>NZ_JAPNKE010000001.1 GCF_026626665.1 Nannocystis pusilla
AGGCCCTTCGTCGCCGTGGGCGGCGTCTCGCCCCGCTCGAGCGCCTCGATGCGCTGGCGGCGGGCGCTGCCGCCTTCTCCTCGCGCTCGAGCTTGGCCTTCTCCTTCGCCAGGCGCTCGGCGACCGCGGGGGTGAGCTCCGGCGCGGCCGGCGACGGCGTGGGCTGCTCGGTCGCAGCGGTCGCAGCGGTCGCCGCGGCCGGCGTGCTGGTGGCGTTCGCGGAGTCGGCGTGCGAGAGCTGCTCGAGGCGCGGCGGGGTCCTGCGGTTGCGGGCGGGCTTGGTGGTGGTGGCGGTGGGCATGGTGGTGTCGGTGGTGTCGGTGCGCATGTGGTGTTCGTGCTCCTGAGAGCGCCGCGGCGATCGCCGGCCCCGGCTTGCACGGGGCTGGGCCTGGGGGAGCTAGGTGGTGCGGAAGCGGGGCGCGGTCTGCCAGCGCTCGGCTGGCTGCAGGCGGCGCTGCTCCGCCGCGGCCCGCTCCTCGCGGGCGATCCGCAGGTCCTCGGCGGCGTCGCGCTGCCGCTCGACCCGCACAACCTCGCCGGCGGGCGTCAGGACCAGCGCCGGCCCCTCTCGCCGGGCGTAGGCCAGGGCGCTCGCCTCGTCGCCGTGGACGCCGCTGGCGCAGCGGGCGAGCTCGCGGCGGTCGCCCTGAAGGTCGACCTGGGCGGCGCGGTGGAGGCTGAAGCTCAGGTATGCGGTGGCGGGGGTCATCGGCGGTCCTCGGCGGCAGCGTCTCGCCGCCCGTCATGTATACGCTAGACGACCAGTCGTTAGTCGAATAATCGACAAGCCGAGGCCCTGCGCAAACTCACACATTTATCGGCTAGCCTTCTACTGCTCAGGTGGGCTAGGAAGTAGGGCGCCTGTGCCGCGAACGAGCCCAAACTCCGAACGAGAGCAGCGGATCCGCCAGGCCCTGGCCGCCGCCCTGCGCGAAGCCCGGGCGCGCTCGGGCCTGACCCAGGCGGAGCTGCAGCGCCGCCTCGCCGAGGCGCTCGGCGTCACCACCGTCGCCCCGACGACCGTGTCCAGGTACGAGCGCGCCGAGCTCGCGCCACCGTGGGGCACGCTCGACGCGTTGTGCGAGCTGCTGACGGGACGCGAGGACGCCCTGATCGACGCGCTTGCGCAGGCCCTCGCCGGTCACCCGCCGAAGTAGCCCAGCGCGAACAGCAGCAGCGCGAAGGCGCTGGTGGTCGTCAGCCACATCAGGACCGCCACGCGCGGTGGCATGCCCGGCATACCCGCTGGCGGCGGAGCTTCGCCGCCGAGCTCGACGAGTAGCTCGCGAAACTCCTGCGACGCGGTGGTCCTGCTCATGGCGCTGGGGCCGTGTAGAGAATCAGCGGCGGTCGACATCGCTACCTCCTCGTCGTGACGGGTCGTCGGCAGCCTGATCGATCGCCCGCCAGGTGCCAGAGGCGCCGCCGTGCTGCCGGATGGCCGCGTCGGCGACGCGGTCGATCGCGTTGAAAACGCCGGTGATGCCGTGCTTCTGGATCAGCGGGCCGAGCTCGGCCGCGATCCTGGTCTCGGGCAGCGCCCTCGGCGCTGACGCTCCTGGACGAGCCAGACCTGCTCGTCGCCATTGCCCGCGCGCGTAGATCAGCCACGGGGCCGCCAGCAGCGACACCGCGACCCACGTCAGGGCGCCGGGAGCTCGGTGCTGGTCGTCGTAGTGAATGCCGACCCGGAGCAGCAGCAAGCCGGTCACCAGCTGGACCACGGCGCCGAGCACGGGGACGAGCCACGTCCTCGGCGCCGGCGCCGGCGCCTCCTGGCCCGGAAGCTCTGGCGGTCCGTGCATCACCAGCCGATGTCCTGCAACCCCTCGGCCAGGCACTCGACGACGTCCCCAAGCACCGGGCCCGCGTTGATGACGACGACGATCTCGACGAACCGCTCGCCCTCCTTGTTCGGCTCGGTGGCGGTTATGTTGACCGCGGCGGTTCCGACCTGGCCCGGCAGGCAGGCGGCGAGCAGCTTGAAGACGACGACGAACTCTTGCACGAACACCCAACCCATGACTTACCTCCGTACGAATGTGAACGTTGTAACAGCAAAGATGTTGTAGAGCTTCGCGGCCGGCGCTGCGGGGATCGCCACAGTGAGGCCGAGCTCTTTGAAGTTGATGGCGCTAAAGGTGAATGTCAGGGCCGCCAGCGGGAGGCTCGACTTGACGTCGCTCTGGGCGTCAATGCCGATCGCTCCGGCGCTGTACGTCCCGCCCGCCCAGCGCCAACAGTTGCCTCGGTTCGTGTTGCTCGTCGTCTCGATGACGTGGATCTTGCTCTCGGCCTGCCAGACCACGTTCGCTGCCGGCATGACAAACCGGCCCACGAGGCCGTTCGCGCCGCTGGCGATTCCCTCGAGCACCGTCGTCTTGCGCCACTCGTACTGGGTCTCGCCCGTCGCCGAGATCTCCGGCTGCGACTGCGTGCGGAAGGTGTAGTTCCCAGAGAACGCCCCCCGCGGCTGCTGCTGCGTGACCATCTTCTCGACCGCCTGCGCGAGCTGATTGACCGCAGCCGAGTTGAGCGTGATCCCGGCGAGGACGATGACGTTGTTCGTCTCCTGCTGGGCGGCGTCGAACCACGCCGAATCGAGATCGGTGGGCGCTGTCCCGGTCACCGGGTCGCCGTTCGTCCACCCATGAACACCAGGACCAACTTGTCGACGGCCTTGCCGTCCGTGAGGATGATGACCGCCATAGCTACTCCACGAAGATGTTGCCGTCCTCGCCCGCGGCGACAGCTCGCCCGACAGGCCAGTCGGAACCCACCGCCCAAAGATCGGTGAATGAAAGGACCTGGCGCAGGACCCACGTCTTGCCCTCATCGAGCGACTGAATGATGGTGCCGCCGAAGCCGGCAGCCGTCCAGCGTCCGGAAGGAGAGCGATGTACGGCTCGCAGAGTCATCGTAGTGGGACTCGGGACCGGCTTCCACGAGAGGCCGCCGTCTTCGCTGATTCTGATGATGCCTCCGGCGCCGACCGCTACCACGGTCAGCAGCCAGGCGCTCACGCCGTACAGGTGCTCGCCCGCATTGACGGGGCCGATGATGCTCGCCCACGTTGAGCCGCTGTTCGTGGAACGCACAACCTGACCGTCGAAGCCGACCGCGACCATGGCGCCCTGGCACCGCGTGACGGCGTATAGATCGGCGGCCGTGGCGGAGACGACCACGCCCCACGTCGCCCCGGCGTCCGTGCTGCGGTAGCAGCCGCCGCTATCACCGACAGCGACGACGACCGCGTCCGCAGCATGACCACGCGAGACGCCGCGAACATCCTTCGCTATCGCCGCGCCGTTGCCGGCCGTCCAGTTCGCTCCGCCGTTGTCGGAGTAGAAGACGACGCCGGCGGTCCCCATGGCTACCAGTCTCGTGCCCTCGACGCCCGCGTGGCAGGCCGCGTAGAAGTCGTCGCCGGAGGGCATTAGCACACCTCCCATTCCGAGGCGCCCGGCTTCGCCCGGAGCAAGGCCGCATCCTCCCCGATTGCGACCGTGTACCCGTTCATGGTGCTAGCAATAGCGCGTATGAACTCGTCACCGTTCGTCACTCCAGCCTGTTGCCATAGAACGTGGACCTTGGGGAGCGTGTGGATCAGGGCTTGGTGATTGACGACGCACGCCAGCAGGGCATCGTCGAGGCCGCTCTCGATCACCAATGACCAGACGGCCTCCCACTCGTCCGAGAACAAGGGCGAGTTGCAGGTGTCGATGCACGATGTCGCCAGCGGGCTCTTCTCTAGCCACTGCAGCGGGTACATCAGGGCCTCGAGGACGGAGAGCCAGTACCCGAGCCCCTGGTCGTGGCCCGCCTGCGCAAGGAGTTTCGCTATGACGGCAGCTTGGCGCGCTTCGAGCGTGACCGGCTGCGCGCAATCCGGAAGTCCGAGCATTTCCTCCCAGTCAGGCAAGAGCTCGAACGTCGTGCTGGGGTCGAGCTCCCGCTCGAGGGCGGCAGCGCGAACTTCGACGCGCGACAGCTCCGCTCCGTGCGCAGCGATCAACGCCTTCTGGACCGGGTCCTCGCGGTCCCAGGCCCAACCGTTGGGAAGAAGAGCGGCTAAGGCCGGTTCGAGGCGCCGGTGCGTGCAGTCGCCCCAGCCCTCGGTAGCAGCGGCCTCGCTGGTGCCGTAGATGTTGACGAGCGCCACCGGTTACACGACCTCGGGCGTTGCAATGAGGCTCAGGTCCCCGATGTTGAACCGCGGCTGATCGCCCGGGGCGAAGGTCATGGGCTGCGGCGTGCCCCCGAGGTTCAACAGCGGCCCCGCGGCGAGGAGGTTCCCAGCGACCGCGGCGTCGAAGATGCCCCACCAGGTGACGCCGGTAGCACCGGCCGGCAGCGCGTCGAAGACGATGGCGACGTTGCTCTGTCGACGAATCTCTCCTCCACCGACGACGGTGAGCCACGCCGAGTGCGCCTTGCGCGAGTAACCTGGCGCGGTGAGCTCGGCGAAGCTCCCTGAGAGGAGATCTGCGGCCGTTGCGAGCGCGACGTAGCGGGTTGTCGCGGTCGGAAGGATGAGAGCCAGCCCTGCGGCGCTGAGAGCCACGCAGCGACCCTCGGAGGGGCATCCGGAGTGATTCAAGGCGCGATTGACGCGGGGTCGTTTTCGCGCCATTCTCCGCGCCACGTGATCGGCCTCCCCGTCACACGGCACATCGCCTCCGACGGCCCTGCCGTCGCGGAGACTCTCATGCGTCAGAAAATTTTCGCGGCCCTTGCCATCCTGTGTGCTTGTCCTGAACCCAGCACCGACACCGACACCGACCCCTCCACGGAAACCGAACCCAGTTCGACAACTGAGACCACGACCACGCCCACGACTGAGACCCCCACGACAACCGACCTGACGACCGGCGAACCGGCGCCCAGGGACAGGAAGGTCTTTGTCAGCGCAACGTCTGTTCACACGGATGACGGCATCGAGTCCGCGGACGCCGCGTGTGCCAAGGAGGCTCAGGAGGCCGGCCTAGACGAGGTTTACCTGGCATGGAGATCTGTCTCGGACCTCAGCGCGTCTCAGAGATTCGAGCCGATTGACGGCAAGGTCATCATGACCAACGGCGAAGTCGTTGCGGAGAGCTGGGCCGACCTTCTCAGCGGAAACCTGGTCGAGGCGCCGCATCGAGGCGCCCCACCCGGGCACATGGACTGGTGGGGCAGGCCTGTCTGGACAGGTACGGATCCAAGCGGAAACACGATACCCAACGGAACCTGCAATGATTGGAGCGACTCCTCTCGACGGGCCATGGGAGGAATCGGACTTGTTGGCGTGATCGAGAAATGGACCTTCAACCATCTCTATACGTGTAGAGCTTGGGCGCGGGTCTATTGTTTCTCGCAATGATCACACCGGCCACGTGATTTGCGTGTCCGGGTCGGCGAGCGTGAGCAGCTCGAACTTGTTGAGCGCCACGTCGCCCGCGGGGACGCTCAGCTTGTGGTCGACCTCGCCGGCGACGCTGCTGATCGCCTCGTTGAGCCAGCTCTTGTAGAACACCGCGCCGTCCACCCTGGGCGGCGCGGCCTTCGTGGCCAGCATGTTCCTCAACGCGTCGACGATCGCCGCCCGGACCTCGGGCGTGTTCGGCGTGAGCGAGCTGAACGTCAGGCTCAGCGGCTTGTCGATCGGCGCTTGGACGTACAGCGCCTTCAGGTGGAGCGGGGCCTTCTCGAGGATCTTCGCGGTGACGGCTGCGACCTCCGGCGCTCCGGGGAACGGGTCCGGCACGTCGCCGGACATGTCGTTGTCGCGCATGAACAGCACTGTGACGCGTCCGGGCTTGGGGACGTTGCCGAACTCCCACACCCGCGTCACGCCAGGCACCTCCTTTGCCCAGGACTCGTACGAGTTGGGGCCGCCGCCGTTCGGCGGGTCGGCCAGGCGCTCGAGCAGGCGGGTGAGCAGCTCGAGATCCGTCTCCTCGTCGGTGCCTCCGGTTAGTCCGTCCGGGTCCACGACCTGCGCCGTGCTTGAGACGCCGACCACGGGCGTCACCAGCGTCAGCGTCGTCCCGCCCGGCAGGTTGCCCGCCTGGCCGCCGGAGACGGCCCTGCATGGCACAGATACCTCGAGGGCGACGCCAGGAAATGGCGTGTCCGTGAGCACCTCGACCTCGACGTCGCCGACCTTCGCGCGCTGGCCCTTCTCCACGACCTGGCCCTCGACTTGGGTCCTGATGAAGCGAACCGGACCGGTTGCGCGGACCGACTCACGCTTGAATACCCCATACCGCGCTGCGTGTCGGCGCAGCTGCTCCGCCTCTGCGGTTTGAGGGAACGCGTTCGCGGCCACCTGTGAGAGGCGACCGTGAAGCCCGTGCGATACTCCCGCCTCGGCTTCACAGAACGCGCTCTCCGTGGTGCCAGGCAGGTTGGCGCCGTCGCTCTTCAACTCATAGTTGAAGTCACTGCGGCACCGGGCCCGGATCTTGGCCAGAGTCGGTCGATTAAAAGGCATTGTGCTTCACCTCCCACAACCGCCGGAACGACGGCAAAAGCGAGGACGGACGGACAATATCAATCTCGAGACCAAGCCAGCCTGCGCGCGGGCGCGAAGCGACGACCTGGATAGACTTCGCTATACCTCGCGCCTTGAGCCACACCAGCGATTCGAGCGCGATGTCCTCGGCTCGGCGGAGCGTGGCGAGCGTGGTCTTCTCCCGGGTTAGCAGCCAGAGCTTGGAGCCCATCTTCGGCGTGTCGGCCGGGCGAACTGAATCGGCGTGCGCCCACCATCCACGCTGTCGATCCAGCCCCGCAGTAGTTATTTCCGCGGGCGACGCCTCGGCATCGGTGAAGAGCGACAGGATGGCGAGCGTCTCTATGCCGCCGTCGCTGGCGAGCGTGCCGTCGTCGGCGAGCTGCAAGCGCGCGCGGCCAACCGAGTTGTCCCACTTGAGGCGCAGCACAGTCAGCCCTTCCCATAGACGTTGTCGGCACCCGTCGGCGCGAGCGGGCCGACCGGCGAGACGCCCGGAACCGCGGTGGGCTGGCTCACCGGGCCCACCGGCGCGGTCGGGTGGGTGTGCGTGTCGTAGGCGAGTTGCAGCGCCGCCAGGCGCGCGTCGACCTCCTCGGCGAGCGCGACATGCTTCACCGCGGTCTCGCCGCCGAGCAGCACCTTTGCCGCCGCGCCTGGCGTGATGACGATGTCGCCGCTCGGCTTCATGACGATGCTCGACTCGGCGGCGCCGGCGGCCCGCACCTCGACGCCGCCGTCCGCGAGCAGCTTGACCAGCTGCCCCTCGCGGCCGACATACAGCGCGGCCTCGCCGTCCTCGAGCTCCTGCAGGCGCGTCGTGCGATCGAACAGCAGCGCGACCCGGTGACCCGTCGCGCCTTGCACCGCCAACACGACCGCCTCGGCCTGCTTCGGCCGCGAGGTGAAGCCCGGCGGCGTGATGCACTCGACCTCCTCGAGGATGTCGTCCGCGGTGGCGGTAATCTGCGCGCGCTGCAGGCCGGACTCCTGGAGGACCCGGACGACGCCCCGCACGACGAGGCTCCGGAGGCGGAGACCCCACGGCCGCAGGCGCTCCTCGATCATCTGCTCAACCGTCTCACGCGTGATCGTCAAAACGAGAACCCTCCCCCTTGGGCTTCTTCCGCTTGGGCGGCACCTTCACGTCGTACGCCTCCGGCGGCGTCAGGGTGACCTGCGTACGCGTCCCGCCCGCCGAGTCGCGCGTCATGGTGACCTGCGTGACGAGGAACTCGCCGTCGATGCCGTATACGTCGTCCTCGACAGCGACGACGATGTTGGGTTCCCACACCGCGCGCGTGCTCCCAGCTTCGTTTCGGATTCTTGCGGTCCACGAGCACGTACTCCATCTGCAGCGACTTGCCCGCTCTGGTGTTGCGCTCCCACGTCGCGGCGAGCTGCAGGGGGTGCTTGATCGGTTCGCCCTCGACGAACTGCCCCTTCGTATTGCGCGGCTGCGTTTCCGTCTGCACGACGAGCGGGCGATGCCGCGGCACTGCATCGTCGCGCACCTCGTATTTGATCGCCACTGCCTCTCCGAACGTCTCGTCGTCCGCGGCGAGCTGGGCCTTGAATACGTAGTCGCTGAAGCGCTGCGCCATCGAGCGGCGCACGTGCGCCGACGCGATATTGATGCCGCGGGCGATGAGCACGTCGGGGTAATGCAGCAAGCCAGTTCGCGTGAATCTGATGCTCCCGTCCGGGTAGCTGCAGAGCCGCGCGCCATTCAATCGCGCGAGTCGATCGAGTACGTCGAAGACCGTCTCGCCGTCTTCGATCTTGAAGTAGCCCTCCTCGCCGAGGGTACCGGTTGCGATCTCCAGGTCGACGCTGATGCCGAACGGCTTGCAGATGTCGCGGGCGATCTCGAGGCCCGAACGCTTGCGCCACGGCTTGTGGATCGCGGAGCAGTCGACGAGGTCTCCAGCGCGGGACCGGCCGGACACCGAGAGCGACGACGATGTGCTGGTGTCGCTCAGGTCCACGTCGTCGATGTAGCCGGAGATCAGCTTCTCGCCGCGGTAGATGACCTCGCACGCAGCGCCCTCAACAATCTCCGCCGAGCTCGCCCTGCTCGTCGAGATCGCCAAGTCGAACGTGTCCGCCAGCTGGTCCAGGGCGCGGATGATCTGCACCGAGGTCCAGCCCGACAGGTCGCGACCGTCGACCCGCAGCACCAGGTCGTCCTCAGCCAAGGAGCACCTCGAGTGGTTGGCCGCCGCCAAGGAGCACCTCGAGTGGTTGGCCGCCGGCGACTGCGTTGGGATCGTCGACGCGGTTGCGCCCGACGATCTCGAGGTCGCGCGTCGGGTCGCCGTAGATCCAGAACGCGATCAACAGCGCGGGCAGCGACGCCGGCGGCGTGTAGGTCGTGATCGTCGGGAGGTCCTGTGCAGCGGCTTGCAGCTGCACGTCGAGGGCGGCTCTCAGGTCCGTGAGCGCGCTGTGAAGCGCGTCGCTGGCACCCGGTCTAGCATCAGCGCGTCGATGTCGTCGCCGAGGTCGTCGAGGATCTTGGCGACGTCAGCCGTCGACTCGAGTGGAAGCGAGAGGAACAGCTCCGCGTAGGTGGCGACCGCTGCGGCCCGGAAAGCCCGCTGCATGACGCGCTCAGCGTCGAGGACAACCTGGTCGACCTCGACGCCATCGTAGGGCGGCGGGGTCTCCAAGAACGTCGCCTGCAGCGCCGCAGATGCCTGCAGCGCCACGTCGATCCGTACGCGCTTCTCTCCGCCGGGGAACGGGGCGTCATCAGCGTCCGCGCTGACCCGGACCACCGCCGCGAGCGCGGCAAGCAGCCCGCGCACCTGGGACATGATTGAGCTCGGCAGCCCCGCGAGCTCGTTGCGGGCTTCCTTCAGATCGGCAAGAGCGTGGACGAGGTCGTCGGCACCAGCGAGCGCGCCAAGCGTCCGCCGCCGGACACTCTGCATGGCGTCGGAGATCTTGCCGATCGCGTCCGACACCGCGCCGACGATGCCGGGCTTGGCAAGCTTCTGCACAAGCTCCGCGTCCGCAGCGGCGACGACCGCCGCGACGGCGACGGTGAGCCCGGCAGCCGGGCTCTGGGTGATGCGCATGTCTGTGCCGCCAGCGACGCCGGCCTCGACGACCGTGAAGCTGAAGCGTGCCGCGCCGCCTTCACCAACCGTTTCGCTCAGCTGGTAGCCGCCGTCGAGGCGGACCGCGCCCCGGTCGCCCTGCCAGGGGTGGATGAACTTGTGCGGGCCGGCCGACTCGAGCACCTCGAGCAGGGCGTCGCGCGCGCGCATGTACTCGTCGCCGACGACGACCGCCTCGACCTGCCAACGACGCGCCGAGCGGCCCATGTCCTCGCTCCCTGGCTCGTCTGCGTCGGGAAACTCGGTGATGACCGTGCGGCGCCCGCCGGATCCGCTGATGGATGCGACGAAGAAAGGCGCCCCGCCGAGCGAAGCGTCGAGCATGTCGTCGCGCCACGGCATCAGCGCTGCCTCCCGGTGCCAGTGCGCACGCGGAAGCCGGGGTCGCCCTTCGTCTCCAGCTTCTGTTGCACGACCTCGCCCTGGCCATTCACCGTGATCTTCAGCTCGCCGTCGAACTTCGAGCTCGATGGCTCCTCGCCTTCACGGATCAAGGGGGCGCCGTTCGCCGCCGGCGCGCCGGTAGCCGCGCCGATCCAGCCGCCGACGGGGCCGATGTGGGCGCTGATCTTGCCCGCGCTCGCGCTCAGCTCGCGCTGCTGCTTCAGCGTGTCGCCGGCAAGCGCCCCGATGCCACCGCCGAGCGCCTGAAGTTGGCGCAGCTGCTCGGGTGACATGCCGGCGAGCTGTCCCTGCTGCGCCGCCGCGCGGGCGCTGTCGTAGGTCTCCTGCATCAGCAGCGTGTCCTTGATCTGCCGAACCTGGTCACCGGCCCACTCGAGCTTGTCGACGATCCAGGCGATCGCCACCTTGAACCCGGCGGTCACGCTGTCCCAAAGGCCAGAGAAAAACTCGCTGATCGGCTCCCAATATTCATAGATCAGAAGCGCCGCGGTGAGCAGCGCGCCGACCGGGTTCGACGCGATGGCGGTCTTGATCGCCTTCATCGACCCCACGACGCCCAGCTTCATGATGTGCATCTCGGCGGTGAGCAGCTTCGCCCCCTTCACGGCGAGCGCCCAGGCCCAGGTCAGACCTCCCCAGATCGTGATGAGCGCGGAGACGCCAGAGATGATCGGCGCGACGACGAGGCCGAGGCTGCCAAGGACGCCGAGCAAGAGGCCCAGCGATCGGACCAGCGTCGGGTTCTCCTTCGCCCAGGTCGTCACCGTGATGATTAGCTCCTTGGACCACTTCAGCAGCTCGGTGAACTCGGGGATGACCTTCTCGCCGACGGTGAGCTGCAGCTCCTCGAACGCGCTGTCGAGCTCCTTGCTGGCGCCTGCAGCGTTTCGGTTCATCTCCGCGGCGACCTGGGCTGCGGTGCCGGCGGACTTCTTGTTCATCTCGACCAGCGCCTGCAGCTCGCCGGTGCCTGCCTGCTTCATCAGGATCGCCAGGGCCTCTTTGTCTCCGCCCATTCCGACCAGGCCCTGCATCCACCTGTCGCGCCGCACGCCCCCCTTGCCCTTGCCGAACTTCTTGTCGGCGGCGCGCTCCGCTTCGGCGAGCAGCTCGATGATCGGACGGAGGTTACCCTGCTTGTCCTTGATGTTGATCCCGAGCGCTGCCAGGGCGCCCTTCTGCTTCTTCATGCCGCTCTGGAAGTTGCCGAGCACCGACGCGAGCCCGGTGCCAGCGACAGAGCCGCGCTTGCCGGCATTACCGAGAGCACCAATCATCCCGAGCGTCGTCTCGAGGTCAATGTTTGCCTTCGCGGCGGTGACGCCCGAGTACTTGAGGGCTTCTCCGAGGTCGAGTAGGCCCGTGGCGGTCCCGTTGGCCGTCTTGACCAGCACGTCGCCGATGCGGCCCATGTCGGCGGCGCCGAGGCCGAACTGATTCATCGCAGCCGTCTGGATGTCGGCGGCGTTCTCGATGCTCTCGCGCGTGGCCGCGGCGGTGTTCAGGATGCCAGGCATCGCCTTCATGATGTCCTGGGCCTTCTGCAGGTCCTCACCGCTGAAGTTCTTCGCCAGGATGTCCATCCCGGCGGCGGCCTCGCTGGCGCTGTACTTCGTGTCGGACCCGAGGCGGCGCGCGGTAGCGGCGAGGTCGACCATCGCCGCATCCATCAGACGCACCTGGCTCGCGTCGAGCGTCTTCGTCAGGTCGAACGTCGAGGCCTTCACGCTCGACATCTGCTCCTGGAAGTCCTTGAACTTGTCGACCGGCCCCTTGATCGCGCTGAGTACGGAGGTCCCGAAGCCCTTCACCGCGTCGGCGCTGTGCTTCATGTTCGAGGCGAGCTCGAAGGACTTCGCCGCCCGCTTGCCGGTCTTCTCGACGTCGCCGACGCCCTTGATCACGCGCTTGATCGGACCGGTGACCCGGTCCACCAGGCGGACGATGAGGGAGGTGGTGAGCGTCGTCGAGGACATCAGGTCTGCTGCTTGGGAAGGTGCGGCGAGATGGTGCTCCACCACCACCGCAGTTGGTCACCGTCGAGCTCTTCGAGGTCTTGCGGACGCCAGCCGCAGTGGACCGCGAGGTGGCCTAGGCAGCGGCGCCAGTCCTCCGGCGCCGCTTGAAAAAACGCATGCCCGCGTTCAGGGTGAGCAGATCCTCCTCGTCGAGCTCGTTCAGCTCCTTCATCGAGCGGTTCGTGACGGCCGCGATGAGCGCCTGGGCCTTGGCGATGTCCCCCTCGTGCCGGTCCATCTCGCGCAAGTGCTTGAACTTGGGCCTTCGCAGGACGAGCGCATGGATCTTCTCGGTGCCACTCTGCAACGGAAAGAGCAGGGTGACCTCGAGCGTCTGGTCGTCGTTCACCGCGACCTGCTCGTGCTCGCCGCGCTCGATTCTCTGCAGAGCGTCGAGCTCTTCTTCCTCGTCGTCGCTCGCTCGCTTCAAGTCGGCGATCTTCTCGAGGATCTGCTCCTCGCTCGCGTCCTCCGAGAGGCCGAGCCCCTTGATGATCTTGGTGATGTTCACGTCGGTCCTTTCTGCTGCTTCGCGGTAGGGGGTCATCGCTCAGATCTCCTCCCACTCCGGCCCGGCCAGCTCGACGCTGATCGATCCGTCGCCGTCCGACAGCTCGAAGGCGTTCGTGGTGTACGCGCCCGCCATCTGGAACGTCTCCCCGCTGTCGAACTCGGCGACCAGCGTGACGTTCTTCCATGACCGGATCTCCGCCACCGTGATCCCGCCCTCGCCGCCGTGGGCGACCTTGATAGTCGCGCCGCCCGCCTCCGAATCCTCGGTGTAATGCACGCCGGCCCTGCCGTTGACCTTGAGGGGGACGCGGGTCTTGCCGCCGAACTTGATGGTGCCGCCGGGCAAGGCGTCGGCGGCCTTCCCGTTGATCTTGTAGACAATGTTGAATGTCTTTTGGGCCATGTCCTTCGAGATCCTCTCAGAGCTTGAAGCCCATCCTCGCCGCGGTGACGCGCAGCTGGTTGATGAGGTCGGGCGGAAGGAAGATGTCGAGCTGGTTCGGGTTGTTGGCGTTGCGTTCGACGATGAGCTGAGCCTTGAACTGCGCCTTGTTCTCGACGAGCCCGTCTCGCTCCCACTCGTCGAACAGCGCAAGAATCTCGCCGCGGGCGAGCTTCGGCGTGACGACGACCTGCCCCGCGCCGAATGTGGTGCCGTCATTGGCGAGCTTGGCCTGCGGGTATTTGAGCTGGAAACGAGCTTTGAGCGAGTGCCGCAGGTACGCGAGCGTCCGCATCGTCTCGATGTCGTGATAGCTCGGGTCCGCGATGCCGTTCTTGGTCTGGTACGTGCAGACCAGGCGCTCGAGGAAACACTCGCCAGTCTCGACGTAGTAGGTCGACATCCCGTCGAGCAACAGCAGATTGCGCTGCAGCGAATCGAACCTGTCGCCGACGAGGGGAGGGAGCATCCCAGGCAGCTTGACGTTCTGCCGAGGGCGTGCCGGATCGTTCTCGGCGGCCTCGACGCCGGCGAGGATGGCGGCGCATACCCACGGCGGAGTCGGCGACAGGGAGGTGGCGAGGACGTTGGAGAAGGGGCTGTTACGGCCGTTGCCGTACGTCTGGCTCGCAGCGTACGTGTCCCGCAGGGCGGCGAGCCCCTGGCCCGGCTTGGCGACCATCGGTCCGTACCGGGTCTCCAGCTCGGCCTCGAGGATGTCCATATTCCCATCGTCCGTGTAGGGCGTGACGATCGAGTAGTAGTACTCGCCGCCGAGCGCGGCGAGGGCATCGGTGACGTCGGGATCGGTGGTGCCGCCGGAGAATGCGGTGATCGCCAGGGTGACGCCGGCGGGGAGCTTCTGGCCGGCGTAGTAGCTGTGGACGATGCTGAGGCTGTTCCCCGACGCGCCCTTGTGGCGCGCGGCGTTCGTGACGACGTTGAGCGCCACGGACGACGAGAACGGCAGATCGACGTCCGTGTCGAAGGCCGCTTTGATGGACGCGGCGATGGTGTTCTGCACATCGCCCTTCGCGACGGGGGCGTTGATGCGGCGCCCGCCGGCGATGAGAGGATCGAGCCCGCCTCGGTGGCGGTGCCGGTCACCGTGATCGTGTTCGTGGCGGCGACGCCGGCGGCGTCCTCGTCGAGGGCGACGGCGTACAGCTCGCCGCTCGGGTTCGCGTTCTTGAACCCCTCGCACATGTGCGCGAGCTGCGAGCCATGACCGAAGTAGCCCGCGCCGTCGCTCGGACCGGTGATTGGCGTCACGATCTGCTGGGCGACGGTACCGGTCGAGCGGCGGGTGCCGACGAGGAGAATCGGTTTGCGGAGCGCCGGCGTGCCCTGCACGGCTCCGGAGTTGTCGACCTCGACGTAGGTCCCTGGGACCTGCCAGTTGACCGGGATCAAGTTGAACTGGATCGGCATGCTGCGGCTCCTCTCAGACCTCGGTCGCGTCGGCCGGGTCGGTGGTCAGTGGTTCGGCTGTCGACTCGATGGTCGACGAGGCCGGGGCGTCGTCGACCTGCAGGGCCTCGACGTCGCCCGACTTCTTCAGTCGGTGCCAGAAGACGCTGAGTCGACCCGTCACGACGATGCCCTCGGCAGGCACCGGCTGGCCGGTCAGTGGGTCGCGCAGCTTGAGGCCGGCGCGCGGGACGATGAGGGTCTTGACGGTCATGGCTTTACCTCGATGTGATCGACGGCATCGACCGCGGGCGTCGAACCGTCCTGCAGCTCCCACGTGGCGTGGAGCGTCGTGAAGTCGTCGAGCTCCACCGGCGGGTCATCGCTGGTGAGTGCGAGCTCCTGCGCCCAGGTGATCGCCCAGAGCGCGAGGTCGTGATTGTCCGCGTCGGTCGCGTACTTGTTCCGCGACCTGACGTCGGTTGGGGGCTTCTCGAGCTCGGGGTTGTCCCAGACCTTCGCCTTGATGATGACCTTGAGCGCGCGGCCGGCGATGCGCGCGATCTGTCGCGGGCGATCACCAGGCGTCGGCTGGCCGGCGGCCCGCTCCTGGACCGCGAGCACGACGCCGAAGAGGCCCACGGACTTGGCCTTGCCGCCCTGTTCGATGCCGTTGTCGGTGCCGCCGCAGAAGATGAACGCGGCGGGGAGCGGGCGAGCGCGGCGGCGCTTGTCGGCGAGGTCGATGCGACCGCCGGCGATCTCCACGGTCTTCAGCTCGGGCAGCGCCTGCTCGAGCTTGGCCTTGATCGACTCGAGGATGGTGTCCAGGCTCACCGGAACATCTCCTCCTCGAGGAAGTCGAAGACGAGCGCGAGCACGTCGGCGACGTTGGCCTTCGAGAGGCCGATGTAGGGCCGCGCGGGGATGCCAGCGTCCTCGTCGCCCAACTGGTGACGGCGGGCGTAGACGATGCCCGAGCCGACGACGACCTCCTCGGTCGCGGCACTGTATTCGATCGAGTCGATCAGGTCTCCGTCGAGCTCGAGCAACCCGCCCTTCGGTGGCCGGCTCGCGGCGTACGCCGTTGACCACTCGTGCCATTCCGAGCCGTCCGGCGCCTCCTTCTCGTCGCTGAGGCGCCTCCTGGTCTGGCTCTCGAGCTCGGAGCCCACGGCCTCGAACAGCAGCTTGGTCTGCGCGTCGGGCAGGCGTCCGAACAGGTCCTGCATGCGTCGGCGCCGGCCAGCGTGGCGGCGACCGAGGCGGTCGTGACCGACGATGTCGGACACGTTGAACGACAGCTCGCCCGCGCCAGTCGTCACAGGATCCCTCCGAGCTTCTCGCGGGTGAACTCGCGGGCGGCGGCGACGACCTTGATGCCGTTCGCCGAGGTCTTCGCCTCCGGCTCTGGGGCGCCGTCGAGGACGGCCTTGCCGGCGGCGACCTTGTCGAGCCAGAGCAACGCGTCCTCGTAGCGCTGCCGCTTCTCCTCGGTGAGCGGGCCCGTGTCCTGGGACATCCGGTACAGCGCGATGTCCCCGGCGTACGCGACCAGGACCTCGGGCACGACCTGCAACGGCAGCTTGTACTTGACCCCGATCCTCGAGTTGATCAGGCCGTCCGCATGCGCCAGCGCCCGCGCGACCACGTCCGGGTCGCTGACACCGTCGTGGTCGCGGTCCGACGAGACGAGGACCTCGTCGGCGCCGAACTGGTCGGTGAGCGTCTGGAGCGTCGCGTAGGTCATCGAAGGCTCAGTCGAGGTACGGGGTGACCATCAGCTCGACGGCCTTGTAGTTCGTGTTCGACTCGCCGTTGGCGAGCTGCTCCTTCTCGAGGACCGCCTTCGCCGCGGCGCGGTTGCTGGGGCCGACGACCAGCAGCTTGGGCATGACGCCGAGCGGCTTCTTGTCGCCGACGCCCTCGCCGCTCTCGCGTGGCGTCTTCATCATCTGCGCCACCGCGGCGTCGAACGCCGCCTGGTCCAGAGTCTGCTTCGACGCGTAGGCGGCCTGCCAGAGGGTCAGGCCTGCGCCGGCGTCAGCCTCGGCGCCGAAGTAGATCACGCCCTTGTCGAACTCGTCCTTGTCCGACTCCTTCGTCTCGGGCCGCTGCAGCCACTGGACGATCACCGGCTTGACGATCGACGGGTCGAAGAGGAACCACGGTGCCCCAGCGCCGCCGCCGAAGTTGCTGTGGGTGACGCCGTCGCTGATGGGATGCGAGGCGCTGAAGAATGGGACGCCGTCGACGCCGTTGACCGTGAAGCCGGCGAGCAGCGTGGCGAACACGAGCTCGTCGACGAACCGGTTCGCCCCGCGGGCGAGCATCTTGACGCGCGGCGCGTAGCGAGTCGCGCCGCCCTCGGTCTTGAGGATGCGCGTCTGCATTGCGAAGGTGTCTTCGTAGGGCTCGTTCTTGATGACGAGGCCCTTGCCCTTCATCGTCTTGACCTTCTTCTCGTCGACCCACTTCCGAGCCCGAAGTTGTCGATGAGCCAGTCGTACGTCTCCTGGAGGTTTTTGCTCGTGACCTCCTCGACGAGGATGCTCGACTGCGGCGCGTACTCCCGGTTGTTGAGCACGTCGTTGAAGAGGGTCCTGTTGCCCGTGTAGATGTCGGCCTTGAAGGCCGCGTCCAGAAGGTTCGACATGTCTTTTCCTCGCTGCTCCTTGGGTCAGGTGGATGGATTCAGTTCAGGCCGAGCGTGACCCACACGCCGGCGCTCTCGACCTTCCAGACCTTCCCGGCGACGCTGCGGGTGTTGGTGGCGCTGGTCTTGGCGACGGTTTGGTCGTCGACCAGGTAGACGTTCTTGCCGATGTCGGCGTCCGTGATCTCGTCGCTCGCCCCGCTGTTGGCGTAGAGGAAAGTCCCGGCCTTGACCTTGATCTTCTTCACCGGGTCGTCGACTCCGGTCTTGTTGTTGGCCCGGTGCTCGGCGCGGCCGACGACGATCAGGGTCGTCGAGGTCGCGCCCGGCTTGGCCTTGTTGGAGTCAGCCGTGTCGATGGCGACGATCGAGCCGGAGTAGATCAGGGTGTCGTCGTCGACGTCGAACTCGCGCAAGAGCGCGGGCTCGATGATCATCTTGGTGTCGCGGTCGTTGGTGAGGGCGGTCATGGCTCAGCTCTCCTGGGGCTTGATGTTCGCGGCGTAGTCCTCGGGCTTGATGCCCATGTCGCGGCAGATCTGAAGCTGGCGCTCGGTGAGGCCGTGCGCGGCGTTGCTGGTCGTCTCGACCTTCTTGCCCTTCGTCTTGCCGCTGACGAGGACCGGCGCCGTCTCGGCGAACTTCTTGAAGTCGGCGAGACCGCCGGGCTTCTGGATCTGCGAGCGGTAGTACTCGACCTGCGAGGGGAAGATTTTCCCGTCCTCGAGGGCCTTGCTGAGGAGCGCCTCCTGCTCGGCCGCCGCCGCGTCGCTGGTGAGCTTGGTGATCGTCGCCTCGGCCTTGGCGAGCTTCGCCTCGGCCTCGGCGAGCTTCGTCTTCGCCTCGGCCAACTCGACCGAGCTCGAGCCCTCGGCAGTGAGCTTCGCCTGCGCTGCGGCGAAGAACTCCTCCTTGGTCGCGTTGGGGGGCAGGCCGACGAGGGCGAGAAGTGCGGTGATGTCCATCGGGGTCCTTTTGGTCTGGCTGCTGAACATGGCGCTCACCTCGAGCGCCGGAATGTTGGTGATCGTGAAGCCCGCGAGCTCCTTCATCTGGAGTTCGTACGACTCCATGAACCCGTACTTGTCCCGCTCGATGTTGACGAGCTCGCAGCGGACGACCGACGACGTGTATCGGTACTTCCGCGACGTGACGAGCTGCTCGCCGTCGGGCAGCCACTCGGTCTTGGCATACACGCCGTCCGGCCGGAGTTCGTATTTCTCGGCCCAGCCGAGAGCCGGCCCGCCGGGCTTCCACCAGCTCTGCATCTCGTGGTCCTTGTCCACGGGCTGGGGGCCGGTCTTGCTGATTGCGGCGTTCGAGGCGCGCACGAATGCCGCGGCGTCGTCGAGGATGAACTCGCGGCCGTCGCGGGCGTGGATGCGGCCCTCGTTGTCGGCGAGCGGGATGATGTTGACCCACTCGGCGCGCCGCTCGTCGCCGTGATCGGGACGGACGCGCAGAGCTCCAGGCGATTGACGTCATTCTGGGCAGCAGCCGGCATCGACGCTACCGAGCCGACCGCTCCTATCCGGAGTGATTCAAGCGCCCCGTGATGCGCCCGGGTTGTAGTCCCAGCCGGGGTCCGGGTCGCCCTCCGGCGCCGAGTCGCTGATGCCTTTGCGCTCCGCCTCGCGGTCGCTGAGCTGCCGGACGCGGCATCGGCAGTTCCATCCGTTCGGCGGGTAGTGCGTCGACCACCACGCGTCGTCCCACCGCAAGATCGTCCCCGCCCAGGCTTCGTGCTCCGGCCGGTGCTGCACAGCGGGGCCCAGCGAATATTCGAGGTATGCCCGGCCGCTCTCGGCGGTCCGCTCGATCCGCGACCACTGCCCGGCGGCTCGCGCGACCCGCATGTTCGTGTCGTAGACGACGCGCAAGCGCCAGGGCGGCTTTTCGGTCGAGCTCGACCAGCCGAGGGCGACGAGGACATCGTCGAGCTGCTCGGTGAACTGCTCGAAGGTGAGACCCGCGGCGATCGCCTGGTCCGCCGCATCGCGGAGGCCGGCGAGGAGGTCATCCGCGACGACACCTGCGACGCGCAGGCCCTCGGCGTGTTCCTGCGACCAGGTCTCGTCGAGGTCGATGTCGGGGTCGAGCTTCTTGCGGCGGAAGTACTCCCGCGCCGCCTTCGGCGCTCGCCCTGCTTGCTTCGCCGTCAGCCGCACGGCCGGGGATCCTCGTGGCGCAGCACCATCTGAGGCTGCCGCTCGAACTGCGTAGTGAAGTGGCGGGCGAAGGCATCCAGCATCTCCTGGAAGCCGAGCGTCCCTTCCGCGAGCACCGCCGAGTTCGAGCCGCCCCGTTCGTCGCCGGTGTAGTCGTGCCACGCGAGTGCCGTCCACCCGCCTTTGTAGCGCAGCGCCGCATGACCCTGAACCGAAGGGCCCAGCGTCGGACGCGAGCGCCAACAACTCAAGCCGCGGACGTTCAACGCCCCTGCATTCCACACGAGACCTCCGTCGAGGTCGTAGATTGACCACGGCAGTCGCACAGCGTCGGGGTGCGCGTAGCCGGTCGTCGAGTACAGGTAGTGCCCGGCCTCGCCGGGCCGAAGCACGCCGTGGAAGTAGATTTTTGTGGGTTTCATCAAGTCACCTCGTCGGTGGCGTCGCCGACGCCGCGGGCCTGAAGTGTTTTCAGGGCGAGCGAGCGGACCAGCTTGTCGCCGTCGACCTGGGCGCTGGAGAGTCGGGAGAGGAAGTCGGCGAACCCGCTCGCTTCAGCGGCGGCCGCCTTCGCCGCGTCGTGCAGCGGCTTCATGGTCGAGCGCCAGTCGTCGGGCGTCGCTTCGCGGTCGATGAAGTCGCCGTCGTCGCTGTCGGCGAGCTGATGCTTCTGGCACCGGGCCCGCCCGCGGCCCTGGATAGCCTGCTTCGAGCTCTCCGCCGGCGATTCCTTGGCCTCGTCGGCGTCGGCCTCGTCGGCGTCGGCTGCCGCAGCAGGCGCCGCGCGGTTCATCGGCCTGAGGACCTTCGCGCCCTTGTCGGGGACGGGCAGGCCGAGGCGGTCGGCCACGACGCTCGCCTCGACCTCGAGGCCGCGGTCGATCATGGGGACCAGGCTCTCGACGAACACCTTGCGATCCTCGGGCTCGTCGGTCTGCGCTCGGAGCTTAGGGTACACGGCGAGCTCGCCGTAGTTGATCTTGCAGAACGGGATGATGAAGTCGCGGCGGAGCGTCGCCGCGAGCGCCCGCGCGTCGGCCACGACGTAGTCCCGCCGCACGTCGTCATGCACCTTCGCCTGGGACAGGCTCGCGCCGTCGTCGGCGGTCATCGTCTGGCCGACGATGACCTTGCTCGCCTGTCGATCGCACCAGTCGGCCAGGTCCTGGTGCGCCCGGCTGCCGCCGCCCTTGCCGATCGCGTCGAGGACCTCGATCGACATGCCAGCCGGCATGATCCCGGCCCCGTCCTCGCCGATCGCTACGAGCGCCTCCCACAACTTGGCGATCTCGTCCTCGCTCGTGTCCCGCGCGGGGTACTTCCCGAGGCGGAGCGGGATGCCGTACAGCTCCATGTACGTCAGCCACGCGCGCACGCCCTGCGTCTTCAGGACGTAGAGGACGCTGAGCGGGCGGACCAGCCCGGCCGCCGCGATCGGGCCGCTGACGAGCGCCGGTGCGTGGACGACGTACTTGAACGGGTCGAGGTCCTCGCCGAGCTTCGGCTGCGCGTCGGTGCGGAGCCTGATCGTCGCACCGTCCTCGAGGTCGAGGGCGAAGCTCCGCGGGTCCCGCCAGGTGAAGGACGCGGGCGTCCAGCGTGCCCCCATGTTCCACGTGATCTCCGTGACCGCGTAGCCTTTCAGGAGCGCGTCCAGGCTCGACATCACGAGGTCCGTCCAGATGTCGTCGTCGACGATGGCCTGGAGCTCGGAGGCGATGTCCTTGTCGCGCTTGTCGTCGCTCGCGGCCTCGACGATCCAGGGGACCCCGATTACCGCCTGCTTCCTCGTCGCTGGGCCCGGACGTGGGCGTCGCGCCGTTCGATCTCGTGCGCGAGGGTCAGGAGGTCCAGCGCGTCGCCCTCGTCGGCCTTCTTGAAGATGCCGGCGAGCTTCGTCGGCGTCATGCCGGTGGCGACGCCGAGGTGCGCCCAGGGCCGAGCGCCGCGCCGCCCGGGCCGGGCCTTCTCGATGCCGAGGTCCTTCGTCGAGACCGGCTTTCCTCGGTGATCTGTGAGGCCGGGCGTGGGCATGCCGGAAGTCGCCCACGCCTATCCGGAGTGATTACAGGCTCAGAACTCGTTGCGGTGGCGCCTGAGCCTCGCGGTGCGGTCGCGCCGGGTCTCGGCGAAGCGCTCGACGCGGCGGAAGTCGATGTCCGGCGGCGCGTCGCGGTGGCGGCTGTGCGCGAGCGCCAGCGCGATCGCGGCGTCGCCGTGACGGGGCTTGCGGTCCTTGCTGTCCGTGCTCCGCTGCTCTCGCAGCCGCGGCACGCCGCTGACGACAACGATCGAGAGGATGTCGCGGCGGATGTCGTCGTCGGCGGGCACGAGGATCTGGTGCTCCTCGAACGCGCTGCGGAAGCGCGGGAGGTTCTCGCTGTACCACGTTGGCGACAGGTGCAACGCGGTCACGAGGGCATCGCCCCAGAACGCCAGCGCCGTCTCGCCGAGCCAGCCGCCGTTGCCTGTGCCGTCGATAGCTACGCCGGCGAACTTGGGGATGTTCTGCCCAATGAACCGCAGGATGGTCCACTGCTCCTCGTAGGGCACGCCACGCAGCTCGACGAGCCAGGGGCAGACCTTCACGAGGTCGCGGCGCTCGACGAGCGGCGCCATGACCGACAGGTCGCCGTTGCCAGACCGGGCGAAGTCGACGCCCAGGGTGATGATGCGGTCCGCCGGCAGAGCGTTCAGCAGCGGCCGCAGCTCCGACTCGCACCAGGCAGAAATGAAGGCGTCGCGGCGGGCTTCGGACTCCTCCTTCGTCTCGCTCGGGCCTCGCAGGTGCTCGGCCGGCAGCTCGAGCCGAACGATCGGCGCGCGGTGCGAGCACTCTTCGATCAGGTCTCGGCGGATGTACGTCGATCCCGAGGCGGCCGGCGTGACCTCGTACTCCTCGCCGGCGCCCCAGGAGGCGAGCTTGTCGAGGACCCATAGCCGCTCGCCCTCCTCCGTCCAAGGGGTCCCCCGCACCTCGCACTGACGCCGGTACAGGCCCTCGGCGACCGCGTCGTGGATCGACACGCGGTGGAGCGAGCCGGCCCGCTTCTTCGCGCGGATCTCCTCGACGAGGACGTTGAAGGGGTTGTCTTTCCCGTTGTGCGTCGAGATGATCGACAGGTCGCCGCCCCAGTCGCCCACGGCCGCGGCCGCCTTGAGCAGCTCCTCGAGGTCGGGGTGGTGCGCGGCCTCGTCGATGCAGACCGAGCCGCCCAGCCCGCGGAACGCTGAGGGGTTGCTGGTGATCGCGCGGACGCTGAAGCCCGAGGCGAAGCGGATCTCGTGCGTGAGCACGTCGCGCCCGAAGTTGCCGATGATGCGCGTGCCGAAGTGCGTCGCCGCGGTGTTGAGCGCCTTGGCCCACTCGGCGCATTCCTCGATGTACTCGCGCCCGAGCCGGTGCGAGGTCGACACGTAGTAGCAGTCGGTGCCGCCGGCGTGCTTGGCCCGGGCGGCGCGCATGACCTGGCGCGCACCCTCGGCCCAGGTGATGCCGCACCGGCGGCTCTTCTCGATGACGCGGAGCTGCGAGCGGTCGGCGTACCAGCGCTGTTGGTAGGGCAGCAAGAGGCTCATGGTGTTCTCCGTGTGATGCCGAGGAGCTTCTCCTCGATCTGCAGGGCCGACTCGTTCGTGAGGCCGGACGCGACGGTGTCGGTCGGCCCGGTGCCGCCGCGATCGGCCTCGCGTTCTTCCTCGTCCTCGACGTGGGCCCTGATCGCCCGCAGCCGCTTCGACCACCGGGTCGGCCACCGCCGCTCGAGGATCTCGAGCGCGGCCTTCCAGTTGCCGGCGATGCCCTTCTGTGCGTCGCCGATCGCTGCCTTGAAGACGACCTCCTTCAGGCTCGCCTCGCATGCGGCCTCGGCGGCGTCAACCTCGAGGACGAAGAGGCCGTACTCGTCGAGCAGCTCGTCGCCGGCGCCGGCCTCGCGCTCGTTCGCCTCCGACACCGTGGCGATGTTCGATCGGCCCTTGGCGATCCAGTACTTGAGCGTGCGCTCGCCGAGCCGGCACCGCTTCGCGGCCTCAGCCCGGTCGTTGCCGGCGCGGATCAGGCGGACGAGCTCGCTCTGGAGATCCTCCGTGAACCGCCAGCGTCCGTTGTCGGCGCCGTGTCGGCGCGTCGGTGGCGGCTGCGTCACCGCGGATCCTTCCAGGCGATCGGCTCCGCCTCACCTGGCCGATGGACCATGGCCGACAGGCCCAACGCGGCGGCGCGGCGAATGATCAGATCGCAGAACGCCGGCTCGAGCTCGACGAGCCGCGCGCGCCGTCCGGTCTGGTGCGCCGCGATGAGGGTCGATCCGGACCCGCCGAAGCCGTCGAACACGAGGTCGCCGCGGCGCGAGCTGTTGACCAGGGCCTTCGCCACGAGCGGGATCGGCTTCATCGTCGGGTGGTCCGCAGAGCGCGTGGGCTTGTCGAACTCCCAGACGCTCACCTCAGTCCGCGAACCGCACCAGAAGTGGCCAGCGCCCTCCTTCCAGCCGTAGAGGATCGTCTCGTGGATGTAGTGATAGTCGAAGTGGCCGAGGACCAGGCAGTTCTTCTTCCAGACGATCTGCTGTCGCACGCGGTGGCTCGCGTCGAGCAGGCCGCACCGGAACATCGTCTCCATGTCGCCGCTCGCCGAGCACACGTACCACACGCCCCCGGCGCGCAGCGGCCAGGCCCGGGCGGCTCGGGCGACTAGATCGCGGGTCCCCTCGAGGCCGAGGTTGTCGTTGGCGATCGTCTTGCGCTCGTCGGCGAGCTCGTCGGACTTGCCGACGTACGCGATGCCGTATGGCGGGTCGGTGAATGTGACGTCGGCGAGCTCGCCCTGCATGAGGCGCTCGACCACAGCCGGGTCAGTGCTGTCGCCGCAGACGAGGCGGTGCGGCCCGATCTCGATCAGGTCACCCAGCTGGACGAACGTCGCCGCGACGACGACGGCCTCGGGCTCGACAAGGTCCTCGGGCACCTGCTCGTCGGACTCGAAGATCGCGGCGACCTCGTCGGGCTGCCATCCGATCGACGCCAAGTCGCTCCCCTCGTCGCGGAGCACGAGGAGCTGTTGCGCGAGCAGTTCCTCGTCGACCTCGGACAGGCGCGCGCTGCGGTTGTCGCCGAGCGCGAAGCGGAGCGCTGTGACCGGGTCGTCGTCGCAGGCGAGCGCGGCGATCCAACGCCAGCCGAGCGCGCGGCCGGCGAGGACTCGGCCCTCGCCTGCCTCGAGCACGCCCGTCGACGCCCGCACAACGAGCAGCTGTCGCTGCCCGAACTCGCGGAGCATGGACTTCAGCACCTCGAGCTGCGAGGTCGGGTGCTTGTTGACGTTGCCGGGGTCGAGGCGGATCGCGTCGATCGGGACCGCCAGGTGCCGCAGCTCGGCGGGGATGTGGGAGAGCTCGGGGTCGTCATGCGAGGGCCGCTCGAATGCCCCGAACGCGCTATAGAGGGCATTCGCGGTCACAGGCAGTCCCCCTCGCCGCAGAAGCGCAGCCAGCGGCGGGCGACGGCGCCGGCGCGACGCTGGTCGGCCCGGTTGTACGTGCGCTCGGATCCATCCCTGCGCGGGCGGCCGGCACCGCGGCAGCTCGGGGCCGCCGGCTCGAGGCCGAGGTCGCGCTCCATGGCGGCCACGCGGCGGGTGACCTGCTGCGTCGAGAGCGGCGTGTCGGTGTCGGCGAGGCGCGCTGCGATCCGCACCAGCGAGTCGCTCAGCTCAGCGACGGTGGCGATGCGCTTGCAGTCGGCGCGGATGATGTCTGCGGTCGGTCGTTGCACGTGAAGCTCCTGCGTGGTAGGCGGTCTTGTCGAGTCCGCTCGCAAGAGCTCGAGCCCGCGGTCGGTTGCAGCCGGTCGCGGGCTTCGTCTATTTGCTCTCCAGCCACGCCTTCTCGCAGGAGGCGCACAGGTCATAGACGGGATCGGCGGCGGTCGTCGGCTGGTCGCAGTCGTGGCAGACCCACTCGGAGGCGGGCGGCGCTTCTGGCTCGGGGCCGCAGAATGGGCAACGCGCGGAGCGCTCTGGGTCGTCGCCGCACGCAAGACAGTGGTCGGACCCTCCCTCCAACGCCGGCACCTCGGCCGTGTCGTTGCCGAGCTTGTGCGGGTCGACGCCGAACGACTCCATCGCCTCGTGGGCGCCGGCCCGCTTGATCGCCGCGACCTCAGCGGCGGCCCACGCGGATGATCCGGGTGGGCCCAGCGACGGCATCGAGAACGTGACCTTGAGCGAATCGCCTGTGTCGCGGCAGGGCGTCACGATGTCGACGTGAACGACCCATGGCCAACGGTGCTCCGTGCTCCACGGCACGGGCGAGCCGGCATGTGCGACGTGGTCCTCGACTGCCCAGATCTCGGAGCCTGCGAAAGACCCTGCCGCCGCGCGGCGAACGAAGAGCCTGTCCTTGCCCGTCTTCGGGTCAAAGGCTACGTCTCCAGGCTCCAACTCGGTGATCTTCTCCCCCATCATGATCGTGCTCCTCGCTCTCGCCGAACCCGGCGCGGATCTTGTTCGCTTCGTCGTCAGTGAGCGGCTCGCCCTTCGCCTCGCGCGCCCGCGCCAGCGCGGCGTTCAGCTGCCACCGCCGCTGGATCTCGCGGTCCTCGTCTCGCTCGTCCCTCGCCTCGCGCCTTTGGCCGCGCCGGCGCTCGCGCTCCTGGTCCAGTTCGGTCTCGGCTACCGGTCCCCGGGCCCGGGCGGATGTGGGCCCGCCGAAGCGCACGCTGCCGCCCAGGATGGCCGCCATCTCTTGGGCGGCCCGGGCCTTGGCTTCGCGCTCGGCCGCATCCTGCGGGCTCGTGGGCGTCGTGGGGACCATCACGGCGGCGGCGCGGGCGGCAGCCTCGCGGGCCTTGACCTCGGCGGCGCCGGCGGCCCGCTCCGCGTCGGCGACGTTGCGCTCGACCATCGCCCACGGCGAGAGCGTCTTGCCCTGCGCGACCTGCTGGCTGAGCATGTTCGGCCCCCACCACCTCGACTTGCTGTCATCCTTGCGGCAGAGCTCGGCGAAGGCGCGGAGCGTGCCGAGGACGCGTTGGAACCGCTCGCGTCGCTCCCGGCGGGCGCTCTCCTCGTCGAGGCCCTCGACCGGTGTGGCGAGCAGTCGCTCCGCCAACGCGCGCCGCAGGATCACGAGGATCGATGCGCTGCTCCTCGATCGTCTTGCCCGTCGCGGTCGTCGGCGCGTACATCAGCGAGAGCTCGACGAGCAGCTCGTGCGACATCGTCTGACCGGAGCCGGCGGGCTCTCCGTCGACCGTCGCCACTGGGCGGCGTGCAGTTGGCCTTGAGCTCGGCCTCGCCGCCGCCGAGGTCGCGCGCCTCTCCTGATTCAGAGAGCTCTCTGCTGCAGCAGCAGAGTTAAACTAATGTTCTCTTCTGAGTTAAAAGAAGAGTTACGGTCCGGCCGAGCGGACGCCGATGTCCGGCGGGGCGGACTTTCCTGTCCGGCGGGGCGGACCGATTTGTCCGGCGGAACGGATTCGCGCATGCCCAAAATGTCCGGCGGAACGGATTCGCGCGCCTGTGGGGCATTTTCGAGCGCGCTCAAGTCCGGCGGCTCAACCGGCGACTCTGCGTCGTCGAGCGGAGCGGCATCGGGGTGGCTCTGCTGGCCAACCTCGAATCCCTCCGACTCGTCGCCACCTGGCGCCGGGGACATGTCATCGCAATCCCGAAGCGGCAGCTCCCAGCCGCCTCGCTTGATCCTCTCGATCACGCGGGTGCTCGGCTTGATGATGCCGGCCCGCTCGAGCGCCTTGAGGTCGTCGTAGACCTGCGAGCGCGACCGGCCCGTGATGTCGAGAAGCAGCTTGGTCGACACCCAGGTGAACGGAACCGGCCCGCGCTGCTCGTGCCACGCGCGCACGACGGACTGCCTGGTGTGCTTGTACAGCACCGTCATCAGGTAGCCGGCGCCGGCGAGGAGGCCGGCCTCACGGACTCGAGCGTAGGCGCAGAGCGGCGTCTCAGCCATGGGACTCCCGCTCCGCCTCGCCCCAGGTGCGCGTGCGGGTGCCCCACTCGTTGAGCCACACCCATCGATCCGTCTGCAGCTCGACGATGGGGGCGTCGGTCAGCTCCGCAGCCGCGGCGAGGACCTCGTCGAGCTCAGCGAAGAAGGACACCTCGAACGCCACGGCGACGCCGTCGCTCTGCCAGCAATCGACCCGCATCGGCGGAGGCGCGCTCACATTGAGCGCGTCCTGAAACCCGGGAATCGCGTGCGGCACATGCTCCGCACGCTCGAGCCATGCAGCGAACCGGCGGATGTTCTCGAGCGACAGGGCGGCGGGGTGATATCCGCCCGGGGCGCACTTCTCGGACTTCGTGTACATCTGCCGCCAGGGACTCGCGCCGCGCCGGCGCGTCATGTGTTCCTCGCGCCAGGTCCGGCCCATGATGCTGTTCATCTCGATCGAGCTGCTGTCGGTCGAGACCTCGATGCACTCGCCCGCGAAGATCGCGGCAGCGGCTGCGAGCGCGTCCCAGGCGCACACGCCAAGGATGTGAACGCGCCGGATGCCGGCGCGGCGGCATCGCGGCGCGACGGCGCGGCAGACCGCCACGAACAAGGGCTTCAGCGAAGGTACGAGGCCGACGATGCAGAAGCCACCGAGAGCCAGCCAGTCACGCCCGGGCCGGGCGAGGTCGAGGAGCAGGTCGACGCACGCAAGGTATTGCCGCAGCGTGGCGCCCTGAGCGGCGTATGCGATCGCGCCCGCGATGCGATCCTGCGCCATCCAGTATCGCACTGCGCTCGCCACGGTGGCGTCGACGGCTGCGCCTGCAGCGAGCTCCGATCCTCGCCTCTTCACCCGTACGACCTGCCCCCCGTTGCTCGAGCGCCTCGTCGACGCCGAGGAGCATGTCGTACGTGATGAGCGCCTCGAACCCGCCGGGGAAGCGGCGCCGGCCGTCGCGGGTCCGCGATACCTCGTAGGCGAGCTGGCGCTCGAGCGCCTCTTCGGGCTCGAGCCGATTGACCATGTCCTCCAGCTGGAACGCCCCCGAGTCGCTGACGACCAGCACGCCAGCAGGGACGGCCACCGGGCGATGCGGGTTGACCATGACGCGCCCGGTCACGAGCTCGGGCTCGAACGGCTGCCCGGAGAGCATGTCGTTCACCTTGGCTGGGTAGAAGAACATCATGCGCGAGCCGCCTCCTCGGGCTGCACCCAGATGTCACCGCTGGCGAGCCGGAACCCGCTGGTGCGCGAGGCGATGATCGCGGCCGCGACCTCGCGCGCGATCGCTTCGGCGGTGGGCGGTGGGATCGCATTGCCGATGTGCTCGCGCCGGCCCGCGCCCTTCCGCGACGAGGCGCTCGGACCCTCGAAGTGCGCGTCGAGCGGGAAGCCCTGCAAGGTGGCGAGCTCGCGGTCGGTGAGCGGTCGGTGCCACGTGCCGTCCGGCGCGCGGATCACCAGCAGGCAGGGCCGCTTGCTCTTGAGGTCGATCGGCGGGCCGTAGAGGACGAGAGCCTCGCCCTCGCGCACGAGCTCGTGCGTCGGCAGCGGCCAGCCGCGATCGTCGACGACGGCGGCGGGCGCCTGTCGGGCGTCGTGCCGCGCGCGGATCGTCGGCGCCGGCGCGCCCTGGTCGAGGACGCCGAAGGTGCCGCGTCGGGGCTCGTGGTGCAGCCGCGGATCGGCGACGCTGGCGGGGGCGCGGTCGTGCTGATGGTGACCGATGATCGTGGGGCTCGGCTCGGCGCCGTCGATCACGCCGTAGTGGCCGGAGCGCGGCTCGCAGCCGAGGCGCGGGTCGGCGACCGACACGCGGGTGTTGCGGACGGTGCCCTCGCCGAGCACCGCGTGCGCGGGCGCGTCGAAGTCCTCGACGCCGAAACCGCCGTTCTGCCGACCTGCCCGTTCGGCCAGCCGAGGATCGGCGATCGACGCGCGAGGTCTGCACGTCCTGGCGGCCGCGCACGGTGAGCGACGGCGCGGTCCAGTCCCCGACGCCGTACGAGTCGGGCCGGCCCTTGTGCGCCGCAGGGTCCCAGCCGACGCGGGGATCGGCGGTGCTCGACCAGGTCGAGCCGGGGCGGTTGCCGCGAGCGATGACCGTGTGGGCTGGGCCGTCCCAGTCCTCGACGCCCATCTTGCCGTCGTGCCGCGCCAGCGCGTCGCCGCCAAGGCGGATCGCGGCGGGCAGGTCCCGCCAGTCGCGGCCGGCGCGGATGGCCGCGAGACGCAGCCAGTTCAGCGCCGAGAGCAACGGCAAGCGGTGCAGCTCGTCGCTGTGAGCTGCCGCCGGCGACGGCAGTTCGCCCAAGACCTCGCCCACGGCGCGCACGCGCCGCTTCGGCGGCTTGCGCACGGCGTCCGTGCAATGCTGCATGTGGCGCGCGACGAGGAGGAAGCGGGTGCGCCGTTGCGCGAGACCACCGAGCTCGCCGCAGTCATGCGTCCGTTGGTCGGTCGTGTAGCCGGCCTTCTGCAACAGCTCGACGATCTCGCCGAGCAGCTTCGCGCCGCGGGTCGCCATGCGCGGCACGTTCTCGAGGAGGACGAGCGACGGCAGCTGCGGGGCCCAGGCACGGAGAGCGAGATCGACGCCCCAGAGAGCGAGGCGCGACATCTCCTGGTACTTTTCCTCCCCAGCCCTCTCAGCGGGCATGCAGCCTGAGAACGACTTGCACGGCGGCGACATCACGACGACGTCGGGGCACCGGCCGGTGAGCGACCGCATCGCCCAGGGCTGCATGACGGCAAGGTCGCGGACGAACCCAGGCCCGCCGGTAAGCCGCTCGAGATCGCGGATGGCCTTCTCGTCGAGGTCGAAAGAGCCGAGGCTGCGGAACCCGGCGCGCTTGAAGCCGAGGGTGCATCCGCCGGCACCAGCGAATAGGTGGACGACGGTGAGCTCGTGGGCGGTCAACGGCGCCTCGCCTTTCCCGCGGCCTGACCGAGCCAGGCCGCGGCGAGGAAGCAGCCGACGCCAGCGACGGCGCAGCCGACCGACAACGTCGTGAGGATGCACCGGAGAGCGTCAGCCACCAGAGGCCTCCTGCAGCGGCAGCGCCACGACCCGGAGGCGCTCCGCGGTCCCGCGCAGGCTCTCGATCAGGCTGGGCACTTCCCGCTTCTGCTGCTCGAGCTTGTCGGCGTAGGCCGTCAGCCTGGCCTCGAGCGATCGGACCTGCTTGACCTCGTCCTGCTCGTCGTCCTCGTCCTCGTCGTCCTCGACCTCGTCGTCGCCGTACCCGTCGTCGCCGTACCCGTCGTCGGCCATGTAATCGGGCTCGTCGTCGTCGTCGAACTCGACCGGCTCGAGGACCCGAAACGAGTCGCTCCGCGACTCCGCCGCGAGCAACCGCTCGGCCGCACGCACGCAATCCTCGATCGCCTCGCCAGGCCCGTCGCCCTCTCCGTGCGCCGTCTCGCAGCTCCCGCCGAGCTCGACCTCGCACTGCGCCTCCCAGACGCCGGCGTCGGGCAAGGACAGATCGATCTCATGGCCGCGATGTCGATAGCGCAGGCTGACGATGCTCAACGAATCGAGCTCGTCTAGCGCTTGCAGTACTGCATAGACTCTCTCCTCAGCCTCTGTCTCTTTGGACATATCCCCTCCTCCTCGGGCGCGTGGCCCACTTCCACACCTCGAACAACAGCTCCTCGGCGAAGAACGCCCCGCCGACGGTGATGCAAAGCTCCATGAAGAACTCGAACATCAGCTTCCCCTCTGCGCCGCAGCAGCCTGCGCGCACCATTCCGGGCAGCTGACGTAGATGTCGCCGCGGTCCTCGTAGATGCCGGACTCGAAACCGGCCGGGCTCCAACTGTCCTTCTTCCTCTCGACCTTGAGCGACAGCTCTGGGACCACCCGCCGCATGACGTCGATGGCGCGGCGGGCCTCCTTCAGCTCGTGCTCGACCAGCACGTCGCGCAGGCGAAGGACATCGTCGGGCCGCGGGCCCCAGAAGCGACGCGTACGGGCCAGGCCCCAGGTCTTGCCCTTGTACTCGCGCGTCTGCGCGTAGGTGGTGTCGCCGATGACCGGCTCCCAGAGCTGATAGCGGTGCTTGCCCTGCTCGGCGAAGAACTCACGCGTGACGATGCGAGCGCAGTTGGTCTCGATGACCTCTCGCTTCGCGGCAAAGTTTCGCGCCGGCGGAGCGGCGAACTCCTGGCGCTCGACGAGCGCCATCGCCGGGGCGACGCGTGGGGCGCGGGCGCGGGCTACGGACACCATGCTGCCCCCTGCTGAACAGTTCTCGGAAGCGGGCCGCAGCCGATCCCCAGTAAAGGACCATCTGCTCGTACTCGTTGCTCTTGATCGGCGCCCCCGCGTCGAGGAAGCCGATCCGCTTGTTGAAGAAGCCGACCGCGCTCGAGCGCGGCAGCTCGATCACTCCGCGGCGGCAGAGGTCGAGCTCATGCTCGAAGGACTCCGCCGGCTGACGTGGTCGGAAGCGGTTCCACGCGCGTGTCGTCGTCGTCACGTTGACGAGCAGCAACACCTCGCAGCCCTTCAGGGCGTGCAGCGCAGCACGCTCGTACCATGGCGCCGGGTCGCTGTAGGGCGGGTTGCAGTACACACGGCCGTGCCAGGGCTGCGTGAGGCCGTCGAGCTCGGGCGCGGAGCAGTCGTAGCGCACCGCCGAGGGCACGATGCTGCAGTCGTTCGTGCACGGGTCGGTGTCGATCCCCTCGGGCCAGAGCTCGAGGATCAGGTCGATCACCCACTGCGGGGTGCACCAGTTGTCGTGCCGCGAGCTCGACCTGAAGGGCGTCCAGAGCTCGCGGGGAAAGAGCGCCTGCGTTTCAGCGACCACAGAGCACCTCCGGGTCGAAGGCCTGCAGCGGCGTGTCCTTCGGCAGCCGCAGCGGGTGAAGCGGCGCGCCGCCCTGCGTCGTGCCCAGGCAGCGGACGCGCGCCGCGACGGGCCGGAGCAGCTCGCCGATGCGGCACAGGCGATCGGGGCGGGCGTTGGCTCCCACGCGCACACCACCAGCTGGACGCGCGCCAGGACCTCAGCGATCGCTGAGTCGTTGTGCGGACCGACCGGGTCGGCGGCGCGCCAAAGGCCGCGAGGATCTGTCGACCTCAGGGCGTACACGTTGACGACGACGAGCTCGTCGAAGCCCTCGCGTTGCGAGAAGCCGATGCACCGGCGGATCGTCGCGTCGCTCGCGAACTCGTCCGCCGTGCTCGGATTGAGCATCAGCCAGGCGAGCTCGCGCGGGTCGCCCTCGGCGACGAGGGGCGTGTGCCAGACGCGGCGAAGCGTGTAGCGGTAGGCCTTGTCTGGCGACCACGTCGCCAGCGGGCGGCCGCTCGAGCCGAGGCGCTGGATCGTCATGCAGCCCTCCGGCTCGCCGCCTCGAGCTCGCGCCACGCGTCGCGGTAGAGGTCGGCCGTCTCGAACCCGGCCACCGTGGCCAGTTGGTCGTGACCAACAGGAAGAAGCCGAGAGCGCCTTTGAACGGGATCGGCGGCAGCTTGCGAACGTCCTCGAGCTCGAGGCCGAGGGCGCCGGCGATGCGATACCCGGACTGCACCACCCAGCGGGCGTTGGGCCAGGACTCGGGGTGTCGCGTGGCGCCGGTGACCCGCGCGATCCCGCAGATGCACCCACGCTCCAACTGCCCGAGCTGCGGCACTTCGATCGGCGCGAGGCCGAGGTCGATGCGCATCTCCTCGACCGCCTCGACCGCGTCTTCGAACTCTCTCTTGCCGCAGGACTTCGACGCGTGCAGGAGAACGGGGCCGCGATACTCACAGCCGGCCCAGTCGCGGTTCTCGACCCGCTTGTCGCCTTCGAGGATCGCCCAGAGCCACGGCTGCCGGATCGACAGCGCTCGCATCTTCGGCGGCGTGGTGAGCGGATAGCGCTGATCACTCGCCATGCGTCCTCCTCAAGCGGCGGCTCCAACCGCGCCGCCTCGGGCTGAGGCGAGACCACCAGCCCACGACCGCCACGGTCATCGCCTCGCGGAGCAGCGCCCCGTCGCTCAGGCCGGACTCGGCGTGCGCGCTCGAGATCTCGCTGGCCGGCTGCGTCCAGTCGACGTCACCATCGACGGCCACGGCGAACTCGCGGGCCTTGCGAATGCCGAACAGGGGGCCGACGCCGAACCCGCTCAGCTTGTGCGTCACGCGCCAGAGGCCCGGGCGGACACACACCAGCACCAGGCCGGGCACGCTGCTCTCGATGTACGGAGCGAGCCACCGGCGACCGGGACCCGTGATCCACATGCGGGGCATCAGTTCGCCTCCGGGGCAGGGGTGGCCGAGCTGGGGGTCGGCTCGCGGTGCGGGCCCCACTCGAGCACCGGCGTCTCCGCCAGCTGGGTGGCGACCAGGTCCGCGGCGCGACGCAGGTGCGTCGCGGCCTCGCGCGGCGTACCGATCGGCGAGAGCGCGCGGTTATCGACGACCTTGAGGGTGCCCGCGGCGTGTCGGACGAGGCGGGCGTCCTCGGTGATGACCAGCATGCGGCCGTCGTCATGGACCTCGACGAGCAGCGCGTGAAACGCGACGACGGCCATCAGCACACCTCCTGTCCGAGCAGGCAGGTTGTCGGGCGGGCGATCTGTGTGGGCGACATGCACGCCGTCCACGCGAAGGCCGAGAACAAGAAGACGAGGCCGGCGAGCACGCCGGCGGAGAAGCTACGCATCACACACCTCCATCGTGATGATCACGCGCGGGTTCTCGGGGTCGTGGAACTTGGTGCTGGCCTGCTCGAGGACCCGCGCGTCGTCGTCGAGCACACCGCACCGCTGTAAGGCGTCGAGCACCACGGACACAGGCGCGTCGACGTCGCCGAGCGCGACGACGGTTCCGTCGTCGAGCTTGGTCTTCCGGGGCCATCCGCACTCGAGCAACAGGCGCCACCGGCCCGAGCGGATGACAGGATGCCCAGCAGCCGCCCACGCTGCGTGGAGGCGCTTCACGAACTCGTTGAACTCGTCCGAGTTGCGAACGCCCCCGCCGGCGCTGATGTCGTGGCGTCGGTTCTTGCGGGGCGGCGACCCGGGCACTTCGGCCCGGAAGCTGGGCGGCAGGGTCTTCACGTGGTCGAAGCCTCCGTCTGCTCGACGCCACCCTTGACGGCGGCGAGCGCCCCGCGCGGGCTCCTGCGCTTCTTCGCGTAGTCCTCGACGTCGAGCTGCTCGAGGTCGTCGTGAGCGGTCGACGCGACGAAGTTGAACTCGACCTGCGGGCTCGACAGGCCGCGCTTCAGATCGGTCCGCTTGTCGTCGATCTTCTTGATCGCGTCCTTGGCGGTCTGGATCTGGCCCTGCAGGAACTCCTCGCGCTCGTCGAGCTCCATCATCTCCATGCGGAAGTTCGCGCGGTTCTTCCGCCGCTCGGCGATCAGCACGAGGTCATGACGACGCAGCGCCTCTATGTACTGGCCCGCGACCAGGTCGGCCGCGTGCGGGGCGGGCTGCGGCGATAGCCGCTGGATCTCGTGCCCGCCGTGGTCGAGGATGATGGCGACCGCGCCGTCCTCGGTCGACTTGACCTTGTGGGTGATCGAGCGGTGCTCGTGGCACCAGTCCTCGGCCCAGTCGATCGCCTCGCCCTCGAAGGCGAAGAGGTCCCGCTCGACGCCGTCGCCGGGCCGCTTGCTGAAGACGTGGACGAGCCAGTTGCTGGGCCCGAGCTCGCTCGTGACGATCTGGAAGCCGTAACGCTCCCGCTTGCGACCTGAGTCTTTTTCGATCGTGCCATGCACCTTCCTCCTTCGACCTGTCCCCCAGGCCATGCGGCATCAGACAGCCGCGGGCGCGCTTGCTGGCGCGTGCCGGAGCCGACCGGGCTCCGTTCGGGGTGGCGCCGTTCAGCGCACGGCGTCTCCGGCCCCGCTGGAACGGTCCTGGAGGGATGACCGCACCCAGCGGATGTTGTGCTTGATGATGCGGCGCTTGACGCCGTGCCGTGTCGTGCCAAGCAGCTTGGCGGCGCCGACGATGTTGCCGGCGCTATGCAGCGCGAGCTCGACGAGCGTGCGCTCCGCGACGAGGAGGTTGTAGCTGTCGAGCTCGATCTTCACGACCCGCTCTCCTCGCTGTCGCTGAAGAAGTCGTCCGAGGCGCTCGCCGACTTGGTGGGCGGCTCCTCGCGCACCTCGGTCGCCGCCGTGTCGATGAACTCGTCGAGCCCGCCGCTGACCGCCGCGGCCGCCGCAGCCTGCTGCTGCACGAACGCGGCGGGCAGCTGCTCGACGGACTCGATCGAGCCACCGCTCAGCTCCTCGATCGAGTGGGTGACGCCGAGCAGCACATCAGGGAACACGTCACGTAACGCGAAGCCCCGCGCCCGCGCGGTGAGCATGCGATTGGGGTACTGCGCCCAGGGCCCCTGCTTGCCCCACAACCCGGCCTTCTTGGCGTCGTCGACGCTGAAGGTGAACCGCCGCTCCTTGCGGCCGACGCGGGTCAGCGTGACGACCGCCTGACGCTTGTCTCCCTCGCCCTCGAGGCGCTCGTCGAAGTCGACCAGCTTCCCGCTCGCCTCGACCAGGGCGAGCGCGGCCGGCCCGTAGATGCCGGGCTTGCCGTTGATCACGGCGATGTTCTGGATCGACTGCATCGGCGACAGGCCGACCTCAGCCCCGAGCTGCATCGCCACGAAGCAGGCGCACGTCGCTTGCTGCCCGCCGCCGAAGGACTTGGGCTGCATGTTGGCGGCGACGATGGCTTTCGCCAGGCGCCAGCCGGTCTCGTAGTTGGTGAACTGGATCCCACCTCGTGCTAATGCGGTCACGCGACCTCCTTGATGGCGAGCGCTCGCTCGCCTTGCTTGAGTGCCCACTGGGGCAGGTTGATCTTCGGCGGCTGTCCGCTCTCCCAGGCCGGCCCCTCCCAGGGGGCTTGCCAATCGTTCGTCCGAATCGCCCGACTCAGCTCGTCCAGCGACTCGCGGATCTCGTGCTGGCCGATGGCAAGAGCCTCCGGTTCCAGCTCGTACACGGCGATCTCGTGCGGCGGTTCATTGCGGACTGCGACGAACACGAACCGCGGTAGAGTGCCGTGCAGCGCCTGCGCAGCGGCGCAGTAAAACGCCGCCTGGCGGTGGTAGCCGAACCTGTACATCGACCGGGCGAAGCCTTCCGGATTCGGGTCGTCAGTGCTCTTGAGGTCGACGACGAGGCTGCCGCGGCGCACGAGCAGCCGGTCGAGGCGCGCACGCAGGTCGAGGCCGGTGTCGGCGTCTCGCCACGTGATAGCGACCTCTGAGCTGCCATTCCCTCCCACAGCAGAGCACGCGCCGCCTTTGCGGCCTTCGTCGAGCTGTGCTCGAGTGCACGGAGCATGCCCTTGATCGCGGCGCGCTCCTTCGTCTCAAGCACGAGGGCGCGTTGAGGAAGCGACGCCTCGAACTCCGCCTGGCGCTTCCTCGCCCCGTCGCCGGTGAACCTCGGCTTGTCTACGACGAGTCTCTCGAACTCCGCAGGCTCGAGCACGGCCAAGTGCAGGCCGGTGCCCAGCCGCTTCGCCGCGGTGGACGGCGGCTCGGGCAACTCTCCGGTGATGTAGATGCCCTCGTAGAGCCGCGGCGACTCGCGGAACACCTCGAGCTTGCTGCGAGAGATGCTCGGGTCTGAGAAGTATTGCTCCGCGGTCCAGTCGCGCCGGGTGGGCGCCTGGACGGCGACCGGTCGAGTTGTCCGCGCGGGCGTCGGCGTCGGCGCGGGCGTCGGCGTCGGCGCGGGCGTCGGCGTCGGCGCGGGCGTCGGCGTCGGCGCGGCCGGGGCGGGCGCGGGCGTCGGCGCGGCGAGTGCCGCCCGCGCCAACGCCCGCCAGGGCACCAGGACCGCCGGGGCGGCCGGGGCGGCCGGGGCGGCCGGGGCGGCCGGGGCGGCCGGGGCGGCCGGGGCGGCCACCGCCGGGGCGACGCCAAGCGCTCGCTCGACCTCGACCTTTGCCTGCTCAGCGGTGAGCGGCGACGACCCGGCTCCGGGTCCGGATGCAGGTCGCCAAGGTCGATCCACCAGAAGGCGCCACGGGGCGTGAGCATGACGCGGGCCCTCCGGCCAGCGTGCGTCGTCTCGAGCCAGTCGTCGCCGATGGACTCCCACACGAGCGCGTCAGCCACGGTCCACCTCCAGGCTGTCACGCACGTCGACCAGGTGACGTTCGGCGCCGTCGACGTCGCCGGCCCGGAGCATCCCGGCCGCGACCTCGAGCGCCTGGCGCAGCTCGCCCGAGCGCTGTACGTAGAAGACGACCGCGTCGAGCAGCTCCTGCCGCGAGCAGCAGGCGTCGATTGTCAGGACCGAGGCGAGAGACGCTCTGAACACCGGGTCGCTGATCTCTGGCCTCCTGCACTCGCTCTCCTGCAGGGCGCGCTCAATCTTGCAGCCGAGCAGCGAGATGACCTTGGCCCCTTCACCGTCGTCGCGTTCCACGGTTCCCACCCTTTCCGCTGAGCTGCGGAGCAACCCGCTTCACCGCCTTGGAGACTTCCAGCGGGGCTTGAGCCCGCTGCATGGCAGCCTGCGCCGACTTCTGCGTAGCCTGGGCGTATTTCGCCGTCGTCTTGATGTCTCGGTGGCCGAGAATCTTCTGAATGACGCGGAGGTCGGTCCCTTCCTCCAAGAGAACCGTCGCGCCATCGCCCCGCAACGTGTGTGCAACGAGGTCGCGGGTTCGCACAATCCCTGCGTGCTCGCAGATCAGGTGGAATGCCCGCAGTACGCACGTCAGGTGGCCCGAGTGGCTCCGGTCGCTTGGAAACAGGTACGGCGTCCCCTGGGCCTCGCACACTGCGAGACGACGGCGGATCACCGGCATGACCAGGGCCAGCTGGATAGTTCGTGCTCCGTCCAGGTCGTCGGTCTTGTGAATGTCGAGTAGAGCGATCTTGGCCTCGATGTCCACCTGCTCGCGGCGAAGAGCGAGAATCTCGCTCTTGCGGGCGAACGTTCCTCGCATGACGAGAATGGCGTCCGCAGTAGCGTCGGTCATCCGTCCCTCTCGCCGAAGCTCCTCAAGAGAGGCGAGGAACCGAGCGCGCTCGTCCTCGGTGAGTCGACGTTGTCGATCGCGCTCGGGGTGCCGGCGCACGTTGTCGAACGGATTGAACGCGTCAGGCAGAACATCGCGCCACGCCTGGTTGGCCATCTGCAGTGCCCGATTGACCATCCTCGGGACATCCTGGTGAATCGCGTGCCAGGCCTTGACGTGCTCGCGCGTCAGCTTGTTGCAGCGAATGTCGCCGAGTCCGGGTCCAGGCTCACGCTGCCAGCCCTCGCTCTTGGGGCGCTTCTTCTCATCGTGGCGCGGCTTCAGGTAGTTCTCGATCACAGATCGAAACTGGCGCGCCGTGTGCTTGTTCTTCCAGCAGCGTTGATAGTACTGGTCGATGAACTGGCTGAAAGTAATCGTGGGAGTGCCGGTCGCCCGGCGGATGATCGAGCTGAACATCCCACCGCTATTAATAGTAGTCTTCTGGCCTTCACAACTTTCGGGGCCAGAAACTGCAGAGTTCGGCGCGTCCCGGGCGCTCGATGCGCGCCACGCGCTCGCAATCGCGCTGACCCAGGTCGGTTGCTCTTGCTCTGTGCGAAATCGCTCCGATTTTTGCGCGATGCCGCGCTCGGTATCGCGTTCTGAGGTCTGTTGCGACGACGGCAACAGACATGAAGGCGTTTGCGCCATGTCTGTATCCAGTCTGGCCGGTGGGGACGGCCGGAAGCGGCAACCTACGGCAGGTCTGTTGCCGGAGTCAAGTTCGATATTTTGCCTTGACCATCGAGGCAAAATCGTATACCCGGTTCGGGTTCCCGTTCATCCAGTCCGGGGTCCGCCGGCGGCCGAGCCGCCAACCCGAAACGAGTCGTGGGGATTCGTGGAGGCCGACGCCCGCTCTCACCGAGCGGGCGTTCGTGTTTGGTCGAGCCGATCGCGCCGGCGGGCGATGAGTTCGAGGAGAGCGAGCCTGTCGCCGTCGCGGAGCTGCACGTGAAGCCACGCGCTCTCGACGGCGCGGTGCAGGTCATCGAGCGAATCGAGGTCGATCGCGGCCTCGATTCGACGGGCCCGCTCGAGGAGCGAGTTCCGCAGCGGCGCGTCGCAGCTCCAGTTTCCTCGCCCGCCGTCCGCCTGGTTCGGCGCGGGCGCCTCGACCCGGCGTTTCATTGGAGCACTGACCTCCGTCCAGCGCGAAGGTCCTGGGCCACCTTGGCCAGGCGCTCAGCGAGAGCCTCGAGCTCCTCGGGGGCGAGCTCGCCGACGGTGAACACTTCGAGCAGCTCGTCGTCGACGTAGCCGACCGCGACGCCGCGGAGCTCATCCGCTCGCGCCTCATCGCGACTCCCGACCAGGATGCGCATCACGACGCACCTCCGACCGGGCACGCCGAAGCCCCGCGCCGCGCCTTGCGAGCCGGCCTCGGGGGCCACTCGACGTCGAACTTGGCGAGCATCCGCGTCTCG
>NZ_JAPNKE010000002.1:0-40000 GCF_026626665.1 Nannocystis pusilla
CTTGCCGCCGGCGACGCTCAGGCGGTCGTCGAGCTTGGCGACGCCGGCCGTCTGTAGCGCCAGCTCGACGATCAGGCGCCGCGTCTGCGGGTCGTAGACGAGGCCGGTCAAGGTGACGTTGCCGCGCTCGACGGCGACCTCGACCTCGCTGGCGTCGATGTCGGGGTGCCAGGTGAGGGCCTCGTTGATGTCCTCGGCGATCCGCTCGTCCGATCGGCGATAGCTGCGCGGGCCGCAGCCCACGTAGCGGCCTCGGCCGGACTCCGACGCGGCGAGCGCCTCGCCCTCGCGGGCGCGCGGCGCGGAGGGCCACGGCTGCGGCTCCCGGTCCGGCCAGGTCACCTCGCCGTAGAGGCCGCGCGAGCGGAAGCCGGGGTCGATGAACTCCTCGAACGGGGCCTCCGCGTCGGTGTTGCTGCGGGTGTCCTCGCGGTCCTTGGTGTGGTGCTTCGCACTCATGGCTGTTCCTCCGCGAATTGACACCGTAGGGAAACACCACTGAGCGACCACTGTACATGGTTCAATGTCGCGTTCAGGCAATGTGAGCACGGCAGAGGCCGGCTGTGGCGGCCGGGCGCGGGGTGGGCGCCTGAGTCACGCGCCGGGTCGCACGGCCGCGTGCAGGGCGGGGAAGACGCGGGCGACCTTGGCCAGCAGATATTCGCCGTAGGTGCCGCGGAAGGCGTGGACGCTGGCGCGATCCCAGCGCTCGGCGGCGTCGTCGGAGATGTCGGCGGCGCGGCGCGGCAGCGGCACGATCTCGGCGTCCCACGCGGGGTCGAAGAAGAACGGGAACGACAGGCGATCGCTACGGGTCGAGCTGCGCACGCGGTGGGGTGTCGAGCGGTACCAGCCGCCGGTGAGGCGGTCGAGCATGTCGCCGATGTTGCACACGAGGGCCCCGGGCCGCGGCGGGGCGTCGATCCAGCCGCGCGGGGTCTTGACCTGCAGGCCGCCGACGTCGTCCTGCACGAGCAGCGTGAGCAGGCCGTAGTCGGTGTGTTCGCCGACGCCCCAGCCCGTCTGCGGGGTCGCCGGGTAGTGGAAGATCCGGAACAGCTGCGTCGCGTCGCCCGTGTAGTGGCTGCGGAAATAGTCGGGCGCGAGGTCGAGGCTGCGGGCGACGCCCGTGAGCAGCAGCTGGGCGGCGTCGGCGAGCTGCGCCATGACCGCGAGCACGGTCGGGCGCAGCTCCGGCAGCCACGCCGGCCACAGGTTGGCGCCGTGCAGGGGGGTGCCGGCGCGCACGCGCGGGTGGTCGGCGGGCAATTCTGTCCCGAAGTACAGGCCCTCCTTGAGGTCGGGCTGGCCCGAGGTGAGCTCGCCGCCGAGCGGGAACCACCCGCGCCAGGCGCGGCCGCCGTGGTGCATCGCCAGGGCCTGCTTGTCGGCCTCGGGGGCGGCGAAGAACCGGCGGCTCAGGGCCTCGAGCCGGGCCTGCAGCGCGGGGTCGAGGCCGTGGCCGACGAGGTAGAAGAAGCCGCTGTCGCGGCAGGCCGCGGCGATGGCCCGCGCGAGGGCGTCGCAGGCGGACGAGTCGGCGCCCTGGCGAAGCGGGGTGAGGTCGAGGACCGGGAGCGCGGACACCGGCGGATGCTAACAGCTCGGCGAGGCGGGCGCGACGCTGCCTGGCGGAAAGGACAGGTGCGGTATGGGACGGCCGGACGGCGGGGGGTTCAAGGCGACGAGCCATCGACCGGTGAGGGGAGGCGCGGCCATGGCGGGGAGGCCAGGTGCCGTCATCGCCAGTCGCCGAGATGCTCAGGGAAGGGTCCGCTTGTCGGGTCGGCCGATGCGGAGAGCGCAACTCGGCGGGAAGGACAACGACTGGCCGCGTCCGTCGCCGAGGTGCTCCGAGGAGGGCCGTTCGCCGGTCGAACGCTGCGGGATACGGCACCTGGCGGAAAGGTCAGGTGCCATCCGCGCTCGGCGCGGCGCTCGGGCGCGACGATCACGCTCGGCGGATGCGGAACTTCATCTTCAGCGCGACCGGCGGCGTGAGGCCGCCGAAGCCCCACGACCACTCCTGATTGACGGTGCCGGGCGCGGTGAAGGTGAGGGTCGTGACGGGGCCGCTCTGATTCCAGCTCATCACGCCGCCGTGGGACGACGGCAGCTCCTGCGGGTCGCTGCGGGCCTCGTCCAGGTAGTAGTCCTCGTTCTGCGGCGATAGCGTGATCGTGACCGGACCGGTGCTGTCGATCTCGACGAACACCTCGGTGATGATCTCGGTCGAGACGAGGAAAGGATAGCCGCTGTTGTTGAAGTAGAGGGCGAGGGTGCTGCCGGTGGTGGACGGCGGCTGGTTGGTGAGGTTCGCGCCCGAGGCGTCCTTCAAGGTCCATGTGACTGCCATGACGATGCAACTCCTGTCGCGCGTCGGCCCGGCGGACATCGCCGACCCCGTCGCGTCGCACACCCGGTAGTGTCCAGGACCGGCCGAACCGGTCACCCCGTTGCGAGAATGATCGATCGAGCCGTGTAGATGCACGGAAGAGGGAGCCCGTGCCACTATCGTCCGGCGGCGCGAGGCCGAGGGAGCGATGCAAACGATGACGTCTCAGGACACCCTGGAGAGCCACGAAGTCGGATTGTCGACGGCGGCGCCGGCGCAGACCGTCGAATTGTCGGGGCTGGAGCTCGTGAGCCAATGGTTTCCCTGCCCGCTCACGGTCCGCGCCGGGACCTTCTCGCTGCCGCCGGAGCCGGCATGGCAGGACGTGGTCCGCGCGGCCAGGCCTCAATTGGAGGCGATGCTGAGGGCCGTCGGGCGGCTGGAGTGCCCCGAGCTCGGTCCGCTGATGCAGTGCGGCACGGCCTGGTTGGTCAGCGCCGACGTCGCGGTCACCAATCGACACAACATTTTATTCCTCCTCGACGACCTGCAGCGTGGGACCCGGACTCTCCGCCTCGACCTCTCCGCCGAGGCGGACGCGCCTGCGGCCGAGCATTGCGCGGTCCGCCGGGTGCTGTACGTCGACCCGATCCACGACCTCGCGTTCGTGCAGGTCGACCCGCCGCGGACGTCGCACGCCGGCCTCGGCGTCGTCGGCTCGATCTTCGCCGCCCACCCGGTGGCGGTGATCGGCTTCCCGGCGCACGCCGAGGGCGGGTACCCCGAGGCCGAGTACAAGCATTGCTTCGGCGACGGCTGGTTCGACCGCGACGGCCGCGGCTTCAAGCGGATCTCGCTCGGTCGCCTGGTGTCGACGTCGGTCGCGCTGCTCGAGCACGACTGCACCACGCTCGGGGGCAGCTCGGGCGGGGTGATCGTCGACCTCGTCCGCGGCGCGGTGATCGGCCTCAACTACGGCGAATCACGCGATCGCCGCCTCAACCTCGGGGTGCCGGGATGGGTGGTGCGCGAGCGGCTCGCGCAGCTCGAGCGCCTGCGCTGAGGTCACTCCGCCGACTGGAGTTCGTCGGCGCGGCGGCGGAGCTCGCGGACTCGTCGGGGCTCTCGTCGGAGCGCCGTGAGGGCGTCGGCCACGTCGCGCATGGTGGCGCCCAGGTTCTCGGACACGCCGCCGCGTTCGTGCGGAGACTGTTCGAGAACTTCAGCGCTTGCTCGAGGAACGGGAGCGCGAGGTCCGGTTTGCCGTCCCGCAGGTGCGCCAGTCCGATCCCCCGCAGGGGAATGGCCTGCAGCGCCGGTTCGGGCGGCGTCTCGGTGCGGTAGAGCCTCATGAGACGCGTGAAATATTCCAGCGCCTCGGAGCATCGGTCGAGCAGGCAGAGTGTTTCGCCGATGTTGGTAAGGAGGCCGGGAACGTCGAAGCCCTTGCGCGTCGGGTCGGCGTCGTAGATGTCGAGCAACTCCTGGTCGATCGCCAGGAGGCGATCGTGGCGGCCTTCCAGCCGGTAGGCTTCCGAGAGCTGCCAGAGGGCCACGACGCGCTCGCTGTGGGCCCGCGGGACCAGAGTCGTGTAAACTGCGAGTGCTCGCTCCGCCCACGCCGTGGCCGACGGGGAGCGCCTCCTCGTTGAAATCCAGGTTTGCCAGCGCCAGCTCTGCCTTGGCGACCAGGAGATGGACCTCGCCGTAGGTCCGCATCAAAGCGGCGCGGGCGTGCTCGAAGTGCTTGCGGGCTGCGTCGAGTTGCTCGAGATCGAGGAGGTCGATGCCGAGGTTCAGCTCGACACGCGCAGTATAAGGGTGCTCGGAGCCGAACTCCTGCTTCAGTTCGTCGAATAGCTGCATGTGCTGGGTCCGGGCTTCGTCGGATTTCCCGGCGTCTCCGAGGGCCGCGGCGAGCGATAGGCGAGCTTCGACGACGTCGGGGTGGCCGGCGGTGTGATACGATTGCAAGGATTCCAGCGAGGAACGGCGCAGCACGACCGCCTCGGCGGCCCGATTCTCGGCGATCAGGATGTCGCTCTCGACGTCCCTGAGCGCCGTGTCTGCTTCCTGCGAATCCAAGGGGCGGCTGGACCGCGCGTGGGCGAGATCCCTGCGGGCCTCGGCGGGCGCGTCGAACAGGACGACGTGGACGTACGCGAGCTCGTTCCAGATCTTCCACTGCAGCGCCGTATGATTGGCGGTGTTCGCTCGATCGTAGGCCTGATTCAGGAGATCCTCCGCGCCGGGCCCGTCACTCAGCAAGCGGCCCCTGGCCTGACCGAGCAGCAGGAGCGCCTCGGCCTCGCCGGCCACGTCGGCGGTGCTGCGGATCTCCGCCAGCGCGGTGTCGAGGAAGGCGACGGCGTCGCGACCTTCGTGCGTGATCGTGAGGAGCTTGCCGCGATCGAGCAGATCGCGGACTCGCGGGTTGATAGGCCCGACGGAGCTGCTCACGTTCTGCATGTCCGATGTCACGCGACAGGGCTCGGGAGGCGACAGGCCGGCCACTGCCTTGTCGGCGCTGGCGACGAGGGCCCGATCGGCGGCGGCGAAATCGGCGAGCAGGGTGGAGAAGGCGTCGTGCTGGCGGCTGAGGCAGGCGGCGCCCTGCGCGAAGCGCCGCTCCAATGGTTGCGCCGCGGTTTGCCTCGCCTCACAGTTGCTCACCGCGACCTCGGCCCAGTCTCTGGCATATGCGTCGAGCATGCTGCTCACGCGCTGCCACGACTTCTCAGCGTAGGGCAAGCCGGTGGTCGTGAACGCTTCGTGCAGCGTCGCCTTGCGGTCCTCGTTCCAGAGTTCGGCGAGGCTGATCTCGTCCTGCGAGCACTGTGATTTCGCCTTCTCGCTAGCGAAGATCGTCGCCCCGAGGGCGGTCGAGCCTGCCAGGGCCACGACCAGGCCGGCCGCGAGGGCGCGGCGTTTGCGGCGTTTGGGGGTCTCGACCAGCACGTCGATGAGGGCGGCCATCGACGGGAAGCGGTCGGCGGGGTCGAGGGAGAGGGCGCGGGTGAGGGCCTGGCGCAGCCATTGCGGGGCGGGGGGTCGGTCGGCAGCGTCAGGGCGCCTGTCCGATCGGCCAGGCGCTCGATCGCGGGGGCGGGGGCGGCGGAACACCGCCTCGGTCAGGGCGACGGCGAACGAGTATTGATCGCTGCGGGCGTCGCAGTCGCGGCCGCGGACCTGCTCGGGCGACATGTACGTCGGCGTGCCGGCGTGCTTGCTGGTATGGCCGGCGGCGGCGGAGCCGGGGGCGCTCGGGCTCGGTCTCCTGCTCGCTCTGGCCGGCGACGGCGAGGCCGAAGTCGGCGATCCGGACCCGGCCGTCCTCGCCGACCATGGCGTTGGCCAGCTTGAAGTCGCGGTGGACGATCCCCTTGATGGGCCGCCGACAGGCCGCGGGCCGCCTCGACGAATCGCTCGAGGATCGTTGCCAGCGGGCGGGGCTCGCGGTCCAACCATTCGCGCAGGTTGCAGCCCTTGACCAGCTTCATGACGATGAACAGCGCGCCGTCGGATTCGCTGACCTCGTGGATCTGCACCACGTTGGGGTGGGACAGCTTGGCCTGCATCTGCGCCTCTCGCAAAAAGGCGCGCGCGGTCCTTGGCGCCCTCGCGCAGGCGGTCGTCGCGGATGACCTTGATCGCCACCTGGCGGCCGAGTTGCGGGTCCTCGGCCGCGTAGACCACGCCCATGCCGCCCCGGCCCAGGGTCTGCACCACCCGGAAGCGGCCGAGCTGGACCGGCGGATAGGCCTCGTCGAACAGCTTCGATTTGAGGCTGCGATACATCGCCTCGTCCGCGAGGTCGCGCTTGTCGGACCCGAGCTGCTCGAGGTCGGGCCAGGTGTGCTCCTGCTGCGGGTCCATGGCCGGGGTAGTGTCTCCGAGGGCCGGGTCCGTCAGCCAGCGGGTTTCGCGGCCCGGGCTCCGTGGTAAGGTGGCGCCATGAAGAGCGACGAGGAGCTCCTCACCGCCTGGCGGGCCGGCGATCGCCAGGCGGGCAGCGTCTTGTTCGACCGCTATTTCGACGCCGTGCGCAGGTTCTTCCGCAACAAGGTAGAGCACCAGGCCGAGGACCTCGTGCAGCGCACCTTCACCGGCTGCGTCGAGGGCCGCGACCGGTTCCGCGGGGACGCCTCGTTCCGCACGTACCTGTTCGCCATCGCCCACAACATCCTACGCGACCATCTGCGGCGGAACCGGCGGCCGCTGGAGGAGCTCGACCTCGAGAAGATGTCGCTCGTCGACCTCGGCGCGAGCCCGACGTCGCTGCTGGCGGCGCACGCGGAGCAGCGGCTGCTGCTGCACGGTTTGCGCAAGATCCCGGTCGCGTCGCAGGTGATCCTCGAGCTGTATTATTGGGAGCGCATGACCGGGCCCGAGCTCGGGGAGTTCCTCGGGGTGCCGGAGGACACGGCCCGCAGCCGCCTGCGTCGGGCCAAGCAACAGCTCGAGGCGGCGATTCGCGGGCTCGAGGCGAGCGCGTCGGAGATGGAGAGCACGATCTCCGGGCTCGAGCAATGGGCGGCCGGGCTGCGGGCGCAGCTCGGGGCGTCGCGTTGAGGCGGGGCGCGTCATCGCGACAGTCGCTCGATTCGCTCGCGCACGAGCCAGCCGGGCACCGATTCGTGGCCGCCGAGGGTGAGGCCGATCGCCTGCCCGGACGCGAGGTCGAGGAGGACGCCGCCGGGCCGACCGGCGCAGTCGTGGCGCAGCAGCGCGGACGAGACCTCCTGGACCCGGCCCGGGACCAGGCGCAGGTCGCCGGGCTCGGCCCCGGGCGGCTCGCTGCGGTCGATGGCGGCCAGCTTCGTGGCCGTGGGCGACGCCGGAGGCGAGGGCGATGAAGCTCGCTTGCGGGGCCACGCGCAGCAGCGCGAGGTCGCAGTCGGGCGCGAGGTAGAGGACCTCGCGGACCGCGACCGGGCCGCCGCCGAGGTCGAGCTGCAGGGCCCGCTCGCCGCGGGTCAGCGGCGCGAGGCAGGACAGCAGCGGCTTGCGCGTCGTCACCGCGAGGTCGGGGCGCACGAGCCAGGCGGTGGCGAGGAAAGTGGCGCTGCCGGAGTCGATGGCGTCGAGGCGGCCGACGCAGGCGCTCGCGGTGGCGAGGGCCCGCTCGAGCGCGGGGTCCCGCGGGCGGCCGGGCGCGGGCACGGGCACGGACACGGCGGCCGCGGGCGGGGACCACAGGTGCCGCAGGCGGGTCGCCACGGCGTCGCCGCTCGCGTCGGCCAGCAGCGCGGCGAGGCCGGCCAGCGCGATCTCGTCGCTCTCGGCCGCCGCCCAGGCGGCGAACCGCGCCCGCACCGCGCCCTCGTGCTGGTCGGACTGGGCCATCGTCTCGATAGTAACCAGGGGCGGCGTATCCGTCACCGCGATCGGAATAGCGCGATTGCCGCGAATGTCGGGGCCGGATCGCGCGGCTGCAAGGATTGCCGGCAATGGTGGCAGAGCCTGCGCGGCGCTATCAATATATGCAGTCGATGTCGGGAATCAGCGGTGCGCGGCCAGCCATGATTCGACCTCGGCGCGCTCGGCGGTGAAGCGTTCGCCGGCGGCGGCGTAGTGGGCGAGGGCCTGGCGGGCCGCGTCGGCGGCGGCGGCGTCGCGCGACTGCTGGCGGGCCTGGGCCTCGACGAAGCGCAGCGCCGCGGCTTCGTGGGCCAGGCCGCCCGGCTGCTCGCGGATGGCGAGGGCGCGGGTCAGCAGGGGGAGCGCCTCGGCGGGCTTGCGCTCGCCGACGGCCGCGCGGGCGAGGCCGCCGAGCGCGGTCGCGGCGGCGATGTCCTGCGGGCCGTAAGTGGCCTCGGCGAGCTCGAGCGCGCGCTGGAAGTGGGCGCGGGCGTCGGCGTAGTCGCGGCGGGCCAGGGCGACCTCGCCGAGGGCGCACAGCGGCTGGATCTGGCCCGGCTGGGCGGGGCCTTGCACGCGCGCGTGCAGGGCCAGCGCGCGCCCGGCGAGGGCCTCGGCGTCGTCCCAGCGGCGCTCGAGCGCGGCCAGCTCGGCGAGGCCGCCGAGCGGCTCGGCGACCTCGAAGTCGTCGGCGCCGAGGGCCTTTTCAATGATCGCGAGGGCGCGCTCGTAGTGCGCGTGAGCAGCGGCGAGGTCGCGCTGGGCCGCGGCGACGCTGCCGAGGTTGCACAGCGGGATCGACAGGCGCGGGTGCCGGGCGCCGAGGCTGCGCTCGTAGATGGCGAGGGCGCGCTGCAGTCGTTCGCGGGCGCCGGGCAGGTCGCCGCGCTGTTGCGCGACCATGGCGAGGTTGTTGAGCGTCTCGCCGACGGCGAGGTTGTCGGGGCCGAGCAGCGCGGCGAAGAGGTCGAGGCTGCGTCGATAGATGCGCTCGGCCGCGGCGAGGTCGCCCTGGGCCAGGTAGACGCCGCCGAGGTTGTGGGCGACGGTGGCGAGGTTGAGGTTCTCGGGGCCCTCGTCGGCCTCGGCGAGGGCCAGCGCGCGCTCGAGGTGCTCGCGGGCCTCGGGGTACTTGCCCCACCGCTCGAGCACGCCGCCGAGGCCGGTGTGGCGGGTGATCTGCAGCACCGGCGGGGCGCCGAGCCGCTCGAGCAGCATGGCGGCGTGGCGGTCCCACAGCATCGCGTCGTCGTAGCGGGCCTGCTCGACGCCGTCGATGAAGGTCAGGGCGAGGGCCGCGTCGGCCTGGATCTCGTCGTGCTTGACGGCGCCGGCCATGAAGTAGGCGTCGAGCATCGCCTTCTCGGCGCCGGCGGGGTCGCCGGCGTACTCGAGCAACTGGGCGTGGCGCGCCAGGACCTCGGCGTGCAGCGGGCGGTAGCCGATGGCGATCGCCTCTTGCAGGAGCTCGTCGCTCAGCGCGCGGACCGCCTCGTACTGCCCGAGGTTGCCGCGCACGCGCACGCGGGCCAGCCTGGCCCGCACGTCGGCGACCCGCGCCGCCTGCTCCGGATCGTCGGGCGGCGGCAGGGTGGCCATCAGCGCCTCGGCGTCGGCGCAGCGATCGAGGCGGCCGAGGTTCATGGTGGCCTGGACCGCGCGATCGAGCATCGCCGCGTCGGCGGCGGCCAGGCTCTGCACGAGCACGTCGACCTCGGTGCGGCGCAGGCTCAGGCACTCCATGCGGCGGTCGAGCAGCTGCGGGGATTGTTCGCCGCGCACGTGGGTGGCCTCGCAGGCGGCGGTGTGCATGGCGATCCATTCGGCGGCGTAGGCGTCGAGGCGGGCCTCGACGCGGCCGGCGACGTCGTCGGCGCCGGCCGCCCCGGTGGCGCGCAGGGCCTGGCGGAGCTCGGCCTTGCGCGCGTCGTCCCACACCCCGGCGAAGCGGGCCGGCGCGTCCTTGCAGAGGTTCTGCGGGGCCGCGGCGGGTGGGGTGAGGCCGTAGCCGAGGCCCGCCGCGAGGCCGGCGATGCCGAGGCCGGCGAACCACTGGCGGGCGCGCTTGCCCGGCTCGCGCGCGAGCTCGGCGAGCAGCGCCTCCATCGACGGCCAGCGGTCCTGCGGGCGCGCCGACAGGCCGCGCAGGACGATCCGGCGCAGGCGCGGCGGGACTTGGGGCCGCGCGGCGGCTCGCTGCGCTGGAGCGCCTCGATCTGGGTCAGGAGCTCGTCGGCGGTGCGCGCCTTGAAGGGCCGCGCGCCGTGCAGGCCCTCGTAGAGCACGACGCAGAAGCTGAACTGGTCGCTCTCGACGCCGATCGGCTGCAGCGCGAACTGTTCGGGGGACATGTACGGCGGCGTGCCGACCAGCGTGCCGGCCTCCGTCAATGGCTCGCTGAGCGAGCCGGTGCTGTGAGTCACCGGCGCGAACAGGCGCGGGTCGGCGCCGAAGTTCGCCTCGCCGGCCTCGACGGCGCGGGCGAGGCCGAAGTCGAGGACGCGGACGAAGCCGTCCTCGGCGACCATGACGTTGTCGGGCTTGAAGTCGCGGTGGACCAGGCCGGCCGCGTGGGCGACCGCGAGGCCGCGGCCGGCCTGCTGCAAGATCGCCGACACGTCGCGCCACGGGTGCGGGCCGCGGCGCAGCCACGCGCGCAGCGTCTCGCCCTGGACGTACTCCATCACGATGTAGACGCGGCCCTCGAACTCGCCGACCTCGTAGACGCGGGCGATGTTGGGGTGGGCCAGCTTGGCCATCGCCTGGGCCTCGCGCTGCAGGCGGGCGCGGCCGAGGCTGTCGCCGTGCGACGGGCGCATCAGCTTGATGGCGACCTTGCGGTCGAGCTCGTCGTCGAAGGCCGAGAGGACCACGCCCATGCCGCCCTGGCCGATCTGGCGCAGCACCGTGAAGTGGCGGATCCGCGTCGGCGCGGGCGGCTCGTCGGGCACGCGGGGGTGCGAGCGCGTGCGGCCGGGCCGGGCCTGCACGACGGGCGGGTCGGGCGGGACCTCCCGCGTGCGCGCGTCGGCGACGTTGCCGTCGTCGTCGGGGACCTGAGGCGGGGGCTCCGTCACCGCCGGCGAGCATACCAATGGCCGGGCCCGCCTGGCGGATGCGCGAGATCGCGCGGCCGGCCTCCGCTGGTGCAGATGCGGGGCGGACGAAGGTCGCGGGAGCCGGCGGCCCCGCGACCTCGATCATTCACGAATGGTGGGAGCGGCTATTGCTTGTAGCGCTCGAGCATCCACGAATAGATGTCGTGGCCGGCCGAGAGGTCGTACGTCTTGGTCCACGAGTCGTGGCCGACGCCGGGGTAGATGACCATCTCGACGTCGGGCTTGGGGTCGCACATCTGCAGGCCGGTGACGGGCTCGATGGTGCCGCTGACGTTGACGGTCGGGTCCTGGTCGCCGTGGAAGGCCCAGATCGGGACGCGGCCGAGCTCGCACTTGGCCTTCATGAAGGCGCCCTTGCCGTCGCCGGCGATCGCGACCAGCGCCGCGATCTGCTCGTCGAGGAAGTCGCCGAGGTAGCCCCACGAGCCGATGGCGCCGCAGCTCAGGCCGGTGAGGTAGACGCGGGCCGGGTTGATGTCGTAGTGCATCATCGCGTACTCGATGAACGAGTGGATCTCGCCGGAGCCCGGGCAGCCGCCGCCGGGGTGCTGCGGCGAGAGCACGACGAACGGCAGGGTGGTGTCCCACTGGTCGTTCTTCTGCAGCTTCGGCGGGCCGTTGTTCGGCACCTTGTCGAGCTCGCTGTCGCCGTTGCCGTTCTCGCCGATGCCGTGGAGGAACACCATCAGCGGGTACTTCTCGCCGCCGCCGTAGCCGGGCGGGGTGTACTCCCAGTAGCCCTGCTCGGCCTCGGACATGCCGAGCGGGATCTTTTTGAAATGGGCCGACGAGGGCATGCCGTCGTCGGGGATCTCCGGGATGTTCTCGGGGCCAGGTTCGACCGGGCCGGTGGTGCCCGTCGTCGTATCGTCGGTGGTGGTGCCCGGGGCGTCGGTGGTGCCGGGGGCGTCGGTGGTGCCGGGGGCGTCGGTGGTGCCAGGGGCATCGGTGGTGCCGACCGTGGGATCGACGGTGGTCGTGCCGTCGGTGGTCGGGGTATCCGTGGTGGCCGGACTGCTCGGATTGCTCGGTTCGTCGGTGGTGCCGGGCGTCATGGTGGCGTCGGTGGTGGCGGGCTCGGTCGTCCCGTCGGTGCCGGTGCTCCCGGTCGTGGTGCCGCCGTTGTCGCCGCACGCGGCGAGGAGCGTCAGGGAGGGCAGGACGAACCACCATCTCGCAGTGTCATGGCCATGGCAGCGGCCTTATCACCGCGCGGCAAATAGCGTCAAGGCGTCGATTCGCGCGCCCTACAATCGCAGTGCGGCGGCCGCAGATGGGGCCTGACGGCGAGGAGCGGTGACCCCAATGGCGTGCCCCCGGGTGCTCGTAATCGATGGACGTCGCCCGCGAATCATCGGGGGACGCACGCTCGCGGGTGAGTGCTTCGCCGAGCGACGCGGCGGCGCAATGTGGAGGGCCCGCGTCTGCCGGTCGGATCCGCGCCGGCGTCCGGGGAGCGCCGATTCGCATTCGCGGGCATACTGTTGCGAGGTGCCCCCCGCCGCGCTCGCGCTGCTCCTCCTCGCCGATCCGGGCTGGCTGGAGCTGCGCTGGCCCGAGGTGGCGGGATGTCCCACGGCGGCCGAGGTCGCCGCGGCGGCCGAGCGCCTGGCGGCCGTCGGGAGCCGCCGTCCGGTCGTCGCCGAGGCCGCGATCACGGTCGACGATACCGGCTATTCGCTCGCGCTGGCGGTGCAGACGGGCGACGGCGTGCAGGAGCGGCGCGCTCACAATGCCCGCTGCGCGCCGCTGGCCGACGCGACGGCGGTGATCGTGGCGGTGGCGGCCGAGCCGGCCGGGAGCGGGTCGAGCCGGCCGGCGCGCGACGACGAGATCCCGCCGGGCCTGCAACGGACGCCGTCGCCGGAGGTGCGCGCGCGGCCGGCGGTCGGTGCATTCGTGGCGGCGGTCGGCGCCGTCGGTCCGCCGCGCTCGCCGGCGCCGGGGCTGCAGGCCGGGCTGCTGGTGCTGTGGCCGCGGGCGCGCCTCGAATTGCGGTTTCACCACACCTTCGCGGCGCCGCTGCGGCTGGCGGAGATGCCCGCGGCGGGCGCGAGCTGCAGCTGTCGGCGGCGGCGGTCCGCGGCTGCCCGCGATGGTCGCGGCGGGCGTGGTCGCTGCATTTGTGCGGCGGCCTCGAGGTCGGTGCATTGACCGCGCGGGGGTTCGGTTTTCCCAGCAATGCTCGCACCACGGGACTGTGGGCAGCCGCGGTGGCGGGCCCGGGGGCGCAGTGGCGGCCGCTGCGGTGGCTGGCGCTCGGGGCCGATGTCGAGGCGGTGGTCGCGTTCACGCGGCGGGGCTACGCCGCGGCCGACGAGCGGGCGTTGCTGTACCGGGTGCCGCCCGTGGGCCTGCGCTTCGGGGGGTCGGTGGCGGTGTTTTTTTCTGACGAGCGCCGCCCCTGCCGGAGATTTCACCTCCAGCCATGCTCTCCTGCCCACCCGACCGGGTTGCCGCGTTCGCCGCGTTCTTCCGCGCCCACTTCACCTACGTCCACCAGAACCTGCGCCGGCTCGGGGTCCCGCCGGCGGCGGTCGAGGACGCGGCGCAGGAGGTGTTTTTAATCGTCCTGCGTCGCGCCGACGCGCCGATCACGAACGTGCGCGGCTGGCTGTTCGGCATCGTCCGCAGGATCGCCTGGCGCTTCCGCCGCGGGGCGTCGCGGCGGGACCGGCTGGTGCAGGCGTTGACCCACGAGCCGCCCGGGGCGGGCGTCGACGACGCGCATTTGCGGGAGCGCGAGGCGACCGAATGGCTGGAGCGGTTCTTGGCCCGGCTCGACGACGACAAGCGGGCGGTGTTCGTGCTCGCCGAGCTCGAAGAGCAGACGGCCGGCGAGATCGCCAGCGCCCTGGGGATCAAGGAGAACACGGTGTATTCGCGGCTGCGCGCGGCCCGGCAGGAATTCGACCGCAGCTGCGCGCGGCTCCGCCTGTGCGATCAGCGGGAGGCGCTGCTCGGCCGGGCCCGCCGGGCCCACGCGCCGTCGCCGGCGACGCGCGAGCGGGTGCTGGCGGCCTTGCTGGTGCCTGGTCTTTGGGGCATGTCCGGTGGGGCAGCCGCGGCGACGCCGGCGGCGCACGGCGGGGGGTTGTTCGCGGGGTTGTCGGCGGTGGCGAGCGCGCCGCAGATCGCCACGCTGGCGGCGGTGCTGTTGGGTGTGCTCGGGGGCGGGGCGGCGCTGCTCGAGGCGGGCCGGGCGGGAGCGGCGGAGGGGGGCGCGGTCGGGGGCTGGAAGCCCGCAAGGGCGGGAAGGCGGAGGATGTCCTCGGGGACAGGTTGATGGCGGCGGGAGGCGATGGCGCGAGAGTGGATGTCCTCCGGGACAGGTCGATGGCGAGGGCCGAGATCGCGGACGAGAGCCATGTCCTCGGGGACAGGTTGTCGGCAGTGGCGGACCTCGCGGGCGCAGGCGATGGCCGCTCGCTCGATCTCGGAGGAGTTGGCAGGGGGCTGGCAGGGGCGCGTGGGCGGGGGCGAGGGCCGTTCGCAGGTGTGGGGGGCCGAGGGGCCGCGGGCCAGCACGACGGAGAAGAGGGTCGTTCGGACGGGAAGGCGAAGGCGGTCGCTGCGGGTCAGGGCGGGGTCGAGGGAGGAGATGGCCGTTGGGACAGGTTCGCAGGCGGGGCGGTGGCTGCGGGTCAGGGCGGGGTCGAGGGGGAGACGGCCGTGCGGGCAGGTCGCGGGTGGGCGCAGGGGCGCGGGAAGGTGGCGCGGAGCGAGCGATCCGGCGAGGCCGCGCGGGGCAGGCAGGCGGACGCGAGGAGCAGGATGTCCGGGCGGCCAGGTCATCGACGGGCGCCGTGTCGGCCGTGGGGGCAGGTGTCCCGGGGGACAGATTGGAGTCGGGGGCGGCCGGCGCTGTGCGCGCGGTCGTAGAAAAAGCTGTCCCCGAGGACATGTATGCCGGGGTCGCCGCGCGCCGGCCCGGTGAGCCGGCCGGCGCGACGACACCGGCGGCCAGCGGGAGCGAGGACCTCGCGCGCGAGGCCGGCCTCATCGCCGAGGCGCGCCGGGCGATCCGCGAGCGCGCGTGGGACCGGGCGATCGCGCTGCTGGCCGCGCACGCGCGCGAGTTCCCGGGCGGGACCCTGCGCGACGAGCGGTGGTTGTCTCAGATCGTCGCAACCTGCGCTTCGGGACAGGTCGAGGCAGCCCGCGCGGAGATCGAGCAACTGGCGCGCGAGCGGCCGGCGCTGGCGCGCAAGGCGGCGCCGTTGTGCCCGGGCGGGGCGCTGCCGGAGCCGGTCCCCGAGGGATAGGACATCGGGTGATCGGTCGGCCGACGATTTTTCGATGACGAGGGCGGGTGCCGGAGATTGAAGAGAGCATGACCCACTGCACATCACTCCTCCCCATGATTTGTTTGCTGCTGGCCGGCTGCGTCCTCACCCCCGAGGTCGTCGGCGAGAGCCTTTCCACGGACGGGCCCGTGTCGATTTCGTCGGTCGGGACCGAGGGCTCGGCCACCGATATCACCGCGACGACGGAGTACAACGAGTCGGCCGGTACCGAGAGCTCTGTGACCAATATCAGCGCGACGACTTTGGTCGTCGAGACGGGCGCCATCGAGCCGGAACCCGGCGAATACGGCGGCCCGTGCGAGCTCGCGTTCGATTACCCGATCGAGGCCAAGGCAGTGACGCCGCAGCCGGACTGCGACGGCGGCATCTGCCTGTTCATGTGGGACCAGGAGCCGCCGGGATGCACCGACGACAGCGATTGTGCCGCGCCGTGGGCGACCTGCGGCGGGACGCACTGCATCCTCGACCAGGAGGTCGTGGCGTCGGAGTCGCGCTGCACCCAGACGTGCGACGAGGACGCCGATTGCCCCGTCATCCCGGGCTGCGCGCAGGGGCCGGCCTGCGTGCCGGTGACGCGGCTCGGCGAGCTGTGCTGCGTGAAGATGTGCGCCTGCAGCGACCACCTGAGCGTCGGCGAGTGGAAGTCGCTCGCGCAGGAGTGCCAGGAGCCGGGCTCCTGCGACCCGTGACGCTCACGCGCGGCGCAGCTCGAGCCACAGCTCGTCGACGACGGCCTCGGTCTGGCCGAACCAGTTCTCGGACACGAACAGCTTCTTGCGCGTCTCGGCCGACGGGTACAGCGCGAGGTCGCCGGCGTCGGCGACGAGGCCGCGCTGGATGGCGGCGAGGTTCGGGGTGGCGAAGCGCAGCGCGTTGGCGTTGAGGGCGGCGATCTCGGGGTCGAGCAGGAAGTCGATGAAGCGCACCGCGACCCCGGGGAGCGGGGCGGTGGCGGGGATCGCGAGATAGTCGACCCACAGCACCGCGCCCTCCTCGGGGATGACGTAGCGCAGGCTCGGCCGCTGCTTCTGGGCCCGGAACAGGTCGCCGCTGTCGATCTGGGCGATCCACGTGTCGCCCGCCGCCAGCGCCCGCGCGGGGTTGCTGTCGTAGGCGCGCAGGATGTCCTTCTGGGCCCGCAGCATGGGGTAGACGCGCTCGCGGATGGCGGGCTTGTCGGTGCTGTTGATGTCCATGCCGGCGGCGAGCAGGGCCTGGTCGAAGACGTCGCCCTTGCTGTCGATGACGCTGATCTTGCCGGCGTGGCGCGGGTCGAACAGGGCCTTCCACGAGGTGGGCGCCTCGACGTGGTCGCTGTCGTAGCCGATGCCGGTGGTGCCCCAGAGGTAAGGGACGGCGTAGATCTGGTTGTCGGCGGCGATCCACGGGCCGAACTGCGGGTCGAGGTTGGCGAGGCCGGGCAGCTTGTCGCGCGCGAGCGGGACCAGCAGGGCGCGCCTTCGCATGCGCCCCAGCACGTAGTCGATCGGGAACACGACGTCGTAGGCGGCGCCGCTTCCCAGCTTGGCCACCAGCTCGGCCTCGGCGAGGTAGTAGTCCTGCGTGATGCGGAAGCCGGTCGCCGCGGTGAAGCGCTCCACGACCTCGGGCGCGAGGTAGTCGCCCCAGTTGTAGAGCGCCAGGCTGGCGCCGCCGCCGGAGCAGGCGGTGGCGCACGCGCCGGCGCCGAGCAAGCGGTGGAAGGTGCGGCGGCTCAGGCCCGACATGGCCGGCACCATGCCACAAGCTCAGGCGTCCGGCGCGGCGAACCGCAGCACGCGCCGCCGGTCCCAGGCCAGAGCGACCGGCTGCCCGGGCTCGCAGGCGGGCGCGTCGGGGATCCGCGACAGATGGACGCGCCCGCCGATCTCGACCTCGACCTCCCAGCGATCGCCGAGGCAGGCGACCGCCCGCACGGTGCCGACCGCGCGGGCGGCCGGGCGATCGGCCGTCTCGAACGGCAGGTCATGCGGCGACGCGGCGGTGGCTGGCCCGAGGGACAGGTCGCCGGAGAGATCGACGGCGGCCGTCTCGCCGGGCGGTCGGTTCGATACACGAGGTGTCTCCGAGGACATGCTCGGAGGGGCATGACCGATCGGATAGGTCCCCGGGGACATGTCCTGCGGGGCGCGCGGGCGGCCGGCGGGCGGTTCGAGGCGCAGGTGCTCGGGGCGCAGCCAGCCGTCGCCGCCAGGCTCCGGGGTGACCTCGCCGAGCAGGCGGGCGACGGTGAGCGACGGCGGGGCGGCGTACAGCTCGGCCGGGGCGCCGGCGGCGAGCAGGCTGCCGCCGCCGAACACGAGCAATCGGTCGGCCAGGGCGAGCGCCTCCTCGGGGTCGTGGGTGACGTGCAGGCAGCCGAGGCCGCGCCGGCGGGTGACGTCGCGCAAGAGGCGGCGCAGACCGGCCCGCAGCGGGCGGTCGAGGGCGGCCAGCGGCTCGTCGAGCAGCAGCCAGCGCGGCTCGCCGGCCAGCGCGCGCGCGAGGGCCAGCCGCTGCTGCTCGCCGCCCGACATGGCGGCGGGCTTGCGTGTCTCGAAGGACATGTCCAATCCGACATCCGCGAGCAGGGCCCGCACGCGCGCCGTGAGCTCGGGGCCGCGGACGCCGAGCAGGCGCGGGGCGAAGGCGACGTTGTCGGCGGCGCTGAGGTGGGGGAAGAGGGCGTAGTCCTGGAACAGGGTGTGGACGGGGCGGCGCTCGGCGGGCAGGCCGTCGAGGGGGCGGCCGTCGAGCAGCACGCTGCCGCGATCCTGGCGCTCGAGGCCGGCGACGATCCGCAGCAGCGTGGTCTTGCCCGAGCCCGAGGCGCCCATGAGGCAGACGTAGGCGCCCGCGGGCAGCAGGGCGTCGACGTCGGCGAGAGCGAGGCGGCCGGCGTAGGCCTTGGTCAGCGCGCGCAGCGACAGGGTCATCGCCGGCGCAGGAGAGCAGCAAGCGCGGCGGCCAGCAAGGGGACGAGGCCGAGGCCGAGAGCCCAGCGGGGGACGGCGCCGAGGTCGGCGCCGCGGCCGAGGATCTCGAGGCCGACCGCGAGGGTGCTGCCGCCGGGGCCGGAGGTGAAGGCCGAGGCGCCGGCGTCGCCGACCGCCTGCGCGAAGGCCACCAGCGCCAGGGCGGCGCCGACCGGCCAGGCGAGCGGCCACCACAGCCAGCGGGCCCGCGCGGCCGCTCCGGCGCCGAGGTCGCGAGCGGCGTCGGCGAGCGGCGCGGCGCCGGCGAAGGCCGCGGTGGCGCCAGCGTGGGCGAGGGCGACCTGTCCCGGGAGCAATGTCACAAAGGTCAGGCCGGCCCCGGGGCCCCAGCCGAGTTGCTGCGCGGTCACCAGCCAGGCGGCGCCGTAGACGGCGGGCGGCAGGGCCAGCGGCAGCAGCAGCGCCGGGCTCCAGCGCGCCGGGGCGGCGAAGCCGGTGACGCAGCCGAGCGCGGCGGCCAGGACCGCGGAGGCGCCGGCGGTGGCGAGGGTGGCGGGCAGCTGGGCCAGGAGGAGGGCGTCACCCTGTCCCAAAGGCCATGTCACCGCCGGGACCACCAGCGCGGCCAGCGGGGCGGCGCACACGGCGAGGATCGCCAGGCCCGCGCGGCCGTCCGGCGGCTGGCGACCCTCGCGGCTGCGCCCGACCGCCCGCAGGCCGCGGGCCAGGGCCCAGGCGCACGGGAGGGCGATCGCGGCGAAGACGGCGGCGATCGCCGCGGCCCGCCGCGGGTGGGCGTCGAGCAGGACGGCCTCGCGCAGGGCGAGGCCGAGGGTGGCGCTTGCCGCCGCCGGCGACCGCGGCGATGGTGGCGTCGCCGATCGCCAGCAAGGTGATGCACACGCCGGCCAGCAAGTAGGCGGGGCGCAGGTGCGGCCACTCGACGACGAGGAAGCGCCGCCACGGCCCGGCGCCGAGGTCGGCCGCGGCGTCGAGCCAGCTGCGCGGGCGGGTCCGCAGGCGGGCGCGCAGCAGCAACGCGGCGAGCGGGAGGTCGCCGGCGAGCCGGGCGAGGGCGACGGAACCTGTCCCCGGGGACAGGCCCAGCGCGAGCGCCCCGAAGGCGCGCGCGAGCGGGGCGACCATCACGAACAGCAGCAGCCACGGAGCCGTGACCGCGCGCGCGAGCGGGTAGGCGAGGGCGAGGGCGAGGGCGGTGAGGCCGAGCGCGAGGAGGAGGCTGTCGGCGGCGATCGTCAGCAGGGCGGGCCATTGCACCGGGATGCCCGACTCGGCCGCGGTCAGGACGATGCCGACGACCGGGGCGGCCAGCGCGAAGGTCGCCCACACGGCGAGCCAGAGCGAGGCGTGCGGGCGCGACACGGCGGCGAGAGTACGCGAAAGATCGCGCGGCCGCGAACGGGCCGCGCGGACAGGTGCAGGCTCGAAGGAGCCGGCGAGGCGAGCGCCGATGTCCGTGAGCAGGTCGGTCGACGTGGAGCTCGCGGGCGAGAACGCAGGGACCGAACTACAGAGATGTCTCATCGGACAGGTCGGGAGGCGAACGGAGGAATCGCCCTCGGGCGCGCTCAAACGCGCCCGCGAGGCCCCGGCGTGCGCGTCGCGTTCGCGACAGCTGCGCCATGCGCCACGTCACCCGCGAATGCGTGAGTGGGTCGCAACCGGAGAGAATTCCTCGGGTTCGTCGCCGGTGCTCGGTCCTTGCAAACGAAGCAGGCGTCATGCTCGAAAGAGGCTCACGGATCCGTCGTCTGGTCGAGGGCACCGCGCTGGTCGGCGCGTGTGCCCTCTCTGTTTTGGTCGCGCGCCCGGCGGAGGCCTGCGGGGTGCCCGAGTCGGGCCTCACGAGCTCGGTGCCGGAGGACGGCGCGATCTATCCGGGCAACGCCGCGCTGCTGTTCGACGGCTGGGGGATCGGCCTCGACGGCATCACCGTCACGGTCGACGGCGAGCCGGCGGAGCTGCTGCCGGCGGCGTTCGACGACTTCGTGGCGGACCTCGCCGTGGTCGTCGAGCCGACGCCGATGGCCGGTCAGACCGTGGTGGTGTCCGGGTCCTTCTGCCCGGACGAAGGCTGCGAGCCGGTCACGATCACCTATACCGCCGGGCCCGAGGACGTCGAGGCCCCGCAGCCGCTCGTCGAGGAGTCGTTCTTCGCCGTCTACGATCACGCGGACTTCATGTCGAGCGGCGGCGACTGCATGAGCGACAGCGACCTGACCCTCTACGTCCACCTCAGTCAGGCGATCCCGGCGCCCGGCGAGCCGTCGCTGTTCACGATCGCCTGGGACCCCGACGGTGAGGGCGACCTCGGCTTCCGCAGGACGGTGCGCGTCCCGACCGGGGCGAAGGTCGCTCCGCTGTCGCTCGTCACCGAGCAGCTCGGCGGCAAGGACCCGCGGACCGAGGTCTGCCTCGAGGTGACGGCCTTCGACGCCGCGGGCAACGCGGCCAATACGTTCGAGCTGTGCCCCGCCTGCTTCGCCCGCGAGGACGCGCTCCCGCGCGAGACCGAGACGCCTCCCGAGCCGGACTGGACCGAGGCCGACGGCGTGCCCGGCAGCCCGTGCGCGGGCGAGCAGCCGCTGACGACCGGCGAGGAACCGACCGGCACCGACACCTCGAGCGGCGGTGACAGCTCGAGCGAATCGTCGAGCGACAGCGTGAGCGACACCGACAGCGGCGGCGCCACCGGCGGGGAAGACGGCGACAAGGGCTGCGCGTGCAGCACCCACGGCGGCGACCCCGGCGACGCCGGCCGCTTCCTGCTGTTCGTGCTCGGCCTCGGGCTGGCGCTGGTCAAGCGCCGCTCGTGACCTGTAGGACATGTTTGAATGATCATGTCAAAGAGGACATGCTCTTTCGCACATGTCCTCGTGTCACAGACAGAACTCGCGCAGGAGCGCGGCGATCTCGCGCGGGCGCTCGGCCGGGATGTCGTGCCCGGCGCCGGGCAGCAGCTCGAGCCGGGCCCCCGGGATCGCGGCGGCCAGAGCGTGCGAGCAGGCGACGTCGATCAGGCGGTCGGCGTCGCCGCTGATGACGAGGGTCGGCGCGGCGATCGTGCCCAGCCGGGCGCGCGTGTCGTGGCGCAGGACGGCGCCGAGCTGGCCGATCAGCGCGCGCCGGCGGGTCGGGAAGCGCTCGGCGAGCTGCTGCCACTCGCCGACGATCTCGGGGTGCTCGCGCAGGAACTCCGGCGACAGCACCAGCGGGGTGGTGCGCTCGAGCGCGCGAGCCTCGGGCAGCCACAGGCCCGACAGCAGCGTCAGGACGGTCGAGAGTTTGGGCGGCGGGCCGTCCTTGCCGCTCGCGCGCGTGCAGCCGAGCACCAGCCGGCGCACCCGCTGCGGGTGACGCAGCACGAACTGCTGGGCGATCGCGCCGCCCAGCGAGATGCCGAACACCGCGGTGCGCTCGATACCGGCGTGCCCTAACACCGCGGCGGCGTCGTCGGCCATCGTCGCGGTCGAGTAGACGCCGAACGGCTTGTCGCTGTGACCGACGCCGCGGTTGTCGATGGCGATGGTCCGGAAGTCGGCGCCGAGGTCGTCGAGCAGCGGGCCCCAGTGCTGGATCGTGCGCGTCAGGCCGCGCAGCAGCAGCAGCGGCGGGCCGTCCTCGCGGCCGCCGAGCTCGTAATAGATGCGGGTGTTTTGATTGCGGGCGAACATGGCGTGTCGTGGGCTAGGGGTGGCCGTCGAACCAGGCCAGGACCTCGGCGGGCGAGGCCGCGATCCAGGCGTGGCCCTCGCCGGGCTCGGTGACGAGCCGCGCGTCGACGCCGGACGCCAGCAGCTCGTCGTAGTAGGCCTCCGCGGTGACGAGCGGGACGGTCAGATCGACCTCGCCGTGGAGGAACAGCGTCGGCGGGTGGTCGGCCTCGAGGTCGGGCACGTTGCACAGGGGGCCCGAACAGGTGGCGTACGAGCCGGCCGCGATCGCCAGGGCGCGGAACTTGCCCGGGTAGGAGACGGCCATCCGACTGGTCATGTAGCCGCCGCTCGAGATGCCGGTGGCGAACAGGCGCCCGGCGTCCAGCGGGCCGAAGGTGCCGTCCTCGATGCCGGCGAAGATGAGCAGCATCAGCTGGTGATCCTCCGACGACTCCCAGTTGAGCGAGTACGGCGGGATGTTGGTGTCCCAGAAGGTGCCGCCGTCGAGCTTGGCCTCGGGGGTGATGACGGCGTAGCCGTGGTCGAGCAACTGCTTGACCACATGGGTCTGATAAAAGGCGCCGAACGGCAGGTCGTCGGTGGCGATCCAGGTGATCTCGGCGCTGAAGAACGAACCCTGGAACATCAACACCGTCGGCCAGCCGCCCGCCGGCGGGTCGCCCAGCGGCACCTGGTAATGCACGTCGCGCTGCCACGGGCCGAGCTCGACGGTGATCTTGGGGCAGGTGATGGTGGTGGCAGTCTCCTCGCAGCGCGAGCCCGGGACCGCGCCGGTGTCGTCGCCGGTGGTGCTGCTCGGGTCGACCTCGGTGGTGGCGGCCGTGGGCTCGGCGGTGCTCGCGGTCGAGGTCGTCGCGTCGGTGGTGCTCGCGGTGGTGCCTTCGCTCGAGGTGCCGACGTCGGACGCGGTGGTCGGCGCGTCGGGTCCGGTCGTCGTCGAGGTGACCGGGTCGCCGGTGGAGCTGTCCCCGGAGACAGGCGAGCCGTCGGTCGTCGCGCCGCCGGTGGACCCGCAGGCGACGAGGGCGAGGGCGAGAGACCACGACGGCCGCGCAGAGAACTCCATACAAGGAGGCTATCACGGTCGGCGTATACTGGCAACGACGTGCCGGTCGTAGCCGGTATGAGGAGAAATTGAGTTATACAAAAATACGAGTTGTGCAATACAAAAGGGGCGTTCAAGAAGGGGCGGGAGGATGAAGATCGCCGAGCTTTCCCGGGTCAGCGGCACGCATCGCTCGACCATTCACCACTACCTCGACCTCGGTCTGCTGCCGCGACCGGAAACTCTGGGTCCGCGGCTCCACCACTTCGGCGACGAGCACGTGGAGCGGCTGCGCGAGATCAAGGCGCTGCGGGCCCAGGGGCTCGGGCTGGGGGAGATCCACCAGCGCCTGGCGACCCGCCTGCGGCCGCGGACGTCCCGCAAGCGGCCGCGACGACGCCGGGACGGCGCGAGCGACCGCCGCGCGGCGATCCTCGACGCGGCGGCCCGGCTGTTCCTCGAGCGCGGGTTCGAGGGCGCCGACGTGCAGGCGATCGCGCGCGCGGCCGGGGTCGGCAAGGCGACCGTCTATCAATACTTCGCCGGCAAGAGCGAGCTGTTCGTCGAGTGCCTCGATCGCCTGCGCTTCACGCTGGTGCCGGCGACGACGCGGGCGCAGCTCGAGGCGAAGATGCCGCTGGTCGACGAGGCGCGGCTGCGGGCCCAGGCCGTGCTGTCGCGGTTCGCCGGCTATCGCACGATGACGAACCTGCTCGGCGCGGCCGCCCACGGGCGCGACGCCGAGGTGGCCGCGCGCGCCCGCGATGCGCTGCACCGCATGGTGACGAACGCGGAGCCGAGCCTGCGCCGGGCGATGGCCGCGGGCGAGCTGCGCCGCGGTGACACGGAGCTGTGGGCCTACATGCTGTGGGGGGCCCTGATGGCGCTCGGCGACCGCCTGGCGCTCGACGACCGCTACTCGCAAGCCGAGGCGCTGGCGGCGTACGTCGACTTCATGCGCCGGGCGACTGCGCCGTGAGCCGCTGCATCGCTGGCGCCCGCGGTGATGCGGGAGCGCGTCATGCGAGCGCTCGCGGCGACGACCGGAGGCCCGCACGGCCGCGTCGCAGGACGCGTCGTGCGAGCGCTCGCGGTGACGATCGGAGCGCCGCAGGGCCGCGTCGCAGTGCGATGCGTCCTGTGAGCGCTGGCAGTCGAGCGCCGCGCGACCGCGTCGGCGGGCAACGGGTCCTGCGAGCGCTTCCGGTGACGACGGGAGCGTCGCAGAGCGCGTGGAAGGCGATGCGTCCGCAGCCTTCGGCGCTCGCGGCTGAAGTCGTGGGGTCGCGCCGGTCGGCGCTCACGTGCCGGAGAAGCCGCCGCCGCGGCGATCCTTGCGCGAGCAGGTCTCCTGGCCGGTGTTGAGGTTGCTGGCCTCGAGGTCCTCGAAGTCCTGGCCGACGGTCATGTCGCGGCGCATGCCGCCGAGGTCGTCGCGCCGGCTCGAGGCGCGGTTCATGCCGCCGGCGCCCTGCAGCTCGCGCTTCTCGACGCGGAGGTTGTTCTGCACGTCGCGCACGCCCGAGACGTCCTCGATCAGGTCCTCGACGAGCCGCTTGATGAAGCGATCGTCGACGACGCCGGTCACGACGACGTCGCCGCTGTCGACGCGGACCTCGATGTCGCTGGCGTCGATGTGCGGGCTGTAGGTCAGGGCCTCGTTGATGTCCTCGACGATCCGCGCGTCGGGACGCATGTAGCCCCGCGGGCCGCGGCCGGAGAAGCGCCCGCGCCGGTGCAGCGGCCGTCCGCGCACGCCGGTGGGCAACAATTGGGGGTAGTACGATTCGGGGCTCGGGGGCCACGGAGAGCCGCGGCCCATGAACTGCCACGGCCACACCTGCGGCGACGGGACGAAGCCGTGCGGGGCCTCCTCGTGCATGCGCTCGCGCCGACGTCGCTTGCCGTCGCGCCGCAGCTCATCGATGTGCTCGAGCCGCTGCTGACGTCGCTCGGCGCGCGCCTGGAGCCGGGCGTCGCGACGGCTGCGCTTGCCGTCGAGCCTGAGCCGAGAGGAGGCCTCGTCGTCGCCGAACCACGCGCGCACGCGATCGATCGCCCGCGCCAGCAGGCCGCGCGTCTCGCCCAGATCTCGCCGCCCCCGGTGCCCGTGGCGGTGCCTGCGGTGGTCATGTTTGTCGTTCTGCATGGTTCGTTCCTCCGCGGTCGGCAATTGGGGCGACAAACGACGTGAGCCACGATCTTTCGCCCGGCGCGCCGCGGCGCGGGTCGCCGCTGCGCCTGAGGTTCCTTGCGCGTGCGCGGGTGCGTAGTGGCCGCAGCGAGCCGAGGCGTGACGGGCGGCCGGGGCGAGGCGCACGCAGACATGGCGAAGAGGGCATGTCTCATAGAGCATGTCCTTTGGAGCATGTCATGAGGCGATCGCCGGCCGCGCGGAGCCGCGATCGGTGATTTTCCGGCCGGACGCGCGTTCGACGGCGCGCTTCCGGGCGGGAGCGAGGCCCGGGTGATTGACGGCCGCGCGCCGGGGCGCTGAAGTGGGGGCGGGACATGAACCCGTCCACGGCGTGCATCAAGGCGATCCGGATCTGCGTCCTCGGCGCGGCGCGCTTCGGCGTCAGCCCGGACGAGCTCGCTCGCCGGCTCGAGCTCGATCCGTCGCTGCTCGCCGACCCGCATGTGCGGGTGCCTCATGCCCTGTTCCTGCGCGCGTGGGAGGAGGTGCCGGCGCTGTGCGGCGATCCGAGCTTCGGCCTGGGCGCGGCGGAGCTGCTGCGCGACGCGCCGTTCGACGTCGTCGACTACGTGTGCGCGCAGGGGCCGACGCTGCGGCAGGCGATCGAGCGGATGCTCCGCTATCAGCGGCTGCACCACGACGACGCCGAGCTGACGCTGACGATCGCGGACGGGGAGGCGCGGCTGCGGCTGCGCCTGCGCGGGACGGCCTGCGCGCCGCGGCACTTTTCGGAGTACGTGGTGACGACGTGGTTCTTGCGGGCGCGGGCGCTGGTCGGGCCGACCTCGCGGCGCGGCGCGTCGGGTTCCAGCACGGGCCGCCGGCCGACATCGAGCCGCACCGCCGGATCTTCGGCGCGCCCCTCGCCTTCCGCGAGGTCGCCAGCGGCTTCGACTTCCGCGCCGCGCTGCTCGACGCGCCGGTCCGCGGGGCCGACCCGTCGCTGGCGGCGCTGCTCGAGCGCCACGCCGACGAGCTGCTGGCCCGCTTGCCGGCCCGCGACGACCTGGTCCAGCGCGTGAAGACGCAGGTGATTCGCGCGCTGCCCGGTGAGCTGCCGTCGCTCGAGGCGACGGCGAAGGCGCTGGCCACCAGCACGCGCACGCTGCAGCGGGCGCTGCAGGCGGAGGGCACGACGTTCCAGGCGCTGGTCGACGAGGTGCGCCGCGATCTGTCGCTCGGCTATCTGCGCGAGGGCCGGCGCACGGTGTCGGAGATCGCGTTCCTGCTCGGCTTCACGGAGGTGGCGACGTTCACCCGCGCGTTCCGCCGCTGGACCGGGTCGGCGCCTTCGGCGTGGCGGCAGCGCGAAGGCGGGTGAGCTCGAATGATGGGTGACGACCCATCGTCGGCGCGCGGCGTCGAGCCGGGGCGACGCCGCGAGGACCCCCGAGCTCGCGTGACGCGTGACGACAAAGGGTTGGCGCGCGGCGTCAAGGCGCGGTCGACGGCGCGGGCGCACCATGGGGTCACGGAGCACGCGCCATGACGTTTCTGATTCCCACCCACGACCAGGCCCGAGCCGGCCTCCGCGCCATGAAGACCGTCCTGACGGCAGCCGGACCGCTGGCGCCGATCCGCCGCGAGGCGCTGGCGGCGATCCAGCAGCACCTTCTGCGCACCGAATTCGACCTCGACGCGCTCGGGCCGATCACGCCCGAGGAGCTCGCCGCGGCGGTCGACGATCCGGCGCTGCGCACCCAGCTGATCAGCGGCATGGTCACGCTGACGCTCGCCAGCGACACTGTGGCGGACGAGGAGCAGGCGGCGATCGAGCGCTTCGCGGCGGGGTTCGCGGTCGCGTCGGTCACGCTGGAACAGCTGCGCAAGTTCCAGACCGAGCGGCGGATGGCGCTGCGCTTCGACGTGGTCCGCCGCAGCCTGGCGGGCCCGGCGTTCAAGCAGCTGTACGAGGACCAGGGCTTCCTCGGCGTGGTCAAGAACCTCGGCAGCTTCGCCGGGCTGTGGGAGAACACGGCGGTGGCCGAGCGCTACCGCGGGCTGGCTCACTACCCGGACGGCTCGCTGGGCAAGGAGCTGTGGCGCTTCTACGTCGCCAACGACTTCAAGTTCCCCGGCGAGAAGCACGGCGCGCCCGAGAGCCTGCTGAGCCACGACCTGACGCACATCCTCGGCGGCTACGGCACCGACTTCCAGAGCGAGGGCCTCGTGCTCGCCTTTCAGGCCGGCTACAGGCGCCAGGACCCGTTCAGCGTGCTGGTGTTCCTGCTGCTCAACGGCCAGCACGGCGTGCGCCTGACCGCCTTCGCCGACGCGGCCCGCGGCTACTACAACGACAAGCCCGGCGCGATCGACGACGTCGTGCGAGCGTTCGCCCGCGGCGCGCGCGTGACGGTCGACCTCACCGAACACTGGGACTTCTGGGCGGTGATGGATCGCCAGGTCGAGGACCTGCGCCGCGAGTACGGGATCGAGCCGGCCCTCGCGTGAGGTCGGCGGGGACGCGGCCGAGCGCGGACGCCTCCGGACTCGGGTCGCGGTGACGCGCGTCCGCGGGCGCCGCTATACTGCAGCGGACCATGACGAGCGACGAGGAGCTGCTGGCGGCCTGGCGCGCGGGCGATCGCGCGGCCGGCGACTCGTTGCTCGCGCGCCACTTCGACGCGGTGTGCCGGTTTTTCTACTACAAGGTCGGCGAGGAGGCGGCGGCCGACCTGATCCAGCAGACGTTCCTGGCGATGTGCGAGGGCAAGCAGCGGTTCCGCGGCGAGTCGGCGTTCCGCACCTACGTGCTCGGGACGGCCCGCCTGGTGCTGCTGGCCCACCTCCGCCGCAAGCGCCGCGACGCCGAGCACCTCGACCCGATCGAGCACTCGCTGGCCGGCTTCGGGCCGTCGCCGACCAGCGCGCTGGCCCACCGGCGCGAGGAGGCGATCCTGCTGCAGGCGCTGCGCGAGCTGCCGATCGACCTGCAGATCGCGTTCGAGCTGTACCACCTCGAGGGCGCCACCGCCGGCGAGCTGGCGCGCATGTACGGGCTGTCCGAGCCGGGCATGTACGGCCGCCTGCGCAAGGCCCGGCTGCTCGTGGTGGCCGCGTGCGAGCGCCTGGCCGAGACGCCTGCCCTGCGCGCGTCGACGGTCGACCGCCTCGACGACTGGGTCCGCGAGCTGTCGGCCCGCGGGCTGCCGCGCGGCACCGGTGCGTGAACGTCGGCGGTCGCCGGCCGGAGCGGTCCCGAGGCTCATCCGTGGTCATCGTCGAGTCGATTGTAAGACATGCCCTTGAGAGCATGTCTCATGAGACATGCGTGTGAATGTGCCGGGCGTCGAGGGCCGGCCCGATCGGGCTCGACCTCGATGCGCGAGCGACCGCGCCGGTCCCGGTGCCTGTGCGCGCAGGTCCGCGGGCGATCCCCCGGTGAGCCGCGCCGGCGCTGCGGTCGGGGCGCCGAGTCGCTGACGAGCGGAGCCGGCGGCACGGGCGTCGTCCCCCGAGGGTCCCGAGCTCGGCGGCGCAGCGATGATTCAGCGGAGTGGCGCGAGGAAGGATCCTCGCGCGCGGATGATCTCGCGCCGGGGCGCCACGCCGGGCGAAGGCGACCCTGGACGAGCAGTATTGCGCGGCGGCACGCCCAAACCGAGCGATGTTCGAGGCGGGCCCGCGTCGAGGATCGTAGGGGCGGGCCTCTACGGGTCGAGCCCTGGCAAAAGTGCCGCATATCACGTGCGGCGTTCGGCGAACTATTTACTGTCCACAAAGGAGAGACGCCGCGCTGCTCGAAGGCCTTTCGAGGGAGTCGGCATATACGCGCCGCGAGCGCTGCCTCGACGACGACACTCCGTCCCGCGCCATTCCATGGCGAATCCGAGCGGGCCCAGGTGCCCGTTTTTCACCCGAGGAAACGACAATGACCATCAACACGGATTGCAAGATCACCAACTCGTCGGGCAAGAGCGTCGTCGTGCTCAACGCCGCCAACTCTTCCACCAACGTCGCCAAGAATTCGCCGCAGCAGGGCTTTCTGCAGGATCTGAAGGCGCTCCCTGGCCAATCCGGCGCGGTCGTGCTGGCCGACGGAGCGTCGGACACGTTCACGCTGAACGGGACCTACGTCGACGCGCAGGGGGACACCAAGACAGCCTATATCTACGACTTGCTCGTCTCGCAGCCGGACTCTCTGTTCCCTGTCATGGCAGTCGGTGAATCGCTGAACTTCGACTCGCTGAGCTACCCCGCGATCACGGTCACCGCGGACGCGGCGGCGAACATGGCCAAGGCGATGAATTTTGCCAGAACATCATGACCGCGCCGACCTCGAAGATGGCGGTGGCGTTCCAGTCGGCCATGTCCGACGCGTTGAAGCTCACGTCGGTGGCGGCCATCGACAAGGCCATCGCCGCTTTCTTCGCCCAGTACGACTCCTTCAAGGGGCTCGACTTCGCCAGCTATGTGGCCGTGAGCACCTGGTTGCGTGGTTTCGCCTACCGCTGGGGCATGGGCGACGACGGCAAGCTCGGACAGACCTATTACGTGTACTCCGCGCCGGACGCGGGCAAGAGCGGCGCGACGTCGGAAGGGACGATCGTCTTCGCCAAGAAGGCCGATGCGCCTTCGCCTGCCGATCCGACCGATCGTCAGAGCGGCATGACGATCACTCTCAAGGCGACGGGCGGCAGCACCACCGCGCTGAATTCGCGGACGGGCAGGTCGTCGACGGCGACGGCGGGGCCATCGCCCTCCACTGCTCGTTCGGTTACAAGGGGACGTTCACCGGGGAGCAGACTGACACCACCGCGTGGGTGATCCTGACCGGCAAGATCCTCGACAAGCCTGTCATTGCGATCCCGCTCTCCCCGGAGTCGGACTGGTCCAAGTTCTGGTCGGGCCTCACCTTCGAGAAGCTCCTGACCTATTTCCTGCAGGCGATGGGGGTCTGGATGGCGCTCGACTTCCTCAAGCAGAAGCTGACGGCCAAGGAGAAGAAGCTCAACGACGACCGCGCCAACGAGAACAAGGGGGACGATCCCGACGCTCAGCAGGTGAGCGACGCCGATGAAGCGAGCAGCGAGGTCGGCGACGCCGTCGCCTCCGGGGACCAGGACCTCATCGACTCGGTCGACACCAGCGGCAAGGTCAAGCTTGCCGTGACCGACGACGACTTCAGCAAGTCGGTGAGCGACGTCCGTACGGACGGCAGCGACGCCTACACGGGGGTCGCGGAGGACAACCTCGGCGGGGCCATCGACAGCGCCGGCGCCCAGCTCAACGATCTGGCGCAGATCGAGGTCACTCCGGACATTCAGGAAGCCGAGGGCGATCTGGTGGATGCGAAGCAGAGCCTCCAGTCGGGCGAGCTCGACGCCGCCAACAAGAGCCTCGGCGAGGTCAACAAGGCGTTGCCCGACATCGTCGAGAACCTGGGCGACCAGGTCGGCGCCGAGCTGCGAGCGCAGGTCGAGGACGCGGTCCAGGCGCAGGAGGAGGCCTCGGACATCGCGGAAGAGACCAGCGAGAACGCCGATGACGCCGGGAGCGGTGAAGAGGAGCCGTTCGAGGACGACGTGCTCCCCATCGAGTGATCGTCGACGCCGCACCCGAAGGCCGATGAGCCGGCTTTCGGGGGCGCGCCGAATCGTATGAGCCGAGACGGCAATGAATCCGGAGCACCATGACCGCAGAAATCACTCCTCCCGTCGGCCCTGGACGGCTCCCCGCCCGCGAAGGCGACGCGGCCACCACCTACCCGATCGAGGTCGCCAGCACCTACGCCGAGGCGCTCAAGGTCTACACGACGGTGAGCCAGGCGCCGACTCAGCCGCCCTCGTCGGACCCGGCCGCTTACGTGCCGGTCTATACGCTCCTGGGCACGGTGCCGCCCAACGGCGCGGGTATTCACGACGAACGAGCCGATCGCGCGGGTGGTGGTGACGCGCCAGTCCGACGAGTTCCCGGTCAAGGTCAGCGTGGTGAGCGCGCTGACGCCGGGCTCGGGGTCGATCAGCGTGGCGCCGGCCGATGTCGCGGTGGCCCAGGCCGGCTGGACCTTCTACCAGAGTTTCATGAGCCAGCCGTTCTCGCCCGTGGCGCTCGAATTCAGCGCGCTGGTGGAGAACACGCCGGTCACGGGCCTGGTCGAAGGGGCGGCGAAGTTCTTCGCCGCCAACGGCGCGGCGGGGCTGACCCTGGGGTCGTTTACGGCGATCGGCTACTGGGCGTCCAACCAGCTCTACGCCTTTCCCGGCACCTACTATTGTTACGAGCCGCCGGCCGGCAGCTTGATGGGATTCATCTTGCCCGCGACCCAGGTGGGCACGCTGAGCATCGCCGACGGCCAGGCCACGTTCGTGCCCGCTTCGGGCGGTTCGACGACCCTGGCGTTCGCCGACAACAAGCTGACGAGCCCCGGCGCCACGGCGAGCAGCGGACTGATGTTGACCGCGATCATCCGCGACTTGACCTGGGAAGGGCAGCCCGACACGATCACCTGGGGCTTCGTCGGTACCCTGGATGGCCAGCAATTCATGGCCCAGTCCTACCAGGAGCCGAAGCTGCCCTGGTACTCGGTCCTGTACGATCTCGTCTATGGCGCGTTCTTCACGGTGCAGCTCGCCATGGCCGTCGACGCCGCGATAAGTCTGCTCACCGCCATCCCCGGAGGCCTGCAGTGGCTGGGCCAGAACATCGGTAAGCTGGCCGACAACCTGCGCGACGCGCTGAACAGCGCGGGAGACAGCGCCGGCCCCGACACGGCCGTGGGTGACGACGCCGACCCGATCAACGTGGACGTGGACGTCGACGTGGACATCGACGTGGACGTGGATGTCGATATCGACATCGACGTGGATGTGGACGTCGACGTGGATGTCGACGTGGATGTCGACTTCATCGCCGTGGTCGACGTCGACGTGGATATCGACGTCGACATCGACATCGACGTGGTGACGGACAACGACGTCGATGTCGACGTGGACACCGACATCGACACCGACGTGGACGTGCAGCCGGGCACGATCTCGAAGCTCTTGAGCTCGGTGGGCAACTGGATCATGACGCGAGCGCTGCCGACCCTGGTCGAAGGCGCGGCGATCTACGTCGCGTTCCAGTCCGCCGGGGCGCTCCTCGGCGCCTGGAAGCAACAGGACGAGCAGGCCTTCGAGGACCTCCAGCCACGACAGACGACGGGGCTCGGCTTGCTGGTCAACTACATGCTCAACGGCGCGATCCCCGTGGCGACCCGCTGGATGACGTTCAGTCAATACGTGCAGGAGGTCAAGGGCGATACGGCGACCCTTCAGGTCACGTTGTCGACGATCCTCCAGGCCAAGAACAGCCTGGCGGACGCCGAGGCGAGCGGCTGGAATTGGTCGGACGCCGACAAGGCGCAGGTGGTGGCGACGATGGCGCCGAACACCGGAGCGAACGCCTATTTGGCGTTCCAGACGCTCGCCGACGCCACGTTCCAGGGCAAGCCATTGCCGGTGAAGGTCGGCGCCGCCGTGGCCCTGGCTTACTTGCGAGCGTGAGCCCAGCCGTCCCGAAGGAATGTCATGACCGCATCTCGCCCGACGCCCCCTGGTTATCCCGATCCCGAGGCCCATCGCCGCCGCTGGCGCCGTCTGGCCTGGGAGATCGCCGCACGGGCGGCGCACATCACCGACGACGCGCAGGCCATCCTTCCCCCGCAGCAGCCGGGCGTGCTCGAGATCCTGGGCTCGGGGATCGAGGCGGTGGGCTTCACGCGGGCGGACGAGGCGCGCATCCGTGCGGCCGACCACGTGTTCTTCTGCGTCGCCGATCCGGCGACCAAGGTCTGGCTATTGACGGAACGGCCCGACGCCTACGACCTGTACGTCCTGTACGACGACGGCAAGCGCCGTTACGTCACCTATATGCAGATGGCCGAGGCCATGCTGCATCCGGTCCGCCAGGGCAAGCGCGTGGCGGCGGTGTTCTACGGGCACCCCGGTATCTTCGTGCTGGCGACCCACCGAGCGGTCCAGATCGCGCGCCGGGAAGGCCACCGGGCCGAGATGCGACCGGCGGTCAGCGCATTGGACACGCTGTGCGCCGATCTGGGCGTGGACCCGAGCCAGCCGGGGATGCAGATGTACGAGGCCACGGACATGCTGATCCGTGGCCGCCGGCCGGATGTCGGGTTGCACCTGGTGCTGTGGCAGGTCGGCCTGATCGGGGAGCTGGGATATCGCCGGCAGGGCTATCTCAACAGCAACTTCTCGGTCCTGCTCGACTACCTCGAGGCGCTCTACGGCGCCGAGCACCCGGTGGTGAACTACGTGGGATCTCGCTATCCCGGCGTCGATCCGGTCATCGATCGCCTCACGATCGCGGCCTTGCGCGACCCGGCGACCCAGAACTGGGTCACGGGGATCTCGACGTTTTACCTGCCACCCCGGCGGGCGGTGCCGGCGGATCCAGCCATGCTCGCGCGCCTCGGCCTGCTCCGGCCCGGCCAACCGACCCGGGACACGACCGAGGCGCTGCGGGTGATCGACCGCTACGGCCCGCGCGAGCGGCGGGCATTTTTCGACTTCGAGACGTTCGACGTCCCGCAGAGCTATGCGTGGCAGCCGGATACGGCGGCGGCGCGATTCGTCCTGGACCTGTGTGAGAGCGAGAGCTTGCGCGACGGCTACCGGACCGATCCGGCCGCGGCGCTGGCCGCCTGGGGCGGCGGGCTGTCGGCCCGCGAGCGCGACCTCCTGGCCAAGCGTGATCCCGGCGGGATCCAGGTGGCGGCGAAGGGCATGCGCTCGACGGGCGAACCGGAGAACCGGCGGCTCCTGGAGTGCCTCCTGAATCGCAAGACGCGCACGGCGAGCCTGCTGGCGGCCGTGAAGCGGGCTGCGGCCGGGCAGGCTCGCGCTGCGGCCGAGGCGTGGAGCCGCCGCGAAGGCGTCGCGGCCGATTGGGGCGCCGTGGCGGCGGACCTGCAATGCATGCTGCGCCGCAGCCTCGCCGCCTGGAGCGGTCTGTATTTGATCCGCGGGGTCGAGACGTCGCTGTCGATCCACGGGCGAGTGGGCGCTGCGGTGACTCGCGTCGATCTCGACGGTCGGCGGCTCTCGGAGGTTCGCTTCGACAAGGGCGTGCTCCGCTGGGCGGCGAGCGCGGGCAACCCCTGTTCCGGCTACCTGCAGCCCGATCTGACGCCGCAGGGCAAGCGGCGGTGGGTCGGCCTCTTGTGGCCGCCGAATGCGACGCCGGGGTCCGAGCACAAGGTGGTCGCGCTCGAGCACGTGCCTCGCCCGCGCTTGCCCGTCAGCGCGCTCGTGGGCGACTACGTCGGCCGGGACGCTGCCGGTAAGCCCTGCGAGGTCTCCGTCGTTCCCACGCCGACAGGCGCCATCGCGGTCGAAGTGAACGGCGTCGCCACCGATCGACCCGTCACCGTCGCCTCCGACCATTTCCGCGTCGGTGACATGGTCGTCCCGCTGTCGGCGCGAATCCAGCGAGCCTGGCCTGCGCCTCACTTCCAGGGCGCCTGTCGCCTCCTCGTGCAGCAGGGGGCGACGGCGGAGCTCGTGACGATGGACATCAGTGCTGCGGGTCTGGTGATCGACGGGCAGGCGGTCGCGGCGCGCGTCGAAGGTTTCGATCTGGTATGGACCGGCCCGAGCTCGCTGGCCGAAGGCCGCGTGACCCTCACCCTCGATCCGGTGACGCTGCGCCCCCTGATTCACGGGCATGCCACGTCTCGGGGCGGCGTCTCGGCGGCGCTGCGGGGCATGGGGGTGATCGACGAGGATGCTGCCCGCGCGCTGCTCGGCGGCTCCCCGGGCTCGGCCTTCCCGGGTGGGCCTGGCGCCACCTCGTCACGATCATGGTCGGAGCCAGCGCCAAGGGGGGCTCTTCCTCTGGGAGGGCTACGAGCGTGCTTCGACCAATCTGGCCCGTGTGCAGCGGATCCTGGCTCGCCTGCACGGTGACGACACGGACTGATCACCATGGTGACGGCAGCCCAGCTCCTGGCGGAGATCGACCGCGCTCGGCTCGCGCGCGAGGCAGGGCCGCTGCCGCGACGCACCCATGTCCTGTTGTCCTACGATACTGCCCGGTTTCCGTTCGCGGCGGCGCTCGGTCGAGACGTCTTCAAGGTGCACCGCATCGACCGGCTGCACGAGTATCTGCAACAGCAGCGCGCGCGACAGGGCGGGGCCCGCCGGCTGAGCGCGAGGGACAACGTGATGGTCCGCGCAATGATGGCGAGTCAGCCCGAGGACGCCATCTTCTGGCGACTCTATCACGGGTTCATGCTGTCCGTGCTGGCGCCGCTGGTGGGGCGGGGCATCTCCTACACCAGCCATCCGAAGCTGCGGATCCACCTGTCCGGGACGAGCAGCGTGAGCTCGTTTCACCACGACATCTGCGTGACGAAGCGGCCCGACCAGATAAACTTCTGGCTCCCGTTCACCGATGTCGACGGCACCGCCACGCTCTGGCTCGAGAGCGACTACGGGGAGGAGATTTCGCCCCCGTGCCCGTGCGCTACGGGCAGGTGCTGATCTTCGACGGCGGGTACCTGGGCCACGGCTCGGTCGACAACGTGTCGGGGGTGACGCGGGTCAGCCTCGACATGCGCTTCTCCTACAAGAAGGCGACCACCCGCGCAGAGGGGGTGTCGCTGATGGACCGAATCATCCAGGTGGCGGACGCGAATCCCGAGGTTCCCCCGCACTGCGCTCCTGCGGTGCTCCCTGGCCCGGCGACGGGCGACGAAGAGGAGATGTTATGACGCAGCCATGGCCGTTTCAGGAAGCTCAATGGGTGGCCGAGACGATCGTCCGTCTCGGCAAGAACATGCCCAAGTCTCTATCGGTCGTGCATTACGGACCGGACGGCGCGAGGGTCGTCCTCGCCGCGGACGCTACCTATACGGAAGTCTCCGAGCAAGGCGCCAAGCTGCAGTACAAGTCGCGTCTGGCGGGCGGCGCACCGTATGCGGACAGCGAGATCGTCGTCGACGCGCAGGGGCAGGTGCAATCGTCGACGACCCGGCTGCTGAACACCGACGGCTCGCTGAGCAAGCAGGTGAGCGGGGACTACAGCGGGCTGGTGCTCAGCGCCGCCGGCTGGCCCGCTTCGGGATCGGTCGAGTTCGCGGTGTCCGACGCGGAAGGCAAGCCCACGCACGTGGCCGCCATGGATTACGCCGAGGAGCTGTTCAGCACTTACACCCTGACGAGCTCGGGACCGCCGGAGTCGGCCAGCCGTGTCGAGATCGACTTCTCGAAGGCGAAGCTCATGGGCACGCGCCTGGTGGGCGGTGAGCTCGCTATCTCGTACTTCTCGTCCGGCTCGACGCTGGCGACGATGTCGCGCTCGATCCTGACGGCGCAGGGCCTGCCGAGCGAGCTGCTGTCGACCAACTACGAGCCCGACGGGATCACGGTGCGGGACACCGTCCGGTCCGACTACGCCGGCGTGGCGTTCGACCCGCTCGGCGAGATCGAGGACGGCGCGCTCGTGGTCACGGTGAGCTCGCCGCAGGGCGAGCCGATGAGCGCATCGGTGTATCGCTTCCGGGCTGGTCTGATGATGTCTTCCGCCAAGCTCAAGCCGGGGGAGGTGATTCCGCCGATGAAGCCCGGGCCCGGAAAGCCGGTGCCGGGGCCCTGGTCCCCGAACCGACCTGCCGACCAGGTGCATGATACGACCCGACCGGACGGGACCCTGATCGAACGGCGAGAGGACTGGCTGGTGCCGGGCGCCAGCAGTCCGACCCCGCAGCGCTCCGTCGTCACGGGCTTCGCGACCGATGGTGTCACGGCCATCCGGCTCATCGATCTCGACTACCGGGCGGCCAAGTTCGATCCGTCGGGGCACGCCGTGGCCGGCACCGTCATTTCGACGAAGTTCGAGAGCGGGATCCGCTCGAGCACCACGCACATCAGCTACTGAGGGCGCGGGTGGGCGGCGACGGCCTCGCAGACTGTCGCTCGGGGGATCCGTGCGCACCGGGTGCATGAACACATGTTTGAAAGGTCATGTCCATATGGAAATGTTCTTTAAGACATGTTCCATGGAACATGTCTTGACGCGAGGCGCGTTGCGGGGGGTCGCGTGCGCCTCGGAGGTCGCGGCGCCTCAGCAGTCCTCGGCCAGCGGGTCGTTGGTGTCGCAGATCTTGATCCCGCCGGGCTTGCCGACCACGGGCTTCTCACCCGGCCTGGCGGTCGGACGCGCGGTCGGCCGCGGGCGCGCCGGGGCGGCGGGGGCGGCGATCTCGACGGTCGAGGCCGCGGCGCGCGCGAGGGCGTCCGCGAGGGCGCGGCGATCCTCGTCGGTCTGACGCTCGATGTCCTGGATCCCGGCGCGGAGGTCCGCGATCGCCTGGCGGGCGTCGTGGAGCGAGGTGTCGGCGCCCGCGGGGACGAGCGCGGGCGCGGGCGCGGCCATGGCGGGGCCTCTCAGCAGCACCGCGAGGCCGAGGCCGACGAGGCCGAGCGCGCCGGCGGTCCAAAGGCCGACGGCGCCGCCGGAGCGCGAGCGCCGGGTGCGGTCGTCGAGCTCGGCCTGCACCTGCGCCAGGTGGGCCGCCTGGCTCGCGCGCAGCCGGCCTTCGATCTCGGCCGCGCGCAGCCGCGCCTCGTGCTGCTGGCGCTCCTCGGCCCGGCGCGCCGCCTCGGCGGCCTCGGCCGCGGCGAGGGCCCGGGCTTCCTCTTCGGCGCGGGCCCGGGCCGCGGCGGCCTCGCGGGCAGCGGCCTCGGCGGCGTCACGGGCGGCCGCGGCGGCCCGCTCGCGGTCCTGTCGCTCGCGCTCCATGTCGACGAGCGCGCGGATGGCGATGAGACCCGATGGTTCGTGCGTGGTGGTAGGCATGGTCTTGAGTCCTCGGGCTATGGGTGTCGAGACCGGGCCGAACCATCACGGCGTTGATGCGCGCGTGGGCGAGCGACCGCTCGAGTTCCAGCGCCTGTTCGCGGAGGTCCGCGGGCGGCTCCTCGGCGAGCCGGCGCCGGCGCTGCGGCTCGGGCGCTACGTGGTGGGCGAGCGGATCGGGGCCGGCGGGATGGGCGTCGTCTACGCCGGCGTCGACCCGAGCTCGGGCGCAAGGTGGCGATCAGTTGGTCCGACCCGACCGCGCAGGGACGGGTAGCGCGGGCCGCGAGCGCCTGCTGCGCGAGGCGCAGTCGATGGCGCGAGTCTCCAGCCCGCACGCCGTCACCGTCTACGAGGCGGGGACTTACGGCGATCAGGTGTTCGTGGTCATGGAGTTCGTCGCCGGCACCACCTTGACCCAGTGGATCGGCGAGGTGCCGCGGCGCTGGCGAGAGGTGGTCGAGGTGTTTTCGCAGGCCGGCCGCGGCTTGTGGGCCGCGCATCAGGCCGGGCTCATCCACCGCGACTTCAAGCCCGACAACGTGCTGGTCGGCGACGACGGCCGCGCCCGCGTCGCCGACTTCGGCCTGGCCCACGCCGTCGCGGAGGCGGCCTCACCGGCGCAGCCGCGGATGGCATTGCCCTCAGGACATGTCCTCGAGGCCAGCTCGACCGTGACCGGCGCGCTGATCGGCTCGCTCCCTTATATGTCCCCCGAGCAGCACCGGGGCGCGAAGGTCGACGCCCGCAGCGATCAGTTCAGCTTCTGCGTCGCCTTGTGGGAGGCGCTGTACGGTCAGCGGCCGTTCGTCGGCGCTTCTCCCGAGGAGCTGCGCAGCCGGACCCTGGCCAGCGAGATCGCGCCGCCGCCCGAGGGGGCGCGCGTGCCGGCGACGCTGCGGCGGATCATGCTGCGCGGGCTGCAGGTCGACCCGGCTCGCCGCTGGCCGGACATGGCGGCCTTGCTGGCGGCGCTCGAGCGCGTCGGGCGGCGTCGCGGGCGGGCCGGGCTGTGGGCCGCGGGAGCGGCGCTGGCGGTGGGCCTGATCGGCCCCTGGCGCTCGGAACATGTTCAAGAGGACATGTGCGCAGGCGCAGGCTCGGAGATCGCGTCGGTGTGGGGGGAGGGCCGGCGGGCGGCGGTGCGGCAGGCGTTCCTGGCGACGGGGCGGGCGGAGGCGGGCGAGGCGTGGTCGCAGGTGGTCTTCCGCCTCGACGCCTACGCGGAGGAGTGGGCCGAGGCGCGCGAGGCGGCCTGCCGCGCCGCGAACGAGGCCGAAGGGACAGGTACGAGGGAGCAGACGCACCTCGAGCTCGCGTGCCTCGACCGCAGCCTGGGTGAGCTGCGGGCGCTGGTCGTCGCGTTCACGGAGGACGCCGAGGGGGTGCTGGCCAACGCGGTCAAGGCGGCGGTCAAGCTGCGGCCGCTGGCGGTCTGCCGCGAGCGCCCCGAGCTGGCGCTGCAGATCGCGCCGAGCGACCCGGCCGTGGCGGTCCAGGTCCAGGCGCTGGGCAGCCGCCTCGACGAGATCGCGGCGCTGCTCAAGGCGGGGGAGGTCGAGCGGGCGCTGCCCAGGGCCCGCGAAGCGGCGACCCAGGCCGAGCTGCTCGGCCACGAGTTCACCACCGCCGAGGCGCTGGTGCTGCTCGGCTCGTTGCAGTCCCACGCCGGCGACTTCGCGGCGGCCGAGGCGACGCTGTTCGCGGCGGCGCTGACGGCCGAGCGCGGCAACAACCTGTCGGCGCTCGTGCGGGCCCGGACCGAACTGGTGGTGGCGATCGGCTTCGGTCAGGGTCGCAGCGACGAGGCGCTGCGCTGGGGCGCTCTGGCGCTCAACGCGCTCGGCCGCGACACCGGCGATCCGATGGAGGTCCGACTGCGCACGGCCATGGGGCTGGTCCAGGCCCGCCGCGGCGACCGCGAGGCGGCCTCGAACGAGCTCGAGCGGGCTCTCGCGCTCGCCGAGGCGAGCCTCGGTCCCGACCACCTCGGCGTGGCGACCGTCGTCGGTCACCTGGCGGCCCTGCGGGTGGAGGCAGGCGATCTGGCTGCGGCGCGTTCACTGCTGACCCGCGCGCTCGAGATCCGCCGGCGCACGCTCGGAGCGTCGCACCCGGACACTGCGCAGACCCAGGCCCGCCTCGACACGCTGGCGGCGCCGTGACTCAACCTCGCGGCGCGCCGACGTGGAGGCCGGAAATCGGGGTTGTTCTGCGAG
>NZ_JAPNKE010000002.1:42500-1010000 GCF_026626665.1 Nannocystis pusilla
ACTCCGCTAGTAGTGGCGAGCGAATGCGGATTAGCCCAAACCTGCAGGTTTCCTGCAGGGGTTGTGGGGGCCCGACATGGGACTGTAAGAGCTAGCAGAACGGCCTGGGAAGGCCGGCCATAGACGGTGAGAGCCCGGTATGCGAAAGTTCGAGCAGCCCTAGGGATTCCCCGAGTAAGGCGGGACACGAGAAACCCTGTCTGAAGCTGGGAGGACCATCTTCCAAGGCTAAGTACTCCTTGGTGACCGATAGTGTACGAGTACCGTGAGGGAAAGGTGAAAAGAACCCCTGCGAGGGGAGTGAAAAGAATCTGAAACCGTGTGTTTACAAGCAGTCGGAGAGCTATGGCCGCAAGGCAAAGCTCGACGGCGTACCTTTTGTATCATGAGCCAACGAGTTGTGGTCAGCGGCAAGGTTAAGCCGATAGGCGAAGCCGAAGCGAAAGCAAGTCTGAGAAGGGCGTCTAAGTCGCTGGTTACAGACCCGAAACCTTTGTGATCTATCCATGGGCAGGCTGAAGCGCGGGTAAGACTGCGTGGAGGGCCGAACTCACCATAGTTGAAAATATGGGGGATGACCTGTGGATAGGAGTGAAAGGCTAATCAAACTGGGAGATAGCTGGTTCTCGCCGAAACATATTGAGGTATGGGGTCAGTCGATTTGCATCGGGGGTAGAGCACTGGATGGGCTAGGGGGACCACAATCTTACCGAACCCAACCAAACTCCGAATACCGATGACAACAGGCTGGCACTCAGGCAGTGAGAGCTAAGTTTCATTGCCGAGAGGGAAAGAACCCAGACCGGCAGCTAAGGCCCCCAATTCATCACTAAGTGGTAAAGGATGTGGGAGCGCTCAGACAGCCAGGAGGTTGGCTTAGAAGCAGCCATCCTTTAAAGAAAGCGTAACAGCTCACTGGTCGAGCGAACCTGCGCCGAAAATTCAACGGGTCTAAGTGATGAGCCGAAGCTCCGGGTCTATCGAAAGATAGGCGGTAGGCGAGTATTGTCTGCGCGGTGAATGCGTACGGAAACGAGCGTTGGAGTGCAGACAAGAGCTGATGTTGGCATGAGTAGCGATAAACCGGGTGAAAAACCCGGTCGCCGTAAACCCGAGGGTTCCTGGGTAAAGATCATCTTCTCAGGGTTAGTCGGTCCCTAAGGCGAGGCAGAAATGCGTAGTCGATGGGAAGCAGGCGAATATTCCTGCACCAGCACGGATGGTTTTGTAAGGTGGGACGGAGGAGGATAGCCGAGCGACCTGATGGATGGTCGTTCAAGCCGGTAGGCGGCTCGCGTAGGAGGCATCTGGCCACAAACGCGCGGGCAACGCCGAGAGGTGATGAGGGTCGCCGCAAGGCGGACAACTCGGTGAGTCCAAGCTTCCAAGAAAAGCATCGTACAAGTGTACCGCTGTGCTGACCGTACCGTAAACCGACACAGGTGGGTGGGGAGAACATCCCAAGGCGCTTGAGAGAACTCGGGTTAAGGAACTCGGCAATTGACACCGTAACTTCGGGAGAAGGTGTGCCCTTGAGGGTGACGGGCCTCGCGCCATGAGCCTTTGGGGGTTGCAGAGAATCGGGGGTAGCGACTGTTTACCAAAAACACAGGACTCTGCGAAGTCGCAAGACGACGTATAGGGTCTGACGCCTGCCCGGTGCCGGAAGGTTAACAGGAGATGTCAGCGCAAGCGAAGCATCGAATCGAAGCCCCGGTAAACGGCGGCCGTAACTATAACGGTCCTAAGGTAGCGAAATTCCTTGGCGGGTAAGTTCCGTCCTGCACGAATGGCGTAACGACTTCCCCACTGTCTCGACCCGGGACTCAGCGAAATTGAAATCGGGGTGAAGATGCCCCGTACCCGCGGCAAGACGGAAAGACCCCGTGAACCTTTACTGCAGCTTGGCACTGGTTTTCGGACTTGTCTGTGTAGGATAGGTGGGAGGCTATGATGTGGGGCCGCTAGGTTCCACGGAGCCAACGTTGAAATACCACCCTGAGAAGTCTGAAAGCCTAACCGTGACCAGTGAGCCTGGTCCGGGACACTGCCTGGTGGGTAGTTTGACTGGGGCGGTCACCTCCGAAAGAGTAACGGAGGCGCGCAAAGGTTCCCTCAGGCTGATTGGAAACCAGCCGAAGAGTGTAAAGGCATAAGGGAGCTTGACTGCGACTCATACAAGAGGAGCAGGCACGAAAGTGGGCCTTAGTGATCCGGTGGTTCTGAATGGAAGGGCCATCGCTCAACGGATAAAAGGTACTCCGGGGATAACAGGCTTATCACGCCCAAGAGTTCACATCGACGGCGTGGTTTGGCACCTCGATGTCGGCTCATCGCATCCTGGGGCTGTAGTAGGTCCCAAGGGTTTGGCTGTTCGCCAATTAAAGCGGTACGCGAGCTGGGTTCAAAACGTCGTGAGACAGTTTGGTCCCTATCTGCCGTGGGCGCAGGAATCTTGAAGTGGAGCTGTCCCTAGTACGAGAGGACCGGGATGGACAGACCCCTGGTGTTCCGGTTGTTTTGCCAAGAGCATCGCCGGGTAGCCATGTCTGGAACGGATAACCGCTGAAAGCATCTAAGCGGGAAGCCAACCACAAGATGAGGATTCCCTGAAGGTCCGTCGTAGACGACGACGTTAATAGGCCGGGTGTGGAAGCGCGGCGACGCGCGGAGCTAACCGGTACTAATCGACCGTTCGGCTTGACCTTGGGCACCGTCCCGTGTGGCGGTTTGCAGTCCGAGGTTCCGAGCGACACCTGCACAAAGGCCGTAATGGCCCGCTCCAAATCGGAGCTCACTTCACAGCACGATCTCTTGCGAGGCGATTCGATGGCTCCGCCGTCATCTCTCCTCGCCGCTCGTCGACAAGTTTTGCTGGTGGCTATAGCGGAAGGGCCACACCCGATCCCATCCCGAACTCGGTCGTTAAGACTTCCAGCGCCGATGGTACTGCAGGGGAGACCCTGTGGGAGAGTAGGACGCCGCCAGCGCTATGCCCCCTTCGTAAGAAGGGGGCTTTTTATTTGGGTCCCGCGCGGCCGCGGTGGCGCTCTGGTCGCGTCGAGGCCACGCCTGCGGTGGGCTCCCGGGCCACCCTCGGCTCGCCGCGAGAAGCCGAGCTGCGCCGCGCCCGCGGTCGTCGGGGTCGATATACTCCGCGCCGCGTGAGCACCGTGTCACCCCGCATACCCACGCCGTCCCTCGGGGTGCTGGCGGCGATCAGCGTGTGCCACGGCATGAACGACCTGATGCAGTCGGTGCTGCCGGCGGTCTACCCGCTGCTCAAGGACGCCTATCGCCTCGACTTCGGGCAGATCGGCCTGATCACGTTCGCCAACCAGGCGACCGCTTCCTTGCTGCAGCCGCTGATCGGGGCGTTCACCGACCGGCGGCCCCAGCCGTTCTCGCTGCCGATCGGGATGGCGTTCACGCTGGTCGGGCTGTTGCTGCTGTCGGTGGCGCCGGCGTACGCGACGATCTTGCTGGCGGTCGCGCTGGTCGGCATCGGCTCTTCGGTGTTCCACCCCGAGTCGTCGCGCGTGGCCAGGCTGGCGTCCGGCGGCCGTCATGGGTTCGCGCAGTCGCTGTTCCAGGTCGGCGGCAACGTCGGCTCGTCGACGGGGCCGCTGCTGGCCGCGTACATCGTCTTGCCCTACGGGCAGCAGAGCATCGCCTGGTTCGGGGTGACGGCGCTGGCGGCGATGACGATCCTGATCGGCGTCGGCAAGTGGTACCGCGGGCAGATCGCCGACCACCTGAAGACGCGCGCGAACGTCGTCGGCGCGCTGCCTCGCGGCAAGGTGCGCACGGCGCTGATCGTCTTGGTGCTGTTGGTGTTCTCGAAGAACATCTACCTGGCGAGCCTGAGCAGCTATTACACGTTCTATCTGATCGACAAATCGGGGTCTCGGTCCAGAGCGCGCAGATTCACCTGTTTGTGTTGCTGGCGGCGGTCGCGGCCGGCACCTTCATCGGCGGCCCCGTCGGCGATCGCGTCGGTCGCAAGTACGTGATCTGGGCCTCGATCCTCGGGGCGCTGCCGTTCACGCTGCTGCTGCCGCACGCGAACCTGTTCTGGACCGAGGTGCTCTCGGTGATCATCGGCCTGGTGCTGGCGTCGGCGTTCTCGGCGATCGTCGTGTTCGCGCAGGAGCTGGTGCCCGGACGCGTCGGGATGATCGCCGGGGTGTTCTTCGGCTTTGCGTTCGGCGCGGGGGCGCTCGGGGCTGCCCTGCTCGGGCAGCTCGCGGACGCGACGAGCATTCAGTTCGTGTTCACGGTCTGCTCGTTCTTGCCGGCGATCGGGCTGTTGACCTGGTTCTTGCCGGACATCGGGCCGGCGAAGCGAGGTTGAGGCTCCGCGGCGAGACGGCGATCTCCGCGCGCAGGTCGGGGTCGAGTGCCTCCTGCCGGATCTCGTGGTCTGCCCGCCGCGACGCGGGATGCTCACAGCGCACGACCTCGTCGCGGGGGCGTCGATGGATTCACGTGGTTCGAGCTCGCCGGGCACGAACGCGTCGGCGGGGCTCGAGCTCGCGGTACGTAGGAGGTCCCCGCTCGCGGAATTCGAGCACATGGGTTGGCAGCGCTCGACCTCGTCGAGGGGGCGTCGATGGATCGCATGGTTCGAGCCCGCCGATCAGGAACGCGTCGGCGGGGCTCGAGCTCGCGGTGACAAGTCACTGCGGGCGGCGTCGGCGGCGGGCTCCGAGCGCGAACAGCAGCAGCGCGGCGCCGGCGGGGTCGGGGCGGCCGGATTGCGTGCAGGCGCAGCCGGCTTCACTGCCCTCGGTCGCGCCTCCGCTGTCGCTGGCGCCGGCCGTGCTGCTCGCCGCGTCGGTGGTCGCGGGCGGGCTCGCGTCGGTCGTCGATGCTTCGTCGCCGGTGCTCGATGGGCCATCGCCCGTCGTGGGCGCATCGCCGGTGGTCGGTGTCTCGCCGGTGGTGGCCGGTTCGCCGCCCGTGGTGTCGTCGGGCGGCGGGTCCGGTGGGGCGGGCGCGTGCACGAGGGCGAGGTAGGCCCGGGTCGCGCCGCCCTTGCCCGCGTCCCAGGCGATGAGGTCGTGCGAGCCGCTGGCGTCGATGTCGGCGAGGAAGTAGCGGTTGTCGGCGGACTCGCTCGGGCCGGCGTTGACCATCATCGGGCTGGGGTCGAATCCGTCGGGTCTGCCGAGATACAGCTGCGGGTGGCCCTGGCGGAAGCTGGAGCGCCAGAACAGCTTGTCGGCGCGGCCGTCGGCGTCGACGTCGGCGTGGAAGAAGCGCGAGGCGGCGACGCCGCTGGTGCCGCCCGTGTGCTCGGCGAGGAGCGTGAAGGTGCCGTCGCCGACGCCGGCGTAGACCCGCGTGCGCCCCTCGACGGCATCGGGGTCCCAGACGATCTTGTCGGCGAGGCCGTCGCCGTTCACGTCTGCGAGATCCATCCGCGCGTCGGTGTTGGTGCTGGCGCCGGGGTCGTCGTTGACGAGCTCGGGGTCGAATTCGCCGTCGCAGCGCGACAGCGCGACCCGGGATCGTCCGTCGAGGGCGCCCGGATCCCAGGCCATGCGGTCGGCGCAGGCGTCGGCGTCGATCCGCGCGAAGTACAGCCGAGCGCCCGCACCGTCGACGACGTCACCGCTGTCCGCGGAGGCGGCGAAGCTGCCGTCGCACAGGGCGCGGCCGACTCGTAGGGCGCCGCCGTCGGCGTCCCGTTCGATGCGGTCGGCGCAGCCGTCACCGTCGACGTCGGCGAACCACATTCCGGCGTCGACGGCGGCGCCGATGACAGGGTCGCCGAACTGGCCGGTGCCGTCGCTGGGATAGACGCGCAGGAGATCGTCACCGGACTTCCACACGAGCTTGTCGGCCGCGCCGTCGCCGGTGACGTCGGCGAAGGCGAGCGCGGCCCCGGACGCGTCGCCTCTGTCGTCAATCAGCGGATCGGGGCCGAAGGGGGCGGTGCGGATGGTCGCCAGCACCGCGAAGTGATCGGAGGGCGTGATGCCGTCGACCTCGCGGCGATCGACGAGCTGGTGGTAGGTGGTGGCGTCGGCGATCTTGGTGAAGATGTAGTCGAGGCGCGAGAAGTTGTTGCTGGGAGATTTCCAGGCGCTGTTGAAGGTGGCGGTGTCGGCGGAGGTTTCGCCCGAGTGGCGGGCCGAGCGGGCGAGCCGATAGGTGGTTTGCAGGGCCTCGAGCAGCTCGACGATGTCGTCGTCACCCGAGGCGCCGGCGGTCTGCGGATCGGAGTTGAGGTCGCCGAACAGGACCACGCCGAGCCCCTCCGACTGGGCGCCGATCAGCGCGTGCAGGGCGTCTGCGGCGAGGTTGCGGGCCTCATAGCAGGCGTTGCCGTGGGCGACGTGGGCGTTGACGATCAGGTAGCCGCGTCCGGACACGAGGTCGCGCAGCTTGACCCACGCGGCGGTGCGTCCGTTGGCGTTGTCGAAGCAGGCGTGATCCTCGGGGTAAGGGTTGGGGATGCTGATGTTGCCCTGGCCGTCCTCGGGCGGCACGACGAGTCGCTCGAAGCGCGCGCGGCGGAAGAAGATGGTCTTGGGGCTGCCGTTGGTCGGCTGGAACCTGTCGTAGGCGGCGTCGAAGGCGGCGACGAGGTCGTCCTGAATGATCTTGCTGCTCGACTCCTGGACGCCGAAGATGTCGGGGTCGTTGTCGGCGATGACCTCGATCACGCCGGGGCTGCGGTTCTCCCAGGTATAGGCGCCCGTGTCGGCGGCGTTGACCTGCCGGACGTTGTAGGTCATCACCCGAAACGGCTCGTGCAGCGGCTCGGCCGCCGCCGCCGACGAGGCCGCACCGGCGAGGAGCAGAAGGGCGCAGGAGCTCACGGCACGTCGAATTCTCGGCACCCGGAGACCTTAGGCCGAGACGCCGCGAGATGGAATCCCGGCGCGCGCCAAGGCCCGCAGACGGAGACCCGATGGTCCGTGCGCCGACCTGCGGGTCGTCGGAGACTGCCGCGATTCGTCAATCACAGGACAGGCTCGGGGCCGGCGGCCCGCTGCGCGAGAGTCGTCGGAGACACACGCGGCGACAGGCGCCGGAATCGTCGACCCGACCGACGAATCGGACGAGCCGGGGCCGCGGGTCGGGCGCTGTGGACATTGGGCGCTCTTGCAGGCGGCGTTTCGTGGTACGTAGCCGGCATGATGACCGTCGACGACGTGATCCAGCGTCTCCGCAGCGAGGGCGACGTCGGGAGGTCGTGGTACGAGATCTATCGCGACCCGCGCCCGCTGGAGCCCGCGGCGCTCGCCCGGCTGCGCCTGCCCGACGGTTCGGAGCTGCCCGCGGAGCTCGCCGCGTGGCTCGCCTACGACGCCGCGTGGTTGCCGTTGCTCGACCCGTCCGCGCCGCTCGCGGCGCCACGCCTGAACTTGAGCCCGCTGCGCGAGATCCTGGCGCGGTGGCTCGTGACGTCCGCCGACGGCGCGCAGGACCCCGCCGATCCCTCGGGCGCGGAGCTCCTGGCGGCCTGGATCGACCTGCTCCCCGAACGCGGCCTCGCCGAGGCCCCGAGCCTCGAGCTGCCGATGTCGGGCAGCCAGGAGCACGTCCTCGTGCTGCGGCCCGGCCGCGAACCTCGCGTGCTCGGCTGCGACCGGCGCTACGAGTTCTGGTGGAAGTACGACTCGTTCGGGCAGTTCCTCGCTCACTGGTTCGGCTACGAATCGATGGCGTGATTCGGGCGACGTCGGTCACCGCAATGATAAATCGAGAAGGCTCGCGGGACGCGAGGTTCGTCCGCGCCGTCGTCGCAATGCGCGGACGAGGGGTCTCGCGAACACGACATGAGTCTCGCGCTGAAATCGCCAGCGGTCCGTCGCGGGCGAAGGCGTGGTCGAGTTGCAGCTTGACCTCGCGGATCGCGTCGCGGCGCGCCTATGGTTGTTCGCCGGCGCCGTCGTCGCAATGCGCGAACGAGGGGTCTTGCGAACACGACATGAGTCTCGCGCTGCGATGGCCAGCGGTCAGTCGCGGGCGAAGGCGTGGTCGAGTTGCAGCTTGACCTCGCGGATCGCGTCGCGGCGCGCCTAGGGTTCGGTGCCCGCGTGCGCCTCGCCGGTGCCCGAGGCGGTGAACGCCAGGCCGGTGTGCGGGCGGAGCGGCTGGGCGGGCGCGTCGAAGCCGTGGAAAGCGCCCGGATACTCGACGAGGTCGATCATCCGCGGGAACCGCTGCGCCAAGCGTCGACAGGGCTCGGCGGGCGTCCAGTCGTCCTCGGCGCCGATGAGGATGGTGAGGGGGATCCGCGGCCGCCAGCTGCGATCGGCGAGGAAGCGCTGGCAGCCGGGGTAGAACGCCACGGCCTTGCGGACCTCGACCCCGGGCGGGCGGCGCCGGTCCGCGAGCAGCAGCACGCTGGTGGCGCCATGCGACCAGCCGAGCAGGGCCAGGCGCTGGCCGTCGACGAAGGGCTGGCGCGCGAGCCAGGCGATCGCGCCCTGGACATCGCGGGCGCGCCGACCCACCGACACCGGGCGCGGGCGGGTCTTGCAGACGTTGTCGACGCCGCGCGAGCGGAAGCTGTCGGGGAAGAACACGACGTAGCCCTGGCGGACGAGGCGCTGGGCCCAGTCGTCGTGGCGGGCCGACAGTCGCTTCGGCGATTCGGTGCTGAACAAGCCGCTGCAGCCGTGCAGCGCGATCACTGCGGGGAAGGGTCCGGGGCCGGCCGGGCGGTAGAGATAACCGGCGAGCGACGTGTCCTGGCGGTCGTCCGAATTGAACTCGACGAGCGCGGGCTGCTCCGCCGCGGCGAGCGCCGGCGCCGACGCGAACCACCACGCGCACAGGGCCGCCAGCGAGCGGCTGCGCGTGACTCCTGCGATTCGTCGGAGCATCTGTTCCGGGGAGAAATCGTAGCACCGCGGCGCGCCTGGGCCGGGCTCCGCGCGAAAATGCTCGCCGCTCCGCGAGGGCCGACCGCCCCGCAGTCACCTCGTGAGGGCCTCGCGGCGGCGGTTGCGGCTCACGCCACGCTCGGGGGCGCCGCCGCGAGCGCGCGGGCCGGGGCGGAGAGCGCGGGGAGCGACGCCTCGCCGGGGAGCGAGCGCGCGTCGCGGAGCTGCACGCCGGGCGCGCCAGCCGGATAGACGGGAGCGGTGCCCCGTTCGTCGTCATCCGCGATGCACGGCGCTCGTCGGCGCGGCGCACGAAGCCAAGCGTGAGGCGATGGCGAGCTCGCCAGACGAGATCCACGAGGCTCGTGGGCGATGCGCACGAAGCCAAGCGTGAGGCGATGGCGAGCTCGCCCGTCGAGTTCACGAGGCTCGTCGATGCTGCGCACGGAACCCACGCGCGAGGCGATGCCGAGCGTGCCCGGTCGAGATTCACGAGGCTCGTCGGCGTCGGGCAAGGGACCGAAGCGACGCGCTGTCGGGCTCGCCATGGGCTATGTACATAGTCATCGAGACCATGTCCCGCCGAGGTCGGCATTCGTCGTCCCCACGACATCCGTGCCCTGGTATGGCCCGCGCGTCGCGGTGCGACCGACGGCGCGCACCCCCGCGCAAATGCAAACGCTGACAGGGGCCCCGCCGAGGCATCGATCACGTCGATAGGTGTTTGCGCCCCCCGGTGGCCAGATGCTATCGTCAATTGCTTCCGCTCCCTGCTTAACCACTTACCTGAAACGCACACCATGATTAAAGCCAACCTGTCCCCCATGGCCCTGTCGCTGGCGGTGTTGTTCGCCTGCAACCCCGACAAGAACCCGATCGACAGCACGACCGACGAGCCGAGCACCGAGAGCTCCGGCACCGACTCGACCGCGGGCGACCCCACGGGCGACCCCAGCGGCGATCCGACCGGCGACGAACCGATCGCCACGACCACCGAGGGCGACACGAGCACCAGCGACCCGACCGAGGGCTCCGGCGACACCACCGGCCCGGTCGACGGAGGCCCGGCGTGCATCGACACGCCGACGGTCATCGCCGTCGACGCCGACACGCCGCTCGGCAACACCGCCCAGGGGCTCCTGGCCGACAAGCTCGGCCCGCGCTCGACCCTCCTGACCTTCGCCGAGGAGCCGCTGACGCTGGCCGACGCCTGGCGCGGCGTGACGCTGCCGCTGTCCGTCGAGCTGCGCTACGAGGGCGGCGAGATCCGCTGGGTCGACTCGGAGATGAACCCCGAGTACGGCGGCGAGGGCTTCCCGGGCGAATGCCTCGATCGCCTCGAGGTCGACGTCGGCTTCGACTTCGTCACCGAGGGGCTCGAGTTCGACGAGCACCGCGACGGCGTGCTGCAGTTCTTCGACGCCGAGTCGGCCCAGCTCCGCGTCGAGCTGCTGCCGCCCGGCCTGAACGGCTCGCTCGACCCGGCCTCGCTCTACAAGGACGAGGAGCCGCAGTGGATCGTGACCGGCATCGAGATCGGCGCGACCTTCCAGGGCGCGGCCCTCGGCGGCTCGCTGCTCAACGAGGTCAAGGTCGGCGACGACGAGGAAGGCTTCGCCGGCTTCGGCAGCGTGGCGTGGTGGGGCGACCCGATCGACCCGTGACGATGATCGGCGGCCCGCCGCCCGCGCGTCGCATCGACGCCGGCGGCGGCCGCTCAATGTCATGACTCGCGCCGGAGGTCGATCGACTGCGCCGGCGCGGTGTCGACGCGCATCGACTCGCGCATCAGCTCGAGGGCGCGGCGATTGTTGGCCTCGTCGACGGAGGCGATGCAGTCGCCGGGGGCGCGCAGCTCGAAGCCCCGCATGTAGGCGTCCATCGCGGTGAACAGCACGCAGAGGTCGCCGGTGATGCCGGTGAGGATCAGACAGCGCGCCTCCAGGTGGGCCAGCAGGACCTCGAGGGAGGTGCCGAGGAAGCCGGAGTGGCGCGGCTTGAGCACGAAGTAGTCGCGCTCCGCCGGGGCCAGCCGCTCGGCGATCGCGGCCCCGGCGGTGTGGCCCCGGACGTGCTGGATGACGCGGCGGAAGTCGGAGCGCCAGCGGCCGAAGTTGTCGTTGACGTAGATGACCGGCACCTCGGCCGCGCGCGCGCGAGCTGCCAGCGCGGCGATCCGCCCGGCGGCCGCCTCGGCCTGCGGCCGCAGCCGCTCGCCGTCGGGGAAGTCGAAGCCGTTGATCATGTCGATGATCAGCAACGCGTAGTGACATCCCTTCTCGTCGTCGTCGGACAGGTTGGGCGCGTCGGACATCGCGGCGATCCTCGCCGCTGTCATGCACCATTTCACACGCGCGGCAACGCGGAGGCGGCGCGCGACGACGAGGCCCGCCGAAAGGCCCGCGAACGGCCTCGTACGCGGTCGTGACCGCTGTCCGCGTCGCATGCGCGAGAACGAACTGCGCGCCCGCTGCCCGGGTTTTTCCGCGGTCGTGCGGCCCGCGGCCTTCGCCGCAGATCCGCGCGCCGATTGTGACGACCTCGCCGCGTCCTCGCCGCTCGCCGGACCGCGGCTTGTCGGGCCGCGATCCTCGGGCACACCCACAGTTCATGCTCCCGCGCCAAAACCCCCGCGTCGTCATCGCCGGCGGCGGCCTCGCCGGCCTCGCCTGCGCCAAGCAGCTCGCCGAGGCCGGCCTGCCGGTCACGGTGCTCGAGAGCCAACCCTACCTCGGCGGGCGCGCCAGCACCTTCCTCGACCAGGACGGCGAATGGGTCGAGCAGGGGCTTCACCTGTTCCTCGGGGCATATTCACAATCCGGGCGCTGCTCCGCGACATCGGCCGGCCGCCGCGCGAGGTGCTGTACTGGACCGACGACCTGCGGTTCGAGACGCCCTCGGGTCCTTCGGCGCTGTTCGGCACCAACCCGCTGTACGCGCCGCTGCGCACGCTGCTCGGCGCGCTCGGCAACAACGATTATCTGGGGCCGCTGGCCAAGCTGTCCCTGCTGCCGCTGCTGGCCCCGGCCGCGCTGCCGGAGGCGCTGCTGCGGCGCTTCGATCGCCTCACCGTGGTCGACTGGTGGCGGCGCGCGAGCGGCTCGCAGCAGGCGCTGGAGCGGGCCCTGCGGCCGTTCTGCCGCGCGATCCAGTTCACCGACGCGGAGCAGTTCTCGGCCTACAACCTGCTCGGCTGGGCGCATCAGACGCTCATCCGTCCGCTGCGGGCGCGGCTCGGCGGCTATCGCGGCGCGCGTGACTCGCAGATCTTCGCTCCGCTCGCGGCCTGGCTGAAGCAGCGCGGGGTCGAGATCCGCACCAAGGTGGCGCTCGACGAGATCGTGTACGACGAACAGGCGGGCGCGATCACCGGCTTCAAGCTCGTCGGCGGCGAGCTGCTCGAGGCCGACATCTACGTGGTCGCCCTGCCGGCTTGGTTGTTCGCGCCGAAGATCCCGACGCCGCTGCGCGGCCTGCCGTTCTTCGCCGACATCCTCGATCTGCCGACGGCGCCGGCGATCTCGGTGCAGCTGTGGTTCGACCGCGTGGTGACCCGACGCGACGGCTTCACGATGGTGGCCGGCAGCAATTGCCCGGTGTATCAGGACCAGTCGCGCTACACCTATCCTTACGCGCAGGGCAGCCGGATCTCGGTGATCGTCAGCCCCGCCGATCCGCTCATGGATTGGGAGGAGGCGGCGATCGTCGCCCACGTGCTCGCCGACCTCGGCGCCGCCCATCCGCAGATCGCGGCGGCGAAGGTCGTCAAGCAGGTGGTGCTCAAGCACAAGCAGCACCTGATCCGCCCGCTGCCCGGGGCGATGACGCGGCGGCCCCGACAGGCCACTCCGGTCGAGAACCTGTTCCTCGCCGGCGACTGGACGCAGCAGGAGTTCTTCGGCTCGCAGGAGGGGGCGGTCCGCGGCGGCAACGCCTGCGCGCGGGCGCTGCTCCGCGCGGTGGATCGCGGACTATGAACATAGCGCGCGCGGCCGCGGTCGCGCGTCAGTTCGCGCCGCTCGCTCGCCACTTCAGAGCGTCGACGATCGTCAGCGTCAGATCGAGCGGCGAGAAGCTGGGCGGGAGGTAGCGGCAGCGGGTCGAATCGCCGGTCGCGCGCTGGTCGCGGAGCGAGCCGGACTGCGGCACGATCACGATCGACGCCTGCGACGGCATCTCGCGCAGCAGGGTGAGCGGGTCGACGCCGGCGCCGATGCACAGCGCCTCCTCGACGACCGCCAGCCGGAGCTCGTGGGCGCTGTGGTCGCCCATCTGGGCGGAGGTGGGGACCCCGTAGTGCTCGTGCACGGCGAAGCCGAAGCGGCGCAGCAGGTCCCCCACGTGGGTCAAGCGGGCGCCCGCGCCGATCAGCAACACCGCTCCGAGAGTCGTCTTGGCGCCTTGAAGGCAGGTCACGCCCCCTGGGCTGCAGCAAGCGTGCCACGCGCAGGATTCGGCCGCCCAGGGGCTCCGAGGGGCCTTCGGGGTGCATTTCCGGGACGGGGCGACGAAACGGGCGTATCTTTGCCCGCGCCATGGCGAAGAAACGACAGACTGTCGCCGCTTTGCTCCGATTTTGCAGTCCACCGCCATGCGCAAGCTCGATCGGGTGCTGCGATCCGTCGCCGACAAGCAGGTGATGCTGACGTTCATCGGCGAGAGCGGGGTGGGGAAGGAGGTGCTCGCTCGCCGGGCGCACGAGCTGTCGGATCGGCGCAACGGGCCCTTCGTGCCGATCAACTGCGCGGCGATTCCGGAGTCGCTGTTCGAGAGCGAGTTGTTCGGTCACGAGCGAGGGGCGTTCACCGGCGCCAGCGAACGGGCGCGCGGCAAGGTCGAGGCGGCCGACGGCGGCACCCTGTTCTTCGACGAGATCGGCGAGATGCCCGCGCCCATGCAGGCGAAGATCCTCCGCTTCCTCGATAACCGCCGATTCATGCGAGTCGGCGGGACCACCAAGCTCGAGGCCGACGTGCGCTTGATGTGCGCCACGTTGCGGCCGCTCGCCCAGGACGTGCGCGCGGGACGGTTTCGCGCCGATCTCTACTATCGCATCGAGGGCGTGACCCTGCAGGTCCCGCCGCTGCGCGAGCGTCGCTCGGCGCTCATGCCGCTCATTCGCCAGTTCATCGCCGAGACGACGACGCGCCACCGGGTCGAGCCGCCGCGGTTGACCCGGCCGGTGCGCGCGGTGCTCTTGCAATACGACTGGCCCGGCAACGTCCGCGAGCTCCGCAACGTCATCGAGCGGCTGTGCCTGCTGCGCGGCGGTCGCCAGGTCCGGCTGCACGATCTTCCGGAGCACATGCACGCGCAGGCGCCGGGCGAGCTCGCCGTCGCGCCCGGGCCGCTGGTGCTCTCGCTCGACGACGGCCTCGACGCGATGGTCCGCAAGATCGTCGAGGCCACGTTGATCGAGGCCGGCGGCGATACGAGGCGGGCCGCGACTCGCCTGCGGATCAGCCCGCGGACGATTCAACGCTATATCGCCACCGGCCAGGTCCGCGTCCAGGTTCCGGGGTGACGCGGCGCGAGGCGCCCCATCGAGGCCGAATCGCAGTCACCGAGCCAGGCTCGACGCAGCGCGAGGCGGTCCGCGTGCGAGTGCGGTCGCCCCGTCGAGGGCTGCGGACGCGGGCGCCGAGGTGCTTCGGTCGCGGGCGGGTCGCAGGGGCTCAGGAAGTGGGCGCTGCCTGGGGGTTGGAGACCAGGTCGCCGGGGACGAAGCCCGGGCATTGGGTCTGCACGCGGCGGCATGCCTCGCCGGGCTCGGGCTCCTTGCTCGGCATCTCGTCCTTGTACTTGCCGATGTTCCCGCAATCGAGCTCCATGTAGAACGACTTGAGCTCGGTGACGACCTCCTCGATGCAGGCGTCGAGCTCGCCGACGGTCGTCTTGCAGGTGGACCAATCGATGGCGCAGGTCCTGTCGTCCGACTCGACGTGGGCGGGCTTTTCGGGCGCGGCGAGGCACTCGTCGCGGGCGGTGATGCAGGCGTCGACGCTGCCGTCGTGCAACGTCGACGAGAGCACGATGCCCTGCAGCGAGCACACCGCACGGCGGATCTCGTCCGCCTCGATCTCGTGCGCGGAGTAGGTCGCAGTGGCCTCGCAGAGCTGCTCTTGCTCGGCCGCGCTCAGCTCGGAGACCTTCTTGTTCGCGGGCAGGTCGGAGATGGTGGAGTGGGCGGTCGCCCCGTCCTCCTTGCACGCGAACAGACCGAGCAGGGCGACGAGCGGCAGCGGAGAGAGCTTGGTAATCATGGCCAGCGACTATGCGCGGCTTCGTCGAGTTGGCAACCGCGCGAGGCCGCCGTCCGGCCGAGCCGCCGGGCTGCGGGGCGAGCGGGCGGCGCGGTGAAGCGTGCTGGACAATCGTCATTTACCGTGAGGTGATTTCAGCGAATTGACGGGACTCTGACCGGCCCTGGTGCGAATGGTCGTGAACGGTCGATGCATGGAGCCGCCGGCGCCGGAGGTGCCGTCAGCGCGCCGGCTGTGATGGTTCGGCCGGGCCGCTCGAGACGCCGAGGTCGACCAGCAGTCGCGCGTAGGGGCTGGCGACGGCGCGGTCGCGGACGTCGTGGAAGGCGCCGGCGAAGCCGGCCATGCCGAGCACCAGGGCCGCTGCGCCGACGAGCCAGAGGCTGGCGACAACCCGGCCCGAGCGCACGGCCGCGGGGACCGGCAGGCCGATTCGTGGCAGGGCGAGGGCGAGGCCGTTGAGGCCGTGATAAAGTCCGGCGAGCGAGAACAGCAAATAGTAGGGGAAGAAATAGGCGAAGAACCACACGAGGGTGTAGGCGACGCCGTCGAAGCCGGGGAACACGCCATACACCAGAGAGGCGCCGCGGGTGGCGAGCGTGTGGCCGAACACGAAGACGAGCAGCACGATCGCGGTGATCCGCTGCCAGCGCGCTCGCGGGTGATCGGAGGCTTTCTGGCCGCGCCGGCGCCGTCGGGCCATTCGCCACACGCTGACGACGATATGCACGAGCAGCGGACCGAGGACGCACGCGAGCTCGACGAGCGGCGCCTGGTAGGCCGTCCTGAGCCGGCCCTGAATTTCGTCGTACACGTCGGGCCCGGCGGCGGCGAACATCTGGTTGACGAGGTGGGCCAGGAGGAACAGCGCGAACAGGGCGCCGCTGGCGGCCTGAACACGGATGAGCGCGCGCTCGCGCGCGGCGTCGCGGGAAGGGTCGGTCGCGTGACTCATGCAGGCACGACGAGGCAGGGGGTCGGCGGCGTGACAGGCAAAAATCGCGCGTGGGGTGGGCGGTGAACCCCATGGGGGCAGTCCGCGAGCCGGCGAATTGCCGGCGCTGGCGAGCGCGTCGTCGACGCTGTGAGCGGGTCACTGCGGGTGCTGCGGTGCAGGATCTCGCGGCGTCGGTGCGGAGGACAGACCCGCGAGGTGGACAGGAGCTGCCGGCGCGTCTTGACGCTCGCAGTACGGCAGAGATCGCGGGCTCGATCCGCGGCGCCAGGGCGGTGGTGATGACCTCGTCCGCGTCGATGGCCGTGCTTGCGAGGCGGCGCGGCTGCTGCGCAGCGCAGCAGCGACGGCGCTGGCGAGGAGCTCGTCCGCGGCGATCGTGCGCGTCGCGGAGGACGGATCGTAGGTGGCTCGCGCTCGCAAGCTGCCGCAGCGTGCAGGGCCCGGCGACGCGCTGCTCTCGTGCAGGTCGGGGACGTCGTGGGGGCTCGAGCTGTCGCAGCAGCAAGCAACCTCCTCGCGGCGCGTCGGACCTTGCGTCGCTGCAAGCGTCGGGCGTGACGACGACGTCGGCACGCGTCGGCCGCTCCGACGACGCGATCGACCGGGCCGCGGCGGCGTGCCGACCAGGGCATGAGCCGCCGGTCGCTCCGTCCGAGTTGCGGCGGGCGTGCCGACGACGTCGTCAGGCGCTCGCCGCTGCGGCCGCGTCGTCGGCCGCGCCGAGCGGTCGCAGGGGCCTGGCGTCACCGCGGATTGGCATTGCTCATAATCGCGCGTGTCGCCATAGTTCGTGGATGTGGGACTCGACCGATCTCGCAGGCGACCGGCGACGGCGATCGGACCGCCGCGGGCGGCGATGAATCTTCGTGAAAGTCGCGTGTAAGGGCGCGGGGAGCCCGCTGGCGGCCGCTCGTGGGCGGGGCCTCGCGGACGCGACGCCGGCACAGACGGCCGTAAAAGCGGGGCTGGAACGGTCGTGAGTTGCCGCCGCGGCTCCGCTTGATCCGCGCGAGAACACTCCGTTGCGATATACACATCGTCACACGGAGTACGGACCTTGCCACAGATGATTTTGGAAGACTTCAACCTCGAGAACGCCGAACGCCGCCTCTGCAACGAGGCGCTCACCACCGCCGGTAACATCGTCGGCGCGGCGTCTCTGCTCGGCATCACCCGCCACGCGCTCAAGCGGCGGATCGTCAAGCTCGGCCTCGAGTGGCCGCGTCGGGCCGGTGAGTCCGCCGCGGTGTCGGCGTCGGCGTCGGCGCACACGAGCTGAGCGACCGCCGCGTCCAGGACTGGCGTCCTGGCGGCGCGGACCGGCCCCGCGGCGCTCCTCGACGGGCGCCGCACGACGGCGGCACCGGACCTCTCCGGCTGCGCCGAACCTCGCCCCTCGAGCGGCTCCGGTGTCGATCCAGAGTTCTGCTCCGAAGTACATGTCCTGAAGTTCAGCAGGTCCCGTGGGCGCGAGCGCGCCCCGCCCGTCCGAGCGAGTCTCGGAGCGGCGGGGCGGCTCGGGCCGGCAGGGCGTGGGTCGCCCCGCGCCGCTCTCCCGCCGTCGGCCGGCTGTGGCATGCTCGCGGCATGCACGAGGTCGATCGTTTCAGCGCGCTGCGGAGCGCGGTCCAGCAGGCGATCCTCGGCCGCGACGGCGTCACTGACCGCGCGACCCGCCGGCGCGCGTACGACGGCGAGGGCGAGCCGGGGGCGATCGCGGCGTACGTGGCGACGGTGCAGCGCGACGCGTACCGCGTCGACGACGACATGATGGCGGCGGTGCGCCAGGCGGGGCTGGGCGACGACGCGATCTTCGAGCTCACCGTGGCGACGGCGGTGGGCGAGGCGACGCGGCAGTTCGACGCGGCGATGGCGGCGCTGGCGACGGCGCTGGCGGAGAGCGAGGGCTGACATGCGGATCCCGTCGATCGAGGCGCCGCGCGGCGTGCGAGAGAAGTTGATGCTGGCGCTGATCCGGGTGCTCAGCGGGCACCGGGCGCCCGATGTCGTCCGCACCCTGCGCTACCGGCCGGAGATGTTCGGCGCGCCGATGGGCGCGCTGTTCCAGGAGGTGCTGCGCGGGCCGTCCGAGTGGTCGCTCGGCGAGCGCGAGCTGTTCGCCGCCTGGGTGTCGAAGAAGAACGAGTGCGAGTTCTGAACGCGGGCCCACGGCGCGGTCGCGTCGAAGGTGATGGGCGACGAGACGGTCGCGGCGGCGCTGGCCGACCCCGACGGCGCGGCGCTGTCCGAGAAGGTCAAGGCGACGCTGGGCCTGCTGACGAAGGTGACGCGCGCCCGCGAGTCGCTCACCGCGGCCGACGTCGCGCCGGTGCTGGCCGCCGGGGTGTCGCGCCAGGGGGTGATCGACGCGCTGATGGTGGCGTTCGCGTTCAACGTGATCACCCGCCTGGCCGACGCCTTCGAGTTCGAGGTGCCGTCGCAGGCGTCGTTCGACGCCTCGGCGAAGATGCTGCTGACGCGCGGCTACAAGTGAGCGGCGCGCGGGCGGGCCGACGTGACATGTCCCCGAGGACATGTCATTCCGGGCCGTGACTCAGCGGGCCTGGGCGATGCAGCGCTCGATCAGCTTGCGGCTCATGCCGGTGAAGCGGCACAGGCGGTCGACGCGATCGTCGGCGTAGGCGAGGTTGATGATCATGAGGTCGAGGTCGAGGATCTTGAGCAGGCTGCGCCCGGCGGCGGTCCGGCGGGCGGGATCGTCGGCGTGCGCCTCGATCAGCGCGAGGCCCTCGCCGCGGAGGAAGCTGGTGACGGCCTCGACCCACCACGGGCGCACGCCGACGCGCACGTGGGCGAGGCCGATCCGCCAGCGCTCGGCGAAGTAGCGCTCGCCGTAGTCGCCGGCGAACAGCTCGTTCAGCCAGCGCAGGTGGGTCTGCTTGAGCGCGTCGACGCGGCCGGCGATGAGCGCCGCCTGCTCGGGGTCGGCGGCGAGCTTGGCGTAGAAGCGATCGGTGAGCTCGGGGCCGTGGGTAGCGAACAGCGGGGCCAGCTCGCGCAGGCGCGCGGCGTCGTCGGCGTCGAAGCCGATGAAGCGCTGGATGGCGGCGTAGATCTCGGACGTGTCGGTCATGGCGTGTCCTGCGGGGCCGCAGCGCGCGTGAGCCAGGGGCTGAGCAGCGCCAGCAGCTTGCGGGTGATGAGATTGGTGTGGCGGCGCCAGGTGCGGCCGCCGGGGACGAATACGACGAGGAACAGCCGCGGCACGCAGTCGCGCGCCAGCGGGCGAATGACGACACGACCGGCGTCGGGCGCGGCGAGGGTGAGCTCGTCGACGCCGGCGAGGCCGAGGTCGCGAACGGCGCGGTTGACGATGTCGTCGAACAGGCTGGTGAGCCCGGCGGCGACGTCGCTGCGCGCGTGCTCGCCGGCGGCGGCGACGAGCAGGCCCTGGTCGGTGCAGACGAGCGACAGCGGGTAGCCGCCGCCGCGGTTCATGCCGCCCAGGAGCGTGGTGAGCTGGGCCTCGACGCCGAGCATCGGGTCACCCGAGCAGGCGGCCGATCTCCTTCGCCGCGCGCGAGATGTCGAGGAAGACGAGGCCGAGCTTGGCGGCCTCGGTGGCGAGCACGGTGAGCACCGCGTCGGCGCCGGTGCGGGCGAGGATCGCAAAGCCCTGCGAGCCGCGGACCATGACCAGCGAGAACTCGCCGCGCGCCAGCTCGCGGACGATCCGCTCGCTCATGCCGAGGAGCGCCGCGCTCATGGCGGCGACCCGGTCGTCTTCGACGTCGGCGGGCAAGGCGGAGGCGATGAGCAGGCCGTCGTTGTCGACGACGGCCGCGGCCTCGATGTCGGGGGTGGTGGTGGAGAGGTTGCGCAGCAGCTTGCTTATCTGTTCGGAACGGGTCATCGGACTTCCTCCGGGTCGGGCCCGGCCTCGGCGCGACGCCGGGCGAGGACCCGCAACTTGTTGGACCGCGCGATCGTCCGGGCGGCGGGCGAGGGCGCGGCGGAGCAGCGCTTCGGCGGCGTCGAACTCGCCGCGGCGGGTGAGCTCGCGGCCGCGGTCGACGAGGTCGTCGTAGTCCTCGCTGTCGACCACCGCGAGCGGGGGCGGGCGCCGCGGGACGCCGTGCACGCGCTCGACGAGGCCGAGGCGCAGGGCGTCGAGGGCGGCGTCGATCACCAGGGTGGTGATGCCGGGGTGGGGGTCGACGAGCTCGGCGAGGCTGCGGCGGCCGTCGAGCTCGAGCACGATCGGGTCGAACGGGCCGCCGGTGGGCTTCCACGGCTTGTCGTCGACCCGACGCAGCACGGTGTCGGCCAGCCGCTTCCACTCGTCGCGCAGGCGATAGGCGTCCATCAGCGCGAAGGGGACGTTGTCGCAGGTGCGGTCGCCGGCCGGCTCGCCGCGCGCCAGGACGAAGCGGCCGCGGTCGTGGAAGGCGAGCTCGCGCAGGGCCTCGACGCCGGTGAGGCGGCCGCAGGCGACGGTGCCGACATGACCTTTGAGCAAGCTGATCTCGCCGCGGCCCTCGATGCGCAGCCAGCCGCTGATGGCCTCGACCTGCGCCAGTTGCAATAATGAGACGAGGCTCACGTCGCGCAGGTCGCCGCGCAGGAGTTCGGTAGATCGGGGGCGCAACGCGCGTATGGGCTCTATCACCGCAATCTCCGGTCGACAGCCAATCGATGGACTGCACTGTATCACCAGCGATACGCGATACCAGGGAGTCGTGCCGGCAAGACTTGCGGGGCGCGTGAGCTGGACCGGACACCGTCCGCAGCGTGTGCGCGCGAGGTGGACCTGCCCCGGCGTCATCGGGGCGAGCCGACAGCGCAGGGACACGGCGCCGCGACGCGAGGTCGCACGGCTTGAGACGGGAATGCGCACTTCCGCGGGGCGGGGACAGCAGCGAGGTGGATCGGAGACGCGAGGGGAGTGCGAGGAATTGGCGAATGCGAGGATGTGAGCGGATGAGGCGGATAGTGAGACGCGCGGAGGTGCATCGAGGGGACGAATGGTGGATGAGGCGAGTGCGCGAACGCTGCGGAGCCGATTGGATAGCGATGAAGCGAGATGGAAAATGTAGCGAGGCGAAGGGGAGCGGTGAATGGGACGCAAGCGGAGCATCGAGGCGAGAGAGGATGGCTCGCGGGCCTCGGCGGCGGAAAAGGGGCGGACGGAGCGTCGGCGTGAAGCGAGGTTGCCTCGCGGCCCGCGGCGGTGAATGGAAAGCGAGCGGAGCGTGGGAGTAAAGGGAGAGAATGCTCGCGGCGGCGAATGGAAGGCGAGCGGAGCGTGGGAGTGAAGAGGGAGAATGCTCGCGGCTCGCGGCGGCGAATGTGAGGCGAGTGAAGCGCAGGGGTGAAGCGAGGGAGAATACTCGCCGGCTCAAGGCGGCGAATGTGAGGCGAGTGGAGCCTCGACATGAGCGGCGGGGGCGATAAAGGTGATACGGGGGTAGACGGCGGACGTGGCGAGCCACGAGCCGGCGAGCGAGGCGCCCCGGGCGGGCGAGAACCGGGGCGCGGCGGGGTCGACCCGCGCGGGCGGGCGCTCGTGCGCGCGGCGAAGATCGTTGCGAGTCGGGAATAGCCGGGCGGTCATCGGGTTCAAGGTCGCATGCTCCCACGCGGACTCGCGCTCGCGTCGCTCGTCGCGGCAGGCTGTAGTACCCACCTCTCACCGCTGCACGAGGCGCCGATCCACCTGCCCGCGCTGCCGGAGGCTTCGGGCCCGCCGGTGCCGCTGCTCGTGTGTCGATTCGACGACCTGCGCGGCGACCGGTTGATGACGACCTCGCCGGTGGGCCTGATCCCCGGGCCCAATCTCCTCTATATGGGGAACACGATCCACTACGTCGACCGCGGCGGGTTCGCGGGCAGCAAGAACGGGCGACCGCAGGTCCGCTCGGGCGATCTACAGACGGCGCTGCCGGACCTGCTGGCGGCGACGATCCGCGAGGCGCGGCCCGACTGGCCGATCGAGGTCACGGCGTCGCCGGATCGCTGTCGGGCCGGCGGCGACGCGAGGTATGTGATCGACGGCGCCATCCGCCGCACCGACCTGCGCCTGCACAGCAATGCAGTACCGCTCGGAGTGCTGGGGCTGCTCGGGGTGCCGTTCACGTTCCTCTCGTTCGACGGGGAGCTGGACGTGGAGATCCGCCGCGCCGACACGGGGGCGATCGCGTGGCGCCACGGCTTCCGCATCGACGAGCGCCGCGCGGTGGGGCTGTACTACGGGCACAAGGCCGCGTATACGCTGTTCTCGTCGCTGCTGCAGGAGACGGTGGCGCACAGCGTCGCCAGCGCGATCCACATCGCCGAGCGCGGAGCGTGAGCGCGCGGCGCAAAAAGGCCGAGGTCGCGGCGCGCTCGTGATTCAGGACGGTGCGTGCGAGCGACAGGGGAATGGGAGGAGCGCGCGCGCTGGGGTCCGGATGCACCGAGGCGATTCGCCCGTCGTCCGGCGCGCCTCGAGGGCATGATTCATGCGGGACTCGCGGGCGCGAGTCGACGCTCCGCGAGCCGCACACCGCGTCGCCCCGACGGACGAAGGCGGACCGGGCATCCGACGATGAATGCCAGGAGCGCCTCGCCCGGTGTCCTCGACGCGAGCGTCGGGCCGTGGCCGGGTCGATGGCGGCGAATTGTCGCAGCGCGGAGGTGCGCGGGAGAGATGTCTTTTAAAACATGCGGTCAATCGACCGCGGGACGGCGCACGTCAGGCACGATTCACGGCGGCCGCCGATGATTCGGCCAGGTGCTGTCTGTGGGCCGCAACCTCGGGCGTCGCTGCAGATTCATGGCAGGCCGAACCGGTTGCGTCTGGTCCGCGCGCCGGTTACCGTCGGAACGTGCGGGCCCATTCCTTTTTACTTTTATTAACGGGGGAGAGCGGGAGGCGAGTCGACGCGCTGGGTGGCCGCCGGGCCTCGCCGGGATCGATCAAGCGAGCTCACGGCGGTTGACGAATGCCTGAGCGAGGCCGCCGCGGGGAACCGAGCCAGGCGCAGCGACGAGGGCGACGGGGCGGTGAATGGCGGTGCGGGTGAACATCGCAGTGAGGGGGCGATGAGTGGCCGCGGCCGCGAGGGGGCGGCGGCGCGGGGAATCGCGGGGCGGGTGACGGCGCGGGTGAACATCGCGGTGAGGGGGCGACGAGTTGCTGCAGGCGGGGCGGTGCGAGGAATCGCGGTGCGGGCGGCGACGCGGGAGAACATCGCAGGGAGGGGCCGACGAGCTGTGGCGAGGGCGGCGGTGCGGGGAATCGCGCGGCTGGCCGCGACGCGGGTAAGCATGGCGATGACGGATCGACGAGTGGCCGCGGTCGCCAGGGGCGTGGCGGTGCGAGGAATCGCGGTGCGGGTCGTGTCGCGGGTACACATGGCGAAGCGGATCGTCGAGCTGCGATCGTGATGGAGATCGCAGCGCGGGTGGACTCCGCGAGGACGGCCCCGCGCCGTCGCCGTGGCGACGGGCGCGGCGGTGCGAGGAATCGAAGCGCCCCCGAGCCGTCGCGGGCGCGGCGGTGCGGGGAATCGAGGCAGGCGCCGGAGTGCGGAGAGGAAGAGCGGCGGCGATCTTGCGCGCGCGAGCGGCCGCCTGCGCGGTGGCTCGCGGTCGAGCGAGCGCGCGAGTCCGGCGGTGGGCGCCGACGATCCGTCGCTGCGCGCGAGGAGGCGGCGACAGATCGACCCGCGTTTCGCGGCCCGCTCGGCGACGACCGCGGCGGTCTCGCGCGGCAGGCGGACGTCGGTCTCCGCTGCGGTGTCGGGGGTCGTGACGGACCGGCCGCGATTGTTGCCCGGCGCGCCGCGGTTCCTGACAGGCCGGTCCGCAGCGGGCCGCCGACGAGGACGTGCGCGGGCGGATCGATTGTCAGCACGAGGAGGCGGGGTGGCATGATTCGCCCGGCGATCTCCTCGGCGTCGGCGCACCGTCGGGTCGCGCCGGGCGGTCTCATCAGGGTCCAGTGCAAGCAGCGGTCGCCGACCTCGCGGCTGGAGAGAGTCCACGTCCGCGAGCGCCCGCGAAATGTGGAGACAGGCCAGTACACATCCGAGGTGCGCGATGCTGACCTTTCCTGTAGTGTGGCCGCGGCGACCGAGAAACACCCCAGCATGTGCATCTCGCGCGGCGAGCGGCTCGCTGCAGGAGCCGTGAATGTTTCACAGTGTCATTCGCCGGGGAGATCTCCCCACTCCGCACGAAGCAGTTTCACCGGTGCGAAAGTTTGTTGCCCAGGTCGCGATACCTTGAAATACATAGTTCTCGCGAATGACATTCGCGACGCGAATGGCGGACAGGTGTCCGGTCGGTAGAATTCCTATTACGCGGCGAGTTGCCGCGGTGTATATCTATTCATACCCGCTACACGGGACATAGTCTTTATTTGGCTCCACGACCAGGGGCATTTCTCTCGGCGATACATATTCGCGCTCGAGACGAAGTGGCCAGGGACAGCAGCGAGTCGCTCTAGCGCGTGGACTTCGCGCATCAAGGGGGAAATGTGCACCTTCGTCGTTCGGATGTATACACGGAAATCGACTGCGTCGACGTCGGCCCGCCGCACCGGGAGGCACCTGTCGAGGGCTACACAATCGCCGCCTCGTGCGAACAGGCGCTGGTGTGGCTGCGCCTGGGGCTGTTCGGGCCGTCGCCGGTGAACCACCGCTGCGCCGGCGCGTGGCTCGACGGACCGCTCGAGCCGGGGCGGGCCCTGCAGGCGACGGCGCGGCTCGGGGAGCGCCACGATCTGCTGCGGACGACCTTCTGCGAGCAGACGCAGGAGAACGGTGAACCGCGGCTGTACCAAGTGATCGCCGGGGCCGCGTCGCCGCGGCTGGTCCGCGTCGAGGGCGGCGACTGGAGCGAGGAAGAGGTGCTGCGCCGCGCCGCCGAAGCGGCCCGTGGCAGCCTCGACCCGCAGGGCGAGCCACCCTGGCGGATCTACCTGATCCGTCAGCGCGCCGACCGGCACCTGGCAGTATTGGTCGTACACGCGCTCCTCGCCGATGCCGACAGCGACGCGGAGTCCCTCCTCAAGGAATGGCGAATGCTGGTCGAGGGGACCGGTCTCATGACCGGACAGGTGACCGGGCTCTATACGCAGCACCTGCACGCGCAGGCCGAGTCGCTGGAGTCGCCCCGGACCCGCGGCGCGATCGCATGGTGGCAAGCCCAGCACGCCGGCGCGCCGGCGCTGCTCGAGCTGCCGGTGGATCGCCCGCGCTCGCCGATGCCCGCACGCGCCGGCGGCAGAGTGTCGCGGCGGGTCGGCGACGACCTTCCGGCGGCGCTCACGGCCGCGGCGAGCCGCGCCGGCGTCGACGTCGAGACGGTCGCGCTGGCGGGGCTGCTGGCGGTGCTGCATCGCTATACCGGCCAGGTCGAGCTGGTGGTGGAGGCCCGCGCGGCCCGGCCGACCGAGAAGGTACGGCTGGGGCCGGTGGCCGACCGCTGGATGCTGCGGGTCGCGGTGGCGCCGGAGCAAGGCTTCGAGTCCCTGCTGTCGCGGACGCGCACGGCGATCGCGACGGCGCAGGAGCACGGGGCGCTGGCCTCGCTGGTCGCGGCGATGACGACCCGCGCGCCGGGCTGCCAGGTCTACTTCCACGGCGCGTGCGCGGAGCCGTCGGCGGTCGCCCTCGACCTCGGGGTGGTGGGCCACGAGCTCGAGCTGTCGATCGACCTGCGCGACGGGCTGCTGCTCGCCGCCTACGACCGCGACCTGTTCGAGGCCGACACGGTGGCGCGATTGCTCGGCCACTGGGAGATGGTGCTGGTCGCGGCGCTGGCCGAGCCGACGCGGCCGGTCGCCGCGCTGGCGCTGCTGGTGCCGACCGAGATGCAGGCGATCGTCCGCGAATGGAACGCCACCGACGCGGCCCGTCGCGGGCCCGACTGCCTGCAGGCGCTGTTCGCCGCCCAGGTCGCGCGCACGCCCGAGGCGCCGGCGGTCGTGTGCGCCGGGCAGAGCCTGACCTACCGCGCGCTGCACGAGCGCGCGACCCGCCTGGCCTGGCGCCTGCGGGCCCTGGGCGTCGGCGCCGACGTGCCGGTCGGGCTGTTCCTCGATCGCTCGCTCGAGCTGGCGGTCGGGGTGCTGGCGATCTTGCTGGCCGGCGGGACCTACGTGCCGCTCGACCCGGCGTACCCGGCGGAGCGGGTGGGGTGGATCGTCGCCGACAGCGGGGCGGCGGCGATGGTGACGACCTCGGCGCTGGCGGCCGCGCTGCCGCCGAGCCAGGCCCAGTCGGTGCTGGTCGACGTCGCGTTCGAGGCGAGCCCGGTGCCGCTGCCGCGCACGGCCCCCGGCGACCTGGCGTACGTGATCTACACTTCGGGCTCGACGGGCCGGCCGAAGGGGATCGGCATGCCGCACGGAGCGCTCGTCAACCTGATCGAGTGGCACGCGGCGGAGCTGCTCGGGGAGCGCGCACGCTGCAGTTCGCGGCGCTCGGCTTCGATGTCTGCTTCTACGAGATGTTCATCGCCTGGCGCACCGGCGGCTCGGTCCACATGATCGACGAGGCGGTCCGCCACGACGTGGCCCGCCTCGGCGCGGTGATCGAGGCCGAGGCGATCGAGAAGGTCATCCTGCCGGTGGTGGTGCTGCAGCAGCTGGCGGAGGAGTTCGCCGAGCGCCCCGAGGTGCTGCGCAGCCTGAAGGAAGTGACGACGACGGGCGAGCAGATGCACCTGACCGCGCCCGTGATCGCGCTGCTCGAGCGCCTGCCGGGCTGCAGCCTGCACAATCACTACGGGCCGGCGGAGAGCCACGTGGTCACCGCCCACGCGCTGCCCGAGGCGCGCGCGCAGTGGGTGCCGCACCCGCCGATCGGGCGGCCGATCGCCAACACCCGCGTGCTGGTGCTCGACCCGCACATGAACCCGTGCCCGGTCGGCGTGCCGGGCGAGCTCTACATCGGCGGCGAGGGCCTGGCCCGCGGCTACTGGAACCGCCCCGATCTGACGGCCGAGCGCTTCGTGCCCGATCCGTTCGCCACAGAGCCCGGGGCGCGGCTCTATCGCACCGGCGACATCACCCGTCAGCGGCCCGACGGCATCATCGACTACCTGGGGCGGCGCGACGATCAGGTGAAGATCCGCGGCGTCCGGGTCGAGCTCGGAGAGGTGCTGTCGGCGATCTCCCGTCACCCGCGGGTGCAGGAGGCGGTGGTGATCGCCCGCGAGGACACGCCGGGCGAGCGCCGGCTGGTGGCCTACTTCGTGGCGACCCAGGACGAGGCCGCCGGCGAGGTGGCGGCCGAGCTGCGGGTGTTCCTCCGCCGCTCGCTGACGGAGGCGATGATCCCGACGGCGTTCGTGGCCCTGCGCGAGCTGCCGCTGACGCCGAACGGGAAGATCGACAAGCGCGCGCTGCCGCGGCCCGAGGACGACACGACGGCGAGCACGTCGGTGCCGCCGCGCTCGGAGCTCGAGGTGTCGCTGGCGGCGATCTGGCAGGACGTGCTGAAGGTCGAGCGGGTCGGGGCGCACGACGACTTCTTCGCGCTCGGCGGGCACTCGCTGCTGGCGACGCAGGTGCTGGCGCGGGTGCGGCGGACCTTCGGGGTCGAGCTGACGCTGGCGCAGCTGTACGCGGGGCCGACGGTGGCGGCGCTGGCGGGGCTGGTGCGGGCCCGGCGGGCGCCGGTGACCGAGGCGCCGGCGATCGAGCCGGCCGGGCGCGGCGGGCCGCTGCCGCTGTCGCTGGCGCAGGAGCGGCTGTTCTTCCTGCACCGCCTGGCGCCCGAGAGCACGGCCTACAACTGCCCGCACGGGTTCCGCCTGCGCGGGCGGCTCGACGCGGCGGCGCTGCAGCGCGGGCTCGACGGGCTGGTGGCGCGCCACGAGGCGCTGCGCACGACCTTCGTCGAGATCGAGGGGCAGGCGCGGCAGGTCGTCGCGGAACGCGGGGCGGTGCCGCTGCGCCGCTTCGACCTGCGCAGCCTGCCCGACGAGCTGCGGGCGCTCGAGCTCGAGAAGCGGCTGGCGACCGAGGTGCGGCGGCCGTTCGACCTCGAGCGCGGGCCGCTGGTGCGCGGCTGCCTGGTGCAGCTGGCCGACGACGAGCACTTCCTGCTGCTCGACCTGCACCACATCGTCATCGACGGCTGGTCGATGCGGCTGCTGCTCGACGAGCTGGCGGCGCTGTACGAGGCCGACGTGCGCGGTGAAGCCGCTTCGTTGGCGCCGCTCGGGCTGCAATTCGCCGACTACGCGGCGTGGGAGCGCGGACGCCTGCAGCAGGGGTTGGAGGGGTCGATCGCGTGGTGGCGCGAGGCCCTGGCCGGCGCGCCGCAGCTGCTGCCGCTGCCGACCGATCGGCCGCGGCCTTCCACGCAGAGCTTCCGCGGCGGGGCGATCGCGCTGACGCCGGGGGCCGAGGTCAGCGCGGCGCTGCGGCGCCTCGGCGCGCCGGCCGGGCTGTCGCCGACGCTGGTGCTGCTGGCCGGGTTCGCGGCGCTGCTGCACCGCTACACCGGCGAGTCGACGATCGTGCTCGGCATGCCGACGGCGGCCCGCGACCGCGTCGAGCTCGAGGGGCTGGTCGGGTTCTTCGTCAACACGCTGCCGATCCGCGTCGACCTGGCCGGCGACCCGAGCTTCGTCGAGCTGCTGGCGCAGGTCCGCAAGACCACCCTGGCGGCCTACGACCACGACGCGGTGCCGTTCGATCGCATCGTCCAGGAGCTGCGGCCCGAGCGGACGCTGAGTCACAACCCGATCGTGCAGGTCGGCTTCGCGCCGCAGCCGCCCGGGGCCCGCGCGCTGCGGCTCTCGGGGCTGCAGGTCGAGAGCGTCGAGGCCGACGTGCCGCGGGCGATCTTCGACCTGACGCTGTACGTGTCGGAGGAGGGCGGCGAGCTGACGGCGATGCTCGAGTACAGCGCCGATCTGTTCGAGCGGGCGACGATCGAGCGCATGGGCGAGCACCTGCTGGCGCTGCTGCGCGGGGCGATCGCGCGGCCGCAGGGGCGGGTGTCGCAGGTGGCGATCCTGGGGCCCGAGGAGCGCGCCGAGGTGGTGACCCGCTGGAACCGGACCGCGGCGGCGCCGGGGCGTGAGACGGAGATGATGCACGCGCTGGTGGCCCGGGCGGCGGCGCAGGGGCCCGAGCGCGTGGCGGTGACCCTCGGCGAGGCGCGGCTGACGTACGCGGAGCTCGAGCGGCGCGCCGAGCAGCTGGCGCGGCACCTGACGGCGCGGGGCGTCGGCGCGGAGTCGCTGGTGGCGGTGAGCGTGGAGCGCTCGCTCGAGCTGGTGATCGCGGTGGTCGCGGTGCTCAAGGCCGGGGCGGCGTTCCTGCCGCTCGATCCGGCGTACCCCGCGGAGCGGCTGGAGTTCATGCTGGCCGACAGCGGCGCGCGGGTGGTGCTGACGCAGGCGCGGCTGGCCGAGCGGTTCGTCGGGCGCGAGGTGATCCGGCTCGACGCCGATCACGAGGCGATCGTTGCGAATGCAACGGACTTGACTGTCGCCGACGATCCGGGGCGGGCGGCGTACGTGATCTACACGTCGGGCTCGACCGGGCGGCCGAAGGGGTGGTCGTCGAGCACCGCAGCGCGGTCAACCTGGCGCGGGCCCAGCGGGCGCTGTTCGGGCTGACGGACGCGAGCGTCGTGCTGCAGTTCTCGGCGCTCTCGTTCGACGCGTTCGTGTTCGAGCTGCTGCTGGCGTGGGGGGTGGGGGCGACGCTGTGCCTGCTGCCGCCGCGGTTGCCGGTGCCGGGGCCCGAGTTCGCCGAGCTGCTGCGCGGCCAGCGGGTGTCGATGTGCGTGCTGCCGCCGTCGGTGCTGGCGGCGATGGCCGACGACCCGCTGCCCGACCTCGTGCACGTAGTCGCCGCGGGCGAGGCCTGCAGCGCCGAGCTGGTGGCGCGGTGGGGCCGCGGGCGGCGGTTCGTCAACGCCTACGGGCCGACCGAGACCACGGTGTGCGCCTCCGCGGCCGCGTGCGAGCCCGGCGAGGGTCCGCCGCCGATCGGCCGGCCGCTCGCCGACGTGCAGGTGTACGTGCTCGAGCCGTCGGGGCAGCCCGCGCCCGTCGGCGTGTTCGGCGAGCTGTACGTCGGCGGCGCCGGGGTGGCGCGCGGCTACCTCGGGCGGCCCGCCCTGACCGCCGAGAGGTTCGTGCCGGATCCGTTCTCGGGCCAGCGCGGCGCCCGGCTGTACCGCACCGGCGACCGCGTGCGCTGGCGGCCCGACGGGCAGCTCGAGTTCGCCGGGCGGCTCGATCGCCAGGTCAAGCTCCGCGGCTTCCGCATCGAGCTCGGCGAGGTCGAGGCGGTGGTGCGCGCCCACCCCGAGGTGCAGGACGCGGTGGTGGTGGTGATCCGCGAGGAGCTGGCGGCGTACGTGGTGCCGCGCAGCGGTGACGCGGGGCTGGCGGCGGCGGTCCGGGCGTTCGCGCAGGGGCGCCTGCCGGGGCACATGGTGCCGTCGTCGGTGGTGGTCGTGGAGGCGTTGCCGACGCTGCCGAACGGCAAGGTCGACGTGCGGGCGCTGGCGGACCGGGGGCCGCGGGCGGAGGCGCGGGCGATCGAGCTGCCGCGCTCGCAGGTGGAGCAGGCGCTGGCGCAGATCTGGCGCGAGGTGCTGGGGCTCGAGCAGGTCGGGATCGACGAGGCGTTCTTCGAGCTGGGCGGGCACTCGCTGCTGCTGGCGCGGGTGCGCACGGCGATCGAGGCGCGGTTCGGGCGGCGGGTCGACATGGTCGAGCTGTTCCAGCACCCGACGATCCGCAGCCTCGCGGGGCGGCTGTCCGGGGCGGCGACCTCGGAGGTTGCAGCTGCAACGACGGCGACGCGGCCGGAGCTGCGGAGCGAGGCGATCGCGATCGTCGGCATGGCGGGGCGCTTCCCCGGGGCCGACGACGTCGAGGCGCTGTGGCAGGGCCTGCTCGGCGGGGCTTCAGGCATCCGCTTCGCCGACGCCGAGGAGCTGAGCGCGGCCGGGGTCGACCCGGCGCTGCGGACGGCGGCGGGATTCGTGCCGGCGTTCGGGCGCATGAACGACGCGTTCTGCTTCGACGCGGCGTTCTTCGGCTACAGCCCGCAGGAGGCGCGGTTGATGGACCCGCAGCAGCGGGTGTTCCTCGAGGCGGCGTTCGCGGCGCTCGAGGACGCGGCCTGCGACCCGGGCCGTGGGACGCTGCGCGTGGGCGTGTTCGGCGGCTGCGACCCGCCGCGCCACTGGCTGGCGCTCGGCGGGTCGAGCGGGGGCATCGACGAGTTCCAGCGCGGGGTCGCCAACATCCCCGACAACCTGACCTCGCGCGTGGCCTACAAGCTGGGGCTGCGCGGGCCGGCGGTGACGGTGCTGTCGGCGTGCTCGACGTCGCTGGTGGCGGTCCACCTGGCCAGCCAGAGCCTGCGCGCCGGCGAGTGCGACGTGGCCCTGGCCGGCGGGGCCGCGGTGGCGCCGGCGTCGGTGCTGGGCCACGTCCACGAGGACGGGTCGATCCTGTCGCCCGACGGCCACTGCCGGCCCTTCGACGCCGAGGCCGGCGGGACGGTGGGCGCCAGCGGGGTCGGGGTGGTGGTGCTGAAGCGCCTCGGCGACGCGCTGCGCGACGGCGACGCGATCCGGGCGGTGATCCGCGGCTCGGCGATCGGCAACGACGGGGCCGAGAAGGTCGGCTACACCGCGCCGGGGCTGCAGGGCCAGGTCGACGTGCTGCGCCGGGCCTACGCGGCGGCCGAGGTGTCGCCGGCCAGCGTGGCGCTGGTCGAGGCCCACGGCACGGCGACGCGGCTCGGCGACCCGATCGAGGTCGCGGCGCTGACGCAGGTGTTCCGCGGGGCCGAGGCGGCGGTCGGGAGCTGCGCCCTGGGCTCGGTGAAGAGCAACCTGGGCCACCTCAGCGCGGCCGCGGGGGTGACGGGGCTGATCAAGGCGACTCTGGCGCTGGAGCGCGGCCAGATCCCGCCGACGCTGCACTTCCGGGCGCCGAACCCGAAGCTGCGGCTCGCGGAGAGCCCGTTCTTCGTCAACACGGCGCCGGTGGCCTGGCCGGCGGGGGCGGGGCCGCGGCGCGCGGGAGTGAGCGCGTTCGGGGTCGGAGGGACGAACGCGCACGTGGTCCTCGAGGAGGCGCCGGCGCCCGCGCCGAGCGGGCCCGGGCGACCGTGGTCGCTGTTGCCCCTGTCGGCGCGTACGAGCGCCGCCCTGGCGTCGCAGGCGGAGCGGCTGGCCGGGCACCTGGGCTCGCGGCCGGCGCTGCCGCTGGCCGACGTCGCGTACACGCTGCAGCAGCGAGCCGCGCTGGCGCCGGCGCGCTGCGTGGCGGTGTGCCGCGACTCGGAGGGCGCGCGGGCGGCCCTGAGCGGCCGTGGCGCGGGCCAGGTGGTCCGCGGGCAGGTGCGCGCCCGCGCGCCGCGGGTGGTGTTCGTGTTCCCGGGCGGCGGCAGCCAGCACGTCGACATGGGCCGCGAGCTGTACGCCCACCTGCCGGTGTTCCGCGCGGCGCTCGACGCGTGCGCCGCGCTGTTCGTGAACGAGCTCGGCGAGGACATCCGGGACTCGATGTTCCCCCGCCGGGCGGGTTCGAGGCGGCCAAGCAGCGGCTGCTGGCGCCGTCGCGCAACATGGCGTCGATCTTCGCGGTCGAGTACGCGCTGTCGCAGGTGCTCGCGAGCTGGGGCCTGCGCCCGGCGGCCGTGTTCGGCCACAGCCTCGGCGAGTACGTGGCGGCCGCGCTCGCGGGGGTGTTCTCGCTGGCCGACGCGGTCGCGCTGGTGGCCACCCGCGGGGCGCTGTGCGACGCGGCCCCGGCGGCGGCGATGGTCGCGGTGCCGCTGGCGGTGACGACCCGCTTGCCGCCGGGGCTGTCGGTCGCGGCGATCAACGGGCCCGAGGACTGCGTGATCGCGGGCGCGGCCCCGGCGATCGAGCCGTTCGTGGCGATGCTGCAGGCCGAGGGGCTCGAGGCGCGGCGGCTGCCGATCGCCACCGCGTCGCACTCGGAGCTGATGGAGCCGCTGGTGGGGCGCCTGGTCGAGCGGGCGCGCGAGGTCGCGTTCGCGGCCCCGCAGATCGCGATGATCTCGGGCGTGACGGGCGACTGGATCGACGCGGAGGTGCGCGACCCGGCCTACTGGGGCCGCCACCTGCGCCAGACGGTCCGCTTCGCCGACGGGGTGGCGACGCTGCACGCCGACCCCGACTTCGTGTGCCTCGAGGTCGGCCCCGGCGGCCACCTGGCGAGCTTCATCCGCAACCACCCGGACGCGGGCCCCGACCGGCTGGTGGTGGCGTCGATGGCCCACTGGCGCTCGGGTCGCAGCGAGCTCGAGGCGCTGATGCTCGCGGTCGGCCAGCTGTGGTGCGCGGGGGCGACGGTCGACTGGCAGGCGTTCACCGGCGAGGAGCGCCGGCGCAAGCTGCCGCTGCCGACCTACCCGTTCGCGCGCACCCGCCACGCGCTCGAGCTGCGGCCGGCCGCGCCGACTCTGGTGCTGGTCCCGCCGCCGGCGGACGAGCCGACGAGCACGGAGGTGCGCGACGCCGAGGCGCCGCGCGACGGGTTGGCGGCGATCGTGGCCGACATCTGGCGCGAGGCGCTGGGGGTCGGGCGCGTGCGCGACGAGGACAACTTCTTCGACCTCGGCGGGACCTCGCTGACGGCGGTGAAGATCCGCGCCCGTCTTAGCGAGCGCTTCGGCGTGACGACCCCGGTGCACGCGCTGCTCGAGCGCCCGCGCTTCGCCGACTTCGTGGCCGCGCTGCGCAGCCTGATCGGCGGCCAGGACGAGGCCCGCGGCGCCTCGTTGCTGGTCCATGCGCCCGGGTCGGCCGGGGACGCGGCCGATCTTCCTGGTCCAGCCGATCGGCGGCACGGTCTACACCTACCTGCCGCTGGCGCGCCACCTCGACGCCGGCGGGGCGGCGATCTTCGGCGTGCGCGCGTCGGGCACCGACCCCGGCGAGCCGGTGCTCGACGAGGTGCCGGCGATGGCGGAGCGCTACGTGGCCGACATCCTGCGCGAGCAGCCCGAGGGGCCGTACACCGTCGGCGGGCACTCTGCCGGCGGGATCACGGCCTACGAGGTGGCCCGCCAGCTCGAGGCCCGCGGCCAGGCGGTCAAGTTGCTGATCCTCGACGCGCCGTCGATGCCGGCCGTGTACGACGACGTGATCGAGACGATCGACGACTTCCTGCGCAGCCACGAGGCGTTCGCGTCGTGCGAGTCGACGTCCTATCAGAGCTTCGTGGCGGCGCTCGAGACTGACCCGGCGCTGCGCCAGATCGTGCTGGCGACGTGCCTGGCGGAGCAGCGCTACAAGCCGCGGCCGATCTCGGCGGAGGTGGTGTACTTCGCGGCCAGCGAGCAACGCGACGCCCGCGACACGCACGCAGGGATGTACTGGCTCGACCTCGTCGAGGGCGAGTTCTCGCTGTACCGCACGCCCGGCGACCACTTCACGATGATGGACGACCCGTGGGTCGAGACCCTGGCGCGGCTGATCGACCGCCACCTGGCGCGCGACCTGCCGCGGCGGGCCTGAGGCGCGCGGCCGCGGGCAGGCGTGCCCGCGGCCGCGCAGGCTTTATTGCCGGGAGCATGTCTTTCGGGACATGTCATCGCGGCGCTGGGCAGGCGCATGAGGTCGAGGTCGCACGGCAGCAGGCTCGCTCGCGGCCGAGCATGTCTCTCGGGGCATGTCATTGTCTCGTCGGGCGCGCGGCCCGAGGTCGAGCCGCGCGCCTCACGGGCGCGGAGGGGCGCGGAACCCGGCCTCCGCGTCGTCGAGGGCGCGCCGCACGGCGTCCAGGAAGGTCGTCTCGACCGAGGCCTCGAGCACGAGCTCCGGCATCTTCGCTGCGAACGGGCGCCGGCAGATCGCGCGGGCCGCCGCGACGTCGACCAGCCACAGCTCGCCGACGGCCTGGCCGCCCGAGAATTCGCGGGCGCCGGGGTGGCGCTGCGGCGGCTCGATGTGCTCTACCTGCGCCACGATCACGTGCGTCCACGGTCGCCGCTGCTTGCACGCGAACTCGGCCTGCGGATCGGCGGCGTCGGGATCGGCGCACAGCTCGAAGGCGGGGTCGTGGGGGATCATGTTCGTCCACGCGGGGATCGGCGTACCGGGCTCGAGGCGCCGCGCGTCGAGGTGGGCCGTGCCTTCGGCCGGGGCGAGGGATGCGCAGGTCTCGGGCGGCGCGGGCTGAGCCAGGGCGGTCTTCACGGCCGCCCGCGCTCGCGCGACGTCCTCGGCCACCAGCCCCCGCACGCGTCGCGCCGCGTCAGCCGCAGGGTCGTCGCTGCCGACCGGGAGCGAACGACAGTCGTCGAGCTGGTTTGCCTCCCCGAGCACCGACCACCCCTGACCGCGGCCGAGGCACAGCTCGCGGACGAAGCGTCCCGCCATGAATTCCGGCTCCACCAGCACGCGCGTGAGCTTGTATCCGCCCGGGACGGCGACCATCTCCCCGGCACACTCGACGAGCGGCGCACGGCCCATGCGGCCCCGGCCGGAGTGGTAGAAGTCCATGACCAGCCAGCACGCGTCCTCGCCCGTCAAGGTCGCCTTCGTGGCGCGCGAGGCGGCCTCCCTGGCCGAGGCGACGCGCTGCTCGTTCACCTCCTGGTGGCGGAGCCAAAACGCGACGCCGACGCCGAGCGCCGCCAGCAATACGAGGGTTCCCAGGATCTTCGCCGTCCTCATGATGCGGGGCTCCGGACAGGGGCGGGCGGGAGTATAGGGGCCCGCGCGGCTGGGGGGAAAGGCCTCGCGCGAGCGCCTGGCGGCGGACCGAGGACTGTCCCTTGGGGCATGTCCATTCGTGCCGCCCGGTGAACCCCGGGCGTCTGCCGCGACGAGACCCGGGTGTGCCCGCGAGCGCGGGCGGAGGGCGAGGCTCATCGCTCGCGTCGTGGTCTCGCGGGTGACTGCCGTGGTCGCACCGCGGAGCGCGAGGACGGCGGTGCGGAGCGGCGACGATCGTTTCGCGTGCTCGGGGTCCGCGGTGAGGTCGAACCTGTCTTCCGGGACACATGATTGCCACCCTTGAATTTCGCCGCCCACTTCTCGAAGATGCCGGCCGATGGCCACCGAGACGCGCGACTATCTGCTGCGACAGCTCGACACAGCGTGGATGCTGACGCAGTACCACCTCGACGGGCTCGCCACCGAGGAGTGCCTGTGGCGCCCGGCGCACGTCGGGTTGCACGTCCACCGCGCCGCCGACAGCCGCTGGCGCGCCGACTGGCCCGAGCACGAGGGTTACGACATCGGCCCGCCCAGCATCGCCTGGCTGACCTGGCACGTCGGCTTCTGGTGGTCGATGGCCCTCGATCACTCCTTCGGCGCCGCCACCCTCGCGCGCGAGGACGTGACCTGGCCGGGCGACGCCGAGGGCGTGCGCGAGTGGCTGGGCCGCCTTCACGGGAGCTGGCGCGCCGCCCTCGAGGCGCTCACCGACGACGACCTGCGCGCGCCCGAGCGGACCCGCTGGCCGATCCAGGACCGCCCGTTCGCCGACGTGGTCGCGTGGGCCAACCTCGAGCTGATGAAGAACGCCGCCGAGATCGGCTACGCCCGCTTCCTGTACGCCGTGCGAGCCCGCTGAAGCGCGGCTTGTCATAATCTGTCCTCAGAGACATGTCCGGCGTTGCGGCGCTCGCGGCAGGGACTCGCCGCGCTCGTCGCTCGCGGCCAAGGCCTCGCCGTCCGGAGATGACGCGCGAGTAAAAAACGCCATGCGGGCGCGCTGAGGCGGCACCTGTCCTCGGAGACATGACGAATGCTGCGGCGCTCGCGGCCCGCCAGAGGCACAGCCCTGGCGGCGAGGGCCCGCGGCGCTCGTCGCTCGCGGCCAAGGCCTCGCCGTCCGGAGATGACACGCGAGTAAAAAACGGCATGCGGGCGTGCAGAGGCGGCACATGTCCTCGGAGACATGACGAATGCTGCGGCGCTCGCGGCCCGCCAGAGTCACAGCCGGCGAGGGACCCGCGGCGCTCGTCGCTCGCGCCAAGGCCTCGCCGCCCGGAGGTGACACGCCGGTAATGACGCGAGAAGGCGCCTGTTCGGCGGCCAGCCCTGGCCGTCGAACAGGCGCCCCGCGATCTGCGGCCGGCCAAGGCTTGCGGCGGAGCCCACGACGGCGGGTCGGCCACTCACGGCTGCAGCCGTGCCAGGGGTGCGGGGAAAGGGCGGCCGCGATTAGAGGCGGGATGGGCGCGAGGCACGAGCGTGCATCCTGCCGGTTAACTCGCGGCCGTCCTTTCCCCGCGCCCCCGCGAGGCGCAGTCGGCAATCTGCGAAGCGCGAGCTCCAGGCCGACGCGAACCCAGCCATGCCACAGCCCGCGACGCCGCAAGCTCCGCGAGCCCCAGGTCAGACCTTCGCAGAGAGCCCGTCAGTCCCCCAAGAACGAGAACTCAAGTACATGTCCCGAAGGACATAAAAGATCAGCCCGAAGGATTCTCGAGTTCGAACACCTCGTGCGCCACCATGCGCCCGTACAGCGCCTCCCCCGGATCGATCACCCCCACCACGCGGAAGCCCAGCCGGCGCACCAGCGCTGCGCTGCGGACGTTGCCCGGCGCGATCCGGGCCCGCACCGTCTTCAGCCCCAGCGTAGCGAACGCGAACTCGACCACCGTGCGCAGCGCCGCCGTCGCCAGTCCGCGGCCCGTCGCCGGCTTCGCCAGCCAGTAGCCGATCGACGCCACCCGCGCCGACCACTCGATCTCGTGGAAGCTGATCACTCCCACCGGCTGACCCCCGTGGCGGATCGCCCACTCGATCGCCCCCTCGTCGCGGGTCCGGCTGCGCGCCTCGGCGATGAACTCGCGCAGGTTCTCGGCCTGGACCGTCACGTCGAGCCAGCCCAGCCACTCGCGGAGGTGCGCTCGGTTCTCCTCGATCAGCCGGAAGTGCCCTGGCGCGTCGGCCTCCTCCATCCGCACCAGCTTCACCTCGCCGGCCGCGCTGACCAGGCGGAGGCCGTTCTGCTCGAGCTGGCGGAGCAGGCGCGCTTGCAGCTCGGCGATCTGGCTGGCGGGGCTCTCGTGGGTCATGACGATGCTTTGCGCCGTCCCTCGGTCGTCTGCTCCCGCTTGCAACCGCATCGTCGATCGGCCGGCGAGTGAAGGCGCCTCACGCTGCCGGCAGCGTGAAGAAGAACAGGCTGCCGGAGCCGAGTTCGCTCTCGACGCCGACGCTGCCGCCGAGGCGTTCGATGATGCGGCGCACGATCGACAGGCCGAGGCCGTGGCCTTCGGCGCGGACCGTGTCGAGGCGGGAGAACTCGGCGAACAGTTTCGCCTGCGCCTCCTCGTCGATGCCCGGGCCGTTGTCGCGGACCCAGAAGCGGATCTTGCCGTCCTGCAGGTCGGCGCCGAGCTGCAGGCGCGGCGGAGAGCCGCCGTACTTGAGGCCGTTGCTGATGTAGTTCGTCCAGGCCTCCTCGATCCACGGGGCGTAGCCGATCGCGGCGGGCCAGGACTCCGGCCCCGCGATCTCGCCGCCGTACTCGCGCAGCATGTAGTCCATGCGTTGCTCGACCTGGCGCATGATCACGGCCATGTCGAGGCGGGACGACTGGACCTGCTGCTTGCGCACTCCGGCCAGCAGCAGCAGCTCGTCGATGATGTTGGTCGCGGTGTGCGACGCGCGGCGGATGTTCTCGACCACGCGTTCGACCTCCTCGCGGTCGACCTCCTCGATGTTCTCGAGCAGGTACTCCGAGTAGCCGACCATCGCGCCGAGCGGGTTCTTGAGGTCGTGGGCGACCGTGCGGGCGAACGCGTCGAGCTCGGCGTTGCTGGCGGTCAGCGATTGATTGACGCGGTGCAGCTCGTCGGTGCGCTTCTGCACCAGCCGCTCCATGTTCGCGTACAGGTTGGCGTTCTCGATCGAGATCGCCGCCTGCGAGGCGATGAGCTTCAGCGTGTGCAGGCGGGCCTCCGGGAACACCGACGGGATCAGCTCGTTCTCGAGGTAGAGCACCCCGGTGAGCTTGGTCTGGTGGACCAGCGGCGTGCACAGCACCGAGCGCATCCCGCTGCGGGCCACGTAGGTGTCGGTGGTGAACGGCCCGGAGCGGGCGGCGTCCTCGAGCACCACGCTGTCGGTGGTGTGGACCACGTAGTTGACGATCGACACCGGCACCGCCGCCGTCTCGCTCAGCGGCAGCGGCTGCTTCAGCGTGTACGAGCCGGTGTCGACCGACGACTCCGCGACCACGCACAGCTGGCCGTCGCGCTCGAGCAGCAGCACCCCGCGGCGGGCGCCGGCGTTCTCGATCATGATCTGGATGATCTTCTCGAGCAGCGGCTCGACCGCGATCTCGGCGGTCAGCGCCTGCGCCGCCTTGATCACGCTGGTGAGGTCGAGGCCCTGGTTGCCGGTGGTGGTCAGCGAGCTGGTGATGAGCGCGCGGCTGCTGCTGGCGGTGATCGTCGCGCCGACGCTCTCGGCGCGGGCGGCCAGGTGCGGGTACTTCACGTCGAGCGCGCGGACCTTGGCGAGCGCGCCCCAGCGCTCGTAGCCGTAGCGGGCCTGGCCGAGGTAGACGCGGGCGATCTGGGCGCGGCCGCGGGCCTGGTGGAAGCGCCCGCACAGCTCGTTGGCGATCGCCTCGTGGTGGATGAACTGGCTGCGGCGGGCCCACTCGATCGCGCGGTCGTACTCGTCGAGCGCCACCAGGTCCTGGCCGCGGAGCCGCGCGATCTCGGCGTCGATGATGTGCAGGCGGTGCTGCTCGTTCTCGGGGCACAGCTGGGCCCACTGGGCCGTGACCGCGCGGTGCTCGAGCAGCTGGGCCATCAGCGACGCGCGCTCGGCCTCGTCGGCGGCCTGGGCGTGGCTGGCCGCGAGCGCCAGCGCGCTGTAGAACGGCAGGTCGGCGGTGTGCGGCCCGCCGACGGCGACGGCCATGAGCGGCTGGGCGGCGGCGGCGAGCGCCAGCGCCTCGGCGTACGCCTCGAACAGCGTCGCCACCATCAGCTTGTTGACGTGGTGCAGGAAGCGCACGATCACCAGGCCGGCGGCGTCGACGACCTTCAGCCAGTCCGCCTCGCCCTGGTTGTCGCCGAACAGCGGGCCGCCGAACCACCGCTCGTGCTGCAGCGCGTCGACGACGTTGCCGAGCAGCACCAATTGCGCCGTCGACATCGCGTCGCGCGTGCGGACCATCAGCGCCCGGCCTTGATCGATCTCCTCGCGGACCGCCGACAGGTCTTCGCCGCGGCGCAGGTTGGCCAGCGCGTGGAACACGGCCCCCTGCGACGCGTACATGAAGTCGCCCGTCTCGAGGCCGAGCACGCGGGCCTGGTTCAGGTGGTGCAGGCTGTCGCGCAGCGGGCGGGTGTGGCCGGTGTAGAAGCCGACCATGAAGTGGACGCGGCTGGCGACCTCGGTCGACGTGAAGCGCTCGAGCAATTGCAGCGCGAGTCTGCCGTAGCGCAGGCCGTCGGCGGGGCGGCCGAGCGGGCCGACCAGCAGGTAGCCGTAGGTCGCGAAGCCGAACGCCGACAGCTCGCCCGGGCCGTGGGTGAGCGACAGCAGCACGTGCTTGAGGATCACCACCGAGCCGAGGCGGGCGTCGACCACGAAGCCGGCGCCGAACGCCTCGTTGAGCAGGCGGAGCACCGCGCTGCGGGCCGGGTCGCGCATCGCCGGGGCGTCGGCCAGCGACTCCACGGTGCGGCCGGCCAGGCCGGCCTCGATCTCGCCGTAGACCGCGCCGAAGGTCGCCATCGTCGCCTCCGGGGTCTCGGGCAGGAGCTCGCCGAATTGCGCGAGGCCGGCGCGGCTGGCCGCCAGGCCCTCGGTGAAGCGGCCCTGCGACGACAGCAGCATCACCCGCAGCGCGAACAGGTCGGCCTGCTCGAGCGGCGAGCGGGCGCGGCGGATCAGGTCCTCGAGCTTGGCGTCGGCCCGGTCGACGCGGCCGCACATGTAGTCGCACTCGGCCTGCTCGCGGTGGAGCGCGAGCGTCAGCGCGTACTGCGAGTCCCAGGCGTCTTCGGGCAGCACGGCGACGCCGGCGGCCGCGAACGAGGCGCCGGCGGCGTAGGCGGTGGCGCGCTTGGCGCGCGCGCCGCCTCGAGGTTGGCGCGGGCCAGCTGCAGGCGCTCGCCGGGGTCGGTGAGGCGCGGCGCGCCGGCGTTGAGGTGGCGGACCACGTCGAACAGCGCGTCGCCCCGCAGCTCGCCGACGTGCGCCGCCTGCAGGCTGCGACCGATCCGCAGGTGGACCTCGTGCAGCGCCTCGGGCGTGCTGAGCGACAGCGCCGCCTGCTGCACGCGGTCGTGCAGGAACCGGCAGGCGACCACCAGCTCCGCTGTCTCATTCGCCTCGGGCGCGCCGTCGTCGATCCCCTCGAGCAGGCGGTAGTTGGAGTCGAGCGGCACGACCAGGCCGGCCTGCAGCGCGGGCCACAGCTCGGCGGCGACGCGGCCCACCCCGCGCTCGGCGATCCGCGCCAGGGTGACGACGTCGAACTCGTGGCCGACGCAGGCGGCGACGGCGAGCAGGCGCTGGGTGTCGGGCGGGAACTCGCGCAGGCGCTCGGACAGCAGCTCGGCGACGTTCTCGGTGATCGGCGCGGCGGCCACCGCGGCGGGGTCCCACGTCCACCCGCCGGTGGCGGCGTCGAAGCGGACGAGCCCGTTCCGGTGCAGCATCGTCAAGAACTGCGACAGGAAGAACGGGTTGCCGTGGGTCTTGTCGAACACCAGGGTGGCGAGGGCCTCGAGGCGTTCGACCTCCTCGCGCGGGGGCGCGGCGCCGGGGCGCTCGCGGGTGAGGGTGTCGGCCAGCAGCGCGCGCACGCTGGCGCGGTCGAGCGGGCCGAGCGCGAGCTCGTGGAGGGCCACGCCGTCCTTGCGCAGCTGGGCGACCGCGGCGCGCAGCGGGTGGGCGAGGTCGACCTCCGCGTCGCGGTAGGCGCCGACGAGCAGCAGGTGGCCGCCGTCGGGGTCGGTGAGGATCAGGCGCAGCAGCGACAGCGTGCCGGCGTCGGCCCACTGCAGGTCGTCGAGGAAGATCACCAGCGGCGACGTGCGCGGGCACAGGGCGCGCACGAAGTTCTGCATGACCAGGCCGAAGCGGTTCTGCGACTCGGTCGGGCGCAGCGGCGGCAGCGGCGGCTGCTTGCCGATGACGCGCTCGAGCTCGGGCACGAGGTCGACGACCAGCTGACCGCTGGCGCCGACGGCCACCTGGATGCGGGTGCGCCACTCTGCCAGCGTGCGCGACGACTCGGTGAGCAGCTGGCGGATCAGCTCGGACAGCGCCGCCGCCAGCGCGCTGAACGGGATGTTGCGCTGGACCAGGTCGAACTTGCCGCTGACGAAGCGGCCGCCGCCGCGGGCGATCACGCGGTGGATCTCGTGGGCCAGCATCGACTTGCCGACGCCCGCGCCGCCGGCGACCAGCAGCAGCTCGGGGCGGCCGTCCTGCACGCGGCCGAACGCCTCGGTCAGCGCGCGGATGTCGGCCTCGCGGCCGTAGAGCTTCTGCGGGATGCGGAGCACGTCGGCGCGGTCGCGCTGGCCGAGCTCGAACGGCTCGATCTCGCCGGTCTCGTCGAGCGCGGCGAGGCAGCGGGCGAGGTCGGCCGCCAGCCCGAGGGCGTGCTGGTAGCGGTCCTCCGGCCCCTTGGCCAACAGCTTCATGACGATGTCGGAGACGACGCGGGGGATCGTCGGCGTGCGCACCCACGGCGGCACCGGGGTGCGGGCGATGTGGCTGTGGACCAGCTCCATCGCGTCGTTGGCGTTGAACGGGACCGAGCCCGTCAGCATCTCGTAGAGCGTGACGCCGAGCGAGTAGAGGTCGGTGCGCTGGTCGACGACCCGGTTCACGCGCCCGCTCTGCTCGGGCGACATGTACATCAGCGTGCCCTCGAGCGCCTCCGGGCTCGACACCTGAGCTGTCTCGTGGGCCAGGTTGGTGGCGATGCCGAAGTCGATCAGCTTGACGCTGCCGGTCGACGAATTGACGAGGATGTTGTGCGGCTTGATGTCCTTGTGGATGATGGCCCGCTCGTGCAGCCGGGCCAGGGTCTCGGCCAGCGCCAGGCCGAGCTCGAGCGCGCGGCGCAGCTGCAGCGCCTCGCCGTGGATGACGTCGCTGAGCGGGACGCCGCCGTCGTCCTCCATCACCAGCGCGAGGCCGTTGCCGTAGCTCTCGAGCGAGTAGACCTGGACCACGCCGGGCACGTCGAGCTCGCGCAGGGTGACGTACTCGCGGCGCAGCTGTCTCAATGCGCGGGGGCTCGGGTACTCGCCCTTCAGCACCTTGATCACGACGGGGGTCTGCTCGTCTTCGCGGACGCCGCGGAAGATGATCGAGTTCTGCCCCTCGTGGAGCCGTTGCTTGAGCGAGAAACGTGGAGAGGCGTCCATGTCGCGGAGTCGCTGAGCCGAACAGGCGTATCATACTGTCTGGCGACCCCGCTGCGTCGCGTGTCGTCACCCCTGCATTCGCGCGGTGCGCAGGGCCACGCCCGCAGGCGGGGTCAGCCCTTAGCGCCCTGGCGGCGATGACGCGCCGCCGGAGCCCGCGAACACCCGTCCGCGGGCCGTGGCGCGCAGTCGGCCCGAAACCGCGCCTTGCACCATCCGCACGACGTCCGCCTTCGATCGATGGCCACAGCACAGGACCCGCGGCGCTCGCAGAAGGGCCTCGCGTTTCCGTTCTCGGCCGCCGTGCCGCGATGTATGCTCAACCATCTTGAACCGTCGGCGGCGGGCCGGGCCGCGCCGTCACCAGGACGGTCTCGGAGCTCCCGCCGATGTCTCTTCAGCCGACCGCGCCTGCAGTCAAGTACGACATCCTCAGCCCAGCTTTCTTCGCCGACCCGTACCCGACGCTCCGGCGCATGCGCGAGGAGGACCCGGTGTTCTGGCACCCGCTGCTCAAGAGCTGGGTGCTGACCCGCTACGCCGACATCCAACGGGTCCTGCGCGACAGCAAGTCGGAGTTCTCCAACTCGAAGGTCGAGCAGTACGGCCTCGGCGCGCCCGACAGCGTGCGCGACAAGCTCGAGGTGTTCAACACCTTCGTCTCGAGCTGGGTCGCGTTCATGGACCCGCCGAACCATACGCGGCTGCGGGCGCTGATCGCCAAGGCGTTCACGGTGCAGGCGGTCGAGCGGCTGCGGCCGCGGATCCAGCACGCGGTCGACGATCTGCTGGCCGCGGTGCGCCCGCGCGGGCGCATGGACGTGGTCGCCGACTTCGCGGCGCAGCTGCCGATGATCGTGTTCAGCGAGTTGATGGGCATCCCGCGCGACGACGGCGAGCGGCTGCGGGAGGACGCGCTCATCGTCATGTCCCTGTTCGGCGCCGGCATCGCCACCGCCGAGAGCGTCGAGTCGGCCTACCGCGGCGTCATGAGCTACTACGAATACTTCAACGCGCACATCGCCGCGCGGCGCAGCCGCTCGACCGAGGACCTGCTGAGCAAGTTGGTCGAGGCGCGCGTCGACGGCGTCGGGATGACCGACACCGAGCTCGTGGCGATGTGCGTGACCCTGTTCCTGGCCAGCCAGGAGACTACACTATATATGGTGGCCAACGCGGTGAACACTCTGGCGCGCCACCCCGAGCAGGCGCAGCGCCTGCGCGAGGAGCCGCGGCTCATCGACGGCGCGCTCGAGGAGCTGATGCGCTACGACAGCCCGACGTTCGGCACCTTCCGTCGCGCGGTCGTGGCCGTCACCGACCTCCCGGGGGGCCCGATCCCCGCCGGCGACTATGTGCTGAGCGTCCTCTGCTCCGCGAACCGCGACGGTCATCGGTTCCCCGATCCCGACCGGTTCGACATCGAGCGTCAAGACACACGTCACCTGTCCTTCAGTTCTGGTATCCACACTTGCCCGGGCGCGGCGCTGTCGCGGCTCGAGGGGCGTATTGCCATTCAAACGCTGTTGCGGACGTTCTCCGAGCTGCGCCTCGAGGGCGACGCGCCGCTCGAGTGGGTGCCGAGCATGATGGTCCGCGGCTTCAAGTCGCTGCCCGTCGCGGTCACGCCCGCCTGACGCCCGCTCGCTGCACGGGCCCCGCCCGCGACGCCCCGCCGCAGCCTCGCTCGGCGGGGTTCGGCATTGTGAGCACGCGCTGTCCCTCGGTGTGGCGATTGTACATACAGACTTCGCGCGCGGCCCTCCGACCTCGGCGTCGGGTCGGGTGCGGTGGGATACCCGGAGCGGGCGACCCGGCGGGGGATTTTGATTAATTAATCGTAGCCCTAGGATCCTTTGACCTGCTAACATACACTCATACGACGGCGCCGCGCCCGCGCAGGCGCCTCGGACACGCGACAGTGGGGGTCGGACCCGGGGGGGACGATTCGTTGGACAATCGGCTCTGCGTAGTTGGAGGTGAGGGATGCTCTCGATAGGCGCGCGCGTATTTTCGTGGTCGGTAGGTCTGGGGCTGGCGATGGGCGCGGTGGGGGCGGCGAAGGCGACGCCCCCTTCGTACACCCTGTTCGAAAGCGGACAAGTCCGTCCGCTTGCGCTCTCGCCCGACAAGAAGACGTTATTCGCCGTCAACACGCCGGACGGCCGGCTCGAGGTCTACGACGTGACGTGGTGGGGCCTGACCCACCGGACGTCGATCCCGGTCGGCGTCGAGCCGGTCGCCGTGGCGGCCCGCAGCAACACCGAGGTGTGGGTCGTCAATCACGTGTCGGACAGTGTCAGCGTCGTCTATGTCGGCACCGCGGCGCCCAATCGCGTGACGCGGACGCTGCTCGTCGGTGACGAGCCGCGCGACATCGTCTTCGCCGGCCCCGGGAAGAACCGGGCCTTCATCACCACGGCCCACCGCGGGCAGAACATCGGCTTCGACCCGCAGTTGACGACGCCGAGCGTCGGCCGGGCCGACGTCTGGGTGTTCGACGCGACCAACCTGGGCGCGACGCTGGGCGGCACGCCGAAGACCGTGATCACCCTGTTCGCCGACACCCCGCGCGCGCTGGCGACGTCGCCCGACGGCTCGAAGGTGTACGCGGCCGCGCACTTCTCCGGCAATCGCACGACCACCATCGACTCGGTGCTGGTCGCCGGCGACACGCCGGCCCCGAACGAGAACTACGACGGCGTCCCCGCGCCCAACAACCCCCTGATCGTCAAGTACGACGGCCAGCACTGGGTCGACGAGCGCGGCGTCCAGTGGGACAGCAACGTCAAATTCAGCCTGCCCGACAAGGACCTGTTCGTCATCGACGCCAACGCCGCCACGCCGGTGCAGCTCGCCGGCTCTGCGGGCTTCTACACCGGGGTCGGCGCCATCCTCTACAACATGATCGTCCACCCGGTGAACGGGAAGATCTACGTCGCCAACACCTCCGCGCGCAACGAGGTCCGCTTCTCCGGGCCCGGCGTGTTCGCCGAGTCCAACGTCAACGGCCACTTCGCCGAGAACAACATCAGCATCGTCAACCCGCAGAGCCACACGGTCACCACCCACCACCTGAACCCGCACCTCGACTTCGACGCGCCGTTCCAGCCGCTGCCGAACGAGGACGCCGAGCTCAGCCTCGCGCTCCCGCAGGGCATGGCGATCTCCGCCGACGGCAACACGCTCTACGTCGCCGCGCTCGGCTCCGACAAGATCGGCATGTACGACACCGCGGCGCTCGAGAACAACGCGTTCTGGCCCGACCCCGCCGAGCAGCTGCAGGTCAGCGGCGGCGGACCGACGGCGGTGCTGCTCGACGAGTCGCGCTCCCGTCTGTATGTGATGACCCGCTTCGACAACGCGGTGTCGATCCTCGACACCTGCGACGGCGACGAGATCCAGCACCTGGCGATGCACAACCCCGAGCCGGCGAGCGTGACCGAGGGCCGCCGCTTCCTTTATGACGCGACGTACACCTCGGGCCGCGGCGACTCGGCGTGCGCGACCTGTCACGTGTACGGCGACGTCGACCACCTGGCGTGGGACCTCGGCAACCCAGACGGCGACGTGACGATCGCGCCCGGGCCGTTCAAGACGATCTTCCTGCCCGACTTCCCGATCGACTTCCACCCGATGAAGGGGCCGATGACGACCCAGAGCCTGCGCGGCATGGCAAACCACGGGGCGATGCACTGGCGCGGCGACAAGACCAGCCCGAACTTCCCGCCGAACGCGCAGCCGAACCAGGGTTCGTTCGACGAGGTGATGGCGTTCAAGCAGTTCAACAAGACGTTCGTCGAGGTCATGGGCCGGACGCAGGAGATCCCGGCCGCCGACATGCAGAAGTTCACCGACTTCGCGCTGCAGCTGACCTACCCGCCGAACCCGGTGCGCAACCTCGACAACTCGCTCACCGCGTTCCAGGCGGCCGGCCGCGACCTCTACATGAACAAGCCGGCCACGCTCGGCATGACCTGCAACTTCTGTCACGTGCTCGACACGACCGGCAACGCCCAGTACGGGGTCGACCGCCCGGGCTTCTTCGGCTCCGACGGCTCCTACGTCGGCACCGAATTCGTGCAGACCATGAAGGTCCCGCACCTGCGCAACGCCTATACGAAGATCGGCAAGTTCGGCCTGCCGCGCAATTCGTCGATCAACCCGCAGGAGGACGACTCGTTCCTGGGCGACCAGATCCGCGGCTTCGGCTACACGCACGAGGGCTCGATGGACTCGGTGTTCGGCTTCCTCAGCCAGATCGGCTTCGTCGAGGACCCGATCTTCAACCCCGGCGGGCTCGAGTCCGACACCCCGACCGAGCGCCGCCAGGTCGAGGCGTTCGTGCTCGCCTTCGACTCCAACATGGCCCCCATCGTCGGTCAGCAGATCACCCTGACCAGCAGCAACGCCACGACCGTCAGCTCGCGCCTCACGCTCATGCGGACCCGCGCGAGCGCGGGCGAGTGTGACCTCGTGGTCCACGGCGCCTACGGCGGGCGGATGCGCGGGTACCTGTGGAACGGCACCGCGTTCCTGCAGGACGAGCAGGCCAAGCCGACGCTCACCGACTCGCAGCTGCGGGCCCGCGCCGCCCTGCTCCTGCAGGAGCTCACCTACACCTGCGTACCGCCCGGTTCGGGCCGCCGCGTGGCCATCGACCGCGACCTCGACGGCACGCTGAACGGCGACGAGTGCTGACGACGACCTGCGCGGCGACGCGGGCGTGAGGCTCCTCGTCGCGCGGGCGCATCGGGGCGTATGGAGCGTGCGCGATTTTGTCCGGAATGGCTCTTCGCGGCTCGCCCTGTCGCCATTGACGACCCCTCGGATTCGCGCATGGGCCGCTCCGCGGGCCGCAGGCCGCCGTTGCGGCCGGCTCAGGTCGGTGCGGCGGCGCGGGGCCTCCGATATAGTGCGGCCCGATGGCGACCGTCGATCCTGCGCTCAAGTTTCAGGTCCTGACCGGGCTGCTCGAGTCCGAGAGCACGACGCTGATCGGCATCGACGCCGGTGAGGTGTTGACGCTGGCCGAGGGCAGGGGGCTGGGGCCCATGGGTGTGGCCGGGACCGCGACGGTGGGCGCCTCGCTCGCGGCGGCGTTCGGCGAGCACCCCGAGCTGGTCGAGCTGTTCCGCCGCGGCCTGCGGGGCGAGCGGGTGCGGGTCGAGAAGATTTATGGTCAGGCGTACTGGCTGCAATCGTTCTACCCGCTGCGCGGAGCCGACGGCGCCATCGTCGGCGCCGCGATGCTGGCGATCGACGTCACCCGCGACCTGACCACCGTGCGTCAGGCGCACATGCTCCGCGAGCTGGTCAACAACCTGCCGACCAACGTGTTCGCGGTCGACCCGCGCGGGGTCTGCGAGATCTCCGAGGGCGGCTTGCTGGCGGAGATCGGCCTCAAGCCGGGGCAGAACGTCGGCGTCAACGTCTTCGAGGCCTACAACGCCACCATCCCCGACCTTGCCGACGCCATGGGCGCCGCCTTCCGCGGCGAGACGCGGGTGATCGAGTTCAGCTTCGGCGACTCGCTCTACAGCCAGACCACGCTGCCGCGCCGCGACGCCCAGGGCAACTACGCCGGCGCCTACTGCATCGCCTCCGACATCACCCAGCGGCGCCGCGACGAGGAGCTGCTGCGGGCGCAGATGCGCATCATTCAGGAGCAGAAGGAGGCCATCGTGCGGCTGTCGAGCCCGATCATCGAGGTCGGGCACGACGCGCTGGCGGTCCCGCTGGTCGGGTCGCTCGACGAGCAGCGGGCGGCGACCATCATGCACGGGCTGCTCGAGGCGATCGCGCACAAGCGGGCGCGCTTCGCCATCCTCGACCTCACCGGCGTCGACACCGTGGACCCGACGTCCGCCGAGCACCTGATCCGCATCATCCACAGCGTGCGCCTGCTCGGCGCGCAGGCGATCATCACCGGCATCCGTCCGCCGATCGCCCGGATCATGGCCGAGCTCGGCCTCGACCTCAGCCGCCTGCACACCCTGCGCTCGCTGCAGGACGCGCTGCGCTACTGCGGCGAATCGAGCCCCGGCGTCCGCTGAAGCCAATCATCACAGTCGGCCGCGCTCGCCGACTCGCTGCTCGCTCGCCGTCGGTTCGCCGGCGAGCACGTCGCGGACGACGAGGTGGCGAGCCTCCGCCCGTCGCGCCGGGTGGCTCTTGCCGAGAATTTCGCCGGTAAGTTTCCTGAAGGGCGATCGCGCGTCGCCGCGCGCGTCGCAGGGAGCGCCGGGGCGCCGCCGGGCATGCGCAGGACGACCGTGCTTCTTGAAGGGCTGAAGGCGTCAGGGACGCCAGCGCGACGGCCTGGACGGCGTATTCCCGCCATCGGTGAGCGGTAGACGCACGCATCGGTGACGCCGCTGCTGACGCTTCAGGGGTACACTGGCGAGTTCATGGGTTTTTCACGACCGGCGTCCACGATGCGCGAGCGCACCTATCCACCTCCTTTCCCTGACGGGTGGTACCGCGTCGCGCTGTCGAGCGAGGTCAGGCGCGGCAAGATCCGCTACATCGAGTGCCTTGGCGAGCAGATCATCGTGTACCGCAGCGACGTCGACGACAGCGTGCACGCGATGGCGGCGTTCTGCCCGCACCTGGGGGCCAATCTCGCCGGTGGCTGCGTCAAGCAGGGCCACGTCGAGTGCCCGTTCCACGGCTGGCAGATGGCGTGCGACGGCCGTGTCGCGCACATCCCTTATGCCAGGCGGCTGCCCACGCGCTCGCTGCAGGCGACCTGGCCGATCCGCGAGCAGTACGGCCAGATCTTCATCTACCACCGCGGCGGCAGCACCCCCGACGCCGCCGTACCGCCGCCGTACGAGATGCCGGCCGTCCCCGACATCGACGACGGTCGCCTGGTGTTCCGCGGCAAGCACGACGCCGAGGTGGTGCACATGCACTTGCTCGAGTTCGCCGAGAACAGCGTCGACTTTCAGCACTTCGGCCCCCTGCACGGCAAGATGTTCGTGCCGTGGACGCGGCTGCAGGTGCCGGGGATCGCCATTCGCCACGAGGCCGCGTGGGAGCTGGACATCGACCCGGCGCGTCGCCACCTGGCCTACTTCAAGAACCACGCGATCCTCAAGATCTTCGGCCGCTTCGTGCAGAGCACCCGGGCGTCGGCGCTGATCACGTTCTACGGCCCCGCCGGGGTCGTCACGTTTCGCTTCACGATCCCCGATCTCGGCGAGATCGTCATGTTCCAGACGCACCTGCCGCTCGGCCCGCTCGAGCAGAAGGTCGATTTCCACTGGTTCGCGGCGCCGAAGATCCCGCGGCTCCTGGTGTCGTACGTGATCGGCAACTGGGTGTCGCAGTGGCGCAACGACGTCGTCATCTGGGAGAACAAGATCCACCGCCCGCGGCCGGTGCTGGTCCAGGAGGACGGGCCGATCCACCGCCTGCGCCGGTGGTTCTCGCAATTCTACCCGGACGGCAGCGACGCCAGGCTGACCCCGCAAGGCGACCAGGCGACGGCCGGCGATTGACCACCTGCTCGAAGGGGCAGGTCATCACGCGCTGCGGTCGATGATCTGCTGCGGCCGGGCGCCCATGAGGTGCTTGCGGACCCGCTCGGTGTCGTTGCTGCCGACCGAGCGGATCGCCTCGCGCAGCTCGAGCTCGGTGACGCCGAGCTCGCGCGTCCAGTAGTCGAGCTCCCAGTCGTGGTCGAGGTCGATCTTCTTCGGGTCGTGCGGCCCGTGGATCTTCTGGGCGGCGGTCATGCCTCGAGTGTGAGGGCGGGCGATCGCGGGCGCATGCGGGCTCAGGCGATCGCGGGTCCGCTCATTCGTCGAGGTCGTCGGGGCTGTAGTCCTCCTCGGGGCGGCCGCGCGAGGCCGGCCTCGTCGGTTCGTGCGGGGCGTCGTCGTGCCGGCCGCGGCCGGTGACCTGCTGCAGGGCGTCGATCCGCTTGGAGGCCTCGGCCTTCGTCAGCGCCGGGTCGAAGTCCTCGTGGGCCTCCTCGCACAGCGTCTTCAGGTACGAGGCCTGGGCGTCGGTCATCCGCTCGTCGCCGGTGACCCAATCGTCGGGGTCCTTCTCGAGGTTGGAGGGGGCGTCGTGCTCGCGCGGTGCGAGCTTCGGGTTGTCCTTGCGCATGCAAGGAGTGTAGGGGCGGCGCGCCATTCGCCCAGCCATGGGCCGAACGACCGCGAACCCCGGCGCCCGCGGCGGCACGCGCCCATCGCCGCGCAGGCCGCGGCGACGCGGCGACGGTCGCGGTCGCTAGGCGCCGAGGCGGACCCGCAGCTGCGAGGGGCCGCGGTCTTGCAGGCTGGCGCCGCGGTAGTCGAATCCGCCGACGAGCCGCCACTCGGGGAATCGCAGCAGGGCCTGCAGCGCCTCCTCGAGCTCGAGCCGGGCGAGCGGGCCGCCGGGGCAGTAATGCGGGCCGACGCTGAAGGTCATCGGTCGCCCGCCGCGCGCGAGGTCGAGGCGGTCGGGATCGACGTAGGCGGCGGGGTCGCGGTTGGCGGAGGCGAGGATCGGGAACACCAGCTGGCCCTTGCGGATCTGCTTGCCGCCGATCTCGAGGTCCTCGGCCGCCAGACGATTGGTGGTCAGCACCGAGGGCGCGAAGCGCAGCAGCTCCTCGATCGCCGGGATGAGCAACGCCGGGGTGGCGCGCAGGCGGGCGAGCTCGTCCGGGTGCTCGAGCAGGGCCAGGACGGCGCAGGCGATCTGGTTGCGCGAGGTGACGTAGCCGGCGCCGACCATCTGGAAGCACTGGATCGTGACCTCCTCGAACACGGCGGGGTCGTCGCGGTCGTCGCCGAGGAAGCGGCTGATCATGTCGTCGCCCGGGCGGGCGCGCCGCTCCTGGACGATCGCGGCGAGCAGCGCGAACAGCCTGGCGGACGACTCCTTGGCCCGCAGGGCCGGATCTTCGTCGGTGGCGCCGGCGCCGGCGACCTGCATGATGTCGGTGGTCCAGCGGCGGAAGTCGGACCGCTGCTCGTCGGGGAGGCCGAAGATCGCGCACAGGACCTCGAGGGCGATCGGGTCGGCGAATTGCCACACCACGTCGAGCTCGCCGCCGACGGTCACGCCCGCGAGAGCGTGCTCGACGCTCGCGCGCACCTCGCCGCGCACGCGCTCGATCGCCGCGGCGCTGAAGCCTCGCATCACCAGGCCGCGGCTGCGCGTGTGCTGCGGCGGGTCGAGGAACCACAACAGGCGCGACCATTGCCCGATCATCGCCTCGAGCTCGCCGGTGCCGCGCAGCGCCGGCATCAGCGTCGACAGCAGCTCGCGGGCGCGGGCGTTGACGAGACGTCGGTCGCGCACCGCGGCCTCGCAGTGGTCGTGGCGGGCGAGGAACCACGCACCGAGCGGCTCGTGATAATAGACGGGGCACTCCTCGCGGAGCCGTCGCAATAGCGGGTACGGGTCGGCGAAGAAGGCTTCGGAGAGGATCGGATATTCGGGCGACGCGGCCATCCGCCCAGGATAGCGCGGAGCCGCGGGCGGCGATCGACGCTCGGGATCGGCCGCCGTGGTCGTGCAGAACGATGATTCATTGCGCGTTCGGTTCGCGGCGCTCGCCATCGCGCGTCGGCAGATCGCGGACTTCGGGATGGACGCGCGACATGTTGCGGAGCGAGGAGCCCGACGCGGCGGTCGGCGCCGACGTGGGGCGAGCGACGGCGCGACATGCTGCGGAGCGAGAGCCCGACGCGGCGATCGGCGCCAGCAGGCCGACGTGCGGGCGAGCGAGCCCTACGAACATTCGCCGGTCACGCCGGCAGGCGCACCTCGAGCAGCTCGAGATCGGGCGAGCAGGCGGTGAGGGCGTGCGGCAGGGCGGGCGGGACCACCACGCAATCGCCGGCGGCCAGCGACTCGTCGCGAGGGCCCGACCAGGTGACGCTGCCGGCAAGCACGAACCACAGCAGGAGCTCGCCGTCGTGGCGGGCGTCCGGCGTGGCGTCGGCGCCGTGCGGCCGGATCACGCGTACGTCGGCGAGGCCGGCGGTCGCGGCGGCGATGCCGGTGTCGCGCGCGAGGAAGCCGGGGAAGCGCCAGGCGTCCCAGCGGGCGCTCGCGGCCTGGTGGTGGACGAACCGCTGGCCGCCGAAATCACGCTCGGGTCGCAGCTCGGCGGTCGGCAGCGCGAGCTCGTGATCGGCGAAGGTCTCGTGCTCGGCGGGGCAGCTGACCTCGAGCACCTCGAGGCCCGGCGAGCTCTCGAGCACGCGGTGGCGGATGTGCGGCGGCTGCAGCACGCAGTCGCCGGCGTGCAGCTCGAACGGCGGGCCCTGGTCTTCGTAGACGACGCGGACCCACCCGCGCAGGCAGTAGATCAGCTGGAAGCGGACGATGTGATAATGCACGTAGTCGGGCACCGGGCCGCCGGCGACGATGCCGATCTGCGAGCCGATGAATCGGCCGCCCAGATGCCCGGGGATGAGGTCGCGGTAGCGCATGCCGGCCCGGCCGACGCCGCGGTGGGCGTCGTCGCCGGCGCGCGTGAGCACCAGCGCGGGCACGAGCGGCGGCAGCTCTGGCGGCGGAGCGGCGGCCACCAGCTCGACGCGGGTCCCGTTGGGTGCGACGAGCTCGCCGGCCCCACCGGCCACGCGCGCAGGGTCGTCGCAGCAGAGCCGCAAGACGCCGGGCGCGCCCGCGGCCCCCTGCAGCAGCCGCAGCCGCAGGCCGTGGCCGCTCAGGAGGGCGGTCCGCGGGGCGTCGGCCGGGGCGATGGCGTCGAGGCGGAAGCCGAGGACGTCGACGAAGAAGGCGATCGTGAGCGCGAGCTCGGGGCAGGGCAGGACGACCTCGGCGGCGCGGATGTTGGTGCTCGTGGACATGTCGTGAGAGACCTGTTGTCATGGACATGTCGCCAAGGACATGTCTGTAGCGATTCGCCGCGGCTCGGAGCGGCCCGGGGGCCCGGGCAGCTTAGCTCGAGGCTGCCCGCGGCTCTGGGGGGCGCGGGCCGCAGACCCCGCGATCCGCGCGAGGGGCGGCGTGGTAGGCTGCGGGCGTGAGACCCGACATCGGACGAAGACTGTGCGTGCCGGCGATCCTCGCGGTGTCCTCGGTGACCGCGGCGCCGGCCTGCAGCAATACCGACAAGACGACGATGACCGAGACCACCGGGACGTCCGAGGGCGACCCGACGAGCACGAGCACGAGCACGACCACGAGCACGACCACGACGGCGACCGAGCCGACCACCGGGACGACGATGGACCCGACGGCGGCGACGACGACGACGACCTCGGAGACGGACACCGACGGGGTGCCCGACTGCGACGCGATCGAAGATCAGGCGACCTGCGAGGCGACACCCCTGTGCGCCTGGCCGCCGGAGATCTTGCAATGCACGGTCGACTGCATGCAGATCACCGACGAGTCGGTCTGCGGCGTGCAGCAGTTCTGCGCGTGGATCGACGGCCAGTGCGAGATGCTCATCATATGATAGCATCCCGGGCGGCCCGGTCGGGCTGCGAGCTGAACCAGGACGAGAGATGACGGATCCCGAGCGCTGGACCGAATGGAACCTCCGCCGCGCGTCGGTGGTCCGGATCTACGAATGCGGCGAGCGCATGGTGGTGCTGTCCCCGGACGGCGACGGCCAGGCGCTCACCGGCGACTCGGCGGCGCTGGCCGCCGCGGTGCTGGCGTTCCTCGAGGCGCCGCACACGGGGGCCGAGGTGCTGGCGCACGTCGAGGCGCTGGCCGGCGCGCCGATCGAGCGGCCCGAGGTGATCGGGGAGCTGCTCGCTCTGCTGCTGCGGGCGGGCGCGCTCGCGGCGGCGACGGCCGCAGAGCCGGCGAGGCCGACGCGGGCTGGCGGGCCGCGGGTGGTGCTGGGGCTGACCGGGGCGGCGGCGACGATGCACGCGCCGGCGCTGATCCAGCGGCTGCAGGCGCGCGGCTTCGAGGTGCGCGCGGCGGTCACGGACAGCGCGCTGCGGTTCGTCCGCGCCGAGGCGCTCGAGGCGCTGACGCACGCGCCGGTGGTCAGCGCGATCTGGCCGGAGAGCCAGGTCCACCGCGTGCCCCACATCGAGCTGGCGCAGTGGGCCGACGCGGTGCTGGTGTGCCCGGCGTCGGCGACGACGATCGCGCGCCTGGCCGCGGGCGACCACGCGTCGGTGGTGGCGGCGATCGCCCTGGCCACGCGCGCGCCGGTGCTGGTGGTGCCGTCGATGAACCCCGCGATGTACGCGGAGCCGGCGGTGCAGCGCAACCTGGCCCGGCTGGTCGCGGACGGGCTGCACGTGGCGCACCCGGCCCGCGCGCTCGAGGTGGCAGACCCGCCGGCGACGCGCACGCCGATGCTCGGCGGGGCGCCGCCGCCGGAGGTGGTGGTGCAGCTGCTCGAGGCGATCGTCCGCGAGCGCGCGAGCGCGGCGCTGTCGCAGGCGCCGCGCGGGGCGGCGGGCTGGGACCGGCTGTACCGCACGCACGCGGCCGCCGCGCTGCCGTGGCAGCGCGAGGAGGCCGATCCGGACCTGCTGGCGGCGCTGGAGCACGAGGGCGCGTCCGGGCTGGCGGTGCTCGAGGTCGGGGCAGGGCTCGGGGCGCTGGCGACCGCGATCGCGGGGCGCGGGCACTCGGTGATCGCCAGCGACATCTCGGCGGCGGCGCTCGAGCAAGCCCGCGCCCGCGCGCCCGAGAGCCGGGCGATCTGGCTGTGCGACGACATCACCGAGACGCGCCTGCGCGGCCGCTTCGACGCGGCGATCGACCGCGCGTGCCTGCACCTGCTCGCCGGCGCGGAGGCCGGGCGCTACGCGGCGGCGATGGCCCGGCTGGTCCGACCCGGCGGGGCGCTGCTCGTGAAGACGCTGGCGGAGCCGGCGGCGGGCGTGACGCCCTATGCCCGCGAGGCGATCGCGGCGCTGTTCGCCCCGGCGTTCGCGCTCGAGCGCGAGGCCGCGAGCACGCTGCCGGGGCCGGCCACGAACCCGGCGGCGCGGCTGTTCGTGCTGCGGCGGCTGTCCGATTGAGCATGCTCTGAAGGGCATGTTCCGATGGGCATGGCGTGAAGACCATATCCTGAGAGACATCTGGACTCAGGCGCGGCGGCGGCTCTCGCCGAGGGTGCCGAGGATCATCGCGCGCATGGCGAGGGCGAGGGCGGGGTCGTCGAGGCGCTCGGGTTCGCGGCGCAGGGTGGTGCGGATGAGGCCGCCGAGGCCGCGGACCAGCACGGTGGCGGTGAGGGCGGGGTGGGCCAGGTCGAGCTCGGCGCGGCCGGCGAGGGCCTGCGAGACCATGGCCTCGACGGCGACCTCGAAGGCGTCGATGGTGTCGAGGTGGTCGCGGGCCAGCGATTGGTGCAGCGCCTGGTGCAGCCGCGGGGCGACGCGGTGCATGGCGACGATCGCGGCGACCAGGCGATCGACCGCGGCCGGCAGCGCCAGGCCGTCGATGCCGGTGAGGGCGTCGGCGAGCACGGCCTGCATCTCGGCGACGTGACGGCGACCGATCTCCTGCAGCAGCGCCTCGCGGTCGGCGAAGTACTGGTAGAGGGTGCCGATGCTGACGCCGGCGCGCGCGGCCACGGCGTTGGTGGTGGCCGCGGCCGGTCCCTTGCGCGCCAAGATCTGAGCGGCCGCCTCGACGATGGCGTCGACGGTGGCCTGACCCCGGCTCTGAATCGGGCTCCGGCGGCGTTTGACGGGCTTCTTGCGGGCGGCGGCGGGCACGGGACAAAAGCGAGTAGCGAGGATCTGAGCAAAGGCTCATTTTCTTTGCAAGCCCGCAGGGAGTGATTCGCATGCGCAAGATCGTCGGCCTGTTCCGCTTCGCCAGCACCTACGTCCGCCTCGTCCGCGACACCGACCGCCTCGACCTGGTGTTCGCCCTCGCCGATTCGTTCGACGAGTCGCCCGGGCTGCGGCGCATGCTGGCCCGCCCCGAGGTGAAGGCGTACCTGGCCCGCCCGCTGCCGCCGCTGACGCTCAAGCTCGAGGAGCTGCGTGCGCTGCCGGAGGGCAGCCTGGGGCGCGAATTCGCCAGGTTCCTCGACCAGCGCAAGCTCGACCCGACGGGGGTCTATCACAGCGCCGTCGACACGTCGGGCGACGCGGCGCTGATGAAGCTCCACCTCGAGCGCAGCCACGACCTGTGGCACACGGTGCTCGGCTTCGACACCGACGTGGCCGGCGAGCTCGGGCTGCAGGCGTTCTACATCGCCCATGCAGTCGCCGCTCGGGCACCTGCTGCTGTCGGCGGGGCTGCTCAACGGGATGCTGTTCCAGCACGAGGACGGCGACCGGCGCATGGAGGCGATCACCCGCGGCTGGCGCCTCGGCAAGACGATGCGGCCGCTGTTCGGGGCGGACTGGGCGGCGATGCTGACCTGGCCGATCGAGCAGGTGCGCGAGCACTTCGGGATCACGCCGGAGCACGTGCGCACGGCGGCGATGGCGGCCTGAGCCACGAGCGATGGGCCGAGGCCGGCTCTGTGCGGCCCGGCTTGACAGGGCGCGGCGGGGCGGGCCAGATCGCGCAGCGATGAGCCGGGCTCCGTCGTTCCGCGCGCGCTTCGAGGCGAAAGTCGCTGGCCTGCGCGCGCAGCCCACGATTCACGAGAGGGTCATCCGGCCGCGGGCGTCGGCGGAATGCGAGCTCGAGAGCGGCTGGACGCGCGCGCCGCAGTGCGTGCAGGCGTGGGCCTCGCCGTGCAGCGTGGAGGCGCTGAGCGGGGTCCGCGAACATGCGTAGCGGGCTCGGGCTGGTACTGGCATTGGCGAGCGCGTGCGGGCGGCCGGCCGCGGCCCCGCCGGCGACGCTGGTCGGGCGCGCGGTGCTGCCGGCGGCCACGTTCGCGCCCGGGCCGGCCTCGGGCGCCCGGCTCGGTCCGTCGCCGATCCACGGGCAGCAGGCGCCGTTTCCGTCGCAGCCGGTGCAGGGGTTCTCGGCGCTGGTCGCGGTGGGCGACGGGACCTACCTCGCGCTCGCCGACAACGGCTACGGGAAGATCGAGAACTCGGCCGACTTCCACCTGCGGGTCTACACATTGCGGCTCGACCCGCGCACTGCGAATGGTGGTAGCGGTGCGGTCGAGATCGTCGGGCACTTCGAGCTGCGCGATCCGGGGCGCGCGGTCAGATTCCCGATCGTCCAGCAATTCAGCGAGGCGCGGGTGCTGACCGGCGCCGACTTCGACCCCGAATCGATGCAGCGCGCGCCCGACGGGACGCTGTGGTTCGGCGACGAGTTCGGGCCGTTCTTGCTGCACACGTCGGCCGATGGGATCGTGCTGGAGCCGCCGATCGGCCTGCCGGACGTCGAACAGCCGGGGCTGGAGCTGCGCGCGCCGCAGAACCCGAACAACGAGGAGGGCGCGGCGCTGCGGCTGATGAACGCGCTGGACTGGCGGGCTCGGCAGCGCGGCGCGACTCGGCCCCCGGTGCTGTCGCCGCACCACGCGATGGTCGTCGACGACGAGCCCGGCGAGCTCGGGCGCGAGCTGTTCGACGTGAAGTCGCTGCGCGCGGCCGGGTTCCCGGTGGTGGTGTGGACCGTCAACGAGGTCGCGCGCATGCACGCGCTGATGCGCCTCGGGGTCGACGGCATCATCTCCGACCGGCCCGATCTTTTAATGAAGGCGGCGCGCAGCTTCGACGGGGACGGGGACGGGGTGCCGGAGCTCGTCGGGGCGGACGGGCTGGTGCGGCGCGATGTGATCGACCTGCAAGGACATCGCGGGGCGCGTGACCTGCGGCCCGAGAACACGTTGCCGGCGATGGAGGCGGCGCTCGACCACCTGGTGACGACGCTCGAGACCGATGTCGGCCTGACCGCGGACGACGTACCGGTGCTGGGGCACGATCCGCAGCTCGATCCGCGCAAGTGTCGTGACGTGCTCGGCGGCGAGACTTCGCGCGCGGTGCGGGCGCTGATGATCGCGGAGCTGCAGCGGCGGTTCGTGTGCGACGGTCTGGTGCGCGGGCCCGAACAGACGAATGAGCGCGCGCTGTCGCCGGTGACGGTCGCGTTCGCCGGCGCGGAGGGGCTCGCCGATCCGTACACGCCGCCGACGCTGGCGCAGTGGCTCCGCTTCGTCGCGGCTTACGCCGACTACTATTCGACGGGGCCGGGCGCGAGCCACCCGGAGGCGGCGCTACGGGCCGCGAACGCGCGGCAGGTGCGGTTCAGCGTCGAGACCAAGTTGACGCCGGAGGACGACTTCGCGGCGCTGTTCGCCGCGCGCGTCAGCGAGGCGATCGCGGCCGCGGGTGTGGCCGAGCGGGCGTGGGTGCAGAGCTTCGACCTTCGCGCTCTGGGGCACGTGCAAGACCTTGCGCCGGCGATCGGTACGGTGGTGCTGCTGGCCGACGGGGTGAACCTGCCGATCGGGAGCGAGGCGCCGAGCCCGTGGCTGGCGGGGCTCTGGTGGCCGCACGGGGTGACCGCGCGGACGCAGCCGCTGCGGGTGGCGACGAGCGGCGGGTTCGAGGGGATGGCGCTGCGCAGCTCGCCGCCGGCGCTGCTGCCGATGCTCGAGAAGCCGGTCGCGGGTGCGCCGGCGGGCGAGGTGTGGGTCCACGAGTTCGACCTGTCGCAAAGGACATATACCGGTCGGCGCTGGGTCCATCGCCTGGAGCCGCGCGCGACGGCGGCGGCCGACTTCCAGCTCGACGCCGAGGGGCGCGGGTTCGTGATCGAGCGCGACGACAGCGAGGGCGAGCTCGGCGGTTACAAGGCGATCCGCGTGCTCACGCTCGGCGCTCCAGGCGCGACGGCGGAGGTGGTGACGCAGATCGATCTGCTGGCGATCGCCGACCCGCACGGGCTCGCGCCGGCGGTCGCGGGGGACGTCGGTGTGGGCGAGGGTCGCTTCGCCATGCCGTTCGTCACCATCGAGAGCCTGGTGCTGCTGCCCGCGGAGCGGGTGCTGGTCGCCAACGACAACAACTTCCCGTTCAGCGTCGGGCGCCACCGCGGCGACGAGCGCCCGGACGACGGGGAATTCGTGGTGCTCCAGTGGGCGCCCCGGTGACGGCGGGGGCGGTCGACCTCGCGGCGTAGATCGATCGCGCCGCGGGCTCGTTCGGGGAGAGCAGCCTCATTTCCTCGGCGCAGCTCCAGCGACGGCGGTCCTTCGATCCTGTCCGTCGCGGCGAGTTGCGGCGAATGGAAGGTACGCCGTCATGAACCTCGTATGCGATCACCATGGTGCCCTGATCTTGTCCGCCGCGGGCGCGTCCTCGACCCCGCGGTGCAGCCGGTGCGGCGAGTCGATCGCCGGCCGGGAGGTTCGAGGCGCGGGCCGCATGACGGGCGCCCGCGATGAAAACTCGGTGTTGTTCTCGCTCGCCAGCCTGCGCGCGCTCGAGGTCGGTACCGTCGCCGATGCGCCCGCGCCGCTGGCGGTGGCGAAGCGCCCGTCGTCGGCGCCGGAGCCGACCGACGGCTCGGGCCTCATCGATGTGCGCGCGCTCGGCGGCGTGATGCAGGCGGAGCGCCCGCAGGCGCGAGCGCCCCGCTTCAGCGAGCTGACGACCGCGCCGCTGGTGATCCCGCCGACGCCGGTGCGCGGCCGGGCGACGTCGGCGCCGCCGCCGATGCCGCTGTACCTGATGCTGGGCGTGGTGGCCCTGGGAATGATGGGACTCGCGGGCTTCCTGGTGACGCGCCCGCCGACGCCGGCGCCGGTGATCATCGAGCGCCACATCTCGCAGGCGCCGATGGTGGTGGCGTCGGCGTCGGCGGCGGAGGCGGAGCCCGAAGCGGAGGCGGAGCCGGCCGTGCCCGCGGCGACGGTCGCCGCGGCCCTACCCGCCGAGCCCGCCGAGCCCGCCGAGCCCGGGCCGAGCAAGCGCCCGCGCAAGCCGGTCATCAAGCCGGCGACGCCGGGCGCGGACAAGCCGGCGCCGATCAAGGTGGTGACGCCGGCGGCCCCGTCCGGGCCGGCGAACGACAGCGTCGAGTGCCTGCTCTCGCCCGAGAAGTGCAAGACCAAGCCGGCGACGGCGCCGAAGGTCGAGCCGCCGCCGGCGTCTGTCTCTGCGGACAGCTTGCCCGAGAAGCTCGAGCCGGCCGACATCGCCGACGGCACCCGCGCGGCCAAGGCCGCGGCGCTGGACCGCTGCCGCACGCACGCGCGCGGCGGCGAGAAGGTGACGATCAAGCTGTCGATCGCGGGCCCCGACGGCAAGGTGCTGACCGCAGCGCCGCAGGACGACGCGGGCAACCCGACGCTGGCGAATTGCGCGGCCGGCGAGCTGATGCGCTCGACCTTCAAGAAGGTGAGCAAGGCGCAGATCGGGGCGGTGGCGACGCTGAAGTTCTGAGGTCGAGCCGCGCCACGAAGACGAGCGCGGTCGCGGGCGAGGATGCCCGCGACCGCCGGTGAATCGGGGCGGGCTTGTGATTCGCGCGGAAGCCATCGGTCGGGCCGAGTCATTGCATTCGCCGCGCCACGAAGACGAGAGCGGTCGCGGGCGAGGATGCCCGCGACCGCCGGTGAATCGGGGCGGGCTTGTGATTCGCGCGGACGCCATCGGTCGGGCCGAGTCATTGCATTCGCCACGCCCCCGAGGGCAGTGTGGTTGCGGGTGACGTAGAGCGCTCCCAGTTGCGGGAGTGGGAGCGGCGGCGGATCCTCGCATTCGCCGGGTTCGTGGGTGTCCTTGGCGACGACGAGAGCCTGTCTTGATTGGCCAACCTGGTCGATTGCGAATGCGCGCATCGCCGAACGCGCGTTCGGCGATGCGCGTAGGTCAAGGCTGCGTCGCCCAGAACTCGAGCTGGTGCTCGGTCCGATGATCGACGGGCTGGATGTTGCCCTTGCCGGCCGCCAGCGCCAGCACGTTCGGGGTCGCCGCGGTGAAGCGATCCCAGGTCGGGAGCTGCTCGCCGTTCGGATCGCCGGTGCGGGCGAAGTTCGACCAGTAACGGATCATCTGCTCCGACAGGCGCAGCCGCGCCGGCGTCAAGGTCGAGCCGTCGCCGAACAGGTACTCGGTGTCGTCGGCGTGCAGCGCTCCGGCGCGCAGCTCGGGCGCAAACGGGAGGTCGTGCTCGCTCGCCTCGGCGAACTCGAAGAAGTAGACCGGGGCGCGCTCGGCGAAGATCGCGTTCTGCTCGGAGGTCGTGCGGGCCCACAGGCGATCGGTCAGCAATTGCGCCCAGGCCTCGGCCGCCGAGGCGTAGTTTGCCAGCGGGTAGGCGGCCGCGACGGCCTCGGCCTGATCGCCGAAGGCCTTGGCCAGCAGGTCGGGGTATTGCTCGGCGGTGATCGGCGCGCCGGCGAGGTCGTGGAACAGGCCGACGAACAGGCGGTGCTCGTCGCGGGTGTGACCGGCGAGCACCGGCACCGCGCGGAACCGGCCGGCGCGCAGCGCCTCGCCCGGGTTCTCGGGCAGGATCGCGTCGCCGGGCACGTAGGGCTGGAACATGTGCATGACCGCGGGGACCGCGAGGATCTGCGCGACCGGAAGCTCGCGCAGGCACGCCAGCGCCGTCGCCGGGTCGCCGCAGCCGAGCTGGCCTGCGACGTGGAGGCCGAGCGGCTCCTGCTCGTCCCGCGTGGCCCACAAGATGTAGGGGTCGGCCGGCACGTCCGGGCCCATGCCGCCGGGGACGATGTCCATCAGCGCCTCGCCGCTGTGCAGGATGACGCGGTGGAACAGCCCGTCGGCGCTCGGCGAGGTCAGATGGGCGGTCGTCGCGGTCGCGCCGTACGACACGCCGAACAGGGTGACGTTGTCGGGGTCGCCGCCGAACGCCGCGGCGTTGCGCTGGACCCACTTCAGCGCGAGCTGCTGGTCCTGCAGGCCGAAGGTGCCCGAGCCGTCGAGGCCGGGGTAGACGAAGTTGCCGAACACGCCGAGGCGGAAGTTGATCGTCACGACCACGACGTCGCCCTCGCTGGCCAGCCTGCGGGCGTCGAACAGGTCGCCGGCCCCGATCGCGCCGTCGCCGTGGATCCACACCATCACCGGCCGCGACGCGCCGGGTCCGCGCGGGGTGGTGACATTGAGGTACAGACAATCCTCGGTGTCGCTGGCGATGTCGACGTAGGCGGTGCCGACCTGCGGGCAGCGGTTGCCCGGGCGCGTGGCGTCGCGCAGCTCGGTCCACGCGCTCGCGGGACGCGGGGCCTGCCAGCGCAGCGCGCCGACCGGGGGCTCGCCGTAGGGGATGCCTTGGAACAGGCGGACCTCGTCGGTCAGCGTGCCGCGCACGCGACCGACGTCGGTCTCGACGATCGACTCGTCGCTGGTCGAACACGCCGCCAGGGACAGGGCTGCGCCGATTCTCATCCATTGCTTCGTCGCTCTCTGCGTCATCGCCGGACCTCGTGTGCGGCGAGGTTAGGCGACGGACCGCGACGCGCCGGCCCGCGCGGGACGAAGGCCGGCGTTCGGGGGACGAACGCGGTCGCTCGTGGGACGGGCGCGGTCCACGGCGAACGATCGCGGCAGCGCTGGCGGACCGGCAGCTCGACGCCGCCGACGAAGAGCGCCCGACGCTGCGCAGCAGCTCACTCTCACGGCAGGCGGTCGCGGTAGCGCTGGCTCACCGGCAGCTCGACGCCGACGGCGAGGATCGCCCGGTACTCGCCGGCGCCGACGCTGCGCAGCTCCTTGACCGCGTCGAGGCGGACCGCGTAGGAGCGGTGGATCCGGACGAACACGCGCGGGTCGAGCTGGGCCTCGAGGGCGCTCAGGGTCGTGCGCAGCAGGTGGACCTCCGCGCCGACGTGCAGCTCGACGTAGTTGGCGCTGGCCGCCAGCCAGTCGATGCTGGCCGTGGCGACGAAGATCGTCCGCTTGCCGAGAGTGACCGCGACGCGCTCGAGCCAGGTCGTCACGGCCTCACCCGCGAGCGCGCGCCGGGCCGCCAGCGCCGCCCGCACGCGAGTGAGCGCGGTCGCCAGACGAGCCTCGTCGAACGGTTTTAAAAGATAATCGATGGCGCCGGTTTCTGAATGCGTCGACGGCGTGGTCGGCGTACGCAGTGACGAACACGATCAGCGGCGCGGGGGTCATGTGGAGCCGCCGCGCCAGCGCCACGCCGCCGAGGCCCGGCATCTCGACGTCGAGCAGGACGAGGTCGGGCCGCTCGCTGCGGATGGCTTGCAGCGCAGCGTCGGCGTCCTCGGCCTCGGCCGCGATCACCACGTCGGCGTGATCGGCGAGCAGCGCCCGCAGCCGGCTGCGCGCCAGCGGCTCGTCGTCGGCGATCACGACCCGCAGCGCCGTCATGCCGCCTGCCAGGGCTGGAAGGGGAGCCGCAGCTCGGCCGCAGTGCCGCCGCCGTCGGCCGGGGCGAGCGTGAAGCGGGCCGCCTCGCCGAACATCGCCGTCAGCCGCGCGCGCGTGGTGCCGACGCCGGTCCGTTCGCGGCGCCCGGGCTCGAGGCCGACGCCGTCGTCGTGGACGCGCAGCACCAGAGTCTCGCCCTCGCGGCGGGCGCCGAGGCTGAGCCGCCCCGGCCCCGGTCGCGGGCCGATCCCGTGGGCGAGGGCGTTCTCGACGAGCGGCTGCAGGAGCATGCCCGGCACCCGCGCGCCGAGGACAGCCGGATCGACGTCGCGGACGACGGTCAGCCGCGGGCCGAAGCGCATCGCCTGCAGCTCGAGGTAGAGGTCGACCTGCTCGAGCTCGCGGCGCAGCGGCACCTGACCCTCCGGGCCGGCCTGCTGCGTCAGGCGCAGCAGGTCGCCGAGGCCGACGAGCATCCGCTCGGCGCGCCGCGGGTCGTCGCGGACGAGCGCGGCGATCCCGTTGAGGGCGTTGAACAGGAAGTGCGGGCGCAGCTCGAGCGACAGGGCGCGCAGGTTGGCCCGCGCCAGCGAGCGCGCGAGGACCTCGCGCTCGACCCGCTCGTGAGCCCGCTGCAGCACCGCGTGGGCGAGGGTCAGGACGACGAAGCCGGCCGTGCCGCGCATGACGACCTCGCCGGGCCGCATCTGCGCCGCGATCACGCCCGGGTCGGCGCCGAGCAGCGCGACCGCGAGCAAGAGGAACACGAGGGTGACGACGGCGTCGACCGCGACGTAGTCGGCGCACAGCAGCACGCGCAGCAGGCCGTGACGCGCCCGCAGCCCGGGCGTGAGCGGCAGGGCGTCGAACACCCACCACAGCGGCCAGGCAGAGGCGACGTACACCGCGGCCCCGGCCAGAGCGACGGCGAACATCTGCCAGCTCTCGACGGCGAGCCCGCGGGCCTGGAGCTCCTGCACGGTCGCGTGGGTCGGGCCGTAGACCATCGCCAGGACGACGCCGACGAACACGAGCCATTGGCCGCGGGTGGTCTGGTGATACACCGAGGGGACGCCCTCGAGCGGTCTGGCGCCGGCGCGCACGAGCGCAGTGTAACCCATGGCGACCCGACCGCGTGCCCGCAGCCCGCAGCGTCATGCGACCGGCTGCGAGCTCGCAGCGACAGCGCGACGGAGGGCAGCTCCCTGCGCGCTCTCGGTCCACACATCCGGCCCATCGGATCGTACACGACCAGGCTGAACTGCGGCGTGTCGGGACCTCGGGATCCGTCCTCGGTGCCGCTGGGGCGTCGCAACTCTCGACAAATGCGAACTGTCCGCGACCCCGCGTCGTGACGAGGCCGTCGATGTCTCGCACGACTCCGACGCCGCGAACAATCAAGCGTCCCCGCGACGCAGTGCCACGGCGCGCGCAATCCTGCGAAGACGCGAGCACACGACCTGCGACGCAGGGTCGCAAGTCGACCGCACCCCTCCTGTAAAAAAAAACGGCGGGGCGAGCGCGGCGCCGAATGATCATAGTGCTGCGAAGCGTCGTCGCGGGCGCGCCGCCGGGAGGTGCTCGGTTATCCTCGCCGGGTGGAGACGCCTGCCGTTCATCTCGTGCTCTTGGCGAAGTTCGCCGGTGTGATGCTGTTCATCGCCGGTTCGGGCGCCTCGCTGCTGGCGAAGACCCGCGAGGAGCGGCGCCGGGCGACGCATCAGATCGCCTCGACGGGGCTGTTCATCGCCTGGTGCGGCGGGTTCGCCCTGGCGACGCTGTCGGCGATCCCGTTGACCGAGCTGTGGATCTTGCTCGGCCTCGGCCTCTCGCTGGCGGCCCATGTCGTCGTCGTGACCGCGGCCGAGCGCGGGGCCGGGCGCGGGCACGTGATCGTATTCGCGGCGCTGATCCTCGGGATCCTCGCCGCGATGATCTTCCGCCCGGTGTTCGGCGCCTGAGCCTCAGCTCTCGCGCTGGCCGAGGTTGGCGTGGATGACCGCGCCGTTGAGCGAGGGCCGCTCGACGCAGAACGCGACGATGTCGGCGACCTCCTCGGGGCTCAGCAGGCGGCCGTACGAGATCATGCCGAGCACCCGCTGCATCACTTCGGGGCCGAGCGCGCGCAGCGGGTCGAGCAGCGGGGTGTCGACGAAGCCCGGGCACACGCACACCGCGTGGATGCCGGCGCCGAACAGGTCCTGCACGGTGGCCCGTAGCAGGCCGACCAGCGCGTGCTTGCTGGCGCAGTAGGTGAGGCGGCCGGGCACGCCCTTCTCCGACAGCGTCGAGCCGATGAAGATCACCGACGAGCCGGGCGCCATCAGCGGCAGCAGGCCCGCGGTCAGCTCGGCCGGGGTGACCACGTTGATCCGCATGGCCTGCTCGCAGGCGCGGGCGTCGAAGTCGGTGACCGCGTCGGCGATCGGGAAGGCGGCGTTGTGGATCAGGTGGACGCGGCCGCGCGCGCCGACGAGGTCGCGCACGCGCGCGATCGCGTCGGCCACGGCCGCGGCCTCGCCGAGGTCGACCGCCAGGTTCTCCACCCCTTCGACGGGACATGGCCGACGGGACAGGTTGATGACGCGCCGGCCGTCGGCGCGCGAGCGCGCCGCGATCGCCTGACCGATGCCGGCGCTGCCGCCCGTGAGCACCACGGTGTCGGCGGCGGGGCTCATGCGCCCCTCCGCCAGCTCGCGGCGCCGAGCTGGCCCGGGCCCGACGAGACCTTGACCATGAGCGCGTGGATCGGCGCGACCGCGAGGACCTTGCCCTCGTCGACCAGGCGGCCGACGAGGTAGCGCGCCAGCTCCTCGACCGTGATGTTGCGGATCGGCAGCACCTGCACGTCGCTGCGCAAGAACGGGATCGCCTGACCGGCGAACTCGGCGTACACGTATTCGCCCTCCTCGCGCAGCTTCAGGTGCGGCGAGCGGCCCGGCAGCAGCACCCACTCGTCGAGGCTGTCGCACAGGCGCGTCACGATGCGCTTGAACTCGGCGTAGTCGCCCATCATCCCGTTGGCGTCGGGCTCGCCGGTGATGCTGACCTGGACCGCGAAGTTGTGGCCGTGCAGCCGCTCGCGCCGGTCGGCCGAGAAGATCGTGAAGTGCCCCGCGGAGAACTTCATCGCCTCCTTGGACAGCTCGATCGTGATCGGCAGGGGCGCGGGGTCGGTGCTCGCGGTCATCGCAGGCCTCAGGCCGCCGGCGGGCGGTCGTCCTCGTCCTCGCCGCGGTAGATGCAGCCGCAGGTGCAGGTCTCGCGCACGCCGACCTCGCACAGGAGCGGCAACGACGGCTTCAGGCGGCGCCAGATCCACCGCGCGAGCAGCTCGCTGGTCGGGTTCTCCAGGCCCTCGACCTCGTTGAGGTAGTGGTGGTCGAGCAGGCGGTGCAGCGGCTCCCAGGCGACGTCGAGGTCGCCGAGGTCCATGATCCAGCCGGTGTCGGCGCCGACCGGCCCGCGCACGCGCACGTCGATCGCGTACGAGTGGCCGTGCAGGCGGGCGCACTTGTGGCCGGGCGGGACCGCGGGCAGGCGGTGCGCCGCCTCGAAGTGATAGACGCGGTAGATCTCCATCGGCGGCCCCTTCGCGGCTGCGGCCCGCTAGAACATCACCTTGTGGCGGATGAGGTTGAGGAACTCCTGGCGCGTGTTCAGGTTGTCCTGGAACACGCCCACCATCGACGAGGTCACCGTCCACGAGTTGGGCTTCTGCACCCCGCGCATGATCATGCACATGTGGCTGGCCTCGATGACGACGCCGACGCCGTGCGGCTGCAGCACCTCCTGGACGGCCTCGGCGATCTGCCGCGTCAGCCGCTCCTGGACCTGCAGGCGGCGGGCGAACATCTCGACCACGCGCGCGAGCTTCGACAGGCCGACGACCTTGCGGTCGGGGATGTAGCCGATGTGCGCGCGGCCGATGAACGGCAGCATGTGGTGCTCGCACAGGCTGAACATGTCGATGTCGCGGACGAGCACCATCTCGTCGTGGCCGACGTCGAAGATCGCCCCGTTCAGGATGGTCTCGAGCGACTGGTCGTAGCCGCTGGTGAGGAACCGCAGCGCCTTGGCGACGCGCTCGGGCGTGCGCTCGAGGCCGTCGCGGGCCGGGCTCTCGCCGACGCCGCGCAGGAGCGTGGCGACGGCGTCCATCATCGGGGGCATGACTGCTTCGGCGGGGGGGCGGTCTTTGGGATCGGTCACCGAGGCCTCTGAGACCTGGAGTCTAGCACCGCGGCGCGGCGGGCTCCAAGGCCCATGCCGCGAGCTTTCGGACGTGAGCGCCGCGCGTCCCCCGAAGCGAACTCAGCCGACCGGCGCCGGGAAGCAGGTGAACTCGATCTGTCCGTTCACGTCGCCCCAGTTGAGGTTCACCTCGAGCGCCTCGACCCCCAGCGGCATCAGCACGCGGTTGACGCTGGCGTAGTCGGCCGGCTTGAGATACCCCGCGAACTCCGAGCTGATGTACGCGCCGCCGCCGTGGACGGTGACGTACTCGAGCAGCGTCTGCATCTCTTCGTCGGTCGGCTGATCGCCGCCGTCGAACTGGCCCGAGCCCTCGAGGTACATCACGATGTCGTAGTCGGCCGCGAGCTGGGCCGGGTTGCCGACGTACTGCGGCGGCAGGTGGATGCCCGACGAATCGCCGGGGTAGTTCCAGTTGGCGGGACCGTCGGAGTCGCCCCAGCCCCACCAGAACAGCTTCGGGTTCGGGTCGGGGCTGCCGGCCAGCCACTCGCGGATCGGGCAGTCGGACTGCTCGTTGAACGGGAGGCTGCTGTCGGCGGTGGCGATGAAGCGGCCGGGGCCGGCGTTGCCCAGGGCGTAGACGATCTCGCCCTGCAGCTCGGCGGTGGCGAAGGTGTTCTGATTGAGGATCGCCAGAGTGCCCGACTGCTGCGAATCGATCGTCAAGGCACAATCCACGCACTCGGTCATGCCGACGTCGGGCATCGCCCCGAGGTCGAACTTCGCCGCGCCGGTGGTCGTCGCCGGCCCGGTGCTCGTGCTCGACGCGTCGGTGGTGGTCGGCCCGGTGGTGAGCCCCGCGCTCGTCGAGGTGCCGGTGCCGTCGTCGCTGGTGCCGGTGGTCGCGTCGCCGGTGGTCGTCGTGGCCGGCGGCGCGGTGGTCGGCCCGGGGACGCTGGTGATGCCGGCGGTGGCGCTGGCGCTGTCGCGACCGTCGTCGCCGCAGGCCGCGAGCAGCCCCAGCACCGCGCCGGCGAGGCGGCAGAACGGGATTCCGCGCGTGATAAGGGAGTGCATGCGGGCACAGTACGCGGCGCCCGAGCCCGTCACAAGCGTCGCGCGCGGCGCGCGAGAGCGGCGGGCGCGGGCCCGGGCGGCCGCGCTCGCAAGCGCGTGCGGACGGCTGTACGGGCCGCTGCAGGCCACTGTTGCCGAACGGACAACAGCGCGTTGCACTGTCCTGGCTTACGCGCGCGCTCCGGCTGCATACTCGAGCGTGATGCGCGAGCAAGACCCGACCTCCTCCTCGACCGACGACGCGGTGCTGGGCGTGATCCCGCTCGGCCCGCCGCCGTGGCCGACGCTCGACCCGTTCCTCTTCTGCGTCCACCACGACGACGCGTACCCGGCCGGCAACGAGGCGCTCGGGCCGGCGGCGTCGCTCGCGGGCCGCGACATCGGCCACGACTTCGCCGGCATCGACGGCTGGCGCATGTACCACGGCGACGTGGTGCCCGGATTCCCGGCCCACCCGCACCGCGGCTTCGAGACGGTGACGATCGTGCGCAGCGGTCTCATCGATCACAGCGATTCGCTCGGCGCGGCGGCCCGGTTCGGCGGCGGCGACGTGCAATGGCTGACGGCCGGGGCAGGCATCGTGCATTCGGAGATGTTCCCGCTGCTCGACCGCGAGGGGCCGAACCCGGCCGAGCTGTTCCAGATCTGGCTCAACCTGCCGCGCGCGAACAAGCTGGCGCCGCCGCACTTCTCGATGCTGTGGCGCGAGACGATCCCGACGCACGTGGCCGTCGATGGCGACGGGAGGCGCACGGAGGTGACGGTGGTCGCCGGCCAATTCGCGGAGGCGAAGCCGCCCGCGCCGCCGCCGAACTCGTGGGCCGCGCGGCCCGACACGGACGTGGCGATCGCCACCATCAAACTCGCGCCCGGGGCCCGCTGGACGCTGCCCGCGGCGCTGCCGGGGACGCTCCGCGCGCTGTATTTCTTCCGCGGCGAGGAGCTGCGCGCGGGCGGCCTGGCGGTGAAGGTCAGTCATCGCATTCAACTGCGACCGGAGCTCGCGGTCGAGCTGGTGAACGGCGAGGCCGCGAGCGAATTGCTGCTGCTGCAGGGCCGACCGATCGGCGAGCCGGTGGCCGCGTACGGGCCGTTCGTGATGAACTCGCAGGCGGAGATCCAAAAGGCCTTCGGCGACTATCAGCGGACCCGCTTCGGCGGCTGGCCGTGGCGCAGCGACGGGCCGGTGCACGCGCGCGAGGAGGGTCGGTTCGCCATCCACGCCGACGGGCGCAAGGAGCGGCCGGCGTGAAGCGGTCGTGATCGAGGCGTTCACGCCGGCGGGCCGAGAGGGGCAGCGCCGGCGTCGTCGGCCCGGGCTTCGGCAGCGGCGAGCTGGCGACGACGGAGCTCGCGGCGAATGTGGCGTTCGATCAGCCCCATGCCCAGATACGGCGCCAGCGTGTTGACGACGACGAACAGGGCCAAGGAGATCGGCCACCGCATCACGAGGTAGAAGAGCACGAGCGTCCACGGGAGCGTCACCGACAGCACGATCGGCAGGACCAGGCGCTGCCGCTCGGGGTCGTTCCAGAACCACACCGTCGGCAGGAAGCCCAGCCGCTGCGGCCGATCCAGCAGGTGACGGCGAGCCGAGGGGATGGGGGCCGGTTGCACGCTGGATCTCCTCAATCGAGGCAACTCGCGAGCGAGCAGGCGACGGCGAGCGCACACCCGCCCGCCGAATTCACGCAGCTGCCGGCAGCGGGCAAGAACCCGGCGGCGGCGGCGGTGCAGGTGATCGCCGCGCCTCCGCAGGCGAACGCCTGCCCGAGGATGCTCTTCTTGACGCCCCACCAGCGCGGGCTCGGGACCACGACAGCCGTCGCGACCTCGAGGCCCGGCGTTCCTGCGTCGGCCAGCGCGGCCGTCAACGCGTGCGCGTCCTTCCACAGCGGCGAGCCGGCCAGGACCGGTGCGAACTGGTGATTCACGAGGTCCGCGTCGCCGTGCACCGCCGAGACTGCGCCCGCGAGATCCACCTCGATGAACGCAGCGGCGTCGGCAGTGTGGGCCGCGAAGGAGAGGGCGCCGGTCCTTGGACCCGCGGTCCCGTCGAGGCTCCACGCGTGGCGAACGCTGCCGAGCTCGGGGAACAGGGCTGCGAGCTCGAGCCTGAACATCGAGCTCTCGTACGTGAAATCGACGCTGACGCTCACGTCGTCTTCGGCGAGGGCGATCGTCAGCTGGCCCTCGGCACAGTAGCAGCGGAGCTCGCTCGCATCTCGGGTCGCGGAGAAGCCGGCCTCGTCGAACTGGACGGCGTAACCGAGCGCCTCGCCGGCCTCGGAGAGGCGCTCGAGCGCCGGGTTGCAGAACTCGGACGGCGCGGCGTCGGCGATGGGCGTGGTCGCGGTCGCGGTCGCGGGCGCCATGCTCGACAGAGAGGCCGCGACGATCGCCAGGCGCGCTGCGGGAGACCGGAGGCTGCGGAGCGGAGGTGGGGACATGCACGCAACGTGGAGGAGGGCGCCGCCGCGGCAACGTCGAGCGAGCGGCGCCGGCATCGCCGCGCAGCTGACTCGGTCCATCACGCAGCGGGCCCAGCGCGGCCGGCGAGCGGCAGCGAGGCGGCGCAGCGAGGCGCGACCGGCGAGCGTCCCCTCGCTCGCGTCGAACTCCCGCGGGGCGGCGTCAATCGGCCTGGAAGATCACCCGCTCGAAGTCCATCGACCCGTTGAGCCCCTTGTCGGCGCCGCAGCGATAGCCGGCGTCCATGGTGTCCCCGAGGGTGTGCCAACACAGCCGCTGCTCGGGTTGGTCTGCGGATTGAAGAAATCTTCGTCGCACTCGATACGATTGACGGTGTCCCCCGCGGCCGCGAAGCCCCACGAGAAGTTGTTGCTGAAGTACCAGGCGACCCCGTTGGCCTCGTGCTTGCCGTCGACCTGGGAGCCGACGTCGAACAGCACGTCGGCGCGCTCGCCCATCGCCAGCAGCTGGAAGTCGGCCGCGCCGACCGGGCGGCAGGCCATGAGGAGCTTGGACCCGGTGCACTGCTGGCCGAGGACCTCCGTGGAGAGGTCGGGCTCGTGCTCGCCGTAGAGATTGGCGAAGCACTCGGACCAGCCGACGAGGGCGTCCCCCGGCACGTCCATCTGCGGTCCCTCGGCCCAGTACAGCTCGTCGCCGTCATCGTCGTCGTCATCGTCGTCGTCGTCGTGATCGTCCTGCGGGTCGACGTCGCAATGAAAGTCCTGAAGATACGGGATTGTGCATAGCAGGCTGCTCAGCGCGATCGTGGTGTAGTTCACAGAGGCTCCTCCGCCGGAGATATTGCGCCCGGGTGACCTCCAGGATGCGACACGTCGCAGACGCGGCAACGATGGAGGTTGATGCCGCTCACGCGCCCGCGCCGGCGAGGCCCGGCGTACGGCGTCCGCGGGCCGTCGGTGGACGGGCCGTGGTGACGAAGATCATCGGCTCGTCGCCCCGAGCGCGGGTGAGTCGCTCGCCGCTACAGCGCGAGGGCCAGGTAGCGGGCGCCCGGGACCGGGTTGGGGCGATAGGGGGCGACGTCCTGGAAGCCGAGCGCCTCGTACATGGCGATCGCCCGGGTCATCGACGGCAAGGTGTCGAGGAACATGCGCCGGTACCCGAGCGCGCGCGCCTCGGCGAGCACCTGCCCGAGCAGCCGCTGGCCGAGGCCGAGGCCGCGCTGCTCCGAGCGGACGTACAGGCGCTTCATCTCACAGTCCGCGGCGCCGAGCGCCTGCAGGGCGACGCAGCCCTGCGGGACCGCGTCGACGGTGCAGAGCAGGAGCCGACCCGAGGGCGGGGCGTAGGCGCCGGGCAGGCGCATAAGCTCGTCGGCGAAGCCCTGGAAGCACAGGTCGACGGCGAGCGAGGCCTGGTACTCGCGGAACAGCGCGCGGGCCTGCTCGATCTGCGCGGCGCTGGTGGCGTGCACGACGTCGATCGTCACCCCGCTCCGATACCACGAACACGCCGCCGAATCACAGCAGCGTGTAGCGGGGGAAGATCGCCAGGTACGCCTTGGCCTGCAGGCGGTCGCCGGCGATCGTCAGCTTGACGTAGAACTGGCGGTGGACCGCGACCCGCCACGGCGCGCCGGGCAGCGCCACCGTGGCGTGGCCCCACCAGTCGCCGAGCAGCGCCTGCGCCTTCGCGGGGTCGCAGGCGCCGTCGGCGGCCAGGGCGGTGAACGTCTGCTGCCAGGCCGGGAAGTCGGCGGGGCCGCGGGCGACGTAGGCCTCGAGGCCGAGGACCGGGCGCAGCGCCTCGCCGGTGGTGAGCTGGACCCCGACCTGGCGGAACTCGTCGCCGATCGCCGCGAGGGCCCGCTCGGCGGTCGAAAGGTCGCCGGGCCAGCCGATCCGGCGCAGCCAGGCGGGCACGTCGCGGGCCAGCAGGGCGTAGTGGACCCGCAGGTCGTCGCCGCCGCGGTGCGGGGTGGCGGCGACGTGCAGCGCCCGGCCGGATGCGGGCAGGGCCTCGGCGGCGCGCCGCAGCGATTCGATGGACATGGCCGAAGGGGCATGTCCCAACAGCAATGTCGCGCCGCGCTCGGCGGCGGCGACTAGGCCGGCGAGCGGCGGCCGCTCGGCCCCGCGGTGGGCGCGGAAGGTGTTGGCGCAGGCCGGGTCGAGGCACAGGAACGCGAACGCAGCCGGCGGGCCGTCGCCGACGAAGTCGAACTCGAGCCAGACCGACGGGCTGTCCTTGAGGACAGGCTCGTTCGGCCACGCGCGCACCAGCGCCGCCGGCCCGGGGCCGCACAGCTCGGGGTCGCGGGCGAGTGCGGCGAGCAGCTGCTCGCGGCCGCCGTCCCACGCCTCGCAGCAGCCGGCGAAGTCGACGCGCGGGTCGTCCGCGGTCAGCCGGCACTCGAACCCGAGCCAGTTGAAGGCCGGCGGCAGCCGCCGCGACCAGCCGGCGATCGTCCGCAGGCGGGCCGGGTCGACCAGGGCGGCGGGGACGTGCGGCGCGACGGCGGCGAGGACCTCTTGCGGGGCGGGCGGCACGCTCAGGCCTCGCGGACCTTGAGGGTGCCGAAGTAGCGGGCGACCTTGCGGAACGGCCGCGGCCGCAGGCGAGTGACCGCGACGTCGACCTGGTACTCGCCGGGCAGCTCGAAGTTGGCGACGCATTCGAAGGTGACCACGTCGACCGGCGGCTTGGGCACCGGGATCGGCAGCACCGGGGCGCCGCGGACGACCATGCGCTCGCAGCGGAAATACACCTCGACCGCGAACGCCGGGCCGCCGGAGAACTCGTCGGGCGGATCGATCTCGATCGTGATCGCCAGAGTGACCGGCGCGCCCGTGCCGACGATGTCGGGCTTGACGCTGCGGATCGACAGGGTCGGCCCCGGCCACATGAGGGCCGGCGGCGGGACGTCCTTGATCGCACGAATGGCGTCGACGACCCCGACGGGCAGCAGGGTGACGATGCCGTCGGGCAGCCCCAGCAGGGCCTCATAGTCGGCGGGCTTGACGTTGTAGTCGTCGAGCACCGCGGCGGGGTCGTTGGCGAAGCGGTCGCGGACGCCGGAGACGTCGCGGGCGAAGTCGGTGAGCAGATACAACAACACGGATAGTCCCTCCTTACGATTCGGGGTACGGAATATAATCGGCGAACAGGGCCACGCGCGTGCAGGTCTCGCCGGGGCACTGGTCGAGCATGCATTGATCGAGCTTGCAGCCGAGCGAGGGCATCAGGTCCTCCTGACCCGACACCAGCAGGCCGACGATCGCGTGGGTCTCGGAGTCGAAGATCGGCGAGCCGGAGTTGCCGCCGTAGGCGTCGAGGTTGGCCTTGAAGTGATCGGCGGCCGCGGTGTCGCGCACCACCGCGTTGCCGGCCAGCTTGCGCGGCAGGCCCAGCGGGTGGCCGGCGATGTGGACGGGGCGCCGGGCGGCGACCGGCTCGGTCGCCAGCGGGCGGATCGTGCGCCCCACGACCTCGCGGTCGAGTTCGAAGATCGCCCAGTCGGCCGGGTCGTCGTCGGCGCAGCGCACGAGCTCGGCCCGCAGCTCGTAGACCTCGTCGACGGGGATCCACACCGCGTCGTCCTGCACCGCCTCGAGGTCGAAGGCGAAGGTGACGACGGTGTTGGCGAGCTGCGCCGGGTCGACGCAGTGCGAGGCGGTCACCAGCCAGCGGCTGCGCCGGCGCTGGGGGAACCGCGCGACCAGGAAGCCCGAGCCGCGCGCGCCGGGCAGGCACGGCTCGCGGGCGAAGCGGTGGTCGCACAGGTCGAAGTGCTCGCGCAGCGGCTTCGTGCGCAGGCGGTAGCGGCCGCCTTCGACCTCGCCGAGCTCGGCGCGGTCGAACAGGATGGCCACGCCCTCCTCGTCGGCCCGCAGCTCCCGCAGGTAATCGGCGGCCTGGCGCGCCTCGAGGTCGAGGTTGCCCAGCAGCACCCCGAGCCGCGGCGGCAGCGCGTCGCCACATTCGGGCAGGTTGACGAGGTCGTTCGAGCCGTGGACCGAGACCATCCGCCGCAGCAGCGCCGACGTCAGCGCCCGCGAAGACACGCCGCTGAGGTCGACGGGCCGGTCGTCGCCCGCGAAGCGCCGGTCCAGCTCGCGCAGCAGGACCTGAGATCGACGTCGCGGAGATCGGGGGGCGGCATGGCTGTCCGCGAGCGATCGTACGCGCTGGCGGCGGCGCGGCAGTTACCGCGCGATTACAGCCAATGTCGACAGAACCCCGATCTTCGCTTGCGGCCCTGCCCCGCGGCCGCGACGTCCGGCGATCGAGGACGAGGTCTTCGCCGCCGGCGATGCGCGGAGGTCAGGCCGCGTGGAGGACGTGCCGGCGATCGCAGCGCGCGAGCACCTCGTCGCTGTCGACGCTGTCGGTCACGACGAGCACGGTCCACGGGCGGGCGCGGTCGAAGATCCAGTCGAGTAGGGCGGCCCGCTGCGGCGCGGCGAGGTCGAGCCGGTCGAGGCCGAGGTCGATCAGGAGCAGCCGAGGTCGGGCGACGAGCGCCCGCAGCAGCACCAGGCGGCGGACCTCGCTGTCGCTCAGCATGCCGCCGTCGCCGTCGGGCAGCAGGTCGTGGTCGAAGCCGCCGGGCAGCGCGAGCACGGGCCTGCGCAGCTCGACGAGGTCGATGAGCGCGTCGAGCTCGGCGTGGTCGCCGAGCCAGTCGGGGCCGACGATGTTCTCGAGCAGGGTCGCGCCCACCACCTCGTCGCCGCGGACCAGCGCGACCTGCTCGCGCAGGCTCTCGAGCTCGAGCTGGGCGACGTCGCGGCCGTCGAGCCGCCCCGTCAGCGTCAGCGGCGGGTGGCGGTCGTAGAAGCCGTACAGGAGGTCGAGGACCTGGCTGTGGCCGTCGTTGCCGCCGACCAGCGCGACGCGCTCGCCCGGCTGGATGACGAGCTGGATATGATCCACGCTCAGCTCGACCGCCATCGGCCGCGGCACCGCCGGCAACACCTCGCCGCCGACGGGCTCCAGCTTGGCGTCGAGCGTCCGGCCCAGCGTCTCGATCGCGGCCACGCCCTCGAAGATCGGGTCGAGCTGCTGCCCGAGGCCGCGGACCCCGGCCCCGATCTGCGACACCAGCACCGACGCGGCCACCAGCTGGCCCAGCGTCAGCTCGCGCGAGATCACGAGCCAGCCGCCGATCGCCAGCACGCCGACGGTCGCCAGCACGTCGAGCGCGGCGCCGGTGACGATCTGGCGGAGGAGCGTCGAGAAGTAGCTGCCGCGCGCCTGCAGCCAGTTGCGCACCAGCACCTCGCCGTGCGCGTCGGCCAGGGCCCGCCCGCGCGGGTCGGAGAAGGCGATCCGCATGTGGCCGACGTCGTCGATCCAGCAGAACAGGGACCACTTGGTGTGGGACTCATAGACCGCGCGGCCCTCGGCGCCGCGCCCCGAGAGCATGACGACGGCGATGCCGACCAGCAGCACCACGTCGAACGCGAGCAGCAGCGGGTGGTAGAACGCCAGCAGGAGCAGGCTGGCGACGCTCACCATCACCAGGGAGGTGCCGTCGAGCAGCAGCGACCAGAAGTCCTTCTGCAAGATCGGCATGTCCATGTAGCGGTTGCACAGCTCGCGGTTCGAGATCTCCTGCCGCGACTCGCGGGAGGTCCGGGAGGTGCGGCGGATCCAGTCGGCCACGCCCTGGACCCATAGGCGGCGATGGACCCGCTCGACCACGCCGAACTGCATCACCCGCAGCACCGCGATCGCGCTCAGGGCCACCAGCAGCATCGTCGACAGCATCAAGATCGGCTGCGCCAGGGCGTTGGCCGAGATGGTGTTGACGAGCGCCTGCGCGGACACCGGCACCGCGAGCGAGACGACCGCCATCACCGCGCCGTACACGACGACGACCCAGACCTCGCGCCCCTCGAGCAAGAAGGTCCGCATCAGGCGGATGAACTCGGTCGGCGGGAAGGTCAGCGGCGTGAGCATCATCGGCGGCTCGATCGCCAGCCACGGCTGGCTGACCCGCGGGGCGCCGGGCGGCCGCATCCAGGCCATCAGCGCCGCGGGGCGCAGGCGCAGGCGGCGTTCGCTGCGGCCGTCGATCACGACCAGGTCGAGCACGCCGCGCCGCTGGCCCAGGAGCACCACCCAGCGGTCGCCGAGCAAGGTGAACGCCGGCGCGTCGAGGGTGCACAGGCGCGCCAGCTCCTCCGCGGTCTCGACCTCGAAGCGCGCGGCCTTCAGGCCCGCCTGTCGCACCGCCCGGGCGGCGGCGACGTCCCAGGCCTCGAGCCGGGCCGCGGTCTCGTCGGGCGCGTGCATCACCGGGGGCGCCAGCTTCTGCCGGGTCGCCTGGGCGACCAGCTCGAGCACCCGCGGCGGCACCGGGGCGGGGTCATCCATGATCGGTTGTTGCATCGATTCCACGCGCGACCTCGTGTACTTGCAAGGGACGAAAAGGACCGCTCACGGGGTCACCGGCTGGACGCCTTCGCCGAGCGCCACCTCGAGCCGGGCCTTGGCGACGAAGTAGTCGGAGACGGCCTGGATCTCGTTGTGGGCCGCGTCGGCGCTGGCGACCTCGCGGAGGTTGACGAGGAGGAGGTCGCCGGCGCCGAGCTGGAACTTGCGGTACTCGGCGGCCGCGAGCTGACGCGACAGCTCGAGCTCCTGGTTGGCCAGGCGGGCGCGGCGGTAGGCGGCCACGAGCGCCTGGTGGCCGTCGCGGACCTCGACGGCGATCGTGTTGTCGAGGAAGCGCAGCTGGGCGGCGACGATCTGGGCGTTCGCGCGGGTCGCCTCGAGCTGACCGCGGGAGTATCGCAGCGGGATCGGGACCTCGAACAGCAGCGCGATGACGGCGTTGTTGCGCGAGAACTCCGGGATCAGCGGCCGGCCCATGTAGCGCGACACCCACGCCGACAGCTCGACCCGCGGGTTCCGCTGGTTCTTGGCCCAGCGCAGCTCGACGTCGGCCTGCGAGCGCAGGGTCGTGCGGGCGCGGCGGTCGGGCCGGCGGTCGAGCGCCTCGGCGATCTCGGTCTCGATGTTGCTGCCGGCGTCCGGGGCCTGCATCGCCGGCAGCTGCGCCGGGAGGCGCTCGACGCCGGCGATGACCGGGTTGCCGTTGCCGTCGCGCAGGTACAGCGACAGCTCGAGCCCGGCCTGCTGGAACGCGCGCTCGGCCGCGACCACGCGGCCCTCGCGGTCGAGGATCAGGCGCCGGTTGTCGACGCCGGCCAGGGGGTCGAGGGCGCCGAGCTCGATGCGCCGGCCGAGCGCCTCGTCGCGCTCCTGCGCCAGCTCGAGCAGGGTCTGCTCGATCTCGAGGCGGAGCCCGTTGGCGACCCAGGTCCAGTACTTCGTCGCCGCCTCCGCCTCGAGCGTCAGCAACTGGGCGTCGCGGACGTCCTTCATGCGGTCGACCTCCATCTTCGTCTGGCGGAGGTTGGCGCGCCGGCGGTCGATCCCGCGGTCGCGCCACAGCGGCAGGGTGAGCCCGGCCGTCAGCGTGCCGGCGGCCGAGCGGACGTCGCGGCTGCCGACGCGGTCGTCGACGTCGAGGATGCTGTCGAGCGTGGTGTTGTAGAAGGGCCGCCGGCCGACGCCGACCTGATAGCCGGCCCACGCGGTGAGGCCCCACAGCGGCGTCGGCTGCTCGACGCGGGCGTCGACGACCGCGTTGCGGTAGACCGGCTCGTACGCGGCGCGGCCGCGCAGGACGGGGTCGTAGACGCCCTTGTTCTGGCGGGCGTGCCCCTGGGCGGTCTGGATCCCGAGCTCGGCGCCCTCCATCCGCGGGTCGCGCTGCTCGACGCTGTCGAGGACCTCGGCCAGCGTCAGCACGGGGCCGGTGCGCTGCTTCGGGGCCGGCGCCTCGGGCGGCTTGACGGGCTCCTCGATGGGGACCGCGTCGGGGACGCGGTCGCTCGGGCTCGGCGACCGGGCCGGGGCCGAGTCGCTCGGCGACCGGGCCGGGGCGGTGCTGCTCGGACTCGGCGCCCGGGCCGGGGCCGCCGTCGCGGGCAGGGCCAGGCCGAGGCACAGCAGGGCCGCCGCGCCGGCGATTCGCAGGGTTCGCGTCGGCATCGCGCTCACGGGCTCCCTTGCGCGGCCTGCGGGTCGGGCGGCGTGCCGAGGGCGGGCGGGAAGCCGTTGATCTGGCGCCACACCTCGAAGCCGAGGCGGACCCGCTCGAGCAGGACCCAGCCGTTGGCGCGCACGCCCTGGCGCAGCCAGCGGCTCTCGGGCCACGGCAGGTCGTCGGGGTCGGGCAGGACCACGACGCGGTAGCGGCCGTCGTCGCTGGCCATGGCGTCGACGAACACGACCTCGCCGCCGAAGGTGCCGACCGCGACCGACGGCCAGCCGACGAACTGCACCGCCGGCCAGCCCTCGAACTGCAGGCGGACCTTGCGGCCGGCCGAGATCAGCGGCCCGTCGCGGCCCGACGCCCACAGCTCCACGGCGGTGGCGCCCATGTCGGGGACGAAGGTCGCGATCACGTCGCCGGCGGCGACCATGTCGGTGCCGTGGCGGCCGACCAGCTTCAGGACCGTACCGTCGCGCGGCGCGACGATCTTCATGCGCCGCTGGCGGGCGAAGCGGACCTCGAGCTGGACGAGGTCGGCCTCGGCCGCGGCGAGGTTGCTCTCGGCGTCGGCGAGGGCGCTGCGGGCCTCCTCGATGGTCGCGCGGGCCGAGGTGGAGACGGCGTCGGCGTCGGCCTCGAGGGCCCCGATCTCGCGCTCGGCCGCCTTGAGCGTGGACTTGGCCGTGTCGAGCTCGGCCGAGCTGGTGTCGACCTCGAGCCTGGCCAGCTCGAGCTCGCGCTCCGAGGCCAGGCCCTCCTTGAAGAGCGCCTCGGTGCGGGTGAGGTTGAGCGTGGCGGTCTCGTTGGCCGCCACCGCCGCGTCGACGGACCGCTGGGCGGCGTCGAGGCGGTCGCGGCCCATCTTGGCCCGCAGCCCGGCCGACGACGACTGCGCCGTCTCGCTCATCTCGAGCGCGGAGATCTTGGCGCGGTTGACCTCGACCGCGCTCTGGGCCGCCAGCCGGCGCGAGTCGATCGCCAGGCGCTCGCGCTCGAGGCGGGCCAGGATCTCCGGGTCGTTGTCGCTGATGTCGGCGATCGGGTCGCCGGTCTTGACGTGCGAGCCCTCCTCGACGTGCCAGGTCTGCAGGCGGCCGTCGATCGGCGCCTCGATCGAGGTCTGGCGGTCGAGCGGCGCGTAGGCGATGACGCGGCCGGTGGCCGGCACGCTCTGCTGCCACGGCACGAACACCAGCGCCGTGACGATCAGGAGCAGCGCCAGGCCGAGCAGCACGACCGCGACGCGGGTGCTGTGCGGCTGGCGGACCGACAGGAGGCTGGTGCGGGTCGTGTCGAACAACGGGGTCAAGTGCGTGGGTGCGCTCATCGTTCGCTCCCTCCGATCCGGATCACTTGTTGGTGGTCGCAGCGGGCCAGCACGTCGCGGCTGTGGACGCTGTCGGTGACGAGGAGGATGGTCCAGGGGCGCCTGCGGTCGAACAACCAGTCGAGCAGGGCCGCGCGCTTGGCGGCGGTGAGCCCGAGGCGATCGAGGCCGAGGTCGAGCAATAAGAGCCGCGGGCCGGCGATCAGCGCCCGTACGAGCACGATCCGGCGGATCTCGCTCTCGCTCAGCGGGCCGGCGTCGCCGTCGGGGATGAGCTCCTGCTGCAGGGCGTTGGGCAGCCGCTGCAGCGCGGGGTGCAGGTCGACCAGGTCGAGCAGGGCGTCGAGCTCGGAGGGGTGGCCGGTCCAGCCGACGCCGACGAGGTTCTCCAGCGCGGTGGTGCAGACGACCTCGCCGCCGCGGACCAGGGCGACCTGGTCGCGCATGCTCTCGATCTCGAGCAGGTGGACGTCGTGGCCGTCGAGGCGGGCCGACAGGTTCGGCAGCCAGGTGCGGCCGCAGAACCCGTACAACAGGTCGAGCACCTTGCTGTGGCTGTCGCTGGCGCCGACCAGGGCCGCGCGCTGGCCGGGGGCCACCGCCATGACGACGGCGCCGGCGTCGTCGACGAGCTCGACGGCCAGCGGCGCCGGCAGCCGCGGCAGGACCTCGCCGCCGCTCGGCTCGAGCTCGGCGTCGAGGGCCTGGCTCATCGACCACACGGCGGCGATGCCCTCGTAGATCGGGTCGAGCTGGCGGCCGAGGCGCCCGACGCCGGAGCCGATCTGCGACACCAGCACCGAGGCCGCCACGAGCTGGCCGAGCTCGAGCTCCTGGCTCATCACCAGCGAGCCGCCGATCGCCAGCACCGCGACGGTCGCCACCACCTCGAGGCCGGCGCCGGCGATGACGTGGCGGAGGAGCGGGCGGAAGTAGCGGCCGCGGGCGTGCAGCCAATCGCGCAGCAGGAACTCGCCGCGGCCGTCGGCCAGGGCGCGGCCGCGGGGGCCGGCGAAGGTGAGGCGGCCGCCGGCCACGTCGTCCATCCACGCGAACACCGCCCAGCGCGCCGACGCCTCGCGCTTGGCCCCGGCGGTCGCGCCGAAGCCGGCGAGCAGGACGCCGCCGATGCCCAGGATCAGCACCGCGTCGAAGGCGAGCAGGACCGGGTGGTAGAACCCGAGCAGGACCAGACTCACCAGCATCACGAGCACCAGCGAGGAGCCGTTGAGCAGCAGCGCCGCGACGTCCTTCTGGAGAATGGCGACGTCGAGGAAGCGGTTGGTCAGGTCGCGGTTCGAGGTCGATTGCCGCGACTTGCGCGAGGTGTGGGAGATCCGGCGGAGCCAGTCGGTCGCGCCGCGGACCCACCAGCGGCGGTGGATCCGCTCGACGGCCACGAGCTGCAGCACCCGCAGGAACGCGACCGCGCCGAGCGCGATCGCCAGCATCACCGCGAGGATGACGATCTGCTCGAGCATGGCGGTGGCCGAGATGGTGTTGACCAGCGCCCCGGTGGCCAGGGGGACCGCCAGCGAGGCCACGGCCATGGCGACGCCGTAGACGAGCACGATGGCGATGCCGCGCCGCTCGAGCCCCAGGGTCCGCAGCAGTCGCCGCAGGTCGGTGGGCGCGCGCGACAGGGCGGCGTACATCAGCTGCGGCTCGATCGCCAGCCACGCCATCGGCCAGGTCGCGCCGTGGTCCGCCAGCCAGCGGGTCAGCGCCGGCCCGCGCAGCCGCAAAGCCTCCTCGCCGAGCGCGTCGACGACGCGCAGCACGAGGGCGCCGGAGCGCTCGCCGACCAGCAGCAGCCAGCGCTCGCCGACCCGGGTCACCGCCGGCGCCTCGAGCGAGCGCAGGCGCGAGAGCTCCTGCGGGCCCGACATGGCGAAGCGAGACGCCTTGAGGCCGGCGCGGCGCATGGCCTTGGCGACCGGCCCGACCCAGTCCTCGCCGGTCCAGCGGACGCTGCGCGCGGCCTCGCGGGCGACCTGCAGGGGCAGGTCGTGGCCGGCGCTCTTCGCGAGGATCTCGAGCACGCGGGCGGAGACTCGCGTTGGATCAGTCATCGAAACCTGGATTCAAGGCACACCCGATCAAGCCGTGAGCCCCGCGAATGGGCACAGGCGCGCACGGTGGAGGTGGATTGTTCGCAAGACCGGCGAGAGCCCAAAGCGCGGCCTGACACCGCCGCCGGCGTAGCCGGCCGCGAGTCATTCGGAGTGGCAGCAATGTCCTGAGGGCTTCACACGGCTCCCCGAATCTGCGTCACGGGGTGAGCAGAGCGTGGGGAGGTGCAGGCGACCGGGGTCGCCGGAGCGATCAGGCCACCGGCGGAGGACCGCGGGCGCGCGAGACGCAGGCCTGACACGAATGGTGCGGGCGGCTCTGCGTCGGCAGCGGCCACGACGCGAACCACTGCTCCTGCCGCTCGAGCATGTCGAGAGGCGGGGGTGCGGGGTCGCTCTGGTCGCGCCGCGGGGAATGATCGGGCGGTTCCTGCTGGCGCGAAACGATGGGCCCTTCGTGCCCACCGGCGGTCACGCGGTCCTCGTCCTGGCCGCGCTGGATCGCCCATAGGTCTCGCGGCGCGGAGAACAGGAGGGCGGTGAACACTGCGATGAGCAGTGCCAGCACCGACTTCCTCCCTGCTTCCGCGGCTTGACTCATGAAAAACTGCGTAAGGCTATCACAGTCGAAAGGTTCACCAGCAAGAGAGTGGAGTCACGATTCGATGTGAGGTCCGACCGCCGGGCATTCCCTCAGCCCTGTCGCAGAGCATCCTGCGACCCAGAGCTGTTCCGCGATCGTGGGCGTCACGCCTCAGTAGTGTATCACGAACTCGCAGAGGTTTTCACCATATTGACGGGGCTCGCACGTGGCCTCAGGACCCCGATGCTGTGCCCGCTTTCGATCGATGACGGCCCGGTGGAATCGATGGCGAGGCCGCCGCGGAATCGTTCGTGGGCTCGCGACCCGAACATTCCGTGAGTCATGAGGACGACGTCGCCGATGCAAAAGCGAGCGCCGGACGGACGTCCGTGTGGCAGATGGAGGTCGCGGCAGCCCCATCGTGCCACTCGCGTCGCGTGCTCGTCGCGCGCGGCCCGGGCCGGGGCGATCTCGGCGCGCCCGGAACACCCGCCCGGCTGCGCGCGCCGCGGCGCAGGCGACTTTCGCCGAACCCTGGCCGAGGACGGCGGACGCGGCGCGCGGCGGTGCGGGGCCTCTCGCTCGCGCGGCCTGCTGCGGGCCCGGCGAGCGAGCCCAGCGGCTCACACGAGGAGCAGCCGGATGCCGCCGACGCAGCGCTCGAACGGATAGATGTCGTCGGTCTGCGGCTCGATGAACCACACCGCCTCGTCGCTGGTGATGGCCCAGTTGATCGCGTGCGCCTCGGTCGCCATCCAGTCGAAGCGGCCCCACGCGAGGCCGACGCACAGGCCGTAGCGCAGCTCGCCGGTGTCGTAGGCGTGGGCCGTCATCTCGCCCTTGATCGCGTAGGCGAAGTCGTCGCAGTCGTAGCGCTCGAGCATGTGCGCCTTGCGGTCGGCCTGGCTCTCGCGGAGGATGAGCGCCAGCTCGCGGCGCGACGGCAAATAATAGCTGTCGGCGCCGAAGCGCAGCAGCGCGGCCTCGGTCAGCCGCCCGGCCAGGGTGGTGCGAATCAGACGGTCGAGCCACTGCGAGGTGGCAATACGACCCGGGGAGCCCGGACGGACGGCGAGCGCGGCTTCGTCTACAGATATCGCCGGTATCGCCGCGATCCGGGTCCCCGAGAGTCGACCGCGCGCGGATATATAGGGTGAGCTCATCGACCGCCCCTGATTCGCGGGGCCAAGCTCGCATGGGCCCAGCGGCCTGTACATTACCCGGAAGTTACGGCGGCCCGGGCGTCACACCCGGACGATCTCGATCCTGCAGGCGCCGAGCCGCAGCTGACGCGTGCCCTTGCGCCGCTCGACCAACTTCGCCGCGTCGGCGACGCCCGCCTGGCCGAGCTGCGAGCGGCTGCGATGGATGCTGATGTTGAGGTGCCCCGGCTCGATCTTCAGCATCGCCAGCAGCCGGTCCTGCTGCACCCAGCCCTGCTCCGCCTCGGGCACGCCGCGCTGCTGATCGGCCACGCGCGCGCGGGCGAGGAGCAGCAGCGGGTAGTGGTGCGCGCGGGCCTGGAGGTCGAGGCGCCGCTCGCCGACGAACGCGACCAGCTCGACGTACTCCTCGTTCGAGCTGTGCGAGAACCGCAGCAGCAGGTCGGCGACGGTGACGTCCGAGGGGTGCTCCTCCCACGTGCCCGGGCCGCCGGTCGGGAGGTGCACGCGCCACATCTCGCCGCGGACCAGGACGACGGCGCGGTCGCCCACCTCGGACAGCTCGCCGTGGCGCTCGCCGATCCAGCGGTCGGGCCCGTCGGGGTACAGCAGCAGCTCGGGCGGGTCGTCGTCGGGCAGCGCCAGGAGGCCGGCCGCGGCGACGCGGATCCGTCCGCTGTCGAGGTGGACCGCCATCGGCCGCGGCGGGGCGTCGTCGACGAACTCGAAGGCGCCCGACTGGCGGCCGAAGCGGATCTGGTGGCCGCGCCGCAACGGCACTCGCTCGCCGAAGGCCAGCCGGTGCTCGCCGACGGCGGTGCCGTTGCGGCTGCCCAGGTCCTGCAGCTCCCACACCGCGCCGGTCCACTGCACGACCGCGTGCTGGCTCGAGACGTCGCGGGCCGCGAGGATCAGGTCGCAGGCGCGCGAGCGGCCGACCAGGCAGCGGGCGGGGAGCAGCTCTTCCCGCCCCGTATCGAGCCCCAGGAGCGCTCCCACGGCCGGCGATCCTATCGCAGTCACGGCAGGAACACCCGTTGCCAGCGTTCGGGGTCGGAAACACCCAGCTCACGGAGGGCCCGCTCGGCCCGCGCGCGTCGCTCGACGTCGGCGCCGGCCCTTCGCTGCTCGATCGACCACGCGGCCAGCGTCATGCCCGCGGCCTGAAAGCCGTCCGCGGCGGCCGCGAGCTCGGCGTCGGCGCGGGCCCGCGTCGGCGCGGCGCGGGCCCGGATCCAGCGCGCGTGCAGGGCCGCGTCATGGCGCGACTCGCAGCCGAGGCGGCACGCGACCCGCATCGCGCCGCGGCGATCGCCGCGCGCGAGGGCGCAGCGGGCCCGCAGCAGCAGCGCGTCGATCCGCGAGATCGGGTTGCGCAAGAGGCCCGCGCCGACGATGCTGGACCAGCGCTCGCGCAGCCGCGCGTCGGCGCGGTGGACCTCGCCGTCGTAGAGGTCGCAGCAGACCTCGACGCGCAGGGCGTAGAAGTGCTGCAGGGTGTAGCTCCGCTGGGTCCACCGGCGCACGCTGTCGCGCGCGTAGTGGCGGGCCGCCGCGAGGTCGCCGGCGGCCACGCGGGCCTGGGCGAAGAACTGGCTGAACACGACCAGGCCGTAGAGGTCGCCGCGGGCCTCCGCGTCGCGCAGGTGCTCGCCGGCGCGGCGCTCGACGTCGACGAAGCGGCCGAGCTGGTCGAGCGCGGTGAGCTCGAAGCAGGCCCCCAGCACGCGCTCCCACGGCATGCCGGCGCGCGGGGCCGACAGCGCGTCGAGGCCCTTGGCGGTGCGGGCGACGCACTCGCGCCAGTCGCCGGTGATCATCGCGTCGGCGGCCGAGCACACGTAGGTGAGGCCGAGCAGCTGCGGGTCGTCGCGGGCCTCGGCGATCTCGCGGGCCCGCTGGACGAAGCGCGCGCCGACCTCGGCGCGGCCGATCAGGCGGTGGAAGGCGCCCAGCACCGCGAGCCCGCGGCCGACCCGGCCCGGCTCGCCGGCCTGCAGCGCGGCCAGCACGGCCCGCACCGCGAACAGCATGCCGTCGGCCGGCATGGTGTTGGTGAGGCCCATGCCGACCGACCAGCACAGGTCGACGCGCCGCAGCTGCGCCGCGGTCGGCGCGACCTCGCCGCGGACCTCGATGCCGCGCAGGCGCAGCCGGGCGTAGGTCCACAAGAGCGCGAGCACGGCCAGGAGCGGCGAGCGCGGCCACCACACGCCCTCGGCGCGCAGCATCGGCCGCAGGAGGTCGAGCCCGCGGTCGATGTAGCCGGCGGCCATCCACGCGTCGGCGGCCTGGCGCAGGACCTCGGCGCGGCTGTCCTCGGGGACATGTTCGGCGCTGGCCAGGAACGCCTCGGCCCCGGCGGCGCAGCGGCCCGCGCGGACCAGCACGCGGCCCTGGCGGCGGCGCAGCGCGGCCGACCGCGAGGGGTCGAGCCCGGCGATCCAGGCGGCCGCGTCGTCGAGCAGGGCGCCGGCGCGCTCGAAGGCCAGCGCCTGCTCGGCCTCGGCCGCGGCCTCCTCGGCGGCGCCGCAGGCCAGGCCGAGCTCGCCGGCGCCGTGCCAGTGGCGGGCCCGCAGCTCGGGGGTGCCGCAGCGCTCGCGCTCGAGCGCGTCGGCGATGGCCCCGTGCAGCTGGATCCGCAGCGCCGGCGCCAGGCCGTCGACCACGCCCTCGCCGATGCGGTCGTGGCTCGGCTCGACGATGTCCCACCGCCGCGTGCCCTGCATGCGGATCAGCGACAGCGCCCGCAGGGCCCGAGCGCGGCCCCGGGGCTCTTCACCCGCGCGGCCTGCAGCAGCACCCCCTGCGGCAGCGGCTGGCCCGACAGCGCCACCGCGGCCAAGAGCCGCGCGGCCTCGTCGGGCAGGCCCTGCGCGCGCCGCCGGACCCACTCGGCGATCGCGAAGGCCGGCCCGGCCTGCCCGTCGCGAGCCAGCGCTTCCACCAAAAACGGGTTGCCACCTGACTCTCGGGCCAGGTCGGAGATCCGCGCGTCGGCCCGCCCGCCGAGGTGATGCCGCAGCAGCGCCTCGCAGGCGGCGGGGGCCAGCGCGCCGACGCTGAGGGGGCGCTCGGCGATGGCCTGGCCGCGCGCGCTGGCGCGGGCGTGGAGCTCGCGCAGGCAGGCGCTGTCGGCCTCGCGGTCGCTGCGACAGGTGGCGACGATCGTCAGGGCCAGGCCGTCGGGGCGCGGCAGCAGCAGGTCGAGCATCAGGCCGGCCGTGTCGGCGCCGGCGTGGTGCAGGTCGTCGACGAACAGCACCACCGGGCGCCCGTCGGCCGCGGCGGCCAGCAGCGCCCGCACGGCGGCGAACGCCGCGCTGCGATCGTCGCCGTCGGCCTCGGGCAGCGGCGCGCAGCAGCGCCGACAGCACCGGGAACACCGTCGAGGCGGCGACCACGTCGTCCTCGCGCCAGCGCCCGGCGGCCCTGAGCCGGCGCATCAGGGCGTCGATCGCCGCGTCGAAGCCGCCGTAGGGCACCGACTCGCACTCGTAGCAGCGCCCGGCCAGCACCCAGGCCGCGCCGGCGCGCTCGAGCGATTCGAGGACCTCGCGCACCAGGCGGGTCTTGCCCACGCCCGAGGCCCCGCGCACGCGCACGAAGCCCGGCGCGCCGGCGACGGTCGCCGCGATCGCGGCCTTCAGCGCCCGCTCCTCGTCGTCGCGGCCGAACAGCGGCACGGGGGCGAGCGCGCCCTCGGGCGGTCCGGCGGCGCCGAGCCGGGCGACGATCGCGGCGCCGTCGGGCCTGTCCTTCGGGTCAGGTTCGAGCAGCGCCGCGCACAGGCCGTCGAGGTCGGGCGGGACGTCGGGGCGCAGGCCCGGGCCGGCGGCGGGCGCCGGGGAGCTCGCCGGTGAGCAGCTGGAACAGGATCACGCCGACGGCGAACCAGTCGCTGGCGGGCGAAGGCGCGGCCCCCTCGGCCAGCTCGGGGGCGATGTAGCCGGGCGTGCCGGCGGGGCTGCGGCGGGTCGGGGCCGCGCCGGCGGCGGCGCTCTGGGCCAGGCCGAAGTCGAGGATGACGACGCGCCCCCCGGGCTCGACGAGGACGTTGGCCGGCTTGAGGTCGCGGTGGACCACGCCGGCGGCGTGCAGCGCCCGCACCCCGCCGGCGAGCTGGGCCAGGACCGGGCGCAGCCGCGAGGGGTCGGCCTTCACCGCGTCGGTGAGGCGGACGCCGGCGACGTACTCCATGGCCAAGAACCAGGTGCCGTCGGCCACCACCAGCGCCTCGTGACGGACCAGGTTGTCGTGGCGGATGCCGGCCAGGGTGCGAAACTCCTGCTTGAGCCGGAACAGCCGCCACGGGTCGAGCCGGCTCAGGGTCTTGATCGCCACGCGATCGCCGAGCTCGTCGTCGATCGCCTCGTAGACGAGGCCCATGCCGCCGGCGCCGAGGTAGCGCACCAGCCGGTACGGACCGATGCTCTCACCGGGGCCCGGCGGCGGTCCCTGGGGTCCGTCGAAGGAGCCGTCCGCGGTCGTCTCGGTGGTCTCGGACGAATCCGACGTCGGGTCCATGTGGATTTGATGGTTTTACCCAATCTACCCGATTGATGCGAGCCGGGCGCGGGGGCCGGCGCAGGCAGCAAACGAAACGCAGTTCAGGTGCTGATGTGGGTGGCGCAGGGACTGGCACGACGTCCAGGCCGGCGAGACGGCCGAGCTCGCTGGCCGCAGGCCTGGCGGGGCGCGAGCCGCTGCGCGCCGAGCCGGGGGCCGCGGCCCCGATGTCCGGCGCAGGCTCGGGCGATTCGTCGGCGACCGTGGCCGCGGTCGTCCGCCCGGGTGTGAAGATTCGCGGTCGCCGCGGCTCGACGAGTGTGTGCATTCGTGGCGGCCCGCGCCGAATCATCGCATTCGCATCGAGGGTCGCGACATTGCCCGGGGCCTGTTAAAATAATGTGAACACCACGCCCCGGTCGGCGAGCGCAGGGGCACCCGGGCCGACGTCGCGGCACATGCCCTTGCGGACAGGCCCGCCCCGAGCGGGCGGCGCGCCCGGGGCGAGGAGATCTGTCACAAAACGGTCATTGCGCGCCGCCGCGCCCTGGCGCCGCAGCCTCCACCGACGCCGCCGTCGCGATCGGTCGCCGTGGATCGATCTGGGCCGTTTGGCGCCGCGGCGGCCGTGCGTGGGCAACTCGATGCGCGCTTGTAAGCTCACGATTCTCCGCTTCCGTCGCTGACCCGGGCAAGGTACGTGTGGGGTCACATGGATCTCGAAGAATTCGCGGCGCTCCGGGCCGAGTTCGCTGTTCGAGGGTGGCACCGCAAGGCCACCGGCGCGGTCGTCGCCGAGCTCCTGTTCAGCTTCGCCGTCTGCATCACCGGCTACGTGATGTTCCTGGCCTGCGAGTCGCGGCTGTGGGCCTGGCTGGGCATGGCGATCTCGACCTACGGCATGCTGGGGGTCGTCACCAACACGCATACGTCGACGCATAACGGCACGAGCGACAAGAAGTGGGTCAACGACCTGCTGTCGTACCTCGGCTATCCGCTGTTCGCCAACCTGTCCCTCACGTACTGGCGCAACGCGCATATCACGATTCACCACGCGGCGCCGAACGTGATGGGGATCGACGACGATCACGACTTCATGCCGTGGTTCGTGACCACCGAGGCGGAGATGAGGAAGACGCGCGGGCTGGCGCGGTTCTACTACCGCCACGTCCAGAAGTACTTCTTCCCGATGATCCTCTGGATCCACGTGTTCCTGCGCCAGAAGTCGAGCTGGGTGTTCCTGACGAAGGCGCTGCTCGACCCGACGCGGCGCCGGCGGGCCCACTGGCTCGACCTGCTGGCGATGTCGCTCTACTGGGTGGCGTGGATCGGCGTGCCCTGCCTGTTCGTCCCGTTCTCCGACGCGCTGCTGGCGGCGACGGTGCGCATCGCGTTCCTCGGCTACCCGCTGTTCGCGGTGCTGGCCCCCGCCCACTACCCGCACGAGGCCGGCTGCGTCCGCCGCGGCGAGTGGCCCAAGGACTTCCTGGCGCTGCAGACCTGCACGACCATCAACTTCCGCACGGGGCTGCTGGGCGGCTTCGTGTGCTCGGGGCTGCAGTACCAGATCGAGCACCACCTGTTCCCCAACTATTCGCACGTGTACTACAAGCGGATGAGCCCGCACGTGCGCGCCTTCTGCGAGCGCATGGGTTATCCATATCGGACGATGGGCTGGGGCGAGGCGCTGCTGAAGATCTTCGCCATCTTCGCCCGCCCGAAGCCGGTCGCGCCCGACCTCGAGACGCTGCACGACGATCTGCAGGGCCGCTCGCCCGCCGCCGCCGAAGAGTCGGCGGCGTAAGGCCAATCGCAGGCATCCCGGGAGCGCCGAGCGTCGCGGCCGACGCGTCGGCGCGTGGGCGGCGAATCTCAGGAGCGGGGACCGTCGCTCGCCGGTCTCCGCGGCGGCGAATCACGGGAGCGAGGACTCGCCATCGCGGCGAATCACATGAGGGACGACTGGCAGGCGCCGAGCGCCTGCATGTCCTTGGCGCTGAGGGCACAGTCGACCTCGGCCCGCGTGCCCTGCTCGGCGCACGCCTCGAGGATGTCGGCGCGCACCTCCTCGAGGATCTCCTCGACCGCCTTGGCCTGGTCGCCGGCGTCGGCCATCGCCAGCTTCTCGAAGTGCGTGAACAGCTTGGTGCAGGTCTCGGGCTCGACGCCGCTGCCGCGCTTCTTCACGTGCAGCTCGCGCTCGGCCTCCTTCTCGGCGTCCTCGCAGCGCAGCAGCGCGTCGAGGGTCTGGGCCTCGGTGACGCACCGCGCGACCTCGGCGAAGATCTCGGGGCCGACGTGGACCCGCTGGTGCTCGAGCGCGTGGATGCAGTCGACCGCCGGCGGCGCCTTGTCGGCCATCAGCTTGGCCATGTGCGCGCACAGGGCCTCGTTGGTCGGCCCCTTCTCGGCGTGGTGCGACAGCTCGGCGAGGTGCTCCTTGAGCGCCGGGCTCGTCACCGCCTCGGAGGTCTCGAGCGTCGAGGCCGCGCGCGCCAGCACGCCCGACTTGTCGTGGCTGACGTCGAGGTGCAGCGGCGCGGGCTTGCTCTCCGCGGCCTTGGTCTCCGGCGCCTTCGCTTCGGGCGCCTGGACCTTGGGCGCCTCGGCCTTCTTTTCGCCGCCGGGGGCCGCCTTGCCGGCGTCCGCGCCGCAGGCGAGGGCGAGGGAGATGCTGACGAGAATGGCTGCAGTGCGCATCGCCGGCACGCTACGCGACAGCGAACGCCGTGAACATCGCACGAAATGGCGGGTGTCGTGATTCACGAGAGCGCAGGCGTCGATTCGATGCGACAGGCCTGCGCGATCGGGGGCTCGTCACCCCGGAGCAGCGCGGCGAGCACCGCGGCCCCGTGGATGACGCTGTACGGGGTGCAGCGGCTGAACAGGCGCACCGCGTCGACCGCCCACAGCCGGCCGGCGCGGACGCAGCGGAGCTGACCGAGCGGCGAATGCCGGCACAGCGCCTGGGCCTCGGACGCGGCCGCGGCGAGGTCGTAGCCGCACGGCATGAACACCACGAGGTCGGGGTCGGCGGCCGCGATCTCGGCCCAGTCGGCGCGGCGCGAGGGCTGACCTGTCCCGGAGAGCAGGTGCTCGCCGCCGGCGAGCGCGACCAACTCGGGCACCCAGTGGCCGCCGAGGAACGGCGGGTGGCCCCATTCGAGGGCGAGGGTGCGCGGGCGATCGCGCGGACGCACCAGCGCGGCGTGGTGGGCGGCGATATCCGCCAGACAGGCCTCGCCGCGCTCGGGTACGCCGGCGGCCGCGGCCACGGCCCTGACGTCGTCGGCGAGGCCGGCGAGGCTGGTGGCGGCGAGCTCGACCAGGCGCGCGCCGGCGGGCAGATCGCAGCGGTCCGCGCGGGCGGCACGGACGTCGCAGATCGCCTGCGACAGCACGATGTCGGGCGCGAGGCGGGCCAGCGCCGCGCGGTCGACGACGTACAGCGGCTCGCCCGCGGCCACCGCGGCGCTGACCTGCCGATCGATGTCCGCCGGGCCGGGGCCGTGCGGGTGCATGGCGGCGATCCGGCTGCGCGTGAGCACCGGCAGGCCGCGGGCGATCGGGTGGTCGCACTCGTGCGAGACGCCGACGACGTCGAGGCCCAGCGCCGCCGCGAGGTCGGTGGCGGCGGGGACGAGGCACGCGATCCGGGGCGAGCGCATGCGCGGAGGATAGCGCGGGTGCGCGTCGGCGGGTCCATGCGGCCAGGCGACGCGTGGGGTGACGGGGCGCGGTCGATCCGCGGGACCGCGAGGCCGAGCACCGCGACGGCGTCGGTCGGTCCATGCGGTCGGGGTGACGGGGCCTTCGCGGCGGCCGAGGGCGCGGTCGATCGGCGTGACCGCGAGGCCGAGCCCCGCGACGGCGCCGGCGGGTCAATGCGGCCGGGCGACGCGCGGGGTGACGGGGCCCTCGCGGCGGCCGAAGGCGCGGTCGATCCGCAGCACGGCGAAGCCGACCAGCACGAACACCGCGACGCCGGCGACCGCGTCGGCCGCGACCGCGGCGACGCCGAGCGCGCCCACGTCGAGGAACGGGTACGGGTATTCGCCGGCCCAGGCGCCGCGGGCGATGGACCACACCAGGTAGGCCAGCGGGAACAGCAGCCACAGCAGCAGGTGGCGCCTGTTCAAATGGCCATGGTCGATCGCACATGTCCACCAGACTAGGTAGAGCAGCGGCACCGCGTAGTGCAGGCCGGCGTCGGCCCACCACTGCAGGCCGCGGGGGCGCCACAGGTGGCGCAGGACCAGGAAGTACAGGCCGAAGGTGACGAGGATGTAGAGCCCGACGCCTGCGCGCGCGCCCGGACGCGCGAGCAGGCGGGCCAGCGGGCGCTGCGAGGCCGCGGCCGCGAGCCCGGCGGTCAGGGCGACGAGGCCGTTGCTGAGCACGCTGAAGTCGCTGACATAGCGCCCGGTGGCCCGCGCCGGGCCGACGTCGCCGGCGAGGGCGAGGCCGTATCGCAGCACCAGCGCCGTCACGGCGACGCCGGCCACCAGCGCGGCGAAGCGCCGGCCGCCCGGACGCAGGTCGGGGTCGTCGGGGGCCACCTCTGCAGCATGATCCGTGGCCGCGGCTCGTGCATCCGCGCGGGCGAAATCGGCCGACCGCAGAGCTCGCAGGCGTCGCGGTTTCGCCGGGCTCGGCAGCGATGTATCGTGGCACCACCATGGCGCTTGCTCGCTCGATCGTCCCCCTCGGTCTCCTCGTCGCGTTCGCCGGCTGCACCCCCAGCGAGCCGGTCAAGGACAGGGCGGCGGAGCAGCCGGCGCCGCCGCCGGTCGAGAAGGCGGCCCCGCCCGCGCCGCCGCCCGCGGAGCCGCCGCCCGCGGAGCCCGAAGGCGAGTTCGTGGTGACGCCGACGATCCCGCCCGAGCAGCGAGCGACGCCGCCGGTGCGCCGGCAGGACGGCGAGAAGCTGCGCTCGCTGTGGCAGGCGAAGGTCGGTCAGACCACGTTCCGCACGACGATGGCGCAGGTCGGCGAGCAGATCGTGATCGGCACCCACGGCGATTCGCTGGAGGGCAAGAACGACAAGACCGACGGCGTGTACGTGCTCACGGCGAAGACCGGCGAAAAGACCCGGTTCATCGCCACGCCGGGCAGCGGCGACCGCGACGTCGGCGGGGTGGCGATCGACGGCGAGACCGTCTACTTCACCGCCGACAACGCGCAGATCGTGGCGGCCACGCTCGACGGCGAGCTGCTGTGGACGGCCAAGGCCAGCGGCAAGGTGCGGCCGGCCCCGGCGCTGGCCGATCTCGACGGCGACGGCGCGGTCGACGTCGTGGTCGGCGACGAGTCGGGGACGCTGCGGGCGTTGAACGGCAAGACCGGGGCGCCGCTGTGGCAGAAGCAGAGCGGCACCAACGAATACGCGGCGCGCGGCTACATCGGCGCGGTGGCGATCGCCGACCTCGACGGCGACGGCCACGACGACGTGGTCGCCGGGGCCCGCGACGCGATCCTCGCGGCGTATCGCGGCAAGACCGGCGAGGTGTTGTGGCAACAATCGCGGGACTCGGGGATCCACGCGTCGCCGACGATCGCCGACTTCGACCTCGACGGAAAGCCGGAGGTGCTGGCCGCGTGGTCCTACGGCGATCTCAGCGTCCACGACGGCGCCACCGGCGAGCCGCGCTGGGCCACGGTGGTGCAGATGGACGGCGCCGGCATCGAGGGCCTGTTCGCCACGCCGGTTCCGCTCGCGGGCAAGCCGGGGGTGATCGTGGCCGGGACGGCGTGGTGGGGCGACGAGGACGGGGTGGTGCTCGTCGGGGCCGAGAGCCGGGCCTATCGCGCGTACGAGGGCCGGGTGTCGGCCAGCGCGGTGGTGATGGACCTCGGCGACGACGGCCGGCTCGACGCGATCGTCGGCACGGAGAAGGGGCTGCTGCTGGCATTCACGGCCGACGGCGAGCGACGCAAGCTGGCGCGCCTCGGCGGGGCGATCGAGGCCCCGGCGCTGGTGGCCGACGTCGACGGCGACGGGACGCAGGAGCTCCTGGTGGCCGCGCGCGACGGGATGCTGACGGCCTTCGCCACCGGCTCGAAGACGCCGCCGCCGATCCCGCGCTTCCGCGGGGCCTCGCCGCACAACCGCGGGGACATCGGCAAGGTCGCGCTCGGCTGGCGCTCGGGACAGGGCGGCGCCGCGGTCAAAGCCGCGGGGGGGCGAGGATCCGCATCGACTATCTGCGCTGCTGCCAGGACCTGGTCGAGGCGGCCACGCGCGCGCCGGCGCCCGACAACGCGCGCCTGCTCGACGCGGCGTCGAAGTGCAACTCGCTGGCGGCGGCGGCGGTGGAGCGCGCCAACGCGATCGCGGCGGTCAAGCTGGCCGCGCAGCCGGCGGCGCTGCCCGTGAGCTGCGAGTGATTCGACCGCGTATGCATGGGTCGGCGGCGCAGGCCCAGCCTCGGGCCGCCGACGCCGCTGCGAGCGAGACGAGCATTGTCGCCTCTGCCGTGGGCCCGCGGACGATGCAGCGAGCTGCCAGCGAGCTGCGCCGCGGGTGCATTCGCGGGAGTAGGGCGTGGGCGCGTAAGAAGGGGCCTGGGGCCCATGCCCAGGCTCGTACCCGCTGACGCCGCGGCCATCGCTCAGGGGCGGTACGATCATTGTCGCCTGTGCCATGGCCGCGGGCAATGCAGCGAGTCGCCAGCGGACTGGGCCGCGGGTTGCGTTCGATCGGAGGTGTCGTACCCTCGCCGGGTCATGCCGGAATTCACGGGAAAGGTCGCGATCGTCACCGGGGCCGCCACGGGGCTGGGCGAGGCCATCGCCGAGAAGCTGTACGCGCTGGGGGCCGCGGTGGTGGCCGCGGGGCGGCGAATGGAAGGGGTGCTGAAGCTGGCGTCGCGCCTCGACCCGTCGGGGCAGCGGGCGGTCGCGGTCGAGGTCGACGTGCGCGACCCCGAGGCCGTGCAGGCGTCGGTGCAGGCCGCGGTCGAGCGATTCGGCGGCCTGCACTTCGCGGTCAACAACGCCGGCGTCACCGGGCCCGCGGGCGTGACGATCGCGGACACGACGATCGAGGACTGGCGCGAGGTGATCGACACCGACCTCGGCGGGACCTTCTTCGGCATGAAGTACCAGCTGCCGGCGATCGTGCAGAGCGGGGGCGGGGCGATCGTCAACCTGTCGTCCGCCAACGGGGTGGTCGGGCTGGCGGGCCTGGGGCCGTACACCGCGGCCAAGCACGGGGTCCTCGGCCTGACGCGCAGCGCGGCGCTCGAGTACGCGACTCGGGGCGTGCGCGTCAACGCGATCGGGCCGGGGTATGTGAACACCCCGCGGATCGCCGAGATGCCGGACGAGGTCCGCGCGGGGTTCGCCGCGGCGCACCCGATGGGCCGCATGGCCGAGCGCAGCGAGGTGGCCGAGCTGGTGGCTTTTTGCTGTCCGATCGCGCGTCGTTCATCACCGGCGGGTTCTATGCGATGGACGGCGGTTACACTGCGCAATGACGCCAGGCCGCGCCGGCCGTTCGAGGCCCGTCGGCTCGCGCCGGAGCGCCGGGCCGGCGACCGCGAGCGGGACGAAGCTGGCGAAGGCGAGGAGCCTCTGCAGCAGGCCGCCGTATCGACCCGATCGCCAGGGATGGCGCCGGACATGAGCAGCACCATGTCGGCCATCGACGTCAGGTCGGCGACGGACATGTCCATCAGGACGTGATGGAGGAGGAGCTCGTGCGCGTCGCCGCGAGATCGCGTAGGTCTGCGCATTCGGGCCGCGAAAGCTCTCTGCACATTCGCCGGCGCGTGCGCGAACAAGGGCTGGACGCGGACTTCGGGGCGCAGAAGCGCGCCGATGTCCGTGGGCCGCCGGATTCGTTATCATGCCCGGCATGAGCAGCCGCGCCTTCAGGGCCGTCCTCGCCGGGATGGCGATCGCATGCGTGCCAGCCGTCGCCCTGGCCGACATTCCGCCCGATCCGGACTCGCCGGACGCTCACTGTTCGCTGGCCGAGCAGTGTCCGGGCGGCGAGTTCTGCGACTACGCGTTCAGGCCGGGGCAGCCGGAGGCCGAATGGAAGCACGTCGGCGCGGACTGCCGCACCGCCGTGGCGGCCAAGGGGCTGCAGCGGCGCTGCCGGGACGGCGGCAACTACAGCGGGCAGGAGCTGTTCTGCCCGCCGGGCGCGAAGGGGAGCTGGTCCGCCGACGGCAAGACGGCACCGCCGGCGCCGGCGAACGGCACGAGCGAGCCGGCGAAGCCCGCGACGAGCGAAGCGGCGAAGCCCGCGGCCGGGGCGAGCGAGCCGGCGAAGCCCGCGGCCAGCTCGTGCGCGCTGGGAGGCGCGGGGATGGGGGTCGGCTGGCTGGTGCTGGCGTTCGTGCTGCGGCGTCGGCGGCGCTGAACGTCGCGGCCTGCAGGGCGTGGCGCATCGAGCATGTCGAAGAGGACATGTGATTCAAGACATGTTTTGAAGAACATGTCTCGAAGCGCATGCTTGTCAGTCGTCCTCCGCGGCGCCCTCGAGCGGCTCGCTCGAAGTGCATGGAGCGTAAGTCAATCGTCCTCGAGCGGCTCGCCCGCCGTGCATGGAGCGTGAGTCAGTCGTCCTCCGCGGCGTCCTCGAGCGGCTGGCCTGCCGCGACGTCGGCGGCGATGGCCGCCAGGACCTCTTCAAAGTGGCGGCGGCGGTCGGGGCGGGCCTCGCGGGCGGCGCGGACCAGGGCGTCCTCGGCGAGCGGGCCGAGGCGGCGGAGGGCCGCGACGAGCTCGCGGTGCAGCGGGTCGCGCTCGTGGGCCAGGCGGGCGATCAGCGGGGCCACTGCGGGCGCGTACCCGGCGTGCGAGACGGTCCGGATCGCGGTGCGCTGGATGTTGGGATCAGGGTCGTCCAGCAGGCCGAGGGTGCTGCTCAGGTAGCGTCCGCGGTCGCCGGCGCGGAGCAGGCGGTGGGCCTGCAGCCGCACCCGCGGGCTGGCGTGGCCGACCAGATCGGCGAGCAGATCGAACCAATCGTCGCCTGTCCGCGAGGACATGTCCTTGAGCGCCTGGCGGATCGGCTCGGCCTCGGCGCCGGCGAACTCCGCCCGCAGCTCGGCGATCGAGCGGCCCGGGGACGCGGGCGGGGGCGCGGGCAGCGGTGCGCGCAGGGCCGCGAGCGCGAACGGAGGCTGATCCTCCGCCGCGAGCGGCAGCGCGACGGGCTTGCGATCGGCGTGGCCGGGAGCGCGGGCCAGCAGCTCGTGCCATTCGGTGGGCAGGGCCGAGGGCGCGGCGAGCAGGTCGAGGCAGCCCCACTCGCCGGCGCGCAGGCGGGGCCCGAGGTGCGCCAGGAGCCGGACGGCGGGGATCCGTCGCAGGCTCGCGGCGATACCGGCGCGCTGGTGCGGCTCGCCGGCGATCCACCAGCGGATCAGGGTCGGCGCGTGGTCGAGGAGGACGGCGGGAGCGAGGTCGGTGGACAGGGCGACGACACGGTCCCGCAGCGCGAGGTCGTATTCGGCGGCGGCCAGCCACGTGGGAGCCTCGGCGGCGAAGCGGGCCGCGAGCGCGCGGGCGCGGGCGGGCGTGATGTCGACATGGCCTTCGAGACAGGCGGCGAGCAAGGCCGACTGCGCGGCAGGCTCGGGCCAGGCGAGCAGGAGGTCGGCGGCGCGCTCGCGTTCGGGCGGCGCGGAGCAACCGAGGCGCGCGAGCAGGCCGGCCAGCACGGCGGCGGAGCGCGGCGGGGGCAGGTGCCGCGGCGGGGCGGGCGGGCGCGGCTGCAGGCGATCGACGTCGAGCGGTTGCAGCTGCAACAGGCGATCGAGCCAGGCCGCGTGCAGGTCGGCGGGGACGTCGCGGTGGAGCTCGCACAGCAGCTCGGGGGTGAGCCGCGGGTCGTGCAGCACGGCGGGGTCGCCTTCGCGCAGCGCCTCGGCGAGGTCCTCGCGCAGGCGCCGGGCGGCCTCGTCGAGCGCGGGCAGGCCGGGGAAGGCGTCGCGCAGGACGGCGCGGGCGAGGGCGATCGGGTTCGGGGTGCCGGCGCAGTCGTGCAGGGCGCGCTCGAGGTCGGCGCGCACGAGCACCGCGCCGCAGCGGCGCAGACGCCCGAGCCATGACCGAGAGGACAGGTTGGGCCGCGGCTCGCTGCGCCGCAGCCGCTCGGCGAGGGCGAGCGCGGCGGGAACCTCGAGCAGGGGCATGAGGTCGTCGAGCAGGCCGAGCAGCGGCTCGCGCGGCGAATCATCGAGCCTCGCAGCCAGGTCGTCGACGAACGCGGCGCAGCGGCGCAGCGCCTCGGCGTCGAGCCCGGCGGCGTGCAGCTGCAGCACGATCGCCAGCGCCCCGGGGCTCGGCAGCGCGAGCAGCCACTCGCGCAGGTAAGGCCGCACGATCGCCAGCTCCTCGGCGACGAGCGACTCGGCGTCGGCGAGCACCGCGGCGGCGTGATCTTGAAAGCCATGGTCGCGCAGCGCTCGCACGGCGGGGCGCAGCGACGGCGGGGAGGGCACCGCGAGTTCGTGCAGCGGCAGGCCGTGGCGGTGCAGCAGCACCAGGAGCGAGTCGAGGCCGCCGCGTGGACGGATCTCGCGCGCGATCAGCAGCTGCAGGAATTGAGGATCCACGGCGCCCCGCGCCGCGCGGCGTGCAAGATCGCCGGCGGCTCGAGCCGGCCGTCGAGCGCCTGCGACCACGAGCGCCAGCGCGCGGCGGCCTGCGGGTCCCTCGGCGACTGGCCGTCGAGCGCGGCCAGCAGCGTCGGCGTGACCGCGCCGGCGAGCAAGGCGTCGAGCGCGTCCATCAGCGCGGCGCGCAGACCGGGGTTGTCGTGCGCGCCGAGCCAGCGCACCAGCGCGGGCGCGACCTCGGCGGTCCCGGCCCGCTGCAGCGCCTCGGCGGCGGTCTTCTTGAGGTTCATGTTCGGGTGCTCGAGCCAGGCGGCGATCGTCGGCGCGGCCGCGGTCGCCCGCGCCTCGGCGAGCGCGAGCAGGGCCTGGCGCGCGGTCGGCAGGTCGTCGCCCTCGGCGAGTTTTAATAAACTTGCGCACAGGTCGTCCGGGACATGTCGCGCGAGACAGGTCACCGCCGCGGCGCGGACCCGCGGATCGGGGTCGCGCAGGTGACCGTGGAGGTGCCGGCGCAGGCGGGTCCTGCGGCCGCGCTGCCCGACCAGGGCGCGCAGGACGATCGCGCGCGCCTCGGGGTCGAGCGGTTCGTCGTCGAGGTCGAGCAGCAGCTCGGCGAGCACCCGCGCTCCGGCGTCGGCGGCGTCGACGGCGGCGAGCAGGCAGGTCGGCCGGATCGCGCCGCGCTCGTGGAGGCGCTGCCCGAGCGCGCGCACTGCCGCGAGCGCGACCTCGGGGATCTGCCGCTCCGCCTCGCTCGCGCGCACCGGCCCGGGCTCGATCCGCTGGGGCCGGCCGTCGCGTTCGACGAGCACGCCGGCGACCACCTCGGAGACGATCCGCCGCAGCAGGTCCCGGGCCAGTCCGAGATGAGCGGCGCCTCCGAGGCGACCGAGCAGCTCGAGCGCCCGCACGCTGACCGGCTCGCCCGCGCAGGCGAACAGCAGCGCGGGGTCGAAGCGCGCCGCAGGTCGCTCGAGGTCGCGGCGGATCGCCGGCGGCAGCGCCGGAGAGCGCAGACGGGCCCGCAGGCGCGCGCGCTCGGGCGCGTCGTCGTCGACCAGGTGCCACAGCAGCGCCGCGGCCTCGCCGGCGAGGTCGCACAGGTGCGGGCGCACGCCGGCGCGGTCGCCGAGGCCGAGGCCGTCGCGCAGCGCGGCCACGGTGGCGGGCCCGCCGAGCCAGCGCAGCGCCTCGAGGCAGGCCGCGGGCTCCTGTTCGAGCCGCGCCAAAACCACCGCCTCGCTGCTCGGATCACCATGCGGGCCGAGGTGGCGGAGGATCTGCCGCTGCAGCTCGCGGTCGGCGGTCGCGGCCAGCAGCGCGTGCAGGGCCGCCGGGACCTCGTCGCTGTCGATCGCGGCCAGCAGCGTCACCAGCCGCGGCCAGCGCGGGTCGTCGGCCGGCAGCGCGGCGAGCCGGCGCAGCAGCGGCTTGCGAGCGGTGAAGCACAGCGCGGCCAACTCCTCGAGATCGAGGCAGTGATCCGCGCTCGCCAGCGCGAGCACGGCCGGCAGCTCGTCGTCGCCGACGAAGATCGCCCGGCGATGCAGCGCGCGCAGGGCCTGCAGGCAGGCCGGTCCGAACAGCAGCGGATCGACGAGGGCGAGCGCGAGCCAGCCGGGCAGGGCGTCGCGCTCGCAGCGAGCCATCGCGCGGGCGAACGCCTCGGCGCGCACGCGCGGGTCGGCGCTGTCGTCCTCGGCCAGACCGCGCAGGTCGGCGACGAGGCCCTGCACCGCCGCGAGCTGCACCGCCGCGGTCGCGACCGCGACGTCGTCGTCGGCGAGCAGCGGCAGCAGCGTCGCCCGCGGGCACGGCCAGGCGCGGGCCCACGGCGCCGCCAGCTCGAGCAGCGCGGCGCGGCGCACCTCGGCGTCGGCGCCGGCGAGCAGCGCCCGCAGCGACGCGGCCGCGTCCGCCGGCGCGAGCAGCCCGGCGTACAGGGCCTCTCTCCCCAGCCGCAGCCCCTCGGCCTGCACGTCGGCGCGCGCGTGGGCGCAGGCGATCGCCGTCAGCGCGGCCGGCTCGAACAGATCGGCCGCGGTCAGCCCGCGCAGGGCCGCGACCACGAATGCGTCGACCTCGCGGAGGGCCAGGCCGGCGGGCAGGGCCGCCAGCTCGAGCCGCAGCCACGCCTGGGCGACCGCCGGCTCGAGATCGACGGCGCGCCAGTCCGGAAGGACATGTTCGTTGCGACATGTCCATACGGACCGGTACATCGCCGCCAGCCGCAGCTGCAGGGGCGGGGTCAGGCCGGCCGGCGACGTCGGCAGCAGCGCGGCCAGCTCGGTCAGCGCGGCTGGATCCTCGGTGGCCGCCAGCCGGTCCTGCAGCCGCAGCAGGGCGGCCCCACGCACGGACGCCTGCGGGCTGGCGAGCGCGGCGCGGAGCTGCGCCGGGGTGAGCAGGTGCGGGCCTTCGGCGATCACGGCCCATCGTCACCGATGTCCGCGGTCACGCGGGCCGGGTCCGCGTGAGCCGGCCCACGACTTTCGGATGTCCCCGAGGACAGGTTCACTCTCGCGCCTCCGCGCCCGCGAGAGTGGTGATATGTCCCTGAGGACAGGTTCGCCTCCGCCCCCGTGCCGGCGGCTCTCCCGTGTTGACAGCCCCGCGCAGCGGTGCTCGGATCGGCGCGTGAAGCCCCCCGTCCACATCGTCGGCAACTACGTCTCGCCCTACGTCCGCAAGGTATTGGTCGCGCTCGACCTCAAGGGCGTCGCCTACACGATCGATCCGATCATCCCGTTCCTCGGCGGCGACGGTTTCACCGCGCTCAGCCCGCTGCGGCGGATCCCCGTGCTCGTCGACGGCGACCTCACCCTCACCGACTCGACCGTCATCTGCGAGTACCTCGACGAGGTCCACCCGACGCCGCCGCTCCTGCCGCGCGAGCCGGCGCTGCGGGCCCGGGCGCGCTGGCTCGAGGAGTTCGCCGACACGCGCATGGGCGAGGTGTTCGTGTGGCGGGTGTTCGCCCAGCTGATCGTGCGGCCGGCGGTGTTCGGCCAGCAGCCCGACACCGCGCTGATCGAGAAGACCCTGCGCGAGGACGTGCCGCACGTGTTCGACTACCTCGAGTCGCAGGCCCCGGAGGCCGGCTTCTTCTGCGGCGAGCTGTCGATCGCCGACATCGCCGTCGCCAGCTTCCTGCGCAACGCCGCCCTGGCGAAAGTGAAGCCCGAGCCCGAGCGGTGGCCCCGCCTGGCCGGCCTCGTCGAGCGGACTCTGGCCCTGCCGAGCTTCGTCCGCCTCAAGGAGTTCGAGCGCGCCCTGCTCAAGGTCCCGCCGGCCGAGCACCGCCAGGCCCTGGCCGCCATCGGCGCCCCGATCAGCCCCGAGACCGTCGGCACCGACCGCCCGCGGCCCGGCCTGTCCCGCGGCTGAGCCTGCGCCGAGGAGCATGCTCGATCGGCCATGCTCTGAAGGACATGTCGGATGCGCCAGTGTCGGTGTACGGTCGACACGTCGGACCCGCGCGGCCTTGAAGCGGCCCGGCCCGCCGAGTAGGGTGGCCGGGATGACCGACGCCGGCCCGGCCCTGGCAGCGCTGGTCGCGGCCGGCGGCGACGCGGCGGCGATCGTGGCGATCCTCAACGACCACCGCAGCGCCTTCGACCGGCTGATCGGCCTGGTGTTCACCAGCGTCAGCGACGACGCGGTCGAGGCCGAGGTGCCGGTCACGCCGCAGCTGCTGCAGCCGTACGGGCTGGTCCACGGGGGCGTGTACGCGACGATCGTGGAGAGCCTGGCGAGCTCGGGGGCGGCGCTGTCGGCGATGCGGCGCGGGCAGTCGACGGTCGGCCTCGAGACGCGACCTCCTTCCTGCAGGGCACGCGAGGCGGCACGCTGCGCGCTCGCGCCACGCCGCTGAACCGCGGGCGGCGCACGCAGGTGTGGCGTGTGGAGATCCGCGACGACGATCAGCGCATGGTCGCCAGCGGGCATGTGCGGATGTTGTGCCTCGAGGGCGGCGCCACCGTGGCCGGCGAGTCGCTGGCGCTGCGCCGCGACGGCGAGTGAGTCCTCGGACGTCGCGCGTAGCGATGGGCGGCCGTCGCCGCTGGAATCGGGGCGCCGGGCATCGGGCCCGGCCCCTGTGCGCGGGCGTTCACGTCCCTCGCTTCGCCTCGTCGCGTCCTTCGCGGCGCGTCGGGCGACACACGCACATCCTCGCACGCGTCGAGTGGTCTTCGTTTCAGTCGCGACGCGTCGTCGTCGATCGGTTCGGCGAAGGAGCGCTCTTGCGCCCGCTCGACCCTTGTCGGACTCGTCGCACTGTTCGATGATCGCGCCGCGTCGCCGACGCGAAAGGATCGTCCTTGTCCACGACCCTGCTGGAGCTCGTTGCTCGCCCGCTCGCCCCGGAGCGCTCCGCCGTCCTGCTCCGCAGCGTCGCCGCAGCGGTGCACGCGATGCACCGGCAGGGCCGCGTACACCGCCACCTCGCGCCGCGGCGGATCCACCTCGACGGCGACGACCTGGTCGAGCTCGCGGGCGCGGACGAGGGCGCCGACTGGCTCGCGGTGCATCGCCCCGACGAGCTCGCCTACGCCGCCCCCGAGCTGCTGCAGCCGACCCTGCACGCCCCCGATCACCGCGCCGATCTCTACTCGCTCGGCGCGCTGCTGTACGAGCTGCTGACCGGCGCGCCGCCGTTCACCGCGGTCGACCTGCTCGGCTGGACCCACGCCCACGTCGCCCAGGCCCCGCGCGCGCCGCTCGAGCTGCGCCCGGAGGTGCCGGCGCCGCTGTCGGACATCGCCCTCAGGCTGCTGGCCAAGGCCGCCGACGAGCGCTACCAGAGCGCCGCCGGCCTTATCGCCGACCTCGACCGTTGGCTCGCGGCGGCGGCCCGCGGGGCCGGCGAGCAGCGCTTCGCCCTCGGCCTGCGCGACGTGCCCGAGCAGCTGCGGATCTCCCAGCGCCTCTACGGCCGCGACGCCGAGCTGCAGGCGCTCGAGGCGGCGCGCGAGCGGGTGGCCCAGCGCGGCGCGCCCGAGCTCGCGCTGGTGCGCGGGCCCTCGGGCATCGGCAAGTCGGCGCTCGTGCACGGGCTCGAGCGGCGGCAGACCGGCCAGGCCGGCATCTTCGTCGCCGGCAAGTTCGACCAGTACGACCGCGACATCCCGTACGCCACGCTGGTCAAGGCGTTCGGCGAGCTCGCGCGCGCTGCTGGCGACCAGCGAGGAGCACCTCGCCGCCTGGCGCCAGCGCCTGCAGAGCGAGCTCGGCAACCTCGGCCAGCTCATCATCGACATCATCCCGCAGATGGAGCTGGTGATAGGGCCGCAGCCGCCGGTCCCGCCGCAGCCGCTGCTCGAGGCGCAGAACCGCTTCAACCGGGTGCTGCGTCAGTTCATCGGCGTGTTCGCCCAGCCCGACCAGCCGCTCGTCCTGTTCCTCGACGATCTGCAGTGGGCCGACACCGCCAGCATCCGGCTCTTGCAGCACATCCTCACGCACCCCGACGTGCAGCACGTGCTCGTCGTGTGCGCCTATCGCGACGGCGAGATCGGCCCGTCGCACCCGTGGACCGCCGCGCTGCTCGAGATCCAGAGCGCCGACGTGCGCGTGTCGGACCTCGCGGTCGCCCCGCTGCCGCCGCAGCACGTCGCCGCGCTGCTGCTCGACACCCTGCGCTGCAGCCCCGACGCGGCCGACCAGCTCGCCGCGCTGCTGCACGCCAAGACCGCGGGCAACCCGTTCTTCGTCGGCCAGTTCCTGACCATGCTGGCCGCCGAGGGGCTGCTCTCCCTCGACCCCGAGCTCGGCGCGTGGCGTTGGGACCTGACCGCGATCGAGGCCAAGGGCTACACCGACAACATCGTCGCGCTGATGCTCGAGCGGCTGCGCGGCCTGTCCGGGGCGGCGCAGCGGGTCCTCAGCTTGCTGGCGTGCGCCGGCGCCGAGATCGCGCCGGCGACCCTGGCCGCGCTGCTCGGCCGCGACGAGGCCGCCGTGCTGGCCGACCTCGCGCCGGCGCTGGCCGACGGCCTCGTGGTCGTGCGCGGCGGGCAGCTCAAGTTCTCGCACGATCGCGTGCAGCAGGCCGCCTACAGCCTCACGCCCGAGGCCGAGCGCGCCGGCGTGCACCTGCGCATCGGTCGGGAGCTGCGCGGCCCGCTCGGCAGCGACGTCGCGCCCGAGCGGCTGTTCGCGGTCGTCAACCACCTCAACGCCGCGGCCGCGCTGATCGGCGACCCCGCGGCCCGCTTCGACCTCGCGCGCCTCGACTTCCAGGCCGGCCGGCGCGCCAAGCAGGCCAACGCCTACGCCTCGGCGCTCATCTACTTGCGGGCCGCGCACGCGCTGCTGCCGGCGGACGCCTGGGACGCGCACTTCCAGCTGACCTTCGACCTCCACCGCGACCTGTCCGAGTGCGCCTATCTGTGCAACGACAACGAGGCGGCCGAGCAGCTGTTCGACGCCGCCCTGTCGCACGCCCGCGGGCCGCTCGAGCGGGCCGAGATCTACACGCTGCAGATCAGCCTCTACTACTCGGTCGGGCGCATGCAGGAGAGCCTCGACGTCGGCCAGAAGGCGCTGCGCGAGCTCGGCATCGACATCCCGGCCACCCCGGAGGCGCGGCTGTCCGCGTTCGGGCCGATGATCGAGGCGGCGGTGGCCCGCTTCTCGGCGCTCGACATCGAGGCGATGGAGCACGCGACCTCGGTCGCCGACCCGGCCCGGCGGGTGGCAGCCCAGGTGCTGGTCAGCCTGCTGCCGTCGAGCTTCTACCTCGACATCGTCCTGTTCTCGATCATCATCCTGCGCCTCGTCGAGCTGTCGCTGGTCCACGGCGAGACGCGCGACTCGGTGGTCGGCTACGCCTCGTTCGCGCTGCTGCTGGTCACCGTGCTCGGCGAGCACGAGATGTCGGGCCGGATCGCGCGCATGACCCTGCGCCGGCTCGAGCACATCGCCGACGCCGGCGTGCACGCCAAGGTGCGCACGATCTACGGGTGGTTCAGCGGCCCGTGGCACGAGCCGCTGCCGCAGATCCTGGCCCACCTGCGCGCCGGGCAGCAGGCCGGCGTCGAGGCCGGCGACCTCTCGGCCTACGGCGCCTTCGCGCTGCTCGGCCAGGACACCCTGCTCTTGTGCCGCGGCGACGCGCTGGCCCAGGTCGAGGAGCAGTGGGCCCGCCACCGCGGCAGCTACGTGCAGATGCAGCACGAGATCGCGGTCATGACCGTCGACATCGTCCTGGCCCAGCTACCGCGCCTGCGCGGCGCCCGGGTCGACGCCGACGACGCGGTCGAGCCCGTCGGCAAGGCGGCAGGCTCCGCGCTCGGTACCCACCACTTCTTGCGCATGCAACGGCTCTACCTGCTCGGCGACCTGACCGGCGCCCTGCAGGCGGCCGAGCGGTTCGCCGCGACCAAGGGCAACGGCCTGCTCGGCACCTTCCTCGGCGCCGACGGCGACTTCTACTGCGCCCTCGTGGCCGCGGCGGTGGCCGACCGCGAGCCGCTGCGCCGGGCCAAGCTGCTCGAGCGCGTGCGCGTGCAGGCGGCCGTGTGCGAGCGGCTGGCGGCGCGCTGCCCGGCCAACTTCCGCGCCCGCGCCGAGCTGCTCGGCGCCGAGCTGCTGCGGCTCGAGGGCCGCTCGGCCGAGGCCTTGCCGCGGCTCGAGGCGGCGGCCCGGGCGGCCGCGCAGGACTCGTTCCTCGCGGTCGAGGCGATCGCCTGCGAGCGCGCCGGCGAGCTGGCCCGCGCGCTCGGCCTCGGCGTGGCCGCGGTCGCCTACTTCGAGCGCGCCCGCAGCCTCTACGCCCGCTGGGGCGCGACCGCCAAGCTGACCCAGCTGGCCACCCGGGTGCCCGAGCTCGGGCCGATGACCCCGCCGGGCTCGCAGTGGCTGTCGGTCGACGCGCTCGCGGTGGTCAAGGCCACGCAGGCGCTGTCGGGCGAGCTGATGCAGGACAAGCTGCTGAGCAGCCTGATGCACATCGTGCTCGAGCACGCCGGGGCGCAGAACGGCCACCTGCTGCTGCTCGAGCGCGAGCGCCTGGTGATCGCCGCCGGCGCCCGCACCGGCGAGCAGGGCGTCGAGGTCACCCTGCCGGCCCGCCAGGTCGCGGCCGACGACGAGCTGGCGCTGTCGATCGTGCAGTACGTCCGCCGCACCCGCGAGCAGGTGCTGCTGACCGACGCCCGCGCGAGCCCGCTGTTCGCCGCCGACCCCCACCTCGCGCGCGGCCAGGTGCGCAGCGTCCTGTGCGTCCCGATCGTCCGCTCCGGCGCGCTGGTCGGCGTGCTCTACCTCGAGAACAACTGGATGAGCGGCGCCTTCACCCCGCAGCGGACGGCGGTGCTCGAGCTGCTGCTGACGCAGGCGGCGATCTCGCTGGCGGTGTCGTCGCTGTACGGCGACCTCGCCCGCGAGAACCGCGAGCGCAAGCAGGTCGAGCAGGGCCTGCGCGAGAGCGAGGAGCGGATGCGCCAGCTGGTCGAGAGCGCCGGCGCGGTCCCGTGGGAGGCCGACGTCGCGGCCGGCCGCCTCACCTACGTAGGTCCGCAGATCGCCGGCCTGCTCGGCCACGGCAGCGACCGCTTCACCGGCGACCCCGGGTTCCTCGCCGGCATCACCCACGCGGCCGACCGCGAGGCGCTGGCGCTGCACCTGTCGGCGTCGGGCGGCGAGGCCCGCGAGCTCGAGTTCCGCGTGCGCGCCGAGGATGGCGAGGAGCTGTGGGTGCACAGCATCCGCGCCGCCCACAAGGCCCGCGGCGACTCGCCGCTGCGCCGCGGCTTCTTCTTCGACGCCACCGCCCGCAAGCGCACCGAGGCCAGCCTGCGCGACAAGCTCGACATCATCGCCGCGCAGCAGGAGGCGATCCGCCAGCTCTCGACGCCGATCATCGAGGTCTGGGAGGGCGTGGTGCTGATGCCGCTGTTCGGCACCATCGACTCCAGTCAGGCCCTGCGCATGCAGGAGCTGCTGCTCGACGCGATCGGCCGCCTGCGCGCCCGCTTCGCCATCATCGACCTCACCGGCGTCGAGGTCGTCGACACCGGCACCGCCCAGCACATCATCGGCCTGGTCCGCGCCGTCCAGCTGCTCGGCGCCCGCGGGATCGTCGTCGGCGTGCGCGCCGACGTCGCCTCCTCGATCATCTCCCTCGGCGTCGAGCTCGGGCGGATCGCCACCCTCGCGACCCTGCGCGAGGCGCTGCTGCAGTGCATGCAGGCGGCGGTCCAGCGGCGCAAGGCCGGGCAGCCGAGCGGCGGCTGAACCCGGGGACATGCTCGAAGGAGCATGTCCGTCGGGGCATGCTCCTTCGAGCATGTCCGATCGGGCATGCTCGTCGGGTCACGCCGCGACGGCTGCCCGGGGTCGCTCGAGTCGAGGCGCGCCCGCTCACAGCACGTGCGGGTCGGCTTGAGCCGGGACGGCGGCTCCAAGCGAGCGGCGCTCGGATCGCGTGGCCTCCGATGCGAGCGCCCCCTCGCATCAGCCCGCGTGAAACGAGCTGTCAGGCCGCCTTGCGCAGCTCGGGCTCGTGCCGGGCCGTTCGCCGCTGCTTCAGCGACGCCGCCAGCCGCGCCGTCAGGGTGCGCTGGCCGGCGGTGCGCTGGCGCTCGAGCAGCAGGGCGACCGCGCGGCGCTCCTCCAGCCGCAGCGCCTGGTAGGCCTTCGGCCCGCGCAGCGAGGTCGGCAGCGGCGCCCCGTCCTCGTAGGCCTCGAGCACCGACGGGTGGACGTAACACTTGCGGCACACCGTCGCGGTGTTGCCGAGGCAGCCGGCGACCTGCTCGATCGCCTTCGTGACCGCCTGCTTGCGCCGGCCCTTCTGCTCCGGGCGGGGGCTCGCCACAGCTCCTGGGCGGCCAGCACCGTGCCGGCGAACGTGCGGAAGTCCTTGGCGCTGAACTCGCTGCCGGAGCAGGCGCGCAGGTAGGCGTTGACGTCGGCCGAGCCGATCGCGTGGTGGGTGCCGGCGTGGTCGTAGAACTGGAACAGCTCCTGGCCGGGCACGTCGCGGCAGCTGCGGACGATCTTGGCCAGGCGGGCGTCGTCGACGGCGACGCGGTGCTCCTTGCCGCTCTTGCCGCGGAAGCGGAACTCGATGTGCTCGCCGTGGATCCGCACGTGGCGGTCGCGCATCGTCGTCAGCCCGTACGAATCGTTGGTGTGCGCGTATTCGGGGTTGCCGATGCGGATGTGCGTGGTGTCGAGCAGGCGCACCACGGCGGCGAGCACCTTGTCGCGGTCCAGCTCGTGACGGCGGAGGTCGCGGTCGACGCGGGCGCGGATCGCCGGCAGCGCCGCCGCGAACGCCAGCATGCGCTCGTACTTGGTGCTGTCGCGGACCTCTCGCCAGCGCGGGTGGTAGCGGTATTGCTTGCGGCCGCGGGCGTCGCGGCCGACCGCCTGGATGTGCCCGCGTTCATCGGGGCAGATCCACACCTCCGTCCAGGCCGGCGGGATCGCCAATCGGCGGATGCGCGCCAGCACCTCCGCGTCGCGGAGCGGGCGGCCCTTCGGATCGCGGTAGGAGAAGCCGTGGCCGGTGCGGCGGCGACGGATGCCCGGCTGCGCGTCGGTCACGTAGACGAGCCCGGCGTCGTCGGCGCAAGTGTGGGCATCGAGAACGGCGCTCATGGTGCTTCGAGCGTGTCGTGATCGGCGGGCCCGCGCCGGTCCTGGCGAAGCGGCGCCGCGGAGGTCTCGCGGGCGGGCTCGCGGCGCCGCTGGGCCCGGACGGGTCGCAATGTGCGCAGCGACCTCGGCTGCGCTTGCCCTGCGAACGACTGCGAACATCGTTGAGTTGAGATGATGCCGCCCATCTTGTTGGTGGAGGACGACGACGACATCCGCGACGCGGTGGCCGAGCTGCTGCGCGACGAGGGGTACGACGTCCACGGGGTCGACAACGGCGAGAAGGCGCTGGCCTACCTCCACCAGGCCGCGCGCGAGCCGTGCCTGATCTTGCTCGACCTGATGATGCCGGTGCTCGACGGCTGGCAGGTCATCGACCGCCTGCGCGGGCAGGACCGCCTGCTCGCGCTGCCGGTGGTGGTGATGTCGGCCGCGTCGCCGAAGACGGCGCCGCCCGACGTGGCCGCCTTCGTGCGCAAGCCGATCGACCTCGATCTCCTGCTCGGGCTGGTGAAGCGATACTGCGGGCGACCGGTGGATGGACCCTATTGATTCGCCCGCGGAACGGCGTGTCGATCGCTCCGGACGGTGTACGCAATTGCAACAGCGCGTCCTCCGCCCGGCGCTCGTGGGCCGTGCCGCCATGGGCGCGAAGCCGCACCGGAGGTCACCGCAAGCCTGACCCGCGGACCGCCGGCCGGCGACTCGCCGCGGCGCTCGCGGGCGCGTCGCGGGTTCGGCCCCGTCCGCCGGTCCTGGCGAAGTTTTTTCTTTCCCCCGGCGACGAAGTGGCTATGGTTGCGACCCGAGAGCGTCACATTGGAACCTCCGGGTGCATCGTCCTTGATATCCCCTGCCGCCGGCTGCGGCTCAGCGGCCATTCGCGGGTCGGCATCGTCTACTTCCCCGGTTTCTCCGGTCTCTCCGATTTCGGGCCGGGCGGAGGTCGCATGCGGCTCGGCTTGACCTACAACCTCAAGCCCGAGGCCGGTCCGTCGCCCGGCGACCCGATCGATCGCTTCGAGGAGTTCGACTCGGTCGACACCGTCGACGCCATCGACCGGGCCCTGCGGGGGCTCGGCCACGAGGTGGAGCGGCTGGGGTGGGGCGAGCCGCTGCTGGCGGCGCTGGCGGAGCGTCCGCCGGAGCGGCGCATCGACGGCGTGTTCAACTTCGCCGAGGGCGTGGGCGGTCGCGGGCGCGAGTCGCAGATCCCGGCGGTGCTCGAGGTGCTGGGGATCCCCAACACCGGCTCGGGCCCGTTCGCCCTGGCGCTGGCGCTCGACAAGGGGGTCGCCAAGATCTTCGCCGCGGCCCACGGCATCCGCACCGCCCCGTTCCAGATCGTCGGCGCCGACGAGGCGCTGGGGCCGGTCGCGCTCGCCTATCCGCTGTTCGTCAAGCCGGTGGCCGAGGGCTCGTCGATGGGCATCCGCAAGGACTCGGTGTGCCACGACGAGGCCGCGCTGCGCGAGCGGGTGGCCCGGCTGCAACGCGACTACCGCCAGGCCGTCCTGATCGAGGAGTTCCTGTCGGGCGACGAGTTCACGGTCGGGGTGGTCGGCAACGGCGCCGCGGCCGAGGTCGTCGGGGTGATGCAGGTGACCCCGCGCGAGGCGAGCGGCGAGGACTTCGTCTACTCGCTCGAGGTCAAGCGCGACTACCTCAACCAGGTCCGCTACGTCATGACCGACGAGCTGCTGCAGTCCGGTCGGCTCGACGCGGCCCGGCTGGCCGCCATCCGCGGGCTCGCGCTCGACGTGCACCGCGTGTTCGGCTGCCGCGACCTGTCGCGCATCGACATCCGCTGCGACCGCCGCGGCGACCCCAACTTCATCGAGGTCAACCCGCTGCCGGGGCTGCACCCGGTCAGCAGCGACCTCGTCATCATCGCTCGCGGCCACGGCTGGAGCTACGAGCAATTGATCGGCCGCATCCTCGGCGCGGCCACCCAGCGCTGGTTCAGCCCCGACCGCCCGCAATCGAACCCCCCGAACATTAGCGAATTGGTCCTCGACCTCGCCGGAGCCCCATGCGGATCGCCATCACCTATCACGTCGCCCCCCTCTCCGATCCGCCCGCCGCGCTCCTCGGCGCGCCCGAGCTCGCGGCCACCGCCCGCGAGGTCCACGCCGCGCTGGCGCCGGACCACGAATGCGTGCTGGTGCCGGTCGGCGACTCGGTGCCCGCCGCGCTCGCGGCCGTCCGCGCGGCCGCGCCCGACGTCGTGTTCAACCTGTGCGAGGGCGCGGTCGGCCGCACGCAGTTCGAGGCCCACCTGGCGCTCGGCCTCGACATGCTGGGCATCCCTTGCTGCGGCTGCGACGCGGTGACCCTCGCGCTCTGCCAGGACAAGCCGTTCGTCAAGCAGTTCCTGCGCCAGACCGGCGTGCCGACCCCGGCCGGCTTCGCCGTCGCGCCCGGCTGCTCCGAAGAACATGTCCTCGAGGACATTCGCGATTGATCGCCCGCGCCGCCTCGGGCCGGGTCATCGTCAAGCCGGCGCGCGAGGGCGGGGGCGTCGGCGTCGACGCGGGCAGCGTGTGCGGCGACGCCGAGTCGGCGCTGGCGCGCGCGCGCCAGGTGTGGGCCCGCCACTACCAGCCCGCGCTCGTCGAGACCTTCGTCGACGGGCCCGAGTACAACCTCGCGCTCTACCACGCCGGCCCGCGCGGCCTCGTCGCCTTGCCGCCGGGACAGATCGTGTTCTCGCCGGCGCTGGCGCCCGAGCGGCGCGTGGTCGGCTGGACCGCCAAGTGGGACGTCGCCTCGGGCGAGGCGCAAGAGACGGTGAGCCGGATCGTCGCCGACCTCGACCCCGCCATCCACGCCGAGCTCCTCGCGGTCTGCACGCGCGCGGCCACCCTGCTCGGCATGACCGGCTACTGCCGCTTCGACCTCCGCCTGGCCGGCGGGGCGGTCCAGGTCATCGACGTCAACGCCAACCCCGACCTCGGCTCCGGCTCCGGCTTCCGCAACGCGCTGGCCGCCGCCGGCATCCCGTTCGCCGATTTCCTCGCCGAGCTGATCGCCGTGCGCACGCCCGCGGTTCGCCTGGCCCCCGCGGCCTGACGCGGCGTTCGAGCCGCCCTCGCGTCGAGCTGCGACGGGCCGGCGAGGCCGACGAGCGAGGTCACCGAAGCGTGGCGGGCTGAACGGTCGCGGCGACGCGGGCCTGGCGGACTCGCGGACGCGTGCGGGCGGCTCGACCGCTCGGTCGCGGCGCTCCCGCACGTCGCTTCCGTGCCGCCCGCGCCGGGCTGACCGGCGACCCGTGCGGTCGTTCCAGAGCTCGCCGCTGCTGCGCCTGGGCTGCGAGCCATCGGCTTCGGAGCCGCGCGGCTTGAGGGGGCTCCCCGGGTGGGTGATACTCCGCCCGCCGCGCATGCCTCCTCGACGTCCCTCGATCGCTGCGAGCTCGGTGGCGCTGGCGCTGGTGGCCGGCGCGTGTCGCCTCGCCCCGCCGGCGATGCCCGGCAAGGACGTGGCGGCGCACGCCGAGGAGGAGGCGACGGGCCGCGGGCTGCGGGCCGCCGAGGCGCAGGCCCAGGAGGCTGTCCGAAAGGCCAGGGAGGCCGATACCGCGGCGACGGTCGCGTTGGAGGCCGCCGAGGCCGCGGCCGACGCCGACGCCGCGACGCACCAGCAGGAGGGCGAGCGCTACGCCCAGGCGATCGCCGAGGCCCGCGCGGGCGCGCCCGGCTGCACCCTCGCGGTCGAGCGACTGATCGCGCTGCGACGCGAGCTCGCCGCGTACGTGTCCGAGCCGGAGCGCGACGCCGCGATCGCGGGGCTCGAGCCGTGCCGCAAGGCCGCCGTGAAGCTCCGCCGTCAGCACCACGAGAAGGCGCAGCGCGAGCTGCCGCGCGGGGCGGCGAAGGACGCGGTCGCGGCCGCGCTGCGCGACGAGGGCCTCGCCGATCCGTGGGTCCCGGTGTCGTCGGGGGCATTGCCTACACCTGGCCGAAAGGACAGCCCTCCGGACGCGCTGGCGAAGCTGCGCGGCGACGCGACCGCCGCGGCGCAGGCGGTGGACGCGGCCGAGGCCGACCTCGAGCGCGCGAAGCAGGGCGTGGCCGCCAGCGAGGCTCGCCTGGTCGAGCTCGACCAGGCCGACGACGCGCGCGAGCAGGCGTGGCGCGGCGAGATGCAGCGCTCCGGCAATCGCTACCTCGCGGTGGCCGGGGCGGCGGGCGCGGTCACGTTGGTCGGGCTCGGCGTCGGCTTCTTCTTCATCGCCCGCGGCGACGCGATCACATCCGAGAAGATAGCGTTCGAGACCCGAGCCGAGCGCGAGGAGGCGAGCAGGCACGCGCGCACGAGCAGCCTGGTCGGCTTCGCGGTGGCCCTGCCGTTCGCCGTCCTGGGCGTCGTCGCGGCTCACTACGGGCTGCGCCGCCACGCCGTGGGCAAGCGGATCGCGGCGACCGGCTCCGGGCTGATGATCCGGTTCTGATGCAGGCCCGCGCCGGGCGCGTGGCGCTGCGATTCGCTGCACCCAGCGTCCGCGCGTCCGCGAGCTGCGGACATTCCCCGATCGATCATCCCACCACGTCTTTCGGACGGAGCCACGTTCGGGCGGCCGCGAACGGCGGTCGTGACGCCGCTCGCTTGTTGGGCGTGTTCGCAGGTTCAGCCTGTCGACATGCGTCACGTCGCCGCCCTGTTCATCGCCCCGATCCTCGCCGGCTGTCCCGACCCGCAGGCCGGAGCAGGTACCACCGAGGACGCAGTCGGCACGACGACCACGGGGCCCGTCGCGACCTCGACCGGCGACGACGAGCCGACCTCGACCAGCAGCGGGACCGGCTCTGCGGCCACCGGCAGCGGCGGCGAGACCACCGGCGAGCCGCCGGCGACGACCGGCGAGCCCGAGTCGCCGACCACCGGCGAGCCGGCGTGGCAGCCGAAGGACTGCCCGGGCTTCTACGCCCAGGACCGCTTCCCCACGGTGGAGCTGCAGATCGATCCGTCCGAGTTGGCGGAGCTCGAGCAGGAGTGGGCGATCGCCGACGACAACGACTTGCAGGAGCACCCGCTGCTGAGCTTCAAGGTCGACGACACCGTGATAGCGAATGCCTCGGTGCGCCTGCGCGGCAACGCCTCGCACTGGCACGACCAGAAGAAGATGCAGTTCGAGGTCTCGTTCAACACGTATGACAAAAAGGGCCGGTTCGAGGGCCTCAAGCACGTGCTGTTCGACGCCGCCGAGTACAACCGCAGCTTCCTGCGCGATCGCCTGGCGCTGGCGATCCTGCGCGACGTCGGGCTCGCGGCCCCGTGCGCCAACAACGCCCGCGTCGTCCTCAACGGCGCCTTCTACGGCCTCTTCACCAACATCGAGAAGGTCGACAGCGAGTTCCTCGAGCGCAACTTCGAGGACCCGCGCGGCAACCTCTACAAGCGCGGCGGCGGCGGCTCGGGCTGGGACAAGAAGACCAACGAGGAGGACCCGAGCGAGGCCGACGTCGAGCAGCTGAACGCCGCCGACACGGTCGACGACCTGCGCGCGGTGATGAACCTCGAGCAGGCGCTGCTCGAGTGGGCGACCGAGGCGGTGATCCCCGACCGCGACGGCGCGTGGGGCGGGGGGCTCAACCAGTACGTCTACAACGACCCCAGGACCGGCTTCGTCGTCATCCCGTGGGACCTCGACGACACCTTCACGCGCCTCGAGCCCGACACCGACCCGTACACGTACATCAAGGAGAACCACCACGGCCGGCCGTTCTACGACATCGCCACCGCCGACCCGGTGTGGTTTCGCCGCTACGTCGACGCGATCGCCTTCGCGGTCGACACCGGCTACGACGTCGCGGTCCTGCAGGGCCGCCTCGACGCCTGGGCCGCGCAGATCGCCGACGCCGCGGCCGACGACCCCAACCGGCCGTTCACCCTCGATCAGCACCAGGACCAGGTCGACGACATGCGCGAGTTCGTGGCCGAGCGCCGGCTGTTCCTCGACCACTGGCTCGATTGCTGGCAGAGCGGCGGCGTCGACGGCGATCACGACGGCAAGTGCGACGGCGCGTGAGCCCGGCTATGCTGGCCCGGCGATGGCGAGGCCGCGCGAGCGAGAGGGCAGGGACGTCGTCACGGACGCGCTGGCGCTGGTGCGCCCGGGCCTGACCGGCTTCGGCGGCAGCCACGACCCGCGCTGGGACCTGGCCGCGTTCCGCACCGCCTGCCACGCGATGGTCCGCGCGGCGCCTCGCACGACCCTCGGCCCCTGCGAGGGCCCGCACGCGACGGCCGAGTACTACCGCGCCCGCGTCGATCACGAGGGCCGGCCGCTGTGGCTGCTGCTCAACGCGATGCAGCCGGTGCTGGCATTCGCCGAATGGAGTGACCGCCTCGATTATCGGTTCGTCGACGCGCCCGCGCTGGCCGCCGCGTTCTTCGGCCCGCACGAGCTCGCCGGCGCGGCCGAGCTCGAGACGCGGCTGACGCCGCAGGACTGGCAGAGCCGCCTCGACGGGCCCGAGCTGGCGCAGGCGAACCACTGGCGACCCGAGCGCGTCGGCGACTACGTGTTCTGCTGGTGGGATTGACGGCTCGCCGGCGGGCGCGGGCGACTCGAGCTCGAGCGCGTCGGCGACGACGCGATGGACCGGCTCGCTGCAGGCGCGGGCGACTCGAGCGCGTCGGCGACGGTGGGACCGACCGGCTCGCTGCAGGCGCGGGTGCGTCGGCGGGCGCGTGCGTGCGAGGGCGGGCTCCTGCGCGGGCGGCGAACGGGCGCTTGGGGGCGAGCGGCCGCGGCTTTGCGCGCGCGCTCACATGTCCTCGGGGACATGTGAGTCAGCCCGCTCGGGGTCTGCCTCGTCCCAATCACCACAGTCTCCCGCGGCGACAATAGGGTGTGTACCCGGCGGTGATTTCGTCGCGGCGCTCCGGGGCTCGCGCGCGCGCAGCGGTTGCCGCGCGTGTCCCTGGCCAGGCCGAGGCCGGCTCGCGCGGGCGGTCGCGGGCGCGCGCGTGGCCGCCGGAGTCCGTCGATTCTGCGGCGGGGATGTGCTACGTGGGGCCAATGCTGGAAGCGAGCGCCCCGTCCGAGTTGAAGTTCGATCCGTTCGACCCCTTGTTCGTCGAGGATCCGTATCCGACCTTCCGTCGATTCCGCGAGGAGGCGCCGATCTACGCGTGGGACCACGTCAAGGGGCACATCGTGTTCCGTTATCGCGACGTCATGGCCTTGATCCGCGACCCGCGGCTCGGCACCGATCCGACGCTCGGCGGCGGCTTCTCGCCCGAGCTGCGCGCGGCCTGGCCCGACTACGTCGCCGTGCGGGAAAACGACCTGTTCATGATGCGGCCCGAGGCCCACGCGCGGGTGCGCAAGCTCGTCACCCCGCTGTTCGGGCCGCGCCAGCTCGAGGCGCACCGGCCCCGCGTCGCCCAGATCATCCAGGAGGTGCTGGCCAAGCTGCCGGAGCGCGGCGTCATCAACGTGTTCCGCGACTTCGCCCAGACCTATCCGGTGCGCGTGATCGCGGCGATGCTCAACATCCCGTCCGGCCTCGAGGCCGAGTTCCTGGCCTTCGCCGACGCGCTCATCGCCACCATCTTCCCCGGCCTGTCGCCGGAGCGGTTCGCCTCGTACATGCCGGCGATCTCGCGCGGCCGCGAGATCGTGCGCGCCGTGATCGCCGACCGCCGCGCGCATCCGATGGAGGACGACCTGATGACCCACCTCATCAGCGCGTGCGACGACGCCGACCGCCTGAGCGACGGCGAGCTCGAGTCGCTGATCGGCGGCCTCCTCGTCGGCGGCTCCGACACGACGGTGCACCTCACCACCTACGCGATCCTCGAGCTGCTGCGCCACCCCGACCAGCTGGCGCTCCTGCGCGCGGAGCCGTCGCTGGCCCGCTCCACGCTCGACGAGACGCTGCGCTACAACGCGTTCGGCCGCGGCGGCGGGCTCACCCGCTTCGTCGAGGAGTCGTTCAGCTGGAACGGCGTCGAGTTCCACCGCGGTCAGCCGCTGTTCCTCAATACGCAGAGCGCCCTGCGCGACCCCGAGTTCGTCGCCGACCCCGACGTCTACGACATCCGCCGGCGCACCAATTCGAGCCCGTGGTTCGGCCACGGCCCGCATTTCTGCCTCGGCGCCTCGCTCGCGCGGCTCGAGGCCGAGACCGCGCTGCAGCAGTTCCTCGCCCGCTACCCGACGCTCGAGCTCGCGGGCAAGCCGGTGTACGGCAACCACCCGATCTTCCGCGACATCCTCGACCTGCCGGTGCGCGTCGCCGTCGCCGACTAGCGCGCGAGTTCGTCGGCCTCGCGCGGGCACGCGCGGGCCGGCGCGCTTGAAGGGCCCACGCCTGGCCCGTACAGTGCTCTGCGGTGCTGTTCGACGTGGACCGGCTGCGCGACGACTTCCCGCTGCTGCAGCGAGGTTCGGAGCGCGCGCCGATCGTCTACCTCGACAACGCCGCGACCACGCTCAAGCCGCGGCCGGTGATCGAGGCGGTGCGCGGCTACCTCGCCGACTACAGCGGCAACGTCCACCGCGGTCAGCACGCTCTGGCCGACCGCGCGACCGAGGCCTACGAGGACAGCCGCCGCCGCGTCGCTCGCTTCCTCGGCGCGCGCGTCGGAGGTGGTGTTCGTGCGCGGCACCACCGAGGCGATCGGCCTGGTCGCCGGCGGGCTCGGCCTGCAGCCCGGAGACAACGTCGTCGTCAGCGCGCTCGAGCACCACTCGAACCTGCTGCCGTGGCGGACGCGCTGCCACGTGCGCGTGGTGCCGCTGGACGCCGCGGGCCTGCCGAGCCTGGCCGCGGCCGAGGCGGCCATCGACGCGGGCACGCGCTTGCTCGCGGTCACCGCCTGCTCCAACGTCACCGGCGTCTACGTGGCGGTCCAGGACTGGGCGGCGCTGGCCCACCGCCACGGCCTGCCGCTCCTGGTCGACGCGGCCCAGCTCGCGGCCCACCGCGGCATCGACGTGCAGGGCCTGCAGTGCGACTACCTCGCGCTGTCGGGCCACAAGCTGTTCGCGCCGCCGGGCAGCGGCGTGCTCTACGGCACCCAGGCTGCGCTCGAACGCCTCGCGCCGGCGAACCTCGGCGGCGGCTGCGTCAAGCACGTCGGCCTCGACCTCGACTACGAGCTGCGCGAGCTGCCCTGGCGCCTCGAAGCCGGCACGCCCGACATCGCCGCGGCGATCGGCCTCGGCGCGGCCGTCGAATACCTCGAGGACATCGGCCTCGACGCGATCGAGGACCACGAGGACGCGCTGCGCGAGCTGCTCGACGCCGAGGTGGCCACGCTGCCCGGGCTTCACGTTCACTCGCCGGCTGCCACGCGCGCGCCGATGCTGACCGTCACCGCGAAGGACGGCGCGCTCGGCAGCGAGTACGTCGCCCGCGTGCTGAGCGACACCTTCGGCGTGATGACGCGGGCCGGCCACCACTGCGCCCACCCGCTCCACGCGACCCTCGGCCTGCCGGCCACCCTGCGCGCCTCGCTGGCCTTCTACAACACCGAGGCCGACGTGCTGCGCCTGCGCGACGGCCTGCGGGCCCTGCTGCGCCGGGGAGCCGGCTGATGGCCCGCAGGCGCGGCGTCGACGACGAGCTCTGGCTCACCGTCGGCGCCTACGTCGTGCCGCAGCTGCTCTACGCGGCGGCGCGCCTGGGCCTGGCCGATCTGCTGGTCGCCGGCCCGCTTGCCCTCGAGGACATGTCCGAACAGACAGGCGCTCACCCGGCCACCCTCGCGCGGGTGCTGCGGGCGCTCGCCAGCGTCGGCGTGTTCGCCCGCGCCCGCGACGGCCGCTGGCGCCTCACTCGCGCCGCCGAGCCGCTGCTGTCCGACCACCCGCGCTCGCGCCGGACGGCGATCCTGTTCGCCGGCCACGAGCAACACCTCGCCTGGGGCTCCGTGATGCACAGCGTGGCCACCGGGCAGCCGGCCTTCGACCACGCCTTCGGGCGTTCGCTGCACCAGCACCTGGCGACCGACGAGGCCGCCATGGCCGTCGCCGAGGCCCAGCGGGCCCGCAGGGCCGCGCGCCGCGACCCGGCGGTCGTCGCCGCGCTCGACCTCGGCGCCGCCCGCACGGTCGTCGACGTCGGCGGCGGCGGCGGCGAGCTGCTGGTCGCGTTGCTGTCCCGAAGGCCAGGTGTCCGCGGGATCGTCGTCGAGGCCCCGCACGTGGCCGCGCGGACGCGGGCGCGGCTGCAGGCGCAGGGCTGGGGCCAGCGCTGCGAGGTCGTGGTCGCCGACGCGCGCGAGCAGCTGCCGGCCGGCCACGACGTCTACCTGCTGGCCGAGGTGGTGCATTGCTACGACGACGACGACGCGTCCCGCATCTTGCGCAACTGTCGCGGCCGGCGGGTGGTCGTGGTCGAGCGCGTGCTGCCGGCCGGCGGACGCGCCTCGGCGGATCGCCTCGCCGATCTTCACATGCTGGTGATGTACGGCGGGCGCGAGCGGACCCGGCGCGAATACGCCGAGCTGTTCGCGACTGCGGGCCTGCGCCTGCGTCGCGTCGCGCCCACGGCCGCGTGGGTGTCGATCCTCGAGGGCGCGCCGCGGGTCGCTCGATAACGACTCGCGCGATCGTGCCCGGCGTGCTGTGAACAATGAGCGGTCCCCGCATTTCGGCCCGCGGGCTCGGATTTGACGGGCCGCGGGCGCCGAGGTTACGCTGCCCGCCCGTCTTTGATTGACGGGAGTAGGAGACCCGCATGGCGATCAAGAATCCGCGCACTCAGGAGACCCAGAGCCCCGAGACCCAGCCGGCCGAGCAGGACCGCAAGCGCCGTGAGAAGGCCGCCGACGCGCTCCGCCGCGACATCGGCCGGATCGCGAGCCACATCCGCGCCGGCGGTCAGGGCGGCGACGACGGGGGCGGTGACGTCTGAACAATGAGGCCCCCTCGCCGCCGGACCCGCCGCGCCTGCGGGCGGACCTCCGGTGGCAGGACGCGCCCTCCGAAGACGGGGCGCTCCTCGTCGATCCGCAGACCGGGCGGGCCTTCGCGCTGTCGCCGGCGCAGGCGGTGCTGCTGCGGACGTTCGCCGAGCACGGCGACGTCGGCCGCACCGCCGCGAGCGCGGGCCAGCAGCTCGACGCCGACATCGACGAGGCATTGGTCCGCGCGTGGCTGCTCGCGTTCGCCGAGCTCGGCCTGCTCGAAGCGCCCGATCGGACGCGCGAGCAATTGCGCGAGCGCCAGCGGCAGACGCGGCGCCGCCACTACGAAGATCGATGGAATGACAAGCTGCGGGCCCTGCTGCCGCGCTTGCGCGAGCTGCCTTATTACGCGAAGACGCTGCCGGCCGAGCCGCCCGGCGACGATTCGCCGATCGATCTGGCCAGCTTGCCGGTGCTCGACAAGGCGGCGGTGCGTTCCCACTTCGACGAGTTCTTGCCTGCGAGCATGCCGGCCGGCGGGATCCGCTGGCTCTCGACCTCGGGCACCACTGGCGAGCGGCAGCAGGTCGTGCGCTCGCTGGCCGACTGGGACGCCTCGCAGCCGCACACCTGGGCCCTCAATCGTGTCGTCGAGGCCGCCCGCGGCGAGCGCTTCTGCCGGCTCACCACTCCGTTCTGCGACGGCAGCGAGTGTCACCTGCGCGGCGCCTCGCGGGCCGAGCGGACCCGAGGCCCGCGGCTGTCGCTCGACAGCGGGCTCGACATCGCCGCGCTGTCGCCGGCGCGGCTCGAACAGATGGCCGCCGAGCTGCGCGAGCACGAGCCGGCCTACGTGCTCGCCGATCCGTCGTACCTGGCGATGTTCGCCGATCAGGCGCTGCGCCGGCGCCTGCCCCTGCCGCGGCTGCGCTTCGTGATCACCGCGTACGAGCTGTGCAGCGCGCTCCACCGGCAGGTCATCGAGCGAACGTTCGAATGCCCGGTGTACGACGCCTACGGCGCGACCGAGTACGGCGCGCTGGCGGTCCAGTGCGAGGCCGGCCGCTATCACGTCAACCCCGGAGCTTCGTCGTCGAGCTGCGCGACGACGGGGCCGGCGACGACGCCCGCGAGCTGCTCGTCACCACCCTCGACAAGCGATTGATGCCGCTCCTGCGCTACGCCACCGGCGACCTGGCGCGCCCGGCCGACGCGCCCTGCACGTGCGCGTGGAGCGAGACCGACACCCTGGCGAGCCTCGAGGGCCGCGCGGTCGACAGCGTCCGGACCCCCGACGGCCGGCGCCTCACCGCCGCCGCGGTCGACCGGGCGCTCGCCCCCGCCGCCCGCGGGCTCGTCAGCTATTGCCTGCTGCAGCGCGGCGAGGCGCTGTACCGCCTCGATTACTTGCCCGCCGAGGATTTCGCCGAACAATGCCTGCCCGACGTGATCGCGGCCCTACACGCCGCGCTGGGCCCCGGCGCCCGCGTCCAGCGGCGCGCCGCCCCGAGCTGCTGCCCGCGAGCTCCGGCAAGTTCCGCCTGGCCGGCGTCGAGAGCCGGCCGCGCTGAGCTGCGCGCGGCGCAATGGGCACATGTCTCGGAGGACATGTCGTCCGAGGCTCGGTCCGACGAGCGGCGGCCGTACTGAACGGGGCGCGGTCACTCCGCGGGGTCGAACGCCTCGACCTCGCCGACGACGTCGGCGTCGAATCGCACCTTCTCGTCGAACCATTCCAGCGTGACCGTCAACACCGGCACGACGTGAGGACCGAAGTCGTGATCGACGTAGTGCGTCCCGAGCGTGAACTTCTGGTCCTCGGTGACCAGCGTATGGCAGCCCTCCCACACGAACGCGTGGATCGTGCGCTGGGAGGCGAGCCGGTTCAGATGACCGTTGGCCTTCGAGCGGCTGCCGGTCGCGCCGGTCCCCCGGCTCCTGCGTGCGGATGTAGAGCTTCATGCCGCCTCCGGCGCGGAGAGGTCGCAGCCCTCCGCGGACCCCAGCACGAACACGCTCCGGCCGGCGAGCGACGAGAACGGGACGGCTTCCGTCCTCGTCGATCGCGTTCGGCCGCTCCGGCGCGGGTGAGCCGACCTGCGGCCCGTATCATATGTCGCAAGAGACATGTCCGTATTTGTATCTGTTCAGTGCGGCGACCGCACGGCCGTCCTCGCCGCTCGCGCCCGACCGCTCTGCCGCGCCTGGACCCGGGCCTTCGGCGCCCGCGCCTTCGGCGTCGCTCGTTTCGCTCGCGCCCCGGCGATCCCCAGCGCGACCCACGCATCGAGGTCGGCCTCCGCGGCGAACCCCGGCGGCGCCACATACACCAGCCCGCGCGACGGCCGACCCGTGAAGTCGAACGGCCGCGCGTGCGGCCGCCCCAGCGCCGCCGCCGTGTCGGTCACGCGAATCACCAGGTCGCTGCCCAGCACCCCCCAGGCGATGCTCCCGTCGAGCATCAGGGCGATGCCGCCGAACATCTTGCGCTCCTCGACGAGCCCCTGCGGCCCTGCGCGCATCACCGCCGTCCGCAGCCGGTTCGCCACTCCTTGGTCGTAAGGCATCCGTGTCCTCCGTGGACCTCGACCTTACCGCGCTCGCCGCTCGCAGCCCAGCCGGCACGTCACCGGGTCGTTGCGGGGTGCGAGCTCGTCGACCGCGAGGATTCACGTGCGTCGCCCGCAGCGGCGTCGCCGGGGCTTTCCTCGCCGGATGGGCGGCTCCGGCGCATACAAACATGCAGCGAGCGGTCGACCGGCGCCCGCGCGTGTGCTCCGGACCTCGCAGCGGCGCCCCGGCGCTGGACAGCCGGCCCGACCCGCGGGCATCGTCACGCCATGCTCCGCGCCCTCGCGCTCGTCCTCGGCCTCGCCGGCGCCCCGGCGCCGGTCGCCCGCACGAGCGACGACGCGGCCGTCACGCTGCACGGCGAGACCCTGCGCGACGAGTACGCCTGGCTGCGCGCCGGCCCCGAGGATCCGGCCGTGCGCGCCCATCTCGCGGCCGAGAACCGCCACGCCGACGCCCAGCTCCGGCCGCATCGCGCCCTCCGGCGCACGCTCGAGCGGGAGATCGAGGCGATCGCCTACGTCGACGACGAGACCGCCCCGGTGCGCCGCGGCGAATGGCTGTACTGGTCCCGCCAGCGCCGCCAGGACGAGCACCCGGTCTACCTCCGCCGCCGCATCGACGCGCCCCCCGGCGAATCACCGCAGGTGATCCTCGACCTGCAGCGCCTCGCCCGCGGCCGCGATTTCCTCGACCTCGGCGTGTTCGAGGTCAGCCCCGACAACGCCGCGCTCGCCTATTCGCTGGACCACGTCGGCGGCGAGAACTACACCCTCTATATCAAAGATCTGGCGACCGGTGTGGTCCGGTCCGAGCAGATCGATCGGATCACCTCGGCGGCGTGGAGCGCCGACGGCCGCGAGCTCGTGTACACCGTGCGCGACGACACCTTCCGCTCGTACGCGCTGCGCCGCCGCATCCTCGGCGGCGACGATCGCCCGATCTTCGAGGAGGCCGACCCGCGCTTCGACGTCTACGTCGAGCGCAGCCGCTCCGGCGAATGGCTGCTGGCCCGCAGCGCCTCGGCCACCACCGCCGAGGTGCGAGTCGCCCGCACGAGCGCGCCCGGCGGCCCCTGGACCGTGATCGCCGCCCGCGAGCCCGGCCACCTCTACGACGTCGATCACGCCGGCGACGATTTTTATGTTCGCACCAATCGCGGCGCTCCGCACTTCCGCGTGGTCGCGGCCGCCGAGGACGATCCGGCCCCCGCGCGCTGGCGCGAGGTCGTCGGCGAGCGGCCCGGCGTCGCCATCACCCACCTCGACGCCTTCACCGGCCACCTGGCCCTCCTGCAGCGCGAGCGCGGCTTTCCGCGGCTCGTGTTCCTCGACCTCCAGACCGGCCGGACCGCGCGCGCCGGCACGGCGGAGCGCGGTCGCGGCCTGTCCCCGCGGACAGGCGAGATCGTCGACATCAGCCCCGGCGACAACCCCGATCCGTCGGCCACGCACTATCGCGTCCACCTCACCGCCGTGCACGCGCCCGACGACACCGTCGACCTCGCGTTCGCCGACGGGGCCGAGACCCTGGTGCACCGCCGCCCCGCGCCGGCCGCCTGCGGCAGCAACCTCGGCGCCTTCGCCTCCACGCGCGCCGACGACGGCACCGAACTGCTCTACATGTACTTCGCCGGCGCCGGCCCGCACCAAGGGCCGCGGCCGATCCTGCTCGAGGCCTACGGCTCCTACGGCTTCGCCTGGGACCCCGACTTCGACGCCGCCCGCTGCGCCGTGATGAACCGCGGCGTCGACTTCGTGATCGCCTGGGTGCGCGGCGGCGGCGAGCTCGGCGAGTCGTGGCACGAGGCCGGCCGCCGGCGCGGGCGCATGAACGCGGTGAACGACCTGCTCGCGGTCGCGGCCCACCTCGTCGAGCGCGGCTACACCACCCCGGAAATGCTCGCAGTCGCCGGCGACAGCGCCGGCGGGGCCCTGGTCGCCTCGGCGCTCAACCAGCGCCCCGAGCTGTTCCGCGCCGCCGTCCTGCGCGTGCCGTTCCTCGACGCAGTGGGCACCATGGCCGACCCGACCGCGCCGCTCACCACCACCGAATACGAGGAGTGGGGCGACCCCGCCGTGCGCGCCGACTACGACGTCATCCGCGGCTGGTGCCCCTATTCGAACCTCGGCCCGCGCGCCTATCCGGCGTTGTTGGTCGAATCATCGCTGGCCGACGCCCGCGTCGCCTACCACGAACAGGCCCGCTACGTCGCCCGCCTGCGCCGCCTGGCCCGCGGCGGCGGCCCGACCCTGCTGCGCACCGAGGCCCACGCCGGCCACGCCGGCCCGAGCAGCCGCCACGAATGGCTGCAGAGCCGCGCCTTCGAGGCGGCCTTTCTGCTGGCCCAGCTCGGCCGCGCGGGGCGGTGAGCGGCGTTTCATTCCGTGCGAGCGCGTTTCTTGACCCCCAAGAGCAGGCTCGTTCCGCCGTAAGTCGTCCGAAGCTGGCCTCGGTTTGGAGAAATGACCGAGCACCTTCGGCTTGCTGTTCATATCTTCTTAAGCTTATCAAGGTCAATCTCCGAGACAAGCGGTTCAAATTTCTCTCCTGTAGGAAAATCTAATGCAAGTGTTTCAGTTGGGTGCCACAAAGAAGTCAGGCCATGTTCTTGCACCAAGATGCTGAAATCCTCCGCGGGAATCATTTCTGTTTGAGAACAAGCCACTACCACATCTCTTGCGTTCCAGGAAGGCTTGATCTGGTCTGAGGTTCCCATGGTTTTGATGAGAGAGCGTATCAGTTGTGCGTTCATGTGTGGAATTATTGGAATTATCATATTTCTCGCCCACTGGTGAGCGTCGCGGTACTGCCGAGATCTTGCATACTCGCCGATGGCTAGTTCAATTATCGCTTCTTTTGATTCGAGAGAAATTTCGCTATCTCCAGATAGGATTGCCCAAGCCGTCATCGCTTCTAAATGCAATCGGGTGGCGTTTCGAGCACGGTTTATAGCCACCTCGCCAAGGTTAGGATGATGAAGGGCCGACGGGATGAGCTCTGGGGTTTCGGGAAAAGGTGACTCACTGAGTAGTCGTCGTAGAGATTCTTGATTAGCTTCGTTAATGAGTGGCCAGATGTCGTCAACAAGGAGAGAAGCGGATCGCGGCATTTCCTCTATTCAGAATCAATGCAGCGTGGAGCGCGGTGTTAAGGCTTTGCTGCAGTACTGCCTCGGCGATGCTTCGATGCATTTCTCGAACGGCTGACAACGCCGCTGCCCCTCGAAGAGCCGCATTCCAGGTGAGTTTATTTTCGGTGTCCAGCAAATACTTCAAAAGGGCTAGAACGAAATTGCGTACGAGAGCATCCGGGGTCTTGAAAGAGGGCCGTGCTTGAAGTGTTTGATGGCATCCGCTGAGTGCTTTGGAAAGTGGACCGATTCGACGTCGGCTGCCAAGGTTTGAATGGCAAATTGCCTTGTGTCGGCGGAAGCGCGAGGAGAATGTGAACGGAATTTCAGAATGTGGAGACGCGCAAGCTCAGCCGGTGGGTTGAATAATTGTCCGTTACTGTCGAATGCAGGATGAGCGCATCGGTTCCGATCCTCTTGCAGCCGCGCTAGGTCGTGGTGTTCACTCGCTGAGATAAAGGCGAAACTGTCTCGCGCATTATCCAAAACTCGCTTCTCGAAGTCTAGAAGACCTTGGACGTTTTGATTATCACGAGCTTTTGAGAGAATTTGTAGTTGATTTTGGGCCTGCGCATCTCCTCCTAAACTTAACTCCTCCAGTTTGTGAATGTAATCACATACGACGGCGATCCAGCATGCGACAATTGACGCCCGATACGCGCTCGCGCGATAGGCCCTTACGGATTCTTGAAGATAAGTCTTTGATTGAAGACTTCGGCAAGACAGAACAAGAGCATCGAGATCCTCAAGGTACTCTGCGAACATGCAGCCATGTCTAGCTTGGGATACAGGTCGAAGGAAAGTTGCAATGTGTGATTTAGGTCACAATGGTCTCTTGGCTCAAATTTGCGGGTTTCAGGTTGCGCTTAGAGAGGGTCTGCACTCCCCGAAACGCGCTCCCGAGCCCAAGACAAGCTTTCTCCTCGCTCACCGTCCAGTGAGGGTTAGCTATTACGTCTGCGTATTCCGTAAAGGCGTTTGGAGGCTGTCTCCTGCTGGCCAAGGCGGCCGCGCGTCCAGTTGGCCGCGCGTAGCGGAAGTCCAGTGGCCGATCAGTGCGAGGGCTTCGCCTTCGCTTGCTGCCGCTCCCACCACGCCAGCCAGATCGCGGCGGCGGCCAGCAGCATGAACGCGAACGGCCCGTGCAGCGCTGCGTGGCTGAGCTGGAGGATCCACCCGGCCGCGCCGAGCAGCACCAACGCCGCCCACGGGCCCTGTTTGGCGAAGAAGCGGGCCGCGGCGGCCAGCGCTGTCATGGCGAACGCGGCCCATGAGCCGGTCTCGCTGACGAACGAGCCGACGCCGCCGACCCAGGGGTCGGTCCAGGTCGCGTCGAGCGCCACGATGACGCCCTGCAATTCCTGGTCGCTGAGCTCGCCGCGGGCCACCATCTCCTGCGTCAGGACGATCGTGCGGCCGAGGCCGATCCCGCCGATCGCGTCGAGCACCGTGTAATAAATCAAGAACACGAAGGCCGCGAGCCGGGACAGCCACGCGCACGCGACCGCCAGCGCGCCGTGGACCGTGCGGACGTCGCTGACGAGCAGCCACACGCCGACGGCGACCAGCGCCATCATCGGCGTCTGGATCATGTGCAGGGTGAACCACCAGTCGGGCCCGAAGTACGCCAGCGCCTTGTGCGTCGCGTCGTGGGCCTCGGGCTGCGAGAGGTACTGGTACATCCCGGGGTGCTCGGTGAACTCGGCCGGGTGGAACAGCTCGATGACCGCCAGCACCAGCGGCGCGACCAGCAGACACAACCACCACACGATCCTCTGATACGTCTCGTGCCGCACGCGACCGACCTCCCGCTGCCTCGACGATGGAGTGGACCGCGGCCGGGCGCAAGCGCGGTGCTGCGGGCGCGCTCGCGCGGGACGGGGGATGTCTCCGAGATGTCTTTTAAGGCATGTCACCGTATTGGCCATGCGGACGGCGTTCGCCGCGGGAGCGTCCGCGAGATCCGCGCCGGCCCGGGGGCACACCGGCGTACCCAGGCATGACCCTGCCGGCCCGTCCGGGCGCGATTTCGGCTATCTTCCGCCGACCATGCGCGTCGCCATCGCCACCTGCCTCCACAAGCCCGAGCCCGACCCCGACGAGGCGCTGCTCGTCGCCGCCCTCGCGGACGCGGGCGTGGAGCCGCGGGTGCTCGCCTGGGACGACCCGGCCGCGGCCTGGCACGAGGTCTCGCTGTGCGTGCTGCGCTCGACCTGGAACTACCCGCACCACGCGGACGAGTTCCTCGCGTGGGCCCGGCGCGTCGCCGCGGTCACGCGAATGTACAATCCGCTGCCTGTCCTCGAGGACAACTATCACAAGAGCTACCTGGCCCGCCTCGCGGTGCGCGGGGTCGCGGTGGTCGACACGGTCCACCTCGCGCGCGGGCAGGCGCCCGACCTCGCGGCGCTGCTCGACGAGCGCGGGTGGGACCGTGCGGTCGTCAAGCCTGCGATCTCGGCCGCCTCGATGGGCACGTGGCGGGTCGAGCGTAAGGCGGCCGCGGCCAGTCAGGCGCGCTTCGCCGCGGACGTGGCCCTGCGCGACACGATGGTGCAGCCGTACATGCGCGCGGTCGAGGAGCCGGGCGAGCGCGCGCTGATCTGGATCGACGGCGCGCTGAGCCACGCGATCCGCAAGACCGCGCGCTTCGCCGGCGAGCACGAGCGCGTCTCGGCCGCGCTGCCGATCGCCGACGACGAGCGCCGGCTCGCCGAGGCCGCGCTGGCGCCGCTCGCCGCTCAATTGCTGTACGCACGGGTCGACGTGGTCCGCGACGACGCTGGCGCGCCGCGGGTGATGGAGCTCGAGCTGATCGAGCCCTCCCTCTTCCTCGCCGAGCACCCGCCGGCGCTGGCGCGCCTGGTCGCGGCGATCGTCGCCCGCCTGCGCGAGTGAGACCGACGGCCGCGGCGATGCGCGACCCCCGGCTCGTCGCGCATCGCTCTCCGCTGCGCGAGCAGGTCGATCGGCGCCCGCGGACCACGCGATGGGCAGCCGCCGAGGTACCGCGCATCGCTCTCCGCTGCGCGAGCATGTCGATCGGCGGCTCGCGGACCACGCGATGTGCAGCCGCCGAGGTAACCGCGCATCGTTCTCCGCTGCGCGAGCCGGGTCGATCGGCGCTCGCGGACCACGCGATGCGCGACTCGTCGCGCATCGTTCTCCGCTGCGCGAGCAGGGCGATCGGCGCTCGCGGACCACGCGATGTGCGGCCCGTTGCGCACCCTCGGATTCGCCGACGCGCGCGGCTGAGCGCCGCCGTCACGATCGTGCGCGCATCTTCGTCGCGATTGCGACATCCTCCGGCCCGCCGATGCCGGCCCCTTGACCGCGCGCGCGCCGGCGATGTACTCGCAATGCGATGAATCGCCTGACCGCTGCAATCTTGATGGTCCCGGTGCTCGTCGCGTGCGGCGACGACGGTCGACCGGCCGACAGCGACGCCGCCAGCGCGACCGGCACCGCGACCGCGACCATGCCGACCGGCACCAGCGAGGCCAGCGACGGCAGCAGCACCGCGGCGCCGACCGGCAGCGGCACCGACGCGACCCCGACGACGACCGGCACGAGCACCGATTCGGGCCCGATCTTCGACCTCGGCGGCGCGCCCGACGTGCCGAAGACGCTGCAGTGCAGCCCCGACCTGCACGCGGTCGTCGACGGCACCGGCCAGGTCGTCGAGGCGTGCGCGACCGACCAGGGCTGCGCCGACGCCAAGTGCGTGCCCGCCTGCGAGGCCGCCGGGGCCAGCAAGGCCAACTTCGGCTGCGAGTTCCAGATCCCCACGCCACCCACGTCGCCGTTCTTGCCGACGCCGCCGTGCTTCGCCGCGTTCCTCACCAACAGCTGGGGGCACCCGGCCAAGATCGAGGTGTCGCGCGACGGCGCCGCGTTCGACCTCGGCAGCTTCGCCCGCGTCGTCACGCCCGGGCAGGCCCCGGAGGACTGGTCGCCGGTCGCCGCCACCGGCCTCGGCCCCGGCGAGGTCGCGGTGCTGTTCCTGTCGAGTCACCCCAATTCGATCCACCCCGAGACCATGCAATCGCTCAATTGCCCGGTGCCCGACGCCGCGGGCGCGGCCACCCAGGTCGACGCGTCGGGCCGCGGTCTCAACTTTCACGTGACTTCCGACGTCCCGCTGACCGCCTACGACATCGCCCCGTTCGGCGGCGCTTTCTCGTACATCCCGAGCGCCAAGCTGCTGTTCCCGACCAGCGCGTGGGGCACCAACTACGTGACGGTGATGCCGCCGGCGGGCACGTTCGAGCCGCCCGGGCCGCTGTGGCTGCAGGTGGTCGGGGCGCAGGACGGGACGACGGTGGAGATCCGCCCGACCGCGGACCTCGAGGCGGGACCGGACCTCGAGGGCGCGGCGAAGGACGTGGTCAAGACGTTCACGGTCGACGCCGGCGAGTATGTGCAATGGGAGGTCGCGGCCGGGGCCGGCGACGCCTCGGGTACGCTGATTCTGAGCGACAAGCCGGTCGCGCTGCACACCGGCAACCGCTTCCTGCGCCTGCAGCCGATGTTGGCGCCGGGCGGCGAGGCGACGCACCAGCAGAACCACGCCGTCACCGCGCTCGGCTACGAATACGTGGCCGGCGCCTACGAGACGCGCCGCGCCGACCTGGCGCCGGAGGAGATCGAGTACAGGGTGGTCGGCGCGGTCGACGGCACCACGCTGACCTACGACCCGCCGGTGCCGGGCGCCCCGGCGACCCTGGCGCAGGGCCAGGTGGTCGACTTCGCGGCCACCGGGTCGTTCCAGATCCGCAGCCAGGACGAGGGGCACCCGTTCGTGCTGTCGCAGATCATGGACACCTGCAACATCCCCGGCGGCACCCGCCCCGGGGCGACCGCGATGGGCTTCATGCAATTGCTCGGCGACGAGGAGTGGGTGGTCCTGCTGCCGCCGGCGCAGTTCCTCCACGAGTACATCTTCTTCACCGACCCGTCGTTCGCCACCACCAATCTGGTGGTCACGCGCGTCGACGACGGCGACGGCTTCAAAGAGGTCACCGTCGATTGTCTGGGGACGATCGGGGGCTGGCAGCCGGTCGGCGGCGACGGCCGGTTCGAGGTCACCACGGTGGATCTGATCCGCGCCGACGTCGGCGTCAATGGCTGCACCAACGGTCAGCACACCGCCGAGAGCGAGGGCCAGTTTGGCCTGGTGGTGTGGGGCCTCGACAGCTATTCGTCGTACGCGTACCCGGCCGGCGGCAACGCGATCGCGCTGACCGACCTGGTGATCCCGCCGGGCTGACAGAGAGGCCGCGGCACCGGCTTCCGGGCGCCCGCGGGCGCCCGTGAGCGGCCGCTGGCGTCATTCGCACAAACAGACGTACGGGACGCCGCCCACCTCCTGGCCGCCCCATCCGACGATGCAGGCGTTGGCCCAGCTCGGGCGCAGGTTGTAGCCCGGGCGGAAGCCCTCGTTGTTGTAGTTCGTGGCGCAGACGAAGAATTTCTCGCCGTTGACGTAGACCCCGGCGACGACCGCCCGCAGGCCTGCGTTGTCGCAGGTGTTCTCGCAGGACGCGAGGGTCGCATCGACCCATTTACCGAGACAACGCCGGCTCCGGTGCCGTCGCCAGGCTCGCCGAAGGTCCTTCCTCCGCCGGCCCGGACGCGACGGTGAACGAGGCCAACAATCCGAGCGCGGCCGCCTGTAGTTTTTGGATGACTCCGATGAACAACATTGAAAAACTCCTCGCTGACGAAGGAGCTGAACATTTCAGCCGGCGCTGAGGTGTCGCGCCTCGCCGGGCCGCGCAAGCAGGCGCCCGAACAGCCTCGTCATTCGCCCCCTGGGCTTGGCGGCGGCCCGCGGTTTCACCGCCACGATGAACAATCGCGGCATGCTGGCTTCGGCGGCTGGACCGCGAGCATGTCAACGGGCGAGCGCGCGACGCTCAGGGAGAGCCGATGGACCGGGATGCGCGCCGCGAGCATCACCGCCCGCGGAGCAGCTGCGCGAGGTTGCAGCCGCGCTGTTCGCCGAGATCGCAGGCCTTTACGGCCAGGCGTAGACCCTCGCCGACATCGACCGTCACGCCGCCCACGCCGTTGACGTAGACGGTGGCGAGGTTGTTGCACGCCCGGGCGCCGCCCGCGTCGCAGGCCTTCTGGAGGGTCCGAACCCCGCGCTCCGGATCTGCCGTGAGGCCCTGGCCGAGGAGGAGCGCGATGCCGAGATCCGAGCAGGCATTGAGTTCGCCGAGCTCGCAGCTCTTTGCTATCAGCTCGAACGCTCGCTCGAGATTCGCGGTGACGCCTCGGCCCTGCGCGTACAGCCCCCCGAGGAACGCGCAGGCGTCCGACGAGCCCGCAGCGCAGCCGCGCTCGTAGTATTGGGCCGCCAGCGCCGGGTCGCGCTGTCCGGCGACCCCCGTCTCGTGGGCCTGGCCGAGGTTGGCGCACGCCTGCGCGCTGCCGCCGGTGCAGCCGCGTTCGAACAGGCTGATCGCTCGCGGATAATCGAGGGGCACCCCGGCGCCGGTGCCGTACAGCGTCCCGAGGTTGGCGCAGCCGCTCGGATCGCCGCCGTCGCACGCACGCGTGAGCGCGGCCAGGGCCCGCGCGAGGTCGGGGACCATCCCGTCTTTGTCTCGCAGGTGCATCGCCCCGAGGTTGGCGCAGGCCGCGGCCAGGCGGGCGTCGCAGCCGCGCTGAAACAACGCCAGCGCCGCTGCCAGGTCGCGCGGCCCGTGCTTGCCCTCCATGCGCCGGAGCCCGAGGTCGTTGCACGACGGCGCGTGCCCGGCGTCGCAGTTGATGCGCAGCGCCGCGGCCGAACTGTCCGGATCGCCCGGCGCCTCGTTCGCCGGCGCTTCGCAGCCGCGGGCGGCCGGGTCGCGCTCGCTGCATTTCTGCGGCGGGTCTGGGCTGGCAGGGCGACAGCCGGGGGCGAGCGCGACGATCGCGACCATGAACAAAAACCGGGGGCCGGACATGAGCGGGCGCGAGGCTACCACGCGCCCGCATCGGCGAGAGACCGCGCGGTCCGCCGATTTCGCCTTGTCGGGGCGAGCGCGGCGATGTCTCATGTCGGGCATGCGCTCGTTCGCGTCCACGCTCCTCGCGTCGCTCCTCACGTTCTCGATCGGCTGCGCCCCCGCGCCGGCGACCCGATGTCCGGAGCCCGCGGTCGTTCCCGCGGCCGCGCCGAGCCCCGCGGCCGTGGAGCCGGCGGCGGCGCCCGTGTCTGCGACCTCGACCGCGGCCGAGGTGGTGCAGTGGATCAACGCCGGCGACGGCGAGGCCCTGTTCGCCCGCTTCTCGGCCCAGATGCAGGCCGCGGTGCCGCTGACGCAGGTGCAGCCGCTGTTCGAGTCGCTGGTCGCGTCGCGCGGCCGCCTCACCGGGGTCGCGCCGATCGAGGCCGGCGAGCGTAAAGGTCGCTTCCGCCTGGTGGCCGAGCGCGGCGAGTGGGAGCTGCAGGTGACGCTCGACGAGCAGGGCAAGATCGCCGGGATGCTCGTCAAGGAGCCCGAGGACCCGGCCCCGCCGGTGGCCCGCAGCGCGCCGATGGGCCTGCCGTTCCGCGGCGAATGGCTGGTGTTCTGGGGCGGCGACCGCAAGGAGCTCAATCACCACGTCGATCACCCGTCGCAGCGGCGCGCCGCCGATCTGGTGATCGTCGACGCCGGCGGCAAATCGCACAAGGGCGACGGCCGCGCGCTCACGGATTATTATGCGTACGGCCAGGACATCCTGGCGATGGCCGACGGGGTGGTGGTCACGGTCGTCGACGGCGTGCCCGACAGCCCGCTCGGCGAGCGCAATCCTTACATGGCGCCCGGCAACATGGTGGTGATCCGCCACGAGGGCGAGGTCCACTCGGCCTATGCCCATTTGATCCCGGGCAGCATCAAGGTGAAGCCCGGGGCCAAGGTCCGGCGCGGGCAGGTGCTCGGCGCCTGCGGCAACAGCGGCAACTCGAGCGAGCCGCACCTGCACGTGCAGCTGCAAGACGGGCCGCGCTTCGAGAAGAGCTGGGGCCTCGAGGCGGTGTTCGCCGAGGCGACCGTGACGCGCGACGGCGCCGCGGCGCCGCGCTCGGACTACAGCTTTTTGAAGGGCGACAAGGTCGCGCCGCCCGCGAAGAAGAAATGAGGCCGCGTCGCCAGCTTCGGCAGCAGGATCGCGCACCGCCGACCACGCGGCGCCGGGCTTCGCTCGCGCGGGCGGCGGGGCGCTGATATCATCGACGTCGATGAATCGCCTGTTCGAGGCCGAGGTGTTCGTGCGGGTGGTCGAGGACGGCAGCCTCACTGCGGCGGCGCGGCGGCTGGAGATGACGACGTCCTACGTGAGCAAGCTGATGACGCGGCTCGAGGAGCGGCTGGGCGCGCGGCTTCTGATACGGACCACGCGCAAGCTGTCGCTGACCGAGACGGGGCGGGCCTACTTCGAGCGCTGCACCGAGGTGATCCGCGGGCTCGAGGAGGCCGAGCAGCTGGCGGCGGACCTGCAGCAGGCGCCGCGCGGGACGCTGCGCCTGACGGTGCCGAACGCGTTCGGCTCGCTGTTCGCCCTGGGCGTGCTGTCCGAGTTCAAGGCGCGCTTCCCCGAGCTCTCGCTCGAGCTGGTGTTCCTCGATCGCCAGGTCGACCTGATCGGCGAGGGCTTCGACGTGGGCCTGCGGATCGGCGAGCTCGGCGACGAGCGGCTGATCGCGCGCCGCCTGGCGAGCACCGACCGCATCGTGCTGGCCAGCCCGCGCTACCTCGAGCGGGCCGGGACGCCGCGCGAGCCGGAGGCGCTGGGCGAGCACGAGTGCCTGCGTTACGCCTATCACGCGGCGCCGGGGCGGTGGAAGGTGCAGGGGCCGCGCGGCGTGGTCGAGGTCGACGTCACGGGGCACATGGTCGCCAATCACGGGTCGATGCTGGTCGAGGCGGCCGCGCAGGGGCTCGGGCTGGTGTTCGTGCCGGTGCTGCTGGCGGCGGCCGAGCTGCGCGCGGGTCGGCTGCGCCGCGTGTTGCCGGCGTGGCACTGGCCGCTCGGATTGTTCGCAGTGTATCCGCCGACGCCGCGGGTGCCGGCGAAGACGCGAGCGCTCGTCGATTTCCTGGTCGAGCGCATGCGCGAGCCGCCCTGGGCCGGGCTCACTGGTTGAGCTCGGCGTAAGTGTTGGGCACGTTGACCTGCTTGTGAATCCAGTCCCACAGGCGGTAGCCCTGATAGTCGGGCAGGTCGACCGCGGCGACCGTGGCCTCGAGGTCGAGGCCGTCGTCGACGGCGGTCTGGACCCCGGCGATCATGGCCCGCAGGTAGCCGATCGAGAAGTCCATGGCGGCGGGCGCGAGCGGGCGGCCGTGGCCGGGCACGACGATCGCGTCGGAAGGCAGCGATGCCTGCACCGCGGTGAGCGTGACCTCGGCGGCGGCGCCGTTGCCGGCGAGCAGCCAGGGGATGCCGGGCTCCTCGGTGACGAAGGCGTTGCCGGTCCACAGCACCTTGGCGTCGGGGACGTAGACGAACAGGTCGCCGGGGGTCTGGGCGAAGCCGTAGTGACGCGCCTCGACGGTGACGCCGCCGAGGTCGACCGACCAGCCGTCGTCGCTCACGCGGATGTCGGCCGCGACCGGCTCGATCTCGTCGATGCCCTGATCGGCGCCGAAGTTGGCCTCCATGAACGCGACGTCCTCGTCGAAGTTCGCGGCGATATAGTCGGCGGTCTGCTCGTGCTGCACGACCTCGACGTCGTCGGGGAGGAAGACGTTGCCGAAGGTGTGATCGCCGTGGCTGCTGGTGTTGACGACGTAGCGGATCGGCCTGTCGGTCTCGGCCTGGACCAGGGCGACCGCCTGACAGAACAGCTGACGATTGATCATGCTCTCGACCATGAGCACGCCGTCCTCGCCGACGACGAAGCCGCCGCTGGTGGCCAGCGGGATGCCGGCGGGGCCGTGCTCGGCGGCGTCGCGGTCGTAGATGGCGAACACGCCGGGCGCGAGCTCCTCGGAGACGAGCCGGATCGCGTTGGGCGTCCAGGCGTAGGCGGGGTTCGGCTCGACGAAGCTGGGCGCGCCGTCACAGGCGCGGAAGGTCTGGGTCGCCTCGGTGGCGCTGCCGCCACAGCCGGCGACGAGGAGGGCGAGGAGGACGGGCGAGAAACGCTGCATGCCGCTACGATGCGGCGGGCGGCCCGGTCCGAGTAGCCGCGCGCGGGGACAGGCACTGTTTCCCGAGCGTCCACAGTGAGGCGGAGGGCGCCAGGGAGGCCCGCCCGGGTCACTTCGCGCGAGGGCGGCCGAGATCGAGGCGTCGACGAGCGCGCCGGCGAGGGTGCCGACGGCGAGGAGGATGGTGTAGCCCGGGCTCGACGTCGCATCCGTGCGAACGGCACTCGCAATTCTACGCGTCCCACGCGCGCGAAGGGCCGCGATGCCCGTCTCTGGGCGACGATCGGCTCCCCGGCGGGGGTTTGCTCCGCCGTCGCCGGCCGTGTTACCCGGACCGCATGCAGCCCTTCGAGCTCGGCGTCGCACTCAAGCAAGAACTCGAGCGCGGGGCGGTCGCCGCCGCCACGCTCGACGAGGTGGTCGCGCTGCTCGACGGCGCGGCGCAGCCGGACCGGGCCGCGTTCCTGGAGCCGCTGTTCTGCGCCATGCCGGCGCAGGAGGAAGCGCAGCTGACCGCCGTCCGCGAGCACCTCGAAGCGCGGCCGCTCGCGCGCGTGGCGCTGCTCGACGTGCTGCTGACATGGACGCGCCTCGAGAAGCCGTTCGTCGCCTCGGTCGTCGCCTCGCTGGTCGCGCGCGACGAGGCGACCGCGATGGCGACCCTGGGCAAGCTGGCCGCGAGCCTCGCCGCGCCGTACCCCGATCATTTCTGGGAGAAGCCGTGGGGGTTGCGGCCGCGGATGCCGCTGTACGCCGTCGTCCAGGCGTGCCGGCGAGACGAACGCGCCGCGGTCGCCGCGGCCGCGGACGCGGTGCCGGGGCCGTGGCGCTGGAACGCGGAGGAGCTCGAGCAGGCCGCCTCGAGCCTCGCGCTCGACAACGACGCCGCCAGCGTGCGCGAGCTGATGCAGCGCGCGGTCGTGCTCGCGCCCGAGAGCGCCCGTTGTTGGTATCTGCTCGGCACGGCCCTCACGCAGCTGCGTGACGACCGCGAGGCCCTGCCCGCGCTCGTGCGGGCCACCGAGCTCGGCGACGAGGACGCCTGGTACAACCGCGCCTGCGTCCACATGCGCCACGGGCAGGTCAACGCGGCGATCGCCGCGCTGGGCCGGGCCGTCGCGTCCGAGCCGAAGCTCCGCGTCGACGCGATCGGCGACGACGACTTCGCGACGGTCCTCGACCACCCCGAGTTCGTGGCGCTGATCGAATCATGAGACTGTCTTGAAGGACAGATGACGATCGAAAGGCATACGAGCCACATGGCGGGACAGCCGCTGCAGCCGGCGACGAGGAGGGCCAGGAGGCGGGCGAGCCGCGACGACGCTGCATGCCGCACGATGCGGCGGGCGGCCTGCTCGAGTCGCCGCGCGCGGGGACAGGCGTGGTTCCCCGAGCGTCCACGGTCGTCGCGCGACCCCCGGAGGCAGGGAAAGCCCGCCGGGGTCACTTGGCGCGAGGGCGACCGAGATCGAGGGCGTTGGCGAGCGCACCGGCGAAGGTGCCGACGGCGAGGAGGATGGTGTAGCCCGGGTGGGCGTTGCCCGCGAGCTCGCCGGCGAGGCCGAGGCCGAGAGTGAGGCCGCCCGCGAGCGCGAGGCCGCGGCCCGGCGAGTCGGCCGCCGCCGCGGTGCCGCCGGGGACCGCGGCGTGGAGGACGACGAGGACGAGCGAGCGCGCGTCGTCCAGGCCGCGGAACCAGTCGGTGAGCGCTGCCAGGCAGGCGTAGGTGGCGAACCCTGCCGCCGCGGCGCCGGCGAACCCGAGCGCGCCGCGGACGAGCCGGCGCCGCCAGCCGGCGCTCGGCGAGAACACCGCCGCGCAATGCAGGGCGAGCAGCGGGAGGAGGAGCAGCCAGTACAGCCGGTCGTCGCCATGGCCTTGCGCGGCGACGAGGACGAGGACGATCACGACGGCCGCGAGCAGGCCGAGGCATACGGAGCGAAGGATTGTCACGAGTCGCAGCATACACCATGGGCGAAGCGAGGCGAGCGGCGATGGGGAATCTCATGGCGGCGGACGAGTCGAGCGCGCGTCCCATGAATGCCGACGCGAGCATGGCTCGCAGAGCGCAAACAGCTGCCGGCGGTCGGGAATTCGTTGCGCGCGGGGGCGAATGCGGGGATGTCCGAGGGACGTATTCGGCCGCTGCGAATGTCTTCGATTCGCGCGACGGCGAAGTGGACATTCGCCGGGTGGGGGGCGGAGCGGGGCTTGATTCGCAGGACGTGGTGTTCGCGTGCGTGGCCGATCACAGGGTCGAGTCGGTCCTTCGCGGCGAGCGGAGCATGGAGAATGTCGGGGCAGGTCGGGGCTTGATGCGCACGACGTGCTGTTCGCGCGGGTCAGCGTTCACAGGGTCGAGGCGGTCCTTCGCGGCGAGCGGAGCACGGAGAATGTCGGGCGGAGCGGGGATTGATTCGTAGGACCTGTTGTTCGGGCGCGGGTCGGCAGTCACAGCGTCGAAGCGGTGCTTCGCGGCGAGTGAGCATGGAGAATGAAGGGAGAGCGGGATGATTCGCAGGACGTGTCTTGCGAGCGCGGGTCAGCGCGGCGGAGGAGTGTTCGTCGCCGCGGGGGGCGGCGGGAGCTCGGCGAGCCATTGGCGCAGCTCCGCGAGCCGGGGCTCGTGGGCGTCGTGGAAGCGCGACAGGATGGCCAGGGCAGCCTCGGCGTCGCGGTGCGCGTCGGCGTCGAGCCGCATGCTTCGCTCGAGCAGCGCGAGCGCGTGGAGGATGAGGCCGGTCTCCGGCCGCTCCGCGTCGGTCGAGGCGCGGGCGATCGCCACGGCCTCGAGGTAGCGCTCGCGGGCCTCTTCGAGCACCCCCGTCGCCTCCGCGAGCTCGGCCTGGCGGACGCGGATCCACGCGGTCTCGATGTGCTGCGGCCCGAACGCGGCCTGCTGCACCGTGAGCGCGCGATCGAGGGATTCGCGGGCCGCGTCGAAGCGGCGCTGGTCGATGGCGACGCTCGCCAGCGCGGTCCAGCAGCGGACGAGCTCCGGGTGCTCGGGGCCTCTCAGGGCGATCCTCGCGGCCAGCACCTGCTCGAAGAAGTGGCGCGCCGCGGCCAGGTCGCCGCTCGCGTGGGCGGTGTTGCCGAGGTTGAAGAGGGGCGGCAGGGTGCGCTCGTCGGCCGGCCCGTAGGTCGTCAGGGCGAGCTGGTAGGCGCGGGCGAACGCGGCCCTGGCCGCACCGTAGCGGCCGTGGGCGTACTCGAGGCCGCCGAGGTGCCCCACACGACCCCGAGCGACGGGTGGCCGGCGCCGAGCGCCTGCTCGAGCCCGACGCGGGCCTGGTCCAGCAAGGCCCGCGCGCGCCTCCTCGCCGTGCGCCGCGAGCAGGGTGGCGAGGTTGAGGCGCACGCTGTGGGTGTTCGGATGGTCGCTGCCCCAGTGCTCCTCGAACAGCGCGAGCGCCTGCTCGTGGTGCTCCTGCGCGGCCCGCTCGTCGCCGGCGCGGCGCAGCGCCCCGGCGTAGTTGGCGTGGACGCTGCCGAGGTCGCCCTGCGCCGCCGCGCCGGCGCGGGTGAACAGCTCGAGCGCCCGCTCGAAGTGCGCGCGGGCGGCCGCGAAGTCGCCGCGGGCCTGCTCGACCTGCGCGAGGATCCCCTCGAGCTTGCCGAGCAGCTGCGGATCGCCGCCGGCGCGCAGGACCGCGGCTTCGGCGTGCCGCGCCCACGTCAGCGTCGCTTCGACTGCGGGGCCCCCGGCGGTCGCGCTGGTGCGGTCGAGGGCCGCGCGCGCCGCCAGGTCGTCGAGACCGGCGCGCACTGCCGACCAGTAGGTCTCCTCGAGAGTGTGCTCCGCGGCGACCTGATCGCCCATGTCGAGCTGGGCCCCGCCGAGCAGGTAGCGGGCCTCGAGCGCCAGCGCCGGGTCGGCGACGGGGTCCGCGTCCTGCACCAGCGCCTGCGCCAGCGGCACGATCTTCGGGCTCTGCTTCAGCAGGGCGAGCGTGCGCAGCTCCGCGAGGCGCTGCGCGAGCGGGCCGTCGCTGGTGTTCGTTGCTTTCAGGCGGACGTCGCCGACGGCGCACCGGCTCGGCGGCGGCAGGCGGCGCACGGCTCCCGGCGCCTGCTCGAGGTGCCGCCCTCGGCCCGCTCGAGCATCGTCAGCAGCCCGTCGAGCTGGCGCAGCTGGTGATCGAAGCAGTCCATGCGCCTTTCGAGCTGCGCGCCCGACTGCTCGCCCTGGCCGTGGGTGGCGAAGCAGGCGTCGCGGCGCGCCTCGGACCAGGCCTGCGCGTAGCGATCGACCTCGCGCAGGGCCGCGGCCGCGGTGGCCGAGCGGTCACCTGTCCCTGCGGACAGGAGCGCGCGGCGCAGCGAGTGGCGGCGGGCCTCGTCCCACACGCGAGAGGCTCGCAGCTCGCTCCCCGAGCAGCGCTCGGCCGCGGCTGCCGGCGGGCGCACTGCCGCGAACACGCCGACGGCCATGAACAATCCCGCGGCCAGCCACGGCCAGCGGCGGTGCGGCGGGCCGCGCTCGAGGACGGCCAGCAGGGCCGGCATCGACGGCCAGCGCCGCGCTGGTGCGCCGCTCAGGCCGCGGAGCACCGCGCGATCGAGCCACGCGGGGGTCGGTCGCGCGGGCGGTCGCGGCACCAGCTGCCCGGCCTCGATCGCCGCGCGCAGGACCGCGACGGAGGCGCCGGCGAACGGCCGCACGCCGTAGAGGCCCTCGAACAGGGCGACGCAGAACGCGAACTGCTCCGAGCGCTCGTCGGCCGGCCCGCCGGCGAGCTGCTCCGGGGCCATGTAGGGCGGCGTCCCGAGCAACTGCTGGGCGTCGGTGAGCTCGTGCGCGGCCTGCCACGCGCCGTCGGGGGTGCTGCGCAGCGTCTCGAGCTCGGTGGACGTGGGCGCAGTCGGACGCGCGAGGCCGAAGTCGGTGACGATCGCCCGCCCGTCGCGGGCCACGAGCACGTTGTCGGGCTTGAAGTCGCGGTGCAGCACGCCGGCCTGGTGCGCCGCCGCCAGGCCGCGGCCGGCCTGCACGAACACGCCGAGGACGTCCTGCCAGCGCCGCGGGAACTCGCGCAGCCACGCGCCCAGAGTGACGCCGTCGATGAACTCCATGGCGAGGAACACCTGGTCGTCGACCTCGCCGATGTCGTGGATCGCGATCACCGACGGGTGACGCAGCCGCGCCATCGCCTTGGCCTCGCGCAGCAGTCGCGCGCGGCTGTCGGCGTCGCGCAGGTCGGGGCGGACCAGCTTGATCGCGACCCGGCGGTCGAGCTCCGGATCGTAGGCCGCGTAGACGACGCCCATGCCGCCCTCGCCGACGCGATCGAGGATCACGTAACGACCGACGAGGTCACCCCGGGCCAGCGATGCGGCGGCGCCAGGCGACCTCGTCCGCGACGTCAGCACCGGCGTCGCGTCGTCATCGACCAGTCGCTCCCCGGACGCCATCGACGAGCCGACTACCATGCGTCAGCAGCTCCCACAAGCCAAGGCCAGCGACGCGCACTCGTCGGTCCACGCGACGTCGCAGCAGGCCGGCTTGCTGTCGCACACTGCCAGCACGCAATCGGAGCACGCGCGGTTGAGCGCCACGCCGGCCTCGCACGGGGCGTGCGCGCACAGCTGCGTGCCGGCGGCGCAGGACATCATGCAGCGCTCCTTGGCGTGGGCCTGGCACATGTCGTCCCACTGAGTATCGCAGCAGAACGCGTCGATGTAGTTGCAGACCAGATCGGTGCACCAGGTGCACTCCTCGGGCAGCGGCCCGCCGACCTCGCACTCGTTATGCTCGCTGAACGGCCCGGCGCACAGCTGGTCCCAGCCGTCGGTGGTCGAGCCCATGTCGGGGCCCGTGCTCGTGCTCGTGGTCGTGGTCCCGCTGGTCGAGACGTCTCCATCGGTGGTGCCCGTGGAAGTGCTCGTGGCAGTGTCGGTGGGGTCGCCCTGCGTCGTCCCGGGATCGCCGCCGGTGGGGCCGGTGCTCGCGCTCGTCTCCCCGGTCGCGTCGGTGCCGGTGGCCTCCGACGCGCTCGCGCCGGCGGTCCCCGCGGTGGTCCACCCGGGTCCGCCCATCGTCTCGCCGCCGCTCAGGCCGCACGCGCCCGAGATGTCCTCGGGGACAGCTGCGTCCGGGGTCTTGCCGCCGAGGCTGTCGAGCAGGCACTGCAGCGTGTTCTCGGGGATGACCTGCTGGGCGAGCACCTTCTGGGCGCAGCTCGGGAAGGTGGCGAGGCAGCCGAGGCCGCTCGCGCACTCGGCCCGCAGGGCGTCGACGAGGCTGTCGCCGAGCGGGAGGACCAGCGCGCTGGCGGCCTTGAGCTCGGGCGGGCCCTCGGCGCGGCCGAGCAGCACGTCCGCGCAGCCGCCGACGCCGAACGCACACTCGTCGCAGAACTGGGCCACGAACGCCTCGTGCGCGGCGCTCGGCGCCAGCCCGCCGATGGCGCCGGCGAGGCACGAGAACGGCGAGCCGCCGGCCTGGATGCAGTCGCTCGCGCTGCGCAAAAAGCCGTCGCTGACGAGGCCGACGACGCTGGCGCAGTCGTCGATCATGGCCTGGTCGCACGGCGTCGCCGCGGCCGCGCAGGCGCCGACGTACTCGGACAGCGACCCGCAGAACTGGGCCGCCGGCGTCAATTCGCTCCCGCCTCCCGACTTACCGCCGCCGCAACCGGGGGCCGTCAACGCCGCGGCGAGCAGCAGGCTGGAGAGGATGGAGGCGGCCGAGCGCCGCGTGGAGTGGTCGAGGTGAGAGGTGTGCATGAACCGCTATCCCGCCGGGCCCGTGGTCCTCGTCCGGCGGCGCGACCCTAGCCGCCGCCCATCGCCGCAGCATCGATCGAACAGCGGAGGCGAGGCGCTCTCCCATGGGCGGCGGGTCGGTCATCCTGCCGATGGCCGCGCGCCGCCACGCGCGGGGCTCACGGAGCGAGCAGGCCCGCCTCGGCCATCCGCCGCGCGAGTTCGGCCCGCGAGTGGATGTCGAGGCGCGTGTACACGTGCTCGAGGTGGCTGGCGACGGTGCGCGGGCGAATGCCGAGCCGCGTGGCGATGGCCTGATTCGTCAGACCCTCGGCGACCAGCCGGGCGACCTCGACCTCGCGCTCGCTGAGCCCCGCGACGACCTGCCGCGCCTGGGCCTGCGCCAGCACCCGCTGCAGCTCCGGCGAGTCGGCGGCGGCGAACGACAGCTCCACGTCGGGGCCGAGGCCGATGCGATCGCCGTGGCGCAGCGCGACGAGCTCGACCGGGAGGTCGTTGACCCGCGTGCCATTGGTCGAGCCGAGATCGACGGCCATGAAGCCGTTGTCGATGCCGCGCAGCAACTTGAGGTGCTTGCGCGAGACGCCTCGATCGGGAATCACGAGATCGACGCCGGGCCCGCGGCCGACGAGGGTGGTGGCGGCGCTGAGCTCGAACACCGCGCCGGTGAGGCTGCCGCAACACACCGCGAGCACGGAGCGCGTCGCCGGCGAGGTGCTCCCCGACTGCGAGGATTGGGCCGTCGGGTTGTCGGATCGCCGCGCACGCGCCGCTCGATGGTTTCCCACACAACCGCGGCGCGTCGCAAGGTGCACTGCGCGGGCGCGGAATCGAACCGGGCGCGCGCGGCCGGCGAGTGTCGAGGTGCCCCGCGCGGTCAGCCCAGTCCACTGCGATTTCCTTGCCGTCGAGCGACGGATACGTACGGGAGCGGCACCGCTGGAAACCTCTCCGAACGAAGGTGCTCGGGCCCGCAGCAAGACCTGGCCGACGACGAGCGGAGCATCTTGTCCGCGACTGCGAACCCGGGCGGCGGAGCGCCGGGTACAGACATTGAACTCGTGCACGTCGAGCGGCGGGCAGCGCCGCGTGAAAACGAGGACGAAGTGAACCCTCCGGCCTCGCACGACTCGTCGCGTCTTTGTACCGACCTCCGCTGCGGGCAGTGCTCCGCGCGCGGCCTACCTCGCGGCGTAGCGCCGGTCGCACTCGAGCTCGTCGGAGATCCGCGCGCGACCGATGAGCCCGCCGTCGCCGACCACGATCGCCTCGTCGCCCATCGGGGTGACCGCGCGCAGCGGCGGCAGCTCCTCCTCGACGCGCACGGCGGTCTCGTCGTACCAGAACGGGGAGCCGCTGATCACGACCCCGTCCTCGCGCACCAGCCATTCACCTTCGCGGGCGATGCCGGTGATCGTCGTCGTATCAAACTGGCTCTCGTCGAAGAACTCGCCGTCGATGATCAAAGACACGGCCCCGTCGGCGCCGGCGAGCACCCAGCGGCCGGCGTACGAGGCGAGCGCCTGGAAGTCGGCGCTCGCTCCGGGCATGGCCGTCCAGGTCTGGCCGTCCTCGCTGAGCACCACCGCGCCGTCCAGGCCGACGGCGATAAACGCGTTGGCCACGGACGGATCGAAGGCGACGGCCCGCAGGTCGCCGAGCTCGGCCGGCACCTCGGCCGGCAGCCCCAGCTCGCGCCGGCGTCGGTGCTGAGGCGCAGCACGCCGTCGCCGACGGCCACGCACGTGCCCTCCTCGCTGCAGGTGACCCCCACCAGGTCGTTCGTGACGCCGGCGTCGATCACCGCCCAGGTCTCCCCGGCGTCGGTCGAGCGCACCACGACGCCGCCGTCCCCCACCGCCACCACGGTCTCGTCCCCGGTGAACGCGACCCCGCGCAGCGACGTGTCGGTCGCGCTCGCCGGCGCCGTCCAGGCCGCTTCGCCGGCCTGCCGCGCGATCGCCCCGCCTGCGCCCACCGCCACGACGACGCCCTGCGCCGCCGCGACCGCGAACAGGTCGGCCTCCACCGGGCTCACCTGCGCGGCCCATACGACCGGCTGGTAGTAGAGGTCGCACGCGTTACAGGCGACCGCGCCGGGCAGCGCCGCGCCGGCCGCGGCTGCGAGGGCGAGGGAACCAGCGAGGCACGAGGTTCGAGCGGAGCGGAGCATGGTTCGAGTCTCTCGGTGAAGCAGGAGCGCGCCGGTCGCAGGTCGCGTCCGCCGGCGCAGGTGGAGTAACCGCCCACCCGGAGGAAATTGCCGGCGACGAAAAATCGCGACGGGAGCGCCAGCGCTCGCCCGTGGACGATCCACCGCCGGTGCGCGGGGTCAACGCCACCGGCGCGTCGGGGCCCCGGGGCTCGCGGAGCAGTTCAGGTTCCCGCGCCTCGCGTGACCACGTTCGGCCCGTGCCACCGTGGGCCCAGGTCCGCCGCCCACGCTGCATTCGCAAAGCGCCCTTCACGCACTGGCGCGCGAGCAAAAACCGACCAAGTCAGGATCACGATGAGCAAACTTCTACGAGGTGCAGTCGCGGGTGTTGGGGCCTGGAAGCTCGGCGGTGGTGTCATTGGCACCGTCCTGATCTTCATCCTCTTGTGGATGGTCCTCGGCAACTTCGACATCTTCCGATGATCGGCCCGGCCGCGCGTCGCCTCAGCGCGGCGCGAGGGGGCGAATGACGCGACACGGGTTGCCACCGGCGAGCACGCCGGCCGGGACGTCGCGGGTGACGACGCTGCCGGCGGCGATCGTGGTGTCGTCGCCGATGGTGACACCGGGGCAGACGATCACGCCGCCGCCGAGCCACACGCGGTCGCCGATCCGCACCGGCTTGGCTGTCTCGAGGCCGGTGATCCGGATCTCGGGGTCGAGCGGGTGGGTCGCGGCGTAAATGTGGACACCCGGGCCGCACAGCACGTTTTCTCCGATGGTGACCGGCGCGCAGTCGAGGATCACGCCGTCGAAGTTCATGTAAAAACCGTCGCCGACCTCGATGTTGGCGCCGTAATCGCAGCGGAACGGCGGCTCGATCTCGAGGCGCGAGCCGCAGCGGCCGAGCAGGGTCCGCAAGATCTCGAGGCGCGTCTCGACCTCGTCCTCGGTGGTCTCGTTGAAGCGGCGCGTCAGGCGTCGCGCCGCCCGACGCAGGCCCACCAGCTCCGGGTCGGCGGCCAGGTAGAGCTCGCCGGCCAGCATCTTCTCGCGTTCGCTGAGCATGGCGGTAGGGTGATGCGTGCGCTGCGGCGTGGGCGTCGGGCGCGGCCGGGGCGGCGGCGAGCGGGCTGGAGCGCGTCGCCGGGCTGGCCCGGGCGCGGCGGCGAAGGACGCGCGAGAATCGGGGCGCGGGTTCGGGATCCACCTCGAAGAGTAATCGCGCGGCCGGGGCCGCTATTCGCAGCGCGGGCCCATGGCGACGCAGTCGGTCCACCACTTCTCGATCTTCATGCATTCGGAGTAGTGGGTCCAGTCGTCGTGGTTCTCGAAGCAATTGTCGAAGAACGCGGCGTCGACGAGCGTGCAGGTCTGGGCCGGCTCGAACACCTCGGTGCTGCTGTCGGTGTCGGCGTCGAAGAAGCTGCCCTTGAAGTGCGAGGCGAAGGTGACGGTGCGATCGGCGTGGACGACGATGTGGTTGACCTCCCGCTCGTCGCCGTTGGCGAAGACCGAGTTCACCCCGTAGACGTAGAAGCCGGGGGTGCCGTCGCGCAGGCCGGTGAGGATGCAGCGCTCGACGTCGAGGAAGCCCTCGGGGCCCTCTTGGTGCCCCTGAATCTCGCCGTCGTCGTGGAGGAACTGCTCGCACACCATCGGCACGGCGCAGGCGCCGAGCTGGTCGAAATCCTCGGAGTCGCCGGTGGTGCCGATCGTCGTGGTCGGCTCCGCGGTCGTGCTCGAGCTGGTGGTGCCGGTGGTGGTCGTATCGGTGGTGCCGGTGGGCGGGTCGCCGGTGCTCGTGGTGGTGCCGGTGGCCGGCGGGTCGGTCTCGGTGGTGGCGGCGGTGGTGGGCTCGCCCGTCTCGGTGTCGTCGGACTTTCCGGGGCCGCAGGCGGCCGCCAGCGCGATCGCAAGAGTAATGGTTCGGCGAATCATCGGCGGACCATACCGCGGATGATCGGCCTCCACGAGCGCGCATTGCGGTGAGGCGCACCGGGGGTCGACCGATGGCGCGAGGCCTGGCGCGCGCCCGCACTGCGCGCATTCGAGGTCGAGGCCGCCGGGCGCTCGGCGGATTCGCGGTCGATGCCGCGGCGTGGGGCCGTCACGGGCGAGGCGCAGGCAGCCGCGGCCGCAAACAGGCGCCGTCGATGACGAATCAGACTTCGGCCCTGCGGCTCGGCGATGGGGTCCGGCGCACCGCGCTCGACCTCACTGGCGTGCGAGCGCCGCGAGAGGTCCAGCGCGAGGCTCAGGCGTCGTCAGCGAATTGACGCCGCAGATAGGGGGCGGTGCGGCTGGCCTCGGCGTCGCAGACGGTCCGCGGCGGGCCGCTGGCGACGACGCGGCCGCCGGCCTCGCCGGCGCCGGGGCCGATGTCGATGACCCAGTCGCTGGCGGCGACGATCCGCAGGTCGTGCTCGACGAGCACGACGGTGTTGCCGGCGTCGACCAGGCCCTGCAGGCGCGCCATCAGCTTGTCGACGTCGGCGGGGTGCAGGCCGGTGCTCGGCTCGTCGAGGACGTAGAGGGTGTCGCCGCGCTGCGCCCGCTGGAGCTCGGTGGCCAGCTTGATCCGCTGGGCCTCGCCGCCCGACAGCTCGGTCGCGGGCTGGCCGAGGCGGAGGTAGCCGAGGCCGATGTCGTGAAGCAGGGCGAGCGGGCGATGCACCGACGGCTCGTCGGCGAAGAACTCGCGCGCCTCGTCGACGGTCATGCGCAGGACCTCGGCGATGTTCTTGCCGCCCCAGGTGACCTGCAGGGTCTTCTCGTTGTAGCGCGCGCCCTGGCAGGTCGGGCACGGGGCGTACACGCTCGGCATGAACAGCAGCTCGACGCTGACGAAGCCCTCGCCCTCGCAGGTGTCGCAGCGGCCGCCGGCGACGTTGAAGGAGAAGCGACCGGCGTCGTAGCGGCGCGAGCGAGCCGTCGGGGTGGCGGCGAACAGCTTGCGCACGGCGTCGAACAGGCCGGTGTACGTGGCGAGGTTGGAGCGCGGGGTGCGGCCGATCGGCCGCTGATCGACCCGCACGAGCCGCCGCAGGTGTTCGATGCCGCTGTGGATCCGCCCGCTCGTGGTGGTCGCGACGCGCGGGCCGGCGGTGACGTCGTCCTCTTCGTCCTCGGCGCTGGCGGCCTGGCCGAGGCGCTCGCCGACCAGCTCGACCAGCGCCTGACTGACGAGGCTCGATTTGCCCGAGCCGGACACGCCGGTGACCGCGGTCAGGGTGCCGAGCGGGAAGCGGACGTCGAGGCCGCGCAGGTTGTTGCGAGTGACGCCGCGCAGCTCGAGCCAGCCGCTCGGGGCTCGCGGGGTGCGGGTCTCCACATTCGCCGGCGCGAACAGGTAGCGGGCGGTCTGCGAGGCGGTCACGCGCTGAAGGCCCGCGGGCGGGCCGCTGTAGAGCACCTCGCCGCCGTGCTGGCCGGCGCCGGGGCCGACGTCGATCAGCCAGTCGGCGCGGCGCATGGTGTCGAGGTCGTGCTCGACGACGAACAGCGAATTGCCGGCGCGGCGCAATTGGTCGAGGGCTCGCAGCAGCGCCTCGTTGTCGGCCGGGTGCAGGCCGGCGGTCGGCTCGTCGAGCACGTAGACGACGCCGAACAGGTTGGAGTGGAGCTGGGTCGCGAGGCGCAATCGCTGCAGCTCGCCGGAGGACAGCGTCGGGGTGCTGCGATCGAGGGACAGGTAGCCGAGGCCGAGCTCCTGCAAGGTGGCGAGCCGGCCGAGCAGGTCGTGGGCGATCCGCTGGGCCGCGATCCGCTTCTCCGGCGAGAGGTCGGGGGTGCGGCGCACGTCGGGCGCGCCGGCGTGGGCCGAGCCGCCGGCGGCGACGCGGCGGGCGGTGTCGCGGCGCGCGGCGGCCCGGCTCAGCGTGGCCTTGTTGCCGGCGATGGCCTCGTCGAAGCGGCCCTCGGCGGCCGGGGTCAGGACCTCGGCGAGGCGATCGAGAGACAGCTGAGACAGCTCGCCGATGTCGAGCCCGGCGAAGGTGACGGCCAGCGCCTCGGGCTTGAGGCGCTTGCCGTGACACACGGGGCAGACGGTGCCGGTCATGAACCGGGCGACGCGCTTCTTCATCAGCGCGCTCTGGGTGGTGGCGAAGGTGTGGAGGACGTAGCGGCGGGCGCCGGTGAAGGTGCCCATGTAGCTGGGCTCCGTCTTCTTGCGCAGGGCGGCTTTCGTCTCGGCGGGCGTGAAGCCGGCGTAGACCGGGACGGTCGGGGACTCCTCGGTGTAGAGGATCCAGTCGCGGTCCTTCTTCGGCAGCTCGCGCCAGGGACGCTCGACGTCGTAGCCGAGGGTCACGAGGATGTCGCGCAGGTTCTGGCCGTGCCAGGCCGGCGGCCACGAGGCGATCGCGCGCTCGCGGATCGACTTGCTGTCGTCGGGCACCATGGCCTCCTCGGTGACGTCGTAGACGTTGCCGAGGCCGTGGCAGTGGGGACAGGCGCCCTGGGTGGTGTTGGGCGAGAAGTCCTCGGCGTAGAGCATCGGCTGCTTGGGCGGATAGCTGCCGGCGCGCGAGTACAAAAGGCGCACCTGGCTCGAGATGGTGGTGACGCTGCCGACCGAGGAGCGCACGCTGGGGGCGCCGCGTTGCTGCTGCAGGGCAACGGCGGGCGGCAGGCCGTCGATGCTGTCGACGTCGGGGATGCCGACCTGATCGATGAGGCGGCGGGCGTAAGGCGCGACCGATTCGAAGTAGCGCCGCTGGGCCTCGGCGTAGAGGGTGCCGAACGCGAGCGAGGACTTGCCCGAGCCCGAGACGCCGGAGAAGACGACGAAGGCGTCGCGCGGGACGTCGACGTCGACGTTCTTGAGGTTGTGCTCGCGGGCGCCGCGCACACGGACGCAGCGCGTGACGGCGGAGGCGGCGGGATCGTCGGACGAGGGCATAGCGAGCGGGAGCCTAACCGCGAATGCGGACGCGGCCGAGCGGGACGTGAAGAGGTGCGGGCGGCCGGAAAGGCGGAAGAGTTCCCGGAGCGAGCGCCGGCGCGGCGGAGAACGCGTCACTGCGGGCGTCTGCGGGCCGCTTCACGTCCACGTCGGGCCTGCGTCGCCGCGACGGCGGCGATGACCGCTCTGCCGCGCGCTTCACGAGCCGCCGGCGCAGAAGCGGGGCACCAGGGTGTCACGGCCCGGGACGGAGTAAGTCGGCGGGAGCGGCCGGCGGGAAGTGCCGGCGGATCTTGCCGAGTGCGGCGCCGAGAGGGCGATGGCAGCAGAACAGGGTCGATTCGTGGTTGGCACGCTTGATGTAGTGTCTCGCTCGAGGCGCCGGGCATCCGGCGCGACACCCTGCGAGCATTCGTATGAAGACAGGAATTCCCGAGGTCGATCGAGGCATCGCCGCGGTCGCGGCCGCCGCTGCGGAGCGGTACGGCGCCGCGGCGGTGGCCCGCATCGCCGCCAGCACCCTCTCCAGCTTCGAATCGCCGAGGTTCGCCGACGAGCGCCAGCGGCCGACGTGGGTCTACACGCCGGGCCTGACGGCGCGGCCGTTCTGGACCCGCGAGCAGTGCGGGCGCCTCTCCGAGATGATCGCTGCGTTCGAGGCGGGACGCGAGGCGATCGCGGCCGAGATCGCGGCGCTCGACACGTCGCGGATGGGCGTGCCGTACGACCACCTGTCGGTCGAGCCGGAGCAGATCCGCGGCTGGAAGAACCTGTTCTTCTTCAAAGACTATCAGCCCGATCACGAGCTGATGGCGCGCGTGCCGACGATCCGGGCGATCACGGAGCGCTTCGGCCCGGACCAGCTCGATCGCTTCGAGCTGTTCCTCTCGGTGCTCGAGCCCGGGACGCACATCCCGCCGCACTTCGGGGGCAGCAACTGCAAGCTGACGCTGCACCTGCCGCTCGACGTGCCGCCGGGCGACGCGGCGATCCGCGTCGACACGGAGACGCGCGGGTGGGCCGGCGGCGACATGGTGATCTTCGACGACACCTTCGACCACGAGGCCTGGAACCGGACCGGACGAGCGCGCGCGGTGCTGCTGATCAAGGCGTACCACCCGGAGCTGACGATCGAGGAGATCGGGGTGCTCGAGATGTTCGCGCCACTCAGCGCCAAGGTGTACCGCGAGCTGCTGAAGACGAAGGGACGGGGCCAGTGAACGCGCGCGTCGAGGGGCCGCGGGAGCGGATCGTCCGCAGCGAGGAGGTGGTGCCGGCGACGATGTCGGCGGCCGAGCGCGACGCGCTCGCCGACGGATTGCTCGCGGTTTATGCCGAGATCTTCGCCGGGGCGACCCGCGAGTTCATCGTCGAGGGGATGGTCGCGCCGAAGTCCGAGTTCACGACGATCCTCCTGCACCGTAACGCCGAGGGCCGGATCGTCGGCTACTTCGCCATCCACTTCTTCGAGCGTCACTTCCGCGGCGTGCCGACGATCGTGGTCCGCTCGTCGGTCGGCATGCTCCGCGCCTATCGCGGGCGCAACGCCAACATCCGCTGGGCGCTCGGCGTGCTGCTGAAGCAGCGGCTGCGGCACCCGGGGAAGCCGATGTACGGGATGGGGCCGATGGTGCATCCGTCGAGCTACTTGCAGGTGGCGCGCTACGTCGACGTGTTCTGGCCGCGCCCGGACGAGCCGGTGCCGCCCGACATGCTGGGCTTCATCGTCGAGCTGGCCGACGAGTTCAAGATGCGGCCGATCGATCCGTCGCGGCCGCTCCTCCGCGCCGGCTCGATGCCGACCCGCGAGAGCGACGCGGAGCGCGACTACTGGCGCCGCTGCGACAAGCCGGCGGCGCGCTTCTTCGTCGCCATGAACCCGGCGTACAGCCAGGGCGACGGGATCGTGACGATGTTCCCGATCACCGCGTCGATGCTGCGCGGCATCGCCTCGCGGATCGTCCGCGAGCGCGCGGCGCGGCTGGTGGAGGGGACGCTGGCGGCGGCGCAGCGGCTGCCGCTCGTCGAGCGCCTGTTGCGGCCGCGGGCGGTGCGTCGCCAGCTGGAGGCGGCGCCGCTGCTGGCGGGATTGGCGGACGGTGATTTGCGACGTCTGGCCGAGCGGGCGACGATCGTGGCGCTGCCCGCCGGGCAGACCCTGTTTCACGCGGGCGACGCGGGCGACGAGGTGTACGTGGTCGCTCGCGGGGCGGTGGCGGTGGTGGCGGGCGAAGAGATGCTCGACCAGCTCGGCGCGGGCGCGCTGTTCGGCGAGATCGCGGCGCTCACCGGCGGTCGCCGCAAGGCGTCGGTGCGCGCGGTGATTCCCACCACCCTGGTGAAGATCCCCGGCGAGGCCGTGCGCGCGGTGATGCGTCGCGGGCCGCTGGGCGACGCGCTGGGCGAGATGGCGGCGGCGCGGCTGTTCGACGATCATCTGCGCGCGAGCGGCCGACATCGCCAGCTCGGCCGCGAGGCGCGGATCACCTGGGCCCGCAGCGGTCGCCTGGCCGAGCTCGAGCCGGGGGCGCGGCTGCGAGGGACCGACGCGGCGTTCTCGATCGTGCTCCGTGGCGACGTGCTGATCGAGCAGGACGGGGCGCAGCTGTCGGCGCAGGCGCCGGTGGTGATCGCGTGGACGCCGTCGACCGTGGTCGTGGCGTCGACGTCCGCGCGGGTGCTGCACGTGCCCGCGTCGGGCGAGGTCGCGGAGGCGTCGTGATGCGCGACCGTTATGACGCGATCATCGTCGGCGCGGGCCCCAGCGGCACCACCTGCGCGCGCGAGCTGGCGGCCCGCGGGGCCTCGGTGCTGCTCATCGACAAGAAGAGCCCCGGCTGGCACAAGCCGTGCGGCGGCGGGATCCCCGAGGTGCTGTTCGAACCGTACGGGGTCCCGACCGAGCTCGGCTTCTCGGCGCCGCAGGTGCGGGTGTTCGATGCGGCGCAGCGGCGGCTGACGATCCCGCTGCGCTACCGCACCGTGTACCGCGACCGCTTCGACGAGCACCTGGCCGCGGCGGCGCGGGCGGCCGGGGCCGAGGGGATGTTCGACACGACGCTCCTCGACGTCGCGCGCGACGAGGGCGGCTTCACCGTGCGCACCTCGAACGGTTCGGCGCGGTCGACCTACCTGGTCGGCGCCGATGGTTGCATGTCGATGGTGCGGCGCAAGCTGTTCCCCGAGCAGCTGCCCGAGTCGATGTGTGCGATCGCCGTCGAGCACTGGTATCGCGCGCCGCACGGCGTCACCTCGCTCGATTTCTTCGTCGAGCCCGACATCCTGGGCACCGGCTACGCCTACGTGTTCCCCAAGGACCCCGGGCTGCTCGTGATCGGCGTCGCCGGGCTCGGGCTCGACCGGCCGCGGGCCGTGCTCGAGCAGCTGCTGACGCGCCCGCGCTATCGGGCGCTCGTCGGTGACACGCCGGTCGACGCCGTGCATGGCGCGCGGATCCCCTATCGCCACCTCTCGCGGCTGCGCGACGGCCGGCTGCTCCTCGTCGGCGACGCCGCGGGGCTCAATACGCCGATCATCTTCGCCGGCATCCCGATCGCGCTGCACTCGGGGCGGCTCGCGGGCGAGGCGATCGGGGCGGTGCTGCGAGCCGGCGACGACGCGGCGCTGGAGCGCTACTCGCTGGCGAACCTGCGGTCGGCGAGCCTCGGGTTTCAGCTGTGCCACGCCTTCTACGACGCGCTGCTCGAGCGCCGCCGGCCGCCCTCGTTCGCGGCGCTGGCCCGTCCGCTGTGGCGGCGGCCGCAGCTGTTGCCGAGCGCGTTCGTGATCCACCGCGCCCTGTGCCGGCTGGTCGATCGCCTCGACGTCGCGAAGATGGCGGGGGTGTTCGCGGGCGCGGAGGCCGGCGGCGGGCCATTGTCGTGAGTGCGGGTCGTGGGATTGGGAATGGGGGGTGTCGGCGAGCGGGTGAATCGCGGTCGATCGAAACGTGACGGCCTCGTCATGCGCCGAGGCGGCGGCGGCGGCCGGCAGGTCGTGCGAAATCGCTCGCATCGGCGGTGTGGCGCGGCGTTGTGAGCTTGGCTGGGGCATGGTTGCGAAGCGCCGCGGAGCGGGCCTGGGCGGTCTTTGCCGGCAAGGCCTGCGGTGCGGAGCGGGCTCGACAGCGGACGTGACTCGTGGATATGGTGCGGGGGACCATGCGCCACTTCTTTACTGCTTGCATCTGCACCGCGTTGCTGCCCGCGTGCGGCGACACCGACGAGAGCCGGGATACGCAGCAGACCTCGGTATCGTCGATCGGGACGCTCCCGCAGATCACGGCGTCGTCGAACCCGGGGACCGGGGGCGAGTCGACGACCGAGCAGGGCGGGAGCGAGACCGCGGGCGGGAGCGAGAGCGGCGAGGCGTCGACGGCGAACCCCACCGGCAGCGGCGGCATGGACGGCCCCAAGTTCGACGTCGGCGAGGACACCGGGCCGATCGATCCGACCAATGAGACCGGCGAGGAGAAGGGCTGTCAGAAGATCGACTTCCTGTTCGTGGTCGACAACTCGGGCTCGATGGCCGAGGAGCAGGAGGCGCTGGCGGTCAGCTTCGACGGCTTCATCTCGTCGATCCAGAACACCGTGATGGCGGAGGACTATCACATCATGGTGATCGACACCGACGCGGGCAACGCGTTCTTGCAGGAGTGCCTGGTCCTGTGCACGTTCTTCCCCGAGTGCGAGGGGTATCCGTGCAACAACCTGCCGCAGCCGGAGGGCTGCGACGCGACGCTGGGGGTCGGCCTCACCAAGGACCCGAGCGACAGCGAGTGCGGGATCGTCGGCGGCAATCGCTACATGATCAACGGCCAGCCGAACCTGGCCAGCACCTTCGAGTGTCTGGCCAAGGTCGGCACCAACGGCGACGGCAGCGAGCGGCCGATGGAGGCGATGGTCGCGGCGACGGGGCAGCTCACCAACGGCGGCGCGTGCAACGACGGGTTCTTGCGCAAGGACGCGCTGCTGGTCGTCACCTTCATCACCGACGAGGAGGACGACGAGGAGTCGAACGGCAACCCGGTCGGCTGGAACGCGTCGCTGGTGGCCGCCAAGTACGGGCTCGAGAAGAACATCGTGGTCCTCGGCCTCATCGGCGACCCCGACCAGCCGAACCCCGTGTGCACCGGGCAGGCCGAGGCCTCGCCGCGCCTGCGCGAGTTCGCCGAGTCGTTCACCTACGGCAACTGGGGCTCGATCTGCTCGCCCGACTACGCGCCGTTCTTCGACGCGGCGGTCAGCGTGATCGACACCGCCTGCCAGACCTTCGAGCCGCCGGGCTAGCAGCGCGCGGCCGGTGCTCGTCCGCGGGCGACATGTCCTGGAAGACAGGTCATGGCGCCGGCGGCGAGGCCGCCGATCAGCGCGCCGCGCCGAGGTGCACGCCGGCGCTGCGCGCCGTGTCGGCCAGGCCGGTGGCAGGGGCCGACGACGCGAGGGCTGCGGCTCGCAGGTCGGCCCTCACGGAGGCGTCGTCGTGCGGGGCGGGGGCCCGGCGGTGCACGGAGAAGGCTCGCCGCGCCTCGAGGGCCGCGACCGGCATGCGCGTGCTCTTCGCCAGCGACTCCTTGCTGGCTGCCAGCGCGCGGCTCGCCTCGGCGATGTTGACGATGGTGCCGTAGAGGGCGAAGAAGACGGCGAGGGTGGCGAGGAGGGCGCCGCTCGAGAATCCGCGGACGCTGGGACGAGGGGACCGGATTTGCATGACGGCTGATTCCTTCGGGGCGTGGCGAGGCTCCGGACGGCGTGCTCCGGGCGGGTGACACGAGGACCTCCGGCAGAAGAGGCCTTGGACTTTTGAGGGTAGTCGGCCGCCCTCGCCTGTCAGCTAAAAGTTGCATCAACGCGGCGAGCGGACCCGGCCGTCGCGGTTCATGGCGCGATGCAGGGCCGAGATCCGGCGGGCGCAGCGCTGGCCGCGGGGGCGGTCCAGGGCCTTTCTCAGCGACGATCTGCGCGACATGATTGAAGGGACATGCCCGTTCGGGCATGTCCCTTCGCGCAGCGGAAGAAATGGGTCACTCGCAGGTGGCCGAGTTGACGATGACGTCGGTGATCGGGACGTCGTCGTAGCCGTTCTCGCTGCCGGTCGGGACGGCGGAGATGGCGGCGAGGACGTCGAAGCCCTCGACAAGCACGCCGAAGGCGGCGTACTGGCCGTCGAGGAAGTCCTGCGGGCCGTCGCAGATGTAGAACTGCGAGGTGGCGCTGTTCGGGTCGTTGGTGCGGGCCATCGAGATCGCGCCGTCGACGTGGGTGAGCGCGGGGCTGACCTCGAGCGGGATCGGCGGGTCGGTCGGCTTGCTCGACAGGTCGGGCAAGAGGCCGCCGCCCTGGATGACGAAGCCGTCGATCACGCGGTGGAAGATGGTGCCGTCGTAGAAGCCGGTCTCGACGTAATGCACGAAGTTGGCGGTGGTGATCGGGGCGTTGACCGCGTCGAGCTGGACGACCATGTCGCCGAGGGTGGTGGAGATCCGGATCCGCGGCGCGTCGCCCTCGCACGGGCCAGGCATGACGCCGGTGGTGGTGGAGGCGGTGGTGGTGCCGTCGGTCGTGTCGGCGGTCGTGTCGACGGTGGTGCCCTCGCTGGTCGGCGCCGCGGTGGTGGTGGTCTCGGCCGCGGTGGTGGTCGAGGTCGGCGTGCCCGTGGTGGTGGTGGCGGTCGAGGTCTCGCTCTCGCCGTCGGTGGTGGCGGGCGCGGTGGTCGTCGCGTCGGTGGTGGCCATCGTCGCGGTGACGTCGGCGGTGGTCTTCTCCTCGCCGTTGCAGGCGGGCAGGAGGGCGAGGAGGAGGAGGGGCGAGGCGAGGGCGAGCGCGCGGGAAGCCATGGGCGGCCACGATGCCCGGCGCGCGGCCGCGGCACAAGCTCGGGGCAGCGGCGCGCGGACGTCGCGGACGGGCGCGGACGCGAGGCCGCGGCGACGCGACGCACAGCCGGGGCGCGCCGACGACCCGCGGGGTGCGACGTGGATCGCTGCGGGCGGCCCTTGCGCTCGCGGGCAATGGGGCCGGTGCTACGTTCGCGAGCATGTCCTACGCGGTACGTGCATTCCCGTTGCGCCGACCGGTCGGCGAACTGATGGCATTCGTGGCGGCCCTGCGGGGGACCCGGCGCGCCGAGGCCGAGGCGGCGTACCGGCGCTACGGGGTGCTGCTGGACACCTGGCACATTCAAGACACGCCGTTCGGGCCGTGGGTGCTGGTGGTCACGCGGATCGACGATTGCGCCGACGTCGAGGCGTACGCCGCCAGCTCGGGCGAATTCGAGGTGTGGTTCAAATCGACGGTGCTCGCCCTGTCGGGCTCCGATCCGAGCAAGGCGCCGCTCGGGCCGCCGACGACCGAGCTCTACACGTGGACGGGCGCGACGATCGTCGGCGGCGAGGCGGGTCAATCATGACAGGGCGGCGCCTCCGCAGATTCGCCTGCGCGTCCGGAGACTCCGCGGGCGCCCGACCCCGCGATGGTGGTGCTCGCCGGCGTCCCGGCGCCGGCGCGGGCGTTCTCGCCCCGGCTCGCGTCGGCGCCGGGGTCGTGCGAGATTGGCCCGAGAGGGCCCGAGCGGGGTGGGAGCGGTCGAATCGCGAATGTGGCCAGGACGTCGGCGCTGCCGTGGCATGACCCACGCTTCGTCGGCTTCTTCGCCGCGGCCGCGCTGGGCCCCGTGGCCTCGATGGCGCTGCGCTTCGTGCCGGGGCACCTCGAGGCCGCGGGCCACTCGCCGGCGACGATAGGCGAGGTGATGGCGGCGTCGACCCTCGGCGGGGTCCTGGCGCTGCCGCTGGCGGGCTGGCTGGCGCAGCACCGCCTGCGAGCGATGCTGATCGGCGGGGCGCTGGTGCAGGCGCTCGGGCTGGCGTGCGCGGGCCTGGCGGCGGACAGCGTGGCCGGTCTGGCGGCCAGCGTGGCGCTGATGAGCCTCGGCACGGCGCACCTCGACGTCGGGGTGGTGGCGACGGTGGTGGCGTCGGTGCAGGCCGAGCGGCGGCCGCAGGTGTTGGCGTATTACTTCGCGTTCGTCAGCCTGGCGCGCAACGTGATCGGCTCGGCGCTGGCGGAGGGGCTGCTGGGACGCTGGGGCTTCTCGACGATGTGTCTGGCGCTGGCCGGCCTGGCGGCGCTGCACGTCCTGGTGCGGACGATCGCGGCGACGCCGACGCCCGTGAGCGAGGAGCACGCGCCGCCGTACCGCGAGTTCCTGCGGGACTTCGCGCGGCCGCGCGTGCTGGCGCTGATGCTGGTGTTCACGCTGCTGTCGATCCACTTCGTGGCGCAGGAGTCGTTCATCACCGCGCTGGCGACCCACCGCGCGCTCGGCAGCGTGACGCCGCTGTTCACCGCGTACTTCGCGGTGATCGCCCTCGGCCGCGCGGCGGCGGGGCACCTCGTCGATCGCCTGGGCCGCGGGCCGGTGGTGGTGGCCAGCGCGCTGGTGCTGGTGGGCGTGGGCGCGGGGCTGGCGGAGGTCCGCACGCAGCTGGGGATGATCGCGCTGGGGATCGCCACGGGGCTGGGGCACCTGCTGTTGTGGCCGGCGCTGTACTCGACGTTTTACGATCGCGTGCGCGGCCGCGGGATGGTGAGCGCGGCCCTGAGCGCGGCCCTGGCGGCGGCCGGATTCGCGGCCGAGCTCGGCCTCGGGGCGGTGGCGACGCGGGCCGGTTACGCGGCGCTCTACTGGACCGCGGCAGGCTGTGCGGCGCTCGCCGCGGTGCTCGCATTGCCGCTGTGGCGCTGGATGTCGCCGAAACACGAGGGGGCTGGCGATGGCTCGGATCCTGATCCACACGCTGCGTGAACACGGGCATGTGCTGCCGACGCTGAAGCTGGCGCGGGCGTTGACGGCGGCCGGTCATCGGGTCGAGCACCTGCTGACGCCGTGGTGGCGCGAGTTCTGCGAGGCGCACGGGCTGACGCTGCGGCCGTACCTCGAGGACGTCTTTCCGGCAGAGGCGGAGGCGGCGTGGTCGCGCATGGAGCAGGCAGCGCGCGAGGCCGACGCGGAGCAGCGCCGCGACGCGCGGGTGCGCTGGCTGCTGGCCGGCGGTCTCGACGAGGTCTACCGCGCGGCGGCGCCGGACCTGATCCTCGGCGACGCGTACGATGTGTCGATCCCGATCGTGGCGCGCAAGCTGGAGATCGCGGTGGCATCATTGTCGCCGTCGTGCTTCCAGGGCCGCGAGCCGGGGGTGCCGCCGCTGTCGAGCGGGGCCCGCTGGGGGACGGACGCGGCGGCCCGCCGGGTCGCGGAGGCCGAGTGGGCGCGGCTGGCCGAGGAACGCCGGCGGGCTGCCGATTCGTGGTATCCGCGCTACGTGGAGGAGCTGCTCCGGGTGTATGCATTCCCGCGCGCGGAGTTTTCGTGGGAGGGGGCGATCGCGCCGGACTTTCCCCGCCTGCCGCAATTGATATTGTGTCCGCGCGCGTTCGAGTTCCCGCGCGAGTTGCCGGCGCGCTGTCACGACGATGTCGCCAGCGTGACGGTGATGGAATCGCCGCCGGCGCCGGAGCTGGCGGCGTTCCTGCTGCGGCGGCCGCTGGTGTACTGCGCGCTCGGATCGCAGGGGCTGTGGCGGCCGCAACACCATGAATTGCTGGCGCAGGTATCGACATTGGCGCGGCGGCGGCCGGAGCTGTCGTTCGTGATCGCGGGGGACGCCCACTCGGCGGACGGCCTGGCCGCGGCGGCGCCGAGCAATACGAAGGTGGTGGCGTGGGCGCCACAACACGCGGTGTTGCGCGCGGCTTCGGCGATGATCTCGGTCGGCGGGATGGGGACGATCAAGGAGTGCCTGTGGCACGCGGTGCCCCTGGTGCTGGTGCCGCAATTCAACCCGTACGACGCGCAGGGCAACGCGGCGCGGGTGCGGCACCACGGGCTCGGCGAGGCGCTGACGCCGGCGGAATTTCTTGAAACGGGGCGGATCGAGGCGGCGCTCGATCGGGCGCTGGCCGGGACGTACGCGGCGGGATTGGGGCGGATCCAGGCGCAGCTCCGGGCGGTCGAGGCCGGGGACCGCGGGGTGGTGATGGTCGAGCGCTGGCTCCGCGGCGAAGCGTGGCCCGGTGAGGAGGTTTGACATGACACGCGGGGCGAAATGGTGGCAGTCTGGAGCGCGGCGGCCCGAGCCGTGCGCACGCATGTCACGTGAGCGGGAGGGATGAGGATGGAGTCGGAACAGGCACTGCGGCCGGGCGCGACGATCTGCTTCGGCTGCCACGCGCCGCTCACCGGGACGATGGCGATGTTCGGCGAGATCGCCGTGGCGGCCCAGGCGCTGTTCGCCGAGGTCAACGCGGCCGGCGGGGTACACGGGCACCGGATCGCGCTGATCGTCGGCGACGATCGCTACGATCCCGCGGAGACGCCGGCGGTGGTCGAGCGCCTGCTGGCGGAGCACGCGGTGTTCGGCTTCTTGATGTGCGTCGGGACGCCGCCGCACTTGACGGTGCTCGACCGACTGGCGACCGCGAACATCCCCGACCTCGCGGTGGTCACCGGGGCGTCGTCGATGGCCGACGCGCCGCGGACGAACATGTGCGTGGCCAACGTGCCGTATCACAGCAACGGGCGCGCGCTCGGGCTGCACGTCCGCGAGCTCGCGCGGGTCGGGACGATCACGTACGACACTGCGTTCGGCCGCGACTGGGTGGCCGGCTTCGCCACGGGGCTGGGGCGGGCGCCGGAGCGGTCGCGCTGGCTGGGCCCGGAGGAGGCGATCGAGCCGGCGGTCGAGGCGATGCAGGCGGAGGGGATGGAGGCGGTGCTGGCGGTGGTCCGCCCGGAGCAGGAGGTGGCGGCGATCCTGCACGGGCAGCGCCGCGGGTTCCGGCCGCGCTGGCTGGTCGGGTTCGTCGATGGCTTGACGGCGATGCTCGGAGCGGCGGGCGAGGGGGTGATCGGGTCGCACTGGCTGCACATGGCCGAAGGGTCAGACTCGCCGGCGATCGCGGAGCACCGGGCGTTGATGGCCCGGCAGGCGCCGCAGATCGAGGTGACGGGGACGAGCGTGGGCGGGCAGGCGCTGGCGGAGCTGACGGTCGAGCTGCTCCGTCGCGCGGGGCCGTGTTCGTCGCGGGCGCGGCTGCTGGCTGCGCTGGACAGCCTGGACGGGGGCTGGCGCAGCCCGTTGATGCGGGTCAGCCCGCGCAAGGAGGCGCGGCGGCCGGTGATCTTCGATGAGGTGGCGCTGCTGCGGCTGACGGCGGAGGGTTGGGTCGAGGCGTGACGGCGGTCGCGGTTGTGCGACGCGAGCCCGAGGATGCAGTACCGCAGTCGACCTCGCGACGCCTGTGGATCCACGTCGCAGGAGGGCTCAGGCGGGGCGCTCGAGGCTTGCAAGGACGTACCGCGGTCCGACCTCGCGGCTCGATCCATCCGCGTCATGAGTGGGCTCAGGCGGAGCGCCCGCGCTCGCGGGTCCGCGGCGAGGCGGGTTCAGGCGCAGCGCTCGAGGAGCGCGCGGAGGCGGGCCTCGGGGGCGGCCTCGGAGCTCGCGAGGGCGCCCGCGAGGCCCAGGGTCGCGACGTCGTCGCGCGTGAGCACGGTGGGCAGAACCTGGTCGAGGGCGTCGAGCCAGGCCGCGAGCGGCCCGGCGGGCGGGCGCAGCAGGGCGTCGAGCAGGGCCGGGGCGGGCATGGGCTCGCCGAGTCGATCGCCGAGGTAGACCCACCGGCCGTCCTGCTCGGCGAAGGCGTGGGCCTCGAGGTCGAGCGCGAGGCCCTCGCGGGCGCCGAGGCGCAGGGCCGTGGCGTAGGCGGAGGCGAGCCGGACGAGCTGGTGCGGGCGCTCGGGCCCGGCGGCGGTGCGCAGCTCGGCGCCGAGGGCGGGCAGGTCGGGCACGATGTGCCACAAGACGTGATCGCCGGCGCCGACCGCCAGGGCGACCGCCGTGTCCGCGGGCAGCAGCGGGCCGAGACGCGCGGCGCGCCGGACGTGCTCGCGGAGGGCGGCCCGGCCGCGCTCGTCGTCGCCGAAGCGCCACTCGAGGCGGGTGCGCAGGCAGAAGCCGCCTGTCTTGTAGAGCATGCTCGAAGGGGCATGTCCTGAAAGACGGGCGCGGACGAGCGGGCCGCCGGCGATCCGCTCGAGCACGTGACGACCGGCCGGGACCGGCCAGACGTGGCCGGGCGGGAGGTCCGGCCGGGGAACGGCGAGGTCGTCGGGCGCGGGCTCGGTGTCCGTGGCGGGCGACGGCGGGGTGTCCGCGGAGACAGGTTGGGAGGGCGGGGTCGAGACTGCGTAGATGTCCTCGGGGACAGGTGGAGCGGCGCCGTCTCCCGCGGCCGGCGAGGCTGCGGAGCGGATGTCCTCGGGGACAGGTAGGGCGTCTCCCGCGGCCGGCGAGGCTGCGGGGTGGATGTCCTCGGGGACAGGTATGGCATCTCCCGCGGCCGGCGAGGCTGCGGGGTGAATGTCCTCGGGGACAGGTCGAGCGGGGGCGCCGTCCCGCGCGGCGGCCGAGGATGAAGCATGAATGGCTTCGGGGACAGGTCGAGCGGGGGCGCTCGTGGCGTGGACTTCGGCGGCGTGCGCTGGCGGCCCGGCGGAACGGAGGTCCCCGGGGGCGTCGACGGGAGCGGCTGTCGTGGCTGTGCGGTCCTTCTCGCCGGGGAGAGAGGCCGGGAGCGCGTTCGCCGTGGGACTGTCCCCGCGGACGGCGTCGGACGAGGCCGACGCCGTCGCAGAGTCCGGCGGCGATCCAGCGTGGCTGTCCTCGAGGACAGCGGAGGGAGATGCCGCGGAGGCGCTGTCGTGCGGGCCGGGAGGGTCTCTCGGAGCGCGGTCCCCAGGGATGTGGACGAGCCGGGCGGGCATGGCTGAGTTGTCCTCCTGGGCAGGGCGGTCGGGAGGACGAGCGTCGCGGGGGGCGGGCGAGACGGTGCTGTCCTCCAGTACAGGTTGGCCGGGGGGATGATCGTCCTCGGGGAGGGGCGCGGGCGCGACGGAGCTGTCCGCGGGGACAGGTCCTGGCGAGGCCGTGGCGGCCGCGGCGGCGCGGTCCCGCGGGACCTCTCGGCCGCGAGAATCACGGCCGGCGTCGCCGTGGACGGACGGCGCGGGTGTGCGGGACTCGGCGCCCCAAGCGGGTCGTTCGGGCGGATGGCCGGCTTCGGAGAGGTGGGCGAGCGGGACGGCGGAGCTGTCCTCCTGGACAGGTATTGCGAAGGCGCGGCCGTCCGCGGGGGCAGCCGCGGCGTCCTGCCGGTCGGGCCCGGAGGCGGTCGAAGAGAGGCTGTCCTCGGAGACATGTGCAGGCGTGGGCGCGGCGTCGTGCCGGTCGGGCTCGGAGGCGGCCGATGAGAGGCTGTCCTCGGGGACATGTGCAGGCGTGGGCGCGGCGTCTTGCCGGTCGGGCTCGGAGGCGGCCGGAGAGAGGCTGTCCTCGGGGACATGTGCAGGCGGCGAGGGGGCGGCGTCCTCCCGGTCGGGCCCGGAGGCGTGCGTCTCGCGGGGTCGAAGATCCGGCGTGTCGTCCGGGGCGGAGGGCGCGGCCTCGTCGGCGTCCTGCGGGGAGGCTGCGGGGTCGGGCGGCTCCTCGCTCAGGGGCGGCGCTTCGGTCGGCCAGCGGTCGCGGAGGGTGCCGTGGCTCGGGGGGCGAAGGTCGAGAGGGCGCCGCCGGGCGCGTCGGGCTCGGAGCGAGCTTCCTCGAGATCGAACGGCTCGGCGACGGCGACGGGCGCGTCGGCGTGGGCGAGCACGGGCGGCGGCGGGACGCGGACGGTCGGGGCCGGGGGCGAGGGGATGTCGGGCAGCTCGACGTGCGGGGTCGGCTCGATGAACATGGCCGACACGGGGATCTTCGGCCGCGCGGGGCGTTCGGCGGCGGGTCTTTCGGACATGCTCTCGGGGACATGTCGTGTGCGCGGGCGGGCCGGAGCGTCGTCGCCGGCGAACGGCGTGGTCCGCTTGGCCGAGCGGATGTAGACGACCCGGCCCTCGTCCGGCTGCGGGCGCGACGGGCCGCGGCGGGCCTCGTCGTCGGCGCTGCGGTGGGTGCCGATGCTCTCGATCGTCTGCAGCGCGGCGCGCAGCTGCTCGGCGGTTCCGGCCTGGCCGGCGAGGGCGCCCAGGCCCTCGCGGGCGGTGCGCTGCTTCATCTGCCGCACGGCGGCACGGATCGCGCCGACCGCGGTCTCGCGGACGCCGATGCCGGCGGAGGCCTGGGCGCCGATCACCGGCACGTCGGGCCCGAGGCGCAGCGCGGCCCTGCTCGTGCGGCAGCATGGCGCTCGGGAGGTCCTGCTTGTTGGCCTGGACCAGCAGCGGCACGTGCACCGCGCTCCTGCCGAGGTGCTCGCGCAGGCTGTCGAGCATCTCGCGCGCCGAGTCCTGGCCGGACACGGCGCTGTCGCACACCAGCACGACGACGTCGGCGCCGCGCAAGATGTGGGCGCGCCGCGGCTCGAGGCTCTTGTGGCCGGGCACGGTGACGACCTGGACCTGCAGCTGTTGGCCGTCGAGCACGCCGCCGTCGAAGCTGAACCAGTCGAAGAAGATCGTGCGACCGGTGGCCGCCGGGTGGACCTGCAGCTCGTCGCCGGGCCTGGTGCCGAAGATGCGCGCGAGCTGCTCGACGTTGGTGGTCTTGCCGGCGCGGCCGGGCCCGTCATAGACGATGCGCAGGACGATCCGCGCGCGGTCTGGTTCGAAGACTGCCATGTCCGGATCCTCCCCTGCGTCCCCTGCATCCCCTGCACGATCTGCGTGATCTGCATCATGGCGCCAGCGATTCGACCAGCCCGATCTGCGCGCGCAGCTGCGCCCATCCGAGGCCGATGCTGATCGACCGGTCGGTGCAGAGGAGGAGCGCCCACTCGCGGCTGGCGAGGCGCCGGGCGAAGATGTAGTGCTCGGCGGCGGTCAGCTGGACCTCGTGCAGCCGGCCGAGCGCGATCCGGCCGCCGAACAGGTCGACGCCCGCCGCGGCCAGGGCGGCCTCGGGCAGCGCGACCGCGCCGCGGCGACGCTCGTGGTGGCCGACCAGGACGCCGCGCGCGAGGTCGACGACGCTGCAGGCGAGCGCGCCGTCGACCGACTCGGCCAGGCGCCGGCACGCGGCGTCGGCCACGGGGAGGCGCGCGGGGCTCTCGGCCGGCGGGGGCGCGGCGGGCTCGTCGTCGACGATGCCATCGAGCTCGAACACGGTCTGGCCGACCTCCGCGCGGCGGTGCTCGTGCTGCTCCTCGTCGAGCTGGCTGAGGCTGGCCAGCAGCAGCTGATCGAAGGGGGCGTCGATGGTGGGGACGACGTCCGCTTCGAGGCTGGTGGTGTGCAGCGTGCCCGAGGAGCTGGCGAGGATCGCTCGCAAGGCGGCGCAGCCGGAGGCGGAGCCGTGGGCGGCGTCGATGATCTCGCCGCGGCGGAAGTGGATCTTGCTGGGCGGCTGGTCGGCGTGGGTGACGACGATCGTGACCGAGCGCTGCGAGAGGTGGAACATCTGCGCCATGTCGATGAGCGACAGGCCGTGGACGCTGCCCTGAAACCCGGTCTCGCAGTCGATCGCCTTCTGGATCGATCGAAGCAGCTCGGCGGAGGAGAACGGCTTGAGGAGGATGTCGACCGCGCCGAGCTCGGTGGCGATCTGATGATCGCGCGCGGAGGCGTGGGCGCTCATGAGGATCGTGCGCGTCCGTCGCGACACGCTCGGCAGCAGCTTGAGCAGGTCGAGCCCGTCGGGGCCGCCCAGCCGCAGGTCGGTCAGCACCACGTCGGCCGGCTGCTTCGCCAGCGCCGCCAGAGCCGAGTGGACCGAGGCCGCCGACGCGACCTGGAAGCCGCGCCCTTCGAGCTCGCGCGTCAGCGCGCTGCGGAACTGCGAATCGTCGTCGACGATGAACAGCGAAGCCAAAATACACGCCTCCAGTGCCGGCGCCGACGCACGAGCTCGGTGCGCCGACGCGTCGGTCCAGGCCGGGCTAGAGCGTCGTCGCCTGCTCGATCTCGGCCAGGCTGCGGCGCGCCATCGCCAGGTTGGTCCGGCTGCGCTCGCAAGCGAGGTAGTAGAAGACCGCCGGCGTGCGCCGCAGCGGGCGGATGATGTGGTACTGCTTGCCGAGCGTGATGAGGATGTCCTCGAGCTCGTCGGCGAGCCGCAGGCTGCTCATCGCCTTGAGCTTGGCCTGGACGACGTTCGTGTTGGCGGCGGCGGCGACCTCGATGTCGAACGCGGCGGTTCCGCCGGCGGTCGCGAGCGTCATGCCGCTCTCACTATCGACAATCGCCGCGGCGATCGCTCCGTCAATCTCCATCGCCTTCTTGACCTGATTCGATGTATTACCCATGACAAATCTCCTTGGCGGGACCGCTCGGCGTGAACGGTTCCAGTGCGATCGCTATCGGATTCGACGCCCTGTCATCATCGCAAGGACGAGCTTGGAAGGCAACCAAAAAGAGAACAGGTGTCCGGTCGCCGATCGTCATACACATGTGATTGGGAAAAACGATGGGAGTGACGTCGCGGCAGGATCGACGCGCCTCGCCGATGCCGCCGCAAGCGACAATGAGGGGCGCCGAGCGCGGGTCGAGGCATTGTGAAGACGGGTGAACCGGCCTTCGGCGGCGATTTCGCGCTGACAGGATTGTGGCGTCCGGGGGGCTGGCGCCCGTTCGCGGCCGTCGGCGTCGACGGGCGGAACAGCTCGCTTTGCGTCGAGACCGTGAGAACGGCGTCCTTACGGTGATTCGTCGGCGGCCCGGGCGCGCGACGATTGTTTCGCGCGGCGGGCGGCGATTGTTCGCGGCGGTGCGCCGAGCCGCGAGCGCGGGGTGTTGTGAACACAGGGGGCCGGTATTGCGGGCGGCGGATGTGGGCAGAGCGCGAGCCCTGCCCACATTCCTCGCGCCGGGGCGATCGCCCGGGGCGCGGGTGGCGGCGCGGCCCACATCGGCGTCGCGGCCGCGAGAGGGCGCTGGCGGCCGCGGCGGCGCCGCGCAGCCGTCGCTGCCGCAGCGGTCGACGAGTCCGATGATTCCCGGCCGCGGGTCGGAGGGCACAGGGGTTGGACCGGGCGACGGCGGCGATTTGCAAGCCGACGCGGCCGCTCCGGCGCGCGCGGCGGTCGAATGCGCGTATTCGCAGATCTGCGAATACGCGAAATCGCTCGCGCGTGCTGCCGCGATTCGCTGCAGTCGGCCCACGCCGGGAGAATGGTGCGGGCCGGCGGTGACGCCGTGGGCGCGGGGCTTTGTCCGCCGTTTACGTCGTTATTCGGCCGACGCGTGGCGGCGCCGGGGCGGCCGCGGTAAGGCCGCAGAGGCGACGATTCACGCGAGCGTGACGCCGAGCCGGTGACCGGCCTCGACGAGCTCGGCGGTGGTCCGCTCGATGTCGGGCCAGGCGACGAGGAGTTCGCCGAAGCGGGCCACGAGCCGCTGGGCGCGGGCGAGGGCGTGGTCGGGATCGCCGCCGTCGCCGAGGAGGTCGCGCGGGGCCGGATATTCGCGGGTGGCGGCGTGCTCGGCGAGGGCGTCGAGGTGGCGCCGGACGTCGTCGGCCCAGTAGGACGGACCGCCGCCGTGTCGCGCCAGCAAGATCTCGAGGTGGCGGGCGTAGAGCTCCTTCTGCCGCCACAGACGCAGGGCGACGAAGGCCCGGAAGTCGGCGGGGGCGAGCCGGCCGAGCTCGCGCAGGTGGGCGCCGAGGGCGGGCATGGGGAGCGGCGAGGCGGCCGCGCGCACGCACTGGACGACGATCTCGCCGAGGCGGACCCAGCCGCCCGGACGCCAGACGTCGCCCTCGGCCCAGGACCGCTCCGCGACTGGCTCATGGACCAGGGCCGATGGGACATGTCCGAAGAGCGTGGTGTCGTCGAGGGCGCGCAGGGTGGTGCGGAACACGCCGTCCTCGTAGCGGCCGACGGGGAAGAAGGGCGGCAGGAGGTCGCGGTGGTCGAGGCCGAGGACGGCGCCCTGGCAGTAGCGGCCGTCGCCGACGGTGGCGCGGCGGACGAGGCGGAGGGCCTGGCGGGTCGAGGCGAGCGCGCGCCGGTAGGTTTCCTCGGAGGCGAGCAAGCGCTCGCGGTTGGCCCGGTCGAACAGGAGGCACCAGGTCGGGGCGTACCAGCCGAGGTCGCCGAGGAGGCCCTGGAAGGTGACGCGCACGCGGCCCTGGCCGCCGCGCAGGCGGCGGAGGATGGCGCGGTCGAGGCAGTCGTCGAGCTCGATCGGGGCGCCGGCGGGCACGGCGGCGAGCAGGGCGGGCAGCGGGCGGCCGAGCATCTCGGCGTGACCGTCGAGGGCCTCGCGGTCCGACCAGCGCGCGGCGGCGTGAGCAGCGGCGCGGTCGGGGTAGAACCAGATGTCCTGCGGCTGGTAGTTGTCGTAGCCCTCGCCGTCGCCGGTGAACAGGCTGAGGCCGGGCAGGGGATCGGGCGGGTCGACGGGGCGGGCGATCACGTCGTCGTCGAGGCAGACGAAGCGGCGGCCGACGGCGCGGAGGAGGAGGGCGTTGCGACCTGTCCCATAGGCCATGCCGGTGCGCTCGGGGTCGGCGAGGGCGAAGGCGAGGAGGTCGGGGTCGTGGCCGCGGGCGGCGAGGCGAGCGATGAATTCGCGGCGCTCGTCGGCGCCGACGTAGACGAGGCGGGCCGCGTGCGCGCGCGCGAGGCCGGCGAGGCGGGCGCGGTAGTCGGCGCGGACGGACGGATCGCTCGAGCCGTCGGCGACGACGAGCTCGCGGTCGCGCGCGAACCGGCGGGCGTCGAGGAGCAGCGAGGCGACCGCGCGCTCGGCCGCGGCGGGACGATCGGCGCTGGGGATGGCGACGAGATCGATCGGCGGCGGCGCTTCGTCGGGCACGCAGACGCGCCGGAGGTCGGCGAAGGAGACGAACATGCCGGCGTCGGCGAGCGCGAGCAGGCCGCTCTGGATGTTGGCGGCCTCCTCGGCCGGGCAGCCGCGGGTGGCGAGGTCGATGTGCTCGGCGAGCGGCCGGAAGCGGCGCGCGGCGACGAGGGCGTCGGCGGCCGCGCGCGCGACGACGCGGGCCTCGCGGCTGTGGACGCCGTAGACGAGGACGTTGTCGCGGGCGAGGTCGCGGCAGACTACGTCGCAGCAGCGGACAGGCGTGGGGTCGAGGGTCACAGCGGACCTCGCGGGCCGCGACGGCGAAGCGTCGTCGGCGGAGACGTGAGCAGCATCGCGGTGACGCGCGCGAGGATGGGGCGAGCCGAGGAGGATCGACGGGGCGCTCGCGGCGGCGCGACGGGTCGGCGGTTCGCGGTCTCGCTGCGCTTCACTTGCGAGCCTCGACGAGGGCGAACGGGGGGACGACGCTGCGCGCGCGGATGTCGTGGAAGCCGACGCGCGCGAGCAGGCGGCTCAGTTCGTCGCAGCGCCACGGCGGGTTCCAGCCCCAGGCGTGGCGGTCGTCGCTGGGATCGGTGAGGGGGACGCGCTGCAGTTCGTGGCGGTTCCAGGCCATCCACAGGGCGACGAGGGCGGCGAGCGAGCGGTCGTGGGCGGGGTCGCCGGTGGCGAAGAAGTCGACCAGGGCGAGCGTGCCGCCGGGGGCCAGCGCGGCGTGGAGGCGCGCGGCCCAGCCCTCGGCGCCGCTGCGATCGAGGCCGGAGAACAGGCGGTTGGCGGTCAGCAGATCGATGGCCGGCGGGAGCGGCTCGTGGAGGACGTTGACGGGGTGCAGGGCGACGTCGAGGCCCTCGGCGCGCAGGTCTGCGGCGGTGGCGGCGAGGTAGGCGGGATCTTTGTAAGTGACCTCGGCGGCGTGGACCTGCAGGTGCGGCGCGGATGCCTTGAGGATCGCGGCGAAGGCCGCGGGCCCGGCCCCGACGTCGCAGACGACGCGGTGGGCCCGGAGGTCGCGCGGGCCGTGGGCGCGCGCCAGCAAGGAGGCAGTGTCGCGGAAGTAGTCGCGGCTGGCCTCGTTGAAGGCGGCGCGGGCGCGGAAGTAGTCGGCCTGGGCGCCGGCGTCGGCGGCCGGGGACCACACGCGGCGATCGGCTCGCCTGGTGTCGCGCAGGGCGGCGGGCAGAGCGGCGATGGCGTCGACGTAGCGGCGGTGACGATCGACGAGACCGAGCAGGCGCAGCGGCGAGTCTTCCAAGAAGAAAGTGCGGGACAGGGCGGTGAGCTCGTAGCGACGGTCGCGGAGGGCGAACAGGCCGAAGCCGCTGCCGAGCTCGAGGAGCATCTCGAGCGCGGCGTCGCCGGTGCGATCGGCCTGCTCGGCGGCGAGCCAGTCGAGAGTGGCGGGGCCGCGGGCGAGGCGGGCCAGGAGATCGAGGTCGAGGGCGCCGAGCAGGACGGGCAGGGCGGCAGCGTCGAGGCACAGCGCGACGGCGGCGGCGAGCAGGTCGTCGGGGACCTGGGCGATCGCGGCGAGCGTGGGCAAGGCGGGCGGCATCAGTTGCGGGGGTGCGACGGAGTTTCGTGAAAGCAAGGCAGCGTCGGTCGCGGGCGAGGTGCGGCGGCGCTGCGCGGGGGCGAGGCGGCGGCGATGGCTGGCGGAAGTGCAGGGGCGAGGCGGCGGCGATTGCTGGCGGAAGTGCGGGGGCGAGGCGGCGGCGATGGCTGGCGGAAGTGCGGGGGATGGGGCGGCGGCGATGGCTGGCGGAAGTGCGGGGGACGGGGCGGCGTCAGGTGCTGACGCCGAGGTGCGGTGAGAGGAGCGCGAGCCGGTCGAGGTGGCGTCGCGCGAGTCGAGACCACGTCACTTGCTGGCGACGAGGATCCGCATCGACTGGAAGAACTCGTAAGGGGCGCGCGGGGGCTCGAGCTCCTCGGTGGCGGCGAAGCCGGCGGCCTGCAGCAGGGCGACGTGCTCGCGCGGCGAGCGGTAGCGGGTGCTCTCCGACTTGGCGAGGAAGTAGACGCCGCGCAGGTACATCGGCAAGGCCTCGCGGAGGACGCGCTCGGGCAGCATGCGCTCGATGACGAGGAGGCGGCCGCCGGGCGGGAGGGCCTCGTGGGCGCGGCGGTAGACGGCGACGATCTTGTCGTCGCCCCAGTCCATGGCGGAGCGGCACATGGTGATGACGTCGTAGCCGGCGGGCAGCGGGGTGCGGAACACGTCGCCGGCGATCGCCTCGACGCGGCCGGCGAGCTCGGGGCGCGCCGCGAGCTGACGGCGGCCGATGGCGACGCAGGCGGGGACGTCGAGGAAGGCGCCGTGGAGGCCGGGGGTGGCGGCGACGATCGCGGCGCAGAAGCTGCCGGTGTTGCCGCACAGGTCGAGCAGGCGGCGGTGCTGTCCGAAGGGATAGGTGGCGAGGACGACCTCGACGATCCTGGCGATCGTGGCGTCCATGTAGCGCGAGTACTCGGCGGCGACCTGCGGGTCGATGGCGTCGACGTCGTCCTTGAAGTAGTCGCGCAGCTTGAACGGCGAGGCGGCGCCGTCGCTGCGCACGAGCGCGTCCATGTCGGCGAGGGCGCGGTAGACCTCGTCGTAGTACTCGAGCAGATAGGTGGTGGTCTGGAACGGGCGATCGGGGGCGCGCACGAGGAAGGGCGCGAGGGCGGCCGGGGTGGCGACGCCGCGCTCGTCCTCCTGAAGCAGGCCGAGGCCGACGCAGGCGTCGACGACGATCTTGAACGAGCGCTCGGGCAGGTCGAGGGCGGCTCTGAGGGCGTCGCGGGCGATCGGCTCGCGGGCGGCGGTGAAGAGGTCGAGCTTGTAGGCGGTCATCAGCAGCTTGCTGCCGAGGAAGCCGTCGAGCAGTTCGAGGAGGAGCTTCTCACCGGTCGCGGTGGTCATGCGTCGCCTGCATCTCGCGCCAGATGGCGTCGAAGTAGCGCTGCCCCAGGGCGCGGTGGTAGCGGAGCGAGGCGAACAGGATCGCCTGATCCGCGGGGCTGTGAACGACGGCGCCGATCAGCTCGGCGGTCTCGCGCGCGTGCTCGACGTCGGCGCTCATGTGGATCCGGTGGAACTCGCGCGCGGGCTCGGGGACGTCGAAGCGCTGCAGCAAGGCGTGGATGTTGCCGTGGGTGGCGGGGGTGCCGGCCTCGAGCGAGAACAGGACGGCCAGGCCCCACGCGAGGTCGGGGTGGCGGGCGCAGCGGATCCGGTTGTTGAGGTAGGCCTGAGCCTCGGGCAGCTCGGGGCGGTCGTCGAAGCCGTGCGGGAGGTCGAAGTGCCGCAGGAGGCGCTGCAGCAGGACCGGGTGGGCCTGCGATCCGTCCTCGCCGCCGGTCTCGTCGTAGAGGTTGCGGTGGAGGACGCTCGCATGACCCAAGGGACAGCTCAGCGCGAGCTCGGTCAGCTCGCGGTAGAAGAGGCGCGAGCGGTGCCAGTGGTGGCGCAGGTAGATCTTGAGGTCGGCGAGGCTGGGGTCGCCGTGGAACAGGTGCTCCGACATCGGGTGGCGCAGGCCGGTGCGCTGGTGCTGCTCGGCCTGCAGGCGCGCGAGCAGGTCGGCGGGGGCGAGCAGCGGCTCGAGCGCGACGGGCGGGACGTGGGCCTCCTCGACGGCGTAGCCGGCCTCGACGACGAAGCGACGCACGGCGTAGGTGCGCGGGTCGGGGTCGGCGTGCAGGTCCCAGACGAGGCCGTGGTAGGCGACCGCGGCGTAGTCGTCGCCGGCGAAGGCGAGGGCGGCGAGGCGGCCGAGCGCGTGGGCGGCGTCGGCCGCGGTCTTGGGCGTACGATCACCGAGAGCGGCGCGGACGTTGGCGACGAGGATGGCGATCACGCGAGGTCCTCCACGCGGGCGATCCACGGCCGACGCTGCGGGTCCTCGCCGCGGACGACGGCGCGGTAGCGGGCGACGAGCGCGGCGGTGACGGGGCCGGGGGCGGGCAAGCGCCGGCCCTCGAGCAGGACGACGGGGCGCAGCTCGGCGGCGCTGTTGGCGAGGAAGACCTCGTCGGCGGTGACGAGGTGGTGGCGCGGGATCGGGGCCTCGCATGCGGGGACGCCGAGGTCGGCCGCGAGGGCGAGGACGGTGGCGCGGGTGATGCCGGGCAGCAGCGGCTCGTGGTCGGGCGGGGTGACGAGGCGACCGTCGCGGACGATGAAGAGGTTGGCGCCGGTGGCCTCGACGACGGTGCCGTCTTCGCCGAGGAAGAGGGCGTCGTCGTGGCCGGAGGCCTGGGCCTCGCGCAGGGCCAGGAAGGCGCGGCCGTAGTGGCCGGCGTGCTTGGCGGTGGGGATCCACCCGGCGCCGTGGCCGAGCGAGGCGATCCGCACCTTCATGGGGGCGCCGGGCGGGCCGCCGGGCTCCCAGGCGACGACGGCGACGTGGACGGGGTTGTGCGCGCCGAGGCCGATCCGCTGGTCGCCGTAGAAGGCGAGCTGGCGGACGTAGCCGTCGCCGCGGCCGCTGGCGCGCACGACGGCGAGCGTGGCGTCGCGGAGCTGCCGGGCGCGCCAGGGCAGGGTCATCCACAGGCTCTCGGCGCTGGCGAGGAAGCGGCGCAGGTGGTCGTCGAGGCGGAACACGCCGACGCCCCCGTCGGCCAATCGGTAGTGGCGCCCGCCGTCGAACACGGCGGTGCCGTAGTGCAGAGAGTGGGTGAGGAGGCCGAAGCGCGCGGCCTCGGGGGGGACGAGCTGTCCGTCGAGCCAGACGATGTCGGTCACGGCCGGTCGCTCCCGCGGAGAGGTCGGAGGATGTCCTCGGGGACAGGTCGGGCGGGAGGCGGAGGGTGGCGCATGGGACAGGGGAGATGTCCCGAGAGGCAGATCGAGCAGGGGACGAGGATGCCCCGATCGGTGTGTCTCAAGGGACATTCAATGTGTCCTTCGGGACATGCCGGGTCAGGGGCCATCGATCGCCTCCGTCAGCGCGGCGCGCGGGGACCGGCCCGTCGCGCGGCTGTCCGCGAGGACATGTTCGACGCGGGCGGCGACGCGGCGCTCGACGTGGGCGAGGACGTCGGCGGGGCCGTCCGGGGCGCCGGCGTAGAGCGCCTCGACGGCGAGAGAGCCGCCGGCGCTGGCGAGCAGGTCGGGGATCACGAGGACGCCGGCGGCGTGGAGGGCGTCCTCGACGTCGGGGGCGAGCGCGAGGTTGGCGGCCTCGACGACGCCGGCGCAGCGGAGCCGCGGGATGTCGCCGATGGCGAAGGCGCGCGAGACCGCGGCGAGGATCAGGACGTCGCAGTCGACCTGCAGGACGGCGTCGGAGGGGCGGACGTCGGCGGCGAGCTCGGGGAGGCGACCGTCGCGGCGGCCGGCCAGCAGCACGGGGACGTCGAGGCCGGCGTCGGCGACGAGGCAGCGGAGGTCGTCGGCCCAGGCGACGACGCGGCAGCCGACGCGATCGAGGAGCCAGGCGGCGCCGCCTCCCATCGCGCCGGCGCCCTGGATGGCGACGCGCAGGCCGGCCGGACGGGCGAGGGCGCGGCCGAGCGCGAGGGTGGCGGCGCGCACGGCCGCGGGGGCGCGCAGGGCGTGGACCGGCCAGCCGTCGACCGCGGCGTCGAGGAAGGCGTAGCGGCGCAGGAACTCGTGATCGGCGAGGCCGCGGCTGCGCCCGACGGCGAGCTTGAGGCAGGGCAGGCCGACGTCGCCCGCGGCCCGCTGCAGCTCGGCCATGGTGGTGTTGAGGTCGGGGCCGACCGACCAGCTGCGCTCGATGAAGGGGGCGACCGCGGCGAGGAAGCGGCGCAGGACCGCAGGCCGCGCGGGGTGATCGGGTGCCATGCGCAGGCCGGCCTTGGCGCCGCCGACCGGCAGGGCGAAGGCGGCCTGCTTGCGCGTCATGTTGCGGGCGAGCGCCGCGATCTCGTCGGCGTCGACGTCGGCGGCGATCCGCAGACCGCCGGCGCACACGCCGTCGACGAGGCGATCGATCACCAGGACGCCGGTGACCGGCTCGAGCGGATCGCGGTATTCGATCTTGAGCAGCGCCGCCATGCCACCAGCCGCTGTTCACAGCGTAGCGGAGCGAGGGACGCGTGGCCATCGCGCGGCCGTCGCTCGCAACATCCTCCGCGGCCTGAGAAGACTCCTCGCGCGCCGATGTCGCTGTCGCGATCTCGCTCGCGCATCGGTGTTTGACAGCGCGTCCGGCGACGCGGAGGATCGAGGCGGCGGTGGGTGCGGGGATGGCAGAGGACTGGCGATCCTTGATCGATCGACGATTTCCGGCGTCGCAGAGCCTTCTGCTGCGCTACCACAAGGTGCTCGCGGTGCCGGGCCTGGCGGTCGATCTGGCGCTCGCGGACCTCGAGCCCTGCTCGCACGGCGAGGGCGCGACGACGTTCGCGTTGCCGGGGTCCGCGGCGCGCGAGGTGATCGTCTGCGACGAGTCGAGCCGGATGTGCACCGGTACTTACAAGGCGCTCGACGCGTGCGTGACCGTGGCGCTGCTGCGACGGGCCGGGGTGCAGCGAGTGGTGGCGTCGTCGGGCGGCAACCTGAGCGCGGCGCTGGCGACGTACGCGGGGCGCGCGGGGCTCGAGGCGTTCCTGTTTCAGCCGCGTCGCACGCTGTACAAGCAGCGCGGCGATCACTTCGGCCCGGGCGTGCGGCTGATCGCGGTCGATCTGCCCGAGCCCGAGGTCAAGCGGATCGCGCGCGCCTTCGCGGAGCGGTTCGGCCTGGCGCACGTGCCGGACGTCCGCTGGCGGCTGGCGGCGTCGGCGGTGCGGGCGATGTTCGTGCTCGAGAGCGCGGCCGAGCTGGGGCGCGTCGACTGCCTGGCGCAGACGGTGTGCGCGGGCTTCGGGCCGGCGGGGATCTACCAGTGCTTCGCGGCGCTGCGCGGCCACGGGCTGCTGCGCCGCAGCGAGGTGCCTCGCTTCCTCGGGTTCCAGCAGGAGGCCAACGCGCCGATCGTGCGCGCGTGGCAAGCGGGCGAGCCGGCGCTGACGCGCGAGCACGTGCGACCCGAGCCGGACCGCTACCTCGAGCCGGGGCTCTACAACACCGACCCCGCCCGCGAGTACGCGCGCCTGGCCGCGCTGCTGCGCGAGGTCGGCGGGGAGATGCTGGCGCTGTCGGACGACGACCTGGCGCGCCACCAGGCGCCGCTGCTGGCACGGATGCGGGCGGCGGGGTTCGAGTTCTCGCGCCTGCCGGGGACGGACGAGGTGGTCGAAAAGACAGGTCTGCTGACCGGCGTCGGGGTGCTCAAGGCGATCGACGAGGGCCGGCTTACGGCCGGCGAGCGGGCGCTGTTGATGCTGACGGGCGGGGTGCGCGAGCTCGCCGGGGCGGCGCCGCCGAGCCCGGCGCTGACGATCGACGCCAGCCGCAGCGAGGCCGAGTGGCTGGACGAGCTCGGGCGGACCTTCGGGCTCGCTACATGTGCACGAGCTCGAGCTTGATGCCGTCGGGGTCGCTGAAGAAGACGGCGTAGTAGCCGGGGGCGTAGGGGTACTCGGCGGGGGCGTCGAGGATCTCGACGCCGGCCTCGACGAGCCGCCGGTGGACCTCGTCGATCGAGGCCCGCGAGTCGAGGGCGATGGCGAAGTGGTGCAGGCCGACGCTGTAGCGATCGAAGGCACGGCCGCGGTGCTCCGGGGCGGCCTCCCACACGCCGAGCATGAAGGTGCCGGCGGCGAGCAGCATCATGCGACAGCCCTCGTGCTTGTGCGGGGCGCCGACGACGTCCATGACGACCTGGCCGCCGAGCAGCTCGAACAACCTGGTGTAGAACGCCCGCGAGCGCTCGTAGTCATTGACGGTGATCGAGACGTGGTGGATCCCGGTGGCCTTGGGCGAGACAGCGGTCATTGCACAACCTCCTACGCGAGGCTCGATGCTACGCGACCGCGGGGCGCGGCGACCATCCGGCGCGTCCGTAGCCGCGAACGACGACGAGCAGGCCCGCAGGGGTCCGAAGGCCGCGCGCCCGCACCTGCGGGTCACGTGGACGTGACCCGCCGGCGGCCCGATGGGACATGGCCGTAAGGACAGGTGGGTGCAGGTCGTCGGTTCGGAACCGCGCTCGCGGGGACGCTCCGAATCAGCGGGTCGGGCCGACGACGAGGGGCAGGTCGATGGTGAAGGTGGAGCCGGTGCCGAGCTCGCTGACGACGGAGATCGTGCCGCCCATGCGCTCGCACAGCTTGCGGCAGATGGCGAGGCCCAGGCCCATGCCGCCGACCTTGCGGGTCGGCGAGTCGTCCACCTGGCTGAAGGCGTCGAAGATCTTGGTGCGCTGCTGCTTGCTCATGCCGATGCCGGTGTCGGCGACCTCGACGACGAGGCGATCGCCGCGGCGGACGACGCGGAGGTCGATGGTGCCGCGCTCGGTGAAGCGGGCCGCGTTGCGCACGACGCTGCCGATCACCTGGGCGAGCTTGATGCGGTCGTTGACGACGTCGAACTGCGGCGGGTCGAGGTGGACGCGCAGGGTCGAGTGGTTGCGCTCGACCTCGGGCAGGTGGGCCTCGACGACCTCGCGGACGACGTCGGCGATCGGGAAGCTGGCGGCGGCGAGGACGAGGCGGCCGGACTCGAGCTGGGTGATGTCGAGGACGTCGGAGATGATGCCGAGCAGGCCGCGGCCGGCCCGCGAGATCTTGTCGAGGTCGCCGGCGATGGCGTCGAGGCCGTCGTCGGCGGCCTCTTCGCCGAGCATCTCGGCGGCGCCGATGATCCAGTTGAGCGGGGTCCGCAGCTCGTGGCTCATGTTGAGCATGAAGCGGCTCTTGGCGACGCTGGCCTCCTCGGCCGAGCGCCGGGCCTCGTCGAGCGCGGTGAACATGCGCGCGTTCTCGATGGCGATCGCCAGCTGGGTGGTGAGGAGGCGCAGGATCTCGAGGCGGTGCGGGGTGAAGGCGCCCCAGATCGCGCGGTTCTCGAGGTAGAGGGCGCCGATCCGCTGGCCGCGGCTGAGCAGCGGGAAGCAGGCCAGCGACAGCGGACGCACGCGCAGCAGGTAGGCGCCGAGCAGGCTGGGGTTGTTGTCGACGTCGTCGGGCAGGAGGACCCGGCCGCTGCGCTGGCACACGCGCACGAGGCCGGCGGGGACGTCGGCCTCGCTGATCGGCAGGTCGTCGTGGAGGACGACGCCGTGCTCGGCGGCGTAGCTGGCGACGACCACGAGGCCGCCGCTGCCGGCGAGGGCGAGCGCGCCCCGATCGGCGCCGGCGTTCTCGACGAGGATCGCCATGAACTTGCGCAGGAGGGCGTTGCGGTCGACCTCGACGGCGAAGGTCTCGGCGGCCTTGATCGCGCTCGAGAGGTCGAGGCGCGGGTCGACGGAGGTGGCGGTGACGATCGAGGCCTCGAGCGAGTCGCCGGCGAGCAGCGGGCGCGCGACGGCCCGCGGCAAGTAGGTGCGCAGCAGGTTGCCGTGGACGGCCAGGAGGGCGTCGGCCCGCGGGGCGGCGCCCCAGCGGCGGTAGACGGCCTCGGCGTCGGCGATGGCGGCGGCCGCCATGCTGTCGCGGCCGGCTCGCAGGTGGAAGGCGCCGGCGAGCTCGGTGGCGAGGGCCTCGGTGGCCATGCTGCCGCCGCGGTGCGAGCCGGCGATGGCGGCGTCGTAGGCGCCGAGCGCGGCGAGGCCGTCGCCGGCGAGGTCGGCCCGCTCGGCGTCGACGAGCGCGAGCTTGTGGGCGAAGTTCTCGGGGCACGAGGCGGCCCACACGGCGTAGCGCTCGCGCAGCGCTTCGAGGCGCTGCCGCGAGTCGTCGAGGTCGCCGCCGCCGCGGCGGAGCAGGGCGGCGTGGACGAGCGCCGAATAAAAGGCGAGCTCGGTGGTGAGGAACCACGACGAGTTGAGGAGGCGCTGCTCGGCGGCCCGCATCCACCGCTGGGCGGCGTCGAGCTCGCCGTGCAAGAAACACAGGTAGAGCTTGGCGATGCAGTACCAGAGGGTGGCGAAGGTCAGGCGATCGCGCTCGGCGGCGGCGAAGAAGGCGTCCTCGTCGAAGCCGTCGCCCTGCAGGCTGGTCGGCCCGGCGGTCTCGCCCTGCAAGCACGCGACGAGGCGCCGGACCACCCGCAGCGCGGCGGTCGAGGAGGCGACGCGGGTGCGCTGCATGAGGTGCAGGTACTCGTCGGTCTGGGCGGCGACCGAGCGCAGCGGGGTGCCGGCGCCGAACTGGACGATCGCCGAGTGCGAGCAGGCGTAGGAGACGAAGATGTAGTCGCCGGTCTCGAGGCCGTGGTAACGCGCGCGCTCGAGGTACTCGAGGACCTCGGGCAGCGGGCGGTAGTAGTGCAGGATCGAGCCGAACACGAAGTTCAGGCGCGGGACCTGATCGAGGTTGCCGAGGCGCTCATTGACGACCAGGGCGGCCTCGCCGAAGTCGTGGGCCTCGCGCACGGCCCCGCGCGAGGTGGTGAGGTAGAAGGCGTAGACGAGGTAGCCGTAGGGCGAGGCGTCGGCGTGGCCGCGCTCCAGGCTGAGGTTGATCTGCTTGAGGCAGAGGTACTCGAACAGCGCCTGGCGGGTGAGCTGGGCCGGGGCGAGCAGGTCGGTGATCAGCTTGATCGTCGAGCAGAACTCGGGGCCCGTGTTGCGCGGGCGATCGGCGAGGGCGGCGATCGGGGCGCCGGCGAGGCGGCGCTGCAGGTCGGCGCGCTCGCGGGCGGCGGCCTCGCGCAGGGCGTCGTCGCCGTCGGGGACGTCGAGGCCGGCGAGGCGCAGGGCGTCGACGCCCATCGTCAAGGCGTCGCTCGAGCGGCCGATGGTGACGTAGAGGACGACCCGCAGCGAGCGCGCGGCGAGGGCGTCGCGGCGCGAGGCGGCGTGGGTGAGCAGGACGTCGAAGGCCTGCTCGGCGCGGGCGAAGTCGCCGCACAGATACTCGCACTCGGCGAGCTCGAGGTAGAGGGCGTGGACGAGGCGGTCGTGGCTGCGCCAGCGCTCGGGGCCGAGCAGCTCGGCGCCGACGCGGAGGAAGCCGACGGCGGCGTCGTAGGCGGTCGCGGCCTTGGCCCGCCGGCCGGCCTCGAGGTCGAGGGCGGCGAGCTCGATCTGCTCCTCGGCGCCGGTGAGGCCGGCGCGGCCGAGGTTGAGGTGCGAGACGGCCTCGAGCAGCTCGGAGCGGTCGCGCGTGGCCAGGGTGGCCAGCAGGTGGCGGCCGATGGCGAGGTGGATCTGCGGCCGCGCGTCGGCGTCGACGAGGGTGTAGGCGGCCTGGCGCACGCGGTCGTGGAGGAAGCGCAGGCGGACGTTGGGCAGCTGGCCGCCGTGGCCGTACGGGAGCAGGCGGTACTCGGGGTCGATCGGGACGACGAGGCCGCGGCCGATCGCCTCCCACAGCGCGGGGCCGATGTCGCTGCTCGGCTTGCCGGCGGCGGCGGCGAGGGTGTCGAGGTCGAACTGGGCGCCGATGCAGGCGGCGCAGGTGAGCAGGGCGCGGACGTCGGGGCCGAGCCGGCGGATCCGCTCGAGCAGCAGGTCGGCGACGTCGTCGGGGATGCTGGCCGCGCGCAGGGCCGCGAGGTCCCAGGTCCAGCGGCCGAGCTCGGGCGAGAAGCGGATCAGCTCCTCGCCGTGGATGACGCGCAGGAACTCGCGCACGAACAGCGGGTTGCCCTCGGTGCGCTGGTGGACCTCGGCGGCCAGGTCGGCGACCGCGGCCGGGGTCTCGGCCAGAGCGTCGGCGACGATGGCGGCGACGTCGGCGCGGCCGAGCGGGGTAAGCTCGATGCGCTCGATGCTGGCGCCGGCCTGCTCGAGCTCGGCGAGGGTCTTGCGCAGCGGGTGATAGGCGTCGACCTCGTGGTCGCGATAGGCGCCGATGACGAGGACGTGGCGCAGGTCGTGGTCGCCGAGCAAGGCGCCGAGCAGGCGCAGGGTCGCGCCGTCGGCCCACTGCAGGTCGTCGAGGAAGATGACGAGCGGGTGGCCCTTGTCGGCGAACACGCCGATGAAGCGCAGCACCGCGAGGTGCAGGCGGTTCTGCGCCTCGGTGCCCGACACGGGGGGCGGGGGCGGCTGCTCGCCGACGACGTGGGCGAGGTCGGGGAGGGTGTCGACGAGCACGGCCATCTGCGCGCCGAGGGCGTCGGCGAGGCGCCGGCGCCAGCGCTCGACCTCGCCGAGCGGGCTGGCGAGGACCAGCTCGACCAGCTGGCGCAGGGTCTGCAGCAGCGAGGCGAACGGGACGTGGCGGTTGTACTGGTCGAACTTGCCGGCGATGAAGTTGCCGCGGCGGGCGACGATCGGCTGGTGGAGCTCGTGGACGAGCGCCGACTTGCCGGTGCCCGACCAGCCGGCGATGAGGGCCAGGGCGCGCTCGCCCGCGGCGGCGTGCTCGAAGGCGGCGAGCAGGCGGGTGCGCTCGGCGGCGCGGCCGTAGAGGCGCTGCGGCAGGCGGAACTCGGCGCTGCGACGCGTGCGCGCAGGGTTGGGGGTGTTGTCGCCGCCGAGGGTCGCGCGCAGGTACTCGAGGTCGGCCCGCAGGGCGTGGGCGCTGCGGTAGCGCTCGTCGACGTTCTTGGCCATCAGCTTGAGGATGATGGCGGACAGCTCGCGGCCGATGCTGGGCTCGAGGGCGGCAGGGTCGGGCGGGGTGCGGGCGAGGTGGGCGTGGACGAGCTCCATCGCGTCGCTCTGGGCGAACGGGCGCCGGCCGGTGAGCAGCTCGAAGAAGGTGACGCCGAGGGCGTAGAGGTCGGCGCGCTGATCGATGCCGCGGCCGACCCGGCCGGTCTGCTCGGGCGCCATGTACGCGAGCGTGCCGACCAGGCGCTCGGGGGCCGCGAGCGCGACCGACTCGGTGGCGAGCGCGGAGGCGATGGCGAAGTCGGTCAGCTTCACCTCGCCGGTGCGCGGGTTGAGGATGATGTTGGCCGGCTTGATGTCCTTGTGGATGACGCCGTGCTCGTGGATCGCCGCCAGCGTCTCGGTCAGCTGGAGGGCGATGGCGAGGAAGCTGCCGACCCCGACCTTGCCCGGGAAGCACTGCGTCAGCGACAGGCCGCCGAAGTCCTCGAACACGAGGAAGGGCAGGCCGCGCTCCTCGAGCGCGAGCGCCTGGACGACGCCGCTCAGCTTGAGCCGCGCGGCGACGTCGTACTCGTGGCGCAGCTCGGCGAGCCGCTGGTGCGTCACCGCTTCGGCCCGCGGGACCTTGAGGATCACGAGGCGACCGTCGCTGGCCCGCGTGGCACGGCGCACCTCCGACTTCATCCCCTCGTGGAGGACCTCGACGGTGATGTAGCCGTGGAGCGACACCTGAAACATGATACACGCGCCGCGATCGCGGGTCAGCGCGCGGCGAGGGCAAAGTCGCGCCGGCGCGCGCGAGCCGTGCTGCGGCCAAAGCTGATAGCATCGGGGCGGTGGTGAAGCGGGTAGTGGTCGACACGACATCGCGATCCTCGGGAGATGTCTGGTACTTCGCCTACGGCTCCAACCTGCACCCGCAGAGGCGCGCGACGAGGGCCGCGTTGTCGCCGCTGGACACCACGCCCGGGACGCTGTGCGGCTGGCGTTTGGTGTTCGACATGCCGGGGGTGCCGCCGGCCGATCCGGCGATGGCGAGCATTCGCCGCGAGGCCGGCAGCGAGGTCCACGGGCTGCTGCTCCGCCTGACTGCGCACCAGTTCGCGGCGCTGGTCGGCAGCGAGGGCGGCGATCGCTTCTATGTGCGCGAGCAGGTCGAGGTGATCGCCTATGACGATCGTAAGGTGATCGCCGAGGTGTTCATCGCAGCCCCCGGACGCAGGCTGCAGCGCGAGCGCACGCCGTCGCGGCGCTACCTCGAGCTGATCCGCGAGGGGGCCCGACTCAGCGCGCTGCGCCCGGAGTACTGCGCCTGGCTCGAGGCGCTGCCGCACGCGGAGGCGTCGCCGAGGGCGCGCTGGGCCTCCGACGTCTTTCTGGAAGTGTTCATGCGCGCGAGCCGGGGCCGCTGCGCGGGCTGGCGCAGGGCTGGCTCGACGCCCTGCAGCGCACCGAGGACCTCACGGCGCTGCCGCGACGCGTGGCCCAGGGGGTGCTGCTGGCGCCGGTGCTCGGGGTCGGGGTCGGGCTGCGAGCGCTGGGCCGGAAGGCCTGAGCGCCGTCATCGCGCGTCGCGGAGGCAATGATCATAGATGTCCTTCGGGACATGTGATTTTCAGGAAAGGTGTCAGCGCCAGGGCGGGTTCGGCTGGCCGGGGGAGCCGTCGTTCATCGGCGGGACGTACTCGACGAGGGCGCGGCACCAGGCGTCGGGCGCTGCGCGTCGAGCAGGCGCGCGGTGTTGCGGCCGGGTCGCGGCGCACGGTACCCTCGGACGATGGCCCGGCCGCCGCTCGAGGTGCTGCGTACGCTCGACGACCAGATCGTCGATTGTTATGACCCCGCGCTGGGTTTGACGCTGCCGGAGAAGATCGCGTGGGCGGTGTCGGTGGTGCGGCGGCCCGACGACGGCGGCGATGGCGAGGACGACGCGGGCGCGACCTGGCTGCGGCTGCTGACGGCGCTGCTGCGCGACCCGGGGGCGCCGCGGCTGCGCACGCTGATCCTCGCCGACTGGACCGAGTACGCGCTCGACCCGTGGGACGTGGCGTTCGAGGAGGGCGATCCGCTGCCGCTGATGAAGCGCCACGCGGGGCGGCTGGCGAGGCTCGAGCGGCTGCACATCGGCGCGTTCCCGGGCGAGCTGCCGCCGGCGCGCGGGGTGTGCCAGGGCGTCGGCCCTGCGCTGGCGAAGCTGCCGGCGCTGCTGCGGCTCGACCTGCACGGAGAGCAGGGCTGGGAGCTGGTGCCCAAGGCCGGTCACCCGCGGCTGCGCGCTCTGGTGATGCACGTGGGCGAGGCGGCCGACGATCCGCTGGAGGCCCTGATCGCGGCGCCGTTCCCGGCCCTGGAGCGGCTCGACGTGTGGCTCGGATCGGGCGTGGCGGAGGCGCTGGACGAGGCAGAGTTCGCCGCGGCGCTGGCGAGCGAGCGCCTGCCCGCGCTGCGCGACCTGAGCTTGCGCGGGTTCGAGTCGCCGACGCTGCTCGACGCGCTCGTGGGGCAGGCGCCCCGGCTGTCGTCGCTGGCGATCACGCACGCGCCGGAGCTGGGGGACGAGGGGCTGGCATGCCTGCTGGAGGCGCCGTGGCTGCCGCGGCTGCGGCGGCTCGAGCTGCGCGGGACGGGGGTGTCGGCCGAGCTGGTGGCCGAGCTGGCGGCGCAGGGGCCGGAGATCGTCGGCGGCGATTGAGGTCGCGTCGCGGTCGCCCTCGTGAGCGCCGGTCACGGCTCCAGACACGTCATGCTGGCCCACGCCGGATCGTCGCCCTGCATGTGCGCGAGGAACTCGGACAGGCGCTGCGGCTCTTCGCCGTCGCGCTCGACGACGATCGCGTCGCTGTCGAGCGGGTGCTGCAGCAAGATGTGCTCGTTGCCGTTGGCGACGTAGTAACGGAGGTTGGGGAGGTCGTCGAGGCGGGTCTGCAGGGCCTCGAGACCCGCGGTGTACTGATAGCCGGTCACCAGATCGAGGGTCCAGTTGTTCTCGGAGTCGAGCACGGCGATCCGCGAGTCCGGGGCGAGGCCCGCGTTGAATTCGTAGACGGTGCGGTAGTCGGGGGCGCAGGTGGTGCAGCCGGGCGGCACCTGCGGGTCGTGGAGCTCGTAGCGCCACTCGGGCCCGTCCGCGAACACGAAGGCGAACGAGTCCGAGACGAGGTCGATCCGCGTGCCCGGGAAGGCCTCGACCCATTGCCAGTAGTTGAGCATGGCGCCGACCGAGCCGGCGCTGCCGCCGGTCAAGATCACGCGCGAAGCGGCAGGGAACGAGGCCCCGAGCGCGGCGGCGAAGCGTCGCTGGTTGCGCGAGCCGTGGAACTGCGCGGTCCAGCCCGGGAAGGCGTGGTCGTTGTCGCCGACGTAGTAATCGCCGGCGCAGTTCGAGATGAAGACGAACGTGGCGTCGGCGAACGGGTTCGTCGCCGCGGCGCGATCGAAGATGCTCTTGTCAGGGAAGGTGACCGAGCCGTCGCAGTCGCCCGCGACGCACGCGGCGAGCTCGGTGGCCCCGAAGCCGCCGTCCTTGCGCATCGACGGGGTGCCGATGCTGCAGCCCTCGTCGAGGCAGGCGCTCCCGCCCGACATGTAGATCACCAGGCGATCGCCGGTGCCCTGATTGACGCCGAGGCCGGTCGGCGTGCCGTTGGCGCAGATCGCCCCGGGCACGTCGTGCCACACCCACTCGCCGACGGGGCCGTGAATGTCGCCAGTGCCGGCTTCATTCGTCGTAGTGTCGGTGCCGTTGGTGGCTTCTCCGCCGGTGCTGGTGGTCGAGCTGCCGCCGGCGCCGTCGGTCTGCCCGCCGCCCGGCGTCGCGTTGCAGGCGACGACGCCGAGGAGCGCGGCGAGCAGGTATCTGGGGGCAGATCGAGGGAGCATGCGAGCAGCGTAGCCGAGGCCGCCGGCCCGGGCGCGAGGCGTCGACGACATGGCCCGAAGGACAGGTCACCGGCGCCCGCGGGCCCCTATTGCAGATTCTGAACCGGGCGCCGGCGAACCACGCCTCGATGGCGGCCGACTCGGCGTCGAAGACGTCCGGCAGGCCCTCGGCGCTGACGACGAACACGTGGTTGCCGGCGGTGTGGACGAGCTCGCGCTTGCGGATCTCGCCCATGCTGGCGTGGACGGCGGAGATCCGCAGCTCGTGCCCGGGCTTGCCGTCGCGGGTGGTCGGCTTCGATTCGGTGACCTCGAACTTCTGAAACAGCTTCTGGTAGGTGGCAGGGAACACTTCGTTCGCCAGCTGCTCGGCGCTGCGGACCTGGTCGGGCGGGACCGCGTAGTCCTTGGCCAGCAGGAAGAAGAAGCGCGCCTTGTCGGTGTGCCGACACTTGATGAGCGTGGTCTCCTGACCGGGCTCGGCGGCGGTCTGCTCGACGCAATCCCAGCCGTCGCCGGACGGGCGCGGGGCGGCGACGAGGCCGTCCTTGCTGGCGAACAACGACGCGTCGGCTGCGGGGGGCGCGTCGGCGGGGGTGGCGGCGGGCGGTGTCTTGGATGTCTCTGCGGGCATGTTGGAAGGGCCAGGTTGTCCGCCGTCGCAGGCGGCGGCCAGGAGGACGGGGAGGAGGACGCGGAGAGGACCCATGAACGGCGATACTGGCCCGCACGCTCGCAGCGGGTCAAGCGGGGCGGGTCCGAGGGAGCGGCGCGCCGCAGGCGACGAGCACGTCGCGGGCGATGGGGGCGGAGATCGACATGAGGCCTCGCTCGCGGAGTCGGAGCGGCGTGGTGGGCTCGGGTGCGCGCGGTTGGCGATGCATCTGCTCGTGCAGGGGCATGGAGTCGTGCGTGCGCGAGGCCGCAAGCGAGCTCGTCCGTGCTGGACGCGTCCTCGCGGACGCAGGAGCTCCTCGCTTCGAGAAGCGATCGCGCTCGTGTGGCGCGGGTACATGAGCCCGGTGGTCGGCGACCGCGCTGATATGGTTGCTGACCATCGACGCGTGGCTGGCGTTCGCTCCTCGGGCCGACGAGCGCCGGACGGGGAGCGGTCATGGCACTCGGGACATGTCTCTTTGAACATGCACGTGAGGTGCTGCGATGATGCGCCCGGCGCGCCGGACCGCGATGGCATGACATGTCCCCGGGGACATGTCTCGACCGCGAAGCTCACGGACCGCACGTGACGCCGCCGATGTCGCACAGGTCGGCGCAGGCGTCGCAAATAGGCGCAGTCGAGGTAGGCCCGTCCGGCGACGACCGTGTCGGAACCGCTACTTGAGAAACTCAGCCGCGATGCGGAGGGCCATCGGGGCGATCTCGGGGTCGGAGAGCGGGGCCAGGACCTCCTCCAGAGCGCCGGAGAGTTCGGCGAAGTGCGCGTCGCGGCGACGGTGGTTGGTGACGTACGGCCGCGAGAGGCCCACGAACAACATCAGGAAGACGAGGCCGACAATCAGCGACTCCAGTTGGCCCCGGAGGAGCCCGCCCAAAAGCTCCAGCGTCGCCGTCACGAGGACCGTCGCTATCAGCGCGAGGGGCTCCCACTTTTCCAGGCGGCCGTTGCGGCGCATCACCGTCCCGGCGTGTTCGATCGTCACGATCGTGCCGTCCCCCGCGCCTCTGACATGCACGCGCGCCGCCGCGACCCACTCGGAGAGCTCCGGGAGGTTCTCCGCGGTGCGCAGGAGGTAGAAGCCCCCCCAGGTGCCCTGCAGACGGACCCGCGCCACGCGGTTGTCTGCGCCGGCGAACTTGAGCTTGGCGAACTGGAGGACCTGTTCCGGGGAGGCGGCGACGCGGAAGGTGCGGCGCAAAGTTGTCATCTGCTCGTGTCAGCGTCGCGTGCAGGCGAACAGATCGCCGACCCTCTGCAGGCAGAACGCACGAGCGGGCCTTGCTTCGGCTTGAAACCCGGAACTGTAGGTCCCCATTTTTTCTAAAAGAATGGTGGGCAGTTGCGCGCGGGCGGCGGGGGAGCTGCCGTGGCCGGCGAGTGTCGCGCTGCTGCCTTCGTCGTCGCTTTTGCCTGTCTCTGCGCCTGCGCCGGCGATGCGCTGCATTTTCGTCAGCAGCCGATCTTCGCGCTCGAATCCCAGGTCTTTGGGACAGGTGTTGTGGCGGGCCGAAGGGCCCGGATCTGCGGCCTCGCGGCGGGCTTCACGGCGCGCCGCGGCGGCCGTGCAACCACTCGCGCAAGGTCGGCAGCATCTGCGTGTGGGTCAGGTCGAGCTGGAGCGGCGTGATCGACACGCAGCCGTGCGCGACCGCGTGGAAGTCGGTGCCCTCGCTGGCGTCGAAGGCCTCGCCCGAGGCGCCGATCCAGTAGATCGGCTCGCCGCGCGGGTTGGTCTGACGGATCGCGGGCTGCGACGGATGACGCTTGCCCAGCCGGGTGACCCGCCAGTCGGCGAGCGACTCGTAGGGCAGGTTGGGGATGTTGACGTTCAGCAGGGTGTGGCCCGGCAGCGGCTGGCGGGCGAAGTGCTCGACGATGTCGGCGGCCACCCGCGCGGCGGCGTCGAGGTGCTCCCAATTGCGGTGCGCCAGCGAGAACGCGATCGAGGGCACGCCGAACAAGAAGCCCTCGGTCGCGGCGGCGACGGTGCCCGAATAGAGGGTGTCGTCGCCCATGTTCTGGCCGTTGTTGATGCCGGAGACCACGAGGTCCGGCTTGTGGTCGAGCATGCCGGTGAGCGCGACGTGGACGCAGTCGGTGGGCGTGCCGTTGAGGTAGTGAAAGCCGTTGGCGGAGGTGTAGACCGACAGCGGGCGCCACAGCGTGAGGGAGTTCGAGGCGCCGCTGCAATTCTGCTCGGGGGCGATGACCGTGATCTCGCCGAGCGGCTTCAAGGCTTGATGGAGCGCCGCCAGGCCGGGGGCGAGGTAGCCGTCGTCGTTGCTGAGCAGGAGCCGCATCGGCCGACATTGTAACGCGGGCCGGCGAGCGCGGCAGGGGCGGCGGCCCGGGCCCGAGACGCGACGACGAGCGCGAGCCGCAGCGCGTCGCGCCCTGTCCTTCGCGGGGGCGGCTGCACCGGCGCGAGTCGGTCGCCGCGAGGGGGCGCACGCGGCGGCGAGTCGCACGCGCAGGGGCTCGGGTGTATACGAGCGCGGTGCCCCTCGCGCTCGTCACAGGCGGCGCCGTGCGCCTCGGCGCGGCGACCTCGAAGGCGCTGGCGGCGGCCGGGTTCGACGTGGTCGTGCACACCCGCCGCTCGCTCGCGGAGGCCGAGGCGCTGGTGCAGGCGCTGCGCGAGGCCGGGCGCCAGGCCTGGATCGCGGTGGCCGACCTCGCCGATCCGGACGGGCCCGCGGAGCTGGCGGCGCAGGTCCGCGAGCGCGGTGCGGCGCTCGACCTGCTGGTCAACAACGCGGCCAGCTACGAGCACGTGGCGTTCGAGGCGATCACGCGCGAGCGCCTCGAGGCGATGCTGGCGGTCAACCTGCGCGCGCCGTTCCTGCTGACCCAGGCGCTGCTGCCGTGCCTGCGCGCGGCGGCCCCGGGCTGCGTCGTCAACATCACCGACATGGCCGTGTCGCACCCGTACACGACGACGCACGCGTTCTCGCACTACCTCGCCAGCAAGGCGGCGTTAGAGCAGCTGACGCGCGCCTGGGCGCTCGAGCTGGGCCCGCAGGTGCGCGTCAACGCGGTCGCGCCCGGCCCGGTGGCGATGGCCGGCGAGACGACCGACGAGCAGCGGCAAGACATCCTCCGGCGCACGCCGCTGCGCCGCGAGGGCTCGCCGGAGGACATCGCCCGCGCCGTGGTCTTCCTCGCCACGGCCCCCTATGTCACCGGCCAGACGCTGCGCGTCGACGGAGGACTGTCGGTAGCATGACCCGAACCCTCGATCGCCTCTCTCTCCACGACATGCGCTTCGACTGCATCGTCGGCCTGTTCGGCTACGAGCGCAACACGCCGCAGCCGGTCCGGCTCGACGTGACGCTGCACCTCGACACGCGCACGGCGGCCCGCGACGGGCGCCTGACGAGCACGCTCGACTACTCGCGGCTGCTCGGCGAGCTGCGCTTCGTGATGGTGGCGGCCCGCTTCCGCCTGCTCGAGAGCGCGGCCGAGGCGGTCGCCGCGTGGATCCTGCTGCCGCCGAGCGCGGACGTGCCGCGGCCGCAGGTCGAGGCGGTCGACGTGCGGCTGTCGAAGCTGGTGGCGCTGTCGGGCGCGGCGGTGCCGACGCTCGAGATCCACCGCGAGCGCGGCGACCTCGAGTTCGTGACCGAGACGAAGTCGTTCGGCTACGTCGACGTGGTGTTCGAGACGCGCGAGTCCGGGGTGTACCGCGAGCGCCTGCACCCGCACACGGTGCTGCCGACGCACGTCCACCACCACCTCGACGAGACGGAGCTGGTGCTCGGCGACGGCCTGCTCTTGCAGGGCGCGCCGGTGGTCGCCGGCACCGCGCACACGTGGCCGCGCGGGTTCCCGCACCGCTACGAGAACGTCACCGACATCGAGCAGAGCTTCCTGTGCATCGACCGGCCGGCGTTCATCCCGACCGACGAGGTCGAGGTGGACGTGCCGATCGAGGCGCTGACGCGCACCGAGCCGATGCGGTTCTTCTGAGCCGGCGCGGGCGAGGTTCGGGATGGCGTGAAGGACATGTCTTGAGGGACATGTGATTCTCCGGCGCCGCGGGCGCCCGCGCGGAGGCGCGCGTCAGGTTCGATCGATCAGTTGGCGGCCGGTCGGCGTACCCTGGGTCGAGTGAAGGGCCACGACACCACGATCGCCGACGATTCGCTCGGCGCGACGCTCCCGGGCGAGGCCCACGATCCCCTGGCGGCCACCGTGGCGACCGGAGGCGGCGCGGGGCCGCGAGAACCGGTGCGGCTGCAGCGAGGGGCCGCGCTCGGCCGCTACCTCGTGCTCGGGCCGCTCGGCGCCGGCGGCATGGGGGTGGTCTACGCGGCGTACGATCCCGAGCTCGATCGCAAGGTGGCGATCAAGCTGTGGCACGCGGCGGCCGGCGCGGCGACCAGCGCCGACCTGGCGCGCGGCCGGCTGCAGCGCGAGGCGCAGGCGCTGGCGAAGCTGCAGCACCCGAACGTGGTCGCGGTGTACGACGTCGGCACCCACGACAATCGCGTGTTCGTGGCGATGGAGCACGTCGACGGCTGGACGCTGACGCAGTGGCTGGCGGACCAGCGGCGCGGGGTGTCCGAGATCGTCGAGGTGTTCGCGGCGGCCGGGCGCGGGCTGGCGGCGGCCCACGCGTGCGGGCTGGTGCACCGCGACATCAAGCCCGACAACATCATGATCGGGCGCGACGGGCGGGTGCGGGTGATGGACTTCGGCCTGGCGCGCAGCCACGGCACGCTCGAGCCGCAGGCGGGGGACGAGGCGCCGGAGCTGCAGCGGTCGCTGCTGTCGCTCGACCTGACGCGCACCGGCGGGATGCTCGGCACGCCGGCGTACATGTCGCCGGAGCAGTTCCACCGCCAGGCCACCGACGCGCGCAGCGATCAGTTCTCGTTCTGCGTGTCGCTGTGGGAGGCGGTCTACGGCGAGGGGCCGTTCGCCGGCGAGACGCTGGTCGAGCTGGCCCACGACGTGGTGAGCGGGCACGTGCGGCCGCCTCCGCGCGGCGCGGCGGTGCCGGGGCATCTCCATCGCCTGCTGCTGCGCGGGCTGCGGGCGGCGCCGGAGGAGCGCTGGCCGTCGATGGACGCGTTGCTGGCGGCGCTGGCCGACGATCCGCGGGCGCGTCGGCGGCGGTGGTGGATCGGCGGCGCGCTGGCGGCGGTCACGGGCGTGGCGCTGGCGCTGGCGCTGACGGGCGAGCAGGCCGATCGCTGCGCCGTGGGCGAGGCGCGCTGGACCGAGGTGTGGCCGGCGGCGCGCGCGGAGCAGGTGAGGGCCGCGCTGCTGGCCACCGGCCGGGCCCACGCGAGCGGCACCGCGACGCGCGTGCTGGCGGCGCTCGAGCAGTACGGACAGGCGTGGACGGCGATGCACCGCGAGGCCTGCCTGGCCACGCACGCGCGCGGCGAGCAGTCGGACAGCCTGCTCGACCTGCGCATGCGCTGCCTGGGCCAGCGCTTGCGCGAGGTCGACGCGCTGGCGCAGCAGTTCGTCGCCGCCGACGCCGAGGCGGCCGACCGCGCGATCCAGGCGACCGCGGCGTTGACCCCGGTGGCGGCCTGCGGCGACGTCGACGCGCTCCTGGCCGCAGTACCGCCGCCGACCGATCCAGCCGAGCGCGCCGCGGTCGACGCGTTGCACGGGCGGCTGGCCGAGGTCGACAGCATGTTCGAGCTCGGTCGCTACGCCGAGGGTCGACGCCTGGCAGAAGCTGTCCTCGAGGACAGCAAGGCGCTGGGCCACCCGCCGCTGGTCGGCGACGCGCTGCGGACCGCCGGCGAGCTGGCGGTGATGGCCGGCGATCCGGCGACCGGCGAGACCCGGCTGCAGGCGGCGATCGAGGCGTCCGCGGCGGCGCGCGACCTCGAGGGCCACGCGCGGGCCTGGGTGGCGCTGACGCGGCTGACCGCGACCAGCCTGCGGCGGCCGCAGGAGGCGCTGCACTGGTCGCGGGCGATGGCGGCGGCGGTGCAGCTGCTGCCGGCGTCGCCGTCGCTGCGCGCGCGGGCCCGCAACGCCGCGGCGCAGGCGCTGTGGGCCGACGGGCAGGTGGCGGCGGCCGTGGTCGCGCTCGCGGAGGCGCGCGCGCTGTTCGTGACGGCCCACGGCCCCGACCACCCCGGCGTGGCCAACCTCGACGGCAGCCTGGGCTCGGCGCTGCGCGAGCTTGGGCGCCAGGACGAGGCCCGCGCGGCGTTCACCCGCGGGCTGGAGCTCGCGTCGCGGGTGCTGGGCGAGAGTCACCCGTCGGTCGCGGCGGCGCGGATGAACCTCGCCAACCTGGCCACCGACGCCGGCGACTACGAGACGGCCCGCCGCGAGATGGTGGCGGCGCTGGAGCTGCGCGAGGCGACGCTCGGGCCGCAGCACTTCCTGGTCGCGCAGACCCGCTACAACGTGGCCCACATCGACATGCTGCGCGGCGATCGCGAGGCGGCGCGGCGCGGCGGCGAGGCGGCGCTGGCGAGCTTCGAGCAGGCGCTGGGGCCCGCGCACGCCGATGTCGCGTACCCGCTGAATTTCCTCGGCGTGCTGGCCCAGAACGAAGGGCGGCTCGACGACGCCGAGCCGCTGTTCACCCGCGCTCTGGCGATCTCGACGGCCGCGCTCGGCGAGGACAACCCGGAGCTCGGCTCGCCGCTCAACAACCTGGGGCTCATCGCGCTCGACCGCGAGCGACCGGACGAGGCGGCGTCGCGGTTCGCCCGGGTGCTGGCGCTGTGGGAGAAGGCCTACGGGCCCGAGCACGTCGAATTGACGCACCCGCTGGTCGGTCTGGCCCGCGCGGCGCTGGGGCGCGGGCAGCCGGAGGAGGCGCTGGCTCTGGCCGAGCGGGTGCTGGCGCTGGTCGAGTCGCTGCCCGAGCAGGCCAGCGCTCGCGCGGAGGCCCGCTACCTGATCGCTGCGGCCCTGGTGGCCCTGCGGCGCACGCCCGAGCGGGCCCGCGCGCTGGCGGAGGCGGCCCGCGCCGAGCTGCCGGACGACCCGCACTCCCGCAAGGTGCGCGTGAAGGTCGAGGCGCTGCTGGCGAAGATGGAATGATGGCATGTCCGAGAGGACATGTCTTTTCATAGGACATGTAGCGATGAATCGCCCGGGGGCCGGCTCCTGCGGACCCGCCGTGCGCCTCGGTGCTCAGGCGCGCTCGGCGATCTGCTTGCCGGTCAGCGCGAGGGCGAGCTCGATGCCCTCCTGCAGGTGCGCCAGCGTCGGCACCGCGCCGAGGTCGACGCCGAGCTCGGTGAGCGTGCGCGCCACCTGCGGGCTGATGCCGGTGAGGATCGCCTGGGCGCCGACGAGGCGCATGGCGGCGATCGTCCGGACCAGGTGGTCGGCGACGCGGCCGTCGACCGCGGCCACGCCGGCGATGTCGAGGATCATCACCTTCGCGTGCTCCTCGACGAGCCGGAGGAGCACCGCGTCCATCACCTGCTGCGCGCGCTGGGCGTCGAGGGCGCCGATCAGCGGCAGCAGCAGGACGCCATCGTGGAGCTTGGCGATCGGCGTCGAGAGCTCGCGGAGCGCGGCCTGGTGGCGGCCGATGGTCTCGAGGTTCGCGGCGATGTACGCGTCGATGGCCAGGGACACGTCGAACATCACGAGCTTGAGCAGGCTCGCATGAATCGCGCTCGCCTCGGCCGGATCGGGGAAGTCGTGAAAGAGCTTGTCGTGGAGGATCGAGAGGTAGTGCCGGTAGGCGCCGATGTACCAGCGCGGCTGCATCCCGATCGCCTCGTGGGCCGCGCCGACCCGCAGGCGATCCTCGACGTACTGGAGGTCGCAGCGCCCGGCGAACAGCTGCACGAAGTAGTCGCGCTGCAGCCGCTTGACGCGGCGAATGGTGGCCTCGTCCGCGAAGAAGCCGCGCGGCGCGGCGTGGCCGAGGAGCAGGCGGTAGAAGTCCTCCACCACGTCGTCCATGTGCTTCTGGGCGAACGGCCCCAGGCGCCCGAGTCGCTCGAGGTCGGCGTCTTCGATCTCGAAGTAGGCGCGCCGGGTCGCCAGCTCGTGCTCGTCGAAATCGATGCGGGCCCGGAGCGCCGGGGCCGGGAGCAGGTCACGTGTCATTCGCAGGGACGATAGCAGATTCGGCCCGGCTTTTGCGCGTACCGCTTGCGGTCGTATTCGCGTGGCGTCGTGCCGCGATTGCCGGCGCGCGAGGCGCCCGACCGCCGATCGTCGCACTCGCGGCGGTGCACGTACACGAAGGCCTCACGGCCCCGCACAATGACCTTTCGTCAGCTTTCGTCGGCGATCATCGAGCTGCGCGCGGGTGGGCACGTCCGCGGCGCCGCTGCGGGCGCCGGGTCTCGCGCGGCCGGCGTGCCGTCAATACAGAGCGTTCAGCGCGGTGAGGTCGCCGGGCGTCCACTGGCCCGTGCTGCCCTGATTGAAGCACGAGTTCATGACCGAGCCGTTGAGGACGGCGTCGGTGGGCGTGCCGGGGATGTGGATCGCGCCGACCCCGGCGTCGCCCTCGTTGCCGCCGGTGCCGCAGCTGATCGCGCGGTTGTAGTAATCGGTGTGGCGGAAGCCGATGCAGTGACCCAGCTCGTGGGTGATGACGTGGGTGGCGACCGCGAGCCCGTAGTTGGCGGTGGACTTGCCGACGTTGACCGTGTGGTATGGGAGGCCGCCCTCCGGGAAGCCCGACGAGCCGCCGGCGCCGCCCTTGGCGGTCATGACGATCTCGGCGTCGCAGCCGGCGTCGGAGCCGTTCGTCCGCACCATGTCGAACGACAGGTTCAGGCTGGTGTAATTGGCGATCGCCTTGTCGAGCGCGGCGCCCAGCGTCCCGGTGTAGGCCGAGCCGTCGACGCAGATGACGGCGACGTCGGGGGCGACCAGGTTGGTCGTCCGGTACTGACGGAACTGGGTGTCGCCGTGGTGGTCGTCGTGGCCGTCGAGGCCGATCATCTCGCGCGAGGCCGCCAGGGTGACGACCGCGTCGCCGCCGACGATGACCACGCCGTCGTCGCCGACCTCGATCTCGCTGTCCGGGTAGCCCGCGGCCAGCAGGTTGTCGACGATCTCCTGATTGACCGTCTCGAGCTCCGCCCCGTCGAGGACCTCCGATTCACCGCAGGCGAACAGGAACATCGTCGATACCACACACGCCTTCCGCAACATCATGGTGACTCCTGGTTTTCGAGGCACGAACCTACGAGTGATCGTCCTCGTCTTCAAGGGCCTTTCTTCGCCCGTCCAGGCTGTCGGCATTCATGGACATCGCGTCGACAGGGGCCATTCGGAGAATCATCAGAGCGACGAATTGGCGGTCGCTGACGAAATCCAAGGTCATGGTCCCATGATTCGACGACCGCCTCGTGAGATCGGTCGTGGGGGCGCCTCCCCGATCGCGGCGCGGCCCCGAACCGGCTGCTACGTGTTCTAGCCTCGCGGACATGTGCGATGCGCCCGCTGCATGTGCGCAGCGGGCCGCGCGAGCCACGGGAGGGGCGCGGCCGGGCGGCGAGCCGTGCAGGGGCGCGACTCGCGGCGCTCGTGGGCGAGCGAGCGGAGCTACTTGCCGGACGGTCTGCGAGGGCCGTCCATCGCGGCGAGGCAGTGCTTGAGGGCCTGGCGCAGGGTCGCGTGGACGACGAAGTCGCGCAGCTCGACGCCGAGGGTGACGATCGTCTGGGCGATGCCGGGGTGGATGCCGGTGAGGATGCCCTCGGCGCCGAGCAGGCGGGCGGCGCGGATCATGGCGATCAGGTGGTTGGCGGTGGCGGTGTCGACGACCTCGATGCCGGTGAGGTCGAGGATGGCGAACTTGGCCCGCATGCGGCCGAGGCTCTGCAGCAGGCTGTCCATGATCTCGGAGGTGCGCATGCTGTCGACGAGGCCGATGATCGGCATCACCAGCACGCCCTCCCACACCTCGATGATCGGGGTCGAGAGCTCGCGGATCACCCGCTGCTGGCGCTCGATCAGCTCGAGCTTGGCCCGCAGCTCGCGCTCCTGCGCGTGCGACTCGGTGACGTCGAGCGACATGCTGACCAGGGCGGCGCGGTTGTCGGGCGGGGCGGGGATGTGCCAGCTGTCCCACCAGCGGCCGAGCGACTCGATCGTCATGCGGGTCGGGGTGCCCTCGAGGCCGCGGCGGATGAACTGCACCGAGTCGGGGTTGTCGGCGAACATCACGAGCGGGTTCTGGCCGATCATCTGCTCCGGCGTGAGCGAGGTGGCGGCGAGGCCCTGGCCGCCGACGTACAGGTAGGTGCCGTCGGAGGCGTAGGCGCATACGACCAGCGGGAGGTTGTCGACCAGCACGCGCAGCATGACGTGCTCGAGCTCGGCCTCGCGGGCGGTGGTGGCGCGGGCGGTGACGTCGGCGCCGTAGCAGGCGACGCCGACGACACGGTCGCCCTGGCGCACCGGCGCGACGGTCCACTCCCAGGTGCGGCCGTCGGCGTGCTCCAGCCACACCGGGGGGACGTCGTCGCGCTCGGTCCACAGGTCGCGCCAGTCGCCGCTGGCCAGCGGCAGCAGCTCGGCGACGCCGTGACCGCGGGCGTCGGCGGCGCTGCGGCCGAACTGCCGCTCGGCGCGCTCGTTCCAGTCCGAGACCCGCAGGTCGCGGTCGAAGCCGACGAGCACGAACGGCACGCGGTGGGCGACCGCCGTCCCCCTCTTCACCAGGCGTGTGCATGGCGGCAGTGAAGCACGTCGGCTCACGATTGTCGAAAGTCCGCGAATTGAGCCGCGGCGGTCGTCGCACCGCGAGAGCGCCGACGCTGCGATGAATCACTGCGGCGCGCGCCGGTGAATCACCGATGAATCGACGACGGCCGCGAGGGAGCCCGTGATTTCGGTCGCGACGCAGTGTCCCCATTGCCGAGGGCAGGGCGGCGGACGCGACATTCGGGGCGACGGGCGGCGAGCATCGAAGTAGCACGCGAGGCGATGAGCTACACCTGAAGAGGGATTCATCGGCGACGGTCGCGCCTCGCTCGTTGTCGAGCGCTCCGCGCGGCCGGCCGAAGGTTTGCGGATTTAACTGGACAGCCGATCTGCGAAGGCGGGTTCAGCCTTCGAGCAGGCAGGTGACGGTGCAGCCGTCGCCGTTCTGCGCGTTGCCGTCGTCGCACTGCTCGCCGGGCTGGACGACGCCGTCGCCGCACAGGGGCTGGCCCTCGAGGGTGCAATTGGCGGTGCAGCCGTCGCCGTCCTGGAAGTTGCCGTCGTCGCACTGCTCGGGGGGCTGGAGGACGCCGTCGCCGCAGGCGCCCTCGAACATGCAGGTGGTGGTGCAGCCGTCGCCGTCGATGGCGTTGCCGTCGTCGCACTGCTCGAGCGGGTGGACGACGCCGTCACCGCACAGGCCCACGCCCTCGAGGGTGCAATTGGCGGTGCAGCCGTCGCCGTCCTGGAAGTTGCCGTCGTCGCACTGCTCGCCGTCGTGGAGGATGCCGTCGCCGCAGGCGCCCAGGCCCTCGAGCATGCAGGTGGTGGTGCAGCCGTCGCCGTCGACGGCGTTGCCGTCGTCGCACTGCTCGCCGTTCTCGGGCTGGACGACGCCGTCGCCGCAGGTGGGCTGGCCTTCGAGGGTGCAATTGGCGGTGCAGCCGTCGCCGTCGACGGCGTTGCCGTCGTCGCATTGCTCGCCGTCGTGGAGGATGCCGTCGCCGCAGACGCCCTGGCCCTTGAGCATGCAGGTGGTGGTGCAGCCGTCGCCGTCGACGGCGTTGCCGTCGTCGCACTGCTCGAGGGGGTGGACGACGCCGTCGCCGCACAGGGGCTGGTCATCGAGGGTGCAATTGGCGGTGCAACCGTCGCCGTCGACGGCGTTGCCGTCGTCGCACTGCTCGCCGGGCTGGAGGAGGCCGTCGCCGCAGGCGGGCTGGCCCTCGAGGGTGCAATTGGCGGTACAGCCGTCGCCGTCGATGGCGTTGCCGTCGTCGCACTGCTCGCCGTCGTGGAGGAGGCCGTCGCCGCAGGCGGGCTGATTCTCGAGGGTGCAATTGGCGGTGCAGCCGTCGCCGGCCTGGGCGTTGCCGTCGTCGCACTGCTCGCCGGGCTGGAGGATGCCGTCGCCGCAGGCGGGTTGATTCTCGAGGGTGCAATTGGCGGTGCAGCCGTCGCCGTCGACGGCGTTGCCATCGTCGCATTGCTCGCCGGGCTGGACGATGGCGTCGCCGCACTGCGCTTCGTCGCCGTCGGTCATTTGGCCGAGGTCGCCGGGCTGCTGATCGCAGGCGCCGATCGCAAAGGCGAGCAGGGTCGAGAGGAAGAGGTTGGAGGTCAGGCGCGAGGAGAAGGTCATGTCATCGCTCGAGATGCAGGCTCGCAGACCGATCTGTGAGGCTATTCGTCGTCGCGGCAGATCTGGCGCATGCGCTCGGCGAGGTGCGAGCCGGGACGCTCGCGCAGGAAGCGGCGGCGAGCGTCGCGGGCGGCGTCGACGCGGCCCAGCTTGCACAGGGCCGTGGCGCGCGAGACCTGGCGCTCCTCTTCGAAGAGGCCGCCGGCGAAGCGCCGGCCGTGGGCGTCGAGGGCGTCGAGGGCGTCGTCGTAGCGGCCGGCGGCGAGGGCCGCCTGGGCGCGCTGGAACGAGGCGACCTCCTCGGGGCGCAGCGAGGGGCTGTCCGCCGGGCGGCGCCGCGAGGGCGAGGCGGGGCGCGCGGGCTCGAGGCCCGGCGAGGCGTGGGGGCCGGACGGGTCGGAGGCTTCGGGCGAGGCGGGCGGTGAGGGATCGGGCCGTGATTTGGGCGAGCCGGGTGGCGAGGAATGGACGAGTGATTCGGGGGAGCCGGGTGGCGGGGAATGGGCGAGTGATTCGGGGGAGCCGGTGGGCGACGAATGGGGGTGTGATTCGGGCGAGTCGGGCTGTGATGATTCGGGCGAGGCGAGCTGTGAGGGATGGGGGAGTGATTCGGGCGCGTCGGCCTGAATTGATTCGGGCGAGGCGGCTCCTGGTGATTCGGACTGGGGTGATTCGCCGGGCCTCTCGCCCGTCACGGACCGCGAGGTCTCGACCGCGCGGAGCGGGCGCGGCTCGACGGCTCGCGGCGTCGAGTCCGGCGAATGCTGGTCGACGGCCTCGACGCCGGCTCGTTCGGCCTCGCGCCAGGCGGTCGCGGCGGCGAGGCCGAGGGCGAGCACGAGGGCGGCGGCGAGGGCGGCCAATGGCCACGAGACGCGGGCCGCGGTCCGGCGCGGGGTCGGAGCGGCGGCGAGGCGGGCGTCGATGGCGGCCCAGGTGCTCGCGCGGGCGGCGTCGCCGGGCCGGTCGACCTCGCGCAGGGCGCCGACGAGGCGGCGCAGCTCGTCGTCGAGTGGTTCGATCACGGGGTCCTCCGGTGCGCGCGGGCGTGGTGGCGGGCGATCGCTCGCTGCAACAGCTGCCGGGCCACCCGGACCCGCGAATAGGCGGTGTTGAGGTTGATCTCGAGGCACTCGGCGACCTCGGGCATGGGCATGCCCTCGATGTCGGCGAGCACGAAGGCCATGCGCTTGTCCTCGTCGATGCCGGCGAGGGCGTCGCGCAGCACGGCGGCGGCCTGGCGGCGCGCGAGCTCCTCGTCGAGGCCGGGCCCGGCGGGCTCGCGCGGGTCGTCGACGAGCTCGACGTGCCGCGCGGCCCGCTCGCGATAACGACGGGCGACCCGACGCGTGATGCCGTAGAGCAGGGCGCGCACCGAGCCGCGGACGGCGAACTCGTGGCGGCGCTGGTGGAGGACGACGAACACGTCCTGGACGGCGTCGTCGACCACGGCCGCGGGGACGCCGAGGCGGCCGGTCAGGCGCCACACGAACTCGTAGTGGTCGCGGAACAGCTCGGCCACGGCCGGCAAGGCGGCGGTTTGCTGGCCGTCGTGGGCGCGCGAGGCGGGGTCGCCGAGGGCGGCCGGTGGGGCGAGGACCGGAGGGATGCTCCCGTGATGCAACGAGGCCGGCCGATCTGTCAGGGAAAACGCAGCTCGATCGCAAACGCCCCGCGGAAGGCGACCGGCGCGGCCCGGTGGAGGTCGTCGTCCTGGCCGCGCAGGCGAAACCGCGCGGCCAGCAGCGGGGCGGCGAGGCCAAACTGGAGGCCGAGCGCGAGCCGCGGGACGGGGACCCATTGCACGCGGGCGTCGGCCAGCGCGGCCAGCCAGACCACGCGGTCGGCCGTGGGGGTGGTCACGCCGACGCCGCGCCCGTGCATGGCCCCGATCTCGAGGCCGGCGCACACCGGGAACTCGACCCGACGCAGCGCCAGGCGCGGACACGCGGCCAGCTGCGCGGCGGTGAGCCGTAGGTCGCCGCCGCTGCCGGTGCCCGCGACGCGCACCGATTGCCAGGGCCAGTGGACGGCGCCGATTTCGGCGCGCACGCGGCGAGCGAGGAGGCCGAGGCGGACCATGAAGCCGGGCGCGGGGCGAGGCAGGGCGCCGACGTCGAGGCCGGTGGCGACCGCGAGGCTGGCCCGCAGCGGGGGTGGGCTCGCGGGTTCGAGCGGGCTCGCGGGGGCGGGCGCGGGCGCGGGGGCGGGCGCGCTCGCGGGTGCGGCCGGAAGGCGTGCGGGCGCGGCGGGGGGCGAGCTCGCGGACGACGGGGACGGCCAGCGGGACGTCGCCGAGCTCGCGCGTCGCGGGCGCGGCGGTGAGAGGAGGCCCGGCGAGCAGCTCCGGATCGATCACCACCGCGATCATCAATGCGGCGGCGTCGACCAACAGCTCGCAGCGCTCGGCGACGACGGTGCGGGCGACGGGAGGAGCGTCGCGCGGCTCGAGGATGAGCCCCAGCTCCCAGCGCCGGTCGGGGCGGCGCCGCGCGGTCGCGCGGGCGGTCACGGCTGCGGCGTCGGCGGGCGTGAGCGGGCGCCCGAGATCGGCGGCGACGGCCCGCCCCAGCGCCTCGCGCGAGGGACACGCGGCCGGCGCGTCCCACCGCAGGAGCTCGTCGGGCGCGGCCGGGGCCAGCTCCAGCGCCAGAGCCGCGAACAGCCGGTGCACGCCGCGAGTGTATCGCAGTCCGCCATCCGCCGCTCACGCGCCCCGCGAGCGGCGCGGGTCCCGGGACAGGCACGATTCGTCGCCACGGTGCCATGATTGCGGGCGCGGATGCGATGATTCGCGGTCCGCGGCGAATGGCGCGAGATTGCCCCGCACGGGCGCCGCGGCCTCGGCGAAAATTGGACGGCCCGGCGCCGGTCGGCGAGGGTCCGGCCGTGCCTGCGCCTCCGCGTGTCCCGCTCGCCGCGTTCGTCGTCTCGCTGCTCCTCGGCTGCGTGCCCGGCGAATCGGCGACGCACACCGGTTACCTGCCCGCGGCGATGACGGCGAGCCGCGGCGACGGCGGGGCCGCAGAGGCGAGCGAGACGCCGGGAGGGCGGCTGGCGGCGCCGCTCCTGGCCTCGCTCCCGGTGCGGCCGCGCGAGGCCCGGCCCGGCTACGCGCGCGAGCAGTTCGGACACGCGTGGTCCGACGTCGACCGCAACGGCTGCGACACGCGCGACGACATCCTGCGCCGCGACTTGCAAGAGGTCCGCCTCGAGCCGGCCAGGCGCCCCTGCGTGGTCACGGCGGGCGAGCTCGAGGATCCGTACACCGCGAAGCACGTCGAGTTCTTGCGCGGCGGGGGACCGGCGGTCGACATCGATCACGTGGTCGCGCTCGCCGACGCGTGGGCGACCGGCGCGGCCGGGTGGCAGCCGGCGCGGCGGCTCGCGCTGGCCAACGATCCGCTCAACCTGCTGGCGGTCGGCGCTGCGGCCAATCGCGCCAAGGGCGGCAGCAACGCTGCGCTGTGGCTGCCGCCGAACCCGGCCTACCGCTGCGCCTACGTGGCGCGACAGATCGCGGTGAAGGCGAAGTACGGCCTGTGGGTCACCGAGGACGAGCGCGAGGCGATGAAGAAGGTGCTGCAGGGCTGCCCCGACGAAATGGTGCCCGAGGGCGGCGGGCCGATCGACGCGCCCGAGGCGGGGGCGCGTACGGCGAAGCAGACCGAGGCGCCGACGCGCGGCCCGAAGCCCACCGGCGGGGCGGACCCGGATTACGGCACCTGCAAGGAGGCGCGGGCCCACGGCGCGGGGCCGTATCGTCGCGGGGTCGATCGCGAGTACGAGTATTATCGCGACGTCGACGGCGACGGGATCGTGTGTGAGTGATGTGAATGTCCTTGTGAGCATGTCCTTTTGGACATGTCTTTGCGTGTCGGTGTCGCGCTCGAAATGCTGGGCGCGCGGTCCTGGCGCCCGACGCGTCGAGGACGCTGCGAGAATGGGGCTCAGTTTCGCCCGGGCAACACGGAAGGGGGCCCTGGCCTGCGGCAAACGAGCGATTCGAACGCGAGAGCCGCAGCCTGTCGGGCCGGACCGCACCGCTGCTCCTGGGCCTGCCCGGGGCGGAGCAGGGTGCTCGGACGCGTCGCCGGAATGGCCTGTCGCTTGACGCGAGGCGTCGGGCCGGCAAGGATTGCAGACATGATGCATGTGCGTAACTTGGTGTCGGCCCTGGCTGCGGGGCTCCTATCGATGGGTGCTTGTACGATCTCGAAGCTGTCGCAGGACGAGACCTCGTCGGGCGAAGGTGATAGTAGCGAGTCGGTGTCGACGAGCCTCGGTGAGGGCACGGCGGGCGAGAGCACGACGAGCGCGGGCGAGGGCACTGCGAGCGCTGGTTCGACGAGCGCGGGCGAGGGCACGACGGGCGCAGGGTCGACGAGTGTCGGCACGACGAGCGCGGGGGAAGGTTCGACGAGCGCGGGCGAGGGCACGACGAGCGCGGGCGAGGGCACGACGAGCGCAGGCACGACGAGCGCGGGCAGCGGCGGACCGGAGGAGCTGCCCGAGGGGTGCGTCGGCCTCGACCATGAGACCTGCTTCGGCGAGATGGTCGACGCGTGCGCGGGCCAGGGCAACTGGAACGTCACGCAGGCGTGCGTCGACGCGGTCGCGAGCTGTTACCCGATCGGTGCGCCGGTGCTCGCGCCGTCGGACGTCGTGAGCTTCTGTTCGGCCGAAGTGTCGCACGAGTGCCTGTTCGAGGGCGGACCCGGCTGCGGCGAGACGTTCTGCACCTGCACTGCGGGGGGCTATCCGTTCGACTGGGACAACTGCTGGCACTTGCTGCTCCTCGGCTGCTACCCCGGCGTCGGCAGCGACTGCGAGGCCGCGCTCGCCGGCTGCTACCCCGGGGTGAGCGTCGAGGAGCTCTCGGCGTGCCAGGACCAGGTGATGGACACGGTGGGCCACGAGTGCAACTGCCCGATGTGCAGCATCCACGAGCAATGCGAGGACGCGCTCGAGCTCTGCCTCGGGGTTTGATGCGAGCGCGCGCGTGAAGCGTCGCCGCGCCGGGGCGGCGCGCGGCTTCAGTACCAGTCGCGGCGGCGGACCTCGACGCCGCTGCCGGCCAGGCCGGCGTCGAGCTCGTCGAGGTCGGAGTCGCGGTAGTGGTAGGGGTAGAGGACCTTGGGCTTGAAGGCGGCGACGCACCCGGCGGCCTCGGCGGGGGTCATCGTATAGGGCAGGTTCATGCACACGAAGGCCACGTCGATGTCGCGCAGGGCCTTCATCTCGGGGGTGCACTCGGTGTCGCCCGAGAGGTAGACGCGGCGGTCGCCGATCGTCAGGACGTAGCCGTTGCCGCGGCCCTTGTCGTGGAACAGCTTGCCCTCTTCGGGGCCGCGCACGAGGTTGTACATCGGCACCGCCTCGACGCGGACGAAGCCGAGGTCGCGTGCCTCGCCGTTGGCGAGGACCACCGCGCCGGCGAACTTCTCGGCGACGACCGCCGGCGCGATCACCAGCGCGTCGTCCTTGCGCACGGTGGCGATCGCGGCGGCGTCGAAGTGATCCTGGTGGATGTCGGTGACGAGCACGAGGTCGGCCTTGGGCCCGGTGAGGTCGGCCTTGGACCACGGGTCGACCCACACCACCTTGTCGCCGATCGTGAAGTACACGGTGCCGTGGTGGATCGGGTGGAGCTGCACGCGGCCGGCGCTGGTCTCGAGCACGTCGTCGCCCGCTGGCGCCGGCGTTGCGGCGGGCGTCGGCTCCGGCGCCGCGCCGGTCGGGGTCGACGGGCGGCTGCAGGCGGCGAGCGTGAGGACGAGGAGAGGAGCGCGCATGGTGGCGAGGATACGCGGCCGGGCGCGGAATCGCAACACGCGGACCGATGAATCATGCGAGTCGGGCGACGCCGTGAGCTGCGCGCCGCCGACGCAGGCGATCGCTGAACCGCCGGCAGATTCGGCGAGGCGAGTGCGACACCGGCGTGTAGCGAATGACATGTCCCGAGAGACATCTACCCGTGAGACGCGCCCCGGCGGCGCGCGGCGGCGGCTCGGTGGATTCATGCCAGTCGCGTCGGGGAGCGTCCTGCGGCCCTCGTGCGCCCTCGCGGGGCGTCTTGGCCTCGCGTGGTCAATGGCGTGAGCTCGCCCGGGTGTCGCGGCGAATTTGCCAGCGCGGGGAGGGATGGCGACGGCTCCGCGATCGTCGACGGTGGACGCGGCCGTCGGCGCCGGCCACCATCGCCGCATGTCGGCCCCGTACGCGCTCCGCCTGGCTCCCTGGCTCCTGTGTGCCCTCGCGGGCTGCGTCGACGCCGGCGGGGACACGGGCGCGACGGGCGGACCGGCGAGCACGAGCACGGGCACGAGCGCAGGCACGAGCGACGGCGGGCCGACGACGGGCACGCAGACCGGCGCGCCGACCACGAGCAGCGGAGAGCCGACGACCGCGAGCGGTTCGACGACGACGGCGACGACGGGGACCGACAGCACGTCGACCGGGGAGGACACCGGAGGCTTCGTCGATCCGGTCGAGAGCCCGTGGGGCATCGCCAGCTCGCACTCGTCGTCGCAGATCCTCGACGTCTGGGCCGCGCCGATCGCAGCGACCGGCGTGACGTGGCTGCGTGGGATCGACAACTCCGACCCGGAGGCGCGACTCGACACCGCGGAGGCCAACGGCTGGCAGGTCGCGGGGATCCTCTACTATTCCAAGCAGTCGCCGGGGACGTTCCCGGTCGACGACCTGCCGGGCTGGACGGACTTCATCACCACCCTGCTCGGCAAGACGCTCGGCCGCGTGTACCACTGGGAGGTTTGGAACGAGCCGCCGAACTTCACCGAGAACAAGTCGCCGGCCGCCTACGCGACGATCGTTCAGGCCGCCTACGACGCGGTCAAGGCGGTCGACCCGGCGGTGCAGGTCGGGCTCGCGGCCCAGAGCAACCACGTCAACTGGCTCGAGCAGACAATCCTCGCCGGCGCGGCGGGCCACTTCGATTACGTCACGGTGCACCCGTACGAGATCCTGGGCCTCGTGGACGACGGCTGGGAGGCCGAGTACATGAGCATCGTGCCGACGCTGCGCAAGATGCTGGCGGCGCGCGACCCGGACAACGCAGACGCGCCGGTGTGGTTTACGGAGATCGGGCAACCGGTGACGGCCGAGATCACGCCGGAGCAGCAGGCGAACACTTTGATAAAGGCGTACACGATGGCGATCGCGCAGGGGGTGACGCGGGTCCACTGGTTCGAGGGGCGCGACGGCGACTCCGGGCCGTTCGGGCTCCTCACCGGCGACGACGAGCCGCGGCTGTCGTACACGGCGATGACGACATTGGTGGCGCGGCTCGGATCGCTCCCCAAATACCGCGGCTGGCTGGTGCCGGACGGGCAATACCACGGCTTCGTGTTCGCCACCGACGAGGGCCCGACGATGGTGGCGTGGGCGCGGCCGAAGCTGACGGTCGACCTGACGTTCCCCGCGCCGGTGCAGATCGTCGACCCGCGCACCGGCGAGGCCTCCGAGGCGACGGTGTACGCATTGACCGGGGCGCCGATGATCTTCGTGGGCGTGGCCGAGGAGTTGCTGGCCGAGGCGATCGCCAACCGCACCCAGCCGTTCCCGTGGGGCGGCGACTTCACGGATGCGCCGTCGATCACGTATTCGGCGGCCGACGGCGACAGCGGGCTGCACCCGCTCGGCGAGGCCAAGCTGGTGACGATCGACGGGGTGCCGGCGCGCGACATCGGCAGCCGCCCCGCGCAGTCGTTCACGGTCGATCCCAACTTCATGTCCTACGATACGGCGCCGCTCCGGATCGAGGCGGTGCTGCGCCGCAACGGCGCCCAGTCGGCAGGATTCAACCTCAAGTACGAGGGAGTGGACGGCTACAAGTCGACCGGCGCCTGGTACACGATCCCGGAGGGCGAGGACTGGGTCACCAAGACCTGGGACATCGACGATCCGCAGTTCGTCGGCAAGTGGGGCTACAACTTCGCGTTCGACTCCGACTCGACGCAGCACAGCCAGTACAGCATCCGCTCGGTGACGGTGACGAAGCTGTGACGGATCACGCGTCTTCGAGGCGGACGAGGACGAGGTCGCCGGCGAGGGTGACAGGGGACATGTCCCCGGGGACATCCTTTGAAAGGATGACACAATCGCCGGCGGCCGCGGTGAGGCCGGCGATGGTGGTCTCGCCCGCGGCGACGTAGACGACCCAAGTCAGGCCGGGGCGCCGCTCGAGGGTCGTCGGCGCCTGCGAGCGCGCGAGGGCGTGGCGGACGCGGCCGCGGCGGGACATGACGTTGAAGTCGCGGGTGGGGCCGCCGGCGAGGGTGCAGGTCGCGCTGCGATCGCCGGAGAAGGCGTGGGCCGGGCCGCCGAGGCGCAGGTGCGCCGGGGCCTCGCCGTCGACGTGGAGGTCGAAGCCGGCGCCCGCGAGCACGAGGATGCTGCGATCGACGCCGGGGAAGTGCGAGAAGGTGCAGTCGGCGTCGACCTCGGCGACGCTGACCCGCCAGTCGAACTCGCTCGCGCCCTCGGGCCACACCGCCAGCTCGGTGGTCCAGCCGCCGTCGTTCTTCCATCGCACGCGCCGCTGCGCCGCGCGAGGGACGAGGACGATGCCGGGGTGCGGGGTCGGGTCGCTCACGCCGGCAGGGTATCACGAGGCTGAGAAGGCTCGTATCGGGTGGCTGGGGGGGTTCTGCAGGCGAAAAGGCGGGGCCGATCGCGAGGCGGCGGCGCGAGTCGACGACCCGGACGCGCAGCAGCGCCGGCGCGCGGCGTCAAGAGGGAGCGGCGCGCGTGCAGATCCCCGACCGCCGGGGACACATGATTGCGCGGAGCGGGCGCCGGAGCGCGGCGGCGGACTCGCCATATTGCCGCTCGCCGCAGGGAGGCGCGGCGGTGCGGCCGCCGGGTGGTGCCATTGCGCCGCGATTGCGGGGAGACGGACAAATGGCGGTTGCCGCGCGCTGCCTCGCCGCGCCTATCATCGCACTCGACATGACACGATGCCTCGCAATCGCGACGGTCGTCCTCGGTGTCGTCGCGCCGGCGTGCAAACCCGAGAGGACCGCGACCGTGACGCCCACCCCTTCAGCGCCCGCGAGCGAGCCGGCGGCCGCGGCGGGGCCGCTCGGGACGGCGGAGCCGCGGGTGCGCCTGTTCGCGGAGATCTGGGACAAGACCGCGCGGCGCGAGGCGTTCTCGCCGGTCAAGAATCAGCGGCTCGCGCTCGACGTGCGCGGCGGCATGGAGACGTTCGCGGCCACGATCGTCGACAACGAGCTCGGTCACACGATCGGCATGCCGACCGGCGGCTTCAGCAACACGCGGGAGTGGTCGGAGGTGCTCCGGACGCCCGGCACGGAGGGCGAGCTGGCCGAGGCGCTGCGGCGGATCGATCGCTTCGTGCGCGGGCTGTGAGATGTCCTTTCGGACATGTTTGTGAATCGCGGCGCGGTGACCGTACGGCGCCGCGATTCACGGCACTTCCATGCGCTCGAAGTGGCGCGGGATCACCACCCGGGTCGCCGGCGCGCAGCGCTTGACCTCGGCGACGAAGGCCTGCAGGTCGTCGTCGGCGGGCTCGTCGACGGGCGGGGCCTGCCAGTCGTCGAAGTGGTTGGTGTAGACGAGCGGGGGCTGGCCCAGCGCGCGCATGAGGCGACAGGTGTAGTCGTCGACCTTCTCGCGCAGGCCGGTGGCGATCACTGCGATGTCGGGGCGCAGCCCGGTGACCTCGGCCTCGATGAAGTTGGCGGTGCCGAGGAACAGGACGCGGCGGCCGGCGACCTCGACGAGATAGGCGAAGGTCCCGCCCTCGGCGTAGTCGGCGAAGCGCATCGGCAGCTGCGGCTGCGCGGCGATCTCGCCGCCGAGGTGTTCGTCGCCGATCTTCGAGTGGAGGCTCGGCACGACCTGCACCGACCAGCCGTCGCCGGCGATTTGCTCATGGCCGTGGACGGCGACGATCTTGCTGTCCGGCAGGCCGCTGGCGCGCGCGAGGCGGGCGGTGCTCTCGCTGCCGATGAGCTGCGCGCCGGTGGCGGCCGCGACCGCGGGGGCGTCGAGGACGTGGTCGACGTGGGAGTGGCCGACGACGATCGCATCGGCACGCTTTGGGGCATGGGCAGCGATGGCGGCGGGGTCGGGGACCAGCGGGCCGTCGAGGTCGGGCCGCGAGAAGTAGGGGTCGACCAGGATGGTGGTGGGGCCGGCGTCGAGCTGCCAGCCGGCGACGCCGAGGTAGGTCAGGGCGATCGGGACCCGCGAGGGCTCGGGGGCGGTCGAGGGGCGCGAGTCGTGGCCGCCGCTGCAGGCGACCAGCGTCAGGGCGAGGATCAGGGCACGCATGGGGCGCGTGTACGCGCAGCGGCGGGGCCTTGTTCCTCGGCGAGGATCAGCGCGCCACACTCGGCGCAGGCCGGCACCTCGCGGACGATGGACAGGACCGGGCCCATGCCGACCATGTACGACATCATCAGCGGCAGGCAGATGACATAGTCGGAGGCGAGGAACGGCGAGGCGGGCAGCAAGAATATCGGGATCAGGAAGTACAGGCGCCACCAGCGGCGCGCGGCGGCGGAGTTTTGATATTCGACCGCGACGTCGCGCTCGCAGCGGACGCAATGTTTTTAGAAGTGGAGCCGGCCATATGCGGGGAACGCTAGCACGGCGGCCCGGGGGGCGGACCCGGGTGCGGCGCCGGGACGCACCGCGGCCGCAAATGCAGCGGTGCCGGCGGGCGAGCGGCCCGAGGTCGCATGATTCGCGGCTGCGCTGACCAGGGAGTCGGTCGACGGGCGGCCGCGAGGGGATGGGCTCCGTGGCGGACGGCCTCGCGCAGGCGGGCGCCGACGCGCGCGAGGACATGTGAGCTCGCGCAAGCGACGAAGCGTGCGACCGCTGCGACGGCGCGATTCGGCCGGCATCTCGGTAGCGAGACGACCCAAATGCCCACGATTTTCAGCTCCACCGTCCTCCGCACCTCGACCCTCGCCGCGCTGCTGCTCGCGCCCGCCTGTGGCGAACCGGACGACTCGACCACCGGCTCCACCGAGGAGAGCGAGACGGGCGGCGACCCGAGCGGCGACCCGAGCGGGAGCCCGACCGGCAATCCGAGCGGTGACACCAGCGGCGACACCAACGACACCAACGGCACCAGCGGCACGCCGACCACGACCGGCGGCGAGGCCTGCTACGGCGACTTCTCGCTCGGCTCCGTGCCGTTCTCCGGCGACCCCACCCTCGGCCAGGCCTGCGACGACCCGGACGTGCCGAAGAACTGCGCCGACGGCACGTACATCAAGTTCGCCGACACCGGCGAGTGCATCTGCATCGCCGCCTGCTCGAGCGGCAACAAGCAGGTCGGCGAGACGTGCATCGACGGCACCAACTGGGTGTGCCAGGACGTCGAGGCGACCAACGCCGGCATGAACGGCGGCAAGCTGTGCGTCAACTCCGAGTGGAACCTGTGCCAGAAGCAGTAGGTCCGGGCCCGGCCGGTCGCCGAGCCGCGTCGGCATGACATGTCGAATCGGACATGTCATGCCATTGGCCGGGAGCGGCCCGGGTCGCCCTCACGGCACGTTTCACGCGGGCTGATGCGAGCGGGCGCTCACGTCAGAGGCCAAGCGACCCGAGCGCCGCTCGCCTGGAGCCGCCATTCCGGCTCAAGCCGACCCGCACGTGCTGTCAGGCGGCAAAAACCGTGAATCGGGCGGCCCCGCTCGACCGCCCGAGCCGGGCCGCCGACGAGGTTCGTCGCCGTTTCGTCGCGCTGCGATCGCCGCCTCTCGCGGCCGCGCGGCGCGACGCGCTTCGGTTCGCGATCGCGGCGACGACGTGCGAATGACGGCAGCGGGGACGCGAGCCGCGACGCACCGCGACGACGGAAATGAGGGCACCCGGCGGGTGCTGTCATTGTTCGGCGCGGCGGCCGCGGCGCGCGAAGTGCTCGCTTCCGCGCCGCCTCGACGGACCGCTCCGACGGGGATCGCGCGAATCGCCGCGCGGCTCGAAAATTCTCCCGGCGAAAGGCCGGACGTCGGCGCAGGCCCGGCACCGATTATTAATATCGGGGTTTGTCCGATGTCCTTGAATCGGGGTCAACAGACGAATGCCGCGTGTGCGCGCCGCGGGGGGAATCGCGCCAGAAGACGCGGAATCCGTCGCCCGCCCGCGGCCTCGCGGCGTGGATCGGCGCACATCGTGACCTCGCTGTGGCCTGTGAGTCTCGTCTCTCGGGGGCGACCGACCCCGCAGATCCTGTGCGGTACCGTGGGGGTTGCATGCGCGATCGCGGTCATCGCGCGATCGCCGGACCCACAAGGATTACCCATGAGGAACAGCCGAATGACGACTCGAACCCTGAGCATTGGATTGAGCACCCTGTTGCTGGCGGCGTGCGGCGACGACGGCAACAACGTGACTGGCACCGCCACCGACGGCGGGAGCGCCTCCGAGGCGACGACGGACGACAGCGGGACGCCGACGACGACCCAGACGTCGCAAGCGTCGGCGACCGCGCCGACGACCACCGATTCGGCGGGCACGGACTCGGATTCGGGGGACTCGACCACCGCGGCGACCACCGACACCACCGCGGGCGTCACCGACACCGACGGCACCACCCTGCCGGACACGACGGGCACGCCGGACCCGGTGTGCGGCAACGGCGAGGTCGAGGGCGGCGAGGCGTGCGACGACGGCAACGACGTCGAGGGCGACGGCTGTGAGCCGAGCTGCGTGCCGACGCCGCAGTGCGGCAACGGCACGATCGAGCAGGGCGAGGTGTGCGACGACGGCAACACCGAGGACGGCGACGAGTGCAGCGCCGACTGCCAGACCGCCACGCCGGAGCCGGAGTGCGGCGACGGCACGGTCCAGGAGCCGGAGATGTGCGACGACGGCAACCAGGAGCCGGGCGACGGCTGCGAGCCCGACTGCACGCCGACGCCCCCGGAGTGCGGCAACGGCGTCGAGGAAGGCGACGAGCAGTGCGACGACGGCAACGACGTCGACGGCGGCCCCGGCGACTTCTGCAAGAACGACTGCACCCCGTTCTTCCCGGCCTCGTGCAACGCCCCGGCCGACTACGTCGTCTGCGACGACGCGCTGAACCTGGCCGACAAGGCCGACAAGACCCAGGCGCACAAGGCGATCGGCATCTGCAACGACAGCCCCGCCAACTCGATCCAGATCACCGACTGGAGCTTCAACGCGACCGACAACGCGTCGTGGCAGATCGCCAAGGGCTTCGGCTCCTACACGTACGATCACGACATGGACCCCGTCACGCCGAACAAGCTGCTCTACAGCCCGCGTGAAGGCGACACCATGCTGATCATCAGCACCGGCACGATCTCGGCGCCGAACGGCGACGGGATCGTCACCCAGCCGCCGAACTCGCAGTCCGGGTTCGTCGGCAGCAACCAAACCCCGACCTGCCCGACACGATGCCGGCGCCGATGGTGCCGATGAACGGCAGCGGCGGCATGCCGTTCCAGGACTGCGACGGCATCAACGACTGCTCGGACACGCTGCAGCACCAGTGGTTCGACATCGCCGACGCCGACCCGAACGACAAGCTGTGGTTCACGTTCAAGACCAAGGTCCCGGCCGGCACCTTCGGCTACACCTTCGACTTCGTGTTCTGCTCGGGCGAGTGGCCGACCTTCGTCGACACCTCGTTCAACGACCTCCTGGTCGCCTGGCAGGTCGACCCCACGCCGGCCAACCCCAACTCGAACCCGCCGGTCCAGCCCTACACCGGCAACGTCACGTTCATCCCCGACCCGAACGACCCGACCAAGGGCCTGCCGCTGACGATCACCGCGCTCGACCCGTACTACGACGGCCCGGGCTACACCTACGCCGAGCCGCAGCTGCAGGGCACCGGCTTCGAGCAGCACGCGTGCTCCGACTGGTTCACCGCCAAGGGCGGCGTCCAGCCCGGCGCCGACATCACGATCGGCTTCTTCATCACCGATATGGGCGACTCGTACTACACGAGCACCGCGCTCCTCGACAACTTCCGCTGGGACTGCGAAGGCTGCGTCCCGAGCGAGGTCGACGACTGCGGCGTCATGCCGCCGATGTGAGCCGTGAGACGGCGCCGCCGCGCGGCGCCTGAATCATGAGACGAGGCGAAAAGGACATGTCCACGAGGACATGTCCTTTTCGCCTTGTGACGATTCACAGCGCCGGGCCGGCGAGGGCGACGCGCTCCAGGCAGGCGGCGCGCGCCGCCGCGGCCGCCTCCGGCGCGACGTTGAGGAGGGCGACGCGCCGGTCGACGTCGACGCAGTGGCGGGTGGCGCTCCACAGCTCGGGGTCGTCGACGCGGGTGAGCGTCTCGAGGTCGGTCCACAGGCGCACGCTGCCGTCGTGGGAGGCGCTGACGATCCGTCGACCGCCCGGGTCCCAGTGGACGGTGTTGACGGTGGCGTCGTGGCCGCGCAGGACCAGCGGGTCGCCGGCGCCGTCGGCCGGCCAGACGCGCACGGTCCGATCTTTGGACGAGGTGGCGATCCAGCGGCCGTCGCGGGTCCACGCGCCGCGGGTGACGCCGCCGACGTGGCCGCGCAAGACCGCGAGCTCGGCCCCGCTGTCGGGGTCCCACAGCCGCGCGGTCATGTCCTCGGAGGTGGTGAGGATGCGCAGGCCGTCGGGGCTCCACGTGGCCGCCAACACCGACTCGTGATGGCCGCGCAGGACGAGCTGCAGGTCGCCGCGCTCGCTGCCCCACACGCGCGCGGCCTTGTCGAGCGAGGAGGTGAGGATCCGGGCGCCGTCGGGGCTCCACTCTGCCGTGTTGACGGCCTCGTCGTGGCGCAGCACGGCGAGCTCACGGCCGTCGGCGAGGTCCCAGAGCCGCGCGGTGCGGTCGCCCGAGGCGGTGGCGAGGCGCCGGCCGTCAGGGCTCCAGCCGACGCCGGCGAGCCAGTCGCCGTGGCCCTGTAGCACCCGCGGCTCGCGGCCGCCGAGGTCCCAGACGCGGGCGGTGGCGTCGGTGGAGGCGGTGGCGAGGCGGCGGCCGTCGGGGCTCCAGGCGAGGCCGTAGACCGCGCCGGCGTGGCCGCGCAGGACCCCGTCGGGGCCGTCGCGGGACGGATCCCACACGCGCACGCGGTCGTGCTCGGCGATGGCGACCCGGCCGTCGGGGCCGAACGCTGCGCCGTGCATGGACTCCCCCGGCGCGTGCACGGCCCGCGGCGGCGGTCGACCCTCGGGGCGCCACACGCGGGCGCTGCGGTCCCACGAACCGGCGAGGATCCGCCGGCCGTCGCGGCTCCACGCCAGGGAGTGGACGGCGCCCTCGTGACCGCGCAGCACCTGCGGCGGGCCGTCGCCGCCCCGCGGCCACACGCGGATGGTGGCGTCGTACGAGCCGGTGAGCACGCGCCGGCCGTCGCGGCTCCAGGCGACCGCCATGACGGGGCCGTCGTGCCCGGCGAGGCGCCGCGGCGGCGCTTCGGGCCGGGCGAGGTCGTGGATCTGCGCGGCGTCGTCGTTGCAACCGACGACGAGCGCGGCGCCGTCGGGGCTCCAGTCGAGGGCGTAGCAGCCGTGCTCCTCGACGAAGGTCGCCAGCGGCGCGCCGCCCTCGGCCGACCAGACGCGGGTGGTGGCGTCGTAGCCGGTGCTGGCGAGGCGCCGGCCGTCGGGGCTCCACGCGGCGAAGAGGACGGCGTCGGAGTGGCCGCGCAGGACGAGCGGTTCGCCGCCGCCGTCGACGGGCCACACGCGCACGGTGTGATCGAAGGAGGTGCTGACGAGGCGCCGGCCGTCGGGGCTGAAGGCGGCCGAGGTGACGGCGCGGTCGTGGCCGCGGAGCACCCGCGGCTCGCCGCCGTCGACGGGCCACAGGCGGACGGTGCGATCGGCGGAGGCGCTGACGAGGAGGCGGCCGTCGGGGCTGAAGCCGACGGTGCTGACCTTGGCGCGGTGGCCGGCGAACACGCGAGGCTCGCGGTCGTCGTGCCACAGGCGGACGAGGTGGTCCTCGCCGGCGGTGGCGACGCTGCGCTCGTCGGGGGCGAAGGCGGCGTGCTGGACGCGGGCGGGGTGGGGCAGGACGGTGACGTAAAGGCCGCCGTCGCGGGCGCGCAGGGCCAGGTCGGCCCACTCGCGCGGGAGGTCGGGCGGCTCGAGCTCGCGCACGAGGGCGAGGGCGGTGGTCGGGTCGCGGAGCTCGAGCTCGCGCGCGGCGGCCATGCGGGTGGCGTTGCGGGCCTGGCGGGCCTCGGCGTCGGCGCGGGCGGCCAGGGCCTCGGCGCGGGCGGTCTCGTCGTGGGCGCGCAGGGCCTCGGCGCGGGCCCGCAAGGCCAGCCAGGAGACGACCGCGGCGACGGCGACGAGCGCGGTGATGACGGCGAACAGGCGGCGCCGGCGGCGAGCCTCGGCGCGCCCGAGGCGGGCGACGACGGCGGCGAGGTACTGCTCCTCGTCGGCGCCGAGCGGCAGGCGGGCGGCGGCCTCGGGGGCGCGGCGGCGGCCTGACCACACGCGGGCCTCCTCGGCGGCGTCCTCGCGCCACAGGGTGCCCTCGGCGCGGCCGCTGGCGCGCCACTGCTGGGCGGCGGCGCGCAGTCGGGCCAGGAATGGGCGTCCTGCCGGCTCTCGTCGAGCCACTGGCGCAGCCGGGCCCAGCGCTCGACCAGCGACTCGTGGACCAGCTCGACGGTGGCGCCGTCGCGCTCGTCGCCGGCGCCGATCAGGAGGAGGCGCGCGGCCGCGAGGCGCTGCACGACCTGGACGGCGGCGTCGCCCCCGGGCGCGAGGGCGCGCAGCTCGGCGAGGCTGACGACGGCGCGCGTGCGCTCCGGGGTGACCAGGCGCAGCAGGATCGCGCGCGCGAGCTGCTGCTCGCGCGCCGCGAGGGTCGAGAGGACGGCGTCGGCGTGGGTGGAGAGCGCGCCGGCGACCCCGCCGAGGGCGTGGTAGCTGGCGCGGGTGAGCAGCCGGCGCGCACCGTCGCGCGTGTCCCACAGGCGGGCGGCCGTGGATTGCAGCAGCGGGAGCGGGCAGCGGGTGCTGGCCAGGGCGGCCAGCATCTCGTCGACGAGGTCGTCGCCCTCGAAGCGGTAGCCGGCCGCCTCGACCGGGCGCACGAGGGCGTCGCGCAGGGCGTCGGGGCCGAGCGGCGGGAGGAGGACGAGGCCGCGGGTGACCTCGCTGGTGAAGCGGCGGTCCTCGGCGACCCGGTCGAGGAAGTCGCTGCGGACGGCGAGGACGACCCGCACCGGGGAGGAGGCGTCGTCGGCGGCGCTCTCGAGGCAGGCGAGGAAGGCGGCCCGCTCGTCGGCGGCGGCGCCGAGGGTGTAGAGCTCCTCGAACTGGTCGACGAACAGGAGGAGATGGCCGCCGCCGGCGCGGCAGTGCGCGCGCAGGAGGGCGCCGGCGTGGCCGGGACGGTCGGGGAGCAAGGCGGCGAGGGCGTCGGCGTCGGGCGGAGGGGCGAGGTCGCGCGGGAGCGGGGCGCCTTCGCGCGGGGGCGAGGCGTCGGCGGGAAGCGTCGGCGCGGCTTGGCGCGGGGGCGAGGCGTGCTTGGCGGGCGTCGGCGCGGCTTGGCGCGGGGGCGAGGCGTCGGCGGGAAGCGTCGGCGCGCCTTCGCGCGGGGGCGAGGCGTCGGCGGCGGAGGGAGGCGCGAGAACGCGCGGGTGCCCGCTGCTCGCAGAGGCCGCGGGGGCGGTCCCGTGGGGCGACAGGACGGCGGGGTCCGGAACGGGCGCGAGCGCGCAGGGATGGAGCGCCGTGAGCGTCGGGGCGGTCGCCGGGGGCGCCGGCAGGCGCGACGGCGCGCGGCGAGGCTTCGGCGGCGCGCGGCCCCGGGGGCCGAAGCTGGGCGAGCACGTCGGCGAGGGCGAGCAGGGGGCGGCGGCCGGGGCGGAGGATGAAGGCGTCCCAGCGGGCGCCCGAGCGCTTGAGGGCGGGGATCAGGCCGGCGCGCACCAGCGAGGACTTGCCGGCGCCGGAGGGGCCGGCGATGACGACGAGCTGCTGCTGGCGCAGGCGGGCCAGGACGGCCGCGGTGTCGCGCTCGCGGCCGAAGAAGCGGGCGGCGGCGGCCTCCTGGAAGGCGGCCAGGCCGGCGAACGGGGCGGCGTCGCGGGCGGAGGGGGCGTCGTCGGTGACGAGGGCGACGAGGGCGCGCAGCAGGAGGTCGGCGGAGGCGAGCCGGCGCTCGGGGTCCTTGGCCAGGCAGGCGTCGACGAGGTCGGCGATCGGGCCGAGATCGGGGCGGGCGGCGGCGAGGCTCGGCATCGGCGCGGCCAGGTCGCGCACGCCGGCCAGGCGCGCCGCGGACAGGGGCGCGAGCGGGTGGGCGCCGGTGAGGATCTCGTGGAGGACGAGGCCGGCGGCCCAGAGGTCGGTGCGGGCGTCGACGGGGCGGCCGAGCCACTGCTCGGGCGACATGTACGCGGGCGTGCCGACGCACGCGCCGTCGAGGGTGGGGCCGTCGCCGGGGCCGGGGGCGCCGTCGGTCACCAGCCAGCTCGCCGCGTCGCCGGTCAGCCGCTTGGCGACCCCGAAGTCGAGCACCTTGACCTGGCCGGCGTCGCCGACGAGCACGTTCTCGGGCTTGAGGTCGCGGTGGACGATGCCCATCGCGTGGGCGCACGCGAGCGCGCGCACGACCGGCAGCAGGCGCTCGGCGGCCTGGCGCGGCGACAGCGGCTCGCGCTCGTCGAGCCAGGCCCGCAAGGTGCGGCCCTCCAGGTACTCGAGGACCATGTACGGGCAGCCCTGGACCTCGTCGACCTCGTAGACGCCGACGATGTGCTCGTGGCGGCAGCGCGCGGTGGCCCGCGCCTCGGCGAGGAACCGCCCGGCCCGCTCGCCGCCCCAGGCGTGCAGCAGCTTGATCGCGCACAGGCGGGCGAGCCGGGTGTCGCGGGCCAGGAACACCCGGCCCATGCCGCCGCGGCCGAGCTCGCGGATGATCTCGTAGTGCTTGAGCCAGCGACCTGGCCCGAGAGACAGCTCCGTGGCGGCCCCGGGCGCCGCCAGCGGCTGCGTCAGCGGGGCCGTCGCGCGCCCGAGCCCCGCGCCGGTGTCGCGGCCGCCCCGGTCCATCTACGGCTCGATGCGGTGGCGTCGCAGCAGGCGGTAGAGATAGGCGCGATCGATGCCGGCGGCGTCGGCGGCCCGCGCCACCTTGCCGTCGTGGAGGCGCAGCAGGCCGGCGAAGTAGCGCCGCTCGAAGTCGGCGAGGGCCCGCACGCGCTCGGCGGCGTAGGGCGCCGCGGGATCGACGACGAAGCCGTCGCCGCCGGCCTCGCCGGTCTCGGGCTCGGCCTGGCCGGGGCCGAGGACGATGCAGCGCTCGAGGTAGTTGCGGAGCTCGCGGACGTTGCCGGACCACACCGCGTGGCGCAGCCGGGCCAGGAAGGCGGGGTCGCGCAGCGGCTCGACCTGCGCCGGCGAGGCGTGCAGGGAGGCGAGGATCTCGTCGACCAGGGCCGGGATGTCCTCGGGCCGCTGGCGCAGCGGCGGCATGCGGATGGTGACGACGGCGAGGCGGAAGTAGAGGTCGGCGCGGAACTTGCCGAGGTTGACCTCGGTCCGCAGGTCGCGGTTGGTGGCGGCGACGAGGCGCACGTCGACCGGGCGGTGCGCGTTGGAGCCGACGCGCCGGACCTCGCGGGCCTCGAGCGCGCGCAGCAGCTTGGGCTGGAGGTCGAGCGGAGCTCGCCGATCTCGTCGAGGAAGAGGGTGCCGCCCGAGGCCTCCTCGAAGGCGCCGATCCGCCGCTCGGTGGCGCCGGTGAAGGCGCCCTTCTCGTGGCCGAACAGCTCGCTCTCCAGCAGGTTGCCGTGGATCGCCCCGCAGTCGACGACGACGAACGGGCCGTCGGCGCGCGCGCCCTCGCGGTGGACCGAGCGCGCGGCCTGGCTCTTGCCGGTGCCGGTCTCGCCCTCGAGCAGCACCGTGGCGTTGCTCTCGGCCGCGCGCGCGAGCATGGCGAAGGTGGCCCGCATCGGCGCCGAGACCCCGGTGAGCGCGCCGAAGCGCGGCTCGCTGGCCAGCGGCAGGCGGTTGACCTCGGCCCCGAGGTCGAAGCGGAGCACCGTCTTGCCGAGGCGCAGGAGGCTGCCGGCGCGCAGGAACGCCTCGAGCACGTTGACGCCGTCGAGCACGGTGCCGTTGCGGCTCTTCAAGTCGCGCACGCGGGCGCCGGCCTCGTCGATCACGATCTCGCAGTGGAACCGCGAGACCGTCGGATCGTCGACGATGCAGTGGTTGCTGCGGTGGGAGCCGATCGAGCAGCGATCGGTCGCGGACTGCCAGGTCGCGCCGGTGGCCGGCCCCTCGACCACGGTGAGGCCGAAGCGCCGCACGCTGGCCCGGCCCGCCTGCGGCTCGGCGCAGGCGAGGGTCGCGGCCGCGGCGGCAGGCACCGGCTCCCGGCGGTCGTCGGTCGACATCCGCCTACGGATACAACCGTTCGCGCCGCCCGGCAACGGCCCCGGCCCGGACCGGACGTGCGAGGGCGAGGTGTCGCCGGCGCGCGCGAGCGGGTTCGCTCGCGGCGGACGCGGGCATCATATGGCCCTGGGGACATGTTGTGATTGCGCGCGGTCGAGCTCGCCGGCGGGGCGGTGCGGACAATCGCCGCGAGTCCTTTGGGGCATGTCCGAAGAGATAGGGGATCGATGCTGCCTCGGCAGGCGTCGGCGCGGGCGGGGCAGGGCGCGGGTGAATGTCCTTCAGAACATGTCTATCGGGTCATGCATGCAATGGCCGCAGAGCGAGGACATGCCGCGCTCGCGCGACATGTCCCCCGGGACATGCGTTCATTCGTCGGACGGGGCCGTGAAGTAGGCGATGTCGTGGAGCGCGGGCTCGCCGGCGATCTCCTGCACCTGGAAGCGGAACAGGCTGTAGTCGATGGGGTTGGTGCAGGGGCTGTCGGTGGGGTCGAGCCGCAGCGCGCACTCGCCGTAGCCGTCGTCGCCGATCGCCACGCAGTCGAAGCGGGTGCCCCAGTCGGAGGCGGGGGTGCCGGGGCCGGCCGGCGGGCTCGTGGTGTCGAAGTAGTCCATGGGGAAGAACCCCGAGTCATAGTTGAAGCCGGCCTCGACGCGGACGCTGAGGTCCTTGCCCTCGGGGTACTGGTCGGCGGTGGCCAGGTCGGGGCCGCGGAACACGACCTTCTCGTTGGCGCAGTCGATGGCGGCGCCGTAGCGCGGGGCGACGGCCACGTAGTCGTCGGCCGGGTACATCGTCTCGGCCGGGGTCGGGGCCACGTCGTGGCAGGCGTCGGCGAACGCTGGGTCGCCGGTGAAGGCGACGTCGAGCATGCAGGTGTCGCGCAGGGCCGCGGGACAGTCGCTGCACTCGGCCTCGGCGAGCTCGATGTCCTCGGGGTTCGGCGGGGGCGTGCTGACCGGCATCAGGGCGTAGGGGGCGTCGCGGTAGGTCTGGGGGCCGGTGTTCGCGGCGTAGACGAACAGCGACTGGTCCTGCGGGACGCGCCAGGCCTCGCTGAAGCTGCCGGGGCCGCGGTAGAGCGCCTCGAAGCCGACCGGCTGGGCCAGGAAGACGCCGCCGCCGAGGCCGATGTCGTTGCTGCGGTCGCCGTCGGCGTCGCCGAGCACGCCCTCGACCGCGCCCGCGCGCGCCGGCGCGAGCGCGACCTGGAGGTCGAGGTGGTCGGCGAACACGCGCACGCTCAGGCGGTCGCCGCCGGGCCAGTCGAGGAGGTAGCGGTCGCCCGCGAGCTGCAGGACGCCGCCGCCGACCGCGACGGGCACGCCGGGCTCGAGCAGCTCGACCTCGCCGTCGACGTACACCTCCACGGGCATGTCGGCGTGGAAGCTGACGCGCTGGTCGCCGATCCTGGCGGCCACGGCGGTGTTGTACGAGAGGCTCAAGTTGTCGCCCAGGGGGGCCTGGCGGGCCTGGATCTCGAGCGGGGCGCCCGCGGTCGCGCGCACGAGCACGAACTCGCCGCCGGCCTGGAAGTCGAACAGCAGGCCGTCGTGGCTGATGACGTGGACATCGCCCCAGGTGCCGCCGGGATCGCCGGGGGGCTGCGGGTCGTCGCACTCGTCGTCGTACTCCTCGCAGCGCTTCTTGAACTCGCGCTCGCCGAGGGTGACGACCAGCGGGTCGAACAAGGTGCCGAGGCCCCACGGGGCGTCCCAGCCGAACTCGCCGCCGACCTCGCCGAACACCGCGACGCAGAACTTGCAAGCGCCGGGGTCGACCGTGGCCTTGAGGCCGAGAGCGCCGAACGGGGCGACGTGCGGGCCGTAGAGGAAGCCGAGCATGAAGCCCACCTCGTCGACGAGGGTGAACTTGGACTCGAGCGCGAACTCCATGCCGGGGCCGGTCTCGAGCAGGTCGGCGTCGCCGGAGATCTGCGGCGCGAACTTGTGGTTCCAGCCGGTCTCGTCGTGGGTGAGCTGGAACGGGGCCGCGGCGGTGAACTTGCCGGCCCACTTGAAGGCCATGGCGAAGTCGATCCGCGGGCGCATGTGCAGGGTCACCGGGATCGGCGTCGGCAGGCCGCCGATGAAGAGGTCGCCGAGGTGCAGCGAGTCGGCGATCTCGGCCTTCACCGCGACCGAGGCCTCGATCGTCGGCGCGACGTCGATGTCGACGCGCAGGTCGCCGAACACGAGGCCGTCGATCGAGAACTTCTTGACGACGATGCCGGCGAACACCTCGGCCTCGCTGGCGGTCCCGGGCGAGGTGCCCTCGGCCAGCGGGATGGTGATCTTGACGCCGAGCTTGTCCTCCTCGTCGCCCATGAGCTCGTCGGCGGCGGCGCCCAGGGCGAGCGCTTGCTTGGTCGCGAAGATCCCGCCCGGCGCCGCGGGGACGGGGGTGATGGTGCCGATGCACTTGCCGACGCAGTGGGCGTCGGCGGTCGAGATGGCGACGTCGCGCACGCCGAAGTAGCCGCCGGCGATGGTCTCGTCGAGGCCGACCGGGTGGCCGTAGAGGGTGAGGGTGCTGCCGCTCTGGAACCGCTTGACGACCCGCAGCATGTAGCCGGCGCCGCCCTGGCCGACCACGACGTCGCCGGCCTGGATGTTGGGCAGGCCCTTCATGCTCGAGTAGCTGAGCACCAGCTGGCTCAGCGTCGGCGCCTCGGCCGGGGTGAGCTTGGCGGCGACGAAGTACGGGTGCTGCTCGGGGAAGCGGACGTCGGACGTGTAGTCGAGGTGGTTGGCGAGCACGGTGGTGCCGGCCCACAGCCGCCGGCCGCCCTCGGACACGACGAGCTCGGGCCGGTGCTCGCCGAGCTGGTCGAAGGTGTGCACCGGCAGGCCGTCGACCTTGATGTCGCTGGTGGTGACCGGACAGGGGCTGAGGACCTCGTCGACCTCGCCGTCGCCCTCGAAGTCGAGCTCGCAGGTGAGGTCGCCGGTGCCCTTGCCGGCGAGGATGTTCCAGCCGAAGTGGGTGACGAGCGGCGCGTCGCCCCAGCCGCGCTCGACGGTGTCGAAGGCCTCGACGGCGAGCCGCGGGACGTCGCCGCAGCCGGCCTCGCCGCCCTGGGTCGCGGCGATCAGGCGCTTCTCGGCCTCGTAGGTGCGCGGCGCGCTCAGGACCGGCAGCGGCTCGCCGAACGCGAGCGCGACGTGAAAGAAGCAGTCGGGCAGGCGCACCGCCAGGGTGGCTTCGCCGCCCTCGAGGCGCGCGGTGTGGACGTCGTAGGCCTGCGGCGGCTGCACCGGCACCAGCGATTGCATGGTGATGCCAGGGGTGGTGTACGCGGCCAGGGTGACGCGCGGGCCGTGGTCGGCGATGCAGCCCGGCGTGACGGCGAAGCTCAGCTCGACGAGGTCGCCGGGGCGAGCGAATTGCTCGAGGCCCTGGCTGACGGAGGTGGCGACGTCGGTGGTGCCGTCGCCGTGCTGGAAGCTGATCTTGACGCCGGTGAGGCACGATTCGAGCGGGGGCTCCCACAGCGACACGTTGCGGGGGGCGGCGGCCTCGGCCGCGGGCGGCTCGGCGGCCTCGCAGCCGTGAAGGCCGGCGAGACTCAAGGATGTGAGGAGCAGGTGACGTTTGCGCATGTTCGTTCCCAAGGTCCGGTCGGGGCGCAGGAGCGCGATCGGCCGGATGCGCGGCGCGAGTGCAGTCGCCGTGCCATGCGCCAGGCGAGCTCCTGCGGCCGTCCGGGCGCGCGGCGTGGCTCGCGAGGACACGCTCGGTCGCCGGAGTGGCCGGCGAGGACACTGCGCGGTCGCGGCCGCGCGCCGGGGCGGCGGGCCCGAGAACGCCGTTGATGTGGTCTTGGAGATGTGGTCTTGGAGACATGTCCTTGGAGTCATGAAGCGCGCGCGGTGCTGTCTCGCCGGGGCGCGGCGTGATATGCCGGTCGCATGAAGAGCTTCGACTTGAGGATGACGCTGCGCGAGGCGCAGGTGATGGGGGCGCTGCTGCGGGCCGCCGGGGTGGCTCCGCTGGCGCTCGCGGGCGCGTGCGCGGACCGACCGATCGGCGCGACCGAGGGCCAGGTGTCGGGGGTCGGCACGACCACCGCGGGCGACGAGACGAGCGCGGAGACGACGCCGGGCACGTCGCCCGGGCCGGTGACGGAGACGGTGCCGGGCACCGCGACGGAGGCGGAGCCGGGGACCGCGAGCGCGACGGAGCCGGGCACCGCGACGGAGACGGAGCCGGGCACCGCGACCGCGACGGGGCCGGGCACCGCGACGGAGACGGAGCCGGGCACCGCGAGCGCGACGACGGGAGAGATGACGGGCCCGGATCCCGACGAGACCACCGCGTGGAGCGACAGCGATCGCACCCCGGACTGCCCGATCGATTATTACGACACGGTCGAGTGCGTCGACCCGCCGGGCGACACGACGACCGGCGATTCGACGACCGGCGACGGCGAGAGCACCAGCGGCACGACGACCGGCGACACGACGACGGGCACGACCGGCGGCAGCGGGGCGTGCGAGGGGGTCGAGGTGCCGATCGCCAGCGATTGCGGGCTCTACGGCGTGCCGCTGACCGAGGTGTTCGAGCAGCGCGGGCAGTGCTGCGTGAAGGTGGCGTGGGAGGAGACGTGCTGCGGGCGGCCCTTCCTGGTCGAAGAGACAGCTCGCACGGCGCGCCCGCTCGCCCGCGCCGACTGGAGCTCGCCGGTCGCGCCCGCGCTGGCCGGGCTGACGGCGCGCGAGCGGGCGGCGCTGGCGGCCGAATGGGTGGAGGACGGCCTGGCCGAGCACGCGTCGGTGGCCGCGTTCGCCCGCTTCGCGCTGCAACTGCTGGCGCTCGGGGCCCCGGCTGCCCTGGTCGAGGCGGCGCAGCAGGCGATGGCCGACGAGATCGCGCACGCGCGGCTGTGCTTCGGGCTGGCCGCGGCCTACGGCGGCGCGCCGCAGGGGCCGTCGCCGCTGCCGCTGGCCGGGGCGCTGGCCGGGGTCGACGACCTGGTGGCGGTGACGGTGGCGACGCTGCGCGAGGGCTGCATCGGCGAGACGCTGGCCGCGCTGCAGGCCGAGGCGGCGCTGGCCAAGGCGCAGGACCCTGCGGTGCGCGAGGCGCTGGCGCAGATCGCCGCCGACGAGCTGCGCCACGCCGAGCTGGCCTGGCGCTTCGTCGCCTGGGCGCTGGAGCGCGGCGGGCCCGAGGTCCACGCGGCCTGCGCGGCGGCGCTGGCGGCGGCCGAGGCGAACGTCGGGAGGTCTTCGGGACATGTTGAAGAGGACATGTCCGAAAGGATGCTCGCGCACGGGCGCCTCGGGGCGGCCGGCCGCGCGGCGGTGGCCCGGCGGGCGATGGTCGCGGTCATCGGCCCGGCCGGCCGCGCGCTGCTGGCCCGTCACGCGCCGGCGGCCGCGGCGTGAGAGGTGAGGACATGCTCGGAGGAGCATGTCCTCAAGAACATGTGATGCGCCGCGCGGCGCCGGGGCGTTGAGCTGCCGCGGCTGGATCCCAGGCTGTCGGGGACCAGCCGAGTCTGCTTGCGCGAGGCCGGCGATCTCGACCGCCGCCTCCTCGAGGGGGGGCCGAAGTCGTCGACGAGCGCCTGCGCGCCACCTCGAGATCCGCGCGCTCTGCCGCCGGCCGTGGTCGCGCCTCGCAGCGCGAGCGCGGGACCGACGGCGTCGTGAACGTCGTTGCTCGCGTCGAGGGCGAGCGGTAAGGTGCTTCGCATGACGACGCACGGGCAGGTCGACGAACTCATCTGCCAGTTGTTCTCCCTCATTCAGGGTCTCGATGATCTTTATTTCGGCGCGACCCATGGTTTCGCCGGCCTGTCGAACCGTGTCCTGGAGTCCGTCGGGACATTCGGGGCCTTGACGGACAACGGCTTCTCGACGGCCTTGGGCCCGCCCACGTCCCTGAATGTCGGCTCGGCGGGCTCATCGGGCTACATCCTGGTCGATGGCGTCGACGAGGTGTCGTACGCCGCGATCGCAAGGATGAACTGCGGCGATGATTTGCAGGGACTCTACGTGTTTCAGAGCGGGACTGTCATGATCGACCCCAAGGGAGAAGCCATCCCCGCGCCCGCTCTCGGGACGAATATCCTCGGAGCGAGCCTGGACGTGATCATCGCGGCGTGGCGCGACGCCGTCGCTGCCGGCGACAGGGGCCAGGTTCTGCTGGTCCTCGCCCCGTCCTGACGGTCACACCAGGCCGAGCTCGGCGTCGGTGGCGTTGCGGCCGTACTTCTCGCGCGGGGGCATCGGCCGGCGCGACCAGTGCGGCTCGAACGCGACCGACGAGACGGTGCGCCCCTCGGGCAGGGCGCCGTTGCCCACGCCGCGCGAATAGTCGTAGTAGAGCTTGACGATCTCCTCGCGCGTGACCTGCTGCGCGGACGGGTGGGCGAGGCAGGCGGCTTGCCAGCGCCGGACCCGCGCGTACTTCGGCTCGTCCGGGAGCGCGAAGTTCTCATAGTACTCGACGAACCAGAAGCGCATGAACATGGGCGTGAAGACCGCCTCGGCCCAGCCGAATTCGTCGTGGAGAAAGGTGCGGTCGGGGCTGTAGCGGGCGAGGAAGGCGTCGATGCCGGCGTACTGCGCGAGCAGCCGGTCCCGCAGCGCCTCGCGCTTGCCCGGGTCCTGGTTCATCACGTAGCCGTAGCCGGCGTTGACGAAGTCGCTGCACAGGGCGGTCAGCATGTTCTCGACGGCGCGCGCGAACGGGTCGCTCGCGGCGACGCGCCGCTCGGGGAAGCGATCGTCGAGGTACTGCATCAAGACCAGGCTCTCGCGCAGGACGCCGCCGGTCTCGGTCTCGAGGATCGGCAAGCTGGTGCTGCCCGGCGTCTTGGCGAGGAGGGCGGGGTCACGCGGCTTCGTGACGTCGACGACCTCGAACTTCACCGCCCCGCCGAGGCCTTTGAGCGCGAGGAGGATCTCGAGGCGCTGGCTGAAGGGGCAGACGGGGATGTGATAGACGCGGAGCTCGCTCATCGCGCCCGAGCTTATCGGGATCGCCGGTCGGTGCCGAGCTCGCCGGCGCGGCGCGGCGCGGCGCACGGCACGGGTTTTCGTCCGGATCAGGTCGGTGCCCGCCTCGCGTGCGTCCCGCGGCTCGTTTCTGCTCGCCTTGCGCGTGGGCTCGCCGGCGACCACGGTTCTCTGCAATCGAGGCCGATCTTTGGCACCCTGACCGGCGAGCGAGGCAGACCACGATGAAGCGCCACTTCTCCATGATCCGCGAGTTTCACCTGGCCGACTGGTTCACGCTGGCGAACGCGTTCTGCGGCACCGGGGCCGTGTTCGCCGCGATGCGCTTCCTGCAGGACGGGCGCCCGCACGCGCTGCTGCAGGGCATGGCCCTGATCCCGCTGGCGTTCCTGTTCGACGCGCTGGACGGCCGGATCGCCCGCTGGCGGCAGAAGTCGTCGAGCATGGGCCGCGAGCTCGACTCGCTCGCCGACGTGATCTCGTTCGGCGTGGCCCCGGCCGCGCTGGCCTACGCCTGCGGCATGCAGGGCGGCTGGGACTGGGTCGTCCTGTCGTACTTCGTCTGCTGCGGCGTCAGCCGCCTGGCCCGCTACAACGTCACCGCGGAGTCGCTGTCCGGCGACGACGGCAAGGTGCGCTACTTCGAGGGCACGCCGATCCCGACCAGCCTCGTGCTGGTGGTGGTGCTGGCGCTGGCGGCCTGGAACGGCCGGCTCGGCGACTCGCTGTGGTTCGGCGCGATCGACCTCGGCTGGCAGCTGCACCCGCTGGTGCTGATGTTCGCGCTGTCGGGCTCGTTGATGATCAGCAAGACGCTGCACATCCCCAAGCCGTGACGGGTCACGCGTCGGCCAGCAGCGCGCGCAGGGACTGCTCGAGCGCGGCGATCCGGCGGGGGGCGCGGCCCTGGCCGTCGGGGAGGTTCTCGGCGCGACCGATAGCCCGCTGCCACAAGGCGCGCAGGTCGAGCTCGGGGGCGAGGGTCCAGCCGGGCTCCATGCGCAGCAGCGACAGGGCGTGGTAGCCCCAGATCCCGAGCACCGCGTCGGGGCCGAGGAACTCGCGCCAGGCGGCCTGGGTGGCCGCCAGCGGGGCGCCGGCGCGGATGTCGGCCTCGGGCAGGTCGAGGTTGAAGGTGACGCGCGGGGACAGGCGCTGGCGCGGGGCCAGCAAGGCGGTGAAGCGCTCGCCGGTGGCGACCCGCACGGCCCGCAGCTCGATGGCCTCGACGGGCGGAGCGTCCGGGGTGGCGTAGGGCCACGCGTTGGGCTCGACGTGCAGCAGGACCATGCGGCCCGCGACGGCCCGCAGCGGGGCGCGCGGATCGACGGTGGGCTTGGGCGCGCGCGGCGGCTTGTGCTGACGGTGGCGGTCGGCGCCGGCGCCGGTGGCGACGTAGGCGAGCTGCATCTCGACCATGCGCTCGAAGGCCGAGAGGATCGGTGTGTAGCGGCCCGGGGCGCGCTCGAGGCGCTCGAGCACGTGCGCGGTGGCCTCGATGGTCGAGAGGCAGTGATCGTCGGGCTCGCGGCGGATGCGGTAGTTGCTGGCGAAGTCGGGGCGGAAGAACAGCCGCGGGAGCGCGCGCAGCAGGGGGCTGCGGCCGACCAGCTTGCGCGCGTTGGCCCAGGTGCCGTCGACGACCACGAGGGTGTGCGGGGCGCGGGCGAGGGCGTCGACGTCGGTGGCGTCGGCCGAGGGGAACAGGAGGTGAGTGTCGGGCGCGGCGAGCAGCTCGGCGAGCGCGGGCTGGCGGTCGGGGTCGAGGGTGACGTGCAGCTGCGAGCCGGGCAGCGAGAGGTGGGCCATGCGGCAGGTGCTGACGCCGACCCGGGACTCGCGCGGGTGCTGCAAGAAGACGACGCGGGTGCGGCTGGGCACCGGCACGACGGCGCTGCACCAGCACACCTGCCGGGGGCGACGGCACCGCGGACAGTGTGCTCGGGGCTCCACGGCCGGTCGTCTACCACGAGGCGCGAGGCGCGGGGCGCGTGCTACCCTGGCGGCGTGGTGCGTCCTGAAGACGAGGGCGAGCAGGACCCCGAAGGGGGCGGCTCGGCCGCGTCATGCTGCACCGTTCCAGCGGGTGAGAGTCCCGCCCGGGTAGGCGCCGGAGCGCCCGGTAGCAGGCCCCAGGCGCGAGGAGAGATTCTCGCGGCCCGAGCGGGGCGTCAAAAGCCTCTACGGAGGGAGCAAGAACGCGGGCCGCAACATGAAGTGAAGCCTGCAGCCTCGACAGAGAAACAATGGAGGAGCCGAGCCGCTCATGTCACGGCGAAGGCCACGTCCACCGCGCAGTCATCCGGATCAGAAAGCGCGGTGGGTCCTCCCGGGGTACGGGGCGCAGCACGCGTTCAAGGAGCGATGCGGAACAGGAGAGGCCCGTCTGCACGGCCCGTGTCGGGGCGAGGCGACTCGTATAAGCCGAAGGCGAAGTCGAGCGCTGTGCAGCGGGAGTCCGAGGGGGCCGTAGTACCGGCGATGGCGGCGCAGAACAACGCCGCCGGAGGGAAGGGCCCCTGGGGTGGTCGTGTCGGAGAAGAAGGTAAGCGCGAGGGCATGGCCTGCAGGACAGGTCCCAACAACCCCACGCGGCGCAGGCCGCGTGACAAAGTGCGAGAACTTCGACGCCGACTGTGGGCCGCGGCCAAGCGGCATCCGGGTCGCCGCTTCCATGCGCTGTACGACCGCATCTTCAGGCGTGACGTCCTGAGGGAAGCATGGAGGCGGGTGAAGAGGAACAGGGGCTCGGCGGGCGTCGACAGACAGACGCTGGCCGAGGTGGAGGAGTACGGCGTCGATCGCTTCCTCGAAGAGATCGCCGACGAACTCAAGGGCGGGACGTACCGGCCGAGCGCGGTCATGCGGCGGTACATCCCGAAGGCGGACGGGAAGAAGCGGCCGCTGGGGATCCCGACCGTCCGGGACCGAGTGGTGCAGATGGCGGCGAAGCTGGTGCTGGAGCCGATCTTCGAGGCGGACTTCCTTCCGTGCTCGTACGGCTTCCGGCCGAAGCGCAGTGCGACGCAGGCGCTCGAGCGCTTGCGCGTGCTGGGAGCGCGCGGTGGGAACCACGTGCTCGACGCCGACATCCGCGACTACTTCGGCAGCATCGATCACGAGCGACTGATGAAGCTCGTGGCGATGCGAATCTCGGATCGCAGGGTCCTCAAGCTGGTGCGGCAGTGGCTCGAAGCCGGTGTGATGGAAGACAGCGAAGTGACGGCGATGCTCTCGGGGACACCCCAGGGCGGCGTCATCTCACCGCTGCTGTCGAACATCTACCTCGGCGTCCTCGACAAGCTGTGGCAGCGACGACACGCCCACCTGGGCGAGCTCGTGCGCTACTGCGACGACTTCGTGATCCTGTGCAGGACCGCGAAGGCGTGCGAGGAGGCCGAGGTCAGGGTCCGCGAGATCCTGCGACGGCTCAAGCTGGAGCTGCATCCCGAAAAGACGAGGCGCGTCGAGCTGAGCCGGGGACGGCAAGGCTTCGACTTCCTCGGCTGTCACCTGCGCAAGCGCATGTCCGGGCCGATCTGGGAGAAGGAGCATCGCAGGGTGTACTTCCTCCAGCGCTGGCCTTCGCAGCGCAGCATGACGCGGGTTCGGCACCGCGTGAAGGAGCTAACTGGCTCGAACCGCAACGGGGTCAAAGATGTCCGGGTGCTCATCCGCGACATCAACCCCGTGCTGCACGGCTGGGGTAACTACTTCCGCACCGGGAACGCCGCCGCGAAATTCAATCAGATCGACACGTACGTATGGCGCCGGCTCACGCACTTCATGGTGCGGCGCCATGGCCGACACCTGCGAGCCAACGACGTCGAAGGTTGGACAAGCGACTTCTTCCATGACCACGGGCTCCACCGACTACGTGGGACCGTGCAGTACCCGGAGGCCGCGTAATGCGACGGCCCGAGAGACCACCGGTAAGCCGTGTGCGGGAAATTCGCATGCACGGTTTGAACGGGGGTCTTGCCCAACTTCTCCGCCTCATGCGGAAAGGAAAGTAGGATCTACCAATGGCCGAGGAGGGGTTCTGCTGCGGTGCGTGTGCCCACCTGGCGGCGGTGGGCGAGGACGAGGAGGCGCCGGCAGGCCGTCGCTTCGCTTCGCGCTGGCCGAGGACAGGCGCCCGCGAGACGCGTGGGTGGTGTTCGGCGGCCGCGCGGTCGCGCTCGAGCGGGCCGTCACGGTCATAGGTCGCGCGCCCGGCTGCGACCTGGTGATCGAGGACGTGACGCTGTCGCGCCGGACTTGCTCGCTCAGCTTCGACGGCGCGGGTCATTGCATCGTCACCGATCTCGACAGCGCTTGCGGCGTGGTCGTGAACGGCCACAAGGTCACCCGCGCGGGGCTGCATGCGGGCGATCGCGTGTATGTGGGGAGCGTCGTGTTCGTGGTCGAGCCGCGGGCGGAGTGAGCGGGTAGATCGGCGGTTCTCTTGGCGGTATGATGCGCCGATGGCCATGCAGAGCGACCTGCTCGGGACGTGGATCGAGGATACGTACGATCCGGACGAGGACACCGAAGACCGCTACGACCGCATGATGGAGCTCCACGTGCTCGTGCTGAGCCGGGACGCGGCGGGGCAGAAGATCGCGCGCTACGGGCAGATCTACGCGTCAGACTACGGAACCGACGAGAAGTACGGCGAGGGGACGTTCCGCGCGACGAAGGACCGGGTGGTCGTCGAGCTGCCTGCTTTGAGCGATCGCAGCAATGCGGCGGGGATGGGCTACGAGAGCCGGCGCTGGCACGTGCGCGCGTGCACGCTCGAGTTCCGGCGGCTCGAGGAGGACGACGAGCACGTGCTGACGAGCCACCTGGACCCAGGTGCGCCGACGGTGCCCAAGGCGCGCTTCGTGCGAGTGACGGACCCGAGCTGCGAGCTCGCGCTGCTCGACGAGCTGGCGGTGTGCATCCGCGGCGGATAAGTGCGCGCGAGGCGGCGAATCGGCGCACCCGGTGGTGCGCGTGCTGACGCCGCAGTGCCGGGGTCTTGATTTTCGACCCGGCGAGCTCAATGGAGTCGAGGTCGGGCGAGCACGCGGCGGGTCGACGACCGTCGCGGCGCGCACCAGGGGAGCCCCTGTCGCGCCGCGCCGTCTCTCACGCGACCGAGCGGATGGTGCCGCCGTCGACGCGCAACACGGCGCCGCTCATGTACGCCGCGTGCTCGCTAGCCAGGAAGGTGACCGCGGCGGCGATCTCGTCGGGGTGGCCGAGGCGCCCGACGTCGTTCGGCACCATCTCGCGCACCAGCGTCGGCTCGATCTCCTCCCATGTGCTGCCCCAACCGCGCTGCTTGCCGATCTCGCGCAGGAACTGCTCGACCGCGGGCACGAGGATCGCCCCGGGCGCGACCACGTTCGAGGTGACGCCGGTGCCGGCGAGCGCACGCGCCAGCGACACGGCCAGGTTGTGGCGTGCCGCGAGCGCCGCCTGGTAGTCGGGCTGCATCGGCATCGGCTGGATCGCCAGGCCGCCGCCGATCGTGATCACGCGCCCCCAGCCCCGCTCGCGCATCGCGGGCACGAGCCGGTGGACCATGCGCACGCCCGAGATCACGTTGAGGTCGAGGCTCTGGGCCCACTGCGCCGGCGTGGTCTCGAACCAGCTCGCGTGGTGGTATGCGCCCGCGTTGTTGACCAGCACGTCGACCGGCCCCGCCGCCCTGGCGACCGCATCGGCGGCTTCGTCACTCGTCAGGTCGCCGAGCGCGACGGTCGCGCTGCCGCCGTCTACCCGGATCGCCGTCGCCACTGCCTCGGCGCGCCACGCGTCGCGCCCATGCACGACGACGTGAGCGCCTTCGCGGGCCATCATCTTCGCTATCGCCTCGCCGAGGCCCGAAGTGGAGCCGGTGACGAGCGCGCGCTTGCCAGAGAGGTTCGTGTTCATGGGTCACAGACTGAGGCTCGGGGCGCTTCGTGATAACAGAGACAAACCGCGCTGCATCATCACGATTTTTGCGATAATCGCCCGGTGCATCGCTCTGGCCTGATCGAGCTCGAGGCTGTCCTCGCCGTCGCGCGCCGCCGCAGCTTTCGCGCGGCCGCCGCTGACCTCGGCATGTCGCCGACCGCCCTGGGCAACGCCGTCGCCCACCTCGAGGAGCGGCTCGCCGTGCGGCTCTTTCACCGCACGACGCGCTCGGTCGCGCTCACGGCCGCGGGCGAGGCCTTCGTCGCCGAGGTCGCGCCAGCGGTCGCCGCCATCGCCAGCGCCACCGAGCGGGCCCGCACCGCGAGCGCGGAGCTGTCGGGCACGCTGCGCATCAACAGCTCGCTCGGCGGGGCGCGGCAGCTCCTGACGCTGGCCGTGGCCGAGTTCGGGCGCCGCTACCCGGCCGTCACCGTCGAGCTCGTCACCGACCGGCGCATGGTCGACATCGTGCGCGAGGGCTTCGACGCCGGCATCCGGTCGCGCGAGAGCGTCCCGCGCGACATGATCCGCGTGCCCATCGGCGGCTCGCTCTCGTTCGTGATCGTCGGCTCGCCCGCCTACCTGCGCGCTCACGGCCGGCCGGCGACTCCAGACGACCTCGCGCGCCACCGCTGCGTCAGGGTCCGCACCGCGCCGGGCGCCGAGTACCGCTGGCCGCTCGAGCGCGGACGCAAGCGGCTCGAGGTGGCGGTGTCCGGGTCGCTCATCGTCGACGAGCCCCACCTGATGCTCGAGGCCTGCCGCCGCGGCGTCGGCCTCGCGTACCTGCCCCGCTGGCTCGTCGACGCCGACCTCGCCCAGGGGCACCTCGCGCAGGTGCTCGACGACTGGACCCCGGACACGCCCGGCCTCTGCCTCTACTACCCGACCGGCCGCAACCCCCGGCGCCGCTGCGCGCCTTCGTCGCCCTGATCCGCGCTGCGCGCCGGGCCGGGGTCGACAACCAAGCCACCGCGACGTCGAAGCTGCCGAACGCCGCGGGGAAGCCGGGATAGGTCGTCGCGGCCTGCGACCGCGATCGCCGGGTCGCCGCCTGCATCGAACGCGGCGATGCGGGGCGGTCGGAGCGTTCAGCCGCCGAGTTCGGCCGCGCGCGCCTCGGCCAGCTCCCACATGCGGATGTAGCCCTCGGCCGAGCGGAACAGCGGCTCGAGGTCCGCCTCGTCGACGGCGTCGCGGCGGGCGTCCTCGAGGAGCTCGGGCAGCAGGCCGATGTGGGCCAGGCCCTCGGTGTTGAAGTCGATCTCGCGGTTGCCGACGACCGGCGGGGTGAACTCGATGTCGCCGGCGAACGACGAGAAGGGGTAGGTGACGGGGTCGGTCTGCGGGAGCGGGCACACGCCGTCGCCGAAGCGCGGGCCGCGGGCGCCGGCGAAGCCGTTGAGGTCGAAGCCGAAGCCCTCGGCCGGGTAGCCGCCGTTGTCCATGATGAACTGGATCTTGTCCTTGAAGCCCTGCACGGTGGTGCCGGGGGCGTCGCCGCGGCAGACGCCGAAGCCGCCGGCCGAGACGCCGCCGAGCTCGTAGAGGACGCCGCCGTTGTTGCGCCCGTGGCTGCCGATCGGCGGGTAGCTGGCGGCCTGCAGCAGCTCGTAGGCGCGCACGTAGGACCACTGCGGGAGGTGGTCGACCTCGATGATCATGCCGCGCGCCATCATCTGGCCGATCATGTGCTCGCCCAGCGCGGTGAGGGTGGCGTTCTGACAGTAGGGGCCCTCGAGCGCGGGCTCGGTGATCTGGCCGAGGTACATGCCGGTGGTGGTGAGCGGAGCGGTCGCGAACTTGCTGTTGTCGATCGGCGCGGGCGAGTCGTAGACGTCGCGCGGCATGTTGAGGCCGCCGAAGTTGACGTTGCCGCTGTCGAAGCCGCCGACCTGCGGGTCGGGGCAATCGAGGGTGAAGTTGGACCAGTGGCCGCTGTTGGCGAAGTTGCCGAGCTCGATGAAGGCGCGGTCGCCGTCGCCGGGCGAGAACTTGTTGTCGTACTTGTGGACCGGGAAGACGGCGCGCACGCCGAGGTCGTAGTAATGGTCGAGCTGGGCCTCGACGTAGGCCTCGTCGCAGGTCGGGTCGCCGTCGTGCGGGGTGAGCTTGCAGTCGAACAGGTTGGAGGTCTCGATGCCGAGGATCACCGCCAGCTTGCCGCCGGCGATCACCTCGCGCGCCTCGGCCGGGGTGTGGACGACGCGGAACCACCCGAGCCCGGGCCCGCCCGACTGGGCGTCGATGTAGCGCTCCATCGCGTAGGTCTCGTCGATGATGCGGTCGACCGCGGTCATGTCGTCGCAGCCGTAGCGGCTCTTCTGGATGCCCTCGCCGATCATGAAGTCGCAGATGATGGCGTTGGTGGTGGCGTGCTGGACGACCAGGCGCAGACCGGCCAGGTAGGCCCGCTGCAACCACATGTAATATTGCGTCTGATGGGTGGAGCGCCGCGGGCCGTTCGGCCACTCGGTGAAATCAGGGTACCCGGCGGTGGCGTGGGCGTCCTCGCTGAGCTGCTTGGCGACCAGGTCGGGCAGGAGGCTGGCGAGGTCGGCCTCCTCGTTGCCGGAGTTGTCGAAGATGTAGCCGAAGAAGTCCTTGCGCCCCATCTCGCCGTGGGAGATCGAGCAATCGGGCAGAGCATGCTCGACGCCGAGGCGGTGATACGCGCCGCCGTGGAACAGGCCGCCGCCGCCGAAGGCGTAGTTGGAGTGGATGTGCGAGTGGGTGTCGACGATGCCGTAGAGGTCGCCGTCGTCGAACATGGTGCGGGAGATCTGGCCGCTGGCGTCGAGGCTGAGCTCGGGGTGCTGCTTGCAGCCGTCGGCGGGCTCGAAGCTGACGGGCACGCCGTCGTCGGCGAGCGCGTCGGCGCCGAGCAGGCGGTCGTTCCGCCGGTTGCGCAATTGATACTGCGACCAATCGACGGTCGAGGTCTCGAGGGTCCATTCGGCGCCCGAGACGTAGGCGTCGTCGATGAGGGTGACGTCGGACTGCAGCGCGGTCTGGCGCAGCAGCGGGCCGTCGTCGGCGACGAGGTAGCCGCCGTCCTGGTCGTAGAAGAGGTAGGTGCCGAGGTCGGCGGCCTTCATGGTGAAGCGGGCGGCGCCGGCCTTGTCGGCCGCGAAGGCGAAGCTGGCCGGGTCGCCGGCGGCCAGGTAGCGGTCGCCGCTGCGCAGCGAGAAGCAGCCACCGGCGAACTTGTAAGTGTCGAGCATCGGCGGCTCGCCGGTGGTCTCGGTCTCGCCGGTCATGCCGACGGTGGTCGTCGGCACGGTGCTCTCGCCGGTCTCGCTGGGATCCGTGCCGCTGCTCGTATGCTGCGTGTCGCTGGCGGCGTCGGTGGCCGCCGGATCGGTGGAGCAAGCAATCAGCGCAGTCAGGCCAAGCGGAATGAAGTAGAGGTGGCGCACGATGGCCAGTGTATCCGAGCGGACTCAGCCGGTGGCCGGCGCGAACGATGAGCCCTGGTTCATGCCGCGGGCGCGGCGTGGATTTGCGCATGGAGCAGGCAGCTCGCGGCGCGTGGACCTCGACCCGTCCGAGCGTCGGCTGGGGGCCGACGCTGGCGGCAGACCGCAGTTCGCGGGGCCGTGGCGATGAAAGAGGAGCGGCCGGAGCGGCCCGCAGCGGGCGCGAGGCCGGGGAGACCTCCGCGGCCATGCGCGGGAGATCGCGCGAGGCTGCCGGTGGCACGGTCAAACGGCCATCGCGTCTCGCAGGCGAGGTCCGGCGGCCCCGAGGCGTCTCGCTACTCGGCTTGCACGTAGAGCGAGAACGGGAAGTTGCCCTGCATGTCGACGAAGGTGGCGTCGGGGACGTCGATCACGAACTCGTGCTCGCCGGCGCTGGCGGCCCCCCAGGGGATGATGCGGGTGTCGATCACGTCACCCGGGCACCAGTTGCTGAAGGACTGCCAGTCCTCGTCCGATTGCGGGTAGGGGCCGTAGATGCCGTTGGGCTGGGTGTTGTACGGGCGGAACGGCTCGCACGAGGTGCGGCCGGGCTTGTATTGCAGGACCATCTCGCCGTCGACGTAGACGTAGTGGTCGCGGCGGATGTACTCCTCGCCGCCGGCGTTGGCGCCGTGGTTCGAGGTGATCAGCACGAGCTGGGCGTTGGCGGTGTCGGCCGGGAGCTCGAAATGGACGGTCTTGCGGGTGGTGCCGAGCTCGTCGCTGGCGCCCTCGGTGTATTGTTGAAGTCCTGAGAGATGGCGACGGGCACCAGGTGATGGAAGGTCGGGGCCGGCTTTTTGCTGTCGGTGTAGAGCAGGAGGGTGCCGAGCTGGGTGTCGTTGCGGCCGGCGCAGCCGTCGACCTCCTCGTTGGCGGCGTAGGGCACGCCGAAGATGCTGAGCTCGAACCAGAGGTCGTACTCGGCGAGCAGCTCCGGGTCCTTCAAGATCGGCACGAGGTCGCTGGCCTGCCATTCGTAAGGCACCGTCATCGGGTGCTTGTTCATGTCCATGAAGGGAGTGATGAACCGCGCGACCTCGATGCGGTCGACGTCGGCGGGCACGTAGGTCTGCGCGCCCTTGGGGACGAGCGCGAGGTTGACTCCGCCGAGCCGATCGTAGTTGTCGCACAGGGCGCCGACGATGACGCCGAGCGTCAAGGTGGTCTGCACCTTGGCCTGCATCTCCTCGGTGAAGCGGGTGGCCACCAGCGCGTTGCTGTGGCGGATGACGCCGTCGGGGATCGGCTCGTCGACGGTGGCGGCGTAGCCGTCGTAAAACACGATGTCCTGCAGGACGGGGAAGGCCTCGGGCGCGGGCGGCGGCTCGTCGGGGCCGGTGGTGCTGACGTCGCTGGTGCCGGTCGGCGGCTCGGTCGCGGTGGTGTCCCCGGTGGTGCCGGTGGGCGCGTCGGTGGTGCCGGTGCTCTCGGGACCACCGGTATCGCCGGTGGTGCTGGTGCCTGTGCCTTCGTCGCCGCCCCCGGGATTGGTACACGCGGCGAGCAGGGCCAATAGACAGACACACGAGGTCAGACGAGGCAGGCTCATCGTCGGAGCGTACCAGAACGCGGGCGCGAGAGCGCGCGCGAGGGAGGCGTCACGCGGTGGCCGGTCCGTCCCGACGCGGCCGGCGACGGCGGAGGGCCGTGCTACCGGCTGCAGCGGCGCTGGCTCACGCGCCCGCGAGCTCGGAGATCTGACTCGCAGCGTCGGAGGTGAGGGGAGAGCAGGCCGGAAAAGAGAGAAATGGTGGCACTCGTGCGCGATGAATTCGTGGCGGTGCGAGCGCGACGACGCGAAATAGCGAGATGAACTATGGGACATGTCCTTTGGGAAATGTGATTCGACGCGCTCACAGGGGGGCCACGGCGCGCGGCGCGGGCGTGTTCCTGAGGCGTCGAGCCGGCGGAGGAGCTGTTCATGGTGGTCATCACCGACCACGGTCTGCCGGACGGGAACGACTTCCTGGTGAAGTTCGACGAGATGCTCACGGAGAGCGGGCCGCACTGCATCGTCGATTCGGTCGCCGACGCGATCGTGAGCTCCCAGGTTCGGGCTCGAGCGGACGCTCCGCCGCGATTCGCGGTAGTCGGCGCGGGCGGGGCCGCGGGCCCGGGGCGGTCATTCGAGGGCCTGGGCGAGGATCTCCAGGTCCTCGCATACGCCGATGCAGTCCTCGCCGCCGCTGGCGGGGTCGCAGTCGTCGTTCGGGTCGTCGATGCACACCTGGCCGGCGGCGCATTCGGAGCCGTCCGGACCGCCGCAGTGGGCGATCGGCGGCTGCATGCAGATGCCGAGGCAGTCGGCGCCGCCGGCGTCGGGGTCGCATTGTCGCTCGGATCGTCGACGCACGGCTGGTCTCCCGGGCAGTCGAAGCCCGCGACGCCTCCGCAGGAGACGGGGTCGCTGGGCTGGCAATGTCCGGGGCAGTCGCTGTCGCCCTGGGCAGGATCGCAGTCGTCGGCGCCGTCGTCGCGGCACTCCAGCCCCTCGGGGCAGAGCAGGCCGACAGGGCCGGCGCAGGGGATGAGGTCGGACGCGTCGCTCTTGCGGGCGTCGGTCGATTCTTGATCGCAGGCGAAGCCGAAGGCAAGGGTGAGCGCGATCCAGGCGAGGTTTTGGTGCTTGGTACGCATGTTTTTCCCTGACCCGGCCGAGGGCATCGGCCACGCGAAAAGCGAGCGGGCAGCGCCGAGAGCGGGCGTATCGCGGCGAGAAGTCGAAATAACGGCGATCGAGCGCGGGCCGGCCGACGCGGGGTGGCGCGGAAATGCGTGTCCACAATGGGGTGAGCGCAAAACACGCGCGTGGGATATCGATGCACATGCAGCGGGCTCGGGCGGGCGGCGAATGATGCCTCCAGGCGAGGCCGCGCAGTCGGCGACACAATGCGAGTGCGATGATTGCGAGGCTCGCGGTGTTTGCTGCGATCGAGGATGTCGGGCGTGACGAGGGCGGTCGGTGCGAGGGCGCCGGAGCGGGCCCGACACCCGGCGAGGCATGGTTCCGACGAGGAGAGGGTCGATCGCCGACCGGTGCTCGCCCACGTTGTGTCGGATCCCGTCGCAAGCCGGACGGGACGAGGGACGGAGGCGAGCGCGAGCCGGGCGAACATTGCGCCGGAGGTCGCCGAGGGTGCGAGGGGCCGCGCGAGCCGGGTGATCGCGAACATTGCGCCGGAGGTCGCCGTGAGGGGTGCGAGGGGCAGCGCGAGCCGGGAGATCGCGAACATTGCGCCGGAGCTCGCCGAGGGGTGCGAGGGGCAGCGCGAGCCGAGAGATCGCGAACATTGCGCCGGAGCTCGCCGTGAGGGGCGAGGGGCAAGGGGCGAGGTGCCGGGTGCGAGCGATCACGACGCCGGCGAGGATGAACGCGGCGGCCGCGAGGTCGCGGAGCGGGCTGCGCCGTGAATGCGCTACACTGGCGCGGCTGTGGCCGCCGAGGCGAAGCTGGCTGAGTTCCTGGTGAAGAGCTTCACCGACGAGGATGCGGACGCACCTGGCCGGCGAGCCCGGGGCCGTCGAGGTGCTGCCGTGGTTGCCCGGCACCGCGGCGTCGTTGCGGTCGCTCGCGCAGGAGGCCGTGCGCGCGCTCGAGCGGCGCGGCTCGATCGACCACGGGTTCTTCGACCGGCTCATGGCGGCGCGGCCGCGGCGGTGCGAGGCGATCGCGGAGCTGCGACGAGTGTGCCTCGGGGACGCGCCGGCGGAGACCCCCGCGGCGGAGCGGACGGCGAGCGGCGACGACGGGTTCGCCCGCTATCGAGTGGCCCTCGCGGGGGCGCACCGGTTCGTGCGCCTGCTCGCAGTGGGCGGGGCAGGGCCGACGTCGACCTTGCCCATCGAGGCGCTGTACGTGCCGCTGCGGCTGCGCGGGGGTCGGTACTGCTATTCGATCGGCGCGCTGCTGCGGGCATTGATCCGGGCCGACGGCGAGGTCCGGGAGGGCGCTCCGCGGATCGTGGTGCTCGGTGATCCCGGCAGCGGCAAGACCACGCTCTGTCGCTACCTGACGGCGGCGCTGGCAGGCGCGATCGAGGGGCTGCTGCCGCCGGGCTCGGCGGCTCCGTTGCCGCTGCTCTTGCCGCTCCGCGACTATGTGGCGAAGATCGCCAAGGCGGACGTGTCGCTGCCGGAGTTCCTGCGCGAGCAAGCTCGCGTGCGGCTGTCGGTGTCGTTCAGCGAGCGCGAGCTCGAGGCGTGGTTGCGGTCGGGGCGGGCGGTGGTGCTGCTCGACGGGCTGGACGAGGTCGGCGACCCGACGCCGCGCGCGACGAGCGGCGAGCGCGTCGACGCGACCTGGCGCGCGACGATCTGCGAGCGCATCGACGCGTTCGCGGCGGTGTACCCGGAGGCCGCGCTGCTCGTCACCAGCCGGGTGGCAGGGTACGAGGAATCGGCGCTGCCGAGCTCGGGGCCGCAGCGGTTCTCCTGCTACCGCATCGAGCCGTTCCGGGCCGAGGAGCTGGCGGCGTTCGTGCGCCGCTGGTATCAGCTGCAGGTGACGGACGAGCCGTCGCGGCGCCAGCGGCTCACCGAGGGGCTTCTCGCGGCCCTCCAGGCCACCCCGGCGGTGGGCAAGTTGGCCACCAATCCGCTGCTGGCGACCCTGGTGGCGCGGGTCTACGCGGCGGACGAACGCCTGCCGGGCGAGCGCGCGCAGCTGTACGAGCGCTGCGTGCAGACGCTGCTCGAGACCTGGCCGGAGCTGCGCGGGCGCGGGCCGACGAACCTCGAGATCGACGTGCAGCGTCGCTGCCTCGAGGACGTGGCGTGGCACATGTTGGACGGCGCGTCGGAGCGGTCGGCCGGGGCGGCGCTCATCGCCGAGCCCGAGCTGCTGGCGGTGGTGGCCGCGCGCCTGGGCGAGGAGCCGGAGTTCGCGCGGCTCGGGCCGCGCGGGCGCGAACGGGCGGCGAAGCAGTGGATCGAGCGCTTCGAGTGCGAGAACGGGATGCTGGTGGCCGACAGCCCGGGGGTGTTCGGCTTCATTCACCGCTCGCTGGGCGAGTACATGGCAGCTTGCCGCCTGGAGCGGGTGCGCTCGGCCGACGCCGAGGTGGGCTGGATCGTCGAGCACGCGCGCAAGGCGACCTGGCGGGAGGTCGCGTTGCTCCGGCTCGGACGTCGCGGCGGTCGTGACGTGCAGATCGATCCGGTCTACGCGGCGCTCATGGGCGATCCGGGCGGCCGCGAGTTCTTGCTGATGTGTCTGCGAGAGGGCATGAGCCTGACGCCGGAGCAGCTCGGTCCGCTGATCGCCGCGGGGATCGCCGGCCGCGCGGGCCAGAACCTCGAGATCCTGGCGGACGTGTTCCGATTCTCGCCGACCGAGGCGCCCGCGATCGAGGCGTGGTTCGTGACGGCGCTGCAGCGCGCGCCGCTCGCGGGGCTCGTCGAGCTGCTGCCGGCCGCGGCGCGCGTGGGTGTGTCGCCGGAGGTCGTGGAGGGGGCGCTGGGGCGGCGGGACGATGCGACGAGGGCGCGGGCCGTGGCGCTCTTCCTGTTGCCGCCGGTGCGGGAATCGTCGGAGTCGGCGCCGCTGGTCGCGTTGAGCCAGCACCTGCGCAGCCGCGCGGAGGTGGGTGCGGCCCTGCTCGCATTCACGGGAGCGTTTCCCGACGCGCCGACGTTCGCGGCGGCGGTGGCGGTGGCGTGCGGGCCGGCGAGCGCGGGGTGTCGCGCGGCGCTGACGCTCGGCCTGGTGCTGGGAGCGGTGTGGTCGCTCGGCTGCATCAAGCCGCCCGTGCGTGCGCTGCGGGTCGAGTGGCTCGATTGGCGCGCGATCGTGCCGGCGACGCTGCCGAGCTGGCCCGAGGTCGATTCGACGAAGATGACGGTGACGCTGGTCGAGGGATCGCAGAGGCTGGTGCGTGAGGCGTACCCGCTGGCCGCCCCGCACGAGCCGCTGCTCGGCTATACGGGCGGTGATTTCGCGTGCTACGCGGACGCGCCTCCGTGGCAGTTCCTCGGCTACTTTCCGCCGTCCGCGGGCGTCGACGTGGAAGCGTACGTCCGCTCGTGCGACCCCGGTTACTGGGAGGCGTGGTACGGCCCGAATCCCCGCGACGAGGTGCGCGAGCACCTCGACCCCGTCATCGCCGATGAAGAGGACGACGAGTGGAAGCGGGGAACTACACGCCCGAGAAGTGCGTGGTGGTCGATCTGCACGAAGCGCTGGGCAAGCTGCACGTGGTGGCGATGGAGGCGCCTGCGGGCGGGCTCTGCGTCGACGATCTGCTGGCAATGCACCGCAGCGGGGAGCTCGATGCCGGCGACCTGTTGATCCGGGTGATCGCCCTCCATGCGGCGCAGGTGCGGATCGCGGCGGACACGTTCCCCGCCGAGCCTGCGCTGGCCGAGCAATACGGGGCGCAGCGGCAGGCGCACACGTGGATCTGGCTCAACTGGGAGGCGATCGAGGCGTCGTTGCCGGAGCCGCCGGAGGCCGATCGACTGGCGCTGTTCCTCGCGCTCGGATGGACGCAGTACACGACGACGGGGCGCTGGCCGACGGGCGAGCGCTGGCGACGGATCGCGGGCGGGCCGGCGCCGGAGCACTGGTGGCCGCGCGTCCACTGGCTGCTGTGCCGGCAATTCGCGGCCGACGACGGAGCTTCGCGGTGGCCGGAGGTGTGGGCCGCGCTGGTCGAGGGCGAAGCTGACGCGGAGCTCGCGGGGGTCGCCGCGAGGTTGCGAGCCTGGTTGCCCGAGGCGTGAGTGCGGTCGGGTCGCCGCGCTCGACCGTGGTCGGATGTCTCTCGATCACATGACTCATTGGACATGTCTTCAAAGTCATGGCACGGCGAGATTGGGGTGAGGCTCGAAGTTGTCCGTGAGGCCGCTCGTCGCCCGATGGCCTCGCGCGACGACGTGTCTGAAGAGACAGGTCGGGCGGAGAGATGACGAGGGGTTCATGAAGTCGCGGGAGGATCGCTCCGCCGCGGACGCGGGCTCGGCGATCCTGGCGGCGTGAGCACGCTCAGATGGACCGCCGCGCGGGTCGGGCATGCGCCGCGTGTGCGGCGCGCTCGGGAGCGCCTGCAGGCGAGCGCGGCCCCTCGGCGGTCGATGCGCGAGCGGCTCCGTTGGCGTGAACGGCCTGCTGGGCCGCTGCGGGGCGCGTGGCGGGCAGGCGAGCGCGAGCGCGGGCGCGAGGGGCAGGGGCGATGACGCGCCGGTGCGGGGCGGCTTCCCTGGCGGGGCCGTGCCGGCGATGCTCGGCCGGCCCGAGGTCCGCACCCGCGCGAGGTGAAGCGCGCCCGGATTTCGGAGTCTGAGGACGGCACGATGCTCCCGACACCCAAGCTCTCCTTCGCGACGCTGCTCGTATTCCTCTGCAGCTGCACCATCGTTCGCGTGCCGTATTCAGGGCCGAGCTCGCCGCCGCGGGGCGCAGCGGGCAAGCCCAAGCCGGCGAAGGGGAAGCCGAAGCCGAAGCCGTCGAGTCAGGCCCCGACCAAAGAGCCGACGCCGAAGCCCGCCAAGCCGTCGGGCCCCGGGAAGCCGGCCAAGCCGAAGCCGCAGCCGAAGCCGCCCACGCCGCGGCCGGCGCCGAAGCCGGAAGAGCCGCCGCCGAGCGTGCGCGAGGGGACCCAGATGGTGGTGCCGCTGCGCGTCGCGTTCGACGAGTCGGTGAAGAAGGTCGACAGCCTGATCCAGAAGACGATCACGCAGGACTGGCAGGTGGTCAGCGACCCGAAGTCGGCGACCAAGATCGAGGTCCGCTACACGGTCTGGCGCGACCCGATCAAGGCCAAGTTCGACGACGGGCGGCTCGACGTGAGCGTGAACGTGCGCTACGCGGCCGACGTGCGCGCGTCGACGAAGATCGGCAAGCGCGTCATCTGGATCACGAAGGGCGAGACGTGGGGCACCAAGGCCGAGCCGCAGCGGGTCGCGGCCAAGTTCCACGCCGACTTCAAGATCCAGGACGACTTCCGCGTGACCGCCGAGGCGAAGCTCGACGACATCGACTTCGGGCCGGCGCCGAGCGGGCAGGTGTGCGTCAAGGCGCTGGCCAAGGTGTGCATCACCAAGGAGACCGTCGCGCCGATGGTCAACAAGAACCTGCAGAAGCAGCTGGTGCCGAAGATCGAGCAGGCGCTGGACCAGGCCGACGCGCAGTTCGAGAAGCAGCTCAACCTGAAGAAGCAGGCGCAGACGCTGTGGACGGCGCTGCAGCAGCCGCAGTCGCTGCAGCAGCTCGGTCAGGGCCGCTGCCCGACCGAGGCGGGGGCGATCTGCTCGACCCCGGCGTGGCTGGTCGCCAAGCCGACGTCGATCGGGGTGTCTCAGCCGCGCATGGACGGCGACGACCTCCGCGTCGACCTCGGCCTCGCGGGTCAGCTGGTGGTCCAGCTCGGCGACAAGCCGGCGGTCAAGCCGACGCCGCTGCCGAAGCTCGAGCCGGTGACCGACCCGCCCGGGTTCGCCTTCAAGTCGCGCCTGCACCTGCCGCTCAGCCAGCTCAACGAGGAGCTGAGCAAGCGCGTCGCCAACGTCAAGCTCGACGGCCGCAACACGCCCGACATCGTGATCACGTACGTGAAGCTGGTCGACGCGTTCGAGGGCCGACACCCGCACCGCCTGTCGTTCGCGGTCGGCGTCGGCGGGGCGCTCCGCGGCGAGCTCAAGCTGCAGGGCGACCTCGAGTGGGATGCCAAGGCGCGCGAGCTGTCGATCGAGAACTTCGACTACACGGTCGACACCGACAACGAGAAGCTGCAGAAGCTGTCGCAGTCGCAGTACGTGGCGCTGCGCAAGCTGGTGGCCGACAAGGCCCGCTGGAAGCTCGACGCCAAGGCGGCCGCGCTGACCGAGGCGGTGACGAAGGCGCTCGGCGGGGTGCTGGCCGGCAAGCTGCAAGTCGACGGCGAGCTCACCGACGTCCAGCTCGAGAACTTCAGCGTGAAGGACGGGGTGGTCGACGCCGCCGTGGCGCTGGCCGGCAAGCTCGACATCGCCTACACGCCGTGAGCGCGCGCCGGGCGACCGGCGGGTGAGATGACTGAACGGACATGTTCGTACGAGCATGTCCGTTCGGCCTTTCGGCGCGGCGCTACGGCGCGCGGTCCAGCGACTGCATGTCGATGACGAAGCGGTAGCGGACGTCGCCGCGGTCCAGGCGGGCGTAGGCGGCGGCGAGGTCCTGGATCGGGATGACTTCGATGTCGGCGGCGACGCCGTGGCGGGCGCAGAACTCGAGCATGCGCGCGGTCTCGGGGATGCTGCCGATGGCCGAGCCGGAGATCGACTTGCGCTGGGTCAGCAGCTCGAAGGCGTTCACGCTGCCGGGCGCGTCGGGCATGCCGATCAGGACGAGGGTGCCCTCGGGCCGCAGGAGCCGCAGGTAGGCGTTCCAGTCGAGGGTGGCGCCGACGGTGACGAGCACGAGGTCGAACCGGCCCGTCAGCCGCGTGAAGGTGTCGGGGTCGGAGGTGGCGTGATAGCCGTGAGCGCCGAGGGCGAGGGCGTCGGACCGCTTGGCGTCGGTGCGGGAGAGGACGGTGACGTCGGCCCCGAAGGCGCGCGCGAGCTTGACGCCGAGGTGGCCGAGGCCGCCGAGGCCGACGACCGCGACCCTGCTGCCCGGACCGACGCGCCAGTGGACGAGCGGGGAGTAGAGCGAGATGCCGGCGCACAGCAGCGGGGCGGCGGCGTCGAGCGGCAAGGCGTCGGGGAGCGCCAGCACGTAGGGGCGCTTGACGACGATCGAGCGCGAGTAGCCGCCGTAAGTCGGGGCGCCGTCGTGCTCGCGGCCGTTGTAGGTGGCGACGAGGTCGGCGAGGTGGCGGTGCTCGTGCTCGCGGTCGCAGCGGCCCCTGGAGCAGCCACCGTCGACGAAGCAGCCGACGCCGACGCGCGCGCCGACGGCGAGGTCGGTGACGGCGCTGCCGACGGCGCGGACGATGCCGGTGATCTCGTGGCCGGGCACCATGGGGTATTCGGCGCTCCCCCACTCGTCGCGGACCTGGGACAGGTCGGTGTGGCAGATCCCGCAATACGCGACGTCGATCACGACGTCGTCGGGGCGGGGCTCGCGGCGGACGATGGTGATCGGCGCGAGGCCGCTGGTGGGCGACTGCGCGGCGTAGGCTCGGACTTCGGGCATGAGGCTCCTTCGCCGCCAGGCTAGGCACGGCGGCGGGGGTCGAGTAGAGAGGCCCGGCAGGAAGGGCCGATGAGCGAGGTTCAACAATGAGGCGCGAGGACTGGCCGGATCTGGCGGTGTTCGTGGCGGTCGCCGAGGCGCGCAGCTTCACGAAGGCGGCGTCGCGGCTCGGGCTGTCGACGTCGGCGATCAGCCACGCGATGACGGGGCTCGAGGAGCGCCTGGGCCTGCGCCTGCTCCACCGCACGACCCGCAGCGTGGCGCCCACGGCCGCGGGCGAGCGGCTGCTGGCGACGCTGGTGCCGGCGATGGAGGGGGTGGCGGCGGCGGTCGACGGGTTGGCCGAGCTGCGCGACGAGCCGGCCGGTTCGGTGCGGCTGACGGTCCACCGCGACGCGGCGCTGCGCCTGCTGGCGCCGCGCCTGCCCGAGCTGACCCGCAAGTATCCGCAGGTGGTGCTCGAGATCGTGGCCGACGACCGGCTGGCCGACATCGTGGCCGACCGCTTCGACGCGGGGGTGCGCCTCGGCGACCTGGTCGACAAGGACATGGTGTCGGTGCGAATCGGGCCCGACGAGCGGGCGGCGATCGTGGGCTCGCCGGAGTACTTCACGCGCCACCCGCCGCCGAAGACGCCGCAGGAGCTCCGCCAGCACCGCGCGGTGAGCTATCGCCACTCGTCCGGGGTGCTTTATAAGTGGGAGCTCGAGAAGGACGGACGCGCGCTCACCGTGGCGATGGAGTCGGCGCTGGTGACGAACGAGCCGCAGCTGATCGTCGAGGCGGCGCGCGCAGGGGTCGGCCTGGCCTACGCGCTCGAGAGCCACGTGGCGGCGCACGTGGCCGCAGGAGCGCTGGTGCCGGTGCTGGCCGACTGGTGCCCGCGGTTCCCCGGGAGCTTTTTGTACTGGCCGAGCCGTCGCCACGTGACGCCGGCGCTGCGGGCGGTGATCGAGGCGCTGCGGATCGATCGGCCGCGTTGAGGCCGGACCTCCGGCGCGCGCGAATGCGCGGAGGCCGGGGGCGAATCCGATGATGGCCGAATGGACATGCGCTTTGAAGCATGTCCGTTCGGTCATGTGCGAAGGGGCATGCGGGCTGATCGTCGGCGTCAGGCGGCGCCGCCGCGCGGCTTGCCGGCGAGCTGGCGCATGGCGAAGGCGATGCCGTCCTGCAAGGTGCCGTGGGTGGCGATGTCGCGCAGGTCGATGCCGAGGTCGACCAGCAGCGACGCGGTCGCCGGGTTGACGCCGGTCAGGACCGTGCGGGCGCCGAGCAGGCGCAGCGCCGAGGCGGCCTGGATCAGGGCGATCGCGCCGCCGGTGTCGATGCCCTTCATGCCGGTGACGTCGAAGATGACGACGCGCATGCGCCCGGCCTCGGTGCCCTGGAGGGCGGTGTGCAAGAGGTGCTCGCAGCGGGCGGTGTCGAGGGTGCCGATGAGCGGCATGACGACGATCGCGTCGGTGATCGGGATCATCGGCGTCGACAGCTCGGCGAGCATGGCCTGCTGCAGGCGGATCATCTCCTCCTGCATGGCGGCGCGGGCCTGCTCGGCCCGTTCGCGCTCGCCGAGCTCGGCCGACAGGCGCTCGTTGGCGGCCCGCAGGTCGGCGGTGCGCTGGGCGACGTCGGCCTCGAGGCGCTCGTTGGCGCCGACGACGTGGCGGTAGAGCAGGGCGTTCTCGACGGCCGTGACCGCCTGGGCGCACAGCACCTGCAGCAGCTCGACGCGGCCGCGGCTGAAGGCGTCGCGGATCAGGTCGTTCTCGACGACGAGGATGCCGCTGGTGCGCCGGCGGTGCGCGAGCGCGAGGCACAGCACCGACTTGACGTGGCGAGCCGCGAGCGCGGGGTCGGCGGCGAAGCGGGCGTCGCGGGCGACGTCGCCGAGGACCAGCGCCTCGCGGGTACGGGCGACGTAGTTCACGAGGGTGGCCGGGACGTCGGGCCGGGCGGCCAAAGGCGTGCCGGGCACGACCTCGACGACGTCGCTGTCGGCGGCGGCGACCGCCGCGAGCTCGAGCGCGCCGTCGCGGTCGAGCAGGAGGTACACGCGCGTGCCGCCGGCGTTCTGCATGACGATGCGGACCAGGCGGTCGAGCAGCTTGTCGAGCTCGATCTCGCCGACCAGCGCCTGGCCGAGCCGCACCACGGTCGTCAGATCGAGCGCGACTCCGCCGTCGGCCGCGCCGCCGTCCTCGGGCGCAGGAGCGGACGGCGCGAAGGCGGCGGCGGCCACCTGCGGGAACTCGCGGGCGATCAGGGCGGCCTTGGCCGACGCGCCCCACTGCAAGAAGCCGTCGTGGGCGGCCCGCATGTACACGGGGGCGATGACGTGGCGCTGACGCTCGCGGTAGAACTCGCCGCACAGGGCGTTGGCCAGGGCCTCGTACTGGACGAAGCCGTGGCGCCGCGCCGAGGCGATGGCCTGGTCGTACAGCTCCTCGGCCTCGAGCGGCCGACCGGTGACGCGCGCCTCCTCGGCGCGTACGAGCAGGTACTTGTGCTCGAAGTTGTCGGGGCAGTCGTCGGCCCAGCGCGCGAGCTTGAAGATGCTGTCGCGCAGCAGGTCGCGGTCGCCCAGGGCCTGGGTCGGATCGACGACGCGGGCGCGGGCGCACACCGCCAGCGCCTCGTAGAGGTGGAAGGTCGCCTCGATCGGCATCGCCATCACCGCGCCGAGGACCTCGCGCGCGGCGGCGGCGGCCAGCGCCTCGTCGTGGCGGCCGTAGGTGTAGAGCAGGATCAGGCGGATGATGTGATGGAAGGCGATGCCGCAGCCGAAGCTGGCGCGAGTGAGGACGTCGAGGCACTCGCGGGCGTCGAAGTCGTCGCTGTCGAGCAGGGTGCCGGGGCGGACGCGGCCGTCCAGGCTGTCGAGGAATTGCTGCTGCAGGCGGATGGTCTGATAGACGGCGTCGTTGTTGCTCTCGCGCGCGAACGCGGCGAACCGCTCGGCGGCCCGCCGCGCCTCGCCGAGCGGGGCGCCGACCTCGATGTGCTGCCAGACTGTCTCGAAGGCCAGGAAGGAGGCGTACACGAGGTCGCCCGCCGACACGCAGGCGTGGAAGGCCTGCTCGAGGATCGGGAAGTCGGTGCGCAGCGGGCGGCGCCAGAAGTTGATGTGGTCGCCGTGGAGGTGGAGCAGGGTGCCGCGCAGCTTGGTGTTGCCGAACCGCTCGTTGAGCTGGATCGACATCTCGGAGAAGGCGTAGCCGGCGGCGGCGTCGGCGAACACGGCGACGAGCATGAAGCCGTACACGCTGTAGGCGAAGCACGAGTCCTCGGCGTTGCCGTGGCGCAGCGAGAAGTTGACGGCCTTGAGCGCGAAGTACGGGAACACCTTCGGCCGGCCGATGTAGGCGCACGGCATGATGCCGACCATCAGCGAGAGGATCGCGCGATGGGTCGGGTCGGTCATCAGGGGGGCGTCGAGCAGCGAGGGGATCGGGCGCCCGGCGAGGTTGCCGGCGATCGCGGAGGCCTCGTCGCTCATGGCGCTCTGCAGGGCGCCGTCCTGCTCGGGCAGCTCGACGCCGAACAGGGCGAGGCCCCGCACGCCGAGGTCGACGCCGGCGTCGTAGCGCCCGGCGACCTGGTAGAGGCGCATCTGCAGGATGTAGACGTTGGCCCGATCGACAGGGTCGCGCGCGCGGTCGTGAATGACGGCGAACAGCTGCTCGGCCCGCTCGAAGGCGCCGGCCAGCGACTCGCACTCGGCGAGCTCGCAGTGCAGGGCGTAGGCGTGGGCGTAGTCGTGGTCCCAGGCGCCTTCGGCCAGCAGCTCGATGCCGACGCGCAGGTACTGGGCCGCGGCCGCGTAGGCGGTGGATTTCTTGGCGTGCCGGCCGACGACGAGATGGAGCTCGGAGACGCGCCGGCGCTCGTCCGGGTCGACCATGCGATCGAGGCCGCGACCCAGGTGGTCGACGACGTCGAACAACTCGTCGGGCCGCGGATCGGCGCCGAGCCGCGCCAGCAGGAGCCGACCGATCTGCAGGTGCGTGGCGGGCCGCTCGTCCTCGGGGACGAGCGCGTAGGCGGCCTGCTGCACGCGATCGTGGGCGAAGTGATAGCTCAGCTCGAGGGCGCCGTCCTGCGCGGGCGCGGGCGCGGCGTGGTGGACGAAGCGGTAGTCGTTGCTGTCGGGCAGGACGAGGTTCTCTTCGAGCGCCTCCCACAGCGCGGCCGCGGTCGCGTCCGGTGATTCGCCGCAGATGGTGGCGAGGGCGGCGAGGGTGAATTCGTGGCCGATGCAGGCGGCGAGCCGCAGGGCCCGCTGGGTCGCCTCGCCGCAGCGGCGCAGCCGCTGGCCCATGAAGTCGACGACGTTGGCGGTGACCTCGCGCGACTCGATCGCGGCGAGGTCCCAGGTGAAGCCGCCGTCGCCGGCGCCGGGGTGGAGGAGGCCGTCCTGGTAGAGGCCGCGGAGGAACAGGCCGACGAAGAACGGGTTGCCGTCGGTCTTGCGCCACACGACCCGCGCGAGCGGCATGGCGCGCGAGGAGGTGCCGCCGAGCACGTCCGCGAGCAGCTCGCCGAGGTGCTGCGGGGCGAGCGGGCCGAGCGCGAGCGCATGGACGGCGAGGCCCTTGCCGCGCAGCTCGTCGGCGGCGACAGTCAGCGGGTGCGTGGGGCCGACCTCGTTGTCGCGGTAGGCCCCGACCACCAGCAGCCGCCGCGGCGAGGGCGAGGTGAGGCACAGCTGCAGCAGCTTGAGCGAGGCGAGGTCGGCCCACTGGAGGTCGTCGAGGAACAGCACCAGCGGGCCGGACTGGCCGCCGGCGAAGGTCTGCACGAATTCGTCGACGAGGCGGTTGAAGCGGTTGAGCGCCTCGGTGGGCCCGAGCTCGGGGGCGGCCGGCTGGGGTCCGAGGACGTGCGCGAGCTCGGGGATCAGATCGACGAGGACCTGGGCGTGGCCGTCGGCGGCGCGCAGGAGGTCGTCGCGCACGCGGGCCATGCGATCGCCGCCCGCGCCGAGGGTCTGACGCAGGAGGTCGCGGAAGGCCTGCACGAATGGGGCGTAGGGGGCGTTGCGCGCCAGCTGGTCGAACTTGCCGGCGACGAAGGTGCCGCCGTCGCGGGCGATCGTCTTGTGCAGCTCGTGGACGAGCGCGCTCTTGCCGATGCCGGAGTAGCCGGCGACCAGCAAGAGCTCGGTGGCGCCGCTGCGCACCCGCGCGAACGCGGCGAGCAGGGTCTGCAGCTCGTCGTCGCGGCCGTAGAGCTTCTGCGGCAGGCGCAGCGCGGCGGCCCCCTCGTGGCGCCCGAGCGGGAAGGCCGGGATGTCGCCGGTGGCGCCCTGTCGGCGCAGGCACTCGCGCAGGTCGGCCGCGAGGCCGCTGGCGCTCTGGTAGCGCTCCTCGGGCGCCTTGGCCAGGAGCCGCATCACCAGCGCCGAGACGACCTCGGGCACGTCGGCGAGCTGGCGCGGCGGCGGGGGCACGCGGGCGATGTGGCCGTGCACGAGCTCGAGCGGGTCGTCGCCGGGGAACGGCGGGACGCCGGTGAGCATGTGGTAGAGCGTGGCGCCGAGCGAGTAGAAGTCGCTGCGGAGGTCGAGCGAGCGGTTCATCCGCCCGGTCTGCTCGGGCGACATATAGGCGAGGCTGCCCTCGAGCGCGTCGAGGCTGGTGGGCCGCTGGGCCTCGACCGACAGCCGCGTGGCCAGGCCGAAGCCGATCAGGTGGACCGCGAGCGGCTCGCGGCGGACGACGAGGTTGGCCGGCTTGATGTGCTTGTGGATGATGCCGCTGGCGTGGACGCCGACGAGGATGTCGGCGACGGCGGCGGCGATCGCCAGCGCCTCGCGCACGGGCAGCCGGCCCGCGCGCAGGACCGTATCGAGCGGCTCGCCGGGCGGCGAGGCGAGCACCAGCGCGAGGCGGTCGCCGTGGTGCTCGAGCGCGTGCGCGGCGACGACGCCGGGGACCGCGAGGCTGCGGAGGATCGCGTATTCGTGCTGCAGCCGGGCCAGGTCGCGGGCCGTCGGGGGCGAGCGCCGCGGCAGCCGCAGGGTGACCGGGGCGCGATCCTCGGTGCGAAACCCGCGCACGAGCGCGGTCTCGGGGTCTTCATGCAACGATTCGACGATTGTGTATTGACCGAATGTGGACATGCCCGCTCGACTCGCCCGCGGCGCGCTCCGCCGGTCGCGGAGCGCTCGCAATAATGCCAGGACCCTACGCGTCATCCTCGGGCCGAGTCAAGCCTCGGGGGCGAGGACCGCGCCGGCGGACGCTCCGCCCGGTGCCGAGATTGCGTGTCGGTCCATCGCGGATATCATGGCACTCGTCGCCTCCGCGCCGGCGCCGCTGGGGCCGTGCGCGCGCCAGGAGGGGCAGCGAGGGGGGCTCTGGCAGCCGCGACGGCAGATCGGGGCCCGCCCGCGCGGGCGGCTCGTCGGCCCTCGCCGCGAGGATTGTCGAGCTCCGCATGCTGCCACTCCTACTAGTCGGGCGGCGTCGGATCGCGCGCCCGCGGCAAATCACGGCGGGCCTGGAAAACGGGGGCACGGATCGCGAGATCGGGCGGCGCTGCGCGTAGTCCGGGGTGGCGCCGACGTCGTGGTGCGGGGCGATCACGAGGCAGGTGCCGCGCAATGCGGGTGCACCGGAGCGCATGCCTCGGGCGAGGGATCGCGGGGTCCCCCGCGTCAGCGCCTGCGGCGGATCACGGGGTCGCGGGCGAGGGCGCGCGAGCGCCCGGCGTCGGGCGGGCATCCCGGTGCTCGGCGCGTCGGTTCGTCCTGTCCGCGGTCGTGCGCTCGCGGGTCCGGCGAATCGACGGAGCTTTTGCGGTCGCGCGGCGAGCTCGTCGCGACCTTGGCGAATCGACGGGAGCTCTTGCGGTCGCGCGGCGAGCTCGTCGCGACTTTGGCGAATCGACGGGAGGTTTTGCGGTCGCGCGGCGAGCTCGTCGCGACTCTGGCGAATCGAGGGGAGCTCTTGCGGTCGCGCGGCGAGCTCGTCGCGACTCTGGCGAATCAATGGACGTAGCCGTTCGGGTGGGCGCGCAGCCACGTCCACGCCGATTCGACGATCGTCGCCAATGCGCCGAGTCGCGGCTCCCAGCCGAGGTCGTGCTGGATCCGCGCGAAGCTGGCGACCAGGACCGCCGGGTCGCCGGCTCGGCGGGTGCCCATTCGCACCGGGATCGCCGCGCCCGTCACCGCGCGCGCGGTGTCGATGACCTGGCGCACGCTGTAGCCGGAGCCGCCGCAGCCGAGGTTGTAGATGCAGCTGCCGCGATCGAGGCCCGAGAGCGCGAGGACGTGGGCGCGGGCGAGGTCGACGACGTGGATGTAGTCGCGGACGCAGGTGCCGTCGGGGGTCGGGTAATCGTCGCCGTAGAGGGTGACGTACGGCGCGCGGCCGAGGGCGACCTGCAGCACCAGCGGGATCAGGTGGGTCTCGGGGTCGTGGCTCTCGCCGCAGCGGGCGCTGGCCCCGGCCGCGTTGAAGTAGCGCAGCGAGGCGGAGCGCAGGCCGTAGGCGCGCTCGTACCAGGCCAGCGCCCGCTCGAGCGCGAGCTTGGTCTCGCCGTACGGGTTCGTCGGCCGCGTCGGCGCGGTCTCGTCGATCGGCTGGGCCTCGGGCTCGCCGTAGACCGCGGCGGTCGACGAGAACACCAGGCGGTGCACGCCGACCGCGACCATGGCGCCCAGCAGGCCGAGGCCGGCGACCACGTTGTTGTCGTAGTATTTGGCCGGGCTCTGCACCGATTCGCCGACCAGCGAGTCGGCGGCCATGTGGACCACCGCCTCGACGCGGGCGTGGCGGAGCAGCCGGCGCACCAGGTCGGCGTCGCGCAGGTCGGCGCGGACCAGCTCGACCCCGGCGGGGACGGCGTCGGCGTGGCCCTTGCTCAGGTTGTCGATCACCGCGACTTCGTGGCCCGCGGCCAGCAGCTCCTCCACGACCACGCTGCCGATGTAGCCGGCGCCGCCGGTGACGAGTACGCGCATTGGTTCACACTCCTCGCGGGACGGCCGCGTCGATGGGGCCCGGGCAGGGGCCGCTGCGGTGGCGCCGCGCTCGCGCCGGCGGGTAGTGCAGGCGCGACGGCTGGCGCCACCAGCCGGGCGCGGCGAGGGCCGGGTGGGGGGCCGCGGGGGCGGCGGCGAGGCCGGCGAGGTAGCGCGCGAGCTCGGTGGGGCGCGGGCTGCCGTCGCGCACGTCGAAGGCGCCGGGCTCGTATCGACCTGTCTCTTGGGTCACGAGGCAATGCCAGTCGTAGGCGCCGAACAGCGACCACGCAGTGACCGCGCGGACGTCGATCCCGGCGGCCCGGCAGCGCTCCGCGGCCCGCCACAGCTCGTCGAACCAGCGGATCTGCTCGTCGACGTCGCAGGCGAGGTGGGCCTCGGTGACGGCGACGGGGAGCCGGTAGCGGGCGCCGAGCTCGTGGAGCAGCTCGTAGGCCCAGGGCATGCCGTCGTCGCACACGCGCACGGCCTCGACGTCGACGTAGCGGTGGCGGCCGTTGCCGCCGGCGGGGATGTGAGGGTAATGCTCGAGGCGGTCGTCGAGGAAGCGGACGCTCGTGATGTAGTGATTGGCGCCGAGCAGGTCGGGCGGCGGCTGGTCGCGCAGGGCCGCCAGGTCGTCGTCGGCGATCCCGGAGGCGCGCAAATAGGCGTACATCGGGTGCTCGCGGCCGACCCGGCCGCACAGCAGATCGTGCGAGAGGAAGCGGCGCTCGTTCTCGAATTCGGCCTGGTAGAGCAGCGCGGGGGCGGCCAGCGTGGCCCCGAGGTCCTCGGTGTGGACCAGGCGCGCGCCGGGGTGGACGCGCCGGATCTCCCGCATCGCCGCGCCGGTCGCCAGGCACTGATTCACCAGAGCGCGGCAGAACGACGCGTCGCTGCGGTGATGCGGGTACCAGTGCCCGTACAGCCCGCTGAAGCGGGCGGTCGTCAGCGGCTCGTTGACCGGGGTGTAGAGCTCGACCCACGGGTAGCGGCGGGCCACCGCGCCGGCGAAGCGGGCCAGCAGACGCGGGATTCGGGGTCGAGCAGGTCGGTGTGCCGCGGCCCGCTGCCGTGGTGGAGCAGGCCGACGATCGGGGTCAGGCCGCGCGCGTGGAGCAGCCCCAGGCGGCGATCGGACCAGGCGAAATCATGGCACCCCGGGGAGCGCTCGGTCCGCTCCCACAACACGGGGTAGCGGACGACGCGGACGCCGAGGTCGGCGATCGCGTCGATGTCGGCGTGGCGCCGGTGATGGCCGCTGGCGACGAGTTGGTCGTGGAAGCGGTCGCCGACGCGATTGACGGTGCATTCGACGCCGCCCCACAATTCCAGGGGGGCCGGGGTGGGCCTGGGCTCCATGGCGTCCTCGTCACTCGCGCAGCCGGGCGTAGAGCGTCAGCGCCTGGGCGACGACCTGGTCCATGTTGTAATAGCGGTAGGTGCCGAGCCGGCCGGCGAAGTGGACGCCCGGGGTGGCGTCGGCGAGGGCCTTGTAGCGGCGGTACAGCTCGGCGTTCTCGGGCCGCGGGACCGGGTAGTACGGGTCGCCGTCGTCGCACGGGTACTCGTAGACGACGCTGGTCTTGGCGTGCTCTTGCCCGGTGAGGTACTTGAACTCGGTGATCCGCGTGTACGGCTGCTCGTTGGGGTAGTTGACGACCGGGGCCGGCTGGAACACCGGCCGGTCGTGCGTCTCGTGCTGGAACCGCAGCGAGCGGTACGGCAGCGGGCCGAAGCGGTGGTCGAAGAACTCGTCGACCGGGCCGGTGTAGATCATCTCGCGGTAGGCGACCTCGCCGACGACGTCGCGGTAGTCGGCGCCCAGCAGCACCTTGATGCCCGGGTGGGCCAGCATGCGCTCGAACATGCGGGTGTACCCGTGGCGCGGCATGGCCTGGTAGGTGTCGCTGAAGTAGCGGTCGTCGCGGCCGATGCGGACCGGCACGCGCGCGGTCACCGAGGCGTCGAGCTCGCCGGGGTCGAGGCCCCACTGCTTGCGCGTGTAGTTGCGGAAGAACTTGGTGTAGAGGTCGCGGCCGACCCGGCTGACGATCACGTCCTCGGAGGTGCGCACCGCCTCGACGGGCTCGGCGCGGGCGGCGAAGAACTGCTCGAGCTCGAGCGAGGTGAGGCTGAGACCGTACAGGCGATTGACCGTGTCGAGGTTGATCGGGATCGGCAGCAGCTGGCCGTCGACGCTGGCCAGGACGCGGTGCTCGTAGGGCCGCCAGGCGGTGAAGCGGCCGAGGTAGTCGAACACCTCGCGTGGATTGGTGTGGAAGATGTGCGGGCCGTACTTGTGGACGAGCACGCCGGCGTCGTCGTAATGATCGTAGGCGTTGCCGCCGACGTGGGTCCGCCGGTCGACCAGGAGCACCCGCTTGCCCGCGCCGGCCGCCAGCCGCTCCGCGAGCACGCTGCCGGCGAAGCCCGCGCCGACGATCAGGTAGTCGAACATGATTCGATCCTCGGGGCGCCGGTCGCCCGATTGGCGCGCACCGCGGCGCCGATCAGCGATTCCATTTGCGCCCACGTGTGATCCCACGAGCCGCGCGAGAGGAAGGCGTCGACCCGCTGCAGCCACTCGGCGCGCCGGGTGGCCCCCAGGGCGCGACTGGCGGCGGCGACGAATTCGACCGGCGCGTCGGCGATGGCGACCAGGCCCTCGCGGCCGTAGGGCTCGACGACGTCGCGGATCGAAGTGGACACGACCGGCCGCCCCGAGGCCAGGTACTCGGGCGTCTTGGTCGGGCTGATGAAGCGCGTCGAGTCGTTGCGGGCGAACGGCATCAGGGCGACGTCCCAGCCGGCGATGTAGGCGGGCAGCTCGGCGTACGGCTTCTGCCCGAGGTAATGGATGTTGGGCCGGCGCGGCAGCGTGGCGCGATCGATCTTCGCCACCGGGCCGATCATCACGAAGGTGAAGTCCGGGCGCAGGTCGGCGGCGGCCGCCAGCAGCTCGAGGTCGAGGCGCTCGTCGATGACGCCGAAGTAGCCGAGGCGCGGCCGGCCGAGCCCCGCCTGGTCGGGCGGCTCGGGCTGCAGGCCGCGGGCCTGGCGGAAGTGCGAGGCGTCGATGCTGCTGGGGAACAGGTGCGCGCTCGGCCGCAGCGCCCGCTTGGCCTCGTAGAGGCTGCGGCCGCCGGTGAACACCAGATCGGCGCTGCGCAGCAGGTCGCGCTCGCGCTCGCGCAGGGCCCGAGGGGCGCCCCAGAAGCCCGACAGCTCGTCCATGCAATCGTACACGGTGGCGGCGGGGACGAGGTGGCGCGTGAAGCCGAGGGCCATCGGCGTGTAGTACCAGAGCACGTAGTTGCCGATCCGCTGGCCGCCGAGCAGGTCGTCGACGAGGCTGGCGAGGATCATCTCGGTCTCGTCGTCGTCGAGGTCGCGCGGGACGTGGGGGACCACCACGGTCACGCCGCAGTCGCGGCGGCTGCACTCGAGCCGCGGCAGGGCGTCGCCGCGGACCGGCTCCTCGACGAAGAAGACCCGCCGCGCCCGGGCGCAGCGCGACAGCAGGTGCTGCGGGCGCTGGTAGACGAAGTCCCAGCGGAGGTGCGACAGACACACGAGATCGTAGTCGGCGAGGGCCCAGGCCGGGTCGACGCCGCGCTGCGGTGCGGTCCGGTCTTGCAGGGGAGCGCTCATGATTCGAGGTTCATGGGATGGTTTTGTTGTGCGTGCAACCATGGGAGGATGACCACCGGCTCGCCAGGGAGGATCGCCGAGTACGCGGCGACGACGTCGAGCGCGACCGCGGCGGTGTGGGCCTGTGCGGTGAGGATCACGACCGCGCCGCCGAAACCTCCGCCGGTGAGGCGCGCGCCCAGGACCTCGGGGTGGCGGCGGGCCAGGGCCACCAGCAGGTCGATGGCCGGCAGCGAGACCTCGAAGTCGTCGCGCATCGACCGGTGTGATTCGTCGAACAATCGCCCGAGCGCAGGCAGGTCGCCGGCCTTCAATGCGCGCACGGCGTCGAGGACCCGCTGGTTCTCGTGGACGACGTGGCGGGTGCGCCGCGCCAGCGGCTCGGAGAGGCCGGCGATCCGCGGGTCGCCGGCATCGACGTCGCGGAGCTGCCAGACGCCGAGCAGCGCGGCGGCCTGCTCACATTCGGCCCGGCGGGTCTTGTAATCGCCGGTGCTGTGATCGTGCGGCACGCCGGAGTCGATGACGACGAGGCCGAGCTGCGGCGGCAGGGCGATCGACTCGAGGACGAGAGAGCGGGTGTCGATGAACAGCGCCTCGCCCTCGCGGCCGCGGCTGCAGGCCAGCTGGTCCATGATGCCGACCGGCGCGCCGACGAACTCGGTCTCGGCGCGGTGGGCCAGCGCGGCCAGGACGTCGTCGTCGAACGCGAGCGAGAACAGCTTGCGCAGGCCGCGGAGCAGCGCGACCTCGAGGGCGGCGCTGGACGACAGGCCGCCGCCGACCGGCACGTCCGAGTCGACGTGGAGCTCGAAGCCTCCCAGCGTGCGCCCCTCGGCCGCGAGGATGGCGGTGACGCCCTGCACGTAGTCGACCCAGCCGCCGGTCTTGCGCTCCGCGCCGAGCTCGTAGCCGACCACGCCGGGCCGCTGGGCGCTGGCGGCCCGCACCGCCCGATCGGCGCGCCGCTTCAGCTGCACGCGGGTCCGCTGCGGCAGCGCGGTCGGCAGGACGAAGCCGCCGTTGTAGTCGGTGTGATCGCCGATCAGGTTGACGCGACCGGGCGCGCTGGCGCAGACGTCGCTGCTGTGGCCGAACAGCGCGGCGAACACGTCGCGGTCCGTCATTCGAGCTCCACCTCGACGGCCCGCAGCTCGGCGGCCTTGAGCTCGGGCAGGGTCTCGGCGGTGAACACCCCGGCGCCGAGCTCGGTGCCCGCGAGGTACTTGAGCCGGCCCGGCATGCGATACGGCGGATAGAACTCGATGCGCAGCTGGGTCTCGGGGTGCAGTTCGCCGTCGCTCGGGGCCTGGTAGCAGGCCATCACGTAGGGGAAGGGGCGGCCCCACAGGCCGTCGTACTTGAGCAGCGTGGTCTTGAGCGCGCGCGCGAGGTCGGCCCGGATCTCGGTGTCGAGCGCGAGGAGGGACGGGCACGGCACGCGCGGGGTGACCCACACCTCGTAGGCGTAGCGGGCGCACACGGGCACGAGGGCGACCGCCCGCGGGCCGCGGTAGAGCACCCGCTCGTCGGCCGCGAGCTCGGCCTCGAGCAGCTCGAGCGCGAGGGCGCGGCCGTGCAGGGCGTGGTAGCGCTCCTCCTGGGCGAGCACGCGGGCGGGCAGCGGCGGGACGAAGGGATAGGCGTAGATCTGGCCGTGCGGGTGGTGCAGGGTGACGCCGACCTCGACGCCGCGGTTCTCGAACGGGAACACGTAGGCGAGCTCGGCGCGTCGGCCGAGGTCGGCGGTGCGGTCGGCCCAGACGTCGAGGATGAGCTCGATCTGCGCGAGCGGCAGGGTCCCCAGCGATTGTCCGGGGTCGCGCGAGAACACCACGACCTCGCACGCGCCCACGCCCGGGACGGTGTCGACGATCTGCGGCGGGGAAGCGCCGGCGTCGGCCGACAGCGAGGGGTACAGGTTGTCGAACACCGCGACGTCCCACGCGCTGCCGGGCACCTCGGTCGGCTGATTCGGGTCGCTCGAGGGCAGCAAGGGGTTGTACTCGGGCGGCGGCAAGAAGGTGCGGGTCTGGCGATGGGTGGCGTACACCACCCATTCGGCGCGCAGCGGGTGCCAGCGCATGTGCGAGCCGCCGTACCCGCCGCTCGGCCCGCCTAAGTCGCACTCGGGCGGCGGCGAGGTGCGGCCGTAGAGGTGGAGCAGGCGGCCGTCGGGCTTGACGAGGCTGCGCTTGAACACGCTAGACCTCCTGCCCGTGGTGGCCGTGGTCGTCGTGCGGCGTCGGCGGCCCGAGGCCGTTGAGCGCGGCGATCCGCTCGATCGGCAGCTTGGGCGTGCGGTCGGCGAACAGCAGGCCGTTGGCCTCCTGATAGGTGTCGGCGAACTGCGTATAACAATAGCCGGCGAGGATGTCCTGGGCGCGCACGACCGCGAACAATGCGTGCAGGCGGCGCTCGAGCTCGCCGGCGTCGTTCGAGCGGCTGTAGCCCCAGGTGCCGCGGCGGTCGTCCGAGAAGGCGATGCCGCCGAACTCCGACAGGACCACGGGGTGGTCGAAGGTCTGGAAGTTGCCGAGGACGAGCTCGCGGCCGCCGAAGCGCTCGCGCTCGTAGAGGTTGTTGCGCACGTTCGGGGCCTGGTAGCGCAGCAACATCCGCGCCGGGTCGACCTCGTAGTCGTGGATGCCGATGATGTCGGTGGCGACGCTCTCCCACCCGTCGTTGCCGACGACCGGCCGGTTGGGGTCGAGGGTCTTGGTGAGGTGATACAGCGCGGTGACGTAGTGCCGCTCGGACGGGTTGTCGGGCAGGTTCGGCACGCCCCACGACTCGTTGAACGGCACCCACGCGACGATGCAGGGGTGGCTGGTGTCGCGCGTCAGCACCTGCATCCACTCCTGGATGAGGGCCTGCACCGACCGCCCGGTGAAGCGGTAGGCGCTCGGCATCTCCTCCCACACCAGGAGGCCGAGGTGGTCGGCCCAGTAGAGATAGCGCGGGTCCTCGATCTTCTGGTGCTTGCGCACCGCGTTGAAGCCCATGGCGAGGACCAACTCGGCGTCGCGCCGCAAGGCGGCGTCGTCGGGGGCGGTGATGCCGGTGTCGGGCCAGTAGCCCTGGTCGAGGATCATGCGCAGGCGGATCGGCCGGCCGTTCAGCAGGATCTGGTCGCGGTGGACCGCGATCGTGCGCAGGGCGGTGTAGCTGCGCACGGCGTCGACGACGACGCCGTGGTCGTCGACGAGCTCGATCTCGGCGTCGAGCAGGTTGGGCGAGCCCGGGCACCACAGCAGCTCGTTGCGCGCGTCGTCGATGCCGGGGTCGGAGAGGGGGATCCGCCGGTGCAGCTCGTTGTGGGTGCACCGGTACTGATCCTCGACGAGCTGGCGCCGGCCGCTGAACAGCCGCAGCCGCAGGCTCAGGGTCGCCGGCACGAGGCCGGCGATCTGCGCCGAGAAGCCGATCTCCCAGCGGAACAGGTTCGAGGTCCAGCGCAGGTAGGCGATGTGGACGTGAGGGACGCGCTCGAGCCACACGCTCTGCCAGATGCCGGTGGTGCGGTGGTACCAGATCGAGTGCGGCTGCTCCTGCCAGTCCTGCTTGCCGCGCGGCTTGGCGAGGTCGTGCGGGTCGTCGACCGCGCGCACGACCAGCTCGATCGCCTTGCCGGCGCCGCCCAGGCGCGTGACCTCGACCGAGAAGGGGGTGTAGCCGCCCTCGTGCGTGGCCACGTGGGCGCCGTCGACCCACGGTGGCGGCGTGGTCGACCGCGCCGAAGCGGACGAACAGCCGCTGGCGCGGCGAGGCGGCCGGGAGGATCAGGTGGCGCCGGTACCAGCAGGCGACGAAGTAGCCGCGCTCGCAGACGCCGCTGCGCTCGGTCTCCGGCGCGAAGGGGACCTCGATCGAGCCCTTCCAGGCGACCTCGGCGGGGTGCCGCCATTGGCCCGTGCGATCGATCGCAAACTCCCACGCGCCGTCGAGGCTGACCCAGCTGTCGTCGGCCCGCCGCAGGAGCGGGCGCGGATAGCCGCGGCCCGTCGGCGTGAGGTCGGAGTTCATATGCGAGGGGCCGGGCACGTTACGCTCGTCGACAGCGCGGGGCGGATCTCGAGGCGCGCAGCGCTCGTGCTGCGCGGACGGCCGCTCGCCGCGGCGCTCGCAGTCCTGGTCGGTCGGCCCCGCGGTCCGCCGAGCATGGGCCAGCTTCGCGCGCTGACAAGCGGAGCCGGGCGTAAAAAGTGCGACGAGGAGCGAGCTCCAGGGTAAGTCCCAGGGCGTCGCGGACGCGACGAGTGGCGCCGGTCATGACATTCGCCGCCATTCATGGGTGTGACGGATCCTGCGGCGAATGGTGTCTCGCCGCGGCCGCGAGCATCGCGGCCTCGGCGGCGGCGAGGGTGCGATCGATGTCGTCGTCGGAGTGGGCGGCGCTGACGAACCAGAGGTGGCGCGGGTGCAGCAAGATCCCGCGCTGCAGCATCTCGGTGTAGAAGGTCGCGGCGGTCGCGTCGCGCACGCGCGGGTCGGGGTGGGTGAAGCGCAGGAACGGCATCGGCGGCAGCGGCTCGCCGTAGGCCAGGGCGGGCACGCGGTGGCGCTCGGCGGCGGCCTGCAAGCCGGCGACGAGGCGCTCGCCGAGGCGCCACACGTGGCCGGTGACGTCGGAGCGGCCCAGGACGTCGAGGACGGCGAGCGCGGCGGCGAGGCCGGTGGTCTCGCCGTGGTAGGTGGCCGACATGTGCAGCTCGGCGCCGTGGCGCATGACGTCGCGGCGACCGACCACCGCGGCGACGGGCCAGCCGTTGCCGAGCGCCTTGCTGAGGGTGGTCAGATCGGGGACGACGCCGGCCCACTGTTGAAAGGAGCCGGGGTGAATGCGCAGACCGGTCTTGATCTCGTCGAGGATGAACACCGCGCCGTGCTCGCGCGCGAGCTCGGCGAACTGCCGGGCGAGCTCGGGGCGCGTGGACGGCATCATCTCGGGGGCGAGGATGACCGCGGCGACCTCGCCGGAGTGGGTCCGCAGCAGCTCGCGCAGCGACTCGGGCTCGTCGGGCCGGAACTCGAGGACCTGGCGGTCGAGCCCGTCGGGCACGAAGTCGGCCAGCGGGAGGCACCAATCGTGCCACCCGTGATAGCCGCAGCGAGCGACGCGGCGCCGACCGGTGGCCCGCCGCGACAGTCGCAGCGCGGCAGTGGTGGCGTCGGACCCGGTCTTGAAGAAGGCGCCCATCTCGGCCCCGGGCAGGCGCGCGACCAGGCGTTCGACGAACTCGAGGTGCAGCGGGTGGTTGAGCGTCAGCAGGTTGCCGCGGCGAGCCTGCGCGAACGCGGCGCGGTCGACCTCCTCGTGGGCGTAGCCGAGGAGCAGCGGGCCGTATGCCATGACGTAGTCGATGTATTCGTGGCCGTCGACGTCCCACACGCGACTGCCGGCGCCGCGCTCGAAGTACATCGGCGAATCGGCGGGGGTCACCAGCGGCCGGCCGGACAGGTGATAGCCGCCCGGGATCAGGGCCCGCGCGCGCGTCAGGAGTTGTTGCGAGGTCGTGAACGTGCGCGACGATGACGAGTGGACGAGGTCGTGGTGATTCACGGCGACGGGGTGTGCCAGCGATCGCGCGCGACGCATCCCGGGCGCCGCTACACGCCGACGCACGCGGCCGACGCGTCGCGGACCTCGAAAGTCCGGCTGGGCACGCGGGCCCGCCGCCGCCGGACCAGGAGCCTGGCGCCCGCCGAGCGGCCCGGCGCGCGCGTCGCTGGGGCCGGTCGGGCCCGCTGCGCCGGGCCACGCGGCCGCCGTGATTCGCGTCGCAACGACGAGGACCCCGCGTCGCCGAGATCGATGAGGATCGACGAGGCCGCGGGATCGGCCCAGGGGGTCGCCACGGTCCGTCGCGCGCGAGCGGGAGGACGCCGCGGCCGGGCGAATCGGCGCGCACGCTCGATATCGATGTCGGCGACGGAGCAATAGCGGCGAGCGGGCACTCCGCACGAATGATGGCAGTCGAGGGCGAAGCCGGCGCGACGATCGGGGGCGGGTCGCAGCGCGACGGAGCGCGAGCGAGTGGCGGCGGCGAGGGTCGGTGTTACCGGTACGAACGCTCCCCACGACGCTCGGTGCGAAACAGCGCATCGACACCGGGGACGAAGGAGAGTCTCCATGGGCTTCAATCCGCTCGCCGAGAAGGGGATCCCGCTCGAGAAGCAGATCCGCAACTGGTCGGAGCTCAACGTCCAGCCGTTCGACAAGCGCGAGGTGCATCCGTACACGCGGGCGCGCGTGATCGTGATGAACGGCGTCGAGGTCGAGTCGGTCATGTTCTCGCACCAGTTCGCGCGCCACACCGACGACTGGGCGCTCAAGCGCCAGCTCGCGCTGGTGCGGCGGGTCGACCAGCAGCAGCAGAAGGCGGTCAACTGGCTGCTCCCCGGGGACCAGAGCGTGCTCGAGACCACCCTGGCCTACGAGCAGGTGGCGATCGATCTGACGGCTTGGCTGGCCCGCACCGAGCCGAACCCGTACCTGCGCCAGGTGCTGAACTTCGGCCTGCTCGAGGACTTCGATCACCTGTACCGCTACGCCAACCTCATCGACCTCGTCGAGGGCCCAAGCGGGTCCACGAGATCGTCGGCAACCTGACCGAGGTGATGCCGGGGCGGCCGACGGTGGTCGAGCACCGCCACCCGTACGACGAGGTCCGGCGCCACTTCGAGACCCACACGGTCGACCCGCTGTCGCGGCTGCACTCGATGACGATCCTGGCGGCCGAGCAGCAGACCATGAACTTCTACATGAACGTCGGGCCGACCTACGTGCCGCCGCTGGCGCGCGGCCTGTACCTCGAGATCGCGGAGATCGAGGAGCAGCACGTGACGCAGTACGAGTCGCTGCTCGACCCGCTGGACTCGTGGTTCGAGCGCGAGCTGCTCCACCACTACAACGAGTGCTACCTGTACTGGTCGTTCATGCACGACGAGGTGGACCCGCGGATCCGCAAGCTGTGGGAGCTGCACCTGGCGATGGAGATCGAGCACGTCCGGGTGGCCGGCGAGCTGCTGCGCCGCCACCAGGGCACGGACCCGGCGGAGCTGCTGCCGGCGAAGCTGCCCGCGCCGACGCGCTTCCAGGAGAACAAGCAGTACATCCGCACGGTCCTCGCCGCGGAGATCGACCTCACCTCGGTGGGGCTCGACTTCGTCCCGCTGACGGCGCTGCCGACGGACGCGCGCTACTTCAAGTACCAGGCGGCGGTGAACGGCGGGATCGAGGTGCCGAGCGAGGCGGTCATCGATCGCCACGTGGAAGCGTTCGGCGACGACTTCCGCTTGACCACCGAGGGCCCGCACCCGATCCCCGCGCTGCGCTCGCGCCCCCACGCCGATCTCGAGGACGCCGCCGACGAGGCGGAGGAATAGGAGGACCCATGGCAACCTTGACGGTCACGAAGGACAAGGGCGGCGTCAGTCGACCCGAGGGCATGACTGTGATCGAGCCGGCGCTGGTCGTGCCGCTGACGAAGCTGAAGGCGATCGGCAAGCAGGCCGGCCTCGACGGGGTGTTCGTCGCCGATCTCGTCAGCGCGCTGGCGATGCACGAGCGGCACGCGGCCCGCGTGGCGGCGGCGGCAGCGGAGCAGACCGCGCGGCCCAAGCGGCGCAAGGTCTACGAGAAGCTGGCGCAGCTGCACGCGGAGCGCACGGGGGCGCTCGAGTCGCTGCTGGTCAAGCTCAAGCTGCCGGCGCTGTACGTGAGCCCGGCGAGCCGGGCGGCCGGGAACATGGTGGGAGCGCTGGCCCAGGCGCCGCTGCTCGCGGGCTCCGTCGACGCCGAGGGCCGCGAGTGCATGCTCCTCGACGTCGCGTTCCTGCTGGCCGAGCAGTCGCTGGCGAACACCGAGGCGCTGACCGCAGTGGCGGCCGCGGCCACGGCCTCGACGACGCGGACGACGCTGGTGAAGACGGCCAAGCTGCTGGCGGCCAACGTGGCGCTGTTCGAGAAGGTGCGGGCGCTGCGGAAGGCGTCCATCGTGCAGGCGGCGCGCAAGAAGTAGGCGCGTCAGGGGCCGCCGCCGGCGACGAATTCGACGTCCTGGGCGTCGCCGGCGGTGATGTCGATGACCTGGCTCTCGGAGCAGGTGAGCGTCGCGTGCGTGCACGCGACCTCGCGCAGGCCGGGGAGCAGGCCGAGGAGCGCGTAATAGCCGTGCGCGTCGGTGCGCGTGACGTGCAGGCCCGAGGCGATCGCCGCGTCGGCGACGCCGTGGCCGGCGCCGTCGACCACGCGCCCGCGGATCGCGTGCGTGCCCGGCCGCGCGGCCACGGTGGCGAACAGCCACTGCTGCGCGGCCTGCCGCGAGGCGGGGTCGTCGGCCATCCAGGCGTCGGTGTGACCGACGCCGGGGACCGCGAGCGTGGTCACCGGATAGCCGAACCCGGTGAGCAGCTCGACGCCCTTGAGGCTGTTGGCCGCCCCGCCGTCGCCCGCGGCGCCCCACGACAGCCAGGCGGCCCGGCCGCGCACGCGCTCCATTCGCGTCGCCGAGCCTGCGCCCTGGTCGGGGGTCAATGGCGTGACCACGTCGGCGTGGCTGTGCATCACGAAGCCGAGCCAGGCGTCGGCGATGGTGGCGTCATTCAGGCCGATGAAGCTGGTGCCGATCGCGCCGCGCGAGAAGCCGGCGACCACCACGGCGCCCGGATCGAGGCCGAAGGCGTCGACGGTGCGGCCCAGCTGGGTCTGCCAGTAGGCGATCGTCGCCGGCACGTCGCCCCAGCCGTAATCGAGGTTGGCGCCGGCCTCGACGTAGGGCAGGACCAGCCAGGCGTAATGGCGACAGCCGGCGAGGTAGTAGCCGAGGGTGGCGTCGTCGACCTTGCCGGTGAAATCGCCGTACTTGTTGCACGGCGATTCGACGATCACGGGGTAGCGACGTCCGGGCTGCCAGTCGGGCGGCAGATAGAGGCCGTGGTAGACGCCGGTGCCGCGGTACTCGGGGGCGACGACCTTGACGAAGGCGCCGGGAGCCGGGTCGCCGTCGGTCAGCGGCGGGCGCGGCGGACAGCCCGGCGCGTCGTCGACGAACTCGACGGTGACCTGCGCGGTGGTCTGCAGGCCGGCGGCGCTGACGAGGATGTCCGCGGCGCCGGCTGTCGTGTTGCTGGCCTGGAAGGTGCCGCCGTGGCGCGTGATCGTGCCGAGCGCCGGCTCGGCGAGGCTCCACTCGGCCTCGACCGGGACCTCGTGGCCGCGCTCGTCGAGGCCGACCGCGTGGAATTGCGCCGGAAACGACCAGCCGCTGGCGACCGTGACGACGAGCTGCGGCGGATCGATCTGCAGCGCGACCACGGCCCCGTCGGGCCCCGTCGAGGTGTCACCGGTGACGCTGCTCGTGGTGCTCGAGGTCGTGGTCGAGGTCGAGGTCGTCGTGGTGCTCGAGGTCGTGGGGTCGGGGGCGAGCGAGCCGCCGGTGGTGCTCGTGCTCGACGTCGAGGTCGCGGCGGGCTCGCTCGTGGACGCGGTCGGGTCGCCCGCGCTGGTCGGGCAGCCCGTGAGCGCCTGCACCGCGACGCCGCCGATCGCCCACCACCCGGGTGCTCGCATGTCCGGCATCGTACACGAGGCGGGCGGGATCGGTGACATGTCCTTCAGGACATGTGCATTTGCGGGCGCTCAGCGGCGGCGGCGGCGGCCGGGGACGAGCAGGAGCGCGAGCGCGAGGCCGAGGACGTCGGGGCCGCTCGCACCGGTGCTACAGGCGCAGCCCTTGTCGCCGTCGGCCGAGTCGCCGCCCGACGCGGACGGGTCGTCGCCGGTGGTGCTGCCGGTCGAGTCGGTGCCGGGGTCCTCGCCGGTCGCGAAGCTGGTGGGGGCGCTGCCGGTCTCGCCCTCGGTCGCGGAGCCGCTGGCGTCGGTGTCGGTCGCCTCGCCCTCGACGACCTCGATGATGACGACCGACTGCTCGAGGGCGCCGCCGGGCCCTCGCCCTGGGCGCTGAGCATGTACTTGTCGGGCGCCAGGGACAGCTCGAGCATGCACGGCGACGGGCCGGCGGCGCACACGTCCTCCTTGACCACGGTCCACGGGCCGTCGCCGTCGAGCCGGGTCTTGCTGACGAGGTGAATGTCGGCGCCGTCGAAGGTCCCCTCGAACTCGATGATGACCTGGACCGTGGCCTCGGGGGCGCCGACGAACACGTCATTGGTGGCGGGCTCGACGATGGTGATGAGCTGCGGCGGCTCGCCGGTGGTGTCCGGGAAGGTGTCGGAGTCGGATTCGCTGGTGGTGACCGCGATCGAGGCGGCCGCCGCCGGGACGACGCCGAGCAGCGAGACGACGAGGGCAGAAATGCGCAAGCCAAGAGAAGGCATGAAGACGGGCTACCAACCCGCGCAGGCCCGGTCAACCGCGACACCGCTGTCACGCTCACGACGGCGCCGTCAGCGGGCGGGAGCATGGACATGGCCGAAAGGTCATGTTCAAACAAAGTCGTGAGGGCCCCGCGCGGTCAGCCGGCGACGAGCGCCTTGTACAGCGGGACGAGCAGCTCTTCGGTGCCCGACGGCGCGACGACGTCGATCCACGGCGCGAGCTGGAACGACGTGGTGTTGCCGTCGCGCACGCCTGTGCCGCCGAGGACCAGCTTGAGCTGCGGGTGACGACGCTTGAGCCGGCGACCGACGGCGAGGGCGGCGTTGGTCTGGAACGACTCGCAGGCGAAGCCGATCACCGCGGGGACGCCCGCGAGCTCGACGCGGGCGCAGGCGTCGCGCAAAAACTCGGGGACGACCTCGTCGCGGATCCGCCGCAACCAGCGTCGCGGCTCGCCGAGCAACCGCAGGGGGCCGAGGTCGGCCGCGAACCGCTCGAGGAACTCGTCGTCGCCGCGGCCGACGCGGTCGCCGTAGGCGTGGCTCGAGAACAGCCACTCGCCGAACTTGCCGACCCCGTCGTTCTCGCTGAGCTCGCGGTAGGCGCCGCGGCCTATCTTGGCGACGAGGAGGGGCTTCAGATCCAGCACGCGAGCGGTGAGGCCGGCGGCCCGGAGCCGCGCGCCGAGGCGATAGGGAGCCAGTGGGACGGGGCCTAGCACCCGAAATGGCACGTCGAGCAAAGTGACGGTCCGAGCTGCTTGCATATACCCCCCAGGGTACCGAATCCACGGCGCGAGCGCACCTCGACGATCCTGTCTATTTAATGCGGTCGCGGTCCGGCGGGCGCCCGTGGGCGCCCGTGGGCGCCCGCCCGCGGGGCTCGCTCCATTCGACGACGGCCGGCGCCTCGCAAGTACCGCCATTGCGCTCTTCGGGTCGAGGCGCCCTGCTCGCTCGCAAATCCGTCCTCGCGGAGCTCGCTGGACGGGCGCGGCACGCCGGGGGCTGCTGCGCCGGAGGTGGGGCGCGCGGCCCACGGCGCCCTTGAGGCCGCGGCGCGGGGGCGCTCGCGCCGCTGCGAGGGCGACGAATCATCGGCTCGAGTCCGACGACGGCCGGCTCAGGACTCCGATCCACGGCGCGGCCAGACGATCCCGAGCTTGACGATGCGGCGCTTGAGGGAATGCCGCGTGATGCCGAGGGCGGCCGCGGCGTGGACGAGGGAGCCTGCGGTCGCGAGCGCCTGCTCGCACAGGTGGCGCTCGGCCGCCTCCAGGTTGAAGCTGTCGAGGACGACCGGCTGCGAGGCCCGGCTCGCCGCATTCGCCGCAGCCGGCGGCGAATGTCGTGAGGACCCCGCGCCGGCCCGGCGCGAACGACCGGGCAGGAGACCGGCCGCCGCCCATTCGTGAATGATCCGAGTCGCCACCTCGGCCGCCTGCACAGGCGGGTGGGGGATGCTCGCGTACTGCATGTTTGTGCAGTACCATGGCGCGCTGGACGCTGGAAGCGCGGGCGCGCCTCTGCCGGCACAAATGTCGACAGGACGCGCTTGCAGGCCGCGCCGGGGCCGCCGCGCCCGTGCGGCCGGCGAAGTTCGCCCGCGGCGCCGACGGGCGCGGCGGGCGGCGGGCCGTGGCCTGGGCTGCGACGCGGCTTGCCGGGTGCGCCGCGGCCTTCCACCCTGGAGGCGTGCAGCTGTTCTTCGCGTCGACCTCACCATTCGCACGCAAGGTCCGCATCGTCGCGCACGAGCTCGGCCTGTGGGAGCGAATCACCATGGTCGAGATCGATCCGTGGACCGACGGCCGCTTGCGGGCGATGAATCCGCTGGCCAAGGTGCCGACGCTGGTCCGCGACGGCGGCGAGCCGCTCTACGACAGCGCGGTGATCTGCGACTATCTCGACGCCTGCGCGGGGCGGCGGCTGATCCCCCAGGACGGCGAGCGACGCTGGCGCGCGCTGCGATTGCAAGCCCTCGCCGCGGACGCCTGCGCGGCCGCGGGGCGCCTGTTCGCGGGCGAGCGCCGCGGGGAGCCGGAGCCGGCGCGGGACCGCCTCGCCCGCGCGGTCGAGGCGACGCTCGATTCGCTCGAAGGCGAGCCGCTGGCGGGCGATGCACCCTGTCTCGCGGAGATCTGCGCGGCGCTGCTGCCCGGCTACTGTGATTTCCGCTGGCCCGACCGCGACTGGCGAGCGGGCCGGCCTCGCCTGGCCGCCTTCACCGCGGCCATGGCGGCGCGAGCCTCGTTCCAGGCCACCCGCCACCGCCTGGCTGCTGGGACATGACCTCTCGACCATGTCCCGTGAGACATGGCGCTCGCCGGCCGACGCGCTCGCGGCCGGGTTCAGGCCAGCGAGGCCGCGTCGGTGACGCCCTTGTCGGGGGCGTCCTTGCGCTCCGGCGCCGGCTCGTCGAGGCCGGTGGCCGTGTCGGTGAACAGGCCGATGAGCCGCGGGAGCTCGCTCGCCTGGCGGGCCAGGAGCTCGCGGGCGGTGTCGGCGGCCGCGTCGCCGCGGGGGCTGCGGGCCAGGAGGTGGGCGGAGATGGTGACGACGTGGAGGCGGTTGCGCAGCTCGTCCTCGAGCGCGGCCAGGAGCGACGCCATCGTCGGGTTCGAGTCGCGCAGGTGGTTGAACGGCGCGGTGCTGTCGTATTCGACGCGGGTGCCGTCATTGCGCTCGCGGGCGATGATCGAGGTGCCGACGATCTGGCCGTGCTCGTCGCGCAGGGGCGAGACGGCGAGGACCACCGCGGTGACGAGGCCGTCCTTGCGGCGCCGCTCGGTCTCGAACGGCGGCAGCGGGTCGCCGGTGCCGATCCGCGCCGTGACCTGGGCCTCCTCGTCGACCCGCTCCGGGGGCACGAGCAGGGTGATCGGCCGGCCGACGACCTCGTGCGCGAGGTAACCGAACAGGCGCTCCGCGCCGCGGTTCCACGACAGGATCGTGCCGTCGAGGGACTTGCTCAGGATCGCGTCGTAAGCGTCCTCCACGATCGCTGCGAGGCGGGCACGGGCGTCGGAGCGAGAATCGGACCCGGCGTTGCTCATCAACCGCGCCGAGAATAGCATGCCCCTCGCCGCGTGCTCGAAGGCCAGCCAGCCGGGTCTCAAGGCCGTTGTGGGTCGTTGCGGGCCTCGCGCGGCGCGGGCGGGCGCAGGCGGGCGGGCGACATACCCCAGGGCCCGGCCCATGAACCAACGGCTGAGGTCGCTGGTCCGTCGCGTGGCTGCGGTGAATGCGCCGTGGGGCGGTGGCTCGCCATGCGCACCACGAATCGTCTGCTAGGTTTCCGGCGAGATGCCCACGATTCTCATCATCGAAGACGACTCCGAAATTCGCGGCATCACGGCCGTGCTCCTGCGGCGCGAGGGCTACATCGTCGAGGAGGCGAGGAGCGGCGACGAGGCCCTCACCTTCTTGCGCCGCTCCGACCGTGATCCGTGCCTGATCTTGATCGACCTGATGATGCCGATCCTCGGCGATTGGGACGTGGTCGACGTCCTGCGCGAAGAGGACCGCATCCTCGCGCTGCCGGTCGTCGTCCTGTCGGCCGCGCACCCCGACAAAGCGCCGTCCGGGGTCGCCGGGTTCGTCCGCAAGCCGATCGACTTCGATCTGCTGCTCGGTCTCGTACGACGATACTGCGGCCCCGCGCCGGCGGGCTGAGGGCCGGACCGGGCCGCGCCTCATTCGTGCTAGTTGCGGCCGGTGGCCGAGCGGCCGTGCAGCTTGGCCAGCGCGGCGTAATCCTCGAACCCGGGCGCGCGCCGGCTGCTGTCGTTGCGCGCCAGCTCGTCGCCCCCGGCGACGACGAAGCCCGAGAGCTGCTCGGCGCCCATCAAGTGGCGCCAGAACGGCAGCTCCGCCGCGGGGACGTCGAGGAACAGGATGCCGCTGTCGCGCGACAGCGCGGCCCACATCGTCTGCACGAACAGCCCGAGGAGGACCGGCCGCTCGGCGGCCTCGAAGGCGCCCGTGAGGCCGTCGAGGACGTAGACGTCGGTCACGGGGTGCCAGAAACAATCGGCGATCTCTTCCTGGACGTGGCCGTCGCGGGTCAGCGCGTCGTCGCAGACCCGCACCAGGTATTCGCTGCCGATCCGCGCGGCCGCCCGGGGATACTGGACGGCCTCGGCGCCGAGGCGCACGGCGTACACGTTGGCCGCGGCGCAGGTGACGTCGTCGTCGCGCACGAGCTCGCCGAAGAACAGGTCGAACGCTCGCGGCCGTCGCTGCCCGAGCGAGATGATCGGGCTGCGCAGCGTCAGGCGGAGAGAATAGTGTTTGAGGGGGTTCTGCATGCCCGACCAATGCCTGTTCCCGGCGGCGGCGCGCGAGCCCCAGGGGAAGGGCCGAGCCCGGATTTTCGCCCAGGGTTCATATGATGATAGCGTGAGCGGTGACACTACGTCAAGCCGCGGCCCGGGCGGCGCAAATATCAACAGACCGAGGCCCGCATTTCGCCGGTGAACAGCGAACCACCCTCGATCGGGGGCGGCGAGGACAACCTTTTACAACGAGGACAGACATTGTACAGACGGGAGCGGCCGCGCGGCGCGCCGCGCCCCCGGGGACGCTCACGCCGCGGCGAGCGGGCGGGCCAGCGGCCCTGCCGCCCGCCGCGCCGCGAGCCTGGCCTCGAGGCCATGTCGCGCGGCGATCGAGGCGAGTCGGCCGCGGTGACATTGTGAGGAGTGCGCGCGACGACGTGATGTATCGCGGGGGCCGTGGTGCCGCGATTGAAGGACGACAGGAGCGCCTCGGGCGGGGCGTGTCGGGACGGAAGCGCGAATGTCCGCCGCGCGGTCGAGTTCGTATACCTCGTCAGCGGCCTCGACCGTGCGGCGGCGCGGTTTCAGCCGTCACGTTGGACGAAGCGGAGACAAACCTTGCATGGCGCCGCCGTCACGGCGGCGACGGATCGGCGGCTGCGCGGCCGACTTGCAAGTACACGGCATTGGGGGCAGCATCCTGGCGTCCCATGGAGTCCGCTCTCCGCTCTCGCGCCCCGAATTGCTCGCACTCGCAGCGCCCGCCAACATTCGCCCGCGGCCGCGTCGCTACGTGGGAGACACGGTGGTCGCCTCGATCCACGACCTGGCCCCCGCCGACGTGCCGGTGGTGCGCCGGATCTACGAGTTCTTGCGGTCGCTGCAGCGGCTCGTGCAGCGCCTCGACGAGCCGAGGGCCGGCGTCCCGCTGCTGCAGGCAGAGCTCGCGCGCCAGGACTACCGCGAGCTGTGCGAGCAGATCCGCGGCCTCGGCGCGGCGCTGGTCGCCGAGGACATGCCGATGGCGGTGCGCAAGGTCTACCACGACGTCCGCGGCGGCAGCCTCAGCGGATTGTTGATGCACCTCGACCTGTGCGAGGCCGACGAGGCCGAGGCCGAAGACGTCGAACGGGTGTTCTTCCTCGTCCGCGACCACCTCAAGATCATGCGCAACGCGCTGCCCGACCTCGACCCGGCCGGCTACGCGGTCGACCTGTCGCCGGCCGAGCACGACACGTCGTTGCTGGTGGAGAAGTGGGCCGGGATCGCGTACGGAGCGACCGACTCCGGCCGGGTGCACATCGAGATGGCGTGCGACTTCCGCGGCTCGGTGTCCGAGTGCTGCATGGAGTTCGCGGCGCTCGATCGGGTGATGTACAACCTGATCAACAACGCGTCGCGCTTCGCCTCCGACGCGGTGGTCCGCGTCGAGATCTTTCCGCTCGCCGAATCGCAGGAGACGGACCTGCGCTTCGTGGTCAGCAACCTGGTCACACCCGAGCACCGCGCCCGCCTGCTCACCGATCTCGGCGACGACTTCAGCCGGATCTTCGCCAGCCGCTACACCACCGACGGCCACGGCATCGGCCTGCAGATCTGCACCGACATCGTCACCCACGGCTACGGCCTCGACTCGCCCCGCGAGGCCCTCCGCGAGGCGTATCTCGGAGCCAGGTTGATCCGCGATCACTTCGTCGCCTGGTTCCACTGGCCGGCGCGCCGCCCGGCGTAGCGGCGCGAGCGCGGCGCAGGACCGGCCCATCGTCGAGCGGCGACGGACGGGACTGCCATGATTCTCGGGTCCAGCGATCGCGGTCCCATGGTCACCTGATTCCGGTGGCGGCAGCGAGACCCGCGAGTGACGTCATTCTGGGCCCATCGCCGATCGAACCGCGAGCGGGCACGGGCAGGCGGGTCCGAGTTCATGCGCGGGCGGAGAGCCGAGGCAGGACGACCCGAGCGGACGACCGGCGCGCGCCGCTTCGTCGACGGCCGCGCGGCGCTCGCTCGCGGTGGGGTCGTCGAGCCCCGCGAGCCGCCGCTCCGCGCGTGACGACGGTGTGATGGCAATGACGCCGCCTCGCCGACGTGCGCAGCGGGGTGACCGACGGGTGTTTTCGTGCGTGACGGGTGCGAATGTTCACCTGCGCGATGCGGTGTTTATGCGCGTCCGCGCGCCGAGCATTCGCGCGGACGAATCGCGCGGCGGGCTCCTCCGGGCGATTGGCAGCAGCGCGCGGCGCTTCGCCGGGCTGCATCGCCGCGGGCGACGTGGGCGGGCGGTCGTGGGCGCCCGGGCGTGCGAGGGCGACGCGTCCGACCGTGCCGACGTGGCTTGACGGTCGCGCGGGCCGGGGACTAGGAGTAGGTGGGCTTTCCGTGGGGCAGGGGCGACGTGAGGCGGCAGAGCGCGCGATACGACCGTGGAAGTTCGTCGTCGAGTGACGTCGCGTCCACGCCGTTCGGGCTCGGAGGTCCGCCGCCCGACGCTGCGACCGAGGAGCTCGCGTTCAGCGGCGTCGACGACGAGCGGCTGTTCGCCGAGCTGCGGTCGCGGCTGTTCGCCCGCGGCGAGGCGGCTCGCGTCGGCCGCTATCGCCTGCTGCACCGCCTCGGCGCCGGGGCCATGGGCGAGGTCCACCTCGCGGTCGACGACGAGCTCGACCGGCCGATCGCCATCAAGCTGGTCCACCCGCACCTCGCCGATCCGCGCTCGACGGCGCGGCTGCGCGGCGAGGCCCGGGCGCTGGCGCGGCTGGCTCATCCCAACGTCGTCCACGTGTACGAGGTCGGCGAGCACGACGGCCGCACGTACCTGGCGATGGAGCGCATCGAGGGCGGCAGCCTGCGCGAGTGGCTGGGCGGCCGCCCGGCCCCGCGCTGGGAGCAGGTGCTGGCCGCGTACGTCGACGCGGGGCGGGGGCTGGCCGCGGCGCACCGGGCCGGGGTGATCCACCGCGACTTCAAGCCGGACAACGTCCTGCGGGCGGCCGACGGGCGGGTGGCGGTGGTCGACTTCGGGCTCGCGGCGCTCGAGCGGGGCGACGCGATCGCGGGCGAGTCGCACGCGGGCACGGGCACCGCCTGGCCCGGCCTGGGGCCGACCCTCGACCGCACCAGCGAGATCGCGGGCACGCCGGCCTACATGCCGCCGGAGCAGTTCCGCGGCCACGCCGACGCGCGCGCCGACCAGTTCGCGCTGTGCGTGTCGCTGTACGAGGGGCTGTGGGGCAACCGGCCGTTCGCGCGGCGGACCCTGGCGGACGTGCTGCACGGCCGCGTCGACTGGGTGCCCGCCGAGCCGCCGCGCGGGGCGGTCGCCGGCTGGCTGTGGCCGATCCTCCGCCGCGGGCTGCAGGCCGAGCCGGAGCGGCGCTGGGATGACGTCGACGCGCTGCTGGCCGCGATCGAGGCGGGGCTGGCCGGACGGCGGCGGCGGCGGCTGGTGGCGCTCGGGAGCGTCGCGGCGCTCGGCGTGGGCCTGCTCAGCGGGGCCGGGGTGGCGTGGTGGGGCGCGGCGCCGGCGGTCGACGACTGCGCGGCCCTGGAGCGCGAGCTCGACGACACCTGGGGGGCCGAGGCGCGGGCGCAGCTCGGGCAGCGCTTCGCGGGCGCGGGGGCGGGGGAGGGCATGGCCTGGCTGGCCGACAGCGCCGCGCCGGTGCTGGCCGGCCTCGATCGCTGGCGCGGGCGCTGGCTGGCGGCCCGTGGCGCGCTGTGCCGGGCCCGGGCGGGCGGGGACCCGGTGGTGCTCGACCGCCTCGGCCGCTGCCTGGAGCGCCACCGCGGGGCGGCCCAGGCGCTGGTCGCCGCGCTGCAGGGCGGCGAGGCGGCGGTGCTGCGCGCGGCGCCCCGGGCGGTCCTGCAGCTCGAGGACCCGCAGGCGTGCGAGGCGGAGGCCCGGCAAGGCGGCCCGCCCGCGCCGCCGGCGGCCCTGGCGAGCGAGGTGCAGCAGGTGCGCGAGCTGCTGGCGCGGACCGAGGCCGAGCTGCACACGGGGCGGGTGGAGGCGGCCTGGGCGGGCGCGCTCCCGCTGGCGGACCGGGCCGAGGCGCTCGGCCACGCCCCGCTGACCGCCGAGGTCCAGCGGCGCTGGGGCGGGTCGCGGTGGCCCGGGGGCGCAGCCAGGACGGCCTGGAGCGGCTCGAGCAGGCCGCGGACACGGCCGAGGCGGCGCACCACGACCGCGTGGTCGCCAGCAGCTGGCGCCACATGGCCATGGTCGCGGCTACCGAGGCGCCCGACCTCGCCGCCGGTCGGCAGTGGCTGCGCCGCGCCGACGCGGCCAGCGCCCGTGTGGGGCTCGACGCGAGCACCGCGGCGCGCCTCGAGGCCACCCGCGGCGGCCTGTCGCTGTTGGCGCGGGAGTTCGACCTGGCCGCCCGGCAGCTGCAGTCCGCCGAGGCGGCGCTGACGGACCAGGGCGACCTGCTGCACGCGTCGCACGCGGCGTCGAACCTCGGCCTCGCGCTGCTGGGGCGCGGCGAGGCCGGGGCGGCGCGGGAGGCCTTCGAGCGGGCCCTGGAGCGGCGCGAGCGGGTGTTCGGGCCGCGCCACCCGGAGGTCGCGCGGGCGGCCTACAACCTGGCCCAGGCCCTCCGCGGGGCCCCGGGGACGGGGGCGGACCACGAGGCGCTGGCCGGCGAGCTGCTGCGGCGGGCGGTGGCGAGCTGGCAGGGCACCGACGAGGCGCGGACCCTGGACGCCGGGCGGGCGGCGTTCGTCCTGGCGCAGCTCGAGCTCGACGCGGGCCGGTTCGCCCCCGCGGTGGCGCTGGCCGAGGACGCCGAGGCGGTGTTCCGCGCGGTCCTGGAGCCCGCGCGGATCGAGCACGCCGAGGTGGCGGCCCTGCTGGGCACCGGGCACTACTTCCTCGGCCGCCCGGGGCCGGCGGTGGCCGGTCTCCGCCGCGCGGTGGCCGGCTACGGCGCGGCCCACGGCGCCGACGACCCCTACACGGCCTCGTTTCGCGTCGCGCTCGGCTGGGCGCTGCTGGCCGCGGGCGAGCCGGCCGAGGCGCGCGCGGAGCTCGAGGCGGGGCGCGCCGCGATCGAGGCCGGGCCGGGGGCGACCCCGGAGGCGAGCGACGACGCGCGTCTGGGGCTGGCGGCCGTCAAGCTGGTCGCGGGCGAGCCCGCGCGCGCGGCCGCGCGACTGGCCGAGTTCGCCGAGGCTCCCGCCGGCGAGCTCGATCGCGTCACCTTCGCGCTGCTGTCGGGGCTCGTGGCCGCGCGACGCGAGCCCGGGGCCCGCAGGGCGCGGCGCTGCTGGCCCGCGCGCACGCCCACGCCCGCGCCGTCGCGGGCGGCGAGGCGATGCTCGCGGTCCTGCTCGACAGCCTCGGCGCCAGCGCGAGCGAGCGCCGGCTCGCCGCCGGCTGAGGCGCGCTCGACTCGACCTCCGCGGAGCACTCCCTTCACCCCCACCGCAACCCCCCACCGCAAGTCACGAGATTTCGTCCCATGCCGCAATGCCTCACCGCCAATCCCACCTACCTCGAGGTCGAGAGCCTCGAAACGGGCGACTCCGCCTACACCGTGCGCGTCAACGCGGCCGCGCCGTCGCTCACGGTCATCTTCGTCCCGCCGACCCTGCGCGACCCGACCGGCGCGCCGATCTCGACGGGCAGCGTCACCGGCGTGGCCTGCTACCCGACCGGGCCCGTCTGCGGCACGAACCAGATCGTGTTCACCACCGACCACCTCAACACGGAGTACACGGTCACGGTCACGTACACCGAGCCGCCGCGGAGCGACACGGTGGGGCCGCCGCTCGATACGCCGACCAAATCGCCGAAGTTCAAGCCGCTGACGTCGTGCCCGCCGAGCGCGCCGTGACACGGCCGCCGCGCTCGCCTATCATCGCGGCTCCGTCGCGCCCATGACCTCCCCGCCGCAAGCCTCCGAGGGGCCGACCGACGCCAAGCTGCTCGAGGCGTGGCGGGGGGCGACGCCGTGGCGGGCGAGCAGCTGTTCGCTCGCCACTATCGGCTGCTCAAGCGGTACTTCCGCAACAAGGTCGGCCCGCAGCACATCGCCGACCTCATGCAGGAGACGTTCGTCGCCAGCGTCGCCAGCCGCGAGCGGGTGGCCGACGCCAGCCGGTTCCGCGCGTACCTCCTGCGCATCGCCTATCACACGCTGTGCCGCCACTTCGGCCGGCACTCGCGCGCCACGCCCGCGGTCGACCTCGACGAGGTGTCGGTCGAGCAGCTCGAGCCGGGCGCGGTGTCCGTCATCGCCCGCACGCAGGAGCAGCGGCTGCTGCTCGAGGCGCTGCGATCGATCCCGGTCAACTACCAGGTGGTGCTCGAGCTGCACTACTGGGAGGAGCTCAAGACCGACCGGATCGCCGAGGTGCTCGGGGTCCCGGCCGCCACCGTGCGCAGCCGACTGCAGCGGGCCCGCGACGCGCTGCAAGCGGCGATGGACCGCCTGGCCCGCTCGCGCGAGGTGCTCGAGAGCACGCTGACGCGCCTCGAGGATTGGGCGGCCCGCTGCGGGCAGGAGCTCGGCGGGGCGGCCGACGCCGAGTGAACCCGGCTCCGGCGCAAGGCCGAGGCGCGCGCGGAGAGGCAGGGGCTCGACGGTGTCGGGGTCGAGACGAATGGCGGTCGCCTTCGCCGAAGCGCCGCGCGGCGAGGCCCGCGCTCATGACATTGGCGCCGGCGATCGCGACCCTGACGAAGTCACGCGCCGGCCCTCGGCAGGAGCTTCGGCGAATGCCCGCAGTCCATCCGCGCGGCCGAGATGCGCGTCATGGCGGAGCGCGGCGGCGATCGACGAATGCACGAAATCCACGATGATGCGTGGAGCGCGGACGAATGCACCGACGCCGCGAATGCGAGGAGCGCCGATTCTCGGCGAGCGCATGGAGAGCGCAGCGCGCGAGGCGGGCTGAGCATGTAGCGAGCGGGCGCCGGCGCGCGGCCTTCGCGGGCGCTCTTGACCCCGATCCGCCGCCGATGTTACCTGCGCCGCATGAGCGAGATGTCGGTCGTCTTCGCCGGCGGCGGCTGCCGGACCTTCTGGGCGCTCGGGGCCTACACGGGGCTCGCCGGGCTGGCCAGGACGGTCGAGGTCGCGGGCGTGTCCGCCGGGGCGGCGATGGGGCTGGCGGCGGCCCTGGGCCTCGAAGAAGCGCTCGTCGCGGCCTTCTGCGCCCGCACTGCAGTCAACCCGCGCAACCTCTACCCCGAGCGGCTGTTCCTCGGGCGCCCGGTGTTTCCGCAGGAGGCGATGTACCGGGCGACGATGCGCGAGCTGCTCGGCGACGCGAGCCTGCGGCGCCTCGCCGACGCGCCGCGCGTCCGGATCCTCCAGGCCTGCGTCAAGCCGGGGTGGCTCGTCGCGCCGACGGTGGCGAGCGCCTGGTGGGCCTACGCGGCGCGGCGCCGCCGCGGGCTGCTGCACGGCCCGGAGGTGCCCCACCGCGGCGTCGCGGCCGAGGTCGACACGGCCCAGGACGCGACCAGCGTCGACGACCTGGCCGAGCGAGTGCTGCGCTCGTCGGCGAGCCCGCCGGTGACGCCGATCCTGCGCGCCCCGGGTCGCATGTACTTCGACGGCTGCCTGGTCGACGCGGCCCCCGTGCGAGCCCTCGGCGCCGAGGCGCGGGCCGGCGCGGTGCTGGTGCTGCTGAACCGCCCGCACCCCCGCAGGCCGCGACCGGCAACGTCCGCTACCTCGCGCCCTCGGAGCCGGTGCCGATCCACAAGTGGGACTACACGAACCCGGCGCGGGTCCGCCAGGCGTTCGACATGGGCCGCCGCGAGGGCGAGGCGGCCCGCGGCGCGGTCGAGCGGTTCCTCGCCGAACGCCGGGCGTGAGCGGGCTCGAAGGCGCCACCGCGCGGCCGGCGAGCGCGGAGAATCACCAGAGCTGTCCCGAAGGCCAGCTCGAGCGGTAGCGAGCCCGGGCCCCGGCGCGCCTACGTGCGCGCGCCCGCAAACGCCGACCTCTCCCCCGCGTCTGCGTTCGGCGTACCGTCGCGGGTCATGGCCCGCACCGTCGTTTATCGCACCGTACCGCTCCTCCTCGCCGCCGCCTGCGCCACCCCGACGGCCCAGACCACCGACGCCACGACCGACGCCACGTCCACCGGGACGACCGACGGCAGCGAGACGACGGTCCCCGGCACGACGACCGCGCCGACGACGAGCACGACCGACGCGCCGACGACGAGCACGACCGCCGCGCCGACCACCGAGACCACGATCGCGCCGACCACCGAGACCACCGAGGGCACCGCGACCACCGAGGGCACCGCGACCACCGAGGCGACGTCCACCACCACCGAGGGCACCGCGACCACGCAGGAGCCCGACACGACCACCAGCGGCACCACCGGCGAGGCCGACCCGTACCTCGAGGCCGAGCCGCTGTTCGCCTTCGGCGCCATGGCCGAGTTCGACATCACCCTGTCCGACGAGGCCATCGCCGACCTCGACGAGGACGGCAAGAAGTACACGAAGGGCGACCTCGTCGCGAAGATCGACGGCCAGACCTACGAGCTGCCGGAGATCGGCGTGCGCCTCAAGGGCAACTACGGCTCGTACCGCACCCTCGATCAGAAGGCCGCCTTCCTCCTCAACTTCGACCGCTACGTCGACGACCAGCTGCTCCTGGGCCTCGAGAAGCTGGCCGTCAACAACATGGTCCAGGACTGCAGCATGCAGCGCGAGATCCTCGGCTACTCGCTGTTCCGCGACGTCGGCATCCCCGCGCCGCGCGCCGGCCACGTGGTCGTGCGCGTCAACGGCGAGCCCTACGGCCTCTACACCGCGGTCGAGTCGGTCGACAACGAGCCCTACCTCGACCACTGGTACGGCAGCGACAAGGGCAGCATCTACGAGGGCGCCTACGGCAGCGACATCCGCAACGAGCTGGTGCCCTCGTTCGACCAGGACAACGGCGACGACGTCGGCTTCGCGGACCTCTACGAATTCGCCGCCGCGCTCGATACGATGCTCGATCCGGCGACCTTCACCAGCGACGTCGCCGCGGTCCTCGACCTGGGGCGCTACCTCGACTTCGCGGCCACCGAGATCTACCTCGGCCACTGGGACGGCTACGCGTGGACTCGCAACAATTATTACGTGCACCGCCTGCAGGAGGACGGCGCGCTGTGGACGTTCATGCCGTGGGGCATCGACCAGATCTTGCGCGACCACCTCGATCCGTTCGGCGGGGGCGGGCGGCTGGAGCAGATGTGCGCGGCGTCGCTGCCGTGCCGGGAGCTGCTGGCCGACAGCTTCGACCACGTGCTGATGCGCGTCGAGGCGCTCGACCTCGCCGGCGCCGCCGCCGAGCTCGGCGCGAGCATCGCCCCGGCGGTCGCCGCCGACCCGCGCAAGGAGTGCAGCAACGGCGACAACACCAACGAGATCGCCGGCAACGTCGCGTTCTTCATGCAGCGCGCCGCGACCGTCCAGGCCGGGCTCGCCTGCACCGTGCCGAGCGACGTCGACCTCGACGGCGACGGCTTCTCGGCCTGCATCGACGATTGCGACGACAACGACCCCGCCGTGAACCCTGGCGCGCAGGAGGCGTGCGACCTCGACGACGACAATTGCAACGGGGTGTGGGACGACGATCCGCAGTGCCCCCATTGCGTGGAGAAGGACCTCCGGGCCCCGGCACCGCGCAGCTCTGCTTCGTCGCGTTGCCGTTCGCCGAGGCCGAGGCCGACTGCGTGGCCCAGGGCGGCCACCTGCTGTCGATCCCGAGCCAGGAGGTCCAGGACTGGGTCGTCGCCGAGGCGTTCGCGATCGCCGACAACGACTGGTGGATCGGCCTCAACGACGTCGACGCCGAGGACGACTTCGTGTGGACCGACGGCACGCCGCTCGACTTCACGGCGTGGAACGAGGGCGAGCCCAACAACAGCGGCGAGGAGGACTGCGTCAACGTGCCGGCGTGGGCCGGCGGGCTGTGGAACGACCTGGCCTGCGACGCGGCGCGGCCCTACATCTGCAAGATCCCGTGACGCGCGGCGACCGGGCCGGCGTCGCGCCGTGCGACGCCGGCTCGCTCGGCCTCATGACAGGATCTCGACGTACCCGTCGGTTCCGTGCACGCGGATCCGCTGCCCGTCGCGGATCAGCCGGGTCGCATGCTCGACGCCGACGACGGCCGGCAGGCCGTATTCCCGGGCGATCACCGCGCCATGGGTCATCAGCCCGCCCACCTCGGCCACCAGGCCCTTGATCGACACGAACAGCGGCGTCCAGCGGGATCGGTGAAGGTGGTGACGAGAATGTCGTCTGCGCCCAGCTCCGCGTCGGCCATGTCCACGAGGACGCGGGCGCGCCCCTCGACGACGCCCGAGGAGACCGCTTGCCCGACGATGGCGCCGGCGGGCAGACCGGCGCGTTTGTAGGCACCTGCCACGATCTCCCCCTCGGACGTGATGACCCGCGGCGGCGTCAACTTCTTGTTCCGCTCGTGCTCGGCCTTGCGGTCGCGGATGACCTGCTCGTCCAGCCGATGCGTGCGCACGAGCTCGCGGAGCTCGTCGAACGCGAGGTAGTCGATGTCTTCGACGTCGCGGAGCACGCCGGCCTGCACGAGCCGCTCGGCCTCTCGCAGCAAGGCCTGCTTGTAGACGAAGAGACGATTGACGAGGTCGTACTTCGGATACTCGCGGTACCCGGCGAAGTTCCGCAGGCGGTCGATCATCCGCCGGGTCTCGCTGACCTTCTGCTCCCCGTCCGGCAGCTGCCTCAACCTCTCCAACAGCGATTGCGCCTGCTGCAGCGCCTCCTGTCGCCCCTGCGCGAACCTCCGCGCGCCGGCGCCGGGCGTGAAGTTCTTGATGTTGCTCAGGATCAAGGGCAAAAGGGCGGTTGGCTTCTCGCTCCACCGCGGCCTCGTGATGTCGATCTCCCCGGCGCAGCGCATGCCGTACTCGTCGAGGTAACGCCGGATGGCGTCCCGGGCCTGCTGCCCGCCGTCGAGCGCGACCAACTCGTCGAGGAAGTCGTCGTGCTTCACGCGCTGCAAGAATGCGATCACCTCCGGATGGGGGCGGATCGCGTCGGCGACGTCCAGCAGGGCCAGGCCCATCTCCGAGGTGATGTTGTTCGGCACCGACTGGGACAGCGTATCGGCGACGTTCTTCTCGCCCAGCCACGCCAGCATCTTCTCATTGAGCCACTCGGAGGCGTTCATGCCCGCCATGATCGCGCCCATGCTCCGCTGCTCGCGCATGGACTTGGCCCAATTCTGGACGTCCTCCGCGATGCAATCGAACAGCGCCATCCCGGACTTGGTTCGAATGTCGCGCTTGAGCGCCTCGATCGCGGCCCGGCTGCGCGCGATCAGCTCCGCGGCGAGGGCAGGATCGTCCTCGGCCGGCGCGTCGGAGCCGGTGGTCGCCGCGCGATGCCTCTCCTGGCTCGGTGGCGAGGCCGCGGCCGCGCCGGGCGACGTCTGGCCGAAGTACCCCCGCTCGATGAGGGTCTGGAGGGCGTCCCTCATGAGCGGATGGGTGCGTCCGAGCATGTCCAGAAAGGAATCCCGGCTGGCCGGCGATGCCAGCAGGTTCGTGGGATCGACGAACAACCTGCCGCCCGCCGCGTGCATGGGCCCGGACGCCGCCAGCTGAAACACGGACAGCCCCAGGGGCTTCATGGGGTCGGTCATCATCTGTTGGTGGCCGACCGAAATGTAGACACGGTCGCTGTGCTTACCGGCTTCGGGGACGGGATACAGCGTGGTGATCGGCCGGCTCTGGACGATGTGGAACTCGTCCTCGACGAGGCACCATTCGATGTCCTGGGGGACGCCGAAGTGGCCCTCGATCTGCCGGCCCAGGCGCTCGAGTTGCAGGATCTGGGTCTCCGTCAGCACCTGCTCGCGCTGTCGTTCGAGGTCGAGCGGTCGTTCCTCGGTGCCGCCCTCGTCCAGGGCGTAGGTCGCCAGCGTCTTGGTGGCGATCGCCTTCTCGACGACCTGGCCGTCTCGCACCTTGTAGCTGTCGGCGCGCGTGAGGCCGGCGACCAGCGCCTCTCCCAGACCGAAGCCGGCGTCGATCGACGTCACCCTGCGATTCGACGTGACCGGATCGGCCGTGAACAGGATCCCCGCCGCCTGCGGAGAGACCATCCTCTGCACCACCACCGCCATGTGGACCTTGCGGTGGTCGAAGCCGTGCTGGATCCGGTAGGTCACCGCGCGCTCGGTGAAGAGCGACGCCCAGCAGCGACGCACGTGCGCCACGATCGCCGGCGTCCCGCGGACGTTCAGGTATGTGTCTTGCTGGCCGGCGAAGGACGCCCCCGGCAGATCCTCGGCGGTCGCGCTCGAGCGTACTGCGTAGGCATCGTCCGCGCCGAGCCTGGAGATGGCCCGGGCGAGGGCGTCTTGCAGGTCGTCGGGGATGGCCGTCGCTTCGATGATTCGACGCAGCTCGCCGCTGAGCTCCCGGATCGCGTCCCGATCGTTCGCCGCGAGCGACGACAGCCGATCGAGCCACGCGCCGAAGGGCGGCGCGTCTGCGACGATCCGCCGGAAGGCCGCGGTCGTGACGCAAAAGCCGGCGGGCACGCGAATGCCCGCGAGCCCGGAGAGCTCGCCCAGGTTGGCGCCTTTCCCTCCGACCCGGTCGGCGTTCGTTCGATCGACCTCCGCGAGGTCGAGCACATCGGTCGGTGTCACCACTGCCTGCTTCGTCGTCGTCATGGCCGAGGACTCTGCGGCATGCTACGGGGCTTGCTGCAAGCCCCCGTGTCTGATATAACCTGGACATGGAGAGAGACGAGAGTCGCTCTCCATGTTTCGTTTCGTGGGTGCCGTCGTCAAATGCAGACGTGCGCCTCATTCGGGCTCAGTCCTGGGCGACGGAGACCTCGATGCCAGCCCGTCCCACAGCGCCCGGTCCCTGCCGGCGCGGCAGTCGACGACGAGCGGCGTGCCGGGCTTGAGCCGCTGGGTCACCTCGCGCAGCAGCATGCCCGTCAAGCTCGGCCGTCGCGGGCACCGAGGACGTGCCACACGTGCATTTCGCCTGTGCCCTTGACGTTGACGACGCCGCCGGACGTGCACGCGAAATCGTCCTTGATCAGCGCATGAGTCGTATCCGTGATCTGAACGACCCCACCGCTGCCCTGCGACTCCATCCGGCTAGCGACATTCACGGTGTGGCCCCACAGGTCGTAGATGAATTTCTTGCGACCGATCACACCGGCAGTCACCGGTCCAGAGTTGATCCCTATTCGTAGCGCGAGGCGCTGTCCTTCGAACCGGTACTCCCTCATGTACGCCTGCATCGCCAGCGCGAGCCGTGTCAGCACGAGGGCATGGTCGTCGCAGGGTCTGGGGACCCCGGAGGCCGCCATGTAGCAGTCGCCGATGGTCTTGATCTTTTCCACGCCGAGCCGCTCAGCTATCCGGTCGAACTCGGAGAACAGCTCGTTCAAGAGCTCGACGACTGCGCCCGGCGAGAGCCTCGCCGCGAGCGGCGTGAACCCGACTATGTCTGCAAACAGGATGCTGGCGCCAGCGAGGTGCTCCGCGATGGTTCGCTCGGACTCTTTGAGCGTGTCCGCGATCTCTCGCGGCAAGACGTTGAGGAGCAGGCGCTCCGACTTGGCCTTCTCGGCCTCCAACTTTCTCTGCGGCGAGATTGAGGCGCTGGAAATAGACGAACGAGAACGTGAAGATCACGCAGCTCACCGCCGCGTTGATCGTGACGGAGAGCGAACCCCGGAGCGGATCGGCGTCCAAACCCGAAAAATTCGGTATGATCGGCATCATCGCGTCCATCCCGACGAGGCAGACGGCGACCCACCCGATACCGGCGCTCATCTTCCGCGGCTCCTCGATGCCGAACACGAGGAGGGGCCCAGCGATAACCGACAGCAACGCGAACTTGAAGCTGAGGACCGGAGTGTCGCTGATGATGCCCGCCGCTGCGACGATGAAGACCGGCGGAAGAACCGTCAGCATGCTGCGCGAGAGGTCGTAACGACGCGCGCGGTTGAGCAAGGGGAGCGAGGCATAGGCGAGGGCCGCCGCGAACAACACGAGGACCATGCGAATGTCGGCGCCGAGGACTCCCCAGAACAGCGAGTTCCCCGTGAATACCAGGACGCCCGCGGTGAAGCCGAGCGTGTTCGTCAGCTCGATTTTTCGCCGCAGATGTTCGTCCAGGCCGGAGTCGACGCCGGCTCGGGAGATGCTGCGCCAGAGGTGGACCCACGCCATCCTACGCAGAACGTACCATGACGAGCGCGCGTCGGCCCAAGCGTCGTCGATCCACCGACGCGCGCTCCGCCGCGCGCACAGGGTCGGCCGCCGAGGCCTCGCTAGGCAGGGCCGTCGCCGCGAGGAGACCGCTTCCGATCCCGTCGGCGTCACTCCCCAGTCGCCTTCATGGGCGCGAGTCTGGGCTTCGTTCGGCCGCAGGTAGCGAAGGCGAGGCGGGGCGACTGACGGCGGTTGACCTGGCTTTCGAGACAGCCTGACGATGCGGCGGATCCAGGCAGCGGGGCGCGCCCGCGACGATGGCGGCCGAGGCTCAGCCCGCGGCGCCGGGTTCCCAGCGCACGAGGAACACCTTGAATTGCAGCGAGACGAAGATCGGCCGCGGCGTCATCAGCCCTGTCTGCGCGAACAGCTCGAACAGCGCAGCATCGGACTCGATGAATCGCATCGTCCTCAGGCCTTGACGCCGATGTTCCAGCTCCTCCTGCGGGATGCCGTGGGTACGCCACCGCCGCAGCTCCACGTCCCATAGTGCAGGGTCCATGCCGACGCGGCAGCCCACGACGAGCGGCGCGCCGGGCTTGAGCCGCCGGGTCACCTCGCGCAGCAGCCCCAGGCGCTCCGTCTCCGGCACATGATGCAGCACCCCCAGCATCTGCGCGCCGTCGAATGGGGGTCCAGGAGGCAGGCTGTGCAGTTCGCCGACGTGCAGGTGCGTCCGCGACAGCAGACCTTCGGTTGCCAGGCGCTGCCGGGCGACCGCGAGCATCGCGTCGGACGGATCGACGCCCGTGAAGCGCCAGCCCGGGACGTCGAACTGGCCATAGGCACCAGCTCCGCGCCCGTGCCCAGGCCGACGAACAGCAGGGACGCCGCCTCCTGACCGTCGAGCTGGCTGGTGAGCGCGCTGACGCCGAGCTCGTACATCGCGTGCACGCCAGCGAGCGCGACGGCGGCCTGGGTGTCGTAATGCGCAGCCCGGTCGGCGCCGAAGCCCGACACGGTCGAGTGAGCAGAAGCAGCGGAGTGGTCGTGGGTCATGATGCTCCTCCAGGCGCCCGCGCGAGGCGGACGGTGATGACCCGAGGATGCGCCCCGGCGCAGGCGGGCGACAGGGCGCAGATTGATGCCGGATCGGCCGAGATTTCGATCGCCCGGAGCCGTCTCGAAGCGCGAACCGGCGTCATCGGCGTCCGCGCTCGTCGTGGGCCGAGGTGGATCCGCGAGCCGGCCTCGGGCGTGGGTGACGGGGACTTCGTGCATCACCCACGCGACGCGCCGAGCTCGTCATGCAGGATCGCGGCGCCGGATGTCGCCGCAGCTCGTGATCATGATCGATTGGTCCGCGTCCTCGACGAGAGGCCCGGCGAAGGAATCGGCGGACCGCTGCTGGTTCGCATGGGGCCGCCGGGGACAGGCCGTGCGCCCGGCACCGGTGTACTGCAGGACCCGCGGCGACTGCATGGACCAGGTCGAGGCGCTGTTGCGCGAGCACCCCGGCGGGGCGCTGATCGGCTTCGACTTCCCGATCGGCTACCCGCGCGCCGAGGATGACCGGCCAGTGCTCCCCGAGGGCCGTGCGCTGGTCGAGACGATCGCGGCGCAGATCGTCGACCGGCCGGATGGGACCGGCAACCGTTTCGCCGTCGCCGCGGCGCTCAATCGGGAGATCCGCCAGCGCACCCGCCGTGCGCAGGGCCCGTTCTGGGGTGTACCGGCCGCGCAGGCCACCGCCGACGTGACCGTCAAAAAGCCGCGCGAGACCGGGGTCGCCGAGTACCGCCCGGTCGAGCGAATGCTGCGTGCCCGCAAGCGCAACATTCAATCCGCGTGGAAGCTCCTCGGCGCCGGCTCGGTCGGCTCGCAGGCGTTGCTCGGTCTGCCGGCCGTCGCCCGCGTGCTCCGCCTCGCCGGCCGGCGCGGCCGCCTGTGGCCATTCGAATCGGTCGACCGCGAGGATGCCCTGGTGGTCGCGGAGATCTGGCCGACGCTCGGCGATTTTCGCAGCAGTCGCTACGCCGGCGTGGCGATCAAGGACGCGCGGCAGGTGCTGGCGATGCGCGACGCCGTGCTGGACGAGCCCGAACGCGTGCGCGCCGAGCTGCTCGCGCCGCCCGCCGAGCCGACCGGCTGGATCCTCGGCGTGCCGCGGTGACGCGAGAGACGGGCGATGCCGACGCACCATTGTTCGCGGAGAGACGCTCCCTCGGCGGCGAGTGCCGCATCCGGGCCACTGCTGCCGAGCCCGGTCTCGATCCGCCCACTCCCGGCCTCGACACGATCTGCCTCCTGAGCTTCCGAATGGTCGACGGCCGCGCGGCGGCGGCACGTCTCTACCGCGAACCGGCGAACGGGGCCCGAGGCTCTGAACGCCGAATAGGCGAACGACGCACGGGGACGGACTCGTCGCGTGAGCCGGAGCGATGCCGGCGGCGCGCGGCCGTGTTACGTTCGCGCGTGTCGATCGACTTCACGCTCCTCTGCACGCAGTCCCCCGAGCGTTTCCTGCGCAAGCGAACCGAGTGGCTCAAGTGGAGCGCCCGCGGCCGATCAGGCAGCTTCGGCGGCATGTCGCTGGAGTGGGCCGAGCTCGAGGACACCGATCCGCTGCCCGAACCCGAATGGGCGGAGCGGGTCGTCGCGGTGATCCGCGCCAACGGCCGGCTGAGCGACGACACGTACGACGACTTCGACAGCTGGACGAGGGCGCTCGCCGACGCGACGCACGGCGCGGTGTATAGCCACCCGTCCGGCCGTTTCACGCACATCTGGGCCGACGCCGACCCGAAGCGCACGGCCTCACGCGCGCGCAAGCTGCTCGACGCCGGCGACTTCGCCGGGCTCGCCGCGTGGATCCGCGAGCTCGTGGCGGCGCAGCGGCGGGCGGTCAACGCCGCGGGGTCGCAGCTGCACCGGATCGGCGAGGTTGCGATTCCGGTGCTTGGGCGGCGAGTCGCCGCCGGGGACGCCGCCTCGGCGCCGGCGATCGTCGCCCTCCACGACGTCCTGGGCGGCCGACCCGACCCCGGGCCGTTCGACGCGCTGGTGCTCGCCGCCGCGGCGCTGCCGGGGCTCGCGGGCGACAGGCCGATCCAGACGAAGGCGGCCGCGCTGGAGGAGCGGCGGCTGCGGGCCGAGGCCGCGGCAGCGCCGTTGCCCGCCGATCTCCCCGCGCTCCAGCGGCTCCTCGATGACGCGCTCGGCGGAGATCCAGCCGCCCTCGCGCGGCTCGATCGCTTCACCGGGTACGAGCTCGACGATTCGGATATTCGGCAGAAGCTGGTGATCGCGCTGGCGAAGTCCGGCCGCGAGCTGCCCATCTCGCTGAGCTGCCGCCTCATCGAGCACATCTATCACGTGCCCGAGCTGCAGAGCCCTGCGAAGCGCAAGGCGTTCGCCGCCCGCGGTTCGCTGGCGCGTCAGATCGCCGAGCGTCTCGCCGAACGGGAGCGTCGCACGGAAGACGATCGCCGCGCGCGGACCCGGCAGATCGCCGAGCGCACGGTCGAGTACGACGCGCTCTACGGCCGCGATCGCAAGCGTCCGCGCCTGCCGGACGACCTCGTCGCGCTGATCCGCCGCGGCCAGCTGGACGCGGCGCTCGCCGCCTACCGCGAGCGCTTCCCGGCGCTCGCCGCTCAGGCCGCACAGGCGATCGAAGACGCTCGCGCCTACTTCGCGCCCGACGCGGCGCCGCTGGAGTGACCCGGTTTGCGCTGCACCGAGGCTGACGGGATAAGATGTCCCAAGGGCCAGGACCGAGGGAGAGGTCGGCCTGACCCGAGCTCGGCTTTGGATACGTCGGGGAGACGCGACGGATGAGCTGTCGGGCCCGGCCGAGCGAGTGTGAAGAAATCGCCTGGCGCTCGGTGTCGAGGATCCTGTGAGCGCGCGGGAGCTTCCCGTCGTGCTCGTCGCGCTTGCCGGATCGCTCGGTCCGGCCGCTCACTTCGGGCAGGGCGGATCCGCCGGACACGAGTCGTTCTGCGGCTGGGGAAAGGTCTGTAGGCAGCGCGCGACATCGACGAAGGTGTTGGTCGCGGTGAAGTCGAGCGGATCGCCGACCCAGCCGCGCACCACACCGTCGCGGGCGCTGTGCTCGATGCGGCAGTCCGTGAGGAACGCCGAAGCCGGTGGCTGGCCATAGAACACCACCGCGCCGTTGTTGGAGAAGGTGTCGCCCGACAGCGCGCAGTCGTAGCTGGAGATCCCCGAGTCGCCGCCGGCGTAGGCGATGGTGGTGAGCGCGGTGCCGTTCTGGGTGTAGCTCTGGCCGGCGCCGCAGTAGTCGGCGGTGATCATCTCGAGCGTCGCCTGCCGCTGCGCGACTGAGGCCGGGTTGCCCTGGCCGTCGAATTCGGATCGCGGCCCGACTTCGTCTCCGGATGTGAGTCAGTGAACACCACGGCCCCGAACATATGTAGCGCTGAGACGTGCATCATGGTCGGCTGGCAGCACCGGTGTCAGAACCTCCCGGCCCCCAATACAGGCAAGCGCACCTCCTCGTCGGCCCGCTCGACCGCGCAGCGGCTCGGCCGGGGTAGTCGCGCGCCGCGACGAAGCGGGTGCTCGCCAGCCGCTGCAGGAACTCGGCGCGCGGCGAGCCGCGCTCGCCGGGTGGTCGCGGAGCAGCGCGACCACCCGCTCGCCCGAGGGCACCCGCACCTTGTACCACCAATTGTCCGGCGCGGCCTCGACGGACAGGCGGGCGCCGCGGCGCCCGTGGTAGGCTCGGCGCCGTGACTGGCGAAGCGCGGAGCGAGGGCGAGTGGTCCGGCGACGTGGACCTCGCGATGCACGCGAGGACGCTCGAGGGCCTCAAGGTCGGGGTGTGCGTGTGGCGACTCGAGCGTGCGGACGACCCTGCGAGTCTGCGCCTGGTGATCGCGAACGCGGCGGCGTGTCGGTTCCTCGGCGTCGCCCGCGAGGCGGTGCTCGGGCGGCCGATCGTCGAGGGCTTCCCGGGCTGCCTGGCGACCCCGCTGCCGTCCGTCTTCACCGAGATAGCGACTCGCGGCGGCGAGCGCCACCTCGGCGACGTGCCGTACAACGACGACATCGTCGCCCACGGCGTGTTCTCGATCGTCGCCGGCGCGCTCGCCCCGGGCCTCGTGCTCGTCGAGTTCACCAACGTCAGCGAGCAGCACCGCCTGCAGACGCTGCACGAGACCAACGCCGAGCTCGTGCACGCGCTCGAGGCCCAGACCGAGGCCGCGAGCCGCGAGGCCGAGCGCAGCCGGGCGCTGGTCGCCGAGCTCGACGCCAAGCTGGCGCTGATCGCCGAGCAGAGCGCCCAACTGCACGCGCGGGCCGCCCCGATCCTCGACGTCTGGCCCGGCGTGCTCGCGGTCCCGATCATCGGCGAGTTCCACAGCGAGCGCGCCGCGGCGCTCGCCAGCGACCTCCTGCACGCGGTCACCACCCGGCGCGCGCGCGCGGTGATCCTCGACGTGACGGCGGTAGCGACGCTCGACCCGGCGAGCGTCGAGCCGCTGCAGCGCCTGGTCGCCGCGCTGCGGCTCGTCGGCGCCGACGGCATCATCACCGGGATCCGTCCCCAGCTCGCGCAGGCGCTCGTCGCCCACGCATACGGGGTCGCGGTCCGCACGTTCCGCAGCCTCAGCGAGGGCCTGCGCGCCTGCATCGCCGCGCAGCCGGGCGACGGCGCGTCCTCGCCGCCATGAAGTCGCTCCGGCTCGGCCCGTCGGTGCCGACGTGCCGACCGTGCCCGCCGTGCGATGTCCCGAACCTCCTCGTCACCATGGCTCGACCGGAACGCAGGCGTCGATCGCTGGGCCGACGATGAAACCTTCGTCCGCGCAACGCAGGGTCGAGCGGTGCAAGCCGCCGGCGCTGTCGTCGTGGGTCCAATCGCGTCTTCTCGCATGAGCGCGAGGGAGGCGAAGATGGCACCTCGCCGAGCAGGTCGCTGGGTAGCCACTGCGCTTCACGCCGCAGGTCTACCACCTGCCCAAAGCGCCTGGCAGGCTCTAGACTGCGGCCGTGACCGCCGCGTCCCTGTCGTCTCCGCGCTCCGAGCTGGCGCAGTTTCTCCGGACCCGCCGGGCGCGGCTGCGGCCATCCGACGTGGGGCTGCCCGAGGGCGGCCGGCGGCGCACGCCGGGGCTGCGGCGCGAGGAGGTCGCGCAGCTCGCCGACGTGGGGGTGAGCTGGTACACGTGGCTCGAGCAGGGGCGCGACATCCATGTGTCCGAGCCGTTCCTCGAGCGGCTGGCGCAGGCGCTGCGGCTGACCCCGAGCGAGCGAGCGCACCTGTTTGCGCTCGCCCAGGGGCGGCCGGCGGCGAGTCCGCTGATCGCCCCGGCCGGCGTGAGCGAGGCGCTGCAGCGGGTGCTCGACATGCACCCGTTCCCGGCGGTCGTGGCCACGATGCGCTGGGATTACCTCGCCTGGAACGCGGCCGCGGTGAGGCTTCACGGCGATTTCTCGAAGCTCACGCCCTTGCTCCGCAACGGGCTCTGGAGCCTGTTCACCGACCCGGCCAAGCGCCGCATGATGCCCGCCTGGGAGCAGCACGCGCGGGCCAGCGTGCAGCGCTTTCGCCTCGACGCGGCGCGCTCGGCCGACCGCTCGGCCTTCGACAAGCTGGCGGCCGCGCTGTCGCGGGTGAGCCCCGATTCGCCCGCTGGTGGGGCGACCACGACGTGGTCGAGGTGGGCGAGGGATCGAAGGAGCTGATCCATCCGGACGTGGGGCTCGTGCGCTTCGAGTACGTGACGCTCACGCAGGCGGAGCCCGACGGACGCGTGCTTCGTGTCACGTTCTACTCACCGCAGGCCGGCGAGAGCGAGGAGCGCACGAGGCGACTCTTCGGGCCGATCCCAGCGGGGTGAGACCTCGAGGTCGCCGTCGTCGAGGACGGCCCGGAGAGAGTTATCGTCCGAACTGAGCCTGGAGCCGCTCGGGCACGCGCGCGCCCTGAATGCGAATTTTGCCGAGGCCTCCTCGATGCGCTGCAAGTCGCCCTGCGTCAGCTCGACGTCGAGCGCGCCCAGGTTCTCTTCCAGCCGGTGCAACTTCGTCGTGCCAGGGATCGGAACGAACCAGGGCTTCTGGGCCAGCACCCAGGCAAGCGCGATCTGAGCCGGCGTGGCTCGCTTGTCGTCGGCGATCTGCTGGAGCAGGCTGACGAGCGCGTGGTTCGCCTCCATCGCGTCCTGGGAGAAGCGCGGCAGTAGCCGGCGGAGGTCGTCGTCGGCCAACGGCGTGCTGGCGGCCATCGTGCCGGTCAGAAAGCCTTTTCCAAGGGGGCTGTAGGGCACCAGCCCGATGCCCAGCTCTTCCAGAGTCGGAATGATCTCGGCCTCATGCTCTCGCATCCAGAGCGAGTATTCGCTCTGCAACGCCGTCACGGGATGCACGGCGTGCGCGCGGCGGATCGTCGCCGCGCCGGCCTCCGACAGGCCAAAGTGCTTGACCTTCCCCTCGGCGATCAGGTCCTTCACGGTGCCGGCCACGTCCTCGATGGGCACCTCCGGGTCGACACGATGCTGGTAGAGCAGGTCAATTCTGTCGGTCCGCAGACGCTTCAGAGATGCGTCCGTCACTCGACGTATCTGTTCGGGTCGGCTGTCGACCCCCGACAGCGGGCTCGGCCCGTTCTCGCCGTGCTTGATGCCGAACTTGGTGGCGAGCACGACCTGGTCGCGCACTGGCGCGAGCGCCGAACCGACCAACTCCTCGTTGAGAAAAGGTCCGTAGACTTCTGCGGTGTCGAAGAAGGTTACGCCGCGGTCAACCGCCGCGCGCAGCAGCTTCGTCATTTCCGCGACGTCCTTGGGCGGACCGTAGAAGAAGCTCATGCCCATACAGCCGAGGCCGAGCGCCGATACTTCCAGTCCCTGTCCGAGCTCGCGCTTTTGAATCATGGATCCTCACTTGTTTATTGACCGCTGCCTCCGACGAGCCCGCATGGTCGCGCACGGCGTGAACGACACGCGGGCATGCGGGCTCGCCAGACGGCAACCGTGGCCGTCAGCGAGCGTTCTTCGGCGCTCGGCCTTGGTTGCGCAGGAACTCGATCATCCAGCCCGGGTATTCGGCGGGCAGTGCGCTCACCCTGTCGAGCTCGGCGAGCTCGGCGGGGTCGAGCACGAAGTCGCTCGCCTTCAAGTTGTCCCTGAGCTGCTCCTCGTTCTTCGCCCCGATAATGATCGCAGAGACGTGGGGCTTTGCGAGCAGCCACGCAAGCGCGACGCATGCGACGCTCGCGCCCCTGGCGTCGCCGATCTTCCGCATCGCGTCGATGCAGTCGAAGGCGCGGTCCTTGTTGACGGGCGGGAAGTCGAAGCTGGCTCGGCGCGAGCCGTCGGGGCCTTTGCCGTCACGACCATACTTTCCGGACAGCAGGCCGCCGGAGAGCGGGCTCCATACCATGAGCCCCATCTGCGCGTCGTTCAGGAGAGGCACGAGTTCGCGTTCGAGATCGCGGGTGGCGATCGTGTAGTGGGCTTGCAACGACTCGAAGCGAGCCCAACCATGGCGCGCCGCGATGCCGTTGGCCGTGGCGAGCTGCCATGCTGCGAGATTCGAGCAGCCGACGTAACGCACCTTGCCAGAGCGGACGACGTCGTCGAGGGCGCGCAGCGTCTCGTCGAAGGGGGTCACCGGGTCGAAGCCGTGAATCTGGTAGAGATCGACCCAGTCGGTCCCGAGGCGCTTCAGGCTGCCCTCGATGGCGCTCATGATGTGCGCGCGGGAGAGGCCCTGCTGGTTCGGACCAGCGCCGACCTTGCCGCGCACCTTCGTGGCGAGCACGACGTCTTTGCGGCGCGCGCCGAGGGCCTTGCCGAGGATCTTCTCGGACTCGCCCTCGGAGTAGACGTCAGCGGTGTCGAAGAAGTTGATGCCGCTCTCGAGCGAGATGGACACGAGTTCGTCGGCCTCGGCCTCGGCCGTCCTCCCAATGGGCTCGTAGAAGCCCTTCCCGCCGAATGTCATCGCTCCGAAACAGAGCTCCGAGACGTAAAGGCCAGTGCGGCCGAACAGTCGATAACGCATTGGAAAATCCTCTCTATGCAAGCCACCGGACGCTCCGGTCGGCCTGCTCACGGCGCTCACGATACCAGCGGCGTGAAGGGGCGCCAGAGGGAGATTTTATCCTGGGACTGCCACCACCAGACTACGAAGGCCAGCACGCGCAGCCCCGCGAGCGTCTCCGGCAGCCTCTCGAGGTCCCTCGCCAGCCGTCGGGACAGGCCCGTCCACGCGAGGCTCCGCTCAACCACCCAGCGACGCGGCGAACACGTAGCCGCGCTCGGCCTCGGGGCAGCTTCACGACCCCTCGCCGGATGCCACGCTCCTGCGCGCGCCTTCCGTGTCACGCGGGCGAGGTGCCGTCGAGGTGCGCGATCGTCTGGCGGTATCTCTCGCGCAGCCCGGCGACCGGCTCGTCGCTGGCCGCGATCAGCGGAACAGCAGGATCTGTCCGGGAGGTGGAGGGCGCGGCGGTGCACGTGCCGTGAGGGGTTCACGCCGCGGCGCAGGCGCGCCGCTGGTAAGATGTCCTTCGAGACATGTCACGATCGGGGCCCCGGCAGCCTCAGCGGCGGCGCGGCTCACCTGTCGACAGGTGAGCCGCGTCGCCGGTCCGGCGGGCGCCGCGGGTCGAAGGCGGAGCGCAGCGACGAGGTCGCCGGTGGTATAGCGCTCGCGCGGGGCGAGGATCTGGTCCAGGCTCCGGCGCCGCCCAGCCCCATGGGGCGCCCCAGGGGCCCCGCGTCGGCCCCGCGCCATCGGCTCGCAGAATTCCACGACAAACTCGCGGCACATCGGTTGCTGATGCGTGCGCCGTCGAGAACGCCGCAAGGACGGCAAGACGGAGAGAAAACGATGATCATCAGCAACGTCATTCCGAAGCGGGAGAATCGGCAACGCAGCGCGATCTGCGTGGCGCTCACGATCGCGGGCGCAGGAGCGCTCCTCGGCTGCAGCACCGCCGGGGAGGACTACAATCTGCCTCCGCCTCCGCAGGTCCAACGGACCCCCCTCCACTGCCTCCTGAATACGAGGACCTCGTCATCGACGGACGGTTCGTGGAATGCTATCCGGCTGGCGGAACCGGAGCCGGCGGAACCGGAGCTGCGACCGGCGCCGGCCCGACCCTGACGCCGATGGTCACCTGCGTGCCCGCCGAGTCTGTCGGGGCGGGTCCGCCTTGTTCCAATACGGGCTCCATAGGGAATACCTCCAGGCGATCTGCGCGCGGACATTCGGCGGAGACCCGCAGGACTACGAGATGAACGATCCCCCATTCGCGTTCGCCGAGGTCGATGACTACCCGACGTCCGAGTTCGACGACATGAATTCGTGCAGCGTCGCGCAGCCGTTCGAGAACTACGAGGAAGTACCTGCCGCCACGAACATGGTTCCCCTGGACACGGGGCACTATGACCAATGCTCGCGGGAGAGCTACTGCACGACGTTGGCGGAATTGATCGACGTGTACCCGAGCCTCGGCCTCGAACCGGACCCCTGGTGCAACCTCGGCCCGAGCGGCGACCCCCAGGCCGACCGCCCGTGGAGCTGCGTCGGCTCGACCTCGTCGGCCTGCGGGTTCGTCTATGAGGATTGGGGCTACAGCGAGGAAGAGACGGATCGTTGCCCCTATACGAAGCCCGGCGGGCGCAATACTGCGTGATCGCGGCGACCGAGGCCGCCGCGTCCGATAAATGCACGAAGGTGTGCCTCGATGCGCACGACATCTACCTCGAAGACTACGGCAACAACTATCGGCCCGAGGGGTATCTCGACTGCGGCGTCTTCGACGGGAACACCATGGAGTGGGTCAGCGACGTGGAGGAAGAGTGCTATAATTCGTACTACGAGCTGCACAGCGAGGACGTCGAGAAGATCGTCGAACCCTTCCACTTCAGCGGCGACCTCTTGCTCGACAGCGGCGCCCACGCGTCGGTCGGGAGCGACAACCTCGGCTTCATCGACTACAGCGTCGAGAACTGCGTCGGGCAGGCCTGCGATATCACGATCAACAACTTCGGTCTGCACTACGCGGAGTACACGGGCACCTTCTACGACGCGGCGGACGATCCGTACCCCTTCAGCGTGGACGGGATCTGGATCTCGCTCGCAGAGCCGGTCCGCGGCACGATTACTCCCTCCGTCTCCTCGTCCCCCGTCGTGTCCTTCCCCTTCGGGGTCTTCTGGGTCCGGCTCTCCACCGGCGCCGTCGCGCTCGATGGCACGCCGATCAGCAGCTTCGGCTCGGTGTCGTTGCCGATCGATCAGGTGGCCGGAACCTATAGCGGAGGCGTCCTCACGCTCTACATCGGCTACGAGACGGTGGACGCCACCATGAGTCTGACGCTCACTACGTTCTAAGTCACCCACCGGCTAGTACAGCCGGCCCGAAGTTCTCCAAGGGTTCATGCGAGCTGCTCCGTCCTGGATCCACCTGGATCCATCGTCAGGACGATCCAGGCGACGGAATAGGCGAGGCGCGAAAACGATCTCGTCGATGTGCCAGGCCCGCGAGCGCAGCGGCTTCGTGTGGCGCCTTCGGTCCGTGAGGAGCTGAAGGCGCTGGCAACGGACCATGGCCGCTCTCCTCGAGGCGCGCGAGGAAGTCGGCGAGGTGCCGGCGCACCAGCACCGAGGCATCGCAGTCGTGGGTCTGCCGTGGGACGTAGACGCCCGGCCTCGCGCACGCGGCATAGCGCCCGTCTCTGCACGGACCTGGAGCGTCTCCAGTATCTCTCCACGAGACAGGTCGAAGCCCGTGAGTCTTGGGGACTCACGGGCTCTCAGGCTCTAGCAGAATTTCTGTGCCAGGACGCGGACTTGGGGCGAAAGGCGAGCGCGATCAGGTGGTTGGCAAAATCCGTGTCCTACTGCTCGAAGCAGAACAGCCGGCGGAGGCCGTTGCACGCGGCGGGCGTGCCGTTGTCGCTCCACGTCGAGGTGCTCGTGCTGGAGCGGCCGTACTCGCCGCTGACGAGGGAGCTGTTCGACGTCCAGTTATTGCAGGTGGCGGTGGTGGCGACGCCGAAGGGGTCGGTGCCGGTCCACACGTCCGAGTTGCCCACTGAGACCCCGGTCTCGGTCTGGCTGAGGAGGTTGTCGAGCGACCCGTCGATCAGGTCGGCGAAGTCGTTGGCGATGAGCGAGCCGTCGCGCCGCGCGTAACCGGCGGCGTTGGGCACGAAGCGCGTCAGCGGGGCGCTGGTGTCGGTGCTGAGCCACACGTCCCAGGTGCCGCCCAGGCCGGCCGCGGTGGCTCGCGCCTGGCACTTCGCCGCGGCGCCCTCGAGCCCGCCGAGGTTGCCGTCGTAGGTGGTGCTGGTGACGAACGCGCGGGTGGCGGCCTGGCACTCGTGGCAGCCGTCGCCCGCGACGGCGTTGGCGTCGTCGCACTCCTCGTGCCCGAGCCACTTGTAGCCGTCGCCGCAGGTCGGCACGGCGGTGGTTCAGGCAGTCGTCGGTCTGTACGAGGTTGGCGTCGTCGCAGCCCTCGCCGGGCTGGGTGAAGCCGTCGCCGCAGGTCGGCAGGGTGCACGCGAGGGTGCAGGTGCCGCTGTTGTCGTTGCCCGCGCCCTCGTCGCACGCCTCGCCGGGGTGGAGGAAGCCGTCGCCGCAGGTCGGCAGCTTACAGACGTTGGTGCAGCCGTCCTCGTTGACGAGGTTGGCGTCGTCGCACGGCTCGCCGGGGGCGACGAAGCCGTCGCCGCAGATGGCGCCGGTGCAGTCGGGCTTGCAGGGCTGGTCCTCGCCGTTGTCCGCGCCGCCGTCGCAGTGCTCGACGCCGAGCCACAGGTGGCCGTCGCCGCACACGGCCTGCTTGCAATCCAGGGTGCACGCGCCGCTGTCGCTGTTGAGATTGCTGGTGTCGCACTCCTCGCCGAAGCTCGGCTGGGTGAAGCCGTCGCCGCACGCCGGCAAGCGGCACAGGTCGGTGCAGCCGTCGTCCTGATCGTGGTCCATGCCGTCGTCGCACTGCTCGCCCGGATCGACGACGCCGTTGCCGCAGGCCTCGATCGCGCACAGGGAGCTGCAACCGTCGCCGTTGACGAGGTTGCCGTCGTCGCAGCCCTCGTCCGGGCCGCGGTCGCCGTTGCCGCAGACGTTGAGCTTGCAATTGCTGAGGCAGGCCTTCTGCGGGCCGTTGTTGGCGCCGTTGTCACACTGCTCGGTGCCGCTGCCCTGATTGTAGAGGAGGCCGTCGCCGCAATAGGCGTTCTTGCAGGAGAGGGTACAGGAGCCGCCGTTGCTGTTCGCGGCGCCCTTGTCGCAGCCCTCGCCCGGCTGGTGGTAGCCGTCGCCGCAGGCCTTGGCGGTGCAGGCGTTGGTGCAGTTGTCGAGGTTCGAGGTGTTGCCGTCGTCGCACGCCTCGGTGGCCTGGACGATGGCGTCGCCGCAGGTCGGGACGGTGCATGCGTTGCTGCAGGCGTCGTTGTTGACCGCGTTGGCGTCGTCGCAGCTCTCGCCGGGGCCGACGTGGCCGTCGCCGCACACGCCGATCGAGCAATCGAGCTTGCAGGCGGCGCTGTCGGCGTTGCTCGGGCCGTTGTCGCACTGTTCGCCGGGGCCGTGGTCGCCGTCGCCGCAGACGTTGAGGAGGCAATTGCCGCGACAGGCCGCGTTCGCGCCGTTGGCCGGGCCGTCGTCGCACGCCTCGCCGGCGCCGGGCTGGAGGACGGCGTCGCCGCACACGGCCGCGACGCAGGTGTTGCTGCAGGCGTCGTCGTCGACGCCGTTGCCGTCGTCGCAGGCCTCGAGCGCCTGGACGACGCCGTCGCCGCAGGTGGCGAGGGTGCAGGCGTTGGTGCAGGCGTCGCCGTCGACGCCGTTGCCGTCGTCGCACGGCTCGCCCGGGCCGACCAGGCCGTCCCCGCACACCGCGAGCAGGCACACCGAGGTGCAGGCCTTGTCGTCGCCGTTGCCGGGGCCGAGGTCGCACTCCTCGCCCTGGCCGACCTCGAAGTCGCCGCAGACGTTGAGCAGGCAATTGGTGCGACACACCTTGCCGGGGCCGTTGGCCACGCCGTGATCGCACTCCTCGCCGTAGCCGAGCTGGCCGTCGCCGCACACGCTCACGTTACCGCCGCCGCCGCCGCCGCCCGTGAGGTTCGGAGGCTCGACGTCGAGGTTGACGCCGACGTCGGCGTCGCAGCCGGAAGCCACGAGCAGCAGCGCGCCGGTGAGCAGGCCCGCGCGAATGCCGATGGTACGAAAGAGATGGTGGGTCATGTCGATTCTCCTGTGATTCGGATCGCGCAGGGTCATTGTTCGAAGCAGTACAGGCGGCGCTGTTGGTCGCACGAGATCGTGGCGGCGTTGTAGGTCCAGCCGACGCCGACGACGTCGGTCCGGCCCTCCATCGCGGTGTAGGTGGCGGTGCCCGAGGTCCAGCTGTTGCAACGCTGGGAGGTCGCCGTCCCGGTTTGAAAGGTGCTGGTCCACACGCCCTGGGCGCCGACGATGCCGCCGAACTCGTTGATGAGGATGGGCGCGTCGAGGGTGCCGTCGATCAGGTCGGCCCAGTCGTCGACCACGAACACGCCGTCGAGGCGCCGATAGCCGCCCGCCGATTGCACGAAGCGCGTGAGCGGGGTGCTGCTGCCGGTGCTGATCCACGCGTCCCAAATGCCGCCGAGGCCGGCCGCGTCGGCGCGGGCCTGACACTTGGCCTTGGCGCCGGCCGAACCACCGAGGTTGCCGTTGTAGGTGATGCCGGTGACGAACACCCGCTTCGGGACGGTGCAGTCGTTCTTGCAAGCGTCGGCGTTGCTGGCGTTGGTGTCGTCGCACTGCTCGACGCCGGCCCACACCACGCCGTCGCCGCAGGCGGCCGGCTGGCAGTCGTTGCGGCAGGCGTCCGTGTCGTCGCCGTCGCCGTCGTCGCAGGCCTCGCCGGCCTGGACGAAGCCGTCGCCGCAGCTGGCCTGCAGGCAGCTGAGGGTGCAGGCGCCGAGGTCGTCGTTGGCCGGGCCGTCGTCGCACTGCTCGCCGGCCTGGACGACGCCGTCGCCGCAGGTCATGGCCTTGCACGCGCTGGTGCACTCGTCGTCGTCGTCCTCGTCGGCGTCGTCGCAGGCCTCGCCGGGGCCGACGACGCCGTCGCCGCAGACCGCCCCGGTGCAGTCGAGCTTGCAGGGCTTGTCGTTGCCGTTGCCCGCGCCCTCGTCGCATTGCTCGACGCCGAGGTTCAGGAGGCCGTCGCCGCACACCGCGAGCTTGCAGCTCAGCGTACACGCGCCGTTGTTGCTGTTGCCCGCGCCGGCGTCGCACTGCTCGCCCCAGTACGGCTGGTAGAAGCCGTCGCCGCAGGCCGGGATGGTGCACAGGTCGGTGCAGGCGTCGTTCTGATTGCCGGTGGCCCCGTCGTCGCACTGCTCGCCCGGATCGACGATCAAGTTGCCGCACTGCTCGAGCTTGCACGCCGCGGTGCAGCCGTCGCCGCCGACGAGGTTGCCGTCGTCGCAGGCCTCGCCGGGGCCGAGGTCGCCGTCGCCGCAGACGTTGTGCTTGCAATCGGCGAGGCAGGCCTTGCCGGGGCCGTTGGCCGGGCCCTTGTCGCATTGCTCGCCGCCCTGAGCGTGAAGCAGGCCGTCGCCGCAGGTCGCGAGCGCGCAGGCGAGGGTGCAGTCGCCGCCGTTGCTGTTCTCAAGGCCGTCGTCGCAGGCCTCGCCGGGTTGCAGGTGGCCGTCGCCGCAGGCCGCGGCGGTGCAGGCGGTGGTGCACAGGTCGGTGTCGCTGGCGTTGCCGTCGTCGCAGGCCTCGGTGGCCTGGACCAGGCCGTCGCCGCAGGTGGCGGCCACGCAGGTGTTGCTGCAGGCGTCGAGGTCGACCGGATTGCCGTCGTCGCAGCCCTCCATCGGACCGACGTGGCCGTCGCCGCACACGCTCAGGGTGCAGTCGAGCTTGCAGGCGGCGCCGTTCGCGTTGCTCGGGCCGTTGTCGCAGGCCTCGCCGGGGCCGATGTCGCCGTCGCCGCAGACGTTGGTCGTGCAATTGCTGCGACACGCGGCGCTCGGGCCATTGGTCGGGCCGTCGTCGCATTGCTCGCCGGTGGCGGGCTGGTGGAGGCCGTCGCCGCAGACCGCGGGGACGCAGGCGGAGGTGCACAGATCGGTGTCGATCGGATTGCCGTCGTCGCATTGCTCGCCCGGGCCGACGAAGCCGTCGCCGCAGGCCGCCGGCTGACATTGATCGGTGCAGGGGGCGCCCGGGCCGTTGTCGTCGCCGTCGTCGCATTGCTCGCCCGGGCCGAGGTCGCCGTCGCCGCAGACGTTGGTCTGGCAGTCGGCGAGGCAGGCCTTTCCGGGGCCGTTGAGCGGGCCGTCGTCGCATTGCTCGCCGGGGTCGATGTGGTCGTCGCCGCAGGCGCTGCCGGCGGTGCCGCCCGACGAGACGTTGATGTCGACGGCGACGTCGAAGGCGCCGTCGCAGCCGGGGGCCGCGAGCTGCAAGCCGGCCGCGAGGAGGCCCGCGCGCAGGGAGTGGGTGGGACGGATCTTCATGGTCATGGTGATGAAATCTCCGGAGATGTCGATGGCGCGGGTCATTGCTCGAAGCAGTACAGCCGCTGATAACTCGCGCAGTTCGCGGTGAGGGCGAGCGAGCGCGCGGTCCAATTGAAGTCGGTGACGTCGTTGCGGCCCTCGTAGCCCTTGAGGCCCGTCGAGGTGCTCGACCAACTGTTGCAGTTGTCGGTCAGGGCGGTGCCGGTGGCCGAGGTGCCGGTCCACACGCTGGCCTGCGGCACGAGGGCGCCGAATTCGTCGATGTTGATCGGGGCGTCGAGGCTGCCGTCGGTCAGGTCGGCCCAGCTCTGGGCGATCTCCGGGCCGTCGAGGCGAGCGTAGTGCGTCGTCGACTTGACGAAGCGCAGCGCCGGGCTGCTGCCGGGGGAGCTGACCCAGGCGTCCCAGGTGCCGCCCAGATTGGCCGCGGTGGCCCGCGCCTGGCACTTGCTCTTGGCGCCCAGGGTGTTGCCGAGGCCGCCGGTGAAGGTGATGCTGGTGATGAACACGCGCTTGGGCCGCGTGCAGTCGGCGTTGCACAGGTCGCCGTCGAGGTTGTTGCCGTCGTCGCAGGCCTCGACGCCGGTGCGCACGAAGCCGTCGCCGCAGGTGGCCGGGACGCAACCGCCGAGGCAGGCGTCGCTGTTGCTGGCGTTGCCGTCGTCGCAGGGCTCGACGCCCGCGTGTACGAAGCCGTCGCCGCAGACGGCGAGGGTGCAGGCGAGGGTGCACTCGCCGCCGTTGTCGTTGAGCGGGCCGAGGTCGCACGGCTCGGAGGCTTGCTTGATGCCGTCGCCGCAGGTCGGCAGCTTGCAGGCGTTGGTGCAGGTGTCGGCGTCGATCGCGTCGGCGTCGTCGCAGGCCTCGCCGGGGCCGACGTAGCCGTCGCCGCAGTAGCCGAGGGTGCAGTCGAGCTTGCAGGCGTGGGTGTCGGCGTTGCCGGCCCCGTCGTCGCACTGCTCGACCGCGAGCTGGACCAGGCCGTCGCCGCAGGTGGCGAGCTTGCATTGGCTGGTGCACGCGCCGCCGTCGCTGTTGCCGGGGCCCTCGTCGCACTGCTCGCCCTCGCTGACCTGGACGAGGCCGTCGCCGCAGCTCGGCAGCATGCACGCGTCGGTGCAGCCGTCGTCGGGATCGCCGTCCTGGCCGTCGTCGCACTGCTCGCCGATGTCGACGAGCTCGTTGCCGCAGGCCTCGTGGAAGCACGTCGGGCCGCAGCCGTCGCCGCCGGCGAGGTTGCCGTCGTCGCAGGCCTCGCCGGGGCCGAGGTCGCCGTCGCCGCAGACGTTGAGGACGCAGCCGGCGAGGCAGGCGTGACCGGGGCCGTTGGCGAGGCCCTCGTCGCACGGTTCGTCGCCGCTGCCCTGATCGTGGACGAGGCCGTCGCCGCAGGTCGCGACCGCGCAGGCGAGGGTGCAGTCGCCGCCGTCGCTGTTGTCCGGGCCGTCGTCGCAGGCCTCGCCGGCCTGGACGAAGCCGTCGCCGCAGGCCGCGAGGGTGCAGGCGGCGGTGCAGGCGTCGGTGTCGTCGGTGTTGCCGTCGTCGCACGCCTCGCTGGCCTGGACGACGCCGTCGCCGCAGAGCGGGGCGATGCACGCGTTGGTGCAGGCGTCGTCGTCGATGTCGTTGCCGTCGTCGCAGCCCTCCATCGGACCGACGAAGCCGTCGCCGCAGGCGGCCAGGCTGCAATCGAGCTTGCAGGCGGCGTTGTCGGCGTTGCTCGGGCCGTTGTCGCAGGCCTCGCCGGGGCCGATGTCGCCGTCGCCGCAGACGGCCAGGACGCAGCCGGGCCGACAGGCCGCGCCCGGGCCGTTGGCGGCCCCGTCGTCGCACTCCTCGCCGGGTTGGATGAAACCGTCGCCGCAGCTGGCGGGGAGGCAGGCAGCCGTGCACAGATCGGTGTCGACCGCGTTGCCGTCGTCGCAGGCCTCGCCGACCTGGACGACGCCGTCGCCGCAGCTGGCGAGCGCGCAGGCGTTGCTGCAGGCGTCGTCGTCGACGGCGTTGCCGTCGTCGCAGGCCTCGCCGGGGTCGACGTGGCCGTCGCCGCAGATCGGGCCGACCACGCAGCTGTTGCTGCATTCGTCGTCGTCGACGGCGTCGCCGTCGTCGCAGGCCTCGCCGGGGCCGACGTGGCCGTCGCCGCAGACGCCCAGGGTGCAATCGAGCTTGCAAGCGGCGTCGTCGCCGTTGGCGGCGCCGTCGTCACACTCCTCGCCAGGCCCGATCTCGCCGTCCCCGCAGGGGAGCTCGGGCGAGGGACTGGTGATATTGATCGAGACTTCCACGGCACCGTCACAGCCGGTGGCCAAGAGATGCAGCGCCGTCGCAAGCGCGCAGGTATACGCGCGACGAGCCGCGAGGTTCTTCGTGTTCGCCATCTGTTTGTTACTCCGATCGACTGGTTGGATACGAGCGACCCACGCCGCGACCGCCAGGCGCAGGCGCGAACGTGAGGCCGACATGAACGCGTCGGACCCGAGAATGAGTCCAGGCCCGTGGCGATTTGATCGGCCACCGCCGGCGCACACCTGAACTTCGAGCCATGTACGTCCGCGCCGCAGACCCGCGCAGCCCGGCGGTCACAGTCGCGCGGAACGGGCGAGGACGAGCGCGGGCGCCGGCTCGATGGCGCCAGCCCGGCGGCGGACTCCTTTAATGGGCAGGAAGTCGGGCGATCGGAGTCGCGGGAGTCGGTACTTGGCGTTCGCCTTTCGCAGCGGACTTGGAGGTGAGACCGCGAATCACGTGAGGCGAATGCAGGCTTGAATTACGTCGCGGACCCTCTGCATGGACCCGAAAATGGTGAGTCGCTGGGATCACCGAAAGATTCGTGATGGCCGACGTGTGACGAATCGCCGGCCCGAGAGTCGACGATTGCGAGGAGGTCCTTCGGGGGCTCGCGCCTGGGCCTGCCCTCGCTGGAGCTGTGCGAGGCTCACGTCGTGATCGTGCAGACCTGTCACGTGTCAGGCCGGCCGCTACGGAGGCGGCGGGCGAACGGGGAGCTCTCGTCGAGGACGAGGGCTCGTGAGAATGCGTAGCCGACGACGCTCCAGCCCCATACGCTGCTGTAGAAGAAGCCGACGCCGACCGCGAGGAGGCCGAGCGGAGTGAGTGCCATGGCGGCGAGGGCGATGGCCCAGGCGCGGAGGTACGAGGAGCCGCCGTCCAGCGCTCGCCGCAACGCCTTGTCCGGTCGGTACAAATAGGAGAGATCGTTGAATGCTGCGTTGTAGGTCATCCCGCCGGGCAACGCATAGATCGCGAGCAGGAAGCATGCGAGCGCGAGCGGGCCTGTCACCCAGATCAGGGCCGAGGACGCAAGGCCGTGAAGGGCCGCGGTCGCGCCCGCGAGGAGGATGGCCGGCGTGAGATAGACGGTGATCGCCGCGAAGGCGCGGAACCCTCGACGCAAGGTGTGACCCCAGGGCGCGAAGCCGCGGAAGTAAGGCGGCTCGTCGTGATAGACCCGGTAGACGACATCCAGACGGTGGCCGAGATTGAGGATCCAGCCCAGCAGGGGCAGGAGAAGCAGCGTACCTCCCAGCAGCACGTCACGCCGCCCCTCGGGGGTGCTGATGGGGAAAGCGAAGCACTCGCGGAGACTCGGAGCGGGGCGACGCATGCGAAGGACCTTCAAGTCTTCCGCGGGGTGGGGGCGGCGCGGCCGACGAGGCCCAGCCCTCGGAGTGCAGCGCCCCGTCGAACCACCGCGTACGAGGCGATGCGCTCGACGAGAACGAGGTCGCTCCGGGTGACGTGCAGCAGCATCCGGGGCAGATGACCACGGCCCGACCTGCGGAACAAGTGCCGTCGTCGCTCGCGCTCCCGGCCGCTGCGCGGCCCGTTTGACCGCCCGGCTCAGCGCCAGCGGCAGTACATGTTCCTCGCTCTTCTAAGAAATGATCCGCGTGGCGTGACCGGCGTGGTGGGATGACGAGGGGGTAACATCCTGACGCCAGGCCCGCCGTCACCCGGAGCTCCTCGGCCCCGCGCCTTCGCCACGGAGAGATGTCCCGACGCCGGCGCTCGCACGGGCCGCGTCCCAGTGAGGCAAGTCCGGCGGGTCGCAGGGCCCCGGCGTACGGCGCGGGCCGCGGCCGCGGGGCGGTGCGCTTGTATGCACAATTCACGGGCTCGCGGTTGATTCCGCCCCGCTCTCGGGGCTATGCCAGAGATCCCGTGAGCACCACAACCCCCTCCATGGCGTCCTCGGTACCCTCGAAGTCCCGCTCGGGCTCGGTCTCCTCCGGCTGTCGACGGAAGGCAGGCCGAGCGAGGCGGACGCGATCGACGTCGTCCGCTTCGCGCTCGATCAGGGCATCCGTCTGCTCGACACCGCCGACTCGTACGCGCTCAGCGACAAGGACCTGCACTACGGCGAGGAGCTCGTGCGCAAGGCGCTGAGCGGCTGGAGCGGGCCGCGAGAGCAGGTCCGCGTGGTCACCAAGGCGGGGCTGGCCCGGCCGAAGGGCAAGTGGGTGCCGAACGGTCGCCGCGAGCACCTGCGCAAGATGGTCGAGGGCAGCCTCAAGGCGCTGGGGGTCGAGCGGATCTTCATGCTCCTGCTGCACGCGGGCGACCCCAAGACGCCGCTCGAGGAGAGCCTGACGGCGCTGGCCGAGCTGCAGAAAGAGGGGAAGATCGAGCACCTCGGGCTGTCGAACACGTCGATCGCGGAGGTGCGCCAGGCCGAGCGCCACTTCAAGGTGCAGGCGATCCAGAACGAGCTCAGCGTGATCGACCGGAACAGCGGGGTCGACGGATTGGTGGCACTGGCGCGGCAAATGAACATACCGTTCCTGGCCCACCGGCCGCTCGGCGGGCACGCGAAGACGGCCAACCTGCTGAAGAACCGGGCGGTCAAGCCGATCGCGACCCGCCACAAGATCACGCCGCACGAGGCGGCGCTGGCGGCCCTGCTCGACCTCGGGCCGCCGGTGGTGCCGCTGTTCGGGGCGACCAAGCGGGCCAGCGTCGAGTCGAGCCTGCGCGCGCTGAAGGTCCCGTTCGACGCCAAGGACCGCGCCGATCTCGCGACCAAGATCTCGTTCGCGGCCACGCCCGAGGCGCTGGCCGCCACCGCGCCGCCGGTGGTGCCTGCCGGGCTGCGCGTGCTGGTGACCGGCGAGGGCCCCGGCGAGGAGCCCGAGGTGGTGATCATGATGGGGGTGCAGGGCGCCGGCAAATCGTCGGAGGTGGCCCGCTACCTCGATCGCGGCTACGCGCGGCTCAACCGCGACCTGCTCGGCGGCGACCTCGACGGGCTGGTGCCGAAGCTGGGCGAGCTGCTGGCGGCGGGGCAGCGGCGGGTGGTGCTCGACAACACCTACGCGACGCGGGTGTCGCGGTTCCCGGTGATCCGGATGGCGCACGCGCACGGGGTGCCGGTGCGCTGCCGCTTCCTGGCGACGCCGATCGACGAGGCCTACACCAACGTGGTGCTGCGAATCCTCGAGCGCTACGGCAAGCTGCTCGGGCCCGACGAATTGAAGGAGCTGGCGAAGGACGACCCCAACCTGCCGCCGCCGGCGGCGATGGCGAAGTGGGCGGCGAGCTTCGAGGCGCCGCACGTCGACGAGGGCTTCGGGGTGGTCGAGGAGGTGCCGTTCGTGCGCCGCGTCGATCCGCAATTCACCGGCAAGGGGCTGCTGCTCGACGTCGACGGCACGCTGCGCAAGACGAAGAGCGGCGAGATCTTCCCGCGCGACCCCGAGGACGTCGAGCTGCTGCCGGGCCGCCGCGAGGTGCTGCGCCGCTTCGTCGACGAGGGCTACAAGCTGTTCTTCGTGTCGAACCAGAGTGGGGTGGCGTCCGGGACGGTCAGCCAGGACGCGGTCGAGGCCGCGTTCGCGCGGACGATCGCGCTGCTCGACCTGCCGGTGGCGGAGGTGATGTATTGCCCGCACCCGGCGTTCCCGGCCGGCTGCTTCTGCCGCAAGCCGCTGCCCGGGCTCGGCGTGTCGCTGATCCAGCGCCACGGCCTGGCGCGCGAGGGGGTCGTGATGGTCGGCGACATGGACAGCGACCGCGACTTCGCGCGCTCGCTCGGGGTCAAGTACGTCGACGCGCACGAGTTCTTCGCGGGCTCGTGAGCGGCCGGTCGGGGTAGGTCGACCTCACTGCGAGAGCGTGTCCTCGTCGTGAGGTCGAGGCGGTCGTTCGCTACTGCCGACGGTGAGGACGTTGCTCGCGACGAGGTCGATGCGGACGATCGTTCGCGGCGCCGCGGAAGGTCGACGCGGGCGCGTCTTGGGCCTGCGGGCTCGTGCGAGGCTCGGCGCACGCGAACGGTCTGCGGGGTCGAGCGGTCGATCGTCCTGGTTCGGCGAGAAACGTGTTCTCGTGCGCGGTCGATCGCTGACGCTTGCGCGGCCGGGGCGGGCGATCGACGATGGTGCCGAGCGTGACTGGCGACGCGGACGAACTGGTAGCGTTGCGCGAGCAGTGGCGAGGCCTCTGCCAGCGACCGGAGCGCGACGAGCTGGCGGCGGCGATCGCCGGGTGGTTTCGCCGCGACGTCGCGGCCGCGCGCGCGGCGTGGCTGGCGGACGAGTCGATGGCGGCCGCGGCGGTGGGGCGCATGCTGCGGGGCGTGCTGGTGATCCAGTGGATGCGCGAGCGGAGGCCGCATCGACCCGGGCCGTACGCGGTCGAGCTGCGGCGCCGGCTCGCGGGTGATGCGGTCGAGGCCGACGACGCGGCGTACGCGGACGAGGAGGCGGGGTCGATCGATCCGGGCGATCCGTTCTTCGCCTGGCGGCTGTCCGAGCTGGCCGAGGCGTCGGCGCCGGAAGGACGGGCGGCGGTCGTCGATCGGGCCATCGAGGCGTTCGCCGCGATCGCCCTGGCGCCGATCGATCCGGGCAACGACCCCGGGCCGTTCGCACGCCTCGCGCCGTGGATGGACGAGGCGCAGCTGCGCCGCGCGATCGCGGTGAGCGAGCGAATGGCCACCGCCGATTGGCGGCACCAGCTGAGCCACGCGCGCGCCTGTCTGTTCGTGCGGCTCGCCGCGCTCGGCCGCGTCGACGAGGCCGAGCGGCTGTTGCCGGCGATCGCCGACGCGGTGGTCCGGGCCGACGCGCACGGGCAGATCTTCGGGCATCGCGTGGCGCTCGGCGAGGCGTGGTCGCTGCCCGCGGGCGACACGTGGTCCGATGATTCGCTGTTCCTGCGCTTCATCGTCGGCCTGACGCAGGTGCTGGAGCCGCCGGGGCACCTGCCGTCGGAGGCGCTGCTGCGCGGCTGCCTCGACCGCGCGTGCAGGGTGGGCGAGGTCGAGCTGCGCAGCGCGGCGCTGCAGGTGCTGGTGGACAGCTGGCACGCGACGGGGCCGGTGGCGCTGTGGGCCTCGCGGGTGCGCGAGCGGACGAGCGGGCGCGAGCAGATCGAGATGTTGCTGCTGCTGGCGGCGCAGCGGGCGATGGAGCCCGAGGCGCGGTCGATCGCGCGGCTGGCCGTCGAGCAGGCGATGACGCCGGTGGGGCTGCGCGAGGGGCTATGGTTCGACGAGCTGTGGGCGGCGCGCGAAGTGGTCGCGCCGGCCGAGGCGGCGGGCGTGTTCGCGGCGGCGATGTGGCGAGCGGCCACCGATCCGCGCGCGTGGTCGTTGCCGCGGTTGCATCACTCGTACGACCTGGCGGAGTTTCTCCGCTGGATCGGCGGCGACGGGGCGGTCGTGGCGAGCGTGCGGGCGCTCGACGAGGCGGCGGCGCTGCTGGCCTGAGCTGCGTGAGGGCGGGGCGACGTCGCGTTCGGCGGTCGCGCTCGCCCGCGCAGGCCCGGGGTCGCTTTGCCATGACATCGATGTCGCGGTGAGGCCGTGGGGCTCGCGTCGACACCGGCGATTGCTGGGGGGATGCGCGGGTGGTATCGTAGGTGGCATGAACTCGCTTGATTTGCGTGCTGCTGTGTTGGCGGTGCTCCAGGCCGTCACGCTCGCGTGCTCCGTGAAGGTCGCGGGCGACGGCTCCGACGGCGACGGGGTGACGAGCGAGCAGGGGTGCAACTCGGAGTGGGAGTACAACCTGCGCGCGTCGTCGTTGATGACCGCGGAGGCGGTCGACCTGGTCGCGGTGGCGGGGACTTCGGCGAAGTTCTCGGTGGCGCTCACGGCCGAAGGGCGGCTGCTGGCGCCGCTCGGCAGCGCGGTGTTCGAGCCGGTCGAGCAGCCGGCGAGCGGGACGCTGCGGGCGGTGGCGATGGGCGCGACCGAGTGCCCGGAGCTGCAGCCGTGCGCCGATCCGGTGGCATTGGCGGTCGGGGACGGCGGGGCGGCGCTGCGCAGCGTCGACGGCGGCAAGACGTGGACCGCGATCGACCTCGGGACCACGGCGGACCTGCGGGCGGCGATGCTGGCGACGGTGCGGCTGCCCGGGGAGGTGCGGCAATTCATGGGGGTGATCGTCGGCGACGGGGTGCTCTTGCGCTCGGACGACGCGGGGGCGACGTGGGTGCCGGTGGCGCTGGCGCCCGAGCTGTCGGGGTCGTTCCGCGCGGTCGAGGCCGGGTGGACGCGGATCGTGGCGGTGGGTGACGGCGGGCTGGCGATCGCCAGCACCGACGCGGGGGCGACGTGGACGAAGCTCGACAGCGGGACGACGGCCGATCTGCGGCGGCTGGTGCTCGAGCAGGATCGGGTGTTCGCGGCCACGGAGGCGGGCGAGGTGGTGGTCGAGGGGGAGGACCTGGCCTTCAAGACAGTCGTGCCGTCGGCGCCGGCGATCGACGTCGGGCTGGTCGATACCATCGGCAGGGTGGCGCTGTTCGCCGACGACCGGGTGGGGCCGTGGCCGGAGGACTCGCCGCTGGCGCCGTCGGTCGCGCTGCCGTCGACGCCGCGGGCGCTGTCGCGGGGCGGCCACGAGCTGCTGGTCGGCGACGACGGGCTGATCGCGGAGGTGTTCGTCGAGGAGCAGGGGGCTGCTTCGAGGACGGGGTCGGCCGGCCGTTCATCGTCGAGGGGACGGCGCGGGCGGCCGCGCTGACCGGGCGCGAGGACTGGTGCGAGGCGGTGGCGGCGACGACGACGGGGCTCGACGAAGGCAGGCGCGAGCGCCTGGCTGCCGCGTGGGGCCGTGATGCGGCGCTCGAGCACGCGTCGGTGGCCGCGTTCGCGCGCTGGATCGTGGAGCTGCTGGCGTGCGGGGCCCCGCCGGCGCTGGTGTCGGCGGCGCAGGCGGCGATCGCCGACGAGATCGAGCACGCGCGGCTGTGCTTCGGGCTGGCGTCGACCTACGCGGGGCGGCCGCTCGGGCCGGACGCGCTGCCGGTGACGCCGGCGATGGCTGTCTCTTCGGACATGTCGCAGCTGGCGGTGTCGACGCTGATCGAGGGCTGCGTCGGCGAGACGATCGCGGCGGTCGAGGCCGGCTACGCGGTGGCAGGTTGCGCCGATCCGGCGGTGGCGCGGGTGCTGCGGACGATCGCGGCCGACGAGCAGCGCCACGCGGCGCTTGCCTGGCGCGCGCTGGCGTGGGCGCTGGAGCGCGGCGGGGCGCCCGTGCGGGCGGCGGTGACGGCGGCAGTGGCGGGGCTGAGAGCGCCGCGGATCGACGCCGAGGCGGTCGCAGATCCGGCTCGCGGCCGGCTCGGCGCGGCAGAGCGCCGCGAGCTGGCGGCGACGACGTTGCGGGCGGTGATTCTTCCGTCGGCGCGGCGGCTGCTGGGGCGGCGCGAGGCGGACCGCGCATCGGCGGAGCCGCAGGCGCGCGTTTGAGGGGTGGCCTTCGGAGACGAGGATGCAGGGAGGGCACGCGTCCGTCCAGAGGATGGCTCGTCACGGGTGCCCTCGAGCCACGGGGTCGCTCGTGGGGCACGGTGCCCCTCGGAGTGATTCACCGGGGCGCGCCGCAGGACGGCTCGCCACGGTCTCGAGGGATTCGCTGGCGTTCGCAACGAGCGACTCGTGACGGTGCGGGTCGGCAGGCGCGCTCAGTCGAGGGCGAAGCCGCGGAGCCACCAGGTCGTGGTGATGTTTTGGTCCTCATGCTGGGTCCAGATGCTGCCGCCGGCGACGAGGAAGTCGGGGCCGAAGCCGACGCCGATCGGGTCTTCGTTCACGCCCTCCTCGGGGCTGGAGAACTTCGACGACCACAGCAGGGCGCCGTCGCCGGCGTGGAGGTTGACTGCGCCGACGCCGTCCTTGCCGATGTCGCTGCCGATGGCGGCGATCCGGTCGCCGGGGCCGGCGATCACCCGCTGGGTCCAGATGTTCGGGACGCCGCCGGTCGCGTTGGACCACTGTTCGCTCTGGTCGGGGTGGAGGCGCCGGACGATGAGCCCGACGTCCGCGCTCCCCCCGGCGAGCACGAGGTCGCCGTTGCCCAGGCCGTCGAGCGCGTTCCAGAGTCGCGAGTCGATCGGGTCGTCGAGCTCGAGTCCGAGCAGGGCGCCGGCGGTGTCGAACGTGGCGAGCATCGGCCGCACACCGTCGACGTCGTTCCAGGTCTTGCCGACGACGAAGATGCGCTCGCCGACGAGCGCGAGATCTTGGGCGTCGACGTCCTCGCCCTCGGGCGTCAGCGCCTCCCACACGATCGCGCCGGTGCCCTTTTCGAGGCGGCGCACGACGACTCGCTCCTGCGCGCCGGGCTCGTAGTTGGCGATGTAGAGCGCGTCGTCGCCGACGTCGATGCCCACCGGCGGGTTCGGGGTCGACTCGCCGTCGGGGCCCACGTGCCACAACGCGGTAGAATCGGGGGCAAACGCGAGGACGCCGGAGAACTTGGACAGCAGGTAGATCTGGCCGGCGGCGTCGACGACCAGCGGGCCGGAGCCTGCTGCGTCGATATGCCACTGCTCGCTGCCATCGGGGGCGAAGGCGGCGAGGAAGGACACGGGGTCGTGGCCGCTGACGTAGATCGTGCCGTCGGCGGCCATGGCGAAGCCGAAGATCTCGCCGTCGCGCTCGACGGTCCACACGACTTCGCCGCTGCGGGTGCAGGCGGCGTCGCAGCCGTCGTTGGGTTCGTCGTCGCCGTCGTCGCAGGCCTCGCCGGCGTTGACGACTCCGTCGCCGCACACGCCGGGGGCCGGCTCGTCGGTGGTGCCGTCGGTCGCGGTGGCGCCGTCGGTCGGGTCGCCGGTCGGGAGGTCCGGCGCGGTGGTCGAGCCTGGAGTGGTGGACGAGCTGGCCGTCGTCTCGTCCTGCGGGCTGTCGCCCACGACGATCGAGGGGATGCAGGCGGACAGGGCGAGCGCGGATACGCCGAGGAGCGCGGGGGGCGTGGTGTAAGGCAAGAGAAACACCTCCGACGCGGCTCGTGCCCGTCCGCGACGGCTTCCGTCACGAGGGGGAAATTTTACGGCTCGCCCTTCGGCGCGAGCGCGGCGCCTCGCGGCCGGGCGACGCACGGGTCTCGTGGTCGCGCAGCCGCGAGCGCGCGGTGAATCGACCCCGCAAGCGCGAGCGCAAGACCTCGCGGCCGCGCGACGCGTGGGGTCGCGCGGCCGCGAGCGGGGAGTCGTGAACGCGAGCGCGAGCGCGAGGGCGGGGCCTCGCGGCCGGGCGACGCACGGGTCTCGTGGTCGCTCGTCCGCGAGCGTGTGTGAGGCCCTGGGGGGCGCGGCGCGGGTCGTCGGGGCGTCAGGCCGCGGAGGGCCACTGACGGGCGGCCCACTCGTGCACGGCGGCCCAGTCGAGGACCGGCGTGGTCCACGGCGGGGCGGGTCGCTTCTGCTCGCCGAACAGCAGCTTGTGCTCGACGAGCCCGCGCAGGTGCTCGAGCACGTCGAGGCGATCGTCGATCATGACGGTGAGCCGGAGCTTGCGCGCGTGGACGGCCTTGTCGGGGCGCGCGAGGCAGAAGCGCAGGTGGGACGGGTCCATGCCGGTCTCTTCCCAGAAGCGGTGGTGGGCCAGCCAGGCGCGCGTCTTGGCCTGCACGCCGGGGCCGCACTTGGACACCAGCCAGGCGTTGCCGCCGGTGCGCGCGACCAGCTCGGCCACGCCGGCGAAGGCGCCGGGGGCCGGCGGGGTGCGCATGGCCTCCTCGTGGCCGGAGCCGAGGAAGCTGGTGTCCGCGCGCCCGTTTACCACCGGGCCGATGATGACGCGGCCGATATCGATGCCGATGCGATGCATAAAATAAATCTCTCCTTGCTTGGTACGCCCCGAGAGTGCATCGCCGTAGCATCCATGTACACGATTCGTTTTGGATGATATATTCAAGAAATGGATACGTCGCAGGTCCGCCTCGACTGGCTCCGCGCCTTCCTCGCCGTGGTCGAGACCGGCGGCTTCACGGCCGCGGCGGCGCGCCTGCACCTGTCGCAGCCGGCGCTGCACACCCAGGTCAAGCAGCTGGCCGGGTGGGCGGGGCCGCTCTACCGCTTCGAGGGCCGGGCGCTGCGGCTGACGCCGCGCGGGCAGGAGGTCGAGGTGCTGGCGCGCGAGGTGCAGGGCGCGGTCGACCGCTTCGCGCGCGCGCGGCCGGCAAGGTGGCGACGGTGCCGGTGGTCAGCGCCGGCCGGGCGCTGCAGCTGTACGTGCTGGCCAGGGCGCTGCGCGGGTGGTCAGGGCCGCTGTCGCTGCGCACGGAGGACCGCCCGGCGACGGTCGAGGCGGTCCGCAGCGGGCGGGCCCACCTCGGGCTCACGTCGCTGCTCGAGGCCGACCCGGAGCTCGACGGCACGCGCGTGCTCGAGGTCGGGCAGGTGGCGATCGTGCCGGAGCACGACCCGCTGGCGCAGCGCAGGCACATCCGCGCGCGGGCGCTGGCCGGGCGGCCGCTGATCCTGCCGCCGCCGGGCCGCACGCACCGGGCGACGCTGGCGGCGGCGCTCGGCGGCGATCTGCACGTGGCGGTCGAGGTCGACGGCTGGGAGCTGATGACGCACTACGCCTCGCTCGGCCTCGGCCTCACGGTGGTCAACGCGTACATCCCGACGCCGCCGGGCACGGTCGCGGTGCCGGTGGTCGATCTGCCGCGGCTTCAGGTGCATTTGATCAAACGCAAGCGGGCGCCGCCGATCGCGGAGGTGGCGGCGCTCGAGGCCCACGTGCGCAAGCACCTGGCGCAGGGGACAGGTTCGGCGCGGGCGCGGGCTTGAAGCCGGGGCGCGTGAGGCCACGTGAAGCGGGTCCGCGCCGCGTACCGCCCGGGTGCGCTTTGATGTCTCGAAGGGCAGGTCGAAGGGATGTCCGTGGGGACAGGCGCATCGTAATGAGGGCGCGGGCGACCTCGGTCGGTCCGCTCGCCGTTCAGCAACTATCTCGACCTCCTTGTGGACAAGGACATCGGCAATCTCCGAGACGCCGTCGACCGGCCGGTGGTCCCCTCGGCCTACGGTGTCAGGGCGCTGCTCTCGCTGAGCCAGATCGCCGCGATCCGCCGCAGCTCGCTGGTGTGCGCCACGCCGAGCTTCTGCTTGATGCCGGCCTGGTGACGTTCGACCGTCTTCGTGCTGATGCACAGCGCCTCGCTGATCGCGCCGGCCTTCATTCCACGGCCGATCAGCTCGAAGACCTCGAGCTCGCGGTCGCTGAGGTTGGCGTAGCGCGACTCCCGGCGCTCGCCGCCGTACGCCGATCGGAGCAGCATGGTCGCCGCGCCCTCGCTGAGAGCCAGCTCGCCGCGCAGCGCCTTGCGGATCTCCGCGACCATCGCCTTCGGCTTGAGCGCCTTGGTGATGTAGCCGACCGCGCCGGCGCGGACGGCCCGTTCGGCGTAGAGGTGCTCGTCGTGCATCGACACCACCAGGCAGCGGAGCTGCGGGTGAAGCACCCGCAGGCGCCGCACGAGGTCGATGCCGCCGCTGCTGGGCAACGACACGTCGACCAGCGCGAGGTCGGGGAGGTCGCCGGCCTGCAGCGACGCGAGGGCGCCCGGGGCGTCCTCGGCCTCGCCGCAGACCGCGAGGCCGCTCTCGGCCTCGAGCAATTGCCGGAGGCCGTGGCGGAACACCGGGTGATCGTCGATGAGAAAGATCCGTTGGGTCGAGTTCGTCGTCGTCATCGCTGCTGTCTCGTGTCAGGCGCCGACCGACAGCTCGCAGCAGACGGTGGTGCCGCCGGCCGCGTTGGCGTCGATGCGTAGCCGCGCACCGAGCACATTGGCGCGGTGCTGCATGATCCGTAGGCCCATCCCGCTGGCCCGCGGGTCCGCGGGTCCACGCGCCATCCCGACGCCGTCGTCGGCGATCGTCAGGAGGAGGTGGCCGCCGTCGCCGACCAGGCGGAGCCGGATCTGCGTCGCGCCGCTGTGGCGGGCCGCGTTGCTCGCGGCCTCCTGGGCGATCCGGAACAGCTCGGTCGCGGTCGGCATCGACGGCTGCATGTCGCCGAGGTCGACCTCCGCGTCGCAACGGACGCGGTAGAGCGCCTCGATCGAGCGGGCGAGATCGTCGAGCGCGCCGGCGATGCCGCCGGCTTCGAGCGCGATCGGGTGGAGCGCGCGGGCGATCTGCTTGCTCTCGCGGAGGGCGCGGTCGATCAGCTCGCCGACCTGCTCGAGCGCCGCTGCGTCGATCGGGCCCAGGCCCTCGGAACCGGCGCGGTGGGCCAGCGAGCCGACGAGGAGCGAGAGGCCGGCGAGGTGCTGACAAAGGCCGTCGTGCAGGTCGCGCCCGAGCCGGCGCCGCTCGTCGCCGACGGCGGCGACCACCTCGCGCTCGAGGGCCCGCTGCTCGGTGACGTCGCGGACGAGCACGAGCACGTCGTCGAGGCCGGCGAGGGCGATCCGGGCCTCGTGGCGCCGCTCGCCGTCGCGGCCCGGCAGCGCGAGCTCGAAGCGCTGCGGCAGCTCGCACTCGCGGGCGCGGGCGATCGCGGCCTCGATCTCGCGGGCCGCGGCAGGTGGCAGGACGGTGTCGAGCGAGCGGTCCTCGACCGGTCCGTCGAGCGCCGGCAGGTCGCTGTTCGCGGGCACGTGGACGAGCCGACAGACCCGCCGGCGATCGAGCTGGAGGACCACGTCCGGGACCGCCTCGAGCAGCGCGGACTTCGAGCGCTCGCTCGTGGCGAGGGCGACGAGGGCGGTGCGGAGGCGGTGTTGGGTCTGGGACAGCAGGCGGAGCGCCGGCCGGAAGATCAGCAGGGCCTCGAGGAGGAGGGTGAGGATGGAAGCGGCGACGAGGAAGCTCTCGATGTCGCGGATCAGCCGGACGCCGGCGAGCGACTCGCGCTCGTGGGTCTCGACGATCGCCTCCATCGTCGCCAGGAACTCGGGCTCTTGCGCGAAGATGGTCGCGACTGCCGCGGCGACGGCGGGGCGCGAGGCGCCGTCGACCGCCGCGCGTTCGAGGCGCGCGCCGGCCTCGGCGATGGCGAGGAGATGGACCTCGGCCGCCTCGACGAGGGGGACCACCACGCCGCTGTTTCGCCCGGGCAAGCGCGCGTTCGGGCGGTCGCGCAGGATCGCGTGGGCCTTTTGCCACTCGTCGAGGGCGGTCGCGAGCTCGACGCCCGCGGACGCGACCTCGCCCGGCGAGCCGGACGCGTGGGCTCGATCGATCTCGAGGGCCAGCTTGCTGACCTTCTGACTCAGCATGCGCTGGCGACCCGCGAGGTTGATGAGCGTCGCGTCGGCCACGTGCCGGTGGACGACGCCGTGGATCAGCACGAGGCCCGCGAGGCAGAGCAACGCGACGATCGCCAGCGCCAGGACGTAGCCGTGTCCGAGCCGCCGCGTCAGCGACTCCTCGCGGAGGAGCAGGGCCAGGACGGTGTCCCTCTGCGTCGATGCCCCGCCCCTCGAGGACTGCGCACCTCGGCGCGCTCCGGAGGAGGAAGTCGCCATACGCCCATCAAACTAGCAGCGGTATGCTCCCCCGCGGATTGAGTCATTCCCTCAGTCGCCGCGCCCGAGGGTTCGTCCAAGGTGTTCATTGGGAGCGACGACCGCCGATCCGCCGAGCTCCGACTCGACGGCGAATGCGGTGAGACCCGCCGCACAAGCCCCCAGGCCCGCGCAGACACAGGGCCGTCGCGGCCGACGAACGGCGCCCACCGGGCAGTGCGGGGGCACCGCCGCCATGGCGACGCGGCCCCCGGCTCGGTGTCGAGCGCTCGTGGGGGCTGCAGGAGACAGCAATGATGACAGGAGCGAAACAACGAAGCGCCTCGCGCGGCGCAGCCGCGGTCGTCGCCGCTGCCATCGCGCTCGCGCCCGGGCTCGCCCGCGCCGGCGAGCCGGTCGCGCTCGACACCGGGACGACGGCGTGGATGTTGACCTCGACGGCGCTCGTCCTGCTGATGGTGCCCGGCCTGGCGATGTTCTACGGCGGCCTCGTGCGGACCAAGAACGTGCTGGGGACGATGCTCCACTCGTTCATGGCGATGGCGATCATCGGTGTCCTGTGGACCGTCTGCGGCTATGCGATGGCGTTCGGGACCACCATCGGCGGGGTGGTCGGGTGGGATTGGGACAAGTTCATGCTGTCGGGCATCGACACCGCGATCATGCGCGAACACGCGATCCCGGAGTACGTGTACGCGATGTTCCAGGGCAAGTTCGCGATCATCACGCCGGCGCTGATCGCCGGCGCCTTCGCCGAGCGGGTCTCGTTCCGCGGCTACTGCCTGTTCATCGCCCTGTGGAGCTTGCTGATCTACAACCCGCTCGCGCACATCGTCTGGGGCGGAGGCTTCCTCTACGGCGAGGCGATCGACTTCGCCGGGGGCACGGTGATCCACATCTCGGCCGGGACCGCGGCGCTGGTGTGTGCATTCTACCTGGGAGCGCGCCGCGGCTACCCGCGGACCGCGATGCACCCGAACAACATGGTGCTCACGTTGGTCGGGGCGGGACTGTTATGGGTGGGGTGGTTCGGCTTCAACGCCGGCTCGTCGGTGTCGAGCGGCCTCAAGACCGCGCAGGCGCTGACGGTCACGCAGATCGCGGCGGCGAGCGGCGCGCTGGCGTGGATGGTGATCGAGCAGGTGCTCCACCGGAAGGCGACGAGCCTCGGCATGGTGTCGGGGATCTTGGCCGGCCTGGTGGCGATCACGCCGGCGGCCGGCGACGTGCTGCCGACCGGCGCGCTGCTGCTCGGGGCGCTCGCCTCGCTGACGTGCTACCTGGCGATCCTGCTCAAGGCGCGGCTCGGCTACGACGACACCCTCGACGTGTTCGGGATCCACGGCATGGCGGGGATCGTCGGGGCGCTCGGCCTGACGTTCTTCCTCCGCGACCTCCCCGAGCACGGCCTGGCGATCCAGCTGTGGTACCAGCTCAAGAGCGTCCTGCTGAGCGTCAGCGTCTCGGCGGTGGGGACGCTGGCGCTGCTGGTCCTGGTCGATCGCACGATCGGCCTCCGCGCGAGCGCCGAGCAGGAGCGCGCGGGCATCGATCACAGCATGCACGGCGAGCACGGCTACGGGTTCCTCAACCCGAACTGACGACGAATCGGGGCGACCATGAAGATGATAGTTGCGATCATCGCCAACGAGCGGCTCGACGAGGTCCGCGAGGGACTCCTCGGCGTCCAGGTGGCGCACATGACGGTCTCGCGGGTCACCGGCCACGGCCGGCTGCGCGACGCCGAGCTGTACCGGGGCGTCGAGTTCGTCCCCGACCTCACGCCGAAGATCCGCGTCGAGCTCGTGGTCCCGTCGACCGAGGTCGAGCGGGTGATTCGCACCATCCTCGAGAACGTGCGCGACGAGCACGGCGACGCCAAGCTGTTCGTCGTGCCGCTCGAGGAGGTCGTCCGGGTCTGCACCGGCGAGCGCGGCATCGACGCCCTGTAGGGCCACTGCTTTTGGAGTGACGGTATGAGCATGAACAGCACCCACACGAGCGGCACGAACGGCCACAAGCTCCGACACGGCCGCGACGAGCGCGGCGAGGAGCGAGATGCCCGCGAGCATCGGCTCTTGACCTCGCTCGACAGCGAGAACAAGAGCTACATCTACCGGCGCGACCTCGAGGAGGCGATCGCCCGCGAGGGCCTCTCGCTCGACGACTACCGCTTCAAGGAGACGCGCAAGCTCCTCGCGGGGATCGGCCCCGACGACCGACTCGACTACCGGACGTTCTGCGAGATCATCCGCCCCAGCATCCTGCTGGCGGAGCGCGCCCTCCAGGGCAACATGGTGATCCGAGACTTCGACGAGTTCTGCCGCGATATCACAGACATCTACGAATCGACCCTGCCGAACGGCGAGGGGCAGGTCGCCTCGTACATCCCGCAGCTCGCCCGGGTGAATCCCGACCAGTTCGCGGTGTCGCTGTGTACGGTCGACGGCCAGCGGTTGTCGCTCGGCGACTCGAAGGTCGACTTCAGCGTGCAGTCGACCTGCAAGCCGATCAACTACTCGCTCGCCCTGCAGCTGCACGGCGAGCACATCGTCCACCGCCACGTGGGGCGCGAGCCGAGCGGACGCGGCTTCAACGAGCTGACGCTGAACCACGACGGCCGGCCGCACAACCCGATGATCAACGCCGGGGCGATCATGTGCTGCTCCCTGCTCAAGCGCGAGGGCGAGGTCAACGTCGCCGACCGCTTCGACCTGGTGATGGACACCTGGCGGCGCCTCGGCGGCGGGACCCGGGTCAAGTTCAACAATTCGGTGTACCTGTCCGAGCGCACGACCGCCGACCGCAACTTCGCCCTCGGCTACTTCATGCGCGAGAAGCAGGCGTTCCCGACCAGCACTGACCTGCTGGAGACGCTCGAGTTCTACTTCCAGTGCTGCTCGATCGAGGTCCACGCGGAGCAGATGGCGGCAGTCGCCGCGACCCTGGCCAACGGCGGGATCTGCCCGATCAGCGGCGAACGGGTGTTCGAGACCAAGACGGTGCAGCACTGCCTGTCCCTCATGTATTCGTGCGGGATGTACGACTATTCCGGCGAGTTCGCGTTCACGATCGGCCTGCCGGCCAAGAGCGGGGTCGCGGGAGCGCTGATGATCGTGGTCCCGAACGTGATGGGGATCTGCACGTGGTCGCCGCGGCTCGACAAGCTGGGCAACAGCGTGCGCGGGATCGAATTCTGTCGCCGCCTGGTCGCCACCTTCAATTTCCACTACGACACGCTCACCGGCCACACCGAGAAGAAGGACCCGCGGATCAGCCGGGTGCAGGCGCGAGCGGAGAGCGTCAACGAGCTGATCTGGGCCGCGAGCAAGGGCGACCTGGGGGCGATCCAGCGGCTCGTGGTCCGCGGTACCGGGATCGACCGCGCCGACTATGACCTGCGCACGCCGCTGCACCTGGCGGCGGCCGAGGGCCAGGTGGCGATCGTCGAGTGGTTCGTCGGCCGCGGGACCGACGTGAACCCCCGCGACCGCTGGGGCACGACGCCGCTCGACGACGCCTACATGCAGGGCCACGAGGCCGTGATCGCGTTGCTCGAGGCGCACGGCGGCGTGCGCTCGGGGGCGCAATTCAGCCCGCCGAGCGACGCCGCCGAGATGGCGGAGCACAGCGAATCGGGGCTGACCAATGAGCTCATCTGGGCGGCCGCGCTCGGCGAGGTCAAGGCGATCCAGCGCCTGATCGCCCGCGGCGTCGACCTCGACGGCGCCGACTACGACCGGCGGACGCCGCTGCACCTCGCGGCCGCCGAGGGGCACGCGGCCGTCGTCAAGTTGCTGCTCGACCAGGGCGTGCGCGTGAGCCCGAAGGACCGCTGGGGCGGCACGCCGCTCGACGACGCCGTCCGTCACCGCCGGGACGAGGTGGTCGCGCTGCTCGAGCGCCATTGCCTCGCTGCGCGCGAATTCCGGCGGCAGCGCCTCTGCAGGCCCCGGCGATCGACCGCGAGTCGACGTCGAACCAGTGAACGCGGCCGCTGTCGCGGCCACAAGAACAAGGAGCTCGGACGATGAGTAATTACAAGGCTGAATACATCTGGCTCGACGGCACCAGGCCGACGGCGTTGATGCGATCGAAGACGAAGATCCTCGCGGCCGGCGAGGAGCCGCCGGTCTGGGGCTTCGACGGCTCGTCGACCAACCAGGCGGCCGGCCATTCGTCGGACTGCGTCCTGCAGCCGGTGTGCGTGGTCCCGGACCCGATCCGCGGCGGCGACCACAAGCTGGTGCTGTGCGAGGTGTTCATGACCGACATGACGCCCCACCCGACCAATACCCGGGCGCTGCTGCGCGGGCCGGCCGAGACGTACGCCGCGCACGAGAGCCTGTTCGGGCTCGAGCAGGAGTACACCTTCCTCAAGCCCGACGGCACACCGCTCGCCTTCCCGGCCAATGGCTACCCTGCGCCGCAGGGGCCCTATTACTGCGGCGTCGGCGGCAGCCAGGTGTTCGGGCGCGAGATCGTCGAGGCGCACCTGTCGGCCTGCCTCGCGGCGGGGCTCGGGGTCTCGGGGATCAACGCGGAGGTGATGCCCGGGCAATGGGAGTTCCAGGTCGGCCCCCTGAGCCCGCTCGATGTCTCCGATCATTTGATCCTCGCGCGCTGGCTGCTGTGCCGGATCGCCGAGCAGTTCCGCTGCGACGCCACCTTCGACCCGAAGCCCGCCCGCGGCGACTGGAACGGCGCCGGCTGTCACACCAACTATTCGACCAAGGCGATGCGCGAGTCCTACGACGCCTGCATCGCCGCCTGTGAGGCGCTGCGCGAGCGGGCGGCGGAGCACGTCGCCAACTACGGCCACGGGATCGAGGACCGGCTCACCGGGCGCCACGAGACCCAGCGCTGGGACACCTTCTCGTTCGGGGTGTCCGACCGCGGCGCGTCGATCCGGATCCCCTGGCAGGTCGCGCGCGACAAGCGGGGCTACATCGAAGACCGGCGCCCGAACGCCAACAGCGATCCGTATGTCGTCACCCGCATGATCGTCGAGACCGTGTGCGGCGCCGCGGCGTCCAGGGCCGGCTGATCGGCGGTCCCGACATTACTTTGAGAGTGCGTCCGTACGAGGGGGTGGGGTATGTGGATAGGGATGAACGCCCTGGTGGCGACGCTCGCCTCGCTCCCGGCTCTCGGGCCGTGGTCGCCGGCGGCGGAGGGCGCGCGAGCGGCCCCTGCGGCTCCGAAGGCGCTGGGGCCGGCACGGCCGCCGCTCCGGCCGTCGGGGTGGGTGGTCGGCGGTTTCGTCGACACGCAGTACGTGGTGAACAGCAACTTCCCCGCCAACCACGTCTTTCGCGGCACCCCGGTGACCGCGAGGACCGGGAGTTCAGCCCGAACCTGCTCGTCGGCTACGTGCGCAAGGACCCCGTCGCGTCGCCGTGGATGTTCGAGGTGGCGCTCCAGGCAGGGGCCGCGGCGGACGCGGTGTACGCCGCCGATCCGGTGCCCGGCGGCGACAGCGGCCGATACTCCGGCCCCGAGACCTGGAAGCACATCGGCCGCGCGTGGGGTGGGGTCCGGCTCCGCTCGGGCGTCGAGATCGCGGCAGGGCTGATGCCCGCGCCGACCCACTTCGGCAGCTTCTGGACCAAGGACAACTGGCACGCCTCGATCACCTGGGGCTATTCGTCGGTGCCCTTCGTCCTCACGGGCCTGCGGGCGTATCTGCCGCTCGGGGCGCGCGCCGGCGTGAACCTGTGGCTGGTCAACGGCTACGGCACGCTCGCCGACGCCAACCGGGCCCCGAGCGGGCTCGTCAACCTCGTCGTCAAACCCGGGCGGGACTTGACGCTGGTCCAGAACGTGTACGCCGGGCCCGAAGACGGCGACCTCCGCCTCTCGGCGTGGCGGATGCTGATCGACAGCCAGGTCGTGTTCACGCGCGAGCGCTGGGCGGTCGCGGTGGTCGGCGACTACGGGCGGGAGCGGCTGACCTGGCTCGAAGGACAGCCGGTCGCGGCGTGGGCCAACGCGATGGTGTCGCTGCGCTGGCACGTGCTGGGCCGCCGCGCCCGCTGGAGCATGGCGGCCCGCCCCGAGTTCTTCTGGGACCACCGCGGCCGCATGTTCGGCGGGCCGGTGCTGGATCGCTGGCTCGTCGCCGGGACTTATACCAATGACTTCCACCTCCTCGACGCCTTGCTGCTCCGCGTGGAATACCGCTACGACCGCGCGCTCGGCGACGGCGGGTTCTTCTACCGCGGTGATGCGACTACCGACGGCGCGAAGGGCCTCGCGGCGCAGCAGCACAGCCTGATCTTCGGCTTCGTCGCGAGCATCGAGCGCAGCCTCGCGCCGTCGCGGCGCTGAAAAGACGGCGGCAGCTCGCGCCTCGATCGTCGTTTCATCGTCTCTCCCGGCGGGCATCGTCCTCGATTCGCCGGTCCGGGCTTCGCGTGGTCGCGTCGCTCGTGGATGCGGTGGGCGACGCGTCGTCAGCCTGCACAACCAGGTCAAGCAGCCGGCCGGGTGGGCGGGACGCTCTACCGCTTCGAGGGCCGGACGCTGCGGCCGACGCCGCACAAGCACCTGGCGCAGGGGACAGGTTCGGCGCGGGCGCGGGCTCGTGGTCGTGCGACGGGGGCCGGCGGAGGTCGCGGCTCACGGCTGCGCGCGCTGGTAGGTGTTGGCGCGGTCGTCCTGGACGACGACTGCGAGGCCGTCGACCGCCTCGACCAGGAGGTCCTCGGTCGGCACGCGGACGCGGAAGCTCCAGCCGGCGGGCGGCGCGAGCACGTCGCCGAGCTCGGCGAGCGCGGCCTCGTCCTGGTCGAATTTCTGGTCGCTGTACGACTGCATGACGTGGACCGCGCCATCGGCGTCGACGAGCTCGTAGACCGGCTTGCCGGCGTAAAGCCGCCACACGGTCTCGCGCGCGACGGTCCGCGGGGTGTAAGGCTTGCCGCCGCCGGCGACGTCGGCGAGGGTCAAGGTGAGGGCGCCGACCTTGCGCATGTCGATGCCGCCGAAGCTGCGGATCTCCGGATCGAGGAGGCTGGCCCGGTCGAAGGCGTCGATGGTCCAGTAGCGCGGGCCGTTGAGGATCACCGCGTCGACCGCGAGCTCGGCCTCCAGCGCGGCGACGTCGAGGGCGGCCCAGGCGTCCTCGGGGCAGTCGTTCAGCTGCTGGGTGTTGTAGACGTCGACGGCCACGGTGCCGGCGGCGAGGTCGGCGGTGCCGAGGAAGATCTCGCAGTAGCGAGCGCCGCGCAGGGTCTCGGCGGGAGGGTCTTCGGGAGTGTTGCAGGCGAGGTGCGTGGCGAGGAAGAAGAGGAGGGCGGGGGTGCGCATGACATCAGGCTGACGCACCGGTGTGGAGCAGCTGTGGAGCCGCGACGCACGGGAATGCGCGAGCCGGCCGGCTGCGCGCCGACGTGGCGGGGCCGCCACGAGCGAGCGAGCGGACGGGCCTGCGTGCTCGCTTCGACGCCGAGGGGTGTGCGAGTCGGGCCCGCGGATCACGGCGGACGCGGTGGCCCCCGGCCCGCCGCGCCCGCGGCTCCGATCAGTGGTCTTCAGGACATGTCCTCAAGAACACTTATCCAAGAGGTCACTTCAGGCAGGTCCACATGACCGTGAAGCACAGCTTGTCGGCGCCGCAGCTCTTGCCCGCCATGTCGAACGTCTTGGTGCCGGGGCTGCTGCACGTCGTCGCGCCCTGGCAGTAGCCGCAGACGTTGCCGCAGGTGCCGCCGTACTGGCCGACCTGCGAGTAGCCGAGCTGCTGGCAGATCACGAGCGGCGTGTAGGTGCCGGTGTTGTTGGCCGAGATCCACGCGCTGTTGGCGTTGGCCTCGCACACCACCCACGGGGCGTTGGTGAACGGGTCGGTGCCGGTCTGGCACTGCTGGGCCGAGACCTCGCTCTTGCAGGTGGAGGAGCAGCCGTCGTTGTTGGCGAGGTTGCCGTCGTCGCACTGCTCGCCGGCCTGGACGAAGCCGTCGCCGCAGGCGGCGGTCTTGCAGGCGTTGGTGCAGGCGTCGGTGTTGCTGGTGTTGGCGTCGTCGCACTGCTCGACGCCGGCCTGGACGAAGCCGTCGCCGCAGACGGCGGTCTTGCAAACGTTGGTGCAGGCGCCGGTGTTGCTGTTGTTGGCCCCGTCGTCGCACTGCTCGCCGGGCTGGACGAAGCCGTCGCCGCAGGTCGCGGCCTTGCACACGTTGGTGCAGGCGTCGTTGTTGTTCATGTTGCCGTCGTCGCAGGTCTCGTTGGGACCGACGAAGCCGTCGCCGCACTTCTGGGTGGTGCAGTCGGCCTTGCACGCCTTGTCGTTGCCGTTGAGCGGGCCGTCGTCGCACTGCTCGACGCCGACGAGGATGAAGTCGTCGCCGCAGACGGCGTCCTCGCAGGCGAGGGTGCAGGCGCCGTTGTTGCTGTTGCCGTTGCCGAGGTCGCAGGCCTCGCCGCTGCCCGGCTGTTCGAAGCCGTCGCCGCAGGCCGGGAGGGCGCACAGGTCGGTGCAGCCGTCGTCCTGGTCGCCGTTCTGGCCGTCGTCGCAGACCTCGCCCTCGTCGACGACCGCGTTGCCGCAGCCCTCGGTCTGGCAGCTGGCGCTGCAGCCGTCGCCGCCCATCGCGTTGCCGTCGTCGCAGCCCTCCATCGGGCCCTTGTCGCCGTCGCCGCAGACGTTGAGCTGGCAGCTCGGGTTGCAGGTGCTGTTGGGCAGGTTGTTCGGGCCCTCGTCGCACTGCTCGGTGCCGGCGCCGGTGTCGTGGACCTTGCCGTCGCCGCACACCGCGGCCTTGCAGGCGTCGGTGCAGTCGGCGTTGACGCCGTTGCTCGCGCCGGCGTCGCACTCCTCGCCGGCGACCGCCTGCAAAAAGCCGTCGCCGCAGCTGGCGTTGGTGCAGTTGTTCGTGCAGGCGTCGGTGTCGTCCTGGTTGCCGTCGTCGCACTGCTCGGTCGGCGCGACCACGCCGTCGCCGCAGCTGGCCAGCTTGCAGGCGTTGGTACACTCGTCGTCGTCGGTCTGGTTGCCGTCGTCGCAGCCCTCGCCCGGGCCGACGGCCCCGTCGCCGCACACGTTGGCGCTGCAGTCGGCCTTGCAGGCGTTCATGTCGGCGTTGTCGGCCCCGTTGTCGCACGCCTCGCCGGGGCCGACGAGGCCGTCGCCGCAGGTGGCCTGCTTGCACTCGTCGGTGCAGGCCTGGTCGATGCCGTTGCCGCGGCCGTCGTCGCACTCCTCGCCCGGGTCGACCTTGCCGTCGCCGCACTCCGCGACCGCGCCGGTGGTCGGCTCGCCGGTGGTCGGCTCGCCGGTGGTCGTCCCGGTCGCGGACGCGCCGGTGGTCGGCGTGCCGGTGGTGATCGTCGCCTCCGTCGTCGCCGGCGCGCCGGTGGTCGTCGCCGCCTCCGTCGCCGCCTCGGTGGTCGATGCATTCGTCGCACTCGAGGTCGCGCTGTCGTCCCCGCACGCCGCGGCCAGCACCGCGGCCATCAGCCCCGCTCGGCTCCACAATCGTCTTTTCATCGGTCTCTCCCGGCCGGCATCGTACTCGATTCACGGCCTGTGCTGCGTGGGGCGGCGTCGCTCGCAAATGCGGTCGGCGACGCATCGTCAGCCTGCATCGAGGTGTATGCGCATCTCTCCGGATTGCATCGATCGCGGCGGCGGGGCGGGCGCCGCCCGACATTCGCGCTCGGTCAAACGCAGGACTCGCGAGTGCAGGGGAGGGCAGGGCGGAGCCTTCTGCATCGGCGACCTGCGGCGCGCTTTTCGCAATCCCTCGAGTGCAGGCATTCGGCGATCGAGGCGTCGCTGCGGGGATGCCGGCGTGAAGGGGCGATCGAGCCCGGAGATCCGGTCGAGATCGGCGAACGGGATCGCGTTCATCACCGCGTCGCGCGCGCAATGGCAGGACCGCGCCTCGCGGAGACGGCGCTGATGTATGTCCCATCGAGCATGTCCTTTCGGGCATTCGCGGTGCGCAGCGGAGCGCGCGGCGCGCTGTGGCGCCATCGCCAGACTCGCCAGGGGCGCGCAGGCAGTGCTGCCGGCGTCGGGCGCGCCGCTGGTGCGGGTGCCGGGGCGGAAGACCCGCGTCGGGCTCGCGCGCGGACGACGTCGGGGACGGCCACGCTTTGCGAGCATGCCGGAACGGGTCTCGGCCCTGGGGTGCCTCATGGGGCCCCATGGGGCACACGCGGCCCGTCGAGCGGCCGCCGCTCGCAACTCCTCGACAATTTCGGGGCATGTCCGTTGCTCGAGGGGCCGCGAGTCGAACGACGCGTCGTCGTCGCGCTCGCGGACGGGCCGCTGAGGCGACGGCGTCTGTGGAGATACGAGACGAATCATGATCATGCCCAAGCTGCTCTCGCGGACCGTGAATGTGATGACCCTGAGCGCGCTGCCGTTCCTGTCGGCGTGTGACACCGCCGCGCCGGACGTCCACCCGCTGGTGGTGCTCGACGCCGACGAGGCGCCGGAGTCGGACGGGGTGATCGGCGAGGTGATCGCCACCCTCGACGGCGACGACGGCGCGACCCTCACCTTCATCGATCTCGGAGACGGCGTCGCCGTGGTGGAGGCCCGCAGCGCCCGTCAGCGCTCGGGGTTGCTGGCGGTCCAGGCCGACGACCCGACGCCGCTCGAGATCTACCTCGCCGCCCACGGCGACGACCCGGGCGCCATCACCCGCCTGACGCTGCACCACGAGCAGGTGTCGAAGCTGCCGGCGCGGCCGCTGCGGGCCGACCCGCGGGTCGTCTTCTCGCCCGAGGACCTCAGCGAGGAGGGCTCGCACCCGATCGCCGGCTACTGTACGCACACCCAGTGGGTGAGCTCGTGGCACAACGACCTGAACCCGGTCAGCCAATACGACGCGGCCCAGCACTACGTGCAGGAGTACCTGGAGGCACCGATCACCTTCGGGCCGGGTTCGAGCCCCAACACCAAGACGTGGATCGGCGGCTGCGTCGCCGACCACATGGGCAGCGAGGACGTCGACGACAAGTGGCTGACCATCCAGAAGCTGCAGAGCGGCGTGTGGAGCACCGTCGAGACCCACTTCCTGGACGCCGCCCCGAACTCGCAGAGCGACGCCTACACCTTCTACGCCTACCACCCCGGCGGCGCGCGCTACCGTGGCAGGCTGAGCAACTTCACCAACGCCGACTCCCTGGTCGACCCGGACTACGGCTGGGGCCTCGCCTGGACGCCTGTCACGATCATCGACCCGTAGCGGTCCGGCGGCGGCTTCGGGAATCTCCGACGAGCTCGGGTCCAAGGATGCGCAAGACGGGGCGCGTGGTCACGCCATCGCGGCCGTCGAGGTCGAGTCCCGTCTTTCGCTCGATGACCGCGAGCCGGCTCCGCGCGAAGGCCTCCCGCGGGCGTGTCAGCTCGGCGGGCCCAGGCCGCGGGCTTTCATCCACTGCTCGAGGGTCGCGCGCTCTTCTTCCATCCGCGCGTCGGCGCGGATGTGGCGCCAGGCCTCGTCGAGGAGCGTGCGGGCGCGCGGGCGGTCGCGGCCGGCGTCGTACAGGGCGCGCGCCAGGAGGCCGCGGGTCCAGGCGACGAGGCCCGGATCGGCGGCCGGGTCCTGCGCCGCGACGGCCTGCTCGAGCAGCTCGGCCGAGCGCTCGGGCCGGCCGAGGCGGTACTCGATGTCGCCGAGCACGCGCAGCTCGTCGGCGCCGCCGTAGTCGTCGCCGCGGGCCTTGCGGGAGATCGCCAGGCTCCGGGTGATCGAGCGCCGGGCGTCCTCGTAGCGGCCGAGCTCGACCTCGAGCTCGCCGAGGCCGAACAGGGCGTCGCCGATCCAGTAGTGATCGGGGTCGACGCTGGTGCGCAGCGCGGCGAGGGCCCGGCGGTACATCGCCTCGGCCTCGCCGTGCCGGCCGGCCCGCGACAGCGCCCGGCCAGGCCGGCCAGGACGTCGCCGGTGTGCGGGTGCTGCGGGCCGAGCTCGCGCTCGCTCAGGCTCGCGGCCTGGCGCATGCGATCGAGCTCGTCTTGCTCGCGGCCCTGCCAGGCGTGGACCTGGCCGAGGTTGTGCAGGACGGTGGCGATCCGGTGGTGATCGGGGCCGAGCGCGCGCTGGTAAGTGGCGAGGGCCCGCTCGTAGGCGGCCTCGGCCTCGTCGTAGCGGTGCAGGGCGTAGAGCGCGGCGCCGAGGGTCTCGACGGTGAATGCGACCTCGGGGTGGTCGTCGCCGTAGACCCGCCGCTGACCGGCCAGGACGCGCTCGAGCAGGGGCAGGGCGCGCTCGCCGTCGGCGCGCTGGAGGGCGACGCCGGCGAGGTAGAAGACGACCTCGAGGGTGCGCAGGTCGTCGGGGCCGAAGCGACGCTCGCGGATCGCCAGGGCCTGCTGCAGGTCGGCGTCGGCGGCGTCGAGGTCGCCGCGCTCGAGGGCGACGCGGCCGCGCATCGACAGGAAGCTGGCCTCGCGCGCGGGCGGGCGGCCGAGTCGCTCGAGCGCGGCGGTCAGGCGGGCCTCGAGCGCGGGCAGGTCGTCGTAGTCGGCCTGCTCGATCGCCCGGATCCACATCAAGTCGGTGAGCGCGTCGGCCAGCACCACCTCGTGGCGGCTGGCCTCGGCGGCCCAGATCGCGGCCTCGAGCGAGCGCGCGGCGTCGTCGAACCGGCCGAGGTCGTCGGCGAGGATGCCCTCGAGGTACAGGGCCTCGGCGAGGAGCGGGCGGTAGCCGAGGGCGCGCGCCTCGGGGACCAGGGCGCGCGCGTGGGCGAGGCCGTCGCGGTAGCGGCCGGCGTCCCAGGCGGCCTTGACCTCGGCCAGGCGGGCGCGCAGGGCCTCGACCTGCTGGCGGGTCTGCGGATCGGCGGGCGGGCGCACGGGGGCGCCGAGGGCCTCGACGTCGGCGCAGGCCTCGAGGTCGGACAGGCGCTGGGCGGCGCGCACGGCCTGCTCGGCGGTCGGGCGATCGGCGTGGACGAGACGCTCGCCGAGGGCCTGCAGCTCGCGCAGGCGGGCGTCGAGGCAGGAGGTGCGCAGGCCGAGCAGGGCCTCGGTCTGCTCGCCGTGCAGCCAGGTGGCCGCGCACGCCTCGGTGCGCATCGCCACCCAGCGGGCGGCGTAGTCGTCGAGGCTGCCCGCGAGGCGGGCCACGGCGGCCGGCGGCGACCCGGCCGAGGTCAGGGCGCGGGTCACCTGCTCGCGGCGCTCGCCGTCCCACACGCCCTCGAGGTGGCGCGCGGCGCCGCGGCACCGGGCGGGCTCGGCGGTCGCGGCGTACACGAGGCCGGCCGCCAGCGCGCCGGCGCCCACGAGCAGGGCGGCCGCGCCGAGGCGACGCCCGGGCTCGCGCGCGAGGGCGGCCAGCAGGGCGTCCATGGTCGGGAAGCGATCCGCGGGGGCGACCGACAGACCGCGCAGCAGGGCCCGTCGCAGGCGCCGGGGCACGCGGGCGCCGCGGGGCGCGGGGCTCAGCCGACCGTCGCGCACGGCGAGCGCCAGGGACTCGACGGTGTCGCCGGCGAACGGGCGCTGGCCGTACAGCGCGGTGTAGAGCGCGACGCAGAAGCTGAACTGATCCGAGCGCGCGTCGGCCGGGAGGCCCGCGTGCTGCTCCGGGGCCATGTAGATCGGGGTGCCGAGCACCGCCCCGGTCGCGGTCAGATCGGCGAGTCGCTCGCTGCCGGGGCCCGACTGCGCGGTGATCGTGAGCGGCTCGTCGCCGCTGGCGCGCGCGAGGCCGAAGTCGACCACGCGGACCTGGCCGTCGTCGCCGACGAGCACGTTCTCGGGCTTGAAGTCGCGGTGGACCAGGCCGGCCGCGTGCGCGGCAGCCAGGCCGCGCCCGGCGAGCAGGAAGCGGGCGAGGACGTCGCGGCGCGCTCGCGGGGCGGCGCGCAGCCAGGCCGCCAGGGTCTGGCCGCGGATCAGCTCCATGGCGATGAAGATCCGCTCGCCGATCCGGCCGACGTCGTGGATCGCGGCGACGTTGGGGTGCGAGAGGCGGGCCATGGCCTGGGCCTCGCGGCGCAGGCGATCCTCGAGCTCGCGGCGCGGGCCGGCGGGGTGCGGGCGCAGCAGCTTGAGGGCGACGGGCCGGCCCAGCTCGGGGTCGTGCGCGGCGTAGACGACGCCCATGCCGCCGGCGCCGAGCTGCGACATGACGACGTAGCGGCCGAGGCGGGCCCCGGGCTGCAGCGGCAGGTCGAGCTCGCTCGGGTCGGCGGCGTCGGCTGCGGGCGTGCGCGTCGGCGCGCCGGCGTCGTGCGTGGGGGCCTCGGCGGCGTCGCTGGCGAGCTCCGAGAGCAGCTGGCGGCAGGCCTCGCAGCGCGAGGCGTGAGCCTCCACGCGCGCGCGCGTGGCCGCGGCCGCGCGGCCCTCGACGAGCTCGAGCAGCGTGTCCGTGCCCAGGCATGCGCTCTGCGGTGACGACGGCATCGTTGCTCGCTCGACCGGGGCACGATATCACCGGCGAGGTGGTCACCGGGCGCGAGGACACCGATGCGCGCGAGCGCGAGGCGGCCGCGCTGGCGGCGGCGTTCGTCGCGGCGCGGCCCGATTTGGCGGTCACGCCGGGCCTCGGTCGCGCGCTGGCCTCGGTCGTGGCCGCGGCCGCGGCCGCGTGGCCGGGCGTGTCACTGGCGGCGGAGCGCTTCGTGGCCGCGCTGGCGCCCCGGCTGGCCGCGGACCGGCCCGTCGAGGCCGCGCTGGCCGAGCTGTGCACGGGCGACCTGTACCTGGCGTGCGCGTGCGTCGAGGGCGAGCCGCGGGCGCTGGCGCAGTTCGACCGCCTGCTGGTCCCGCTCGTCGAGCGCGCGGCCGGCCGCCGCGGGGCGACTGCGTCGCAGCAGAACGACCTGCAGCAGGTCGTGCGCGAGCGCCTGCTGATGCCGCGCCCGTCGGCCCCCGAGGAGGCGCACGCGCGGCTCGCCGAGTACTCGGGCCGCGGCAGCCTGCGCGCGTGGATCCGCGTGGTCGCGACGCGCGAGACGCTGCGCCTGCTGGCCCGCCCGCAGCGCGAGGTTTCCGGCGACGAGGAGGCGATGGCGGCGCTCCTGCCCGCGGACGCCGGCCCCGAGGTCGAACACCTGAAGCAGCACTACCGCGAGGCATTTAAACAGGCGTTCCGCGAGGCCGTGGCGGGGCTGTCCGACCGCGAGCGCGTGCTGCTGCGCCAGCACGCGCTCGACGGGCTGAGTATCGACCGCCTGGCCGATTTTTATAAGGTGCACCGCTCGACGACGGCCCGGTGGGTCGAAGGGGCCCGCCGCGCGGTGCTCGAGCAGACCCGCCGCGCGCTGGGCCGGCGCCTCCACGTGCCGGCGGCGGAGCTCGACAGCATCATGCGGCTGATCGACAGCCGCCTCGACATCACGCTGCCGACGCTGCTGCGCGAGCCCGGAGCGGCGCCGGGTCCCTCGCAAAGAAGGGATGAGCCCGGGGCGGGTCGCCGCATTGTCGCTGCGTCAGAGCGTGAGCGAAGGACATGTTGTTTGGAGCATGTCCTGATGGGCATGTCGTTTAGAGCATGTCCTCTCGGCCATGCTCGACGGCCGTGTGTCTCGCTCACGCGGCTCGGCCGCGACGGAGGACGCGCCAGTGCACCCACGCGACCGTCACGACGACGGCGGTGCCCAGGAAGGCGAGCGGGTCGGCGGTCTGGATGAATTCGCGGGCGTTCCAGCTGACCACCGCGAGCCCCAGGGCGACGAGCCAGCGCGGATCGGCGAAGCCGGCGGCGATGCAGACGGCGAGCAGGAGCGCCGCGGCTGCGACGGAGACCCGGTCGACCGTGCCGGGTGAGAGGTGCCAGGTCGCCGTCACGAACAAGGCGGCGAGGCGCCACGCGGCGGCGGCCATCGACACCAGCGCGAGCCCGACGAAGGCCGGGCGAACCGCGAGCGCGCGTTCGGCCGTCGTCGCGGCGGTCGCGGCCGCCGCGACGAGGAAGGGGACGGCGCCGGGAACCGCCATGCCGAGCGCCCACCGGAGGTCGAAGGGTCCAGAGTAACGGAGCGTCGCGAGGAGGCCGATGCCGACGAGCGCGACGGCCCCCACCCCTACGCCCGCGCGCCGCCGCAGCAGCACCGCCACTCCGAGGAGCATGTACGTCACGAGCTCGAGCACGAGCGGCGCAACGGTCAGCGCGAGCTCGGCGAACGGCACGCCGGCGGTGATGTTGCCGGGGAGCCAGTAGAGGAACAGGCCGAGGCGAAGCAGGACGGTGCCGACGCGGACGCCGGCGAGGAAGGTCGCTCCGAGAGCGATGCCCTGGACGAGCACGAGGCGGAAGGGCTGGTCGGCGGGCGCCTTCGCGTGGGCACGGATCGCCGCCAGCACGAGGTCCCAGGTGTCTCGCGGGCGGGGCCAAGACCGCCCGGCGGGGCAATTCTCGAGCGTGGTACGGACGAGCTCTTCTTCCCAGCGCGCTCGAAACGCCACGGGAAACAGGGAGGTGAGCGCGCGGACGCGACGTTCGAGGCGGCTCATCGGTGCGCGAGCCTCCGCTTGGCGAGCCCGACGAGGTTCTCCCGCCGCTGGGTCTCCTCGACGAGGACGCCCCGCCCGCGCCGCGTGAGGCGATAGTAACGTCGCGGCCGCCCGTCCTCGATCTCCTCGCGGTCGAGCTCGACGTGGCCGGCGTCTTCCAGCCGCTCGAGCGCCCCGTAGAGAGTGCCGGGGCCGATCCGGATCGTGCCGCCGCTCAGCTCCTTGGCCTCGAGCAGGATGCCGTAGCCGTGGCGCGGCCGATCGGAGAGCGCGAGGAGGATCAGGAACGTGGGGTCCTGCATCGACTCTCGGCTTATCACCGTATGATGTATCGGTCAACGATATATGGATTGCGGACGAGGCGAGCTCTCGATCGCGTGGGAGCGGGCGCCCCCACGATTGCGCGCCCATTGTGGACAGCCGGCCCTCCCGCTCGGGGCGACGAAGGCAGGCGCAGCGCGGCCTTTCGGAGTATTCCGCCGGGCATAGCACCCCTGGCACCGTCGACTCCAGCAGGCCGGGGCGTGCGCCGGGTCGGGCGCTGCTGCGGCGGCGCGCTCACGGCACGTCGATTCGTCAGGACCGGAGCGACGCCTCGGCGACGGGGAATTCGGCGCAACAAGGAATCGCCAGGAGTCGCGCGAATGCGAGATGGTCTCGCAGGCATGCGAGACCATCTCGCAGGCATGCGAGACAGCCAGCCGGCCGCGCCGCGGGCATCACGAGCTTCATGGGTCGCTTTCGACCTTCAGCCGCCGGGGCCGGCCGTCGTCACGATGCAGTTCGCCGGACGGTGATTGCGGTGCATGCGAATGGCGCCGCGCCGACGGTTGCGCGCGTCGGAGGCTACGCGAATGTGGGTGACCGGCGACGCGCGAATAGGCGTCGGCCGGGGCGTCGGCGGGGAAGGCCGCGGTCGAGCGAGCGAGGCGGGCAAGCCAGCGGCGATCGAGCGGGTGCTCGAGGTCCGCAGGATCGACGGCAGCGCAAGTGGCAGCTTTGTGCGCACCGGTGGGCTCGCCGACGCCGACGAAGAAGCCGGCCAGCAGCAGCGCCGAGCGGACCGCGGTCGCGCCGCTGTAGGTGTGCACGGTGGCCCCGGCGCGACAGCGGCCGCGCAACGTCGTGAACGCGGCGACCGACCACAGCTCGGGGTTGGCGCGCGGCGAGAACGGATCCCAGAACACGACATCGGCCGCGGGTGCGCCCGCGAGTGAGCCCGGCAGCTCGCCGGCGATCAGGCGCCAGGTGGTCCGCGCGGCCTCGTGGACACCCGCGCCGAGCAGCGTCGAGGCGGCGGCTCCGGCGGCGCCGTCGAGGCCGAAGTCGGCGGCGTGCTCGGGCCGCAGGGCGAGCGCGAGGGCGTCGAGGCTGCGCTCGAAGCTGACGATCGTGAGGCGCGGCCCGGCGGTCCGCGCCTCGGACAGCCGCCACGCCGCGATCGCGTTGGAGCCGGCGCCGAGGCCGACGTCGAGGAGGACCAACGGCTCGCTCCGCTGCAGCCGCGCGGCCAGGCGGGCCGGTTCGCAGTAGAGCCGCGCGGCCTCGACCGCGGGCCCGACCACAGGATGCATGACCTCGCCGACGCGCCGATCGAGGATCGCCTGGGCGCCGCCGGTGGTCGTCACCACCTCGCATTCGTCGCTCACGCGGGGGCCCCGATCCGGCGATCGCTGTGCTCGTAGCGATCGATCGCCTCGAGCTTGGCGCGCGCGTAGGTCGCGAAGTGACCGGCCGCGATGGCAGCGCGGGCCTCGGCCATCAGCGCGTGATAGTGATGCAGGTTGTGGATGGAGACGAGGCGCGGGCCGAGCGGCTCGCCGCAGCGGAACAGGTGGTGCAGGTACGAGCGCGTGTACAGCTTGCAGGTGCTGCAGGGGCAGGTTGCGTCGAGCGGGCGGTCGTCGTCCTTGGTGCTCGCGCGGGTCAGCTTGACGCGGCCGGTCGAGGTGAAGGCGGTGCCCTGCCAGGCGAGGTTGGTCGGCAGGATGCAGTCGAACATGTCGACGCCGGCGAGGATGGCGTGCAGCAGGTCGGGCGGGGTGCCGACGCCCATGAGATAGCGCGGGCGATCGGCGGGCAGCAGCTCGGCGGCCATGTGCGTGATGTCCTCGCGCTCGGCCCGGGTGTCGCCGACCGCGAGGCCGCCGATGGCGAAGCCGTCGAACGGGTGGTCGGTGAGGAAGGCGGCCGACTCGCGCCGCAGCGCGGAGAAGATGCCGCCCTGCATGATGGCGAACAGCGCCTGCGGGGTGTCGGTGCGGGCGGCCAGGCTGCGCAGGGCCCAGCGGTGGGTCCGCTGCATGGCGGCCCGGGTGGTGGCCTCGTCCGAGCGGGCGTCGACGCAGACGTCGAGCACCATCATGATGTCGGCGCCGATCGCCTCCTGCATGGCGATCGAGGCCTCGGGCGAGAGCATGTGGAACTGCTGATTGGTGTAGCTGCGGAAGCGGGCGCCGCGCTCGCTGATCACGCGATCGTCGGAGAGCGAGAAGATCTGGTAGCCCCCCGAGTCCGTCAGCATGGGGCCGTGCCAGCCCATGAATCGGTGGATCCCGCCGACCCTGCGGAACAGGTCGGGGCCGGGGCGCAGCATCAAATGATAGGTGTTGCCGAGGACGACCTCGGCGCCGACCTCGTGCAGCTCCGCCGGCGTCAGACCGGTGACCGTGGCCCGCGTGCCGACGGCCATGAACACCGGGGTCTCGATCCGGCCGTGCGGGGTGTCGAGCGCGCCGCGGCGTGCCCGTGAACCGGGGTCGACGGCGCTGACGTGGAAGGGGAAGCGCATGGGCGGCGCAGTGTAGCGGAGGCGCCCCGCCCCGTCGCCGCGAAGGGCGGGTGCGCTTCGGCTGGCTGCGCGCCCGGGGCGCCGCGCGGCGTGACCTGGCCGGGCGACGGCTCGGGCCTCGCGTCGCTCGACGGGGCGGACGGGAGGCGGCGCCGCGCCCGAACCTCGACTCGGACAGACGTCCTCGGTCCCGGGCTCGCCGGTCCCGTCCTCGGCATGCCTCGGCGGACCGACGTGCCGACGGGTGTTGTCTTTCGCTACCCGTCCGCCGCGCGGCTCGGAGGAGGCGGCCGCGCGGGGAGCATGTCCTTCGGGACATGTCCGTCACGCGCCGGGCGGAAGAGCCGGCCGGTGACGCGCGGCGCGTCGGCGGGTCGGAGAGCCAGGCGGCGCGGGCCGCAAAAGGAGGCCGCGCGGCGGACGTGTCCTGCGGGACAGGTCCGCCGCGCGGAGCGGTTTGGCGGTTCGGGATTGGAAGACAAATCGGTCGGTGACGCGCTACGGGGTATCGTTTCGCGGGCGAGCGCTGGGCTCGGCCCGCAGTGCGCAGAGGCGGCGGGCAAGCGAAAGAAGGGGCCGCGGCGCCACCGACCGCGCGCGTCACATGAGCTTGCGACGCGAGAACTCGGCGCGCAGCTTGGCGAGCGCGCCCTCCTGGAGCTGACGGATCCGCTCGCGCGACAGCGAGTAGCCGGCGCCGATGTCCTTGAGGGTCATCTCGGTCTCGCCGTCGAGGCCGACGCGCTTGCGCAGGATGTCGGCCTCGAGCGGGGTGAGCTGGGCGAACACTTCGGCGAGCTGCGACTGCAGCAGGTCGCGGTCGATGAGGTCGGACGGGGGGACGTAGTCGGGGTCGGCGACGGCGTCGGCGAGGGTGCCATCGCTGTCGCGCGAGGCCGGCGAGGCGAGGCTCAGCGGGGTCTCCATCAGCGACCAGCCCATGCGGGAGATCCGCTCGCGGCTGACGCCGCTGACGAAGGCCAGCTCCTCGTCGGTGGGCTCGCGGCCCTCGGCGAGCTCGAAGTCGCGGCGGGCGCGGGCGACCTTCTGGCAGGCCTCGATCATGTGGACGGGCAGGCGGACGCAGCGCGACTTGTCGGCGATCGAGCGGGTGATGGCGTGACGGATCCACCAGGCCGCGTAGGTCGAGAAGCGGCAGCCGCGGGCGGGGTCGAAGCGGGCCACGGCCTTGAGCAGGCCGAGGTTGCCCTCCTGGATGAGGTCGGGCAGGGGCACGCTGCCGCGGTAGAACCGGCGCGCGAGGGCGACGACGAGGCGCAGGTTGGAGCGCACGAAGGCGTTGCGGGCGGCGACGAAGGCGGCCTGCTTGCTGCGCACGGCGGCGACGTAGCGGGCGAACGGGACGCTGCCGCGGCGCGGGGGATGGACGGCGAGGCAGGTCGGGGCGCCGCGGTTGCCCTCGAGGGTGCCGAGGTCGGCGACGAGCAGGTCGGCGAGCTCGGTGTCGACGTCGGCCTCGAGCAGGATGCCGGCGACGCGGTCGCGGGCGGCGTGGAAGGCGTCGTGGTGCTTGCGCAGGTCGCGGTCGCGGAGGGTCCGCGCGGCCTTCTCATAGGCGGCCAGGGCGGCGTGCGAGCAGACCTCGTCGGCCAGCCGCTCGCGTACGAACGCGCAGATCGGCTCGGCGTAGGGCGGATAGTCGAGGAGCGCCGTCCACATGCCGCGGCGCAGGTGCACCAGCTTGATCGCAGCGGCGGTCTCCTCTTCGCGCGTCATCACCTCGGCGTCGGCGAGGTCGCGGAAGTAAGTGGTGAGTGGCCGGTGCGACGAATCATTCACCAGAGCGCCGTTCGAGTCACGGGTATCGATTTCTCGCAGCATGGTGTCAGTCCTTCCATATCCGGGCGGCCATTCGCCGCCGTACGCGTGGTCCGAGCGGCTCGCCGGCGCATCGAGGCCGTGCCGCGGATCTCGCCCTCGCCCCGGGGAGAACCTTGTTTCCCGGGCGCTCGGTCGTCTTGTGGGAGAACTGATCGGGGCCCGGACGGATGTCAATGCCGGCCGGCGCAACTTTTTTCGCGACGTTTTTTGGGGTCCGAAGCGCCCAGCGAGGCGCAGGCGCGGCGTCAGGCGAACGGACCCTGGACACTCCTTCTACGGCGATCGCAGGGCCCGGCGGCGTGGGCGGGCTGTCGCGCATGCAATGGTAGAAGGGCGTCGCGCGGCGTGCGCGGGGATTGGCACGTGGATCGGTGGAAATGGCCTCCGGGGCCTCTCAGAGGCGCTCTGGAGGCCGAAGGACGGGTGTCCGCCGCAGCCCCCGGGGCGCGGTTGCGCGGGCCGGCGATCCGAAAATAAGAGGCTCACGAGGATTCGGACATGCTTCGCTGGGCGCTCATCTTCCTGTTCATCTCGCTGGTGGCCGCGCTGATCGGCTTCGGCGGCATCACGGTGGTCGCGGTCCAGCTGGCGCAGGTGCTGTTCTACATCTTCCTGGGCGGCTTCGCGGTGATGCTGGTGGCGGAGCTGCTGGCAGGCTGAGCCGTACGGCGAGGGCCGCAGCGGCCTGTCGCGGGCGACATGTATTAATAGGAAGGCGATTGGCCAGGCCGGGGGCCGCGCCGACGCCTCGACGAGGCGAGCGCGCAGCGGCTTGCAGCTCGCGGGCTTTCGTCGAGGCGAGAGAGGGTCATCTGCGGCCGCGAGGCGGTGTCCGCGGCCTGGGCGGCGATCCACGCAAACCCTCCTGCGCGCCGGTCGTCAGCGAGCCGGCAGGGTCCGGTCGTCGCCGTGCACGCATTCGCCCCGCTCGCTGTCCTCATTCCAGAGCGGCCGCAGCGGTCGTGCTCGGGGCGCCAATGGTCGCACTCGGGTTCATGAATCGAATCGCAGCCGGTTGCGCACGGCCAGGCGGAAGCACGGCTCGGATTCGCCGCATGAGTTCGTCCGGCTGGCGTGCGCGGTGGGTCGATCACCCGATCGGATTGTCCGTTATTTGCGCTACGTGGGACCGAAGGACGGCGCACCGCGGCGCTCGGACGCAAGCAGGGAGGAGGAATCCCCGCGGGCCGGGAGCCCTGGCCCGTGTCGGCGCAAGGTGCGCCACGACGGGCACGAGCCTGGCGGAGCTCGCGCCGATCAGCGCGCAAGGGGCGCCGGTTCAGAGGGGCGAATACGCGCGTGCTCGGACGCCTGGACCGGCGACCACGACGGGTGAACGCGAGCGAACGCGCGCGTCCGGACGCGACGACCCGGGCCGGCGGTGATGCCGCGGCGCCGGGGGCGCCCGATCGCGGCCGCCCGGGGAGGGCGAGCGGGCGGACGACAATGCGTAGAGCACGACCGGAACTGTTTTGAAAACGATCGCGCCCGCACGCTCGCGGTGCCATGAAAGGGTCGCAGGACCGCTGGGCCGCGAATGTCGACAATAGCGAGGTCGATAGCGGTCGCCGGCGGGCGGCGAACGGATCGAAGTGCGATGAATGACAGGACGCCGAACGGCGAGGCTCGAGCGCTCGACTCACGCGAGTCGAGGCGGATGGCGAGAGCCCGCAGGCGTCACGAGTGCTCGGGCGGCGAGAGCCGGCGGGTGTCACGGATGCTCGGCGTGCGGCGGATCGATGGAAGCACCGCGGGCCCGGGCGGCCGCGAGGGCGCGCGCGTCGACGAGGTGGACGACGCCGGCGTCTTCGCTGAGGGCCGCGAGCTTCGTCAGCAGGGCCTGGTCGGCGACCACCGCGCGGCCGTGCTGGCGCAGGTGCTCGGACCACGAGCCGAGCGCGAAGGTCTCGACGAAGAGGTCGGGATCGGCGAGGTCCTCGTAGATCGACCAGTCGCTGGCGCCGTCGCGGCGGCGCAGGTTCTCGAGCTCGCGGCTCAGGGCCAGGAACTCGGCGCGCCGGGCCGCGGCGACGCGGTGGCGGCGGACGATCAGGACCGGGCCGGCGTGGTGGTCGAGGTCGGTGCCGAGGACCACGGGCTCGGGCCAGGCGGCCCACGACGCGACGGCCTCGCGGCGGGCGTCGCCGAGGCGCCAGCGCACGGCCCCGAGCGCGCCGAGGGCGACGCCGGCGGCCGCGATCGTGAGGGTGCCGGGCGAGCCGAGCTGACCGGCGAGGCTGCCCCAGGCGAGGCTGCCGAGCGCGAGGCCGCCCTGGAAGACCAGCAGGTAGAAGCCGAGCGCGCGCGCGTGGACCCACCCGGGCGCAGCCGAGGCGGCGGCGACGTTGAGGCTCGACATGATGCTGATCCAGGCGACGCCGGTGGCGAGCATGGCGAGGTACAGCAGCGGCTCGCTGCGCACGTGGCCGAGCATCAGCATGGTGGCGGCGTAGAGCAGGCTGGCGGCGGCGGTCAGGCGATCGGGGCCCCAGCGCGCGCAGCTTCGGCATCACCGCGGCGCCGAACAGCGCGCCGGCGCCGACGCAGCCGAGCAGGGCGCCGAACCGCAGAGGGCTCATGTGCAGCTCGCGGCGGGCGATCACCGGCAAGAGGGCCCACAGCGCGCTGCCGCAGACGATGAAGGCGGCGGCGCGGGCGATCACGGCCCGCAGCACCGGCGCGTGGACGGCGAAGCGCATGCCGGCGACGATCGCCCCGACGACCCGCTCGGGGGTCTGCGGCGGGGGCTTTCGCGTGGGTCGCCAGCGCACCACCTGGACCACGACCAGCGAGAAGACGCAGGCGTTGAACGCATAGACCGCGCCGCTGCCGGCGAGGGCGACGCCGACGCCGCCGATCGCAGGCCCGACGGCGCGAGCGATGTTGACCGCGACGCCCCCGAGAGTGACGGCGGAGGCGAGCTCGCCGGCGGCGACCTGCGACGGCAGCACCGACTGCCACAGCGGGGCCGACAGCGCGGCGCCGAGGCCGAGGGCGAAGGTGAGGGCGAGCAGGGCCGCGGGCCCGAGCGCGCCGGTGATCGAGAGGACCGCGAGCGCGAGCGAGACCGCGGCCATCCACGCGGCGAAGCCGACGAGCAGCCGCCGGCGGTCGAACAGATCGGCGAAGGCGGCCGCGGGCAGGCCGACGAGCAGCACCGGCGCGCCGGACATGGTCTGCAGCAGGGCGACGTAGATCGGCGCGCTGGCGAGGGAGGTCATGTCCCAGCTGCCGACGGCGTTCTGCACCCACAGGGCGATGTTCGACCCGAGCGCGCCGAGCCACAGCGAGCGGAACACGCGGTGGCGCAGCGGCGCCCAGGCCGAGGCGGGAGCGGCGGACGAAGCGGGAGGATCAGCGGGGGGCGTGGTCGCCATGGTCGGGCTCGGGCGCGGGCACGCCGGTGATCTTGGGCGCGCACTCGCGGGAGAACCATGCCGCACTCAGCGGCTCCCCGGCGAGGAGCCGCCGCGCGATCGGCCCGACCTGCTCGCCGAGGAGCATGCCGAACAGCCCGAGCAGCGCCACGATCGGCGGCGCCGGTGAGCGCACGTTCAGCACGCTGTAGAGGACGCCGACGAGGACGCCGACGCCGAGCGAGAGCAGGTAGAGCTTCATGGAGGCCTAGTGGCCGCCCTCGGAGGCGTTGAACATGGTCTTGGCGTAGATGATCCCGAGGCCGTAGGCGCCGCCGAGCTCGGCGGCCAGGCCGGTGGTCGCGCCGTAGGTCTCGCCGCGGGCCCAGTCGCGCTGCAGCTCGAGCAGGTACTGCAGGGCGGTCAGCGGGCGCGCGCCGGCCTGGACCATGCGGGTGATCGCCTGCTCGTGGGCCTCGTCGGACACGTCGCCGCAGGCGTCCGTGATCACGTAGACCTCGAAGCCCTGCTCGATCGCCGACAGCACCGGGCCGACGATGCACACCGACGTCCACAGGCCGGCGATGACGACGCGGGACTTGCCGAGCTTGTTGACGCGGTCGATGACGTTCTGGTCCTCCCAGCAATTCATGGTGGTGCGATCGATGAGGTCGAGCTCCGGCTGGGCGGCGCGGATCTCGGCGAAGATCGGGCCGGAGAAGGTCTTCTCGGCCACCGTGGTGAGGATCGTGGCGACGCCGAAGATCCGGGCCGCGCGGGCCGCCAGGGCGGCGTTGTTGCGCAGCATGATGGCGTCGATCGAGCGGGTGGCGAACGCCATCTGCGACTGGTGGTCGATGAGGATCAGGGTGTGGTCGCCGGGGGTGAGCAGCGACTTGGCGGGGGTGGCGGTGGCGGTGGGCATGTCGAGTCCTTGGGTGATTGAGTTGAGTGCAACGGTGACGGTCAGAACTTGAGGGTCAGCCAGGTGGCGACGAAGTCGACGTCGCGGGTGCGTCCGGCCTGGGCGAGGAAGGGGCCGCGGAAGAAGCGGCCGACGGTGACGACGAAGCCGATGTGACGCCCGAGCTCGGCCTCGAGGGTGGCGCCGGCGCGGTGGCCGATGAAGCGGGCGTCGTTGAGCCCTGCGAGGATCGGCTCGCCGGGGACGTTGTAGATGCCGTCGGCCCGGCTGTAGCGCCACAGGCACACCCAGTCGAGGGTGAGGCTCAGGCGCTCCAGGGGGGCGAGCGTCAACATCGGGTGGACGTCGTAGAAGTTGGCGGGGCCGATCAGGGCGTCCTCGCCGAAGTAGGAGCCCTTGGGGAACAGCGCCGAGAAGGTGCCCATGGGCCGCCGGCCGCCGCGATCGCCGGAGGCGACGTCGAGGCGCACGCCGAGCCTCGGGTCCCACGGCAGCGGGAGGGCGACGCCGGTGTCGCTGGCGAGGGTCCAGGCCAGCAGCGGGGCGTCGCCGAACTTGCCGGTCTGCAGCACCGCCTCGAGGTTGTAGTCGAGCCGGCCGGCGGCGCCGAACCAACGTGTCCCGAGAGACAGGCGACGCTCGTGCGCCCGGCCGCGCTGGTACTCGGCGTCGGGGCGGTCGAGGTAGAGCGCGTAGACGTCGACCTGGCCGCCGGGCAGCGGCGAGGGCACCGTGGCGTGGGCGCCGGCGAACCACTGGCCGCGCTCCCAGCCGTCGTCGAACACGCCGGGGCGAGTGGCGACCGGGCGCGTGACGAACAGGTGGGCGCGGACGCGGCGGACGGCGACGATCAGCGAGACGCCGTCGAAGCTGCGGCGGACGTTGGGGCCCTCGCGCGGGGAGACCAGGCGGCCGGAGCCGAACGCGAGCTCGTGGCGGCCGGCGCGGAGGATGACGCGCAGGCCGGGGCGCTCGAGGTCGAAGTCGGCGAAGGCCTGGTGGAAGTCGAGGTCGTCGCGGTCGATGTCCCGCGGGCCGCCGGGGCGGCCGGTCTCGAGGGCGCTCTTGATCTGCGCGAAGGCGCGGAAGTAGGGGGCGCGCAGCTCGGCGTGCAGCATGTAGCGCTGCAGCCACGACAGCGAGCGCGGCGGGCCTGCCCCCCAGTCGAGGTGGCGGAAGGCGTCGAGGCGCTGGCGGGTCTCGCCGCCGAAGCCGAGCGCGACCCGCTTGCGCGGACCGAGCGGGATGTACTTGAGGACATCCAGGAGGTCGACCTGGCGCGTGGGGTCGCGCAAATAGCGGTAGTCCTCATCGGCGCGCAGCAGGCGGTAGGGCGGCGGGGCGGCCGGCGGACCGCCGCCGCGACCGGCCAGCGCGGCGGCCTCGCTGGCGCCGGCGGCCTGGGCCGGCGACGCGGGTTTGATGGAAGGTGAGATGGCCTTGGGGACAGGTCGCGGGGCGGCGGCGCTCATGTCCTCGGGGACAGTCAGCTGCGCCGTGGCGGGCGGGGTAGGCTGGCTGTCCCTTGGGACAGTGGATCCTGGCCCGGGCGCGGAGGTGGTCGTCGCTGCAGGGGCAGCGTCGGCGGGGGCGAGGGACGACCTGTCCTCGGGGGCAGATCCGGGGGCCGCGGGCGCGCTGAGGGTCATGTCCGCGAGGACATGCGGCGCGAGGGTGGTGGTCGGTGTGTCCGAAGGGACATGGGATGCGACCGCCGCGGGCGACATGTCCGCAGGGACATGTCCGTGCGGACCGCCCGCGGGCGGCTCGGCGCGCGCGAGGCTCGGGCCGCCGAGGGCGACCGCGAGCGCCGCGGTCCGGGCCGCGCGCACGCGACCGCCGGGCCCGGCGCGGCGCGGCGCCGGGCATGTCCGCGAGGACAGGTGCATGGCGCTCAGAACACCGCGCAGGGGCAGGCGAGGCCGACGTGGTGGTGGTGGTGATGGTGGGCGCGGTGGCGCAGGGCGCGGGCGACCACGCCGGGGTCGTAGCCGCCGTACTGCGCGGGCGGGGCCCAGTCGGGGCTGAACGGCAGCGGCGGCGGGGCGAGGCCGCCGAAGTCGCCGCTGGCGTGGACGACGTCGCCGCCGACCACCGTGAGCACCGAGGTGAGGTCGCGGATCTCCGCCTCCGGCACCGCGAAGTAGTCGTCCGACAGCACCGCGAGGTCGCCGAGGCAGCCCTCGGCGACGAGGCCGCGCTGGCCGTCCTCGCCGGAGAACCACCCGTTGCCGGCGGTGTAGAGGCGCAGCGCCTGCTCGCGCGACAGGCGGGCGCCGGGGCCGAGCAGCTCGGTGCCGCCGACGCTGCGACCGGAGACGAGCCAGCCGAGGCCGACCCACGGGTTGTAGCTGGCGACGCGCGTGGCGTCGGTGCCGCCGCCGACGGGGATCCCCGCGGCCAACATGCGGCGCACGGGCGGGGCGTCGCTGGTGGCCTCGGGGCCGTAGCGGTGCAGGAAGTGCTCGCCCTGGTAGGCCATGCGGTGCTGAATGGCGATGCCGCCGCCGAGCGCGGCGATACGGTCGATGTTCTTCGCCGAGACGGTCTCGGCGTGGTCGAAGAACCACCGCAGGCCGGCGAACGGGACCTTCCTGTTCACGGCCTCGAACACGTCGAGCATGCGGGTGATCGACTCGTCGTAGGTGGCGTGCAGGCGGAACGGCCAGCGGTGCGCGACCAGGTGCTCGACCACGGCCTCGAGCTGGGTCTCCATCTGCGGCGGCAGGTCGGGCCGCGGCTCGAGGAAGTCCTCGAAGTCGGCGGCCGAGTAGACGAGCATCTCGCCGGCGCCGTTGAGGCGGTAGTAGTCGTCGCCGCGGCCGGGGCTGACCGCCTGCGACCATTGACGGAAGTCGTCCAGCTCCTGGCCGGGGCGCTGGGTGAACAGGTTGTAGGCGACCCGCACGGTGAGCTGCCTGGCGGCCGCGAGCTCCTCGATGATCTGGTAGTGCTCGGGGTACTGCTGGAAGCCGCCGCCGGCGTCGATGGCCCCGGTGATGCCGAGCCGGTTGAGCTCGCGCATGAAGTGACGGGTGCTGTTGCGCTGCTCGTCGGGCAGAAGCCGCGGGCCCTTGGCGAGGGTGGCGTAGAGGATCCACGCGTTCGGCTTGGCGACCAGAAGGCCAGTCGGCTCGCCGTGGCGGTCGCGCTGGATGACGCCGCCCGGCGGGTCGGGGGTGTCGCGCGTGTAGCCGACGGCCCGCAGCGCGGCGCGGTTGAGCAGCGCCTGCGCGTAGAGGTGGAGCACGAACACCGGGGTGTCGGGCGCGGCGGCGTTGAGCTCGTCGAGGGTCGGCATGCGCCGCTCGGCGAACTGAAACTCCGACCAACCACCGACGACGCGCACCCACTGCGGCGGCGGGGTGATCTGCGCCTGCGCCCGCAGCCGCCGCAGCGCCTCGGCCAGCGAGGCGACGCCGTCCCACCGCAATTCGCTGTTGTAGGTCAGGCCGCCGCGGATGAGGTGGAGGTGCGAATCGATGAGGCCCGGGATCGCCCGCCGACCGCGGAGATCGATCCGCCGCGCGCCGGCGCCGGCGCGCGCCAGGACGTCGGCGTCGTCGCCGACGGCGACGAATCGCCCGTCGCGGATCGCCGCGGCGGAGGCCTCGGGCACCCGCGGGTCCATGGTCGTGATTCGCCCGTTGAAGAGGATCAGATCGGCGTCCGCGCTGGCTGTCATTGTCGGGTCCACCGGGAGGATGGCAGAGGCACGGCCGGACCGTAAACCCGACTTTATGGGGGTGAGGGCGCGCGGGCGGATCGGCACTCCCACGATTCGCTCGGTTGTGCGAATCATTGCGGCGCGGCTGGACAATCCTCTGCGTCGTCGCACCCTGTCGCACCGACGATGTTCAGGTGACGATCGGGCCGGCGGCGACTGCGATCTTTCACGCGCGAACGCCTTTTCCGGAGGAAATCTTCCGATCACGCCGGCGTCGCGCCCGCGCCGCGCGCGAGCGCCTGGCTCTTGGGACAGGCGGCGCGCGGACCGGCGTGACGCGACGCCGCGAGATCCGTCCTGCAGACGTCGGCGGCGCAGCTCGCCGCTGACGCGGGCGCGGGCTCACTCGCCGCCGAACAGCCGCCGAGACCCGAGGGACGAGGAGGGCTCGAACCGACGAGCCCGGCAGCGTCGGGCTCGCCGGTGGCTCGCGCTCGAACGACGAGCGGAAGGTGCCGTCGATCGCGCGGTTACCTTCTCGGCTCGTACCGCATCGCCACCGCCCCCGAGCCGTACTCTTGCCGGCTCACGAGCTTCAGGTCGATACGCTTCGGCAGCCCCGCGAACAAGGTCGGCCCGTGGCCCGCGATCGACGGGTGCACCACGAACTCGTACTCGTCGATGAGCCCCAGCTCGGCCAGCGCCTGCGGGAGCTTCACGCCGCCCACGAACAGTCCGTTGCCCGGCTCCTGCTTGAGCTTGCGGACGGCTTCCCCGAGGTCCCCACGCACGAGCTCCGCGTTCCAATCGACGCGGTCCAGGGTGCTCGACACGACGTACTTCTTGGCCGCGTCGATCGTCCGGGCGAACGGGTCCGTCCAGGCAGGCCTCGTCTCCGTCACGGTCGGCGTCCGCCACGCTGCTTCCATCATTTCGTAGGTCACCCGGCCGAAGAGCAGGGCGTCGGCCTTGGCGAGGTTCTCGGCCGCACGACGATGCATCTCCTCGTCCGGGGTGATCCCACGATGATCGCAGCACCCGTCCAGGGTGACGTTGATGGAATAGCGAAGGGGTCGCATTGCGCGAGAGTACTCCCGATAGAGATGAGCAGCAACTTCGGATGAGGCATCACGTCGCCGAAGGGTCCGTCCACACCACGTTCCATCCGTGTCCGTCGAGATCGTAGAATCCGTGGTCGTACATGAAACCGTGGTCCTCCGGCGGGCCCGCAGACACGCCGCCGTGCGCCGTCGCCTTCGCGACGATCGCGTCGACGTCCGACCGACTCGCGGCCGTGAACGAGAAGAGAGCCTCCTCGTGCGTGCGTGTGTCGCAGAGCTCGCGCTTCGTGAAGCCGCCGAAGAACGACTCTGTCAGCAGCATCACGAAGGTACCCTCGCTCACCTTCATGCAAGCGCTGCGGTCGCTCGAAAACTTCGGGTCGAACTCGAAGCCGAGGGCCAGGAAGAAGGCCATCGACTTGGGAAGGTCGCGGACGGGGAGGTTCACGAAGAACTTGCGTGTCATGTCGATCTCCGGAGAGGCGGGTCGGGACCCCCGCCGCATGGTTTCGATCGCACAGACCGCCCGGCCTTCGCGAACTCATCGGTCGATCACGCGAGCCCGGGCGACGTTAAAAGTTCGGGATCGTTCGATTTTTCGGCGCCCGATCCGGCGACGGCGGGGCGCTCGGGCGACCCGGACCGCAGGAAGAGCGCGCCACCGCCGAGCCTGCTGCGCTCGGGCCGCGAGGGGAGCTGTTTCACGCCGGTCACGCGAGCCCGGTGCAGCCGTCGATCGACGGTAGATCGGCCTGCGCCGAAGCGTCCGGCGAGTCGCTCGCAGGTCTCGACATTGCGGCCTGCGCTGCCGCAGGGATGCTGCGACGATGGGACTGCGCGGCGACGAGGGGCCGCTCTTTCGACGAGGTCCGGCGCCTCGAGCCGTGCTGCGGCCGAGGTCACGGATCGGTGAAGGGCGCCGAGCGGTCAGAGCCGGGTGTTCAGCGCCGGGAAGTCGAGGAACCCGAGGTCGCGCTCCGCGAGGCACAGCGGCGCGGTGCCGGCGCGGACCGCCGCCGCGGCGCCGACGTCGCCGGCGTGGTCGTGGGCCCGCGCGAGCAGCTCGGTGTCGCCGGACGTCGCCGACGGATCGGCGGCGACGGCGGCGAGGTCGGCGATCGCCGTCGCCAGCGGGCGACACAGGTCGGATCCCCGTGCGCGCACACCCCTGCGGGCACGGCGTGGCGCGCGTGGGCCAGCTCGATGTACGCGAGGTCGCGGCGCAGGCGTACGCGCAGCGGGTGCTTCTCCGGCAGCGCGGCGAGGGCCGTGGCGGCGCCGACCCACGCCTCTTCGCGCGCGTCGTCGGTGTGAGGGCCGGCCTCGAGCAGCTCGGCGGCGAGGACCCACGCGCGCGCGGCGATGTCGTCGAGGCCGGTCTCGGCGGCGCGGCGGCCCAGCGCGACGGCGTCGACGAGGGAGTCGCGCGCGGGCAGCAGCGGCCCTTGCAGGCCGGCGACGAGCAGCGAGAACCACGCCTCGTGGGTGGCGCGCGGGTCCTGGGCGCTCGGCACGGTCGTCACGAACCAGCGGGCGAGCTCGGGGTCGGGCGGAAAGCTCGTCTCGCGGGTCGCGGGCCGCGGACCGAACGCGCTGGCGTTGACGAGGCGCAGGTGCCACGCCCGGGCTCGCACCTCGCGCGGGGCCTCGCTGACCAGGGCGCGGTAGTTCACCGGCGCGGCGCAGTCGGCCAGCGCGGGCAGCAGCTCGCTGGCGGCCAGGCCGACGCCGCCGGAGCGCGGCGCCTCGACGACGGCCTGCGTGAAGTCGGACAGCGCCGTCCGGCGATCGGCGAGGCAGGTCGCGGTCCACACGTCGGGCTCCGGCGCGTCGCAATACTCGCGCTGGGCGACCCGCCACTCGGCGGCGTAGGCGTCGATCGGCGCGAGCGCGAGACCTGTCTCTGCGGACATGGCCGCAGCGACCTGTCCGCGGCGCCCGGCGTCCCACACGCCGCGCAGCGGCTCGGCCTCGCCGCAGTCGATGGGCAGCGGGGGCAGCGTTAAAGGCGGCAGGTCGGGCTCGGACAGCAGCAAGCCGAGGCCGAGCAGCGCGCTCGCCCCGGTGACCGCCGCCACCATCGCCCGCGCCCGCGGGGTCGCCCGCACGCCGCGCAGGGCGACCAGCAGCGCCGGCATGTCGGGCCAGCGGCGCGCCGGGTCGACCGCGAGGGCGCGCCGCAGCACCGCGAGCACCCGCGCCGGCACGCCGCGCTTCATCGGGTGGACCTCGCCGCGCTCGATCGCCGCCAGCAGGGCGCCGACCGTCTCGCCGCGGAACGGCCGGTGGCCGGCGAGCGCCTCGAAGACGACGACTGCGAACGAGAACTGGTCGCTGGCCGGGGTCGCGGCGCCGCCGCGGAACTGCTCCGGCGCCATGTAGGCCGGGGTCCCGAGCAGCACGTCGGTGCGCGTCAGCGGCTGGTCGAGCAGCAGGGCGCCGTCGCTGGCGGTGCGCTCGAGCTCCTCGGCGACGGCGCTGCTGCGCGCGAGGCCGAAGTCGGAGATCCGCGCCCGGGCGCCGCTCATCAGCACGTTGGCGGGCTTGAAGTCGCGGTGGACCAGGCCGGCGGCGTGGGCGGCGGCGAGGCCGTCCCCGGCCTGCGCGAGGACGCCGAGGACCTCCTGCCAGCCGCGCGGTCGGGCGCGCAGCCACACGTCGAGCGTGCCGCCGTCGACGTACTCCATAGCGAGGTAGACCTGCCCGCCGTGCACGCCGGCCTCGTGGACCGCCACCACGTTGGGGTGCTGCAGCCGCGCCATCGCCTGCGCCTCGCGCAGCAGACGCTCGGTCGCGTGCTCGCCGGCCGTCGTCGGCTGGATCAGCTTCAGCGCGACGGTCCGCCCGAGCTGCGGGTCGGTTGCCGCGTACACCACTCCCATGCCGCCGGAGCCGAGCATGCGCTGGATCTGGAACCGCCCGACCGCGAGGGCCGGCGTCGCGTCGCCGAACAGCGCGGCCGCGACGTGGCGGCGCACCTGGTCGATCGGCGCCAGCGGGCCGGGCGCCGCGGTCAGGCGGACGGTGGGGGGCACGGGGATCAGGGTCGCACGCGTGAGCACGAAGGTCACCTCGAGCACGACGTTCCCGATCCCGCCTCCGCGATCACGGGCCCTCTCGATTTTTTTTCGCGCGCCCCCGGGCCGGGTTACCGTTGCCCGGTGGACAGTGACGAGGTGCTCCTCTCCGCGTGGCGCGGCGGCGACGCGAAGGCCGGCCGGACGCTCTTCGCGCGGCACGTCGACGGCGTGACCCGCTTCTTCTTCAGCAAGGTCCAGACCGGCGTCGAGGACCTGGTCCAGCGCACCTTCCTCGCCCTGCTCGAGCGCACCGAGGCGCCCGAGGCCGGCGTGCGCGCCTACCTGTTCGGCATCGCCAGGAAGCTGCTGCTGCGTCGGTTCCGCGACGAGTACCGCAGCCCGATCGACGCCGGCACGGTCTCGGTCGCCGATCTGCGGACCTCGCCGAGCGACCTCGTCGACCGCCGCCAGCACCTCCAGATCCTCTACCGGGCATTGCAGGCGCTGCCGCTCGACCTGCAGATCGCGCTCGAACTGTTCTACTGGGAGTCGCTGACGGCGGCGGAGATCGGCGCGGTGCTCGACCTGCCCGAAGGGACAGTACGCAGCCGCCTGCGACGCGGCCGCGAGCTGCTCGCCGCGCAGATGCAGTCACTGCCGGCCGCGGCCGTCGCGGCCGATCTCGAGACGTGGGCCCGCGAGCTCCGCGAGCGCGTCGGGCGGTGAGCCGCACCCGGACCTGTCGGTGGCCGCGAGCATGGTGTCTCGGAGTCGACCGTGCGCGGGCTATACTGCCGGAGTGCGGGTCCAGAAGGCGCTCATGATGGTGGCCATCGCCGCGGCCTGCAGCGAGCGCTCCGCGGAAGTCACGGAAACCTCGGTGGCCGCGAACGACGACGATTGCGCGAGGTGTGGGCCGGACGAGTGGTGCGACTGGTCCGACGACCGCTGCGGCGAGGGGGTCGGGCGCGGGACGTGCCGACCGCGGCCGCCGCCTTGCAAGCTGGTTCTGCGCTACACCTGCGCGTGCGACGGGAAGGTGTACGGCAACGAATGCGACGCGCAACAACACGGGGTCGACGTCGCGGCCGGCGGCGGCTGCGAGGTGCCGGAAGGGCTGCGCCCGTGCGGATACAACTACTGCGAGGCGGAGCCGGCGGGGTATTGCGCCGAGGTGCTGCCCGCGGCTCGCGGGGAGGCGAGCACGTTCGAGTGCGAGGGGTTCCCGTGGAGCTGCGTCGCCGACGACTGCAGCTGCATCGAACGCCCCCCGTGCGCCTCGCCGTGCGTGCCGGCCGAGGACGGCTGGTTCGAGCTCACCTGTCCCCCCGCAGCGCCGTCGACGAACTGATCGTCGGCGCCAGCGTCGGCGATTCGGGGCCTGTTCATCAGGATTGCGCGTTCGAGCCCTCGCGCCAAGAATCCGCGAGGTCATGTGAAGCCACGAGCGAGGCTTCTTCGACAGAAGCCAGCGCTCGCGGCCGCCGGGCGCGTCGCCGGGGTGCTGTGGACGGCGGGGCCACAAGCTTCCGCCGCGTGTGGACTGCGGAGCCACAGACGCGCGGCCGGGGCCCCGATATCGGCGTGCACTCGGGTGGCACGGTCGGTGCATTCCGAGTCGGCACACCGAGGAAACTCATGCGCTTCCATACACTCCTGAAGACCGCCTGCCTGTTCACTCTCCTGCCCCTCGCCGCCTGCGACGGCGCGGACCTCGACGCCGAGAGCCTCCGCGTCGAGCAACTCGCCGAGGAGGACGTACCCCCGCCGCCGAGCGCCGTGCGCGACGCCCCGGCCGACGAGGACGCCGAGGGCATCTCGCTGGACCCGAGCCTCGAGGTCGCCGACGCGGGCGACCCGAGCGCGGCCACCTGCTTCACCGGTCAGGTGCAGTGGCAGGACAACCCGAGCGGCAGCTGCGGCGGGTGCCTGATCAACAACGCGTACCCGGGCCAGAAGTACAACCGCTATTACCGCACGTGTCAGAACGGGGCCTGGGGCTCGTGGCAGTACTACAACAGCCCGTGCGTTGACTGCTGAGACCTGACTCGCCGCCCGTCGCCGTGCCCGTGCGGGCGGCGGCGGGATCGCCCGCGCGCGAGCGCGTCACCGATGGAGCGCCGCGATCTGTCTTTTAGACAGGTCGCGGCGCTGTCGCTTCCGGGGAGGCGGAGCCCGTCGCGGCCGGGGAGCGGTCGGGGCGCACGGTGGCGACGCGTGGGCCTTCGATCACCAGCAGGAGCGCGGCTCGAAGCGGACGTCGAAGTTGCCGCCGTAGTTGCTGTCCCACTGGCCCCCGGCCTCGGCCGCGAGCTCGATGTCCCAGGCGTTGAGCCCGCCGAATTCGTCGTGGGACCAGTAGAACAGGTGGTTCTCGACGGCGCTCGGGTAGCTGCAGATCCACTTGCCGCTCTGGTACGGCTCGAAGGTGACGTTGTCGCACGAGCTGTTCGGGTTGGGGCCGTTGGGGCACCAGAAGCAGCCGCGCGGGCCGGAGTCGAGGAACACGTAGGCGTCGTCGTTGACGCCGGGCAGGGCGTCGAGCATCGCGCTGTTGCCGTTGAGCGACACGTAGAAGTTGATCTGGTCGTCGGCATAGTCGTCGCGCAGGTAGCCGTCGTAGACGATCGTGAGCTTGTAGTGCTCGTCCCACGGATCGACGAAGTCGCGGATCACCTTGAACGGCCCCGAGTAGAGCGTCTCGGTGAGGCTGCACATGTCGTAGTCCGGCGGGTAGTTGGAGGCGTGCGCGGTCGTCGAGGCGAGGCCGAGCGCGAGGGTACAGAGCGTGACGGCGAGCGAGCGGGCTTTCATGCCGCCGGACCATACACCCGGCGGCGCGAGCGACCAGCGTCCATCCTCGCAGGCGCATTGCAGGCAGCGTGCGGTTCGCCGCGACTCGCGGGCCGGGGACGCGTTCGGCCACGAGAATCCCCCAGGCGGCCGTCAGGGCCGTTCGAGCCCGCGCCGGACCGTGCGCGGCGGCGAGCGGGCTCAGGCGACCCGCTCGTCGCCTTGGCTCGGGTCGCCGCAGGTCTCGGTGGGCGCGGCCATCGCATTGGCCGACGCGACGAGGATGTCCGGCTCCGTCGCATCATGGCTCGCTCCACTCGGTTTTGTCGGCAGCGAACTACGGCCAGGAACCAGGTGCGACGATTGTCGGTCCGGAGCCGGATCCCGACGGAGAATCACGTGCGTCCGAACGGCCCCACGCGAGGTGCCTGGGCCCGACGCAATCATGCCTGCGCTCGCGGACCGTCAGGCGCCGGTGCGTTCGATCGTGGCGCACCAGGCCCGCGCGCCGCCGGGATGAAGGTGGCTGGCGAAGCGGGTCGGACGGAGCTCGCGGACCGTCCAGCCGTCGTGAAAGGCGTCGCGCAGCTCGGCCTGGGAGATCCGCCGCGGGCCCTGCTCGCCGGTCTCCTCGTCGCTGAAGCAGAGGATGTGCAGGAGGCCGCCGGGCTGGATGGCGTCGGCCAGCGAACGCACGTAGAACACGCGCTCGCGGTCGCCGAACACGTGGAACAGGCCCGAGTCGAGCAAGGTGTCGAACCGCCGGCCGAGCGCGGCGAGGTTCAGGGCGTCGTGGACGAGGAAGCGGACGTCGAGCCCGCGCGCCTGGGCCTTGGCCTGAGCGCGGGCGATGGCCTCGGGCACGAGGTCGACGCCCCACACGCCGTGCCCGCGCTCGGCCGCGAACAGGGCGTTGTCGCCGGGGCCGCAGCCGACGTCGAGCACGTCACTACGGATGAGGCCGCCGTCGGCGAGGGCGACGAAGGCGGCCTGAGGCGCGCCCACGTCCCACGGCGGGGTGCCCTGATAGGCCTCCACGAACAGATGCGAGGGGACGCCAGGGTGCGCGGTGGTCGGCTTGTCGCTCATGCGCGTGGCGTAGCACGGGCGGGTGGTCGAGCTGACGAGGCGAGCGAGCGGGCGAGCGCCGCATGGCCGCGAGGCTGGCGAGCGGCCGGGCGTCGAGTCGAACGTTGTCTTGTGCTTGAGGCGGTGCAAATCGAGCGCCGTTTGCTCAATGATGTTTTCGTGCGGCCCGACAGTGCGCTCAGTCGCGAGTGGCCTTCGCCCGGCAACCCGAAGGTGCATGAATGTCTGAAAGAAGAGACACTTCAAGCCATTGTTCATCCGCTCGGTGCCGGATGCGGGGTCCTGTCGCGCCGGGGGTGGACGGGTCGAGCGATCTGCACCGTGGGTGACGGACTGGTGGCCCGAGCGGGGACGAGCACAGCGTTCAGGGGTCGAGGGTCGACGATGGATGTGCCTTGATTCGGCGAGGTGGCGGCCGCCTCTGGGACGGCCCCATGGGGCAGCGCGGGCTGCCCCTGGGGCCGCTGGCGGGCGCTTCGGTGAGGGGCTCGCGGAACTCCACGACAAATTCGGGGCACGTCGGTTGCTGAGGTCGATGGTGTCGACCGACGCAGCGACGAGCCCGCGCAGATGCCCTGCGGCGGCCTCGCCGGTGCCCCTCGAACGAACGAATGGACATTAGCGATGAAGGCGAATCAGATTACCTCGAAGATCGTGACATTGATGGCTCTCGCCGCCCTGACGGGGGCCTGTGACGCGGAGACCGGGCCCGACGCGCCCGAGCAGGCCGGGGGCATCGTCGCGGCCGCGGAGGACGAGGTGCGGGAGATCCGGGCGGAGGCCGACGCGGAGGCCATCCTCGACGAGATCGTCCTGGCCGAGGGCGCGAGCGTGCGGTTCGTCGACGAGCAGGTGTCGATCGAGGACGGCGGCGTCGGCATGCTGGCGCGCGGGATGCCGCGCTTCGCCGACGCGGTTCGCGCGCTCGAGTTGACGCCGCTCGAGCTGTACCTTGCGCTCGCGCCGGAGAAGGAGGCGCCGGCGCGGCTGTGGGAGGACCACGACCAGGCCGTGGAGCTGCAGGGGCGAGAGTCCCGGGCGCCGCGCGCGTTCCGGCTCGAACAGGGGCGCTGGCGCCGGCCGGGGACACGTTCGCGGCGCGGGCTCCGGAGCCGCTGTTCACGATGTGGAACGGCACGCTCCACATCACCGTGACCTGCTACCAGTGGTCCCAGGACTTCTGCCCGGACATCGCCGCCAACCAGGGCGGGTACGACTGGTGTGACTCGGGCCAGGCGACCAGCTCCGTCGCGTATGCCTATACCGGAGCCGCGGGGCAGCGGTGGCTCGGCGGCACGACGTGCTCCGAGCGCTGGGACTTCGAGGTCCAGGTCGAGGGCATCCCGGGGGCGTGGAGCTTCGTGTCGGGCACGGACATCTCCCAGACCGCCAACGATTGGGTCACTTATACCAGCAGCACGATCACCGCCAACAACTACCGTTCGAAGGTGCAGCTCACCAGCGCGTCGCCCTACAGCTACTATCTGACGGCGGCCCGCGACTGAGCGGCGGCGCCCCGCGAGCGCGCGACGGCCGGCGCTCGCGGGGTCGTCCGACGCGCGCGGGGCCGCGGGTCGTCCGCATCACATGTCCTTCCAGTCATGTCGGTGCGCCGTTCCGACCACGCATTTGTACGTCTTTTGAGGCATGTCTTAAAGGACATGTCTTCAAGGATATTGACGTCGCGTGCGCTTCGGCGCGGCGTCGCCCCGGGCAGCCACCCGGAACGGCGACAGCAGCGCGTCCGCGGCCTAGGCCTCGGGGTCGCGGCTGGGCAGGGCGATCGCGTACATCCCGAGCCAGCGGGTGATCTGCTTGCGCTCGCAGTCGTAGTGCTTGGCGGTCGCGCGGATGCTCCAGGCGTTGGCCTCGAGGGTGGCGAGCAGCGCCTCGCGGCTGGGGCGCGGCCGCGGGGCTCGCGGGCTCGTGCGGGCGGCCGGGGCGTCGACGGGCGGAGCTGCGGGCGCGGGCGCGGCGGCCGGTGGACCTGCCCCCAGGGACAGGAGGTGCGCGGGCCAGGCGTCCGGCTCGATGTCGCCGTCGGCGGCCCCGAACGCGTGGACGAAGCGCTGGAGGCCGCGCAGGTTGTCGGGCCACGGCTGCAGCAGCAGGGCCTCGGCGAGGGCGACCGGCAGCTCCAGCAGCGGCGGCTCGCCGCGGCTGCGCGGGGCGTGCCAGGCCCGGTGGAGGCGGTCGACCCACGCCAGCAGGTCGGCCCGGCGGGCGCGCAGCGGCGGCGCGTGGATCTCCCACAGCGCCATGCGGGCGTAGAGGTCGCGGCGGAACTTGCCCTGCTCGACGTCGACGGCGAGGGAGCGGTTGGTGGCGGCGATCAGGCGCACGTCGACGCGGTGGCCCTGGGTGCTGCCGACGGCCACGACCTCGCCGAGCTCGACGGCGCGGAGCAGCTTGGGCTGGAGGTCGAGCGGCAGCTCGCCGAGCTCGTCGAGGAAGAGGGTGCCGCCGGAGGCCGCGCGGAACATGCCGGGCTGCTCGGTGGTGGCGCCGGTGAAGGCGCCGCGGGTGTGGCCGAACAGCTGGCTCTCGACGAGTTGTGGGCTGAGGGCGGCGCAGTTGACGGCGACCAGCGGGCCGCGGCGGCCGCTGAGGCGGTGCAGCTCGCCGGCGATCCGCTCCTTGCCGACGCCGGTCTCGCCGAGGATCAGCGCGGGCGCGAGGTCGGGCCCGGCGCGGCCGATGGCCAGCCGCAGCTTGCGGGCCGCCAGCGACTCGCCGGGGACCGCGTCGGTCGAGACCTGCGGGGCGTCGCGCAGGTCGGCGTCGCGCCGCTCGTAGACCGCCAGGACGTCGCCGAAGCGCAGCACCGCCTGGTCCTCGAGGTAGACCGGCAAGGCGTGGACGGAGCGGCCGTCGACCCACGTGCCGTTGCGGCTGCCGAGGTCGGCGACGGTGTGGCAGCCGGCCACCGGGTCCCAGCGGAGCGCGGCGTGCTGGCGCGAGACGGTCTTGTGGGCGGCGACGAGCTGACCGGCGTCGCGCTGGCGGCCGAGCACCACCGGAGCCTCGCCGAGCGCCTGCGCCTCGCCCAGGCCACGCGGGTGCACGAGGACGAGCCGGGCGGTGCGCGGCGCCGCGCAGATGCGCACGGAGCGTTCGGTGGATGCGGTCTCCTCGGCGGACCGCGGCTCGAACGGCGTCTTTTCGAACTTGCGCGGGCCCATGGGGCGGGTTGATGGTGTCCCATGCGGCGGCACCGGGGCAAGCCGAGAAAAACCTGGTGTCGTCGCGCCCGGGGCCCCGCGATCGTTGAGGAAAATCGCGGCATGTCCGTTGCTGAGGGAGTGTCCACACAGCCCCGCGGTCGGGCACGCTGACCGCCGCTTAACCTGCTTGGAGTTACCCCGATCATGACATCGCCCGTCGCACGCTTTTTGCCCGTCTTCGCCACCCTGTCCGCGGTGACCCCCGCCTGCGCGCCCGAGCCCGAGTACCCCGAGCTGGAGTTCCGCACGACCTGCGGCGTGAACTGCCCCCCACCAACTCGCCGTACATCAACGACGCGCCGTTCCCGGAGCTGTCGCTGTCCGGGCAGCCGAACTCCGCCGGCGTGACCCTGGTCGGCCTGTCCGGCCCCCCGGGCAACGCAGCCCTCCACCCGCTCGTGGTCGCCAATCGCGACGAGCTGGTCGTCCTCGACGAGAACGATGACGTCCTCTACAGCGGCGCCGATCTCGTCGGCTGGTTCGTCCTCCTCGAGAAGGACAACGACACGAAGTGGGGCCAGATCGTCGCGTACAACCCCACGGAGCCGCCATTGGACGACAACGGTCGGCCCTTCACCACCTACGCGATCGCGTTCACCGACGCGAGCGGCCCCATCGTCACCACCAAGAACGTGTGCCCGACGTACTGGAACGAGCCGTCGAATCCGGTCCTGACGATCATCGCCGGCGAGACCTACGACCGGGTCGGCAAGTCGGTCGACCTGATCGACGGCGACTGGGTGACCTTCGCCTGCAAGGACGAGGCGGCCTTCAAGGCCAAGGCCCTCGGCTACGAGCAGAACGTGGAATTCGCCCAGACCGGCGCCCCGGCCACGCGGCAGCAGCAGGACGCGACGCTGAAGATGATCACCGCCGACTACTGCGGCACCGGCTTCAGCTTCACGGAGCAGAACACGAGCATCTTCTGGGGGAACACCGCCGGGACCGTCGTGCCCAAGGTGGACACGAACGACCCCGACGAGGTCGAGGGTATCGAGGCGGTGTGGGACGACAGTGGCGCGATCTGCCTCTCGACGCCGCGCAAGGAGGATGTCGCGGACGTCCTGGCCGAGTGCCCCGTGGCGATCCCGGACTGCGCCAACGTCAATTGGGCGAACATGACGCACGAATGGGTGACCTGGAAGCCTCTGTGACGCGCGGATGATCGGCGACGACAGCCTGGCGTCGGCGACCGGCTCGCCGGCGTCGAACAGCGACGAGGTGACGGCGGACCCGTCACCCCGGCCAGGAGCCGCGGCGCGCTCGCTGCCGGCGCGGCTCGGCCGCTACCACGTGCTGGGGCAGCTCGGCGCCGGCGGCATGGGGGTGGTGTACGCGGCCTACGATCCAGACCTCGATCGCAAGGTCGCGCTCAAGCTGTTGCGCGCCGACAGTCACACCGCCAGCCCCGGCCGCCTGCTGCGCGAGGCTCACGCGCTGGCCCGGCTGTCGCACCCCAACGTGGTCCAGATCCACGACACCGGGGCGATCGACGGCCGGATCTTCATCGCCATGGAGCTGGTCCGCGGCGTCGACCTGCGCAGCTGGCTGGCGCAGCCGCGGACGCCGGCGGAGGTGCTGCGGGTGTTCCTCGACGCCGGGCGCGGGCTGGCGGCGGCGCACGAGGCCGGCTTCGTGCATCGCGACTTCAAGCCCGACAACGTGCTGGTCGGCGAGGACGGGCGGGCGCGGGTGGCCGACTTCGGCCTGGTGCGCCAGCACGACGAGCCAGAGGGGCCGCCCGCGGCCGAGCCCGATCGCGGGACGCTGTCGCGCTCGCTGACGATGACCGGCGCGCTGCTCGGGACGCCGGCGTACATGTCACCCGAGCAGCATCGCGGCGGCACGGCCGACGCGCGCAGCGATCAGTTCAGCTTCTGCATGGCGCTGTGGGAGGCGCTGCACGGGCAGCGGCCGTTCGCGGGCGACGACGCGGCGGCGATCCTCGCGGCGATGCAGGCGGGGCAGCTGCGGCCGGCGCGAGGCCCCGGGGTGCCCGGTGAGCTGACGCGGATCGTCGCGCGCGGGCTGGCGTACGAGCCCGAGCGCCGCTACCCGAGCATGCAGGCGCTGCTCGCCGCGCTGGCGGTCGACCGCGGGCGACGGCGGCGGCGCTGGCTGGCCGGGCTGGGCGGGGCCTGTCTGCTGGCGGGCCTCGTCGCCGCCCTGACGAGCGGGCCCGAGCCGTGCAGCGGCGGCCCCGAGGCGCTGGCGGGGGCGTGGAACCCGGAGCGCCGCGAGGCCGTCGCCGCCGCGCTCGCGGGGTCCGACAGCTCGACGCGGGTGCTCGCGGGCCTCGACGCCTACGCCGGCGCGTGGCTGGTCGGGCACCGCGAAGCCTGCCTCGATCATCGCCGCGGCGAGCAGTCGAGCGCGCTGCTCGACGCGCGCATGGGCTGCCTCGACCGCCGGCGCGAGACGCTGGCCGCGGCGGCGCGCCTTTTGACCGGCGAGGCCGGGCTCGACGCCGTCCAGCTCGTCGCCCGCCTGCCGCCGATCACCGCCTGCGCCGAGCCGGCGGTGGTGCTCGGCGAGGCGCGGGTGCCCGACGATCCGGCGCTGGCCGGCTCCGTCGCGGCGACCGGCGCGGAGCTCATCGAGGCGCGCGTGCGCCACGACGCGGGCGACCTCGACGGGGCGCTGGTCAAGGCCGACGAGGCGGTCCGGCGGGCCCGCGGCGTCGGCTTCGAGCCGCTGCTCGCCGAGGCGCTGCTGGTCCAGGCGCGGATCCTGTTCAGCCGCACGCGTTGGGACGCGGCCCGGCCGGCGCTGGTCGAGGCGCTGACGCGGGCGGTCGAGGCGCGGCGCGACGACCTGGCCGCGGAGGCGATCGCCCGCCTGCTCTACGTCGACGGGGTCCAGAGCGGCCGCCCCGCGGAGGCGCTGCGCCTGGCGCCGCTGGTCGTCGCCATGGCCGGCCGCGCCCCCGAGCCGCACGCCGCCCGCGGGCTGGCGAACAACACCGTCGGCGCGGTGCAGTTCATGGCGGGCGACCGCGAGGGCGGCGCGGCGTCGCTGCGGCGCGCCGTCGAGGAGCTGCTGGCGGCGCCGCACGCCGACCCGATCGAGCTGGCCAACGCGATGCTCAACGCCGCGATGATGACCGTCGAGGGCGAGGCCCGCCACGCCGGCCTGGCCCGCGCCAACGCCCAGCTGGTCGCACACCTCGGGCCGCGTCACCCGCTCACGCTCGAACACCGGGCGATCGCTGGCCGTTACGAGCCGGAGCTGTCCGCGGCCGCGGCGACGCTGGCCGAGCTGTGCCCGGAGTACCTGGTGGTCGGCGGCGCCTCGTCGAGCTGCGGGTTCTGCTTCCAGTACCTGGCCCACCTGCAGATGTTCCGCGGCGAACCGGAAGCGGCGCTCGCCAGCGCCGGGCGGGTGCCGGCGTGCGCGTCGGAGGCCGGCGCCGGCGAGCAGGAGGCGCACCAGCGGGCCAAGGCGCGGGCGTTCGCCGCGGTCCACACCGGCCGCCCCGCGGCTGCGCTGGTCGAGGTGGAGCGGGCCCGGACGTGGACCGACAAGCTGCGCGAGGCGACGTGGATCGCCGGCGAGGTGGCGGAGCTCGAGCTGCTCCGGGGCCGCGCGCTGCTGCTGCTGGACCGCCCCGTCGAGGCCGCGGAGGCGCTCGGGCGGGCCGCCTCGTGGTTCGCGGGGCAGGCCGACGGACCCTCGCTGCTGCCGCTGTTGTGGCTGGCCGAGGCGCAGACGCTGCTCGCGCGGGCGCTTCTGGCCCGCACGCCGCCGGACCGCGAGCGGGCGGTCGCGCTGCAGGAGGAGGCGGCGGCGACGTGGGCCGCGCTGAAGGCGGCCGCGCCGTGACGGGTGTGTCCTCTATTCATGGTACATGTCATCAAGGACATGTCGTGAAGCGCATACGGTCAATGTATTCTCATGCGACAATGGACATGTCGCAGAGGACATGTCCGAAGGTGCGTGTCGTCGTCGCGGAGCGCGAGGCCGATGCGCCGCGGGAGCGAGGCGTCCTGGGGGAGGTCGAAGCTGCTGGCAGGGGGCGGGACGGTGGCGGTCGGGTTCATGAGGCTCTCCGGGGCGGCTCGCGGGCCCGGGAATGTCTCGAGCGGCGCCGGGCTGCGCGGCCTCGCTGCGAGGGCCGTTCGGGTCAGAGCGTCTTCAGGTACTCGAGCAGGGCCAGGCGCTCGGCGTCGTCGAGGTGATCGCCGAAGGTGTGGCCGCCGTTGCCGTAGCCGAACGCGGTGGTGTCGTAGATGAACTTGCGCTCGCTCGCCGGCGCCTCGGACCAGGCCATCGCCGGCTCCCACGGCCAGCCGAGCGCGGCCTCGTCGAAGTGGGTGCTGTCGTAGTCGAGCCGCCGCCACGTGCTCGGGCGCGCCGTGCTGTCGAGCACGAGCGCGATGCTGGGCACGGAGCCGTTGTGGAAGTACGGCGCGGTCGCCCAGATGCCGTCGAGCGGCGGCGCGGTGTAGCCGGGCGTCGGGTCGTCGGTCACGACCTCGCTGAACATGCCGTAGAACGACTCGTTGAACCAATCTTTCAGGTGATGATAAAAGCCGCCCTCGGCCGAGAGGGTGGCGAACGAGGGGTCGGTGCCGATCACGTCGAGCGGGATCAGCAGGTTGGGGTAGGTCTCGGCCGCGGGGTCGGCGGCGTAGGTGCCGTGACAGCCGGCGCAGTTGCACTCGAAGATCTCCGCGCCGTCGGCCGCGAGCGCCTCGTCGATCGCAAACGGGTAGCGCGGCGCCTCGAGCGAGGCGAGGTAGGCCTGGATGTCGGCGAAGTAGTCGACCACGGGCCCGGCCTCCTCCACGCTGTCGGTGCACAGCGACGACGCGAGGACCATGGTCCCGCGGTGGTCGCGGCGCGACATGCCGTTGGCGAAGTTGCTGGCCTTCTTGCCGACCCGCCACCACGGCGGCGGATCGGCCGGGATCACCAGCTCGGTCGACAGCTCGTAGCGCGGCTCGTCGCTCCACGCGAGCGTGACCGGGTCGCGGTGCGAGAGCAGGATGATGGCGAACATGACCGCCGGGTTGGCGCCGATCGTCAGCATCGTCGAATAGGGCCCGAGCGCCGCGGCGCGCGCCTTGAACTTGTTGAAGGCCGCGTTGGCGTCGCTGGTCTCGGGCAGGTCCGGCAGCGGCTCGGCGAAGTCGCTGAGCGAGGTCGTGAAGTCGGCCGAGGCCTTGCCGAGGCCGACGATCAGCTCGCCGTCGAAGTAGCCGGCGTGGCACTGCAGACAGTTGGAGACGACCAGCTCGCTGCCGTCCTCGAGGGTCACGACGTTCCAGGCGTGGCCGACCTCGGCGTTCTTGCCGGTGCGCCCGGGCAGCGGCTCCTCGACGCCGAGCACGTCCTCGGCGAAGCCGAACAGCTCCCAGGGGATCCCGCAACTGACGTAGTCCTCGGTGAGCAGGGCTTCGTAGCCCGCGGCCGGATCGCCGACCGGCAGCTCCGGGACGGCGATCGGCTGCCCGCTCTGCCACGGCCCGCCGTCGCACAGGGCGTGGCCGCCCTCGCTCGTGCTGTCGCCGCCGCTGCTGCCCGTGCTGGTGTCGGTGTCGCTGTCCGGCACGCCCGCCGCCGGGGGGACGCTCGAACAGGCGGACAGCAGCGTGACGACGGCGAGGGCGACTGGACGCATGCCCGCATCGTATCCGATCTCGCCGATCCTCGCCGAAGCGCCGCTCCGCGGCGGGCCGCGGGCCGTGGCGGCGGGCGAGCCAGCCGCGGACGCCCCCGTCACCCGGTGATCGAGGTCGGGCGGCCTCGCCCGTGCACAGATCCCCGGCCCGGCGCGACCGGAACTGTGTCTGTGGCCGGCCGCGACCCGGTGGTATGCCATGGCGAGGGGTCGAGTCGACATGAGCGACGTGCAGATCATCGGTCGTAGCAGCTCTCACTTCACCCGTTTGGCGCAGGTCTTCGCGCACGAGCTCGCGGTCCGGTTCGAGCTGGTGCCGGTCCACGACATGACCGTCGCCCGGCCCGAATTCTACGCCGGCAACCCGGCCCTGAAGCTGCCGACGCTGCGCAGGGGCGGCTCGCTGGTGTTCGGCGCCGAGAACATCTGTCGCGCGCTCGCGGAGCTCGCGGGCGCGGACCGGCGCGTCGTGTGGCCCGAGGAGCTCCGCTCCGACCTCGCGCGCAACGCCCACGAGCTGGTGCGGCACGGCATGGCCGCGCAGGTGCAGCTGGTGTTCGGGCCGGTCCTGTGCGGGCTCCCGGCCGACAACCTCTACTTCGTGAAGGCGCGCCACGGCTTCGAGGGCGCGCTGCGCTGGCTCGACGACCACCTCGCGCGCGTGCTGGACGAGCTGCCCTCGCCGCGCGACCTGAGCCTGTTCGAGGCGTCCCTGTTCTGCCTCGTCGACCACCTCTCGTTCCGCGCCACCGTGCCCGTCGAGCCGTACCCCGCGCTCGCGCGCTTCGCCGAGCGCTTCGCGGCGCGGCCGTCCGCCCAGCGCACGCAGTATCGATTCGACGCTCCGCCCGGGTGACAGGATTCGGCGCTCCGGTCGAGGCAGTCACCGCGATCGCCTGACTCTGACCGTGACGGTCGCGACGCCACGGCCTTCACGGGGGAGGACGGCGCCGTGGTGCTGCTCACCACCGACATGGAACACGCGCTGTGCGATTCGCGGGCGTGGATGCCGAACCACGCTTCGGTGGTCGTCCGCCGCGCCGGTGAGGTGCTGGCCGCCGAGGCATGGGCGCCCGACTACGACGTGTGTCGCAGGGAGTTCTGCCGCCGGACGTACAGCAGCTCGCACGAGATCGTCCTCGACTGAGTGCACCGCCGGTCCTGTCGATTCGCTGCAGGGCGCTCGTCGCGTGCAGGCGCTCGCCCGGACGCGCGGCCGAGCGGTCGCGGTGACGCGCACTTCCGCACGCCGGGGACTGGCGCGCGGCGATCGACGCCGGCGCGGTTTTCGTGCCACAAGGCGGTCATGCTGCTGACCCGCGCCGAAGCGACCGGATACCGCGAGACCTCCCTGCACGCCGACGTGATGCGCTTCGTCGCCGGCCTGCGCGCGCGAAACGACCGGCGCCTGCACGTGACCGAGTTCGGCGCGAGCCCCGGCGGCCGCGAGCTGCCGCTGCTCGTGCTCTCGCGCGACGGCGTGCGCACGCCCGAGGAGGCGCGCCGGAGCGGGCGGCCGGTCGTCCTGATGCTCGACGGCATCCACCCGGGCGAGGTCGAGGGCAAGGAGGCGAGCCTCGCGCTGGTGCGCGACCTGCTCGACGGCAAGCACCCCGACTGGCTGTCCGAGTTGGTGCTGCTGGTCGTGCCGCTGTTCAACCCCGACGGCAACGACGCCCTCGACCCCGCCAACCGCCGCCTCGACCTCAAGAAGCTCGCCGGTCAGCCGGGCCCGGTCGTCGGCACGCGCACCCAGAGCGAGGGCATCAACCTCAACCGCGACTACCTGCGCCAGGCCGCGCTCGAGATGCGCCTGCTGCAGCAGGGCGTGTACATCCCGTGGGCGCCCGACCTGACGATCGACAACCACGCGACCAACGGCTCGGTGCACCGGTTCCAGATGACCGTCGACGTCCCGCACACCGTCGAGTCGGGCCGCGCCGAGCCGATCGCGTTCATGCGCGAGCGGCTGGTCCCCGACGTGATCGCGGCGGTGCGCCGGCGCGGCTTCGAGAGCGGGTGGTACGGCAACTTCGTCGAGGACGAGCAGGTCCTCGACGCCGGCGGCGACGTCGACCCGTCGGCGGCCGTCGGGCTCGGCTGGATGACTTACCCGCACCACCCGCGCTTCGGCTCGAATTACCGCGGTCTCACCAATCGCCTCGACCTGCTGCTCGAGTGCTACAGCTATTTGCCGTTCGCCGAGCGGGTGGCGACGGCGTCGGCGTGGCAGATCGAGACGCTGAATTGGGCCGCGCAGCACGCCGCGGAGATCCGCGACGTCGTGGCCGCGAGCGCCCGCCCGCCCGAGCGCGTCGCGGTGCGCTACCGGCTCGAGCGGTTCGCCGCGCCGATCGAGATCCTCACCCGCGAGCCGCGGACGCCCGACGGCGCGCCGGTCTCCGTGACGATCCCGCACCACGCGAGGTTCGTCGGCACCACGGTCGTCGATCGCCCGCGCGCCTACCTCGTGCCGCCGCCGATCGCCGCGCACCTGCGCCAGCACGGCCTGCGCGTCGAACCTGCGGCCGGCGCTCACGACGTCGAGGTCGCCCGCGTCGCGGCGATCGGCGCCGAGGGCGGGCGCGCGATCCTCGAGGCGGCCCGCGTCGGCGAGGTGAGCGTCGAGTGGCGCAGCGAGGCGCGGGCCGCCCCCACGGGCTGGTCGCGCGTGGACACCGACCAGCCGCTCGGGGCGATCGCGGTGTACCTGTGCGAGCCCGAGAGCGACGACGGCGCGGTCGAGAACGGTCTTCTGCCCGCGCCCGCCGTCGGCGACGAGCACCCGGCCTGGCGCGTGCGCTGAGCGTCAGCCCGCGAGCATCAGCGCCCGATACGCCGGCGACCGCTGGAGCGCCTCGATGCCCGGCTCGGCCGCGACCCGCCAGCGCGGATGGCCGAGCTCGAGCGCGCGCCGGATGCACGCCAGCGCCTCTTCCGTGTGGCCGAGTCGGGCGAGCGCGACGCCGCGGTTGTGGTGCCCCCATTCGTACTCGGGCTCGGCCGCGATCGAGGCCGCGTGGATCTCGGCCGCGCGCGCGGGGTCGCCGTTCTCGCCGTGAAAGGCGCCGAGGTTGTCGCGGAGGACGATCCAGCCTGGCCGCAAGGACAGGCCCGTCTTCGCGCACGCGAGCGCCTCGTCCAGCCGCCCCAGCCGCGACCAGGCGGCGGCGCGCAGGTTCCACGCGTGCGCGCACGGCTCGCTGTGCGGCGCGAGCTGGGCGAGCGCGCCGGCGGGGTCGTCGAAGGCGAGCAGCGTCACCGCCAGCTTCATCCGCACCGTCGCGCAGTCGGGGATCAGGGCCAGCACCGCGTCGCACGCCGCGAACGCGGCGGCCCGCTCGTCGGCCAGCAGCGCGCCGTCGATCGCCGGCAACGCAGCCTCGACGTCCGCCCGCGTCCACGTCCCGCCGCGGACCAGCGCTCGCTCGAGCAGCTCCTGCCGCCGCGCCAGCAGGTCGTGCAGCGCCTCGACGGCCTGACCGGTCCAGCCGTCGTCCACCACGAACCTGTCCGAGAGGACAGCCACCCGGTCGAGGTCGCCGTCGACCCCCGCGCGCGCCATCCCGAGCAGCATCTCGGACGGGTAATAATCGGTGTCGGGATCCAGCGCGAGCTGCCGGCGCCGCAGCTCCTCGGCCGCCGACAGCGCCTCGCCGAACCGGCCCGCCCGCAGACCGGCGCGGGCGAAGTCCGCCAAGTGGCCCAGCGACGCGAGCTCGTTGCGCAGCACCAGGATCTGCTCGTCGAGCCAGCCCTCGTACCACGCGACGAACGAGCGGCAGGTCCGGACCATTCCGAAATCGCAGGCCAGCCACACCTCGCCGCGGCGCTCGCCCGCGACGACGAGCAGCGAGTCGCTGCCGCAGCCGTCGGTGCCGAGCATCACGCAGCCGTCGCGCTCGCTCCAGTCCGCCGGAAAGTCGGCCTCGATGCGGTGCGCGACCTCGCGGCTCGCCTCGACGTCCGCCTGTCGCAGCAGCCACTCGATGTCGGACGAGTCGGCGGACGCGTGCGCCGCCGGGCCCGTCGGCAAGAACGGCCTGGCGGGCCGGCCCTCGCGCAGCGCGAGCGACAACCGGTACAGCGAATGATAGCTGATCGGTCCGGCCCCGCCGTCGCCGATACGTACGAGGAATTGCGCGTAGTCGGACGGCAGCGCGACCGCGTACTCGCGCTCGAAGGCGTCGACCGTGGCGAGCGCGAGCGGCGGGCGCGTCTCGAAGCCGAACGGCGACGAGTGGCAGCGCGACCCGAGCGCCCGCAGCTCGGCGAGCTTGAGCGCGATGCGGTGAATGTCGTCCCGCGGCTCGGGCTGCACGATCGCCGTCACCGCCCCGCCGAACGCGTCGTCGCGGTGCGGCACGCCGAGCCAGGCCGCCAGATCGCGGCCGAAGCTGCTCGTCCAGCCGGCGTCGGACATCGAGAAATCATCGTAGTTGTAGGTCGGATCGAGCCGCGCGACCTCGTCGTGCTCGTCGAGCGCGACCACCGGTTCGCCGCCGATCCGCTCGATCCGGACGCCGCGGCGGACCCAGTCGTCGGCGACGAAGGACACGACCGCTCGCACGTCGCGCAGCGCCACTTCGTCGCCCGCGAATCGCAGCAGCACGCGGGTGAGGTCGAGGCGGACGGCGGCGCGCGACCACACGACGCAGCCGAGCTCGTCGGCGACCCACACGAATTCGTGGCCGCCGTGGCACGCGCCGATCCGCAGGCCGCGGCGGCGCGACGCCGCGGCCGTCGCGTCCCTGTCCGCCGCCTCGCCCTGCGCCAGCAGCCGCGCGCCGGCCGACGACACCGCGAAGATGGCGAACACCGCCTCTCCGGGCCGCGACGTGTCCCACGCCGCGAGCTTCGGCCCCGGGCTCGCCAGCGCCGCCTCGACCGAGTCACCGGTCATCGCGGCCCCTCGCTCGTCGCAGGTGAAGGTCGGCGCGACGAAGTACGAGCACCCGGGCGATCCATGTCGCACGGTATCACCCGCCTCGCTCCCGGCTCAAGTGCTCGCGCGCGCGTCGCTCGGGGGAGCCGAGCACCTCACGGACAGAACTTGCTCAGCGCCGGGCAGTAGCCGGCGACCACCTCGCCGGCGATGTCCCAGCCGTCGGCCTTCAGGGCGATCGTGAACGAGATGTGGGCGTCGGGCATGATCGGCGTCATCTCCGGCGCGCACCCGAGGGTGTCCTCGGAGCCGCTGTCATATTCGAGGACGGTGAGCTCGCCCGTGACGCTCGCAGACTGGCCGTCGAAGCGCGCCGTCACCTCCGCAGGGCCGGTGCCGATGAAGTCGTTCGGCCACATGCCCCTGTAGCTGCTGATCATGATCTCCAGGTGGTCGACGCCGTCCAGCTCGAACGATGGCGCCTCCACGCCGGATGCCTCGGAGTACAGGTAGAGGAACCGCGCGCCGCCGCATTCGCCGCCGGAGATGCCGTAGGCGGCCCACGGCAGGGCTCTCGTGCCGACCGGCGTCTGGGCCTGCACGCTCGACGTGGGCTCGTCCGGAGCGACGCAGCACGGCGCCGCCTCTCCGGTCGTGCTGCCCTCGGTGGCGGTCGATTCGCCGCTCGAGGTGTCGTCCGTCATCGAGGTCGTCGCGCTCGTGCCGTCGGTCGTCGTGGATCCCTCGGTGGTCGGCGCACCGGTGGTCGGCACCTCGGTGGTGGACGCCGTGCTCGTCGACGGGCTCGGCGTGTCGGTCGACGAAGCGGTCGTGCTCGACGGATCTGGGTCCGTCGCGGTCGTGCCGCCCTCCGGCGCCCCGGGTCCGCACGCCGCCGTCATCCACCCACAAATCGCCAATCGCTGCATCCGTTGCATCGACTGCATCCTAGCATTCGAGCCAGCCCGGCCCGGCGCAGGTCTCGTGCCTTGCTTCACGCGAAAGGCCCGCGAGACTCTGTCTCGCGCGACGGATTCATGCCGGCCTGGCCATCGCCCTCCGACTGCTCGCGCTGGCGACGACAGGGGGCTCGCGCGTTCATGCAATCACGAGCCGCATCCTCCGCTGCAGGTGCAGTCGAGGCAGCCGTGTACGGCACAGGTGCCGCACGAGCGGGCGACCTGCTTCTTCAGCGCATCGCGGGCGCGAAACACCCGCACTGCCGCATTGTTCGGGGTGATGCCCGCCTCGGCCGCGTAGTCCTTGACCGCGAGGCCGTCGAGCTCGATGCGCCGCAGCGCCTGCGCGTACTCCGGCTTCAGCGTGTCGGCGAGCCGCGCCACGCACTGACATACCGCGCCGCGCAGCTCGGGAGCCGGTTCGACCGCCTCCTCGAGCTCGGCCGCGAGGGCGTCGAGGCGCCGGCCCGCCGCCGCGTCGCGCCGCCGGCGATCGATCACCGCGTTGCGCAGCAGCCGGTAGAACCAGGCGACCGCGGCCTCGTCGTCGCGCAGGCCGCCGAGCTTGTCGAGGCCGCGCACGAACGCGTCCTGCAGGATGTCCTCGGCGACGGCTCGGCTGCCGACCCGCATCTGCAGGAAGGCGAGGAACTCGCGGTGGTTGGCGACGAGCCGGCTCACCACTTCAGGCGTCGGCTTCGATTCGAAGTGCGTCTCCTGGGCGCTCATGACCTGTGTTCTCCTCGTGTGTGCCTGCATTCGCTCCAACAGGGCTGACGCAGCGGTCGGCGGGGCATTACACCGGCGGCCGACGACCGCCCGGGGTCAAGCCGCGGTGAAGCGCCGCAGGCGCAGCGAGTTCGTCAGCACCGACACGCTCGACAGCGACATCGCGGCGCTCGCCAGGACCGGGGACAGCAACCACCCGGTCCACAGGTACAGCGCCCCGGCGGCGATCGGGATCCCGATCACGTTGTAGACGAACGCCCAGAACAGGTTCTGCCGGATCGTCCGCAGGGTCCGGCGTGCCAGTCGCAGGGCGACGGGCAAGCTCGAGATCCCGCCCTTCAGCAGCGCGATGTCGGCGGCCGCGAGGGCGATGTCGGTGCCGGTGCCGACCGCGACCCCGACGTGCGCGCCGGCCAGCGCGGGCGCGTCGTTGACCCCGTCGCCGACCATCGCCACCACCCGACCGCGGGCCCGTTCGTCGGCGACCACCTGCGCCTTGTCTTCGGGGCGCACCTCCGCGATCACGCGGTCGATGCCGAGCTCGGCCGCGATGGCCGCCGCGGTGCTTCGCCGATCGCCCGTCACCATCGCCACCGCGATCCCCATGTCCCTCAGGCTGGCCACGGCCTGCCTCGCGCCCGCGGTCGGTCGATCCGCGACTGCGACGAGGCCGGCCAGGGCGCCGTCGACCGCGACGAACGAGGGGGTCCGGCCGCGCCCCGCGAGGCGCTCGGCCTCGGCCTCCAGGCTCGCTGCGTCGACCCCGCTGCGGCCCAGCCACGCGCTCGTGCCCACGAGCACGACCCGGCCGTCGACGCTGCCGGCGATCCCGAAGCCCGGCTCCATGCGAAAATCGCTCGCCTGCGCGGCCCGGACCCCACGCTGCTGCGCGCCCTCGACGATGGCCCGCGCGACCGGATGTTCGCTCTCTCGCTCGACCGCGGCGACCCGCGCCAGCAGCTCCGCGGCGCTCCAGCCCGGGGCCGGCACCACGTCGGTCAGCTCCGGCTTGCCTTCGGTCAGGGTGCCGGTCTTGTCGAGCAGCACGGTGTCGACGCGGCTCGCCGCCTCGAGCGCCGCCCCGCCCTTGACGAGGATCCCGAGCTCGGCGCCCCGCCCGGTGCCGACCGCGACCGCGGCCGGGGTCGCCAGGCCGAGCGCGCACGGGCACGCGATCACGAGGACCGCGACGAAGCGCTCGAGGGCCGCCGCGAAGCCCGCCGCGGACGGATCGACGGCGAGCCAGGCGAGCAGCGCGACCCCGGCGATCCCGAGCACGATCGGCACGAAGTAGCTGCTGACGACGTCGGCGAGCCGCGCGATCGGGGCGCGCGAGCCCTGCGCCTGCTCGACGGCCCGGGCGATCCGCGCCAGCGCCGTCTCGCCGCCCGTGTGCGTCACCCGCACCACCAATGCGCCGCTCTGGTTCAGCGTCCCGCCGAACACCGGCGCGTCCTTCGTCTTGTCGACGGGGATGCTCTCGCCGGTCAGCATCGACTCGTCGACGGCGGACACGCCGCGGACGATCACGCCGTCGCTCGGGATCCGCTCGCCAGGGCGCACGAGCACGTGATCGCCGGGCACGAGTGACTCGACGGGGACGTCGTCCTCGCGGTCGCCGACGAGCCGCCGCGCCGTCTTCGGCACCAGCGCGACGAGGCCGCGGACCGCGTCGGACAGGCGCCGGCGCGCCCGCGTCTCGAGCAGCTTGCCGAGCAGCACGAAGCTGATGATCGCCGCGGCTGCCTCGAAGTACAGGTGCGGCAGGACCCCGTGCTCGGCGTGCGGGAACAGGCCGGGGAGCGTCAGCGCGACGGTCGAGTAGACCCACGCGGCGAGCGTGCCGATGCTGACCAGCGTGTTCATGTCGGCCGCGCCGTGGCGCAGCGCCTTCCAGGCCAGCCGCAAGAACCGACCGCCGGGACCGAACACCACCGGCGTGGCGAGGCCGAATTGCAGCCACCGGCCGAACGCGCCCGCGGTGCCTGGAATGGCGCCGTGCGACATGGCCACGACCAGCAGCGGGACGGTGAGCGTCGCGGCGAGGATGAAGTCGCGGCGGAGCCCTCGCTGTTCTCGCTGCTCGGACTGCTCGAGCGCCTCGGCCCGGGTCGCCGCTTCGGAGCGGGCAGCCGGGGCGGCGGCGAAGTTCGGCACCGAGTAACCGGCCTGCGTGATCGCCTCGACCAGCGCGCGCGGCGAGGTCGTGTCCGGCGCGAACTGTACGGTCGCCCGCTGCGTGACCAGGTTGACGGTCGCCTCGGTCACGCCCGGCACCGCGCGCAGCGCCTTCTCGATCCGTCGGACGCAGTTGGCGCAGGTCATGCCCGCGATCGGCAGCTCGACGCTCGTGGTGCTGGCGGTCGCGGCGCGCGGCACCTCGTAACCGGCGTCCTCGACGGCCCGGGTGAGCGCGGCTGGCGTCGCCGTCGATGGATCGAAGGTGACGCTCGCGCGCCCCGTGACGAGGTTGACGTGCGCCTCCTCGACGCCGGGCACGGCCTTGAGGGCGCGCTCGACCCGGCTGACGCAGCTGGCGCAGGTCATCCCCTGGATCGGCAGGTCGACGCGGGAGGCAGCGTCCTCGGGCGTCGCGGTTCTCGCAGTGACGTCGGTGCTCGGCATGGTTTCCTCGACTCGCTGACGCCGCACCCCGCCGGGGATTACAGCTCGCTCGGCGGGTGAAGCGCAGACGTGGCCCTGTAATGCGCTCCGGCCCGTCGCGTCTGCTCGATGCGAGCCGCGAATTTCTGCGCCGCAAGGAGACCTGCCATGAACACGCATCAAGAAACTATCCTCGATGTCCCGGGCATGAGCTGCCAGTCGTGCGTCCGCCACATCCGCGAGGCCCTGGGAGAACTGGACGGGGTCGCCGAGGTGGAGGTCCGGCTGAGCGACGGCAAGGTGCTCGTGCGCCACGACCGGGACAGGGTGACCGTGAACCACGTGATCGCGGCGCTGCGCGAGGCCGGCTACGAGTCGTCCCTCGCAGCGGCCGCGTGAACATCCGCGCGCGCCGGGCGACCGGTGTCGGTGGATATCTCGCGACGTCCGGCGCGAGCAAGCTCCGCGAAGCACCGGTGGCGCCCTCATCGACGACGGCGGCGCCCCCCGTGGCGCCGCTTCGTCGCTCCGCGCTGTACAGCCCGGCGCTCCGTCCGATATACGGTCGGAGATGTCGAGCCTCTCGCGCTTCGCGTTCCTTCTCACGTGCGTCGCGGCGTGTCGGCCGACGCCGGGGCCGTCGGTGACGACCCCGGCTGCGACCGGCGTCGCCTCCGAAGCGGCGCCCGGCGAGCGCGCGGGGCCGGCCGGGGCGCCGGACGGCAAGCGCGAGGTGGTCGAGACCACCGTCTTTCACCTTCACAAGTTCCTGCAGCGCATCGGGGTCGAGCGCGACACGTACACGCGCGACGGCGCGGGCCAGCTCGAGGCAAAGGCGTCGTTCGGCTTCCAGGATCGCGGCAGCCAGGTGACGCTCGCGGCGTCGTTCCGGCTCGGGCCCGACGGCGCGCCGCGTGATTATCAGGCGTGGGGCAAGACCTCGCGGATGTCGTCGATCGACGAGCGCGTCCTCGTCGAGGCCGACGGCACGTTCATGCACAGCCGCGTCGGCGAGGCGCCCGTCCGCGGCACGCCGTCCGGCGCGTACGTCGTCGCTTCGGGCTACGCGCCGCTGCTCGCCCAGGACCTGCTGCTCCGCGCGTGGGTCGCCCGCGGTCGCCCTGCGACCATGACGCTGCTGCCCGCGGCGACGGTGACGATCGAGTCGCGCGGCAAGCAGGAGCACGAGGTCGAGGGCAAGCGAGTGATCCTCGAGCACGTGAGCGTGCGCGGGCTGGTGTGGGGCCGCGAGGACGCGTGGCTCGACGACGCCGGCAGGCTCGTCGCGGTGGTGACGCGGGACGCCGAGTTCGATCACTTCGAGGCCGCGCGCGAGGGGTTCGTCGCGCTCCTGCCGGAGCTCGTGTCGCGCGCGGGCGCCGACGGCGTCGCCTGGCTGTCCGAGGTCGGACAAGCCGCGGCGCGAGGGCCGGCCGGAGCGGTCGCGCTCGTCGGCGCCGACCTCGTCGACGGCACCGGTCGGCCCCCGGTGCGCGACGCGGTGGTCGTCTACGACGGCGACAAGATCGTCGCCGCGGGGCCGCGGGCGTCGACGCCGATCCCGCCCGGCGCATCGACGCTCGATGTCTCCGGCAGCACGATCCTCCCTGGCCTGTGGGACATGCACGCGCACGTGCAGCAGGTCGAGCAGGGCGCCGCGTATCTGGCGGCCGGCGTCACCACCGTGCGCGACCTCGGCAACATCCTCGAGTTCGTGACCGGCATCCGCGACACCCTCGACGCGGGCAAGGGGCTGGGGCCGCGGATCCTGGTGAGCGGGATCGTCGACGGCGACGGTCCGCGCGCGCTCGGGACGGTGCGGATCCAGCGGCGAGAAGACATCGCGCCGGTGCTCGATCGCCTCAAGCGCGCCGGCTGCCTCGAGGTGAAGCTCTACTCGAGCGTCGCGCCCTCGCTGGTGCGGCCGATCGCCGAGGCGGCGCATCGCCGCGGCATGCGGGTGGTCGGGCACGTGCCGGAGGGCATGAGCGTCCTCGAGGCCATCGCGGCCGGCTACGACGGCGTCAGCCACGTGCAGTTCTTGTTCGATCCGCTGTTCGCCCCGGGCGAGGCCGGGAAGCTGTCGCGCGAGGCCAGAGGGCGGCGAATCGCCGACGCCGACGTCAAGGCGCCTCCGCTCGCGCAGGTGGTCCGCGCCTTCGCGGCGAAGAAGGTGATGCTCGACGACACCCTCGCGCTCTACGAATTGATGACTCACACCGCCGAAGAGAACGCCCGCCGCGAGCCCGGCCTCGCCAAGCTGCCGCGGGAGCTCCGCGGGCTGTTCGACGGTTCGTCGCCCGCGCAGGCGGAGCTCGACGGGGCGATCTTTTCCAAGTACCTGGCGGTCGTGGGGGAGCTGCACCGCGCCGGCGTCCCGATCGTCGCCGGCACGGACATTTCGGTGCCGGGCCATTCGCTGCACCGTGAGCTCGAGCTGTACGTGGAGGCGGGGCTCTCGCCGATGGCGGCGATCCAGGCCGCCACCAGCGTCCCGGCGCGCGTGATGGGCATGCAGGCGCAGGTCGGCACCGTCGAACCGGGGAAGCGGGCGGACCTGGTGCTCGTGGCCGGCGATCCGATCGCCGACATCCGCAACGTCCGCAAGGTGACGGCCGTGGTCACGCGCGGCAAGATGTACGATCCCGCCGCGCTGTGGCGAATCGCGGAATTCACCCCGTGACCGGGATGAAGCGGGACCGATGACCGTGCCGCCGACGAGCCTCGACACGCCGCTCGCGCAGGGCGTCGCGCTGTTCAACGCAGGCGCTCATTTTGCCGCCCACGAGGCCTGGGAAGACCGCTGGCGCGTCGCCACCGACCCGGACGAGCGCCGCCTGCTGCAGGGCCTCATCCAGGTCGCCGCGGCCCATCACAAGCTGCGCGTGCAGGGCAAACCCGAGAGCGCCGCGCGGCTGCTCGCGCGCGGCCTGGCCAAGCTCGACGCGTGTGCGCCGGACGCCGGCGGCCTTCGGCTCGCCGACTTTCGTGACGCGACGCGGGCGTGGTTCGCCGCCGAATCGCCGCAGCGCGTCGCGGGGCCGCTGCTGTCGTTCCGCCGGTGACCCCATCGTCGCCGACGAATCATCACACGGCGCCGAGCGGGCGCCTCACTCGCGCCGTGGGACGAGGCGCCCGCCGACCGCGAGCTCGAGGTCGCTGCGGGCGACCCAGTAGTCACGCAGGGCCTCGACGTACTGGCGATGCGCCTCGATCTGGTCCGAGCGGGTCTCGAGCAGCTGGTAAGTGCCCACGAGCATCGCGTTGTACTGCAGCAGCGTGAGGTCCGTGATCGACTCGGCGCGCGGCAACACCGTCTTCTGGTAGTGCTCGACCTTGCGGCGCGCCGCGACCAGCTCGGCTCGATGCACGCGGATCTCCGAGCGCGCGTGGATCGCCGCGTCCTGCAGCCGGTGCTGGGCCTGCCGCAGGTACGCCTGGATGCGCGCGATGTCGGCGTGACCGGGGTCGAAGATCGGCAGCTGCAGCGCGAGCGAGCCGCCGAGGACCGGCTCGTGGCCCGCGTCGTTGCCGACTTCGTTGCGCATCACGAAGCCCGCCTCGATCCCCGTCACGATGCCCCGTCGACGCAGCCCGAGGGCGTGGGCGATCGACTTCACCTCCACGCGCGCCGCGGAGAGATCGAGTCGGTCGGCGATCCCTTGCTGCTCCAACCGGCCGAGCTCGGCCTCGTTTGGCAGGGCGTCCGCGAGCGGGCCCGCGAGCTTCCAGGCGACGTCCTCTCCCACAGCCCGAGCAAGCGGGTCAGCGCCTCGCGCTCGACCAGCGCGGCGAGCTCGGCGTCGGCGAGCTCGATGCGGGCCCGGTCCAGCGCGGCGGCGAACAGCTGCTGGTCGAGCGGGTTGATGTTGCCGGCGTCGAGCTGGCGCTGCGCCAGCTCGTGAGCGACCTCGGCTGCCTGGGCGCGGCCGCGGTACAGCTCGAGCATCTGCTCGGCCGCCTGCGTGCGCACGAACGCCACCTTGACGTCCCGCGCCAATATCAAGGCTGCCTGGCCGACCGTCACGATCGCGTGATTCAGCCGAGCCTGCGCCAGGCGCCGCTTGGCGGGGATCAAGAACGCGCTGAGGAGGCTCTGCGTCAGCGAGAGCCCGCCGCCGAGGCCGTAACCGCGGGTCGAGTCGACGAGGTCGCCCGCGATCACCGGGTTCTCCAGCAAGCCCGCCTGCACCAGCTTCGCCTGGGCGACCCCGAGCTCCTCGAGCACGGCCCGCAGCTCACGGTTGTTGAGCATCGCGACCTGCAGCGCGCGCTCCTGCGTCAGCGGCTCCGCGGTGAGCTCGGCGACGCGGTCACGCACGCGGGCGCGGCTCTCCGCGTCCTGCTTCTCGGGGACCACATCGGCCAGCCCGACGCGGGTCTCGACGATCTCCCCGACGTCTCGCCGTGCCCGGGTCGGCTGGACCGAGGCGCATCCCAGGAGCGCAGCCACGAGCGACAGAATGAGAGCATGGGTCTTCATCGCCGCGTACCCTCCTGCCGGGGAGGAGCTCCGGGCTCGACTCCGCGTCGCGGAGACGACGAGCTCGCGCCGCTGTCGTGGCCTGCGTGCTCGGAGTGAGGATTTGTATTCGCGGGCTGCTCCGAGGCACCGCCACCATGGCCCATGTGCCCGTGCCCGGCATGGTCCATGGGCTCGTGCCCGCTGTGAGACTCGGCCGGCGCGTCGGCGAAGGCCGAGACCTCGTACGGATTCGCCTGCGTCTCGTACGGCGCTGCAGGGGCGTTCGGGTCGGCCGGATCGGCCCCCGGAGGCTCGGGCGGAAGGCCTGCGCGGCAGGCCGACAGCGCCGCGAGCAGCGAGGCGAGGAGACGAGCACGACCGTGTCGGATGAGAGCACCGCGAATCGGAGTTTCACGCCTGGATGCCGTCACGAGCCATGTCCTCCTTCCTTGCGAGAGCGGCGACCGTGCCCGGCGGGTGCTTGTACCAGCCGGGGTCCTGGTTCCCGTCGCCGATGTCCTCGTCGCGCACCTTGACGATGGTGAACATGCCTCCCATCGTGATGTCGCCGAACGGCCCCTTGGCGCCGACCATCGGGATGCTGTTCTTCGGGACAGGCATCCCCATCTCGGCCATGTCGCCCATCCCGCGCTCGCCCATCGGCATGTAGCCGCGGACGACGCGGCCGCCGAGCGCGCCGACCTTGCGCGCGTCGACGCCGATCATGTTCGGCAGGTCGTGTCCCATCTGGTTCATGACGTGGTGGGTCATGTGACAGTGCATCGCCCAGTCCCCGGGCGCGTCGGCGACGAACTCGACATCCCGGGTGCTACCCGTGGGCACGAGCACCGTGGTCTCCGACCATTGCGCGGACACCGGCAGCCGGCCGCCGTCGGTGGCCACGACCTTCCAGTAATAGCCGTGCAGGTGGATCGGGTGGTGGTCCATGGCGCTGAGGTTGCCGAAGCGGATCCGCACTCGCTCGCCGGTGCGGCACACCAGCGGCGCCGTGCCCGGGTACGCCTTGGCGTTCATGGTGAGGACGTTGAAGTCCGTCATCTCGTTCGGGTCGGGCCGCCTGGCGCCCGGAACGATCTTCCACTCGCTCAGCATGATCACGAAGTCCCGGTCGACCCGGTGGCCCTGCGGCGCAGGGCGGGGGTGGACGACGATCATGCCCAGCATGCCCAGCGCCATCTGGGTCATCTCGTCGTGGTGCGAATGGTACATGAAGGTCCCGGACTGCTTGAAGGTCCATTCGTAGCGGAACGTCTCCCCCGGCGCGATCGACCGTTGATTGAGGCCACCGACCCCGTCCATGCCGTTCGGGAGGAAGACGCCGTGCCAGTGGACCGTCGTCGGCGCGGGGAGCTTGTTGGTGACGTAGACCCTCACGCGATCGCCTTCGACGGCCTCGATCGTCGGTCCGTGGACCCGGCCGTTGTAGCCCCAGCACCGCGCGCGAAGGCCGGGGGCGAACTCGTGATCGACCTCCTCGGCGACGAGGTGATAGACCTTCACGCCGTCGACGATCTTCCAGTCCAGAGTGGCCCCCCCGGGCGTGACGGTCGGCTGGTAGTCGCGCCCCGGCAGTCCCGGCGCCCGCGCGGCGGAGGTCCCTCCGCCGCTGTAGCTCGACTCCCACTTGTGAACAGGAGCCGCAGCCTGCGCCTCTCGACTCGCCAGAGCGGAGGCTGCGCCCCCGAGGGCCGCGCTGGCCACGAGGGCTTGGCGTCGACTGAGTTTCATGTCTTTCATGATCGTCCTCGAATTCTTGCGATGCTCAGGGGCCACGCACGTCGTGAGTCCTTACAATCTCGTCTGGCCAAGCGCCAGGCGACAGGCTCGACGAGAGGCGTCGCTACCATCGTGATCGAACCCGGGTCTTCGGACCCGGGTGACGCTCGGCGTCTTCGCGGGGCCTCGATCGAGGCCCCGGAGCGTCACGGGAGCGTGACCGTGATCTCGTCGGAGACGGCCTCTCCGGCGGCGTTGACGGCCTTGACGCGGTAGACGTAGCTCTTGCCCGACATGACGTCGGTGTCGTGATAGGTGACGGAGTCGAAGGGCAGCTCGATGACGGGCGAAAAGTCCGCGTCGCCGTCGGCCCTGTTCTCGATGATGAAGTTGTCTTCGTTGTCCGAGGCGTCCTTCCAGGTGAGGTGGACGCCGCCCTCGAGGATGTCGCCCGCGAGGTCGGTCGGCGCCGCCGGCGGCGCCACGGCCGTCGTGGTCGGACTCGAGCCCTCGCCCGTGGTCGAGGTCGTCGTGTCCGCAGTACCTCCGCCGCCGTGCGTGCCCGCGTGAGTCGTGGCATCGGTGCTCTTGTGGTCCTCGCCGCAAGCGGCGAGGAGGACGGTGAGGATCAAAGCGAGCGGGGCGTAGCGTCGGTGTAGCATGGGGGCTGGCCTTCCATTGGACGGCAAGGACGATGGAGCATTACGCAGAAAATTTTCGCTGTTGCTGCGGTCGGGATCGCTGACGAGGACGGGCGCGGCAACCGCGGCGCCCGGCCGCCGGCGCCGCTCACGGCGCTTCTCCGACCTGCAGGACGCCCATCATGCCGCGCTCGGCGTGCTCGAGGATGTGGCAGTGGTACATCCACAGGCCGGGGTTGTCGAAGTCGACGGCGATCCGCACGGTCGACTTCCGCGGCACGTTGACGGTGTCCTTCCAGCCGAGGTGCGGCTGATCGAGCACCTGAAAGAAGGTCCCGTGCAGATGGAAGGGGTGGTCCATCTCGGCGTCGTTGACGATCTCCCACACCTCGATCTCACCTGTCCCGACGACCAGGCGCGTGACGTCGGGGTAGGCCTCGTCGTTGATGAAGAAGCGCGGCTCGTCCGCGGGGCCCGCGGGCTCCTCCTCGGACAGGGTGAAGCTGCGGCGCGGCGTGGCGGGCGTCACCGGCAGCGGCTCGACGTCGCCTCGCGGTTCGGGTGACCTCGGCGCAGGGTTCGCAGGAGGGGCGGTGAGCGCGAAGGTGGCGAGGGGCCGCGGGCCGAGGTCCGGCAGCGCGTGGCCGCGGTCGTAGTGCTGCGTCTGCAGCTCGATCGTGTCGCCCTCGGCGCCCCCGAGCTCGACGAGCAGCTCGTAGCGCTCGCCGGGCGCGATGAGCAAATGGTCGACGTCGTAGGGCTCGGGCAAGACACCGCCGTCCCAGCCGATGACGCGCAGGGAGTGCCCGGGCAGGCTGACGTCGAAGTAGGCCCCGTTGGCGCTGTTCAGCAGGCGCCAGCGCTCTCGCCCGCCCGCGGGGGCTTCGAGGCGCGGGAGCCTCTCGCCGTTGACGAGGAGCACGTTGCCCTGGCGGCCGACCATGAGGTCCAGGCTGGTGATCGTCGGCGAGCTGGCCGCTCGACTCGACCTTGACGTCGTCGAGGACGAGGACGCGGTCGGTGTCGACCGGGAATTCGTCCTCGCCGAGGACCACGATCGGCGCGTAGAGGCCGCGCTCGATCTGCTCGTCCGCTCGCAGGTGCGGGTGGAACCAGAAGGTGCCCGCCTCGGTGAGCGTGAACTCGTAGGTGAACGATTTCCCGGGCTCGACGGCCATCTGCGACACGTTGCTGCCGTCGTGCATCGCCCGCACCTTGATCCCGTGCCAGTGCAGCGTCGTCGGCTCGGGCAGGTCGTTGCGAAAGTGGACCGTGACGTGGTCACCGACCTTGCCGAGCAGCATCGGACCCGGCACGCGGCCCTCGTCGCCGTCCACGTTGCCGTCGCGGTAGGCCCAGACGTCGGCGGGCTTGCCGGGGAGGAAAGCCCACCGACCCGGCGCAGCGACGACGCTGACCTCGATGGCGTCCGGAGCCGGATCGACGTCGAGCAACGGCGCCGGGCCGAGCGGCGCCTCCAGGGTCCTCGTCGGCGCGTCGCCGTTGCAGGCGAGCAGCACGAGCGCGCTCGTCATGGCCAGGATCTCGGAAGCACGCATGATCTTGAACCGTCGGGCTAAGCACGGGGCGTGCCAGTCCGGGTCTTCGCGAGATCCTTGGCGAAGCGAAGCCACGCGCGCGGGCAACGCGGGCCCAGCCTGAGAATATTCTGCAGCGGCCTTCGACATTTGTGATGAGCAGGCCGCGGCGGCAGTGGGCGTCCGAGGCCCCAACAGGGCGCCGTGCTGCTCGGGGCGCTTGCCGGGTCGGCAGCGAACGCGGCGCTTCGCGCGTGCCGGAAGAGGGGCGGGGCGCTACGTTGAGAGCCCCGTATGACGCTCGAGATCGATTTCGCCGACCCGCAGGTCCGCCAGGATCCTTATCCGCTCTACGCCCGCCTGCGGCGAGAGGCGCCCGTCGCCTCGATTCGCCTGCCGTTCTTCGGCCGCGTCTGGTTGCTGTCGCGCTACGACGACGTGTACAGCGCGCTGCGAGATCCGCGTCTCGTGAGCGACCCGCGGAACGCCGGCGCGAATCGATGGCGCCCCGATCAGTGGTGGCTCCCGCCGGTGGTCCGCACGCTCAACACGTCGATGATCTCGCAGGACGAGCCCGGGCACCGCCGGCTCCGCACGCTCGTCCAGGGGGTGTTCACCCCGCGGCGGATCGAGGCGCTGTCGGGCCCGATCGAGCGGTTGACCGCGACGTTGCTGGATCGGGCCGCGGCGCGCGGCTCGGTCGATCTGATCGCCGACTTCGCGCTCCCGCTGCCGTTGACGATCATCTCCGAGATGATCGGGGTGCCGGAGGCGGAGCGCATGAAGCTGCGCCGCTGGATGAACGCGATGGTCGAGAACAGCGGAGCGAGCCTGCTCAACATCGTGCGCCAGATGCCGAGCCTCCTCCTGCTCGCTCGCGCCCTCCGCCGCCTGATCCGGCTCCGCCAGGCCGAGCCGGCCGACGACCTGGCGACGGCCCTGATCCAGGCCCGCGACCGCGACGACAAGCTGACCGAGGACGAGCTGGTGGCGATGCTGTTCTTGCTGATCCTGGCGGGGCACGAGACGACCGTGAACCTGATCGGCAACGGCACGCTCGCGCTGCTGCAGCACCCCGATCAGCTCGAGCTGCTGCGCGCGCCCGGAGCTGATCCCGAGCGCGGTGGAGGAGCTGCTCCGCTTCTCGAACCCGGTCGAGCAGCCGCCGCCGCGCTTCACCCGCGAGGAGGTGACGATCCGGGGCGTCACGATCCCGCCGGGCGAGGCGGTGATGCCCCTGCTGGCCGCGGCCAACCGCGACGAGGCGGCGTTCGAGCGCCCCGATCGGCTCGACATCACCCGCGAGCCCAATCGTCACGTCGCGTTCGGCCTCGGCCTTCATTATTGCCTCGGCGCGCCGCTGGCCCGTCTCGAGGGGAGGATCGCCCTGGTGGCGCTCGTCCGGCGCTTTCCCCGGCTGCGCCTCGCCGTCGACCCTGCCCGGCTGCGGTGGCGGAGCTCGATCAACCTGCACGGCCTGCGCGCGCTGCCGCTGCACCTCACGTGAGGGACAGGCCGACCGGCGGGCGCGTGTACGACATGGCCTCATCGACATGTCGAACAGGACATGGCGAAAAGGTCATTGTTTTAAAGAAGAACATGTCCTCCGGGATATGTTGAATAGGACATGTCTCGCGGCGCCGCTCGTCGCCCCGTCTGGGGCGTTCGTGCGCTCGGCCGCGGTGGCCCCATTGGGGCGTCGCGCCATCAGCGGTGGTGGTGTTGGAGCGCGTGACCGGCGGCGGCCATGTAACGGCGAGACTCGGACTCGTCGATCGCCAGGCCGAGCTCTCCGTGCTGGTACGCGAGCCCGAGCGCCTGCAAGGCTTCGGGGTGCTCCATGGCGGCGGCGCGCCGATACAGCGCGACCGCGCGGGCGTCGTCGCGTGGCAGGCCGGCGCCGGTGCGGGCGGCGCCTGCGAGCAAGAACATCGCGTCGGCCGAGCCGGCGTCGACCGCCACCTCGAACCATCGCACGGCCTCGACGGGGTCCGCCGGCACGCCCTTGCCGCTCTGGCTCATCCGTCCGAGCTCGTAGGCGGCGCTGCCCGGACGCGCCGCCTCGGCCCGCAAGAACCAGGCCCGGGCCTGACCGGCGTCGGCCGGCAACTGGGCCGAGCCGCGAAGGTATCGCCGCCCGAGAGCGACCGCCGCGTCGACATCGCCGGACTCGGCCGCGGCCGTGAGGGCCGCGAGCGGTGGTTCCTGCGCGTCGTGGGCAGCGTGCGGTGATTCCTGCGCGTCATGGGCCGCGTGGGCGTCGTGGGCCGCGTGGGCGTCCCGGGGCCCGTGAGCGACGTGCGGCGCTCGCTCGACGGGCGCCGCTTGCCCGGCCGGGGCGACGGCCTCGCGCGGGCCGGGCGCTGGACGCTCCTCTCGCGCGCACCGGCACAGGGCCAGCGCGGTCACGAGGACGACAGGGATCGGCGTCGTTCGCATGGGCTCACTGCGAGAGGTCGATCGCGTAGAGCGACAGCATCTTGTTGCTGCCGTCGTCCTGCTCGACCAGCGTGATGCCGTCGATGCCGGCCTCCTGCGCCTTGGGCAGGGCGTTCTGCGCCGAGGAGAAGACCACGGGGCCCGTCGTCGCCACCTTGGTGAAGTGCCAGCTGCGGGCGGAGCCGTGGTCCTGGCGGGTGAGCGTCACGATCTTCTTGATGTAGGCGATCAGGACCTCGCGGTTGGTGTCGGGCGAGGCGTAGATCGTCTTGCTGCCGTCGAGCCCGGGGAACTGCCCGCCGCCGCCGGCGCGGTAGTTGTTGGTGGCGACGATGAACTCGGCGGCGGGGTCGATCGGGGCGCCGTCGAACGTGAGGTTCTTGATCCGGCCGCTCGCCTTCTCGCCCATCGGCGGCAGGGGCTGGGTGACGTCGATCTCGTAGCTGACCCGCGGGTCGGTGATCATGTCGAAGTTGTAGCCCGGCATCGCAAGGTTGATCAGCGGCTGCGGCGTCGCCACCTGCGGGTCGATCTGGTTGAAGCGCGTCGCCGCCTTCTCGAGCCAGTCGTGGAGCTCCGCGCCGGTCACCTTCACCGCCTGGAGCGTGTTGGCGTAGAGGTAGAGGTCGGCCGCGTTGTTGATGGCGATGTTGCCCGCGGGCACGTCGGTGAAGTCGTTGCCGCCGGCGAAGCCGGTCTTGAACGGCGCGCTGACCGACAGCACCGGCAGCGACGCGTACTCCGGCAGGTTGGCCTGGATGTACGCGGAGACGTGGTCGGCCTGCGCCTGGTTGACGATCTGGATCGCGCCGACGTCGCCGAGATCGGCGAACAGCGTCGTCATCTCGAAGTCGGTGGTGCCGATCGGCGTCTTGACGTAGGCGACCGTCCCCTGGTGCTCGGCGTCGACGAGCGGCGCGATCGAGGGATCGGCGTCGACGCGGATCTTGGCGCCGTCGACCTGGCCTTCGCACATGCCGGCGAAAGCGCACGGCTCGCCGGTGCGCCAGCGCTGATCGGCGTCGCAGGCCACAGGCAGACCGCCCATGCAGGTGGTGCCGATCGGGCGCGCCTCGACGACCGTCTGACCGGCGTCGATCGTCCAGCGACCCTCGGTGAAGACGAGCCCGGTCTTGATCACGCCGAGGTGCTGCCCCCAGAAGTTCGCCATGACCGCCGGCACGCCCGCGACCGTGCCGACGTCCTTGTCCACCATCGGCAGGTCGAACTGCGGCGCCGTGCTGGCCGGGTTGGGGAAGACCTGGTGCGAGTGGCCCATCAGCATCGCGTCGATGCCGGGGATCTGGGCCAGATACCAGGCCTGATTCTCGAGCGCGGGCGTATAGGGCGAGTCGTCAAGGCCGCCGTGGATGATCGCCACCACGATCTCGGCGCCCTGGGCCCGCAGCGCCTCGACGAGCGGAGGCACGGTCTCTTGCACGCCCTGGGTGTAGACCTTGCCGTCCAGCCACTTCTTGTCCCAGTTGAGGATCGGCGGCGGGGTGACGTCGACGAAGCCGATCGTCAGCGTCGAGGTGAGCGGGGCGTCGTCGGGACCTGTGGCGGTGATCGTCCGCGACAGCAGCGCGGTCGGCGGGAACAGGGTCGCGTCGGTCTTGGCGCTGAAGACGTTGCTCGACAGCTGCGGGAAGGTCGGCCCGCCGCACATCTCGGAGCCGGCGAGATCGAGGTCGGGGACGTCGAACGGCGTGTGGGTCACCTGCGACAGGAAGGGCAGGCCGAAGTTGAACTCGTGGTTGCCGATCCCGCCGACGTCGAACTCGAGGTGGTTCATCACCTTGTACATCGCCAGGGTGTCGGCGCACTCGAGCGGCTCGACGAGCGCCTGGTAGTCGGCGAGCACCGTGCCCTGGATGGTGTCGCCGTTGTCGACGAGGACGGTGTTGGCGAACTCCTGGCGCGCCTGCTGGATCAGGGTCGACGTGCGATCGAGGCCGTACGAGGGGTCCTCGGTCAGCTTGTAGTAGTCGAAGCCGAGGATCGTGGTGTGGAGATCGGTGGTCTCCAGCAGCGCGAGCACGGCCCGCGAACCCTCCGGGGTCACGGGCTCGCCGGTGGTGTCGGTGGTGTCGGTGGTGTCGGTGGTGAGGCCCTCGGTGGTGCCGGCGGTGGTGCCCTCGGTGGTGAGCTCGGTGGTGCCGGTGGTGGTGCCCTCGGTGGTGGTGCCCTCGGTGGTGCCGGTGGTCGGGGCGTCGGTGGTGCCGGTGGAGGTGGGGTCGACGGCGGTGGTGCCCGGCGCGGACGTCGAGGTCGTGGTCCCCGTCGGGGCGTCGGTGTCGGTGCCGGCGGATTCGGTGGTGGACGAGCCGGAGTCGCCGCAGGCGGCGAGCATCACGGGGGCGAGCAGGGCGAATGTGGTGATCGCGGGGAGACGGAGCGAAAAATAATGCATCGTGATGATTCCTGTCACCGCGATCGGCGCGGCGCTGCGGCGCGGGCATACTGCCTTCGATAAATTTACGCTGTCAAGCGGAGACGCCTGGAAGCGCAATATCGACAGTCGAATCACGGGACAGTCACGGCTTCTGCGCATCGTGGCCGCAATATCACGCATGATGGCGGGCGCAACGGGCGCGCCGCGATGCCGTGATCGGCGATCATCCGCGGGATGACAGGCGGGTCCGCGCCCGGCTCCGCGGCCACGCACGCGCTCGGGTTCGGCGATGGCGCTCACGCTCGGCTCGGCCCGAGATCCGTGTCTGCTCCGGTTCCCGTCGACCGCGCGTCCGTGCGCGGCCGGCGAGTGCTACGGACAATCGTCGTACCCGAATATCCGCGGTCAGACCTGGGGTCCTCGCACCCAGACCGCGCCGCCTTCGGCCACGGCCCAGATCGTCGAGCCATCGGCGCCGCTCAGCGCGACCTGGCGGAAGCGGCTGACGTCGTCTTGCGCGGGGACCTGCGCCCATAGGCTCGCTTGCCGCCTCCAGACCGCCCCGCCGTTCGCCACGCTCCAGACGACCGAACCGCCCGGCCCGCCGACCGAGACCTGCGAGAAGCTCTGCACGTCGATCTGCGGCTGCACGCGGATCCAGTCGCCCTCACGCCATTGCCAGACCGCGCCGCCGTCCGCCACCGCCCAGATGGCCGAGCCGTCGCCGCTGACGGAGACCTGGGAGAAGCTCGACACATTCGACTGCGTCGGGATCTTGTCCCACTTTTCCCGTTCCACCGCCAGACCGCGCCGCCGGTCGCCACCGCCCAGATCGTCGACCCATCCGCCCCGCCGACCGAGACCTGCGAGAAGCTCGACACCTCCGGCTGCGTGAGGACGCGCTCCCAGGCGCGCCCGTCCCACCGCCAGAGCGCGCCGCCGGTCGCCACCGCCCAGACGACCGTGCCGTCGTCGGCGCCGACCGAGACCTGCGAGAAAGTCGAGACCTCCGGCTGGGTCGGCACCGGCTCCCAGGCCTGCTGGTTCCACCGCCAGACCGCGCCGCCGGTCGCCACGCCCCAGAGCGTCGTACCGTCGCGGCCGCCCGCGGCGATCTGATCGAACTGACGGACATCGGATTGCGCCGGGAGCGGGGTCCAGAAATCGAACCTGTTCGCGGTCGTGGACATCGTTTCGTTGGCCATAAACATCTCCTTCACCTGCTGCGGATCGCCGGTTCGCGGCCGCGCTCGCGTGCTGCGAGGCGCCGGATCCGGTGCATAGGGAAGACGCGGGCCGCTGGCCGAGCATTGGCCGTCCGCGCAGACAGTGACTGTGTCCTCGGGCGCAGCAATCGCGGCGCGACGCCCTCCGCTGGAGCATTTTAGCGCTTAAATGCGAGAGACGCCGCTGGCGCACCGCCGCGGCGTTTACGTCGACTCCGGGCCGGCGCTATCACCTCAGGGGCGCAGCACGACCTTGATGCAGCCGTCCTGCTTGTCGCGGAAGGTCTTGTACGCGTCCGGCGCCTGCTCGAGCGGCAGGCGGTGGGTGACGACGAACGACGGGTCGTCGGCGCAGCGAGGTCGGTACGGGGAGCGAGCGAATCGTGTCAGTCGTCGCGGATGTTCCCCGCCACGGCCCCTCGAGCTCGAACGCGCCGGGAAACAGGGCGAGCGCGGTGAATGTCGACAGAGGGCGGGGACGATCCGCGGGGAGACGGGGACGCGGAGGTCATGCGAAGGTGCCGGAGCACCGGCCGTTCCACGCCGGATTGTTCAAGGATCCTCGGATGCTCGCGCGAGGCGAAGGGTCCCGACGGGGACGGTCTCATGCGACGACTTCGCGGATGTCCCAGGGGGACGTTCGTCGACCGCGAGCGCCGGTCGAAGTTGACGGCGAGCGGGCGAGGGGATCACACTGTGACGGCCCGCGCATCGGCGCCGGCGAAGGGGTCGCCATGAAGACACGGATCGTCCTTATCATCACCGGACTGCTGGGCGCGTGCGGCGGGCAAACCGGCGACATGACCACGACCGACGGCACCGGGACCGGGGCCAGCAGCGGGAGCACGGCCCCGGCGAGCACATCCTCGGGGTCGACCGACGAGCCCGGCACGGACGCGACCACCGCGGCGCCGACCACCAGCTCGTCGAGCACGACCGGCGAGCCGGGCACGTCCAGCTCGAGCTCCGGAGAGCCCGATTCAAGCTCGGGCTCGACCGGAGCCGACTGCCTGCGCTGCGCCGAGGCGCTCATGGGCGCGGAGGGCGAGCTCTGCGAGGACTCGCAGATGCTGTCGGACGCGTTGTTCGCGTGCATCTGCGGCGCCTGTGCCGATGTCTGCGAGGCGACCTGCACGATGTCCACGCCGCCGAACGCCGAGTGCTCGATGTGCCAGAATCAGGCGTTCGCCGACTCCTGCATGCGGGCGGTGACGGCCTGCCTCGCCGACGCCTGAGCCCCCGTCGCTCGAACCGCTCGCACGGGCGCTCGGCGACTCCCGCACCAGCCCTGCGGTCATGACCCATAGGCGGCGCGCGCGAGGCACGAGGAAGCTGGACACGGCCGCGCGCGTGGGCGGCGAGCGCGATTCGATGATTCCGGCCTGCCTCGCGGCTGCGGCGTGCGCCTGGCGGTGGGAAAGGCGGTCTGCGGCGCGACGCGAGGCCCACCCAGGCAGATCCGCCGCCGCCGGGGACACGAGGCCGTCGACGTGACCGGTCCGGGCGAGCCCACTACGAACGACGGGTCGGGGCGGCAGTGTCGCCGCGACGCGGTACATCATGCGGCCAGGCCGTGCCGTCACGATGAGGTTCGTCGCACAGCCAGGACGTGCCGCAGGACCTTGTAGATGAGCGAGAGCGCGGCGAGTCCGCCTAAGAGTACGCCCGCCAGCAAGAACAGCCCCTCGGGCGTCGTCTCGATCTTTCCGTAGCAGATGCCGCCGCCGAGGACGAGACAGACGTACGTGACGTCGCCGATGGTCGTCCAGGGGAGCCGAGCGAGCGCCGAGGGAGCATGCGGCTCCGAGAGCGGTCCCGACGCTCGTTCGGCCTGTTCGCCCATTTGCCAGGGTGGTCTCGGCTGCCAGGACTCCGACGCGGCGGGTAGCTCCGGAACCACGGCCGTGGCTCGCGTATGAGACGCGGGGCTCGTGGCCTCCGGGTCGGCGCCGGGGTCCGACGCGTCGGCGCTCACGTCCCCGGGAGGAGACCCAACGAGCAGCACGCGGCGCCTGGCACTCTCCCGCGCGCGGTGCCCGGCGACTTGCAACTGGCGCCGCTCCGACTCGCGCGTCTGTGCCTGGACGGCGCGTACGCGACGGATAGATTCCTGGCGCGCCTCGTCGTGGGCCTGCAAGTCCGCTTGCTGACGCGCCTGTTCCTGCGCCCGCGCTTCGGCCTGGAGGCGCGCCTCTTCCTGCGCTCGCGCTTCCTCTTGCAAGCGCGCCTGTTCCTGCGCCCGCGCTTCGGCCTGGAGGCGTGCCTCTTCCTGCGCTCGCGCTTCCTCTTGCAGGCGCGCTTCTTCCTGCGCCCGCGCTTCGGCTTTGAGGCGTGCCTCTTCCTGCGCTCGCGCTTCCTCTTGCAGGCGCGCTTCGGTTTGGAGGTGCGCCTCGTTCGTTTGCGACGCGTTCGCATGCAATCGGGCATCGCCTGCCTGCGACAGCGTCTCGGTGGCTTCGCGGGGCTCGACCTCTGCCCTCCTGACAAGTCGACGCTCTCCCGCCCATGCGCGCTCGAGGTCGCGACAGAACTGTGCTACTGAGTTGGTGCGTCGGCTCGGATCGTGGAGCAGGGCGGCTCGGAGAACGTCCTTGACCGCGGTGGAGGTTTCGAGCGCGTCGCAGGACCCAAGCTCGTCGAGCCGCGGCTCGCGCCCTCGGAGCACGCATTCGACGGTCCGAGCCAAGCTGAAGACATCGTAAGCCGCGGTCTTCGGGTCAGTCGTAATCGCTTCCGGCGGTGCGTAAATCGCTGTGCCGAGGGCGCGGGTCGTCATCGCCGCGAAGTTGTCGCCGCTGACGAGATCGAAGTCGATGAGCTTGGGCTGTCCCTTCGAAGTAACGAGGATATTGCCCGGCTTTACGTCTCGATGCAGTAGACCGCGCGCGTGGAGATGGTCGAGGGCGTCGCCGATTTCAATGATGTGCGCGATCAGCTCGTCGCGCGGGCGCTCGCCGACGAGGGAGCCGAGGCACCGGCCCTCGAGATAGTCCATCGCATAAAAGAACCGGAGACCCTCCTGCTCAATGCCGGAACGGACCTTGACGATCGCCGGATGCGACAGAGCTGCGAGCACTCGCGCACCGCGGGCAAATCGCTGGCGGATCCGCGGATCATCGGAGTGTTGCTCGAGCAAGATCTTCAGGGCGACATACTCGAGAGTATGCCGGTCGAGGGCTTTCCACACCAACCCGAAGTTTCCTCGCCCGCACGACGCCTCGAGCTCGTAGCGAGCATCCGCCCATTTCGCCCCTCGGTCGAGGGCGACCCCATGGATCCACTGTGCGCGCACCTGGCGGACCTCGTTCACGCGCTTCGGTCGTCCGGCCTCGAGGCCATCGAAGAAGTCATGGTCGATGAGCCCGCGGCGCTTCAACGCTTCGATGACGGCCATCACCAGCGTCGCCTGCGACGCGCCCTCCGGTAGCGTGGTGAGGAGCTCGCCGCCCTCATGCTGGCGAAACAGGTGCATGCGCAACTCGCCGGCGCTGAACAGCGAGACGAGGAGGTCGTGCAGAGCAGCTTCACGGGACATGTCAGGGCAAAGTATCGCAGATCGGCGAGACGGGGTCGGTGAGGTGCGGCGTCATCCACGTTGCGGCTCCGCGGCCCCTTGTGAAGGCTTTCAGTGAGTTTTCGCAGCGAGCGCTCCCTGATCGTGCCGCGCCGAGGAGTGCACCCCCTTTTACGGCGGCAAGCTCCGCCGACCCACCACGCCTCGGGTCGCCGAAGGGTGCAACGAGGCTCCAATCGTCAGGAAAACGATATGCCCAAGCCATGGTTCGTCGCTGCCATCTTCTGGACCGTCCCGGCGCTCGCGTCGGCGACACCCCGCTCCGTGTATGTTGCGCCCGAAGTCCGCGAGGACGCGAAGCTGTACGACCTACTGCTGTTCAGTACAGCCGTCGATCACGCGTCCGGGTCGACCATCGATTGGCAGAGCACGAACATCGTCCGGGACGGCTCTCCGATCCGCCTCTACTTCGAGTCCAAGCACACTGATCCCGAGTATGGGTTCTGCTACAAGTTTACCTTCCGCGACGCCCTCCATGAGGTCCGCACGCGCAGCGGATGTCGCCAGTGGCGCGACCGCAAGCAACACTCTGTCGAGATCCTCTCGCCCCCAGAGGCCAAGCGCCTCTCCGGTCTCCGCCTCCACACATACGACGTTCGGGGCGTTCCGTCCGACTGGGACGGCAGCGGAGACCCTCCCGACACGCTGACGCACGAGGTCGAGGATTTCACGTTCACCGATGCGACGCTCGTGTCGCGGTCGATCGATCTGCTCAAGTCGGCCGTGACGGCGAGCGCCAAGGCGGTGCTCTTGTGTGCGCACCCGACCGCCACGTATCGCGGCGTCGCCATCGATGACGTTCGGATCGGCGCGAAGGCCGTCGTCGACTTCAGGATCGCCTACCAGTGCAATGGACTGCTTGAGCGGCCGTGCTCCATGTCGCTGCAGGCGACGTTCGGCGAGCGCAAGTTCGAGGGCCTGAAGGTCACGGAGGACACGGCACTGACGGATGCGAGAGTCGGGCTCGATCTTTGCGGGGCGATCCTCCGGGACGCCCTGGACGCGATGTCACGGGGCTGACGGTGAGCCGCTTGCTCGCGGCGATGCCGCGTGTCGCGCTCGGCGCCCGAACGCCGATCTGGCGCCAGACACGCGGCCTGGGCACGAGACCCGCATCGCCATGCGCCGCGGCGACTCGTCGGCGTCGGGCACCACGAACTCGAGCGCTCTCAGGCGGCGAGCACCTGAGATGCTCGCACGGAGCGGCGCGTGGGCCGGCCATGACCTGCAGGCGGCGCGCGGCGAGGCACGAGGAAGCCGACAACGATCGCGCGCGTCGGCGGCGAGCGCGATTCGATGATTCCGGCCTGCCTCGCGGCTGCGGCGTGCGCTGCGGCCACCGGCACGAGCGGCCGCGCGCGGGCGGTGTCGTCGGGGTCACGAGAGGCCGTTTCGCCCACGGCACCGCGATGTCTGCGAGACATATTGCAACCCCTGAGGAAACAATGACGACAGGCATTCGCGGCTGCGACAACCAATCGAACGCCCACATATCTATCGTGAACATGGAGCACCCGGCGGACAGCCAGACGGTGGGGCCACGGTCGTACGCCGAGGTGTACGCGTGGATCTCCCAGCACAAGAACATACCGCTCAGCATCCAGACCGGGAGAGGCCGCTGCATCCTCTGGGACGAGGACTGGAAGATCAAGGCCGAATGGGACGACGGCTCGGGGGAGATGGTCCTCGCCGACGTCCACAGCAGCCCGCAGGATTATAAAATGACCGTCGATCCGACGGGCAACATCTCCCTCGCCGAGCGCTGACGGGGCCGCCATGAGCATGAACGACTGGAAGATCGCAAACGCCCTGGAGAACCTCACGGGGAACTGGGTCTATTACGTCTGCAACACGATCGCCGCCTTCGCGAACATCCATTTCAGCCGTCACGTGGATAATCCCGGCGACGATCACATGGCGACGAACGACAACGAATACTACTACTACGGCTACACAGGGGTCTTCAGCCACCGCGGCGGCGGCGCGGTCCCGCAGGCGATCCGGGACGCGCTCTACCAGGCCTGGCGGAACTACTTTCAGGTCTAGCAGGATGCTGAAAAAGGGGACGGCGTAACCACACGCGGGACCGACGCCCGGGCCGCCGCTCCCGGCCCGCTGCAGACCCAGATTAGCCGACTCCGGTCCACCTGTCCGTGGTTGCGTGCGCGAGCGAGGGTGGCGTACCGTTCGCGTGATGCGAAAGCTCTGGACTCCCCTGCTCTGTGTACTCGCATGCGGCGGTGAGGAGCCCGCCGCCAGCGACGGGACCACCACCGGCTCGACGGCCGCGGCCACGACCTCGGGCACGGACGTGACCACGACCGAGGGCGCGACCACGACCGTCAGCACCACCACGACCGGCACCACCGCGGATCCGGCCACGACCACGAGCACCACCTCGACGAGCGACGACAGCTCCACGGGCGCCACCACCAGCGCCACCACCGGCGTGCAAGAGTGTGCCGGCGAGCTCCCGGCCCACTGGATCGACGGCACCGACTGCGGCAGCGAGCCGCAGGTCCAGGTCCATCAGTACTCCAGCGACACCTGGATCCTCCGCCAGTCGCTGTGTACCAGCTTCGAGGGCCCGTTCATGATGCTGCTGTTCGGCTCGGAGCGCGCCCTCCTGCTCGACACCGGCGACGGCGACATCCCGATCGACGACATCGTCCACGGCCTCGTCGACGACTGGTCCCAGGCCCACGGCGGCGCGCCGATCGAGCTCGTCGTCGGCAACACCCACGCCCACGGCGATCACGTCGCCGGCAACGACCTGTTCGTCGGCGACGCCGACACCAGCATCGTCGGCATCGGCGAGGCGGCGGTGCGCCAGTTCTTCGGCATCGACGGCTGGCCCGAGCAGATCGTGCAGTACGACCTCGGCGGGCGCGTCCTCGACATCGTCCCGCTGCCCGGCCACGAGAAGGCGCACATCGCCGTTTACGACCCTGCCACCGGCGTCGTCTTCACCGGCGACACGCTCTACCCCGGCCGCCTCTACATCGCCGACTTCCCCGCCTACGTCGCCAGCATCGGCCGTCTCGTCGATCACCTCGCCGACAAGGAGGTCTGCCGGGTCCTCGGCGCGCACATCGAGATGACCAACACCCCCGGCGAGGATTTCGAGTTCATGCAGCCGTCGCACCCCGACGAGCACCCGCTCGAGCTCGACCTGGCCCACCTGCTCGAGCTGCGCGACGCCGTCGAAGCCATGCAGGAGCCCGTGATCGAGGTCCACGACGACTTCATCGTCTACCCGCTGTGAGGGCCGCACCGGCGGCGCGGCGACGCGCCGGTCCGGCGAACGTGGCAATGAGCATTCACGGCAGGCCGAGCGCGCGCATCGAGACGCGATAGATGTCGCCCTGCTTGCCGTCGCCGACGCCGGCGACGCTGCGGTCGTCCCGCGGTTCGTCGAAGCGCGGGCCGAGCGGTCCCGAGTAGCGGCGATTGCTGCTGAAGTACAACCATGCGCCGTCGGGCGAGACGCTGTGATTCCACTCGGAGGCGGCGGTGTTGAGGCTCGCCAGCGGTCGCGCGGGCTCCCACGCCCCGTCGCGCCGGCGGCTGAAGTACAGGTCGTAGCTGCCGACCGAGTCGGCGCGGCGCAGCCCGGCGAAGATCAAATAGCTCTCGTCGGGGGCGATCCACGGCTCGACTTCGAGGCCCGGCGTGTTGATCGCAGGGCCGAGGTTCTCGGGCGGCTGATAGACGCCGTCGATGCGGCGCGCGAGCCAGAGATCGGTGCCGCCGTGGCCGCCGGGGCGCTCGATCCCGAAGTAGAGGTTGCCGCTGGCGGCGATCGCCGGCGACCACTCGTCGACCGCGGCGTCGTTGACCGGCTCGGGCACGCGCTGCGCAGGCGCCCACGAGCCGTCCGACGCGCGGGGGGCGAACCAGATGTCGTACGTGGCGCGCGGTCCCGGCTCGTCGGAGCCGATGGGGCGATTCGAGATGAAGTACACGGCGTCGCCGGCGGGCGAGATGTGCGGGTCGGCGTCGCTCCACTGCCCGGCGAAGCTCGGGTGCGCCGGCTTCGACCAGCGACCGTCGACGCCGAGGCGCGTCTCCAAGATCTCGTAATGGTCGAAGGCCGGGTCGGCGCGGCCGAACAGCACTTGCCGCTGATCGGGCGAGAAGGCCATGAAGAAGTCCCACGCCCCGGTCGTGAAGTGGCCGGCGCCGTAGAGCTCGACCGCGGGTTCCGCCGCTCGCGGGACGGCGTCGACGGCCCCGCGACCGCCGACCGTGCACGCGCACGCGACCAGCAGCGCCGCCTCGCAGTGAATCGCTCGCCTCATCCGGGTGCCATACGAGAACGGGCGCCGGCTGTCAAAGCGATCGGGGCCGGGGCGAGGCGTGGTAAAAGCATACGACGCGATACGCTCGGCGAGAAACGACCCTGCACCCGAGTCTGCATGACGACGTTGAAGCTCGAGATCCCCCCATTGCGCGAGGCCGTGCGCAAGCGGCCTGGCATGTACTTCGGCGACGTCCATGACAAGGGCGGCCTGTTCCACCTGGTGCTCGACGTGATCGCCAACGCCCTCGACCTCGCGCTCGGCGGTCGTTGCACCCGCATCGACGTCGAATTCGGCGACGACGACAGCGTCACCGTGAGCGACGACGGCCCCGGGATCCCCGTCGCTCGGGATAAAGGGCCGTCGCTCATCGAGATCCTCGAGCACCGCGACGAATGGCCGACGGTCGACGGACATCGCCCCCACGTACACCTCGGGCTCGGGGCGATCGGGCTCGCGGTGGTCAACGCGGCCAGCGAGTCGTTCGAGCTGGTCACCGTGTGCGACGGGCGACGGGCGACGGCCCGCTACAGCCGTGGGATCGCGGTGCAGCCGCTGGTCGTCGAACCGACCACGCAGCCGACGGGCACGCGCGTCCGCGTGCGGCCGGATCCGCAGATCTTCACGGTCACGCGGATCCCGCGAGAGGACCTCGGCGCTCGGCTCCTGGACCTGTCGTTCCTCATGCCGCAGGTGCGGCTGTCATGGACGGGGTCTGCGCCGCGGTTCGGGCAGGGGCTCGTCGATCTGGTGAGACTGTCGGCTCGCACGACGCTCGGCGGCATCGCCCATCGCCGCCAGGAGGTGGAGACGGAGGCGGGGCCGATCGACGTCGAGGTCGTCCTGGCGTGGTGTGACGATTCCCGACCGGCGACGTGCATCCACGGATTCGTCAACATGGAGCGCACGCGCGAGCCCGGCACGCACGGCGAGGGGTTGCTCGACGGGTTACGCGGCTTCTTCCCGCGCAAGGGTGCGGCGGCCCGACGTGAGGGGCTCATGGCCGCGGTCGCCGTAATTTGAGCGACGTCAAGTGGGGCAGCCCGGTCAAGGACAAGCTCGTCACGCCAGAGGCGCGGGCCGCGGTGAAACAGGTGACAATGGCGGCCCTGCGAGCATGGGCCGCGGCGTACCCCGAGGCGGCCGCGATCATCCGAGCACGCGGCCTGTAGCGGGTCGCCGATCGACCTGTGCAGAGGCAAAGCGAGCCGTTGGGCCGTTTCGAGAATCACCCGCGGATGCGCACGCGGAGAAATGGCGCTTGTGGTCACGACGGATGCAGCGCGGCGAAGGCCGGCCAGATCGTCTCGAACCACGCGGCATGGCCGGCGGCGGAGGGGTGGAAGCCGTCGGCCGCGAAGTACTCGGCGTGCTCGTCGAGGCGGGCCGAGCCGAACAGGTCGACCAGCGTGTAGCTGTGGTCGACCGCGAGCCGCCGCACGCGCTCGTTGTAGGCGACGATTCGCTCCTCGATCTGGGCGCGGGCGATCCCGAGGAAGCGCTCGGCGAGCGCCGCAGCGGGCGCATGGGCCAGGTTGGGGAGGGTGCCGACCACGACCGGGCAGCGGGCGCGGTCGAGCTGATCGGCGATCGCCTCGAGGTTGCGGCCATAGTGCGAGGGGGTCACGCCGCGCCACAGGTCGTTGCCGCCGATGAACAGCGAGCAGACCGTCGGTTGCGCGGCGACGGCAGCGCCGAGCTGGTCGGTGCGCAGCGTCGCGGTGGTTGCGCCGTTGCGCGCGAGGTTCCGCAGCCGCGCGGACGGGTCTCGTCCCTGCAGCCGCGTGAACACGCGATCGACGTAGCCCGCGCCGGCAGGCACACCGAAGCCCGCGCCTGCCGAGTCCCCGAGGGCGACATAATGGATGGGCACGGCGCGCCAATGTAGGTCGCGGCGAGGGAGGTGCAAGCGGCTCGACGGGTCGAGCCGCTCGAGCGTCGGGACGCTGCGGGACGGGACGAGGAGGGAGCGGTGTGTGAGCGGACCGACGTGGCGAGGCTCGGTGCGTGGGCACCCGACTGACGCATATTGATGGCCTCGAGCTGGACAAGCTCCTCGGCACGAGGATCGATTCGTCGAGATCGATCGCCAGGTGGGCGACGGCGAGCTCGACGACGAGAGGCGTCGGCCAATCACCGCAGCGCGCCGATGACTTTCACGCCCGGCGCGGTCGACCAGGTGGCGAAGTCGGTGATCGGGCGATTGGTCACGCTGAAGCCGGTGCCGGTCGAGAAGGCGACCGGGAGGGTGCTCCAACCCTGGGTGCCGGTCAGCGCGAGGTCGGTCCGGCCATCACCGTTGAAGTCACCAGGGACGACCTCGGCGCCGGTGGCGGCCCAGGCGGCGAAGTCGCCGACGCCGGTGTTGGCGACGTCGAAAGTACCATCGCCCCGCGAGAAGGCGACGGGGACGGTATTCCAGCCGCTCGTGCCCGTCAGGGCGATGTCCGTACGCCCGTCCCCGTTGAAGTCGCCCGGGACGACCTCGGCGCCGGTGGCGGCCCAGGCCGCGAAATCACCGACCGCGCTGTTGGTGATGTCGAAGGCGCCATTGCCCCGCGAGAACGCGACGGGGACAGTACTCCAGCCATTGCCGCCCACCAAGGCGATGTCGGTGCGACCGTCGCGGTTGAAGTCGCCGGGGATGACTCTGGCGTCGGTGGCGGCCCAGGCCGCGAAATCACCGACGCCCTGGTTGGTGATGTCGAACCCGCCATTGCCCCGCGAGAAGGCGATCGGCACGGTGCTCCAGTCATGCGTGCCGGTCAGCGCCAGATCCATGCGGCCGTCGCGGTTGAAGTCACCCGGGACGACCGTGGCGCCGGTGGCGGCCCAGGCGGCGAAGTCTCCGACGGCCTGGTTGCTGATGTCGAACGTGCCATCGCCCCTGGAGAACGCGACGGGCAAGGTGCTCCAGCCGTTCGTGCCGGTCAGGGCGAGATCGGTGCGACCGTCCCGGTTGAAATCGCCGGAAATGGCCCTGGCGCCGGTGGCGGCCCAGTTGGCGAAGGCACCGACGGAGCCGTTGGTGATGTCGAACCTGCCGCCACCCCTGGCGAATGCGACCGGCACGGTGCTCCAGCCGCTGGTGCCCGTCAGCGCGATGTCGGTGCGACCATCGCCGTCGAAATCACCCGAGAGGACCCTGGCGCCGGTCGCAGCCCAGGCGGCGAAGTCACCCACACCCTCGTTGAGGACGGTGAAGGTGCCGTCGCCGGCCGACAGTGCGACCGGCACGGTCACCCAGCCGCCGGTACCGGTCAGGGCGAGGTCGGACCGACCGTCCCCGTTGAAATCGACGAGCTCTGCGAGAGCTGCGGCAGAGGGGGTGTTCGGGGCGGTCAGCCCGAGGTTCGCGCCGGGCTCGTTATCCGCGGCCTCGACTTCGGCTTCGAGCGCGGGCGCCAGGGCGACGCCGGGAGCGACCAATGCGGCGCACAGACCGAGGCGCCCCATGCGACGATTCGTCGATTTTCCACTGTGAATGAATACCATGACAGCCTCCGATTCGGGGCCGCGAAGCATGGAGCGGGCTCGCCGATCGGCCAGCGTGCTCGGCCGCGAATTGATCGGCTCTTTGCGCGCAGCGATCGAGCGACGACAGCCGGTCGCGCGCGTCCCCGCGACGACGACCGCGCGCACTCGACCTCGTGCCATACGCCTATACGATGCTGGACTACCTCGGAGACCACCCGGCCGGACGCACGACGGTCTCGACGTCCGGCCTGCAGTGCTTCGCGCTCGCCTGGTTCGTGCTGCTCGGGGTGGCAGGGTACGTGCTGTTCGCGACAAAGACTCACAAGGGATAGGAGCGGCCCGAGCGGGGCGGACGCGGTCCGCGACTGCCGCACGCGCGTCGGCGAGCGCGGGCCGACCCGCTCGCAGGACGCGGGCCGCGAGGGCCTCCAGGTCGATCGGCGCGTCGGGCACGGCCGGAGGTCACACCGGATCGCGCTCGTGGGGAGCGGGAGCGCTGACGATGCATGTCCATTCGGACATGTCCTCGAGTTCATGCTGCCGTGCGTCGCCCGGCGGGCGCGCGAACGGGCGAGGCCAGGTTTTTTGCTCGCGCGACGCGACATCGGATCGCGGCACCTGTCATCTCCTTGGGGGACCGCCGCGACGCGCGGTGCGCCGGGCGACTTGCCCCATACACCACAGGAGGAACCATGAAGACCAAGTCCAAGATCAAGGCGGGCGCGTTCAAGCTCGGGCTCACCAACGGCTGAGTAGCGAGCGACGGCACGCGCCGCGGCGGCTCGCCGACCCCGCTTTGGGGTCGCCGATCGGCAGCGCGCGAGCGATGCCTGCAGACCGCCCGCGGCCGCCGACGCGGCGTTCGCCGTCGTGGTCGGCCGACCTGACCGCGAACACGTGCTCGGCGGCGCGGGAGGTGGTACGACTCCGCCATGCGACTGACTTATGCGTGGATCCTGGTCGGCATGGCCGCGTGCGGGCCCAAGACCCCCGGCGGCGAGACCGAGGGCGGCAGCGGCGACACCAGCGGCGAGGGCTCGACCAGCACCGCGACGACCGACGGCGTCGAGCCGACGACCTCGGCGTCGACGACGTCCGCGAGCACGACCGGCGAGGCGACCGGCGAGAGCGAGACCACCGGACCCGCGGGGATGTGCCCGGCGCCGCAGGTGCCCGACGTGATGTTCGACGTGTCCGGCTTCGCCGACGACTTTCAGGGCCACGTCCAGGCGTCATGCACGGTCCAGAGCGTGTCGCTCGGCGACGTGTCGGACGCGGTCACGCTGGCCTGCGACGTCGACGGCAGCGACGTCGAGGTCGTGGTGAGTTTTACCAACGCGGCGGTGCAGCTGCCCGAGGGCCTCCAACAGCTCGACGCGCCGGTGACGCTGCGCTACGTCCGCGCCGACTACGAGTACCGCGGCGACTGGCTCGCGCTCGGCGATTTCCGCGACGTGTTGCTGCTCGGTCTGGCGGCCGGCAGCAGCGCGCTGCCGTTCGTCGAGGGCGAGGGGCAGATCGACGACATCTTCGCGCCGGTGTCCGTCGAGGCGCTCGGTGGTCTCTGTCCCAAGGGCCAGGGGAGCTGCTTCGCCCTCGGCGAGCCGGCGGTGCTGCGATTTTCGAGCGGCGACGATTCGCTCGAGGCGTTCCCGCTGCAGGTCGGGAAGATCGGTCCGTACGCGGTGCACACGGGCGCGTCGTGGCTGTCGGACCCCGAGAGCGCCTACGCGTGCGACGGCCCGAGCGACGACTGGGCCGCCTTCGGCCTGGTCCGCCAGTGAGCGGTCGCAGCGCCTGGGTTCCGGAACGGACGAGCTCGCCGGCTCCGTCGGGCCGGAAGGAGAGCGAGCGCAGCCGCGCAACCAGCGGCGTGAGCGGGCGAGCCGCGGGCCCTCGAGGCGTTTTTGTTTTTTAGTGCTCGCCGTGTCGATCCGCGGCGTCCTCGTTCGTCGTGCGAGTGGGGGCGGGGCACGCCCCAGCGAGGGACCGACAATGCTGACCTTCACGAGGATTGACCATGGGACTCGACTTCATCCGTCCGGCGAAGATCGGCGCGTTCGTGCTCGCGCTCGCCGCTGCCGGCTGCGACGACGGCAGCGGGGCCGGGGACGCGCGGTGGGTCGCTGCCTGGGCGACGAGCATGATGGAGCCGGGGGCGCAGATCGGCGAGCTGAAGTCGCGCAGCTTCAGCGACGAGACGCTGCGCCAGACGGTCACCGTGACTGCCTCGGGCGATCGGGTCCGGCTGCGGCTCTCGAACCTGTTCGGGAGCCAGCCCCTCGAGCTCGCCGAAGTCCGGGTGGCGAAGGAGCAGGAGCCGCTCGTCACGGCGCCGGGCAGCGATCGCCAGGTCCAATTCGCCGGCCGTTCGGGCGCGACGATCCCGGCGGCTGCCGAGCTCCTCAGCGATGTCGTGGACCTCGAGGTGAGCGAGGGCGAGCGGCTGATCGTCAGCATCTACGCCGCGAAGCCGTCGGAGCTCGCGACCTGGCATCCGCTCTCACTCACGACGCACGCCGTCGCCGCGGGCAACCAGGCGGCGAGTCAGCGTCTCACTGAGCCGAGCGCGCTCACGTCCGCGTTCTGGCTCGCGGGCGTCGACGTCGAATCGGCGGCGAACGACAGGGTCCTGGTCACGTTCGGCGACTCGATCACGGACGGCGCCTCTTCGACCCTCGATGGTCGCAGCAGCTACCCGGACCGGCTCTACGCGCGCCTGCAGGAGGACCCGGAGACCCGGTCGGTCGCGGTCGTCAACCACGGGCTCGGCGGCAACCGGCTGCTGCGAGACGACATCGGGCCGAGCGGGCTGTCGCGGTTCGAACGCGACGTCCTGGGCACGCCCGGAGTGACGCACGCGATTGTTTTGATCGGCATCAACGACATCGGCATGCCGGGATTCGTGGGACCCTCCGAACAGGTGACGGCGGACGAGCTCATCGACGGGCTCGAGACGCTGGCCGACGAGGCGAGGGCGAACGGGGTCGAGACCCTCGTCGGCACGATCATGCCGTTCGAGGCGGCGTTTCCCCGTACTACTCGCTCGAAGGGGAGGAGATTCGCCAGGCCGTCAACACGTGGATCCGCGGCAACGAGGCGTACGACGGGGTGATCGATTTCGAGGCCGCGGTGCGCGACCCCGAGCACCCCACGCGGATCCTCGCCGCCTTCGACAGCGGCGATCACCTGCACCCCAACGACGCCGGCTACCAGGCGATGGCCGACGCGGTGCCCCTGTCGCTCTTCGAGTAGCGGGCTCGTCGGCGGCGTCACGGCTCGCGCCTCACGGTCGCCGACGCGGGGTCGGCGTCACCGTCGCGCGCGACCGCTCTGCATGGCGAACGCGATCCCGGTCTGCAGCGTCCCGCGCGTGACGAGCTCGTCGAGGTTGGAGCCGAGGGCGACCAGGCCCTGCGCGATGGCCGGACGGATCCCCGTCAGCACCACCTGCGCGCCGAGCAGCTTCACCGCCTGCGCGGCCTGGATGAGCCCCTGGGTGCCGTCTGCGTCGATCTCGGGGACGCCCGTGATGTCGAGGATGGCGGTGGTCACTCGCAGGCGCTGCACCTCGTCGAGGAGCACGCCCAGCGCCTGCTGCATGCGGGCCTGGTCCAGCTGGCCGACGAACGGCATGACGATGACGTCGTCGCTGATCGGGATCACCGGGGCGGACAACCTGGCCAGCATCTCTCGCTGCGCCTGGATCGTCTCCTCCTTGCTCAGGCGCAGCGCCTCCTCCGCCCGCTTGCGGTCGGTGATGTCGACGAGCGACACGAAGCAGCGCTCCCACGTGTGCTGGCAGTCGGCGCTGACGACGACGCGGAACATGATGTTCCTGACCTCGCCGAGGAGCGTGCAGATGGTCGTCTCCTCCTCGTAGAACATCGCCCCGCCGCCGATCGCTACGAGCTCGCGCCGGAAGGTGTCGAGCGAGTCCTGGTTGAACACGACGGACAGCGCTTGCAGCAGCTGATCCTTGTTCGGGGCCTGGCAGAGCTCGAGCGTGGCCCGGTTGACGTCGAGGATCCGCACCAGGCCGACGCAGGCGATGACGTCGTCGACGTGGCTGCGGAGGTATGCGTCGAGATCGACGCCGGTGGCGAGGATCCGGTCGAGGTGCTGCTTGACCGCGGACCAGTCCTCTTCCCACAGGGAGATCGGAGAGCTCTCGAAGATGTTGCGGTAGCGAGCCTCGCTGCGTTCGAGCTCCGCGACGCGCTGACGCAACTGGGTGAGCTCAAGATCCGAGTTCATCGATGTCTCCTGCAGCCCGGCGAACAAAGGCTCGCGGCGAGGATGCCACGACGGCGCCCCCGAGGGCGAGCGAGGCCGTCGGGGGCTCTGTCGCCGCCCGCCGCGCCAGGCGAGGCGCGCGCCACCACGCACCGATGGCGATGCCGCTGAATTCCTCGCCCGGCGTGGGCTCTGGCGCGCCTCCGAAACATGCTCCGGGCGTCGGGCGCATATGCGAGTCATCCCCACCTCGGCGCTCGCATCATCCGGGCGCCCACAGGCCAAATGAAGCCTCGTTCACGCGCGCGCACGGGCGGCCGACGATCGATCCGAGCGCGCGTCCTCGCCGTGGCCGCGGGGCGCCGTCGTCGGTGCGGTCGACCTGCTCGACGCTGATCGCTCGCGGGTTCGACAGAGGAGCGATCCACCAGGCGCTGCGGGACGAGGCGGCGCGCGCGTCGGCGGTCGACACCGACAGTGACAGCAGCAGCGCCATCGAGTGGCAGGTGAACCAGAGCAGGGCGAACGAGGCGCTGGCGCGGTTCGAGCTCGACCAGGAGATGGACGCTCGCGCGGCGCTGGTGGCGGCCTGCCAGGCCCCTATCACGACGGACCTCCTCGACGACGGCGACGCGGCGGCGCTGGACGCGTCGATCGAGCGACATGCGGCGGTGCGGGGGACGATGCTCCGGCGCTGCTCGAGCTCGAGCGAGACCCGACGGAGGCGTCGATGCTGGCGGTGTACCGCGCGTTCGCGGCGTGGGCGGAGCCGTGGGCGGCGCGCCTGGACGAGGACGGCAAGGCGCCCGCGAGACGGCCAATCGTTGCGATGATTGAGGCGTCCGGCGTACCTGAATGCGAGAGCAAGGTGGTGTAGTGAATCTGTGATGTCAGCAATCCAAGTCGCGTCAGTCGCGACGTGGGATTCTCTCTGCTGTGCTTCGACCCGCGATCGTCGATTGCCGCGGGCGTCATCGTGCGAGGGTCCACGAGGCGATGGCACGCCGCCTGGCTCCCGCTCGAGGCGCCCGTCGTGGGTCAGCGCGACGCATCGCCGGTGTGTCGAATCGAAGCCGTCCGCCCGGCGACGTCGGACGCTTCTCCGGTGCACCTGTCTCATGCGCCATGTCTGTCGGGCGGCGGCGCCACGCGAGTGTCACCAATGGGGCCGATGTAAGGCCTGGGTGGCTCGAGCGGGACGCCGCCCCCGCTGCGGTCTGCGGTGGACGGGCGCCGTCGGGGGCCACGATCAGGGCTGCCATGATAACCCTGGTCCACACTGGCGCTCCTGCACCCTTCACCTACATCGCAGCGTCATGCGTCGGATCGCTGCTTGGGGGCGCGAGACGGATTGACGCGCCGCGGGTGCGTCGGCCAAATAGATAGCTCGGTTCGGAAACGGAGGGTTTGGACATGCGCAAGTTGATCGTGATCGGTGTGTTTGCGGCGTGCGGGCTCGGGATCGTCGAGACCGCGGTGGCCAACTACTTCTACCCGGGCAAGGTGATCATCGGCACCGGCGTCATCGGCGGCGGCGGGACCACGACGGGCGGCGGGACGGACGGCACGACGGGCAGCACGCTCGGGCAGGACGCGAACAAGATGAACTTCGAGGAGCCCTGTACGGTCAAGCCGATCGTGTGCGAGTGCTTCACCGGCGTGACGGTGTGGGAGGCTTGCAAGAAGAGCAACGCCGACCTGCAGTGCCTGACGCCGAAGAGCAAGTTCGACATGATCGAGCAGGAGGGGCAGGTCGTCGTCTGGGACAAGACGATGACGATCGGCGGGCTGGTGTGCGCCGGCAAGTCCGACGGGACGGCGTACATCAACCTGCCCTAGCGGACAGCCAGGCGTCGACCTCGGCGGCGGCCGGCTGAAACGCCGCGCCGACGCCGAGGAAGCGAGCCTTCGCCTCCGCCGCGAGGTCGCGGCTGCGGGCGGCGTTGGCCGGGTCGAGCCGGACCAGCGCACGCGCGAGCGCGAACTGAGCCTCGGCGATGTCGTAGGGGGCGACGAAGGCGTTCTCCGGCAGCAGCGGGAGCGCCTGCTCGAGCGCCTCGGCGGCGGCGGCGTGGCGGCCAGCGGCGAGGTGGACGCGACCGAGGCCGGCGAGCGGGACGCCGCGGGTCGGGTCGACGGGATTGGTCGCGAGCTCGGCGAGGGCGCGCTGGAAGGTGCGCTCGGCGTCATCGAGTCGACCGGCGCGCAATGCGCGGTCGCCATGCCGGCGAGCGCCTGCGTGGTCCGCGGGTGACCTGTCCCGAAGGCCTGCTGGAAGATCGCCTGAGCGTCGGCGAACGACTGCTCCGCCGCGGCGAATTCGCCGGCGAACAGGTGGGTGTTGCCGAGCTCGATCAGGCAGTCGCCGCGGCTCGGGTGAGCAGGCGGCAGGTGGGCGTCGTAGATCGCCAGCGCCTGCCGGAACGCGGCCAGTGAATCGGGGTAGCGCGCCTCGAACTGGGCGATCATGCCGAGGTTGAAGTGGACGGTCGCCAGGGCGGGGTGGCTGTCGCCGTAGGCGCCGCGGACGATCGCCAGAGTGCGGGTGAAGGTCGCCTCGGCGTCGTCGAGGTGGAACAGGCTCAGCTCGGCGGCGCCGATGTTGTTGAGCACGTCGCCGAGCACGGGGTGGTGGGCGCCGTAGGTCTGCTCGAAGATCGCCAGGACGCGGCGGTACTCGGCGATGGCGGCCGGGTAGTCGCCGCGCAGGAATTTGAGCGTGCCGCGGGAGATCAAAGCCTGGCCGTGGGCGATCGAGGTCTCGCCGTGGAGCTGGGCGCGCAGATCGACGGCGCGGTCGATGTGCGGAGCGGCGCGCTCGAGGTCGCCGCGGGTCAGCAAGAGGTCGCCCAGGCGGCCCTCGAGCAGCGCCTCGGCGGTGCCGCCGTCCGACAGGCGGCCGGTGGCGCCGCGCGCGAGCTCGGCGAGGTGCAGGCCCTCGTCGAAGCGGGCCTGTCGCACGCCGACGGTGCGGACGAGGTCGATGGTCGCGGCGGCGCGGGTATCGTCGTCGCCGGCGCGGTCGGCCGTCGCGGCGGTGCGCAGCAGCGCGGCCTCGGCGTTCGGGTAGTCGCCGAGCTGGTCGTCGATCTTGCCGGCGAGGTGCAGCGTGGCGGCGAGCGTCGGCGGGTGCGCGAGCGCTTCGGCCTCGGCGCGCAGCGGCCCCAGCTCGGCGCGCGCGGCCTTGTACTGACCGACGTCGAACTTGGCCTGCACGCCGGCGAGGCGGGCCCGCAGGTCGTCGACAGCGCGCGCGACCGCGGGGTCGTCGGGCGCGGGGCTGCGGGCGAGCAGGGCGCGGGTGTCGGCGCAGCGCGCGAGCGTCGGCAGCTGGTCGGCGGCCTGCACGGCCTTCTCGAGCACCGCGGCGTCGGCGGTCGTCAGGACGCCGACGAGCGCGCGCAGGGCGGTCTTGCGATCGTCGAGGCAGGCGACGCGCAGGTCGTACAGCGAGTCGGACTGCTCGCCGCGGCGGTGCGACTCGCAGGCGCCGCGGCGCATGTCGATCCACCCCCCGGCGTACTCGGCGAGCCGCTGGTCGACGCGGGTCGCGACCTCGTCGGCGTAGGCGGTCCCGGTCGCGGTGAGGGCCGCGCGGACGGTGGGGGCGACGGAGAGATCCCAGACGCCGGCGAGCTGCTCGTCGGCGCCGACGCAGGTCGCGGCGTCGCGGGCCTGGATCGCGTAGGCCGCGTAGCCGCCGGCGCTGGCGAACAGCATCACGCCGGTGACGGCCGCGGCGATACCGAGGCGACGGCGTCGGGCGCGGTCGGGGTCGGCCGACAGCACCTGCAGGAGCGCGTCCATGGTCGGGAAGCGCAGGGCCGGATCGATGCTGAGGCCGCGCACCAGCGCGGCGTGGACCCACCCGGGACCGCGGTGTCGCGCGGGGGGTCGAGGCGCCTGTCCTCGAGGACAGCCTTCGAGATCTCCGCCGTCGTCGCGCCCTTGAACGGGCGGTAGCCGTTCAGGCTTTCGAACAGCGCGACGCAGAAGCTGAACTGGTCGCTGAGCGCGTCGGCCGGCTCGCGCAGCAGCTGCTCGGGGGCCATGTACGCGGGCGTGCCGATGAACGTGCCGATCTGCGTCAGCTCGACGCTGCTCGCGCTCGGCGGCGGGCCGCCCGGGAGGACCACGGCGTGCTCGTCGTGGCGGGCGAGGCCGAAGTCGACGACGCGCACGCGGCCGTCGTCGCCGACGATCACGTTGTCGGGCTTGAAGTCGCGGTGGACGATGCCGGCGCCGTGGGCCGCGGCGAGGCCGTGGCCGGCTTGCAGGTACGCGCCGAGGACCGCTCGCCACGACCGGTCCTCGCGCAAAAGCCAGTCCTTGAGGCTGCCGCCGCTGACGAACTCCATGGCGATGAACACCGCGTCGCCGAACGGACCTACGTCGTAGACCTGGGCGACGTTGGGGTGCGACAGCTTGGCCATCGCCTGCGCCTCGCGCAAAAGCCGGGCCTGGCCGACGCTCTGCTGCTGGCCGCGGATCTCGCCGCGCAGCAGCTTGAGCGCGACCTTGCGCTCGAGCTGCTCGTCGTAGGCCGAGTACACGACGCCCATGCCGCCCTCGCCGAGCTTGCGCAGGACGACGAACCGACCGATCTTCGCCGGGCCGGCGTCGCCGTCGGACTCGGCCCGCCTGCCGCGCTCGGACGCCGGCGCGGGCGTGTCGACGCGGGTGACGAGCTGGCTCGAGTGCGTGGGGTCGACGGGCATCGGCGCCTGTTCGAGGTTCTCGGATGCGGGCGAAGGGTGCAAGCTGCGGGCAGGCGATCGCGGACGCCGGCGCGCGATCGTGGACCGGGGATGTCGCCGGGTGCCGCGTCTCGGCCCCAGCGCACAGGTGGGCGCGGGTGCGGCGGACGGGCAAAGGCGATCGCAGGTCGATGTCTCCCGGGACATGTCCGTTGGTGCCGGCGCACGGCATTTCCCGAGGTTCGGCGCAGCCAGCGCGCACGCGTCGACCGCGTGACCGCGCGAGCGACCTGTCTGCTGCAGTCAGGTCGATCCGCGCCCGTGGCCCTCGACCTGTCCCGAAGGCCATCCACTTCCGGGTCATCATCGGCCGCTTCGGCTTGCGCAGGGAGGCGAAGAACATGGCGGCGATCGCCATCGCCACGTCGACCTCGGCCGGGGCGCTTCGGCGGCCTGGCGATCGCCAATCACAATACCCGCGGCACGCTCAGGAGCTGTTGTCCGCCAAATACATACAAGGCGGTGCGTCCGATGGCGAGGCCGAGGCGTGGGTATCCGCTGCCGTGGGGCCAGGGGTCGGCGACGAAGTGCCCGAGCACGTGCACCTGCGAGCTCGCCAGGTCCAGCCGCCAGACCTCGCGCGGCGCGCGTCGGGTATCGCCGACGATCGCATACAGCGCCCCGTCACGGGTTGCGAGCGCGAGCGGCGGCTGCCGGGTGCGCGCCAGCAGCCGCGGCTCGCCGCCGCGGCGAGGCAGTGCGACGAGCCCGCCGGCCTTGCGGTCGTACAGGTACACCGCGCTCGCGTCGATCGTCGTCGCCTGGCCCCACCAGGCGTCGTCGCACTGCGGGATTGCGTCGTCTTCACGATGCCCGCGACGGTGGCTTCGAATACCACCATGCCGGGATCGCCGGACTCGTACCATACGACTCCGCTCGAATCGGCGAACACCGGGCATGTGTGCTGGTCCCGACGCGCGACCCGGACCGGCGACCCGCCGTCGAATCGGGCGTAGAAGACCTGGCCGTTCGCCTTCAGCATCACCTTCGGGTTGTCGGGATCCATGTCCGGATTGCTGTTCCCCCAATAGACGCCGGCTTCGTCCGCGACGAGCCCGTCCGGCGCGCCGTCGGACTCCGCGATTCGGTGCGATAATTGCTTCCCGGTCTCGAGCCAATGCACCTCCGTGCGAGGACCTGCGCTCGCGAGCCAGACCACGCCGCGCGGACCGAGCGCATGGTGATGCACCCATTCGGGGGACGTCAACTTCCGCGGGGTGGATTCGCCAGGACGCAGCCGCGCCAGGCCGTCAGTCCCGGCGACGAGCAACCCTTCCTCGTCCTCGCCGGCCCAACGTACCCAGCCGTTCGCTGGCGCGAAGACGACGTGCGCCGGCTTCGCCTTCGCTGCTTGCTCGCCCGCGTCGGTGCGATACGGTCCTTGCCCGTGCGTCTCGCGCGACGCCTCACCCGTCGCCCGCTGGCGAAGCCACCTGCGCAGCCGCGAACCGAGCCGTTCCATGGTCCCTCCGGGTCGGGACGGTAGCACACCCGTGCTCGCCCGGCGGCGAGGGGGAAGGCGGCGTCGCTATCCCGCGCGATCGTCATGCCGGCTCTCCGCGTGCAGCGAGGTCGCATCCGGTCGAGGGGCAGAAGACGGCGTTCTCGCTCGTGAACCACGGCTCCGCCGGGGTGACATGCCCGCGAGGACATGTTCTTTCATGCAGGCATCCGTGCAGCGGGCGGGCCGTCAGCGGCTGCGTCGCGCCGCCTCGACGAGCCCGGCGGCGCGCCAGATCTGGACCGCGTGGTCGCAGCGCGGCACGACGACGAGGTGCTCCCGGTCGGGTGTCAGCAGCACGCGCTCGATGGCGCCTTTGTTATACGGCTTCAGCGTCAGCGCGCTGCTGCCGTCGGCGCGGTTCCACAGGACCAGCAGCGGATCGTGGGCGCCGCCGGTGGCCACGAGATCGTCGGCGAGGAGCGTCGCCGTCTGGGCGCCGAGCTTGTGCTCGCCCGTGAAGCTGGCGCGCGTCTCACCGCTGGCGACATCGACGATCGCGGTCGTCAGCGCCGGGAGCAGCAGCTCGGCGCCGTGAAAACTCAGGTCGTGCGCGATGCCGTGGCTCCGCAGCAGGCGGCGCTCGAGCCCCGACTCGGGGTCGCACAGGCGCACGTTGCAGGCGGCGTCCGCAGTGATCAGGAGCTCGCCGTCGGGAGACAGCGCAGCGTCGGCCATCCACATCTGCTCGCCGGCGCGGGCGGCCAGCACGGTGCCGTCGTCGAGGTCGATCCGCGTGCGCTTGCCGTCGTGGCCGCCGACCCATGCCGAGCGGCCGTCCGGCAGCACTGCGAGCCCGTGCAGGCGGGTGTCGCAGACGGGGTGGACGGCGATGCAGTGCAGCTCCGGCCAGGTGAGGACCGCGACGGAGCCGACCCACAGCGTGGCGATCACCCGCGAGCGATCGGGCGTGAACTCGAGGCTCGAGACGGCGTCGTACGCGGCGGCGGGCACCTCGACCTCGTGCGAGCCGCCGCTGGCGAGGTCGATCACGAGGATGCCGCCGGGACGACCGAGCAGCAGCTTCGCGCCGTCGGGGTCGAGCGTCGCGCAGTAGTTCCAGCCCGCGATCGGGATGTCGCGCTCGAGACAGGCGGCCATGAGCTGCTTGCGTTCTTTCAGCGGAGCGAGTGGCATCGGCGTACTGTCGACGTGTACCAGAGGTGCGGGCCCGCGAGATCTCCGGGGCCGCGGATGGGCGGCAGCTTCGGCGGTGCCGCGTCCGAGGGGGCCGCCGGCCGCGGTCGGCGCCTGGATGCCGATGAGGACCCATCAGCGTCCCGGCGACCGATCGCGGCGCCTTGAAGTGAGGAGCGCGAACGGCTATGGCGCTGGGCCATGACCACACATCGCGCCTCCTGTAGCTGCGGCCAGCTCGGCATCACGTGCGAGGGCGACCCCGTGCGCGTCTCGATCTGTCACTGCCTCGCCTGTCAACAGCGCACCGGGAGCGCCTTCGGCGTCCAGGCGCGCTTCGCTAGCGAGCGGGTGACGTTCTTCGGCGACGCGACCGAGTTCGCGCGCGTCGGCGACAGCGGCGGGCGTGCGACCTTCCGCTTCTGTCCGAGGTGCGGCTCGACCGTGTTCTGGGAGGCCGACGGTATCCCCGGCTTCGTCACGGTCGCCGTCGGTGCGTTCGCAGATCCGGGCTTCAAGGCGCCGCAGGTGTCGGTCTACGAGGAGCGCCGCCACGCCTGGGCGATCTCGCCGGACCTCGACATCGAGCACTTCGACTGACGCGAGCGCGGAGGGACCGCGCGACGCGACGGAGCTGCGGCGCAGCCTCGTGAGCGCCGCCAGCCTGCGGTTCGCAGGCTGCGGTCGATCCTTGTCCGGCCGGTTCAAGCGTCGCGCTTGACGATGCCGCTGTAGCTCTGGAGCGATGCGGCGCTCACCGGGTCGACGTTGATCTTGTATTGGCGGTACTCGGAGATCGGCCCGTAGATCCGGCGCAGGTAGTAGCCGTCGTCGAGATCGGCCTGACCGCAATGGTCGTGAGCGCGCCGCCGAAGCCGCGCACGTGGCAGAGCTCGGCGTGGATCACGTCATTGTAGCCGGGGCTGCTGCTGGACTCGTAGTTGCACGCGACCATGTCGACGTGGCTGTCCGGGTACCAAGAACTGGGGTGCGGATTGTAGATCGTCGCCGAGCCGGTCGCCGAGCCGAGCTCCTGCACTCGACCGGGCGCGCCGGCGAAGCGGGAGCCCATGTAGCTCTGGAAGTTGGCCCACGACAGGCACGTGAAGTCGCTCTGGTCGGTGTGGAGGATGTCCTCGAAGGCCGCCAGCGGGTCGGCACCGGGGACCGCGAGGGCCGGGGCGCGAGGGCCGGGCGGCCCTCGGCGGCGATCTGCCAGTCGTGGGCGCGTTGCAGGGCCTCGGGGACGGGCGCGTCGTCGGCGGCGACCGCGAGGTACAGCTCGAGCGGGGTGGCCTGCTGGGAGGTGACGAGACCGCCGTAATCGAAGCCGCCGTCCCGGCCGAGGATCGTCACGTCGACCGGGAAGTGTCCGTCGACGTCGGCGTCGCCGCGGCTGAAGTAGATGGTGGTCTCGGCGTCGGCCTCGACCACTGCGACGATCCGGTCCTCGAGCGATTCGCCGTCCTCGTGGATCTCGAAAGCACGCGACCGGGCGCCCGCTGGCTGCGCGGCGTCCACCGAGGCGACCGGGTCGTCGACGTCGACGGAGAGCGCCGCGAGCGAGGTGTCGTCGTCGCACGCCAGCGGGGCGAAGAGGGCGAGGAGGATGAAGGAATGAATCGACTTGGTCATGTGACTCGTGCTCTTTCGGTTCAGCGTCGCCGACGCGACCCGTCGCCCCGGGGAGCAGCCCCTCGGCGCGCCTCGGCCCATCGGCGCTTCGAGAGTCGAGACCCGAGCCGAAACAATTCACGCTGCACGAAATTTTCTCCGCGGCGCTGTTTCTCCGCGAACCCGACGATGAGAGCGAGGTCGCGCGTGGATGATCCGCGGACGTGCTCGCGCCGGGGTGGCCCCGGCGCGCGCCGTGGTGCTATGAGATCAGGGTGACGCGAAGTCGCCTCTTGTGTCTGTGCCTCGTCGCCTGTCAGGCCGGAGGCCCGGGGAAGGATCCACAGGCGTCGACGGCGGATGCTTCGCTCGAGGGAGCGCCCGATCCGGCGCGTCTCGCCGCCGATCGGCGAACACGAGTGCTCGGATTCTTCGGCGACGTCGCCGATCGCATGGTCGCGGCGGTCCGGCAGGTGTCGGCGTCGGAGCCGAAGAGCCGGGTCGCGTACTCCGAGGCGCTCGCGCTCGCCACGCCGGCGGCGATGCCGTTACACACCGACCTGCTCGAGAAGTGGCAGACGAGCATGATCGAGATGGCGGCGGCGATGCTCGAGCCCGGGTTCCAGGAGGCGATGTCGGCGAGCGTTCAGCCCAAGCTGGAGGCCGCGATGAAGGAGGTCGCGGCCCCGGGCCTGCCGGAGGCCGATCCTACCGACTGCACGCGGCTGGCCCGGCGGATCGTGGAGATGGCCGGCGAGGGGCCGACGGTGAAGAAGCTGCGGGAGACGCTCGCGCACGCCTTTCAGCGCTTCGCGCCGGTCCTGCCGCCCGAGGTCGCGGCGTGCCAGCCGACCGGCCCGATCAGCCTCGCTGTGTATGACGTATGCGTGGCGGATGCGTCGAAGCCGTGACGCCGGGGCAGGTCTGCGCCGCCGCGTTCACGCCGGCGCGAGGGCGCGGTCGACGATCTCGCGGACCGCCTTCGACAGGCCCGGTTGACCGGCGATGCGCTCGAGCTGGGCGCGCATGCTCTGCTGGCGGGTGGGGTCGAAGCGGCGCCAGGGGTTGAAGGCGGCGACCAGGCGGGCGGCGAGCTGGGAGTTGTGGGGGTCGATGGCCAGCACCTTGTCGGCGACGAGGGCGTGGCCGCGGCCGTCCTTGCGGTGGAACTGATGCTGGTTGCGCACGCCGAACACGCCAACGAGCGAGCGGGCGCGGTTGGGGTTGAGCAGGTTGAAGTCGGGGTGGTCGGCGAGGGCGGTGACGCGCTCGAGCGTGTCGGGGTGGCTGGAGGCGGCCTGGAGGGCGAACCACTTGTCGAGCACCAGCGGGTCCTTGTGCCAGCGGCGGTGGAACTCGGCCAGGGCCGCGTCGCGCTCGGGGCCGCCGTGGTCGATGAGGCAGGCGAGGGCGGCCTCGCTGTCGGTCATGTTGTCGGCGAGGTGGAATTGCGACACCGCGAGGGCGACGAGCTCGGGCTCGCCGAGCGTGACGAGGTAGGCGAGGGCGAGGTTGCGGAGCTTGCGGCGGTCGACCTCGGCGCGCTCGATGCGGTACGGGCCCTGCGGCGCGCTGCTCTGATAGATGGCGAGCAGGGGCTCGCGCAGGGCGGCGGCGAGGGCCTGGACCGCGAACTCGCGGGCCTCGTGCAGGGCGTCGACGGCGACCACCGGCTGGTGCTGGCCGAGCAGCCGCTCGTTCGGCAGGGTCAGCGCCAGGGCTTTGAGCGAGCCGTCGAGGCCGGGGTCGGCGACGATCTTCGCGCAGGCGTCGACGAAGGCGCGGTCGAGCGCGAGCGGGCGGCGGGCCTCGACGTCGGCGGCGAGCCGCAGGAGCACGCGCCGGCCGAGCTCCTGGCCCGCGTCCCAGCGCGAGAAGGCGTCGGGGTCGGCGGCCATGAGGCGGGCCAGGTCGGCGTCGCTGCGCTCGACCTCGAGCTCGACCGGGGCCGAGAAGCCGCGCAGCAGCGAGGCCACCGGCGCGGCCGGGACGCCCTCGAAGCGGAAGCTCTGGCTGCGCTCGCGCAGCTCGAGCACGCGGGTGTCGGCGCCGGCGGCTGTCTCTCCGGACAGCTTGAGCGGGAGCGGGCCGCCCGGCCCGAGCAGGCCGACGGCGACCGGGATGTGCAAGAGCTCGGCGCTGGTGCGGCCGCGCGGCGGGGCCTGCTCGAGCGTGAGGGTGTAGCTGCGGGTGTTGGCGTCGTACTCGCCGCGGGCGCGCACGACCGGCGTGCCGACCTGGCTGTACCAGCGGCCGAACTGCTCGAGGTCGACGCCGTTGGCGTCGGCGAGGGCGGCGCGGAAGTCGTCGCAGGTGACGGCCTGGCCGTCGTGGCGCTCGAAGTAGAGGTCCATGCCGCGGCGGAAGCCGGCCTCGCCGAGCAGGGTCCGCATCATGCCGATGACCTCGGCGCCCTTCTCGTACACCGTGGTGGTGTAGAAGTTGTTCATCTCGATGTACGACTCGGGCCGGATCGGGTGGGCCATCGGGCCGCTGTCCTCGGCGAACTGATTGGTGCGCAGCGCCAGGACGTCGCCGATCCGCGCGACCGCGGGCGAGCCCATGTCGGCGCTGAACAGGCGGTCGCGGAAGACGGTGAGGCCCTCCTTCAAGGTGAGCTGGAACCAGTCGCGGCAGGTGACGCGGTTGCCGGTCCAGTTGTGGAAGTACTCGTGGGCGATGACCGACTCGATGCCGTCGTAGTCGTCGTCGGTGGCGGTGTCGGGCCGCGCCAGCACGTACTTGGCGTTGAACAGGTTGAGGCCCTTGTTCTCCATGGCCCCGAGGTTGAAGTCGTTGACCGCGACGATCATGTAGATGTCGAGGTCGTACTCGCGCCCGAACTTGTCCTCGTCCCAGCGCATCGAGGCCTGCAGCGAGCGCAGGGCGTGGGCGCACCGGTCGATGTTGTCGGGCTCGACCCAGATCTCGAGGCGGACGGTGCGGCCGGAGCGGGTGACGAATTCGCCGGGGAAGCAGCGCAGGTCGCCGGCCACCAGCGCGAACAGGTAGCTCGGCTTGGGGAACGGGTCGTCCCAGCGGGCGAAGTGGCGGCCGCCGTCGAGGTCGCCGGTGGCGACGCGGTTGCCGTTGGCGAGCAGCACCGGATATTTGGCCTTGTCGGCCTCGACGACGGCGCTGTAGCGGGCCATGACGTCGGGGCGGTCGAGGAACCAGGTGATCCGGCGGAAGCCCTCGGCCTCGCACTGCGTGCAGAAGTTGCCGCTCGAGCGGTAGAGGCCCGACAGCTCGAGGTTGTCCTGCGGCCGGATCTCGACCACCGTCGCCAGAGTGAAGGCGGCCCCGGGGGCGGGGATCGTGAGGCTCGTCGGGCTCACGACGTACTCGCCGGCGGACAGCTCGCGGCCGCCCAGCGCGACCGACACGTGGCGCAGGTTCTCGCCGTCGAGCACCAGCGGCGCGGCCTGGGGAGCGCCGTCCAGGCGCCGCACGGTGAGCGTGGCGTGGACCCGCGTGGTCTCCTCGCCGAGCTCGAACCGCAGGTCGACCCGGTCGATGGTGTAATCGGGGCGGCGGTAGTCCTTGCGGAAGATCGGCTGCGGCGCGGGCTTGGCCTCGGTCATGATCCTGGTGTACCGAGCGCGCCCCCTGCTTCAAGCCCGCCAGGGCCCGCGCGCGGGCTTTACCGCGGTTTGCCGGGGGCGGCGGCGTGCGAGTCGGCGCACGCCGACCCGCAGGGCGTCGGGCGGGGCGGGCGCCCGCGGCGAGGTCGCCCGGCTGACGCGACCCGCGGAGGTCTTCGCGCCGGCGACGGATGGCGGCAGTGTCGACATTGGTGATTCGCGGCACGTCGCTCGAGTGTGCATATTGTGACGCGCATCCCTGGGCGCCGGGCCGACACGGGTAGGTCCCAGGGTCGGCGCCCGCGGACGTGGGCCCTCGCGGGCGCCGATCGGGCCTGGAGGGCGAGCGGGGCGGTTTCACGGGCGCTGCGGCGGATGCTCACGCGCGGCCGGCGATCCCGCGGCGGGGCGGCGTCGCTATCCCGATCGCTTCAATGACATGAGGCCGCCCTCGCGCGATAGGCCCGCGAGGGCGGCCCTCTTACCGGAGAGATTATCGTGGAAGGAACCAGCGAAAGTGACCTGATCCTCGCCCGCGTGCGCGCGCTGATCGCCGAGAGCGTGCGCCAGCCGGCGTCCGCCATCCCGCTCGACGCCCGCGTCGACGGCAGCGAGCTCGGCATCGACTCCCTCGGGCTCATCAAGCTGATGGTGCGCATCGAGGAGACGTTCGACATCACGATGCCCGACCTCGCCGCGCCCGGGGCGGCCCCGTTCGGCTCGGTGCGCGAGGTGGCCGCGCTGGTCGCCCGCGAGGTGGCCGCGCGCCAGGCGGGAGGTGCCCAGTGACCGCCGCCGCCCACACCCGCGCCGAGCGCGAGGCCAACCTCCGCAGCGCCTTCGACCAGCGTGAACACGAGCGCCAGGCCGTGGCGGCCCACTATGAGCACAGCCCGGAGATCTTCTCGCTGGTGCTCGACAGCCGCCTGGCCTATGCGACAGGTGTATACGAGCACGCCGGCGAGGACCTCGAGACGGCCCAGGCCCGCAAGTACGCCCGGATCGCCGCCAAGCTCGACATCCGGCCCGGTCAGCGCGTGCTCGACGTCGGCTGCGGCTGGGGCTCGAACCTGCTGTACCTGGCCCAGCACAGCGAGGGCGTGTTCCAGGGCATCACCCTCAGCGCGCAGCAGCGCGAGGAAGCGCTCCGCCGGGCCCGCGCGTGGGGCGTGGCCGATCGCGTGCAGATCGACGTGTGCCACGTCGAGGACCTGAAGCTCCGGCCCGAGTCGTTCGACGCGGTGCTGTTCAGCGGCAGCATCGTCCACATGCACAACCGGCCGGCGGTGCACGAGATGGTGGGCGAGCTGCTGAAGCCCGGCGGGCGGGTGCTGATCTCCGACTGTTACTTCCCGGTCCAGCCGCGCGGCGATCGTGACAGCGCGGCCACCGAGTACATCTTCGTCGAGGCGCTCGGCTACTGCCGCCTGATCGGCCTGGCGGAGGAGCTGCAGCTGATGGAGCGCGCCGGCCTCGACATCCTCCACGTCGAGGACCTGACCCGCCACTACGCGCAGACTCTGGCCCACTGGATCGACAACGTGCGCAAGCACCGAAAGACGATCGACGCCATGGCCCCGGGCTTCGCCGCGGTGCTGCAGCAGTACATGACCGTGGCGCGCATGAGCTTCGCCCGCCGCACCGCGCTCGAGTACATGATCCTGGCGACGAAGGGCGCGCCGACGGTGGACCCGGGGGCGTGGCCGATCGCGCAGAAGGGCGGGCGGTCGTGAGCGCGCGGACGCTGGCAGGTCTGCTGAAGGCGCGCGCCGAGAGCTGCGCCGAGGCGGTCGCGCTGCGCTGCCGGGTGAGCGGCGACGAATGGCGCGAGTACACGTGGGCGGGCTACTGGGACGGCGCCCGCCGGGCCGCCGCGGGGCTGTGGGCCCGCGGGGTCCGCCCCGGCGATCACCTGCTGATGCTGGTGACCGACGTCGAATCGGCGGTGCTGACATTGTTCGGGGCGTGGTCGATCGGCGCGGTGCCGATCCAGGTCGGGCTGCCGTTCCGCCTCACGGATGTCGCCGGCTTCATCGCCCAATTGGAGGACACCGCGGCCCGGCTCGACGCCCGCGCGCTGGTGCTGTCGGCGGCGCTGGCCCCGTTCGCGCCGACGTCGGCGGGGCTGCCGGTGCACGTGGCGGAGGAGCTGAGCGCGAGCGATCCGGTGGACGGGCTGCCGCACCCCGACTCGTTCGCGGCCGACACGGCGCTGATTCAGCTGACCAGCGGCAGCACCGGCGAGCCGCGCGGGGTGGTGCTGACGCACGAGCGACTGCTGCGCCACCTGGCGTGCATGAGCCGGGTGCTGCCGAGCCACGAGGCTTCGGTGGCGGTGTCGTGGCTGCCGCTGCACCACGACATGGGGCTCATCGGCGGGCTGCTGTTCCCGTTTTACAACGGCTTCGTCGCCAACATGATGTCGCCGCTCGACTTCCGCGCGCGGCCGCTGGTGTGGCTGGAGGCGATGGCGCGGTTCAAGGCGACGATCTGCGCGGCGCCGCCTTCCGCCTACGCGATGCTGCTGCGGCTGGCGCCGAAGGCGATCGCGGCCGGCCACGACCTGTCGGCGTGGGAGTGCGCGATGATCGGGGCCGAGCCGATCGCGGCGCCGCTGCTGCGCCGCTTCGCCGACGCGTTCGCGCCGGTCGGCTTCCGCGCGGAGGCGTTCTTTCCGGTCTATGGATTGGCGGAGGCGACGGTGGCGGTGAGCTTCCCGCGCCTTCTGGCGCCGACGCGGGTGCTGCGGGTCGATCGCGCGGCGCTCGAGCGCGACGGGTCGGTGACGCCGTCCGAGGAGGCCCACGCGCTCGAGCTGGTGGCGGTGGGTCGAGCGATCCCGGAGACCAAGTTGCGCATCGTCGACGCGGCGGGCGAGCTGCTCCCGGAGCGCCGGGTCGGCGAGATCCGCGTGTGCGCCTCGACGCTGATGCAGGGCTATTACAAGGACCCCGCGGCCACCGAGGCGGCGCTGGCGGAGGGCTGGCTGCGCACCGGCGACCTCGGCTTCGTCGACCGCGGCGAGCTGTTCATCACCGGTCGTTGCAAGGACATCATCATCCGCGGCGGGCTCAACCTGATCCCGTCGGTGATCGAGGACATCGCCGCCGAGGTCGAGGGCGTGCGCGCGGGCGGGGTCGCGGCGGTGGGGGTGCGCGATCCGGAGCTCGAGACCGAGGTCGCGTACCTGGTCGTCGAGACACGTCTCGAAGGACAGGAACAAAAGGACCTGCGGGCGCGCCTCGACGCGGCGTTGCAGCTGCGCGGCGTCACGGTCGATCGCATCGTCATGGTGACCCCGGGCGCGCTGCCGAAGACGACCAGCGGCAAGCTGCGGCGCGGCGAGATCGCGGCGGCGCTCGGCCGCGGCGAGCTGCTGTGATTCGCCGGCGCGAGGTTCTCCTCAGACCAATAGGCTGATGGGAGCCTCGCGCTTCACAGCACGGGGGGGCGGCTGAGCCGGGATGGCGGGCAAGCGGCGCTCGGGTCGCGTGACCTCTGACGCGAGCGACCGCTCGCATCAGCCGGCGTGAAACGTGCTGTCAGGCGAGGAATTCGAGGACGCGCGCGCGCCACGGCTCGGGGGCCTCGATGGCCACCGTGTGCCCGACGTCGGGCAGCACCTCGACGCGCGCAGGGGTCGGAAACGCGGCCGCGAGGGCCTCCAGCTCGCTGGGCGAGGCCAGGCGGTCGAGCTCGCCGGCCAGCAGCAGGACGGGGGCCCGCACTCGCGGCGCGAGCTTCAGCGGCGCCCACAGCGAGTCGGGCCCGTCGTCCAGAGTCTGCGCGAACAGGGCGGCGGTGTTTTCATAAGCGTTGCGCCGCACGGTAGCCTTGACGAAGGCGGCGAGCACCGACTCGTTGGCCTCGAGGTAACGCGGGCCGAGTGTGTCGGCCAGGCTGAGCCATGCCAGCGCCTCGAGGTCGCCGGTCCCGAGCGCCTCGCGCCAGGCGCGGAGGATCACCCGCGCGAGCGCCCCGCGACCGGCGCCGACGCCCGACAGCACCAGCCGCCGCACCCGCTCGGGGCGCTCCGCCGCGATGCCGAGCGCGATGCGGCCGCCGAACGAGAAGCCGCACAGGTCGACCGGCTCGGTCACGCCGAGCGCGTCGAGCAAATGCTCGAAGTCGCCGACGTGGACCGGCGGCGACACGTCGCGCGTGGCGAGCCGCGTCTGGCCTTGCCCGCGCGCCTCGTATACGAGCACCGGCCGCTGCGCCGACAGGGGCCGGACCTGCGCGCCCCAGCTGGCCAGGGTCTGGGTCATGCCGCCGACGATCACGAGCGGCGGCGCGGTCCCGTCGCTCGGCCCCGGGTGGCGATCGATCTGCACCTGGCCCACGGCTCCCGGACCGGCGACAGGGTCGGGGATGGTGATCGGCTCGGGCACGCGAAAGCGGAGAGTAGAGCCGCCTGCGCGCGGTTTCAAGGGGCCGCGGGTCCCACCAGCGCGGTGCCCCGGGCGCGTGGACGTGCTCGACGTCTGCGCACGTGCCGGAGGTGAACGAGCCGAGGTCGTGCTCGCGCTGCAGCTGCCAGGCGGCATGCATCGTGGGCGTCGTGCAGGCTCACCGCCTGCTGCGGATCGTGCAACCGCGGGAGGCAGTCCGCGCATGCAATGATGATGGACAGGGGAGGGCCGAGAGGGAGCGCTCGTTCGCGCCGCGGGAATCTTCTGTCGCACGGCGCGGCCACATGCGCTGCCAGGGGGTGCGTACTGCCCAGAGTATGTCGTGCGATTCACGCGTTGCAGGCGTCACGCGAATCATGAGACCGGCTCTCCGGTCGGCAGGCCGCGCGAGCGAGCGACCGGGATGTTGGGTGGTGTTTCGAGGCCACTACGGTGCTGGCGAGGGCGTTCGGGGCGGTAGATCTGCGGTGCTCGCCGGTGGACGCGTGTCCGAAGACTCGTGGTTTGGGCGCGGAACGATTGTGTCATTCTCGCGACAAACCGGTAATGCTCGGCGGAATGCCGTTCCGCGCGGAGAGTGGACCCCTTGCGGGGGAAAATCACGATCCGCGTGGCGCGAACCCGACGACGTTTGTCACGCAGGTGTGACAATAAAGCCATCGTTCTGCAAACTCGGCCTGACACCTTCGCGGCGGCGCCGAAGCCTGCGAGACGGCGTCGGACGGCGGAATTACCCGGCGTCGACGGGACTCAGCCCGATCTCGCACCGGCCCGCTCCGTGACGATCGTGACCAGAACGTAACAAGGAACCGAGCCGCCGGCCCTGGCCGAGCGGAGCCCGCGCAGGCGCTCTCGCTAGCGCGGGGAGGCGATGACCGGGCGGCCCGAAGCGACCGCCGGGACGAGTCTTCGCCGCAGCGTCGGCCGACGTCACCGCCGTCGTCGCCCGATCGAGGCCTTGTTTTGTCAGCACCGCACCCGCCGAGACTCCGATGATTCGCCGCCGCCGATTCGTGTCCTCGCGCTCGCTCCAAGTCGCCGCCGGCCTCGCCGCGGTCCTCGCCGGGGGGCAGGCACGCGCGGCCGCTCCGCCCGAGCCGGACCTCGAGATGTGGAGTCAGGTGCTCATCGACGCCAACCTCGACGCGCGGGCGAAGGGCCTGCGGCTGTCGCTCGACCTGCAGATGCGGCGGATGAACGCGCCGCTGCAGTACATCAAGGACATGTCGGGGACGGTGACGGAGACGCGGCAGAACCCGAACACCGTGGCCATCGTGCGCCCGGCGATCGGGTACATGTGGGCCAAGTGGGGCGGGCTGTTCCTCGGCTACGCGTGGCAGCCGGACTTCTTCGACGACCGCGCGGTCGCTCGCGTCAAGAACATCGACGAGCACCGCATCTACACGCAGTTCAACCTGCGCTGGCAACGAGAGGGCCGCTTCGACCTCGGCTGGCGCAGCCGGCTGGAGCACCGGGTCCGCTTCCACGGGCCGGGCAGCGACGACATCGTCGACGGCGAGCCGCAGGACAAGGGGCTGTCCCGCTGGGCCCACCGGTTCCGCCAGCAGGTCCGCTTCGCCGTCCACTTCAAGAAGGACGCCCCGTGGCAGTTCATCGTCTGGGACGAGTTCTTCTTCCACCTCAACGAGACGGCCTTCACGACGCAGCGCGGGTTCGACCAGAACCGCGCGTTCGTCGGCATCGGCTACGACACCAAGCCGGTGCGCGTCGAGGTCGGCTACCTCAATCAATACGTGCGCCGCTTCCACGACCCCGATCAGCTGAATCACGTGTTCGCGCTGAACTTCATCATCAAGCTCGGCCACGCCAAGCACGCGCCCGCGCCCGCTCAGCCGGCGCCCGTCCAGCCGCCGCCGCATCCCTGACCGCGGGCTTCGTTCGAGCAGACCGACCGCAGGGAATGACGCGACCGTCGACGGCGTGACGATCGGCGCGCTCGCGCCTCGGGAGAATCGTCGGTGTGGCGATTCGCCGGAGCGTCGCGGCCGGCCGTGAAGGCGCCGCCCGATCGGCGCGGCGGGCGTCGCGTGGCGCGGGCCGCTGCTCGCTCGTTCGCAGCGGCGGCTGCGCAGGATCCGGCGAGGCGGCGAATCATTCGCCTCGCGCGGCGCGCAGGCGCGATCGCGCGCGATGTCCCGGTCGTCGCGCCGGGGTCGGGCCTTGTTGGTCGGCCCCGTGCCGGGGCTGCCATGATTCGCCGCCCATCGCGCCTGCTCCCGCTCGTCGTCGGCGTCGCCGCGCTCGTCGCCGGCGGACCGGCCGGCGCGACCACGCCGCCCGAGCCGGACGTGGGTATCTGGAATCAGGTGATGCTCGACGGCAACCTCGACGCCAAGGCCAAGGGTTTGCGCCTCCAGCTCGACTTTCACCTGCGGCGGATGAACTCCCCGCTGCAATACATCCGGGACATGGCGGGGCAAATCGTGGAGACGCGGCAGAACCCCAACACGTTCGTCGTGGTGCGGCCGGCCATCGGCTATATGTGGGCCAAGTGGGGCGGGCTGTTCGCCGGTTACATCTGGCTGCCCGACTTCTTCGACGACCCCGAGTTCGCGCGCACCCGCAACGTCGACGAGCACCGCATCTACACCCAGCTGACGCTGCGCTGGGCGGTGGAGGGCCGCTTCGACATCAACTGGCGCAACCGCGTGGAGCACCGGATCCGCACCCACGGCCTCGGCAGCGACGATGTCGTCGACGGGGTGCCGCAGACGATGGGGATGAGCCGCTGGGCCCACCGGTTCCGCCAGCAGCTCCGCGTCGCCATCAATTTCAAAGAGACGCGCCGTGGCAGCTCCTGTTGTACGACGAGTTCTTCTTTCACCTGACCCGCACCGCGTATACCGAGCCCGGCTTCGATCAGAACCGGATCTTCGTCGGCCTGGCGTACGACACCAAGCCGGTCCGCGTCGAGTTCGGCTACCTCAATCAGTACATCGTCCGCCCGCGCGACCCGGACAACAGCAATCACCTGTTCTCGCTGGCGTTCATCATCAAGCTGGCGCCGGGGCAGAAAAAGGCGTCGGCCGCGAATCAGGCCGCGCCGGCGCCGAGGCGCTGACCGGGCGTGACGGGCAGCCGCGCGCCGTCGCATGTATGATGAGACATGCCCTTATGGTCATGTCTCACATCATGCCTGAGGCCCGAATACCGCTCGCTGTCGAGGTGGGCCATCATCGGCGCCGGGTAGCGCTCGCCGGCCACTTCCGTCGCGGGCACTGCGGTCTCGAGCGCCGCGACCTCGGCCGGCGTCAGCGCGATCGCCAGGGCGGCGATGCTGTCGGCGATCTGCTGCGGCGTGCGCGAGCCGATCGTCGGGATCACCGTCACGCCCTGCGCGGCGCCCTTGGCCCGCGCCCAGGCGATGGCGAGCTGCGCGGGCGAGACGTCGCGGTCTTTGGCCAGGCGGTGCAGGGCTGCGACGAGGGGCTGGTTCTTGGCCGCGTTGTCGCCGGAGAAGCGGGGCAGGTGGGCCCGCATGTCGTCGCCCGTCGGCTTGCTGCCGGTGAGCAGCCCGCGCGACAGCACCCCGTAGGCCGTCATCGCCATGCCGTGGGTGCGCAGCGCCGGGATGATCGTCGCCTCGGGGCCGCGGCTCGCCAGGCCGTACTCGATCTGCAGGTCGCACAGCGGGTGCACCGCGGCGGCGCGGGCGATCGTCTCGGCGCCGACCTCCGACAGGCTGATGTAGCGGACGTAGCCGGCCTTCACCATCTCGGCGAGCGCGCCGATGGTGTCCTCGATCGGCACGCGCGGGTCGAGGCGGGCCGGGCGGTAGATGTCGATGTAGTCGACGCCGAGGCGCGTGAGGCTGTAGGCCAGCGCGCTCTTGCTCGCGGCCGGGCTGGCGTCGAAGCCGAGGAACGCGCCGTCGGGCCCGCGCAGGCCGCCGTACTTGACGCTGAGCAGGACGCGGTCGCGGCGGTCGGCGATCGCCTTGCCGACCAGCAGCTCGTTCTTGCCCATGCCATAGAAGTCGCCGGTGTCGAGCACATTGACGCCGCGCTCGAGCGCGGCGTGGATGGTGGCGACGCCCTCCGCGTCGTCGTGCTTGCCGTACCAGCTGCCGGCGCCGAGGCCCATGCAGCCGAGAGCGAGCGGGAAGACGGCGGGGCCGTGCGTACCGAGCTTCGTTGTCCGAGTCGTCATGGGCCCCAACGTAGCCCCTGGCGCTTTATCTTCCCAGTGAATAGGATGAATGCGACACATGAACAACATTTATGGACGGGACCTCGACCTCAACCTGCTGCGCGTGTTCGCCGTCGTCGCGGAGGTCGGCAGTGTCACCGAGGCGGCCAAGCGGCTGTACCTGACGCAGCCGGCTGTCAGCGCGGCGCTGCGGCGGCTGACGACCGCCGTGGGCGCGCCGCTGTTCGTGCGCAGCGGTCGCGGGCTGGTGCTGACGAGCCGCGGCGAGCGCCTGCGGGCCGGCGTCCAGCCGCACCTGCAGCCGCTCATCGACGCAGCTCTGGCGGCTCCTTCGTTCGATCCGTCGACCAGCGAGCGCACCCTCCGGCTCGGCCTGTCCGACTCCACCGAGCTGTGGCTGCTGCCGCGCCTCTTGCAGGTGCTCGCGGTCGAGGCCCCGCGCATGCGCGTGGTAGCGATCCCGGTCCAGTTTCGCACCGTGGGGGCCGCCCTCGCCGCGGGCCTCGACGCCGCGGTCACGGTCGCCGACGAGCTGCCGACCGCGATCCGGCGCGAGCGCCTGATCTCCGGCGGCTTCACCTGCCTGTTCGACCCGCGCCACGTCCGCCTGCGCAAGCTGACCGAGCGCGAGTACTTCGCCCAGGAGCACATCATCGTCTCGTACAACGGCGACCTGCGCGGGGTCGTCGAGGACTACCTCGGCAAGGCGCGGAACATCCGCTGCTCGGTCTCGTCGTTCGCCCACCTCGGGGCGCTGATCGACGGCACGGCGATGCTGGCGACCATCCCGGCGCTGGTGGCCGAGCAGATCCGCGAGGTCCGGCCGCACCTCCGCACCGCGCCGCTGCCGTTCGCCATGCCGCTCGGGACCATGGAGCTGCTCTGGCCGGTCGCCACCGACGACGACCCGCCGTGCCGCTTCGCTCGCGCGCACATCAAGCAGATCGCCCGGGCGGTGGCGGCGGATTGAGGGCGGCGAGTCGGCGCGACGAGATGTCTGATGGGACAGGTGATATCAATCGCCGGACAGCCGCGGTCGCGGTCTCGGGCGCTCCTGTCGCGAGGCGAAGGCTCGCCGGGACCCGGCACGATGCAATGACCCGTGGCATCCCCGAGGGGGAACATCCTGTGCGTCGAGGCAGGCGCGTCGAGGCAGGCGGCGGGCGAGTGAGGCAAGTCTTGCATCGCCGCAGCCACGCGGCGAGGCGCCGCGCGAGCCCGTGCTAGCGTGCGCGCGCGGTGCCGTCGATCGTCGCGCACCGCCGCGACAACCCCCATCCCCCCGCGATCACGATGACGAAGAAGGCGAATCCCACCACCTCCACGCCGGGCGCCGGTGATCCGCTCGGACCGAAGCACGCCAAGCTGCTCGAGTTCCTCGCCACGCGCGGACAGGTCGAGTTCGACGCCAAGCAGGTCAAGCGCGGCCAGCAGCTGCTGAAGCAGGCCCGCGCCGAGCTGCTCGGGCCGCTGCCGAAGGACGCGACCGTGGCGATCTTCGACGGCTGGGTCCGGCGCGTCACGCTGAGCACGAGCGAGGCGGCGGCGCTGTGGCCCGAGATCGCGGCCGCCCCGGCGCTGGCGCAGCTCGAGGAGATCGAGCTGCGGATCGACGACGGGACGGAGGCGTGGGTCGAGGTCGCAAAGCGCCAGCCGCTGCGAGTCACGCGGTTTCACTTCAACGGCGACAACGTCGACCCGGACACCGGCGAGGTGCTCTCGGAGGACGAGAACTCGGGCCGCCTGGTGGCGGCCGCCAACGCGGTGGGCTACGCGACCGAGCTGGTGCTCGAGGTCTACTTCGACGACACGTCGTCGCTGGCCGGGCTCGGTCTGCCGGAGCTGACCTGCCTGTGGGTCAAGGCGATGAACTGCGGCCTCATCGAGCCCGACGCGGCGGTGATGGCCACGCTGAAAGAGGCCCGCCTGCCGCGGCTCGTGCGGCTCGGCTGGGAGAGCTACTTCTCGGTCGAGCCGGCGGTCGTGATCGCCCTGCTGCCGCACGTCACCGAGCTCGGCTTCTTCGGCAAAAACTCAAACGCGGTGCTGCCGGAGCTGGTCGCCGCGCGCCCGTCGCTGACCGCGATCGGGGTGCTCAGCCTGGACAGCGACGACCCCGACGCGCTCGACGACGACACGTTGCGCAAGCTCGGCGAGGGCAAGCGCCTGCTCGGGCCGCGCACCCGCTACGTGCAGGCTTTCAACGCGGGGTTCCGGATCTTGCACACCCTGGACCGCGCGGCCGACGGGACGGCGCAGTTCGCCGCGCTGCGCGGCCGCAACTGCCAGGACGCAGACGTGCACTTTCAGTACGGGACGGCGATCGAGGACGACCACGAGGCGGTAAACGCCTTCTGCGAGGCGCTGCTGCTCGACCCCGATCACGCGCCGACGCACAACAACCTCGGCAACGCGCTGGTCCGCCTCGGCCGCTGGCGCCCGGCGATCTGGCACCTCAAGCGCTACCTCGAGGTCGAACCGAGCTGGGCCTCGGGGTGGGAGAACATCGCCAAGGCCCACCGCGCGCTCGGCGAGGAGGAGGCGGCCCTGGCCGCCGAGGCGAACATCCCGCCGAAAGAGGCGTGAGCCGCGGCGGCGGGAACGGCGGCGCGCCGCCGCCCGCGATGCCTCGATCGTCGGACCCCGCGAGCGGGATGGTCTCCGGGACATGTCCGTTCGGTCATGTCTTTTGGAATATCCTCGGGGACAGTCGAGACGTCCCCCTGGAAGGCTCACTGAAGCGGCTGGTCCATGCGGGCCGCGGAAGGGCCCGGCACCCCGCCGTCACAGCCGCTGCAGGCCCCACGGCGGCGCGGCGTTGATCAGCCAGCCGGCGCGGCACTTCATGCGCACCTGGCGGAACTCGGCGCCGGCCTTGGTGGCCGTCCACGTGTATTCGCCGGGCGGGACCTGGACGAACAGGACGCCGCCGTCGTCGCTGGTCTCGGTCAGGCCGGGCTCGGGGATCACGCTCGAGTTGAAGTAGACCGGGCCGTTCTCGGCCGGCAGCGGCGGGTCGAGGGTGACGACCACGTCGGCCTCGCCGTGGGCGCCCTCGTCGTAGATCGACTTGCCGACGCGGGTCACGGTGGTGACCATCTGGCAGTACTCGCTCTCGTTCGGCGTGACCATGACGATCGCGGCCAGGGCGTCGTAAATGGCGTGGGTGACCGCCTGGAAGGTGATCCGCTGCAGGCCCGCCTCGGGCACGACGTGGGTGCCGGTCTGGATCGGGTGATAGTCGGGGTGCGTCATCGTCAGCGTGACGTCGGCGCCGACCGGCAGGCCCTCGAACTTGAACTTGCCGTCGGCGCCGGTGACCACGGTACGCTCGGGGAACTCGAGGATCGCAACCTCGGCGCCGGCGATCCGCCCGTTCGGGCTGGCGTCGAACGGGATCGCGTCGCCCTCGACGGTCGCCACCAGCAGGCCGCTGCAGTCGGCCTTGCACTTGCCGCCGACGCCGTTGTCCGGGCCGTCGTCGCAGGCCTCGTCGCCCGCGACCTCGCCGTCGCCGCACACGGCGTCGCCCGTCTCGCCCTGCGTGGTGGCCTGGGTGTCGCCGTCGCTGCCGGCCGATCCGGCGTCGCCGCAGGCCAGGAGGCCGCACAGGACGAGGACGCCGGGGCGGCGGAGCAGGAGGCCGGGGAGCGAGGGGCGGACGAGGCGCGGGCGCATGGACGCGAGCATCCGCCAATTGCTGCGGGAGATGCAACCGCGGCGCGGCCGAGGTTTTCGCAGATCCGCCGAGCGGCGAGACCGGGAAGCGACGATGCGTGGAGCGGCGGACTCGCGGCCCGACCGCGGGACGCATCGCGGTCGGGACCTCCGGCGGTCTCGTGAGTGGCAAAATGTCGAGGGGCGAGTCGCAGAATGTGCAGCGAGGGATGCGTCGCCGTGGATGGCGTGGACTCGCGGGTGAAGTGGTGGCAGGGATGAGATCCGGCGAATGTGCAGGCAGATGCGATGAGCGTGATCGTGTCCCGCCGTATGGATGGTGTGGGCGGGGTCTGGTGATGCATGCGATGCGGTATTCGTGCGCGCGTCTTCATGGCCGGTATGGACGCATCGCTCGCATCGCCCCGCGTGCAGCGGGCGGCTGCGTGGGCGCGCAGGGACGGCATTGTCGACAGCGCGGGCGCGAATTGCCGCGTGCGCTTCGGGGTTGGGTTCGCGGCCGAGGCCGGCTAGTCTGCCCCGCCGATGCTCGCGCTCACCACGTGCGCCGCGCTGCTCCTCGGGCCTGGGCCCGGGCAGGGCGCGGGGATGCCGGAGGTCCGCTGGGAGGCGCCGCCCGGCTGCCCCGACGAGGCCTCGGTGAAGGCGCAGATCGCCGCGCTGCTGGCGCGGGCGCCGGCCCGGACCGGCCAGGCGCCGCAGGTGAACCTGCGCGTCGAGGCGCTGCCGGGCGGGCGCTGGCGGCTCGATGCGACCATCACCAGCCGCGAGGGGCAGGGCCGCCGCAGCCTCGAGGGCGACCGTTGCGAGGCGCTGGCCGAGGCGGCCGCGCTGTTGACCGCCATCGCGGCCGCGCCCGAACTGCAGCAAGCGGGCCCTTCCGGCCCGCTTTCAGAGGAGGCGCCCGCGCAGCCGGCCCAGGAGGCGCCAGGAGGGCCGGCCGCGAACCAGCGGGCGCCGGGAGGGCCGGCGGCGAACCAGGGCGCATCGCGAGGGCCGGCGGGGCAGGAGGCACCGCAGGGCCTGCCGGCCAGGAGGCGCCCGGGATCCAAGGTTCGGAGCCGGCGCCCGGCGGCCCGGCAGAGGGTCCGGAGACGGGTTGGGCGCCCGGCGCCGGGGGCGAGCTCGAGCCCGAACTGCCGGGCGCCGTCACCGGGCGGGAGACTCCGCCGGGGGTGTCGGCCCCCAATCGCCCGCGCAGCCCGCTGAGGGCCACCCTGGGCCTGGGCGCGGGCATCGGCGCGGGCGCGCTGCCGGGGGTCTCGGCGCTGCTGCGGGCCGCGGTCGGCCTGCGCGGCCGGCACTGGTCGGTGGCGCTGACGCAGAGCTTTTGGCTGCCGCGCGACCTGCCCGCGGCCGGCGATCCGGACGTCGGCGGGCGGATGTGGCTCGCGGCCACCGGCGTGCAGGGCTGCGGGATCGTCGGCAAGGGCCGGGTCGAGGCGCCGCTGTGCGCCGGCGTCGCCGCGGGGGCCCTGCGCGGGCGCGGGATCGGCGACCTCTCGGCCTCGTACCGCGCCACCTCGGCGTGGGCGGCCGCGACCGTGGGGCCGAGCCTGCACGTGCGGGTGGCCCCCAAGGTGGCGCTGACTCTCGGCGCCGAGCTGCTGGTCATGCTGACCCGCGTGCGCTTCGAGGTCGCCCAGGCCGGCGAGGTCTGCTGCAGCGCGCCCGTGGGCGCCACCGGGAGCCTCGGCGTCGAGGTGAGGTTGCCGTGAGCCGCGGGCCAACGATTCTCGCCGGGCCCGGACATGAACGCCGGCGCGCATGATCGCCGCCGCCATGCCAGGCCCGCTCGCCGATGAACCGTCCGCTCAGGCGTCGGCCGCCGATCGCGAATTCGAGGCGGTCTACCGCGAGCACGTCGGCTTCGTGTGGCGCAACCTGCGGCGCCTGGGCGTGCCCGAGCCGGAGATCGAGGATGCGGCCCACGAGGTGTTTTTGGTGGTGCTGCGGCGCCTGCCGGAGTTCGACGGCAGCGCGGCGATCACGACCTGGCTCTACGCCATCACGCGCGGGATCGCCAGCAACCGCCGGCGCGGCGATCAGCGGCGACAGCGGCGGCACGCCGAGGTGCCCGAGCCCGGGCCGGCGGAGGGGCCGGCCGAGTGGCTCGAGCGCTCGCAGGCCGCCGCGACCGTGGCGCAATTCCTGGCCACGCTGACCCCCGAGCAGCGGGTGGTCTTCGAGCTGTTCGAGATCGAGGGCCTGCGCGCGCACGAGGTGAGCGCGGCGCTCGATCTCAATGTCAACACCGTGTACACGCGGCTGCGCGCGGCGAGGTCGCGGTTCGCCGCGTTCGTCGCCGCCTTGCACGGCGGCGCGGCGGGAGGTCCCCATGGCTGACGAACTCGATCCGCGCGCCCGCGCCTTGCTGGCCGCTTACCGTAGCGACGCCGGGCCGTCGTCCGCCGCCACCGAGCGCCTGCTGGCGTCGGTGCGGCGCAGCGCGGCCGCGGCCGCGGAGGCGCGGGTGGTGCCGTTGCGGCCGCGCAGCAGCTCGCGTCAGTGGCTCGGCGTCGCCGTGGTCGGCCTGGTCGCGGCCGCGCTGGCGCTCGCCTTCAAGCTGTCGCCGCGGCGCCTCGACGCCGACGCCGACGCGGCCCGCTCGGCGGCCGCGCTGCAATCGGCCGACGAGGCCGCGAGCACCTCGGTGACGCCGCGGGTGCGGCACGGCGCCGGGTCGGCCACCCTGGATGTCGCGCCGGAGCAGGCGGCGGACCCCGAGCCGCCGCTGCAGCGGCCGGGCGCTGACGACGAAGGCGAGAGCGCGGCTGCGACGGCCGGCGACGCGAATCGCGGTACTTCGGCGACGGCGACGCCGGCGAAGCCGCCAGCTCGCGGCGCCGGCGCCCCTGCGAATGCCGCGTCGACTCGTGGTCCCGCCGCGGCGAATGGCGCCGGCGTGGACGAGGCGGGCGCCGCTGCGACGAATGCGGACACCGCGGCTCCGACGAACGCCGCGAGCGGCAGCGGCGACGCGCTGGCCGAGGAGCTGGCGATCGTGCGGGCGGTCAACGATTCGCTCGCGGGCGGGGCCGCCGAGCCGGCGCTGGCGCGACTCGACGACTACCACCGGCGCTTCCCGGCCGGGGCGCTGCGCGAGGAGGCGGCCGCCTTGCGGGCGGTGGCGCTGTGCGCCGCGGGTCGGGAGGACGGCGCGAGCGCGGCGGCGGCGTTCCTGCGCGCGCACCCCGGCTCGCTCTCGGCCGAGCGGGTGCGCCGGTCCTGCGACGTGCGGTGAGATCGCAAGTCCGAACGGACAGGTCGATTTTCTCGCGGCGGGGCCAACGAAAGCGCGGGGGTGTGGACATTCACCGGGCACTGAGGCAAGCATGACATTCAACTTCCTGAGCATCCTCCCCCTCGCCGCGCTGACGCTCGGCGGTTGCACCCTCGACGCCAAGCTCCTCGGCGAGCCGAACTACGACTCGGCGACCGACTCCGACTCCGACTCCGAGGACAGCGCCGACGCGACCTCGAGCAGCTCGAGCGCGGGCTCGGACGGGAGCAGCTCGAGCACGACGAGCGCGGGCTCGGACGGGAGCAGCTCGAGCACGACGAGCGCGGGCTCCGAGGGGACCAGCTCCACCTCGACGACCGGTCCGGAGGCGACGTCGAGCAGCTCGAGCGCGGGCTCCGACACCGACCAGACCAGCACCTCCACCACCTCGACTTCCGGTCCGTGGGAGACGTCGAGCAGCTCGAGCGAGGGCTCCGACACCGTGCAGACCGCCACCTCGAGCACGAGCGGCGTCGAGACCACCGGCGGCCAGCTGTGCGAGGATCCCCCGCTGGACGCGCCCGGTGTCGACCGATCGTGCCAGTTCGACCAGGATTGCCTCGTCGTGTTCCACCAGACCGACTGTTGCGGCTCGGTCGACGCGTACAGCGTCAACGTGCAATCGACGGATGCCTGGCAGACCGCAGCGGCGCCGTGCACCTTCGAGCCGTTCTGCGACTGCGCGCCGCAGCCGACCGACGCCGAGGACGGCGAGTCGACCGCCGACAAGGACGAGATCGTCGCGCTGTGCATCGACAACGTGTGCCGCAGCGCCGTCCCGTAGCGCCCCGCCGACCCGGGCAGGCGTCGCCGCCGCTTGCGAGGTCCAGCACAATGCCCCCACGATCGCCGCGCGGTCGGCGTGTATACGCATCTGCCGCATTTGCGCGCTGGCCGGTGACGGTTAAGCTCGACGGCGAGAAAGGGCATTCATGCAACATCGAATTCGAGTCCTCGCATCGCTCCTGGGGGTCGCCATGATGACGGCGACCGTGGCCACCGCCCAGGCGGCCGAGAAGGGCAAGACCGAGAAGATCGCCCAGCCGGAGCCCGATGCGCCGACGGCTCCGCCGGAGCCGAAGCCGGAGCCGAAGCCGGAGCCGAAGCCGCCCAAGCCCAAGGGCCCGAACCCGTCGCCGAGCCCGACGCCGCCGCCGTCTCCGACGCCGCCCTGAGCTAGCGATTCGTGGCGAGCGTGAGACGCGAATCACCGGTGATCCTCACCGGTGATTCGCGTTTCGGCGCGCAGGCATGACGGCGGCGTCAGGCGACGCCCTCGTAGCGGCGCCGTCCGTCGCGCGGGCTCTGCTGGTAGCGATGCACGCCGACCAGGGCGCCGCCGACGGCCGCGCCGAGACCCAACAGCATCGCCAGGGACAGCCCCAGGAGCGCCTTGCCGGTGCCCTCCGCGGCCTCGAGCGCGTGGGTGCGGGCGGTGGCGGCGAGCTCGTGCATGCGGGTCTCGTAGCCGCGCTCGATCTGCCCGGCGATGTCGGCGGCCTCGGCCGGCGAGAGCGCGGTGTTCTCGGCCAGGGCGTTCACGACGAAGCTGGCGGTCGAGGCGACCCTCGCGGACCGAGGTGCGCAGGGCCTTCTTCGCGGCCGCCATCAGCTGATCGCCCGTGATCGCCGGCTTGCCCTCGGCCTGCAGGCGACGATTGACCGGGGCCAGCAGGTCGTCGGTCGACAGGCCCAGCGATTCGGGCGTGATCTCGGCGCTCGCGCCGGCGCCCATGGCCGCGGCCGCGCCGCCGGCGGTGGCCGAGGCCATGCTGGCGCCTGCCGAGACCGCGCCGCCGATCACCGCGGTGAGCGCCATCCACAACAGCGTGATGGACGCCACCGTCGCCAGCGCCCACAGGACCGCGCCGTGGATGACGCCGGCGACGCGCCCCTGCGGCTGGGCCAGCTTGCCCACCGCGAGGCCGCCGATGAACAGCGCGAGGATCGGGGCGACGAGCGCCCAGACCCCCGCGCCGATGCCGACGCTGCGCAGCGAGCCCGGGTCGTGCGGCTGGATGGCCGTGAGGCCGATTCCCATGCCGAGCAGATGGAGGAGGAGCCACGCGCCGACGGCGATGAGGGTGCCCGCGAAGATCGAGCCCCAACAGACGCCGGCGCGCGGCGGGGTGGGCATCGGACCCACGGCGGTGACGGAATCGTCTTGTGTCATGCGCATTGGCATGCCACCGGTCGACGACTGGGGCACGCGCAAATATGCACAGCGACCGCGACGATTCAGGGCGAGCGCAGCAATATCACCACCACGAGCGCGACCAGTGCGAGCAGGAGCATCGCGGCGGTGAGCCGCAGCGGGCGGCGGTACGCCGAACGCGGCGCGCCGCGCCACCACCGGAAGAACACTGGGTCGTCCGGTCGAGGCGCGAGCGGGTCGTTGGGATCAGGGGACGCCGAGGTTGGCATCGCTGGCTCCGGCGATGATGGGCGGAGGATCCTCGCTCGGCGGCTGGTCGGGCGGCGGATCGATGCGCGGCGGCTCGCTCGGGGGCGGCTCGATCTCCGGCGGGCTCGGCGGGGTCGGGTCCTCGCGCGGCGGCGGGGTCGGCTGCGGATCCTGCTGCGGCGGCGGGGTCGGGTCCTCTCGGGGTCCCCGCGGATCCGGCTGGCCGGGCGCCTCACGCGGCCCCCGCGGATCGGGCGGGTTCTGGCCCGGATCCGCGGGGTCGATGGTGTCGGGACCCGGCGCGCCGGGGCCCGAGCTCACAGTCCGAATGTGCATTGCAACCCCGCTCCCACGGTGCACGCTCCGAACTCGCCGCACGCGTCCGAGGCGCACGAGTCGAGGTCGTCCAGCGTCTCCCGCTGTTCGTCGGCCATGCAGTTGCCGATCTTGTCCTTGCAGTCGTTGACGCACTCGTCGACCGAGACGTCTTCGTCACACTCGCGCGCCTTGTCGCAGTACGACTTGCAGCTGGCGCTGATCTCGAGGTTGGTCGCGCCGCTGCTGTCGTCGCCGCAGGCCGCCAAGCCGGCGCCGAACAGGAAAGCGAACGCGAGGAAAGAGCGATGAAGGACGTTGCTCATGGTCTTTTACGTAACTCCTACTAATTGTATAGGCGGGTCGCCCGGTTGTGCAAGCTCTGCCGCGCGATCGAGGTACCATTCTGCGTACTCGGTATTGTGGATCATGCGACGGCCGAGGTCCGGCGCGCCGTCTTTCCACCACACCGGGCCGCGCTCGCCGAGGCCGACCTTGGCGGCGTGGACCCGGGCCCGGGCGGCGCGCAGGCCGGCGACGTCGCCCTCGGCCTGGAAGCGGCGGACGTCGCGGCGCGCCGTCATCAATGACTGCACCAGCGCGGCCCGGACGTCCGCGGCCAAAGGATTCGCCGCGCGCCACAACCGGCCGCGGACGACGATGTATCGTCCGTCGGGGGTGTGCAGCGGCGGCGAAGCGCGGCGCGCCATGGCGGCCTCAGTTGCGGCGCTGGTCGTCGTCGGCGATCTCGCGCACGCGGGCGTCGTCGATGAACACGACCTTGCCGAGGTCGTTCGCCATCTCCTTGGGCAGCTCCCACGTCTCGATCGCGTTGGCGGGGACCTCCTCGAGCTCGCCCGAGACGGTGACGTAGTCGCCGGCGACCACGTCCTTCGGCATCTCCTTCGGGACCACGTACACCTTCTCGCTGGTGCTCGGCCCGATCCACATGCCCTTGCCGACGATCATCTGGACCTTCTCGCGGTTCAGGTCGACGTTCTTGCCGTGCAGCGACTTCTGGTCGGTGACCGCGAGGATCTCGGGGACGGTCTCGACGTCGCCCTTCATCACCTCGGCGGCGGCCTTGGCCTGCTCCGGGGTGATCTTGCGGACGGCCTCGGCGATCAGCACCGGGCGCTCCTTGAGCTTGATCTCGATCTCCGGGCTCAGGTCCCAGCCGAGGTCGCGCTCGACGTCGGCGACCACGAAGCGGCGCACGGTGCCGGTGACGATCAGCTCGTCGTCCTTGGCGTAGGACGTGTGCGAGGCGGCGTCCATCGGCTTCTTCAGCAGCACGGTGATGTCGTCGTCGAACGCCCAGCCGGTGCCCTCGAGGCGGAACGCCTGGTCGCTGTAGACCTCGTCGATCTCGCCCGTGACGCGGACCTTCTTGTCGTAGTACCAGGCCGGGTGCTCCTTCACCTGGTCGACGTCGGTGGTCGGCAGCGGCATCGGCGCGCGCTCGGCCTGCTGCGCCGGGCGATCGGCCGCCCGCTCGCGCTCGCTGTTGCAGGCGCCGGTGGCGACCACGGTGAACAGCGCCGCAATGGCCCACGCTTGGGCATGAGTGTCTCGTCGCATGAGAATCTCCCTGTTGTCTCTCGGGTGATGCGTTTTCGAGTGTTGCCCGCCCGGCGGCTCGCCAGGGCAAGCGGCGCTGAGGGCATGCACCGCATCGCCGGAAGTGCAAGCTCATCGATTCATATTTGCCAGGACGAGCTCGGTCGCCGCTGCGCGTCAACGCGCAAGACCTCGCTGCGAGGCGCTGAGGCGCGTTCTGGCGGCGACGGCGCCAATGCGATGAGGCCGGTGACGCCCCCGCATTCGCACCGATGATTCCCGTCCACGCTAGCAGCAGGGCCCCCCCGCGCAAGCCGCGAGATCGGGCCGCGCCGCCGCCAATGCGGGCTTGTGGGCTCGTCACGGTCGAGGCCGCCGCGCGGGCGCGGAGCCGCCGAGCTCGCCGCGGAGCGCGCGCGCGTTAGGGCCGCAGGACGCAGCCGCCGACGAACTCGCCGCGCCACTTGGCCAGCATGGCCTCCTTGTAGGCGCTCAGCGGGAACTCGCGCGAGACGTGGGGACGGAGCCGGCCCTCCTCCACCCATTGGAAGATCGCGGCCAGCCGCGGCGCGCGGATCGACGGATCGTGCAGGGTCGACAGCACGGTCGGACAGCCGCGCACGGTGAGGCCCTTCATCATGATCAGATTGGTCGGCAGCATGTTGGCGTTCGGGGCGCCGCGCAGGCCCTTGCCGCGGGCCACCGCCGGGGTGGCGGCCCAGCCGACGATCAGGAAGCGCGCGCCGAACTTCACGCAGCGCAGGCTCTCGAGCGAGATGTCGCCGCCGACCCCGTCGTGCACGACGTCGACGCCGTGGCCGCGGGTGAGCGCCTTGACCTCGTCGCGGAAGCGCCGCACGCCGGGGCTGCCGTCGAGGTTCCTGCAATTGATCACGTGGTCGGCGCCCTGGGCCCGCACCTCGGCCAGCTTGTCGTCGGAGCGGCCGGTGGCGATCACGGTGGCGCCGAGCAGCTTGGCGACGTGGACGGCGGCCAGGCCGGTCGAGCCGGAGGCGCCGTGGATCAGCACGGTCTCGCCGGCCTGCACCTGACCGCAGGTGACGAGGCAGTGGTAGGCGGTCTCGTAATTGCCGAGCAGGTTGCAGCCCTGATCGAAGTCGAGGCCGGCGGGCAGGCGGCGCACGGCCGCGGCGGGCGCGACGGCGTAATCGGCGAACCCGCCGTAGGTCTGATAGGCGCCGACCGAGCGCGGCCCGCTGAGCAGGCCGTCGACCAGCACCGGGTCGCCGACTTGCAGTGCCCGGGGTCGACGCCGGGGCCGAGCCACGCGACCTCGCCGGCGTACTCGAGCCCGGGCGTGTAGGGCAGGGGCGGCGCGTGTTGATATTGGCCGCTCGTCATCAGCAGGTCGACCCAGCCGACCGCGGCGCTGCGGATCCGCACGATCACGTCGGTCGGCGCGAGCAGGCGCGGGTCCGGCGGGTCGACTGGCTCCAAGGACATGTGATGCGCGATCGCCTCGGCCGGATCCTCGGCGAGCTCTTTGACGACGACGCGGTGTCCGGGGGGCAGGTTCAGGGCGGTCATGCGAGCGCGCGAGCGTACCGGCCGCGGCGCTCGCGGTCAAAGACGGCCGCGACGGGGCGCGGCGGGCTCCTGGGCGCGAGCTCGGGGCGAGCTCGTCGGTGCAGGCCGGGGGGACGGCGCGCGCGGGTCGGGCGCGCGCCCGCGGCGACGGCCGAACGCGAGGCTAGCGACCCCGCGCCGGCGAGGACACGGGGCACCCGCCAATGATACGAGGTGGGGGCGGTCTTTCCGGGTGGTATGGTGATTCATGGCGGTTCGCGTCGGCCGACCGACCGCGTTCGCGCGCGTTCGTGCCCGCGAGGCGGCGCGGGGCGGGGATGTTTTCAGCGCCGGGGCAATGCTAACAGTGTTCGTGCGCACGCCTTTTGCTTGACCGCGAGCGCCGGGCGTGGACACCATCGCGGTGATGACGCGTATGGTCCTCGTAGTCTGTATGATGTTGTCCGGCTGTAGCGCCGGACCGGAGACGTTCTGGCGCGGCGTGACGCGCGGGATATGCAAGTACAACCGCAAGTGCGCCGACAGCCAGGAGCCGCTGGTGGAGTGCGAGCGGCTCGCCTACGAAGACGCCGGCAGCCCGGAGGACTTCGCCGCGACCTGCGACTACGACCGCGCCGCCGCCCGCGCCTGTCTCCGCTACGTCCGCTCGGCCCCGCGGATGTGCGGCGGGCTGTCGGAGCGGCCGACCTCGTGCGAGGGCGTGTGCGGACCAGGCACCGCGATCGTGTTCTATCCGGAGGACTCGGGCTGGTTGACGGAGGTGACGGTCGATCCGAGCCCGCGCCGGCCGGTGCTGATCGCGGAGTGAGCTGTCCATCGGGGCATGTCCCGAAGAGCAGGCGGGCGGGCACGCGAGGGGCGACCGGCGGGCGGCTGCCACCGTCTCGCGGCTGGGGTCGGGCCCGGGTGCGTCGCGGGGCGTGCGCAGGCGACGGTTTCGCCGGCATGGGTGTAGACTGAGGCGGCATGTGGCCGCGTCGCCGTCGACCTGCCTCCACGCCTCGTCGGGGCGCGGGAGTCGTCGGCCTGGCCCTCGCGGCCACGACGTGCGGCGACGTCGAGGGGCCGTGCGGCCGGCTGGAGCGGCTGTGCGCGCGGGAGGGCGGGTGGAAGCTCGTCTCGCCGCGGGTCGACGAGGCGGTCGAGGTCGACCTCGACGGTGACGGCGAGCGCGAGCAAGTCGTGCTCGACCGCGCGGGCGAACAGCTGGTGGTCGCCTGGCCCGAAGGACAGCGGACGATGCTGGCCTTGCCCGCCCAGGCGCCCGCGGCGATCGCGGGGCTGCCGGGCGCGGTCGCAGTGGCGCTGAGCGAGCCGCCGGTGGTGGTGGTGTTCGCCGCCGACGCCTCGGGCCGGCTGGGGCGCCGCCGCGAGGTCGTCCTGCGCGACGAGGCCGCGGCGCTGGTGGCCGCCGACCTGGCGGGCGACGGCGCGCCCGAGCTGGTCGCGACCCTCCCGGACGCGGGTGTGATCGCGGTGATCGATCCGTCGACGGGGACCCTGCGCGAGCACCCGGCCGGCCGGTCCCCGCTGCGGCTCGACGTGGGCGACGTCGACGGCGACGAGCACCTCGACGTCGTGGTGGTCGATCCGGGCCAGGCGCTGCAGGTGTTCTTCGGGACAGGTGACGGCGGCATGCGTGCGGCGACGGCGAGCCCGGCCGCGGCGGCGATGCAGTGGATCGACCTCGGCGATCACGACGGCGACGGCGACCTCGACGCCTTCACGCGCGCCGACTCGACCCAGGTGCTGGTCCACCGCAACGACGGCCACGGCCGCTTCTCGAGCCCGATCGCGTTGCCGATCGCGGGCACGGGCGACGACGACGACGGCGCGGGGCTCGTGGTCGGGCCGGTGGCCGCGAGCGGATTGTTCGGCGTCACCGTGCCGTCGACGCGCGGGATCACGACGTGGTTCGGCAAGGGCGCGACGTGGCTCGGCCGCCTCGAGGAGCCGATGCCGACCCCGGGCAGCTGGGTCGGCGCGAGCAGCGACGGCGGCCTGCTGAGCGGTGGGTACGGGTTCCTGCAGCGCAGCGAGTACGCGTCCGACGGCGCGGCGATCGAGATCTGGCGCGACGAGACGCTGCAGAGCAGCCTTTACACCAGCGCGGTGACGACCGGCCACCTCGACGGCGATCCGCTGCTCGACGTCGCCGCAATCTCCGAATCTCGGCTGCTCGTGCTGCGCGGCCGGGCCGACCGCGGGCTCGAGCGGATCGCCGAGCTCGACCTCGAGGTCAAGCCGATGGGGCTGACGATCGCCGACGTCACCGGCGACGGTCTGGCCGACGTCCTCGCGTCCGACGTGGCGAACGTGTGGCTGGCGCAGGCCGGCGCGGGCGGCTCGTACGTGTTGCGCCCGCCGCATCCGGCCGCGATCCTGCCGTACAAGCTGGTGCCGGTGCGCACCGGGCCCGCGTCGCCGGCGGCGATCGCAGCGCTCTCGGTCCACGATTCGGGCTTGGGGTACGACGGCGAGGGCGCGTCGCTGCTGCGCTTCGGCCTCGACGGCAGCGTCGCCGACGAGGTCCCGCTGGGCCCGTGGCAGGACGTCTTCGGCATCGTGACGGTCGACTTCGACGAGGACGACGTCGACGAGCTGCTGGTGTACGCCCGCGACGCGCAGGCCGCCGTCCTGGCGCACATGGTCCCCGAGGGCCCGAACTTCGTCGCCGCCGCGACGCACGACCTCGGGGCGTTGACGGGCCTCGAGGCGGACGTGTTTCGCCCGGGCGGGTTCGCCGTCGGCGACATCGACGGCGACGGCGCGGTCGAGGCGGTGATCAGCGCCTATCAAGCGGGCGTGGTCGTGTCCGGCCTCGCGAGCGGGACGGCGGCGGCGACGGTGATCCCGGACATCCAGCCGCCGCACACGCTCCGCGATCTCGACGGCGACGGTCGGCTCGACATCGCCTCGGCGATCCAGTCCGGATATTATTACTGGCAGCGCGGGCTCGGCGACGGCACGTTCGAGCCCGCGATCAGGGGCGCCAGCTTCGTCGAGGGCACGGCGGGCGCGTTCGCGGTCGGCGACGGGCAATTCGACATCGTCACGCTGTCGCGCTCGGGCATCGCCACGCACCTGATGCGCTCGGTCGCGCGGCCGGTGCTGACCCGCGGCAAGGGGCTCGTCGGGCAGCCGTACGACCTCGTGTTCGGCGACGTCGACGGCGACGGGTTCGACGACGTGGTGACGGCCGCGCGCGACGTGGCGGGGGACGTCGGCGTGCTGTGGGGCGCCGAGACCGACCCGCTCGCGCGCGGTCGGGCGAGCACCGACGGGCTCTTCCGCCGCTCGCTGTCTCTCGGCGACCTCGACGACGACGGCACGCTCGAGGTCCTCGCCGTCGCCTCGCCGGACAGCATCTGGGTCCATCCGCTCCGCCCGGACACGCGCGAGGCCCCGTTCGTCCTCGCCGAGCTGGCCGAGGGCCACGTGCAGGCCGCGAAGGTCGCCGACCTCGACGGCGACGGCCTGCCCGATCTCGTCGCGCTCTTCATGATGGAGCAGGCCTTCGTCGCGGTGGCCCGCGGGACCGGGCCGTTGCAGTTCGCGCCGTTCGTCACCGTGGCCGAAGTCGACACCTACGCTTCGACGCTCGAGCTCGGCGACGTCGACGCCGATCGCCGCCCCGACATCCAGGTCCGCAGCACCGCTCCCGGCGTCAACATGCTGGTCCGGGCCGAGGCCGACGGCGCGTGGGCGAGCCCCGCGGCGCTGCCCGGAGAGGTGGCGATGTTCGGCCCGCCCGACGCGGCCGGGCGCGTCGAGCTGGTGACGCAGGAGGGCGCGTCTTTCTACCGCCACGACGGCAGCGCGCCCGAGCGCCGGTCGTTGCTGCTGCAGCGCGACGCGCAGGACGGCGCGGTGCTCCGTCGCGTCGCCGACGTCGACCGCGACGGCCGCTACGACCTCGCGATCGCCGACGCGAACGGCACGCACGTGTGGCTGCGCGGCGAGGACGGGGTCGCCCAGGTCACCCTGGCCGAGGTGCCGCTCGACGTGGTGGGGTTCCCCGACATCGACGGCGACGGCCGCAGCGACGTCGTCGGCGTGCGGCTCGGGGCGCTGTTCGTCCGGCGTACGCGGCCTTAGCCGCCGCAGGGCCGTTTTGCGCGCATCTGCGCTTCCCGCAGGCGGGACGCGCTGGTACAGTCCGGCGCGCAGCAGCAGCAGCAGCAAGGCTCACAGCATGTCCAAGTTCACGCTCGTCCACGAGATCAATTGCGACGCTGACACCTTTTGGAAGGTCTTCCTCGACCAGGAGTACAACAAGAAGCTGTACCTCGAGGGGCTCGGCTTCTCCGGCTACGACATCCTCGAGCAGCGCGAGACCGACACGACCGTGACCCGCAAGGTCAAGGGCACGCCGAAGATGAACCTGCCGGGGCCGATCGCCAAGCTCGTCGGGCCCAACTTCAGCTACGTCGAGGACGGCAAGCTCGACCGCGCGACCAAGATCTGGACGTGGAAGGTCACCCCGAGCGCGATGGCCGACAAGGTCCGCAACGAGGGCACCCTGCGCATCGAGCCGATCGGCGACAACAAGGTGCGCCGGATCGCCGACCTCGTGGTCGAAGCCAAGGTGTTCGGCGTCGGCGGCCTGATCGAGAGCTCGCTCGAGAAGCAGCTCCGCGAAGGCTGGGAGGCCAGCGTGCCGTTCATGCACAAGTGGCTCGCTGCTCACGGCACCACTTGAAAAACTTGTAGTTACGCGGGGTTGGCGGTGCCTTCGTCAGGGCCGCCTCGTGTCGCCCCGGCCTGTGTCAGATTTTTGCCACTCTCGGTGGCGAGGCTCGTCCGGTGGGCGGCCATCTTGGCGATCGCATCGCGCCGCGTGCGCTTGCTGCCGTGCAGGTAGACCTCCGTGGTGCGCGGTGAAGCGTGTCCGCACAACTCCTGCACGGTCTTGAGATCGGCGCCAGCCCGCAACGCGTGCGTGGCGAACGAGTGCCGCAGGCTGTGGGGACCGCGGCGCTCGATCCCTGCCAGCTTGGCGGCGGTGTAGAGGTAGTTCGTCACGGTCCGCCGAGTCGCGGGCTGTCCGAACTTGTTATGGAGCAGCCACTCGTCCGTGCTGAGGTTCGCCGCCTCTCGCACGCAGGCGGCGAGCCGCGGGACATGGGCACGACCCGTTCTCGGCCCGATTTGGTGTGGTACACGAGGCGCTTACCCTTCTCAGCGAAGACGGAGCGGCGCACATGCAAGTCGTCGCCGTCGATGTCCCTGATCTGGAGGCCGGCGATCTCGCTTGCGCGGAGACCCGCGTCCAGGCCGAGGAGCACCACCAGGCGGTGGGGCAGGTCGAGTTGCGCCTGGCACAGCACTTCCGCCTCCTCCTCGTCCAGATGCGCGCGCTCATACGGGGGCTCCGTCACTTCGACGCACTGCGACCCGATGGGCTCCGTGCGGAGCCCCTTCGACCGAGCAACCTCCAGGCAGTGTCGCATGACGCCCAGGTAGACGTTCGCGGTGCTCGACCTCAGCTCGGAGAGGGCCGAGCGAACGTCGTCGAAATCCGTCGCCCGGAAGTCCTTGATGCGCTTCTCGCCCAACGGCTTCCCTGATGTGTCTCGCGCGGCGCAAAGGCACCGGAGAGCTCTCTCGGGAAGCCAGGGTCGACTCTCGTACGCGGCGCGCCCGTTCGCTCGCTTCCCAGGCCGCGCACCACTCTGCGACCGTCATGGCCGTGAGGTGCTGTTGAGCGGCCGCCGCTTCCTGCTTGACCTCTTCGGCCTCCGCCTTCGCCTTGCCTTCGTGGCTCCGTGGGGGCGGCCTGCCGGCCTCGATCTCCCGGCGGATCTGCTCGCCCCATCGCTGGGCCGCCGTCTTGCTGGTGATCGAGCGAGGCGGGGTGTAGCGGTAGCGCTCCACCTTGAGTTTGCCCGGCGCCATGGCCCAGATGACGACCTGGAGCCGCGGCGGCTGGGTATCGGTTCGTTCTCGCACGGTTACACTCATCTGCGCGTTCTCTTTCCGCGCAGCCCTCGAGCTCGAGCGTTAGCGCCGAGAGCGAGGGCTGGTCAAGGGCTTTCAGGCCGCGGCGATCTCGGCGGGCACGCGTCGGCCACATCGCCGCGCTGGGGGCGGCGAAGACGGGCGTTCTCCGTCGACGCTAGCGCCTGCCCGAAGGCCGCCATGTTGGTGAACGACCGCGGCGTCGTGCCGAGAAGTGAACGAGGGCTGGCCGCCGCGGCCGGCGGCGTGCTGGCGCTCTCTTGCACAATCACTTCGGTGTCACCGGCACGCAGTGAGTTGCGCGAGCCATCCATCTAGGACAGCACGGTGCCATCGGAGCCCGAGTCCTGGGATCTTCACGGGCGGCGGGAGTTGACCGCGCGCCCGCATGTTTCTCACCTGTGCCTCGCTGGTGCCGATGATCGCAGCGACTTCCGCGACGCGAAGCAAGGCCGGCGATTCCTCTCGTTGCTGATTCTGCATTTTCCCTCTTTCTCTACCGGCCACGCCGGCCACGGTAGCGAAGGCGCACGTGTACGGTGCCTAACCGTGGATGAAGGCGCTCTCTCGTGAGCCGCTATATTGTAAGGATGAGAAATTTCGGGGTTGCTAGCCCCGTTCGCACAACCGCCGCCTATGACTGATTTTTCCGGATGCTTAGCCCGATACTGATGCCGCACAGCACTCCGAGGGCCCCAGCTAAAGCCGCGTATCTGAGAGCCCGGTTCTGGTCGGTGATACCTAGGCGGTGTAGGTCTGCCCGCGCCTGACGGAGCTGGTCTGCAAGCGCTCGAACCTCAGCCCGCGCGACCGTGAGGGCCTGCTCGATATCCGAGGTCGGCATGACCTCTACTTGCGCCCTTTCGGCCAGAACGCAGCCGCGAGCGTGAGCCCCAATGCGCCCGTGAGAACGAGCTTCTCTTCCAGGCCCACCGATTTCATGTAGACGGTCTGGGAGCCGTCGGTCGAGCTCACCGAGCCGCGCCAGCGAGCTCCGGGGTAGAGCCTGGCCGTCAGCGTCCAGGGCTGCACAGTGACGACGAAGACGTTGTCGGGGCTGCCAGCCATCCTCGAGACCTCGCGGAGCGCGGCATTGAGGTCCGACACGTACTCCAGGACACAGGACACGAAGACTACCGCCGAGTCGTCGGCGATGTCGGCGATGGGTCCTTTGGTGATGTCGGCGACGAGCGTGACTGGACACTTGGGACAGCCGTTCATGTCGATGCACACGTCTCCGCAGCCGTAGGCGCGCATCAGGCGGGTATGGAGCCCCGCGTCGGGGTCACCGATGACCACAAGGCGGCGGCCGAGCGCAGCAGCCCGCTCTACCGCGCTTTGGAACGCGGCGGTGCGCTCGCGGCCGCGGATCAACGCGGCTGACCCTTCGACCAGGCCGACGTAGGTCAGGATGACGCGCGCGGCGAGCTTAGACACCGACACGGGTAACCTCCCCGAGCAGGTAATGCACCGCTTTCGCTTGGACGCGGTCGCCCTCGGCGCGCGCGGGAGCCGTGACGGTGTGCCGTTGGGTGTGAAACTGGCTCATGGTGCTCTCCGTTTCGCTTTAGCCGTCAGCCGTGGTCGTCGGCATCCTCATCGCCGCGCCGCGGCGAGCGCGGCGGTCGTCAGTCCGAGGACCCCGATCGCGGCGAGCATGTACGGGGCCCATCTGAGGAGCGTGCCGATGCCCTTTACGGCTTCATTCGCGCCTGACGCCACTTCTCCGGCAGACGAAGCGGCTGACTCCACGGACAGGTATAGTTGACTCAAGGGGTTGTCGCGGAGAACGTCAACGTCCCAGTGGCGGATCGCATCCGCCCAGAGAAATTGGGCCTTCTCCAGTTCCGTGTCGTCGGTCGGATCGTCGTGCCATCCGCCGTCGTGCGTGGAGCCCTGGTTCTCGATCAGGATGGAGATCGGTGGCGGTTGCCCGTCGCGCGGCAGTGCCGTCAGCCACGGGTCCTTGAACCACTCTTTGGAGATGCCGCGCATAGTGTCGAGGAACCGCTCGCGCGCGTCACCCTTCGCGCCGGTGTAGGCGTCGACCTCGAGCGCTCGCACGAGGTCGGTGAGAGGCTCGCGGTCCGCGGGGGCAGGAGCAGCAGCGTCTGCAGGCGGGTGCGGAGGTCGCGGTATGGGTTGTCCAACGCGCTCTCCAGTGCGTGCTTGATCGCCGGCGGTTTCTGGTCGTCAGTGCGCAAGAGCCACTTGGGATGGACCCGCGACAGAAGCCCTTCCTGCTGGATCTCCGAGCCCCATCTGGCATCCTTGTCCGCGTGTGCCTTGGCCACCCCCTCGGAAGTCGCGGCGTTCATCGTTGCGTTGACGATCAGTAAGGCTTCCCACTTGCGGGCCTCGAGATCCGGAGGCGCCAGCATCGAAAGTTCGTAGACCTTCTTGGCGAGGACGACGATGTCTTGGTTCTCATCCATAGGGCGACGCTCCCATGGAGTTGGGCTCCCGCAGCACCAGCGCGCGCATGGTGCTCACGGTCTGCTCCAAGCTGACGACGCGCCGGAGCTGGCGTTGGTGGTGGACGTCGACCTCGCCTGCGAACTTGGAGACCAGTTCGATGGCTTGCGCGACCTCATGCTCGGTCGCAGCGGCGGGCCAGTGGGGATGGCCGATGTCCACGTCTCCCTCGGGTTTAGTGATGTCGCTCGACTGCTTCTCCGAGTCGAAGTCCTGAGCTGCTTCGGCGTTCGGTTGGTCGACTTCCGCCTCCACCGCTTGTCGGGACGTTCCCTCGCTTTGAGTGGCCGCGTGGTCGGCGACGGGCCGCTCCTGGATCTGTCGTTGCAACACGACGAGCTCGGCTTCCGCGCGGTTCAGGCGGAGGTCGAGCTCAGCCTCATGAGTTTTGACCTGACGGCGCAGCGCGTCGAGCTGCTCCTGGACCTTGGCGACGAGGGAGAGCTGGGCTTGCTGCTCGGCGGCAACCCGCGTTCGGAGGATGTTTGCGGACGGCGAGACAGCGGTTGCTGGCGCCGCAGCTTCGCGGGCCTCCCGCGTAAATTCAGGCCGAAACCTTGCCAGCGGGGGCTGTTGCGATTTGGGGGCCTGGGTAGCCTCTCGGGCTGCACTCGTGAACTCGGGACGGTATTTTACCAGGCCTGGCGCGGGGCTCGCGGACGGTTTCGGCGCGGGCGGTGGGGTGACGATTGCGGTCGACGGGGCCCCGCCGAACTGCCCCGTGAGCTGACGAAGGAGCTCTGCGAGGTCGGGCGTGTAACGAGCAGCGAGGCGGCCTTCTTGGCCTCCTCGCTCCCGCCCATGAGCTGCACCAGAGCGTCCTGGATCCCCGGTATCCTCAGACCCGACTTCGCCATGACGTCCTCGAGCGTGGCGGGGCGCACAGTCTCTCCCGCCAGCCGTTCCTGCCGGCACTTATCCGCTGCGACGTAGGCGTTGGCGGCCAGGGTCAGCAGTGAGATGATGTTCTGCATTCTCGGGCTCAATGTGGGCTTGCTCGAAGCGTCGCTGCTCGTCATGTCAGTCCTGGTTTTCTCGGTTGGGGGGTCGTTCTTGCCAACGGTCGTCGGCGCAATCGTTCTTGAGCTTCGACGCGGCGCCGAGGCGCTTGCATCGAATGCTTCGGCCCACGCAGTCATCCAGGCGAGCCATAGCGCGTCGTCCTCGGCCTCGTGTCGATCGAGGTACGCCTGCGCAGTCCAGGTGGGCTCTGGGTACGCGCTCTCCACGAGTTCGAGTAACGCTCTGTCAGCCAAGAGGCCGGCCACACTCTCGTGGCCCGCGTGGCCGGTCGCCAGAAACTCCCGCACCGCCGGCAGAGCCGCTCGGGCCAGCAGCTCAGAGAGTAGGGCACGGATTGACCCCTGAACCGCGCGCCCAGCCGTCGAGGATGCGACCTCGTCCGCGAGACCGTCACGCTTCGCGTCTGCGACTTCATCCTCATACTGTGAGCGCACGGTGTGCAAGCGCCGACGCAGGCCGTGGCGATAGCTGGCCGTCTCTGGGTTAGTCTCCAGCTCGATGGTGTCGACGGCAGTCATGGGGCATCTCCCATCCGAAGCAATCGCAGACCGATGACGTGTTCTTTGGCCACTACGCAGTACGTTCCCGGGTTCGTCAGCACCACCGGTTCCCCGAGCCGCGGCGTCAGGTGGAGTCCAGCCTGGGCCCCGACTCGCTGGCGAGACACCGCCGCCGAACCCCGGATGAGGACGAACGCCGCCATGCCGCCCTCATCGATCGTCTCGAGGAAGGTCTCTCCGCGCATCAGCATCAACGCGCCGAACTGGTGGCGTCGGCCGGCGAGGAGGTTGAGCATCGAAAACTTCATCTCCACTCCCTTCCGTCGCGATGGCCGAGCAGGTAACCCACGGTCAGTCCCGCGAGCGTGCATACGAGGCCCGAGACAATCGCCCCTGTCACCACGGCTCGCTGAAGCTCGGCCGACGAGCATAGCGTTCCCTCGACGACCTCGACGCAGATGGGCGGCTCTTCGCTTTTCGGGTTCTCAGGCGCGTCAATCACCGCCTCGTCCATTGCACTGGGCATCACCACCACCTCCTCCTGTATGAATCCACCATCTCAAACCATGAGTGCGACGCGGGGCTCACACGCAGCCCGAGTTCTTCGAGCTCGGGCCGGCGAATCGGCCACTCGTGCGGTGCATCCTTGCCCATGAACACGTCGTACGCTCGCTCCAGCTCGGTCTCGCTGGCGCCCGGCAGCCGATCGACGAGCGTGTCGTGCACGTGGCGACCGATGGCTCGCTCGTATTCTCGCGCGAGCGCCGATATCTCGTTGTGGGGCTCGTCTGCCGGAATGTGCCTCGCCCGCTGGCCCTGGATGATGGGGTCCACCGCGGAGAGCGACGCTCCGCGGCCCATCTGGAGCTGTCGGGCGTTGAGGGCGATAAGCGTGCCTCCGGAGAGCGCCATGTAGGGGACGACGGCCGTCGACCGTTCGAACTCTCGCAGGGCGTTGGCGATCATGACGCAGGAGGTCACGCATCCTCCGGCCGTGTGCAGGAGCAGCGTCACCTCGCCGTCGCGGAGCTTTTCCATCACCTCGAGCACGTCTTCTGCTACCCGTACGTCGATCACTGGCGTGACTAGCGGGATAACGGGCGAGGGGATTTGGCGCTGCCCAGGCCGAGGGCGCAGGAGGTATCCGGCGCCAGCGAGCGCCGAGCCAGTGACGAGGGTAGCGATGAGGAGAGAGCGATTCATGCGAGTTCCTGCGCGTGAAGAAGAAGCGGTCCTAGGACCGTTCCCGCACCGCCAGAGCCACTCCAACGGTGACTCCGACGATGGCGGTGCCGCCGATGATCCACCAGCCGAGCCGACCGATCCCCCGGAGGGGGTCGGAACTCTCTCCTGCCGGAGATATTTGGGAGCCTTTCGGGCTGCATTCGTCGGCAGAGCAGCCTGTCTGGGCTGCAAGCGCGCGCTGGACGGCGTCCTCGGTCTCAGGGCCCCACTTGCCGTCGACGCCGATCCCAAGAGCTGTCTGCGCCGCGCGAAGGGCTTCTGTGGAGGCCGTTCCCCAGGGCGCACCGGCGTCCCCCTTGTAGTACCCGAGGGCCTTCAGGGCCTCATGTCGCTGCCGTGTCTGGAGCAGCGACACCGTGTCCCCGACCATCCGCTCGACGTAGTTCGTCGGGTTGAGCAAGCCGTCCGGCGGTGGTTCGCCCTCCCACCAGACGGAATTGGCTGTGCGTGCCTCGGCCGCGTAGGTCTCCAGGTGAATCATCCCGTAGGAGCCGAGGACGCGCCCGAGCTTGTCGCCCTTGCGCACGTTCTGCCCGGTCGTGATGCCATACTCCTTGTGGGAGCCGGCTTTGAACCCGCCGAGCACGACGAAGAGGCCGGAAGTGGTGCGCAGGAATGCCGCCTTGGAGCCCTCGCTCCAGCCACGGTCGATGCCGACGACGAGCGCGTCCTCGGGCGCGAGGATCAGGGCGCCATCCGGCGCGTCGGTGAGGTCGATGCCGGCGTGCCAGCGCTCGCACGCGTCGCCCTCGCAACCGAAGGGCCGGCCGCCGCCTACGCTCCATGTGGCGAGTTAGGGGACACTGTCGGTAACGGCCAGGCGGGCTTGGTGTCGCCCTGCGCCATCACCAGTTGCTCCCATTCGGTCGAACGAGCCATCTTCAGTGCCTCCTCGGGATGCCTAACTCGGTCACGGGTTCGTCTCCAGTTCACCACCCTCGATCAGAGCGGCGTCTTCGGGTCGTACGGACAGGGCGCGCGGGGCTGCGGTGATGTCGAGTTGGCCCTCGCCGCAGCTCCGGGCGATTTCGGCCGACGCCGCGCTGATGCGCCGAAGGGCCTCATGCATGCGACGGACCGCGTCCACGCTGCGACCCTCCATGAGTTGGCGTCGAGCCGTGTCGTAGTAGGCCTTGGCTTGTTCGAAGGCCGCGGATGTCCGTGCTTTGACGTCGCCTTGGCACAGGGGGGCATCGAGCATCACAGCGGTCCAGTAAAGTAGCGTGCGCACATCTTGGAGAATCATGGGCGCTCGCTCGAGATCGCTGTAAAATGTGCCGAGCTTCTGGTACAGCTCGACCAGGAACGGCTCGTCACCGATCCGGGTATGCACCTTGCCGCCCGGTCTGAGGCGATCGGTCGGCTCCTCGATCCTGTAGGTCTCGGTCTCTTCGTCGTACTCGCCACGATGGATGCGGATCCGGCGGAGGGATGCACGCTCGCCTTCGGTCACGCGCTCGAGGACGAATTCCGCGCCCTTACGACCGAAAATAACCCCCTCCGAGATCCGCAAGTCATCGGGTTCGCCCTCGACTTCCTCGATCGGATAGAAGCTGAGGACGGCGTACCAGAGATCACGGAGCAGTTGGCGAAACGAGACCGGCTCGGCCCCCGGGAGCGGCCCACCACGTCGCCCGCGGCCATCAACCCGTGCGACTCTAACCACCGCTGAAGATCCTCGGCGCTGATGCCCGTCGGCGCTGACAGGTCTCGCAAAGCCTCGGCGATCCGCTCGTAACCTTCCCGCCGTGGAGGTGCGCTGGCTGCCTGCGGAACCACCAGAGAACGACTACGTCGCTCCATCATCTCGATCAGGTTCTGAATCGGAGAGGGAATCCGGGTCTGTTCGGCTTCGTGGGCATGCTGGCCGGCTGTTTCTTCCTTCTCCCTGGCATCGAACGCGGCCCACAGCGCGCGGTCGAGCCGTTCCATGATCGAGTCCTGCTCGACCTGCGACAAACCCGCATCGAGCCAGCGGACCTCGTCCACGTTCTCCTTGATGATGTCGATTGCCGCGACCGCGTCATCAGCGTCACGCCCCTCCGGGTAGACCACGACGGTCCAGCCATTCGGGCGGGAGCGAAGTTGTTCGAGGCGCCAGCGAGGCTCAGCGTTGAAGGTGTCGAGCGCGATGTCGAGGATGCGGGGGAGCCGTGCGGGAGAATGCTCCTGAGGCTGAGCTGTCTTGGCGCTCGTGAGGGTCTTGGGTTTCTCCGCGGCCTTGCGCGCCCGCTCGACGATCTGCTGGTAACTCTTTCCGCTGGCGATGGCCATCTCGGCTTGGGCGACGTAGCGAGCTTGCTGGCGAGGGGCAAGCCGAGCGCCTTGATTGCGCTTCGGGCCTCCTCGTAGGGGGCCGTCTCTGCCGCTTTGGGTGCTGCGGGGTGTGAGACATCGTCCCGAGTAACTGCTTCGGGTCGCTCGCCCTCGGGAAGTGGCTCACCGCTGGGGGAGGTACCGCTTGAGGGGACCACGGGCTCGGGGAGGTCTGCTGCTGGCTCGTCCGTGTGGTCTGCTGCTGGCTCGTCCGTGTGGTCTGCTGCTGGCTCGTCCGTGCTGCGTCCTTTCGACAGCAAATCCGACGGGACCTTGCGGTCCCACCAGGCGAGACCGATGGTCTTCAGAGTTGTGAAGCTCTCGCCGCTCGATGGGGCGAGCTCGAGGAAGCGCTGCCAACCGGCTCGTGTCGGCGGGAGGAGGGTGGCGCCGAGCAGCTTGACACCGGCGCCGATCGCCAGGCCTTCACCGTCGACGACGGGCACCTGTTCACGGTGATGCGAGCGGGCGAGGCCATCGCGGATGGCCGTCTCGAAGCGCGGCCACCATTTCTCCAGCCAGGCGTCGCTGGCGCCGCGCCAGCGCAAGCTCTCGAAGCGGCCGTAGCGGAAGACCTCCTCCAGCTTCTTCTCGATCGCCGCCGCCGTGCGTAGGTCGTCATCGTCGGGCCAGAGGGGACCGCCGTCGCGGGGAAGCTCGGTGGCGGCGATGGGTGAACCGTTGAGGCTGCCGGTGTAGGCGACGAGCTGCCAGCCCGGCGAGCCGGCGGCGCGCAGGCCGATCTTGTCGCCCTCGACCGTGCTGACCAGCTGCCCGAACTCGAGGTAGTCGAGCTGGTCCGGGGCGCCCGCGCGGGGTCGGGCCACCCGGAGGCTCTCGTAGACCGGAGCGCCGCCGCTCTCCGGGATGAGCATGTCCACGTCGCGCACGGCATACATCCAGGGGGCCCATGGCCACGCGTCGGGGCTGACGTGCTCAAGGTCGGCGAGGCGCTGCTCCCCTTCGTCGCGCAGACGAGCCGCTCGCTCGGGATCACTGCTGGTGCGGGCGTCGCGGAAGCGTCCGGCGGCTTGTCGGAGCAGCCGCGAGGCCTCCTTGGCGATCCGCGCCCGGGCTTCCTCGGCCTGGCGCTTCCGCTTCTCCTCGAGCAGTGCGCGCGTCTTCTCCTTGTTCCGCGAGATCATCAGTAAGATGTCCTCGGGGGTGAGCTGCTGCTGCGCGGCGGGGTTGTTGGTGTCGCGGACCTGCGACTTGAGCAGTTCGCCAAGCCAGCCCGCCTTACCGTCGATGAGGGAGAAGCGATACCCGTCGGTCGAGCCGTCAGCGAAGTAGTAGTAGATTTGGACGGTGCCGAGGGTGTTGCCCTGGCGCACGGCGCGGCCGTTGCGTTGCTCGAGATCGGCGGGCGTCCACGGCAGGTCCAGGTGGTGGATCGTGCATGTCCGGACCTGTAGGTCGACGCCCTCGTAGGCGACCGAGTTGGCGATGACCACGTCGTACTTGGGCGCGATGGCGCTGTCGATCGGGCGCGCGCAGGTACCAGGCGCAGGGGGTTCCGAGGACAGGCCGTTGAACTCGCGGGCGATCCGGATGCGGTCCGCTGGCCCAGTCTCCTCCGCGTTGAGGATGGCGATGCGCTCGCGCGGGATCCCGTGCTTCACCAGGACCTCGCGCATCCATTGATGCACTGCGGTGGGCTCGCAGAAGATGATGTGGCCGCAGTGCGGGCTGGCGGCGACTCGCTTCGCGCACTGCGTCAGCTTCGGGCTCTCGTAGGTCGGTTTTCCGAGCCGAACGGTGACGTCGACGGGCTCTCCGTCGCGATAAACACGCTTCTGGACCATCCCGCCGTCGAGCGCCGTCTTGTAGGAGTAGCCCTCCTCCAACGAGGCATGCAGCGCGATCAGGGACAACCGCGCGAGCAAGCCGAGGATCGCGTAGCTCTCACCTGATTCGGGATTCGGGTTCTCGAGGATCTGCTCGATCTGCGCGACGTAGCGGGTGTACTTCGCCTCCTGCTCCTCGTCCATGGAGATGGTGAGGGTCTCGACCAGCGGGCGCGGAAGCTTGAGGCCGACCTCGGCGGCGGTGCGGAACTCCCCGTAGATGTGGATGAGCGTCCTGAGGTCGTCGAGGTTCTTGAAGCCGGTCACAGCGCTCTTCTTCGTGACCTGGAAGGCAGCGTCTAAAACCTCACGGTAGTCGATCTTGAGGAAGCGATCGATGAACTGCTCAGGGTCGCGGATCCCAGCGCGGGTGAAGGCGGTCGGATCGATGAACTGGATCAGGTTGTAGAACTCGAGCGGCGAGTTCTTCGCCGGGGTGGCGGTGAGCAGGACGATGCCGGCACCGCCGGTATGCCGGCGCACGGCAGCCGCGCGGAAGTCGAGCTGCCATGCGCGGTCCGAGCCCTCGCCGCCTCCTCCCATGAACTTCGGGACGCCGTCCTCGCGAGCTTGCGGCTTATAGAGATTCTTGAAGGCTGCGGCCTCGTCGACGATGAGCATGTCGATGCCGATCTCATCCCACGCGACGCCGGGGTCGTACTCCCAGTCGGATGGGAGAGCGAGGATCTCTTCGACCCAGGCTCGGACGCCGTGCTCGAGGAGCGCTCGTTCGCGCTCCGACAGCTTGTCGCGCTGCTTGGCGTTCTTGACCTTCTCCTCGAGCGTTCGCTTGCGCAGGGCGATCGAGCGCGAGACGGCCTCGACCTGCTCGACGTAGGCCATCACCGCGTCTTCGCTCATCCTCGTCCGCGCGAGGGCGTCGAAGCTGAGCACGGCGACGTCGGCCTGGCCGCTCTGCAGCGCGAGCCACTTCTTTGCCCGCTCTTGCGGCGAGTCGGTCTCGGAGGTGATGATGCCCCTGCGGACGCCGCGGGTGATCTGCTTGCGGTTCGAGCCGATGACGACCACCCGATAATCAGGGAGGGTGCATAGGATGTCGTCGTGCCACTTCCAAACCAGTGACCCAGGCACGAGGATCACCGGGCGGCGGACCCAGCCCTCCTGGCGCGCGCGCGCAATGATCGCCAGCGCGGTGTACGTCTTGCCCACGCCGACGTCGAAAGCGACGAGGCCTCCACGCTGGGCGAGCACACGGCGCGCACCTGCGATCTGGTGGGGCTTGAGTTTGGCGCATGCGCGCCCCAGCGGATGATGTCGAGGGGCTCGGGGGAATACGTCGGGACGACTCGGCCTCGGGACATCCGGTTGTAGGCATAGACGAGCTGCTCTCTTCGGTTCTCGTCCGCGGCGACCCAGGCTCGGAAAGAGGTGTCCCACTTCTTCGCCAGGGCGATGCGCCGCTCGGCGAGGCTCTGTTTCTTCGCCGACCGCTCCTCCCGCGTCATGGGGCCCGCGTCGCGCTCTCGCTTCTCTAGCGGCGGCCGGAACAGCTCGGGGTCGTGGTTGTAGTAGCCCAGGAACGCGAGGGCCTCGGGGGCCAGCGCAGGCTGTTCCTCGGCGGTGTAGTCGTGCCCGCGGAGCTGTACGAAGCCGCCCTTGCGTTCGAGTTCGATTGTGCCGTAACGGGCGTTCAAGGTGGCGGAGATCCAGGCCGCCACGAGGTCGAGCGGGACGTAACCGTGCTGAGGGCTGATGTCGGTGAGGTCGTCGAAGACCGCAGGCTTGATTGCATCGAGCAATCGACGCGCCTGAACCTTCGCCTGCTCGTCGCCACGGGCAACCGCACGGTCGTAGCGTTCCCACAGGTCGCTCCCGCTCAGGTAGGCGTCGGCAGGCATAAGCTGGTCCCATGCATCGCCGTCGAGGTTCCAGTCGGCCGCCATAAGGGCGCCGAGAGCGGCCTCGGGCGTGAGGGAGCCGCCCTGCTGCTCATGGAAGCGCATGAGCTGCGCAACGTTCAGCGCGCGCTGCTGGCGGAAGAGAGCCTCGGCTTGGGCAACGACGTCGTCCGGCTGGCCGGAGAACTTCGGCGAGATCGCCGGCGCCTCGCGCAGCGCAGCTACGAGGCCGCCGGATTTTTCGAAGGCGTTGAGAAGCTGCTGCGCGGCGACGAGTGCTCGAGCGCCCTCGGCGAGCTCGCGTAGCGGCTTCGAGCGCCAGGGGTTGCCGAAGTGGGCGGTGAAATCGCCGAGCGCCGCGTAGAGCTCGGGCCAGAGTTGGGCCGCTCGGTCGGCGTCATCGGCACCGAGGGCGGCCAGGTACCGTCCCACGCGTCGGCCGAGCTCGAGCGCGGGCCGCAACGCCTCGTCGATATCCGCGGGGATCGCCTCGTCCTCGCGCACGACGGTCTGAAAGGTCCCGACATCCTCGCGCGGCACGATCGAGGTCAGCACGCAGGCGGTGCAGACGGGCCGCGGCGTCAACGGCGGCAGGCCGCGGAAGTCGCCGGTCACCTTGTACCGCCAGCTCGCCAGGCCGGCCTCGTCGTCCCCGGCGAAGGATCCATCTTCCTCACCGAGGATGTGATGCGGATGCGCTTCGAAGTACTCGCCGTCGAGGATGAACTCGTCCGCCTCGTCGACCTCGGTGAGCTCGCCGCCGCGGCTGCGCCAGAAGGCCACGTCCATCACGACCGAGGCGCCGGGCACGGTCTCCCGACCCTTGCGATCGTGGCTCGGTAGCCGGAAAGCACCGAGCAAGTGATGGCGTCGGAGCAGCTTTTCCCGCAGGCCGCGGTTGAGGTTGCCGCTCATGAAGCCGGCGGGGATCAAGAACACGCCGACGCCACCCGGGACGAGCAGGTCGAGGGTGCGGCGCATGAAGTAGGCGAACGCCCGCTTCTCTTTGTAGAACTCGTCAGGATCTTCGCGCGCCATCACCCCGCGCTCGCCATAGGGCGGGTTCGAGACGATGAGTCCGAAGGTACCTTGCTGGCGCCGGCCTTCCTCGCGGATCCAGCGCTCGAAGGGCATGTTGTGGAGGTCGACGTCCGGTCGAAGGGCACGCAACAGCCTCGCGCTGGCGACGGAGAACTCGACCGCCGTCCAGTGGATCTTCTTGATCTGCCCGCCAGCCTCGAGGGCGAGGCAGCGCTGCGGGCTGAACGCCCGGATCAGCCGGCCGATACCGGCGCTTGGCTCGAGCGCCCGCACGACACCATCGTTTCCGGCGAGCTCGGGGAGCAGGGGGCAGAGGGTCTCGGTGATGGCTTCGGTGATCGCGGTCGGCGTGTAGTACTCGTGAATCAGGCCGAACGACTCGGGGATGAGCTCAGGCGGAAGCTGCGTTTTGACGTTGTCAATGGACAGGCCACCCCACCCGGAGTACTGCGCCAACGCCTGGCGATCCTCGGCAGTGAGCTCGTCTGGCTCCTTGGTCACCGCGAGGCGCAGCGCCTGGATGTTCGCTTGCGTGCGGCGCGACCTGTCCTGGAGGTCGGGCGGTACCTCAGACACGGGTATGGCGGGAGCGGGGGCGGCATGGATGCGGGTTCGGCTCCACAGGGCGAGCGCGTAGCGCTCAAAGCGCGCGCCATCCGTGATTCCAGCGCGAAGCTGCTGAAGTCGCCGCTGTGCGTTGGCCAAGTCCGCGCGGAGCTTCTCGCCGCTGTTCTCGAGACCCGGGTAGAAGTGGAGGTCGTTCTTGGGGTCGCAGACCGCTACCACCGAGCCAGTGGAGAAGACGGCCAGAGAGGGGAGCCGAAGGAGCAACGGAACGACCTCCCATCCCGCTTGCCGGAGAAGCAGCGCCAGGGCGCGGAGCTCGGCGAACTGAATGCCGAGCGCGCTCGCTGCCTCCTTCCCGGCAGGGCTGCCGTCGCGTTCCAGCATCTTGCTCATCCGCCGCTGGACTCGCTTGAGCACATCAGCGTCGCTATCCTGGTCTTTTGCCCGCTCGCGCGCGACGAGCTTCGCGTAGACCTCGAACTCGTCGACCGTCTCAGGAGGCGCGCCGCGCTTGAGCTTTCGCCCCATCATGCGTCGGGCGATGAGCGCCTCGAGCGCATCGCGGTTACGACGAATGAAACCGTCGACGTACTCGGGCGAATAGTCGTCCGGCAGGTTGGCTCGCCATTGCGGCAAGACCTTGTCGAGGATGGCTGCGGGTTTCATGGGGACTCCAACGAAGGAAACGATGGCGACGAAGGCCGCGCTGGACCAGATTGATCTGGGATCGCTCGAGAGGGCGATGCCCGAGGCGAAATGCTAGGAGTGGTCGTGGCCGTGCTTCAGGCGACACGGGCCGCAGCCGCAGGTTTTGCCGCAACCGCCGCACGAGGTTTTCGCCGCAGCCGATGTCTCGAAGGTGCCGCCGGCCTGGACGAGGCCTTGCGACATCCACGCCGAGCTCTGGGCCTTCAAGCTGATCCCCGGGTCGGCAGACAGCTGGTAGAGGCTGCCGCGCTGCCCGGGGAGGTCGGCGGGATCCTCGACGCGGGCGCAGAGGACGGCCCCACCGGGGACCATGATGCGCCAGCCGTCGTGCTCGGCGACGATCTCGTGGCGCTGAGCGAAGTTGTACACGGCTTGGCTGTCGACGTAGCGACGGCCGCCGACCTTGTAGATGGAGCCGGGTTGATGCTGTGACATGTCAATCGTCCTCGTCGTCGTCGAGAGCGGTGTCGACGGCCTTGGCGAAGCTGGTCAGCAATTCGTTGTCGCGGTCCGCCTCACCCTTGCGAGCCTTGCTCGGCTCGGGAGCGGGCGGCGGCGGCTTGGAAGTGTCCGTCGGTGTTTTCTTGGGCATTGGGTGTTTCTCGGCCTCGGTCATGGCTTTCCCTCGGGCTTCCGCGACGCCCTCGCCCTCGGCTTCAGGAGGGGCCGGGCACATGTGGATGATGCGGGCGGGCGTGATGGGGCCGGACTTGGACTCGGGCCATCCGGAATCGTGTAGGGCCTGGGCGTGCTTTTTGCCTCTTCGAGCTCGCTCCGGAGGAAGCACCCCAGGTTCTTGGGATGAGCGGGCTTCTCCTCGTAGAACAACGCCCATAGCGATCCCTTAGTAATGAGGACTTTGAACTGGCCAGCGCGCGAGTTGGCGGCAAAGCCGTCATATTCGTGATCCTTGACGGGTTCCCAACGCAGAGGACCGGTATCGTCCGTCTTGCGATCGACCCGCTGGTCCCGAGCACGGTTCTTCTTCGCGCCGGTCTGCTTTCTCGAGCCAGCGGCGGACTCAGCGGGGGGCTTCGCAGCGGCCTTGGGCCTCGGCCCGTCGTCTCTCTCATGCTTGCGCTCGACCTTGGGCTTCTCGTGCTTCTCTGCCGGAGGCGTGGCCTTCGGGGGCCCGGGGGCGCGCGCTTTTGCTTACGGCCTCGGTGCGCTTGCCCGTCGAGCCGCGCTCGCAGGTGACGCGGCCGTCCGAACTCTGTTCGATGACGACCGTTTCTCCTGAATCGCGCTCTTCGAGCGTCACCTTGACGTGTTGGAGTCCCCACTTCACATTCACCTTCCTATCTTGCGTTGGCTCGGCTTCGGTGCGCTCCGACGGCGACCGCGAGCGCGGTGGCGAGGGCGGAGCCGCCGAGCACGGCGGGACCGAGCCACTTCCGATGATTGAGCACCCGTTGAGGCTCGGGATCGAAGGGCAGGCCGCCTTGCAGCCGCACGGGGCGCTCGGGCGCGGGAGACTTGGGATCGAGCGGCTCGGTCGCGGCGGAGTCGCGCAGCCCGAACTTCGCCGCTCCGCGCTGGATCGCGTTCGTCGGCACGCCGGCTTCCTTGAGGGCGTTCGCGAACTCGGGGTCGACCTCGCGAGCGGTCTCGTATTCGACGAGCATGCGCGACGGGTGCGTCAGCAGGCGCTTGCGCATCTCGATGCAGTGCTCGCGGAGCGACGGATCCCGGAACGCGGCGTAGGCGGGTTTGCTGCCGACCGCTATCGGGCGGACGTACGCACAATCGAGGCTGCGCGAGAGCCGGCGGCGCTGTAGCTGCGCGACCGCGCGGATGGCGGGAAGCACGATCGCATCGTCAGCCCGCTTGTACTTGGAGAGCAGCAACTCGCCGGGAGGCCAGGAACGCACGCGTACCCTGGAGCGCGAGTCTGGGCGTACAGCGCGGGAGCGATGTACTCTTTGGTCTTCGGATCGCGGGACCACTTCTGCGGCAGATACCCGCTCTGGGTGCGCGGCTTGTCCTTGAGCACGAGGTCGCTGTACATGCAGGTCGTGCGGGACCGCGAGGTCGCCGCTGGCCGTTCTGCAAGGTGGCGCGGGTGACGAGCGGCACCGTGGTCCCATCGATGGCCTCGGGGCGCAGCGCGCCGGAGGCGCTGGCTCGAAACGCCACTCGCCGAGGACCTCGCGGGCGAGGTAGCCGAGAAGCCAGTCCCCGTGGCCCTGGTCGAGGACGGAGTTGTAGAGGGCGGTGAACCAGTCGCGCCACAGTTTCTCGAGGGCGGCGCAGTCGACCTTGTAGCTGTCGGGTCCGCCGGCGGCGAGCTGCTGCCATGTGGTCCCGGCGAGCTGCTGAAGCGAGGGATAGAAGTCGCCGGTCTGCGTGAAGTCGCCGTAGTGGTGAATCAGGGTGGCGTCGCTGTAGAAGCGCAGCGCCGAGTTGGGCGGTTGTGGGCGACCGCGGTACTGGAGGATCCCCGCGACGCGGAAGGTGCCGGGGAGGCAGCCGTAGGCGCCGTTCCATGTGACGGACTTGCCGGCGAAGGGCGCGAGCACCTGGCCGACGATGTTGCCGTCGTCATCGGCTCCGTCCGCGAGCGACCACGGCCGTGCGTCGGTCGGCGGAGAGAACATCGGCGTCCAGTCGACGCCGGCGGCCTCGACCTGGACGAAGGCGCGAACCCACTGCTGGTCGACGTCGCTGCTATAGCGGCGCCATGGCAGGATGGCTCGGCGCTCCGGCGGTACTTGATCGCCCTCCAGCAAGCCCTCGAACAGCGGCATGAGCGCCTGACCGATGCCGGCGACGATCCCCACGATCCACCCGACCACTGGAACGGCGGTGACGGCGTCGAGCGCGGCGTCAAGCGCCACGGAGGCGATCGACGCGACCAACTCCTCGGGATCTGGGTCAAGGTGAACGGAACCTCGGCCAGCACTCCGGCGATCGTGTCCTTCTTGGTGTTGAGCCACGAGACTTTCGACCAGACGCCCGACAGGAGGTCGCCCGCCTGCGTGGCCTTCGTCTTCCAGAGGATCTGTGTGGCCTGGTTCCAGGCCTGGCCTCCGGCGCGAGTGAGCAGTTCCTGGCCCACGGTCCGAGAACCGTCGCCGGAGGCGCGCGTCATCAGTGCCTGGAATGCGTCGTCCGCGTAGGAGTCGGCCCCGGGAAACGGACTGACGAATAAATCTTGAACGCGATCGAAGAGGCGGCTGTTCGGATCGACGAGCATGATCAGTCCGATTTCACCGCGGCGCACCACTGGATGATGCACTCGAGCGGCGTGTCGAGGGTTTGAGGGCAGGCATACTGGGCATTACAGACGATCTGGCAGCGCCCGGCGTGACACTCGTGCTTCCAATCTTCGATCGTTTGGCAGTCCGAATCGTCGACGCATTTTTCTTCGCAATAACCGGAATAGCAGGTGAGGCCATCACCGCAGACGCCGGGGGCACATGGCTCGCCGAAGCTGCTACGGTCGTCTTCTCTGCAGCTGACGGTGTGGACAAGCAGGAACAGAATGGCCGGGAGGATGAGGGTGCAGCGCATAGCGAGAGAATAGCCGGCGCGATTCCGCCCGTCGAGTCCGCTGAAGGGAAATCAACCCGCACGCGCCACCTCCTCGACTCGCTGGCGCACGCAGGGATCGCTGGAGGCCTCGGCGATCCGCTGCACGTCGGAGGGCAGTGCGATCAGGGCTCGGAGAGCGGCGCGGCGCACGGCGAAGAAGCAGGCAAAGCGCCGAAGGATGTAGTTGTAGGCCGGCGCGGCGATCCGCCCGCGAGGGCCGCTGAGTCCCTCGAGGTGGAGGCTGCCCTGATGCACATACAGGAAGCCGGCGCGGCGGTAGAGCTGGCCCGCCACGGCGCGGCCCGGCTCGTAGACGGGAAGCCGAACGACCAGGGGCGCGGTGTGGGCGGCGAAGTGCTCGTAGATCGCGGCGACCTGGCGGGCGTCCTGGCGGAGGTTGCCGGCGGGCTCGAAGAGCTGCGCCATGGCCCGCATCCCGGTCAACGCGGGTGGGGTCTCGGCTGCGAGCCAGCGCGTACCGGGGGGAGCCCGTCGATGCGCGAGCTGTAGACCCACGGGAACGTGCCGAGGTGCAGAACGAGCGGCGTGGTCCAGCCGCAGGCGCTCTCGGCCCTGGGCGGCGGGCCGCTCCAGCCGTCGCCGAAGTAGCCCGGCGCGGTATCCGGGTAGAACGCGCGACGGAGCTGGTCCCCATCGTCGTAGCAGGCGCCCGCGGCCAGAGCGGTCGGGTCAGCCGAGACGCGCCACAGCTCACCACGCGCCTGACCCGCCGCGAGCAGTTGGGCGAGCACGCTGTCCTGCGTGCGCGCGTGGGGCTCGCTGATGCTCGGGCGTTGCCGCCGGAGCCAGCGTGCGAACGCGTCGAGGCCGGCTTGTTGTGTGGCGGCCACCCGGTCGCGGACCGCTCGCATCGGGGCGAGCGTCGCCTCGAGCTCCTGGGAGAAGCCGAGTAGCTCGGCGATGGCCTGCCACTCGACGCGGTACCAGGCGTGTACATCCATCGGAGAGCGGAGGTCGAAGTCGCCGACGAGGTCCGCGAGTCCCTTGATGTCCTCGCCGTAGCATTGGATGTCGATCGTCATGTGTACTCCTTGGGGAGGGCGCCGACGAGGCCGGCGAAGACGGCGGGGACGCCGGGCCAGGCGGACGCGACGAGTTTCGGGAATTGTGCTCGCGTCGGTGAGGTCGACGTTGAGCTGGGTGGCATCGGAGAGGAAGTTGCCGCGGACACGGTGGTATTCAGCGCCGCCGCGGCCACTGCCGAGGAGCGATGGATTGGCCCAGCCGACCTTGATGTCGGGAATGTCGTCGATGCGGTGGGCTTTGAGGAGGCGCTGCAGGTACACGGCGGCACCGAACGCTGCGGCGCGCGGCTGGAACACCAGCTCGGGCGGGGCATTGAGCAGCGGCGCTTTCCCGCGGACCTCCGGCGCGCCCGTCCAGAGGAAATAGGGCGCGAGCGCGCCGAAGAGCCCTCCACTTCCGAAGTCGGCCGCCTTCTCGCCATAGCGGAGCCCGGGATTGCCGTCCTTGTGGTTCTCGTAGGCGCGGCGAGACGAATCACGCTCTTCGCTTCGTCTTTGCCGTTGCCATTGTGAGCCGAGGCGACGAATTGCGACTCGCGGGAGGCGATGACCGCGAACACTCGTGCCGAGCCCGGGATTCGAGCGACTTCCTCCATCAGCATGAAGAGCGGGCGTAGATCGACTGGCGTGTTGCCCCACTGGTCGAGAGGTCACCCTTGACGTCGCCGGGGCGGGGGAGCGGCGCCAGCTCGATGGGCGGCGTTGCCGGTCCGGCGCGGGCGCCGGCGAGGGCAACGTCGCTGCCGCGCTCGCGCGCCTGCTGTACAACAAAAGGCTGCCGGCGCCGGCGACCCCGAGCGCCGTGCCCCACGTGATCCAGGTGCCGCGGCTCATGTCCTCTCCTCCTGCTCCTTGAGGATCGCCTCGAGCTCGCGGCGGCTGCGGTTCTGGCCCAGCGAGTAGATGGCGACGCCGCCGACCACGACCACCACGACGCCGGCCGCGAGGATGGCTTGTTGCTGCCAGGCGCTGACGCTCGGGACTGCCGGCGCCTGAGAGGCGGGCACGTTGTCCGCCGGGGTTGGCGAGGCCGGAGCTTCCGCTGACGCGTCGCTGGCCGCCCCAGCACCCGTATCGACGGGAGCTTGTCCCGAGGTATTGCCGAGCATGATCACCCAGCCCTGGGGCCCGATCGACTTCGTGATCGTCACGGTGTCCCAAGCGTCGAGCGCCTTGTAGAGCGGCTCCCACTCCGCAGCCTCCAGGGTGCCGCGGTCGGGAGGCGGTTGCCGGAGTCGAGGTCGAGGGAGTCCGCCTGCCCGCGCAGGAGCGCGAGCAGTGGCGGCGTGGTGACAGGTTTGGGCAGGGCGACGACGACGCCGAGGCTGGCCCCGCCACCGCCGTTGCGCGGGAACATCGCCTGCACGGCCGACCACGGCCACGCGCTCGTGGGTATCTTCTGCACCCGAGCCATGAAGTCGGCGCGCGCCGATTCGGTGGCGTCGTCGTAGGCCGCCTTGATGAGCAGCTTGACGTCATCCTCCCGCAGCTGGCGCTCGGGCCCCTTGAGGGTGCGCTCTGCCGCCGACAGCTCCACGAGGCGGGCGACGCGATGTCGATCGATGATGGCCATGGCGGAACTCCTACGAATCGGCGCGAGGATGCGTGATCAATCGGCGATCCAGGTCCACTGCTCGCCGTTGTTCACGATGAACCCGCTGCGCTGGATCGCCTGGGCGAAAGCGCCGCCGGCGAACGTGTCCCCCGGCGCGGCTTGCAGCAACGGCATGCCTGGCCCCTTGCGCGTGACGGTTAGGAGCGCGTCGAGGGGCACCACGGAGCGGGCAGGGAGCAGCAGGGTGCCGGGGTTGACGCTGTCGTAGATGACGTGGAAGGTGCCGAGCCATCCGGGGAGCGTGGCGGCTCCGGTGAACCGCGCGGTCCGGACGCCGGCGGCGCGCGCCTTGAGCGTCGAGTCGGCCCACTGGTACAGCCGCGAGCCGAGCTCGTTGACGCCGCCGATGCTCTCGACGAGCAGCTCGAGCTTGACCTGGGCCTGCGGCGAGGTGACGAGGCGCAGCTCGTCGCTCGGGCGCACCAGGGTGAGCCGCATGTTGTCGGCGCTCGGCTGGTAGTGAGCCCGGACCTGAGTGGGCTCGCCGGTTCGCACCTCGAGCAGGGCCTGCGGATCGATGGGCTGCACGGTCAGGATGCAGGCGTGCAGGATGTAGGGGTCGCCCGCGGGGACCTCGTCCCAGAGCGCCGCGGGCAGGACGCCCACGGGTCCCTGGATTTCGGCTTGCTTCCAGCCCTCCACGAGGGTGAAGGTCGGCTTCTGCTGGACGGCCGTCTGACCGTCGAACCCGCCGCGTACGACGAACTTCAGCTTGTTCATGGGCGTCTCCTACTCGTCCTTGGCGTTCTTGCATCCGCTTTGGCAGCCGCGGCCGGCCGCACAACCGCTGCAGCACTTGACCGCGTTCGCGTGCTCGACGTAGAGGCGAATGTTCTCGACCTGGTTCGAGGTGCCGATGTGCGAGATCTTGGCGCGCAGGCGATTGTTGGCGCCGATGCAGCAGTGTTTGCCGCGTGCCAGAGGGACCGGCAGCTTGCCGTCCCCGATGAAGGTGTTGTTGAGCTGGTAGATGTCGTCGCCGTAGTGCACCGCGTCCAGCGGATAGTCGTCGATGAACCATTCGATCTGGATGTCATCGTGGTTGTTGCCGTTATTGGCGAGGCGGTACTTCAACACGTAGCACCCCGTGGCCCACCCGGGCCTCGCCGGCTGCTCGAAAACGATGAACGAGCCCGGGGCGACCGGCTTCTTCCCCTCGACGATCTTGAAGACCGTGCGACCGCTGCGGTTGGACTCCTGCAGGGTGATCTCGGAGTAGAGCAAGTTCTCGCAACCGTTTCGTTCCGAGTGCGAGCTGCACGACGGCGGATCCGTCTGCACGGCGGGAAGAGCCGCCGTGGGATCGCACTGTTGTTTGAGCTGTTGCGCGATTCGGTCTGCGACGTAGTCCAGCTTTTCCTGTGATTCTGTATCCATGAGTGTCTCCTGACTGCGAGAATGAGTGAGTGGCCGCCTCGAGTAGGGCGGTTCATGTCGGTTGGTCGTTCTCAAATGCTAGGACCGGCGCCCGCCAGGGGCCGTACTGCCGAGGAGTTCGGCGAGGCCTTGCGATGCATCGGGCTCAGGCGTGGTGCGCGCGGCTGAGGCGCGCTCGGAGCTGTTGGGCGTCGAGCTGGAGGGCTGGGCCATGAACGCCATGAACACCCGATCGACGGCGTTCGAGGGGGGCGGCCGCTCGGATGGGCGAGGGCGGCGAAGGCTGGGCGTTGACGGCTCCGACCTCGGCGGGCACCTGCTGAAGCGACCATGAGAGGACGAGGACGTGGCGCTGTCCGGGACCGACGTCCTGAACCGCGGCGAGCGGGACTTCGATCTTGTACTCGAGGCCGGCGTCGTCGACTGCGTGGATGAACGCGCGGTCGGAGTGGCCCTTCAGGATGCGCCGCACCGGCGCGGAGATGTGCCCGGTCACGGCGATGCCTCCGCCTTCGGAACCAGCATCTTGTAGAGCAGGGCGCCGGTGGCGTAGGTGAGCCCGCCAGTCGTGAGCACCGAGCGGCCCGACAGGCTGAGCGGGAAGGCCATGCCGGCGACGGCCGGCACGAGCCCGAGGGCGGCCACCGGCGGGACGCCGCCCACCGTCGCGTTGTTGACGGCTTTCTGGGCTAATGCTCCGACGACCACGCCCGTCACGGCGCTCGCGGCGACCGCGAGGACCTCCGGGATGCGGCCCTGGCGGATGGCGGCGATGTAGCGCGCAGCCTCGGTGTCGCTTTCGGCGCGGCGGATCGTCTGCGCGGTGCTGAGGTCGCGCCCCTTGTAGTAATCCGCGACTGCCGCGCGCACCGTCGTGCCGATCGAGCCCTCGGCCTGCGCGAGGACTTGTCCTGCGGTCCATGATGTCCTTGGGCCATGTTCGTATCCTTTCTATCTGTCGTTCGCTATCGTCTTGAACAGCCCGCCGACGAAGTCCAAAAGCGTGACGCCATCGCTGCGACGGCTGCGCGCCGAGGTGTTCACGCTCGACATGGCGAGGACGTCGTCGAGCTGGACGGCCTTGACGCTGCGGCCGAGAAGGTCGACGTCGGCGAGGCTCTTGTGCATCAGCTCCCGCTGGCGCGCGGCCTCGTTGGCGAACTGCTGCTCGCGCTCAATCCACAGCTCGCTGAACCGCTTGGCGCAGTCCTGGATGTCTCGGAGGTTCTGCACGTAGCCCTTGCGCACGTCCTCGAAGGCGTGCTGCATGGTCTCGGCGTAGTCCCTCAGCTTCTCGGGCTCGGGCGGCGGGACCGGGCGCTCGCTCGGAGTCGGCGCGGAAGGAGGCGGGGCGTGTTGGAGCGCGAGGCGCATCTCCTCGGGCAGGAGCTCGCCCTCGATATAGATGCCAGCGTCGGGCATCGCGCGAACCCACGTGGACAGAGCGCCGACGAGTTCGTGCTCCTCGACATCCATCTCTGTGACGAACTCCCCGCTCGCTGTAGTGACAACGATCCGCCTCATCGATCCCACACCCCTGTTGCGGCGAGAAAGAAGCCGACGGATCGAGGCGACGCAAGCTAATTTCGAAATTTATTCGGCGGGGCAATGCGCGATTGTGACACTGAACCGACGCGTACTACGAGTTATTCTGAGCTCGGTCCACGATACGTCCACGATACGTCCCCGATATGTCCACGATCCGTCCCCGCTACGGACACGATGCGTCCCCGATGCATCCCCGATCACCAACTGGCGTTGGGTCTACCCAACTGGAGTCCGTGGAGGAACTCGGCGTGCATCGCTCTCAACCGCTGGCGAGCATGCACGGCGGCTGCTAGCGTCCCGCGGCACGAGGGGGACGTGGGAGAGGCGGCGGTGACAGACGACTGGCTCATCAGCCAGGCGGTCGCGGAGTACGAGGCGTATCGCGCGGGGACCTTGCGACCCTCGGTGCGGGTTCTCGAAGCGCCTGACGGGGAACTGCAGTACTGCGGAATCCCGGAAGACAAGTCCCGCTGGACGGTCTCCTTGTCCGGGGCGAGGACCGCGTCGTTACGCCCTTGGCCGTGGGCTCCTTCGAGCACGTGTGCGCGACCTTCAGGCGGCTTGACCGGGCGCAGGCCAAAATCGAGGACCGCGACTTATTCCCGCCCCCAGTCGCGCGCCTCGGGGCAGGTGTCCATCAATTCGCGCCACGCAGGGGCGCTCGCTCGTCGGCGTCGCGCAGGCAGGCAAGGCCGCGCTACTTCTCTGCGCGATCGGCGAGCAACTCGCGGTCGTCTATCTCGAGAACAGCGCGAGAGTGGTTCTCGACATCAAGCCGCCGCTCGGCCTCCGTGAAGTCGACGCGGACCGCATGCTCGGCTTCCATCAACTTGCTCTGCCGAAAGAAGGTGGGGCAGCCAAGGTCCAGCCGTCCTCAGCGATCGCCGCACAGCACGCTCAAATCGTGCACGGAGTGTCCGTCGACGTAGGCCGGGGTCCCGCGCTCCCCGAGGTCCTGGAGGCGTGCTTCCTTGACATCCAGCGACGAGCTTGGAGTCGAAGGCGGACCGGCGAGAAATTTCGCGGCAGGACGAAGCTTCGTCCCGTACTCGAGGTCCTTCTCAAACTATGCCTCGCCGGTTGTGGCGACCTGGTGGGGCGCACGGGAGAGCTCATCGCAGTGATCAAGGAGCAGGTCCCGGAGTTCGAGATCAGCAATGATGCTTTCGCGGACGTGTTGAACTTGATGCTAGATACCAGAACCTGTCTCATCGCGCGGAAACGGAATGAGCGGATATGGCGCGTTCGACTCAGCGGCATGCGCGATCCTCGGTCGGCTCTGCACGCCCAGCTATGTAAGGAGACGGCGGAGTAGCAGGAATGCGCGGCCTCGCGGACCGTGATGCTCGAGGCGTTGGAGCGCCGCGATTGAGCACAAGCACGCCGGACTCGTTCGTCGGCTCTCTCGGCCGCCTCGGCCGGAAGTCCGCTCGGCTTCGGCGCCAACTGGAAGAGCGTGCCGTTCACCTGGGCGCGACGCTAACCCGAGTCCTCGACCTGGGCGCCGACGAGGAGATGTTCGGCTGGATCCACCTCGGACGCGCTAGCGACGAGGCCGCCCCGGCCCCGCGCACTCCGCTGGTCCTGGCCGACCTCTCCAGCGTGTTCGACGGCAGCGGCGCGCGCCGGGCCTTCGACGAGGGGTGACGCTGTTATCGGCGAGCCAGTTCAACTGTCGGTTCCGCCAATCAGGGCTGCCTGCCGCGGCTAGCCCCGCACGGCGCCTGTGTCTAGCTGTCCGCCGGCGGATAACCCGCGTGCCCATTCAGATCAAAGTGCATGACGTCGCCGCTCTGGTTCACCCCGAAGTCAGAGGCTCCCCAGCGAAGGTGGCCGACGCTCACCAGAGCGACGACGACCTCTCTCCGCAGGTCGAGAAATCCAAGGGATGGGTTGCGTGTCGTGGTGATGGGCGCGGCAGGATTCCCGAATAGGAACGGCACGCGCAGCGCCTCGAAGTCGCGCAGGATCTGCCAGTATTGCTGCGCCGGTGAGAGCGACCAGCCGGGGTGGTTAGCCTGCCATGCGGGGTCGTGCATTGTCGCCTCCAGCGCGATCACTCCGTTCGTCTCGTCGAGCCGCTCGGTCAGGGGAATGGCGGCGAAGGCCGGATCGCCGTCGGGCACGGAATCGAGGTTAGTGATCGAGCGAGCGATGGTCGGATCGACGGTCCAGATGACGTGGCCCAAGTAGTACGCCAAGGCGTCGGACACGAGGCGGAAGCGGTCGTACGTCACTTCAATCGTATCGTGCACCCGGATGCTCACATCGGCCGCGTCCGCGGAGGTCCAGCGGAAGCGCACGGCGTTGTCGTAGACTTCGACGGCTCGCTGGCGGACGGCCTGCGCGTTCGAGTCCCCGCCTCCCCACCGAGAACAGCGCCCGAGCGCGTGACGATATACGGACACGTGGTGTAATTGATATCGATGGCCGAGCCCGACGAATGATACCCGGCATAGGGGCGCCAGGCCTTATGGTCCTCGCGGATCGCACACCAATCGAGGAAGGGCGTCGGATCGCCCGATTGCGCGTGCACTGCTTGAAGGTGCTGCTCCACGGTGACCAGCCGGCTCTGCATCTCCGGATTGACGCCACCGGCGCACGAGTGGCCGAGAAACGTGTGTGGAACGAGATAACTGGGGGGCATGAGAACTCCTTTCGTGAACATGTGATACTATCATTAAACCTTGAACGCGTCCGCATAGACGACCCGCGAACGGGGCCCGGAGTCGCTGTTGAAGTGCTCGTGCTCCTTGATGAGGAGCTGATATTCACGCCCGGCCTCGCGCGCCGGCAGGGGGACGGCGCCCTTCCACGTGGCGATTCCGCCGGCGTCCACCTCTGCGAGCGCCAGATCCGTGGCCTCGTCCGCCTCGTCGTGCCACAACAGCTCGCTGCCGAGCGCAGGGCGGCTCTGTACGACGACGGTCACGCGCCGGCCATCGGCCTCGAAGGTGTTGCTGGCGCTCGGGCCCTTGAGCATGACCTCGGCGCCGGTCCCGTCGCCGGTCGGGGTGACGGTGGCGGCGCGATTGGGCATCACTGGGCGAAGTCCGCCTGAATCACGCGTGAGAGCTCGCGTCCCGGCAGCGAATGCTGCTGGTAGCGCGCGAGCGCTAGGCGCACGAACGGGAAGTACGCTGCGCCGGGGTCGAGCTCGATGTCGCAGAACCACAGGCCGCGCTCGCTGCTGAAGTACACGTGGAAGGCGATGGCGGTGACCTGCAGATCCGGCTTGTTGGGGACGACGACCAGCGGTCCGTCTGCGCGGAACAGGTGAGCTGCGGTGAGCTGGCTCGCCAGCGCGTCGGGGCTCGAGGGTCGCCAGATCGGGTCATGACCCCAGCGGGATATGTACTTGTTGTCGGCGTCGCTCATCATTAGGTCTGGTGCTGCGATCAGGACAGCGAGCTGCTCGCCCTCGCCCGTCGAGAACCAGGGACGCTCGAGGTAGATCCGCAGGCCTCCGCCGATCCGGTGCCGCTCGAGTTCGCCGACGTCCTTCCATTCGAAGGTCGGGAGCATGTAGGCGATGCGGGGCGGCTCAGGCGCCCGCGTGCTGACAATGTGCATCTCCTGCGACAGCTCGCCGGTGCGGGTGAGGTTCTGCTCGTCCAGCCAGAGCTCGCGCGGGAAGTACTCGCGGAAGCGCGTGGTGCCGGTGGCGCGCAGCTTGACGACGTGGTGCCGGGTATCGCCGATCTCCTGGCGCGTGCGCGGCGGGGCCGGCTCGGCGCACGGGTCCGGCGCCACCGGAAATACCCCCGCGACGTCGTCGTACGCGACCCGCACCTGGAAGGCGTGACCGGTGCGAGCAATGACCCGATGCTCGCCGCCGGTGTCGACCTCGTCGGTCCACTCGGCGGTGACATCGACAATGCCGGTGCTGTGCGCGTCGAGGTCAATGTGGATATCGGAGTAATCGACGAAGGTCCCATCCGCGACCCGCGCGAGCGAGGCAGATTCGACCTTGGGCGCGCGCAGCGGCTTCTGCACCGCATGCACGAGCTCGAGCGTGCGGAACGGGGTGAGCATCCAGTGGCCGCCGCCGGTCGCCAGAGCCCGCAGCTCCTCGAGCGCCTCGGGCGGCGCGAGGTCCTTGATCAGGCTCCACACCCACGTCTGTTCGAGGTCGGCCGGACGCAGCGCCGCGCTGATGCGGAGCTGGACGATCGTCGCTGGCGGTAAGCCGATCTCAATCGGGGCCGCGCCGGCGCCGACGGTGAGCTGCGGCTCGCCACCGCCCGTGCGGCGCAACCGCAGGCGGAGCGACTGTACGTCGGGCCATGTCCCATCGAACATCCGCGTCAGCTCGCCGAGCGGGCCGCGTAGGGCGATCCCGGCGGCGAACGGATCGGCGAGATACGGCACCCTCACCTTGTCGCCGGTATGGACGACGTAGGCGCCTGGGGCCATCGGGTCGCCGCGGTTGGCCGGGAACGCGGTCGAGACCCCCGGAGGCGCCTCGACCGCAATCTCGTCGCCGAAGAGCTGGTAATCGAGGAAGGTGCCCTGCTCGCGCAGCGACAGCGCGTACGCGGCCGCCGGATCGTCGACCATGAGCGCGTCGAGCAGCCCGTGCGTCTCGACCATGATCTGGGTCGACTTGGCCGGGGCGACGTGGCGGTCGCTGCTGTCCTTCGGGACGTCCGGGAACGCCGCCTGCAACGCGTCGTCGTCGATGAAGCTGCGGACGACGACGTGCTCCAGCGACTCCCCTCGACGAACCGCGCCCGCGGCACGAGCGCCGGCGAGGGCACCGGCTCAAAGCGCAGGTAGGTCTGCGTCTCCGTCGCGTGGTCGTCCGTGACCTCGGCGTGCTCGCGGCTGTTGCCCGCGAGGTCGACGGCGCGCGCGCGCAGCTTGTAGCGGTCGCCGAAGCGCAGCCGCGGCAGCGTTCCCGGCGCCGCGCGGAGATCGGTCGCCATCGAGAAGCCGGCCTCGGCGGCGCCTTGTTCTCGATCCGGCCGACGTCGGGGTTGTTCGGGTCGCGTGGGGTGCTGGAGTCGCTCGGATCGAGGATGGCTCGGCCCGGCCGGCGCGCGCACAGCGACCAGCCGTCCCAGCCGAACACGGCCTCGTGCAGCAGGACGGACGTCGGCGTCGCGTCGGCGTTGAGCCGCATGCCGGCGCTGGCGACCTTGACGTAGCCCTCGTCGTCGACCGGGACGGCAAGCGTGTCCCCGAGGATGATCCGCCCCCGCCGGCGACACAGCGAGCGCCACGGGTCGTCGTTTCGCTGCACGTCGATCCGATAGCCGCGCACGAGATCGTCGGCGTAGAGCACGTCGCGGGCGTCGGCCGGCTGCTGGTCGAGGTCGCGGAAGCGCTCCATCGTCGCGAACAGGGCGTCGCTGCGCTGGTTGCGGATCACAGTGAATCCGCCCGACAGCAGCGCCGGCAGGGTGAACGGCTCGCCGGCACCCGGGCAGGATTGCGTGAGGCGCGGAAACCAGCTCTTGCACAGGTCGATGAGCTTCGACGCGGCGCCGTCGAGCTCGCCCTGCAGGAGCGACCACTGCGGATCGGTGAGCCGCAGCATGGCGTCCTGCACCTCGCCGCCGCCCGGCCGCTCGGCTGGGCAGAACACGCCCTGCGCGACGTCGAGGCGGTAGGCCGTGCGATTCTGCAGCATCACTGGCGCGGGCTCCGGCCCGCCACCTTCGAGCCACAGTGCTTGCACGGCGACTTGACCAGCGGAGGCGAGGTTCGGCAGCGGCGCGAGGTCGACCTCGAGATCGACGCAGAGCCCGAACCGGCGCAACAGCTCCGGGAAGTCGCCGAGTAGCGAGAGCCGCTCGTGAAACTCGAACTGTTCACGGATCGGCGCGCTGTAGAACGGGGCGCCGTAGTGGCGCTGATAGAAGAACTCGAAGTCGCTGGCCGCCTTGGCGATGTCGGACACGTCCGGCTCGCCGTAGCCGATCTGGGTGACGAGCCCCTGCAAGTACTCGACGTCCTGCAATCTCGGCGGAGCGCCGGCGAGCTGCAAATCGGCGGCGGTCTTGCCGTAGACGTCGCGCAGGGTGGCCGCGAGCACGCGGGCGTCGAAGCTCAGAAGCTCCTTGTCGAGCAGGTCGGACGAGAAGCCGAATGGACGCACGGGCGTCGTGAACGGGAAGACCTGCACGAACAGCTGCGGGTCGCCGACCAGTTTCGGTTGCCCCCACGTGATATTCAGCTCCGGGTCGCCCCACAGGCGCACCTCGAATTGTGCGGCCGCGAGCTGCGCGGGCCAGGCGTCGAACAGCGAGAACTCAGCTAGTTGGCCGAAGTCGCTGGCGGGCGTGAGCCGGATCGACAGGAAGGCGGTGAGCTCCAGCTTGTTGTCACGGACCCGGCGCGGCAGCGCGGTCCACATGAAGGTCACAGCTTGAGGCATGGTGGCTCCGGATCAGGCGAAGGCCGCGCAATACTCGTTCCACGGCTTGAAATCGCCGTCGGGCGCCATGACCTGCGCGAACGTGGGGTCGTGGTTGCTCTGGCTGAAGCGCTTCTCGCAGCTGGCGCGCACGCTGACGCTGAAGAACGCGATCGAGATCTCGAGGATGATGTCGGCTCGGCCGTACGCGCTCTTTTCCTTGTAACCGAGCTCGAGCCGGACCTCGATCGAGATCGAGACGATGCCCAGCACCTCGACGTTGCCGCGGATCCGCACGTAGCCGGCGAGGTGAACGTCGTCCTGCCGCATGCGCACATAAATGCCGGCCATGACCGAGACCCCGCCGCTGGCGACGCCGAGGTTGATCGAGACGCACGCGCCGAATTCGAGCGAACACTCGAGCATCTCGACGCCATTGGTGCCGATCTCTAGACCGAAGAAGCCGCCGCCACCGAGCAGCGAGACCGTCAGACGGAACGGGTTCTCACGCGAACAGAAGGCGAAGCGCAACTGCGGCGGCGGGCCGATGAACGGGATCTTCAGCGCTGCGCTGAAGGCGATGTTCTCGAGGCTGAAGATACCGACCGCCAGCGAGGGGAACGCGAGCGACATGCCCGCTGTGATCCCGTCGGCATCGACGGTGATGCTGGGCGGATCGCTGAACCCGTCGAGCGGGAGCAGGCGCTGGAACATCTCGAGGAACTTGAGCTCGCCGAGGAACTCGAGCCCCGTGAAGACGCAGTCGACGTCGGGCTTCTTGCCGGCCTCCATGCTGAACTGCAGGCGCTTGAAGCCGACACGGATCACCTTGTGCTCGCCGAAGAGCGAGAGGTCGATGTTCTCCAGTGATGCCAGGAGGTCCGTGCCCGGCTTTCTGGCCCCGACTTGCCTGGCGCGGATCTCGGCCCGCAGGAGCAGCCGGCTGTCCGCCTGCGGGTAGAAAAACGGCTCCGCCTTCTGCAGCGCGGGCCGCCATTCGAGGGTCGTGGTCAGACTCCGCGCGCCCTCGACCGCGTCCTGCGCGGCGTGCAGGCGTGCGAGGAGGTCCTGCGCCGCGCCGATGAAGCCGAGCGTGCTGCGCAGCGCGGCCAGAGCGTCTTGTGCGACGCTTTGGGGGATCCCGGCGGGGTCGGCCGAGGCACGCTCGGCTTCGAGCGCCTGCACGAGGTGGTCGCTCGATTCAACGAGCTTCTGCACCACCGGCGGGGTGAGATGGTCGAGGCCGGCCTGGAGGGCGGTGAGGATCGCCGTCAGAGCGTCCTGCACGCGCGTGAGCGCGGACTGCACGGCGGGGACATCGCGGCCGACGAGCGCGTCGGCGAGGCGCAGCGCGGCCGCGTCAAGGGCGACGAGCAGCGAGAACAGCGACCCGATTTCGTCGAGCACGTCGGTGACGAACGCCGGCGCCGCCTGAGCGATATCACCGATCTTGATGATGTCGGTCAGCTTGAACAAGCCGAGCAGCATCGCGTCGGTCCCGGAGAAAAACCGCGCCGGGTCGACCTCCCGCGTCGCGGGCAGCTCGAGCGACGGATGGTCCTTGTCCTCGGTCGGGCCCGCGTACGGGCCGCAGATGCGCGAAACGGCAGTGACGGCGAGGTTGGGAGCGATGAATCCGCCCGAGCGATCGCTCTGACCGGTGAAGTCGAGCATGAGCGGCGTCGTCGGATCCGCGAGCTTGAGGAAGATCTCCTGTGCGTTGTCGTCGAAGCCGTAGCCGATGTAATAGTCCGGAAAGACGAATGTGCGCACCTCGACTTGCCCGCCGCTCTGGCGCAGCGCGGGGAGCGAGGCGGCCAGCGAAGGAATGTACGGAGTGAAGGGGGCGCCGCTGACAAGGTACCTGTCCTCGCCCGTGACCAGGAACGAGAGGGTGTCGACGTCGACGGTGGTGTTCCCGGGTCGAGTGGGCGGCGCGACGGCGAGGCGCTGGCCATACATCGGAGCGTTGCTGCGCGGCGTCCCGTCGGGGTTCCGCATGAAATATTGGTACAATTCGTCGCTGATCTCGATCCCGGCCGGGAAGTAGGCGAGGTTGACGTCGAAGCGCAGAATGTTGCCGGCGATGTCGGTGCCGATGCAGGAGAAGCGCCACGGCTGGCCGTCCACTTCGGGCCAGAAGGGCTCGTTGACGAATTCATTGCTAAGGTCCGGAGTGTTCGTCGTCGTGATCCGGATCGTCCTGAAGGGGAAGGCGCGGCGCAGCCACTTTTGGAGCACGTCGGCGCCCTCGTCGTAGTCGAGCAACGGCTGGCGCACCACGAGGTACTGTCGCTTAACGAGGACCGCGACCTGTGCGTCGACGCCTGGTGCAGGCAAGAGTTGCCGCTCTGCGATCTCGACCAGTGCGGCCTGATGTCCGAGCGAGAGCCACCCGCGGCTCACGACCCGCACGTATTGATCGCGGCCGAGTATGGTGATCTGTCGCCACGATTCGAGCGGCAGCGGGTGTTCCGGATCTCCCATGGGGAACGAGACCAGCGCGTCGAGAGTCCCGCCGAGCGCGGTCAAGATCAGCCGCCGAACCTCGACGGGGACGGGCGGCTGGTCGGGCGGGGCCGCGGCGAAATCGGCGGTCTGGGTGACGATCTGTTTGCGGTGCTCGGCCGACGGCAGGGTGGCGAAGCCGGTTTCGGGCGGCGTCGCGAAGTCGGCGGCCCACACCGCGCGTACGGTGTTGGCTCCACTGCCGCGCTCGTCGATTCGCCACGCGCCCGCGCTGCCGGTGCGGACGCCGAGGCGGGTGTTCCACAGCTCGACCCGCGTCGCGCCCTCGGGCCTGTACGGGGTGGAAGCATGTGCGAAGCCCGAGCCGACGTGTGGAGAGAGGAGCAGGCGGAGCGGCAGCTCGATCACCGTCTCCTCGGGCGAGGGCTCGCTGATCGGCGTGGGCGGGCGCGGGTCGTCGGGAAAGATCATGGGCTCGGCGCCGCCGGTCTCGAGTGCGGCGATTCGCTGGGCCTGCGCGCTCGCGCTAGCCGCGAGGAGCCCCTCGAATCCGCTGCCGGCCGGTGGGGGCGGCGGCGTCGGGGGCGGAGGCGGGGGCTTCGCGTTCGCGGGCACGCTCAGCCGCATCGACGAAATGTCGTGGAGGATGTGCTCGAGGAAATAGGCGATGCTGCCGCCCTCGGCGGAGAAGACGAGCCGCGTGGGCCCGGCGATGTGCGCCGCCAACGGCAACGCCGGCACCGGCTCACCGACGAGCACCATCTGCTCGGCGATGTGTTGCGGCGGGAGCTCGACGACGATGTAGCTCGGCTCCCCGGGGCGAACCTTGAGCAGGTTCACGCCGTCGTCCGAGCGCAGGTTGAGGAATCGTAGCTCAAGGACGCAGAGGTCCTCGGGGCGGACGATTGTGGCCGTCGCGTCGACGGTCGGCCCATACCTCGGCACGGCGCCGGGTGCGGCCAATGGATCGGTTCCGGGAGGGAGGAGCGGCATGGCGGACTCCGGAGACACCCGCCGGACAGGGCTGAGGTGACGCCTGATTCGGAGATGCCCTCTCTTCTCGCCGCGTGCAAGGGCGGGCGCGGCGCTTGGCGATCGTCGGCGAAGCGACCGGCGAGGACGGTCGTACAGGCGAGCGCTTCCGCCGTTGGATGGTGGTAGCATGGGCAACTTCGCGTGGCTCGATTTCGGTCGGATTAGGGCGACTCGAACCGACGAAAACGCCCGGCGGTCGGACCACGCGCGCGGTCCGCGGATTGGCGAACCCGGTCGAAAGCCGTGGACCTGTGCCTTCGAGCACTACCACCTTTGCGAGGGATGACCCACACAAGAGCGGAGGCTCTCATGTACGAATCCGTCCGCGCGGCCTATGTCGATTTCACCGCAACTTCCGAGCTCGAGGGCGCCGTCGAGCATATGTATCTCGATGTCAAGGGTCTCGTGACCGTGGGGATCGGCACGTTGATCGAGGCGCCCGACGGCCGGATGATGGACAAAGCGTTGAGCATCCAGTTTTTCTTCCGCGGCCAGCCCGACCAACTCGCCACGCACGACGACATCCGCGCCGACTTCCACGCCGTCAACAGCATGGCCCCCGGGCTCGGGAAACAGGCCTACCAGGACCGCACCAAGCTCGATATCAGCAACGACGAGATGGCGCGCCTGGTGCTCGAGATGCTCGACAGCCTGGCGACGGAGCTACGGAAGACCCCGGAGTTCAGCGACCTCGACCTCTGGCCGGCCGACGCGCAGATGGCTCTGCTGAGCATGGCCTATCCCCTGGGAGGAGCCTTCGCGCAAGGCGGCAGGTACCCCAACTTCCGCGCCGCGGTCGACGCGTGGGACTTCGTCGCGGCCGCGCACGAATCACACATCTCGGAAGAGAACAACCCGAACATGCGCGCGCGTAACTGGGCGAACGAGCTGATGTTCGTCTACGCAGATCGGGTCCATAAGCTCGGCCTGCCGTATGACACGCCGATCTTCCCGAATGTTCTCCGGAGCGACGGGACCGTCCTCGATATGGGCCTGGCGCCGAGGCAGGCGATCTGGCCGACCTTGAAGCTGGGGACGACCGGCCGCCAGGTGGAGGTGCTCCAGGCCTTGCTCGGCATGTCTCCCACTGGTACCTTCGACGAAGGTACGGACGTGGCGGTGCGTGCGTTTCAAGCTACGGCGGTCGACCGGAATGGCCAGCCGCTCACCGCGGACGGAATCGTCGGTCTCCAGACCTGGCGCGCCCTCGTCCTCCGATGACGCCGGAGACGGCGCGCGCGTCGCCGATTCACCGCGTCGTCGGTCGACGCGGGCTCACCAGACTCGCAGGCGTCCTTGGACCGCATGGCCGCGCCGGGCTCGCAACGACCCGGGCGGTGCGACGGGCCGCGCTCGCGCGGGTCGCCGCCAGAAGTCGAGTCTTGCCTCACTCTCCGCCGAGCCGCGCGTCATCATAACCCCGCCGCCGCTCGGGACCTCGAGCGGGATCGACACGTCGAGCTCGTCGACCTCGATGTCGACAATTTCGAGCGGCTCGGGCGAGGACTCGGTCGCGGCGACCTCCACGAGCTCGGCGAGTGGGATCCGGACGGCGGCGTCCCGCCAGACGGCGGTGACAAGCCGCCGTTCGGCACTGCAACGCCCCCGGCGGCTGCAACGACGGCTTTCTCCGCGATGACGCGCCTCGTCGTAGCGATCCAGGACACGGGGGATGAATCCAGCGACGGCACGGCCCGGACGGGTGGGCGCGAAGTGGCTGTACACCGATGTTGTACTCGCAGAACCTCCGCCGGAGGTCGAGACGGCGGTTCGGGCCACGGGTCACAAGTATCGGCGTCGGTGGAACATGAGCCCGCACAAGACTTTTGCGATGGTTCATGTCGCCATCGTGCCGGCAGTGGCCGGCGGCGAGCCCGGCGTCCTGAAGCACAGGCCAGAGGACCGCCGGATGACGGGTAGCTGCGACGTCATCGGTGATCAGGGTCGCAGCGGCGATTAGGCGAGGCCCGTGAGGGGGAAGTTGTGCACCTGGGGGGCGCCGTAGGCCTTCCACTGCTGCCACTGGTCATCCATCTCGAACGCGGCGGGCGGCGGCAAGTCGATGTCGAGCCCAGGTAGTGCCTCCGCAGGCTCGTCGTCACCGGCAGTTCTCGTCACTCCAGACGACGCGGGCGGATGGTTCAAACACGGCGGCTTCAGCAAGCCTCAAGGCGTACGAACTGCTGTGAGTGGCGAAGAAGACAAATCCTGCGCGTGTGGACACGTATGACGTAATCTTGCGTCGACCCATCCAGATTCATGTGCCCCGCCCAGTGCTAACGTCATAGGGACCCACCGCGACAGTGGGGCATACGAACCACCATCAGCGAAGGGAAAAGGTTGATCGGGAGGCTTCTTGCGCTATTGCTGATCGACCACCACGAAGCGAATATTCGCGGCGAGCCGGGTCTCGGTGAGACTCGCAAGCCATTCTGTCACTTGGCCAGCGGCGAATCCGGATCCGAAGGACCAGATGGCTGCGGAATACATGCGACCGGGGCGAATAGCGAAGTATGGTGCTCTTACTCCGAACGCAACGTCGGAATCCATGCTCGGAAAGCTTTGGTTGGCGTGGTTCCAGTTCCAATCGGACGTATCATTCCAGGCCGTATATCTATAATCCTGTTCGACGACATGGTCTCCGCCGTTGAGGTCCCAGCTGAGCACGTAAATCCCAACCCCGCTTCGGAGTGCGCGGCCTGCAAGCTGCACATGTTATGCCACATGTAATTATACGGTGCATAGACGCGTAGCTGGGCTGTCCCTGGTGCACCCTGCCCTGGCGGCGAGCCCGGAGACTGGCGCATGAAGTCAACCCACACCGCCGCCCCGCAGTAGATGTTGCCGCTCTCGGGAAAAATCAGATAATCGAAACCGAGCTCTCCTGTGGCGGCGTTGGCCCAGGTCTGTTGCCGAGCGTGCGGCGTTCCGCTCCCCTCCGAATAGTTCCAGCTGTCCGCGTAGGGAGGGACCAAAATGTCGAGGTGGTTTCGGGTGGCCGCGGCAGCAAGTAGCTCCGGAACGCCCAACAGGTTCAGCGCCGCGCGGTCCGTCAACTCGGCGGCGCGCGAGGGAGGCGTTGCTTCGAGCGGGTCCAGCCTGAGGCGGCGAAGGTCCTCCGTTGTCTCCTGCCACAGCTGCGCCATGCCGTGGCGGTAGCCGTTGTCCGCCTCCAGCACGCCGCGCACGGCGGCATGCGTCAAGTGAATCGCCCGGATAACCCTGTCCTGCGCCGAGCGACGATCCAGGACGGCCCGTTCGACCCGACGCGCCAACGCGGTCTGAGCCTCCGCGCGCATCGAGGCCGACACTCTGGATGTGATTTGGTCGAATGACATGGAGGGATAGTTAGAACTGTGCGTCATCTTCGCTCCTGTTCACCGGCCGGTTCATTGGCCGCGCCGGATCACTTGGATCGGTTATTTGTCCCGGTCAACGACAACGTCTGAACCTTTCGAGTTGGGTCCCAAAGGTCTAGCTGCCCAGAGCGCTCCGCGGGTCTACCGCCGCCGGTGCTTCGAGCGCCACGGTGTCGGCGCCGGGTTGCTCGGCGTACCGCGAGTTCTGTCTAAAGCGCATAACTAAACCGCGAGAGGCGCGCTGAGGCTGAGGGCCTGTGAACGCTTCATGCGGCGGTACCACCGCTGCCGCTCTCAGGAAGGCGCAAGACATGCGGTTTCACGAATAGGTAGGGGTTGCTCGGCGCGAGACGCAAGCGGAGCGAACGCCGGTTGACATCGTAGAACTCGACGCTACCTAATGATTGCCACATAATCAGGAGAGTGGATGATGACGAGCCCTGAATCTTCAAGAGCATGGATGGCGCTGCTTTCGCGGAAGTTCGCCGGCGGGCAGAGAATTCAGAGAGAACGTTTTGGATATACCAAGAATAGCGGGATTTCCCGCGTTTCCCGTCACATCACTGTACTGGTGATGGCTGCAAGCTTTCCGCTGCTCGGGTGGTCTGCTCCGGTCCGCGCGGACGTTTATCACGGGGTTGATTCGTGCGAGCAAGGTTACGTCTGGCGCGAAGCAGTCCCTAACGACCATGTCTGTGTTTTCCCTGCGTTCTGGGTGCTCGCCGCCTTGGACAACCAACAGGCGGCGAGCCGTTGGGTAAATGGCCCATACGGGCCTCATACGTGCATTCAGGGGTATGTCTGGCGAGAGGCGGTTGCTGGGGACGACGTCTGCGTCCTGCCCGTCACCCGAACGATGACAGCGATGCAGAACAATGATGCATGGATGCACTTTGCCCCAGCGAGCGAGTATCATTGCGGCTTCGTCCCCTTCCAGCCAGGGGACACATTCTGCGTCAGGCTCGGGCACAACATCTTCGGCAACTACAACAGTATTCAGGTCCGATATCGACGTGCTGACAACGCATCAGGTGCGGCTTCGGTAGGTACAATTGGAATACAAACCGTGGAGAAGGCGGCAACTTCTCCGGCAGAATCTTGCAGCCCGGTGAGATCTGGGAGACTGACGCCGGGCTTAATAATGCCACTGTCGGCACCTGCGCAAACGCGCACGCCTTGGGTTCGGCGCCTCCACACGACCCAAACAATACTCTTGGCATCATCGTTGATGTATGTCGACATCGGTGACGAGCAGTATGCGCACCGCCTCTATTCGGTAGGCATTCTGCCGAGAAGTCTTCGCTGCGGACCATCTCTCAAGGGACCAGCTCATCCATTGCCCTCCGGGATGGCTTGATGCCGGGGACCACAGGCTCGTATAAAGCCCAAGCTCTCCGCGACCTGGTGAGCTGCCCCCCTGGTCAAATCGAGGAGGAGGAGGCAAGACTCGGAGAAACTCAGGGCGATGGCCAAGTTTGACTTCAGGGGCGATGGTGGCTGCTCACAGCTTCGTGCCTTAGCGAACCCCGGAGCGTTCCGGTCGCGCAGGCACCGACCTGCGGCGCCTCGACCCGGCGATCGCGGGCGCATGCGGCGCGGTTCGCCGTCCCGACCGAGCGGATGACGCGGGGCCTCACTCTCCACCGAGCCGAGCATCATTCGCGGCTGGCCAAAGCTGTCGTCTCCCGCTGCATGCCCTTGAAGGGTCACGGCGCGGGCGAGCCGGGTGAGGCGAACAGATCCGAGCCGCGCTGGCTGCGTGACTTCGCGCGCCGGTCGCGCTATGCTTGACAGCCATGCGCCGTCTTGCCGCCGCCGCCGCTATAGTCGCCTGCAACGGCGGCAGCGGGCAGGAGTCGGGATTCGGCACGAGTATCACGACCACGCCGCCGCCGGGGGCCGCGAGCGGGGCCGACACGTCGACCTCGTCGATCTCGACCTCGACCACCTCGAGCGGCTCGGGCGAGGACTCGGCCGCGGCGAGCTCCACCAGCTCGGCGGGCGGGATCCCGGACGGCGGCACCCCGCCGGACGGCGGCGACAAGCCGCCGCTCGGCTGCATGGGCAAGGTCGATCTCGTCTTCACGATCAGCTCCGACTGGACGATGGAAGACGCGCAGGGGTGGCTCAAGGCGAGCTTCCCGGGCTTCATCGACACGCTCGAGAGCGACTTCGCGGACTTCGACTACCACATCGTCTCGGCGAACACGTCCCCGCTGTGGGGCCATCCTGTCCTCTGCGCCGGCTGCAAGGACATGTGCCCCGAGGTGCCCGAGTACCCCTGCGGCGTCGCGCCGGAGCCCTGCGACATGGTCCGTGGGGCGGGCGTGACGTATCCGATCGGCGAGGGCGCGAGCAACAAGCGGTGCGACCTCGCCAGCGACCGCCGTTATATCACCGCGGGCCAGCCGGACCTCGAGGGCGCGTTCTCCTGCATCGCGTCGGTGGGGATCGACGGCGCCGACCAGGTCGCCAATGTCACGGTGAGGGCGCTCGCCGACGAGATCAACGCCCCGGGCGGCTGCAACGACGGCTTTCTCCGCGACGACGCGCTCCTCGTGGTCGTGGCGATCCAGGACACGTGGGACGAGTTCAGCGACGGCACGGCACAAGACTGGGCCGACGCTCTGGTCGAGGCCAAGGGCGGGGACGCGGACGCGGTCGTCCTTCTCGTCATCACGAACGACATCGATGATCCGGACGGGCTGTGCGGCTACGCGGGCATCCCACCGGGCTACCACAAGTTGCGCACGTGGACAGAATTGCTCCCGCACTCAGTGTTCGGATCGATCTGCAACGAGCAAGGATACGCCGCCTACTTCGCGGAGGCGGCGACGAAGATCAAGGCGCAGTGCGACGTGTTCGTGCCGCAGTAGAGGGGCGGCTACGGGTAGAGCTGCAGGGCGAAGGCTCGCGGCTGTAGCTCGGCGAACTCGCTGCCCACAACCGACACGTGGCCCCATGGACCGACTTTCAGAGCGGCGGCCGTGTCAGGTCCCTTGCCGGGTCCGCTGCGGATTACTTCCCACGCGTAATCCCCGAGCGGGCCGGGGATGGCGAAGATCCAGGCGTCCGCGTCGGTGGCTGGCGCCTTGCGAGACCCCGCGATGACGAGTTTGCCCTCGCGGTCCTCATCGATCGCATAGGCGATCGCGTCGCTCCCAGGCGTCGACTCGATCCGCACTGGGCCCGGCTCGTTCGTGGCCGAGAACCAGCGCGTCATCACCTGGCGGATCGTAAACAAGTCACGACCCCAACCGACGATCACGAAGCCGCCGTCGCGAAGCGCCGCCACCCCCATCGCTCCGTCCTCCTCCAACTGCCCCCCGCCCGAGGTCCACTCACCGAGCAGCTCTCCGTCGAGCGAGTACCGCACCACGACCGCGCGCCGGTATAATTTGTCGAACTTGCCCTTGATCGTGCGCTCGCCGACCACGACGATCTGATCGCCGACAACCGCCACGCCGCGCCCGAGCTCGTCGAGCGCGTTGTTCTCATCGTCCTTCTGCGGCGCTGCGAAGGTTCGCTCGAGCAAAACCTCGCCGTCCTCCGCCGAGACCCACCAGACCTTGAGGTCATGGGTACCAGGCGCCACCTCGCAGGCCCCGACGACGACCACGCGGTCGCCGGCGAGGGCAACCCCGAAGGCCTTGGTGGACTTGACCTCGTCGCCCGCCGTCCACACCAGCGGCAGCGCGTCGGTCGGCCGAACCTTGGATACCGCCCACGTCGGCCCGGAGCGCGTCGACGCCACATAGACGGAGCCGTCGTCGCCGGCGGCGATCGCCGGCCCGCTGCCCGCGTCGGCGATGGCGACTTTGCCCAGCGAGACGGGCCCGGCCTCGACCTTGCCCGTCGCGCCGTCGAGCTGCACCACGACGGCCATGAGACCCTGCTGCGTCTCGAGGAAGCCGGAGGCCGCGATCGAGTTGTTGTCGAGCAGCGCGACGCCCGTGTAGCCACTGAACGGCCCCGGGGGCGTCACATGCGGGGGCCAGACGTCGGTCCCCCCGGGCGCAACATCGATCGACAGGTCCTTCTCGTCCTGGCCGCTCACGCCATCGGCGGCGTGGGCGACAGCGCGGATCGTGTGGAGCCCGTCGCCGGGCACGTCATCGGACGTCACCTCGAGCACGGTGAGGGGGACTTCGGCGTCGCGCCGAGGACGAGCGGCTCGTCGTCGTCGAAGAGGTCGATCGACGCGACCGGCCTCGACGTCCACACGTCGATCTGCACCTCACCGACCGCGCCGACCGAGGGCGGCGTCAAGATCAGCTCGACGTCGAGTGGCAGAGCCTTGCCGTCGTCACTCGTCGTCCCGGACTCGCCGTCGCTCTCGCTGCCGACGAGCGTCGTCTCGGAGCTGCCCGTCGTTGTCGAGCTGGACGGCATGCCCGGGGGCGGCGCGTCAGAACTCGCGGAGCTGCTGCTCGTCGTGCCCGTGTCGGACAGCTCCGCGGCCGCGGTGAAGGCCGCGTAGGAGGGCGCGTCGGCGGTGCATGCGAGCGCCGGGACGCCGGCGAGGACGAGGGCGAGGACAGTGGGTCGGCGGAGTCGGCGCTTCACGAGGCGAATCTCCACTAGAAGAAATACACGAGCCCCCCGGCCTTGGGGCGAAGTCGCGCCAGCGAAGGCGCACGCGCCGGGGCCAGGAGGACGACCAATCCTGTAAGCAGGCTTACGGTCCCGACACTCCCGAGCACCCAGGCCGTCGTCCCGAGTCGCTTGTAGCTGGCGTTCGCGGCCTCGACTGCTTCTTCTTCAGCCGCGGTCGGGCTGCGCTGTTCGGTGAGCACGTTCGCCGTAAGGCTAGCGATCTCCGAGTCCGTCTGCCCACGTCGAGCTAGGGCGCCGACCATCCCCGCCAGCAGCCCCGTGCCGATAGCGGAGAGGACCGAGCCGCTGGCGATCCGCGCGATCGACCGTCGTGGCTTGACCTCCGCGGCGGGTGCGACGGCTGGCCCTTCGGGCACCGCGGCCGTGGTGTCGGGCGTCTCCGAGGCGGGAGTTTGCTCGGACGGCGATGGCTCAGGGGGCGGTTCGGTCGGCGGTGGCTCGCTGGTCTCGTTCGGTGTCGGCTCGCACGACGTGGGGGCGAGCTGGGCGTCGTCCGCCTCGAGCCCGAGCCAGTAGGCGCGGTCGTCGACGCTGAGGTCGTCGCGGCGGAGGACCTCACGGGCGAGGTCGAGGGCTCGGCAGAGGTGGCGCGTCTCGGTCGGCTCGGCCCGATGGAGCGCGCGAAGGCTGTCGTGCGCGCCGATCAGGACATGGGGAGGATGGGCGCCGGGAACCTTGGCGAGCTCGAGGTACAGGTCCAGCGCCGTCTCCCACTCGCCATCGTTGAACGCCTTTTGGGCGGCCGCTTTGGACGGCTGCCGAGGCACCGACGAGGGCGGCGCGAGCATGCTGAGGGCGAGCTAGGTGGAGGATCATGATCAGCTCTCCTCGAAAAACGTGTGCTGTCGCTGGCCTTGTGCGACCTTCAGCTTGACGCGGTCGATCGCCTTGAGGATGCAGCGCGCCTCGGGGGATTCGGACGCCGCTCCCAGACGCTCGGCGCCCGGTCGGCGGTGATGGTCACGTCGAGCGGTCGGGGCTTCGTATTCGACTTTCCCAGGCACCGGCGGGCGTGCGCCTCCGCCTGCCGCACGCGCTCGTCCCACGACCCGACCGGGCGCTTCGCTTGCTTCGGCGCAGGTTCGGACGTCGGCACCGGCGATGGTTGGGGCGGCGATGGTTGGGGCGGCGACGGGGGCGATGGCGCCGCGAACAGGGCGTCGGCGGGCTTCGGCGAGATCGAAGGCGCCGCGGCGTCAGCCAGTCGTGGCGATGCGGCGGCCGCGACCTGCGGCTCGTCGCGGTCGACTTGCGACTCCCGATCGAACGCCAAGCGCCCAAACCCAGCCCCGACGAGGCACCCCATGGCGAGGCACAGCGCCTGCGCTCGCCACGAGCGCGTGGGTGGAGCGGGCGCACGCGTCTGCTCCGCGAGGGGTTCGGCGATCCTTCCGCGCACCACCTCGAGAGCCTTGACCAGCTCCGCCATGCTCCGATGGCGCTCGAGGGGCTCGGCGACTCCGCGTTGCAGCTCGGCCACGAGGGGCGCCAGCGAGGGCGCAAACTCGGCCGGCTCGATCGTGCCGAAGCGCTGGGTGTCGGCGTCGAAGAGGGGCCGCCCCGTGATGAGCTCGTAGAGGACGACGCATACCGAGAACACGTCATTCTGCGGCGAGGTCCCCACGGTGGCGAGCTGCGGGTCGACGTAGTGCTTGTTGCCGAGGGCGCGCAGGTCCATCGTGTGCCAGCGCTCGGCCTCGGTGGTCACAGCGCGGAGATGCGGCTGGCGGTAGTAGTCGTCGGTCAGGCAGCAGATCCCGAAGTCGAGGAGGCGAACCCGGTCGCCCGGCTCGATGATCACGTTGCTGGGCTTCACGTCCCGATGGACGACACCGGCTGCATGCACCGCCATCAGCACGCGTCCGAGCTCGATCGCCAGCGTCAGCGCGCGGTGCGGGTCGATCCGACCGCGATGCATGTGGCTCTCGAGCGTCTCCCCCGTGACCACCTCCATCGTGAAGTACGGCTCGCCGCTCTCCGACTCGCCGATGTCGAAGATGGCGGGCACGCCCTTGTGCCGGATGCCGGCCAGCGCGCGGTACTCCCGTTTGAAGCGCTCGACCATGAGGGGCAGGACGCGGTGCATCCGCTTCAGCGCGACGTCGCGATGGCCCCGCACGTCGTGCGCCAGATGAACCACGGCCATCGCTCCCATGCCGAGCTGGCGCTCGAGCTTGAAGCGGCCGAACACGAGGTCGTCGCGCGACATGGCGTCTCCGGTCAGCGAGGCGGGGGAGGAGGCGGCAGCTTCCGGTACAACAGTTCGGCGTCGTCGCAGACTCTGCGACTCACGAGGGGCTCGTCACCGTTGAGGTCGACGCGGTCCGGCCAGGTGATGAACCCGCGGTCGAGTGCGGGGCCGAGGCGGGTCTCGCAGTGACACGGGTTCATGGGGTTCATGTGCTCGCACCGCGGCCCGAGGTAGTACGTGAGGTCCCGGCGAGCGCGGTGAATCGCCGTCCGCGTGCCGCCGGGAGTGCTGTCCAGGATCTTAGCGACGTCCGCCTCGGGGAGGCGGAAGATCTCGATCAGGATGAAGGTCGCACGACGAGCGACCGGGAGGTTGAGCAGCGTTGCGGTGAGACACGCTCGCTGCAGCTCGCGCTGCAGGACGTGCAGGCGGCGTTTGTCACCGCCGATCAGGGGATGGCTCTCCACGTCGATGCCGGTGGGGTCATTGCGCAGCAACGAGTCGAGGTTCGTCTTCAGCGTGAACCGCGGCAGGACCTTGGCGACGACGGCGAGCTGGGCGTGCAGGTCCATGTCCGGCCCTATCGCGGCGTCTTTGATCATTTCCCGACCACCAGCAGCCGTGCCGGCCATCCAGGCCGCGAAGGACACGACGAGGGGATGCACGTGCTCGGGGACTACGAACTCAGCCGGTGCGACTTCGGCTTCAGCTTGAGGCTCGGACGTCATCGCGCTCGAAGTTGCCATAATCCGGCGCACACGCGAACCGTCATCACGACTCGACGGCCGGCGCGTCCTTCGCCGTCTTCGCGGTCTGCTCTCTGGGGCGTGGCGAACTCGCTGCCCCGCGGACCGAGGTTGGACCTTCCTTGCTGCAAGGCACCTCTGCACCTCCTGTAAGGAGGTCGACAGCCGAGGTGAGGGCTCGCGGCTGCTCGCCGCAGATGCGGGATCTGCGCGGGTTATGCAGTAGCACCTACACCTCCTAAAGCAGCGGATATGCGAAAACGCTCTTGATCCGGAATGAATCCATGATATATCCGCTATGAATCAAGGGTGAATCGATGAGCCAAGGCCCAACGATCCGTTTCACCGGCGGTCACGACTTCAGTTTTCCCGGCGGTTACGACCCCACACGACTGTTCCGCGGCCTCGACCTTCACGGACGCCTCGAGGCGGCTCTCGAGCGAGGCGAGGTGAGGCTGCAGCAGCCGCTCTCCGCGAAGGAGGTCGAGAAGATGGAGGAGCTCTCCTCGCGCTTCGCGGCGATTCACCATCTCATCGTCGCGTGAGCCTGGTGATGGAGACGGCTGTCCTCGGTGCCGCACTGGTTGCGGCCGGTATTCTTCGCGAGGATGTGCGTTTCGTGGGGCCGGTCTGCTTGTCATTATCGGGGGCGCCTCGAACTGGGCCGTGGCGCTGATCAGGGAGATCGACGACCTCGCGACCGCGAAGCAACGCCTCGAGACGGAGTTGAAGGTGCAGGGCGCCAAGCTGGCCAGCGCGCTGGCTGAACGCGACTCGGCGCTGAGGGCTCTGGGTGAGGCCGGGCAGGCGACGGAGTCACCATGAATCAGCGCATCGACATCCCGGAGTCCAGCGGCGGCGCCGCTTGTCCAGACCAGCGGGCGCGGGAGTTCGCCGAGCGCTGCGACGGCGAAGCACTGGACCGGATGGTCGCGTTCGCCCCCGACACCCCGCTCGGTCGCGTTTACCGGGAGGCGTGCCTGCTCGAGCGAGACGCACGGCGCATCGCCGAGGTGTGTTCTGACGCGGAGCTGGACCGCATCCTCAGCCTGCCGGACAAGCCGGGGGGGCCGAAGCGCTTACAAGAACGCATGCCTCGCTGAGTCGCAAGCACGGCGGTTCGCCCGGCTCTGCGGCGATGCAGAGCTGCAGCGCGTGATCGCCGAGGCGGCGACCGATCGACAGGGATTGGCCAACCTGAAGGCGTGCGTCGAAGAGGTGCAGCGCCGATGCATCGTCGAGGCCGGCATGCTCAAGGCGTAGCGCGTTTGCTCGCCTTGCGTTTCTTCGCTTTTTTGCGCTTCTTGGCGGGGCGCTTCCGGAACTTGGCCTGGAGTCGCTCCATGTTGTAGCCCTGGCTCTTCAGCGCCAGGATTTCGTCCACCCGCGCCATCGCGTCGGCGTGCCAAAGGAGTTGGACGCCTTTGCCTTTGCCGCCGCCGGTGAGGCTGGTCTCGATGCCGTCGAACAACCCGAGGGCACGCCACTTGAGAATGGTGTCCTTGGCGAAGCCGGCGTGCAGTGCGAGCGCCTCGGTTGTGTGCTGGAACACCAACCGGAGCGTCGATGATTGTCGGGGCCGGTCGCAAGGGAACATTCATTCAGGGCGCCCCGAGCGCGGCGCTAAGTCGGATGCTCCGTGCAGCCGTTCTCGTCTCCATCGCCGCCTCGGCTAGGCCGGGTCGGCCAACCGGCACCGTTTGTGCCGGCGGCCGCCTCGGGAACAGCGGCGGTACCAACAACAAGCCGAGCACCGCCACCACCGCGGGCTGGGTGACCATCGAGCTCGCAAAGTTGACGGTTGCGCCCCGCCCGAACTGATCGTGGCGCCCTGTCCTTGGCGCCCTCGGTCGTCGACGCCCAAGTCCACATCGCGCTGCCGAAAAGTGCGACATGTGCGCGACGGAGATGACGCCCGTTGTCGCCAAGGCGAGCCGTGGCGGACGGCCAACACGGCTTGGTCGTTCGAGCTGTGCTGCGCCCCACGCGCCTGAGCTCGACGCAGATTTACATCGACTTGGAAGGCTCGAGACGGTCTCTCGGCCACCAAGCGGATACCGCGAGCCCCAAACGGCGGGAGGCCACCTTCAGTCTGACCCGCCCAGCCGCCCAGCCGACGGTCCGCTGGAGCGATCTCGGCCGAGCTATTCGACCGAGACCGAGCGCGGCCAGTGTCGGGGGTGGCGGCTTGCAGTGGTCGAGCCCCGCGAGGACTGAGCCGGACTCCAGCGGGTTGTCCTGCGGCCGCAGACCGGCGATCATGAACTGGCCGGTGACAGGTGTGCCCAAGCCGCTCGTCGACGACTTTCCGCTCGCGTTCTCCCATCCCCTGGCACAGGAACAGCTGCGCTTCGTTGCGAAGTTCTATCCCGGCCAGTGCGAGGCCGTTCCGCTGGTCAAGCGGTTGGGTGTCGACGCGCTCCAGGTGTCGCAAAGCCTGTCGCCGCTGAACCTCTGGTACGGGTCGCGCTGCAGGCCGGCGCTCCCCGGCTCGACCCGAAAGATCGTGCAGGGGCTACGCGGCACCCATCCCGGGAGCCCGAACGCTGTCCTCGGTGCGCAGCTCGCTGACAGGGTGACGTCGACGTGGAGGTAGGACCGGTGCGCCGGCGACTCGAGTCGCTCGTACTCGATCTGTATGCCAGGGGGAGGCCGAGGCGGACAACCAACGGCTTCGTCGCACGCTCGTGTCGGCATGCGAGTCGATGCAGGGGATGTTCCTCAGCGACAAAATTCCGCAGCAAAGCTTCTGTACGCACGCGTTCGACGCATGGTTCAGGAGCGGAGCTCAGCTCTCGGAGCTGTATAAGGTCCTGCTTCGCGATAACCCCCATGCCCAAGACAAGATCGATGCCCTATTTCGTCCGGCTTTGGCGGAGCAGGCCTTCCGCGAAGACGGTATCCAGCTGTCGATGGATGTCTACGACGTCCCCGATCTCCTGGAGCTCGTGAAGCAGTACGCGGTTCGTGGCAAAGCCCTGGCGCGTTGGCTTGAATATCACGCCCCTGGGGTTACCACTCAGACGCCGGCTCTGCCGCCTGTGCTCTTCCTGGTCCTCTGCGGCGAACGTCTGACTTCGGCCTCCTTGCGGGTCCTCGGAATGCGTACGCGACACCTGTCGCTCCCGGCTTCGTCTCCGGGCGCCCCGCCTGGCATCACAATCCGCTCTGGTGATGATCTCGTCCGAGCGGTCCGCCGGCTCATCCATGAACTGCGCCTGACATCCTCGAATGAACTGGTATTGGTGATCCAGGCAGATCCTGTCGCCGTCGCTCTTCGTCCCCAGGCGGCGCGAGTCCCTGGGACCGAAGACACGCTCGAGGAGTGGCTGGCCGCGGTCGCCTGGTGGCCTCAGATCGACGGGGTCCCGGTCGAAGGTTGCCTCCACGACGGAGCTCTGCCCGCCCCGTCTGCAGGAGGGCAAGTCGCGCTTTGGGAGCGAGTGCCGACGAACCGTCAGGAGCGGCGGAGTGCTTCGCTGGGGATCTGGGCTAGTCAGGAGTGCTGGACGGCGAACTGCGAATGCGCGGTGCTCGGCACCCACAACCGGCGTTACTTCGCCGTCCTCGCCGATGCGGATCTCCGCGGGCTCATCCAGGACACTCACCCAGACGACGGTCCCACCTCCCTCAAACACCTCTTCGACAAGATTCGCGGTCGAGCTCGGCTCGTCTGGACCGACCGCCGCTATTTCCTGTATACCGGAGACTCCCTCGAATGACACATGAATGGCACATCTACCCCGAAGCGCGCAATCTAGACGACCGGTGGTTGTCTCCGGACAAGTGCCCCCCTGGCGTCGTCCGCAGAAAACCTGGGCCCAGCGCGAGGACAAGGTCGACCCGGTGACGTGGCGCTTCGAGGACGAGGGGGACGAGGGCGCTCTGCGCGATCGTACGCGGGCGGAGCGCTATGTGAGTTCGGGGGAGGAGGAAATCAGTCGCGTCAATCTCGCCCTATTGCTTCGCCGGCCACTGCTGGTCCGTGGCGTCCCGGGACTCGGTAAGTCGACTCTGGCGTATCACATCGCCTGGCGGCTCGGCCTCGGCCGACCTTTCCGCTGGGAGATCCATTCAAATGCCACCCTCCAAGAAGGCCTTTACAGCTACGACGCGGTGGGTCACTTCCACGAGGGACGGGAGGCGCCCATTGAGGACCATATTCGCCTCGGACCGCTCGGTACAGCCTTGGCGCCGACCGAGCGACCGGCCTGCGTGCTGATCGACGAGCTGGACAAGGCGTCGTACGATCTGCCCAACGACCTGTTGCACGCCTTCGAGGAAGGGGCGTTCCGAATCCCCGAGCTGAAGCAGAGAGACGCGGTCGTGGATGCCGTCGACGGACGTAGGGTCAGCGTCCGCCACGGTGAGATCCGTTGTCATCATCATCCGGTGGTCGTGATCACCAGCAACGACGAGCGCGAGTTCTCGCCGGCGTTCTTGCGACGTTGCGTCGAGCTGCGGCTTCAGCTGCCTGGTCCGGAGCAGATCCGACAGATCATCGATCGGTGGTTCGGCGGGCCGGATGGCCTTGAAGAAGTGCTCACCAACCTCGGGGGTCAACCCACCGACAGACTGCTTCAGGCCCTCTTCCTCACCCGAATCCACGAGACGCCGCTCGAGGAGATCGCGCGTAGCGTGGTCGAGGGCAAGGCCGAGTGAAGGACCGCCTGGTCGAATTGCTCGCGCGGATCCCGGGGGCCATCGCCCAGGACGTCGCTGAGCTGCTGTGGTTGGCGCAGCAGGGGGTCACGCTGCACGAAGCCCCGGGCGCGCACGTTCGATCGCAGCCTCGCGACCGCCGAGCATCGCAGGGAGGTGAGGCGGGCCAGGACAGTGCCGAGGTGGGCGTGCCGCGAGGCCAGGGCATGGAAGAGGACAGCGTCCCCGGGCTCCCCGGGGCTCGCACCCAGGCACGGCCTCCGCGTCTCCGGGAACGCGAGGCTCATCGGCTCGTCGACCGAGCCTTGCATCGATTGGGCCCGCGTGCGTCGGTCGGTGCACCCGTCGTCGATATGTCGGCCAGTCTGAAGTTCAGTGCCCGCCTGGGGGGTATGCGGTTCCCCGTCTTTGCGCGCGTACGTGTGGCTGTGGGCTATCTTGTCGTGCTCGAGGATCGGGCTCTCAGCATGGCGCCGTTCCGGGCGCAGATCCAGGAGTTGATACGGGCTGCGCGAAGGGGCAGGCGCTTCATTCGCGTTGAATCCATGGGGCTTAGCCTGTCGCAACCAGACCTAGTTGAGGCCCCCCGTCCGTGGCGCGTCTGTCCCGGCGGACAGCCGATGGTCATACTGCTCGTGCAGGACGGGCGTGCTCCAGCGCTCCGCGGCGGTGGCTTGCGTCGATGGCTGGACGGAGCGCCGCCCGGGAGCCTGATCGCGTGGATCCACCCGTGGGATCAGGATGCATGGATCCGCACGCCGGTCACTGGATTACGGGTCGGTCGTCCTCCTCCGCGAGGCACTGCGCTGCCACTGATACCGCTGACCGGCTCGGGTCTCGAGATGCTCACTCCCTGGGCGCAGCGCCGCGGACCGGGGGGACTGCTCGGGGTGGAGCTACCTCGACGTGGGCGAAGTGGGGCGCTCGTGGAGCTGAGCGAACTCGTCGCGGCGTTCCAGTACCGGGCCCATCCGTTGAGTCGCGCCGCGGTGGGCCTCGCGGCGGGGGTACCAGGCTGCGTCGATCTGGACCTGCTGCGAGCGCTCGGCACCCAGCTGACGATGGGCCGGATCACTCCGACGCACCTCGCCGAGGCGATGACCAGCGGGCTCTTTCGTCGCAGTGGGGAGGGTGAGTCCACTGTGATCGCCTTCGTGTCGGAGCAAGCCCGAAGAGAGGGCTTGCGCTGGCTGCCCCGCGCCGACCTGCCGCGCATCCTCAACTACGTGATCCGCTACGTCGAGGATGGCCTCGATACCGATCCGTGGCTCTGCCTGCCAAGCCTTCCGCTGCTGGTTGCCCTTCACAACCGGCAGGCGCCGCCGGAAGGGGTCGAACTGAAGGTTGGGAGGATCGGCGAGCTCAGGGCATGGGTGAATGCGACGGGCTTCGTGGTGCATGAAAAACTGCGGACGCTGATGGATGGAAGCGCAGAGCTCGTGCGTCCTGTGACGCGGCGGAATCACACCGCGCCGTCCATCCGTGAAGTGGTGTTTCGTGAGCGCGAGCGGCTCCGTGAGATCGTCGAAATGGGGCTGCGGCAGCTCGACTTGAGCGTCGACCAGGCCGACGAGCCGGTCGACATCACCGATGTCGTCGAGCTCGAGCTCTCGATAGACCACATCGAGGTCGCGGAGCACGAGGCGAGCGCGCTCGTACACCTCTCGGGAAAGGCCATGCTCATGGGCTCCTTCAGCCGCACGGACTACGACAACGCGATCTCCGACTCTGAGGACGGGACGTGGCACAATGCAGAGACAGTCTACGAAACGGCAACTTTTAAGGTCCGTTGGAATACCGGCTTTGAGGTGTGGACAGACTCGGAGACTGTTCATCCTTTGTCCGGCATTCCAAAGATTCACATCGATTCTTCGCACTTTTTCCACGATGAACTTGACATACTCTCGTCGGAACCGAGCGAAGGTTACGATGAAGACGATCACGAACCGCTCGAGCAAGACGATTTCGAGCCGAAAAACTCGGAGCCCGAGCCGTCTGAACCCGATGGCCAAAATCTGCCAGAAGTTGACGATTTTGCACCGGAAGACCACGAGCCCGAATCGCCGGAGCCAGTCGAACTCGAGTTTGAGTCGTCCGAAACCAACAACCAGGAGTCCGAGCCAGGCGAATTTAGACGGCACGACCACGAGTCCGAGACGCCCAAAGCCGGTGATGCTCTACCCGAATCCGACGACCCAGAACGAGGCGACTTTGAAGACGCGTTTCCAGAGCCGGATGAGCGAGAGCCCCAGCCGTCTGAGCTGGAGGAGCTTGGCGCACAACCCGGTTTGACGGTCCTGGCGTCGGAAGAGGACGATCGCAACCTGTTTGAAGCCTGGTGCGCCGGCGATCTCAGGGCCGGCAACGTCCTGGCCAAGCGCCACTACGCGCGGTTGCGGCGGTTCTTCCTCAGCAAGGACGAGCAGCACTACCAGGACCTCACGAATCGGACCTTTCTCGAGTGTATAAAGTCGCGGCACAACTTCCGCGGCGATATCACCTTCCGCGGCTACCTGTTCGCCATCGCCTACCGCGTGCTCTGTCGCCACCTGCAGGAGCGCCGGCGCAGAGACTTCGAGTCGTTCGACCCGGAGGTTCATGCCGTCGTCGACACCGAGTTGCCGGAGATGTCGTCGTACGTGTTAGCGAACGAGCAGGCGCGCATGCTGCTCGAGTGTTTGCGAAGGCTCACGATTAACGCCCAGACTGTGCTTGAGCTGCGCTACTGGTCCGACCTGACAGAGCCTGAGATCCAGGAGGTGCTCAAGCTGAAGTCGCGTGAGACGGTGGCCGGGCGGCTGCGCGTAGCCAAGGCTGCGCTGCAGCGCGAGTGGGCGCGCGTGCAGCCTGGACACGCTCTGGCGGACGCCGATTTTGACGCATGGATGCTGGAGATCCGCGGGCACGTCGATGCGAAGAACCCGCGGAACGTGTGACGCTGCCTGTCTGGAGACGACCGAACGTGAGCCGGAGCGGTTTGGGAAGTTGCGGGTGCTAGTCGTCACGTTCACGGAGGAAACGCGCGCGACCGCAGCCCGGTGAAGCGGATCGTCCGCAACTCGCTGAACCCCCACTCCGAGGTCGCGTTCGCAGCTGTTGTCACGCTTGACAGGGACCTCGCGCGATCCCCAAGATTGCTGCTGCATGTCCTCCGGCAGCAGCGAGGTCCACGTCAACCTGCGCGCGGACGGCACGGTCGAGCGCACGCCGATCCCGACTGGGCAGCACACCACGCTCGTCGTGCATCGGCCGAAGGTCTATACCTCTGAGCCCGCGTGGACCTCGTACCTGCCTGCGAGCGTGTTGCTGCTGCCGCGGGTCGGTCCTCATCACCCCTGGGCGGCGCTCGTCGCGTGGTTGCGCCACGGGCAGCAGCATCTTGAGCATGGCGGGCTGATCGTCGGTCACCGGGAGGCAGGGGAGCCGGAGGACTTCGGCGAGCTTCGCGCACGCGCGGTGTTGCACTTCCTGCGCGACGAGCAGCAGGCGTGGGTCGAGCTCGCCGCCGCGCACGGCCGCGTGCAGGACACCCAGAGCTACCTCGACTACCTCCACCGCGTGGGCGGCTGGCCCACGGGGGTGCCGGCCATCTCCGACGTCGCCGACGCCGCCACGGCGCGCGCCGTCGAGGAGTTCCAGCGCACGTATAACCTGGCCTTTCGGGCAGACATCTTCGAGGACGGGATCATCGGCGAGCAGACGCTCGGTGCCCTGTTCGAGGTGGCGAAGACCGAGTTCGTGCATTGGCTGGAGCGCAACGAGACCTCGCTCGACGCGCTCCAGTTCTACGACGCCAGCGAGGTTATGCGCGCCGATCCCGGGTATGACGGACGACGATGGGTGCAGCTGTTGGCGATCCCGTTCGCCGACCGGTACGAGCTCGCACGGGAGCCCGTAGGGGCCGGGCTCTATCCCATCGCGCGGATGTTGAAGCTGCCTGTCGTCGAGGCCCACGCGCCGGCCTATCACGTGCTCGAGATCCGTCTGCTGGACGAGTGGGGCCAGCCGCTCGTCCGCCAGGCGTACGAGCTGTCGGTCGCCGGTGAGACCCGCTTCGGCGAGACCGACGAGCAGGGCCTGCTCGCCGAACCGTACATGCCGCCCGGCACGGTGACCCTCCGTCTTGCCGACGGCGCACCGGTGCTGTTCCACGACCTCTACCAGATCCGCGACGTCTGCTCGCAGGACGACGACGACGATGACCTGCTCGATCTCGAGGCCGCCCACGACGAGCACATGGCGGAGGACGTAGAGGGTGGCGAAGATCTCGAAGATGCACCGGACGACGAGCAGGTCGACGAGGACGACGACGTCTGGGGCTCTCTCGCCGAGGATGAAGAGCATGCGCCGTGAATCGTTCGTGGGTCTATTGTTGATCGCCTGCAACCCCCGGCCGCCGGAGGCCGAGGCGCCCGCGCCCAAAGCGGAAGCATCTGCCCCGCAGGCGGCCCCGGCGCCGGACGCCGTGCATCCTCCCGACGCGGCGCCCGCCAAGTCCGGCGTGGCGTTTCAGTCGCCGGCGAAGATTCCCGGCGAGCTCGCCCCGAACCTCGAGCTCGGCGAGGCCGAGCGGGCGGCGGTTACCGCGGCTTGTAAGGAACTGGGCCCGATCGCGCCGCTCCAGTGCGACGCTACCCGCCCGCTCCCCGACTATTTGCTGGTCCGGCTGTTCGGTCAGGCGCCCTCGATGACCGGCTACCAATGGCACGTCCTCAAGCGCATCGACGGCCGCTGGGTCCGCATGGAGCTGCCGCTGGACTCGTTCGAGGACGGCGCCGACGCACCGCGCTGGCCGGACATCGTCTGTGCGGTACAGACGCGCGAGCCGAAGCTCGCCCCCGATCAGGGCGTCGTCCGCGTCATGCACCCCGACCTCAACCTCGATGGCCGCGACGACCTGCTGATCGAGTGCCGCTCGCCCGAGGGCGGCCACGACCTGCGGTACTGTCTGTCCAACCGTAACCTGTGCGAGGAGCGGGTGTGGCTGCGACAGTTCTGGGACGGCAAGCTAGCGATCGACGCCGACGTCGAATTCCGCGATGGGTGGTTCGTGCGGACGATCCGGACCGACACCCGCAAGCAGCTGAAGGGCGGCAATCTGCGCGTCGAGGGCGTGAACACTCCCGATCCGGGCCGCTGAGCCGTCACTGCCGCTTGCGCACGTGGCGCGAGTCCGCCTCGGTGCGCTGCTCGCGGGAAGCTGCTGTGAAGATATCGAGCGAAGAGATGCAAGAGTGCGCGGATGCGAGCGTTGGCACGAACTCTATGAACTGTTAAGAACAAACTTGGGTCGGGCGCGATGGAGCGAAATTGCTCGCTGGGCGCGCGCGACGGCGGTTCGACCATGAACGAAGGCGAAAAGATCCATGTCTTCATCGATACTTGCACGTTGGAGAAATTTAGGTTTGATCTCAACTCCTCCCATCTGCGAAAAGTTCTGGATGCAGATGAGGTTGTGTTGCACACAACGAAACTGACGATGCTAGAGTTGCATGAGCGTATGAATGTTATCATTAGAGAGATTCGACACCTGTCAGCTAAGGTGTCGCGGGTCGTTCGAGAGGATGAGTGGAAGGAGCATCATCTCGTGCCAGATGCGTATCGTAAATGTTGCGGATTCGAGCACGACGGTGCCGGAGCCGATCTCGGAAAATTGATTGAGTTGTATGTTGGATGCCGGCTCCCCTTCAAGAAGAGCAAAAAGCCTCAGTTTCGAGACGCTCTTGCGATGCTTTCGTTGCATCATTGGGCCGCGACGAACAAGGTTTTTGTGCTGACCGTATCAGAAGACGGGGATTGGGCTGGGTCCCCAGATTTTCCGTGGTTTAAGCGGGTGGCGCTGGCTGACGTGATCAGCGAATTGCACAAGATGGACGTCGAGCGCAGAGCTCTCGACGGTGACAGGGTCGCAGAAGAGCTGGAACGAGCGGAGTCTGAACTTCTCGAAGCACTCACGGCGGTCACGCCAGGCATCAGAGAGGGTTTCCAAGTCAGGGTGGATCTTGTCTCCTCGGTGAGAGTGGTTGTGCAAAATATCCGGAAGGCTGGTTGTGAGCTCATCGCCCGGGCCTCGTTCGTCGCGCAAGGTTCGGGAGATGTCTTTGACGCTTTTGAGCATGAGTGGGATCTTTCTGAACCCGTATCAGGTCTCGTGGAGGCGATATTTACCGAGAATTACGTTCTGGTCGAGGTACGGGCGATCGAATGGAACGTCGAGCTGCCGTATGACCCGGCGCGCCCTCGAAGCGGAGCCCTCAGTGCCCGCAAGAAATTCGAGGAATGAGTTCGTCGCCGAGGGAGCGCGAGAGCACGGCGCGCTGGTTACGTGCGTAGCCGAGTGGCCGCGCGTCTATGTGCCATCTTTGGTTATCGCCATCATCTGGTCCAGCAATTTCGCTGTGGCGGCCTCGAGGCGTTCGCTCCGCTGCAATGTTGTTTCTTCACCCGGTATGCCTAAAAGGCGGATCTGGGTGAGAAAGCTAAAATATGCGGTCTGAATGTATATCAGGCGTGATGCGCCATTTTCGATGTTTCGGCGCGGAGCAGTTATTAGCGCAGCAATCGTCGCTGCGGCTCCCATGCCACCAGTGGCTGCGGTCCAGATATTTGCGTCGCCGCCAGCAAACACGGAAATCGCTGTAGCGAGCACCAAGAATAACCCCGCTGACAAGGCCGCGATGTTAGCCAACTGCCCTCGCCTAAGAGATTCGCGTGTGTGCGTGAGGGTTTCGTCGACGAGGGCCCTCATCTGTGTCGCGTTCAAGCCCATGGCGACTTCGAGCTCGGTTCGGTCGGTTTTGTCAATTGCCTCGAGAGCCTTTTCCACTTCCTGTACCTTAACAGCCAGCTGTCCAGCAGGTGACGTTCCGGTGGCAATTTGTCTAACGTTTGTTCTGATTGCCCGCTTTAATAGATAGCGGTGACAGCCGCGGACGACGTAGTCGAGCTGATTGGGCAGTTCAGAGGCGGCGGAGTCAGACAGGATGTTGTAGTATTCTCGAAGGCGGTTCCGCCAGCTTGAGGGGACATCTTTTAGGGTGGCCAACTCTGATGCACTTAGGACTAGGCATACGGGAAATGTGAGGGTGCAGATTGCAGTAGCTCTTGCGTGGGTGGCCATGCAAACGCGATAGGGTTCAGGAATATGCAATTGCTTTTCCTGAGCTCAGCATCTCAACGGCCTCGCTCAATCTTGCGTGATTGGGATCGCTCTCGACGAACTCGGAGTTTCGGACCCAGGCGCATAACGCCGAGGCAAACTCAGGCGAAACTCCGAGGAGCAGGATGCGGAGCTTGACTTGTTCAGAATTCATGATCTTGAAGCGAGTCTGCGTTGAGGAAATTGTCCGGGGAAAATCCTGTCAAGAGTATCCTGGCAGGTCTGCGAATCCAACTGCCCGGCTTTCCGTTGTGAGGAGCTACCGTCGTGCAGAACCTACGCGCGTTGTGCTCGTCTGCTTATGGAGATGTTCACGTCCCGGACGAACTGCTCGAAGCGCCGCGAGGGGGCCGTGGGAGTCCTGTCGCCGCGACATCGCCGCGGAGCCGGACACGGGGATGAGCAACGAGCCGTCAAGTGCGCAGGCGAGCGTAGGACAACTTAGCCGCGTGTGCGGAGCTCGTCGTCGCTGACCATCGACTGCGTCAGGTCGGTGGTCGTCGGTACCCCGTAGAAGAACGACAGATCGAACTTGAGCGCCAGGATCGCGCCCACGGTGGTGGCCTCGAATACCGGGACGCCGCCGAGCGGCTGCGACGCCAGACGCTCGCGCGTGCCGTAATAGGCGAGATACAGCAGGTCGTGCTTGAGTTCGCGGATGTAGCGCGGATTGACCTTGGCGGTCAGCGGGGGCGAGTCGCCGTACTGCGGCTGATTGTCGTTGTTGCCGGGGCGGAGGACGTATCCGCCATAGGGCCGGATGCCGAGGCGAACGCCGACCGCTGGCCCGACCTTCGCCGGCGAATAGTCCGCCGCTTTGCCGGGGACGGTCCAGCGCTCCGAGGCGCGCTTCCACAACGCCACCGCCGCGTCGAACACGAGCGGGACGATCACCTCGAGATCGGGCGGCGCTTTACGCAGGTGATCCGTGAGGTAGACGAGGAGGCCGTCGCGGCCGTTCCGCACGCAGGCGGGGCAGGGGACCGCGGCCTTGTCGGCCTCGGCGGCGTCGTGGCTGGGGATGGCGTCGTGCTCGTACAGCAGCTTGAGGGTCGCCAGGTCGAGCAGCGGCACTCTGACCTTCAGCGAGCACTCAGCGTGGGTACACGTGACCAGTATGTCGGCATCCGTCGGCATCGTTCGGTCCTGCGGGAAGGGTGGTCACGGCCCCGGGGTGCGGGGCACGTCGGTCAGCTCAAACCGACACTTGCCCGTCTCGATGTCCTCGACTCGCACGCCGGCGGCACCGTCGAGCGCGTCGGCCCGCACGGAGTTGTCGGGGAGTCGCAGCTTGAACTGCGCACCGGCGAAGGAGCGCCCCGGCTCGTCGCCGTCCACGACGGTGACCGAGACCCAGGTCAGCGCACTGCGCGCCGCCCGCTCCAGCGCTGGATCGGGTTGTTCCAGCCGCCTCACGCCGGGCCCTTGCCACTCTCCGTGGGTGTCGGGTAGTTCCATCAACACGAAGTTGTCCACCAGCAGCCGCTCGAGGGCAGGTCGGGGATCGCGGCCTCCGGCGGCCAGGGCGGCGATGAGTTCACGAAATCTGTACGTCCCCACTGAGCCCCGCAACAACGCATCCGCGATCGCGGCCGCATCTGCAGGCGAAATCCGCTGTCCGTCGTGCGCGCCCCACCCCCAGGATCGAATCACCCGGATTCTCCGGCTCACACCGAGTTGGATTTCGGCCTCCTCGTCGAACATCGACCGTGATGATAGAGAATTTGCGCGGCATTGACCCGTCGTGTGCCCTTCGGTCCCCCGCGACCTGGCGCGAGTACGCCCGTTGATGGATGCAGCACGACCGATCGAGCGTTTTCGCTCGGTCTGCCCCCGTTGTCATGAGTCCGGGAGCGAGGCAGCGACGAAGGTCGCGTGCGACAGCAGCTTCGCAGCTTGTCCGCCGGGTATCCGGCGTGCGATGAAGGAACGATGCAGGCCCCTCGGTGGGAGTTTGATGCGTTGCCACCTTCGGGTGCGCGCCGGGGCGGTGACCCCGCCGAGTATGCGTTCCCAGGCACGCTACACACGTTCGTGCGGGAAGCTCTGCAGAACGCGAACGATCAGAGCCTGAGGTCCGGGAGCACGCGAGCCGAAGTCCACTTCGACGTCGAGGAGCTGAAGGGCGCGGAGCTCAAGGAGTTCCGCGCGGCGATCGAGTGGGACACGCTCGTCCGCCACATTCAGGGAGCGGCGGCCGTGAAGGGGTCCGGAAATTCCGCGCTCTCGCGGACAGTTTGAGTGGATCGAGCCCGCTCTTATTGCTGCGAGTCGAGGACCGGGATACGTCCGGGTTGGTCGGAGGCGAGGACGAGAGCGAGTCGAATTTCTGTGCGCTGTGCCGCGACTCCCTCTTCAGCCACAAGCAGAGCGAGGCGGCCGGAGGTAGCTACGGGCTCGGCAAGTCGGTGTACTGGCGGTTCTCGGCGTTCTCGACCGTCGTGTTCCACTCGTGCCTCGCCTCGGGCGAGCATGCGGGCCGGCATCGCTTGATCGGTCGGGTGGAGCTGCCGAGCCACGCGGTGGACGAGCGCCGCTTCAGCGGTCCCGGTTGGTTCGGTCGTTGCGTCCGCGTCGAGAACGGCGTGCGCGCGGAGTCATTGTGGGACCAGCAGGCGCTCGGCCTGGCGAAGCGCCTCCGGCTCGCTCGGCCGTCGGAGGTCACGGGGACGACGATCCTCGTGGTCGGCTTCCGGGACCCGACGCAGGAGGCTGTGGAGGACGCCGCCCAGCTCCTCCAGCGGATCAGGGAGAGCGCGGCGCGTTTCTTCTGGCCAGCGATGCACTTCCCTCGCCCGCTGCGGATCGTCGTCGGGGGCGAGCCCGTGGTCCCGACAGACGAGGTTCGTCCCTTCGTGATTGCATGGCAGGGACGCGATCAGGCGAAGGGCCGCCTCGAGAAGCCTGGCGACGTGGCGCGCCGATCGATCTCGCTCCATCTGCCACGCCGTCGGGAGGAGAAAAAGAGCGTCCAGAGCACCGGGGGCAGTGCGAGCTCGTGGTTCGGCTCGCAGAGCCCGAGAGACCTAGTGAGCTGGATAACACGGTTGCCATCTTCCGGGGCCCCGGAATGATCGTGAAGTACTTGCCGGTCGATCCGGCGGGCGCACGGCGCTTCCATGCGATTCTGTCGTGCGGCGAAGGGCGGGCCCCAAGAGCGCTACGGACAGTGACCGGTACGCCGAGGCGTTCCTCCGCACGAGCGAGCCGCCAGGCCATGACGAGTGGCAGGTGACGCCGCGACTCAAGGAAGACTACGTCCAGGGAGGGGCGCGAAGTTGTTCCAGCTCTTCGAAGAGGTGCGGAAGGAGGTGCGCGAGCTCCTGTCGCCGGCGACCACGGAAGCCCAACGAGGGCCCGAACTGCTGCAACGGCGCTACCCGCTCGGCGGGGTAGGCGACCCCGCGTCGCCGACCGGCGCCAGTCCGTTCGAATTCAAGGGGCTCGAGGCGAGTTTCAGCGAAGGGCAGTGGCATTTCTCGGGCGCGGTGGAGCTGACCACGTCCGGTCGCGCATGGACGGCAACGATCGCCCTGAAGATGCTCGGGGAGGACGGCGTCGAGGTCGAGCGCCTGAGGATCGCGGAGTTTTCCCTCCGCGAGGGCAAGCGCGGCAGCTTCCAGCATTGCGAAGACGGGACCGTGGCTGTCTCGGCGGGCGCCAGCGTCGACGCTCTCAAGTTCTCCGGGGTCAGCGAGGCGCTGGCGGACCCTCATCAGCTCTGCGAACTCGGCCTCGAGATCCGGGGCGAGCTCCTGGCGAAGGGAGGCGCATGAGCTCCAAGAGCCGGCACATCGCTCGCTTCATGCCGTATGCGTGCGACCGCGAGGGGGTGAAATTCCGCTCGGTCCGGGCGGCTGTCGATGGCCAGGCGCGCGGCGAGCTCGCGTCGGGCTCGCTGTTGACAGCAGGGATGGAGTGGCGCGAGCTGACGCTCGCGGTTCACCTCGAGTTGAACCCGCAGATCCTTGAGAGGGTGGTGCATCCCGACGAGATGCCGCGACCGCCGGTGGCGTTGGTGCTCGCGCTGCGGTGCCGCGAGGCGTTCCTGTCGCGCTCGCACCGCATCACGCTCGCGGACCCGACCGCGGGCCTTTACGAGTGCATACTCGCGGCGCGACGTGAAGAACTCCGGGGCGAAGTCGCGGTCACGCCGTATCTCGTGCGTACCAGCAGCGGCACCCGGCGCCCCGGCTATGCCTGGAGGCGCGGCGCGTGGCTGGCGACGGGGGAACCCTGGACCGTCCTCATCGACGAGCCGAAGCCTCGCGTGGGCGACAACCTCGAGGTGCTCCGCAAGCGCTTCTCCGAGGCGCAGGAGGTCCCGCCCGCCGACCGCGCCAACTGGTTCTTCTTGCAGCTCGACAGCGGAGCGCCGCGGTTGCTCCTCAACGAGGAGCAACCCGAAGTGATGCGCGCGCTGCATGACACCTCGGCGAAGGGACGACGAGCGGCCGTCCGCGATGCGCTCTACGAGCGGCTCGACGCGGCAATCTGGCCCGCGCTGCTGCTCTATGCGGCGCGCGCGTGGCTCGACGGCGAGGGCGATGTGTCCTCGTGGCAGGAGAACGTTCTGCGGCTATGGGCCAAGCGGCTCGGCGCGCCGCGGGGCGAGCTCGAAGCCGAGGTGCAACAACTCGCGGAACGGGCGACGGAGACGCCTGCGAGCTTCGTGCTCGAGATCAACGCGGCGCTCCAGCGCGACGACCAATCCAGGACTGCCCGTCTTCTCGCGGAGGCGCTCTCGTGATCCTGCGGACTTTACTCCCCGAGGGGCGCCGGTTGCTGACGAGCGAGTTCTTGCACGGACAGCGCCCGAACTGGTCCGAGCAGGAGTGCGCCGGCCTCGTCGCGGAGATCGAGCGCTCGATCAGCATTGAGGCCTTCTGCGAGGTCGTCGAACGAGCGTCCAGCAGCGGGCAGGTCAAGGCCGAAGCCGACGGTCGGCTGGCGGTCGAGATCCACAGGAGCCTGCGGCTTCACCGGCGCGAGGCGGCGGACGTCGGCGTGTGGCGCTACCCCTACCTGACAATGTCTTGTGAGACACGGTCCCCGCGAAGTTTAGAGAGCAGGGCGAGTCCGTGAATCCAGAGCATGAGCAAACCAACCATCCAGAGAAGCGGCAACCCGGAGCAATCGAGTAGGCGTTGTGTGAGCAGGACGAGGTCGTTGGCCGCCGATGCAACGAGTCAGCAACGGCGTAGTCTGGTCGAAAGTCTTGCTGCGCCTGCGGCGGCATCGAGCACCAGGAGGGTTTTCCAAGAGAGCGGCAGCCCGGAGCAATCGCGTAGGCAGGGTGTGAGCAGGACGAGGTCGTCGGCCATCGATGCGACGAATCAGCAACGGTGTAGTCCGGTCGAAAGTCTTGCTGTGCCTGCGGCGACCACGAACATCAGGCGCGCCTTCAGAACGAGGAGCAACGAGGAGCCGTCGAGTAGGCGGGATGAGAGCGGGTCGAGATCGTCGGCCGGCGATGCGACGAGTCAGCAACGGTGTGGCCCGATCGAAATCCTTGCTTCGCCGGGTTCGATGCCCCGCGAAGAGCACCTGAGGGTGGAGTTCTACCTGGAATCGGGCGATGCAACGGAGGCATGGACCTGATGGCGACTCAAGCACGAGAGCCTAACCCCGAGACCGCCGAGAAGACGCCGCGACGCCGCTTCACGCCCGCGTACAAGTTGAAGATCCTCGCGCAGACCGACCACGCGAGCGAGGGACAGATCGGCGCCATCCTGCGCAAGGAGGGCCTGTACAGCTCGCTGTTGTCGACCTGGAGGCGCCAGCGGGACGAGGGTACCCTGGGGGCGTTGAAGCCGAAGAAGCGTGGACCGAAGCCGAAGCAGGACCCCGAGCAGAAAGAACTGGAGCGCCTGCGCCGCCGGGTGGCGCAGCTCGAGCACAAGCTCGAGACGGCGGAGCTGATCATCGACGTCCAAAAGTCTCGCAATTGCTCGGGATCCCGCTCGCGACGATCGAGCCGTCCGAGAAGACCTGATCGCGCAGGCGGGCGAGCTGTCTGAGAGGACAGGTCTGCGGCAGGCGTGCGAGGCGCTGGGCGTCTCGCGCGCCACCGTGTACCGCCGTCGCCGCCCCGCGCCGGTGAAGTCGCCGAGACCGCGGAGGACGCCGCGAGCGCTGAGCCCTGGAGAGCGCCAGGAGGTGCTGGAGATGCTGCACAGCGAGCGCTTCGTCGACAAGGCGCCCGAGGTCATCGTGGCGCTCCTGCTCGACGAGGGGCGCTGGGTGTGCAGCGCGCGGACGATGTATCGCCTGCTCGCGCAGGATGGCGAGGTCCGGGAGCGCCGGCAGCAGCGGCGGCACACCGAGTACAAGCGCCCCGAGCTGCTGGCGACCGCGCCGAACCAGGTGTGGTCGTGGGACGTCACCTGGCTGCGAGGACCGACCCGGGGCCAATACTACTACCTGTACGTCCTGCTCGACATCTACAGCCGCTGCGTCGTCGGCTGGACCCTGGCGCACCGCGAGAGCGCCGACCTCGCCGCGCGCCTGCTCCGCACCACCTACGACAAACAACAAATTAGACCTGATCAATTGACCATTCACGCCGATCGCGGCGCCGTCCAGACGTCCCGCGAGCTCGCCGACCTCTACCAAGCCCTGGGCGCCCGCCGCTCGCACAGCCGGCCCCACGTCAGCGACGACAATCCCTACTCCGAGGCCCACTTCAAGACCCTCAAGTACACCCACGACTACCCCGACCGCTTCGCCTCCTACGACGAAGCACACACCTTCTGCGCCCGCTTCATCGACGGCTACAACCACCACCACCGTCACTCCGGCATCGCCTTCCTCGCCCCCGCGGACGTGCATTACGGCCGCACCGAGGCCGTCCTGTCCGTCCGGACTGCCGCCCTCCACGCCGCCTACGCCGCCCACCCGGAGCGCTTCGTCCATGGAAGACCCACGCCGCACCGGCCTGCCGCCGCGGTCTACATCAACCCTCCGGGCCGCCCCGAGCGCGGCCCTCGCGAGTACGAAGTCCATGTCCTTACGGACAGGTGCATCGCGATGGATCCACCTTCGGAGCACCTCTCCGGTGAAATCTCACATTCACTAAACCTGATCAGCACCGTGTCTCAAAGTCATTGACAGGCTCCGCTACCTCGCCATCGTCGTCGCGCCTGAGCTGATCCGGCGTCGCTGGCGAGCGGAGGAGAAGACCTTCCGCTCGCGCTTCTGGCGGCCAGGGACGCGGCCGGACAGCAACTACTACTCGCGGTTGTGGTGGATCGCCGAGCTGACCTCGGGCGCCGACGGCGATTACGAGCGCACTCGGAAGGTCCTGAGCGGCCAGGCCCGTGCCACCGCGATCTTCGTGCGGAGCCTCTCCCACTACTTCCCGGCGGTTCAAGCGTGCGCCGAGGTTCTTGCGGAAGAGCAGGGCGAGGTGGTAGCCCGCGCTGTACGCGAGCTCTACCGAGAGCTGGCGCTCCTCCCACGCGAGGCGCTGTCGGACTCCGACATCGCCGAGATCCTCGCGATGAGGTGACGCGTGCCAAGGCAGGGCGCATGTGACGGTCTCGCGGCCGGCGGGCCAGGTCGCCATGCAGTCCATCACGACGACGCGAAAGGTCGCCACGGCCGGCGTGCTCGTCGGCGCGGCTGACGCTTGAGTCGCTCCGATGACTAGCGGCGTCTTGGGTCGAGTGCTGCCCGCTGGCGAGCAACGCTCCCGTCGCGCTATAGCTCTGGCGACCTCGAGCGATCGCGGGGAGTGCATGGCACTGGTGTACACACCGGTCCCATGCCAGGAGTTCAGCCTTGGCGGCGACTGCCTCGGAGCGACCTAAAAAGCCGGCCGACAAGCCCCGTCGACTGCGGTTGCGGCGACGGCAGTTCGATTGGGATCGTCATCCGGGTGTCCGGCGCGCGCTCATACGTCCGGAGGGTCGGCGGGTCGGGCGGTGGGGCTGCGAGTGCCTGGCGGGTGATTTCAGCGAAGCGGTCATACGCCTGGTCGGGGTCGAGTCCGAACACCCGGTACTCGCGGTAGTTCTCGTAGCGGAGCTGGACGGTCTGCGCGGTCATGAACGGTCCGGACCCCGCCTCCTTTAGGGTCGGCTCGCGGCCGAGGGTCTCCCACACGGCGACCCATCGGTACGCGAAGCGGCCGATGGACGCAGCCAGCGTTAGCTGGTCCCACCGCTTCGACTCCTCGTCTGTTCCCTTGGCGGCGGGCAGGGCGGGGACGAGTGGTGCGATGCCGAGCCAGAGCGTGCGCGGGTCGGCGGGCAGGATGCGGACTGCGGCCCGCACGGCACCGGGGCACTTCTCGCCGATCGCCGCGTAGAGCATCGATACGTCGCCGCCGAACCAGGCGTTGGTCGTGGCCGCGACCTTCCGCCCGTAGACCTTGAGCGTAGGCGGTCGCCCTTTCTCGTTCAGGAGGCGGTGGTACAGGACCGAGGCATCACGGATCGAGGCGTCCCAACGGCGCCGCAGGTAAACGTCGAGATAGGTCGTTGCCCAGGCGCGGCGGTAGCGCGTGATCACGTCGCGCAGGTGCTCGAACCCGTCGTACTGGTCGCCGTCGACCGACATCGTGATGACGATCGCAGGACCGTTGGTGCGGGGGCCCTCGTCCTTGTACCGTCGGGCTCGCGGCCGGAGGTGGCGCTTCCCCGCGACGAGGTCAGAAAAGAGTGCGCGGTCCACCGGGGCCCCAAGTGCCTCTAGCTCGGCGAGATTCCTGGCGTAGTACTCGGTGGCGTCTTCGAGGCTGGTGCGGCTGTACGGGCCCTCGCAGATGAACCATGCCGTCAGGGCGACGCCATGCCAGAAGTTCAGGGCGGGCCCGAGGGCCTGTGCCACGGTGTAGTGAGGCGATGGGTTGCTGATGACGACGTCCGGGCTCGTCGGCGACATCTGGCGGCCCCACAGCCGGTTGATCTCGCCGAGCAGATCAGGCGGCAGGAGCGCCGCGAACGCGTACGGGGTCGATCGCCCGTCGTCGAACCCACCGTGGTCGACTGGCAGGTCCTGCTCGGCCACCAGGCCCCACAGTGATGGCATGCCCTTCGCGTGGTGCGCGTGGACCTCGTCGAAGGTCGCCCAGTAGCGCTTCAGGGCGACCACGCGGTCCTCCACGGGCGAGACCCCGGAGTCGGCCGACCAGTAGGAGGCGGCGATCTTGGCCGCCTCCTCAGGCGGGATGCCGAGGGCGGCTGCCGCGGCCGCGGCCTTCGATGCGCCCGCGACCAGCACGCGAGGCTCAGGGAGCGCGGTAGCGATCTGCTCGTCGGGGTGCGGGGCCTCGCCGAGGTAGTCGAGGAAGGCAAGCCAGTCGCCCCCGAAGTACGCGACGAGGCCCAGTCGGAGGTTCGCAGTGACGACGCGCGTGCGCAGCGCCCGACCGTCGGCATCCGCCTTTGCGTAGTAGGCGCGAACGAGGTCCCGCAGGACCAGGGCGCGCCAGCGCCGGGCGGCCTCCGGCGCCCACTCCGACAGCGCTCCGGTGAGACGCGTGACGACGGCCACGCGCTGATCGACGGTCAACCGCGACCAACCGCCGCCGTAACGCATTGGGTCCATGAGAATACGGACGTCCACGCCGAGTTGCTCAAACAGGTCGTACACGCCCTGCCACTGGGCCTTCTGCTGTGCTGGCGAACTCCCAACGCGCTCCTGACCTCGATCGGCGAGTGCATTGCTGCAAATGCTGGGGCGAGTACTGCCCATAGGTAAACCGCCTCCGGGTTGCCCTTCACCTTTGAGCGTCCACGCTCCATCTCCGTTCGGTTCGGGTCCATGACCGAGCCCGGCACGCGGATCTCGTCGGGGATGAACCACGATCCGCGCGACTCGATCCGCTCGACCGAGTACGCCTCGACGATGAGGGCGCGCTCTTCATGCGTCAGCGATGGGATCCCGATCCGGTCGCTGTTACTCTGCCCGGTCGCTACTGGCTGGCCGGCGAGCCTCGCAGCGAGCAAACGGCCGGTGAGTGCGTCGAGAGCATGGAACCTCGCGGATCTGTTGTTGGTGTCCTCAAGGGCCAGGACGTCGGTCGGGAGTTCGGTAAGGGCCACGCGGGCGCCGAAGGTCTGTCGGGTGATGGCTTTGGGCTTGCGCGCCTTTGCCGGCACCTTGCCGACCTCTCTGGCGAGACGCGTCGCGCGCTTCGCCACGCTGTCGCGGAGCGTCCCTGGACGGAGCCGCGTCGCTAGCGAGGTAGACATCTGCAGGGCGTCGGAACTGCGACCGGTCCGCTCGAGGAGGATCAGGAGCCGCTCGATCGTCTCCTCGTGGTCGCACCCCTCGTTCATGAGCGTGCGGTAGCACGCGATGGCCCCATCCGTGTCGCCGAGGGCCTCCGCGGCGAGGCCTCGCCTGTGGCGCACGAGCCACTCAACGTCGCGGTTCCCGATCTCGTGGGCGAGCGTCTCAGCGCGGACGAGCGGATCCTTGTGGTCACGGCCCGCCTCGGCCCATTGGACGGCCCGATCCGCGAGTCGCACGAGCAGGCTCGCGTCGTGCCAGAAGGGCCCCTGTGCCTTTCGCACCCTCTCCGCGTCAGTCCTAACGGCCTGCTCGACCTTGTCGTACTCGTCTCCGGCGAGCCACAACTGGTGCAGCATCCCAATCGTCGCCGGGATGTTGGAACCTGCGGCAACGGAGGCCGCGAGCACGCGCTCTGCCTCGATGGCGTCGCCCGCGTTCATTAGCGCGTCGCCGAGCCGGCCCTCGATGTACCGGAGCCCGAACTTGTCGTCGCGGTCGCGAGGCGGCGTTCGGCCTCGAGGGCCTTGCGCCAGAGGCCGGCTGCCTTCGCGTAGTCGCCCTGCTGGATTGCCTCGATCGCCTGAGCCGCGATCCTGCGGGCGGCCTCGCTACTCACTGATCACCTTCAGGAGCTGGGTGAACTTGTCAAAGGGCACGGGGTTGTCCGAGGTGGATGCGTATGCCGCGTATCGGGCGGCGAGGGCCTCCCGCTCCCGCTCGAGCCGCCGCTGCTCGACGCGGGCTTGGTCGTGGACCACACGACTCATGATGGAGCCCGGCTCGAACAACACGAAGGTGTCCGGACGCGTGGCCGTGTCCACACCCGTCGACCCGGGCAGATCGCCGGGCCCGGACTTGCCCCAGGTCCGCGAGGTGTGGACCGTGGACGAGTCCATGTCGTTCTCGCGGTAGATGGTGTCGATGTGGCCGTCCAACCCGAACTCGGCGTGGTACACGACGTCGAGAAACTGCTGGTCCGGGCCGACACGGCCAACAACCGCGGGGTGAAGCAGCACGCGGATCCCTCGACCGACGAACTGGTAGAACTCCGAGAACGAGCCATATGGACGCATCGGCACGACGATGCTGATTGGCGGGAAGTCGTATCCTTGGCCAAGCATCTTGAGCTGAACGATGGCGTCGAGGTCGCCGCTTTCTTGCTCGAAGCGACTTCGCACCGCGCCAATCGCGCGATCGGTCATGGCGTGGTGCAGGTAGGCCGCGGCGATCCCGTACGCCTTGGCGATGCGTGTGATCTGCGCGGCGTGCCACTCGCCGAGTGCCGAGAAGAGGACCCGCGGCTTGACCGGGGCGAGGACCTCGCGCTGTCGGTCGAGGCAGTCCCTGACCACCCACATCACCTGGCGGATGGACGCGTCAGACTTCGCCACGATCCGCCCGAGCTTCCGCTCGTCGCCGATCAGGGCGAGCAGCGCCTCGCGCCCGACGATTTCCTCCCGGGCGCCGTCGGGCCAGACCATCTCATAGACGGTTTCGTCGCTCTCCGGCGCGAAGCGCTGGATGCGCAGGTTCTTCGCGTTGCCGTCTGCGATCGAGTCGATGAGGCGGTAGCGATAGACGATGTCAGCATCGATGGGCTTGCCGTCGAGGCGTTGGAAGCAGGCCGACATGAGCAGGGTCCGGGCACCGGAGAAGTGCGCGAATAGGCGCTGGTAGGATTCGGAGGCGGCGATGTGCGCCTCGTCGACAACGATGAGGTCGATGTCGTGCGGCGCGAGCTTGGCGAGCAGGTCGTCGGCGTCGCCGCCGGTGCCCAGCAAATGGAAGTTGGTGATGATGATGTCAGCGGCCCTGAGCGCGTCGCCGGCGATCTCGCGGAAGGGCCCCTCGTCGCGGTCGAGCGTCAAAACAGCGGGCGGGCGCAGACCGGGGATCAGCGGGCCGCCAGGCAGGCCGTAGAGGACGTTGCCCAGTGCGGTGTGATCGAGCGCCTTGTCGAACGTACTGCGGATGATGTTGCCCGGGGACACGATAAGTGCCCGGCGCCGCGTGAACGCGAGTACTGCCGCGATGCCGAGCGCCGTCTTGCCCGCGCCGACGGCCATCACGCACGCAGCGCTCCGACTGCCCGAGCCGTAGTAGTCGGCAAGGGCCCAGAACGCCTCCTTCTGGCAGGTGCGCAGGGTCTTGAGGTTCAGCCTGTCTCGGACATCGTCGAAGTAGGAGCCGGGGACCTTCGGGGCCGTCAGCGACGGCCCGAGCGGTGAGACATTCTCGGTACAGGCCCGCGCGTCGTCGTTCAGCGTCGACGCTCCGCCGAAGAGCTCATGTTGCTGGACCAGTACGTCCTTGAAGGTGGGTCGCACGCGGACCAACGCGGCCAAGAAGTCGCGATTGAGCAGGCCGCGGTCCCCAAGCCTTTGGGCGAGGTCGAAGGCAAGTTGAGCGGTAGAACTGGGCGACGGAGGCAATGCTTTGTAGAGTTCCGACCCACCGTGAGAGAAGGCGAGCCGCCGCAACTCGTCTGCGTCGAACTGGTCGGTCAAAAACTGGCTAAGCCACGTGACGGCGGACGCAGTGGGCACGCGCGAATGATACTGGAACCTCACCGCTGCGAGGTAGGTCCAGACGAGGGCAGACACGCGGAGGCCCGCCTGTCGGCCGAGGATCCGGGCGTGGTGCTCGGCGAGTTCAGCGCCCTCACCTCGGCGATCGGCCCCCGCTCCTCGTGCATGATCTCCGGTCCGGCGCCACGCGCTCTCCGACCCCACGCGGTGCTGTACATGTGAGCGTGGGGGCTGCTACCCTCTGCTGGCTCCATGGGCCTCTTCCCTGAGAAGCGCCTCCCTACCTGCCCGGCGGATAACACGAGTTCCAGGCCCGGTGGCGCGATACCGCTCTCCAACCCGCCGAACCGGGCCCGCTGAATGGGCCAGGGCCGTGATCGACAGAAGGCAATCCAATAGGCGGCCCGAGACGTCCATCGATACGGCCGCGCTCGAACGACACACTCGCCCGAGGAGACGCCTCGGCAATAGTCGACGAAGCCGCGAGCAAGACGAGGAGAGAGGACATCATGCGAACGTTGGTGACGAGTACTGTTATCCTGGCCATTCTCACGGCGTGCGACGCAGCGGACGCGGACGGCGTAGGCATGGACGGAGGGTCGACGACGAGCAGGAGCGGGACGTCGGGTGGCGAAGCGGAGGATACGGTCGAGCAGGAGGCAACTCCGCGCGAACTGCCTCCTGCGGAGTCGCTGGCGCTTATGGACAGCCTGAGGCCGGCGGCGCAGGGCGAGGCGAACATGACGAGTACCGTATGGAGTAAGGGCAAGGGCAAGGTCGCCCTGGCGTACGCTTCGAGCAACACCTGCTACCTTAGCGAGGTCCACGGCAAGCTCGCGGCAGAAACGGACAGCGTCCGGGTGTGGCCCGAGAACGGTGTCTGGTACGCGGAAGGGAAGGGGGAGCCCTCGTCGTTCTCGGTGAACTGCTTCCGTAAGGAGTTCGCGGCGCGGGACACCTCGCAAGGGACGGATGGGATCGTGTCCTGGATCAGGGATGGAGATCCGGTAGGGCTCGGCCTCGTGCGTAAGCTTGAGGGCCAGTCTCTGCGGAGACGTGTTTGCTTCCTGACCGAGATCAGTGGGCCGCTCCGGGACGCCGGCGACGGCGTGGCGCTCTTTCAGCTCAACGGCGGTTGGGTGCTTGGTGGGTCGAGGGGCGAGTTGTCGCCCGGCCCGGCGCGCGCCAGCGCCGTGTGTGCGACCTGGGTCGGCGGTGCCGGCGGACCGGACCCCGCGGCCTCCGAGCTCAAGTGGAAGCAGGGGGAGGCGAAGAAGCCTTTTTCACTCGAAAGCTTTCACGATCTGCCGTGTGCGTTGACCCGAGTCAGCGGCAACTTCGGCGCCTCGAATGCATGGGTCGGCGTTTGGCGGGAGGGCCAGAGGATGTTCCTTGGCGGCGGAACGTCGTCGACCAGCATCTCCGGCGCTGGTCGTTGTCTGGGTGGCGCACTGGTGCTCACTCCGTGACGAATCGAGGACCAGCGCAGCGCGCGAAGCTGCGCTGGTCGTCAGACGTAGAAGGGGTTACTCGGCGACCCAGTCCAGCGCGCGCTATTTCGAGCTACGAGGCCGTCGCCCGCGTGCGGGCGAGCCCGCGGCGCAGCCCGGCGGCAAGCAGCCGGCGGCAAGATTTTTCCATCCAGCACCTAGGCTAAGACGTCAGCCGGGAGCATGACCCCCTCCATGGCGATCCAGGACCCACTGAGTGACTACGGATTGGTTCGGCGCTGGAACGAAGGCGACAAGGCCTCTGGTAGCGAGCTGATCAATCGTCACTTCGACGCGCTCGATCGGTTCTTCCGCAACAAGCTGTTCCGCGACGGCGCCGACCTGCGCCAGTTGACGTTCGAGCGGATCTGTAAGCACCGTGCCAACTTTCGCGGCGAGTCGTCCTTCCGTACGTATTTGTTTAGCGTGGCGCATCACGTGTTGATTGACCACCTCCGCAAGCACGTGCGTGAATCAGCCGACTTCGACCTCGAGGGGCTGGCCGATCTCGGGGCCTCTCCGAGCAGCCTCGTCAGCCGCTCGCGTGAGCACACGCGCCTTGCCCAGGCATTGCGCGAGATCCCGCTGAAAGAGCAGATTGTCCTCGAGCTTCACTACTGGGAGGACTGCTCGATGGATGAGATCGCGGTGATCCTTGAGATCCCGCCCGGTACCACGAGATCGCGCGCCCAGCAGGGCCGGGAGAAGCTGCTCAAGAAGCTGTCCAAGAGTCGCTTCCTGGCTCGCCCCGTTAATCGGGGGACATCGAAGCCTGGCTGGCCAGTCTGCGGGACCTGATCCGCCGCAAGAGGTGACGTTGTGGCGACCGACGACGAAGAGACCCGCGGTCTGTCCGCGGAGCTGGGCCTCAGCCTCGTGCGCGCGCGATTGCTCGGCGCGCCGAACCCGATTGTCGGCAAGTACGAGATCATTGAGGAACTGGGAGAGGGGGCCTACGGGACTGTCTTCTGCGCCCGTGACGGCGAACTGAACCGAAACGTCGCCGTCAAGGTCTTTGACGAGACCGCGACGGCCGAGACACGTGCCGCGATCATGGCCGAGGCGAAGGCCCTGGCCAACTTCCAGCACGCTCACATCGTCACGCTGTACGAGGTGGCGAGCGTCGACCAGTCGTTGTACGTCGTGATGGAGTACGTCGACGGGACGACGCTCGCACGCTGGGAAGCCGAGCCCGGCCGCACGTGGACGGAGATCCTCGGCGCGTACCTGGCCGCGGGCGAGGGGCTCGCGCAGATCCACGCGCGGGGGTACATCCACCGCGACCTAAAGCCCGAGAACGTGCTGGTCGACGGCGCGGGCAACGTCAAGGTGGCCGACTTCGGGTTGGCGCGGCGGTACGTAGATCGACAGGAGGAAGTGGCGCCGAGGGACGGAGCAAGCTCCACCTACTTTTTGGACAGCCCCTTCAGCGCCCCCGAACTCCGTTCCGGAGGGCGAGCGACGGAACGAAGCGACCAGTACGCCTTCTGTGCTGCCTTGTGGCTGGCGCTCGGCGGGTCGCTACTTCCCGTACGCGCGCCACCGGTGCCTCGGGGGCTGGTCCGTGCCCTCAGCCGCGGCCTGCAAGAGCAGCCGGAGACGCGATGGGCCTCTATGCGCGAACTACTTCGCGTTCTGCAGCCCAAATCACGCCGTCGCGCAGCGATCATCCTGTCGTCCGTGCTGTTCCTGATCATCGGCCTCAGCCTCGGCATGTTACTGAGCCGCGAGCGCTTCAGCGTCGAAGCCGCGTGCCAGGCGACGCGCGACGATCTCGACGTGCTCGACCTCGACCGCCGACGCGAGTTGCTCGACCTCCGCTTTCCGGCAGAGGCCCCGCGGATCGACGAGATGATCGATACGTTGCGCGCCGGATACCAGGGCGTTAGCCAAGAGCTATGTACCCTGGCTATGGGCGGTGTGACTGGCTCCGAGCAGTACCTAGCTCAGAGGACATGCCTCGAGGACGTTCGCAGCCGCCTCGGCGCGATGCTCAGCCTGGCCGAGACCGACATGACCGTCACGGCCGTCGACGTCGTTACGCTGCTTGTGGACATCCCGCAAGCCGACGCTTGTCGAGCCGCTTCGGAGTTCGGCGCGACTATCGGCGACCGCTCGATCCTCGTGCAGATACGGGACATCGCCCCGCTACGCCGCAGGCTTGCCGAGGCCGAAACCCTCGAGCTGATCCGCCGTCGCCGCGAGGCCGGCGACATGATTGAGGCGCTCCTGCCGGAGATCCATCGTGCCGGCGATCCGCGACTCCTGAGCCGGGCGTTGACGCTGTACGGCACCAGTCTCGTGTGGCGTGAGCGGCTTGGGGCCGCCGCGGACGTGCTCAAGCAGGCGTACGAGTTGGCCTTCACCCACAAGGCGGACGACATCGCCGTCGAGGCGGCGGCGATGCGCACGCACGTCCTCGGCTTCAAGCTGCTGCGGTACGATGAGGCGATGGCGAGCGCTCACGACGCCGAAGTGCTGATCGAGCGTGAGTCGCTGCCTGACGTATACAGCGGGCGGGTGGACATCGAGCGCGCTCGAATCTCCCGTCGCAAGCACCGGATAGAGGAGGCGCTCGCCATCAACCGCGCGGCCGTCCGCAAGCTCAAGGACGCGGTCGGACCCAATTCGCGCCGGAGGCTGCGCCCGATGACGGGTACGGAGCCTGTCAATGACTTTGAGACACGGTGCTGATCAGGTTTAGTGAATGTGAGATTTCACCGGAGAGGTGCTCCGAAGGTGGATCCATCGCGATGCACCTGTCCGTAAGGACATGGACTTCGTACTCGCGAGGGCCGCGCTCGGGGCGGCCCGGAGGGTTGATGTAGACCGCGGCGGCAGGCCGGTGCGGCGTGGGTCTTCCATGGACGAAGCGCTCCGGGTGGGCGGCGTAGGCGGCGTGGAGGGCGGCAGTCCGGACGGACAGGACGGCCTCGGTGCGGCCGTAATGCACGTCCGCGGGGGCGAGGAAGGCGATGCCGGAGTGACGGTGGTGGTGGTTGTAGCCGTCGATGAAGCGGGCGCAGAAGGTGTGTGCTTCGTCGTAGGAGGCGAAGCGGTCGGGGTAGTCGTGGGTGTACTTGAGGGTCTTGAAGTGGGCCTCGGAGTAGGGATTGTCGTCGCTGACGTGGGGCCGGCTGTGCGAGCGGCGGGCGCCCAGGGCTTGGTAGAGGTCGGCGAGCTCGCGGGACGTCTGGACGGCGCCGCGATCGGCGTGAATGGTCAATTGATCAGGTCTAATTGTTGTTTGTCGTAGGTGGTGCGGAGCAGGCGCGCGGCGAGGTCGGCGCTCTCGCGGTGCGCCAGGGTCCAGCCGACGACGCAGCGGCTGTAGATGTCGAGCAGGACGTACAGGTAGTAGTATTGGCCCCGGGTCGGTCCTCGCAGCCAGGTGACGTCCCACGACCACACCTGGTTCGGCGCGGTCGCCAGCAGCTCGGGGCGCTTGTACTCGGTGTGCCGCCGCTGCTGCCGGCGCTCCCGGACCTCGCCATCCTGCGCGAGCAGGCGATACATCGTCCGCGCGCTGCACACCCAGCGCCCCTCGTCGAGCAGGAGCGCCACGATGACCTCGGGCGCCTTGTCGACGAAGCGCTCGCTGTGCAGCATCTCCAGCACCTCCTGGCGCTCTCCAGGGCTCAGCGCTCGCGGCGTCCTCCGCGGTCTCGGCGACTTCACCGGCGCGGGGCGGCGACGGCGGTACACGGTGGCGCGCGAGACGCCCAGCGCCTCGCACGCCTGCCGCAGACCTGTCCTCTCAGACAGCTCGCCCGCCTGCGCGATCAGGTCTTCTCGGACGGCTCGATCGTCGCGAGCGGGATCCCGAGCAATTGCGAGACTTTTTTGGACGTCGATGATCAGCTCCGCCGTCTCGAGCTTGTGCTCGAGCTGCGCCACCCGGCGGCGCAGGCGCTCCAGTTCTTTCTGCTCGGGGTCCTGCTTCGGCTTCGGTCCACGCTTCTTCGGCTTCAACGCCCCCAGGGTACCCTCGTCCCGCTGGCGCCTCCAGGTCGACAACAGCGAGCTGTACAGGCCCTCCTTGCGCAGGATGGCGCCGATCTGTCCCTCGCTCGCGTGGTCGGTCTGCGCGAGGATCTTCAACTTGTACGCGGGCGTGAAGCGGCGTCGCGGCGTCTTCTCGGCGGTCTCGGGGTTAGGCTCTCGTGCTTGAGTCGCCATCAGGTCCATGCCTCCGTTGCATCGCCCGATTCCAGGTAGAACTCCACCCTCAGGTGCTCTTCGCGGGGCATCGAACCCGGCGAAGCAAGGATTTCGATCGGGCTACACCGTTGCTGACTCGTCGCATCGCCGGCCGACGATCTCGACCCGCTCTCATCCCGCCTACTCGACGGCTCCTCGTTGCTCCTCGTTTCTGAAGGCGCGCCTGATGTTCGTGGTCGCCGCAGGCACAGCAAGACTTTCGACCGGACTACACCGTTGCTGATTCGTCGCATCGATGGCCGACGACCTCGTCCTGCTCACACCCTGCCTACGCGATTGCTCCGGGCTGCCGCTCTCTTGGAAAACCCTCCTGGTGCTCGATGCCGCCGCAGGCGCAGCAAGACTTTCGACCAGACTACGCCGTTGCTGACTCGTTGCATCGGCGGCCAACGACCTCGTCCTGCTCACACAACGCCTACTCGATTGCTCCGGGTTGCCGCTTCTCTGGATGGTTGGTTTGCTCATGCTCTGGATTCACGGACTCGCCCTGCTCTCTAAACTTCGCGGGGACCGTGTCTCACAAGACATTGTCAGGTAGGGGGTATCGCCCAAATGCTGTTCTCCAACCTCGGACAGCTCGACCTTGCCGAGGCGGCATTCCTTCAACTGCAAGAGGTGGCGATAGAGACCTACGGGCGAGGCTCGCCCTACCAGGCGATCGCGCTCGGCGGTCGCGGCGAGATCGAGGTCGAGCGCGGCTTCCCCGAGCTCGGGGCCGCTTGGCTTGCGGAGAGCATCGAGATGTTCGGCCACCAGATTTCGTCTCGCGATTATGGTCCGATGTCGAACTACAACGCGCTCGGCCGAGCTTTCCTTCACGCTGGGGACCTGACCGCGGCGACGGAAGTATTCCAGGAGTGCATCGCGCTCAACGAGTACTACTTCTTCCCTGTGACGACGTTTCTATCCGAGTCGTTGACTGGACTCGGGCAGGTCGAACTCGCTCGCCGGGACTTTCGCGCGGCTGCGGAGTACCTCGAAGAAGCGCTGATTCTGCGGGAGGGCAACCCGGCCCTCGACCTGCCGCACGAATTGCCGGAGACTCGGCTCGCTCTCGGCTTCGCCCTGTGGGGCGCGGGCCTCGAGCGCGAGCGGGCGCTCCGTTTGATCCGCGCATCGGAGTTTGAGCTCGAGCATCCGCGCGAACCGTGCTATTACTGCGCCGTTTATCGTGCGGAGCTCGAGCGATGGTTCGGCGAGAATCCGGATGCGGCGGCCATCAGTGAGCCGTTGCGTACTCCGGCCCCCGCCCGGCTCAACATGTGGACCAATGCGCCGCGGTGGAAACGCGAACAGAAGGGACGGGCGATGTAGAATTCCGGTAGCGAAAGGAGCCGCCGCCCGCGCCGAGGTCGATGGCCGGCGAGGCCAGCAGCTCGAAAAGCATCGCGCGTGGAGCGGCTCGCGTTCCAGGGCCCGGATTTAGGCGGGGCGTGAGCCCCGCCGCGGGTGCATGCCGGCCGACCTCGCCGTCGCGCAGGAGGCACAGCCCGCCGTGCGAGTCCGTCGCGGGGTCGGGCGTCCACTTCGTTCATGCTCGCGGCTGTCGCGGGATCTCGGGGACGTGCCCGAGGATGTAACAGACGCCGTGCGGGAGCCGGCGAGCGAGCACGCCGCGCAGGAACTCGACCGGGTGCCAGGATGAACCGACCCAGAGAAGGATCGGGAGCAGCACTGACAGGATGATCATGCTCCATCCGACGAGCAGTAGGCGCAGCCGGTGGGGCCGTGCGCGCTGTTCGTCGACGAGCTTCAACCTGGCTTCGAGGCCATGTTTCTCGTCCGCACTCGCCTCAGCATGCGCCTGGTCCAGCTTCCTCCGCTCGCGCGCCAGGGCTTGATGGCACGCGAAGTCGAAGTACCAGATGGGAACGCCGAACAGCGCGATCCACAGGACGACGTTGATGAATAATCCGACGCCGTGGGACAGGTTGGCCGGAACCAGCGCCGGGCCGGCGAGAAAGAAGCGAGAGCCCTTCTCGTTGTTCGACAGGCATACAAGGCAGGACCACATCCCGCCGATCGCAGCGAGCCACAGCGCTGCCAGCAGTGGCTCGTCGAGCCGCCCGAGCCCCATGCGATGATTGCGGTCGGAGAAATCGAGCCGTAGCTTGAGCCGCCCCATCTCGCTGATCGCCGACACATGCACGCCGATGAAGAAGAGCAGCTTGGCCACGGCATAGAGGCATATGAAGACGAACGTCGTCTGGATCAGCAGCCCGATCCCGACGAAGGGGAGGAACCAACCGCGCTGGTGCTCGTCGCGCGAGCCGCCGGTGATCGTGCGGACGAAGCAGTCGTCGCGGTCGGCGGGGCACAGGTCGGCTTCGATTGGCAGCGGCGAGATCCCGCCGGCACTCAGCTCGCCGAGCGAGTAGCCCTCCAGCAGCGGAGCTTGGCGGGCCTGAACCCAACCGAACACCATGTGGTTCCAGCTCTGATACTCGCCGTATACGACGAGCGTCGCCGCGAGCAGGGAGAGGAGCGGTGTCAGCACGCGAAATACGCGGCGATTGATCCTGGCGTACCACACAACCGCCGATTCTCGCGGTCCGTTGTCTGACGAGCCCGCGACCTCAAGCCGCCGGGTCTCCGCCGCCGATTTCAAGTACAGGGTCGCGCGCTGGAGAAATACGCCGAACGCGAACAGGAACAGCGGCGCTCCCGTCAGGTACCACAGGCCATGCGGTAGCTCTGCGAGATAGCCGTAGATGAACCAGTCGCTGCGCTCGCCTGCGTCCACGACGACCTTGACGCACGCCGCACCGGCGGCGTTGGCGAGCGCGAGCGCGACGACACCGAAGAGCATGTAGAGGATAGTCACCGCGCGTCCAAATCGCCGCACGCGCGCCGCGGTGCCAGAGAGCAGCCAGCGCCCGCCCGGAAACGACAGGAGCTCGCTCAACAAGGGGAAGCGGAGATCCTGCGGTCGCTCCGCTCCCCGCTCGCGGGTTGGCGGCGGCATGACAGGCGGTGGCGGATCGACGGGAGACTCCCGGACGGGTGATGTGGGCGGGGCGCTCGGCGAGGGCGGCGTGACGGGCGGGGCCGCGACGGCGGCCGGCTCCGGGACGGGCAAGGCCGGCGGGGTGCTTGGTCCTACGGTAGGAAGATCGACGGCGAAGCGCGTGGCGACCGCCCGGATGAGCTCGAATTGCGACGGACGGTGCTCGGCGAGCCGGCGTACCGCTTCGCGTACGAGCCCGCGTACGCGCAGTACCTCGCACGCCGTGAACACAGCGTGCGCCACGGGTGTGTTGTCGCCGGGCACGTGCTGAATGAGCTCTACTCCTTGCGGCATGTACCTGAGGAAGATCCGCAGGTCGGCGGTCGAGGAAAACAGCTCGCGCAAGAGCGCGTCTAGGGCGGCCGCCGGATCGGCGTCCGACTCGGCGACGATCGGCGGAAGCGCGTGCGGCGAGCCATTGGGTCCCGCGTCCCAGCGCCGGCTCAGCTCACGCAGCGACGGGAACTTGACCGCATCGTCAATGATATCGGTCCAATCGCGGAGGTAAGCCGAGAAGTCCGCATGGTATCGAGCGCGATAGTCTGTCGTGTCGCCCACACGCAGAAGCGCCTCGGCGAGGGTGTCGCACAGGTCGAGGAAGTGCTCCCGCCTGGCGTCTACGATCGCGCTCGCTTGCTCGCCGAGATCGCCCTCGTACTTCTCGATCGCGTCGATGACGGCGCGGTTGGCTTCGTCACAAGCGCGCCGGAGTTGGAGGATCAGGTCCGGTGAGGGTTCAGGGTGCGTCATTCTCGGTTGCGAGCGCCGTCATGCTCGCTCCGTGACGGTTTCTCCGCAACGGTAGCCTCGCGCGCGTGCGCCTCGGACGTTTGCGCCGCCTCAGTGGTCCTTTGCGCGGCAATCTTCGCCATCCGCGCAGCAACCAGCCGACGCGAGTGCTCGAACGAGTCGTGCGCTGCGTGCAGCCGCCCCTGCACCGGCGGGCCGGGGTTCTTGGGATCTTTGGGTTGCTCATGTTGCCCTCAATATAGCGCCACGAGGTAGATCCCAACGGGGTGGCGCGTCGAGCAGCATGGGACGTGGCGCGTGGGAGCGCTTTCGACTGCCGGACGCGGCGGTCGACGCCGCGCCGGACGTGGCGGACCGATCACCCCGGCGCCCCACCAGCGAGCCGGTGTTGCTCGGCCAAGGCGCGCGACTGAGGGGATCTGCGAGCTGCGGGGTTCGGTAAATCTGGAGCCAGCCCTACCAGGGCCCGGTCCGGCGGCGTGCACAGGCGGTTACATCGGGGGCATCGCCGTAACGACCGTGGCCGAACGCTTAGCGGACGACGCATGCTGCGGTTTCGCCGCGCGGCCGAGGCGTGGTGGGCCGATCCCCCAAGGGTCGTGGAGGATCTCAGCCTGCGGGACGCTCGGCTCATACACCGTGGGGTGGACGGGCCGAGCCCCTTCAAAGTGGCAATTCGGCCGGTTCCTTCCAGCACGATGCGAGCCGCTCGATGTCTTCCTGATGGGCGAGAGGCGCGAGCGCCTGGATCCAGGAGTCCTCCTTCGTCTTGTGCATGTAAGCGACGAACTGGTCGACCAAGCTAGCGAGGGATCCATCGCCTTCCGGGCACTCGCGCCGAATCGCGTCAGCGTTTGGCAACGTGGAGAACCAGCGCCGCATGGCCATCACGTTGTCGAAGACGTGCTCGAGCAGCCGGTAAGCCGTTTGCCGAGCGTCACGGTCCTCCGGGGACGACCGCGGGTCGAAACACCGCCGCCAGCGGGCGCGCAGAGCTAGCACTTTTTTGGGCGGCAGCGGCCGCCAGGTCGATTGTGCATGGCGTCTACGTGCCTCGATCCGCGCGAGCTCGATCTCGTGGAGCCGATGGCCTCCGGGTCATGCTGGGCTGAGGGCTTAGCTAGGCGTTGCGCACCAGCGGCTGCTGCTCGCGCGGCGTCGCAGACGAGGGCGTGGAGCAGGCGGCGCGGCGGACTGTTTCGGTTCGGTCCGCGGCAGGGCATAATCGCGGGCATGAGCGCGGCTCCTCGTCGCCCCCGAGCGGGCCACGACGTCCCCCGGCCGACGGGCTCCGGATCCTGCTGGAGTCCGCCGACTCCGTGACGCACGCGAGGATCGACGTCGCCGAGGAGTTTCGCCGGATCAGGGAGCGCGTCGGCAGCCGCGAGGGCATCCTGGTCGATCAACGCTCGGCGCTGAACTTCGAGCGTCTGACCGGGGACCTCGGCGAGTTCGACCCTCATGTCCTGACCCTCGGTTTGCACGGGGTCGCCGGGCACCTGATCTTTCGCCCCTCGTGCTCGGTGGACCGACGGAGTTCACCCACGATGTGGTTCAGGAGCTGTTGCGCCGGGTCGGAAGGGAGCTCCGACTGGTCCTGGCCAACGCGTGTTTCTCGCTCGAGCTCGCCGAGGCGCTGGTGGGGGACGGGGCGGGCTCGATCGATGTGGCGATCGGGACGAAGGCGCGGCTGTACGACGAGGACGCGATCGTGTACGCGAGCAGCCTCCTTTCGATGATCGCGGACGGCTTCTCCGTCGGGACGGCGCACGGCGTCGCGCTGCTGCTGCTGCGGGCGAACAATCCGGACATCGGGCGCGACAATCCGGATGAGATCCCCCGGTTGTTCGTCCGGGACGGCGTCCGGGCGGACGAGTACGTGCTGGTGGAGCGGCGGAGCGGGGCGCGTCGACCGGACGGGGCCCGGGCCGATACGAAATCGCCGCGGGCCAGCTTGCGCGAGCTCTGGTCCCAGCTGTCGTTGCCGCCGCTCCGGCTGTTGATGGTGGTGCAGGTCGGGCGCACCCTGTCGAAGACACGGGTGACCGGAAAAATCCGCGAGGATGTCCGGCCGGACAACGTCTTGATCGCAGATGGACGGGCGCGGCTAGGTGACCTCGAGGCCGGGCGCGTCGTGCCCGGGACACAGCGGGATCCGTATCGCTACTCCCCGTCGACGCAGCACCAGAACGCGCTGGATGTCGCCGTTCGCTCCGAGATCCACGCGCTGGCGATGCTGGCCGTGTTCGCGCTGACGGGGTCGGATCCCGACGTCGAGGCGTTCCAACGCGATCGTTATGCGCTTCTCGAACGCCTCGACTGTCCGCGCAGCCTGCGTCTACACCTGGCGCGTGCCCTCGCCGCTCCGCCGCACGACAGCTATTACAGGGATGTCGACGAACTCTGCTACGACCTGCACGAATGCGTCGAGGACCGTGAGATTTGGGAGCGCTACGGTGCGCGGGACGACGCGCTGGCGATGCTCCTCAAGCTCGAGCGGATGTCGCCCGAGGCGTTCGGGGCGCTCGTCCGTTCGGCCGAGACGGACGCGTGGCGCTGCCGCGAAGGTACGCAGGCGCAGCGGGCGGCGGACCTGCTCGACAGGGCGAGGCGGACCCAGGACGAAGGGCTCCTCTCGAAGATCCGTGAGCAGGCCGTGCCGCGCGAGCCGCCCGGGCCGGCGGCCGAGCCCGATACGCCGGTCCAGACCGGGGAGGACGCCTTCGTCGCGCTGTGTTCTTTCCCTCGGGAATGGTTCGAGGGGTTCCTGCTCGGTTATGAGAACGTGATCACCACCCGCGGCGACGCGTCCCAGCTCTCCGGAGCCGCGGCACTGGTCGAGGCATGCGCTCGGCCGGCGGCCGAGTCGCGACTCCTCGCGGACATCCACGGGATCGTCCGTCGCTTCAAGCAGCGCCTGACGCCCCCGGATCCGACGACGCCGTACGTCCGGTTGAGCTGGATCCACGAGCGGATGCGGGTGGCCCTGGAGCGCCTCGTGAGAGTGAGCGAGATCGACCCCGCAGAGTTCGACAGGTTGGTGTCGACGCGGAACTACGACCAGTTGGACCGCGAACTGCTGAAGATCCCGCACAAGCCGGATTTCCCGCTGTCGCTGCTGCCGCTGGTCGATCAGGCGGAGGCGCTCGTGCGCGCGGCGATCGACGTCTGTGCACGCTCTCGCCTGACGCTCGCGGCCGACGTCGAGCCGCGGTTCTCGCTCTATCGGACGCTCTGTCGCCTCGACGCGGCAGCATGGAAGGGGGTGTGGGCGAGGTTCATGCTGCCCTGCATGCTCGTGGTGAACGCGAACCGGGCGACCGTCGTCCGCTCCCTGATCGAGCACACCGCGCCATGGTGTCTGCAGGCGCTACGGGACGCGGTTCGGTCGTTCGTCGGTCCGGCCGCGGTGTCGACGGACGCGCCGGACGAGGACGAGGTCATCGACGTCGAGACCGAGATCGAGGCGTTGCCGGAGGACCTGCTGGCGGAGCTGTCGCTCCGGATGAACCTCCACATCGCGCCCTCGAGGACGCGGGAGCCGGGGTACGACCTGCGTTTCGTGATCCTGGCCGGGCCACCCGAACGTTCGGGTCAAGGGCAGACTGCTTATCCCGGCGAGTTGCAGGCGCAGCTTTCGCGCCTTTGTAGCGAGGTTCGGGGGCCGTGGCGAGGGAAGACGACGACGGAAGCGCTGGACGAGGCGGCGAGGGGAACGCTCGACGAGCAGCTGCGCCGGTACGGGGTCTCCGAGCTGCGGAGGATCTGGTCGAGCCTGAGATTGCCGGAGTGGTTTCAGCCGCCGGCCGAGTCGCTCCACCGCGACGCGGTGGCGCTGCTGACGGACTTCTCGGCATGGCTCCGCCTGCCGTGGTGGCAGTCGGCGGTGGCGGAGGCGGCGGGCCGGGCCGAGCTGTTGCTCGCCCGAATTGACCGGGAGCGGGGCTGAGTCCGCGTCACTCGATGCGCGCCCTCGCCGAGGGGGCGACGAGCACGGCTTTCTTCGCCTGGGCGCGGTCGTCGGGGACGAGGCGAGGGATCGCGTGGGGGGCATCGGGATCCTGGCCCGGGGGGGCGTCGGCCATGAGCCGGGCTACGGCGGTCTTGAAGGCGGCGTCGAGCGAGCGACCGGCGGCGATCGTGTCGTAGAGCGTCGCAGAAAACGAGATCGCGTCGTGGTCGTAGATGGGGGCGTTCATCCCTATGGCCCACTCGGCCACCCGCGCGTCAGGGGTGACGATCCGCTGGGCGATCGAGAGCGAGTCGCACGCGTTGAGGACGACCAGACGAAGCGGCGGATCGAGGGCGTCCAGCGTCTGCACGAGGGCATCCTGGTGGATCGCCGTGGAAGGGTCTCCTGAGCGTTCGGATTCAGAATAGAGGTACCCGGGCTTGCCGTGGCAACTGATGTGGAGGATCTGCGGAGTGAAGTCGTTGAGCGCGGACTGCAGGCGGTCGAACGTCACCGCGGTACGCTGGGTGATCTTGAGGTTGCTACGATGTCGCAGTTTCTCGATAATCCGGGCGAACTCTTCGTCGACGGCGAGCTGCCTGCTCGCGCGGAGCGGGCTGGCAGAGACCAGCAGGATCTCGAGCTTCTCCGGCGCGGAGGGTTCGCCGGTCGGGCTGGCGGCAGCGCCGCCCGGCAGGATATCCCCGGGGTATCGATTCGGAGCGCGGCCTGCCATTGATTGATCTCATCGATGCGCCGTGGACGGGCCCGCTTGAAGCTGTCCCAGAACGCGGTGCTCTTCTTGCCGTGCAGATACCCGTTCTCGTGGAGCACCTCGACGGCGACCGCAGCTATCGCGGCGGCCGAGACCTCGCTCGAGGGCAGATTCCTCGCCATCTCGGTACCTTCCGGCAGGTAGCTGATGAGGCGGCGAAGCTCGCCGGCGGCGAAGCAGGCGAGCAGATAGCTGGCGAACCGTCCGAAGAGCTCGGACTGGGTGGGCGAGGGCACCAACAGAGGATACCCGTCAGGTTTGTGGGGTTGCAAGCGGCTCGGGACGCGGCTCGAGGTGGGCGCTCAGGAGGCGACCTTCCGCATCGACGCGGATCTCGGCCCAGGTGGGTACGACGGTGCGGAGGTTGGTGTCGAGGGCGAGGTCGACGATCCAGGTCTGGAGCGCCGCAAGGCCGGCGGAGTCGGGCTTGAGGGCGGCCTCGGGGACGGTGACGAGGTCCGCCCAGGTGCCGGTGTTGATGTACTCGGCCATGTCCGGGGGACCGATATGGCGGGCCTGGTGGGTGTGCCCCATGACGACGACGCGGGCGCCAGTGGCGTCGCGGAGCCGCGCGGCGGCCTTGCCGAACTGATCGGCCGGACCCTGCGGGTCGAGGGACCTGTCGTCCTTCAGCATGTGGACGAGGACCTTCTGGATCTTGGCGAGGCGGTCGTCGGGGATCTCGATCCTGTTGACGATCATGTGGAGCAGTGACTTGTCGGTGGGCTTCAGCGACTCGCGGAGGACGTCGAGGAGGGGGCCGCGGGTGGCCTTTGGGACCTCGCCGAGCAGGGCCTCCAGCGCTAGGTTCTCGATGTCGACGTCGTCGTCGCCGACGCCGCGGGCCGCGCGGCGCTTGGGCGGCAGCCCGGCGGCGTTACGGGTTGAGAGCCATCGGCCGTACATCACTCGGGCGAGCGCGGGCAGACGGTCGAGGAGGCTCGGATCGAGGGCGGCCATCAGGTAGGCGACGATCGCCCCCTGGGGCTGCAGGGTGTCGATGAACTCGAAGACGTTCTTGTGCTCCTGGACGACTCTATGGACGATCTTGCTGCCTTCGGAGGGCCTCAGGCGTGACATGGTTTGTTCGCCGCGGCTCTGGCACGAGGCGATCTCGCGCAGGCTGTCCCAGTCGTTCTCGTTGGCGGGGTCGTAGCGGTTGCCGTGCTCGACGAGGACCTCGCCGTAACGCCAGGCGCGGCCGTCGTCCACGAAGTGGACGGCACCGGGGCGGCAGCGCAGGGCCTTGCAGAGCTCGCGTTGGACGATCGGGAGAGCGAGCTCGACGTCGTGGTTGCCGACCAGGATGGTGAGGCCGTGGCCCTGCGCAAGATGATCGGCGAGGGCCTCGTAGACGCTGCGGTCGCGCTCGAGGGCCGAGAGCAGCTTGGCGCAGGCGTGGTCGGGGTTCGCGGTCCAGGGGTCGGTGCGGCCGTCGAGCTCGATGGCGAGGAAGTCGATGACGTCGCCGGCGAGGACGAGCTCGAGGAATTCGCCGGGAGCGAGCTTGGCGGGGAGGCCCTTGATGAAGTCAGCGAGGACGTCAGGCTTCGACATCATGGCGGGGGGAGCCGCCGAGGTGGAGGTCGGAGATGACGATGATCAGCGCGGGCGAGAGCATGACGACGTGCGACGATAACGTGAATCGACGCCTATTCGGCAGCCGCATGTCACGGCCTGGTTAGCAGCGCTTGAGTTCGTACATTTGGGACGTGAGTCGCGGCAGTTCCGCGAGCTGGATCAAGAACTTGAAGCCCGACAATACGAGCTGACGGCTGCATGGGGCTCGACCCGAGCGCCAGGCGGTATGCAGGTGTACGCCCACGGATTACTATTTGGGGGGAACGGGAGGCCTGGCCGACAGGCTATCCTCCGCCGCGCCCCCCCCGCGCGGCGTTTGCGCGTGAGGTTATCCATGTTCCTCATCAGAAGACATGGCGTTGAAAATTTGGCTTACACGAGGCCTCCGACCTCGGTAATATTCTGAGAAATATGGGTGAGCAATCGGATCCACAGAGCGCACTGGTAGAGTTCATCGCTGAATGCTTTACGAGCGACGAACTGGTCCGATTTGTACGTAGTCTCTCAGAGGGCGCGAGCCTGTCGCTCGATATGCTTCAACCCCCGGCGAGTATACGCGACATCGCATTTCACCTGGTGCGGATGCTGGAGCGACGAGCTTTGCTGGACCACACCCTGTTCAGCGCCCTCGCTCAAGAACGGCCCCGGCAGCTCGAACGGATAAATCTGATGATGCTGTCCCTGCTTCCGGGACCAGGGCCAGTCCCCAAATCCCTAGAAGGGATGCTGTTGTGCGGTGGGAGATATCGTATGGAAGAGTTGGCCGCCTATGGCGGCTTCGCTACGCTCTGGCGAGCATGGGACAACGTGACCAAGAGCTACGTGGCGATCAAGATCCTGTCGCGCGAGGTACCTGCAAAAGACTACATGTGGCGTAGGCAGCGCTTTATCACCGGCACGAGGCGCATCGCCGGGCTGGAGCACCCGCACATTGCACGTGTGTTGGATGCGCATCGCTACGAGCAGGGGTACGATTACTGTGTTCAGGAATACGTCGAGGGACATCAACTTCACAAACAAATTGCCGCCAGACGCCTAGACTCCCCCATCGACATTGCTGCATCGCTGCTCGACATCGGCGAGGCCCTAGCACTGATGCACGAGAATGGAATATTGCACGGCGACGTTTCGCCCAAGAATATCATCATTCGCCCAGAGACAGGAAAATTCCAGGCAGTCCTAGTGGATTTCGATCTCGTGTATGCGCCCGCCCAGGACTCAATGACCGTGCCCACGCATGGTATGCCCTTCACGGACCCCTATTCTGCTCCCGAATGGAAGGCTGGGCTCGATCAACTCGATAGCCGAGCCGATATATTCTCCCTTGGGATGACACTCGTGGCCATCTTCGCGGGTTGCAAGCCCCCTGCGAGCCTAAATGATCCGGCAGCCATGGATCCTGGCGCCTTCATCAACAAACTGTCGTGCAATCCCCTAATCTGCGAGACCCTTTATAAGGCCTGCTCACTTGATCGAAATAGGCGCTATACAAACATGAGAGCGCTCTGCTCAGATTTACGGCGAGCCTTGAGCGAGGCGCAGGTGTGGCGTGCGAGCGGGCGGTCATTCGCAGAGGGGCAGCGAGCACTCGACGCCGCCAAACCAGTTGAACCTGAACCACCACTCCTCCCGACCGCAATGCCGGTCGCTGCCCCGAGGACTCGTCAGACAGACGTCACGCGAGGCCCTAGTTTCGAGTACGAATGGCTCAAGACCACGAAAAATGGAGTCGTCCGGCCCCGGCTCCTAGGCAGCGGACGCTTTGGCAAGGTCTTCGCAGCGCTGCAGACCAGCGCTACGATGCCAGCCAGGCCGGTGGCGATCAAGCTCCTCCACGACCATGCGGACCTCCGACATGAGCGCCTATTTCATCAAGAAATCATGCTAATTGCGAGCTTTCGGCCCAGAGAAATGAGGGGTTCGCACAACTGCTCGATGTGCTCACCCTCGATCCGTTGGTTATGTGTGCCTGCGGCGTCTTGTACACCCCGCACTGCCCTCGCGGCTGCGATCTCCCCCTTCAACGCGGCGAGTTGACGAACAGGCCTTCTCCGTCCCTGATGTGTCCTGAATGTAACTACATGCTCAGCGCGGAGTTCGTCCAGATGCGCGAGCACGAGCTGTACTGTGCTGAGGCGAAACCTTGCTGTAAGGTCGACAGTCGACACGCGAATTGGGGCCATCATCAATTTCGTAACACGCCAGGCCGTTGTTCTTGAGATGAATGAATTCAGCCTGGAAGACTATGTCGCGTGCCATCGCCCCCCGGTCCTCCCGGTACACCCTGCTGGGCTTCTCGAGCGCATCGGTCTCATGTCAAAGCAAATGCAAGAGCAGTCTTTGCGCCAAAAATCAGACCTCCGTGAGAAGCTCAACATCATGATTCAGATTGTCGAATTTATTGCATGGTTACACGACGCGAAGAAGGTCGTACATAAAGATCTCGCCCCGAATAACATTATGTTGCGGCGCATCTGCTCTGACGCACGAGCGTCTGAACCATCCCTATTCGGAACGGCATCCGGCTACCAGGCCCGCGTGATCGATTTCGGACTTTCGGATCGTCAGACTCCCTCGCGTTCGTGGTACGAAGACGCCGAGCACATCGGACCTCCAGCTGAACAAGTCCCGTACTTGTCCCCTGAAGCCCAGTATCACATCCAAGTAGTCGACACGATCGAGATTGATGCCGCCGAGCACCGGTTCTGAATTCCAGCTTCCCTCGATCGTTCGTACGCATCGATACGAGTGCAGGACATCCTCGCCGACCCCCACGATGCGGACCACGTGCATGACCTAGTCGTGACGCGTATCGAAATATCGCCAGGCGCAAAATTTGCGTACGTCAAAGGAGAGGTTCCATCAAAGCCCGTCAGGCACTATGTGATTATCCGTCCTCTCGGAGAAGCCCACGACGTCTATGCGCTGGGTGCGATTTTCTATTTTTTGCTGACTGGAAGCCACGATCAGGTCTTCCAACTCGGCATGCTTGCCGGCTCGGTCCAGGAGTCCCCGTGCCGCCTCACCTGGCGCGCCTTGCAAAAGCGCGACACCTACCTGCTCGGAGGAACGCAATCCTATATCCATCTCACTGTGACGATCTCATGGAGATCGTTCTGCGTGCAATGGTTCGAGGTCGGCCCGAGAGCTATGCTTCTGACCGGAGTACGCGCAGCGCCGTGCCCGTGCTCCGACTCCTCACCGAACTCCGCCTGCTTCGTGACGAGCTCATCGCCGAAATGGTTACAAACCGAAATCGTTCTTCGGGAGGTGCCGGCGGGACGGATGACGTATGAACGCACGCGCCGCCATGCGGCACCGCGGGGTCCAAGCCGGCGTCGCTCAGGCAGCCGTCCGGGATCACCTCGTTCGCGACGTGGCATGGTACGCTGCCGCGGATCATCCCGCTCCAGAGAACCGACTACACTTCGGCCGCACGATGCGCGTCACAAACAGCGACCGACGCCGGCAAGGGCGATGCCGCGGGTGGATGACAACGCGGAAGACGCAGATCACGCGGCCTCGAGTACGATCTGCTCGAGCGCGAGTTCTCGCGGTGTGCACCTTGATCATGGTCCGACCGGCGATCGACTGGTGAAGGTGGACGACGCGAGGCTCGCACTCCTGCGGCGCCACGCGGAGTTCGTCGGCGGCCGCGGTCCACTTTTTCCACGCTCGCGCCAGCCTGCGCCGCGCGTCAAGAGCAAGCACTCGCTGGCGAACCGGAGTTCGCGTTGGGGCTCGAGGCGCTCGAGGGGGTCGTCCGCCGCGGGCCGCTGCGCCGGGGATACTTGCGAACTTCAAGTTGCGATATCTCGTTCGTGTCACAGGCCCATGCTGTGTCACGGACGGGGAGGCAGCGAGAGCAAGTGAGAGGCCTGCAGAGTAATTTTGCGATGAGCAAGTCCGCGCCATGGTAGAGATTTGAGGGCTGCGCTGGTGTTGGCGCGGGACTTGCCCCATGTTCTGGACAGTTCATGCACAAGTGGCTGGCCGCGCACGGCACCACTTGAAACGTCTGTGATTACGCGGGGTTGGCGGTGCATTCGGCGCGGCCGCCTCGCGTCGCCCCGGGCTGTGGCAGATTTGTGCCACTCTCGGTGGCGAGGCTCGTCCGGTGGCGGCCATCTTGGCGATCGCATCGCGCCGCGTGCGCTTGCTGCCGTGCAGGTAGACCTCCGTGGTGCGCGGTGAAGCGTGTCCGCACGACTCCTGCACGGTCTTGAGATCGGCGCCAGCCCGCAACGCATGCGTGGCGAACGAGTGCCGCAGGCTGTGTGGGCCGCGGCGCTCGATGCCTGCCAGCTTGGGCCCGCTGGACATCGTTTGACGTGAGGCTGCTGCAGCGGCTCGAAGCGGGCCCACGCCAGCGAACCGTTCTTCGCACCCCGCTCTTGATGTCGTGACGATCCGCTGCGAGCAAGCGGTGGTGTTGCCGCTGGTAGCGCGGGCCCGATGGGGTCAGATTCCCCCCTCATGGCGCGTGCTCCGGGAGAGCCGTCTTCACTGACTGCAGTCCCAAGCGCGCGCGACTCGAAGTCGTACCTGCGCTGGTAAGGAACGCGGTCATTGCCAGGGTGCCGCAGAGCGCAGGCACCGGACCCCACGCCACCGCTACCCATATCAGCAGCACGCTGCTGACGACCCCGATGGACGCGAGCCAGATCCAGTCATGGGGCCGGAGTGATTCGGATGATGGTACGGGTCGCAGTCCTCCGCGAAGGAGCTCTCGACGAACTCGGCGCTCGACGAGTCCATAGAACACTTGCGTCGACAAAAGGGCATAAAGGGGCACGAGCCACGGAACGCCCAGCCACATGAAGAGAATGATAGCCAGCAGGGACTCGGGCACGGTGACCGCCAAGAGAAGCGGCATGACGAGGCGTTGCCGCTCCTCGTCGTTCCAGAACCTCCACGTCGGCAGAAAGCCAAGGGGCTGTCTGCGAGACAAGAGGTGAATTGCGGGGCGCTCGGGCATGGCTAGCTCTCGCAGTCGTAGACCGCGCAGCCGACAGCGGCGACGATCATGCCGCCGCAAACGACGCTCTCTTTGATGCATGTGCCCGCAAGCGGCGCAAACCAGGTCGCCGCGAGCGTGCACGTCACGGCAGATGCTCCGCAGGCTGCCCCCATAGCGAGGATACTTTTGGTGCCGCGAGGGCGGGGTACCACGGAGGCCAGCATGAGCTCGGCCATTGCTTGAGCCTCCGTAGTGCTGGCCGTGCCAGCGAGCGCGAACATCAAGACATGAGCGTCAGACCATCCTGTGGAAGTCGTGAGAACTGATTCAAACTCAGCGTTCAGAAGCCGTGCATCCCCGGTTTCGGCCAGAACTTCGCCGGACAAGTCGAGCTCCACGAAGGCCGATTCGCTGGGCGTCTCGGCGCCGAACACGGTGGACCCCGTGAGAGGCTCGGCACCGGCATCATCGACGATAGAGACCCGGGACACTACGCCGACCCCGGGGTATCTGCCGACGAGTTCCAAGAAAGACCGGCCGCTCTCGTGGTTGAAGTTGATGTGCAGCATGCTGCCATCCGGCTCGGCGAGCTCCAGCGCGACGCGTTGGTCGGCGCATCTGGCCTCCAATCGAGCTGTGCCCTTGGTCCCGCTGAGCGTGAGCCCGTCTACATCGATAGAGTAGCCGAGGCTGATTGCCGCATGCGAAAGCCGGGACAACGCCATAGAACACGGCGGTGTCGGCGTCCTGATCTCGCCAGCGGCGGGCGCCGGTTCCAGGAGAAGGAGGGAGAGGATGGAGACGCTGAGTGACATCATGCACTTGTACGAAATAGAGACGGGCGGACTCAGCGCGGCAGAGCCAAAGCCTGAAGGGTGCTCCCGCGGAAGATGGCGACATCACCGCATTGATCTGCGCGGGCGGCGGCAGGATACTGCCGGGGCCAGCTCAGCACGCGTAAGCGGCGATGCGGCGTCGTGGCCGGTCCCAGCTCGCGCGCCGCCTTGTATGTCTCCTCATACCATTCCAGGACAGTCCAGGCGCGGGCGGTCAAGCCAGCTCGACCGCCGGGGCCACCCTGCCTCTGCGCCGCGGAAGAGGGCGGCGAGAGCGACGTGGGTCGGCTCGGCCCGACCTCGTCACGCGGACGGTGACGCCCGGCCCCTGCCGCCGCGGGTGGTCGCCGCCGGTCGCCGAGGTCGGAGTGCGCGATCTCGCACTCTCTTCCTTGATGGCCGCAGTAGCCAGCGATTTCGCCGTCCTGAGCGAGGCGCGGGCAAATTCGCAAGGGCCGTCAAGTCGAGGGGCCCGGGCTGGGCTACGTCTCGGAGCGTGAAGGCGGAGACGCAAACCTTCTACGAGGCGGCGGTGCTGCGCACGGTCGTCCAGATCTCGCAGACGCTCGACCAGGCCCTCGATCTGGCCGCGCTGGCCCGCGGGGCCGCGCTGTCGCCGTTTCACTTCCACCGGGTGTTCCGCGGCATGGTCGGCGAGACCCCGCTGGAGATGCACCGGCGCCTGCGACTCGAGCGGGCCGCGCGGGCGCTGCTGACGAGCGACGTCGGGGTCACCGCGGTCGCGTTCGACGCCGGCTACGAGACCCACGAGGCCTTCACCCGCGCCTTTCGTCAGGCCTACGGCGCGTCGCCCTCGGCGTTCCGCCACGGCGTCACCGATCCGAAGACCGGCTGCGTGCGTCCGCCGCAGGCCGAGCTCGCCGCGCCGTCGGGGGTGCATTATTGCGACGACCCGGCGCGCGCGCTCACTGTTCACATTGCCACCAAGGAGTCCATCATGCATGTCGACATCGAGACCAAGCCCGCGCTGCGGGTCGCCACCGTGACCCACGTCGGTCCCTACAATCGCATCTCCGAGGCCTTCGCCCGCCTGGGGGCGCTCGCCGGGCCGGCCGGGCTGTTCGCGACCCCCGCGGCGGCGATGGTCGCCATCTATTACGACGACCCGGAGGTCACTCCGCCCGAGCAGCTGCGCTCGGACGCCGGCCTGGTGGTCCCCGAGGGCGTGGACCTGCCCGCCGGCCTCGGCGAGCAGCGCCTCCCCGCCGGTCGCTACGCGCGGACGACCCACATCGGCCCGTACACCCAGCTAGGCGACGCCTGGTCGCGGCTGATGGGCGAATGGCTGCCGCGCAGCGGCAGCGGGTGGGCGAGGGCCACAGCTACGAGGTGTATCGCAACAACCCCACCAATGCGCCGCCCGAGCAATTGCACACCGAGCTCTTTCTGCCGCTCGCGTGAACGGTGGCTGCCGCGTCAGCGAACGCAGACGCAGGGCCGCGCGAGCTGCCCGACCGTCGCCCACCGAGCGCTGTCGCGTGCTAACTTCGCCGCCACTGCGGAGGCGCGAACATGTCGGTCAACCTGGAATTCGTGGCCAAGGTCGGGAAATGGCCGCGCGAGCGTGAGGACGAGGTGTTCGCCGCTCTGAAGGCGTGGGCCTACGAGGACGAGGGGCTCGACAAGCGGGAGGTGATCGTCGACATCCTCGGCGGCGGCCCGCGCAACCCGATCGTCCGCATGGAGGCGTACACCACCGGGCCTGTCATCATCAGCGGGTTCGGCGACTGGTCGGTGGCCGCGGAGGCGCGCCTGCGCAAGCGGGTCGCCGAGGCCGGCGGTGAGGACGTGAGCCTCAGGTTCACGTTTCCGGACGAGGAGTGACGGCCGCGCTCGCCGACTCCGCGCCGGCGCGCCGCTGATTCAGCGCCAGGAGGCGCCCCAGCAGCTCGTCGGCGAACGCGGCCGGCCACTCGAGGCGAATCGTCGGTCGGGTGATTCGCCCGCCCTCGTCGCGCGTGCGAAACGCCGCCTCGGCCCGCGCCGCCAGGTCGGCCCAGCCGTACGCCGCCAGCGCTGCCCGGTCGAGCGCCGCGTGCAGCTCGCGCAGCTCGGCGATGTCGCCGGCGCGCTCGTCCGGGTCGTGGAAGCGGTTGTAGAGGCTCGTCAGGCCGTGGCCGCCGGCGAGCATGCAGCGGCGCCGGCATTCGTCGTAGCGCCGCCCGGCCTCCGCCAGCGCGGGAGAATGTCGCCACCCGGCCGGGAACGGGAACGTCTCGAAGCAATCGGAGGGGTTGTAGCGCGGGTCGGCCCGCAGGCTCGAGCTGTGCGTCAATGCCCATAGCTCGTGGACGCGCGACTGCAGCAGCGCCAGCGACGCGTGGTCGTCGAAGGTGAAGACATTGAGCGCGTTGGTGAACACCGCGCGGGCCTCGACCAGCGCGAACGTGACGTACTTGGCGACCACGGGGCACACGAGCACCGCGGCCTTGCCCGCGATCGCCCGGTACAGGCCGACGCAGGCCTCGTTGTACAGCCACCAGCGCTCGCGCCGGGCCTTGCGCTTGTCCGTCGCCCGGCGCGGCAACACCCGCTCGCGGACGATCGCCATGCAGCGCTCGAACCGCTCGGCCTCGGCCAGGCCGAGCCCGGTGGAATTGATGATGAAGCCCGCCGGCCGCTGCTGCGGCGACGCCGTGAAGTTGCTGGCGTTCAACACCGGCCAGATGCAGGCCGCCTCGTGCGGCGCGGCGCGGACGATGGCGTCGCGCTGCTCGACCGTCAGCAAGAAGCCGGTGCCGCCGAAGTCGACGCCCTTGTAGCTCTCCTCCGCGCGCTCGCGCAGGCGCACCGCCGTCCACGCCGCCCGCGGCCGCCGCAGGTCGGCCCCGATCTCCGCGACCACCTCGCCGTCGAGCCGGCGCTCGCCCGGGTCGCCGCCCTTGCGGACGAACACGTGCGCCACGCGGACGTTGGCGCTCCCGTCCCACTCGGCGCTGCGCACCGCCTCGTAGACGATTCCCCCGGCGCGCAGCAGCGGCCCCAGCCCGGTCTCGCGGGTGTCGGCCTCGGCGATCGAATTGGTGGTGACGAAGCCGAGCGTGCCGCCGCGGCGCAGCAGCGCGAACGATCGGCGCAGGAAGTAGGCTGCGAGGTCGCTGTTGCCGTGCGAGCCCGGGTAGCAGCGCAGCAGCCAATCGCGGTAGCGGTCGCCGAACGCGCGGCTGATGCGATTGCCCCAGAAGAACGGCGGGTTGCCGACGAAGCAGTCGAAGCCGGGATCGTCGCGGGCGAACACCGCCGGGAATTCGAGCGCCCAGTGGAATGGCAGCACTGCGGGCGCATGGCCGGCGAGCCCGGCCGCCAGCCGATCGAGCGCCGCCAGGGCGTGGAGGTCGCCGCGCCGCGCCGGCTCGACGGTCGCGCGCGCCAGCCGGTCGCGCTGCTCCTCGCGCCGCCGCTCGCCGTCGTGGGCGAAGAACACCGCGATCGCTGCATCGCCGATCCGGCGCGCCCGCTCGCGCATCGAGGCATGCTCGTGGTCGGCCGGCGGACCCGCTCCCGCCGGGGAATGTTCGCAGTCTCCGACGCCCGGCGCGGTCGAGCCCGTGCGCGCGGGCGTCGTGAAATGCAGGGAGTCCATCGCACCGGCGGCTCGCGGCTCACGGGCCCGCGCGAGGTCCGAGGAATGCACGCAGTCCGGGGCGCCGACGGCGGCCGGCAGGTCCACGGACCGAGGTTCCAGCCATTGCGACGAGGGGCCTCCTCCGTCGCCGTCCCACGAAAACGCGGCGATCTGCGCCGGACTCAGCCCGACCAGCGCGTCGCCGCAGCGCACCGCCGACGCCATGAACGGGCCGGGCGGTCCCTCGGCGCCGGTCAGCAGCCACAGCGACAGCCGCGCCAGGTGCACGGCGCACGGGTCCTTGTCGACGCCGTGCAGACAGTGCAGGGCGACCTCGCGCCGCGCCAGCGCCCCGGCGTCGACGCCCGGCGCAATCACCACACCGTGATCGCGCCACGCCTGCTCGAGCCGCTCGCCGAGCTGGCGGCAGGCCGCCAGCAGGAACGCGCCGCAACCGGCCGCCGGATCGCACAGCTTCAATGCCAGCAGCCGCGCCGGGGTCGGACGCTCGCCCAGCGCCGCCAGTATTGGCCGCAGGGCGGTGCGCACGATCGGGTCGGCCAGCCCGCGCGGCGTGTAATGAGCGCCCGCCCGCCGCCGCTCCTCGCCCGGCCGCCAATACAGCGAGCCCGGCGGCAGCCCTGGACGGCTCGCGCCCCGCCGCGTTCGCCGACCGCCGCCAGCACGTCCTCGGGCCGGTCGGCGCCCGCGAGCGCCCGCTGCAGCGATGCGTCGAGCACGAGCCCGGCCGCCGCGCACCGGCGCCCGCGCACGCCTGGCGCATGAGCCAGGATCTCGCTCAGATCGACGACCACGGGCCCCGGGCGCGCCATCAGCCCCGGCCCACGCGTGCGCGTCAGGCGGTAGTCCATCAGCGATTCATGGACCCCGCCGAGCGCCTCGAGGTCGAGCGCGCCGTACCACTCCTGGGACTCTCCACGCCCAGCAGGGCCCGCAGGGCTCGCCGTACGCCGGGGTCGTTCGCGCCCGCGGACGCGAAGGACAGCGCCTCGCCGCCGAGCTCGCGGACCCGCGCGAGCAGCTCCTCCCAGGACGCGTGCCGCTGTTCGGGACCCTTCGGGTCGCCGGGAGCGTCCGCGTCGAGGCGCGCCGCCAGGTCGAACAGCGAATCACCACACATGAGGCCGCGGGCCTCCGCGTGCAGGCGAAACACCAGCCGCGTCACCAGCCCGGTGAGGCCGCGTTGCAGCGGCCGCAGGTCGTCGTCCGGGCCCGGCGCCGCGGCAGGGATGCCGCCCACGAGCTCGCGGAGGGCCTGCAGCGCCATCTCGGCGAGCGCCGGCGATCGCCGCGCGGACGCGACGAGCTCGGAGCGTCTGCCGGAGCGGGACAAGGGCCCGGCAGAGTATCATGGGACCGGCCTCCGCGGCGCGGCGCCGCCGGGACACTGCATTGGCCGCGTACGATTCGCGGCCGCGTCCGGCTCGCCGCGAATGTCGGCAGCAGCCTGCGTCGCCCGCGCAAAATTCCCCAAGGGTCGACCGGGGGCTGTTCCGCGGTAAACCCGATGCGCTTACAAGGATCGTGAATACCGCGTGTCCGCCGATGGAAGGGGGCGCGGACATTTGACCGCGAGGACGTCCACGCCCAATACGGCCGGCCGTCCCGCCCGAGTCCCCGCCAGAACCCGGTTGTACGACCGTTCTGGGCCGTTCGGCGCTCCGGCAGGCGGCCCGCGGTCCGCGCGGAGACGAGGAGATCTCGCCGGGTGTCCGTTCCAGATCCGTGCGGCCAATCACAGAATCTGAGTGCATGGGCTCGGCTCCGCCCCTCGTCGCCGCGTCCCCCGAACTAGCGACGCGGTCTCGCGTCGCTCGCGCAAAGGTCGACACCCCTCATTGCGACGCGTCACCGTCGGTGTTGTCTAGTTGCGCGCCTCGTCGCGTCGCCGAGCGTCGCCTCCTTATACGCCGACTCGAGCGGCGCGGCGGTCCGGGAGCGCGCAATGTCATGACATCGCGCCGCACCGCTCTGTCCGGCGGCCGCGCGGCCGATCGAGGTGCGCACAATCGCCGCTTGCCCGCGGGAACCACGGCTCCTAGTTTGCCGTTGCATCGTCGGCAAAACCACGCAGTGCGTGAAAGGGAGGGTGAGGATTCATGGTTGCATTGACGTATCCTGGTGTATACATTCAAGAGGTCCCCTCGGGTGTACGCACGATCACGGGGGTCTCGACCTCCACCGCGCTGTTCGTCGGTCGCACCGAGCGCGGCGTGATGAACAAGCCGACGCGAGTGTTCAATTCACCGAGTTCACGCGGTTCTTCGGCGCCGGGACCGAGGAGAGCGAGCTGGCGACCGCGGTGCGCCTGTTCTTCGCCAACGGCGGCACGGTGGCGATCATCACCCGGATCTCCGATACCGCGGCGACGAAGGCCTCGGTCACGCTCAAGAGCCTCGGCAACAGCGACGTCCTCAGGGTCACTTCCCGCGAGGCCGGCGCCCGCGGCGGTGAGCTGCGGGTGGCCGTCGACTACGCGACCCCGACCCCCGACGAGACGTTCAACCTGCGGGTCTTCCACGTCGATCTGACGAGCCTGCAGGAGACCGAACTCGAGGTCCACTCGAACCTGAGCATGCGGCCCGGCGATCCGCGGTTCGTCGACGACATCGTCGGCCAGAACTCGGCGCTCGTGACCGCCGAGCGCTTGGCCGTGGCGCTGGGCAACGGCTTCTCGGTCGGTGCTCGCGTCGTCGACGGCACGACGTTCGCCGACGCGGCCATCCCCGACGGCTCGTCCCTGCGGATCTCCGTGAACGGCGGGAGTCCGACCACCCACGTCTTCAATACTGCCACCAATACGTTCACGCCCGGCCTCCCGGCAGGGATCGCGCCGGGCGTCGTCGAAGCCGGCACCGGCAAGGTCCTCTTCACGCTCACGGCGACGACCAGCACCGTGCAGGTGATCCCGTCCGACAGCGCCAACGACATCGCCACGTACATGCAGATGGGGGCCGCGCGGGGCGGTCTGGAGCAGTCCCCGTACGGCGCGCAGCGCCCGGCGCCGTCCGGCCTGTTCACGACGATCAGCCACGCCAACCTCGGCGAATTCGCCGCCCTCGATCAGGATGACTTCGACGGCGAGGACGAGATCGACATCGAGGTCGACGGCGTCACGCTCGAGGACTTCAACCTCAACACGACCGGCACCGGCCTGTTCTACAAGGGCAACGTCAGCCCGGTCGACTCGCTGCTGAACGTGCAGGAGAAGCTGCACGTCCTCGCGGCCCAGTTCAACACGAAGGCCCAGGCCAAGGCCAACTTCGCCTGGCGAGCCCACGTCGAGGGCTACACGCTGGTGTTCCGGCGCCTGAACGGCGGCGCCAACCTCGGTCTGGGCGCGACGGCGATCTCGGCCAGCGCAGGGCTGTTCGACGGCGCCGGATTCACCGACGCCGGCAACGTCCGCTACTACAGCCTCGGGACCAGCGGCGCCGGTACGTATCAATCGGGCACTGACGGCGTCGACGGCGGGCGGCCGACCCCGACCGACTACGCCGCGGCTTACGAGCTCATCGACCGCGAGGTCGACATCTTCAACATCCTCGTCCTGCCGCGCGACGCTGCGGCCACCGACGCCCACCGCCTCGAGCTGTGGGGCCCGGCGAGCGTGTTCTGCCAGCGCCGGCGCGCCGTGCTGATCGTCGATCCGCCGAGCACCTGGGTCACCGCGTCCGACGTCACCGCCGGCATCGGCGGCCTGCGCATCGGCCTCGTCAAGGATCACAGCGTGCTGTACTGGCCGCGGCTGTACGCCCTCAACGAGTTCAACCTCGTCAAGCCCGTCGACCCGAGCGGCGCGATGGCCGGCGTGTGGGCCCGCACCGACGGCCAGCGCGGCGTGTGGAAGGCGCCCGCCGGGCTGGAGGCCGACATCCGCGGGATCCTCGGCACCGAGCGGCAGCTCTCCGATCCGGAGAACGGCGCCCTCAACCCCGAGGCGGCCAACGCCATTCGCGTGCTGCCGAGCGGCATCGTCAGCTGGGGCGCGCGGACGATGGACGGCTACGACAACTCGGGCAGCGAATACAGGTACGTCCCGGTCCGCCGGCTCGCCCTGTACCTCGCCGAGAGCCTGCGGCGCGGCCTGCAGTTCGCCGTGTTCGAGCCCAACGACGAGCCGCTGTGGGCCCAGATCCGCCTCGCCGCCGGCGCCTTCATGCACGGCCTGTTCCGCCAGGGCGCGTTCCAGGGCCAGAAGAAGTCCGACGCCTACTTCGTGAAGGTCGATGCCGAGACCACCACGCAGAACGACATCAACCTCGGCATCGTCAACGTGATCGTGGGCTTCGCCCCGCTCAAACCGGCTGAGTTCGTGGTCGTCCAGCTCAAGCAGATCGCCGGCCAGATCCAGACCTGAGCGAGCGCAACCGACATTTCCGAGGAGAGTATCGACAATGCCATGATCCACCGTCAACGCTCACCGGTTCGACCCGTACAAGAACTTCAAGTTCAGGGTCAAGCGAGAGGACGGCACGGTCGTCGCGGGCGTCAGCAAGGTCTCGTCGCTCAAGCGGACCACCGAGGTCGTCAAGCACCGCGAGGGCGGCGATCCCAGCACGTCGCGCAAGTCGCCCGGGCGCACCGAGTTCGAGGCCATCACCCTCGAGCGCGGCGTCACCCACGACCGCGACTTCGAGAACTGGGCCAACCGGGTCCACAGCACCGAGGGCGACGGGGCGGTCTCGCTGCTCAACTTCCGCGAGAACCTGCGCATCGAGATGCTGAACCTGCAGGGCACCGTCGTCGCCGCGTACAACGTGTTCCGCTGCTGGGTCAGCTCGTACACGGCCCTGCCGGATCTCGACGCCAACGGCGACGCGGTCGCCATCCAGTCGATCGTGCTCGAGAACGAGGGCTGGGAGCGCGATCAGGACGTCGTCGAGGTCCTGGAGACCTGAACGGCGCGGTCGCATGAATCGCCCGGCCCTCGCGGCCGGGCGTGAGCGGGCAGGGGGCGCGCCACGAAGCGGCGCGCGGGTACGGCGTGGGGAGGGCGAGGATGTTGGAGCTGACATTGAAGCCAGGTCTGGCGAATGGACGGAGGGCGCGCCTGCGCGAGCTCTGCGGCCACGACGAGAGCCTCGTGCGCGGCACCTCGAGCGCCGTCGCCGTCGCCTTGCTCGACCGGCTGCTCGTCTCCGGCTCCGACGACGCCGTCCCGCCCGGCGCTGCCGGCGACCTGGCGATCTGCGACCGCGATCGCCTGCTCGCCGCCGTCTATCGCGCCACCTTCGGCGACCGCATCGACACCCGCGCCAGCTGCGTCCATTGCGGTCACCCCTTCGACCTGGAGTTCTCGCTCGCCGCCCTGCAGGACAGCCTCGTCGGTGAGGACCTGGCCGAAGGGCCAGACGGCTCGGGGCACTACCGCCTGGCCGACGGGCGGGTGTTTCGCCTGCCGAGCTGGCGGACGAGCAGGCCATCGCCGGCCTCGAACCTGCCGACGCCCGGCGCACCCTCGCTATCCGCTGCCTCGTCAGCGGCCATCCCGACGCCGATCCCGCCCCGCTGCTCGCCGCGCTCGAGCGGCAGGCGCCCGTCCTCGACCTCGAGCTCGACGCTCGCTGCCCCGAGTGCGAGCGCGACGGCCTCGTCCACTTCGACCTGCAATCCTTCCTGCTCGCCGCGCTCCAGCGCGAGGGGCAGTGGCTCGCCCGCGACGTGCATCGGATCGCCGTCGCCTATCACTGGTCGCACAAGGAGATCCTCGATCTCCCGCGCAGCCAGCGGCAGCTCCACGTCACGCTGATCGAGGCCGACACGGCCGCGCGCCGGAGGCCGGCATGACCGAATTCACCGCACGCCTGCAGCGGCGCACGGAGGGTGGGGGAGCGGTGATGTTGCCGCACCTCTTCGAGCGGCCGAGCGACCCGCGCCTCGGCCCCGCCTCGCCCATGGGCGACCCCGGCGACGACGGCGGCGACGATTCGCTTGCGACCTGGCCCGCGCCGGTCGTCTCGGCGAGCGCGCCGCCGGCGTTCGCCTCTCCTCGCCGGTGGTCGAGCGCCGCCTCGAGCGGATCGTGGAGCGCACCCGCGACGTTCAGCCCGTCGCCGCCCGGCCCGCCATCACTCCTGAACCTGTCCGAAGAGACATTCATGCGACCGCGGCGCCGACCCCGGCGGGCGCCCCGCCGGTCGTCCAGTCGCTCGCGCCCGCGCCGGCCCGGACCCCCGCGCCGTCGACCCCGGCCGTCGCCGAACCTGTCCCTCAGGACATGATACCCCCGATCGCGGCCGACTCGCCGCGCCCGTCCACGCGACGGATCATCGCCGCCGAGCGGCCCGACGCGCCCAGGCTCGACCCCCGCCCGGCGAGCGTCACCGAGACCCGCGCCGAGGCTCTTCCGCCTGCGCGACCGCAGCCGCGAGCCACCACAGCACCCGCGATCGCGGCGACTCAGCCGGTCGCGCGCCTCGAGCCGCGGCCGCGCGACCCGGGCCCGCCCGTCGTCGTCGCGCCCGAGCCCGTCACTCCGCGCGTGGTGATCGGCAGCCTGCACATCGAGGTCGTGCGCGCCCCGGCGCCCGCGCCCACCCGGCGGGAAGCGCCCAAGCGCGAGCCTTCGCGGGCCGCCGCATCCGCGCCCGCGCCCGCCGGCGGCGCCCGCCGGCGCACCATCTTCGGCCTGGGGCAGCTCTGATCGACGGAGATTATCATGGCACTCGAAGACCTGTCCCTCGTCACCGAGACGCTCATCACCCTGCTCACGACCCGGATCGGCTCGGCCACCGTCGTCGCGCAAGCGCCCGATCAGCTGCCGACATCCACCAAGAGCACGATCAGCGTCTATCTCTACCACGCCCGCGAGGACGCCCACCACAAGAACGCCGTCGCGCGCGACGGCACCTCCAATCCGTTCCACACCCCGCTGGCGCTCAGCCTGTTCTACGTCGTCACCGCCCACCATTACGGCGACGACGACAAGCCGGAGCCGCTGCAGGAGCAGAAGCTGCTGGGCTACGCGCTCAAGGCCCTGCACGACTACCTGCTCGTCGGCGACGACACCAAGATCGGCGCCGTCGACATCCTTCACGAGGAGCTGGGGGCAACGACAACGGCCTGCAGATCATCTACCGCCCGGTCGCGCCGGAGGAGTCTGCTACTTTCTGGAACGGCGACGATCAGCGCCTGATCCGCTTCTCGGCCTTCTACGAGGTCCGCGTCGTCCTGATGAAGCCGGAGCCGGTCACGCACATCCCCGGCTACGTGCTCTCGGTCGGCAACTACATCCTCCCGACCGGGGTGATGCACCTCGCCAGCTCGCACAGCGTCGTCCGCTTCACCCCGCCGGGCGGCGACCCGATCGCCTTGCCGGCCTCGCCGGCCCGCGTCGCCCTCGAGCCGACCACGCCGCCGAGTCCGGAGGTACCGAACAATCAGCTCACCCTCCGCGGCAGCCGCCTCGGCGGCGGTCGGCTGGTCCTGCGCAGCCCGCTGTTCGACACTGCCAACAATCAAATCGTCGTCGAGCCCGCGGACAACTCCGCCTGGGACATTCTCGTCACCTCCGCGCGAATCACCGCGCGGATCCAGCCCAGCGTCGATTTCGAAGGCGACTTCAGGACGATCCTGCCCGGCATCTACGGCGTCTCGGTCCAGGTCAGCAGCCAGGTCGACCTGCCGGGCGGCCTGAGCAAGACCGTCACCTCGCGCTCCAACGAGCTCGCCTTCGCGGTCACACCGTTCGTCACCGACAACGATCCGGTCGGCGTCGTCGGCGACCCGGTCTCCGTCGAGGTCGCTCCGGGCAGCAACCTGACGGATCCGGCGCTGGCCGGACAGATCGAGGTCTACGTCGACGGCCTCGCCTACGAGGAGTCCGGCGCGGTCGCTCCGAAGACCTTCGTGATCACCGACGACGAGCACATCACCATCCGCCCGCACTTCGGCAGCGGCGACGCCGGCAACCATCCCTTCCGTCTGATCGTCCGCGGCGCCGAGGCGCCGCCCTACTGGATCGAGGTGGCCGAGTGAACCGCCTCGCCGCCGCCACGCGCGCTCCGGAGCCGGACGCGCCGCCCGTGCTCGACCTCGTGTGCGAGCGCGTGGTCCTCCGCGTGCGTCGTCGGCTCGCGTGGGTGCGCCACCTCGAGCAGCAGGAGGCCGACCCGCTCGCGCGCCTCGGCCTCGACCTGCCCGCGCACGAGGCCCGCTTCTACGCCGCGAGCGACGAGCTCGCTGGTCTGCAGCGCCGCCTCGCGGTCGTCGAGGCCGAGCTCGACGCCTGCCTGGCCCAGGACGCGTGGGACAGCCCCCTGCGGCACCTCGTCCACGCGCTCGGCCTCGACTCGGGTGAGCTCGAGCTGCTGCAGACCTGCGTCGCGGCCGAGCGGACCCCCGCGCTGGCGGCCGCCCTGCAGCGGCTCACCGGCGTCCCGGGCGTCACCGAGGAGCTCGTGCGCCACCTGTTCGGCCGCTCCCTCGCGCCGCTGCTGCGTTCGACCGGCGCGCTCCGCCACTGGCGCCTCGTCAGCGAGCGCGACGCCGGGCCCGGGGTCCCCGCAGTCCTGCAGCTCGACCCGCAGGTGACCGGCTGGCTTATCGGACAGGTCCCGGTCCCCGCCGAGCTCGCGGCGGTCGTCACCCGCCCCGTGATCCGCGAGCCGCTCTCGAGCTGGCCCGTGCGCCAGGTCCTGGACGCCCTCGTCGACTCCCTCGACGCCGGCGTCTCGGTCCGCCTCGTCGTCGCCGGTCAGCCCGGCAGCGGCCGCCGCAGCTTCGCCGCCGCGGTGCTCCACGCGCTCGATCTCGCCGGCTTCGTCGTCGACGTCGCCGCGCTCGCCGACCCCGATCTCGACGAGCGCTGCCGCCTCGTCGTCCGCCACGCCCGCATCCTCAACGCCATCCCGATCTGGCACCTGCCGGCCGAGGCCCGCGCGCTGCCGGCGGCGGCCGGCGAATTCGGCCTCGCCGCCGTCGCCTGCGCCGCGCACGACCGTCCTGCCCCGGTCGACGGCGTCGTCGACCTGCGCGTCGACCTGCCCGCGCCCGACCTCGCCGAGCGGGCCGCGCTGTGGCGGCGCCTCGTCCCGACCACCAGGACATGGCCGGAAGAACATGTCCTTCAGGTCTCGCGGCGCTACGCCCTCCCGGTCGGCGACCTCGCGGCTGTCGGTCTGCGCCGCCCGGCCAGCGTCGACGCGGCCGCCGAGCTGTGCCGCGAGCGCTCGCGCCACCGCCTCGGCGAGCTCGGCCACGTCCTGCGCTGCCCCTTCGACCTCGCCGACCTCGTCGTCCCGGCCAAGCTGCGCGACCACCTGGCCGAGTTCGTGTTCGAGGCCCGCGACCGCGCCGACTTCTGGGAGCGGCCCGAGGCGCGTCGGCTGTACCCGCGCGGCACCGGCCTCGTCGCCCTGTTCACCGGCCCCGCCGGCACCGGCAAGACCATGGCCGCCCAGGTGCTCGCCGCGCAGCTCGGCCAGGACCTCGTGCGCATCGACCTCGCCACGATCGTCTCCAAGTACATCGGCGAGACCGCCAAGAACCTGCGCAAGATCTTCAGCGTCGCCGCCGGCATGAGCGCGGTCCTGCTGTTCGACGAGGCCGACGCCCTGTTCGCGCGCCGCACCGACGTCCGCGACTCGCACGATCGCCACGCCAACAGCGACACCAACTACCTCCTGCAATTGCTCGAGGACTTCGCCGGCGTCGCCGTCCTGGCGAGCAACAAGAAGGCCAACATCGATCCCGCCTTCATCCGCCGGATCCGCCACGTCCTCGAGTTCCCGCGCCCGGACGCCGCGGCGCGCCGGCAGATCTGGCAGCAGGTCCTGTCCGAGCTCGGCGCCGAGGTCTCGCCGGCCGCGCTCGACACGCTCGGCGGCGTCGACCTCTCGGGCGCCCAGATCAAGAACGCGGTGCTCGCCGCCACCTTCGTCGCCCGCAGCGAGAAGCGCCCGCTCGGCGTCGGCCAGCTCGTCCGCGGCCTCGAGCGCGAGCTCGACAAGGACGGCCGCGCCCTCGAGCGGCGCGACCGGGAGAGGTTGGTCGTGCATGTCTGAACCCCAGCTCCGGATCGGCAGCCTCAGCGTCCGCGTCCCGGGCGACGACCGCGGCGCCGGCGAGCGTCTGGCCGCCGGCCTTCACGAATCACTGCAAGCTGTCCCGATCGCCAGGTCGCGTGAATTCGGCGCCGTGCGCCTGCGCGTCACCGTCCCGCACGACGCCGGCGAGGCCGAGACCCTCCGCGCCGTCCAGCGCGCCCTCATCCAGGCCCTGCATCAGGAGTGACCATGCTGACATCTCCGGAAATCCCAGCTCTCCGCGGCTCCACCCGGGCGCGCTCATTCAGCTCAACCGCGACGTCGTCGGGGTCATCCCGCACATCACCCTGTTTCAATACAACCCCGAGACGATCTCGCGCGGCTTTCAGGTCAACATGCCGGGCGACGGCAACAACGGCCTCGAGGAGCGCAATCGTTACACCTTCCCGCCGACCGAGAGCTACTCGTTCAAGCTCGAGATCGACGCCACCGACGACCTCGAGAAGGGGCGGGTGATGACCCGGGCCGTCGGCGTGTCCGACCGGCTGGCCGCGCTCGAGCGGCTCGTCTACTCGCCCAAGGGCATCCTCGGCGACTTCGCCGACAGCTTCGTCTCGCTGTTCAACGGCGCCACCGACGACATCCCCTCGCGTCAGACCGTCCCGATCGTCCTGCTCGCGCTCGGCCGGCGGCGCGTCCTCCCGGTGTGGATCAGCTCGATGAGCGTCACCGAGACCCTTCACAACGCCGCGCTGATGCCGATCCACGCCGAGGTCCAGCTCGACTTTCAGGTCATCCAGCCGCACGAGCTGCGGGCCAAGCCGTACCCGGACATCGTCCTCGCCGTCGCCGCCTACAAGCTCAACGCCCTCGAGCGCGACACCCTCGCGCTCGCCCACCTCGCCACCGTCGTCAGTGATCTGAGGGACTATGTTTGATCGGACCAGTCGCTATTACGGGGTGCCGACCGGCACCGTCACCGACCACCGCGGGCGCACCGTCCAGGTCGTGCTCGTCCCCGACGCGCCGAAGCTGCAGCTCCGCGGCGAGCACCTGCGGCGGCAGGGCCAGCGGCTCGACCACCTGGCGGGCTTCTACTTCGGCGACCCGCACGGCTACTGGAAGATCGCCGAATTGGCCGACGTCATGCACCCCGAGGCGCTCAGCGAGGCCCGCGCCATCCCGATCCCGATTGGAACCTGACATGGCACTCGACTGCATCCTCCTGATCGACAACGTCCCGGTGGTCGACCTGCTCGAGCTGGTCGACTCGGTGCGCGTCGAGCAGAGCCTGAGCGAGCCGGCGCGGTTCAGCGTGCGCCTCGTCGCCGAGCTCGACGAGCTCGTCCGCGACTATCCGTTGCTGGTCGACCCGCGCCTGCGGCCCGGCGCGGTGGTCAGCGTCATCGTCGACGACGGCGTCGGTCAGCAGGCCTGCCTCGTGCGCGGCCCGATCGATCGCCACCAGATCCACTTCGAGAGCGGCAACGTCGGCTCCTGGCTCGAGATCAGCGGCGGCGACCGCCGCATGGAGATGGCGCGGGCGCACCGGACCGTCGCCTGGTCCGGGCGCGACAGCGACATCGTCGGCGCCGTCCTGGCCGGCTACGGCCTCGTGCCCGACGTCGCCCAGACCACCCGCCTGCACTCCGACCTCAGCCAGACCCAGAACCAGAGCGGCAGCGACCTCGACTTCCTCAACCGGCTCGCGCGGCGCAACGGCTTCCACTTCTGGATCTCCTACCGCACCGCCGGCCTCGCCGTCGTCGAGGTCGGCAACTTCAAGCCCTCGCCGCCGCGCCCCGACGTCCCCGCCGCGCCCGCCGTCATCGACCCGTTCGGGCCCAGCCTCTCGATCAACGTCGGCGACCGCAGCGAGCAGACCATGCTCAGCCTCGACATCGACGTCGACTTCGATCGCCCCGTCCTGAGCAGCGGCCTGCGCGTGCTCGAGGGCGTCAACGAGGCCACCCCCGCCGTCGTCCCGGCCCCGCCCAACCTGCCGCTCGGCGCCCGCCCGATCGCCTCCTTCGTCTCCGGCGTCATGCGCGAGGTCTTCTTGACCACCGCCGGCGACCCCAGCGAGCTGACCACCCGCGCCCAGGCCGCCCTGTCCGAGGCCGAATGGTTCGTCCAGGCGCGCGCGCGGACCACCCGCTTCGCCCTCGAAGGCCGCGTCCTCCAGCCGCACATGGTCGTCCCGATCAAGGGCCTCGGCCTGCGCTACCGCGGCGATTACTTCGTCACCGGCGTCTCGCACACCCTCGACGTCAACGGTCATTCCATGGACCTCACCCTCGCGCGCAACGCCCTCGGAGTCTGACATGCACGACGACCCGACCTCTCGCGACATGCTCGAGCTGCTGCGCAGCCGCTACTTCGGCAAGTACCGCGGCCTCGTCGCCGCGTCGACGCCGGACCCGACCCTGCGCGGGCGCGTGCAGGTCCAGGTGCCCGCGGTGCTCGGCACCGCGACCGTGTGGGCCATGCCGTGCGTCCCGTACGCCGGCAAGGACGTCGGCCTCCACATGCTGCCGCCGGCGGGCGCGGGCGTGTGGGTCGAGTTCGAGGCCGGCGATCCTCGTACCCGATCTGGAGCGGCTGCTACTGGGCGCAGGGCGACATCGACCCGGCCGACGCCGTCCCGAGCGTCAAGTTCATCCGCACCGACCGCGTCTCGCTGCGGATCGACGACCTCAAGGGCGAGCTCGTCATCGACACCGGCGCCTCGAAGATCACCATCAACGCCCTCTCGATCAAGCTCGACTCGATCGAGGTCAAGGCCAGCGCCAAGACCCGCAACATCTCCGTCGATCCCGCCCGCGTGTCCATCAACGATGGCACCCAGGAGATCTTCTAATCGTAGGAGGAGCGCAACATGCCCGGCCCCGTCGTCACCATCCCGCCCTTCGGCGTCTCCGACTCGTTCAACCAGCGGGTTATCGCGGTCATCACCCCCAACACGCGGGTGAGCGGCGCCAAGGGCATGATGGGCACCGCCCGCGACCAGCTGCTGTTCGGCGGCGCGCCCTCGGTCTACGGCATCTGGACCGTGCCCAACACCCGCGTGTCGATCGGCGGCGTCCCGACCGTCGGCCGCTCGAGCCAGGGCCTCGCGCTCATGCCCACGATGACCGGCCCTGTCGTCACCGGCCCGCTGCTCGTCAGCCAGGGCGACCGCAAGATCCACAACACCTGAGGCTCCTTATCCCATGGCCAAAAGTACAGCTCGCCTCAAGTTCCCGCTCGCCGTCGATCAGGGCCTCGGTCGCCTCCGCGAGGAGCCGAACCCCGACGCCTACATTCAGCAGTTGATCCGTCAGGTCATCCTCACCGGCCCCGGCGAGCGCGTCCACCGGCCCGACTTCGGCGGCGGCCTGCGGCGCCACGTCTTCGCCCTCAACAGCTTCGGCGGCGCCGCTCTGGCCGAGACCACCGTCTATCAGGCCCTCGACCGCTGGCTCGGCGCGCTCATCCGCGTCGAGAAGGTCGAGGCCACCCCGCGCGACGCCACCCTGGACGTCGCCATCACCTACGTCGTGCTCGCGCGCGGCACCCGTCAATATCTCAACGTCGAGGTCGCCTGATGTACGCCACACGCATCGCCGCCATCAAGGCATCCGACCCGCCGCTGACCGGCATCGACTTCGTCGAGGTCGAGCCGAGCCAGACCGTGCTGCGGGTCCACTTCCACCGCAACCCCGGCGACCTCGCCGCTCCGTTCGCCGACGACGACCCGGCGCCGGCCGACATCACCATCGTCAGCACCACCGGAGGCGAGGGCGTACCGGTCGTGCGCGTCACCGACGTCAGCCTCGACGACACCGACGACGACCACCACGTGCTCGTGCTCACCGTCGACAAGCCGGGCGACTTCTCGCGCTATCGCCTGACGATCACCGACGCGCGGCTCGACTACTTCTTCCGCTCGAGCGAGTTCACCTTCAAGGCCAATTGCGCCGACACCCGCATCGACTGCAAGCCGGTCCCCGAGGCCTGCCAGCCCGGCGACCTGGTCGACTTCCCGGTCGACTACATGGCCCGCGACTTCCTCAGCCTGCGCGGAGCCCTCCTCGAGTTCGCCCGCCAGCGCTACCCGCAGTGGCGCGAGCTCGTCGAGGCCGACGTCGGCGTCATGCTGCTCGAGCTGTTCGCCGCGCTCGGCGACGAGCTCTCGTACACCCAGGACCGCATCGCCCGCGAGGCCTTCCTCGAGACCGCAACCCAGCGCCGCAGCGTCCGCCGGCTCGCCCGCCTCGTCGACTACGACATCCACGACGGCCGCTCGGGCGCCACCTTCCTCGACGTGCAGGCCGCGCTGCCGGTCGTGTATCCCGTGCGGGCGGGCCATCGCGTGTGGGCCGGCGGGGACGACGGCGAGGTGATTACTTTCGAGATCGGGACCGGCCTCGCCGACACGCTCGCCGGCGCGGCCTATCCTGTCCGCTCGCAGTGGAACTCCTCCAATCGCACTTCTTCGACGAGGACGCCGCCGAATTGCCGGCCGGTGCGACCGAGCTCTTCGTCCAGGATCCCGACGCCGTCGTCGCTCCGGGCGACGAGTGGAAGAACAAGTGGGTCCTCATCCAGCGCGACCCGGTCGAGCCAGGCGAGCCCGCGCGGCGTCACCTCGTCTTCGTCACCGACGTCGACGAGATCGTCGACAACTTCCCGCGGCCGCCGCTGACGCCTCCGTTGCGGGTGCTCCGCCTGTCCTGGCGGGAAGAGCACGCCCTGCCGTGGTGCCTGAAGGTCGGAGCCGGCACCACGGTCCACGGCAACATCGTCCCGGCGACCGCCGGCGAGCGCTTCACCGAGTACTTCGAGGTCCGCGGCGGCACCGTCGACATGCGCCAGGCGATCGAGCGCGAGGGCCCTCTGTCGGCCATCACCGGCGAGCGCAGCGTCACCTTCCTCCACAGCCTCCTGTCCTCGGAGACAGGTGGTCTCGGCCGCCTCGGCGCCGACCTGCGCGCCACCGTACCCGAGCTCCGCGTCGCCCGCGTCACCGGCCCCGACCTCGACCTCGACCTCAGCGACTGGACCTGGCGCCGGACCTTGCTGTCCTCCGATCGGCTCGACGAGCACTACACCCTCGATGACGGCATCTGGCGGCGCGTCATCGGCTTCCAGCGCGCCACCGTCGACAAGGACTTCGTCCACCTCGACTACGCGAGCGGCGAAGGTGCCACCATTCGTTTTGGCGACGGCGAGTTCGGCAAGATGCCCGCCGACGGCGTCCTGTTCCGCGTCGATTACCGCACCGGCCCCGGCACCCGCAGCAACGTCGGTCCCGGCGCGGTCCGCTTGCTCAAGAATCCCGTCACCGGCGAGACCAGCCTCATCTCGTCCGGCGCCGTCGTCAGCATCGCCAATCCGTTGCCGGTGAGCGACGGCGTCGATCCCGAGCCGCTCGACGACATCCGCCAGCTCGCGCCCGAGGAGTTCCGCGCGGTCACCCACCGCGCCGTCAAGCCCGAGGACTATTGCGAGATCGCCAGGCGCCTCGACTGGGTCCAGGTCGCCGGCGTGCGCCAGCGGTGGACCGGCAGCTGGCCGACCACCTTCGTCACGCCCGACCCGGTCGGCGCCTACGCCCTCACCGACGAGCAGCGCGACGAGCTCGACGGCCTCATGCACTGCGTCCGCCAGGCCGGCCGCGACGTGTTCGTCCGCGACCCCCGCTTCCGCGCCATCGACCTCGAGGTCCAGATCTGCATCAAGCCCGGCCACATCCCCAGCGCCGTGCGCGACGCCGTGATCCGCCGCCTCCGCGGCGACGGCGTCACCCCCGGCTACTTCGCCCCCGACACCTTCACCTTCGGCGCCCCGCTGCAGCGCCTCACCATCGAGGCGGTCGTCGGCGCCGTGCCCGGCGTCCTCGCCGTCAAGGACATCCGAATCGGCGCCCGCGCCGTCCACCACATGCGCCCGATGGAGGACCTGTACGTCGTCCCCGACGACCAGATCCTCCGCCTCGCCAGCGACCCCCGCACGCCCGAGCGCGGCTCGATCCGCGTCATCACGGAGGGCGGGGTATGAGGGGGGCTAGCTGCTCAGTTCGAGTCGGTGCAGCAGCACTTGATGGCGGGAAACCCCAATCTTGCACCTTGCTGCAGGAATCGTCCTGGGGAACTCCGCCCATGTCCTCTCCACACTCCGACTGAGCGCCGAGGTACCTAGTCGTGTTGCCCGCACATTGCGATTCTGCGCAAGCCTCCCCGAGGCTCTGACACATCTCATCGCAACTGCTGAAGCCATCCGCGACAGTGAAGCACTCGCTCCACGCCGGTTTGCAGTTGCCGGCCTCACAACCCATCGCCATACAAGAGTGGCCGCACGTTCCGCAGTTTACGCCGTCGACTGCAAGGTCAGTGCAGGCTCCGCCGCAAGCCGAACCGCCCGCGCACTGAAGATTCACCGAAACCGACTTGGTAGAGCTGTTCGCGGCCTGGTCGAAGAAACGGGCGTGGAAGACTCTGGTCTCCGCTACGTCCTCAAATTGAATGGGGGCGGCCTGATGAATTTGAGCCCAGGAAATCGTGATCGAGTAAGTCCCTTCCTGTCCAGCGGCTACGAAGGGCCCAAAATCGATCGCTCCGTCCTCATTCGTAAGGCTTCCGCCCACAATGTCGTCCACGCCATCGGGGTCGGTCAGGAGCGCCGTGAAAACGACCGACTCTCCCTCCGTGATGGCATTCACGTTGGTGCCCAGCGACAGGAAGACCGGAGCGTTCTCTCCGGTCGACGTCGTGCTCGCCGTCGGGGAGGTCATCGTCTCATCCGTGAGACCAGAGTTCGTGTTGGAGCTGGAGCTCGTATTCAACGTATCGCTCTCGGTGAGCGTCGACGGGCTGTCGGTCATCTGGACCGTCGTCGGCGTGGTGTTAGAAGCGGTAGTTCCAGTGTCTCCATTGTCGCCACATGCTGCCGCGAGAGCCAGGATGATCGCGATTTCTTGCCGGAGCGTCATGCTCGGATCCTGCCACAGCCATGACTGGTGCGCAACTGACCGTAAATCCGTCTGAAGAGGACTTCCATGCCCCAGAATTTCACCTGCGCTCCGTGCTTGACGACTTCGACGACCGGGAATGTTACGCTGGAGATGAGTCCGCTGGACCCCACGCCAGGCCTCAGGTTCGACCTGCTGCGACGTTCGCTTGGAGCCGCCATCCCTGAGCAAGAAGTCGATGGTTTGCAGCCTCTGGCTTCATGGGCGCCGCACTCCGATCTGAGCATGGTGCTGTTCGAGCTCTGGGCATATGTCGGTGATGTCGTTGGCCTCTACAACGGTGTGATCATGGCGGAGGCGACCGTAACGACCGCGAGGAACCGTCGGTCGTTGCGAAGCTTGGCGGGCCTGCTGGGTTACAAGCTCCATCCGGCTGTCAGTTCGGTGGCGGAGGTCGCCGTTCTTGTCGGTCCTGATAGACATGGCGCTTTGCCTGCCGTGGCCTATAGATCATCAACGCCGGGGCAGGTGTTTGAATCAAATGGTGGCCGAGTCTCGGGAAAGGTCAATGAATACACGTTGGGCTCCGTGGTGGACCCTGAACTCGGAGAGTTTGACGAGAGCCGCTTGCTGCTCGATCCTGCCACCGCCAGCGCAGTGCGGGGGCGGCCGCTCATGTTCCTTTGGTACGACAAGATCGTACGGCAGGGTGCGACGGAGATTTTGGATGTTTCGTCATTCAAGGGGAGAGATGCCCAAGAGTACGTCGAGCTCAGAGTTGCGAAGAAGCCCGCAATCTCCGCATCGGTCGGCTACAAGAGCGTGGCGCTCTTCAGCCCGTCGCAGCGCGCTTATGTCAAGACCAAGCTCCTTGATAATGCCGTAAATGACCAAAATGAGGAAGAGTCGGCGATTCACGAAGTTCCTCCACTTTCAGACGCCGAGATCGGGGCGCTCTACAACGGTTTCGGCGTGACGATCGCTGGTCACCTGGGGAACGTTGTCAACCCTGTCTCTGGAAGTGACTTTACGGATTCGGAGAAGAAACAGACCTCGGTCGATCTTGATAGTGTGTATCGTTCGATCTATGCTGGTGACTTTGTTGTGGTCCAGTACAATGACTATTTCTCGGCGCATAGAGTGGTGTGGACCGAGGAGAAGCAACTCCGACTCGCTGGTTCGGCTGAACCTGGCGTCATGATCCCTGTGACGCGTCTGTACTTGAACCCGGCGATTGATGCGGACAAGGTTTCGTTCAGTAGACCGGGGCCGCTCATCATCCACTACAACATGCACGATGTCGGCCGCATCATGCGGCTCGCGCACACCGAGCTCACGCCCGGCGTCGTCTTGAACACCCTCCCGCTCGAGGGCATCCACGACAAGCCGGCCGACCCGCCCACGCGCTTCATCCTCGAGGACGCCGACGGCAAGGGCGTCCTCGTCAACGGCAAGCTCGACGTCCAGGCGAACGGCAGCGCCACCCTGACCATCAGCGGCCCCGAGTGGGACGGCGGCCTGCGCGTCCCCGTCAAGGCCTACGGCAACGTCCTCGACATCTCGCGCGGCGAGACCGTGCAGGACGAGGTCCTGGGCGACGGCGACCCGACCCAGGCGCACCAGACCTTCAAGCTCGCCAAGACCCCGCTGACCTACTTCTCGCAGCCCGGCGCTGCCAGCGGCGTCGTCAGCACCCTCGAGGTCCGCGTCGACGGCATCTTGTGGCGCGAGCGGCCCAGCTTCTACGGCGCCGGCCCCAACGACCCCGTTTACATCGTCCGCCACGACGACGACCAGAACACCTTCATCACCTTCGGCGACGGCGTCCGCGGCCTCCGGCTGCCTACCGGACGCGGCAACGTGCGCGCCAAATATCGCCACGGGGCCGGCGCCGAGGCGCCGCCGGCGGGTGCCATCAATCAGATCATCAAAACCGTCCCCGGCCTGAAGAGCGTGCGCAGCCCGATCGTCGCGCGCGGGGGCGGCGACGCCGAGACCAGCAAGGACATCCGCAGGCACGCGCCGGCCTCCGCGCTCGTGCTCGGGCGCTGCGTCTCGCTGGCCGACTTCGCCGCGCGCACTGCCATGACCGCCGGCGTGCGGAGCTGCAAGGTCGAGTACGCCTGGGACGAGCCCTCGCAGACCGCGGGGATCAAGGTCTGGTACATCCCGAACGACCCCGGCGCCGATCTCGACGAGCAGATCGTCGCGGACCTCCAGGCCATGTCGGAGCCCGGCACGCCGATCCGTGCCGAGGCCGCCACGGCGCAGCAGAAGGTCCTCTTTCTGAACCTCGAGATCGAGCGCGACCGCGTGCCCGCCGACGTCGAGTCGGCCGTGCGCGCCGCGCTGCTCGACCCCGAAAGAGGCCCGCTCGCCGTCGAGAACACCCCGATCGGCGGTCCCCTGTCGCGCAGCCTCATCGTCGGCGCCGCCAAGTCGATCGCCGGCGTCCTCGACGTCACCTCGATGTATTTCGCCTTCGATCACCCCCCGGTCCCGTTCCCCACGCCGGGGCTCGCGCTGGACCCGGGGCAGTACCTCGACCTCGGCGACTTCGACGCCGTCCGCCTCGTCGTCAGTGCGTACCACGCCGAATCGCGCGGCTGCCGCGACCTCGTCTCCTGACCGAAAGGACATCTCATGGCCGCCAACGACCAATTCGCCCGATACTTCACGGAGAAGCTGTGGGACTGGATCCCCGGCGTCTACCGCGAGCTCGACGCCGCCGCGCCCAACCAGCATGTCCTTCGCGCCCTGATCCAGGCCGTCGCCGAGCAGGCCGCCGTCGCCCGGCGCAGCATCGATCGCCTGTGGGAGGACCAGAGCATCGAGTACTGCGACGATTGGGTCGTCCCGTACATCGGCGACCTCGTCGCCACCCGGCTCGTGCCCGCGCTCAACGCCCGCGCGCGGCGGGTCGACGTCGCTCGCACCATTTACTATCGCCGGCGCGCCGGCACCGTCACCGTCCTCGAGCAGCTGATCCTCGACATGGCCGGCTGGGACGGCGCCGTCGTCGAGGCCTTTCGCCGCCTCGGCCGCACCCACCACGGCCTCGACCCGCAGCCGTACCCTGTCGGTCGCCTCACCGCCACCCCGGTCGGCGGGATCGCCGACCTCCGCCGCCCGCGGGGCGTCGAGCTGGCCCACGGGACATTCGACGAATTGTCGCACACAGCCGATCTCTGGCAGCACCGCGGCCACGCCGGGCGCTACGCGATCCCCAAGCTCAATCACCACCTCTACCGCATGCAGGCCTATCGGGTCGACGCGCCGACCCCGTTCGAGCTCACCACCCGGCGCTATACCTTCGATCCGTCGGGGCGCGACATCCCGCTGTTTCGACCGTCCTACCGGCCCGAGGACGGCTGCCGGCGGCGCCACGAGGAGGACGTGAGCGCGCCGATCCGCTGCCGCCTGCTCGGTCACGCCGAGTACGAGATCACCGACGCCGTCCTCGACGCCATGCAGGAGGGCGGGCTGCCGGCCCCCGCGCTGACCGAGCTGCGCGACTGGATCGGCGTCCGCTTCCGCGACGAGTATCGCCTGCGCGCCACGCTGTCCTCGCTGGCGAACAGCAGCGACTTCATGGATCCCGACAACCTGCACACGCTGCTCGCCGCGGCGCTGACCGAGGATTCGGCCAAGGCCGCGCTGGTCCGCGACGCGCGGGCCTTCAAGATCACCCGGCTCGACGACACCGACGACGTGCAGATCGCCCCGGAGCGCACCCTCGCCGGCGACCTCGGGAATGGGGCACCGGCCTCACCGTCGCGACCGGCAAGCAGCTCATGGTCGATCCCGTGCGCGGCCGCTACTGGTTCCCCGAGGCCGTGCCTCCCGCCGGCACCAAGGTCGCCCACTATTATTACGGCTTCTCCGGCGACCTCGGTGCCGGCACTTACGACCGCCGCGCCACCGTCCTCACCGCCGTCGACGACACCTTCAGCGGCGGCGTCTACGACCCGCCGGGCGCCTGGGCCAATGTCTACACCTTCGCCGACAGCAAGACCTATCTCGTCGACGACATCAGCGGCTTCACCGACCTGACGCTGCAGGCCGCCTCGCAGCAGCGCCCCTACCTGCGCCAGGCCGTCGCGGAGAGCAACAATTGGAAGTTCACCGCGACCGGCACCGACGCCGAGCTCACGCTCGACGGTCTGTGGTACGGCGGCGGCAAGCTGGTGCTGGCCGGCGACTACGCGCGCGTCACCATTCGTCATTGCACCCTCGACCCCGGCGGCCTCAAGGCCGACGGCAACGCGCTGGTTCCGGCCGACATCCTCGTCCAGGGCACCATCGACGAGCTCGTCATCGAGAGCTCGATCGTCGCCAGCATCGAGCTCGCCCTCGGCGGGGCCGTGCACGCCCTGCGCGCGCGCGACAGCATCATCGCCTCGGCCGTGGCGACCGCCACGATCGACCTGCCGCAGACCGAGCTGGAGTTCGCCCGCTGCACCCTGGCGATCGCCACCGTGGGCCTGCGGGTCGACGCCACCGAGCTGCTGGCGCAGAAGCCCGTCAAGGTCACCGACCACCAGCACGGCTGCGTGCGCTACAGCGTCCTCGCCCCCGGCAGCGAGACCTCGCCGGTCTACCCGCCGCCCGGCGTCGCCGAGGTCTTCCCGCACTTCTTCGTCTCGACCCGCTTCGGCGATCCTGGCTTTTACATCCTGTCCGAAAGCGCACCCGACTTCGTCGTCCGCGGCGCCGAGAACGGCTCGGAGATCGGCGCCTACAGCCGGCTCCTGAACCCGCTGAAGCACGACAGCGTGCGCGCCAAGGTCCACGAATTCATGCCGATGGGACGGATCGCCGCCTTCATCCGCGAGAACTGACGCACCCGAGGATCGCCATGTCCGCCCACGACATCTCTCGCCACCTCTTCCAGGCCAGCAATCATTACACCGGCACCCGCATGCAGCAGGGCAGGGTGGTGCTCGACAGCGACTTCAACGAGGCGCGCATGCTGGACGAGGAGGACCAGCGCCACTTCGTCGTCGCGGTCGTCGGCCCGCACGGCTCGCCCGACCGCGGCTTCACCGTCGAGAACGTCACCGTCGCCGGCCTGACCTGGAACTTCGACATCGCCGACGGGACCTACTACCTCGGTGGTTATCGCCACGAGATCGGCGGCGGCCAGAGCTTCCGCGGCCAGCGCGACTGGCGGCAGCTGCTGCGCGACGACGTGCGGGCGGTCCAGGTGCCGCCGGTGCCGACCCAGCCGCGCAACGACCTCGTGTACCTGCTCGGCTGGCAGCAGGGCGTCGGCGCGGTCGAAGATCAGGAGCTGGACGACCCGGCCATCGCCGGGCACGACACTGGCTATCGCCAGCGCTTCATGCAGCGAGTGATGGTCCTCGCGGACGGCCCGGGCACCTGCAAGGAGGCGTTCGACGGCCTCGTCGCCTCGCTCGAGGCGGGCGGCCACCAGTTCGATCGCGTCAACTTCGAGCTCAAGTCGGGCGCGCGCATGGGCTCGCGCCGCAGCCCGGTCGAGCCGGCCGAGGACCTGTGCAAACCCGAGGTGTTGCAAGGCCTCGCGGGCGCCGAGCACCAGGCGATCCGCGTCCAGCTCATCGCCCCCGACCGCTTCATCTGGGGCCTCGACAACGCCTCGACGATGGTCCGCTGCACCATGGCGATCTCCGAGGTCGACGTCACCCTGACGTTGACCACGCCGCTGCGCGACCTGGCCCATGCGCCGCGCGTCGGTCACATCCTCGAGCTCTTGCCGTGGGGCGCCGATCTGCCGAACGGCGAGCACGTCGCGGATCACCCGGTCGCCGGCGACGTCGGCGGCGGCGTGCTGCTCCGCGTGATCACTCCCTACGACCCGGGCACGGGCAAGATCACCGCCGTCGTCGCCGTCGAACACAGCGCGCGCCTGACGAAGATCGCCGCGTGGTACCAGACGATCGCCTCGGCGTACCTGTACGCGCGCGTGTGGGAGCCCGGCGACGACGACGTCGCCGGTCCCTTCGGCATCGGCATCACCCTGGATCAGCCCATCCGCCTGCGCGGCACCGACTACGAGATCGGCTTTACCGGCCTCGGCATCGTCGGCGACTACTGGATCCTCGGTGCACGGCCCGCCACCGCGCAGCCGATCGTCCCCTGGAACCTGCGCGACGGCGGTCCGCCGCACGGACCGCGGCGGTTCTACAGCCCGCTCGCCGTCCTCCGCTGGACGATCCACACCACGCTCGGGGCTGTCGCCGAGGTCAGCTCGTGCCGCCGCACCTTTCGCCCGCTGACGCGCCTGCGCGGCTGCTGCACCGTGACCGTCGGCGACGGAAAGACCAGCTTCGGCGACTTCACCTCGATTCAGGCGGCCGTCGACGCCCTCCCGCGCGACGAGAAGGGCCGCATCTGCGTCCTCCCCGGCGAGTACCGCGAGCGCGTCGTGCTCACGGACCGCAGCGACCTCATCCTCGAGGGCTGCGGCGCCCGCACGATCCTCCGCACCCCCGAGGGCAACGACAGCGCGCGCGCGCTGATCGAGGTCACGCGTGGCACGCGGCTCACGATCCGCAAGCTCACGCTCGAGGCGTTCGGTCAGTTCGGCATCACCTTGCTGGGCAACGGGGTGGCCCTGACGAGCGCGATCCTCGAGGACCTGCGCGTCACCACCCGCCGCGATCCTGACGTGCCCGCGCCCGATCCGTGGTGGAACCTCTGGCTGCCCGCCTCGGGCCCGGCGCCGTTCCCGGTGTCGACGATCGCCGCGCACCGGTTCTCCGACCTGACCATTCGCCGCTGCTACCTCGAGATGTCCGGCAACCTGAGCGCCGCGGCCAACGTCTTTCTCAGCCACTGCGGCCGTTCGCGGGTCAGCGACTGCCAGATCCTCACGCCCTCCGTCGACGGCGACGTCGTCAGCAAGGCCTGGGGCGGCCTGCAGACCGGCGGCGGCGACGACGTGGTGATCGAGAACAACATCATCCGCGGCGGCCTCGGCCACGGCATCACCCTCGGGCGGGTGATCACCGGCTACATGAACAACGATTACGCGACCGCCTTCGAGCCCAACGGGTGGTTCAGCATGGCCGACGATCCGGACTGCCCGAGCGTCACGAGCGAGATCCCCGACGGCATCGACGAAGACGACGGTCCGGCGACGACGCTCACTGCCAGCACCCAGGCCGACGTCGTGATCCGCGGCAACAGGATCAGCGAGATGGGCGCCTCCGGCGTCTCCGTGCCCGGATTCTGGCCCGACTACCTCACTCTGGATGTCGAGGGGCAGCGGATGTTCCGCTCGCCGAACCTCCTCATCGAGGACAACCTCATCGAGGCCAACTGCCGGCGCCCCTATCACGGCGTGCCCGGGTTGCACTACGGGGAGCTGGTCGCGTTCGGCGGCGTCGTCCTGGCCGACACCGACAACCTGCGGATCCGCGACAACCGGATCGTGGGCAACGGCGGCGATCATCGCTATCCGATCTGCGGGATCTACGTCTTTCACGGCGAGGACCTGGCGATCGAGAACAACGAGGTCCGCGACAACGGCGTGCGGGTCGGCGGCTCCGCCTTCGCGGGCAATCGCGCCGGCATCGCCCTGCGCTTCGTGGGTCGTCTCGCCACATCGTACGGGTTCGACAGCTACGAGACCGAGCCCGACTCGCTGCGCCCGGCCGCGCGGATCCGCGGGAACGTCGTGTATCAGCCGGCCGGGCGGGCCCTGGAGCTCTACGGGGTAGGTCCGATGCTGATCGAGGGCAACGTCTTCGGCAGCGGCGGTCTCACCCACCCGGTGTCGTCCGAGCGCGCGCACTGCATCGAGATCCACAACATCGGGCTGTCGGCCGAGATCGGGGTCCTGGGCTACGTGCCGGGCAACCTCGGCTACTTGCCTGCGCCGCCCTTGCCGACGGACGAGCCGCCGCCGTCGCCCGACACCGTCGACGGGCGGATCTTGTTCACCGGCAATCAGGTCCACTTCCGGCCGGTCGCCGGCGCCTCGGCCAACATCCGCCGCGCGGTGAGCCTGCAGTCGTACGACGACGTCGCCGTGCTCGACAACCAGTTCGTCACGACCTTCCCCGACGGCGTCGGCGACATGTTGTGCGACACCGTGGTCACCGCGTGGTCGACTCGCACCAATCACAACCGCTGGGAGGATCCGATCGGCACGCTCCCCAACGGCTCCTATCAGACCGACATCTCCGCCTCGACGCTCGGGGTGATGAACTTCACCAAGCTCAACGAGGCGTCGCGTTGCATCCACGTCCAGGTCAGCGTGCTCACCGACCCGATCGACAACAACGGCGACGGGACCAACCTGACCTACACGGACTGCGACACCGTGCCCGGCTTCGCGGCGCTGCTGGCCCCCACGCCCTGAGCGAACCTTCGCCCACGCTCCTGTCCCGGAAGTCTCGACCATGGCAAACCACGACCTCTCCCGCCACCTCTTCCGCCCCGCGAATCGCTACGTCGGCCTGCGCATGCAGCAAGGCCGGCCCATGCTCGACTCGGACTTCAGCGAGGGCGAGATGCTCGACGACGAGGACCAGCGCGCGGTCGCGGTCGACGTGATCGGGCCGCACGGCTCGCCCGACATGGGCTTCGAGATCCAGAGCCCGTCGACCGGCGTCTACGACTTCTCCATCCTTTCGGGCAGCTATTACCTCGGCGGCTTGCGGCACGAGATCGTCGGGACGACCGTCTCCACCAGCGGCACGGCCACGGCCGCGGGCGTCGCCTTCGCCGCGCCGCAGCGCTTCCGCGCCCAGAGCGACTGGGTGCAGGCGACTCGCAGCGACGCGTTCCCGCAGCCGCCGTCGTTGCCGGTCGAGGCGCGGCGCGACCTCGTGTACCTGGTCGGCTGGGAGCAGGAAGTCTCGGTCGTCGAGGACCGCGAGTTCCACGAGATGGCGCTCGGCGGCCCCGACACCACCGTCCGCGAATGGCGCGGCCATCGCGTCTACGTCCACCCGAACGTCCCCGAGGGTTGCCACGAGGCGTTCGAGAAGCTCGTGGAATCGCTCGAGGCCGGCGGCAACACCTTCGACCGGGAGAATCACGAGCTGAAGTCGGGCGCGCGCCTCACCGTGGTGATCGACGAGCCCGGCGCCGGCGACCTGTGCGAGCCCGCGATCCCGCCGGGCTACTCGGGTGTGGAGAATCAGGCGATCCGGGTGCAGGTGATCGACCGGTTCCGTCTGTTGTGGAGCTACGACAACGCCGCGCCGCTGTACCGCGTGCGCACCTCGGACGATCCGAACGCCACCATCGTCGAGTTCCTGACCCAGCCGCGCGACCAGGCCCACTACCCGGTGGCCGGGCAGGTGTTCGAGATCTTGCCGTTCGGCGCCCGGCTGGCCAACGGCGAGTACACCGCCGATTATCCGATCGCCTTCGACATCGGCGGGGGTGCTCGCGCGCGTGCTGGATGCGTACGACCCGGTGCGCCGCACCGTCAAGGTCCAGCTCGAGTCCGCGGATGCGCTCGCGGCGATGACGCAATGGTTCGAGCCGAACGGGGTGCCTCCGGACAAGCGGTGCTTCTACTTGCGCGTGTGGAACCCCGGTGACGGCAGCCGGAGCGGGCCGATCGGGCTCGGCTTCAAGATCGACGAGGAGGTCGCCCTGCCCGGGACCGGCCTGCGGATCAAGATCAGCCGGCCGGGGATCGTCGGCGATCACTGGATCATCGCCGCGCGGCCGTCGACCCCGACCGAGGTGGTGCCGTGGACGCTGCGCAGCGGTGAGCCGCCGCACGGGCCGCGGCGGTTCTACGCCCCGCTGGCGATGTTCCACTGGACGTTCTCCTCGGCCCTCGGCCGCGCCGTCACCGTCGATTCGTGCCGCCGGACCTTCCGGCCGCTCACGCGTCAGAAGGGCTGCTGCACCGTCACGGTGGGCGACGAGAGCAAGAGCTTCGGCGACTTCACCAGCATCACCGCGGCGCTGGCCTCGATCCCCGTCGACCAGCCGGCCAAGATCTGCGTGTTGCCGGGCGAGTACGCCGAGCGGGTCGTCATCCACGGGCGCAGCCACCTCGTCATCGAAGGCTGCGGGGCGACCACGATCCTCAGCTCGCCGGCGACCAGCCCGACCGTGGACGGGCTGATCTCGATCTCCGCGAGCCACGACATCGTCGTCAAGGACCTGACGATCGCGGCGACTGGTCAGTTCGGGGTCAGAATCGCCGACCCGCTCGTCGGCTACCTGAGTCGGGCCCCCCAGCGCAGGATCCGCCTCGAGGGGCTGACGATCACGAGCACGCGCAACGGCTCGCCGGGCGATCCGTCCCTGGACGAGCTCTGGATGCCCCTCACCGGTTCGGCGCCGTTCCCGATGTCCACGATCGCCGCGTTTCAGGTCGAGGCGCTGGTCATCAGTCGCTGCGTCAACACCATGGTCGGAGACCTGAGCGGGGCGCCGAACATCTCTCTCGTCATGTGCACGGACACGACGGTCCGCGGCAACCGGTTCCAGACGGTCAACAACAACGGCGGCAAGCGGCTCGCGTGGGGCGGCGTCCAGATCGGCTTCGGTTGTGAGCGGGTCCTGGTCGAGGACAACTGGATCGAGGGCGGCAGCGGCTACGGGATCACGTTCGGGACGGGCACTGCAGGGGACGAGGTGCCGGGCGACCTCGACATCTTCGATCCGGTGGGCCGCTTCGTCCTGGTCGCTGCGGACGACGCCCTCTACCACTCCAAGGCGAGCCTGCGCGAGACCGCGGAGCCGCGAGGCGGAGGCCCGCTCGTGGATGTCGGCTACGGCACCTACTGCCGCGACGTTCGTATCCTCCGCAACACCATCACCGGCATGGGCAGCTCCGGGATCTCGGTCATCGGCTTCCACGCCGCGCCGGAGGAGGAATTCGAGGCGTACGACACGATGGAGACGCCCGACGTCGAGATCGCCGACAACGTCATCCGCGGCAATTGTGCGTACCCTTTCGACGGCCCGCCGTCGCCGGATCACGTGGATTACGCGGCCGTGGGTGGGATCGTCCTCGCCGACTCCGACAATCTTCGCATCCACGACAACGCGATCCTCGGAAACGGCGCCGAGGAGACGCTTTATCCGATCTGCGGGATCTACCTGATGCACGGGGAGAACGTCGCCGTCGAGAACAATCGGGTCACCGGCAACGGCAAGCGCCCGACGACGGACACCCCGTTCCTGGGTCATCGCTTCGGGATCGGGCTGATGCTGGTGGGCCGCCGCCTGGGCGGGCTCCCGGATGCTCCCATGATCGAGGGCGACGCGCGGATGCCCGCGGCGCGGGTCCGCGGCAACGTCGTGCATCATCCGATGGGCAAGGCGCTGCAGCTCCACGGCATCGGCCCGATGTTCGTCGAGGGGAACGTGTTCGTCGCCAAGGCGCGCGGGGTCCCCGTCGTGGACGACAGCACCGGGCGTTGCGTCGACATCCACAACCTCGGCCAGTCCCCGGAGCTCATCGATTCCGCGTCGATCCCCGGCGATCTCGGCTTTTTGCCGACGCCGCCGCTCTTGTGGGACCCGGCGGAGCCGCTGCCCGTCGACCCGATGTTCGCCGACGGCCGCGTCCTCTTCACCGGCAACCAGGTGCGTTACAGCCCGGAGGGGGCCGAGACGGGCGGGATCCAGTGCGTCAATCGGTTCCAGTCGTACGGCGACGTGGCGGTGCTCGACAACCAGTTCTTCGTGGACTTCCCCCCGGAGACCTCGGGGAGCATCGATAACGACACCACGGTCGTCGCCTGGTCGACGCGGACTGCCAACAATCGCTGGGTCGATCCCGCGGTCGCGGAGCCGTACTACACCGTGGCCTCGGCCACCACCGCCGCGCGCATGAACATCACCGCGCTCAACCAGGCGACCCGCTGCATCCACGTCATGATCAGCGGCGTGTTGCCCGCGATCGCCGGCAACCCCGTCGACTACAACCAGACCCTGACCGCATGCGACGACGAGGAGGAGGAGCCCGTCCCGTTGGCCCCGCCGTGAGCCACGCCGAGTGCTTCACCTTCGCTCGCCCTCAAGGAGATCATCGCCATGGATCCGAAGCAGCAAGCTCTTCAATTCTATCAATCGCTCGGCGCGGCCGACGAGTTGTCCCGCAAGCTCCTCACGCGCGCCGCCCAGGTGCAGCGCGGCCGGGCCGCGGCGCTCCAGCGCCGGATCGACGACCTCGACAAGGGCGGGACGCCCAAGGAGGAGCTCGCCAAGCTCGAGGCGGAGATGGAGCGCCGCAAGACGCTGGCGGGCAACTACGACAAGCTCGAGTCGGTGATCGGCAAGGCCATCACCCTGCGGGCCCAGCTGGACGAGCAGAAGTTCAAGTGATCGCCGCAGCGACGCGGTGCGATCGATACCCGAGGTTTTCATGGCCACGCAAGACATCTCTCGTCATCTCTATCAGCCGGAGAAGCACTACAGCGGCGCTCGCTCGCAAAAGGGGCGGGTGATCCTCGACTCCGATTTCAACGAGGGCGAGATCCTCGACGACGAGTCCCAGCGGCTCGTCGTGGTCGACGTCGTCGGGCGCCACGGCTCGCCCAACCTCGGCTATTCGATCGGGAACGTCACCAAGGTGCCCTACGACTTCACGATCGGCTCGGGGACCTACTACCTCGGCGGGATGCGCCACGAGATCGGGAGCTCGCCCGGGACCACGGCGCCGCAGACGTTCCGCAAGCAGAGCAACTGGCTGCAATCGAACCGCCCCGGGGTGACGCTGCCGAGCCAGCCGGTCGGGCCGCGGAACGACCTGGTCTACCTCGTCGGCTGGGAGCAGCCGGTCAGCGCGACCGAGGACGGCGAGCTGCTCGAGGCCGCGCTGAGCGGCCTGGACACCAGCGATCGCATGCGGCGGATGGACCGGGTGCTGGTGGCGACGGGCACCGCCGGCACTTGCGCCGCGGCCTTCGAGGGCTTCGTCGGCCCGTTCATCGCGCTCAATCACTCGTACGATTGGGCCAGCGGCGAGCTCAAGTCCGGCGCGCGCCTCACGGTCAGCTTCGAAGCCGTCCCGACGCCGGACGACCTGTGCAGCCCGGCCGGAAACGGCTACAGGGGCCACGAGAATCAGGCGATCCGGATCCAGCTGTTCGCGCCGAACATGTACCTGTGGAGCTACGACAACGCGGCGCCGCTGTTCCGCGTCCGCGCGAGCGTCACCGGCAGCGAGGTCACGGTGGAGTTCATGACGGCGCCGTGGCAGCAGGAGCAGTTCCCGCTGAAGGGGCAGGTGCTCGAGATCTTGCCGTGGGGCGCGCAGATCGCCAACGGCGAGCGCGTCGCCGATCACCGCATCGACGCCAACATCGGCGGCGGCGTGCTCGCGCGGGTCACCACCTCGTACAACCCACGCACCAAGACGCTGAAGGCGAGCATCGAGGACGCGGCCCTGCTGACGAACATGCTCACCTGGCTGGGTCCGATCCCCGAGGCCGACCGGTTCCTCTACCTGCGCGTGTGGAACCCGGGCGGCCCGAAGCCGGAGGGCGTGGACACGTACGGCACCGTGTTCGTGCCGAACGATCCGGCGGTCGCGCTGCCCGGCACCGGGATCAAGGTCGCGTTCAATCAGGTCGGCATCGTCGGCGACTACTGGATCGTCGCCGCCCGCCCCAACACCCCCGAGGAGGTCGTCCCGTGGGCGCTGAAGTCGACGGGCGCGGCCCCGAGCGGCCCTCGGCGCTTCTATTGTCCGCTGGCGATCGTCCGCTGGACGCTCGCCGGTGAAGTGCTGCAGGTCGCGGCGGAGTCGTGCCGTCGCACCTTCCGGCCGCTGACGCGCCTGTCGGGCTGCTGCAGCGTCACCGTCGGCGACGGCGCGACCAGCCACGGCGACTACACGAGCATCCAGCAGGCGATCCTGGCCCTGCCGCCGAACGAGCCCGGCAAGGTCTGCGTCCTCCCGGGCGTCTACGAGGAGCGCGTCCACGTCGTCGGGCGCCGCAACATCGTGGTGGAGGGCTGCGGTCCGCGCACGATCCTGCGATCGCCGCCCGGCGACACCCTGTCGAAGGCGATCTTCACGCTCGAGCGGTGCGACGACATCCAGCGCGGAGCTTCGCCGTCGAGGCCGTCGGTCAGTTCGGGATCGGGGTCGTCGGCGGGGTGGTGGCCGGCAGCGCGGCGCCGGTGCCCTCGACGCGGATCACGCTCGAGGACCTCGTCGTCACGACCTCGCGCGACGCCACGCAGGATCGGCCGACGGTCGACGACCTGGCGATCACGGACGACATCGCCGCGTTCCCGCTCTGCACGGTCGGCGCGATCGGTGCGATCGATCTCAAGATCCTCGGCTGCGAGCTGACGATGATCGGCGACCTCAGCGCCGCCGCCAACGTGCTGCTCGTCGCGTCGGCCCAGGTCGTGGTGCGCGACTGCCTGATCGCCACCCCGCCCGGGGTCGCGGCGATCAGCCGGGCCTGGGGCGGCCTGCACATCGCGGGGTTTTGCCACGACGTGCTGGTCGAGCGCTGCGAGATCCGCGAAGGCCTCGGTCATGGCATCACTCTCGGCAGCGTCCGGCGGGTGCCCGCCGCGGGCGGGCCGTCCAGCACGCCACCCACGACTCCGCCCGATAATTCCAGCGCCGTGGATCCGGGCGGAGATTGCCCGGGCGTCGGCGGGGGGCTGTCCGATTTCGACGCCGGCGATCAAGCGTCGGTTCGGCTCCTCGCCGACCTCGGACCCTCCGACGTGCGGATCTACAACAACCGGATCCACAAGATGGGCAGCTCGGGGATCTCGGTGCTCGGCTTCTTCCCGGAGGAGGAAGGGCGGGTGGTGCAGCAGATCGCGGTGAGCTCGCTGGTCATCGCCGACAACGTCATCGAGAACAATTATGCGCACCCCAGCGAGCGCGCCCCGGACGAGGGGTTGCGGGCGGTGGTGGCGTTCGGCGGGATCGTCCTCGCGGACGTCGAGCGGCTGCGGATCCACGACAACAAGGTCTGGAACAACGGCGGCGACCACCGCCACCCGGTCTGCGGGATCTACGTGCTGCACGGCGAGAACCTGGTGATCGAGAACAACGACATCCGCGGCAACGGGCCGCGGGTCGCCGACGATGGCGGTCAATCAGGGCATCGCGCCGGCATCGCGCTGCAGCAGGTCGGCCGGCGCGTCACCCCGGGCGAGCGCCCGAGTTCGTTCACGGTCGAGGCCGAGAGCGGGCTGCCGGCGGCGCGCGTCCGCGGCAACGTGGTCGCGCAGCCGGCAGGCCGGGCGCTGCAGATCTATGGCGTCGGCCCGATGTTCGTCGAGGGCAACGTGCTCGTCAGCGAGGGGCTCGTCGGCCTGTCGCCCGACGAGCGCAGGTTCGCGGGCCATTGTGTGGAGATCCACAACATCGGTCAATCGAGCGAGCTCATCCTGCTGACCTCGTTCCCGGAGTTCATGACCACGTTCCCGCGGCCGGCGCTGCCCCGGCCGATCTCGCCGGAGTGGACCCTGCACGACGGGCGGGTGCTGTTCACGGGCAACCAGGTCCGCTTCAGCCCGGTCGCGCGCGCCGGCCTCGACGTGTTCAGCGCCACGCGGATCCTGTCGTACGGCGACGTCGCGGTGCTGGGCAACCAGTTCTTCACCAACCTCGCGCCCGACGACGGGCTGCTGCTGCACGACACGGTGGTGGCCGGGTGGTCGACCCGCGTCACTCTCAACCGCTGGGAAGACCCGCCGGGGCGGATCACTCGATCCGGCCCGCACATCACGACGGTGTCGGCGACGACGGTCGGCTTCATGAACGTCACCAGCCTCAATCAGGCGACCCGTTGCATTCACGTCTACGGGCTGCCCGAGAACGACGACGCCGACAGCCCGATCGACGACGACAATCAGGTCTTCGACATCGAAGACTGCACGGCGATGCCGCCGCTCGCGGAGCTGTTCGGGCCGTGAGCGACTGCCGGGACCGTCGGCCCATCGCGCGGCGAGCGGACTCGCCGCGCGAGCGAGGTTCTGCGGCCGCGGGCGCCGACCTGAAACCGCGCGTCGCCGACCTCGGGTCCAAGCATCCTCGCCGGCGCGCCGGCGCGGTCCACCGATGCTCGCCCGCCCCCGACTCCTGCTCACCTCGTTCGCCCTGACCGCCTTCGCCTGCGCGCTGCGCCCCGGCGCCTCCGCGAGCGGGCCCGCAGAGGCGCCGGCGGTCGCCCCCGCCGCTGCGGCTCCGGCCGGGCGGGCCGACCCGACGCTCATCCCGCGCGCGGTGCTGTTCGGCAACCCCGACCGCGAGGCCCCGCAGCTCAGCCCCGACGGCGCGCGGCTCCTGTACCTCGCGCCGGTCGACGGCGTGCTCAACGTCTGGGTCGGCCCCGCCGATCAGCCGGACGCGGCCAGACCGATCACCCAGGACCGTCTTCGCGGCATCTACGAGGCCGAGTGGAGCGCCGACGGCGATCGCGTGCTCTACCTGCAGGACCGGGGCGGCGACGAGAACTGGCACCTGTACGCGGTCGACCCGGCGACCGGCGAGTCGCGGGACCTCAGCCCGCACGCCGGCGTGCGCGCGCAGATCGTCGAGATCAGCCCGCGTCGGCCGCGCGAGATCCTGGTCGGCATGAACGACCGCGATCCGGCCTGGCACGACCTCTACCGCGTCGACGTGCGGACCGGCGCGCGCACCCTGGTCCACCGCAACGACCAGCGGATCGCCCGCTACATCGCCGACGATCAGTACGAGCTTCGCTTCGCCATGCGCGAGCTCGCCGACGGCAGCAGCGAGCTGCTCGCGCCGAAGGGCAAGGACTGGCAGCGGGTGCTCGCCATCGACCTCGCCGACGGAATGACGACCAGCCCGATCGGCGTCGACGCGAGCGGCCGGACGCTGTACCTGCTCGACAGCCGCGACCGCGAGACCGCGGCGCTGGTCGCCCGCGACGTCCGCACCGGCGCGCAGAAAGTGCTCGCCGAGGACGCGAAGACCGGCGTCGAATTCGTCCTCACCGAGCCCCGGACCCATCGCCCGCTCGCGGTCACCTTCACGCATACGCGGCAGCGGTGGCAGGCGCTCGACCCGGCGGTCGAGGCCGACCTCGCGGCGCTGCGCGAGGTCCATGGCGGCGACTTCACGGTCACCAGCCAGACGCTCGACGGCCGCCAGTGGATCGTCGCCTACCGCCTCGACACCGGCCCGAATCGCTACTACCGCTACGACCGCACGACCCGCCGGGCCGACCTGCTGTTCGTCGCCGACGCCGAGCTCGCCGCGCTCGACCTCCGCGCGATGCACCCGGTCGTCATCCCCGCGCGCGACGGGCTCGAGCTGGTCAGCTTCTACACCTTGCCGGCGGCCGCCGATCCCGACGGCGACGGCACGCCGAGCGCGCCCGTCCCGCTGGTCCTGCTGGTCCACGGCGGCCCGTGGTACCGCGACGAGTGGGGCTTCGACCCCTTGCATCAATGGCTCGCCAGCCGCGGCTACGCGGTGATGAGCGTCAACTTCCGCGGCTCGACCGGCTCCACCAAGCGCCACCTGAACGCCGGCGATCACGAGTGGGCCGGCAAGATGCACGACGACCTGCTCGACGCGGTCGCCTGGGCCAACGCCAGGAAGATCAGCGACCCCGCCCGCGTGGCGATCATGGGCGCCAGCTACGGCGGCTACGCGACGCTCGTCGGCCTGACCTTCACGCCGGACGCGTTCGCCTGCGGCGTCGACGTCGTCGGCCCCTCGAACCTCGAGACGCTGCTGCGGAGCGTGCCGCCGTACTGGGCCGCCAAGGCGGCGCGGTTCGCCGCCCGCGTCGGCGACATCGGCACGGAGGAGGGCCGCGCGCTGCTGCACGAGCGCTCGCCGCTGCACCGGGTCGACGAGATCGAGCGCCCGCTGCTGATCGGCCAGGGCGCGAACGACCCGCGGGTCAAGCAGGCCGAGTCGGACCAGATCGTCGCAGCGATGCAGGCCAAGGGCCTGCCGGTGACCTACGTGCTGTATCCCGACGAGGGCCACGGCTTCCAGCGGCCCGCCAACGAGATCTCGTTCAACGCGGTCACCGAGGCGTTCCTCGCCCGCTGCCTCGGCGGCTCCTATCAGCCGATCGGCGACGATTTCAAGAATGGCGCGACCTTGGAGGTCAAGGTCGGCGCGGAGCACGTGCCGGGCCTCGCCGAGGCGCTGAAGGCCCGCGGCAAGTGATGGGGCGGGTCAGGGCGCCTTGGACTCGGTCGCCACGTCCAGGACCCAGGTGACGCCGAAGCGGTCCTTGAGCATGCCGTAGAGGGGCGTCCAGCCCGACGGCGCGAACGGCTGCGCCACGGTCGCTCCCTCGGCGAGCTTGTCCCACAGCGCCGCGATCTCCGCGGCCGAGTCGCCGCGCACCGAGACGAGGAACGCGTTCGTTCCGGGGTCCCACGGCAGGCGAGCGGGCACGTCGTATGCCATCACCCTGAACCAGTTATTGCATCGGGACGGTGTCCATCGGGAATTTTGCGTAGATAGCGCGCTCGCGGCGCCGATCGAAGCCCGCGAGTCCTGCGACTCGCGGGCTCTCGTCGCGACTACAACTCGAAGCAGTACAGGCGGCGGAGCCCGTTGCAGGTCGCAGGGTTGCCGTTGTCGCTCCACACGGCATTGGACCCGTTGCTGCGGCCGTACTCGCCGGTGACCGCCGAACTGTTGGTCGTCCAGTTGGTGCAGGTGGCGGTGGTGGCCTGGCCGTTCGGGCCGGAGCCGGTCCACACGTCCGAGGCGCTGGGCGTGGTGCCGAGCTCGGTCACGCTGATGGCGATGTCGATCGTCCCGTCGGTCAGGTCGGCGAGGGTGTTGGCGACGATGACGTTGTCGATGCGTCGATAGCCGGGCAGGGACGGCAGGAAGCGCGTCGACGGGGAGCTGGCGTCGGTGCTGAGCCATACGTCCCAGGTGCCGCCGAGGCCGGCCGCGTCGGCCCGCGTCTGGCACTTGGCCGCGGCGCCTGCGAGGCCGCCGAGGTTGCCGTCGTACGTGGTGCTGGTGACGAACGCTCGCTTGGCGGGCAGGCATTCGAAGCAGCCGTCGCCCTGGGTGGCGTTGCCGTCGTCGCACAGCTCGTGGCCGGCCCACGCGTAGCCGTCGCCGCAGACGGGCAACTGGCAGTGGTTCGGGCAGTCGTCGGTCTGCACGAGGTTGCCGTCGTCGCAGCCCTCGCCGGCCTGGACGAAGCCGTCGCCGCAGGCCGACACCTTGCACGCGAGGGTGCAGCTGCCGGTGTTGTCGTTGCCGGCGCCCGCGTCGCACTGCTCGCCGGCCTGGACGAAGCCGTCGCCGCAGGTCGGCAGCTTGCACGCGTTGGTGCAGCCGTCCTCGTTGACGAGGTTGGCGTCGTCGCAAGCCTCGCCCGGGCCGACGAAGCCGTCGCCGCAGATGGCCCCGGTGCAGTCGGGCTTGCAGGGCTTGTCCTCGCCGTTGTCCGCCCCGCCGTCGCACTGCTCGACGCCGACCCACCGCAGGCCGTCGCCGCACACGTTCTGCTGGCAGCTCAGGGTGCAGGCGCCGCCGTCGCTGTTGGCGACGTTGTGGTCGCACTGCTCGCCGAGGCTCGGCTGGGTGAAGCCGTCGCCGCACAGGGGGGCGGCACAGATCGGTGCAGCCGTCGTCCTGGTCGTGATCGACGCCGTCGTCGCACTGCTCGCCGGGATCGACGACCCCGCTGCCGCACGTCTCGAGCGTGCATACGGAGCTGCAGCCGTCGCCTGCGATCAGGTTGGCGTCGTCGCAGCCCTCGGCGGGGCCGAGCTTGCCGTCGCCGCACACGTTGAGCTGGCAACCGGCGAGGCAGCCGTTGTTCGGGCCGTTGTTCGGGCCGTTGTCGCAGGCCTCGTCGCCGCTGCCCTGATCGTGGACGAGGCCGTCGCCGCACACCGCGAGCGCGCAGCCCAGCGTGCAGTCGCCGCCGTCGCTGTTGCCCGCGCCGGCGTCGCAGGCCTCGCCGGCCTGCAGGAAGCCGTCGCCGCAGGCCGCGGCGGTGCAGGCGGAGGTGCAGGCGTCGGTGTCGATCGGATTGCCGTCGTCGCACGCCTCGGTGGCCTGGACGATGCCGTCGCCGCAGGTCGGGACGGCGCACGTATTGGTGCAGCCGTCGTCGTTCACCGCGTTGCCGTCGTCGCAGCCCTCCATGGGCCCGGCGTGGCCGTCGCCGCAGACGTTGATCGTGCAGTCGAGCTTGCAGCCGGCGTGGTCGCCGTTGTTCGCCCCGTTGTCGCACTGCTCGCCGGGGCCGAGGTCGCCGTCGCCGCAGACGTTGAGCAGGCAATTGGCGCGACAGGCCGCGGCGGGGCCGTTGTTCGGGCCGAGGTCGCACTGCTCGCCGACGACGGTCTGCAGCACGCCGTCGCCGCAGCTGGCCGCCTTGCAGGTGTTGCGGCAGGCGTCGTCGTCGACGGTGTTGGCGTCGTCGCAGGTCTCGGGCGGCTGGGCGATGCCGTCGCCGCACGAGGCGAGGACGCAGGCGTTGGTGCAGGCGTCGCCGTCGACGGTGTTGGCGTCGTCGCAGGCCTCGCCCGGACCGACCAGGCCGTCGCCGCAGACGGCGTGCAGGCACTGCGAGGTGCAGGGCTTGTGGTCGCCGTTGGCGGAGCCCTGGTCGCACTCCTCGCCGGGGCCGAGCTCGAGGTCGCCGCACACGTTGAGCTGGCAGTTGCTGCGGCAGAGCTGGCCGGGGCCGTTGTTCGGGCCGTGATCGCACTGCTCGCCGAGGCCGAGCTGGCCGTCGCCGCAGACGCCGAGGCTGCCGCCGCCGCCGCCGAGGTTCGGTGGGTCGACGTCGAGGTCGACGGCGACGTCGGCGTCGCAGCCGGCGGCCGCGAGCAGCAGGGCGCCGGTGAACAGGGCCGCGCGAATGCCGAGAGTACGAAGGATGGTGTGGTTCTTCATGTCAAAGTCTCCTGGGATGTATTGGGGTCGCGCGGACGGGTCACTGCTCGAAGCAGTACAGGCGGCGGGGCTCGCTGCACGAGAGGATCTGGTTGGAATGAAGGCTCCACTGGGCGTCGAGCAAATAGGTCTGGCCGACCCGACCATTGGTGATCTGGTCGCTGATGGACCAATCGTTGCAAGTCGTGTACCACCAGTTGTCCAGCATCGCGCCGGCGCCGGTCCACACCCATTCGATGCCGACGTGGCCGCCGAATTCGTTGACGCTGATCGTCGCGTCGATGGACCCGTCGACGAGGTCGTTCCAGTCGTCGGCCACGATGGTACCGTCGAGGCGCTGGTAGCCGGTGGCGGAGTGGGCGAAGCGGTTGGCGGGGGCGCTCACCGAAGACGCGAGATAGGCGTCCCAGACGCCGCCGAGGCCTGCCAGGTCGGCGCGGGCCTGGCACTTGGCCTTGGCGCCGGCGATTCCGCCCAGGTTGCCGGTGTAGCCGATGCCGGTGATGAACACGCGCTTGGGCACGGTGCAGTCGTCGCTGCAGCCGTCGCCGCTGACGGTGTTGCCGTCGTCGCACTGCTCGTGGCCGACCCACAGCGCGTCGTCGCCGCAGGCGGCCGCCTGGCAGGCGACGCAGGCGTCGCTGTCGTCGTCGTCGCCGTCGTCGCATTGCTCGCCGGCCTGGACGAAGCCGTCGCCGCAGCTGGCCTGCAAGCAGGTGAGGGTGCAGGCGCCGGCGTTGTCGTTGGCCGGGCCGTCGTCGCACTGCTCGCCGACCTGGACGACGCCGTCGCCGCAGGTCATGGCCTTGCACGCGCTGGTACACTCGTCGTCGTCGTCCTCGTCGCCGTCGTCGCAGGCCTCACCGGGGCCGACGACGCCGTCGCCGCAGAGCGCCCCGGTGCAGTCGAGTTTGCACGGCTTGTCGGCGCCGTTGTTCGCGCCCTGATCGCACTGCTCCTCGGCGAGCCACACGAGGCCGTCGCCGCACACGGCGTGCTCGCAGCTCAGCGTGCAGGCGCCGCCGTCGCTGTTGCCGACGCCGGCGTCGCACTGTTCGCCGAGGCTGGCCTGCACGTGACCGTCGCCGCACGCGGGCACGGTGCATTCGTCGGTGCAGCCGTCGTCCTGGTCGCCGTCGGCCCCGTCGTCGCACGGCTCGCCGGGATCGACGATGCCGTTGCCGCACGCCTCGAGCGTGCAGGTCGCGGTGCAGCCGTCGCCGCCGACGAGGTCACCGTCGTCGCAGGCCTCGCCGGGGCCGAGGTCGCCGTCGCCGCAGACGTTGTGCGCGCAATCGGTGCGGCAGGCGTGACCGGGGCCGTTCGCCGGGCCCTCGTCGCATTGCTCGCCGCCGCCGCCCTGATCGTGCAAGAGGCCGTCGCCGCAGGTCGCGAGCGCGCAGGCGAGGGTGCAGTCGCCGCCGTCGCTGTTCCCCGGGCCGTCGTCGCAGGCCTCGCCGGGTTGCAGGTGACCGTCGCCGCAGGCCGCGGCGGTGCAGGCGGTGGTGCAGGCGTCGGTGTCGATCGGATTGCCGTCGTCGCAGGCCTCGCTGGCCTGGACCACGCCGTCGCCGCAGGTGGCCGCGACGCAGGCGTTGCTGCAGGCGTCGAGGTCGACGGCGTTGCCGTCGTCGCAGCCCTCCATCGGACCGACGTGGCCGTCGCCGCACACGTTGAAAGCGCAGTTCGAGTTGCAGGCGGCGTCGTCGGCGTTGCTCGGGCCGTTGTCGCACGCCTCGCCCGGGCCGATGTCGCCGTCGCCGCAGACGTTGGTGGTGCAGTCGGTGCGGCAGGCCGCGTTGGGGCCGTTGGCGGGGCCGTCGTCGCATTGCTCGCCGGCGGCCGGCTGGTGGTGGCCGTCGCCGCAGGCCGCAGGCGCGCAGGCGGAGGTGCACAGATCGGTGTCGAGCGCGTTGCCGTCGTCGCAGGCCTCGCCGGGGCCGGCGAAGCCGTCGCCACAAGCGGCGTGCGTGCATTGAGGGGTGCAGGGGGCGTCGGGGCCGTTGTCGTCGCCGTCGTCGCACTGCTCGCCGGGGCCGAGGTCACCGTCGCCGCAGATGTTGAGCTGACAGTCGGCGAGGCACGCCTGACCGGGGCCGTTGGCCGGACCGAGGTCGCATTGCTCGCCGGGTCGGAGCTCGCCGTCGCCGCAGGCGCCGCCGGCGGTGCTGACGTTGATGTCGACCGCGACGTCGAGGGCGCCGTCGCAGGCCGGGATCACGAGCTGCAGGCCGGCCGCGAGCAGGCCCGCCTGCAAGGAATGAATGGGTCGAATACGGATGGACATGGTGATGAAATCTCCAGAGATGAATGTCGAGGGGCGGCCCGGGCTCATTGCTCGAAGCAGTACAGGCGCTGGTAGTTCCCGCAGGTGGCGGCGAGGGCGAACGAGCGCGCGGTCCAGTTGAAGTCGGTGGCGTCGGTGCGGCCGTCGTAGCCCTTGTTCGGGGCCTGGGTAATGCTCCAATTCAGGCAGGTCTCGGCGAGGGCGCTGCCGTGCGCGGCGGTGCCGGTCCACACGCTGCTGGGGGACACGGCCACCCCGAACTCGTTGACGTCGATCGGCGCGTCGAGGCTGCCGTCGGTCAGGTCCTCCCAGCTCTGCGCGATCTCGGGGCCGTCGATGCGGGCGTAGTGCGTCGTCGACTTGATGAACCGGGTCGCCGGGCTGCTGACGTTGGTGCTGATCCAGGCGTCCCAGGTGCCGGTCAGGCCGGCCGCCGTGGCGCGCGTCTGGCACTTGGACTGGGCGCCGGCGAGCCCGAGCAGGCTGCCGAAATACGTGGTGCTGGTGACGAACACGCGCTTGGGCCGGAGGCAGAAGGCGTTGCAGCCGTCGCCGCCGAGGGTGTTGCCGTCGTCGCAGGTCTCGACGCCGGTCCGCACCACGCCGTCGCCGCACGCGGCGATCTGGCACGTGTTCAAACACGCGTCGTGATGGTTGCTGTTGCCGTCGTCGCAGGTCTCGACGCCGGCGCGCACGAAGCCGTCGCCGCACTTGGCCGCGGTGCAGGCGAGGGTGCATTCGCCGTTGTTGTCGTTGAGCGGCCCGAGGTCGCAGGCCTCGGCGCCCTGCTTGAGGCCGTCGCCGCAGGTCGGCAGCTTGCAGGTGTTGCTGCAGGTGTCGTCGTCGAGCGCGTCGGCGTCGTCGCAGGCCTCGCCGGGGCCGACGAAACCGTCGCCGCAGTAACCGAGGGTGCAATCGAGCTTGCAGGCGTGGGTGTTGGCGTTGCCGGCCCCGTCGTCGCACTGCTCGACCGCGAGCTGGACCAGACCGTCGCCGCAGGTCGCGAGCTTGCATTGGCTGGTGCAGGCGCCGCCGTCGCTGTTGCCGGCCCCCTCGTCGCACTGCTCGCCCTTGCTGGGCTGGACGAAGCCGTCGCCGCAGCTCGGGAGCATGCACGCGTCGGTGCAGCCGTCGTCGGGATCGCCGTCCTGGCCGTCGTCGCACTGCTCGCCGACGTCGACGAGGTCGTTGCCGCAGGCCTCGTGGGCGCACGTCGGGCCGCAGCCGTCGCCGCCGACGAGGTTGCCGTCGTCGCAGGCCTCGCCGGGGCCGAGGTCGCCGTCGCCGCAGACGTTGAGGGTGCAATCGGCGAGGCAGGCGTGGCCGGGGCCGTTGGCGAGGCCTTCGTCGCACTGCTCGTCGCCGCTGCCCTGATCGTGGACGTGGCCGTCGCCGCAGGTGGCGACGCTGCAGGCGAGGGTGCAGTCGCCGCCGTCGCTGTTGTCGGGGCCGTCGTCGCAGGCCTCGCCGGCCTGGACGAAGCCGTCGCCGCAGGTCGCGAGGGTGCAGGCGTCGGTGCAGTCGTCGGTGTTGTCGGCGTCGCCGTCGTCGCAGGCCTCGCTGGCCTGGACGACGCCGTCGCCGCAGAGCGGGACGGTGCAGGCGTTGCTGCAGGCGTCGAGGTCGATGGCGTTGCCGTCGTCGCAGCCCTCCATCGGGCCGACGTGGCCGTCGCCGCACACGGCGAGGGCGCAGTCGAGCTTGCAGGCGGCGTTGTCGGCGTTGCTCGGGCCGTTGTCGCAGGCCTCGCCGGGGCCGATGTCGCCGTCGCCGCACACGTTGAGCTCGCAATTGGCGCGACAGGCCGCGTTCGCGCCGTTGCCGGCCCCGTCGTCGCACTCCTCGCCGGCGGCGGGCTGCAGGTGCCCGTCGCCGCAGCCGGCGGGGACGCAGAGGGCGGTGCATAGATCGGTGTCGTCGCCGTTGCCGTCGTCGCAGGCCTCGCCGAGCTGGACGATGCCGTCGCCGCAGGCCGGAGGCCGCAGGCGTTGCTGCAGGCGTCGTGGTCGACGGCGTTGCCGTCGTCGCAGGCCTCGCCGGGGTCGACGACGCCGTCGCCGCACACCGGACCGGGGGCGCAAGCATTGCTGCATTCGTCGTCGTCGACGTCGTTGCCGTCGTCGCAGGCCTCGCCGGGGCCGACGTGGCCGTCGCCGCAGACGGCCAGGGTGCAGTCGAGCTTGCAGGCGGCGTCGTTGCCGTTTTCGGGCCCGTCGTCGCATTCTTCGCCGGGATCGAGCTGACCGTCGCCGCAGGGGAGGTCGGGCGCGGGGTTGGTGATATGGATCGAGACTTCGACGCCACCGTCACAGCCGGTGGCCAAAAGGTGCAGCGCCGTCGCCAGCGTGCACGCATACGCGCGGCGAACCGCGAGGTACTTCGTATTCTCCATCTGTTTGCTACTCCGATCGATCGGTTGGATCACGGCGTGCCACGCCGTGGCCGCCAGCGCGGCGCAAGCGTGAGACCCGGGCACGATCGCTACGGCCGCGGGACGTCAGGCCCCGGCCGGTAGCGATGCATTCGCCCGCGCATATTCGCCGACGGTCGAGGCCGATAGATCATCACCTGAACTTCGAGCCATGTGAGTTCGGGCCAGCAGATCCTGGCGGCGAGCGGGCGAAGGTCGCGCGATTGCGCGCGGGCGAACGCGAATCGACGCGGCACCAGGACGACGCGGCGCAGGCGTGCCGGCGAGGCAGGCCACCTATTAATAGGGAATGCGATCGATGCCGCGGGCGTCGACAATTCGGCGTCGTACACGTCGGGGCGCAGTCATTGCGACGAGGGACGACGCGGTGTCGGATCGCGGTCGGACGAGATCGCCGGGCGGGCTCGCGGCCGTCCCGGCGGGACGACGCGGCCTTCGGGGATCGATCCGGACCGCGATCGCCTCATTCGCGATCGGGGCGTCAGCGACGGAGTGCTGAACTTCGCCGGCGCGGAGATCGGCGCGAGCAAGGCCGCCGGCGTCGATCCGCCGGACCTACACGTCCCCTCCGTCGGGATCGAGGGTCGCGGCGCGGGCGAGGACGACGAAGCCGTCGCCGCTCACGAGGCCGTCGACCACGGCACCGCCGTACGGGTGTTTTCCGACGAGCGCCCCGTCGCGGCGGTGGAGCCCGACGGAAGGGGCGGGCCAGCACCTGTGGCAAAAGGTTTGGGTGCCGCCGACGAGCTTCCAGGTGCCCGCGGACTCGTCGGCCTTGCCGACGGCGACCATGCTCGCGCCCGCGGTGGCGAGCGCTTCACCGAGGGTCGCCTGGGCGGGCTGGAGCGGCGCGTTTCAGGCGACGCTGCCTCGGCGAGGTCGTGACGGCGCACGACGAGCCGGGCGGCGAGGTCGGTGAGCCGCGGGCGACCGAAGGGATCGTCGCGTCTGGCCCGAAGACCAGGTCGTCGAGCGCGGCCAGGTCCTCGAGGTTCGCCTCGGTGAAGCTCCGCCGCTCGTCGCCTCGGAGTCGAGGCGACGAGCGATGAGGGCCGTCTCTTCGTGACCGTCGAGGTCGATGTCGCCGGCGTCAGGTCCGTTCGATCGCGGCGGTCTGGGCCGGCGCCGCCGAATCGGGGCGCCGAACCGCGAGGGGAGCTGCCGGCCGAGCGTCAGTAGCAGTGAGGATCGTAGAAGCGGGCGTCGCCGCCGCACACCTTCTCCTGGCAGACGTAATCGATGCAAATATAGTACTCGGGGCAGTCGGAGTCGTACTTGCACGAGGTCGGCGGGTCGACGCAGACGTAGTCGACGCAGATCTGGTCGCCGTAGCAGTCGGAGTCGTACTTGCACGAGGTCGGGGGTCGACGCAGACGTAGTCGACGCAGATCTGGTCGCCGTAGCAGTCGGAGTCGTACTTGCACGAGGTCGGGGGTCGACGCAGACGTAGTCGACGCAGATCTGGTCGCCGTAGCAGTCGGAGTCGTACTCGCACGAGGTCGGCGGATCGACGCATTCGTAGTCGACGCAGATCTGGCCGTCGTAGCAGTCGGAGTCGTAGGTGCACTCGGGCGGCGGATCGACGCATTCGTAGTCGACGCAGATCTGGCCGTCGTAGCAGTCGGAGTCGTAGGTGCACTCGGGCGGCGGATCGACGCACTCGTAGTCGACGCAGATCTGGCCGTCGTAGCAGTCGGAGTCGTAGGTGCACTCGGGCGGCGGGTCGACGCACTCGTAGTCGACGCAGATCTGGCCGTCGTAGCAGTCGGAGTCGTAGGTGCACTCGGGCGGTGGGTCGACGCATTCGTAGTCGACGCAGACCTGGTCGCCGTAGCAGTCGGAGTCGTACGTGCATTCGGGGGGCGTCGGTGGGTCGACGCATTCGTAGTCGACGCAGACCTGGTCGCCGTAGCAGTCGGAGTCGTACGTGCACGGATCGTCGTCGGGGTGCGGATTGCAGTCGCACGTGGGCTCGGTCCACGGGATCGCGAGGCCCAGGGTGAGCGCGGTCAGGAGGATACTGGTTTGATTGAATAGCATGTTGCTCTCAGCTCTTTCAGCTCGTTGACGTGTGCTCTATGGCAGGTGCGTCGTCGAGGGCAAGTCTGAGGGGGACCGCGGTACGAGCAAAGGCGCCGCCATGCGCCCGAGCACAGCAAGCTCGTGGATCCGCGAGCGTGCCAGTGGCCCGGAACCGGCCTGAATCGAGCCTTCAGCGGCAGATTGGGCGGGGCTGCGCCTCGACCGGATGCTGTCCGGCCCGCCGGCGACGGTGTCGCCGATGCGGCGCGTGAACAGAGTTTCGGCGCCCTCCCCGTGAATCGAGCAATGAGTCACAAGGCGCCTGGTGGCAGACGCCCGGGATCCGTGAAAACCCCGGGTCACTCCGCGTTCGCCGGATGCGCCTTTGGCGCCTGCTGGGATGGAAGATTTTCTCGGATTTGCACGGGCCGCGGACCGGAAGCGAGCGCGGATGGTGGCCGGTTCGCTGCCGGGCGCGAGCTCCTCAGGCCCCGACAGTCGGCGAGCGCGACCGTGGCGCGGCGAAGGGGACGGCCGTCGGGAGCGGCTGCCTGAGGCGTCGAGGAGGCGCGCCAGCTCGACTGCGCCGGGCTGGGGCTCGACCGCGGGTCGTGGCTGCCGGCGCGACCTCGGCAGTGCGCCGGGTCCCCGCCCCGGCGCTGATGCGCCTCGCTCGAGCGCGTCCCGACCCGCGCCGTCATCACCCTGGCGGCCCGCTCGATCCGGGCCGGCGCGTTGCGTCGGTCCTGATCGTCGCGGGGCAGCGCCGGAGCGGACGTCTGCAGCGAGGGCGCGGCCGAATCGTGATTGCACCGCGGGGCAGCATCACGACCGCGCCTGATTTGTGGCCGCTGCAGGTCCGCATCGAGCATCCGGCGAGTGTCGACAGTCGAGATACGCAGGCGTCGTGTCATGCCGTCCCATCCGCCCGGGCACGGCGTCGCGCGGGGGAGGGTGCCATGAAAGCCCCGGGCTTGTGACGCGCGCGTGTGCCGGCGAGCCCGCGATCGTCGGCGCAGCGCGAGGGGTGACCCTCGCGAATGCGATGGGCACGATCCGCGACGGTGGCGGCGCACACTTTCAGCGATCGCAGTGATCTTCAGGCGCGCGAATCGGCGGAGCGAACGAGTCCGGCAAGCCTTTTGGCGCCGTCTGGACGCGGACGTCCGGGTGACAGCGAGCACGCCCGCCGCTTGCTCGGGTCGGAGAGTGCCTGCATCGTCGGAGGGCCAGCGGTTGATCGGATCAGTGTTGCACGGAGGTAGATCTCGGGATGACGACTCCTATGAACATCCTCATGAGCGGGGCGCTATTGGCGGGTCCGCTCGCAGGGTTTTTACAGTGCGAGAGCGTCGAGGTCGACGGCGAGCCAAATGTCGTCCTCGACGACGTCGCCGACGACGTCGAGGCGTTCGCCGCCGCCGACGAGCCGGCGGAGGTACCCCTCGAATTGCTGTTCGACGACGAGGTCCCGCCCGGCCGCTCGTTCGGGCTGCAGGAGCTGAGCCTGAAGCAGCTGGGCAAGTTCGTCTTCTTCGACAAGATATCGAGCCCCAAGAACAAGCAGGGCTGCGTCAGCTGTCATGACCCGGCCGCCGGCTGGACGTTCGGGGTCGACGCGATCAACAAGTCGCAGGTGGCGGCCCCGGGCGCGGTGCCGGGCGCGGTGGGCTCGATCAAGCCGCCCAGCAACGCCTACGCGCGCAACATGCCGCTGCAGCTGCAGTGCCCGCCCTTCCTCTTGCCCTGCGGCGGCGTGTTCTGGGACGGCCGCGCGGAGGGCAACGTCGTGCCGCTGGTCGCCGGGGCGTCGCCGCACGTCGGCCTCGAGGTCTTCAAGAGCAGCGCAAACTTGGAGGGCCTGTTCGCGCAGTTCCTGGGGCCGGTGGCCGATCAGGCGCTGCAGCCGTTCCCGAACCCGGTCGAGCAGAACATCGGCGAGAAGGAGGTCTGCAACCATGTGGCGAAGGCCCCGTATTCGCTGCTCTACAAGCTGGCCTGGGGCGAGAAGATCGACTGCAGCAACGCCGGCTTCCTGCTCAGCTTCAAGCGGATCGCGGTGGCGCTCGCGGCCTTTCAATCCTCGAGCGAGGTCAACTCGTTCAGCTCGAAGCGGGACATCGCGCTGGCGGCGGAGATCAAGAAGGAGGGCGCGGACGTGGCGTTCCCGCTCCAGGGCTTGACGGCCCAGGAGAACCTCGGCCACGAGCTGTTCTACGGCAAGGCCGGTTGCGCGCTCTGTCACAGCAATACGCCGGTGTTCGTGATCGAGGATCCCAACAAGGCCGGGCTCGACCCCGGCGAGCTCTACACCGACGCCGCCTATCACAACATCGGCGTGCCGCGGAACGCCAAGATCCCCGGCCCGCTCGGCAGTCCGGGCCTCGGCGCTCGCTCGGCGCTCCCCGCCCAGCTCGGCTTTCACAAGACCCCGTCTCTGCGCAACGTGGACAAGCGCCCCTCCAAGAGCTTCGTCAAGGCCTATACCCACAACGGGTGGTTCAAGAGCCTGGAGGCCCTCGTCCACTTCTACAACACCGCCGACGTGAGCAGCGACGGTGCGACCGCCGCCAAGTTCGGGATCACGCGGTGCGACCCGAGCAAGCCGGACTGGACCCAGGCGGAGGCGCTGGCGGCCAACTGCTGGCCCGCGCCGGAGGAGCAGGGCACGCTCGCCATCGGCTTCCTGATCGGCGACCTCGACCTGACCGTCGCGGAGGAGGCGGCGATCGTGGCGTACCTCAAGACGCTGTCGGACACCAAGACGGTCAAGCCGCCCAAGCTGCTCAAGTGAGGGCTGCGCTCGCGCCTCGCGGGCGGCCTGCAGCGCCCCGGGCAGCCCGCACGGGCTCGGCGCCGGGTGGCGCCGGCATCGGTCCTAGCGCCGGTTCGCGAGGTGCTCCTTCACCCGCTCGACCGAGGTGCCGACGGCCTCGACCGGCATGCCCGACTCATGCTGAGTCCGCCGCGGACCGCCGGCGCCCGCGAATGCCACGAGGATCCGCTCAGCGTCGGCGGCCGGGACGACCGAGCTGCGCGGCCGCGGCCGCGAGCGTCTGGTCGTTGCGGTAGTCGGCCCAGGGGTCGCCGCGGCGCGCCCGCAGCCGGGCGGCGAGGTTGAAGATGTTCCACTGATCGCCGGCCGAGAGCTTGTCCAGCTCCGACCACGCCACTGGCACGCTGACGCCGAGGCCCGGCCGGACGCGGGCCGAGAATGCAGCGACCGTCGTCGCCGTCCGGCCGTTGCGCAGGTAGTCGACGAAGATCCGGCCGCGCCGGTTGCGGGCCCCGCTCCTGGCCACGAACAGCGCGGGCAACGTGGCGGCCAGGTGCTCCGCGACGTCGCGCGAGAATTCCTTCACCGGGTCGTACGACCAGGTCGGTCGCAGCGGCACCACCACGTGCAGGCCCTTGCCGCCGCTGGTCTTGAGGAAGCTGCGCAGGCCGAGGAGCTCGAGGATCCCCTTCGTCAGCCGCGTGGCGTCGCGCAGCGAATCCACGAGACGCCCTCGCCGGGATCGAGGTCGAAGATGACGCGATCCGGACGATCGATGTCGGCGACGGTCGAGTTCCACGTGTGAAACTCGACCACGTTCATCTGCGCGGCGGCCACGAGGCTCTCGGCGCTGGCGATCTCCAGCATCGGCGCGTGGCCGGGCCGCAGCGAGGGGCTGAGCTGACGCACGCCCGGGATCCGGTAGTTCTCGTTGTGCTTCTGGAAGAACTGCTCGCCGGCGACGCCGGTCGGCGCGCGGACCATGGAGACCGGGCGGCCCGCGAGGTGGGGCAGCATGTGCTCCGCGACGGCCTCGTAATAGCGGACCAGGTCGAGCTTGGTCGCGCCGCTCGACGGATCGATGACGCGTTCGGGGTGCGTCACCTTGATCGTCGGCGCGGCCCGGCGCGCGGCCCGGGCGCTCGTCGATTCCACCGCTCGCGGCCGCTCGCGGACGATCGACGCCGGGTCCTTGTCCGCCCGCAGGCCGCGGAAGACCGGGTGGCGCACTCGCCCTTCGCTCGTCCACTCGCTGAACGACACCTCGGCGACCAGCACGGGCCGCACCCAGTGGCCCCGGACCTCGCGCGGGCGGTCGTGGAACGGCGAACGATCGACCTCGATCGCCTTCAGCTCGGCATCGATCGATCGCAGCAGCGCCTCGTCGAAGCCCGTGCCGACCTTGCCGGCGTAGACGAGGCGGCCCCTGTCGTCGTGCACGCCCAGCAGCAGCCCGCCGAAGCCGGTCCGCCGGCCCTTCGGCTCGGTGTAACCGCCGACCACGAATTCCTGCCGCTGCGTGCATTTGAGCTTGATCCACGCGGACGAGCGGGCGGACGTGTAGAGGCTGTCGGCGCGCTTGCCGATGATGCCCTCGAAGCCGCCCTTGCACGCGTCCGCGAGCAGGCGATCGACCGGGCCCGCGAGCGTCTCGCTGTGGCGCACGTGCACGCCCGGGCGCGCGGCGCCCAGGACCTGTTTCAACAGTCGGCGGCGCTCGACCAGCGGCTCGCGCCGGAGGTCGTGGCCGTCGAGGTAGAGCAGATCGAAGGCGAAATAGACGATGTCGCGGCTGCCGGCGCCGTCGAAGGCCTGCTGCAGGCGCTGGAAGTCGGGCCTGCCCTTGGCGTCGAGTACTACGATTTCGCCGTCGAGCCAGGCGGACTTCAGGCCGAGCGCGGCGAGCTCGTCGCGCAGCGGCCCCATGCGCGCGGTCCAGTCGTTCCCGTTGCGGGTGAACAGGGCGACGTCGTCGCCGGCGACCCGTGCGAGGACGCGGTAGCCGTCGAACTTGGCCTCGTAGACCCAGCCGGGACCGCGCGGCGGGGTGGACACGGCGGTGGCAAGCTGGGGCAGCAACTTGGCCGGGAACGGCGCGCTTCGGCCGAGCGAAACCGCGCTCGTGGTCCGCCGCGGGCTGGCCTTGCGCCGGGTCGCTTTCGCCATCGCGCGAAAGTGTGGAGACCCCCGGGGAGGGCGGAATGCACCCCGCGGAGGCGCCCGCGCAGCGACGATTCGGCCGATCGCGCGGGTGAAATCGCGCGCTCTCGCCAATCGGCGCAATCGGCGGCGCAGCGCCGCCCGGACGCTGAGCGAATGTGCGCAGGGCGATATCGCGTATCATGCGAGTGATGTCGCGCGCCCGGCGGTTCGGCGCCGCGCGTGCGCGGGGCGAATGTGCGCGAGGCGATATTGCGCCTCGGGCGAGTGAAGCCGCGCTCTCGGCGGTTCGAGCCGCTCGTGCGCCGAGCGAATGTGCGCAGGGCGATACCGCCCGGCTGCCCCCGTGTCGATGGCTCCATAGGTTGGGAGCATCCCCCTGCCAGCAATCAGGCACAGGCGACATTCGGCCATGCGCGACGAGCAGGAATCCGCTACTGACGGCCGACGATTCGACGCGCGGGAACGGGTCGCGCCAGCTCCGGGAGTCGCGAGACCTTCCTGGCGGATGCCGAGAGCGGGCCTGCGCGATGCAGGCGACGGCGCTCGCGGGCCCTGTCGGCGCGACCTGCTGCCGGTTATCGTGCCTTCGGTTCGCGTCGTGCGACCGCTCGCGGAGAGATGCATGCGAAGATTCTCGAGCTTCCTCCTCACGACCGTCGCGCTGGCCTGCCAATCGCCGCAACCTGCGGCCGAGTCCGGCGCCGAGCGCTCCGCAGCGAACGCCGCACCCGCGGTGGACGCCGCGTCCGCAGCGAGCACCGCGCCCGCGCCGAGCACCGCACCCGCGCCGGACGTCGCGCCCTCGCCGAGCACCGCGCCCGCGCCGGACGTCGCGCCCGCGCCCGTCGACCTCCCCGACTCGCGCATCGGCGTGTTCACGCGGGCATGGCTCGATGCCATGAATCAGGGCGATGCCGCGGCGCTGCGGGCGTTCCTGGCGCCGCGGATCTCCCGGAACATCCTCAAGTTCGGGCCGCTCGAGCAATGGACGGATTATTTCGTCGCGCTGTCCGAGCAGAGCGGTGGTCTCGACATCATCGCCATCGGCCCGCAGCCGCCGCGGCCGACCGACATGGCCTTCACCGTCCGCTCCCGTCGCGGGAACCACTACGCGATGGTGCATCTCATCCTCGACGAGCGCGACGCGCTCCACGACTTCTTCGTCCTCCCGAAGCCGTTCCCCGGCGAGACCGACCCCGACGCGCTCCCCGTCGTCGCCATGAGCGAGGCCGAGGTGGTCCAGGCGATCGGCCGCCGGGTCGACGGCCTCGCCGCGGCCGATCGCTTCTCGGGCGCCGTGCTGGTCGTGAAGGGCGACCGCGAGCTCGTGCGCCTGGCCCGGGGCCGCGCCGAGCAGGCGTTCGCCGCCGACAATCGCGTCGACACGCGGTTCAACCTCGGGTCGATGAACAAGATGTTCACCGCCGTCGCGGTCGCTCAGCTCGTCGAGCGCGGTACGTTGAACTTCACCGACAGCCTCGCCCGCGCGCTGCCCGACTACCCGAACCGGGAGTTCGCCGGGCGCGTCACCGTTCACCAGCTGCTCACCCACACCTCCGGCATCGGCGGGGACATCTTCGCCCCGCCGGTGTACGAGCACCGCGACCGCTACAAGCGCGCCGCCGACTACATCCCGCTGTTCGCCGGCGAGTCGCCCGACTTCCCGCCCGGCGCCCGCTTCGGCTACGCCAACCCGGGGTTCATGACCCTGGGGCGGATCGTCGAGCACGTCTCGGGCGAGGCCTATGACGATTACGTGAAGACGCACATCTTCGCGCCCGCCGGCATGCACGCCACCGCCGCCGTCGCCTGGGACGAGGTCGCGCCGAACCTCGCCGTCGGCTACGGGCGCGAGGACTCCGATCCGCTCGGCCTCCGGCCCCGCCGCACCAACGTGTCGTACTTGCCCTTCAGCGGCACCCCGGCGGGCGGCGGATATTCGACCGTGATCGACCTCGTGGCGTTCGTCCGCGCCCTTCGCGGCCACGTCCTCCTCGGCGAGGCGATGACCGAGACGGTCACCGGGCCCAAGGTCGAGGCCCCCATGTTCGGCCCCGAGGGGCGCTACGGCTACGGCTTCTGGACCCGCGTCGTCGGCGGCAGGGAGGTCCGCGGCCACGGCGGCGGGCACCACGGCATCAACGGCCAGCTCGAATTCTTCGCCGACGGCAGCTATGTCGTGGCCGTGCTCGGCAATCACGACCCGCCGGCGGCCATGAGCCTCGCGGGCGAGATCGTCGAATTGCTGGCGGTGCAGCCCCGCGAGTGACCGCCGTCGCGAGCGAAGCGCGAGGCACGGTCGCGTCTCCGCCCTCGTCGATGGCATTCGCGGGTCGATTCCACGCCGTGGTCGGGCTGTCGGCCCCGGGCTCGCGTGATAGATTCCGCCGATGCAACGGCACCTCGCACCCCTGCTTCAATCGGACTCGTCGTCGCCCTCGGCGGCTGCAACTCGGGCACGGCGAACAGCGGGACCCTGACGGACGGCGGCGCGACGACCGACGGCGCGAGCGACGGGACGACCCAGGGGTCCGCGTCGACCGACAGCCCCACCGCCTCGACGACCGCGAGCGAGAGCGAGAGCGAGACCATCACGACCACCGCGGGGACCACGAGCACCGGCGAGAACCCCACCACCACCGAGGGGACCACGAGCACCGGCGAGACCGCGGGGACCACCGAGGGGACCACGAGCACCGGCGAGAGCACCACGACCGAGGGGAGCACCACCTCCGCGGTCAGCGACAGCGAGGGGACCACGAGCACCGGCGAGAGCACCACGACCGGCGAAGACACCACGGCGGGCACGACCGACGGCGGGACGACCGGCGACGTGCCGGAGTTCGTCGCCGAGTGCGACGACGACCCGGCCAACCCGGTGATCGTGACGGTCTCGCCGAACGTCTCCGCGCGCTTCCCGACCATCACCTCGGGCCTCGCCGCCGCCAGCGACGGCTCGGTGATCGAGGTCTGCCCCGGCACCTACAGCGACAAGATCGAGGTGACCGTCTCCATCACGCTCCGCGGCGCGGGGGCGGACAAGACGATCATCGACGGCGGCGGCTTCCACTTCGACCTCGACGCCGGCAGCGCGGTGGTCGAGGGCTTCGGCTTCACCGGTTGCAACGCCAAGGTCCCGAACGGCTGGAACGTCGCCTCGAGCGGCGCGATCACCATGAACGACACCTACGGCGTGCAGGAGAGCCTGACGGTCCGCGCCTGCCGCTTCTTCGAAAACAGCGCCGAGTACGGGGCCGCGATCCACGTCTCGGGGTCGAACAACGGCGGCAAGAACCCGGACATCTACATCGAGGACTCGGTGTTCGAAAACAACACCGCGACCGGCGAGGGCGGGGCGATCGCCAGCTACGGGCGGGTTCATATCAGCGACTCGAGCTTCGTCGGGAACGTGGCCAGGACCGGCGGGGCGCTCGCGCTGTCCTATGGCTGCACCAGCGAGAGCGTCTGCGACATCACCAACACGGTGATCAAGAAGAACCACACCACGGGCGCCAGTCAGTACGAGGGGGGCGGCGGGATCTTCATCGACGATTGCGGCCTCAACTGCCTCGGCGGCTTGACCGTCGTCGACTCCGACCTCGGCTTCGGCGCGTCCGAGGAGAACACCAATTACCAGGACCTGCCGGAGGACGTGCTGATCAACGACGGCGGCGACCCGTGGAACCGCTACGGGTGGTACTATAATGATGTGTCGTTCGTCTGCTCCGACGGCAACTGCGAGATGCCGTGAGCGCCGCGGATCCGCGGGCCGCGAAGATCAGGCGCGCAGGGCGGCGTCGAGGTGGCGGATGAACTCGCCCACGCGCCCGCCGCCGGGGGGCGCGGCGGGCAGTCGGCCGAGCACCGCGGTGACCGCCGGCGGCGCGTGACCACGCGCCCACTCGAGCGCGGCGGCGCTGACCCGAGGGTCTCCGCCGGCGGCCAGCTCTTCGGCGCGTGCCGCATGCGCTGCCGCCCCGAGGATGTGCTTCACCTGATGCGCGCTGGCCTTGGGATGGAGGTACGCGGCGCCGGCCGCATGGCTCGCCGCTCGCGCCGCGTCGGCCGCGGCGGGCGAGGCTGCATCGCGGGCCGCCTTGAACGCCGCCCAGCCGTGCTGCCGCAGCGCGCCCGTGCGTCGGCCGCCGCGAGCGAAGGCGTACGCCGCCTCGATGGCGTCGCGCAGGCGCGCGTCCGCGGGCAGCTCTCGCTCGAAGAGCGCCAGGACCCTGCGCGCGCAGTCGGCCGCGTAGCCGGCGATCTCTCGCAGCTCGGGCTCGCTCAGCGCGATGGCGTCGGACTCGGTCGGCACGGCGCGAGCTTGCCACGGGCGCGTCGCATCGCGCCATCCCGCGAGCTCGAGCCGCGACCCTCCGCGACCGCCACGTCGGGCGGCGGCTCGAGCAGGTCGACGCCCCGCGAGCGGTGCGTCGACCTTCGATCTGCAGGCGTCGCGCGCCCTGGAGGCTCCACGTCGAGCCTCCAGACGCGGCGAGCCGGGCTCACTGCGGGATGACGTCGAGGTCGAGGCCGCCGGGGTACCAGTAGCTGCCGTAGTCGATCACGCCGTACACGCTGATGCCGACCTTGTTGTTCGAGGTGACGGTGTGGCTGCCGTTGCCGGCGTTGCTGAGCTTGACGTGGGCGAGCGAGTAGCCGCTGGCGCCGATGGCGGCGAAGTTGTTGACCGCCGCGCCGTCGACCTGGACCATCGAGTTGTTGGGCGCGATGATGTCGACGAAGTTGGCCGACCAGGCGGTCTGGGCGTAGAAGAGGTAGCTCGAGCGGAACTGCTCGCTCGGCACCGCGACCAGCATGGCCGGATCGGAGGTGCCGAAGTTGGCGCCCTGACCGACCATGTACTCGGTGACGAGGATCTTCTTGTCGGCCTCGACCACGTACTTGTTGGTGCTCTGGGCCAGCTGGACGAAGTCGCCGGCCTTGGCCAGGACCTTGTTGCCCGGCTGGTCGGGCGTGAAGGTCAGGGTGGTGTTGTCCTCGCTGGCGACCACGCGGACGATGACGGCCTTCTCGAGCGCGTTGTTGGGCACCTGCACCGGCGGGGCGACGATGTACTTCTTGGCCAGCGCCTCGATCGGGAACATCGACTCCTCGAGGTGATCGCAGGCGACGGTGCCGATCGGGACCTGCGTGCAGTCGTGCCCGCCGATCACCTGGATCGGCTTGTTGGCGGTGACGATGGTGCCGGTCGGGTCGCCGCCGTTGGCCGAGGTGATCTGCAGGACGTCGCCGTCGTCGAGGGTGATGTTGTTGCCGTTGCCCTGCGCGTCGATGCCGCCGCCGGCCTGGGTCGGCACGCCGTTCTTCGGCGCCTTGACGTTGACGACGGTGCCGTCCTGGTGCGCGGTGATGGCGATGAAGCCGGGGTAGGGGTTCCAGTGGGTCCAGGCGGCGGCGAGGTAGTTGCCGGTCCAGGTGTTGACCGGGAGCAGCAGCGAGGCGTCGTTGGTGACGTCGGCGTTGAGCGGGTTGAACTGGTAGACGGTGACGGGCTGGGTCGAGCGCAGGCGGTAGGCGCCGTCGGTGACCTTCACGGTGGGACCTGTCCCTCCGGTCAGCTGGGTGACCCACGGCAGCGTGATCACGGCGACGCTGTTGGCGGCCACCATCTGCTGCGCGACCTGGTTGGGCCCGCGGTGGACGGTGACGGTCGCCGCGTTGGCGGTGGTGTTGGCGACCGCGACCGCGTAGGGGTTGCCGGGACCGACGTAGACGTCGAGCTGCTGGGTGACGGTCGGGTAGTACTCGCAGCCGATGTACGAGGTGCCGAGGTTGGCACAGGCGCCGACGCACTGGCCGAAGTTGGCGTCACACGCCAGGCCGAGCAGCGGGTCGCAGCTGTCGCCGGCGACCCACTCGCCCTGATCGTTGCAGACCATGACCTGGTCGCCCTCGCACTTGCTGGTGCCGGGCTCGCAGGCGACGCAGCCGAGCGGCTCGGCGCACACCTCGGCGCACGGGGTCTCCGACTTGAAGCCGCCCATGCCGTCGCAGATCTTCTCGACGTTGCCGTCGCACTGCAGCGTGTCCTCGGCGCACGGCTGGGGACCCGTGGTGCTGGTGGTGGTGGTGTCGTCGGTGGTGCTGGTCGAGGTGCCGGGGCCGTCGGTGGTGCTGGTCGAGGTGCCGGGGCCGTCGGTGGTGCTGGTCGAGGTGCCGGGGCCGTCGGTGGTGCTGCTGGTCACCGGGCTGGTCGTCGAGGTCGTGGTGTCGCTCGAGTCGCTGACGCCCGAAGCCTCGGAGGTGCTGGTGGTCGGCGCGGAGGTGGAGCCGGTCGGATCTTGCGTGTCGCCCGTGTCCTGGGTGGTGCTCGGGTTGGTGCTGATGCTGACGGTGGCAGTGACGTTGCCGGTGCCGTCGTCGCCGCAGCCGGCGAGGGTGGTGAGCAGGGCGGTGGCACAGAGGTGGCGCATTCCAGGGCGGAGCATGGGGATGTCGGTATCACGACCCGACCTGCGACTCCATCCCAGCGGATGCGTACTGCGCTCGGAAATATGCGGTCGGCTCCCGCGCTCGCCACGGCAGGGGCCTTTCGAGCCCGCAAGGGGCGATGCGCTTCGCTCGGACCGAGGCCGAGGGAGGATCCCCTTCAGGTGAAGCGCGGGTCGCCGGCCTGGACCGGTCGCGTCGGCCGGGGGAGAGGAGGTATCTTCGCGCCGCCATGAAGCTGCTCAACTCCGACCTGTCGCCGTTCGCCTCGCGCGTGCGGCTCGCCATCCACGCGAAGTCGCTGCCGGTCGAGATCGCGCCGGCGGGCATGTGGCTGCCCAGCGGCCAGAAGTCGCCCGACTACCTGGCGCTCAACCCGATGGGCAAGGTCCCGACCTTGATCCTCGACGACGGCAGCGCGCTCCCCGAATCCGACACGATCGTGGAGTACCTCGCCGATGCCTTCCCGCAGTCCGGCCTGCGCCCCGCTCGCCCGCAGGACGCCGCCCGCGGCCGCCTGCTCGCGCGGGTGTTCGAGCAGTACGTGATGGCCGCCAGCTGGTCCGGCCTGTTCGGCCAGCTGTTCGCCCCGTCGCCCGATCCGGCGGCCGTCGACGCGGCGGTCGCGAAGATCCACGAGGGCCTGCGCCACCTGTCGCACTTCATGAGCGACGAGCCGTTCGCGGTCGGCGACTCGATCACCACCGCCGACTGCGCGCTGATCCCCTTCCTGACCTTCCAGAACCGCCTCACCCGCTTCTTCGGGAAGGACGACGCTACCGCCGAGCACCCGCGCCTCGCGGCGTACCTGGACCGCGTGGGGCGCGACCCGGCCGTGCAGACGCTGCTCGCCGAGATGCGCAAGGGCCTCGTCGGCTCGCGCATCGCCATGCTCCTGCGGCCCGACGAGCTCGCCTGAGTCCCGCGTCCCGACAGGACGGGCCCCGCTTCCGGCCCGCGCGCTCGGCGTCGGCGGCGTCGGCGACCTGCTGGGCCCGGATCCACGCGGCCGACATGCCGCCTCGTGAGGCGGCATGAGCGCGACTTGGAGGCGCTGCGAGCGTGACGCCTCGGAGAGGCGTTCACTCGTCGGAGACGAGCGCCGCGCACATCGCCCAGATCTTGAATCGGATGGCTCTGGTGACATCGTGATTCATTGTTGCGACTTGCCAGCCGTTTCCCTCGGGCGAGTTACCCCAGACGTCGAGCACGCCGACGTCCGGATCGCTCAACTGGTAACCTCCCCCGGCGACCTGCTCGTCCGCTTCGCAGGAGACCTGCCAGACACAGCTCGTGGCAGGGGCACACGTGAAGTTTTGGGAGCGCTGCTCGATCTTCAGCGCACCGCGGCGCGCAGGGCCGGACCCTTCGCCGAGACCGAATCGGGCCGGCGGCTCCACGTCGTCGGACGGTGAGCGCGCGCTGCTCGCCGTCCCGCGGGGCGAGCACGACGAGCGCGAACAGGATGCTCGCCGAGCATGCGGTCATCGCACTGGGAAGCGGTGCGAACATTTCCTGTCCTTCGTAGGATTCGGCTCCAGCGCCCGCCGGCGCTCCGAGCTTCGATCCAGGATGGGGCTGACATGCGATGTGTCGAGCAGACTCTTCCGCAATATTCGCGCCCGTCGTGCGAAGGCGCCGGGTCGGCGGAGGATCCGTCGCGGTCGTCGCCGGCGACTGCAACCATGCGCGCGGGGGCCTCTCTCATCGAGGTGTCGGCATCAAAACGGCACCTGCAGACACGAGGGGGTTCAGGCGGCCGCGGCCGCCCGTGCGCGGCCGGTCGCCCGTCTCCGATGCGGGCGTCGGCGGCGCCGGCCTCGGTTGGCCAACTTGCCCGAGCTCCCTGCGGACCGATTCGATCCGGAGACCTCGAGAACATCCTCCCTGGAGGTCGGCCGACGCTCTCATCGGTCGTCCACGTCGAGGTCGTGCCAGGGGTAGCCCAGCACGGCCGCCACTGCCTCGCAGGTCACCTCACCGCGGCATATGTTCACGCCGCGGCGCAAGTTCGGATCGCGGGTCACCGCCTGGCGCCAGCCCTGGTCCGCGAGGGCCAGCACGAACGGCAGGGTCGCTTGCGTGAGCGCGAAGGTCGAGGTCCGGGCCACGGCGCCGGGCATGTTGGTCACGCAGTAATGCACCACTCCGTGCTCGACGTAGGTCGGCGCGAGGTGGCTGGTCGGTCGCGACGTCTCGAAGCAACCGCCCTGATCGATGGCCACGTCCACGACCACGGCACCTGGCTTCATTCGAGACACGGTATCCCTGCTCACGAGAGTCGGTGCGGCCGCGCCCGGCAGCAGCACCGCACCGATCACGAGGTCGGCCGCGAGCACCGCCTCTTCGACAGCGTCCGATCCGGCAGCGCGCGTGACGATGCGGTTGCCGTAAAGCGCGTCGAGCCGGCGAAGTCGGTCCACGCCGCGATTGAGGACAGTGACACGGGCGCCGGCGCCCACGGCCATCTGCACCGCGTTGCTACCCACGACCCCTGCGCCCAGCACGACCACGCGCGCAGGCTCCACGCCCGGTACGCCGCCCAGCAGCACGCCCCTGCCGCCTCGTGGCAGCTCGAGGTGGGCCGCGCCGACCTGCACCGACATTCGACCCGCAACCTCGCTCATCGGCGCCAGCAGGGGCAGTGTGCCGTCAGGGCCGGTCACGGTCTCGTAGGCGATGGCGATGCACCCGGATTCGACCAGGGCCTGCGTCTGACGCGGATCGGCAGCCAAATGCAGGTAGGCGAACAGCACCTGGCCGGGGCGCAGCATGGACCGCTCCTCCGGCTGTGGTTCCTTGACCTTGACGACGAGCTCCGCCTGCGCGAACAGTTCCGCGGCCGAAGGCACCACCCGCGCGCCGGCGGCGAGATACTGCTCGTCCGTCAGGCCGATGGCAGCGCCGAGACCGGCCTGCACCACGACCGCATGGCCGCGCGCGACCAGTTCGTGGGTGCCCGCCGGAGTCAGGCCGGCGCGGTACTCGTGAGCCTTGGTCTCCTTGGGAACGCCGATCAGCATGAGCACCTCTTTGCCGCGAAGGGCGGGCCGTAGCGCTCGTAGCGCTCGCTGCCCACAATGGGATGGACGAGTTCGCAGGCGCCTGACCGCGAGATTGTGGCTCGGTCCAGGGAAACTGCACCCGGGACCGCAGCCGCTCGGCGCTCCGGGTCGATGAGATCGTCGATTTTCACGATGCCGAGCAGGGAGCGGCCTGGCGCGGTTCGACGGCCGGCAGGGCCACCGCGGCGGGCCCTGCGAGCGTCGGTGGCGCCTGCTCGCCGCTGCCTCGCTCCTGACGCGGCTGTTGCGCATGTCGGCGCATTGGCCGACTGTCACCACGGCGGTTCGCCCGCCCAGGAGGCGCCAGGCGAGAAACCCTCCGCGCGTCCTCTGTTCCACGGAGCCGACATACCGCGCTTGTGCGACGCAGGGCGGCCGCCATCTACTGTCTGGTCGTGCCGCGCAAGCGTACCCCCACCGTCGCCGCCCTGCTTCGTCTCGGCCTCATCGGCAAGGACGACTGGGGCACGGCGCTGCAGCAGGCGCTCGAGATCTCGTGCGACCTCATCGGCGTGGACCGGGCCAACTACTGGAGCTTGCGCGACGATCCGTCGGCGCTCGTGTGCGAGCTCGGGTACGTCGCCAGCACTCAGATCCTCGAGCGCGGGTTCGCCTTGCTCGAGGGCAGCAGCCCCGAGTACTTCGAGGCGATCCGCGAGGCCCAGGTGCTGGCGATCCGCGACGCGCGGGCCGATCCACGCTCGCGCACGCTCGGCGCGTACCTCGAGCTCCACGGGATCTCCGCCATGCTCGATGTGCCGGTCTTCTCGCAGGGGCGGCTCGCCGGGATCCTCTGCCACGAACACGTCGGCGGGCTGCGGCGATGGAGCTCCCGCGAAGTGGAGCTCGCGCTGACCATGAGCCATATCCTCACGTCGCTGCTCGAGCAGCGGGCCCGGAATCAGGCCGAGGAGAACGAGCGACGCGCGATCTTCCTGGCCCAGGCGTCGAACGCCATCGCCCAGACGCTGGACCTCCGGGAGGCGCGCCAGACCGCGGTGCGTCGCGCCCTCCCGCGGCTCGGCGAGATGGCCAGCCTCATTCACTACGACGGCACTCGCACCGAGTGCGTGGCCTCGGCGCACGTCCAGGCGGAACAGGAGCGGCTCATCACCGAGATGTGCGCGCGTTACTGTCAGGACATGACGCGGCCCGGCCTCGCGTTCCAGGCGCTGCGCGAGCGGCAGTCGCTGCTCGTTCAGGTCGCCGACGGCGATGCCATGCGGCGGCTCCAGCTGCCCGAGGGACAGATCGATCTGCTGTCGCGGTTGCGCGTGCGCAGCACGATGTCCGTCCTGCTCACCGTCCGCGACGCGATCACCGGCGTGCTCACCTTGTGGAGCGACAGCCGCAACTACGACCGCGAGGACCTGCAGTTCGCGGAGGCCTATGCGCAGCAGGTCAGCACCGTGCTCGAGAACATCAACCTGCTCGCGCGCGCGCAGGAGGCCCTGCGCGCCCGCGATGAGTTCCTCGAGCTCGCCGGACACGAGCTGCGGACCCCGCTCACCTCGCTCGAGTTCGCGGTCGACCTGCTCCGCAAGAAGCTGGTCGAGCCGCTGCTACCGGCGGCGCGCAACGCCGTCGACACCATCGCGCGGCAGGCCACGCGGCTGTCGCGCCTGACGGAGCTCGTGGTCCTCGCGCCGCTCCACGAGGGCAGCCCGCCGCTGCGGGTCGAGCCGCTCGACCTCGCCGCGCTCGTCCGCGAGGTCGCGCGCGAGCAGGCGGCGTCGAAGGCCTTCATCTGCTCCGAGCTGGAGATCCGCGCCGACGCCCCGGTCATGCTGCGAGGCGACCGCACCGCCCTCGAGGTCGTCGTCTCGAACCTGCTCGGCAACGCCATGAAGTTCGGCGCCGGCCGCCCGATCGAGGTGCGCGTCGAGGCCGACCCCGACACCGCCACCTTGAGCGTGCGCGACCACGGGATCGGGATCCCTCCGAATCATCTGCCCAGCATCTTTCAGCGCTACGAACGATACGTGTCCCCGAACAGCTTCAGCGGCCTCGGCCTCGGGCTTTACATCGCCGCGCGGCTGGTCATGGCGCACGGCGGCCAGATCCGCGCAGACAGCCGGCCCGGCGAGGGCTCGACCTTCACCGTCGAGCTGCCGGTCTGAGCCGCCGTCGAGGCCGCGCCTGTCGAGCTTGGCCCGAGGATGGCGCCGCTCGTCGGTCGATTCTCGCTTCGGGACGGGGCGCGATCAGGGCGCGCGCGGCGGGCGGACGACCAGCACGCTGCAGTGCGCGTGGTTGACGACGCGGGCCGCCGTGGTCCCGAGCAAGCGGTCGAGCGCGTCGAAGCCGTGGCTGCCGAGCACGATCAGGTCGGCCGGGAGCTGGTCGGCGAGCCCGCAGATGACCTCGGCCGGCCGGCCCACCCGCACGTGCTGGCCTCCGGGCAGGGGCACCACGAGTTGCCGGCGCAGGGCCGCCAGCTCGCGCTCCGCGTCCTCGAGCAGGTGTTCGGTCAGCTCCTGGCCGGACAGGGCCCAGGCCTCGAGCGGGATGCCTACCGGGATGTTGATCGCACGGCAGAGGTGAAGCGCCGCGCCGTTCGCATCGGCCAGGCGCTCCGCGTGACGAAGGACCAGCTCGGTCCGCGGAGAGCCGTCGAGGGCTGCGAGGATGCTCTTGTACATGCAGCCCAACCATGGCCCCGATCGCCGGCGGAGGAGAGGGCGCCGCGCGCGAAAAATCTGCCAGCCCCGGCCGGGGCCGGCGCGGGCGCGCGAAGGAGTTTCGCGGGTCCGGGGCGTCGAGTAGAACCGTCTCGTGCGCAGCGGGGCCGAGACCGTGACGGAGCATTCACAGCAACCTCTGGTCCGCTTCACGCCGCGGCCCCCGCTCGGGCCGCCCGCCCGGGTGGTCGGCCGGGTGACGCGGCCCCTGGAGGACATCTATCACTACGTGCTGACGCTGCCGTGGAGCCTCACCATCGCCTATTTGGCCGGCGCCTTCCTCGCCGTCAACATCGCGTTCGCCTGGCTCTACACCCTCGAACCGGGAGGGATCGCCGGCGCACGGCCGGGCTCGTTCGAGGATGCGTTCTATTTCAGCGTGCAGACGGTGGCGACGATCGGCTACGGCGTGATGCACCCCGAGACCCGTTATGCGCACGTCCTCGTGTCGGTCGAGGCGATGCTCGGCATCATGTGCAACGCCCTCGTCACCGGCCTGACGTTCGCGCGCTTCGCTCGCCCCACCGCGCGGATCCTGTTCGGGGCGCGGGCCGTGATCGGGCCGGCCGATGGGTCGCCACACCTGATGATTCGCATGGCCAATTGGCGGCACAACCTGCTCACCGACGTGCGCGTGCAGGTGCTCCTGCTGTGCGAAGCGATCGGCGAGGACGGCGAGCCGGTGCAGCGCGCGATCGAGCTGCCGCTCGTCGTCGACGAGACGCCGATCCTCCCCGTGACCTGGACGGTGAAGCACAGGATCGACGCGCACAGCCCGTTGCAGGGGCCGGACCCACTCGCCCGGCTGCGCGCGGCCGGGGCGGAGTTGGTCGTCTGCCTGCGCGGGATCGACGACACCTTCAACACCGAGATCCACGCGCGTCACCGCTATACGCTCGACGACATCGTCGTCGGCGCGGTATTCGAGAGCGTCCTGGTGCCGCGGGCCGACGGCTCGCGCGTCCTCGACTATCGCTCGTTCCACCGCGTCCGGGTGGTCGATGCGCCCCCGCCTTCATGAGCGGCGCGGTGGGTTCGCCGGCGGCGACACCGGATCATGAGCGAGGGAGCCGAGCGGGTCCGCGAGTGTCCGATGGGACATGTCTCTTGCGTCAGCCGCCCATTCGCGGCCGCGCGAGCCAGGCCTCGACGGCGGCGCGCTCGCGGCGGAAGCCGTCGCCGGCGGCGCGCAGGACGTCGAGGGCGGCGCGCGCCTCGGCCGCCGCGGCGTCGGGCTCGGCGAGCAGGCGGGCGCGCTCGAAGCGGAGCAGCGCGAGCGCGGGCAGGTCGGGGTCGGCCTCGCGGACGAGGATCTGCTCGGCGCGAGCGAGGCGGCCGAGCCCGGCGTCGCGGCGACCGGCGGCGGCCTCGCTGACGCCGAGGCGAACGAGGACGGCGGCCAGGCGCGGGTTGTCCTCGGCGACGACCTCTTCGAGCAGCGCGAGCGCGGCCGCGGCGGCCCGCGCGGCCTCGTCGAAGCGGCCGAGCCCCTGATACGCCAGGGCCTCGTGCTCGCGGGCCCGGGCGAGCTGCAGGCGCGGGCGCGGGCCGTCGAGGTCCAGCGCGCGGGCCGTCGCGTCGGCGAGCGCGAGCACCTCGGCGTGACGGCCGAAGCTCGCCTCGAGGTCGGCGAGGTCGCCCTCGAGCTCGCGCCAGCGCGGGTGTCCCGGCGGGGTGCCGCGGAGCCGCTCGCGGGCGCGGGCGTGATGGTCCAGCGCCGCGTCGCGGGCGCCGCGGAGGGCGGCGAGGTGGGCCCGCAGGACCTCGACGTCGGCGGCGGCCCATGCGTCGCCGCCGAGCGCCTGGAGGTGCAGGTCCGCGGCGGCGAGGTGCGCCTCGGCGTCGTCGGGGCGGCGCCGCTCGAGCGCGAGCCAGCCGAGCTGGCGCTCGACGAACGCCAGCGTCGCGTGGTCCGGATCGGGGCGCGACGTCGCGCCCTGGCGCGCGGCCTCCAGCGCGACCGCGGCGTCGCGCAGGCGGCCGTGCTTGAGCCGCACCATGCCGAGGTTGGCTCGCACCAGGAGGGCCAGCGGGTGGGTCGCGCCGAAGGCCCGTTCGGCCAGCTCGCCGGCGTCGCCGAGCGCCTCGATCGCCGCGCCGGTGCGCCCGAGGTCGTTCCGCAGGGTGCCGAGGTTGGCCAGCGTGTAGACCAACTCGCCGGAGTCGGGGCCGAACGCGGCCGTCTTGGCCGCGACCGCCGCCACCAGCAGCGGCTCGGCGCGCGTCCACTCGCCGAGGCCGAGCCACACCGCGCCCATGTTGTTGAGGTACTCGCCGCGCAGGCGCCCGTCGTCGGCGACGCGATCGAGCAGGGCCAGCACGAACTCCTCGTCGCGGAGGGCGTCGTCGCGGCGCCCGAGGCGGTAGCCGCGGACGAAGATCCGGCGGGCCAGGGCCTCGATCGCCGCGCGATCGTGGCCGCCGGCGAGGCCCTCGCGGACGGCGGCGGTCAGCGCGGCGTCCGCCGCCTCGGCGCGCTCGCTCAGGAGAGCGCGGCCGCGCAGCAGCGCCAGCTCGGCGGCGAAGGGCCGGTGCCCGGTGGCGGCGACGTCGGCCGCGACCGCGTCGGCGGCCGCGACCGCGCGCGCGTACAGGCCCGTGCTCTCGAGCGCGCGCACGTGGGCGAGCCCGACCTGCGTCCGCCCGACCGCCGAGGCGCGCGCCGGGTCGGCCGGCGGGCGCAGCGGGTCGGCGAGCAGCCCCTCGAGGTCGCCGCACGCCTCGATCGGCGGCAGCGACCCGGCCGCCAGCGCCGCTCGCGGCAGGGCGGCCGGGTCGGCCTGCGCGAGCACGCCGGTCAGCTCGGCCAGGGCGGTGCGGCGCAGCTCGAGGCAGCGCACGCGCAGGTCGTACTGGGTGTCGGACTGGCGCCCGGCTCGGTGGGCCTCGCAGGCGTCGGTGAGCGCCGCCCGCCAGGCCGCGGCGTAGCGGTCGAGGTCGCGGCCGACGCGCTCCCAGGTCGAGGCGGCGAAGGGCTGGCGGCTGCCCAGGAGCGCCGCCGCGATCGCGGCGCGCCGGCCGTCGTCCCACACGCCGCGCAGCTTGGCGGCGCCGTCGGGGCAGCGCGCGCCGGGCGAGGTCGCGAGCGCGCCCGCGAGCGCGCCGAGCAGCCCGAGCGCCGCACCGAACAGGCCGATCCGGGCGCGCCGGCGGCGGGTCACGGCGGGGTCGGCGAGCAGCGCGGCGAGCAGCGCGCCCATCGACGGGTGGCGCTGCGCCGGGTCGGGCGCGAGGCCGCGGACGATCGCGCGCCGCACCCACGACGGCACCGGCGAGTCCGGCGGCGCCGGAAGCACTTGCCCGGCCCGGACCGCGGTGAGCAGGGCGGCCAGCGAGTCGGTCGGGAAGGGCAGGGCGCCGTAGAGCGCCTGATAGGCGGTCACGCAGAAGCTGAACTGGTCGCTCCGGGGGTCGCAGGGGCGGCCTTCGTGCTGCTCGGGGGCCATGTAGGCCGGCGTGCCGGCGACCGCGCCGGCGCGGGTCAGCGGGCGGTCGAGGAGCGGGGCCTCGTCGGCCGGGTCGTCGCCCGCGGGCGGCGGCTCGGCGGCGACGTGGGTCCGCGCGAGCCCGAAGTCGGCGACCTTCACCGCGCCGTCGACCCCGACCAGCGTGTTGTGCGGCTTGTAGTCGCGATGCACGAGGCCGGCCCGGTGCGCCGCCTCGAGGCCGCGCCCGGCCGCCACCAGGATCGGGAGCACGGCCCGCCAGTCGCGCGGCGCGGCCTTCAGCCAGGCGTCGAGGCTGTGGCCGCGGACGAACTCCATGGCGATGAAGCGCTGCGGGCCGTGGCTGCCGACCTCGAACACCGAGACGATGTTGGGGTGCGACAGCCGGGCCATCGCCTGCGCCTCGCGCAGCAGCCGCGCGTCGCCGCCGCCCGTGAGCCCGCGCGGGTGCAGCAGCTTGAGCGCGACCTTGCGGTCGAGCAGGGCGTCGTAGGCGGCGTAGACCACGCCCATGCCGCCCTCGCCGAGCCGCTCCAGCACGGTGAAGCGACCGACCTGCAGCGAGCCCGCCTGCGGCCCGAACAGGCGCGCGTGCATCAGCGCCATCGCCAACGGGTCGTCGCCGGCCTGCATCGCCCCGGGCGCGGCGCCGAGGAGGGCGATGAGAGGGGCTCCGCCGGTCGGCCCCGGGCTCGCAGGGTCGCCCGCGGACACGGCGGCGAGCCTATCGGTCAGCCCCGAGCGCCGCAACGCCGCCCCAGGTTGCGCGGCTCCGCGCCGCGCGAAAAAAGATCGCGACAATCGTCAATTGATTCCGCCGCGCCGAGACTTGTCCCGCCGAGACCCATGCAGTCATTCACCAGGGCCATCTTCATCCTCGTCGCGCTCGTCGGTCCGGCCTGTGCGCCCGAGGACGACCTCGAGTTCCGCACCACCCTCGGCGGCGGCGGCGGCAGCGGCGGCGGCACCGTCTTCAACACCCACGCGCTCGAGAAGCGCCACTTCTCCGAGCTGACGCCGGCCCACGAAGACTCGCTCGGCGTGGCGCTCGTCGACGTCGAGCTCGGCGACGGCGCAGGCGTCGCGTCGTTCGCGGTCGTCGACGGCGCGCTCGTCGTCGAGGACGACCGCGGCGAGAAGCGCGAGGGCGCGGCGCTGGTCGGCTCGCGCTGGTGGGTCGGCAACGCCTTCTGGCTGCCGCAGGCGCCGATCGAGATCGCCGAGGTCGTCGAGGTCGACGGCGTGACCCACTACGTCTTCGTCCATCAGGGCGACGGGGGCCTGGTGAAGAACTGCGTCGGCGCGACCGACGGGCTCGTGCGCGTGCTCTCCGGCGTGTCGCTCGACGAACAGACCGGCGACCTCACGCCTTCACCGACGACGACCTTCCTCGCGTGCACCAACGGCGCCATCGGCAAGGCCGCGGCCTGGGGTTATTACGACCTCGCGCGCGCTCGACGACCTCGAGGTGTTCGAGACGGCGGTCCGCTTGGTGCGGGCCGACTACTGCTACGACGGGGAGTCGCACACCGCGGCCGGGGTCCCGTTGCTCGTCGAGGACATGTGGGGCGTGCGCGGGCCGACCGATCCGGGCCGGCCGATCGAGGCGGTGTGGGGCCCGCACGGCCTCGTCTGCGCCGGCGAGCCGCGCCGGGCGGGCCACGGCCCGATCGCTTGCGACGGCGTCGCGGTCCCGGCCTGCGACGGAAAGCTCACCAAGCAGGTCGACGCGTGGTTCGTGACCCGCCTGCCGTGACGCCGCGCCGCGCCGCGACCTAGCCGCGGGCGACGAGCTGGCGCAGCTGCTCGGCCCAGGTGTCGAAGCCGACGACCGTGCTCTGCGCGAGCTCGGGGCTGCGGGCGAGCCGGGCGATCTGCGCCTCGAGGTGCAGCTTGGCGTCGCGGATCCGCGTCCGCACCGTGCCCTCGGGCTTGCCGAGGACCTCGCCGATCTCGCGCGCGGTCAGCCGCTCCCAGTAATACAGCTCCAGGGTGATCTGGGCGTCGAGCGGGATCCGCCGCATCGCCCGCAGCAGCAGCGCCAGCTCCTGCTCCTTGGCGTGGAGCTCCGCGAGGCCCGGCGACAGGTCCTCGCACGACATCTCCGACAGATCGAGGATCCCCCGTGAACGCGTCTGCTTTCGATAATGATCGTAGAGGAGGTTGCGCGCGATCGAATACACGTAGGCCGGGAAGGTCTGCGCGCTGCGCAGCGCGTCGCGGCCCTCGACGCAGGCGAGGAACGTCGCCTGCGTCAGCTCGAACGCGTGCTCTCCGGCCTTGCTGCGGAAGAACCGCAGGAGCCCGACGTAGTAGCGGCGGAACAGCTCCTGCCCGGCCTGGCCGTCGCCGGCGCGCCAGGCCGCGAGGAGCGCTTGCTCCTCCGAATCGTCCGCTGCTGACAATGTGTGCGCTCCCTCGGTGATCCGCCGCCGCCCCCGCGGCGCGCGACCCGGTCATCGTAGCCAATCCCCCGCGTCGCCGCACCCGCGGCGCTCGCGGACCGCCGCGCGCGGAGCCGCGCCGACTTCGGGTCGGGCCGCCCGTGCTCTCGACAATCGTCATTGCCCCGATTCGAGGATCGATCATGCCATATCGTCATCACCCCCTTTTCATCTCCGCCTGCACGCTCGCGGGCCTGCTCGGCTGCGAGGCGCCGGAGCCGGCGCCGGGTCCGGTCCCCCGCGAGGTGTCGCTCGAGGAGGTCATCCCCGAGCCCGCGCCGCCGAGCTGCCTCGACGACCTGAAGCTCGTGCTGCAACACGAGGACGGGACCGTCGACGTCACGACGTCGCTGGCAGAGGGGTTCGGGTCGCTCGCGCGTCCGAACGACCTCGTGCAGCTGAACTACGCGCTCGCGCCCGGGTGCGCGGCGGACCACGGCGGGCGCCTGTCGCTGGTCGCGTACACGTCCCCGGGGGTGACCCCGGCCGTGCTGACGCCGAAGCCGCCGTCGCGGGCTTTCGACATGCACACCACGCTGAACGGGGCGGGCGGCCTCCTGCAGGTGCGCCTGCCGCCGTGCGCGTTCGAGATCGACGTCGCCCTCGGCGAGCCCGTGCAGACGTTCGCCGGGCCCGTCAACCCCTACGCCGCCGCGAATCGCCTGATCGCCGGCGGGCTCGGCGGGTACGGCAGCTGCGACGCGGTGCCGCCCCTCGCGGTCGAGCGCTTCGACCCGGCCGAGGCCGGCTGGGGCGAGGCGCCAGTGTCGGCTCACTTCGGCTGGAAGCTCGCCGCCGACGCCGACGCCGCGCTGACCTGCGCCCTCGACCTCGACGGCGACGGCGAGGCCGAGAAGGTGCTGACCCCGTGCGTGCGCGACACCGAAGGGATCAAGACCGCCGCGCTGCCGTTTCACACCTTCGCCGCCGTCGGCGAGCACCGCCCCTCGATCCTCGTCAGCGACGGCCAGCGGCGGATCTGGGCGGCCACCTCGATCTTCGCCAACCACCTCGAATACAAGCCCGACGTCGTGTTCCCCGAGGAGGCCGCGGGCTTCGTCGAGGCCGCGGTCGAGCCGGCCCAGCCGCCGGCGCTGGCGACCGTCAAGCTGCGCTTCGCCAGCCCGGGCGACGTGCCGGCGATCGCGCCCGGCGCGGTGATCGTCGGCAAGGGCGGCCCCAGCGGCTACATGATCCGCGCGGAGGAGGTGATGACGCAGGGCGACACGCTGGTAGCGATCGGCGTGGCGGTCGGGCTCGAGGACGCGGTCGCGGGCGGCTTCTTCGGCCTGCGCGACGTGGCCATCGACACCTCGAAGGCGGGCTGCGGCGCGGGCACGTGCCCCGGCACGGTCACGCCGGTGCCGGAGGCCCCGGGCGCGGCGGGGGGCGAGGCCCCGGGCCTGCTCGGCGTGCAGGCCGACGAGGAGGCGACCCTGGGCGTCAAGGTCGCGCTCGACGTCATGGGCGGCCTCGGCGAGCTCGAGGTGTTCGCCGGCGTGTTCGTCGAGCGCCTCGTCCTCCACTTCGGGTTGTTCGGGCTCGACCGGGTCGACATCACGGGCACGCCGTCGGGCGAGATCACTGTGGCGATCAAGGGCGAGTTCGAGAGCGAGTCGGACGACTTCGGCGAGTACGTGGTCGGCACCCTGCCGACGCCGGTGCCGCTGACGGTGTGGATGGTGCCCAAGGCGACCTTCGCGGCCGCGCTCAAGGCGCTGCTCAAGGGCTCGATCCGCGCGCCGTTCTCGATCGTGTACGACGAGGCCGGCTGGCGCACCCAGGTCGACCCGAAGATCAACGGCGAGGCGGGGCCCGGGGGCGGCTTCGAGGTCGAGGGCGAGGTCAAGGTCGAGGTCGCCCCCGAGTTCGAGCTGCGCCTCGCGTTCCTGCAAGGCCCCTACGCCGCGCCCAAGCTCGGGCTCGGGCTCAAGGCGACCCACGACACCTGCAAGGGCTGCCTCACCGCCTTCGTCGACGGCGGCGCCGAGGTCGGCTGGCACTCCGACGTGTGGGTCGACGGCGAGGTGTTCGAGCCGCAGGAGGTCACCCTCTTCGAGGTCGAGCTGCTCAAGAAGTGCTGGGAGATGCCGGTCGTCCCCGAGCTCTGCGAGGACCCGGACCAGGACCCGGAGGAGCCCGGCGGCGGCAGCTACGCCGACGTCCACCTCATCTCGCACGACGGACTGCTCTTCGAATTCCAGGCCGGCGGCGAGTTCGTGCTCACCCGCGCGACCGAGGGCGCGCCCTTCGAGGTGCAGACCCGCCAGGAGCCCTTCGGCGAGCAGCTCGCGCTGTCGTACAACACCGCGATGGCGACGGTGGTCGACGGCCACCGCGTCGGTCTCTACACGCGAATGCCTTCGACGCTGTATGTCGACGGCGTCCCGACGGAGCTGGCCAACGGCGAGACCCTCGCGCTCGGCGCCGGCCAGATCGGCCTCGTCGGCGGGTCGGCCTACATGATTGATTACCCCGGCGGCGAGCAGGTCGAGGCCCTGAAGTCCGGGCAAGCCGACCGGAGCCACTTCAACATCTTCGTCCGCCTGCCCGCGGCCCGCGACGGCGAGGTCGAGGGCCTCCTCGGCGACGCCGACGGGGACCGCGCCAACGACATCCGCCTCGGCCCCGACACCTTCATGCCGCACCCGGTGAGCTTCGCGTCGCTGCACGCCCACGGCCCCGGGACCTTCGGCGCGGCCTGGCGCGTCGAGCCGGCGGCCTCGCTGTTCGACTACGCGGCGGGCGCCGACCCGATGACGTTCCGCGCGCCGCCCTACAGCCTGATGCCGACCGCCCAGTTCGGCACCAACGGCCCGTTCGCCGAGCTCGCGCAGACGGTGTGCGCGTCCTGCCCGATCCTCCTCCGCGAGGGGTGCCTCCTCGACGTCGCCCACACCGGCGACGCCACCTTCGCCGACGCCTGCTCGCTCGCGCAGCCGGTCGACCTGCTGCCGCCCAGCGTCGACCCGATCCTCGTCGGCCCGACCCTGCCGTTCGACGACTGCGAGGAGCAGGTGGTGGTCTTCCGCGCCCCGGGCCGCGCTCGCCGACCAGTACCCGGGCGGCGAAGACTTCGAGATCCAGGTCCACGGCCTCGAGTCGCCGCCGATCCCCGGCTTCCCGCCGAGCTGGCGGCTCTACCAGACCTTCCGCACCACCGACGCGCCCGTCGGCGGGTCCGACTGGGGCGAGCAGTTCGTGTGCGAGCCGCTCGGCCCGAGCGGGTGGGGCGAGTGCCGGCTGCGGATCGAGCCGCGCGGCCAGGCGTGCGCGGGCGACCTGTGGATCCAGCACTACCGCTGGTCGGTGAAGCCGCTCACCGGCCCCGGTGCGATGGTCCAGGGGTACTTCACGGCGCCCTGATCGCGGTGTCGCGACGCGTGGTCGCATGGACGAGCCCGGGCGCCGACGGACGGCCGTGGCGCCCGCTCGCGCGAGCGGTTCGATCGGCGCGACGATGGGGTCGACGATGACTTCCACGTCAGGCCGATCCGCGTCTCCGTCGGCGTTCGACGGAAGCTTCAAGAACCCCCGAGCACGTGTCCGCGCTCGAAACCGCATGGGTTGCCGGGCGCTGCGGCTCGCTGCGGCAGAGGCTGGATGACGCGAACGGTCGCTCCGCGGAGGAACACCGTGCGAACGTTCGACCCGCGTACGGGCGGACAGAGAGGGCCGATCCCCCTGTGTCCGCGACGCGTTCGGGCTCGCGTGGCGCACGTTCCGCGCGCGATGTTCCCGGTTCGCAGGCTTGCACCGCCTCGACGGGACCCTCTATGGTTCCGCCCATGAAGAGCGAATCTCGGCTCCTCGCCCGTGCCGTGGTCTCGCGCGACAAGCTCGCGCGCGCGGCGGGCGGGACGCTGGCGCGGGAGATTCGCGCAGCGTTCGGCGCGGAGCCTCCGGCGGTCGCCCTGCTGTACGCGACGGTCGACCACGATCAGGAGGCGTTGCTCGGGGCGGTGCGCGAGGGGTTGGGCTCGACGCCGATCGTCGGCTGCTCGACCTCCGGGTTGATGGGGCGCGGTTCGTTTCACGAGGGCAACTACGCCGCCGGCATCGTCGGCCTCGGCGGGCCCGCGCTGCGGGCGGCGGCGGCGATGGTCGAAGACTTCGCGCGGGACACCGTCGCCAGGGGGCACGCGGTGGGGCGAGAGCTCCGCGACGGGCTGCAGGGTGCGTCGCCGCGGGTCGTGATCGTGCACGGCGATCCGCTGGGCGGGGCCGACTTCGAATCGTTCACGCGCGCGGTGCAAGCGGAGCTCGGCTGCCCTGCCGTCGGCGGCGGCGCCGGGCAGCCGTGGGGTGTCTTCGCCCAGACGTACCAGTACCTGGGGGACCGCGTGCGCAGCGGCGCCGCCGTGGCCGTCGCGCTGGGGGGCGAGTTCGTCGCGGAGATCGCCACCTCGACGGGGACCGAGCCGACCACCTCGACGACCACGGTCACGCGCACCGACGGCAACGTCCTGCTCGAGCTCGATGGTCGCCCCGCCCTCGAGGTCTACAGCGAGTTCCAGGGCCGCGAGCTGTTGCGCGAACTCGACAACGAGGCGACCGCGAAGGTCGCCCTGGGGGTCGAGTTCGCGGCGCCGCCGGCCGAGTCGGACGCGTTGACGCCGTACGTCGTGCGCGCCCCGTTCGCCCTCGACACGCGGCGCGGCGGGCTCGTCATGGCGGCGCCGCTCCCCGAAGGCATCCGCATCGTCTTCCATCTGCGATCGATCCGCGCCGCCCTCGAAGGCGCCGAGCAGGCCGCGCGCGCTGGCGAGGCGCCTGCAGGGCCGAGAGATCCGGCTGGTGATGGGCTTCGAGTGCAGCGCGCGGACCGTGCCGCTGCTCGGCAAGCAAGAGGCGGCGCGCGAGCAGTCGCTGGTCCAACAGGCGCTGGCCCCCGACGCCGAGTGGCTCGGCATGCTGGCGTGGGGCGAGGTGGCGCCGTACGGATCGCACGCCACCTACTACAACTTCACGTATCCGATGCTCGCGCTGGCGGAGTGAGTCCGATGTCCGACGAGGATCTCCAGCGCAAGCAAGCGCAGCTGCTCGCCCAGCGGGAGGCGGAGCTCCACGCGTTGCGGCGCCAGCACGAGCGGGCGCTGTCGTGGTGGAGCACGTTTCACGCGCTGGAGACCGACGTCGACGCGCAGGCCAGCCTGCAATCGACCTGCGATCGCTGGTGCGGGCTCCTCCTCGACGAGCTCGATTTTCAGGCCGCGGCGGTGCTGAGGATCGGCGACGACGAGGTGGAGGCGCTGTCCTGGCCCTCGCACCTGGGAGAGCCGCCGGCTGCGATCGCGGGCCCCGGGCTGGTCGCCGAGCTGCGGGCCCGTCGCGGCGGGCTGCTCAACGCGCCCGAGGGGGCCCTCGCCGCCCTCGCCGGCGCGCTGCGGCTCGAGCGGTTCCTGTGGTGCGTGATCAGCCCGGGCCCCGACCTCGAGCTGCTCGCGCTCGCCGGCTTCGACGCCCGCGCCGCGCGCTTCCGGGTGCCCTTCGTCGAGGCGGACGTCGAGCAATTCCAGTGGGTCGCCCGCCACCTCGAGACGGTGCTGCGCAACGTGCTGCTGATGCAGACGCTGGCGCAGCACGAGCGCGTGCAGCAGATGCACGAGGCGCTGGCGCGCCAGCGCGAGGAGCTCGAGCAGCGCCTGGCCACCATCACCGCCCAGGCCGAGACGATCCGCCGCCTCTCGACCCCGGTCCTCGAGCTCTGGGACGGCATCCTCGTGCTCCCGATCATCGGCGCGATCGATCCGCACCGCGCCGAGAACATGATGGAGGGCCTGCTGACGCGGCTGGTCGCCACCCGCGCTCGCAGCGTCATCCTCGACGTCACCGGCGTCGACGCGCTCGACGCCGCGGCTGCCGACCACATCCTCGGGGTGACGCGGGCCGCCTCGTTGCTGGGCGCCAGGTGCGTGCTCACGGGGGTGCGCCCCGCGGTCGCCGACACGTTGGCCGGGCTCGGCGTCGGGTTCGGTGACCTGCGGGCCTTCCGCGACCTGCGCGCCGGGCTCCGGCATTGCTTGCAGGAGCAGGCCGAACGCGCGAGCCGCTGAGCGACATCGTCGGCTCCCGGGCGCACCACCGCGACCGCTCGCTCGCATGGACCTCGCTCGTGTCGGAGAGACGTGGCGAAGTGTTCTGCACGCCGCGCGGGGGTCAAGCGCGCCCTCTCGCCGAGCCCGCCGGTCCTGGCACGTCGGTTCGCGGCTCGCCGAGCTCTGCTGGCCGCCCCTGAGCTTCGTCCTGCGATTTCTCCGCCGGCGGTCGTTGCGCGAGGGCACGCCGAGGAGTTCGTCGGCCTCGGCTCCTCCGGTTCGAAGCTCTCACGGCGCGGGGCGCCGCCGGCGCTGTCTCCGACGGGTATGCCAAAAGCAGGCTTTGCCCGGAGACGATGATGCAGATCTTTCGCTCGATCCTTTCGCTCGTCGCGCTCGTCGGCGTCGTCGCCTGTGATGACACCCAGGCCGAATGCGCGGGGCCCCGGTCCGATGTCGAGTTCATCGACGCGATGGTCCCCCACCACGAGATGGCGGTCGAGATGAGCAACAAGGAGCTCGCGGACGGCACCGATCCGGAGGTCCAGGCGATGGCCCAGGGCATGCACGACGCCCAGCTCGCCGAGATCGCGCAGATGAAGGCCGTGCGCGCCGAGCTGACCGGCTCCGACGAGGTCCCGGAGCGTCACGACGCGCAGATGCAGCAGATGGAAGCCGACATGAAGAAGCTGGCGGCCGCCTCCGGGGCCGAGGTCGATCGCGTGTTCGTCGAGGAGATGCTGCCGCACCACGCAGGAGCCATCACGATGGCCCACGAGGCCCTGCCGTACCTCGAGCGCGAGGACATGCGACAGTTGGCCCACAAGATCATCCGCGACCAGGCCGCGGAGATCGGGCAACTCGGTGCGATGCTCGATGAGTAGGCGACTGGAGGTCGCGCCCGAGAGCGCGGCCCGCCCGTGAGAAGACGGGCCCGCTCCGCCGGCCGCGCCTCCCCCGGCCTCGCACGAGAGCATCATGGAGGCTCCTCGTGGGGGAAGACGATGCCGACGTCAGGCCGGCGGCTTCGCGCGCTCGGCGTTGGCGGCGAAGGCCGCGGCGGCGTAGGCGGCGAGGCCCGGCGTCGTCTTGTCGATGTTGGCGGTGAAGCGCGGGTCGTCGACGTAGAGGCGGCCGAGGTTGCGGTGGAACGCGGGCGAGCAGGGGTAGAACCAGCGGTCGATGTGCCGGCGGTGGGCCTCGGCGGCGTCCATCGCCTCGGGCGAGTCGGGCGCGGCGCCGGCGGTCATGAGGGCGCCGAGTCGCTCGAAGGTCGCGGCGGCCTCGTCCTTGATCTGCTGCCAGTCGCCCTTGCCGTAGCCGGCCGTGCGCCGCTTCGACTCGCGGAACGCCTCGGTGTGGCCCCAGCGCGCCTCGGCCTCGGCCTCGTGCTCGCTGGGGTCGAAGCCGTCGAACATCTGCTTCATCTCTTCGGGTGTCATGGGTCGTTTGCTTTCCAGGCGCGCGATGGCGGCGTCGACCGCCGCGAGCAGACTCTGCAGCTGGACGGCCTTCTCGCTCAGCAGCTGCCGTTGCATGCGCAACGACGCGCCGATGTCGAACTCCGGGTCGCGCATGATCCTGCAGATCTCCTGCAATGGAAACTCGAGCGCCCGGAAGAACAACACCTGCTGCAGGCGAGACAGGTCGGCCTCGCTGTAGAGCCGGTAGCCGGCGCCGCTGCGACCCGAGGGGCGCAGCAGGCCGATCTCGTCGTAGTGGTGCAGCGCGCGGACGCTGACCCCGGCGATGCTCGCGACCTGCTTGACGGTGAGTGCCATGAAGATGTCTCGCGCCTCACCGGCAGGGATAGGGCCTCACGTCGCGTGAGGGTCAAGCGCGACCTGCAGGCGCGCGAGCTCGTCGAGGAGGTCGACCTGGGCGGGGTTGATCTTGGTGCGCGCGGCGGCGAGCGAGAAGAACTCGGCGCGGTCGACCTCGGGGAAGCTCTGGCGCTTGCCGGAGCGCGGCGGCCACTCGAGCTCGAAGGTGTTGCTGCGCAGCGCGGCCGGGTCGCAGTCGCCGCGGCAGGCCCAGGCGTGGACGACCTTGCCGGCGCGCTGGCGGATCGGCGAGAGCGCGTGGAAGGGGCCGGGGAGCGCGACGCCGGTCTCCTCGGCGAACTCGCGGCGGGCGGCCGTCAGCGGATCTTCGTCGGGGCCGAACTCGCCCTTGGGGATCGTCCACGCGCCGGCGTCTTTGCGCGCCCACAGCGGGCCGCCGGGGTGGACGAGCAGGACCTCGAGATCGGGGCCGTGGCCGCGGAACAGCAGGATGCCGGCGCTCTGCTTGGGCATGCCGGCAGTGTAGCCCGGGCCGGCCGGGGCTCGCGTCGACGCGCGCGGCTTCGGCATAGACTGGGCGGGTGATGGAGGCGCCGGGCCCGTTCTTCTTCCTGGTGCGCGACGGCGTGGTGGCGCCCGAGCTGCTGACGCCGCTGCTCGCTCGCCTGCCGCCCGAGCAGTACGTGCGGACGCGCGTGCGCGACGGCGAGGGGTTCGACTCGCAGCGCTGGCCGGTGGCCCGCGATGCGGCGCTGGCGAGCGCGCTGGCGCGGCGCTTCGCGGCGCCGGAGGTCGCTATGGCGCGGGTCGAGGTCGAGGCGGCGGCCGGGGACGCGCCGCGGCTGCGCTCGCTGATGCGGCGCGCGGGGGCGCGGTACGTCGCGGCCGCGGGCGGCGAGCCGGCGCTGTTCCGGCAGTGGTGGAGCGACGCGACCGCCGACGACCTGGCGCTGTTCGCCGAGCCGCCATGGCCGGCCCCGGCCGCGGGGGTGGTGCTGAACCTGTGCTCGGCGTACCACGCGGCGGCCGACGGCCTGTACGCGTTTCACGTGCATCGCCGGCTGCCCGGCCCGAGCGCCGAGGCGGTCGTGCAGCTGTTCAAGCACGCGCTCGCCGACGGTCTCATCGACGCCGCGGGGCTCGTCGACGCGGCGGTGGAGCTGGTGACCGCCGGCGAACCACACCTCGCGGCGCGCCGCGGCGCGGCGGATGAGCGAAGCGATCGCCGACGCGTGCGCCGAGGTCGGGTCCTCGGCGAGGGGGAGCGCGAAGAGGATCGGGCCGCGGCTGCGGTCGCTGTGCTCTGCTCCTTCGTCGAGGCCTCGCTCGCGGCCCACGTCGCGGCGCATCCGGAGGACGAGTCGGTCTGTCCGTCCGTCGACGACGCGATGATCGGACGAATGTTCGGTGGAGCGGCCGCAAGCTGTCGTCGTGTTAATGTGTCGAGCTCCGGAAACGCTCGGGTCCATCTTTCTCACGTGCATGCGGCATGTCGTGCAAGCTTGTTCCGCCGTCCTGTGTTAGGGTAGCTTCGCTTCCATGCGTGTGGTGACCGGCTGGAGACTCGCGTTGGCGCTGCTGATCGCAGTGTCGACCGCGTTGCTTTTCGCCACCGGCGCGCGCATGCGAATTTGGAGGGCGCGAGCGAGGAAGTCTGCTCGGTCGGGCAACACGACGTCCCGGTGGTCTCGCGCCAGCAAGATTCGTTCGATCGTTCGGCCCGGCGAGACGAGACCAATCCGGTCCTGCCGCCGCGGTCCGATGATTACGCGATTGTCATGCTCGACGCGTTCTCGGCCTGGTCGTTGCCGGCGCCGAGCGCGTCGCCTCGCACGCCCGTGAGAGCGACGCAGCAGGCGCGTGGGCCCCCGGCCGATCGGTGTTGAGCGCGAAGCGCTAGACGTCTGCACGTCCGCCGTCGATTCGCCGGTGGTCCGTCGCAGCATGTAAAACCTCGCACGATCACCCATCATTGTCGGCTCGCGTCGGACCGTCCGGTCGATGCGGTGTCAGGCCGCGCCTTGGGTCTTCATCGGCCCGGCGAACCACAACCTGCCTCTTCTCCTGCCCGAGCCGTGCGCGGCCCGTGGCTGGGCCGCGCTTTGTCTCGCGCGTGGCACGCCCCGTCGATCTCAATCCGCCCATGCACTCGATGTCCGATCCGTCTCGCTTTTACGCGCGCGTGCCCGAGCCGTGGGCCGGCGTCACCGGTCGCGGGTCGTCGCTCCAGGCCGCGAGCGCCGCGGCCGACTGCGACCAGTCCTCCGGGTCGAGCGCGACGCTGCCGGCCGGGCTCGGGGCGGCGCGCTTCACGGTCGAGACGCGCGCGCTCGAGCTCGAGGGCGTGCGCGAGCGGGTCGCGCGGGTCCGCGGGGGCGGGCACCAGCGCGGGAGCGCCGGCTGCTGAGAGCCGAGGAGTCGATGGACGCACCGCTCCACATCGTCCCGTTGCTCGACGTGTCGCGCGCCAGCCTCCTGTCGGTCCGCCAGCCGCGAGGGACCCACCTGGCGGTCCGGCTGATGCTGCTGGCGCTGCTGCTGTTCGTGGCCGCGCTGGCGCTGGTGCCGTGGCAACAGAGCGTGCCCGGGCAGGGCCGCGTGATCGCCTACGCGCCGCTCGACCGCCAGCACGCGATCGAGGCGCCGATCGACGGGCGCCTGCAGACCTGGCATGTCGAGGAGGGGACGCACGTGAACGCCGGCGACCCGATCGCCGACGTCAGCGACAACGACCCGGAGATCCTCGCGCGGCTCGAGCGGGAGCGGCTGGCGATCGAGGCGCGCAGGTTCGCGGCCGAGAGCTCGGTCGCCGTCTCGAAGGCGAGGATCACCGCGCTCGAGCTGAGCCGCGCGGCGCAGTCGTCGTCGGCGGGGCTGCGGGCGCGGATGGGTCGCGACCGTCAGATCGCGGCCCAGCGAGCGGTGGACGCGGCGGTGTCGGCCGCCGAGACGGCGCGCCTCAACCTCGCGCGCATGCAGGCGCTGTTCGACGAGGGGCTGGCGTCCAAACGCGACCTCGAGCTGGCGCGGCTCGATCAGGCCACTTGCGCGGCCGACCTCGACGCGACGAAGGCCTCGCTCAAGGCGAGCGTGCGCGAGATCGGGGCGCTCGACGCCGACGCCCAGGCGGTCGACACCACCGCGCGGGCGAGCATCGAGGAGGCGCGCAGCAACCTCGCGTCGGCCGAGAGCAACCTCGCCGCCGCCACCGCCGACCTGGTCCAGCTCGAGGTCCGGATGGCGCGGCAGCAGCGGATGAAGATCGTCGCGCCGCGCGACGGGACGATCTTGAAACTGATCGGCCGCCACGGCACCGACATGGTCGCGGCCGGCGACGCGATCGCGACCTTCGTGCCCGACATGGGCGCGAGCGCGGTCGAGCTGTACATGTCCGGCAAGGACGGCCCGCTCATCGCGGCGGGGCAGCGGGTCCGCCTGCAGTTCGAGGGTTGGCCGGCGGTGCAGTTCATCGGCTGGCCGTCGGTCGCGGTCGGCACGTTCGGCGGGGTCGTCGAGTTCGTCGACGCGCTGGCCGACGAGAGCGGCACCTTCCGCGTGGTGGTGTCGCCCGATCCCGACGACCTGCCGTGGCCCGACAGCCGCTGGCTGCGCCAGGGCGTGCGCGCCAACGGCTGGGTGTTGCTCGAGCGGGTCCGCCTCGGCTTCGAGGTGTGGCGTCAGCTCAACGGCTTCCCGCCCGCGCTCGCCCCGTCGGCGGGCTCGTGACGCGAGCGAGATGTCTCGAAGGACAGGTGGATGCGGAGCGCCGACCGCCGCGGCGTGGGCGACGGCGCGGACGGTTCCGCGCCGCGCGATCGAGTGATGCCATTCGTCGCGCGGAGGCGAGCGGCGCGGGGCGGGCGCGGCCGCGGAGAGAATATGCATAGATGTCCGATCGGACATTCAACATAAGCGCCTGACTCGCCGGTTCGCGGCAGTTCGCGGCGCCGCCCGAGCCGCGCCCGTCGCGGGCCGCGTGGCCGGGGCGCGGGCGCGCGTCGAATGGCGAATATCAGCCCGAGACGCACACTGGCAATGGTCGCCTCGCTCGAATGTGAGCCGCGGGCGGCGCGGCCGACATGACGTATTTTTTATCGTTGCGCCGCGATCCGAGCGATCCAAGAACCTCGGTCGAGTCCGGACCCAATACCCGGATCGGGAGACGAAACATGCGGCTCGAACATGCATTCACGAAGTGCCCGGGGACCAAGAAGGGCGATCCGGCAGAATACCTCATCGACGGCGTCAACGAGGGCCAGTACGACCACGGGGTGGTGGAGCTGCTCTCGGCCGCGTCGGCCTGGTCCTACGCGGGCCTGGGGACGTACACCGATCGGCTGTGTCAGATGGGCCTCGAGGGCGAGGTCGTGGGCATCTGCGTGCGCAACGACGCGATCCTCGTCGACGCGGCGGCCTACCTGTACCAGAGCGCCGACAAGCGGCTCGGGATCCTCACCCTCCGCGGCGTCGCGCAGGACGACATCATCCCCTGGTTGACCGACCCGCGGGCGACGATGATGCCGTTCCCGACGGTCGGCTCGGCCCACGGCGGCCTCTATCGCAGCGGTATGGCCATCTGGCCGACCCTGCGCGAATTCCTGGCAGCGTTGTACACGGGCAAGCCGCTCGGCAAGCGGCTGGTCGAGCTGTCCCCGAAGAAGCCGGGGAAGCGGCCCGAGAGCGAGGTCGAGCAGGTCGGCAAGAAGAAGCCGCAGCTCGAGGCGCTCTACATCACCGGGCACAGCACGGGTGGCTCGCTCGCCGGTATGGCGACGGCCGGTATCCATATCGACCCGAAGTTCGCGCCGATGCGCCCGCTGGTGCGCGGACTGTATGCCTACGGCCCGGCGATGTTCGCCGACCCGACGCTCGCCAGGACCCTCGACAAGCTGTTCGGCGACAAGACCTATCGCTTCATGTACGAGAACGACTTCATCACGAAGATGCCGCCGCTGGCGGTGGGGCGCTACGAGCACTTCGGGCGCCAGATGGTCTCGTCCAGCCGCGACGGAGTGTGGGTCGAGGAGCAGGCTGGACCGCCAGATCCGGGCGCATCTGACGGCGAACGTGGTCGGTGCGGTGGCGCGGTGGAAGGACGCGATCTATCTGTCGATGTCCCCGACCATGCGGTACGCGTGGGGCGACCACTCGCCGACCAACTACATGCGGATCTCGCGGAACGCTTACGTCGGCCTCGGCCATCCGTGAGCGGCGAGGGCGGGCTCGGGCGCAGGCCCCGAGCCCGCCCGGTCGATTTCGGAGCGCGACGGCGGTCAGACGTCGCCGCGCTCGCCGGCGTCCACGGCCGCGGGGCGGGTGATGCCGCGCAGGACCGCGACGCCGGCGGCCGCGAGGGCGAGGTCGGACAGCGGGTCGCTGCGCGTCGTGTCGCAGCCGCACCCGGCCGGCTCGCCCTCGGCGCCGCCGCTGTCGCTGTCGCCGGTCGCAGGCGATTCGCCGGTGCTGCCATTCGTGGTCGGGACGTCGCCGGTGGTCGGATCGCCGGTGTCGCCCTCGGTGCCGCCGGCGCTGCCGGCCGAGGTGGTCGGCGCAGGACCGTCGCCGGTGGTGCCGTCGCCGGTGGTGTCATTGCCGGTGGTGCTGTCGCCGGTGGTGCCGTCGCTGTCGTCGCCGCTGGTGCCGGGCCGCTCGACCGCGGGAAACGGGCCGCGAACGGCGAGGGTGATGCCGTCGCCCTGGATGTTGACGAACAGGGTCTGGCCGTCGGGCGAGAAGCAGACGCCGGCGAATTCGCTGTCGCTGTGGGCGTTGCGCGCGAAGTCGTAGACCTCGCCGGTGGGAGCGAGGACGCGGACGAAGTTGTCGCCGTCGCCGTCCTCGGCCATGAACACCTCGCCCCACGGCGCGACGCAGATGTTGTCGGGCATGTCGAGCAGGTCCTTGTCGTCGGAGCGGGCCAGCAGCTCGAGCGTGGCGCCGCGTTCCCGATCGACGAGCTTGAAGATCTGGCCGCCCGCCGCCGGGCCGCCGCTGGTCGAACAGACGTAGACGGCGCCCTCGAAGAACCAGATGCCCTCGCCGCGGATGAACAGCGCGGCGCCGCGGTCCTGGGCCTGCTCGCGCAGGCTGTCGTCGGCGGGATCGGGCTCGTCGATGTCGACCCATTCGCACTCGACGGTCTCGGATACGTCCATGAGGGTGGTGAGGAACGTGTCCTGATCGATGACCTTGAGCGCCTGCAGCTTGCCGGTGAACGGATCGGCCCTGTCGGCGGGTACGAAGCGGTAAAGACAGCTGTCGGCGCGGTCCTCGGTGAGATAGGCGACGAAGGTGTCGGGGTCGACGCAGGCGGCCTCGTGATTGCAACGACCGTAGCCGACGATCCGCTGCGGCATCTGGACGGTCTCGGCGTCGGTCCGGCACAGGAACACGTAGCCGTGGCCGTCGTCCGTGTTCTCCTCGCAGCTCAGCCAGCCCCACGGCGACAGGCCGCCGGCGCAGTTGCGGATCGTGCCGACCAGCACGAGGTTGCTGGCGAGGACCTCGAGGGTGGCGCCGTCGAGCACGGTGCGCGTGACGCCGCCGACCGCGTCGGGATCGTAGGCCTCGGGCGGCGGGTCCTGACCGGGGCCGTACGGGCTGTCGGCGGCCTCCGGGCTGAGCTCGTGGTTGCGCATGAGGACGATGGTGCCGTTCGGCCCGGCGAACGCTCCCATCGCGTCCGGGGCGCCCGGGACGCGATAGCCGTCGGTCATCGCGTCGCCGGTCTGGCTGACGATGGTGTACGAGAAGCCCGCGGGCAGGTCGAGCAGGCCCTCGGGGTCGGGGACGAGGGCGCCGTAATCGGCGCGTGCGGTGCGATGATAGGAGAACACCAGGGGCAGGGACGCGGCGGCGGCCATCGCCGCGCCGCCGCGCAGGAAGGTGCGACGATCGAGCATGGGGTTGTACGGACGCATGGCGCGCATCCTGGTGAAAGCGCCGAGTGCTGACAAACGACGTCTCGGCCGATGATTCGGCGCGAATGTCACGACCCCACGGTGAATGTCACGAGTCCACCGCGCGCGGGCGCGCGTGACCCGGCCGTGACGCGCGCGCGGGAGCAGTCCATTTCCCGGGATAGAGACGGGGGCGCTCGCGCCCCGATCGAAGGCGCGCTGCGGGCTGACGGCCCCGAGCGGCCCGGGGTTCTGTGTTACCCTGGACCCGCAGGTGCAGGACTCCCTCCCCGTCGGCACGCTCATCGACGACCGCTACCGCCTCGTTCGGCTGTTGCGGAAGGGGGGAATGGGCGAGATCTACGCCGCAGAGCACCTCCACACCCACAAGCGGGTGGCCATCAAGCTGCTGCGCGAGCCGTGGAGCCGCGAGCCGGTGACGCGCGAGCGGTTCAAGCGCGAGGCGCAGGCGACGGCGCAGATCGTCCACGACCATATCGTCGAGACGCTGGACTTCGGGGTGACGCCCGACGGGGTCTGCTACCTGGTGATGGAGCTGCTCTACGGTGAAGACCTGCAGGCCACGCTGCTGCGCGAGGGCCGGCTGCCGCTGCGGCGCGCGGCCGACATCGTCCTGCAGATCTGCAGCGCGCTGGCCGAGGCGCACCGCCACGGCATCATCCACCGCGACCTCAAGCCGGCCAACTGCTTCCGCGTCGGCTTCCGCGGGGTCCAGGACTTCATCAAGCTGATCGACTTCGGCATCGCCAAGCGGCTGCCCCGCGGCATCGACAACATCAGCCAGGAATCGGTCGCTCTGACGGCCGAGGGCACGATCCTCGGTACGAGCTTCTACATGGCGCCGGAGCAGTCGACCGGCGGACCCATCGATCATCGCATCGACGTGTACGCCGCGGGCGTGCTGCTGTTCCAGCTCGTCACCGGCAAGCTGCCGTTCCGCGGGCCGACGCCCGCCGACACGTATCGCCTGATCCTCACCGCCGAGGTGCCGTCGGCCCGCAAGACGGCGCCCGAGGCCGAGCTGCCCGCGGCGCTCGACGACCTGTTCCGCAAGGCGCTGCGCAAGCAGCCCGACAAGCGCTACGGGTCGATGGACGAGCTCGCGGCGGCGATCGCGGCGGTGATGGCACATGCCGCGAAGGACAGGCCCAAAGGCGACGGCGCGACGGCGGCGGCCCGCGACGCGGCGGCCGCGAACCGGCGCGGGCTGCGGATGGTCGGCACCGTGGCGCTGGCCGCCGCGCTGGTGACGGCGCTGGTGATCGCGCTGATCTGGCGGATGTGATTCGGGACATGTCCCGAGGGACATGCCCATTCAGGCGACGTCGAGGTCCCGCTGCAGGACCGGCCGGCGCTGGCCGCCGCGCTGGTGACGGCGCCGGTGATCGCGCTGATCTGGCGGATGTGATTCAGGACATGTCCCGAGGGACATGCCGATTCAGGCGACGTCGAGCACCCGCTGCAGGACCGGCCGGCGGTACTCGGCGCCGCCGGTGAGCACGGTCAGGTTGGCGAGGATCTGCGCCTCGCCGGCGCCGTGGGTGTGACCGCAGAGGACGGTGAGCCGGCGGTCGGGCCAGGCCTCGGCGGCCTCGCGCAGGGCGTCGCCGACGGCCGCGCAGGTGAAGTAGGGCTGCCAGTCGGCGTCGGAGTGGCGGCCCTCGTGCCAGCAGGCCGCGGCGAACGGCGGCACGTGGGTGACGACGACGACCTCGGCGAACTCGCGCAGGGCGTCGCGCAGGAGCGGGCGCAGGGCGGCCGCCTCGGCGTCGCCGCGAGACCGCAGCTCGGCGTGCAGGTGGCTGCGGCTGGTGCCGCGGAACCGCCGCGGGTCGGCGCGCGCGACCGGGTCGATGGTGCCGGCCAGCTCCTCGATGTGGAAGAAGTCGTTGAGCACGACGGGCGTGCTGTCGGGCTCGCCGTTCCGCGCGTCGGCCCAGCCGTCGCAGCCGATCAGACCTGTCCGATCGGTCAGACGCACGACGCCGGCCGCGGGCAGCCACGAGAGCCGCGGCCGCCGGGCCCCGAGGTCGAGCACGGCCGCGCGCACGGCCGCGACCGAGCTGCCGTAGTAGTCGTGGTTGCCGAGGACGAAGTAGATGGGCCCCGGCACGCCCTGCGCGAGCAGGCGCAGGTGATGCTCGAGGGTCTCGGCGTGCGAGAGGTCGCCGCTCAGCACGAGCGCGTCGGCCCGCGGCGCGGCGAGCTCGGCCGCGAAGCGCCGCACCTGCCCGTCGTCGAGGAAGTCGAGGTGGATGTCGGTCGCCCAGGCGAGGCGCACGAGCCGAGCATAGCCCGATCCGTGGGCCTGGCGGCAGACGAAGGACCTTGCGGGTTTCGCCGGGCGAGGCGGGGCCGCGGACCTCCCCGCGGCGCGCCGATCGCGGTACAGTGGTCCGCATGGCATGGATCCGGATCGTCGACCTCGAGCACGCTGACGGCCTCCTGGCGCGGATCTACCGCGCCGCGATCGCGCGCGCAGGGAAGATCTTCAACGTGCTGCGGATCCAGAGCGTGCAGCCGCGCGTCCTGCAGGCGTCGCTCGACCTGTACCGCGAGTTGATGTTCGGCCCCGGGCCGCTGTCGCGGGCGCAGCGCGAGATGATCGCGGTCGCCGTGTCTCGCACCAACCACTGCGTGTATTGAACGCGCGCGCACAGCGACGACCTCCGGGCCGAGGTCGAGGCACAACCCGATGTCCACGCGATCGCCGACGCGCTCGAGCGCGACCCGGATCGCGCTGCCCTGTCGCCGGCCGACCGGGCGATGATCGACGTGGCGGTGGCGCTGACGCGCGACAGCCGGGCGCTCGATGCGGCGCGGATCGAGGACCTGCGGGCGCACGGGTTCGACGACGTGGGGATCCACCAGATCGTGCAGATCACGGCGCTGTTCAACTATTACAATCGCCTGGTCGACGGGCTCGGCGGCGAGTTCGAACCCGAATGGGGGGAGGACCCACTGGCGCCGGATCGCAAGCGGTGAGGCCTGACGCCGGTCAAGGGTGCGTGGAGGATCGGCCGGGAGGCGGCGGCGCGGGGCGAGCAGGAGACAGGGCGTGCGCGGCGGTGTAACCTGCCGACCATGCCCTCCCATCGTCGTCCGTTCGTGCTGCTCGGCCTCGGCGCGCTGCTCGTCGCCCTGGCGACCCTCGTCACGCCGCTGTGGGTGATGCGCCCGTTCCGGCCGCAGGGGCCGACCGAGCTGGCGGTCGCGCTGTGGGTGCTGCGCTTCGGGCCGTGGCTGCTCCTCGGGGCAGGACTCATGGCCGTCGCTGCGGTGGTGCGCGCGTGGCCCGGCGGGTGGTGGCGGCGGATCGGCGCGGTGGTGATGCTCGTGCTGACGCTCGGCGCGGGCATGTTGTCGCGGATCAACGTGTTCGAGAAGATGTTCGAGCCGATGCCGGCGCCGCGCTTCGCGGGGGCGAGCGAGTCGGGGCTGCCCGACGCGGCGATCGTGATGGCGGTGCGCGTGGGGGAGCAGGCGCGCGCGTACCCGGTCGAGGTGATGGCGTATCACCATGTGCTCAACGACGTGGTGGGTGATGCGGCGATTGTCGTGACATATTGAACGCTCTGCCACACCGGTCTGGTGTGGAAGCGGACAATCCAGGGCAAGACGCTGACGTTCCACCTCGCGGGGATCCACAACCAGAACTTCCTCATGCGCGACGAGGAGACGGGGAGCTTCTGGCAGCAGGTCAGCGGCGAGTGCGTCGCCGGGCCGATGCGCGGGGCGCAGCTCGAGCGGGTCCACAACGACGAGCTGACGGTCGCGCGGTTCCGGGCCGAGTCGCCCGGAGGACAGGTGTTGCTCGGTGAACCTGGCTATTCGGACAGCTACGAGCGCGACTGGGAGCCGGGGATCGACAAGTTGCCGACGGTGGTCGACACCCGCGATTCACCGCTGCCGCCGCGCGCGCTCGTGGCGGGGGTCGCGGTCGGAGGCAAGGCGAGGGCGTACGAGGCGAGCCGGCTGGCGGCCGAGCGGGTGATCCTCGACGAGCTCGGGGAGGTGCCTGTCGTGCTTGGTCGGGCGGGGGACGCATGCTGCGAGCATTCGACCGCCGCGTCGATGGCAAGGCGCTGCTGCTCGCGCCTGCCGATGGCGAGCATCTGCGCGACGCGGAGACGGGGAGCCTGTGGGACTTCCGGGGCTGCGCGGTCGAGGGGCCGCAGGCGGCCGCGAGGCTGTGTATGACGCCAGTTCCCGTCCTCTGGGACTATTGGTTCGATTGGAGGGCGTACAACTCAGAGACCGATATCTACGGGCGATGACGGCAGCCACCTTGACGCGAACATCGTGGAGGTGCCAGACTCTATCCGCCGGCGCAGCGACCGGCTCGACCTCGGCGACCAGCTCGACCGTTGGCCTGTCCGGGACCCCCTCGACCTGACGCTCGGTTCCCGGCCTGCCTTGGCCCCGTTCGAGCACGAGGAGAGCTCGGGAGAGGCATTATTCACGCAGGGAGGGCGCGGGCGATTCGGGTTCGTGGAGCTCAGGGGAGCCTCACGCGATCCGGGTAGTCCTTGAGGGCGAACGGCAGCGTCAGCGCTCCGAAGTCGGGGATGCCGCCGGTGGGATCGCTCTCCCCCTCGTCCTTCGATACGTACGCGCTGGTGTTCTGCTCCAGCGCGATGTCCTGATTGCGAGTCACATAGGCGCGCAGGCCGTCCTCGTAGGCGGCGAGCCCACGGACCAGATCATCCCGGTGCAGGGCGAGCTCCCCGGCCAGGACGTACGCGCCGACCATCGCCACCGAGGTGGCTTGACCCGTGCCCAGCGAGACGGCATAGCCGGCATCGCCGACCAGCACGATCCGCCCGTGCGACCAGCGGTGCATGCGGACCTGACTCAGCGAGTAGAAGTGGAAGTCGGACGCGCGCAGCATGTGCTCCGTGATCTGCGGGATCACCCAGCCCGCGCCGGCGACGCGGTCGGCCAGCAGCCGCTTCTGCGCCGCGCTGTCACGGACGTCGTAGTCGAGCCCCTTCGGGGCGTTGAAGCCGAGATAGACCCTCGCATCGAGGTCCTTGCGCAGTCCCATGACCAGCGCGCCGACCGAGTCGGGCTCCTGATACATAACTTGCCATCGCTCGAGGCCGAGGAAGTTCGGCATGCCGAAGGTAGCGACGTACAGGTCACCGAAGGCGTGGAGGAACTGCGCATCGGGGCCGAAGGCGATCCGCCGCACCCCCGAGCCCACGCCATCGGCGCCGATCACCAGCTCGAAGCGGCGAGGCGCGGCGGTGACGAACGTGACGTCGACGCCCGACTCGTCTTGGGTCAGCGACGCGATCGAATCGCCGAAGACGTATTCGACCTGGCTGCCCACGGCTTCGTACAGCACCTCGCAGAGGTCGTCGCGCAGGATCTCGACATCGGGGCTGTCGAGCCGGCCGCCCGTCAACGTGCTCTCCGTGCTGCGAAAGATCTCTCGACCGGCAGAGTCGACCACGGCGATGCCCGTCAGCTTCGTGCTCCGATCGCGGAGCGTGGTGAGGATGCCCATCCGCGCCGCGACCTCCAGGGCCGGGCCGCGCACATCGAGCGCATGACCGCCTGGACGCAGATGCGGCGCGCGTTCGACCACCGTGACCGCGAAGCCGTGGCGGGCGAGCCAACAGGCGATGGTGAGGCCGGAGATGCTGGCGCCGGAGACCAGCACCCGTGGGCCGGGGCGTCGGGGATTCGTCGAGCTCATGGCCGCCGGTGTACCGTCTCCGCATCGAGCCGTCCAAGACATTGATCGCAATCTTATGATACTCTTTTGGCAACGGTCTCGAACGCATGGAACTCCGACACCTGCGCTACTTCGTGACGATCGCCGAGGAGCAGAGCTTCCGCCGGGCCGCCGAGAGGCTCCACGTCTCTCAGTCTCCGCTGAGCCGGCAGATGAACGATCTCGAGGAGGAGATGGGGGTCGAGCTCTTCGAGCCCGACGGCCGCGGGATCAAGCTCACCGCCGCCGGGAAGGTCTTCGCGGAGCGGGCCAGGAGCATCCTGGGGAGCGTCGACGCGGCCGTCGAGGAGGCCAAAGAGGTCGCCGGGGGCAGGCTCGGCACCGTGGTCCTCGGGTTCGAGCCGGGAGCCACGTTCACCGGCGCGTTGGCCTCGCTCGTGGCGGCGTTTCGCAGACGTGCTCCGCGCATCGGTCTCCAGCTCATCGCCATGAGCAGCGCCGAGCAGTGGGTCGCGCTGCGCGACGGGACGATCGCCTTTGCCTACGGCAACTACGCTGCCACCGACGACGCCTTGACCTGCATGGAGATGACCCGGGACCGGCTCGGGATGGTGCTCGCGCACGATCATCGGCTCGCGCGGCGCACGAAGATTCGGCTGCACGATCTCGCGGGAGAGCGGGTGATCCTCGAGCCGCGTCGGCTCTACCCCCACCTCCATGCAGACATCATTGCCGCCGCCCGCGCGCAAGACGTGAGCCTCGCCGTGATCTCGGAGGTGCCCGATCTGGAGGTCCTCCTGGCGCTGGTGGCGATCGGTGACGCGGTGTCGTTCCTCCCCCGAAGGACCGCGGCGCTGGTGACTCCGATGAGCTCGGTGGTGTGGCGTCCGGTCGTCGACCTCGACATCAAGCTGTCCGACGTCGTCACCTGGCGGGTGAAGGACGCGGATACACCCGTGGTGCGGGCGCTCATCGACAGCGCTCGCGAGGTCCGGCCTCTCCTGCAACACGACGCCGGCCTCGTGGCGTCCGCGCCATCGGGCCGGAGGCGACGCAGGCAGCGCTGAGGCATCGCGGCGTGTCCCCTCCGCACGCAGGTCGACGGTTCGGCCGGTGTCGTCATGGCGGACTCACGGGTGAGCGATCGTCGTGCGACCTCGCCGCTTGCGCGCGGCGATGGCCTCCGCTAAGGAGGCGAGCATGCCGCAGCAGATGACGCTCTCTCAGGTGATGCAGCAGCTCGAAGCCCAGGGCGACGACAAGGTGCGGCAGCGGTACGTGCGCGACGGCGCCGGGGACAACGTGTTCGGCGTGCTGCTGGGGAAGATCCGCGGCCTCGCGCAAGCGCTGGGCACGAACCACGCGCTGGGCCTGGAGCTGTGGGCCAGCGGAAATCACGAGGCCCGGATCCTGGCCTGCATGTTGCTCGATCCCGGGGCGCTCACGGAGAAGGAGGCGCGCGGGCTGCTCGAGCCGCTCTCCAATGTCACCCTGGTGGACGAATTGGTCGGACGCGTGTTCGTGCATGCGCCGGTCGCCGAGGCGCTGCAGACCCGCTGGATGGAGGGTGACACGGAGCTGCCGCGTCGGGCCGGGTGGAAGCTGCTGGCCGGCCGCATCGCTCGCGGGCTCGTCAAAAACCTCGACGTCGAGGCCACGCTCGCGCGCATCGAGCGGGAGCTGCCGGCCACCCCGTACCGGGTGAAGGAAGGCATCAATTACTGCCTCGTCTGGATCGGCCTCCACCTGCCGGCGTACACGGAGTCGGCGATCGCCATCGGCGAGCGTTTGGGCCGGTGGGACACGCGGCCCATTCCGAAGGGCTGCACGTCGAGCTATGCGCCGGAGTGGATCGCGGCTGCGCTCGCGCTGCGAAGAGGCGAGAAGACCGAGGCGCGTCAGGCGATGGAGGCGGCGTCCGCGAAGAAGAAGAAGAAGAAGAAGAAGAAGAAGGCCGTTCCGGCCAATAAGAAGAGCGCCGCGAAGAAGGCCGCCGCCTCGAAGCGGGCGCGCTGAGCTCCCGGCATCACGCCCGGGTCGTCGGCGATTTTGCGTAGCGCGCCGGCGTCGTCCCGACCAGCCTTCTGAAGTGACGCGTCAGCTGCGCTTGATCGCAGAACCCGACGAGCGGCGCCACCTCGGACGCACGCACGCCGCGGACCAGCAGCTCCTTCGCGCGGGCGATGCGAAGCCGCGTCAGATAGGCATGCGGCGGTAGTCCGATTTGCGTCCGAAACGCGCGGCACAGGTGGAACTTGTCGAGCTCCGCGTGCTCTGCGAGATCGGCGAGCGTGAACGAGTGGCCGAGACGCTCGCGGATGTACTCCATCGCCCGTCGCACCGGACGCGAGTAGTCGGGATAGGCGTGGCGGAGCGTCGCCAGCGTGCCGACCGCTTCGGCGATGGCGACCTCGAGCGTGAGGCGGTCGACGCCGGCGCACACTGCGTCGATCAAGCGATGAAAGGGGGCGGCGCGTCGGTCGTCGGCCTCGAGTTGGGGGATCAGCGCCGTCTTGCCTTCGCGCTGGACATGGGCCACGTCGCTCGTCGGCAGCGTGACGCTGATGAACGTCGTCGGTCCGTGACGGACGAGGTCGCGATGCACGTCGCCCGGCTGCTTCATCAGGACGCATCCGGGCGCGGAGCGCCAGACCTTGCCGCCGGCCCACCACTCGCTGTCACCGTGCTCGATACGACCGACGCCGTAGTGGTCCTTCATCCCCGCGTGCAGCGAGGCGATCGTCGCACGCACCGCGCGAACAGCCGGCGACGAGACAGGGATCTCGACGGAGCGCTCCATCGCCCGATCCTACACCCGCGGGCGCGCCGGCGCTCGTGCGTTCTCGGCGGACTTCCTGCCAAGAACACACAAGCGCGTCCGAGCGGGCGAGCCTAGGACAGCGTCATGAACGACGAGAGAACCGCCTCGAACCCGACGAAGATCGCGCTCGGCTGCATGGGGATGTCCGGCGCCTACGGCAAGACGGACGACGCGCAGAGCATCGCCGTCATCCAGGCCGCCATCGCGCGTGGGGTGACCTTCCTCGACACCGGTGATTTCTACGGCTCCGGCCACAACGAGCTGCTCATCGCCAGGGCGATCGCCGGCCGGCGCGACAAGGTCCAGCTGTCGGTCAAGTTCGGCGCGCTGCGCAGCCCCGACAGCAACTTCGGCGGGGTCGACACGCGGCCGGTGGCGCTGAAGAACTTCCTCACGTACTCGCTGGTCCGGCTCGGTACGGATTACGTCGACGTGTATCGCCCGGCGCGGCTGGATCCGGCGGTGCCGATCGAGGACACGATCGGCGCCATCGCCGATCTGGTGCGGGCCGGCTACGTGCGGTCGATCGGGCTGTCGGAGGTCGGGCCCGAGACGATCCGGCGCGCGGCGAAGGTTCACCCGATCGCGGATCTGCAGATCGAGTACTCGATCGTGAGCCGCGACCCGGAAGACGCGATCTTCCCGCTGCTCGCGGAGCTCGGCATCGGCGCGACGCTCTACGGGGTGCTGTCGCGCGGGCTGCTCGCGGGCAGCCCGATCAAGACGGGGGACCACCGCGCTCACATGCCGCGGTTCTCCGGCGCGAACGGAGAGGCGAACGCAAAGCTCGTCGCCGACCTGCACGGCCTGGCGAAGCACTGGGGCCTCACGCCGAGTCAGCTCGCCATCGGTTGGGTGCTGGGCAAGCAGCCGCGCTTCGTGCCGACCCTCGGCATGCGCACGCTGCAGCAGCTGGACGAGGCCGTCGCGGCCGCGCCGCTGACCGCCGAGCGACTCGCCGAAGTCGAAGCGGTGGTGCCGCGCGGCGCGATCGCAGGCACGCGCTACCCTGCCGCTTTGATGGGCACGCTCGACAGCGAGAAGCGCTAGGCCCCGGCGCCGTGCGGCGGGCGCAGGCGCGCGGCGACCTCCTCGTCGGCGAGCGCGGCTCGTCCTGGTGGTATCTTGCCGCCATGGCCCGGCCGCGCCTCCCCGAAGCCCGCATCGACGACACCCGCCAGGTCTTGATCGTGCTCTCGCCGCGGGGCGACGAACGCCCGATGGACGGCTTCGCCGGCGCCGTGGTCCAGGACCTCTCGGCGGGTCTGCCCGACCTCGCGGGGAAGGCCGTGTATCTGTGCGGTGACGCGTCGAAGGCCGCCGCCCTCGACCTCTCGGCCGCGTCGCGGGTCCTCGTGATCCGAGAGGGCTCGCACGGCGACGCTGCGGCTGGCCTCGCCCCCTGGCCGGCGGTGAGCTCCGGCCGGGTCCCGATCCGCGTGCACGGGCTCGGCGTGTACTACCGAAGTTTCTTCGACCCGGAGGTGGTCGACTACGTCGCGCGGATCCGCGGCGAGCACGACTTCCAGTCGCTGACCGAGTCCACCAAGCCGGGCACGGCGCACCGCACCGGGATCTACCTGTCACCGGTCCGACAGGAGCGGGACGGGCTGCATTTCCGCCTGCTGCGCTGCTCCACCAACCTGTCGGGCCCGACCGACAACTTCCGCGCCACCGACCGACATATCGTCGACGCGCTGAACCAGGAGGCGGCGCTGATCTTCTCGGGGGCGGCGCCGCTCAACCACGTGTTGGCGCAGATCTATCATAACACCCCGGCCGACGCCGAGAAGAAGCAGGCGAAGGCGCGGATCTCGTCTCACGCCGACAAGACCAAGGACATGCCGGACGACGGCGTGATGGCCTTCTGCACTTTCTACGAACACCTCGATCGACTCGGCCCCATGGCCGGCGACCCCTTCGACCGTGGTCACCGCGGAATCAGCGGACTGACCCGGCTCCGCTTCCGACACAAGGAGGTCGAGGCCGCGGAGAGAGGTGCGTTTCCCGAGCAGTTCACGATCACGCTGTACCCCAACTCGGTGTTCTTCATGCCGCTGTCGACCAACCGGCGCTACACCCACGAGATCGTGCCGTCCGAGCTGGAAGCGGCGCGGCTGCCGACCCGGCTGGGCTACGTGGTGCGCTGCTCGAAGACCGAGGCGGTCCACGAGGACGGGCGCACCTTCCTGCTCCGGGACGGGGCGCGGGCCGAGCTGGAGGCCGCCACGCCCGAGGGGATGACGGAGCTGCGTCGGTTGTACGCCGAAGAGAACAGGACGACGGCTCCCATCGATTACGGGGACGGCTTCCGCTTCAGCATGAACGCGGGGGACTACCAGGCGCCGATCTACGAGGCATCCGACGCGTTCCGCACGCATACCATTTCCACCCGGGACGACCTCTTCGCGGAGCTGTCCGCGTCGGCCCGGCTCGAGGAGCTCGGAAAAGGCCGGCGCGGCGCGGTGCTCGTGGCGACCGACGGCCCGCAAAAGGTCCCCATCGTCCGCACCACCACCGCTTACGCGCTCCCGGCTCAGCGCTTTCGACCCGTCCACGCCGTGCTCGCGCGACGGATCGGCGAGTGCGCCTCGCTCCCGGTCGCCTTCAACAACGCGTTGCTCGAGATCTACACCCGCGCTTATGCCACCATGGGCGCCCACTCGGACCAGGCGCTCGACCTGGACGACGCCGGGGAGATCGCCCTGTTCTCCTGTTATGAACACCCGGAGGCCGGGCCGTCGCGGCGGTTGATGGTGGAATCGAAGGCGGACGGGGGGCCCTCGTTCGTGATTCCGCTCCTCCACGGCCGCGTCGTCGTGTTCTCCGCCGACACCAATCGCAGGTTCCGCCACCGGATCGTGCTGGACCCCGCGGCCGGCGACGCCGACAACGCCTGGCTCGGGCTCACGTTTCGCACGTCGAAGACGTGGGTCCACGTGGACGACGGGCAGCCCCGCCTCGCCGACGGCACACCGCTGACCCTGGCCGACGACGAGGAGCGCCGCGAATTCCTGCGCCTGCGCCGGCGGGAGAACCAGGAGACCGACTTCGTGTACCCCCGCGTCACCTGCACCCTGAGCCCGAGCGATCTCTGGCCGCCGGACATGGGGCCGACGCTCTGCGCGGGCGCGGTGCGCGAGATGTCGTAGGTCTCCTCCTGCCAGGGTGGCGGACGCGAACGGGGCGACGAGGACCTCACTTCACCCTCGCACGGCTGCTGGCCCTCGCATGACCGCTGCTGGCGCGGTCGCTCGCACGCGAGGCCGCCGAGCTCAGCAATACGCCGGGCGGACGCTCGAGCGCCGGCCGACCCGGCGCTGCTCGAGGCGCAAGACAGCCCCGATTCCTGCGCCGACCTCGGCTCGTGCCGCCACGACGCGCATCCTCGCGCCTCGCGAGAAAATTCATCCTCGCGTGTCACGCTCCGGCCGGCTGGCTCTTCAAGCCTGGGAAGGAATTGAACACCATGAGCGACACCCAAGCCGGAGGATCTTCTTCATGAGCGCCCACGACTTCACCCTGCCCAGCGACTCGGGCCGCCCGTTCGTGTTCGACGCGGCGCTGCGCGCCCGCCAGCGGACGCTCCTGTTCTTCTACCGCGGCCACTGGTGACCGTTCTGCCGCCGTCAGGTTGACGGCTACGTGCAGCTGCGCAAGGAGATCGAGGCGCTGGGGCTCCTCCCCGTGTTCATCTCGGCCGACCCCCCGACGCGCAACGCCGAGCTGCGCGAGCGGCTGAGCGTCCCGACCGAGTGGCCCTTCCTCAGCGACGAGGAGCACCGGGTGGCGGACCTGTACGGGATCCCGATCTCGCGTGCGCTCTCCAAGGCCCACGGCTACGCGGACGGATACATCCAGCCCGCCGTGTTCGTGTTCCGCGGGGAGGAGGAGCTGTTCACCTTCGTGCAGCGCCCCTCCATGCTGAACCTGTGGGGAGCGGCCCGCCGCCCCGAGCCCGAGCAGGTGCTGGCGGCCGTCCGGCCGACCCTCGCCCCGACCTGATTCTGGGAGGGCTCGATTGTTGCCATCGCCGATTCACCACAGGCGGTCGCGACCATGCGTGCGACGGGCGCAGGCCCGTCGCAGGCTGTGTCGAGAAAATTGGCGCCGTGCATGACTCTGTCGATTCTCGTCGACATCGACCCGCGGCGGGTCTCAGGCTCGAAGCTTTATCGGGCTCCGGCCTCTTCGGAGCCGGAGTTGCGCCTGGCCGACGCCTCGGCGGCCCAGGCCTTCGTGGCTTGGCATACGTCCATGGCCCGCTTGTAGGCTTCGCGTCCGCTGGTGCGGGTGACATAGGCCTGCTCTGCTTCGCCGAGGGCGGCCGCGCCGGTTCTTTGGGCGAACTCCAGGGCGTAGGTCACCGAGATGTCGGCTGCGGTGAATCGATCGCCCGCGAGATAGGGGGAGTCTGCGAGCCGCCGGGTCACCAACCTCAGCCGGCTCTCGTAGACTTCCAGCGCCTTGCGGGCGCCCCAGTTGTGCCGCTCGGCCTCCGGCGCGAGGTTGCGGCTGACGACGACGAAGAAGAGCGAGGCGGCGAGGCCTGCTTCGCCGAGGTGAAGGAACTGTTGGTACGCGGGGAAAGCGGGATCGGCCGGGTCGGGCGCGAGGGGCGTCGGTCCGTAGCGGCCCATCAGATACTCCATGATTGCGATCGATTCGACCATCGTGGCGTCGCCGTCCCGGAGCGCCGGGATGAACCCAGCAGGGTTGATGGCGAGAAACTCCGGGTCATTGTCGACGCCGGCCACCAGGTCGACCGGTCGCAGCTGATAGGGGAGTCCCATCTCCTCCAGCAGCCACACGACCCGGAAACCTCTCCCTTCACCGAACACTGTGATCATGTCTTTGCTCTCCTCCGGACCTCGTCCGCGGCCGCGCATTCGGGGCAGCCTCGCCGAGGCTCATGGCGGCGCACCCTACCACGGGTCGGAGAGTCCGACGTCGCGGCGCGCCGGCTCGTGACATGCGGGTGTCCCCGGACCTGGGTCCCCCAGGATGACGGTCGTGGTCGAGGGCTCGCCGAAGAAGCGTCCAGGGCCATCTGAACGAAGTTCGAGCGGGCCCTCGTCACAAGCTTTCGTCGCGAAACGGCGAGCACGTCGAGCGCGAGCGCGACGCCCGCGGCCGCCGAGCTCGACGAGTGGTTGCATGCGCACCGCTGACAGACGGATGATAGGATCGAGATATGTCCGGGGACCGCCGCTACGACGACCGCGAGGTCGGCCAGATCCTCCGGCGCGTCGCGGAGCTTCACGCGCGCGAGGGCGAGAAGACCGACGCGCGGTCGATGAGCCGGGGCGAGATCGAGGAGGTCGTCCAGGAGCTGGGCATCTCGAAGGCCCTGGTCGCGCGCGCGACGGGTGAGCTGGCGATCCAGGACGTCCGCAACCGGCCGGTGTGGTGGGTCGGCGGCAAGACCGAGCTGATGTTCGAGGAGGTGGTCGATGGCCACGTCGACGACGCGACGCTGGCGCAGATGATCGAGGTCCTGCGCCGCTCGCTCGGCGATCCGGGGCAGCTCAAGCAGGAGGCCGGGGCCCGGATCTGGTCGACGACGACGCGCCGGCTCCACTTCACGGTGGTCGAGCAGGAGGGCCGCACGACGCTGCGCCTGGAAGAACGCATGGACGCGAGCGTGACTCTGGGGAGCGCATTCCTCGGCGGCTTCGTCGGCTTCCTCGCCGGCCTGTTCGCGGTCGTGCTGCTGAAGGCGGTGGTGGTCAAGGCGCTGCTGCTCGTGCTGTTGGGGGCGCTCGCCTCGACCGGCGCGGTCGCGGGCTGGGCCGGCGGGCGCGCGCTGTGGCGGCGCCGCAGCGAAGGCCACGAGGCGCAGCTGGGGCAGGCCTTCGCCGCGATCGTGGCGCTGGCGGATGCGCGGGCGTCGCGGCAGCTGCCTCCGGAGGAGTGACGTCCGCGGGCCCACGCGCTCGCGCATCGTCGACGCGGCCGCGAGCTCGGCGCGGCCGCCGAGGCTCACACGTGGGGTGAGGAGGCCGTCGCTCGCCGGTTCCACGGGTGCGCTCGCCACGGTTCTCGGATAACGTGGGCCGCCGGCAGACCCCGATGCCGCCCCCAGACGCCGATGAAGATCCACTGGTCCGACCTCGACCTGATCAGCGAGGGCCTCGAGCTCGACGACACGTGCCGGCTCGATCCGGCGACGGGCCGCTTCACGATGGAGGAGGTCGGCTACCCGTTCCTCGCGGGGGTGTGGCCGAGACCCGACGAGCGGCACCTGTGGGGCGCGAGCATGGATCGACCCGAGCGCGGGACCGTCGTGCGCGCCCGCTATTTGATGCGCCGCCTCAGGGCTCGACGCGCCTGCGCGAGCGGCCTCGCCGACCCCGCGCAGAGGGAGCACATGCTGCGCGTGCTCGACGGTGAAGGTTCGCCGGAGCAGCGCGCCGCTTTCGCGACTACATCGAGGCGCTGCCTCCTGGCCCGCGCCGCCGCACGTCGGCCGAGCTCGTCGAGCGCGTCGAGCAGGAGCGCGACGATCGCAACGACGCGATCCTGTGGCGGGACGCGTACGGGCTCGACGACGACGCGCTGACGCACCTGCGGATCGTCGCGTTCGACCGCGAGCTACGCCGCGTCGACAGCGAGGCCCGTGAGGTCCTGATGGAGTCGCAGTACCTCTCGTACCTCGACGCGATCTGGCGGTGGGCCGAGCGCCTGCCGGAGCCGCCCGACGAGCCGCCGCCGTGGCTCCCCGAGGTGCTCGCGTGGCGGGAGCGCGAGGCCGCGGCCCAGCGCGCCCGCGTCGACGGCCTGCTGGCTCGCCTCGAGCGCTGGCTCGCGACCCGAGCTCCCGCCGTCCACGCCAAGCTGCGACCGGGCGCCGACCCGGCGCGACTCGACGCGTGCGAGCGCGAGCTCGGTCGTCCGCTGCCGCCGGCGCTGCGCCAGCTGTGGGCGTGGCACGACGGCGGCGGCGAGTTCATGCCGATCGCGTTCGTCTACTCGCTCTATTCGGTCGACGAGGCCCTGGCGCGGCGCGCCCAGGTCCGCGAGTGGTTCGCCGACGAGCCCCAGTGGTGGTGCCCGGCCTGGCTGCCGGTGCTGTACGACCCGTCGGGCAACAACATCTGCCTCGACCCCAGCGGCGAGTTCGGCGGCGAGGCCGACGAGCTCGTCGGCTTCTGGCACGACGACAACGACCGCGAGGTCGTCGCCTACGACTTCGAATCGTTGCTCGACACGCTGGTCGCCTTGTACGAGTCGGGCGAGATCACGGCCGACGACGACGACCTCGACGGCGTCAGCCAGTGGGACTGGACCGTGTGGTCGCGCCGGCGCGTCGGCAGTCGCCCGCCGACCTTCGAGGTCGCCAGTCCTCGCTGACCTGCGCGCGCCAGCGCCGGCGAGGGCGAACACGCGTCCTCGCATCCCCCATCGCCGGGGCCGAGGCCCGAGACTGCCGGGGTCAGCGGGGACGGACGCCCTGGGTCAGCCATTCCCGCAACTTGGAGGCGATCGCTCGGGGGTCGTCGTCGAAGTTCGAGAGGATGACGACCGTGTAGCCGAGCTCGGGGTACATCTCGAAGTGCTCCGTCTCGCGCACCGCCTCGCCCGCGGGGTCGAGCGCGCGGACCAGGCATGCGAGGCCCAGCGGGCCCATGGCGCCGTCGGTGGCGAGCACCTCGCTGCACCGTCCGTCCTCTGCAGCGATCGATGATGGGATCGCCGAGGACGAGCGGTCACAGCGGATCGATCGTCACGTGGGCGATGCCGAGGCGGAGGAGGCCGGCGCCGAGGCGGCGCTCGACCACCCGCGTGGGGTCCGGCACGCCGGCCTGGGTGAACTGCAGGCGAATGCGATGGATGCTCAGGTGGAGGTAGCCGACGTCGACCTTGAGCATCTGCAGCAGGCGGTCCTGCGGCAGCCAGCCCTCCTCGCCGTCGGGGATGCCGGCGGCGCGGTCGGCCAGGCGGGCGCGGGCGAGGAGGAGCAGCGGATAGTGATGCGCGCGCGCCTTGAGGTCGATCCGCCGCTCGCCGACGCGGGCGGCGAGCTCGACGTGCTCCTCGTCGGCGCTGACGCGGAATTGCAGGTGCACGGGCGGCGCGTCGGGCTCGCTCGCGGCCTGCCAGGTCGCCGCGACGCCGTCGGTGAGGTGCACGCGCCACGGCTCGCCGCCGGCGGTCAGGACGGCGCGGTCCTCGACGCGAGTGGCCGGGCCGTCGGCGGGCTCGGCGAACCACACGCCCGCGTCCGAGCGGCGCAGCCACAGGGCGGGCTCGTCGGCGTCGGGCAGGGCGAGCTCGTCGACATCGACGAGGACCACGCGGCCGTCGACGAGGTTGACGGCCATCGGTCGCGGCGGCGCGTCGTCGACGAGCTGCCAGGGACCGAGGGTCTCGCCGAAGCGGATCTCGGCGCCGCGCGCGAGCGGCAGGCACTCGCGCGCGACGAGCCGACGACCCGCGAGGTAGGTGCCGTTGCGGCTGCCGAGGTCCTGCAGCTCCCACGCGGCGCCGGTCCAGTAAACGACGGCGTGCTCGCGCGAGACGTCGCGGACGTCGAGGACGAGGTCGCAGGCGGGCGAGCGACCGACGACGCAGCGGGCCGGGAGGGCGCCCAGGCGCCGGCCGTCGGGTCCGAGGAGCGCCGCCATCGCTTACCAGTACACGGCCTCGTTCGCGGCGATCAACCCCCGCCGCGCCGGGGGAGGGTCAAGGACACGTCGAAGGCCCGCGCGGCGTCGACGCCCTCGACGAGCCCGGCGAGGACGCGCGCGAGCTCCCGCTCGAGGCAGTCGACGGTGCCGGGGGCGAGTCGACCGTCGGCGAGCACGGCGAGCCCCGCGAGCTTGCCGGCCTCGCCGGGGGTGACGCGGACGGCGATCTCCTCGGCGACGTACGGCGAGCCGCACGAGGCGAGCTCGCGCGCGAGACGACCGCGGAGGGCCTCGCGGGTGAGCGGGCGAACGGAGGTCGCGTCGCGTGGAGGCTTGACGGGCGCGGGGCGCGAAGGCGCGGGGGCGGGAGGGCTGGCTGCAGGGACAGGTGCGTGAGGCGGGAGAGCGGGGCTGGTCGAAGGGACAGGTGGGGCGGGCGGGTCTTCGTGGCTGGCCGAAGGGGCAGATAAGGCGGGCGAGTCCTCGCGGCTGGCCGAAGGGTCAGGTGGTCCTGCGGACGGGCTGGCCGCAGGTGCGACGGGCGAGTCGTCGTGGATGGCCGAAGGGACAGATATGTCCGTGTGGCGGCTGGCCGAAGAGGCAGGTGCGCTTGCGATGGTGCTGGCCGAAGGGACAGGCGCGCCTGCGCGGGGGCCGGCCGCAAGGGCAGGTTCAGTGGCTGCGGCTGGTGGTGACGTGGCCGGGACGGACGATGTTCTCGAACGGCCAGACCTGCCAGGCGATCACTGCCGCGAGCAGGGCGAGGGCGAGTCCGGGTGGGAGGCGCGAGCGCGGCGGAGTCGCCGAGCTGTCGGTGGGGACAGGAGTCTGGGCGGCGCAGCTCGCGGGAGGGCTGTCCGGGGGGCAGGTTCGAGGTGAGCCGAGGGGCTGTCCGCGTGGGCAGGTGCGGGCGGGGCGGAGAGGCTGTCCGAGGGGACAGGTGCGGGGTAGACGGACGAACTGTCCGCCGGGACAGGTGCAAGTGGCGCAGAGGAGTCGTTCGCAGGAGCAGGGGAGCCTGGGACACGGGTGGGCGCGAGGGCAGGGTCGTCGACAGCGGAGGCGGCGCCCGCGGGAATATGGGCGCCATGGGCGAGCTCCGTGAGGCGCCGACTCGACAGTAGCCTGTCCTCCGGGCCATGTCCGGAGGTGAGGGATATGTCCTCCGGGCCATGTGCGGTGATGGCTCGCATGTCCTCCGGGCCAGGAGCGGCGGTGACCGGCATGTCCGCGGGGACAGGCGTGCCGCCGGCGGTGGTCTCGCCCTCGGGCGGTGCCAGCGTGGGGGCGGGGCGGGCGAAGGTCTGCGGTTCGGCGGTGACGGGGATCTCGGCGATCGCCGCGGCGAACGCGTCCATCGACGCGAAGCGCTCGTCGGGGTCCCGGGCGACCGCGGTGGCGAGCAAGCGGTCGATCGCGGGGTCGACCGCGCACACGCTGGCGAGCGCAGGCGCCGGCGCGAGCAGCATGCGGGCGAGGACCTCGTAGGCGTTGCCGGTGTGGAGCGGGCGGCCGGCGAGCATCTCGAACATCATGGCGCCGAGGGCGTAGATGTCGGCGCGGCGGTCGCCCTGGCCCTCGAGCTGCTCGGGGGCCATGTAGCCGATGGTGCCGAGCAGCTCGCCGGCGCCGGTGAGCTGCGAGGCGCCGCCGGCCTCGCGCGGGACCTTGGCGACCCCGAAGTCGAGCAGCTTGATGTGGACCGCGCCGCCTTCCGCGTCGACGCAGAAGCAGTTCTCGGGCTTGAGGTCGCGGTGGACGACGCCGCGGGCGTGGGTCAGCCGCAGCGCCGCGCACACCTGCAGGGCGATCGCCCGCGTCTGCGGCCAGGCCATGCCGCCGAGGCGGCGCAGGCGTCGGCGCAGGTCCTCGCCCGCGAGCAGCTCCATGACGTAATAGGCGGAGCCGTCGTGCTCGCCCATGTCGATGACGCCGACCAGGTTGTCGTGGCGCATCGCCGAGAGGACGCGAGCCTCCTGCAGGAACCGCCGGACTGCGCCGGGCTTGCGGGCGATGTCGACGCGCAGGAACTTGATCGCCCGCGGCTGGGCGAGGCCGACGTGCTCGGCGACGTACACGGTCCCCATGCCGCCCTGGCCGAGCCTCGCCTGGACGCGGTAGCGCCCGTCGAGGAGGACGCCCGTGTAGTCTGCCTCGACCACGCCGCATGGTACGATACGCCGGTGCTGGCGTGCCCACGTCTGGTCCTCGCCGCGGCGATCGCGGCCTCGCCGGTGACCCCGACGCGGGCGGACTCGACGTGTCCGAACGAGCGCGCCGACGCGGGCGCCGACGCGAACCTCGGCAACTGCCTCGGCGACGCGCGCGAGGCGAGGCGGGCCAACGAGCCGCGGCTGGCGGCGGCGGCCTACGCCCGGGCGCTGATGTTCGCGCGCGAGGCCTACGCGGCCGGCAAGCAGGAGGCCGCGGCGGACTGGTACGTGGCAGCGGGCGAGCAGATCGTGCACTACGGGACGGAGGGCTGCGCGCTCGCGTCGAACCTGCCCGACGAGGCGCAGCGGGCGATGCTGACCGCGTGCGCCGAATTGCTCGACGAGTTCCTCGCGGACCTCGAGGCGGTGAACGCCGGGACGTCGCGATCGGCCGCGGCCGCGCGGCAGCGACGCGCGGAGCTGGAGCCGCTGCTCGCGGGGCTGCCCGCGCCGCCGCAGCCGGAGGAGCCGCCGCTTGCGAGGCCGACCGAGCCGCGCGGCGAATCGATACCGGCGCCGCCGAAGCCGATGCTGCCGCTGCGACGACCGACCGGGCTCGACGCGGGGCTCGGGGTGTCGGCCGCGGTCGCCGGGCTGGCGATCGCCGGGCTGGTGGTCGGCGACGGGCTCGGGCGCAAGGCCCACGCGGCGGCGCTGTCCGGGCCGGGGCGGCCGATGCCCCGGCCGGTGTGGATTTCTGCGAGGCGACGCCGTCGGCGGTCGGATGCGACGACTTGCGGTCGGCGCGACGGCTGTTCGTCGCGAGCGGGGTCACCCTGGGCGTCGCGCTGGCGGCAACGGCGGTGCTCGCCGGGCTGCGCGTCCGCCATGCCCGCCGCGCACGCGTCTCTGCTTCGTGGAGCGGCCCGCGTGCGGGCGTCGCGGTCCATTTCTGAGCGCGTCGACGATGGGACCGCGCGTGACCTGTCCTCACGGCCCTGCGGGCCTGAGCTGTCTTCACGGCCCTCCGGGCCTGACCTGTCTTCACGGCCCTCCGGGCCTGAGCTGTCTTCACGGCCCTCCGGGCCTGAAAGCGCGTGAAAGTGACGCCCGGCGGCCGGCTGCTATCGTCGATCGCATGCGACCTGGATTGTGGAGCGTGATCTTGATGATGGCCGCGTGTTCGACGAGCGCGGGGCTCGGCGACGAGACGGCGACGAAGACGACGAGCGCGTCCGACACGACGAGCACGTCCGAGCCGGAGCCGACCGAGGGGGGCGGGCCGCTGACGCTGCACGGCGTGGCGCAGAAGGGGCCGTTCGTGCTCGGGGCCTCGATCTCGGTGTCGCCGCTGACGAACACCGGGCAGCCGACGGGCCAGCAATTCGAGGTGCCGACGCACAGCGACGGCGGCGATCTCGGTCGACGGCGTGCCGCTGGGCCCGGTGGCGCTGCTGGCCAACGGGTATCACTACGACGAGATCCGCGGCGGGCCGTCGATGGCGCCGCTGACCCTGCGCGCGCTCCACCGGGTCAGCGGCGACGCGACGACCGTCAACATTCATGTGCTGAGCCACCTGAGCGAGCAGCGGGCGCGGATGTTGATCGCCGAGCAAGTGACCGTCGAGGACGCGCTGGCGCTGGCCGACGCGGAGGTCGTGGCGGCGCTGGGGATCGGCAAGCCCGGGTTCGCGCTCGCCGGGGCGGCCGCGGAGGCGAGCGTGCTCGGGCCGGACACCGACGACAACGCGTACTTGTTCGCGGTCAGCGCGGTCGTCATGCAGGCGGCGTATTTGGCAGATCCGGCAGCGGCCGACGCGGCGGTGCAGACGCTGCTCAACCAGCTGGCGGAGGACCTCGCGGGCGACGGCACGCTCGACGACGCCGCGCTGCGAGGCCGACTCGAGGCGGCCGAGACTGCCCTGCAGGCGGAGCCGGTGCGAGCGGCCCTGGCGGACTACATGGCGGGCCTGGGCCTGCCGGGGGCGCCGCCGGACTACGCGCGGATCCTCGACCAGGACCACGACGGGCTGGCCAACAGCGAGGACAACTGCCCGCTCGTGGCCAACCTCGATCAGGTCGACGCCGACGGCGACGAGCGCGGTGACGCGTGCGACGCGTGCCCGGACAGCGGGGTCGACATGGACGGCGACGGCTACGACGACGGCTGCGACAACTGCCCCGCGGTCGCCAACCCGGACCCGCCGCAGGCGCCATCGCAGTTCGATCCGCTCAGCGACATCGACGAGGACGGCCTCGGCAACGCATGCGACTTCTGCCCCAACTCGAAGGACCGCGGCGCCGACCCCGACGACGTATGTTGCGACCCGCGGGTCGGCGGCTGTATCGAGGACAACGGGGCGCCGGAGATGGGTTGCCTGCCCAAGGGCGCCTCGTTCGCGTGCAAGGAGGCGCTCGGCGGTTGCGGGCCCTACGAGCAGTGCTACTGCGAGGACCTCGTGTGCATGAAGGCGGGCGCGATCCGCTCCGACCCCGAATGCTACCATGACGGGTGCCGGTGCGACGAGTTCCGCTGCATCGCCGAGTGGTGCACCGTCGGCGAGACTGTGTGCAATTCGGCAACACCTGCGTCGCGTACTACGGCCAGGGCGAGGCGCCGGATCCGGCGGTGCAGAATCTCGGCCTGTGCCTCGACGCCGACGCCGGTCCGTGCGTCGGCAAGACCGCGCTCGAATGTCTCGAGGGGTAATGGCGAGACTGTGGGGCACCGGGGTCGCGCTCGCGGTCGTCGTGACCGCGGGCGCGGCATGCCCCGTATGGTGGGAGGCGGTCCCCGGGGCCGGTCCGTCGGGCTGCGGCGACGGCGAGGTCGGGGAGGGCGAGGTGTGCGACGACGGCGACGCGCTCGACCACGACGCGTGCGCGGCGGACTGCTCGCGCGAGACGATCGTCGCGGACATGTGCGCGGCCCGCTCGCACACCTGCGTGGTGTTCGAGGAGGGGGCGGTGCGCTGCTGGGGCTCGGGCGCGGCGGGGCGGCTCGGCAGCGGCGACACGGCGACGATCGGGGACGCGGCGACGGAGCTGCCGGCGGCCGACGTGGCGGTCGGCGGGGCGGCGGCGCAGGTGGTGTGCAGCGATGATTTCACGTGTGCGCGGCTGGTCGACGGCGACGTGCGCTGCTGGGGCGGTAACGCGTGGGGGCAGCTCGGGCGAGGCGATACTCGCGACGTCGGCGACGAGCCCGGGGCGCTGCCGGTCGCCTCGCTCGCGCTCGCTGGACCGGCGGAGCAGATCGGGGCGGGGCACGGGCATGTGTGTGCAATCCTCGGCGGCGGGCAGCTGCGCTGCTGGGGCTGGAACTTGCTCGGCCAGCTCGGGAACGGCAGCACCGAGGCGCTCGGCGACGAGGCGGACGAATTGCCGCCGCCGACAGTCGCGCTCGCGGGCGTGGTCGAGGTCGTCGCCGGGGTCAGCCACACGTGCGCCCGCGTGGAGGCCGGCACGGTCCACTGCTGGGGCAGCAGCTCGCGCGGAGAGCTCGGCTACGGCGATGCGCTCCGCCGCGGCGACGCGCCCGGCGACTTGCCGACCCCGGCGGTCGCGCTCGGCGGCGCGGCGGTCCAACTGGCGGCTGGCGGCCACCACACGTGCGCGCTGCTGGCGGACGCGTCGCTGCGCTGCTGGGGAGCCAACGACGCGGGCCAGCTCGGTCAGGCGCGCACGGGGGACGTCGGCGACGAACCCGGCGAGATGCCGCCGCCGCCGATCGCGGTGGACGGGGTCGTCCAGGTGGTCGCGGGGGCGAATCACACGTGCACGCGTCACGAGGACGGCGCGGTGCGCTGCTGGGGCGCGGGCGCGGCGGGGCAGCTCGGCGACGGCAAGACCGCGGACGTCGGGGTCGACCCGCTGACGTTCCCGCCGGCGCCGGTCGACCTCGGCGGCGAGGCCGATCTTCTGGCGGCCAGCGGCGGCGACGACGTGCGCGCGCCTCACCGACGGGTCGCTGCGCTGCTGGGGCGCCAACGAGTCGGGACAGCTCGGCCTCGGGTTCGCGCGCGCCGAGCCGTCGACGGCGACGCCGGCGGTCGCGGGGCGCGTGCGGTTCTGAGGGGTTTCGAGGCGAGCCACCGTGGCGGCGGACGATGCGGCGGCGGGCGAGGCCAGCGCGCATCCGTTTCGCGCATGAAGTCGATCGATGATTTGCCATGCGCTCGGGCCTGCGCGCCAGCCCGGACCGCCCGCCGATACGAGATCCTTGGCCTGCGGCCGCCGGGCCGTCGATACGAGCCGCTCCGCGACGCCGCCGCAGATGGCGGGACACATGCGCCAGTCCGCTCATTGAGCGGGGCACCGCGATCCTGTAGCGTCGACGAGGCCCGACGCGAGATCGACCCTCGACGGACGGCGGGCCAGATCCGAGGGAACCATCATGAAACACTTTCGGAGCGGGTCGAGTCCAGATCTCGCAAAACCGTCGAAACAATCTTCGTCTTCTCAAACGACGCCGACGCCGCCGCCGTCGCAGCATACGTCGCAGCAGCCTTCGTCGTCGTCGCAGCATACGGCGTCCGCCGGGTCGCACGTGCTCCCCGGATCCACGGAGGCCAGTCCATCGCCTCTCACCCTCGCAGGGAGTGAAACCACGGGATCGAGCCTGCCGGTGTCCCTCATCGGCCCACCGGAGCCAGTCGTCTCGCCGTCGCTCCTCGCGCCGGGGAGACCCTCTTCGGCCGGCGGGCCATGGTCGATGGGACAGCCGATCACTTCGGGTGTCGGTACCACGCCGCGGCTCAATTACCGCGGCGGTTCGACCGGCGGCGTCGCTCCCACCGCGGAGACAGGGTCAATTCAACCCGAACCGAAGCCGCAGGAGGGAGGCAACGCCGACGACAATAACAACAGTAACAACAATGACGCCGCCAGCAGCGACCCCTTGCGGAGGCTGATGGACGATGCCGCGAAGATGAGTCAAGCTGTCCGGCAACGCCTGAGGCCGGACAACATCCTGGTCGACGGCGAGTTCGACCGGTGGCCGAAGCTAGAAGGGGTTCACAAGGCCGTCTATGACGAATTTTACGGCAAACGGGCCAGGTCCACCGTGGGGCGCCATGTCGCCCAATCGCAGATCCGTGAACGGCAAGGTCTCGGCAACTGCGGCGAGATGTCGACGGCCGTCCTGCGCGAGCTCGTCGATTACCTGCTGAAGCACGGCATGACCGACCGGCGCGTCGACACGATCGTGCGGGGTGACCACGAGTTCGTCGTGATCGATCCGCCACGAGCAAATCAGGGGGGCGTCCCCAAGGACTTCTCGGAATGGCCCAAAGACTCGATCATCGTCGATCCATGGATGGGGATCGTGTGCCCGGCGCATGACTACCCGACGGCGCTGCGGGCGAAGGCCGAGGTGTGGGCCAGCGAGAACAAGACCATCGGCACCACTTCGAGGGTGGTCAAGAATGGCCGGATGGAGGTCGAGGAGAAGGTGATGTCTCCGCAGGAGTTCGTCGAGAGCGTCCTGAACAGAGACGCCATGACGAGTGCCGATGCCCAGGCGCTGGGTAGTCTCGAGAGCCTGAAGAAGTCTATCGATTGGCACCTCGAATGGATCGCTGAAATGTACGCAAGTCATTCGAAACGCTTGCACCCCCAGTGAAGGCCGCGCGGGCCGCGGGCCGGACGGGAGCGTCGCGCAGGCCAGCGGCAGGTGGCCGTATTCGCGGACTCGTGACGCCGGCGACGGCCGGGATGCCGCTCGAACTCGGCGCGCGTGCGGTTCTGACGGTCAGGCTTGAGGCGTCCCGCTCCGGGACGAGCGCCACTGGGTCATGATCTCCACCAGACGCTCGAAGCTGAACGGCTTCTGCAGCACGGGCCGGTCGAGATCGGACTCGCGCAGCCCGGCTCTTCCGTACCCGGTCATGAAGACGAACGGGAGCCCCCGCTCGGCCAGGACGTCGGCCACGGGATAGACCTTCTCGCCGGCGACGTTGATGTCCAGGCCGGCCCCGTCGATCCGCGCCTCGCGGGCCAACCGCAGCGCGTCCTTCATGTTCAAGGCCGGGCCGATCACCTCGCAGCCGAGGTCGGTCAGGGCGTCTTCGAGGAACGACGCGATCATCGGTTCATCCTCGACGATGAGGACCCGCAACCCCTTCAGCACGTCCGCGTTCAGGGGGTCCTGGTTCGTCATACGGCTACGCGGTCCAGGGGCAGGTCGATCACGCAATGCACTCCCTCGGGCAGGAACTCGAGGCGCACGTCGCCGGCGAACTGTCGCTCGAGGTCGCGCTCGATCAGGCGCGAACCGAACCCCTTGCGGTGCGGCGCCTGCACCGGCGGCCCGTTCGTCTCGCGCCATTCCAGGTGGATCCGCCGCCCGGCCGCGCAGGTCTTCACGTCCCACGCGACCTCGACCTGGCCGGACGGCACGGACAGCGCCCCGTACTTGGCCGCATTGGTCGACAGCTCGTGGAAGACCATGCCGAGCGTCACGGCGGCCTCCGGGCGGAGGGGCACGTCCCGGCCGGCCAGGCTGAAGCGGCGGGCGTCACCCTCGGCATACAGCGACAGCTCGGCGCCCACGATGTCGTGGAGGCTGGCGCTCTGCCAGGAGGTCTCGTTCAAGAGGTTGTGCGTCTGGGAGAGGGCCAGGAGGCGGGCCCCGAAGGCCTCCGCGAAGGCCCTGGGCGAGTCCGTCGTGCGCAGCGTCTGCGCGGCGATCGCCTGCACGATCACCAGAGTGTTCTTCACCCGATGGTTCAGCTCGTTCAGCAGCAGCTTCTGGCGCTCCTCCGCCTGCTTGCGCTCGGTCAAGTCGAGGCAGAACGCCACCCCCTCGCGCTCCGACCCGGCGAATCGGGCGCCGCCGAGGAGCACCGGGATCCGACTGCCGTCCTTCCGGACATACTCTTTCTCGAAGGGCCTGAACTCGCCCGTCAGACGCAGCTCTTCCAGCGCCCGCTCGTCGGCCTCGTGAAACTCCGGGGGCGTGCATTTCGCCCAGTAGAACTCGCCGGCGATCACGTCCTCCCGGCTATAGCCGACGAAGCGCAAGAATGCGTCGTTCGCGTAGGTGATCCTGCCGTCCAGATCCCAGAATCCGATGCCGATGATGTTGGAGTCCACCAGGCACCGGATCCGCGCCTCCCGCTCCCGCAGCGCCAGCTCGGCCCGCCGGCGCTCGCTGTTCTCTCGCTGTAGCTCGGTGTAGAGGCGGGCGTTCTCCAGCGAGATGGCCGACTGGGACGCCAGGAGCTCCAGCATGGCGATCCGGTCGGCGGTGAAGACGCGCGGGGTCAGGTTGTTCTCGAGATAAAGGACTCCCACCAGCGTGCCCTGTTTCACCAGAGCGAGGCAGAGCACCGAGCGGGGGTGGCGCTCGCGCACGTAGGGGTCGTCCGAGAACAGATTGGGCGCGGCGGCGTCGTCGAGGATCACGGTCTCCCGCGTGCGCATCACATAATGCAGGATGGCGAGCGGTAGATCGTTCGGGGTGATGGGAGCCTGGCGCAGGGTGACCTCGACCCGGTCGCGCACGGTGACGACCTCGGCCTCGAGGTCGCATTCGGCGCCACGCGGGCGGATCAAGAGGCCTCGCTCCGCGCCCGCGTTCTCGACCGCGATCGTCAGCAGCGTCTCGATGAGCCGGTCGAGGACGAGCTCGCCCGAGACCGCCTGCGAGGCCTTGAGCGCGGCGGCGAAGTCCAGCTCGACCGGCCCGGCCGCCCGCCGGCGCGTCGCCTCGCGCGGGAGGAGGCGCGGGAAGTCCCGCTCCAGCCGCTCGGTGATGCGAACGGCGCCCCAGCGAGCGTACAGGCGGTGCGCCTCGGTCATGTACGCGCCCGCCAGGAACTCCCTGTCGAGGTCGAGGTAATGGCGGGCACAGAGCTCGCTGGCCAGCGCCGCGTCGTGCAGGAACCGCCCCTCCGCGCGGCGGCGATCCCGAGGTCGTAAAGGGCGCCCGCGTCCTCGCGCCCCTGGACCCGGGCCAGCTCTGCCTGCAGGATCAGGCTGCGGTGGCGGAAGCTCGCCGGGCCGCATTGGGCCCACAGCTCCACCTTGTGCGCGCATTCGCCGAGCCGCGCCAGGTACACCGCTCTGCGCGCCGGATCGGCCGGCCCTGCGGCCCGCGCGAAGGCCAGCCCGCCGTAATAATAATAGCAGGGGCTGGCGTGCCAGGCCGCGAGCATGCCCAGGCGCCCCGGGTCGGTCGAGCCCCAGATCTCCGCCACCTCGGCGTACGCGCCCTGGAACACGCCGGCGAGGACGGCGAAGATGTTCAAGAAGTAGAGGGACGCCCGGTTGTCGATCCTGCGGGCCTCCTCGGTGACGGCGTCGAGGTCCGCCCACGCCGCGGACGTCGGCTCGCCGTCGACCGCGGCGCCGAACGCCTCGGCGCAGCGCGCGACGGCCCCGACCATCCACGTGATCGCGTTGAACTTGTCGAGCTTGCACAGCGGTAAATACAGCCTCGCCTCCTCGAGGACGTCGCGCAGGTGCGCCCCGCGGAGCAGGCTGTTCATGCACGCGTTGCAGGTGTTGTAGAAGGCCCAGATGTATTGCCCGGTCTCGATGCCCGCGTGGATGCCCTTGCGCAGCGACGCCTTCGAGTGCTCGTAGGTGTCCTTCCAGTGCTGGACCCACGCCCCCCACATGTTGCACAGCATGGACTCGGACTTCTTGTCGGGATGGAGCTCGTCGAGGCGGACCGCCGCCCGCCCGAACTCGTGGCCCTTCTCGATGTCGAGCCTGGCGCACAGGAGCGTCCCGAAGTTCACGAACGCGTAGATCGAGTTCCTCGATATGCCGTGCTCGATCGAGTTTTGCAGGATCCGCATCACGGTGATCCCGAAATTGTTGGTGCCGAGCTGATAGGTGGGCGAGAACATCTCCTGCAGGAGATCCTGCAGGACGGCGATCTCGGGGTCGTTCAGGGCGGGCAGGTCGACGAGGGACGCCACGGGGCGGTCGCCGATGACGGCGATCGTCCGCTCGAACTCGGCGGCGAGCATGTCGTCGTCGGGGTAGGGCGGCAGATGGATGTCGAACGCCCGCAGCGCCGCGAGCCCCTCCTCCAGGGCCGCGGGCAGGTCGTTCTTGAGGATCTCGACGTTCATCTTCAGGCGCCGCACCTCCGTCTTGTGGAGGCGCCCCATCGCGTGATCGAAGCAGCCCGCGAGGGTCGCGAGCGCGTCGTCGTGCCGCCCGCACAGCGACTCCATCACTCCCTTCTCGGTGTGATACACGAATGCCAGCTCGTAGTCGGAGGACCACGCGTCCGCGGGCAGCATGGTCATGCCGTGCTCGAGGTACTTCAAGGCCGCGGTGAAGGCCGCCGACTCCTCGGCTCGCCGGGCCGCCTGGAGGTTCAGCCTGGCGGATTGCATGCGCTCCTGCGCGGCTTGCAGCAGGTCGCCCGCGCTGTTCAAGTGATTGACGACGTCGAACAGGTTGCGTCCGGCGCCGAGATCCAGCTTGCCGAGCAGGAGCCTCGCGATCCGGTAGTGAAACGCCGGCCGGTCTCCGGGCGGGATCAGCGAGTACGCGGCCTCCTGGACCTTGTCGTGGGCGAAGCGGTACCGGCCGTCGGCGCGCACGATCAAACCTTCGGCGAGCGCCCTGTCGAGGCTCCCGTACGTCTCCTCGGGAGGGCGCTCGCTGACGGTGTTCAGGACGTCCAGGTCGAACGTGTTGCCGATCGTCGAGGCCAGCCGCAGCACCTCCTGCGTCGCCTGGGGCAGCCGACGAAGGGTCTCCGCCATCAGGCTGAGGACATTGTCGGTGTACTCCAGCCGCGCGATCTGCGGCAGGTCCCATCGCCAGCCCGCCGCCGGATCGAAGACGAGCAGCTTCGTCTCGTGGAGGTGCCTCATGAATTGCTTCACGAAGAACGGGTTGCCTCCGGTCTTCTTCAGGACCGCGTCGGCGAGCGTGTCGCCGTCGGCGATCTGCAGGCTGTCGTGGACGAGCTCGAGCAGGTGGGCCCGCCGGAGGGGCCCGAGGACGATGTGCACCACCTCGAGGCCGGTCTTTTGCAGCGCCTCCAGCGCGACGGTGAACGGATGCGTCGGGGTCACTTCGTTGTCCCGATAGGCGCCGCAAAAGAACAGCGACTCCATGGCGTCGCTCGCCAGGAGGGTCGTGATGAGGGCGAGGCTGGCCGAGTCCACCCATTGCAGGTCGTCGATGAACACCGCGAGCGGATGGGCGTGCCTGGCGAAGACCGCCACGGATTCGAAAGTACAGGTTGAAGCGGTTCTGGGCCTCGACCGGGCCGAGCGTGGGGACCGGCGGCTGCTCGCCGAGCATGTGCTTCAGGCACGGGAGGACGTCGCAGATGACCTGCGCGTTGCTCCCGAGGGCCTCGAGGATGGCGGCCCGCCACCTCGTGATCCTCTCCTCGCTCTCGGAGGAGCTGCCGGACGAGCGAGTCGAACGCCTGGACGATGGCGCTGTAGGGCGTGTCGCGGTCGTGCTGGTCGTATTTCCCGCTGATGTAGTAGCCCTTCTCGCGGGCCAGCGGCTTCAGGATCTCCTGGACGAGGGACGACTTGCCGATGCCCGAATAGCCGGAGACGAGGACGATCGCGCGCTTCCCCTGGAGCACGTCGTCGAACGCCTCGATGAGCCGTCGGATGTCCTCTTCGCGCCCGTAGAGCTTTTGGCGGATCTCGAAGAGGTCTCTCCTGTCGTACTGGCCGGGGTTGAACGACTCGATCGCGCCGCTGCCGTCCCATTGCCTCCGGCACTCCTCCAGATCGGCGACAAGGCCCCTGGCGCTGTGATAACGGTCCTCGGCGTTCTTGCTGAGGAGCTTCGTCGTGATGGCACAGAGCGCCTGCGGGATGTGCGGGTCGAGCTCCGCCGGCGGGACCGGCCTCACGGCCATGTGCGCGTGCATCAGCTCGAGCGGGTCCGTGGCCTCGAACGGCCGTCGCCCTGCCAGCAGCTCGTAGAATACGATCCCGAGCGAGTACATGTCGGTGCGGTAGTCCACGCTGCGATTCATGCGGCCGGTCTGCTCGGGCGACGTGTAGGGGAGCACCTCCGAGAGGACGCGCGGGCTGTAGATCTCCTCTTTCTCCCGCGTCACGTCGCAATCGACGCCGAACCCCGTAAGCTTCACCTGACCGCCCTCGCCGAGCCGGATGTTGGGAGGCCTCACGTCGCCGTGGATGAGGCCGCGCCGGTGGATGTCGGCCAGGGCCTCGGCCATCGCGATGGCGGCGTCCAGGAATGCGCGGACATCGAGCTCGCCGCGGGGCGTCACGCACAGGGCGTCGCCCGAGAAATATTCGGTGATGAGGACCAGCCCGTCGCCGTGCTCCTCGACCTCGAGCACCTTGACGACCCGCTCCGAGTCGATGCGCTTGATGAGGCCGTAGGCGTGCTTGAAGCGCGCGATGTCGGCCATCCTTGTATATTCGGTGTGCAGCACCTTCATCGCCACGCGGGCCCCGTCGGCGTCGCGGCGGGCCAGATACGTGGCGGAGCCCGCGGTCTCGTCAATCTTCGCGGTGACGTGATACCCTTTGACCCGAACCGTCCTTTGCTCCGTCGAAAGATGTGTCATGGGTCTGTCCTCCGCGTGCCTGCCGTCGAGCAGGCACCCCGTCCGGGGTGGCGGAGCGGGCAGGCTCTGGAACAGCCGCCACGACTCTCGGAGCCAACCATCCTAGCAGAAGCGGCGCGTCGACAAGGCAGCGGAGCGGCGCGGCTCCCGAACGGCCCGGGACGCACGGCGCCCGCGGCATCGCAGACGCGGCGCTGCGAGCGGCAGGAGGCAGAGCCGCAGGCCCATCCTGATCCAGGCCGATCGGCGGCGGCCTCCGCTGCTGCCGCGGGCCGCGCCGGGACCGCCGCGGCGCGAGCGCGCTGAGCCGCCGATACGAGCGCGTGAGACGGGCCCGAGACCTTCCAGTCCACCGCGCTGCGGCTCGCAGCGCCGACAACGATCGAAGCGGCGCGCTGCGTCACCGCCGACCTCGTCGAGCACTACGACGTCCGCCACAGCGCCCTCGGCTACATCGCGCCCAGCGCCGAGCTCGCAGGCCGCGAGGCCGTCGTCTTCGCCGGGCGCGACCGCAAACTCGATGCTGCCCGAGCGCTCCGCCGTCGACGCCGAGAACTTGCTCGCCCACACCGGACCCGCCATCATCCCGGCGAGACTTGTCCTGCCGCGAGTCCGCAGGCTGCCCCTCTCGGTGGCATGCACGCTGAATCGCCCTCCATTTGGGAGGCGTTGCTCAGCGTGATACACGTGACCGCATGGCACGCCAGAGATCCGGGATGATCGTCGCCGCCGTCGCCGCCCTCTGGGCGCTCGCCCCGGCACGCGGCGATGCTTGCGAAAACGCCGTGCTCGCGACGGACAAGAGCGTCGCCTCCGTGAAGGAGGCCGAGGTGAGCCTCGACGGCGGCGACCCGCTGAAGGCGCGCCGCAGGATCCAGGAGATCCTCGGCGGCGCGGATGAGTTCGACGAGCGGACGCCGAGCGCCAAGGGCCTCACCAAGCGTGCCCAACGCATCATCGCGCTGGCGAACGTCCGGCTCGACGACCTCCGGAGCGAACACCGCAAGGTCTTCCTCGACAACGCCGTCTGGGTGCTCTCGCGGCTCGCCGATGACAGCCCGGGCGACGCTGCAAAGAAGGCCGACCTCGCCGAGGCGCTCGCCAAGACCAACCCTGGCAAGGCCAGGAAGATCCTCGAGGACCTCGCCAAGCGCGATGTCGTGGCGACCCCCTACGCCTACGCCGCCCTCGCCCGCCTGCGCGCCTCGGACGGCGACGAGAAGGGCCGCGACGAGGCGATGGCCAGGTGCAAGCAGATGGCGAAGCCCGAGAAGGTCAGGTCGATCTGCAAGCTCAAGTAGGGGGCTCGCTTCATCGTCGCACGCCGCAAGTGCGACGCTCGTCGGGGTCGGCATGACGGGTCCGAAGGACGTCGGGCCACGCCGATCGCGGCGGCTTTTCGGTGAATGACCTTCGGGACATGTCCGAAAGACAGCGCGCCGGCGGTCCGCTCAATCGCGCCAGGCCACGCGCATCGGCATCTTCAAGAATCTTGTGGGGCGTGACGCCGTCGCGTCGGGCCGCAGCCGCGCCACACGACTGTCAGGCGCCGGCGATCGGGCGCGAGCAGGAGGGTGTGGAGGACCGGTTCGACGGCTTGCACCGCGCCGCCCTTGCGGGCGTCGATCGCCGCTCGGGCGCGGTGGGGACGCGCAGCTCGAGGCGAGGGCGACGCGGGTGGATGTGCTGGAGGACGATCGCCTCGCCGCCGCGCAAGTAGGGCAGCTGCAGGGTGAGAGAGGCGCCGTTGCTGACCTCGAGGGCGTGGTGCGGCGGCTTTTGCCGTCGCCGGCGGCGAGGGCGGGCGGCACGAGGCCGCGCGCGACCTCGGCGGGCGGGCGATCGAAGTCGCCGGCGACGGGCACGACGCCGAGCATGGCGACCCGCGGGTACCAGCCGTAGTCGATCCAGTCGGTCCCGCGCGGCAGGGGCATGCGGTGCCAGTGCATGAAGTCGCCGACGGCCAGGCGATCGGTGCGGACGGGGTCGTCGGGGTCCTCGATCTGCGGCAGCTCGAGCGCCTCGACGGCCGCGCGCGTGGGTTCGATCAGGTAGCCGCGGCCGTGGGGGTTGCGCGGGTAGAGATAGGGCGAGGCGGCGTCGAGCTGCGCGTCGGTCATGCCGTGGAAGCGCGGGTCCTCGCGCGCGGGGTTGCCCTGGTGCGCCTCGTAGACGCGGTCGCGGCCGCCGTAGGCGTGGGTGTAGCGCAGCGGCACGCGCTCGATCGCGGTCGCGGCGGAGAAGCGGAGCTCGCCGGTCGGCGCGAGGGCGCAGCGACGCTCGCCGACGACGCGCAGGCGAGTGGTGCGACCGGCGACCGCGACCTCGGCGTCGACCCGCGCGGCCGTGCCGTCGCCGTAGACGTGGCCCTGGACGACGACGTCGGTGCGCAGCTTGTACATGTACGTGTCGATGTCGGCGACCAGCAGCTCGGGGAAGGCGGGGTCCCACTCGGGCGCGAGGACGAAGCCGGGCTGCTCGTCGGCAGGGCCGAGGCGGCCGGCGTCGTCGAACTCGTAGGTGCGCTTGGCGAGGATCTCGAGCGCCCAGCGACCGTCGGGCAGACGGACGGACAGCTGGGTGCCGGTGTCGGAGGGGGCGGTCTGGACTCGCGTCATGATCCTGCCTGCGGCTGCTCGCGCGGGGCGCCGAACTCCTCGATACCGCTGAGGCTCAGGAGGTCCATGCCGAGCATGCGGACGAAGGACAGCGGCACCTCCATGCCGAGTTCGAAGAACATGTCCAGCGCCATGTCGAGGAGGAGCTCTGCTTCGTCGGCGTCCCCGCGGTCTGGGGTCGATGCCCTCCCGCAGTCGGGGCGGTCTTGCCGGGCTGGCCCGAGGGCCGCGCGGATTGCCAGCGAGGGGGCGCGTTCTGGGGTCGGTGACCGCTTGCGGTCGGGACGGTCTTGCCGGGCTGGCCCGAGGGCCGCGCGGATTGCCAGCGCGGGGGCGCGTTCTTGGCGGCGGCGGACGTCGTGGATGAGGCGGAGGTCTTGGCGGCGTTCTTGGCGGCTGTCCTGGAGGCCATCTTGGCGGAGATTTTGGCGCCGATCGGGTTCATCACCCGCCGGGTGACGAAGCCGCTGGCCCAGTTGGCGGCGTTCTGCCCGGCGAACTCGAGGGCGGCGTCGAAGATCATGCAGGCGGCGCCGAACAGGATGTCGAACGGCGACATCCAGGTGAAGTGGGTGGTGATGCAGAGGACGAGGCCGGTCGGCAGCGACACCGGCTCCTGACAGTTGGCGTTGAGGCCGACCGCGACCAGCAACGCGGCGGCGCACGGCTGACCCTCGTGGGTGTAGGCGCTGGCGCCGAAGTAGGAGACGGAGGAGCTGAACAGGACGTCGAGCGGGGTGAGGAGGCTCGGCGCGCCGATGTGCGGGATGCCGGGGCCGATGTCGCTGCCGCGCTGGACCGTCAGGCCGTGGAAGGTCTGGCTGGTCGGCGCGAGCATCGGCGTCAGCGGCTGGAGGCCGTTGAGGACCATGACCGTGACATAAGGGACTGGTTTGGGCAGCGGGAGCGGGGCGCCCGGCGGCCAGCAGATGTGATGATCGATGCCGATCATCAGGTCCCAGTTCTTCATCACTGCGAACACTGCGAGGCCTCTCAGTCGGGCTCGACGAGCCGAAGGGTGCAGCTGCGCCGCTGGTGCGGCGTGACCACGTAGCGGAACGGATAGCGGTAGGTGAGGAAGACGCGGCGGGCGTCGGCGTCGACGCCGATCTGGTCGAGCACCGGGGTGCGCTCGCCGCCGTCGTCGCCGATCTGCACGCCCACGCGGAGGTCGATGCGCGGCAAGGTGAAGACGAGCGGGCCGTCCTCGCGGACGCCATGGACGACCACCGAATCGCCGGGGCGGGCGCGCGGGGCGATCATGTTCGGAAAGGCGTCGTTGAAGAAGCCGGGGCGGATCTGGCGGACCGCGCCGGTGGCCTCGTCGAGCTCGAGGCCGCGGCGCACCCGCGGGCCGAAGTGTTGCGGGCAGGTGCCGGTGCCGACCGGCTCGGGGCGGTCGTCCCAGGCGCGGATCGGGGCGGCGGGATCTTCGAGGTTGGGCAGCAGGCCGCCGCGCGCGCGACCGCTCGAGGTAGAAGCCGCGACCGCCGGGGTTGTCGGGGTAGGCCACCTCGAGGCCGTCCCACTCGTCGGCGCCGCCGTAGGCGTGCGCGAGGGTCAACGGGACCGAAGCGACGGGCTCGGGCGCGGAGGGCACGAGGCCGGCGACGCCGCTCCGCCACACGCGCTCGCCCCACGCGACGAGGTCGGCGCGCCAGGTGCGACCGATCTGGACCGAGACGTCGATGCGCGGGACGGGGCGCCCGCGGTCGCTGCGAGCGGCGCCGAAGATCAGGACGTCGACGCCGTCGCGGACGAACCGCTGGTCGCTCGGCATGGGCCCGAGCGGGCCCTGATACGGGCCGGCGGAGACCGGCCACGGCTGCGCGTCGGCGGGGCGCAGGCGGCCGTCGACGATGTCGTGGGTGACGCGGACGATGAGGCCGGCGAGGACCCGCTCCTCGTCGATGCAGCCGCGGAACAAGTGCGCAGGGTAAGGAGTGGCGTTGTGAAGCTTCATCGCGTGCGGCTCCGACGTCAGCCCTTGTCGTGTGCGCCGGGCAGCAGCGGCGGCTCGTTGCGCGGGCCGGAGTCGCGGACGATCCGGAGCCCGGTGTCGTCGCGGAAGCGGCTGCGGGCGAGCGGGACGGGCTCACCCGCGGCGAGGGCAGCGCGGATCTTCTCGTGACGCGCCCTGGCAGCGGCCTGGAGCCGCGCCACGACGTCTGCGGAATCGTCGGTGCCGTCGGTCATGACGATCACTCCTCCACCAGATAGATCACGTCCCGGACGACCTTCACGAGCTTGGGTGGGTCTTCATCCCAGGTCTTCGACTTGTCCCACTCGTGGACCTCCATCTTCTCGCGATGGGCGACGCGGAACCTGGTGTTGGACGGGAACAGGACCTCGGACTCGCGCCCGGAATGGAGGTCGGGCGGGTATTTCGCTTTCTTTGGATCGAGCTTGTGGTGGCCGTAGTAGGATAGATCCTCGACGTAGGCGCCGGTCTTCGACTCGATGTAGATCTCGTGCTGCTTGCGGAAGGCGACCGGGGTGTCGCTCGCCGCCGACGTGCTCGTGAAGCCCGGATCGGAGACGTGCGCGCCTTTCTGCCACTGCTGGTCGATGGCCTCCGGGAGGTCGCAGCCGCGGACCACCGTCTTCTTGTACTTCGGGAGCTTGGCCAGCGCCGCGTTCACCGTCCGCGCGTAGCCGCCCCACTTGGGATCCGGGTCGTGGTTGCGCAGGGCGGTGTTGACCTTGTCGAAATCATCCCCGGTGTAGCGGAGCACCGCGTGCAGTTCGGCGTCGGGGATGTGGCCGTAGACCTTCGGCCAGGACGTCTTGAGGTGTGAAATCCAGGCGAGCTCGGCTTCCTCGGTGAATCCTTCATTCCCCTCCGAGGCCGACTTGAAGTGGGCGATGTCCTCGGACGTCGCATCCGGCTGATTCGGGGGGCTGCATCGTCTCGTCCCACCAATCGGGCGCCCCGTCGGTCTTGCCGGGTGGACCGGGACGACCGGCCGGCGGCTGGTTCGAGTCAATCTTGTCGGGCTGACCCGCGGGCTGGCCGGTCGGCGGTTGGTTCGAGTCAGTCTTGCCGGGTTGTCCGGGCTGAGCATTCGGCTGCTTGCTCGGGTCGGTCTTGCCGGGCTGGCCGGGCTTCTTGCTCGCGCCGAAGTTCGACCCTGCGAACTGCCCGCTCGCCGGCCCGCCGCTCGACTGGAAGCTGATCGTCGGCGGGAAGCTCGGCGAGAAGATCATCTGTCCCATCGACCATGTCCCTCCGGCCGGCTTCGCAGCCGGGGCCGTCGACGCGAAGCCCGAGGCCTTCGGACCCGCCTGCGACTTCGGCCCGATGAGCCCCGAGAGAAAGCCGAGGCCGCTGCCCTTTCCTGCGGGTGAATTGGCCGGCGCGGCGGCTTCGCCGGGCTGCGTCGCCGGGTTCGGCGGCGAGCCCTGCTGCGCCGACGCGGCACCTGCCGGCGCGAGGTTCGGCTGTTCGTGCGGCGATCCGTTGGGCGGCTCGGGCGGCGCGCCGTTCGGCGGCTCGTTCGGCGTCTTGATCGACTGCTTGAGCGGCCCCGGGGTGTTCTTGGTGAAGCTCGGCACGCCGATGGTTCTCCTGTTCGGGTCGTCAGAAGAAGCTGCCGAGGGCGTTGCCCATGTTGACGGTGACGAGCGCGCCGTCGATCGTGATGTTGCCGCCGGTGGCGATGCTGATCCCGCTGGGCGACAGGGTGATCGAGGCGCCGCCGGCGGACAGGGTGATCGTCGCGGCGCTGATCGTGAGGGCGCCCGTGACTGCGAGGGTGTCGGTGCCGCCGACCGTGGTGGTGCGGGTCCCGGTGACGCCGAGGCTGTGGTTGGCGCCGATCGTGACGATGGCGTCGGCGCCGATGGTCGCGGAGACCATCATGCCGGCGCTGTAGACCGTGCTGCCGACCACGGTGACGAACTGGTCGAGGCCGACCTCGAGCTTCTGGGCGCCGAGGACCTGGACGTGCTGGTTGCCGCCGACGGCGAGGGCGTTGTCCATCGCCGCCACGGTGAGGTGGTGGCCCGTGACGCTGACGGTCCGATCGCCGCCGACGACGGTGTCCTGCCCGCCGGCGACGGTGGTGCGCTGGTTGGCGTGGACCGTGGTCGTCTGGTCGCCGCCGATCGTATTGACCTGGTTGACGCCCACGGTGCTGGCCTGATTGAGGCCGATGGTGTTGACCTGGTTCTGGCCGATGACGTTCGTCTGGTGCTGGCCGACGACCAGGCTCTGATCGACGCCGACCAGCATCGTCTCGTTGTTGCCGACCGACGCCGCGCGGTCGACCAGCACGTCCTCGCTCTGGTTGTTGCGCACGGTGAGGGCGTCGTCGCGGCCGACGTCGCGGGTGGCGTCCTGGAGGACGACGGTGTTCATGTCGAGCTGGGCGTGGATGAACACCTCCTCGGCGCCCTTCGCGTCCTCGAAGCGGAGCTCGTTGAAGCCGCCGCCGCCGGGCGAGGACTCGCTCTTGATCGTGCTCTTGGTCTTCTCGTCGGGCAGCGGGTACGGCGGCGTGCGCGTGCCGTCGTAGATCCGCCCGGTGATGATCGGCCGGTTGGGGTCGCCCTCGATGAACTCGACCAGGACCTCGTGGCCGATCCGCGGGATGAACATCGCGCCGAAGTTGGTGCCGGCCCACGCCTGGCTGACGCGGACCCAGCACGAGCTCGTCTCGTCGAACGGCGCGGCGCGGTCCCAGTGGAACTGCACCTTCACGCGCGCCTGCTCGTCGACGTAGATCTCCTCGCCCGCGGGGCCGACGACGGTGGCCGTCTGGACGCCGCGGATCGACGGGACCGCGGTGATCCGCGGCGGTCGATAGGGGGTCTCGATCGGGAGGGCGACGAAGTCGTTGGTGTAGGCGAGCGCGGCCTGGGCGTAGACGATCTTCGTCTGCTCGCCGCGGTGGACGATGCGGATGACGTGGTAGTCGCCGTCGAGCTCGCCCCGCATGTGGCCCTCGAGGGTGAAGGAGTGGCCGGGGACGAGGCGCGGGCAGTCGCTCGTGCCGGTCGCGACCTTGCCCGGCACGCGCGCCTCCTCGAGGCGGACCTTGGCGCGCGTGGTGGCGAGGCCCGGGTCGCGCAGGCCGGCGGGCGCGTCGTAGAGCTCGAGCTGGGCGTAATCGCGGCCCTGGTCGCGGCCCTCGACGTCCTGCGAGGCGTGGAGGTCGTAGTCGCGGACGACGGCGGCGCCGGGGACGATCTGTCGGCCGAGCGCGAACACCTTCACGTGCTCGCCGCCGCGGACCTGCTCGTCGATGCGGAACGAGAGCTTCGGGTCGCCCTCGATCTTGACCCGCCCGGTGTTGATGTCGGACAGCACGAGCGTGTGCCCGGAGTCGCCGTGCTCGAAGTAAAAGGCGATGCCGTCCTCCTCCATCAGCCGGCGGACGAACGCGAAGTCGCTCTCGCGGTACTGCACGCAGTAGTCCCGCGCCGCGTAGCTGCTGCCGAGGCGGGCCTGGAACGCGACGCCGGCCTCGGAAAGCACGGTCTGCAGGATCGCCGGCGTCGTCGTCTGCTGGAAGATCCGGCTGTTGCGGCGGAACTGCATGCGCCACATCGCCGGCACCAGCGTGATGCGGTAGAGCGACCGCGGCGGGGCCTCGCCGGCGTACTCGGCCCCGCAGATCAGGCCGTGGACGGTGCGGGGGCTGCGATCGACGCCGGCGAGGCGCAGCCTCGCGGTCGCGCCCACGAGCTCGTCGACGTCGACGTAGCGCGAGGCGACCTCGATCTTGAACTCGTAGAGCTCCGAGACGGCCTCGACCCCGGAGAACTGCAGCACCCAGTAGGGATTGATCGAGCCGTCGACCTCGAAGCGGGCCGAGTTGCCGCCGATCATGCTCGCGGCGAGCAGTTCAGACTCCACGTCGTCCCCTCCGGCCCGGCATCGTCGTCGGCAACATATCCATTGTCCCGCGGTGGTTTCAAGCCGCGAACGATCGATGTGTCCGCGCATTCGACTTCACGGGATGAATTCGCACTGGCGCGATCACGGCCCGCGCGAGCCGCGGTGGGTATTCGCAGTCGTGACGCCGAACCACACGCAGAGCGGTCCAGGGGCGCGATCGCGGCGGTTTCGATGAATGCGCGGTGCGGGCTCCGCGGTGTCGCGCGCGATTGCTCGTAGTGCGAACCACTCCTTTAAAGCACAGACTTCGGCGCGAGCGATTAAACATAGCGGACTCGGCTTTGTCGGCGCACGGGCCCGGGCACCGGCCCGCGGTCAGGGTGACGCCGGCGCGGCGCCGGAGATCGAGCGCTGGACAGCGCGGTCGCGATCTTCTACGATTGCGAAATGTGCGGAGGGCGTTCGCCCGCCGCGCGGAGGGCGTAATCATGAGTGGGAACGGGGACGATCGAGGGTCGAAGGGCGGGACGTTGCTGTCGGAGCTGCTCACGGTCAGCAGCGTGGGGCCGCGCGGGAGCGACGGCTACAAGCTGGTGCGCCGCGGGACGCACCGGCTGCTCGACGAGCTGCTGCGCAAGGCCGAGAAGGCGGCGCCGAAGGTCGACCGACAATCGGTGGAGGGCATGATCGCGGAGCTCGATCGCCGGATGTCGGCGCAGGTCAGCGAGATCTTGCATCACCCGCGGGTCCAGCAGATCGAGGCGGCGTGGCGCGGCGTGCGGTACCTGGTCGACCGGATCGACGTCGCGCAGAACATCGGCCTCGAGCTGGTCCAGGTGACGAAGGAGGAGCTGCGGGTCGACTTCGAGGACGCGCCCGACATCACCGCCTCAGGGCTCTACGACCTGGTGTACCGGCGCCGGTTCGGCACGCTCGGCGGCAAGCCCTACGCGGTGATCTGCTCGACGCACGAGTTCGGGGCCGACGGCGACGACGTGGCGCTGCTCAAGCAGTGCGCGGCGGTGGCGGCGATGGCCCACGCGCCGATCCTGGTCAACGCGGCGCCGGCGATGTTCGGCCTGTCGTCGTTCACCGAGCTGCCGCGGATCAAGGACCTGCCGGCGCTGTTCGAGGGCGGCAAGTACTCGCGCTGGAGCTCGTTCCGCGACAGCGAGGACGCGCGGTTCGTCGGCGTGTGCCTGCCGCGGTTCCAGCTGCGCTACCCGTACGGCGAGCCGGTGCACGTGCCGGAGGATTCGACGGAGTACGTGCCGGCGGCGCAGCGGCCCGACGCGCCGGTGACGTCATTCGCGTACAGCGAGGACGTGATCGACCGCCACGAGCGCTATCTTTGGGGGCCGGCGTCGCTGGCGATGACGGCGCGGATCGCCGACAGCTTCACGCGCTATCGCTGGTGCCCCAACATCGTCGGACCGCAGGGCGGCGGGGCGATCCACGAGCTGCCGCTGCACATCTACGAGCAGGGCGGGCGCCTCAAGACGAAGAGCCCGATCGAGGTGTCGCTCGACGATCAGTGGGACCGCGAGCTGTCCGAGCAGGGGTTCATCGCGCTGGTGTTCCGCAAGCACAGCGCCAGCGCGGCGTTCCTGTCGGCGAACTCGGCGCATCGACCGAAGCTGTATCCGCGCACCCCGGAGGGCGAGGCGGCGGCGCGCACCGACGCGGTCGGCTCGCGCCTGCCCTACACCTTCGTGATCGCACGGATCGCGCATTACATGAAGGTGCTGCAGCGCGAGCAGATCGGGTCGTGGAAGACCCGCGCCGACCTCGAGCGCGAGCTCAACGAATGGCTGCGCGGCTACGTCGCGGACATGCCGGACCCGCCGGCGGACACGCGGGCCCGCAAGCCGCTGCGCCGCGCGCGAGTGACGGTCGCGGAGGTCCCGGGCCAGCAGCAATGGTTCCGCTGCGCGCTGGCCGTCGAGCCCCACTTCTCGCTCGAGGGGGTGCCGGTCGAGCTGGGGCTGGTCGGCAAGCTCGACCGCGCGTGAGGGCGCCTGCAGGGCCGCAGGCGGGGCGCGGAGGCCGGGCTCGTGAGAGCCCCTCAGCGCCGCTTGTCGCGCTCGCCGGGGCGGTGGCGGGCGCGGTAATCGCTCGGTGACTCGCCGGTGACGCGGCGGAACATCGCGCTGAAGTTCGCCAGCGACGCGCAGCCGACCTCGAGCGCGAGCGCGGTCAGCTTCATGTCGGTGTCGCGCAGGGCCGCCTGGGCGGCGCGCACCTGGGCCGCGTTGTACTCGTCCTGGAAGGTCGTGTTCTCCTCCTGCAGGCGCCGCTGCAGCGAGCGCGCCGACATCCCCAGGGTGGCCGCCGCCTTCTCGAGCGTGATCCCGGCGAACGGCGGGACGAACACGCGGCCCAGCCGCGCGACGATCCCCTCGTCCATCGCCTCGGCCACGATCGCGTCGAGCTCCGCGACGAACGGCGCCGGCTCGGCGAGCCCCAGCCAGCGCAGCGCTGGCTCCGGGTCCTCGTGCACCTGCGTCGGATAGGGCGGCTCCATCACCTGATAGAACCCGGTGACGACGGCGCCGGGCAGCCCGGCCGGTCGCAGCAGCGCCTGCCGCGTGACGACGCCCTGATAGGCGGACTGGCGCGCCCCGAGGTACGCGACCAGCGTCTCGTACGCGCCCTCGTCGACGCCGACGAGCCGGCGCAGGTCGACCAGCGACGCGTGCGGGGCGACGTCGGGGCGGATCTCCACGTCGAGGATGGCGGTGAGGGCGCGCAGATCGGCGACGTCGGGCCGGCCCCACAGGGCGAACCCGTAGAGCTCCGCGCTGGCGCACCAGTACACGAAGACCCGCGAGGCGACGTAGAGGCCGACGGGCGCCGTCATGAACTCGGACAATTGCTGCGCTGGCTGCATGCGACGGCTCGCAGGCCCGCAGCGTAGGTCGCCGTCGGGCCTCGACCGTCCCGATTAACGCCAGGCGATCGCGCTGTCAACGGACGCGCCGCGCGCGAGGACTGCGGAAGAACCCTCATCGCCCGGGACCACCCCGTGTCGCGCAAAGGCCCCACCCCGGGCGTCGGCACCTCCGCTGTCTCTCGGGTCAGGTGCGGCCGCGGCTGCGCACTCGCGCCCTCGCCGTCGGGCTCGCTCGCGGCGGCCAGGGCGGCGAAGCCGAGTTCATGCGTCGTCGTCGCAGGGGCGGCCCCAGACCGGCGCCGGCGCGGTCCTACGCGCGATCGAGGCAGTCGGCGCCGGGGTCGTCCGGCGGTTTCAGCGAGGGCGAAGTTTTGCGGGTGAGCAAGCCCGGCGAAGTCGGCGGTCGAGGTGGTCACACCTGCGCGGCTCCGATGCACGCGCGCACCGTCGGTCGCGTCGGCGAATGTAAGGAGGACGGGCAAAATTGATTGGGCATAGTCCGGGCGTGGCCGGAGTTGTCCATACATAGGATCGTCGGCGGCGCGCCGATTGGCGTCTTCTCGAAAGCGCCGTCGCATGAACGCAATTCACCGGTCCGCGCGGGCCCGTTCACTGCGAGCATGTCAGAATTCCGGCGAGACTGTTGGCAAGGTCAGGTGCCGCTGCTACAAGAGTTCGACCGGCCTGGCCGTCACTGTAGACGTTCGGGCCGGCGCGTCCCCTCCGGGGCGTCCCTTGCTTACCCTTGAAAGAGCTTATTGATGCGCCTTCCAGCCAACATCCCGTCGCGCTCCTGCACCGCGGTGCGGCGGTGCACCGTGACGGTTCACCATGACGCGTGCGTCACGGTGCGCCGCGACGGCCGCGGGTTCGGCGGCGATGGGCTGGTGAATCATTTCGGTGGTGACCTCGAAACCCGCGGCGAGGGCGACGAGTCAGAGGCACACCGTCGCAAGCGGCCGCGCCCGGCCGCCGCGCCTCCGGGTCGCGGCGGTCGTGCGCGGGGGCAGGCGAACGGATCCTCGCGCCCGACTTACACTAAACTGGCTTGAACTACACTGAATGGATTGGACTATGCTCGAGACAATGAAGCGGAGAGACGACGAGAAGAAGGAGCTGCCCAAGTTCGCGTTCCGCACGCTCGGAGCGGACGAGCTGTGCCGGGTGACGGGCGGAGTGGCCCCGAGACCGGCGCCACGCAGTGCGGCTGCCACGTCGACGGCGTCTGTGACTCCGAGGGCGGCTGAATCGGCGCCGGCCCTCGGCGCGACGCAGCATCGATCTTCGCCCCGGCGGTTCGGGGCGGGTCGTGGACGAGTTTCCCCCGTGCGAACGGGAGGAGTGGATAGACCATGAACAAGAACACCAAGAAGCAGGACAGCGAGAAGAAGCTCCCCAAGTTCAAGGCCAATACGCTCGGCGCGGACGAGCTGTGCCAGGTGACCGGCGGGATGCCGCCGGAGACCGGCAGCACGCGGAGCCTCTGCCACGTCGACGGCCTCACCGACTGCGACTGAGCCCATCTGTCGCGCCGACGGCGTCGACGACCCCCGCCGTCTCCTGAAGCCCCGAAGTTCCTCTACATCCATCGGCATCGGGCCGGTGGCACTACTGCGAAGAAATGGAATTAGCCATGAACAAGAACGAGAAGAAGAAGGACAACGAGAAGAAGCTCCCCAAGTTCAAGGCCAAGACGCTCGGCGCGGACGAGCTGTGCCAGGTGACCGGCGGGGTGCCGCCGGACAGCAGCGGCACGACGAGCGCCTGCCACGTCGACGGCTGCTACGACGGCGACTGAGCCGCGACGGCGAGCCCCGTACCGAGGCTGGTAGTTCCCCTGCATCCATCGGCATTGGGCCGGTGGCACGACTGTGAAGAAATGGAGTTAGTCATGAACAAGAACGACAAGAAGAAGGACAGCGAGAAGAAGCTCCCCAAGTTCAAGGCCAGGACGCTCGGCGCGGACGAGCTGTGCCAGGTGACCGGCGGGGTGCCGCCGGACAGCAGCGGCACGACGAGCGCCTGCCACGTCGACGGCTGCTACGACGGCGACTGAGCCGCGACGGCGAGCCCCCTGCATCCATCGCGACCTCCGCCGGCGTCGTGCCGGCGGAGGTCGCTCTCTCCGACGACGTACGGACGACAGCCGCGAGCGAGACCTGCCATGATCCTGATCTTCAGCAATTCGGGGATCCGTCGACCCTCGACGTGATGCGGTGGATCCACCACTTGAGCCCCGCCAAGGTCGTCCGGATCAACGCGGACGAGCGGTACCGCGTGGCGCTGACGTTCGCGGACGACGACTTCTTCGTCCAGGTGAACGACGACGCGTTCCGCCTCGCGGACGTGTCCAGCGCGTGGCTGCGCAAGGGCGGCTTCTGGTTCAAGGGCCTGTTCCCGGCCGTGACGGCGGAGGGACGCCCGGCGCTGACGCGCCACCTGAGCCAGATGCTCGAGCGAGAGAACCGCACCCTGCGCGACCACTTTCATTACGTGCTGCGAAAGCGCTGCGCCGTGCTGGGCAGCGCCCACGGCTCGACGCCCAACAAGCTGGTGGTCCTCGAGCACGCGCGCGAGCTGGGCCTGCGCACGCCGTCGTTCAGCGTGTCGAACCAGCGCAGCCACGCCGAGGGCCTGGTGGCTTCGGGCGGCGGCTACGTGACCAAGGCGATGTCCGACGGCCTGTATCTGTTCGACGCGACCGAGAGCAAGACCGGGTACTTCACGTACACGGAGGCGCTCGGGCCGCAGAGCCTCGACGGCGTGGGCGCGAGCATGGCCCCGTCGTTCTTCCAGCGCTACGTCGACAAGGCCTTCGAGCTGCGGATCTTCTTCCTCGACGACCAGTTCCGCGCGGGGGCCATCTTCTCGCAGAACGACGAGCAGACCCGGGTCGACTATCGCAAGTACAACGACGTGCGGCCGAACCGGGTGATCCCGTTCCGCCTGCCGAAAGCGATCGAGGACAAGCTGTCGCGCCTGGCGCGTGCGCTCGACCTGAACACCGGCTCGTTCGACATGATCGTCGACTCGCAGGGGGAGTACTACCTGCTCGAGGTGAACCCGGTCGGCCAGTTCGGGCCGCTGTCCGAGAAGTGCAACATGGGGATCGAGCGCATGATCGCGGAGAGGTTGGTGGCACGTGAGCACTGAACTGAAGCCGATGGACACCGCCGCCATGATGGAAGAGGGGATGCCGCTCGGGTACGCGCGGATCTTCACCAGCGAGACCATCATCGACGACGAGACGAACGAGCGGGTGACCCTCGCGCTGCCGAAGTACCGCCACGCGGTCGTCTACGTGGCCCGCGCGGGCAAGCCGATTTCCAAGCTGGAGCTGTGACCATGGACGCCAAGACCTTGCTGCGCGATGGCCTCGACAAGTACGTGTTCCTCTACTCCGACTGCATCCCGGTCGAGGGGCACGCGGCGTCGGCGATCTACGATCTGACCCGCAGGCTGATCTCGACCTTCCCGTCGGCGTATTTCCCGTTCTTCGAGCTGTTCCGGGCCCGCCGGCTGCGGGAGATCCTCGGCGAGCTGGCCCCCGAGGAGGGCGACGACTTCGTCGAGTTCCTGGACTTCCTGCTCGAGCACGAATACGTGACCGTCGTCGACGATCCGGCGTCGTTCCCCGCGATCGCCGGGTCCTGGGACGCGCCCTGCACGATCCACAACGCCATCATCGATGTCCGCGGCCAGCACCACGACTACCGCAAGATCGTCGCGGGGCTCGAGGCGCTGGGCTGCCAGCACCTGCAGGTGCGGGCTTACTCGAAGCTGTTCGGTCTGGCCGAGCTGGCCGAGCTGGCCGAGCTGTGCCGCAGCTCGTCGATCCAGACCCTGGAGGCGATCCTCCAGTACGATCCGGGCCTCGGCGACGCCGACTACGTGGCGGTCGTCGGCGCCCACCGGATCATCTCCGGCCTGGTCCTCCACTCGGCGGACGCGGAGCGGACGATCGCGGTCGAGTACGGCGCGCGCGGCAGCATAGCGAAGCTGCTTGCCACGGAGATCCAGCTGACCCCGGGGCCGCTCGAGACTCATTTGGACTGCGGCCATCTGGCGAAGCGACAGCTGCTCCCGCCGAGCACGCCGAGCTTCAACGAGCTGCACCATCCAATGGGTGCCTGAATCGGAAGGTCGCCGTCGACGAGGGCGGCCAGGTCCGCAACTGCCCGGCGATGCGCGGGTCGTTCGGCGACCACCGCACGGTCGCGCTGGCGGACGTGGTCGCGCGCGAGGACTTTCGCCGGGTGTGGCGGGCCAGGAACGACGAGATCCAGGGCTGCCGCGATTGTCCGTACCGCTACGCGTGCACCGGTTGCCGCGCGCTGCTCGCCGATCCCGAGGCCGAGGACAGCAAGCCGCTGAAGTGCGGCTACGACCCCTACACCGACTCCTGGACCGACTGGCGGGAGCGACCGGGCGCCGCTGCGACGATGGCCCGGTATCAGGCGCGCCTGCACCTGCCGATCGTGCGGTCCTGAATCGATCGATTGTCTTCACCACGCCCTAGCCCGAGGCAGACGACCATGATGCTGCGATCGATAGCCCTCCTGGCCCTCGCCACCTGCGCGCCCGGGCCCGGCGACAGTCACGCCCCGGCGAAGCAGCGCGAGGACAGGGCCGAGCTCGATCGCCTGGTCGGCGACCTGTGCGACAAGCAGGTCGTGCTGCTCGGCGAGGGCGAGCACGGGGACGGTCATACCTGGGAGATCAAGACCGAGCTCGTGCGCGCCCTGGTGGATTCGTGCGGCTTCGACTCGATGTACGTCGAGAGCGGGCTGTACGACTTCTTCGCCCTCGACCGCGCCCACGCGGCCGGCACCGCGACCGCGAAGGACGTGGCGAACGCCATCGGCGCGGTGTGGGCGGAGGCCCGCGAGACGCAGGCGTGGATCACGTACGTGCACGAGGCCGCGGCCGCGAATCGCCTGGAGGTGATGGGGCTCGACGACCAGATCCACTCCACCGCCTTCCATGCGCAGAGAGCTGCCCGCGGTGCTCGCGGCCTACCTGCCGCCGGGGCGCAAGGAGGACTGCGAGGCCCGGATCGCGCGGCATCACCAGTGGACGTACGACGAGGCCCACCCGCACTCCGAGGCGAGCCAGGCGGAGCTCCTGTCGTGCTACGCGCAGATCGAGGCTGCGGCGGCGAAGGCGGCGCCGTCGACGGAGACGGCCGAGGCGCTCGTCATGGCGAAGAACCTGGGGCGCTGGGCGGCGCGCGATTTCGTCACCGACGGCCAGGCGATCTTCAACGCCCGCGATCGCTCGATGTTCGACAACTTCCAGTGGCACCGCCAGCGCGCGGGAGGTCAGGGCAAGGCGATCGTGTGGTGCGCGACGGTGCACGCGGCCAAGGACCTCGGCGGGATCGCGTCGCGCCGCGGGTTCTCGCCGCTCGGGCAGCACATCCGCGAGCACTACGGCGAGCGCGCGGCGGCGATCGGCTTCTCCGCCTGGTCCGGCGCGACCCAGCCGCGCGGTCGCCCGGGGCGCGAGCTGTCCGTCGCGCCGCCCGAATCGCTCGAGGGCCGCGTCCTCGCGCCCGAGCAGCCGCTCCGCTACCTCGACGCCGCCAAGCTGCGCGCGCTGGGCTCGGTCGAGGCGCGTCCCCTCAATCACGAGTTTCGCCGCGCCGAATGGCACGAGGTCCTCGACGGCCTCGTCGTGATGCGCCGCGAGACCCCGGCCCACCACGACGCGAGCCAGGTCGCGAAGAAGGGGGCCCCGTGAGCGAGCCGAACGACGACGGCGCGGCCGCGAGGCGGGCCATCTTCCGCGAGGAGGCCGTCCAGGCGCACCGCCGCGGCGCCGGGCCGGGCCGTCCGCTGCACATCGTGGCCACCTGGACGCGCTGGGCGATGGGCGTGACCCTGCTGCTGGTGGCCGCGAGTCTGGTGTTCGCAGTGACTGCGCGCGTCGGCGAATACGCGGAGGGCCGCGCGGTGGTGCGTCGCGAGGGGCGCGTGGCGGTCACCTCGGACGTCTCGGGCACCGTGCAGAGCATCGAGGTGCGCGCCGGTCAGCGCGTCGCGGCCGGCCAGGTGCTGGTGCAGCTCGACGATGCGGCCCCGCGCGCCGAGCTGTCGCGGGTGGAGCAGGAGTACCACCAGCGCCTGGTGGAGCTGCTGCGCAGCCCCGCCGACGACGCCAAGCGCGAGCGCCTGGCGACCCTGAAGGCGCAGCTGCAGCTGGCCCAGGCCCGCGTGCGCGAGCGGCAGATCGTCGCCTCGCAGCCGGGGCGGGTCTCCGACGTGCGGGTGCGGCCGGGCCAGCCGGTGGCGCCCGGCGACGCGGTGATCGCGGTCGAACAGGACACCGCGCGCACTGTGGTGATTGGGTTGTTCCCCGGGCACTATCGGCCGCTGCTGAGCGCGGCCGGGAGCCGCCTCACCCTCGAGCTCGAGGGCTTCCCGGACAGCCGCCACGAGGTCGCGGTGCGATCGGTGGCCGACGAGGTCGTCGGCCCCGCCGAGGCGATGCGCTACCTCGGACGCGACCGCCAGGGTGCGCTCGAGCTCGCCGGCCCCGTGGTGGTGGTGGAGACCGAGCTGCCCTCGGACACCTTCGTCGCCGACGACACCGAGTACCGCGTGTACGACGGCATGCAGGGGGTGCTCGAGGCCCGGCTGCGCTCCGAGACCCTGTTGGAAGTCCTCGTTCCGGCCCTGAAGCAGTTGTGAGTCGTCATGAGCCACACCGAACAAGACCGTGCGCTCTCCCGGCGCTTCCCCGCGCTGCAGCGGCTGGGCGCGATCGGGTTCTCCGGCACCTCGATCACGTCCAGCAGATGACCGCGACCGACTGCGGCGCGGCCTGCCTGAGCATGGTGCTGCGATTTTATGGCCGCACCCACCCGCTCGACGAGCTGCGCGACGCGATGGGCGTCGATCACAACGGCGTCAGCGCACTGGGCATCCTGCGGGCCGCGCGTAGCTACGGCCTGCGCGGCCGCGGCGTGCGGGTCGACGACCTCGACGAGCTCGACATGCTGCCGGCGGGGACGATCCTGCACTGGGAGTTCAACCACTTCGTGGTGTTCGAGCGCGTCGATCGCGGCGTCCCGATCATCCTCGACCCCGCGCACGGTCGGCGGCGGGTCCCGCGGGCCGAGTTCGAGGAGGCGTTCACCGGGGTCGCGCTGCTGCTCGAGCCCGGGGAGGCGTTCGAGGCCAGCGGCCGGCGCCAGCCGCTGCTGCGCCGCTACTTCGCGCAGGTGCTGGCCTATCCGGCGCTGTGGAGCCGCTCGCTGCTGATGTCGGTGCTGGTCCAGCTGCTCGCGCTCGCCCTGCCGCTGATGACCACCTTGCTGGTCGACCGCATCATCCCGCGCCGCGACGTCGACCTGTTGATGGTGCTGGTCGCCGGCCTCGTCATGATGGTGCTGTTCACGTTCGTCAGCTCGCTGGTGCGCGCCAACCTGCTGGTGCAGCTGCGCACGCTGCTCGACGCCAACATGACGATCGGCTTCCTCGACCACCTGATCGACCTGCCGTACTCGTTCTTCCAGAAGCGGTCCGCCGGCGACCTGTTGATGCGCCTCGGCAGCAACGCCACGGTGCGCGAGATCCTCACGTCCGGGGCCATGTCGGCGCTGCTCGACGGCACTCTGGTCAGCGTGTACCTGGTGCTGATCTTCTGGATCAGCCCGCTCGTGGGCGCGGTGGTGCTCTTGCTCGCGTCGCTGCAGCTCGCGCTGTTTTGGGCGACGCGCCGGGCCCAGCGCGAGCTGATGAGCGAGGGCCTGGCGGTGCAGGCCAAGACGTCGAGCTACGAGGTCGAGATGCTGACCGGCATCGAGACCCTCAAGAGCATAGGGGCCGAGTACCGCGCGGTCGATCGCTGGTCCAACCTGTTCGTCGACTCGCTCAACGTGTCGCTGCGGCGCGGTCGCCTCGACGCCATGATCTCGTCGCTGCTCGACGGCTTCAGCATGGCCGCGCCGCTGGTGATCCTCGGCGTCGGCACCAAGCTGGTGCTCGACGGCGACCTCGGCCTCGGAGCGATGCTCGGCCTGTCGGCGCTGGGCTCGGGGTTCCTGCGGCCCATGGGCACGCTGGTGGGCGTCGCCATCAAGTTCCAGGTGCTGGGCAGCTACCTCGAGCGCATCGAGGACGTGATGCAGACCGAGCCCGAGCAGGACCCGAAGCGAGTCAAGCGGGCGCCGCGGCTGTCGGGGCGGATCCAGGCCGAGACGGTGACGTTCCGCTACTCGGAGGCGGTGCCGCCGGCGGTGCGCGAGGTGTCGGTGCGCGTCGAGCCGGGCCAGTTCGTGGCCGTGGTCGGCGGCTCGGGGGCGGGCAAGTCGACCCTGGCGAAGCTGCTGGTCGGCCTGTACTCGCCGCAGGGCGGGCGGGTGCTCTACGACGGCATCGACATCGCCGGCCTCGATCTGCGCAGCGTCCGCGAGCAGCTGGGCGTGGTGACCCAGCGCGGCGATCTGTTCGGCGTGTCGGTGCGCGAGAACATCGCCCTCGGGCGGCCCGAGATCAGCCTCGACGAGGTGATCGAAGCGGCCAAGCGGGCGGCGATCCACGACGAGATCATGGCCCTGCCGATGGCCTACGACACGATCCTCGCCGACCGCGGGGCGTCGCTGTCCGGCGGCCAGCGGCAGCGGCTGGTGCTGGCGCGGGCGCTGGTCGGCAAGCCGGCGATGCTGCTGCTCGACGAGGCGACCAGCAACCTCGACACGGTGACCGAGGCGGCGATCCAGCGCTCGCTGGCGTCGCTGCAGTGCACGCGCATCGTCATCGCGCACCGGCTGTCGACGGTGGTGGACGCGGACTTGATCCTGGTGATGGACGGCGGGCGCATCGTCGAGTCGGGCACGCACCGCCAGCTGCTGACCCACGGCGACGTGTACCGCCGGCTGTACGAGAGGCAGGAGTCATGAGGCGCGCAGCAAAGAGACAGTGGCTCGCGCTCGCGGGGGCGCTGGTGTTCGGCGCGAACGGGTGTGATGCGCGCGAGGTCGCCGCGGCGCACGTGGCCGAGCGCGTCGCTTCGCGTGCAAGCGAGGAGCCCGTGGCAGCGAGCGCGGCCGCGGCCGAGGCGATGGTCGGCGTGCTCGTGCCGGTGGCGGAGGTCGTGCTGACGGCCCCGGAGTTCGCGCGGCTCGAGCGGATCGAGGTGCAGGTCGGCGACCGGGTGCGCGAAGGCGACGTGGTCGCGGCGCTGGACGTCCGGGAGGAGCGCCACGAGCTCGCGGCCGCCACCGCGGCGTGGGAGGCGAGCAAGGCGGAGCTCGAGCGGCTCGAGCTCGAGCTGCAACGGGCCCGGGAGACGCGCTCCGACACCGAGCAGCTGGAGGGCGTGGTCTCGGGGGCCGAGCTGCGTGAGCACCGCTACGCCGAGAAGCTCGCGGCGGCCCGCAAGCGCAGCGCCAGCGCGTCGCTCCGGCAGCAGCGCAGCTCGGTCGAGGACGCCAGCGCGAAGATCGTCGAGGCGCAGCTGCGGGCCCCGTTCGCCGGCGCCATCTCGCGGCGCTACGTCGACGCGGGGGCGACGCTCGAGCTCGGGCGGCCGGTGGTGCAGCTCATCTCGGACGCGCGGCTGGTGCGGTTCGCGGTGCCCGAGGCGCGCGGCGAGGCGCTGCGGCTGGGGGCGGCGGTGCGCGTGGAGTTCGTCGACGAGGGGCTGACCGTGACGGGCGAGGTGACGGCGATCGCGCCCGAGATCGACGCGGGGACGCGGCTGGTGTTCGCCGAGGCCCGGCTGGCGCCGGAGGACGGGCCGCTGCAGGCGTTGCGGGTCGGGACGGTCTGCAAGGTGGAGTTCGTCGCGCGGTGATTCCCGGATGGCTGTCCTTCGGGACATGTGATTCGCGGCGATCGGGCGCGGCCGGAGCTCGGCCGCGACGAGCGAGGGCGCGCGGGCGGAGAATGGCTGCGCAGGGGCGCGGGGACGTGCGATAAGCGAGGCATGCCCGCGACCCTCGCAGCGCTCGAGTCCGCCCTCGCCACCGGCACCGAAGCGGAATGGCTGGCGCAGCTGAGCGACGAGGCGGTGCGCGAACAGGTGCAGCGCGCGCTGCAGGCCGATCGCAAGCTGTGGACGCAGTACCCCGATTCGCTGGGGAGCTGCCTGCTGGCGCGGACGTTCGGGGTCAAGGCGCTGGCGTCGCTGCACCGGGCGTGGGCGAAGGAGCTGGCGGCGCGCGGGCGGCCGTGGATCCGGCCGCTACGCCAGCTGCCGGTGGAGGTGCTCCCGCTGGCCGAGCTGGAATCCGCCAGGGGCCTGTCGTTCGGGGGGCTGCGCGTGCCGCTCTTCGTGACGGACGACGAATTGCTGCTGACCGCGCACCCGCGCGGATCGGGGCGAAAAAAGGAGCGGGTGCGCTGGCACTGGACCGAGGGCCGCGCGATCGTCGAGCCGGCGCCGGCGGGCGACGGGGCCGCGGCGAAATATCCGCAGTTCGTGTCGGACGGGTGGGGCCCCACGTATATGATCCGCGCCGAGGGAGCGCCGCGGGTGGCGTTGCCGTGCCCGGACGGGGGCAGCGCGAGCGTGCAATGGTCGGCCGACGGCTCGCGCCTGATCGTGTACGGGACGCACGACGAATACGCCGGGGGATTCGTGTATGTCGTCCATCCCGGGACGCTGGCGGTCGAGCGCGCGCTCGAGGTCGATTCGCCGGTGTCGAGCGTCGTCGACGGCGGCGGACAAATGGTGGTATCGACGTACCGCAGCGGGACGATCGGGTGGGTCGACGGCCGCAAGTACGTGCTGCCGATCGGCGAATACGAGTTCGCGGTGTCACCAAGCGGCAAGTACGTGGCCACCTTCGCCGGGGTCCTGAAGCTCTGGTCGCTGGCGGAGCTCGTGCGCCACGAGGCGCGGCCGCCCGAGCCCGGGTTTCCGGCGTGCTTCGATCCGGACGGCGAGCGCCTGCTGTGCGACCGGGAGCTGCTCGACGGGCGCACGGGGAAGCGCGTCGCGCGGCTGAATCCGGAGCTCGGGCCGTACCTCGAGGGCGGACCGCCGCAGCCGTGGCTTCACTTCGGCACGCGCGTGCTGATCTGCACGCACGGCGGGCTGCAGCTGTGGGACGCGCGCCGCGGCAAGCCGCTGGAGACGACGGAGCCGCTCGGGTTCCCGCACTGGTACACTCTGGCGTACGACCGCGAGGGCTCGCGCCTGGCGGCGCTGCAACAGGGCAAGAAGCCCGTGGCGCTGCACGAGCTGCCGCATGGGCGTCTCGTTCGCACGGTGATCTTCGAGCTGGCCGGCCAGGCGCTGGGGATGGCCGACGACGGGAGCATGCTCGCGGTGCAGCGCGGCGGGCGGGTCGAGGTCCGCACGGTGGACGGCGCGCTGGTGCGGCGCTGCGGTCAGGTGATCCAGGGGGCACGCGAGCGGCGGTCGTACGACCCGCCGCCCCGGTTCTCGCGCGACGGCCGGCGGATCGCGGCGCGGGTGGGCGACCAGGCGTGGCGGATCTGGACGCTCGCCAGCGGGGAGGAGGAGCGCGTCGCGGACGAACTGGAGGACGTCGCCGACTTCGCGGCGCCGCGGCCTGCCGGCTGGAAGCTGGAGGGCGGCAAGTTTTCGGTGTTCACCCACGAGGCGAGCGGCACCACGATCGCGCTGCCGGTGAACGGCGGCTGGCAGTTCAATCCGGCCGATCCGCGGATCGGCATCTGCAACGAGCTGCTCGTGATCCTGGAGGGCTGAGAGGTCGACTGTCCTCAGGGACATCTCCTGTGATTGGGGTCGGCAGGCCTCGAATCATCGTTCGGGCGCGGCGACCGCCGCATCGGTGTGATGAATGAGGGCACCTCCGGACGAAGCCGAGTTCGGCGATGCCGATGTAGGCCGAGGTCGACGCGGCTCGTGCGAGGCGTGATTCCACGGACATGTCGCGGCCTGCGAATGTCTGCGGAGGCCCGCGCAGCGGCCTTCTGTAGTACCTTCGCTGCATGCGGACAGCGAGTGCTCACAGTGACGAACGGGACACTTCGCAAGCGGCCAGGGCGGCGTACGCGGCGGCGGTCGAGGCGCTCGGCGGGCCGCCCGACTGGCTGTTCGTGCAATCGACGGAGGCCCACGCGGGCGAGGCGGTGCGCCGGGCGCTGGTCGAGCTCGGGGCGCCGGCGGCCCACGGCAGCAGCTCGTGCATGGCGGTGCTGACGGAGGCGGGGGTGCACGCGGGCGGGCTGGCGCTGCTGGCAGTCCGCGACCCGGAGGGGGCGTTCGGGGTCGGAGCCGCGGACCTCGGCGCCGACCCGCGCGCAGCGGCCGAGCAGGCGGTAATGGCGGCGATCGACGACGCCGGCCGCCCGGGCGAGGTGCCGATGCTGGTGTGGATCACCGCGGCCCCGGGCCACGAAGAGGCGTGCCTGGCCGGGATCGAGGCGGTCCTGGGGCCCGACGTGCCGATCGTCGGCGGCAGCGCGGCCGACGACGCGATCGCGGGCCGCTGGTATCAATGGACGCGCGAGGGGACGCACTCGCAGGCGGTGGTGGTGAGCGTGCTGTACCCCTCGGGTCGGGTGGCCTCGGCGTTCCAGAGCGGCTACACGCCGACGACGCGCAGCGGCAAGGTGACGCGGGCGGACGAGCGCGCGATCCTCGAGATCGACGGGGCGCCGGCGGCGGAGGTCTACAATGCGTGGACCGGCGGGGCGATCGCGGCGGCGCGCGGCGGGGGCAACGTGCTGGCCGAATCGACGCTGCAGCCGCTGGGGCGGCGGGTCGGCGGCATCGGCGAGCTGGCGTCCTATCGCCTGGCCCACCCGGCGGTGGTCCGGCCCGACGGGGCGATCGAGCTGTTCGCCAGCTTCGAGGTCGGCGACGAGGTGGTGCTGATGCACGGGACGCACGAGGCGCTGGCGAGCCGCGCGGAGCGGGTGGCCGCGGACGCGCTGGCGTTCGCCGGGGTGCCGCAGGAGGCGGTCGCGGGGGCGCTGGTGGTGTTCTGCGCCGGCTGCATGCTGGCCCTGCGCTCGCAGCTGGACGCGATCGCGGCCGGCCTGCGCGCGGCCCTCGGCGGGGCGCCGTTCGTCGGCTGCTTCACGTTCGGCGAGCAGGGCTGCTTCGTCGGCGGCGAGAATCGCCACGGCAATCTGATGATCTCGGTCACCGCGCTGGTGCGCGCATAGGCATCCACGTGGCGCGCGACGACGAATTGCTGCGCGAGACCGTGGCCCACCTCGAGCAGGCGCTGCACCGCGAGCGCGAGCGCCGACGCGAGGCAGAGGGGCTGCTGTCGGGGGTCGGCACGGCCGCGACGGCGCGCTCGCTGGCAGACGCCGAGGAGGCGCTGCTGGCCGCGCTGGCGCCGGTGTTCGGCTACGAGGCGGGCGCGGTGCTGGTGCCCGAGACGGGCGGGAAGTACCGCCCGGCGACCGCGACGCACGAGGCGCTGAAGGCGGTGCGGCTGCCCGCCGGCGGGTTCGTGCAGCGGGTCGAGGGCGGCGAGGTGGCCGCCGTGTTCGACGTGGCGCGCGTGCCCGATCTGAAGCCGCTGGCGGCGGTGCCGGGGGTCCGCGCGGCGCTGATGCTGCCGCTGCGCACGAGCCGTGGAGCGGCGATCCTGCTGGGGGTCCACCGCGCGCGGCCGCCTTCTCGCCGCGGCAAGTGGCGCTGGCCAGGAGCTTCCTGCACACGGCGGGGCCGGTGCTGGAGAGCCTGGTGGCCCGCGAGCGCGAACACCTCGGCAGCGTGGCTGCTGCCCGCGCGGCGGCGCTCGAGCAGAGCAACGCGGAGCTGCAGCAGCGCGTCGACGAGATCGAGCGCCAGCGGGCGCAGATCCTCCGGCTGTCGGCGCCGGTGCTGCGGATCTGGCGCGACGTGCTGGCGGTGCCGCTGGCAGGGACGCTGGAGGAGCAGCAGATCGTGCACGTGAGCGAGAAGCTGCTGGAGACGATCGTCGAGACGCGGGCGCGGGTGGCGATCCTCGACATGACGGGGCTCGAGACGATCGAGGTGACGGCGGCGGAGCGGCTGCACGCGATCTTCCAGGCGGTACAGCTGCTCGGGGTGCAATGCTTCGTCAGCGGGGTGCGCCCGGCCGTGGCCGACGCGCTGGTGAATCAGGGCACGGCCCCCCGCGCCGAGACGTTCGCCACGGTGGCCGACGCGCTGGCAGCCGCGATTCGTCGCTGCACGGCGGCGAGGCGCTGAGGTGCCGTGAATGGGGGCGGTGAATCGAGTCGAGGGGTGATTCGCAAGATGAGCAGGACGGCGCCGCGTGCGAGACGGCGCGCACTGTCATGAATGGAATGTGGGGAGGGCCGGAGGGAGCGGAGCGGCCGAAGTCCGGTGATGGCGGATTGAGGTGCGCCGCCGGCCTCACAGGCCGAACGCCCGCAGCGCGGCGGTCTGAAGCGCGTGCGTGCGGTCGCTGTCGAGCAGGCCGACCGTCTCCCCGAGCTCGATCTCCTCCCAGTAGGCCGGATCGCGCTCGCGCAGCTCCGTGCGATCGATCTCGGTCGCCGGGTCCTCCACCACCTCGACGACGCGCTTGTTCACCCAGACGCAGAAGTCCACGAGATCGACGTTCGGCGCGGGCCTGTGCGCGCCGGCGACGATGATCGCGTTCTTCTCCTCCGCGGTGAGGAGCGAGGCGCAGCCCAGTCGAGCGCAAGATACCGGTCGAGCACCCTCGGGCTCCGCAGTCGCGCGCGCACCACTGCCTTGTACGCCCCGAGCGAGCCGATCGCGGACTTCTCGGCGAGCGCGGCCAGGAACGCGTCGACGTAGGGCCCGAAGCGCCCGACCTCGGCCTCGAACGCGGCGTCGCGGGCGGGCGGGCGCGGCGAGAGCGAGGCGAGCACGGGCAAGAGGGCGGGGCACGCGAGCGCGAGGCCGTCGAGCTCGCGGAGCCACGACAGGCGGGCGGTCTCGTCGCAGGCGGCGAGCATGCCCGCGAGCGCCGCCGTGAGCGCGCCCGGCTCGATCCGCGCGAGCACCTCGGCGGCGCGGTCGAGCGCCGCGTCACCGCCGGTGACGCTGAACCGATTCGCCAGCGCCGTGATCATGGGCGCGACGTGGGGCACGAGCTCTTCGGGCGGGACGCGCATGAGCGTGCGGGCGGCGTCCAACGCGATCTCCGCGAGCGCCGGATCGTCCGCGGGGTGGCCCAGGGCCCGCACGAGCCAATCGACGCTCTCCGTTGTGGTCTCCGCGGTCATCACACGCCTCGAATCATGGTAGCAGGTCGACGCTTCCGGCGCGCCGAACGTACCACGGCTCGGGCGCGTCGCGTGGCGGCAGCGCCTCGGACATCCGGCGAGGGCCGCGGTCCTCGAGCGCGCAGCGACCGGCACGAGCCCCGGCCACGCCGGCGTCGACGCGGCGACGCGCATCCTCGGTGCCGACCCGGCGAACGCCTCGGCCGATGGCATTGCCGTGAGCGAGAAAAAGATCGGTGGGCGCCGGAGTCGGCGCTTGGTACCGGAGAAACTCGCGCTAGACTGCACAGGTGGAAGAACAGGCGCTCCTCGAGGCATGGCGCGGCGGCGACGCCGAGGCGGGGCGGCAGCTCATCACCCGCTATTACGCGGCGATCTATCGCTTCTTCTACAACAAGGCCGAGCCGGCGGCGTGCGAGGACCTGGCGCAGGAGACGTTCGAGGTGGTGGTGCGCCGCCGCGACGCGTTCCGCGGCGACAGCCCGTTCCGCGCCTATGTCTACGGGGTCGCCCGGTTCGTGCTGGTGGCGCACATCCGCCGGCGCCAGCGGCACGGCAAGCGCTTCGAGCCGGCCGAGGACAGCGCGATCGACCCGGCGACCGAGGGCTCGGTGACGGCGCTGTTCGCCGACCGCGAGCTCGAGTACATCGTCGTCCAGGCGCTGCGGTCGCTGCCGCTCGACGACCAGATCCTGGTCGAGCTCAAGGACTGGGAGGGGCTGACGCAGGCCGAGCTGGCGGACCTGTTCGAGGCGCCGCAGCCGACGGTGGCGCGCCGGCTGCAACGCGCCCGCACGCGCCTGCGCGAGGCGGTGGAGCGCCTGGTCGCCGACCCGGCCCTGCGCGACGCCAGCGTCCACGGGCTCGACAGCTGCATGCAGAGCATCTACGGCAAGCTGCAGGCCCACCTCGGCCGGGTGCGCGAGCCCGAGCGGTGAGGCCGGTTCGAACAATCGACGAGGGCCCCGCGCGGCGGGGATCAGAAATACTGGCTGCGGACACACCACCGGCGAGGAGTTCGTCATGCCCGTGCCCCACCTTGCCCCGCCCACCGAGATCGTCCGCCGCGCCCAGGACCGGCTGCTCGCCCGCGTGTCCTCGCTGGGCGAATCGTCGGTGACCCTGTCCGAGGAGGCCGCGCCGCCCGCGGTCGCGATCGCAACCCTGCCGGAGGTCGCGGACACGCAGCGCTACGTGTTCCGCGAGGCCCTGGCATCCGGCGGGATCGGGGTCATCCGCCGCGCGGAGGACCGCCGGCTCGGCCGGGTGATCGCGGTCAAGGAGCTGCTGCGCGCCAGCCCCGACGCGCAGCGGCGGTTCGCGCTCGAGGCGGCGATCACCGCCCGGCTGCAGCACCCCGGCGTCGTGCCGCTGTACGACCTCGGCTGGCGCGCCACCGGCGAGCCGTTCTACTGCATGAAGCTGGTCGACGGCGAGAGCCTGGACGCGAAGATCCGCCAGGCCACCACGCTGCCGCAGCGGCTGCGGCTGGTCGAGCACGTGATCGCGGTCGCCGACGCGATCGCCTACGCGCACGACCAGAAGGTGCTGCACCGCGACCTCAAGCCGGCCAACGTGCTGGTCGGGCGCTTCGGCGAGACGGTGGTGATCGACTGGGGCCTGGCCAAGGACCTGACGGCGGTCGACACGGAGATGGCCGAAGGGGCAGGTCCCGAAGACCATGGCGCTTCGGACATGACGCAGGCGGGCACGGTGCTCGGGACGCTGCGCTACATGCCGCCGGAGCAGGCGGCCGGCGAGGTCGTCGACGTGCGCTCGGACGTGTACGCGCTGGGGGCGATCCTCTATCACGTGCTGGCCGGGCAGCCGCCGTTCGCGGCCGTGACCGGGGCCGGGCTGGCGGCGCAGGTGCTGGCCGGAGAGGTCGACGAGCTGCGCCGCGTCGATCCGGCGATTCCGGCCGAGCTGGCGACGATCGCCCAGCGGGCGATGGCCCGCGCACCGGACGATCGCTACCCCGACGCGGCGGCGTTCGCCGAGGAGCTGCGGCGCTTCCAGGCCGGCCAGATGGTGGCGGCGCACTCGTACTCGCTGCGCGAGCGGACGCGCCTGTGGACCCGCACGCACCCGGTGGCGTTCGCCGGCCTGCGGCTGGTGCTGGCGGGCGGCGTGGCGCTCGGGTGGCTGGGCTACGAGCAGGCGCGCACGCGGGCGGAGGCGCGGGCGCAGACCGAGCAGGCCGAGCGCGAGGCGGCGGCGCAGGCCGAGAAGGCGGCGCGCAGCGCGTTCGAACGCCAGGCCGTGGTCGACGCGCAGCGGCTGCAGGCGTCGATCCTGCGCGCGCAGGACATGTCCGAAGAGACCGATCGCACCGACGAGGCGCGGACCATCGCGCGGGCCGCTCTCGGCGAGGCGCTGCGCACCGGCGGGCCGGTCGCGGCGGCCAGTCGGGCGCTGGCGGCGGCGATGACGGCGCCGCGGGCGATCACGACGGTGGGCGCGGCCGACGGCGAATACGTGAGCCACGCCCGCTGGGTCGGCGACGACCAGGTGATCGCCGATGTCGTCGCGGGCAAGCGCCTGCGGCTGTGGGAGGCCGCGAGCGGGCGCATGCTGGCCGACATCGAGGGCGTGACGGGCTTCGGCGTCGCGGCCGACGGCGCGCTCGTGACCGCCGGCCCCGCGGGGCTGGTGCGCCGCGACGCCCGCACCGGCGCCGTGACTGCGAAGCTGGGGGACGAGGACTTGCTCATCGCCATGTCGCCCGATCGCACGCGGGTGGCGACGACCGATGACGCCGGGACCTTCGTGCGCGACGCGATCAGCGGCGCGCTGGTGGCGAGGCTGCCGCGCAAGGGCTACGCCGCGGCCTTCTCGCGCGACAACTCTCGGGTCGTCACCGGCGACAACGGCTACGCGTGGTTGTGGTCGCTGCCCGACGGCCGGCCGATCGGCGACCTGCCGACGTCGGCCCGCATGTACTCGACGGTGGCGATCAGCGGCGACGGCCAGCGCGTGGCGGTCGCGGGCAACGATCATGATATTTATATGTGGGACACCAGCGGCGATTCGCCGCGGCTGGTGAAGCGCGCGGCCGGGCCCGAGCACACGCCGCAGGAGCTGATGTTCACGCGCGACGGGCGGACGCTGATCTCGGTGATCGCCAACGGCACGTGGTTCGCCTGGGACCCGGAGGACGGGCGCCTCATCCGTCGTGTCGACACCCAGCTCCATCAATTCGGCGGCGCCGAGCTGTCGCCCGACGAGCGGTGGCTGGCGGTCGGCGCCGGCGACGGGACAGTGCGGGTGTGGGAGGTCGCGAGCGGAGCGCTGCGCGCGACGTTGCGGACCGACCGCGACTCGGGGATGTCGGTGCAGTTCTCGCCGGACGGGCGCCGCTTGCTCGTCGGTACGGGGGCGGGGCCGACGATGGTGTGGGAGGTGCCGGTGAGCGTGCCGGCGCGGTGGCACGTGCCCGGCTCGCCGACGGCGATGGACATCGACGTCGGCAGCGACCGCCTGGTGATGGCCGAGCCCGGGGCCGTGAGGGTGCATCGCCTCGCCGACGGGGCCGAGCTGGCGCGCTTGCCGGGCGCCGGCGAGGCGCGCAAGCAGGTCGAGCTGTCGGACCGCGGCGTGCTGTTCACTGCGACGGCCGACGGCACGGCCGAGCTGTGGGACGCCGACACCGGGGCGCGCCGGTGCGTGCTGCCGACCCGCGTCAAGCTCGAGCAGCGGCCGATCTTCGTCGCCCACACCGACGGCCTGGTGACGGTCGACGACGACAGCGCCGTCCACGTGTGGTCGAGCCTCGACTGCCGCGGGGTGCATTCGCTGAACGCGCCGCCGCTGCCCTACGGGAGGGTGCGCGGCACGCCGGCCGGACAGATCGTGCTGCCCGGGATCACGCGCCAGCTCGAGCTGGTGGACCCGTGGTCGCCGGAGCGCCGCGTGCAGTTCGAGGGCATGAAGAGCCCGATTTTGCAGGTCGCGTTCAGCAACGACGGCTCGCAGGTGTTCGCGCACGGCTGGCGCGGCGACGCCAAGGCGTGGGACGCCCGCACCGGCGAGACGCTCGCCGAGCTGAAGGGGAGCTCGACGATGATCCTGTCGGCCGTCTACTCGCCGGACGACAGCACGATCTTGACGCTGGACGAGGGCCACTCGGGGCGATTGTGGCGCGCCGAGGACATGTCGCCGCTGGGGCGGCTGGAGGGCCGCCGCAGCTGGGTGATGCTGTCGGCCGTGTTCTCACCCGACGGGTCGCGGATCGCCGCGGCCGATCGCAGCGGCGCCATCGGCCTGTGGGACGCGCGCGACGGCGCGTTCGCGGGGACGGTGGCGCGGCTGCAGAGCGACGCGCCGCTGACCCTGGCGTTCACCGCCGACAGTCAGGACGTGATCGTGGTCGGCGCGCCGCTCGGGGCGGTGCGGCTGCCGGCGACGCCCGAGGGGCTGCTGGCGGCCAGCGAGCCGTGAGCGCGGCGCGACTCGTGACATTGGTGAGACATCGGTTGTCTCGCTTTCTCTGCAGTGATTGAACGGCGGCGCGCCGAGGCTCGTGCGCGGGCGCGGGTCGTGGAACCCCTGTCGGGCGGCGGCCCATGCCCGGGCAGCGGTGCACGGCCTTCGGCAAGCGGGGACGCGCCGCGTCGTTTGCGTTTTGCAGGGTGTGCGCGGTGGATGCATTCGCGCGCGCGACGATCGCGGTGGATTCGCCGCCCGGGGTCGCGGTAGAGTGGGCGCATTGGGGAGGTCGAGGATGCGGCGGACAAGCTCGATTCACGCCTCGGTCGCGCTCGCGTGGCTGCTGGCGTGTACGCCCGGCGGCGCGGACCAGCCGACCGATGGCAGCACCGCGGGGCCCACGGGCTCGCCGGCCACCGGCGCCACGGGTGAGGGCCCGACCGGCGCAGGGCCGTCGACGGGTGGCGAGCACCCCACCACGGGGAGCGTCGATCCGACGGGTGGAGCGGACCCCACCGGCCAGGAGCCGACCGGGGGGCCGGGGCCCGATGTCGGCACGGACCCGACCGGCGGCGGCGATGGGCTGGGGCCGGCCGAATTCGACGCCGACGAGCTCGACGCGCCGTCGCACGGCGGGACGATCACGTTCCAGCAGATCGGCGCGCCGGGCTGGTACCCGAGCCGCCGCGATCCGGCGACGGGGCCGTGCGACGCGTATCAAGCGACACGTGCTGTCTGGCGCAGCACGAGGTCGCGGGCGATCAGCTGACGCCGTGGGACGAGGACCTGATCCTCACATTGCGCGGGCCGCTGCAGCTCAAGCAATTCGCGGCGTATCAGCCGGGCGGCGGCGACCAGTGGACGCTGGCGTCGAGCTGGGACGAGCGCTGGCCGGCCGACGGGCAGGGGCTGGCGTTCAAGGGCAACGAGACCGAATCGCAGGGGTTCCACGGGGTCGTCGGCACCGAGTGTCTGGTCAATGTCTCGACCGCGGCGCCGTTCGCCTGCGGCGAGGGCAGCGTGCCGTTCTGCCCGGCCTCCGACGATACGCAGTACGACGGCTGGGCCGGCTCGAAGCTGTTCGTGCTGCTGGCGCGCATGCCGAACGCCGAGGAGGTCGGCGAGCCGTGCTCGGAGGACATGACCGGCAACTGGTACGACGCGCCGTGGATCGGCCTGAGCCTCGGCGAGCTGGTGCGCGCGGGGGCGTTCTCCAGCTGCCAGTGCTACGCCAAGAACCCCGACGAATGGTACCTCGGCGACGGCTGCGGCCAGTTCAACGTGTGGGAGGTCGTCAACGACAACAACCAGTACCAGAACTTCGGCGTGTTCAGCACCAACTTCTTCGGCTACGCCGGCTACGTCGGCGAGGGGCCGTGCGGCGATCAGTGCGACGTGTCGCAGCTCGGGCCGGAGGTCGACCTGATCGACAAGGGCGAGAACGTCGAGGCGGCCGCGGGCGCGGTGGCCACCCCGAATCAGGGGCCCGGGGCGGCGTTCCGCCGGCCGATCGAGGGCTACCGCTATTTCATCATCCTCATGGACACGGCGTCGCGCACGGTCCAGCTGGCGATCGTACACCCCGAGCAGGTGCCGCCGGCGCTCGCGCCGCTGCTCCCGGGGCTGCCGGGGTCGCTCTCGCAGGCCGCGATCGCGGACGCGCTCGGGCTGCGTCTGCCCCATTGACGGAGAACAAGACGATGACGATTCGCATGACATGGCTTTGGGGACTGGGGCTCGCGATCGGCTGCGGCGCCGCCCGGGGACGGCGACAGCGACGGCGGCTCGGACGGGCCTTCGACCGCGAGCCCGGCGAGCGCCACGGAGACGGGCGCTGCGAGCGGGACGGAGACGAGCGCGGCGAACGGGACGGAGACGGGGCCGGCGACGCCGACGAGCACGGGCGAGCAGCCCGGCACCGACACCGGCGACTCGACCGATTCGGGCGGGGTCGACCGCTCGTCGTGCAAGCGAGGGATCGCCTACGGCTATCATTCGAACGCCGACCTGGCCGCGCTCGCGCCGGGGGTGTCGTGGTGGTACAACTGGGCGGTCCCGCCCGACCAGGACGCGGGTGATTATGCGTCGCTCGACGTCGAGTTCGTGCCGATGTTGTGGGGCGGCGGATCGCTCGACCAGGAACCGCCCATCCCGGAGGGGGCGCGCTACCTGCTGGCGTTCAACGAGCCGAACTTCGGCGCCCAGGCCAACCTGACGCCGCAGGAGGCGGCGGCGTTGTGGCCGCAGGTCGAGGCGGTGGCGGACGCCCACGGGCTCGAGATCGTGTCGCCGGCGCTCAACTACTGCGGCGGGGACTGCAACAAGACCGACCCGTTCGAGTGGTTCGACGAGTTCTTCGCGGCGTGCCAGGGCTGCCGCGTCGACCACCTGGCGGTCCACTGGTACGCCTGCACGCGCGACGCCCTCACCTGGTACATCGGCGAGATGAAGCGCTACGACCTGCCGATCTGGCTGACGGAGTTCTCGTGCCTCGACGCCGAGGACAAGTCGGTCGCGGTGCAGAAGCAATACATGCAGGAGGCGCTCGAGTACCTCGAGGACGAGCCGGCAGTCGCTCGCTATTCGTGGTTCACCGGGCGCTGGGAGGCGACCCCGTCGATCGACCTGCTCGGCGAGTCGGGCCAATTGACGGAGCTCGGCCAGCTGTACGTCAGCGCGCCCGCGAGCTGCCCCTGATCCGGAGGAGCCGCCGGCGCCCATCCACGCTTCATGGCCCGATGCGTCAGGGCGTCGGAATTCCGGTCTGGATGAGCCCGCCCGAGGTAAAGGGAGCGCCGCAGCGCGTCAACGAGCAGCCGAGGCGCCTCTCGAGGCATAGACGGACGAGCGCGGAGATATGCCTCGGCTGGACGTCATCCCTATCGATCCCGGGGCGTCAGGTCTGGCGAATCCCGAGACGCCGACGCACCTCTACTTCGATAGCTCGGGCGAGGTCAAGACGGTGCTAAAGAGTCGGAGACGAAAGCGGGCGAGCGCGGATCAGCCGACCATCAGCTTCGTCTCGGGGAAAGACACGTGGACGCTTCGGGGAGTGCCGAGCGCCAGCGCCAGCGAGATCGGCCCGACGCGGCCGATGAACATGGTGACGATGATCAACCATTTGCCGAGCGCGTTGAGCTCGGCGGTGCCGCCGATCGACAGGCCCACGGTGGCCAGCGCGCTCACTGTCTCGAAGGCGGCCTTCTCGAACGCCATGTCGTGGCTGGCGAGCAGCGCGAAGGTGACGAGGATCGCCACGAGCGTGGCGATCGTCATGATGGTCGCGGCGCGGTAGACGACGTCGTGCGGGATCGTGCGGCGCAGGAGCAGCGCGCGCCTGGTTGCGCGCGAGCGCGGGGATCGCGGCGAGTACCACCGCGAGGGTGGTCGTCTTGATCCCGCCGCCCGTGCTCCCTGGCGAGGCGCCGATGAACATGAAGACGATCATCATCAAGATCGTCGAGCGCTCCAGAGGCACGTAGTCGACGCTGTTGAAGCCGGCCGTCCGCAGGGTCACGCTCTGAAACGTGGCGTTCACCAGCTTGTCCTCGACCGAGAGGCTGGCGAGCGACGCGTCCCACTCCGAGATGGCGTACAGCGCCGTCCCGGCGACGAGCAGCCCGAGCGACATCATCAGGACGAGGCGCGCTTGCAAGGGGAGGCGCCGCTTGTCGCCCCTGGCCCGCCACCACAAGGCGGCGAGGACGGGGAAGCCGAGGCCTCCGAGGAAGATGAGCCCCGCGTGGACGGCCAGGACCCACGGGTCGCTCCGGAACTGGATCAGCGAGTCGCTCCAGAGCGAGAAGCCGGCGTTGCAGAAGGCCGAGATCGCGTGGAACGTCCCGCGCCACAGGGCGTCGAGCGGCGCCATGCCGTAGGCGTAAGCGAACGAGAGTCCGAGCGCCGCGGCGCCCAGCGCCTCGATGGCCAGCGTCGACAGCACGATGAAGCGCGTCAGCTCGTAGGCCGAGCCGGGGCTGGCGAGGTCGAGGACCTCCTCGAGCGCCTGCTCGCCGCGGAGGGCCAGCCGTCCGCCGAGGAGCACCGCGGCGAAGGTCGACAGGACCATGATGCCGAGGCCGCCGAGCTGGATCAGCACGAGGATCACGAGGTGGCCGAAGCTCGAGAAGGCGACTGGCGTGTCGAGCACGATGAGGCCCGTGACGCACGTGGCGCTCATCGCAGTGAAGAGCGTGTCGATGAACGCCAGCGAGCTCCCGGTGACTGACGCCGCGGGGAAGGTCAGCACCAGCGCGCCGGCGAAGGCGAGCAGGCCGAACGTCGAGAGGATCAGCAGCGCCGGGCGCTCGTAGAAGCTCCGCAGCAGGTCCCCGAATACGGGCCCTCCAGCGAGGAGCACCAGCAGCACGCTAGCTTGCAGGATCCACAGAAGGACCAGGGCGACCGTCAGGCTCGTGAGCGCGCCGGGCAGCCAGAAAAGCAGCAGGAGCGCGAGCGCGACGCCGTAGCGCCGACGATGGCGGAGCAGCTGGGCCACGAACGGCGCAGTCATGGCGGTCGTGGCCAGCGCGAACGCCAGCGCCAGCGCCCCGGGGACGAGCGCGTCGCGGAGCGGGTAGCCGATCACTGCGAGGCCGCCGAGCAAGGAGACCAGCAGAGCGTGCTGCGCGGCGGCGCCGTAGCGCTGCTGCCACAGCTCACCGACTTCGCGTTCTCGGGACCGGCGGGCGCGACGAGGGTGCTGGCTGACCGCGAACAGGCTGTCCCCGAGCAGCAACAGATTCCACACGACGAGCACGCCGGCGATCAGCACGTCGACCGCGATCATCGGGATGCCCATGCCGATGTTGAGCGACAGGACCACCGCTCCGCGGGGAGCGCCCAGCGATGTCCGCGGAGGATCGCTACTACTGCCAGGAGCGCGGCGAGGCCGGCGAGGACGCAGTAGACGCCGCCGAGCGTCAAGAGCCGGTCCGGGGCGCCGAGGAAGCTGCCCTCGTGAGCGTCGACGACGATGCGCACGCCGATCGCGCTCAGCACCGTCGCCCCGAGGATGCGCGCGGCTTGAAGTCGACGTGCGGGACGAGGCAGGGACGCGCTCTTCATGCGGCGACCCCGGATGTTTGGCTGGCGCGGGTTAAGAAAGAGGTAAAACGGGGACCGTCCGTCGATCAGTGAGCGGCGACGCGCACGAACCCAGCGAGCATGAGGGTGTAAATCGCCGTCAGCGAGTCGAGGTCGGCGAGGGAGACGTGCTCGTCGGCGCGGTGCACCGGCGTTCCGACGAGACCCAGCTCGACCACGGGGCAGTACGGGTGGATGAAGCGAGCGTCGGAAGTCTCACCGCTGGTGCTGAACTCCGGCCGGCGCCCGACCACCGCATATGCGGCATGCGCAAGCGCCTCGTGCCAGCGGCCCGGGGCGCAGAGGAACGGCTCGGCGTCGCAGCGCAGCTCGAGCTCGTGCGTCTCGTGGAGCTGTGCGGCCGCGAGGCGACGGAGCCGCGACTCGAGCGACGCACGAGTGTGGCAGTCGTTGAACCGGACGTCGAAGCAAGCCTGGGCCTGCCCTGGCGTCACGTGAGTCGCGGCGTTGCTGCCATCGATCGAGGTGATGCTGACGCTCGAAGGTGCGAAGTGAAGCGAACCATGGTCGAGCGGCGTCTCGCCCAGGTGACTCAGGAAGCGAATCAGGCGCGCGAGATGGTTGTCGGCTCGATCGGGGTAGGCGCCGTGGCCCTGCACGCCGCGCACCCGAACCGTCCCGCACATTCGACCGCAGCGACCGATCTTGATCGTGTCACCTGGCGCCCTCTGCGACGTGGGCTCGCCGACGACGCAGATGTCCGAGCGCCGCCGAGCGCCGCCAGATGCGGGAGCAGCCGCGCGGCGCCGCCGACGCCGTCGTGCTCCTCGTCACCCGTGAGCAGCACGCTGATCGTGCCCGGAAAGCCGTGCGGGCGGGCCTCGCAGAAGCGGGCCACTGCGGCGATGAAGCAGGCGATCGCGCCCTTCATGTCGCAGGCGCCGCGCCCGTACAGCACGCCGCCGCGCAGCTCGCCCGCAAAGGGGTCGACCGTCCAGCCCTCGCCGGGCGGGCCGACGTCGACGTGTCCGAAGAACGCGACGTGAGGCGAACCGCTGCCGAGCCGCGCCACGAGGTCGGGCACGGTGTCGCCGCCGGCACCGGCGAAGTCGACGCGTCTGCAGGAGAACCCGCGCGCCGTGAGGGCGCGCGACGCGACGGCGAGCGCGCCGCCATCGGCGGGGGGACGCTCGGACAGCGCAGCAACGAGGCGGCCAGCGGCAGCGGATCGTACGGGTCGTCGAGACTGGGAGGCTCCATCGACTGCGAATCGCTCGGAGTGGTCATGAGCATGGCGAACCGAAGGGTGCGGCCGGCGAGGTTAAGATGGCGCCAAAAGTCGCTCGCTCGTCGATGAGCCGAGAGGGACTCGTAGGAGCGCGACTCGACGAATGCGTGCTGCCGTCGCTGCATTCTTAACCCCGTCTTAACTCGGCCGGATGCAGCTTCTCGAGCGCAGGGGGCCGTGCCGGGCGCAGCTCCGGCTCGCCTTCGATCGGTCCACTCCACGCAGGCCCCGATGACCGACCTCTTCTTCATCGCAGTCGTGCTCGCGTCGTTCGCGGCCTTCTGGGGCTTCATGCGCCTCGTCGGCCGGCTCTGACAAGGAATCCACGTCCCATGACCCTCATGCACTGGCTCGCCGGCCTCGTGTCGATCGGCCTCGGCGTCTATCTCCTCGTCGCTCTCCTCGCCCCGGAGAAGTTCTCGTGACCGCGCAGGCTCTGCTGCTGTGTGGCGCCTACGTGGCGGTCCTGGTCGCCCTGGCGATCCCGCTCGGGAGCTACTGCGCCCGGGTCGTGAGCGGCGAGGCGACGCTCCTGCAGCGCCTGCTCGGCCCGCTCGAGCGACTCCTCTACCGCGCCGCCGGCGTGAGCCCCGACGCCGAGATGCACTGGCGCGACTACACGGTCGCGGTGCTGTGGTTCAACCTGTTCGGAGTCCTGGTCGTCTACGGCCTGCAGCGGCTGCAGCACCTGCTGCCGCTGAACCCGCAGGAGCTCGGCCCGGTCGCGCCGGACCTGGCCTTCAACACGGCGGTCAGCTTCGCCTCGAACACCAACTGGCAGGCCTACGGCGGCGAGACCACGCTCAGCTACTTCACGCAGATGGTCGGGCTGACGACGCAGAATTTCGTGTCGGCCGCCACCGGCATCGCCGTGCTGGCCGCGCTGGCGCGGGCCTTCTCGCGCCGGCGGGCCGAGACGATCGGCAACTTCTGGGCCGACCTGGTCCGCGCGACACTGTACGTCCTGCTGCCGCTGGCGCTCGTCCTCGCGGTCGCGCTGGCCGCCGAGGGGGTGGTGCAGACGTTCGCGCCCGCGGCCGAGGTCGAGCTGATGCGCGCGGCCACCGGTCCCGAGGGACAGGTGATCACCCAGCAGACCATCCCGCTCGGCCCGGGCGCCTCGCAGATCGCCATCAAGCAGCTCGGCACCAACGGCGGCGGCTTCTACAACGTCAACTCGGCGCATCCGCTCGAGAATCCGACGCCGCTGACGAACTTCCTCGAGTGTCTGGCGCTCCTGCTGATCCCGGCGGCGCTGTGTTTGAGCTTCGGCAAGCTCGTGGCCGATCGGAGGCAGGGCTTTGCGGTGCTGGGGGCGATGTTTGCGATCTTCCTGCCGCTGCTCGGCCTGTGCGTCTGGTCCGAAGGACAGCTCGCGCCGCAGCTCGTCGAGCTCGGGGTCGACCCCTCGGCCGGCAACCTCGAGGGCAAGGAGGTGCGCTTCGGCGCCGCCGCGTCCGCGCTGTGGGCGACCGCGACCACCGCGGCCTCGAACGGCTCCGTCAACGCGATGCACGACTCGTTCAACCCGCTGGGCGGGCTGGTGCCGATGTGGCTCATGCAGATCGGCGAGGTCGTGTTCGGCGGGGTCGGCTCGGGGCTCTACGGCATGCTGGTGTTCGCGATCCTCGCGGTCTTCCTGGCCGGTCTGATGGTCGGCCGCACGCCCGAGTACCTCGGCAAGAAGATCGAGGCGTTCGAGGTCAAGATGGCGGCGCTGGTGGTGCTGCTGCCGTCCGCCGGCGTGCTGGTCGGCACGGCGATCGCGGTGGCCAGCGAGTCCGGGCGCGCGGGCATCTCGAACCCCGGCGCGCACGGCTTCAGCGAGGTGCTGTACGGCTTCTCGTCGGCCGCCAACAACAACGGCAGCGCGTTCGCCGGCCTCGGCGCGAACTCGTTCTTTTACAACCTGGCCCTCGGGCTGTGCATGCTCGTCGGTCGCTACGGCATCATCGTCCCGGTGCTGGCGCTGGCCGGCGCCCTGGCCCGCAAGCAGACCGTCCCGCCGGGGCCGGGGACGATGCCGACGCACACCCCGCTGTTCGTGTTCCTTCTCGCCGCGGTCGTCGTCCTCGTCGGCGCGCTGACGTTCGTGCCCGCGCTGGCGCTCGGGCCGATCGTCGAGCACCTGCAGATGACCGGCGCCCACCCCTGAGGTCTCCTCGCCATGCACGCCGCCAAGCACAAGCCCCCGCGCGGGCCGATCGTCCGCCGCGCCGCCGTCGAGGCGTTCATCAAGCTCGACCCCCGGCGCATGATCAGAAACCCGGTGATGTTCGTGGTCGAGGTCGGCAGCGTCCTCACCACGATCCTCGCGGTGCAGGCGCTGGTCGGCGAGGGTGAGGCCTCGTTCGGCTTCATCGCCGGGGTCGCCGCGTGGCTGTGGTTCACGGTGCTGTTCGCCAACTTCGCCGAGGCGCTGGCCGAGGGCCGCGGCAAGGCTCAGGCCGAGAGCCTGCGCAAGGCCCGGCAGCACGTGCAGGCGCGCCGCCTGGCCGAGCGCCACAAGGACGCGCGCGCCGAACAGGTGCCGGCGAGCGCGCTGCGCCGCGGCGACTTCGTGTTGATCCTCGCCGGCGACACGGTCCCCGGCGACGGGGACGTCGTCGAGGGCATCGCCTCGGTCGACGAGAGCGCGGTGACGGGCGAGTCGGCCCCGGTGATCCGCGAGAGCGGCGGGGATCGCAGCGCGGTCACCGGCGGCACGCGCGTGCTGTCGGACTGGATCGTCGTCGAGATCCGCAGCAACCCCGGCGAGACCTTCCTCGACCGCATGATCGCGATGGTCGAGGGCGCCAAGCGCAAGAAGACGCCCAACGAGATCGCGCTCGACATCTTGCTCGCCGGCCTGTCGCTGGTGTTCCTGCTGGCCTGCGCGACGCTGTACCCGTTCTCGCTGTTCGCGCTCGAGGCCCGAGGACAGGGATCTCCGGTCCCGATCACCGTGCTCGTCGCGCTGCTCGTGTGTCTCATCCCCACGACCATCGGCGGCCTGCTGTCGGCGATCGGCATCGCCGGCATGGACCGGCTGATCCGCGCCAACGTGATCGCTACCTCGGGCCGCGCGGTCGAGGCCGCCGGCGACGTCGACGTGCTGCTCCTCGACAAGACCGGGACGATCACGATCGGCAACCGTCAGGCGGTCGAGCTGCTGCCGGCGCCGGGCGTGGAGGTCGAGGCGCTAGCCGAGGCCGCGCAGCTGGCCTCGCTGGCCGACGAGACGCCCGAGGGCCGCAGCATCGTCGTGCTCGCCAAGGACAAGTACGGCCTGCGCCAGCGCGAGCTCGCCAACACCGAGGCGCGCTTCATCGCCTTCACGGCGCACACGCGCATGAGCGGGGTCGACCTCGGCGGGCGAGGATCCGCAAGGGCGCCGCCGACGCGATCGGCAAGCACCTCAAGGCCAAGGGCGGCGGGCTGAGCCCCGATGTCCAGGCCCTCGTGCAGACGATCGCCAGGAGCGGCGGCACGCCGCTGGTGGTCTCCGAGGGCAGCCGCGCGCTCGGGGTGGTGCACCTCAAGGACATCGTCAAGGGCGGGATCCGCGAGCGCTTCGCCGAGTTCCGGCGGATCGGCATCGAGACGATCATGATCACCGGCGACAACCCGCAGACCGCCGGGGCGATCGCGGCCGAGGCCGGGGTCGACAGCTTCCAGGCCGAGGCCACGCCGGAGACCAAGCTGGCGCTGATCCGCAGCAAGCAGGCCGCGGGCCACCTGGTGGCGATGACCGGCGACGGCACCAACGACGCGCCGGCGCTGGCCCAGGCCGACGTCGCGGTGGCGATGAACACCGGCACGCAGGCGGCCAAGGAGGCCGGCAACATGGTCGACCTCGACTCCGATCCGACCAAGCTGCTCGACATCGTCGAGATCGGCAAACAAATGCTGATGACCCGCGGGGCGCTGACCACCTTCAGCGTCGCCAACGACGTCGCCAAGTACTTCGCCATCATCCCGGCCGCGTTCGCGGTGACCTACCCCGACCTGCGCGCGCTCGACTTGATGCACCTGCATTCGCCGCAGAGCGCGGTGCTGTCGGCGGTGATCTTCAACGCGCTCGTCATCATCCTGCTGGTGCCGATCGCGCTGCGCGGGGTCAAGGTGCGGCCGCTGCCGGCCGCGGCGCTGCTCCGTCGCAACCTCCTGATCTTCGGCCTCGGCGGCCTGGTCGCGCCGTTCGTCGGGATCAAGCTGATCGACCTCGCGCTGGCGGCCGTCGCGGTCGCCTGAGAGCTCGGCCATGTCGCAAGCCATTCGTCCCGCCCTCGTACTCCTGTTGTCGCTCACCGTCGTGACCGGCGTGGTCTATCCATGGATCGTCACCGCGATTGCGACCTCTGTGTCCTCCCGCGCAGCGCACGGCTCGCTGGTGACCGCGGAGGCGGGGCCGATCGGCTCGGAGCTGATCGGCCAGAGCTTCGCCGCGCCGGGTGATTTCTGGGGCCGGCCGTCGGCCGTGAACTACGACGCCAGGTCGTCGGGCGCGAGCAACTCGGGTCCGCTGAACGAGGACCTTCACGCGGCGGTGAAGGCCAGGATCGCCGCGCTGCGGGCGGCCGATCCGGAGGCGACCTTGCCGGTCCCGGCCGACCTCGTGTTGGCCTCGGGCTCGGGCCTCGACCCCCACATTTCACCGGCGGCGGCGCGCTACCAGGCGCGGCGGGTCGCGCGGGCCCGCGGGCGCGGAGAGGCCGAGGTGCTGGCGCTGATCGAGGCGCACACGGAGGGGCGCACGTTCGGTATCCTGGGCGAGCCGCGCGTGAACGTCCTCCGCCTCAATCGCGCGCTCGCCGGGGCGCCATGAATCGCAGCGACGACGCCGACGCGCGGCCCGATCCGGAGGCGCTCCTCGAGGTCGCGCGCGCCGAGGAGGCGCGGGCCAGGCGGGGCCAGCTGAAGATCTTCTTCGGCGCCGCGCCCGGGGTCGGCAAGACCTACGCGATGCTCGAGGCGGCCCGGCGCGAGCACGCGGCGGGCGTCGACGTGGTCGTCGGCGTGGTCGAGACGCACGGGCGCAGCGAGACGGCGGCGCTGCTCGAGGGGCTGCCGCGGCTGCCGCTGCGGGCGATCGACTACCGCGGCAAGCGCCTGGCGGAGTTCGACCTCGACGCCGCGCTGGCGCGCGCCGGGGCTGCTGCTGGTGGACGAGCTGGCGCACACCAACGTGCCCGGCTCGCAGCACCGCAAGCGCTGGCAGGACGTCGACCTCTTGCTCGCGCGCGGCGTCGACGTCTACACCACGCTCAACGTCCAGCACCTCGAGAGCCTCAACGACGTGGTCGCGCAGATCACCTGGGTGCGGGTGCGCGAGACGGTGCCGGACGCGGTGTTCGACCGCGCCGACGACGTCGAGCTGTGCGACCTGCCGGCCGACGAGCTGCTGGAGCGCCTGCGCGAGGGCAAGGTGTACCTGCCCGAGCAGGCCCGGAACGCGACCGAGGCCTTCTTTCGCAAGGGCAACCTGCTGGCGCTGCGCGAGCTGGCGCTGCGGCGGATGGCTCAGCGGGTCGACAGCGACGTCCAGGCCTACCGCCGCGCCCACGGCATTCAGGCCACCTGGGCCACGGCCGAGCGGATCCTCGTGTGCATCGGCCCGAGCGAGAACGGCCCGCGGCTGGTGCGGGCGGCCGCGCGGATGGCCGCGGGGCTGCGCGCCGAGTGGATCGCGCTGTACGTCGAGACGCCGCGCATGGCGCTGCGCAAGGACAAGGGCGGGGCGCTGACCGAGACGATCCGTCTGGCCGAGTCGCTCGGCGCGGAGGTGGTGCAGATCGGCGGCGAGCCGATCGCCGCGCGCGTGCTCGAGTACGCCCGCGGCCGCAACGTCACCCGCCTGGTCGTCGGCAAGCCGAGCCGGTCGCGCCTGCGCGAGCTGCTGGGCGGATCGGTGCTCGACTCGCTGGTGCGCGGCAGCGGCGAGATGGACGTGCACGTGATCTCGGGCGACGAGGGGATCCCGACGACGCGACGGGGGCGGCTGCGGGCGGCGGAGAGCCTGCGGCGGGCCCCGCCGCGCGCGTACGCGTGGGCGGTCGCCGGCGTGTGCGGCGTGACGGGCCTGGGCACGCTGCTCTACGCCTACATCGACGTGTCCGACGTCATCATGCTCTACCTGCTGGTGATCATGGTGACCGCGGCGCGCTTCGGCCACGGGCCGTCGACGCTGGCCGCGCTGCTCAGCGTGGCGTCGTTCGACTTCTGCTTCATCCCGCCGTACTACACCTTCGCGGTCGCCGACGTGCGCTACACGCTGACGTTCGCGGTGATGTTGGTGGTGGGCGTCGTGATCTCGGGGCTGACCGAGCGCGTGCGCATGCAGGCCGAGGCGGCGCGGGGCCGCGAGCAGCGGACGGCGATCCTCTACTCGCTGAGCCGCGAGCTGGCGCAGCTGCGCCACAAGAACAGCATCGGCACCAGCGCGGCGCGTCACGTCGCCGAGCTGGCCGGCGGGCGCGTGGTGGTGCTGGTCGCAGGGCCCGACGACGCGCTCACGCCGGTGCAGGGGACCGACGTCGAATTGATCGACGACCCGGTCGAGCAGGCCGCCGCTCGCCAGGCGCTCGAGCGCGGCCCGGCCGGCGCCGGCACCGACACGCTGCCGGCCGCCAAGGCGCTCTACGTGCCGCTGCAGGCCGTGGGACGCACGATCGGCGTGCTCGGCGTGACCACCGGCGAGGCCTCGCGCCTCACGCCCATCGCCGAGCAGGAGCTGCTGGCGGCCATGAGCGGCCAGGTCGCGCTCGCGCTGCACCGCGTGCTCCTGGCCCAGGAGGCGCAACAGGCCGAGCTGCGCGCGCGCACCGAAGAGCTGCGCGGGGCGCTGCTCAGCTCGGTCAGCCACGACCTGCGCACGCCGCTGACCGCGATCGCCACGGCGGCCAGCGTGCTGGCGCAGCCGGGTCCGATGGCCGACGACAAGCGGCGCGAGTTCGCCGGCTCGATCTACGACGAGGCGCTCGGCCTCGGCCGCCTCGTCACCAACCTCCTGCACATGACGCGGCTCGAGACCCCGGGCGTGGCGTTGCGGCGCGAGTGGACGCCGCTCGAGGACCCGATCGGCGCGGCGATGACCCGGATCGAGCGCGACCTCGCCGGCCACGTGGTCCACGTGTCGCTCGCGTCCGACCTGCCGCCGGTGCTGCTCGACGAGGTGCTGTTCGAGCACCTGATGCTCAACCTGCTCGAGAACGCGGCCAAGTACACCCCGCCCGGGAGCCCGATCGACGTGTCGGCGCGGGTCCTCGGCGCGAACATGGTGGTCGAGGTGGCCGACCGCGGCGAGGGCATCCCGGCCGGCCAGGAGGAGCGGATCTTCGACAAGTTCGTGCGGGTCGGCGGGGCGCGGCAGGGCGGGTTCGGGCTCGGCCTGGCGATCTGTCGCGCGATCGCGGTGGCCCACGGAGGCACCTGCGTCGCCCAGAATCGGCCGCAGGGCGGGGCGGTGTTTCGCGTCACGTTGCCGCTCGGAGAAGACACGCGCACGTCCGATGCGACGGTGAGGCAAGGAGCGACGACATGACCGAGGCCTCGGCGCTGATCCTGTTGGTCGAGGACGATCCGACGGTGCGACGCTCGCTGCGGACGATCCTCGTCGATCGCGGGTTCCGCGTGATCGAGGCCGAGACCGCCGCCGAGGCGGTGGCGCGGGCCGGCGAGCACAACCCGGACCTCGTGCTGCTCGACCTCGGCCTGCCCGACCGCGACGGGATCACGGTGGTGACCGCGCTGCGCACGTGGTCGCTGGCGCCGGTGATCGTGCTGTCGGCGCGCGGCCAGGAGGACGACAAGATCACCGCGCTCGACGCCGGCGCCGATGATTATTTGATCAAGCCGTTCAGCGCGAACGAGCTGCTGGCGCGGATCCGGGTGGCGCTCCGCCACGTGGCCCAGCGCTCGCCGAGCCGCGACGCGGTGTTCGAGCTCGGCGACGTCACGGTCGACCTCGGGCGCCGGCTCGTCACGCGGGCGGGCCAGGAGATTCACCTGACGCCGCACGAGTACAAGTTGCTGGAGGTCCTGCTGCGCCACGCCGACCGCGTGGTCACGCATCGCCAGCTGCTCAAGGATGTGTGGGGCCCCGGTCACACCTCCGAGACGCGTTACCTCCGCGTGTACATGGTCGCGCTGCGGCAGAAGCTCGAGCCCGAGCCGGCGCGCCCGCGCTGGCTGCTCACCGAGACCGGTGTCGGGTACCGCCTGCGGCTCGACCGCGATTAGCGTCGTCTTAACCTCGGCGCCGATAGGCTTCACGTCGGTCCATGAGCCCGACGTTCTGTTTGTCCCTGACGCTCGCCGTCGCGCCTGCGAGCCCGCCGTCCGTCCCTGTCGCGCCGCCCCCTCGTCCGCTGCCGCGCTGCCCCCGTGGGAGCCTGCGGAGACGGGCGACGCCGATCGGGTCCAGGGCGAGCTGCCGGGCACGGACGCGGCGGCGGTCAACAACCCCGCGATCTCGGCCGGTCGGGCCGCGAGCGCGCCGGTGGAGGTGCCCGTAGGTCCGCGCGCGGTCGACGAGGAGCGGGTGCAGAAGGCCTTGCCAGGGACGGACGCGGCGGCGGTCAACAACCCTGCGATCGCCGCCGGTGAAAAGATGGACCCGCGCGGCGCGGCCGGCTGGAGGCCGTGGGAGGTCGGAGGATTCATCGACGTCAACTACGCCTACAACAGCAACAACCCCGACAACCACGTGTATCGCGGCACCAGCGTGCAGCCGCGCACCGGCGAGTTCACGCTCAACCACGCGGTCGCCTATGTCCGCCGCGACGCGGTCCCGGGCCGCTTCTCGCCGCTGTTCGAGTTCGCCGCGCAGGGCGGACCGGCCGCCGACGCCCTGGTGGCCTACGAGCCGGTGGCCGGCGGCGCGAACGGCAAGTTCGCCGGGCCGGAGGTGTGGAAGCACGTCTCGCGCGCCAACGTCGGCTTTCGGACCCGCCACGGCACCGAGGTGGTCGCGGGCCTGCAATTGAGCCCGGTCGGGGTCGGCATTCACTGGAGTCCCTACAATTGGATTACACGGTCACGTGGCAGCTCAACAGCGTGCCGTATTACCTGTCGGGCGTGAAGCTGGCGCAGACGCTCCGCGACCGGCATCAGGTCCAGCTGTGGATCGTCAACGGCTGGCAATTGCTGGCCGACAACAACAAGGCGCCGAGCGTGATGCTCGGCTACACGTTCACCGCCAGCGAGCGCTTCAACCTCGGCGAGTACGTGTGGATCGGCCCCGAGCAGGCCGACATGCGCCCGCGGGCCTGGCGGCTGTTCTCCGACACGCAATTCACCTACAACACCGAGAAGTTCGGGGTCTCCGGCGTGTTCGACGTCGGCGCCGACCCGCGCACCGACCTTCCGCTGTCGCCGTGGCAGATGTGGATGAACGGCGCGGTGTTCACCCGCTGGCGCGTGCTCGGCGAGGCGCGGACCTGGGACATGGCGCTGCGCCCCGAGCTCTTCTGGGACCGCGACGGCCGCATGTTCGGCGTGCCGCAGACGCTCGTCTCCGCGGCGTTCACCAACAACTTTCGCGTGTTCAACAACCTGCTGCTCCGCGTCGAGTACCGCTATGATCATTCGACCAACCGCCACGGCTTCTTCTACCGCGGCGGGGCGATCGCCGACGACGCGACCGGCCTCGCGCGCGACCAACACACCCTGTTCTTCAGCGTGGCCGGCGTGTTCGCCCACCGCTTCGGCGGCCGGCCGAGCTGAGCCGCCGATTCATGTGATGACCAGGGAGACGATGCCATGAATTCGCTGATGATTCTCGTCATGATCTTCGCGGCCTTCGGGATCTACGGCGCGATCAGCGAGCGCAGCGTCGCCGCGCGCCGCCGCGGGCTGCGCGGCGCTCTGACGCGGTCGTCCGCGGCGCGCTCGTACACCGCGCGGGTGGATGACGAGGTGCGCTGAGAGGCCTGGTCGCGTCGAGGCCGCCGGTGGTGTCGCCCTCAGGCGTTCGCCACGATCGCGAACGGCTCCGGCTGGCCCGCGTCCTGGGCCCGCATCTGCAGAGGGGATGCTGGCGCGGAGCGCCGCGGGCGTGCGTGACCACCCCGAGGTCGGGGATGTCGACGACCCAGATGTCGGCCTCGTAGTTGACGACGATCTCGGCGAGCCAGCGCTCGCGCTGGGCCGCGGGCAGGGCCCGCTCGCGCTGCAAGCACGACTCCAGGGCCTGTTGCGCGTCGAAGCCGATCCGGGTCTCCGCCGGCGCCGACGACTCTTCGAATCGCCACAGGTCGCCGGCCGCGAGCGCGGTCAGCCATTTGAGGCGCCGGAGCTGCCAGAACTCCTCGTTGTCCGAGTGGAAGAACCGCTGGGCGCGGATGAACTCGTGGCGCGGCGGCTTGTGCCACGGGCCGAGCACGACCGCGCGCGCCGCCTCCCGCGCGGCCTCGGCGGCGGACAGGGACACGTCGAGGGCCGCGCACACCGCTTCGTCGCAGCCGGGCACTTCGCTGTCCGGGAGCTGATCGCGGATTTGACAGTGCGCCTCCAGCAGCTCGAGCATCGCCGCGCGGTCGGGCGAGCCGGTGGTGACGTGGAGCCGCTTCTGCTCGAGCTCGACTCGCATGAGCCCCGCCGTCGCCGTGGAGACGCCTTCCTGGCGCATCGAGATCGTGATGGCCCGCTCCGCGCAATCGAGGGTGAAGCGCTGCAGGACCCGCTCGGGGGTCTTTCTCAAAAGCACGTCGACGTCGTCACCGTAGTGCATGCGACGCCACGTTAGCCGATCTGCGGGCGGAGCGACCGGGCTGGAGATTGATGTGCGGTCAACGTTAGCGAGCGCCGAGCAGGGCGGCGAGCTGGTCCCACGAGGTCGGGTCCAGCCCGTAGTTCGGCGCCCGCGTGGGTCGACGACCGCCGCCCTGGCCGCCGCCTTGGAGCCGGACGAGCCGCAGGTCGCCGCCGTCGGGGAAGCGCAGGGCGAGCAGGGGCAGCCAGAAGGTGCCGCCGGTGAAGCGGCCCTTCGAGCGGAACACGTACTGTTCGACGCTGGCCTGGACGTCGGCGACGGGGACCCGCCGATCGGCGAGGACGAGCTCGCCGCCGTCGATCTTCAGGGTCGGACCGCGCCGCCACGTGAAGGTGATGTAGAGCAGGCCGAGGACGAAGACCGGACCCGCGAGCATGGAGAGCGCGCCGGCCACCGCCGGGGACGCGCCCTCGAGCGCCTTGGCGCCGATGACCACCAGCACGCCGGCGAGGACCGGGGCCCAGGAGAGGAGGACGATGTCCCAGGTCGAGCGGTGCGGGACGAGCGGGGCGGCGAAGCTCATCGCGTCACCTTAGCGCGACCGGCCCGCGGCGGGCAGGGGCGGGATCGATCGCCGATGCCGATGACGCGCGGGTCGGCGAAGGTCACGCGGGAGCCGCGGGCGAGCAGGACTTGCAAGACGGGTGTTGCGGGGAGCCTTCTTCACAGTGATCGAAGGCGTAGCCGCACGCGAGGACACCGTCGTCGAATTGCCCCCCGTAGAGGCAGAGGTCGGGCCTTTCGAGGCAGGCCGCGACACCGTCGGGATCGTCGAGGCATTCGTCGGGGACCGGCAGACATGCGCCGGGGACCGAGACGTGATCATAGCATTGATAGGACTCGGGCTCGCCGGTGTCGGAGTCGGTATCGGTGTCGTCGTAATCGTCGTCGTAGCAGGGATCCTTGGTGACGAGCTGGCAGAGCGGCGGGCGCATCAGGCAGAACTCGCCCGGCTCGCAGGTCACGCCGCTGCAGCTCACCGGCGGCCAGGCTGGCGCGTCGGTCGTCCCGGTCGTCGAGCCGGTCGTCGCGTCGGTCGAGGCGGTGGAGGTCGAGTCCGTGACGCCGGGCGCCGGGCTGTCCGTGCTGGCGGCTGATTCGATCGACTTGTTTTGACAAGCCGCGCCGAGGACGAGGGTGACGATGGGGATCCGCGACCAGAGCGTCATGTTCAGCCGCGCGACGCTATCATGATGGTGCAGCCAGCGACGGCGGCCGCGGACGCGGGGCCTCGATTCACGGCGAGCATTGGCTGGAGCTCGTCGCGGAGGAAGGGCTCGAGGAGCGACGCGCGCGGGTGACGAGGAGGGTCATCCGTGTCTTCGTCGCCGCGATCGATCGCCGGGTCGGCGAGCGCCCACCGCACGGGGCGGCTCCGCGCGGCGGCGCTCGCCGGTCGACGGGCGCGTGGTATCCTCGATGAACGATGCTCGTGCGCCTCGCCCTCGCGCCGCTGCTCGGCGCGGCGCAGGTGCCCGCGCCGCCCGAGGTCGCGCTCGAATGGCGGGCGCCGGCCGGTTGCCCCGAGCGCGACGAGGTGCTGGCCGCGGTCGCGCGGCGGCTGGGGCGGCCGCTCACGGCCGAGGAGGTCGACGTCGAGGCGACCGTGGTGCGCGAGGGCGGGCGCGGGTTCACCTTGCGGCTGCGGCTGACGGCCGGCCAGCGCGGCGAGACGCGGACCGTCTCCGACCCGTCGTGCGCGGCCCTGGCCGACGTGGTCGCGGTGCTGGTGGCCGCCGCGGTCGAGCCGGCCCGCGTGCCCGAGCCGGCCCCGACGACCCCGCCCGTGCCGGTCCAGCCCGCCGAGCCGGGGCTGGAGCCCGAGGCCGCGCCCCTGCCCGAGGCGGCGCCCGAGTTCGCGCCCGAGCCCGCGCCGGTGACGGACGAGCCGCCGGAGCCGCTCGCACCGCCTGTCTCTTCGCGCAGGTCCAAAAGGCCAGGCGGCTTCGTGCGCGTGCACGGCGGCGGCGAGGTCGGGGCGGTCCCGCGGATCACCGGGGCGGTCGGAGTCGCCGGCGGCGCGCTGGCCGCGCTGGCGCCTGGAGGTGCAGGGGCTGTTCGTGGTCCCGCAGGAGGTCCCGCGCGAGTTGGCCGGGCTGCGGGTCGGGGTGGGGGCGGGGCTGTTCGCGGCGGCGGTCCACGGCTGCGCCCGGCTGGGGCGCGGGCCCGTCGAGGTGCCGCTGTGCGTCGGGCTCGAGGCGGGGGGCATGCGCGGCGAGGCGCGCGGCCTCGTCTCCGGGCGCGCGGCGACGCAGGCCTGGCTCGCCGGCGTGCTCGGCGCCGGGGTCGTGTGGCACGCGGGGGCCCGCTGGGGCGTGTGGGGGGCGGTGCAGTGGCGCTGTCGCCGGTCCATCCGAAGTTCGAGCTGGAGGCGGTCCCCGACCCGGTGCGCCTGTGGGCCCCGTCCTGGGCCTCCGGCCGGCTGATGCTCGGGGTCGAGCTGCGATTCGGAGACCCGTGGTGACGGATCGCCGCGACCGCGGAGAATCGTGGGTACCTTCCGGACCCGCGATGACCCCGCGCGAAACCGCTCACGAGGACGAACCCCACCTGCGTCGCTTCCAGGCGCTGTACCGCGCCGAATTCGCGTTCGTGTGGTCGGCGGCGCAGCACTTCGGCGTGGCGGCCGGGACGGTCGACGACGTGGTCCAGGAGGTGTTCCTGACGGCCTACCGCCGGCTCGACCAGCTGCACTTCGAGGTCTCGCCGCGGGCGTGGCTGTTCGGAGTGACGCGTCGCGTCGCGTTCCGCCACCGGCGCGGCGCGGCCCGGCTGGCCCGCCGTCACGCCGCGTTCGCCGAGCTGGCGCGCCCGCAGGCCGCGGCCCCGCAGCAGCGCCACGACGACGCGCAACTGCTGACGCGCGTGCTCGGCGAGCTGGCCGACGGCACCCGCACGGTGTGGGAGATGACCGAGCTGCTCGGGATGAGCGCGCCCGAGATCGCGTCGGAGCTGGGCCTGCCGCTCAACACGGTGTACTCGCGGCTGCGGCTGGCGCGGCAACAGCTGCAGGCGCTGGTCGCCGCCGATCGCCTCGAGTCGCTGCGCGACGCCACGCGTCAGCGCCAGGCGCCGCCGCGCGAGGCCGAGTCGCGCACGTGGGGCTTCCTGCTGCCGGTCCTCGGCAAGCCCGGCGCGGCGGTCGGGCTCACCGCGTGGGTGTCGACCCAGACGGCCGCGGCGACGACGATGATCGTGGCCGGGGCGGCGACGGTCGGCCTGGTGGTCGCGCGCGAGCCGGCCCGCGCGGCCGACCGCCCGCCGACGGCCGCGCAGGCGCCGGTGATCGCGGCGGCGAAGGAGCCGGCCGGCGCGCCCGAGCCGGCGCCGGTCGCCGAGCCGCCGGTGGTTCCGGTACAGGTCCCGAAGGACATGTCTAAAAAGACATCCTCGGAGCTCGCCGGCGCCCGGCCGCAGGTCGGCCCTGGCGGGGTCGAGGCCGTAGCGAGCGACGCGGGCGCGCGCCTGGCCGCGGAGGTGGCGGCGATCGATCGCGTGCAGGCCCGCCTGGCGGCCGGCGACGCCGCGGCCGCGCTCGCCGGGGTGGCCGAGCACGCGCAGCGGTTCCCCGACGGGACGCTGGCGGACGTGCGCGAGGCGGCGCGGGTCGAGGCGCTGTGCCGCACGGGCGACGAGCCGGCCGCGCTGTCGGCGGCGCAATTGCTGGTGCGCACGTTCCCGGCGTCGGCGGTGGCGCAGCGGTTCGCAAATCGAATCGCTGCGGGCAGTGACGGATCGGTTCGCGGTCGGAGACGAGGAGGCGAGGAATCGACATGAACCACTTCGCTTACGCCCCCGGATCCTGCCCCTCGTGCTCGCGCTGGCCGCGTGCGAGCTGCCGACCAAGCTCGGCAATCTGACCGCGACCGACTCCACCGGCGAAGACCCCGGCACCACCGCCGTCGAGACCGACGGTGAAAGCAGCGCGGGTACGACCGGCGCGACGACCGACGCGACGACCGACGCGACGACCGAGTCCTGGCAGACGGCGACCACGATGTTCGACCCGTCCGAGACGACGGCCGAGGCGACGTCGGCGACCACCTCCGGCCCGACGCCGCTCAACTGCCTCGAGTTCAACGAGCTGGACTGCGTGGCCTCCCCCGGCTGCATGGCCTATTACGGCAGCGCCTACGAGTTCCCCGGTTGCGCGTCGGGCCTGCAGTTCCTCGGCTGCACGGACGAGATCGTCTGCGAGCACGACAAGCACACGTTCTGCCGCGAGGGCACCGACGAGGCCTACGAGGTCCAGGGGACGACCTGCTCGCCGCCGGGGTTCGTCCAGTGCGAGCCGCCGGGGGTCGCGTTCTGCGACACGTGCGGGACGCTCGACGAGGCCGGGTGCCTGGCCGAACCCTCCGAGTGCCAGCCGCTCTACGGCGCGCCGCACATCCAGACGAACGGGGACGTGTGCGCCGATTACACCGCGATGGAGTTCCTGGCCTGCCAGGCCAACGGCGGCGCCTGCCCGCCCTTCATCCCGGTGGTCTGCGACCCCGACGAGCCCGACCAGCCCTACGACTCGCCGTCGGGTTGCGTCCCCGCCGGCTGGGTCGAGTGCGGCGAGATGGGCGTGTCGGGCTGCGATTGACGCGATCGAGCCGCGCGGCCGCGCACGAGGCTGTCCCGAGAGACATTTTTTAAATAGACATGTCCGGAGAGACAGATGAATCCGGACAGGCGCGTGACCGGGCCGGCGATCGCCTGTCCGGAGAGACAGCCCGCTCGGCAATCGTGCATGTCCCGAGGGACAGGGAATGACGAGGTCCGCGGGTGCTCGATCCTGCATGTCCCGAGGGACAGGCACGCGCGAGCGTCCGCGGGGCGCTCGATCCTGCCTGTCCCGAGGGACAGCTCGACGCCCGGCGAGGCGAGCGCCGCGGGCGGCGAGATCCTGTCCTGCGAGACAGGTAATCGCAGCGGGCTCGGGCTCGCGCGGGGCGGGCGATCTTCGCCCGTACGGCTCACGCGGGCGCTGCGCGGCGTGCGCTCGGCGACGCGGGGGGCGCCCGTGGCCCGCAGAGGGGGTCGCCGGGGAACGCCCGGGGAGACGCCGCGGGCCGGCCGAGGGCAGGCGCGCTTCGGTTCGCCCCCGGGCGCGAGCCGGCCCCCTGGCGCCTGTGATACGTTGCGGCTCCCGATGAACGCCGAATCGGCAGGGGCGCACCTCGAAGCATGTCCGTTCTGCGGCGCGGACCACGACGAGGCGACGCTGCGCTGTCCGGCCACGGACATGGTGCTGCCGTTCGAGGGCCGGATGCTGGCGGGCAAGTTCCGCCTCGTCAGCGAGCTCGGGCGCGGCGGCATGGGGGCGGTGTGGCGCGGCCGCAACGTCCACGTCGACCGCGAGGTGGCGCTCAAGCTGATCCTGCCGGAGGCGCTGAAGAACAAAGAGATCGTGGCCCGCTTCCAGAACGAGGCGCGGGTGGCCGCGCGGATCGGGCACCCGGGGATCTGCGACATCCTCGACCTCGAGACGAGCGCGCTCGGCCCGGTGATCGTGATGGAGCTGCTGCGCGGGGAGAACCTCGGCCAGCGGATCGCCCGCGAGGGCAAGCTGGCGCCGACGGTCGCGGTGGCGCTGATCCGCGAGGCCCTCCACGCGCTCGACGCGGCCCACCGCGCCGGCATCATCCACCGCGACCTCAAGCCCGAGAACCTGTTCATCCACCAGCCCGAGACCGGCCCCGCGGTGGTCAAGCTGATGGACTTCGGGATCTCCAAGTTCATCGACCGCGACGGGGCCCTCACCGGCAGCGGCGTGCTCATGGGCACGCCCGAGTACATGGCGCCGGAGCAGATCAACGGGGCCGTCTACGCCGACGCCCGCACCGACATCTGGGCGATCGGCGCGGTGCTCTACAAGGCGATCACCGGCGTCGACCCGTTCACCGCCGCCTCGGTGCCGGCGACGCTGATCGCGATCATCACCGCCGAGCCCGAGCCGGTCGACGCGCGCGTGCCCGGGGTCCCGAGCGGGCTGTCGGCGGTGATCCTGCGCTGCCTGGCCAAGAAGCCAGACGAGCGGTTCCAGACCGCCAAGGAGCTGGCCGACGCGCTGCAGCCGTTCGAGACCCCGGCCGCCGCGGCCTCCTCGCAGGCGGCGGTGTCCTCGCACGCGGCAGTGTTCGCGCCGACGGTCGCGCTGTCGCTGCCGTCGCCGCCGCCGTCGTCGCCTTCGCGCTGGCCGGCGCGGCTCATGGGCCTCGTGGTGCTCGGCGCCGCCGGGTTCGGGGCCTGGTGGTACGTCGGCCGCGGCCCCGACGCGCCGCCGATCGAGCTGCCGACGATCGTGTCCGAGGCGCTCCGCACCGTCGATCCCGCGCCCGCGCCTCCGCCCGACCCGACGGCAGGTGGCGCGGTGGCGACGCCGCCGGCGCAGCCGGTCGTGGTGCCGCCCACACCTGTCCCCGAGGACATGGCCCAAGCGCCAGCCCCGGGCGCGACCACCGGCGAGGAGCCGGCGCCCGCGACGACCACGACGCCCCCGCCGACCGAGGCGACCCCGCCGGCGACCCCGCCGCCGCTGATCGCGTCGGGCGACCTGGTGACGCCGTCGGCCCTCGGCAAGGCCGGCAACCAGCACTGGGCCAAGGAGTACTGCGCGGCCCTCGACAAGAACAAGTACCTCGGCATCGCCCGCTGGAAGCTCGCCAACCCCAACGAGGCCAAGAGCTTCGCCAAGGTCGCGGGCATCAAGCCGGGCGGCTACTGGACCACCGCGGCCCACCGCGGCCGCGCGCTCGTGGTGTGGCTGCCGAAGGGCAGCCAGACGTCGGTGCGCGTGACGACCAAGGCCGCGCGCCCGCTGTGCGTGGCGGCCAAGCCCTGACGCTCACACCGCGCGCGGGTGGCGGAGCGGGAACAGGGCCAGCAGGCGATCGTCGCGCAGCAGCATGCCGAGCCACACGATCACGCCGAACACGATCGTGAAGGCGAACGACGAGCCGTGGACGACGTGGACCGCAGTGGCGCCGCCGAGGTAGCCGGTGAGGAGCACCGCGCCGAGCACGGCGGTGCGCGGGATTGCGAACAGGAGGGCGCACGCGGCCTCGAGCGTGCCGAGGGCGAACAACGTGTCGGGCGGGAAGCCGAGCGCTGCCGAGGCGGTCACGACCGGCTCGGGCTGGATGAACTTGCCGACGGCGTCGGCGAGGAGGAACAGCACCGGCAGGGCGCTGAGGATGACACCGGCGCGAGCGCGCTCTTGGCGGACGAGGTCTGCATGACAGGTCTCCTGAAATGTGGGGGGCTGGTGAATGAGGGGAGTCGGCGATCGGACGTCGCCCGGCCCGAACATCTGGCGGATCTCGCACTCGCCGGTGTAGGCGTCGCCGAGCACGCGGGTGTGCAGCTGCATGAAGCGCCGGCCGAGCTCGACCGCCTCCTCCCTGGTGCGCGTCTGCACGATGGCGAAGCCGCCGATGATCTCCTTGGCCTCGGTGAACGGGCCGTCGGTCACGGTCAGCTTGCCGTCGGCGGCCCGGATCTTGGTGCCCATCGCGGTCGGCGCGAGGCCGCCGGTGTCGAGCAGGACGCCGGCCCGCATCGTCTCCTCGATGAACTTGCCCATCTCCTCGACCAGCGCGGGGCTCGGAGGGACGCCCTCCTCGTAGCTCCGATCGGCCTTCATCATCATCATGAATCGCATGCGTCGAACCCTTTCGTGGCCGGCGGCGCCCGGTGGGGTCGCCGCGTCCGGCCTTCATGACCACGTCGAACGAGGCCGGCGCGGATCGACACGCGCCGGCGAATTTTTCGAGATTTCGTAAATGGCGAGGATGACAGGCGAAATCGGGGCGCGCGGAGGGGCTGCCGGCGCGCCGGCGATCTGTCTCGAAGGCCATGTCGTGCGCGGGACCGCGGCTTGTCGCGGCCGGTGAACCGGGCGATCCTCCGCCGGTCATGACCGCCAGCCACGAGGAGTCACCGGGGTCCGCGCTGTTCGAGGCCATCCAGCGCGGCGAGCTCGACGCCGCGGTGGCGCAGGTGCAGGCCGAGCCGGCGCTGGTCCACGCGCGCGAGCCGGCGCTGGGCAGCACGCCGCTGATCTTCGCGGCCCACCGCGGGCAGCTGCCGGTGGTCGCCGCGCTGCTGCAGGCCGGCGCCGACGTCCACGCGCGCGAGGCGGCCAGCGACACCACGGCGCTGCACTGGGCGGCCGAGATGGGCATCCCCGCGGTGGCCGAGCTGCTGCTCGCGAACGGCGCCGCGCTCGAGCACCGCGATCGGTGGTTCGGCCTGACGCCGCTGGGCTGGTCCCTGGTGGTGCGCTGGGCCCCGCAGGGCCACCAGGACCGGCCGGCGGTGACGCGCCTGCTGCGGGCCGCCGGGGCGCGCGAGGACATCTTCACCGCGCTGCCGTCGGGGCTCGGCGCGATCCGGGCGGTCGCGGAGGCCGACCCCGGGGCGGTGGCGCAGCGCATGGGCTTCGTGTCGGCCAGCATGACCGCGCTGCACCTCTCGGTCGCGCGCGGGCTCAAGAACTCGCTGACGCTGCTGGTCGAGCTCGGCGCCGACGTCCACGCGCACACCGACGACGGCCTCACGCCGCTGGCGCTGGCGCTGGCCCGCGGGGACGCGGCCCAGGTCGAGCTGCTGCGCGGGCTCGGGGCCGGCGAGGACGTGGCGACCGCGCTCGTCACGGGCGACCTGGCGACGATGGCGGCGCGGCTGCGCGACGAGCCGCAGCCGCCGGCGCTGCTGGCCGCGTGGTTGGCGCTGACGGCCAAGAACGGGCGCGTGGAGGCGATAGGGCCGCTCTTGCGCGGCGGGGCCGCGGTCGACGCCCGCACGCGCCGGCTGCTCGGCGAGACGACGGCCGAGGTGACCGCGCTGCACCTGGCGGCCCGCGAGGGCCATGTCGCCGCGGTGGAGGCGCTGCTGGCCGCCGGCGCCGCCGTCGACGGCCTCGCCGGCCCCGGGCTGCCGACGCCGCTGCACGTGGCCGCGGGCAACGGCCACGTCGAAGTGGTCCGAGAGCTGCTGGCCCGCGGGGCCGATGTCACCGCGCGAGAGGCGGTCTACGGGGCGACGCCGCTGGAGTGGGCCGAGTTCAACGCGCAGGACGAGGTCGCGGCGCTGCTGGCTGGCGCTTAGAGCATGTTCTCCTGGGCATGCTCGATCGGGCATGTTTTTGGAGCATGCTCGATCGGGCAGGCCGAAACAGCGGGCCGCGGCGCCGACGCAGGCCGCCGGCGGAGCCGGGCCGACGTTCGTGCCCGGTGTTTTCAAAACATGTCCGCAGGGACATGCGGTCGGGCTCGGGCGCGCTCAGCCGCCGTACTTGGCGACGCAGGCGGCGTGACTCAGCTTCGGCGCGCGGATGGCCCCGCCGGCCAGGCGCTCGCCGTCCGGGTCGAGGTACACGCGCGCCGCTTCTGCGCCCGGGGCAGCCGACGTGGACGTTGAACACGAACGCCCCGTCGGCCTCGGCCTGGAACCAGTGGACGTTGTCGCGGCGGTCCGACACGGACGAGTGATCGCCGGGCTGGAACTCGCGGTCGATCGTCGGGCGGATGACGTAGTGATCGGCGTGCCTCTCGAGCCGATCGTAGTGGCGCCCGCGCCAGCGGCCCGCGAGCACGATGAAGGCGGTGCACAGGTCCTCGTGCCCGTGGGGGACGATCGCGCGGCCGCGGCGGCAGCCGAACACGCGCTGGCCGAAGCCGAGCCGCGGGACGCCGGCCAGCGCGGCGAGGTCGACGTCGAGGCTGCGCGCGCCGGTGTCGGGCAGCGACGCCCGGGCCGCCAGGGCGTCGAGATCGACCGCGGCGTAGAGGTCGGCGAGGTCGACGCGGCCGCACAGGTCGTCGAGCAGCCCCTGGAACTCGCGCTCGCCGATCTGGCGGCCGCGCAGGGCCCGGGTCATCTCCGACAGGTCCCGCAGCCAGGCGTGGAGCGCCGGCCGCAGCGGGCCCGCGACGACGTCGCGCGACCCCAGCAGCTGCGCCAGACCGACGGTGGCGAGCGCGGCGAGGGCCTGGCCGGAGAGGGCGCGACGGGTGAGGGGCATGCGGGGCCGCCGCGAGTATACCGGAGGTCGTCGCGGGCGGAGGGGCGCGCGTGCTCGCGCCCCTCCGGGCCGGACCCGCCCTGCTCGCGCGCCTCGCGGGCTGCTGCGATGATTCGCGAATGATCATAGTCGAAGGCCGCCGCGGCGGTCCGCGTCGTCGGCCCGCGTCTGCCGACGCGGCGACCGTTCACGCGCCGGCGATGTCGACGCGCCCGCCGTTCGCGGCTCGCGGGTGGCGCGGCCGCCAGGGGTGACGCTCCGACGAAGTGGCAGATCGGGCCATCGTGTCGCGCCGGGAGCGGCGTGATCCGGCCGACCTTCCGCGACTCGCAGCGATCGAAGTTCGTGCATAGCAATCTGCGATGATGCGGTCGATCCCCGAGGCGATCACTGTCGCATCGTGTCTCACCTTGCTCGCGTGTCCGGCGAATGAGGTCACGGACCCGAGCGGCGACGACGAGACGAGCACCGGCCTGCCCCTCGCGGGCAGCGACGGCGCTCCGCAAGATCCACCTTTCGCGCCCGTCTCCGGCGGCCTGCGTCGCCTGCTGCGCCACCAGTACGTCGGCTCGATCCGCTACCTCCTCGGCGACGAGGCGGCGGCTGCGGCTGCGCCCCCCGAGGACTATCCGCTGCACGGATTCGACGCCATCGGCGCGGCGGAGCTGGCGCTGCAGGCGAGCGCGGTCGAGCAATGCGAGACGTCGGCGCGGGCGGTCGCGATGACCGCCGTGGCTCGCCCCGAGCGGCTCGGGGAATTCGCGCCGTGCGTGAATGATTCAACCCCCGACTCGAGCTGTTACGCCAGCGTGGCCGCCGATTTCGGGCGCCTGGCGTGGCGCCGGCCGCTGGTGGACGACGAGGTCGCGACGCTGGTGCGGATCGCCGAGGACGGGCGCGCCTGGGGTCATTCGTTCGCCGTCGGCCTCGAATACGAATTGATGGCGCTGCTGCAATCGCCGCACTTCGTCTATTCGATCGAGCTCGGCGAGCCCGACGCGGACGCGCCGGATCGGCGGCGACTCACCGGTCTCGAGCTGGCGGCCCGCATGTCGTTCTTCTTGCTCGGGCGCACGCCCGACGCCAAGCTGCTGGCCGCCGCCGAGGCGGGCGCGCTCGAGACCGAGGAGCAGGTGCGGGCCGCGGCGACGGCGATGCTCGCGCGTCCGGAGGCCCGCGCGACCCTGACGAATTTCTACAGCGAGCTGTTCTTGCTGCGCGACCTGCCGACGATCGCCAAGAGCGCCGCGCTGTTCCCCGAGTTCTCGCCGCAGCTGGCCGCATCGATGGCGCAGGAGACCCTGCACTTGATCGAAGAGATCGTGTGGGAGCAGGACGGCGACATCCGCGGCCTCATCGACAGCGACCACACCTTCGTCGACGCCGCGCTGGCCGGGCTGTACGGAGTGCCGGCGCCGGAGGGGCCCGGCTTCCACGCGGTCGCGCTGCCCGAGGCGCAGGGGCGCGCCGGTCTGCTCGGTCAGGCCAGCTTCTTGGCCCGCTTCGCCCACCCGGCGGTGACCTCACCGACGCGCCGCGGTCAGTTCATTCGCACCCGGCTGCTGTGCGACATCATCTTGCCGCCGCCGCCCGGGGTCGACACGCACCTGCCGCCCGACGACCCCGACAAGCCGCAGACGATGAAGGACAAGCTGCAGCAGCACATGAGCGACGCCGGCTGCGCCGGCTGTCACCGCTCGATGGACCCGCTCGGCCTCACGCTCGAGAATACGACGCGCTCGGTCGCTACCGCACCGCCGACAACGGCCTGCCGATCGACGCCGCCGCCGCGACCGACGACCTCGGCGAATTCACCGGCGCGCGCGAGCTGGCCGCGGTCCTGACCGCCGACCCGCGCGCCGCGGCCTGCGTGATCAAGAACTTCGTGCGCGGCGGCCTCGGTCACCTCGAGACCTTCGGCGAGCTGCCGGAGCTGGATGTCCTGGAGGACAGGTTCGTCGCCGGCGGCCACCGCGTCCAGGGCCTGCTCGTCGACCTCGTCGCCAGCCCGCTGTTCCGCGCGGTCGCGGACCCTCGCTAGGAGCCTCGCCATGCCTCGTCGCCCCCTCGCTCGTCGCACCTTCCTGCGCGGCGCGGCCCAGGCCGTGATCGCCTTGCCGCTGCTCGAAGCCATGCTCAACGACCACGGCACCGCCCTCGCCGACGAGACGCCGCTGCCGACCCGCTTCATGACGTGGTTCTTCGGCAACGGCGTGCTGCTGCCGCGCTTCGAGCCGACCGCCACCGGCGTCGACTGGCCGCTGAGCGAGCAGCGGCGCCGCTGGCGGACGTGCGCGAGTACGTGACGGTGCTGACCGGGCTGCAGAACCGCTGCGAGCAGATCATCACCCACCACGAGGGCATGACCGCCTTCAACGGCTTCACGATGGTCGAGATCGACGGTCTGTTCTCGAAGGCGGGCGGGCCGACGATCGACCAGAGGATCGCCGACGTCATCGGCGACAAGACCCCGATCGCCTCGGTCCACCTCGGGATCTCCAAGCACGTCAGCATCATGGACTCCGGCACGACGATGTTCGCCCTGTCGCACAAGGGCCCGAACGAGCCGCAGTACCCCTCGTTCGATCCGCAGGAGGTGTGGGCCGAGCTGTTCGGCGCGTTCGTGCCGCGGCCGGACGACCGCGCGCTGCGGACCAGCATCCTCGACGCGGTCCGCGACGACGTGGCGCGCCTGCGCCGGCGGATCGGCAAGCACGACAACCAGCGCCTCGACGCCCACCTCGACGGCATCGCCGCGCTGGAGAAGAAGATCACCGCCGCCGCCCCGCTGTGCAGCTTGCCGGCCATGCCGAGCCAGGCCAACGTCGACGTCGACGGGGTCGAGCCGATCACCGCGGTCAACGACGTGATGAGCGACCTGCTGGTGTACGCGTTCGCCTGCGACATCACCCGCGTGGCCAGCTGCCTGTTCATCGGCGGCGCCGCCGAGACCGTGTTCGCGGAGATCGGCCAGACCGCGGGGCACCACCTCCACACCCACGACGCCGGCGCGCAGGCCCTGGTCCACGACGGGGTGGTGTACATCATGGAGCGCTTCGCCGACCTGCTGCGCAAGTTCAAGGCCTGGCAGGACATCGACGGCACCAACCTGCTCGACACCTCGATCATCTACTGCAGCTCCGACTGCGCCGAGGGCATCTCGCACAGCATCGCCCGCCAGCCGATCCTGCTCGCCGGCCACGGCCGCGAGCAGCTGATCCATCCCGGCATCCACTACCAGGTGACGCCGTACCCGTTCAGCGACGGCAACATGTCCGACGTCCTGCTGACCTGCCTGCGGGCGTTCGATCCGGCGGCCGAGTCGGTCGGCGCCGGCGCGCCGATGTCGACCACGCCGCTGCGCGAGATCGCCGGCAAGGCGTTTCAGGGCTGACTTGCCGCCCTGCGCAGGTGTGCCGCATTTTCCCGACATGCGGCTTTGGAAGGGCCCGGTGCGGGTACGAGCCCGTCCCGAACTTCTGGCGAACTACGCCTGGTAGCACTAGCCTCCCGTCAATCGATCGCGCTCGGCCAGGGCCGGGAACCACTTCATCCACAGCAGCACGCACACCAGCGTGCCGACCCCGCCGAACACGATCGACGGCACCAGGCCCATCCACGCCGCGGTGACGCCGGAGCGGAACTCGCCCAATTGATTGGAGGCGCCGATGAACAGGTAGTTCACGGCGTTGACGCGACCGCGGTACGCGTCCGGCGTCTCGAGCTGGACCAGCGACGCGCGGATGACCACGCTCAGCATGTCCGCCGCGCCGAGCACCAGCAGCGCGATCATCGACAGGACGAACGACGTCGACAGGCCGAGGACGATCGTCGCCAGGCCGAACACCGCCACTCCGGCGAACATCACCCGGCCGGCCTGGCGCTCGATCGGTCGCCGCGCCAGCCAGAACGAGATCGCCAGCGCCCCCGCGGCCGGGGCCGAGCGCATGAAGCCGAGGCCGATCGGGCCGGCGTGGACGAGGTCGCGGGCGATGATCGGCAAGATCGCAGTGGCTCCGCCGAGCAGCACCGCGAACAGGTCGAGCGAGATGGCGCCGAACACCACCGGCTGGCTGCGGATGTAGCGGATGCCGGCGAACACCGACTTCGCCTCCGGGTCGTCGGCGACCGCGATCGTCGGCGCCGGCGGGCGGCGGATCACGCCGAGCAGCGCGACCGAGGCCGCGAACAACAGCCCGCCGACGGCGTACACCGCCCCCGGGCCGGCGAGGTAGATGAAGCCGCCGAGCGCGGGCCCGAGGATGACCGCCGACTGGGTCGCCGCGCTGGTGACGCTGACCGCCTGCGGCAGCTCGGCCGGGGTCACCAGCACCGGCAGCAACGCGGACAGCGACGGGGCGGCGAATGCCTTGCCGATCCCGAGCATGAACACGCCGACGAAGATGCCGGTGACGTCGAGCCAACCCTGCAAGCAGCCGAGCGCGAGCACCAGCGCGACCAGACCCTCGAGCACGTGCCCGGCCTGGACCACGCGGCGGCGGTCGAACCGGTCGGCGACCTGGCCGGCGACCAGCACCAGCAGCACCGCCGGCATGAACCCCGCGAGGCCGACGTAGCCGAGCGCGAGGGCGCTGTCGGTGAGCTCGTAGACCTGCCAGCCGACGGCGACGGCCAGCATCTGGAAGGCCATCATCGAGCACAGGCGCACGCACCAGTAGAGCGCGACGTCGCGGTTGGCGAAGATCGGGGTCGACGCGGAGGCCGTCATGGCGCGGGCTACGGAGGGGATGATCGGCCGAGCGGCCCTCGCAAGCACGCGAGAAAGCCGGCGTCACTGCCGCGGCGAGGTGAGGAGGCGGGCGAGCGGAGACGGCGCTCCCTCGCTTCGCTGCGGACATGCACTCGCCGTGCGTGGCGAGCACGACGCGCGCGAGCGCAGCGGGGGACCGCTGTCCGTGACGCCACACGAGCGCGTCGCCCATGCCTGGTGACGCCGCGAGCGGCCGAGCCCGGCATCACGGCGATGCCGCCGTGCGCGGGGTGCATCGACGCGACCCGCAGAGGCGCGAACCGCGACGGTGAGGGTGCGAGCGCGAAACGATCGGCGCGTCGGTCCGAAGCGCGCTCTCGATTGCTTCGGCGCGCGTGCGCCGCGATGCCGGGCCACAGGGGCACCGCTCGTGACCCGCCCTCGCAAGCGTGGCTCGCACCAGCGGCCCATGCACGACGAGCGAAGCGCGGCTCGCAGCGATCTCGGGCCACGCGGGGCGTAGCGACTCGCAGCAACGACCCGGGCCGCGAGCTCGTCTTTCATCACAAGTACGAAGGGACATGCCCCTGCGAGCATGTCCCTCGAACCATGTCCCCGAGAACATGCCCGGACGGGCATGCCCGATCGTTTAGCCCATCGCCGCGATCTCGTCGGCCGCGCGCTGGCCGGACTCGATCGCGCCCTGCATCCAGCCGGCCCACACGGAGGTGTGTTCGCCGGCGAACACCACCCGTCCCTCGGGCTTGCGGGTGGCGTCGACGATCCACCATTGGTTGGGCAGGGTGTCGGTCCACGCGCCCTTGGACCACGGGTCGTCGGACCAGCAGAAGTGGAAGAAGACCACCTTCTCGTCGCGGATCTCGGGGAAGAACTTCTCGACCGCGGAGAGGCAGAACTCCTCGCGCTCCTCGGGGGCGATCGCGCAGTAGGCGTCGGCGTTGTGGTTCTGCGTGTACGACTGGATCACGCCCATCGTGGTCCCGGCGGGCTGGACGTCGCTGAGGTTCCAGATCCGCTCGGCCGGGCCGTCGGTCTTGGCGATCTTGAGGCCGCCGATGCCTTCCTTCTCCCAGAAGCGGGTGCGCGTCTGGATGTAGCCGCGGCCGGCGTTCATCAGGAACAGCTCCTTGATCGCCTTCGTCTTGTCGGCCGAGAACTCGGGCTCGATGGCGACGTCGCGCAGGGTGGTGAAGGGGATGGCGCACACCAGGTAGTCGGCGGACAGCGAGGTCTCGCCGTCGGGCCCGACGAACGTCACCGTCACGCCGGCGTCGTCGTGCGCGATCTTGGTGACCTTGCTGCCGAGGCGGATGTTGCCCTCCCCCACCTCTTCCGCCAGGCGCTTCGGCAATTGGTCGTTGCCGCCGCGGATGTGATAGGTGGCGCCCCACGCCTGGTCGGCCACCTCGGCGCCCATCCACGCCAGGGTGCCGATGGTGCTGATCTCGGAGCCGTTGTCGGCGCCGTAGAGCTTCAGGTAGGTCTCGCTGGTCCCGCGCATGCGCAGGAAGTCGGCGTAGACCATGCCGTCGTACTCCTCGACGATGCCCGGCTTGGGGAAGCCGTTCATGCGCGGGTCGCCGAACTCGGTGAAGGTGGCGTAGATCTCGCGGGTCCAGTAGTCGCCGAGGCTCAGCTCGAGCTCGTCGTCGTTGAGGCCGTCGAGCGGCCACGGCTCGCCCGCGACGTGCATGAACCGCTTGCCGTCGATGTAGTAGAGCGGCTCGCCGTCCTTGTACTCGTCGAGCTCGAGGCCCAGCATCTCGCAGTAGTCGAGGGTGCGCTCGTGGACGTCGGGGATCCGCACCGCGCCGATCTCGGCGAACTGGCCCTGCTCGAGGCCCTCGCGCAGGGTCCACACGCGGCCGCCGACGCGGTCGCGCCCCTCGATCACGGTGACCTCGTAGCCGAGCTGCTGTAGCTCCCAGGCCGCAGAGAGGCCGGCGAGACCCGCTCCGAGCACGAGCACGCGCTTGTCGGAGGCGGCGGCTTGACCGCAGGCGGGGAGGGCATGGGCCGCGCCGGCCCAGACGAAGAGGCCGGCCAGACGCCGACGACTGATCCTTGGCTGCTGCATCGAGCGGGGACTGTACGCCCGTCACCTCGCCGCTGGAAGCCGCGCCGCGCGGGCCGCCGGGGCCGGGCCCGCTTGTCAGGCGGCCAAGATCCTCTATGTTCCCCCTGTGAGCCACACGGACCAACTGCGCCAGACGCTTACACATTTGCATCATGAACTCGAGTCGGTGTCGACCGCCGATCCCGAGGTGCGCGGGATGTTGACGCAGACGCTGCGCGAGATCGCCGACCGCCTCTCGGCGCGGGGCGGCGAGGTGGCGACGCAGCCGACCACGGCGATCGCCGACGTCGAGACGGTCGATCTGCTGCGCGCGTCGGCCCGGCAATTCGAGGCCGACCACCCGCAGGTCGCGACCGCGATCGAGAGCGTCGTCGACGCGCTCTCGCGCATGGGGATCTGAGGTCTGCCGTACCTGGCGCAAGGGACATGCTCCAGAGGACAGCTCGTCTTCGGCGGGCCTGGTAGGCCCGAGAACCGTGCAGTAAGGTGACGGTTCGACTTGCCTACCAGGAGTTTTTCTAACATGCGCCATGACTCGACTTCACTGCGTGCGATCGCCGGTCTGTCCTTGATGTTGCTCGCGCTGCCGGGCTGCAACGGCAAGGAAGAGGCGACGGGGACCGAGACCGGCACGGGGACCGAGACCGGCACGGGGACCGAGACCGGCACGGGGACCGAGACCACCACGACGAGCACGACGACGACCACGACGACGGGCCCCACCGAAGGCACGGACAGCGAGAGCGTGTCCGGGGCGACCGTCCCGCCGACGACGACCGAGTCGGAGACGACGACCACCACCACGACCGGCGAGCCGCTGACCAGCACCACCGAGCCGGGGACGACGACCACGACGACGACGGACACCACCGCCGGGACGACCGCCGACACGACGACCACCACCGGCGAGCCCGACGTGTGCGCGCCGGCCCCGAACGACGACGAGTGCACGACCTGCCTCAAGGACGGCTGCTGCGACGAGCAGGTCGCCTGCGCCGGCGACGAGGACTGCGCGTGCTTCTTCGACTGCCTCGCCACGAACGACCCGCAGCAGTGCGCCGGGACGTGCATGATCAACCCGATGCAGAACCCGCAGATCCTCGCCCTGTTCACCTGCGCCCAGCAGAGCTGCGGGCAGCAGTGCCTGTGACCTGACCGTTCGGCCATGGAAGTGCCGCGCCTCGTCCGCGTCCTCGCCGCCTCCGTGTTTCTGCCGACCGCGTGCGCGCGGCCGCCGACGCCGCCGGGCGGCGAGGACGATCCGGGCCTCTCGATCGCGCGCGCCGAGGCGCGGCGCGAGGCCGGCTCGGCCGCGCTGGTCGAGCTCACCGCTCCGCCCGGGCCGTCGGCGGCGGCGATCCGCGGGCTCGGGCGGGTCGGTGACGCGGTCGCGCTGGCGCGGCTCGGCGAGCTGCTGGCGAGCCCCGACGAGGCCACGCGCGTGGCGGCCATGCAGGCGCTCGACGTCGCCGGCGCGCTCGGGTCCGAGGTCGCGGGCTTCGAGGACGCTGTGTGGCAGCGCTGGCCGCAGGCGTCGCCGCGCGAGCGGCTGGCGATCGTGACGGCCACGCGGCGCCTCGGCGGTCCGGCCGCGAGCGCGCGCCTGGCCGCGGCGCTGGGCGCCGGCGAGGCGCCGGAGGTGCGCGAGGCGGCGGCGATCGTGCTCGGGATCCTCGGCCGCCGCGAGCTGCCGCTCGCCGACGCGGCGCGCGACGGCCTGGTGGCGCTGGCGGCCGAGGGCGAGCCGCGGCGCGTCTACGCGGCGGTGTACGGGCTGGCGCACGCCCACGCGGCCGGCCACGACGCGGGCGAGGCGGCGCTGCTGCGCGCCGCCGCGGCGGTCGACCCCGACGCGAGGGCGCTGGCGCTGAAGGGCCTGGCCCGCCGCAAGCCGCCGGAGGCGCTGGCGGCGATGAAGGCCGGCCTCGGCGATCCCGACCCGTGGGTGCGGGTGGCGGCGGTGCGCGGCCTCGGCGAGCTGGGCGACGCGGCCGCGACCGCGGCGCTGTGGGACTGGCTGCGGGCCGAGCTCGCGGGTGACATCGTCGATGGGACAGGTCCCGGACACCCTGTCCTCGAGGCCATGTCCGTCATGACAGCCGGCAAGACCGCCCCGCCGGGGGCCGCGGAGGCCCACGCGCGCGCCGAGGCCCGGCTGGCGGCGGCGCGGCCGGAGGCGCGGCGGGTGTGGGCGCGGCTGAGCTGCGGCCTGGCGGCGCTGGCGGCCCGGACCGGCGAGTGGCGGCCGCCGCTGCGCTGCGCCGAGGCGGCCGGGGCGGCGGGAGAGGTCGAGCGTCTGTCCTTCGAGACAGGGCTTTTGGGACAGGGCGTGGGCGGCCCGGCGGAGGCGCGGGCGGCCCGGCTGACGGCGCTGGCCGGCCACGCCGACGCGCGCGTGCGGGCGGCCGCCCTGGCGGCGGCGGCGGGCCTGGGGTCCGAGGTCGACGTCGGCGGCCTGATCGCGGCTGGCCTTCGGGACAGCTCACCGGCGGTCGCCGGCACCGCGGCCGAGGTGGTGCAGGGGCGCTTCGCCGGCGACGCGGCGCCCGAGCCGGAGCCGGCGATCGTCGACGCGCTGCTCGAGCGGGCCACGGCCGACCGTGACGCCGAGCTGTTCGCGGGCATGGCCGGGGCGCTGGCGGAGGTGGGCGGGGCGCGCGGGCTGCAGGTCTGTCGCGCCGCGCTGGGCGACGCCAATCCGAGCGTGCGCGCGGCGGCCCGCGCCTGCGTGAAGGCGGCCGGCGGCGAAGACCCCGGCGTCACCGGGCCCGCCGCGCCGGCCCCCACGCCGCCGCACGATCCGCAGACCGTGCTCGGACGCGAACTGCTGTGGCGGCTGCACACCGAGCGCGGCCGTATCGACGTCGCCCTGGCCCCGTCGGCCGCGCCGTGGCACGTGGCCGCGATCGTCGCGTTGACGCAGCGCGGCTTCTACGACGGCCTGACGTTCCACCGCGTCGTCCCCGGCTACGTGGTCCAGGGCGGCGACCCCGGCGGTACCGGCTGGGGCGGCCCCGGTTTCACCCTGCCCTCGGAGCCAGGCGACGCTCCATTCGCGCGAGGCGCCGTGGGCATCGCCGACGCCGGCAAGGACACCGGCGGCAGTCAATTCTTCATCATGCACGCCCGCGCCCCGCACCTCGACGGCCGCTACACCCACGTCGGCGAGGTCCGCGACGGCCTGCCCGCAGCGCTCGCGCTGGTGGTCGGCGACCGCATTCTCCGGGCCGAGGTCGTGATCGCGCCGGCATCACCTGGTCGATGAGACAGGTCGTGCGAGCGCCGCGCGAGCAATCGTTGCGCGCGGCGACCGTGGCGTTCGCACGCGTTGCGGTTGCCCGGTCCGCGCGCGAGCGTATGACTCCCCGGGAGGTGCACCATGGTGCCCTGTGTTCAGACCGTTCTCAGCAGCAGCGTCGCCGTCGCCGCGATCGTGGCGACGGCTGCGTGTACGCCCGAGGAGGACCCGAATCCTTACGTCGAAGTCGACACCCCGATCGCCACCGACAACGGGCAGTTCTCGATCTCCCTCCGCGCCGCCGAGGGGCGCGCCTGGCCCCGGTACGTCGGGCCGACCGCGCTCGCGGCCAACATCGAGGTCGGGCCCGACCCGCCGCACCCCAGCCCGCAGCTCCACGGCGACGTGCTGGAGCCGCCGCTCACCCTGACCCTCGAGCCGCCGTGGAACGTGCTCGACGAGGCCATCACCGACCTGACCGCCAGGACCTGGCCCATCACCCCCGACGGCTTCAAGTGGATGGTCTCGGTCGACTTCACCACGCCCGGCGACTGGGTGTTCCCGTTGACCGTACGCGACGCGCGGGGCCGCAAGGACCGCGCCGAGATCGTATTCCACATCGAGCCGAAGCCGTAGCGCGCCCGTGCAGGGCTCGGCGGCTTCGGGCGTGACGCGAGCAAGGTGCGAGATGGCAGGTGAGCGCTCGCGCCCCGCGTCGGCGGCTCCGGCGGGCTCGGCCAGGGCGCGCCGGGTCCGCCCGTGCTAGGCTGGCCCAGGATGACGCGTGCGCGGCTGAGCTGGCTCGGAACGTTGTTATTCTGGATATTTCGCGCGATTTGGGCGGCCGTGGTGGTGGTGGCGCCGGCCCTCGGGGTGTGGGTGGCGTCGTCGCTGGCGGCCTACCGCAACGGGCCGGTGTGGCTGGTGTGCGCGGCGGGGCTGCTGCTGTTCCCGATCGTACCTGTCGCTTGGGACATGTTGTCCGAGCTGCTGCGGCGGCGCCGGGCCCACGGGCGCGACCGGCGGGTGCTGACGACGTGGGACCGGATCGTCCTGCGCACGCTCGTGGTCAACCTGGCGGTCTTGACCGCGCTGCTGTGGTCGCGGCCCGAGGCGGTGTTCACGGCGATCTCGACGCGCGGCGACTGGTTCCTCGAGGGCGCCGAGCACCCGCTGGCAGGCCGCGCCCGCGCCGGCCTGCTGCAGGCGGCCGACGGGCTGCAGTGGCTGTACGAGGCGGCCCACGACAACCAGTACGCGGAGCTGATCGAGACGAAGCCGGCCGAGGCCCCGGCGCCGCAGCCGGTGCCCGCGGACGACGCGTGGAGCGACCCGTGGGAGCGGCCGCCGCAGCCGTCGCCCGCGCCGGGCACCGAGCCCGCGCCGACGCCGGACCCGTTGCCCGCGAGCGAGCCGCAAGCCGCGAGCGGGGCGGCCTGGCCGTCGCCCGCGGAGCTCCACCCGGCGGTGCTGGCGATGCCCGACGAGGCGCGCGGCAGCATCGACGCCGTCGGTCGGCACCTCGCCGCGAGCGAGCCCGATCCGGCGCGCCGGATCAAGGCGATCCACGACTTCGTCGCCACCCACCTCGCCTACGACGCGGCGTCGTACCTCAACCGCGACGTCTACCCCGACCAGCGCGCCGAGGCGGTGTTCGCCTCGCGCCTGGCCGTCTGCGCCGGCTACGCCAACCTGATGCGGGCGATCGCGGCGGTCACCGGCGACGAGGTGGTGGTCGTCGTCGGCGACGCGCGCGGGCTGTCGCGCGAGGTCGAGGGCGAGTCGCACGCGTGGAACGCCGCCCGCGTCGACGGCCGCTGGTACCTCATCGACGCCACCTGGGACTCCGGTCACCTCAAGGACGGCGCGTTCGTCCGCGAGTACCGCACCGACTACCTGTTCGTGCCGCCGGCGTTGATCGGGGTCACGCACTTCCCCGAGGAGCCGGCCTGGCAGCTGCGCGAGCAGCCGCTCACCCGCGGCGAGTTCGCCCGCCAGCCGATGATGCGGCCCAAGTTCTTCGCCGACGGCCTGCAGCTGGTCGAGCCGCGCCGCTCGCAGGTCACCGTCGCCGGCGAGTTCGCGATGAGCCTCGACAACCCGCGCGGCCGCAACCTGATCGTCAAGGCTGTCCCCGAGGACAGCTCGCCCGCGGTCGAGTGCGAGCTGACCGGGACCCGCGCGGTCTCGGTGTCGTGCGGGCCGCTGGCGAAGGGCACCTACGCGGTCCGGATCTTCACCTCGCCGACGCTCTACGGGACGTACCAGGGCGTGGGCGAGCTGCAGGTCCACGCGTCGGGGTAGACGACATGTCCCGGCGGACATGTCCCTGAGCGCGGCTGGCCGACGACGGCGATCGAGGTGCTTGCGGCGCCGCGCGACGGGGTGACCGTTCGGGCATGTTCCAGGAGACATGTCATGAAACACGCCGAGCGCGGCCGCCGGACGAATTCGAGCGGCCGCGGCCGGGCACGGTCGACACGAAGCCCGGTATTCGCGGCGGGCTGGTGCCTCGCGCGGGTCGTCGGTATCGTGCGGGCTATGAGTGACGACGACGGGCAGCTGGAGCGCTGGCGCGAGTGGGCACGGCAGTGGGCTTCGTGGCCGGGGCCGCCGCTGCCCGGGCACGTGCCGATGACCGACGATCTGCTGCGGCAGCTGATCGCCTCGCGCGTGCAGGAGGCCGCGGCGGCGATTGGCGACAGCAAGCCTGCGACCACGACTCCGGCAGCGCCCGTCGGCGGCAGCAAGCCTGCGACTGCGGCAGCGGCCGTGGCGGCGACCGTGACGGGGACCCCCGAGGAGCACCGGGCGCGCATCGACGCGGACCCGCTCGCGTACGACAGCTTTCACGCTCTGTTCTCGCACTACCGCGGCCAGGACCAGCTCGACGCGGCCTTCTGTGTGGCGCGGGCGCTCGTGTTCCTCAAGCAGGCGAGCGCCGACGAGACGCAGCTCCACCGGCAGTTCCACCGGCCCGAGTTTCGCCAGGTGCGCCAGCCGCTGAGCGAGGACATGCTGCGGCGCCAGGTGTTCCACCCGGACGAGGACCTGTGGCTCACCGGCGTGTTCGGGATGAACGCTCCGGCCGCGGCGGCGCGGTGGGCCAAGCCCCTGCCGTCGTTCGCGAGGTCGCGCGGCCGCCTCGACCTCGCCGGCGATCGCTCGCCGGTGGCGCGCATGATCAAGTACGTCAAGGAGGTGCTAAACGTCGGAGAGCCGGACGTCTACCTCATGGACGATGGCGCGGGCGTGTCGGTGTTCAACTCGCAGCGCGACGGTCGCGTCCACCCGGCGCTGTTCGTCGGTCGCGAGGCGGTCGGCGACGACCTGCGGCCGCTGGCGTTCGCGCTCGGTCGCGCCATGACCGAGCTCTACCTGCCGCACTACATGTTCGTCTGCGTCGACCGCTCCTTGCCCAACCTCAAGGCGGTGCTGCGCGCCTGTCGGGCCATGGCCGGGCTCGACGTCGGCGTTCCGCCCGACATGGAGGTCCTCGCGCGCGAGCTGCGAGCGCGGCTGCCCAGCCGCCACCCCGAGCAGCTCCGCGAGCTGTTCGCGCGCATCGAGGCCGCGGGCCACCAGCTCGACGCCGAGAAGTGGGCCCGTGGTCTCGAGATCACCGCGCACCGCATCGGCCTCATCCTCGCCGACGACCTCGGCGTGGCTGCGCAGCACATCCGAGGGGAGCGTGAGGGCTTCTCGTTCCTGACGGCGCGCGACATGGTCCAGGAGCTGGTGCGCTACAGCATCAGCGAGGACTACTTCACCGTCCGCAAGAGCCTCGGGCTCGCGGTCGCGTGACGACCTGCGCATTCGGACATGCTCATGAGAGCATGTCCTTGATGACATGTTTTTTAACGCATGTCATGACGGGCAGGGGAGGCCCGCGAGGATGTCGGCGACGACCGCCTCGACCGGCTGGCCGGCGTCGACCGTGACGGCGTCGTCGGGCGGCTCCAGCGTGGCCAGCTGGCTGTCCAGCAGGCCAGCCTTGAAAAAGTGGTGGCGGCGGGCGAGCAAGCGGGCGCGGGCCACGTCCGGATCGATCTGCAGGTACACGAACACGACCCGGGTCGGATCGCGGCGCAGCATGGCGCGGTGGACCGCGCGCAGCGCGGAGCAGGCGAGCACCACGTCGCCCTCGTGCTGCAGCCAGCCGTCGATCTCGGTCGACAGGGTGTGCAGCCACGGGGCGCGGTCGGCGTCGTCGAGCGGGGTCCCGGCCGCCATCTTGGCCCGGTTGGCGGCCGGATGAAACTCGTCGGCGTCGACGAAGCGGGCGGCGAGCGCGGCGGCGAGGCGCAGGCCGATGGTGGTCTTGCCGGCCCCCGACACCCCCATGACGACGATCACCACGCGGTGAGCGAAGCGCACTCGCAGGGCCGCGTCAACTCGGGCGCGGACGATCGAGGCGTCGCGGCGACCGATCGCGGTCGCGTCAACTCCGCGGGCCGCGAGCCCGGGCCGCGTGGCGGAGCCGAGGCCGCGCCCGGGGCCGCCCGCGCGGCGAAGACCGGCTTTTCGCCGTGCCCCGCGGGCGCGCGTGCGTCACACATGGGCGATGCGCACGAGCGAGGACGCACCGCACGAGGCCCGCCGTCGGCGAGCGTCGTCCGGCCGCAGCGCCGCGCCGCCGCGTCGGGAGGTCGGATGCGATTGAAAGGGAAGACGGCCCTGATCACGGGCTCGAGCCGCGGCATCGGCCGCGAGATCGCCCTCCGCTTCGCGCGCGAGGGCGCCGACGTCGCCGTCAACTACAACGGCAGCGTCGAGGCGGCCGAGGCGGTCGCCGGCACGATCCGGGCCGAGGGTCGGCGCGCCGTGGTGGTCCAGGCCGACGTGGGCCGCACCGACGAGTGCGAGAAGCTGGTGGCCGAGGCGTGGCAGGCGCTGGGACCCATCGACATCCTCGTCAACAACGCGGGCATGGAGATCCGGGCGCCGTTCGTCGAGGTCACGGAGGCCGACTTCGACGCGGTGCTGGGCACCAACCTCAAGGGCACGTTCTTCACCACGCAGGCGGTGGTGCGCCGCTGGCTGAAGGGCGAGCGGGCGGGCCGGATCGTCAACATCAGCTCGGTCCACGAGGAGCTGTCGTTCCCGGGCCACGCGACCTACTGCGCGGCCAAGGGGGCGATCCGGATGCTCACGCGCGACCTCGCGGCCGAGCTCGGTGGCCACGGGATCACGGTCAACGCGATCGCGCCGGGCGCGATCGCCACCGACATCAACCGCGACGTCACCGAGGATCCGCGGGCCCGCGCCGGGCTGCTGGCGCGGATCCCGTTGAAGCGGATCGGGACGCCGGCCGACGTCGCCGGCATCGCGGTGCTGCTGGCGTCGGACGACGCGGCGTACGTGACCGGCTCGACGTACTTCGTCGACGGCGGCATGACCTGGTTCCACGAGGAGTGACGCGATGGGATACCTGCCGATCCACGACCACGGGATCATCGGCAACATGCGGACGATCGCGCTGGTCGGCACCGATGGCGCGATCGACTGGTTCTGCCACCCGCGCTTCGACTCGCCGAGCGTGTTCGCGTCGCTGCTCGACGACGAGAAGGGCGGCGAGTTCCGGATCTGCGCCGAAGGCCAGGCCGCGCCGAGCAAGCAGTTCTACTGGCCCGACACCAACATCCTGGTCACGCGGTTCTTCTGCGAGAGCGGGGTGGTGGAGATCGAGGACTTCATGCCGGTCGGCGACAACCTCGACCACGGCTGGCACCACCAGATCGTGCGCCGCGTGCGGGCGGTCCGCGGCGAGGTGTGGCTGCACGCCGACTGCCGCCCGGCCTTCGACTACGCGCGCGCGCCCCACGAGGTCGAGCTCGTCCGGCACGGGGCGGTGTTCCGCGCGCCCGGGCTGACGATGTCGCTGTCGGCCAGCGTGCCGCTGACGGTCGCCGAGCGCGGCGGGGTGCACGCCCGCTTCCGCCTGCGCCAGGGCGAGCACGCGGTGTTCGTGTTCCGCGGCGGGGCCGAGGACGACTGCCCGCGCGGCCCCGACCCCGACGAGGCGGAGACCCTGTTCCGCTGGACGGTGGCGTACTGGCGGCGCTGGCTGTCGCGCTGCTCGTACCGCGGTCGCTGGCGCGAGACGGTCCACCGCTCGGCGCTGACGCTGAAGCTGCTGACCTACGAGCCGACCGGGGCGATCGTCGCGGCGCCGACGCTCGGGCTGCCCGAAGAGCCAGGTGGGGTGCGCAACTGGGACTACCGCTACACGTGGATGCGCGACGCCGCGTTCACGCTGTACGGGTTCTTGCGCATCGGCTTCACCCAGGAGGCCGACGCGTTCATGGGCTGGCTCGACCGCCGCTACCACGAGCCGCCGGGCGAGGACGGCGCGCCGCTGCGGCTGCTCTACACGGTCGAGGGCGCGACCTGCATCGAGGAGTTCGAGCTGCCGCACCTGGCCGGCTACAAGGGCGCGAAGCCGGTGCGGGTCGGCAACGCCGCGCACAGCCAGTTCCAGCTCGACATCTACGGCGAGCTGCTCGACGCGGTGTACCTGTCGAACAAGCACAGCCGCCCGGTCTCCTACGACGCGTGGATGCACCTGCGCCGGATCGTCGACTACGTCAGCGAGAGCTGGCACCTGCCGGACCACGGGATCTGGGAGCCGCGCACCGGCATGCGCCACAACGTCAACTCGAAGGTGATGTGCTGGGTGGCGCTCGACCGGGCGCTGCGCCTGGCCGAGAAGCGCTCGTTCCCGGCCCCGCGCGAGCAGTGGTACCGCGCCCGCGACGACATCTACGAGGCCATCTTCCGCCGCGGCTGGAGCGACGAGGAGCAGTCGTTCGTGGCCGCGTTCGACGAGCGCTCGCTCGACGCGTCGGCGCTGCTGATGCCGCTGGTGTTCTTCCTCGGGCCCGACGACCCGCGCATGCTGAAGACGCTGAAGGCGATCCGCCGCCCGCCGAACCAGGGCGGCCTGGTGTCCGACGGCATGGTCTACCGCTACCACCCGGAGGAGCTGCCCGACGGCCTGCCGGGCCGCGAGGGCACGTTCAACATGTGCTCGTTCTGGCTGGTCGAGGCGCTGACCCGGGCCGGCCGCGTCGACCCGGCGCTGCTCGAGGAGTCCCGCCTGCTGTTCGAACGCATGATCGGCTACGGCAACCACCTCGGCCTCTACTCGGAGGAGACCGGCGAGCACGGCGAGGCGCTCGGCAACTTCCCGCAGGCGTTCACGCACCTGTCGCTGATCAGCGCGGCCTTCAACCTCGAGCGCGCGCTCGGGTGAGCGCCGGCGCGAGGGCGCCTTCGAGCATGACCTTTCGGGCATGCGCGAAGAGACATGCCCGATGGGGCATGTCTCTTTCCGAGACGACTCAATCGGCCGGCAGCCAGAACGTGAAGGTCGAGCCGACGCCGGGCTTGCTGGTGACGGAGATGTCGCCGCCCATCAGCTGGACGAAGTTGAGGGTGATGGCGAGGCCGAGGCCGGTGCCGCCGAAGCGGCGGGAGATCGAGGCGTCGGCCTGGGTGAAGTTGTCGAAGATCCGGCGCAGCTGGGGCTCGCTCATGCCGATGCCGGTGTCCTCGACGACGAACACCAATCGGCGGGCGCCGGCCTCCACGCGCTCGCGGATCCGCAGGGTCACGGCGCCGTGCTGCGTGAACTTGTGGGCGTTGCCGAGGAGGTTGATGAGGATCGCGCGCACGGCCGTGGCGTCGGCGCGCAGGGCCGGCAGGGGGTCGGGGACGTCGAGGACGAAGCGGTTGCCGCGGCGCTGCTGGCCCGGGCGACAGGCGGCGTCGATGCTGGCGAGCAGGGCGCCGAGGTCGATGTCCTCCGGGTGCAGGGTGAACTTGCCGGCCTCGATCTGCGACAGGTCGAGGACGTCGTTGATGAGGCCGAGCAGGTGGCGCGCCGACGCGGCGATCCGCTCGATGTCGGCGACGAAGCCGGGCGAGGCCGCGGGGGCGTGCTCCTCGAGCAGCAGCTCGGTGTAGCCGATGATCGCGTTGAGCGGGGTGCGCAGCTCGTGGCTCATCGCCGCGAGGAACGAGCTCTTGGCCGCCGTGGCCTCGAGCGCCTGGTCGCGCGCCTGGGCGAGGTCGCTGTTGGCGAGGGTGAGCTCGTCGAGGGCGCGCCGCAGGTCGGTGATGTCGAACAGCAGGGCGGTCAGCTCGCCGCCGCGGTGGGCGGCGGCCTGGAACGAGATGACGCGCTCGCCCATGGCGAGCTGCTCGGCCACGACGTCGCCGGCGGCGGCCCGCTGGACGGCGTCGCGGAGGGCGGGGAAGCCGGCGAGGGCCTGGTCGGCGCAGGCGCCGAGGCAGGCGGCGGGATCGAGGCCGAGCTGGCGCAGGCCGGCGCCCTCGGCGAGGGAGATCCGTCGCGTCGCGGGGTCGAGGCTGAGCAGGGCGATCGGCAGGGCGTCGACGACGAGCTGGAGGCGCCGGGCGGTGGTCGCGAGCGAGGTCTCGGCCCGCTGGCGCTCGATGCGGTCGAGCAGCTGGCGGTAGACCACGCCGGTGAGCTTGCTGATGAAGCCGAGCACGGCGATGTCGCCGTCGGTGAAGCGGTGGGGCGTGCCGGAGGCGAGGCCGATCACGCCGAGCACCTCGTCGCGGCACAGGATCGGCATGAACAGGCGCGCGCGCACGACGAAGCTGCGCGCGCTGTTCTGGGTCTGCTGGCTCTGGTCGTTCAGGACGTCGGGGACGTGCAGCAGCCGCGGCTCGCGGAACACGCTGCCCGGGTGCCGCTCCCACGCGGTCCGCTCGGCCTCGGCGCGCTCGGCCGGCGAGAAGCCGCGGCCCGCGAAGGTCCGCAGGCGCCCGGCGTCGAAGTCCCACAGGTACAGCGCGATGTACTCGGCGTCGCACAGCTCGTCGAGCGCGCGCTCGATCTCCTGCGCGAAGCCGTCGAGGTCGTTCACCGACGCGATGCCCGACGAGATGCTCGACAGCAGCTCGATGAGGTGTCGATTCGCAGGGTCGATGGCGAGGCCGGAGCGACTCAAGCCGCGCGCTCCCGAGTGGGCTCGTCGTCACCGCCGATCGCGGCGACCGCGGGCACGCGGTGGACTGCGAAGCTCATGCGAACGTCGTGCGCCCATGGTACAGTCACTGTCCCGTGGGTGTCGTCGAGAACCCGCAAGACGCGGAGGCGGCGGCCACGCAGCGAGGCGTGATCCACCTCGTCACTGCCGCGATTCTCTTCAGCGGACTCAGCGTGCTGGCGAAGCTGGTCGGGGCGCGCGTTCCGCTCCCGGAGGTGATTCTCGTCCGCAGCCTGGTGACGGTCGCTTTCGCCCGGGGGACGCTCGCGCGTGGTGACATCCCCGTATGGGGCCAGCGGCGCACGATGCTGGCGCTGCGGGGGCTGTTCGGCTTCGTCGCCCTGACCTGTTATTTCTACGCGCTGATGCACCTGCCGATCGCCGACGCGATCGTCATTCATTACATCCACCCGGTGTTCACGCTGCTGCTGGCCACGGTGTGGCTGGGCGAGGCGCTCGACCGCCGCGAGACGGTCTTCATCGTCGGGTGCTTCGTCGGCGTGGTGCTGGTGACGCAGCCGCAGGCGCTGTTCGGCGCCGAGGCGGTCCCCGCCGACCCGTTCGCCCTGACGATCGCGGTGCTCGGGGCCCTGATCTCGGCCGGCGTGTACGTGATGATCCGCGAGCTGCGATCGACGGAGCACCCGGTGCGGGTGGTCTTCTACAACGCGCTGGTGGCGTCGCTGCTGTCGGCCCCGTGGGCGGCGACGACGTGGGTGACGCCCGATGCGCGCGAGTGGACCATCCTTTTGGCGATCGGGGTCTGCACGTTTCTTCATCAGCAGAGCATGACCCGCGGGCTCCACATGGTGCGCGCCGGCCGGGCGACGGCGCTGGGCTACGTGCAGGTGCTGCTGGCGATGCTGGCGGGGATCTGGTTGTTCCAGGAGCAGGTCGACCTGGTCGGCTGGTGCGGGGCGGCGATCCTGGCGGTCAGCGCGGGCCTGCTGGCGACCGACCGCAAGCCGATCCCGCCGCGCGCGTGACGGCCGCGCTCAGGCGGCGCGGCGGACGACGCCGCCGATGAGCTCGAGGAGGAAGTCGATCTTGACCGGCTTGCGCACGACGTCGAGCGCGCCCAGAGCGGTGATCTTGTCGGAGGTCTCGACGCCCGCGGTCAGCAGCACCAGCGGGATGGCGCTCCAGTCGGGGTTCTTTCGCTGCTCCTCGCGGAACTGATAGCCGTCCATGCGCGGCATCATGAGGTCGAGGAGGATGAGGTCGGGCTGCGGCCCCTCGGCCAGCCGCCGCAGGCCGTCGGCGCCGTCCTCGGCGACGAGCACCTGGTAGCCCTCCTCGGCGAGGATCTCGGCGAGCACGTCGCGGATGTCGCGGTCGTCTTCGACGATCAGGATGATCGGTGCGCGGTTCATCGGTCCCTCGTTCTCCACGTTCATGGTTGCGCCGCCTGACGCGGGAGCTGCAGGCGAAAGGTCGAGCCCTGGCCCGGGGTGCTGGTGACGTCGAGGACGCCGCCGTGCGCCTCGACGATCCGCCGGGCGATGTAGAGGCCGAGGCCGAAGCCGCCGTAGTGCGCCGACGAGACCGCGCGCTCGAAGCGGTCGAAGATCCGCGGCCGGTCCTCCTCGGCGATGCCGATCCCGCGGTCCTGCACCTCGATGGCGACGTCGGGCCCGCACTCGAACACGCGCACGTCGACCGGGCGGCCGGCGCCGTACTTGAGGGCGTTGGCCAGGAGGTTGTGCAGCGCCTGGTCGAGCTGCTTGCGGTCCCAGGCGCCGAACAGCTCGGCCGGGGCGTCGACGCGGATCTCGCAGCGGGCCCGCTGGGCGTCCGGCTCGGCCCGCGCGACCAGGTCGCGCACGAGGACCACGAGGTCGAACTCCGTCAGCTCGAGCGAGAGCCGGCCGAGGCTCATGCGGCTGACGTGGATCAGGCTGTCGACCAACGCGGTGACGCGCTCGATCTGCCGGATCGCGCCGTCGACCTTGCGCGCCAGCACGCCCGAGTCGTGCTCGCCGCGGTCGACGAGCCGCACCAGGTGCTCGAGGTGGAAGCCGAGCGCGGTCAGCGGGGTCCGCAGCTCGTGCGAGGCGACCGAGAGGAAGTCGTCGCGCACGGCGATCGCGACCTGCAGGTCGGCGACCAGCCGCTCGCGCTCGCGCTCGGCCAGCTTGCGCTCGGTGATGTCCTCGGCGATGCCGGCGGCCCGCCACGGGCGCCCGACGGCGTCGCGGATCAGGGTGCCGCGGTCGCGGATCCACTGCACCGCGCCGTCGGGCCGGACGACCCGGTACTCGAGGTCGCGCGAGTCGACGGCGCCGGTGACGAGGTCGCGCTGCGAGTTCTCGGCGGCGACGCGGTCGTCGGGGTGGATCGCGCGGGTCCACAGGGTGGGGTCGCCGTACAGCTCCTCGGGCGCGCGGCGCCAGGCGTGCTCCCAGCCGGGGCTGACGTAGACGAAGTGCCAGTGCGGCGAGAACTCCATCAACCAGAACGCCTCGTCGATGGTGGCGGCGATCTGGCGGAAGCGCTCCTCGCTCTCGAGCAGGGCCCACTCGGCCCGCTTGCGGGCGCTGACGTCGACGGCCACGGTCAGGATGCACGGCCGCTTGCGGTACTCGATCAGCTCGGCCGACATCAGGACGCTGTGGATCCGCCCGGTCTTGCTGCGCAGGCGCAGCTCGAGGTCGCGGACCGCGGCGCGGCGCGACAGCAGGCGGTCGAAGCGCTCGATGTCCTCGGCGTCGACGAGCACGCCGAGCTGCAGCGGGCTCTTGCCGAGCATCTCGTCGCGCGAGAACCCGCTGGTCCTGATCGCGGCCTCGTTGACCTCGAGGTACTCGCCGCCGGGGAGCTCGTTGACCGTCATCGGGTTGGGGTTCTTGCCGAAGGCCCGCGCGAACAGCTGCTCGCTCTCCCGCAGGTCGAGCTCGGCCTGCTTGCGCTGGGTGATGTCGATACCTATCCCATAAATCATGGTCGTACGGCCAGACTCGTCATATGCGGCGCGACCGCGGCCCTCCATCCAGCCGACCGCGCCGGTGTCGGCGCGGACGAAGCGGAACTCGATCATGTAGTCGCGCCGGGCCGCCACGGCGGCGCGTATCTCGGCGCGCAGGTGGCCGCGGTCTTCAGGGTGGACGGCGGCGTAGAGGTTGCCCTCGCCCGCGGCCCCGGCGGTGTGGCCGAGGATGTCCTCGAGCTCGCGCGACAGCCAGGTCGCGTCGGTGTCGGGGTCGAGCATCCAGGTGCCCATGTGGCCGGCGCGCATGACCAGCGACAGCGCCTCCTGGGTCTTGCGCAGCCGCACCTCGGCCTGCTTGCGGTCGGTGATGTCCATCGAGATGCCGATGAGGCCGACGACCGCGCCGGTGGCGTCGCGATACGGCGACTTCGAGGTCAGGAAGGTCCGTCCGCCGGGGCCCTGCTCCTCGAAGAAGTCGGCGCGCCCGCTGGCCAGCACGCGCTGGTCGTTGTCGCTGATGTCGCGGCCGTACCCGGAGTCCATGAACTCGGCGTCGCGCCGGCCCAGCACCGCCTCGGCCGGCTTGCCGATGGCGTCGATGGCGGCCGGGTTGACGAACACCATGCGCCCCTGGTTGTCCTTGGCGAAGACGAGGTCCGGGGTGTTGTCGCACACGGCCCGCAAGATGGCGCTGGCGTGGTGCGCGGCCGCCTCGGTCCGCCGGCGCTCGGTGATGTCGCGGATGACGCTGAGCACGATCCGCTCGCCGTGGACGTCGGCGCCGCGCGAGCTGACCTCGACCGGGAAGGTGCTGCCGTCCTTGCGCCGGTGGGTCGTCTCGAACAGGTCGCCCTCGGCGTCCTCGCAGCCGGTCACGGCGTCCGGCTCGCCGGGGGCGCCGCCCGACCGCAGGTCGGCCAGCCGCAGGCGCAGCAGCTCGTCGCGCGCGTAGCCGTAGGCGGCGACGGCGGCGTCGTTGGCCTCGATGATGCGGCCGTCGTCGCAGCGGACGAACAGGAAGATGTCGCGCCCGTGCTGCGACATCAATTGATAGCGGGCCAGCGCGGCGGCCTGGCGCGCCAGGTCGGTGACCTCGCGCTGGGTGCCCCAGGCGCGGCGCAGCTTGCCGTGCTCGACGGTGCCGATCAGCGAGCGGAGGAAGCGGCGCTGGCCGCCGGCGCGGTCGGTCTCGGCGGTCTCGACGTCGAGGAGGCGATAACCCTCGGCGATGAAGGCGCGGTAGAACTCGCGCAGCCGCGGGTCGTCGCGCGGGAACAGCAGGTCCATCGGCGCGCCGCGCAGCTCGTCGGCCCGCTCGTAGCCGAACATGCGCGCCATGGCGTCGTTGCACTCGCAGATCCGGCTGCGCTCGTACCACAGGTCGATCTGCTGGTCGGGCGGGAGGTCGGTCGGCACCGGCTCGTCGCCCTCGAGGCACCAGATGGCCTCGCCGCTGCCGGCGACGAAGGCGCGGTAGCTCTCCTCGCGCCGCGCCAGCCGCTCGGTCACCTCGACGCGATCGCTGATGTCCTGCATCGACCCGACCAGCCGCAACAGCCGGCCCCGCTCGTCGCGCTGGACGAAGCCGCGATCGACGATGTTGGCGAAGCGGCCGTCGCCGCGGCGGAACCGGTACTCGAGCTGCCAGCGCACGCGGTCCGGGTTGTCGCGGATCATCCGCTCGACGTCGGCGATGACGCGCTCGCGGTCGACGTCGTGGATGTTGTCGGTCCACCAGGTGAAGGTGGACCGCACCTGGTCGCGCGACCAGGCGAGCGTGTCGTACAGGGCGTCGCCCCAGAACACCCGGCCGGTGGCGACGTGCCAGTCCCACAGCACCTCCTGGGTGGCCCGCGCGGCCAGCTCGAAGCGGCTCTCGCGGTCCTTCACGGCGCGGAAGGCGATCGCGTGCTCGAGCGCGAGGCCGACGTGCTCGGCGCACACGTAGGCGGTGTTGAGGTCGTCGTCGCAGAACGGCCGCCGCTGCTCGTCGCGCCACATCGCCAGCGCGCCGACGACGGCGTCCTCGGCCCGGATCGGGACGATGATGACGCTGGTGATGGCGAACCGCCGCACGTACGCGCGCAGCTCGGGCGGCAGCTGGTCGGCGAAGTCGGTCGGCAGGTGGGCGTGGAACACCGCGCGGCCGCTGGCGATCACCCGCCCGGCCGGCAACAGATCGACGGGCACGTGCGCGAAGCTCTCGCGCAGGAACTCCTCCGCGCCGAGGTCGCGGTGGGCGTAGGCGCGGACGTCGAAGCCGGCCAGCAGGTGGGCGGCGCTGCCGTCGACGAAGTCCTTGACGAGGGTGCGGGTGGTGACCTCGACGATCGCGGCGGGGTCGGTGCGCACCTGGGCGATCGCTCGGGCGAGGCCGACGATCATCTGCAGCGGCGGCCCGCCGTCGCCCGGCGTGCGTGCAACGGGAGAGGCGCCGCCGCTCATCCGACCACGTCCCCTCGCAGCAGCGGCACGCCGTCCTGGTCGCGGGCGCCCGGCGGCGACAGCGTCGCGGGCCGGGGGTGCCGCGGCAGCTCGACGCGGAAGTAGGTGCCGCCGGTGCGCGTCGACTCGACCGCGACGGAGCCGCCGTGGGCGAGCGCGATCTGCTCGGTGATGTAGAGGCCGAGGCCGAGGCCGGCCGTCTTGGCCCCGCCCTTGGCGGCGCGCTGGAACGGGTCGAAGATCGCGCCCAGCATCTCGGGCGCGATCACGCCGCGGTTGTGCACGACGAAGCGGACGACGCCGGGCTCGCGCCCGTCGACCTGGGCGGTCGCCACCGGCGCGCCCTCGGCGTGCTGGATCGCGTTGCCGATCAGGTTCGAGGCCATCTGCGACAGGCGGTCGACGTCCCAGGTGCCGCGGGTCTCGCCGCGCACGTCGAGGACGACCCGCGCGGCCGGGTTGGCCTGCTGGTGCTCGTCGATGATGGTGCGGCAGATCGCGGCCAGGTCGGCGCGGGTCGGCCGGATCTCGAGGCCGCCGGCGGCCCGGATCCGCGTGACGTCGAGCAGCTGCTCGATCATCCGCAGCATGCGGTGGCCGCTGCTGGCGATCTGGTGCAGGACCCGGCGCGTGCGCTCGTCGCCGCTGCGCCGCAGGCCGAGGCTGGTGGCCATGAGGATCGCCGACAGCGGGCTGCGCAGGTCGTGGCCGAGCACGGCCATAAACATCTCCTGGTAGTGCATGGCCCGCCGCAGGTCGGCGACCAGCGCCTCGCGCTGCTCCTCGACGCGCCGCTTCTCGCTGACGTCGACGCACACGCCGACCCACTCGCGGACCTCGCCGTCCTGGCCCAGCATCGGCACGGCTCGCACCTCGGTGGCGGCGTAGGTGCCGTCGGCGCGGCGCAGGCGGTACTCCATGCTGCCGGGCCGGCGGCTGCTGCAGATCTGCTTCCAGGTCTCGCGCACGCGGGCGCGGTCCTCGGGGGCGACCGCGTCGAGCCAGCCGGCGCCGAGCGTCTCCTCGAGGGTGAGGCCGGTGAAGGCGCGCCACGACGGCGAGTCCTCGACGGCGGCGCCGCTCGGATCGGTCGACCACACGATCTGCGCGGTGGCCTCGACCAGGCCGCGGAACCGGCTCTCGCTGGTCCGCAGCGCCTGCTCGACGTCCTTCAGCTCGGTGACGTCGTGGAGGATGACGGAGATCGCCGAGACCTCGCCGGTCGGATCGTGGACGGGACAGGCCGAGACGGTGACGGCGAACAGGGCGCCGTCGTCGCGCCGCACCTGGGCCTCGAGCTCGCGCACGACGTCGCCGGCGAGCACGCGCCGCAGGGCGGCCTCGATCTCGCGGCCGTGGCCGGGCACGAGGTCGCCGAGGAAGCGGCCGCGGATCTCGGCGCCGGCGTGGCCGAGCAGCTTCTCGGCGCCGGGGTTCCAGATCGCCACGGTGCCGTCGGGGTTGAGCAGGAACAGCGCGTCGGCGGCGTTCTCGACGATGACCGCGAGGCGGGCCCGATCGAGCTCGGCGCGCACGCGGGCGGTGATGTCGGTGATGGTGCCGACGTAGAGCTTGCGGCCGGCGCCGTCGAGCACGCCGGCGAACTGCCCGAGCACCCACACGGTGGCGCCGTCGGGCCGGAGCATGCGCCACTCGCCGCTGAACGGCTCGGCCTCGACGAAGGCGCGGCGACAGCCGGCGATGACCCGCTCGGCGTCGTCGGGGTGAAGGGCGCGCCGCCAGCCGCCGCCGCGCACCTCGGGCAAGGTGCGGCCGGTGATCCGCACCCACTCCTCGTTGACGAACACGCACTCGTTGTCGGCCTCGCCGAGGAAGATGCCGACCGGCGACAGGCGGCTGAGCAGCTCGTACTGCCGCTCGCGCCGGCGGCGTTCGTCCTCGGCGAGGCGGGCGGCGTCGATGTCCTCGACGAGGCCGAACCAGAACCGCGGCTCGCCGCCGGGGCCGCGCACGACGCCGGCGTGGACCCGCGTCCACACGGCAGAGCCGTCGCCGCGGATGAGCCGCTTGGCCACGGCGTAGCTGCGGGTCTGCTCGGCGCACAGCTGGGCGAATTTTTCCTGGTCGAACTGGCGGTCTTCGGGGTGGGTGAGCGCGAACAGGTCGTGGCCGACGAGCTCCGCGGGCGGCCGCGCGAGCAGGTCGCACAGCGCTCGATTGACGGCCAGCACGGTGCCGTCGAGCTGGGCGCGGACGATGCCCAGCGGTGCGCCGGCGACCATGGCCGCGGCCGCGGGATCGGCCGGACCGACCGGGGCGCGCATGCAGAAGCGGGCGCCGACGAGGGCGCCGCGAGGGTCGCGGCCGGCGCTGGCGGAGAGAACGACGTCGCAGGTGCCGGAGGTCCCACGCAGGCGGGCCGGCCGCCCGCGCACCCGCTCGCCGGCGCCGAGCCGCGCCCAGATGTCGGTGAAGACCTCGGGGTCGACGTGCAGCTCGGCGGCGTGGCGGCCGACGCAGTCGTCGGGGTCGCGGCCGAGCGCGGCGCACAGGGCGGCGTTGACCCACACGATCGCGCCGGTGCGGTCGACGACGCAGATCCCCACGGCGCTCTGCTCGAGGCACTCGACGAGGTCGTCGTGGTCGCCGACGAAGGCGCCGGACGCGGCGAGGAGCTCTCCGATGTAGCGACGCTCGCTGGCCATCCTTCCTTTCGGAGTCGGAATAGAACCGATCGGACCCTTTTCAAGCGTCGCACCCGGGCGCGAGCGGGCGGCGGTCGGCAGCGCCGCGACCGCCGGCCGGCGTCGGCAGCGGCGGGGCGAACGGACCGCGCGCCGCGATCGCGGCGTGCGTCACCAGTCCCAAAGGACAGGTCGTGGCGGACCGCCCCCGCGCCGGCGCGCGCCGCCCGATCGCCGGAGGACCGCGAGCCGCGGCGACGCGAGCGCCGGTCTCCGCTACCATGAGGCGGTGTCGCTGCGACCCTGCGTTTTCGTGTCGGCGGCGCTGCTGCTGGCCTGCGGCGGTCCGCCCGCAGGCGCCGCCGGGACGGCCGCGGCTCCCGCGAGCTCGAGCCCGCGGCCCGTTGGAGGGGATGACCGCGAGGAGGTGCGCAGCACGACGCCGGCGAGCGAGCGGCCGGCCTCGCCCGCGCCGGCGCCCGTGACCGCGGTGTTGCCCGGCCCGGCGCCGGCGGTGGTGACCGCGATGCTGGCGGACATCGATCCGGCGCGCCTGCGGGCGGACGTCGATCGCCTGGCGGGGTTCGGCACGCGCCACACGCTGTCGGACACGACCTCGGAGACGCGCGGGATCGGGGCGGCGCGGCGGTGGCTGCTGGCCGAGCTGCAGCGGGCCGCGGCGAGCAGCGGCCGCACCGGCGAGCTGGCGATGACGGCGGAGCTCGAGGTCCACGGCGTCGCGCCCGACGGCAAGCGCATCGATCGCGCGGTCGAGGTCGTCAACGTGATCGCGGTGCTGCCGGGATCGATGCCGGAGGCGAGGCGGCGGCGCTACTACGTGCTCGGGCACTACGACTCGCGGGCGAGCGACGTGATGGACGCGACGATCGACGCGCCCGGGGCCGACGACGACGGCTCGGGTACGGCGCTGGTGCTCGAGCTGGCGCGGGTGATGGCGACCCGCAGCTTCGACGCGACGCTGGTGTTCATGGCCACCGCCGGCGAGGAGCAGGGCCTCGTGGGCGCGCGCCGCCACGCGGAGGCGGCGAAGGCGGCGGGGCTCGAGATCGCCGGGGTGCTCAGCAACGACATCGTCGGCGACCCGAGCGACCCGCGCGGCGGCAGTCATCGTGGCGAGATCCGTCTGTTCTCGGAGGGGGTGCCGGCGACCGCCGATCCGGCGGCGTGGCAGCTGGCCCGCCAGACGGGGGCGTTCGCCGACGCGCCGTCGCGGCAGCTGGCCCGCGTGGTCGCCGAGGTGGCGGCGCTGCACGAGCTGCCGGTGCGGCCGCGCCTGGTCTTTCGGCCAGATCGATTCCTGCGCGGCGGCGACCACACCGCCTTCAACGAGCAGGGCTTCGCTGCAGTGCGCTTCACCGAGGTCGCCGAGGACTACGACCGCCAGCACCAGGACGTGCGCGCGGAGGCCGGCCGCAGCTACGGCGACCTGCCGGAGCACGTCGACGCGGCCTACCTGGCCGACGTGGCCCGCCTCGACGCGGCGGCGCTGGCCCACCTGGCCAACGCCCCGTCCGCGCCCGGTGACCCGCAGCTCATGGCGACCGCGCTGACCGGCGACACGACGCTGCGCTGGACCGCCAGCCCGGAGCCCGACGTGGCCGGCTACGAGGTGCTGCGGCGTGCGACCTCGGCGGCGACGTGGGAGCACGCGCAGGACGTCGGCCAGGTCACCGAGGCGACGCTGCCGCTCAGCAAGGACGACTGGCTGTTCGCGGTGCGCGCCTACGACCGCGACGGCTACCGCAGCCCGGCCGCGTTCCCCCGGGTCGCGCGCGAGTAGCAGGAAGAGCTGTCTCGAGGGACATGGCCGTACGCACAGGTATCGATCGCGGCGGTCGACCGCGGGCGGGCCGTGCGCTAGAGTGCCGGGCGTGGCGGCGCGCGGCGACGGCGAGCTCCTGGGCGCGTGGCAGGCCGGCGACGCCGCGGCCGGCGAGGCGTTCGTCGACCGCCACTTCGACGCGATCACCCGCTTCTTCCGCAACAAGGTGTGCAGCGAGGACGACGTCGCCGAGCTGGTCGGCCAGACGTTCCTCGGCTGCACCGCGAGCAAGGACCGCTGGCGCGGCGAGGCGGGGGCGCGCCAGTTCCTCTACGCGATCGCCGGCAACGTGCTGCGCAAGTACATCCGCGGCCGCTACAAGCGCAAGAGCGAGGCGCTCGACTTCGCGGCGGTGTGCGTGCAGGACTGCGAGGGGGCGTCGATGAGCTCGATCGTGGCGCACCGGCGAGAGGCGCGGTGCCTGGTCCAGGCGCTGCGGGAGATCGCGGTCGAGGACCAGATCGTGCTCGAGCTGATGTACTTCGAGGGGCTGTCGGGCAGCGAGGCGGCGGCGCTGCTCGGCGTGCCGGAGGGCACCGTGCGCGGCCGGATCGCCCGCGGGCGCCAGCGCCTGCGCGAGCGCGTGGCGGCCCTGCTGGCGGCCGCGCCCGCGGCCCCGACCGTCGACGTGACGCCGGAGCAGCTCGAGGCGTGGGCCCGCGAGCTGCGGCGGCAGCACGGCCGGGAGTAGGCCGCGACATGTCCGAAGGGGCAGATTGGACCGCGCGGGGGGCCGGCGTTCGGCAGGTTCCGGAGGACATGTCGTGCGAGTCATGTGCCGTCCGGCGGGCGCCCCGGTCGTGGCCGCGCACGCCGGCGGGCGCGACGTCGGGGTCGTGAGTCGCACACCGCACCAGGGCGCTGCCTGGCGCGAGCGGGGGATCGGCTTCGAGCCGTGACGGAGCCCCGAAGGCGCGAGCGGGTCGGCGGCGCGACGCTGCCGCGACCTGGTTCTTGGAGCAGGGCGGCCGCCCGCGCTCCGGCTCGCCGAGGCGGCCGGTCCGCCGCGTGCGCGGGGCGTTCGGGCGCGTGCGCGGGGACGCGCGTCCCGGGCGGCGCGCTCGCGGGTTATCCTCGCGGAGGATGTCCGACGACCCGCGGAGCGTCCGCAACACGCCGCTCCGGATCGACCCGGAGCGGCTGGCGCACGCGCTGGCGCGGGCTGACCTGAAGGCCAGGTTGTTCGGCCCGCCGAACGAGTCGGAGCGGGTCGGGCGGTTCGCGGTGCTGCGCCGCGTCGGCGCCGGCGGCATGGGCGTGGTGTTCGCCGCCTACGACGAGCAGCTCGACCGCCGGATCGCGCTCAAGCTGGTCCACCCCGGTCACCACGACCCGGCGGCCGCGGCCCGCAGCAAGCGCGAGGCGCAGGCGCTGGCCCGGCTGTCGCACCCCAACGTGGTCCAGGTCTACGAGGTCGGCGAGGCCCGCGGGCACGTGTACATCGCCATGGAGTTCGTGCAGGGCGAGACGCTGCGGGCCTGGCAGCAGCGCGCGCCGCGGAGCTGGCGCGAGACGCTGGCGATGTACGTGCAGGCCGGGCGCGGCCTGGCGGCGGCTCACGCGGTCGGCCTGGTCCACCGCGACTTCAAGCCCGAGAACGTGCTGGTCGGCGACGACGGGCGCCCGCGCGTGGTCGACTTCGGGCTGGCCCGGGCCCGGCCTCCGGATGGCGCAGAGAACAGGTCCGAAGGGGAAGGTCCGAAAGAACAGGTCCGAATGGGCATGACCCCACGGGCAGGTCTGCGCGTCGAGGCGGCCGAGCTGACGGCCCCCGGCGCGGTGGTCGGCACGCCGGCGTACATGGCCCCGGAGCAGCACGCGGGCGGGGAGGCCGACGCGCGCAGCGACGTGTTCTGCTTCTGCGTGGCGCTGCACGAGGCGCTGCACGGGGCGCGGCCGTTCGCCGGCGAGCGCCGCGAGGACGTGCACGCGGCGATCGTGGCGGGGGCGATCGCCCGCGGCCCGCGCGAGGTGCCGGCCTGGCTGCAGCGGGTGGTCGACCGCGGGCTGCAGGCCGACCCGGCCGCGCGCTGGCCGAGCATGGACGCGCTGCTGACCGCGCTGGGCCGCGACCCGACCCGCGTGCGCCGGCAGCTGGCGCTGGCGCTGGCGCTGCTGGCCGCGCTGGCCGGCGGCGGGGCGTGGGCCTGGCAGCGGCTCGAGCAGCGCCACGCCCGCGACGTCGAGGAGCAGCGGGCCCGCACGGCGGCGACCGCCGCCGACCTCGAGCGCACCCAGGCCGCCGAGGAGGCGCGCCGGCTGGCCGCGGCCGCCGGGCAGCACGCCGACCCGGCCGTGCGGCTGCTGCTGGCGGTGGCGGCGGTGGCGACGGCGCGCGAGGGCGGCGAGGCGCCGCCGCTCGAGGTCGAGCAGGCGCTGCTCGACGCGCTCGACGGACCGCGCAGCGAGCTGTTCGCCCGGCCGGGCGCGGCGGTGGTCGACGCGCTGGCCGAGAGCGCCGACGGACGCTGGCTGGCCACCGGCGAGCGCGAGGGGGCGGTCGTGTTGTGGTCGACGGCGACGCCGCGGGCCCCGGTCGACATGGCTCTCGGGACAGGTAGCGTCCGCGGCCTGGCGTTCGCGCCGGACGGGGCGGCGCTGGCGGTCGCGCGCGCCGGCGGTGCGCCGTGCGTCCATGCGCTGGGGCCGGCGGGGAAATTGGACGAGCCTGTCTGTTGGGACATGTCACCGGCCGACCCACGCGACCTGGCGTGGAGCGCCCGCGGAGCGCTGGTGCTGCGCGACGGGGCGAGCGTGCACGTGCTGCGCCCGCAGCAACCGCCGCAGGCGATCGGCGAGCCGACGGTCGAGCTGCGCCGCGCGCTGTGGAGCCCCGACGGCGCCACGTTGCTGACGCTCGCGGGCGACGGGGCGCTGCAGCTGTGGCCCGAGGCCGGAGGTCCGGCGCGCGCGCTCAAGCTGCCGGCGCCGGCCGCCCGCGGGGCGACGGGGCTGCTGGCGGCCGAGTGGCGGGCCGACGGCGCGGAGATCGTGGTCGCCCGCGCCGACCACACGGCGGCGATCGTGCAGGTCGACGGCGGGCCGGCGCAGCGGCTGTCCGGGCACAACGACGAGGTCTACGGGGCGGCGTTCCTGGCCGGCGGGCAGCAGGTCGTGACGGTCTCGCGCGACGGCAGCGCGCGGGTGTGGGAGCGCGACGGCAGCAGCGAGCGGATCGAGCTGCAAGGCCACGAGGAGGCGCTGCTCGGGGTCCAGATCGGGCCGGATCGCAACCTGCTCCTCGGGACACCCGCGGGCGGTGAGCTGTGGTTGTGGCAGCTCGACGTCCGCGGCCCGCCGCTGCGCCTGCGCGGCCACGCGGGCAGCGTGGTGGCGGCCCGCTTCTCGCACGACGGCGCGCGCGTGCTGTCGGCGTCGGTCGACGGCAGCGCGCGCCGCTGGCCGATCGCGGACGACCCATGGCTGCTCCGCGGGCACGCGGCGGGGATCGAACAGGCGGCGTTCCTGGCCGACGCGCGCACGGTGGTGACGGCGGGCCTCGACGGGTCGGCGCGGGTGTGGCCGCGCGACGGGCGAGCCTCGGCGCGCCTCGGCGGCCACCGCGAGGGCGGCTCGGTCGCGCTGGCGCCGAGCCCCGACGGCGCGCGCCTGCTGACGGTCGGCAGCGACGGGCGGCTGCGCCTGTGGTCGCTGGCGGGGACCGAGCCTGTTCCTGAGGCCAGCTTCACCGCGCCCCGCGGGGCGGCGTTCTACGACGCCCGCTGGAGCCCCGCCGGCGACGTCGCGGCGGTGGCGGGCGAGGACGGCCGCGTCCACCTGGTCCGCTTCCCCGCGATCGGCCCGCCCAGCCTCGACGAGGTGGCGGCCCACGCGGGGGCAGTGCGTGTCCTTCAGTTCATGTCCGATGGGACAGCCATCGCCAGCGCCGGGGACGACGGGCCGGTGCGGGTGACGCCGCTGCCGGGCTCGTCTGTCCGCAAGGCCAGCCTGCAGGGCCACGCCGGACCGGTCCGCGCCCTGGCGATCAGCGGCGACGGCGGCCGCCTGGCCAGCGCCGGCGACGACGCGGTGGCGCGGGTGTGGTCGCTGACGCACCCCGAGGCGGCGCCGATCGAGCTGCGCGGCCACGCGGGCTCGATCGGGCAGATCCAGCTGCGCCCGGACGGCCGGACGGCGCTGACCGCGTCGACCGACGGGACCGCGTGCGAGTGGCCGCTCGACGGCGGCGAGCCGGTGTCGCTGCGTGGGCACACGGACGCGGTATGGGTCGCGGCGTACAGCCCCGACGGCGCCGCGATCCTCACGGCCTCGGCCGACGGGAGCGCCCGCCTGTGGTCGCGCCAGGGCGCAGGCTTCACGTCGCTGCGGCTGCCCCACACGCCCGCGGCCGGCCCCGGCGAGCCCGACCAGACGCTGTGGACCGGTGCTTTTTCGCCCGACGGGCTGCTGGTGGTGACCGCGGGCGCCGAAGGCCTGGCCCGCGTGTTCCCGGCGACGCTCGACGGCCGCCTCGCCGAGGCCTGCGCCCGCGCCGGCCGCGATCTGACGCCGGCGGAGTGGAGCCACCACTTCGGCGACCGGGCGTACGCACGGACATGTTCGTGAGGACATGCGCCACGACATGGCGTATGGGACAGGTCATACCGTGGGGCGCAGGCTCGTCGGCTGGCTTCCGGGACCGGATGTTTTGATGTGACCCATGGAACATGTCCTTAGGGTCATCGTAGGATCTGCTCGCGGCCGGCCGTCCTTCGCTCCTGCCTGGATGGGCGTGTTCAGAGAGACATGTCCCCATTTCAAAAGAATTTGGGATCATGACATTCGAGCGCGGTCCGGGTCGGCCAGGCGATCGCGGTAGCGGGCGAGCAGGTCGGCTTGATCTTCGATCCTGTAGGCCAGGTCGTCGTCGGACTGGGCGGTCTGGATGTCGAGCCAGGTGAACGGCGGCTCCGTCGCCGGCGTGTACGGGTGCAGCCGCTCCCACGCGTCGAGGGCGGTGCGGGCGGAGGGATCGCGGCTGCAGCGGAGGGCCGCGCGGCACTCGGCGGTGGCCTCGAGATCGTCGGACTCGGACAGCACGGCCCGCAGCTCGCGGCGGGTCCACGGCGCATCGATCGCGGCCAGCAAGGCCGCCGCCTCGCCGCGGTGCATGGGCACGCGCGAGCGCAGGGCGCGACGGAGCAGACCGAGAGCCGCGGGGGCGCGGAAGGCCAGCGCCAGCGTCAACAGTCGGGCGTCGGCGCGGTCGTCGAGGCCATCGAGCAGGGCGAGCACTGCGTCGACGTGGCACCGGTGCTCGAGCAGGAGCGCGGCGCAGGTGGCGAAGATGTGCGGCTGCGGGATCTCGCCGCGCGGGTCGACGCGCTCGAGGCGGGCGAGCACGGCGTCGGCGTGGAGCTCGGGGCGCCAGCGCGGCTCGACGAGCTCGAGCGCGAGCGAGACCAGCCCGCTCGGGGAGCCTGCCAGCGCGGTCAGCAGCAGCGCGTCGAGGTCGTCCACGCGCAGCGCTGCGAGCCCCCGCAGGGCCAGGAGCGAGGTGTGGTGCTCGCGGCGGGCGAGGCCGTGATCGAGGCGTTCGCGGCGGAGCGCCAGGCACTGCCCGGCGCGCGCGTCGAGCTCGGCGAGCAGCGCGGGGTCGGTCGCCAGCTCGCGGGCCCACGGCCAGTCGCCGAGGCAGGCGGCGAGCCAGCAGCGGCGCGCGGGGTCGGCGAGCGCCCGGCACACGCGGTCGATGGCGTCGATGCTGCCGCGCAGCGCCGGCGAGAGGCGAAAGTAGACGCGGTGCTCGCCGCGGAGCAGCGCGCCGGCGTCCTGCAGGTCCTCGATGGCCAGGACCGCGAGCTCGAGCTCGGGACAGAGCGCGTGCAACCTGGCCTCGGGGACATCCGGCTCGCGCAGCGAGCGGAGGTGGCCGAGGTAGAAGTAAGAGTCGAAGTGCTCGGCGGTGTCGTCGACGAAGTCGACGTCGATGGCCTCGCCGGTGGCCTCGCAGGTGAGGCAGCAGCCGCGGCCGTGGAACAGGTAGTGCCACCCCGCGAGGCCGGGCACCTCGCCCTCGTCGTCGTCGACGGCCGACGAGTCGCCGCGCAGGCGCTCGCGCACGACCCTCAGCACCCAGTCCTGGCGGGCTTGATGCCGGGCCAGACCGATGAGCGTCCAGGTGTCCCACGGCGAGGGCAGGGCGCCGACGTCCGGGAGGCGCCGCAGCGCCGCGCCGAGGTCGGCGGGGACGGGGGCGTCGGCGAGCTCGGCGAGCGTGGTGAACAGGCGCGCGACGGCAGGAGCGAGCGACACGCGACGAGCATAACCCGCGCCCGGCCGGCGGTGTCGGTGTCACGGTGGACGGACAACTGGCGCGAGGTTGCGCGGCGATCAGCGGGGCATGTCGCGTCGATCGAGGGCGGCGCGGTGATCGTGGCCGGGGAGCCAGGGCACCATGCTGACGCGGACGAACGCCTCGCCGAGGACGAACAGCTGGTTGTGCGGGGTGTTGGTGCCGGTGGCGGCGATGATGGCCCGGATCTGCGGGATCTCGATCACCTGCGCGCCGGAGGCGGCGGTGCGGGACAGCCAGTCGGCGTCGAGCGGCCAGGGGCGAGCGCGGGCGAGCTCCGCGTCGTCGAGGTCGGATGGCGCGGCGATGCGGCGGACGAACAGGGTCGCGGCGTGCGGGAGGTAGAGGTCGACGCCGGTCCGCGGCGCGGCGAGCCGGGCGATCCGGTCGTAGACGGCGTGGAGCTGCGCGGCGAGCCTGGCGGCGAAGCCGTTGTAGTTGCGCACTTCGTGCAAGGAGCCGTCGGGCAGTCGGGTGCGCAGGATCGTAATGCTCGCATCGGCGGCGCAGACCGGTCGATGCGGCGCGGGGTTGCACTCGTCGAGGTAGCTGCGCATGCGCGCGACGCCGAGAGCCCGCACGTGCTCGATGTGGTCCCTGGCGGCCCACTCGAACACGCTGTAGCGGAAGAGGCCGCGGCGCTGCTCCGAGTCCCGGGTGAAGAGGACGGTGCCGTCGCGGTAGAGGGTGAAGGCGGGCACGCGGCCGAAAGGCCGGGTCGGGTCGCCGGCAGAGATGATGACGAAGGTCGGCTCGTGCTCGAGCTGGAGGAGCACGTCGTCCCGCGTGAGGGCCCAGGCCGGCTCGCTGTCGGGCAGCGAGAGGCGCGGGGGCTCGGGCGTGGGAGCGGGCGCGGGCGAGGAGGACACGCAAACAGGGGCCGGCGATGCTGCGGGCGTCGGCGGCTGCGTGGATGAGGAGCGCGTCACGCAGGCGCAGAGGCCGAGGGCGAGGAGCGGAAGGACTCGCATTCGCGCGGGGGACACGCAGACGGCGAGGAGGTTCCGTGGGGTCCGGAGTCGCCGAGGTTGCCGGCCTCGGCCGTGGTGCGCCGACCGGAGTGGGGCGGCGAAGCGACCGAACATCGTTGCGACGCGAACGGTCCGCTCTCCGGCGGCCACTACCACGAGTCCGGTCCCATGCTCGTCGCCGCGCTTCACTGCAGCACAAGCCGGGCGCGCGTCATCGTGATGCAACACAAGCGCCCGCGGGCAGGGCGGCGGTGATCGTCGAGAGCGGGGCCGGGCACCACACCTAAACCAGGAGAGTCATGACGATCTTGCAGACGGAGTTCAACAAGTTCAACGACGCGATCCGGCTCGGCTGGGACAACGAGCAGGCCACGTTGAGGAGCGGCGCGACGCAGTGCTCGACCGGATCCGCGAGCGTCTCGACGGCCCCAGCTTCAGTCACTTCAACCAGGGGAGCTACGAGCTGCGGACCGGCGTCAAGCCGGTGGACGGCGACTACGACATCGACGTCGGCCTGCGCTTCAACACGACGAAGGAGGAGTGGCCCGATCCCGTGGCGTTGAAGCAGAGGGTGGTCGACGCGCTGTCGGGGTACAAGGTCGAGCTCCGGCGCCCGTGCGTGACGGTGTACTATCAACGGCGCAACGAGGCGCTCTACCACGTCGATCTCAACGTGTACGTGCCGGCCGGGACCGACGGGATGTTCCACCTCGCGGTCGGCAAGGTCGGAGACGCCGGGAAATTGAAGGAGTGGCGCTATACCGACCCGCTGGCCCTGAGCAAGGCGATCGACGCGACGTTCGCGGACGACGACCGCGAGCAGTGTCGCCGCGCGATCCGCTGCTTGAAGCGGTGGAAAGACCTGAAATTCTCCGCGGAGGGCGACGCGGCGCCGAAGGGGATCGGCCTGACGGCGGCGGCGCTGCAGTGGTTCGCGCCGAGCAAGGAGCGCGACGGTGTGGCCAATCGGGTCCACTACGATGACCTCAGGGCGTTGTCCGGGCTGGTGTCGACGATGCTGGCGAACGCGACGCCCCGGCTGGTGGTCAAGCTGCCCGTGTCGCCGCACGACGATCTGTTCCGGCGGATGAACGACGAGCAGATGCGCGTCTTCCGGGACAAGCTGCAGGACCTCGACGACGGTCTGCGGCGCGCGCTCGCCGACGCCGACGAGAGCTCCGCGAGCCGCACCCTCCGGAGGTTCTTCGGCGATGACTTTCCCGAGGTGAGCAAGTCCTCGACGGTCCGTCGCGCGGCCGGGGCGATCGTCTCGTCGGGATCGGCCGGGTGATGCACGAGCACGAGCTCACTGCGGTGGCGGAGCAGCTGTGCGCCGCCGACTTGCTCGAGCAGGCTCGCCTGGTCCCGGCCGAATCGATGTACGAACCGTGGGCGCAAACCCATGGCGTCAGGGCGGCGATCGACGGCGTGGTGCACGTCGAAGGGCATGCACTCTCGCTGCGGCTCGGCCTCCCGCCGCTGTTCCCGGGGCGGCTGCCGAAGTGTTCGTCCTCGACGAGCACTTGCACGGCCGGATCCCTCACGTGTTTCAGCACGGGTACGTCTGCTACCAGGAACACGAGGGAGTGCTCCTCGATCGCTATCGGCCCGTCGCGGTCGCCGGCGAGGCGCTGGCCCGCGCGGTCGAGACGATCCGTCGCGGGCTCACCGGTGAGAACAAAGCCGACTTCATCGAGGAATTGGCGCTGTACTGGCCCGGGCCGCCGGAAGGGACCGTCTTCTTCGCCGCCGGCGCGCAGATCGAGCCGATCCTGCGCGTCCTCTTGCCCTGGACCGGGACGCTCGCGTTCGTCCGCGATCGGGCACAGGCGCTCGAGCTGATCGCCGCGCCGATGCCCTTCCGCGGCCCCGAGCTCATGAGGCTCGTCGAGCAAGCCATCGACAACCTAGCGACTCCGGGGCTGTACATTCCGCTCGAGCGCGTCCCGCGACCGCCCGACCCGTTTCCGCTGGGGCCGTGGACCCGGGTCCAGCTCGTGGAGTTCATCCGCCAGAACCTGTCCCGGTCGCAAAAGCGGCGGCTGGAGGACCACGCGCGGGGCAGGGCGAAGCCCTCGTTCGCGCTCGTGCGCGTGCCGAAGCCTCGCGGCGGCGACCACCTCGTCGGTGTGCAGTTCGACGACATCCGCGGGACCCATCCCCTGGCGGGGGCGACGGGTACCGCCGAGGTGAGGCAGTTCCACGTCGAGCGGCGCGACCCGGGCTACCTGGTGCCGCGCGGGGGCGGAGAGTCGTCGTTGCAGGCGAAGCGAGTGTTGCTGGTCGGTTGCGGCGCCATCGGCGGGCATCTGGCGCTGGAGCTGGTCCGCTGCGGGATCGGGCACCTGACGCTGGTCGATCCCGATCGGCTGCGCCCGGAGAACGCATATCGTCACGTCCTCGGGACGCCGTCGCTGGGAGTGCCGCTCGCAAAGTCGTTGCAGCTCGGAGGCGAGGTCCAGCGGCGCTATCCTGGCGTCCAGGTCGACTGTTGCGCCGCTTCGATCGAGCAGGCGCTCGACGCGGGGACGATCGATGTCACCCGATACGACCTCGTCGTCTCGGCGACCGGCGATCCCAACGTCGATCGTGACCTGAACGAACGGCTCCACGGCCTGGCCAATCGTCCGCCGCTGCTGTTCACGTGGCTCGAGCCGCTGGGTATCGGCGGTCACGCGCTGGCGGTCCAGGGCGCGTCGTCGGGGTGCCTCGACTGTTTGTTCACGCCGCACGCGTGGGAGCGGGATGCCGTGCTGGTGAATCGGGCCGCGTTCGCGGCGGCCGGCCAGGTGTTCACCCGCGAACTCGCTGGTTGCGGGAACGCGTTCACGCCGTACAGCTCGCTCGACGCCCTGCGGACGGCAGAGCTCGCGGGTCGTCTGGCCCTCGAGGTGCTCGGCGGACGCAGGCAAGCCTCGCTGCTGCGCTCGTGGAAGGGCGACGGCGCGGCGTTCGAGGCGGCAGGGCTTCGCACCTCGGCTCGCTACGAGCTCGACGCGAGCGCGCTCGAGCGAGGCGGCCAGGACGTCGCAATGCCGGGCTGTAGGGTGTGTGGCGGGTGCGCGTAGCTCACGGCTAGAGCTCGAGCGCCTTGCGGTACTGCCCGCCGGCGAACTCATAGGAGACGATCCGCGGCGCGGCATTGTGCAAGATCCGCCGCCCGCATTCGATCGCCACGGCCACCGGCGCCGCCGCGAAGATGTGGAGCCGCTCGATCCCGGGGTGTCGCGCTTCGATCTGTCCGAGGACCGCGCGGTAGTGGTGAGCGAACGCTTCGAGCAGGGCCTCGCTGCGCACGGCGTCGATCCGGGGATCGGCGAGCGTGATCTCGTAGGTCGCGCGATCGGCTCGCGGCAGCACGGCGTCGACCCGCTCGCGCTTGACGCTCGCGCTGGCCGAGATGAGCACGGCGACGTCGCGCGCCGGCGGAGCGTCGGGATCGGGGATGACGGACCAGCGATCGAGCTCGGGCTCCTCGGGTTGCCAGCTCCAGCCGGCGGGCGCTCGGAGGCGCTGGAACACGCGGGCGTCGATCGTCTCCGACACGGCGAGGCCGAAGGCGACGAGCCACGGGATCGGGGCCAGGCCGAACAGGGACAGGTGGCGGGCTCCGGAGCGGAGCACTTCATCGCGGAGGTGCTGCTGGATCGATTCGCGGATTCTCACCTGGCCTTTCGACCATGTCGATGGATCGCCCGCCAGGGTATCGAGGTCGTGCAGGTCCAGCTTCAGCCGGCTGACCGGGACGGCCGTGCCGAGCGCGACTCGTATCTGCTCCTCGTCGATCGCGGAGATCTGGCCGGCGATCGCGGCCTCGAGGGTGATCACGTGCGTTTGGAGACCGGACGGAGCGGCGGGCTCCCCGAAGAAGATGGCGACGGCGTCGATGTCGCTCACCCGTCGCGGGAACTTTCCCCGGAGCTTGGCGAACAGCTGCGAGTCGATGCGTCCCTGTTGGCGCAGGGCGACCGCGACCTCGTAGAAGACCCGGGCTGGGGCGGTCTTGAAATCGACCTCCTGCACGACTTTCTCGGCGTCGAGTTCGAGGTGGACGAATCGTTGCAGGCCGTCGGGTGAGAACAGGCTGTCCAGCAGATCGACGAGGGACTTGAGCGACATGCGAGCGAGACTCGTGACGAGAGGCGGCCAAGTTACCGCGCACAACAGGCGGACGTAAACGCTCGCGAGGTCGGGTATGACGACGGGTCGCGGGGCGCTGGCCGCGAGGGAGAGACCGTGTAGGTCGGCCTGCGGCGGGGCGCGACTTCACGCCGCGAACATTTCTCGCGCGGGCGACCGATCGGCTCGGCGGAGGTCGGTACTTCAGCGGCCGCCATGACCCATGCCCTCGTTCCGCGCCGCTCCCCCGGCCTGTTCGTCGCCGCGCTGCTCGTCGCGCTGCCCGCGAGCGCCCTCGCCAGTACCAGTCCTTCGGGACAGGTGAGACCAGAAGACCCAGCGCCCACAGCGACGTCAGCGACCTCCGCGCCGCCGTCCCGGACCAGTCCTTCGGGACAGGTCGAAGCCGAAGGCCCGGCGCCGACAGCGAAGCTCGGACATCCGCCCCGCCGTCCGCGGCCCCGCCCGAGACCCCGGGCGCGCGCTGCCAGGACGCGCACGAGGTGCCGTGGATCCGCCGCTGCCGGCCCGCGCGCAACACCTTCGAGCTCGGCGCCTTCGCGGGCGTGTTCTTCACCGGGGGCAGCGCGCACGAGCTGTTCGACCCGCACCGCCAGCTGGCGTCGTTGCAGGACGGCGACCCCGGGAGCGTGTTCTTCCAGCCGTACCGGGTCGCGGCGCCGCAGTTCGGCGGGCGCGTCGGCTTCTACCCGCTGGCGTTCCTCGGCGGCGAGGTCGAGGCGGCGGTGATGCCGACGCGGATCGTGATCGACGGCGAGCCGCGCGATCGGGCGATCCTCTTCAACTTCCGCGGCAACCTGATCGCGCAGCTGCCGTTCTGGCGCATCGCTCCGTTCGCGCTGGTCGGCGGCGGGGGCATCGGCACCACCGGCGCGCTCGGGCGTGACATCGACCAGTCGGTGCACTTCGGCGGTGGGGTCAAGGTGTTCCTGTCGCACCGGGCGCTGCTGCGATTCGACGTGCGCGACGTGGTGGCGGCGCGGCGGCGGGTCGACGCGGGCGCGGTCAGCTATCCGGAGATCCAGCTCGGGGTGTCGGCGCTGCTCGGGCGCAGGTCGCCGGCGCGGCGGCCGGAGAAGGACAGCGACGGCGACGGCTTCCTCGACCGCGCCGACGCCTGCCCGTTCGAGCCCGGGATCGCGCCGGACGGGTGCCCCGAGCGCGACCGGGACGGAGATGGCTTTTTGGACAGCCGGGACGTGTGCCCCGACGTCCCCGGGATCGCGCCGGACGGGTGCCCCGAGCCCGATCGGGACGGAGATGGCTTTTGGGACAGGCAGGACGATTGCCCCGACGTCCCCGGCGTCGCCCCGCGCGGGTGCCCGATCCCCGACAGCGACGGCGACGGCATCCTCGACGACGTCGACCGGTGCGTCCACGAGCCCGAGACCCGCAACGGCCTCGAAGACGACGACGGCTGCCCCGACGACCTCGATCCGGTGCGGCCCGTGATCGGGGTGATCCGCGGGATCTACTTCGACCTCGACAAGGACTCGATCAAGCCGCGCTCGCGGCCGGTGCTCGACCGGGCGGTCCGGGTGCTCACCGAGCACACGAGCGTGAAGATCGAGATCTCCGGCCACACCGACAGCACCGGCGGGCTGGCGCACAACCGCGACCTGTCGCGCCGCCGCGCGGAGTCGGTGCGCCGCTACCTCGTCGAACACGGGGTCGACGCGGCCCGCCTCACGACCCGCGGCGCCGGCCCCGACGAGCCGCTCGACACGAATCGCACGGCGGCGGGCCGCGCGAAGAATCGCCGCATCGAGTTCATGATCCTGGTGCAGTGATTCGCGAATGCGCGAGACGCCGGTGATTTCGCGAATGCTGGCTCGAGGCAGCTCGACGTCGCAGCGTACGGCGAGGTCGACCCGGCGTCACGAGCTGCCCGCGCCGCTTCGGCGGACCTCTCGAGACTCGCCGGCTGCGGCGGTGACGAGCGCGCCGCCGACGGTCCCGGCGTCGGACGAGGAGAGCACCACGGCGCTGGCGAGGGAGCCGCGCCAGCGGGCCCGGAGATCGAAGTCGTCGAGCGCCCACGCGAGCCCGAGCGGGAAGGCCGCCGCGCCGCAGTCGCCGAGGGCATCGGCGAGGGCCCGCACGCGCATCGGCTCGGGCATGAGCTCCACGTTGCGCAGGTAGGCCGTCGACAGCTCGGTGGCGAAGAACCGCTCGTTGCTCTGCGCCGCGACCACCTCGTCCACGCGCTGCGGCCAGCGCTCGCGCAGCTCGGAGAGAACTTCGGTGAGCCCCGCTGCGCGGCTGGCCGGTTCACCGACGAAGGGCGCGGGCTCCTCGGCGCATGCGACCGCCTCGACGACACCCAGCGCGGGACCGCCGGTCCGTTCGCCCGCGCGCCCGAGCAGCAAGAACGCCGCGCCCTCGCCCGGCAGACGCCCGTCGCAATTGCGGCGCCCGAGCAGCCGATTGTGACGCGACAGCTCGCGCAGGGCCTCGCCGGCGACCTGGCAGTCGAGCCCGCCCACGAGCACTCGCGGCGCTCCTTCGCCCAGCTCGTCCAGCGCCGCGGCCAGCGCGACCGCACCGCTCGCCCGCCCGACCGCGATCAACCAGCGCAGCTCCGCGGCCGGCGGCGCGACCTCTGCGAGGACTTCCTTCAGGCGCCGCGAGCGGCCTGCCTCGTGCGCAGCGGCTGGCACCGCGACGAACACCGGCACTGGCGCGGCCACACCGCCAGCGACGGGGCGCAAGGCCTGGGCGGCCGCTCGCCGCGCGAACCAGAGCGCGCGCTCGAACGGATCTTCGCCGGCCAGCGATTGCAGGCGACAGCCGCGCGCGGGCTCGCCTGCGAGGTCGAGGACGCCGTCGATCTCGACGAATCGACGAAGCCCGGCCTCGACCGCCGCGAAGGCCGCCCGCGCGGTCAGTCCGAGCGGACAGCCGACGCCGAGCCCCAGGACGCGCGCGGAGCGAGTCACGCGCCGTTCTCCCACGGCTCGAGTTCGCGGACGCGGATCGTCTCGATGGTGGCCATGTCCTTTTGGACAGGTAGCGCGGCCCGCCAGATCATCGTGCAGCGCTCGTCGTCGGGCATGATCGTGAGGCCGTCGAGCACCATGCGCGCGACGCCGACTCGACCGCCGAGCGTCAGCTTGACCTGGATCCGCGGCGCCGGCAGCCGGAAGCTCAGGTCACCGTCGGGGTGCGCGCCCTCGACTCTCACCATTTCGTCGCCGCGCAGGTGCGGGGTGGCGCACAGGGGCTCGGGAGCGGCGCAGAAGAAGCGCTCGTCGAAGTCTTGCGGCCAATGCGGGGCTCGCCGGCGGACCCACGCCTCGTCGTAGGTCCCGGCGTAATGGCGTCGCGGCGACCAGTGCCGCGCGAGCGGACCGAAACCGACGGGCGCAGGGAGGTCGTCCGGCCCGTCGATCGGCGCGCGCGGATCTTCGAAGTTGGGCAGCGGCTGGTCCGGAGCCTCGCGTGCAGAGGTGAGTAGGCCGCGCCCCACGGGGTTCCGCTCGCTCGCCTCGACGAGCCGCTTCGCCTCGTCGCCGCAGGCTCCGCCGAAGCAGCGCTCGTAGCAGATCGGCAGCCGCTCGAACGGCTCGGGCTCGGTGGGGCGAAGACCGCCGAGCCCCCTCGACCAGCGGCGCTCGCCGAACACCACGGCCTCGTGGCGAAGAGAGCCGACCTGAAGCGCGACGTGACCCCGTGTCACCGGACGCCCGCGCGGCGCCCAGGCGTGTCCGAGCAAGTGAATGTCGGTCCCGGGCTTGCGATAGGCGGTCTGCGCCTCCCGGCGCAAACTCGAGCTCGCGGGGTCGCCCCAGTACTCGTCCGCGACCACGACCGCCTCCTGAAGCTCGCACGGGCTCAGCGAGGCGGCGGTCGACCGACCGGCGGGCGGCAAGCGGTAATGCGCGGCGAGCACGACCAATATCAGCTCGCTGCCGTGCCGATCCATGGACGGCATCGCCGCAGCCGCGAACGGGGTCAGGTTGACGAGGTTGTCCATCGGCGAGTCTGCACGTTCACGGGCTCACGAGGACCGGCGGCCGTCGGCGGAGCGGTGCGCGAAGGGAAAGCCTTTGCCAGTAAGTGTCACGGACGACAAGGCAAGGGCGTCGAGGAGAGTATCGGAGGTCGGCTTTCACGGCTTCACGAGCTCCGCGCGATGATCCGCGACGATCTCCATCAGCCGACGCTCTTCGTCGTCGTCCTGAGCCCTGAGCCGCAGGCATCCGTCCAAGTCCGTGGGTCCGAGGAGCAGGGCGATCGCACCACGACGTGGATTTTCAAGAGGATCGAGCTCAAGGAGATGCCGAGCTCGGTCGTCTCGAATCCCAGGCGGAGGAGAAGCTCGTAGGCCCTCTCGATGACCTTGAGGCGACGGCCGAGGTCGAAATACCGGGGTGACTTGTCCCTGATTTGAAAGGCGATCTTGACCACCACGAGCGTACGAAGCAGATCCGAAAAGGTCGAGAACGGTCGCTCCGCCTCGGCGTCTCCGTGCTTGAGGCGTTCTTCGTGAATGCGGAGGATGTCTGCGTCGGCACCATCTGAAGTGGGACGAGCAAGGTCGAAAAAATCGTCCGGTTGCCGACCGTTGTAGTCGTCCTCTCCGACCGCAAATTTTAGATATCGCTGTAGATCTGGGCGCTCGTGATCTCGGTCCTCGAGGTCCTCGAGGAGCGCGGAGATCGAAGTCGTTCCCCGCGTCAAGCGCCACTCGCCCGTTGAATCGCCCATGACGGAGAGGAACTCTCGATACACTCGGGGCAGGACGTCTCGTCCGCCGTGGAACGCCCCCAGGGCCCCGATCTGTGCCGTCGAAGCCGGCCGGAACCCCCGGGTGCTTCCGGGTTTCCAGCGTTCCATGAATGAAAGCAGTCCCGAGAATGATACTGGGGACGCCGCAGGGATCTCGGACCAGTTCATCCGCAGCTCTTCCCTTCAATGTCACAACGAGCCATGTAGAGGGTGTCCTGGCAAGCCTGGCAGGATGGAACGGTGACCTCTGACTTGCGGCGCATTTCTCGTCTCTCGACGAGGGTGGCCTCTCCAGCGTCAGCCATGTCGAGAGCCGTAGGGGGAACCCAGGGACCCGCGGCAGGGGCGAATTGCTGAGGACCGCGGTAGATTACGTTGAAAGTCAACGTTCTCCGACCTCCGCTGAAGGGGAAGTAGATTTCGGTCATGGACCTGGCGATGTGACCGCTCTTACCGACGAGTTTGGCCCCTGCACATTTCCCAGGCTTGTTGTTGTACCCCTTGGCGTCCTCCTGGTGCTTTCGGTCCACCTCTTTCCATGCTTCGGCCACCTGTTCGGTCCGGGGATTGAGCCTCTGAAAATCGGCCAGCGTCGCAGCCTCTGCCACAATAGTGCAGCCATAGCGCTCGGCGATGGCTTTGAACCCCTCCGGGACCTCGTCCCCGGAGACGGCGGCGAACTTCTTGCCCGTGAGACAGACCATCACTCCAAACATGTAGCCGTTGGAGCTCCCGCGGCGATGAGACTCGAGCGCGTCGCGTCTCTGCACGAGCGCGATGATGTTCGCCTCACGCGCCTGTAGCGTCGCAGGCTTGAGCGTCGCAGTGGTGTCCTTGAGCCGCCTCAGTTCCGCGGCGGCCGACTCGAGCGCCTCGTTGGCCCGCTTCCACGCGTCCTCGCGCGCCTTGAGGTCGCGCAGGATCTTCTGCGCGACGTCGAGGCTGCTCTCTTCGGCCGTCTCCTCCTTGATCGCGTGGCTCTCCGGGCTCTTCTTGCACAGGGGGCACTCGCTATCGAAGTCGTCGCCGTAGGCGAAGCCGGTGCCGCCCTGCTCGATGAAGGCGGTGTTGAAGCTGTTGCCGTTGTGTTGGGTGACGTCCATGAAGCGGACGACGCCCTTGCCCTCGACGAGGACGTCGGGGCTGCTGCTGCCCCAGGTGAGCTTGCCCTTGACCTTGTTCGACATGAGCCCGCCGCCGGCCGTCCCGGGCTCGTCGCCCGTGCTGGTGCGGAGGTTGGAGCTGGCGAGGGCGATCGGGTTGCCCGCGATCGCCGTCCGCTTGCTGCCCCCGGCGAGCTGGCTGTTCTGCGCCGCGTTGACGTAGGGCACGGGGACGGGTCCGCCTGGCGACGGGGTCTTGCACACGTCCGGCGGCGCGGCGACTTCGGTCTGGCCGCTGCCCTTGTGCGTCACCTTGCGCGAATCCGCGAAGACGCTCATTCACTGGCAGTATTACAGCTCCGCAGAGGGGCGACAAGCGTCCGCGGCTCGTGGCCGGATGCGTCGACTCGGAGCTCGCGCTCCGGCGCGAGCCTCGACGCGCTCATGCGGCGTGGCGACAGAGCGCCGGTCGCGGCGGAGGCCCCGCGAGCGGGACGCGAGGTGCTCGCCGCGACCGACGGGGCGTCGGCCGCGGCGAAGGGCCCGTGAGCGGGACGCGAAGGTCACTCGCCGCCGAAGCAGCTGAGCTCGGGCGGGAAGGCGTACTTCTCGAGGGTCACGTCGAAGGTGGCGTGGAGCGGCTCGTCGTGGGGCGGGTTGCCGCCGTGGGTGATGGCGCTGAGCTCACCGGCGTAGTGATCGTCGGCGCTGTCGGAGAGGGTGATGACGCCGTCCGAGCCGATGAGATCGACGATGTACGTGTAGCCGCCGCCGCTGACGGTGGAGAGCCACTCGACGGCGACGAGGCTGGCGATGTCGCCGGTGCCGTCGACGGCGAAGTCGATGCGCAGCGACTCGACGCCGCCGTCGATGTCGCGGATGGACTTGACGGTCAGCGTGCGACTGCCGTCCTCGGCGTCGGAGTAGATGCCGAAGCCGCTCATGTCGATCGGGAAGCTCGCGGTGTCGCCGAGGAACTCGAGCTCGATGGTGCCGTCGCCGAGGCCGGAGGTGCTGTCCGGATACTTGTAGGTGCCGCGGAGGGTGGCGAAGGTGCCGAGCTGGAAGAAGCTCTGGGCGATGGTGGTGTCGGTGAGGTCGCAGGCCTCGACGATCCAGAAGGCGTCTTCCTCGGGGACGTGACGGGCGAGGGAGATCCGGTAGTCGGTCTCGGGCCGCGGCAGGATCAGCTCGACCGGCTGGGCGAAGGCGACGTCGTCGGGGGTGAAGCGGAACACCGGCGAGGCGAACTCCTGCTCGAACGGCGGCGCCGTGGGCGGCTCGATGACCTCGATGCCGAACACGACGTCCTCGGCGACGGCGTCGGCAGGGACGCGCAGGGTGGCGCCGCACAGCGAGAGCTCGCCGCCGGCGGGGCCGAACGCGTCGCTCACCGGCGGGCACTCCTGGCCGGCGGTGGTGGTGTCGACCGTGGTGGTCGCCGTGTCGGTGCCCGTCGGGGCTTCCGTGGTGCCGGTGCCGGTCTCGGTGGTGTCGACGCCGCTGGTGGTGGTCGGCTCGTCGACGGTGGTCGCGGGGCTTGTCGAGGCGGTGGTGGTGCCGGCGTCGGTCGAGCTGCCGTCGGTGGTGGTGCCCGGGTCGGTGCAGGCGGCGAGGCCGAGGCAGAGGGACGCGGCGAGGGCGAAGCGAGGGGTAAGGGGCATGTGTCGCTTGTAGCCGAGGACCGGGCCGCGGGCTCGGCGCGAGCCGCGAGGGGCGGCGAACTGGTCGCGGTGTGCGTGTCGTCGGAATCGCCGCGCGAGCCGCTCGCGCGTCCGCGACAAGTGTGTGCGTGGCCGTCTGGAGGGGTGTACGGGGGCCGAGGCGGCGAGATGTCCCGAAGGACATATCGGTGACAGCTGTCCGGGACGGAGGTGACGGGGCGGGGACGCGCGGCGATGTGAGGTCGCGGACGGCGAGTTGCTGGAGGAATCGCGTGCCGTCGACGAGCTCGGCCCGCGTCGGGCGACGCGGGCCGAGGTCGCGAACGTCCGGGCGTCGGCGCGAGCGAGTCGCCCGCGCCGATGCGGAGCTCACGGGGCGAAGTAGCCGTGGGCGATGTACGAGACGCCGAAGCCGTTGACGCCGTTGGAGAGGGCGACCCAGACGTCGGCGTTCTGGTCCTGGGTGAAGGCGATCAGGTCGTCGCGGCCGTCGCCGTTGACGTCGCCGGTGGTGAGGGTGTCGTTCCAGTCGCCGAAAGACGAGGTCCACAGGGCGGAGGCGAAGTTGTTCGCGCCGTTGGAGGTGCCGACGTAGACGTTGTAGTTGCGGTCGAAGGTGGCGATGTCGGCGCGCGCGTCGCTGTTGAAGTAGCCGACCGCGGGCACCTCGCCGGCGGGGGCGAACCAGTTGTTCCACACGCTGGCGGCGCCGAAGCTGCTGCCGTTGGAGAGGGCGACGACCGCCTGGGCGCCGTTCATGCTCTGGGTGAAGGTGATGAGGTCGGCGCGGCCGTCGGCGTTGACGTCGGCGAGCATCGGCGTCTCGCCCTCGGGGGCGAAGTACTCGTGCCACTTGGTCTTGGCGCCGAAGCCGGAGCCGGTCGAGAGCATGACGTGGACGTCGCCGGTGCCGTCGGCGGAGAACAACACGGCGTCGTCGCGGCCGTCGCCGTTGACGTCGGCGACGCGGCCGATGTCGTCGCTGTCGGCGGTGCCGACGCTGCTGGCATAGCCGCCGCCGTTGAAGTCGTAGCCGCGCGAGAGGGCGACCCACACCTGGCTCTCGCTGAAGGCCCAGATGTCGTCGCGGCCGTCGCCGTTGAAGTCGCCGACGGCGCCGGTGTGGCCGCGGTGAGCCCACCAGTCGTGCCACAGCTGGCCGGCGCCGAAGCTGCTGCCGTTGGAGAGGGCGACGTAGACGTCGAGCGGGCCGGCACCCGAGTCGCCGTGGGTGAAGGTGACGATGTCGTCGCGGCCGTCGCCGTTGACGTCGCCGACGGCGGGGGTCTCGTGGATGACGCTGCGCAGCCACCGGTGCAGGCGCTGGCTGGAGATCTTGGTGTAGATGCCGGGCTTGCCGGCGCCGGCACAACCGTCGCCCCAGCTGACGACGCCGAACTGCTGCAGGCCGGTGGCGGTCCAGGCCATGAGCGGGCCGCCGCTGTCGCCCTGACAGGCGTCCTTGCCGCCGTTGACGAACCCGGCGGCGACGTGGACCGCGGGGTTGTAGCTGCTGCCGTAGACGCTGGGCTGGGCGGCGTAGGTGTCGGTGAGGACGGGGACCTGGACTTCCTGTAAATGATTGGTCCCGGGCCCGCCCGCCCATAGCGAGCCCCAGCCGATCACGGTGGCGAGGGCGTTCGGCATCCACGAGGCGCGGTCGCTGCCGGTGTGCGGGGCGGCCAGCTCGATCGGGTCGCGCGTCGACGGCGAGGAGAGGGCGACCAGCGCGAGGTCGTTGTCGAATTCCCCCGGCTCGGTGTTGTAGCGCGGGTGGACGACGATCTGGGTGATGCTGCGGGTCTCGCCGGCGCCGCTGGCGAGATCGGTGCGGCCGATGACGGCGGTGAGGCTGCCGGGAGCGCGGCCGTTGACGCAGTGGGCCGCCGTGAGGACCCATTGCGGGGCGACGAGGCTGCCGCCGCAATAGTGGCCGAAGCCGGACAGCTGGAGCGAGACCATGAAGGGGTACTCGCCCTCGCTGGCCGCCGCGCCGCCGACGATCGCCTGCGGCCGCAGGGCGTCGGTGAGGGCGAAGCCGTCGGTGGCGCCGATGCCCTCGTCGGCCTCGTCCGCGTCCTCGTCGCTCTCGAGCTCGAGGGCCTCGTCGGCGCGGAGGTCGTCGGGATCGTCGCAGGCGGGGAAGGCGAGGAGGACGGCGGCGGGGAGGAGGATGCGGTGCTTCATGATCGTTTCTCGTGCGCTTTCGGACATGTTGATTCGGACATGTGGGATGGGACACGTGCGTCCGTCGACGGCCGCGCGGCGCGAGCGGGCGCCGCCCGTGCCGGGCGCGGCGACCCTCGCAGCGGGGCGCGTGCGCGAGCCGGGCTGCGCGACGCGGCGGTCGGCGGAGCTCGGTCCTGGTTCGCCGGGTCAACGCCGGCCGGTCGTCATCTTCCCGGGCGACGAAAGAATTTTTTTGCGCTCGCCGGCGCGCGGGTGACGAGGCGACGGCCCGGATGGCTCTCGAGCCGGAGGCGTCACCGGTTCAGCGCGAGAGGAGGGCTCGCAGGTGGGCGCGCGAGGCCTCGAGGTCGTGCAGGCGGCCCTTCCAGGCGAAGCCCCTGGGGGCGGCGAGGGTGAGGAGGACGCCGGCGAGGACGAGCGGGCGCAGGGCGGCCGGGCGGTGCGGGGCGGGGACCTCGAGCGCGCGCACGAGGGCGTAGAGCAGCGGGCCGCCGGCGAGGAAGGCGAACACGCGGGTGGTGTCCTCGGTGAAGAAGGTCGCGCCCAGGGCGAGCGCCTGGGTGACGACGAGGCCGAGGGCGGCCCGCGGGGCGAGGCGACGCAGGCCGAGCAGCAGGGCGGGCAACCACACGAGGTGGGCGAAGGCGAGGGTGTAGAGGAGCGGCCAGCCGGGGCCGGTCCAGTAACCGAGGAGGACGGGGAGCGGGTGCGCGGCCGCGGCGGCGAAGCGGTCCTCGGCGATGGTGATGCCGCAGAGGTGGAGGGCGAGCTTGCAGGTGACGACGCCGCCGAGGAGGCCGGCGCCGAGGGCGAAGGCGCGCGGGCGAAAGCGCGGCTCGGCGAAGGTCCACCACAGCACGAGGGCGCTGGTACACACGACGAGCCACATCGCGAGGTGGTTCCACGCGCCGAGAGCGGCGATCGAGAAGATGAAGGCGGGGCGGCGGGCGAACAGGAGGGCGAGGGTCAGGGCGTAGGTGAGGGCGTCCGGATGGCAGGTCCAGGCGTGGGCGATCATCGCGGTGGGATGCGTGACGGCGACCGCGAGGACGAGGGCGACGTCGGCGAGCGAGAGGCGGCGCGCGGCGGCGGTGACGAGGCGGACGAGGCCGAGCCAGAAGAAGCTCAGGACGAACACGCGGAAGGCGAGGAGGCTGCCGGCCAGGCCGAGCGCGTGGGCGAGGCCGACGTGCAGCAGCGATTCGCGGTAGTAGGGGGCGGACGCGGCGGGGGCGAAGGGGGCGGCGACGAGGCGATGATAGAAGCCGCCGCCGCCGCCGAGGCCGTAGAGGGCGAGGCCGCCGACGATCGCTACGACGATGAATCCTGCGCGCGCGAGCCGGTCGCGGGGGAGGTCGCAGGTGCGTCGGCGGTCGACACGGGGAGGAGGGTAGCAGGTCGGGAGAGGTTGGACGGGGGCTGTCTCTCGGGACAGGATCCTGGGGCCGGTGAGAGTCGGCCGGATGTCCATGCGGACAGGTCGACCCTGGCGAGAGCCGGATGTCGCGAGGGACAGGTTATTCCGCTTCGCGCTCGGGGGTGGCGGTGTCGAGCCAGGCTCGCAGCTCGGGCATGGTCTCGGGCAGGTCGTCGGGCCAGACCCGCAGGGCGCCCTCGAGGCCGAGAGTGACGATCGTGCGGCCGCCGGCGGCGAAGCCGGTGCCGGTGATCGATTGGGTGTGACCGGCGAGCGTGCGGCCCTCGCCGTCGGCGAGGTCGATGAGACGGACGGCCCCGTCGGCGCCGTGGGTGAGCAGGCGGCGGCCGTCGGCGGCGACGGTGAAGCCGAGCAGCTTGCCGAGGGGGCCGGCGAGCGGGGCGAGCTGGGCACCTGTCTCGACGTCCAGGCGACGCAGGTGCGTCTCGCCGCCGCTGAGGAGGATCAACGCGGCGCCGTCGGCCGAGAAGGCGAGCTGCTCGACGCCGTGGCCCCCCACGTCAAAGGCGCGGAAGCTGTCGTCCTGCAGGCGCCACAGGCGGGCGGTGTGGTCGGCGCAGCCGCTGGCGAGCTTGGATGCGTCGGCGGAGAAGGCGAGGGCGGTGACGCGTTCTTGATGGGGCTCGAGGTCGCGGTGGTGGCCGCCGGCGAGGTCGACGAGGCGCAGGTCGCCGGCCTCGCTGCCGAGCGCGAGCCGGGCGCCGTCGGGCGCGAGCGCGAGGCTGGTCGCGGGCGCGGCGAAGCGGGCGCGCTCGACGAGCGCGCCGGTGCGATCGATCTGCAAGACCGTGCCGTCGATCAGCGAGACCACGACGGCGCTTCCGTCGACGAGCCACGCGAGCTCGAGCGCGGCCGCGGGCAGCTCGACGCGAGTCGGGGCGACGGCGTCGAAGCTGCCGAAGAGGAGGGTCGCAGGCGGAGCGCCGAGGTCGGGGTGGCGGCCGTCGGCGACGGTGACCCAGGCGCGCGCGAGGCCGGCGAAGCTGCGGCCGTCGGGGGCGCTGACGAGGTGGAGCTGCGGCGCGTGGGAGACAGGGTGCTCGGCGAGCAGGCGGCCGTCGAGGTCGCTGATCCGCAGGCGGCCGCGATCGTCGACCGAGGCGGCGCGACCGTCGACCGAGAGGGCGAGGCCGGTGGTCGGGGCGGCGTGATCGGTGACGATCCGGCCGGCGCGGCGCGGCTCGAACAGGCGGACCTCGCCGACGCTCGAGACCGCGAGGATCGATCGGTCGTCGGCGAGCAGCTCGACCTCGGTGACGATGCCGTCGAAGCCGGCGTACACCTCGCTCTGGCCGGAGCGGAGGTTCCAGGTCCGCACGGTGCGATCGACGGCGCCGGAGACGAGGCGGCGATCGTCGCGCGAGAAGGCGAACATCTCGACCGGGCCCTCGTGACCGACGAGTCGCCGCACGAGGGCGCCGGTGCGGAGGTCGTGGACGACGATGTCGGCGCCGACGGCGAAGGCGACGCGATCGCCGGCGGACGAGAAGACCGCCCGCCGCGAGTGCGAGCCGACGTCGAGGGCCTTCGCGTCATGGTCGCCAGGTCCCACAGGGCGACCGACTCCGGGGTGAGGTGGACGGCGAAGTCGCCGTGGTGGTCGAGGATCCACCTGCCGGGCGCGCCGCGGGTGCCGGGGAGGGTCCGCTCGGTGGCGCCGTCGACGTCGCGGACGTAGGCGTCGGCGGCCTGCGGCTGGACGAGGAGGCGCTGGCCGTCGAGCGAGAGGTTCGACCACCGCGGCGCTTCGTCGAGGGGCGACAGCAGCTCGACCGCGGCGGCGCCGGGGCGCAAGCGCCAGGCCGGGCCGTTCGTGGTGTGCCAGCCGAGGATCGCGCCGTCGGGGCGCATCACCAGCTGGCGGGTCGGCGAGACGGCGAAGGTGGCCCGCAGCGCGCCGGTGTCGGCGTGCCACAGGCGCAAGGTGCTGTCCTTCGAGACAGTCGCGACGGTGGCGCCGTCGGGCGCGTGCTGGGCGTTCCAGATCTCGTCGCCGTGACCGGCGAGGACGATCGCGCGGCCGCTGGCGATGTCCCACACGCGGGCGGTCTTGTCGTCGCTGGCGGTGACGAAGCGGGCGCCGTCGGGCGAGACGCCGAAGCGATTGATGTACTCGGTGTGGCCGCGGAAGGCGCGCGAGAGGCCGCGGGCGGCGGCGTCGGCGGCGATCCGGCGCACGCGAGCGGCGTCGGCGAATTCGGGGAGAGCGTGCGCAGCCAGGCGAGCGCCTGGTTGGGATCGCGGCGCAGCGCGTCCTGGGCCTGCAAGAGGGTGATGCCGTCGGCGCGGGCGGTCGCCTGGGCGCGCGCGTCCTCGGCGGCGTGGCGGGCCGCTTCGGCCGCGCGCGAGGCGTCGACGGCCTCGCGCTCCTTGGCCTCGGCGAACTGGCGCGCGCGGTCGGTCTTGACGAAGGCGGCGAACACGACGGCGGCGACGAGCACGAGCGCGGCGGCGGCGATCGACAGCGCGGGGCGGTGCCGCTGCCAGTAGCGGCGCAGCAGCTGGCGCGCGGAGTAGGTGTGGGCGGCGACGATCCGGCCGGTCTGGAAGCGCTCGAGATCGGCGGCCAGCTCGCCGGCGTTGCGGTAGCGAGCGGCGGGCTCGCGGGCCATGGCCTTGTGGACGATCGCGGCCAGCTCGTCGGACAGCTGCGGGACGAGCTGCTCGAGCGGCCGCGGCGGGCCCTCGAGGATCGACAGGAGCCGCAGCTCGTGCGGGGCGTCGCGGTAGGGCGGGACGGCGGCGAGCAGGTGGTAGAGCATGGCGCCGAGGGCGTAGACGTCGGCGCGCTCGTCGACCGCGAGGCCGGCGGCCTGCTCGGGCGGCATGTACGAGGGCGTGCCCATGACCGCGCCGTCGATCGTGAGGCCCTCGCCGGCCTGCGCGACGGACTCGGCGATCGGCTCGTCCTCTGCGAGGTCCTTGGCGAGGCCCCAGTCGATGACGACGGTCTCGCCGAACTCGCCGACGAGGACGTTGGCGGGCTTGAGGTCGCGGTGGATGATGCGCCGGCTGTGCGCGTAGGCGACGGCCTGGGCGGCAGTGAGGACGTGGGGCAGGAGCGCGAGCCGCTCGCTGAACGATTCGCAGTGGTCGATCCGATCGGCGAGCGTGCGGCCCGAGACCAGCTTCATGGCGTAGAACGGGGCGCCCTCGGGCCACCGCGCGGCCTCGTAGATCGGGACGATGGCAGGGTGCTGCAGCCGCGCGGTGAGCAGCGCCTCGCGCACGAAGCGTCGCTCCTGCCGCTCGTTCCACACCAGCAGCTCCTTGATCGCCACGGGGCGATCGAGCCGGCGATCGCGGGCCCACAGGACGCGGCCGATGCCGCCCTGGGCGACCTCCTGGCCGACGACGTAGGCGTCACGCGCGACCTGCGGGAGCGGCGGGATGTGGCGGCCGGTCGCGGTCTCGTCGAAGTCGGCCGTCGGTGCGGCGAGCGTGTGCGCGTCGCCGAGCGGGTGAGACTGGGTGTCGGCCGCCAGCTCGTAGGTCCCAGGCTCGCTGCTGTGCGCCATGCCGTCCTCCGTCCCCGCGTGGCCGGGGCGATGGTCGCATCTTCGCGCTGTGCTGGCCATCGCGGACGGCCTGTCCTCGCCGCGGTCGCGGGCAGGCCGCGTCATCGCCTCGTGGAATTACCACCAGTGGACGTTGACGAGGACGTCGGTGATTTCGCCGGCGTGGGCGGCGAGGTCCTGACGCAAACCGGCGAACTTGCGGCCGAGGTGCTCGTAGTCGATGTCGCCGAGCCACGGACGGGCGCAAGGATTGGGCTGCTCGGCGAGCAGCACGGCGACCTCGTCGACGACGAGGCGCAGGTCGGCCAGCGGCCAGGGCGCGGACCAGGCGTACCAGTCGTCCTCACGCTCGACGAGCTCGTCGACGAGAGCGATCAAGTCGATCCACGGCTGCGGTCGCTCGACCAGGTCGTGGGCCAGCCAGGGGATGAGGGCGTGGTAGAGGTCCCGCACGCGCATCTCACAACAATCGCTGGCGCGCGGGAGCTCGAAGTCGAGGCAATAGCGGCCGCGCGGGAACGGATCGTCGCCTTGTTCGCCGCGGCGCAGACTGCTGCGATAGCGCGCGAGGGCGTCGGGGACCCGCGGGGCGCCGCGCTGCGCGTAAGCCCGCAGCTGGCGGGGGTCGATGCGGCGCTTCATGGTCGGCGCATGATGCCACGCAGGGGGTCGTGGCAGAGGGTCATGATGCGGCGCGCCGCATGTCGAGGGCGAACGCGTTCGCGTTCGCCCGCTTGACCATGAGGCCTCGCGGCGGCACCCTGCGAATCATGCTGGCGCGGCGCGGCAGTCGGGCGATCGTCGTGGACGGCCACGAGCTGCTCTGGTGGGTGCGTCGGCGCGGGCTGCGGAATTGTCAACACTGCGACGAATGCACGGTGACGCTGGCCCACGCGTCGCGCACCGGGGCGATCGTGCAGGCGCACGTCGAGGAGGCGTGGCGCGCCGAGGTCGTGCCGATCGCGCCGGCGCGGATCGCCGCGCTCGCGCGCGAGGCCCTGGCCCGCGGCTGGGTGCCGGGGGAAGGGGCCGGGGTGGTGGCGTTGGGCATGTTCTCGCCGTGATGAGAGTTGGCCGCACCGCGGTCGAGCTCGTGAAGAGGCGACGATGCGAGGGTCACGCGGCGCACAGGCGGGCGGCCGCGGGGCGGACCAGGCCGTCGAGGGCGCGGCGCCACACGGCGGCGCGCAGCGGGGCGTCGACCACACCGTGGCTGCGGAGCGCCGGATCGCCTAGCCGTGAGGACATGTCCTCTGCGGCAGCTTCGGCGCCGGCCAGGGCGGCGGCGAAGCAGGCCTCGGCGCGGCCGCGGTCGGCCCCTGCTTCCCTCAGGGCCCACTGCACGAAGCGCCAGCCGAGCTCGGCGTGGCGCTGCTCGTCGGCGGCGATCCGGGCGAGCAGGCGGGCGAGGGCCGGATCTTCGGCCTGGGCCGCGGCCTCGCGCAGCTCGAGCCCGGCGAGCGTCTCGGCGACGCAGGCCTCGGCGATCACCGCGGCGACGACTGCGTCGAGGTCGGCGGCGACGCGCGGGCGGCCGATCGGCAGCGGGCCGGGGCCGACACCTGTCCCTTCGTACAGGCTGGCCAGGGCGAAGGCGATCCGCGCGTGCTCGATCTCGTCGGCCATCGCCCGCTGGGCGTCGCTCACCAGCGTCGGCGGGGCGCCGACCGCCAGCAGCTGCAGGACGAACACGGCGAACGAGGCCACCGACGCGTGCTCGGCCAGCGCGATCGCGGTCCAGTGCTCGCGCAGGCGGGCGCGCAGGGCCGGCGCGCCGGCGGGGACGGCGACGAGGCCGCGCCAGTCGTCCCGCGCGGACGCGGCCGCGGTCACGGGGGCCGCGTCGACGATGAAGGGGCGGCCGCAATCGACGTTGTTGCAGATCCACTTCGCGTCTTGAAGGATGCACAGGTTGCCGTTGCAGTCGGAGGGGCCGGCGCACTCGTCCTGCGGCGTGGTGCAGGCGGCGTGGACGAGGCCGTCGGAGCACGCGCCGCCCGCGACGCCGCACAGTTCGCCGGGGCAGTCGGCGTCGGCGGTGCAGTCGGCGGCGATGCAGCGCGTGTAGGTGCCGAGGCCGTCGCCGGCGCAGCGGCAGATCTGTCCTTCGGGGCAGTCGGCGTCGGTGCGGCAGCCGTACTCGCACTCGCACGTCGGGCCGGTGCCGCCGGTCTCGGTGGCGAAGAGGCCGCCGAGGATGATGCTCTGCGACATGACCCGAAGGGCAGCTCGGTGCAATCGTCGTTGCTGAGGCACCCGCCCGGCGCGGCGTCGGCCGGGCAATTCGACGGGGTCGCGGGCACCAGGCACTCGAGCTTCTCGGCGCGGTGGACGATGCCGTCGTCGCAGCGCACGTAGCCCGAGGGCGCGGGCGGCTCGACGTCGGCCTGCAGCAACGGGGTGAGCTCGCCGGGGCACGCGGCGGGATCGCCGGTGGTCGGCGCGGTCGTGCCGCTCGTGGGCGCGCCGGTGCTCGCAATCGTGGTCGTCGACGTGGTGGGCTCGCCGGTCGACTCGGTCTCGCCCTTGGCGGCCCGCAGGCGGCGATCCAGCCGAGAGCGGCGAACAGCGGGGCGAGGTCGAGGCGGGTTCGCAGAGGGATCATCGACATCAGCACAGCCGGCGCCGCCGCCCCCGTCAAGCCCGCGCGATGCGTTAGGATGCGGGGTGATGAGCGAGCTGTGGCGAGCGCTGGCAGCCTTTCGCACGATCGTCGGCGAGGCCCACGTGCTGGCGGATCCCCAGGCGCGGCGAACGGCGGCGCGGGCGACGTTCGTGACCACGAACGCGCCGAGCTGCATCGTCCGACCGGGCACGCTCGCGGAGCTGCAGGCGTGCGTGCGCGGCGGCGGCCGCGGGTGTGCCGGTATACCCGAGCAGCCGCGGGCGCAACCTCGGCTACGGCTCACGCGTGCCGACGCGCGACGGGGCGGCCATCCTCGATCTCGCGCGCCTCGACCGGATCGCCGACCTCGATCTCGAGCTCGGCACTGCGGCGATCGAGCCGGGGGTCACGTTCGCGGCGCTGGGCGAGCGGCTGCGCGGATCGGGCTTCACGATCGCGCGCACGGGCGCGCCGCCCGACGCCAGCGTGCTCGCCAACGGCCTCGAGCGCGGGATCGGCCGCGGCCGCCACGGGAGCCGCGCGGATCGCCTGTGCGGCCTCTACGTCGTGCTCGCCGACGGCTCGCTGCTGCGCACCGGCTTCGACCGCGAGCCCGGGGCCCGCTGCCGCGGCCTGTCGCGCGCGGCCGCGGGACCTGGCCTCGAGGGCATGTTCTTGCAGTCGCGCCTCGGGGTGGTCGCGCGCGCGACGCTGTGGCTGACGCCGCGGCCGGCGTGGGCGCGGGCGCTGCGGTTCACGCTGGATCGCCGCGAGCGGCTCGCCGCGGTGATCGACGCGCTGCGCCCGCTCAAGCTGGCCGACGCGCTGCCGCACACGATCTCCCTGTACAACGACCGCCGGCTGCTGACGATCGCCGGGCGCCGCCCCGTATGTCCCGAGGGACAGGCGCTGCCGCAGGCCGCGGTCGATCGCCACAACCCGGCCGGACCGGGCGCGCGCTGGCTCGGGCAGCTCGTCGTCGACGGCGCGAGCGAGGCGATCGGAGCGGCGACCCTCGTGCTGGCGGAGACCTGCCTGAAGGGACATGTCGACGGGCTGGCCGCTCGCGTCCCGCGCGAGTCCGACGCGCTGGCCGGGGAGGACGCGCTGGCGCGCCTGTACTGGCCGGTCGGCGAGCCGCCGGCGCTGCCGGACCCGCTGGCCGACGGCTGCGGCCTGCTGTGGTGCGCGCCGGCGGTGCCGGCCCGCGGCGCGGAGCTGACGGCGACGGTCGCCTGGCTCGAAGAGCAGGTGATCGCCCGCGGCTTCGACCCCGCGATCAGCCTGCAGTGGGCCGAGCCGCGGGTGATCCACGTGGTGCTGGCGCTGCTGTTCGACCGCCGCCGCCCGGGCGAGGACGCGCGCGCTGGCCTGCCACCACGCGGTGCTGCGCGGGCTGGCGGGGCGCGGGCTGCACCCGTACCGCCTGGGCCTGCAGTCGATGCACCTGGCCCGCGGGACAGATGCGGTCCACGCGGCGACGCTGGCGAAGATCCGGCGAGCCCTCGACCCCGCCGACATCTTGGCCCCGGGGCGCTACGACGTCGAGGTGTCCGAAGAGGCAGGTGGAGCGGGCACGGACGAGGTGACCGCAGGGGCAGGGGACGCGGCGCGGGGGAGCGAGAGGTCCGAAGGTGACGCGGTGCGGCCTGGCGGGGTGTCCGAAGGGGCAGGTGACGCGGCCGGCGAGCGTCGTAAAGAGCCCGAGGCGACAGGCGATGCGTTCGCTGCGAGCCCTCGGGCCGACGACGCGACCGCGGAGTCGTCGGCTGCGACGCCGGACGCGCCGCTTCGCTGGCAGTTCGGGCGCGTCGCGCTCACCCCCGCCGAGCTGGCGCTGCAGGCGGAGCTCGGCGAGTCGCTGCGGACGGTGGCCGAGAGCTTGCCGGCGCCGCTGCGCGCGGGGGCGGCTGCGTTCCTCGACGCCGAGGCGCGCGGGCGCGGGCCGGCAGGGGTCCTGCGCAAGTTCCCGCCGCCGCTGTGGGCCTCGCTGCTGCCGCTGCGCGCCGGCTTGTCGGCGATCCTGGCCGGCGAGGCGGGCGTCGGGCAGGCGCTCGCGCTGCTGCTCCACTTGCTCGACGACCACCTGTGCGACGGTCAGCTGGCGTGCGCGCCGGCGCTGCTGCAGCTGCGCACGCGGGCCTGGTCGCGCTTCGAGGCGGCGGTCGCTCTTCTGGCGGCAGGCGACCGCGAGATGGAGGCGTTCGCGGCCGCACAGATCGATCGCCACTTCGCCGCGGTCGAGCGCGCGCGGACCGGTCGCGCTCGAAGCCGCGCTGGCGAATGCGCGCGCCGAGATGGCGACGTGGACGATCGTGCCCGGCCTCTGCGCCTGGCGATTGGGGGGACCCGCCGCGCGCGACCGGATCGTCGGGGTGCTCGAGCGACTGTTCGTGGCCTGGCGGATCGTCGACGACCTCGACGACGTCCGCGACGACGCCCGACGCGGCGCGGCCAACCTCGCGCTCTCGCTGTCGAACGATGATTGCATCGTCATCGACGGGCTCGCGCCGATCGTCGGTGCATTGGCTGCGCGGGCGGTCGACGAACTCGCGCGCGCGGCCGCGGAGGCGGAGGTCGGCGGGTGGCCGCGACTACACGCGCAATTCCTCGCGCTCGCGCGACCGCTCGCGCCCCGCGGGTGAGCGCGGCGACATCCCATCACCTGTCCTTGCGGGCATGTCTCCCGACTGGCGGCTCTGATACGGTCGAGCCCGCTTCGGGCAGGGGGTGTCATGGGTCGCGAGGTCACGGTATTTCAAAATGTAAACTTCGCCGGCAAGAGCCAGGTGCTCACGGTGGGGCGGTACGACGTGAAGCAGCTGGCGATCGGCAACGACGCGCTCAGCTCGCTCAAGGTCCCGGCGGGGATGGAGGCGATCCTTTATGAGAACGCCAAGTTCGGCGGGCGCAAGATCGCGTTCGCGGCCGACACCAGCAACGTCGGCGACTTCAACGACAAGACCTCGAGCATCGAGGTGCGCGAGAAGCCGCCGGCGCGGCTGCCCACCGGCGTCACGCTCTACGTCGACGCGGGCTTCGCCGGCAAGAGCGTGACCCTCGGCGTCGGTCACCACAACCTCGCCGCGCTGGGCGTCGGCGACGACGCGATCTCCTCGGTCAAGGTGCCGCAGGGCTGGCGCGTGACCCTGTTCACCGACGCCGAGGCGCGCGGCTCGTCGGTCTCGTTCGCGGCCGACAGCGCCAACATCGGCCAGCTCAGCGACAAGATCTCGAGCGCGATCGTCGAGCGCGGCGAGGCGTGGGCCGGGGTGGCGCTGTACGAGAACGACCACTTCGGCGGCCGCGAGCAGCGGATCGCGGAGGGCCGCCACGACGCCGCGGCGCTGCAGTTCAAGGGCTCGATCAGCTCGGTGAAGGTGCCGAAGGGGCTGCAGGTGTCGCTCTACGACCAGACGGGCTTCGCCGGCCGCAAGCTGGTGCTGACCACCCACGCGACCACTCTCGGCAGCTTCAACGACAAGACCGCCAGCGTGAAGGTCGAGAAGGTGAGCCTGCCCGAGGCCGCGGGGGCGACGATCTTCGTCGACGTCAACTTCGCCGGCAAGAGCCAGGTGCTGGCGCCGGGCCGCTACGAGGCGGCGCAGCTCGGCATCGGCGACGAGGCCCTGAGCTCGGTGAAGGTGCCCAAGGGGATGACCGTGACGCTCTACGAGCACTCCGGCTTCCGCGGGCGCAGCGTGAGCTTTACTGCCGACACCAGCAACGTCGGCGACTTCAACGACAAGACGTCGAGCCTGGTGGTGACGAAGGGGATCGTCGCCACCCCGGTGCCGCCGAAGCCGGAGGCGCCGAAGCCGGTGCCGCCGAAGCCGGACACGCCGGGGCCGCTCGATCCGCAGGCCGACCTCGGCCGGCTCAAGGACCTCGGCGAGGTCTCGTTCGACCTGTTCTCCCTGCCGTTCACCCTGCCGGTCCAGTTCACCGGCACCATCACCGCCTCGGCGTTCGACAAGTCGATCGCCTACGAGGGCGCGGCCTCGATCTCGGCGCCGTTCCGCACGTCGGTGGACCCGCTGGCGATCACGCTCTCCAAGGCCGACCCGATCAGCTACGTGTTCAAGTTCGCCACCCCGAAGGGCCTCGACGATTTGATGCTCAAGGACGTAAGGCCCAATCTGCCGGGCGAGCTGTGGACGATCGTGGACGCGGTGGTGATGCCGTTCGTCGAGGTCTACGCCAACAGCGTGGTCGTCATCGCCGACGACGAGGGCAGCGACGACGACCTCGGCGACTACGTCGACGGCATCACCCTGTTCACGACCGTCAAGGGCGACACGTTCCAGCCGTTCCGCGCGCTGCAGGCGACCTTCCCGGCGCTCGGGCTCGACGCGCGCACCGTGGTGCTGGCGATCGCGTCGCGCCGCGGGGGGCAACTGCTGTTCAAGGTCCAGGCCGAGCTGCTGCTGAACGCGGCGCTCGGGACCCAGGCGGTGGTGTTCCGCAGCCTGGCGGTCGACGTCGATCGCCAGACCGCGAGCGTGGCGGCCGGGCTGACCGCGACGTTCGAGCTCAACATCGGCAACGAGCAGCTCGAGCTGCGCGGCGGGATCGAGGGTGAGATCGGGCAAGGCGGCAAGGTGACGGTGTGGGGCGCGCTCGATGCCGCCGACGGGGCGTGGGAGGACCCGTTCGGCTTCAAGGGCATCACGATCACCGGCTTCGGCGTGCAGCTCAGCGCGACCGCGACGTTCCCGTTCGTGGCGATCGGCGCGCGCGGCGGGATCCACATCGGCGACGGCCTGCTCGGCGGCGAGATCGGTCTGCTCATCGACCCGGGCACCCCGCAGAACTCGATCCTCCGCATCGAGAGCCCGGAGGGCCTCGACATCCCGCGCCTCATCGGCGCGCTGACCAACGACGCGATCGACGCCAGCAAGCTGATCGCCGTCCAGATCAAGGACCTGCTGATCCACATCGCGCCGAACGGCGGCACGAGCGCCGGCAAGACCTACGACCCGGGCCTCGAGCTGGGCGGCAAGGTCGACCTGTGGGGCTGGAAGGCCGAGCTGAAGGGCAAGGTCGACTACGGCAGCGGCGGGGCGCTGAAGGGCAAGCTCGACCCGATCAAGCTGAGCGCCGGCGGGATCGACTTCCTCGCGATCACCGACGTCGCCGGCTCGGGCGGCGCGTCGGTCGACGTCGAGTTCACCGCGTCGCGCCAGGGCGGGTCGATCGACGGCAAGATCGTGCTGGTCGGCGGGCTCTATTCGCAGTCGATCAAGGCCGAAATGTCCACGTCGGGCTTCGCGGTCGACCTGCAGAGCGGCAACATGGGCATCTACGCCCAGGCCAAGCTCAAGCTGAACAGCGGGGTGTTCGACCTGCGCTTCGGGCCGACGATCGGCGTCAACGTCGACATCGCCGGGCGCTCGGTCGGCCTGTCGGTCGGCTGCCAGGTGGCGACGACGATCTCGAAGAGCGCGTTTTCGCAGGGGGTCGGGTTCGCGTTCAAGATCCTCTACGAGAACAAGTCCATCGGCCCGGTGCAGGTGTCGGTGCCGTTCAGGACCGCCGAGGACCTGGCGCAGGAGTTCACCAAGTGGTTCAAGAGCCAGATCCTGGGCCCCGTGCTCGACGTGCTCAAGGCCGCCGGCGACACCGCGTTCAAGTGGGTCAAGGAGTTCGTCACCCCGGTCGCGCAGGAGGCGGCCAAGTTCTTCCAGGACGTCGGCGCCAAGAGCGAGGACATCGCCAAGGGGCTGGTCAACACGTTCGGCACCACCGCCGAGCAGGCGGTCAAGTACCTCAACCTCGGCGCCGACGAGGCGGCCAAGATCCTCAAGAACACGTTCGGCAAGTCGGCCGAGGAGGTCGGCAAGTTCCTCAAGGACGTCGGCGGCTACACCGACAGCGCGGTCAATTCGGCGCTGAGCGGGGCCGGCTACGCCGCGAACGAGGTCGCGGACGTCATGGGCGACATCTTCGGCGGCAGCTGGATCCCGCACGTCGACATCCCCTTGCCGCACGTCGACCACGTCGACGTCCCGGTCATCGGCCACATCGACGACTACTGAGCCATGGGGATCGAAGTCAGACCGCTGGGGGTGCGCTGCAACATCGGTTGCCAGTACTGCTATCAGAACCCCCAGCGCGACGCCGGCAACGTCGCCCGGCGCTACGACGTGGAGGCCATCCTGCGGGTGCTGGAGGCCGATCCGCGGCCGTTCTCGCTGTTCGGCGGCGAGGCGCTGCTGGTCCCGCTGGCCGACCTCGAGCGGCTGTGGGCGTTCGGCCTCGAGCGCCACGGCGGCAACACCGTGCAGACCAACGGGACGCTGGTCGGCGACGACCACGTGGCCGCGTTCAAGCGCTACAAGGTCCGCGTCGGCGTGTCGATCGACGGGCCCGGCGAGCTCAACGACGTCCGCTGGGCCGGCACTCTGGCGCGCACGCGGGAGCTGACCCAAAAGACAGAGGCGGCGATCGCCCGCCTGCTGGCCGAGGGGCTGCCGGTGAGCCTCATCGTCACGCTGCACCGCGGCAACGCGACCGCCGACAAGCTGCCGCGCCTGCACGCGTGGCTGGCGGACCTGGCGGGGCGCGGGCTGCGGGCGGCGCGGCTGCACACCCTCGAGGTCGACGACCCGGCGGTCGGGGCCCGCTACGCCCTCGACGCCGACGAGAACGTGGCGGCGCTGCGCTCGTTCGCGGCGCTCGAGCGCCAGGTGCCGGCGCTGAAGCTGGACGTGTTCACCGACATGCGGCAGATGCTGCGCGGCCGCGACGCGCGGGCCGGCTGCGTGTTCCGGGCCTGCGACAGCTACACGACCGCGGCAGTGAGCGGGGTCGAGGGCGACGGCCAGCGCAGCAACTGCGGCCGCACCAACAAGGACGGGGTCGACTTCACCAAGGCCGACCGCGCCGGCTACGAGCGCTACGTGGCGCTCTACCACACGCCGCAGCGCGACGGCGGGTGCAAGGACTGCCGGTTCTTCCTGATGTGCAAGGGCCACTGCCCGGGCACGGCGATCGCCGGCGACTGGCGCAACCGCAGCGAGCACTGCGAGGTCCACAAGCAGCTGTTCGTCGACGCCGAGCGCGAGCTGCGGGCCGCCGGCGAGCTGCCGCTGTCGCTCCACCCGCTGCGCGCGCGGGTGGAGGCGGCCATGCTGGCGGCCTGGGCTCGCGGCGACAACCCGACGCTCGAGTCGGCGCTGCGCGACGTGGTGTCGGATAGGACATGTGCGAAAGAGCATGTATTTTCGGACATGCCGAGGTTCGCGCGGGTGTCGTGGGTGAGCGACGCGGCCCGGCGGCTGTGGGAGCCGCGGCTCGAGCGGGTCCGCCGCGCGCTGGCCGAGCTGTCGCCGAGCGCGGCGCCGCGGTGCTGCGAAGACGGGGCGCAGCTGCGCGACCCGGTGTGGCGCTGGCGGCCGCCGGCGGGCGAGACGGCGCTGGACTGCGCGCCGCTGCTGTCGCCGCTGCTCGCACGGATGGGAGTGCGGATGCTCGGCCACGTGCCGTGCTCGCCGACCTGCGCGAGCAGCCTGGCCTCGGCGGAGGCCCGGCTCGCGGAGCTGCGGCAGCGCGACGCCGAGGCGGCCGAGTGGTTGCTCGCGGCGCTGGCGTGGCCGATCCGCTGGAGCGCGCTGCACGGGATCGCCGAGGTCAAGACGCCGGTGTTCAAGCTGTGCCACGACAGCGAGGATTCGCCGGGCTGGCACGCGCTCGTGCGCGCGGGCGAGGCGTGGCCCGAGGCGGGCGCGCAGGGGACCCGGCCGCCGTTCCGCGCGCCGCCGCGGCGGCTGGTCAGCGACGCGCCGCGACACCTCCGCGGGCTCGCGCACGCGGACGCGCGCCCGCGGCTGCCGGTGCTGGCGTCGGCGCCGGCCATCGCGTGGGAGCGGCTGGCGGCGCCGCAGGACGACGGCCACGACACCGCGGTGATCGTTCGGCTGGCGGCGGCCCGCTTCCCCGAGCTCGAGCGAGCGCGCGCGCAGGCGCTGGCGGCCGCGGAGGTGCGCGTGTGCGACGGTCGGGTGGCGGTGCGTCACGTCGGCGAGCAGTGCCCGCGGGCGCCGGACTACGAGCACGGGGCGCTCGCCGATCCGGGCCTCGGCGAGGCGCTGCGCCTGCTGGCGCGCTGGCCGGCGGCGGCGCGGCAGCTGCCGCAGATCGTCCACACCATCAGCCCGATGCGCCCGGCGGGGCGGCCGACGGCGCGCTGGCCCGAGCTGCGCGGGTCGGCCAGCACGTCCCAGAGCTCGCAGTTCGGGGTGGTGTGGGTGACGACGCACGACCCGGCGGCCACGGCCCAGGCGCTGGTCCACGAGATGGCCCACAACAAGCTGTTCGCGCTCGGGCTCGAGCTCGAGTCGAGCGCGCGCCTCGTCGTCAACCCGCTCGATCGGCTGTACACGAGCCCCGTTCGCACCGATCGCAAGCGGCCGATGTCGGCGGTGTTCCACGCCCAGTACTCGTTCATGCACGTGACCGCGCTCGACGTCGCCATGCTGGCCGGCGAGGCCGATCCGTCGCTGCGCGATTACCTGGCCGGGCTGCTGCGCCGCAACGTCGAGCGCATGGAGGCCGGGCGGCGCGAGATCGCCGAGCACGTCGAGACCGACGCCGACGGGGCCGTGTTCGTCGCGGCGTTCCTCGAATGGACCGCGCAGGTGCTGGCGGCCGGGCACCGGGCGCTCGCGGAGCACGCGCGCGGTGGTTGAGCGGCCGGGACCGCTGGTGCTGGTCGGGCCGCCGGGCGCGGGCAAGACCTGCTGCGCCGCGCATATGGCCCGAGAGACAGGTCGTGCCGCGATCGAGGTCGACGCGCGGTGGTGGCCGCATCTGCGCGCGCAGCCGGCGATCGCGGCGGTCGAGCCGGCCGAGTGGGTGGTGGACGGCGACGTCTCGCCGGCGCGTCGGCGGGCGTATCTGCAGACGGTGCGGGCCCGCCTGGTGGCGAGCCTCGGCGAGCCCGCGGCCGCGCGGGCGCTCGAGGAGGCCAAGGCGGGGGCGATCGTCGAGATGGTCGAAGGGACAGGTGAGAACGCGATCCTCGACTTCGGCGCCGGGCACTCGATCTACGAGCACCTCGACCTGCGCGCGGCGGTGAAGGCGGCGCTGGCCCGCGCGCGGGTGGTCCTGCTGCTGCCGGCTGGCGACGCGGAAGCGGCGGTGGCGACCCTGGCGGCGCGGCTGAGCGCGCAGGGGCGGCCGATCGCGCCGGCGCGGCTGCGGGGCTACGTGACGCACCCGTCGAACCTCGCGCTGGCCGACGCGACGCTGGACTGCGGCGGCCGGAGCATCGCGGCCGTCGCGGCGGAGGTCGTGGCGCTCGCGGAAGGGCTCAGGGCGTCGGGTCGTACTTGACCCTGTCGACGACCAAAGTGATGCCGTGCAGGGTGCCGCTGTCGCCACCGCCGGCGTCGCCGACGCAGACGCGCCAGGTGCCCTTGGCGGTCAGGCCGAGGAAGTCGTCCAGGTCCATGCCGGGGCCGGCGCCGGGGTTGGGGTGGAACTCGCAGGCGATCGGCGGCTGCTCGTCGACGCACACGATGCCGCTGGTGTCGGGGACGGCGGCGCCGATCTGCTCGGCGTCGGTGGCCCCGCCGTTCTTGAAGGTCAGCGGCGTCGACGGGCTGAGGTTGGCGTTGTCGCCGCAACAGTCGCCCTGGCCGTCGACGCCCTCGACGAGGCCGGGGCGGCTGAGGATGGTGCTGACGGTGCCGTCGGGGCCCTGGAGCTTGATCACGAGGTCGCCGACGAAGGTGTGGTCGGCGGCGACGGTGAGGGTGACGGCGGCGACGAAGTCGATGGCGTCGTCGGGCACGACGAGGACCGCGCAGGCCATGCTGGCGAGGGAGCCGTCGTAGCCGTCGTCGGGGATCGGGGCGGCGAGGTTCGTGGCCTCGACGGTCTCGGTCTTGCTGGCGCCGGGGCACTGGTTCTTGAACTCGGGGGCGAGGATGTCCTCGCACATCGGCCCGAGGACGCCGAGGATCGCGTCCTGGTCGCTCGCGGCGACACCGGCGGTCTCCATGGCGGTGACGAGGTCGGTGACGAGGGCGCCGAAGTCGTTGATGTCGATGCCGACCATGTCGTTGACGTCGACCAGGCCCTCGTGGGCGACGGCCATGGTCTTGCACTCGTTGCCGACGCCGACGCCAGGGTCGATGCCGGGCGGGGCGTCGACCTCGAGGCCGTACCGGGTCGGGCCGTCGATGCCGCCGACCTGGCGCGTGAGACAGGTGTTGAGGCGCTCGAACTCGGCGGCGGCGAAGAAGCCGTTGATGGCGACGTCGAGGGCGACGTTGTCGACGAAGGAGCCGGCCTGGCCGGGCGCGCCGACGAGGCCCTTGATCGCGGGCTTGCGACCGACGCGCTGGTAGACCGTGGCGTCGCTGCCGACGTCCTCGACGATGTCGGGCGCGAGCTCGCCGAGGACGCCGAGGATCGCGGTCTTGTCGTCGTCGCCGAGGTCGGGGTGGGCGCCCTGGTGAGCGTCGAGGGCGGTCGAGAAGTCGAGCGCGAAGTCCATGAAGTCGGCGGTCGAGATCCCGAGGCCGGCGTGCGCGGTCTTCATGTCGAGGCAGTCGTACTCGACGCCGGCGCAGCCGGCGACCTGGCCGAGCTGCTTGATCAGACAGGTCCGCAGGTTGCCGCCGTCGACGTCGTTGTTGAGGAAGTAGCCGTTGACCTTGTCGTCGTTCAGCACGACCGCGAGCGCGCCGTCGACGAGCTCGCCGACGCCGGCCTCGCCGCCGAGCCGATCGCACAGGGCCGAGGGCTCGCTGGTGGTGGTGTCGGTGTCGAGGGTGGTGGTGCCGGTCTCGGCGGTGGTGCCCGTCATCGGCTCGGTCGTCGGCCCGGCGGTGGTCGAGGTCGGCTCGAGCGTGGTCGAGGCGGTCGGCGGGTCGCCGGTGGGCGCGGCCGTGGTCGCGTCGCCGGTGGTCGAGCCGGCGCCGTCGGTGGTCGAGCTCGCGCCCTCGGTCGTCGCGCCGCCGTCGTCGCCGCAGGCAGGCATGAGGACGAGGCCGAGCAAGGCGAGGGTGGCGGGAGTAGGGGCACGACGCATGGTCCCGCCATTTCAGCCGCATCCGCCGGCGATGAGAAGAGGCGTACGCGGCTGCACGCCACGGCCGGGCTCGCTGGAGGCCCCACGAGGCGCGCGCCGACGCGCGGGACGTGAGCTGTCCCTGCGGACATGTCCATACATTGCGTCGCAGCCGTGAGCCGTCGACGAACGCGGTCCGTGGCGAGAGACACGGCTCGGCGAGAGCGGCGGAGGATGAAGCTGGCGAAAGAGACAGGTGGCCGGCGCGGCACCGGCGAACTCGGCTGCAGGTTTGCCGTTGTGCGGGACTTGCGGGCCTCGCGAGGGGGTCCGCGAGATCGATCAGCGGCCGGGAAGCACGGCCATGCGAGCCGTCAGGGCCGGGGGCGCTGTCGAGGATCTCGACGAACAGGGCGGTGATGTTGTCCTTGCCGCCGCAGGCGTTGGCGTGGGCGACGGCGGCCGGAGCCGCGTCGCGGGCGTCGAGCTGGAACAGGTCGGTCAAGGTGTCGGCGCTGTCGAGGTACTCGTGCAGGCCGTCGGAGCAGAGCAGCAAGCGGTCGCCGACCTGCAGCGGGAAGGCGAAGATGTCGACCTCGACGAAGTCGTGCAGGCCGATCGCGCGGGTGATCGAGCTCTTGCGCCCGCGCGCGTGCTCGGGGCTGACGAGGCCCAGCTTGACCTGCATGTTGAGCAAGGTGTGATCCTCGGTGAGCTGGCGGACGTCGTCGCCGCGCGCGAGGTAGACGCGCGAGTCGCCGACCTGGCCGACGATCGCCAGCTCGCCGGCGATGAGGACGACGGAGGCGGTGGTGCTCATGCCCGAGTAGTTGGCGTCGACCTCGGCCATGCCGTGGACCAGATAGCAGGCGTTCTGCAGGGCGCCGCGGATCAGGGCGCCGAGCCGGGCGACGGTGTCGGGCGAGACCCACACCGGCGGGCCCGCCGAGGGCCGCGCATGCACGACGACGCGCCGCGCGAGCCGGGCCTCGTCGGCCGCGACGGCGATGGTCTCCGCCTCGCGCTTGACCCACTCCCAGATGATCTCGACGGTCTCCTGCGCCGCGACCTCGCCGAAGGCGCGGCCGCCGACGCCGTCGCAGACGATGAAGAGGCCGAGCCGCTCGTCGGCGAGGAAGGCGTCCTCGTTGTGGCTCCGCCGCAACCCAGGATCGGTCGCGCCGAAGTGCCGGGTTCGCATGTTCGGAGCATACACCGGCGCGCCGGGGTCACCGAGCTTTCTGAGGCGCAGGCCACGAGCGACGGGGTCGCCGCGCGCGCCAGCCAGCGCCTGTCCGATCGGCCAGCCGGGCGGCGCGCGTGCTACGATCGCGGCGTGACGGATCGCTTCGAGTTCAGGTGCGAGCCCGTGGGCGCCCAGACGCGTCGGCATCGGTTGACTTCAAGCGATACGGCGGTGTCCTGGGCGGCGTTCGCGGCCGGTCTGCGCGCAGATCGTGAGCTGCGGTCGGCGCTCACCGAGGCGCTGGTGGCGAGCCCGTATCCGGCGTTCTTCTGGGAGACGCCGGCGGTGTCGGCGAGGTCGACGGCGCGGCCGTTCGAGATGGTGGTGGTGTCCGCTCCGCACCTGGCCCGCGCAGCGGCGTCGCCGACAGCGTTCTCCGAGCACCTCGAGCCCGACGGCCCCGCGATCCGGACGTTCGCCAACCTCGGCGGCGATGCGACTCTGGTCGTGCCGCGACCGTTGACGGAACCCGCGGTCTACGGCCACCTGGCTGCGTTCCTCCGCGGGGGTCCTGCGGCGCAGATCGATGCGCTGTGGCAGGCGGTAGGCGCGGCGCTGGAGCAGGCGTGGGAGCGCAGCCCGGCGCCGGTGTGGCTGAGCACGTCGGGGAGCGCGGTGCCGTGGCTGCACGTGCGACTCGATGCGCGGCCGAAATACTATGTGTACGGGGCGTATCGGGCGGTGGGCGAGGGATAGAGCGGGAACCGGCTGCGGGCGGCTCTCGGCCAGCAAGAGAGAGGGGGCGCAAGAGCCTGGCGGATGGTTCATGCCGCAAGAGCATGGGCCGCGATGCTCGAGGTTCGATGCAGCAAGGGAGTAGAGCGGGCGCAAGAGCGTAGGTGGTGGTTCGACGCTGCACGCGCGTAGGCTGCGAGGTCCGAAACTGGATGCGGCAAGGGAGCGGGGCGAGCGCGATGGCTCGACGCAGCAAGGAGCCGAGGGAGCGCAAGCGCGTAGGTGGACTCCACGTGAGTCGTCATGCTCGGCGCGATCCAGCAAGAGAGAGAGCGGGCGCAAGAGCGTAGTGGAGGGCTCTGGCAGCGAGAGCCGAGGTGCGGCTCGGTGCAGCAAGGGAGTAGAACGGGCACAGAGGGGTAGGTGATCGCTCGAAGCAGTAAAGGAGTGAAGTGAGCGCAAGCGGGTAGGTGGACGACACGAGGGCTCGACGCAGCAAGGAAGTAGAGCGGGTGCAAGTGGGTAGGGTGCTCACGCAGCGAGAGCATCGGTAGGGGGCTCGCTGCGGCAAGGGTGCGAGAGCGTCGTGGGCGCTCGATGCAACACGAGCGCGGGGGGACGACTCGATGCAGCAAGGAGGTAGTGTGCACGGAAGAACGTCGGGTGAACCGCGAGATCCGCGAGCGACCGAGGCGTTGCGAGTCAGTCTTCGTCGCGCTCGGGCGAGCGCAACAACGTAGGCGTGAACTGCAAGATCCTCGAGCGACCGAGGCGTTGCGAGTCGGTCTTCGTCGCAGCCGCGCAAGAACGTAGGGGCGAACCGCAACATTCTCGAGCGGGCGAAGCGTTGCGAGTTGGTCTTCGTCGCGTTCGGCCGAGCGCAAGAAACGTAGGCGTGAACTGCAACAGTCTCGAGCGACCGAGGCGTTGCGAGTCAGTGTTCGTCGCAGCCGCGCGCAAGAACGTAGGGGCGAAGCGCAAGATCCTCGAGCGACCGGGGCGTTGCGAGTCGGTGTTCGTCGCAGCCGCGCGCAAGAACGTAGGGGCGAAGCGCAAGATCCTCGAGCGACCGGGGCGTTGCGAGTCAGTGTTCGTCGCGCTCGGCCGAGCGCAACAACGTAGGCGTGAACCGCAACAGTCTCGAGTGACCGAGGCGTTGCGGGTCGACGTGCTCAGCCGAGCGCCGCGGCGAACTCGGGCGGCAGGGGGCGGTGACCGGGAGCTCGCCGGCGATCGCGGCCGAGAGGTCGAGGCGCAGCGCGTGCAGGTACAGGCGATCGGCGAGCTCGCCGCCGTAGAGCTCGTCGCCCAGGATGGGCAGGCCGAGCCATGCGAGGTGGACGCGGGCCTGGTGACGCCGGCCGGTCGACAGCTCGAGCGACCACAGGCGCCGCGGACCCGGCGGGCCCTGCGGCTCCACGCGCGTGAGCGCCGGCTGGCCGGTGCGGCGCACGGCCATGCGATCGCGGCCGAGGCCGGGGCCGAGCGGGGCGCGGACCTCGACGGCGTCGGGGCTGACCGGGGCGATCCAGGCGTCGGGCGGCGGCGGCCAGACATGGTCGATCGGACATGTCGTGACGGCCATGTAGCGCTTGCCCACGCGGGCGGCGGCGAAGGCCTCGCGGGCGGCGACGAAGGCGGCGCGGGTGCGGGCGAAGGCGACGACGCCCGAGGTGCCGCGATCGAGCCGGTGGACCGCGCCGCCCTCGCGCGCGTCGAGGCCGGCCGCGGCGCACTCGGGGAAGCGGACGGCGACGCGGTCGGCCAGGGCCGGGGGATCGTCGGGTCGGAGGCGGTGCGTGTGCAGGCCGGCCGGCTTGACGACGTAGACGAACGCGTCGGTGGCGACGAGCAGCTCGGGGCCGGGAGCGGCGACCGCGGGCGCGGCCGAGACCGCCAGCTCGAGGCGCTCGCCGGCGCGGACGCGGTGCGACGGAGGGGCGCGCCGGCCGTCGACGGTGAGGCGGCCGGCCAGCGCGAGCTCCCGCGCGACCCGCCGCGACACGCCGGCGATGCGCCGGCCGAGGACGACGTCGGCCCGAGCACCCTCGTCCTCGGGGTCGGCGACGCAGGCGAGCCGGGTGGTGTCGGGCGGGTGAGGGTCGGGGAGAGCGGGGGCGGCGGGAGGAGCCCCAGGGAGGACGGGAGCGGCAGCGGCGTCGGGGACGCGGGGAGCGGCAGCAGCGTCCGGGACGCGGGGAGCGGCAGCAGCGTCCGGGCGGAGCGCCCTGGGTTCGGCCGGGTCTTCAGGACATGTCTCCTCGGACCTGTCTGAAGCGACATGGTCTTTGGAGCCTGTCCTGGAGCGCGTCATTCGCTCCCCGGGTCGGTGAGGACCAGGGCGTCGGCCTCGGCGCCGGCCGGCAGACCGGGGCCGGGCGGGACGAGGATGAGGAGGTCGCAGCCGCGCAGAGAGGTGAGCGCGCCGGAGACCTGGCTCGGCAGCGGCTCGGCGCGGCCGTCGACCAGGCGGGCGCGGACGCAGTGGGTGCGGCGCCCGGCGCCCTCGGCGGGGGCGGCGAGGACGACCCGCCGGCGCGGTCGCTCGACCTGGGCGTGACCGGCCAGGCGGCGCAGGGCGGGCCGCGCGAACAGCTCGAAGCCGACGTAGGTGCTGGCGGGGTTGCCGGGCAGGGCGAACACCCGCGCGTCGCCGAGGCGGGCGAACGCCAGCGGCCGGCCGGGGCGCAGGCGGACGCGGCGGAAGAGTGGCTCGGCCCCGAGCGCGAGCAGGGCCGGCCACACGAGGTCGTGGTCGCCGACGGAGATCCCGCCGCTGACGAGGACGACGTCGGCGCCGGCGGCCGCGTCGGCGAGGGCCCGCCGCAGCGCCTCCGGCTCGTCGCCGACGCGCCCGAGGTCGCGCACTTCGGCGCCGGCGGCCTCGGCCTGGAGGGCCAGCATGAGGCCGTTGCTGCTGACCACCTGGCCATGTCCCGGAGGACAGCCGATGTCGACCAGCTCGTCGCCGGTGCAGAGGACGGCGACCCGCGGGGGCCGGTGGACCAGGACGTCGGCGTGGCCGGCCCCGGCCGCCAGCGCGAGGTCGCCGGGGCGCAGGGCTGTCCCGGGGGACAGGATCTCGACGCCCGCCGCGAGGTCGCTGCCGGCCCGGCGGACGAAGTGCCCGGGTCGGACCGCGCCGGCGCGCGTGAGATCGATCCACAGGCGCTCGCCCTGGCGCCGGACGTCCTCCTGCGCGACGACGGCGTCGGCGCCGGGCGGCAGGACGGCGCCGGTGGAGATCCGCATGGCCTGGCCGGGCCCGACCACGGCGGCGGAGGGGTGGCCGGCGGCGCTCTCGCCGACGACGGCGAGCTCGACCTCGGCTGGCTCAGGGTACAGGTCGGGGCGCCCGCCGGTGCTGGCTGTCCCCGAGGACATGTCTCCGCCTGTCCCTGGGGACAGGTCGGCGGCGCGCACGGCCCAGCCGTCCATGGTGCTGACGTCGGCCCCGGGCATGGCCCAGCGGGCGTGCAGGGCCTCGGCGAGGACGCGGCCGCGGGCGGTCGGCAGCGCCCGGCGCTCGCCCGGCAGGGGAGCGCAGGCGGACAGGACGCGCGCGAGGGCGTCCGCGAGCTCGAGGTCGTCGGCCGTCATCCGGTCTTCTTCTTGCTGCTCTTCTTCGGCGGCGAGGTCTTGTGCTTGCCGCGCTTCGACCAGCCGCGCTTGCCCGGCAGGGAGTTGGTCTCCTCGGTCGAGGGCACGGGGTTGTCGACGGCGGACGCGGCGCTCGGGTCGTCGGCGGTGGCGGCGTAGCGGGTGGCGTCGACGTCCTCGGCGGCGACGTCGGCGCGCAGATCGTCGGGCGCGGGGCCGGCGTTGCCGCGCGGGGCGGGCGCGTCGACGGTGCCGCGGGTCTCGCCCGACTTGACGTAGACGACCAGCAGCTCGCCGGCGGCCGGGGTGTGGCTGCGGTCGATGCCGTTGATGCGCGCCAGGTCGCCGTCGGTGAGGTCGAAGCGCTTGCCGATCTTCTCCAGAGTGTCGCCCTTGCGGGTCTTGTAGCCGCGCCGCACCAGGCCGCGCTGCTTGAGGCCGGCCTCGAGGTGCTCGCGCGAGCCGCGGATCACCAGGTCGACGGCGCTCTGCTCGAGCACGACGATCTTGGCCGCCCTGGCGTCGAAGCCCTTGGGGACGACGACCTGCAGCACCTGGCCCGGCTGCAGCCGGGCCTGCGGGTCGAGGTCGTTCCAGGCGACGATGCTGTCCCACGGGACCGAGAAGGCGTCGGCCAGGCCGCGCGGGGTGGTCGAGCGGGCGACGACGAAGAACACGAGGCGCTGGTCGGCGCCCACCGCGACCTTCGGCGCCGGTACGAGCAACCTGTCCGTGGAGGCAGGTGCGGCGGCGGCCGAGCCGCGCGGGACGAGCAGGACGACCCCGCGCTCGAGCTCGCCGTTGTCCTCGAGGCCGTTGAGCTTGCGCAGCTGGACCTCGGTCGCGCCGTAGCGCTGGGCGATGGCGGCGAGGGTCTCGCCGTAGGCGACGACGTGCTGGATGTGGTCGCCGCCAGCGCCGTCGCGCACGCCGCCGCGCTCCCACGCGGCCAGCTTGGCCTTGGGGATCCGCACCGGATAGCTGCGCCCCGGCGGGGTCCGCTTGCGGATCAGCTGGGCGTTGAGCTCCTCGATCAGCGCCGGGTCCTCGTCGATCGCCTTGGCCACGGCGCTGAGGGCGGTGCCCGGCGGGACGTCGACCTTGACGAAGTGGAGCGGCGGCAAGCTGTCCGAAAGGTCAGGCCCCAGCTTGAACGCGGCCCGGTTGCGGCCGACCAGCGCGGCCGCGAGGATCTTCGGCACGTAGAGGGTGGTGGCGTGCGGCAGGCCGCTCTCGATCTCGCACAGGGCCCAGAAGTTGTTGCTGTTGGCCCGGGCGATCGCGGTCATCGCCAGGCCGTAGCCGCCGTTGAAGGCCGCCAGCGCCATCTCCCACGAGCCGAAGCGGACCCGCAGGTCCTTGAGGTAGGCGGCCGCGGCGTAGGTCGAGCGCTCGATGTCGTGCCGCTCGTCGACCCAGTAGTTCTGCTCGAGGCCGTAGACCTTGCCGGTCGGCTCCATGAACTGCCACAGGCCGGCGGCGCCCACGCGCGAGCGCCGGTGCGGCTGAAAGCCGCTCTCCGCCATGGCGACGAACACCAGATCCTCGGGCACGCCGACCTCCTTGAGGATCGGCCGCAGGACGTGCTCGTAGCGGTTCATGCGCCGCAGCCAGCCGCGCATCAGCGCCTGGCCCTTGGCGTCGTCCTTGAAGAAACGCAAGTATTCGACCAACTTCGCGCCGTAGCGGATCGGCAGCTCGGGCAGGGCGAGCGCGGCGATCCACTTCTCGGGCGCGGTCTTCTCGATCGTCGCGCGCGGTGTGCCGGCCAGCACGCCCCGCTCGAAGCTGGCGAGGTCCTCGCGCGCGGCCGCGTCCGCGTCGACCGCCCGCGAGGCGTGCGTCTCGTGGATCGTGGCGCCGTCAGGCCGTCCACCACGCACCTGGTCGCGACCGCCGCCGGCGACCTCGAGGGGCCCGATCCGTTCGCGCTCGTCGACCGGTGCGCCGTGAGCCACACCCGCAACGGCTAGCCACAGCGCCGTGGCAAGCCCGCCAATCCCCCTCCAGGAGGGCGTATAGGCGGTTTTGCGGCGCCCGCGCAGATCCGGACCTGGTCGCATTCGCATCGCCGCCCACGCTAGCAAAGCGAGGCTCGAAGGACTACCTTTCGGCCATGCTCCTGGGTGTCCTCAGTCCCCTCGAGATCGTCATCATCGTCGCGGTCATCTTGCTCGTGCTCGGCCCGTCCAAGCTGCCCGCGCTGGGATCGAGCATCGGTCAGATGCTGCGAGGGTTCCGCAAGGAGATGAAGGCGATCGAACACGACAAGCAACAAGAGGCCGACCGCCGCGGCGAGATCGACGTCACGCCGAAGGACGAGCCGAAGCACGGCCGCCCGGGCTGAGCGCTCGACCGGCGGCCCACCTCTCCGCCGCCGAGAACGACGCCGAAGTTCAGGAAGCCCGCTCGTTCCGGTCGGAGCGAGCGGGCTTCGTCGTCGACGCCGCGAGGGCGTCGCCCGTCATCCCTTCGAGTTGAGGACGATGACCACCACGACGGCGATGATGACCACCACCACGAGCGCGATGTAGACGACGTTCGAGCTGCCGGTCGGCGGCGGGGTGGTGGCGATCGGCTTCGCCTCCGGCTCGGCCGGCTTGCTGATCGCCTCTTGCCTGGGCGTCGGCAGGTTGGCGTTGGAGGTCGCGGCCTGCTCGACCTTGGCGGGGACGACCGGCTCGGTCGGCGCGGGCGGGTTGCTGGTCGCGGTCTGAGCCGGCGGCGTGTGCGGCGGAATCCGCGGCTCAGGCTGCACGGCGCTGACCTTGGCCTCGGCGACCGCCTCGACGTCGGCGGCCTTGTTGCCGGCCCGCATCGACGAGCCGGAGCTCGGCGCCGCAGCCGTCTCGCCAGCCCGCGGGTCCATGCTCGCGGGCCGCTTCGGCGCCTGGATGATCGTCTTGTTGCCGGCGCGCGCGGGCGGCTCGGCAGCGACGGGCGTCGGCGGCGGCGCCGAGACCGGCGGGGTCGGAGGCGTTTGCACCGACACCGGCGGCGTGGCCGCGGGCGAGGTCGGCGGCGCCTTGGCGGCCGGAGTCTCGACCTCGACCGGACGGGCCGGCGGCGGCGCCTCGACCTTGCGCGGGGTGATGTCGGACTGCGGACCGACGTGGCTGTAGACGCTGAAGTACGCCTCGGCGCTCTCGAAGCCCTGAGCGAACAGCTGCCCGGGTTCGGCGAGCGACGGCTCGTTGGCCGCCTCGAAGTCCAAGATCATGCGGAACTCGCAGTGCGGGCACGCGATCTGGACCAGCGGGGCGATCTGGTCGGCAGGGATGCGGAAGGGACCGGCGCAGGACGGACAGAGGACGAACATTAGAAGTCCAGACCCAGGAGAGAGTGTACTGCTGTTGCAGCCCGGATTTGTCGGCGACCTTGTTGCCTTCGATCTCGCCCTCGCGCTTGCCGCCGGGGACGATCATCGCCTCGACGCCGACGCGCAAGACGCTGAAGATGAATCGGAAGCCGAGGAAGGGGCGGTGCCGGTAGATCATACCCGCATCCTTGAAGACGAACTCGCTCAGCACCGGCGACTTGTCGAGGTACTCGTCCGTCGTCGGCGTGGCGTCGAGCACGCCGGAGCGCGCGAAGATCATCAAACCCTGATAACCGACGTACGGCGTCAGGTTGACGGTCTTGCCGACTCCGAACACGTGCGAGATCGAGATGTCGAACGCGCCCGTGGTCATGTTCATGTCCTCGGCGCCCACCAGGCGCGAGAACATGCCACGCAGCGCGATCGACGGGATCGGCAGGTGGTGGAAGCCCTCGTGGATCGCCACCTTGCCGTAGCCGCTGATCGTCCACATGCGGCTGCCGAACAGGTGCGTCGCACCGGCGCCGACCTCGATGCCCGGCCACAGACCCTTGCGGCCCATGATCTGCAGGGTCGGTGCGACCTTGCCCGGATCACCGCGCGTCGCGTTCTTCCAGAAATTCTGGCCGTTGCTGATCGTGTTGAGGCTGATGTCGGCCGACACGGCGAAGCCCGAAAGACCGAGCGAGTCCGCCGGGTCGACCGGCTTCGGCGCCATCAACACGCCGAGCTCCGAGGCGAGGCTGCGGAAGTCGCCGTCGTTGGCCGAGACCACGCCGCTCGGGTCCATCGTGCCCAACTGGCTGAGCCGCAGGTCGTAAGGTCCCGCCCAAGCCTCCGAAGAGCCGAGAAGCAAACTCAGGCCGAAAGCCGCTAGGGCAAACGAAGAAAGGAACCGTCTGGGCATGCGGGAGCTCCGAGATTCAGCGGTCGGCGCAGCGTAACTTGCGCCAGCGAGGTGTGTCAAGGTTCGCGCCAGGCCACGCTGGGCCGAGGAATACGCCCGATTGTATGTTGCCGTGGGCCGCGCGTGACACGGCCGCCGCAGCCGGTGCTGATTCAACTAAGGATGCCGAGCGCGCCCCGCAGCGGCCCTCGCAGCGGCGCCGAGCCCAGGCGAAGGACCGCGAAATTCACCGCCTCTCCGCCGCTCCGGGGCCCTCGGCTCGTTGACCGCGCAAAGCCCGGCTGCTAGCGTGCCCGGCCTGCAGCCGCCGCACGTACAAGGCCCTCCGCTCGCCCGTGTGCGCCCCCATCCGCCGGGAGATCCGTTCGGGGCGCGGACGCCCGGTCCCACGTCCCCCGCCGCGCCGGACTGCTGAGCCTGTTCGTGCTGTCGTGGGCCTCGCCGCTCGCGCTCGCCGGGCCGCTCGGGTTCGCCGGCGATCTGCCGGAGTGGGCGCCGGCGGTCGGCTACGCCGGCGCGGCGTCGCTGGGCCTGCTCGTGCTGTTCTGGCTGCTGTCCGGCGCCCTCGGCTACGAGCGATCGCTCGGCCTGCGGATCATCCGCGCCGAACGGGTGCCGCGCGGCGCTCGCATGTTGTGCGCGGTGTGCTGGGCGATCGCCGGCGTCGCGCTGCTGCTGCTCAACCTCGGCTACCACAGCCTCGCGCTGGTGATCGCCACCGCCGCGGCCAGCTTCCTCGGCCTGCTGCTGCTGCTGGTCCAGTACTCGTCGATCTTCGGCACCACCAGCATCATCGGGGTGGTCCTGGGGGTCGCGGCGCTGATCGTCGTCCAGTCGGTCGCCACCGGCTTCCAGCACGAGTTCGAACGCCGCGTGCTCGGGGTCTACGCCCACATCAACGTGACGCGCAGCTCGGGCATGGCCGAGTACCGCCGCTTCGAGGCCTACCTGCGCACGCGGCCGGGCGTCACCGGCGCGAGCCCGTTCGTCTACTACGCGATGATGCTGGCGCCCTACGATCCCGAGGGCGGCCGCACCGACGATCTCCGGCTCGCCAGCGTGCTGGTGAAGGGGATCGAGCCGGAGACCGCGGCGGAGGTGATCGACCTGCCGGCCCACCTGCAACGCGGCAGCGGGCGGGCGATCCCGCTCCCGGTCCTGCGCTCCGATTTCGAATTGATGCCGGTGCCCGACCGCGAGTCGGACGAGCTGCCGCCGGCGATCGCGGCCACCCCGACCCCCGCGGCGCGGGCTGGTACGAGCGGGCGATGAGCCACTACGCCGAGGTCCCCGCGGCCAAAAAGCGCATCCCGGGAGAGATCCGCGGCGATCTCCTCGACGACGACGTGTGGCCCGAGGAGCACGCCGCCGGCGAACCCGCGGCCCGCTTCGACGCCAGCGCGCTGCCGACGATCTTCGTCGGCGCGACGCTGGCCCGCGAGCTCGGCCTTCAAGAGGACTCGCTGGTGATGGTGGTCGACCCGGGCTCGTCGTTCGACGCCTCGAGCGAGCCCGAATCCAGTACTACCGCGTGGCCGGGATCTTCCAGGCCGGCTTCCAGGAGTACGACAGCCGCCTGGTGTACGTACACATCAAGGAGCTGCAGCGCTTCAAGTACCGCGGCCGCGACCAGGTCTCCGGCGTCGACCTCCGCCTGCAGCACCCCGACCTCGCGCCCCAGGTCGGCGCGTCGATCCGCGCGGCGCTGCCCGGCCGCGAGTACCAGGTGCTCGAGTGGCAGAACTTGAACGAGAACCTGTTCAAGAGCATCCGCCTGCAGAAGAACATCATCACGGTGATCCTCAGCCTGGTGATCACGGTGGCCACGTTCAACGTGCTGTCGGCGCTGTGGACGATGGTGGTCCGCCGCACCAACGACGTGGCGATCCTGATGTCGATGGGCGCGACCGGGCCGCAGGTGGCGCGGATCTTCCAGGTCACGGGGATGGCGATCGGCCTGTCCGGCGCGGCCGCGGGGGTGCTGTTCGGCCTGGTGCTGTGCTGGCTGGTGTCGCTCTACGGCTACACGCTCGACCCCGAGGTCTACTTCATCGAGGAGCTGCCGGTCGAGTTCAGCCTGGCCCAGATCGGCTGGATCCTCGGGATGACGCTGGCGATCTGCTTCGTCGCCACGCTGCCGCCGTCGCTCCGCGCGGCCAAACTCCGCCCCGTCGAGGGGCTGCGCTACGAGTGAGGCCGTGGCCGTCCGCAGCTCCCGCCGCTGGGCCCTGATCGCGCTGGTGGCCCGTCGCATGCTCCTCCGCGAGGGCCGTCGCGGGCCGGGCAAGACGAGCCGCGCGGTCCTCAGGGTGGCGGTGGTGCTGGCGCTGGCCGGCGCGGCGGCGACGCTGCTCGGGGTCCGGGCCGTCACGCCGCCGCTGGTCGCCGGCGTGGCGTCGCTGGTCGCGGTGGGGCTGCTGTGCGCCCGCCACCTGATGCCCGCGGTGGCGGTGGCGGTGTTCGGCACCGGCCTCGGCTGCGCGGCGCTGATCACGGTGCTCGGGGTGACGTCGGGCTTCGAACGCGAGCTGGTCGGTCGCCTCAGCAAGATCGGCGGCCACGTGACCCTCACCGAGTACGGCCTCGACTTCGACGAGTACCCGCAGGTGGTGGCGCGCTGGGGCCCGGACCCGCGCGTCCTGGCGGCCTCGCCGTTCGCGTTCTCGACGGCGGCGGTGGTGCCGCTGAAACAGAATGGCCCTGAGGACAGGCCCGATGGGGCAGGTCCGCAGGGACATGCGCCCGAGGACATGTCCCAGGAGACTCACACTCGGCCGATCGACCGCAACGCGCCCGTGATCGCGCTGGTCAAGGGCGTGGACCCGGCGCTGGCCGCGGGGCTGCCGGGCACGGCGGCGATGCTCCGCGCCGGCGATCTGACGAAGGTCCGGCCGGGCGACGTGCGCCACGGGCCGGCGATCGCGCTCGGCTCGCGCCTGGCCGAGCGCCTCGGGGTGACGGTCGGCGACTCGGTGCGCCTGGTGGTGCCGGCCGAGCTCGACGGGACGGCGGCGGCGATGATGCGCCCGCCTCGCCACGGCGAGTACGAGGTGGTCGATCTGCTCGACACCGGGGTCGGCGACTACGACGCGTCGCTGGCCCTGGTCCACCTGTCGGCCGCGCAGGCGCTGTTCTTCGCCGAGCGCCGGGTGAGCGGGGTGGAGTTCGCGCTGCAGGAGCCGGACTCGGCGTCGGCGTTCGCCCAGGAGGTGGTGGCGGCCATGGGCGAGGGCTTCCGCGCGACGACGTGGGAGCAACAGGGCGAGGACGTGCTGGCGGGGCTGCGGCAGATCCGCGCGGCGGTGTCGCTGGTCCTCGGCCTGCTCGAGGTGGTGGCGGCGACGGCGTTGCTGGCGAGCCTCTTGTTATTGGTCCGTCGCAAGCGCGAGGAGATCGCGGCGCTGATGAGCCTCGGCGCCGACTCGCGGGCGATCTTCGCCGTCTTCGAGGCGGTCGGGGTGTTCGCGGGTGTGCTCGGGACGCTGATCGGGGTGGGCCTCGGCCTGGCGTTCGGCTGGATGGTGGCGGTGTTCCGCTACCCGCTCGACCCGGAAGTCTATCCGGTCGACCACCTGCCGTTCGCCCTGTCGTGGATCGATCTGGCGGGACCCGCCGCGGCGGCGCTGATCATCTGCGCGCTGGCCAGCGGCCCGGTGGCGCTGGTGGCCTCGCGGCTGCCGCTGCTCGCGGGCCTCGGGCGCGCGTGAGTCGAGCGTGACGCGGTGAGCACGTCGGTCGGGTCTGTCCTTGGAGACAGGTGGATGGCGCGCCGGGAGCGGCTCTTGAGAGCGCGGGTGAATCGTGGCGCGCGGGCGTAGCCGACCTGACCGGCGAGCTCGCTGGCGCGAGCGTCGCGTCGGAGCTTCACCTCGCGCGCGTCGACCCTCGGGCGCGAGCGCGCCACGAGCCGGGGCGATCTAGTCGCGCCACTCGACGCGCAGGGGCATCGTCGCGAGCTCCTGCGGGTGATAGGCCCGCCTGGCCGGGGCGCAGCCGCGCCACACGAGGGTCACGCGATCGGCATCTGGCTCCAAGACCATGGTGTGAAGGACAGGTTCGGTGGCGTCGAGGCGACCGTCGCGGCCGTCGGTGTGGAGGCGCGGGGCCGGCGGGACCGCGAGGGTCCAGCGGGCGCGGGTGGGGTGGACGCCCTGGAGCTCGACGAGCTCGCCGCCGCGGAGGTGGGCGAACTGCAGGCCGAGCGGCGCGCCGCAGGCGATCTCGTAGCGGAAATCGAGGCTGGTCCGGCCGGTGCCGTCGGCGAGGAGCTCGGGGACGAGGCCGCGCTCGACCTCCAGCGGGGGCTCGTCGAAGTAGTCGACGATCGGGACAATCCCGCTGAAGGCGACGCGCGGGTACCAGTCGTAGTGGACCCACCCGCCGGCGTGCGGCAGGGGCAGGCGGTGCCAGTTGTCGAGCCAGTCGCCGACGATGCGCTCGGGGGTGAGGAGGTCGGACGGATCTTCGAGCTGCGGCAGCTCGAACTCGTCGACGGTGCCCGGGTCGAGCTCGAGCAAGTAGCCGCGGCCGACGGGGTTGCGCGGGTAGAAGAAGGGCGAGGCCGCGTCCGGATCGACGCCGCCGAGCCCCTTGCTCCACTCGGGGCTGCGCAGCGGGTTGCCGTGGCGGGCCTCGGCGCCGTGGTCCCGGCCGCCGTAGGCGAACACGGGCGACAGCGGGACCCTGTCGATCGGCTGCGCTTCGGAGAAGCGGAGCCGGCCCTGGCCGATCGAGCAGGTGCGCTGACCGAGGACCGCGATCCGGTGCTCGTGGCCGGCGACGCGGACGAGGACGTCGAGCCGGCGGGCGCGCTGGCGGCCGTAGGCGTGGCCGAGCAGGACGACGTCGGTGCGCGGCTTGTAGGCGTGGAGGTCGGTGTCGGCGGCCAGGAGGGCGGGGAAGTCGGGGTCGTCGAGCGGCTCGGCGACCAGCGGGGTCTGCTCGTCGGCGGGGACGCAGCGGCCGTCGGCGCCGACGTCGTAGGTGCGCTTGGCCAGCACCGAGAGCATCGGCTCGCCCGAGGGGAGGACGTCGGAGAGCTGCAAGACGGTGGGGCTCGGGCGGGTTTCGACCTGGCGCATGGGACAGAAGATGAGAGGAGAGCGACCTGGCGCGAGGGACAGGTGAGGAAGCGAGGTACCTGGCGCGAGGGAGGAAGAGTGAGGATCGACCTGGCGCGAGAGACAGAAGATGCGTGAGGAGCGAACTGACGCGAGAGACAGAGGAAGAGTGAGGAGCGACCTGGCGCGAGGGAACAGAGGATGGGTGAGGGGCGACCTGGCGCGAGGGACAGAGGATGGGTGAGGAGCGACCTGGCGCGAGAGACAGAGGATGCGTGAGGAGAGAACTGCGGCGAGGGAAGAGGAAGGGGCGAGCTGGCGCGAGGGAGGAAGAGTGAGGGGCGAGCTGGCGCGAGGGACAGAAGATGGGTGAGGAGCGACCTGGCGCGAGGGACAGACGGTGGCGACGGCCTGGCGTTTGGGGCAGGTGCTTCAGGGGCGGCAGACGGGCGGCGCGGGGCCGATGCTCGGCGGCTGGCGCGGCTGCGGGGGCGGCTGCGGGGGCGGCGGAGGCGGCTTGCCGAACTCGTCGACGACGTTGTTGTTGAGGTAGTCCTGGGCGCCGCTGGTGGTGGCGCCCCCGGGGGTCCACCAGCCGAAGGCGCCGTTGGCGTCCATGCCGAGCGGGCCGCCGAACAGGAAGCCCGACACCGCGCCGACGGCGTTGTTGAGGATCGGGTTGGCGGCCTCCCGGCTGGGGCGCATGAAGGCGGGGAAGATCTTGAGGAAGGCGTCGGCGCGGGCGCGGTTGGCCGCGGCCATCTCGCGCGCGACCTGGTTGATCACGTTGCCCTTGACCGTGCCGCGCAGGGCCGCCTTGGCGGCGCTCTTGGTCAGCGCCGCGTTGAGGAAGCGGTTGGCGATCTTGTCGCTGAGCTTGCCGAGGAGCTTGTTGAACAGCCACTGCAGCGCCCAGTCGATGGCGAAGCTGAGGAGGCCGTGGAAGAAGTCGCCCCAGGTCATGCCCGCGTAGTGGGTGTTGAAGGCGATGACGATGCCGGGGCGCTTGGGGAACGGGGTGCCGCAGTTGAGGTTCAGGTTGATGCAGGCGTACGGGATGATGCACACCGCCGCGGGCTTGCCCTCGGCCTTGTACTCGGTGGTGCCCCAGTACGACTTCGAGGCGCTGAACAGGATGTCGAGCGGCAGCAGGTACGACGGCGTGCCGATGTGCGGGATGCCGGGGCCGATGTCGCTGCCCTTCTGCACGAGCGCGCCCAGCTGGTGCTGTGGGTGACGGCGCGCTGGTAGGTGCCCTTCCAGCCGCACAGCAGGTGGAAGCAGAAGTACGGCACGGGCGCCGGCAGCGGCGCGGGCGAGCCGATCGGCCACGGGATGTGGAGGTCGTAGCCGATCATCGGGTGGAAGTCTTTGAGGACGGCGAACGGCACGGGATGTCCCTCAGAACATGTCCTTCAGCGCAGGGCGACGAGCTCGCACACGCGCTTCTCCAGCGGGTTCAGGACGTAGCGGAACGGGTAGCGGTAGGACACGAACACGCGCAGCAGGTCGGGCTCGACGCCGATCTGGTCGATCGCGGGGGTCTTCTCGGCGGTCTCGTCGCCGAACGCGAGGTGCACGCGCAGGAGGTTGTCAGGCAGGTGGAAGACGAGCGGGCCGTCCTCGCGCACGCCGGTGAGCGAGACGCGATCGCCGGGCTTGACCGCGGGGATGATGAGCTGCGGGAAGGCGGCGTTGTAGAAGGTGGGCCGCAGGACGGTGAGCATGCCGGTGTCGGGGTCGAACTCGAGGCTGCGGCGCATCCGCGGGCCGAAGCCCTGGCCGGGGCAGCAGGTGCCGACGGGCTCGGGGCGGTCGTCCCAGCGCGCGAGCAGGGCCGCGGGGTCCTCGATGTTGGGCAGCGGCTGGCCCTCGGCGGCGCGCTCGTCGGGGTAGTAGCCGCGGCCGCCGGGGTTGTCGGGGAAGCCGACGCCGAGGCCGTCCCACTCGAAGCTGCCGCCGAAGCTGCGATCGAGGGTCAGCGGCATGACGCGGAACGGCTCCGGCGCGCCCGGGACCAGGCCGCGCGGGCCTCGCTTCCACACGCGATCGCCGAACACGGCGAGGCGGCTGCGGAAGGCGGCGCCGACCCGCACGTCGAGGTCGAGGCGCGGGACGGGCCGGGCCGAGCGGGCGGCGCCGAACACCAGCAGGTCGACGCCGCCGCGGTAGAACAGCTCGTCGCCGGGCAGCGGTCCCTGCGGGCTGTCCCATGGGGCAGGTGAAATCTCCCACGCCTGCTCGCGGGCGACGCGGAGGCGGTCGCCGACGATGTCGTAGGTGATCCGCACTGCGACGGAGCCGAACAGCCGGCGCTCGTCGATGCCGCCGCGGAACAGGCGGGCGTGGTACGGCGAGCGGTTGTCGAGCTTCACGGGCGCCTCTAGCAGTTGACGAGCACGCGCTCGCCGTCGATCCGGACGTCGTCGTTGGCCTCGACCCGGACGTCGCCGAGCTCGGCGGTGATCGTCTGCACGCGCGCGGTGCTGCGGAGGTCGCCGGCGGCAATGAGGTCGAGGTCGCCGCCGGTCGACAGCGACAGGGCCTCTTCGGAGCGCAGGGTCAGCTTCTTGGCGTCGAGCACCAGCTCACCGGCGGCCTTGAGGGTCAGGCCGGCGCCTTCGAAGCGCAGCACCGGGCCGGTCTCGCGGACCTCGATCGCCAGCACGACCTTGCCGTCGCGGCCGAACAGCTCGAGGGTGTCGACGGCCGGGTCGCGGCGCAGCTCGACGCGGTGCTGACCGACGAGTTCGAGGGCAGTGGCCGGCGCGTCGTGTTCCTCGGGCATGCGGTGATGCTTCCACAGAAACGACTGCGGGGGCGGCGGCGCAGCGAGGGCCGCACGCGCGCGCGGGCGCTCGTCAGCGCGCGCACTCGAAGTGGGTGACCTGGCCGCGCACGACGGCGACGCGGTGGACGATGGGCGCGGCGGGCTCGTCGGGGTTGAAGACGCGCACCTCGTGCTCGCCGGGCGCGAGGGTGAGCACCATCTCCGAGCCGGGCATGCAGCTGCCGCCGCCGACGTCGCAGCGCTGGGTGCAGCGCAGCGCGAGCGAGCCCTGAGTGCGCGAGGTGAGGATCGAGGCGGTGAGTCCGACGAGGACGAGGACGCCGACGACGAGGGCGAGGGTGGGGGCGCTGGCGCCACGTCGCGGCTGGGCGTCGACCGGCGCGGCGGCGCGCGCCGGGCCGCTCGGGCGCACGATCCACGGGCCGAAGAGGAAGCAGAGGAGGGCGAAGCCCAGCAGCCACCAGCTGGGTCCGGTGGCGACCGTGACGCCGTCGCCGGAGCCCTGCAGGAAGGCGTGCAGGGCGTCGTAGTCGGCGCGCGCGGAGGCCTCGTCGGTGACGCCGAGGGCGAGCTCGCGGCCGCTGGCGTCGATCAGGACGGTGACGCCGCGCGTGCCGGCCCGGCCGGCGTGGGTGTCGAAGCGGTGATCGACGATCGCGTCGAGCGGAATCTCCCGGGCGCGCTCGAAGCCGAGGAGCCCGGCCGCGTAGCTGCAGCTGCCGCGCGCGCGGTCGCAGCGGAGCTCGGTGTGGTCGAGTCCGGCGAGCAGCAAGAACCCGCCGACGAACACGACGACGACGGTGCCGAGGATCTGCTGGCCGCGCGGGGAGAGAGCCATGCGCGCGATGGTACGCGAGCCGCCGGCGCAGGCGAAGCAGGCGCGGGAGCGAGCGGAGCGGGCGAGCGGGATCTGTCCCGAGGGACAGGTGGATGGTCCGGCTACCGGCCGCGGGGGCGTGAGGCGAGGGCGTCGCCGAAGACCGGCGCGGGAGACGACGCGGACGGCGGGCTGTGCTCGCGGGTGATCTCGGCGCCGCCGACACGAGCGACGGCCACGGCTCAGGCCGGTGACCGGCGGGCCCAGGCGAGGTCGGCTGGCCTTTCGGTCAGGCTGTCCGAAGGAGCAGGTACGAGCAGCCTGGCTCTTCGGGCAGGCTGTCCGAAGAGCCAGGCTCTAGCGGCGGGCGATGACGCCGGCGAAGAAGAAGTCGAGCGGGACGCCCTCGTCCTCGCGGAAGCCGTCCTCGAGGTGCGAGCCGAACAGCTCGATCATGGCGTCCTTGATCTCGCCCTCGAGCGCGGACAGGGCCGGGTGGGTGATGTAGCCGGTGTCGAGCAGCCAGCGGGTGGCGTCGACGCCGGACTTGAACCACAGGCGGAAGTTGTGCTGCCAGCAGGTGTCGATGACGAGGCCGCCGCGGCCGAGCAGGTCGAGCACCGGATCGATCTCGCGGGGCGTCGGCGGCTCGGCGACGGTGTCGAGCTCGAGGTGCTCGGCGAACTTCTGGTAGGTGGCCATCGCCTGCGGGGCGCTGGTGGCGAGGCTGGTCAGGATGCCGACGCGGCCGCCGGGGCGGACGAGGCGGCCCATCGCCGGCAGCACACGCGGCCAGTCGAGGTAGGCGAGGGCGAACCGCATCGACACGACGTCGAACGAGTGCGCGGGCGCGTCGGCGATGAAGTCCTCGGCCTTCGAGCGCACGGGCAGCAGGTGCAGGCCCTCCTCGGCGGCGCGCTCGACGGCGAGGCGCAGCATGTTCTCCGAGGGGTCGACGGCGACGGTCTCGCCGGGGGCGATCAGCCGCATCATCGGCAAGGTGGCGGCGCCGCTGCCACACGCGAGGTCGACCAGGCGCTCGCCGCGGCGGAGGTGCAGGTCGCGCGTGAGCCGGTCGTTCGGCGTCTTGACGTTGGGGCTCCAGAGGTCGTCGTAAAACTCGGCGACGCGGTCGTACGTCGACTGGAAGTAATGATCGAGGCTCTGCACGCGCCGCAGCGATACACCGAAGCCGACCCCCGTGCAACGTTCGTGGAGGCTGTGCAGCCGCGGATCCTGAAGCTCTGTGCAGGTGCGCAACGGCTCGCGCAGTCACCCCGGCAGGGCCCCCAGCGGCCGCGACAGAACTAAAACACCAGCGACAGAAGTACGACGCGCCGTGCCAGCGGGCCGTGCTTCAGGCGGCCTCGGAGATGTCCCGCGGGAGCGAGCCGCGGCACACGAGCACCTCGGCCGGCGGGAAGTTGGGCACGACGATCTGCCGCCGCTGCTCGGCGAAGTAGCGGCCGAGGTAACGGCCGAGGTGGAACTGCGAGAAGCCCCGCGTGGTGCTGTAGACGATCACGTGCGCGTGCAGGTAGCCGTACTGCACGAACACGCCGCCGGGCGCGAGCACCCGCGCGACGCTGTCGAGGATCGCGTCGCGCAGGTCCGGCGGCAGCAGGCTCATGCCGAGGCACGAGACGATGGCGTCGACCGGACCGGCGTGCCCGGCGGCCGCGAGGTGGGTGCCGAGGTCGGCCGCACTTCCGTGGATGGCGACGAGCCGCGGGTCGGGCAGGCGTCGCGCGGTCGCCTCGAGCAAGGGGCCGTCGATCTCGACCCCGTACAGGCGCGCGTCCGGCCGCATCGCGGCGAGCAACTTCTCGGTGACGGTGCCGGTGCCGGTGCCGAGCTCGATGACGCTGCGGGCCCGACCGAGGTCGGCGCCCTGGACCAGCGCGTCGACGAGGAACCGCGAGCTCGGCACGAAGGAGGCAGTCTGGTCCCAGTCACGCCAGCCGTTGAGGAAGAAGTGCCAGGCGGCCCGCATCCGGTCGATCGAGGAGGTCACAGGGCGGCGATTGTAACCGGCCGCAGCCGTTTGTCACGGCGAGGCGGACCAGCGCCGTGCGTGCGCAGCCGCCTACGCATGCGACCCCCGATCTCGGCGGCAGCGGCGCGTCAGTTGTGGACCTCGTAGACCTCGCCGCACTCGCTGACGCGCGGGCCTTGACGGTTCTCGACCGGGCTCGTGCGCGGCTTGAGCGGCCGCAAGTTGGGCGGCAGCTCGAGCTCGGGCCAGATCTCCATCATCGCCTCGACGACCGCCGGATCGAACTGGCTTCCGCCCAGCTTGCTGACCTTCTCCGCGGCGATCCGCGGCTCCATGCCGGCGCGGTAGATGCGGTCGGAGACCATCGCGTCCCAGCAGTCGGCGACGCTGACGACGCGCACGCTCGGCGGGATGTCGTCGCCGCGCAGACGATCGGGGTAGCCGCCGCCGTCCCAGCGCTCGTGGTGGTGCAAGGCGAAGCGCCGCAGCTCGGCGAGCTCGGGCGACTTCTCGAGGATCTTGCCGCCGAGCACGGTGTGCTGGCGGATGACCTCGATCTCCTCGAGGGTCAACGCGCCGGGCTTGTTGAGCACCTTGTCGGGGATGCCGATCTTGCCGACGTCGTGCAGCAGGGCGCCGAGCTCGATGGTCCGCAGGAGCGGCCGCGCGAGCTTCATGTGCTCGGCGATCCGCACCGCGAAGTAGCTGACGCGCTCGGAGTGGCCGCCGGTGTAGAAGTCCTTGGCGTCGATGGCGGCGACCAGCGTGCGCACGGTGTCGATGAAGAAGCCGTGGACGCGGGTCTCGAGCGAGCTGCTCTTGGTAGCGAGCTCCTCGTTGAGGCGGGTGAGGTACGACTCGTAGTGCTGGGCCCGCAGCAGGTTGCCGACGCGGGCCTTGAGCTCCTCGGGCAGGAAGGGCTTGACGAGGTAGTCGCTGGCGCCGCGCCGGAGGCCGCGCACGCGGTCGCGGCCGTCGGCGCGGGCGGTCAGCAGCAGCACCGGCAGGCGCTCGAAGTCGGGGTCCTTGCGCAGCTGCTCGACCAGCTGGAAGCCCGAGAGCTTGGGCATCATGACGTCGGAGATGACGAGCGCGGGCCGGACATCGCGGACCTTCTGCAGGCCCTCCTCGCCGTTGTTGGCGGTGTAGACGTCGTGCTGCGGCGCGAGCAGGCGCTCGATGACGCGGACGATCTCGGGGTGGTCGTCGATGACGAGGATCCGGCTGCGCTCGCCGCGAGCGGCCAGCAGGTGCTCGCCGAGCAGCGGGACGGCGCCGGGGAACGACAGGTCCGGGGTCGGCATCGTCGCGTCGAGCAGCTTGACCCGCTCGATCGCCGGCAGGCGCTCGATCCGCGTCATGCTCATGGCCGGCATGGCGAGGATGTCCTCGGGGACAGGGATGGCCAGCATCGACTCGCCGGGGGCCGGCTGCGCCGGGGCCATCCCGACCAGCTCGGTCGGGTCGAGCGGGCGGCTCGGCAGCTCGACGGTCATGGTGGTGCCGCGCCCGGGCTGCTCTCGACCACGACCTCGCCGTCGTGGCGGTTGACGATCGTCTTGACCAGCGCGAGGCCGATGCCGGTGCCCTCGAAGGCGCGCGTCGAGGTGGCGTCGCCCTGGAAGAACGGGGTGAACAGCTTGGCCTTGACCGCGTCGTTCATGCCGATGCCGGTGTCGCTCACCGACAGGCGCACGCGCTCGCCGTCGACGCCGACGCCGACGCCGACGCGACCCCCGGCCGGGGTGAACTTGACCGCGTTGCTGATCAGGTTGCGGGCGACCTTGCCGAGCTCGCGCGCGCTGCCGATGACGACCACCGGCTCGGGCGGCGGGTCCCACTGCAGGACCAGCTTGCGCTGGCGCGCGGTGCTGCCGAACGCCTTGACTTGCTCGTCGACGACGGCGCGCAGGTCGATCGGTTCGCGCGTGAGCGGCTGGTCGCGCGCGCCGTACTTCGAGTAGTCGAGGAGGTCGTTGATGAGGTCGTAGAGCTGTCGCGTGGCGGTGTGCATGTCCTCGAACACCTGCCGGACCTCGCCGCGCGCGTTGCCGGCGAGCAGGCCCTCGAGCGGGGTGAGGATGCAGGTCAGCGGGGTCCGCAGCTCGTGCGACATGTTGTCGAGGAACTGGCTCTTGGCCCGGTAGGCCTCCTCGATCTCGCGGTTCTTCTCCGAGACCTCCTGGTAGCTGTGGGTGATGCGCTCGTAGACGCTGCGCAGCTCCTCGTTGGTCTGCATGGGCGAACGCGGCGTCGAACAGGCGCCGGCGCAGGCGGCGGTTGAAGTAGGCGCCGACGGTGACGGTGGTGGCGGTCGAGATCAGGAAGATGCTGTTGGCGGCGAACACCGACCAGTCCCACTGCGCCAGCGGCACCGGGTCGAGCGCGAGCAGCAGGCCGACGAAGGTGAGGTAGACGGCGGTGGAGGTGACGAGGACGTGCAGCGGGCCGATCGGGACGAACACGCCGACGGCGATCAGCGTGAGGGTGATGCCGGCGTAGTAGTGGCTCTTGTGGCCGAGGTTGAGCGCGCTCATCAGGCCCATGAAGGAGCCGATGAGGTACATGGCCAGGGCGCACACGCTCTCGACGTAGCGCTGGAACCGCGGCCGCTGGCTGAACTTGAGCAGGCCGACCATCACCAGCGCGAGCGCGAGGCGCATGGCGAAGAACTTGGCGACCAGGGCCGGGTCGTCGAGGCTGATGATGTCGAGGACGCCGAAGCCGAGCATCAAGGCGATGCCGAGGTAGGTGACGCGGCGGTAGCCGGCCGCGACGTCCTCCCGCACGCGCGCGGCGAAGCCCTCGTCGCGCGACAAGGTGCTCTCGCTGACGGTGGGGAGGTCGCTCCTGCTCATCGATGGCCCACGGCGATGATCGCCTGCGGCGGGTCGCCGAAGGCGGTGACGGTCTCGACGCGGCGGAAGCCGGCGCGCTCGACCATCACGATCAGCTCTTCGCGCGAGAAGAAGGCGAACTGGCCCTCCTCGGCGAGGATCGAGAGGAAGGCGGCGCTGCTGAGGAAGGCCCGGACGTCGCGCAGGAAGGTGCCGCGGTCGACGCCCGGCGGCAGCGGCATGTTGGGGTCGCTCTGCAGCCGGTGCAGCAGGTTCTGGTAGATCCGGCTCATGTCGAAGTCGGGCTGCATGGTCGACACGACGATCCGCCCGCCCGGCCGGACGACGCGGTGGAGCTCGCGCAGGACCTCGATCGGGTTGCTCAGGTAGCTGAGCACGAGGCTGCAAGCGACGCGGTCGAAGGTGGCGTCGCCGAACGGCAGGCGCTCGACCTGATCGCCTGGCCGAATGGACAGGCGGGCGAGCTGCAGCTCGTCGACCGCCGGCGCCTGGCCGCGCTCGAACCGGGGCCGCGCGTCGCGGACGAGGTCCTGCGGGCCGAGCCGCCCGCGCAGCCAGCGGGCCATGCGGTTGAAGTCGAGGGCGACGTCCTGCTCGTCCGCCGGCAACGCGGCGGCGAGGTACGCGAGGTCCTGCTTGTCGAGCTCCCGCCCGCGCAAGACGTCGTGCAGCCGCCAGTCCTCCGCTGCCTTCCACATGTCGATCGAGTAGCCCGTGAGACCCTTGATGATGCCCCTTAGCGCGTCGTAGCCGTAGAGCTCCCCGGCGAGGAAGCGCCGGAGGGTCCGCACCGGGCTGATGTCGATGTTGACGCAGTGCCGCGCGACCTCGGGCAGCGCGAGCCCGCGCTCGTCCGCCAGCGCGCGGAGCTTGCGCTCGGCCTCGTCGAGCGCGCCGGGCACGAAGTCGACGAGGTTCAGCCGCGCGCACGGCGGGCGCCCGCGGGCGCCGCGGCGCCGCAGCAGCCGGGCGGAGAGGTTGCCGGTGCCGCAGCCGAGGTCGCAGACGACGTGCTCGGGCCGCACGTCGAGCAGCTCGAGCTCGCGCTCGATGAACTCGTTGTACTCGTCGCAGGCGTTGAGGACGTCGTAGGCGAGCTTCGAGCTGCTGTCGCCGAGCAGGTACTCCTGCCAGTAGCGGCGGCGGTCGGGCAGCGGGCTCTTGGGGACGCGCCGCCACTCGGCGTTGCGAGCCCGCACGAGTTCGCGCGGGTCGGGCGTGATCGGGTCGATGTCCTCGCGGAAGAGGAAGCGCCAGATCTGCCGCACCGCGGTGTGGAACAGGGTCAGCGCCTCGACGCTCGACAGCGGCATGTGGCCGCAGTCGAGCTCGACGAGCTCGCGCGCGCCGGGGGCGGCGACGGCCATGAACTCGCGGATCGTGGCCGGGTCGATCCACGCGTCGAAGCGGCCGAGCAGCCAGGTGACGGGGATCGGGATCTCGGCGATCTCGCGCTTGGCGTCGGCCATGAACGCGAGGCCCTCGCGCAGGAGGTCGGCGCAGAAGTGGTCGATGTCGCCGGTGACGCCGAGGATGTTGGCGATCCCGCTGAGCTTGCCGCTGGCGTGCTGCGACACGTAGTCGATGCCGCCGGAGGCGTTGCGGATGACCTCCTGGGCCGCGGGGGCGCCGTTGATGCCGAGCCAGTAGTGGATGCGCTTGCCCTTGTCCTGCCACACCGCGCGGCGACCGACGACGCCCTGCAGGCTGAACGAGACCAGGACGACCTGGGTCGGGGAGAAGATCGGGTTGTCGTAGACGTAGTCGAGGGTGGCCTGGATGTCGTCGACGGCCTGCGACAGCGACATGCGCATGGCCTCGCGCCCGTGCTCGCGACAGTCGGGGTCCTTGTAGCTCTCGCCGAGGTTGCGCACGCCGTCGAAGCGCAGCACGACGACGTCCTGGCGCCGGCGGGCGAAGTTCTCGACCAGCGTGAGCGCGAGGCCGGAGGTCGACTCCTTGCGCTTCGAGTGGGCCGGCGGGATGATGATCACCGGCGCGAGCAGCTTGCGTCCGTCGCCGCGCGGGGTGGTGTTGAGGATGGCGACGATGTCCTCGCGCCGCCGGTTGGGGTAGCGCACCACTTCGACGCCGCCGGTGCCCGGTCCGGTCGGCGCGGGGGCCTTGCGCGGGATGAGCCGGCCGATCAAAAGGCCCATCTTCTCGACGAAGCCGAGCGACTTCTTCTCCGACGCGCCCCGCGGGCGCACGCCCTTGGTGAAGGCCTCGTCGGCGATGCCGAAGTCGAGGCCGACCCGCAGGTACTCGACGGCGCCGGCGTCGCCCTGGACCGGGGTGACGTGCATGACCTGGCCGGTCTTGCGGGTCTCGCCGTCGCCGTTGGCGCCGCTGACGACGACCTCGCGCAGGGGGGTGCCGGGCAGCAGCAGGGCCTCGTCGGGCCGCATCCGGAAGGCGAGGCCGGTGGCCGAGATGTCGAGCACCTCGCGCCGCAGCTTCTTGCCCGGAGGATACGGCAGCGGGATCGAGACGAACATCTCCTGCGGGCCGGGCGAGCGCCGCTGCGAGCGCCGCAGCTCGAAGCGGGTGAGGTTGGCCGGCACCTCGAGCGTGACGCGGGCGCCGCTGCGGTCGAGCACCTGCGAGTGCGCGTGGGCGTTGAATGTGCCGCGCGTCAAGGTGATGTGGACGTGATCGCCGACGGCCGGCAGGCGCGCCGCGGCGTCCCGCAGCTGCACGAACATCGCGGCGCCGCTGACCTGAAACAGCTGCAAGTCGACGAGCTCGCCGACGTCGCGCTGAAACAACAGGCCGGGCACGGGACCCTCGGCGATCATGTCGCGCAAGGTGCCCGCGACCGAGGCGACGCCGCTGACGACCTGCACGTTGCGCGGGTCGACGTGTCGCGGGCTGTCCTCCATGATCTCGGCGATCTCCGCCAGCAGCCGCCCGAGGACGTAGCGGTGGATCTGCTCAGCCGCGGCCTCGCTGAGGTCCTGAAACTGCAGGCCGACCCCGAGGCCATGCGGCGACAGTGCGGCTACTCGGACGACACGCGCGGACACGTCGACGGCCTGGTCGCTGCCGAGCAGCGCGACCGACAGGAGCAATTGACTGGGCAGGTGCGCGTGCTGGTCGGGCAACGCGACGAAGGCCCCGCCGTCGGAGACGTTCAACACCCGACCGCTGCCGACGTTGGCGACGGTGCACACGAGCGTGCATGCCACCCGCGGGTAGACGCGGCGATCTCCGGGACGGCCGTAAGGTTGTACGTTCACGCGCCCATCCTACCGAAGCCCGACCCGCCAGCCCGAGGCCGCGGACCCGAGATCGTACAACGACGCGCCGCGCCGTCCATCGCGCGCCCTCGCTCGCTCAGCGGCCCATCAGCCGCCGCCAGTCGTCGCGCGAGCGGATCCGCAAGTAGCGGTTGGTCTTCCGTTGCGTACCCAGCGGGCTCGTGGGGGTCGGGCCGTAGTTGTGGCCCGGGTAAAGGACGACGTCGTCGCTCAGCGCGGCCAGCGGCCCCGTGAGGCTCTCGTACATCTGCTGCGCGTCGCCGCCCGGGAGGTCGACGCGGCCGCAGCCGTCGACGAACAGAGTGTCGCCGGCGACGAGGCGATCGCGGACGAAGAAGCACTGACTCCCGGGGTGTGACCAGGTGTGTGGATGAACGTGATCTCGACGTCGCCGAGCGCGAGCCGATCGCCGCCCTCGCGTCGCACGAGGTCGCCTTCGCTGACGCCGGTGACTTGCTTGAGCCCGTCGGCCTCGAGCTTGTGCACGTGGATCCGGGCGTCGACGCGGCCGATGAGCTCGGCGACGCCGCCGGGGACGCGGAACCCCATCATCCCGCCGCCGCAATGATCGGGGTGATAGTGAGTGACGAGCGCACCGACGATCTTCATGTCGTCGGCCTCGGCCAGGCGCACCAAGGCGTCGGTGTCCCACGCCGGATCGACGACCACGCAGGTCCGCGTGCTGCGGCTGCCGATGAAGTAGATGAAGTTGGCCATCGGCCCGATCGGCACTTGACGGAAGTACAGGTCGGAAGGCTCGCTCATGGCCGCGAAGATAGCCCGGGACGCGGTTTTACGCGATCGGGGTCGCATTTTCCCGGGCCCGGCGAATTTCGTGCGGCGCGCGGACCCCTGTGGCATACAATCGGCCGCAACGAAGAGGCCCCCCATGCTCCGTACCCTCGCCGTCATCGCTCTATCGTCTGCCGCCCTGTCCGCCGTCGCCTGCAAGAAGGACAGCTCCAAGAGCCCCGGAGGCTGCGAGTCGGGCTATGTGCTGTCCGAGGGGAACGTCTGCGTGCTGCAGAACATCGTCGACTACAATCAATGCGTCACCAACGCGGCGGCGCGCGAGAGCATCAATGTCGGCTTGACGAAGGAGATCCTCGGTCGACTGCAGCTCCAGTGGGTGGGTCCCAACATCGGTCAGTCCTCCGAGGCGCGCGGGCGGGCCGCCAAGTTCATCGAGCTCAACCCCGGCTCGTGCCGCGAGCTCGAGGTCGTGTGGGGCTGCTACGGGGTCGCCAACAAGGTCCAGGAGGCCGCCACCGAGCCGCCGATCTGTACGCCCTCGACCGGCTCGGCCGCTCCGGCCGCGGCGGGCGCGACGCCTCCCGCGGGCTCGACGCCTCCGGCCGCCGCGGCGCCCGCCGAGCCGGCGCCCGCGCCGAAGTGAACCGCCGCGCGGCGGTGCGACCGGTCACTGTTTGATCTGCCAGCAGGGCCGAGGCGGTCGTGACGACCGCTTCGGCCCTTCGCGCGTCCGGCGACCGCGCTTCGCCGAGCGTCACGAGCGGCTTTTGCCGCGAGACGCGCCGTTCACCGGAGCGCCAGATCGATCAGCAGACCGAGCAGGAACAGCAGGCCGAAGCGGCGGTTGTAGCGGAAGGCGTAGGCCACCAGGTAGGTCGGCCAGATGTGCTTCGGGAACCCGGGCGGGCAGGTCTCGGGCCGCGGACGGGCGAACACGGCGGCGGTCTCGCGCAGCAGCGGCGCTGCGGCCAGCACGACGAGCAGCGGCCAGCCGAGCGCGCCGCGCCACACCAGCGCGACCACTGCGAGCAGCTGCAGGACCAGCATGACGGTGACGCAGCGGCGCGCGAGCGGCTCGCCGAGCAACACCGGCAAGGTGAAGATGCCCTTGGCGCGGTCGGCCGGCAGCTTGTCGGTGTGCTTGCCGAACAGCACCGCTGTCGGGCCGAGCGCGTAGGCGCTGCCGATCAGCGCGGCGTCCCAGCTCCACTGCCCGGCGGTGCAGAGGTAGGTGCCGCCGACCATCAGCGGGCCCCACACCAGCAGCACGGTCGGCTCGCCGAGGCCGATGTGTTTCAAGGGCCAGGTGTAGAACAGGACGAAGAAGACGCCGGCGAGCATGAGGCCGAGCGCGGTGGTGCCGGTGGCGGCGATCAGCCACACGCCGGCGGCGAGGGCGACGGCGCCGGTGATCGCGGTGTAGCGCAGCACGTCGCGCACGCTCATGAGGCCGTGCTCGAGCGGCTGCGGGCCGTACTGGGCGCGGAAGTAGTTGCCCTTGTCGACGCCCTGCAAATGATCGGTGAGGTCGTTGACGAGGTTGTTGGTGGCGTGCGCGAACACCAGGCCGATCAGACAGGCGAGGAAGTTCAGGCCGGAGAAGTGACCGTCGCGCGCGGCCAGGATCCCGCCGATGCCGGCGGACACGATCGTCATGACGAACACGGCCGCTCGCGTGGCGACGAGCCAGCGACTCACGACGTCGAGGCGGTCCCACTCGTCCTTGCTGAGCCGCGGGATGATCTGCAGCGCCCGAAACCACATGCGCAGGTCGAACATGCGCGAAGCTTGCCGAACCCGCGGGCCCGGTGCGAGCGCCGAAGCAGGCGCCGCGAGCGCCGAGGTCGTGCGCGGGGCCACGTACCCCTTGCGTCCCGGGCGCAGGCCGCGCGGCCGAGACGTCGCCCGCGGCCCTTCGAGCCTCTACACTGCTCGGCATGCCCATGTCTCAGCTTTGGCCGCGTATGGCCTGGCTCCCCGCGCTCGCGCTCGCGGTCGGCTGCCAGGACAACTACGAGATGGTGACCGCTGCCCTCAACACGGTGTCGGAGTCGTCCTCGATCCCGGGGACCGAGACCGACGCGACCGGCGCGACGGGCACCGAATCGACGACCGCCGACGTGCCGACGACGACGGCGGTGCCGACCACGAGCTCCGAGGGCAGCATGAGCGACAGCAACTCGGGCAGCACCGACGCGACGACGTCGACCACCGCGACGAGCGAGACGACCGGCTGGGACCCGACCGCGACCACCGGGCCGCCGGCGACCTGCGACGCCCCCGACGACTGCACGGGGATGGGCGAGGGCGATCTTTCGACCTTCGTCCTGCCGTTCTTCCGCGGCGAGGTCTGCTACGCCGACAAGCTGCGCCCGGGCGACGGCCTGCCGATCAGCTGGAACCCGTGCGTCCACCCGTGCATCGACCCGCAGAAGAGCGGCTGGCGCTACCTGGTCCGCTGCTCGGGCGGCGTGGGCTGCGAGATCGCCTTTCTGCAGTACTACCGCGAGGCCACCGGCACCGACTGCCCGAGCGACGTGTTCGCCAAGTTCAACCAGGCCGGCTGCAAGTACCTCGGCCCGCACTACGGCCTCAGCGAGGGCCTCAAGAGCTTCGGCTACCCCGACGACAAGCTGCTCATCCCGTTCATCACCAACGAGGACGCGACGGCCGTCAACGCGCTCGAGCCCGCGGCCGACGTGTGGACGCGCATCGACGGGCACACGCAGTCGCCCGACCGCTACATCCCGCTGTCGGTCAGCGCGGACAACCCGGCCCCGCCGACGCAGTGCGGCCCGGGCGTGCCCGGCTGCACGTGCAAGGAGATCGGGTTCTAGGCGGACGGGCAGCTCGCCTGTCCTGACGGACAGGCGGGCCGATTCGTAATCCATGTCGCTTCGCTGTATGTCTTGAAGGACATGTGAGTTCGACGGCGACCTGTCTCGCGGGACAGGCGGCTAGCGACCGCGTCAGTGCGCGTGGCCGTGGCCGTGCGAGTGGCCGTGGCCGTGGCCGTGCGGGCGCAGCTGCGCGAGCTGCTCGTCGAACAGCGGGCAGCGCTGCTGCGCGCACGGGCCGGGGTCGTCGATCTGCAGGGTGGTGTGGACGACGCCGAGGTGCTCGCGCAGGAGGTGCTCGGCGCGGGCCAGCAGGTCGCCGGGGGCCACACCTGGCTCCGGGACCAGGTGAGCGGTGAGCACCGGCGCGCCGCCGACGCTCCACAGGTGGAGCTCGTGGATCTCCGACAACCCGGCGAGGCCGCGCAGCTCGGCCTCGACGCGCTCCTGCGGGAGATGGGTCGGGGCGAAGTCGAGGAGGGCGCGGGTGGCGTCGCGCAGGACGCCCCAGGCGCTGAAGAGGACGAGGACGGCGATGCCGAGGCTGAGGATCGAGTCGGCGGAGTGGATCGCCCAGGTGGAGGCGAGCACGGCGGCGACGATGGCCCCGAGCGAGCCGAGAGCGTCGGCCAACATGTGGATGAGCGCGCCGCGGATGTTGAGGTTGTCGCCGCCGCTGCGCGCGAGGTACCAGGCCGAGGCGAGGTTGACGACGAGGCCGGCGACGCCGACCACGAACACGGGCTCGGGCTCGAAGTGGGTGTCGCCGGTGCTGAGGCGACCGATCGCGCTGTGGACGATGAGGGCGCAGGCGAACGCGAGGAACAGGGCGTTGGCGAAGGCGCCGAGCGCCTCGGCGCGGGCGAAGCCGTAGGTGCGGCCCTGCACCGCCGGGCGCAGGGCGAACTCGGAGGCGAGCAGGGCGAGCGCCAGGGCGGCGACGTCGCTGACCATGTGCGCAGCGTCGGAGAGGAGGGCCAGCGAGCCGCTGATGAACGCGATGACCGTCTCGAGCCCGAGGAACGCGAGGTTGAGGGCGAGAGCGACGCGCAGAGCGCGTCGGGCGCGTTCCCGCGGGGGCCGCGAGTGGGTGTGGGTACCCATGGATCTGGCATCGGGCCGAAGCGCCGCGATGTCAAGCGAACGCGGGTAGAGGCGCGCACAGCGACCAAAGCCGCGGCCCCGAGGGCCGTCCCGCGCGCGGCGGGGAGGTCGTCGGGGCCGCACGTGCCGTGCGCGGCGAGAAGTTCTACCTCATGACCTGGGACATGGAAGGCTCACTGGATTCACCGCCGAAGTACCGGACGCATCGCGCACGGAACTTCGATCGTCGAGGTTGTACCAGCCCGTCGCGATGCGTCCGGTACTTCGGCGATCAGTGAATCCTGGAACAGCCTTCCTTGTGACGAATGACGTGCAGAACGCTCGGGCGGCGCAACGCCGCCCCGGTGCAGAGCACCGAGCTAGACCTGACCTCCTTCGCACACGCGCAGCACGAAGAGGACGATACCAGAAAAAGCGACGGCCGAGGAGCTGTTCGCGCCTCGGCCGTCCGTGCATCGTTGACCTGTCGGGGAGGATCTACCTCAAGACCTGGGACATGGAAGGCTCACTGAACTCGCCGTCCGTAGCCCATACGGGCCGCGCACGGAACCACGATCTGCGAGGTTGAACCAGCCCGTCGCGGCCCGTATGGGCTACGGACGATCAGCGACGTTCTGGAATAGCCTTCCTTGTGATGGATGGTGGGGAAGACGCTCGGGCGGCGCAACGCCGCCCCGCTGCAGAGCAGCGAGCTAGACCTGTCCTCCTGTGACTGGACCGCGATGCACGAACTGGTTCCTACCACAGGGCCGCGGGGCTTGGGAAGGACCCCTTTTCGCGCGGCCCGTGCACATGCAATCAGGTCAATCCGGGTAGGCGCGGATCCGGACCTCGAGGCGGCGGAAGCCGGCGATGCCGCCGAAGCTCGCGCCGATCTGCACGACCTCGACGGTCTCGAGCATGTCGGGGAACTTGACCGACGGCGGCGGGAGCTTCTTGAGCGCGTCGGCGAACGCCTCGTCGAACGAGAGCTTGTTCGAGTAGCCGATCGCCTCGCGGTAGCGGACGGCGATGTCGCCGAGGATCCCCGCCTTCTCGCTGGCGGTCAGCGGCCGCGTCTCGACGGGGGCCGAGTTCTCCTGCGGCGCAGGGTTGGTGTCGAAGCCCGACGGCGGGGGCGGTGGGATCGGGGCGTTGGTGTCGCCGTCGCTGTCGGGCAGGGTGACCTCGACGTCGCCGCCGCTGAGGCTGAGGACGATGTCGACGAGGTCGTCGCGCGTGAACTCGACATTGACGTCGTCGAGGCCCTCTTTGTGGCGCACGCGGATGACGTCGGGCGGGCGGCCGATGCTGAAGATCTCGCCGTAGCGGAACGGCGTGGCCTTGGGCGGGGCGTCGGCGGCGGTGGGCCGGGCGCGATGCGTGAGCGCGAAGGTCGGGACGGCCTCGCCGGCCTGGTGGCCGATGTCGATCTCGTATTCGGTCGAAGGCAGCTCGCCCTCGGCGACGATCAAGAGCTGACTGTGAGAATAAAACGCGTGAAGGTTGGTGCGGGTGGCGTACTCGCGTTGTTCAGTCATGACTCTGGGGTCCCCGACTCCGACAGGATAACAGACCGGCCCCGGGAAAACTCCCTGCGCGATCTCGCTTCGCAAAACTGGCGCGGCGACCGGGTCATGGCGCCTCGCCGGCGCAGTCGGCGGTGGCGCACAGGCGGATCGCGTCGGCGCCGACGCGGAAGGCTGCCGTGGTGATGCCGTCGAGGTCGCTGCCGGCGAGGCCGTGGCGGACCTCGACCCGCGCGATGCCCTCGGCCTTGGGGCGCAGCTTCCAGGTGTTGCTCGCGGTCTCACCTGCAGCGACCTCGGCGGTCCAGGCGGCGGGACCCGCGAGCTCGAAACCGTCGGGGCGCAGCTCGACGGCGACGGCGCCGACGCTGCCGCTGCCGCCGCCGCGCAACTCGGCCGAGATCTCGAGCGCCGATCCCTCGCGGACCTCGTAACGGAGGGTCAGCTCGACCGTCGCCTCGGCTCGCTGGATCTGCGCGCTGCCGGCCAGCACGCGCGGTCCTGCCGGCGGCGGCGGGCTGTGGGCGCATCCGAGGACCAGCAGGGCGAGGAGGGCGACGAGGCGGACCGACACGCGGGGACAGTAGCGTGGTTGGAATCAGATGTCCGAAAAGACAGCCTCGCCGAACAGGCTGCGATGCGCGAATTCGAGCGACCGCGTTCGCGGTGCGAGATCGTCGAGGACGAGGTTCGCAGCCGCGATCGAGATGCAGTGTTCGTGCGATCAGAACCACCGGACCGCGACGGCGTTGCAGGCGGCGATGTCCAAGCCGCGCCCGTCCTCGCAGGTCCCGTTCGTGTTCACGATGTCCGCGTTGCTCGTCACGAGCGGATGTACCGGCAAGGGCGAGCCCAGGCGCGAGGCGTCGAGCGAGCCGGCGAAGGCCGAGGCGAAGGCGGAGGCGAGGGCGGAGGCGCCGGTGCCCGGGGGTCTGGGTTGGGTGATGACCTCGGGGTCGGTGAAGCTCGAGGTGTTGCCGCAATTCGAGGTGCTCGATCGGCGCAGCGGCACGCTCGACGTCCATCTGCTCTTGCGCTTGCGTGGCGAGGGCGAGGTCGTCGGCGAGCGGCCGCCGCTCGACCTCGCGGTGGTGCTCGATCGCTCGGGCAGCATGGCCGGCGAGAAGCTGCTGGCGGTCAAGCAGGCGACGCTCGATCTGCTGAAGGAGTTGAAGCCGCGCGATCGATTGACGCTGATCGCGTACGACAGCGAGGTCGAGGTGTTGACCGAGCGCGTGGTCGCCGACGAGGCGGGCCTCGCGGCCGCGCGCAAGGCGGTGCTGGCGATCACCGACCGAGGCGGCACCGCCCTCGGTCCGGCGCTGTTCCGCGGGTTCGAGGTGTTCGACCCGAAGACGCGCAAGGAGAGCGAGCTGCGCCACCTGATGCTGCTGTCCGACGGCCAGGCCAACGAGGGCGAGAAGGACCCGCTGGTGCTCGGGCAGCGCGCGCGCGAGAACTTCGGCCAGGGGGTCAGCGTGTCGACGCTCGGGGTGGGGCTCGACTACAACGAGGAGCTGATGACGCGGCTCGCCGACCAGGGCGGCGGGCGCTATCACTTCATCCAGGGGACCGACGCGATCTCGCGGGTGCTGTCGGACGAGTTCGCCGGGCTGGTGGCGACGGTGGCCTCGGGGATCGAGGTGACCATGCAGATGGCGCCGGGGGTGCAGGTGCGCCAGGTCCACGGCTACTCCTGGCAGGAGACGCCGCAGGGCGCGTCGATCCTGGTCGGCTCGCTGGCGGCCCAGCAGGTGCGCGAGATCGTGGTCAAGCTGCAGGTGAACTTCGGGACAGGTGCGACGGGACAGCTCGCGCTCGGGACGATCGATCTCAGGGCCAAGGACCAGACCCAGCAGGGGCGGCCGGTCGACGGCAAGCTGGCGCTGTCGGCCCCGACCAGCGCCGACGCCGAGGAGGTCCGACGGTCGGAGCGCACCGAGGTGACCGTCCGCGTGGCCGAGGTCGAGAGCGCGGCGCAGATGCAGGCGGCCGCGGTCGCGGTCGACAGCGGCGACTACGACAAGGCGCGCAAGGTGCTGAAGGACAGCGTGGTGGCGCTGGAGCAGCAGCAGAAGGCGACGCCGAGCCCGAAGCTGGCCAAGCAGATCGAGGAGCTCAAGGAGGCCGAGTCGGGGCTCGATATGGCCAGGCAGAGCGCGGAGCAGGCCAAGATCTACGGCAAGCAGTCGAAGGCGAAGGCGTACAAGCTCGGCAAGTGAGGCGCCGAGTCGTTCTTTGCCGACCCGGCGCCGCGAGTGCGCCGGGCGCTAGAACACGCGGTTATAGCCGTTGAGCGCGGCGACCCGGTAGGCCTCGGCCATGGTCGGATAGTTGAAGGTGGTGTTGATGAAGTAGCGCAGGTTGTTGGCCTCGCCGCTCTGGGCCATGATCGCCTGGCCGATGTGGATGATCTCGGCGGCCTGATCGCCGAAGCAGTGGACGCCGAGGATCTGCAGGGTCTCGCGGTGGAACAGCAGCTTGAGCACGCCGACGCGGATGCCGGTGATCTGGGCGCGGGCGAGGTTGCGGAACAGGGCGTGGCCGACCTCGTAGGGCACGCCCTCTTGCGTCAGCTCGCGCTCGGTGCGGCCGACCGAGCTGATCTCGGGGTCGGTGTAGATGCCGGTCGGGATGTCCTTGACGAGGCGGGCGTCGCACTCGCCGTGGAGCAGGTGGGTCATGGCGAAGCGGCCCTGATCGTAGGCGGCGGAGGCGAGGCTCGGGACGCCGACGACGTCGCCGACGGCGTAGATGTGCGAGTGGACGCGCGTGCGGTAGACGTCGTCGACCTCGATCTGGCCGCGGCTGTTGGGCTGGATGCCGATCGCCTCGAGGCCCATGTCCTGGGTGTTGCCGGTGCGCCCGTTGGCCCACAGCAGGATGTCGGAGCGCAGCTTCTTGCCCGACTTGAGGTGGACGACGACGCCGTCGGGCTGGGGCTCGATGCGCTCGTAGATCTCGTTGTGGCGGATCAGCACCCCCTGATCGCGCAGGTGGTACGACAGGGCGTCGATGATCTCGTCGTCGAGGAAGGCGAGCAGCTTGTCGCGGTTGTTGACGAGGTTGACCTTCATCTCGAGGCCGCGGAAGATCGAGGCGTACTCGCAGCCGACGACGCCGGCGCCGTAGATGGTGATCGACTGCGGGGCGCGCTCGCGGCCGTGGTGGCCGAGGCCGAGGATGGTGTCGCTGTCGAAGATCCGCGGGTGCGAGAAGTCGACGTCCGGCGGCCGGTAGGGGCGCGAGCCGGTGGCGATGACGATGCCGCCGGCGCGCAGGCGCGGGCGCGCGCCGCCGGGCTCCTCGACCTCGATCGTGTGCGGGTCGACGAAGCGCGCCTGGCCGGTGAAGACCTCGACGTGGTTGCGGTGGTAGAAGCTGCGCCGCAGCTCGACCTGGCTGTCGATGATGCGCCGCGCGCCGGTGAGGAGCTGGGGGAAGGTGACGACGTGGCCGGCGACGAGGTCGGCGAACAGCGGGTTCTGGCGCACGCTCTTCAGCGTCCGCACGGCCTCGCGCAGGGCCTTGCTGGGGATCGTGCCGAGGTGGGTGCAGGCGCCGCCCACGGCGCGGTGGCGCTCGACGAGGGCGACGCGCCGGCCGGCCTTGGCGGCGAGCATGGCGGCCCCCTCGCCGCCGGGGCCGGAGCCGAGGACGACGACGTCGAATTCGAGGCCGCTCGGCCGGACGGGGACGGAACCAGATGGCGAAGAGGACAGGTTGGGCTCGGCGGTCACGCGGGCTCCTCGGACGCGGCGAAGCTTACCAGGCCGCGACGCGCGTGCAGCCTTGAGCCGCGGATGCGGCGTCGCAGGCGGGCGGGCGCCGGCTCGCTCGCGTCGCCGCGGCACGTGCGGCGCGAACAACGAGCGCCGTCGCGTGGCGCCCGGCCGTCGAGCGACGCGGTCGCGCGCTCGCGCGGCGAGACGACGAAGGGGCCGCGAGTCCGTGCGCGTCGCTCAGGACGGCGGGATGTGCTCGGGCACCCAGCGCATGCCCATGCCCGCCGGGAGCTTGAGCTCGAGCTCGCGGTCGAGCACGATCGCGCTGATCTTCTGGCCGTCGACGATCGTGCCGTTGAGGCTGGCGGTGTCGACGGCCCAGATGTCGCTCTCGTCGAGCAGCAGCACGAGGTGGACGCGCGACAGGCTGTGGCTGGCGCCGGCGAGCTGGCAGCGCTCGTAGCGGCCGATCAGCATGCCGCGCTCGAGATCCTCGGCGGAGACGCGGTGGGCGATCTGGGTGTTCTCGGCCGACAGCAGGATGGTGCCGACGATCCGCCCGCCGGCGCCGGGCTTGGCGCGCAGGTGCTGGGCGGCCGGGAGCAGCGTCATGTACGTGTGCCGCCTCGCTCGACCCGCGGGCTGCGGGCGCCGCTGCTCGCGATTGGCGCGCTCGGGGATCCGGTGATCGAGGTAGACGCGCTCGGGGAAGGACTGCCAGGTGGCGTCGGCGCTGCTCTCCCAGCGGCTCGGGGCCAGGGTGCCGGTCGGGAACAGGAACAGCTGGTAGCCGAGCAAGTGGACGAACAGCGGGCCCTCGGCGAGGACCGACTTGCACACCTGGCCGTCCTCGGTGCGGAAGGTGTTCGACGAGTCGAGGTCGATGAGGCGCACGCGCGCCTCGCCGAGGCCCTGCTGGCTGACGCGCACGAGCGCGTGCCGCAGCGAGACGTCCTCGTCGTGGAGGGTGAGGGCGCAACACTCGTGGCGACCGATGACGCCGAAGGCGCCCTGCTCGCTGAGGATCGGCAGGTGGACGTAGGCGGCGATCTTGCCGTCCTCGCGGGCGGCGACGCAGAGCAGGCCGTCCTTGTCGAAGGCGGCGTAGATCGGGAGGAGCTCGCGGAACATCGCCTTGAAGGTCGCGGCGAACGAGGTCCGCGGCTCGACCGGCGCGGCCAGGATGCGGGTCGCGCGGCTCCGCTTGTCGTCGTCTCCGTCTCCGTGAGCCTCGGCCATCCCGATGATGATAGCCGGGGCGATCGTCGGCGGCGCGGGCGAATTGCGCGCGCGCGTGCGTTCGCCGGCGCGGCGCAGTAGGGTGGTGACGTGAGCCGGGGGCAGGAAGACATCGCCGAACGCTGGCGGCGCGAGGCCGTGCGTCGCGCGGCGGTGCTGTTCGGGCTCGCCTGCGCGGCCCTGCCAGTGCTCGACCAGTGCGAACAGCACAGCGTGATCGAGCAGATCGCCGCCGGGCTCCAGGCTGGCGCCCTGCCGGGCGTGCCGGCCTCGGGCTGGCTGTGGATCGGGTACTTCGCGGCGGCCGCGGCGGCCGCGGCCGCTGTGCTGGCGCGACGACCCTCACGCGCGCTGGCGCCTGTTCGCCGCTTGCGCCGGGCTCCATGTCTGTTACGCGATCGCGACCGGGCTGCGCCTCGCCGTGCTGGTGGCGCTCGGCCTGTTCGCGTGGAGCTTCGTGGCGCTGCAGGCCGCCGAGGCGCTGGAGCGCGAGTGAAGATGGCGCGGCGAGCCGCGGGAAGCGGCCGGCGATCGCTCCGCACCCGGACGGCGACGAGGACGGGTCCGTCGTTGCGATGCGCTGCAGGCGGCGATGGCTTCACCGCGGCGTCGGGGCGGCGACGAGGACGTGTCCGTCAGAGCGCGCGGTACCGGCGGCGACGGCCTCACCAGCAGCGTCCTGCGGCGACGAGCTCGTCCGCGGGCGGAGGGACGAGGGGACATGTCGAAGAGGACATGTCACGGAGGACATGTCTTCGAGAATATGTCCTTCGTGACATGTCCCGATGAGCATGTCCCGAGAGTCCAGGCGTCACTCGACGGCAGAGGCCATCGGCGGCGGCTGGCGCGGGCCCTGGACGGTGCCTTCGGGGACGGTGAAGCCCAGCGATTCGACGAGGGCGCGGTCGTAGCCGCCCTCGACCCAGAAGCGGACCACGGCGGGCGGCGGGGTCAGGCCGAGCGCGGCGATCTGGCGCGGGTCGACGCCGAGGCCGACGAGATCGCCCTGGGCGCTGACCCACGCGGGGTAGCCCTCGCCGGTGGTCTCGTCGACGAAGCGGGCCGCGGCCAGGTCGCGCAGGCGCCGGCACACGTAGTCGCGCGGGAGGACGGCCAGCCAGAAGGCGCCGCCGCGCTGCAGGCGGGCGCGGGCGACGTCGCAGGCGTCGGCCTCGAACTCCGGGACGTCGGCGGGCAGGACCAGCGGGATGAACGGGGCGTCGGGGTCGGCGCGCAGGATGTCGAGCGCGACCTTGCTGTAAGAACAGGTGCCGATGACGAAGACGCGACCGACGCCCGGGCGCAGCCAGCGGGCCGGGTCGAGCAGCCAGGCGGTCGCTACCGCGACGAGGAGGCCGGCGGCCAGGCCGGCGAGGAGAGGGCGATGGCGGCGCAACGAATTCACAATGCGGCCATCCACTCGAGCTGCTCGAGCAGATCTTGCTGCAGATCCAGGCTCTGGCGGATCTGCGGGTCCGCCGGGTCGAGCCGGCGCAGCGCGGTGAGGTTGTCCGTGACGAGCTCGATCTCCGAGCGCAGGCTCGTCTGCCACTCGTCCTTGGTGCCGTGCATCGGCAGGCGGATGTCGCCGGCCTGGAACGCGTGATAGCGGGTGCGGCCGTCGGGCAGCGGCGTGGGCCGGTCGAGCCAGGCGTTGCGGGCGATGCAGTCGGCGTAGGCGTGGCAGTCGTCGGTGGCCTCGTCGCCGAGGTGGGCCGGGCGTAGACCACGTGGCCGTCGCCGGCGCTCTGGCGCTCGACGACGACGCTGATGTCGGCCTTGCACATGGCCTCCATCTGCGCGAGGTGGCGGGCGCTGCAGTGCTCCTTGGCCATCGCGAACGGGCTGGCGCCGCCGTGGCGCATCTTCCACGTCTGGGTCGGGATCCACTCGGGGTCGGCCTCGGCCAGGCGGTCGAGGTCTTCGGGCGCGGCGGCGGCGGCGCGGACGGCCTCGAGGTCGACGTCGCCGAGGACCCAGGCGTCACCGTCGCGTCGGGCGCCCGTGTTGGCGGCGTCGTAGTCCCGCGGCTGGACGCCGGCGATCTGCAGATAGGAGCCGTAACCGGGCCCGGGCGAGCGGGTGGCCGCCGAGGCCGTCGCCCCGCCGCGGAGACCGCCGAGGCGCTCGCTCGCCGCGTAGGAGAGCAGGGCACAGACGGCGGCGAGGCCGGCGAGGGTGAAGACCAGCTTCCTTGTGGACATTCCGAACCGCCGCTTCCGTGCTCGTCGTTCGGGATCAGGGGGTCAAACCGACCTCGCCGGTGGCGGCCGGCGTGGGGGCTTTCTTGCCGCACGGCTGGCCGCCATTGAGACACTTGTAACCGGTGGCGTAGCAGCCCCACCAACCCTTGCTGGTGGTCGTGGCGCAGAACGCCGGGCCGCCCCAGGGATCCCACTTGCAGATGAGGCAGTTGCCGAACCAGCCGGCCGAGGGCTCGACGGGCTGCGACAACACGCCGGTGCCGAGAGCCAGGCTAAGGGAGAAACCCAAGGCGAATTTGGCGGTGCTGGTCATGGGTGCCGACGGGGTATCTGGTCCGTGGTGTGCCTGGTGAGGGCATGAAGGGGATCGGCCCGGAGGGCCAGCGGCCCGTAAGGGCTACGGATGACGCGACCGGTCTCGATGCACCGGAGTTGGGCCGCCCACGCTTCAATGACCCTAGAGCAACGTCGACGCTAACGCTCGCGGTAGCGAGTTGCAATCATGCTCAGATGTATAGTGGCGGGTCAAGATTGATTGTACAAGCATGGATCGCGGCCGATCGCGGGCCCCCGGCGGGCGACCAGGGCTCGTCCGAGAAACATTTGTGAGGCTCGATACAATCACGGCAGTTGTGCCATTTTCGCTGACGGGCCCGAATGCAGCGAACAATACCGTAGGACCCCCCGATTGGGCGGCCTCATGCGTCGACGCGGGCGCCGCCCGGGGCCTGGCGCACGTCCCTGGTTGCGCAGACAGACGTTGTTTCGCGGGCGAGGCCCAGCGCGGGCGGCGGTCGATGCATCTGCAACGACGGCGAATTCCACCGCCGCGGCCGCGAGAGATCGCGCGGCGGGCAGAGCGAGGCCGGCCGGCCACACCGCCGGAGTGCGCCCTTCACGCAGGTCGGGCCTGCTAGCCTCAGGCCATGACGCGCAAGGAGTTGATCGAGACGATCCGCCGCCAGCTCGACGAGAGCGGCGGTCCGGAGCTGTCCGTGGGGGCGACGGGCAAGGTGGTCGACGCGGTGTTCGCCGCGGTGGCCGAGAGCCTGCGGCGGGAGGGGCGCTACGTTCACCCGAATTTCGGTTCGTTCTCGGTCCACGTGACCCAAGCGCGGCCAGGGCGCAACCCGAAGACGGGGGAGGCGATCGAGATCCCCCGCAGCGAGACGGTCCGGTTCAAGCCGGCGCGCGAGCTCAAGGCGGCGCTGGAGGGCTAAACAGTCCCGGAGGGCAGGTTCTTCAGGACATGTTCTTTGAGCAAGTAGCCGAAGCCGGCGTTGCGTAGGCGGACCAGCAGCGCCGGGACCTCGACCCCGAGGGCCTCGGCCGTGGCCGCGAGGTCCCAGTGGTGCTGCGCCAGCTTCTCGAGCAGGTAGGCCCGCCGGACCTGGGCCGCCGACAGGCGGAAGGTCTTGCAGTACTCGAGCTCGCCGCTGTCGCGCACGATCGCCTCGCCGATGTGGTTGTCCTCGTCGGGCCGCAGCGCCGACATGAAGCGGCGCAGGCGGAACGGGCCGGTCCGGTGGACCGTCTTCCAGCGCAGGGTCTCGCGCAGCACGCCCGCGGCCATGTCGGCGGTGAAGGCGGTCCAGTCGGCGCGGGCGCGGGCGACGGCGGCGCGCAGGTCGGCGAGGTCGGAGATCTCGGCCTCGCGCACGGCGACGCGGTGGGCCGGGACGTCGTCGTAGAGGATCGCGTACTGATAGACGAGCTCGCCGAAGAAGTCGCGCACGAGGCTGCGGTGCAGCGCGCGGTAGTCGTCGGGGTGGGGGAACACGACCATCGCCGCGAGGGCGTCGGCGACGAACACGAGGGCGCCGACCTGGCGCTCGTGGATCTCGAACATCCGCACGGCGTCCTCGAGGCCGTGGACGTAGCTGCCGAGCACCGCGCGCTCGCGCCGGGGCGACAGGCCGTGGCTCAGCGCCTGCCGGCTGTACTCGCTCCAGGCGACGTCGGGGCCGCCGAAGTGCAGCGACAAGAAGCCCTCCATCGCCAGGTGCAGCGGCAAGAACCGCAGCGCGCCGGGTTCTTCCTGGCGGACCATGCGGTGGAGCACGCGCACACCGCCGACCTCGCGCAGGCCGAGCTGCTTGTCGGTCAAGGCCGCGCCGCGGGCGGCCACGGCGGTGCCGTCGCTCGCCCAGCGCAGGACGTAGGCGTGCGGGATGTACGAGCAATAGGCGACCGTCGGGGCGTCGGCCTGGCCGCGCAGGCCGACGGCGTGGGGCCGCCGGTCCTTGAAATCGAGTGTCCCGAGGCGCAGGTCCTCACGGACATGTTCTTTGAGCAAGGGGACGAGGCGCACCGCGCCGAACGCCTGCGCCGGGGCGACCTGCAGGCCGCGCAGGCCGAGGCCCTCGCTGGTGTCGTCGAACTTCACGCGCCCTCCTCCAGCGGCGCGACGTCGGCCCGGCGCAGGAACACGTCGACGCGGCGGGCCAGGTAGTCCTCGAGCTCGGCCAGCGAGAGGTCGCCCGCGGCGAAGCGGGCGAACGCCAGCGCGGTCGGCAGATCCTCGGCGTCGCGCAGGCCGAGGGTCGGGACGCCGGGGCCGAGGCGCCGCGGGCCCAGCTCGGGGGCGTCGAACACGGGGTTGATGTGGACGATGGTGGTGCGGCCCTCGGGGTCGAGGCGGGCCTTGAACACCCGGCAGATCTCGCCGGCGCCGCCGGTGGGGTCGTTGTCGAAGCCGTCGGAGACGACGACGACGAGGTCGGGCCGGGTTTCGAGCGCGTCGAGCAAGGGGCCGGTGAGGTCGGTCTGGCCGCGCGGGCCGGCCAGCAATGGGTCGCCTTCGGCAGGTGTCCAAAAGGACATGTACTCGGCGCTCGCGGCCCGCAGCAGGGCGTCGACCCCGAGCGCGACGGCCAGCGAGCGGCGCGGCTTGTCCGGCGAGCCGGTGGTGGAGTGGGAGCGGTCGAGGACGGCGACGACGCGGCCGAGCGCGAGCGGGGCCTCGCGCAGACAGCGACGCGCGGCGCCGTCGAGGGCGGCCTGCAGCTCGGACCGTCGCTCGCGTCGCTCGGCGGAGGGAAGCGAGAGCAGGTAGATCGCCACGCGCGTGAGGCCGGCGCGCGCGAGGTCGATCGCCAGCTCCTTCACGCCCTCGCGCGCGGCGGCGTTCTGCAGGCGCAGCTTCTCGAGCGCGGTCAGGCGCGGGGCGATCTTCCGCAGGAACACGGCCCGGTCGATGTTGCGGCGGGCCGCCATGCCCTCGGCGACGGTGAACGGCAGCTCGTACATCGCCTCGTCGCTGAAGTGGGCCTGGCGGAAGGTCTCGAGCAGCGGGGTGGCGTAGCGGCGCTGCTTCCAGCCCTTGAACAGGAACCCGCCGAGCTCGCCGGGCAGGCGCAGGTGGGTGTGCAAGATCAGGTCGCGCAGCTTGCCCCTGTACTTGATGGCGTCGAATTGTAGATCTGGCCGCGAGGACAGGAAGTCGCGGACGATGGCGCGCAGCCGGCGGTTGTTGACGCCGCGGGCGCGCACGGCCAGGAGCGCCCGGTAGGCCCGCGGGGCCGGCAGGGAGCGCAGGGCGGCGATCACCAGGCGGCCCTCGTCGCGCCGCTCGCCTGCCTCGAGGTGGCGCGAGCTGGCCAGCAGCTCGGTGACGATCCGCGCGCGGTTGAAGTGGTTGACGCCGGCGGCGAGGGTGCGGGCGTAGAGCCGGCGGTAGTTGCCGCGGATGTAGTCGTGGAGGAACTCGATCGAGACGGTCTGCGCGCGGCCGTCGCTGTAGAACTCGCGCTGGCCGGTGCAGCAGAAGCAGGCGTTGAGGAACACGACCAGGTCCTCGCAGGTGACCCGCGCGGCGGCGGCGTGGCGGGTCTCGGCGGACATGGTCATCGGGACAGGTAAGCCGCCCGGGGAAGGAGTGCTCGACTGCTTAGCGCAGCTCCAGATGCCGAATTCGGAAGTCGAGCGGAAGTCCCGCGGGCGGCCCGCCGAGCCTACCACGCGGCCCTGCGCGGCGTGGCGACGGACGGGCGCTCGCGGGCGCGCGGGGGCGCGAGCATGGGCTCGCGGGGGCGCGCGGGCGGACGACTTCAGCGGCGGCGCACGAAGTAGGTGCGCATGTTGCCGCGCCCCTTGAGCGCGACCTCGCCGCGCTCCTCGATCTCGTAGCGGGTCGGGTCGATCAGCGCGTGCGTCGACTGGCTGATCTGCACGTGCATCGGCTGGCTGGTGGTCTCCATCCGGCTGGCGATGTTGACCGTGTCGCCGTACAGGCAAAACCGCGGCATCTTGGTGCCGACCACGCCGGCGACCACCGGGCCCGAGTTGACGCCGATCCGGATCTGCAGCGGCGCGCCGGTCGGCAGGGCCATGCCATCGACGGCCTCGAGCATGTCGAGGGCGACGTCGCAGATCGCGTCGGCGTGGCGCGGGTTGGGGTCGGGCACGCCGCCGGCGATGACGTAGCAGTCGCCCACGGTCTCGATCTTGTAGACGGGGTGGCGCTCGATCAGCGCGTCGAAGCGGGTGTAGAGCCGGCCGAGCAGCTCGAACACCTCGAGCGGCGAGTGGTCGCTGGCCGCCCGCGTGTAGTCGACGATGTCGCAGAACAGCACCGTGACCTGCGGATAGTGGTCGCCGACGACGCTGCGGCCCTCGCGGAGGGTGTTGGCGACGCTCTGCGGCAGCATGCTGTAGAGCAGGTCGTCGCTGCGCCGCTTCTCGTCGGCGAGCGCCGCGGCGGCGCCTCGGCCAAAAGGCGCGCGTCCTCCAGCTGGCGCTGCAGGGCGCGCAGCGAGACGTGGGTGGCGACGCGGGCGAGCAGCTCCTCGAGGTGGAACGGCTTGGTGACGTAGTCGACGCCGCCGACCTCGAAGGCGCGGATCTTGTCGAGCACCTCGTCGCGGGCGCTCATGAAGATGACCGGCACGTCGCGGGTGTCGGCCTGGGCCTTGAGCTGCTGGCAGACCTCGTAGCCGGTCATACCCGGCATGTTGATATCGAGGAGCACGAGGTCCGGCGCGGCCGCGGCCGCGGCCTGCAGCGCCTGCAGGCCCGAGGTCACCGGCCGCACCTTGTACCCCTGGGCGGCCAGCATCTCGGTCAAGATCCGGAGGTTGACGAGGGTGTCGTCGACGACCAGGATGTCGCCGCGCACGGGCTGATAGGACTTCTCGCTCATGGGCCACCTCCGGCGGCTTGTAACGCGTGCCGGGTCAGGTCGATAATCGCGGCGTAGTTGTACTGTTCGAGCATGTCCGAAAGGACAGTGGCGGCCTGCGGCGCCTGGGCGCGGACGAAGTCGATCATGCGCGCGATGGTGAACACGTCGGCCTGCAGGCACGCCTGCTCGAGCGCCGACAGCCACGGCGGCGGCAGCCCGTGCAGCGCGGTGGCGTCGACGCGGGCGACCGGCGGGGCGTCGTCGTAGACATAGGAGACGCCGAGCCGCTCGCCGAGCTTGTCGAACACTTGATGCAGCTGCAACGGCTTGCGCAGGAAGTCGTCGCAGCCGGCCGCGCGCGCGGTCGCCTCGTCGGCCTCGAAGGCGCTGGCCGTCAGAGCGACGACCACCGTCTCGGCGCCCCATGGGCTCTGCTTGATCTGCTGCGTGGCCTCGATGCCGCTGACTCCGGGCATGCGCATGTCCATCCACACGAGGTGCGGACGCCAAGTCTCGCACAAGTGGATGGCCTCGCGCCCGTCGGCGGCCTCGCGGACTTCGAATCCCACCCGCGAGAGCGCCTGCACCAGCAATTGCCGGCTCTGCCAGCGATCCTCGGCGACGAGGATCCGCGGCGCCTCCTGGCCGGTGGCGAGGCCGAGGATCTTGCGCGCCGACCGCCGCGGGTCGTCGGCGCCGCGCCCGAGACCCACCGGCAAGGTGAGGGTGAGCTGGTCTGGCGCGACGTGGTACTCGCCGCCGAGCTGGTTGGCGATGGCGACCGCCAGCTCGGGGCCGCGGCCGGGCTCGTCGGTCTGCAAACCGGCGTCGGTGCGGACGAACGAGCGCAGGCGCAGGTCGGCGAGGTCGATGCCGGGGGCGCGGATGTCGAAGCGCAGCACGCCGGCGCCCGGCGCGGCCCCCGGCTCCATGCGCACGCGGACGACGATGAGGTCGCGGCGCGGGACCTCTAGCACGTTGCCGAGGAGGAGCAGGAGCAAGTGACGCAGGCGGACCTGGTCGGTGCGGACGCGTCGCGGGAGATCGGCCGCGCGATCGATGCGCAGGGCGACCTCGGCGCCGGCGGCTCGTAGACACAACATGTCCGCGAGGTCATCCAGCAAGTAGTGCAGGTCGAAGCCGACCTGCCCGGCGCCCTCGTCGGTGCCGCCGGTGAGCTCGTCGATCAGCGCGAGCAGCTGCTCGCCGCTGCGGTGGATGACCTCGATGTGGGCCCGCTGCTCGGCGCTCAGCAGCACGTCCTCGCGGAGCAAATGCGAGAACCCGAGGATGGCGTTGAGCGGGGTGCGCAGCTCGTGCCCGAGATCGGAGAGGATCGCGGTGCGCGTGCGCAAGGCGGCGTGGAGCCGCGCCTCGACCCGCTCGAGGGCCGCGAGCGCGGCGGGGGTTTCTTCGCGCTCGGTGAACTCTCCGACGTAGTAGCGGAGGGCGGCGATCTCGTCGTTGAGCGCGAGGGGATCGTCGGCGTCGTTCACGGATCTCCTGCGGTCCGAGTATGCCCGAACCGGCCCGCCCGGGGCGGTCTTTCAAGGGTTTCAGACCCCGTTCCGCGCCGGCGGAAGAGGACCTGCAGGGCGCGCCGCGGTGGGAACGCCGAGATCCCGGTGGGGCCGCATGGCGGAAGAGGGCCGCTCCGGGGCGAGAGCGGCCGTGCGCGCGGGCGCCGCTTGACCCGCCGGCGAATCGAGGGCGATCGTGCGCGCATGTCGGATCCCGTCATCGTCGTCACCGGCGCCACAGGTTTCCTCGGGCGAGAGCTCGTCCATCACCTGCTCGCCACGGAGCCGACGACGCGCCTGGCGCTGCTCGTGCGCGGTCGCGACGAGGCGCAGGCGAAGGCGCGCGGCGCCGAGGTGCTGCGCGACCGGCTGTCGGGCGAGGCGCTGGCCGCGGCCGCGCGGCGGGTCGAGATCGTGCGGGCCGACCTCGAGCGCGACAACCTCGGCCTCGACCCCGCGACCTACGCCGGGCTGGCCGGCCGCGCGACGGGCGTGATCCACGGGGCAGCGTCGGTCAGCTTCTCGCTGCCGCTCGAGCAGGCGCGGGCGATCAACGTCGAGGGCACGAACCGCATGCTCGACCTGGCGAGGGCGGCCGAGTGCTCGTTCGACTACATCGGCACCGCCTACGTCGCGGGCGACCGCAGCGGCACGGCGCTCGAGACGGAGCTCGACATAGGCCAGCCGTTCCACAACACCTACGAGCAGACCAAGCTCGAGTCGGAGAAGCTGGTGCGCGCGCGCGCCGGCGAGCAACGGGTGACGATCTATCGCCCGAGCATCATCGTCGGCGACTCGCGCACGGGCCGGACGTCGAGCTTCAAGGTGCTCTACTGGCCGCTCAAGATCTTCGCCCGCGGCTTCCGCTGGGCGCCCGGCCGGCCCGACGCGGTGATGGACGTGGTGCCGTCCGACTTCGTGGTCCAGGCGGTGTGCCACCTGCGCAAGCAGACAGGTCCTTCGGGACAGGCGTATCACCTGTGCGCCGGCCCCGAGCGCGCGGCCACGCTCGAGCAGCTGAGCACGGCCGCGAGCCAGTTCTTCGGCTGCAAGCCGGCGGTGTTCGTGAAGCCCGGCCTGTTCGTGCGCGCGCGGCCGTTCGTCGACCGGTTCACGTTCGGGCGCCTGAAGCGGATCCTGACCAGCGGGCGGGTCTACACGCCGTACCTGTCGCTGCAGCTGTGGTTCGACACGTCGCGCACGCGCGCGGCCCTGGAGGGCACCGACATCGCGGCGCCGGAGGTCGAGGCGTTCTTCCTCAATCAGCTCCGCTTCGCCCGCGACACCGACTTCGGCAAGAAGCTGGCGCACGCGGACGCGTGACGCGACCGCGCTAGACCGTGACGCGGCGGTGGTAGGCCGCCCACTCGAGCGCGATCAGCAGGACCGCGGCGAGCAGCAGCAAGGCCCACAGCGGCTCGTCGCGCACGGGCACGGGGGCGGCCGCGTCGCCGGCGAGGGCGCCGGACGGCAGCTCGCCGAGGCGATCGTGAAGGTCGGAGGCGGCGACGCTGGCCTGATTGACCGCCACCAATACCTCGGCCCCGGCGGCCGCGCCATCGACAGCGCGCACGCGGTAGATGCCGGGCTGCATGGCGCGCAGGCGGAACACGCCGGTGGCGTCGACGGGCACGCTGGTCGGGACTTCGGCGGGCTCGGGGCCGCGGACCTCGACCTGGGTCAGATCCTGCGCGCCGAGGCCGATCTCGGCGGCGGCGACGGGGCGGCTGGGGCCGACGGGCACGCTGGCGACGAAGCCGGGGCGGGCCTGCTCGAAGTAGCTGATGATGTTGGCGACGAGGATCGGGAAGGCTGTCCGCAGGGGCAGGTCGGTCTGGCGCGGATCGAAGCCGAGCGCGAGCACTGCTCGCGGCCGCCGACCGTCGCCGCCGAGCTCGTGGCGCAGGACCACCAGCGGCTCGCCGAGGCTGCGCACCAGGACCGTGTCGCCCGGCTCGGTGGCGAAGCGGGTGCCGCGGCGGAGGTTCACGTCCTTGAGGACGACGCCGTCGAGCAGCGGGTGCTCGCGGTGCTGCTCGGTGAGGAAGGGGCGCGCGAGCTCGCCGGCGCCGTGGATCGGCGCGGCGTCGGGGGCGACCCGCGCGGGGTCGAAGATCACGAGGTCGCCGGGCGGCAGCGGGTCGGGCAGCGGGCGATCGCCGACGTCGATGATGACGAGGTCGGCCTCGGCCAGCGACGGGTGCGAGGTGGCCTCGGAGGGGCCGATGCCGGTGAGCTGGATGTGCTCCTGCAAGGTGAGCAGGGCGGCCTCGAGGAACAGGTCGCTGCCGTCGGTGACGAGCACGACCTTGAACGGCGGCAGCGGCGGGACCACGGCGTAGGCGCGGTCGTCGTCGGGCGGGCCGAGCAGCTGCGGATCTGCGCCTGGCCCCGGGGACAGGTCGGCGACGAGCCGGGTGCGCGCGGCGTCGAGCTCGCGCAGGACCTCGCGCCGCCGCTCGCCGGGGCCGAGCTGCACGGCCTGGCGCCCGACCACGAGGCCGTCGGCCTGGACCTCGAGCACGGCGTTGGCCGGGCCGTCGCCGAGGTTGTGGACCTCGGCGAGGACCTCGATGCGCTCGCGGTCGCCGGGGTAGCGGCGCGCGGCGAAGGCGACCAGCGCGAGGTTGTCGGCCGGGCCGCCGGCGCGCGCGACCTGGCACGGGATCGCAGCGACCTCGTGGCTGTCGGGAGAGACATGTCCCGAGATACAGACAGCGAGGGCGTCGCCGGCGGCCTCGTCGAGGGCGCCGTCGGTGAGGACGAGGATCCGCCCGCCGGCCTGACCGGCCAATGCGGCGCGGGCGAGCGCGAGGGCGCGGCCGAGGTCGGCCTCGCCGGGGCCGGGGACGATGCCCTCGAGGGCGCGCAGCAGCGGGGCGGCGTCGCGGCCGAGCGGGCCCGGGACCTCGACCTCGGCGCCGGCGGCGATGACGAGGGCGCGATCGGTGGGCCCGAGGCCGGCGATCTCGGCGCGGGCGCGGCGGAGCAGGACGTCGAGGCGCGTGAGCCCCGGCTCGCCCGCGGCCGGCGCGGCGACGCTGGCCGAGCGATCGATGACGATGGCGACGGTCTGCGGGTCGCGCAGCCAGCTCTCGGGCCGCGGGTCGCCGAGCGCGGCGCACAGGAGCGCGAGCAGGACGAGCTGCAGCAGCCAGCTCAGCAGCCGCCGCAGCTTCTTCCACAGCCGCCGCGTGTCGCTCTCGCGCGTGACCTGCTGCCACAGGGCGGCGAACGGGACCACGACCTGGCGCCGGCGCATGCGCAGCAGGTACAGCGCAGTGATCGCGGCGGCCCCGGCGGCGAACACCGGGAGTATCTCGGGCCATGTCCATCCGGACAGGGTCATCGGAGCAGGCCCCCGACCCGGAACATGCGCAGGACGAGCTCGTCGAACGGGACGCTGGTCTCGGCGCGGAAGTAGGGGATCCCGCGGCTGCGGCAGCTGGCGGCGAGGGCCTGGCAGAACTTCTCGTGGGCGTCGCCGTAGGCGCGCAGGGCCGCGGGGCTGAGGGTGACCTCGCGGGCGTCGCCGCCCTCGACGTCGACGAGGGTGACGTCGCCGCGCAGGCCGCTGAGCTCGGGGTGGGCCTCGCGCGGGTCGATGACCTGGATCGCCACCGGCTCGTGCTTGCGGAAGCGCAGCAGGTTGAGGCCGTCGAAGGCGCCCTGGAGGTCGTAGAAGTCGCTGAGGACGACGGTGAGGCCGGGCTGCGTGCTCCGGCGGCGAGCCGTCCGCAGGCGGCGCGCATGTCGGTCGGGCCGCCGCGCGGGGCCGTGCGCAGGAAGTCGAAGACGCGGAAGATCCGCCCCTTGCCGCGCACCGCCGGCAAAGTGGTGTGCAGCTTGCGGCTCATGCACGTGAGGCCGACGCGGTCGAGGTTGGCGAGGCCGACGTAGGCCAGCGCGGCCGCGACCTGCTGGGCGTAGCGCAGCTTGCTGCCGCCGGAGGTCGACATCGAGTCGCTGATGTCGACGGCGATCCGGATCGGCAGGTCCTCGTCCTCTTCATAAAGGCGGACCAGGGTCTGCTCGAGGCGCATGAGCACGCCCCAGTCGAGGTTGCGGATGTCGTCGCCGGGGCTGTACTCGCGGTGGTCGGCGAATTCGAGGCCGCTGCCGACCTTGCGCGTCTTGCGTTCGGCGCGCTGCTTGCCGCGGAACAGCCGGCGCGCGATCACCTGCAGCAGCTCGAGCTTGGCCAGGAAGGCCTCGCCGAACAGCTCGTCGTCGGCGGCGGCGGCGGGCGCGGGCCGCTCGGGCTGCGGGCTCTCGCTGCGCTTCCAGAAGGCCAAGCGATCAGCTCCGCGAGCGGTCGGCGTCCGCGGGGACGCTGGTGAGCACCTGGCCGATGACCTTGTCGACGGCGATGCCCTCGGCCTCGCCCTCGAAGTTGAGGATGACGCGGTGACGCAGGGCCGAGGACGCGACGGCCCGCACGTCGTCGATCGACGGCGACTTGCGGCCGTCCATGACGCAGCGGATCCGGGCGGCCAGCAGCACCGCCTGGGCGCCGCGCGGGCTGCCGCCGAAGCGGACGTAGCGCTTGACGAGATCGGTGGCGCGGGCGTCGTCGGGGTGGGTGGCCCGCAGCACGCGCACGACGTACTCGGCGACGCTGGGGACGACCGGGACGGCGCGCACGAAGCGGCGCATCTCGAGCAGCGTGGGGCCGTCGAGCACCGGCCGCGCGGCGGCGGTCTTGGTGCCGGTGGTGCGGTCGAGGATCGCCAGCAGCTCGCGCTCGCCGGGGAAGGGGACGTCGATCTTGAAGAGGAAGCGGTCGAGCTGGGCCTCGGGCAGCGGGTAGGTGCCCTCCATCTCGAGCGGGTTCTGGGTGGCGAGGACGAGGAACGGTTCGGGCAGCGGGCGCGTCTTGCCGGCGGCGGTGACCTGGCCCTCCGCCATCGCCTCGAGCAGCGCCGACTGGGTCTTCGGGGTGGCGCGGTTGATCTCGTCGGCGAGGACGATGTGGTTGAAGATCGGCCCCGGCTGGAAGGCCAGCTCGCGGCCGCCGCCCGGCCGGTCGACCAGCACCGAGGTGCCGACGATGTCGGCGGGCATGAGATCCGGGGTGAACTGGATGCGGGCGAAGGACAGGTCGACCGCGGCCGCGAGGGTCCGGATCATCAACGTCTTGCCCAGACCCGGGACGCCTTCGAGGAGGCCGTGTCCGCCGGCGAGGAGGCAGGTGACGATGCCCCGGAGCACGTCGTCCTGGCCGACGATGACGGTCTGGACCTCGCGCAGGAGGTCGGCAAGGCGGTGCTGCAGGGCTTCGAGGTGCGCTTGCGTGTCGGCGATCGTCATGCGAGGGCCGGGAGAGCATACACGGCCGCCGGCCGCAGAGCCCGACGCGTCGCACTCCGGGGCGCAAAAGCGCTCGCACCGCCACGTGGCCGCGGACAGGTGCGCGTGAGGACGCTCGTGCCGGCGGCGCGAAACCCGACGCCGCGGGTGTGGCTATCGTTCGCCCCAGAGACGAAGGCCGCATGCGCTACGAAGGCAAGATCTTCCGCCCGCCGTCCGAGGCCGATGCGTACATCCTGCAGGCGACGATCGGGTGCTCGTGGAACCGCTGCACCTACTGCGACATGTACAGCGACAAGGTCTACCGCGAGCGCGAGACCGACGCGTGCCTCGAGGACCTGCGCACCGCCGCGGCGATCGCCAAGAACCGCGTCGACAAGGTGTTCGTCGGCGACGGCGACGCGCTCGGGATGCCGACCGATCGCTGGCTAGCGATCCTCAAGGCCGCCGACGCCGGGTTCCCGCGCCTGCGCCGGGTGTCGTGCTACGCGACCGCGATCAACATCCTCAAGAAGACGCCCGACGAGCTGGCGGCGCTGCGCGCGGCCGGTTTGTCGCGGATCTACATCGGGCCCGAGTCGGGCGACGACGCGACGCTGAAGCGGATCGCCAAGGGCTCGACCTTCGCCGAGCACGTGGCCGCGGCCGAGCGCGCGCGCGGCGGGGATCGAGCTCAGCGTGATCGTGCTGCTCGGGATCGCCGGCACCGAACGCGCCCGCGAGCACGCGTCCGCGACCGCCCGCCTGATCACGGCGATGGACCCGGCGTTCGCGTCGGCGCTGACGACCACGGTGGTGCCGAAGACGCCGCTGCACACGCTGCACACCCGCGGCCGCTTCGCGCTGCCGTCCGTGGTCGAGATGCTCCGTGAGCTGCGGATCATCGTCGACGAGGCCCGCCCCACCGACGCGCTGTTCCGCACCAACCACGCGTCGAACTACCTGGCCATCGGCGGCCGCCTGCCGCGCGACCGCGCGGCGATCCTGGCGACCATCGACAGCGCGATCGCGGGCGAGGTGACCCTGCGCCCCGAGTGGGCCCGCGGGCTGTAGCGCCGTTCATCGGACATGCTCCCGAGAGCATGTCCGAAAGAGAATGTGCAAAAGGACATGCTCTTCGGAGCATGTCCTTCAGGACTGGAGCGGCGGCGCGAGGGCCGCCGAGCGCCGGGCCGTCAGTCGGCCAGGCAGAGCGTGGGCTCCATCGGATCGGCGCCCTTGCCGGCGGCGCAGGAGATCGTGCACGGGTCGTTCGTGCAGTCGACGGCGGCGGTGAGCTTGACGGTGCGGCCGTGGCCCGGCGGCTCCATCACGAACTCGAGCGGCGCGGTGACGAGGCTGGTGCCCTTCTGGTCGAGGGCGTCGATGTAGACGCGGTCGAGGTCGTCGCCGGCGATCTGGCGGTCGGGGTCGAGGATGGCGTTGTAGCCCATGACCGACGGCTCCTCGGGGTCGCAGTCGAAGTCGTAGGTGAGCAGCTCGCTCAGGCCTTCCTTCTCGTAGGTGGCGACGCGGAAGTTGGTGACCGGGACGTCGCTGCACATGCCGAAGCCGCCGTTGAGCAGCCAGCGCACCAGGATCTTGGCCGGGGTCGGCGACATCGTCACGACGTCGGCGGTGTTCTGGGCGCCGGAGGTGACCTCGGCGATGTCGGCCGGGTCGTTGTCGAAGTTGTCGGTGACGATCACCTTCTCGGCGTCGACGCCGCTGACCTTGACGTTGTAGCGGCCGGCGACGAGGCCCATGAACTCGGCCTGGCCGTCCTCGCAGTCGACGACCTCCTGATCGATCAGGTCGCCCGCGGCGCCGCTGGCGGAGTACTTGTAGAGCTCGACGGTGACGTCGGTGACGGCGAGGACGCTGCAGTCGACGTTCGCGCCGATCTTGAACGGGACGATGAGAGAGCCGGGCGGGTCGTCGCCCCCACAGGCGGGCGCTGCGACGAGGGCGGTGAGGGCGAGGGTGCTGACGAGGAGACGAGTGCGCATGGGAAGGTTCTCAGGGTACGAGCGTGGGCGCAGGGACGCCGGCCGACCGACCTGTGTTCACGGCCGGCTCGCCCCACCCGCGGCATGGTACCGACCCACGCCGGCGTGACAACAAATCCGTCCGCGCCCGCGGGGCGAAGGCCGCCGCGCGTGCGCCTAGTCGCGGATGTAGCGGTGCGCGACCGCCCGCACGTTACGATCGCTCAAGACGTGAAACACCCGGAGACGCTTGAGCGCCACCGGCGACAGCTGCCCCAGCGGGACGTAGACGATCTTCTTGTCCATGCGCTGCGCGAGCTGGCGCAACGCCGGGCGCGGCGGGGCGGCCGCCACGTAGACGACCAGGCGCTCGGCCGAGTAGTCGAGCGCGGCTCGCAACAACACCTCGGCCTTGGTGCGGGCCTCGCCGAAGTGCGGGTCTTCCCACACCCCGAACATCTGCCCGGGCGGGCGATTGAGGAGGAACCCGCCGTAGAGCGCGCGGCCGATGCCGGGGCCGACGACCTGCGCGAACGGGTCGCTGGCGTACAGCGCCATGTCGCCCTCGTCCTCGTGCTCGCCCTGCCAGGTCATGTGCCAGCCGAACTTCGGCTCGGCCTCGTCGTCGTCCTCGGGCACCAGCGGCTCGTCGTCGAAGATCACCACGACCGCGCCCGGCTTGCCGCGCACGAGCTGCTCGATGCGGACGTAGATCTTGCCCTGGTGCCAGTTCCGCACGGTCTCGCGGACGTCGACGCCGTCGAACAGGCTGGTCGAGAACGGCGCCACCTGGGTGTGCGCGTCGGACAGCACGCGCTCGGTGCGCTTGCGCAGGAACGCGCCGTAGTGCTCGAGCGCGAGGTCCTCCGGCGGATAGGAGCAGATGCTGTCGCCGGTGAAACGTTCGGCCCACTCGCCCTTGCGCCGCTCCTTCTCCCGCGGCCGCACGATCTTCATCAGCCGACGCCGCCGCTGCATGAGCTTCGGGTGGAAGTGGATCGTGCGCACGCGGTCGTGGAGGTCGCGCAGCGAGAGGTCGAGCGGCGGCAGCTCGGGCCGCACCGCCTGCCACGGATAGGCCGTCGCGACCTCCCAGACCTCCTGGGCGTAGGTGTCGTCGACGAAGCCGCGCGCGGCGACCACGAGCTGGTAGAGGTCGGGCGCGATCGCCCCTCCTCGAGCGCGTAGGCGTGGGCGTAGCGCAGCAGGCGGAGGATCGCGCCGGGCCGGAGATCACCGCCGGTGCGCTCGCGGTAGCGCGTCCGCGCCTGCTGGCAGATCGCCAGCAGCAGGCCGGTGCGACCGGTGACCCGCGGCCGATCGTCGTGCGGATCGGGGGCGAGGGCGTGCGGAACGGGTCCTGGATCGGGGCCTGGCGCGCCCGCGTGAACAGGTCGAGCACCGCGCCGGCGCTCGCCGGGCTCAGCGCCGATGGCGGAGCGCTGCCGCGGCTGCGCTCGTACGCGGCCTGGAGGAAGGCCGGCTCGCCGAGCACTTCGGCGCTGGACTGTTCGGACAGGTGCCAAGCGACATGTCCTTCGCGCCTGGTGAGCCGACGCAGCGGCGCCGGCGGGGCGGCGCCCTCGGCCAGCAGCGGGCCGAGGCGGGCGACCAGGCCGCGCGCGTGGTGCAGGCCGCAGACGACCAGGACGGCGGCGTCGGGCAGGTTCTGGCGCAGCGCGAGGGCGGCGACCGAGCCGGCCATGAAGTCCTCACGCGGGTCGTCGGCGGCGGCGCGCGGGCTGCACGAAGCCGCGGCGAGGGCGGCGCGCAGCCAGGCGGCGGCGCCGACCGACTCGGCGCTGGCGACGTCGGGCAAGTGATCGCGGGCCGAAGGATAGTCGGCGACCTCGCGATCGACGAGGTGGAACGGGATCCCGAGCTCGGTCGCGCGCCGCACCGCCTCGATCAGCGGATCCGCGGGCTCGACCACCAGGTACTGCGGGCGCCCGTGCTGGGCCTCGTTCGGGACCTCGAGCGCGCTGAGCAGCGGCAGGCGAGCGATCGCGCGGGCGAGCGGCTCGCCGATGCCCGCCGGCAGCTTGACCGCGATCGCGGCCGGGCTGAACTTCTCGATCGCGCGGCGGACCATCTGCGCGCACTCGAGCCGGCCGTGCAGCACCGGCAGGACGACGACGCCGGGCAGGATCATGTCGAGCTCGGCCAGCTCGTCGCGCGAGAGGCTGAGCGGGTCCGGCCAGGCCGGGCGGTAGGTCGCGGCGGCGTCGTCGAACATGGCCGAAAGTTCAGGTCAGGGCTGCTCGATCGGGACCTCGCCCGGGAGGTACTCGAGCGCGTCGTCGCCGAGGATCATGGCGGTGGCCTGGCGCACGTGCTTCTTCACGTCGAGGCCGCCGCGGTCGCTGGCGCCGAGCTTGAGCGCGTAGCGGGCGATGTTGATGCCGTCGCGGACCGTGAACGGTTGGTCGTCCTCGTGCGCGCGCTGGAGGAACACCGCGAGGTAGTGGAGGATCCGCGGGCTGGCGAACGGCAGGTTGGCCTGCAGGATCGCGGTCTCCTCGTCGCGCTCGGGGAAGTCGATGACGATCTGCGGCTGCAGTCGGCTCTGGATGTACTCGGGGATGTCGAACGTGCTGGCGTCGTCGTTCATCGTCGCGCAGAAGCGGAAGTTGCGGTGCGCGTGGATCTTGACGCCGGCGACCACGGACTCGACGTAGCGCCGCCGATCGAGCAGCGGCGCGAGCGAGGCCCGTTGCGCTCGCTCATGCGGTTGCCCTCGTCGAGCACGCACACGCCGCCCTTGATCATCGCGCTGACCAGCGGGCTGGCGGTGTAGCGCAGCTTCTGGCCGTCGGTGATGACCGGCGTGACCAGCAGGTCCTCGGGCCGTGTGTCCATGGTCGCCTGGAACACGTAGAGCGGGATGTCGAGGGCGCGCGCGGCGGCCGACGCCAAAGTCGTCTTGCCAACGCCGGGCTTGCCGACTAAACGTGGCGACAGCGCGTGATCTTGTTCGTCCAACACGGCCCACGCGGCCAGCAGCTGGCGCTTCAACTCTTGCCGGCCGACCCACTGCCAGCGCATCTCGTCGGGCGGGGTGAGGCGCAGTTCGACGCCCTGGATGACGACGCTCTCCATCGTGCGTGCCGGTATATCAGGCGTCGGGCCGGCCCCGCGAGGACCTCGCGAGTTTGTGGCGCTCCGGCGCCCCGCGTGAGACTTTTGTCCCTGAAGGGCCCTGGGTGGTGAATCTGGCGCCCCCGCCGCGGTCTAAGGCCGCCGGCGCGGGCCCCGGGCCTGTTCGAGCACAGGAGCGCTGAATGCGAACCAGCCAACTTCTTCCTCACGGGCGCCTTCCGCGGGCGCTGACCGCTCGCCCTGTGGATGGGGCTCGTGACGGTCCCCACCGCGGCGGCCTCCCCGGTCCTTCTCGACCCGCCCGAGGCGGGAACCCCCGAGGAGGAAGAAGAGGAAGACTCCCCAGCGGTCATCGCGCCCGAGCCGGCGCCTTCGCCGGAGCCGCCGGCCGCGGCCAAGTCGAAGTCGACGAAGACGGGCAAGAAGCCGACGAAATCGACTTCGGTGAAGAAGCCCAAGGGCGACCCGCGCTGCGGCGGCAAGACGCCGATCTGGGAGCACAAGGTCAAGTCCGGCGACAACCTCGGACGCATCGCCGGCCAGTACGGCGTGCGGATGAGCGACATCACCAGGCTCAATCCGAAGCTGAAGAAGAACCCGGACAAGCTGTCGATCGGCCAGATCGTGCTGGTCTGCCCCGACCCCGAGGTGCCGCCGCACCTCGAAGAGGAGGGCAGCTACACGGTGAAGAAGGGCGACTCGCTGAGCGAGATCGCCGAGAAGCACCACATGAAGGTCGCGGAGCTGATCGCGCTGCAGAAGGGCTCGCTGCGCAAGCGGCTCGACGCCAACAAGTCCGACCTGCGGCCCGGCGACGAGCTGACGATCATGATCGACCGCGGCATCATCGCCGCGTTCGCGCCCACGCAGGACGAAGACCGCGGCGTGCTGCGCATCGGCATCCCGCTGGATCCGGGCAAGCACTATTACATCAAGCGCCCGCACCTGGCCTTCGGGACAGGCGCGACGATCAAGGCGATCAAGGCCGCGATCTCGAAGTACGCGATGCTCAAGGGCATCAAGGGCGGGCCGCAGGTCCACGTCGGCGACATCAGCGCGCGCGGCGGGGGGCCGCTCAAGGGCCACAAGTCGCACCAGAAGGGCGTCGACGTCGACGTCGGCCTGGTGCTCAAGGGGGCCGACGCCGGCGAGGTCCGGTTCCTCTCGGGCAACGCGGACAACCTCGACGTCGGGCGCACCTGGGCGCTCATCAAGTCCTTCGTCGACACCAAGGAGGTCCGCGCGATCTTCCTCGACTACGGGCTGCAGAAGGTCCTCTACGAGCACGCCAAGAAGAAGGGCGTGTCCGAGGCCAAGCTCGACGAGCTGTTCCAGTACCCGCGCGGCAAGGGCCGGGGTTACGGCATCATCCGCCACTGGAAGGGCCACCGCGACCACTTCCACGTCCGCTTCCACCGCTGAGCGGGGGCGCGGGAGCATGCCTCGAGGAGCATGCCCGCGGGGACAGGTTTGAACGCGCATGTCTCTCGGGACCTGCCCGTTCGGTCAGAAGACCATGAAGCCGACGAACGGTCCGAGCTGCAGCAGCGGGACGCCGCCGAACGCGGCGGTCAGGCGGGCCTGGCCGCCGATCACGCCCTTGACCCGCTTCGCCGGGTCGGTGAACACGTAGCCGAGGCGACCCTCGCCCTCGACGCCGGCGACCTCGGTCCGGGCGAACATGACGCCGCCGCCCATCGAGTAGAACAGCCGCTGCTTCTGCCCGCCGTAGCCCATGGCGGTGAAGTGGTGGCGGTGGACGAAGATGCCGTCGTAGTCGAGGGGCGAGAGGCCGAAGGTCGGCATGTCCGCGTAGCCGACCGAGAGCGTGAGCTGATAGCCGAGCGCGGTGTTCCAGTCGAAGGTGCGCGCCAAGTTCTTGCGCGGGCGCAGGTTGGTGCCGAGGAAGAAGGTGAAGTCGCCGGAGGGGATCGGCGAGAAGATGTTGAAGCTCAGGCCGTAGAGGTTGGCGAACACGAGCTTGCGGTGCGTGACCGACTCCGGGGCCTTCGCAGGCCCCTCGGCGGCGATGGTCGGCGTCGCGGCGGGCGGCGGGTAACTCGGGGTCGACGTGCCGCCGTACGGTTGAGGGGCCGGGTAGGGCTGGGCCGGCTGCGGCGGAGCCGGCTGCGCGGGCGCAGGGGCGGGGACAGGCGCAGGCGCGGGCGCGGGCGCGGCAGGCGAGGACGCTTCTGTCGCGACAGGAGCGGGCGTCGCCGGGGCGGGCTGGGACGCAGGCGCCGGCGGCGTCGGCACGGGCACGGGCGCGGCCGGTTGCTGGAGAGCGAACGACAGGAGAGCGACGAGCGAGTGCGGCATGGGGGCTGTCCGAAGGTTAATGTCGACCTGTCCGAAAGAACATGTAAGACGGGCGTCGTCGGTCGCGGCGCGGGCCGGCGACCCGCAGGTCGCCTCGGTCGGCCGTGAGCTCGCGCGCAGCCGGCGGGGCCACGCGGATCGTCGAGGTCGACCCGAAGCCCGGCGGCGCGAGTCGGACGCGGCGGCGACGATCTGCGCGGCAAATGGCCAGGAGCATGCGAGGCCCGACGACCCGCCGATGTTTGCAGACGACGTGATCCGGCTCAAGCCGGGTCGCCGGCAAAGCCGCTAAGGTGCCGCGCCATGGCGACCACGCTGCGCACCGTCCCCCCGAACCCCCTCCGCCGCCCACCGTTTTGCCGTGCAGCGACCCGGCCACCGGCGAACGCTTCGGCGAGGCGACGGTGATGGACAGGGACGCGGTCGTGGCCGTGGTCCAGCGCGCCCGCGCGGCCCAGGCGGCGTGGGCGAAGACGTCGTGGGCCGAGCGCCGGGCTGTCCTTTCGGACATCTTGCGCCACGTCGTCGCGCACCAGGAGGAGATCTGTCGCCTGGCGGTGCGCGATTCCGGGAAGACGATGGTGGACGCGGCGATGGGGGAGATCTTCCCCGTCTGCGAGAAGCTCCGCTACACGATCGCGCACGGCGAGGCCGACCTCCGCGCCGAGCGGCGGCCGTCGGGGCTGCTCCCGCACAAGGCCGCGCGCGTCGAATACCTGCCGCTCGGGGTCATCGGCGTGATCGCGCCGTGGAACTTCCCGTTCCACAACTTCTTCTGCCCGACGATCCCGGCGCTCTTCGCCGGCAACGCCGTGGTGGTCAAGGTCAGCGAGCTGGCGACCTGGTCCTCGCTGCGCTACGTCGAGATCTTCGCCGAGGTGCTGCGGCGCCGCGGCCACAACCCCGACCTCGTGCAGATCGTCACCGGCTACGGCGAGACGGGCTCGGCGCTCGTGACCTCGGGCGTCGACAAGATCTTCTTCACCGGCTCGCCGCAGAACGGCCGCAAGGTGATGGCCGCGGCCGCCGAGACGCTCACGCCGGTGGTCCTCGAGCTCGGCGGCAAGGACCCGATGATCATCTGCGACGACGCGGATCTCGAGCAGGCCGTCAGCACCGCCACCTTCGGGGTGTTCAACGCCTGCGGGCAGATGTGCGTCGGCGCCGAGCGGCTGTACGTGTTCGCCGGCATCTACGACGCGTTCGTGCACGAGGTGGTGGCGCGCGCGAAGGCGCTGCGCCAGGGTCCGCCGCTGCAGGGCGAGGTCGACGTCGGCGCGATGACGATGCCGCGCCAGCTCCAGATCGTCCAGGAGCTGGTCGACGACGCCGTCGCCAAGGGGGCGCGGGTCCTGTGCGGCGGCAAGCCGCGGACCGACCTGCCGGGCAACTACTACCCGCCGACCGTGCTGGTCGACGTCGACCACACCATGCGGATCACCCGCGAGGAGCAGTTCGGCCCCGTCATGGTGATCTTGAAGGTCAACTCGGAGGCCGAGGCGGTGCGCCTGGCCAACGATTGCCCGTACGGCCTCGGCTCGTCGGTGTTCACGCGCGATCCGGCCCGCGGCGAGCGGTTGGCCCGCGCGATCGCGGCCGGCATGACCACCGTCAACGACTTCGGCCTCGCCTACATGATCCAGTCGCTGCCGTTCGGCGGCCTCAAGATCTCGGGGTTCGGGCGCATCAACGGCCGCGAGGGCCTGCGCGCCTGCTGCAACGAGAAGGCGATCGTCACCGACCGCCTCCCGGTGCGACAAGGGATGGCGCTGTACCCCGTACGGCCTGCCACGCTCGAGCTGGTGACGGGCGCGGTGCGGGCGATCTACGGCGCCGGGATCGGCAAGAAGGCGCGCGGGGCGCTCCAGATCGCCCGTTCGTTGCTGTCGCTGGCACGCGGACAGCGGTCGACCGAATCGACGTAAAGCTCGCGCGCCGACGAGCGGCCGGGGGCACCTGTCTTGATGGACAGATAGCGCGCCGGGGTCGGGCGGATCCGAACCCGGACGGTCGGCTTGGCAGAGCGACGCGCCGTGTGGCACCATTCAACGCCCGCCCGGCTGGCCCATGGACGAGTTCATCGCCGCGATCGTCAGCTTCCCCACCGTGGTGTTCACGGTCGCCCTGTTGGTCGTCGCCGGTTACTGGCTGCTCGCGCTGCTCGGCGGGGTGGGCAGCGACATGCTCGACGCGGCGGCCGGCAAGATCGACGGCGCGGTCGATGCGATGGCCGGCAAGGTCGACGGGGCCGTCGACGCGATGGCGGGCAAGGTCGACGGGGCGGTGGACGGCGCCACGGGCAAGCTCGAGGCCGTCGGCGGCAAGGTCGAGGGCGCCGCGGGGGGCCTGAGTTTGCTGGCCGCGATCGGCTTCGGCAAGGCGCCGGCGACCGTCGTCATCAGCATGCTCGTCCTGTTCGCGTGGGCGCTGTCGACATTCGCCACGCTGATGCTCAGGGACTACGGTGTCGCCGCGATGGGCGTCCACGTCGGCATCGCCTTCGGCGCCGTGGTGGTCGCCGGCATGCTGACGGGGCTCATCGCCGGCGCGCTCGGCGACGCCTTCAAGCGCCACCGCCCGATCGGCCGCGGCGAGCTGGTCGGCAAGCTGGCGACGATCACCACCGGCCGCGTCGACGAGCGCTTCGGCCAGGCCAACCTGCACGAGGACGGCGCCAACCTGATCGTCGACGTCCGCTGCGCCACCCCCAACGCGCTGGTCAGGCACACGCGCGTGGTGCTGGTGAGCTACGACGCCGCGGCCCACTATTACATGGTCGAGCCGTTCGAATCGAAGGACAGTATCGCCCGCCCGTGACGCGGCGAGGCGCGTGAGAGAGGGACGCTAATCGCATGAATCCGACTCTGATCCTGATCGCAATCGTCGCCGGGGCGATCCTCTTTTTCGGCCTCATCATCGCGTTCGTCGTCACGCGATTCCTCCGCCAGGTCGACCAGGGCAAGGCGATCATCATCAATACGTGGGGCAAGGGCGCCCAGGTCGCGTTCTCCGGCGTGGTCGTCTATCCGATCATCAACCGCGCCGAGATGATGGACATCTCGGTCAAGACGATCGACATCGACCGCCGCGGCAAGGAAGGCCTGATCTGTAAGGACAACATCCGCGCCGACATCAAGGTCACGTTCTTCGTCCGCGTCAACAAGACCCCGGAGGACGTGCTGAAGGTGGCGCAGTCGATCGGCTGCGCCCGCGCGTCCGACCAGTCGACCCTCGACGAGCTGTTCTCGGCCAAGTTCTCGGAGGCGCTCAAGACCGTCGGCAAGCGGCTCGACTTCGAGGAGCTCTACACCAAGCGCGAGCAGTTCAAGGACGAGCTGATCGAGGTCATCGGCCGCGACCTCAACGGCTACATCCTCGACGACGCGGCGATCGACTTCCTCGAGCAGACGCCGATGTCGTCGCTCGACCCGCACAACATCCTCGACGCCCAGGGTATCCGCAAGATCACCGAGATCACGGCGGCCCAGAACGTGCGCACCAACGAGCTGCGGCAGAAGGAGCGCATGGACGTCGGCTCGCAGAACCTCGCCTCCGACGAGGCGGTGTTCCGCTACGAGCAGCAGCGCGCCGACGCCGAGGCGAAGAAGCACAAAGAGATCGCGATGTCGCAGGCCCGCGAGCAGAACGAGGCGATGCGGGTCGCCAGCGAGGAGCACAAGAAGACGACGCTGGTCCAGCAGGCCAACGAGGCCGAGATCGGCAAGTCCGACCAGGACAAGCAGCGCGCGATCCTCATCGCCGAGAAGGCCAAGGAGCGCGAGGTCCAGGTCGAGACGGAGCGGGTCGAGAAGGCCCGCGCGACCGAGGCGATCGCGCGCGAGCGGGCGGTCGAGCTGCTGCGCATCGAGAAGGAGAAGGCGCTGGAGATCGAGCGCAAGGCGATCGCCGACGTCGTCCGCGAGCGCGTGTCGGTCGAGAAGGGCGTGGCCGAGGAGGAGGAGCGCACCAAGGACGTGCGCGTGCTGGCCGACGCCAACCGCGTCAAGGAGTCGCGCGTCATCAAGGCCGAGGGCGAGGCCCAGGAGCGCCTGGTCAAGGACGTGAAGAACGCTCAGGCCTCCGAGGAAGTGGCCAAGCACGAGGCCAAGAAGCAGCTCATCCTCGCCGAGGCGGCGCTCGAGTCGGCCGACAAGCAGGCGAAGGCGAAGATCCGCGAGGCCGAGGGCCTTCAGGCCCAGGAGGCCGCGCAGGGCCTCGCCAACGTGCGCGTGAAGGAGGCCGACGCGGTCGCCACCGAGAAGCTCGGGATGGCCAAGGTCCGCGTGCAGGAGGCCGAGGCCGGCGCGATCGAGAAGCGCGGCATGGCCGAGAACACGGTCGCGCGCGAGCGCTTCGCGGTCGAGGCCAGCGGCGAGGAGCAGAAGGGCCTGGCGCAGGTCAAGGTCAAGGAGGCCGACGCGGCGGCGGTCGAGAAGCAGGGCGCGGCCCAGGCGGTCGCGCAGGAGCGCCAGGGCGTGGCCCAGGCGACGGCGATCCGCGAGAAGCTGCTGGCCGAGGCCACCGGCCTGGCCGAGAAGGGCAAGGCGATGCAGAACTTCGCCGGCGAGCCGCGCGCGCACGAGGAGTTCCGCCTCCAGCTCGAGCGCGACCGCGACGTCCAGCTGGCCCAGATCGCGGCCCAGAAGACGATCGCCGAGGCCCAGGCCCGCGTGCTGGCGACGGCGCTCGAGCACGCCAAGATCAACATCGTCGGCGGCGACGGCCAGTTCTTCGACAAGTTCGTGCGCGCGGTCGGCACGGCGCAGTCGATCGACGGCACCATCGACCACAGCGACACGCTCAAGAAGCTGCTCGGCGACTACCTCGACGGCAAGAAGAGCCTGCCCGACGACCTCAAGCAGGTGCTGTCCGGCGTGTCGGCCGACGACCTGCAGAAGTTGACGCTGTCGGCGTTCCTGGCCGACCTGCTGCGCAACGCCGACGGCCCGACGAAGAAGAAGATCCAGGCGCTGGCGGAGAAGGCCAGGGATCTCGGGATCCAGTAAGCCGGGGCCGCCATGGCAGAGGCGAAGGACAAGCCGCAGGACGGCGGCGAGGCGCTCGAGAGCGGCGGTTACGAGGTCATTCGCGCCCGCCTGGTCGCGCAGGGCAAGGCCCTGGCCGAGAAGACCGGCGCGCTCAACGAGCGGCGCAAGCAGGCGTTCGGCGGCAGCGAGCTGCAGGTGGTCGCCAACGAGCGCGTGCGCACCGAGCACGCCTGCGTCCCGGCCGACATCGTGCAGACCGGCGGCCACCTGCTGCTCGGCTACAACGTGTTCTTCGGCATGAAGAAGGAGGTCGCGGTCGAGGACGTGTTCTCGATCCAGACCTTCGACGGCAGCGCCCCCGAGGGCCAGGCGATGCAGCCGGCCACGCTCGACAAGGTGCCCGGGCTCCTCGACGGCGAGCAGTTCGTCAAGGACTTCACGGACATCTACAAGTACTACAAGGACACGCGGCTGCAGCGGCTCAAGGCGACGGACACCAAGCTGTTCGCGGTGTTCCAGATCGGCGCGGCGACGACCGACGTCAAGGTGCTGCACTGGAACGTGCTGCCGCGCGGCGGGGTCAGGTACGTCGACACCCGCGGCGACCGCGAGCTGCCGAAGCCAGCCTCGCACGACTTCGAGTGGACGGCGACGACCCGCGAGGATCAGGTCGCGGGCCCGCACCCGCACGTGTCGATCAAGGACCTGGTGTTCGTCGAGACCGTCGGCGGCGATCTGACGATCAAGGTCGAGAACAACACCAAGGACGGCCTCGGCATCTACCGCGAGCCGGTCGAGGACACCAACCAGGCGCTCGACGACGCCAAGTTCTTTTATGCGATCGTCGGCCCGCTGGTGCTGCTGAAGATCCTGCCGTACCGCGAGCAGAAGCCGCGCTTCTTCGTCTACAACACGCGGCTCAAGTCGGTCGCCCGCATCGACGCGATCGGCCAGAGCTGCATGCAGCTGCCCGAGGGCCACGGGGTGGTGTTCCCCGGCGGTTACTACCTGACGACGGGCGACACCAAGCAGTTCGGCGGCGGCGAGTCCGGCGCCTTCGAGTTCGAGCGCCGCATCGACGCGCCCAACGGCGAAGACGTGCTCTACGTGTTCTACCGCCGCGATCAGGGCCGGTACGTGCTGTTCCCGTACAACCTGATCCGCAAGGAGATGGCCAACCCGATCCAGTGCAACGGGTACAGCCTGTTCCGCGACGGCAAGCTGGTGGTGTTCCGCGCGCAGGGCGAGGAGCAGGCCCAGCTGCACCCGATGCAGGTGTGGCAGACGCCGTTCATGACGTCGGAGTTCGCGGCCGCGGCCCCGACCGACGGCTCGTACCTGGCCAAGGTCGGCAACGCCGAGCTGGTGCGCGGGATCAGCGAGGCCTTCAGCGTCGCGCGCCTGATCGAGAACAGCGACCCGCGGCGCGAGACCTACGAGGACCTGATCGCGCAGGCGCAGCGGCTGGTCGACAATTACTACTGGCTCGGCAACGCGGAGGTCGGTGACCTCGCCAGCGACGTCAAGACGATCCGCCAGACCGGCGAGCTCATCATCGACGAGTTCGAGAAGGTCGTGGCGATCCGCAAGCGCGCCCGCGAGGCGCTGCAAGACGCGCAGACCAAGCAGACCGCGCTGGTCAAGACGCTGCGCCCGGGCGACTGGAAGAGCGCCGAGCAGTACATGCAGGCGCTGACGGCCCTGCGCAACCAGCGGGGCGCGGTCATCACCCTCCGCGAGGTGCGGTCGATCGACCTGCCGGCGCTCGACGTGCTCGAGAAGCAGCTGGTCGAGGAGTTCGACCGCGTCAGCCGAGCCTGCGTCGAGTTCCTGGTCAAGGGCGAGGCGCTGCTGCCGGTCGGCAAGCGGCTCGACGAGGTGCTGGCGAAGCTCGAGAAGGTCGACAACGCGGCCCAGCTGCAGCCGATCGAGCAGGACATCCAGGCGATCGGCGACGGCCTCAACGTGCTGGCCGAGGTGGTCAGCGGGCTGCAGGTCGGCGACGCGGTGGCGCGGACGAAGATCCTCGAGGACATCTCGACGGTGTTCGCCCACCAGGGCCGGGTGCGGGCGACCTTCCAGAGCGTCCGCAAGCAGCTGCTCACGTCCGAGGGCAAGGCCGAGTTCGCGGCCCAGTTCAAGCTGTTCGCCCAGACGGTGTCGTCGGGCCTGGCGCTGTGCGACACGCCGGAGAAGTGCGACGAGCAGCTGGCGAAGCTGCTGGTGCAGCTCGAGGAGCTGGCCGGGCGGTTCTCCGAGTTCGACGAGTTCCTCGGCGAGATCGCCGGCAAGCGGGAAGAGGTCCACGACGCGTTCCAGGCCCGCAAGCAGACGCTGCTCGACGAGCGCCAGGCGCGGGTGCAGAACCTCGTCGCCGCGGCCGAGCGGATCCTCGAGGGCGTCGGCCGGCGCGCGCAGACGTTCAAGACCGCCGACGAGCTCAACGCCTACTTCGCGGCCGACGCGATGGTGCTCAAGGCCAAGGAGCTGGTCGAGCGCCTCATGGGGCTGGGCGCGTCGGTCAAGGCCGACGAGATCGCCACCAAGGTCACCGCGGCCCGCCAGGACGCGCTGCGGGCCCTGCGAGACCGCCTCGAGCTGTTCGAGGAGGGCGCGCAGGTCGTCAAGTTCGGCACGTTCCGCTTCACCGTCAACACGCAGGTGCTCGACCTGACGCTGGTGGCGCGCGAGGGCACGATGGCGATCCACCTCGGCGGCACCGACTTCTACGAGACGGTCGAGGACCCCGAGTTCGCCAAGACGAAGGAATTCTGGGCGCAGCAGATCGTGTCGGAGATCGAGCAGGTCTACCGCGGCGAGTACCTGGCGGCCTCGGTGCTGTTCGCGGCCGAGCGCGGCGAGCAGGGGCTGACGATCGACAAGCTGCACGCGGCCGGGCGCGAGGGCGGCGGGCTGGTCGACCTGGTCCGCAAGTTCGCGGCCGAGCGCTACGACGAGGGCTACGAGCGCGGCCTGCACGACGCCGATGCGGCGCTGATCCTCGACAAGCTGCTGACGATGTACGCGACCGCGGGGCTACTCCGCGTGTCGCCGGGCCGCGCGCGCTGGCCTGCCTGTTCTGGGCGTACTTCGACCGCAACGAGCTCAAGGCGGTGTGGCACCGCCGGGCCCAGAGCGCCGGGCGGCTGCGCGCGGTGTTCGGCCACGGGGCCGCGACCGAGGCGCTGGCCGGCGAGCTGGCCCGTGCGATCGGCGAGTGGGTGCAGCAGACGGGGCTGTCTTTTGGGACAGCTGATTTCCACCCCGCCGGGGCCTATCTCGCCGAGGAGCTGATCGACGAGCGGCCGCGCTTCGTCACCAGCGCGGCGGCGCAGACGCTGTGGCAGGAGCTGCTGAACGCGCTCGAGGCCGGCGGCAAGCGGCGGGCGCTCGACGACGACCTGCGGGCGCTCGAGGGCCGGCTGCGCGAGCGCTTCGAGCTGGTCAAGGCGTGGCTCGAGGCGTTCGCGGCGGCGCTGCCGGAGCAGGCCAAGGGCGCGACGGCGCTGGTCGAGGCTGCCGCGCTGGCGCTGACCGACCGCAAGCTCGACCGCGAGGTCCAGTCCGCGCTCGAGAGCACCCAGGTCACCGGTCTCTTGGGGCAGCACCCGCGGATCCGCGAGCGCACGCTCGAGCTGCGGCTCGACGAGTTCCTCGGCCGCCTCGGCGAGTTCGCTCGAGTGCGCGTGCCGGGCTTCCGCGAGTTCCGTCGCCTGCGCCAGCAGCTCATCGACCGCGAGCGCAAGCGGCTGCGCCTCGACGAGTTCATGCCGAAGGTGCTGACCTCGTTCGTGCGCAACAAGCTGGTCAGCGAGGTCTACCTGCCGCTGGTCGGCGCCAACATGGCCAAGCAGCTCGGCGCCGCCGGCGACCAGAAGCGCACCGACCGGATGGGCATGCTGCTGCTCATCTCACCGCCCGGCTACGGCAAGACGACGCTCATGGAGTACGTCGCCAACCGCCTCGGCCTGGTGTTCATGAAGATCAACGGGCCGGCGCTCGGCCACGAGGTGGTGTCGATCGACCCGGCCGAGGCGCCCAACGCGACCGCGGCGCAGGAGGTCGAGAAGGTCAACCTGGCGCTCGAGATGGGCAACAACGTGATGCTCTATCTCGACGACATCCAGCACACCAACCCCGAGTTCCTGCAGAAGTTCATCTCGCTGTGCGACGCGCAGCGGCGCATCGAGGGCGTGTGGCGCGGCCGCTCGCGCACGTACGACCTGCGCGGCAAGAAGTTCTGCGTGGTGATGGCGGGCAACCCGTACACGGAGTCGGGCGCGGCGTTCAAGATCCCCGACATGCTGGCCAACCGCGCCGACACCTACAACCTCGGCGACATCCTCGGCGGCAACCTCGAGGCGTTCTCGCTCAGCTACATCGAGAACACGCTGACCTCCAACCGCACGCTGGCGCCGCTGGCCACCCGCGAGCAGGCCGACGTGTACCGCTTCATCAAGATGGCGCGCGGCGAGGAGGTCGCGACCACCGACTTCTCGTACGGCTACGCCGGCGCCGAGGTGCAGGAGATCGTCGGCGTCATCAAGCACCTGTTCCGCGTGCAGGAGGTGCTGCTGCGCGTGAACAAGGAGTACATCGCGTCGGCGGCGATGGACGACAAGTTCCGCACCGAGCCGGCGTTCAAGCTGCAGGGCAGCTACCGCAACATGAACAAGCTGGCCGAGAAGGTCGCGGCGGCGATGACGGGCGACGAGGTCGATCGCCTGGTCGACGACCACTACGCCGGCGAGGCCCAGACGCTCACGGTGGCGGCCGAGCAGAACCTGCTCAAGCTGGCGGAGATGCGCGGCCGACTGCAAGGCGAGCGGGCCGAGCGGTGGGCGCTGATCAAGCGCGAGTTCCAGCGCGTGCGCAGCCTCGGCGGCGCGGCCGACGACCCTGCGGTGCGCGTGGCGGGACAGCTGTCGGTGCTCGCCGAGCGTGTCGAGCAGGTCAAGGACTCGCTGCTGCTGGCGGCCGAGCGCGAGGCGGCGAACGGCAAGGAGCTGCAGCAGGCGCAGATGGCCCAGCAGGCGCGCCTGGTCGAGCTGATGGCGCAGGCGCAGGCGCAGGCGCAGCAGCAGAAGGCGCCGGAGCCGGAGAAGAAGCTGAGCACCTTGCCGATGCCGAACCTGGCGCCGCCGACGACCGGCGGGCTCGACTGGGCGCGGCCGATCGTCGCGCGGATCGCCAGCGCGCTCGAGGGCCTCAACCAGGCCACGCTCAAGGTCGACGTGCACAACGAGCCGCCGCCGGGGGTGCAGGAGCTGCTGGCGCAGCAGGTGGCGATCGTCGAGCGCACGCTGGTGCCGCTGGTGCGCGCGGCCACGGGCAACCTGCAGGACGTGCGCGGGCTGCAGGACCGCGTCGATCAGATGCTCGGGATGCTGCAAGAGATCGACGAGATCCTCAAAGGCAAGTACCTGCGCTGAGCCGCGGCGAGCGGTCGCGCGAGGCATGGCGCGCGCGGCCACACCGTGTCTCCAGGCGGCAGAGCGGCGCGGCGCGGCGAGTTGTGGCACGCTCGGGAGGTGCTGCGGCGACGCGAGATCCTGGGGGCGACGATCGGGGCGGCGATCGGCGCGATGTTGCCGGCGCGGGCGCGCGCGGGGAAAAAGACGGTGCGGGTGGCGCTGTACAAGGCCGGCGGGGTCCATCCCGCGGCCTTCGCGGCGGCCAAGCAGCTGCTCGAGGGGCGCGAGGGCTTTCGTCTGCGCGTGACTGTCCCCGAGGACATCCGCGGCGGCTCGCTCGCCGACGAGGACGTCGTGGTGTTCATGGGCGGCAGCGGCTCGACCCAGGGGCGCAACCTCGGCGACGTCGGCAAGCAGCAGGTGAAGGACTTCGTCGCCCGCGGCGGCGGCTACGTCGGCGTGTGCGCCGGGGCGTACATGGCGCTGCAGGGCGAGGACCAGTTCCACAAGCTGCGGATCGTGGCGGGGCGCAACCTGACGGGTGACTTCTGGCAGCGCGGGATCGCCGGCCTCGACGTGTCGGCGCCCGGGCGCGAGCCGTTCAAGCTGTTCTACGCCAACGGACCGATCTTCACGCCCGTCGCCGTCGAGGGGCTCGCGCCCTACGTGTCGCTGGCGACGTTCGTCGGCGAGATTTACAACATGTCCAAGGGGACAGGTCCCGGAGAGATGCCGGGCACGCCGGCGATCACCGCGTCGCAGTTCGGCAAGGGGCGGGTGTTGTTGTTCTCGCCCAACCCGATCCTCGGCGGGCGCGGGGTCGTGCAAGAGGACCTGATGCTGAGCGGCCTGCGCTGGGTGGCGACGGCTGGCGACGTCGCGCCGGACGTCCGCTTCCCCGACGTGTTCGGCTGAGGCCGGTGGCCGGCTCGCAAGCGCTCGTCGCTCGGGTGCACGGTTCGCTGTCTGAAGAGACAGCTTTGCGGGCGCGGCGCCGCTGTGGGACATCGGCGCACCGAAATTCTTGAGTGTCCCGAGGGACAGGTTTTGCACGCGAGTTGGAGCGGACCCTGAGGAGTCTGTCCAGGTGGTTCGGAGACAAAACCTCATGATCCGTACAGGTGTTTCTGCTGTGGCCGTGGCGCTCGCGCTCACGCCGGTGCCGGCCAGCGCGGCCGACTTCGCCGCCGGCTCGCTGGTGATCCCGATGGACACCGATTACCAGGACCTCGGCATGCTGCGCGCCTACGGGCTCGTGTACGAGCTGCTGCGCCAGGGCGTGCCGGTCCACTGGGCGATCAAGGCCGGCAAGGGCCCCGCCGAGGCCGACTTCACCGCCTCGGCGACGGACGTGGCCAGCGGCGCGGCGATCGCCGACCACGGCTACCGCGGCGGGCCGTGGGTGATCGACGCGGTCGACGCCGCGGGCGCGCTGCCGATCATCGAGGCCTGGCAGCAGGACAACCCCGACGTGGCGGTCCACGAGGCGAGCGAGGGCTTCTCCAGCGACGTAGCGACGACGCTGGTGGTGGCGCCGACGATCGCGATGATGGCCGACGGCAACCAGAAGATCGCGCGCAAGTACATGATGGCGGCGGGGATCCCCGACTCCGTCGGCGACTATGGCTGGCCCGACACCAGCCCCGACATGCTCGATCCGTCCGAGCTCTCCGGGCCGACCGAAGACAACCACCGCGACGGGGCGCTGTTCGACGCCGAGGGCGACCCGGTCTACTGCCAGTTCATGTCGATGCACTGGGGGGTGAAGGACGCCCAGCAGAACCCGCAGGTGGTGGCGGAGATGCGCCAATCCTGACTCACCCGACGCACCTGTTCGCCGAGTGTCAGGCGGTCAACGCGTTCGAGAACTTGGCCGAGCACGGGCACTTCTTGACGCCGAGCGGGTTCCTCATCGGCGACCAGCCGAACATGTACGAGTATTACGAGACCGACACGCCGTTCGGCCAGCTCGACGGGCCGTTCCAGTCGGTCGGCGGCAGCGAGCCGGCGTACAGCCTGCCGGAGGGCGACAGCTACAAGGGCAGCGACATCGTCATGATCACCGAGGCGGGCACGCCGATCGGCACCAATGACGTGTGGATGACCGGCTTCGTCGACGGCATCTGTCCGGGCCTCGTAAACGGGCTGGGGGTGTCGGCGGCGTGCCTGACTGCGGGCAAGGTCAGCTACCTCGGCGGGCACGAGTACGACGTCGACCTGCCGATCTCGGAGAACCCGACCACGCAGGGGACGCGGCTGTTCCTCAATTCGCTGTTCGAGGCGCCGTGCGCGACGGCCGAGGGGTTGCCGCAGATCTCGGTCACCAAGGCGGCACCGGCGACGACGGATGTCCCCGAGGTCACGTTCGACATCACGTTCGTCAACATGGGGGTGATGCCCGCGCTCGACGCGGTGCTGACCGACACGTTGCCGGCCGGGGTGACGTTCGTGTCGGCGACCGACGACGGCAGCCACGTCGACGGGGTGGTGACCTGGCAGCTCGGCAACCTCGGCGAGGGCGAGGGCAAGACGGTCAGCGTGACGGTGGAGCTCGGCGCGCCCGGGGTGTACGAGAACAGCGCGCGCCTGCAGTACCGCGCCGGCGTCAACACTCTGGTGGCAGACTCGAACGCGACGATGACGGCCTATGGGGTCGATCCGACGACCGACAGCGGCGTGGGGACGTCCGAGTCTTCCGGCACCGGCGACAGCGCGAGCGACAGCGGCGCGGTGACGACCACGGCCACGTCTGCGCCGACCACCGGCGGCGGCGAGGTCACGGGCCCCTCGACGGGCGGCATTGGCAGCAGCGGCGAGTCCGGCGACACCGCGGGCGAGACCGGCGGGCAGACGGGCGGCGAGGGCTGCGGCTGTCGCAATGATATGTCCGGAGGGACAGGCTCGGCCGCGCTGCTCGGGCTGCTGGCGCTGCTGGGGCGACGCCGGCGGCAGGCGGCGTGACCTCGGGGACATGTCCAGGGGGACATGTCCCGAGAACGCGAAGAGCTCCGCGACTCGGGTCGCGGAGCTCTTCAGGTGCGGCGGGGCGTCAGATCTTGATGGTGCCGCTGAGCACCGAGTTGAAGCGCTTGAGGAGGCCGGCCGGATCGGGGACCTGACCCTCGGCGAGGGCGGCCTGATCGTAGAGCAGCTCGACGTAGGTGCCGAGGCGGTCGTCGCCCGGGGCCTCGCGCGCCAGCTTGTCGACGGCCTGGACGAACGGGTGCTCGGGGTTGAGCTCGAGGATCCGCTGGCGCGTCGGCACGTCCTGCCGGGCCATCTTGAGGATCCGCTCCATGTTGCGCGACAGGCCGCCGCTGTCGTCGACCAGGCAGGCGGCGCTCTCGCGCAGGCGCTTCGACACGCGCACGTCCTTGACCTTGTCGGTCAGCAGCTCCTTCGACTTGTCGACGGCGGCGGCGATCGCCCCGGCGTCGTGCTTGTGCTGGTCGTCCTCGGGGATGTCGAGGTCGCCCTGCGTGACGCTGATGAGCTTCTTGCCCTTGTACTCGGACAGGTCCTGCACGACCCACTCGTCGATCGGGTCGGCCATGTAGAGGACCTGGTAGCCGCGCGCGGCAGGCCTCGAGGTGCGGGCTGCGGGCCACCGCGGCCAGCGACTCGCCGGTGATGTAGTAGATGGCCGGCTGGCCCTCGGGCATCGCCTCGACGTACTGCGCCAGCGAGACGGCCTTGTCGTCCGCGGAGGTGCGGTAGCGCAGCAGCTCGACGAGGTCGTCGTGGTGCGTGCTGTCGGTGTGGATGCCCTCCTTGAGGACGGCGCCGTAGTTGTCCCAGATCTTCTCGTAGGTCTCGGGCTTGTCCTTGGCGATGCCCTCGAGCAGCTTGAGCACCTTGCGGGTGAGCTGGCGGCGGATCGAGGTGAGCGACTGTGCTCCTGCAGCATCTCGCGCGAGACGTTGAGCGGCAGGTCCTCGGAGTCGACGAGGCCGCGGACGAAGCGGAGGTAGCCGGGCAGCAGCTTGTCGCAGCTCTCCATCACCACGACGCGGCGGGCGTACAGCTGCAGGGCCTTGCGGTCCTCCTGGAACAGGTCGGCCGGCGGCTTGCCCGGGATGTAGAGCAGGGCGACGAACTGGATCGGCGCGTCGGCGTGGAGGTGCAGGTGGCCGAGCGGCTCGTCGCCGGGCAGCACGAAGCCGCCCATGACGTGCTTGTAGAACTCGTTGTAGTCGGCGTCGGTGAGCTCGCGGGCCGGCCGCATCCAGAAGGCGGTGGCGTCGTTGACCTGCTTGCCGTCGACCTCGGTGTTGCCCTTGTCGTCGACGACCTTCAGCAGGATCGGGTGGACGACGTAGTTGCTGTAGCGCTTGATGATGCCCTCGATCTTCCAGCGATCGAGGAACTCCTTGGCCTCGGCCTTGAGGTGCAGCTCGATGGTGGTGCCGCGGGTGGTCCGCTCGCCGGGACCGACGCTGAAGGTGCCGTCGCCGGTGCTGCTCCAGTGCACGGGCTCGGCGCCCTCGGCGGCGCTGAGGCTCGTGACGTCGATGCGGTCGGCGACCATGAAGGCGCTGTAGAAGCCGACGCCGAACTGACCGATGAGGTTGACGTCGGGCTTCTGGCCGCTCTCCTGCTGAGCGCGCGCCTGTTCCATGAACTTCAGGGTGCCCGAGTGGGCGATCGTGCCGAGGTTCAGCGCGATCTCGTCGCGCGTCATGCCGACGCCGGTGTCCTCGATCGTGAGGACGCCGCGCCCATGATCGGCGGTGACCTTGATCTGCGGCTTCTCGTGGCGGTCGCGCAGCTTGGTGTCGGTGAGGCCCTGGAAGCGCGCCTTGTCGAGCGCGTCGGAGGCGTTCGAGACGAGTTCGCGGAGGAAGATCTCGCGGTTGGTGTACAGCGAGTTGGTGACGAGGCGGAGCAGCGCGCTGACTTCGGCCTTGAACTCGTGCTTCTCTTCGCGGCTAGTGGTCACGGGGCACCTTCGGCAAAAACGAATCGGAGGGTTGTCGCAGGCCGCCGGCACGCGCGCCAGCGGACTCGTCGCAGGCGCCACCGGGTCGGCGTCGGGCGTGAAGGTAAACCCAGCCCCAGGTGCGTCAAGTGGCGTCGGCGAGGTTGGCGGCGGGCATCGACAGGGGCGCGCACGATCGCGGCGCGCGGCGAACCAATGACGCATCGCGCGTGCGCGCCGAGGGGCGCACGCGCGAAGTGCCAAGGGTGATCGATCAGCCGAGCAGGCTGCTCAGCTTGGGCGCGGCGACGTTGGCCAGGCGGCGGTGCCACAGCTGGGCGCCCACGAACTCGTCGGCGCGCGTGATGTGGTCGGTGAGCCGCGCGGTGACCTTGAAGCCGAGCTCGCTGTAGACCTGATTGCTCAGCGTCCAGTCGGCGGCGCACAGCGCGAACACGCTGGCGGTCTCCTGCTTGTGCAGCTCGTCGAGCAGCGCCTTCACGCAGTACTCGAGCACCGGCAGCTCGATGTCCTTCATCGGCGGCGTGAGCATGTCGACCTTGGCGTGGCCGAAGGAGCTGTCGGTCTCGGCGCCGACCCAGTACTCTTTTTTGCCGGTCTTGGCGTGGATCGCCAGGTCGGGGTTGAAGACGCCGCGGCGGAACGGGGCGTAGAGCGCGTCCTGGCCGACGCCGCGGACGATGTCCTGCAGCAGCACGGGGTCGCGGATGAAGTCGACGGTCAGGCCGCGCGGCTTGGGCACGGACTTGAGGTCCTTGTCCTTGCCCTCCTTGCCCGGCAACGCCAGCGGCGCGCCCATCTTCGGCGCTCCGCCCTGAATCGGCTCACCGTCCTCGGTGTAGACGCGACTCATGATGTAAGCGTCGGCGGTGCGGAAATAACCGGGGATCGCACCCTCGCGCGAGAAGCCGACGCTGCGCCAGCTCTTCGAGTCTTGCTTCTCGACCACCGTGAAGACCTTGCGCAGACCCTCGGCCCGGGCGATCCGGTCGAAGAAGTCGCGCTTCTGCTGATAGTTGCCGACGCGGTAGTCGAACACGCGGAGGTTGTGGTGCCGGCGGTTCAGCAGGAAACAGAAGTCGATGTCGCCCTTGCGGTAGTAGATCTCTTCGACCGGCTCGTCGGTCCCGGAAGAGATCTGGGCGGCTGGCTGGCTGGACATGCGTGCTCCTCAGGCGCAAAGAAGGCCCGGAGGGCCAGAAATCCGAGCCAGACCGCGAATGCGACAGAACGTCGTTCGAGGGCTGGTCAGAGGGTGAATCGAGGGGAACACTGGGCGGGAAGGGGTGTGCGCTGAAGGCGCGCCCGCGAGAAAAAAGGGGGTACCCGGGGCGCCGGGCGACGCCCGGTCTTGCGCGGGAACCCGCGCCGGGGGGCGTTTTTTCCCGCGAATATCGGGATACAGGTACCACCCCAAAATGTTGATGTCAAAGCCGAGCCGAAGGTAGATTGCCGCAAAGGCAAGAGTTTTCGCTCACTTGGTCGCGCCCGGCAAAGGACTCCTGGAGTGTCGCGCAGAAGTCGAAGTAACGATGTTCTAGGGCTTGCGCTGACGGTCGCCGGAGTGCTGGGCGCCGCCGGGTGCCAGTGGACCGAGGCGACCGAGGCGCCGAATACCCAGGATGCGGGTTGCGCCAAGGACACCGACTGCAAAGGCGACCGAATCTGCGAGGCCGGGGTCTGCGTGGCCCCCAGACCGCCCGAGGCGGCTGTATCTGCAACGTCGCGGCCGCCGACGCCGGCGACCGGCAAGTGGACCCGCGGCGGCCCCGGCCACGCCGGACCGACGAAGGGCAAGGGCCGACGCAGGAGCCGAAAGAGCTGTGGGACCGCGATCTCGGGGCGGTGGTGTTCGCCTCGCCCGCGCTCGGCAAGGTCGGCGGTGAGGGCGCCGCGCTGGTCGGGACGCACGCGGGCCGCTTCATCGGTGTGGCGCTGGGCGGTTCACGCGCCGGCGAGATCGTGCTCGACGTGACGCTCGGCGGGATGGTCTGGGCCACGGCCGCGGTCGCTGGCAATCGCGCCTACGTCGGCGCCGACGACGACACGCTCTACGCGATCGACCTCGAGAAGCAGGCGATCGCGTGGACCCTCAAGCTCGGCAACTGCGACGGCGCGCGCGTGCCGGGCCCCGAAGGCGCCCGCTGCGACGCCGACGGCGGGCCGACGATCGCGCCCGACGGCGACCTCATCCTCGGCGCCGACGGGGTCTACCGCATCAGTCCCGAAGGACAGATCCGCTGGCACTACCCGGCCGACGCGTCGATCCAGGCCAAGCACGTGTTCGCGGCCCCGCTCGTGGCAGGCGACGGCACGATCTACGTCGGCGGACAGGACGGATTGTTCCTGTCCCTCAGCGCAGACGGCGCGATGCAGTGGACGTACTCGATCCGCGCCGACGTCGACGGCGGCCCGGCGCTCGGCGACAACGGGGCGATCTACGTCGGCGCCGACGACGGCCGCGTCCACGCGCTGCGCACCGACGGCAGCCTGCGCTGGAGCTTCGTGGCGCAGAAGGACATCCGCTCGGCGATCGCTCTCGGCGAGGCCGGGGCGGTCTACGCGACGTCGTTCGACGGCAACCTGTACGCGCTGTCCGCGGGCGGCGACGTGAAGTGGGTGCTGCCGACCGGCGGCAAGATCCACGCGACGCCGGTCGTCGACGCCGCCGGCAACATCTTCTTCGGCAGCCAGGACGAGCGGCTCTACGCGGTGTCGCCGCGCGGCAAGGTGCTGTGGACCCTCGAGCTCGGCGCCGACATCGACTCGTCGGTCGCGATCACGGACGACGGCACGCTCGTCGTCGGCTGCGACGACGGGCACCTGCGAGCCTTCCGTTAGCGCCGAAGCGGCCAGGCGTGCTCGCGCGCGCGTGCGTTTGCCGCGCTTCGTCGCGGGTTGCGCGGGGGGAATGGGTCGGCATCTTCACGCGCGTGAGTAAAGAAGAGACAAGGGGGCCGCGGCCGCGAGGCTGGTCGTCAACCCGGAGGCTTCGGCTTCGCCGAGCGCCTCGATGGTGAAGGTACTGTTTTCATTCCGCGCGGCCGCCTGGGCGGCGCGCTGGACGGCGACGAGGTGGAGGTCCACAGCTGGCCGTCCGAGAAGGGCTTCGAGGGGGAGATCGTGCGGATCGTGCGACGCGGTCGCACGCGCCTGACCGGGCAGGTGCGCCGGATCGGCCGCGTCCGCGTGCTCGAGTGCGACGACCCGCGCGTGCTGCTGCGGCCGGACGTCGAGGACGACACACCTGTCCCCGAGGACATCGTGGTGGTCGCCGCGATCACGCGCTACCCGAACGACGCGCGCGACGGCGGGGTGGTCCGCATCGAGCGGCTGCTGGGCCCGCCGAACACGCTGGCGACCGAGCAGGCGAAGATCCTGCTCGAGTACAACATCGACCCGGAGTTCGCGGCCGACGTGCTGGCCGAGGCCGAGGCGGTGCCGGAGACGGTGCAGCCGGAGGACCTGGCGAACCGCGCCGACCTGCGCGGGCTCGAGTTCATGACGATCGATCCGGTCGACGCCCGCGACTTCGACGACGCCGTGTGCGTCGAGGCGATCGCCGGCGAGGGCTCGCACGGGGCGGTGCGCGTGCACGTGGCCGTGGCCGACGTGTCGCACTACGTCCGCGAGGGCACGGCGATCGACCGCGAGGCGGCCTGGCGCTGCTTCTCGTGCTACCTGCCCAACAGGTCGATCCCGATGCTGCCGCGGGCCCTGTCGTCGCACATGTGCTCGCTGGTGCCGGAGCAGGACCGCCTGGCGATGGTGGCGAGCTTCCGCCTCGCGACCGACGGCGAGATCGACGAGCTGGTGCTGCGCGCGGCGGTCATCCACAGCCGCAAGCGCCTGACCTACGAGGAGGTCGCGGCGGTGCTGGCCGATGAGACAGGTGAGCAGGTGACCCAGCCGCTGGAGGTCCGCTCGCGGATCGCGGCGCTGCGGGCCGCGGCCGACCGGCTGCGCGCGCGCCGGCTGCGGCTCGGGGCGATCGAGCTCAACGTGCCGGAGATCAAGGTGCTGCTCGACCAGGACGATCCCGAGCGGATCCGCGACATCGTGCCGACGCGGGCCAGCGCCGAGCTGGCGCGGGCCTACAACCTGATCGAGGAGCTGATGCTGGCCGCCAACGAGGCGGTCGGGCGGGTGGCGGTGGCGGCCAAGCTGCCGCTGGTGTTCCGGATCCACGCGCCGCCCGACCCGGCGCGGCTCGAGCAACTGGCGACGGTGGCCGAGGCGCTGGGCGCCAAGGCCGACCCGGAGAAACTGACCACGCCGCGCGGGGCGCAGAAGTTCCTGAACCGCACCCAGAACCACCCGCGCCGCGCCGCGCTGCACATGTTCATGCTGCGGGCGATGGCGCAGGCGCAGTACAGCGTCGACAACGTGGGCCACTTCGCGCTCGCCAGCGACGCCTACGCGCACTTCACGTCGCCGATCCGGCGCTACCCGGACCTGATCGTGCACCGCGTGCTCAAGGCCCACCTGGCGAAGATCGGCGGGCTGCCGGGGCCGGAGCCGGTGCCGGCGATGCCGCAGCGGGAGCAGACGGCCGAGCAGTCGGTCCGCAGCAGCCTGCGCGAGCGCGCGGTCGCCGACGCCGAGCGCGACAGCAAGTCGCTGTTCGCGGCGCTGTACATGCGCGACCGCGTGGGCGACCGCTTCGAGGCGACGGTGTCGGGCATCGGCGCGCCCGGGGTGTTCGTGCAGGTCGACCGGCCGTTCGTCGACGGGCTGGTGCGCGTCGGCAACCTCGAGCGCGACCGCGGCGAGCAGTTCCAGCTCGACACCTCCGGGGTCAAGCTGGTCGGTCAGCGCACGGGCTTCACCCTGACGGTCGGCGACCGCCTGGTGGTCGAGGTGATCGACAGCAGCGTGCAGCGGCGCAAGATCGAGTTCGCGTTCGTGATGCGCCTGTCCGAAGGGTCAGGCAAGCAGGAGCGTTGACCGGAGCGCGCCTGTCCGAAGGGGCAGGCGCGCGGGCGGCCGTGCAGACGCCTGTCCGAAGGGGCAGGTGAGCGCGGCCGCCGTCGTGACCGCGGCCGCGCGGGCGAACGCGGCGCGCCCGCGAGGTCCACTGCGTCAGCGCAGGCGGTCGAGGACGCCGTGGAGCGCGTCGAGGTTGGCGCGGCCGAGCTTGCGGCAGCGCTCGGGCGACCAGCCGACCAACTCGTGCGGCGAGTCGGCGGTGTCCTTGAACGGCTGCTCGAGCGTCATCGACAGGCAGCCGAAGCGGTCGGCGATGAACGTGGTGCACATCGTCATGTTGGCGGCGCCCGGGGGCACCGTGTCGTAGCCGTACTCGAGCTGGAAGTCGGGGCTGCTGCGCATCAGCAGGCGCTCGTACTCCTCCTGCAGGTCGAGCACGCGCCGGGTGACGGAGGCGACGCCGTCGGGGCCGGCGATGAAGTTGTAGGGCAGGGCCTCGTCGCCGTGGACGTCGAGGCAGAAGTCGACGCCCGTCTGCTCCATCCGCTTGCGGACGTAGTAGATCTCGGGGCTGCGCTCGCGCGTGGGCTCGAGCCACTCGCGGTTGAGGTTGGCGCCGGTGGCGTTGGTGCGCAGGTTGCCGCGGAAGGACCCGTCGGGGTTCATGTTGGGGACGCAGTAGAAGACAGCCTTCGTCAGCAGGTGACGGGCGATCGGGTCTTCGTCGTCGAGCAGGCGCTCGAGCAGGCCCTCCATGAACCACTCGGCCATGGTCTCGCCGGGGTGCTGGCGGGCGACGATCCAGCACACGCGCTTGCCGGCCGCGGGCTCGCCGATCACGAGGAGGTCGAGGTCGCGGCCGTCGACGGTGGCGCCGAGCAGCTCGTGGCGGCACTGCGGCGAGGTCTGGCAGGCGGCGACGAGGTCCTGGTGGCGCTCGTGCGAGTAGGGCGCGAAGTAGGCGTAAAAGACGCTGTCGTGATCGGGGGTGTGGCGGATCGTGAGGCGCTCGCCGTCGTAGTCGGTCGGCACGCGGAACCACTGCTCGCGATCGTAGGAGGCGACGGCGCGGTAGTCCTTCCAGCCCGGCGGGTAGCTGCTGGTGCCCGCGTTGTCGATGTGAAGGACGAGCGGGGTGTCACGCACGCCCGAGGCGCGGAAGTAGAACCACTGGTAGAAGTCGGAGTTGTTGTCGCGGCGGATCTCGAGGTGGGCATTGCCGGGGTCGGCGATGTCGCGGACGAGGATGTTGCCGCCGTCGAAATTGCTGGTGATCTGCATCGTTCCGCGCGAAGTGTCCGGCGCATCGGCGGCCCGCGCAAGTTCGGGGGCGTGATGAATCGTTAACGCGAAACGCCGAGGTCGTACGGACCTCGGCGCTGCGTTCACGCGGACGCGTGCGAGCTCAGAGCTTCTTCAGTGCGAGGTCGAGCTGGCCGACACAGTGGTTGTAGGCGCTGCCCGAGTCGAGGCACTGGTTGAACTGCTTCTCGATGATCTGGACGGGCTTGCTGGCGGGCTTGTTGCCGCCCTGGTTGGGGTCGCCGCCTTCGCCGCCCCACTCGCCGCCTTCCTCGCCCGGGGAGCCGCCGGTGGTCTCACCGCCGCTGCCGCCGTCCTCACCGCCCCACTCGGCGTTGCCCTCCTGGCCGCCTTCCTCGCCCGGCATCGGACCCTCGCCGCCGCCTTCCTCGCCGCCCCACTCGGACTGGCCTTCCTCGCCGCCGCCCTCTTCGCCGGGGTTGGGGCCTTCGCCGCCGCCTTCTTCACCGCCCCACTCGGCCTGGCCTTCCTCACCGCCGCCTTCCTCGCCGGGGTTGGGGCCTTCGCCGCCGCCTTCTTCACCGCCCCATTCGGCCTGGCCTTCCTCGCCGCCGCCTTCCTCGCCGGGGTTGGGGCCTTCGCCGCCGCCCTCTTCCTCGCCGCCCCATTCGGCCTGGCCTTCCTCGCCGCCGCCTTCTTCACCGGGGTTGGGGCCTTCGCCGCCGCCCTCTTCCTCGCCGCCCCACTCGGCCTGGCCTTCCTCGCCGCCCTCTTCGCCGGGCAGGCCGGTCTCGCCCTGCTCGCCGCCCTCGCCGCCTTCCTCCCAGCCGCCAGTGCCGGGGTCGCCGGGGCCGCTGCCACCTTCTTCGTGGCCGCCTTCCTCGACGCCGCCTTCTTCGACGCCGCCTTCCTCGCCCTGGCCGCCTTCCTCGTTCTGGCCGCCTTCTTCGCCGCCTTCACCCTTCTCGTCGCCGTCCTCGTAGCCGTCGATATCGAGCTTCGAGAGGCCACAGGCCGGGAGCATGAGCGGCGCGGCGATCAGTGAGAGGAGCGGGAGGTTACAAAGCCAGCGGAGAGCATTGCGTTGCATGGGAGTACCGTGACGAAAAAAGAACAGTAAGTGCGTCGATGGATCCGAGCCGAACGATTTTATGCTGCCCGACACTGTCAGACTCGGCAAGGGGGACGTCGGAATTGAGAGGATGGCCCGCCGGCCGGTGACCGAGACCGCGCGTGTTGGTTGACTGTGTTCCGCGTCGCATCACGACCCGGGTGTCACGGTCGGGACGCGGTACGATGCCGGCGGAGGAACGCATGGCAACAGGTCACGCGCACGAGCACAGCCACCGGGCCCACAAGGGGCGCATCTGGACCTACCTGATCTTCGCCACTGGCCTGGTGTTGGTGGCGGTCCTGGCCAACCTGGCGCTGAGCAACCCGCATGGCGTCCCAGGGCATCGACGCCATCGCCGGGCTGCCGGCGTGGGCGTTCCCCGCGATCACGGGCGCGGTCGGGCTGCTCGTCTTCTATATCGGGCTGAAGATCGAGACCGATTGGCCGGAGCGCCTGGGGGCGCTGCTCGTGGCTGCATCGATCGCGGGCGGCGAGTTCCTGCTCGGCTGGCAGAACTTCGAGCTCGGGGGGCTCAAGGTCGTGCCCTATGTGATCCCGGTCGTCGCGTGCCTGGTGTTGATGATGATCGCCAACGTGAAGAGCCGCTGAGCACTGCGCAGGACGCGCGAGTTCGCCGCCGGACGGCTCGCATTGCAGCGACTGGCGGGAGATCGCTCCCAGGCGGGGGCGCCTGTCCTCAGATGTCCGAGAGGACAGGTGCTTCAGGACATGTTCAAGCGGGCAGGACGCCCAGCTTCTTGCCGACGGCCGAGAAGGCCGCGATCGCGCGCTCGACGTGCTCCGGCTGGTGGCCGGCCGACAGCTGGACGCGGATCCGGGCCTGGTCCTTGGGCACGACCGGGTAGGAGAAGCCGACCACGTAGATGCCCTCTTCGAGCATCTGGGCCGCAAACTCGCCGGCCAGGCGGGCGTCGCCGAGCATGACGGGGACGATCGGGTGGACACCGGGCTTGATGGCGAAGCCGGCGGCGGTCATGCCGGCGCGGAAGCGGCGGGTGTTGGCGGCCAGGCGGTCGCGCAGCTCGGAGCTGCCGGTCAAGAGGTCCATGACCGCGAGCGAGGCGGCGACGATCGAGGGCGCGAGCGAGTTGCTGAACAGGTACGGCCGCGAGCGGTTGCGCAGGAGGGCCACGATCTCCTTGCTGGACGCGACGAACCCGCCCGAAGCGCCGCCGAGGGCCTTGCCGAGGGTGCTGGTGATGATGTCGACGCGGCCGAAGGCGCCGCCGTGCTCGTGGCTGCCGCGGCCGGTCGGGCCGACGAAGCCGGTGGCGTGGCTGTCGTCGACCATGACCATCGCGTCGTACTTCTCGGCGAGGTCGCAGATCTGGTTCACGCGGGCGATGTTGCCGTCCATGCTGAACACGCCGTCGGTGGCGACGAGGCGCAGGCGGGCCGACTGGGTGTCTTTGAGGATGGTCTCCAGCTCCTCGAGGTTGTCGTTGGCGTAGCGGTGGCGCTGCGCCTTGCACAGGCGGATGCCGTCGATGATCGAGGCGTGGTTGAGGGCGTCGGAGATGATCGCGTCCTCGGGACCGAGCAGGGTCTCGAACAGGCCGCCGTTGGCGTCGAAGCACGACGAGTAGAGGATCGCGTCCTCGGTGCCGACGAACTCGGAGAGGCGCTGCTCGAGCTCCTTGTGGCGGTCCTGGGTGCCGCAGATGAAGCGGACCGAGGACATGCCGTAGCCGCGCTCGTCGAGGGCCTCGCGGGCGGCGGCGATCACCGCCGGGTGGCTCGACAGGCCGAGGTAGTTGTTGGCGCAGAAGTTGAGGACCGTGCGCCCGTTCACCGTGATCTCGGCGCCCTGCGGCGAGGCGATCACGCGCTCGTGCTTGGTCAGGCCGGCGGCGTCGATCTCGGCGAGGATGGCGGCGTAGTGGTCGCGGGCTTTGCTGTACATGAGGACAGGTCCTTCGGGGCAGGCGGGAAGCGGTTCACTTGCCGGCGCGGGCGGCCAGCGCGGCGAGCTTGGGGGTGAGGTCGTCGCTCATCCTGGCCAGGTCCCAGGCCGGGCGCCAGTCCCAGTCGCGGCGGGCGCAGGTGTCGTCGAGCGCGCGCGGCCACGAGTCGAGGATGGCCTGGCGCGCAGGGTCGGGCTTGAAAGTGATGCGGGCGCCGGGGACGACGCGAGCGACCTCGTCCGCGATCTCCTGCGCGGTCGGCGAGAAGGCGGCGATGTTGTAGATGCAGCGGCCGAGGCGCTCGCGCGGGGCCAGCGACAGCTCGACGAGGGCGCGCAGGGCGTCTGGCATGTACATCAGTGGGATCTGGCTGTCGGGGCGGCAGAACGCCTCGTAGCCGCCGGTGCGCAGCGTCTCGTAGTACATCAGCGGGGCGTAGTCGCTGGTGCCGCCGCCCGGCAGCACGGCCGACAGCAGGCCGGGGAAGCGGACGCCGCGGAAGTCGAGGCCGTGGCGGCGGCTGTAGTACTCGCCGAGCAGCTCGCCGGCGACCTTGGTGACGCCGTACATGGTGGTCGGGCGCAGCGAGACGTCGTCGCCGACGAGCGGCGGCAGGCCGGGCCCGAACACGGCGATCGTGCTGGTGAAGATCACCTGGCGCACGCCGAACTTGCGCGCGGCCTCGAGGACGTGCAGCGTGCCGTCCTGGTTGACGGCGTAGGTGCGCAGCGGGTCGCGCTCGCCGGTGGCGCTGAGGATCGCGGCCAGGTGGTAGACGACGTCGGGCCGCGCTCGGCGAACAGCGCGTCGACCTGGGCGGCCTGGGTGACGTCGAGGCTGGACCACGGCAGGCCGAGGCCGGCGTCGCCGCTCGGCGTGGCGAGGTCGCTGGCGAACACCTGGTCGCCGCGAGCCCGCAGCGCCTGCAGGAGATCGAGGCCGACCTGTCCGCCGGCGCCGGTGACGAGGACCTTGCGGCCCTGGGTGGTGTGGGGGCCGATTGGACCGTGGGATGCTGTCATGGGGGGACTGGCCGAGCTCCGCGCGCATGGTGGCAAATCGCGGAGCGCGGCCGCAAGCGGGGCGGGTCCACGGACCCCCTGGCGAATCTCACACGTCGCGGACCCGCCGCCTCCGCTCGCGAGCGCGGACCGGTGTGGCCGATCGGTGCAGGCGGCTGCACACCGGCTGTCTTTTGGGACATGTGAGGGCGCGAGCGCGCGTGGCAGCACGGCGGTGGACGTTTGCTCGCCGGTCTGCCGGACGCGCTGTCAGGCGACCGGTGCTCCCGTCATCCATGTCGGGCCGACGGCGACGCTTCGCCGGGATGCGCGTTCGCTTGTTGAACGGAGGCATCGGGCGGCTGCCAGGCTCTGCCGCAATCCGAGCGGGGTCGAGGCGTGAAAGGCAGCGCACGAGGTCGTCCGTGCAGGACACGTGTCGGGGGCAGACGAACGGTTGCAAGATCCCCGGGCGGCGCGTCGGCGGATCCGGAGGCGCGCGGGATGCGAGGGAGGTTCGGCCTGCGGGCTTCGTGGCGAAGCCGTCGCGAACGCAGTGTGACGAGATGTCCTCGGGGACATGTCCTCTACTCAGGCGACGGCGGTCGGGCCGAGGAGGGTGCGGAGGACGGGTTCGATCACTGCGGCGAAGGTCTCGCGTTGGTGGGCGCGGCGCGCCCTGGGGCGCAGGAGGCCCCAGCCCGGGGCGGCAGGGCGCGGGTCGTCGGGCGGGAGGTCGGTGGCCAGCTCGGCGCGCAGCTCGGCGACGGCGCCGAGAGCGACGAGGCGGACCGCGGGGCCGTGGCTGGCGAGCAGCCAACGGAGGGTGCGCCAGGCGAGCGCGGCGTGGCGGGTCTCGTCGTCGGCGATGCCGGCGAGGCGGGCGGCGAGGACCGGGTGGGCGGCCAGCTCGGCGCACAGCTGGGCCTCGGCGGCGCCGAGGGTCTCGCCGACGCAGCCGTCGCGCACGAGGGCCTCTACGATGTCCTCGAGGACATGTCGCAAGGGGAAGCCGTCGAGCGCGAGCGGGCCGGGGCCGAGCGGACGGCCGGACCACAGGCTGGCGAGCGACCAGGCGAAGCGGGCGTGCTCGATCTCGTCGAGCGCCGCGCGCTGGGCCTCGGCGAGCAGATCGGGCGGGGCACCGAGCGCCATGAGGTCGAGGGTGACCGCGGCGAAGCTGGCGACCGAGGCGTGCTCGAGTGCGGCGACCGCTGCCCAGTGACTGGCGATCGCGGCCTGCACTTCGGAGGGTAGGTCGCTCGGCAGGTCGATCTCCGTCAGCCAGTCGGCGCGCGTGACCGCGGGGGCCGTGCGCGCGGCGCCGGCGACGACGAACGGGCGGCCGATCGCGCAGGCCTCGTAACGGCAGCGCCGGTGGCCCGCGTCGGGGTCGTGGGCGCAGTCCTCGTCGGTCTCGCGGTCGCCGTCGCGCAGGCAGGTGTCGGAGAGGCCGCGGCCGGCGAGGTACGACTCGAGCTCGCGGACGTCGAACCATGACGAGGCGCCGCGGCTGCCGTCGGGACAGTCGTCGTCGGTGCGGCGGAGGGCGGGGACGCAGCGCGCGTGGTCGTCGGCGAAGGCGTGGTCGCAGACGCACGCCTCGTGGCTGGCCGGCGAAGCGCCGGAGGTCGAGGAACTGCTGCAACCGGTAGAGGCGCCGAGGCCGAGCGCGACGAACAGGCGGCGGCGGAGCGCGAACAGGGACGCGGGCATGGCGGTCGCTCTGGATCGCGGTCGCGGCGCGGTGATCGACGCGGCTCGCGGGGTCGGCAACGCGGCGTCGGCGATGTCCAGGGGCGCGCGGGGGGATCACGGCGCGGGCGGCGGACGGGTCGTGGCTCCGCGGCGGGGGCGGCGGATGTCGCTCGTTCGTCGCCGTCGATTCATTCGCCGGCTTGATTGACGAGGGTGTAGACGCCGGTGCTGGTCAGGACGGCGAGGTCGACGCGGTCGTCGCCGCCGAGCCGGCCGACCTGCACGTCGATGCCGGTGCCGGCGAAGTTGCGCGAGGGGCCGGAGACGATCTTGCCGTCAGCGTAAGTGAAGATCTGCAGGGCCGCGGGGGCGAGGGCGACGATGTTGTCGACGTCGTCGGTGTTGATGCGCGCGCCCAGCAGTCGCAGCATGCCGGGCTCGGCGTCGACGGTGTCGCTCGACTTCTCGAACTGGCCGCCGCCCTTGTTGTTGAACACCTGCAGGGTGTTGCCGACCGGATCGCTGTAGACGATGTTGGGCCACGGGGAGCCCGAACTCGCCGAGAGCGATGGCGCCGGCGTTGCTGGCGTTGCTGGTGAAGGGGCCGAGGTCCGCGCCCTCGAAGCCGAGCTTGACGGAGAAGCCGGTGGTCGGACCGAGGTTGATCGAGTAGGCGAGGTCGACCTCGCCGTCCGCGTCGACGTCGCCGACGGCGACGTGGCGCGGCGGGAACCCGGGGGTGACCGTGTTGGGCTGGGTGAAGCCGAAGCCGTTGGCGAGGACGTAGTAGATCCGCTGGTTGGCCTCGTCGGGGATGACGAGGTCGGGTAGCTCGTCGCCGTCGATGTGGGCGACGATCGCGGCGGCCAGGTCGCCGAGCTGGGGGAGCTCGAGCGGCGGATCGACGGCACCGAGGAGCGCGAGGCTGACGAAGCCGCCGGCGTGGGTGGCGAGCAGGTCGGGGACGTCGTCGTGGTCCCAGTCGGCGATGAACAGACGCGCGGGCGCCTCGGCGATCGCCACGGGCTCGCCCTCGACGAAGACCGCGTCGCCCTGGTTGTGCCAGACGCGGACGCACGCCTGCCCGATCGAGCAGGTCGAGAAGCCGAGCGCGAGGTCGTCGTCGCCGTCGCCGTCGAGGTCGCCGACGGCGAAGGCGGTGGCGCCCTCGGAGCCCGCGACGGGCTGGTCCCACGGACGAAACAGCCGGTGGCAATTGAGCTCGCAGTCGTCGCCGGCGATCTGGTTGCCGTCGTCGCACTGCTCGCCGAGCTCCTGCTCGCCGTTGCCGCAGACGGGCGAGTCGTCGCCGGTGGTGCCGGGTGCATCACCGGTCTCGGCGGGGCCGCTGCTGGCGGCAGGGCCGGTGCTGGTGCTCGCGTCGCCAGAGGTCGCGGGGTCCAGGCTCGCGTCGCCGGTCGCGTCGTCGCTGTCGCCGACGAGGAACAGCGGGTTCGGCACGAAGCATGCGCTCGCGCCGGCGACGAGCGCGAGCAGGCCCGCGATCCGACAGTCCACCATGATCGCAGGTTATGTCAGCGGCCTCGCGTTCGTCCACGCGAGGCCGCGGCGCGGGATTGCCCGCAGTCTGCGATCTCAGGGGGCGACGTGGTGCAGGAGGAAGGCCAGAGTGTCGGCCTCGCGGGCGATGGTCTGATGCAGCAGGTCGGCGCCGCCGTGACCGGCGTTCGACTCGATGCGCAGCCACGCCGGGCGCTTGCTGGCGTGCTGGATCTGGGCGGTGAACTTGCGGGCGTGCATGGGGTCCACGCGGTCGTCGCTGTCGGCGGCGAGCATCAGCATCGCGGGGTATCGCGTCCCCGCCGTCACATGATGGTACGGCGAGTACGGATAGATGTAGGCGAAATCGCGCGGGTCCTCGGGGTCGCCGTATTCGGGGATCCACGTCTTTCCGGCCCCGAACTGGGTGTAACGGACCATGTCGAGCAAGGGCACCGCGCAAGCGGCCGCGCGCGCGAGCTCGGGGTGCTGGACCATGGTGGCGCCGACGAGGAGTCCGCCGTTGCTGCCGCCCATGATGGCCAGGCGCTCGTGACGGGTGTAGCCGCGTTCGACGAGCGCCCGCGCGGCCGCGGCGAAGTCGTCGAAGACGTTCTGCTTGTGCTCGCGCATGCCGGCGCGGTGCCAGTCCTCGCCGTACTCGCCGCCGCCGCGCAGGTTGGGCACGGCGAACACGCCGCCGTGCTCGAGCCAGACGACGGCGCGGGCCGAGAAGCCGGGGGTCATGCTGACGGAGAAGCCGCCGTAGCCGGTGAGGAGGGCGGGGGCGTCGGCCGACAGCGGGAGGTCGCGACGCCGCACCACGAACATGGAGATCGGCGTGCCGTCCTTCGAGGGGTAGCGGATCTGTTCGACGACGAAGCGGCTGGTGTCGACCGGGAGATCGATGCGCTGCCACAGACGGGTGGCGCCGGTTGCGATCGAGGTCTCGAAGATCTGGCTCGGCTCGGTGAAGGACGAGAAGCTGAAGTAGGCCCGATCTTCGTCGGGGTTGCCGACCAGGCCGCTGGCGCTGCCGAGGCCAGGGAGGGGCAGATCGCGGACGAAGCTGCCGTCGAGGCCGCGCACGACGACGGCGCTGTGAGCGTCGCGCAAGTAGGCGAGCACGAGCCGCTCGCCGACGATCTGCAGGCCCTCGAGGGTGGCGTCGGCCTCGGGCACGAGCAGCTTCCAGTCCTCGCGCGCGGGGTTTCGCGGGTCGACCTCGAACACGCGGTAGCGCGGGGCGCCCTCGTTGGTGTGGACGTAGAAGCGGTCGCGCCAGGCGGTCACGTCGTAGATGGCGCGCCGGCCGACGACCAGTGGTTTGAACTCGGTGTCGCCGGCGTGGAGGTCGCGCAGATAGACGTCGCTGCTGGTCCAGCCGTGCTGATGATGCAGGAACAGCCAGCGCCCGTCGCGTGACAGGCCGACGCCGACGAAGCGCGAGGGATCGCCGGTGGCCGGCGCGACGATGCTGTCCTTCGAGGCAGGTTCGCCGACGCGGTGGAACCGGACCTCGGCGTGGCCCGGCAGCTCGGAGGGCGGGATGCTCGGGTCGGTCGGCAGCCACACGTAGTAGAAGCCGCTGCCGTCGGGGGTCCACGCCGGTGTGGCGTAACGCGCGCCCTCGATGACGTCGGGCAGGTCGTCACCGGTCGCGAGGTCGCGCAGGTAGATCGTCGAGGCGTCGGCGTTGTTGCGGCTGAGCTTGTAGGCGAGCAGGCGGCCGGCGAAGTCGGGGAAGATGCCGTGGACCGCGACGCTGCCGTCGGAGCTCAGCTTGTTCGGATCGATCAGGACCTCCTCGCGGCCCTGTTCGCCGCGGCGGAGGTAGTAGATCGGCTTCTGCACGCCCTTGTGGCGCCGGGTGTAGAAGTAGTTGCCGCCGCGGTGGTAGGGCGCGGACATGGCGTCGATGTCGAGCAGCTCGCCGAGGCGGGCGGCGATGGCGTCGCGCCGCGGCAGCGCGGCCAGCCGCTCGCGCGCGTAGTCGTCCTGCGCGGCCATCCACGCCTTGACCTCCGGATCGCTCTCGACCTCGAGCCAGCGGTACGGGTCGGCGACGGGGGTGTCGTGGATGGTCTCGACGAGGTCCTGCCGGCGCGTGGCCGGCGGAGGGTCGTCGCAGGTCTCGCGCACGCCGGCGAGCGGGGGCGGGGGCGCGGACTCGGTGCAGGCGCCGAGGAGGGCGACGGTGACCGCGAACAGGGAGCTCCTGGCCATGCGCCGACGATAACTCAGCGCGACTCGGCGAAACAGGAGAGGTCGGCCTTGATCCGCGTGCGCTCGGCGAGGTAGCTGGCCGCCAGCTCGGTGGCCTGGGCCTTGCTCAGCGCCTGGCGGGCGATCGCCAGCAGCTCGACCTTCTCGACCCGGAAGTGGTTCCGGACGGCGTCGGCCAGCGCGGCGAGCCGGGAGGGCCACTTGTCGTCGCCGGCCGGCAGCAGCTCGAGGTCCGTGAGCGCGGCCCGGATCCGCTCGAGCTCCTGGAGGGCCTCGACGACCCGGCTGCGGGCCCGCTCGTCGTGCAGGAGGTGGCCGTAGAGGACGGCCTCCTTGGCCCGCGCGTGGGCGGTCAGCTCGCACACGAGCGGCGGCAACAGCCCGCGCGCCGCGCTTTCGGGGCCGCCTGGAGCTTGGCGAGCTGCGCGCCGACGGCCTCGTGGTCGCGCTCGAGGAGGTCCCAGATCGCCGGCTCCGACATGGTCGGGTGGTTATGCGACCGATCGACGCCGGCACCAACGACGTGATGTAGCCGTGCCGCCTGGCGCGGAGCTGCGCGGCCGGGCTTCGGCGGCCGGACCGCGCTCGGTCGCGGCGGCGCGGGCGTCGCCGCGGTGCATGTCTTTGAGGGCATGTCCGATCGGGAATGTCATCAACGTCGCGTTGATGTCGGCTCGCGCTCCGATCTCCGGTGGTGACCGTCACAGCGGCAGGTCGGTCGTGCGCCTCCACGGTGCGCGACGTTCGGCCGCGGAACACGGTGCATTCGCGTCGCTGCGGACGTTCGCGGGTGAATGCTCGCGCCGTGGCGGGCGCCGATGCTGACGGGTTCTTGATGGCGCGCGAGCCGACCTCGTCCCACCTTCTGATCGCGCGGTTGTTCGCGCGACTGGCTGCGCCGACGAACGGGATGCTCGCGGCGGCGGCGGGAGAGGGCCTCGTATGCGAATGCATAGAATGTTCGAAGTGGGGACGTGTGCCGCGCTCCTCGCGGCGTGCAACGGCGACCGCGCCGAGGTGGCGGAGAGCGACAGCGGCTTCGGCGTCGCGACCGAGACCTCTCCGTCATCGCCCGCGACGACGACGACGACGACGACGACGGGGATGGAGTCGTCGCAGTCGAGCGGGGCGTGGACGACGTCGGAGGGCGATCCTTCGAGCGGCGGCTCCGGCGGCTTCGGCACCACGAGCGGCACGACCGGGACGTCGAGCACGAGCGAGCCGGCGGCGCCGTTCTGTGGCGACGGTCACGTCGATCCGGGCGAGGCGTGCGACGAGGGCGACAACAACGGGATCGGCGTCGGCTGCGGCGCGGGCTGCGAGCTCGAGGTGTGCGGCGACGGGCTGCCGGGCCCCGGCGAGGAGTGCGACCTCGGCGAGCTCAACGGGCCGGAGGGCGGCTGCTCGGCGACGTGCCAGATCATGCCGTCGGCCTGCGGGACGCAGTCGGCGGTGCCGGTGCTGGTGCCGCGCCCGGTCGACATCATCATCGTGATCGACAACTCGGGCAGCATGGCGGCCGAGATCAAGGGCGTGCAGGACAACATCAACGACAACTTCGCCGAGATCATCGGCGAGAGCGGGCTCGACTACCGCGTCATCCTGATCTCGCGCTACGGCAAGTACACCTCGACGCAGGTGTGCATCGAGGCGCCGCTGTCCGGGATCCCCAAGGGCGGCTGCACCAATCCGCCGAGCCAGCCGATCAACAACGCCGGCAAGTTCTATCATTACAGCGTGGAGATCGACAGCACCGACTCGTGGTGCCGCCTGCTCGACACGTTCAACGGGGTGCAGCAGGACCTGTTCAAGTTCGCCCCGAAGGGCTGGCAGGCGTGGCTGCGCGACGACGCGTTCAAGATCATGATCGAGGTGTCGGACGACCGCGTCGTCTGCTCGCACGGCAACGATCACTACAACGACAACAACACGATCGCCGGCGGGGCCAACGCGGCCGACAAGTTCGACGCCAAGCTGCGCGAGCTGTCGCCGCTGCACTTCGGGCCGACGCCCGAGACCCGCAACTACAGCTTCTACAGCATCGTCGGGCTGTCGTTCAACGATCCGCCCGATCAGCCGTACTCGGCCGAGGACCCGATCGTGACCACCAAGTGCCCGAGCGGGGTCAACGGCGGGATCGGCCACCAGAGCCTGTCGGTGGCCACCGGCGCGCTGCGCTTCCCGCTGTGCGACACGACCTCCTACGACGCGCTGTTCCAGGCGCTCGCCAGCGGGGTGATCGCGGACGCCACCATCGCGTGCGACTTCGCCGTCCCGGCGCCGCCGGAGGGCAAGGAGCTCGACGAGGAGTCGATCCTGGTCAAGTTCACGCCGATGAACGCGATGGACGCGGAGGTGTTCCAGCAGGTCGAAGACGCGAGCGCGTGCGCGCCGGCGTCGTTCTACCTCGACGCCGGCAAGGTCGTGCTGTGCCCCGAGACCTGCGTCGCGGTCCAGAACGACAAGGAGGCCGAGATCGAGGTCGAGTTCAAGTGCGCGCCCATCGATCCCGGCTGACGCGGCTTGCTTCGCCGCCCCGCCGCGCGTATGGTCTGCCCGTCATGCGCGCCACGATCCGCTCGCGCTCCGTCCGCGCCCTCCGGGTGCGCGGCGGCGTGCTCGTCGGTCGCGGTTGAGCATCACCTGTCCTTCGCGCCATCCGGGTGCAGCAGGTCTCACGACCCTCGCGGGGTCGTCGAGATCGAGGCCGCGCCGGCCCGGGTGGCGCGCTGCGTTCGCGACGGCGCGGCCGGACAGGCAGCCATGAAGACCACGCTCATCATCGAGATAAGGGCCGCCGAGGGCGGCGACGACGCCAAGTTGCTCGTGCACGAGCAGTTCGCGGTGTACCAGAGCTGGCGGTGCGGGAGCACCTTGACCTGGAAGTGATCGACGCGCGCCCCGGGTTCCTCTGCTTCAAGGCGAGCGGTCGCGCGACGCCGCGATGGTTCGCCGACGAGGCGGGCGGCCACCGCTGGCAGCGCGTGCCGCCGACCGAGAAGCGCGGCCGGGTCCACTCGAGCACCGTGACCGTGGTGGTGCTCGAGCCGGCGTCGGCGGTGGCGGTGGAGATCCGCCCGGAGGACCTCGAGGAGGAGTTCTGCCGCGGCAGCGGCAAGGGCGGGCAGCACCGGAACAAGACGTCGACCGCGGTCCACCTGCGTCACAAGCCGAGCGGTCACCACGTGCGCGTCGACGGCGGCCGCAGCCAGAGCATCAACCGCGAGACCGCGCTGGAGCTGCTGCGCGCGCGGCTGGCGGCCGAGCAGCGCGAGGCGGCGCGGGCCGACCGCTGCGCCGCCCGCAAGGCTCAGGCCGGTAGCGGCATGCGCGGCGACAAGATCCGGACGATCCAGGTCCAGGGCGACGTCGTCGTCGACCACCGGCGCGGCACGCGAATGACCTACCGCCGGTTCGTGCGCGGCCACCTCGAGGACCTCGACCCGAACGCAGCGTCGCGCGGCGAGTAAGAGAGCGCGCGCCGATGCGGTGAGCAAGTGAGGCGCGCGCCGATGCGCCGGCGCGTGCACCGACGCGGCCCGCGACGAGTCAGAGAGGGCGCGCGGCGACAGAGCGGCGCGCGCCGACGGGCGACGGGTCATACGTCGCTCGTTCGCGGCTCGCGCGTCGGTCATGCGGCCTCGCGCGGGCCGCGGCTCACTCTTTCTCGGGGTCGGGCGTGCCTTCGCGGAACGGGAGGTAGTCCTCGAGCTCGCGCATCTGTTCGTGGGCGGCGACCGTCTCCTCGACCAGGTAGCGCTCGACCGCGGAGGCGAGGCCGGGGTGGCGGAACCAGTGGCTGCTGTGGGTGCGGGCCGGCGCGAAGCCCCGCAGCAGCTTGTGTTCGCCCTGGGCGCCGGCCTCGAAGCGCGGGGTCTTGCGGGCGATGCAGCGCTCGATGGCCGCGTAGTAGGCGGCCTCGAAGTGGAGGAACGGGACGTTCTCGTCGCAGCCCCAGTAGCGGCCGAACAGCGCCGCGTCGGTCTCGAAGTAGAGGGTGCCGGCGATGGTCCGGCCGCCGCGGCGAGCGCGGGCCCACAGCATCTGCTCCGGCATGGCCTTGTGGACATGCTCGAAGAAACCTGTCTGAAGGTAGTCGAGGCCGCCGTAGGCGCGCACGGTGCTGCGGTAGTAGCGGTCGATGTCGGCCAGGTCGTCGGGGCCGAGGTCGGGGCCTCGGACCCACTCCAGCGCGTCGATGCCCTCGCGGGCCCGGGCGCGCTCCTTGCGGAGCTGCTTGCGCCGGCGCGAGGTCATGGTGGCGAGGAAGGCCTCGAAGTCGGCGTAGCCCTCGTTGTGCCAGTGATACTGGTAGCTGGCGCGGCGCATGAAGCCGTGCGCGGCCAGCTCGTCGTGCTCGCGGGCCGTGGTGAACAACCAGTGGATCGACCAGCAGCGCTCGGCGTCCGCGACGTCGCGCACGCCCGCGATCAGGTGACGCACGATCTCGTCGCGCGCGACGTCGGCGGCGATCAGCATGCGGGGACCGGTGGCCGGGGTCATCGGCGCCGCGATCACCAGCTTGGGGTAGTAGCGCAGGCCGCCCTGCACGGCCGCCCGCGCCCACGCCCAGTCGAAGATGAACTCGCCGTAGCTGTGACGCTTGACGTACGTGGGCGCCGCACCGACCAGGCGCGGGGGCGACCCTGCGCCACCGGCGCCGTGCTGCTCCACCAGCACGTAGACCGGCCGCCAACCCGCCTCGTCGCCGATCGACCCCGACAACTCGAGCGCCCGCAGGAACCCGTGCTTTAGAAGGGCAGCCCTCGTGAGCGAGCGCGTCCCAAGACGCGGCGTCGACGCTCGCCAGGCTTGTGACGCTGCGGGTCGTCAGATCCGGCACGTGACTCGTGTACGCTAGCACAGGTCCGCCTGCGGGCGGGGTGGAAAGCCCCGCCGCGAGGGCTACACTAGAGTGCCAGCAGCATGTCCAGCCGTGAGAAAGCCAGCCCCAAGGGCAGTGTTGCGCTGAAGAGTCGCACGGAGCGCAAGACGCAACGCCCACGGATGTACCGCGTCCTGCTCCACAACGACGACTACACGCCGATGGAGTTCGTCGTCCGCCTGTTGCAGACCGTGTTTCACAAGGGCGAAGCCGAGGCGACGGCGATCATGCTGCACGTGCATAACCACGGCGTGGGCGTCGCCGGCGTCTACACCCACGAGATCGCCGAGACGAAGGTCGCCCAGGTACACATGCTCGCGCGCCAACAAGAGTGCCCCTTGATGGCGTCGATGGAGCCCGAGGAAGACCCCGATGCTGAGCAATGAACTCAAGCAGACGATAAACCACGCCATCGCCGACACCCAGCGGCGGCGCCACGAGTACATCACGCTCGAGCACCTGCTGCTCGCGCTGCTCGACGACGCCAGCGCGCGCAAGGTGCTCCAGGCCTGTAGCGCCGACGTCGACAAGATGCGCGGCGAGCTCGAGGGCTTCATCGAGCAGAACGTCGAGCGCCTGCCCGACGAGGCCGAGGCCACGGTCCACCAGACGATCGGCGTCGGCCGCGTGCTGCAGCGCGCGATCCTTCATGTGCAGGGCTCCGGCCGCACCGAGGTCACCGGCGCCAACCTCCTGATCGCCATCTTCGCCGAGAGCGAGGCTTCGCCGCCTACGTGCTGCGCGAGCACGGGGTGACGCGCCGCGACGCGACCCTGTTCCTGTCGCACGGGATCGGCAAGGGCAGCAGCGAGCGCGCGCCGCAGGGCCGACCGGCGCCGAACCCGGTCGGCGGTGAAGAGGACGACGACGAGCGCGTGGCGGGCGACCCGCTCGGTGCCTACTGCGTCGACCTCAGCGCCAAGGCGGCGGCAGGGAAGATCGAGCTGCTCATCGGCCGCACGCAGGAGATCCAGCGGGTGGTCCAGGTGCTGTGCCGCCGGCGCAAGAACAACCCGGTGCTGGTCGGCGAGCCCGGCGTCGGCAAGACGGCGGTGGTCGAGGGCCTGGCGCTGCGCGTGCACGAGGGCAAGGTGCCGGCGGCGCTGCTGAATGCCAAGCTGTACGCGCTCGACATGGGCGCCGTCCTCGCCGGCACCAAGTTCCGCGGCCAGTTCGAGGAGCGCCTCAAGGCGGTGATCGCCGCCCTGCAGAAGGACCCCGGCGCGATCCTCTTCATCGACGAGATCCACACCATCGTCGGCGCCGGCGCGACGTCCGGCGGGACGATGGACGCCAGCAACATGCTCAAGCCGGCGCTGGCGTCGGGCGAGCTGCGCTGCATCGGCGCCACCACCTACAAGGACTTCAAGCAGTCGTTCGAACGCGACGCGGCGCTGGCGCGCCGGTTCCAGAAGGTGGAGATCTTGGAGCCGAGCGTCGAGGACACGATCGACATCCTCAAGGGCCTGCGCCCGGCCTACGAAGAGCACCACGCGGTGGCCTACAGCGACGAGGCGCTCGACCTGTGCGCCCGCCTGGCGCACAAGTACCTGCGCGACCGCCACCTGCCCGACTCGGCGATCGACGTGATGGACGAGACGGGCGCCGCGGTGCGCCTCGGGGCGCCGCCGCCGCCGCCGCCCGCCGCGAAGGCGCTGCAGGTCACGTTCAACCGGGCCGCCCGGCCCCGTCGCCGCCGAAGATCCCGGTCGGCGCCAGCGACGTCGAGGCGGTCATCGCCAGGATGGCGCGGATCCCCCCGAAGTCGGTGTCGACCTCCGACCGCGAGGTGCTGCAGTCGCTCCAGGCGGGCCTGCGTGACCTGGTCTTCGGGCAAGACGAGGCGGTGGCCACGGTCACGGCCGCGATCAAGCGCTCGCGCGCCGGCCTCGGCCGGGTCGACAAGCCGATCGGCAGCTTCCTCTTCGCCGGCCCCACCGGCGTCGGCAAGACCGAGCTCGCCAAGCAGCTCGCGGCCCAGCTGGCGGTCCCGCTGCTGCGCTTCGACATGAGCGAGTACATGGAGAAGCACAGCGTCAGCCGCCTGATCGGCGCGCCGCCCGGGTACGTCGGCTTCGACCAGGGCGGGCTGCTCACCGACGCGGTCAGCAAGAACCCGCACAGCGTGGTGATCCTCGACGAGATCGAGAAGGCCCACCCCGACCTGTTCGCGATCCTGCTGCAGGTGATGGACCACGCGACGCTGACCGACAACAACGGCCGCAAGACCGACTTCCGCAACGTCATCCTCATCATGACGAGCAACGCCGGCGCGACCGACATGACGACCCGCCAGGTCGGCTTCGCCGAGCGCGAGGACGCCAAGGTCGGCGACCCCAAGGCGGCGCTCGAGCGCACGTTCAGCCCCGAGTTCCGCAACCGGCTCGACCGCATCGTCGTGTTCAAGTCGCTGCCGCCCGAGGTCATCCTGCAGGTCGCCGACAAGATGCTGCGCGAGCTGCAGCTGCAGCTGGCCGACCGCAAGGTCACGTTCAGCTTCGCCGAGGCGGCCCGCGCGTGGGTCGCGCGCAAGGGCTACGACAAGCTGTACGGCGCGCGGCCGATGGCCCGCCTCCTCGACGAGGAGATCAAGGCCAAGCTGGTCGACGAGCTGCTGTTCGGCAAGCTCGAGCACGGCGGCCACGTGACGGTCGACGTCGGCGCCGACGACAAGCTGACGTTCCGCTTCGACGCCCCCGAGCCGGAGACGCCGCCGGCGCCGGCCAAGCCCGAGACGCTGCTCAACTGAGCCGCGGCGGACGCGAGAGCGCACCTGGTCGATGGGGCCAGGTGCGTTCTCTTTGGTCGCCCGCCAGCGGTCGGCACCTGGCTGGAGGGCCAGGCGCGGCGCTCACTCGGGCCGGCGCGACGACCAGCCGAGCATCAGCGGCGGCACCGCGCCGCCGGCCGGGGCGTAGCGTCGACCTGGCTGTTCGACCAGGTCCGGCCAGATCTTGCACCCGTTGGCGTAGGGGTACTCGCGCACGACCTCGAGCACGAGGCCCGCGCGCAGGGCGCCGAGGATGTCGGCGACGCCCCACGAGAACTCGTTGGTGGCGTGCGGGTTCTTGAAGCCGACCTGGCCCTCGACGAAGCCGGACGGCGCCAGGGCGGTCCCGGAGGCCGCCACGTAGTCGCCGACGCCGGTCTCGCCGACGACGTGGGCGCCGCCGTCGTACGGGTAGGTGAGGCGGCCCTGCTCGTACATCATCGCCAGCGGGTGGAACTCGAGGCCGATGCAGCGACCGCCGGGCTTGAGGACCCGCGCGAGCGCGGCGTAGAGGGCGTCGAGGTCGGACATCCAGAGCAGCGCGCCGTAGGTCATGAACACGACGTCGAACACCGGCTCCTGGGTCGGCAGCCAGTCGTAGAGGTCGGCGACGACGAAGCGCGCGGGGATGCCCGTCTCCTCGGCCAGCGTCTGCGCGGCGGCGATCGCCGTCGGGCTGATGTCGACGCCGGTGACGTCGGCGCCCAGCCGCGCCAGCGACAGGGTGTCCTGCCCGGCGTTGCACGCCCCGTGGAGCAGGCGCAGGCCGCTCAGCGGACGCGCGCCGGACTTGCGAATGTCCTCGAGGACATGTCCCTCTGGACCTGTGCCGAGGAGCAGGTGGACCTCGTCGTCGAACAGGGTGGTGCCGCCGGCGCGGAGGAAGCGGGCCTCGTCGCGCTTGTGGCTGCTGTGCGCGGGGGTGGCGGCGTCCCAGGCGAGGCGGTTCTGCTGGTGGAGGTCGCGGCGGATCACGATGCGATCGGCATTACCATGACCTGCCGCGGCTCGTCCGCCGCGGCTTCGGGCAGCAGCTCGTTCAGCAGCTCGGCGTGGGGCAAGGGGCCGGGCAGGGCGACCAGCGGGCGGAAGCCGAGGCGGTCGTAGAGGCGGAGGGCCCAGGGCGCGCGGCAGAAGGCGACCAGCGACAGGTGGCTGCACTGGGGGTCGGCGCGGGCGGCCGCGAGCACCTGGTCGGCGAGCTGGCGGCCGCTGCCGCGGCGCTGGCGGTCGCGGCGGACGGCGATCTCCTCGAGGTGCATGTACGGGCCGCGCGGGTAGTAGCTGACGTAGCCGATCGCGTCGTCGCCGTCGCGCGCCAGCAGGATGGTGGTCTGGCCCAGCAGGGCGCGCATGTCGTCGTCGCCGCGCGGGCGGATCGCCAGGCGCGAGAAGCCCGCCTCGTAATAGAGGTCGGTGGCCGAGCGCTCGATCACCTGCAAAGCGGCCAGGTCGTGGGCGGTGGCGGGGCTGAGGACGAGCATCGGCGACTTTTGACCTTACGCGAGCCTCGCCGCGGGGAACAGCCGCTTGTGCCCACCCGGGCGGCGGGCTAGTGTCGCGCGCGCCGACGTGGACGCGCGCCGTCCCTGCGCCCGCGCCGCCGCGGGTAGAGCTCGGCGCCACGGTTGAACTCGCTGATGGCCGACATCACCCCTCCGCGCGCGCCTCTGCTGCTGGTCGCCCTCGGCGCGGCCGTGATCAGCGTGACCGCGCTGTTCGTCAAGTGGATCGCGCTCGGGCCGGCGGCGATCGGCGCGTATCGCTGCGGGCTCGGGGCGGTCGCCTTGCTGCCGCTGGCGTGGCTGGCCTCGCGGACAGGTCCGAACAGACAGGCGAAGCGGCGCGGCTCTGCGGTCGCGTGGGCGGCGCTGGCGGGCGCCTGCTTCGCCGGCGACCTGTTCGTGTGGCACAAGAGCATCCTGTACTCCGGGACAGGTCTGGCGACGCTGCTGGCCAACACGCAGGTGTTCTGGGTCGCGCTGTTCTCGGCGCTGCTGCTCGGCGAGCGGCTGACGCGGCGGCTCGGGGTGTGCGCGCTGCTGGCCCTGGTCGGCACCGTGATGCTGGCGCTGCCGGGCCTGGAGCGCAGCCCGGTCCACCTGCAGGGCGTGCTGCTGGGCCTGCTGACGGGGGTGTTCTACGCCGGCTACTACCTGTCCCTGCGGACAGCCCAGCGCGGGGAGCGGCCGCTCGGGGTCGCCCTGGCGCTGTTCGTGTCGAGCGCGACGGCGGGGGCGCTGCTGGTGGTGGCGGCGCTGGCGTCGGGCGAGTCGCTGGCGGTGGCCACCGCCGGCGACTTCGGGCTGCTCCTGCTGCTCGGGGTCGGCGCGCACGTGGGCGGGTGGGCGCTCATCTCGCGGGCCATGCCGCACGTGCCGGCCGCGAGCGGTTCGCTGTTGCTGCTGCTGCAACCGGTGCTCGCCACGCTGTGGGGCGTGCTGGTGTTCGCCGAGCCGTTCGGCGCGGTCGAGGCCGCTGGTACGGCGCTGTCCTTGGCGGCGATCTACGCCGCCAGCGTGTCGCGCTCGCCGCGTTAGGCTCACGCCCTCGCGGCCTTGACCGCCCTCTGCACGCGCGCTACGGCTGTGAAATGGGAGTCATCGTCATCGCCTGCTACCGTCCTCTCCCCGGTCGCGCCGAGGAGCTGCTCGAGCTGCTGCGCGGCCACGTGCCCGCGCTGCGCGCCCAGGACCTCGCCACCGACCGCGAGCCGATCGTGATGCGCGCGGCCGACGGCTCGATCCTCGAGGTGTTCGAGTGGGCCTCGGAGGACGCGGTCCGCCGCGCCCACGAGAACCCGGTGGTGCGGCAGCTGTGGGCCCAGTTCGAGGCGGTGTGCCAGTGGATCGCGCCGTCCGAGGTGGCCGAGCTCGGCCGGCCGTTCTCGCACTTCCACCCGGTCGACCTGGCCTGAGGGGCAGGGCTGAAGTGCAGTGTCGCTCGGGACATGTCGGCAAGGACATGTCCCGAGGCGCTGGCCTCACTGCACCGTGAAGGTCGGCGAGGTGCCCGAGATCGGGGTGTAGGTGCCGATGAGCGACCTGGCGTCGCCGTTGTAGACGATCCGGTAGGTGCCGGGCACGACGTCGTCCGGGAGCTTCCACTCGACGTCGACCTCGGAGGTCGGGCTCAGCGGGCCGCCGGTGCGGCGCCAGCGGAACCGCGTCTCGGGGTCCCAGTCGCGGGCGACGACCGTCCACGCGCCGCCGTCGTCGCGCTGGACCTCGAGGTAGCCGGTGCCGGTGCGCAGGTCGTTGCGAGGGTGCGCGCCGCGGAAGGTCACCTTGACCAGGTCGCCGGGGCCGGCGCTGGCCGGCGGAGGCGCGACGACGTCGCCGAACTTCTCGGAGAGGCACAGGATGGCGTCGAGCAGGGCGCACGGCGAGTCGGCGACGACGCCGGGGACGTTGACGATCTGGTCGTCGCTGAGGTCGAGCGGGGTCCCCTTGTGCGGCGCCTGGACGCCGTCGCGCAGCGCCTCGGCGACCTGCGAGAACTCCTGCTGCCAGGCGGCCAGGGTCCACGGGCCGAACTGCGTAAACGCGCCCTCGTAGTGCTGGATCGCGTACTCCTCGCGCGTGGTGACGTAGCTCGAGTAGCCGTTCGACAGGCCGGCGATCACCGCCCGCGTGACGCCCGTACCCTCGAGCGCGGCGAGGACGGTGTTGCGCAGGCGGCGGCCGGAGATCGTGGTGACCTCGAACGGGGCGGGGAGGATGGCGAGGCCGCCGAGGCGCAGCACCTGGGCCGGCAAGATCGTCGGTGACCACGGATACGGGAGCATGCGCCCGACGGGCAGCAGGATGGTCTTCTCCTCGTGACACGCCTGGTCCTCGGGCACGAGGGTGACCTTGGGCAGGTCGCCGTAGACGATGCCCTCCTCGATGAAGGCGACCGCGACGCCGTCCTCGGCGCCGGCGGCGATCGAGAAGCCGATCGCGGCGTGGCAGGTGGTGTGCTCGTCCTCGCCGGTGAACTCGGGGCCGACGGTGACGTTCTCCATGTCGATGAAGGCGAGCCGGCCGGCGGCCGGTCCGCGCAGGTGCTCGCCGGCCTCGTCGAACAGCTCGAGCGCGCGCTCGTACTGCCAGGTGCCGTGGACGACGGCGTTGCCGAGGTCGTCGCAGTCGGGGTCGGGGCTGTCGTCGCACGGGCGCACGACGGTGTTCTTCGGCTCGCCGACGACGACCTCGCTCGGCGAGACGTCGCCGGCGTCGCTCTGGGCGAAGGCGGCGACGAACGGATTCGGCGCGGTGTAGTCGGCGCCGAAGTGCTTCTCCATGAAGTAGGAGGCGAGGCCCTTGTGATCGCCGCTGACGAGGCGGTTCTGGTTCGAGACGCTGGTGGCGTGGCTCGAGAACCAGGTCAGCATGCCGATCGGCTGGCCGTCGAGCTCGCCCTCGCCGGTGCGCTCGAATCGCAGCACCGTCATCGCAGTGTTGGTGTCGCGCATCATCTCGGCCTCGTGGGCGGCGCGCTCGGGGTCGGGGTTCTCGGCGTAGGCCTGCGGGCTGCGGTTCCAGTTGGCGTCCTGCAGCGGGCCCTGGGCGATCTTGACGACCCCGTGATCGAGGCCGGCGTCGGCGGCGACGATCGCGTCGACGATGCCGGCGACGATGACCTCGAAGTTGTCGGGGTCGTAGCCGCCGACCGCGAGGTTGAACATGGTGTAGTGCGAGAAGCCGCCGAGGCCGGAGTGGGTGTGCGTGGCCGAGAGGGCGATGTTGTCGAAGTCGTAGCGGTCGGCGCCGAGCTTCTCCTTGAGCCGCTTGACGACCTCGAGGTGGACGCCCTGGAACACCTGGCCGAGGTCGGCGCTGACGAAGGCGATCCGGGTGCCGCTGCACGGGTGCTCGACGACGAAGGCGCGCGCCCACAGCCGCGTGCTGATGCCCTCGGCCTTCTGCTCCGGCATCGAGTAGCCCATCATCACCAGCTCGGCGGAGGGGCCGGTGATGTCGCGGATCGCCGCGCCGACGCGGTAGTGCGGCGACTGATCGCAGGTGACCTCGCCGCCGGTGGTAGTGTCGCCGCCGGTCGGCGAGGTGGCGGTGCCCGTCGTGGCGCTGTCGCTGTCGCTGCCGCCGCTGGTGGTCGGCGGAGTCGCGGTGTCGCTCTGGCTGTCCGAAGAGACAGTCGTGGAGGTGGTCGGCCCGCTCGTGGAGGTGCTGGTGTCGGTGGCCGACGCCCCGGTGGAGGTGCCGGTGTCGTCGCCGCAGGCGGCGAGCGCGAGGAAGGCGGGCAAGGCGAGGGCAGGACGACGCATCCCGGCATGGTACAGCGCGCGCGGGACGGTGCCGAGTGAGGTCCCGCGGCCTCGGCCGACCTCAGGCGAGCTCGGGCCACGGGCTGGCCAGCTCGGGCAGCACGACGCCGCTCTTGCCGGCCTGGGCCCGCGCATAGGCGATGGCCTCGGACCATGTCCCGCAGACCAGATAAGGGCACGGCATCGGCCGGATCAGGAAGATCGCCGCCAGCGCGAAGCGAAAGCCGGTCGACTGGCTGATCATGGCGACGCCCATGCAGTAGCGGCGGGTGGTCTCCTCGGTGTCCTTGATCCACCGGCCCATCCGCTCGGTGTGCGCCGCACCGCGAGCGTACCGGCGCATCCACACGATGCCGACGTAGGGCTGCCGGCGGGCGTGGATCTCGGACATGCGATCGATGTACTGCTCGACCTCGTCCAGACTCTGCTCGCCGTCGAACCGGGACAGCGCGAGCGGCACGTGCGAGAGGTCGAGGGTGATCGCCATGACGACTGCCCACATTGTACGCGGGAGGGGCCTGGCGCGCCCGCGATCGCGGTGGCTCGCGTGGTCGCGTGGCGCGAATGTTTTGCCTCGCGCGAGGCCTGGCGGACTCTCGTCCGCCGGGCGCGGGCCGGCGTCGGGGCTTCGACGAGGGCCCGGCGGAGCGTTCGCTCCAGCGCCGATGCGGACGGGCGTTGCGTCGCGCAGGCGACGCTGAGACGTTGCCCGGAATAGAGGAGGCGGTGCTCGGAGATCTGCGAAGTTGTTTCCTCGGTCGCTCGAGGCGCCGAGGACGGGCATCGAGCTTGTCGATGGGACATGTCTTGAAAGACAGATGAATCGAGCGCCGCGCTCGCTGAGCTGATCGTGCATGAGGTCGAGCAGGACGAACCTCGGCCCGCACGATGGGCGCGAGCTCGTCGGGGGGCGAGGGCCGGCGCGACCTGACCGAACAGACAGCCGGCGAGGCCGCCGGGTGCGGTGGGCGCGGCGACTCGCGGCGAGCTCACGTCGGGGGCGCAGAAGGATGCCGCAGAGCTTCATGGGTCCTTCCGGCGAGCTCGACCGTGGCGGCGCGGCCGGACGAGGAAAACGCCGCGGTCGCTGGCGCGACCGGGCGATGGCGTCCATGTACTCCGCGGAGGCCCGCGATGGAGAATTCGAGCTCATGCGTGCGAGGCGCAGATACGGTCTGCGCGCAAAATGTCGGGCAGCGCGAGCGCGCTGCCTCGCTGCTGGCAGGGGCCTGGATGGTCGCGTGGGGGCTGGTGCGGGCGCGCCGATGGCCGCTTTCGCTGGTCGTCGCGCTGGCCGGAGGCTCCTTGATGCGCCGCGGCGTGACCGGTCAGAGCGTGTTCTACCGGGCGATGCAGATCGACACCGAGCGCCGCGGCGCGCCGTATCCCGGCGTCGATCCCGGGCGCGCCGTGGTGGCCGAGTCCGCGGTGACGATCGATCGGCCCGCCGGCGAGGTGTATTCGTTCTGGCGCCGTTTCCAGAACCTGCCCCATTCATGGCCGACGTGAACCGCGTGTCGCGGCTCGACCGCGGCGGCTGGAGCTGGTTGGCCGAGGGGCCGTTCGGGCGACCCGTCGAGGTCGAGGTCGAGGTGACGCAAGACATCGAGCGTCAGCGGATCGCGTGGCGCTCGCGTGAAGGCGCCGCACGGCCCTGCGAGGGCTGCGTCGAGTTCCGAGCGACGTCGTCGGGCGGCACCGAGGTGTGGGTGCGCCTGTATCAGGAGCCGGTGGCCGGCGAGCTCGGGGCGTGGGTCGCGCGCTTCATCGGTCGTGACCCCCAGCGGGCGCTGGGCCGCGACCTCGCGCGACTGAAGCAGATCCTCGAGTGGCGCAGCGATCGCGCGAGCGAGCAGGCCGATGTCGGCGAGGGGACGGGCGAGTGGAAGTCCCCGGAGCCCGCGCTCGCGCAGTCGCGCCAGCGGGTCGACGAGGAGCGCCGCGCGTCGTTCCAGGACCGCGTCGACTTCGAGTCCGACGAGTCGTTCCCGGCCAGCGACCCGCCGGCACGGTACTGAGGTCGTGAGCTCCGGCCGGGTGACGGCCGGATTCGCCGAGGTCGAGACGCATGTTGCGCCTCGACCTTCGGCGTTCGTGGCTTCGTGCGCTGCGCCCGTGGACGGATGCGATACCTCGGGGCCGCGGCGATGCAGTATGTGTCCCCAAGGACATGGCGTAAAAGACATGCTGGACGCGTGCGACGGTTGAGCGTGCGGACCTTTCGCCGTCCTGGATGGAGCCGCGCGAGGTCGAGCTTCAGTCATGCGCCCCTTGCCTCGGCGGCTGGCGTGGCCTGTGGGAGCGCGGCCGGTCCGGGGCCGGCTCGCCGATCGCCGTCCCGTGACGGCGCTCCTCGTACGCCCCGACCCGGAGGCGAGCGAGACGGTGTTCGATTCGGAACGGCGGTCATGGGGCGACCGGCGCCCGCGGTAGGCCGGGCGCGAGGGCGCGCGCCGAAGTGCGGTGATTGAGCCGGCCGGTCGGCGAGGGCCGACTCGGAGCTGTGATGATTGCGATGAGTCGCGATTCTCATGCACTGTGCTTGACAGGGCCGTCGCGTGACTGGTAGTGTTGCGGGCATTCATGAGGTAGGCGCCATGCGTTCCGTCCACGACATCCTTCCCTGCACGATCCCCCAGAATCCCACAGCCGAACCGATGATCCCGGCGGTGGAGCTCTCGGCGGGTCTTGCAGCCGATCGGCAGGCCGGTCGCGCGGGATGGCATGGACGCGGTTTCCAGCGCTTCCTCGCGTATCTGGCCTGAAGCACCGCCGCTGCGCGTCCGGCTCCGAGCCCGAGCCTGAGCCCGAGCCCGAGCCCGAGCCTGAGCCCGAGCCTGAGCCCGAGCCTGAGGCATCGGTCGGCGTGTCCGACCGCGCTCCGACTTCCCGGTAGGGATGTTCGCAGCGTTCGACGGGTCGCCCGATTGCGGGTGACGCGGCGAATGCAGCGACATGTCCGTTCGGGCATGTTGGCAATGCGATCGGGAGAATGATCGGCCGCTGCGAATCGACGGATCGTCGGTGGGCGACGGTCGTTCGCCGGCGCGGGTGCGTGGCGGTGCGGTGACGCATCGGACAATGGGGTCGTAGCTCAGTCGGGAGAGCGCCTGCTTCGCAAGCAGGAGGTCGTCGGTTCGAGTCCGACCTTCTCCATCGAGACATCGTGTTTTTGTTCCGGGCTTGTAGCTCAGCCGGGAGAGCGCCGCGCTGGCAGCGCGGAGGTCGCGGGTTCGAACCCCGCCTTGTCCACTGAGGAGGTGAGTATGCGAACGATCGAGGCCAACTTGAACGACCGGACTCTGGATCATTGCATCCGGATCCCCTTGACCGAGCACCGGCTCGGCGAGCTGTGCATCCGCGCGGGTGACCGCGTCCGTCTCACGGGCGAGGACATGGAGGTCGAGGCGAGGGTCGAGTTCCGCGCGAGCGAGGTGGTGGCCGTGCCGACGTGGAGCACGCTCATCTACGTCGATTGAGATCCACGGCGATGAAAGCCGAGCGGTGAGAGGGGGAGGAGAGCCATGCAGTCGCTGATCAAGAACCACTACGACACCTTGTGTACCCGCCCGGAGCGGGGCCCCGATTTCTACCTGGCGCGGCACCTCCGTCGGAGGGCGCTGCGCAAGGGTGACGGGCGTCTGGGCCGGTTCCGGGACATGAGCAAGTTCGTCAAGGCGTCCGTCGCCGACGTGATTCGAGGCCGGCTCGACCCGTGCTTCACGCGAGAGTTCCGCTTCTACGAGTGGAACGTGCTGATCTTCTGCGCGTACTGCAACGCGCGGTTGACCCGGCGCAACGTGACGCGGGACCACGTGATCCCGCGCTCGCGCGGCGGGAGCAACGAGCCGGACAACCTGGTGCCGTGCTGCCGGCCGTGCAACGCGCGCAAGAGCAACAAGCCGCTGTGGAAGTTCTTGCTCGAGCGCGAGCTGCAGGTGGCGTGAATGAGCAGCCGCGAGGGTGAGCGGGCGGAGGCGATGCTTCCGCCCGCTCTTGTTTTGATGAGGAGCGCCTACGACCGAGGGGCCGTGCTCGCCGGCGAGGTCGTAGCGAGGCACGGGCGCCGCTCGGTGCCACACGGGCGCCGCACGGGCCCCGCACGGGCACCGCTCGGTGCCGCACGGGCGCTGTACGGGCGCCGCTCGGGTGCCCACGGGCGCCGCTCGGGTGCCGCACGGGTCCCGCACGGATGCCGCACGGCCGCCGTGAGGAGGCCGCGAGGGGGCCACGAGGGGCCGTGAGGACGCGCGAGGTGCCGCGAGGATGCGGCGAGGCTCGAGCTGGGCGCGAGGAGTTCGCCGCGTTCAGGCCGCGCGGGCTTCCTCCTCCTCGGCCGGCTCGCCGGAGGTGGGCACGGCGAGGTCGGTCATGGCGCGGGCCAGCAGGGCGTCGCGCTCGGTGGGATGGTTGCGCAACCACTCGAGCGCGGCCGCGCGGCCCTGGCCGACCCGGATGTCGCCGAGCGAGAACCAACTGCCCGCCTTGGTGACGATGTTGCGGGTGAGGGCCCAGTCGAGGATCTCGGCGTCGCGGTCGATGCCGGTGCCGAACGCGATCTCGAACTGCGCCTCGGTGAACGGCGGCGCGCACTTGTTCTTGACCACCTTGACGCGGCAGCGGTTGGCGACCGCGTCCTCGCCGTCGCGCACCGTGGCGATCCGGCGGATGTCGAGGCGGACGCTGGCGAAGTACTTGAGGGCGTTGCCGCCGGTGGTCGTCTCCGGTGAGCCGAAGGTGACGCCGATCTTGTGGCGCAGCTGGTTGATGAAGACGACGAGGGTGTTGGTGGTGAAGGCGATGCCCGCGATCTTCCGCATCGCCTGGCTCATGAGGCGGGCCTGCAGGCCGAGGTGCTGGTCGCCCATGTCGCCCTCGAGCTCGGCCCGCGGGATGAGGGCGGCGACGGAGTCGATGACGATGAGGCCCATGCCGCCGGTGCGCGCGAGGGTGTCGACGATGTCGAGCGCCTGCTCGCCGCAGTCGGGCTGCGAGATGAGCAGGTCCTCCAGGCGCACGCCGAGGCGCTGGGCGTACTTGACGTCGAGCGCGTGCTCGGCGTCGATGAAGGCGCAGGCGAGCTTCTGCCGCTGGGCCTCGGCGATCGCGTGCAGCATGAGGGTCGTCTTGCCCGACGACTCGGGGCCGTAGATCTCGACGATGCGCCCGCGCGGCAGGCCGCCGATGCCCAGGGCGCGATCGAGGTTGAGGGAGCCGGTCGACACGACCTCGAAGGACTGACGATCGCCGGGGTCGCCGCCCAGAGCCATGATGGCGCCCTTGCCGAAGCGCTGGACGATGCTGTCGATGGCCTTCTGCAGGGTGACGCGGTGTTCGTGGACGACGAGAGGAGTCGCGGGATTTCGTTGGCTTGCCATGCCGCTCGTCCTTGCGGGCGACATGCTCACGCTCGCTCGCAAGAGTTGCGAGCACTTGAGGTCATGGCCTTCGGGACATGGCCCATCGGTTGGACAGTCGCGGGCTCCGCTGTCCCGCGGGCTGGCCGGGCTAATTACGGCTTCCGTCCGTGGGTTTTAGCGCTGGTTCTCGGGCGATCTTCGCGGCGGCTTTCCTGAGCTGTCCGAAAGGTCTGGCGCGGATCGCGGTTGGTAGTTTCAGGTCGGGGATTGTCCCCGCAGGTCTCCGTCCGGTCCGCCGCTCCGCGACGGTGCAAACCGCGGAGGAACCGCGTCTACCAGGGTCCCGGAGCCCCCAGAACGCTACTGGCAGGTGGCGTGCAGACCTGTCCCGAACGGGGTCGCGATGCCCAGGATTTCACCGCCTTTTCGCGTGTTCCTCGATTGTGTGCGACAACCGGACGGCCCTGTTGGGTGTTGCAACGCCCGCAGGGTGGGTTCCCAGCCGGGGCCCCGGTGTGCCATAAACGGCAGAGCCGAGGGCGAAGCCCTCGTGGTGAGTTGCCCGACCCCCAGTTCCCCATCGCGTGGCCGACTCGACGCACAGCACTCGACCCACCGCCTTGCGGTCCCCCACTCCGAGCACGCGCCCGGGTCGCGCGGCGTGTTCCGGTTTCCCTCGAGGAGAGACGACAGATGAATCGCTTTTCAATCCGACTCGGAGCTGCCCTGGTCGCTGGGCTCGTAGCGACGCCCGCGCTCGCGGCTCAGCCGGCCGGCGACGCCGCGGCACCCGCAGCCGAGCCCGCGGCGACCCCGGCGCCGACGCCCGAAGGGCCCTCGGCGGGTGCTTCGATCTCGGCCGACACGTCGGGCGTGAAGACCGATGCCAAGGCGAGCGGCGGGGCGAGCGGGAAGAAGGCGAAGAAGTCGGGCGACAAGTGTCAGAACGACACCAGCGTCAAGTGGATCAGACGCTGTCGGCCCGAGCGCAACATGTTCGAGCTGGGCATCTTCGGCGGCATCTTCATGCCGGGCGGCTCGGCGCACGAGTTGTTCGACCCGGTCCGCCAGCTGCAGTCGCTGCAGTCGGGCGGCGAGGAGTTCTGGAAGCCGTACCGCAAGGTGGCGCCCGAGATCGGGGCCCGCTTCGCGTACTACCCGCTCAGCTTCCTCGGCGGTGAGATCGAGGGCGGCGTCATGCCGACTCACATCACCAACACCGACTCGCCGGACACGCGGGCGATCCTCTTCAACTTCCGCGCGCACGTGATCGGCCAGATCCCGTTCTGGCGCATCACTCCGTTCGTCCTCGTCGGCGGCGGCGCGATCGGGACGACCGGCGCGCTCGGCAACGACATCGACGAGTCGACGCACTACGGCGGCGGCGTGAAGTACTACATCTCGCATTACGCGATGCTGCGCCTCGACGTCCGCAACGTCGTCGCGGCCCGCCTCCGCGTCGACAACGGCGCGGTCATCTATCCCGAGGTGCTGCTCGGCCTGTCGCTGACGCTGAACCGCAAGAAGAAGGCGCCGGCGGCCGAGAAGGACAGCGACGGCGACGGCTTCCTCGACAACGCCGACTCCTGTCCGTTCGAGCCGGGCATCGCCCCCGACGGCTGTCCCGAGCGCGACCGCGACGGCGACGGCTTCATGGACAGCCAGGACGCGTGCCCGGATGTCCCCGGCGTCGCGCCCGACGGCTGCCCGCTCAAGGACCGCGACGGCGACGGCTTCCTCGACATCGTCGACAAGTGCCCCGACGATCCGGGCGTCGAGCCGGATGGCTGCCCGATCCCGGACACCGACGGCGACGGCATCCTCGACCCCGACGACAAGTGCCCGACGCAGCCGGAGACCCGCAACGGCTACCAGGACGAGGACGGCTGCCCCGACGAGATCCCGACGGCCCTCGCCAAGTTCACCGGCACGATCAAGGGCATCTACTTCGACCTCGACAAGGCGACCATCAAGCCGAAGTCGCGGCCGGTCCTCGACCGCGCGGTCGCGGTGCTCAAGGAGTTCCCGTCGATCCGCATCGAGATCTCGGGTCACACCGACAGCACCGGCTCGCCCGAGTACAACAAGACGCTCTCGGGCAAGCGCGCCGCGGCCGTCAAGGAGTACCTGGTCGAGCACGGCATCGACAACGCCCGCATCGAGTCGCGCGGCGCGGGTATGGACGAGCCGGTCGACACCAACAAGACCGCGGCCGGTCGCGCCAAGAACCGCCGCATCGAGTTCACGATCCTCGTGCAGTGATCGTGGCGCGCCGACCCTCGGTCGGCGTGGAAGAGAAGGCCGCCCCGAGCTCGCTCGCGGCGGCCTTCGCCGTTGTTCGGGGCCGCCGCGGCGGTGAGCGGGGCGGAGCGAGTGGTAGCGAGGACGCGACGCTGCTTGCGGCGCGCGCTCGTCACAGCGCGGTGACATGGCGAGCGAGGCTCGCGGGCAGGGGCGCGCGCGTCGGGCTGCGCTGCGGAAGCCTTCGCGTCGCTGTCGACGCAGGGGCAGCGACGCGCGGGGCGATGCAGAGAGCCTCGCTCGCGCGCTGGCGCGCTCGGGCGGCAACTTGTCGCGTTGGCGACGCTTCGGTACGATTCGCGGCCCTGGCCCCCTCCGCGACAAGCTCCGCGGGCCGACAAGGAGTGCGAACATGACCCTGAAGACCGTCCTGAGAATCACCCGCAACGTCGGACTGTGCGCCGCGGTGGCGCTGGTCGCCTGCGACAGCGGCCAGAAGGCCGAGGAGAAGAAGGTCGAGGAGAAGAAGGTCGAGGCCAAGGCCGACGACGCGAAGGCGGCAGCGGACGCGAAGGCGGCAGCGGACGCGAAGGCGGCGGCGGACGCGAAGGCGGCCGAGGACGCGAAGGCGGCGGCGGACGCGAAGGCGGCCGAGGACGCGAAGGCGGCCGAGGGCACCCGCCCGCGGGCGACGCGAAGGCGCCGGAGGGCGAGGCGAAGGCCCCCGAGGGCGACGCGAAGGCGCCCGCGACCGACGCGAAGAAGACCGAGCCGAAGAAGACCGAGCCGAAGAAGGCGGAGGACACCTCGGCGAAGATCGACGCGAAGTCGATCTACGACGCCAAGTGCAAGGTCTGCCACGCGATCGACGGCAAGGGCGCCGAGGCGCAGAAGAAGAACAACATCCCGGACATGTCCGCGAAGGACTGGCAGGGCAAGCACAGCAAGGCCGCGGTGGTCAAGGCGATCGCCGACGGCGTCGACGGCACCAAGATGAAGCCGTTCAAGGAGAAGCTGTCGAAGGAAGAGATCGACGCGGTCGCCGCCTACGTCAAGAAGATGTAGTCGAGGCGCGCCGGAGCATGGCGCTCGGGGCATGTCCCGGGCGCCATGTTCGCGAGGGCATGTCGCAGAGGACATGCCTGACGCGCCCGGTGTCGTCGCTGGACGAGGGCGCGGCGCGCAGGCGGTGATCCGCGGCATGTCCCGGGCGCCATGTTCGCGAGGGCATGTCGCAGAGGACATGTCTGACGCGCCCGGTGTCGTCGCTGGACGAGAGCGCGGCGCTCAGGCGGTGATCCGCGGCAGGCGTAGGCTGAAGCGGACGCCCAGGCCGGCGTTGTCGGCGTCGATGCTGCCGCCGTGCTGGTCGGCGACGCGGGCGGCGATCGCCAGGCCGAGGCCGGTGCCCTGGGCGTCGCCGCTGTAAAAGGGCGTGAACAGCTGCTTGCGCTCGCTCTCGGTCAGCGGCGGGCCGTCGTTGTCGAGGACGAGGAGCGCGTGATCGCCGTCGACGCGCGCGGCGATCCGCAGCCGCCCGGGGCGTCCCGTCGAGGCGATCGCGCGCAGGGCGTTGACCGCGACGTGGAGGCCGAGGCTGGCCAGCTGGTCGCGGTCGCCGCGGATGTCGACGGGCGCGTCGGGCAGGTCGAGCTCGACCTCGACGCGCTTGCCCCGAGCCTCGGCGACGCACAGCTCGGCGACCTGCTCGGCGACGCGGCGCAGATCGAGGGCGACGAGCTCGCTCGGGCTCGGGCGGGCGAACGACAGGTAGCGCTCGGCGAGGCGCGACAGACGGCCGAGCTCGGCGACGTGGATGTCCCACATGCGCCGCTCCTCGGCGTCGGGCGGGATGAGCGGACCGACGACCTCGGCGGTGCCGGCGAGGGCGTGCAGCGGGTTCTTGATCTCGTGGGCGAGGCCGGCGACGACCTCGCCGAGGGCCGAGAGGCGACCCGCGCGCACGAGCTCGCGGGTGAGCCGCTGCTGATCGGCGAGGGCCCGCTGGAGCTCACGCCGACGGCTGCGCTCGCGGTCGGCCAACAGGCCCGCGGTCGCGCCGACGAGGTTGTAGAGCAGCACCTCGAGCGCCTTGTCGAGGCCGCCTCCGGGATCGTGGTGGTGCCCCGGGGACAGCGAGAAGGCGTGCGGCAAATAGACCAGCGAGGAGACGGCGGCCGCGAGCAAGCCGCCGCGCAGGCCGTGGTCGAAGGCGGCCAGCACGATCGGCAGGTAATACATGCGCCGCAGCACGTCGTGGGCCCAGTCGTGCTCCATGCCGGTGCCGTAGTGCAGGGCGGTGAACGCGGCGATCGGCAGCCACACGCGCACGAAGGCGCGCGGTGAGAGCATGGATGGCTCTTCGGGAATGTCGCCGAGGACATGTCCTGAAGCGCCGGACCGATCGGGCATGTCCGATCGGTCGCGCGCCGGCGGGGGCGACTCGGGGGCGCGAGAGGTGGACGGCGGGCTCACGCCTCCTCGGTGTCCCCGGGCCGGGCGGGGAAGTCAATATCCGGCGCGTCCGGCGGCGAGCGGACGGAGCTTCGTCCCGCGCTCGCCGCCGGTGGCGGCCATCGAGCCGCGATCTGGCGCGAGGCGCTGCCGAGGGCCGGTCCCTCGTGCGCTGGGGAGGGAGAGGGCCTGGCTAAACCGCCATCGGCGCGGGCGCCGGAGATCCTGCAAGCTTGAGCTCGACCCCCGTGGCGGGACGCGTCGCGCCTGTCCGCGGGAGCGAGCGCAGGAGGCCGCACGGGTGAGCGAGCGGGCGAGCGCGCGGGCGGTCGCACGCGTGAGCGGTCCCGCGACGACAGGCGAGCGCGCACGCGGTCGGCTAGGCTGCGGGCGACATGTCGGGAGAGGCGCTGCTCTTCATCGAGGACGACGACTCGGGCCGCGAGCTCGGGCTGTTCAACCTGCGCAAGGCCGGCTATGCGGTCGACGGGGCGCGCGACGGGGCCGAGGGGCTGCGGCGGTTCGACCCCGAGCGGCACGCGGTGGTCATCACCGACGTCAAGATGCCGAACGTCGGCGGGCTCGAGGTGTTGCGGGAGATCCGCGCGCTCGCCCGAGACGCCGGTGCTGGTGATCACGGCCTACGGCGACGTCGATCTCGCGGTCGCGGCGATGAAGGCGGGCGCGTTCGACTTCATCGGCAAGCCGTTTCATCGCGAGCACCTGCTGCTCACGGTGGCCAAGGCGCTCGAGCGCGGGCGCATGCGGGCCGAGCTGCTCCGGCTGCAGCGCCAGGTCGCGGGGGTGGAGCGGCCGATCGTCGGTCACTCGCCGGCGATGGCGCGCGCGCTCGACCTCGCCGATCGGGTGGCCCGGGCCGCCGCGCCGGTGCTCGTGACCGGCGAGAGCGGGACCGGCAAGGAGCTCATCGCTCGCCGGATCCACGCCCGCAGCCCGCGGCACGCGGGGCCGTTCGTGGCGGTCAACTGCGCGGCGATCCCGGCCGAGCTGCTCGAGTCGGAGCTGTTCGGCCACGTGCGCGGGGCCTTCAGCGGGGCCGTGCGCGACCGCCCGGGCCGGTTCCGCCAGGCCGACGGCGGCACGCTGTTCCTCGACGAGGTGGCCGAGCTGCCGGCGCCGCTGCAGGCCAAGCTGCTGCGCGTGCTGCAGGAGCGGGTGGTCGACGTCGTCGGCAGCGACGTGCCGGTGCCGGTCGACGTGCGCGTGATCGCGGCGACCAACCGCGACCCGGGCGACCTGCGCGGGGACCTGCTGTACCGCCTGCGGGTGGTGGAGATCGAGCTGCCGCCGCTGCGCGAGCGCGTGGAGGACATCCCGCAGCTGGTGCGCCACTTCGTGGCCCGCTGCGCCGGCGGGCGCGACGTCGAGATCCCGGAGGATGTGCTCGGACATGTCCTCGCGGACATGGCCCGGGAACGTGCGCGAGCTCGAGAACGCGTGCGAGCGGGCGGTGATCCTGTGCTCGGGCGAGGTGCTGCAGGTGGAGGACCTGCCGCCGCGCACGGCCGCCGCGCCGGCCGTGGCGGCCGGCGGCGACGAGTGGCTGCCGGCGCTGCCGGAGGACGGGCTGTCGCTGGTCGATCTCGAGAAGCGGGTGATCGAGCGCGTGCTGGCGCTGAAGCGCGGCAACATCACCCAGGCCGCCGCGTACCTGCGGGTGCCCCGGCACGTGCTGTCGTACCGGATGGAGAAGTACGGGCTGCGCCGCGGCAGTTAGGCGTGATGGACATGTCCGTGGGGGCATGTCCTCACGGACAGGAGTATCGCGGCGCGACGGACGGGCGGCAGTCGAGCGCGCCCGGTCGGACCTGGCGTGAAGGGCTCGAGAGAACAGGTGTCCGTCCACGTGTTCGTGGCGATGGCCGCGCCGGGATCTCGACGCCTGCGTCGCTGCGCGGCGCGGTCGAGGCCGGCTGGGGCGGACGGCGAGGCGGTGATCACGAGCACGTGCAAGTGCGTCGTGACCGCGAGAGGACGCGGCCCCGCGGGCGCGGGTGGCCGATCTGCGGCGGCGAGGACGATGGCCGGCGTCTTGACGGCGCGAGGCTAGCTCACGGCGGTCCCGCACGCGCGTCGGCGTGCGCGCGAAAAGCGCGAAGGCGCGCGGCGTGCTACGTTCCGCCGCATGAGCTCGATGATCATCGGGATCGCCGGCGGCAGCGGATCGGGCAAGACGACCGTGGCGCGCAAGATCGGCGACTCTCTTCCGCCCGAAGGCGTCACGATCATCGAGCACGACGCCTACTACCGCGACCGCGCCGACCTCTCGTACGAGGACCGCTGTCACATCAACTTCGACCACCCCGAGTCGCTCGAGACGGAGCTGCTGGTCGAGCACATCGTCGCGCTCAAGGCCGGGCGTCGCGTGGCGGTGCCGGCGTACGACTTCAAGACGCACCGCCGGCTGCCCGAGCCGCGGTGGGTCGAGTCGACGCCGGTGGTGATCGTCGAGGGCATCATGGTGCTGGTCGACCAGCGCCTGCGGACGGAGCTCGACATCAAGCTGTTCGTCGACACCGACCCCGACATCCGCATCTTCCGCCGGATCCGCCGCGACATCGAGCAGCGCGGGCGCACCTTCGAGGCCGTGCGCGAGCAGTACTACCGCCACGTGCGACCGATGCACCTGCAATTCGTCGAGCCGTCGAAGCGCCGCGCGGACCTCATCATCCCCGAGGGCGGCGACAACCGCGTCGCGCTCGACCTGGTGGTGTCGAAGCTGCGCAGCGTGATCGAGCAGAGCCGCCGCGACGCGCGATAATCGAGGCCGCGAGGCGCGAAAATCGACGCCGGGTGAACGTTGTTCGCCAGCGAGGCCGCCGTCGACGGGCTCGTCGGCGCTGTGCCATCCTGCTCAGCCGTCATGGCGTCCTCTCGCAACAAGCGCTGGCTGGGTCTCGGTGTGCTCCTGCTCGCGGTCGGCTCGGCGACCGCGCTGGCGATCGTCAAGCCGTGGAAGAAGCCGCCGCCGGTGCAGTCGGAGCGGCTCGGCGCCAACCTCGAGCTGGCCGCGGGCGAGGTGCTGCTGACCACCGTGTCGGGCAGCGAGCGCCTGCTGTCGCGCACGCCGCTGCCGGAGACGGCGGAGCTGTCCACAGGGCCAGGTGCGCGCGCTGGTCCGCCTGAGCGACGGCTCGCGGGTGTTCCTGCGCGACGGCACGAAGGTGAAGATCGCCGGCGGCGTGGCCCTGCAGGCCGGCCAGATCTGGGTCGAGGCGCCGCCGCTCGAGGAGGGCCAGAAGGCGGTGGTCCACACCGTCGGCGACGCCGAGGTGTCGCTGTCGGCGGGCGGCGCGAGCCTGTCCTTCGAGTCAGGTGAGGCGCAGGTCTACGTCGCCGAGGGGCTGGCGATCGTCAGCGCGGCGGGCGGTCGCGCGGAGGTCGAGGCCGGCGAGCGGGCGACGGTGAAGGGCGGGGCGCCGACGGTCGAGCCGGTGGCGTTCTGGGACGACTGGACCGGCGGCATGGGCGATCGCGCGGGCGGAGGCCTGCGCGCGGGCGCGGGCTCGGGGGCGCTTTACGCGGTCGATCGCGCGGCGCCGCCGGGGACGCCGGCGCTGCCGCTGTCGATCCAGCGCCAGACGGTGCGGGTGGCGCTCGAGGACGAGATCGCCGAGACCCTGGTCGATCAGCGGTTCTTCAACCCGTCGGGCACGGCGGTCGAGGGCTGGTACTGGTTCACGGTCCCCGAAGATGCTCTTTGGTCAGCTTCGCGCTCGAGACGAACGGGCAGCTGGTCGAGGGCGAGATCGTCGAGCGCAAGCAGGCGGCGGCGACCTACGAGGCGGCGGTGCGGCGCGACAACGATCCGGCGCTGCTCGAGTGGATCGACGCGCGCACGGTGCGGGCGCGCATCTACCCGGTGCCGCCGGCGGGCGAGCGGCGGGTGGTGCTGCGCTACCAGCAGCTCATGACCGAGAGCGAGGGCAAGCGCCGCTACAGCTACCCGCTGGCGGCCCCGCGCGGGCGCGAGGCCGCCAGCATCGAGGAGTTCTCGCTCGAGGTGCAGCTGCGCCGCGGGCTCGAGCAGGACTACGACCTGGCGACGCTCGGCGAGGCGCGGGTGTCGACCGACGGCCGGCAGGTGACGATGCGCCGCTCGGGTTACACACCGCGCGCCGACTTCGAGCTCGAGCTGACGCGAAAAGCCGACCGCACGCGGGTGCCGCTGCGCGCCAATCGTTTCAGCGCCGGCGGCGACCAGGCCAGCTACGTGATGGTCCGCTTCGCGCCCGACCTCGACATGGCCAAGCTGCCGGCGCCGCGCGGCGACGTGGTGGTGGTGGTCGACACCTCGGCGGCCGGCGATCCGTCGGAGCAGCAGACCAAGCTCGCGGTCGCCGAGGCGCTGCTGCGCAGCCTGTCGGCCGGCGACAAGTTCGCGGTGATGAGCGCCGACGTGGCGGCGAAGGTGCTGTACCCGGAGGAGGGCCTGGCCGAGGCGACGCCGGAGGCCATCAGCGCGGCGCTCGAGCGGGTGGCGGCCCACGCGGCCGGCGGCGCGACCGACCTCGGGGCGATCTTCGAGCAGGCGCTGGCCCGCGTGCACGGGCTCGAGCAACCGGCGGTGGTGTACGTCGGCGACGGCCTGGCAACGTCGGGCGAGCGCAGCGGCGAGGCGCTGGCGGAGCGGCTGCGGCGGTCGATGACGGGCTCGCGCGCGCGGCTCTACACGGTGGGCGTCGGCTCGGAGATCGACGCGGCGATGCTCGGTCGCCTGGCCCGCGTCGGCGGCGGCGAGGCGTTGCGCGTCGAGGGCCCCGAGCAGGCGGTGGTGCGCGCGCTCGAGCTGTCGGGCGCGCTCAAGACCCCGACGATCACCGACCTCGAGCTCGGCCTCGGCGAGGGCCTCGACGACGTGTTCATCAGCGCCGGCGGCAAGCTGTCGCGCGGGCAAGAGCTGCTGCTGCTGGCGCGCACGCACCACGACCTGCCCGACAAGGTCACGATCTCCGGCCGGCTCGGCGGCGAGGCGTTCACCAAGGAGTATCCGCTGGCGTATGTCGGCGGCTCGCTCGACCGCATGGTGCCCAAGCTGTGGGCCGCGGAGTACATCGAGCGCCTGCTCGGCGACAGCCGCGGGCTCGAGGCGGTGCGCGGCAAGATCCTCGCGCTCGGGCTCGAGTACGGGCTCATGACCCCGTTCACCTCGTTCCTCGCGCTCGACAGCGAGGCGGCCTACGCCCAGCAGGGCATCCAGCGGCGCCGACGTCAGCTCGGCGGGCTGCAGCTGATCGCCGACGCGACATGGCTCAAGGAACATGAACCAAAGAGCAGCACCGTGGTCGGCATGATCGCGGCCGCCGCGGCGGCGCCGTTCGGCTGCAACAGCGCGAGCGAGTCTGCTCCGGCGGTGCGAGCCGAGGAGCGGGTCGCCAGCGGGCCGCCGCCGGTGTCGGCGAGCACGCCCGCCGATGCGCAGCAGGTCGCGAAGGCGGAGCCGCCGCCGCCGCCCTCGGCCGCGCCGGTGGCCCCGGGCGGGGTGCTCGGCGGGCTCGGCAACGCGGCGCCGTCCGAACCCGTGAGCGAGGCCGAGAAGATGGCGCCCATGGAGGAGCTGCGGGCCGACGACGACCTCGCGGCCGCGCCCGCGCCCGCGCCGTGGCCGCGGCCAACAAGGGCGCGTCGGGCGGGGGGCGGCAGGAAGGAGCTGGCGAGCGCGGACAAGCCCGCGGAGCTGCCCGACCTCGACCGCAAGTCGTCGATCACGAAGTCGCCGCCGAAGACGCCGCAGCCGGTGATCTCGCCGGTGCCACGCGGGCTCAAGTTGCCGTGCTCCGACGCGGCGGCGCGCAGCCTGGCCCACCGGCGGATCTTGTGGCAGAAGCGGCTGGCTGACCGATCGGACATGTTCTCGGCGCTCAACGCCTACGAGGCGGCGGCGGGGAGCTGCGAGATCGGCGGGTGGAAAGATCAGCGGGTGTTCCTGCAGCTGCTGCACGAGCGCGCGGCGACCGAGGCCGACATCGGCCTGCTGCTCGGGCACTTCGCCGGCGAGCCCGACGCGCGCAACTACCTGGCGCGCGGGCTGTTGCGCCGGCTGGTCGATCAGGGGCTGATCGGCGCGGTCGAGCGGGCGATGTTCGGCGTGGGGGTCGACTGGAACGACCTCGATCGGCAGCTGCAGCTGGTGATCGGGGCCGACGCGCCGACGCGCAAGCTGCAGATGGTGCAGGCGGCGCTGCAGCGCAGCCCGGGCGACCCTCAGGGCGAGCGGCGCCTGATCCAGCTGCTGAGCGAGCAGGGCAAGCTCGAGGAGGCGCTGGCCCGCGGCCGGTCGCTGCGCGAGCAGGGGCTGATGACGCCGGTGCTGGCGCAGCAGATCGGCGAGGTGTTCGTGGCCCACGAGCAGGTCGACGAGGCCCAGCGGATCTTCTCGGAGATCGTCGAGTTCGACGCCGACAACCCGCAGAGCCGCGCGCTGCTCGGCGACATCTTCCTGCGCCACGGGTGGTTCGAGCGGGCCTACCGGCAGTACGAGGATCTGGTGGCGATCCGGCCCGACGATCCGACGGCGTCGATCCGCCTCGCGCGAGCGGCGGCGGGCGCGGGACGGGTCGACGAGGCGCTGCGGCTCTTGCGACAAGTGGCGGCCGGCGAGGGGCGCCCGGGGGCGGACGATCCGCGACGGTTCGCGCGTCTGCACGCGGCGGTGCTGCTGGCGCGCCTGCTCGCGGCGCCCGACGCGAAGATCCCCGAGGCCAGCGTGGCCCGCGAGCTCGGACGCCTGCAGCTGTTCGCGGGCGCGTCGAGCTGGACCTTCCTCGTGTGGGACGACCTCGGCGTGCGTCTCGCGCTCACCGCCGATCCGTCGGCGCCGCTGGCGGGCGATGTCGCCGACGCCGGGATCACCGGCCTGTTCGCGGTCCAGCTGCCGGCCGGCGGGGGGCCCTCGTTGCAGGTCCGTCATCAGGGCCACACCCTCGGCAGGCCGGTGAGCTACGAAAGAATCACCGTCCACTTCGACGGCAAGGCGTTCAAGGTCGAGCGTGAGAGCGGTCGGATCGCCGCCGGAGACGCCGCAGCGGCCGCGGTGGCGGGCGCCGGCGGGTGAGCACGGTCGCACGCGGACGCGGACAGGACGGGCGGGCCGCCGTGGTATACCCCCGGTCCGCGGCGAACCGCGCCAACGGCCTATTTGGCCAGGACACCTCACGGAAAGCGACAGGGCGATGGCTGAAGCGATCAAAATGAACGACAAGGGCCTGCAGGTCCCCGACCAACCGATCATCCCGTTCATCGAGGGTGACGGCACTGGCGCCGACATCTGGGCCGCCTCGGTGCGCGTGTTCGACGCCGCGGTCGCGCGGGCCTACGGCGGCAAGCGCAGCATCGCCTGGCGCGAGGTGCTCGCCGGCGAGAAGGCGTTCAAGCAGACCGGCAACTGGCTGCCGCAAGAGACCCTCGACCTGTTCCGCGACTACCTCGTCGGCATCAAGGGCCCGCTGACCACCCCGGTCGGCGGCGGCATCCGCAGCCTCAACGTCGCGCTGCGCCAGATCCTCGACCTCTACACCTGCCTGCGGCCGGTCCGTTACTTCGCCGGCGTGCCCTCGCCGGTCAAGCGGCCCGAGGCGACCGACATGGTCATCTTCCGCGAGAACACCGAGGACATCTACGCGGGCATCGAATTCCAGCAGGGCACCGAAGAGAACGAGAAGTTCAAGAAGCTGTTCTCGGAGGCGTTCCCGGCGCTCTACAAGAAGGTCCGCTTCCCCGACACGGCGGGCTTCGGCGTCAAGCCGGTCTCCATCGAGGGCACCGAGCGCCTCGTCCGCGCGGCCATCAACCACGCCCTGCAGTACAAGCTGCCGAGTGTCACGCTGGTCCACAAGGGCAACATCATGAAGTTCACCGAGGGCGGCTTCCGCGACTGGGGCTACGCCCTCGCGCGCAAGGAGTACGGCGCGGTCGACCTCGACGGCGGGCCCTGGCAGATCATCCAGCGCGGCGATCACAAGCTCGTGATCAAGGACGCGATCGCCGACGCGTTCCTGCAGCAGATCCTGACCCGCCCCGACGAGTACTCGGTGGTCGCCACCCTGAACCTCAACGGCGACTACATCTCCGACGCGCTCGCGGCCCAGGTCGGCGGCATCGGCATCGCGCCGGGCGGCAACATCAACTACGTCAGCGGCCACGCCATCTTCGAGGCGACCCACGGGACCGCGCCGAAGTACGCCGGCCAGGACAAGGTCAACCCCGGCTCGGTCATCCTCTCGGGCGAGATGATGTTCCGCTACATGGGCTGGGACGAGGCGGCCGACCTCATCATCCTCGGGGTCGAGCGCGCGATCGCGGCCAAGACCGTGACCTACGACTTCCATCGCATGATGGAGGGCGCGACCCTGAAGAAGTGCAGCGAGTTCGGCGACGAGATCATCAAGCACATCAAGGACGCGCCGAAGTCGGCCGCCTGAGCCGCATCGCCGCGTGAAGGTTCGCCCCCGCGTGGCTCCGCACCAGAGCGCCGCGGGGGCGAAGTCATTGGGTCGAGTCGGCGCGCGAGCTGTCCCCCGGGACATGTTCCTTCGCGCCGGAGGTCGGCGGCTCGCACCTCGCGCCGGCGTCGTGCAAGCCGTGGCTGGCGCGCGGGTGCGACTTGTGGCCGGCGCGGCTGCGGTGGCGCGCCTCCTCGATCGAGTGCGAGCGGCGGATGTCGCTCTCGTGCTTCGCGATCTCGGCCAGCTTGTGGTAGTGGCGGTGGATGACGTCGAGCTCGGCCTCGGACAGGTTCTCGATGTCGATCAGGCGGTTGGACGCGCCCTCGAGGGCCGCGACGATCTCGTTGAGCTTGAGCTGCACCGCCAGCGACTCCTTGTTCTGAGCCCGCTGGATCAGGAACACCATCAAGAAGGTGACGACCGTGGTGCCGGTGTTGATGACGAGCTGCCAGGTGTCGGAGAAGGCGAACAGCGGGCCCGTCACCAGCCACACCGCGATCGTCAGGACCGCCAGCGCGAACGCCCAGGAGCTGCCCGACCAGCGGGTGATGTGACCCGAGGCGCGCTCGAGCGTGCGGCCGAGTTTGCTGCGCGGACGGTGCGGGTGGGTCATGCGTGGCTCCGCGCGATCGCTTCGAGGAAGCGGCCCAGGTCCTCAGCCTGACGGTCGCGGTCGTGATGCGCGAGGACGTGGGCGCGGGCGGCCTCGCCCATGCGCGCGGCCGTCGCGACCGAGCGCCGCGAACGCGCGCAGCCTGGCCAGGGCGTCGGCCGGATCGCCGGGCGTGAAGGCCAGGCCGGCACCTGCCCCTTCGACCAGGCGCTGGGCCTCGCCGCGCACGCCGAGGAGGATCGGCTGGCGCATCGCCATGGCCTCGAAGATCTTCGACGGCAGGTAGCGGGCGAAGGTCGGCTCGTCGCGCAGGATGACGGCGCTGACGTCGGCCGCGGCGATGAGGCCCGGGACGTCGCGCCGCGGCACCGAGGGCAGGATGTGGACGCGGTGCCCGACGCCGAGCGCGGCGACCTCGTCGACCAGCGCCGGCAGGCCGACGCCGTGGCCGACGACGACGACGTGGAAGTCGTCGCCGGGGCCGGCGAGCGCGGCGGCCCGCGCGAGCAGGCCGACGTCCTGGGCCATGCCGATGGTGCCGCAGTAGAGCAGCAGCAGCGCGTCCTCGGGGATCCCGAGCTGAGCTCGCAGCGGCGCCGGGGCGGCGTCGGCGGCGAACAGGGCGGTGTCGATGCCGTTCTTGACCACCGCGACCCGCTGGCGCGGCACGCCGCGGGCGACGAAGTGGTCGACGAAGCTGTCGGTGACCGAGACGATGCCGGCGGCGCCGCGGTAGAGCGTGGACTCGACGACCTCGAGGGCGCGTACGATCGGGTGCCCGGGCTTGAGCGCGCCGACGGCGACGATGCCGTCGGGCCACAGGTCGCGCACCTCGAGCACGAAGGGGACCCGGCGCAGGCGGGCCAGGGCGAGGCCGGCGACGCCGGTGAGGATCTGCGGCGAGGTCGCCAGCACGAGATCGACGGCCGGCAGGCGGGCCGCGCCGAGCGCGATCTGAGATGTCGGAAGGGACATGTACCCGAGGCCACGTTGCAGGACGCCGCGGCTGGCGGCCGGGAGCGTCGGCACGCGGTGGACGTCGATGCCGTCGACCCGCTCGCGGCGGTACTCGGCCGCGCGGTAGCCGGGGTAGATGTTGCCGTGCGGGTGGTTGGGCTGGCCGGTGACGACGTGCACCTCGTGGCCGGCCCGCACCAGCGCGCGCGACAGCTCGTGGACGCGCGCCGCGGGGGCGTTGGATTCGGGCGGAAAGTAGTGCGAGAGGTAGGCGAGCCGCACGAGCGCGCCGATGCTATCAGATCGATGGGCCCGGTCGCGGCGCGGGGCCGTGGCCCGGCACGCAGGTCGGTCCGCGTCGCGGTCGACGAGCGGCAGGGAGCGCCGGCGCGGCTCGCGATGCGACGCGTGCAGCGAGCCGAGCGCCGAAAGTTCGCGCTCGCGGCCGGGCGGTCGGGCTGAAGGGCGGCGAACTTTGCGGGCGCGTCGACGACGTGCCGGCGAGACCGCCGATCGTGCGCTCGTGAGGCCGTGTCGTCGCGCAAGGTCGGCGGCGAGCGGCGTGGGTGGCGAGCTGACCTTCGGGACAGATCGGGCGCGAGCTCGGCGAGCGAGCGCAACCGGAGGTGCGAGCGAGCCGGCGGGAGCAGGCGCGATTGCGCTCGTCGGGCGTCGTCGAGAGGTGCCATCATGGTTGACATTCGGCGGGCGAGCGACCGTGGCGTGCGGCTGAATATGCGATTGTGGCCGGATTGAACGAGACTGCGTAGATGTGGTTTGCGGGCCGCAGTTGGCAACCATGTTGGCGAATCAACCGGGTTGGCCAATCGTGTTGGCTGGATCGCGGCGCGCCGGCGGCGATTTTCTCAACGAGATCAACGCGGCCACGAGCTTGCAACCGGGGACGACAACAACGGAGCCCATCGCCATGAAGTCCCGCGCAATCCTGTTTCCCCTCGTGTCCGTGGCCCTCGGTGCGTGTCTCGAGCACCCGGTGGTCGGGGTCGAGCTCTGCAAGACCGAGAACAACGAGATCCGGATCCCGCTCGACGAGGGCGGCGACGTCGACATCCTGTTCGTGATCGACAACTCGGGCTCGATGGCCGAGGAGCAGGCCCGGCTGGCCCGCAACTTCGAGGCGTTCGCCCGCCGGCTCGACGAGATGGGCGCCCACTACCGGATCGGCGTCACCACCACCGACAGCGGCAATCCGCGCTGCGATGCGGCCGCGACCACGCCGGAGGGCGGCGACCTGGTGCTGCGCAGCTGCCTCGATCGGCTGGGCGAGGGCGCGTTCCAATTCAACGACATCGACGCGGCGTTCGCCTGCACCGACGTGTGCGGGCTGACGAGCGACGCGCTGGCGATCACGCCGACCAGCACCGACCTCGATCCCGAGCGGCGGGCGCGGCCGTGGATCGAGAAGATCGACGACGTCAGCAACCTGCCGGCGGGGGTCGAGGTGGCCGACGCGTTCGCGTGCTTCGGGCCGCAGGGCATCAACGGCTGCGGCCACGAGCAGCCGCTGGAGTCGATGTACCTGGCGCTGAAGAAGGCGCTGGCGCCGAGCGAGGGCCACTACGGGTTCATGCGCGACAACGCGTTGCTGTCGGTGGTGCTGGTGACCGACGAGACCGACTGCTCGTTCGAACCTGGCTTCAAGGACATCTTCATCGACGACAAGACGTTCTGGGAGGACCCGAACGGGCCGGCGCCGACCAGCGCGACCTGCTGGAACGCGGGCGTGCAGTGCAGCGGGCCGGGGCCGGTGTACGACGGGTGCGAGCCGGCGAACTACAGCATCGACGGCGAGCCCGGGGCGGCCGACGCCGACGCGGTGCTGCGGCCGATCTCGCGCTACGTCGATCTGTTGGCCAAGATCCGCGCGGACAAGCAGATCATCGACCCGAGCCGCGAGGTGCTGGTGTCGCTGATCGCCGGGGTGCCCGCGGGCTACGAGCGCGGCGAGGCCGACATCGTGTACGCGGAGGCCGAGGCCGGCTCGGAGCAGGACCTGAACTTCGGCATCGCCCCCGGCTGCGTCAACAACAGCGACGGCAGCGGCAGCACGGCGGTCCCGCCGGTGCGCGAGCGCGCGGTCGCGGAGGCGTTCGCGGGCGAGGATCGCAACCTCTACTCGATCTGCGAGGACGACTACACGCCGGCGCTCGAGGGCATCGCCAAGCAGATCGAGCGGGCGTTCCGGCCGGTGTGCGGGACGACGATGGTGGCCGACCGCGACCTCTCGACCGAGGCGCTCGACGCCGACTGCAAGATCCAGCAGCGCGTCGACGACAAGGTGGTCGACCTGCCGCCGTGCCTGCCGATCGGCGAGGACGAGTGGGAGGTGCCCGAGGGCAGCTCGGTGTGCACGATCGTCCTCACTGACCCACGCGGCCTCACGCCGAGCAAGCGCGACGACATGTCGACGATCAAGGATCCCGAGACCGGAGTGGAGTCGGTGCCGTGCGACAACGACGACACCAACGTCGAGTTCAAGCTGCGCCGCGCCGGGCCGCGCGTGCGTGGGGCGACCTATACGGCGACCTGCCTGCGCGACGCGGCCGAGGAGTGCTAGCGCCGCGGCCGGGGTTCACGGGGTTCGCGAGCCGCGTCCGTCGCGCCTTGTTGGCCCGTGCCAGGGCGCGCGAGGGGTGCTTGAACCCCGGTCGTGTCCCAAGCGAGCGATGGGCCGCGCCGAGGTCGGCGGGCCTCGGAGGTGTCTTGCGAGCGTGGGGCGAGGGGGAGCGATGGCGTGATATCCTCGGTGAGGATGGTCTCCGCGGTCCGCCGCGCCGCAATGGGATCGTGGTCGTCGGGGTGCCGACGACCGAGGCGCGCGCGGACGCCGGGGAGCGGCGACGCCGGTGGAGGACGACGATGAAACTTAAGAGCAGGTTTCTTGGGGCATGTATCCTGGCCGCTGCGGTCGCGTCGACGCCCGACCGCGCGTCGGCGTGTTCGGTCTCGGTCCCCGAGCCGGGGCTCTCCATCTGGGAGATCGATAACCCGCCGGAGATGCTCTACACGGCCAAGGGCGGGGTCTTCGCGCTGTTCGGGGGCCTGTACGACGTGGAGCTCGCGGAGGCGGCGGCGCTGGTGGATGTCGCGTTGACGCTGGACGGCGAGGCGCTGGCGACGGAGATCGAGGTGCTGCGCCTGGGCCCGGCGCTCCGAGAGGGCGAGCCGTCGTGGACGGTGGCGGTGGTGGTGCGCCCGGTCGAGCCGCTGCAGGCGGGCGTGTACGAGGTGAGGGTGGGGAACGCCGACGGCGAAGCGACCTTCCCGCTGACGGTCGAGGCCGAGCCGGTGGCGGCGCTCGCACCACCGACGGCCGACGTCGTCGACCCGCTGGAGAGCACGATCGGCTACCGCGGCCGGGTCTGCTGCGAATCGCAGCTGACCAGCAGCTGCGGCGAGACGGAGCGGTGTACTTTCACCGAGATCGACAAGGTGCCGGCGCTGTACGTCGAGACGTCGTCGCTGCCGCGGACGCAAGCGGCCAGCGCCCTGGTCTGGGTCCAGCGCCTCGACGCCGCGGGCCAGCCGGACCCGGACGGACGGTTCGCGTACCCGGCGCGTCACGACGTCAGCTGGACGATCGACTTCACGGCGGCGCAGGCGGAGTACTGCGTGGTGCTCGGCGTGACCAACCTGGTCGATGGGACATCCGTGTCGGGAGCGCCGCAGTGCCTGTCGCGCGCGGAGGCCGGCGAGCCGCACGTGGTGACCGAAGAGCCGACCGAGGAGCAGATCGAGTCCTGGGAGTGCGTGGGGCCGCTGGAGTACGACGACGGCACGCCGTTCGGCGAGGAGCCGCCGGCGGAGAAGTCCGGCTGCCGGGTCGGCGGCGACGGTGCGTCCTGGGCATGGTTGTTCGTCCTGGCCGGGCTGGGTTCGCGGCGACGTCGGCGCTGACGTGGGCGCCGATCGTTCGCGTACCGGTCGCACCGTCACGGGCCGGGCCGAACTCGTCGATCGCGGTTCGTGTCGATGGGGGCTGGGGCCGCGGTGAGGGGGCTGACGGTCGGCAGCATCGAGGCTCGTGAGCGTCGCCAGCCGCGGCATGGCGACGTGCACCGGCTCGTACGGGCGTGATTTGCCGCGCCCTCGCGTTCGTCGGCGCGGGGGCGCGGTCGCGTGACCCGGGGGACGGCGCGGGGTATCGTCGGCGGGCGTGACCTACTCCGAGCGCCCGTGGCAAGCCCGCGCCAGCCGTTCGGCGCGGCGTGGGCGGCCGGGGCTCGCGCGCCGCTGGCGCTGGGGCTGCGGGCGTTGCGGGTCCGGCAGTGGGCCCACTTCGTGCCGCTGCCGCTCGCCGGGGCGCCGCTCGGGGACATGCTCTCCGGGACATGTTCGATGAGGCCTGTCCTCTGGGGCATCCTCGCGGGCGCGCTGTGTCTGGCCTGCGCCTACGGGCTGAACGCGCACGGCGATCGCGGCGCCGACGCGCCGGGCAAGAACCCACTGGTCGGGACCGACGTGGGGAGTGCGGCGGTGGTGCCGGCGCTGGCGTGCGGGGCCCTGGCGATGGTCGCCGCCGGCCACAGCGGCGGCCCCGGGGCGGCGGCGGTGAGCCTGGCGACGGGGGCGCTGTACAGCGTGGGTCCGCGGCTCAAGCGGCTGCCGGGGGTCGGGACGCTGGCGAACGCCGCGATCTTCGCGCCCCTGCTGGCGCTGGTCGGGACGCCGCGCACACCTGGCTTTTGGGGCATGTCGCTGGTGTTCACGGCGCTGCTGCTGCAGAACCAGCTGGTCCACGAGCGCGCCGACGTCGGCGAGGATCGGCGCGCGGGGGCGTATACGACGGCGCAGTGGCTGGGGCCCGCCGGCGTGACCGCGGCCGGGCGCTGGCTCGCCGTGGGAGGGTCGCTGGCGGCGGCGACGCTGCTCGGTCCGTGGGCGGCGCTGGGCGGCGCGACGGGGCTGGCCTTCGGGGCATGGCTGATCGGTCAGGCAGACCCCGCACGGGCGCGGCGGCGGCACCGGGCGCTGGCGCTGGCGACGGGGGCTGCGATCTACGCGCTGGCGCCGGGAGGTGCGGGGTGACGGCGCGAGGAGCGAGGGCGGCACGAGGGCCGCGAGGTCATGGGATCGAGGCGCTTGGGGCGTGGGGCGCGGGAGGTGCGAGGTGACTGCGCTGGCGAAGGCGCGCGACCTGGTGCGGCTGGGGGCGGCGCGGGCGGTCGGGAAGCCGTTGCCGTTCAGCGTCACTTTCATCCTCACGCACCGGTGCAACTTTCGCTGCGAGTACTGCGAGATCCCCGAGCGCGCCGCCGAGGAGATGAGCGACGCCGAGTTCTGCGCGGCGATCGACGAGCTGCGGGCGGCCGGGATGGCGCGGGCCAGCTTCTCCGGCGGCGAGGTGCTGCTCCGCCGCGACGCGCCGCGGATCGTCGGTCACGCCAAGCGGGCCGGCTGCTTCACGTCGATGAACACCAACGGCTGGCGCACGGGAAATGTCCTGAAAGACATGTCGGGGATCCTCGACATGGTGGTGCTGTCGCTCGACGGGCCGGAGCCGGTCCACGATCTGGTGCGCCGGCGGCCGGGCTCGTACGCGCGGGTGATCGCGGCGATCGAGCAGGCGCGCGGGCTCGGGATGTCGGTGGCGACCATCACTGTGGTGGGGCCGTGGAACGTCGCGCGGATCGAGGAGATCGCGGAGCTGGCGGGGTCGCTCGGGGTGTGGGCGTACTTTCAGCCGGCGCACGAGGAGTGCTTCGACGCCGAGGCCGGGCTGCATCCGGCGCTCACGCCGGCGGTGCTGGCCGAGGTGGCCGATCGGCTCGAGCGCCTGCGCGCGCGCGGGCTGCCGCTCGGGGCCTCGCCTGGCTTTTTGCGCAGGTTGCGACGAGCGCCGCGGTTCCACGACTGCGCGGCTTGCCACGCGGGGCGCTACTTCGCCACGGTGATGCCGGAGGGCCGGGTGGTGCCGTGCCACCTGACCTCGGGGACAGGCAAGTACCTGAACGGCCGCGAGGTCGGGTTCGCCCGCGCGTTCTTCGAGATGCCGCACCCGCAGGCCGGGGACGGCTGCGCGATCAGCCCGTACGTCGAGACGGATCTGATCTTCCGCCTCGACCCGCAGGCGATCGCGGCGGCGCTGCGCCGCGGGGACGGGGCGCCCGGGCGCGCGGGCTGAGCGGTCCTGCAGGGCATGCGGCGGGCGTTCGCTACGCGGGGCGCCCGGCTGGTAATTGACCTGTCCTCAGGGCATGTGGCGGGCGGTCTCGGCGTCGAACACGGCCTCGCCGGCGCGGGTCATGCGGAAGTACAGGTCGTCGTCGGTGTCGAGGCGGCCGTCCTGGCCGCGCGAGCGCAGCTCCAGCAGCCATTCGCCGTCCAGCGGGCGGAGCACGAGGGGGCGCTGCCACGGGTCGAGCGGTTCCAGGCGGCCGCGGCGGCCCGGGACGTGCAACTCGGTCAGCGAGTCGCCGTGGGCCAGGCTGGCCTGCAGGCCGTCGAGGTCGAGGTGCGCCTGCTGCTCGAGCAGCGCGGCCGAGGTCTGCAGCTCGTCGCGCGCGGAGTCGAGGCAGGCGTATCCGCTGCAGCCGGGGCCGAGCATGTGGCGCACTGCGCAGGTGACGGCGAACAGGAAGACGAGCAGGCTGAGGCCGTCGAGGACGGGACGGACGAGGCGCTGGAACACCGGAGACACCTGCGGCGTTCGGTTGCAGCACGCGTGCCAGCGAGGAATCGCGGTTTTAGGGGCGCGGGCCGGGGGGTCCAGCGACATTTTGGCGCGCGAGCGGGCGAGGGCGCGACGGGGCTGTCACATGTCGCAATTCCCAGGGGGCGGGCGCCGACAGCGAGCTACGAGAAGCGCGGAGCTCTGGACGGCGCGGAGGGGTGCGAGGGGCCGCGGAACCACGAGCGTCGCAGGGGGCGCGCGACGCGGAAGATGTTCCTTCGGACAGGCTCGCGGACCCAGCGCGCGCAGACGACTGCGAGGTTATCGACGCCACGCGACCCCGATCGCGCGGGGGCGAAGGTGTCCCTTCGAGGGCGCGCGACGCGGAAGGTGTTCCTTCGGACAGGCTCGCGAACCCGGCGCGCGCACAGGCGGCTGCGAGTCTATCTGGCCTTTCGGACAGGCTCGCGTCCTCGCTGGCGGCGGCAGAGATAGCCTGTCCTGTGGGACAGGGATACGCGAGGCTCACTCGTAGGCGGCGCGGCTGGCAGAGAAGACGAACCTCGCGCCTGGCTTTTCGGACAGGCTCCAGATCCGGTCGCCGGCGAGCATCACGGCCCTGGGGGTGTCGATCCAGCCGTGGGGGACGCCGGGGCCGGCGGCGGGGACGACGTGGAGCGCGCCGGCGTCGCCGGGCGGGGCGCTGCTCGACAGGTAAAGGTGCCCTGGCTGCGGGTGATGCCCTCGATCTGGCTCTCGCCGGTGTAGGCGGCGAAGCTGGCCCAGGTGATGAGGGAGGGCAGGCGGCCGGTGACCGGGTCGATCGGCCAGGTGAAGACGCGGCCGTCGGAGGCGCCATCGCAGGCGTCGACGCCGTCGCAGAACTCGCCGACGACCAGCTCCGGCGGGCTCGTGCTGCGATCGAGGGCGACGGTGGAGAAGCGCGGGGCGCAGTCGGAGGCGGGCTTGTAGGCGCCGATCTGCATGGCGACGTAGGAGTAGAGGCCGCCGTAGTAGTCGTTGATCTTGGAGTCGTAGCCGACCTTGTCGACGCCGGGGTTGACCGCGAGCAGGCGCGACATGTCGAACACCCGCAGGCCCTGGGTCGGGTCGGCGAGGTAGAGGGTGTCGCCGTACCAGGCGATGCTGGCGGCGCGGATCGGGACCGGCTTGAAGTCGACCGGGTCGCCGGGCACGGGCTCGACCAGGAGGATGTGGCGCAGGCTGAGGTCGGGCGCGTCGGTGAAGTCGACCAGGCTGACGCGCACGCCCTTGTCGAAGGAGAGCATCGCCAGCTCCTTGGCGAACCACCAGCCGATCAGGACGACGTCGCGGCCTTCCAGCCGGCCGTCATCGTAGGCGTCGGCGCTGCCGGTGAGGCCTTGCGGGACCCACCAGGCCTTGCTGAAGTCTTCGTCGTCCCAGCGGAACGCCAGCTCGAGCGCCGCGACGTCGCCCGGCACGGTCGGCGCGGGCTCGGCGACGTTGTTCAGGTCGGTCAGGAGCTCGGCGATCGTGCGGGTCGGCAGGGTCTCGGCGAGGGCGTCGGCGAGCGGGCCGAGGTTGTCCCACTCGGGGGCGCGCGTGAGCGCGAAGTTGCAGCGGTCCAGCGGCTCCAAACCGCTGCCGGGCGCGCCGCTCGGGCCCTCGGGGCAGATCGGGTCCTTGTCCATGCACGGATCGACGACGGGCTCCCCGGTGGTCGAGGTGTCGTCGGTGGTCGAGGTGTCGCCGGTGGAGGTGGTCGGCACGACCGGCTCGGTGGTGCCGGTGGTCGAGGTCGACGTCGTCTCGTCGCCGGTGGTGGTGGTCGGCGTGACGGCGGTGGTGCCGATGGTCGTGCTGGTGCTGGTGTCGTCGCTGGTGACGGTGGCGGTGAGCTGCGGGGGGTCGTCGGAGAAGCAGGCGGCGCTCGTGAGGGCCAGGAGCAGCAAGCGGCGAGACATCGTCGCAAAGCCATAGCACCGTGATTCGACGTGCGCACCGGCCGACGCGCCGGCGCCGGGATGCGAGATCGCTCAGACGGGGCTCGCCAGCGCCAGATCGACGGAGAACGCGGCCGCGCCGGCGTTCGTGAGCAGCAGCGGGATCCGCAGCCACGCCTGCGAGGGCGCGCACACCTCCGGGTCGCCGCCGCACAGCACCGCGTCGACGCGCACGAGGAGCTCGCTGCGGACCTCCGATGTGGGGAGTTCGGCGACCGCGAGGTCGAGCTCCACGGACATGTCGGATCGGTCCTGTCCCGAAAGCGTGATGCGGTCGGCGGTTGTGACCAGATCGGAGCGGCGCGAGACCTCGAGCGCGAGCCGCTGCGGGGCGCCGTCGTTGAACTTCCAGCCCGCGGGCGCGAGCAGGCGCAGGCGGCCGGACACGCGGCCGGGCGCGAGCGCGGGGGCCTGCTCCAGCACGAGGTCGAACCAGCGCGTGGCCGGGGCGGCGGCGAGCGGCGGCGGCGGCTCGTCGCTCGCGGCCGGCACCGGAGGCGCGCCGCGGACCTCCAGCTCGCCCTTGAAGCGGCCGTCGGCGGCGAGGCGGACCAGGCGGTGGTGGCCGGTGTCGGCGACGAGGAGGTCGCCGCTCGCCAGGACCGCGAGGCCGCCCGGCTCGCGCAGGGACTCGTGAGCTGTCCCGAGAGACAGGGTCGAGACGCGGCCGGCGCGGCGGTCGAGGCGGCGCAGGCGGTCGTTGAAGGTGTCGGCGACCACGAGGTCGCCGTCCGCGGCGACCGCGACCGCGAGCGGGTGCTGCAGCCGCGCGGCCGCGAACGGGCCGTCCTCGGCGCCCCAGTCGAACAGGCCGGCGCCGACGAGGGTGCGGGTGTCGCCGCTCGCGAGGTCGAGCTCGCGGATCGCCGAGGTCTCGCTGTCGGCGATCCACACCTGGTCGCCGGCGCGCGCGAAGCCGGAGGGTTGGGCGAAGCAGGCGACCCGCGGCGGGCCGTCGACCAGCGCCTCGCGGCCGTCACCCGCCAGCATGTCGACGGTGAAGCCGCCGCCCGCGGCCGGGGCGAGCACGCCGAGCTGGTGCGAGCCGGCCAGGCACACCAGGACGCGCTCGCCGACGAGGGCGAGGTCCCAGGGCGAGCGCAGGGCGGTGGTGCGGGCCGGCGAGGGGCTGGCGATCGGGACATGTCCCATAGAACCTGTCCCTGCGACCGTGTCCAAACGGTCATGTCGGAGATCGGCGCGGGCGACGGTGTGGTTGCGGGCGTCGCAGATCCACAGCGCGCCGTCGCCGGCCCAGGTGAGGCCCTGCGGGTCGTCGAGGCGGGCCTCGGCGAGCGGACCGTCGCGGTGGCCGCGGTGGCCCGAGCCGATGGTGACGAGGACGTCGCCGTCCGCCGAGAGCACGAGGACGCGGTGGTGGCCGGAGTCGGCGACGGCGATCCGGCCGTCGCCAGCGACCGCGACCTTGCCGGGGAAGGCGAGCGGCCGCGGCGGTGGCGGCTCGCCGCGCGGGATCGTCAGCGGCTCGCGCGCGAGGGTGCCGTGGGCCTCGCCCTCGGCCAGGAGCCCGCGGACGAGGGTGTCGAGGGCGGCAGGGTCGGGCTCGCCGGGGGCGACGGCGGCGATCGTGCCGTCGGGGCGAATGACCACGAGGGTGGGCCAGGAGCGGATCGCGTAGCGCTCCCAGATCGCCAGGCCGTCGTCGACGACCACCGGGTGGGCGACGTCGTGGCGCGCGATCGCGTCGGCGACCCGCTCGGGGGCGGCCTCGCCGGGGAACTTGGCCGAGTGCACGCCGATGACGACCACCGGCTCGTCGGCGTAGCGCCGCTCGAGATCCCGCAGGACCGGCAGGACGTGCATGCAGTTCACGCAGCAGGACGTCCAGAAGTCGAGGACGACGACGTGTCCGCGGAGCTCGCGGAGTCGCAGCGGGCGAGTGGTGCCGAGCCAGGCGCGGGCGGGCTCCAGCTCGGGGGCGCGGAGGCGTTCCATGGCGGGACGCTAGCCGACCGGGGGGCGCGGGCGAGGGCCGATGGGCGTGAGGTGGCGTGACGTCCGTGGCGCTCCCGAACGCGATCATGCGGGCCGGCGGCGGTTGAAACAGGGGGGTCCGGGCACTAGGCTTTGCCGGCGATGCAGCCGTTCCCCTCGCTCGTGCTCCGCGCCGGCGGCGCGGCCGCCCAGGGGGCCTTCGCGGAGGCCCAGGCGGCGTTCCTCGACCCCGATCCGGCCACCGTGCGGCGGCTGCGCGAGTTGCTGGAGGCCAGCGGCGCGGGGATCGTGGCCCACTTCTACATGGACGCGGAATTGCAGGGCGTGCTGTTCGCCTGCGACTGGCCGCACATCCACATCTCCGACTCGCTGGTGATGGCCGACCGGGCGCTGCAGATGGGCCGCGACGGCGCGCGGGCGATCGTGGTGCTCGGGGTCGACTTCATGTCGGAGAACGTCCGCGCGGTGCTCGACGCCGCCGGCTTCGAACATGTCCCGGTGTACAGGGTGGCCGCGGAGCCGATCGGCTGCTCGCTGGCGGCGGCCGCCGAGGCGCCGGCCTACGCGGCCTACCTGCGCCGCGCGGCGCAGACGCCCGATTCGCTGCACGTCGTGTATATCAACACCAGCCTGCGCACCAAGGCGTACGCGCAATCGCTGGTGCCGACGATCACCTGCACGTCTTCGAACGTGATCCAGACGGTGCTGCAGGCGTTCGCGCAGGTGCCCGAGGGCCACGTGTGGTTCGGGCCCGACACGTACATGGGCGAGAACCTGCGGGCGCTGCTGACGAGCCTGGCGGACATGGACGACGCGGCCGTGCGCGCGCTCCACCCGGCCCACGACGCGGCCAGCATCCGCGCGCTGCTGCCCCGCTTCCACCACTTCGAGCAGGGCTCGTGCATCGTCCACCACATGTTCGGCGCCGAGGTGGTGCGGCGGGTGCAAGAGCACTACGCGGACGCCCACGTCACGGCCCACCTCGAGGTGCCGGGCGAGATGTTCGCGCTGGCGCTGGAGGCCCAGCGCGCCGGCCACGGGGTGGTCGGCTCGACGTCGAACATCCTCGACTACATCACCGCGCAGGTGAAGAAGGTGGGGGATGTCCCCGGGGACAGGTCACCGGTGCGCCTGCAGTTCGTGCTCGGGACCGAGGCCGGGATGGTGACGGCGATCGTCCACCAGCTGCGCGCGCTGCTGCAGACGCTGCCGCGCCCGGTCGAGGTCGAGATCGTGTTCCCGGTGGCCGACGCGGCCGTCGTAGCGACCGGCGATGTCCACCTGCCGCTGGTGCCGGGCGTGGCCGGCGGCGAGGGCTGCTCGACCGCGGGCGGCTGCGCGACCTGCCCGTTCATGAAGATGAACTCGCTCGACGCGCTGCTCGAGGTGCTGGTCCGCGCGCCGGAGGCCGGCGACAAGCTGGTCGCGTTCGCGCCGCGCAAGTACGTCGAGAAGATCGGCGAGCAGACGATCGCGCAGCTCGGCGAGCTGCCGATCCGCCACATGCGCGAGTTCTCGCGCACCAAGCAGCTGCCGGCGGCGCTGGTCGCAGACATCCGCTCGCGCGGGCTGTCGGCGGCGTCGTAGCGGGGCGCGGAGGCGAGGCGCGGGCGCTCGCGGCCGGCGCGTCGCAGCGGTCCAGCGCTGCGGGTCCCGGGGACATGTCCCCGGGGACAGCTTGACGCTGCTTCGCCGTTGCGGTGGCGGCGGCGTGGTCTACCAGCCGAGGTGCTCGCCCAGCGCGGTCACCAGGTTCTGGCCCATGGCCTCGTGCGTGGCGACGCTCGGGTGGCCGTCGCAGCCCCAGCCGTCGGCCTGGGCGTTGATGTCGGCGAAGGCGACGTCCATGTCGCCCGCCTGGTGGCGCTGGTCGACGGCGCTCTGCAAGTAGCCCGCGACCATCGTCGCCTCGTCGCCCCACAAGAGCGGCGCGACCGGGAGGATGAAGGCGTCGGGGTAGACCTCGCGCAGGTGGGTCAAGAACGCCACGTAGGCCGGCACGAACACGTCCTCGGCGGGGTCCTTGTCGGTGCTGAAGTCGTTGGTGCCGAGGTTGATGACGACGACGTCGGGCTGCCAGCGCGCGTGGTCCCACGCGGTGCCGCCGTCGCCGGCGACCGTGCGGTCGTAGATCTGCGGCATCGGCTCGAACACGTCGTCGCCGTAGTTGTTGACCATGCCCTTGCCCGACCAGGCGACCGTGTGCAGCTCGGCGCCGACGGCCCGCGCCGCGACCGCGCCGTAGGTGAGCCAGTGATTCTCGGTCTCGGCCGAGAAGCTGCACGGAGAGACGCCCTCGTTGCCGTAGCCGCAGGAGATCGAGTCGCCGATGACCTGGATCCGCCGCGTCACGGGCGGGGGCGAGCAGCTCGCCGCCGACGTCGAAGCCGAGGACGGTGGTGACGCCGAACGAGCCCTCGGTGCGGCGGTACAGCTCGACGGTGTGCTCGCCGGGGGCGAGGCCGGTCGCCAGCGGGTAGGTCTGGGCGCCGGGCTGGGTGTTCAGCGGCGGCTGGACTTCGCCGTCGACGACGACGGTGAACCACCGGCCGTTGTCGTCGAGGTCGACGTGGAGGTCGGTGCCGTCGAAGCGGACGACCGCGCCGACGCCCGACCAACTCATGCGAATGGCGCTCGGATCGCTGTCGTCGTGGCGGCCGACGTAGTGAATGCCCGGCGGCTCGACCGGCTCGCCGGTAGTGCTGTCGTCGGTGGTGCCGGTGGTCGTCGCGGACGGATCGACGGGACCGGTGGTGCTGGTCGCGGTCGAGGTCGTGGGCGCGGCGGTGTCGGTGACGGGCTCGTCGCCGCTGGTGCCGGCGGAGTCGGTCGAGGCTGTCGTGCTCGTGGTCGCGTCCGCGGTGGAGGTCGAGGTCGTCGAGGCGGCGGTCGAGGCGTCGGTGTCGCCGGGGCCGCCGCCGCCGTTGCAGGCGACGAGCAGCAGCAAGGAGATCGAGAGCGTCCGCATGGCGCAGGGAGTCTATCAGCGGGTCGCGAGGCGCACGGCGGCGCGCGGACGCGCCGACCTTCGCGGCTGCGGACCGGCGCTCACCGATGTCGCCGCCGGACCCGAGCGCGAGGCGACGAGGATGGTCACCTGTCCCGAAGTGCAGGTGATAGCGATGGGCTCGGCGAAGCCGACTTCGGGCGAACGCGTCGTCTTGAATCGGCCTGTCGATCGGCGGGCCGAGGGGTCAGAAGATCTCGGCGATCAGGCAGCGCAGGCTGCCGCCGGCCTTTTCGAACTCGTCGACCTCGACCGGGAGCAGGCGGAACTCCCAGCGCTCGAGCGCCTCGCGCGAGGCCGGGCGGAGCGCGCGGAAGGCGGTGGCGCTGAGCATCAGGTCGCGCTCCGAGACGGCGATGCAGTTGGCGGCGAAGGCCTGCTTCTCGGCGTCGTCGAGCTCGAGGGTGCGACCCTCGTAGGCGCGGGCGATCGCGGCCGGGACCTCCGGGTCGGCGAACGAGCCGGGGTGGAGGACGCAGGCGCGCCCGGCCAGCACCGCGAGGACCACGTTGGTGTGGTACTCGCTCGGCTGCAGGGCGAAGCGGAAGGTCAGGCGCAGGCCGAAGGCGGTGTGCATGGCGGCGCACCCGAGCTCGTCGGCGCGCTGGCTGAGGCCGCACAGGCCGAGGCCGCGCCGGCGGTCGATCACGAGCGGACCCGTCAGCTCGGATACGCCTGGCTTTTGTGTCATGTCCGTGAGGGCATGTCCGAAGGTCCAGGTGAACAGGTCGCGCACGTCGTCGCGCGCGGCCTCGGCGCGGCGGACCGGGTGACGCATCGAGCCGACGATCAGGCGGTCGGGGATGGTGGCGAAGGCGTTGTTGGTGAACACCGCGTCGTCGAGGCCGGCGCGGCCGGGGAAGACGAGGACGGGCAGGCCGCAGGCGCCGAGGGCCCGCACGAGGCCGTGGTGCTGGGCGAAGGCGCGTTCGACGTCGATCTCGCCGGCCTGCATGTAGGCGTTGTCGGTCGCTTCGGGGCTCAGCCGGAAGCCGATCGGGCTGACGACCATGGCGGCCGACATGGTCGGCTTGCCCCACGCGCCGCGGGCCTCGATCTGCTCGGGGAGGGCGGCCAGGAAGTCCGCCGGACTGGTGACGATCATCGGCCGCGCATGCTACCACCCGGGGCCGGGGCGCTCAGCGGCCTCAGCCGGGGGAGACGCTCAGGAGCCACTCGTACCGCGGCTGGGCGTCGCAGTCGCCGGGGACGTCGGCCCGCGCGAGGGAGAGGTCGCCGTAGAGGTCATCACCCTCCGGCGTGCCGAACAGGAACAGCGGGATCGTGGCGCCGGGGTCGACGGGCGGGCTCTCGATCTCGGCGTTCCACAGCGCGGCGATGAAGCGGAGCCGGCGCGCGCCCGGGGGCTCGGGGCAGCAGTCGCCGGCGCAGGGGCACGCGATCGCGCCCGGGCCGTGGAGGAGGCCGGTGAGCGCGAAGGGGCCGACCGGGTCGGTGTGCGGCACGGCGCCGGTGGATCGGTACATGAACTTCGGGACAGGCTCGGGGTGGCCGCGGCGGAGGCCGACCACGGCCAGGCCGCCGACCTCGCACTGCGTCGGGTCGGCGCCCGCGCGGCTCCACTCGACGCCCAGCTGCAGGCAGTCGCCGGCGGCCAGCTGCGCCGGCAGGCCGACCAGGCCGTCGGGGATTGCGAGCGCGAGGTCGAGCGTGGCGGCGGGGTCGCAGGCGCCGCAGGTCGCGTCCGCGCAGACCGAGACCGCGAGGTGATCGACGCCGGCGGCGATCACCTGCAGGCCGGAGAGCTGCTCGACGGCGCCGCACTCGCGCGCGCTGAGGTCGGTGGCGAGCCCCTGCTCGACGCGCGTCAGGGTGACGTCGACGCCGTCCGGGGCGTACGGACAGTGGCCGAAGTCGGGCTCGCCGGTGCTCGTGTCGGCCGCGGTGGTGCTGTCCGAAGGGTCCTGTCCCGTGGTGGAATTCTCGCTCGTGGCGGTGCTGGTGGGCTCGTCGGCACCGGTCGTCGTGCTGGTGGTCGGGGCCACCTCGGCGGTGTCGCCCGGGGCGGAGGCGCCCGCGGTCTCGCTGTCGCCCGGCGCGCCCGAGCCGTCGTCCTGCTCGGGATCGTCGGGCTTGGGGCAGGCGGCGAGCACGGACGCGAGCGCCAGAGGAAGGAGGTTGCGGGGGTCGAGAGCGCGAGGGGCATGCGCGCCAGTCTCGGGTTCGCGCACGATCTGTGGCAGGACACGCGGATCCGCCCGCGCGGGCGCGAGCGGTCCGGTGCGGGCGCGCGCCGCGGATGCGTCAGAACTTGCTCAGCGGGACCTCGATGATCTCCGGCCACCCGAGCGTGGCGGCCAGCCAGCTCTGCACCTCGGGGCTGTCGAGGCGCGTGGCGGCGAAGCCGACGGCGTCGTCGCGGCCGCACACGTTGTGGTGCGTGAAGGCGAAGGCGGCGGCGAGCGGCTCGAGCGGGGTCTCGTCGGGGATGTCGCGGTTGTCGGGGACCGCGAGCACGCGCGCCGCGGTGACGCCGACGACCTGGCGATAATCGCCGCAGGTGGCGACCACGGGGCCGCCGCTGTCGCCGTGGCACAGGCCGTGCGCGTCGGCGGCGAAGCCCCCCGGCGGGGTGTACGCGAGCAGCGTGTCGGTGTCGATGCAGTGCTGGCCGCCCGCATCGACGCAGAGCTTGGGCTGGGCCAGGAGCCCGACCTTGCGCAGGATGCCCCAGTCGAACATGTCCGCCGCGACGGCGCCGACGCCGAAGCCGTAGGCCTCGACCTTGGCGACGCAGTTGGGGAGCGGATCGAAGCCGGCGAGCGCGACGGGCGGGACGGAGACTTTGTGGTCGAGCTCGACGATCGCGAGGTCGAACTTGAGGGCCGGCTTGGCGCCGTTCCAGCTCGGGTGCGTGGTGATCGAGACGGCGCCGAAAGTGGGTTCGTTCGGCTGCAGCACCGGCGCGCGCTCGCCGACGCTGAGCTTGAGGTGCTTGGGGGCGGTGGTGGCGTGGAAGCAGTGCGCGGCGGTCAGCACCTGGGTGGGCGACACGAGCACGCCGCTGCACGAGCGCACGCCGCCGTGCGGCCAGTCGTAGGCGATGTGGACCGCCGCGGCCGCGATCTCGTCGTCGGGCTGGATCTCGTCGTCGCCGACGCCGCCGGGATCGGGCGCCCCCGTGAGCTCGAGGTTGCCGAGGTTGCCGCAGCTCCACGGGCCGCTGGCGTCGCTGATGCTCACGCTGGGGAACTCGCGCAGGTTCTCGGGGTAGGGGCTGAGGCCGGTGCCGAGCACCATGTCCATGCCGGTGAGGTCGTCGGTGATCGCGGTGGGCAGGTCGGAGATCCGCAGCAGCGCGTGGCCCCCGAGCGAGGAGCTGGTGACCTGGTAATCGCAGTCCTCGCACACCACCTCGGCGTTGGCGGGGTTCCACAGCGACCAGTCGATGCCGGCGAACCACGCCGGGTTGCCGGCGGCGCCGGGCAGGGTGCTGACGCTGTCGACGCGCTTGACCGCGAGGTCGACGCAGAGCTCGAGGTGGGCCTGACCGGGGGTCTCCGAGGGGACGACGCGGAAGTCGGTGACGCACCCGCGGCAATAGCTGCCGCCGGGGCTCTCGTCGAGCGGCGCGTCGCCCTCGCCGTCGAGCTCGCGGAGCTCGACGTCGGGCTCGACATCGCAGGCGAGGAGGTTGGCGAGCGCAGCGCTCGCCAGGACCGAGAGGGCGATGGACGAAATCGCGCGTAAACCATGGTGAGCTCCTGTATCGAGGTCTTGCCCACGCGCCGGGCCTGACTGATACGCGAAACTTCGCCATGACAGTGAGCGGTGTCACTGCTCGCTTCTGCGACGTCCGATCGGGGTCCCTTGGCTCAATGCTCCATCGTCGTCCTCGGTGCGCCTGCAACGATCACGGCACGAACAACCGCAGCATCCGCAGGTCGTCCTGAAGGCTCGGCTCGACGGTCGCGCGGGCCGGAGATAGGCGGCTCGCCAGGCCTCGGCGACGTCGCCCGGGGGCAGCCCGGCGAGCGCGGCGTAGAACTCGAGGGCGAAGGTGCGGGTGGCGTCGGCGTCGACGTCGCGCACCGAGCCGACGACCTGCCGCGCGCCGCGGAGCAGGAAGGCGTGCGCCAGACTGAGGCCGCCGCCGAGAGTGTCGGCGTCGACGAACGAGGAGCGACACGCCGACAGGTAGACGACCTGCGGCACCGCGGGCGCGGCCAGGATGGTCTCGCGCGTGAGCACGTGGGCGCCGCCGAAGGCGAGCTGGACGTCGGCGGCGAACACCGCCTCGTCGGCCGGGTGCTGGCCGTGCGCGGCGAGGTGGGCGAGCGCGGCCCCGCCGGTCAGGAGCGGCGCGAACGGCTCGGGCGAGTCGGCGGCGCGGTGGTCGACCCGCACGCCGCCGGCCGCGAGGGCGGCAGTCACCGCGCGGCCCTCCTCGGGCAGTGAATAGTCGCTGCCGCTGATCACGAGGGCCCCGCCGTTGCCCGGAGCAGGCTCGCCGCAGGCGGCGACGTCGAGGCCGTACTGCACCGGCGCCGCGTCGAGGAGGATGCCGCCGTCCCACGGCAGGGCGTGGAACGGCAGGGCGTGCAGGGCGTCGGTCGGGAAGATCGTCACGACCTCGGCGGCGGCGATGTCAGCCTCGAACGGGGCGAGCAGCTGCTCGGAGAATGTCGAGAGTGTCTCTTCGGACAGGCGGTGCATATCGCCGGAGAGCGGCGCGACCTGCAGCGCCTCGGCGCGCACACCGGTGGCGGTGACGGCGAAGCCGACCCACGGGGCGAGGTCGTCGGCGCCGGCGGGGTCGAGCGGGAAATACAACAAGTGCAGCGCGCCGGGCCCGGGCAGGTCGTCGCGCGGCCGCTCGGCCTCCTGGCACCATTCGCGCGCGTGCATCCGCAGGGCCCGGTTGCGGGCGTTCCGCGCCAGCGACAGCGCGGCCCCGTCGTCGCCGTCGCCGAGGCGCAGGTCGAGCAGGCGCCGGGTGGTGGCGGCGAACATGCGATAGCGGCCGTCGGCGGCCGCGCCGTAAGCGGCGACGTTGCGCGCGTGGGCGTGGGCCTCGAGCACCGCCTCGGCGGCCTCGTAGGCGGCGATCGCCGCGTCACGATCGCCGCGCGCCTCGTCGACGAGGCCGCGCGTCCAGGCGACGAACCATTCGCCCATCGGCACGACCTCGCCGAGGTCGGCGCCGGCGAGCGCGGCCTGCCACTCGATCGCCTCGTCGACGCGGCCGCGGGCGAGCGCGGCGCGCAGGCGGATGATGTGCAGCCACATGCGCTCCTCCGGGCTCATCGCCGCGTCGCCGAGGCCGGCGAGCACGCGCTCGACCTCGTCGAGGGCGCCGCGCTGCAGGGCCGCGAGGGCGAGGTTGATGCGCACGTTGTCGGCCTGGGAGCGGTCGCGGGTGCCGTCGGCGGTGAAGGTGGCCAGCGCCGAGGTCAGCAGCGGGACCGGATCGGCGCCCGCGAGCCCGGCCTCGCGCAATACGAGCAGGCCCCAGGCGATCTGATTGCGCAGGACCGCCGCGGCGTAGGCGTCGCCCTCGCGCGCGAGGACGTCGAGGAACAGCGAGAGCGCGGCGAAGCTGCGGTCCCAGGCCACGCGGTTGCGCAGGTGCGCGGCGAGCTCGGTGCGCAGCGCGGCGGCGGCGGCGAGGTCGCGGGTGAGGTCGAGGAGCTCCGCCGCGCCCTGTGCATCGCGGCGGAACAGGCGGGCCAGCAGCAGCGGCTGGGCGGCCTCGACGACGCGGCGCAGGGCCGCCAGCGCGGCCGCGAAGTCCATCTGCCGCTGCCAGTGCAGCGCCCACATGAAGTGATGGCGCGGGAGCTGCAGCGGGTCGGCGAGACAGCCGGCGTCGGCGTAGCGCTGCAGGTATTCGCCGGCGCAGCCGAGCTCGGGCAGCCGCTCGCCGCACACGCGAAACCCGGCCTGGGCGGCGTCGCAGGCGGCCGCCAGGCGGTCCGGCGAATCACCGGCGAGCGCGGCCAGCTCGCGGTCGACGAGGTCGAGCTCGCGCCGGGGATCGCCGGCGCGGTGAGCCGCGCGTCGCTCCTCGCGCAGCGCGGCGGCCGGATCGATCGGCGGTTCGAGGCCGGTCGCCCGGAGCCACAGCGCCGCCGCCAGGATCGCCGGATTCATCGCTGCACCGAATGACTATTCGACGATCAGCCGCGCGGGCGGGCCGAGCCACACGAACTGCCCCGATTGAACGTTGCGCGCGCCGCAGGTCACCTCCCACGTGCCGCGGCCGAGGTCGGCGAGGACGTGCAAGGCCTGGCCGCGCCCGTCCTGCGGCGCCGGCTTGCCGCCGAGCATCCGCTGATTCGCGGGCTCGCCCGCCTTGGTGGCCCGCACCGCGACGACCTCGAGCGAATCGTCGCTGCGGCACTGCAAGTAGAAGTGATCGCCGCCGGTGACCCGCAATTCGGCGCCGCCGGCCTCGTCGCCGCGCAGCGCCGGGAATACGCGCACTTCGCCCGCGCCGGTGCCGTCGCCGGCCGGGCCGGAGGGGCGGAAGACGACCAGCAGCACCGCGGCGGCCGCGGCGGCCAGCGGGGCGGTCCAGCGCAGCCAGCGAGTGTTCCGCGGCGCCAGCGGCACGACGTTGCCCGGTCGCGGAGCCTCGGCCGGGGCCGCCTGAGCGGGCCGCGGGAGCTCGGTCGGCGGCGTGGGGGCCGAGAGGGTGGCGAGCGCGTGGGCGGCCATGCGCGAGCGCGCGGCCGGATCGAGCGGCGCCAGCTGTTCGCGCAGCGCGGGATCGTCGGGGAACGCGGCCTCGGAGGTCGTGCGGCCCTCGCCGACGGCCAGCCACGGCTCGGGGATGTCCTCGAGCGCGCGCAGCTTGGCGTCGAGCGCGTCGTCGTCCGGATTCGAGTGGTTCGTCGGGGCCTTCATGCCGTACCTCCCTGGGGCCTCAAGAACTGCGCGAGCCGCCGCAGGAGCCGCGATTTGCGCTGTTGATAGGTCTGCGCCGAGATGCCGAGCCGCTCGCACAGCTCGTCCTGCGACAGTTGCTGGTCATAGATGAGCGCGAAGAGCTCCTGGTCGCTCGGCGACAGCGCGCCCACGGCCCGCTTGGCGTCCATCAAGCGGTCGAGCACCTCGATGCTCGAGCCGGTGGTGTCGCTGGGGTCGGTCGAGGTCATGTCCTCTTCCAGGAGTTCCCAGGCGAGGGCCCGTTTACGACACAGCTTCTGCAAGCAAAGCATCGTGACCCCCATCACGAATCGCCGCAGCGCGCCCTCCTTGTGGACGAAATCGGGGCTCTCGCCGAACTTCCGCAGGACCCTCGCGTCGCGATTAAACAGGTATGTGAGCACCGACTGCACGTCGTCTTCTTTGCTGCGCTCGGGGCCGACGCGGAGCCACGGTTTCCTGTGAAACAGCAGGGCGCGGGCCGCGATGACCGGTGGCTCGAGCTCGGTCACCAGCGCCTGCAGTTCGGCCGGATCGCGGCTGTCGAGCGCGCGCACGAGCTCTCTCGGGTCCAATCGGACATGGCTTCTGGTAGCACGGCGCCGCGCGGTCCACACTGAACGGATTGCTGTGAGCTAGGACGAGGGCGCGGCCCGGTCAGCCGCGCCGGCGTCGAGGGAACTGGTCGCTCCCGGATCTTCGCACGCGAGCCGGGGCCGGGCCGCGGGCCGATCCTCGGCGACGCGGGGCGCGGCTTCGCCCGCGAGGCGCCGGGTCGAGCCGCCGCGACGGTCGCCGAATCGACGGTCTGATGATTGCGACGACGCGAGTGCCCGCAATGCGCCGAGCATCGTCGCGCCGCGAATGCGATGATGCCTCGAGAGACACCCACTCGGCTTCGGAGGTGGAAGCGGGGGCTTTCCCCCGCGATCGCGGGTTCGCGCGGCTCGGGCCAGGCCCCACGACGCCCCGGGGGAAGCTCCAGTGAATGGCGGCAGCGGCGTGAGCTTGGCGCGACCGTGACACCTCGCCGCGGAGCCTCGTGGTATGCACGCCCGACTTCGGGAGCCCAAGACTTATGCAGATGAATTGGATGCAACCCCTGCGCGCGCCCGCGTGGGCGCTCGCGCTGGCGGCGAGCGGGTGCGGTGCGAGCGGCGGTGATTCGGCGACGCAGCCGACGACGACCGACGACACGAGCACGAGCACGACCGACGGCGGGCCGACCACATCGACTACCGACACGCCGCCCACCGGGACGACGAGCACGGACACGACGGCGAGTGAGACGACCGGTCCGGACCCGACCGAGGGCACGACGACGAGCACCACCACGACGGTCGGGACCGACACGACCGACGGCGTCACCAGCACCGGCACCGACACCACGGCCACCGAGACCGCCGGCGAGACGACGGTCGGGACGACCGACGCGACGACCGACGGGACCACCGAGACGACCGGCGAGGAGACCTTCGTGAAGGTCCAGATCGTCGCGTTCAACGACTTCCACGGCAACCTCGAGCCGCCGAGCGGCAGCGGCGGCAAGGTCAAGATCGACGCCAATACGTCGGTCGACGCCGGCGGCGCGGCCTACCTGGCCCACCACGTCGCCGCGCTGCGCGAGCAGAACCCCAACACGATCGTGGTCTCGGCCGGCGATCTCATCGGCGCGTCGCCGCTGGTGTCGGCGCTGTTCCACGACGAGCCGACGATCGAGGCGATGAACGCGATCGGCCTCGACTTCAACGCCGTCGGCAACCACGAGTTCGACGACGGCGCCAACGAGCTGCTGCGCATGCAGGGCGGCGGCTGCCACCCGATCGACGGCTGCGGCGACGACACGCCGTTCCCGGGGGCCGAGTTCCAGTTCCTGGCCGCCAACGTGCTGACGCAGGAGGACCCGGTCGAGACCCTGTTCCCGAGCTACGCGCTGCGCATGGTCGAGGGCGTGCAGATCGCCTTCATCGGCCTCACGCTCGAGGCGACCGGCAGCATCGTCTCGCCGGGCGGGATCGTCGGCCTCACCTTCGTCGACGAGGTCGAGCGGGTCAACGCGCTGGTGCCCATCCTGACCGGCGTCGGCGTCGAGACGATCGTGGTCCTGATCCACGAGGGCGGGCTGCAGAGCGGCCTCTACAACGAGTGCCCCGGATCTCGGGCCCCATCGTCGACATCGTCGAGGGCCTCGACGACGCGGTCGACGTGGTCATCAGCGGTCACACCCACCAGGCCTACAACTGCGTCATCGACGGCAAGATCGTGACCAGCGGGGCCTCGTTCGGCCGCGTGCTGACCGACATCGACCTCGAGATCAGCAGCAAGACCGGCGACGTGACCATGGCCACGGCCGAGAACGTGATCGTCACCCGCGAGTCGGCGGACCCGGTGATCGAGGCGTTCGTCGCCATGTACAAGCAGCTGGCCGCGCCGCTGGCGAACCAGCAGATCGGCACGATCACCGCCACGCTCGAGAAGTCCGCGCCGGACGACTCGCCCGGCCTGTCGACGATGGGCGCGGTGGTGGCCGACGCGATGCTCGACGCCACCCAGGACCCGATCCTCGGCGGGGCCGAGCTCGCGCTCATGAACCCGGGCGGCGTGCGGGCCGACCTGGCCTACCCGAAGTCGGGCGGCGAGCCGGTCGACGGCATCGTCACCTACGGCGAGGCGTTCGCGGTCAACCCGTTCGGCAACAACCTGGTGGTCCTGACCCTCACGGGCGCGCAGATCGACGCGCTGCTCGAGCAGCAGTTCGCCGACGGCCAGCAGGACAACATCCTGCAGGTGTCGGCGGGCTTCTCGTACGCGTACAGCGCGAGCGCGCCGGTCGGGTCGAAGGTCGACCCGGCCAGCATCGAGCTGAACGGGGTAGCGATCGTGCCCGATCAGGAGTACCGCGTCGGCACCATCGGCTACCTGGCCGACGGCGGCGACGGCTTCAGCGTGTTCAAGGCCGGCACCGACCGCGTCGGCGGCGTGACCGACATGCAGGCGCTGCAGGACTACTTCGCCGACCACTCGCCGGTGTCGCCGCCGGCGCTCGACCGCATCACGCTGGTGCCGTGATTCGGCTGGCCCGAGAGACATGCCCGTCGGGGCATGTCCTCGGGGTCATGGCCGCGACGACATGTCCGAACGCGCCGCTCCCGGGCGGCGGGCCGGGCCGGCCTGCAGGCAGCGCTGCAGGGCCTCGTGCAGGTTGCGGTAGGTGACGACGCCCGCGAGCTCGACGCCGGACGAGGTGAGGGCGTCGGCGACGGCGGGCTGGAGGCCGCACAGGACGCCGCGGGCGCCCAGCAGGTCGACGGCGCGGACGAGGCGGAGCAGGTGGTCGGCGGTGGTCTCGTCGAGGGCCTCGACGCCGGTGAGGTCGAGGATGGCGAAGCGCGCGGGTGCGGGTGACCTCGCCCAGGAGCCGCTCCATGATGTGGGCGGCCCGCGCGGCGTCGATGGTGCCGAGCAGCGGGAGGGTCAGGATGTCGTCCCAGAGCTGGATGATCGGCGTCGAGAGCTGGCGGATCGCGCTGTCCTGGCGGGCGATGATCTCGATCTGGGCCTGCAGCTCGTCCTCGCGGCGGCGCTGCTCGGTGATGTCGCGGAAGATGCCGTAGAGGCGGGTCAGCTTGCCGTCCTCGAAGAACGGGACGCCGGCGGCCTGGACGTGGCGGCGGTTGCCGAGGAAGGTGACGATCTCGAGCTGGACGTCGTACGGCTCGCCCTGCATGCAGCGCTCGACCGCGGCCGAGATGATCGGCACGTGCTCGGGGGCGTAGAAGTCGATCGCGGTGGCGAGGTCGGGGACAAAGCCGGGCGGGACCTCGTGGAGGCGGTGGGTCTCCTCGGTCCAGTAGAGCGTGTTGTTGACCAGGTCGACCTCCCAGCCGCCGACGGCCCCGGCGGCCTGGGTCTGGCGCAGCAGCTCGACCGAGCGCCGGACCTCTTCCTGCTCGGCGCGCTCGTCGGTGATGTCGCGGACGACGGCCACCAGCGAGGCGCGGCCCGGCCGCGTCGACGTGGCCTCGCTCTGCTCCTGCCACCAGCGCGTGGCGCCGCCGACCTGCACGCGGTACTCGAAGGTGGCAGCGCCGGCGGTGAGCAGCTGCTCGCGTCGCACGACGCGGAGCTTGTCGCGGTCGTCGGGGTGGACCGCGGCGAGCCAGGTCCCGACCACGGGCGGGACGTCGCCGTCGCGTCCGAGCAGCCGGCAGACGCGGTCGCTGTAGTAGGCGGGGGCGTCGGCGGCGAGCGGGTCGTCGGCGCCGAGGTCCTCGAACTCGAGGACGGCGGCGCCCGAGAGGTGGAGCGCCCGCGTCATGCGGTCGAGCGCGGCTCGTTGCGATTCGGTGGCCATGCGGTGGATACGGCGGGGCGAGGCGGCGCGCGAACGCCTATTGCGCGGCGGAAGACCGTACGGCGGGCCGGACGTGTTGTCCAGCCCGGGCGAGTTGGGGGCCAGTCCGAGCGCTCAGGGCGCAGGCGACTCGAGGCGCACGAAGTCGATCAGGATGAGCTTGCGCTTGGCGATCCGCCAGCCCTGGTTGGTGCGCACGACGGTGTCGAAGTAGGTGCCGTGCGCGACCTCGATGGCGCCGTCCGGATCGATGACGTGCGTGGCGCTGAGATACGACGTCATGGTGCCGGTGTTGCCGTCGAGATCGATGCGGACGTTGCTGATGAGGTGATGGGTCGCGACGTAACCGCTGTTGGTGAACACGTTCTGGACCTCGACCGCCCACGCGTCGGGACCTACCGCCCCGACCCCCGGCGGGCCGTTCGGATCGGCGCCCGGGAAGTACGCCCCGATCTGGGCGTTCGGCGTGAAGCACTCCTTGTAGGTCGCCTTGCCCTTGGCGAAGTCACCATTGCCGATGGCGTCGGTGGCCTCGGCGTAGCAGTAGGTCAGATCGGCGATCTCGGCCCGGTCGGAGAGGCGCTTGCCGGCGTCCTCTCCGCCCTTCTTGGCGTCGGCCGTCGGGCTGATTGCGACGGAGGCGAGGCAACTGACAGCGACCACGAGACTGCGTATCGAACGGTGTTTGAACAGCATCACGAAGTACTCCGGAGCTGCGATTGTAGCGACTGTCCAGCGCCGGCGCCGGCTCCGCCGATCCCACGCAGATCGGTCCATCACCCGTATGCGCGGGCACAGGTGAAGGTGTGACGACTGTCGGCGAGGGTGCGAGTCGGGGACACCGAGCATTCGTGGATGCCACTGTCAGTAGGGCTTCTGCCCGAGGAAGTTGCCGGGGGGATCGTAGTTGCAGACCCATACCTCGGCGTCGCCGCAGGTGGCCACGCCGCAGCCGACGCGCTGGCTGTCGCGCCACATGACCTGCGTGTAATGACCGCACATGCCGCGGCAGCGGCCGGTCTTGGCGTCATAGCCCGCGACCTCGGCGACCCAGGCGGCGACGACCTGCTCGGCGGTCGCAGCCTGGCCGCTGGCGCCGAACAGGTTCTCGCCGTAGCGCTGCGCGTCCGCGCCGGCGCGGGGGCGATGCTGGAGGTCGCAGCGGCGCCGCTGCAGCTTGTCGGCCCACTTCTGGGCGTAGCGCGCCAGCTCGGCGACCACGTCAGCGGGGCGATGTCGAGCTGAGCGCGATGACGGTTGTGCGCGGCAGTGATGCCGGCCAGCCGACCCGGTTCGGGATCGGCCGCGGGCGCGGCGGCGGGCGCGGGCGCGGATGCGGGCGCAGGCGCAGACGTGGAGGGAGTCGGCGGCGGGCCGGCGGGATCTCGGGCTGGCGGCGAGGCTGTCCTCGGGACACGTCGGGGCGGCAGGCGAGCGCGGCGGCGAAGAGGAGCGCGGACGAGCGGCGAGGCACGCGGGCAGTGTAGATCGCCGGGCGGGGCGGCGCCGCGAGGAAAGTGGCACACAGAGGCGGGGCGGGGCGGCGGTGCGGCCGATCGGGTCGCCGTGGCGGGTCGTGGGGCTGCCATGACGCCGAGCTCGCTCGCGGCCGGCCAGGAGGAGGCCCGCGCCGCGGGTGAGGCGGGTGTATCAAAACAATCCATGCGTATCGAAACGATGCATTGCGCTCGATCGTTTTGAGACATGTTCGGTACGCCTGCGGCCACGCGGGGCGGCGCGGGGAGTGGCACGCGGCGTGCTCATGTCGCGGGCATGACCGCCGTCGACTTCCCGACCCGCATGTTCGCGCTCGCCACCACGCTCGAGCGCTCGCCCGCCGACGCCGTGCCGCTGGCGCAGGCGCTGGAGCGCGACCTCTTGGCCGCCGAGACCACCGACCCGATCGAGTTCGGGTGGGCCCGCGATTACCACATCCGCGCGCTGTACCGCCTCGGCCGCGACGCCGAGGGCGTGGCGATGCTGATGACGCCGCCGCCGCGGGTGATGTCGATCTCCACGAAGAACGCGGCCTGGCTGCACTCCGCGGGGGCCGAGATGGCGCTGCGGGCGGGCGCGAAGGCGCAGGTGCGGGCGCTCATCGGCCGCGCGCTGGCGCTGCGGCGCGCGGGCGACGACGCGGAGGGCTGCGGGATGGCCGTCGGGACAGGTTTCGCGCTGCTCGCCCGCGTCGGCGATCCGGCCGAGATCGAGGCGTGGCTGGAGCACGTGGAGGCGCAGATCGAGGCCGCGGGGACGGACGAGCCGGCGCGGGCGATGGCAGAGGCGCTGGCCGAGGTGACGCGGGCGCCGGAGTTCCTCGAGTCGCTGCCGGGCGCGGACGGCAGGCGCGGCGAGTGGGCGCTGCACCGCGCGGCGCTCGAGGGTCAGCTGGCGGAGGTGCGGCGCTTGCTGGACGCGGACGTGCGGGTCGACGCGCGTCACCCGGCCTGGCCGGGGCTGCCGACGGCCCTGCTGGCGGCGAGCTTCCGCGGGCACACGGCGGTGGTCGAGGAGCTGCTGACGCGCGGCGCCGACGTGCACGCGACCAATGTGCAGGGGCGGACCGCGCTGCACCTCGCGGTCGATCAGGAGCACGCGCTGGTGGCGGCGATGCTGTGCTACGCCGGGGCGCCGGTCGACGCGGTCGACTTCCACCGCCACTCGCCGCTGCACGTGGCGGCCTGGCAGGACCACCGCGAGAGCGTGCGCGTGCTGCTGGCGGCCGACGCGGCGACCGAGCTGCGCGACGTGAACGGCGACACGCCGCTGGCGCTGGCGGCGACCGAGCCGGTGCCGGAGGTGGTGCGCGCGCTGTGCCTGGCGGGCGCCGACGTCGAGGCCGTGAACGCGTGCGGGCAGACGCCGCTGATGCGCGCGGCGATGTCGGGCCAGGAAGGCACGGCGGCGGTGCTGCTCGAGGTCGGCGCCGACCCGGCGATCCGCGATCACGCCGGCCGCACCGCGCTCGACTGGGCCCGCGTGGAGGAGCATCGCGGCGCGGCGAATTGTTGCGCCGGCATCTTCGGGTGGTCCGGGGCTGACGCGCCGGGCGCGAACGCGACACGGCTGTCAGGGCGGAGCGCGCAGCGCTGGGGCGAAGTGGTTGAAATTGCAGGTTGCCCTGTCCTTGCAATACGCGGCGGCCGAGGACCGATGCCGACCCCTAACTTTACGCAGCCGACACGTCCGCGCACCCTCGGTGCGCTCACCTTGCCCCTCCTCGCCGCGCTCGCCGGCGCCTGTAGCAGCGCCGCCGTTCAGGACGGCTCCGGCGCCAGCGGCGGCCTCACGGGGCCGGGCTCCGACAGCGGCCCGGGCTCGGGCTCGGCCAACCCGGGCGAGACCGACGGCGGCGGGACCGACGGCTGGGACTCGGGCGACGGGGCGTCGACCAGCGGCTGGGCGCCGACGACGTCCGGCGCCAGCGGCGGTGACCCGGGCGGCAGCACCGGCACGGGCGAGGAGCCGCAGCCGCCGCCGGACGACGGCGACAGCACCTCCGACGCGTCGACCACCGGCGACGACAGCACGAGCACCGGCGAGCCCGCGTGCGACGACCAGACCCCCGTGGTGCTCTACCTGTCGCCCGACGACTCGAACTCGACGTCGTCGCCGGTGCAGGTGCGCGAGGCGGTGCTGTCCGAGTGGGGCTCGCTGAGCTACGTGCCGATCCGGACGTGGGAGTTCCTCAACTACTACTCGTTCGGCTACGCGGCCGCGGAGAAGGGGATGGTCACGGTGCTGCCGGAGATCGCCCGCTTCGCCGAGGACCCCGACGACCAGTACGTGGTCCAGATCGGCGTCGCCAGCGAGACGGTCAGCAACGCCGACCGCCCGCTGATGAACGTGACGCTGGTGCTCGACGAGTCGGGCTCGATGAGCGGCGCGCCGATGGAGCTGCAGCAGGAGGTGTGCCGCACGATCGCCGGCAGCCTGCGGGCGGGCGACATCGTGTCGGCGGTCGGCTGGGACACCGTCAACGCGGTGAAGATGACGAAGTACAAGGTGACGAAGGCGGGCGACCCCGAGCTGGTCGCGCTGTGCGACGCGCTCGAGGCCGGCGGCGGCACCGACCTCAACGGCGGGCTCACGGCCGGCTACGAGCTGGCACACGCGCAGTTCGACGCGGCGCGGATCAACCGCGTGGTGCTGATCAGCGACGGCGGGGCCAACGCGGGCGTGACCGACATCGACATCATCTCGGAGGGCGCCGGCAGCCAGGACAAGGACGGCATCTACCTGGTCGGCGTCGGCGTCGGCACGCCCGACACGTACAACGACGAGCTGATGGACACGGTCACCGACGTCGGCCGCGGCGCGTCGCTGTTCATCCCGTCGGTCGACGAGGCCCACAAGATGTTCGGCGAGCGCTTCGTCCAGACCATGGCGGTCGCGGTCCGCGACGTGCGGGTGCGCCTCGACATGCCGCCGGGCTTCTCGATCGTCAAGTTCAGCGGCGAGGAGTACTCGGCCGACCCCGCGGAGATCGAGCCGCAGCACCTGGCGCCCAACGACGCGATGGTGTTCCACCAGACCGTCGCGACCTGCGCGCCCGCGCTGGTCGACGAGGCCGCCGAGTTCAAGGTCGCCGTCCGCTGGAAGGACCCGATCACGTTCGAGGAGCGCGAGACCGAGGTCGTCAAAAAGATCCAGGAGTCGGTGGCCGCCGAGTCGCCGCTGCTCAAGAAGGGCGCCGCGGTGTTCGCCTACGCCGAGGGCCTCAAGGCCTACCGCGAGGCGCCCGAGGCGGCGACGCTCGCGCCGGCGCTCGCGGTCCTCGCCGTCGCCGAGGCGGCCCTGCCCGCGGACCCCGATCTGGCCGAGATCCGCACGGTCCTCGAGACGCTGGCCGGCGGGTGAACCGGAGGACATGTCCTGGCGGACATGTCATGAGAGGCCCGCGGCCCGCGCCGCGGGCCTCGGCTCGTGGCGCCCGCCGGCGAGCCGGTGCTCGCAGCTGCCTCGTCCTGCGACGGCCTGCAGCCCGGTCGATCTTCAACGGTCGCGGAGCTCGCCGCGAGCGAAGCCGCCTTGGTCCGATGGCTCTTTGGACATGCTCGTAGAGGCATGTCTATGAGGACATGTCCTCATGGACCTGCCCTTCGGGGCAGCCACACGAGCCCGCCGAGCACCAGCAGGGCAGTGACCGCGTAGACGGCCAGCGCGGCGCGCAGGCGCGGGGGGCCGTACTCGAGCTCGACCGTGTGCCGGCCCGGGCCGACGAGCAGGCCGCGGAACAGGTAGTTGGCGCGCAGCACCGTTGCCGGCGCGCCGTCGACCCGCGCGGTCCAGCCGGGTCCCCAGGCCTCGTTCACCACCAGCACGCCGGCGGCAGGGGCGTCGACGGTGAGCGCGAGGCGGTTGCGCGCGAAGACGTCGAGGACCGCGGGCACCGGCGCGTGCTCGGGTCGCAGGTCGGCGAGCGCGGCGGCGTCGTCGGAACCGAGGTGCGGCGCCTCGAGCACCGCGGCGCTGCCGGGCGGCAGGGCGGTCAGGCGATCGAGGGCGTCTTCCTCGCGCTCGACGAGTTCGACCCGCGCGGTCCAGTAGGCCAGCGGGGCGGCCTGCAGCAGCTCGACCGGCTGGCCGGGGATCCAGCGCGACCGCCCGGCGGCGGTGCGCTGGACGGCGGCCCGATGCCCGCCGGCGTACCAGCGCACGTTGGCGGCGGCGAGCAGGCCGGCGTGCTCGCGCGCGCGCGGCGAAGGCCCGCCAGCGGCGCGTGACGAGGGTGCTGTTGCGGCCGAAGATGTCGCGCACGTCGAGGCGCGCGCCGACGCGCCAGCGGTAGTGCTCGTCGTCGGCGACACGCCAGCCGACGCGGTCGTCCAGGCGCGCGAGGGCAGCGTCGCGCGCGAGATCGGGCGGCCGCTGGGCGATCTCGTGGATCTGCCGCGCCTGCACCTTGAGCTCGAGCAGGGCCACGACGATCGCCGCGGGCGCGGCCGCGCGGCGCAGCCGTTGTCGCGCGCTCAGCAGGCCGCCGAGGCACGCGCCGCCGAGCGCGATGAACAGCGCGCCGAGGCCGGTGCTCGTCGGCGCACGGCTCCACGCGAGGGCGACGAGCAGGCCGAGGCAGGCCGGCGCGAACACGAGGACGAGGCGGCGAGCGAGGGCGCGCCGGCGCGCCGGTTCGGCGCGCACGAGGTCGTCGAAGCCGTGCGCGGCGAGGACGGCGACGAAGAAGGCGAAGCCGAAGAAGTACTGGGCGGGGATCCGCCACAGGCCGAAGCCGGGGACGTGGCGGGCGAGGAAGGGCAGGAGGAAGGAGCCGTCGCCGCACGCGAGCAGGAAGAAGAGCAGGGCGCAGGCGGCGTAGGTGATCCGCAGGGCGTCGCGGCGGACCGCGAACACCGCGAGCAGCAGGGCGATGGCGCCGAGGTAGTGGACGGGCGCGCCCTCGCGCCAGGTGCCGGGGGCGAGGGCGTCGAACAGGTGCAGCGGACGCGCGGTCGAGTAGACGACCTCGGCGAAACTGAGCTGCTCGCGCACGGTCTCGGGCAGCCACGCGAGGGTGGCGACGATGCTCGGCAGGGCCAGGCCCATGACGACGGCGACCGCCACGGCACCGGCGGCGGCGACCCGCGCGAGGTGACGCCGCGCGGTCGGGAGGCCGCGGACCACGAGGACGAGCGCGACGATCAGCACGGGGGCGAGGCCGACGAGGTCGCGGAAGAAGTTGGGCGGGTAGCCGGAGAGGAAGGCCATGGCGGTGGCTGCCCCAAAGGCCAGGCCGCTGCGCGGCGAGGGCCGACGCACCAGCTCGAGGCCGGTGAGCACCAGCCACGGTAGCCACACCGGCGACCACAGGCCGGCCGAGTCCTTGGCCTTGGCGACCCGACCCGAGAGCACGAAGGCGAGGCCGCCGAACGTGCTGGCGGAGCGCGAGAGGCCGAGCCGCGCGAGCAGCAAATGAGTCCCGAGGCCGCCGATGGCGACGTGCAGCAACGCCTTGAACAGGACCACCCACGGGCCCTCGCCGAACACCGCGGCGCCGAGCCACACCAGCCAATTGAACGGGTAGAGCACGCCCGTCTGCGGGTCGGCGAGGAAGTCGTAGCCGCCGCGCTCAAAGGGTTCCACAGCGGCATTCGCCGGCGCGCAGGGCGTGCACGGGGACGAGCAGGTCGCCCCAGTGCTCGTTGACGGCGTCCCAGCCGAGGAAGGCCTCGCCGCGGAGGATCGCGGGGTGAAACGCGAGGAACACGCCCGCGTAGAGGCAGGCGAGGCCGAGCCCCGCGAGGAGGCGGCGCGCCGCGGTCACGGCTCCGCGCGCATTTCAGCCGGCGCGTCGGGCCGCGGGCGGTGAGGCTGCAGCGCGAGCTCGCGGACGACGATCGTCAGGCGATCCTCGAGCGCCTTCTGCCCGAGGTAGAGGTTGAAGCACAGGAACAGCAGCACCAGCGAGCTGAGATAGAAGACGAGGTCGACGCCGCGGCCGACGCCGACGCGGTTCGCAAACCAGGTCGAGACGTCGGGGAAGATCACCAGGAAGATGATGGCGGCGAACACCACGGTCATCGCCAGCTTCTGCACCGGCCGCCGCCGCGCTCGCACGAAGAAGTGGAACAGGAGGGCGAGGCTGCCGCCGATGAGCACGAACTGGATCGCCATGGACGCCCGCGGTCGCCGGAGCATCGGGCGCGCGGTGACGGATGTCAATTCGCCGCCAGCGAGCGGAGCGACGGGTGGCGAGGGTACAAACCGCCGCGGTGTTCGCCGCGGTCGTGGCGATGAGTCGCGGTCGCCGAGGCAGCGCCCGAGGTCGAGGCCGCTGCCACCCTCTGCGCTCGCGGCGATGGCTCCGCGGTCGCGGTGGGCGGGTCGGCTCGCCGCGTCCACGGGTTCGCAGCGCCGAGGCCGGGGTCGACCTCCACTCCGCGGCGATTGCTTCGCGGCCCTCGCGGCCCGACAATGCCGGCCGATGTCGCCGGCCTCGCCCGCGGAAGTGACGATCGTGGTGCCCTGCTACAACGAGGGGCCGGTGATCCGCGAGGTGCTGGCCGAGCTGTTGCGCGCCTGGCCGCACGTGATCGCGGTCGACGACGGATCGAGCGACGACACCGCCGCGCGCCTGGGCGACACCGGCGCGACCGTGGTGCGCCACGCGGTCAACCTCGGCCAGGGGGCGGCCCTGCAGACCGGCATCGACCTGGCGCTCGCCCGCGGCGCCCACTACGTCGTCACCTTCGACGGCGACGGCCAGCACCGCGCCGAAGACGTCGCGGCCCTCGTGGCCCCGCTCGCCGAGGGCCGCGCCGACGTCGCGCTCGGCTCGCGCTTCCTCGGCGGCACGGTGGGGATGCCCGAGAGCCGCCGCGTGGTGCTGCGCCTGGCGACCGCGTTCACGCGGGTGGCGGCCGGCCTCGACATCACCGACACGCACAACGGCCTGCGCGCGTTCACGGCCGCGGCCGCGCGGGCGCTGCGGATCACGCAGAACCGGATGGCGCACGCGTCGGAGATCCTGCACGAGATCCGCCGCCTGCGCCTGCGCTTCGTCGAGGTGCCGGTGACGATCCGCTACACCGAGTGGTCGCGCCGCAAGGGCCAGTCGGCCCTCGACGCGCTCAGCATCCTGTTCGACCTGCTGGTCCGGCGGATCATGGGCTAGATCGGCGGGACATGGGCGAAGGGGCATGTCCTCGGAGGCATGTCCGCGAGGACATGCCCGAAGCGCAGGCCGCGATCACTTGCCGATCTTGATGCCGGCGCCGGCCTTGGCCTTGCCGCTGCCGCCGCCGCCGACCGAGACGCCGCCGCCGCCGCCGACCGAGATGCCGGCGCTGCCGCCGACCTTGATCCCGCCGCTGCCGACGTTGACGCCGCCGCCCGAGCCGACCTTGACCGAGCCTCGGCCTTGGCCGAGTGGTCGAGGTCGATGCCGCCCTTGGCCTTGGCGACACCCTTGACGTCGACCTTGGGCGGGGTGACGTCGATCTTCGGCACGTCGACGGCGGCGAGCGCCAGCGCCTCGACCTTGACCGCGGCGCGCAGGGCCGCGAGGTGAGCGGCGGCCAGCGAGGCCGAGACGTCGCCGGCGAACTGCGCGGCCCCGTCGGCGCCGATCTGGATGTCGACCGGCGAGACGTGGGCGCTGACGTACGCGGGCCGGCGCACGTCGAGGGCCCAGCCGAAGAAGGCGCCGGCGCCCGCGTCGGCCAGGACGACGCCGTCGGCCTTGAAGTCGGCATCGAAGCCGCGCTCGAACTTGAAGTCGGCGCCGCCCTCGACCGCCGCCGAGTAGCTGGCCACGACCTTGAGCGCGCCCTCGGCCTCGGCGCGCAGGGTGCCGATGGTGGCGACCAGGACGGCGAGCGAGGCGTCGAGCTTGCTCGAGGGCACGGCCCGCAGCTCGAAGTCGACGCCCGCGCCCGCGCGGATCTCGACGACCTGCAGGTAGTCGAGCTTGCCGTCGGCGTCGAAGTCGACGCGGTGGGCGGCGGCGCCCGGCGCGTTGAGGAACAGCTCGAGCTCGGCGGCGGTCTTGATCTCGCCCTTCGCCAGCAGGTCGACGACGCCCTTGAGGTCGAGGTCCGCGGGCTTGAGCGCGACCTTGGTGCCGATCGCGGCCTCGACGTCGGCGACGGCCTTGAGCGGCGGGACGGTGACCTGCGCGGCCGCGTCGGCGGCCAGCTCGGCCTTCGCGTCGCCTTCGGCTTGGGCCTTGGCGGCCGCGTCGGCGACGGCCTTGGCGTCGAGGTTGATGTCGGCCTTGGCGTCGGCCTTGACGTCGGCCTTCGCCTCGACCTTGCCGTTGCCTTCGGCAGCGGAGTCGCAGGCGAGCAGGAGGACCAAGAACGCGAGGGGTGTGCGGATGGTGGCCTTCATGGCCGGCAGTATCGCCGAGCGCGCGTCGCAGCGCCACCGGGGGCGGGACCGGCGCGATTGGGGCCGCGAGGCCACGCGATGGCGCAAGGAACATGTCGCATGGAACATGTCCCTCAGGATGTTCACAGCGGCGTGAAGCTGATGTCGTAGAAGGTCCAGCTGGCGCACCCGTCGCCTCGACGGCGAGCAGGGACAGCTCGTGCTGGATGTCGTGAAGCACGACGAGGACGGTGAGCCCCGGGCCGGCGGCGAACTCGATCTCGCCGCCGGTGTCGCTGCCGCGGACGCGGAACCGGCCGCTGCTCGGCCCCGACAGGCGGAGCTGGGCCAGATAGGAGCCGCCGGGCACCAGGCCCTTGAGCCAGATCTCCACGCGCGCCAGCTCGGGGTCGTCGTCGGTGAAGTGGGCCAGGTCGGAGTCGCCGCCGAGGACGCGCGCGCCGTGGAAGTCGAGGTGGCCGCGGCCGTCGATGTAGGGCCGGCGCGGCGAGAGGCGCAGATCGCTGGCCCGCAGGTCGTCGCCACGATCGAGCCGCTTGATGTCGACGCCCTCGACCCGCCGCAGGAGATCGAGCAGGTGCGCGTGCGACAGCCGCTCGGGCGGGGCGGCGCGGGGCAGGGGAACGTCGGGCTCGCGGGCGAGCCCGGCGGCCGTCGCCTGGGGCTCGCCGAGCAGCGGGGTGGCGTCGATGACGACGATCGAGTCGAACATCGCCAGCGGTTCAATCGGCTTGCGGTCGGCCATGATTCACCTCCTCATGGCAGAGTCCGCTGGGCCCGCGCCATCGTCAAGCTCGCGCGCCGCGGATAAGCTGCGGTCGATGCGTCGCTCGCTGGCCCTCGTCGTCGCGCTGCTGTGTTCGAGTTGTGTACACGGCGACAAGACGAGGTCCCCTGCGACGCGCGTGCCGATCGACGTGATCGAGCTCGAGCTGGCAGAGGCGCAGCGACGGATGCAGACCGGGGTGCTGTCGTCCGCAGCGTTGACGGCGGCGTACCTCGAGCGGATCGCGGCGATCGACGACGCGGGCCCGGCGCTGGCGGCGGTCGTGGAGGTGAACCCGCATGCACGTACAGAGGCCGAGGCGCTCGATCGTGAACGCGCGCAGGGGCGAGTGCGGGGGCCGCTCCACGGGATCCCGGTGCTCATCAAGGACAACATCGACGTCGCCGGGATGGTCAACTCGGCCGGCTCGCTGGCGCTGGCGGAGCACCGACCGCGGGCCGATGCGCCGCTGGTCTCGCGCCTGCGCGCGGCCGGGGCGGTGATCCTCGGCAAGACGAACCTCAGCGAGTGGGCCAACTTCCGCGCGAGCGACTCGACGTCGGGCTGGAGCAGCCGCGGCGGGCAGACGAAGAACCCGTACGCGCTCGATCGCAACCCGTGCGGCTCGAGCTCGGGCACCGGCGCCGCGATCGCGGCGAGCCTCGCCGCGGTCGGCGTCGGCACCGAGACCGACGGCAGCATCCTCTGTCCGTCGGCGATCCAGGGGCTCGTCGGGCTCAAACCGACGGTGGGCCTCATCCCCGGCGCGGGCATCATCCCGATCTCGGCGACACAGGACACGGCGGGGCCGATGGCGCGCACGGTGCGGGACGCGGCGCTGCTGCTGAACGGGATGACCGAAGGGACAGGTGATTACACCGCCGGGCTCGACGCGGGGGCGCTGCGGGGCAAGCGGATCGGCGTGCTGCGCCAGGCGATGGGCGCCGACCCGCGGCTCGACGCGATCACCGAGCAGGCGCTGGCGTCGCTGCGCGCGGCCGGGGCGGAGCTGATCGATCCGGTGGAGATCGCGACGTGGCAGCAATGGGGCGAGCACGAGTTCGAGGTGCTGCTGTACGAGTTCAAGGACGGGCTCGACCGCTACCTGCGCGAGTCGGGCGCGCCGGTGTCGTCGCTCGCGGGGCTGATCGCGTGGAACCGCGAGCACGCGCGCGGTGATGCCGTGGTTCGGGCAGGACGTGCTCGAGCAGGCGCAGGCGAAGGACGGGCTCGACGCGCCGGCGTACGCGGCGGCGCGGTCCGCCGCGCGGCGGCTGGCGTGGGACGAGGGGCTGGGGGCGACGTTGACGACGCACCGGCTCGACGCCGTGGTCGCGCCGGCGATGGGCCCGGCCTGGCCGACGGACCCTGTCCTGGGGGACAGGATCGGCGGGGGCAGCTTCGGGGCGGCCGCGGTGGCGGGGACGCCGAGCCTGACCGTGCCGATGGGGGAGATCCACGGGCTTCCGGTGGGGCTGGCGTTCCTCGGCAAGCCGCGCGGCGAGGCCGATCTGCTGGCGATGGGCTACGCGTTCGAACAGAAGACGCGCGCTCGCCGGGCGCCGACGTTCCGGCCGACGGTGACGCTCGCGGAGTGAACGCGGGCGAGAGGAGCGTTTGTTCGAACAGAAGACGCGCGCTCGCCGGGCGCCGACGTTCCGGCCGACGGTGACGCTCGCGGAGTGAGCGGGCGAGGGCTCAGATCGTCAGATACTAGCCACGAATCGGCTGAATTCGCCGGTTGCGCGGATTCGCGCGGCGGGCTTTTGAGGGGGCGCGAAAAAAATCCGATCCCCGGGGCGGGTAGCGACACCTCTGGGCCGAACGCGCAAGACCGGCGCCTGCGATCCGGGCCGGGCGATCGACCTCCATCGCCTGGCCTCGGGGTCAGGTCAGGTGCGCCTCGACGACAAGTCTTTTGAGACAGGAGACAAAGAACATGTTCCGAAATATCTCTGGTTCCACCCTCGCTATCGGCCTCCTCGCGACCATCACTGCCGGCTGTGAGGACAACCCCGCGACCGACATCTGCGGCCTGCAGTGCCCCGAGCAAGGGCTCGCCGAGGGCAACGCCTCCATCACGGGATTCGCCAGCGTCGACAGCTTCTTCGCGGCGGTGGTCGGGTTCGACAAGGCGGCGCTCGAGGTCAAGGCCGGGGTCGACGCGGAGCTGCGGGCGCTCGCGGTGTCGCTCGAGCTCGACGCGGGCGCGAGCGCGGCGGACATCCGGGCGGCGCTCTCGGCCAAGTTCTCGGGCGCGATCGAGGGCGGGCTCAAGGTGAAGTACGCGCCGCCGCGCTGCACCGTCGACGCGAAGGTGGCGATCGATGCGTCGGCGAAGTGCGACGCGGAGATCGATCCGGGCATGGCCTCGGTCGAGTGCAAGGGCACCTGCACGGTCGACGCCAGCGCCTCGGCCAGCTGCGACGTGTCGGCCAAGGTGATGTGCAAGGGCACGGCGCCGAACCTGCAGTGCAGCGGCTCCTGCACCGGCACCTGCGAGCTGACGAACGATTTGAAGTGCAACGGCACCTGCAACGGCGAGTGCAGTACGGGGTGCAGCGTGACCGGGCCCGACGGCCAGTGCGCGGGCGAGTGCACGGGCGAGTGCATGGGCACGTGCGAGCTCAAGGCCGGCGCCACGTGCGACGGCAATTGTCAGGGCTCGTGCGAGTACGAGGCGCCGAGCGGCCAGTGCGAGGCGGGAGCGGAGGTGCGCTGCCAGGCGGCGGCCGACGCCAGCGCCGAGTGCAACGGCTCGTGCGACGGCGAGGTGGTGCCGCCGAAGGCCAAGGCCGAGTGCGAGGCGAGCGTCGAGGCCGAGGCGAAGATGCAGGCCCAGTGCACGCCGCCGTCGCTCGAGATCCTGTGGCAGTGGCATGAAGACTTCGAGGACGATGTCGAGCGGGCCAAGTTCAAGGCGTGGGTCGAGGGCTTCCGCCTGCGCTACGCCGGTCTGCTGGCCGCGAGCGCCCGCGCGAAGCTGGTGCTCGAGGCGGGGACCGGGCTCGGGGACGCGGCGGTGGGGCTGGTGACCTCGGTGCAGGCCGACTTCGCGAGCGACACCAGCCTGCGGGCGAAGGTGGGGATCCTCTGCGCGGTGGCCGAGCTCGAGAGCGTGGGCACGCTCATCCAGAGCGGCTCGGGCGCGCTGAGCGGGAGCGTGTCGGCGGTGGGCGAGATCAGCGCGGCGCTGGCCGGGGGCTGAGCGAGAGGCCCTTGGAGGCCGGGGCGGGTCGTGCGATCCGCGACCCGCCCCGCATGCCGAAGTCCACCAGACCCGAAGACCAGGTCGAGGCCGGGGGCCCGCGCGCGGCGGCGATGGCCCGCAACGACGAGGACCTTGCGCTGCTGGCGGCCTGGCGGGCCGGGGACGCGCGCGCGGGCGACGGGCTGGTGCGCCACTACGGGCCGCAGGTGGTCCGCTTCTTCGCCGACAAGGCGCGCGACTTCGAGGTCGACGACCTGGCGCAGCAGACGTGGGAGGCGCTGACGCACGCGCGCGACCGCTTCGTCGTGCCCGGCGAGGAGGTCGTGGCCGGCGAGCCGATCGCGGCGAGCTTCCGCGCTTATCTCTACGGGACGGCCCGCTTCGTGCTGTTCGCCCACTACCGCAAGAAGACCCGCGCGGCCCAGTTCGACCCGAGCCTGTCGTCGATCGAAGATCTGTCGCCGTCGCCGAGCCGGCTGGTCTCGGCCCACGCGAAGCTCGAGCGCCTGTCGGCGGCGCTGCGCAAGCTGCCGCTCGACCTGCAGATCTTGCTCGAGCTCCGCTACGCGCAGGAGATGACGAGCGCCGAGATCGCGGCGGTGTACGAGATCCCCAAGAACACCGCGAAGAGCCGGCTACGGGTGGCCAAGGAGCGCCTCGACGCCCGCTGGCGCGCATGGGGCTGGGCCCGGCGCCGGGGTGAGGCGGAGGCCTGCGGTGCTCGTCGCGCCGGGTCGGCGCTGAGCCGCGACGAGAGGGCCCTCGCGGTGGGATGTCCTCGAGGACAGGTGATTTCGGACCCGGCGACGGCTCGGCCCGGCGAGCGGCGGGCGCGAGACCCCGTGGGAGGAGGCCGAGCGTATGTCCTCCGGGACAGGTCGATTTCGTGGCGGGAAGAGCCGATCCAGGCCGCGTCAGAGCAGGAAGGTGAAGGCGAACTCGCCGCCGTCGAGGCTGGGGCGGAAGCGGGTGCCGGCGACCAGGCGTTCGAGGCAGGGGCTCACGTCGTAGCCGGGCGGGAGGACGACCGTGGCCTGGCCGCGCGGGGAGACGGTGACGGTGCCGGCGAGCCGGACGGTGGCGGTCATGGTGCGGAAGCTCGAGTCGGCCTTGCAGGCGCGGACGTCGGCCGCGCGGCGCTCGAGCCGGGCCCGCGCGGCGGCCGGGTCGAACGGGGCGAGCGGCTTCGGCGGGCGAGCGCTGCTGGCGCTTGCGACAGGGGCTTTGGGCAATGTCTTCTCGGACATGTCCTTGAGGTCTGGTGAAGAAGTCGCGCCCTCCCGGGCGTCGGTCGCCTGGGCGGCGGACGGCGGGATCGCCGGAGCGGGCGAGGCGAGACTCGCAGCGCCATCTGTCGCAGCGTCGGAGGCAGGCGCGAGCGGTCCCGCGGAAGCGTGGTCCTTGCCGCCGCGTCCGGGGAGGGGCTCGCGGTTGCGACCGTGGTCGCTGCGCCGGAGGCAGGCGCGAGGGAGCTCGCGGGAGCGCGGCCCTCTGCCGCGCCTGGGAGGGGGCTGGAGGTCGGCGCCGCGCCGGCGTCATTGGGCTCCGCGGCGGCCGGCGCCGCGTTCGGGTCGGCGGTCGTGTCGACGCGCGTAAGACCGGCGGCGTCGCCCGAGGCCTCGCGCATGCTGACAGCGACGGCGGCCACGGCCAGCGCGCCGCCGAACGAGGCGGCGAGCAACAGGCCGCGGCGGGCCGGGCGATCGCGTGGCCGATCGGTCATGTCTTTAAAAACATGTCCGGAGGGGCGATCGAGCGCGGCGCGGGCGTCGGCGAGGGCGGCGAGGAGCGCGTCGGCCGACGGGTAGCGGCGCTCGGGGTCTTCGGCGGTGGCGCGGTCGATGATCGCCCGCAGCGGCCCGGGCAGGTCGGCGCCGTGCAGCACGGGGGCGTGCGGCGGCATCTCGACATCGCCGGGTGCCTGGGCCGGCAGGCGGCCGAGCAAAAGGGTGTGGAGGACGACGCCGAGGGCGAAGATGTCGACGCGGTGGTCGGTGCGGCCGCCGCGGTAGATCTCGGGGGCGATGTAGCCGGGCGAGCCGCCGACGGTCCAGGTGCTCTTGGCCGTGCCGGAGAGGATCTTGGCGAGGCCGAAGTCGAGGACCTTGATGAAGTCGGGGTCGCCGTCGCGTTCGACGCGGACGCAGTTCTGCGGCTTGATGTCGCGGTGGACGACGCCGCGCTGGTGGGCGGCCGCGAGGGCGCGGGCGATCTGGGTGACGACGTGGAGCGCGCGGGGCCAGGCCAGCGGGCCCTCGCGCGCGAGCGTGCGGGCGAGGTCCTCGCCCTCCAGGTACTCCATGACGAAGAAGGTCGGGCCGGCCTCGGGCGGGCCGAAGTCGGTGATCCCGACCACGTTGGGGTGATCGATCTTCGACGCGGCCTGGGCCTCGAGCAGGAAGCGGCGGCCGATCTCGGGCTCGTCGAGGTAGCGCGCGCTGATGATCTTGAGCGCGAACAGCTTGTCGAGGTGGACGTGGCGGGCGAGGAACACCACGCCCATGCCGCCGGCGCCGAGCCGGCGCACGACCTCGTAACGACCCTGCAGGACCTTGCCGACGAGCTCGTCGTAGGTGAAGAGGCGCCGCAGCTCGGGCCAATCGGGAACGTGCTGTCGCCTGCCTCGTCCACGCGTCGCCTGCGGCGCCCGAGTCTAACACGCGCGGCCGCGGGGGCCGTCAGAAGCGGCCCTGGAGCCCGATGCCGAGGTTGCCCGGGCCGAGGCGCGGGGCGACGGCGACGGGCGCCCGGCCGCGGACGGCGAGGCCGACGCTGAGCAGGACGAGGCCGGTGAGCAGGGCGACGCCGGCGATCGGCGCGGCGATCCGGACCAGCTTGTCGGCGTCGTAGCCGCGCTCCAGGATCTCCCGCACCTCGGGGTTATCACCGCCGTCGCAGGCGATGTCCATGCCCCAGCAGACGCGGCGGCCGTCGCGGGTAGCGTCGCGGGCGAGGGCGATCCCGACGCCCATGGGCACGAGCGCCGCCGCGCCCACGCCGAGCACGGTCGCGCCGGCGATCCGGAGCGCCCGGCCGGGCCGGGTCGGCCGGCGTGGCGCGGAGGACATGTCTCCGGGGACAGCTCGTGGCGGGGCGGCGGTCGCGGGCGAGGTGGCCGGAGGGACAGGTGAGATGTCTGGAGGGACAGGTCGCGGGGAGGCTGGCGGATTGTCCTCGGGGACAGGTTGGCTCGGCGCGGGGTCCTGGGGGCCGGTCGTTCGGGGGCGTCGCAGTCGACGGCGCCGAGGCCCTGGTCGATGCGGTCCAGGCGGGCGCGCTCGTCGGCCAGGGGGGCGGCGCCGGCGAGGTGCTCGCGCAGCAAGCCGCGGGCGGGACAGAGCTGTTCACGCGCACCGCCGCCGCGCTGGTGGGCGCGCAGGCGGGCGTCGACGCTCTCGCGCAGGAGCATCAGCCGCGGGCCGGTCTCCTCGGCCGGGGTGAGGCGGTAGGCGCGGGCGAACTCCTCGGCGGCGCGCGCGTCGTCGCCGGCCTCCTTGGCCGCCTGGCCTTGCTCGTAGGCGAGGTCGCGGGGCGACGGGGCGGGTGGTCCGAAGGACAGGTCGGCGAGGAGCGTCGCTGACAGGAAGCGCGGGGCGAACGCGCCGCTCACGGCGGGCGCCTCGCGCGACGAGGGGAGCGCGATCGAGGCCGTGAAGGCGCGCGAGGCAGGTGTCTCGAAGGACAGGTCAGCCGCGGCGGGGACGGCGGCGCGGGCGGTGGCTGTCTCGAAGGACAGGTAGATGGCGAGACCGGCTGCGAGGAGGCGGGCCGGCCCGTTCGACCCGCGAGGCGGGGGCGGGGCGGGAGTGGACGCAGGGGGCTGGAGGCGCGCGTCGGTGGCGGCGCGCCGCAGACGAGGCGGCCGGGCGATCACTGCGACTTCTTGGCCGGCACGCATACGTCGTCCAGGCACTCCATCTCGGAGGGGCAGGGAGCGGGACAATCTTCCTGACCGACGCAGCTGCTGGCGTCGGTGTCAGCGACACACCCGGCGCTGCAACAACGGAGCGCGCACAGCGGCTGGCCGTCGACGTCGAGGCAGACGCGGCTGTCGGAGTTCGGGTGCTTCTCGCAATTCCTGGCGATGCCCTCGCACAGGTCGGCGCAGAAGCCCGCTCCGCGCCGTCGCGGTGGACGCAGCGCGGCATGCCGTAGGCGTGGCACTCCTCGTCGTCGTCGCAGGGGGCGTAGGCGAGGGTGTAGCCGGTGTCCTGGTTCTCGCCGCGCTCGCAGTGCTCGGGCGCCGGTCGGCAGCGATACCCGGAGCAGCACAGGCCCTGGTCCTGGCCGCACGCGTCGTCGCGGTTGCACACTGCGCCGAGCAAGAAGTCGGCCTTGAAGCAGGCCATGAAGGCGCTCCCGAGGCCGAACAGCACGACGCACAGGCCCACTCGCGCGGCGGTTCGCACGGCCGCGAGGATAGCGCGGGGCCGCCGGCGCGGACAAGTAGTCGCCATGGCGCTGCTGTCGGTGCGCGGGGCCCAGCGGAGGACGAGCGCGACGGCAGGGCGAGCGCGCGTCGTACGCTCGTCGCCGCACGGCGCGGAGGCCGACGCAACGACACGAGGCTCGGCAGTCGGCGCGGCGCCCGGAGGTGCGTCGTGGGTGAGGATGCGAGAGGCCGGGAGATCGGCGCTCGTACGATCGTGAGCGCCGAGATCGGATGGCGACCCGCGAGCGCTCACGCGGCGACGAGTTCGCGATGCGCTGCAGCGGTCGGTGCGTCGGCGTGCGTCGAGGAGGTGGAGAGGTCGCTACGATCGGGAGCGACGTCAAATCGCAAACCACGCGTCGTTCAGGTGCGATCGCAGGTCGTGGTCGCGCTGGCATCGCTGACTGCGAGTCCTCGCGGGGTCGATATTCAGGGCGCGTCGAACCGTTATTTACGCGGCGTGAGCTCGTCGACGTCGCAGAGGGACGAGCACGACACGGATCGCCGGCGCAGTGGCCAGGCGAAGCCGAAGTCGCGGCGGCAGTGCGCATGCGCTCGTGGTGTGCAGCCCTCTGCGATCGTCCACGAGCTTGCATCGGCCTCTTCCATGGCGAGCGCCCATGCGGGCGCGGAGCCGCGCGGTCGCTCGAGTGGCGGCCTCCTCAAGCGGTCTCGTGTATCATCGGCGCCGCGAAGATGAGGCGCAGGACCGTGATTCTGCCGTCGCGCGGCGCGTTGATCGTCAGCACGGATCTGCACGGCTGCTGGGCCGACTTTCTGGCGCTGCGCGAGCACTTCCTGGCGGCCTCGGCGACGGAGCCGGCGACGCACTGGGCGATCCTCGGGGACACGGTCCACGGGCCCAGCGACGAGGCGCGCGGCCGCCGGCCCGAGCTGTATGACTATTCGGACATGTCCGCCGAGATCGTGGCGGCGATCCTCGAGCTGCAGCGCGCCTACCCGGGTCGGGTCCACTACGTGCTCGGCAACCACGACCACGGGCACGTCGGCGGGCCGCGGACGGCGAAGTTTCACACCGACGAGGTCGCGGCGCTCGAGGGCCGCTGCACGCCGGCGCAGCTGGCCGACCTGCGGGCGCTGTTCGAGCCGGCGCTGCTGGCGATCGCGGCGCCGTGCGGGGTGCTGCTGTCGCACGGCTCGCCGGACGACCGCCTGCAACAGTTCGACGACCTCGACGGGGTGCGGCTGTCGCCTCGCGACAACGACCCGTACCGCCGCCACCTGCTGGCGACGTTCCTGTGCAGCTACGGCCAGCGCGACGAGGTGACGGCGCGGCTGCTGGCGCGGGTGTCGGCGAGCGCGGTGCCGGTGTCGCTGGTGATCCACGGCCACGACCGCGACGAGGAGGGGTTCTTCTCGAGCGGCCTGCGGCAGGCCTGCCCGGTGATCTTCGGGGCGCCGAAGTCGCACAAGCGGTATGTCTTTTAAACCTGTCCTCGAGGTACAACTCGGTGTCGGATCTGCGCGACGGGTTCGAGATCCGCCGGCTCTACCCGAGCTGACGGCCGCGCGATCGACATGTCTTTTTAGACATGTCTTCGAGGGCATGTCGTTGGCCGGGCTGCGCGGCGGGGGCGAGGTCCGTCGGAGTTCACCCGAGCGGACGGTCGCACGCGCGAGACGTCTTTGGGACATGTCCTCGAGGTCCAGTCTCGTGCCCGAGCTGCGCGACCGGCAGCGGGGCGGCCCGACCCGGGGCGGCGTTGTCCGCAGGGACAGGTTGGGCTAGGCTGCGCGTGTGCCACGGCGTGCACGCGCCAGCGAGCGGGTCGAGGCGCTCGCGCCGATGCTGGCGGCGGAGGTCCGGGCGCTGCAGCCGCGACTGACGGGGCTGACGGGCGAGACCGAGGTCGAGGCGCAGGCGCTGGTGGCGGCGTTGTTCGCCGCGCGCGGGCTGTCCGAACAGACAGGTGAGGGGGCGACGCTGGCGCGGGCGATCGAGCTGGCGCGGGCGGCCGGGCTGCAGCGCGAGCTGGCGGCGCTGACCGGTCCGCTGGCGGGCGAGCTGGCGCGGATCGCCGGGCGACTCGACGCGCTCGAAGTGATGGGCGGCGAGGAGGCCGCGGAGGCGTTCTTCGAGCCGCTGCTGGCGAGCCTCGATCCGCGGGCGCGACGGCGGAGCGGGGTGTTCTACACGCCGCGGCCGCTGGTGACCGCGATCGTCGCCGGCGTCGACGAGGCGCTGCGCGAGCAGCTCGGGCTGGCCGACGGCCTGGCGGCGACGGACACGTGGGCGCAGGTGACGGGCGAGGCGGACGGGCCCGGGCCGTTCGTGTCGATCCTCGACTTCGCGTGCGGGACGGGGGCGTTCGTCCTGGCGTGCGTGCGGTCGATCGAGCGGACGATGAAGGACCGCTGGCGCCGCGAGCTCGGCGTGCCCGCGATCGACGATGCGGCCGTGCTGCAGCGCTGGCGTGCCTACGTGCCGGCGCACCTGCTGCCGCGGCTGCACGCGTACGAGCCGATGCTGGCGCCGCTGGTGGTCGCGCGGCTGCGCCTGGCGGACGCGCTGATCCGCAGCGGCTACGCGCCGAGCGGCGAGGAGCCGTGCGGCCTCGTGCGCCGCGACGCGCTGGCCGAGCCGCCCGAGCGGCGCTACACGGTGGTGGTCGGCAATCCGCCGTATGCGTCGTCGTCGTCGTCGCCGGGGTGGCTGGTGGCCGAGCTGCGCCGCTGGAAGTCTGGGCTGGGCGAGACCAAGAGCGACCTGCTGCGCGACGAGTGGAAGTTCCTGCGCCTGGCCGAGTACCTGGCCGAGCAGGTGCCGCGCGCGGTGGTGGGGCTGGTGATCAACCGCGATCTGCTGGTGGGGATCGCCAAGCGCGGGCTGCGGGCCAGCCTGCAGGCGACGTTCCCGTGGCGCCGGGTGATCGACCTCCACGGCGACGTGCGCGGCGACGTGGTCGACGAGAACGTGTTCGCGATCACCCAGGGGGTGGCGATCGCGTGGCTGTGCAAGGGCGGCGGGGCGGGGCACCACGGCGGTTCGCTGCGCGGGCGGCGGGCCGACAAGCTGGCGCGGCTCGGCGATGCCGGCGGGCTGACGGGGCTCTTGCGGCCGCACCAGCCGCGGGCGCCGTATTACCGCTGGGACATGGCGGAAGAGACAGGTGAGGTGCCGGCCGAGTACGCGGGCTGGTGGCCGATGCCGGCGATCTTCGCGGTCCACAGTTCGGGGATCCAGAGCAAGAACGATCCGGTGTGCATCGGCTGGACCGCGGCGGATGTGCAAGCGCGGACCCGGCTGCTGGCCGGCGCGAGCGAGGCGGAGGCACGGCGGGCGCTGGCGATCGCCGCGGACGGGGCGTGGTCGCTGGCGGCGGCGCAGGCGGAGCTGCGGGCGCTCGGGCCGGCGCTCGAGCGGGTGCGGCGGATCTTGTACCGGCCGTTCGACTGGCGCTGGACGTACATGTCCGAAAAGTCAGGTGGATTCCTTGGCCGGCCGCGCGCGGCGGTGATGCGGCACATGCTGGCCGGCGACAACCTGGCCCTGGTGTACAACCGCCAGATCGTCGGCCCGCGGGTGTCGCACTTCGGCGTGACGCGCGACGCCACTTGCCACGGGACGTTCTATCTCGGCAACCGCGGGCAGGACTTCCTGGCGCCGCTGTACCTGCTCGGCGAGGACGGGGCGCGCGCTGCCAACCTGCGGCCGGAGTTCGTCGCGGCGGTGCGAAGCGCGACGGGGCTCGATCTCGGGCCGGAGGCGCTGCTGCATTACGTGTACGCGGTGGTCCACAGCCCGACGTACCGGGCGCGCTACGGGCCGGCGATCCGCGAGGACTTCGCGCGGGTGCCGATCGCGGCGACGCCGGGGCTGGCGCAGGCGCTGGTGAGGTCGGGGGATCGGCTGGTCGGGCTGCACCTGCTCGAGACGGCGCAGGTCGTCGAGGGGCTGGCCGAATGGACAGGTGAGCCGGGGCGCGTCGTCGAGGTCGTGACATGGTCCGAGGGACATGTCTTCATCGACAGGAAGAAGACGCGCGGCTTCGCCGGGGTGCCGGCCGCCGTGTGGGCGTTCGAGGTCGGGGGTTACGCGCCGTGCGAGAAGTGGCTCAAGGCGCGCCGCGGGCGGACGCTGACGATCGAAGAGGTGGGGCACTACCGGGTGATGGCGGCGGCGCTGCAGGCGACGCTCGCGGTGATGGACGAGATCGATCGCGCGATCGCGGCCCACGGCGGCTGGCCGGGGGCCTTCGTGATGGGTGAGGCGCCACGAGGCTCGTGAGTCGTCGCCGACGCGCGCGCGCTGCGGCTCACTCGTCGCCGGGCGCGAGCGCGGCCGGGCGGGCGCCGGCGGGCAAGGCTCGCTGGGCGCGGCGGATCTGCTGCAACAGCTCGTCGGCGCGCGGGCTGCCGACGTGGGTGACGTGGCGCTTGCCGCGAGCGTCGCGCCAGACGATCCGGACCGCGCGGCCACCGTCGCCGGGCATGTTGTAGATCCACTCGCCGGCCAGCGAGCGCTTGATGCCCCAGCCGCCGAAGCGGCGCCAGTCGTACTGCACGAGCTCGGCGTGCTCGATGCCGGCGATCGGGATCTTGGGCCCGAACATCGCGTACTGGACGTTGACGTGGCCCTCCGACACGGTGACGCGCAGGACCGAGGACAGGATCCACATCAGCCCGAACAGCGGCAGGCCGACGGCGATCCCGACGGCGCCGCCGACGAGGCCGCCGGCCGCCAGCGCGGCGCCGAACACGGCGATCATGCTGAACACGAAGAGCGCGTGCAGCTGCCACGGCGCGCGGTGCTTGTGGCGGTACAGGACGGTGCCCTCGCCGGCCATGTAGCGTTGCTCGTACGCGTCGGGCGGACGCGAAGCGTCGACGGGGACGAGCGCGTGCGGCTCCTCGGCCATGGCGAGAAAATGTCGCGGCGAGGCGGGTGCTGTCAACGTGAAGGCCGAGCGCCGCGGCGCACGAGGACCGCTTGCGCGAACCCGGCCGCGCCGCCCGTGGCGTGGCCGAGCGCGCTCAGCGGTGCGAACGCCGGGCCGGGGACGGGCTGCAGCGCGTGGGCGAGGTCGAGCGCGAGGAAGCACAGGCCGTCGGCGGCGAGCAGGAGGTAGGGCTGGGCCACGAGGCCGCCGCGCATCGGCAAGACATGACGGAGCAGCAAGGCGGCGGTGGTGAAGACGACCGCGTCACACAGGGTGCTGACCGCGACGGCGACGTCGCGGATCGAGTGGAGGACGAGGGCGGCGAGGATCCACGCGACGACGCCGAGCGTGGCGCAGGCGAGGAGCACGGCGACGACGCGCTCGCCGGGGCGCAGCGGGACGGTGAGGCCGCTGCGCCGGAGGACGCGCAAGAAGCCGAGCAGGGCCAGCGCGCCGAGGACGTTGGCGACGATCAGGAGGACGTAGTCGAGGCGGTGGACGGTGACGAGGCCGAGCCGCTGGAGCGCGTGCGCGGTCACGACGAGGCCGAGCGCGACGGCGCGGAGCAGCCACGGTCGGCGCGGCGGATCGCCGGGGCCGAAGCTGGTCGCGGCCAGCACTGCGCCGAAGGTGCCGACGACCTCGGCCGCCAGCGCGTCGACGCCGAGGTGCAGCCCCGCGAGCACGAGCACGAGCGCCAGCAAGCGCGGCGTGGACATCCCGAGCAGGATGCCAGACCCGAGGCGCGGCGAAAAAGGCCCTATCCGCTGGCGGCGACGGCGACCACGGTGGCCTGACGCGCGGCGACGAGGGCCTGGATGTCGAGCAGCAGCTTGGCGTCGGCGAGCGGGCCGAGAGCGCCGTCCTCGCCGACCAGGTGGACGAACGCGAGGTTGGCGGCGAGCCCGAGGTCGCCGCGGCGAGACCACCACCGACTCGCGGTCAACCGATCGCGGATGGCGAGCACGTTGGCGACGATCCGCTCGACCGGGAGGGCGAGGAAGCACAGGATCGCCAGGTCGTCGTACTCCTGCTGGCCGATCTTGGCCCCGGCGGCGCGGAACTGCTGGACCACGAGGGCGAACCGCTCGGCGATCTCGAGCGCGCCGAGGCGGGTGAGGTAGAGGATGTTGGCGGCCGTCTGCAAGGCGTTGCCCTGCCACAGCCCGGCGCGCTCGTGCAGCGCGCGATAGATGGCCTCGATGCCGGCGCCGATGTCCGCGGGCGTGCCCTCGCAGCCGACCATCATGGCGCAGGCGGGGAAGTCCTCGGGGCCGGTCAGCCACCAGTGATAGCGCTTCATCTCGGCGTAGATCGCCGCGAAGCGCTCGACGTGGGCGCGGGTGGCGGGGGCGCCGCCGAGCGCGCGTCGCAGCACCAGCGCGGCGAGGGTCTCGTAGACGCCGCCGCGGCGCACGCCGACGTCGCGGAACAGGGCGGCGACGCGGTCGACCTCGGCGACGAAGGCGTCGGCCCGGTCGCCGGTCTTGACGAGCTGCGAGGCGAGCACGCGGCGGGTGTCGCCGGGGGTGCTGCTCCACCAGCCGAACCGCTGCGCGAGCTCGCGGTCGCATTCGCGGACCTGCTCGGCGATGGCGTCGGGTTCGCCGGGCACGCCGAGCAGGTTGATGGCGACGAGGCGCAGCGAGTCGCCGTTGCCGCCGAGGTGCTCCAGCGCCGCGAACAGCGCCTGGAAGCGGGCGAACGGGTCGGCGGCGGGGCCGGGCACGGCGTGCTGGTCGCGGAACGACATGGCGCGCCCGGTCAGTCTATCACTGGGCGATGATGGTCTCGCAGCCGAACTCGATGTTGATCTTGGCGTCGGGCACGCCCTGGATCTTGGCGCAGGTCTGCGGACACACGAAGATCTTGGTCGGGTTCTGCTCGTCGTCGTAGTACCAGCCGTCGCTGACGTTCGCGCACTCGGCCGGGCTCGGGACCTTGCCGAAGGTCTCGGGGGTGCCGTCGTCGAACTCGACGTTGACCTTGTCGAAGTCGATCGGCTCGCCCATCGGCTCGGGGATGTTCCACTCGCAGGCGAGGGTGGCGTTCTCGATGACCTGGGTCGACAGCTCGTCGAACACCGGGGTGAAGTTCTGCAGGCAGAGGTCGCCCCACTTGCCGCCGGTGTTGGCGATGAGGTCGAGGTAGACGTCGCCGGCGTCGGCCGTGAAGGCGCAGCACACCGCGTTCTGGATGCACCACAGGACGTCGCTGGGGCCCTTGGCGCCGCAGATCGCGTGCATCTTGTAGTCGGTCATGCCGGGCTCCAGCGCCTTGAACTGGGTGTCGAAGGCGTTCGCGCCGAGGTCGGAGTCGTCGTCGGTGACGACGACGACGTGGGTGGCGGCGTCGGGGCGCAGCAGGTCCTTGTATTGCGGGTAGGTGCTGAGGATGAGCTGCAGCGCGTTGTTGCTGCCGACGCCCTGATTGATGCGGGTGTAGGTCGGCGGCTTGCTGTCGGCTGGACAGTTGCCGGAGCCGAGCGGGGCGCCGACGCAGATGCTGTTGTCGGAGATCACGATGACGCGGACGTCGATGCCGCTGTTGATGATCTTGGCCGAGAACTGGTTCATGTTGGCCTGGACGCTGGCGATCTCCATGTCCATCGAGCCCGAGTTGTCGATGGCGAAGATGATGTCGGCCGGCTGCTTCTTGTTCGTCGCCGTCTCGCTGACCGCGGCGCAGTCGCCCGTGGTGCCGTCGGTGGTGGCGAGGCTCGTCGACGTGGTGGTGGTGTCGTCGCCGGTGGTGGTGGTGGTGGTATCGAGCGTCGTGGTGCTGGGATTGCTCGTGGTGCCGGTGGTGTCGGGCCCGGTGGTGTCGACCGGCGCGGTCGTGCCCGTGGTCGGGTCGCCGGTGGTCGGACCGGTGCCCGTCGATTCGGTGCCGCTGTTGCCGGAGGTGCTCTCGGTCCCGGCAGTGGCGGTGGCGGTGGTAGTGGCGGTGGTAGTGGCGGTGACCGTGCCGCTGGCCGAGGTCACGCCGGTGCCCGAGGCGCTGCCGGTGGCGACGCCGCCGTCGTCACCGCAAGCGGCGAGCAGGAGAGAACAAGTAACGAGGAATTCGAGGCTACGCTGCGACATCACACAATCTCCGACGCCGCGACGGAAGCACAGGTCGCCCCCGGCTTTCAATCGGCAGGGCGGTGTACCTGCAACGAAGGCCGCGTGACCTTCCATGTCGGGGCGCGGCCTTTCAGGCGAGTCAGAGATTGGCGTGTCGCCGGGCTCGAGGCCCGCGCGCTCCTGAGGGCGAATGACCCCGAGGAACGCGGCGGGCCCCCGCCGCTCCCGTCGCTTCAGCGATAGGTCGACACCTGGGCCTGCATGCGGCTGGCCTGGCCGGCCGTGAAGTTGGTCATGCAAGCATCGTCGGTGTAATCCATGTAGTTCCGGATCGGGTCTTCGCCGGCGGCGGGGCAGGTGTTGCGGCCCACGGGGCAGCCGAACGCGGCCGACTTCTCGGCCGGGGTGTCGTCGACGAGGTCGCCCTGCTTGGAGCAGCCGCCCTGGAAGGTGTGATAGAGGCCCATCCAGTGGCCGACCTCGTGGACGCCGGTCATGCCGAGGTTGTAAGGCACCGCGTTGCCGCCCGGCAGGCTGGCGTTGAGGATCACCACGCCGTCGTACTTCGGGTTGCTGTTGTACTGGGAGGGAAGGTGGCCCAGCCGAGCAAGCCCTGGCCGATGTTGCCGGTGTAGATGTTGAGGGTCTCCTTGCCGCCCTTGCGCAGGGCGTTCTTCGCCTGCACCTCGGCCGAGCTGCCGGAGGCCATCGTGTACCAGGCGTTGTTGTTGGTCCGGTCGACACCCGCCAGCGCGAACGAGAAGCCGGTCCCGGCGTAGGTCAGATTGAGGAGGTTCAGCTGGGCGTTGATCTGCTGGTCGCTGACGTCGCCCTGGCCGGAGTTGTTGCGGATGACGTGGAACCACACCGGGATGGCCGCCCGCGTGCCGTCGATCGTCTGCGAGGGGCCGGCGGCGAAGCGATGCAGGAAGTCGGCCTCCATCGCCGCGATCTCGAAGGCGCTCGGGTGAACGCCGCAGCGGCCGTGCAAGGCCTGCTCTTCAGCGGCCGCCAGGTCTTCCACACAGGCGTCGTCGTCCATCTCGCAGATGTCGCGGGCGTCCTCGTCGAGGTCGAGAACAACGTCCTGCGCCTCGCCAGGGGTGGAATCGTCAGAGACATCGCAAGCGAGCGCACACGCGCCGAGGATCGTGCACCAGAGAGTCGTGGTCTTCATGAGCTCCTTACAGCCCGATCACGGGCCCATCGTAGAGTAAACAACTTCGTCCAGGAGGAACCAGCAGCGATGACGCGCCTGCGTCGTACAGGCCACGGGTCCGCTTCTGTATGTGAACGCGATTGCCCCTGTCGCGCCCGGGCGAATGTGCGAAGGTTACGCGTCATGCAGACTCGATTGACCTGGATTGCTGCCGGCTTGTGCGTGGCGGCGTGTGGTCCTGCACCCCGGAGAACGAGACGGAGGGAGCGCAGACGTCGACGTCGACGACGGGCTCGTCGACGGGAGATCCATCGCCGACCGAGCCGTCCGCGACGGTGCCGACGAGCGCGACGAGCGAGACCAGCGGGACGTCGGGCCCGGCGCCGGAGTGCCAGTCGGACGCGGACTGCGAGGGCTTTTGCGAGTACTGCGTGGAGGGCGAGTGCTACGACGCGGTCGGCTGCTGCGCGGTGGTGCCGAACCTCGATGGCGCAGCAAGCTGCGCTGTCAGGGCTACGAATGCTACGCGGACGACGAATGTGACGAGGGCCACGAGTGCGTCGGCCCAGGGTGGTGCGACCCGATCGCGGCGATACCGGTGTGCGAGCGGCTGCCGCTGACGCTGTCGGAGCCGTGGCTGGATGGCTCTCCGAGCGCGCTGGCGCTGGTCGACGTCGACGGCGACGCGGCGCTCGACGTGGTGGCGTTGGAGCCGGACGCGGGCGCGGTCGAGGTGCTGCTCGGCGACGGGCTCGGGGGTTCGCGCCGGGGGTGGCGTTCCCGACCGACATGTTCGGGGGCACGCAGCGGCTGGCGGTGGCGGACTTCGACGGCGACGGGGCGTCGGACCTGGCGGTGTCCCGGGCAGCGCCCGTCGGCGAGCTGCACCTGCTGTTCGGGCAGGACGGGATGTTCGCGGCGCCGGTGAAGGAGACGCTGGGCGCGACCCCGGAGCAGCTGTGGGCCGGCGACTTCGACGGCGACGGGCGAGCCGACCTGCTGGCCCGCGGCGCCGATCCGGCGCAGCCGATCGCGCTGCGCCTGGGCGACGGGATGGGCGGCTTCGGCGAGCCGTTCGGGGCGGCGCTGCGCGGGGTGATGTTCGCGACGTCGGTCGGTGCGGTCGCCGGAGACCCGGCCAGGCTCGACCTGCTGGCGACGGTGGCGAGCCCGCCGGCGGTCGACGTGCTCGAGTTCGTGGCGGGGATCGGGCTGCAGCCGATCGCCGGGGTGACGGCGCCGGGGATTCGCGCGCTCGACAGCGTGGTGGCAGGGGACGTCGACGGCGACGGGCTGACGGACCTGATCGGGCACCGCAAGCCGCCGCCGGAGCTCGACCTGCTGACGATCTGGTCTTTGGGCCAGCCGATGCCGGACTTTCACGTCGAAGAAGGGCGGCTGCTCGGGCCCGTGGCCGACGTCGACGGCGACGGGGCGGGCGAGGTGTTGGCCGCGGGATCAGGGCGGGTGCACGTGATCTTCGTGGCCGGCGGCGACGGGCCGTGCGTGCAGAGCGTGCCGTTCAGCCCGGGCATCACGCCCCAGGCGCTGGCGGCCGGCGACGTCGACGGCGACGGGCGGGCCGACGTGGTGGCAGCCGCGCCAGAGCTGGCGGCTTTCACGCTGGCGCGGACCGGGCCGTGAGGACCTGTCACGGAGGGCATGCCCGATCGGGCATGTTCTCAGGGGCATGTTTTTGGAATAGGTGCGAAAGACCAGGTCCCATAGCGGGCTCGAGATGCCGAAGTCGCGCGCGCGGTCGCCGAAGTGGTGGCGCAGGTGACGGCGGCGGACGGCCCGGCCGAGGGCGGTGCGCGGGCGCCGGTGGTGGGCGACGAGGTGGGCCCACTCGTAGGCGAGGTAGCCGAGCAGGGTGCCGGCGAGGAGCGGCCAGCGGGCGTCGGGGCCGAAGGCGAGGCCGTAGACGCCGAACAGCAGCAGGGCCAGGCCGCCGCTGTAGAGCGGGGTGGCGACCAGGCGGTCGCGGTCGTTCGGGGCGACGTGGTGGTGGCGGTGGACGATGAAGCTGGTGACCTGCCGCGCGGGGGTGGTCGGGGCCAGGTGGAAGAAGCCGCGGTGCAGCCAGTACTCGACGAAGGTCCACACCAGCCAGCCGCCGGCGACCAGGAGGGCCAGCGACGCGGGGCGGTAGGCGGCTGTCCCGAAGACCAGACCGGCGGCGATCGGGCCGGCCCACAGGAGGTAAGGGCTGGCCCAGTGGGCCCGCGTCAGGCGCTCGTACAGCGGGCGGTGGAAGAAGCGCGGGGACCTGGCCTGAAGGTCAGGTTTGGCCTCGGGCCCGAGCGCGGCGGCGAGCAGCGCGTCGGTGAGGACCGGGTGGCGCGCCACGACTACTCCGCGGCGGGGGTCCGGTGGCAGCGCCAGAACTCGCCGAGCACGACGGCGGCGGCGCAGGCGACGTTGAGGCTGTCGAGCGCGCCGGTGCCGGGGATGTGGACGGTGTCGTCGGCCATGTTAAGGAGCGCAGGGGCGAGGCCGTCGGCCTCGGCGCCCAGCATGATGATGGACCGCGGCGGCAGCGGGGCGCTGTACAGCGAGCGCTTGGCCCGGGCGGCGGTGGCGATCAGGCGGAAGCCGGCCCGCCGCGCGGCGACCAACGGGCCGGTGCCGTCGGCGACGGGGACGACGTCGACGAACTCGGCGCCGCCCTCGGCGGTGCGCAGCATGGCCGGCGAGGCGTGCGTCTCGAGGCCGCCGGCGAGCACCGCGTCGACGTCGAAGTGGGCGCACACGCGGACGATGGCGCCGAGGTTGTGCGGGTTGCCGACGCCGCCGAGGTAGAGGAGGCAGCGCGGGCGCGTCGGGTCGCGCCGCTGCAGCGCGCTCCCGAGGCCGATCGCCGGGCGCTCGCGGGCGATGAAGCAGATGCCCTCGTGGTGGACGGACTGGGTGATCCGCTCGAGCTCGTCGTCCTCGACGATGTGGTAGGCGATCCGGCGCTCGGCGCAGCGCTTGAGGAAAGAGCCGAACGCGGGCAGCCGCGAGGGTGGACGTAGACGCGGCGGACGTCGTCGGGGCGGCGAGCGGCGAGCGCCAGGCAGGCGTTGACGCCGCAGACCTTCATCTCGGGGGCGGCCGGGGCGGCGGGGGCCTTGGGGCTTTTCAGGGCGCGTTGCATGCGGGCGCCGGAGGTATAGCAGGCGCCCGCGGGGCTCCGGCGCCGGCGCTCGTGAGCCCGGTCGGGTCAGGCGGGGCGCCCGGCCAGGTGATCGTAGACGACGCCGTACTGCCGCTGGAGCTCGCCGAACAGGAGCGGGGCGTGCAGCAGGTCGCCGGCGCGGCTCTTGGCCTCGAGGGCGGCGGCGAGGGCGTGGAGGCTCATCAGCCGCAGGCCGCCGGAGCTGCCCTTGAGGCTGTGCGCGGCCTCTCGCACGCCGTCGACGTCGCCGCCGGCGATGGCGAGGCGCAGGCGCTCCATCAGCTCGTCGGCCTCGCGCAGGAACAGGGCCGCGATCTCGTCGGCCGTGGCGGCGCCCAGCAGGTCGCGCAGCTGGCGGTAGCCGGCCGTCGCCTCGCGCTCGAGCTCCGTCGGGGTCGACACCAGCGAAGGATCGAGCTGCGGCGGCGGCGGCGGGACCTCGATGGGCCGGCGCGACCGCTCGAGCGCGGCCCTCAGCTCGCGGATCTGGATCGGCTTGCTGACGTAGTCGTCCATGCCGGCGGCGAGGCAGGCCTCGCGGTCGCTGTCCATGGCGTTGGCGGTCATGGCGACGATGCGCGGCTGCGGCCCGCCGCTGCGGCGGATGAGCCGCGTCGCCTCGAGGCCGTCCATCTCCGGCATCTGCACGTCCATGAGGACGATGTCGTAGGCGTGACGGCTGATGGCGTCGAGCGCCTCGATGCCGTGGAAGGCGCAGTCGGCCCGGTAGCCGAACCGCTCCAACATCAACAGCATGAGCTTCTGGTTGGTGGCGTTGTCCTCGGCGACGAGGATCCGCAGCGGCAGGCGCTCGGCCAGGGTCGGGTCGAACTCGGACGCGCCGAGCTCGACCCGCGGCTTCGGCTGGGCGTCGCCCTCGCCGAGCACGCTGGCCAGCGCGGCCAGCAGCGAGGCGCCCTTGATCGGCTTGCTGACCAATGCGTCATGTTCTTCGAGACCTGTCCCATAGGACCGCCTCGCCATCGGCGCGAGCAGGACCACCGGGACGTGGGCGTCGCGCAGGGCGGCGAGCAGCTCCTTGTGGCGCTCGTCGGGCAAGAGGGTGTCGACGACCGCGACGTCGACGGCGACCTCGCGCAGGCCGGCCAGCGCCTCGCCGGCGGTGGCGAAGGCGAGCGTCTGCAGGCCCCAGGCGTGGGCGTGGCCGGACAGCAGGCGCCGCTGCGGGCCGCTGGCGTCGACGAGCAGCAGCTGCTTGCCGCGGAAGCGGCCGTCGTGGTCGGCGACGATGACCTGCGGGCTCGGCTCGCTGGCGGCGTCGATGGTGAAGTAGAAGGTCGAGCCGCGGTCGACCTCGCTGACGGCCCACATGGTGCCGCCGAGCATCTCGGCCAGGCGCTTGCTGATCGCCAGGCCGAGGCCGGTGCCGCCGAAGCGCCGGGTGGTCGAGCTGTCGAGCTGGCTGAAGCTCTGGAACAGCCGATCCATGCGGTCGGCGCGGATGCCGATGCCGGTGTCCTCGACCGCGAACAGGAGGCCGTAGCGCGGGGGGCCGTCGCCGGGGCGCCGCACGCCGCGGACGCTGACGTCGAGGCTGATGTCGCCGTGGGCGGTGAACTTGACGGCGTTGCTGAGGAGGTTGAGGAGGATCTGGCGCAGGCGCGTGGAGTCGGTGACGAGCCGGCGCGGGACGTCGGCGGCGATCGAGACGGCGATGTTGAGCGGCTTATCGCCGAGCTTGCTGGCGGCCACGAGGTCGACCACGCCGTCGATGAACTCCTGCAGGTTGAAGGCCTCGCTCTCGAGCTCGAGCTTGTTGGCCTCGATCTTCGAGAAGTCGAGGATGTCGTTGATGATGGTCAGCAGCGACTCGCACGAGGAGCGCAGGGTGTCGACGAAGTCGCGCTGCTCGCTGCTCAGCGGGGTGTCGAGGAGCAGCCCCGTCATGCCGATGATGGCGTTCATCGGCGTGCGGATCTCGTGGCTCATGTTGGCGAGGAAGGTGCCCTTGGCGGCGTTGGCGGCCTCGGCGGCCTCCTTGGCGGCGGCCAGCGCCTGCTGGGCCCGCTTGCGCTCGGTGATGTCGGTGACGCTGGCGCGCACGAGGTTGCGGCCGCTGGCCGGCAGGCGCACCAGCCGGACCTCGCACGGGATGTCCTGCCCGGCGCCGTTGCGGTGGACCCACTCGAACACGGGCGCCTCGCCGGCCATGGCCGCGAGCACGTGCTCGCGCGCCCCCTCGAGCGAGTTGCGGCCGTCGGGCTGGACCGGCGGGCTCATGATGCCGGGGCCGACGTGCATGAGCTCCTCGCGCGAGAGGCCGTACAGCCGGAGGGCGTTGGCGTTGGGATCGACGAACAGCCCGGTGTTGCCGTCGACGACGAGGATGGCGTCCGGGGCGTACTCGAACAGGGTCCGGAACCGCTCCTCGCTCTCGCGCAGCGCGGCCTCGGCCTTGCGACGCTCGGCCAGCTCCTGGCGGGCGGTGATGTAGAGGCCGGCGTTGACGACGCTGATCGCCAGCAGGCCCGCGAACGGGGCCATCTCGGCCAGGGTCATGGCGTCGACGGCCGACAGGCCGGTGAGGCCGCCGACGACCATCACGCCGAGCCTCCGCTCGTGCGTCTCGACCGGCGTCAGCGCGAGGCCGATCGAGCTGTCGTGGGTGGGCGGGACCAGCAGCGCGTGCCCGGAGCGCCACACCTCCCCCACCGGACCGCGGTCGCCCTCGATGTGCTCGCCGAGCGAGCGGATCACCGAGCTCGCGCCGGCGATCGCCCGCAGGCCCTCGGGCTGAGCGAGGTAGAAGGCCGCGCCGACGCCGTCGAAGAACTGCTCGGCGTGCCACAAGATCGAGCCGACCAACGCCGGCAGGTCGACCTGCTCGCCGAGGCCGCGCCGGATGTCGTGCATCGCCGCGAGGTAGTGGTCACGCCACGGCAAACCGAACTCCCGAGTGCCCCTGCGCCGTCATCACCGGTTGCTCTGTGGCAAGGTGTACCAAAACTCGCCACGCTCACGCGCAGCGGCGCGCGCGCCGAGGGCCTCCACGTCGCGTCCATACGCTGTTCTCGCGCCTCACCCCAGGGCCACGCGCGGGGAGATCTCCGGGACAGGATCACCGCCACAACGGCGCGCAGGGGCCGCTGTGCGCTGTTCAAGCGCAGACCGGGCGATGCGGACCGGACCGCGCCCGAATCGCGACGGCGTACTGCGGCGTCGACCTCGCGGGCGTCGCCCAGTGCGCAGTCCCCGTGCGTGGACCGAGGCGATCGCGCGAGCGATGCCGCCGCGCCGAAGCCGCGCGCAGCCGGGGGCGTGAGGACATGTCTCTGTAGACATGTCTCAGTGGGCATGTCTTATGAGACATGTCTGAATAAGCATGGCTGTTCGAGCATGTCCTGAGGGACATGTCGACGCGAAGGGACAGGCCGCTCGCGCGTGCGGGCTCGGGCCGGCTCGCGGCGCGTCAGCCCGGGCGGGTGTCGAGCGCCTGGCGGACGCGGGCGGCGAGGGCTTCGAAGCTGCCGGACACGACCACGCCCTCGCGGCGCGCGTCAGCCCGGGCGGGTGTCGAGCGCCTGGCGGACGCGGGCGGCGAGGGCTTCGAAGCTGCCGGACACGACCACGCCCTCGCCGCCGGCGTGGCGCGACAGCACGAGCACGCGCAGCTCGGGCTGGGCCTTCTGCAGGGCGCGCGCGGCCTCGGCGGTGCCGGCCGACAGCTCGGACGAGATGAGGGCGAGGGCCGGCGGGGGCCGGGTCTGGCGCTGCAGCGCGAGCGCCTCGTCGAGGTGCTCGGCGATGTGGACGGTGTAGCCGAGCTGGCGCAGGGCGGCGGCGACGGCCCCGCGCAGGTGGAGGTCGTCGTCGAGGATGAGCACCGACTCGACGCCGCGGGTGTCGGACGTGGGGGTCGGATCGACCGCGCGCGGGATGCTGAACACGCGCGGCAGCACGACCTCGATCGCCAGCGAGTCGAAGCTGGCGCGGAAGCTCGACTCGCTGTCGCGGTTGAGCCGGAGGGCGCCGCCGCCGTGGCGGGCGATCGCCTGCGCCAGGGCCAGCCGCGCGCGCAGGGCCTCGCCCATGTCGGCGCCGCCCGACTCGACCGGGTAGGCGAGGAAGCGGATCCGGACGTACTCGCCGGCGGGCAGCCCGAACCCGAGCGAGCGCTCGATCCCCAGCGTCTGCAGGGCGACGTCGATCGCCAGCTTGGCGCCCTGGGGCATGTACGAACGGATGTGTCGCACGACGGCGACGACCAGCAGCTCGAGCTGGCGCGGGTCGACGCGGACGGCGCTGCGCAGGCCCTCGACGGGCAGTTCGAGCGCGAGGCCGTCGCCGAGCACGCGCCCGAGCAGGCCGCCCATGCGGGCGATCAGCGAGGCGGGGGCGACGTCGATCGGGTCGGCGAGCTGGCGGCGCGCGAACGCGGCGAGCTGGCGCACGAGGTCGTTCGCGTTGCGGGCGGCGCTGCGGATCCGCTCGTCGGTGGCGAGGTTCTCGATCTCGGTCAGCGGGTTCTGGAGGTCGGCGCTCATCGCCGAGGCCAGCCGCGCGACGGCGCCGGTGCGCTCGGCGTGGCGCAGCATCGCCGCGGCCTGCAAGCGGTCGGTGATGTCCTCGCTGACGACGATCACGCCCGAGGGCTTGCCGTCGCCGCCGGTCAGCGGGATCCGGCTGACCGCGAGCCACTGCTCGCGGCCCGCCGCGACCTGGGTCGCCTCGATGCGGGCGAGCTGCGGGCGCCCGCTCTGCAGCACCTCGCGCTCGTGCCGCCGCGCGACGTCGCCGCCGTCGCACAGCTCGGGGCGCAGGACGAGCTCGCGGTCGCTGCGGCCGGCCAGCTGGGCGCCGGTGAGGCCGGCCGCGCGGGCGAACGCGCGGTTGGCCCCGCGGTAGCGCAGGCGGCTGTCCTTCCAGGCGATCCGCTGCGGCAGGTGGTCGAGGACGGCGGCGGTCTCGTCGATGCGCACGAGCGCGGCGGCCAGCGCGGCGGCCAACGCACTGGCCGCATGGGCATGTCCTTCGGACCAGGTGAAGCGCTGGCCGAAGGCGGCGAACAGGAGCACGCCGACCAGGCCGTCGCCGCGCGCCGGGGCGGCCAGCAGGGCGGGGGCGCCGAACAGCCGCAGCGGCTTGAGCTCGGGCGGCGAGACCTCGCCCGCCGGGGCGCTGACGACCCGACCCTCGGCGAACGCCTCGAGCCAGCGCGGGGGCAGCCGCAGCTCGTCGCCGCGCGGCGCCCCACGCTCGCGCATCCACACGCCGCGCGGGGCAAAGCCGAGTCCGCTGGGCTCGAGGAACGCGGCGAAGTCGAGCCCCTGCGGCTCGGCGAAGGCCGAGAGCGCCCGCTCGGCCGCGCCCGCACCAGGGAGCAGGAGGCTCCGCAAGGCCGCGGCGAGGGCGGGCAGGCAGCGTTCATCGCCGGGGTCAGGCATCTGGAGGTGACAGTGTATCAGGGCCGGAGGTCGGTTAGCCTGTCGCGGCATGATCGGCCTGCCGCAAGCGCTGCTCCTCGACCTCGACGGCACCCTCGTCCACAGCGAGCACATCCATACCGAGGGCCTGGTCCGCTTCTGCGCGGGCCGCGGGCTCGAACTCAGCGAGCCCGAACGGCTGTTCGTGATCGGCCACGCCTGGCAGGAGATCTACGCCGAGCTGCGATTGGAGGCGCGCCTGGGAGCAACCCTGGCGGAGGTGCTGGCCGGCACCACGGCGGCCAAGGACGTGATGTTCGCGGCCGGGTTGAGGCTTCCTGTCCTCGAGGGGGCGCGCGAGCTGGTCTCTTTGGCCCACGCCGCCGGGATCGCGGTGGCGATCGTGAGCGGTTCGGCGCGCTCGGAGATCGTGCAGGCGCTGGAGGTGCTCGAGATCGGCGAGCTGCTGCGCTTCTACGTCGGCGCCGAGGACGTGATCCGCGGCAAGCCCTCGCCGGAGGGCTATGTCCTGGCGGCGCAGCGGCTCGGCGCGGCGCCGGAGCGGTGCCTGGTGGTCGAGGACAGCGAGGCCGGGATCGCGGCCGGGCTCGCGGCCGGCATGCGCGTGCTGGCGACCTCGGCGGCCAACCCGCCGCCGGATCGGCCCGGGCACCAGCGGCAACACGCGGCTCACCGCGTGGTCCCCGGGCTCGCCGGGCTGCAGCTGGCCGACCTCGCGGCGGTGATGACCTCGTGAGCGCGCCCGTCCTGGTGCTGATGCCCGACGCCGAGGCGCGGGTCGACCTGGCCCGCCCGGTGCTCGGCACCACCCCCGCGGTCCGCCTCGCCGAGGCCGCTCGCCGCGCCGGCTTCGCCGAGGTGCTCCTGGCCCCAGGGACATGTTCGATCGTACATGGCGCGAGGGTCGTGTCGTCCGGCGAGCCGATCGCGGCCCCGGCGCTGCTGGTGTTCGAGAGCGCGGTGATCGCCGAGCCGCTGCTGCGCGCGCTCGTCGAGCAGCCGCTGGCGGCCGACGAGGGCTACTCGCTCGGCGACGGGCTCGGACGTCCGAGTGCGTGGTGTACCGGTCACCTCGCGTGCGTGCCGGCCGAGCTGCCGATCGCGGAGGAGTTGCCGTGGCCGGCCGATCGCGGGCCCGCAGATCTCGCGCGCTACGTGTACGGCGAAGATCGTGCGCGGCTCGAGGCGGTGATCTGGAGCGATCGCGGCGACGCTGTCGAGGGCGCCGCGAGCGCTTCGGGGTGGCTGCGCGCGATCGTGAATCGCTTGGCCGACGGCGGTCGTCCGCTGGGACAGATCGAGCTCGCGGCGACGGTGACGGCGGTCCTCGCCGGGCCGGCGGCTCTGCTCGGTGGACGGCTCGGGATCGTCCTCGGGGCCGCGCTGCTCTGCATCGGGGTGCAGCTCGCGGCCGTGGTGCCCGCGCTCGCGCGACTGGTCCGCGGGCGCGGGGCGCGGCCGACGTGCAGTGGCTCGCGCCCGCGGTGCGACCGTTCGGGCACGCGGCCTACGTCGCCGCGTTGACCTACGCGCTGGTCGCCGAGGCGGGTCGCTCCAGCGTCGCCGGCCTGGTGCTGCTCGGCCTCGGCGCGGGCGCGGCGTTCTTGTCGCTGGCCCACGCGCGCGACGTGCTGCGCGGCGAGCGACCGCGCTTCGAATTGCCGAGCGCCGACGCGTTCGCGGCGCGGCTCGGCGCCACGCTGCCGGCGTGGTCGAACAGCGACGTCCGCGTCGAGGTCGTCGCGCTGGCGCTGGCCGTCACGGGCGCGCCAGGCCTGCCCTGGGGCGTGCTCGTCGGCGCCGCGCTCGCGCGGCTGTGGCGGTGGTTCATCGCGCCGAGAGGGTGAGCGAGGCCTCACAAAACGAGCCCGCCCGATCGCACTCGTTGGAGACACACACATCGGGTCTCGAGTCGCGCCGCGCCATGCCGCGGGGGGCAGCGCACGCGCGGTGTTTGACCCCACCTGGCCCGGATGCTAGGTTTGCCGCCAGGCTCCTTCATGGCACGCAAGATCCCGCTTCTCCCGCTCCGCGAGCTCATCGTCTTCCCGCACGAGGTCGTGCCGCTCTTCGTCGGGCGCGAGAAGTCGATCAACGCCCTCGAAGAGGCCATGGCAAGCGACCGGAGCATCCTGCTCTGCGCGCAGAAGAAGGCCAAGGTCAACGATCCGCGGCCGGACGGCATCCACACGTTCGGCACGATCGGCAGCATCATCCAGCTGCTCCGCCTGCCCGACGGCACCGTCAAGGTGCTGGTCGAGGGCAAGAGCCGGGCGAAGATCGGCCGCTACATCGACCACGACAAGTACTTCCTGGTCGAAGTCGACGTCGTCGAACCCTCCGCGGTGACCGTCGAGGAGGAGCCGGAGCTGGCGGCGCTGATGCGCTCGGTGCAGGCGACCTTCGAGAATTACGTCAAGCTCAACAAGCGCGTGCCGCCCGAGCTGGCCGCGAGCGTGGCGAGCATCGACAACCCGTCGCGCATGGCCGACACGATCGCCGCGCACGTGAACTTCAAGCTGTCGGCCAAGCAAGAGCTGCTCGAGACCGAGTCGGTCCGGGCGCGCCTGGAGAAGCTCTACGAGCTGATGCAGAACGAGATCGAGATTCTCCAGGTGGAGAAGAAGATCCGGACGCGCGTCAAGAAGCAGATGGAGAAGAACCAGAAGGAGTACTACCTCAACGAGCAGATGCAGGCGATCCAGAAGGAGCTCGGCTCGCAGGACGAGTTCAAGAACGAGATCGCCGAGCTCGAGGAGAAGGTGCGCCGCAAGAAGATGTCGGCCGAGGCGACCGACCGGCTCAAGAAGGAGCTGCGCAAGCTCAAGATGATGAGCCCGATGAGCGCCGAGGCCACGGTCGTGCGCAACTACATCGACACGGTGCTGGCGCTGCCGTGGGACGAGCGCACGGTCGAGAAGCTCGACGTCGACGAGGCCGAGAAGATCCTCGACCAGGACCACTACGGCCTCGAGAAGCCGAAGGAGCGCATCATCGAGTACCTCGCGGTGCGCTCGCTGGTGCCGAAGCTGAAGGGCCCGATCCTGTGCCTCGTCGGCCCGCCCGGCGTCGGCAAGACGTCGCTGGCGAAGAGCGTGGCGCGAGCGACCAACCGCAAGTTCGTCCGCGTGTCGCTCGGCGGCGTGCGCGACGAGGCCGAGATCCGCGGCCACCGGCGCACCTACATCGGCGCGATGCCGGGCAAGATCATCCAGGGCCTGCGCAAGGCGGGCTCCGCCAACCCGGTGTTCCTGCTCGACGAGATCGACAAGATCTCGATGGACTTCCGCGGCGACCCGTCGGCGGCGATGCTCGAGGTCCTCGACCCCGAGCAGAACCAGGCCTTCGTCGACCACTTCCTCGACCTCGACTACGACCTGAGCGACGTGCTGTTCCTGTGCACCGCGAACTCGCTGCACTCGATCCCGCTGCCGCTGCAGGATCGCATGGAGATCATCGAGCTCACGGGCTACACGGACGAGGAGAAGGGCAAGATCTGCCGCCAGTACCTCATCCCGAAGCAGCTCGAGGCCAACGGCCTGTCGACGGTCGAGGTCACGTTCACCGACCAGGCGGTCGGCGAGCTCATCCACCACTACACGAAGGAAGCCGGGGTCCGTAACCTCGAGCGCGCCGTCGGCTCGGTGGTCCGCAAGCTGGCCCGCGAGTACATCAAGGAAGGCAAGAAGAAGAAGGCGTACAAGGTCGACGTGCGCACGGTCCAGCGCCTCCTGGGCCCGCAGAAGTTCCGCTACAACGTCGCCGAGACCAACGACCAGATCGGCATGACCAACGGCCTCGCCGTGACGATCTTCGGCGGCGACCTGCTGCCCGCCGAGGTCACCGTGTCGGCCGGCAAGGGCAAGGTCACCCTGACCGGCAAGCTCGGCGAGGTCATGCAGGAGTCGGCGCAGGCGGCGGTCACCTACGTCCGCTCGCGCTCGCTGTCGTTCGGCCTCGAGCCCGACTTCTACGAGCACATCGACTTCCACGTGCACTTCCCCGAGGGCGCGGTGCCCAAGGACGGCCCCTCGGCGGGCGTCACGATCGTGACCTCGCTGGTGTCCGCGCTGCTGCAGGTGCCCGTGCGCAAGGACGTGGCGATGACCGGCGAGATCAACCTGCGCGGCAAGGTGCTGCCGATCGGCGGGCTCAAGGACAAGCTGCTCGCGGCCTTCCGCGGCGGCATGAAGACCGTCATCTGCCCGCGCGACAACGAGAAGGACCTGCAGGACGTGCCGAAGAACGTGCTCAAGGCGCTCGAGGTCAAGCTCGCCGACACCATCGACGACGTGCTCCGCGCCGCCCTGTCGATGCCGCCGGAGGACCACCCGAACGCGCCGTTCCGCAAGTTCATGTCCGGGGAGCTGGTGGCAGGCCCGGCTGACTGGCGAGCGGTCGCGCAGTACCTCGACGAGCGCCGCCGCAAGGACCGCGCCGCCCACGAGAGCGAGCACGGGCCGCACTGAGGCGCGAAGCGCCGCCGCACGGAGCCGCCGGGACGCGAGTCTCGGCGGCTTCGCCGTTTCGGGCCGCATCGAGCGCGAAGCGCCGCGATGGAGCCGCCGGGACGCGAGTCTCGGCGGCTTCGCCGTTCCAGGCCGCATGGAGCGCAGCGCCCGCGACGCGGAGCCCGGGCGCGAGTCTCGGCGGCTTCGCCGTCTTGAGGGCCGCGCTCACTGCCGCGACGAGGATGAAGCGTCAGCTCTCGAGGTCGTGTCCTCGCCAGCTCGCGAGGCGCGACGTGTCTACTCACCGTCGCTGTCGAATCGGCGAATACTACATGGCCGCAGAGACCTGTCCCATCGCGCAGGTCTCGGCGGCCATGTCCTTCGGTCATGAAAGAGGCGAGCGGCTCACTTCTTGGCGCGCTCGAACGTGACCTTGTTGATCTTCACGTCGTCGAGCGGGCGATCGGCGCGGGTCTTGACCTTGCTGATCTCGATCGCGGTCTTGCTGTCGCACTTGCCGAACACGGCGTGCTTGTCGTCGAGGTGCGGCGTGGCGGCGACGGTGACGAAGAACTGCGAGCTGCCGGTGTTCGGCCCGCGGTTGGCCATCGACAGGATGCCCGGGCCGCTGTGGCGCAGGGTCTTGTCGAACTCATCGACGATGAGGAAGCCCGGGCCGCCGGTGCCGTTGCCCAGCGGATCGCCGCCCTGCAGCATGAAGCCGGGGATCACGCGGTGGAACAGGGTGCCGTCGTAGAAGTTGCCCGTCTTCCAGGTGTCTTCCTTCTTGACGTAGTAGGGCCGCACGCCGCGCGCGAGGCCGACGAAGTTGGCGACCGTCTTGGGTACCTGCTCCTCGAACAGCTCGCAGCGGATCGGGCCCATCGTGGTGTCGAGGGTGGCGAACAGCTTGCCCTTCGACTTGTCGGCGAGCACCTCGTCGCCGGCCAGCGCCTGCTCGAGGGTGATCTCGCCCATCGGGTCACCCTGGGCCTTGTTGAACTCGAGCAGGTCGGCCGGGGAGAGGCCAGGGCGTACGTTCTGGCCCTTCTTGAACTTCGAAGCCGCGGGCTGCGGCTCGGTCTTGGCCTCCTGCTTGGTCTCCGGGGCCTTGGCCTCGGGCGCCTTCACTTCGGGCGCCTTGGCGTCCGGCTTCTTGGCCTCGGTCTTGGTCGACTCGGCCTTGCCAGCGTCGGTCTTGCCGGCGTCGGGGGCGCAGGCGGCAAGCACCAGCGCGCAGGAGAGGGAGAGGATGCGGACGTGCGAGATCTCGGGCATGGTCGTAGGTCCGTAGACGGCGAGGGTTTTCCCACGACCGCGCGCCGCGGCCAGCGAATCTGCACGCGCAGAGCCGTGAGGAAGATCGCGGGTCATGGTTCGCGGCGGATCGTGACCGTCGCAATCTTCGGCGGGTTCGCAGGGTCGGCCAGGGCCCGGCGCGCCAGCTCGCGGACGACATCCTCGGAGTCGCACGAGCCAATGATGGTGTGCTTGCCCTTGAGCTGGGTCAGCGGGGCGAACGAGATGAAGAACTCGGCGGCGCTGCTGTGCGGCGCGCCGGTGTTGGCGAGGGCGAGCAGGCCCGGGCGATCGAACACGTGTCCGGCGGACATCTCGTCCTGAAGCACGAAGCCCGGGCCGGTCCCGCGGCGGCCG
>NZ_JAPNKE010000002.1:5815000-8385000 GCF_026626665.1 Nannocystis pusilla
CAGGGCGGCGCCGTCCCGGAGAACACCGTCGTCACCGTCAAGGGCGTCGTCATCACCTCGCCGGTCCACATCGACGGCGACGGCAAGGGCACCATCTTCGTCCAGGACCCGATGGGCGGCGAGATGTCGGGCATCGCCGTGTTCCTCTACGAAGAGGTGGCGATGAACTTCGGCGTCAAGCCGGGCGTGATCGTCGACATCACCGGCGAGTACACCGAGTTCTTCGGCGAGAGCCAGCTGCAGGTCACCAGCGTCGACGCGATCGTCGAGGTCGGCCAGGGCGAGCCGCCCGCGCCGGCCGTGGTCGCCGCCGCCGACGTCGCCACCGGCGGCGCCAAGGCCGAGGCCTACGAGGGCGTGCTGGTCCAGGTCGAGGGCGTCACGGTCACCAACCCCGCGGTCGACATGAGCGACTTCGAGGTCGACGGCGCGCTGCTCATCAACGACTTCTTCCTGTTCCCGCAGATGGAGGAGCCCACGGTCGTGAACGGCCAGGAGTTCACGAGCATCGCCGGCCCGCTGCGCTTCAGCTACGACAACCACAAGATCGCCCCGCGCGCCGCCGCCGACCTCGTCTCCGGCATGGTGCCGCAGGCCGAGGAGCACACGATCTACGAGATCCAGGAGGGCGCGCTGCCGGTGCAGACGCCGGTGCTCGTCAAGGGCGCGATCGTCACCTCGCCGCTCACCTTCAAGAAGGACGGCTTCTTCATTCAGGACCCGATGGGCGGCGAGCACTCGGGCATCTACGTCTACATCGGCGCCAAGGCCGTCACCGTCGAGCCGGGCGACGTGGTCGACGTCGAGGGCGTGTACGACGAGTACTACGAGAACTCGCAGATCGAGGTCGCCGACGCGGCCAAGGTCGTCGTCACCGGCAACGGCGCCGTCCCGGCCCCCGAGGTCGTGTCCGCGGCCGACGTCGCCACCGGCGGCCCGCTGCAGGAGAACTACGAGGGCGTGCTCGTCACCGTCGAGAACGTCACCGTCGCCGCGGCCAACATGATGTTCAGCGACTTCGAGCTGACCACCGGCCTGTTCGTCGACGACATCTTCATCGCCAAGGCCGATTGGAAGCTGCCGATGATCGGCGACACGTTCACCGCGATCACCGGCCCGCTGACGTTCGGCTTCGACGAGGCCCGGCTGCTGCCGCGCACGCCCGCCGACATCGTGCCCTGAGCCGCGCGGGAGATCTTCGTGGACGATAGCGCGCAGCACGCGCTCGACCTTCGATACATGCGCGCCGCCCTGGCGATCGCCGAAGCGGCCGCGGCCGCCGGCGATGTCCCGGTCGGCGCGCTGGTCGTGCTCGACGGCGTCGTCCTCGGCACCGGCGGCAACACCCGCGAGCAGGGCGCCGACCCGACCGGCCACGCCGAGATCGTCGCCCTCCGCGAGGCCTGCGCCGCCCGCCGGCGCTGGCGCGTCGACGGCGCCACGCTCTACGTGACCCTGGAACCGTGCCCGATGTGCGCCGGCGCGATCGTCAACGCCCGCGTCGCCCGCCTCGTATACGGCGCCGCCGATCCGAAGGCTGGGGCCGTCCGCTCGCTCTACAACCTGTGCGACGACCCGCGGCTCAACCACCGCCTGGCGATCGTCCCCGGCGTCCTCGCCGAGCCGTCCGCCGCGCTCTTGCAAGCTTTCTTCCGCCGCGCCCGCGCCCGCGATAAAACCGGGCGGGGATCGAAGCCGCGTGTCTGACCTCGCCGCCGTCCAGCAGCTCCTGGCGCACGGGCGCCTCAGCATCGACCGCTGCGAGCGCGGCCGCACCACCTTCCTCTCGCACCTCGGCGCCGCCCCGAAGCTCGTCCCCGGCGCCTGGCTCGGCCACCGCGACCTGCTCTACGCCCTCGCGCTCGCCAACCTCAGCCCGAGCCAGCGCTCGAGCCTGGCCCGCGCCGTCCTCGTCGACCACGGCCGCGAGTTCGGCGTCGGCCGCCTGACCCTCGTGACATGTCCTTCGGGACTGCCGCACGGCGGCAGCTCGCTCCTGCTGCGCCCGCGCGGCGGCGGCCCGACCTGCCTCTACACCTGGGCGCTCGGCCCCGGCGCCGGCCTGCCCGCGTGCGAGTGGCTGCTCCTGCGCGCCCTGCCGAGCTGGGCCCTGGACGCCCCGCCGGCCCCGCTCGCCCACGCCGGCCTCGCCACCTTGCACGCGCTCGGCCTGCACGTCGAGATCCTCTGCGCCACCGCCACCTGCGCCCGCCAGATCCAGGAGCACGCGCTCGGCGACCTGCCGTTCACCGCCCACCCGCGCTTCGCCCCTCACCTCGACGGCGTGGCCCGCCCCGGCGGCGAGGAGCCGGCCACCATCCGCCTGAGCCCGCACGACGCCTTCGACCCCCGCACTTTCGGACAGGTCGCAAAGAACAGGTCCCAAGAGCCAGATCCGCCGATCGCCCTGGTCCTCGTCGACGCCCCTCCGGCCGTGCGCGCCGCGGTCGACACCTGGCTCGCGGGACAGCCGGCCCGCCGCAAGGTCGAGGTCGTCCCCGCCGGCTGCCCGGGCCGCCTCGGCCGCGACGCCCTCGCCACGCTGTGGCGCAGCGGCGGCCAGCCCAAGGTGCTCCTGCGCGGCGACCCGACCTGGACCGCCCCCGCCCTCGCGTGGCTGCAGAGCCTCGGCGCCACGGTCGCCGCCCAGCACGACGACGGCACCCAGCTCGGCCTGTTCTGAGCGACCACGCCGCGAGACCGAGAACCGCGCTCCTGCAGCCGGCATGGCCCCGGCCTCGCGATGAACCTCGCGCGCTTGAAGGCGACGCCTCCGCGACGACCTCGGACTCCGCGCCGCTCCCGTGATGCACGGCCCCCGGCCCTCGTTCCCCCGAACTGCGCGCGCGAGCCCTGATTCGCCGCCCCATGCCGCCGCTCGCAGCGCGGCCGGATCGCCTCGCGGCTCCCGCTTCGCCGCCATCGCCATGCTCCCGGCCCTTCGCGCCCGGGGACCGCCGCCGGCCGCAGCATCTGCCTCCGGCGCGGGAATGGGCCTCCACCCGCGCTCCGCGCCGGCACCCAGAGCGTTTTCGCGCATACCATCGCCGCGACCCGGCCTGGAGGCTCGCCCGGCCTTTCTTTACAATCGCCGCCAACGCGCGAATGGACAATCGACTCCCGCTGCCGCCCTGGTTGCCGCTGATCCTCGGGCTTCTCGCCGGCATCGCCGTCCTCGGCGGGCTCGAGCCCATCTATCCCGGCGCCATCGCCTTGTTGACGGGCGTCGCCGGCTACGTCCTCGGCGCGCACGCCGACAAGCAGCTCGCGCGCGCCGGTGACGAGCGCCAGGCCTTGCGCGAGGTCGAGGCGCGCAGCCACCAGTCCGAGCGCGCCCTGCACGACACCACCGCCCACGCTCAGGGGCTCCAGGCCCAGGTGCAGGACTTGACCGCGCGCCTGCAGATTGCCAGGCGCACGGTCAGGAGCTGGCCGCGCGGCTGCAGGCCGACGCTCACCAGCTGCGCAACGCCGAGCTCGAGCAGCGCAGCCTCACCGCGCGCCTGCAGGAGGTCACCACGCGGGCGCAGGAGCAGGCCGGCCGGGCCCAGGCCGCCGAGGTGCGGATCGCCGACCTCGAGACGCGCCTTCACGACGCCCAGACCGAGTCGCGCGCGCTGCAGCAGAGCGTGCGGGGCGGCGTGCCCGAGCTCGACGTCCTGCGCAACGAGCTCGAGACCATCCGCCGCGGCGCCAACGAGACCCGGCATCGCCTCACCAGCGAGCTCGAGTCGGCGCGGCGCGAGCAGGAGGCCACCGCCGCCGATCTCCAGCGGATCCAGGCTCGTCTGGCCGAGGCCCTCAACCAGCGCGACGGCGCCGTGCGCGACGCCGAGGAGCTGCGGCGCATGCTCGACGAGGGCGGCATCAGCAGCCGGGGCATCGACGCCGAGGCCGCCGCGCTGATGCAGGAGCTCTCGGAGGGCCTCGGCACCACCGCCGGCGCGCTCGAGGAGACCTCGCAGGCGCTCAACAACGTCAATGGCGGCCTCAAGGGCATCGCCGACAACGTCGAGCTGCTGGCCAGCAACGCCGAGGAGAGCGCCAGCTCGATCCTCGAGATGGCCGCCGCCAACGACGAGGTCGCCGAGAGCATGTTGAACCTCGCCGCCAGCGTGCAGGAGACCGCCACCTCGATCGAGGAGATGACCTACTCGGTCAAGGAGGTCGCCAAGAACATCGAGGCGTTGAGCTCCACCGCCGAGGAGACCTCGCTGGCGATGACGGCGATGGACACCTCGATCCAGCAGGTCGAGAACAACGCCAACGAGACCGCCGGTCTGTCCGAGGAGGTGGTGTGGGCCGCCGAGGGCGGCGTGGACGCCATCAATCAGACCATCGAGGTCATCAACCTGATCAAGACCTACTCGGCCGACGGCGTGGCCGTCATCAGCCGCCTGGGCGAGCGGATCAGCGAGATCGGCAAGATCCTCAGCGTCATCGACGACGTGTCCGAGCAGACCAACCTGCTCGCGCTCAACGCCGCCATCATCGCCGCCCAGGCCGGCGAGCACGGCAAGGGCTTCGCGGTGGTCGCCGACGAGATCAAGGACCTCGCCGAGCGCTCCGCCAGCAGCACCAAGGAGATCGCCGACATCATCAAGGCGGTCCAGCGCGAGAGCCGGAACGCCGTCGAAGCCGTGCAGCGCTCGAGCAAGTCGGTCGACGACGGCGTGCGCGTCAGCCATCAGGCCGAGGACGCGCTCAAGCGGATCTCCGACGCCGCCCGCCGCTCCACCGGCATGGTCCGCGAGATCGCCCGCGTCGCCGTCCAGCAGACCCAGAACTCCAAGCAGGTCACCGACGCGATCAACGTCGTCGCCACCACCGTGCAGCAGGTCGCCACCGCCACCAGCGAGCAGGCCCGCGGCGCCGAGCAGATCATGCGCTCGGCCGAGAAGATGAAGACGATCACCCGCCACGTCGAGCGCTCGACCCAGGAGCAGACCCGCGGCTCGCGCCAGATCACCCGCGCGATCGAGACGATCAGCGAGATGGTCAGCCAGCTGAGCAAGGCCCACCGCGCGCAGACCCAGGGCGCCGACCAGATCGTCGAGGGCCTCAAGTCGGTCAAGGAGGGCATGACCTACCAGCGCAGCCTCTACGAGCAGCTCAGCTCGAGCGTCGGCGTCACCCCGCCGCGGCGCCAGCCCGCGCGCACCATCAAGCCGGGCCCCGCCCGCATGTGACCGCGGGGGCATGTCCCCCGCGACATGTTCTTCAGGGCCTTGCCCTGTGGGCATGTTCTGAAAGGCAGGCCGCGCCGACGCGGCCGCCCCTGTCCCTCCGGACATCCGCGCCCCTGCGCACCTGTCCCTCCGGACATCCCCGCCCGCCCTCGCCCCGCGCTGCCTGCTGCGTGCGTCGCCCTCGCGGCCCCGGCCTTTGCGCACCTGTCCCTCCGGACATCTGCGCCCACCTCGGCCCGCGCGGCCTCTGCTCCTGTCCTGGCCCGGCTCGTACGTCCCCCCTCGCGGCCACCGCCCTGCGCACCTGTCCTTCCAGACATCCCCGCCCGCCCTCGCCCCGCACTGCCCCTGCGCCTGTCCTCGCCCCTCCCCCTCCCCTCGCGGCCCCCCTGCGCACCTGTCCCTCCGGACATCCGCGCCCGCTCCAGGCCCGCGCTCTCGTCCTCCCGCCCTCGCCCGGTGGCAAGTCGCCTCGCGGCCGCCGCCCTGCGTCACCTGTCCCTCCGGACATCCGCGCCCGCCATCGCCCCGCGCGCGGCCTCTGCTCCCGCCTCGCCGCGAGCGCTCGGCGGGCTGAGGCCGCCCAAGCAGCTGTCCCTTCGGACATCCTCGCCGCCCGCGCGCGCCCGCGGGGCTGCAGCGGCCGGCGATCGCTCGCCTGGCCGGGCGTCGCCGCGCCGGCGCGTGCGGGACGTCCTGGCCCGCGGCTGCGCGGCCGCGGAGGGCCCCTGAGCGGCCCGTCCGCTCGCTCGCGCGGATTGCGCCGCCGGCCCGCTCGCCCGCGCGGCGGGACACTGCTATGGTCTGCCCGTGTTCGGCATCGGCCTCACCGAGATGATCCTGGTCGGGCTCGTCGCCTTGATGCTCTTCTCGCCGCGCGAGCTGCCCAACCTGATCAAGACGCTGGCGGGCATCTACGGCAGCATCCGCCGCACCGCCGAGCAATCCGGGCCCAGGTCATGGAGGCCGACGAGCTGCGCGAGCCGATCGAGGAGATCCGCGCCGCCTACCACGGCACCAAGGCCGAGCTCGACGGGGCCCGCGACATCGCCCGGCGCGAGCTCCAGCGCGCGCGCATGGAGGTCGTCAAGGCCCAGCAGAAGATGAACGAGATCGCCCGCGAGGAGGCCAAGCGAGCGCCTGCCCTCGGGGACAGGCCCGTTGCGACAGGTCCTTCGGAGCAGGTCCTTCGACCAGCCCAGCCGCGCCCGCCGCCGCCTCGGCGACCGTCTCGACCGTGGCCGCCGAGGCCGCCCCGCGGCCCGTCCCCGTCGCGGGCACCGTCGCCTCCGCCGCGGCCGAGGCCCCGCGGCCCGTCCCGGTCGCCGGCGCCGTCTCCTCCGCCCCGCCCGAGGCCGTGCCGCGCCCTGTCCCGGTGCCCGGCGCCGTCCCGGCCGAACCCGCCACGCGCGCCGGCGTCTCGCCGGCCCGGGCCGCCAACGAGTGACGTCGCATGAGCGCCGGCCAGACCCCACCCGTCCCCGCCCCGGCGCCCCTGCCGGCGGTCGCGCCCCGCCTCCCACCAACGGCCTCGACGGCCTGGCCGAGGGCCCCGAGGGCGACCAGCCGATGTCGTTCTGGGACCACCTGAGCGAGCTGCGTAACCGCCTCGTCAAGGCGTTCCTCGGCCTCGTCGTCGCGTGCATCCTCTGCTTCGTCTACGCCACCGAGCTGCGCGAGTTTTTGGCCGCGCCGCTGCACACCGCGTGGGCCGCCGCCGGCATGGCCGGCAAGCCCGAGCTGCAGGTCCTGGCGATGATGGACGCCTTCATGACCGACATGCGGGTGGCGGTCGCGGCCGGCATCTTCCTGGCCGCGCCGATCGGCTTCTACCAGCTGTGGATGTTCATCGCCCCCGGCCTCTACGCCCGCGAGAAGCGCTACGTCATCCCGTTCGTGGCCACCTCGGTGCTCATGTTCCTGGCCGGCGCCGCCTTCTGCTACAAGTTCGTGCTGCCGTGGACGATCCAGTGGCTGCTCTCGTACACCCAGAGCACCAGCGGCGCCGAGACCACCGTCGCGTACCACCTCACGCTCAACGACTACATCCGCGACGCCACCAAGATCCTGGTCGCCTTCGGCGCGGTGTTCGAATTCCCGCTGCTGATCGCCTTCCTCAGCTTCGCCGGCGTGGTCACCCATCGCAGCCTGCTGCGGTTCTGGAAGATCTCGGTCATCGCCATCTTCGTCATCGCCGCCGTGCTCACCCCGCCCGAGCCCGTCTCGCAGCGATGATGGCCTTCCCGATGGTCGCCCTGTTCTTCCTCAGCGTCGGCGTCTCGGCCCTCATCACCCGCAGCCGCGAGCGCGCCGCCCCCGAGCCGGTCCCGCCCGCGCCCGACGACCCCGAGGCCTAGCCCCGCGCCCCGGCATCACACGGGCCGCGCCTTCGCCGGAGCGCTCGCGCGATCGACCTCGCAGATCGACGCGCCGGCGACACGTCCACGATTGACGTCCGGGTCGCCGCGCAGCGACGACGCTCGGCCCGCACGTCGACGCTTCGCAGCAGCCGGCCTCGCCCCACCTGCCCGAGAAGCGATGCCCCGACTGAACTCCCGGTCTGCCGGGCGTCGACTCGAGCTCTTTCGACGCTTCGCAGCGGCCGGCCTCGCAGCATCACCCGACAGGCGAAGCAAGGCCCGGCTGAACCCTCGGTCTGCCCGGCTCGACTCGAGCTCTTCCGACCATAGCGAGCGGACGCCTCGTCCTCGTCGACGCGTCGCGCACCGCGTCACCCGACATCACGATCGCCGGTGCCGCCGCCGCGCCCGCGATCTCGCGTCACGGCGGCACCGCAGTCCGTCGCGCTCGCCGATCTCGGCTCCGCTCGCGGTCCGCGGACGCGCTCGCCGCCCGCGTGCGCGCCGGCCTCGCCGCGGCTCGACCCGGGCTAGCGCGGCCCCGGCAGCGCCGGCCGGCGAGGGCGCGCAGGGGGTTCGGCGAGGCGAGTTTGCGCAATTTTTCGCGGTCTGCGGCCGCGGCCGAAACCTTCCCCGCGGCGCGCAACTCGCCTATTCTTTGCGCCCCATGTTTCAGCTTCGCCTCTCGCGGCTCCTGGCCGTGTTCCTCGCCGTACCTGTGCTCCAGTCCGCCTGCGTGTGCGGCCCCGGGCCCAACGTGGGCGGTTACGACGACCCCTCCGGCAAAGACCCGCCGCGCTCGCTCCAGGGCGTGAAGTTCATCGAGAGCGAGAAGGGCGAGCCCGAGGTCATCGGCTGCGCCGACGGCCAGCGCGAGGGCTTCGCCGACCTCACCCGGCACAAGCGGATCGCCGGCTGCCTCGCCACCTGGGAGGGCACCAAGAGCCTGCGCGACAAGCCGACCGGCAAGGCCTGCGGCGACGACAAGGGCGTCTGCACCTCGCCCGCCGACGCCTGCTCCAAGGGCTGGCACGTGTGCGGCTACCAGGGCAAGCACGAGGACCTCAAGCGGCACACCACCGCCAACGCCTGCAACAAGGAGGCGGGCCCGGGCAAGTTCGTCGCCGCCATGAGCCACGGCCAGACCGAGGACCTGTGCCCGCCGCCGCCGACCGCCGAGACCGTGTTCCCGTGCATGGACTCCGGCATCTGCTCCGAGCCGGTCTGCTGCGGTGACGGCTGCGCGTTCGGCAAGTGCCGCGACGCCATCTGGCGCGGCCAGACCAAGATCTCGCTCGGCAAGGCCGAGGGCTGCGGCTCCGTCACCTCCGAGCGCAACGGCGGCATCCTGTGCTGCTACGACGGCGACGGCGACCCCGCCGCGGCCGCCGGTGGCGACACCAAGACCGACGCCCCACCCGCGACCACCGACCCGACGGCCCCGACCGGCACCCCGCCGACCGGCGCTGCCCCGACCGGCACCCCGTCGTCCGCCGTGCCGCCGACCGGCGCCGCTCCGACCGGCGCCGCCAACCCTGCCACCGGCCCGGTCGACTCGACGCGCACCCCGTCGACCGCCGCGCCCGTCGACGCCGCCGGCGTCCCGACCGGCGGCCCCGACCCGACCCGCGGCCCCGCCCCCAAGAAGGCCGGCTCCAAGTAACCGCGCCTCGCGGCCGGCACCGCTCGAAAGGGCATGTTCGCCAGAACATGCCCTTCGCGCATGTGCTCACGGACATGTCCGCTGCAGCATGCCCGATCGACCAGCCCCTCCCTGGCCCGCGACAGCACTCGCCGCACCCGGCAGTTACACCGCGACAGCGAAAGCAGCCGGTGAAGCGGCCGTGTCGCGACGGACCCGTCGTCCGCCAGCGCCTCGACGCGCTGCCGAAGCTCGCGCCGCGACGCCGCGAGCCGACCGCGCCGGCATCTTCAAACCTGTCCCGAAGGACAGCAGCCCTCTTCACCGCGCCGCGCGACCTGCGACCCCGCGTTCAGCCCGCGAGCACCGCCGCCGCCCCGGCCGCTGCCTTCACGCCGCGATCTCGCCGCTGCGCACCCCGCTGACGTAGTGCGCGAGCGCGGGCAGCTCGGGGCGCATCACCTCCGTGACCGGCGACGTCGTCACGTCCGTCGCGTGCCCCCAGAACTGCAGGCGGCGCCCGATCCACTCCGCGTCGGCGCCGAGCGGCGGCAGCTGGACCGCGCGCAGGCGCAGCGCCGCGTGCTGCCGCAGCCACGCGCCGGTGCTGCGATCGCGGACGGCCACGCACTCGTCGGCCCGCAGGTGGTACTCCGTGTGCTTGGTCGCAAACACGCGATGACGGCGGCGGTTCTTCGGGTCCATGCGCCGGAGCGTGCCAAACCCGCCCGGCGCACCGCAAAAACCGGCGTACATCGACGGGCGCGGCCGACGCACCTGCTACACTCCCCGGACGTGTCGACCTCGCCGTTCGCCAACTTGCCGCGCTTCCGGCCCGGCAGCTTCTGGCTGCTGGTGGCCGCCACGGCCGCCAGCGCGTTCGTCTCGGACCTGCCCGTCGCCCGCCTGCTCCTGCTCGGCGCGCCGTTCGTCAGCGAGCCCGCCCCGTGGCAGCCGCTCACCGCGCCGTTCCTGTTCCCCGAAGGTCAGCTCGCCGGCCTCATCGGCACCGGTCTGCTGCAGTGGCTCGTCGGCAGCCGGGTCGAGGGGCGGCTCGGCACCGCGCGCTACCTCGGCCTCGTCCTCGGCGCCGCCGTCCTCGGCTACCTGGTGCTCGGCCTCGTCGGCCTGGCCGTCCCGGCCGCCCTGGCCGCGCCGCTCGGAGGCACCACCCCGGTCGACATCGCCGCGGTCGTGGCCTTCGGCGTGTTGTTCGCGCGCGACCCCCTGGCCCTGTTCGGCGCCCTGCCGGTCAGCGTGCGCAGCTTCGCCGGCGTCGTCGTCGCGCTCCTGCTCCTCGGCCCGCTCCTGCGCGACGGCTGGCCGGGCATCGTCCCCGGCCTCGTCGCCGCCGGCCTCGCCCTCGTCCTCGTCCGTCGCTGGCAAAAGCGACCCGCCTCCGGCAAAGTCGGCCCGCGCAAGCGCGGCGGGGGCAAGCGCCCGCGCCACCTGCGGATCGTCGACGGCCGCGAGCAATACCTGAACTGAAGGACATGTCCCCTTCGCCCTGTCCGCGCCGCCTCCGCGTCCCCGCTCACGCTTCGCGCACCCCGGCGCCCCGCGCTCCTCTCCCCCTTCGCCGCGCACCCTGGCGCCCCGCGTCCGCGTCTTCGCTCTCCTCCTCGCCGCGCCGCGTCCCGCTGCGCGCCTCTCCTCCTCGCCGCGTACTCCGCATCTGCGCGCCTCCTCCTCGCCACGCCTCCCGGCGCCCCGCGTCCCCGCTGCGCGCCTCTCCTCCTCGCCACGTACTCCGCATCTGCGCGCCTCTTCCTCGCCCCGCCTCCCGGCGCCCCGCGCCCCCGCTCCGCACCCTCTTCGCGGCGCCTCCCAGGTCCCTGCGTCCGCTCCTCCCGCTCCCTCCTCGCCGCGCCCCGTGACGCCCCACCTCCGCGCTCCTCTCTCCCCTCGCCGCGCCTCCCGGCCCCCGCGTCCCCCCCGCCGCGCCTCTCCGCTTGCCTCATTCCGCCTGTCCGTTCAGCCCTGTCCTCTGCGACCTGTCCCAAGTGACCTGTCCTTTCTCTCCTCCTGCGATGACGAGCCTGCAGTGACCTTCCGAAGCGACGAGCCGCGCGAAGCGGCGATGACGACCAGCGTGGCCCGACCGTCGCCGTCGCGGCCGCTGCGTCGCGTGATGCTGCGGGTCACCGACGGCCCCGACCGCGACGCCCAGGTGCAGACCGCGCGGCCGCGGCTGACGATCGGCCGCAGCGCGGTCAACGACCTCGTGCTCACCGACAGCTCGATCAGCGGCCTCCACGCCGAGCTGCAGCTCGGGTCCGGCGGCCCGCACGGCGCGGTGCTGCTGCGCGACCTCGGCAGCACCAACGGCACGCACGTCGGGGGCGTGCGGATCCGCGAGGCCTGGATCGAGCCGGGCGCGACGATCCACGTCGGCAAGACCGCGATCGCCTTCCTCGCCGAGGACGAGGTCCAGGTCCCGATCTCGCGCCAGACCCACTTCGGCGCGCTGCTCGGCCAGAGCCCCGGCATGCGCGAGCTGTTCGCCGTGCTCGAGCGGATCGCCGACACCGACATGAGCGTGCTGGTCGGCGGCGAGACCGGCTCGGGCAAGGAGCTGGTCGCGCGCGCGCTGCACGACGAGTCGCCGCGCCACAAGGGCCCGTTCGTGGTCCTCGACTGCAGCGCCCTGCCGCGCGAGCTGGCCGAGGCCGCGATCCTCGGCCACCGCAAGGGCGCCTTCACCAGCGCGCTCGAGAGCCGCGCCGGCGCCTTCGAGGAGGCCCACGGCGGCACCCTCTTCCTCGACGAGATCGGCGAGCTGCCGCTCGAGCTGCAGCCCAAGCTGCTGCGCGTGCTCGACCGCCGCGAGGTCCAGCGGATCGGCGAGACCCAGGTGCGCAAGGTCGACGTCCGCGTGGTCGCGGCGACCCACCGCGACCTCAAGACGATGGTCGGCCAGGGCCTGTTCCGCGAGGACCTGTACTTCCGCCTGTCCGTCATGACCGTCGAGCTGCCGCCGCTGCGCGAGCGCGGCGACGACGTCCTGCTGCTGGCCGAGAAGTTCGTCAGCGACTTCACCCGCCCGCGCGGCGGCGGCGTCGTCCTCAGCCCGGCCGCGCGCCGGGCCCTCGTCGCCCACCCCTGGCCCGGCAACGTCCGCGAGCTCAAGAACACCATCGAGCGCGCGGTCCACTTCGCCAGCGCCGGCGTCATCGAGCCGGGCGACCTGTTCCTCGGCCGCCCCGGCCGCCCCGTCCCCGCGCCCGCGCCCGCCGAGACCCCGCCGCCCGAACCCGGCGACGAGACCCTGTTCGCCCAGCCGTTCAAGGAGGCCAAGCAGGCCATGCTCGACGCCTTCGAGCGCCGCTACTTCGCCCGCCTGCTCGAGCAACACGACGGCAACCTCAGCCGCGCCGCCGCGGCCGCCGGCATCACCCGCTACTACCTGCGCGAGCTGCTCAAGCGCCTCGGCCTCCACCGCGTGAAGGACGACGAGCCATGACCGAAGAGACCCGTCTCGAAGGCCAGCACACCGGGGCCGCCGCGTCCACCTGCCCCGAAGGACAGGCCGCCACGCCCGGCCCCGAACAGCCCGTCCTGGCCTCCGCACCGACCTGTCCCGAAGGACACGCCGCGGGTCCCGCCGCAGCCGCTCGCCCCGCCCCACACGCCGCGCTCACGAGCCCGACGCTCGCCCACCTCACCCGCTCCGCGGCGGCCTCTCGGCTGTCCTGCGCGCCATGTCCCCGGAAACCTGTCCCAGCGGACACTCGCGCCCGGCGATCCCCGCCGTCCTGCGCACCGCCGCCCTGATCTGCTGGGCCGCCCTCGCCGGCGCCTGCGGCGATCGCAGCGGCGACCCGGTGCGCGCCGCCCAGGCGTTCACCGCCGCGGTCCAGCGCGGCGACATGAACGCCGTCTACCCGCTGCTCGAGCGGGCCGCCACCGAGCGCCTCACCGCGGCCGCGGCCCAGGCCTCCGACCAGGTCGGCGGTCGCCGGCGCATCGAGCCGGCCGAGATGCTGCAGATCGTCGACGTCGACCCCAACTTCGAGCTCGCCAGCGCCGAGCTGGTCGGCGACGGCGACCCCTCCGAGGCCAAGGACGGCGAGCTCGCCCAGGTGCGCCTGCTCGGCAGTCAGCAAGAGAGCCACACGCTCACCCTCGTGCGCGAGGAAGGCGCCTGGCGCGTGCGGATCCCCTTGCCCCCTCTTACCCCTACGGCCACTACCCCATGAACTCGACCGAACCCCGCCCCACCGGACGGCCGGCCCTCGTCGGCTGGCTGCTGCCGTTCCTCTGCGTCAGCGCGGCGCTCATCGCCCACTGGTCGCTCAGCGTCCCGCCCGGCCCGCTGCCGCCGCCGGTCGCCAAGGATCCGCCGCCGAAGCCGAGCCCGGCCGCTGCCGCCGGCGGCGACGAGGACGACGACAAGGACAAGGACGGCTTCGAACCGTTCACCGCGCCGCGCGCCGCCAACCTGCTCGTGCAGCTGCACGAGGCCTACGACGGCGTCGCGTTCAAGGCCGAGCCGACCTTCGAGGCGTGGAGCGTGGCCCACCGCCCACTCATCACCCAGATCATCACTGCCACCCGCCTGCAGACCTTCAAGGGCCTGGTGCCGTCGCCGTCGGTCTCGACGTCGAACGTCGAGTGCCACACCGTCCGCTGCCGCTTCACCCTGTCGAGCAGCAAGCAGGAGGACCTGCAGCTGCTCCTCGACGCTTTGGCCGGCCTGCAGTTCGAGGGCGCCCCGCTGTGGCACACGTGGAAGCCCGACGAGATCGCCGAGGAGCCGGCCAAGCGCGCCAACGCCAAGCCACGCATGCGCACGCAGGTGCAGGTGTCGTTCGCCCGCGACCTGCCCAAGGTCGACCAGATCAACCTGCAGTCGGGCGCGCCGCTCAAGCCGGCGACGATCACCCCGGTCAAGGTCCCGGGCCCGAGCACCGGCGCCCCGACCAAATCGCCGTCGACCGCGACCCCTCCGTCCCCGGCGGCCCCACCACCGGCCCGCGCCCGTCCACGGCGCAGCCGAGCAGCACCGCGCAGCCGAGCAGCACCGCGAGCCCGAGCACCGTCCCCGGCAGCACGCCCGCCGCCAAGGCGCCCGCGCACACGCCCTGAGCCGCCGCGGACCGCGACCCATCACGCGTCCCGAGCGCGAAGTCGCGTCGCCGCCCCGAGCCGGGAGCGGCGCGAGACCGCGACCGACGTCGAGCAACTCGCGGCCGCCCGCATCTCGTCCGGCCGCGCCCCCATCCTCGTCGATCCCCAGCGCCGCTCCTGCGACCTGCTCCGCGCGGCCGCCCGCAACCTCGCCCCGCCGCGCCCCCATCCTCGCCGAGCCCCAGCGCCGCTCCTGCGACCTGCTCCCCGCGGCCGCCCGCATCTCGCCCCGCCGCGCCCCCATCCTCGCCGAGCCCCAGCGCCGCTCCTGCGACCTGCTCCCCGCCCGCAACCTCGCCCCGCCGCGCCCCATCCCTCGCCGAGCCCCACCGCCGCTCCTGCGACCCGAGGCAGCCCGCAACCTCGCCTCGCCGAGCTCCACCGCCGCTCCTGCGACCTGCTCCCCGCGGCCGCCCGCAACCTCGCCCCGCCGCGCCCCGTCCCTCGCCGAGCCTCCTTCCCGCGGCCGCCGCAACCTCGTCCCGCCGCGCGCCCGGCCCGCAAGCCGCTGCCCGCGGCTGCTACGCTGCCTCGCGTGCGACGCTCCTGGCTCGGCCTCCTCCTGTGCTTCGGCAGCCTGTCCGCGTGCGGCGGCTCGGGCGACGACCTCGGCGGCATGCTGTCGGTCGACAGCGAAGAATACGGCGCCTGGACCATGTCCCCGACGACCTGCGTCTCCGGCGAGCACCGCCAGTTCTTCGGCGTCGACCTGACCGAGCGCGGCGACGTCGGCAGCGGCGTGCGGATCGTCGACGACCCGGTCGACGGCTATTCGCTGGCGATGAACATCCCCGACCACGACCTCGCGCTCCTCGTCACCGCCGCCAGCGAGTGCGAGGTGTTCGACGTCCATCTCGAGCGCGGCAACGTCCGCGTCAACAACATCTGGGCCGTCCAGGGCCACGCGATCCTCGAGTGCCGCGCCGCCGGGCTCGAGATCGTCGTCGACCTGCAGTTCTCCGGCTGCACTTGAGGACATGCCTGAACAGGCATGTCCTCAATGACATGACCGATCGGCCATGCCCTTCGAGCCAGGCTCTCAGAAGGCCAAGCGCAGCCCGAGCCCGCCGCCGCGCGGGAGCACGAGCGGACCGACGGCCGGCCGGCCGCGCGTGGCCCCGCCTCGCGCACCGGCGATCGAAGGCTCGCTCACCGACACGCCCGCACGAGCGTCGCTCGCGACTCGGAGCTCCGCGCCGCTTCGACTGTGACCGTCGGCTCGGAGGCAGACGTGCTTCGCCCTCCGGCTCGCTGCCGGCGACCGGTGCTCCGCGCTCCTCGCCGCTCGCGACGAGGCCGGAGGCGACTGGCGTCGCGCTCCGGCCGGTCGCTGGCTCGCGGCGTCTAGCCGCTGAGCTTCTTCTTCAGCTCTTCGAGCTGGGCGTCGATCTCGGCGGCCTTCAGGTCGTCGGAGCTGAGCTCTTCCGCGGGGGCGGGGCCGACTTGGCGTCGGCGCGGCCGGAGCCGAGCTGGCGCGGGTCTTCGGACTTGCCGGCGGTGAGGGCCATCTTGCGCTTGAGGGCCTCGAGTTGGTCGTCGACGTTGCCGGCCTCGAGGGCCTTGAACTGCGACTCGAGGCTGCCTTCCTCGAGCACGCCGCCGATCTCCGACGTCGCCTCGGCCTCGGCCTCGAGCTGGGTGACGCGCTCGGACATGCGGCCGAAGGTGTCGAAGGCCGACGTCGAGTTGATGCTCGACAGCGTCTCGTTGATGGTGCGCTGGGCCTCGGCCCGCTTCTGGCGCGAGACCAGCAGGTTGCGCTTGCGCTTGGCCTCCTCGATCTTGGCGTCGAGGCCGCGGAGGGCGACCTTGAGCTGCTCGACCGAGTTCTTCTGCGCCTCCCACTGGTCCTTGAGCTGGGACGCGACCTCGTCGTGGTCGCCCTTGCGCTGCAGCGCGGCGCGGGCGAGGTTCTCGTCGCCGGCCTTGAGGGCCAGCATCGCCTTCTTCTCCCACTCGGCCGCCTTGGCGGCCTCCTGCTCCCACTGCTTCTTGATGCGCTTCTCATCGGCGATGGCGATCGCCACCTGCTTCTTGGCCTCGATGAGCTGCTGCTTCATGTCGACCAACACCTGATTGAGCATCTTCTCCGGGTCTTCGGCCCGGTTGATGAGCTCGTTGATGTTGGAGCGGATGAGGGTGCCGAGGCGTGAAAAAGTCCCATCTCAGTTGCCCTCCTGGATGTCGCTGTGATTCGGCGCCGGGCGCCACGGGGTGAGCTGTTCCAAGTGACCGTCGAGCGCCATCGCCATGTCCTCGACCATGGCCTGGAACTCGCTGAAATCGAGGTCGGCGAGCTGATGCGCGCCCGTCAGCAAGATCTGGTCGCCGTCGAGGGCGTAGGCGCAGTGCAGCGTGGTGTCGTTGAACTCGAGCAGGCGGCGGAACAGGCCCAGATGGTCGGGCGTCCGCTCGGTGACCGCGAAGATCGGCGACGAGTAGAGCACGATCGGCTCGTCGATGCGGACCACGATGCGGATGCCCGAGTGACTCTCCGGCCCGACCACCCATGTGTCGTCGGAGACCTTCTCGTGGGGCAGCTCCATCCGGAGCATGTACGATTCCAGCGTTTCTGCGTGACTCATGGAGGGTTCGGTGGGCGCGGGTGCCGGGGGCGGCGGCAGCGGCCGAGGCGGTCGCATCGGGCCAGTGAGACAAGTCTGTGGCACGACTGCGGCGCCTGAGCCCGGCAGCACGCCCGAGGTCAGCCACTATACGCGACGGTCCGTGGGGGCGGCAACCCAAACTCCGTCAGGCGCGCCGCTTTGGCCGCTTTGCCCCCCTTTGCCGCCTTTGCCACCTTTGCAGGCGCGCGGGGCCGTGGTATCCGGGGGGCCCGCACAAGCGACGAACACCCCTGTCGGGGCCGCGCCAGTTTTACGGTCGCGGGGGCCTGAAACACCCCGGGCCGGGCCCCACGGAGCGCCTCCTACTCATGACATACCCTGCTCGGCGTCCTCACCGGCCTCGCTCTTTCGCCCCCTGCTGCCGCCGAGGGCTCGGTCGATGAGCGCGCGCGGAGCGGGCGCGGGCGAGGGCCGCCGGCTGCCGCGGCACGTCGGCATCATCATGGACGGCAACGGCCGCTGGGCGCAGCAGAAGGGCCTGCCGCGCGAGGTCGGCCACGAGCACGGCGCCGACGCCGTCCGCCGGGTCGTCCGCGCCGCCCGCGAGCTCGGCGTCGAGGCGCTGACGCTGTTCGCCTTCTCGAGCCAGAACTGGGATCGGCCGCCGCAGGAGGTCTTCCACCTCATGCAGCTGCTCAACCGCTACCTGCTCGAAGAGCGGGCCGAGATCCTCGACAACAACATTCGGCTGATCACCGTCGGCGACACCGAGCGCCTGCCGAGCTACGTCCGCGACCCGATGCGCGAGCTCATCTCCGCCTCGGCGAACAACGAGAAGATGACGCTGTGCCTCGCGCTCAGCTACGGCGGGCGCGAGATGATCACCGAGGCGGCGCGCCGCATCGCCCGCGCGGTCCAGGCCGGCAGCCTGCGGCCCGACGAGATCGACCCCAAGACGTTCTCCTCGTACCTCGACTCGAGCCGCCACCTGCCGCCGCTCGACCTCCTGATCCGCACCAGCGGCGAGCACCGGATCTCCAACTTCTTCCTGTGGGAGGTCGCCTACGCCGAGCTGTTCTTCACCGAGGTGCTGTGGCCCGACTTCGCGCGCGAGCACCTGATGGAGGCGCTCGACGACTTCAGTCGCCGCGAGCGCCGCTTCGGGCAGCTCCCCGGCGAGTCCGACGCCGACGCGCTCGACGAGCCGCCGGCCGTCGGGATCTTCCCCGCGCAACGAGGCAAGGGCTGACGTGGCCGATCTGATCAAGCGCTTGTGGACGGCGATCGTCCTCGTCCCGATCCTGTTGGTCGCCCTGTTCGTCGACCCCACGCCGTGGAGCATCCTCGCCCTGGCGGTGCTGTTCGGCGGCTTCGCGCTCGACGAGTACCTGCGCATGGCCCTGCCGCAGCGCTCGCTGTCGGGCCCGGCCGCGACCTCGGGGCCCGAGTACGGCCTGCGCGCCTTCATGGGGGTCATCGGCGCGGCCATCGTCGCGCTGCCGATGGTGTTCGGCGCCGGCCGGGTGCTGCCGCCGCTGCTGATGTTCTCGGTGATCGCCGTCGCGCTGGTGCTGCTGTCGCGCAAGCACGCGCTCGAGCAGGCCGGCCGGCACATGTCGGTGTGCCTGGCGGCGCTGCTCTACGTGCCGCTGCTCGCCTCGTTGTGGCCGCAGATCAAGCACCACTTCGGCCCCGGCTGGCTGTTCGTGACCCTGGGGATCGCGTTTCTGTCCGACACCGGCGCGTACGCGTTCGGCCGGCTGTGGGGCAAGCACAAGCTCTACCCGGCGGTCAGCCCCGGCAAGACCTGGGAGGGCTCGCTCGGCGGCCTCGTCGGCGCCAACGTGGCCACGCTCGGCTTCGGCTCGGCCTTCCTGCTGCCCGAGCTCGCGGTCGGCCACGCGATCGTCCTCGGCGTCCTCGGCTCGCTCGCGGGCCAGGTCGGCGACCTGTTCGAGTCGATGCTGAAGCGCAGCCACGGCGTCAAGGACTCCGGCAACCTGCTGCCCGGCCACGGCGGCATGCTCGACCGCGTCGACGCCTTGCTGTTCGTCGGCCCGGTCGTCTACTACTTCGCCGCCAACGTGGTGTTCGCCGGCGGCATGCCGAGCTGATGAACGAAGGGCATGCCCGCTCGGGCATGCCCCTTGGCACCTGCACCGAGGGCCATGTCCGCACGGACATGGCCCTTCGCGCTACTGGCAGCGCGGCGCGGTGAACTTGCCCTCGAGGTTCGGCTTGGTGTCGAAGAACGGGAAGTCGACGTGGCACAGGCGGCCGACGACCTCCTTGTCGTCGATCGAGATCAGCTCGAAGGTGGCGCCGAAGCTGCCGCCGCCGAACGGGCACACGTCGGGCGCGTCCTCCTGGCCGGCCTCCATGGCGATGCCGGTGACGTCGGGCCCGAGCAGGTGGTAGAGGCCGGGCGTCTGGTAGGCCACCGGGATCCGGATCGACACCTCCCAGTTGTTGCCGCACTCGATGCCGGCGTTCGGGTCGGCGCAGGTGGCCACCTGGTTCGACAGGCGCACGTGCAGGGTGTTCGGGTCGGACGGCTCGCCGCCGCTGGTGCCGGACGACTCGCCGGTCGGATCGGGATCGGGGGGCACCTGCGCGTCGGTGTAGGCCAGCGCGGCGGCGTCGATCTCGATCGCCTCGCCCTCGCACGGGGTCGGCTCGGGCGGCGGCGGCCCGTCGGTGGTGACGTCCGAGGCCGAGGTCGAGGTCGCGGTCGCGGTCGGGTCGTAGCCGCTGGTGCTGGTGCTGGTGCCCGGGTCGGTGTCGCTGCCGGCGCTGGTCGTCCCGGACGCGCTCGTGGTGGCAGTGACAGTGCCGGCGGAGGTGGTCGCCGGGTCGCCGCCGCTGGTCCCGCCGGTCGAGCTCACGCCGTCGGTGCCGTCGGAGGTCCCGTCGGTGCTGGTGCTGCTGTCGATGTTGGCGGTGTCGGAGTCGTTGGGCTTCGAGTCGCACGCGAGCGCGAGCAAGGCGACGAGGCTGAGGCAGGGGAAGCTGTAAGAACGCATGCCGGGGGGTAGCACGCGCCGGCGCGGCGCGCACCGGGTGGACCTCGCCTCGTCGATGTGCGCGCAGCCTCTGACAGCGACGTCGCAGGCGGCCCGGGGCGCGCGTGTCAGCGGTGATTCCTCGTTCGAGCCGCGCGCAGGCCCGCGGCACGCGAGCGCGCGCGAGGGCGCGGCGCGGCATGACCCCGATGTCAGGGTCCGAGATCGATCTGCAGCGTGCCGCCCTGCGCGATGTCGCCGTGCAGCAGGCGCGGCCGCGCGAGCAGCTCGCCTTGCCAGCTCGCCGCAGCGCTGTTCACCGCCTCGTCGGACGTCACCGGCGCGACGATCCGCAGGTCGCCGCCGGCGAGGTGCAGGATCGTCTCGCTGAAGATCGGGCTGCCGAGCAGGTACACGTCGGTGCCGGCGATCGGGAACACGCCGATCGCCGCGAACGCCAGCCAGGCGCTCATCGTCCCGCCGTCGTCGTTGCCGGGCAGGCCCGACGGGGTGGCGCCGTAGCGGTTGCGCAGCACCCATCGCGACCAGCGCGCGCTGCGGGCGTGATCGTCGAGCGCGCTGAACACGAACGGCGCGTGGATGTCGGGCTCGTTGCCCTGCCAGTAGTACTCCTGCGGCATGAGGCTGATGACCTCTTGCTCGGAGTCCTCGAAGAACTGCTGCAGCCGCGACAGCGCGGCCTCGCGGCCGCCCATCGCCTCGGCCAGGCCGTCGATGTCGTGCGGGGCGTACCAGGTGTACTGCAGCGCGTTGCCCTCGGCGTAGAAGTCCTGCCACCCGAACGGGTCGGGGACGGGGACGAACGCGCCGCTCTCGGAGCGCGCGACCAGGAACTGCTGCGCCGGGTCCCACACGTTCTTCCAGTAGCCGGCCCGCTCGGCGAACATCGCCGCGTCGTCGGCCTCGCCGAGCGCCTCGGCGATCTTCGCCAGGGCGAAGTCGTTGTAGGCCGACTCGAGCGTCCACGACGCCGAGCTGAAGCCGGCCTCGACCGGGACGTAGCCGAGCTCGATGTACTTGTCGACCGCCATGCGCCCGCCGTACGGCGAGCCGGGCGGCACCGGGGCCATCGCCGTCTCGCGCATCGCCGCGTAGGCCGAGGCCAGGCCGATGTCGTCGGGGTCGAAGCCCTTGACGATGCTGTCGGCGTACACGACCGTCGCGCTCTCGCCGTCCATGCCGTTGGTGTAGCCGTGGCCGAGCGGCCAGCGCGGCATCCATCCGCCGTCCTCGGCCATCCGCGTCAGCGAGCGCAGCATGTCGCCCTGGTACTCCGGGTAGAGCAGCGTGAGCAGCGGGTGCAGCGTGCGGAACGTGTCCCACAGCGAGAAATCGGTGTAGTACGGCGCGTCGGTGGTGTGGACCGCGTCGTCGAGCCCGCGGTAGCTGCCGTCGACGTCGCTCGCCAGCGTCGGCATCAGCAGCACGTGGTAGAGCGCGGTGTAGAACAGCTCGAAGTCGCGGTCGCTCTCGCCTCGCACCTGCACGCGCGCGAGGTCCTGCTCCCACGCGGCCTCGGCGGCCATCTGCGCCGCTTCGAAATCGAGCGCGGGCGCCTCGGCGTCGAGGTTCATGGCCGCGTGCGCGGCGTCGACGAACGACAGGCCGATGGCGATGACGACCGGCTCGCCGGGGTCGAAGCGCAGGTAGGCGCCGACCGCCTCGCCCTCCTGCGCGGCGGCGCCAGCCGTCGGCGCGCCGTCGTTCCAGCTGCCGAACTCGGCGAACGGCCGCGAGGCCCGCAGCGCGTAGTAGACCTTGACCCCGCCGAAGCGCTCCGAGTAACCGCCCGACACGTGGTGGTGGCCGCGGACCTCGGCCGCCTCGGCGTCGACCTCGAGCTGGCCGCTGACCGTGTCGACGTCGGGCAGGCCGTGCGCGAGGTCGAGGATGACCACCGGGTCCTGTCCTTCGGGGAAGGTGAAGCGCTGCAGGCCGACCCGCGCAGTCGCGGTCAGCTCGGCCTGCACGCCGCTCCCGAGCGTGACCGCGTAGTAGCCGGGGCGGGCCGTCTCGCTCGCCTTGTCGAGCGCGACCCGGTACCCGGCCGGATCGGTCTTGTCCGGGCTCATGCCGAGCGTGGGCATCACCCGCACCGCGCCGTAGTCGACGATGCCGGTGCCGTGCATGCGCGTCTGCGAGAAGCCCTGGACCTCGGTGTCGTCGTAGTGGTAGCCGGCGCAGTGCGAGAACGGCAGCGCGAAGCCGCCGGCCAGCGTGGTGTCGGGCCCCGGCCGGGCCAGGCCGAACGGCACCTGCGGCCCCGGATACGAGCTGCCCACGCCGTAACCGGACCCGCCGGTGCCGATGAACGGGTTGACGTGCTGCACCAGCGGCTCGGGTGCGAACATGCCCGGAAGTTCAGGTTCTTCGGGACCTGTCGTCGGGGACATGCTGGTCCCCTCGCCGGTCGCGCCGGTCGTCGGCCCGGTGGTGCCGCCGGTCGTCGTCGTCGAGGCGCTGCCGGCGTCGCTGTCGGTCGCCTCCGCCGGCGGGTCGGCGCAGGCGGCGAGCAGGAGCGCGGCAGGGAGCAGGCGCAGACGCGGGAGCATGATCGCATCCTACCCCCGGCCGCGGGCGCCGCGCCGGATACGAAGGATGAGTTATGCGGGCATGCCGGCGGGGCCGGAGCCGCGGCGATCGGGGAAGCCCGGGACCGTCGTCGCCGTCACGCGAACCCCGGGGGTGCCAGCCCTCCCCGCCCGCTCGCGCAGGCGTCACAGCTTCTCGTCGTAGCTGTGCGGGTCGTGATCGAAGGTCGACCTGCAGCCGACGATCTGGGTCACCGGGACGCGCTCGCGGTCGGGGAACAGCACGTAGTCCTCGCCCGACTCGGTGACGACGTCGAGCACCTGGGCCTGGAAGCTCTCGCCGCTGCGCAGCTCGACCTGCACGGGCCGCTTGAAGTGGGCCGACTCCTCGAGCATGTCGATGAAGTCGCAACGTCCGGTCGGTTCTGTCTGCTGCATGGGGTCCTCCGAATCGCCTCAAACATGGTCGCGGCCGGCGATGCAGGCAAGCTCGACCAGGCGCGCCCGGCATTCGAGCGGCTCACGCGTACGCGCCGGGATCGGCCCGCACCCGCGCGACGAGCAGCTCGGGCAGCTCGGCGAAGTCCCCGGCGACCAGCGCCTCTTGCAGCGCGGCGATCGCCCGCGACGAGGTGAAGCACACCTCGGCGGGGATCTCCCGGTGCCACGCAGCGAAGTCCATGCCCCGCGTGGCCTCCTCCCACAGCTGCGCCAGCAGCCCGAACCCGAGCCGCACCAAGGACTCGCGCATGCCCCCGGCGATCCACGGCGGCTCCTCGGCGACCAGGGAGCCGAGCCCGCTGCGACAAGCGACACCATGCAGCAACCAGACGCGAACGAGGTCGCGCTGCGCCGGGTTCAACGCCGCGAAGTCGTCCTCCCGCTGACTGGCGAGCAGCCACGGATCGATCACGCCCGCCCACACCTCGTGAAAGCTCGCGCCCCGCAGCCACTCCGCGCCGACCATGCAGCCGAGGATGGCACGCCCGACAGCTCCCGCACAAGCCGAGGAAGGCGACGCGACCTGTCCCCAAGACCAGTCCGAAGGCAGCTCCCGCCCGCGTAAAGGAGCTCCGCTGCCGCTCGACCCGCATCAACGCCGACGGCCGCGAAAACGATCTGTCTCGAAGGACAGCACAGGGAGTCGCCCCGGAGTCCGGCTCGATGACACCGGCATCACCGCGCCCGTCCGCCAGCTCGCTCTGCTGCAGCCCGCTGGGCTCACGCCGGCAGTCCACGCACGAGCCCCGTCTCGGGGATAACCTGCCCCCAAGGACAGCTCGCGGGTCCCCGCGTCGGGCCCGACATGACCGAGCCCGTCCGCGCTCCGCAGCCGCCCGTCGCCGCACCCCAAGACCGCACGGCAGCGCTCCGCGGACGGGTCGGCGGCGGCGCGAATCACATGTCCCGAAGGACAGTCCGCGGAGACCATCGGCGTGTCATACTCGAGCCACGAACCGCATGACCGAGCCCGACCGCGATCTCGCTCCGGAGACGCCCGCCGCCGCCGCGCGGCTGGTCGCCAACCACCGCCGGTTCCTGGCGTTCCTGCAGGCGCGGGTCGGCAGCCGCGCGCTCGCCGAGGACATCTTGCAAGAAGCGTTCGTGCGCGGTCTCGGCAAGCTCGACGGCCTGCGTGACGAGGAGTCGGCGGTGGCGTGGTTCTACCGGGTGCTGCGCAACGCGGTCATCGACCACCAGCGGCGCGACGCCGCCGCCTCTCGCCGCCTGGACGCGCTGGCGGCCGAGCTGGGCGCCCGGCCCGAGCCCGACAGCGAGACCCGCGGCGCGGTGTGTCGCTGCGTCGGCGACCTGGCCGACAACCTCAAGCCGGAGTACGCCGAGGCGCTGCGGCGCATCGAGCTCGACGGGCTGGCCGTCAAGGACTACGCCGCCGAGGCCGGGATCACGGCCGGCAACGCGGCCGTGCGAGTGTTCCGCGCCCGCGAAGCGCTGCGCAATCAGGTGATGCGCTCGTGTGGCACCTGCGCCGAGCACGGCTGCCTCGACTGCACCTGCGCCGGCCCGTGCGGCCACTCCCGGCCGCCGACCTGACGCACCCGGAGTGCGCGGAATTTCAGGGCGCGAGCTTCACTGCGGCCTCCGCCGCGAACGCGGCGCCCCAGTCGTAGAGCGACTGCAGCACCGCGCTCAGCGACTCGCCGCGCTCGGTCAGCGCGTAGTGCTCGTGGCCGTCGACGGTGACGCGCCGGACCAGGCCGATCTGCTCGAGCTCGTGCAGCCGCTGCGTCAACATCTTGTCGCTCAGCCCCGAGACCTGGCGCCGCAGGTCGCCGTAGCGCAGCGGGCCTTGCTTGAGGCGCGCCAGCAGCACCGTCTTCCACTTGCCGCCCAGCACCTCGAGGGTCAGCTCGACCGGGCAGCCGAAGGTTCGCGTCAAATCGGTCACGGCCCCGCATCATGCCCGTCGCGGCGCGCGCACGCACCACCTGGTGCGTTGAACCGCGGCAGCGCCGGCCCGATCCTCGCGGCCCATGATCGTCGAGTACATCCGCTACCGCGTGCCCTCCGACCCCGCCGCCTTCGAGGCCGCCTACGACCGCGCCTGCGCCTCGCTGCGCGACTCCCCGCAGTGCCTGGCCTACGAGCTGACGCGCTGCGAGGAGGCGCCCGAACACTACGTCCTGCGCATCGAGTGGGTGTCGACCGAGGCGCACCTGCAGGGCTTCCGCCGCGGCCCCGAGTTCGGCCCGTTCTTCCAGGCGATCCGCCCGTACGTCGCGCAGATCGAAGAGATGCGCCACTACGCCCCGACCGCGCTGGTCTGGCGCCGCTGACGGGCGAACGGTCTCTCCTACAAGACATGCTTTGGAGCATGTCTTCGAGACAATGCGTCACAGAGCATGTCCACAAGGACATGTAGGAACGATTCCCTCGCGCGGCGCGCCTGATGCGAAGTGTACCCTATGGCGGTCCTTCAGGACCTACCGCGACGGAGCCGCGCGTCTTCCGTCGTCCTCGTGGGGCCTCGCGCGCCTGCTCGTCATGGCGGTGGTGATATGGTCAAGACGCGACGAGCTCGGCCGCTCTCGCAGAGACGATTCGACCTCGCGACCTCGCGGGTCTCGCTCGTCACCGCGCCGCCGCAAGATCTTCCAGTAACCCGCACGACCGGCGTGCCAGCCTGGCCGTGGAGGCAATGATCCATGGCGACCATTCATCGAGAGATCCTCGTCGACGCCGACGTCGACGCCAGCTGGGCCGCTCTGTGCGACGTGGGCGCGATCCAGGAGCGGCTAGCCCGCGGCTTTGTCATCGACACCGTGCTGGAGGGCGACCACCGCACCGTGACCTTCGCCGGTGGCATCGTCGTGCGCGAGCGCCTGATCGCCCGCGACGACGTCCGCCGGCGCCTGGCCTACGCCGTGGTCGACCCCGAGGTTCGCCATCACGCCTCGTTCCAGGTGTTCCCCGGCGACGGGGGCGGCAGCCGGATCGTGTGGATCACCGACGTCGCCCCCGATTCGGCCGCGCCGCGGTTCGCCGGCATGATCGACACCGGCGTGGCGGCGATCCGCCGCACCCTCGGCGCCTCGCGGCAAGGGTGACCACGGCCCACCGCGACGGGCGCGAGATTCGGCCGGAACACCTCGGCACGACGGCTGCCACGCGCAGAGCGGCCGGGCGCTCGAATCGCGCCTCAGGGGCGCTGTCGCGGCCGCGTCGCAGAGGTCTCGAAGGACATGCCCTGCGGGTCATGTCCATCAGAACATGCCCGCGAAGGCATGCCCCGAGGACCAGGCGGTCGAGAGCTCAGCGGGCTCGCGTCTGCTCGCGTCGGCTCGTCGAGCGCCAGCGCAGGACCGACTCGATCAGCAGCAGCAGCGCGACCAGCAGCACCAGCGGGCGCCAGCGCGGGTAGCGGGCGGCGGCCATGACCTCGTCGCCTTCGATCCGCGGCCCCGCGACGGTGTGAAGCGTCGTGTCGCTCTCGGCCGGGTCGACCTGCACCGCGAAGCGCAGCGGCGGCTCGTCCTCCCCGCGCTCGACCGTGTAGTGGCCCGGCACCCACGTATCTTTAAACAGCCTCGCCGTGGCCGTCGGGCACCGCGGCCAGGCGCTCGCCGCCGGGCGTGATCACCGTCGCCGGCCGATCGCCGGGCAGCACCCGCGGCTCGCCGACCCGCAGCACCGCGCCGGCGGCACCCTGCTGGCTGGCGTCGAGGTACGCGACCAGGCGCTCGACGAGCGGGACGAAACCTGGCCGAAGGGGCAGGTCGGACCAGTCGCGGTCGACCGAGGTGGTCAGCAGCGCGACGCGGCCGCGGCCGTGGGAGCGGGTGATCAGCGCCGGGGCGCCGCTGGTGAAGCTGAGGGCGACGTCGACCGCGCGGGCGGCGTCGGGCTCGAGCAGGAACAGCCGGCGGGTGCGGGCGCCGAGCAGGCCGAGGTCGTCGCCGAGGCCGCGCAGGGCCGGGTGGGCCAGGTTGGCCGGCGCGAGCCCCTCGGTGCGGTTCTCGGTGCGGCCCGGCGCGGTGCCGACGACCTGGGCCTCGCGCAGGCGCAGCGGCAGCAGTTCGCCCAGGCGGTCGTTGTAGGCGGCCGCCTCGACGCGCTCGCCGACGGTCACGAACAGACCGAGGCCCTCCTCCACCCGGCGGGTCAGCGCCGCCGCGGCGTCGGGCGCGGGGGCGCGGACGTTGGCGAGCACCACCACGTCGACCCCCGCCAGCGGCCTCGGCTCGCGCAGGCGGGCCTCGAGCTGGTCGGGCGCGAGCCCGTGGACCCGCAGGCGGCGGCCCGGCGCGGCGGCCAGCGCGGTGGCGAGGAAGAACACCTCGTCGTGGGCCCGCATCTCGCTCGGGTCGCCGTTGACGAGCACGATGTCGAGCTCGTCCTCGCCGGCCAGCCAGAAGTGCCGCACCTCGTCGCCGGGCAGCGGGTCGTCGGTGAGCTCGACCAGCGCCAGCGCGGCCGGGCTCGGCCCGTCGCCGATCAGCGTGTGCGTGAACTCGACCCGCGCCTCGCCGCCGCGCGGGACCATCACGTCGGCGCGCGCGACCTCCTCGCCGCCGAGCTGCATGGCCACGGCCACGCGGCGCAGGTTGTCCGGCAGGGTGGGCCCGGGCGCGTGCCGGCGGACCACGCCCCACACCCGCACCGCCCGCGGATCGAGGTCGCGCGCCGGCTCCCAGCCGACTGAATCGAGGGACAGGTGCTCGGGGACAGGCGGCAGCGCGTCGAGGCTGCCGAGCGCCGGCACCGGCAGGACCGGGACGTCGGGCCCTGCGGCCTCGGGCAGGCTGCCGAGGCCGCGCGCGGTCGGGTCGCCGATCGCGTAGACCGCCCGCCGCCGCCCCCCGTCGCCGCGCAGCAGCGCCGCCGCGACCGGCAGCCCGCTGTCGAGCGGCCACGCCCCGGCCCGCGGCGCGCCGCCGGCCAGCCACTCGCCGATCGCCTCGCGCACGCGCCCGAGGTCGGCCGACAGCTCGAGCCGCGGCCCGGACGGATCGCTGGTGACGAGCCCGACCCGGCTGCCCGGCGGCAAGGCGTCGACCACCGCCGCGGCGGCGTCGGCGGCCCCGTCGAGGGCCCGCACGCCGTCTGTCCTCAAGGACATGCTCAAAGAGCCATCCACGAGCAGGATCGCGTCGTGCGGCTCGCCCAGGACCGCCACGCGCGCCCGCCCCGAGCTGACCGGGCGCGCCAGCGCCAGCGCGAGGAGGGCCAGCGCGGCCAGGCGCAGGCCGAGCAGCAGGCGGTCGCGCAGGTGCCGGCGCATGGTCACGACCTCGTCGCCCGGGCGGACGAAGCGGAGCGCGGCGAAGGCGATCTTGCGCGGCTCCTCGCGCCCGCGCAGGTGCGCGACGAGCGGCGCGGCCAGGCCGAGCAGCCCGAGCAGCAGGAGCGGCGCCAGCAGGCTCACGCGCGGCCCTCCGTCGCGCGCCACAGGGCAATGTTCGTGCCCGTCACGTGCGCGCCTCCTCCGGCGCCGGCTCGCCCTGCAGCGCGCGCAGCAGCCCGAGGAAGGCGGCAGTCACGGGCGTGTCGGTGACCACGCGATGGCACACCAGCCCGCGCCCGAGGCAGCCGCCTTGAAACGCCGCCAGGTAGGCGCCGAGGCGCTGCAGGTAGGCCGCGCGCAGGCTGGCGCCGAGGCCTTCGACCTCCGGGCGGACGCCGCGGTCGTCCTCGAGCCGCAGCAGCTCGCGCCCCGACCACGGGAACTCGAGCTCGTCGCGGTGCAGCACCTGCAGCAGCACGACCGCGTGGCCGCGCCCGGCCAGCGCCGCCAGCTCGTCGAGCAGGCCGGCCTCGGCCGCGGGCAGGCCTGTCTCTTCCGCCATGTCCCCGGGGACCTGTCCCTCGGCGCAGGGGTCGAGGAAGTCGGACACCAGCACGACCAGGCTGCGCCGCGCCAGCTGCGGCCCGACGGCGGCGACCAGCCGCGGCCACGGGCAGATCCCCGCCGGCGGGCGGGCCAGCGCCTCGGCCAGCGCCAGCAGCCGCCGCGCCCCGCCCTGCGGCCGCGCCTGCTGCAGCTCGACGCCGCCGGCCCCGCCGCTGGCGAGCCCGAGCCGGTCGCCCTGGCGCGCCGCCAGGCTGGCCAGCCCGGCCACCAGCGCCGCCGCGTAGGTCGACTTGCGCTCGATGCCTGCCCCGTAGGACATGCCCCCGGAGCCATCCAGCAAGAACACCGCCGACAGCACGTCCTCGGCGTCGTGCTGGCGCAGCACGTAGCGGTCGTCGCGGGCCGCGGCGCGCCAGTCGAGCCGGCGCAGGTCGTCGCCGGGGACGTACGGCCGGTGCCCGCGGAACACGTCGCCCGCGCCCGCCCGCGCCGCGAGGTGTCGCCCCGGCCGCCCGCCCCACACGGCCTGGCCGACCCGCAGCACCCGCCCGCGCAGCAGCTCGCGCAGCTCCGGCGGCAGCACGGCGGCGAGGGCGGTGTCCGGATCGGCGGCGGTCATGGCGAGCCCGTCAGGCGGAAGGCGAAGTTGCCTCGAAGGACAGGTCGTAGTGACGAGGCCGCGAGCCGTCGCCCCTCACGGTGAGGCCGCGCCGCGAGTCGCAGCGACAGCGCTCGCAGTCTCCTGGCCTCCAGGACATGGCACATGAGACATGTCCCCACTCAGCTGTCCCAATAAACATGCCACCCCAGCCCGGCGCCGAGCTCTCGTTTAAAGAGGAATCTGGCCGCGAGGACATGGCGAAACGTTCAGGCGCGCACCGCGGCCAGCACCTGGGCGACGAGCTCGTCCGACCCGACGCCGCGGCTCTCGGCGATGAAGCTGCGGACCAGGCGGTGGGCCAGCACCGGCGCGGCCAGGGCCCGCACGTCGTCGGTGGTGACGGCGGGGCGGCCGTCGAGGGCGGCCCGCGCCTGCGCGGCGGCGACCAGCTGCTGGCCGGCGCGCGGCCCGGCGCCCCACTGGATCAGCTCGCGCAGCCCCTTGGGGCAGGTGGCCTCGCTCGGCCGGGTCGCGCGCAGCAGGGCGACCGCGTGGGCGACGACCGAAGCGGGCACGGGGATCCGCCGCACCAGCGCCTGGTGGGCGGTGAGCTCGGCGGGCGTCAGCAACGGCTGCAGCTCGGGCGCCTGCTCGGCCCCCAGCGCGACGATGTGCCGCTCGTCCTCCTCGCTCGGGTACCCGACCACGATCTGCAGCATGAAGCGGTCGAGCTGGGCCTCGGGCAGCGGGTACGTGCCCTCCTGCTCGATCGGGTTCTGGGTGGCGAACACGTGGAACGGCAGCGGCAACGGGTGCGTGCGCCCGCCCGCGCTGACCCGCGCCTCCTGCATCGCCTGCAGCAGCGCCGCCTGGGTCTTCGGCGGGGTGCGGTTGATCTCGTCGGCCAGCAGCAGGTTGCAGAACACCGGCCCCGGCACGAACCGGAAGTTGCGCCGCCCGCTGACCGGATCCTCCTCGAGCACGTCGCTGCCGGTGATGTCGGCCGGCATCAGATCCGGCGTGAACTGCACGCGCGAGAACTGCAGCTCGAGCGCCTGCGCCAGGCTGCTGACGAGCAACGTCTTGGCCAGGCCGGGCACGCCGACGAACAAGCCGTGGCCGCCGGCGAACAGGCACACGAGCAGGTGATCGATCACCCCCTGCTGACCGACGATGCGGCGGTGCAGCTGCTCGACCAGGCGCTCTCGGCTGCGGGCGAGCGTCTGCAACGCTTCGCGGTCGTCAGGAACGGCGGTCGGTGAGGCAGTCGCGGGCACGGGGCGCGGAGTATAGCGCGTCAGCGCGGGGCCACCGGCCGCTTCGTCGCGCGCCGGGCCGCGAACAGCTCGCGCGCGCTGGTGACGGTGGCGGCGCGCTGCACCCAGCGCAACAGCTGGGTCCGCTGCTCGCAATCGGTGATCGTGCGCCGCTGCGTCGCGGTCAGGGCGATCGACCGCGCTTTGAGGAGGGCGAGCAGCGCCTCGTGCAAGCCGGCCAGCTCGCCGCGCGCTTCGGCCTGTCGCGCCTCACGGCGGGCCCGATGCAGCGGGGCCATGAGCTGGCCGAAGATCGAGCGCCGGTAGAGGTACACGAAGGGGCGGAGCAGTTCTTCGTCGCTCAGGGGCTGCATGACGTCGACTCCGAGCTGGGCGCGCGGCGGCGCCGAGAAAGACACGGACGAGATCAGTGTAAAGAGGGCGACGCGCGCTGTCGAGCATCGTGACGCCAGCGAGCGCGGCGCGGCCGATGGCGGCCCCCTGCGGACCGCGGCCGTGGGCCAGCACCGACAGGACCGCGAGCTCCGGGCGGCGCCGGGCCTCGCGGGCGCGGGTGATTTGCGGGATCTGTGCCGGCCCGAGCACGTCGGGCACCAGCACCCAGCGGCCGTCGCCCATGTCGATCGGTCGACTGCACCAGCGGGCCACCGCCGGCTGGGTCGTCAGCACCAGGAGGCGCACCGGGCACTGCAGCCGCCGGCGCAGCGACGCCAGGTAGACCGGCCAGACCCAGCGCTTGGCGGGATCGCGTCGCAGCTGCGCCTCGACCACGATCGCCAGCGCGGGTCGACCGCCCTTGCCGGTCAGCGCCAGCACCAGGTCGGCGCGCACCTCGGCCGGATCGATCTCCGCGAACTCGCCCTCGACCACCTGCGCCGCGGCGAATCGCGGCAACGGCGCCGAACAACCCTCACGCAGCAGCGTGGCGACGAGAGCGGCGCGCGGCGCAGCAGCTCGAGCAGGACGGTGTGCGGGAGCGAGGGCATGCCGACCTGGACAGGTCGGTCGGCGCGACGTCAGTTTTGCGTACGCTGGCGGTGAGTCAGCGCACTGTTATCACCTGCGCCGGCGGACATGGCTCGAAAGACAGCCGGCAGCCTGTCGGCTCGGCGACGACTTCGGCTAAAACCCGTGGACGGGGCGACCGCGAACTTCCCGCCCCGCATGGAGAGTGGCGATGGCGAGCTTCAACGAGATCTTGAGCCAGGTGAAGCGCCAGGTCCGCGAGGTGTCGGTCGAGGACACGCGGGCCCGGGTGCACGGGGCGGGCGGCGAGCCGCCGCCGGTGCTCGTCGACATCCGCGAGCGCGACGAGTACGAGCAGGGCTTCATCGGCAGGGCCGAGTGGATCCCGCGCGGCTTCCTCGAGCTGAAGATCGAGGACCTGGTGCCCGACCGCAACCGCGAGGTCATCCTCTACTGCGCCGGCGGCACGCGCTCGGCGCTGGCGGCCCGCTCGCTGCAGGAGCTCGGCTACGAGCGGGTCTCCTCGATGGCCGGGGGCTTCCGCGCGTGGAAGCAGGCCGGCCACCCCTTCGACCGCCCGCGCAACCTCTCGGCCGAGCAGGTCAAGCGCTACAGCCGGCACATCATGCTGCCGGAGGTGGGCGAGGTCGGCCAGGGCAAGCTGCTCGACGCCAAGGTGCTGTGCCTCGGCGCCGGCGGCCTCGGCTCGCCGTCCAGCCTCTACCTCGCCGCCGCCGGCGTCGGCACGATCGGCATGGTCGACGACGACCTCGTCGACGAGAGCAACCTGCAGCGCCAGATCCTCCACAACATGGAGCGCCTCGGCATGCCCAAGGTCGAGAGCGCCCGCAAGACGCTCCAGGCGCTGAACCCCGACGTCAAGGTCATCGCCCACCAGACCCGGCTCACCTCCGAGAACATCCTCGACATCATCAGCGGCTACGACCTCATCGTCGACGGCGCCGACAACTTCCCGACCCGCTACCTCCTCAACGACGCCGCCCTCAAGCTCGGCAAGCCGGTCGTGCACGCCTCGATCTTCCGCTTCGAGGGCCAGCTCACCACCTTCCTGCCCCACGAGGGCCCCTGCTACCGCTGCCTCTACCCCGACCCGCCCCCGCCCGGCATGGCCCCCTCGTGCCAGGAGGCCGGCGTCCTCGGCGTGCTGCCCGGCATCGTCGGCACCTTGCAGGCCAACGAGGCGCTCAAGATCATCCTCGGCGCGGGCAGCACCCTGTCCGGCCGCCTGCTCGTGTTCGACGCCCTGGGCACCAAGTGGCGCACGCTCAAGCTGCGCAAGGACCCGGAGTGCCGGGTCTGCTCGAAGAAGCCCGAGGAGATCGAGCTGATCGACTACGAGGCGTTCTGCTCGATCGCCGGCTGAGCCCGGCGCGCCTGCACCGAGGGGCATGTCCGTGCGGACATGCCCCTTCGCACATGCACATATGAACATGCCTGCTCGGGCATGCCTGCCGATCACCGCTCGCGCTTGCCCTCGGTCCAGACCTCGTTGCTGTCATCGACCTTCTTTGAAAGACATGTCTCGAGAGACATGCGCTGATGACATGCCCCGAAAGACATGCGTCCTCGCGGCGCCGCCGCGCGTCATCGTCGCCGCCAGCACATCGATGCGCGGACCGAGGAACTCGCGCGGCGCGCTCGGCAGCTCGCCTCGGCCGCGCTAGCGGTCTTCCTTGATCCGCCGCGCCAGCGCCTCGTGCTCCTCGTACGGCGGCCCGACCACCTCCGGCTCCGGCGTGCGCAGGGCCTCGGGCGCCGCGAACAGGTCGGCCACCAGGCCGGGCGCCGCCTTCGGCTTCGGCGGCCCGAGCACGCGGTCGCGGTGGCGCGGCGCGTACTGCTGCTTGAGCGCCACCACCCGCCGCAGGGCCGTCTCGATCAAGGAGTCGGGCAGGTGCTCGAGCAGGCGCAGCGACTCGTCGCGGAGGTCGGCCTTGCTGCACACCAGCAGCGCGTCGAGCCCGGCCTCCAGGCTCCAGCGCACGCGCTGCTCCGGCGTGAAGTGGTCGGCCACCGCCTTCATCTCGAGGTCGTCGCTGAAGACCACCCCGTCGTAGGCCAGCTCGCCGCGCAGCAGCTGCATCACCGGCGGCGACAGCGTCGCCGGGCGCTTGCGGTCGAGCGCCTCGAACAGCACGTGGGCCGACATCACGCTGGCCACCCCGGCCTTCGCCGCCGCGGCGAACGGCACCAGCTCGATCTCCCGCAGGCGGTCGAGATCGTGCGGCAGCCTGGGCAGCTCGAAGTGGCTGTCGGAGCGGGTGTCGCCGTGGCCGGGGAAGTGCTTGGCGCACGCCGCCACCCCGGCGGCCTGCATCGCGGTGATGAAGGCCGCGGCGTGGCGGGCCACCCGACCCGCCTGGGACGCGAAGCTGCGATCGCCGATCACCGGGTTGGCCGGGTTGGTGTCGACGTCGACCACCGGCGCGAAGTCGAGGCCGATCCCCAGGTCGGACAGCTCACGCGCCAACGCCTCGGCCACCGCCCCCGTGGTCGTCGGCTCGTCGCGGCGGCCGAGCGCCCGCATCGGCGGCCAGACCGTCCAGGGCGCCTTGAGGCGCTGAACGCGCCCTCCTTCTTGATCGATCGCCACCAGCAGCGGCACGTCCGGCGGCGCCGCCTCGTGGAGCGCACGCACCAGCCCGCGCAACTGGGCCGGGCCTTCGATGTTGCGACCGAAGAGGATCACGCCGCCGATCCGGCCTTGACCGAGCAGGCGGGCGAGGTCCGGCGGGACCGAGGTCCCCTCGAAGCCGACGAACAAGAGCTGACCGGGCTGCCACCACGACGCCATCGCCGCGAGGGTACGAGGCCGGGGCGCGCGCCGCAAACTGGCCGCCGGCCCCGAAAGGGCCGCACGACGCTCGACGAAACTCCAGCCGCGAGTGACTTGTTCCCGAGATTCGCGCGACGAGGGCGGGCCCACTGGTTGACGCACCACCGCGTGGTTGTTAGCGTCCGGCGCCTCGCCGATGCCGACCTCTCCGCCCCCGCGGCCACACCGCCTTTTCTGGCTGATCCCGGCCTTCGGCCTCGTCAACCTGTTCGCTGGCTCTTCCACCGCGCACGCGCAGGCCCCCATGGGCGGCGGCATGGGCATGGGCGGAGGAGGCATGGGCGGCATGGGCCCGATGGGCGGCGGCGGGATGCCGGGCCAGGGCGGCCAGGGCGAGAAGAAGAAGGAAGGCCCGGCCGAGGCGGCGCCGAAGGACAAGAAGGCGCTGCAGCCGATCGAGCCGGTGCCGGCGCAGCCCCGGCCTGCGGCAGCTGCAGTTGTTCGAGCTGCACGGCTACATGCGCATGCGGGCCGACTACTTCCACCGGCTCGACCTCGGCAGCGGCAAGAGCAACCAGTCGACGATCGGCACCAACTACGCCGACAACGCGCAGCTGGAGAACCCGTACTTCGTCCCGCCCTCGGTCGCGGCCGAGACCGCCGGCGGCTTCGGCGAGACCTCGGGCGCCAGCGACGTCAACTGCGTCGGCGGCCTGACGGGCCTCGGCATCAACGCCAGCAAGGCCAGCCGCCGCTGCGGGCGCCGCAACGGGTTCGCCAGCGCCAACATGCGCCTGCGCATCGAGCCGACGCTGCACATCACCGACACCGTCAAGGTGCACGCCCAGCTCGACGCGCTCGACAACCTCGTCCTCGGCAGCACGCCCGACTCGCTGCTCGCCGACAACCCCAACGCGCCGATCGACCTGTTCACGCGCACCCAGCTGCCGCCGTCCGACATGCGCAACAGCGGCCGCGACAGCCTCGTCGTCAAGCGCGCGTACGGCCACATCCGCTTCGGCTGGGGCCTCGACATCAAGTTCGGGCGCATGCCGCACCACTGGGGCATGGGCATCGTCGCCAACGACGGCAACGGCTACTACCGCGGCGAGGCGGCCGACATCGTCCGCATGCTCGACATGGACTACGGCGACTCGGTCGACTCGCTGCGCCTCGGGTTCGACTTCGGCAAGGACCGCCGCAGCACCCACACGCTCGAGTTCTCGTGGGACTGGGCCGCCAGCGGCCCGACCACCGCCCAGATCTTCGGCCCCTGGTACGGCCCGTACCAGCAGGACTACACCACCGGTCAGACCTTCAGCGTCGAGAAGTTCGACAACGTCTATCAGTGGCGCATCTCGATCCTCCGCCGCGACGACCCGGCGATGCTGCAGCGCAAGCTGTCGCTCGGCCGCCCGGTCATCAACTACGGCGCGATCGTGTGGGCCCGCTACCAGGCGATCGACCGCGTCACCGGCACCCCCGGCATCGGCATCGACCCCCAGCTCAACGAGCAGTACGGCTCCGAGATCGGCAGCTCGGGCAACCAGTACTACGACCAGCTGCAGGACTACGCCAACATCCTGATCCGCCGCCGCGCGCTGGTGTTCACGCCCGACGTGTGGTTCCGCGTCAACTGGAAGACCCTGCGCGTCGAGCTCGAGGGCGCCGCGGTGCTCGGCCGCTTCAACGAGATCAACGACAGCAGCGCCTTCGACGCCTCGCAGGGCAACGACCGCGACGACGTCTATACGATCAAGGACACCACCGACATGGGCCGCCGCTGGCTGACCCAGTTCGGCTACGCGCTCGAGTTCAAGTACGGCCTGTTCAAGGACAAGTTCCACCTCGGCCTCGACCACGGCTTCGCGTCGGGCGACAACGACCCGCGCTTCCGTTACAACACGCCGTGGAACTCGAACCTCGACGATCGCACCTGGTCGAAGTTCCGCTTCAACCCGGCCTACTTCTCCGACCTGCTGCTGTTCCGCGAGCTGCTCGGCACCGCCAGCAACGCCGCCTACTTCAAGCCCTGGCTGGCGTTCTACTTCTTCGACAACAACTTCTCCGGCCGCCTCGACATCGAGTACGCCGTCGCCCCCCAGCGCACCAACACGTGGGGCAACAAGGCCAACTACGGCCTCGAGATCGACGCCGCCTTCCGCTACCACGACCGCCAGGAGCCGATCTTCTTCCAGCTCCAGTACGGCGTGATGTTCCCGTTCGGCGCCTTCAACCGCGGCGTCGAGTACAGCCCCGACGGCACGCTGGCCGGCCTGCCCAACAACGGCGACCCCAAGGCCGCCCAGACCGTCCAGGCCCAGCTCGGCATCCGCTTCTAGCAGCGGGACCTGGACCGTCTCCACGGCTCGCGGCCCGTCGCGTCACGGCGGGCGCCGGCTTCATGCGCCGCCCGCGGCGCGTTCGTCGACGCCGAGACCTGGGGACCCGGCGCCGTCGCAACCCTGAGCCGCGCTGCCGAGGGTTTCGCAGGACCTCGCCGCGCCTGGCTCTTCGAGGCCCCGATCGCCCGCTCACGCCTGCCGGCTCACGGCGGTCGACTCGCCCGCCGGAACCGCCTTGCCCCGGCCCCGCGGGCGACGTAGACCTTGACCGGATCTCGCGCCGCCGGCGATCGCCGGCGCGCTCGAGTCCTTCCCAGCGCCCTGTCCCTCGCGCCATGTCCCGCGCGCCATGCCTTTAAACAGGTCCCATGAGCAAGGTCAAGAAGCCCCAGCAGCGGTGGGTGTGTCAGGCGTGCGGCGCGGTCACGACCGGGTGGTTCGGCAAGTGCCCGAGCTGCGACGCCTGGAACTCGATCGAGGAGGAGGTCGCGGCGCCGTCGCCCGGCGAGCGGCCGGCCGGGCCGGGCAAGGTCGTCGCCTCGACCGAGGCGCAGACGATCGTCGACCGCCAGCCGCGGCGCCCGTGCGGCATGGGCGAGGTCGATCGCGTGCTCGGCGGCGGCCTCGTCCCGGGCAGCGTCGTGCTGCTCGGCGGGCCGCCGGGGATCGGCAAGTCCACGCTGCTCCTGCAGGCCTCGGTCGGCCTCGCGCGGCGCAACGGCGTCGTGCTGTACGCCAGCGGCGAGGAGTCGGTGGCCCAGGTCGCCTCCCGCTGCGGCCGCCTCGGCGCCAGCCACCCCGGCCTCCTGCTGATGGCCGAGACCCGCATCGAGGAGGTCTTGAGCGCCGCCCAGGAGCGCGCCAAGACGCTCGCCGCGCTGATCGTCGACTCGGTCCAGACCGTCCACAGCGGGGCCCAGGACGGCCTGCCCGGCAACATCAGCCAGATCCGCGCCGTCACCTCCGCCCTGGTCGGCTTCGCCAAGACCCACGGCGTGCCCGTCGTCGTCGTCGGCCACGTCACCAAGGACGGCCAGCTCGCCGGTCCGCGCCTGCTCGAGCACCTGGTCGACGCCGTGCTCTCGTTCGAGGGCGACGAGGAGCGGGCGATCCGCCTGCTGCGGGCCACCAAGAACCGCTACGGCAGCACCCAGGAGCTCGGCGTGTTCGAGATGCGCGGCGACGGGCTGCGGGAGATCCAAACCCTCCGAGGCCTTCATCACCGAGCGCGACGACCCGGCGATCGGCTCGTGCGTGACCGCCAGCCTCGAGGGCTCGCGGCCGCTGCTGCTCGAGGTCCAGGCGCTCCTGGCCGCCGCGTTCGGCAACCCGCGCCGCACCTGCGTCGGCGTCGACCCGGTCCGCCTCGCCATGCTCCTCGCCGTGCTCGACCGCCACGCCGGCGTGTTCGCCCTCGACCAGGACGTGTTCGTCAACGCCGTCGGCGGCATGCGCCTCGGCGAGCCCGCCAGCGACCTCGCCGTCCTCCTCGCCGTCGCCTCCTCGCACCGCCGCCAGCCGCTCCCGCCGGGCCTGTGCGTGTTCGGCGAGGTCGGCCTCACCGGCGAGCTGCGCCCCGCGCCCCGCTCCGACGCCCGCCTGTCCGAGGCCGCCCGCCTGGGCATGAAGCGGGTGCTCCTTCCGACAGGTCCCAAACAACATGCCCTTTCGGCCAGGAAGCTGAAGGACCAGCTCGGCGTCGACGTCCGCCTGGCCCGCAACGTCGGCGAGGCGCTCGAGCTGGCGTTCGGCTGACGCGCCGTCGACGTCCGCCTCGCCCGCGACGTCGGCGAGGCGCTCGGCTGACGCGCCGTCGACGTCCGCCTCGCCCGCGACGTCGGCGAGGCGTTCGGCTGACGCGCCGTCGACGTCCGCCTGGCCCGCGACGTCGGCGAGGCGCTCGAGCTGGCGTTCGGCTGACGCGCCGTCGACGTCCGCCTCACTCGCGCGGTCGGCGAGCGAGCCGGAGCGGCGCGCGCCGGAGGTCCAGCCGGGCGCAGCGCCGGCGTCGCCGCCGATCAGGCGCCCCGGGCGTGCCCTCACGCGACGCGAGAGCGCGCAGACTCGCGCTGGCGACCGTGCGCGCGTCCTTCAGCGCTGGCACACGCGGACGACCAACCTCGGCGCCGCGCCGCTCTCACGCGCGTGGACCTTGATCCCCGGCGCCGGGATGAGCTCCTCGTACTTCTCATTCATGAACGTGGCCGATTTCGGCGCCACCACCAGGCTGCCGGCGACGATCGCCGGCACCCACTCCTCGGGGGAACCGAGCGAGGCGAGGTCGATGGGCTGCAGGCCGCTGTCACCGCAGATCGCGTCGACGACCCCGAGCGGCTGCAACACCTCCAGCAGGGGCTTCTGCTGCTGTTCTTGGGTCCACGGGGTGGTGCATTCGCCGACCGCGCCGCATACGCGGCACGCGAACGAGGACAGGCCGTCGGCGCACTGGCTCGCCTTGCCGCCCTCGCTCCAGCCTTGATCGGCGTCGAGCGCATGGAGGCTGAACTGCATCGGCTCCCCGTAGAGGTTGGCCTCGTCCTCGCCCTTGAGGACGAGCTGGACCGACTCGATCTGCGCGGTCGGGACCGGCCCGTGGTCGGAGTCCAGTTGGCCGTCCTTGGTCGGGAACCGCAGCGCCATCATGGTGATGCCGACGATCGCCGAGACCACCATGCCGTTGTCCTTCAACAGGGACCCGCTCTCGACCTCGCCGAAGCTGAGGTCTTTGCAATCGAACGGCACCGGCTCCCCCGACACCTTGCATTCGCCGTTGACCCCGTCGAAGGCGTCGCTCAGGAACGTGTCGGCCTCGACGGTGACCTTGACCTCGCAGCAGCCCTCCATGTCGACGCCGACGCCGTCGCACACGAACCCCTCGTTGGTGGTCTCGGTGGTCGGGTTTGGCTCCGTCGTCGTCGTCGTGTTGTCGGACGAGCTGGTGATCGTGCTCGGCGAGGTCGACGTCGAGGTCGTCGTCACCGGCGGGTCGGAGGTCGTCGTCGGCGGCTCGATCGTCGTCGTCTCGAGCGTGACCGCGGAGGTCTGGCTGACGGAGCCGCTGTCGGTGATGACGTCCCAGGTGTCGAGGAACAGCGGGTTCGGCTTCGAGCAGCCGCCTGCGAGCGCCCCGCCCACGAGGATCGCCGTGAACGACTTCCGGTTCATCGAACACCCACCCTAACACAAACGGCGCGTGTTCGCCGGTGCGTCGGGGCCGGCGGCGCCTGAGCGCGTTTTGACCCCCGATCCGCCTCGCAATTTGCGCCGGCCTCGTCTACATCGCCTGGCATGTCCGCCGCACCCGAGCTCTACGACATCTACGAGCGCTCCAACGAGGCCGTCACCGAAGAGTTCGACGTCCGCCTCCCGCTGCTCGAAGGCGCCGTCCCCGAGCAGCTGCGCGGCGTCCTGTTCCGCAACGGCCCCGGGCGGCTCGAGCTCTACGGCCACCGCTACGGGCACCTGTTCGACGGCGACGGGCACATCAATCGCTTCGCCTTCGACGGTCGCGGGGTCACCTACCGCAACCGCTACGTCCGCACTCGCGAGTTTCTCGCCGAGGAGTCGGCCCGGCGGATCCTCTTTCGCAACTTCGGCACCAACATCCCCGGCGGCCTGCTGAAGAACCTCCTGCGCACCCGCTTCAAGAACGTCGCCAACACCAGCGTCGTCCAGCACGGCGGCAAGCTGCTCGCCCTGTGGGAGGCCGGCTGGCCGCACCGGCTCGACCCCGGCAACCTCGACACCCTCGCCCGCGACGACCTCGGCGGCGCCCTGCAGAACCCCGGCAGCATCATCGAGCGCATGGTCGCCCCCGAGCTGCCGTTCAGCGCTCACCCCAAGGTCTGTCCGGTCACCGGCGAGCTCTTCAACTTCGGCCTGGCGGCCACCGGCACCCGCTCGCGCCTGTGCCTCTACCGCGTCGACGCCAGCGGGCGGGCCGCCGCGCCCGAGTTCATCGACCTGGCGGGGGGCTACTTCATCCACGACTTCGTGCTGACGGCCCGGCACCGCGTCTTCTTCCTCACGCCCACCGCCTTCGACCTGCGCAAGATGTTGCTCGGTCTGGCGCCTCCGGTGCAGACGATGCGGGCCCTGCCCGGGCCGACGCAGATCCTCGTGGTCGACCGCGACAGCACCGCTCACCGGCGCACCGAGACCGGCGCCTGCTTCATCTTCCACTTCCCCAACGGCTTCGAGGACGCGCAGGGGGTGATCTTCGTCGACGGCTACCGCATGCAGCGGTTCCCCAGCCTGAACCCGCGCCCGGACCGGCCCGAGGAGCACGTCAACCCGTACCTCACCCGCTACCGCATCGACCCCGCCGGCGGCGTCAGCGAGCAGACGCTGACCGACCACACCGGCGAGCTCGGCACGATCCGCCAGGACCGGATCAGCCGGCGCCACCGCTACGCCTGGTCGATCGGCTCCGCCCCCGGCCGCAAGGCCCCGTTCTCGACCGGCCTCCTCAAGGTCGACTGCGACAGCGCGAGCACCCTGTTCCGCGACTTCGGCCCCGCCCTCACCGGCGAGCCGGTGTTCATCCCCCGCCCCGGCGGCGCCGACGAGGACGACGGCTGGCTGCTGTCGATGCACTACGTCGACGCCGACCGCGCCAACCATCTGCTCGTCCTCGACGCCCGCGACCTCGGCACCCTGGCCCGCCTGCGCCTGCCCCACACCACCCCGCTCGGCTTCCACGGCACCTTCGTGGCCGAGCCGCAGGGCTGACCCTCGGAGCATGCTCCGAAAGACATGTCTATCGAGGCATGTCCTTTAGAGCATGTCCGATCGACGTCCAGTCAGGCGATGTCCATCGGAGCACGTCTCGGCGGCGCGAGGCTGCAGCCCTGACGCGACCGCCCGTCTCGCGCGCGCGAGACGATCAAGTTTCGCAGCCGGCCCTGACGCGACAGCCCGCCTCGCGTCTGCGAGGCGGGCTGCTCCGCTACGCGCGCTGCGAGCGGCTCACTTCGCGGCCTTGACCGGCGCGCCCTTGCCCTTGCCGGGCTCGGGCTCCGGCTCCGGCGGCTTGCGCGGGCCGCCGCGGCCCTTGCCCTCGTCCGCGTCGCTGGCCGCGGGGACCATCTTGATCGGCCCCCCGCCCTTGGCCGGCGGCACGTCGGCGTCGCCGGGCGGCTGGGCCACCGGCACCGAGGCCTGGTGCGCCGGCGTGATCCCGTGCTTGGCGAGGATCTCGGCCTCGATTTTATTGAAGATGTCGGGGTTCTCTTTGAGGAACTTCTTGGCGTTCTCGCGGCCCTGGCCGATGCGCTCGCCGCGGTAGCTGAGCCACGCGCCGGCCTTCTCGACCACCTTGGCTTCGACGCCCATGTCGATCACCGCGCCCTCGCGGCTCACGCCCTCGCCGTAGGTGATGTCGAACTCGACCTCGCGGAACGGCGGCGCCAGCTTGTTCTTGACCACCTTGACGCGCGTGCGGTTGCCGACGACCTGCTCGCCCTCCTTGATCGCGCCGATGCGGCGGATGTCGAGGCGGATCGACGAGTAGAACTTGAGCGCGTTGCCGCCGGTGGTCGTCTCCGGGCTGCCGAACATCACGCCGATCTTCATGCGCAGCTGGTTGATGAAGATGACCATCGTGCGGCTGCGGGCGACCGCGCCGGTCAGCTTGCGCAGCGCCTGGCTCATCAGGCGCGCCTGCAGGCCGACGTGGCTGTCGCCCATCTCGCCCTCGAGCTCGGCCTTCGGCGTCAGCGCCGCCACCGAGTCGACGACGATGACGTCGATCGCCCCCGAGCGGACCAGGGTCTCGCAGATCTCGAGCGCCTGCTCGCCGAAGTCGGGCTGCGAGACCAGGAGGTCCTCGGTGCGCACGCCGATCTTGCGGGCGTAGCTGACGTCGAGCGCGTGCTCGGCGTCGATGAAGGCGCACACGCCGCCGCGGCGCTGCGCTTCGGCCACCACGTGCAACGTCAGCGTGGTCTTGCCCGACGACTCCGGCCCGTAGATCTCGACGATGCGGCCGCGCGGGAGCCCGCCGATCCCCAGCGCGATGTCCAGTGGCACCGCGCCGGTCGAGATCACGCCGACCTCGCCCGACGGCATCTTTCCGTCCTTGAGCCGCATGATCGAGCCCTTGCCGAACTGCTTCTCGATGGTCTGCAGGGCCAGCTCGATCGCGGAGTCGCGCTGGTTAAGAGCGGGAGTGGTCGGGGGTGGTGTGGCCATGAGCGTTTTGAATCCTCAGTGCGCGGTCTAGCGCCCGCGCGTGATCTATAGGAGAACAAGTGCGCAGTATCAAGCGCTTTCCGCCCTCGACGTCCGCCGGATCGGCCCGCGGGAGGCCTTTTCGCCGATTTTACCGCGCCGCCGGCCCCGCCCCGGCCGGCGATCCCCCGCTCACAGCGGGCCTGCGGGGACCCGTCCTGCCAGCATGTCCTGCTCCTGCGCCGCGGAGAACGGCGGCGCCAGCAGGCTGTCGTCGCGCTGGCGCGAGCGGAAGTACTCGAAGATGTAACGCATGCGGTCGCCGAGGCGCGACCAGTCGTCGGCCCCCGAGCCCTGCACCTCCTGCCCGCCGAGCCGCAGCCAGACCTCGACCCGGTCGGCCAGCCCGAGCCCGCGCTCGCGCGCCTCGTAGGCCCCCAGCTCCTCCGCCAGTCGCAAGAGCCGCGGGTGCTCGAGCCGCGCCAGCTCCTCGGGCCACAGCGGCCGCCCCGGCGGCGCCGGCAGGTCGGAGCCCATGCGCAGCACCTGCCCCGGCAGCGCCATCGTCATCATCAACTCGGTGGCCGCGCGTCGCATCACCGTCGCCAGCGCCGCGCCGATGAGCCCGCCCTCGGCGGCCGGCAGCTCGCTCAGCGGGGCCGCCAGCGCCCCGGCGATGTAGGGCTGCAGCCGCGTCTGCTCGTGCAGCCCGCACAGCCCGTTGGCAAGCAGCACCAGCTCGGCGCGCGCCCCGGGCCTGGGCTCGTGCAGGGCCTTGAAGTAGTAGACCAGGGCCTCGCGGACCATCGTCTGCCCGCCCTCTTGCCGCCGCTCCAGCGTCCCGTCGGCGGCCACCGTCAGCGCGTCGGGCAGGCTCGGCCCCTCGCTGAACAGCCCGACCACGTCGGCCAGCCGCTCCTCGGTGCGCCCCGCGGGCTCGGCGAAGGAGGCCGAGAACGCCGCGAACGCCACCCCCAGCTCCGCGAACACCGTCGTGTTGCCGCCCGTCACGTGGCGGGCGATCTGCGTCAACGCCCGCCGGATCGGCGCGCGCAGGGCCAGGCTGTCGAGCGCCGCGGGCATCCGCGCCGCCAGCAGCGTCGACACCCACGCCCCGAGCTCCTCCTCGCGGATGAACTGCCCGGCCTGCTTCGAGGCCCAGACCGCGAAGATCGGCCACGCGAAGTCGGCCGAGCCCAGCACCTGCGCCATCGCCAGCGTGAGGTGGTGGTACCCGCGCGTGATCAAGAGGTTGCGCAGGACCGGCCGGTCCGCCATCGCCACGATCTCGCGCACCCGCTCCGGCGTGATCCCATCCACCATCACCCGATCTTGCAACCGATCAGCCCGGTCGCCGCCGCCCGCGCCGCGGAGCGCCCGCCGCCGGCCCGCCCGGGCTATCTTGACCGCCGTGCCGATCCGCCCGCGCCGCCCCTCGCCCCGCCCCCGCGGCCTGCGCGTCGCGGCGTCCGCGAGCGAACCTGCACGACCGCGCGAGCCTCACCTCGTGCTCCGGGCCTGCGCCGCCCTCACCCTCCTCTTATCCGGCGCCTGCCGCCCGCGCGCCGACGAGCCGCCGACCGAGGACCGCGTCACCCTCACCATCGTCGGCACCAGCGACCTGCACGGCCACCTGCGCGCCCTCCCGCTGCTGGCGGCCCACCTCGGCGCGCTGCGACGCGAGCGGGCCGCGGACGGCGGCGGCGTGGTCCTCGTCGACGCCGGCGACATGTTCCAGGGCACCCTCGAGTCGAACCTCGTCGAGGGCGCCAGCGTCGTCGACGCCTACGCCGCGCTCGGCTACGACGCGGTCGCGGTCGGCAACCACGAGTTCGACTTCGGCCCCGTCGGTCCCCGGGCCACCGCGACCGCCCCGTTCGGCGCGGGCGAGGCCGACCCGCGCGGGGCCTTGCAGGCGCGCATCCGCCAGGCGCCCTACCCCTTCTTGACCGCCAACCTGCGCCGCAAGGGCGGCGAGGCGCCCGGCCTCGGCGTGCCCTCGACCCTGATCGAGCGCGCCGGGATCAAGGTCGGCGTCGTTGGCGTCACCACCGAGGGCACGCCGCACACCACCATCGCCGCCAACGTCAGCGACCTCGAGATCGCCCCGCTGGCGGCCTCGATCGCCAGCGAGGCCGCGGCTCTGCGCGCGCGCGGGGCCGCGGTCGTCGTCGTCGCCGCCCACGCCGGCGGCCGCTGCACCGGCTTCGCCGACCCCGACGACCTCGCCAGCTGCGAGCCCGACCACGAGATCATGGCCGTCGCCCGCGCCCTCCCGCCCGGCGCCGTCGACGTCATCGTCGCCGGCCACACCCACCAGGCGATGGCCCACCGCGTCGCCGGGATCGCCGTCGTCCAGTCGTACGCGCTCGGGTCCGCCTACGGCCGCGTCGACCTCGTCGTCGACAGAACTTCGGGACATGTCGTTTCGAACATGGTCCATGCGCCACGTCGGTTGTGCTCCGGCGCCGACGCCGACCCCGACGACCCTCTGCCCTCGTGCGACCCGCGGGACGACGAGGGCCGCCCGCTGACGCCCGACCCGGCCGTCGCCGCCGTGGTCGCCCCGGCGCTGGCCGCCGCCGACGTCGTCCGCGAGCGCTCTCGGCCCGGCGATCGCCGCCCTGTTCGTCACCCGCCGCAAGGGCGAGAACCCGCTCGGCAACCTGCTGGTCGACCTCATGCTGCGCGCCCGCCCCGACGTCGACGCCGCGATCATCAACGGCGGCGGCGTGCGGGCCGACCTCCCGGCCGGACCGCTGCGCTACGGCGCGCTGTACGAGACCTTCCCGTTCGACAACCGGTTCGCCCGCGTCAAGCTGCGCGCCGGCGACTTCGCGGCGATGCTCGCCGGCAGCCTCGGCGGCGGCCCGTTCTTCTCGCTCGGCGGCCTGCAGGCGGTCGCCGGCTGCGACGGCCCCGACCTCCGCGTCACCCTGCAGCGCGCCGGCGTCCCGCTCGACGCGTCGCAGGAGATCGTCGTGCTCGCCAGCGACTTCCTCGCCACCGGCGGCGACCGGGCCTTCGCCGGCCTGCTGGAGCGCGGCCTGGCCACCGTCACCCTCGAGGACGACCCGCCCCTGCGCGAGGCCCTGGCCGCCGAGCTCGGGAAGCTCGGCCCGGTGTCGCTCGCGCCGCTCAGCTACTACGACCCCGAGCACCCGCGGATCCGCGCCCCTCCGAGCCCCCGGTCCGCTGCCCCTGACGCGACCTGTCCCTCCGGACATACTTTCTTGAAGGGCCAACGGCGCGGCCTGTCCTTCCGGACAGCATCGTGGCCTGTCCCTTCGGTCATCGCACCGACCGACCTCGAGCGACGCGACCCCACCGTCGCGCCTCTTCATGCCTGCGCCGCCGCCTGTTCACCCTCGGCCACTCACGCCGAACCGACGCCGCGGCCTGACCTGTCCCTTCGGACATCTCTCACGACCTGACCCGAGAGACATGCGGACGCTCTCTCGGCCCGCCACCTCATGTCGTCGCGGACCTGCCCCAAAAGACACGCCCGAGCCGACCCGACCTCGACGTTCCTGCCTCGTCGACGCCGCGCCGCGAGTCCCGGCGAGCGCCTCTCGCCGCCACGAACCGCCGTTCCGGCCCGCGCGAGATCTTCCTGGCGTGAAGCTCCGCCGGAGCGCCGATTATTCGGCGCCCCCCGCTAAAAACTCTCAGTCGTCGAGCGCCTCGACGTGGGCGAGGCCGCGGGCCACCAGGCGGTCCCACACCAGCTTGAGGGCCACGATCCCCGCCGTGTGCTGGATGAGCGCCCGGTCGCCCCACATTGCACTCGCTTGTGCGTACACGTCTCGGCGTCGGCGACCGCGAAGTCGACGGTGCCGACGGGTTTCTCGGGCGTGCCGCCGCCGGGGCCGGCGACGCCGGTGATGGCCACCGCCAGGTCGGCGCCGAGCGCCCGCCGCGCGCCCTCGGCCATCTCGCGCGCGACCGGCTCGGACACCGCCCCGTGCGCCGCCAGACTGTCTTCGCGGACCCCCAGGATCCCCGTCTTCACGCTGTTGGCGTAGGCCACCACCCCGCCGGCGAACACGTCGGAGGCGCCGGCGACGGCGGTGAGGCGGCCCGCCACCTGTCCTCCGGTACAGGACTCGGCGGTGGCCAGGGTGAGGCCCGCGCGGCGGCAGGCGGCCAGCACCCGCACCTCGAGCTCGGCCTCGCCGATGCCGTAGAGCGAGCCGCGGAGCGCCGCCTGGAGCGGGGCGTCGAAGCTGCGCAGTTCCTCCTCGGTGGCCCGCGCTCCGCCTTCGCCGGCCAGGGCCTCGAGGATCAGCAGCACCTGCGGCGTCGCGGCCCGGTAGTGCAGGTAGACGGCCGCGAGCCCCGGCGAGCGGGCCCGCGCCGCGGCCAGGATCGGCTCGACCTCGACGGCCACGGCCGACTCGCCGCGGCCGATCAGGCGATAGACGCGCCGCGGGATGTCGGGCAGCGCGAACCGCCGGCGCAGCCGCGGCTCGATCTGCTCGACCATCATCTTCTTCATCTCGCGCGGCACCCCCGGCATGCAGGCGACGTAGCTGCCGCGCGGCAGGGAGGCGGCGAAGCCGGGGGCGGTGCCGACCGGGTTCGGCAGCACGTCGCAGCCCGCCGGCAGGTCGGCCTGTTTGCGGTTGATGTCCGGCATGGGCCGGCCGAAACCGGCGAACACGGCCGCGATCGCGGCCTCGGAGGCGGCGTCGCGGACCAGCGGGACGCCGGCGGCGAGCGCGACGGCCTCGGCAGTGAGGTCGTCCGACGTGGGGCCGAGGCCGCCGGAGACGAGGCAGAGATCGACCGAGACGTCGGCCACGGCGGCCACGATCTCGGGGATGCGGTCGCGGACCGAAAGCGCCCGGACGACCTCGAACCCGAGGCGTCGACAGCGTTCGCCGAGATAGGCCAGGTTGGTGTTGACCGTGTCTCCAGACAGCAATTCGTCGCCGATGGTGAGGATCTGGGCCGTGGGCATCGCCCGGGCACCCTAGCACCCCGCGGCGCGGGACGGCCGGGCGGCGGACGGCTCGCCTGTGCGGGCCGGAGCGCCCTCCGCGCGCCCGGTCGGCCGGTCTTTCCGCCCTTGCGAGGGTCCGCTAGGATAAACGCCACCGTGCGACTTCGTTACGCAGCCAAGACCGATGTGGGCATGAAGCGCGCCCACAACGAGGATTACTTCTCGCTGATCGAAGACGAGAAGGTGTTCTTGGTCGCCGACGGCATGGGTGGGCACGCCTGTGGCGAGGTCGCGAGCAAGCTCTCCGGCGACGTCATCAGCGAGTTCTACATGCACTCGAAGGACATGGACGCGACGTGGCCGTACCGCTACGACCCGAACCTGTCCTACCCGGAGAACCGCATGGTCGCCGCCATAAGGCTGGCCAACGCGCGCATCTACGACGCCGCGCAGAAGAACCCGAACCTGCGCGGCATGGGCACCACGATCGTCGGCTGCATGTTCGTCGGCGATCACGTCTACATCTCCCACGTCGGTGACTCGCGCTGCTACCGGATCAACGCCGAGATCAAGCAGCTCACCCGCGACCACTCGCTGCTCGAGGACTACAAGGACGCGCGGCCCGACATGAGCGAGGAAGAGGCGCGCAACTTCCCGCACAAGAACGTCATCACGCGCGCGCTCGGCATGCGCGACACGGTCCAGGTCGACATCACCAAGCACCAGGTGAACGACGGCGACCAGTTCGTCCTCTGCTCCGACGGCCTGTCGGGCATGGTCGACGACAAGACGATCTACAAGATCGTGCGCGAGGCCAGCACCCTCGAGAACGCGGTCGCCGAGCTCATCGAGCAGGCCAACCGCGCCGGCGGCACCGACAACATCACCGCCATGCTGATCCAGTGCAACCTCTAGTCTCGCTCTCACCTCCGTGACCGCCGACTCCCCCGCCAATCGCCGCGCCGAGCCCCGGCTCCCGGTCCACTTCGAGGTCGACTGCACCTCGGGTGACACCTTTCTCTACGCCCACATCACCGACATCTCGTCGATGGGCATCTTCATCTCGACCGACAAGCCGCTGCCGGTCGGGACGGTGCTGCGCTGGCCTTCACGCCGCGCCCCGAGGCGACCGGCGGGGCCGCGCCGCATCGGCTCGAGCTGACCGGCGAGGTCGTGTGGAACACGACCGGCCAGGTCGGCCCCGACAAGCCCGGCATGGGCGTGCGCTTCCATCACGCCGCCCCCAAGACGCGCAGCCGCCTGCTCGAGCTGGTGCGCGCGATCGCGTATCTCGACGTCACGACCGATATCAAGCCCTAGGTAGTCCGCTCTCTGCCCGGGCGTCGCTGTCGCCCGGCTGGCCCGTATGTCCCTTCGGACACCCAACGACCGTCCCGGCGGCGAGGCCGGGGACGACGAGCCGGCCGCCATTCCGCGACGGATCGGTCGCTTCGCGCTGCTCCGCCGCCTCGGCGCCGGGGCGATGGGAGTGGTCTACGCGGCCTACGATCCGCAGCTCGACCGCAAGGTCGCGGTCAAGCTGCTGAAGCGCGGCGACGGCGAGCCGAACACGCGCTGGCAGGATCGGCTGCTGCGCGAGGCCCAGGCGCTGGCCAAGCTGTCGCACCCGAACGTGGTCCAGATCCACGAGGTCGGCTTCCACGGCGACGAGGTGTTCGTCGCCATGGAGTTCGTCACCGGCATGACCCTTCGGACATGGCTCTCGGAGCAGCGTCGGAGCTGGCGCGAGGTCGCGGCGGTGTTCGCCCAGGCGGCGCGCGGCCTGGCGGCGGCGCACGCGGCCGGCCTCGTCCACCGCGACGTCAAGCCCGACAACATCCTGGTCGGCAGCGACGGCCGGGTCCGCGTGGTCGACTTCGGCCTGGTCCGCTTCGGCGACGAGGACGACGACGAGCACACCGACGAGGTCCCGCTGGCGCGGGCGCAGGCGACCCGCACGGCCTCGGGCATCCTGCTCGGGACGCCGGCGTACATGTCGCCGGAGCAGTTCCGCGGCCGCCCTGCCGACGCGCTGTCCGACCAGTTCAGCCTGTGCGTGGCGCTCTACGAGGCGCTGCACGGCGAGCGGCCGTTCGCCGGCGAGACCACCGACGAGGTCGCGCACGCGGTGGTGCGCGGGCAGCTGGCGCCGCGGCTCGAGCGGCCGGTGCCGGCGTGGTTGCAGCGCCTGGTGCTGCGCGGCCTGGCCCACGACCCCGGGGCGCGCTGGCCAAACCTCGACGTCCTGGCCGCCGAGCTGGCCCGCGACCACGGCCGCCGCCGCCGCGTCCTCGCGCTCGCGGCGGCCGCCGCCGCCGCGCTCGCGGCCGCGGTGGTGGCTGTCCTTGGGTCAGCTCGTGGCGCGACCGCGAGGCCCGGGCGCAGTCGGAGGCGCTCGCCGCCGGCCGCCTGCGCGCCGCCGAGGAGAGCATCGACGAGTTCCTCCGCGCCGGTCGCCAGGCCGACGCCGCCGCCGTGCTCGACGCCTTCGTCGCGGTGCCCGAGCACCGCACCACCCGCGCCCTCGCCGACGCCCTGCGCGGCTGGGGCGACCGCATGCGCGCCCGCGACGACATCCCGGCCGCCCGCGCCGCCTACGCCCGCGCCTACGCGGCCGCCCAGGGCCCCGCCGCCGAGCGGGCGATCCTCGGCGACTTCGTGCGCCTGTTCCACGAGCAGTGGTCGTGGGACCAGCTCGGCACCCTGTGCGAGCTGCTGGCCCGCCAGGACCCCCAAAGCCCGTGGTCGGGCCGCTGCGCCGAGGCGGCGTTCGCCCGCCGCGACTTCCACGCGGTCACGGCCGCGCACGCCCGCAGCCCCGGCGATCCGACCCTCGCCGACCTCGCGCCGCTGGCCGCCGCCTGGGCCGAGGCCACCCCGCTCGGCCACGACGTCATCGGCGCCGGCACCCTGCCCGGCTCCGGCGCCGCGGCGCGCGAGCTCTACCTCCACGTCGACAGCCCCGCGCCCGGCCGCCTCGACGTCGTCCGCCCGTCCCCCAAGCTGCCGGTGGTCCGCAGCTACGCCCTGCCGAGCCGGTTCGCCCCGCGCCTGCGCCCCCTGTCCCTCGGGCCAGACGAGCCGCCGCTGCTGATCACCTGGAGCGCCACCCACCGCCGCGTCTCGCTGTCGGCCGCCGGGCCCGAGCGCCTGGCCGAGCTGGTCAGCGTCACCGCCGACGAGCCGCTCGGGGCCGACGTCGCCGACCTCGACGGCGACGGGCAGCAGGAGGTCTACGTCGGCACCGGCCCGTACGGGCGGGTGCTCCTGTCCTTTCGGCCACTGGCCGATGGGACATGGCGCATCGACCATCCTCACCCCGAGACCGACGCCACCAACTCCGACATCTCGGCGGTGCTCGCCGCCGACCTCGACGGCGACGGCGCCCAGGAGCTGGCGCTCGCGGCCGGCCCGTGGCGCGCCTTCGACGTCCGGGTGCTGCGCCCGGGCAAGGACCGCGCGCTCGAACTGGTGGCCCGGCGCAAGCTCGGCGCGGTCGTCGGCCTCGCCACCCTGCGCGCCGCCGACGGCGAGCGCCTGCTCGTCGCCGCCAAGACCGACGGCTACCCGAGCAAGGTCGCCTTCTCCGCCAGCGACCCCGCCGGGCCGCCGGCGGGCGTGTACCTGCTGCGCCTCGCGGGCCGCGAGCTCGAGACGGTGCGCTTTCTGCCCGCGCCGCGCCGCGCCGGCGCGGCCGCCCCGGTCGACCTGCACCGCCTCGACGTCGGCGACCTCGACGGCGACGGCCTCGACGACATCATCCTCGGCGTCCACGACCCCGAGCTGCAGCCGGGCTTCACGGTGATCCACCGCCAGCGCATCGACGGCAGCTTCGGCGTCGCCAGCCTGGCCGGCTTCCGCCCGGTCGCACTGGTCGAGGTCGACGGCGATCCAGCCGCCGAGCTGGTCGCGCGCACCACCGTGGCGACCCTGAGCCAGGAGACCTGGCTGCTCGGCGCGGGCGCCGAGGCGACGCCGACGCTGCAGGTCGCCCGCGCGCCGCAATCGGCCCCGCCGCCGGCGCTGTCGGACCGGCTGCTCGCCAGCGCGTGGCTGCGCGCCGAGCAGCTGGCCGCGCTCGACCTGTCCTCCGAGGCAGCTCGCGCGCTCGACGACCTCGCCGGCCTCCTGCCCGACGAGCCGCGCGCGGTCGCCCGCCTGCGGGCCGCCGAGCTGCACGAGGCCGCCGGCGATCACCTCGCCGCGGCCGAGCGGTTCGAACAGCTCGGCGAGCAGACCGACGCCCTGCTGGGAGCGGCCCACGCCTACGAGCAGGCCGGGCGGTTCGCCGACGCCCTGCGGGTCGCGCGGCGCCTCGCCGAGCGCGCCGACCTGCCGCGCTCCGAGGCCGCCCACGTGCGCGACCGCGTGGCCCAGCTGGCCGCGATCGTCGAGGACGTCGACGTCCTCGCCCTGCGCTTCGACCAGCCGCTGCCGTCGCCGTGGCAGATCGACGACCCGACCGCGGCCCACCAGGACCTCGTCGGCCAGCACCTGCAGATCGACGCCTTCGCCGGCCGCGGCCCGATCGCCCGCCTGCCGTTCGAGTGGTCGACCGGCCCGCTCGGCCTCCAGGTCGACCTCGTGCTCGAGCGCGGCGAGTGGGGCTCGGGCCTGGTCGTCGGCGTGCGCCCGCTCGGCAGCCCGACCCTGCTGTCGGCGGTCCGCATCGAGGTCAGCGGCGGCGGCGGCGTGTTCCGGCGCCGCCACTCGTGCCAGGTCGGCGGCGCCGAGGAGTACATCCTGACCCAAGAGCCAGGCGAAGATCCGGCCCGCCCCAGCCACCTCCACTTCGCCCTCGAGCTGCTGCCCGAGCTCGGCCAGGTCGCCTGCAGCGCGGTGGTCGACGGCGTCCGTCACGAGCGGCGCACCCGCCTGGCGGCCGACGGCCTGCCGCCCCCCGGCCGCTACGAGCTGGTCGTCATGCCGAGCAGCTTCGGCACCATCACGGGCCTGTGGAGCTCGGCCAAGCTGCGCGCGCTGACCCTCCGCGGGGCCCGCTTCGGCGCCGCGCCGACCGAGGAGCCGCCGGTGGCCTACGCGGCCCGCCTGTTGGTCCAGGGCGAGGCCGAGGCGGCGCTGGCCGAGCTGGAGCGGGCCCCGGACGACGCGCCGCAGCCGGCGATCTGGCGCGCCCTGGCGCTGTCGGAGCTCGGCCGCTGGGCCGAGGCGACCGCGGCCCTGCGCCCCGGTCTGCTCGACGACCCGTCGGCGCGCGCGACCCTGCTCGGCCTGATGCGGGCGCGGCGACAGACGATCGCCCCGCTGGTGCGCGCCGCGTACGGCCCCGGCTACTTCCGCCTGTTCTGGGACGCCATGTCCGACGTGGTCCGCCACCACGGCGACCCGCTCATCGAGCGCGCGCTGACCACCGCGCTGTCGGACCTCGGCGAGTTCCGCCCGGCCCCGGGCGACATCGAGGGACATGTCCTCAAGGTCACGTTGCTGTTCGAGCGCGGCCGGGCCTGGAGCGCGCTGCGGCAGGAGCAGCGCGCCCGCGTCGACCTGGCCGCCGCCGCCGCGCTGGCCGAGCTGCTGCCGCCGGCCCGCCGCGCCGACCTCGAGATCGACTACGAGCGCGCCGCCCTCGAGGCGGTCTCGGGCCACCGCGACGCCGCCCGCGAGTTCGCCGCCCGCGCCCTCCTGCGCGCCCCCAGCCGCGAGCTGATGGCCGACCGCATCCGCTTCGACCCCCGCTTCGCCGCCCTCGTCGCCGACCCCGCCTGGCTCGACCTCCTCGATGACTGAACGAGCATGTCCTTCAGGACATGCCCCATCGAGCATGCTCCGAGGGGCATGCTCGAACGGACACCCCCATCAGACCCCGCTCACTTCGGCGCGACGACCTCGCCGCCGACGATGGTCGCCCGGATCGCCGCCGTGCGCAGCTCGAGCGGCGCCATCTTGAAGATGTCGCCGGTGAAGCAGGTCAGGTCGGCCAGCATCCCCGGCGCCAGCGTCCCCGCCCACGGCTCGCGCCGGCTCGCGTACGCGGCCCCGCGGGTGAACGCCGCCAGCGCCTCGTCGAGCGTCAGGCGCTGGTCGGGCAGCCAGCCGCCGGGCGGGTTGCCCTGCGGGTCCTGGCGGGTGATCGCCGAATAGAGGCCGAACGTCGGCTCGACCTCCTCGACCGGGAAATCGGAGCCGAACGCCAGCGGCACCTCGGCGTCGAGGAAGCGGCGCCACGCGTACGCCCCCGCCAGCCGCTGGGCGCCGACCCGTTGCTCGGCCCACGGCATGTCGCTGGTCGCGTGGGTCGGCTGCATGCTGGCGATCGCGCCCAGCTCGGCGAAGCGCGGGATGTCGGCGAGGTCGACGATCTGCGCGTGCTCGACCCGCAATCGGTGGTCGGCCGGCGGCCTCGCGCCCGCCATCGCCTCGAGCACCGCGCGGATGCCCGCGTCGCCGATCGCGTGCGCCGCCACCTGATACTGATGCGCCACCGCCTGCGTCACCACCGTCGCCAGCTCGCCGGGCTCGTGCTGGAACATCCCGGTGTGGCCCGGCCGGTCGCTGTAGGGCTGCAGCAGCGCCGCCCCGCGGCTGCCGAGCGCCCCGTCGACGTAGATCTTGACCCCCTGCAGCGCATAGCGATCGCCGGGACCTGGCCGATCGGCCAGATCCGGCACGCCGTCGCCGCGGCGGAACCACCCCTCGTCGGCGTACCCGACCATGCGCAGCTTGAGCAGCCCCTCGGCCGCCAGCTCGCGCAGCAGCCGGTCGACGGCAGGCGACACCCCCATCTCGTGCACGCCCACCAGGCCGCGGGCCAGCGCGTGGTCCTGGGCCAGCAGCAGCCGCCGCCGCAGCTCCGGCCCGGGCGGCGGCAACAGCGGCATCAGGTCCATCGCGGCGTCGATCAGCACCCCGTCGGCTCGCGCCCGGAGGGCCCTCGCGCAGCAAGATCTCCCCGCCCGTCGGCACCTCCGTCTCCGCCGTCACGTCGGCCGCCCGCAGCGCCGCGGCGTTGGCCCAGCCGGCGTGACCGTCGACCCGGCGCAGCCACACCGGGCGCTCGGGGAACGCCGCGGTCAGCGGATCGTGGGTGGGCATCGCCGCGCCCGGCCACAGGTTCTGGTCCCAGCCGCGGCCGTGGATCCAGCCGTCCGGCGGGGCGCCGCGGCGCACCCGGTCGACCACCTCCTCGATCGACCGCGCGCCGCGGAGGTCGACCTCGACCAGCGCCGAGCCGAGCCCGGCCAGGTGGGCGTGCGCGTCGGTGAGGCCCGGCACCGCGCTGCCGCCGGCGAGGTCGACGACCTGTCCTCGAGGACAGTCGCGGGCCAGCGACTCGGCCGCGGCCCCGCGGGCGATCACCCGCCCGTCGACGGCCGCGAGCGCGCGGGTGATCGGCTCGGCCGGGTCGCCGGTCCAGATCGTCCCGCCCCGGACCACGAGCAGGCCTTTTCCCTGGTCCGGAGGACAGGTGGCGGGCGAGCTGCGCCCGCCCGTTCGGCACGCGATCAGCGCGGATGCGCCGACGAGCCAGCTCCGGCGGCTCAAATGACGGGCGCGCACGTCGCCCTCCGTCGCTGTGGTCCAGTTCGGTTGCGCAGCATGGGAGGCGCAGCATAACCACCGCGCCCGCGCCGAACCACCGGCGCCAAGGAGACCGCGATGACCTCCCTCAAAGACACCCTGGAAAACAGCATGCAAGAGCTGCGGACGCTCCGCGACGAGATCCGCGTCCGGCTGAACCTCGCCGGCAAGGAGGCGCGCGACCGCTGGGAGCAGCTGGAGCCCAAGCTCGAACAGCTCGAGCAGCAGGTCCGCACCGCCACCGACGCGACCCTCGAGTCGATCCGCGACGCCATCGAGCGCGCCCGCACCTCCTTCCACGAGTACCGGGCCCAGCTCACCCAGGGCAGCGCCGGCGGCGTCACCGGCAGCGGCTCCGGCGACGAGCCCGACTTCTCCAGCGTCGAGCCCCAGAAGCGCTGACCGGCGCGCCGCTCGCCGCGCCGTCCGTCATGTCCTTGCGGACATGACCCAAAGGAAATGGCGCGAGGGACATGTCCCCCGCGCCATTTCGCCGCGGCGACCCGCGAGCGCCGCTCTGCGAGCGCTTCTACATGGCGCGAGGGACATGTCCCTCGCGCCATTTTGCGCATCCGCTCACAGGTGCGGCTCGCCGTGCAGGTCGTCGAGGCCGAACAGCGCCTCCTCGAGGCCGAGGTCGAGCGCCTCCCACTCGCGGCCGGCGTCGTGCGAGTGGAGGACCACGCCGTGGTCGCCGACCGCCTGGCCGTGGCCGTCGAGCGACAGGTGCAGCGCCCGCAGCGCGAGGCCGGGCTCGAGCAGTTCTTCCGCCGAGGCGCCGAGGGCGTCGTCGAGGCGGAGCACCACGCCCGCCGCGCCGACGGCCACCACGAGGTCGGCGGTGCGGGAGATGCGGACGGCGTGCAGGTCGCGGCTGGTGGGCGTCGTCACGCTCGCCCACTTGGCGCCGCCGTCGTCGGAGCGCAGCACCAGGCCGCCGGCGCCGACCGCCACCAGGCTCGCGCCGTCGGGCGTGACCGCGATCCCCGACAGCGGCCCCTCCGACGTCGTGAACACCGGCCGCAGCGTCTCCCCGTCGAGCTGCCAGATCTCCCCGCTCGCGGTCGTGAGCCACGCGGAGGTCCCCTTCGCCGTCGTCGTCACCGACGTGAAGTCGGCCTCGGCGTCGGGCACCGGGCGGAAGCTGTGGCCGTCGTCGTCCGAGCGCAGCACGATGCCGTCGCCGGCGATGTAGGCCGGGTCCGTGCCCGACAGGATCACCGAGCGCAGGCGCGCCCGCGTGCCGACGTCGATCTGCTGCCAGGTCTCGCCGCTGTCGTCGGTGCGTAGCACCACCCCGTCGTCGCCGACGGTCACGCCGGTCGCCTTGCCCTTGCACGCGATCGCCAGCAGGTCGCCCTCGACCTCGAGCGGGTAGTACCAGACGTCGCCCTCGGGGTTGAGGCGGACCATCGTCGCGTCCTCGCCGACGGCCCACGCGCCCGAGCCGCCGGAGGTCGACGAGGTGTCCTTCTTCTCGTCGTTGTTACAGCCGGCGATCGGCGCCATCAGAACCACGAGGAGCGGGGTGAGCGATCGGAGCTTCATGATCGCGACGCTAACCGCCCGCCGGTGGCCTCACAAGAGAAAACGCGCGGTTTCGCCAGGCCCCGCAGGTGTCCCGTTCGGACCCCATGTCCCGCGAACCGCGTTCATCGGCCGCCCAGAGCCGCTCGGCGTCCGTCGTGCGGAGGTGAATGGCTCTTCGGACATGTCCCGCAAGACATGTCCGCGTTCCTCGCGCAGCAGCCGCGAGCCCCAGCGGCCTCGACTGTCGACGAAGCGCTCGCGCAGCGTCGGCGTCACCGCTCGTGCAGCGTCACTGACACACGGGGCCGGGCCCGTCGGCGATCGTGATGCACTTCTTGCCGTCGGCGCACTTGCCGTTGGGGCAGGGGATCCCACAAGTCTCGAACTTGGGGCCGCGCGGGCCGGCGATGCCGTAGTACTCGATGCAGGTCTCGCCGGCGGCGCAGGTGACGTCGCCGCAGCGAGGGCCGGGCTGCTCGGCGGGGGTCGGCTTCTCGCCGGCCGCGGCCAGGGTGAGGCTGCCGTCGGAGTACCACACGCACTCGCCGGACACGCAGCCGCAGTTCGCGGCCGAGGGGATCTGCACCTCCGGGACGTCGCAGGTGCCGGGCGGCGAGTCCCCGGCCGCGCACACCTCGTCGGAGCAGCCGCCCTTGTTGCAGGCGGAGTCGTCGCTGCAGCCGTTGTCGAAGGATGTCCCTTCGAACCTGGCGTAAAGGGCATGGTCCTTGGGCACCAGCGGGACCCGCGTGGGTTCGCCCCCGCCGACCTCGCCGGCCGGCAGCGCCGATTCCGAGCCCTTGCAAGCGGGTGCGGCCGCGACAGCGGCCAGGACGACGACGACGAGTGCGCGCAGCATCGGCGAGGAGCTAGCACTCCCCGGCCGAGGATCACAGCGGCTCGCAGAAGCGGGCCAGGATCGTCTTCACCCCGACGCCCGAGAAGTTGATGGCCAGCTTCAGGTTGCTGCCGCTGCCGTCCCAGCCGACCAGCGTGCCCTCGCCGTACTGGCGGTGACGCACCGCCATGCCCTTGTACAGCGCCGGCGCGTCGTCACTCACGGCGGCGGGCCCGCGACGGGCCGGCGCGGCCGCGGCCCCCTCGTCGTAGACGATGTCGCTGTTCCACGACCTCTCGCGCGTGGGCGCCGGCGCTCGCGGCGGGGCGCTCGGCAGCGACAGTCCCTGCGGCACGCCGACCGCCTCGCGCCGCATGACCCCGGGCACGCGCCCCCGCACCGAGTCGGGCGGCAAGTCGCGCACGAACCGCGACGGCGTGCCGATGAACTCCTGGTTGTAGAGCCGCCGCCGCTTGGCCCACGTGACCACCAGCTGCCGCTTGGCCCGCGTCACCGCCACGTAGGCCAGCCGCCGCTCCTCCTCGATCTGCGCCCGCTCCTCGGGTCGCAGCCGCCGGCCCTCCTCGCGCGCCGCGTCCTCGCCCGCGATCACGCGCGAGTGCGGGAACACCTTCTCCTCCATGCCGGTGAGGATGACCTTCTCGAACTCGAGCCCCTTGGCGCTGTGGATCGTCATCAGCCGCACGGCCCGGACCTCGCCGTGGCCGCCGCCGTCGGCGTCGCTGACCAGGCTGACCTGCTCGAGGTAGTCGGCCAGCGTCTGGTCCGGGTTCTCCTGCGCGAAGTCGGTGAGCGCGCCGACGAACTCGTCGAGGTTCTCGACCCGCGCCTCCGACTCCTCGCTGCCCTCGTGGACCAGGGCGTCGCGATAACCTGTCCTTTCGAGCACCTCGGCGGCGAGCTGCCCGAGCGGCACCCCGGCCTGCAGACGCGCGGCGAGCTCGTCGATCATGGCGACGAAGCCCGCGAGGCGCTTGACCGCCGCGCCGCTGACCCCGGCCTCCTCGGGGCTGCGCGCCACCGTCAGCAGCGAGACGTTGCGGTTGGCCGCGAGCGCGGTGAGGCGGCCGACGGTGGTGTCGCCGATCCCGCGAGCGGGCTCGTTGACGATGCGGGTGAAGTCGAGGTCGCTGTTGGGGTTCTGCAGCAGGCGCAGATAGGCCAGCGTGTCCTTGATCTCCTTGCGCTCGAAGAACCCGAGGCCGCCGAAGATCGCGTAGCGCATGCCGTTGTCGGTGAGCTGCTGCTCGATCACGCGGGACTGCGCGTGCGTGCGGTAGAAGACCGCGATCTCCTCCGGCGGGATGTCCTCGTTGAGCGCGTCGAGGATCTCGTTGACCACGTAGCGGGCCTCCTCGCGCTCGTCCTCGCAGGCCCGCAGGGTCACCAGCGAACCGTCGCCGAGCTCGCTCCACAGCGTCTTGCCGAGCCGGCCCTCGTTGCGGCGGATGATCGCGTCGGCGCAGCGGAGGATGTGGCCGGTGCTGCGGTAGTTCTGCTCGAGGCGGATGAGCTCGCAGCCGGGCTGGTGGTCGGGGAAGCCGAGGATCTGCGACACGTCGGCGCCGCGCCAGCCGTAGATCGCCTGGTCGTCGTCGCCGACCACGCACAGCTGGGCCCGACCCGACAGCAGCTCGACCAGCCGCGCCTGCACCGGGTTGGTGTCCTGGTACTCGTCGACCACGACGTGGAGGAACCGCCGCTTGAGCCCGATCACCGGGTCGACGTCGACCAGCTGCGCGCCCGGCCGCGGCTGCTCCGTACCTGCCTTTTCGAGCAGCTTGACCGCGAGCACCAGCAGGTCGCCGAAGTCGGCCGCGTCGGCGGCCCGCAGCAGCTCCTCGTAGCGGCGCCCGAGCAGCGCGACCAGGCGGGTCATGAAGCCCTCGAGCCCGAGCTGCTCGACCTGGGAGATGGTGAGGCCGCGGTTCTTGAGCTGGTCGAGGTGGCCGAGGATCGCCCGCGGCTTGACCTGGTCCTCGTCGCGGTTCAGCTCCTTGAACACGCGCTTCATCAGGCGGGTCTGGTCGTCGGTGTCGTAGATCGCGAAGTTGCGCGACAGACCGACCGACTCGCCGTGGCGGCGGAGGATCCGCGCCGAGATCGAGTGGAACGTGCCGACCCACAGCTGCGACACGTCGACCTTGCCCTCGCACATCTTCTCGATGCGCGCGCGCATCTCGGCGGCGGCCTTGTTGGTGAAGGTGACGGCGAGGATCCGCCACGGCGGCACGCCCTCGTCCATGAGCGCGGCGACGCGGTGGGTGATCACGCGGGTCTTGCCGGTGCCCGCGCCGGCGAGCACGAGGAGCGGCGAGCCGCGGTGCTCGACCGCCGCCTGCTGGGCCGGGTTCAGCTGCACGATGCCGGGCCTATACCACGGCTTCGCGCACGGGCGCGAACGCGAACTCCACGCCGCGCGCGTCGAGCTCGACCCGCACCTCGCGCCGCCGGTTGTCGCCGGCCTCACCCGGCTCTTCGACGATCCGCGCCGGGCGCACTTGCTGCAGCACCACCGTGAACCCGACCGCGGGCGCGCCGAGCGTCAAGGTCGCGGCCCTGCCGTTGCTGCGCCCGGCCTCGACCGCCTCCAGCCAGCGCGTGAAGCCGAGCGCCTTGTTCTCCGCCAGCACCAGCGCGAGCCGCCCGACCACCGGCGGCGCGACCCTGCGGACCGTGTACATCCCGTCCTCGCCGGGCGGCCGCTCGATGCGCTGGCGGATCATGAGGCCCTCGATCCGCCGCACCTGGCTGCACGCCTCCTCGAGGCCGTCGATGTGCAGCTCCGGGTCGGTGGCCGGCAGCGGCCGCCGGGCCTCGAGCACGTCGACGCCGAGGAGCCCGCCGGTGTAGGTGCGCTTCGAGCTGTGCGGGCTGAACTTGAGGTTGAGCTTCAAGCTGTCCCGAAAGCCATATTCGTAGGAGGCCAGGGCCAGCTCGGTGATCACGCCGCCGGCGAAGCTGAGGCGGCTCATCTCGGCGTTGCCGTCGTCGGCGAGGATGACCTCGCCGCGGGCCGGCGTCGGCCGGTTCGACATCGACGCCGCGACCCACGCGTAGAACTCGTGCGGCATGCCCGGCCAGCAGCGGAGGGTCAGCTCCTCGTAGCGGTCGGGCCGGCCCGTGCCGCCGAGCTCACCGACGGCGAGCGCGCCCGAGACGTCGGTGATCCATCCGCAGGGCTTGCCGTCCAGCTCGAGCGCGTACTTGTTGGACGTCGGCCCCCGCTTGCTCGGCGCCGTCTTCACCGATCACCGTCCCCCGGGGCGACCTTAGCACGGGGACGACGCGAGCCGTCGAGCCCCGAATGATGCGGACGACTGCCCAGCGGATCGCGGGCCGGGCGCGGCTTCGGGCCCCGGGACCGACTCACGAGCGACCGATCCATGAGAACGAGCTGCTGGCGCTGGCCGAGTAAGAGGCGCTGACGGGCGCGACCTGCGAGCCGGTGGCCGTCTGGGACCCGCTGCCGCTCGAATTTGCCAGGGTCGCGTGAGCGGGGATCCGCACGGTGAAGGTGGAGCCCATCCCCGGGGTGCTCTCGACGGTGATGTCGCCGCCCATCATCCGCACCAGACGTCGGCTGATCGCCAGGCCGAGCCCGGTGCCCTCGTACTTGCGCGACGACTCGAGGTCGCCGCGCGAGAATGGCTGGAACAGCTCGCGCACGATCTCCGGCGACATGCCGATGCCCGAGTCGCTGATCTTGAAGGTCACCCACTCGTCGATCGCGTCGCCCTGGCGCCCGGGCTCGCGCGCGACCGCGAGCTTGACCACCCCGGCCTCGGTGAACTTGCAGGCGTTGTGCAGCAGGTTGACCAGCGCCTGGCGCAGGCGCGTCTTGTCGACCGTGACGGCGCCGAGCCCCGCGGGCGGGCGGACCAGCTCGAGGCGGTTGCGCCGCGCCTCGGCCTGCGGGCGGATCATGCCGGCGACGTCGTCGACGAGGTCGTCGAGCGCGAACGTCTCCCAGAACATGTCGATGCGCCCGGCCTCGATCTTCGACAGGTCGAGCACGTCGTTGATGATGTTGAGGAGGTACTTGCCGGCGCCGCGGATCTTCTCGAGGTCGACGCTGGCCGCGCGCACGCCCTCGTCCTCGAGCTCGTCGCGCAGCAGCTCGGCGTAGCCGATGATCGCGTTGAGCGGCGTGCGCAGCTCGTGGCTCATGTTGGCGAGGAAGAAGCTCTTGGCCTGGTTGGCGCGGATCGCCTCGTCGCGCGCGCGGTTCAGCTGATCGTTGACGCGCTGCAGCTCGGTGTTCGAGTGGATGAGGCGGCCCTCGGCGCGGTGGCTGGCGAGGAAGAACAGCAGCGTCGGCCCGAGCGTCAGCGTGAAGGTCGTCAGGATCATCAGCAGGTAGACCCAGTGCTGGGCCGCCGCGGTGACCGACGAGCGCGGCGCCAGCGAGTAGTCGGACAGCTCGCCGACGAAGAAGCTGACGACCACGACCCCCATGCAGAACACGATCTGCGTCCGCTCGCGCGCCTCGAAGCAGACCAGCGGGAAGCCGATGATCGGGAACATGATGAACTGCAGGCCCGACGGCTCGCCCAGCATCGAGGCGAAGAACACGATCGCGGTGCAGCAGCACACGCACAGGCCGATGCGCGAGACGTTGAACCACCCGAACTTGTTGGCCGCCATGCAGGCGAAGTAGGCCAGCCAGAACGGGATGACGGTCAGCGCCTCGGTGTACAGGCCGAGCGCGACGAACAGGCCCATGTAGGCGAGGATGACCGCGAGGCAGACGACGAAGACCTGGTTGGTCAACATCACGCGCGCCGCGAGGGCGGGCGAGCCCGTGTAGGGCACCCCCCAGAGCATCGCGGCGCGGAGTCTGTTCCAGAGGGAGCTCGGCACAGCCTGAACGACCGGTCCTCTTTAGCACGACCCCGCCGTTCTAGCGAACCCGCCGCCGCGAGCGCCGCAGGCCCCCAGAACCCGCCACGCCGCGGCAACGCGGGTCCTCCTGCGCCGGTGAGGTCGTGTGCGCCACGCCCCAGCGCGCGAGCTCCTCGCGCCGATCCCCGCCCGCGCTGCCGCGGCCGCGCAGTCGGCTGCTGCGGGTCGTCGGCGAGGCACGAGCTCGCGGCGCACCGACGCACCGCGGCTGCGAGCTCGCGCCCCGCGGTCTTCGCAGGTGCAGCAGCGCGACCGCGACCACCCGCGAGCGCCCCGGACCTGCGAAGTCGCGATTTTTCGGGCGTGCCGCTGCCCGCAAGCCGCGACCCGACCGCCCGCGTGCGCCGCGAACCTGCGAAGTCGCGATTGTGCAGGCCTGCCGCTGCCCGCGAGCCGCGACCGCGACCGCCCGCGAGCGCCGCGAACCTGCGAAGTCGCGATTGTTCAGGCCTGCCGCTGCCCGCGAGCCGCGGCCGCGACCACCCGCGAGCGCCGCGAACCTGCGAAGTCGCGATTGTTCAGGCCTGCCGCTGCCCGCGAGCCGCGGCCGCGACCACCCGCGAGCGCCGCGGACCTGCGAAGTCGCGATGGTTCGGAAGTGCCGCGAGCCGCGACCTCTCGCCTCGCCCCGCCCGCTCGGGTCGCGGCGCCGACCTGCTGCTCCTCTCGAGTCGAGCCGACGACGGTCCTCTCGTGGCGACCCTCGAGTCGCTGCATCGCCCGCGAGCGCGACCCTCGAGCCTCGCTGCGGTTCCCGCGAGCGCTTCGCGGCGCTCGAGCGCAGCGCGACAGTCGAGGCGGAGCGCTCCGAGCCCCTCCGTCACGCGCCGACCGTCGAGCGCCGACGCGACCCGCGAGCGCCGCGGCTCAAGCCGCGGCGCTGCCGTAGCTGCGCATGCTGAGGCGGGCGCGGTAGCGCATCGTCTCCTGCATCCACACGAAGTTGCCGCGGACGAAGGACCCCAGGTCGGCGACGTAGCCGAGGACCGCGGGCGAGGACAGGCCCGCGTAGTCGCGCAGGCTGCCGGCCAGCGCGTCGAACGCGTCCTCCTCGGCGCTCTGCATCGCCACCGCGCGGGCCAGCGCCTCGTCGAGGGCGAGGCTCTGGTCGGCCTGCAGCACGAGCACGAGGTTGTGCGGGTTCTGCTCGACCATCTCCTTCTCGAGCGAGCCGATGTCGTTGGCCCAGCAGATCGCGTTGTTGGCCAGCAGCTCGAGCTGTTGCACCACCACGTGCTGGCGGACCTCTTCGAGCGACTCGTGGCGGATGAGTTCGATGAGCGCGAACACCACCCCGGCGGCGCCGGTGAAGGGCCGCATCTTCAGGTAGATCGGCAGCGCGGGGCGAGCTGGTGCAGCAGGTTTCGCAGCTCCCACACGTTGCTCTGGAAATACTTCTCCACTTCGGCGACAAACCGCGGCATGAAGCCCCGCGCCGCCCACGCCGCGGTGCGTGCGCCGAGCTCCGCGAGCATGTGGACGAGCGGCTCGTCGTCCGCGAGCGCCGGGCTGCCGCGCAGCACCGCGGACATCCGCACCTGCGCGTCGTGAAGGCGCCGCAGCGGATCGGGCGCGGCGGCCACGTCGTCACACAGCGCGTCGTCGTAGAAGAACAGCCAGGTGATCCAGTCGCACACCAGCCGCAGCTCGGCCAGCGGGGCCCGCGGCAGGCTGCGCGCCGCCAGGCGGGCGAACTTCGCGGCCTGCAGCTTGCGCAGGCGGCCCGGGCTCAGCGCCACCGAGGGGAAGAACCGCAGCACCCACGCGATGCCCTCGCGCTCCACGAGCTCGGCGTAGCGGTTGATCGGGGCGGCCTGCGGCTCGAAGATCGACGGCTGTAGCAGCGAGGACATCTTGGTTCCGAAGAGCGGTCCCTGCGGTGATCCATCCCAACCCATTCCAAGCTTATCCCGTGATGATGCCACTTCATGGCACGACTCGCAGCCGCTTCAACCTCACCATTCGGTGGTGATATACTTCTGGACAGGTGTCCAGCCGCTCGACCCCGGAGCCCTCGCGTGGCTCGCAGTTTGCGCCGCGCTCGGGCTCGTGGCCGCGGCTCGGGGCTCGGAGACACAGGTGTGGGGTCTGATCCCCGCAGCGCATCGACCTGTGATCGAGATCGACTTGCGGCTGCATCTCGACGACGGCGCGCCCGACGAGGCGCTCGAGGCCGCGGTGCTTGCACTGGAGCCGCTCGCGGGTCGTTGCCCCCTGACGCCACCACCGGCCGAGGCGAGGCGCTGGCTCGATGCGCACGCGCTCTCACTGTTGCCGCGCGAGTACCACTCCGCGCTCGCCGACCGGCTCGCTCCCGAGGCCTTGCGTTCGGCGATCGCCGGGGCGCGGGCGCGGCTCGCCAGTCCGTTCGCCGGGCTCGTCGGCGACGACCTGCGCCGCGACCCGCTCCGCCTCGCCGAGCTCGCTCCGCAGCTGACCGGTCGCCTCGGCTTCCTCGCCGCCGCCGGCCCCGAGGCGTCGGCGCGCGGCGATCTCGTGGCCCCCGACGGTCGCAGCGCCTTGCTGTGCTTTCACCGCGAGGGTTCTGCCGAGGCGCTGCGCGCCGACGCGGCCGCGCTCCTCGCCGCGCACCCGGTCTCGCTCACCGTGGTCGGCGCGCCGGCCCGCGACGACGCCGCTGCGGCCGCGCTGTCCGCCGCGCCGCGGGTGCTCACCACTCTGGCCGCCGCGCTCACCCTGGTCCTCGCGCTCGCGTTCCGCAGCGTGCGGCCGGTGGTCGCCCTGCTCCTGGCGATCCTCGGACCCGCGGCCCTGCTGGCGGCTCTGGTCGCGCCGCTGGGCCTGCTCGACCTGCCGCTGCTCGCGCTCGCCGTCGGCATCTCCGCCGCTCCGGCGCGCCCCGATTGGACGGTCACGGCGCTCTCTGCCCTCGCCCTGACCCCGCTCCTTCTCACGCCGTATCCGGCCTGGCAGACCTGGGGCCTGGCCTGGGCCGCGGGCCTGGCCGCCGCCGGGCTCGCTCGCCGCCTGGTCCAGCCCGCGCTCGCCGCGTGGCTCGGCAAGCCGGCGGCCGAGCGGGCCCCGTTCGGCCGCCCCGACCCGCCGCCGCTGCGCCTGCGCGTCGCCCTCCCGGCCGCGGCGGCGTGCGCGATCGTCCTGTCCCTCGGGGCATGGTCTTCACGACATGTCCGTTTCGACAGCCCCAGCCCGCTGCCGCTGGCCGACCCCGAGCTGACCGCGGCCGAGGCGGCGGTGCGGGCCGAGTTCTTCCGCCCCGAGGACGTCGCGGTGCTCCACAGCCCCGGCGCCACCCCGGAGGAGGCGCTGGCGCGGGCGGCCGAGGAGCTGCCGGCGCTGCTGTCGCTGGTGCCGACCCAGGTCGAGCGGGTCGACGCGCCGGGGGCGTTCGCGGTCGCCGACGACGAGCTCGAGGCCCGCCTCGACGGCCTGCTCGCGCTCGACATCCGCGGCCGGCTCGAGCTGCTGCGCGCGACGATCGCCGAGTTCGGCATGCGGCCCGACGCGTTCGGCGAATTCATCCGCGCCGCCGGCGACGACCTGCGCGACCCGCCGAGCCCCGAGAGCGCGCTGGCCGGGCCGCTCGGGCCGTGGCTCGCCGGCAAGTTCGGCCCCGACGGCATGGTCACGCGCGTGTACCTGGCGAGCGAGCAGGGCGCGCTGCCGACGACGCTCGACCTGCGCGGCCCCGGCGTGTTCGCCCGCGTCGAGCACGACCGCTTCTCCGCCCGCGCCGGCGCGGTGGCGGCGTCCGGGGCGTGGCTGTCGGCGCTGGTGGTGTGGCTGGCGACGCGCCGCCTGGCCCTGGCCCTGGCCCTCGCGCTGGCGGCGATCGTGGCCCAGTGCGGCCTGCTGGTCCTGCTCCACCTGCTGGGCCGCTCGTTCGGCCCGCTCACGCTGCCGGTGCTCCTGCTGGCCGGCTCGGCCGCGGTGGTCGCCGGCCTGCGCGCGGTCCGGGCCCTCGCCGCCGGCCGCCCGTGGATCGACCCCGGCCGCCTCGCCAACGCCCTCGGGCCCCTCGCCGCCGCCCTCGCGCTGCTGGCCGCCCCCGAGCCGGTGTGGCGCTCGCTCGGCATCGCCGCCGGCCTGGCGATCCTGTGCGCCCACGGCGTCGGCGGCCTCGTCGGCCCCCTGCTCTACGCCCTCACCAGCCGCGCCGCCGAGCGCTTCTACCGCCGCCGCGAGTGAGATGTCCGATGCGCCATGTTTTTCAAGACATGTCTCTCGGCGCAGATGCGGGCGCGCCTCGCCGCAGACGAGCGGCCCGCGCGAGATGTCCGCAGGAACAGTTCCTCTCGGGCATGTCTCTTCGCACATCTGCGGTCGCGCCCCGCCGCGCGCGAGCGGCCCGCGCGAGATGTCCGCGGGGCCAGCTCCTCTCGCGCATGTCTCTCCGCGCAGCCGCGGCCGCGCCCCGCTGCGGGCTAGCGGCCCGAGCGAGCGCCTCCGGGTCGCCGGTGAGGCGTCCCACGGAGCTCAACATGTCCCCCACGACATGCCCCGAACGACATGCTCGTCAGAGCATGTCCGAAAGGACATGTTCTTTGCGACCTGTCCTGTCCGCCGCCTCCTGCCCGCCAGGCTGACTTATGCACCCGCGCCGCACGTTCCTCCGCCTCGCCGCCGGCGCCCTCGCGCTGGCGCCCGGCCGCGCCCGCGCCCAGGCGCCGGTCGTCGACCGCCAGCTCGCGCGCCGGCTCGAGCTGTGGGCCAAGGCGGCGGCGGGCACCCGCGCGCTGGTGGCCCGCTACGCCCTGACGCGGCAGTCGACGCTGCTGAAGGAGCCGCTCAAGACCGCGGGCACGCTGCTGGCGCGCGCCCCGGACACTCTGGTCATGCGCGACGACACCCGCGACGGGGTGACCACCCGCCTGGCGCGCGGGCGGCTCGAGATCCGCCCCAACGACCCGGCCCTGCCGGCCCTGGCCGAGGCGCCGAGCCCGACGGTCACCTGGCTGTTCGAGCACGTCCTCGCGCTCTTCTGCGTCCCCGAGGGCGCCGGCGAGCCGACCGCCGCGCTGCAAGCGGACGCCCGCCTGACCGTGCCGCGCGGGCCCGGGCACCTGCTGGCGATCACCCCGCGCCGCGACCACCCGGCGCGCCGGGAGATCCGCGACCTCGTGGTCCACCTCGACCCGCACACCGGCGACGTCGACCAACTCGACCTGGTCGAGGCCGGCGGCGACAAGCTCGTCATCACCTTCAGCCAGCGCCGCCGCGACGCCGGCGAGGACGAGATCGCCGCGCTGCTGCAACCGACCTGACGTCTCGAACTTACCTGTCCCCGGGGACAGCATGTCCGAACGGACAGCTCATGCCGCCCGGCGCCGGCGGCCGCGCCAGGCGAACCCGAACACCACGCCGAGGCCGAGGGCGGCGCTCCACGAGCCGCGGCGCAGCGCGCAGCTGACCCCGTCGCCGTCGTCGTAGTCGTAGCGGGCGTTCGAGGCCTTGAGGCTGGCGACGATCTCGGGGTCGAAGTCCTGCAGCAGCTGCGGCGCACCGGCCGGGGCGATCTGCTCGACGCGCTGGGCGGCCGGCATGTCGGTGAACTCCGGCCAGCCGCCGCCCGCGTCGAGCAGCACGCCGCGGCCGTTCGGCATCAGCATGCGGTTCGAGCCGGCGCACGGCACCTGCATCACCGCCAGGCGGAGGTTCGAGACCCCGCCGAGGTCGGGGTTCTGCACGAACTCCGGATCGACCGTCATCTCCTCGGGCGAGATGATCGTCAGCATGCGCGACAGGTACGGCCAGCGGGCCAGCAGGTCGACCGCGCGCCGGCCCGGGTCGACGATGCGCTCCTGCATGGCGTCGGCGAACGCCGGCCCGCTCCACGCGTCGAGGTCGATCATGGCCTCGTAGGCCTGCAAGTCGGCGTAGAACGCGTCCTCGGCGATCTCCGGCGGCGCCGGCAGGTACGTGCGCAGGAGCGGCAGCAGCTGCGGGTGGTTGTAGGCGCACGGTTCGAACGAGCAGTCGACCAGGCCCTGGCCGGCGAGCGCGTCGATCACCGAGTAGCCGTCGTTGAGCGGCATCAACTCGACGAAGGCGTCGGCGTTCCAGCGGTCGCTGAAGACGCCGTCGGTGCTGACCACGTCCGAGCCGCCGGCGTACTCGGTGACGAACCCGTGGCCGTCGGCCATCGGCGCGTCGATCGCCCGCCGCACCACCTCGTTGTAGTTGCCGGCGTTGGTGGTCCAGTCGATCGCCACGTGGTTGATCTCGACGTGACGGTAGTTCGCCGGCGCGTAGCGGCTGTGGCCGAGGCCGAACACCCGCACGCCCATGTCCGGCACCGCCGCGATCGCGGTCAGCCGCAGCGGCACGCACGGCGTGGTGCCGGCGTAGGTCATCACGATCGGCTGCAGCTCCTCGACCCCGGCCCCGTGGCGCAGCTTGGCCGCGGCGAAGTAGAAGCCCTCGTCGAGGTACTCCTGCATGATCGGTCCGGCGGCGGGATCCTGGTAGTAGCCGGCCGCGTCGAGCCACTGCCACACCTCGTCGGCGGTGCCGCCCTTGAGCACGACGATCTCGAACGGCCCGACGATCTCGCGCTTCACCACCTCGAACCCGCCGGTGCCGTCGGTGCCGCCGTCGCTGCCGAACTCGTCTCCGCCGCCGCCGGCCGCGAGGTCGGCCGTCACGCAGCCGTACGACGGGTCGTCGTCGTCGGCGCAGTCGCGCGTGACCGTGAAGTTGTAGGTCGGCACCGTCGCCGCCAGCAGGTTGGTGAACAACACCTCGGAGCCCACGGCGAAGTCCGGCTCCGCCGTCACGGGGATGACCCACCCGAACTTCAGTGGATCGCCGGCGTACTGGATCTGGATGTGCGCCTCGACCGTGCCCGCGGCCTCGTCGATGGCGAACAGGATGTTCTCGCCGGTCTGGTCGACGGGGGTCGGCTGGTTGTTGACCAGGTCGCAGAAGAAGCCGCCGCACGCGCGCCGGACTCGCAGGCAGCCACGACGCGAGCCCGACGACGAAGCCGAAGGTGACACCCAGAGGACGAAAGCCGCGCGACATCGACTCCCATAACAGGCGATCGCCGACGCGCCGTCCAGGGGCCCGGGAGCCCCGAGTCGCCATCCGCACCATGGCGACGGGCGGCCGATCGGCGAACCGCGCTTCGCAGCCCGAACTGGACGAACGCCATCCTCGGCGCTCGCCGGCGGTGAGATCTCGACGGACCACCGGCGCAAGCGGTCCGCCCGGGTCACTCTCATCGGTAAGGGAGTCCGGCGCGGCAGATCCGCCGAGGCTTCGCGTCCCCCGCCGGACCTGCTCACGACCGATGCGAGCGCGCGACATTTTTCCGGGGCACCACCGCCGGCGCCTGGACAGTCGCCCCGTGAACAGCCAAACGCCGCGCTCTCGCGGTGGCCTCTTGCGAAAGACAGCTCGCCGCGGGAGCGGCGTTGCGACCGCTGTTGCGGCGTATCGCCCGGTCTTCACTGCACCGCGCGAAGCACCCGAGGCCCGAAAAGATCGCGCCCGTCGTTCGCGTCGCGGATGGAGCTCACGACCTCCTGCGCGCATGAAGCAGTGGGTCGCTGCGGACCGAGCTCACGACCTCCTGCGCGCATGAAGCAGCGGGTCGCTGCGGACCGAGCTCACGATCCTTCCGCTCGAGCGCGCGACTGCAGCGGGGCCGCGCTGCGGACCGAGCTCACGGCGCCTGGTTCGCGCGGCCTCGCGGAGCATGCAACGAGTCACTGCGCGCGCGCCTGGGGGCAGGGGCGCGGCCCCCGATCGCGCCGCGAACAACGTCCTTGCGTGATCACCCGCGACCGGGGCCGAGCGCCTTCGGGCCCGAGCCGCGCATCCACAAGTAACCGACCCCGCCGAGCAGCACGAGCGGCCAGAACACCAGCGCGGCGTAGGCGACTGCGGCCGAGCTCACGCCGGTGAGCGCAGCGGCGCCCGCTGCGGCCCCGTTGGTGGCTTGGCGCTGCTTGCTGTAGGCGTAGGTGGCGCCGGCGGTGCCGCAGCCGATGAGTAGCGCGAGGAGCATGAGCGGGACCTCCGGAAAAAGCGGTGTGTCGCAGTATAGTGCTTTCGCGGGGCGGGGCGAGCGGACTGGACGCCGGGCGGACGGCGGCTGATACTTCCGGCCGTGACGGACGACCGGAAGAGCAACAGCGCCCGTGATTCGCGGCCCAGGGCTGCGGGCCCGGGCCCGCAGGCGGCCCGCAGCAGGACCGCTCGAGGCGAGAGCGCGGCAGAGGTCCGCGCGAGGGTGGCGAGTCGGCGGGGAACGGCGCGGCTGGAGCCGAGGCTCGCCCGCCGCGCGACGGCGGAGGCGAGGCTCGCCCGCCGCGCGACGGCGGAGGCGAGGCTCGCCCGCCGCGCGACGGTGAGCGTGGCGAGCGGCGACCCGGCGGCGACCGCCCGCGCCGTGACGACGGCCCGCGCGGCGACCGTCGCGACGACCGCCGTGACGATCGACGCGGCGCACCGCCGCCGCGGCGCGACACCTCGTCGCCGCTGACCGCCTCGCTGTTCAGCGCCGTCCAGGACAAAGAGATGCCGTGCCGGATCGCCGGCTGCGAGAACACCTGGACGTGGTTCGCCGCCCAGCAGATCCGCGGCTTCGGCCAGAGGCCGCCCGAGCGCATGTGCGACCCGCACCTGGCGCAGTTCAGCGAGCTCGCCGACCGCGAGGTCCACTGCCGCACGCCCGGCTGCCCCAACACCTGGCTGTGGAAGCGCGGGGCTCAGCTCGCCGAGCTGCAGCGGCACGGCAAGCTGCGCAAGCCGGCGCGCCTGTGCAACGAGTGCGTGGCCGCCGAGCACGACACCCACGACGCCGAGATGCCGTGCAAGGTCGAGGGCTGCCGGCGCAAGTGGATCTGGTCGCGCGACGCCCGCTGCGCCACCGCCTGTGGGTCCTGCGCCAGCGGGCCGCGCTCGCGCGCTGGAGAACCGGGCCCACGAGTCGGCCGCCGCCGAGGCCGCGGCGGTCGCCGCCGAGCCTGCCCCTTCGGACCTGTCCGCAGAGACAGCCGCCGAGAGCACCGCGCCGATCGCCGAGGCCGGCGCCCAGCCGACCGACGAGGCGACGCCCGCGGGCGGCGAGGCCCACGAGGCCGGCGAGGGCAAGGCCGGTGCGGGCAAGAAGCGCCGGCGCCGGCGCAAGCAGCACGTGCGCGCCGTGCCGGACCCGGAGGGCCCGCCGCAGCGCATGTGTGGCCTGTGCGCGCAGAAGCTCGGGCGCCTGGTCGCGCGCGAGGTCCCGTGCAAGGTGCACGGCTGCGTGCGCACGTGGACGTGGGACCGCGCCGGTCAGCTGCGGGCGTGGGTGCAGTCGGGCAGCGACGACGTCGACTTCGACCCGCCGGCGCCCAAGCGCATGTGCGAGGCCTGCCGCGAGTTCTGCCGCAAGCACCCCGACCGCGAGATCCACTGCGGCCGCCCCGGCTGCGAGTCGGTGTGGATGTACAAGACCGGCGCCCAGCTGCAGGCCTTCCTGGCCGGTCGGCTGCAGGACCCGCTCAAGCTGTGCGACGAGTGCGCCAAGGGCGAGTTCGCCAAGACGATCGAGGAGGCCGGCCTGCCCGAGGGCGCCGAGATCATGCCGTGCGTGGTCCCGGCGTGCGACGGCACCTGGGTCTACATGCCGGGCCAGAAGCTGATGCACGTGCCCGACGGCGAGCTCGCGCCCGACCGCATGTGCCTCAAGTGCAAGCGTGAGCGCGGCCTGGCTCCGCCCGAGGAGGTCGCCGCCGAGCCCGCCGCCGAGCTCGAGATCTCGCCGGAGGACACCGAGGCGCCCGAGGACGACGGCGACGAGCTGCTCGCCGACGACCCCGAGCCGGCCGCCCACGACGACGGCGCGGCCGACGACGGCGCCCACGCCGACGACGGCGCGCACGCCGACGACGACGAGCCGCTGACGGACGAGGAGCCGGCGGCGGACGACGAGGCCCAGGTCGCGACTTCGGATTGACGAGCCGCAGCGTCGCGTGCGAGCCTCCGCGGGCGCACGCGACGCTGCTCTCTCGACCGCGTCTTCCCGCTCCCGGGCCCTTCGGGTCCGACCCTCGCACCAGCGACTCCGACCGCTCCCGCGTGCGCGCCCTCTCCGACCGGACCTCGAGCCTCGCGCCCGGGTCCGGTCTCCGCCGCCCCGTGACCGTCACGGGGCGCCTGTCGTTCGGCACAGGTCCGAACGCGCAGGTCCCTTCGTACAGGCACTTCGAGACAGGTCCGATCGGCCATGGCCGCCAACCCGCTCCCGCGCTCCTTCGCCCTGGCCGAGACCCGGCGCCGCTACGAGGCCACCCCGCGCAACCTCGACGACGACCTGCAGCGGATGGCCCGCGGCGACCGCGGCTGCCTCGGCGACGCGATCTCGGGCTTCGGCGCGCTCGGTGTCCTGGTGTCGGGCGTGCTCGGCTACCTCGGCTACCTCGGCATGGGCTTCATGGTCGTCTTCGCCGGCTTGCTGATCGGCGGCTTCGTGCTCAGCGCGGCCGCCCAGACCCGCAGCGGCCCGGCCCGCCTCAAGGCGCTGACCGAGGGCCCGCTGGCGCTCGGCCGGGTGCTGCGCGCCGACCCGGCCCTGTTCGAGCCGGGTGACGTGCCGTTCCCGGCCCTGGTGGTGTTCGCCGTGGACGCCCCGCACCGCTTCGACGCGACCTACCTCCACGCCGTGGCGACAGCGCTGCTGACCCTGCGCGACGCTCCCGCCGCGCCCGCCGATCAGGCCGCGATCGCGGCGATGCTGCGCGACCCCAACCAGATCGCGCCGCTGCGACTGCCCCCGCGCTCGCGGGCGCGGGCGAGGCGTGGCTCGGGGTGGTGAGCGTCGATCCGCGCCGCCTGCCGGCGCGCCGGATCGAGGATCACCTGGTGCCGGTGATCGCGGCGCCGGGGCTCGGCTTCGTCGAGCACGTGTGACGCACCCTGGCAGCGAGCGCGGTCGTTCGCCGCTCGCCGTCACTCGTGTCGCGTGCAGCGCCGACCGGCGTCACTTGAGGATCTGCGGGACCAGCACGAACGGGTAATCCACCTCGACCGAGCCTCCCTCCGGCCGCGGGAACAGCCACCCCTGCACCGCCTCGCGCATGCACCCGTGCAGCGTCTCGTCGCCGATGTCGCTGGAGCCGACCTTCGCCGCCGTCACCTCGCCCGTGGTCCCGATCGTGAACGTGACGAGCACGACCCCGTTGGCCTCCGCGTCGCGCGTCAGCGCCGTCGCGTAGCACGCCTCGATCTCGGGGCTGTGAGCGCGCACGACCCGGCGGATCAGCTCGTCGTCGAGCGAGCCCTGAGTCGCCTGCGCGTCGCCGCAGGCCACGCCCATCATGGCGGTGAGACCGAGGAGGATCTTGCTGATGTTCTTTCGCATGCCCCCGTGTCACGGAGGCCCGCGCCGGAGGTTCCCGAAATTCGTCACGGCCGCGCGAAAGCCCGTCCGCGCGGCGCTCCGCGAGCCCGAGGTCCAGGCGCCTCACGACAATTTCTTCATGCTTCCCCGACGCGCTGGTCGGCCCGCCGAAGCTGCCGCCTCCCATCGGGTCCTCTCCCACGCACGCCGTCGAGTCGGCCTCGCGTGGCCGCCACCTCCTTCTTCACAGTTGCCGTCTGGCTCGCGTCCTCGTCCGCTGCGGCTCCTTCTTCTTCGCCGCTCCACCGCGCGACCTCGTCGGCCCGTCGAAGTCAGCGTCAGCCTCGGCTCCTCCCCATCCTCGGTCGCCCCGCTCCTCCGCGCCGTGAGCCGCTCGCTCTTCGCATCCCGGCCTCGGCGAGATCGGCGACAGGCGTCCCCGCCCTCGTGAGCGTCGCCCGGCTCTCGTGGGTCCTCGTCCCGGTCCTGCCTCTCCGGCACCGTGGTCCGCACCCCCTCGTCGCGCGTCGTCTGCCTGCCCGCAAACACCTGTCCTCTCGCACAGCCGGGCGTCGCGCCAGCCCGCGGGGCCGGCCTCGACAACCGCGCGAGGCCCGGGGTATGAAGGCAGCAGGGCGCCCACGACGCACGACGCGCTCGCCGAGGAACCGATGAAGCGACCTGTCCGAATCGCCCTGTCCGTTGCGCTCTGTCTCTTGGTACCTGGCTGTAAGACCAGCCAAGCCCCCGCGCAGCCCGAGCCGGGCGCCGCCGCGCCGGCCCCGGCGCCCGCCCCGACCCCGGCGACCAGCGGCCCGGAGACGTGGGTCGGCGCGGTCGAGCTGCCGGGCGACGGCAAGCTGCGGTTCATCGCTCGCCTCGATCCGCCGCGGCCCGACGATCCCAAGTCGGCGTGGAGCGGGCGGCTCGACATCCCGGCGCAGAGCGTCAAGGACTTCCCGCTGCAGGACGTGCGCGTCGCCGTCGACGGCCTCGACTTCGTGCTCGCTCCGCCCGGGGCGCCCGAGAATCAGTGGGCGATCTTCAGCTTCGACCGCGAGAGCGGGGCCGACGACGTCAAGGGCACGCTGAGCCAGGCCGGCCGCAGCCTGCCGGCCACGGCCCGCAAGCTGAAGCCGGGCGAGCCCGCCGACATCGCGCCCAAGCGGCCGCAGGAGCCCAAGCCGCCGTTCCCGTACGCCACGCGCGAGGCGGCGTTCGTCAGCGCGGCCAAGGACAAGGTCGCGCTGACCGGCAGCTTCACCCTGCCCGAAGGGCCAGGTCCGTTCCCGGCCGTGGTCCTGCTGACCGGCTCGGGCGCGCAGGACCGCGACGAGGCGCTGATGGGCCACCGCCCGTTCCTCGTCCTCGCCGACCACCTCACGCGCGCCGGCTTCGCCGTGCTCCGCTTCGACGACCGCGGCGTCGGCGGCTCGAAGGGCGTCCTCGACCAGGCGACCCAGCTCGACCTCGTCGGCGACGCCCGCGGCGCGCTCGACTGGCTGACGCAGCAGCCCGAGGTCGACAAGACCCGGCTCGGCCTCGTCGGCCACAGCGAGGGCGCATGGATCGCGGCGAGGGCCGGCGGGGTCGACAAGCGCGTCGGCGCCGTCGTGATGCTGGCCGGCCCGGGCGTGACGGGCAAGGAGATCCTGATCCAGCAGCTCGTCGCCATGGCCCGCGCCCGCGGCGTGGCCCAGGCCGACATCGACGCCCAGGTCGCGCTGCAGAAGCAGCTGCTCGACGCCCTGATCGCCAAGAAGAAGCGCGCCGACGTCGAGCCGATCTTGCGCAAGCTCGTGACCCTGCAGGCCGAGGGCGCGACGCCGGAGCAGGTCGAGGCGCTGGTCGGCGCTTCGCTGTCGTCGCTCACCACCCCGTGGTTCCACGACTTCCTCAAGGCCGACCCGCGCGGCGACCTGCGCAAGCTGAAGAAGACCCCGGTGCTGGCGCTGATCGGCACGCTCGACCTGCAGGTGCCCGCCGAGAGCAACCTCCCCGAGCTCGAGGGGGCGCTCGCCAAGGCCGGCAACAAGGACGCCACCGTCAAGGCGCTGCCCGGGCTCAACCACCTGTTCCAGCACGCCAAGACCGGCTCCCCCGCCGAGTACGGTGACATCGAAGAGACGATGGCCCCCGAGGCGCTCGGCGAAGTGTCGGGCTGGCTGCGCACCCGCTGGCCCGCGGCCCAGTGACGGGCCCTGCGCGCCGCATCACGGACATGTCCGATGGGACATGTCCGTAAGACCCGCTCGCTCGCGGCTCGTCCCCATCGCGGAGACGATGGCCCCCGAGGCTCGGCGAAGTGTCGGGCTGGCTGCGCACCCGCTGGCACGCCGCGCAGTGACGAGGGCCGCGCTGCATCACGGACATGTCCGATAGGGCATGTCCGAAAGACCGGCTCGATCGCGGCTCATCCCCATCGCGGAGACGATGGCCCCGAGGCGCTCAGCGAAGTGTCGGGCTGGCTGCGCACCCGCTGGCTCGCCGCGCAGTGACGAGGGCCGCGCTGCATCACGGACATGTCCGATAGGGCATGTCCGAAAGACCGGCTCGATCGCGGCTCGTCCCCATCGCGGAGACGATGGCCCCGAGGCGCTCGGCGAGGTGTCCGAGCCGCTCGCACGATCGCTTCGTTGATGTGTCTGAAGGGACATGTCCGAAAGCCGGCGCGCCCTCACATAGTGTTGCGACCGCGAAGAGACGAGTGCGGCCGAAGCGCTCACGCCGGGCGTGCGCGCCGCTAGAACGAGAACCCGACGCTCGCCCCGTACGTGCGGAGCTGCGGGTCGTGCAGCGGCGCCAGTCCTCGCCAGCGCAGCCGCGCCCCCGGCCCCATGGCGAGCCCGGCCTGCACGTCGCGGAGGCGCCGCATGCGCCCCGCGGACGCCCAGCAGCACCGCCCCGCTGACGATGAGCGCCCCGCCGACGCCGGCCACACCCAGCATCACGTCGCCGCCCTCGCCCAGCGTGAGGCCGATGTAGAGCCCGACCCCGAGCGGGCCGAAGCCGACGCCCAGGAGGATGCCCCCGAGCTTCAGTCGCCGGCGATACTTGTCGTCCATGTACCGCGCGAAGCTCTGCACCTCGCTGTCCTCGTCGTCGTCGCCGTCGGCGCGCGCCTCGGCCCGGTCCTTCTGGTCCTCCTGATAGTCGGCCCACTGCGCGCTCAAGTCCTGTCCGAGCGCCCGCCCCAGCCGCTCCGCGTATTGCTGCTCGCCGGCGAAGTACCGCGCCAGGCGTATCCCCTCGTCGCCGCCCCCCGCCGCGACGCCCTGCGACGGCTCCGCTGCGGGCGCGGGCTCGGCCGCCACGACCTGCGGCTGCGGCCCCTCCTGCACCGGGGCGGCCTGCACACCCACCGCGAGCCATAAGCACAAGTAGTTCATGCTCGACAGCATGCACCGCGCCAGGTCCTCGCGCGAGTGCGATCCCCCGCGCCGGCGAGAAGCGCGTCGCCCGGGCGTCGTGCGTCACCAGGACGATCCCCGCCCGGGCTCCAGAACGGCGCCGCGCCAAACCGGACTTGCGCGTCGGGATGATCGTGTCCCGCCGCGCCCGAGCGTGGCCTCCCGTCCGTCGCCGGTGAGCGGTCCGAACCGCGTCTCGGCCCCTCTCTCGCAGGTGCGCCCCACGGCGACAGTACAGCGCACGCGTGGGTATGGCTCGCAGCTGTTCCGCGCGGCCTGCCCGTGCTCTCCTCCTCGAGGTCACTGGAGGGCTCGCTCATTAAAATTGACAGGTACCTGTCAATTGCGAAAAAGTCGCCGCCGTGGCACGATGGACGGAAGCGGGGCGGTCGTTCACCGACCTGATCCTCGAGGTGTTCCGGCTCAACGGTCTCCTGCTCGAGGCGGGCGACCGGCTGGCGGCCCCTCGGGCCTCACCAGCGCGCGCTGGCAGGTGCTCGGCGTCGCCGATCACGGGCCGGTGTCGGTCGCCCAGGTCGCGCGGACCATGGGGCTGCGGCGTCAGAGCGTGCAGCAGACCGCGGACGCGCTGGCGCGCGACGGCTTCCTCGTGTTCGTCGACGACCCTGACGATCGCCGGGCCCGGCGGATCGCCCTGACCACGGCCGGGCGCCGGGCCCTGCGCGCCGTCGAGGCCCGCCACGCCGTGTGGGTCGAGGGCCTCGCCGCGCGGGTCGACCTCCGCGCCTTGCGAGCCACGGTCGCCGCCCTGCGCGACGCCACCTCTTTACTTCAAACACCCCCGCCGCGCGGCCGTCGCCGCCGAAAGGACTAAAGATCGCATGTCGTCCGAGACGATGATCCCCGTGCTCCCGAGCGTGTCGCTCCCGGCCACGCTCGCCTTCTACCGCCTGCTCGGCTTCGAGGTCACCTACGAGCAGCACAAGCCCTACGTCTACGCGGCCACCCGCCGCGGCGGCATGGAGGTCCACTTCATGGGCATCAAGGAGCTCGACCCGAAGGACGCGTACAGCACGTGCCTGGTGATGGTCCCCGAGGTCGAGCAGCTGCACGCCACCTTCGCCGACGCGCTGCGCGGCGGCTACGGCAAGCTGCCGATCGCCGGCATCCCGCGGATCACCCGCATGAAGCCCGGCCAGACCCGCTTCACCATCGTCGACGTCGCCGGCAACTCGCTGATCTTCATCAGGAAGGACGCCGGCGGCAGCGAGGACGATGACGCGCTCGAGGCCGTCAAGCGCCGGCCCGGCGAGTCGCGCCTGGCCCACGGGGTCCGCTTCGCCGCGCGCCTGCGCGACTTCAAGAACGACGACGAGGCGGCCGCCCGCGTCCTCGACCTGGCCCTCGCCCGCCCCGAGCCCGGCGACCCCCTCGAGCGCGCCCGGGCCCTCGCCGCCCGCATCGAGCTGGCCGTCGTCCTCGCCGAGCCCGCCCGCGCCGACGCCCTCGGCGCCGAGCTCGCCGCGCTGCCGCTGTCCCCCGAGCAGCGCGACGAGCTGACCGCCGAGCTCGAGCGAGCCCGCGCGCTCGCCCGCTCGCAGGAGTGATGCTGTCCTCGGGGACATGTCCCTGGATGCACCATCGCCGACACGCGCGGCGCTGAAGGAGCGCCGCCGCTGTCAACGGCGCCCCGCGACACGCTGTCCCCGCGCTCGCACGCTCGCAGGAGTGATGCTGGTCTCGGGGACATGTCCCTTGATGCATCATCGCCGGCACGCGCGGCGCTGAGCGAGCGCTGCCGCTGTCACCGGCGCCGCGACGAACCGCCCCTCACGCGCTGCAAGTCAGCGCGCGGGGCGATGCTGCCCCCGAGGACGTGTCCCTCGAAACATTCGCGCCCAGGAGCGCGGCAGCGCTGCTGCTGTCGAGGACATGCCCCCCAGGACCTCGACGCCGACGAGCCCGCGCGCCAGCGTCGATGCTGCTCTCGAGGACATGTCCCAAAGCACATTCGCTGCGCAGCGGTCGACCGCCCGCCCGCCGCGGCGCCGCCCTCGCCGGCCAGCGGCCTCCTCCGCGCGCCTGCCCCTGCGAGTGACGTTTCGCCCGCCCAGGCCCGCGGCCTCCGGCCCATGCCCGGCATCCTGCAGGCGTGGCGCGCCTCTCCTTCCTGTCGCTCGCGCTCGCCGGCCTGCTCGCCGCCTGCGCGCCGTCGGCCGACACGATCGCCCCGCGCGACGACGAGTACCCGCCCACGGTGCAGCCCTACGACGAGGACGATCCCGAGCCGGAGGCCGGCCTCCCCGCCTGGCACTCGCTCGGCGGAGCGATCGCCGATCCGGCCGTCACCTTGAGCTCGGACGGCCGCCTCGAGGTGTTCGTGCGCGGGCGCGACGGCGCCGTGTGGCACATCCATCAGGTGGATCCGAACAGCGGCTGGTCGGAGTGGACCTCGCTCGGCGGTCGGGTGACCGGAGGCGTGGTCGTCGGCGAAGACGGCGACAGCCACATCGACCTGTTCGCGCGCGGCAGCGACGGCGCCCTGTGGCACCTGCGACAGAGCGGGCCGAAGCACGGCTGGCCGGCGTGGACGCGGCTGGGCGGACAGCTCCACCCCGGCGATCGCCCCGCGGTCGTGCGCGGCCTCGACGGTCACCTCGAGATCTTCGTCCGCGCCCCCGATCGTTCGGTCCTTCACCTGAGCGAGCTGCCCGGCCCCGCGTGGAGGCCCTGGCAAGCGCTGCCCGGCCCCGTCGGCCCCGTCGCCGCCGCGCGCGAGGGCGACGGCCGCCTCGTGCTGTTCGCCCGCGGCGACGACGGCGAGCTCGTGCAGCGGCGCCAGCTCGCGCCGGAAGGCGCGTGGGGCGACTGGCGCGGGCTCGGCGGGCGCCTCCTCGGCGCGCCCGCGGTCGCCCGCAACCGCGACGGCCGCCTCGAGGTGTTCGTCCGCGGCGAGGCCGGCGACCTGCGCCACCTGTGGCAGACCGCGCCGGGCGGCCCGTGGTCGCGGTGGGCCTCGCTCGGCGGCGCACCCGGCGAGCTGATGGCGATGACCGCGCCCGACGGCCGCCTCGAGGTCTTCACCCGCGGCCTCGACTTCGCGCTGTGGCGGATCGCCCAGGTCACCCCGGGCGGCGTCTGGACCCCGTGGACCACGCTCGGCGGGCGCTTCAACGACCCGCCGGCCGTCGCCGCCAACCAGGACGGGCGCCTCGAGGCCTTCGTCCGCGGCACCGACGACGCGCTGTGGCACCGCTGGCAGGCCCGCCCCGGCTGCTGCTGGTGAAAGGACTTCGGGCCATGTCCCGAAGGACATGGCCCGAAGAACACCTCACTGCGAGCCTCAGGCCCGGCGGGCGCGCCGGCGCTCCCACAGCGTCTTGCCGCGGCGCCACAGCCAGGTGCCGGCGATGACGTAGACCTCGAGCGCGAGCAGCAGCAGCAGCGGGTCGTAGGGCGCGCGCAGGCGGGTGTCGCCGAAGTAGATCGCGGCGGTGATCATGAGCGCGAGCACGTGCATGGCGATGAGGCCGTAGCTGGCGATCGTGCGGCGCATGAACAGGGTGACGAGGCCGAGGACGACCGGCAGGGTGACGATCGAGGTGTAGAGCCCCTGCCACCAGATCGCGCGCGGGCGCCACATCTCGCGGCCGGAGTCCGGCCACGGCGTGTTGTAGCCGGCCAGCAGCAGCATGTTGACGATGCCGTACTTGATCTGGCCGAGGATGCCGGTCTTGCGGATGCACTTGGCCATCAGCGCGTCGAGGGCGTCGGCGTCGGCGATGTAGCCGCGGTAGTCGAGCTCCGGGCCGAGCGCGGGCTCCAGCTGGACCCACGAGCGCGGCGCCGTCTTGGCCCGCTTCTCGAGCTGGATCAGCGGCGGCGGCCCGAAGCGGATCTTGCCGCGCCCGGGCTCGGTCGGCGTCGCGGTGGCCTTCTTGTTGTGGCAGCGGCCGAACAGCTGGTTGAACTTGCCGTTCTCGCTGACGAGGCCGAGCCGGCCGGTGTGGTGGTGCATGCGCGCGGCCGAGAACCCGAGCACCGCGATCAGCGGGATGCCGGCGAACACGAGGTGGCGCCAGCGCACGTTCGGCAGCGCCTTGCGCCAGACCAGCCAGATGAGGCCGAACAGCGCGATCGACAGCAGGATCTGCGGGCGGCAGGCCGTCGCCAGCGCCGCGGTGACGCCCGTCAGCCAGGCGTCGCGGGAGCGCCCCTCCTGGACCAGGCGGACCAGGTAGAACATCGACGCCATCATGAACACGCCGAACGGGATCTCGCTCAGCGTGTAGCCGCCGAGCGAGATCAGCGGGTAGTAGAACACCAGCAGCGTGCCGAGCAGCGGCGGCACCCACTTGCGCGGGCTGATGCGCGCGGCGATCCGGTAGGCGTAGGCGACCATGCCGGTGCCCATCAGCGCGTAGGCGACGCCGATCGCGGTGAAGTTGTCCTTGCCGAACAGGTACTTGATGAGCGCCAGGATGAAGTGCGTCCCGTAGGGGAAGAACGCGTGGTACTCGTTGGGCGCGCCGAACTTGTCGATCATCTGGTCGGCGCGCGAGACGTAGCCCTTCATGTCCGAAGAGACATAGTCGCCGAGCGGGTGGACCAGCAGGTTCCAGTGCAGGCGGACGAGGAAGGCGCCGAGCACGATGACGAGCGGCCAGCGGTTGCGGTAGAGCCAGTCGAGAGCGCGTTGCACGGGAACCGGAGGGGGCGGAGAGTAGCAGCGTTCTTACGCTGCGGTAAGGCGCGAGCGAGGCCCTTCGCGCCCCGCCTGCGATGCGGGCGCGGGCGCGCCCGACACGAAATGCGCAGCCTCACGGGCGCCCCGGCGACGGGACGCCCGCGGGCCGGCGAGCGCGCTCAGTCCTGCGGGAACTCGATCCAGTGCGCGTCGCTCAGGTCGGCGAGCGCGCTGGCCTTGAGGCCCACGTCGGACAGCGTGAACACCTGCTCGCCGATGACGATCGAGCGGCGCAGCATGGGCGAGTAGTAGCAGCCGTAGTACTCGTCCCAGCACTCGTCGACGACCGGCTCGGGGTGCTGGACCTCGCCGACCAGCGAGATGCCGTCGGCCTCGTCGACGCGGAAGCCGAACGCGCCCTGCTCCCAGGTGTAGCCGAGGTTGTCGTCGTAGCTCGACCACTCGAGCGGCAGCATCGCCAGGCCGGTCTTGCCCCACCACAGGAACGCCTTGTGGTCGAACAGCGCCTCGGACCAGCCCCACTCGGAGCCGATCGAGGTCTTGTGCAGTTGCTTCGGCGCGGCGTCGTCCGACACGTCGAACAGGCTGAGCTGGATGCCGAGCAGCTGGCCCTCCTCGGTGCCGTCGCGGCCGACGCCGAGGATCAGGTCCTCGCCCACGGGGTGGAGGTAGGCCGAGAAGCCGGGGATCTTCAGCTCACCGGCGACCACGGGCTTCGCCGGGTCGCTGACGTCGACGGTGTAGAGCGGGTCGGTCTGGCGGAACGTGACCACGTAGCCCTTGTCGCCGATGAAGCGCACGCCCTGGATCTGCTCGGTCTTGCCGAGGCCGCCGACCTGACCGATCTGCTGCAGCTCGTCGCTCTCCTGGCGCAGCACGCTGACGAAGCTCTCCGAGGTCGCGTTGTCCCAGCCGAGGATGTCGGTGCTGGCCACCCGCAGGTCGCCCTCGTACTCCGACATCGCCCACTGGCTGAGCAGCCAGCCGCGCACCGAGCCCGACGCGACGTAGGCGGCGCGCGTGCGGTCCTGGATGTCGAACTTGTGGATGTACGTGGTGCGGCCCTGCTCCTCGGCCGAGGCCTCCGGGTCCGAGTCGGCCGGGTTCCACGGGGTCGTCGCCACGTAGAGGTTCTGCTTCGAGGCGTAGACCGTCTCGCCCGCGGAGAACACGCCGACGCCGCCGGTCGGGTTCAGGTGACCGTCGAGGTCGACGGTCAGCACGCCGAGGGTCGACAGGCCGGAGTAGACGCCGGGGTGCATGACGTCGTCGCAGGCGAGCAGCACGCCGGAGCTGACCTCGGCTTGCCCCTGGGACAGGTCCTCTCGGACATAACGCGGCAGCCAGTTCTCGATCGTCGAGCCGTCGATGACCGCGGTGTTGTGCACCTTGGACTGCGACAGCGCGATCTGCCACAAGTGGTTGTAGAGCGCCTCGCCGGCGCCGCCCTGCTCGTAGGCCGCGTAGTCGAAGAACTCGTACGGGTCCTTGAACTTCAGGCCGTTCGGCTGCGAGCGCACGACCACGCGGGCGACGCCCTCGACCATGCGGGCGCTGACCAGTTCGCCGGTGATGTGGAGGTTCGACACGACCTTCATCGCGTCGGGGTTCGAGATGTCGACCTCGATCAGGCGGGTGATGCTGTTGTAGAAGTCGGGGCCGAAGTACTGCTGCAGGTCGACGCCGGACGGCTGCGGCGCGCCCTCCCAGTCGCCGTAGTAGTAGGGCCAGGAGCGCACCAGCAGCAGCGCGCGGTCCTCGTGCATGAACAGTTGCACGTCGTAGAGGTCGGCGCCGATCTCGAGCGAGCTGCGCAGCGTCGGCGAGGCGCCCGACGCGTCGACGAAGTGGAGCTTGCCGCGCGCGAACGCCAGGATCCGCTCGCCGTCGGTCTTGACGATGTCGGGCTCGTCGACGCCGGCCTCCTGCACGTTGGTGCCGGAGTAGTCGTTGCCGGGGCCCTCGCCCTCGCCGTTGCCGCCGTCCTGCGGGGGGGACTCGCCGTCGCCGCCCGAATCACCGGCGCCGTCGGAGCCGCTGCCGGTCAGGCCGCCGGTGCTCTCGCCGCCGGAGACCGGGTCGCCGAACCAGCCGCCGCCGTAGTCGTAGCCGTCGAGGTTGCCGTACTTCTCGATCAGCGCCTTGGCCTCGCCCTTCGTGTAGCCGAGCAGGTCGTCGCAGCTGTCGAAGGCGTAGAGGACGCGCGGGTTGAGGTCGCTGCCGCCGGGCTGCTCCTGGTCGGAACAGCCGGTGGCGAGGGCGCCGAGGAACAGGAAGGCGGGGAGCGCAAGGGCGAAGGGGCGGGACATAAGGAAGGTCTCCAGATGGGGCGCGGCCAGGGCGGCCGCGTCTTTGACAGGTCATGGGCGCCGGGGGTCTCCGCGGCGATGCGGCCCCTTGAGCACAGTGCGTGCCAACCGGCCCCGAGCGGCCTCCGGCGGCCTCGCCGGCGCTTTCGGCCCGAACCGCGCCGACCCGCCCGCGAGACTGCGACCCCGGCGCCCGGACGTCGGCGCCACCCTGCGGCGCCGCCGCTGCGACGATTTTTTCACGAGCAAACGCACACTGCGCAAACCGCTACTCACCCCCTGCGCACATGGGGATCACAGTCGGCGCACGATCCGCCGCCTCAGAGCCGCCCTGATGTTCTGTTAACACATCAGAGAAACATAAAGACATGTTCCAAAAGACATGTCTAATAGAACATATGTGCATTGAGCGCCAAACCAGCCGAGTCCGCAGCGGGCGCCTCGCCGCGTTGACATGATCTTGATGTTGACGAAATCTTGACGGCAGAGGTGCTCGCATGAATTCCGCCAAGATCCACACGATCGCCGTCACCACTATGCTTGGGCTCGGTATGACCGGTGTAAAGACCGCATACGGGGCGGAGCCGTCGCAGACCGGCAAGACCGACGATACCGACAGCGTCGTCCAGATCGACGGCGAGGCCGCCGCGCCGAAGTTCGTCAGCGTCGAGGAGGCCGACATCGTCCTCCCGGCGGACGAGCACGCGCAGGGCCTGGCGGTCCCGGCCAAGGTGTTCCGGCCGAAGTTCGACAGGGACGTGGGCCCCGGCCCGGCGATCCTGGTGATGCACGGCTCGGGCGGCCTGCACAAGATGCCGAACGGCAACGACGCCGGCGCGTGCAGCCGCGACCTGGAGGATCAGTACGCCCGCTGGGGCCAGGAGCTGGCCGAGCGCGGCTACGTGGTGCTGATGCCGGCGAGCTACACCGCGCGCGGCTTCTGCGACATGCACACCGACGAGGGGCGGATCCCGAAGAGCTTCAACGAGCGCCCGGAGGCGATCGTCAGCCGGCTCTACGACATGGACGTGGCCGCGAACTACCTCTGCGAGATGGACGGGGTCGACTGCGAGCGCATGGGCGTGCTCGGCTTCTCGCACGGCGCGACGATGGCCATGCTCGCGCTCCACTGGCAGATGGATCACGCGCTCACGCGATTCCGCGGGTCGGAGGACGGGAAGGTGGTCGACTTCGCGATGCCGGACCTCTCGCCGGACCGCCCGAAGTTCAAGGTCGGCGTGGCCTACTACCCCGGCTGCGGCACCGACGGCTTCTTGCCCAAGGAGACCGGCGAGGGCGTCGACATCAAGGACAAGTACTTCCCGAGCGCGGACCTCTACGTCCTGCACGCCTCGCGCGACAAGCTGGCGCAGATCTGCACCGTCGACGACTCGGTGAAGGGCGCCAGCGGCGAGCGCGAGATCCAGTCGGCGGAGGTCGCCGCCACCAAGGACGTCGACGACCGCTACAACATCGAGGTCTACGATCGCGCCGGCCACGGCTTCGACTCCGACGAGAAGGAGGCGAACGAGCCCGGCAACCCCAGCGCCGCCACGCAGGCGCGCACGGTCGCGCTCCACCAGCTCTATTCGCACTTGAACTGAGCGCATTCGCCCTGGTGCGTAGCGCCTTACGCGCACCGCACACCTGTCCTTTGTGACAGATGCATCAATAGCCCATCAATGCCCCGGGACGCGGCACTTCGGCCGCTCCACCGCACACGAGGCCGCCCGCGTGACACAGGTTGCTTGTCGCGTCGGCGGCCTTTCCTACGCTCGGAGGCGGTACAGGGGGGCATTGTATGCCGTCAAGAGTGGGAAGCACGGTTGCGTATACTCGTAGGATTGTGTCCTGGGCGACGCTGCTGACGTTCGTCGGCGGCTGTCCCACCGACGACACCGGGATCGGCAGCGCGACCGACGGTGGCCCCGGCACCGGCGACACCTCGACGCCGGCGACCGAGACGGCCGCCGAGCCCACCACCTATTCAGGGGTATCGGGCTCGATGGGCGACGACCTCACCGGTTGGCAGACCACGGGCACCACGGACCCGGTCGGCCCGTGCGGCGCCGACCCGCTGTGCGGCATCCCGCCCGAGGAGCACGAACCCACGCCGAAGCCGGACGGCCTGCCGAGCCCCTCCCCGGCGTCTACGACGACCAGGGCCCGGCGCCGCTCGACAACGGGTTCCGCTCGCTGATGGGCTTCCCGAACCGCCAGCGCGAGCTGCTCGAGGAGCGCGTGGCGCGGATCTACGACCCCGACAGCCCCGAGTTCCGCGATTACCTCAGCGTCGACGAGTGGCTGGCCGATCACGCCCCGCTCGACGCCGACGTCGAGGTCGTCAAGGCGTGGCTCAAGTCGCGTATTTCACCATCAATTTCGAGGCGAAGAACCGTCTCCTCGTCCACTTCTCCGGCACGGTCAAGGACTTCAACGAGACCTTCGCCACCGAGCTGCACATCTGCATGCGCAAGAACCCGCTGCACAGCGGCGACCCATTCCCGGTCTATTGCACGCTGGACAGCTTCACCCTGCCCAGTCCGTGGCCGAGCGCACCAACGGCCTGGCCACCGCGGACCTGCCGGCCGAGACCGGCTCTCTGGTCAAGGAGGTGGGCGAGGTGATCGAGGACTACCCGGGCGACCAGGCCTACGGGCCGCCGGCGTTCTTCGGCGCCTACAACATGCTGCCGCTGTTCGAGCAGGGCATCACCGGCGAGGGCTCGGCGGTCGGCGTGGTCGGAGCCGGCACCTATCATTCGATCGACCTGCAGATCTTCTGGAAGTCGTTCGGCATCGACCGCGCGCTGCCGATCCGCGTCAACCTGATGGAGCCGGTGTTCGAGCGGGTCACCGAGACCGTGCTCGACACCCAGTGGTCGTCGTCACTGGCGCCCGGGGCCGACTCGTACGTCTACGAGGGCCCCGACGCGCGCAACACCGCGCTGCTGTTCGCCTGGAACGAGGCGATCGGCGACAACAAGGTCGACGTGCTGTCGACCTCGTTCGCCCACCGCGAGGACGCCGAGGCCAAGACGCTGCGCCACCAGTACGACGAATCGGCGCTGATGGGCGCGGCGATCGGCATGACCCTGCTGTCGGCCAGCGGCGACTCGGCCGGCGCCGACACCCCGTGCAGCAGCCCGTACGTGACGTGCGTCGGCGGCACCAACCTGGTCGCCAGCGTCGACGGCGTGATCCACTCGGAGGTGGCGTGGTCGCTGTCCGGCTCGGGCCAGTCGAAGTCGTTCGCGCGGCCCTACTGGCAGGAGGCCGACGTCGACAGCAAGACGCGCTCGATGTGCGACGTGGCGCTCTCGGCCTCGCCCGAGAACCCGATGTGGATGCGCCGCTGGACCAACTGGGAGGCCTACGGCGGGACGTCGTTCGCCTCGCCCGCGTTCGCCGGGATGGTCGCGGTCATCAACAGCTACCGCAAGGCCCACGGCAAGCCGCGCGTCGGCTACCTCAACCCGCTCATCTACCTCCACGGCCCGACGCGCGCGACCTTCCGCGACATCACCAAGGGCGCGACCAAGTACTGGCCGGCGGGCGTCGGCTGGGACTACCCGACCGGCCTCGGCGCACCCGACGTCGCCGCCCTGGCCGCGACCATCCCCGAGGCCGCGCGCGGGCCCAAAGCCCGCGCGCAGCGCTGAGGCAGGTCGACTTCGGCCTGTCTTGTGGAACGTGACCTCCGGGGAGATGCGCGATGACACCCTTCGAAGTGCTCCCGCACGGCGGGCTCGACCAATCGATCCTCATCCCGGTCCTGGTCGGGGTCTACGTCGCCCTTTTCTTCACCGAGACGTTCGGCTGGGTGTTCGTCGGCCTGGTCGTGCCGGGCTACCTGGCCTCGGTGCTGGCGCTGCAGCCGACCACCGCCGCGGTGATCGTGCTCGAGGCGATCGTCACCTACCTGCTGGCCCGCGGCCTCGCCTACGCGCTGGCGCCGACCGGGGTGTGGGCGCCGTTCTTCGGCCGCGACCGCTTCTTCGTGATCGTCCTCGCCAGCGTGCTGGTCCGTCAGCACGACCAGCTGTGGATCTTGCCGGCCCTGTCGTCCTGGCTCGAGCTGCAGATGGGCACCGAGCTCCCGCCCGTGCGCGAGTTCTACAGCATCGGCCTGGTGCTGGTGCCGCTGACCGCCAACATGCTGTGGAAGCCGGGCCTGGTCCGCGGCCTCGGCCCGCTCGCGGTCGTCGTCGGCCTGACCTACGCGATCCTCGAGCTGGTCCTGCTGCCGCTGACTAATTTGTCGCTGTCGTCGTTCGAGCTGCTCTACGAGGACAGCGCGATCGACTTCCTCGGCCACGCGCGCGCCTACGTGCTGCTGCTGACCACCGCCACGCTGGCCGCCCGCTTCAACCTGCGGTTCGGCTGGGACTTCGGCGGCATCCTCGTGCCGGCGCTGCTCGGCCTGCTGTGGTTCACGCCGATCGAGATGATGGTGACGCTGGCCGAGGCCTGCATCCTGTGGAGCATCACCAAGCTGCTGCTGCGCTACACCCCGCTGAAGCGCTACAACCTCGAGGGCCCGCGCAAGCTGGCGCTGGTGTTCAGCCTCAGCGTCGCGCTCAAGTGGATGCTGTCGCTGATCGTCAGCGTGACGATGCCCGGCATGGCGCGCGCGAGCTGTTCGGCTTCGGCTACCTGCTGTCGACCCTGCTGGCGATCCGCATGCTGCCGAAGAAGGCGACGCGGCGGGTGCTGCTGCCGACGATCACCACCGCGTTCGCGGGGTGGCTCATCGGCAGCGCGCTCGGCCTCGGCCTCGACGTCGCCGCGCCGGTGCCGACCCCGGTGCCCGCCTTCAACCCGCGCAACACCAGCGATCGCCTGCTGCGCAGCGAGGCGGGCGCGCTCGCGCTGGGCCACGTGCGCGCCGAACTCGCCCCGCCGCGCCTCGAAGCGCCCCCCGCGTCCGCGCTCATCGCCCACGCTGAGGCCTGGTCCGCGCTGGCCGCCTGGATCGCCGCGCCGACCGACGACGCGGCCGCGACCGCCCGCGACGCGGCCGCGCGCGCCGACCTCGGCATCCACGCGATGAGCGCTCCGACCGGTCTCTTCCATCATGTCTCTTACGCCATCTCACCGATCGAGCGCGGCGTCGTGCACACCAGCTGGCCCTCGGCGCTGGTGGTGCCGGGCGCGAGCGGGCCGGCGATCGTGGTCCCGCGGCCGGTCGCCGAGGCCCCGGCCGCCGAGGCCGCGGGTCCGCTGTGCGCCGCGCTGTCGTGCCGCCTGGTGCTGGTCGCCGGGCGCGATCAGGTGCCGGGCGTGATCGACACGACCTTCTCCGCCGCGCTGGCGCGCCTCGCCCCCGAAGGCGCGGTCGAGCTGCGCGCCGACTTCGACGCCCCGCCCGGGCGCCCGCTCGTCCACCTCGAGGCCGCCGCGCCGATCGGCCTGCCCGCGCTGCAGCCGGCCGCCCCGCGCGGCGGCGCCGGCCTGCCGCCGATGGCCCTCGCCGAGGGCGCCCCGCCGCTGCTGCTCGGCGCCGCCTGGGGCGAGGGCCGCCGCGCCGTCGTCCGCATGCACCCCGAGACGATGCGCGCCAGCCTGCTGCAGGGCGCCCCCGAGATCCGCAGCGCCCCCGCGCTGATGCCGTGGCTCGCCGAGCAGGTGCGGGCGTGGAGCGAGCGGCCGGACAGCGGCCTGGCCGCGCCGTCGGTCGCCGAGCTGACCTTCCTCGAGCGCCACGTCGCCGAGCCGCTGATCCACGGCTTCACCGAGGACCGCGCGCTCGCGGCCCGCTTCGCCCGCCTGGTCGACGCCGAGGTGTGGCAGCTGCGCGACTGCGGCTCGCGCCGGCCCTGCCGCGCGCTCGTGGCCGGCGGCGAGATCCTGGTCCTCGGGACAGGTCCGTCCAAGCTCGTGATCGAGGCGATCCGCGTGCCCGAGGAGGCCGGCACCTGGCGCCTGGCCGCCGAGCTGTTCAGCGCCGCCAGCGGCCGCGCGCTGCTGATCGCCATCAGCCGCTCGGGCGCCGGCATGTCGGCGTTCACCCCGGCGCAGGCGCTGCACCAGGCGCTGTCGGCCGACGAGGCCGGGGCCCCGCGCACGATCGTGCAGATCCGCGGCCTCGGGGCCCGCCCCGGCGCGCCCGCCGACGCCCTGGCGATCGGCCGCCCGCGCGCCGGCGTCGGCGAGCTCCCGCCTGTCCTCTCGGACATGCTGACCATGTCCGGCCCGCTGTCGTTCGTGCCGCGCTGGCGCCTGCTCGAGGACGCCCCCGAGCTGGCCGCGCTGGTCGGCGTGCGCGACGCCCTGATCGCCTTCTCGGCCGCCTTCACCGCCGACGCCGCGGCGATCCTATGGTTCCCGCCGGCGCTGCGCCGCGTCTACGCGCTCGGCGACCCGTGCCTCGACCTCCGCCGGCTGTCGGCGCTCGACCTGGTCCCGACCGGCCGCAGCGGCGCGTGGGTCCGCGACGAGGCGGCGATGGCCCTCGGCGGCGCCGCGCCCGGCGTCGTGGATGTCCGAACGGTCATGTCCAAAGGGACAGTCAAGGAAGAGCCGCCGGCGCGCAAGTCGGGCCGGGCCGAGGCGCGCGAGGCCGAGGCGCGCGGCAAGCCCGGCACCGCCACGGTCACCACCGGCGCCGCCGACTTCATGACCGCGCTGGCCCAGGTCGAGGCCTACGCCGAGTCGAACAACCTCCACTGGTTGCGGCTGGTCCTGGCCGAGCCCGGGCTGCGGCTGCAGGCTGGCCTCGGGCGGACCACCGGGCGCGGCTTCCTGTCGCTGTGCGAGACCGGGGCCGACCGCCGCTGCGCGCTCGTCTGGCTCGGCCCGGCGCTGCCCGGCCGCACCGTCGTGCCGAGCAAGATCCGCGCGGTCGGCCCGGCGCTGTGGCGGCGCAACCGGACCCTCCTGGTCGACGGGGAGGAGCGATGACCCACTTCGACCCCGCCCTGCGGCCCCCCGGCGCCGCCCACGGCAGCCGTCGCCTGGCCTTGCCGACCCTCGTCGCCCTGCTCACCGCCGTGGTCCTCGCCACGCGCGGTCCGGCCGCGGTCGAGGACGAGGCCGCCGACGACATGCTCACCGCGACCAGCGAGCGCATGATCGCCTACGTCCTGACCCCCGAGCACGGGCCGCGCTTCCGCCTGCCCGGGGGCCCCGAGCTCGTCCGCGTCAGCGCCCACCTGGTGCTGCCGAGCGGCCAGACCTACGTGCCGACCCGCCGCTACGCGTTCGGCATCGAGGCGACCCTGCGCGCCCCGGACGGCGAGGTGCTGTGGCGCCGCCACCTGTCCGATCGGACCGATCAGACCAAGGCCGGCTTCAGCGAGGGCGGGTGGATCTACGAGGCGGCGTTCGCCGCCGACCACCGCTACGAGCTGTCCGACAGCGCCGGCCTCGAGCTGTCGCTGCCGAGCTGCCCGCCGTCCTCCACGCTCGAGCTGCGGCTGTCCGAAGAGACAGGGATCCTCGGCAGCGACGGCAACAAGATCGCCGTGCCGTTCAACAACCCGAGCGCGCTCGTCCGCGTCCACCGCCGCGTCGACCTCGGCCTGGCCGGCGAGAGCTTGCGGCGCAGCGCCACCCAGGCCGCGCTCGGCAAGGCCCGCCTGGCGGCCTCCACCTTCCTCCCGTGGCACGCGCTGCGCGAGGCCCACCGGGCCCACGCCGAGGCCGAGGCGTGGGAGCGCATGCCCGCCGAGGGCCGCGCCGGCGTCGACTACCGCGGCGAGAGCATCTACGTCGCCGCCGGCCCGCCGCCCGCGCCGCCGCCGCCCGAGCCGCCGGCGCTGGCGATCGCCCCCGGCCAGGCCGCGGTGGTCCACCTGCTCGGACCCGGCACCGCGACCGTGCGCACGCGCGGCACCGCGACTGTCTCGACGGACATGCCCCAAGAGATAGCCGTGCGCACGCGCTGGCTGGGCCCGTTCCCGGCCGGCCCCGACCCGGCCCCGCCGGCCCCGCCGGTGTCCCTGCTGTCGATCCCGATCACCGACGCCTGGCAGGAGCAGGCCGTCCCGCTGACCGCCGGCTGGACCACGATCGAGCTGTCCACCGCCGTCGGCGCGGCCGACGTCCAGGTCGTCGCCAGCGACGGCGCCCGCCACCCGACCACCGAGGAGATCGGCCTCGAGGCGGCGCGCGAGTCGACCTTCGCCGCCCTGCGCCTGCCCGCCGAGACCGAGCGCAGCGGCTGCGCCAATGCCCGCCTGACCTACCGCGCCGCCTGCACCCTGGCCGCCCCGCCCCCGCCGCCCTCGGCGCTGATCCCCGTCGACCTGCGGACCCTGCCGCTCTACCGGATCGGCCCCGACGTCGCCCCGCTGTCGTTCAACCTGACTGGCCCGAAGGACATCTACACCCGCACCCTGCGCTTCGACGTGCGCTCGTTCGGCGCCGTCGTCCCGGTCCGCCTCGGCCTCGAGTTCCTCGACGCCCGCGGCCGCGTGATCCTCGTCGAGGAGCTGCTGGCCGAGCCGACCGGCCTGTCGCTGTTCGAGCGGGTGCGCCCGCCCTCGTCGTTCTTCGCCGAGTCCGCCGGCGGCGGCGACGAGGACGACGCCCAGGTCCCCTCCCTGCTGCCCGCCCTCGGCCTCGCCCTCGCCGAGCGCCCGGTCAGCGAGCCGGTCTCGCTGCGCCTTCTGGCTCCGCCCGAGGCCGTGCGCCTGCAGCTGACCGGCGGCTCGTCGGCCCTGCTCGACGTCCGCACCGTCCTGCCGCCGCCGGCCGACGAGGTCGGCGGCTCGCCGTGGGTCTGGCCTTACGACCAGGTGGTGGTCGACGACGAGCGCTGGCGCTACGCCCCGCGCCGGCGCGACCGGTGGTTCCCGCTGCGCGCCGAGGACCACGCGCTGCGGCGGGCGGCCGGCCAGGTGATGCCGCTGCAGGCGCAGATCCGCCGCGAATACGAGCCGCCGCGCCCGACCACCGAGGGCCCGTGGATCACCGCGCACCCGCGCGGCGGGGTCCAGCGCCTCGACATCCTCGAGCTCGTGCCGCCGTCGCGCCGCGACGAGTTCATCGCCGCTGGGGCCCCGGCGAGGTCTCGGTGCTGCGCCCGGGCGTCGTCGAGAAGATCGACCTCCGCCGCGGCTTCGCCCGCCCGACGCGCATGCGCTACCACGCCATCGGCACCGGCGTGCGCGCGCTCGGCCAGGACATCGCCCTGCGGATCAACGACGTCGACGACGACTGGCTGATCACCGCCCGCGCCGAGACCCGCCGGATCGCGCGGCCCAAGGGCGGGCTCGTGTCCCTCCTGTGGAACTCGGGGCCGGAGCCGGTGCGCCTGCTCGTCAACCGCCCGACCCTGTCCGGCGCGCCGATCTACACCGCGCGCCAGATCTACCGCCTCGCCGACAACTCGATGACCGTGGACGTGCCCAAGCGCGCCGGCGTTGTCGAGGCGCTGCACGTGGTCGTCTACTGGCTCGAGGGCGCGCCGACCACCGCGACCTCGCTGCGGGTGGCGATCGACGGCGGCGCCCCCAAGCGTCACTCGGCCCGCGGCGTCAACGTCTCGCAGGCCGAGCTCTCGGTCGCCCTGATCCCCGACTCCGGCGCCGAGCTGCTGCGGACCGACCGCGACACGCCCGTCAAAGCCCAGCGCACGACCTTCACCATCCGCCTCGGCGACGACCTCTCGGCCGGCCGCCACTCCGTCACCTTCACCCGCGACAGCGGCGCCCCCGTGTGGCTGCGGCTGTTCCGCGAGGCCCCGAAAAGCCACGGCGCCGCCACCGACCTCGAGCCCGGCCATGACGACTGAACCCCTCGCCTCCGAACCGGGCGCCGCCCCCTGTCTGGCGGAGCACGCCCTGCAGGACACGCTGCTCGCGGCGCCTCGTCGCACATGTCTCTACGGACATGTCGATGACGCATCGAACACATGTCCTTCAGGTCATATCAAGACCGCACCCGCGATCCCGAAAGCACATGTCCCTCAGGACATATCGCTTCTCCGCCCGCCGCGCCGCAGCCGGCCGCGCGCCGGCGCGAGGCGTGTCCCTCGGGCTCTATCCCTCCTCGCGCCACCGACGGTCCCGCCGGCGGTCCGCTCGCGCCTGCCGTCCCCGGGGTCCCGCGACCGCGCGCACGCCCGCCCGAAACAGCGCCCTCGAATCGCCCCTATCTCTCGCCCACGGCGCCCCAGTCGGCCACCCGCGCGCTCGAAACATGTCCCTCAGGACCTATCCCTCCTGACCCCATCGACGCTGCGCGCCCCGCCGCTCGCCCGCCGGCGCCTCCGGTCGCGGCCCGCCACGCCCGCTACATCCACGCCCTTTCGGCCGCCGCCGCCGAGGCCCCGCGACCCGCCGCTCGTCCGCCCGCGTCTCCGGCCGCGGTCCGGCACGCGCGACAGATCTGCGCCCTCGCCGTGGTCCCCGCCGAGGCCCCGCGACCCGCCCCTCGCCCGCCCGCCGTCCCTGTGTTCACCTGTCCCCAAGGACACATCATTGCCGACGCCGCCAGGCCGCCGCGGCCCGTCGCGCCTCCGGACCCTGCCGCCCCCTCCGCCGCCGCGCGCGCCGCCCCGGCGAGAAGCGCCGCTCGCCCGCCCGCCGCCCCCTCGCAGGTGTTCGCCCGCATGCCCACGGTCCCTGCATGTCCCTCGGGACAGGCCGGGAAAGTCGCTCGCCCGCCTGCGGCTCCGGCATGTCCCCAAGGACATGCCACTCGCCCGCCCACCGCTCCGGTCGAGCAGGCCGCCCGCCCGCCTGCCACCTCTGCATGTCCCTCGGGACAGGCCACTCGCCCGCCCCCCGCTCCCGCGGCGCGGCCCGCCCGCCCGCCGGCGGCCCCCGCGGCCCAGCCCGTCCGTCCGCCCGCCGCCCCTGCCGCCCAGCCCGCGGAGCCCGCCTCCGCCGCCTCGCTCGCCCGCGGCTGGGCCCTCCTCCTCGCGCTGTCGGCCGGCTGTCAGGGCCGCGCCTGCGACTGCGCCGACCCCCAGGCCGACGACGCCCGCTACACCGCCCGCGCCGGCTCGCCTGCCCGTTCGGACATGCCCCCGTGGGCAGGTCCCGAAGACCAGCCGGCCTCGGCCGCGCTCACGGGCGGGCGCCCGCGGCCGCCGGCCCAGCCGCTCGACGCCTACACCATGATCGACCCCACCGAGCTCCGATACCGGCTGTGGACCGAGCCGCCGCCGCCCTTCTACGTCCCCCCGACCCCCGAGCGGACGGCCGCCTTCGAGGCGCTGATGCGCGACCTCCTGGCCACGCCCACGCCCGAGCCCGAGGCGCTCGGCGAGGTCGCGTGGGCGGCCGGCTTCGAGGTCCACGCCTGGTACGTCTCGGGCCAGCGGCTGCTCGCCGCGGTCGAGCCGCGGACGGGCCAGACCGGCGGCGGCGCCTACCTCGTGCGCGTCGCCGACGGCCCCGCAGCGACCGAGGAGCGCCCGGTGATCTTGCAGGCCCCGCACGCCTTCCACGACCTCGGGACCGAGCGGATCGCCCTCGCCCTGGCCCTGCGCGGCGACGCCTGGCCGCGCGCCCTGTTCGTCAACACGGTCCACCGCTACCTCGACACCGACGGCCAGCGCCGCGAACGCGACGCCGCCCCCGCCGACCCCTGCCACAACCCCGAGCACCTGTTCTCGATCGCCACCGCCGCCGCGCTCGACGTCATGCCGCGCGCCGAGGTCGTGCAGATCCACGGCTTCAGCGAGGACGACGACCCGCTCGGCCCCGCCGCGGTCGTCAGCGCCGGCGACCGCGTCGCCGCCACCGGCCGCACCCGCGAGGTCGCCCACCGCCTGCGCGGCGCCCTCGGCATCGAGGTCGCCCTGTTCCCCGACGACCGCACCCGCCTCGGCGCCACCGCCAACGCGCAGGGCCGGCTGATCCGCGCCCGCGGCGGCGCGGCCCGCTTCGTCCACCTCGAGCTGTCGCACGAGCTGCGCCGGCGGATCCAGCGCGACGCCAGGGCCCTCGCCAGCCTGGCCGAGGCGCTCCGCCCCGACCTCCGCGACCCCGAAGAGATCCTCGGCCTCGGCCCGCCCGAGCGCCCGCTCTAGACCTGTCCTTCGGGACATTGATCATTCTCTCATCATTCGTGTCGCTCTGGGCCCCTCCCTCCAGGAGCACCACCGTGTCCACCCCTCTCCGCATCGCCTCGTGGCTCCTCGCCGCCGTCGCGCTGTTCCCCCACGGCGCCAGCGCCCGGCCCGGTCGCGCCGCCGCGCCGCTGGCCGACCCGGCCGTGCGCGCCGGCGTCGAGTGGCGCCCGGTCGAGGTCGTGCCGGTGGCGCTGGCCGGCGCCGCGCCGTGGATCGCCTCGCCGACCCCCGAGGCGGCCACCGCCACCAGCGCTGTCGTCGGGCCCGAGGCCGGCGCGATCATCCGGCTGGGCTCCCTCGCGGTCCTGCAGGTCCGCGCCGAGCCCGTCCGCGGCGCCGGGCGACCGGCGCCGCTGAAGTTCTGGCGCCGCTCCGGCGCCGAGGCGGCCGGCCGCGCCGCGGTGCTCGAGCCGGCGCTCGAGGTGGCCCCGGGGACATGGCTCTTGGAACATCCGCCGGGCGGCCCCGGCGAGTGGCTGGTCAGCGCCGGCGAGCCGACGCGGATCACCGCCCTCGCCCCCGCGCCGCGCACCGGCGAGCTGATCTGGGAGCACGTGATCGGCGCGGTGCTCGAGTGGATCGACCGCGGCGGCCCACCGCCGCCGCTGCCCGACCTGCCGAGCTTCGCCGACCTGCGCCGCGAGCTGCTCGCCGACGCCGCGGTCGCCGCGGCCCTGCGCGCGAGTGACCCGAAGGACATGTCCCTCCAGGCAGCCGTCACGGCCTGGCGCGGCGCCGCCGCGGTCCAGCGGATCACCGCCATGCGCCCGCCGGGGCGCCCCGCCTTCGCCCTCGAGACCGCGCCGCGCCCGCTGCCCGGCGCCGCCGCGGTCGACCTCGAGGGCCGCCCGTTCCAGCGCAGCGCCGGCGGCCGCAGCTGGGACCTGCGCATGACCGGCCCCGGGGTCGCGTGGATCTCCGCCAGGCTCCTGGGACAGGACCCGAAGGCCAGCATCTCCGTGCACGCCGAGGGCCGCCGGCTCGTCCGCGAGCGCCTCGCCCCCGAGACCCCGTGCGCGCCGGAGGCCACCCCGTGCCGCGTCGGCGGCCCCGAGCGCGACCTGGCGATCCCGCTGGCCCCGGGCGAGCACACCTACCGCTTGCAGGTCGAAGGCGACGCCGCGCTGCTGCAGGTCCGCGTCGGCCAGTCGCTCGAGCGGGTGGCCACCGCGCTGCGCCGCGAGGGCGCCGACGATCTGCTGCGCGCCGGTCACCGCGCCCTCGCCCGCTCGCGCTCGCCCCGGGCCGCGCTGGTCGGCGCGTTGCTGGCCCAGGTCGCGGGCCGCCCGCTGCCGAGCCTGAAGCGCCCCGGTTCGCCCCGCTGGCGCTGACCTTCGACTGGCTGCAGGCGCAGCAGGACGACCTCTCGCCGGCCCGCCGCCGCCAGCTCGCGTGGTCGCTCGCCCGCGCCGCCGACATGGTCAAGGACCGCGAGCTGGCCGCCCGTGGCCGCGCCGCCGGCATCGAGCTGCTCGAAGGGACAGGTGACGCCGGCCTCGCCCGCCGCCTGCTCGGCCCGCGCCCGAGCGAGGCCCCGGCGCGCGCGCTGGCGGCCGCGGCCCGCATGCTCGACGGCCCGCCGCTGCCCCTGGCGAGCCCGATGCTGGCGCTGTTCGAGCGGGCCCGCCGGCAGGACCCCTACGACGCCGAGCTGCGCGCGGCCTACCGCGACCACTGGCAGGCGACGCGCTGGTCGCTGCTGCTGCCGAGCCAGGAGGGCCCGTCGCCGCTGGTGTGGATCGAGCACCTCCCGCCCGACCCGCTGCGGGCGCCGACCAGCGCGTCGCTGTGGGCCTGGCCGAACGGACATGTGCAAACGGTCATGGCCCCGACGCTGCCGGAGGCGCCGGGCCGCCCGGCGCTGCTGCGGCTGTACACCCGCACCGACGCCAGCCTGACCGTGACCGTCGACGACGAGCGCTGGCGGACCCTGCCGCTCGCCCGGCTCGAGCTGCTCGAGCTGGCGCTGCCGCCCGGGCCGCACGCGCTCACGGTCGCCGGGACCAGCGGCAGCGAGGTGTGGTCGTCGCTGGCGCCCACGCCCCCGCGGGCCCCCGACGCCCGCCTGCTCCGCCTGTGGCGCGCCGACGCCGAACACGCGGCCCGCTTCGCCCTCCCCGGCGAGCCGGCCCACGCCCGCGTCGACATCCGCGCCCTGGACAGCGACACCCCCACCCGCGTCGACCTGACCCTCAAGACCGACACCGGCCTGCGCCGGCAATTCAGCGTCGAACTGCGCCCCGTCGATGGGGCGGCGATCCCCCTCGACGGCAGCCCCCGCGTCGGCCCCCCGACCAGCGTCCTCATCCCCCTCGACCTCCGCGCCCGCGCCCTCGAGGTCCTCGTGGCCAAGGGCGGCCCCGCCGTCGCCGTGTCCGCGGCCGTCCGCGCCCCCGGCCTGCGCGAGCCCGTGCCCGCGGACGAGGCCGCGGCAGGTCCCGCAGGACATGCCCCGAAGGACACCTCGCCCTCCGCGACCGGCGCCACCGGCGGCGCCGCGGCAGGTCCCGAAGGACATGCCCCGAAAGACACATCGCCCGGCGCGTCCGGCGTCACCGGCAGCGCCGCCGCGACCAGTCCCGAAGGACATGCCTCTAAAGACACATCACCCGTCGCGGCCGGCGTCCCCGGCGGCGCCGCCGCGACCAGTCCCGAAGGACATGCCCCGAAAGACACATCAACCGTCGCGGCCGGCGTCACCGGCAGCGCCGCCGGGGCAGGTCCCGAGGGACATGCCCCGAAAGACACCTCGCTCGCCGCCGCGGGCCCCGCAGGACATGCCCCGAAAGACATGCCGTCCGGCCCCGCGGACAGCCCGCGCCCCGAGAGCCCGACCGCCACGCTCGAGCGGGCCAGCCGCGCCCTGCTCGAGCGCCCGAACGACCCCGAGCTGCTGATCGTCCGCGCCGGCGCCCTCCTCGACCTCGACCAGCGGGCCTACGCCCTGTCCGACTGGGCCCGCGTCGCCGCGCACCCGCTGCCGCCCGGCCTGCAGGACCGCGCCGTCGCCCTCGGGCGCCGGATCGAGGCCCTCGGCGCCCCGAGCCACGTCGACGTCACCACCGACGTCCCCGCCCTCATCGCCCCGCCGCTGGCGGCCGCCGGCCTCGACGACCTCGCCCTCGCCCGCCTCGCCCCCGCGGCCGCCCGCGCCCGCGCGGCAGGGCCCGCCGCCGGCCTCGCGCTCCTCGACGAGCTGGCGCCCGCGTCGCCCGCCGCGGTCGGGGCCGCCGTCCTCGGCGCGCCTGCACCCAGCGCCATGTCTGAAAAGACAGGCGATACCCCGGCCCACGTCGATGGAACGAATGTCCCGATCGACATGTCCGCAAAGACATCGTCCCCCCGCGCCCCCGGCGACGAAAGACATGTCCGAAGCGACATGTCGGAGAAGCCGTCGAGCGGCGGTCCCCAATCACCTGCCCCGAAGGCCCTGTCCCTCAAGACACCCGCGCGGCTCCCCGCCGACCCGGCCGAGCTGGCGCTGCGGGCCGCCCTGCTCGACGCCGCCGCCCGCCCGGCCGAGGCGTTCCGCGCCTGGCACCGCGTCTACGCCGCCACCGAGCGCTGGCAGGTCGGCCTCGCCGGCATCAAGAGCGCGCTCGCGGCGCTCGACGAGCCGACCACCAGCCCCGAGGGCGCCGGCCTGGCGTACGGCCTCGCGCTGCGCGTCCGCCCCGCGATCCGCACGCCCTACCTCGACCGCCTGGCCAACATCGCCGGCGAGCGCAGTCGCTGGTCGCACCTGATCCTCAGCGAGGAGCGAGGCAGCCGCGAACACGTCGACCTGCCGAAGCAGCCCGCGCCCGCCACCGTCACCGCCGACGCCCGCGCCGCCTTGCTCGCCGCCCCGTTCCCGACCAAGGGCGCCCTCATGCTGCGCCCCGGCGTGCCCGTGCTGATCGACCTCGCCCGCGGTCACGACGCGCTCGGCTTCGAGCTGTGGTGCCGCGAGGTCCGCCCCGAGCTCGGCGGCGTCGCGCCGACCGTGCGCTTCTGGATGGGCGAGGAGCTGCTGCACACCCAGGCCGTCGCCGCCGACACGCTGACCCTCGCCGAGTTCGCGGTGCCCGCCCGCGACGCCGTCACCCTCGAGCTCGACGACGCCAGCCACGCCTACCTGTGCCTGGCCCGCCTGCGCCGCCCGGAGGCCCGCCAGGTCGCGCGCACCGACCGCTGGCACGTCGCCCGCCCGCGCCGCCCGGTCGAGTTCATCGTCCTGGGCCCCACCACCGTCCAGATCGAGGTCCACGGCCGCCCCGCCTCCGATGTCAGCGTCGCCATCGCCCGCGGCAGCGAGCCGTTCGGCCCGGCCCGCTCTCTCGGCAGTCCTTCGGGACATGTTCCATCGGGCCTGTCTAAAAAGACCAAGGACGACCTCGCCGTCCACCCCCCGATCCAGGTCCTGACCCTGGCCGACTCCGGCCCGCTGCGCATGCGCCTGGCCCCCGGCGTCGGCCCGGCCCTGGTGCGCGTCCACCAGCGCCTCGACGCCGAGGCCGAGCCGGTCCCGCCGCGGCCGCCGCGGCGACGCGTGCCTCGCCTGACCGAAGAGACAGCCCCGCCCGCACCGATCCCGCACCCGCCCGCCGCCGTGCCGCCGCCCGACCGCCAGGTCCAGAAGTTCGGCACCCCGTACGTCGACCTCCACCTCGGCACCGACGACCTCGAGGACAGCGACGACCTGCGCCCGCGCGCCTCCGGCATCGTCCGCCTCGGCTACGCCCGCGAGCTGCTGGCGCGCCGCCTGTGGATCGAGGTCAACCCGGAGCTGCGCCCGCGCGAGGACACCGCCCTGGTCGCCGGCGGCCGCCTCAGCTTCCAGGCCTTCTTCCCGCGCGCCGGCCTGCGCGCGTGGGTCAGCGCCGCCGGCCTGGTCCAGACCGAGCACCAGGTCCAGCCGTGGAGCTTGCGCGGCGAGGGCCGCATCGACCGCCCGACCTGGCTGGCCCCGCGCCTGCAGCTGCTGCCCGGCCTCGACCTCGCCTACCGCTACCAGTCGCTGGACAGCATGAACGCCTTCCCGCGCGGCGAGCTGCACCCGCGCGTGTACCAGTGGTACGTCGAGGACCACCCCTTCGTGTTCCGGCCGACCCTCGACCTGCGCGTGGTCGCCTGGCAGGACGCGCGCGTGGTCGTCGGCGCCGACATGGTGCCCAACAGCGACTTCCGCAGCGTCGACCAGGTCAGCATGCACGCCGGCATCGTCGGCGTCCTCGCCCTCTACGGCCGCGTCGTCCCCGAGTTCGCGCTCGACTACGAGGCCTCGATCCGCCTCAAGGACCCCGACCGCGACAAGACCTACCTGCGCAGCCGGATCCTCGCCGGCCTCGGCGTCGGCATCTGGCTCAAAGACGGCGTGCGCCTGGCCTTCGGCGTCCGCAACAACCTCTACCTCTCCACCCTCTACCCGGCGCGCAACGGCCTCGACTTGTGGCTGCGCCTCGACCTGCCCCTCGGTCGTGGCCTGCGCGACTTCGGACCGCTCGAGATGCCCTTCCGCGCCGCCCGCGAGCACCGCATGTGGCGCCAGGAGCCGACACCATGACCGCCATCATCGACGCGATCACCGAGGCCATCCTCCGCCCCCTCGACCCCCTGACCGCGCGTCTGCGGGCCCGTGCGGCCGCCGCCCTGGCGGCCCGCCTGGCGGCCAGCGCCGACGTCCCGCCCGAGCTGCGGCCCGACCTGTTCGAGCTCGCCGGCCTGCGCCGCGCCCCGGCCCGGCGCGCCCTCGTCGCCGAACATGCCCTCAAGGACATTGTCCCAAGGACATGTCTTTGTATTACTGTCCTGCGCCGCGAGCACGCGCTGCTGCAGTCGCGCGAGGCCGAGCTGGTGGCCGCCGCGCTGGCGGCCAAGGACCCGGGCACCCAGAAGGCGGTGCTGGCCGCGGCGATCCGCCGCCACGCCCGCGGCTTTCGCGAGCGCCAGGCCGACCTGCGCGCGCTCGGCCGCTGGCTCGACCACGACGCCCTGCGCGAGCGCCTGGCCGCCGAGCAGGCCCTGCTCGAGGAGCAGATCGAGCTGGCCGTGCGCCTGGTCGGCGCCGCCACGGCCGAGGTCGCCTACGACGAGCGCGCCGAGGTGTTTCCCTGTCTGATCAGCCAGCTCACCTGGCTGCCGCGCTTCACCCTGCGCCTGGCCTGCCTCGAGGCCCTGGCGGCGATCCTCGACCGCCTCGCCGAAGCCGGCCAGGCCCACGAGCTCGACCTCGACCTCGACCTCCGCCTCGCCACCGCCGCCCGCGGCCGCGCCGGCGACTCCGCCGAGCACCCGTGGGTCCAGGCCGCCGCGCTCGCCCTGCTCGACCGCGTCTCGCTCGACGCCCCCGAGGGCTCGCGCTTCGCCATCCCGCAGCTGCGCCTGCGCGCCGGGGCCCGCCGCGAGCACCGCGGCTACGCCCCCACCGCCGAGGCGCTCGAGCTGGCCGAGGCGCGCCTTATCTCCCCGCGCGGCGGCCCGCGCGACTTCCTCGTGCGCGCCCTCGTGGTCGAGTTCCTGGCCCGCCGCGCCGCCCGCGGCCGCGACCCGATCCGCTGCGTCGACATCCTGTTCAACGCCGTCGACGACGCCAGCGAGCACGTGCGGATCTCCCTGTGCGCCGCCGCCGTCGAGGTGCGCCCCATCGACCCCCGCGGCGCCGCCCTCCTGACGATCCTCGCCAGCGACGGCAGCGCCCGCGTGCGCGCCGCGGCCCTCCGCGGCCTGCTCCGCGGCCCGACCGACGCCCCCGCCCTCGCCACCCTCCTCGCCGACGAGGCCTCGCCGCTGGTGCTGCGGATCGCCTGCGCCGAGATCGTCAAGATGGCCGAAGGGACATGGCACGCCGAGCCCGGCAACTTCGTCCAGCTCAGCGCCGTGCTGGCGCGGATCGCCACCCGCGACGATCATCCGCCGGTCGTCCACGAGGCCGCCGCCGCCGCGCTGCAGGCGATCGACAGCGCCCTCGATCCCGCCCGCCGGGCCTGGACCGGCGTGTTCGCCGAGGCGCTGGCCCGCACCCCGCCCGGCAAGGCCGTCCGCGTGTCGCTGCGGCGGCCCGACCTGCCGCCGCCGGGCGACGCCGCCTGGCTCGGGCGGATCCTCGCCGCCCTCACCCGCGAGGACTGGGGCGTCGACGCACATGTCCGCAAGGACAGCATCTTCCTGCGCCGCGGCGACCGCTGGGGCGCCCGCCTGTGGCGCCTGTGGCACGAGCTGCGCCACCCCGGCCCCAACAAGCGCCAGGGCTTCTCGCACGTGCGCGGCCGGGTCCTCCGCGGCGACCTGCGGGCCCACTCCGGCCGCCTGCACGAGGTCGTCGCCACCGAGGTCCCCGGCGAGCGCGTCCACAGCGAGCGCGAGGGCGGCTGGGGCCGTCACCTCCCGCTGGTCGACGACCTCCTCGGCCTGCCCGTGCTGCGCCCGCGGCTCGTCCGCGTCGTCAGCAGCCAGGGCACCACCGAGCTGCGCTGGCACCGGCCGCTGTGGCAGCGGATCGCCGCCCACCTGCGCCTCAGCCTGCGCTACGCCCAGCTCGCCGAGCTGCGCCGCCAGGCCCTCGACGCCCAGGAGCCGGCCGCCCGCGCCGCCTACGCCCGCGTCCTCCGCGAGCAGTACGGCGTCGAGCTCTACTTCGTGCCGCACCCGGCCCCCGGCGCCTCGCTGGCCCGCACCGCCCCGTCGCAGCTGCTGCAGCTGTTCGGCGCCAACGAGGCCCGCGCCGAGCCCATCTACACCAGCGTCGACATCCCCGTCACCCAGTCGGTGCGGGTCACCGCCGAGGTCGCGCGCGCCGTCTCGGCCCCGCAGCCGGCCGCCGCCTCGGCGATGACCGGCCTCGGCGCGCTCCTCCTCGGCGTCCCGCTCGAGGTCCCCGAGCTCGGCGAACCTGTCCTCGCGGACATCTTCACCCTGAGCGGCAGCAGCCAGACCGCGCTCGCCTTGTTCCTCGCCGCCCTGGCCGCGATGCTGTTCGTCGGCACCTACCTGCGCACCCGCGCGATCGCCCGCGACCGCGCCGCCATCCCGCTCGTCATCGGCGGCTGGGGCACCCGCGGCAAGTCGGGCACCGAGCGCCTCAAGGCCGGCCTGTTCCACGGCCTCGGCTACCGCGTGTTCGCCAAGACCACCGGCTGCGAGGCCATGTTCATCCACGCCCAGCCGCGCGGCCAGGCCATGGAGATCTACACGTTCCGCCCGTACGGCAAGGCGACGATCTGGGAGCAGCGCACGCTGCTCAACCTGGCCGCAAAGACCGGCAGCGACGTGTTCCTGTGGGAGTGCATGGCGCTCAATCCAGCCTACGTGGAGATCTTGCAGCACCACTGGATGCGCGACGACGCGGCGACGATCACCAACTGTTACCCCGACCACGAGGACATCCAGGGCCCGGCGGGCATGGACGTGGCCGAGGTGATCTCGCGCTTCGTGCCGACCGGCGCGCGCACGGTGACCAGCGAGATCAACTTCTTGCCGGTCCTGCGCGACGCCGCCGGCCGCCGCGGCAGCGACCTCGACGCCATCGACGAGTTCGCCGGCGACCTGCTGCCGGCCGACCTGCTCGCGCTCATCCCCTACGAGGAGCACCCGCGCAACGTCGCCCTGGTCGCCCGCCTCGCCGAACACCTCGGCCTCGACCGCACCCTGGCGATCGCCACCATGGCCGAGCACGTCGTCCCCGACCTCGGCGTGCTCAAGCGCTACGGCCCCGCGCGCATGGCCGGCCGCACGCTCGAGTTCATCAACGGCTGCTCGGCCAACGAGCGCGCCGGCTTCCTGTCGAACTGGCGCCGCACCGGCTGCGACCGCCTCGACCTCGAGAAGGAGCCCGACCACTACGTCATCACCGTCGTCAACAACCGCGAGGACCGGGTCGCCCGCTCGCAGGTGTTCGCCCGCCTGCTGGTCGAAGACGTCGCCGCCGACCGCCACGTCCTGATCGGCACCAACACCCAGGGCCTGGTCGGCTACATCCGCGAGGCGCTCGAGGGCTTCCTCGCCGCCCAGGAGATCGTGTCGCGCGACGACCTGTCCGATGGGCCAGCCGGCCGCGCGCGCCCACCAGCGCCTGGCCCGCCTGCTCGCGCGCGTGCGCCCGGTCGCGCCCGAGGCCCTGCCCGGCCAGCTGGTGATCTACGGCCACGGCGCCGGCCGCTCGCTCGCCGGCGTGCGCGACGAGATCGCCCGCCGCTGCGCGCCCTACCTGAGCGAAGATCCGCGCGCCAGCATCGCGCTCGACGAGGTGCTTACCATCGTCCGCAACGAGCTGAGCCCGTGGCTGGTCGGCCTGGTCGAGTCGGCGGATGTCCTCGAGGACAGCGACCCGCCCGAGTGCGTGCGCCTCGCCAGCCCGCAGGAGGTCGCGGATCACTTCCTCCGCCAGCTCGCGCGCACGGCCGTGTGCGTGCGCCTCAAGGCCCGCGTCGAGGCCATCTTCGCCGAGGGCAACGGCACGCCGCACGGCCTCGTCCACGCCGCCGTGCGCGACGCCTATCGCAGCCTGTTCATGGACCTCATCGACGTCGTCGTCGACCCGCTGACCACCGGCGACCAGGTCATCCTCCGCTGCGCCCTCGCCGTCCCGCCCGGGGTGCGCGCGATCCTCATGGGCACCCAGAACATCAAGGGCACCGGCCTCGACTTCGTCTACCGCTGGACCGCCCTCGACATCGCCCAGCAGAACCTCGCCGCCCTCGCCAGCCCCGAGCCCGAGGTGCGCCGCCAGGCCCTGCAGCGGCTCGCCCAGCCCGCCGACCCCGGCCTCATCGACTCGGGCCTGGTCGCCGCCCAGCTCGAGCAGCGCATCGCCTACGACGGCGAGGCCGAGCTGCAGAGCTTCGCCGCCGGCCGCGCCCGCGCCCTCCACCAGACCCGCGTCGCCGACCTGTCCGCCGGCCCCGCCCGCGGCGGTCGCCACGACAAGTGGCTCGGCTGGCTCGAGAGCTGCGTCGAATTCCTCGACGGCGCCCGCCGCTATTACATCGCCCGCCAGGTCATGCGCGACCTCGTCTGCCTCCGCATCAGCCACGCCCGCGCCGCCGCAGTCATGCGCGAGCTCGACAGCCGCGCGAAGGGCGGCTGGCTCATCCGCGGCCTCCGCCAGCGCAGCGGCGCCCCGTGACCCGCCCGCTCAGCACCCGCTGTCGGGGGGCTCGTCGAAGCCGCAGCCGAGCGAACCGGAAGCGGTCAGCTCGAGGTCCTCGCCGGCGATCGTGAAGGCAGCGACGACCGGAGGGGACGGGAGTTCTTTGCTGCCGCAGTCGGAGACGCCGACGACGTCGCCGTCCAGCGCCAGGCGGAAGGTCAGCTCGGCGGTCGTGCCCGCGGCGACCGGGAGGTCTTCGGCGGTGACGGCGAGCTCGCCGGAGCTCCACCATCCCGTGAACTTCACGGACGTCAACGTAGCGGTGTCGATCGCCTGATCATCCGGGGCGGTGACGCGGATCCGGAGGGCGACGTTGGTGTCCACGCTGCACCCGGAGATCGAGTCCATGCTGGCGTACACCAATTCCGCGGCGTAGGGCTGCTCGATCGCGCCGGTGCCCGTGATCCCCTCGGACGTCGTCGAGGCGCCGGAGCTCGTCTCCGTGTCCGTGCCGTCCGTCCCGGTGGTCGAGTCGGGGCCGGGCCCGCACGCCGAAAGGGCGAGGAAGAGGCCGAGTCGAGTCGAAGCGGTGAGACAAGTCGCCGGCACTCGCGGATTCTAACCGCACTCTGCCGACGACGTGGAGCCTCGCGGCATCTTCGGCGGCGTCGAGGCGCGAGGTCGCGTCATTGACTGGTCGCGTGCGGCGATGTATCGCATCAAGTGATGCGCAGCAGTCTTGTCGGGTCGCTCGTCCTCGTCGCCTGCGTCACCCGGCCCCTGGAGGAGGGTGCGACCGAGGGCACGTGCCCGATCCGGACGACCCGCCGCGGCTCGTCGGCGCCCTCACGGGTGAAGTCGTCGGCCATTTCGACGCCGTCTTCTGCAACAACCTCAACATCATCCCGCCTCCCTGACGGACGGGCGCGAGCGACATGACGGGCGCCCCCGTGTCCCCTTCGTCTCGCCTCTCGGGGTCTCGTCGCCCCCGCCTCGCGTCACATGTCCTTCGAGACATGTAGAGCCATACGGCCATCGCCGGCCCGACTCGTGATTCGCCCGACGACGGGCGTGTCGCGGTCGGCCTCGTCGCTGCGCCTCCGGCGTCACGGCGAGCCGCAGATCCGGCGCTACGCGGCGATCTGGCGGCAAATGGTGGTTGGCACATGGCTTGCCCTTTGAGGCGCCACCGGAGACAGACCATGCGCGATAACTTACTCTACCGTCACTTCACTTCGTGGGCCCTCGCCCTCGGCGCGACCGCCTGCACCATCCAGGGCCCGGGTGGAGCCGAGACCGGCAGCGAGACCGAGACCACCGACCCGACGACGACCACGACGACCACCACCACCGCCACCGAGCCGACGACCGCGACCAGCGAGACGACGACCACCACCGACAGCACCACCGAACCCACGGGCGATCCCACCACCACCACCGGCGAGCCGCTCGAGCCGCCGGGCGAGGAGGCCGGCTCGGACAAGCCCCGCGACCCCGATCCGGACGCCAGCGCCGACGAGCTCGCCACCATGGCCGCCGACGAGCGTAGCTTCGCCCTCGATCTATTCAAGGCCTTGCCGCCCAGCGCGGACAACCGCGCCATCTCGCCGCTCAGCCTGCGGATCGCCTTCGGCATGCTGTACGAGGGGGCGCGCACGGTCTCGGAGCAGGAGATCGCCGACGTGCTGCACTTCTCGCTGGCCAAGCCGCGCCTCCACACCGCGTTCAACCGCATCGACCTCGACCTCGAGACCCGCAACCTCCCCGCCTCGGGCGAGGTCGAGGGCGACGACTCGGTCCGCCTCTCGCTCGTCAATCAGGTGTTCGGCCGGATCGGCATCGAGTGGTCGGCGCCGTTCCTCGACGCGCTCGCCATCCACTACGGCAGCGGCATGCGCCTCCTCGACTTCGCCGCCGACCCCGATGGGTCGCGCGTGGCGATCAACGGCTGGGTGGCGGACCAGACGTTCACCAAGATCGACGAGTTGCTGCCCCCGGGCTCGATCTTCCCCGACGTCACCGCCGTCCTCGTCAACGCGCTCTACCTCAAGGCTCCCTGGGATCACCCGTTCGAGAACGTCGACGAGAACGGCGTGTTCCACGACAAGGACGGCGTCGAGCTCACGGCGCCGATGATGTACGGGGTGTTCGAGAGTACGTCGTACTTCAAGGGTGACGGCGTCGAAGCGGCCGAGCTGCCGCTGCGCGGCGGCGAGCTGTCGCTGGTGTACATCCTCCCCGACGCCGGGACCTTCGACGCCTACGTCGCGGGCCTCGACGGCGTCAAGCTCGGCGAGGTCCTCGGCGGTCTGGCGCCGACCAACCTCGAGGTCCGGGTGCCCCGATTCGAGTTCGCCAACGCGTTCGCGCTGCGCGAGGTGCTGATCGCGCTCGGCATGGAGAAGACCTTCCAGCTCGGCGCCGCCGACCTCTCGGGCATGACCGAGCAGACGCAGATGGCGATCGCGGACGTCTATCACAACACCGTCGTCGCGGTGGACGAGAAGGGCGTCGAGGCCGCGGCCGCCACCGCGATCGTGGTCTTCGACTCCAGCGGCGGGGTCTTCGCCGAGACCGCCTTCACCGCCGACCGCCCGTTCCTCTTCGCCATCCGCGACCGCGGCACCGACACGCTGCTGTGGTTCGGCCGCGTGCTCACCCCGGGCTGAGCTCTTCTAAACATGTCCTTCAGGACATCTCATTTTTGAGATGCCCTGAAGGGCATGTCCAAAAGAACATACTCCGCCCCCCACAGATCGTCGCCTCCGCGATCCTTCGGCGATTCGACCCCGCGCGTCCGTGTCGGAGCCCGAGAGCGCACCGGCGCCCGCGGGAACCGCCGCAAGGCACCCAGCCGCCGTCTTTTGAAAATCTGACCCCCGCCGCAATTCTTCGGCCCGCCCCGGCGACTCCACGGGCGAGCGGGACGCCGCCGCGCTCGCCCTGACCCGAGGCGACCATGACGACCCATTGGCTCCCTGCTCTGTGTACCCGTCCCGCGCTGCGCTCGGCGCGGGCGTTCTTCACCCGCGCCTGCCTGGCCGCGCTGGCCGTGACCGCGGGCGCGTGCGACACCACGGAGCAGGCCGGGCCCGCCGCGGGCATCTTCGTCGGCCAGGCCGGAGACGTCCTGATCGCCGTCGTCGCCGCCGACGACCTCGTCACCGTCTTCGCCTGCGACGGCAGCTACGACTGGCTCGGCGTCCGCGCATGGTTTCACGGTCCGCTCGACGACGGCGCCGGCACCCTCACCAACGCCGATGGTGCCACCGTCGACCTCGAGATCCACGGCGACCGATTCAGCGCCGCGCTCCGCGGCGAGCTCGTCACCAACGGGCCCTACGACTTCACCGGGACCGCCGTCGCCGGCGACGAGGCGGGCCTCTACTGGGGCCAGGTCGACGGCTGGATCGGCGGCTGGATCATCGACGACGCCGGCGAACAACGCGGCGCCGCGATCCAGCGCAGCACGGACGACGCCGCGCTCGTCTACATCGAGCCGACCCAGACCGAGGTCGCGCTCGACGACGGGACCGTCCTCCCGCTCACCCGCATGACCGCCCCCATCAAGGTCGAGTGACCGCCGAGCCATGAGCCTCGCGCCACGAAAGGTCCGTCGCCCTCGCGGACGCGCATCTTCCCCTGCTGGCCGAACGCTACGGTCGCGCGGAAGCGCGTGACCGGCGATGACGTCCTGCGCTAACGTCGGCCCATGGCGAGCGAGTACACCACCGACACGATCGAGGTCCTCACGGGCTGCGCGGCGGTGCGCAAGCGCCCCGGCATGTACGTCGGCTCGCTCGACGACGGCACCGGCCCGCTGAAGCTGCTGCTCGCGGTCGTCGCTTATGCGATCGATCCGCGCCAGCCCGGCCGCTGCCCCCGCATCGAAGTCCGCGTCGACCCCGACGACTCCGTCACCGTCGCCGACGACGGCCCGGGCATCCCGGCCGGCTCGCTGGTCGACCTCCTCGAGCGCCCGCCCGTCCGCTCGAGCGCCCACTTCGGGCTCCGTGAGTCCGGCTTGCTGATGGCCAACGCGCTGAGCGATCCGTTCGAGGTCGACAGCGTCCACGCGGGCGAGCAGGCCACCGTCGCCTACGCCGGCGGCGTGCAGCGCGTTCCCCTGCGCGTGAGCGGGGCGTCGCGGCCGTCCGGCACGCGCATCCGGTTTCGCCCCGACCCGCAGATCTTCCCGAGCCCGCGCGTGCTCCGGCTCGAACTGACGCAGCGCCTCGAGGACCTCGGATTCCTGCTGCCACCGCGGGCGCTGACGTGGAGCTTCGCGGGTGAGCGCGCGACGGGGCTCGTCGAACGCGTCCGCGTCGAGGCCCGCGGACCGCTCGAGGACGCCGCGCACCACCAGGGCGAGTACGTGACGGACGCCGGCCCGACGACCGTCGAGGTCGCCCTCGCCTGGCGCACCGAGCCGTACGGGCGCCCGGCGCAGATCCTCGGCTACACCAACCTCGAGCGCGACGAGGATGGCCCGCACGTCCCCGGCCTGCTCGCGGCGATCCGCGATTTTAAACGTCCGCAGCGACCCCGGCCTCGAGGGGCTCGTGGCTGCGGTCAGCGTGCTGCACGACGATGCCCTCTACCCCATCCATACGAAGAAGAGGCTCATCCACTCGCCCCTGCTCCCCGCGGTGAAGGACGCGACCGCGACCGCCCTGCGGCGCTGGGCCGAGCGCTTCCCCGAGGCCGCCGACGCCCTGCGCAGCCGCATGAAGACGCCACGAGCCCGACGTCGATGACGGCGATGCGCCGACGCGCCGACGCGCTCCAGCGCGCGCTCGCAGCTTCGCGGGCATTCGAGCTACTTCGCGCCCGGCATGGGCGGCGCCCCGACTGCCCACCAGCCGTCGGGCACCAGCGCCCAGAACGACAGCGACAGGGCCATGAGCGCGAGCAGCGTCGCCACGGCCAGGCGTGAGCTCGCCCGGCTCCCGGCGAGCGCTCCGAGGCCCGGGCCGACCAGCAGGAGCGGCAGCATCGCTTGCGCCGGGCCCTGCGGGAACGCGTCGCCGGTGTTGCCGAGGCAGACGGCGATCCATGCGATCGTGAAGCCGGCGAAGGCGCCGGCGGAGGCGAGGAGCGAGCGGCGCAGGCGCGGCGACATGGGCATCGTCGGAACGGCGCCCCCCAGGCGGTATTCACCGCTCATGAGCCGGAGGCGGACCGCAGCCGATCCGCACGCAGTGCTCCGACGCACGCCGACTCGGGCACCGATACGGGCGCGATCGGTCATGCCGTATGGATGGCAGCCGCCGCCAATGTCATGTCCCGGGCGCCTCTCGGCGTCCTCGTCTTCACATAATGATCGCGCTGAATCGACATCGTTGACGGCGCTCGCCCGACGAGCAACGACGTCCCGCTGCAGCGCCGCGGACCCGACCTCGCGCCCTGGAGCGTCCCCAGCCCCGACGTCTCCGTCGATGTCGCCGCCGGGCCCGACGAGCGCATCGCCTTACCCGCATGGATCGATCTTCCATCGCAGGAGCGCCGTCCACCTCTACGACGGCAGCGGCCCTGCGCTGGAGTCCGTGTCCGTCCTCCCGAACCGCGAGCTCTCCCGGCCGTCGCCGGCAGGATGCCGGCCACGGCCACATGGGTCCTTCGCCTCGCCCTCGCTTCAGCGCACCCGCCGTCTCCTGCCATCATTTGCAGCAGCAATCCCGGCGGAACGAACGAGGCTCGGCGCCGCGATCTCCGACTGCCTACATTGCCATCAGCCGCCTCATCCGGCCCATCTTGCCGGCTCGGCCCATTTCGCCGGGCAGAGCCCGCTGATGTCCGACCCACACTTATTATTTGTTGACGGCCCACCGTCCTCGCGTGTGGGTCGTCGCCCGCGGCTCCATCTCGGGCTCCCCGCCCGCGGCCTGGTTGCCGTCTGCGGCGCCTGGCGCGTCCAGAACATCGTTTACAGCCCATGAGCCCGGTGTCTTTCGCCCGCGGAATGTGCGCAGTCTCAACATTTTTCGCACTTCGCGCACCGCCTCGGACACCTGTCCAGGAGAAAAGCGCGCGCGGCCTCGCCCAGGCCTGGGGCCCCCAAGTTGCCCCAGAAGCCCTCCTACCCCCGTTTTCGCCGCGTTCTCCGAAATCCTTGCACATTCCGGGCGGTGGGCGGCATTGGGCCTCTGACGATTTTTTCATTGCCGGCCTTGCGGGCCTGGATCAGCCAAGGTGCATGCAGCCCCGCAACAAGACCCTCTACATGCTCTCCTTCGTGTTCGCCGCGGCCTGCTCGCGCACCTCTCCGGACACCAGTTCGCCGGAGCCGGTCGTGGAACCTTCGCCGGCCGCGACCGCGCCGTCGGAGCGCAACACCGCCGACGACGAGATCTTCGGCGTCCTCGACGTGATCAACGAAGAGGCGGTGGCCCACGGCGAATACATGAAGAAGTGGGCCAAGACCCAGAAGGTCAAGGAGTTCGCGGCGATGATGATCAACGACCACGAGTTCGTGCGCGAGCGCGAAAAGAAGGTCCGCGACGCCCTCGACCTCTCGGCCACCAGCAGCCGGCTCGCCAGCGACATCGAGCAGGATTCGCGGCAGAAGCTCGACACCATGGGCAAGATCGACAAGGGCGATCCGCTCGACAAGGCCTACATCGACATTCAGGTCGACGTGCACGCCACCTGGCTGTCCGCGCTCGACAACAAGATGATCCCGTTCGCCCAGACCGACGAGCTGCGCGACGAGCTCGAAGAGGTGCGCAAGATCGTCGAGAGCCACTACAACCTGGCTGTCGAGATGCGCACCGACCTCAAGACGGCCGACAAGTAACGGCCAGGCGATCCTTGACTTGAATTGATCTGACTTCGACTCCTGCTTGGACTCATCGACCCTCGCACGATCGCCTGGGCCCGCAGTGCGGCCCGGAGCCGGGCAGGATCCGCGACCCCCTCTGACACCGACCCGTCGACCCCTTCGACACGAGCCGCGGACGGACACTCCTTACGGTCCACGGCCCCTCCATGCGGATCCTGTCCGGCCCTGAAACGGAGACCACCATGCTGCGCGACCTCACCGCTGATTCATCGCAGGCCCCGGCCCAGGGATCGGGCTACCGCCCCCTCACCGCTTATTTCCGCGACCTCTCCGAAGTCGACGTCATGACCAAGGAGGAGGAGACCGCCGCGGCCCGCAAGATCAACGAGCTCCGCAAGGGACTCTGGGTGGCGCTCCTCAACTACCCCCCGTTCGTCGAGCCGATCTGCGCCCTCGTGCGCCAGCGCCTGGACGTCGACGTGTGCCCCGCCGCCGCCGTGAACACGCTGGAGCAGAGCTCGCGGACCGTCCGCGACCGCGACCTGCGCTGCCACCACGACGCCTTCCAGGCCGCGCGCGACGAGCTGGCGAAGGCCATGATCGCCGCCGACGTCGACGGCGAGCTGGCCGACGCGATCCTCGCCGACCTCACCAGCCTCGAGGGCGACCGCAAGGCCGAGATCTCGCTGGCAGTCAACCCGCCGCGCCGCGGCAGCGTCCCGTTCGCCCGCTACGCATCCGAGGTCCGCAAGCAGCACGCCGCGCTGATGGCCGCCAAGAACGCGTTCGTGCGCGCCAACCTGCGCCTCGTGGTCGCGCTGGCGCGCCGCTTCCACCGCGGCAACGTCCCGCTGCAGGACCTCATCCAGGAGGGCAACCTCGGCCTGATGAAGGCCGTCGACCGGTTCGACCCGGCCCGCGGCTGCCGCTTCTCGACCTACGGCTCGTGGTGGATCCGCCACGCCATCAGCCGCTCGATCGCCGACAAGGCCCGCAGCGTGCGCCTGCCGGTCCACATGATCGACGCCTGCAACAAGGTCGCCAGGGCCCGCCGCGAGTTCGAGGCCCGCGAGGGCCGCGAGCCCACCGATCAGGAGCTCTCGGCCGTCAGCGGCGTCAGCCCGAGCGGATCTCCCGCATGGGCTGGTCGCTCATCGAGACCCCGCTGAGCCTCGCCCTGCCCGCCTCGCGCGAGGGCGAAACCAGCCTCGTCGACACCGTCGCCGACCCCGACCACGAGTCCGCGTCGGACGTGCTCGACCGCGAGCGGCTCCACGAGCAGCTCAAGAAGTCTTTTCCCAGCTCTCCCCGCTCGAGGCCGACATCCTGCGCAAGCGCGTCGGCCTCGACGGCGAGGAAGAGATGACGCTCAAGGAGATCGGCGCCGGCTACTCGCTGTCGCGTGAGCGAATCCGTCAGCTCCAGGAGGGCGCGCTCGCCAAGCTGCGCGCCGAGTTCTCGCGCCGTCACTTGATGTGACACGGCGGTCGGCGGCGCGGCGCGGACCCCAGGTCTCCCGCTCGCCCGCCCCGCGAGGTCGATCTTCGCACCCAAACGGGCCGAGCTCCCGATGCTCGCCCGCAGGACGATCTCCCGCTCGCGTCGCCGACCGATCATTTTTTTTACAAAAACAGAACAGACCCCGAGCGCTTCGACCGGGCCCTGCGCAGCCACTGGACCCGGTCGGAGCGCCGCTTTTTTCGCCTGTTCCCAAGGACAGGGCGCGCCGCCGCGGCGTTGCCGGGGCGCCGACACGGTCGGCCGCGCTCCCGGGTCGCGTGCCGAGCGCCGCGATTCGGCCATCGCCAGCCCATGCTGCCACCCCGGGCGCACCAGCCCCTCGCTCGCGCCCGCGTGAGCGAGCGCCCGCGCGAGCGAGCGCGGCCCAGGTGCGCCCCGGTCTCCGCATGTCCCTTGGAACATGTTCAACGATCGCCCCCCGGCCGCCTCGGACACCCCTCGCGCTCGTCGGCGCGCCCATGACATGTCCCTTCGGTCATCTTCCTCGCGCTCGTCGACGCACCCGGGACATGTCCCTTCGGTCATCGCCCCGGCCCGCTCGGCGCCCGGCGTTCGCCGTCGCGCCAGGCCATGGCATGTCCCTCAAGTCATGTCCATCGCGCTCGCGCCGCGATGCCACCATACGTCCCTCGGGACACCCGCATCGCACCCGCGCCCACTCGTCCGCGCGCGCCGGCGCATCCGGTGATTCCTGCTGTTGCGATCTGCCACTGTCGCGATCCTCCACACTTTCGTGCGACCCCGGAATTCCCGCTGAGAGCCCCTCGCAGGCGCAGCGGCGCCGTGTGCAGTACCGTCGAACCCATGCCCATGCTTCGCTCTCCTATCGCCGCACTCGCCGCCTCGCTCGCCCTCGCCGTGCCCGCCTGCGGCGACGATGCCGCCTCGCAGTCCACCGCCGCGACCGACGACACCACTGCCACGACCGACGACACCACTGCCGCGACCGACGACACCGCTGCCACGACCGACGACACCACCGCCGCGACCACCGAAGACACCACCGCAACGACCGACGCGCCAACCTCCACCGGCGAGCCCGACGGCGCCGCGATCGACGCCCCGGCCGAGACCTGGACCTGGGTCCCGTTCGCCGACGCGCGTTGTGCCAACGGCGAGACCACCGGCATCGGCGTCAACCTCACCACCCGCAGCGATCGCGTCGTCCTCTACCTCGAGGGCGGCGGCGCCTGCTGGGACGAGGCCACCTGCTACACCATGAACGCCAGCGCCCACGTCGCCGACGGCTACGGCGAGGCCGAGTTCGCCGCCGAATTCGACCCGCACCTGCCCAAGGTCATGACCGCGCAGATCTTCGACCGCGACGACCCGAACAACCCGTTCCGCGACATGAGCTTCGTCTACGTCCCCTACTGCACCGGCGACATGCACGGCGGCGACAACGTCGTCACCTACGGCGAGCGCACCACCATGCACGTCGGCGGCGCCAACCTGGTCGCCTACCTCGCGCGGCTCGTCCCGACCTTCCCCGCCGCCGAGCGCGTCTACCTCGTCGGCGCCAGCGCCGGCGGTTACGGCGGCACCTTCAACTGGTGGCGCGTGCAGCAGGCCTTCGGCGACGTGCGCGTCGACCTCGTCGACGACTCCGGCCCGCCGCTCGATCCGCCGTACCTCGCCAAGGAGCTGTCCGACACCTGGCGCGCCCAGTGGAACCTCGCCGCCTCGCTGCCGCCCGACTGCCCCGAATGCCTCGAGACGTTCGGCGCGATCTACGATTATTACGGCGCGAATCACACCACCCAGCGCTGGGCCCTCTTGTCATACACCCGCGACTGGATCGTGCCGATCTACTTCGGCTTCACGTTGGAAGAGTTCCCGCAGGCGATCGCGGAGATCGTGCAGAGCCACGTCGCCCCCTATGAAAACGCCGGCTACTTCCTGCTCGACGCCGTCGGCCACGTCCTTTTGACCGCGCCGCTGCCGATCACGAGCGGCGGCGTCGACCTGCAGGCCTGGCTCGGCCAGATGGTCGCCGACGACCCCGCGTGGGCCAGCGTCGACCCGTGACGGTCCGCGCCAATCACTGCAGGGCGAACACTGCGATGTTCGTCTCGAAGCCGGCCAGCAGCGTCGCGCCGGCATTCGCCAGCAGCACGTCGTCGGTGAAGAAGAAGCCGTCCGGCCCCTTCATCGCCAGCGGCGTGCGCCACTGCGGCCGACCCTCGAGGTCGAGCGCGTAAAGGGCCGGCGGGTCGTCCTCTTCGAGCCCGCCGCTGAAACCGAGCACGCGCTCGCCGACCTGCACCACCGCCCCCACGCCCCCCGTCTTCGTCGTCCACGCCTGGCGGCCGTCGCGGATCGCCCGCGTCTCGCCGTCGACGTGGACCACCACCGCCCCGTCGGGCAACAGCGCCAGCGCCTCGTTGTGGACCTCGTCCTGGTACGAGCGCCAGCGCCGGCAGCCGAGCGGCGGTCCCGGGCAATCGGGGCACTCGTCGAGCTCGCGCGAGTACAGCCGCTTCGGCTGCGGCCACCCGGACGGCGCGAACTCGGGGCCCGCGCAGGCCTCCGGCGCCAGCAGCACCACGTCGTCGTCGACCACCAGCGCCAGCCCGGCCGGTCCGAGCGCCGCCCCGCCGAGCGTCTCGTGGGCCCGGACCGACAGCAGCGTCTGCCACTCGCCGTCGAACACCCGCACCGCCCCGCCTTCGCGCAAGACTCGCCGATTGTCTGGCCCGAAGGACAGCTTCGCGTCGGAGTCGAACGTCTCCTCCGCCATGCGCCCGGCCGCGCGCAGGCAGCCGTTCTTGACGCAACGGCCGGGCTTCAGCCGGAACCACCGCGCCACGCTGTCGCCGACCCACAGCTCGTCCTGATCCGGCTCGACGATCGCCGCCCGGATCGGCTCGGCGAACTCGTCTTCCTCGCCGTCGGCGGGTAGGAGCGCCGCGCCGAGCTCGTGACCGTCGGCGAGCGCCAGCATCACCAGGCGATCGCGCCGCACGGCGGGATCTCTGCGCCACCACCACCACGTCGCCGGCCACCGCCAGCACCTGCCGCAGCTTCGCCCCGAACTTCCACGCGATCGCCCCGGCCCGCACCGCCACCAGCTCGCTGTTCACCAGCGCCAGCACTGTCCCGTCGCCGGCCACCTTCAAGCGGGACGGCTTGGCGGCGAACGTGAACGTCCACTGCGCCTGCGGCCCTGGCTGCAACGTCGGCGCCTTCGCCTCCGCGGCCGCCGGCGCCTCCGCGCTCGCCGGGCTCGTCGCCGGCACCGCGCCCGCGGCCTGCCCTCGCTCGCCCCCGCAGGCGGCGCTCATCCAAGCGATCGACACCACCCACCCGGCGAGCGCGCGCAGCGACATGCCGGCCGACTATCGTGATTCGCCCCGGTCCACCATCCCCGGGCGCGACCGAGGCTCCTCGATCCGCCTCGACCCGTCCCCCGGGTTTCCCACCGCCGCACGGCCCGCGTTCTCCCGCACACGCATCGCGGGGAATCCGGCCTCGCGCGACTGAAGTCTCCCGCGCTCCGCCGTCGGCCCGGCCTCACCCCCACGACCTCTCGCGGACGCCTCGCGCCTGGTCCGGCCTCGTCACGGCGCTGCCCCGCTCGCTCCTCCCGGCAGCCCTCGCTCGCCGCCACCTGCTGCGTCCCGCCTCGCGCCCGCTCCGCCTCGTCACGGCGCTGCCCTGCTCGATCCTCGCGGCAGCCTCACTCGCCGCCACCTGCGGCGTCCTCCTCGCGGATCGTCCGGCCTCGTCACGGCGCTGCCTCGCTCGCTCCTCGCGGCGGCCTCACGCGCCGCCCTCTGCGTCACTCCTCGCGGCTCGTCCGGCCCCACCGCGATCGCATCTCGGAGCGGGTCACCGGCTCGAGCTTGCCCGGCGCGATCGACCACATCAGCGTCGGCTCCCCGAACGGCAGCGGATCGGCCTCTGCGTTCCACGTGCGCCAGCCCTTGCCGTACGTCGAGCGCAGCTCGCCCGTCAGGGCCGTGTGAGCGGCGTCGGTCAGCCCGGGCGCCACCACCACCCCGCTGTCGATCTCCCCCACGTGCGCGTGCCAGTACTGGCGCTCGGACGCCGGCAGCGTCGCGTACAGCGACGCCGAGATCACGTACTCCACCCCCGCCAGGTGGGCGCCCTCGTCCGAGCCGTCGAACACCACGCACTGGCTGAAGTCGGCGTTGAGCTGGGCGCAGTAGAACAGGGCCCGGTCGGGTCGGCCGTCGCCCGGCGTCCCGGCCGCCTCGCGCTTGGCGCGGGTGTAGCCGTCGAGGACCAGCAGCAGCCGGTCGACCGGCGTGCGGTCCTGCGGCCCGAGCGTCCCTTCTTCGAGCGCGCGGACCGTCGCCCAGCGGCCCTGGTCGTCGCGCCGCGCCGGCCCCTCGCTGGCCGCCCCGTGGCTGGGCACGGCCGCTCCTGGCGGCGCGCTGCGGCCGTAGCAGTCCGCGAGCCCGAGCAGCGCGAACAGCGACGACCCGGCCCGGGCGGGGAGCAGCCCTCGCATGGGGTGGGCATGGCCTCGGCCGCGGCGGCGCGCCAGCGAGCCGGGCCACGCGAGGCGAACCGCCGGCGTCTTGGGACATGTCCTCAAAGACATCTTGCCGCGATTGCGGTCCGCCCGCGTCGCTCGCGCTGGGACGCGCGGACCGGGGGCGCGGCGAACGGGCCGCTCGGGTCTGCTTCGGCTATCCTGCCGCGCATGCCCGACCCCGGCGACGACCCGGACGACGCCTCGCGCGCGCCGCAGACCGCCGCGGCGCGCGAGGTCCGGCGGATCAAGACCGCGGCGCACGCGAAGCTGTTCGGCAAGGACGCCCGGGCTCAACCGCAGAAGATCGCGCGCTACGCCGTCCTGCAGTCGCTGGGCGTCGGCGGCATGGGCGAGGTCTACCTCGCCTACGACGACAAGCTCGACCGCAAGGTCGCCATCAAGCTGGTCCGGCTCGACCGCGACAGCGGGCTCGAGCGGGCCTCGTCGCGGCTCATCCGCGAGGCCCAGGCGCTGGCCCAGCTGTCGCATCCCAACGTCGTCCAGGTCTACGAGACCGGTAACTTCGAGGGCCGGGTGTTCATCGCCATGGAGTTCGTGCGCGGCGTCCACATGCGGCGCTGGCTCGAGACGGCCCCGCGGACCTGGCGGCAGGTGCTCGACGCCTACCTGCAGGCCGGCCACGGCCTCGCCGCCGCCCACCGCAGCGGCATGGTCCACCGCGACTTCAAGCCCGAGAACGTGCTCGTCGGCGACGACGGCCGGGTCCGCGTGGTCGACTTCGGCCTCGTCCGCAGCGCCCCCGACCCCGACGCGCCGCCCGACGTCGGCGAGAACGTGTCCGCCGAGGACCTCGAGCGCAGCTCGCGGCTGACCCAGAGCGGCGCGCTCATGGGCACGCCCTCGTACATGTCCCCGGAGCAGTTCCAGGGCCTGCGGGCCACCGACAAGAGCGACCAGTTCGCCTTCTGCGTCGCCGTCTACCGCGGCCTCTACGGCTGGCACCCGTTCGCCTCCGAGACCCGCGCCGAGCTCAAGCGCCGGATCATGACCGGCCTCATCGCCCCGCCGCCGCGCGACGCCAAGGTCCCGCCCGGCGTCTACACCGTGCTCGTCCGCGGCCTGCACGCCGACCCGGACCAGCGCTACCCGTCGATGGAGGCGCTCCTGGCCGCCCTGGCCGCCCCGCCGCGGCGCCGCCGGGTCGGCGTGGTCCTGGCCGCCGGTCTGGCCGGGCTCGCCGCCGTCGCCGTCGCCGCCGCCGCGCCGCGCTTCGACCACAGCTGCGAGTTCGCCGGCGCCGCCGAGCTGCCGCCGCCGGGTGCCGGCCTGGCCGGCGCCTTCGCCGGCGTCGACGTCCCGTTCGCCGCCGCCACCGCGGAGCGCGCCGGCGCGCAAATCGACCGCTACGCCGCCGTCCTCGGCCACGCCCGCGCCGCCGCCTGCTCGGGGCCGCTCGCCGCCGAGCCGCTGCGCGAGCGCCACCGCGCCTGCCTCGACCGGCGCACCCGCGACCTCGCGGTCGTCACGCGCGCTCTCGCGCGCCTGCGCCCCGAGCAGCTGGGCGACGCCGAGCGGATGGCCGAGTCGCTGCCCGACATCGCCCCCTGCTTCGACCCCGGTAACCTGGTCGGCCCCGGCCCCGCCCCGCCCGACCTCGCCGCCACCCTCGACGACGCGCGCGTCTCCGCCCTCGCCGGCCGCTACAACGACGCCACCCGCCAGGTCGACCGCGTCCTCAAGGAGGTCGGCGGCGACCCGCTGCGCGCCGAGGCGGCCGCCCTCCTCGGTCACATCTCCTGCGAGCGCGGGATCGCCCACCAGGGCCGCGACCAGCTCGCCACCGCCCTCCAGCTCGCCATCAGCCACCGGGACGACGACCTCGTCGCCGACGTCCAGCGCCTCCTCGCCGAGTGCACCGACGACGAGGCGACCGCCCGCCTCGCCGGCGCCGCCGCCGAGCGCCTGCGCGACCCGAGGCGGCTCACCGAGGTCGCCCTGCTGCGCGCCGAGCTGCTGGCCGCCCACGGCGACCCGACGAGCGCCCAGATGCTGCTGCGCGACACCCTCGCCCGCGCCGCCGACCGCCCGGCCACCGCCGCCCGCATCGAGATGCTGCGCGGCCGCATGCTCGCCCTCCAGGGCGGCAACCACGAGGCCCGCGCCCACCTCGACCAGGCCATGAGCCTGCTCGCCGGCCTGCCGCGCCACCCGGCCGTCGCCGACGTGCTGGAGGAGCGGGCCCGCCTGCACCTCCGCCTCGGCGAGAAGACCGAGGCCCGCCTCCGCTTCGGCGAGGCCCTGGCGATCCGCACCGCCCTGCCGGGCCAGGAGGCCGCCCTCGCCCGCCTCCACCTCGCCCTCGCCGACCTCGCCGCCGCCGCCGACGAGCGCAGCCGGGCCCATCGCCACTACGCCGAGGCCGTCGCCCTCGCGGGTCGCCTCCCCGACCTCCTCCCCGGCCAGGACCTCGCCCGCGCCCAGCTCGCCCGCGACACCGCCACCGGCCGCAACCCGGCGACGCCGCCGCGCCTGCCTTGACGTGTTCTTGTGGACATGTCCCGAGCGACCTGTCCGCAAGAGCGAATCACTCGCCGCCGAGACTTGCTGTCTCGAAGGGCCGCGAACCCATCTGTCCTTTCGGCCAGCCAGCCGTCCGCGTCAGCCCGGGCCCTGAAATCCGCCGGCGCGGAACGTCAGCACCAGCGTGTCGCGGTGCCCGCCGGGCTCGCCGAGCGGCTGGATCGGCGTGGCCTCGTGGATCACCCGCGCGTCGTCGAGGAGCAGCAGCGTCCACGGCTCGCTCATCATGAAGCGCAGGCCGTGCGGGCCCTCGGCCTCGAACACGCGCGTCTCGCCGCCCTTGATCGCCTCGCGCGCGACCAGCAGCACCGCGACGAAGTCCACCCCGTCGCGGTGCGCGCCCTCGGGGGTCGGGCGGCCGATGCCGTCCGCGGTGTCGATGCGGAACTGGTGCGCCTCGACGTACCAGCGCGGCACCGCCGGCGCGGCGGCGCTGCACACCGCGCCCAGCCGCTGCAACAACGCCGACCACACCGGCAGCTCCGTCACCTGCGGCAGCATCGGCTCGAACCACCGCTCCAGACCGCCGTGCAGCGCGTTGTACTCGAGCGGCTGCCAGTGCGCGCGGTGGGGCGTGGCCTCGACCCGCGGCCCCTCGACGACGAAGCACGAGTGGCGGCGCCGGCGGTAACGCCCGCCGTCGCGCAGGTACGTGTCGGGCGGGAGCTCGTCCCACGACGGCGCCAGCGCCTGCAGGCCGCCGAGCCCCTGGGGCAGCCAGGACGCCAGAGTTCGGGCAGCCACGATCGCGTAACCATCGCGGCGGAGGGCGGCCTCGACGTCGCCCGGGTCGGTGTAGGGAGGATCAGCGGGGTCATGCGGGCGGGAGCGGCGGCGCGAATGTACCAGCATCGCGGCGCCTCCGCGGAGCCGCGCACGTCCCGGCGGCCGGCCCGTCCGCCGTGAGCGTCCTGCGAGATCGCTCCGACGAGCAGAATAAACTGTCCCGAAGACCAGGTTGACTGCGCGACCCGGCGCCCGGGTCCGCGCCGTCGACCTGAAGCCGATCGACTCGCGGCCGGCCGCCCAGGTGACGGAGACACCGAGGGTCTCGAGACGAGCCACGAGCCCGCCGCCGCGACTCACGGCGAAGCCGCGGCGTGCTCCTCGCCGATGCTCTCGCGGCGAGCCGCGAGGATCCCGCCGGCCTGAACCTGGCCCGTCACAGTGCGTCCAGTCGACGCTCGCGCCATCCGCGGAGACGGTCTCGCGGCACCGACGAGCCTGGCGCAGCTCAGAAGCCGGCGGCGTCGTGGACGATCACCACGTCGATGCTACGCTGCGCGACCTCGTCGCAGCTGATCGGCTCGAGCAGCTCGCTCGCGTGGCCGAGCCGGATGTCGGTCCGTACCGGGAAGCCGAAGCTGTGCTTCTCGCCGTTCTGGACCTTCACATAGGCCTTTGTGTCCCCGATCCAGTGCTCGTAGTGCAGGTCGAGGGCCTGCCGCGATCCGCACGGATCGGGCTGCGGCCCGCCGGACTCGTTCATCTCCAAAAAGACTTCGAGCCCGAAGTACTCCTCGGGCGAGATGCCCGGCGGCGCGAGCTCGTCGGCCCGCACTGCCCAGAAGTCGGTGAGGCCGCCGGTGATCTGCAACCACTCGCGGTCCCACGGCGCCGGCTCGGTGTGATAGACGATCTTCATCTGGCTGCCCTGAAGCCACGTATAGTTCCAAAATGGCAGCAGCGCATAATGCAGCACGACGGTCTCCTGGACCCCGAGGACGAGGCAGGAGAAGGTGACGGAGACCTCCGGTTCGCCTCCCTGCGAGGAGAGGAGCGTGCACGTGAGCGTCAGATCCATGTCCGCAGCCTGCGGCGGGACCTCGAGGCACCACGCGGTGTCCTTACCGCCCTGATCGAGCTGACACGGACCGCCGCCAGTGTCCGGGTCGCCGGAGCTCGAGCCCGAATCCTCTGTCGTGCCAGCAGTATCGAGCCCGGTCGTCGTGAGCCCGGTCGTCGTGAGCCCGGTGCTGGTGAACCCGGTCGTCATGAACCCGGTCGTCGTGAGCCCGGTCGTATCGACCGGACCTGTCGCGCCAGTCGTGGTGACTTCGCCCGTCGTCGCGTCGCCCGTCGTGGTGGTGGCGACGGGCCCGGTGCTCCCGGTGCTCCCGGTCGTCGGCATGGCCTCGTCCGTGGTCGAGCCCGGCGCACCGCTCGCGGTGCCTGGCCCGGACGTGGTCTCGGTATCCTGGTCCTTGGACGGACACGCCGCGAGCAAGGCGAGCGGGAGCACAGCGAGACCGCGCGAGGAGCGAAGCATGACCGGCCGCAGTGTCACCTCCGCCGCGGAGCCCCGCAAGCGCCGCCGCCCCCGCATCACCGAAGCCCACGGTCACCAACCTGCGAGGTGCCTCGCGCCCCCGTCAGGCGGCCCAGACGGAGCGATATCGCAGGGGATCCAGCAGGCGTGGCCTTGGGGGCCGCGAAACCGCCCCGGCGAAAAAACCCGCCGCGACGCATCACCGGAGGCGATGGCGCGAGTGGAGCAGCGCGGCAGATCCGTCGGCAAACCACGAGAGCCCCGGGCGTCGGCGCCCCGGCGCCAAGAATGCCCAAGTCACCGCTGGCCGACGCGGTACACTCGGCGCATGACGCCCGCGCCGACCCACCGCATCGAGCCGCTGCCGGTCGCGGTCCCCGGTGTCGTCGCGCTGCGCTCGCACAGCGATCAGTCCTACACCGGCCTGAAGGACACCTACATGATCAGCCGCTTCGAGGCGGGCACCTCGGAGTTCTGGACCCACGGTCGCGCGTGGGAAGGTCGGCCCGGCGCGGTCGTCTTGCACGAGCCCGGTGATGTCCACCGCGACGTGCGGCGCCACGGCGTCGTCACGTACCAGATGATCCGCCTCTCGCCCGCCGTGGTCGAGCAGGTCACCTCGCGCGTGCGCTTGCAGGCCTGCCTCGAACCGGACGATCCGCGGGCCGCCGCGCTCCATCGCCTGCACGACGCGGTCGCCGGGGGCGCCGATCGCTTCGCGCTCGAGTGTGCGCTCGCGGAGGCGATCGACACCATCGCCGACGTGTCCGTGACGAGGGAGCGTGCCCATGCCCACACGCGACCGGTGCGCCGCGCGCTCGAGCTGATCCGCGAGCGACTCGCCGAGCCGCTCACCCTCGATGAGCTCGCGCGTGAAGCCGGCCTCGACAAGTTCCATCTGTGTCGCGCCTTCCGGGCCCAGGTCGGCATGCCGCCGCACGCCTACCTGACCCAGCTGCGGATCCTGCACGCCAAGGAGATGCTCGCCGCCGGCGCCAAGCCGAAGGACATCGCCCCGCGCGTCGGGCTCTACGATCAGAGCCAGCTCAACCGTCACTTTCGCCGCATCGTCGGCATGACCCCCGGGCAGTTCGCGCGCGGCTCGTAGAAATCGCCAAGAACCGCCAAGCCAGGGCCACCTGCGCCTCGCTATGGTGGTCCCATGAAAATCTTCGTCACCGGTGCCACCGGCTTCATCGGCTCCGCCATCGTGCAGGAGCTCTTGCGTGCAGGCCATCGCGTCCTCGGCCTCGCGCGCTCGGACGCCGCCGCGGCCGCAGTCGCCGCAGCAGGCGCCGAACCCCATCGCGGCGACCTCGAGGACGCCGCCTCGCTGCGTGCGGCCGCAGCCGCGAGCGACGCCACCGTCCACACCGGCTTCATCCACGACTTCACTCGATACAAAGAAGTGTGCGACACCGATCGCCGCGTCATCGAAGCTCTCGGCGCCGCGCTCGTCGGCACGCAGCGGCCCTTGCTCGTGGCCTCCGGCGTCGTCCTCCCCGGCCGCAAGACCGGCGTCACCGAGGAGGACCGCGCCACGGCCAGCCCCGACGCGCTCCCCCGCGTCGCCACCGAGCTGGCCTGCGACGAGCTCGCCGCCCGCGGCGTGCACGTCGGCGTCCTGCGCTTCCCGCCCACCGTCCACGGCGAAGGCGACCACGGCTTCGTCCCGATGCTGATCGACCTCGCCCGCAAACAGGGCGCCTCCGCCTACATCGGCGAGGGCCAGAACCTGTGGCCCGCGGTGCATCGCTTCGACGCCGCGACCCTCGCCCGACTCGCCCTCGCGCAGCCGTTCGCCCCGGGCACGCGGTTCCACGTCGTGGCCGAGGAGGGCGTCCCATTCAAGGCGATCGCCGAAGTGATCGGCCGCCGCTTGCAGGTCCCCGTCATCAGCAAGACCCCGGCCGAAGCAGCCGCCCACTTCGGCTGGTTCGCCCACTTCGCCGCGCTCGATTGCCGCGCGTCGAGCAAGCGCACGCGCGAGACCCTCGGCTGGACGCCGGTACAACCGGACCTGCTCGCAGACCTCGATCGCCCGCCGTACTTCGCCCAGGGCTGAGAGGCTACGCAGCTGTCCAGCCTGGCTCGCCAAACCGCTTGGAGGTCATCCCAGGCGCCGATGGCGTCGACGCCGCGGAGTGGAACGACAATGGGTGGCACCCGCCCGCCGAGACCGTCACGAGCACGCCTGCCGCGTAGAGCTCGAGGTCGCTGGGATGTGTATCACATTACCGACACTATTCTTGGTACCACCCCGACGAGCGCGAAACAAGGCACCCGCGCGAGACCTACCCGTGCGATGGATCGAATGCGGCATGGGCGCGGGCGACCTCGGCTTCGCGCATACGCTCGAGCGATCACAGGATTGCCCCGAAGACGGTTACGCCCTCGTGTCCTGACCTACGGCCCACACGCGCTCTGCCGCGGCGCGGGCGCTGCGACGCGCCGCGGCGGACCACGACGAGGTCGCGCTCGACTCGCTGTCATCGACGAATGCCTGGCGATTCGGTCTCCGGCGCTCGTCGGCCCGACGACCTGGACAACGAGCCCAGACAGCCTCGCAGGGCCTCCTGGAGGTTTCGGTACACGAGCAGGCCCGCCATGTCGACGCCCAGCTCGGTCAGCGTCTGCGCGATGCCGGGCTGGACCCCGCACAGCAGGCCCCGCGCGCCGAGCAGGCTGACCGCGCGGGTGATCCGCAGGATCTGGTCGGCCGTCGTCGTGTCGATCGCGTCGACGCCGGTGAGATCGAGGATGGCGAAGCGAGCGCCGAGGTTGCTGACCTCGTGGAGGAGGCGGTCCATGATCTGCGTCGCCCGCTCCGGATCGAGCGCCCCCACGACCGGCAAGGTAATGATGTCGTCCCACAGCTGAATGATCGGGGTGGAGAGGACGCGAATGGCCTCGTCCTGTTGGGCGATGCGGGCCAGCTTCTCGCGCAGATCGTTCTCGCGCTGCTTGATGTCGGTGATGTTGCGGAACGCCCCGTAGATCCGCGTGAGCTTGCCGTCCGTGTAATAGGGGCGGCCGGTCGCATGGACGTTGATCCGCCGGCCGGTGTACGTAATGAGGTCGAGCTCGACGTCGAACGTCTCCCCGGCCTGGCAGCGGGCGACCGCTTCGCTGATGACGGGGACGTGCTCGGGGGCGTAGAAACCGATCGCTTGCGCGAGGTCGGGCACATAGCCCGGCGGGACCTCATGGATGCGGTGCGTCTCCTCGGTCCAGTAGAGCTCGTTGGCGACCAGATCGATCTCCCAGCCGCCGACCTGCGCGGCCGACTGCGTCTGCAGCATCAGCTCGGTGTCACGCTGCGCTCGCTCCTTCGCCCGCCGCTGCTCCGTCATGTCGCGGACGACGCCCAGGAGCCGCCATCGACCGGGATGAGCTGCGGGGCGAGCATGGCTGCGCTCGTGCAACCATCGCGTCTCACCTGCGACCGACACGCGGTACTCCAGCTCGACGAGCGCGTCCGGGGCCGCCATCTGTCGCTTTCGCGCGGCCTCGACCCCGGCGCGGTCGTCCGGGTGAATCGCCGCGAGCCAGGCGCCGACGGTGGGCGGGGCCCCGGCGGGCAGCATTGCCTGCAGGCGCGGCGAGTAGATGGCGGGCGCGTCATCCTCGAGTGGGTCCGCCGGATCGAGTTCGGCAATTCCCAAACTCCATCCCCGGCGATCTCCATCGCCCACACGGCGAGCTCTGGCGTGAGCGTATCGGTTGCTGTCGACGAGGTGAGCGCCATGAAAACCCTGGCCGGAAGTTACGAGACCCGCGCACGACCTGTCCAGCGATACCTGAGGCGCTTGGCGGCCGGGCCGCCTCGCTCTGCTCATGCGGGTACAGAGCGTCCGCGCCCATTGCGAGTGAAACTTGTTACAAAGGTCGTCATCGTGCTCACTGGACCGACTGAGGTATCGCTCCGCTTCAGAGCCCACATATTGGACACTCGGCGCTGTAGGTCGCAAATGCGCGCGCGGCGCCCCTAGGGTCACATCAATCTCGGGGCCGGCGACGAGTAGGAGAGAGCATGCCACCCGCCGCGACCGTGCAATACGGTGCGAGCACATGGAAAACCTGTTCCATGCGCGTCAGCGGCGCCGAGCCATTCCGCCCCGAGAGTCAGGTGCCGAACTCGTCCCTCGAGCGCGACCACGGTGTAGACCTTGCCGGCCTCGTACGACAATGCGGGCACCTCGAACACCGCGTCCTCGATCGGGCTGCCGTCGGCCGAGATCGAGAACGAATACTCGCCCGCCGGGACGGTGACGGTGCCGGAGCTCCTGAGCGCCAAGCCGTCGACCACCAGTCGGGTCGACCAGTCCTGCGAATCGCCGCCGCGCGCCTCACTCGATCGAGTCGTCGTCGAATGGTGCGAGCCCGGACTTCCCGTTCAAGGCCTCCGGCAGCGCGGACGTGCCCGATTCGGACCTCGTGGTCGGCCTCGACATCGACAATGACGCGACCCCGGACGCGGTGTGGAACGTCCCCGGCGCCGCCCTCACCCCCGCGCTCGGCGGGCTCGTGCACGTGTTCGCCTACAGCGACGAGCAGGACACCCCGTCGCTGCAGGTCGTCGCCGCCGACGGCCCGGCCGTGCAGCTCGATCCGGGCTGAGCCGCCCGCGACGGGCGCATGTCTCTTCGGACATGCCGGGCGCGGCGCGGGCCGTCCGGGTGCGAGACCCCGGCCCTGCGCCTCGCCCCGCGCGGTCACGGCGCGACGTAGCGCAGCACCGTGGTCGTGAAGTCGCTGAACACCAGCGTCAACTTGACGCACGCCCCCGCGGGCAGCGGCGCCCCGCCCGTCGGGGCCTGGCTGTCCTCGCTGACGTCGACGGCGCCGGCGGGCACGACCCCGTAGCTCACCGGGCCGCCGAAGCCGGTCGGGAAGCTCTCGGTGGACAGCGCCCAGTAGGTCGTCCCGCCGGTGACCGGCCCGGGGCCCACGGGCGTGGTCGCGTCGGGGTCGGTGACGTAGTACCCGAGCGCGGTGACGTCGGCGGTCCAGTCGACCACCGGCGCGCCCATGTCGTCCATGGTCAGCATCACCGCGTTCGTCCCTTCCATCCCCTCGCACCCGGCCGGCGCGCCGTCGTCGCGGGCCAGGACCCAGCGCACGTCGGTGGCCTCGAGCCCGGGGCTGCGGAAGAACATGGTGCTCTCGCCGCCGTCGGCGATCCCGTCGCCGTCCTCGTCGACCAGCACGAGCTCGCTCGGGAAGCTGCGGTTGAGAAATCCCGGACCGACCGGGAACGGGAACGGCGGCCAGAAGGACGTGTCACCCGCGACGGTCACGTCGATCTCGGCCGTCAGCGTGTCGGTGACGACCGCGTGGAGCCGGGCGCCGGCGCCGGTCGGCGTGGCCGTCATCGCCACCTTGACCGGGATGATGACGTCCGGGTCATAGCGCTTTTCGACCATGTCGAGGTTGGGGTGATCGACCGTGACCACGTAGTCGCCCTCGAGCCGCAACCCGGGGGCCTGCGCGACGGTGAAGCGGATCGCCGCGTCGTCGGCGAAGCTGCGCTCGTTGAACGCCTCGAAGCCGGCCGCGACCACGAGCTCGTAGGTGGCGCCGTGTTCGAGCGCCGCGTCGGGCGTGATCGTGACGTGGCGGCCGTCGACCTCGACCGTCGCCGGCACCTCGGCCCCACCTCGCGGCGCAGCCCGATCTTCGCCAGGTTGTCGGGGTCGTCGAACACCGGGTGCGACAGCGTCAGCCGCAGCGGGCCCTCGCTGCCCACCCCATTCGCGCCGGCCGCGGGCACCGACGCCAGCACGAAGAACTCGCGCGCGGTCAGCTCGCCGAGGTAGCGGACCAGGTCCGTCTTCTCCGCGTCCGTCAGCGTCGCGCCGGACAGCGGCAACATGGCGTCGACCGCCTCCGCGAGGGTCCAGGCCGCGCCGTTGACCAGCCAGTGCCCGTGGCGATACGCGCCGACCAGGCTCGGCACGACGATCGGATGATCGCTCTCGGTCCCGCCGCCGGGCAGCCGCAGACCCCCGGTCGTCAGCGGGCCGGCGTGGCAGCTCGCGCAATTGGCCGCGCCGCGGAACAGCGCCTCGCCGCGGCGGCCGGCCTCGGTCAGGCTGCCGTCGCGCTCGGTGACGCCGTTGGCCGGCGGCGGCGGGATGAGCCCGGCGAGGTAGTCGTAGAAGGCCTGGTGCGAGGCCGTGTCGACGATGAGCCCGATCGTCGGCCCGGGGCTGCCGTAGAGATAGGAGAAGAGGTCGAAGGCGTCGCCCTCCCAGCCGATCGGCGCCGTGCCCTCGAGCCAGAACATCGGCCGGCTCGACGACTCGGAGAAGCCGCCTGCCGACCACACGTTGCCGTCGGTGAGGCCGTCGACGTGGCAATCGGCGCAGCTGTGATTGAGGCCGCCGCGCGCGCCGACGCCGGTGTAGAGCGCCTGTCCGGCCGCCAGGCCCGGAGCGCGCGGGTCGCCCTGCAGCGCGACCACCCCCGCGGCCGAGCCGTCGACCCCGGCGACGGTGACGCGATAGCCCTGCGCGCCGTGGACGAACAGGCGCTCGTCGTCGGCGAGGATCGCCCGCGGGCGGCCCGCGGCGACGAACCGCGCCGTCTCGGCCAGCGTCTGCGGATCGAGGCCGACGACCAGGTCGGAGCCCTCGAAGGCCGTCCACAGCGTGCCGCCCGCGAGCGCCATGCCGAACGGCCGCACCGCCAGGCCGGCGGCGCTGTCCTGGCGACCGACGTCGACCGCCACGACCTCCTCGAGGCTGGCGGTGTCGTAGGCCACGACCGAGTGGCGGAAGGCCGTCATGCCCTCCATGCCCGACAGCTCGGCGAGCGCGACGCGGGTGGTGGCGACGTACAGGCGCTCGTCGGTCAGCAGCAGCCCGCCGATCACCGAGCCGACCGCGGCGATGTGCGACCGCACCTCGAGCGCCCCGGTGTCGATCACCGCGATGTCCTCGAGGTCGTTGCGCTCGTCGGGCGCGAACTGCAGCCGGTCGCTCACCGCCGAGCGGTAGCTGGCCGCGTAGAGCGTCGCACCGTCGGCGCTGAGCGCCAGCGACGTCGGGTTCTTGTTGGTCTCGATGCGCCCGACGACCTCGCGCCGGGCCACGTCGATCACCACCACCGCGCCCTCGGTCGCCAGCGATACGTAGGCCGTCGCGCCGTCGGCCGAGACGACGACATCGGCGGGCTCGTCGCCCACCCACAGCGCGTCGACCAGGCGACCCGCCGCGACGTCGATGAAGCCGACGGTGTCACCCGCCTTGTGGGCCACCAGCACCACGCCGTGGGCCGCGCTGTGGGCGATCGCCACCGGCCACGGGCCGGTCTGCAGCGTGCCGAGGACCTCGCCGCTGGCGGGGTCGACGCGGCTGACGTGCGGATCGAAGAGATGCGCGACCCACAGCTCGCCGTCGACGCGCGCGAGCGAGGTGGTCTGATAATACTGAAGTGCTCGTACGGGACGGCGTCGACCGCGGTCAGGCTGCGGCGCTCCTCGGCGCCCTCGATCGCAAACTCGTAGTCGCCGACCACCAGCGGCGTGAAGCGCGAGAAGCCGTCGCTGCCGGCGACGACCTCGTTGTCGTTGCCGTCCGGCGCGGCGACCAGCGTCCACCGGCCCCGCGTCGGGTTCGGCAGGTAGAAGGTGGCGCCGACCGGAAAGCGCTTGCTGGCCTGCAGCATCAGCGGCTGCAGATCACCGACGACGACGTCACCGGCGCCGCCGCAGCCGGGCGCACCGAGCACGAGCATCGCAGCGAGCCGCGCTGCGCCGATCGACCACTTCAACGAAGGAGAGGAACTGTCCATGCTTCACGAGCCCTGGGCACGGCGAGGGGTTCCACCGCTCGAGGCGCCCGCGCGTCGCACCCCGGCGGCGTCCGTCCGATGCGGACGCACTCCCGTCATTACCTGATGTCGCCGCCAGGTCGCACGCGATGCCGCCAGCGGCCACCGTGACCTTCCATCGCGTCGCCGCGACAATCTACTCGACTCGCGCATTCATGGGGGTTGTGTACCGCGATTCCTTCGCGTCGTTCGGCGCCTCGCCGCAGTCGCGCCTGCGAGCAGGCTGAGCCGGAGCGGCGCCTGCGAGCGCGGCGGCGGCGGGGCCGCAGCTGCCCGCGCGCGTACGGCCCGCGATCCGTACGATGTCCCTTCGGACATCTGCCATGATTGCGACGCCGGAGCCGGGGCGCGTCGATGCAGAGCGCGAGCTCGTGGCCGACCGTACGGACGAGCCCGCCGCCGGGAACGCGTCGACGAAGTCTGTCGGTGAAACATGTCGGCGAATTCGCGCGGATCGTGCCCGGCGATAACATCGGCCACCGCCAGCTCGCTACGACCGTCGAGGCCTACCTCCACGACACGGGCGACAGCATGGAGCGAGCGACGCAGGCGCTGGTCAAGGCGCGGTGCGGGATCATCACGGTTGGCACAAATCTGACACAGGCCTCCAAAACCCGTCGCAGCGGCGTGATGCGGCAATCACGCCAAAACCCCGTCAAAGCCCTCTGATCCGCCCATAGCGGTCATCCCGCCAGGGGTGGGCCGTGCTCGAATAACCGTTCATCTCCCAGAACCCGAGCTTTTCGCGCGTCAGCAGCTCGATGCGGCTTATCCACTTCGAGCCTTTCCACGCGTACAGCTGCGGTGTGATCATTCGGACCGGCCCGCCGTGTTCGATGGGCAGGTCGTGGCCGTCGACCGTGTGGGCCAGCAGCACGTCGGGCTTGAGCGCCTCTTCGAGCGCCACGTTGGTCGTGTAGCCGTCGTAGCCGTGGCACATCACGTGGACCGCCGCCGGGGTCGGGTGCACCAGCGCCATCAGGTCGGCGAAGCGCACGCCGACCCATTGCATGTCCATCTTGGACCACGACGTCACGCAGTGGAAGTCGCTGGTGTCCGTGGTCTGCGGCAGCGCCATGAAGGCCGCCCAGTCGAGCGTGATCGGCTGCTCGACCGCGCCGTCGATCTTCAGCTCCCACTTGTCCTTCGGGACGATCGGCTTGCGTCCGAGGTCGAGCACCGGCCACTTCTTCGTCACGGTCTGGCCGACCGGCAGCTTCGGCATCCCGTGGCGGTTCGGCGGGCCCGAGCCCTGCGGGCGCGCGTCGGACAGCGCGGGCGTGTCGCGCATCCGCTGCTCCCAGCGCTCCATCAGCTTGCGCCGCGCTTCGACGATCCGCCGCTCCTTGTCGTCCGCGTCCTCGCTCATCCTCTGCATTCTACTCGAGCGCGCTCGCGCGGCCGAGCGACCGCCGGCGCGGACCCCCGGCCGGGCGCGACGGCTCGCCAGGCTCACGGCGCTCCGGCGCTCGGTCGCGTCGTGGAACTCTCACGAGACAGCGACATCGGCCGATGGGCCCGCCCGCCTCGCCTCTCGCGCCGGGCATAGCGACAGCGCCTGATGCCGGCCTCACACCTCACGCCGTCCGAGACGGACTCGCTCGACCGGGTCGTCCGAGATGCCCGCGACCGAGCCCGATGCCGATCCCTCACACCTCACGCGCTCCGGGGCGCCCTCGCTCGACCCGGTCGTCCGCGACGCCGCGACTGAGCTCGACGGTCGTCTCGCGTCCGCGCCTCTCCTGCACCAGAGGACATGCTTTTTAGCACATGCCCGAAGGGGCATGCCCCTTCGAACATGCCCCTCGAGCCAGGCTCACTCGAGCGAGCCGACCATCGCCAGGAACTCCTCTTCGCTGAGGATCTTGAGCGGGGCGCCGGCGGCGATCAGCTCTTCGGCCTTCTTCTGCTTGCTCGACTTGGCGCCGCGTCCGGCGCCGACCACCAGGAAGGACAGCGCCTTCGTCACGCCGGACGGCACCTCGCCGCCGAGGGCTTGCACGCGGGCCTGGGCGACCTCGCGGGTGAACGCCTCGAGCGTGCCGGTGAACACGAAGCTCTTGCCGGACAGCGCCGCGCCCTCGACCGGGGCCGGGGCGGCCTCGCCGGGCAGCACCGTCACGAACTCGAGCAGCGCGTCGATCAGCTCCGCGCGGGCCGCCAGGCCGTGGACGATGGCGTCGGCGATCGCGTCCTTGATCCCGCGGACCGCGGTGAGGTCGGCCTGGGTGAGCTCCCGGATCCGCTCGAGCGTGCGGAACTCGCCGGCCAGCAGCAGCGCGTTCTGCTTGCCGAGGTGCTCGATCCCCAGCGCTTGCAGGAACACCGCCAGCGGCAGCTCGCGGTGCGCCTCGATCTGGTCGATCAGGTTCTGCGCGCTCTTCTCGCCCAGGCGCTCGAGCTCCTGCAGGTCGACCGCGCGCAGGCGGTAGTAATCGGCCGGCGTGCTGAGCAGCTCGGCGTCGACCGCCGCGCCGATCACCTTCGGGCCGAAGCCCTGCAGGTCGACCACCTTGGCGAAGTGCTCGAGCTCGCCGAGGCGGGCCTGCACGCACTTCTTCGGCTCGGCGCACCACAGGTTCTCGCCGTCGCGCTTCTTGCGGCGCTCGATCGGCCCGCCGCACGCGGGGCACTGCGTCGGCAGGTCGAACGGGCGCGACGCCGGGCCCGACTCGACCACGCGCTCGACGTTGGGGATCACGCCGCCGCGGCGGGTCACCTCGACGCGGCAGTTGTGGGTCAGGCCGAGCGATTCGAAGATGTTGAGGTTGTGCAGGCTGGCGCGGCCGATCCGCGCGCCGCTGAGCTCGACCGGCTCGAGCAGGGCCACCGGCGTGATCACCCCGGTGCGGCTGACCGACCAGAGGATGTCGAGCAGGTCGGTCACGCCCGAGTCGCCCTGGAACTTGTAGGCGATCGCGTAGCGCGGGTGATGGCCCGTGAGCCCGAGGCGCCGCTGCTCCTTGACCGAGCCGGTGCGGTAGACGACCCCGTCGATCTCGTAGTCGAGCTCCGGCCGGTTGCGGGCCCAGCGGTCGTAGCTGGCCTGCAGCCCGGCGCGGTCGACGAACTCGTGGTCGATGCCGCCGAGCCCGAGCTTCTTGAGCAGCTCGAACTTGTCGCGCTCGCTGTCGAATTCGGGGCCGATGATGTCGTAGGCGAAGAAGCTCAGGTGCGCGTTGCGGGTGTTCTTGCGCTCCTTCTGCTTGATCGACCCGGCCGTCAGGTTGCGCGGGTTGGCGAAGTCGCCCTTGAACTTGGCGAAGTCGCTGAGCTTCATGTAAAGCTCGCCGCGGACCTCGAGCTCGACCCCGTCCGACGCGACCGTGCGCGGGATGTCCTTCACCTCGAGCGCGTTCATCGTGATGTCCTCGCCCTCGGTGCCCGAGCCGCGGGTGGCCGCCATCACCAGCTTGCCCTTCTTGTCGTAGCGCAGGCTGCAGGCCACGCCGTCCATCTTCGGCATCACCAGGATGTCGCCGCTGAACTTGCCGGCCCAGCTCTGCAGATCGGTCTCGTTGTAGCACTTCTCCAGCGACAGCATCGGCCGCTGGTGGCGGACCGCCGCTCCGAACCGCTGCTCGGGCGCCAGCTGCAACGCCTCCTCCGCGTCCATCGCCGGCGCCTCGGCCGACTGCGGCCCCATCTCGTCGAGCACCGCCGCGTCGGGCCGCACCCGCTTCAGCCGCTCGACCAACTGGTCGTACAGCGTATCCGGCAGCGTCGGCGCGTGGTGGTCCCAGTACTCCTTGTTGGCCCGCCGGATCAGCGCCTCGAGCTCGTCGGCCGTGAACGAAGGCAGCCTGGCGTTCACCGCGGCGGCGTCGAGGGTCTGCAGGTCGGAGGCGGGGGTCGTCGAGGCGCTCATGAGCGCCCGGGATGCTAACAAACCCGCGCCCGCGCGTCGCCCGCTCGCTTTCGCGCGCGCAGCAGGAGGCGCCCAGGGACCGCTACAGCGGGCGAGCGCTCCGCAGCGCCGCAGGCCAACGCGACTCGCTACGTCGAAGACAGCTCGCCGCCGGTGGACGTCGTGCGACGGAGGGGTCACGACTCGTGGCCGCAGATCTCGTTCTCCTCCGACAACCACTCGCGGCGTCGCGGAGGTACCCGATGCCCGCGACTTCACGGCGGCGGTTCGACGCGCTGGGTCGAGGGCTTCTCGGTCTCGCATGCGACCTCCCATCATCATGCGTGCCGGGCATGGCACCGATCATTCTCCGACAGGCCGCAGTGCCCACAAAGATCTCCCGGGTGCCACCATTGTCTCCAAAGTCGGCCGATCCAGCTCGTCCTGAGACAGATGAGCCTCCCGCTCGCGGACGCGGACCCGAGCGCCCGAGGGCGGCATGATCCGCGAGGCGACCATGACGGCGGTGTCGTGCGGGTGCGCGGGCTCGCCCGCCGGAACGCCTCTCCGCCCCAGTTTGGCTGCATCCGGCCCGTGGCACGCCTCTTGAAGAGCTCGGGGAACCTATGACTTCCCGCGCCTGTAGTCCCCTGCGTCTGGCACTCCTCGCTCTTCCGCTCATGACTCTGGCCGTCGGCTGTGGCGACGATTCGGGCGGCGATTACAGTGGTAGCGCCACCAATGCGAGCTCGCCGAATTCGGGCGGTGGCACGGATGGTGGCAGCGGCGGCGAGCCGGGCGACAGCGGGGACCCGGGCGATTCGGGCGGCGCCGGCACCGATGCTCCTGGCGACACCGGTGCTGCCTCGAGCGCCGGCGATTCGGGTGCCGATCCGACCGGCGCCGGCACCTCGGGCGCCGGCGGCGACAGTGACGGCGACACCGGCGGCGAGGAGCCGATCGATCCCGGCCAGCTGACGGCGGGCGAGTGGCGGGACCTCGACCATTGGGACTTCTGGATCGGCCTGCTCGGCGACGAGATGTGGTCCTCGATGGAGAAGCTGTGGAAGCTCTATACCAGCCAGCGCTTCGCCGTCGTCGCGGTCGCCGATCAGGTCCCGGTGGTCGACGCCGACGTCGTGCTGCTGGCCGGCGACCAGCAGACGGTGTGGAGCGCCCGCACCGACGTACGCGGCCGGGCCGAGCTGTTCAACGGCCTGCTCGGCGCGCCGGCCGAGGGTCCGTTCACCATTCAGGTGACCTCGGGTGAATCGACCGTCTCGATCGCCGACGCCCAGCCGTTCGCCGGTGATCCCGCGATCGCCAGCCTCGACGCCGCCGCGGCGCCGGCGAAGGTCCTCGATCTCCTGTTCATGATCGACACCACCGGCTCGATGGGCGACGAGCTCGAGTACCTGCAGATCGAGCTCGCCGACGTGATCGCGGAGATCCGCGACAACATCGGCCAGTCGTTCAAGATCCGCCTCAGCGTCAACTTCTACCGCGACCACGGCGACGAGTACCTGGTGCGCGAGTTCCCGTTCACCGAGGACATCGATACCGCCCTGGCCGACCTCGCCGCGCAGAGCTACGACGGCGGCGGCGACTTCCCCGAGGCTGTCAGCGAGGCGCTCGATTCGACGATCCACGGCCACGACTGGAGCCCCTCGGCGGTGTCGCGCCTGGCGTTCCTGGTCCTCGACGCGCCGCCGCACGACAGCGCCCCGGACCTCTCGATGATCCACGAGAGCGTCAGCGACGCCGCGGCCGCCGGCGTGCGCATCATCCCGGTCGCCTCCTCCGGTATCGACAAGAGCACCGAGTTCTTCCTCCGCTTCGTCGACATCGCCACCGGCGGCACTTACGTGTTCCTCACCAGCCACAGCGGGATCGGCGGCGAACACCTCGAGCCGACCATCGGCGACTACCAGGTCGAGCTGCTCAACAAGCTGCTGGTGCGCCTGATCAGCCAGTCGGTCCAGGGCAATTAAAAGAAGAAACGCCCTCGCGGGCGAACCCATCACATCGGCACGCGCCGCCCACCGCGGCGCGTGCCCTCGTCGTTTCGCCGCCGGCCCACCACAGCGCGTAAGGGCCCGGCGATCGTGGCCGCTGTCTTCAATCTCTCTGCCGCTTCATTCGGCGCACGGGCCCGCGACCGTGCGCGCATGCGCTGAGTCGGGGAGCGCTCGCACCAGCGCGGTCCCCCCAGCGCCGCCTTCTCTCTGCGGCTTCACTCCGCGCACAGGCCCGCGACCGTGCGCGCGTGCGGCGAATCAGGAAATGCTCGCACCAGCTCCGCCGCGGCCGCGCGGGCTTCGGCGCGTCGGCCGAGCTCGCACTGCGCCTGCGCGGTCAGCAGCATGCGCTCTTCGACCAGATGGCCGTTCGGGAACTCACGGGCGTGCTGCTCGAGGGAAGTCAACGCCGCGCCCGGGTCCTTGCGGCCGAGGGCCGCGCGAGCGGCTCGCAGCAGCGTCAGCTCGGCGTCCAGCGCCGGCATGTCCTTCGGGACATCTGCCACGCGCGCCCCCGACTGCCGCGGCCGCTGCTCTTGCGGCGGGACGGTCGGCGCCGCCTCGGGAACCGCCGACGACGCGCCCTCGCGCACCACCGGCGCCCCGCCGCGGACCTGCGTCGCCTCCGCGCTCGTGTCGGTCGCCGCCGCCTCGTGCGCCGCCTGACTGCCCGCGTCGCCGGCGTCCCGCTGGAGCAGCCGCGCCCGCGCGCCCACGACCAGCAGCAACACCGCGGCCGCCACCAGCACCGCGCCCCACATCAGGTCGCGCCGGCGCGTCGAGACGCGCACCGGCGGCGCCCCGGTTTCCTCGCCGATCGCCGCCTGCAAGCGGGCCCACGCGGCCGCGCGCGTCGGCGGGCATGCGCTCGCTGCGATAGGCGGCGACGATGTCGCGGCACTTCTGCTCATTGAGACTCTGCGGATCCATCGCGACCTCCGGCGACGAAGCTGGCGAATCGCCTGCGCGCGCTGTTGAGACGGGAATAGAGGGTGTTGAGATTGACGCCGAGCTGCTCGGCGATCTCGGGCACCTTGAGGCCCTCGAGCTCGGCGAGCATGAACACCAGGCGGTGCTCCTCGGACAGGGTGGCGAGGAAGCGATCGACGAGCGCCCGCGCCTCGATCGCGGCGATCACCTCGTCGGGCGCCGGCCCGCCGCTCGGCTCGGGCGCGACCGTCAGGCGGCGCAGGTGACGGGCGTGGCTGCGCCGGTGGTGCAGCACCACGTTGCGGGTGATCCCGAACAGCCACGACGGCAGGCTGGCGCGCCCGTCGTAGTCGGCGAGCCGCCGGTGCACCACCAGGAAGACCTCGTGGAACGCGTCGTCGCGGCCGGCCCCCTCGACCCCGAAGTTGCGGAGCAAGCGCCACACGAAGTCCGCGTGGTCGCGGTAGACCTGCTCGAGCGTCGGCGTCGACCTCGGTCGGGGGCTGGGTTCGTGGGCGGCGCTCGGCTTCACGGCGACTCGTTGTGGTTTCCCGGCTCGCCGCCGATCCGTGAGCTCAGCCGGCCCCGCCGCGCCCGAACCGGAATTCGAGCCCCAGGGCCGCCCGCAGCGACACCGGCGCGATCGTGAACATGCGCCCGAGCCCCGCCGCGCTGAAGGTCCCGCCGAGCAACGGCACGCCGAGGTCCGCGCCGAACCACAGCGCCAGCCAGGGCCGCGGCGCCCACGCGACCGCCGGCCCGAACACCGCCGCCAGCCACGCGATCCGGTCGGCCCGCCCGCCCGCGAACCCGACTCCCTCGCCGAGAGCCTGCCCGCCCTCGAGCCCGCCGCACAGCGGGAACTCGACCTGCCGCGCCCGCAGCACGCCGCAGCCGCGCGCGCCCACGGCCCACAGCCGCACCCGCGCCCCCGCCTGCGGATCGCTCTGCGTGTACTCGGTCGTCGGCGCCCGGTACAGCCCCGTCACCTCGACCCGCCAGCGCCGCCCCGAGAGCCCGCCCGCGAGCCCGACCGCCGGCCCCACGCGCGGCATCCCCAGCGCCTCGAGCCCGCCGGTGACGCGCACGAAGCCCCGCGGTCGGGCCACGCGAGCGGCTGGCTTCGGGGACATGTCGGAAGATACATCCTCCTTGAGAGGGCCCGGCAGCACGGTCGTGCCCGCCGCGGGCTCCGGCGCCGGCTCGTCCGGCGGGGCGGAACCGCCTGCCCCGGAGGACATGTGACTCGTATCTGCGCCCTCTTCGCCTGTCCTCGGGGACATGTTCGAAATACCGGATTCGGCTGCCCCGGGGGACAGGTCGCCCGCCCCGGCCTCGGCCGGTGATGGCTCGGGGGGCATGTCCTCGGGAGCAGGTGTTCCCGCCGGCGCGGCGCTCGGCGCCGGCACGATCGCCCCCTCGGCCGGGCGCGTGAGCACGCCGGGGTCGACCACCACCGCGGTCACGAACGCCGCCGCGTCGCCGATCTCCGCGCACGAGCGGCCGCGGAGGGTCCGCTTGCTGCGGCCCTCCGCCGCCTCGAGGTCGAGCGTCGCCGACCAGCGGCCCTCGCCCTCGCGGCGCACGTCGACGGTCACGCGGACCGGCCGCGACTCGGTGGCGCCGGCGAGGTAGCGCGCCAAGCTGTCCTGAAAGCCATGTTGAGGGCAGCGCGGATCGCCGCGCCAGGCCACTTCCACGTTCTGCGCAGGCAGCGCGGCGACGAGCGCGAGGACGAGGGGTCCCACGGCCGGGAGACTAGCGCGCCGCCGGCCCCGGCCCGCCGACAATTTTCGCGACGGGCCTCACGGAATTCGCTCCCCGCCGGGAAATCACCCGCACATGTCCCTCCCCGCCGCCCCGCGCGATGGCCCCGGCCTCCTCGCCCCGACCGCCCCGCGGGTCGCGACGTCGCGCCCGGGCGTGGGCCCACCGGTCACGGCGGCGACGCGCCCGGCTGCGCGCTGAACTCCGCCCGCGCCTCCGCGGACCGCCGGGTCGACGCCCCGGCGGCCCCGCGAAGCCTCGCGCCGCGCGAACGACTCCCATCATTTCAATGACTCGACCCCGAGACCTACAGGAAATAACACTACCATGCAGACCCTCCCCCGCATCCTCGTCATCCTCCCCGCCCTGCTCGCATTCGGCTGCCCCGGGCCCAAGGGCAACCTCGGGCAATACACCGCCTCCGACGGTGGTGAGACCGACGGCGGTGAGACCGACGGCGCGACCACCGACGAGACCACCACCGCCGACGCGGGCACCACCGTCGAGAGCGAGACCAGCCCCGACGATCCGCCGCCGGCCTGCGCCGAGCCCGGCGACCCGACCTCGGAATCGGCGACCTTCCTCTTCGACCCCCCGCTCGCGAGCGACGGCTTCGCCGGTGAATGCGAGGTGAGCGCGATCGAGGCGGACCCGGACGGCGCCGAGATCGCGCTGACCTGCGGCGAGCAGGCCGTACAGATCCGCCTCGAGCTCGACGAGCCGCTGACGCAGTTCGCGGTCGGCGACCCGCTCGCGCTCGACTACCGCCTGGTCCAGTCGTTCGGCCAGAGCGAGTGGTTCACCCTCCGCCTGCCCGCCCCCGACGGCGCCCTGCTGCTCGGCGGCGTCCAGGCCGAGGACTTGACGCCGCCGAACGCCGACTCGTTCTTCGCCCCGCTGAGCATGACCCGGCAGGACGGCGTGTGCATGACGACGATCGACTGCGACAACATGGAGGAGCCGATCGCCGTCGAGTTCACGCACGGCGATGACCATGCCGTGGTGTTCGCTTCGCACACCGCGGTGCTCGGCGAGTCGGCGCCGTACCGCGTCGGCGCCAGCACCGCTCGCAAGCACTACAGCGAGGCCGCCGACGGCCTGGGCGGCTTCTGCCAGGTGTTCGACGTCCCCGAATACTACTACCGCCTGATGTTCCACCGCCTCGACGAGTGAGCCGAGGCGTCGACGCCGGTCGCGGCGACGGCTCGCGCGCAAGCCGTGCGAGCCGCTCGCCGTCCGCGAATGCGATCACCGCCGGATGCTCCGGCGAGCGCCCATTCGTCATCTTCAAGACAATCAGCGCCCGTCGCGGCCGGCGAGCTCGCAGATCGCGGTGACCAGGTCGAACGGCTCGCACGGCTTGCCGAGGTGCTTCTGATAGCCGGCGAGCAGCGCCCGCGTGCGGTCCTCGAGCCGCGCGTAGGCGGTCAGCGCCAGCGCCGGCGTGCGCCCGCCGTCGCCGACCGGGCGCTGACGCAGGCGGCGCATCCAGTCGTAGCCGTCTTCGCCGGGCATGGCGATGTCGGACACGATCACGTCGGGCCGCTGCTGCGTGACCAGGGTCAGCGCCTGCTCGCCGTTCTCGGCGGTCAGCACCACGGCGCCGGTCGGCTGGAGGAACGCGGCGACCAGCTCGCGCGCGTCGCGTTCGTCGTCGACGATGAGGATCTTGAGCCCGCGCAGGTCGGCCTCGCGCGGGACGGCCTCGCCCACGGCCGGGCCCGCGGCGGCGCCGGAGGCCACCGCGCTGACGCGGCCGGCCTGGCTGGCGCGCGTCGGCAGGCGCACCACGAATTCGGCGCCCTGGCCGACCCCGTCGCTGTGGGCGGTGATCGTCCCGCCGTGGCCCTCGACCAGGTGGCGCACGATCGCCAGGCCGAGCCCGAGCCCGCCGTGCTGGCGCGTGGTGCCCGAGTCCTCCTGGCGGAACTTGTCGAAGATGTGCGGCAGGAACTCGGCCCCGATCCCACGGCCGGTGTCCTTGACGGTGATCACCACGAGGTTGCGCCCGGTCAGCTCGAGCGTCACGTCGACCTTGCCCCCGCGCTCGCTGAACTTGACCGCGTTGCTCAGCAGGTTCCACAGGATCTGCTGCACGCGCTCGGCGTCGCAGACCAGCGGGATCACCGGCGGCTCGGGCCAGAACGCGAGGCGCACCCCCTTCGCCTCGGCGGCCGGGCGGACGATGTCGAGCGCGGCCTCGGCGATCTGGACCAGCTCGGCCGGACCGACCCGCAGCTGCAGCTTGCCCGTGATGATGCGCGTGGTGTCGAGCAGGTCCTTGATGAGCCCCGCCTGCGCCGACGCGTTGCGGTCGATGGCGTCGATCGCCTTCTGCCGCTGCTCCTCGCTCAGGCCGGTCCGCCGCAGCACCCGCGACCAGCCGAGGATCGCCTGCAGCGGCGTGCGCAGCTCGTGCGACACGACCGCGAGGAACTCGTCCTTGGCCCGGTTGGCCGCGTCGACGCGGGCGCGCTCGCGGCGGGACAGCTCGAGCAGGCGGGCGTTGTCGAGGGCGAGGGCGATCCGGCGCCCGAGCTCCTCGGCCAGCGCGAGGTCGTGGTTGTCGTAGAGCCGCCCCGAGCCCTTCCACGTGCCGACCGAGAGGGTGCCGAGGATCGCCCCCTGGACCGGCAGCGGCACGATCGCCGACGAGCGGACCGCCAGCGCCGCGAGGGCCTCGAAGTGCTCCGAGTCGCGGGCGATGCCGGCCAGGATCGCGTCGCTCTCGGGCACGAACAGCGAGCGCCCGCTCGCCATCACCCGCGCGTAGGTGTGCTCGCCGTCGCGGTCGAGCGGCAGGCGGCCCTGCGCGGCCACGTAGGCGCGCAGGCGCGTCTGCATGGCCGGGTCGATGTGGGCCACCGCGGGGACCGCGAACGAGCCGTCGTCGCGGCGCAGGTGGATCACGCACCAGTCGCCGAAGCTCGGCACCACCAGGTCGACCACCCGCGCCAGGGTCGCGTCGCCGTCGAGCGACTCGGCCAGCACGCGCCCGGCCTCGGCCAGGAGCGCCATCGCCTCCTCGGCCCGCTTGCGCTCGGTGATGTCGAGCACCGTCTCGACGATGCCCTCGATGTTGCCCTCGAGCACCCACGGGTAATAACTGACGAGGAAGTGCCCCGGCAGCCCTTGCCGCTGCGGCAGCATCACCGACACCTCGACGTCGCTTATCGTCTCGCCGCGGTCGCGGACCCGCTCGAGCATCGGCTCGATCAGCGGCGCCACCCACGGCACCACCTCGGACAGCCGCTGGCCGAGGTGGACCTCGACCGGCAGGTCGTTGATCGCCGCCAGCGCGCGGTTGATCCGGCGGTAGCGGAGCTCGCGGTCGAACACCGCGAAGCCGATCTGCGCGCCGTCGAGGATCGCCGTCAGCTCGGTCTCGGCGCGCCGGTGCTCGCTGACGTCGAACATCGACGCGACCATGCGCGTGGGTCGCCCGCCGAGGTCGCGGGCGATCCAGCCGCGGTCGAGCACGCGGACGAATTTGCCGTCGCTGCGGGCGAACCGGTACTCCTCGACCCAGCGCTCGGCGCCGTCCTTGATCGCGCGCTCGACCCCGACCGCGACCCGCTCGCGGTCGTCGACGTGGATCCGCGCCATCCACCAGTTCATGTCGTCCTCGACCTCGTCGGCGCGGTAGCCGAAGCGGGTCGAGATGGCCGCGTTCCAGCGCGTCTCGCCGGTCCTCACGTCCCAGTCGCGCAGCGCCTCGTTGGTGGCGCGGTTGACCAGCTCGTAGCCCTGCTCGGCCCGCACGCGCTCGGTCAGCTCGAGCACCGTCGCCGCCACGCCGGTGACCGACCCGCGCGTGCGCACCGGGTAGAAGCACACGTACCACGAGCGCTCGCCGTCCAGGCTGAAGTGGTCGGTGGCGTAGGGCACCCCGGTGCGCAGCACCTCGGCCAGCAGCGGCATCGTCGCCGCCAGGGCCGGCGAGATCTCGGCCGGCGTGCGGCCCAGGTGCGACTCCGGCGACGCCCCGTTGAGCTCCGCCAGCGCCCGGTTGACCCGCACGTAGCGCAGCTCGCGGTCCAGCAGCGCCAGCCCGACCGACGCGCCCTCGAACAGCGCGTCGAGCTGCGCCCGCACCTCGTCGTCGCCGTGGAACGCCGCCAGCGCCGACGCCAGCTCCCGGCTCGGGCCGACGCGCGGGCGCATCGCGTGGATGTCGGTCGCGGTGCCGACCCACCGCTCGACCGGCCCGGCCGCGACGCGGACCGGCTCGACGCGGGCGCGGTGCCACCGGAGGTCGCCGTCGCGGCGCCTGACCCGGAGCTCGCACTCATAAGGTTCTCCCCTGCCGAGGGCCTCGGCGTGGCGGGCCGCCAGCGCTTGCAGGTCGTCCGGGTGGATCACCCGGGCCATGACCTCGACCGGGGGTAACTGCTCGGGCACGCCGGCGTAGCGGAACCAGGCGGTGTTGACGAATTCGAGGTCTCCGGCGCCGCCGTGGGTCCAGAGCAGGTGCGTCACCGCGTCGGCGAAGCGCCGCAACGCAACTGTATTTTGAGACAGGTCCGACGCCGATGGGGGTCCAGCGGCCCCCGTTCGCGGCGGATCTCCCGACTCACGCTGCACGGGGCAACCGTAGCACGAACGTCCCGCCGCCCGGCCGCGGCGGAGGGGCCTCCGGCGGGCGACGCGGGCCGAGGCTTGGGGGCGGCAGGAAACTCGCGGCGCCGCGAGCGTCCGTGTACCGTTGGCGCGGGAGCCGAAGCATGCCCTCGCAGTTGACCGACGCCGAATGGAGCCAGCTTCTGTCGCGGATCGAGCGAGGCGAGTGTACGCCCTTCCTCGGGCCCGGCGTCGCCCTCGGTCGGCTGCCGCTGCCGGGCGACCTGGCGATGCGGTGGGCCGACGAGTATCAGTACCCGCTCGAGGACCGCTGGAACCTGCCGCGCGTGGCCCAGTACCTCGAGCTCGAGAAGGGCCCCCGGTGGCTGCGCGAGGAGCTGGCCAAGGCGCTGGCCGACCCGACCGCGGCCGAGCCCGGCGGCGACGTGCTGCAGCTGCTCGCGGAGCTGCCGTTCACGACGTACATCACCACCGGCTACGACGACCTGCTCGCGCAAGCCCTGCGCGCCGCGCAGATCCGCCGCGACGACCGCCGCACGCCGCGGAGGCCGCGGCTCGACTTCTGCCGCTGGCACGAGACCCTGCGCTCGGCCGCGATGCCGACCCCGTTCGAGGCCGACCCGCACTACCAGCCCTCGACCGACGAGCCGTTCGTGTTCCACCTGCTCGGCCAGGCCGCCTTCCCGCAGTCGCTGGCGCTGACCGAGACCGACCACTACGACCTGTTCGTCGCCACCGCGCGCCACCCGAACACCGTGCCGCCGTCGGTGCACCGGGCGCTGCGCGGCGGCCCGCTGCTGTTCATCGGCCAGCCGCTGACCGACGCCAACTTCCGCGCCCTCGCCCGCAGCCTCGGCGGCGCCTACTACGGCGGCCTGCAGGACGGCACGCTGTCCGTCCACGTCCGCCCCGAGGGCAACGACGCCGCGATCCGCTACCTCGAGCGTCACTTCGCCGAGCAGCGCATCAAGCTGTACTGGGGGACCCCGCACGAGTTCCTGCAGGAGCTGCGCGAGCGCTGGCTCCGCGACCACGAATAGCGCCCCGGAGGTCCATGTCCGCACCCAAATCAGGCCCGCAGAGCCCCTTCCCCGGACCCCGCCCCTACGAGGCCGGCGAGCGCGACCGCTTCCACGGCCGCGCCGGCGAGCGCCGCGACCTCGCGGCCCTGGTGGTCGCCAACCGCCTCACCGTGCTCTACGGCCCGACCGGCGCCGGCAAGACCTCGCTGCTGGCCGCCGGCCTGGTGCCCGAGCTCGAGCGCGCCGGCTTCATGGTCATGCCGATCGCGCGCCCCGGCGGCCTTTTGCCCCCGGGCACCAACCCCATCCACCTGCGCAACGTCTACAGCGCCAACGTGCTGATGCACTGGCACCACGGCGACCTCGACGGCGTCGTCAAGCACACCATCACCTCGTACCTCGAGGCGATGCAGGACCCGCGGCCCGAGCGCCCGCTCGCCCTGATCATCGACCAATTCGAGGACCTGTTCGCCACCCACACCACCCAGTGGGAGCAGCGCGAGGCGTTCCTGCGCGAGCTGGTCGAGTGCCTCGCCAAGCCCGAGCGCGGGGTCGAGGAGCGGCCGGTGCGGGTCTGCCTGGCGATCCGCGAGGAGCAGCTGGCCGAGCTCGAGCGCTACGCGCCGCTCCTCCCCGACCTCCTGCGCGTCCGCTTCCGCCTCGACCCGCTGCGCCGTCCGGCCGCGATCGAGGTCATGACCCACGCCGCCGGCGGGATGTTCTCGCAGCCCGACGCCGAGAAGCTGGCGACCGACCTCGGCCACCGGCGCGTGCGCACCTTCGGCAAGCTGGCGCTGGTCCCCAGCGAGTTCATCGAACCGATGCAGCTGCAGCTCGCGTGCGACGAGAAGTGGCGCCGCGGCGGCCGCAGCGGCGCGATGGCCAAGCCGCGCGACCCGGACGAGGCCCTCGTCCGCTACCTCGACGCCGGCATCGCCCGCGCCCGCGCCGGCTGGGGCGCGGAGGCGAAGATCCGCCGCTTCATCGGCGACAAGCTGCTCACCCCCGAGGGCGAGCGCAGCGCGGTGATCCGCGGCAAGCGCCACACCGGCGGCCTGAACAACAAGCTGGTCGACCGCCTCGAGCAGGAGCGGATCGTCCGCGCCGAGGAGCGCCTCGGGACCCGCTGGTACGAGCTGGCCCACGACCGCCTGCTCGAACCGATGCGCCTGTCCAACGCGACATGGTTCGAAGCCAGCGCCGCCGCCGCCGCGCCCGCCGCGTCGCGCTGCTGCTGCTGCTGCTCGTCGGCGTCGGCGTGGCCGGCTGGTTCGGCGCGCAGTGGGCCCTCGACCGCTACAAGGGCCTCGAGGGCGAGAAGTCCGGGGTCGAGGAGCAGCTCGCCGACGCCAGCCGCACCCGCGAGGCGCTCGAGCAGTCGCTGGCCAAGGCCGAGGGCGCCCACGCGGTCGAGCGCCTGCGGGCCCAGGCGCGCGGCCTCGACGTCGACCTCGTCGGCCTCGCCGACGACGTCCAGGCCGCCCGCGGCGTGATCGCCGAGATGGCCCGCTTCAGCCCGCGCGGCCGCGACAACGAGCCGGCCGACCTCACCAACTTCGTCGCCGTCGCCGCCGAGCTGCCCGGCCTCGGCGCCCGCCTCACCGGACTGGTCCAGCGCCACGGCGAGCTCACCGCCGAGCTCACCGCCGCGACCGCCGCCCGCCCGGTGGTCGAGGCTGACCTCAAGGCCCTGACCAAAGAGACAGCCTCGCGCGGCCCCGAGCTCGAGCGCCTGCGGGCCGAGCTCGACGCCCTCGCCGCCGCCGAGACTCGCCAGCGCGCGCGCGTGCTGGCCGAGGTGGCCGGCTTCGAGGCCCCGCAGCGCGGCGCCAGCGGCGACGCCCGGGCCCGCGAGATGGCCCGCGAGCTGTGGCGCGACGCCTTCTTGCTGCTGCAGCGCGGCAGCACCGAAGACGCGCGCGGCCGGTTCGAGCGGGCCCACCTGCGCGACCCGGCGAGCGCCCCCTCGTGGGACATGCTCGGACGGATCGCCCAGACCACCGGCGACCTCAAGACGGCCGAGCAGTCCTACCGCAAGGCCCTCGTCCAGGCCCCCGACTACGGCCCCAGCCTCGGCAGCATGGCGTCGCTGTACCTCACCAAGGAATGGTTCCTCGACGCCGAACGCTGCGCCCGCGAAGCCCTGGCCGCCCAGCCCGACCTGCTGAGCGCCCGCATCGTCCTCCGCGCGGTCCAGCAGCGCCGCCAGATCGAGGTCGAGAGCGACGAGGAAGGCCTGAGCCCGAAGAACCCGTGCGTCCGCGGGACGGCAGCGGCCGCAAACCCGCCCGCAGCCGCCCCGCCCGCCAGCCCCGAGCCCGCCACGCCCGCCGAGTGAGCCTGACCGCGCGCACCGAGCCGCTCGCGCGGGCGGCTCGGCGCCGGACCCTGAAGGCCACCAGGGCGCCTCACGCGGAGCGAGGGGGCTCACGCGGCTTCGTTCGAAGCCCCCAACACGAACATGGATGCCTCTACCGCGACCATGCCGTGGCGCTACCTGGGCGTTTGCCTGCTGCGCCGAAGCGTCTGACGAACTGCGCGGCATCGGCTCGCCGCCGGACGCGGGAACACCGGCAAGAACGTATTTAGGACGACATTCAAGGCAGCACCCAATGCCATGCGGGCGGCCTTGACGTGGTCGCCTGCGTGCCTCAGTGTGTTCATTGATCGATTTCGCACTCTCCTCGCGAGAACGATGGATGGGCCCATGCAAGATCCAGAACTGAAGATCGGCTCCACGGGAGCGCACGTCCTCCGATTGAAGGCGGCCCTGGCGGCGAAAAATCATATCACCAGTACGAGCGACGTATTCGCCAGAGCGACGCATGACGCGGTGGTCGCATTTCAGAAGAGTAGGCATTGGAAGCCGGACGGCGTCGTCGGGCCGCGCACGTGGCAGGCGTTGCTCGGGCCCGAGCGCGAACTCCCCAACACGCTCGGGCTCGCCATAACGGCGCTCGCGCTGATCGAAGCTGCCCGGGGCGTGCATGAGGTCGGCGGCAACAACCGGGGGCCCGACGTCGAGGCCTACCAGGCCGTCACCGGCATGATGCATCAGGCCTGGTGCGCGTCGTTCGTAAGCGTACGACGAACCACGTCGTGACGGGCTCGGCCCCGAGGAGCTACCAAGCGCCTCGGAGGTTCGAGGATGGACGACGACGAGAACTTGGACGAGCGCGGGGCGCTGATCGTGGGGCCGGAGATGCCGAGGCGCGGCAGGTTCACGCTGCTGGTCTCGGATTCGTTCTGGCTTGATGTCACCGAGATCGGCGATACGGTGCGGCTCGACTTCAGGCCGAGGACGATCCGCGAGCGGGTGGAGCTCTGGCGCAGGAAGTGGGGCCTATGACGACGCAAGAGCGCTGGCGGGCCCACGTGGACGCGTGGAAGTCGAGCGGCCTGTCGTGCAGGGCTTACGCGGCGAAGGCCGGCATCAACCAGCGGACGCTGACGTGGTGGAAGTCGAAGGACCCGCGGGCGCCTCGCGTTCGTCCCGCGTCAGTCCCCCTCGGAGAACGCGCGCGGCCGCGGCAGCGCCGAGTCCGGGCCGATCGGGTGGCGCGCGCCGTCCTCGACCCGGAGCGCCCACACCCGGTACGTCCAGTGCCGCCCGCGCTGCGAGATGTGCCCCTCCACGAAGTACGACGCGACGACCAGCCGCACGCCGCCCTCCCCCCGCAGCTCGTAGCGCGGCGGGTGATACACCAGCGGCGGCTCCCCGGGCGCGACGCCCCGCCCCGCCCGGCCGCCCCGCCCCAGGTACGACGCGAGGTCGTCCGGCGGCTCGTCCCCCGTCAGCTGCTTCGCGCCCAGGCGCCCGTCCCAGGCCTCGATGAACGCCCGCGTCGTCCGCAGCACGTCCTCGTCGCTGCGCCCGCCCGCGGGCGTCCAGCCGCCCCAGTGAGCGACGACGCGCTGCAGCACGTCCTCGGGCGGACACGGCTCGCCCGCGACCGCGACCCGCTCCAGCGTGGTCATGTCCCCGTGGTCGTGCGCGAAGGTCGTCTGCGTCCACATCTTGACGATGGGGAACTCGGGCCCGAGCGGCGAGGACCCATCCGGCGGCGCGGGCGGCGGCGCGGGCTCCTTCGGCGCGACGACCGTCGTCCCCCCGGGCGAAGCAGATCCCACATCGCGTCCGGTCGACGGACTCGCGGCGGGCGGCCGCGCCTCGCAGCCGCCGACGATCAGCATGAGGAGAAGCGGCACCGGTCGCATCCGCGGAGCTTATCGAGACTCGAGCGCCGCCGTCGACCTCGCGCGAAGCTCGAGAACGCCCCGCTCCGCCGGGACGTTGTTTGACAGGCTCCGCGCGCCAGCACGAGGACGCTCAGCAGCGTCTCGCCGCCAACGTCTTCCGCTCCGTCACGCTCGCCGACCCGCGGAGATGATCTGAATCGGCCATGCCGTCAAAAGAAGCGCGAGGAGACCGGCAGAGGGAGGCCGAGACCGATCGCCCGCTTTCAGCGCCGATGATTTTACGGCGCGGCTTCGGGCAAGCTGCGGCGCACTGGGACCGTGACCGGCTGACCGTCGAGGTAGCGGAACTGGCCGGACATGCGGCGCCGCGCTGGCGCATCTCGGTGTTCCTGCCGCGCCTCGAAGCATACTCCGGTGAGTTCCCGATCGGCGGAGACGGCGGCGCAGGGACGGCTGTGGACAGTCCATCGCCGACCATCACCGAGCTCGAGCTCGAGCGCGGTACGGCTCGGATCCCAAGTCCGCGACTTCAGAGCGCTACGTGGCAGCTTCACGGTGCGCACGATGACGTCGTCGGTGATCGGGCCAGCGAGCAGAGCCGCCTCAGGGATCGGCCGCGATGGCGCGATGAGGATTTGCGCGTCGTGGTGCGGCGGGCCGTGCGTCCAGAATGTGGGCGGGCGCGCAGGTCAACCGGCCCTGCTCGGAGGGTACCGGCGCACGGTCAGGGCGACGGCGAGCACCAAGACTGGCCGGTCAGCCCGGAATCACCTCCGTCTTGCACCCGAACAGCAGGTTGATCTTGCTGCCCTGGGGGGCCGCCGAGACCTTGTCGCAGCTCACCGGGCAGAGGATGATGTTCTTCGGCGCGGCGTTGTCATCATAATACCAGCCGCCGAGCAGGGGATCGCAGTCGTTCGCGCCGTCCACGTGGTAGAGGGTCTCGGGGACGCCGACGTTCTGGTCGATGAACTCGACGTTGACGTAATCGGGGTCGAGCGTCTCGCCCATGGGGGCTCGGGGATCTGCCACTGGCACGCGAGCGGCTGGCTGCCCTGGATGATCTTCGTCGCCAGCTCGTCGAACACCCCCTGGAAGGTCGGCGTACACGCCGGGTTGCCGAAGCTGCAGTTGCAAATATCGCCGCTCACGCCGCCCGTGGTATTGACGATCTGCTGCCACACCTGGCCGACCTGGGCCGAGTTCGGGCACGCGGAGTAGGCGTAGATGCCGGACATTCGCCAGGTTCGATTCCCCATGCCGTCCGACATCATCGGATCGATCGCGGTATAATCCGCGATGAAACCATTCGGGTTGTTGTGATACTTGCCGGCGTCGCCGGAGCTCTCCTCGGCGTTGCGCGAGTCGTCGTCGGTGACGATGACGATGTATTTGCGCACGCCCGGGCGCAGGTGCGGCTTGTACACCGGGAACAGCTCGACGAGCTTGCGCGCCCCGTCGACGCTCTCGATCGGCCCCGGCGGGGTCGGCTGCGAGTAATGGAAGTAGTTCGGCAGCTTGGTGTCGGCCGGGCACATCCCCGAGCCGAGCGGCGCCGGCACGCAGATGCCCGGCAGGATGAGGAACGGGTCGGCGGCCAGCATCACCACGTGGACGTCGATGCCGCTGTCGATGATCTGCTGGCTGAAGCTGTTGATGTTGGCCTGCACCTGCGCGGCCTCGTCGACCATGCTGCCCGAGGTGTCGACCGCGAACACGATGTCGACCGGCTCGTAGGTCTGCTTGGCCTCCTCGGAGATGGAGCGGCAGATCTCCCCGGTATCGTCGGGAGGCGGGCCGCTGGTCTCGACCGTGCCGACATCGAGCTTCGGCGCCCCGCCCGAGGTCGGGTCGCCGGGCGTGGTGCCGGCGCTGCCGTCGCTCGTGACGGTCGAGGTCGGACCGCCTTCGGTCTCGCCGCCGCTGCCGGCCGACGAGGGCTCGGTGCCGGCCGAGGAGGGACCCGTCCCGGCCGAGCCCGTATCCGACGTGATGGGCCCGAGCGAGTTGATGCCCGAGGCGCTGGTGTACTCCCCCTGCCGCTGTCGTCGCCACACGCGGACAGACACACGAGCGAGGCCAGCAGCGGGATGGCACGAGGACGCGAAGACATGGCCCGCATCGTCGCACAGGTGGCCGCTGCACACACGCGAGCCCGCGTCGCCTCCTGGAGAGCGGGCGCGGGGGCTGCTCGCCACGCCATCGAACCCGGAATCACGACATCAAGTGACAGCGCTTCGTCGAAGTCACCCTGAAATCGCGGCTCGGGTCGGCGTGCCGCTCCGACGAGAACGCCTCACGCGCCCGGTACGTACGTGACCCACTCGCCTTCTGCCAGCGAGAACGCGTCGCAGGCCGGCAGGTCGCAGGCCACCTCGGCGCTGGCGAGGCGCTGGGCTTCGAGGCAGAGCGCGCCGCCGGCCGACCACACCGCCTCCATCGCGCCGAGCTCGCCGGCGCTCACCACCGTGCCGGCCGCGTTCTCCCAGTGGAGGGGCGTGCCGTTCTGCGTGTAGCTGTGGCCGGTGCCGCAGTAATCGGCGGTGATCATGCGCAGCGTCGCCTGGCGCTGCGCCAGGCTGGCGGGGTGGCCGGCGCCGTCGAAGTCGGACTGCGGGCCGTAGTTCATCAACTGCAGCTTCGCCGCCGCCGAGCCGGCGCAGGCGAGCGTCAACCAGCGGGGCTTGTCCGGTTGGATCGTCTTCGTCGCGAGGTCGTAGGTCTCGCCGCCGATCACCGTGACCGCGCTGGTGAGGACGTCGAGCAGGTCGCCGGTACACACATTGCGCACACCGATGAGCGCGTTGAGGTCGGGGTACACGAGCGCATAGGTGGAAACCTGCGGCGCGCCCTCCGCCCACGAATCGATCTTCTGGTGCCCCAGCACCGTGATCGGCAGCGGCAGCAGCGAGCCCGGCGACTGGACCAGGATCGTCGCGCCGATCAGCTGGGCTCCGCGCAGCGTGGTCCCCTGCGCCGAGCGGGCCACGAGCGCGCCCTTTTCGACCCCGAGCTCGGATTCTTGCAGGCTGAGCAGCCCCAGCGCCGGCGGGACGAAGCCGACGATCCGCACGCCCTCGGCGTTGGCGAGCCCGTCGAGGTTGAGCTCGCGGATGGCCCGGCCGTTGACCTCCGCCGAGTTGAACCCGCAGCGCCACACCGGGCAGGTCGTCGAGCCGCCGTCGCGCGCCTCGATCGCCTCGTCCCCCCATTCGTCGTCGGCGAGCGCCTCCACGCATCCGCTCGCCAAGAGACCTACACCCGCGATTGTGCCGCAAACACCCCGTACCCGCATAAAGACCTCGCCGCCCCCGACGTCGCGGACACTAAACCCCAGCGCCCGTCTCCGTCAAGCACAATGTGATGAGCCTATGCGCTGTGATGAATCCACGTGCAACCACCACTCGCACATTGAGCGATGATTCGCCGTTCAGCGACCGCGGGTCTTCGCGCGGAGGCCCTCGATCGCCGCGACGCGCCAGGCGAACGCGTCGCCGGCCCCGCGAAACCACTGCTCGGCCGCGTCGAGCTCGGCGAGCGCCCGCTGGCGGTCCACCGCGCCCTGGCCGGCCAGCAGCACGCTCGCCAGCTCGACGCGGGCCCGCGCCAGCAGCCGCGGCAGCGACACGTCGCGCGCCTGCGCGGCGACGGTGACCGACGCCAGCCCGGCGACCGCGTCCGTGAGGTGCTGGCGCGCCTCGTCGAGCTCGCCCTGCGCGGCGAGGTTGAGGCCGAGGCACAGGTGAAGCTCGGCCTGCTGGACCGCGAGCCACCATTCGCCGCTCGCGCCCGACGGCGCAAAGGCGGCCCGCAGTTCGGCGATCTCGTCGCCGACCGGGCCCAGGCGCAGCGCCGCGTAGCCGCGGATCAGCGCGATCTCCGGGCGCGTCAGCGCGGTGTCGTCGGGCGTCAGTCGTCGCGCCAGCGCCGCGGCCTCGCGCCAGGCCGAGCGGGCCGCCGCCAGCTCGCCCGCCTCTTCGTGGCGCTGGCCGAGGTGGGCCAGGCACATCGCGCGCTGGGCCACGCGGTCGGCGGCGAACCGCTCGAGCACCGAGCAGCCGCGCTCGAGCACCTCGGCGGCCATGCGCGGATCGGTGAGCGACACGCTGGCGACGATGCGGATCACCGCGCTGTGCGGGTGGGCCGGCCCGAGCTCGGTTTCGAAGATCTCGAGCGCCCGCAGCACCAGCGTCTCGCGCTCCGCCGTGCCGGAGACCACCAGCGCCAGGTTGCCCAGCGTGAAGCCGACGTCGACGTGGCGCGGGCCCAGGGCCGCCATCCGCACCGCCAGCGCCTCGCGCAGCGTGACCTCGGCCTGGTGCAGGTCGCCGATGGCGAGCAGCGCCGAGCCCATGCTGTTGAGCACCTGGCCCGACAGGCGCGCCGGTCCCTGCAGACGCGCCGCGTATTCGCGGGCGAGGGCGATGTCCTCGCGCGTCTGCTCGGCCTGCCCGAGCTCGCGGCTGCGCCGGTGGATCCGCAGCGCCAACGCCTCGAGCGCGGTCTCGTCGACCTTCGCCCCGAAGGCCGTCAGGTAGGCGCGAGTCAGCAGCGCCTCGTCGTCGGCCCAGCGGCTGTTCATGTGAATCGTCAGCCGGGCGCGGGCGAGCAGCGCCTCGGCCAGGGCCGGCCGCGACGCAGGGCGTGGGCCGCGGCCAGCACCTCCTCGGCCAGCTCGATCGCCGCGATCTCGCGACCGGCGCGGTCGAGCGCGCCGACCCGCTCGAGCCGCGCGCGCTGGTCGGCCAGCGCCGCCCGCAGCTCCGGGTCTTCGGGCAGCGGCGCCTCATTGGCCAGCGCGCGCAGGTCGGCGCAATCGTCGACCGGCTGCAGGCCGCGGATGATCTCGAGCCCGCGCGCCGCGACCTCGCCGTCGGCCGCGCGCAGCACCGCGATCGCCTCGCCCAGACCAGCCTTGCGCTGGGCCAGGCACACCATTCTTTGATCGAGCAGCGCCTCCGAATTCTCACCGCGCCGGTGGGCCAGGCACGCATTTTTATGTGCGGTCATCCAGCCTCCGGCGTAGGCGTCGAGCGCGGCGGCGATCGGCGGCCACAGCTCGGTCGAGTGATACGGGCCCAGGCCCGCGAAGCGGCGATCGATCTCCTCGCGCTCGCGCGCGCCCCAGATCGCCGCGATCTCCTGCCCCGAACCATTGCAGGTCTCGTCGACCGGCGCCGGCCTGGCCGCCAGGTAGCCGCCCGCGCCCGCCAGCACGGCCGCCAGCGTGGCCGCGGCCAGCGTCGGTCGCACGCGCGAGCGGCTGCGGTCGAGCGCTCGCAGCAGATCTTCCATCGACGGCCAGCGCGACTCGGGCTCGGGCCGCAGGCCGCGGGCGATCACCGCGAGCAGCCAGGCCGGCACGTGGGTGCCCGCCGGCGGTGCCCGCATTCGCCGTACCCGACCGACAGCGCGATGCTCTGCGTCGTCTCGCCGGCGAACGGGCGCTGGCCGTACAGCGCCTCGTAGAGCGCCACGCAAAAGCTGAATTGATCGGAGGCGGCGCCGACGACCTCGGCGCGGAACTGTTCCGGCGACATGTACGCCGGCGTGCCCACGAACTCGCGCCCGACCCACAGCGGCAATTCGGCGCCCGAGCCGGCGCGCAGGTTGGGCTCGATGCGGGCGGTCGTGGTGGCACACAGGCCGAAGTCGAGCACGCGCACGCGCCCGTCCTCGCCGACCATCGCGTTGGCGGGTTTGAAGTCGCGGTGGACCAGCCCGGCCGCGTGGGCGGCCGCCAGCCCGGCGCCGGCCTGGCGGTACGTCGCCACCACTTCTTGCCAGCTGCGGGGGCGCTCCTCGGACCAGGCCTGCAGCGTCTTGCCGCGGATGAATTCCATCGCCAGGAACACGTCCTGGCGGTGCGTGCCGACGTCGTGGACCACGACCACGTTCGGGTGGGACAGGCGGGCCATCGCCTGGGCCTCTCGCAGCAGGCGGGTGTTGCCGCGGGACGAATTGTCCTGGCTGCGCGTGTGCAATAGCTTGAGCGCGATCTTGCGGTCGAGCTTCGGGTCGTAAGCTGAATAGACAGCCCCCATCGCGCCGCTTCCAAGGCGATCGAGCACCGTGAAGCGGCCGATCGTCTCACCCGGCTGGACCGAGACGATTCGCGTCGACACCCGCACCGTCTGTCCCGACTGCGAGCTCACGGTGCTGCGCGTCGGGCCGCGGCCGCCGAGGCCGGCCATCGCCGCGCCCTCGACCAGCAGCGCCCGCGTCGTCTCGGCCCGCCGCCGCAGCGTGTCCGGGTCGGCGTCGCCCTCGCCCGCGTCGATCCATACCTCTTTATCTCGCTCCACCGCGAGCGTACGCGCCAGCGCGTCCAGCAGGTCGCTCCACCCGTCGCTCTCGGACACGCTCACCCGCGGCGGCCCGGCCGACAGCCCGCGCCGCAGCGCGCGACGGATGCGGCGCAGCGTGGTGATCCCGACCCGCTGCCACGGCACGTGGCGCAGCCAGCCGCGGACCAGCGCGGCGTCGTCGGGGTCGTCGAGCGCCTCGAGCAGCCGCGCCGCGTGCTCCCGGATGGTGGCCTCGGCGGACGCGTCCGCCGAGGCCACCGCCGCCGCGCTGAGGCGGATGAGCACGGCGATGGCCGTCAGCACGCTGGCCTCTTCGGCCGAGCGCGCCATCTCCTCTCCGGCCTGGACCAGCAGGTCGCGCGACCGACAGGGCGCGGCTTTGCGCGCCAGGATCCGCGCCGCCAAATCGAGTCGGTGCAGGTCGAGCTCGGAGAAATGATCCCAGGCGCCGGGAATCGGGCGGTGAGGTGAATCCACGGCGACTTCGTCCGGCGGCGCTCCGGAGTCTTACAAGACGCGCTCCAACCGATCAAGCCAGCGTCGGACCGGGCCGCGAATCTCCACATTAATTGTGGAGCAGACGAATTTCACCCGCCGCCGCGCCGGGGCGCGCGGATGGAACACGTTCTCGCTCGCAATGGAACATCGTTTCCATGGCAATATGCTGTTGCCGACGGCGAACTTCGATTCATCTTTCCGACCGCCTGCAGATGGCCGCCGCGCGGGTGGTGTCGGACAATTCAACACCAGCGCCAGTCGCCGGCGTTCGGTCTCATTGCGGGCAACGGTCGCCCGTCCGCACAAGGGTCCGCAGCCCGGCGGACACGGACACGCCGTCGAACCGCCGCGCGGACGTGTCCATGCAGTAGCCAATACAATGATTGTCTAGCCTTTGTTCGCCGCATGGGATTGCGCCGAATACCTGTTCGGCGCGATGTATTGTCGAGTCCGCTCTGCCCATTCACCCGACGGCCGGTTCATCTCTCGGTGCCGCAATGATAACAGTGTTAGCGAGAAACAATTCGCGGCCGGAATGTATGCCGCCGCGTGAACACTGGCAGAGCCCCCTACCGAAGGTCTCGCGGGGAGCTCTATCAGCAAGCGCCGCATCTTGCGCCGCGGGGTCGGAGAGGGTCGCTGATGCGCACCCTGCCGTTACGCAGTGAATGCGTTCGATCGCCGCGAATCCCGGGAATCTCCGCCGCTTGTGGCGAGCCGCACAACTGCGGACCGGGGCGAAGACGGTCTTGGGATTGGCGCTTGACCGAGGATATGGGCCATGAGAGGTTCGACCCGCGAGAATAGTGAGAGCGCCGCCAGCGGGCGGCGCATGGGAGGATCGAGGTATGGACATGCGACGCAATGAATTACGCTTCTTCGCGCTGGCGACTGCGCTGACGTTCGGCGGGTACGCCTGCAATAGCGACCAATTGATCGACACGGCCACCGACACCGCATCGGACTCGGCCTCGGCCGGCCCCGCGTCCGCCACGGACACGGCCAGCGCCAGCGCCAGCGCCAGCGCCAGCGTGTCGGCCTCGGCTTCGGCCACGGCCACGGACAGCCAGAGCGGCTCCGATTCAAACTCGGACTCGCAGGCCACCGCGCCCACCGAGGGGCAGGTCTCGGCGACCGACTCCGACGGCTCGGATTCGGTCACCGACTCCAACGGTCCGGCCAGCAATTCCAACACTGACTCCGTCGGCACCGTCAGCGACAGCGACGGCACCGACTCCGTCGGCACCGACTCCGTCGGCACCGACTCCGTCGGCACCGTCAGCGACAGCAACGGCACCGACTCCATGGGCACCGTCAGCGACAGCAACGGCACCGTCGGCACCGACTCCATGGGCACCGTCAGCGACAGCAACGGCACCCTCGGCACCGACTCCATGGGTACCGTCAGCGACAGCAACGGCACCCTCGGCACCGACTCCATGGGTACCGTCAGCGACAGCAACGGCACCGACTCCATGGGCACCGTCAGCGACAGCAACGGCACCGACTCCATGGGCACCGTCAGCGACAGCGACTCCGACACGGCCGGCCTGTGCGAGCCGGGGCCGGGAGACAGCGGCTGCGACGTGTGCCTCAAGGCCAACTGCTGCGACGCCTGGATCGAGTGCAACCAGGACGTCGACTGTCTGTGCCTGCTGGGCTGCGCGGAGAACGGCGGCAACGCGGTCTTCTGCGGGCTCCAGTGCCAGGTCAGCCTGCCCACCGTGCTCAACACGGTCAACAACGTCCTGGGGGAATGCGGCCTGCTCGGCGAGTGCGGCCTGGCGGTGTGCCCGATCTTCGGCTTCGTGCTCTGATCGCGCGCGGGCGCCCGCCGCCCGGAACGAACGTGACTCGACCGCCGCGCCTGCGGTCGAGTCCGCCAGTGTGGTTTTCTCGTGACCCAGTTTGATCCCAAGGAGAATGGCATTGAAGACACTACGCAGGAACACGCTCCTGGTCGCGCTCGCGGTGGCCGGAGCTCCATGGACCGAGGCCAGCGCCGCCGAGAAGAGTAAGAAGACGGCGAGCGAAGAGTCCGGCATCCGGCGGTACCACCCCGAGCGCAACACCGCCGAGATCGGCATCTTCCTCGGCACGGCGGTATTCGCCCGCTACCACGATTTCTACGACCCAGCGACCGCTCCTCAGGAGCCGCTGCGCCGGCCGTCGTTCGAGGGCGGCTTGCGGGTGGCCTACTTCCCGCTGAGCTTCCTCGGCCTCGAGCTCGAGGGCGCGGCACTGCCGGTCACCTACGACCCCGGCGGGAGCGCCCTGCTCTACGCCTTCCGCGGCCACGGCATCTTGCAGTTGCCGTTCTTCCGGGTGGTCCCGTTCATCCTCGGCGGTTACGGCCTCATGGGCCTGCGCTCGAAGCCCGGGGTCGCCGGTAACGACATCGACCCGATCGGCCACTACGGCATCGGCGTGAAGTTCCACGTCACGCGCATGTTCACGCTGCGCCTCGACGCCCGCCACTTGATCGCCGCCCAGGCGGCCCAGCAGACCGACGGCACCAGCCACCTCGAGGTCCTCGCCGGCGCCTCGCTCACGCTCGGGCGCAAGAAGCCCGCGCCGGCCCCGAAGGAGGACCCGGACCGCGACCACGACGGCGTGCCCAACAAGGACGACCAGTGTCCGGACGAGCCCGGCGACCTGCCCAACGGCTGCCCCGACCGCGACTCCGACGGCGACAAGGTGTTCGATTCTGAAGGACCAGTGTCCGACGGTCCCCGGCATCGAACCCGACGGCTGCCCGCCGCCCGACCGCGACCGCGACGGCTTCCTCGACGCCGACGACAAGTGCCCCGAAGAGCCCGGCGTCGCGCCCGACGGCTGCCCCGTGCGCGACAGCGACGGCGACAAGATCCTCGACCCCGACGACAAGTGCGTCGACAAGCCGGAGAACCGCAACGGCTTCGAGGACACCGACGGCTGCCCCGACGAGCTGCCCGCGGCCGTCACTCGCTTCACCGGCGTCATCAAGGGCATCTACTTCGACCTCGGCAAGGCGACCATCAAGCCGACTTCGAAGAAGACGATGGACGGCACGGTCAAGGTGCTCAAGGACTTCCCGGACCTGCGCGTCGAGATCGTCGGCCACACCGACAACACCGGCTCGCGCGAGGTCAACGTCGACCTGTCGCGCCGGCGCGCCGAGTCCGTCCGCGACTACCTGGTCGGCGCCGGTATCTCGCCCGAGCGCCTGCAGACCCGCGGCGCCGGCCCCGACGAGCCGATCGCCGACAACACGACCTCGAAGGGCCGCGCCATCAATCGCCGCATCGAGTACAAGCTGCTCACCGAGTGAACCGCGAGCCGACCATCGCCGCGACTCGCCCGCGACGGCGAGCCTCGGCGAGCTCCGGAACACCGACCGACCCGTGACCGCGAGGCATCCCTCGCGGCCCACGAATCAGAGCTCGCCGTCGACCTGAAAAGGCGGCGGGCTCGTCCCCCAGCTGCTGGCCGAGTCATCGCTAGGCGCATACGACGCCGGAGCGCGCCGTCGATCTTGTGAACGGCAAACTTCGGCGTGCTCATCACAAGCTGTCGACGAGGGATACGCGAGACATCCCTCGCTGGCGCCCGACGCCGGAGCTCGCCGTATGGCAAGGCGGCGAGCTCCGGCGTGTTTTTCATGAATTGCCGACGCGCGCCTCGCGGCCCTCGCGCCCGGCCCCGCGCGGCCTTTCCGGGTCCTGCGGACGACGGCCGCTCGGCTACACTCGCGCCGCTTGCTCGGACGCCCGGCTCGACATCGCGCACAGCGCATCGGACGATTCGGAAGTTCATCCGGCGGCGACGAGGCATGACGACAATGCAGCAGATCGATCGATTGCGCGACGAGCTCGCCAGGAGCGGGCTATTGTCAACGCCGTACGCGACCGACGGGATCGTCGTCGGCGCGGCGCACCTGCCTGCCGCCGGGGCCGACGTCATGGTCAACGTCGACCCCGAGCTCGAGGAGCGGCCGGATCTGGACGCGGGCGCCCTCCTCGCCGGTGTCCGACGGATCCTGACGATCACGACGGCGCAATGGCGGCAGATCGTCGACGCGATCGCCGGGGACATCGAGGAGGCGGTCGGCGACGAGGCGGTGATCGAGACCACCGACCTGCGCGACGATCTGGCGCTCCGCTCCGTGGTCGTCCTCCCCGACGCCGTCCTGCTGTCCTTCGCCGCGCCGAAGCAGTTCCCCGACAGCTGGATCCGCGCGCAGCTCGACGAGGATCTAGAAGTCGTCGAAGTCATCGTCGACGAGAAGGACGACGACGTCGAGACCGTCCAGTTCGCGTCCGTCGACGACCTCCTCGATCATCTGAGCACGAGCGACGACAGCTGAGCGCGTCGCTCGTCCTCATGGAGACGCAGGAAAAACGGCAGCGGGAGCGCCTCGGGCCAGCGCCGCCGCAGCGCTTCCAGCAGGGCCTCGGCGGTGCCGCGCAGGGCCGGCAGGCGCTCGGAGGTCGCAGCGGCGCGTCGCAAGCCGGTCTCGGTGCTCCTCACTTCATGGAAAAGGCGTCCCCTCACGCTACCCCAGATCGATCGTATGACCCCGTCGTGACGCGGCTATCGACGGCGAGCGGCTCAGCGAGTCTGGGGGAATCCTCGCGAGCACTCCCGAGCACGGCGCCGGTCCGCACCCGCCGTCCTCCCCGCACAAGCTGCGGCGGCGCATCGACCTGCGCGCCAGCGTCACCTCTTCTTCGCTACCGACCCCGCTCCCCGCAAGAGCTGCGAGGCCGCCGGGGGTCCACGGACCTCCTCTTCCCGCCGAGCCGTCCCCGCCGCAAAAAGCTGCGCCGAGCCTCCGCCGAGCCCCCCGAAGCATGGGCGGGCGCCCGCCCACGCCCGCCCACATGCCGCCGCGAATTTTTCTTGTGACCCCCGTGCCTCGAGCCGTGTGTATAGGTCAGCCCCTCCACGGCGGGTCGGACACGGCCTCGGGGCGAGCGTTGCCACACGACCCGGCCTCGCCTCGACCTCGATTTTTCGTGTGACCCGAACGACCCGGCCCGTGTGAGTACGGCAGACCCTTCGACGACTGACTTCCAATCATGACACGCGTCCTCGTATCCCTCTTCACCGCTGTCCTCCTCTCGACCTCCGCCTGCGCCACCACCGTCCAGGCGCCCACGCACGCGCCCGCGCTCGGCTCCGACGCCAAGATCGTGGCCAAGAAGAACAAGACCGGCACCTACGCCGTGACGCTCGACGTCACCAACCTGGCGCCGCCGTCCCGCCTCGACACCGAGGCCACATCCTTCGTCGTATGGCTCGTGACCGGCGATCTGCCGGCCGTGCGAGCCGGCGCCCTGGCCTACGACGAGGGCGACCGCCGCGGCCAGCTCGAGGCGAGCTCGCCCAGCTTCGCGTTCAAGGTGCTGATCACCCTCGAGAAAGATCCGGCCCCGGCGAGCCCCAGCGGCAAGGGGATCTTCAGCGCCGACGTGGTGGCGCGCAAGTGAGTCCATGTTTTGGCGAATATGAGGTCGGCCCCGGCCGGCCCATCTGCTGACACTCTCATTTCGCCGAGAGAAATGTTGAACGATCGCCCGCCGCGGCCGCGAGGGCGCGCGGGCAGCCACGCCCTCGCGGCCGCCCGCGACGCGCCGCTGCCGACAATGGAGAGCCGACCCATGAGACACCAATATTTACAGCGCCGCCCGCCCCTGTCGCCGAGGAGCAATCATGCCACCCGCGCAGGCAGGGCCGACGCCCGACGCGAACCGCGATGACCCCGTCATGAAGCCGTCCTGCGGGGCGCGGCTCGTCGGCCCGCGCCCTCTCTCGCCCGATTCGAATGCGGAGACCCCAGCATGTCGCTGCACCTCACGCCGCTGCCCTCCGGCGCCGCGGCCGGCCCCACGAGGGCGCTTGACCTCGACCCCGCGCCGGGGCCCGGAGCCCCTGTCTTTCGCGACGTCGGCCTCCCGGCGCCCGTGCGAGAGCTCGCGCGCCACGACCGATCTGCCGCGCCTCGCCGCCCGGGCGCCGCGCTCGCCGTGGAGACGAACGAACCCGTGTCGGGCCACGCCGCCGCGGCCGTCACGATCTCGGCGAGCCCCGGCGACGCGCTGCACGAGGCCCACGCCGCGCCGCGCGGCCGCCGCGAAGGCTGGTGGAGCGCTTGACATGCCGCGCTCGCAGGGCGAAATCGGGGCCGCCGACGGACCCCAGGGCGAATTCATGACGATCGAGCCCGACGACGCCTCGCTGGTGCGAGCGGCGGCCCAGCGCGGCCTCCCCGGTCAGCTCGCGTTCGAGACCCTCGTCGATCGCCATCAGCAGTGGCTGGTCCGCCTGCTGACGCACCTGCTCGGCAACCAGAGCGACGCCGAGGACGTGGCCCAGGACGCGTTCGTCCGCGCCTTCTTGGCGATCGAGGACTGCGACGACGGGGCCCGCTTCCGCGGCTGGCTCCGCGTGATCGCCCGCCGCCTGGCCTTCAATCACCGCCGCGACTCGCGGACGCGGGCCCGCTACGAGGAGGAGAGCGGCCTGCCGATGACGCTCAGCGGCGAGTCGATGACGGGCCAGCTCGGCGAGCGCGACCTGCTCAAGCGGGTCCTCGGCGAGCTGGCCTACCCCTACCGCGAGATCATGGTGCTGCGCTTCGTCGAGGAGCTGCCGCTCAAGGAGATCGCCGATGTGCTCGAGATCGGCGAGTCGGCGGCGAAGATGCGGCTCACGCGGGCGAGGACCGATTTCAGCGCGAGTACGCGAAGCGAGGAGGTCGACGTGGCGACACCGGACTTGCTTGAGTCGGACTGGATCCACGGCGTCTTCGAGGTGCTGCGCGAGGAGCTCGTGTCGCTCGCGGCCGACTTCGGCGACCGCGTCAAACACGAGATCGATCAGGTCGCGGCGGTCGAGGCAGTGCGCCCGCCCAGCGCGGTCGCCCTGCTCGCGTCGGTCGCGGTCGAGACGGGCAACATCGCCGGCTCGCTGCTGACCGCCGAGACCACCGACGATCCACACGACGAGGAGGACGAGTGATGTTCAATGATCTTGCACAAGAGGTCAGCAGGCTGTTGCCGACGGCCGCGCTGTTTGTCGCGGTCGTGGTCGGCGGACTCGTCGCCTCGGCGATCGCCAGCCGCATGGCGCGCTGGGCCATCGAGAAGTCCGGGCTCGACGCGCTGGCCGAGCGCGCCGGCGCGGCCCGCCTGCTCTACGCGATCGGGGTCCGCAAGGGCGTGGCCCACCTCGTCGGCGGGCTCGTGTGGGCCGCCGGCCTGCTCGCCACCGGCGCCGCCGCGGCCGACATCCTCGGCCTCGAGGCGCTGTCCGCCGGCGCCGCCGCGCTGATCGCCTTCTTGCCGCGCCTGGCCGCCGCCGGCCTGGTGCTGTGCGTCGGCGCCGGCGTGGCCGGGGTGGTCCGGCGCGCCGCGATCGGCTTCGGCCAGCGCCGCGGCGACGTCGACCGCCCCGAGCTGCTCGGCAACCTCGCCTACTACGGCGTGATGACGGTGGCGGTGATCGTCGCCGGCGATCAGGCCGGCCTCGAGACCTCGCTGATCGAGACCCTGCTGATCGTCCTCGCCGCGATCACGGCCGCCGCGATCGCCCTGGCGTTCGCGCTCGGCTCGCGCCATTCGTTCCACAACCTCGTCGCCGGCCACTTCCTCAGCCGCCTGGCCCGCCCCGGCGACACCCTCCGCGTCGGCGACGTCGAGGGCGTGGTCATCCGCTACTTCGGCGTGTGCGTGGTCCTCAAGACCGCCGAGGGCGAGGTCGCGGTGCCCTGCAAGGTGCTCCTCGATCACAACATCGGCCTGTCGCGCCTCGGCGCCAAGGCCCGCGCCGACCTCGACAGCCGGCCTCCCGACGAGGTGTGACCTACACGCAGCGCCGCGCCGCGGCGCTGCCCCGAGAGTGACAGCCACCGCAGCGGACAGGCGCCGCTGCCCGGACGAGTGACACCGCAGCGATCGTCGTGACGCGCCATCATGCGCGGCACAGCGGCCTCGTCTGCCCACGACCGGCCAATGTGCCAGTGCGATCGCGGCGCGGCTGAGGCCGCGATCAGGTCCGAACCCGTGATGGAGTAGTGCGATGCCCTCTGAGAACCAAGACCGAGGCTGGCATACTGGCGACGTGTCGGGCTCCGAGACACGGGCGGCGAGCGCCAGGGCGGCCGCGACCACCGTCGAGCAGAGCGGGGCCGGGCTCGGCCCGCCGCCGCCTGCGTCGAACCCGGAGGCCACCCTCGAGGCGACGTACGACGACCTCGCCCGGCACACCCCGGAGGAGCGCTCCCCCGTCGCCGAGCCCGACGCGCCCGGCGATCGCCTCGGCCGCTACCGCCTGCTGCGCGTGCTCGGCCAGGGCGGCATGGGCGTCGTCTACGTCGCCTACGACGAGCAGCTCGACCGCCGCGTCGCCATCAAGCGCGTCCGCACCGACTCCCGGGGCAGCAGCGCGCACGGGCGGATCCTCCACGAGGCCAAGGCGCTGGCCCAGCTGTCGCACCCCAACGTGGTCCAGATCTTCGAGGTCAGCGCCTCGGCCGGGCGGATCTTCATCGCCATGGAGTACGTCGCCGGCCGCACCCTGCGCGCGTGGACGACCCGCTGGCGCGCCGCCGCCGGGTCGCAACGAGAACTTTTGGACATGTTCGTTCAGGCAGGTCGTGGCCTCGCCGCCGCGCACGCGCAGGGGCTGGTCCACCGCGACTTCAAGCCCGAGAACGTGCTCGTCGGCGACGACGGCCGCGCGCGCGTGGTCGACTTCGGCCTGGTCACCTGGGGCGACGAGGACGACGAGCCCGCGCTCGCGCCCGACAAGCGCGACCCGCAGGTGCGGCTGACCGCCGCCGGCGTGCTCCTCGGCACGCCGGCGTACATGTCGCCCGAGCAGTTCGCCGACCGCCTCGCCGACCCGCGCTCCGACCAGTTCAGCTTGCGCCGCGCTCTACGAGGCGCTGTGCGGCGCGCGGCCGTTCGCCGGCGAGACCGTGGCCGAGCTGCACCGGGCCGTCCTCGCCGGCGACCTGCGCGACCCGGGCGAGCGCGTGCCGCCGTGGCTGGCGGCGGTGCTGCGGCGCGGCCTGGCGCGCCGGCCGGAGGACCGCTTCCCGTCGATGGGCGAGCTGCTCGACCGCCTCGCCAGCGACCCGCTCGCCGCGCGACGGCAGCGCCTCCGCGTCGCCGGGCTCGCCCTCGCCAGCGCGCTCGCGTCGATGCTGTTCGTCCTGCTGGCCGTCGAGCTGCGCGAGCAGTGGTTGCGGGCCCAGGTCGAGCGGGCCGCCGAAAAGTCGCTGGCGGCCACCGAGGCGCGGATCGCCGAGGCGCGCGACGCCGGCGACCCGGGCGCGGCGGCGCGGGCGTTCGAGGCGTTCGTCGCCGACCCGCGCCACGACGGCACCCCGGCGCTCGCGCGCGCGTGGCTGCACGAGGCGGCGCGCCGGCGCGACGACGGCGACAGCGACGCCGCGCGCACCGCCTTCGCCTCGGCCTACGTGCGCGCCGCGGCGCCCGACCAGCAGCTCGCGGCCCTGGTCGGCCTGGCGCAGCTGTTCCGCGCCCGGCTCGACTGGGACGCCCTCGCCAGCCTGTTCCGCCAGCTCGACCGCGAGCACCCCGGCGCCGCGCCGGAGCTCGCGGACCTGCGGCGCGACGTCGCCTTCGGCCGGCGCGACTTCGCGGCCGCCCGCGCCGAGCTGGCCGAAGGCGGCCCTGCCAGCGTGCGCGCCCTCGCCGAGGCCCTCGTCGGCGCCGGCGCGACCGCGTACCGCGACGTCGAGCGCGTCCACGTCGAGGCCGACCGCGTGGTGGTGCTTCCCTCGCGCGACGACCCGCGGGCGGTCCACATCGCCGCCCGCGCCCCCGGCCTGCCGCCGCTGCGCGCCCTGCCGGCCGCCGCCGGGACCCGCACGCTGCAGGTCGCCCCGGGCGAGCCGCTGTTCGCCGTCGGCCGCGGCTACGAGAGCGGCCTGCCGGTCACCCTCTACCGCGCCGACCCGGACGCCCTCACGCCCCTGCTCACCTGGGACGAGGAGGTCCCGACCGCCATGGCCGCCGCCGACCTCGACGGCGACGGCGTGCGCGAGCTGTACGTCGGCACCAGCGCCGGCCGCGAGCTGCTCTCGCTGACCCCGCGGGACGACGGCCAGTGGGAGCGCCGCGTCGTCTACTCGGAGGCCGACACGCTCGAGTCGAGCCCCAGCGGGCTCGCGCCGGTCGACCTCGACGGCGACGGCTCCCTCGAGCTCGCCGCCAGCTTCACCGGCTGGCGCGCCTACGACGTCCGCTTGCTCCGGCTCGACCCGGCGACGCGGACCCTGCGGACCGTCGCCCGCGACAAGCTCGGCATGGTCCTCGGCCTCACGCCGCTGCGCGGGCCCGCCGGCGCGCCCCTGCTGGTCGCCCACAACACCCACGTCGACGCCAGCGCGCTGGTGTTCCCGCCCGACCGGCCCCACGGCGACCCCGCGGGCGTCTACATCTACGCCCTGGAGGGCGATCGCCTGGTCCGGCGCGACCAGCTCGTCCACCCGCTGCCGGCCGGCGCCGTCCGCTTCGACTCGTGGCCGCCGAAGGTCGGCGACGCCAACGGCGACGGCCGCGACGACATCGCCCTCGAGTTCGCGCGAGGCGGCCGCACGCACACCCTGTTGTACCTGCAAGAGGACGACGGCCGCTTCACCCCGGTGCTGCTCGGCGAGCTGCAGGTCCTCGCGTTCGCGCAGCTCGACGACGACGCCGCCGACGAGCTGATCGCCAACCTCGCCGAGCCCGACGGCGGCACCCGCCTGTGGGTCGTCGGCGCCGGCGACGAGGCGCTCGCGCCGGTCCCGACCCCGCCGGCCCCTGCGGCCGCGCCGGAGCTCGACGACCCGGCCTGGAACCGCACGTGGCGCCACGCCCAGACGCTGCAGGGCCTCGGCCTGCTCGACGACGCCGCCCGCGAGTTCGCCGACCTCGGCCGCCGCGCCTCGCGGCCCACCTCGCGCGCCACCGCCTATTACACGGCCGCGGTGCTGCGCGAGCGCTCCGGCCGCGAGCGCGAGGCCCAGGCCCTGTTCCGCAGCGCCAGCGAGGCCCCCGAGCTGGCCGCCGACGCGCTGCAGGGCGCGATGCGGACCCAGCTCCGCCTCGGCGACTACGAGGGCGCGCAGCAGACTCTGGCCGCGCTCGCGCGCCTGCCCGCCCTCGCCGACGACGTCCGCCGGGCGCTCGCGCAGCGCTGGGCCCCGCTGGTCGCTGTCGGCCGCGAGCGCGTCGACCTCGACTTCGACCGCCCGCTCGCGCCCGCGTGGACGATCGACGAGCCGCTCGGCCTGCGCCACCGCCCCGGCGCGCGCAGCCTGGCGCTCGCCGCCGACACCGCGGGCGCGCTGGCCTCGCTGCCGGTCGCGTGGCAGGGCGAGATGATCGAGCTCGCCGCCGACCTCACCGTCGCCGAGACCGAGTGGGGCAGCGGCCTCGAGATCGCCCTGGTCCCCGAGGCCGACGCGCCGACCGGCACGCCGACGGTCTGGCTCGGCGCGCACACTCCGGCACCAGCCGCGGCGGCGTCGAGGTCGCGCGGGTGTTCATGTGCGGCCTGGGCGAGCGGCGCCTCGGCGACTTCCAGCAGCCCCCGCTCGCGCCGCGCAGCACCGCCGTCGCCACCCGCCTGACCATGCGCGTGTCGGTGATCCCGGCGCTCGGCGAGATCGCCTGCGAGCTGACCCTGCCCGACGGCACCTCCCGCACCCTGCGCGAGCCGCTGACCGACGAGCTCCCGCCTGCGGGCCGCCATCGCCTGGTCCTGCGCAGCGACCACGTGGACCGGTCGTGGCTGACCGCCGAGGTCCACGGCGTGACCCTGCGCGGCTTCGCGGCCCTGGGCGCGCCGCCGGCCGACCCGACGCGCGCGAGCCTCACGCGCGCGCTCGTCCGCGGCGACCCGGTCGAGGCGCTGGCGCGCTTCGATCAGCTCGGCCCGCTCGCGCCGCCCGAGCAGGTGTGGCGGGCCCACGCGCTGCTGCAGGTCGGTCGCGTCGCCGAGGCCCGCGCCCTGCTCGGCCCCTTGTTCGCCGCGCCCGGGCCCGTCGAGCCGACGCTGCTGACCGCGCTGCGCGCCCGCCCCGAGCTGCTCGCGCCTGTCCTGCGGGAGCTCGACCCGGAGCGCTTCCTCGCCGAAAGCCACGCGCTGTGGCGCAACACCGCCGTCAATCACCTCGCCGATCCGCGGGCCCGGGACGCGCTGCTCGCCGTCCTCGCCAGCTTCGACGCCGAAGCGCTGACGAGCCCGACCCAGCCCCCGCCCGCCGCGCCCGCGCCTGCGACCTGCTGACCTGGCGCGCCCGCGCGTACCTCCACGCGGGTGAACCGGACCACGCCCGCGCCGACCTCGAGCGCGCCCTCGGCCTCGCCGCCGCGCTCGCCCCCGACACGCCGCAAGCGAAGGAGCGCTGGCTGCTCTGGCTCGACCTCGCGTCGCTCGCCGCCGCGGCCGGCGACGTCCCCCGCGCCCGCGAGGCGATCGACCGCGCCCGCGCCGAGAGCGAGATGCCGCTGCTCGTCGGCGACGTCGTCCGCGCCCGCCCCGAGCTCCACGCGCTCACGCGCGAGCACGCCGCGGACTGAGTCGGCGACGGCGCACAACAACATGTCGCATGAGCCATCCTCACCTGTTCTTCGAGACAGCCCAAGATCCTCCGCGACCCTGCGCCACGATCGCCGCGAGCCCACCACGGAACGAGTCGGCGGCGGCGCGCAGCGACATGTCTCATGAGCCAGCCTCGCCTGGTCTTCGAGACAGCTCCCGAACCATGCGCCACGATCGCCGCGAGCCCCCCACGGAACGAGTCGGCGGCGGCGCGCAGCGACATGTCTCATGAGCCAGCCTCGCCTGGTCTTCGAGACAGCTCCCGGACCCTGCGCCGCGACCTGGCTCCGCCAGGACGTACGGAAGAAGAGGCAGCGGAATCACCGACCCTCCGCGGACGACGACCTCGAGCGTGCCGCTGCGAGATCGCCATGTTCGGGCCGAGCACGCGACCTCTCGCGCGAGGGCCATCGTGCCACCGGCCTCTCCTCCGCTGATGCGGAGCGGGGCCTCGGACGGCCCGCTCGGCCCGCGTCCCCAGGCCCGCGCCGCCTCGCCGCACCGCTTCCTGGTGGGTCGGCGAGTGACGCGCGCAGACGGGCCGGCGGCTCGCGTCCGGGCCGACCGGGGGGCCGCGCGCGACAATGCGTGGTTTACAGACCCCATACCTGGTGCGAATCCTTCCTGATGCCTTTGAACCGATGGAACAGCACTCCGGCCGCGTGGACGCTCGTACTCGGCCTCTCTGCCTGCCCGGGCGGCGGCACGGCGGTCGACACCGAGACCGGCGCCGGGACCACGACCGGCACGACCGCCCTCGCCACCACCACCGGCCAGCCCACCACCGACGCGCCCACCACCGACGCGCCCACCACCACCCAGCCCACCACCGGCGGCCCCAACCCGGTCTGCGGCGACGGCGTGCTCGACCCGGGCGAGGCCTGCGACGACGGCGACGCCAACGGCCCCGGCAACGCCTGTCGTGACGACTGCCTGCCGAACGTCTGCGGCGACGGCGAGGTCGGCCCCGACGAGGCCTGCGACAACGGCGTCAACAACGGCCCCGGCGAGGCCTGCACCGGCACTTGCAAGGCCAACGTCTGCGGCGACGGATTCGTCGGCCCCGGCGAGGGCTGCGACGACGGCAACCAGGTCGACGACGACGCGTGCAACAACGCCTGCAAGCTCGAGACATGCGGCGACGGCGAGGTCGCCCCGACCGAGCAGTGCGACGACGGCAACGCCGACGACACTGACGCCTGCACCGCGAATTGCACCCTGCCGGAGTGCGGCGACGGCATCGTCCAGGCGGACGCCGGCGAGACCTGCGACGCCGGGGCGGGCAACTCCGACAACGGCGCCTGCACCGACGTCTGCGCCGCCGCGACCTGCGGCGACGGCAAGCTGTGGAACACCGAGGGCGGCGCCGAGACCTAGTGACGAGGGCGGCAACAACGGCGCCGGCCAGGCCTGCACCGCCGACTGTCAGACCAACGTCTGCGGCGACGGCGACAAGGGCCCCGGCGAGGGCTGCGACGACGGCAACCTCGAGATCGGCGACGGCTGCAGCGACCTGTGCGAGCTCGAGGGCTGCGGCAACGAGGTGATCGATCCGGGCGAGTTCTGCGACGACGGCGCCGACGGCGACCAGGACGACGGCTGCACCGACCAGTGCGCCGCGCCGAAGTGCGGCGACGGCTTCGAGCAGGCCAGCCTGGACGAGCAGTGCGACGCCGGCCCGGCCAACAGCGACAGCGCCGCCTGCACCACGCAGTGCAAGGACGCCGTGTGCGGCGACGGCCTCGTGTTCGAGGCCATGGAGCAGTGCGACGACGGCCCCGACAACGGCGACGACAAGGCCTGCAAGGCCGACTGCACCGACAACGTCTGCGGTGACGGCGAGGTCGGTCCCGGCGAGGGCTGCGACGACGGCAACACCAACGACAACGACGACTGCACCAACGTGTGCAAGCCGGCCGCCTGCGGCGACGGCATCCTCGGCCCGGGCGAGGCGTGCGACGACGGCAACCAGGTCCAGACCGACGCCTGCCTCAACAACTGCGCCACCGCCAAGTGCGGCGACGGCCAGACCCAGGCCGGCGTCGAGGAGTGCGACGACGGCAACATGGTCCAGACCGACGCCTGCATCAACACCTGCAAGGCCGCCAAGTGCGGCGACGGCCACGTCCGCGCCGGCCAGGAGCAGTGCGACGACGGCAACGCGAGCGACGGCGACGGCTGCAGCGCGACCTGCACGATCGAGGCGACCTCGTGCCTGGCGATCAAGCAGGCCATGCCGGCCGCCACGGACGGCGTCTACCAGATCGACGTCGACGGCGGCGGCCCCAAGCAGCCGTTCAACGTGTTCTGCGAGATGACCACCGACGGCGGCGGCTGGACCGTGATGATTTACATCCGCAAGCCCGCGCAGTGGAGCACCCCGACGTTTAGCAACTTCGGCACCGTCGGCGACATCGCAAACGGCTGGGCCTCGGCCCAGACGCTGCAGGGCGCCAACGCCAATTACAAGGAGCGCATCATCATCTATTTGAAGCTCATCGAGAACGGCATCTCGCTCGGCAAGCAGTGGATGGTGACGCACCGCAACGACGCCGTCCCGTTCACCAGCATCAACACCTCGAGCGGCTGGAGCTACCGCGACAGCTTCGGCTACGTCGACCCGACCGTCAACAACGTCTGCACCCACGGCTGCGACAGCTACCGCGGCCTCGGCATGTTCCACGACTACGAGGACGGCTTCGGCTACTGCGGCACCCAGACCGGCGACTACGGCTGCCGCGACGGCAACAACGTCTGCTGGATGCCGCGCAGCCTCGGCTGCAACGTCGGCTCGGCCCGCTGCGCCTACCTGATCGACCCCGGCGAGGGCGTCATCTACGCCGCCCGCTGATCCGCCACCACGGGCCCGGCCCAGTCGCGGGCTGCTCCGTCCCCCGTTGCGGGGGCGGTGCGGCCTCGGGGTCGAGCGCCGTGTTCACTTCGCCTGGTCTTCGAGCCAGGTCTTCGCCACCGCCCGGCCGCGTCGGCCTCCGAGGGCACCGCGTCGACCGGGTCGAGCGCCATGACTACTTCGCCTGGTCTTCGAGCCAGGTCTTCGCCACCGCCAGGGCCGCGTCGGCCTCCGAGGGCACCGCGTCGACCGGGTCGAGCGGGGCGTCGGCGACCAGCGGCACCGGCAGGTGCGGCTTGACCCCGCGGCCGGGCAGCGGCTCGCCGCCGGCGCCGACGAAGCGGCCGGTGCTGAGCTTGATCGCCCAGCCGTTGCCGAGCTCGTGGATGCTCTCGATCGTGCCCTTGCCGAAGGTCGGCGCCCCGATCAGCGTCGCGCGCTTGTGGGTCGCCAGCGCGTCGGCCAGGATCTCCGCGCCCGAGGCGGTCTCCGGCCCGATGAGCGCCGCCAGCGGCAGGTCCTTCCAGCGCCCGTCGCCCTTGGCCGCGGCCGTCTTGCCCGGCTCGTCGCGCCCGGTGGTCGTCACGATCACCTGACCGTCGCGCAGCAGCGAGCCGGTGACCTTGATCGCCGCGTCGAGCACGCCGCCCGGGCACGCCCGCAGGTCGAGCACCAGCGCCTCGGCGCCCTGGGTCTGCAGCGCCGCCACGGCCGCGTCGAACTCGGCCGGCGTCGTCTCGGCGAACCCGCGCAGACGCAGGTAGCCGACCTTGTCGCCGATCAGCTTCGACTCGACGTTCTGGATCGCCACGGTCTGGCGCACCAACTTCTCGTGCCACTCGTCGGTGTCGCGCTGGACGAACACGTCGATGGCCGTGCCGGCGGGGCCGCGGATCTGGTCGACGATCTCGACCATCGGCTTGCCCTTGATCTTGACCCCGTCGATCTCGAGGATCCGGTCGCCGCGTTGCAGCCCCGCAGCGGCCGCCGGCCCGCCGGCGATGACCTCGCGGATCACCAGCACCCCGGCGACCTGCTCGATCATCACGCCGACCCCGACGATCGTCCCGCCGGTGCCGTGCAGCAGCTCGGCCAGCTCGCGCGGCGCCATCAGCTCGTTGATCGGGTAGGTCGTCGGCGGCCCGAGCCGCGCCAGCATGCCCTCGACCGCGCCGGTGTAGAGCGTGCCGGGGTCGATCGCCGCGTCGACGTAGTGCTCGGCGATCAGCTGACGGGCCCTGGCGAACGCCTTCTCGGCGTCAGGCATCGCCTCCGTCCGCGGCCTCGCCTGCCCCTTCGTCGGCGTCGGCGCCGGCCCTCGGCCAGCGCCGGTCCCTCGACGGGCGCCTCCTCGGGCGCCGCCGCGTCGTCGGTCGCCGGATCGCAGGCGAACAGGGCCAGGGTCAACAGCGAGAGCGGTCTGCGCATTTTCTTCATTTCCATGAGATGTCTCCGGGGTCAGGTGCGTGGATTCGTCGTGAGCGGGCCGATCGTCGCTCGTCGGAAGATCGGCCGGTGATTCGTGGCAAGGGCCTATCGTCGCTCGTCGGAGGTTCCGGCGGATTCGTCGGTGTATCGATCGACGCTCGTCGCGGTTCGGGCCGGATGCGTCGCGAGGCCTCTCGCTCGTCACAGGATCGGCCGGTGGATCAGCGGCGGCGCGGCGGCGTCGTAGCCGCGCACCCGCGGGGACGTCGAGGTCGCCACGTCGTCGCGCCCCGACTCGCGCACCAGCCACAGCGCGGCGGGCAGCACCAGCGCCGCGACCACCGCGTACGCGGGCACCGGCCGCTGCACCAGCGCCAGCCCGCGGCGCCACCAGCTCGGGCGGAACTCGCGTTCGACGGCGGCCCGCAGCCGCTCGCGCACGGCCGGCGGCGGCGCCTCGTGGGCGGCCTGCAGCGCACCGTCGAGGTCGGCGCGCAGGCGGCAGTAGGCCACCGCACAACCGGCGCATTCGGCCAGGTGCCGCGTCACCGCGCGGCGCGGCTCGGGGGCCAATTCGTCGTAGGCGTAATCGATCAGCGACGCGTCGCACTCTTCACATTTCATCGGCGGAGCCTCCTCCGTCAGCAGGCGGCGAAACGCCTGGGTGGCGGCGTGCAGCCGCGATTTGATGGTCCCCTCGGCGACCCCCATGAGCCCGGCGATCTCGCGGTAGCTGAGCTCGCCGAGCTGCTTGAGCAGGATGAGCTGACGCTGCGCCTCGGGCAGCGCCGCCATGGCCGCCTGCACGCGCGCGGCCTCGCCGACCCGCACGTCCGGCGGCGCCGCCTCGGCCGGCCGCAGCTGCACCTGGGCCCGCTCGCGCAGCGAGGCGTGGCTGCGTTCGCTGCGCTGGGCCATGAGACAGGCGTTGCGGGCCACCGCGAACAGCCACGGCGCGAACCGCCCGCGCTCGGGGTCGTAGCTGCGATCGCGCAGCACCTTCAAAAAGACGTCCTGGAACAGGTCGTCGGCGACTGCGGACTCGCCGACGATCCGGCGGATGTAGCCGTAGAGGCGCCGCTCGTAGCGCACGTAGAGCCGGTCGAAGGCCGCCAGCTCCCCGTCGCGCAGCGCGACCACGAGCTCTTCGTCGGGGACCTCGGGCATCCTCGCTGCCAGGTATGCCCGAGCCGGGCGATTCGTTCGCCGGTTCGCGCCGCCCCCGGCGACCCGCTGGTGCGAGATCGCACAGCCCCGCGCGCCCGCGCCCGCACCGCGCGCTCCTGCTACTGTCGCCGCCGATGCCCGCGCCCGCGCTCGCCCGCCTGCTCGCTCGCCCCTCGTCGCTCCTGGCGCTGCTGCTGGCCTGCGGCGGCGACGGCGGGACCGCGACCACCGAGTCCGCCAGCACCGACGACTCGACCTCGACCACCACCGTCGACACGACCTCGACGTCGTCGCCGACGACCTCGACCGCGACCGCGACCGCGACCTCGGACGAGCCGACCTCGACCTCGACCACCACCGGCGAGCTCACCGACACCGGCGTCGGCCCGACCACCGAGACGACGACCGGCGACCTCACCACCGGCGACCTCTCGACCACGACCACGACGACTTCGTCGACCTCGACCGGCGACGACACCACGACCACCGGCGACACCACCACCGGCACCTCGACCACCACCGGCGATACGACCACCGGCGACACCACCACCGGCGAGCCCGGCGAGCTCGGCGTGCTCTCGGGCGATTGCGGTCTCATCGATCTCATGGAGCTCGAATCGCCGGCGCCGTTCGTGTTCACCGGCGCGATCGACTTCGGCGTGGTCGGCTACGACTACGACCTGTTGACCGCGGGCGGTCAGCAGCTCTACGACGAGGGCAACCTCAACCCCGGCTCGCTGTACTCGGAGATCGTCGCCTACGAGGTGCTCGCGCGCTGCGAGACGGCGGCGCTGCTCAAGACCGAGGCGACGATCGTCTACACCAACCCGATGGGCAAGAAGACCGACTTCCTGGCCGAGATCGACGGCCTCAAGATCGGCGTCAGCGTGGTGCGGGCGGTCGGGTTTCCCAAGACGCGCCGTGGACGGTCGCCCAGGCCGACACGATGTACAGCAAGCTCGGCGACATCCAGCTCAGCAGCGCCAACGTGGCCCCCGAGGACGCGTGGGTCAAGCAGATCCTGAGCGTCGTCGCCTACGGCCCGATGCACAAAGAGAGCCTGCTGACCGCCTACGCGGCCCTCGACCCGGCCGTCAAGGCCGACACGATCCTCGTCATCACGGTCACCGACGGCGACGACGCGTTCATCTACAACTGACCTTACCTCGGCGGCGAGCACCCCGCCTCGGAAGCGTCACACCCGGCTGCTCGCTCGGCCGCGCCGAGCCCGTTGGCCGTCACGCGGAGCCAGCCGGAAGGGTGCTGCCGCTCGCTCTTGTCGCGTAACGATGGCCTGCAGGGACTGCCTTCGGTTACGCTGAAGTACGCGCAAAATCATCGAGTAAGGAGGCCTTGGATTCGCAAGACATCGCGCCGTACAGGCCCCTGCCGTCGCAGCGGTGGGGCTTCTTGCCGACGAATCGATTCTGGTATCACGCATCGCTGACGCCGATCTCACTCGTCTTCTGGGCCGGCGCCGCCGTCTTCTTCACCTTTTTCGATCTCTTCGCCCTGGTGTGGTGGCAACAGTCGCTCGGATGGATGGCCTTCTGGTGGGTCTGGGCCGGGCTGGTGGAGCGATACACCCGGAAATATCTCGCGCGCCGGCGGATGCAAGCGCTCGCGGGCCCACGAACGGATCTCTCGGAGGATCTCGAGAGGTCGGCCGTCGAGGCACCTGCGGACGAGCCGATGCCGCTTGTGAAGCCGCGCGGTCTGCCGCCACCCGCTCCTGTGCCGCTACAAGCTCTGGAGTCGAAGTGGGCACTCGTGCAGGAGGTCGAGTCCTGGGACCTCGCGTACGAGAGGCTGTTCGGACGCGGCGCGGGCGTCGCCCAGTTCGCGTTCAATCTCGCGTTCGGGCTGGCGATCTTCCACCCCAGCTGGCTCGTCAAGCTGCTCGGAATCCTGGCGCTGCTCGCTGCTGCGCGCGGCGTCGGCTCGTGGGAGCGCCGGAGGCTCGGACGCGAGCGAGGTGCGCTCCCGCCGAGCTCGGAGCCTGCCTGGAGAAGCACGCGATCTTTACCGGGGTTCGATCGATGACTGCGCCCATGCTCTGGTACAGTGCGTCCGTGCCTCCCATCGTGTCCCTGGTGACGCCGGACGTCGCCCACGCGGAGAGCGTGCTCGCAGGGCTCCGCGAGTTCCGTGCCGAGGGGCTCCCCTGGTACGGCGCCGTCGACCCGGACGTCGTCGCGGCCGATTTCGCGGGCTTCGTGCGCGCGCAGCATGAGAAGCGCACGCACCCGCTGCCCGGCGCGGTACCCAAGACCGAGCTCTGGGGCGTGATGGACGGCGTCTACGTCGGACGCATCGGGATCCACCATGTGCTGACCGACAACCTGCGCGTGTCGGGCGGGCACATCGGGTATGACACGCGTCCCGGCTACCGGGGGCGGGGCGTCGCCACGGAGATGCTGCGGAGCGCCCTGCCGGTCGCCCGTCGCATCGGCCTGTCTCAGGTGCTGCTCACCTGCGACGACACGAACGTCGCGTCGATCCGGGTCATCGAACGGAACGGCGGCGTGCTCGAGGCCACGCGGGTGCTCGACCCGACGCGGCCACCCAAGCGGTACTACTGGATCTCCCTCGCCGGTGTGTAGTCCGGAGCCGTGGCCCCGTCGCCGGCCCCGAAAAGACCTGTCCCTCAGGACATCTCACTGCCCGCGCAGGCGCGCGCGGTAGCCCTCCGGCGTCTCGCCGGTCCAGCGGCGGAACGCCCGGAAGAACGCGCTCGGGGCCGAGAAGCCGAGCAGGTACGACACCTCGGACAGCGCCTGCGGGCCCGCCAGCAGCTCCGCCGCGCGCTCGCGTCGCACCGCCTCGACCAGCCCCGCCAGCGTCTCGCCCTCCGCTTGCAGCTTGCGCTGCAGGGTGCGCGGCGCCAGCCCGAGCGCCTCCGCCAGCTCGCGCAGCGTCGGCGCCCCGCGGTGCAATCGTCGTATCACCTGCAGCCGCACCCGCGCGCGCAGCGAGCCATCGGCAGGCAGCCGCGACAGCTGCCCGCGCACGAACCGCTCGAAGAACGCGTGCATCGCCGCGTCCGCGCCCGGCATGCGCAGCGTCAGCTCGGCCCGCGGCAGCACCAGCTCGTCGCACAGCGCCCCGAACTCGACCGGCCCGAGCGCGCGCCGCAGCGCCGCGTCCTCGGGCGGTCCGCGTCGCAGTCGGACCGCCTTCACCGCCAGCGCGCGGCCGAGCCAGCGCGGCCCGTTGACGAGGAAATCGAGGAAGGTGACCTCGGCCATCCACGCGTGCGCGGCGGGGCGGCCCGAGCGGGTGGTAGCGCAGCGCCACCGCGTCGTCGCCGACCTGCACCGCTTCAAGCGCTCGCCGTCGGTGTACAGCTGCTGGAACGCGACGAAGCGCTCCAGCGCCGCGCCGAGGTCGGGGCAGGTCTGCAGCAGGAAGCCGAGCGCGTCGAGGTCGCCCGCGTCGAAGGCGGCGACGAAGCGCAGGCTGGCCGCGTCGCCGAGCCGCTCGCACACCGCCTCGATCAGCGCGTACACCCCGAGCAGCGGCACGCGCCCTCGGGGTCGGCGAGCGCCGCCGCGTCGAGCCCCGCGCGCGCCAGCAGCTCGTCGTTCACCAGGCCCACGCTCTCCGCGAACGCCAGCAAGCGCGCCGGGAAGTGCGAGCCCATGGTCGGCTCGGTCGCCGGGTGGCGCGCTCGGTCAGTCGTTCTGGCGCGGTGCATGAATGCGGCCCCGGGCTCGCTGCGCCACGCTGATCGGCGCGCGGAGCCCCGCACAGGATAGCCGGCCCGCGCGGAGCCGACGACGATGCGCCACGAACCTCTGACCCAGATCCGCCGCGACCACGCCGAGACCATCGAGGACACCTGGTACGCCGTCGCTCGCGCCCGCGCGGTGCCGCGAGCCCGCCCGCTCGCGCTGCGCCGCTTCGGCCGCGACCTCGCGCTGTTCCGCGGTGCCGACGGCCGGATCGCCGCAGTCGACGCCGCCTGCCCGCACCGCGGCGCCGACCTGGCCGCCGGCCGCGTCGTCGACGGCGCCCTGCAGTGCCCCTACCACGGCTTCCGCTTCGCCCCCGACGGCCGCTGCGTCGCCGCGCCTTGCGAGGGCCGGGCCTTCCGGATCCCCGCCGAGCTCGCCGCCCGCACCTGGCCGGTCCGCGAGGCCCACGGCTTCGTCTGGCTGTGGTGGGGCGCCCCGCGCGACGTCTACCCCGAGCCGTTCTGGCCCGACGGCATGCCCGACCGCGAGGGCTGGCGCACCGCCACCGGCGCGCTCGAGTGGGACGTCCCGCTGACTCTCGCCATCGAGAGCAACCTCGACATTCACCACACTCCGTTCGCCCATCGCCGCGTCACGCCGGGCCTCGGTCACCGCCTCGATCCGTACGAGGCGCGCCTCGACGGCGACACGATCTACAGCGGCGGCACCCTGCGGCGCGACGACGAGCGCCCGTGGGACGGCCGCAGCGGCCTCGGCATCACCTTGAACTGTCACTTCCCCGCGCTGATCTTCGGCGAGTTCCGCGGCGGCCGCTTGCTGGTGGCGATGGCCCCGATCGACGTCACTCGCACCGCGCTGCTGTTCCGCTACCACCTCGACGTGCCGGTGATCGGCGGTCTCTTGGCGCGACTGGCCGTGTGGAGCGAGCTGCGCCTGGTCCAGCCCGACGACCTCGCCCAGCAGCGCGCCGCGGCCCGCTCCGGCCTGCCGCTGCACGCCTGCCGCTTCGTCCCCTCCGACCGCGCGATCGTGCTGTGGTACAGCCTCTATCGTCGCCGCCTCGCCGCCCAGCGCGCGGCCGTCCCTCGCTCATGACAGTCGGCCCGACGTCGGCGAACACCTTGACTGTCACGAGCGCCGCACCCACCCCATTAAAACGATGACGCGGGCCGGGGTCCGGCGCCCGCGTCATCGTCGATCCACTGCGCGGACCGGGCCTACGGGGGAATCAGGCCCGGGTCGCGGCGAAGCGGCGGATCTCCTCGCGGAACCACGAATCGGCCTCCTCCGTGAACTTGTAGTTCTCACGGATGTACGCCATCGTGTCCTTCTCGACCTCGGTGTAGCGGCCGCCGTCGGTGACGGCGCCGATCAGCTCCTTGGCGTCGGTGAGGGAGATCCGGCCATCACCCTTGCCGGCGGTGGTGCGCTCGGCGATGTCGAGCATCTGCTTGTCGAACTTCTTACCGTCGATGATCTTGTAGTACGTCTCGGACATGGTGCCGGGGACGATACCGAACATGGCGAGCTCATGCATGTCCGCTCATCGGCGGCGGCGACGGGCGAATGCGAGCAGGACCAGCAGCATCGCCGCCGGCGGGCGCGAGGTCGCGCGGCAGCCACAACCCTCGTTCATGCCGTCCGATCCGGCCGTCGCGCCGGAATCGCTCGAACCGTCGCTGGCCGAGGCGCCCGTCAGTCCCCCGCCGGTCGGGCCGTCACCGGAGGTCGCGGTCGTGGTCGGACCCGAGTCGCCGCCCGATGGGTCGGGACCGTCGGTGGGATCGCTACCGCTCGTCGGACCGTCGCTGGTCGGACCGCCGCTGGTGCCCGGGCCGTCCGACGTCTCCCCGTCCGACGTCTCCCCGTCGCTCGTCTCCCCGCCCGAATCGCCGCAGGCCGGCAGGGGCGCGGACTCGTCGACGTTCTCGGGGCGCGGGCCGTAATGCGGCGCCTCGCACCCGGCCTCGAGCGCGCCGAGGTCCGGGGCCGCGCCGAGGAACCCGCCGAAGCCGGTCAGCGGCGCGCCGGCGTCGACCGCGAGTGAACTTTGGGACAGGCTCACGTCGACCGCCTCGACCACCGGCATGTAGCTGGCGGGCGCGACGTATCCGCTGGCGAAGATGTCCTCGCCGAGCAGCGTGCCGTGGGCCTCGAACACCCCCGCGGCCTGCATCGCCGCGAAGTCGGGGTAATCGCCGACCCCCTCGAACTCGAACTGGCCGTCGGGCCAGTAGCCGTTGTAGTCGATCTCGGCGTTGGCCGTCGGCGCGCCGAACAGCACCGTCTGCCCGCCCTCGGGCTCGGCGCGGGTGACGTACAGGTTGTTCACCAGGCGGAAGTCGTGCGCGGTGTCGGTGGTCTGGACCTGGTTGGCGCGGCTCGGGCTGACGAAGGTGTTGTGGAGGATGACCGCGCCGACGGTCTCGCCGGTGTCGCTGTTGGCGTGCAGCTTGGTCTGCTCGTCCTTGACGTTGACGACCACGTTGCGCAGCGCGTAGGCCGGCCCGCCGAAGATCGGCTGGAAGCTGAGCGGCGCGTACGAGTTGAGCAGCAGGTTGCGCATCGCTCGCGTGTTGCCGGTCGAGCCGTCGAGCTCGATCGCGTTGTCGTAGGCCGAGCGGGTGATGTTGCCGTAGATGTCGATCGCCCGCGCCCCGTCCTGCGCCGTCTTGATCGCGTCGCCCCACCCGACCATCTCGTTGTGGCACACGACGTGGCCGAAGCCCTGGACGACGATGCCGTCGACGTTGGCGTTCACGCCCCCGTCGTCCGAATAGACGTTGGGCCACGCCAGCGGCCCGACCAGGGTGTTGTCGCAGATGTAAAAGTCGAGCTGGTCCTCGCGCGCGCCGATGCCGAGGTTCACGTCCTCGACGCGGACGCGGCGGACCACGTTGCCCTCGGCGCCGGCGGTCTGGAAGCGGATCGCCCGGTTGGCGTTGCGGATCGTCAAGCGCTCGATGTGGACGTGGCTGCCGTAGACCTCGATGACGTTGCCGCCCGCGCCCTCGCCGTCGAGGATCGTGCCGCCCGTGCTGGCGCCGCGGACGACGATCGGGTCCTCGGCGGTGCCGCTGCTCTCGATCGACCAGGTGCCACCATAGGTCCCGTCGGCCAGCTCGATCACGTCGCCGGGCTGGGCCGCCCCGAGCGCGTCGCCGAGCTCGCCGGCGTCGCCGACCTGGATCACCTTGGGCGCGGCCGGGTCGCCCGGCACCGGCCGCGTCGTCGCGGTCACCGTCCACGTCTCGTCGAGGCCGTCGGGGTCGACCGCGTGCAGCTCGAGCTCGTAGGTCGTGTCGGGCCGCAGGTCGAACACGCTGCCGGCGAACTGCTGCGGCACCTGCAGGTTCACCACCTCCGGGCGCACGCGGTAGAGCGGCGCGCCGACCTGCCACGCGGCCTCGCCCATCGCCCGATAGCGCAGCTCGATCGCCGCGTCGCGGTCGTCGTCGTCGCCGATCAGCACCTGCACGCCGAGCGTCACCACGGTGGGCCGGTCGATCAGGGTCTCGACGATCGTCAGGTTCTCGGCCGCGAGCGCCGGTGCGGCCGTCAGCGTCAGCGTCGAAGCAGTGAGGAGCGGAGCGTGCGCATGCCCGCGCAGCGTAGACAAAAATCGCGGGCGGTTGCGCCCGAAGCCGGTCCGCGGCCGCGTGGGTAAGCCCGGGGCCTGCCTCCGCTCGCGCCGGCAGTCGCGGGCCCACACGCGCGATCACTCGACGTCGAGCTCGATCGTGAACTGCTGATCGCTGCCGAGCAGGTAGCGGTCGAACAGCGGCGAGTAGCTGCGCACGTGCACGGTCTTGCCGTCGGGCAGCAGCTCGAGCAGGCGCAGGTAGCCCTCACCGCCGAGCTCGCGCATCTGATAGTTGGCCAGCATCTGGTGCACCACGTTGCCGCGGTCGGTGATGCTCTCGAGGTAGCCGGTGCCGTCGCCGAGCACGTGGCCGTTGAGGGTGAGCACGAAGCGGTGGCGGCGGATCAGCTTCTGCCACAGCTCCTCGCCGTCGTTGACCCCGCCGGGCGTGTCGTACTCGTGCGGGTTGAAGTCCTGCGGGAACGAGGTGTCCTTGTGGTCGTAGCGGCGGTCGTTGTTGTTGAGGTACGCGTGGGTGATGAAGATGCCGAGCCGATCCGGGTGCTGCTCCATCACCGAATTGGCCCAGTCGATCACCGCGTCGCGCGGGCCCCACTCGAGCATGACCGCGATCCAATCGTGGCCGCCGGCGGAGAACAAATGATAGGTGTTGTCGAGCTTGCCCTTCTCGTAGGCCCCGCCGAAGCTCGGGTTCAGCGCCGCGTCGTCGAAGTCGAAGTAGTCGTTCATCTTCGTGTCGCGGGTCGAGGCGTCGCCGGACGGGCCGTAGTCGTGGTTGCCGGGCACGATCCCGTACGGCACGATCCCGTCGAGCAGGCTCATCGAGCCGCTGGCGCGCCGCCACTCGAGCTCGGTGTTGTTGTTGACGATGTCGCCGAGGTGGAACGCGTAGGCGATGTTCAGCGCCCCGGCGTTGCGGGCGATCCACGACGTCTGGGCGTCGAACACTCCGGGGTAGCGCAGCGAGTAGACCTGGGTGTCGGGCAGCACCGCGAACAGCGTCGAGCCGGCGGTGAACGGCAGCGACTGCGGCGGCGGGGTCGGCTTGATCGGCGTCGTCTGGCGCACGCACACGCCCTCGACGTGGGCGGCGAGGTTGGCGAAGAAGTTGGTGATGAACGCCTCCTGCTGCAGGTCCGAGCCCATCGGCGCGTCGAGCGGCAGGCTCGCCAGCACGATCCGCCCCTGGCCGTACGCGCCCTCGAGCAGCGCCCCGTTCGACCCGTCGCCCGCGCCCGCCAGCACCACCTCGAAGCCGCCCTGCTCGACGAACGCGTCGCGCCCGAGCTCGCCGCGCCACGCCAGCCGGCCGCCGTCGATCTCGATGCCCGCGAGCAGCGGGTGATCGGGGTCCAGCACCTCCAGCTTGACCAGCTTGGCCGCGCCGCGCCGCGCCGTGTGCGTCGTCGGCAAGAACGGCGGCACCGCCTCGGCGGCGGCCGACTGCGCCAGCTCGAGCACCACGTTGGCCTCGTCGACGAAGAAGTACAGGTCGTCGGCGTAGCTCTGCATGTACTCGGCGTATTCGGGCAGCTCGCTGGCGCCCGAGCCGAGCACGATCAGGCCGTCGAGGCCCCACGGCGAGCGGTCGAGCGGCAGCGGACCGACAGTGAAGCCGGCCGCCTCGAGGCGCGCGCTCACGCCCTCGTAATCGGGGGCCATCACCCACGCGCGCGGCTCGCCGTTGCCGCACGGCACCTCGCCGGCGTTGGCGAGCTCCGCCGGCATCGGCACGTGACAGGCCGCCGAGAAGACGTATCCACCGAGGAAGATGCCCGCGCGCCCGCTCCGCCGAAACGCCATGCACCGAGCGTATCAACCGGGTGCATCAGCCTGGCGGAGGCGCGGCAATTTTCGCGCGCGATTGTCACGACCATGTGCCAGCGCGGCCCGCCGGGCCGGGCCTCGACCTTGCGAGCGTGGAAGCCAATTGTCACGACCGCGTGCCGGCGCGGACGAGCGGCTCGCGGGTCGACCTTGCGGCTATGGAAGGATCGGCTTGGTGTCGCCCGACAGCGCGCGAATGACCCCACACGCCAGCCGCGCCCCGGAGTTGCCGGCCGGGTCGGTCATCAGATCGTCCGGGTCGGCGTGCACGACCACCGAGCGGCCCATGACCCCGCGCGGGCCGGTGTCGAGGGTGATGATGTCGGTGGTCATGGCGATCGCGGCCCGCCCCCCGGCGTCGGCCTCGATGTTGCCGAGGTCACCGAGGTGGTGCTCGGGCCCGTCCGGCCCGCCGTGCATCTTGTGCTCGGGGTTGAAGTGCGGCCCGGCGCTGCTGCCGTCGGCCGCCGAGCAGTCGCCGAACTCACGAATGTGGAAACCATGCAGTCCGGGCGTGAGACCCTGGATCTGCGCCCGCACCCGCAGGCGATTGGGGGTGACCCGGGTGAACTGCACGGTCCCCCGCACGCCGCTGCCGGCCAGCGGCTCCAGCGCCGCCATCGCCGCCCCTTCCTCGCCGGACGACGAGGAGAAGCAGGCGAGCGGCCCCAGCAGCGAGAATAGCGAGAGCGCGGCGATGAACGAGGTCAATGGGCGCATGTGTGGACTCCTCGATCCGCAAGCGTGGGCCAACCCCCGACACCGGCAACCACGCGCGCGACGACTCGCCCACGGTCGGGCCATTCGCGGCGACCTTTCAGCGGCGAATCCTGTAGGGCCCGTCAGCTCGCGCTCCAGCGGCGCCGCCGCGAGGTCCGAAGCGCGAGGGGTCGATCTCCGCCGCCCGCCTCGCCCCCGGCGGGCCCTGCGAAGCCCGGGCCGCCGCTCGCCCGCCAGCCGCGACGGACGCCGCGCGCAGATCGACATGTACCACGGGACATGTCCCTTCAGACCGGTGGATTTACGCCGCAGCCGCCGCGCATCCACCCGGAACGGCATACCCGCGAGCTGTGAACTCGTCGCCTCGTATCAGCCGATCAGCTCGCCCCAGAACGGAATCGCGGCGGTGTCGACGATCGCGGGCCGCTCGTACTCGACGTCGACCAGCTCGTGCAGGAGATAATCGCGGAGGTCCCGGCCGTAGACGATGATGTCGCTCTGCCACACCGACAGCACCAGCGTCGGGCCCTCGGCGAGCACGTAGCGGTGGCCGTAGATCGGCAAGAGCCGGGGCGCGCCGGCCACCAGCGCCGCCACGCGGGCGCGGCGCTCGTCCGCATCGCTGGGCCGCGGGCCCCAGCTGTCCGGCCACAGCACATGATGCTCGACGTCGAACACCAGCCCGTCGACGAGCTGTGCGAACACTGCGCGGATCGCCGTCTCGTCGCGCTGCCAGTGGTAGAAGCCGGGTGCTTCGTCCGCGACCAGGCGGTCGTCGTCGTCGAACCCCGCGCAGAACATCCGCGGCTCGGTCGCGTGCAGCACCTGCAGGAACAGGCGATGCTCGGCCGGGAAGCGGACGTCGTAGCGCTGCTCGATCTCCGCCAGCTCCGCGTCGGACAGCCCCCCGTCCATCGCGTCCCGCGGCGCCAGTCGCAGCCGCCCGCGCCGTTCCGCTCGAAGTCCGCGAGCGTCGGCTCCGCGCAGCGGCTCCACGCCGCCTCGGTCGTGGCGCCCAGCCAGCGCAGGAACGGCTCGCCGAACTCGCCCGGAATCTTGTGCGTGAGGCGCTTCGTCATGCAAAATCCTGGCGGCCAGCCTAACATCACCGCGCGTCGCCGTGCGGGCGACCGCTGCCGGCTCGATCACGAACCCGACGTGCGGCCTGACTGCGGAGCGCGTCGTGCCGGCCGACACTGGCGGTCACAGACCACCGCCCACGCAGAGGTTTTAGGACATGTCCCCGAGGTCATGTCCTCATCGACCTGAGAATTTTGCGCGTCCGGGCGGCCACCATGACGCGACCCCCGGCGCTCGCCCGCCGCGGCCCGCGCCAGCGGCGACCTCGAGTCACGACAGCCCGCGCGCGGCCCTCGCCCCCCGCCTGCGGCCGTGCGCGGCGCCCGGCCGGCGCGTGCGTCACTCACGAGCTTGCCATGTCGACCGGCCGGGGCATTCGCCTGCGCACGCTCTCGTGGGTCGTCACCCTCGTGCTGCTCGGCGTGGCGCTGGCGGTGACCGCGGCGCTGGTGCTGCTCACCAGCTACATTCATCAGACCAATGACAGCCTCGCGGCCTCGGTCGAGAGCGTGCGGCTCACGCGGGAGATCGAGCTCACCCTCGACCTGCTGGCCCACGTCGGCCCTGACGACCTGACCGCCCGCCATCTCCGCGGCGACCTGCGCGAGCTGCTGCAGGAGGCCGGGCATCACGTCCTCACCTCGCAGGAGGCCGCCACCCTCCTCGAGGCCGCCGACCGGATCGACCAGTACCTCGACGCCTCCCGCGACCACCTCGTCGCGCCGTTCGAGCTGACGCGCCTGCGCGGCGCGGCGCTCGACGCCACCGATCGGTTCGTCGCCGTCAACGTCGCCCAGTCGCTGGTCGCCCGCGAGCGGGCTGACCACTGGGACAGGCTCGCCAACCGCATCGGCCTCGGCTGCGGCGCCTTCTTGCTCGGCGCGGCCGCGCTGCTGGCCTGGTGGCTGCGGGCGCGCGCGTTCCAGCCGCTGATCGGCCTGGCCGCGACCATGGAGGTGTTCGCCCGCGGCCGTCGCGACGCCCGCGCCGACGAGGTCGGCCCCCACGAGCTGCGGGAGATCGCTGGCCGCTTCAACGCCATGGCCGACGCGCTCGCCGCCCAGCGCGCCGCGCAGATGACCTTCCTCGGCGGCGTCGCCCACGACCTCAAGAACCCGCTCGCCGCCCTGCGCCTGGCCCTCGCCACGCAGGCCCGCGACCCCGACTCGGCCGACCGCACCCGCCGCACCCTCGGCATCGTCGAGCGACAGACCAGCCACCTCGAGCGCATGGTCGGCGACTTCCTCGACATCGCCCGCATCGAGGCCGGCAAGCTCGAGCTGCGGCCCGTCGACGCCGACCTGCGCGAGCTCGTGCGCGAGTCGGCCGCGCTGTTCGACGGCTATCCGCACCACCAGCTCGCCCTCGAGCTGCCGGCCGAGCCGGTGCCCGTCCGCTGCGATCCGCTGCGCGTGATCCAGATCGTCGTCAACCTGATCAGCAACGCCGTCAAATACTCGCCGCAAGGCGGCGCGGTCGAGATCGCCGTGACCGCCGCCGACGACCTCGCCGCCGTCGCCGTCCGCGATCACGGCATCGGCATGAGCGAGGCCGAGGTGCGGCGGATCTTCGAGCCCTTCTCGCGCGTGGGCCTGTCGCGCGACACCATCCCCGGCGTCGGCCTCGGCCTCCACGTGGTATTGCAATTGGTCCGGGCCCACGGCGGCACCGTCGACGTCGACAGCGCCCCCGGCCGCGGCTCGACCTTCCGCGTCCACCTGCCGCGCGGCGGGCCACCAGGCTGAGCGCCTTTGGATGGTCCTGCCGGTCGACGCCAGACCACGCGCGCCGTCACGACGCCGCGGGTCGCGACGCTGACGCGCGCACGACCTCGCCGTCATGGTGATCCCCGAAACCGGCGACGACCAATACGACCTGCGCAGGGCGCCGAGCTCGCGAGCAGCTCGGCGCACGCTCGCGCGAATCACTTCGGGCGCGGCTCGATCTCGGCGCTGGTCGTGCGCTTCAGCGTGCCCGTCTGGCACGTCAACGGGACCTCCGGGAAGTGGAACACCCCCGCGTAGCCGCGCTCCTTCGCCTTCGGATCGTCGACCGTCTTGAGCGTGCCGTGGTAGAGCGTCTGCTGGCCGCGGCACACCTCGGGCACCTTGCTCGCGGTCAGCTCCTTGCCGCCGTTCTGCATGGGCGTCGGGTCGGCGGCCTCGCCCACCGGGCAGGACAGGAGCGCCAGCACCATCTCGTCGCTGGGCGCCGAGTCGAGGACCCCGAGGCCGAGGCCCTTCCGCTCGCCCGAGAGCGGCCCCTCGCCGAAGCTGTCGCCGGACTTGTAGATCCAGCGGACCTGCTCGGCGAAGCCGCCGCGCATGGCCCTCCGGGACCTCGCAGTAGGGCACGTCGATCACCTTGTAGGCCTGCGACGGGCCGCAGGCGACGACGAGCGACGACACGAGCAAAAGGACGCTTGGACGCACCATGGTGAGGACGTCCAGCACCGGCGCGAGGCCCGCCGCAACGCTCGACGAAACCACCCTTTCAGCGCTTCTCGGCCTCGGCGAGCAACTGAGGCGCGAACAGCTGCTGCAGGTCGGCGCCCTGGAGCTTGACGAAGCCGAGCTTCTGCGCGTCCTCGGCGTTGCGGATCAACGCCGACGGCACCGGGTCGGACGTGAACTCGAGGTTTTGCCAGGCGCGGTCGATCGTCGCCGGGGCCAGGGCTTTCCCGGTGACCTTCTTGATCGCCGCGTTGGCGACCTCCCTGGCCTCGCCCGCGTGCTCGGCGATCCACTTGTTCGCGGCCGCGTGGCCGCGCAGCAGCGCCAGCAGCGTCGGCCTGCGGGCCTCGATCTGGCCCTTGCGGGCCAGCAGCACCGTCGTGGTGTAGCGGCGGTCCGGCCACAGGTCGCGCTCGTCGACGAGGACCTTGCCGCCGCCCTCCAGGATCAGCCGGGTCGCCCACGGCTCGGGCACCCAGGCCCCGGCGATCTCGCCCGACTGGAAGCTCTCGAGCGTCTGTGCGTTCTCCTGCGGGGTGACGCTGACGTCGCCGCCGCCGAACTCGTCGACCTTGAAGCCCTGGCCGATGAGCCATGTCCGAAGGGCCACGTCCTGGGTGCCGCCGAGCTGCGGGGCGCTGACCTTCTTGCCGCGCAGATCGTCGGGCCCGCCGACCTCCGGGCGGACCACGAAGAACGCCCCGCCCGTGGCCGCTCCGGCGATCACCTTGACCTCGCCCTTCGACTTGACGTAGGCGTTGATGGCCGGGTTGGGCCCGACGTACGTGGCGTCGAGCGCCCCCGACAGCAGCGCCTCGATCGCCGCTGGCCCGGCGTTGAACGTGAACGTCTCCAGCGCCGTGCCCTGGGCCGCCAGCGCCTCGCGGAACAGCCCGCGCTCGACCCCGACCAGCGCCGTCGCGTGGGTGATGTTGGGGAAGTAACCGAGCCGCAGCGCCCCGGTGTTCTCGCTCGGCGGCCGGCACGCGGCGGCGACGGCGAGAGCGGGGAGGCAGGCGGCGAAGCGGCGGCGAGACAGGGTCATGGCTGGCAGGGGTTTACCATAGTAGAACTTTTCCAGCATACTGAATCTCGCCCCGCTGGCCGCCCCGGCCGGTCCTGGGCTACCTCTCGCCCCGCGCGCCATGCTCCAACTGCTCCTGTTCGCCTCGCTCGCGCCCCCGCCGCCGCCCGCCTCACCGCCCGCCGACCCCGAGCGCTTCTACCCGCCGGCGCGCGAGCACCTGCTGCTCGCGCCGGCGACCGTGGGCGACGGGCCGCTCAAGTTCACCCCGGGCAAGGGCCTCGAGGTCAAGAGCAAGGACGGCCGCTACAGCCTGTCGCTCAGCCTGCGCACCGGCTTCATGTACAGCGGCCGGCGCCAGGCCGGGGCGGCCTACGACCACGCGTTCGAGATCCGCCGCCTGCGCCTGGTGTTCTCCGGCAACGTCTTCAGCAAGTCGATCAAGTACTTCGTGCAGCTGGCCGTGGCCCCGCGCGAGCTCAACTTCGTCGACGGCGTCGCGCGGAGCGGTCCGCTGCTCGACAACTACGTGGTGTTCGACCGCCTGCGCGACGCCAACCTGCGGATCGGCCTGTACCGGGTCATGTACACCCGCGAGCGCAACATCGCCGACATCAACCCGCTGCTCATCGACCGCTCGCTGGCCAACGCCGAGTTCAACGTCGACCGCGACATCGGCCTCGACGTCCGCTCCGAGGACATCGGCGGCCTCGGCAAGCTGCGCTACTACGCGGGCGTCTTCATGGGCGACGGCCGCGACCAGAACCGCTTCAGCGACCCGGGCCTGATGTACACCGCGCGCGTCGACTTCCTGCCGTTCGGCCTGTTCGACGACTACGAGGCCAGCGACCAGACCCGCCTGCGAAGGCCGAGGCTCAGCCTCGGCTTCGCCTACGCCTTCAACGACCGCGCCCGCAACAACCGCGGCGTGCTCGGCAGCCCGCCGGCCGACGGCGGCACCACCAACTATCACAACCTCACCACCGACATGATGTTCAAGTGGGCCGGCTTCAGCCTCGAGGCCGCGTTCCTGTGGCGCGAGGGCCGGCGCAACCCCGGCCACGCGGTCGACGACATGGGCGCCCCGCTGCCCGTCGAAGCGGCGCGCAACGGCCACGGCTGGATGACCCAGGCGGCCTTCCTCATCCCGCGCACCGGCCTCGAGCCGGCCCTGCGCACCAGCGGGATCCGCGGACTCGGCCTCACCTCGATGCCCGACCGCAACGAGCTCGGCGGCGGCCTCAATTATTACTTCGCCGGCCACAACTTGAAGCTGCAGCTCGACTACTTCCGCACCTGGGACCGCGGCGCCGCCGATCTGGCCGGCGACCTGGTCCGCCTGCAGCTGCAAGTCGCGCTGTGAGGCGCCCCGCTGCGCGCCGCTGCGGGCCCGAGAACGCTGTCAGATTATCGCTCGGGCGCGGGCGCGCCTTGCACGTCGACAGGGGTGTGTTCATGACGTTCGGCGTGCATGGAACGCCGGTGGAGCCGACCGACCGGTTATTCGCAGCAGCTGTCCTCGGGGACAGCTTGCGCAGGACCGCAGGCGAGGACGACCGGCCGGGCTCCGCGGCCGTCGGCGGCCAGGACCCGACCCTCGTCGCCACGCTCGAGACGCCGCCTCGCCGTCGCCGCCGCTCGCTGTGGCCGCCGACCGAGGCGCCGTCGACCGGCGAGACCCGCTACGTGTTCGGCGAGGTGTTCGCGACCGGCGGCCTCGGCGTGGTCCGGCGCGCCCACGACCGTCGGCTCGGCCGCGTGGTCGCGATCAAGGAGCTCCTGCGCGACAGCCCCGACGCCCAGCGCCGGTTCGCCCGCGAGGCGACGATCACCGCCCGCCTGCAGCACCCGAGCATCGTCCCGCTGTACGACCTCGGCCGGCGCTCCACCGGCGAGCCGTTCTACTGCATGAAGCTGGTCGACGGCGCGAGCCTCGACGCCAAGATCCAGCAAGCCCGCGACCTCGGCGAGCGCCTGCGCCTGGTCGAGCACGTGATCGCGGTGGCCGACGCGATCGCCTACGCGCACGACCAGCGGGTCATCCATCGCGACCTCAAGCCGGCCAACGTGCTGATCGGCCGGTTCGGCGAGACCGTGGTGATCGACTGGGGCCTGGCCAAGGACCTCGCGCGGCCCGGCAGCGACGCCGAGGTCGATCAGACCGTGCGCTCGGGCGAGCGCAGCCGCATCGACGAGGACCTCACCGAGGTCGGGGCGATCGTCGGCACGCTGCGCTACATGCCGCCGGAGCAGGCCCGCGGCGAGTCGGTCGACGCCCGCAGCGACGTCTACGCCCTCGGCGCCCTCCTCTATCACGTGCTCGCCGGTCACCCGCCGTACGCCGAGGCGAGCGGCCCGGCGCTGGCGGCCCGGGTGATGGCGGCCGACCTCGAAGACCTGCGCGAACAGGTCCCGGGCGTGCCGCGCGAGCTGGCCGCGATCGCCCACCGGGCCACCGCCGCCCGCCCCGAGCTGCGCTACCCCAGCGCCGCCGGCTTCGCCGAGGACCTGCGCCGCTTCCAGGCCGGCCGCCTGGTCTCGGCCCACAGCTACACCCTCGCCGAGCGGCTGCAGCGGTGGATCCGGCGCCAGCGCGTCTTGCTGGCGTTCGCCGGCCTCGGCGCGGCCGCCAGCTTCTTCGCCTTCAAGGCCCACGAGGCCAGCCTCGATCTGTGCAGCGGCGGCGCCGCGGCGATCGCCGCCGCCTGGGACTCGCCGCAGCGGCGGGCCGCCGCCGACAACTTCAGCGCCGCCGGCCCGGCGTTCGCCGTCGAGGTGTGGCCGCGCGTCGCCGCCTCGCTCGACGCCTACGCCACCGCCTGGACCGCGCAGCACCACGAGGCCTGCCTCACCCACCGCCGCGGCGAGCAGTCCGATCATTTGTTCGACCGCCGCATGGCCTGCCTCGCCCAGCGCAAGGCCGCCCTGGCCGAGGCGGCCACCTTGCTCGGCGAGCGCGACCCCGCGGTCTCGCTGCACGCGCTCGAGCTGGTCGGCGGCCTGCCGTCCTTGGCGCGCTGTGGCGACGTCGCCGCCCTCGACGCCGCAGTCGCGCCGCCCGCCGACCCCGAGGCCGCCGTGCGCGTGAGCGCCGTGCGTGATGGTCTGGTCAAGGTCGCCGCGCTCGATCGCGTCGCCCGCACCCCCGCCGCGCTCGCGCTGGCCGACGAGCTCGTGGCCGAGGCCGAGGCGATCGGCCACGCGCCGACCCTCGCCGAGGCGCTGCTGCGCCGCGGCGAGCTGCGCCTGCACGACGACGCCGACGACGCCGCCGCCCGCCTGCAGCTCGCCCAGCTCACGGCCGTGCGCGCCGGCGCCGACGAGATCGCCGCCGAGGCCGCCGCCCTGCTGGTGTTCGTGCGCGGGCGCCAGGCCGGCGGCACCGAGCGCGGGCTGTCCGAGCTGCCCATGGCCGAGGCGCTGGTCGCCCGCCTGCCGCCGCACGATCCCTTGCGCGGCCTCCTGCTCAACAACTCCGCGGTGCTGGCCCGCTCCGCCGGCGATCACGAGCGGGCCCGCCGCTTGCTCGACGAGGCGCTCCGGGTCCAGCGCGCCGCGCCCGGGCCGGCGCGGGCCGAGGTCGCGTACACGTTGACCAACCTCGCCATGCTCGTCGAGGACCCCGAGCCCCGCGAAGCCGCCCTGCGCGAGGCGCTGGCGATCCTCGAGCGCGAGCTCGGCCCGGCCCACGCGCGGACCATCGAGCTGCGCGTGCTCGTCAGCGTCTACACCCTCGATCCCCGGGTCGCGCACGCCCTCCTGCGGCCCGGCTGCGACGCGCTCGAGCGCTTCTCGCCCGGCGCCTCGCCGGCGCGCATCCGCTGCCTCGCCCACCTCGCCCATCACGCCGACGAGGCCGGGGACGAGGACGCCGCCACGGCCCTGCGGATCCGCGCCCTCGGCCTCGTCGACCCGCGCTCCACTCTGGTCGAGGACATCGTCGTGCGCGCCCACCTCGACCTCGTCCGCGGCGCCCACGACGACGCGATCGTCCGCCTGCGCGGCGTCCTCCTGAGCGACCTCGCCGGCGACACCTGGTGGGTGCGCGAGCGCCGGGCCGGCGTCCTCCTGTTGCTCGGCCTCCACCTGCGCGGCCGCGGCGACCTCGCCGCCGCCCGCACGGCCTTGCAGGCCGCGATCGACGACTTCGTCGCGGTCGCCGCCACCACCAGCAGCGTCGTCAGCGACCAGCAGCTCGCGCGCGCCCGCGTGGCCCACGCCGAGCTCGCGATCCTCGGACCTCCCGACCGCGAATGGCAGACTCGGGCTCTACGCGACCTCGACGAGGCCGACCGCTGGTACGCCGCGGCCGGCGTGGCTTACGCGTGGCGCCGGCACCAGCTTCGCGCCCTTCGTCGCCGCTTGACCGACCCCGCCTGAGATCGCCCGCGGACTCGCATCCGACCTGTGAAGCCCCCGGTTCCCCTCGTCCTCGAATCCAGGAGCAGACTGCTGCAGCGCCGCGCGCCTGAGTTCGCTCGCCCCCAGGGGGCCTGGAGGCCCGAAAGCCGCGTTCGCCGGCCGCGCAGATCCGCCCGCCCTCGATCTCGGCCACAGGGCCTGCGACCGAAATAAACATTCGGCGCTATAGTTTGGGCTCGATGACCGCCGCTCGCGTGACCCTCTCCGCCGGTAGCACTCGCTGGGCGCTGTCCGCCGTCGCCGCGGCCGCGATCGTGGCGGCCTCGACCGCCGACGCCGCCGCCGAGGCGCCGAAGATCTCCACCAAGATCACCGCCAAGGGCGAGGTCGTCGCCAGCGTGACCCTCGCCGCCGCGCCCGCCGCCGTGCGCGAGGTCCTCGGCAGCGCCGAGCGCTCGCACGGCCTCTCGCCCTTCACGGTGTCGGCCAAGGCCACCCCCGACGGCAGCTGCGAGCGCGTCAAGCTCAAGACCCGCGGCATGCTCTCGCCTTTCGAGCTCGAGACCCGCCGCTGCCCCACCGCCCACGGCTGGAAAGAGACGCTCATCGCCTCGGAGCACTTCGTCGAGTACTGGAACGAGTGGGTCGTCGAGGACACCGGCGCCGGCGGCTCGACGGTCACCTTCAGGACGCGCACGATGCCCAACGTCGCCGTCCCCGAGGCAATCATCCAGTCCGAGACGAAGCGCGTGCTCGCCAAGCTGATGCACAACCTGTCCGCAGCGGTCGGCGGCGGCTGAACGCGAGCGCCCGGGTAGCCGTCGCTAAGCGACTGAGCCGAAGCGCCCGGGGGCGCCCGAGCTTCTCGCCGCCGCACGCCCGTGCGACCCTCGCCGCGTGCCGCAGTGGTCGCTCCGCTGGCGCCTCGCGCCGCTTCTCCTCGCCGTGCTGCTCGTCGGCTGCATCCGCAGCCAGATCACCGAGGTCGAGCAGCAGTCGTTCGGCACCCGCACCTTCGCCGCCGGCTACGAGAAGACCTTCGCCGCCGCCCTCGACGCCCTGCCGGCGCTCGGCTACCAGCCCCAGTTCGTGAGCGCCGCCCAGGGCCGGATCACCACCACCCGCCGACAAGCCGGCGCGACCGCCGGCATCGGCCTCGCCGGCACGTTCGCGGCCCCGCTGTTCCGCCAGTACGACCTCCGGCTCGTCCGCGTCGATGCCGGCCACACCCGCGTCGTCGCCCACCCGCACCTCTACGAGGGCGAGCGCGACGTGTCGCGCCAGGCGGTGTGGCAGATGAGCGGCCGGGACGGTGAGTACGAGCACTGGCGCGCCCTGTTCGCCCAGATCGAGCGCGGCTGCATGCGCCAGGGCGTCCTGCTCACCGAGGCCGATCTGCAGTCGCTGGGCACCCGCACCTTCGCAGCCGGGTACGAGAAGACCTTCGCCGCCGCGAGCAAAGCCCTGCCGGCGCTCGGCTACGAGCTCGAGTTTGCGAACGCCGCCCAGGGCCGGATCACCGCCCGCCGGCAAACCGGCGGGATCGCCTACGTCAACCTCGACAACCCGAACGCGATCGCGGTGTTCCGCCAGTACGACCTCCAGGTCGTCCGCGTCGATCCGGGCCACACCCGCGTCATCGCCCGCCCGCGCATCTTCGAAGACAAGCGCGACGTCTCGCAACAGGCGGTGTGGAGGATGAGCGGCCCGGACGGCGAGCCAGAGCGCTGGCGCGCCCTGTTCGCCCAGATCGAGCTCGGCCTCTGAACTTTTCAAAAGACATGTCTTTTTCTACATGTCGATATGAACATTGCGTTTCGAGCATGTCCTCATGGTCATGCGATTAGACGCGCCCGGCATCGCCGCGGGCGTTCCCCTTCCCGTGCTCGCCAGGCTCCGCCCGAAGTCACACCGGAATAGCGACGGCTACCCGGGACCGCTCGAGTCGCCCTCCTTGCCGCAGAACTCGGCGACCGTCGCCCGGCGCAGAATGACCCGAAGGACATGCGCCCGAGAGCATGCCCTCTAGCACATGTCCTTCCGGACCTGTCCGAAGGAGCCTGTCCCTCGGACCACACCTCCGCGGCCTACTCGCCGGCCTTGCGGGTCGCCGCTTCGATGCGGCGCTGCTCCTCGGCGTCGATCACCCCGTCGCGCAGCGCTCGCTCGACCTCGCGGCGGACCGCCTCGCCCGCGCGGGCGCGGGCCTTCTGCACCCGCTTGGCCTCCTCGCCCGCGCGGCGGGCCTCGGCCTCAGCGCGGCGGCCCTCCGCCTGCGTCCGGCGGCCCTCCGCCTCGATCTGCAGGCGCTCGCGCTCGGCCCGGCGGGCCTCGCTCTGCGCCTCGCGCTGGGCCTCGCGCTGGATCTGCCGCGCGTCCTCCACGACCCGCCTGTGCTCGCGCTCGAGGCGACGCTGCTCGCGCTGCTGCTCGGCCTGGGCCCGCCCGCGCTCGTCGGCGGAGGCCCGCAGCGAGCGGGACACCTCGCGCTCGACCTCGTCGGCGATGTTGTCGACGTCGAGGTGCTCCAGCGCGTCGGTGAGGCCGGCGAGGTCGAGATGTTCGACCTTGCGCTCGACCTCGGCCGCGATCTTCTCGGCCCGCCCGGCCAGCTCGGCCAGCTGCTGCGGGCTCAGCTCGGGCGCGCGGCGGGCCAGCGCCTCGGCGCGGCGCTTGAGCTCCTCGATCTTGGCCGCGTCGAGCTTGCTCGCCTGCTTGGCGATCGCCGCCGCCGCGCGCTCGAGGTCTCGGAGCTGCCTGGCGTCGATCACCTTGGCCTGGACCGCCAGCTTCCCGCCCTCGCGCACCAGCTTCTCCGACACCCGCGGCACCACGACCACGCGCCGGTGCGACCCGCCGTGCTCGTCCGAACAGCTGTCGTCGTCGTCGTCGTCATGGTCGTGCTCCACCGCGATGCGGAACGCGGGCGGCGACGGCGGCATCGGCGGCGTCGGCGGCGTCGGCGGCACCGGGCCCACCGCGTGCGGCGGCCCCGGCACGCGCAGGCTCGGCGACGGCACCACGTAGTTCACCTGCGGCACGAACACCTGGACCGACGAGCCCGGCCGCCCCTGCTCGCGCAGCTCGGTCGCCTTCCGCTCGTGCCGCTCCGCCTGGCGCTGCGCCCGGCGCTGCTTCGCCGTCCGCGGATCGGCGACCGCCTCGGGCGGCGTCGGCGGCGTCGGTGCGACGCCCAGCATCGTCGGCGCCGGCGGTGTCGTCCAGGCGCCCGGGGGCGTCGTCCAGGCGCCCGGGGGCGTCGTCCAGGCGCCCAGCGCCGTCGTCGGCGCCGTCGGCGGGGCCACCCCGAGCACCGTCGCCGGCTCGGGCGTCGCCGACGCGAACACGGGCTCGGGCATCAGCTCCGGATCGGGCGGCACCGGCGGCTCGGGCACCTCGGCGCGCGCGATCGACAGCGACAGCCCCGGCGCGCCGAGACCGACCATCGCCAGCAGCGCCGCGCCCAGCAGCCCGCGCCAGCGCCGGGCCCAGCGGCCGCGCTCGCGCTCGCGGGCGTCGAGCAGGCGCTCGACCCGACGCACCAGCAGCGAGCTCTTGCCCGCCATCGGGCTGGCGAACTTCCCGGCCATGTCCGAGCCGCCCGGCCACTGCGCCACCTCCGTCAGGCAGCGCGCCAGGTGCAGCCCCGACCCGGTGTGGCGGACCGCCCAGTCGTCGCACAGCTCCTCGGCCGCCTCTTGCATCCCGCGGCGGGCCACCCGGTTGAGCGGCTGGAAGAACAGCGCCGCCTCGAGCACCGACGCCAGCACCTGCCAGGCCGGATCGCGGCGCAGCACGTGGGCCAGCTCGTGGGCCAGCATCGCCTCTTGCTGACGCGGCGCCAGCCCGTGCGCCCGCGCCGGCACCACGATCTCGCGGCTCGCCAGGGCCATCGGCGAACCTACCCGTTCGGACATGGTCAAACGGACACTGTCCTGAGGGACACGTACGTGCGCCATCAGCCGCAGCAGCCGCTCGCGCAACGGACCCTGGCGCAGCGGCGTGCGCCCGCGGAGGCCGCGACGCAGCCGCATCGCGGTCACCCCGAGCCGGCCGAGCGAGGCCGCCGCGCCGAGCCCGAACAGCCCGGCGAAGAGCCACGCGGTCCACCCGGCCTGCGACTCGCCGGCCGGCGGCGCCCCGGGGGCCAGCGGCGGGGCGGACGGCACCATCGGCGCCATCATCGGCGGCGCCGACGTCGGCGCGCCCGACATCGCCGGCTCGATCATCGCCGCCGACGTCACGAACGCCGCGTGATCGATCCGCACGTTCGCCGGCGCGGCGAACACCGCGGTCACGCCCGCGTCGGAGATCATCACCACCTGCGGCTCGCAGCCGACGCACCCGTGCAGCTCCGGCATCATCACCGGCGCCGCGACCTCGACCACCTGCGGAGGCGGCGGCGCGATCGCGGTGTCCGGCGCCAGCGGCGGCTCGCCCGGCGCCAGCGAGCCGGCCTCGACGTGCACGCTGCCGAGCAGCGGCTCGACCCCGAGCCCCGTCTGCAGCGTCGCCGTGAACAGCCCGCCGACCAGCGACATCTTCCACAGCAAGCTGCGGGTCAGCGAGTCGAGCGGGAGGAAGCGAGTGAACGCCCACGTGCCGCCGATCAGCACCGAGCTGTGCACGAAGTACGTGCCCAGCCAGCTCACCACCGTGTGCACCGCCGGATCAAACATCGTCGTCGTCCTCCGCGTCGCCGGATCTCTGGGCCAGGAGCTGCTTGAGCCGCGCGACGTCGTCCGGATCGACGTCCCTGTCCTCGACCAGATGGCTGACGAGCGCCGACACGTCGCCGCCGAAGAAGTAATCGGTGACCCGCGACAGCATCGAGCGCCGGACCTCTTCCTCGGTGACGAGCGCGCGGTAGATGAACTGCCGCCCCTCGACGCGATGCGTCACGGTGCCCTTCTTCTCGAGCCGCGACAGCATCGTCGACACCGTGGTCGGCGCCAGCTCGCGATCCTGCTCGAGCAAGGCCGTGTGGACATCGGTCGCGGTCGCCTCGCCGCGGTCCCACAAGATCCGCAGCAGGCCGAGCTGCAGATCGCTGAGTTGGTGTGACTCGCTCATGAACGACAGCCGTAGTACTACACATGTAGTAGGGCGTCAAGCGGCCGCGCCGCCGACTCCTCGCTTCGACCCCGCCAGCTTGCCACCAGCTTCCCTGCGCGACATGCGCGGAAACGCCCTCGCGTCTTTCGCCCACACCCGCTCTCGTGACGCTCCAGTCCTCGCGCCGCGGCCCTCGCCCGTCGAGCCGATGTTTCCGACGCTCCGCAGCCTCTTGTCGGGGCATCGGTGCGTCCAGCCTCGAGGTAGGCCTCGGTAGCAGTCGGCGCTGGAGCGATCTGCCTGGCGACCGCGAGGCGCCATCCGGCTTGGAGACCCCCTCTACAATGACCGCGGAGGTCGCCGTGCCGCGTCGCTCGCTCCTGTTCGCAGGGATCTTCGCATGCATCCCATCGTCGGCCGTCGTGTGATCAAGGCCGGCGACGGCGACCCCGACCTCGTCGTCGGCGTCCACTTCCACGGGGAGAGTCACCTCCTCCTCCACGACGATGACGCCTTCGTCCGCCACGACATCCTCCCCGGCACGCCCTGCAACATCGGCGATCTCGAGCAGTGACAGCGGCGCCGGGCAGATGGCGCGCGGGCTGTCGGTGCCCCGCGTGCTGCAGCGCGAGCTTGGGACGGCAGACCCGGTGCGCCCGGTGCTGCTCTTCGAGCTCGAAATGCCCGAGTGCGAGGTGATGGAGGCCGTGCTCGCTCAAGAGGCGCAGGTCGATTGCCGGAAGATCGCCGCGTGGGAGTTCGACGCCGAAGCGAGCGCGTCGATCTGCGACGCCGCCGAACGGATCGCCGCCGGGCGCCTGTCGATCGCCTGCGAGTCTTACGCGATGCCGCAGATCGAGGAGCGCGCGGCGGCTCCCCGCCTGCGCCGCCGCCCTGGTTGCAGCACGTCCTCGATAACCTCGTCGCCGACTGGCTCGACGCCGCCGGCGGTGGTCGAGGGCGCCGCGCACGTCGTCCCGTACGGCACCGACGAACACGCCCGCCTGCTGCCGCTGGCAGTGAGCGGCCGCGCGGTCAAGCGGGCCGCGCAGCGCGCGAAAAGGCCCGCCGAGTTTCACCCGGCGGGCCTTCGCATCGCGCGAGTTCTCGCTGCATTCCCTCGCCGGTCTCGCTGCATTCCCTCGCCGGTCTCGCTGCATTCCCTCGCCGGTCTCGCTGCATTCCCTCGCCGTCGCTTGTCGGCCGGCGTCCGGCGCGTGTCTTGAGCGGCATGCGAACACCGATCGAACATGGTTCGAGGAATAGGACGACCAGGATTACGACGACACGATGCCGCTGCACGTGCTCGTACTGAGCCGCGATGCCGAGGGACGATCGGTCGCGCGCCACGGGATAATGGAGCGGTGCAATCACGGCGAAGCCGAGCCTGTGGACGGCGCCCCCCGCCACTTAGCACTAATAGGCGTTTGCCTTGGAGCCCCCGACCGTGCGACCATCTATTCGCGATAGGAGTATCCACATGAGTGATCCGACTTTCTCCCGTAGCTCGATCAACCAGTACATCGTGTTCAACCAGAACTACAACGTCCTGCCGGTGAAGATCCGGCTCAAGGGCGCCAGCGACCCGGGCGTCATCAACCTCAACCCCGGACAGCAGATCGTGGTCGGCATCCAGTACAACGGCAATCTGGCCAAGTTTTATTACAACAATGCCGTCGTGCAGATGATCGATCTCAACAACGGCGCCAGCTCCGACGATCTGAACGCGCCGAACTGCGACAACAACAGCTACAACACACTCCGCTACAACGAGGGCAGCCCGCAGGGCGGGCTCGACGTCGTCAACTTCGATAGCTGCACGTACAAGGCGAGGTTCGACGACCAGGACGGCATCGCCGGCGGTCACAGGGCGGCCTTCGTCCAAACCATCGAGGGGAGCGCGATCAAGGTCGCTATCCGGCTCGCGGAGGCGTAGCGCTGCGGACGATTCGCGTTTCCTGGCCCAGCTGTCGACACGCGTCCGCGGCGCGACTACAACGCCGTCGCGCCTATTGGAGACGCGTCGTTCCGTACGGCACCGACGAACACGCCTGTCTGCTACCGCTGGCGGTGAGCGGCCGCGCGGTCAAGCGTGTCGCGTAGCGACGCGAGAAGGCCCGCCGGGGTTCACCCGGCGGGCCTTCGCGTCGTGCCGACGAGCGGCCGTCACGCGGCCCTCCTCACCTCGGTTCGGACCGTTCGGACCGCCCAGAGCGGGAGACCGATCCGGCGAACGATCACCATCGTCGCCCCCGGCCACCGAACTGCGAGATCACCTGATTCACGATTTCCCGCTGGCTGCTGATGAGGTCGTGAACGTAGCGGCGGGAGGTGTCGCCGCGACAATCGGAGCACGAACCGCCACGGGCCTTCACTCGCGGGCCGAGCTCACGAACGAACGCGGGTCGGGGTTGCGGTGGATATCAAGCGTGAGGGGGAAGGGCGAGCGGCCGGGGGGTGGTCGTGGTCATGGGCCCGGGCCGATCACGTGAGACCGCGTCGCCCGCTTCGGGTATTTCACGCGTTCGAAGATGGCTGCGGCTGCCGCGGCGATCCGACCGGCGGCGCGCCCGGCCTCGCCTTGCTCCCCCTGCTCGGCCGCCGGCGATCGCGGCGAGTCCTGTGATTTTCGCGGAGCCCGAGCACCCCGTCACCTCGGGCGCAGCGCAGTTCGTCCGATCGTCACCGCTCGGTCTCGCGTTCGCTCGCGCGCGCAGGTCCGCGCTTGTCGGCCTCGCGGCCGGCGGATACGCTGGCGATCGTGAACCCTCCCGGCACCGAATTCGACGAGGTCGCTCTCGGGCTCAAGGCGTCCACCGGCCACCGGGTCGCCGGTGCGTTGATGATCGTCAACGCCGCCCTGGTCCTGCTCGAGACCTTCATGATGCCGGCGTCGGGCAAGCCCGATCTGCTGCTGACCCCGAGCTTCCCCGTCACGGCGCTCATCGACATCGCCCTCGGCGTCAGCCTCCTGAGCGGCAGCGCCGGCGCCGTGCGGCTCAGCGTCATCCGCGTCGCCCTCGGCCTCGTGCTATTCACATTGATCCGCGTGCTCGCCGGCGAGTGGTTGGCCGCGGGCATGCAGCTCGGCGTCAGCGTCGCCTTCCTGCTGCTCCTCCTCGGCCACCCGCGCAAGCTGCGGATCGGCGTCGCAGCGGTCCTGTTCGGCCTCTACCTCGCCCTCGAGGGCCTCGGCCTCTACATCGTCCTGTCCGGCCAGAACCCGCTCGCTCGCGCCGTGCTGAGCGCTCGCGGCGAGCTGGCCGGCGAGCCCGCGGGCGACGTCGTCGGCGAGCTCGTGGACTACCGCCTGCGCGCCCCGTCCGACCGCTGGTACCTGCGCACCGGCGAGGCCGCGCGGCGCGACAACCCGCTCGCCGATCGCTGGCTCATCCGCCCCGACCTCGACGCTCACATCCTCGTCATCGCCGAGCGCGTGCCCGACACCATGGTCCCGCTGGCCCCCTTCGTCGACACCGTCGTCGGCAACATGCGCGGCGCCGCCACCAGCTTCGAGCTGCTCGACGCCGCTCCGCTGCCCGGCTACCCCGACACCGGCAAGCTGCTGCGCATGCGCGCCACCGTCGACGGACAGAACATCGACTACCTCGCCGGCCTCGTCACCGCCTACGGCTCGGCCTATCAGCTGATCGGCTTCACCGGCGCGCTCAACTTCGCCGCGGTCGAGCCCGAGCTGCGCGCCGCGATCGAGTCGTTCGTCCTGCCCGCCAGCGCCGCCCTGCCGCAGGGCGCGGGCCGCGTGGTCGGCAACGCCGCGCCTTATGCCATCACCGCCCCGAACGAGCGCTGGATCACCGCCTCGCCGGAGATGCTGGCGCAGCAGAACCCCGACAGCGACCGGTGGATCTTGCGGCCCGACGTCGACGCCCACCTCACCGTCGTGCTGGAGCCCCTCGGCGAGGAGACCACGCCCGCCGCGCTGATGCAGCAGATGCCCGAGCGCATGCGCAGCAGCTGGCCGACCGCCAACTTCCAGCCCGACGAGCCGCTCGCCGGCGCCCACGCGAGCGGCCAGCTCCTCCACGCCAGCGTCGCCGGGGCCCAGGGCGCGTTCGAGATCGACTACGCCCTCTACGTCGTCGGCCTGCGCGCCTTCCACGTCATCGCCATGGCCCCCGCCCCCGCCTACCCCGGCGTGCGCGACGAGCTGCGCCGGGCCCAGCTGTCGTTCGAGCCGCCGAACGACTGAGCGCGCGCCTTCCCGTTCGGACATGCCCATCCAGACATGCTCCAATGAGCATGCCCGATGCGTCATGCCCTGAAGGACAGACCTTCGCGCGGACGTCTGCGAGCGCGCCCGCGAGGCTTGAATTCGTGCGCGCTTTCGAGTACCCCCGAAGGATGCACCGTCGTCCGCGCCCGTGGCTCGCGCTCGTCGTCTTCAGCACCGCCTGCGCCGGCGGAGGAGAGCCGCAGGCGACCGACTCGGCGAGCTCGCCCTTCATCACCCTCACCGGCGGCGACAGCGACACCAGCGAGGGCGAGACCGACACGACCACCACCACCGGCCTGCCCGACCCGACGACCACCACCGGCACCACCGGCACCACCGATCCGGGCGAGCTCTCCACCACCACCGGCATCGGCCCGACCGGCCCCGACACCACCGGCGACCCCGAGACCACCACGGGCACCACCGGCGAGCCGCTCGACCCGTGCCCGCAGATCCGCATCGTCACGCCGAACGACGTGCTCAACGTCCGCCCCACCCCGTCGACGGCCATGGCGGTGGTCGGCACGGTGGAGAACGGCACGGTCCACGACGTCCTGGCGATCGTGCAGGGCGAGAACATCGACGGCGCGGACACCTGGTACCAGATCGCGGGCCCGTGGCCCGAGGGCTACGTGTTCGGCACCTTCGTCGAGTGCATCCCGGAGCAGCCCCCGCCCGACGAGGACGGCTTCTTCCTGCCGCTGCAGTGCGGCACCAGCACCACGATCACCCAGGGCAACAACGGCGACTTCAGCCACATGGGCAACTCGGCCTACGCGTTCGACTTCTCGCTGGCCTCGGGCACCCCGCTGGTGGCGATCGCCGACGGCACGGTCTCGAAGCTGTACGCCGAGACCATGCCGGGCGACCCCTGCTACAACGGCGGCGGTCAGGAATGCAACCCTTACACCAATTTCGTGACCCTGCTGCACAATGACGGCACCGGCTCGGTGTACGCGCATTTGAGCGCGGTCCAGGTCAGCATGGGCCAGGTCGTCCCGCGCGGCGGCGTCGTCGGCCTGACCGGCTCGACCGGCTGGTCGACCGGCCCGCACGCCCACGTCGCCCGCCAGGAGAACTGCGGCAGCGGATTCTGCCAGTCGATCCCGGTCTCCTTCGAGGACGTGCCCGACGACGGCGTGCCGGTCACCGGCGAGATGGTCACCTCGATGAACTGCCCCTGAGCGGTCCTTCGTGTACCCGCTCGCGCCGTTCCAGTCGACCGACCGCGCCAAGCTGCACGCGGTGATGCGGGCCTTCCCGCTCGCCACCCTGATCTCCGCCGGCGCGCCGTGGCCGACGGTGACGCAGGTGCCGCTCGTCCTCGACGACACGCGCGAGCCCCACGGCGTCCTGCTCGGGCACTTCGACGGCAACAACCCCCACGGCGCCGCGCTGCGCGCCGACCCCCGCGTCTACGCGCTGTTCCACGGCCCCAATCATTACATCAGCCCGTCGATCTACCCGACCGAACATTACCCCGGGTGGAACTACGTCACCGTCCACGTCCACGCGCTCGCCCGCCCGCTCACCGACCGCGAGCGCGTCGCCGACATCCTGTTCCGCCTCGCCGAGTTGCACGAGCCGAAGGACTCCGACTATCGCCTCACCCGCGAGCAGCGGAACTTCGAGCGCTTCCTCGACATGGTGTTCGGCTTCGAGCTCGAGATCGCCAGCATGCGCGCCATTTTAAACTGGCGCAGGACAAGGGCGACGCGCAGGCGCAGATCGCCGCCGATCACCTGGCCGAGGTGACGCAGACCGATCTGCGGCCCCTGCTCGGCGCCCTGCTCGCGCCCGAGAAGACCTGACCTCCAGGACAGGTCGTCGTTCAGGGCGAGACGAGCTCGCCGCCCTTCATGACGCCGCGGACCGCGTGGAGCAGCACGCGGATGTCGGTCAGCGGGTCGCCGTCGACCGCGACGATGTCGGCGAAGTAGCCGACCGCCACCCGCCCGACCTGGTCTTCGACGCCGATGCTCGCCGCGCCCCGGATCGTCGCCGCGCGCAGCGCCTCGAGCGGGGTCATCCCGGCCTCGATGAACCACTCGAGCTCGCGCGTGTTCTCGCCGAACCCGGAGAACACCGCGTCCGAGCCCATCGCAGTTCGACCCCGGCGAGGTGGGCCAGGTTGGTGGTGGCGAGGTTCAGCGCGATGTATGCGTCGAACTCTGCCCTCATCTCGAGGTCGTACTCGAAGTAACCGAGGTTGTCCCGGTAATAGCGGTTGTGATCGATCGTCGGGACGTAGGTGATCCCCAGGGCGATCATGTCCATGAAGTCGATCGTGTCGAGGCCCTCGGGGTGCTCCATCGCGTCCGGGCCGGCCATGATCACCAGCCTCGCGGTGTCCGCGTGATACGCGTGGACGGCGATCGGCTTGCCGAGCAGGTGCGCCTCGTCGACCGCGGCCGTGAGCTCCTCGAGGGTGAAGCTCGCCGTGCAAGTGAGCGTGTCATCGCTGCAGGTGTCGGCATACACCTTGATCAGATCGGCGCCCTCCGCCACGTTCTGCTGGATCTCCGCCTGGATGTGCGCGATCGAGGGCACCGGCCCGCTGATGCCTCTCCCGGCGGTGTAGATCCGCGGACCGACGAGCCTCCCCGCAGCGCTGTCGTCGCGCATCCGGGCGACGATGGGCGACCCGGGGCCAGCCCCCTTGTCGATCACAGTCGTCACGCCGAGCTTGACCGTCTTCTCCGCCGCCCGGCGCGCCAGCGCGTCCACCACCGCCGGCTCCTCCTGGACGAGCCACCATCGCCGCGACCAAGGCTCGCTGCCGGGCTCGTCGTCGGTCTGATAAGACAGGGTGTGTGCGCGTCGACGAGCCCGGGGACGCCGCTGTAGGCGGACCAGTCGATGATCTGCGCGCCGCACGGTATTTTCGCCTCGTCGGTCTCGACTGCGACGATCCGACCCTCGCGCACGATCACGATCGCGGGCGCGAGCACGCCGCCGTCCAGTGGATCGATCAACCGCCCGAGCTTGACCGCCCGCTCGGCGCTCTCGCAGGTCCGGCCGCTCGTGCTCGCGGCGGTCGGTGAGGCCGGGGCAGACATACCGTCCGAGCCAGCCTGACAACCCACGAGTGCGAAGATCCAGCCCTGCAAGCGGAGCCGAGCCGTCGTCCTGGACGAGCGCACGCCGTCTTGCGCCGATATTCGGGAAATGTGGGACGTCGGCGCGGACCCGGCGCGTAATGCAAAGATAGGACGATAAACGCGGCGCATTGTCCTCCTTTATAAAAGGCGAGCCCTCGATGGCTCGAGCCGGCGCAGCCTCCGGCTCATGATTTGCCGCACGGCCGGCGATTCCAGACTTGCGAAATAGCCCGAGGAAATGGACGGCCTCCTACCACCTCGCACCTCGGCGTGCAGGCACACGCTGGTCTACGAACGGTCGTCGATCAGCAGACACGCGCCTGGCGTGGACCGCCGCCGTTCTCCTCTCGTGGCCGCCGGCGACTTCTGGCCGCCGCAGCCCCGCCGCGCGCGATGCCTGCTGGAGCGAGCGCCGGTGCTCACGGGCAGCAATTGAGGCGATTGCACACGTCAGCGTTCGGGTCCGTCAGCCCTGGCGAGCAGTGCGTCTCGACTGTGTCCTTTTTCAGACAATCGCAGGACCAGGGGCCCTCGCTGGCGAGCTTGCACTGGACCCGTCGCTCGCCCCTGTCCTGAGCGCAGGCCGCGATCACGTCCTCGTCGTCCTCTGAATCGCCGTCGCACACGCGCGGCTCGCCGCACACCCCGGAGCCGAACACCGGGGCGCTGCAGCCGTTCGATCGGCACTCTTCGGCCGACACGCACGGCTCGCCGTCGGCGCTCGGCGCCACGCACAGCGGCTTCTCGCCCGACCAGTCGCAGCGCGTCCCTCCTGGCAGCGATTGTCGGGGCATGGCTCGCCGACCGCCGGCAGCATCGCGCAGGAGCCGTCCTGCCATTGCGACGCGCCGCGACAGAAGCCGCGGATGCACTCGCCGTCGTCGCGGCACTTACCCGCGGGCGACACCTTCCCCGTCAGCACCCGGCAATCGATCAACCCCGCGTCCGCCGGCCGGCTCTGCGCCGCGTACTCCTGGCAGCTCATCGCATTCAGCCGCTCGACGCAGGCCGCAGCCGCCTCCCCGTCCCACTCGGACCGCCCGGCCAGCGCCGAGCCCGCGACGCCGCGCTCGAACTCGACCAACCGAGGCCCGTAGAACTCCTCGCAATCGTCCGCGTCGGCGACCGCCTCGTGCGGGAACGTCAGGAACAGCCGCCGCCGATCGACGGGCGAGCAGCAGTCGAACACCTTGGCGCAGGCCGCCTGCGACAGTCGCCGGCCGAACCCCGCGGGCGACAGCACCGCCGCACCCTCGGTCTCGCCGCCGGTCGTGTCGATCAAGCCGGTCGTGTCCACCCCGGCCGGTGAATCGGTGTCCTGCGTCTGCTCGGCGCAGGCGGGCGACAGTACGAGCATTGCGCCGACGATCGAGCTTCGGATCATCACGCGGCAACGCTACGGCGCACCGCCGGCGCAGCAACGCGATCGCCGGCGATCGCTCCCCGGCTCGCCTGCGCCAACCTCTACCGAATCAGCGGACTCTGCCGAATCCTCACCCGGCGCGGGCGACGTTGCAGCGAGCGAGCGACCGCGCTCGCCTCTCACTCACGAACGGCGGCGAACGAGCCGCCCGTCCCGGGTCACACGGCTCGTCGAACCGCCGCAATCGCTTGGACGGGCGAGCGAGGCGTCACAGGTCGAACACCTTGTCGAAGCGCAGCAGCTTGAAGATCGCCAGCGGCTGAGCGTTGATTCCGACGATCCGCACCTCGCCGCCGATCTCGCGGGTGTGCTTGTGAAGCGCGACGACCGCGGCCACGCCCGGAGTCTCGATGTTCGTCAGCTCGGTCATGTCGAGGACGACGTGACGCCGCCCCTCGGCGACCAGCGCGTCCGCCAGCGCCCTGAACGCCTCGACCGAGTGCCCATCGAGGCTGCCTGAGAGAGAGGACGCTCTTGTCGCCGTCGTCGCTGCGGGTGAAGGCCATCGCGCCCAGGGTACCCTCGCGACGCCGCGGACGCGACGCCGCGAACGCGCGCCTCCGCGACCTCGCCGCGCGCAAGCGCGCGGCCCTTCAGCCCTCGCGCGGCACGAAGGCCGTGTCGGCCAGGTCGCCTTGCTCGAAGCCGAAGAAGATCCGCATCTGCTTCTCGAGGAAGTCGCGGCCCTCCTTCGACTGCAGGTCGAGGCGGTACGTGTTGATGAACTTCGGCGACTCGCGGATCCACATCTGCCACGCCTGGAGGCTGATGTTGTCGTAGAGCAGCTGGCCGAACTCGTTGGGGAACGGCTTGAACGGCAGGGCCGGCAGGTCCTGGTCGAGCTTCTTGCAGTGGACGATGCGGGGCGTGTTCATGTCGTCTCCGTCAGGGCCTTGCGGACCGTGTCGACCGCGTCGGCGATCTTGATGCGCTCCTGGCGGCGGTCGTCGCGGTAGCGGATCGTGACCGTCTCGTCTTGCAGCGTCTGCGTGTCGACCGTGAGGCAGTAGGGCGTGCCGACCTCGTCGTGGCGGGCGTAGCGGCGGCCGATCGCGTGCTGCTCGTCGTACTTGGCGTTGACGCCGGCGCCGAAGAACGCCTCGACCACCTTGCGCGCCACCTCGGGCATCCCGTCCTTCTTGACCAGCGGCAGCACGCCGACCTTGATCGGCGACAGGCGCGGGTGCAGGCGCAGCACCGTGCGCGCGCCCTTGCCCTCGGCGTCGGCGGGCTCCTCGTCGTAGGCGTCGCACAGCGCGGCCAGGACCCCGCGCGTGGCCCCGGCGGCCGGCTCGACCACGTGCGGCACGTAGTGGCGGCCGGGCTTGCCGGTCTCGGGGTCGACGGCCTCGGGGTCGAAGTAGGTCAGCTTCTTGCCCGAGCCGGCGGCGTGGGCCTTGAGGTCGAAGTCGGTGCGGCTGGCGATGCCCTCGAGCTCGTCCCAGCCCCACGGGAACTTGTACTCGACGTCGTAGCAGCCGTCCGAGTAGTGGGCGAGCTCGTCGTCGTCGTGCTTGCGGAAGCGCAGGTTGTCGACCTTGATGCCGATCGACCTCCACCACTTCATGCGCTCGTTCATCCAGTAATCGAGGTACTTCGGGCCCTCGCCGGGCGGCACGAAGTACTCGCACTCCATCTGCTCGAACTCGCAGGAGCGGAAGATGAAGTGCTCGGCGGTGACCTCGTTGCGGAAGCTCTTGCCCATCTGGGCGATGCCGAACGGGACCTTGAGCGACAGGCTCTGCTGCACGTTCAGGAACTGCACGAACATCGCCTGCGCCGTCTCGGGCCGCAGGTACACCGACGACGCCGCCAGCGCGCCCTCGACCTTCGCGCGCAGCGCCTTGTCGTCGGCGCCCTCGGCCATCGCCTTGCGCACGATGTCGACGACGTCGCCGATCGGGTCGACCGGGCCGAGGCTGGTGCGGAACATCAGGTTGAAGCGGCGCTCGTCGCTCAGGAACGGCGAGCCGCAGTTCGGGCACACGTAGCCGGCCGCCCCGGCCTTGGCCCCGTTCAGCGTGGTGCCGTCGCGCTGCAGCTTGACCCCGGCCTCGGTCAGCTTCTCCTGCGCCGCCTTGGCCCGGCCCTTGTCGCCGAGGGTGATCGGCGCGTCCTCGCCTTCGGCCTTGCGCGGGGCCTTGTCGGCCCGGAAGCGCTCGCCGCAGACCTTGCAGTCGACCAGCGGGTCCGAGAAGTTGGCGAGGTGGCCGCTCGACTGCCACACCTCCGGCCGCATGATGATCGACGCGTCGATGCCGACCACGTCCTCGCGGCTGTGGACCATGAAGCGCCACCACTCGCTCATCAGGTTGCGCTTCAGCTCCGCGCCCATCGGGCCGTAGTCGTAGGCGGAGCGCAGCCCGCCGTAGATCTCGGAGCTCTGGAACACGAAGCCCCGTCGCTTGCAGAGCGACACGATCTTGTCCATCAGGTCCGGTTTCTGGCTGTCTTCCATGGCGGCCGCGAGGTGTAGCACAGGGCTCCGGCCAGGCGCTACGGCCCGCCCGGGACCTCGCCGGGGCTGTCCGCGGCGGCGGCGGCCTGGCGGGCGACCAACCTTGCGTAGACCCCGCCCCGCGCCAGGAGCTCGCCGTGACGCCCGGTCTCGGCGATCCGCCCGTGGTCGAGGACGACGATCCGGTCGGCGTCGCGGATCGTGCTGAGCCGGTGGGCGATGACCAAAGTCGTGCGCCCGCGCTGCAGCACCTCGAGCGCGCCCTGGACCAGGTGCTCGCTCTCGGCGTCGAGCGCCGAGGTCGCCTCGTCAAGGATCAGCACCTTGGGGTCGCGCAGCAGCGCGCGCGATCGACACCCGCTGCCGCTGACCGCCGGACAGCTTCACCCCGCGCTCGCCGACCACCGTGTCGTAGCCCTGCGGGAACTCGCGGATGAACCCGTCGGCGTTGGCCGCCCGCGCCGCCGCCTCGATCTCCGCGTCAGTGGCGTCGAGCCGCCCGTAGCGGATGTTGTCGCGGACAGTCCCGCTGAACAGCACCGGGTCCTGCGAGACCATCGCCATCGACCCGCGCAGGTCCTCCAGCCGCAGCGCCCGCAGGTCGTGGCCGTCGAGCAGGATCGCCCCCGCCGACGGGTCCCAGAAGCGCAGCACCAGCCGGCCCAGCGTCGTCTTGCCCGAGCCCGACGAGCCGACCAGGGCGCACACCTCACCTGGCCGAATGTGCAGGTCGATGTCGCGGACCACGGCGACGTCGCGGTCGCCGTAGGTGAAGGACACGCCGACGAAGCGGATCTCGCCGGCCACCGCGGGGTTCGCCACCGGCGCCGGCGGATCGGCGATGTCGGGCGGGGTGTCGAGGATCTCGAAGATCCGCGCCGTCGCCCCGAAGGTCGACTGCAGCCCGCCGAGCAGCTCGGCCAGCGCGCCGACCGAGCCGGCCACCATCAGCGTGTAGAAGATGAAGCTGGTCAGCTCGGCGGCCGTGATCTCGCCCTCGATGACCATGCTGCCGCCGAGCCAGAACAGCCCCGCGATCGCGGCGAAGGCGAAGAAGCTGATCACCGCCGCGAACCAGCTGCGAGCGATCGCCCGCTTGATGAACAGCCCGAAGGTGTTCTCGATCGCGCCGCCGTAGCGCCGCACCTCGTAGTCCTCGCGCGTGAACGCCTGCACCGTCTCGATCGCCGCCAGGCCCTCCTGCAGCGCCCCGCTCGCGGTCGCCAGCTCGTCCTGGGCCTTGCGGCTGAGCTCGCGGATGATGCGACTCCAGTAGTTGGCGGCGATCATCAGCGCCGGCACCACCGCCAGCATCGCCGCGGTCAGCTTCCAGTTCATCCAAAAGAGCACCGCGATCCCGCCGACCAGCGTCAGCACGTTGCGCAGGAAGATGCTGAGGTCCTGGCCGACGGTGCTCTGCAGGCGCGTGACGTCGTCGGACAGGCGCGACAGCAGCTCGCCGGAGCGCGTGCGGTGGAAGAAGCTCTGCGGCATGACCGCCAGGTGGCGGTAGAGCGCGATCCGCAGGTCCGCGACGACCCGCTCGCCGAGCCAGGTCATCAAGTAGTGGCGGAAGAACACGAACACCGCCTGCGCCAGGAACACCACCAGCAGCAGCACGGTGTTGTCGCCGAGCTCGCGGTACGCCGCGTCGGTGTCGGCCGCGGCCGCGTTGGTGAACGCAGCCTCGGCCAGCGCGCCGAAGTAGTACGGGTACACGAGCCCGAGCCCGGAGGCGATCACGAGGCACACCAGCGCGGCGACGAGCCGGCCGGTGTACGGGCGCGTGTACGAGAAGACCCGCCGCAGACGCTCGACGGGCCTTATCTTCTGTTCGGGGGCGCTCTCGACCGCGCTCACGGGCGGCTGGAGCTCGAGCGCGGGGCGCGGCGGCTGGGCCATGGGGGACCGCAGCCTAACACGTCACGCGCGTGGCCTGACGGTCCCCGCCGGCCCGCGCAGCGGGACGACTCACTGGCGCAGGCGAATCTTGCCGGTGAGGCCGGTCAACGTGATCTCGAGCCCGCCCATGGTCGTCTGCTGGAAGACGATGTGGTCGTCGCTGGCGAAGTCGAGCGTGATCTGCTCGCCCGCGTTGGCGACGTTGATGGTGCCGGCCGGGAACGAGCCCGGCACGTCCTCCAGCGGCGACTCGCCCGGCATCGCCAGCGCCTCGTTCGACGACTCGGTGATGTTGAGGATGCCGTTGACGAGGATGTTGTGGACCATGTCCATCATGCCGGTGAGCGTGCCGGCGTTGTGGTCGGAGACCGTGAACGGGAAGCCGACCGCGAACGGATCGACGCCGGTGATCACGAGCTGCTGGATGACCAGCTTGACCGTGAGGATGAGCGGGATCTCGCACGTCAGCTCGGGGGTGTCGGCGAAGTTGAGCGAGGCCGCGAAGACCTTGGCGGTGCCCTCGTCGTCGAGCGTGACCTGCACGTCGCCGCCCGTCGCCACCAGGCTGACCGGGAACTCGCAGCCGATGCCCATCTTGGCGCTCGCGGTCGAGTCGAGCTTGTTGAACTCGGGCGGGGCGCCGTCGGCGATGGTGAAGGTCAGCGGCGCGTCACACACGTTGCCGACGCTGTTGCCGTCGAAGTCGAGCTGATTCGGGTTGGCGTCGCAGCGACAGTTGTCGTCCTTGTTGGCGATCGTGTCGCCGTCCTCGTCGGCGTCGTCGGCCGGCGCCGCGCAGTCGCCCGGCATCACCCCCGTGGTCGTGCTCGTCGTCGGAGTGGTGGTCTCCGGCTCCCCCGTGGTGGTGGTCGTCGTCTCGTCCGTCGTCGTCGTCGTCGTCGGGTTGTCCGTCGTCGTCGTCGTCGACGTCGGTTCGGTCGACGTCGGCTGGTCCGTCGTGCCCGTCGTCGTGTCCGACGCGGAGGTGTTGCCGTCGTCGCCGCACGCGGCCCCGACGAGGATCAACGAGGAAAGCAAGGAGGTATGCAGACGGGAGAGCATTCCTGCCTTTTATCACAAGCCCGCCGCGCGCGAATTTCTCCAGGGTTCGCCCGGGCCCCCGGCAACCGCTGCGTGGACGAGTTTTCCGGGCCGACTGGCGCCAGGGGCCGCTCGGCCTCGCCGGTCTTCAGGCGGCCGCCGACGTGGATCCACGAGGCATCTCCAGCCGCGCTCCGGGCGAACAGCCCGCGTCGGAGAGACCCTCGGCACCGCGCCGGTGATCGAGCCCGCCATGGCGGACGAGGCGGCCGGGGATACCTCGGGGTCGTCGACCTTCGCGGGCTCGGGCCGACCACTTGCCGTCGGCGCAGTTCGCCTCGACGGCGCGGGCCGCCGATCTCCTTGACCGCACCGCCTCCGGCGGACCGGCTTGCGACAGTCGCGGCTCGTAGCCGCAGCCCGGGTCCGCGGCTGAGCGCGCGAGCTCGTCGACGACGCCGGCGGCGCCGCGCGACGACGGCGCGTGATCGCCTCGCCCGTCGCGTGTCGGAGTGCGACGACGTCGAAGCGAGGGGTGGACTGGTTCGTACGCCTGCTTACATTCGCGACGGGTCGCCGGCGCCGTCGCTGCGACCCGCGCCGACCCGGCAGAAGCGCTTCGCACGGCGCAGCGGGCGGCGCGGCGAGCTTCTTCGGATTGTGGTTCTCCGCTCCCCTGGCTACCGCCGATTCGGTCGCCAGCAACTCGAGTAGCCACCTCTCCTGCCGCTCGTCACAACCCGTGTAATTCAGAACGTTGCCAGTAGCGAAACCTGGCACATGCTTCGCTAGTCGAAGAGTCAAGTAAGGAGCCCTGCCATGGACGCACTCGCTTTTATCGCCCTCTTCGGCCTCATCCTCCCCGCGGTCGCGGCCGCGACCACCGAGGTCCGCGACCGGATCGAGAGCAACCGGCTCCACCGCGAGGTGCTGCGCACCTTCGCGGTCGCGAAGTCCGATTGAGGCCGAGATTTTTTCCACCCGCACGGGTGACTTCGTCCCCCCTGAACGTCCCCGTGCATCACCGACGCCCGCGAGCCCCCGGCTCGCGGGCGTCGCCCTTTAACTTTAATGACTCGACGCCCGCGAGCCAACGGCCCCGCGGGCGTCGCTGTTGGGTCGCTCCGCGTCAGCGGCCTGGCGCGCGGCGACCTCGCGCCGGTTGTCGCCCAGCACCGTCGAGATCGTGCGATCGAGCCACGCGCCGATCGGGCTGTGGACCAGGCGGTCGGCCATTCGCCGGACTTGCGGGACCTGCACGCCGCGCGCGAGCGCCTCGCCGGCCCAGAACTTCGGCAGCATCGACGCCGCCAGGCGCGCCCGGTAGCTCGCGGTCGCCAGCATCGACAGTCCGCGCTCGCTCTGGAAGTGGCGCGAGACCACGTCGGCCGCGATGCAGCCGCTCTCGAGCGCGAAGCCGATGCCCTCGACCGTGCCCGGCGAGACCAGGCGCGCCGCCTCCCCGACCCACATCGCGTGCGCCTCGGCGACCGGCCCGACGCGGTTCGTGATCACTGCCGGGTGACCCATCCACTTGCCGACCTGCTCGGCGTCGCGGAGGCCGTCGCCCCAGTGTTCGTCGAGCAGCTCCTGGAACAGCGCCTTGAGGCGGCCGGCCTCGGGCGCGTTCTCCGGGATCGTCAGGCCGATGTTCACCACCTCGCCGGGTTCGGGGAACATCCACGCGTAATAGCCGGACAGCCGGCGGTCCCACACCATGTGCGCAGTGCGACCATTGTAGGGCGTCCCGCGCCACCAGCCCATGATCGTGCGGATCGTCGTCTTCGGCAGCTCGTCGCGCGAGAACCGCGACGGCGAGCCGTCGGCGCAGATCACCAGGTCCGCCTCGATGTCGCCGCTCTCGGCCTTGACCCCGCGGACCTGGCCGGCCGGGTCGCGCAGCAGCTCGAGCACCTTGGTGCCCTCGCGCAGCTCGGCGCCGTGCTCCACCGCCGCGCGCACGATGCCGTGGTCGAGTTCGACGCGCGGCACCACCCACGCCTCGATCCCCGCGTGCAGGCTCTGCTCGCCGCCCTCCGGCCCGCGCACCAGCATCGTGTCGATCACCCCGTGCTGCGGCGCGAACCGCTCGCGCAGACCCAGCTTGACCAGCACGTCGAGCGCGTGCGGCGACAGCCCGCTGCCGCACACCTTGACGCGCGGGTACTGCGACTTGTCGAGCACGAGCACCTCGAAGGCGCCCGTGCGCGCGAGCGACAGAGAACAGGCGCCTCCCGCAGGACCGGCGCCGACGACGATGACTCTTGGTTTTCGCATATGCATGGACCCTAATCCAATGCAGCGCACGATGGGCGGCCACTCGCTGCGTCGAATGCGATCGACGTCACAGCAACGAGTCGTCAATCGATTGTCAGATCGGGGCGACGACGTGCCCCGGTCGCAACTCCCGGGTCGCGTGACCCCGGGGATCGCCGCGGCAAATCAGCCCTGCGTATCGAGGCCCAGCGTCGGGGGCCCGCCGGGCGCCGCTTCGGGAGAATCGGGAGCCACTAGAGCGTCACGCACCCAACTGCCGACATCGCCGGGATTTACGGGTGGCAGTCCGCGGCGCGCCGCATGCAAGCACAGGGACAGCTCGGTGAGGTCGACGAACCGCTCGGCAGGTTGCTTGGCCATGCTGCGGCGGAGCAGTTCGGGCAGCGGGCTCGGCAATGCCATGAGCTCGGGGTCCTCGGGCAGCGGCATGCGGCGGATGTTCTCCATCGTCGCCAGCGGCCCGGGCCCGTCGAACGGTCGCCGGCCCAGCAGCAGCTCATGGAGCGTCACCCCCAGCGCGAACTGGTCCGAGGCCGCGGTGACGGCCTCGCCGGCGACCTGCTCGGGCGACATGTACGCGAACTTGCCCTTCACCATTCGCCCCCAGGTGATGTCACGCAGCGCCGTCGCCTTGGCGATCCCGAAGTCGGCCAGCTTGATGTCACCTGTCCTCGAGACCAGGATGTTGCCCGGGCTCACGTCGCGGTGCACGAGCCCCAGCGGCCGACCGAGCTCGTCGGTCAGCGCGTGGACGTAGGCCAGCGCGTGCGCCACCTGCTCGGCCAGCCACAGCGCCAGCCCCAGCGGCAGCGGCCGGCGGGCCAGCAGGGCCGCCAGGTCGGCGCCGTCGACGTAGTCCATGACCACGAAGTAGGCCCCGAAGTGCAGCCCGAGATCGTGGACGTGCACCAGGCCCGGGTGGCTGAAGCGCGCCCCCATCTTCGCCTCCGCGATCAGCAGGCGCTCGATCTCCGCGCGGCCGCGGTGCTCCGGGCGCAGCAGCTTGAGCGCCACCTGCTTCTCGAACCCGCTCGCCCCGTAGCGCAGCCCGAGCAGCACCTCCGCCATCCCGCCGCGGCCGATCCGGCGCACGACGCGATACGGCCCGAGGGTCGCGGGGAGCGGTTCGCTCACGAGGGGCCAGATTACGCGATGTCGCGCGCCCTGTCTCCTCGTCCGCCGGCCGCGCTTTCCCGCCGGGGGCCGCTATGCTGCCGCGGTGAGCTCGACCGTCGCCACCGTCGCCCTCGGCCACCCCGACTTCCCGGCCGCCGACGCTCGCCCCGCGCGCTGTCAGGTGGTCGTCGTCGAGGGCCCGGACATGGGCCGCGCCGCCGCGATCGCCGGCGCCCCGATCGTCGTCGGCACCGACCCGGCCTGCGACCTCGTGCTGCGCGACCCCCGGGTGTCGCGCAGGCACCTGCGCATCGAGACAGGTCCCGAAGGACAGTTCGTACTCGCCGACCTCGGCAGCAAGAACGGCACCCTCTACCAGGGCGCCGCCGTCGGCCAGCTCAGCGTGCCGGCCGGGGCCGTCCTGCGGCTCGGCCACACGACCCTGCGGATCCAGCCGGAGCCGGCGGCGCTGGCGATCGAGCCCAGCCGCAGCCGCCGCTTCGGCGACCTGGTCGGCGAGAGCCTCGTCATGCGCGAGGTGTTCGCCGTGCTCGAGCTGGCCGCCGCCAGCGACGTGTCGATCCTCCTCGAGGGCGAGACCGGCACCGGCAAGGAGGTCGCGGCGCGGGCGATCCACGGCGCCAGCGGCCGCGCCCGCGCCCCCTTCGTCGCCCTCGACTGCGGCGCCCTGCCCGAGTCGCTCGTCGAGAGCGAGCTGTTCGGCCACGTCAAGGGTGCCTTCACCGGGGCGATGCAGGCCCGCCGGGGCGCCTTCGCCCGCGCCCACGGCGGCACCCTCTTCCTCGACGAGCTCGACAGCTTGCCGCTGGCCCTGCAATCGCGCCTGTTGCGGGCGCTCGAGGCCCGCACCGTGCGTCCCGTCGGCGGCGACGACGAGGTCGCGGTCGACGTCCGGGTCGTCGCCGCCAGCCAGCGCGAGCTCGCCGCCGCGGTGGCCGCGGGCGCGTTTCGCCCCGACCTTTATTATCGCCTCAGCGTCCTCCGCGTCGCCCTCCCGCCGCTGCGCGCCCGTCGCGAGGACCTCGCCGTCACCGCCCGCGCCCTGCTGGCCGCGCGCGGCTTCGAGGCCGGCGACATCGACGGCCCCGGCCTCGCCCGCCTCGCCGCCCACGACTGGCCGGGCAACGTCCGCGAGCTGCGCAACGCCCTCGATCGCGCCCTCGCCCTCTCCCCCGCCGCCCGCCGCTTCGCCGACCTGCGCCTGGATGTCCCCGGGGACAGCCAGGCCCAGGACGAGCTGAGCGTCCGCGCCGACCTGCCCTACGCCGAGGCCAAGCAGCGCCTGCTGCACACCTTCGAACGCAGCTACCTGCGCGACCTCCTGGCCCGCAGCGACGGCAACATCTCCGCCGCCGCCCGCACCGCCGGGGTCGATCGCAAGCACCTGCGCACCCTCCTGCGCAAGCACGGCCTCGTGCCCGACGGCAGCAGCGACGAATAGGACATGTCCTCATGAACATGCCCGATCGGACATATCCCATCGGACACGCTCGATCAGACATACCGCGAGCCGAGCGACTGCCGCCGCTCGGCGCGAGCCGAGCGGCAGACGGCCGGAGCAGCGCCCGCCCCCGCTCGAGCGCGTCGGCTCGTCTCCGTTCGCGCGAACACCTCGTCACTCGGTCATCGCGATCACGATCGCCGTGATGTTGTCGCGCGACCCGGCCAGGAACGCCTCGTGGACCAACCGCTCGCACACCTCCTCGACCGGCCCGGCCGCCAGCAGCGTGGCGATCGCCTCCGGCGCGAGCGGCCCGGTCAGCCCGTCGGTGCACAGCAGCAGGCGATCGCCGGCGCGCAGCTCGACGCGGTGCATCTCCGGCCGCTCCTCCTCGTGGGGCCCCAGCGCCCGCGTGATCACGTTCGCGTAGCCGAACTCCGCCAGCGGCGGCAGCGCGACCCCGCCCTCGCGCAGCTGCTCGTACAGCGAGTGATCGCGCGTCAGCTGCACGAGCGCCGGGCCGCCTGTCTCTTCGCGCAGGCGGTACACCCGGCTGTCGCCGAGGTGGGCCACGATCGCCGAGCTCCCCAGCAGCGACACCAGGGCGATCGTCGATCCCATGTCGCGCAGCGAGCCCTGGCGGCCCGCGCAGACCCGCCGGTTCGCCAGGCGGATCGCCGCGTCGACCCGGTTCTCCGCCAGGCTCAGCGACGGGTCCAGCCCGTAAGGCCAGGTCGCCTCGGTGTCGGCCGCCACGTGCTGAAAAAATTCCGCCAGCGATTCGACCGCCAACCGGCTCGCCACTTCACCGCCCGCGTAGCCGCCCATGCCGTCGGCGACCGCGAACACGCCCTCCACCGGGTCGAGCAGATACGAGTCCTCATTGTGTTTACGGCGGCCGACGAACGTGTGCGCGCTGGCGACGAAGGCATGCATGCCCTCCCTCTTCCAAGTCGCGCGCCGCGGCCAACCCCGCGAAAGTCCGCGCCCGCCTGGTGACCGACCACCCCACCCCGCGCGCCCCTGCCCAGGAAAGGTGGAGACTCGCCACCTCAGCGCGGAGGACGCAGCGCCGCGCAACCCGTCGACGAACGCTCACGCCCCAGGAGCCCTGGACCACCGCCGCCGCGGACGCCTCGCTCTCGTCGTCGCCGGCGCGCCTGTACGCCGCGATCGCCGCCCTCCTCATGCCGTTCCCGAGTCGATCCGGCGCACCCGCCCGCGCGATGCCACGGCGCTGCAGCGACATCGACCGGGGCACGAGGGGGCGCACCGTCCTTTCATAAGCGACGCCCCGATCCAGCACAGTCACGACCACGCCTCGCGCACCGCGGGACATGGACGTCCGCGGACTCTCGCAGGGCCGCCGACTCGCGTGTGACGGCCCCGTCGCGAGGACGCGGACCGCCGATGTTATCTTCGCACCCCGTGGCTCCACCTCGCATCGTCCTCGCCGCTGCGTCCCTCGTGCTCGCCTGCAACGACGCCGGCCCCGCCGATACGTCTGCGAGCAGCACCACCGGCGACGCGACCACCACGACCTCGGTCGGCACCACCTCCACCACAATTACCACCACCGGACCCGTCACCACCGGCGCGCCGCTCACCACCGGCGACAGCGACGGCGGCACCAGCACCACGACCACCGGCGACCTCACCACCTCGTCCTCGACCACCGACGACACCACCACCGGCGGCCTCGCGCGCTGCCCTCAGGTCGCAGCGCCGGCGCAGCTCGCCATCGTCGCCGACGACCAGATCCACGAGACCTCCGGCCTCGTCGCCAGCCGCAGCCAGCCCGGCGTGTTCTGGCTGCACAACGACTCCGGCGACGGCGCGCGCTTCTTCGCGGTCGACGAAGGCGGCGCGCGCCTCGGCACCTTCGAGGTCGAGGACGCGCTGGCGATCGACTGGGAGGACATGTCCTCCGGGCCAGGTCCAACCGCGGGCGAATGGTTGTACTTCGGCGACATCGGCGACAACCCCGAGGTGCGGCCCTGGATCACCGTCTACCGCGTCCCCGAGCCCGACGCCGCGGCCGCCGGCGGCGCGACGGTCACCGTCGAGGGCGTCGAGGCGATCGAGCTGGTCTACCCCGACGAGCCGCACAACGCCGAGACCCTGATGATCGACCCGCAGACCGGCGACCTCGTGATCGTGGCCAAGGGCGATCCCACCCGGATCTTCCGCCTCCCCGGCCCGGTCGCCGCGGGCGGCCCGTACACCCTCGAGGAGGTCGCGCCGATCCAGTTCCCGGCGATCGTCGCCACCGGCGGCGACATCTCGCCCGCCGGCGACTTCATCGCCGTCCGCACCTATTTTCAGGCGTTCCTGTGGCTGCGCCCGCCCGGCGCCAGCGTCGCCGACGCCTTCGCCGGCGAGCCTTGCACGATCCCCCTCGCCCTCGAGGCCCAGGGCGAGACCCTCGCCGTCGCCCCCGACGCCTCCGGCTACTACACCATGAGCGAGGGCGACGCCGTCCCGCTGTGGTGGTACTACTTCGAGTAGCGCCTCCTCTGATGCCCTTCAGGACATGCTCTCATGCACATGTCCTGAAGTGCATACCACTGGCGCGCCGCTCTCGCTCATTCGCGCGACAGCACGAAGATGCGATCGACGCAGTGCTCCCCGCGCCAGATCGTCTCGACCGCCGCCTCCTCTCGCCACCCCAATCGCCGCACCAGCGCCAGCGAGCGCGTGTTGCGGTCGTCGACCGTCGCCTGGATTCGCCGCACTCCCAGCTGCGAGGACGCGTAATCGCAGACCGCGCGGACCGCCTCGCTGGCCAGGCCGCGGCCTTGCTGGCGCGTCATCAGCGTGTAACCGATGTCGGCGGTGGTCGGCTCGCCCGCGATCAGGCGCAGGCCGACGTCCCCGATCAATGTCCCTTCGGACAGCAGCGCCAACGCGAATTGATACCACACGCCCGGCACCCCCGGCCGGCCCGCGCGCAGCCCGGCGATGAACTCCCGCGCCCCGGCCTCGTCGAATTCCGTCCAGCCCTGATAGCGCGCCACCTCCGGGTCCGCGCGGTACGCCGCCAGGATCGCCGCGTCCTCCTCGCGGAACCGGCGGATCTGCAGGCGCGCCGTGGTCATGAAGCAATCTGTCTCTTCAGACATGTTCATCCCCCGCCGCGAAGAACAGCCCCGCGCCGCGGAACAGCCGCTGCGCCTCGTCGGTCGCGCACACCTGGCGCGCGCTCGCCTCGTCGACCGGCGCCGGCAGCCGCGCGTCGCGGCCGATCGCCAGCAGCGCCCCGTCGAACGCCCCCGACAGGCGAGCCGCCGCCACGCAGTGGTCGCCGCGCAGCAGCGTCGCCAGCCGCGTCACGCTCGCCGTGTCGGTCCGCCAACCGTCCAGTTGCGTGCCAAGCCGCGCCCGCAGCTCCGGCGTGAACTGCTCCGGCGTCACCCCGCGCTTTTGCCAGAGCCGCACGATCGTCTGCGCCCCGGGCAACGTCGGCGGCTGCGACGGTTCGCCCAGCCACGCCAGCGCGGCCAGCAATTCGTGGAGCGACGCCCCGGCAGGGTCGAGCACGATCGCCAGGCCGCCGCGGACCAGCTCCGCCGCCAGCGCGAGGCGGAACCGCCGCTCGCGCGCGGCCTGGCGCTCGATCGCCGGGTAGACCACGAGCGCCGGCTCGCGCTCGTTGCGGATCGCCACGCCCCCCTCGGGCCCGCCGCGGCCGACGCGGACCGGTAGCCGCAGCCCCGTGGCCGCGCGCAACCATGCGACCTCCGGCTCGACGATCGCCTGCACCCGCAGCGCCTCCGACAGATCCACCAGCGTCAGCTCGCGGGCCGCGCGGATCCCCGCGGTCGCGGTCACGAGCGCGCGCAAGCAGCCACGAATCGCCTCGCGCGGCTCGCCGCCCTCCTCGCCCACGCCCCACGCCTCGGCCTCGCGGTGAACCGCTCGCCGCTCGTCCGCAGCCTCGCTCGCGCCCGACGCCGCCCGCTCGACCCTGACGCCGTCGCCGTCGTCCTGCCCCGGCGACACCGCGCCCGACCCCTCCCGCTCGACCCTGACGCCGTCGCCCTCGTCTTGCCCCGGCGACACCGCGCTCGCGCTCGCCCGCTCCGCCCCCGCGATCTCGCCGTCGTCGGCCTGCGGAGCTTCGTCGCCGCGCTCCGGCGCGCCCGCGAGCCGCCTCGCCCCTTCAGCCTCCACCCGGCACCCCGGCAGCAGGAAGCCCGCCACCTGCCGCAGCGCTCGCGCCCGCGAGCCATCACCTGTCTCTTCGACCATCTGCGCCAGCGCCAGCATCGCCCCCGCGTCGAGCGAGCGAGCCGCGCGCGCCTGCAGCTCCGTGCGTACGCGCCTGCGATCGGCGCGCCCGATCTGCGCCGTGATCGCCTCGCCCAGCCGCGTCAGCCGCTCCTCGCGCGCCAGTCGCAGCGCCGCCTCCACGATCTCGCCAGCCGCCCGCTCGGCCTCCGCGACGTCGCGTCCGCAGCGGCGACCTGCCGCCGCCACCCGCGCGTGCAGCTCCGCCGCCTCGCCCCAGGCCCGCTCGCACTGCGCCTCCGCGGCCAGCGCCGCGCTCACCGCCGCCTCGACCTGCTCGCCCGCCGCCTGCGGATCGCCGGCCCGCGCGATCGCCAGCGCTCGCCAGCCCTCCGCCTGCGCCGCCGGTCCTCCGCTCCAGGACATGTCCTCGAGGACAGCCCGAGCCCGCCCCCCGGCGCCGAGCTGCTCCGCCTCGACCAGCGCCCGCGCCACCCGCCGGCGCTGCCGCACCGCTGGCGGGCCGGGCACCCGCTCCAGCGCCGCCAGCCCGCGGACCACCCCCTCCGGCTCGCCCGCCCGCGCCTGCGCCACGACGACCCGCCACCACGCCTCCGGGTCGTCGGGCGCCGCCGCCAGCCACGCGCGCACCGCCGCGGCCGCCCCCGCGCGGTCGCGGAAGCGCAGCAGCTCGGCCTGCACCTGCGCCAGCGCCCGCGTCAGCCGGCGCGCCCCGGGTGCGTCGGCGCCGGCGCGTAGCTCAGGGCGGTCAGCGCCGCCGCGCGGTCGCCGGCCCGCAGCGCCGCTCGCAGCTCGGCCAGCGGGTCCTCGGGCCCATCGGACATGTCCTCGAAAACATGCCCCTTCGGGCCTGTCTGTTCCGACATGCCCTCTCGCGCATGCCCTTCGGGACCTGTCCCATGCGTCACGTCCGCGAGCACGATCCGCAGCCCGCGGCCCTCGCCGCGCACCCGCGCCACCTGCAGCCCGCGCGTGCGCGGCGGGACCGCCCCGTCCGCGCGGAACGCCCGCCGCACCAGCCACTCGGGCCTCACCCGCAGCGTCGCCCCGTCCAGCCGCACCGCCCCCTCGCGCCCGCGCGCGAGCCCGCGCGCCGCCGCCAGCCACACTGCCGCGGCCGACGGCGCCAGCGGCCCCGTCGCCCACACCCGGCGGGCGCGCACCGCGACCTCTCCGTCCTCCACCGCCACGCCGAGCTCGATCTGCGCCAGCGCCGGCCAGCCGTCGTCGCGCGGCCCGGTCAGCGTCAGCACCACCGACTCGCCGGCCGCGTCGACCATCACCTGACCGATGGGCCAGGTCCCGATCGTCCCCCCGCACAGCGCCCGCGCCGCGCCCTCGAGCGCCTCCGCGCTCACCTCGAGGCGGGCCTCGAGCGCGCGCCAGGAGCCCTCGCGCAGCGCCGCGGTGGAGCGCGGCCGGTCCTCGCCGACCGGCTCGGCCACCAGGACCGCCAGGCGCAGCCCCGGCGCCAGGTCGGCCGGGCCGGCGTGCAGCCGGACCCGCGGGCCGCCTGGCCCCTGGGCCAGCTCGAGGCGGAGGCCGAGGCCGCTCGCCTGTCCGTCACGACCGGTCGCCGACGCCATGGCCGTTGCGACCTGTCCCTTCAGCCAGCTAGCGGCCGCCGCCGCCCGTCAGGGCCGCCAGGTTGAGCATGCCGCCGCGGTTGCCGACGCGGTCGCACATCACGTACGGCCGCAGCACCCGGTTGCCCTTCTCGTCGAAGGCCTCCTTGGTGTCGTAGGTCATCATCCGCGACACGCGGTCGGCGTAGGGGACGATGTCGCCGCGGGCCTTGTCGCCGAGGCACGTGTGATAGGCGTAGCGGGCCGTGACCTTGGCCGCCTTGGCCTCGGACAGCTCGCGGTACAGCCCCGCGCGGGCGGCCGCGAAGCCCTCGTCCGTCGCCGTCTCCTTGCGCTCGACGGACGCGAGGATGAAGCCGTCGGGCGTCTCGAACACCTGGTCGATGAACTCGGCCTTCGGGTCGGCGGCCCACGCGGCCTTGGTGATCTCGGGGTTCACGCCGAGGCCGGGGATCGGCTTCTCCTTGCTGAACAGGCCGGTGACGCGCAGCTCGGGCTTGTCGTCGCCCGGCTTCGGCGCCTTGGGCGGGTCGGTGGGGATCTCGAGCTGGTCGATGCCGCCGGCCGCCGGCCCGCCGAGCGCGTCGGGCGAGCGGAACAGCTGCTGCATCGTCGACCCGTCCTTGAGCGCCTGCAGCGCCTCGGCCGCGGCCTGCTTCGCCAGCGCCTTGCCGCGCTCGCGCATCAGCGCCTCCTCGGCGAGGTCGAGGATCGCCTCGTCCTGCGGCACGTCGCCCTCGCGCTGGCCCTCGACCTTGACGATGTAGAACGCCTCGTCGCTCTCGACCACGTCGGAGCGCGCGCCGACCTCGAGCTTGCGCGCCGCCTCGTCGACCGCCGGATCGAGCCCGGTGCCGGTGCCCTCGAGCGTCACCCACCCGTAGTCGCCGCCGCGGCGGCCGTGTCGGCGTCCTCGGAGGTCGCCCGCGCCACCGCGCGGAAGTCCTCGCCCGCCTGCAGCTTGGCCAGCGCCGCGTCGATCTTCGCCCGCGTCGCCGCCAGGTCGGCCGCGTACTTCTCCTGCGTCGCCTTGTCGGCGTCGACCGCCGGCGGCTGCGGCTTCTCGACTTCGATGAAGCGCAGCCGGATCTGCTTCGGCAGCTTGAGGAAGCGCGTGCCCTGCGACTCGAACTGCTTGACCAGCTCGTCCTTGTGCTCGGCCACGTACTTGTCGAGGTCCGCGCGCGACGAGTCGACCAGGTCGGCGAAGCGCCCGGCCTCGAAGCGGGCGTAGCGCAGCGACAGCTGGTTCTGCCGCTGGTCGTAGGCGCTCCGGACCTCGGCCTCGGACACCGTGATCACGCTCGCCAGCACGTCGCGCACCGTGCGGGCCAGCACCTCTTCGCGCTGGTACTCGAGGTAGCGGCGCTCGCCGACGCCGAAGCGCGGCAGCCAGTTGCGCTCGAACGCGGCGTAGTTGAAAGCCTGACCGGCCAGCCAGTCCCACGTCTTGCCGAGCACGATCATGTGGCCGTCGGCCGTGAGATCTTCGGCGTCGCGGAGGTCGGCCACCAGGCCCATGCGGCGGCCCAGCTCGCCGAGCACGCGGCGCTCCACGATCGCGTCGAGCACCTCCTCACGCAGACCGAGCATCTCCTGCATCTTCGGGTCCTCGGGGATCCGGGTGGTCAGCGAGATGGCGCGGAACTCGTACTGGAAGTCCTCGTCCACCACGTTGGAGCCGTAGGTCTTGGCCAGCGGCTCGAGCCCGCAGGTGATCGCGTCGCTCGGCAGGCCGAAGCTGAGCCCGAAGGCGAGCGCCAGCATCCCGAGCAGGAGCCATGCGCCGATGGTCTTCATCGTGGTGCCGCGGGGGGCCGCGTCCGTCTCGTCCGTCATGTCCCGGCGAAGCTAGCGGTAAGACGGCCCCCGGGAAACTCCGGGCCGCCTGCGGGCCCGCGGAATACGCCGGCCTGGTGCCGCGTTGGCCGCCGCGGAGCCGGCGCTCCGCGCTCCTGGGCCCGAAGCCGGCGAGCGGCCGCCTATTGTGAGAAAAGCCGCAAGCCTCCCGCACAACGCCGCTGACTTGCCGTCGACTGCTTCGGCGGGTACACCCGAACGCCGCGCGCAGCATGCTCTTTGACTGGGTATACGGCCTGTTCTCCAACGACATGGCCATCGACCTCGGGACCGCCACCACCCTGACGTACGTCAAGGGCAGGGGGATCGTCGCCCACGAGCCCAGCGTGGTCGCCGTGCAGAAGAAGGGCAGCACCAAGCGGGTCGTCGCCGTCGGCAAGGAGGCCAAGGAGATGCTGGGGCGCACGCCCGGCAGCATCACCGCCATCCGACCGATGAAGGACGGCGTCATCGCCGACTTCGAGGTCACCGAGGCGATGATGCGGCACTTCATCAACCGGGCCCACAACCGCCAGACCCTGGTCAAGCCGCGGATCGTCATCTGCGTGCCCTCGGGCATCACCGAGGTCGAGAAGCGGGCGGTCAAGGACTCGGCCCTGGCGGCCGGGGCGCGCGAGGTCTTCCTCATCGAGGAGCCGATGGCCGCGGCGATCGGCGCCGGCCTGCCGATCACCGAGCCGGGCGGCAACATGGTGGTCGACATCGGCGGCGGCACGGCCGAGGTCGCGGTGATCTCCCTCGCCGGGATCGTCGCCTGCAAGAGCATCCGCGTCGGCGGCGACAAGATCGACGAGGCGATCGTCCAGCACGTCAAGCGCAAGTACAACCTCTTGATCGGCGAGCGCACCGCGGAGCGCATCAAGATCCAGATCGGCACCGCCGCCCCGACCCGCAACTTCATGACGATGGAGGTCAAGGGCCGCGACCTGGTCGGCGGGATCCCCAAGACCATCGTCGTCGACAGCGAGGAGATCCGCGAGGCCGTGAGCGAGCCGGTCGCGGCGATCGTCGAGGCCGTGCGCCTGGTGCTCGAGGCCGCCCCGCCCGAGCTGTGCGCCGACATCGTCGACAAGGGCATCGTCCTCACCGGCGGCGGCTCGCAGCTGCGCAACCTCGACGTCCTCCTGTCCGACGAGACAGGCCTGCCGTGCTTCGTGTGCGACGAGCCCGAGTTCGCGGTCGTCCTCGGCACCGGCGCGGTCCTCGACGAGCTCGACCTCCTCCGCGAGGTCGCGCTCCAGTAAGGAGCCCCGGAGGATGGCCGGCCTCCGCAGCGCCAAGAACGCGGTCCTGGTCGCGATCCTGCTCGGGATCCCGGCGCTCCTGCTGCGCTCGAGCCTGCAGGACCCGCGCGCCCTGGGCGGCTTCGACCGCATGGTCGTCAAGGTCGGCGCCCCGCTCGAGGCCGGGATCAGCTACGCCGCCGGCAACGCCGGCCGATTCTTCGAGCGCTGGCTGCTGCAGGCCCGCCTGCAGGACGACAACGAGGCGCTGGCCGCCGAGAACCGCAAGCTCCGGCTCGACCTGCGCGGCCTGCAGCAGGTGGAGGAAGAGAACCGCGAGCTGCGGCGTTCGCTGCAGATGCGCGACAAGGTCGCCGAGGACATGATCGCCGCCGAGGTCGCGGGGGTCGAGCAGTCGCCGTTCTTCCGCGTCGTCAAGCTGCGGCTCGACCGCGGCGACCGCGTGGTCCGCCCCGGCATGGCCGTGATCGCCGACGCCGGCGTGGTCGGTCGCGTCGACCGCGCCGCCGACGACCACAGCGAGGTCATGCTGATCACCGACCCGCGCAGCAAGGTGGCGGTGGAGATCGCCAGCACCCGCGCGCCCGGCATCCTCGAGGGCATCGGCGAGGACCGCTGCGTCGTCCACGTCGCCGCCGACCTCGGCGTCAACGTCGGCGACCTGGTCCAGACCTCCGGCGTCGACGAGCTGTTCCCCCGCGGCCAGCCGGTCGGCCAGGTCATCCGCGTCGACGACGTCGTCGGCGCCCAGCAGCGCGTCCACGTCGTGCCCGCCGTCCGCTTCGACCGCCTCGACATGGTGTGGGTGGTGCTCGCCAGCGCCCCCGCCCCCGACCCCGAGAACCCCAACAAGTCCCCCGCCGCCGCCTACGGCCTCGGACCGCTGCAGTAGCTCACCTGTCCCGAAGTCCATGTCAGCCCCGACCCCCACCGCCCGCCCGCGCCAAACATGTCCTCAAGGACATGTCTCTTCGGGCAGACGAGGCCCCGCGACCCACGGTCCATGCGTCCCCTGATCTACATCGCCCTCGGCTGGCTGCTCCTGGCCGCCGTCGGCGCCCTCGGGCAGACGTTCGGGCTCACCGTCATGCTGCCGGCCACCTCGGCCGCCCTCGTCGCCCACGTCGTGTTCGGGCGCGAGCTGTCGCTGCCGAGCGGCCTCGCGGTCGCGGTCACCCTCGGTTACCTCGAGGACATGGCCCAGGGGACACCCATCGGCCTGCTGTCGCTGGCCTACGGCCTGTCGTGCTGCGCCCTCGTGTGGTCGAGCCGGCGGCTCGCCGTCGAGGGCCCGATCGCGCGCGCCCTCGCGGCCGGGGTGGCCGCCGCCCTGATTGACCTCGTCACCTTCGCCCTCCTCTTCGGCGCCCGCCGCCGCCTCGGCGTCGAGACCGAGGCCCTGCTCGCCGGCCTGCTGCAGGCCCGCTGGCACGCGCTCGCCACCGTGCTCGCCGCCCCCGGCGTGTACGTCCTCGCCGAGCTGGCCCTCGGCGCCTGGGACCGCGCCTTCGGCCGCCGCCCGCGCCCGGCCCGCCGCTCGCCGCTGCAGACCCGCAACGCCGGCCCGCCGCTCGAGGAGTCGGACCCGTCCGATTGGACATGAACCAATGGACATGACCTCATGACCAGCTTACGCGAGCCCGACGACCTGCGCGCCCTGCGGCCCCGGCTGCAGGCGATGGTGCTCGTGGTCCTGCTCGCGCTGATGGTCCTGCTCGGGCGCCTGTGCCAGCTGCAGGTGCTCGAGGGCGAGCACTACGTGCGCCGGGCCGAGCGCAACTTCATCGACACCATCGAGGCCCCGGCGCTGCGCGGGCGGATCTTCGACGCCCAGGGCCGGCCGCTGGCCAGCAATCGCCCGGCCTACACCCTCTACGTCACCGCCCGCCCGCGCGTCGTCGTCGAGACCGACGACCCGGGCGCGCGCTCGCAGACCGGCTCGCGCGTGCCGCTGTCCGACGCCCAGATCGACGCGCTCGCCGACCTGGTCGACTTCGTCGACGCCGCCGACCGCGAGCAGTTCACCGCCGCGATCGTGCGCCGGCGCGACCGCGACGAGGGCATCTATCCGTTCGCCGTGCGCGGCAACCTGACCTGGCAGGAGTTCGCGCGGATCCAGACCCGCAAGGACGCCCTCGGCGACTGGCTCGAGATCCGCGAGTCCGCGCGCCGCTTCTACCCCGCCGGCGAGCTCACCGCCTTCGTCACCGGCTACGTCGGCGAGATCACCCCCGAGGGCCTCGCCAACTCCGCCGGCTCGTACCGCCCCGGCGACCGCGTCGGCAAGACCGGCATGGAGCGGCAGTGGGAGAACTACCTGCGCGGCCGCCCCGGCAAGCGCTCGCGCGTCGTCGACGTCCACCACCACCCGGTCAAGGATCCGCCGCGCGACGCCCTCGCCGCGCTGCCGCCGGACGAGGACCCGATCCCCGGCCAGGACGTCTACCTCACCCTCGACCTCGACCTGCAGCGCGTCGCCGCCGAGGCGTTCGCCGACAAGCCCGCCGGGGCGCTCGTCGCCATCGAGCCCGACACCGGCCGGATCGTCGCCATGCTCAGCGTCCCGGCGATCGACCCCAACCGCTGGCAGCAGCCGATCGGCCGCGACCAGTACAAGGCGTGGTCCGAGAGCCTGCTCAAGCCCTTCATCGACCGCACCGTCCAGGAGCACTACTTCCCCGGCTCGACCTACAAGGTCGTGTCGGCCCTGGCCGCGCTCGACGACCCGACCTTCGACCCCGAGAAGACGATCACCTGCGACGGCTACGTCAACTACGGCGGCCGTCGATTCAAGTGCACGCACAAGCACGGCCCGGTCAACCTCGAGCAGGCGATCGTGCAGTCGTGCAACGTCTACTTCTACACCCTGGCGATCGACACGGTCCTCAGCCTCGAGCGCATGGAGCTGTTCGCGCGCCGGCTCGGCCTCGGCGAGCGCACCGGCATCGGCATCAACAGCGAGGCCAAGGGCCGCATCCCGACCGAGGCCTTCGAGGCGCGCGAGGGCACCTACCAGCGCGGCGTCCGCCTCAACAGCGCGATCGGCCAGGGCAACGTGACCGCCACCGTCCTGCAGGTCGCCGTGCTGTACGCCGCGATCGCCAACGGCGGCCGCGTCATGACCCCGTACATCGTCGACCGCATCGAGACCCCCGACCGCCGGCTCGTGCTGCAGAACAAGCCGCAGGTGCGCCGCGACCTCGAGCCGGTCCTGCCCGCCGACCGCGACCGGATCCACGCCGGCCTCACCGGCGTCGTCAACAACGAGCTCGGCACCGCCTACAGCGAGCGGCTCGGCAGCGTCGTCGTCGCCGGCAAGACCGGCACCGCCCAGGTCGGCGCCCTCGACAAGAAGAACAAGAACCCCAAGCCCGGCCCGATCCCCGGCTTCGACTTCACCCAGGACCACGCCTGGTTCGCCGCCTACGCCCCCGCCGACGCGCCCAAGATCGTCGTCGTCGCCTTCGTCGAGCACGGCGGCGTCGGTGCCGACGCGGCCGCGCCGATCGTCATGAAGGTCATCGAGAGCTACCTCGGCAGCCGCTCCGAGACCCCCAGCCGCGCCGCCCCGGCGGCGTCCCCCCGCCGCTGCCCGGCCGGCGCGACAAGCAAGAGGTCCTCGGCGACAGCGGCCCCGCGCCCGATCGCACCGTCGCCCTCACCGGCGCCCGCCTGCCCGGCGACCGCCCGCTCGGCCCCCCGCCGCCCAAGTCCGAAGAGACAGGTCCTTCCGGACATGTCGCCAAGACCAGCCCGCCCGCGGGCCCGAGCCGCCCCGGCGGCAAGAAGAAGGCCGACAAGCCGGCGAGCAAGAAGCACGCCGCCAAGAAGAAGCCCGCCGCGAAGGAGGTCCTGCCGTGACAGGCCGTCGCCGCCGGTTCATCGCGCCCGCCCTGCTCGCCCAGGAGGTCTCGCCGTGACGTCGATCGGTCGCCGCCGTTTCATCGCGCCCGCCCTGCTCGCCCGGGAGGTCCTGCCGTGACGTCGATCGGTCGCCCGCGCTCGCTGCTCCGGCGGATCGTGCAGAACATCGACTGGGTGATCGTCACCCTGGTCGCCGGCATCATCGCGCTCGCGCTGATCAACCTCAACAGCGCCGGCACCGGCGACTGGAGCGGCAAGATCCAGGTCCAGATGCGCTGGCTCGGCCTCGGCACGATCGCCGCCGTGATCGTCGCCTCGCTCGACTACCGCGTCCTGCACCGCATGGCCTACGCCGCCTATCTCGGCGGCCTCGGCCTGCTCGGGCTGGTGCCGCTGATCGGCGTCATGCGCAACGACGCCCGCCGCTGGCTCGAGCTCGGCGACTACCAGTTCCAGCCCTCGGAGCTGATGAAGATCCTGCTGATCGCCGCGCTCGCGCGCTACCTCAGCGACCGGCCGAGCAAGGCGCCGCGCAAGGTCCGGCACCTCATCGTCCCGTTCATCATGTTCCTCGTGCCGGTCGCGCTGATCGTCAACCAGCCCGACCTGAGCACCGGCATCATCTGCAGCCTGGTCGCGCTGACGATCCTCGCGCTCACCGAGCTCAGCCTCAAGAGCATCCTCGCCCTGATGACCACGGGCGTCACCCTGTTCATGCTCGGCTGGGCCTTCTTCATGCACAAGTACCAGCGCTCGCGCATCGACGTGTGGCTGAACCCCGAGGCCTACGCCGACAACGAGGGCTACCAGACCATCCAGGCCATGATCGGCGTCGGCAACGGCGGCTTCTTCGGCCGCGGCGTCCGCCAGGGCACCCAGAACACCCTCGACTTCCTGCCCTACGGCGACACCGACTTCCCGTTCGCCGTCTACGCCGAGGAGTGGGGCTTCCTCGGCGCCGCCATGGTCCTGATCATGTTCGCCGCCCTGGTCCTGTGGGGCCTCGGCCTCGCCTCCCAGGCCCGCGACCGCTTCGGCGCCCTGCTGTGCGTCGGCGTCTCGTCGCTGTTCTTCTTCCACGTCTGCATCAACGTGGGCATGGTCCTCCAGCTCCTCCCCGTCACCGGCATCACGATCCCCTTCTTCAGCGTCGGCGGCTCCAACGCCCTGGCGATGATGCTCGGCATCGGCATCCTGCTCAGCGTCAGCCGCTCGCGCCACCAGCGAGGCTGACGAGATCACCGGCCCGCGCGAGTACACTTCGCTCGCCGCGAGCGCCTCGCACGCTCGCTGCGATCGGCGTCCGCGAGCCCGCTTCGGCTCGCTCACCGCGAGCGAACCTCTTCGCCCCGCGCTAGTACTGCCGCTCGGAAGTCCTTCGGGGGTTGTCGGCGCCGGACGACCTCGTTGCCGAGTCCCTGTCCTGTATTCATGTTCAGCGATCACGAACACAACGGGCTCGGCTCGCTCGCATGGATGGTTCGCTGCAGCAGGCAGGGCCGGCCCGGGCCCTGGATGCCGACACACCCTCCTGCTACGCCTCGAACATGCAGCTCCCGCTCGCCCAGCTCCTCCGAGCCTACATTCGCGCTTCTCGGCCCGACCTGACGTATCGCTCATCGACGCCGCGTTCGCTCCCCCGCTCACCGCCGAGGAGCGGGCCGGTCTCCCGCTGCCTCCGGAGCTCGACGTCTTCGCGGAGACCCTCGGCGGCGTCGAGTTCACGTGGATGTTCGAGCAGGACCAGCACAACCCCGACCAGAGCAAGGGAGAAAACGGCGGCCGCCTGGCGATCCCGTCGATCCGGAATTTCGCATGGCATCCGCGGCCGAGCGGCGTGCGCGGCAACTTCGCCGCGCGCGCGGTTCTCGACTCCATGACCCCCGAGGGCATCGGCTGGTGGCTCCACCGTGCCAACGAGTCACCGAAGCAGGCCCGGACGGCCTTCGAGGACGCCAACGACTGCACGCTGAAGCCCATGGACTCGCTCACGGCCTATCTCACCATGGGGGCCCGTTACGCCTTCGTGTGGTACTGGCAAACCGGGGCCGCGACCGGTCGGAGCTATTACGACCGCCTGCGCCGCGCGAGCGTCCCGTTGAACACGTCGACGGCCAAGATCGAGGCCCACTTGGTCGACGTCGGACTGCTGCCGGAGGAGGCGGCCGGACTCTACAAGTGGCTCGGCGCCAGCGTGGTGCTGCTGCTGCACCGCGACGGCAGCCGAACGACGGCGAATACCGCGTCGTCCTCCGAGAAGCCCCCGGCCAACACCACCAAGAATCGGCTGTAACGACCCCCCGCCGCGAAGACGACCGCCGCGAAGACCGCCAAGAAACCCCCCACCGGGAAGGCTGGCAAGAAGACCGTGTGACAGTGGCCGAAGTCCGGCACGTCCTCGCCACGGCGACGGTGGTCGCGCACGACGAGGCGAGCAAAGACCCTCCGCCGCCTCGCCCAACGACTCGCAGCCAAAGCAGACGGCTCGAGTCCGCGACCGTCTCGCACCGACCGACGGCCGAGCGAGCTCGGCTTCCTCTGTCGTCCACGCAGCCGAGGTCGTCGAACAAGCGCCCTCGGTCCCTCACGTCTGCGCGCCGGACCGCATCCCCGCGCACGCCGTCTCACATGTCCGATCGGACATTTTAAAAATGCATCCGCGCCACGGCCCGCCCGCCCGGTCACGCGCCCCACACCTGTCTCTCGGGACACCCAACCTCGAAATTGGCGCCCGCTCTCCGCAGCGGGTAAACCCTGCCCATGCTGCCCCGCCTCGCCTGCGTCCTCCTGCTCGCCAGCGCCTGCACCGCCCCGAACGGCCCGCCGGCGCCGGGTCCGGAGGCCGCGCGCGAGGAGGCGCCCGCGCCCGCGGCCGAGCGCCCGAAGCCGGCGACCTCGGGGCCGCCTTCGAGCAGCCGGGCGATCCGCGCCAGCAGATCGATCACCTCACGGTCTGGGGTTGGTCGCGCGACGGCCGCTACTTCGCCTTCGAGACCTTCGACGCCGGTCCGGGCGCCGCCACCTGCGAGGGCGCGGCGCGGCTGTTCGTCGTCGACACCGACAGCGACGTCCTCGTGCCCGACGGCTACGTCGAGGTGCGCCCCAAGAGCCCCGACGCCGAGCCGTGCGACCCGCCGGACCTGCGGGCCGCGCTGGCGCCCAGGCGCACGGCCCTGCTGCAGGCGCACGGCATCGAGGTCGGCCACCTGCTCGCGCCGACCGAGCCGCAGGGGGTCGCCGCGCCGCGCCCGGGCGCCAAGGCCTACGCGATCGCCCTGCCCTCCGGACAGACCGCGACCGCCACCCTCGAGGTCCTCGGCGGCGACCGCGAGCGCGCCCACGAGGGCAAGGGCGCCGCCTTCAAGCTCGACCTCGTCCGCGACGGTCAGGCCCCCCTGCAGCTCGAGCCGGGCGTGCGCCGCCGGCCCTACGTCTGGAATACGACCTCGACCGCGGCCTCGTGTTCACCAGCCCCGACGGCTCGCACATGGCCATCATGACCGCCACCACCGAGCTGAGCTTCGAGGGCGACCGCACCTCGTGGATGACGAACGCCTTCCGCCTGCCGGCCGGCTGGTGAGCCCGGGCATCGACAGGTCGAACCGGCGGCTCGGCCGAACGAGCTCGCTTCACGGCATTGACGCGACGAATCATGCCAGTCGGGCCGACTCGTCGCACGAGCTCGCTCGCCCGACATTCGGCGCACCTCACGAATCATGCCAGTCGGCCCCGCCGCGGCCGTTCGCCCGTCTCGACGTCCACCGCCCCGGTGCTATCGATCGATCGGAGGCCCGGTCGATGCATCGCCTCGTCCCGATCACCGCAATCACAGTCGCGCTGCTGTCGTGCAGCTACAGCTATTCCTCCGGCAGCGCGCCCCAGCCGGGTCCCGGGCGGCCGACCGCGGGCAAGCCGGCGCGGCCGAGCAAGGGCAAGCCGGCGCGCCCGGCGAGCACCCCTGAAGAGCCGACCGCCTCGACCTCGCCCGCCACGCGGCCGCCGACCAGCTCGCCGCAGCCGCCGACCCGACCGGCCGAGCCGACCACCGCCCCCGACCGAGTCTTTTACGGCGGCCCGGTGATCACCATGCGCGTCGACGCTGCCGGCAACCCGATCGTCGCCGAGGCGCTCGCCATTCGTGACGGTGAGATCGTCGCCGTCGGCGCGCAGGCCGACATTGTACTGCCGACGGCAGCACCGAGAAGATCGACCTCGCCGGCAAGGCCTTGCTGCCCGGCTTCATCGACGGTCACGGTCACCTCGGCGCCGTCGCCCTGCGCAGCGAGCAGGTCCAGCGGCCCCCGCCGCTCGGCACGGTCCGCACGATCGCTGACATGCGCCGGGCCCTGCGCGCCGACATCAAGCGGCGCAAGCTCGCCGGCGGGCAATGGGTGGTCGGCTGGAACTACGACGATTCACGGCTCCGCGAGGCGCGGCAGCCCACGCGCGCCGACCTCGACGACGTCTCGACCATGCACCCGATCGCCGTCTATCACAGCTCCGGCGCGATCGCGGTCGTCAACACGCCGGCGCTGCGCCTGCTCGGCATCGACGCCGACACCCCCGACCCGGCCGGCGGACAGATCGGTCGCCAGCCGCGGTCGCGCGAGCCGAGCGGCGTGCTCGCCGACAGCGCCGTCTTCATCCTCACGCGCGCGCTGCCGCGGCCGAGCGACGACGAGTTGGCGACGCGGCTCCTCCAGGCCGAGCGGCAGTACGCGCGCCGCGGCTTCACCACGGTGCAGGACGGGGCCGTCGACGACGCCGAGCTCGAGGCCTTGCGCCGGCTCGCCCGGGCCAACAAGCACGAGGTCGACGTCGTCGCCTATCCGGTGGTCGCCAGCATGGCCGACGCCGAGCGCCTCGTCGGCCAGCGCTTCGGCGCCTGGGAGCGCGGCCTCAAGCTCGGCGGCATCGAGCTCGTGCTCGACGGCGGCCTGCAGTCGCGCTCGGCCTGGCTCGGCGCGCCGTACACCACCCCGCCGGCCGGCAAGCCTCGCGGCTGGCGGGGCGTCGCCCTCATGGCCGCCACCGAGGTCGAGCAGATCCTCGAGCTCGCGGTCGACCAGGGCTGGCAGGTGCTCGCGCACGCCGACGGCGACGCCGCGGCCGAACAGTACCTCGACGCGTGGGAGCGGGTCATCGAGCGCCGCCGCGTCGACGATCGCCGGCCGGTGCTGCTGCGCGCCCAGACCGTACGCGAGGACCAGCTCGACCGCATGCGCGAGCTCAAGATGCTCCCGTCGTTCGCCAGCGCCCAGCTGTACTACTGGGGCGACTGGTACCGCGACACCGTCCTCGGTCCGGCCCGCGCCGCGCGGCTCGACCCGGCCCAGTCGGCGCTGGCGCGCGGCCTGCTGTTCACGCTGCAGACCGACACCCCCGCGCTCCCTGCCGACCCGATGCGGCTCCTCGCCAGCGCGGTGAACCGCACCACCCGCAGCGACAAGGTCCTCGGCCCGAACCAGCGGATCCCCGTGTTCGACGGCCTCCGCGGCCTCACCAGCAGCGGCGCCCACCAGGTGTTCGACGGCGAGCGCAAGGGCGAGCTCACCGTCGGCCGCGTCGCCGACCTCGTGATCCTCGACCGCAACCCCCTGTCCGTTCGGACAGGTGACCTCGCGACCTTGCGCCCGCTCACCACCTACCGCAGGGGCGCGCCGGTCTACCAGGCCCGCCCGCCGCGGTGAGGCTCATGCGGCCGACGCCGCGGCCCACTCGACCAGCTCGATCACCACCCCGTTGGGATCGGTGATCATGAACAGCCGCTCGCCCCACGGCTCCTCGCGCAGCGGCAGGGTGATCGGCACCCCCTCGGCCCGCAGCCGCCGCTCCTCGCCCTCGAGGTCCTTGACCACGAAGGCGACGATCACCCCGGCCGCCCGCTGCTCGCGGAGCTCCGGCGGCAGCACCTCGATGCCGCGGCGCAGCAGCACCACGTGCATCCCGGCATCCTCGCGCTGCAGCGACGCGAACCCGTCCGCCGCCATCGCCTCACGAAACCCCAGATGTTTAATAAAGAAGGCGCTCGACGCCGCGACATCGTCGACGGTCAGCGACACGGCACAGCCAGTGATCTGCACGGACATCTCCTCGGAAGGGAAACTCGACGGCCCTCGCCGTCTTTTCAGCGCGTCGTATACTATACGTCGTACAAAATTATTTCAAGCCCAGAATGCCTCTCCGATGGCCAACGCGACCACGAGCGAATTCGCCCTAACAGCGGCTTGGGTCGGACGTGGCCGCGCGGATCGTTCTCCGGCCGTCATCGACCCGCGCCGCGCAAAGCTGACCCGAGAGACAGAGAGGGCGGGTCTCGACGACCCGCCCCTCCATCTCGTCGCGAGGCGCCATGACAGGCGGTGCGCTCAGCTCATTCTCTTTGGCGCAGCTGCGGCGAGGTCACGGACACGGTCACCTCGTAGTCGGCGGAGATCTTCAGCTCGTAGCGGCTCGGGCTCCACCCGCGGCCCACGTTGACCCAGAACACCAAGGTCGCCGCGCCGCCCTGTCGCACGAGCTTGGGGGCGCGAGCTCGTCGCCTTCGTACAGCGCGCGGATTTGCAGATAGTCGCGCGGATCGAGCAGCTCCGTGTCTCGCGACAGCAGCGCGACCGCGATCCACGCCAGGTCCTCCGGGCTCGCCGAAGGATCGGGTCCCGCGGCCTCGAGGCTGCGATAAGCGTGGGACAGCTCCACGAGCGGCTCCCCGGTCACCACCCTCGCGTCGGCCCGCACGACCCAGTACCGCAGGCCGCCGTGGCGGACCTCCCGGTCCTCGCCCGCGAACACCGTCCAGCCGGGTGCCGATAGGCGGAGCTGCTTGAGATAGAACTTGGCGCCGGGCAGTCTCGCTCGCAGGTGCCGCTTCAGCACCCGCAAGGCGCGCTTGGACTCGGAGTCTCGCGGCGGGTTGACGCTCATCGTGTAGCACCCTGCCGTGCTCGCCGCGGCGCTCAACCACGCGCCCAACGCCAGCACTGTCAGGCGCCAGCCTCTGCGAGCAGAGCTCGATGCGGGAGCGGAAATACATGTCCTCCGGGACATGTCCCTTCCAACCTCCCCGCTCAAGCCGCCGCCAGCAGCCGGCCCAGGCGCGAGCCGATCGCCACCATCAGCGCCCCGCCGCCGACGTGCAGCCCGAGCTGCCACGCCAGCGGCGCCCAGCGGGCCTCGCCGGCCAGCTCGACCGTCAGCAGCGCGAACGCGCTGTACGTCGTGAAGCCGCCGAGCAGCCCCGCCAACGCGATCGTGCGCGGCGGTCCCTGCGGCATCAGCGGCGCCAGCACCCCGATCGCCAGGCAGCCGATCAAGTTCACCACCAGCGTGCCGACGTGGGGCAGCGACGTCGCGGCCCAGCGGTCGACCTTCAGCGCCAGCGCGAACCGCAGGCACACCCCGCAGCCGCCGGCCGCGAACAACCCGAGCCAGTGCCACGCGGAGGACACCGCTCAGCCGGCTCTCCCGCTCGCGCCGACCGCCCCCGACACCGACGCGCTGGCCTTGAACGACACGTTGACGCTGACCGACGCCGTCGCCACCGCCGACGCCGCCGCCGTCACGCACGCGATCGCCTGCTCACCCGCGCCCTGAAGCTTGCCGCGCAGCTCGCCGCCGAGGCGGACCAGCGTCTGCACCTCGCCGGCGATGTCCCGCCCCAGCTTGACCTGCGCCGCGATCAGCACCGGCAGGTTGGCCGACAGCGACGTCACCAGCTTGCCGAGCGCCTGCGCCTCGCTCGACGACTTGACCTCGAGCTTCGGCTTCGTACACTGTGCCGAGAACTTCACGCTCGCCTCGCAGCTCGCCTTGCAGTCGGCGTCGACCTTCGGCGGCGTCACGTGGCCCTCGCACTTGGGCGCCTGCCAGGTGCCCTGGCACGACGCGTGGCACGTCGCGTCGCACTGGCCGGTGCAGGTGCCCTCGCACTTGCCGGCGCAGCGGCCCTGGGCGTCCTTGACCGCGCAGTTGCCGTTGCACTGGCCCGAGCAGCGGCCGTCGCACTGGCCCTTGCACGTGCCCTGGCAGCGGCCCGACAGCTTGGCCGGCGTGCACTGGGCCACGATCTCGCCGGGGTCGACGTCCACCTTGCAGCGGCCGTCGCAGCGGGCCCGCGCCGACGCGTCGACGTCGCACTTCGGCGGCGTGTAGCTCGCCTCGATCTTCACCCCGCCCTTGAGCAGCCCCTGCACCTTGGCCGCGACCGCCCCGCACGCGGCCTGCGGGGCCGTGGCGTTCTGGTTCGCCTGCATCGCCGCCGGGTTCACGCCGATGTCGCCGCCGATCTTGCGGCAAGCCGAGGTGACCTCGGCCTCCCACTTCATCGCCAGCCGGTGCAGGTCCTTGGCCGCCTGCACGAAGGCCCCGACCTTGGCGTTGAGCTCGGCCTTGGCCGTGTACTTGACCCCGAGCGCGTCGCCGCCGCTCGACAGCGCCGGGCAAGCGATCACGCCGGCCACGTCGGCGATGTTGGTCGTCGTTTGACCTGCCCCGGAGGACAGGAAGTTGCACGCGCCGGCCACGGCGGCCGCGGCGAAGGTCACGGTGAGGGCCCGCGAAGTCTGCGACATGAACCGAGTGTCCCAGGTCGGCCCTGACCGCGCAATCGCGCGACTCCGCAGAACCGGCGTTCCGCGGCGGGGATTCAGCACGACCCGACCGGGCAGCTGTAGCGCCCGTCGCCGCAGTCGGAGGCCGGCTCGGAGTTGCCGTCGGGCAGGGCGCAGCGGATCTGGCAGTTGCCGACGCCCTCGCACGAGGCCTCGCCGCTGATCATCGTGACCTCGCAGTTCGACAGGTTGCGGCAGTCGACCGCGCAGTCGGCCCCGCAGGCGACGTCGCAGTTGCTCACCGACTCGCAATCGACCGCACAGGCGTCGCCGCACTCGAGGTCGCAGTTGGAGTTGTTGTGACACGACAGGTTGCACATGTCGCCGCAGCCGGCGTCGCAGTTGCTCACGTCGTGGCACTCGGCGTCGCAGCCGGCGGCCGGGCAGTCGAGCACGCAGTTGTCGCCGCCGCTGCAGCCGCACACCGGGCCGGCGCAGTAGCCCGGGGCCGGCGGCGGTCCGCACGAGCCGAGGGCGAGCGACGAGACGAACACGAACGAGCTGAACAGCGAGGCGCCGCGCATTGGTAGATCCTATGACTTTCTGGGCGGTGCACCGCCCCGAGGTTGCCCAGGACCCCCTGTCAAACCGTGCGTGCGGTTTTCCCGCACACGGCTTACCGACGGTCTTGGAGGAGTGGCATGCGCCGGGTAGCGCACGGTCGTGCGGAGCCTGTGGAGGCCCATCTCGTAGAGGCGTTCTGCGGGCCACTTGTTCGGCCAGAAACGCGACCGCTGTCCACCGCGTCGCCACAGCCAGCGCACGACTCTCGCGCACGTAGTGGTCGACCTGGGTGAATTTCTTGTCGGCGTTACCGGTCTTGAAGTAGTTGCCCCACCCGCGCAGCACCGGGTTGAGGGACGCCATGATCTCCTTCACGTCCTTGGCCCGGTTGCGCTGCACGGAGGTCAGCGCGTGGACTTTCTCGCGGACACGCTTCATGGCGCGCGGCGAGGGCCACCGCTGCATGAAGTGGTACTTCGGTAGGCGCTGGATGCTGCGCCGCTTGCGGAAGGTGCAGCCGAGGAAGTCGAAGCTCCCACGGCCGTACCGCATGTCCACCAGGCGCGTCTTGTCCGGGTGCAGCTCGAGCCGCAGTCGCGCGAGGATCTCTCGCGCCTTCTGCAGCGCCGCCTTCGCCGTGGACTCCCTGCGACACATGAGCACGAAGTCGTCGGCGTAGCGCACGAGCAGCCCGAGGTGCGAGCCCTCGGCCTCCCACGCGCGGTCGAAGGCGTGCAGATAGATGTTGGCCAGCAGCGGCGAGATCACGCCGCCCTGGGGCGTCCCCGCGATCGTCTCGCGGGTCTTCCAGTCCTCCATCACACCTGCTTCGAGCCACTGACGGATCAGCTTCAGCACCCGCCGATCCGACACACGCTCCTTCACCAACTCGATCAAGATATTCTGGTCGATGTTGTCGAAGAAGCCCCGGATGTCCGCGTCGACGATGAAGACGTGGCTCTGGTTGCCGGCCTCGCGGACGACCTCCATGGCCTGCTGCGCGCTCCTCTCCGGACGGAAGCCGTGGCTGCACGCCAGGAAGTCCGCCTCGAAGATCGGTTCCAGCACGATCTTCGTCGCCGCCTGCACCACTCGATCCCGTACCGTCGGGATCCCGAGCGGTCGCTGCCCCCCGTCCGCCTTCGGGATGTACTGCCGCCGCACCGGCTGCGGTCGGTAGCGTCCCTCACGCAGGTCGGCCGCGAGCTCGCCGAGCCACTTCGTGACCCCCGTCTGCTCGATCGCCTCGATGGTCACCCCATCGACGCCGGCCGCCCCGCGGTTCCTCCGCACACACTTCCACGCTTCCCACAGGACGTCATCCCTGTGGATCCGGTCGTACAGCGCGTGGAAGCGCCGTGTCTTGCTCGACTTGGCACACTCCCCAAGCTTGCGCTGAAGTTCTCGTACTTTCTCTTTGGGGTCGTTGGGCCCGCAGGCCATGCCCTCGCACTTACCCTCAGCGTCAAGCGCGACCGAAGCAGGGGTCCTTCCCTCCACGGCGTTGTCCGCCGCTTCGCAGGTACTACGACCCCCTCGGACTCCCTCCTGGCACGACAGGATTTCACGCTCTGCGCTTATACCGGCCGCTTTACCCGACGTAGGTCGCCAGGGAGGGTCTCTCCTGTTCCGCACCGTTCCTTCACTACGTGCCGCCGCCACTACCCCGGGGAGGTCCAGCGCACATTCCGGAACCGACACGCTGTCCGTCGCCTTCGCCCTGACATGACGGGCTCGGCCCTCCCGAACACCTTTCGGCTGATGATCTGACGAGGCTTGCTCGGCGTTCACTACGCGTTGCGGCCCGCAGCTCCGCTCCCTGTCGCAAGGGACAGGCTTTCGACACCCCGCTCGGGCCTCGAGGATCTCTCCTCGGACCTGGGGTCTGCTTCCGGGCGCTCCGGCGCTTACCCGGGCGGGACTCTCACCCGCTGAAACGGTGCAGCATGACGCGGCCGCGCCGCCCCCTTCGGGGCCGAGCTCGTCCGCGTCTTCAGGACGCACCATGGGCGGACCCTACCACGACCGCCGGGGCCCGTACGCCCGCGTCCGCTCGCCTCGCGCCGGCCCCGCGACTCGAGCGAGCGCCCGCGACGAGAGCGTCCCGCGAGCACGCTGCCGTCGGCCGCCCCCGGCCCGATCGCCAGATCCTGCGGAGCGCCCTGAGCAACGCCCCTGGGCTACGCGCGAGCCCGCCTCGCCGACCCCGGCGCGCGCGCCCGACCCGGCCCGGGCGGCGACCTCGAACTCCGCGGCCGCGCCTCGCAGGCCCGCCGCTTGCGTCGCCGCGAGCCGGCCCCACAAAGCGGCGTCCCCCCGCGCGATCGTCGACCTGTCCCTTCGGACATCCTCGCTCGCCGCCCCAGGAGGTTCGACCATGAGGAAGTTGACCGTGGCCGGCGCGCTCGCCGGCCTGATGCTGCCGCTCACCGCCGCGCCCGAGGCCCGCGCCGCCGGCTTCGCCGCGCCCGAGGCGTGGTCCGAGGGCTTCGGCGTCGCCGACGGCTGGCGCGTCGACAGGCACCCGCGCCTCCTGGGCGACGTCGACGGCGACGACCTGGCCGACATCGTCGGCTTCGGCGAGCAGGGCGTCGTCGTCGCCCTGTCCACCGGCGAGGGCTTCGGCGCGCCGGCGACGTGGGTCGACAATTACTCGTACAGCAACGGCTGGCGCATCGACAAGCACCCGCGCTTCCTCGTCGACATGAACGCCGACGGCATGGCCGACGTCGTCGGCTTCGGCAACGGCGGCGTGTTCGTGTCGCTGTCGACCGGCAGCGAGTTCCAGCCGCCCAAGCTGTGGCTCGACGACTTCACGATCACCCGCGGCTGGCGCGTCGATCGTCACCCGCGCTTCCTCGCCGACGTCGACGCCGACGACCTCCCCGACGTCGTCGGCTTCGGCAACGGCGGCGTCTACGTCGCCACGTCGACCGGCTCCAACCTCAGCCCGCGCGAATCGTGGCTCGAGGACCTCGGCTACGAGCAGGGCTGGCGCGTCGATCGCACCCCGCGCCTCGTCCGCGACGTCGACGACGACGGCCGCGCCGACCTCGTCGGCTTCGGCGACGACGGCGTGTTCGTCGCCCGCGCCACCGAGGGCCGCTTCACCGCGCCGGCGATGTGGCTGGCCGAATTCGGCTACGACCACGGCTGGCGCGCCGACAAGCACCTCCGCCTGCTCGGCGAGGTGAGCGGCAACGACCGCCCCGACATCGTCGGCTTCGGCGACTACGGCACCCTGCTGGCGAACGGCCGCAGCGGCGCGTACGGCGAGCCCGAGCTGGTCCTCAACAACTTCGGCTTCAACCAGGGCTGGCGGGTCGACCGTCACCCGCGCCACCTCGGCGACATCGACGGCGACGCGCGCGACGACATCGTCGGCTTCGGCCAGACCGGGGTGATCGTCGCCACCTCGAAGAAGACCGGCTTCCGCCAGCCGGAGCGGGCGCTCGAGCAGTTCGGCTACGCCCAGGGCTGGCGCGTCGGCGTCCACGTCCGCGCCCTCGCCGACGTCGACGGCGACGGCCGGCTCGACATCATCGGCTTCGGCGACGACGGCGTCCTCGTCGCGCTGGCCCGCGACTGATGCGTCGCGAGCTCGCGCTCACGACTTCGACCAGTGGATCAGCAGGTCGGCGAACTGGTCGACGAGCGCGGCCATGTCGGGCCCGAGGGAGTTGGTCTCCTCGTAGTGGTTGCCCTCGGCCTCGTTGATCCACGGCATCGTCTCGGCCAGCTGGAAGTCGTACTCGGGGATGATGTAGCCGAGCTCGTCGTTGCCGAGGCCGACGATCCAGCGGTACGTCAGGCCCATGCGGTCCTCGATGTACGGGCCCGATGGCGCCGCGCGGAGGTCGGGCGGGTTGACGTTGTCGGGCTTGAGGAGCGGCACCCCGTCGGCGTTGATGTGCGAGCCGTCGTAGCCGCCGATCGCCAGCTCCGGCAGCAGCTCGCCGGGCACCGTCAGCATCTGGATCGGCCCGAGCTCGACCAGCGCCATCTCGGTCTCGATCTCCTCCTTGCCCGGCATGTCCGCGCCAAACACCTCGCGCTCTAACACCTGCAGGTCGAACATCAGCTTGAAGTTGGTGTTGCGGACCCCGGCGCGGAACCGCTTGGCCGCGAAGCGCAGCGCCGGCCCCGTGATCTCCTCGCCCATCGCCACCGCGTCGAGCGCCATCTCGCCGAGCATCTGCCCGACCGAGTCGGCCTTCTCGAAGCTCGCCGCCTGGTAGGTCTCGCCGTCGGGGTTCTCGACGTTGACCCCGAGCGTCGTCATCATCCCGCCGACGGCCCCGTTGATGTAGATCGCCGGCCCGCCGAGGCCCGGCTTGCCCGCCGCCGTCTGCCACTCCGAGCCGGTCTCGACGGTGCGGCGCAGCGCGTGGACGAAGTCGGAGGTCACCAGGTAGTTGTCGTCGGCCAGCGTCTCCGGGTGACACCCGTAGTTGACGAGCGTGGCGATCGGCACGCCCTCGGTGTCGCTCAGGTGGGCCGCCGAGATGGTCTCGTCGGCGATCCACGGGTCGCGCGAATCGCGGAGCAGGTTGCCCATGCCCTTCGGGTGGTAGGTCGACACGTCGACCTCGCCGACCCGCATCGACCCGACCTCGCGCATGTCCTTGAACGCGCCGACGATCGCCTCGACGATGGTGTCGCGGACCTGCTGGCGGTACTCCGGCGTGTAGCCCGAGGTGAACAGGTCCTCGCCCCACAGGCCCATCGTGTCGGGGCCCTCGTGGTTGTGCGTCGCGTGCACGATCAGGTAGTCGAGGTCGATGTCCTGCGCCGGCAGCAGCTCGCGGATGGCCTCGACGTCGTTGTTGAAGTAGCCGACGGTGTCGATCGCCACGATCGCCAGCGTCGACTCGCCCTGGCGGAACGCCACCGCCCGCGCCCACAGCCCGTCGTCGCCGCCGACCAGCCCGTGCGACGCGTCGCGCACCCCGTAGGCCGGGCGGTCGTGGCCGAAGCCGGCCATGAACAGCGCCTGCAGCTCGCCGTCGCCCTCACCGTCGTCGGGCTTGGTGTAGCCGGGGTCGCCGGGGCACTTCTGGTCGCAGCCGCAGTCGAGCAGCATGTCGTCGGCCGGCTTCCACTCGTTGTCCATGTCGACGTCGACCCACCTCTCCCAGCAGTTGGGGACGATCGACAGCACCGCCGCGCCGGCCTCGAGCGGCGCGTCGGGCTGCGCCTCGCAGCCGCCCTGCGGGCCGCCCGGGCACCACAGGTCGGGCGGCTCGGGCGGCGGGTCGCCGGTGGTGCCGTCGGTGGTCGTCGGCTCGCCGGTCGACGTCGGCGAGGTCGAGGTCCCGGTGATCGAGGTCGAGGTCGGCGGCTCGCTCGTCGGCGCCGCGGTGCCCGGCGAATCGGTGGTCCCGGGGCTCATGGTCGCGGCGGTCGCGGAGGCGTCGTCCCCGCCGGCGGTCGGGTCGAGGCAACCGACGAGCGTGAGGCTGGAGAGGGCGAGATTCGGCTGCTTCCACGCACGGTCATGGGCGCTCCAGGTCGATCGTCGCCAGGGTACAACAAGCGTGGGCGCGTTCCCACCGGCCCGTGCTAAGGTCGCCGCCGCATGGGGACGCGGCACTACGGCTACACCGACGTCGGCCGGGTGCGCAGCCGCAACGAGGACGCCTTCCTCGCCGACGCCCAGCTCGGCCTCTTCATCGTCTGCGACGGCGTCGGCGGCCGGGCCCGCGGCGAGATCGCCAGCCAGGAGACCGTCGAGTTCATCGTCGACTTCGTCAAGGGCGACGCGACCGACATCGAGATCGCCCGCCACGGCGGCGAGCTCGATCAGGCGGCCCGCCAGCGCCTCGCGGCCCTGGTCCGCGGGGCCATCCAGAGCGCCTGCTACATGGTCCACACCATGGGCGAGATGGACCCTGACCGAAGGGGCATGTCGACGACCGCCTCGGTGGTGCTGGTCGCCGGCCACGTCGCCACCGTGGCGTGGGTCGGCGACTCGCGGGTGTACCTGTGGCACGCCGGCGAGCACGTGCAGCTGACCGACGACCACACGCTGGTGAACGTCCAGATCCGCCAGGGCACGATGACGCCGGAGGCGGCCAAGCTGTCGCACCTCAAGCACGTGATCACCCGCGCGGTCGGCCACCGCGAGTTCGTCGAGGTCGACGTCCGCCAGCTCGAGCTGGCCCCCGGCGACAAGCTGCTGCTGTGCAGCGACGGCCTGCACGAGTACCTCGACGAGACGGGCCTCCTCGCCCGCCTGTTCTCGGCCGACCTCGCCACCGCCGCCCGCGACGCCGTCCGCCACGCCAACATCAACGGCGGCCGCGACAACATCACCGCGCTGTTCGTCGAGTACACCGGCTGATGGGACATGTCCCGAGGGTCATGGCCGATGCGCCATGTTCTTCAGGACATGCTCGTGAAGCCAGCCGATTCACGGCCGGGCGTAGCTCGGCGCGCGCGCGAGCAGCTCCGCCGGCGAGCCCGGGAGACCGGCCAGGCTCGCGACGTACAGGTACTCCGCGACGTCGCCGTAGCCGCCGTGATCGATGCGCTCCCGCACGTTCGCGCGGAGGAACCGCTCCGCCCGGTCTCGCGCTCGAGCGGCTTCGTCCGTCACCCCGGCCGCCCGGCGACCGGGAGCGACCTGCCGCTCACTGCACCGTGCGCACGCAGCGGGCCGCCAGGGCCGTCTCGCCGCCGACCATCAGCTCGCGCCACGGCGCGTCGGGGGCCGGCGGCGTCGTGTCGTCGATCTGGACCGCCGCCCCGTCTTCGGCCCAGAACGGCCCCGGACCGCGGAACACGTCCGTCAGTTGCTGGATCTCCAGCAGCGTCGGCAGGCGGAACCCCGTCAGCGCCTCGCTCCCGTACGGCACGCGCAGCGCGGCGCAGAAGCGGCGGGCCTCCTCCTGGTTGACCGCCTCGACCACCCCGCCGAACAGCTCGAGCGTGCCCTCGGAGCGGACGATCGGGATCGGCGCCACCGAGGCCGGCACCTGCAGCGGCTTGTCCTCGGCGCGCAGGTCGGCGGCGCAGCGGAAGCCGAGGCGGGTGTCGGCGCCGACGACGTCCCAGCCCTCGAGCTCGACGCCCGGGAACTTCGGCGGACGGGACTCGCGGGCGGCGCGGCGCTGGCCGACGCTGCCGTACTTGTACACGTGGCGGACCGGCTCGCCCGCGGGCGGCTTGCAGGCCGCGTCTTCGCCGCAGAACGCCGACTGTTCGAAGATCCCGCGGGCCACCGCGAGCGGCCCGTCGGCGGCGCGGAACGCCTCGCCGACGAACGGGCGCAGCGCCGCGTCGGCGTCGTACGTGTCCGCGACCCACTCGAGCCCGTCGCTGCCCAGCCCGCGCACGCCGAAGTACGAGCTGTCCAGGCGGACATGTCCTGCGGGATAGAGGCCCTGCGGGATGTCGTCCTTGATCTGGTTGCCCCACGGGTACACGCGGGCGTCGGGGCCGCGGGCCGCGTACTCCCACTCGGCCTCGCTGGGCAGGCGGGCCCCGGCGTGGCGGCAGTACGCCGCGGCCTGCTGGTGGGTGACGCAGGTCTGCGGCAGCGAGGCGACGACCTCCGGCGCGAGGTCCTTCGTCGGGTCGGCCTGGCCTTCGGGACAGGTCGCGGCCGCGCAGGCGCCGGCGGTCACGCACGCCGCGTAGGCCCCGCGGGTGACCTCGTGCAGGTCGATCCAGAAGCTGCGCACCGCCTCGTGGCGCGGCGGGTTGCCCGACCAGCGGACCGCCGGCAGCTCGCGCGACGGCGACGAGTCGAAGTGGTCGGGCACGTTGCCCATCACGAACACGCCGCCGGGGATCTGGACCCGCTGCACGTGCTCGGTCTCCCACAGCCCGATCGGCACGCACTCGCCGTGGATGTCGCGCCGCTGCCGCGCCCGCACTCCGGCATCTCCTTGTCCTGCTTGGCCTTCTCGGCCTCGGACAGCTCGGTCACCTTCTTCAGCTCCGCCAGCGGCCGGGCCTCGCCGACGGCCACCGGCGCGGGCGGCGGGGCGTCGAGCGCGGCGAAGCGGCGGCTCGTGGCCTCACAGGCGGCCAGACACAGGGGGACGACGAGGAGCGCGCGGGACATCATGGGCTGCGGAACTCGAAGCGTTGCAGGTGGGACTGTGCCATGGGCGGGGTCGTCAGCGACAGCACGAACATCGCGACCGCGTTGAGCACCAGCCCGACCGCGCCGATCTGCAGGTCGAGCGGGTTACACCACGCGTACAGCCCCGGCGCCAGGATCTTGGCCAGGAACAGCGCGAACGCGACCCCGAGGCCGACGAACAGGCCGGCCTCGGCGGCCACGCGGTTGGCCCGCCGCCAGTACAGGCCGAAGATCACCGGCGGCAGGAACTGCACCGGCACCGCGTAGGCCAGCAGCAGCAGGTCGACGATCGACACCTTGCTGGCGACGACCAGCATCCCCAGGCCGAGCGCGAACAGCACGACCACGCCCATCCGCATCAGCCGCGTCTGCGCCTGCTCCGACAGCGGCAGGCCGAGCCCGGACACCAGCACGTCGCGGACGAAGATCGACGCGCCGCCGTGCAGCAGCGAGTCGCCGGTCGACATCGACGCCGCCAGCACCGCGGTGCAGAACGCCGCGAACACCCACGGCCCGCCGACCTCCGGCCGGCCGACGAGCCACAGCAGCACGCCCTCGTCGCGCGGCGCCCGGGCAGCAGCAGCGCCGCGTAGCCGAGGAACAGCAGCGGGATCAGGAACACGAGGAAGCTCGGGTAGGTCACCGCCGAGTACTGCACCGCCCGCGCGCTGCGGGCCGTGAAGCACTTCATGAACACCTGCGGCCACATCGCGAAGCCGAGCGTCGACATCACGATCTCGGCCGTGTACTGGAACGACGACGTCCCCGGCGCCGGCCCGGGCAGCGTCAGGTACTCCGGGCGCTCGGCGATCACGCGGTCGAACATCGGCGCGATCCCGCCGAACAGCTGGCCCGGGATCGCCAGGCCGAGCCACCACACCACCGTCAGCATGGCCACGCCCTGCAGCACATTGGTCCAGCCGACCCCGCGCATGCCGCCGAACATCACGTACACGGCCACCACCGCGTAGACCACCGCCGCGCCGACGAGCGGCGACCAGCCGAGCGCGTGGTGCATGACGATGCCCGCGCCCTTGAACTGGATCGCCAGGTACGGGATGAACGCCAGCAGCGACGCCGCGCCCATCACCGTGGTGATCCTGCGGCTGTCGTAGCGGGCCCCGATCAGCTCCGCCTGCGTCACCAGGCCGAGGCGGGCGCCCATGCGGCGCACGCGGGCCCCGAAGTAGAACACCGGCACGAACGCCGCGGCCCCGTAGGCCAGCATGTAGAACGCGTCGGAGCCCTTGCTGACGACCCGCTGCGGCGTCCCGAGCAGCGCGTAGGCGCTGAAGATCATCGCGCCCATGACGAAGTACATCAGCACCGGGCCGAACGAGCGCTCGCCGGTGACGAAGTCGTCGGCGCCGCCCGAGCCGCGCCGGCCGGCGTACAGGCCGACCGCCAGCGAGGCGGCCAGGTAGGCGAACACCGCGTACGGCGCGACCGCGCCCATCTCAGCCACGGGGTTCGTCCTCGGCCTCGACGGCGTCGACGGCCCGGCTCAGGTACAGCCCCACCAGCACCGCCGTGTTGGCGAGGATGACGAGCAGCACGTACGTCAGCGACCACGGCACGCCGAGCACGCGCGGCTCGATGTGGTCGCCCAGCAGCGGGTAGAGCGGCCACACCAGCATCGCCGTCGAGGCGACGAAGTACAGCGGCGACAGGCGAACCCAGCGCATGGCTCTCACTGATACGAGAAAATTCGCGCCGTTCACAGGCCCTTCCGGGGCTGCGCGGCCGGCGGTACACTCGCGGGCGCATGAGTCGCAGCACCCAGCTCGCCGTCGGCGAAGTCGCCCCCGACTTCAGCCTGCAGGACCAGGACGGCCGCACCGTCGCCCTCGCCGATCTCCTCAAGGAGCGCTGCGTGGTCCTCTACTTCTATCCGAAGGACGACACGCCCGGCTGCACCGTCGAGGCCTGCAGCTTCCGCGACAGCTACACCGTGTTCGCCGACGCCGGCGCCGAGGTCGTGGGCATCAGCAGCGACGGCGTCGAGGCGCACAAGGCCTTCGCGGCCAAGCACAACCTGCCGTTTCGCCTGCTCAGCGATCGCGGCGGGGCGGTGCGGGCCAACTACGGCGTGAAGAAGACGCTCGGCCTCATCGACGGCCGCGTCACCTTCATCATCGACCGCGGCGGCGTGGTGCGGCACGTGTTCTCGTCGCAGGTCCGGCCCAAGAAGCACGTGGCCGAGGCCCTCGAGATCGTGCGTAGTCTCGCATCCGCTTGAGCTCGGTGAGCATGCTCCACTCGGGTCGGTGTCTTTTGCCCCCACCCCCTGGGGCCCCCCTGGCGAACCGGGGAAGGTAGGCTGTACGGGGTGTAGGGGTGGCCTGGAACGATGTCCGGCCATCCCTCAACAAACCTTCAGTGTGATGCATGCCCGCAGGGCGCCGGTGGCACCGTCCCCCAAGACGGACCATGGTTGACCGAACGTCGAGCGCGGCGCCCGCAGCCCAGCGCGGCTCGACGCAGGAGACACAGCCATGAGCCTCTTTGCCAACATCGAACACCTGGCGGCCGCCCCGGGCGTCGTCGCCGTCACGATCGACTCACCCAACCACCCTCGGGGATTCCGCGGCGTCGACAGCTGGTCGCCCGTCCTGGACGCCTCGCTGCAGCTGTTCGGCCAGACCGGGGAGGACACCATCCGCCTCGTCATCGGCCAGCACACGGTCATCATCCAGAAGGAGCACGGCGACACGGTCGCCGTCGTGTTGCCCACCGGGCACGCGATCGCCAAGTCGCTCCGGCGGATGATCCGCCGCCTCGCGAAGAAGGAGCGCGGTCCGGTCACGACCGCGCGAGCGCCGCAGGCGCCGACCGAGCAGCCCTCGGCCGGCACTTCCGAGCCCTCGCCGCTCGATCGACCGGAGGCTGCCTGACAGAGGCCCTCTGGGCCTTCTGGACCCCACCGCGCGGGCCTTTTGGCGCGCGCCTCCGCTCGGAGTGCGTGATGGGCGCACCTGGAACGAGTCGCCCTCCGAGCGGCGATCACGTCTGACGTGTCTCTTTCGACAGGTCGCGTGACCTGTCCTCAAGCACCACCGGACGCTCCCTGGCCGTCTGGACCCCGAGCCCATCGGGCCAACACACCCTCCCGACGCGGCGCAGCCCACGACCTCGTGGCCTGCGCCGCGCTGCTATCATCCGGCGCGTGCGACTCGCCGTGCTCGCCCTCGCCGTGCTCGTGTGCGCCTGCGGTGCGCACGACGACGCCCCGCCGATCGAGGTCAAGCCGGACCCGAGCTTGACGCTGCCGCCGATCGCCCGCGACCGCGACCCGACCACGCGCCCGCCCGGCACCGACCCGGCCGACGCGATGACGCTGCACTTTATCGACATCGGCCAGGGCGACGCGACCCTGCTCGAGTTCCCGTGCGGCGCGGCGCTGATCGACACCGGCGGCGAGAAGAACGAGCTCTACGACGGCGAGGCCGCGCTCTACGCCTACCTCGACGCCTTCTTCGCCCGCCGCGCCGATCTCAATCGCACCCTCGACCTGCTGCTCATCACCCACCCGCACATCGACCACAACCGCGGCGCCCTCGGCGTGCTGGGGCGCTACACCGTCAAGAACGTGGTCGACAACGGCGCCGACGCCCCGCACAGCCACAACGACGGCACCGAGGACCCGGGCGCGACCCAGCAGATGGCCGTGCACGCGTGGCTGCGCGACCACCCCGACAAGAACGTGCAGTACCTCGCCATCGGCGCCGGCGACGTGCCCGCCGAGGGCCTCCACAATCCGATCGTCGACTCGATCGGCAGCTGCGCCCGCGCGCCCACCGACCCCAAGCTGACCGCCCTGTGGGGCACCGTCACCCACGACGTCGACACCTACGGGGACAACCCCAACAACCACAGCGTGGTCGTCCGCGTCGACTACGGCGAGGCCTCGGCGCTGTTCACCGGCGACCTCGAGCTCATCGGCCTCAGCCGGCTGGCCGACCGCTACGAGAAGCACCCGGAGCTGCTCGACGTCGACATCTACCAGGTCGGCCACCACGGCAGTAAGAACGCCACCATTCACTACCAGATGGCCCTGATGAGCCCGCGCGTGGCCGTGATCTCGATGGGCCCGTACGAGCGGAACATCCCCTGGACCGCCCGCAAGTACGGCCACCCGCACATCGTCGCGCTGGAGCACCTCGTGCATCCGGAGTACGGCGTCCGCGGCCGCCGCGCCCCCACGCAGGCGATGGTCGGCTTCCGCGGCGCCTATCAAGACAAGGTCACCGAGATCTTCCAGCGCCGCACGATCGACCGCGCGATCTACGGGACCGGCTGGGACGGAACCGTGGTGATCGCGGCCCACGCCAACGGCTGGCTCGACGTCAAAACGCTCGGCCGCTGACCGCGGCAGGGTCGGGACCCCGCTGGTCGCCCCCGACGCCGACGGCTGGCTCGACGTCAAAACCCTCTGTCGCTGACCGCGCCGGGGTCATCACCCGGGCTTTCGGATCGCCGCTCCCCGTCGGCCTATGCCGCAGACCACACGCGGGCGGACGCTCGCCGGCCGCGCCGACGCGCCTTGCCGCCCGCCGGTCCGCTCGCGCATAGTCCCCCGCATGCCCGGCCACGAGCACGTCCACGGCCCCGACTGCGACCACGACCACGACCACGATCACGATCACGGCCACGTCCACGGGCCCGACTGCGACCACGACCACGGCCCCGCGCCCTACGTCCGCACCGCCCCGAAGATCGGCCGCAACGACCCCTGCCCGTGCGGCAGCGGCAAGAAGTACAAGAAGTGCCACGACGCCTGAGCGGCTGCGCCTGAGGACATGCCTCCCGGCGCATGTCCCGAAGGACACGTCCTCGCCGGCCGCCCGCACCGCGCCGCGCTCGCTTCGCGCCAGGGTTTTGCCCCGCCCGCGGGCCGCTGCTCGCGGCCGGCGAGTACGGCGACGGACGCTCTCCCGTGGCGCGATGAAGGCGACGACATCGCCGCGGGCGCCCAGTACGGCGACGGACGACGCATCGGCCGTGCTCTCCAGCGGCGCGATGAAGGCGACGACATCGCCGCGGGCGGCCAGTACGGCGACGGACGACGCGTCGGCCGTGCTCTCCCGCGGCGCGATGAAGGCGACGACATCGCCGCGGGCGGCCAGTACGGCGACGGACGACGCGTCGGCCGTGCTCTCCCGCGGCGCGATGAAGGCGACGACATCGCCGCGGGCGCCGGATTCACCTGTCCGATCGGCCATCCGCTGCGTCGCCCGTCCGCCTCGCCGCAGACGGCTCGACCCGCGCCGCGCTCGCTCCGCGCCGGGCCTCCGCCGGGCCCGCTTCGACATGTCTCTCGTGACATGTCCGAACGACCAGAATCGGAAGCGCCGCGCTCGCTACGCTCCGCCACGGGCTGCCCGATCGCCCGGCCCCGCGCCGCGCTCGCGTCGCGCCGGCCTGCGCCGCGCTCGCTTCGACATGTCCCTCGTGACATGTCCCATCCGCCAGTACCCTGCGCCGCGCTCGCGTCGCGCCGGCATGCGCCGCGCTCGCTTCGACATGTCCCTCGTGACATGTCCCGTCCGCCAATGCTCCGCGCCGCGCTCGCGTCGCGCCCGGGCCTCGTCCGGCCGCACCGCGCCGCGCTCGCCTCGACCTGTCCCTCGTGACACGTCTTGTACAGAGCTACCGCTCGCACGCTCGCATCGCGCCAAGAATTTAGCCGCCTCGCGCCGCGCTCGCCCGACCCGTCCTGCGGCAGCCATGCCCGCCGCCCCCTCATCCGCCCTCGCATCGCGCCCAGGCGCCCCGCGCCGAGTTCTCCGCCTCGCACCGCGACATGTCCCATCGGACATATCCCTGGATGATTGATTAGAACGTCCTCAATCCAGCGGCTCGCCGTCGTCCGGCGGCTCGAACAGCATCGGCGCCTCGTCGCCCTCGATCACCGCCCGGCCCCGGCCGCCGCGCTTGGCGTCGATCAGCGCCGCCTCGGCCTCGGAGAACAGCACCGACATCTCGTGGTTGTCGCGCGGCCACAGCGACCCGCCGGCGCTGAGCGAGACGCCCATGCCGAGGCCCAGCGTGCCGACGCGGCGGGCGATCGCCAGCACCTGCTCGTGGGTCGTGTCGGTCACCAGCACCGCGAACGCGTCGCCGGTGAGGCGGGCGACGATGTCGTGCGAGCGCAGCGTCGAGCGCAGCATGACCCCGACCTGCTGCAGCAGCTCGTCGCCGGCCTTGTGCCCGCGGGCCAGGTTGACCCGCTGCAGGTGGTCGACGTCGAACAGCAGCAGCGCGCACTGCGAGCCGAGCCGCTGGGCCCGCGACTGCTCGTCGGCCATGCGCGTCTCGAACTCGCGGCGGTTGAACAGCCCCGTCAGCTCGTCGTGGCGGGCCAGCGTCTCCACGCTCTCGCGCAGCCGCAGGTTCTCCGACGCCAGCGCCGCGGTGTCGAGCAGGAAGCCGATGAACTCGCGCGCCTGCGGGTCGATCGGCGCGCGCCCGTACGGGTCGTCGGCGACCACGATCCCGAGCACCTTGTCGCGCAGGCGGAACGCCGCGACCAGGAACTCGCCCGGCGGCTCCAGGGCCGCCAGCGCCGGGTTCATCGGCCGCTCGCGGGAGAAGAGCAGCGGCCCGCTCGCCGCCAGCGCCTGCCCGATCTCGTCGCCCGGGTCGGTCGTCACGTCGACCGCGATCGTGCGCACGAATTCTCGTAGCGCGGCTCCGTCGTCTCGACCTCCGCGATCCGCTGCTCGAGCGACAGGCCCGACGTCGCCCGCGCCGCCTCGCCCGCGTCGGCCGGCCCGATCGCCGACTCTCCGACCAGCGCCCGCCCGTCCTCGTCGTACACGAACAGCGCCGCCCGGCTGAACCCCAGGGCCAGCCCCGAGGTCATCCCGATCAGCAGGATCGTGCGCAGCCGGTCGATGCTGCCCGTCTCGAGCATCGCCCGGGTCAGCCGCCGCAGCGCCTCCTGCCGCGGCGACTCGCGCGCGAAGCGCTCGAGCGCCCCGGCGGCCTCGTCGGCCTCGAGCAGGCTCTGCGCGACCCGTCGGGCGAGCGCGGGGATCCCTTCGGCCAGCTCGGCTGTCCCGAGGACCAGGTCCTTCATGCCATGGATGAAGCGCACCTTCGATCCGGCCGCGCTCATGCGGGCCCCGACCAGCCGCAACGACGCCCCGTGGCTCGCGAGCCGCAACAGTTGCAGCGCCAGCGGAGGCGCGTCCTCGGCCGGCGCCTCGACCTCGAGCGCGAGCGGCACGGCCAGCCGCTCGAAGAGGGTCCGGAGATCGTGCGGCACGTCGACCGCACGCACGGCCGTCGCCAGAGCCTCGGGGATCCCGCTGAACGCTGGGTCGGACATTGGCCCCGCGATGCTGGCAAAAGCCCCGCAGGCCAGCAACGGGCGCGGACGCGCATCTGCGCGCTTGAGCGGCTCGCGCGGCCACCGGCGCGGATTTGTCCGCGCCCGGCGCGGGCCGATCACCCCGCGTGGCGCGCGCGCGCGAACGCTCGCAGGGCCTCGGGCGCCGAACCCGTGATCACCGCGTCCGCCACCAGCTCGCCGATCGCCGGCGCGAACTTGAAGCCGTGCCCCGAGAACCCGCCGGCCACCCACACGCGCCTGTCCCCGGGGACATGGTCGATCACGAAGTCGGTCGACGGCGTGCAGGTGTAGAGGCACACCGCCGCGTGGACGAACTCGCCCCGCCCCGCCGGCAGGTACTCGGCGAGGAACGCGTCGAGCGGCGCGAGATCGGCCGGGTGGATCGCGCGGTCGACCCGCTCGGGGTCGACCGGCGCCTCGGCCGCCCCGACCTCCGGCGGCGGCACGTGGCACGCCACCTTGAAGCCGGTCACCCCCTCGTGCCCGTACGGGAACCCGTACACGAAGCCCCCCGGCCCGAACGAGGCCCACACCGGCATCGCCGCCAGGCGCTCGAGCTCCCGCGGCTCGGGCCGCGTCCACGCCAGCACCCGCCGCAGCACCTTCAGCTTGCCCGGCATGAACCCCGGCAACAGCCCCGGCAGGTACGCCCCCGCCGTCACCACCACGTGGTCGGCCGGCAGCAGCGTCCCCTCCTCGAGCAGCACCCGCGGCCGCTCGCCGAGCGCGACCTCGCGGACGCGCACGCCCGTCCGCCAATCTGTCCCGAGGGACATGGCCTCTCGTTTTAGCGCTTCGAGACATGGCCCAACGCGCAGGTACCCACCCGACGGTGTGAAGCAGGCCGTCCACCCGTCGGGCACCGCGATCGGGAAGCGCTCGCGGGCCGCGGCCGCGCCCATCAATTCGTGCTCGACCTCCGCCGACACGCAGGCCGCGATCGCGTCCTGGTAGTCGGGGTCGTCCTCCGGCCCGAACTCGACCATCCCGGTGCGCACCAGCAGCGCCTCGCCGGCCTTCTCGCCGAGCGCCTGCCACAGCGCGTCGGCGCGGCGGACCAGCGGCACGTAGCCTGCCCCTCGTGGTACGACTCGCGGATGATGCGGGTGTAGCCGGAGTGGCTGCCGAGCTCGTGCACGTGCGAGAAGCGCTCGAGCACCGTGACCTCGGCCCCGCGGGCGGCCAGCGCCCACGCGGTCGCCGAGCCCATCGTACCGCCGCCGACGACGATGACTTTCGGCCCGCGCATCGCCTCTACTCCTTGGCCACGAAGCCGTACACGTCGGGCCCGCGCAGCGGCGGCAGGGCCGTCTTGCGGATCATCAGCGTGCGCACCGCCCACAGCTCGCGGAACACCCGGTAACGCAGCGCCGTCTGCTCGAGGTAGTCGACGCCCGCCGAGCCGCCCGTGCCGGTGCGGCGGCCGATCACCCGCTCGACCATCCGCGCGTGCCGCTGCCGGAAGATCACGAACGCCTGCTCGAGCTCCACCAGCCCGTCGAGCACCTCGCGCGGCCAGGCCAGCAGCGGCAGCTCGCGGTAGCTCTCGATGAACAGCAGCGCCGCCCGCACCCGCGCCACCCGCAGGCGATCCTCCTCTGGCACCTCCTCCGCCAGCAGGAACTCGCGCGCCTTGACCCGCTCTTGCTTGTAGCGCTCCTCGATCCGCCGCCGGTCGGCCTCGCCGGGCGCCGAGTCGCGCACCAAAATCATCGCCTCCTCGGCCTCGATCGCCTGCGCCTTGAGGTAGTTCTCGACGAACCGGCGCACGTTCTCCGTGTCGCCCTCCTGCTCCGGCGTCGAGCCCTGGATCGGCGTGCGGTGCAGCCACTCGTTGATCGACTCGAGCAGCGTCGGCACGTCCTTGAGCCGCGCCTCGACCCGCTTCGACGCCGGCGACGGCCGCCCGTCGGGGTAGCGGAGCGCCCGCAGATAGCTGTTGTCGTGGCCGAGCGGGATCCGGTCGTCCACCTTCAGGCCCATGATGATCTCGATCTCCCGCAGCTGCGCCGACTGGAACCCGCTCGCCGGGCTCAACTTGTCGCGGAAGCCGAGATAGTCGCGGGTCGTCATCGTCTCCATCAGCCGGAAGTGATGCGCCACCTGGTCGAACAACAAGGCCGTGCGGCGGATGCCGCGGACCGCGTCGGACAGCGACTGCTCGCGCACCTTCTCCTGCGCGAACAATCCCGCACGCGCACCAGCTCCCGGATCGCCAGCTTGAACCACAGCTCGTCGATCTGGTGGATGGTGATGAACATCACCTCGTCGTTCTCGAGCTCCGCCTCGTCGGGTTCGACGCCCGTCTGCAGCGACAGCAGCTCCTCGAGCTTGATGTAATCCCAGTAGAGGGTCGCCTTCTCGCCCATAGGCCGCGAAAGCTACGCCGTGTCGCGCTCGCCCGGCAACGTCCGGCCGCGTGAGGCGCCGCCCGCGTGCTGCACGGGCGCCTCGAACCACCGCGCCGGAGGTCCGTCTGGATCTCCGGGCACCGGCAGCTCTGCCTCTTGCAGCTCCACCGTGCTCAGCACCGTCACGTGCGGCGTTCCGCGGGCCAGCAGCAGCGCGAACACCGGCCGCGCCCGCGGTGAACAGACCACGATCGGCGGCGGCCCGTCCTCGTTTCGCCCGCCGGCAACATCGTTCTGCAGCACGCGCCGGCGCCACGTCTGCCGCGAGCGGGCGTCGAGCCCCAGCCGCAGCCCGCGCTCGCCGCTCACCGCTCGCGACAGCAGCGCCGCCTCCGCGTCGCTCACCGGCCGCGTCCATGTCACCGCCCCCACGCGGGCATGCGCCGCCACCACCTCGTGCACCCAGTGCGGCGCCAACCGCTCGCGCAGCGCCGCCAGCCAGCGGCTCCGCTCGCCCGCCTGGCGCAGCAGCGGCTCCGACGCGACCGCGTCGAGCAGCGCCGCGAACTGCGGCAGCGGCACCCGCTCGCGCAGCAGCCCGCGCGTCAGCTCGAGCAGCGCCGCCGGCCCCACCGCCGCCACCACCTCGCGGGTGACCGCCGGCTCGCGCGCGTGGTGGGCCTCCAGCGCCGCCGCGATCGTGTCCAGGTCGACCAGCGCGTCCGCCCCGCGCATCACCGCCCGAAACACCGCCGTGACGATCCTGTCCTCACGGTCATGCCCCATCGGACCTGCCCTATCGACCCTGTCTATTCGAGCATGCTCCGACTCGCCGGGCGCCGCCCCCGATCGACCCTCCGTCTCGCCCCGGTTCATCTGCCCCGCCTCGCCTGCCGCTCCTTCCGCGTCCCCATGACCTGTCCACAAAGCCAGACCGATCCCCCGCTCCGCCGAACTCCCCGCCCCGCCCGACCGCTGACATGACCGAATAGACAGGTCACTCCCCGCTCCGCCGAACTCCTGCCTCGCCCGCCGCTGCTTCTCCCGACCTCTGGCCTGCCCGAACAGTCAGGTCAATCCCCTGCTCCGCCAGGCTCCCCGCCTCTCCCTCCCCGATCGCTGACCTGCCCGAACAGTCAGGTCACTCCCCCGCTCCGCCTCGCCCGCGCCCTCTCCCGACCGCTGACCTGCTCGAACAGTCACGTCGCTCCCCGCCGCCCCACCTAAATCCTCCGGCGCGCTCAGCACTCGCTCGCCGAGCCGCACCGTGAAGCTCGGTCCCGCCGTCACCACGATCGGCGGCACCTCCACGCCGAGCGCCCCGCTGCAGCGCCGCCGCAGCTCGGCCAGCGGCCGGCGCAGCGCCTGCATGTCCTTTTCGTCATGTCCCGGGAGACAGACCACGATCCGCCGGACCGGCCCTCGCCGTCGCCGCGTCCACCACGCCAGCGCCCCCAGCCCGGCCGCAGTGAGCCCGAACGCGGCCGTCGGCATCCCCGGCGCCAGCGCCAGCCCGGCCAGAAGCCCCGCCGGGGCCGCCAGCAGCCCCGGGGACCACCACGCCGCGCGGCGCGGCGCCGGCTCCTCGCGGTCGACCCGCGCCACCAGCAGCGCCCCCGCCAGCCCGACCAGCAGCGCAGGCACCTGCGCCAGCAGCCCGTCGCCGATCGCCAGCCGCCCGTACAGCTCGAGCGCCGTCGACAGGCCGAGCCCGTCGCGCAGCCCCACCGCCACCCCGCCGACGATGTTGATGCTCGTGAGCACGAGGCCGAGGATCGCGTCGCCGCGGATGAACTTCGCCGCGCCGTCCATCGCCCCGTAGAAGTTCGAGCGCTCACGCAGGCGGGCCCGCAGCCGCGACGCCTCGGCCGCCGAGATCGCCCCTGCCCGCAGGTCGGCCTCGATCGCCGCCTGGTGCCCGGGCAGGCCGTCGAGCGCGAAGCGGGCCGCGACCTCGGCGATGCGCTCGCCGCCGCGGGCCACCACCACGAACTGCACCACCGTCACGATCGCGAACACCACCGCCCCGACCAGCAGGTCGCCCTGGATCACCAGCGTCGAGAACGCCGCGATCACCTCGCCCGCGTCGGCGTCGGCCAGGATCAGGCGCGTCGTCGTCACGTTGAGCGCCATCCGCGTCAGCGTCATCAGCAGGACGAGCCGCGGGAACCCCAGCAGCTCGCGCTGCGCCGCGCCGTCACACCGGCCACCAGCGCGGTCACCGAGCCCGCGAAGCTCAGCGTCAGCAGCAGGTCGACCAGCCAGCGCGGCAGCGGCAACAGCGCGCACACGACCGCCGCCAGCACCCACAGCACCAGCCCGTAGCCCGGCAGAACCGCCCAGAAATCCTGTCCGGAGCCCACGGCTCGGCCGATGCGCATTGCCGCACAGGCTAGCCGCGCGCGAACGCGCGCCAAGATCGGCAAGTGTTCAGTGCGATTTCGCCCCTCGCGCGCCGCGGATCACACCGTGCTCGCGTCGGGCAGCGGCTCGCTCGACGAGCACGCCGCCGTCCTCTCCGCGCTCGCGCAACGACACCCGCGCGGTCACTCGACTTCGATGCAGTACAGCCGGAACTTGCTCGTGCAGATCCGCGGCGTGCAGGCCGTCCAGTTGCCGTCGTTCGCCCCGAACGAGCCCATCAACCCCTGCACCACGTCGGTCTGCCAGTCGCCGCAGGTCTCTGCGCCGGTCATGCCGTCGACCTGGGTGCCGGTCCACACGCCGTCGTTGCTGGTGGCGCACGGCTCCATGAGCCACGCGATCGGTATGCCCTGCTCGGTCACGTTGATCATGCCCTTCAGCGCGCCGGTCTCGAAGGCCGTCGAATTGGTCGCCACCGGCGTGCCGCCGACCATCACGTACTCGCCGGTGTAGCTGCCGATGCGATCGATCGCGTTCGTCCGACCGTCCGACAGCCACGCCCTGTACGTGCGATCCTTGACCGTCGCGACCTGCGACGCCTTCGCCAGCGTGTTGCAGGCGTCGTCGGCGAGGTCGAGCGAGCCGACCTCCATGCCCGAGTACGACGCGCTGGTGAGGAACACGAACCGCTTCTTCTTGTCGGGCATCTCCGCGGTGCACAGGGCGCTGCAGCCGTCGCCGTCGCTCAGGTTGCCGTCGTCGCACTCCTCCACCGGCGGATCGATCGTCCCGTCTCCGCACACTGCCACGCCGGTATCGTCGGTCGTCGTCGTGCCAGGGGTCGGGTCGATCGTCGTCGTCACCGGCTCGGTCGACGTCACCGGCTCGGTCGTCGACGTGGTCGTCGTCTCCGTCGCGCCGATCGACGTCACCGTGCTGGCCGGCTCGGTCGTCGGCGCGTCGCTGGTGCTCGTCGCGCTCGTCGTCGTCTCCGACTGCGTCGTCCCTGTCGTCGCGGCGCTCGTCTCGCTGCTCGTCGCGCTGCCGTCGATCCCGGACGGCGAGAAGCACCCCGAGGAGGCGAGGACGACCATCAGGACCTGCGACCGCGCGAAGGACATCGGCCGCACTCTACTCGACGCCCGTCGCCCTGCACCAGGGCCGTGACCGCCGAGCCACGCTCGTGGCGGACCCGCGCCCGGGCCTCAGGCAGGCGCGCGCCAGACCCCGCGCAACGCCAGCGTCGCCGGCGGCTGCACGGCCTCATGGTGCAGCTTGCCGAACAGCTGGAACAAGTTGAACACCACCAGCGTCGCGAACGCGCCCAGCTTGCTCACCGTCCCGAACACCGGCGGCCACAGGCACAGCGCGGTGCAGGCCGCCGCGATCGCCGGCAGCCCGACCACCAGCCCGGCCGTCAGCGCGATCACCTTGCGTCGCCATTCTCGCGGGTCGAATTCGGCGATCAGCGGACCACCTGGCCCTTGGGACAGCCACACCCGATCACCTGTCCCGATGGACACCTCGACCGCGCGCGCCCACCCGGCCGCGCGGATCGCCGGGGCCCGCGCGGCCGCGAACGCCTCCGCGCCGGCGCAGGCCGCCGCCGCCCGCTGACGCGCCCGCCCGACCCACACCGTCCCGCCGGCCAGCCCGACCCGCTCGGACCCGACCGCCACCACCCCGCCGAGCACCTCGGCCTCGTACGCGCGGTCGTGGAACCAGATCGCCGCGTCTCCCTTCGAGCGCCCGACCTGGCGCACCCGGTGGATCGCCGCCTGTCCCTCGGGACCTGTCCCTTCGACCACCACGCCGGCCCGCGCCCGCGCCCCCCAGCGCCGCACCAGCCGGGCGCACTCGCCCCAGGCCGCCGCCGCGATCAGCAGCGTGTTGAGCCAGAAGATCGCCAGCGCCGCGTACGCCAGCAGGGCCGGGAAGCCGGTCACGCCGCCGCCCCTTCCGGCCCCGACTGCTCGCGCGCCGCCTGCTGCTCGGCCGCCGCGCGCCGCTCGGCCCGCGCCGCTCGCTCCGCATCGCCGCCGTCGCGCGCGCGCATCACGGGCCGCCGCCGCGGCAGCACGAACGTGCGCAGCAGGTACAGCACCATGCTCGGCTCGTCGAGCCGCGGCTCGATGCGCGGCGCCACTTCACGGCGGTGGGCCTCGGCCAGCTCGGTCCAGTGCAGCCCGGCGCGGTTGTGGTGGATCGTGTGGTAGCCGTTGTTGCACATGATCCAGTTGAACCACCGGCCGACGAAGTTGCGCGAGTGGTTGTACTCGCTCGACGGGTCGGTCGCGTCGTGCTGGATCAGGTTGATGCGCAGGATGCAGCGCGCGCCGTACAGCTGCGGCAGGGCGATGAACAGCAGCGCCCCCCAGAAGTCGTACAGCAGCGCCGCCCCGGTCAGCCCGAAGGCGACCACGAGCTCGGTCATGTACTGGCGCGTAAACCCCTGCTGCTTCGTCACCTGGGCCCAGCGGCCGACCCCGGCGAACGTGTTGGGCCCGGCGATGTTGGGGAAGTGGATCAGGTTGAGCAGGTGCCAGCGGAACGCCACGTGCGACGGGTCGGCCCAGTCGGGCTGGCCGTCGTCGGCGAAGTGGTGGTGCACCAGGTTGTGCGCCGGCACGTTGGCCGAGGCCGGGTAGAGCGCGCCGAAGCTGAGCACACCGCGCCAGATCAGGTTGAGCCGCTGCGAGTGGAAGATCCCGCGGTGCATGTGATTGTGGATCACGACCGCGTTGAGGAAGCTCAGCAGGCACGTCAGCGCGAACGGCAGCGGGTGGCGCCAGGCCGGCACGAAGTACATCAGGCCCATCAGGCCCAGGTACGCGCCGACGATCCCGACCTGCCGCCACTCGGCCGGATGGCGCACGAGCCAGGTCTCGCGCTCGCGCTCGCGCTCGTGCGCAGCCGGCTTCGCACCGGCGGCTTCGCCCTGAGAGACCATCGCCGCGGCACCATACTGCGCGCGCCGGACGGCCTCAATCTCCGCGCGCGTGGGGACAATCTCGACGCGCCCCGGCGCGCGTGATATCCCTGCCCCCGCGCCCGTCCGCGCCCGTCCGCACCGTGACCGCTCACACCGGCATCGCCACCAACCTGTCCACGTGGCTCACCGCGCAGCCCTCGGTCCAGTACCGCAGGAACCCGTGGTTTTACTTTCTGTACGACGGCGCGTACCTGCTGGCCTTCCTCGCCCTCGACGCCTGGATCCTCGCCACCGGGCAGGGGCCGCTGGTCCAGTGGCAGTGGTGGTACCTGGCCCTGCTGCCGGTCGTCATCTACGTCCACATCCTGCTCAACGTCTTCATCCACAACTGCTGCCACGGCAACTTCCCGCGGGCGATCAACCGCCTGATCGGCGAGATCGCCGGCGTCCTGGTGATCACCCGCTACGCCTCGTGGGAGATCATCCACCAGCGTCATCACCGCTACTCCGACGACCCGGAGCGTGACCCGCACCACGTGATGCCGAACTTCTGGCGCTTCCTCGCCCGGACGATGCTCGTCAACGTCGAGAAGCAGCTGCAGAACCAGGCCTACGACCAGTTCGGCGACACCCCCGAGATGCGCCGCCGCGAGCAGCTGCGCAGCGTGCTCAGCTTCTCGGTGATGATCCCGCTCAACCTCGCGTTCTGGCTGCTGCTCGGCCCCGAGGCGTTCGTGTTCCTGTTCCTGCCGGCCCAGGCCGTCGGCTGGGTCCACGTCGCCCACTTCAACTGGGCCACCCACAACGCCCACTCGCCGACCGGCGACTACAAGCCCGTCAACCTCGACCACGGCCTCTACTGGCTCGGCAACCGCATCTGGTTCGGCCTCTACATGCACGCCAACCACCACAAGCGGGCCAACATCTTCAACCCGGCCAAGATGGACGAGGTCCTGGCCCGCCGCGCCGCCGCCCGCGCGCAGTGAGCGGCTGACCTCTCGGGCATGCTCTCCGAGCATGCCCGTTCGCGCATGCTCTGAAGGACATGCCCTTCGGGACATGGCCCTCAGGCCACGACGGGCACGCCGTGGCCGGCCTCGTCGGTCAGCACCTCGAAGGCGGCGCGATCGCTGCGCAGCTCGATCGCCTGCTGCCCCGGCCGGCGCAGCCGCAGCTCGCAGCGGGCGATCTTGCTGTTGAGGCAGGTCTTGACCCCGCCGGGCGGGTTGCCGTACGCGAGCCCGACGAAGGCCGCGCGCGGGGCCCAGATCCGCGCCTCCACGGCGACCTCGCGCGTCTGCGACGCCAGCCGCCACTCGAACTCGGGCCCGCCGATCGCCACCTCGCCGCGGGCCCGCACCGCCTGCCACAGCGAGTTGAGGGCGAACTGCTCGCCCTCGTGGCGCAGCACCAGCAGCGTCATCGGCGGCGTCCACAGCGGCCCGAACTTCAGCCGCGCCGTCGCGCACTCGAGGAAGCTGTCCGGCGCGCCGTCGAAGCCGGCGACCTGGCCCCACGCGTAGCGGTCGGTGTGGCGCGCGCCCCAGTTGTGCGACTGGCTGCCGACCCACCCGTCGATCGCGTGCGCCTCGCCGTCGACCGTGATCGTGCCGGTGAACGCCGCGTTCGGCGAACCCACCAGCGACTTGGCCTTGGGGAACCCGCCGGCGTAGAGGTTGGCCGGCAGCAACAGCAGCGGCGGCTCGGGGCTCTCGTAGGTCAGCTCCCACGCGAACGCGTGCGCGGCCCCGACGGCCGCCCCACGCAGCCCGCGGTCATCGAGCGTGGCCTCGCCGACGCGCACGTCCAGGCGATCGCGGGCGAACGCGCAGCGCTCCCACGGCACGACCTGCTTGGCCGCGGCGACGACCCCGCGCTCGCCGTCGAACCAGATCGCCCACAGCTCGCCGACCGCTCGCTCTGGCTGTCCTTTGGGACAGAACACGGTGTAGCGGATCCACCACGCCAGCGGCCGCGTCGGATGGTTGGCCCGCTGAAAGTAGCTCTCGTAGTGCCCCGCGTTCGCAGCGGGATCGAAGCGGCAGGCGTTCCAGCGGTCGCGGTCGACGGGCACGGCGTGAGCGTGCCGCGAGCGCTCGCCGCTGTCCACGGCCGCAGCACCGTCACGTTCCGGCTCGCCGGGCGAGAGCCGCGTCCATGTCGTCCGAAGTGTCGCCGGCATCGCGTCGCCGCCTTCGTGGGCCCGTGTCTTCGGCGCCCGCGACAGCGACGAACGCCGCCGCCCACGCGCCGATGACCGCCGTGTCATCGAGGCGTCGCATACACCGATCGCCGCGTCGACGCTCCTGCGAACCCTGTCATCCGCGCCGGTGATCGCCGCCTCGCGTCCTGCGACCCCTGTCATCCGCATCGGTGACACCCGCCTCGCCCTCTCGCAGCCCCGTCGCACGCGGCCGCCGACTGCCGCGTCGCTGGTCAAACGCCGCGATTTTTGGCACTCCTGCGGCCCGTGGCCCTCGCGCCTCAGCTCGCGGTCGTCGCCTGGCTCGCGCTCGCCGCGGCCCCGCTCGAGCTGCACACCACCGCCGTCGATCCGCGCCTCACCGAGGCCGGCCTGCGCGCCCGCGTCGGCGACGAGCTCGACGCCTGGACGATCGACGTCCGCGCCGGCGCCGGCGAGCGCGAGCTCGACGTGCGTCTCCGCGGCCCCGACGGCGCCTCGCGCACGCACCGGTTGAGCCTCTCGAGCGACACCCGCGAAGACCGCAGCCGCGAACTCGCCGCCAGCCTCGCGCTCCTCATGGATGAGGCCCCGCCCCCCCGCGTGGGGGCAAACCTGCGACATCCCCCGCGCCCGCGCCGCGCCCTCCTTATCAAGGTTGGCTCGGCCTCGGCCCGCGCCTCGAGGCCGGCCCCGGCCTGGTCGAGGGCGGCGTCGACGTGATGGGCGGCGCCTGGCTGTTGCGTGAACACCTGCAACCGATCGCGAGCCTCGGCCTCGGGGGCGCGGCGCCCGAGGACGTGTCTCTGTTCCACCTCCGCTTCGGCGGCGGACTGGCCGCCGGCGCGTCGCTCCTGGATCGGCGGATCTGGCTCGGAGGACATGTCCTCGCTCACGCGCTGCGGTCGCGTGCCCGCGAGCGCGAGCGCATCGATGCTCACTGGATGTCGGCGACGGAGATCGGCGTGACGGTGCAATACCGCGGTCGGCGCCTGTTCCTCGGCGCTCGCACCGGGGTCGATCTCGTCCTGCCGTCGCGGCCGGTGCCCGGTCACGGGGCGCGGATCCGGCGCGGCCCGGCCCAGTGGATGCTCGGCCTCGTCATCGGCGTCGTCTTCGGCTGAGCGGCCTTGGATTCGCGGCGACCGACACGGTCTATAGCTGCGTGCTCACCTCCGCTACACTCTGGCCGGCCATGACGTCGCGGGCCGCAGTCAGGGACGTGGAGAGCGCTGCCGTCCTTGCGGCCGCGCAGGACGGCGACAGGGCCGCCCAGGCCGCCATCTTCGAGGCCTACAAGGATCGCGTCGCCCGCCAGGTGTTCCGCATGACCGGCGACGCGTCGTCGGTCGACGACCTGGTCCAGGAGGTCTTCATCTCGGCCTTCTCCGCGATCGGTCGCTTCCGCGGCGACGCCCAGCTCGGCACTTGGCTCTACACCATCGCCGCCAACCGCGTGCGCAACTGGTGGGACTCGCAGCGCCGCCGCCGTCGCCGCGAGGACATCGCCTCGGCCGGCACGGGTGAAGACCCCGTGGCCACCCCCGAGGCCGACTTCGAGGCCACCCAGCAGCGCGAGCGCCTCTATCGCGCGCTCGGTGAGTTGCCTGACAAGCTGCGCGAGTCCTTCGTCGCCCGCGCGATCGAGGGCATGAATTTGCACGAGGCGTCGGCCGCTCTCGGCGTCCCGATCAGCACTGTCTCTTACCGCACCCGTCGCGCCGAGCAGCTGCTCTGCGCGGCGCTGGGGATCCCCTGGAGGGACGAATGACCCCCGAGATTCGCCCTCCCGACCTCAGCGAGCCCGCCGTCCGTTCGCCCGAGCTGCTGCGCCTGGTCCAGGCCGCCCGGTCCGCGCCCGCGCCTGTCCTCAAGGTCAGCTCCGACGCGGTGTTCGCCGGCTTCCAGGCCCGCCGCCGCGACCGTCGCCGCCTGTGGGCGGGCGTCGGCTTGGCCGTCGCCGCCGCCGTCGCGCTGGTCTGGGCCCGCCCTTCGTTCATGTCCTCCAGGACAGGTGCTTGGAACCTGTCGCAACGAACAGCAGTGAGGCCGCCCACGTCGCCGCTCCGGCCCTGGCCGCCGCCGTGCGCGTGGTCGCCGAGGAGGGCCCGCCCGCCGGGGTGCGCGACGCGTGGCAGATCGAGCTCGGCGACGGCCGCTACGACGTCACCGTCGCCGCGCACGCGGGCCCCGAGCTGCTGCGCGTCGACACGGCCGGCGGCACCGTCGAGATCGCCCAGGGCCGGGTCGTCATCATCGTCGCCGGCACCCGCACCGAGGCCGAGCTGCGCACCGGCGTGGCCACGTGGATCGCCAAGGGCGGCGCCCGCACCCCGCTGGCCGTCGCCCCCGCCGAGGACGACGCACCTGACCCGAAGGCCAGCCCGTCCGACCTCGCCCGCCAGGCCGACGCCCTGCTGGCCGCCGGCCGCCGCGACGCCGCCATCCGCGTCCTCGACTTCCTCGTCACCGCCCACCCCGACAGCCCGCCGGCCCGCGCCGCCCTGCTCGACCTCGCCCGCCTCCTCAAGGCCGCCTCCCGCACCGACGAGGCCCGCTGCGCCTACGCCCTCTACCTCGAGCGCTACCCCGGCAAGGAGCAGCTCGCCGACGAGGTCGAAGGCGCCCTCGGCCGCCTCGGCCCCGGCCCCGCCTGCACCGGCCTGCGCCCGCGCTGACGCCCTCGATCGTACATGTCCGCGAGGACATGTACGATCGGGCATCTCCGAGACCGGCGCGCGATCCATGCGGGGAACAGGACCCCTCGTCGAATCACAACGCCGGGCAGATCTGCCGCGAACTGAATCGCATCATCGCGGGTCAGCACGGCCACAGACCCGCTGCCAGCGAGCTGTCCTTCGGGACATCCCCACGCGTGCCCGGGCCCGCGCGGCGCGAGCACGCCGGCCGCGGCCCCGCTACTCCTCGAGCTGCTCCAGCTTCTTGCGCACCCCGAACGGCACCGCCAGGCGCACGCGGAAGCCATCGACCTGGAAGAATTGGCGGATGACCGACTCGTTGATGGCTGCCGCCCGGTGGGCGATCGTCGCCAGATCCTTGAGCATCGGCATCATCGCCTTGCCCACGCCCTGGAACTCCTCGCTGAGCTTGCGCAGGTTCTTCAGCGCCGCGCTGCCGTCGCCCATCATCGACTCGACCTTGCCGGGTTCGACCGCGTCGATCAGCTTCTCGACCTTGGCCAGGGCCCGATCGCCGTCGACGAACAGTTTCTCGCCCTTGGCGATGAGCCCCGGCACTTCGCGCCGAAGGTCCGCGAGCACCGCGTCGCCGTTGTCGATCATGCGCCCGAGCTTCGGGTTCTCGAGGTGAGCCCGGGTCGCCTTCACGATCGCGCGCAGGTCCTCGCGATTCTCCGCCAGCATCTCCTTGCCGGTCGTCAGCATCGACTCGACATCACCGAGCATGCGATCGAGCCGCTCGCTGGGCAGCCCGCCCTCGTCCAGCGCCTTTGTAAGTGTGTCGACGCGCTTGACGATGCGGACCACGTGCCCGTAGAGCGCCTCGTCGCCGTCGACCACCCCGTTCATCGCGTTGAGCGCCTCGCCGATGTCGACGCTCGGGTCGACGCACGGGATCTCCGAGCCCGCGGGCAGCGGCGTCCCGGCCTCGGGCTGGCGCAGCTGCAGAAACTTCTCGCCGAGCAGGCCCTTCATCTGCGGTGACGCGCACGTCTCCGCGAAGATCGGCACCTCCGGGTTGATACGCAGCTCGAGCAGCGCTCGGTTGCCGTCGATCCCGATCTTCTGGATCTGCCCGATCTGCACCCCCGCGATGCGGACCGCGTTGCCCTCGACCAGGCCGCCGGCGTCGTCGAGGTGGAGGCGGTAGTGGTGACCCGCCTTGGGTAACGCGCCGAGCTTCCACGCGAGCCCGCCGAGCGCGGCCAGGGTCCCCATGACGAAGATGGCGAGGGTTAGGTAGCGCGTGTTCATGGCTTCACCTCACAGGACCTTGATCGGCCCGTCCGTGGATCGGTCGAAGAACTGATTGATGTGCCGCCGGCTCGAGCGGAGCACCTGCTCCTTCGGCCCGTACTCTTGCAGCTCACCCTTATAAAGCAGCCCGATGTAGTCGGCGATGTTGCGCGCCTCGGCCGTGTCGTGGCTGATGACCACGAACGTGATGGCGAACTTGCGGTGGAGCTCGAGGATGAGCTCGTCGAGCGTCGCCGACATCACCGGGTCGAGGCCGGAGGACGGCTCGTCGCACAGCACGATCTTCGGCCGCAGCGCGATCGCCCGCGCGAACGCCACTCGCTTGCGCATCCCGCCGCTCAGCTCCGCCGGCATCTTGCGCTGCACGCCCTTCAGGCCGACCGCCTCGAGGTACTGGGCGACCCGGTCCGCGATCTCCCGCTCCGACATCTTCTCGTGCTGGCGCAGCGGGAACGCCACGTTGTCGCCGACGCACATGTCGTCGAACAGCGCCCCGTCCTGGAACAGCATCCCGAACTTGCGGCGCAGCGCGAACAGCTGCTCGCGGTCGGCCGAGCGGCGCTCGTCGAGCGCCGTGATGTCCTGGCCCTCGATGAAGATCCGGCCCGAGTCCGGCTTCATCAATCCGACCAGGCAGCGCAGCAGCACCGACTTGCCCGTGCCCGACGGCCCGAGCATCACCAGGATCTTGCCGGCCGGCAGCGTCAGCGACACGTCACGCAGCACGTGGTTGGGGCCGAACGACTTGCAGACCCTCTCGAGCGTGATCGCTGGTTGTTGCTCGGCCATGATCACCTCACGTACAGCAGCGCCGACATGAACATGTTGAGGACGATGCACAGCACCGCCGAGTGGACGATCGCGCGGTTGGTCGCCACGCCGACGCCCTCCGCGCCGTCGCGCTTGAGCGCGCGGTAGCCGTGGTAGCAGGACACGATCGCCACCAGCCAGCCGAACACCATGCCCTTGAACACCCCCGCGGCCAGGTCGCCGAGGTGGACGATGTCGCGGACCTGTTCCATGAAGGTCCCGCCGTTGACCCCCATCTGCTCGGTCGCCGCGTAGTAGCTGGCCGCCAGGCCGACCACGTCGGCGTAGCCGCACAGCAGCGGCAGCATCAGCGTCACCGCCCACAGCCGCGGCGCGACCAGCAGGCGCATCGGGTCGACCGCCATCACCTCGAGCGCCTCGACCTGCTCGCTGATCTGCATGTTGGCCAGGCTGGCCGCCAGCGTCGCGCCGATGCGGGCCCCGCAGATCACCGCCGCCATCACCGGGTACAGCTCGCGGATCCCCCGACCCCGCAGAACAGCCCGAGCAGGTCCTGCCCGCCGAAGCGGACGAACGTGCCGTAGGCCTGCACCGACAGGTTCATCCCGGCGAACACGGTCAGCAGCGTGAGCAGCGGCAAGCTGCCGACCCCCGCGTCGAGGGCGTGGCGCACGAACTCGTCGCGCGGCGGCAGGCCGCTGAACTGGGCCACGAGCGCGCGACGGACGAAGTGCAGGAACTCCACGCCTACACCCCCAGCCTCAGCAGCAGCATGCTGACGAAGTAGTCCGCGACCAGGATCAGCACGATCGTCAGGGTCACGGTGTCGTTGGCCGCCTTGCCCACCCCCGTCGCCCCGCCGCTGGTGCGCAGCCCGAGGAAGCCGGCGATGAGGCCCACGGCTGTCCCGAAGGCCATGCACTTGCCCATGCCCACCCACAGGTCGACGAGCGACACCTGCGCGTACAGGTTGGCGAGGAACGACCCGTGGTCGACGCCCATCACCGGCACCGCGAAGAACCACCCGCTGACCAGCCCGAGCAGCGTCGTCAGCACGCTGAGCAGCGGCGTCACGATGATGCAGGCGATGAGGCCCGGGACCACGACGTAGCGGATCGGGTCGACCGACATCACCGCCAGCGCGTCGATCTGCCCGCGCACCTTCATCGTCCCGATGCGCGCCGCGATCGACGAGCCCGCCTGCGCCGCCACCATCACCGACGCCAGCGCCGGGCTGTACTCGCGGAAGATCGCGGTCGCCAGCAGCGACGACAGCAGGCTCTCCGCGCCGAACATGCGGAACAGCCCCGCGCCCTGCAGCGAGATCACGGCGCCCACCGGCGCCACCGCCAGACCCACCGGGATCAGGCAGCGCCGGATCAGCAGGTCCATCACGCGCAACGTTTCGACCAGGTAACGCGGACCCGTCACCAGACAACGACAGACAGCACAGAGGAACTCGACGAACGCGGCGCACGCTTCAAACCAGCGGACCGACCGGTTCGTCACGGCCGCCTCCCCGGTTTGTGATGCTTCGCCGACATGGTCCCTCGTGCCTTTAACCGTGGACCAGGTCCGAGCGCAACAAATTCTCGACACGACGGGCAGGCGCCGACGGCTGTGCAGCAGCGTGCACGACCGCTTGAGGCGGTCTCGCTGCCCTCGACCTGCCCCTTGACCTGTCCTCGACCTGTCCTCGACCTGTCCTCGACCTGGCCCAAGAGCCTGGCGCCGACCGCGGAAAATGCGACCGGACGGCCCGCGCGGTTTCGCGCAGAACCCTCCTAGCCTCCCCGGGGCGCCCGTTTCCGGCAAATTGACTCCCTCCGCCCGAGCGGCCAATGTTCCCGGGTGAGGCCGGTGAACATGCGGCTCGTAACGGCAGCCGTCGTCGCATCTCTGGGCCTCGCCTGCGGCCCCGGATGCGTCACGCCCGGGCCTGCGCAACAAGCACAGGCCGTCCCGCCCCCCGATTCCGCGCCTCCCTCCGGCGGCGCGCCCGAGCCGGTGCAGGTGCAAGTACCCCCGCCGGGGCCGACCCCCGTCCTCACCGACGCCGCGCGGGACGCCCGGTTGTGGGCCCAGCGAGCGATCCTCGGCGAGCGAGCGGCCTTGCTCGAGGACAGCGCCGGTCAACCCTTCCCCGTGATCCCCGTCGCAGCCGGCACCGAGCTCCAGGCCGCGATGATGCCGGGCGCGGGCCCCGGCAACCTCGACGCGCTGCCGGGCAGCGAGGGCACCGGGCCGGCCGGCACGGGCGTCGCTCCGGCGATCAACGGCAACGCCCTCGGCCAGTTCATCCTGCTCCAGCGCGGCGCCGACGACCCGCTGCGGCACTTCCACGAGGCCCTGCGCCGCCTCGACCAGGGCCTCGACGAGGACGGCAAGGTCCGCGTGCTGGTGTACGGCGCCTCGCACACCGCCGCCGACATCTACCCGACCTACCTGCGCGCCTACCTGCAGAAGCGCTTCGGCGACGGCGGCCTCGGCTTCTATCCGCTGGCCAAGCCGAGCAAGTACACCCGACCTTTCGGCTGCACCCTCGACAGCTCGCGCGGCTGGAAGGTCGAGCACGCCCAGCGCTCGGAGGCGCGGGATGACGGCTTCTTCGGCCTTCTGGGCGCCAGCGCCTCCGCCAGCAAGAAGCGCGACGTGACGCGGATCTCCTTTAATCCGCCGCTCGATCGCAAGGCCGAGCCGCCCGCGCTCAGCCGCTACGACCTCTATTTCTTGCGTCAGCCCGGCGGCGGCAAGTTCCAGGTGCTGTTCGCCGGCAAGAAGGCGTTCACCGTCGACACCAAGGCCAAGCAGCCGGGCCCCGGGTACCACAGCTTCGAGCGCCCCGGCCCGCCCGAGTCGATCGAGATCCGCCCGGTCGGCGACGGCGAGGTGCGCCTGTTCGGGGTCACCGTCGAGAACGAGGCCAAGGGCGTGGTCGTCGACACTCTCGGCATCGGCGGCACGCGGGCCTCGAACCACCTCAAGTGGGACGAGTTCGTGTGGGCCGACAACTACAAGCGGCGCGACCCCGACCTCGTCATCCTCGCCTACGGCAGCAACGAGTCGGTCGACGACGACCAGCCGATCGGCGTCTACAAGAACAACCTGCGCGAGGTCCTCGCCCGCCTGCGCCGCGCCTCGCCCGAAACCAGCTGCGTGCTCGTCGGCCCCGGCGACTTCCCGCTCAAGCGCCCCGACAACTCGCTCGGCCCGCGCCCGCGCGTCGCCGACATCGTCGCCGCCCAGCGCGAGCTCGCCAGCGAGGCCGGCTGCGCCTTCTGGGACACCGTGCAGTTCATGGGCGGCGAGGGCTCGATGGCCTACTGGGCCGCGGCTCAGCCCGCCATGGCGATGTCCGACCACCTCCACCTCAACCGCCGCGGCTACACCCGCATGGGCATGGCCCTCGCCGACGCGTTGATGTTCGACTTCGACGGCGGCGCGCCCACGCCCGAGCCCGGCGGCGACCCGCTCCTCGCCCGCGAGGCCCCGCAGCCCGACCCCACGGTGCCCGCCGACGCAGTCCCGGCCGAGCCCGCCAAGCCCGCGACCGAGGCCCCCGACGCCCCGCCCCTGGCCGTCGTCCCGGCCTCCGCGCCCTGACGACCTCGCGCCCGCGACCACGTCCATCATCGCACCCGCGACGAAGCGCGCGACCGCGACGTCGCTCGTCGTCGCCATCACGCCGTCGCGCGCCGCCGTGACGCGGCCCGGAACGCCCGGCCGAACTCGTCGCCTCCGCGCCGCGACCTCGCCACCTCGTCGTGACTCAGAACGCCAGGCCGAACGTCAGCCCGAACTGGGTCTGTCCGTTCGACCATGGCCGAACAGACATCTTGCCCGCCGGCTGCGCCGCCTTCCACGCGCGGCGAGTGACGATCCCGCGGCGCAGCAGGAACCCGCTGGCGACCGCGATCGGCACCGCGAACGCGAACGACAGCGAGCTCGACACGACCGCCGCGACGAACGGGTCGCCGCCGAGCGGACCGGTGCAGACGATCGTCGGGTCGAGCTGAGGGTCGGCGGTCTGCCCCGTGCAGATCGATCGCACCCGGACCGCGCGCAGCGCCTCGTAGGTGCCCACGCCGACCAGCGCGCCCGACACCGCGGCCGTCACCGCGCCGAGCCCGATCTCGACGTCGCCGCGCTCGCTCAGCGGCGCCAGCGAAGGTGGGGCTGACGCGGTGGTACGACGACCGCAGTCCCCTGCGCGCGGGCGCACCCGCACAGCATCGCCACGATCGTCGCGCTCGCTCGCATCCTCCGAGGTTCTACACGAAAGCCCGAGGCCAAGGCCACCGGCGATCGCGTAGCATCGCCGCATAGGAGAGTCCCATGGCTCAACGCGCCGAGCGCATCGCCTTCGCCTGCCTCGCTTCAACCTTCTTGACCGTCGCCTGCGGCGACTCGTCTCAGAGCAGCGGCACCGACACCACCCCGACCTCGACCGCCCCGACCGGCATCACCGTCGACCCGACCACCGGCACCGGCACCACGACCGGCACCACCGACACCGGCACCACCGACGAGCCGACCGGCACCACCGCGACGAGCACCACCGGCACGCCGACCTCGACGACGACCACCACCGACCCGACGGCCACCGACACCGACACCAGCACGACCGCGCCGCCGTGCATCGGCCTCGAGTGCCAGATCGATCCGTGCGACGGCAACAAGGACAAGACCACCCTCTCGGGCATCGTGTACGCGCCCGAGGGCACCTTGCCGCTCTACAACATCACCGTCTACGTGCCGTCCGGGCCGCTCGATCCGGTCGCCGAGGGCGTCGCTTGCGACACCTGCGGCGGCGCGCTGCCGGGCGACCCGATCGTCGCCACCCTCACCGACACCAAGGGCGAGTTCACCCTCACCGGCGTGCCCTCGGGGCAGAACATCCCGCTGGTCGTCAGCGTGGGCAAGTGGCGCCGCGAGGTCGTGCTGCCCGAGGTCGTCGCCTGCGCCGACAACCTCGCCCCCTACGACCTCACCCGCCTGCCCAAGAACCAGAGCGAGGGTCACATCCCGAAGATCGCCATGGTCACCGGCGGCGCCGACCCGCTCGAGTGCCTGCTGCGCAAGATCGGCATCGAGGACGGCGAGTTCACCCCCGAGGACGGCAGCGGCCGCGTCAACCTGTTCGAGGGCGACGGCGGGGCCGACCAGTACAGCAACGACCTCAACGGCGGCGCCGACTTCAGCGGCGCCAGCACCCTGTGGGGCAGCCTCGACACCTACAAGAAATACGACATGGTCCTGATGGCCTGCGAGGGCGGGCAGAACGGCGGCGCCAAGTCGAACGCCATGCGCCAGAACCTGGTCGACTACGCCGGCCTCGGCGGGCGCATCTTCCTGTCTCACTGGCACAACATCTGGATCGAGGACGGCCCCGATCCGTGGCCGAGCACCGCCGACTTCGTCAGCGAGCCCGACCTGCCCAACCCCGTCACCGGCAAGATCGACACCAGCTTCCCCAAGGGCATGGCCCTGGCCGACTGGATGCTGCACGTCGGCGGCTCCGAGGTCCACGGGGAGATGGAGATCAAGGAGGCCCAGTACACCGTCGACTCGGTCAACGACATGACCTCGACGCGGTGGGTCTACACCGACTCGCCCGAGAACACGGTCCAGTACTTCACCTTCAACGCCCCGGTCGGCGTGCCCGCCGAGCAGCAGTGCGGCCGCGTGGTCGACAGCGACATCCACGTCTCGTCCGGCGACAACATCGGCGAGCCGTTCCCCACCGGCTGCGAGACCCAGGGCCTGTCGCCGCAGGAGAAGGCGCTCGTGTTCATGTTCTTCGAGCTCTCGGCCTGCCTGATCCCCGACGACGAGGACCCGATCCCCGGCTGACCTACGGGACATCTCGGATGTCCTTCGAGACAGACCCTCGCCCTCGCCGCGAGGGTCTCCCCACCACCCCGCTCATCGGCGACATGTCCCCAAAGACATGTTCCGCTGCGACCGGCGTCGCCCACGACGTCCTCGCCTAAGCCTACGCCGACGCGAGCGGTAGCGCCTCGTGATGGCTGCGCCGCGACGACCACCGGCTCGCGCGCTGGGAGCGGCTCGTCGCTCACCCGCAGCTCGGCGACGTCGCCGAGTCGGTGCGCTACGCCGACTACCGCGAGTTCGCCGGCGTGCTGCTGCCCGCGCGGCGGACCGAGCGCTGGCTGCACGACGACGCCGCCGACACCCGCGACCTCCCCCTCGAGCTCGTCGAGCGCGTCAGCCACGAAGACCTCGCGCCCGCCGAGGCCGAGACGCACTGGTTGCCCCTCGCCGGCACCGATCCCTCGCCCGCACCGCGCCCGCCCGCCAAAATCGTCGCCCTCTCGCCGGCCCTCTTCCTCGTCGAGCTCCCGCTCGAGGACACGCGCGCCGCCTTCGCGGTGTTCGACGACTTCGTCGTCGTGCTCGACGCCCCGCTGCGCAGCGCCGCCGGAGAGGATCTCCTCGCGGCAGTGCGTGCCCACGCGCCCGACAAGGAAATCCGCTATGCCGTCTTCGGACATCACCACCCGCACTACAGCGGAGGCCTGCGTCCGCTGATCCACGCCGGCGCCACCATCGTCACCACCGCCGGCAACGTGCCTCTGATCGAGGACCTCGCGCGCCGGCCCCACGCGCTCGCGCCCGACGCCCTGGCCCGCGAGCCGCGCGCGCCGAAGTTCCTCGTCGTCGACGGCAGGCACGTCTTCAGCGATGCCTCGGGCCGCGCGCTCGAGCTGCACGACATCGGCGCGTACACCGAGCACACCGACTCGTACCTCGTCTATTACTTCCCGCGCGAACGCCTGCGGGTCGAGGGCGACCTGGCTGGTTCCCTGTCACGGGCGAGGTGCCGCGCGCGCGGCCGGCGGCGCTGGGGCTCGCGCGAGCGATCGACGCTCTCGGCCTCGACGTGGCGAAGATCGTCCAGACCTGGCCGCTCGCGGGCCAGGTGCAGGTCGCCGAACGAGCGCAGCTGGATGCGATCGTCGCCGGCGCTCGGCCGTGACGAGCGTCTGCACCTGACCTCCGGGACATCCACCCGGGACGCCGCCCGCGCACCCGCAGCCGCGCCGACCTCGCGGCGCCGCCGGGATCTCGCCGCAAGCGCTTCGGCCCGCGCGAGCCGTCGGCGCGCGCCTGGACCCGCGCGCGGACCGGCCCTCGGGCCGGCCCCCACCAGTTCCCGCGCGTCCCCTCCCGTTGTGCGGCAGATCGCCGGGACCAGCGTTGACATGTCCGAAGAGACAGATCGTATCGCGCGATCGCGCCCGCCCTCGCGAGCCGCCACGCGGGCGTGATCGCGCCGCGCGGCATGGCCCTTCGGACATCTTGCCGGCGCGGCGCACACAAGTAATCGCCGCGTTGTCGCCGTCGCGCCTCAGTGTCCTGTAAGATGAGACCCCTGATATGCCGCCCAACGATCCCAGGCCGCCTGCGAAACCGGCGCCGCGGCCACGTCCCGCCGCCCCTTCCAGCACCGGCGAGATGAGGGCGCCCAGCAAGCAGTCGGCCTCGCTACCGGGCACCGCCGCGGCCCCGGCCAAGCCCGCCCCCGGCAAGCCGCCCCCGGCGCGCACGCCCACCCGGCCTGGAACCGGTTCACTGCCCGGCGTCACCCCGACGCGGCCCGGCACCGCCGCGCCCACCGGCAACACGCGGCCCGGCACCGCCGCGCCCACCGGCAACACGCGGCCCGGCGTCTCGTCGACCGGCAGCGGCGCAGCGGCGGCGAGGCCGGCCCCCGCCAAGCAACCGCCGGCGCCGATCGGCCCCGGCTCGGTGATCGACAGCCGCTACAAGCTCGAGCAGCCCCTTGGGTCAGGTGGCATGTCGACGGTGTACCGCGGCACACACGCCCGCACCGGCGGCAAGCTGGCGATCAAGCTGCTCGACCCGCGCCTGTCGGGCAAGGCCGACATGCAGCAGCGCTGCCTCGCCGAGGCGCGGGCCATGATGGACATCTCGAGCAACCACGTCGTGCGCGCCTACGACGTCGGCCAGACCCCGTCGGGGCAGGTGTACATCGTGATGGAGTACCTCGAGGGCGAGGACCTCGATCACATGCTCCAGCGCGAGGGCCCGCTGCCGTGGCCGCGCCTCGCCAACATGGCGATCCAGATCTGCAGCGGCCTCAGCTCGGCTCACGCCAAGGGCACCTACCACCGCGACATCAAGCCGCAGAACTGCTTCCGCGTCACCCTCGACCGCAATCCCGATCACATCAAGCTCATCGACTTCGGCATCGCCAAGGACACCAACAGCGGCCAGGAGCTGACGCAGGACGGTGTCTTGCTCGGCACGCCGGAGTACATGGCGCCGGAGCTGATCGCCACCAACGCGACGCCCGACGCCCGCTCCGACATCTACGCGGTGGGCGCGACGCTCTACAAGCTCATCACCGGCACCCCGCCGTTCTCGAGCAAGAACGTCCTCGACCTGCTCTACCACCAGAAGCACACCGCGCCCGAGGCCCCGAGCAAGCGCGCGCCCGAGCGCAACATCCCGAAGATCGCCGACGACGTCCTGCTCAAGACCCTCGAGAAGGACCCGGACAAGCGCTACCAGAGCGCCGACGAGTTCGGCCAGGCGCTGCTCGAGTCGTTCGAGGCCGTGGTCGGCGCGCCGATCGTGCGGCACATGAGCCAGCCGTTCTTGATGGCGATCCCCGAGCGCTCGCGGCCCGGGACCACGCCGATCGGCACCGTCGCGCCGAACCCCACGCCGCAAGGCGGCACCCCGCGGCCCGGCGCCACGCCGCTCGGCACGCCGACGCTCGACGACGCCGAGTCTGCCACTCACTCGAGCGATCCGGTGGTGCGCGACGAGATCTCGCGCTCGCAGCAGTTCGACACCGACGCGCCGCGCCCGATCACCGGCAAGGACATCGTCGCCCGCGGCGGCACCTTGCTGTCGCTCGCGCTGATGTTCGGCCTCGCCTCGTGGCTGGCCGCCCCGGCGCCCGGCCCCAACGACGCCGTCGCCGCGGCCGCCGCCGCCGCCGCCGGCGACGACCTGCCCGAGCCCGAGCCCGCCAAGGTCGAGGAGCCGCCGCCCGTCGTCAACCCGCCGCCCGTCGAGCCGCCACCTGTCCCTGCGGACAGCAACCCGCCGCCCGTCGAGCCGACCAAGGTCGAGGCACCGCCTGTCCCCGAGGACACCAAGGTCGAGGCACCGCCTGTCCTTCCGGACAGCAAGGTCGAGACCCCGCCGCCGGTCGCCGACACCAAGGTCGAGGCCCCGCCCGAGCCGACCAAGATCGAGCCCCCGCCCGTCGCCGACACCAAGCCGCCCGAGCCCGCCGCTCCGCCGCCCGCGGGCACCGGCGTGCCCGACCCCGACTTCGCCTACCGCAGCGCCGAGAAGGAGCTGCGCGACCAGCACAAGTTCTTCCAGAACTGCCTCGACGGCGCCGGCCAGAGCACCGCCAAGCTGAAGTTCACCATCGAGGTCCGCAAGTCGGGCATGCCGCCGCACAAGATCAAGGTCATCTCGAGCAACGCCTCGGTGCGGTCGTGCGTGCGCAGCCTGTTCGAGCAGTTCCCGTTCGACTCCAGCCCGCGCGGCGGCGCCTTCGCGTACACCTACAACAACGGCAAGGCGACCTTCGAGAAGCTGCCGCTGTCGACCCCCACTCCCTAGAGGTCTTCGGGACATGTCCTCCACGACAGCTCAAGACAAGCCCCCGGGCATCGCCCGCTTCGGCGCCGGCGCGGCGCTGCTGCTCAGCCTGCTCGGCATCGGCGTCGGCGCGTACCTCACGGTGCTGAAGTTCCGCATGACCTTCACGCCGTGCGCCTCGACCAAGGGCGCGTGTGCGATCGGGGGCATGTCGTGCGAGGACGCGCTGCAGAGCAGCTGGTCGACCCTGCTCGGCCTGCCGATCTCGCTGTGGGGCTCGGCCTTCTACCTCGTCGTCGCGGTGATCGCCGGCGGCCTGTTCCTGCGCTCCGACTTCCTGCGCGGCGCGGCCCGTCCGCTGCTGCTCGGCCTGGCGCTGTTCGACATCGCCGTCAGCGCCGTCTACGGCAGCTACGCCTTCCTCGTCCTCAAGGCCCCCTGCCCCTACTGCCTCTCGCTCTACGTCATCAGCGCCCTGCTGCTGATGTGCTCCCTGTTCGCCGTCCACGGCGCCCCGCGCGGCCTGTGGAAGCGGCTGACCACCCGGCGCCAGGCCGACCTCCTCGACGCCCTGTTCGTCGCCGGCGTCGTGTTCGTCGTCGGCCTCGGCGTGCAGTCGGTCGGCTTCCAGACCACGCGCCGGTTCGTCGACGCCAACACCGGCTGCGCCGCGCCGACCACCGCCCTGCCGACCACCGCGATCGTCACCGGCGCCGCCGAGCCCAAGGTCGGCATCGCCCTGTTCCTCGACCTCAGCTGCCCGCACTGCTCGAACGAGTTCCGCAACGTCGGCCGGGCGATCCGCAGCAAGGAGCTCGACGTGCCGACGCGGGTCTACGTGTTCCACACCCCGCGCGCCGCCTGCGACACCGACGCCTTCCCGGCCGGCTACCCCAAGCACCACCCCGACGCCTTCAACGGCGGCGCCTGCCTCGCGGCCAAGGCCGCCGAGTGCGTCGAGAAGCTGCGCCCCGGCGCCGGCTTCGACATGATCGCCGCCCTGTTCGCGCTGCAGGCCGACCCTGACCCGAACGGCGGCCCGCTGTTCAGCCCCGTGCGCGTCGCCAGCAAGGCCGTCGACATCGGCCTCGAGATCGACCCGGACGACGCCGACAACGAGCTGTTTCAGTGCATCAACAACGACAAGGACGGGCCGACGCGGATCACCGCGCACCAGAAGTTCGCCGTCGAGCAGGACTACAAGGTCCCGACCGGCTACGTCTTCCCGATCGAGAACGGCGCGCCGCGCCTCGACACCGTCAACCACCTGCAGTCCGACTACACCGCCCGCGCGATCATCAACATCGTCCGCGGCATGGTGAAGGCGCCCTGATCCGAGCCGGCACTCATGGCCTCCGAGTTCGACACGACGACCAAGCTCCTGCTGGTGCTGACCGGCTTCATGGCCCTCATGGTGCTGCTGATCGCCTACGTGGCGCTCTTCCGCACCGAGGACCCGCTGCTCGCCCAGGCCGCCGGCGAGGCCGGCAAGACCGCCCAGGTCGCGCCCGCGGCCGACTGCGACGCCAGCACGCCCGAGGGCTCCGCCAAGTGCCCGCCGGGGCAGTACTGCATGGGTGACAAGTGCGCCCCGATCGACGACCTGGCGATCTGCGGCGAGGGCGACAGCTGCCGCGACTGCGACTGCGAGATGCCGCTCGTGTGCCACCAGATGCGCTGCCAGGACCCGGGCAAGCTCGAGCGCGCGCCCCTCGAGTGCGCCCGCAACGAGGAGCTGGCCAAGGCGGTGCGCAACCTGCAGAACAAGTGCGCCAGCCGCGACAAGAGCCTCGGCGACCTGGTCTCGACCCGCTCGTGCACCCCGTCGGACTGGGAGCAGCTGGCGATCGACGACCCGCAGTTCGACCTGATCCTCGCCGCCTTCCCCGGCCGCTTCTCGGTCCACTACCCGACCGGCCTGCCGAAGAAGGGCGCCAACTGGCCGACCAAGACGGTGCGCGAGCACTACAAGCAGCAGATCCGCCGCTTCAAGGAGCAGCTGACGCGGGCCAAGCAGGTGTTCGTGATCGGCCGCGCCTCGCCCGACGGCGACCGCCAGGAGAACCACGACCTCGCCGTGCGGCGCATGGACATGGTCACGCAGATCATCGGCGAGGTCGTCAACGAGGGCCTGGCCGAGACCGAGCGCAAGCAGATCCCGATCCAGCCGTTCGCCATGCGCGACGCCAAGCCGCTGAACCCCGAGCGGTTCAAGAAGAGCTACCTCGACGTCCAGGACAAGCCGGGCGAGAAGACCCCGTCGCCGGTGGTCGCGTGGGACGACACCAACCAGAAGCGCATGCAGAGCCTGCTCGACGGCGCGATCGACCTCAAGGACCAGAGCTCGCGCGACTGGACCGAGCTGTTCAACGCCATCAACCGCGTCGTCCTGGTCGTCCCGATCCCCTGCGACGGCACCGAGTACAAGCCGCCCAAGACCATCCTCGACGAGTCCGCCGGCTGAGACCCGCCATGTCCAGCGCCCCGACGCCGCCCCTGCTCGCCTACAAGCTGGTCGCCATCCTGACGACCTTCATCGCCGGCGTCAGCCTGCTGGTCGCCGTCATGCTCGTGCTCCGCCTCGGCAAGACCCGCGACGTGCTGCAGAGCAAGCTGCAGGCCTGCCCGTGCTGCCAGGAGGCCCTGGCGAGCCCGCCGCCGGCCGCCCCGCAGCCGGTCAACATGCCGGTCAACATGCCGGTCAACCAGCCGGTCAACGCGCCCAAGACCTGACCGAAAGACCATGTCCGAGCCGACGCGCCTCGACCTCAAGGACACGGACCCCGCGCGGGCCAAGGCCCGGCTGTACGTCCGCTGGGCGGTGGTCAACGTCATGCTGACGACGCTGGCCTGCGGCCTCGCCATGCTGATCTGGCTCAAGGAGAGCGACGTGCGGCGCCAGCTCGCGCGCGTGCTGCAGCGCGAGAAGCAGGGCTGCGTCGACACCACGCGGGTGCTCGACAGCAAGACCGCGCTGATCGTCGACCCCGAGGAGGTCGCGCCGCCGCAGGACCAGCCGCGCAGCGGCTACGTCGGCAAGTTCGGGACCCAGATCTCCCCGGCCATGCTGGTCAAGCTCGAGGCCATCCGCGACACCACCAAGCCCGCGGTCGAGGTCCGCTTCGGCGCGCAGGAGGTGCTGCCGTCGCAGGCGGTCCACGTCGTCAACCTGTGGGCGACCTGGTGCGGCCCGTGCAAGGCGGAGATGCCTGACTTCAAGGCCATGTTCGCCCGCAAGGCCGAGACGTGGAGCGACGCGGTCAAGTTCGTCCCCGTCCAGCTCAAGGACAACACCGACCCGCGCAAGTCCTACCAGGACTTCGCCGACGTCATGCCGCCCGCCGCCGTCAAGCTGGCCGACCGCAGCTACGACGAGAAGTTCGTCAAGGTGCTGGAGGGCGAGCAGGCGCGCCAGCTGTTCCGCGGCAACCTGCCCGTCACCTTCGTCCTCGACTGCAACCGCCGCGTGCGCTGGGCCAAGTTCGAGCAGCTGACCGAGGCCGACTTCGAGGACCTCGAGAAGCACCTCGACCAGTTGCACGCCGAGCTGAGCGACGACTCGCCCGACGCGTGGTGCAAGAAGCCGTGGCCCGGCAACGGCCGCTGCGAGGGCAAGGAGAACACCGCGGCCCACCACAGCCCCGAGGACTGCGGCGAGCTCAAGAAGCGCGGCCCCGCCGTCGAGGCCCCGGTCCTCCCGCCCGTCGAGGCCCCCGCCGACGCCTGTCCTGCGGGCCAGTTCCGCACCGCCGACGGCCGCTGCTCCCGCCTCAAGGGCGCCCCCGTCACCCCCAAGGTCGAGAAGCCCCAGGGCCCCAAGACCTGCGGCAACGGCGTGTGCGAGCCCGCCCGCGGCGAGAGCAGCCAGACCTGCTGCCAGGACTGCCCCTGCGACGCCCCGCTGGTCTGCAAGCTCGACGCCAGCGACCGCCACACCTGCCAGGCCAAGGGTCTTAAATAGGCCCTGCCCGATCGAGCATGCTCCAAGGGACATGGCTCCTCGAGCATGTCCATGGGCACATGGCCATACGGGCAGCTCCCGCGAGCGGCCGGCGGCCCGGATTCGCGACGTCCTCGAAGGCACGAGCGCCGCGCCTCCCCGCGACGTCGCCCCGCCCCACGTCGCCTCCGCCTCCGGCGACGAGCGCCCCACGACATGTCTCCGAGGACGTCGCCCCGCCCCCCGTCGCCTTCGCCTCCGGCGACGAGCGACTCACGACATGTCCCCGAGGACACGTCGCCCGCGCCCCGTCGCATTCGCCTCCAGCGACGAGCGCCCCACGACATGTCCCGGAGGACACGTCGCCCCGCGCCCTCCTCGGCCTTTTAGAAGCGTCCGCTGAGCGTCAGCCCGAGCGCTCCGCGGCCCGGCCCGCCGCCGATCTGCAGCGCCTTCGCGTACTGCGACGAGCGCCCGCGCGACAGCCCGAGCCCGAGGCCTGCGCCGGCCACCAGCCCGGCGCCGAGCCCGGCCACCGCCGAGGACACCGCGAACGTCGTCGCCGGCCCTTTCACGCCGCCTTGCAGCTCGGTCCAGGTCGCGGGCGCCGTCGCGTTGACCTCGTTGAAGCTGTTCGCGCCGAGGACCAGCCCGACGATCCCGCCGACCACCGCGGCCGCGCCGACGCCCGTCTCGACGTACCACGCGATCTTCCGCGCCCGCTCGGTGCGCGCGTACCAGACCGCCCCGCTGCCGATGAGGCCCACGCCCGCGCCGAGCACTCCGGCGCCTGCGCCACGCAGCGTCGCGCCCGCGCGCACCTCGGCCGAGCAGCTCTGCAGGTCGGGCCAGGTCGCGCACGTGGCCGGATCTGCCTTGAGCGCCGGTCCGAACTCCTTGCCCTGCGCCACCCCCGTCACCACCGCGCCGATGATCGTCACCCCGGCGCCGACGCCGATCGTCGCCAGGCCGATCTTGCGCCCGTCGAACGGTTTCTCGGCCGGCGGCTTCGCCTGGTCTTCGGGACCTGTCTTCGGGGGCAGGGGTTTGAGCGCCAGCTCGGCCGTCACCGGCGCGCCGGCGGCCACCTTGATCTGCACCTCTGCGGGTTCGGCCCCTAGCGCCTCGGCGCGGACCACCCACGTCCCCGGGTCGAGCTGGATCACCCCGCTCTGCGCCGCCCCGCTGGGCGCCACCGGCACCGGCAGCTGCGGCCGCAGGTCCGACGCCAGCTCGCTGACCCACCGCGCCGTCACCGTCGGTGCGCCCGCCACCCCGCCTGGCTGCACGCGGACCTGCACGCTCGACACCTCGCGTCGCGCGACCTCGAGCTGCGCCTTCGCCTCGTCGCGGTCCGCCCCCTTCACCTCGGCCAGCGCCAGGTACTCGTTGAGGTACGCCACCGCGTGCGCGTAGTGGCGGGCCGTGTAGCGGGTGACCGCCGCGTTGAACAGGAACCGCGGCTCCTTGAAGTCGCGCCACAGCGCCTCGAACTCGAGCGCCGCCTCGACGTGCCGCTGCTTCTCGAACTGCTGGTACGCCGCTGCGACCCGCTGTTCCTTCGACGAAGCCGACGCCGCAGGCGCGTCCGCCGTCACCATCGCCATCGCCAGCGCGACACCTTGCACGATCAGCATGCGCCCTCGTTCCCCGACCGGGCCGCGAGTATAAGCCCCACCGGCCCGCGGGCCAAGCGAAGCGCCGAAGCGCTGCGCGCCCGATCGCCCCACCTGCTTCAACGGCCAGGCTCGCCCCCGCGCATCCGGTTCTCGCGCAGCGTCCGCCTCCCGACAGCGCCACCGGGCATCGCCCGGACCCTGGCGCGGCCGCTCGAGCGCGCAGGCCTTCGAGCTCGCAACGGTGGTACGGGCCCGCCTTGCAGCCGCGACACACGAGCCTCCCTGACCCTGTACGCGGCGCACCGAGCTCCGCCGCCATGGACTCAAAAATGTTGCGCCGAGCGGACCTTGGGCGGCGCCGTCGCATCGCTTTGCGGCTCGACCTCCGCTGCGCGCGCGCCGGGGCGCTGGCGGCACGGATCGCACCACCTCGCCGGGGATTTCGCGTCGTCGAGATCGGCGTTCTGCGAGATCTACCTCGGCCCCACCCCGCACCCTTGCGCTCCGAGGCGTCACCGTCGACCATGTCCACAAGCGCACCGCCATGCTCGCCCGCTCCTCGCTCGTCGTCCTCGTCCTGCTTCCTGCCGGCTGCCTGAAAGATCTCACCCAGATCGAGACCGGGACAGGCAGTCTCACCGAGACCACCACCGACACGACCGACCCGACCGAGACCACCGCGACGTCGCCGGCCACGACCGACGTCGAGGCCGAGTGCGGCAACGGCAAGCTCGAGCCCGGCGAGCAGTGCGACGACGGCAACAAGGATCCCGGCGACGGCTGCGAGCCCAACTGCACGACCACCCCCGGCGAACTGTGCGGCAACGGCACGAAGGACGAGGGCGAGGACTGCGACGACGGCAACAACGACGACGGCGACGGCTGCGAGGGCAACTGCCGGCTCCCGGTCACGGTGGAGTGCGGAGACGGCAAGCTCGATCCTGGCGAGCAGTGCGACGACGGCAACAAGATGAGCGGCGACGGCTGCGAGAGCAACTGCACCAACACGCCGGTGTGCGGCGACGGCATGCAAGACCCCGGTGAGCAGTGTGACGATGGCAACGAAATGGACGACGACGGCTGCCTCTCCACCTGCGTGATGGCCAAGTGCGGCGACGGCATCCTCTGGGCGGACCAGGAGATGTGTGACGACGGGCCGATGAACGGCATGTATGGCCAGTGCAACAGCGAGTGCAGCGGTCCCGGCGAGCGCTGCGGTGACGGCACGCGCAACGGCCCGGAAGAGTGCGACGACGCCAACCAGATGGATGACGACGAGTGCTCCAACACCTGCATCGCCCCGCGGTTGGTTTTTGTCACGGCAGCGGGCTTTACGGGCAACCTTGGCGGGCTCGTAGGGGCTGACGCGAAATGCAAGCAAACTGCCAGCAACTCCTCCTTGCCGACGAATCTGAGCTGGACCGCATGGCTCAGCGACGGAACTGATTCGCCCTCCTCGGCCGGGCGCATGGAAACTGACTATGCTGGCTACTACAAGCTTGCTAACGCCCAAATCCTTGCCCACGGATGGAGCGCCCTTGTCGCTCCTCCGCTAGCACTCCCGATCGACATCGACGAGAACGGCAATCCTGTGGAGGAGCCGCTCTTGGCCTGGTCCAACACGTCATCGTCAGGCGAGAGCGCTGGTACCGCTAACTGCAACAATTGGACTTCGCCCATGTTCAGCACAAAGGGTCGTTTTGGCGACGTGTCTGCAACCGATGCGACATGGACGGACGACGATGCTGCCGACAATCCCACCGCCTGCTCCAACTCCTTCCACCTCTACTGCTTCCAAAATGCCCCCCGCCCTGAGCCTCGAACTACGCGAAGCACGGCGGCCTTGCGGAGCCAAGGCGGCCGTGGAGACCGATAAAACGCCCACGGCGGCTAGATTCGCACACCAGTGCGTCGTCCCGGTCGCCAATCCAGGACAGCACCTGACTCAAGTCCGGCCGCCATGCATTCTCGCCTCCCGGTCCTGCTCGCTGTCATCGCCGCCCACGGCTGCTTCTAAAATCCGAAGGGCAGCACCGGTTATTTGACCGGAAGCACGACCGAAAGCACGACGTCGAGCACTATCTCGACCACGACCGCGACGACCGGAGAGAAGCCCGCCTGCGGCAACGGAGTGCTCGAGCCCGGCGAGCAGTGCGACGACGGCAACGCCGACCCAGGCGACGACTGCGAGCCCGACTGCACCCTCACGCCCGGCGAGAATTGCGGCAACGGCGTGGTCGACGACGGCGAGGAGTGCGACGACGGCAACGACGACGACACCGACGCCTGCACCAACACCTGCAAGAACGCGGTCTGCGGCGACGGCGCCATCATCGCTGGTACCGAAGAGTGCGACGACGGCAACGACGACGACACCGACGACTGCCTCTCCTCCTGCAAGAACGCGACTTGCGGCGACGGCCAACTCCACGACGGCGTCGAGGTCTGCGACAACGGTGGCGACAACGACGATACCGCCTACGACGGCTGCACCACCCAGTGCCAGTTCGGCCCCCGCTGCGGCGACGAAACGGTTCAGGCCCCCGAGGAGGAGTGCGACGACGGCACCCCCGACGGCGACGACCTGTGCAACGCTTGTAAGAACGTCCCCTTCCGCTACGTCTTCGTCACCTCGCAGACGTATAAGGGCGACGTCAACAAGCTCATGGGCGCGGACTCTCGTTGCGACGTCGCGGCGGCCGACCTACCAGCAGCGAATTGGGTTGCGTGGCTCAGCGATGACCTGCAATCGCCAGCGTTCCGCATGGATACGACCTTCGTCGGGTGGTACGTTCTACCCGGCCCGCAGCCGATCCTGGTCGCCCGAGATTGGGCGGGCCTCACGTCGGGCGCCCTGCAGAGCCCTATTAATCGGGACGAGGCGGGCGGTCCGGTCGCGGCGGACGCGACGGCCTGGACCAACACCAAGATCGACGGCAAGTCGATCTCGGTCGACGTGCCTGCCCATTGCAGCAATTGGGACTCGAACCTGGGCACGGGCAACATCGGCAACGCGAACGCCAGCGACGCGACCTGGACGAACACCCAATCCTCGGCTGACTGCAATCTTTGCACCACCTCTATTGCGTCCAGAACTGATCCCCGCGACGGCTCTCGGCGAGCCAGAGCTACAATCGCCCGAGCTTCGTGGTCCAATGCTCGTTCGCGCCCTGGCTGTCTGCTTGTCGTCGTGTCCGGCTGGCTCGGGGTGCCCTGGGAGTTATAGAAGCAGCCGTGAGCCGCGACAAATGGCCTGGACCAACACCGGAGCCGATGGCGAGGCTCTCGCGGCCGACACGGCCTCACACTGCAACCTCTGGGATTCGAGTTCCGGGACGGGCAGCGTGGGCGACCCGAGCGCGACGGAACGCAGGGGCGTTGTCCGACTGCGATTCAGCGCACCACCTCTACTGCGTACAGAACTGACCTCCGCGGTTCTCTCGCGCCCATCTCCCCACGTCTGCAGCCGGGCGCGGTCGCGCCTTGCTCGCACCGGAACCGATGCTGTACCGTCGTTCGCCTCACCTCTTCCCGAGCCAGGAGCACGTGGATGCCCGTGAGACCGCGACCACGGGGCCCAGACCTCGAGAGAACAGCGGCGCCTCTTCGCAGCCCAGGGAACCGATGACGCACCGCACCGCCACGCTCCTCGCTCTCTTCGCCGCTTCTGGCTGCTTTTACAACCCCCACGGCAGCGTAAGCCAGCCGGACACCTCGACCGGCACGGACGCTGCCTCGAGCACCATCCCGACCACCAGCGACGGTGCCCAGGCCTGCGGCAACGGCGTGCTCGAGCCGGGCGAGCAATGTGACGACGGCAACCTCGTCGACGGTGACGGCTGCGAGGCCGACTGCGGCTTCACGCCGGTCGAACTGTGCGGCAACGGCACGCTGGACGACGGCGAGGAGTGCGACGACGGCAATACCGACGACAGCGACGCCTGCCGCGATGTCTGCAAGCATGCAGTGTGCGGCGACGGGGTCGTGCATCTCGGCGTCGAGACCTGCGACGACGGCAACCTCGCCGACACCGACGACTGCCTGTCCTCCTGCGCGGCCGCGACCTGCGGTGACGGCCTCGTGCACGCAGACGTCGAGCTCTGCGACGACGGCCGAGCCAACGACGACAGCGCCTACGACGGCTGTACCACCGAGTGCGAACCGGGCCCGCGCTGCGGCGACAACCAGGTCCAGGCCCCGGAGGAAGAGTGCGACGACGGCACCCCCGGCGGCGACGATCTGTGCAACGCCTGCAAGAACGTTTCTTTCCGCTACATCTTCGTCACCTCGCAAACCTACAAGGGCGACATGAATCAGCTCAACGGAGCCGACGCTCGGTGCGGCGTCCTGACGCTCGACTTCCCGGCGGGAGATTGGGTTGCCTGGCTCAGCGACGACGGCCAGGGCGTCGCCGCGCGCCTGGACACCAAGTTTGTCGGTTGGTACATCCTCCCCGGGCCGAAGCCGGTCCTGGTCGCTCGCAATTGGTCGGGCTTGGCTTCGGGGACGCTGCTGAACCCCATCAACCGCGACGAATCGGGCACGCTCGTGGCACCCGACGCGCTGGCCTGGACCAACACCGCGCCCGACGGCTCCATCCTCTCGCTGGACGCGCACTGCAGCGTTTGGGACGCCCTCGGCGGCACGGGCAGGGTCGGCAGCACGAGCGCCACCGACTCGACCTGGACGGACTCCCAGACCGCCGCCGATTGCACCACCATGCACCACCTCTACTGCATTCAGAACTGAAGCTCCACCCCAGCATGCGCTCCCGCGAGTCCAGACTCCTCCCCTGCTCCTCGTCGTCGGCGCCTGTTTTTATCATCCGACCGGCTCGACCCCCGCGACGGACAGCGAGGCCCCGCAGGACACCACCTCCGGCGGCACCTCGAGCGCCCCCGAGTGCGGCGACGGCCAGCTCGATCCCGGCGAAGCGTGCGACGACGGCAATCGCACCCCTGACGACGGCTGCGAGGACGACTGCACCGTCACCCCCTCGCCGCCGTGCGGCAACGGCCAGATCGATCCGGGCGAGCAGTGCGACGACGGCAACACCGCCGACGACGACGGCTGCCAGGCCGACTGCACCGAGCTGCCCGTGTGCGGCGACGGCGTCGAGGATCCCGGCGAATCATGCGACGACGGCAACGCGGACGACGACGACGCCTGCCTCGCCGGCTGCGTGCCTGCGACCTGCGGCGACGGCGAGCTCTGGGCCGGCAACGAACAGTGCGACGACGGCGCTTTGAACGGCGCCTATGGTTACTGCAGCGACGATTGCAGCGGCCCTGGCCCCCGCTGTGGCGACATGATCCGCAACGGCGCGGAGGAGTGCGACGACGGCAACCTCTTCGACGACGACGACTGCTCCAACGAATGCCTCGCCCCACGGATCGTCTTCGCCACCGCGACGACCTTCACCGGCGCTCTCGGCGGCCTCGACGGTGCCGACGCCAAGTGTGCCGAGGCCGCGCAGTTCATCGACCTCCCGCCGGACGTCCAGTGGGCCGCATGGCTGAGCGACGCCCGGTCCGACCCCGCCACCGGCGGTCGCTTCGACACCTTGTATTCGGGCTACTACAAGCTGACCACCGGCGCCGTCGTCGCCCATGGGTGGGGCGAATTGACCACCTTGCCGCTCACCACCGGGATCGGCGTCGACGAGGCCGGTAACATGCTGGACATCCCCGCTCCGGTCTGGTCCAACACCTTCCGCAACGGCACCCGCATCGGCGCCGATCACTGCGACAGTTGGACCTCCTCGATCGACGGGACCCTGGGCCGCCTCGGCGTCGCCGGACCCACGAACATGACGTGGAGCGACGCCCCGGCCAACAACCCCGCGGCCTGCTCACAACTCTTCCACCTCTATTGTTTTCAGCAGACCGCCCCGCTCTGACCCTCACGTCCGGGCGCTGCTGCGCGAGCTCGTCACCGGCTCGCCGCCCGCGGCTCGAGTCGTTCCTCTTCGCTCGGTGCCGGCAGCGCGTTCCCCGATACTAGCTCTCCCCCGACGATCTCCGCCAACAGCAGCGCCTGCGCGCGGTGCAGCACCAGCGAGCGCTCGAGCACCCACAGCAGCTCGAGCAGCTCCTGCGTCAGCACCTCGGACCACGCCCCGGGTCGCAGCGCGTCGAGCGGCGACGACGTGCGACCGCTTCGCTGCAGCATCCTCCCGGCCAGCCACGACTGCACCACTTTCAGTCCGGACACCTCGTAGCCCCACACCTCCGCGGACACCGGCGCGAATATTCCGTCGCCGACCGTGAGCACCTCGTCCACGTACGAGAATTTCTCCGGCATCGCCCGCACCGGCGCCACGCAGCGCGCCGACCCTTCTCTCGAACGCACGCGATACGTGTGCAGCCCCAGCAGCTTCGCCCCGACCGCCGCGCAGCGCCTGAACAATCGCTCGTCGCGCGTGAGCGGCACCCGCGGCCCCGGCTCTGCCAGTTCCTCGCGCAGCGACTCCACGTACCCCGGATGCCCCAGGCAGCCGTACACGTACGCGAACAGCTCCTCCGCCGTCACTGTCCGCGAGAACATGTCCTCCAGGACACTTGTAATTCCACGCGTCACGTTGGCCTGCGTCGCCGCACGGTCGCGCCACAGCGGGATCACCCCCTTGTCGCCGAACGATCCACGGAAGTGGTGCAGGTCGGGCACCTCCGCGCACGCCATCACCGCCGGACCGCGCGACAGCCCGCTCGACAGCAGCGTCGTCAAATAGACTTGCGACGGCCCGTGCGCCCGCCATAGCGCCGGCCGCAGGCGGTCGCCGAGGCGCCCGTCCGCCAGGCACCACCGCCTGTCGAGCGAGCGCCAGGCGATCCGCGCGATGGGAGGCCTCGGCGCATCCGCGGTCAACGACGCCAGCGGGGGCAACGGCGTCCCCGCGAGCAGATCGGCCCCTGGCCGCGCGATCGTCCACGCCTCCGTCTCGCGGAACGCCGCCGCGCGATCGTCCGCCTGCAGCAGCGCTCGCCAGCGGCGCTCCAGCAGCTTCGGCGTCTCCCCGATCGGCCACGTCCGCTTCCACTGCGCCCCCGCGTGCTGCCACGGGAACAGGTCCACCAGCCGCGGCCAATCACCGTAGCCGCCCGACACCCCGGGCACCAGCGGCGCCTCCCACCCGTTCGGCGCGCGCGCCCACTCGAGCTCCTGCAATGATTGCAGCGCCCCCAGCGCGCGCAGCTTGCTCGCTACTATCATCGTCCGCCAGCCGCGTGTACCAGACCTCCGCCGGCCGCGACAAATCACCCTCCCCGCGTCGCACCCCCACCGCGATACACACCGGCGTGCGAATATTTTTGAAGACGTTGGCGGAGCGGCGCGGTCCGAGGGCATCGCCGCCGAGGTCGACGATCCACAACGCGTCGAGCACCGCGCGCAGGCGTCGTCGCATCGCCGCGAAGCCCGGCCCGCGCAGATAGCTCGACGGCGTGATCAGGCAGACCACCCCCGGTCCTGTCTGCTCGCAGCTCCACCACAGCGCCCACCGCCAGAAATAGACATAGGCGTTATAAAGATTCTTGGCGTGCTTGCCGACCGCCGCGTCGGGCAGGAAGTCGGCCAGCAGCGGCCGCTCTCCGCGCTCTGGATCGCCGTGGCGGATCCACCCGCCGCGATCGCTCTCCGTCAATTCGCGCCGGTCGTACGGCGGGTTGCCGATGCACACGCGAATGCGTGCAGCCTCGACGTCCTCCCCCTCCGCGCGCGCCAGAGTGTCGCGCTGCATCACCCGCACTCCCGCAGCCGGCAGCCGCGCCCCTGCGGCCCGCAGCGCGCGCGACAGGCGAGCGTGCGCCGCCGCGAACGGCCCCGCGAGCACCTCGTGGGCCACGAGGTTCTCCCCGAGCCGGCTCGCGCACGCCGCCACGTCGCCGCCCGTCCCTCGCACGCGACGCAGCGCATCTTCCACGATCGCCAGCGGGTACACGCCGGTGCCGCACGACGGATCGATCACCACCACCTCGGGCGCGGCGAACCCGAGCGGCGCCCCGAGCTCGCGCGTCAGCAGCTCGCGCACTGCCACGATTTGCGCGTGCACCACTTCCTTCGGCGTGTAGTAAGCCCCGGCCTCGCGGCGCAGCCGGCCGTCGTAAGCCGCCAGGAACTCCTCGTAGAAGTACGCCCCCTCGCCCTCGCGCAGCGCCGCGAGCGACGCCGCGTCGAGCCTCGCGATCGTCGCCTCAAGCTCTCCCAGCGCCGCGCCGATCTCCGCGCGATGCTCCGCCGCCGCTCGCAGCGCGCGCAACAGCGGACCCGGCGTCTCCCCCAGGCGCGCGCACGCCCCCGCGACCTCCGGCGCCGCCTCGGGGTGCTCCAGGCGATCGGTCCACAGCCCGTACGCGATCGTCTGCGCCATGGCCTCGGCGAACTCCGCTTCGCCGCCGCAGGCCGCGAGTGACCACTCGTCCGCGAGCGTGCGCAGCCGCGAGTTCGGCGCGGCCACGGCGACCCGCAGCGCCTCGCGCAGCGCCCGACAGCGCCCGGCCAGCAGCGTCGCCACCTCGCGCGAACTCCTCGGGCCCGGCCGGCGCACGCGCGGAAACATAGCAGAGCAACATCGCGCAGGGCGGCCCGCGATCGCGCGGACGGCGGCCTCGCGCGAGGTGCGTGCATTCGCGCCCGCGGGCTGGCCGGCCCGCGGTGATATCCTCCGGGCGGCTCATGCTTCATATCGCCGTCGAACGCGAGGGACAGCCGCGCAAAGAGCTCCGCTTCGCCAAGGACGTGGTCGTCGTCGGCCGCGAGCCCGAGCACGACCTCCAGCTCAACTTCGAGGACGGCGCCTCGCGGCAGCACGCCCGCCTGAGCCACGAGCGCGGCCAGCACTTCGTCGAGGACCTCGGCTCGCGCAACGGCACCAAGGTCAACGGCAAGCGGATCGCCGCCAAGACCCCGATCAAGGCCGGCGACGAGGTCGAGGTCGGCAAGGTCAAGATCTACCTGGTCGGAGAGGCAGGTGCGGCCGGCAGCCGCGGCACCGCGCGCGTCCAGCCGCGGACCGACGACGACCCGACCGTCCAGCGCACCGTCAAGCAGGCGCCCAAGCCCGCCAAGGCGGCCGCGCCCGAACCTGCCCCGAAGGCCAGGCCCGCCCCCGAGCCCGCCCGGCCCGCGCCCAAGGCCCCGCGGCCGGCGCCCGAGCCCGAAGCTGGCCTTCCGGACAGCAGCATCCGCGTCAACCTGCGCCAGCCCGAGCCCGAGCCCGCGGCCGCCGCGCCCGAGCCCGAGGGCAAGCCGACGGGCCCTGTCAACGACGAGAACGAGGCCTGCCGCAGCCAGATCGATCCGCTGGCCCGGCGCTGGCGCGACCTCGGCAAGCCCGAGGGGCTGCTGCTGCACGGCCCGCTGCTCAAGCGCGGCCTCACCTGGGCCGCCAGCGACCGCAAGCTGCGGCCGCGCCCGTCCGAGCTGCACCGCGAGTTCATCTACGCCAGCCGCGGCGATCGTCGCCACCGGATCCGCGACCTCGGCCTGCGCGCCGGGGCGCTGACCGTCGCCCTGGTCGGCGGCAACGTGGCGGCGCACGTGCTGCACGACGACCTCGTGCTCAAGGACGCCGCCGCCGGGCGCGAGGCCGGCGCCGGTCAGTGCACGCCCGACAACCCCGCGGTGCAGCGCGCCAACCTCCTGGCCCAAAAGGCAGCCGAGCAGACCGACCTCGAGCTGGCGATCCTCGCCGGCACGCGGGCCGTGAGCGCCGCCGACGGCCCGTGCGCGCGCCAGTCGGACGCCGAGCGGGCCCTGCGGATCGCCCTCTCGCGCCAGCGCAGCCGCGTCATCGGCCGCGGCAACGCGCCGATCCGCCACGCCGACGTCGCCCGCGACGAGCGCGACGTCGTCACCGTCGACGACACCGGCGCGGTGATCCTCTACGACCGCACCGGCGCCACCCAGCCGAAGACGCTGCCCTCGAGCAGCGGCGCCGGCAAGGTCGCGGCGCTCGGGCCCGAGGGTCGCTGGCTGGCCGTAGGGACAGGCAAGGGCACCGTCGATCTGTGGGACCTGCAGCAGCGCACCGCGCCCAAGCTGACCAAGCAGCTCGAGAGCCACCGCGACCCGGTCACCGCGATCACCTTCAGCGAGGACGGCCGCTTCTTCGCCACCGGCGACCGCCGCGGCAACGTCACCGTGTGGGACATGCGCGGCACCGACGCCGGCGCCAAGCTCGGCGAGCTGCGGCAGCACACCGGCGCCATCGAGCAGCTGGTGTTCCGCGACGGCGGCAGCCGCCTCTACTCGTTCGGCGGCAAGACTGCGGTCGCCACCGACCTGCAGGACGGGCGCAAGAAGGGCAAGCAGCTGAGCCTCGCCATCGGCGGCGACGCCACCGCGTTCGCGGTCAACGGCGAGGGCGACGAGGTCGTCGTCGGCGACAGCATCGGCCAGGTCGTGCGCTGGCGCGTCCGCACCCTCGCGCGCGCCCAGCAGGACGCCCTCGCCAGCCACACCGGCGCCGTCGTCGACCTGGCGTTCCTCCCCGGCGCGCGCGCCGTCCTGTCCCTCGGGACAGACAAGCAGCTCATCGTCACCGAGCTCGATCAGATGATGCGCGAGGGCAGCGAGCCGCTGCGCGTCGGCCTGCGCGGGCTGCAGTCCGAGCCCAAGGCCCTGGCCGCCGACCCCACCGGGCGCCGGATCGCCGTGGCCGCCCAGGACCACAAGATCTACGTGTGGGACGCCGCCCAGCGCCACACCTCGGCCCAGCCGGTGGTCGTGTTCGACGAGCACGTCGACACCATCGAGTCGGTGCTGCCGAGCTACGACGGCAACTCGCTCCTCTCCGCCTCGGCCGACGGGACCTTGCGTCTGTGGCCGCTGCAGAACGCCGACGCCGGCGGCGCGCTCGCGGTGCTCAGCGATCACCGCGGCCCGATCACCGGCCTGGGCCTCAGCAGCGACGGCGGCCGCATGGCCTCGCTCGGCCAGGACAAGGCCCTCCGCGCCTGGCGCCTCGACAACCGCGGCACCCCGCGGCGGATCCTCGAGCGGACCTTCGAGCAGGCCCCGCAGGCCCTCGCCGTCAGCCTCGACGGCCTGTGGGCGGCCGTCGGCGTCGAGCGCCAGCTGCTCGTCTACAGCCTCAGCGGCGGCGAGCGCGAGCCCAAGCCGATCGAGCGCGCCCAGCACGACGACCTGATCAGCCACGTCGCCTTCAGCCCGGACAACCGCTGGCTGGTCAGCGCCGACTTCTCCGGCGCGATCAACACCTGGTCGATGAAGGACAACGGCCCCGAGGACAGCCCGGCCCGCAACGTCGCGCTCGGCCGCTCGGTCACCGCGCTGGCGGTCGCCCCGAACAGCCCGTACTTCGCGGTCGCGGCGGCCGACAACCGCGTCACGCTGTGGCCGATGACCGGCAACGGCGGCGAGCAGCAGGTCGTGCAGCACGAGAAGTCGGTGCTCTCGCTGACCTTCAGCGGCGGCGGCGACTACCTGGTGTCGACCAGCGACGACGCCCGCGCGATCCTCCGCACCGTCGACAAGGGCAAGACCGCCGAGCTGCCCGAGCGCTCCGCGGTCGCCCACGACTCGCGCGTGCGCGCGGCCGCGTTCAGCCCCGACAAGCGCTGGCTGGCCACCGGCAGCGACGACGGGGTCATCAACATGACCGACCTCAAGAAGACCACCGAGCGGAGCAAGCCGCTCAAGGGCCACGAGACCGCGATCACCGCCCTGTTCTTCGAGCCAGGCAGCGAGCTCCTGGTGTCCGCCAGCGCCGACAAGTCCTTGCGATTGTGGCTCGTCGACGACCTCGACCGCGGCGGCGAGGTCCGATCGATCCCCCTCACCGGCCACGCCGGGCCCGTCAGCGCCATGCGCGTCGACGGCAGCGGCCGCCTGCTCGTCAGCGGCGGCGCCGACGGGGCGCTGCGCGTCTGGCCGCTCAAGCACGACCTCCTGATCGCACTCGCCTGCCGCACCGTCGGCCGCGACTTCAGCGACGACGAGTGGAGCACGCTCTACCCCGGCGAGCCGGTCGAGCCGCTGTGCGACGGCAAGTAAGCCGGCCCGCACATTCCCCGACGAATGACGGCACCCGCAGGTGCCATCATTCGTCACACCAGCCCGCCGTTGGCGCGCAGCGTCTGGCCGTTGACCCACCCGCCGTCGGGGCCGGCGAGGAACGCCACCACCGCCGCGATGTCCTCGGGCTGACCGAGGCGCCCGAGCGGCGTCGCGGCGACCATGCGATCGATCATCGCCTGCGGCTTGTCTTTAAAAACAGGTCGGTGGCGGTCGGCCCGGGGGCGACCGCGTTGACCGTGATCGAGCGGTCGCGGAGCTCCTTGGCGAGCACGCTGGTGAGCGCCTCGACGGCCGCCTTGGTGGCGACGTAGACGCCGTAGAGCGGCTGACGCAGGCCCACGGTGCTCGACGAGAAGTTGATGATGCGCCCGCCGGCGCGCAGGCGACGGCTGGCCTCGCGCAGGGTGTTGAAGGTGCCGCGCAGGTTGACCGCGACCTGGCGTTCGAAGGTCGCGTCGTCGGTCTCGGCGATGCTCGTCATCGTCATCACCCCGGCGTTGTTGACCAGCACGTCGACCCCGCCGAAGGTCGCCTCGGCCGCGTCGAACAGGTAGCGCACCGCCTCCGGGTCGGCGACGTCGGCCTTCAGCGGCAGCGCGCGGCGGCCCGCCCCTTCGAGCTCGCGGGCCAGCGCCTCCGCCGGCGTCGAGTCGCGCGAGTAGTTGACCACCACCGCGAAGCCGTCGGCCGCCAGGCGCGCCGCCACCACCGCGCCGATCCCCCGCGACGCCCCGGTCACGATCGCCGTCCGCTCGTTGCTCTCGCTCATGCGCGACTCGTAACACCCGCGCGCGCGTGCACCGGGGCGCGGGCCCACGCGCGCGCGAATCGTCGCTTCCACTCCGGCGGCTCGCCCGGCGGCCGAGCTGCGCGGGCGGGGCGCCGGCTCACTTCGCGTTGCTACACGCGTTGTCGTTCGGGTCGCACTTGAAGCGGACGTGGATGTGATGGATGTGCCCGTCCGAGTGCATCACCAGCGCGGGCGTGCCCTTCGGCCGCGGCCACTGGATCAGCTTCTTCAGCTCGGCCGGCGACTCGCCCTCGGCGACCGCCGCCTTGTGCAGCTCTTCCTGCAGCCAGTGCGACAGGAAGATCTCCTGGATCGCCCCGGTCGAGTGCAGCGCGCGGATGAACCGCCACGTCGTGCGCCAGTCGACCTCCTCGGGCTCGGGGCGGCAGCTCGTCGTGCTGCAGTTCTTGCAACCGTCGAGGTAGCGCTTGCGCTTCACCTGCAGCCAGATGTCGGCGTCGCGGCCCGACTGATGCGACTTGTGACGTCCGTAGCCGCCGCCGTCCTTGAGGCTGAGGTCGGCGATCATGACCTGGTTGTTGAAGCCCTGGGCGCGGTACTCGGCGATCCCGCGCAGCAGCTGCGACAGCGTGTGGTTGGTCGCGTAGGCGTGCGAGGCGCAGCGGACATCGGCGAGCGGCGACGGCAGCAGCTGGACCGGGTTGACCAGCGTCCCGCTGGTCACACCGCCGACCGAGCTCGCGCCCTCGGGGACGATGAAGATCGGCAGGTCGTCGGGGTTCGGCGTCTTGGCCCCGAACTGACCGGCGTCGATCCACAGCGTCAGCTCCTCGCCGCCCTTCAGCCGGTCGGGCGCCTTCGGGTTGAACTGGCGCAGCTTATCGACGCTCGTGCTGTACAGGTTGGCCACCGCCAGCCAGTCCTCGCCCTCGCCGACCGTGTAGTACTCCTGGACCAGCGGCGGCCGCGGCGGACGCGTCGTCCGCACCTTGAGCTTCATGTCCGGCACCAGCGTCGTCACCCCGCCGTTCCACTGCTGCAGCAGCACCGGCGACACCTCGTAGTAGCGGGCGATGTCTTCGAACGACTCGCCCGGGCTGACCTGGTGCTCGATCCACTCCTCGCGCGCCGTCTGTCCCGAAGGACCTGTCCTCTCGACCACCTGATCGTCGGTCTCGGTCGGGGTCGCGGGCGGCGGCTCGGGCTGCGCCGCCTCGGGCCGGCGGAACAGGAAGATCGCCAGCGCCCCGAGCAGCACGCCCGCGGTCGTGAACTGCAGCGCCCGGCGGATCATGTGCGCCCGCATGCTCGCGCCGACGAACTCGCGCAGCAGCGGCTCCGCCTCGACCTCGGTCCGCTGCGCCGGCACGGCCATCCAGCCCTCGGCCAGCGCCAGGTCGCGGCCGTGCAGCAGCAGCCGCCGCGCCCGCCCGTGGTCGACCCACTCGCGGGCGTAGCGGGCCAGCCGGCGCTGCTCGGCCGCCCGCTGCTCGTCCTCGCCGCGGGCCAGCGCGACCGGCTCGAACTTCAGCTTCTGCTCGATCTTCCGGTCGCGGTCGTCGTCGGCGATCTCGATCACGTAGGCGCCGACGCTGAGGCGGTCGCCGGGGCCGAACTCGGTCGGCTCGACGCAGCGCTTCGAGTTGATGTACGTGCCGTTGCGCGAGCCGCGGTCGGTGACGATGAGCTTGTCGGCCCTGGCGGAGATCCGGCAGTGCTTGCCGGACACGCCGTGGCCGCCGAGGACGAGGTTGGAGTCGACGCTGCTGCCGAGCTGCATCTCCGGGCCCTTGAAGGCGACCCGGCGCTCGTCGCCGTCCGGTGATATGACCTTGAAGACAGGTCCGTCGGCCACGGAGTCCTCCTCAGCTGGCCAGCAGCATCACGAGCAGGCCGACCAGGATCAGCAGGCCGCAGGCGACGTTGACGATGATCAGCGTCTTCTGCAGCGACCACTCGGCCGGCTTCTTGGCGACGGCGGCCGCGGTCGCGCCGTCGAGGGCCATCGTCGCCTCGGCCGGACGCGCCCGCGACGACACCGCCGACGCCGCGTCGGGCAGCGCCATGGTCGTCTCGCCCTGCGGGATGTTCGGGTCGGGCAGGATCATCGTCGTGTCCTGCCGCGCCGGCATGCCGCTGGAGTCGGGCAGGATCATCGTCGACTCGCCCCGCGGCCCCGACGGGTCGGGCAGGATCATCGTCGACTCGCTCGGCGGCGGCGGCTTGGCCTGCCCGAGCACCACGGTGCCGCCGGCGCCGACGGCCGGGTGGCTGTCGGTGCGGAACACCACCGTGCGATCGACCGGCGCCTCGTCGCCGCCCGCTCCGGTGGTCGGCGCCACGACGGTGCGCCCGGCCCCGGTGGTCGGCGCCACGATCGTGCGCCCCGGCGCCTGCGGGTCGACCACCGTCGCGCTCACCGGCCGCAGCGTCGAGAGGTTGTTGTTGGGGCCGGTGATGCCTGTCCTCGGGGACATGCTCGGCGCGACCACGGTGCGGTCCGTCTGCGGCAGCGTCGCCCGCTGCGGCACCTGCGACTGCTGCATCAGCAGGTTGGCGCCGCTGCGGCCGGGACGCTTGGTCGACATCAACGTCGTGGTCGTGTCGTCCTCGTCGTCCTCTTCTTCGGTGACGGTGCCCGACGGCCGCGGCGTCTGGCCGCGGACCTCGATCATCGTGCCCGCGGCGGTCACCGGCGCCCCGGGAGTCATCCCCGGGAAGCGGCGCACGTGGGCGATCGCGTCGGCCATCGCCTTGAGATCGGCGAAGCGCTCTTCGGGCTGCTTGCCGAGCGCGCGGCGGATGAGGCCCTCGACGCCGACCGGCACGCCGGCGTCGGGCGCCACGTCGGCGAACTTCGGCGGCGGCTCGCCCATGATCTTGCGGGCGATCTCGTAGTACGACTGGCCCTGGAACGGCAGCTGGCCGCTGACCAGCTCGAACAGCACGACTCCGAGCGCGAACACGTCGGTGCGCTCGTCGGTCGGCCGACCCTCGAGCTGCTCGGGCGCGCGGTAGTCGACGGTGCCGAGCGCCGAGTCGACGCGCGTGCTGTCGTTCGAGACGATCTCCAGCTCGGCGGTCGCGTAGTCGAGGATCCGGACCTCGCCGCGGTCCGTGACGAAGATGTTGCTCGGCTTGATGTCGCGGTGTGCCGTCCGCGTGCTCGAATAGACCGCGTGGAGGATCTCCGCCGTCTGCCCGCACAGCTCGAGCGCACGCATCCACGGCATCCGGCCGAGGCGCGCGCAGCTTGCCGACGTCGTCGCCGGTCAGAGAGTCCATCACCACGATCGGCGGGTTGCGCGAGGCCAACCCGAGCCCGCGCGGCAGCACGAGCCCGGAGTGGCCGGCGCGACCGGCTGTCGCGACCAACTTGGCGTAGCGGTCGAGCGCGTCGTCGCCGGCGCGCCCGGGTTCCAGGATCTTGAGCGCGACGGCCCGTTGACCCTGGGTGTCCCAGGCGCGGAACACCTGCCCGACTCCCCCGCCTCCGAGGGACTCGCGCAGCTGGTAGCGACCGCCGACGACGGTGCCGACCCGATGTGACGAAGTGACTGTCACCTGGCTAGGACTTGTCCAGCTTGCCGACGAGCGACAGGGTGAACTCGGCGCCCTCGAACTTGAGGTGCGGCTCGATGGCCAGGTTGCAGCGGAACCAGCCGACCTGCCCCTCGACCTCCTCGACGATCACCTTGGCCTTGCGCAGCGGCTTGCGCGAGCGCGTGGCGGCCGGCGGATCGGGCATGTCCGACACGTACTGGCGGATCCAGTTGTTGAGCTCGCGATCGAGGTCCGCGCGGCTCTTCCACGTGCCGATCTGCTCGCGCTGCAGGACCTTCATGTAGTGGGCGAGGCGCGTGATCACGAACATGTACGGGAGGCGCGTCCCGAGCATGTAGTTGGTCTGCGCGGCCAGCCCCTCGGCGGTCTTGGCGAACACTTTGGGCCGCTGGATCGAGTTGGCGGAGAAGAACGCCGCGTTGTCGGAGTCCTTGCGGAACACCAGGCCGATGAAGCCCTGCTCGGCGAGCTCGTACTCGCGGCGGTCGTCGAGCGAGGTCTCGGTCGGGATCTTGCTCTTCAGCTCGCCGCCCTGCTCGTACTGGTGGAGCGGCAGGTTGTAGACCGCGCCGCCGCCCTGGGGACCGATGATGTTCGGGCACCAGCGGTACTTGGCGAAGCTGTCGGCGATCTTGGCGGCCATCGCCAGCGACGCCGGGCCCCACAGGTACGCGTCGTGCTGGTCGATCACGTCCTCGGTGAAGTCGAACTGCTTGACCGACAGCTCGCTCTCGCGCTTGCCGTACGGCGCGCGCAGCATGAAGCGCGGCGCGCACATGCCGAGGTAGCGGGCGTCCTCGGTCTCGCGCAGGCTGTTCCACTTGGCGTACTGCGGGCCCTCGAACAGCGCCTGCAGGTCCTTGAGCTTGGGCAGGTCGGTGAACGACTGCACGCCGAACATCTTCGGCGAGGCGTTGCCGAGGAACGGCGCGTGCGCCATGGCGCCGACGGCCGCGAACTGCTTGAGCAGCTGGATGTCTTCGGTGCCCGTGCCGAAGTCGTACGTCGAGCAGATCACCCCGTAGGGCTTGCCGCCGAACACGCCGAAGTTGTTGCGGTAGATCGTGTTGTAGAGGCCCGACTTGGTGATGTCGGGGGCGTCCTCGAAGTCGACCCGGAGGTCTTCCTTGGTCGCGTTGACGATCTCGAGGCGGACGTTCTCGCGGAAGTCGATCTGGTCGACCAGGTACTTGAGGCCGCGCCAGGACGACTCGAGCTGGCGGACCTGCGGGTGGTGGAGGATCTGGTTGACCTGCGCGGTGAGGCGGCGGTCGATGTCGGCGATCATCTCGTCGATGAGCCCCTTGTCGATCTTCGGCGCGACCTCGGTCGAGCGCAGGAGATCGTCCATCAGCTTGCGGGTGCCGCGGCGGACCAGCTCGTAGGCCTCGCCGTCGGTCGGGCCGAGCTTGGTCTCGGAGAGCAGCGAGTCGAGTAGCGAGTCCTGAACCTCGGTCTGCCGCTGCGACGCTGTCTGGGAATTCGTGTCCGTCATGTCCTAAAACTCCTTCTGATTCCGGCGCGGGCGCCTCACGACCCCGGCTTGTCCTCGATCCCCAGCTCCTTGATCAGCCGCGCGCGCTTGTCCGGGTCGCGCAGCGCCTCGACCAGCTTCTTCTTGAACTCCGGCACGTTGCCGCCGACCAGCGGGCCCTTGAGGGCCGTGAGCGCGTTGCGCAGCTCCATCAGCTCCTTCAGCTCCGGCACCTGCTCGACGATCCCCTCGGGGCGGAAGTCCTTCAGCGTGTCGAACTTGAGGTTCAGCGAGAGGTCGCCCTGGTCGCCGTCGGTCAGCTTGTTGCTCACGCTGATCTCGGTCTGGAGCTTCTGCGCCGACATCACCTTGTCGAAGTTGTCCTTGTCGACGTTGATGGGCACGCGCTCCTCGACCGGCCTGTCGTCCTGCCGCCCGGTGAAGTCGCCCAGCATGAGGATCTTGAGCGGGAGCTCGACGTCCTCCGCTGCCCCGTCCGTGGCCGGCTTGTACGTGATGTTCACGCGCTCCTTCGGCGCGACCGATCCCTCTTTACCCTTGCTCATGAAGGCACCATCCTCGCGGACACTACTGTTTCCTTCGCCCCGTCTGTCCCCGCGGTGCGCCAGACAGCGGCACCTCTGCGGCATGGACCATAGAACGGCCGGCCGTCCGACGTCCAGAGCGTGCGACGAGCGCCGCGATCGCGCGCGCGAAATCACCGCACACTGACGCCGACGTAACGCAGATAAGGGCGCAGATAAGGGGCCTCCGGACGTCGACTCGAGCTCGCGCGAAAGTGACACCGGCGCGATTTCGAACCTGCGCGATTCTGCGAGCCAAAGTCGCGTTGAAGGCCGCGCAGGCGCGAAAATACCGGGGTTGTCGCCGTAGCCGGCCCCGGGGCCTTTGATATGGTGTCCCGCATGGCTGAGACCGTCCATCTGTACCTGAAAGCGAATGGCCAAGACATCCAGGGCGAGAGCTCGCAGACCTCGCTCGGTCGCGAGAACTCCATCGAGTGCGTCGAATTCCAAGACAGCGTCCGCACCGCGCGTGAGCACGGCAGCCGCGCCGCCGTCGGTCGCCGCGTGCACGCCCCGATCCGGATCGTGAAGCGCATCGACAAGAGCTCGCCGCTGATCGCCAAGGCCCTGTGCCGCAACGAGAGAATCGACGCCGAGTTCAAGTTCTTCCGCCCCAATCCGAACGGCGACGGCACGACCGAGCAGTTCTTCACCGTCAAGCTGGAGAACGGCCGCGTCGACTCGATCGAGCGCCTCTCGCCCAACGCCCTCGACCCGGCCGAGGCCAAGGCCCCGCCGCTCGAGACGGTGAGCATCGTCTACCACACCATCACATGGATCTTCGTCCCCACGGGCGCCGAGTTCGTCGACTCGTGGTCGAACAGCGACGGCGCGTAATCCACGTTCGTTGCACATAAAACGGCCTGGCGCGTGAGTTCGTCTCCGCGCCTGGCCGGCCTGGCTTTCTACTATAGCGCTCCCCCTCCATCCCCACCTTTCCCCGCGAGAGCCCCGCATGCGCGTCGACCCGAAAGCGATCGTTCGAAGGCTCAACCCGACCTGCACCTCGATGCTCGAGGCCGCGGTGTCCCACGCCGCCAGCTCCCGCTACTACGAGATCGTCCCGGAGCACCTGCTCGCCGCCATTTTGAACGGCGAAGACACCGACGCGGCGAAGATCCTCTCGCACTTCAATCAGGACGCGACGCGGCTGCGCGCGCGTGCAACGTGTCCTCGAGACCATGCGCACCGGCAACGCCGGCCGCCCCGTGTTCGCCGAGACGCTCTTCCAGTGGCTCGAGGACGCGTGGGTCGTCGCCTCGCTGCAGTACGGCGCCACCGAGATCCGCACCGGCCACCTGATCCAGCAGTGGTGCGCCCGCGGCCACCGCTACAGCGCCGAGACGCTGGCCGAGCTGGCCGCGGTCGACCTCGAGACGCTGCGCAAGGACCTCGAGGGCATCACCGCCGGCTCGAAGGAGGCCGTGCGCGCCGCCTCTGCGCCCGCGGGCGGCACCGGCGGCGGCGGAGCAGCCGCTGCGACCCCGGTGGCCGCCGGCGAGCAGGCGCTGCGCCGCTTCACCTCGTCGTACACGCAGAAGGCCCGCGAGGGCAAGATCGACCCGGTCTTCGGTCGCCACCAGGAGATCCGCCAGCTGGTGGAGATCTTGATCCGCCGGCGCAAGAACAACCCGATCATCGTCGGCGAGCCCGGCGTCGGCAAGACCGCGCTCGTCGAGGGCCTCGCCCGCGCGATCGTCGAGGGCGACGTCCCGACCGCGCTGCAGGACGTCGAGCTGCTCGAGCTCGACATGGGCCTCATGCAGGCCGGCGCCGGCGTGCGCGGCGAGTTCGAGAAGCGCCTCAAGGCCGTCATCGAGGAGGTCAAGTCCTCGCCCAAGCCGATCGTCCTGTTCATCGACGAGGCCCACACCATCGTCGGCAACAAGGACAACGACGCCACCAACATCCTCAAGCCCGCGCTCGCCCGCGGCGAGCTGCGCACGATCGCCGCCACCACCTGGTCCGAGTACAAGAAGTACTTCGAAAAGGACGCAGCGTTCGCCCGCCGCTTCCAGCTGGTCAAGGTCGACGAGCCGTCCGAAGAGCAGGCCCTCGTCATGCTCCGCGGCCTGCGTGACACCTACGAGCGCACCCACACCGTGACGATCCGCGACGAGGCGCTGATCGCCGCCGCCAAGCTCAGCCACCGCTACATCTCCGGCCGCCAGCTGCCCGACAAGGCGGTCGACCTGCTCGACACCGCGTCGACGCGGGTGAAGATCGAGCAAGCCTCGCAGCCCGAGTCGATCCTGCGCCAGGATCAGGAGATCGCCGCGCTGAAGCGGGAGATCGGCGCGCTCGAGCGAGAGGACCGCGAGGGCAACCTCGTCGACCTGGCCCGCCTCGCCGAGCTGCGCGATAAGCTGCGCGCCGGCGAGGACGAGCGGGCCGCGCTCGACCGGCGCTGGAAAGAGGAGAAGGAGGCCCTCGTCGCCGTCGAGAAGGCCCGCGAGGCCCTGCGCGCCGCCGGCGACGCCGCCACCGACGAGCTCCGCGAGGCCAAGCGCGCCGCCGATGCCGTCCTCATCGCCGCCGGCGGCGAGGAGCGCCTCATCCACGCCGAGGTCGACAGCGACGCGATCGCCCGCGTCGTCTCCAACTGGACCGGCATCCCCGTCGGCAACATGAAGCGCGACGCGATGGAGAGCCTGCTGCGCCTCGAGGACACCCTCACCGAGCGCGTCAAGGGCCAGCCCAACGCGGTCAAGGTGGTGTCGGAGACGCTGCGGATCGCCCACGCCGGCATCCGCAACCCGAGCACCCCGATCGGCGTGCTGCTGTTCGTCGGCACCAGCGGCGTCGGCAAGACCGAGACCGCCACCGCCCTCGCCGACCTGCTCTACGGCGGCGAGCGCTTCATGACGACGATCAACATGTCGGAGTTCCAGGAGAAGCACACGGTGTCGCGCCTGATCGGCTCGCCGCCGGGCTACGTCGGCTACGGCGAGGGCGGCGTGCTGACCGAGGCGGTCCGTCAGCGGCCCTACTCGGTGGTCCTCCTCGACGAGTGCGAGAAGGCCGACCTCGACGTCATGAACCTGTTCTACCAGGTGTTCGACAAGGGCATGCTGTCGGACGGCGAGGGCCGCCTCATCGACTTCAAGAACACGATCGTGATCCTCACCAGCAACCTGGCCTCGGACGCGATCATGAAGCTGACCGACAACGGCCTGACCGCGCGCTCGCCCGAGGAGTTGGTCGAGGCGATCCGGCCGACCCTGTCGAAGCACTTCAAGCCGGCGCTGCTGGCCCGCATGTCGATCGTGCCGTTCCAGCCGCTGCCGCCGCCGGTGCTGCGCGAGATCACCGAGCTCAAGCTCAAGGGCCTGCGCAAGCGCCTGTGGGACAGCCACAAGATCGAGGCCGTGGTGCTGCCCGAGGTCTACGACGCCATGGCCGCCCGCTGCAACGAGGCCGAGACCGGCGCCCGCAACGTCGATCACATCCTCCGCGGCTCGCTCATGCCTGTGCTCAGCCGCAAGCTGCTCGAGACCTTCGCCGCCGGCCAGCAGCCGAGCAAGGTCCAGATCGGCCTCGGCAAGGAGGAAGGCGAGGCCTGGGACATCACCTTCGATCCGCTGCCCGCGTGACGACGTTCGCCCGCGCATGTCCGCGGGCGACGAGGTAGCTCCACCCCCGAGGATGCTCCATCCTCGGGGGATGTCGTTCAAACAACGTGTCCCGATCTGTGTCGTCCTCCTGGTCGCTTGCTGCGCTCCGGGCGACAAGAACACCTCCGCATCGACGAGCTCGACGACCGGCATGACCGGCGGCAGCGACACCGGCACGCAGGGCGCGAGCATCTCGACCACCGCCGCCGCGACATCCTCCGCGGCCACCACCGACTCGACCAGCGCCACCGCGACGGCGACCACGGCCACCACCGACTCGACCAGCGCGACCGCGACGTCGACCGCGACGACAGGCCCGACCAGCGGTGACGCGAGCAGCACCGGCGGCGCGTGCTCGAAGCAGACCGAGCCGTGCAACGCCGGCCAGCAATGTTGCGACGGCCTCACCTGTTGCGCCGGCGTGCCGGTCCCGCGCGGGGAGGAGTTCTGCAGCGACAACTGCCCGATAAGCGACCGCAACGCCAAGACCGACCTGCGCCCCGTCGATGCCGGCGAGGTCCTGCGCCGCGTGGTCGCGCTCGACATCACCACCTGGCGCTACAAGCACGACGGCGACGAGGTCCGCCACCTCGGCCCGATGGCGCAGGACTTCAAGGCAGCGTTCGGGCTGTGGAACACCGATCGCATGATCTTCCCGCTCGACGCCGCAGGCGTGTCGCTGGCCGCGATCCAGGGCCTGCACCGCCGCCTCGTCGCCGCCGAGGCCGAGAACGACGAGCTGCGGGCGCGGCTCGATCGCCTGGAGCGCCGCCTCGCCGCCCTCTCGCCCGCGCAGCCATGAGGTCCGCAGGGGACGTGTTCGAGCTCACGGCGATGGATCCTTCGGACATGTCCTCAAAGATCGGCGGCGTGGAATCTTCGCGGAACCTCGCACGTAGGGCCCCGTCAGCATGGAACCGAGCAAGCACTCCGTCTCCCTCGATCTGCGACCCTTCGGCCTCCTCGGCGTCGGCGTCGCGCTTGTCCTCGCCACGTACATCGCCAGCAGCACCTGGGAACGAGTCCGCGTGCGCCCGCAGATCCGCACGATCCAGGTCACCGGCTCGGCCAAGAAGCGCATCGTCTCGGACTTCATCGAGTGGACCGCGACCGTCGAGGCCAGCGCCACGAGCCGCACCGAGGCCTACCGCGCGCTGCACGACAACGCCAAGCGCGCCGAGGAGTTCCTGATCAAGGGCGGCGTGCCGAAGGACCAGATCTGGCTGTCCTCGGCGAGCGTCGATCCGTCGTACGAGACCGAGTACCACGGCACCGGCGAGAACCGCGTCGAGAAGCAGGTGCTGAAGGGCTACGACGGGCTGCAGGAGATCAAGGTCCGCTCCAACGACGTCGCCCTGGTGGAGAAGATGTCGCGCGAGATCACCGAGCTGCTCGAGCAGGGCGTGACGGTCAGCTCCGACGCGCCGGAGTACTTCTACACGAAGCTCGGCGACGTCAAGATCGAGCAGCTCGCCGAAGCCTCGCGCGACGCCCGAACCCGCGCCGAGAACATCGTCGCGTCGGCCGGCGGCGCCGAGATCGGCGCTCTCCGCACGGCCGACATGGGTGTCATCAACGTCAACCCGGCAAACTCCACGCAGGGCGCGTGGGATGGCAACAACGACACGTCGTCGCTCGAGAAGGACATCATCACGATCGTCCACGCTACGTTCGAGCTGAAGTAGGGCTGCGCGGGGTTGAGGGTTTTGGGCAAGCGGTCCGCCAGAGGCGAGACCGCTTGCGGCCCTGTCGCACGTGGGCGTGACGTCGCAGCCGGCGGAGCCACCTGTCGACCACGGCGGCGCCGATGTTTGATCCTGCTGCCGCCCGCCGGGCGGGTCGGCTGCGAAGGTCGAGCTCGCTGCAGCCCGCCGACATTCGGCAGGTGCGGAGCCAGCCGGCATCGCGTAAGAAGGGGCCGCCATGCCGACCTTCGCTGCGCTGTCCCGTCTCGTCCCGCTCACTCTGCTCGTCGCTGCGGCTTGCGGGCCCACGGAGCCCGGCGGTACCGGGGCGACGACGAGCGCCGGCGACACGCCGGGGACGTCGAGCGACACCAGCGGCGAACCGGCCGAGAGCACCTCGACCAGCACGGGCGACCTCACGACGGGCGACCTCACGACGAGCGAGCCGACCACCGGTCCAGCGATCACCACCACGACCGGCACCCCCACGAGCACCACCGACACTCCCGACACCACGAGCACCACCGGCGATCCCGACGTGCCGCTGCAGTGCCCCGAGGCCATCGACCAGGCGATTTTGGCCTGCGTCGCCGATCTGCAGAGCGACCCCGAGCTCGCCGCGGGCAACTTCCTCCTCGACCTGCTGTTCATGTGCAGCGACGCCGAGCCGGTCGCCGACGACTATGACGCGCACTGCGCGAGCGCCCCGGACGACCCGATCTGCGGCCTCGAGTATCCGCAGTTCGTCGAGACCGTGCTGCCGGCGTGCATCGCTCGCGCGCAGACGATCCTGTTCGCCGACGTGTGCCTGTTGCCGGGGTCGTACGACGAGCTGTTGTTCGCGCCGGCGGTCGTGCTGATGGATCGACAGTTCGTGACCAGCGCCGCCGAGCTCGATGCGACCGAGCAGGAGCAACTGTTGCGAGCGAGCGCGGAGATCGGGGTCGCCAGCGCGACCGTCGAGGAGGCGCTGAGCGCCACCGACGAGGGCGGGGTCGAGCAGCTCACGGTCCTCGATGTCGGCACCGATCGCGTGCTCGTGCTGTATTCGGCGCACTACGCCGGCGTCCGCCACGGCCGCATGTTCTTCTGGCACACCTTCACGATCGCCGGCGCCGTCGAGGCCGACGTATTCACTCGCTGCGGAGTGGAGCAGACGATCGAGGGTCGGCCCTGCGTGGACGCGCTCGAGTGCGGCGACGAGCACACGTGCTTCGACGTGCTCGAGGGCGAGGGCGGCGTCGTGCTCGCGCCGGGCACCTGCGTGTCGGAGGTAGCGATCCCGGGCGAAGGCGACGCTTGCAGCGCGCACGCCGATTGTGTGCCGAGCAGCGGCCTGCTCTGCCTCGACCAGCTCGAGGGCGACGGCGACGGGACTTGCCGGCCGGGCTGGATGCGCCGCAGCTTTCCCGGTCCTGCCGGCGATTCGCAGCTCGTCGCCGGCGGTACGTTGCTGCTCCCGATCCTCGCCTCCGGCATCGCTACCGTCCCGACCGGCGCGTACCTCGACCTGCAGATCGTCCAGGACGCGGCCAACAGCGTCGCCGTTCACCTCGTCAATCCGTTCGGCACCAGCACGCCCGTCACCGTCTCCGAGGGGCCGGTGATCGATCTGCAGCTGTTCGAGGTCGGCGTGCCGACCGACGAGAGCGCCGGCGGCACCTGGCACCTCGCCGTCGAGGACCTCGGAGGCGCCGCGAGCGGCGTCGTCACGCGGCTGGCCTTGACCCTCGACACTCGCTTCGACTGATTCGAAGGGCGCGCGCAGCCCATCGGGCTCGGGCGACGCCTCGGCTGGGCGGGCTCCAACGCCGTCGAGGGCGATGCGGTGCGCGAAAACGAGCGGTGCAATTCTGCGCGCACCCGTCACCCCGAGCCTTGTGAGCGTCTACGCGCTGTGCGAGGATGCGCGGGCCGGAGCCTCATGAGTCGTCGCCGCCGAAAGCTCGCGCTCTTCCCCACGGGCGAGGGGCTGCCCCAGGGCGACGATCCGGCGCTGCCGGGGCCGGTGTCCGGCTCTGCGCAGCCGGCGCTCAGGTGGCCGCAGGCTTCGGCGTGGGTCGGTTCGACCTGGTCCCCCGCGCACACGGCGCATTGCGGCATGACCGACCCGGGAAGGCGACGCGCCCTCAACGAGGATGCCTTCCTGGCGGACGGTCGGCTCGGCCTGTTCATCGTCGCTGACGGCGTCGGCGGCAGGCCCTTCGGCGGTCTTGCTGCCGGCGAGGCCGTGTCGGTGCTGTGGGAGTGGATCTATCGTGAGACCCGGGCGCTCGGCGCCTCGATGATCGGGCGAGGCGTGACCGAGGGTCACGAGGCTGCCCTGCAGATCGGCGACGTCGTCCGCTCGGCGATGCAGAACGCGTCGCGTACGCTGCGCACAATGGCGAGGACCGAGCCTCGCTATGCAGGGATGTGCACCACCGCCTCGGTCGTCCTGGTCGCCGGCGAAATCGCAGTGGTGGGACAGGTCGGAGACTCGCGGGTGTATCACGCGCGCGGCGCCGAGGTCCGGCAGGTGACCGAAGACCATACGCTGCTCAATCTGCGGGTCAAGCAAGGGCTCTCGATCCCGGAGCACGCGCGCGGCCGCAGATCGCCCATCACCCGGGCGCTCGGCCTGACCGACGAATTGGAGGTCGACATCTACGCCGTGCCCCTCGCGCGCGGAGACCGGCTGCTGCTGTGCTCCGATGGCCTCCACGAGTATTTCGACCGCGCGACGGTCCTGCGCCACCTGTTCCGGCTCGACATCCGGGCCGCCGCTCGCGCCGCAGTGCGACACGCCCGGCGGCGCGGCGGGCGGGACAACATCACCGCGCTCTTCGTGGAGATCCTCGGGCCGGGATAGCGGATGCGCATCGATTCGGCCCTGAGCGCGAGCGACTCGCTCGACGGCGGGCGGGCCGCCGTCCAACGAGCCGCGGCGGGGCCCTTCACTGCGGATTGATGACCTTGAGGCGGAGCCCGCCGGGGTACGCGTAGGACGTCACCGCGGTGTAGCCGACCTGGTAGATACCGAACGGCGCCGCGCTCTCGGCCAGGTGGGTGCCCTCGCCGATCTTCCAGTCGGCCACCTCGTAGTCGCCGACCGTGTAATAGCCGGACACCACCACCCCGTCGACGAGCACGTCGGGCGCGCCGACGTCGCGGACGACCTGCACGAAATTGGGGTTATAGCCGATGCCGGTGACGAACACGTAGCGGTCGAGGAACTGCTCCACCGGCACCATTTGATACGACGCCGGATCGCCGGTGCCGGCGCCGCCGTCCTGGCCCTCGAGGTATTGCACCGGCATGAACGGCTTGTCGCCGGTGAAGATGAAGCTCGACTGCGTGCTGAATTGATGGAACTTGCCCTTGTTGAGCGTGACCGGGAAGCCGGGCTGCAGCGGCTCGGTGGTGATCGTCGTGTTGTCCTCGCTGGCGTACACGCGCCACCAGAAGTCTTCGCTGCCGCGCTGGGGCGCGTGGGCGCCGACGTACTTCAGGCCCCAGTACTCGATCGGGATCATCTGCTCCTCGATGTGGTCGCAGTAGGTCACGTTGGCCGGGATGTTGACGCACTGGACCGCGCCGACCACCCAGCCCGGCTTCGACAGCGTCACGATCGTGCCGGACACGTCGCCCGCGCCGCCGCTGACCTGCAGCAGGTCGTAGTCGCCGACGGTGATCATCCCGGTCTGGTTGGCAGCGACCGCAGGAACCCCGCCGCCGGCCAGCGTCGACACCGGCGGCGTCCACGTCACCACGGTGCCGTCCTCGACGCCGATCACGTTGAAGTAGGCCGGCTCGCCGGCGCCGAGGCTCGGGGTGAACGCGGCGATGATGTAGTTCTTCTGCTGCGCGTGGTCGGGCAGCAGCATCGACGAGTCGTTGTGCGCCTCGGCCTCGATCGGCGAGTGCTGGTAGGCGACCACCGGCACGTCGCTGACGACCTTGAAGGTCGAGTCGACGCGGAGGGTGCTGCCGGTGCCCGGCTGCGGCGGCATCGTCAGGTCGAACTTCGCGCTCTGGCCGGGCGGGACCTGGACCGGGCCGGCGACCATCTGCTCGGCGCCGCCGGAGTAGAAGTACATCGACACCGTCGCGGTCTTGGTCTTCGACACGTTGCCGACCGCGATCGCCGTCGGCTCCTCGGCGAAGTTCTGCATCTTGTTGCCGCGGAACACGCAGCCGACGCTGCTCGGGTCGCTCTTGATGAGCTCGCACAGCTCGGTGCAGCCGCCGAGCGAGCACTCCTGCGTCGCGCCGCACGCGACCGGCGGCTCGAAGCCGTCGCCCTGGGCGTTGCAGGTCTTCTCGGCGTCGAGGCCCTCGCACACGACCTGGCCGGGGTTGCACAGCTTCGAGGTGCACTGGTCGCCGACGCACGACTGTCCGTTGGGACAGGGTACCGGCTCGAAGCCGCTGCAGTCGTCCTTGCAGGTCAAGAGGCCGCCGGGGTCGCAGGCCCCTGTCTCGCCGGGCTGGCACACACAGTTCACGCCGGTGGTGTCGGTGGTGACCGCGGTGTCGCTGTCGCTGTCGGTCAGCGGGCCCGTGCTCGCGGTCGTGGTCGTCGAGTCCGTGGTCGTGGTCGTCGGCCCGCTGCTCGACGCCGACGTCCCGGTCATCCCCGACGTCGGATGGTCGGTCGTCGCGTCGGTCGTCGCGCCCGTCGAAGTCGTCGTGTCGAGGGTCGGCTGATTGGTCACCGTCGACACCTGCGTCGCGGAGACGGTCGGGTCGGCAGCGTCGTCGCCGCACGCGACCGGGACGAGGAGAGCGAGGATGAGGGCGCGCGTCGTCGAGGAGTGCATGCGCACAGGATCGGCGACCGGCGACCATTTCATGCGTCGGCCGCAGGTGCGCAACCTCCCTTGTCCCCGCGAAGCACACGTCGCTCGTGCGAGCCCCGAACCCGCCTCGGGGCTCCGGTCTCTCCCGCCCGGCTGCCCGGCGCACGCGCCTCACCGCGACGCCACGGCACAACTCGTGGAGGCCGCGACCCTCGGCGAGCACCGACCGGTTCGAAGGGCCCTCGGCCGACCCGTGCAGCGTGCGAATTCGCCTCCGGTCCGTGGGTCATGAGCGTCGGCCGCGGCGGCGATCCCTGCACCCCGCGCGCCGTCGGAGCAGCGATGACGGCGAGCTCCGTGCGAGCCCCGTGCGAGCCCGCGAGCGCGAAGAGCTTCACCGCCGAGCTGACCGTCCCACAGCTGGGCGCGTCGTTCGACGGGCTCGCGGCCGCGGTGCTCGGGCGCTGCTCACTGGAATGACGGCACCCATTATCGGTAGCCCGCCAGTCCGCGCCGGCCTGCTCGCTCCTCGTCGAACTGGCAGAAATCCGGCCTCCTCAGCCGGCCCCGGCCTCCACGACCGGTTGCCAGAAGTAACAGTTCGCGGGCACCGCCTCGCCCTTGAGCGCCCTGGCGAGCTTGCACTCGCGGCCGGCGAGCGCGTCCATCGTGAAGAGGAGGCTCTGCATCGGGATATTCGCCTCCGCGGAGACCGTCACCGTGACCTCGTGCGGGAACATCTCCTTGTAGCTCTTCGCCCGCTGCTCGAGCGCGACGTAGTCGAAGCGGGCGTAGTCGTCGAGCGGTGTGCCCGGTTTGGCCAGCGGGATCGTCGGCTCTTTGGAGTTCGTCGCCTTGCCGGCCTCGGCGCCCTCCTGCTGGCCATCCGCGGAGATCAAAAACCGTCTTCCAACACCAACACCTTGAGGTTCAGCGGCTTCTCCTTGGGCGCGTCGTCGGGCTTCTTCTCGGCGCTGGCGGCCGAGAAACGGGGCGGCGAGACGTTGATGGAGGCAAAGGACGCGTACTCCATCGCCGCGAGCAGGAGCGGGATCATCAGGAACATGACGTTCATGACGGGGAGGAGGTCGGCGACGATCTCCTCTTCTTCGAACTTCTTTCTCTTTTTGGGCATCGCGTCATCTCCATTTTCCGGGAGCAGAAACGGCGAAAAGGTCGGGTGAGGCGAATCGGAGCGCGAGCGATCGTCGCCCCGCGCGGGCGGGGGTGACCTCGTGCCCGAACTCCTGTGTCGGGGCAGCACACGGAACGCCGACAGCGGTGTCGAACGTCAGCCTGGCATGCCGCGAGCGAGGGTGTGCCGGATAGGTCGCATGCTCCGGTCCTTACAGTGCCGCGGCCGCGAAGGACCCTACAGGCCGGCGACAGGAATTTGCACGGGCTCGAACGCCGGCGTACCGAACGAGCGACGAACCGCTGGGTCGCGCTCGAGAGCCGGACCGCTCGGCACCGGGTTCAGTTGGCGAACACCATCACGTCCAGAAGTGGGACGGCACGGCGCGGACGGCCGTCCTCAGGCCGGCGAGCCGCGCAGCCTCGGCGGCGCGAGCGTGGCGAACTGCACGAGCGTACCGGCGACGGGGGGCCGTCACGAGAGCCGGAGCATGGCCGCGAGTTCGTCGTGAGGGGTGGCGCGGCAGACGGAGCTCTTTCATGGAGGAGCGCACGCGAGCATGGAGCCGCAGCAGAGCCATGGCTCGCGCTCCCCGCTCGCGCGCGGGGAACGGGCCACGCTTCAAGCAGCTACGCCTGCTTGACGAACGAGCGCGGCGCGATCCCCCAGCGGGGGTCTCCGGCCAGCGCCGCGCGGCACTGGGCGAAGTTGTTGGCCCCGGCGATCCGCGCGAACGCAGCCTCTGCGCCCTCGACCTGGCGATTGACGCACTGGGCGAGCGCGCACATCGCATATTCGAAGTAGTCGCCGCCGAACGCCTCCTTCACCGGCATGCCCTCGAAGCCGAGGCTGTCCCAATTGGTGGCGTGGATGTTTCCGTCGTCCAGGTCGGGGCCGTTGGGGCGGCCGGCGAAGCGCTCGAACGTGACGCCCCAGTTCGCGTCGAAGGCGTCTTGCTGCTGGTTCTCGGGCCAGAGGAGCTCGCTGCAGACCGGCGAATAGGCCTGATAGGCCCAGTGCCAGCCCTCGAGGTTCGTGCCGTCCGACATGCGCTGGACCAGGCCCTCGCCCATCCACTGCATGAACGCGTCGGCGTCCGCCTGTTGGCTGGCGTCGATGACCTTCAGGTCGAGCACCCACGCGACCGAGCCGACCACGTAGTCGCTCATCCACGTCCGCTCGCCGCCGATGTCGCCCCAGTACATCTGGTCCGGCTCGATGACGAGGCCGAGCGCGTTCGTGTGGTAGCCGCGCATCCACACGAACGAGGCGCCCACGGCACCGGCATACCCGGCGCGCTCCGGATCGTCGTCGGGGGTGATCGCGGCGGCCATGCCACGATTGCGGATCTGCCAGGCCGTCCCGCGCGGCTGGAGGCTGCGCACCATGAGGCCCGCGGCGCCCATGCGCGACTGGACATCGGAGCTGAAGTGGACCCACTTGACGAAGAATTGCAGCTCCTCGAGGTGCCACCAATCGCCCGTGACCAGATACGCGACATACCCGGGCAGCCAGCCGTGCGAGATGTCCCAGTCGGTCCCGTACTGGCCCGAATAGTAGGCGCGCCCGCCGTACATGTCGCCCGACGACTGCGGCAGCTTGAGGTCGGGGTGCGCGGCGAAGGTCGGCGGGGCGTTCGTCTCGGCGTCGCGGATGTGCACGCTCCACGCGCCTGCGGCGAACGAATTGACCAGCACCGCTTGCAGCGCCCGCGGCGCGGCCGAGACGGCGTAGGCAGCGTCCCACTTCGGCAGCCAGCCGATCGACGGGCTGTCGCCGCCGCCGCCCAGCGCGTTGCCCGGCAGGTCGTGCTGCGCGTACGGCACGTACTTGTCCGCGAGGCCGTCGAGGAGCTCCTGGCTGGTCGACTCCGCCAGGAAAGCAGGGACCGCCCCGCTCTGTTGCAGGTACGCGGTGTCGTGGGCGACGACGATCTGCGGATCGGCGTCCTGCCACAACTTGCCGCTGTGCCCCGTGGTGCAGACGATCCGCGTGTGGTGTTTGATGTCGAGCTCGCTCTTCGAGTCGAACAGAGTCTGGCCCTTCGAGGTCACGACGACGCGGGCGAGCTTGTTGATGGCCCCGGCGTAGTCGAGCCAGCCGTTCTCGACGCTGACCAGCGCCTCGACCGCGCCGCCCGCGTAGAGGCGGAGGAACAGCCACACGATCAGCTGCTCGTCGACGTCGAGGCGATAGCGCCACTCCGACGCGACCGGTCCGGACAGGAGCTGCTGGACCGGGCTCCCCAGCGCGGACGCCAACGAGACGGAGCCGAGCGCGCCCAGATCGACGGTGAGGTCCGGCGCGGCCGCGACCAGCTCCGCCTCGGTGATCGCGGGTGCCGGATCGGGGCCCTCCGGGACGCGCCCGATCTGCACGACCCGCGGCGTCCCTGCGGTGAATTCGCAGCGGCCCGAGAGCACCGCGAACTTCACCGAGCCGTCAGGCCAGCGGTTGCGCACCACCGCCTGGAACTCGTCGACGTCCGCGGAGAGGCGGGTCCCGGTCGGGACGTCGCCCTCGGCGAAGAAGTGGCCGATCGTCCACGGCAACAGCGCCCCGGAGGTGCCCGCGGTCAGGGTCACAGTGACGATGTCCTCGGGCGTCACGTCAATGCCGCCGGTGTCCGTCGTCGTCGGCGCGTCGCCGGTGGAATCGGTGGTCCCCTCCGTCCCGTCGGTCGGGGTGCTGCCGGTGGAGTCGGAGGCGCCGCCGCTGCCGGTCGTGCCGTCGCTGTCGGTGGCATCGGAGCCCCCCGCGCCGCCGCCGCACGCGCCGAGGCCCAGGCCTCCGAACAGCGCGAGCGTGGACTCGAGAAAGGTTCGTCGATCGATCGTCATGGTCGCTTCTCTTTCGAAAGTAAAAATCAGTCGGGTGAGCGCGCCGATCACAGCGGCGTGGTGGTGATGTCGGCGAAGGTCGCTCGCAGGGCGAAGTTCTCGGCGTAGTTGCAGAGCGCGTAGAGCCGCTCGCGCTCGGGGTCGATGGTGATGCCGCAGTCGACGCTGCCGAACTGCTCGCTCGGGTGCCTGGCGATGTTGGTCTTGACCCACACGTTGTTGGCCACGTCGTAGCCGACCTGCTGGCCGTCGACCCACATCTGCACGAACAGCACGAGGTCCAGGGCCTCGACGTAGACGGCCTCGCGCACGCGGTGCAGCGCCTGCGACGACGGGCTGTCGTCGATGTAGGCGCGGTTCGTCGGCTCGAGCGCGCTGACGGCCTGCGACGCGAAGTCGTACGACCACACCTGCCCGCCGGCGTCCTCGTAGCCGGTCGCGGCGAACATGAGCAGCTGGTCGCGCTTCGAGTCGTGGACGAGCGAGCTCTCGTCGGCGCCGGTCACTGCGGGCAGGTCGCCGGTGAGCGGCAGGGCCTCCACGCGCGCTGGTCGACGACGAAGCGGCCGAAGAAGGTGCCGGCCGTCTGGCCGCCCGTCCACGCCACCACGCCGACCGGGCTCGACGTCAGCTTGACGTTGTAGAGGTCGTAGCCGAACGGCTGGGTCGGCACGAAGTCGATCCAGTCGCCCAGCGCGGGGTCGTACACGTGCGTGCCGGCCCGGTGCGGCGCGATCAGGAGCTTCGACACCGGGTCGAGGGCGACCGCGTTGTACGTGTGATTGTTGCAGTCGGGGCGCCCGTTGAAGGTGTTGCCGATCGCCAGCGCCTCGGCGACGTGGCCGATGCTGTAGCGGCCGGTCTCGAGGTGGACGTGCTGCACCGTGTTGGTCGGGTCGGACTGGTGGCCGCCGGTTCAGTGCAGCAGCTGATGATTCGCCGCGTCGAAGATCGTGCTGCCCCATGAGCGCGCGGTGTTGGGGCGCAGGGCGGTCGGCAGGGCGGTCCACTCGTTCGCGGGCAGGTCGTCGAGCCACGCGCCGAAGGTGCCGTCCGGATCGCGCGGGGCCTCGTCGTACCACGCGGGCGACCAGCCGGGCGCCGCGTCGGCGCGCGAGCGCGAGGTGCCAGGAGCGACGCCTTTCATGGCAGTGGCGGCCGCGTCGAGAGTGGCCGGGTCGACGCGCAGGGCCCACGTGCTCGAGCGCTGCAGGCTCGGGTACTCCGAGTTGCCGTTGGCGACCGCGAGCACGGTGTCGCCGCCGACGTGCGTCGCGCCGACGAGGCGCATCAGGGTCGCCTCCTCCTCGGCGACCACGCCGCCGACGAAGGACCACTTCATCGTCGTCGCGTCGAACAGCCACGCCTCGGTCGGCAGCTTCTGGTCCGGCTGCTGCGGCGAGACGTTGCCGCGGAAGGTGTCGCCGCCGAGCAGCAAGGCGCGGCCGCCCGTGAGGCCGACGAAGCGCGCGCCGTGCCGCGGACTCGGCGAGTGCTCCGGCCACAGCTGCCGGTAGCGCCGCGAGGCGAAGTCGTAGATCCAGGTATCGGCGGTGCCGAAGTCGCCGTGGGTCCCGCCGAACAGGACGAGGCCGCTGCAGTCCGGCAGCACCGCGACCGCGGCGCCCGAGCGCGGCGGCGGCTCGGGTGCGACGGCCCACGCGGCCTCGCGCACGCTGACCGCCACGCGATCGAGCGCGGTGAGCGTCTCGCCGGTGAGCGCGTCGGCGAGGAGCGTCGAGCCGGCCGCATAGGCCGCGACTGCGTCGTCGATCCTGGCCTTGCCCATCGCGAGGGTCTCGTCGTCGAGCCCCGACTCGCCGTCGAGCCCGGCCACGCGCGACTGCAGCTCCGCGAGCTCGCCCGCGAGCGCCTCCCAGGCCGGGACCACCTCGGTCTCGATCCGCATGGCCAGATCGCTGGACGACAGGCCGCGGTGCCACGCCGCCCGCGCGCGCGCGACGACCAGCCGGAGCTCGTTCGCGGTCGCCGTGAGATCGCCGAAGAGGGTGCGAGCCACCTCTGCGCCGCCCGGCGCGGCCTGCCACACGCTGGCCTGCGGATCGAAGGTCCAGTCGCCGAAGCTCCCGTCGGGGGCGCCCGGCGCCTGGCCGCCGAGCATCAACATCTGCGCGTGCTCGGGGTCCCACACGAGGTTGGTGTCGGCGATCGAGGCGAACGGATCGCCGTAATCGCGGTACTCGGTCCACGTCGGCGTCTGCTCGGCCTTCCACGCCTCGTCGCCGATCGCGGCGCTCGTGAGCGTCGCCAGATCGACCTTCTCGAGCGTGGTCACCGTCCCGTACTTCTTCGTGAACAGGTAGGCGGCGTCGGGCGCGAACGCCGGCTGCAGCGCGCCGGCGATCGACGGCGTGAACATGGTCGGCGTCGTCGCCCAGGCGCGGGTGGCGAGGTCGAAGGTCATGACGGGGCTGCGGGGGGTGTCCATCGGCTCGGAGCCGGGTTCGGCGCCCGGCGAGGCGAGGACCACCTGGCCGTCGCGCACGAACAGGAGCGAGCCGCCGCGCACGCCGGTGGTGTCGGCGTCGAGCTTCGTCAGGGTGTTCGCCGGGATGTCGAGCGGCGCCGGCGAAGCCGGGCTCTCCTTGCAGTCGAGGACGAGCTTGTCGGTGGGGACCGGCTCGTCCCCGGTGGTGCTGGTCGGCGCCGGCTCGTCGCCGGTCGAGGTGCCGGTGGTCGGGGTGGTGTCGATGGGCTCGGTCCCCGCCCCCGTCTCGGTGGAGGCGTGGGTGTCGCCGGAGGTGCTCGCGGTGATGTCGCCGTCGTTGCCGCCGCACGCGCCGGCGAGCAGGCAGGTCGCGACGAGGAAGGAGCGCCGCGAGCCGGAGTGGTCGCGCGTGTCCCGGCTGGTCTTCGGGACATGTCCATTCGTGGTGCCCGCAATGTCCTCACCGCCGAGGGCTCGACCGTCCTGGCGGCAGGACGGGCAGGACGAGGCGGCGCTCGGCAGTGGTCGATGGCAACGAAAGCGAGGCTGCATGGCGGGGCACGCTAGAGGAGCCGCCGCAGGCCAGTCAAGCCGGCGAAACGCCGAGAATGAGCATTCATCGCCCTCTGCGCAATCGGGGGTTGCGGTCGACACGGGGCGACAATGCGCTGTGTCTCCCCGCGGCCACGAGCGAGGTACCGGGGCGATTCCTGTGGTCGAACGCTGACGGCGTGTCTCCGCGCGGCCGCGGCCGCGGCCGCATTCGCACGTGTACGCCGACGATTGCGTCGACCGCGACTCGGGCACGATCGAGGGTGCTCCGATCCACCTGCTCGACCTGCGAGGATCCACCCGGCTGCCTCGACGTCGTCCACGGCGCGGCGGCCGAGCGGACCGCGACGCTCGTCCGTGAACTCCCACGAGTCACGCGGGCTCGGGCGAGCGCGCGAATGGCCGCACCCGGCGATATTCGAGCACTGCGAGCATACCGACGAACAGCCCCTCGAGCCCCACGTGCGCGAGGCCGAAGATGCTCGCAGTGTCCGCGGTGAGGGCGACGATCGCGGCGCAGGCGGCGACCCACGCGAGGTTGGCGACGACGAGGATGTCGATCGCGCGGCGGGTGGGCGTGCGCCCGCGGGACGCGCGGACGGCGAGCGTGCCGGAGTAGCAGGAATAGGCGAGGTTCACGGCGCCGATGAGGAGGACGAGCGCGGGCGGGAAGGCATGGAGCCGCGCGAGCGCGTCGTGCAGCGCGAGCACCACGACGCCGGCGGCGCAGGCGGCCGAGCCGTCGAGCCAGAGGATCGCGCGGGCGCGGCGGGGCATCATGACGGGCGAGGGTAGCGCGAAAGCCCGGGCCGACCCAGGGCCGCCGCGTCGGCGATCGACGCTGTCGCGCCGCAGAAGGTCGACGGGCGCTCTGGTCTTGCTGATACGGTTGTCGGGGCCGTCGACTCTGCCGCCGTCGCGTCGCGCCCGGCCGTCGACCCGACGCCATCGCGCTCGCCCGCGGGCGACGCGCGCGATGCTCGATACAATGTCCTTCGGGACAGGCGAGCGCGACCGTCGCGCTCGCTGGCGGACTGCGAGCGCGAAGGGTGAAAACATGTCCCTCAGGACAGGCTGTCGCGGTGGGGCTCCGTCGCGTCGCGCTCCGCCGTCGACTCAGCCGCCGTCGAGCCGCTGGCGGACGTCCTGGGCGTAGCGGCTGCGGGGGAAGCGGCGCAGGAACTCGGCGCCGGCCTGCGCGGCGTCGGGGTCGCGGCCGAGGCGGTGGAGCGCCTCGACGCGCCCGTGGAGCGCCTCCTCGGCGAGGGCGCCCTGCGGCGCGTCGCGGAGGTAGCCGTCGAAGGCCGAGAGGGCGCCGCGGGGATCGCCGAGCGGGCCGAGCGAGAGCTGGCCGAGCGCGACCTGGGCGGTGCGAGCGAGCGAGGTGTCGCCGTGCTCGCGCAGCAGGCGGCGGTAGATGCGGGCGGCCGCGCGGTACTTGCCGGCCCCGCGGAGGGCGTGCGCCTCGTCGATGAGCTCGCCGGGGTCGCTGGCGGGGCGCGGCTTGACGGGCGCGCCCCGCTCGGAGCGATCGGCGTCGGCGGGGACGACCTGCGCGAGCGAGTCGGCGGTCTCGCCCGCGGCGAGCGAGCGCTCGCGGTCACCCTCGCGCAGGCGGTGGGCGCCGCGGACCGCGGTCACCCGCCAGCGCTGCGGCTCGGCGACGATCAACAGGGCGCCCGGCTCGTCGCTGACGATCGCCACGCCGGCGACCTCGACCCAGACGATGCCGACACCCGCCGGCGCGACCTCGACCTGCACGCTGCCGCGCTCGACGGCGAGGACCGCCCCGCGCACGCGCAGCTCGGCCTCGCCCTCGGCGCAGGCGGTGAAGCGGTCCGCCGCGCCGACGCAGGCCGCCCCGGCGAGCCGCAGCGGGCCGTCGCCCAGGGGCTGCTGGAGCGCGAGCGGGCCCTCGTCGCCGGCGCCGCCGCGGAGCAGGCGGAGCTCGACGGGGATGTCCTTCGGGACAGGCGCAGACTCGGGCGGGCGCGCGGCCAGGCCGTCCTTCACGCCGGGTGAATCGCCGCTGCTGTCCTTGGGGTCATGTGTGGATTCTGCGCGGCCGTCCTGCGGGTCAGCCGCGGCGAGCGGCGACGACGTGTCTTCAGAGACATGTCCGAAGGGTCGAATCAGCAGCAGCCAGGCGGCGGCCGCGGCGAGGGCCACGCCCATGCCGATGACGAGGGCCGGGCGGCGGGCGCTCGCGGGGCGCGGCGCTCCGCGAGCGGCGGTGTTCCCGGCGAGGAAGCGGTCGACCGCGACCGCGACGAGCGCGTCGTCGGCGGCGGGGTCGGTCACGTCGGGCTCGCCGCGACGGAGGGCGTCGAGCAGCTCGCGCTCGCGCCGGGTGGCAGGGCCGTCGCCGCGGTGGGCCGCGAGGAAGGCGGCGTCGTCGGCCGCGAGCGGGTCGCCGCCGAGGGACGCGTCGACCAGCCGGCGCCAGCGTCGGTCCTCGGGGGTGTCGTCGATTGCTTCGGGGTCGTGGTGCATCGGAGGCTCCGTCACGGGTTCGGACGGCCGAGGTTGAGGTCGCGGCGGATGAGCTTGCGGAGGGTCTCTTCGGCCTTGAGGACCCGCGACTTGACGGTCGGCACCGGCGCCCCGGTCAGCTCGGCGATCTCGGGCAAGGTGTGGTCGAGCGCGTGGCGGAGGACGAGGGCGATCCGCTGCGGCTCGGGGAGGAGCTCGAGGTAGTCGGTGACGGCGCGCGGGATGTGCTCGCGGAGGTCGTCACCGAGGTCGGGGGGCTCGCTGCCGGGGTCGTCCTCGTCGTGGGCGACGACGGCGAGCCGGCGGCCGCGACGGAGCCAGCGCATGGTGACGCGCACGGTGATCCGGCGCGCCCACGCCTCGAGCGGGCCCTGGCCGGCGTAGGTGCGCGCCGACTCGAGCAGCTCGACGAGGGCGGACTGCGAGACATCGTCGGCGTCGGTGCCGGCGCCGAGGAGCGCCCGCGTGACCCGACGCGCGACCGGCAAGAGCCGGCGGGCGAAACGGGTCGCGGCCTGGCGATCGCCGGCGGCGGTCGCCCGCGCGAGCGCGCGAGCCTCGGCGTGATCGGCGAGGTCGTCGGGCGGCGCGTCGGCGGGGACGGCCACGAGCACGGATGCGGGGGCCTTGGCGAGCAATCGCCGGTAGGGTGGCCCGGCGGCGGCCCGGCGGATGAAAAAAAGCCGGCGGCCGGCTGGCGCGCTCAGGCGAACCGAGCCTCTGGCGCTCACGCGCTCACGCGCGGACGACCGCGACAGGTGAAGCGCGAACGACGGCCCTAGCGCACCCAGACGAAGCCCAGGCCGGCGGTGGCGCCGACGGTCGGCGGGCGCACCAGCGGGGTCGTGCCCACGGGCGTGCGGGCGACGAGGTCGAAGTTGCGCAGCCAGAGGTCGAGGCCGGCCGCGAGGACGAGGGCGAAGCCGCGCCCGAGCTGCACGCCGAAGCCGACGGTCGGCGCGACGCCGACGCGCACGCCCCCGCCCCCGCGCGCCTGCGAGCCCTCGGTCGGCCGCCAGACGACCGCCTCGCCGCGCCCGACCAGCGCGGGCTCGACGAACACGCGGCGGCGGGCCCCGAGCGGGACGCGGACGCCGACGCGCAGGGTGAAGCCGACGCGGCCGAGGCGGAGGCGGGCGTCGGCGAAGCTGTGCTGGCCGAGCTCCGGGGTGAGCACGGGGTGCAAAGGCCGGCGCCGCCCACCGCGACGATCAGGCCGCGGCGACCGAGGAAGCCGACCTCGAGGCCAAATCCGCTGGCCCACGGGAGCTGGGCGGCGTAGCTCGAGCCGACGTAGCCGAGGCCGAGCAGCAGGCGCACGGGCGGCGCCGGCGGGGGCTTCGGCGGCGCGGCGGGCGGAGGCGGAGGCGGCGGCGGCGGCTCCGCCTCGGGCACTGGCACCGCGATCACCTCCATGTCGGCCGGCGCCTCGCTGGCCGCGAGCGAGGCGACCAAACCGCGGATGACGACGCCGAGGATCTCCCGCGTCTCGCGCGGCTCGTCGGGTGTGTCGAGGTGCCGCGTGTAGAGCCGCTCGGGCGCGCCGAGGAGGAGGTAGACGGCGCTGCCCTGCCCGCCCGTGGCCTCGACCCACACGACCGCCTGGGCCCCCTCGGCGAGGCGCTCGCGGGCCCACTCGAGCTGCTCCGCGAGCGCGGCGGCGGGCCGGGCCTCGACCGCGGGGCCGACGTCGAGATCGGCGAGGTGGCCGCGCAGGGCCTGGACGACGGCGACGGCGTCGATGCGGCCGCCCTCGATCACGCCGACGACGATCCGCCGCGGCGAGGTGGCGGCCTCGGTGGCCCCGCCAGGCGGACTCACGGGCGCCGGTTCACCGACGACGAGCGCGAGGGCCAGAGGGATGGCGACCACAGGGCGCCAGTTGTATCCCGGCCCGGCAGCGCCGACCAGCCAGGGCGCGGCGGGTCAGCACTCCAGGCAGGTGCCCACGACGGTGGTGCCCTGCGGATCGAGCTCGATGTTGTTGGACTCGCGGATCCCTCGCCACTCGAACAGGCCGCCGCCGAGGTCGGTCGCGGCGTGATTCCAGCGGTCGACGACGGCGGCGTCGGTGGCGAGCTGGACCCACCAGGCGGCCCGCGCGGCGCCGGTGCGGGTCAGGGTGAGCTCGTAGCAGGAGCCGGTCTCCCAGTCGCTGGTGAGCGCGCGCGCGACCGTGAGCCCGTCGGAGACGTCGACGACGACGAGGCCGCAGCGGCCGTCGGCCGGCTCGCCGCCGTCCAGCGCCAGGACCTCGCCCTCGCCGCGGCAGGCGAGCAGCGCGACCGCGAGCAGGACGAGCGGAGATCGAAGCGCGGCGCGCATGCCCTCTTCTATCCGGCGGACCGCGGGCAGGCAACGGCGCGCGCAGGCCGACGCGCCGCTGCCGGACCGCGCCGCCTCACTCGGCGCGGCGGACGAAGTGCTCGCTCGCCGCGAGCTCGACGTAGAACTCGCGCAGGCCGAGCTCGCCGTCCTGCAGCGCGGTGCGGGCCTCCTCGGCGAGGCAGTTCTCCTCGACGCCGTAGGCGAAGTTGGCCAGCAGACCGCTGACGCAGTCGGTGGTCTGCGCCAGCTCGGCCAGCTTGCTCGACATGTCGCCGAGGCCGTCGAAGGTGATCAGCGGGACGAGCTTGCTGTCCACGGCCTGGCCGGTCGCGTCGATCGTCAGGCCGTTCTCGTCGGCGCGGTAGCGGCCCGCGGCGTCGAAGTGCTCGAAGCCGAAGCCGATCGGATCGAAGTACTGATGGCACGACTGGCACGCAGGATCGCCGGCGTGCGCGACCTCGTAGCGCTCGCGGGTGGTCTGCGCGCCGGGCATCGGCGGATCGATCGCCGGGATGTTCATCGGCGGCGGGATGTGCGGGCCGCACAGCAGCCGATCGTAGACGAGCAGGCCGCGCTTGGTCGGCGACGAGCTGTCGGCGTGGGCCTGCCCCGCGAGCACCGAGCCCTGAGCCAGCAGGCCGACGCCCCAGTCGGCCGGACGCTCGACGACCGCACTGTCGCCCGCGACCTGACCGAAGCCGTAGAACTGCGCCAGCGTCGCGTCGAGCACCGTGTACGGCGCGGTCAGCAAGGCCCGGACGTCGCCGTCCTGGGCGAACACCACCTCGTCGACGAAGCGCTTCGTCTCGTCGATCATGCGCATGCGGATGTCGTCGAAGCCGGCGACGTCGAGCTTCACCTTGCTCTCGACCTGCGGGTACTTGGCCCACTGGCGGAAGAACAGGTGCAGGACGTCCTTGCCGCGCGGGGTCGACAGCAGCGCGCTGGCCTCGGCCATGCGCGCCTCGGGGGTGGCGAGCGCGCCCTGCTCGGCCTTCGCCAGCAGCTCCGGGCTCGGCGTGCTGCCGCCGTAGGTGTACGCGAGGGCGGTGGCGATCTCGTGCTGCGTCAGCGCGTGGCCGCCGTCGCCCGGCTCGCCGAGCTCGCTGCGGTACACCGCGTGCGGCGACTGGATGAGGCCGACCAGCGTCCACTTGAGCGCGACCGGGAACTCGACCTCGGCGGCGATCGAGGCGAAGTGCGCCTCGTAGCGCGCCCGCTCGTCGGCGGTGAGCGGGCGGCGGAACAGCCGCTGGCCGTAGGTGCCGATGAACTCGGCGGCGCAGGCAGAGTCGGGGCTCTGGGCCGCGCACGGCAAGATCGTCGGCAGCACCGCGGGCGCGGTGACTGCGTCGCCGACCTCCTCGGCGGTGGCCAGCCACTCGGCCGCGGTCTGATCGCCCATGAGGAGCGTCGCCGCGTCGTTGGTGAACCCGTGCTTCGAGGCCGGATCGATGCCCAGCTGCACCCCGGACCAGGTGGCCTCGATCCGGGGAAGATGTCGCGCAGCGTATGCTCGAGCTCGACCTGCGTCAGGCGCCGCAGCACCCGCGCGCCCAGCCGCGACTGCTCGCAGCGCCCGGCCGGGTTGACCGGCGGCGGGTCGGCGTCGGTGTCGCCAGGGGCGCCGGTCGGATCGTCGGTGGTGGTCGGGACCCCGGCCGAGGTGGCGCCGGTGTCGGTGCCGGCGGCGTCGGTGTCGGTGCCGGACCCGCCGTTGCCGCTCGTGCAACCTGTCCCGAGAGCCAGGCTGAAGGCGAGGTACGCGTGTCGGGAGGAGAGGTGGATGCGTGTCATGCCTTGAGCTCCTGGATGGCAGAGACCGACTGACCGCCGATCGAGCCGAGCGGGACGTCCATGGCGTCGGCGAGGGTCGCCAGCATGTCGATGTGGCTGCGCTCGACCTGGACCACCTGCTGCGTCTTCAGGTACCCGCCGCCGCCGCCGATCAGGATCGCCGGCAGGCTCGAGCTGACCGGCTGGCCGTCGATCCACACGTCGGAATGATCGGAGTTGTGATTGGCGCCGTCGGACACCTCGCTACACACGTAGACCAGCGAGTTGTCGAGCACGGTGCGGGTCGGGTCCTCGACGTCGAGCGGGTCGGGCTGGTCGAGCACCTTGAGGAACTTCTCGGCCAGGCGCTCGAAGAACCACTTCTGGCACTGCGCGAACTCGGCCCGGCCGGCCGCGTCCCACGAGTGTGACACCGGGTCGTGGTGGCCCTTGGCGATGCCCGGGCCGCCCTCGAAGCCGAAGTTGAGGCCGGCGTTGACCCACATGTTCTGCAGCGTGATCACCCGCGCCGAGCCGCACATGAACGCGTACGCGCTGGCCTCGAGGTGCGCGTCGAGCAGCTTGCCGAAGAAGCTCTGGTTGAGCGGGTCGAGCCCGGCGACCGCGTCGACGGCCGGCAACGCCGGCTTGGCGTCGCAGCTCACCATCGGCGGCGGCGGCCCCTCGCCCGAGGCCTTGGCCTTGAGGTTGCGGACCGCGTCGAGGTGCAGCGCCAGCTTGCTCTCCTCGCGCGTCAGCCCGGACACGACGCCCTGCATCGCCTCGATCTCGCCCTCGGTCAGCGCCAGCGTGGCCGCGCGGAACTTGTTCTCGTCGACGCCGGGCATCGGCATCGGCGCCGGGCCGACGCCCTGGAACAGCTGCGTCACCGCCTCGACCGGGCTCTCGATCGGCCGCACCCACGAGCCGTGCTTGACGAGGTAACAGTCGCTGTAGAAGCCGGCCCCCTTGTCGTAGGGGATCGCGCCGAGCACGTGCGGGGTGACGCCCATGCCTTCGGCGATCAGCCGGTCGATCGAGTCGCTGCCCTCGCCCTCGGCGAAGCCGGTCAAGGTCGCGCGGATCGCCACGTGGTTCGAGATGCCGCCGTTCATCGACAGGCCGCGGACGACCGCGACGCGGTCGCGGTACGGGAGCAGCGGGCTCAGCACGTTCGAGCCCTGCAAGAAGGCGTCGCCCTCGCCATAGGGCTGGAGGTGCTCCGGCGGCATGCCGTGCGGGACGTAGAAGATGAAGAGGCGCTTCGGCCGGTCGCCGGGGGCGGCGACCGCCAGGCGCGACATCTGGGCCGCGAGCGGCGCGGCGATGCCGAGACCCAGCGCCTTCAAAAAGGTGCGGCGCATCAGTCGGTGCTGCGATCGGTGCATGCGTTCCTCCGCGCGCGCAGGCGGCCCGCGCGCGATGTTCGACAGTGACAGGAGCAGGAGATCGTGGCCCGGGCGGCTTGCTACGAACCGCCGGGCGCCGCGCGACCGGCGTCGCGGGGGCATCCTCGGGATGTCCCGAGGTTCATGGCGGTAAGTTCATGTCGATAAGTTCATGTCGCGCCCCGCGAGCGTCGGCCGGGCGACGCCTCACGCCTCCAGTGGCGCGCCGCGGACGAGGTGGATGAAAGAATTTTTCAGGCCGCGACTGCGCGCCCCCGCGCGGCCCGGAGCGCGCCATCGCCCGCACCTGCGAGGGGCGTGGGCGCATGCCGGAGGACGTGGGGCCCAGCGTCTACGACGCGACGGCCGACGGCCCGCTCACGCGCACCCCGGCGCTCCGGTCGGCTCGCCGGCGCGTCGTCGCAGGAGACGCGGACCCGCGACGGCTACGTCGCCCACGGCGATCGCCGCGACGGAGAGCGCCCCGGGGTCGCACGCAGCGCCGGTCGTCGACATCGTGCAGGTCTCCACCGACGCGGCGGACCTCGGCAAGATGGCCTGGGCCGCGACATCGACGATCCGAGCGAACCTCGACATCGACTTCTCCTCGCGCGCCGACGGCCTGCGCGAGATCGACGAGCACGGCCTCGGCCCACGGGTTCCGCGTCGAGCGCGACGGCGCCGCGGTCCACACGAGCGTCGCGCCTTCGGCCTCTCCAAGAAGAGGCGACGATCAGCGAGGCCTCGTCCAGAGCCGGGGCCTTTGAATGACTGCCGCGAGGCGCTCGCGCGTCGCGGCGCCGGCCTCACATCGCGGCGAACAGCGACGTCTCGAGGTGGAGGATCTTGAACGGCAGCTCCGGCGGCTGGAACATGTAGAGCACCCGGAAGACCTCGCTGTCGATCATGTAAAGGCGGCCCTCCGCCACCGTCGCGCTGGTGAGGCCGGTCGGCACCGAGGTCGTCGTGCGCACCACCGCTTGCGTGTGATCGTCGCCGGAGAACGTCAGCTGCTGCACGCCGCCGTCGTAGATCACGTAGAGCTCGTCGCCGAGGAACTCGAGCCCGTCGGGGCCGGGGAAGCGCGGGTCGCCGGGCATCGAGAACGGGTCGCCGGAGAACGTCACCTCGGCAATGTCCGACGGGTCGCTCAGGGACACCCGGTACAGCGCCGGCGGCATCGTCTTGACGACCAGCAGGTCCTCGCCGCCGGGCGCGATGTCGAGCCCGTTGAGCCCCATCGAGCCGCCGGGCGCGAACTGCGGGCTGGTGGCGAACACCTCGAACTCGTCGTCCTCGGCGATCCGGTAGATGTTGGGCAGCACCGAGTCCGTGGCGTAGACCACCCCGTCCTTGTCCGTCGTCAGGTCGTTACAGAACGACGGTTCGCCGAGGTCGATGGTGCGCACGAGCGTCCCCTCGTCGATGTCGAACGCGACGACCTTCGAGTTCGGGATCGGATCGGTCTTGACGTCGACCTGACAGACCCACAACAGGCGCCGCGCCACGTCGACGTGGGCCCCGCTGAACGACACCATCGGGTCGGCCGAGGCGTAGAACACTTCCTCCTGCCCGAGCCCGGACATCCGGGTGATCTCCCCGCCGTTGATCGCGGTGGCGAAGAAGGAGTAGGTCAGCTCGTCGTAGGCGATCCCCTCCGGCAGCGAGGTCGAGCTCGCCAGGGAGTACTGCTCCGGCAGGGGGATGTCACACGAGGCGAGGACGGGGAGCGCGGCGGCGATGGACAGCAGGACCGTGTTCTTCATGGCGACCTTTCGTCGTCGGCGGACAAATAACCAGCTGTATGTGATCTGAAGGAGAGAACGGATCACGCCGACGAGGCAACCTGCCCGCGCGGTACGTCACGCTCTTACCGCGGGCTCCTCCTCGGCCTCATGCCACGGCGAGACGGACTGTCGGCTGCACGAACCCTGCGGTCGCGTCGGTCTGGGACCCGGGTTCGGCCACGCGTGATTCACGTGTGCTTCGCTCGTCCGATGGCCGTCCGCGTACCCTGATTCACCAACCCAGGGTCGGCAACTGGGTCGCGCAGCACCCGAACGCGGCTCCGCGGGGCCCCGGCGCGCCGCGGGCCCGCTGCGATCCGCCGACCTGCAGCGTTCAAGGCGAACGGACGAAGCGCAGGTTGTCCTCGCCGATGACCCACCGCCTCCGAAGGCCCAGCAGGGACGCCGCGACTCGCCCCTCGATTTGCCCCGGTAGCCCGCCCTCCGCGGCTCGCCTGCGCCCCGCGCGCGAGGCCCTCGAAACGGGGCTCCTGCGCGCTACAGGCGAGCGAAACGCGGATGAGCACGCTATTTTTAAAAATGCGGCAGGGCACGCCACGGCGAGCTCGAGCGTGTTGGTTCCAGCACCGCCGGCGACACACCGTGAGCTCGCCTCGGCCCCGCCCGACCTCATGCCCTGGGGTGGCTTCACCTCGAGGTTCGAGCATGTCCCGAAGGATATGTTTTATGTGACATGTCGCCAAAGACATGTCTCGAACACAAGATGGGCCATCTCCCGCGGTCCTCGACTGCCAGCAATCGCCCACGCGCTCGATTCACGGCAGGCACATGTTCGCCGGGTCGAGTTTTTCCCAGCTGTAATCGCCGTTGCAGTACTTGCCGTATTGGGGCCACTCTTTCATGTCGGCGTCGACGTATATCGCGTTGCTCGGGTCGTACGCGTGCTGGCACAGGTCGCAGTCGTCGGGCACCGCGTCGAGGTCCTGGTCCCACGCCGGCATCAGGCACAGGTACTGCCAGAGGTCGGTCGGCGCCTCGACGTGGCAGGCCTTCATCTTGTGCGCCTTGCCGTCCTCGCTGTGGGCGAGCGCCTCCGCGCAGCCGGGCGGCAGCTCCAGCACGCCGGGCGGCAGCGGCGGCAGGTCGGCGACGTCGATCGGCTCCCCGTCGGGATCGATCAGCGGCTGGCCATCGTACGTGGTCACGCAGCAGTAGCCGCCCGCGCTGACGTCGTAGAACGCGAGGGGCCGCGGATTTTCGCGTTCGACGCACTCCTCGTGCTGCTCGCAGGCCGCGCCGATGAAGTCGCCGTCGGGATCGTCGTTCGCGGCCTCGTCGAGCTGCTCGGGGTTCGCAGTCCAGGGGCAGTTGTCGCACGCGTCGCCGACGGCGTCGCCGTCGTGATCAGCGTGGTTGCAGATCTGCGCCGCGGTGCAGCTCGCGCCATCGGGGCAGTCGTCGTCGCTCGCGCAGGCGCGCCGCTCGACCGGCTGGCGCGGGCAGGCGTCGACGATGTTGGCGAGGCCGTCCTGATCGAAGTCGTCGCCCTCGAGGAAGCCGACCGGACCGGCAGCCCCGGCGCTGAGCATGCCCTCGCAGGCGTCGCCGACCAGGTCGACGTCGGCGTCGTCCTGGCAGCCCGCCGCCTGCACGTCGGTCGGCTGACCGACCACGTGCGGCGCCAGCCCCGGGCCGTCGCCGTAGCCCTGGCAGTTGGCGACGCGCACGCAGTTGTCGCAGCTGTCGCCGACGCCGTCGCGGTCGCTGTCCAGCTGCGACGGGTTGCCGCGCACCCGCATGTAGAACGGCACCGACACGACGTTCTTGTTGTAGATCCCGATGGAGCGCGAGCACACGTCGCAGCCGTCCCCCACGCCGTCGCGGTCGCTGTCGGCGGTGTTCTGCTCGCTCGCCACCACCGGGCACAGGTCGACGACGTCGCCGAAGCCGTCGCCGTCGATGTCCTCTTGCCCGGGGTTGGAGTGATCGGGCGCGTTGTCGCACTCCCAGACGTAGCCGTCGCGATCGGGGTCGAGCTTGCACTTCGTGACCGGGTCCATGCACGTCGTCACTGCCGGATCGTCGCAGACCGGCGGCACCGGGATGACCTCGTCCTCGCCGGTGGTCCCGGTCGTGCCCGTCGTGCCCGTCGTGGGGTCACCCGTGCTCGTCGGCTCGTCCGTGGTCCCGGTCGGGTCGTCGGCGGCGGTCGTGGTCGAATCACCGCCGATGCCGGTGGTCGTCGAGTCCTCGCCGGCGGTGCCGGTGGTCGGCCCGGGCCCCTCGAACAAGGGGCTCTCGGTGGGACACGCTGTCAGCAAGAACGCGCCGGTCAACGCCAGCGACCGCAGCCGAGGAGTGAAGCAGAGGCTCATGCCGGCGGAGTAACCGCGGGCCCCGGAAAAATTGCGGCGCCCTTGCGAGAGCGCCGACGCGACGGAATCGAGGGTGTCGGCGGAAGACCCCGAAGAGCGTCATCGACCGAGGCCGCGGCAGGACGCGCTTGCGAGCTCAGGCGCCATGCCGCGCAGGCCGGCTCGCGCGCTGTCGCGTGGCTCAGCCCGGCATGACGGCGTTGAACAGCCCGCCGCCGGTCATGTCGGAATACGTGTAGTGATCGCCGGCGATGAGCACCTGCTGCTTGGCGTAGGTCTCGGGGTCGATGCGATAGGCCCAGCCGCCGTAGTCGACCATCCACACGAAGCCGTCGACGTCGATGCTGACCCCGACCGGCGTCGAGCACTGCTCGAAGGTGTGGAACTGGACGGCCGTCATCGTGTTCGTGTCGATCTGGTTGAGGCCGCAGCCGTGGGTGCCGCCGGCGTTGGCGGCGACCCACGCCATGCCGTTGCCGTCGACCGCGAGGCCGCGGTGGTTCTCGGCGGAGTTGGGGACCTGGTGGAACGTCTCGGTCTGGGCGTCGAACATCGCCACGTTGCCGTTGTTGTACGGCCCGAACCACACGTTGCCCTTGCCGTCGACGGTCATGCCGTAGAACTGGATGCCCTCGCCGGGGTAGCGCTTGACCTCGAGCGTCTCGGTGTCGATGCGGACCAGCTCCTGGTAGACGTTGATGAACCACACGTAGCCGTTGCCGTCGGCAGCGGCGCCGTACGGGGAGATCTGGCTGGTCCAATTGTCGAGCGGGATGGTCGCGTCCTGCACGCCGGTGACGCCGTCGAAGCGGCCGATGATCGCGTGCGTCGGCGCGTCGAGCCAGCCGACCCACACCTTCTGGTCGTCGTACTTGCACGTCGCCGGGTTGAACTCGCCCGGGGCCCACGCGGTCCCGCGCGGGCCGCCGTTGTAGCCGAACGGCGCCGGGCTCACCGGCGTGTTCCACAGCATGCACTCGTCGCTGCCCCACGGCAGCAGGTCGTCCTTGTTCGCCGACGTGGTGATCACGCCGTCGCCGTTCTTGTCGACGCAGTCGCCCTTGTCGGCCGCGAACTTGGTCACGCTGTACGAGGCCCGGTTCGACACCACCACGAAGTGACCGTCGATGTTGACCGACGTGCGCGACGAGTCGGCCCCCGCCGGGTTGGGGTCGGCGTAGTAGCGGCCCTCCTCGATCGACGTGGTCGTGTTGACCTTCGAGATGCTTCCCTGCGAGGTGTTGGCGACCCACAGGTAGCTGAAGTCGAAGCCGCCGCGCCCGCTGCCGCCGCCGCACGGGTCGCCGGTGGTCGTCGTGTCGGGGCCGGTCGAAGTGGTGAGGTCGGGGCCGGTCGAGGTGCTCGTGGTCGGGCCGGTGGTGCCGGTGATCGTCACGTCCTGCGTGGTCGTCGGCGCGCTCGTCGTCGTCGCCTCGCTGGCCGAGTTCGAGGCGGTGCCCGGGCCCTCGGTCGTCGCCTGCGTCGCGCTGCCGGTGCCGCTCGTCGGCTCGGTCGCGGTGCCCGGCGTCGCGGTGCCCTCCGACTGGCCGGCCGTCGCCGAGGCCGTGGCGCGGCCGTCGTCGCCGCAACCGAAGAGCCCGAGGACCGCGAAGATGCACCCTACCGAACGACGCGTGGAAACCATCGGTCGAACGCTATCACAACCTCTATACGGCGAGGCCATCCATGCATGCCTCTGCCAGGCAGATCTCCCGGCGCGCGCGCAACACCAGACCGGCGATTCGTCGGTGCCCGCTCGCCTCCGGCGCTCTCCTTGACTCCCCACCCGCCGACGTCACGGTTCGAGCATGGACCCGAACAAGCGCTTCAAACCCTCCCATGACGACACCGATCGCGACCGGGGCGGCCCGAACACCGGCCTCAACCAGGTCAACCCCAGCGACACGCCGCGCACCCGCGAGGACGGCGAGAAGGGCCACCAGGGGGGCGACCCGCACGAGGTTCGGCCGAGCCATCTGCAGCACAACCGCGACAGCCAGCCGGACGGCCACCGCGATCTCGGCTACGACTCGGACGATCCGCGGGAGGTCCGCCGGCGCGGCAAAGACCCGCAGAAGCAGGGCAAGCCGTGAGCGGCGGCCTCGCCCCGCCCCCTCGCTCGTGACGAGCGCGCGCGCCCCCGGCCAGCGCGCCCGTCCTGTCGCGGTTCACGGACCGCGGTCGTTCACCTCGCGCATGAACCGGGCATGCGCGCTCGCCTCGGCTTCCTCCTCGGCCTCGTGCTCTGCGGCTGCCTCAGCGCCGAGAGCATCACGCGCCGCACCGTCCCCGCCGCGCTCGACGAGAGCGTCGGCTTCTTCGAGGACCCCGAGTCGCAGCGCCGCATCGAGCGGTTGATGCTCGACCCGCAGGTGCAGCACGCGGCCCGCGAGCTCAGCAAGACTCTGGTCGACGGCGTCGTCGAGTCGGTGACCGACGACGCGCGCCAGGCCGAGCTGCGCCGCGCCTCGACGCGCTACGTCGAGGCGGTCTCGGCCGCCGCCGCGCGCAGCTTGCGGTCCGACCTCGGTCCGGCCGCGGCCGAGGCCGCCCGTCACGCGGTCGCGCGGGTGCTGGACGTCGGCCTGTCCCCGGAGACACGTCAAGACATGCGCGCGCTGGCGCAGTCGCTCACGCAGGCGACGGTCGACGGCCTGATGCAGGCGGCCGGTCGCGGTCTGCGCCACGACCTCGGCCCGGCCCTGCGCGCGGTCCTCGAGGACGAGCTCGGGCCGGGTCTGCGCACGGTCATCGCCCGCGACGTCGCGCCGAGCCTGCGCCGGGTCCTCGCCGACGAGCTGACCCCGGCGTTCGGCCTGGTCGCGCGCGAGGTGACCCACCAGATCATCATCGGCGGCCACGACGGCCTGCAGGAGCTGCGCTTCCGCGAGCGCGCCGGGCGGTTCGAGGTCGGCTTCTGGACCCACCTCGACGCCCTGCTCCACAAGGGCCTCCAGGTCAGCGCGATCGTGGCGTGGGCGCTCGCCGCGGTGGCGCTGGTGCTGTCGATCTTGTTCGGCCGGGCGATCCTCCTGCGCCGCCGCCTCGACGAGGAGCGCCTCCGCAGCGAACGCATGCTGCTCGGGGTGATGCGCGGGCTGCAGCAGGGCAGCGACAAGCCCGAAATCGAGGCCTTCCTCGCCCACCTGCGCGAGCGCGATCCCGACCTCGCCGACGACTCCTTCATGGAAGAGCTGGCCCGCCGCGTGTCCCAGCCCAGCGGCCGCGTCGGCCGCCCCCGCCGTCGCCTGTGAGCCGGCAGCTCCGCCACGGCGCTACATGTCCATTGGGACATGTTTTTAGGGTCATACGCCGCGGCGGAGCAGGACGTCCGCGCCGGCCCCCGCGGACCGACGGGTGCTCGCCGCGCTCCACCGCCAGGCTCCGGCGCTCGCACCGATCCACGCGAGCCTCGCCGCTGCCGACGCGCCGAGCGCCGCGCACGTCCGCGAGGACGTGCAGGGCGCGCCTGGTCGCCCATCACGGACCGCCCGCGAGGGGCGCGCTGCAGGCGTCTCGGCCACCGGGCCCCGATGACCTGCTCTCCAAGGCATGTCCTTCAAGACATGCTCTTTACGACATGTCCTTCAGAACCTGCCCTGAAGCACGAGCCCGGCGCCGCCGCGCAGCCAGGTCGGCGCCAGGCCGAGGTCGCGGCGGGCCCGCTGCTGGCCGGCCGCGCCGGCGCCGATCAGGCCGATGCCGGTGACGACCAGCACGCCGCCGACCACCGCGGTGGCGATCGCCAGGGTGTTGGCGGCGGTGCCCTGGTCGAGCAGGTCGCTGTACACGGCCGGGTCGGTGACGCCGTCGGCCTTGGCGGCCTCGCCGTCGCGGTCGACGCGGGCTCCGCGGGCGAGGCCGTAGGCCATCACGCCGAGGGCGATCGCCCCGGCGCCGGTGAGCGCGCCGCCGGCGATGGTGAGGCGACGCGCACGCCGGGCCTCGCGCTCCGCGTTCGCGCGGGCCTCGGCCTCGCGCGCCTCGCTGGCTTTCCGGGCGGCGAGGAGCGCGTCGCCGTCGTCCTCGCCGCGCCCCTCCGCGGTCTCGGCGGCGACCTGCTTGTCGGCCGCCTCGCGCGCCTCGGCGACGCGGATCTTCTCGCGCAGCTCGCCGAGCGTGCCCTGCACCTTGGCGGTGGTGTTCTTGTCCTTGGCGCTGATCGTCTGGAGGTAGTTGTCGAACAGCCGCTCGGCCTTGCGGAGGTACACGAGCTGCGGGTCGAGCTCGTACGCCTCGACGCAGGCCTGGGCGATCTGGTAGGCGAGCACGTTGCGCCGCTTGTCGTACGCGGGCTCGTTCGGCAGCGCCGCGTAGGCCTGCGTCCACAGCTCGATCGCGCCGGCGTAGTCGGCCGTCTCGAAGCGCGTCTGCGCCTCCTGCGCGAGCGCGCTTATCTTCGCGTTGAGCTCGTCGCTGGCCTTGGCCGGCGCCGCAGCGCGGACCTCGGGCACCGCCGGAAGGACGGCCAGCGCCGCCGCGAGCCCTGCGGACAACCATCGCCGCCCGTGCGTCGCCATCGCCATGAAGGGCCGCGATCATATGCCGCCGGCCCCCACGGCCACAAGGCGCAGTTCCGCGCGCGTAAATGGCAGTTTGTGACGCTCGTGTCTTATGGGACAGGTCGGCGGACGTTGCACCGCCGGCACGTCCTCGTCGATACTGCCAGGCGATGGCGCGCCCGCTATTCGTCGCCTGGGCGCTCGCGCTCAGCGCCTGCTTCACCGGCGGTTTCCTGTCCGGCCAGCCCTGCACCGCCGACAGCGACTGCGGCCCGAGCCTGCGCTGCGAGGCCGGCGTGTGCGGCGGTCCCTCGGCGCAGACGAGCCCGACGACGACCACCACGGCGCCGACCACGACGACCACCGCGAGCGACGCGACCACCGTCGAGCCGACGTCGACCACGACCACCACGACGACCTCCGACACGACGCTGTCGCCGCTGACGACCACGACGTCGACCGGCGAGGAGGAGACCACCGGCGGCGGCTGCGGGATCGGGCGCTGCAAGGACCTCGACCTCCTGTTCGTCGCCGACAACTCGCCGAGCATGCTGCTCAAGACCCTGATCCTGCTCGACTTCATCACCACGTTCGGCAACGAGATGGTCCCCGAGCTGCGCCAGGCCTGCAGCGTCCACCTCGGCGTGGTCACCACCGAGGCCTACCCGCACAACCCCGTCGAGTGTCAGAAGCTGGGCGCGCTGGTCACCGCCGACAACAACGGCGACCCGTGCAGCTTCACCGAGGGCCTGCCCTACGCGACCCTGCCCGACCTCGACATGCCGCTGACGCTCGAGTGCCTGTTCAACATCGGCTCCGACGGCCACCCCGACGAGAAGCCGATCGACGCCCTGTTCTCGACGGTGGGCGCGCTCGACCCGTCGCTCAACACCGGCTGCAACCAGGGCTTTTACCGCCCGAGCGCGTTCCTCACGGTGATCATGCTGGCCGACGAGGACGACGACAACAACGACGCCCAGGGCCACGACGGCTCCGAAGAGATCTTCGAGAGCTTCTGGACCGGCTCGCTGACCAACATCAAGCCGACCGGGATCGACGACCTCTACATGGTCGGCCTGCTCGGCGATCCCAAGATGGGCCAGCCGGCCTGCGCCTGGGACCCGACCGAGAACGACGACGGGTTCGGCACCGAGACGACCCCCAAGCTGCGCGGTTTCATCCAGTCGCTGCCCCCGGAGCGTTACGCGATCGACACGCTGTGCAACGTGGTGCCGGGGGGCAACGCGTACGGAGCGCTGCTGCAGGAAGTCCGGGCCGAGATTCGCGCCGCCTGCGGAGCGTGACCACCGCGGGCTGGCGTGCGGTATCGTGGCGGTCGTGAGTGCCGAGGAGCAGCCCCAGCCGGACGTCGACGTCGAGCGCCAGGCCGAGCCCGTCGCCCCGCCGCGCCCTGCTGCCAGGGTCCCCGCGCCGCCGTCCACCGCCCAGGCCTTCGCGCCGCCCGCCCTCAAGTTCCCCGCGCCGCCGCCGGCCGTCCAGACGCCCGCCGCCAAGGCCCCGCCACCCGCCGTCGGAGCCTTCGCACCACCGGCGATCAAGCTGCCCGCGCCGCCGCCCGTGTCCAGGCCCGGCGGCCCGGTGACCGCGCCGCCAGCCCTCGGTTCAATGATTGGACCGCCTCCCGGCGCCGCCGCTCCCGCGGCGAAGCCCGTCGGCACGGTGACCGCGCCGCCGGCCCTCGGTTCAATCCCTGGATCGACTCCTGGCCTCGCTGCTCCGACAACGCAGCCCATCGTCCCCGCGCCGCCGCCCGTCGCTGACGCGCCCGCGCCGACGAGCCTCGGCCGGCTCGCCGCGTCGGCCTCCGTCGCTCCCATCCCCGCGCCGACCAGCGTCGCTTCGATCGCCGCGCCGGCCTCCGACGCTCCCGCCCCCGCGCCGACCAGCGACGCTCCGATCGCCGCGCCGGCCTCCGTCGCTCCCGCTCCCGCGCCGACCTCCGTCCTCGCGGCCCTGGTCCCCGTCGAGCCCGTCGACTCGCCCTCCGACGTCGAGCTCGCCGACGCGATGCCCGTCGAGGTCGCCGAGCGGACCCCGCCGCCGCAAGCAGCCCCGCCGCCGGCGACCGACACGCCGACGCGGATGTCGGGCTCGAACTCCTCGAGCTTCAGCCACCCGCCCGTGCCGGCGCCGGCGACGATCCACGAGGGCGAGGTGCTCGCCGACCGCTACCGCGTGCATCACCGCCTCGGCAAGGGCGGCATGGGCGAGGTCTACCTCGCCGAGCACATGGACATCGGCCGCAAGGTCGCCATCAAGACCCTCAACGCCCACCTGCAGGACAAGCCGGAGATCGCCGACCGCTTCATGCAGGAGGCGCGGACGTCGTCGCGGGTCCGCCACTCGAACATCGTCGACATCACCGACTTCGGCAAGACCGACCACGGCGCGCCGTTCTTCGTCATGGAGTACCTCGAGGGCGAGGACCTCAAGTCGGTGCTCAAGCGCGAGCGCGTGCTGCCGTGGGAGCGCGCGCGCGACATCATCCTGCAGGTGTGCGCCGCGCTGGCGGCCGCGCACGCCCACGGCGTGGTCCACCGCGACCTCAAGCCCGACAACATCTATCTCATCCGCCAGGGCGATCAGGAGCTGGTCAAGGTGCTCGACTTCGGCATCGCCAAGGTGATCAGCGAGGCCGGCGACGAGATGACCCAGACCGGCGTGCTGCTCGGCACGCCCGAGTACATGTCGCCCGAGCAGGCCCAGGAGCAGCCGCTCGACGGCCGCTCCGACATCTACGCCATGGGCGTGCTGATGTTCCGCATGTTCACCGGCCGCCTGCCGTTCCGCGCCAAGGCGTTCATGGCGGTGCTGGGCATGCACATGCAGCAGCCGCCGCCGCGGCCGAGCGAGGTCGACCCGAATCACCCGGTCAGCGAGCGCCAGGAGGCGGTGATCCTGCGCTGCCTCGAGAAGAAGCCCGAGGACCGCTACCAGACGGCCGACGAGCTGGCGGCGGCGATCCGGGCGATCGACGCCGCCGGGGCGTTCGACATCCACTTCGAGGTGGTCCCCGCCCCGCCGCCGCGCCGCCTCCTCGGCCCGGCGCTCGCGGCCGTCGGCCTGGCCGCGATCGTCGGCCTGGGGGTGTTCCTGGCCGTGCGCCCACCTGCCCCGCAGGACATGCCCGAACAGGCAGCCCCGTCGCTGGCCGCCGCGCCCGCGGCCGAGCCGGCCCCGCCCCCGCCCGCGACGCCGAAGACCCCGCCCGAGCCGACGCCGGCGGCGGGACCTGTCCCCGGAGACAGCCCGCCCCCGACGACGCCCGAGCCCGAGCCGGCCGCCAAGGTCGCCAAGAAATCGAAGGAGCCGAAGGAGCCGAAGGAGCCGAAGCAGTCGGCGGTCGCCAAGACGACCCCGTCGAAGGCTCCGCTGGCCGCGCTCGGCGACGCCGAGATCAAGGCCGCCGCGGCCGGGCTGTCCGGGGCGCTGAAGGCCTGCTCGGAGCTGGGGATCCCCGGCACCACCTACAAGGTCGACGTCGAGGTCGCCACCAGCGGCAAGGTCACCAGCGCGACCGCCCACAAGCCGGCCCGCGGCTCGGACCTGGGCAACTGCGTCGAGGAGGCGGCGGGGCGCGCCCGCTTCCCCGCGCTCGCGTCGCCGCAGAAGGCCACCCTGGCGCTGCGCCTGTGAAGCCGTCCGCGCCTGTCTCTTCCGCCAGGTGAAGATCGGGCATGCCCTCTCGAACACCCTCCCACCCTCCGCGCCACGTCGTCGCGTCGCGCGGCGTGACCGTGCCCGACCCGCGCGGCCCCGCCGTCTCCGCGCCGGGTCGAGCTCGGCCGTCCTGACCGCGACGGAGCGTCAGCCCGGGCAGATCTGGAAGGCGTCGGCGCCGAGGTTGTTGCCGGGGTGGCAGTCGGCGATCTTGTCGTCGGGGTCGACGTCGACGAACACGTTGCCCGTGCCGGCGAGGTTGGCGACGCACTTCACGACCTCGCACTGGCCGATCTGCAGCAGCATCGTCGTCGCGGCCTCGCACACGACCGTGGCCATGCTGACGTCCTGGTCCAGGGTCATGGTCTCGAGGAAGGCGACGGTGACGCCGTCCTGGACCGCGTTGGTGCCGCGGTTGCACACCTCGGCGGTCAGCTCGATCTCGCCGGCCCCGAAGGAGCACAGCTCGCCGATCTCGGCGAGCTCGACGGTGAGGTCGGCGATCTGCAGGGCGCCGACGTCGCCCTGGCTGTTCTGACGCAGGTTGTTGAGGCCCGGCGTCTGCCAGTTGTTGTTGATTCGCTGCACGGGGGGACGCGGGCGTCGTCGGTGACGTGGGTGACGGAGTAGACGTGTTGGTTCCACACCGGACGAGAGTTGGCCCAGCGGTCCATCGGGTCGCGGTAGATGGCGAAGCCGGTCGAGGCCTTGAACGGGCCGCCCTCGGGGAACAGCGGGTCGGTCGCCGGGCAGCCGCCGGCCGGGGTGCGCGGGACGACGATCTCGGTGGCGAAGTCGCCGTCGACGTCGGCGATCGTCGGGTAGTCGAGGCCGGTGGCGCTCGAGGCCGGGGTGCTGAAGAGGACGGTGCCGGACTTGCCGTCGTAGACGCGGAGGTAGCACTCGTCGCGGTAGACGGCCTCGGCGTCGCCGTCGCCGTCGAAGTCGAAGATCGACGAACCCGTGGTCCTGGACGACTGGTCGTCCGAGGGCTGGGCCCACAGCACGCCGTCGGGCAGGTCCTTGGCCGCCTGCTCGGGGGCGCGTTCGCAGGTGCCGCCGGGGCGCTCGGGCGGGCTCATGCCCATGAGCGACGCCTGACAGTCGGGATCGTAGACGACGTACTGCTCGGCGCCGGCGGAGGCGAACTCGACCTGGCCGTCGCCGTCGAAGTCGCTGATCGTGATCGGGCCGCCCTCGTCGGGATCGTCGACGGGGCCGGTCTTGTAGGTCTCGATCGGGCCCCACACGACGGCGCCGTCGAGCGACTGGATGCGGATCTGGCCCTTGTCGCCGGGCGCCGACAGGACGACGACCTCGGGCTGCTGCGCCGGATCGACGCCGGGGATGTTCGAGTAGAGGCCCACGTCGGCGACGCCGGTGAAGCCGTTGAGCTGTACCTGCGGGTTGGCGACAAACCACGGCTTGTCGACCCACTCGGTGGTCACCTCGTCCCAGCCGGCGACCCGACGCGCGGTCACGAGATCCATCTGCCCGTCGAGGTCGACGTCGGCGGCGTACTCCATGCCGGTGGCCTCGCTCTTCAGCCAGGTGGTGAGCAGGCAGCCCTCGGCGTCGAAGACCTGGCGGCCGACGAGGATCTCCGGGCGGTCGTCGTCGTCGAGGTCGATGAGCAGCGGGCTGGCGAGGGTGCTGCCGCTGCTGAAGGAGAGCGCCGCGTCGTCGTTGTCGCAGTCGCGGCCGTACCACATGCGCTCGAGCACCGGCGGATCGACGGTGGAGTCGATGCGGACGGCGTAGAGCCGGACCTCGTCTCCGTCGTCGTCGGAGTTGAGGTGGTAGCTGACGAGCTCGGGGTGGCCGCCCTGCGGGACATCGCCGTCGAGGTCGCCGACCGCCCAGGTGGCGGCGTAGGCCGGGCGGTTCGTGAAGTCGGGCTCGTCGACGCCGCCGAGGCGCATCTGCTCCTCGCATGTGCGGCCGTCGAACACGCGCAGGGTGCCGAGGCGGCTGTCGTTGGCGTTGTGGAAGGTGGTGACGATGATCGAGGGCTGGAGCTTGCCCGGGTCCTTGTCGAGGTTGAGGTCGGCGATCGACGGGGTGGTGTAGATGCGGTTCGAGGCGACGGTCGGGTCGTCGGCGGCGGTGCCCGTCCACTCGCATTGCAGGGTGGGAGTGACGCCCTCGGGGATCGGGGGCTTGGTGCAGTCGGGGTCGTTGATGACGGCGGGAGGGACGTCGTAGGGGATGCACACGCCGTCGGCGTCGCAGTAGGAGTCGCCGGGGCAGTCGTCGTGGGTGAGGCAAGGACCGAGGTCGGGGATGCAGGTCTCGTACTTGCAGATGAAGTTGTCGGGGCAACCGCCGCAGGCGGGGTCACCCGTGGTGTCGACCGTGGTCGCGGTCGGGTCCGTCGCCGTGGTCGAGGTGCCGGTGGTCGGCGGGTCGACCGGGTCGGTCGTGCCGGTGTCAGGTTCGGAGGTGCCGGTGGTCGGGGGCAGCGCGGTCGTGCTGCCGGGGACCCCGGTCGGGTTGTCCGTGAGGCCGCCATCGGTGCTCGAGCCCGCCGAGGCGTTGCCGTCATCGCCGCATCCGGCCGCCCACGTCACCGCACCCACCAGGACCCACGGACTCCAACGCATTCGCATCGGCGCATCGTCGACAACGGGGCGTGCGGCGTCAAGCCGCGGCGCCGCGCGTACGCGATTTCCTGGCCCGAGGGACAGGTGATGAAGTTCCGTCGCCGGCGCCGGGGGACAGAGGCCTCGGCGGTCTCCGAGGCACCCGCAACGGGGCTCACGGCAGCTCGAGGCGAGGTACCGCGCGCGCTCTTCGTGCACCGGGGATCGAGCAGCTCGCGGGTGCTCGCCGTGCCGCAATGCAGACCGCAGGGGAGCGCCGGCAGTCCGTGTCAGGGTTGCCCGGGATGTCGGAGAGCGTTCGGCCGCGCGCCGCGGGCGAGCGCTCGCCGCACGCAAGCAGACGCACGCGAGGAGCGCGGCGAGGCGCCGGGGTTGCGGTACAGGGCGTGGCGGCTTCCCTCGAACTCGGACATGGGAGCTGCGCCTGTGACGACCCGGCATGTCCCCCGGGACATGTCCCGGCCGATGTGCCATCCTCGGCGCCATGGACGATCGCCTCGGCGCGCTGACCGACCTGTTGCAGCAGACCCCCAGCGAGGCGCTATGGGACGCGCTCTGTGAGGAGCTCGCGCGGTGGGACCCGAAGGCGCTGGCGCAGGTCGCCCTGCCGCGCGTGCAGGCGGAGCTGGAGCGCTGGCCGGACGAGGTCGAGCGGTGGGCCGACGCCGGGCCGCTGGTGACCGTGCAGCGCGTGACGGGGCCCGCGGCGCTGAAGAAGCTGGCGCAGGCGGGCCAGCCGGTGCGGTGGCTGGAGCTGCGGCTGGGCGCCGTGGGCGAGCGCGCGGTGCCGGGGCTCGTCGCCAGCCTGCAGGCGCTGCAGCCCCACGGCCTGTCGCTCGAGGTCGAGGAGGTGGACGACGGCAACGGGGTCGCGCCGCTCGCCGAGCTGGACGCGCCGCGGCTGCGCGTGTTGACGATCGAGGCGCCCGGGCTGGGCGACGCCGCGGCCGAGAACATCGCCGACAACCCGAAGCTGACCGGGCTGCGGCGCCTGTCGCTGGCCGGCTCCGGGCTCACGAGCGCGGGGGCCAAGGCGCTGGCCAAGGCGTCGCACCTGGCCAGCCTCGAAGCGCTCGACCTCGCCAACAACAAGCCGGGCGACGCGGGCCTGCGCGCGCTGCTGCAGAGCCCGCACATCGGGCGCCTGACGACGCTGTCGCTGGCCGGCTGCGGGCTCGGGCCGAAGGCCGCCCAGCTGCTGGCGCAGAGCAGCGCCGTGGCTCGATTGACGACGCTCGAGCTGGCCGACAATCGCCTCACCGCCGCGGGTCGGGCCGCCCTGGCCGCGTCGCCGCACCTCGGCGAGGCGGTCAAGCGCGCGCTGCCGGACTGACCGGCGGTTGAGAAATACCGGCGGCGCCGCCTGCGGTCGAGCTGCTGCTGCTGTCCCTGGGGCCATGTAATATGTCCCAGAGGACAGGATTCACGCTCCGTCAGCCGCGCGTCCCTGCCTCGGCCGCGTCAGTGCAACGAGTGTCCCAGGGGGAGTGTACGTGTCCCCGAGGACAGACTCCGCGCTCCGTCAGCCGCGCGTCCTTGCCTCGGCCGCGTCAGTACAACGGCTGTCCCTCGGGACGGTTTACGCGTCCCCGAGGACAGACTCCGCGATCCGTCAGTTGTGCGTCCCTGTCGGGCGCGTGGCAACGTCTGTCCCGATGGACAGATTACGTGTCCCCGAGGACAGACCCCGCGATCCGTCGGCCGCGGGGCGCCCCGGTCCGGGGCACGTCGGCTGTCCCGAGGGACATTTCACATGTCCCTCGGAAACAACTCAGCTCTTCGGCACCAGCGCGGCCGCGCGGACCGGGTCGAGGCCGGCGAGGCGGGCCAGCGCCGCGTCGACGAGCGCCTTCTCGGCGGGCTGAGCCTTCGGCGCCGCGCGCACGTGGCCCTCGAGGCAGCGGGCCGCCAGCTCCGGCTCCCACGCCTCGAGGTGTTGCCCGTCGATCTCGCCGACCAGCCCGGCGAACAGCGAGCGAGCCAGGCCGAGCTCGCCGCCGTCGAGGCAGGCCTCGGCCAGCTCGACGCGGCGGAGGAAGCGAGACCGACCACCCACAGCCGACTGCACGCGCGCGGCGCCGAGGCGCAGGCCCTCCTCGCGCTTGCCGCGGAGCAGGCCCTTGATCTGCGCGATCGCGGCGTCGTCGATCCCGCTGGCCACCGGCGCCGCGATCACGATCTGCGCCGGACCCCCGGCCCCGGCCGCCGGAGCAGCCCCGCCACCGCCGCCACCGCCGCCGCCGCCGAGCGCCTCGCGCTCGAGCAGCGCCCGGGTCGCGTCGCTGCACATCGGCACGCCCGAGTTGTCCTTGAGCTCGAAGATCTTCGGCAGGCGCGTCAGCAGGGCGCCGACCTCGGCCAGAAGGCCGCGCAGGGCCGCGTCGTGGTCGGGGCCGAGGTGCTTGAGCGCCTCGATGCTGTAGCGGTGCAGGTCGAGCGTGAACCGATTCATCGGCAGCAGCGACTCGCTGTTCTCGACCAGCTCGGGCCACTTGCCCGCGTTCATCAGCGCCTCGAGGCGGTTGCGTTCGCCCTCGGGCAGGCCGTTGATCGCCGTGTTGCCGTCGGGGCGGATCGGCGGCGGCGCGGCGATGTAGATCCACAGGCCCGAGCGCAGCAGGCGGTAGGCCAGCGCGTCGCTCGTCTTGGCCCGGCGCAGCGCGTGCCCCAGCTTGACCAACTCCTCGCCGGTGCCGCGCAGGAACTTGTCGACCGCGGCGAGGTCGGCGGTCGGCGCGGCGGCGACGGCCTTGGGCGGCTCGATGGTGACGGCCGGCTTCGGCGGGCTGGCCTGAGAGACAGGTGGCGGCGCCTGCGGGGGCGGCGGCGGAGGCGGCGGCGCCTGGGGCGGCGGCGCCGGAGCCTCGACCTTCGGCGGCGGCGGCGGCGGCGGCGGAGCGGCCGGCTTCGGCGGCTCGGGGGCGGGGATCGTCAGCAGCAGCTGATCGATCGACTGCAGCAGCGGGCGCAGGTTGGGCGCCTGGTCGGCGTAGCGGGCCCGCACCACCTGCTGCAGGCGCGTCGTGTTGTCCTTGAGCTGCTCGAGCGCCGCGCGCTCGTTCGGCTTCGGCTGCCACGCCCCCAGCTCCGGCTCGATCTGCTCGAGCACCCCGCGCAGCGCCCCCGCGCGGCCGCGCAGGCGGGCCGCCGGCGGGAACGCGGTGTCCCAGAACGCGTCGGCGACCTCGGCGAGGATCGCCACGCCGAGCGCGAGGCCGTCGATGCGCCGCGTCTTGAACCGCGCCAGCGCCTGGTGGCACGCCACCCGCAGGTCCTTCGCCTGCGTCTTCAGCACGGTGTCGGCGTTCTGCACGATCCCGGCCCAGTCGATCGCCCCGCCGGTCGGCGACTGCAGCTTGTCGATCTCGGCCAGGATCGCCTGGTACTCGCCCGACTCGGTCGGGTCGCGGCCCGCCGGGTTGGCGCCGGCGATCGGCGCGAGCCACGGCCCGGCGATGTCCTTCGGGGTCGGCTTGGCGGGCGGCGGCGGCGGCTCGGGCGCGGCGACCGGCGGCGGCGCGGCGGGCGTCGCAGCTGCGGCAGCCGGAGCGGCGGCCGGGGGCGGCGCTGCGGCTGTCTGCGAGGACATGTCCGGAGAGACCTGTCCCGAAGGCGCTTCGGGCTGCGGCTCGGCCTTGGGCTCGGGCGGCAGGGTCGCCTGGATGCTGTCGAGGAGGTCGCTCCACTCCTTGAAGGAGGGCACGTGGTCGCCGAGCTTGTCGCGGGCGCGGCCGCGGAGCTGCTTGCTGGCGGTGACGAGGGCGGTGATCGCCGCGCGGTCGGACACCTGCGGGGTGTAGCTCTGCAGCGCCGAGGCGGCGTGCTCGAGCAGCCACTTGAGCGCGGTGCCGCGGCCCTTGGCGCGGGCGACCGGCGGGTACATCGTGTCCCAGAAGCGGTCGAACAGGCCGTCGACGACGAGGACGGCGACGGCGAGGCCGTGGATCCCGCGGGTCTTGTGCAGGGCGAAGCCGAAGTAGGCGGCGACGAGGAGGTCCTTGGCGACCTTGCCGAGGATCTCGCGGCCCAGGCTCTCGACGCGCGGCCACACGACGGCCTCGCCGATCGGCGAGTTCTCCTTGTCGACCTCGACCCGCAGCTCCTGGTAGCGCTCGTCGGTGCTGGGGTTCTTGCCGCCGGGCTCGGCGGCGGAGATGGGCGCGAGCAGGGCCTCGGCCTCCTTGATGAACACCTCGGCGATCGCCACGGCTCCCTCCTATTCCCCTCGGCTCACTCGCGCGAACCCTGGCTCTTCTCCAGCCGCCCGAGCAGCGACAGCGTGAACGAGGCGCTGTTGTGCGTGAGGTGCGGCTGCAGCAGCAGTTGACAGCGGTACCAGCCGGTCTGGCCCTCGACCGACTCGACCTTGATCGAGGCCTTGCGCAGCGGCTTCCTCGCCCGCGTCTCCCAGTGCGGGTTCTCGACGTCGGACACGAAGCCGCGCAGCCAGTCGGTCAGCTCCTTCTGCAGGGTCTGACGGCTGTCCCACTGGCCGAGGCGCTCGCTCTGCACGCGCTTGATGTAGTGCGACAGCCGGCACACCAGGAACATGTACGGCAGCTGGGCGCCGAGCCGCTCCGAGGCCTGGGCCGCGCGGCCCTCCTCGGTGTCGGCGTACTTGCGCGGCTTCTGCGTCGACGAGGCCGAGTGGATCATCGCCCCGCCGGAGGCGCGGTCGTAGACGAGGGCGATGAAGCCCTCCTCGCTGAGCATGTGCTCGATGCGGCTGGTGACCAGGCACTCGAACGGGCAGCGCGGCGCGAGGCCCGGCATCGACGGGAAGCCGATCTGCGTCAGCCCCTCGATCATCCCGCCGGCGCGCGAGCCGATGATGTACACGCACCAGCGCGTGCGCGCGAAGCTGTCGATCGCCCGCACCGCGAACGCGAACGAGGCCCGGCCCCACAAGTAGTGGTCGTGGTCGTCCTCGACGCGCTCGCGGTAGCGCAGCGGCATGAACGGGTCGCCGTCGACGCGGTACGGCACGCGCAGCAGGAACCGCGGCAGGCACAGGCCGACGTAGCGCGCGTCCTCGGTGTCGCGGAAGGCGTGCCACAGGCGGTAGCGCGGGCCGCCGAGGATCGCCCGCAGGTCGCGGACGCGCGGCATCTGGTCCAGACACTCGAGGCCGAAGAAGCCGGCCGCGGCGTTGGCGATGAACGGCGAGTGGGACATCGCCGCGACCGCGGCGCACTGGCGCAGCAGGCCGAGGTCCTCGGCGCCCGGGCCGAAGTCGTAGTCGGCGCAGATGAGCCCGTACGGCTTGCCGCCGAACGTCGCGTACGCGCTCGAGTACACCAGGCGGTACAGGCCCGACTGCGGGATCTCCGGCGCGTCGGCGAAGTCGTCGGCCAGCTCCTGCTTCGTCACGCTCACCAGCTCGATGAACGTGTTGTCGCCCTCGCGCACGTGGTCGACCACGAACCGCAGCCCGCGCCACGCCGACTCGAGCGCCTGCACGTTCGGGTGGTGGATGATCTGGTCGAGCTGCCGGGTCAGTCGGCGGTCGAGCTCGGCGATCATGCTGTCGACGTGGACCGCGTCGACCTGCTCCGGCGCGCGCCAGGCCGCCGTGCGGGCCAGCCCGGCGAGCACCGTCTTGAGCCCGCGACGGACCCTGGGGCGGTCGCTCTCGGGCACGCCCTCGAGCAGCGCTTCGAGCACCGTCGCCACGGTCAGCTGCCTCCGCAGGGCGTCATGTTGGTGAACAGGCGCTTCGGCGGCAGCACGTCGGCGGCGCGGACCAGCGACAGGAACTGCTTGCTGCCGTTCGGCAGGCCGAAGAACGCGGTGCCGCCGCGGACCCGGCGCGGCCGCACGCGCACGTCGAGCTGGCCGAGGTTGTACGACGTCATGTCGAAGCGGAAGTTGACGACCTCGTCGCCCTTGAACTCCGGCACCGCCGACGGCGGCTTCTCGAGCAGCTCGAACAGGCCCCACTCGCCGGACATGGCGAGCACCTTGTTGGTCTGGCGGCCGTAGGCCTTGAGCGACGCGCCGTGCTCCTCCTTGCCGGGCCAGCGCATGAGCGTCGGCTTCTCGTTGCCGCACGCGAACTCGATCTTCTTGCCCTCGACGGTGACCTCGACCTTGCTGACCTGCGGGTTGCAGGCGAGGATGAGCTCGAAGTCGACGCGCAGCTCCTCATTTTGGAAGAACACCGTGCCGATGTCCTGGGCGCGGTTGAGGAAGCGGATCACGCCGGGGTCGAGCTTGGGCCCGTCGTTGCGGCCGCGGTCGCGCAGCTCGACGGTGTTGCCCTCGAGCACGACGTAGCCGGACAGGAGCTCCTCGCGGGCCTTGCGGATGAAGCCGTTCTCGGGGTGGAAGAACTCCTCGAAGTCGGCCACGGCCGCGTCGCTGCGCGAGTCGGCGGCGAACGGGTAGCGGCCGTCGAAGCGCTCGTACATCGGGTCGACGATGCGCGCGCACCAGTCGGCCACCGCGCCGGTGCCCTGGTCGCGGACCAGCATGCGCAGCAGCTCCTCGAGCGGCGTGACCAGCAGCTTGGTCGTGCCCGCCGTCCAGGTGTCGAGCTCGGCGTCCTGCACGAGCGACTTGGTGAAGTCGATCGCGCCGCGCAGCTGCTCGACCAGCGCCTTCTCCTCCTCCTTGTTCTCGAGCGCCTTGCCGATCGCGTCGCGCAGCTCCTTGAGCCGCCCGTGGTACTGGTCGAGCCCGGCGGTGCCCTCCTTGCCCTCGGGGGCGACGCCGAAGAGCACCAGGCGCGCGAACTCCTTGCGCACCGCGTCGGCCTTGACGAGCCCGCCGGTGTTCTTGTCCTTGTCCTTGCTCAGCAGGGCCAGCAGCGACTTGCTGTCGCCGTACTCGTAGTCGTCGGTGATCTCGGTGTGGCGCTTGAGCTCCGCGAACACCCGCCACAGCGGCAGGCGCGGGCCCTTGACCAGCTCGCCCATCAGCCGCTTGCCCTCGTCGAGGCTGGTCGGCGGGGCGATCCGCGTGCGCTGGATGAAGCGGCGCCACTCCTCCGTGTACATCTTGAAGTACTCGGTCCGCATCTCGGCGCCGCGCCGGCGCTGGCGCTGGCTGGCCTGGGCCTGGTCGAGCCCGAGCACCCACGAGTCGGCCTCGAGCGCGCTCGCCAGCTCGCGCTTGACGTAGGCCCAGCCCTCGATCGTGAACGCCGCCCGCACCTCGGTGCCGTCGTTCTCGAGGTCCGGCAGGCCGGTCAGCGTGCGCAGGTTGATCTTCGACAGCTCCTGGATGCCGTTGACCTCGTCGACGATCTTGTCGACCTCGGCGCGCACCGAGTCCTCGCGCTTGAGGATCTCCTGCACCTGCTCGATGAGCGGCGCGTCGCGCGGCAGGGTGAAGTCGCTGTCCTGGGCGAGGTCGATGTACTTGTCGACCGCGCGCTCGATCGCCGCGTACTCGGCGGTGCCGGTCTGCGTGCGCGCGCTGCCGGACCAGCGGATCCGCAGCGTCTCGCGCAGGAACTTCGACTCCTGCGAGATCGGCTGCATCTCGTAGTTCTTCTTGTCGCCGGTGACGAGCAGGTAGAACCGCAGCGACAGCCGGTTGCGGATCCGGTCCTCGATGTCGGGGATCAGCTCCGGCGACTCGAAGCGGGCCGCGAAGTCACGCAGCTCGGCCTCGGCCTTGTCGCGCAGGGTCGAGGTCACGCCGGCGAACATCGCCTTCTTGTAGAAGGTGCGCAGCGGCGGCACGACCTCGTCGCGGAACAGGCCCCACTCGCGCACGTCGTCGCGGTCGTCGCCGCTCTCGTCCTCCCAGCGGGCCAGGAGCTCGCGCAGCGGCACGATCTTGCCGCTCTCGACCGGGACGCGCCGACGCCCGCCGAGCTCGGCCGCGGCCGCGGCGCTGGCGTCGGCGGTCTGCTGGTTGAGCTCGCGGTTGCGGCCGGCCGCGCCGGCCGAGTCGAGCGCGACGTAGAGGCCGACCAGGCCGAGCGACGCGCCGACGACGACCCGCTTGATCGTCGACCGCTGCAGCGCGCGGGTGGTCCGGCGGGCCAGGCCGCCGGCGCGCAGCACGTGGGTGCCGACCAGCTCCTCGGCGAAGATCCGCTTGCTCGGCGCCGGGTCGGCCGCGGGCGGGGTGAAGTTGCCGCGTGTCTTTTTGGCCAGGTTCTCGAGGACCGCGTCGACGACCGGCTCGCCGTCCTGCATCGCGCTGGTGAGGAACACGCCGCGCAGGCGCACCGGGTCGCCGCCGCGGGCCGCGAGCACGCGCTGGGCGACGGCGGCCAGCGGCTCCTGCATGCCGGCGACCTGCTGCACGAGGGTGTAGATCCGGCTCTGGCGCGGCGGGTCGGGCTCGCGGAAGCGGCTGAGCAGGCGCAGGGCCCGGCGGTCGAGCCAGCCGGCCAGCGCGTCGAAGCGCGAGCGCAGCTCCTTGACCGCGAGCTCCTCGCTGCGGCCGTCGGGCAGCTCGAAGCCCAGCGGCGCGCTCAGGTTCTCGAACGCGGCGAGCACGTCGCCGAAGCCCGACAGGCGGTCGAGGCGGGTGACGACCAGGAACACCGGCACGTGGACCTGCAGGTTCGTCACGAGGTCCGAGACCTCGGCGGCGAGCAGGTCGCCGATCTCGCCGGCGCGGGCGATCGGGTCGGCCGCGGTGACGAGGTCGTCGGCGGCGACGCACAGCACGATCGCGTGCAGCGGCTGGCTGCGCTTGTTCAGCAGCTTGAGCTCCGCGAGCCACGACTTGCGCAGGTCCTCGCGGTGCGCGAGCGCGTGCGGGACCTCGACGAACACCGCCTGGCCCGGGGCGCTGAACAGCCGCGGACGGTCCTCCGGCGCCGCGCTGGCGTCGGCGCCCTTGACCGGGCCGTTGTGGTCGTACTCCGGCAGGCGCTTCGGGTGCGGCCCGCCGAGCAGGCGCGTCTTGCCCTGGCCCTGCAGGCCGAGCACCGCCACCCACGGCGTGTCGGCGCGGGCGCTGACCAGGCGCGGCCGCGCCGGCGCCGTCGACTTCTGGTGGCGCTCGACGTGCTTGATGGTGGCCGCGACGTCGCGCAGCCGGTTGTCGAAGTCGAGCTGCTCCTGGCTGGCCTTCGGGTTGGCCTTGTCGACCGCCGCCTTCTTGGCCCGCAAGAAGTTGATGAAGGTGACGATGCCGGCGATGAGGACGACGACCGCCATCAGCGCCGCCGTCCACCACACGTACTCCTGCGGCAGCCGGAGGTAGCGGACCGCGGCGACGACGGCGGCGATCGCCGCGCCGGCGAACGTCAGGACGTAGATCATCCCCTTCACGGCACGCCCTCCTGCAGCCGACCCGCCAGCGCCTCGGCGTCCTCGGACAGCTCGCTCTCGTAGCCGCACAGCAGCGCGACCGAGAACAGCAGCGCGATCGCGCCGATCCAGACGGCGAGGTTACTGGTGCGGCTCGGACGCTTCCACTCGGCCTCGGCCGGCGGCGGCAGCCCGTCCTCGAGCGCGAGCCGGTCCTTCAGCTTGTCGCCGACGCGGCGGCACAACTCGTCGAAGCCGCGCTCGTTCGACCGCGCCACGTACTTGCCGCGGAAGCCGAGGAACAGGCAGGTCGCGTACACCTGCAGCACGTCGAGCGCGTCCTCGTCGTCGCGGCGGGCGCCGAGCAGCTTCTCGAGGTGGACGAAGAAGTTCTCGCCGGCCCGGACCTCGTTGAAGTAGTCGCGCTGCAGCAGGTGGTCGACCCAGAAGTCGGCGACCGGACCCGGGGTGGCCTGGGCGACCTCGTCGATGAAGGCGACCAGCGCGTACTTGATGAGCCGGGCGTTCTCGGCCCCGAACCCGGCCTTGCGCGCCGCGGCCTCGGTGCTCTCGACCTGGTCGACCGCGCTGCGGTGGAGCGTCGCCACGTCGGCGACGCCCTCCGGCTGATTCAGCAGGAGCGCGTGGTCGAAGCAGACCCGCGTCACCTCGTAGATCCGGTGCATGCGCTAGTCCTCCCGCGCCAAGATCCCCATGAGCGTGACCTTGGCCCGCCGCGGGTCGTAGGGCGGCTTGATGTAGATGGCGATGGTCCGCTCGTTGAGGATCTCGCGCCAGTGGGGATCGTCGGTGGTGACCATGAAGTAGACCTGCCGCGGGCGGATCGGGATCTCCGGCGGCGGGCGGTGGGCGGTCTTCAGCGGCACGCCGAGCACGTTGTTCTTCACGACCAGCGGGATGCGCTTCCAGCTGGCGATCTTGGCCAGCTCGGGCACCTCGTTGGCGACCTGCTGCTGCTCGCCCTCGGCCTCGACCGCGAGCACCCACTGCGTGCAGCGCTGCAGGCGATCGTCGCGCAGCTCGCCGATCCACGAGTTGTCCTGGCGGGCCCGCAGCGGCACCGTCACGAACGCCTCCTGGATCACGAGGCCCAGGAGCCGCTTGATCTCGTTCGTCAGCTTGCCGAACGCGCCCTGCAGGTCGTTGTACTGGAACGCCGGCAGCTCGGCCGGGTCGCCCTCCGACGAGAACGTCATCAGCGCGCCGCACAGCCGCGACAGCTCGACGTACACCGGCCACGGCGACGTCGCCGGCGCCTCGCTGAAGTGCTTGAGCACCGGGATCGCCCCGCTCAAGGTCTGCAGGAAGAGGTAGCGGGTGATGTCCTGGGCGTTGAACTCGATGCGCACGCCGTCGCGGGTGCGCCGCTCCTCGGCGAGGCGGCGCCGCTTGGTCACCGACAGGCTGAGCAGGTCCTGCAGCGAGGCGAGCAGCGCCGGCGCGGCGCCGATCGTCAGGCACGGCGGGATGTACTCGTCGTTGAGGCGGAAGCCGCCGGTCTCGTCGCGCACGATCTCCGCGACCTTGATCGCGGCGTAGTCGTCGCGCGGCTCGCTGCCGAACAGCAGCACCAGGTTCGGCTCGCTGAACTGCAGCTCGCGCTCGCTGCGGGCCAGCGTCAGGTCGAACACGTTGCGCGTGACCGTCTTGTAGCGCTGCAGCCCCGCGGTGACCTCGGCGCCGGCGTAGTTGGCCACGCCCTCGCGCAGGGTCGGCAGCGCCAGGAACACCTCGACCGAGCGCATGCTCGGCGGGAAGGCCGGGCCGATCGGGCGGCTCGCCGGGCGGCTCTGGCTGGTCGCCTCGAACATCACGGCGGTGCCGTCGGGCAGGACGCCGCGGAAGGCGGTGAGCGCCAGCTGGCCCGCCTTGATCGCGCCGGCGTCGAACGAGATCGCCGCGACGCCCCAGGAGAGCGCGGTCATCACCCCCAGCCGCGCCGCCAGGTTCTGCTCGTGATACAGGTCCTGCTGCTGCATGTGCTGCGGGCACAGCAGCATCCCCTCGTTCCACACGGGTCGTCCGCTCAGCATCGCAAAATCCTCTCCAGTCCTAGCGTCCGGGCAGCTTCGGGGCGGTCGGCGCCGTCGGCTTCGACGGCATGCTCGGGGTCGACGGGGCGCTCGGAGTCGACGGGGTCGACGGCGTCGTCGGGGTCTTCGGCGTCTGCGGCGTCTTCGGCACCTTCGGCACCTCGGCCTTCTTTTTCTTCTTCTTCGGCTTCTTCTTGGCCGTCGACGGCGCCGCGCACACCGTCTCGAAGGTCGACAGCTCGAAGCCCGACGGCGCGAACGCCCCGCCGGTCAGCTCGCTGCGCTCGAGCGAGACGTAAAGGCACGGCAGCCGCGGCTCCTCGTCCTCGGCCACCGCGGCGCACTGGTCCTCGCGGGTGTTCGGCGGCACCGCCATCGAGGCGTACCAGGCCGAGCCGATCTTCTCGCGGAACTGGGCCACCACCACCAGGTGCGTGGTGTTCGGCTTGAGCGCGATGGTCATCTTGTCGCGCGTCAGCTTGTCGGCCGTCGACGGGTAGGCGACCAGCTCGCGCTTGTCGACGTACTCGTCGCCGAACACCTTCTCGCCCTCGGTCGCGATCGCGTCGGGGTCGAGCGGCTGATCGAGGCTGGTGATGCCCTTCAGCTGGTAGACCACCAGCGTCGTCGGCCACGACTCGCCGCCCTCGCCGACGTTGACCACGTCGGACACCTGGACCAGCGCCTGTACGCCCGGCTGGGCCTCGCACGGCGGCTTCGACTCGTCACCGGCCCGGCAGCCGAACGCCGCCGCGGCCAACACCAGCGCCGCGGGCCACACGACCGCCGACGGCACCCTTCCCTCGCGCCCTGTCACAGCGGCGAACTTAGCAGAAACCGCCGCAGCTCTAGCACGACGATTCGCCGTGCTCGATGCCGCTCACGCGCCGCACGGGCGCGAGCGCGTCACACCAGCGTGGGTGTGACACCGGTCGACTGCAGCGGCGACTCGTCGTCGCCGCGCGCGAACAGCTCCACGAGATCGCCGCGCCGCAACTCCGCCACCTGCGCGACGATATCGCGCCCCGACAGCGAGCGACGCAGCGCCACCACCACGTCGAAGCAGCCCGCCACGTAGGCCCGCAGGTGCGCCGGATCGGCGCCCGCCGACGTCAGCGCCAGCGTCGCCTGCATCCGCTCGAGCCCGACCTCGACGTTGTCGGCCGCGAGCACCGCGATCGTCGCCCCGCCGGGGCGCCTCGCCGTCGCGCACAGCTCCGCGACCTCGACCCCGCCGACGTCCTGTACGAACAGAAAGTCGGGTCGCATCCGCGCCGCGCTGCGCACCGCCGCGGCGGCGTCGCGCCCCGCGTCGAGGACGATCGCCCGGCTCGCCAGCGCCGCCGGCACCGGGCCGCGGTGGACCACGACCACCCGGACGTCGCCCGGCAGCTCCGTCGCCATCGCCCCGAGCAGCGCGCCCGCGTCGGCGCGGGTCGATGAACACACAAGGAAATTGAGGCGCTGCCGCAGCGCCGCGCCCAGCATCTCGGCGGCCGCGGGCGACAGCGTCTTGCGCTCGCCGAGCTGCGTCAGCGACAGCGTGTCGCCCGCCGCGCGGCTCAGCACCAAGATCGTCCCGGCGGCGGCGATCGGCCGCCCGACGGCGTGCACGACCACGCCGGCCTCGGTGACGCCGTCGACGATCGGCGCCGTCGTGGTCGTGCGCGTGCCGATCAGCCGCTCGAGCGCCAGGCCGACCGCCTGCTCGCACGAGAAGCGGGCCGGGTGACGCGAGCGCTGCTCGCCGCGCCGGACCTCGATGTGGCTCGCGCCGGAGACCAGCACCTCCGACACCGCGGCGTCGGCGAGGATGTCGTCGAGCGGACCGGTGCCCGCGACCTCCTGCGCCAACCAGTCGATCCACTGCCGCCGCTGGCGGGGGTCGGCCATCGTCAGCGTGCGCTCGACGATCTCGCGCGCGGCCGCGAGCGCGCGGACCCGCGCCTGCGGCCCCGGGGGCTCGCCGAGCAGCGCCTCCGAGGTCTGGCGGAACGCCAGCGCGAGCGCGTCGTCGAGCGTGCGCGGCGGTTCGGGATCGGGCTCGGTGCGGCGCGGCGCGACGGCGGTGCGGCGCATATCCGCGCCGTAGGGCCGGGCCGGCGCGTCGGAGGTGTCGGGGGAGATCCGGAACGATCCGCTGCCCGGCGGGCCGACCTGCTCGACCATGCGCACGGGCACGTCCTGCGCCGCGATCGGGTCGGCGGGGGTCGGCTCGGCCGAGCCGAGCATCAGGTCGGGCGGCTCGCCGATCGGCTCCGGCCCGCCCTGGAACTCGTCGTACTCGCCCGGCTCCTGGCCCTCGCCGTAGGCCTGCGGGTCCTCGAAGTCGGGCCCCGCCGAGTACGACTCCTGGACCTCGTGGCCCTCCTCGGCCCGCTCGAAGTGGAGCGTGAACACGCCGATGTCGACGGCGTCGTGCGGCGCGAGCACCACCGGGCCGCGCACCATCTCGCCGTTGACGAAGGTGCCGTTGGTCGAGTTGTTGTCGACCAGCACGATGCCCTCTTCGTTCTCGATCACACGGGCGTGGACGCTGGACACGCGGTTGTTCGGCAGCACCACGTGGTTGCGATCGACGCGACCGACCGTGATCTGCGGCAGCGTGAACTCGTGAACCTCGTCCTGGCTGGAGTCTTGGCGGCGGATCGTGACGCGGATCATCAGTGGTTGCTCCCGCGCGCGCGGCGGCCTGCTCGACATGATTGACTCGAGTCGGGCGGGAAGGTAAGGCCTATGGTACCCATGAGCCAGGTGGAGCGGCACATGAATCTGCGGGCGCCTTCGAACTCCGTCCTTCGAGGCAAGCTCGCCTGGTGTCGACCCCTGGCGGTGCTCCTCCTCACGGCTCTGACCGTGAGCGCATGCGCTCGCCGGCTCGATCTCACTCCCGGCGAGCTCGGACGCATCAAAGAGAAGGACTCCGAGCTCAAGACCCTGCGCGTGGTCCCCAACAAGAAGCTCATCTCGATCTACCGCGAGTCGTCGGTCAATCAGAGCTACGACGTCACCAAGCGCAAGATCACCGAGCGCGGCGCCTACCGCCCGCTCGAGCGCATCATCGGCAAGAACACCCCCGGCAAGGTCCTCTCGACCACCGAGCACAACGGCATGCCGGTGCTGTGGGTCAGCTTCGACAACGAGTGCGAGGACACCGCCTGCGCCTACGCCTTCGCCCAGACGGAGCTCGATCGCTACACCCTCATCAAGGTGCCCGACCGCGAGAAGTTCGACGAGCCGGTCAGCTACCGCCGCAACACCTTCAAGCGCAACCAGCTGCGCTACACCAAGCAGCGCTCGCTCGCCGAGGCCAACGAGGTGTTCGCGGTGGTCCGCAAGTCCGGCAAGGTCCTCACGATCGACCTGCAGATCCGCAAGGACACCTACCGCCCGACCCGCTCCGCCGTCGAGCGCGCCGGCGGCGCCGACTGAACCTGTCCGCGAGGACAGCTCGCACCCGGCCCGCGCGATCGCCTGACCATCGAGTCAGGTGGTCGCGCGCCCGCGATCGCCCGGACATCTGCCCGCCGCGGGCCTCTCGCGGTAGATCTGCTCCCGCGCCGAAGCGCCCGTTCGATCGGCAGGGCGAACCCCAGTTCGCCGGAGCGCGTCGTCTCCACCCGGTCCGAGCGTCGATCTCCTCGGCCGCGTTGCCGTCGCTGTCGATCACGGGCATCGAGACGTCGGCACCACGCCCCGGACACCGACGTCCCCGCAGCGCCGCAGTCGTCCCCGCCCGTGCCCGTCGGTCCGAGTGACAGACCGAATCATGTCCCTCGAGACATGTTCGAGAGGACATGACCTCCGGATCCAGAAGTCGCGCCCCTCATCACCCGTGACGGGCAAGAAGGACGCGAAGACTGCCGGCGATCGAGCGCCCGACCTGTCCCGCGGGACATCCCCGCCGACGGTCGGGCCGCCGCCTCGCGTTAATCGCCCGCGGGCACCTGCGTGGTGTTCTCGAGCCGCGTGCGGGTCCAGGCGCTGCGCGGCGCGATGAACACCCCGTCTTTGAACACCAGCGGGCGCTTCTCGGCGGCGTCGATGCGCTCCTCGCAGGGCGTCGCGGTGTTCTTGGGGTCGCAGTCCTTGCTGCGGATCGTCTCGTCGACGATCGGCACGCCCTTCTCGAACTTGAGCATGCGGACCAGGTCGTAGCGGCGGATCCACCCGTCCTTGAGCGTCAGCTCGAAGTGGTCGGACAGGACGAAGCGAGCCGGGCCGATGTCGACCCCGTCCTCGATCATCGGCGCGCTGACGAAGCGCTGCTCGACCAGCGGCAGCAGCTGGGCCTCGCGCGAGCACTTGGCGCCGGCGCCCTGCTCCTTGGGACAGGTCTCGCTCTCGACCACCAGCACCTTCGAGTCCTCGCCGAGCGGCTCCAGGCGCAGGCGGGCCCGCTGCGCGGGGGCCTGGACGCTGCCGATCCCGCGGACCTCGAGGCCGCGCTCGACCCACCGGACCAGCGCCACCGGCCCCAGCGCGTCGCCGTTGCCGAGGTCCTGGATGCGCGCCCACACCAGCAGCGCCCCGTCTTCGCCCTGCGTGAACGTCACGTCGCCGTCGCCGAGGCGGCGCTTGTCGAGCGGGCGCGCGGTGGCCCGCGGGTCTTCCTTGAGGTTCTCGGGCCAGGTCACCTCGATCGGCCGGCCGCTGCACTCGCGCGGCTCGTCGGGCGGCTCCATCGCCATGCGGTTGAAGTTGCGGACCAGCACCGAGTACCACACGTCGACCGGCAGGGTCTGGGTGTCGGCCTCGCTGGCGCGCTCTGCCGCCACCATCGACGGGCAGATCGGCATGTCGCGCTCCTTCGGCTTGCAGGCGTCGGCGGCGAGGAGCAGCGCCGTCCCGGCGAACATCGTCATCATCGACCTACGCATCTTCGTCCTCCTCGGCGTCCTCACTCGATTGCACGCGGATGCCCGCGCGCGCCAGCTCCTCGCGGATCGCTCGGCCGGCCGCGCTGCGGAACAGCTTGCCCAGGCCCTCGTCACCGTCGCCGAACACCGACTCGTAGCGCTCCTCGAAGCGGCGCCACAGCGCCCCCGCGCGGGTCGGCCACGCCGCCGTCACCGAGCGCTCGATCTCCCGCGGCGACAGCGTCTCGCCGACCTTCTGCCCGCCGCCGACCGTGCCCCGCAGCGCCCCGCGCAGGTGGGCCATCGCCGCCGCGAACACCTCCGCCAGCTGGTGCGCCCGCTCCTCGCGGGTGGCTCGCCAGTCGAGCAGGTAGCGCAGCAGGTCGGCCTCCGACTCGGCGATCAGCAGCGGGTTGTCCTCGCCCTCGATGCGCACCCCGAGCTCGCCGCCCTGGCGGTGCATCAGCTCCTGCAGCTCCACCGTCGCGACCGCGAAGGCCCGCAGCGCGGCGACGCAGCGGTCGAGGAAGCGGCGCGTCTCGTCGACGTTGCCGGGCGGGCGCAGGCCCTCGAGCACCTGCTCGGCGGCCTGGGCGACCGCGCCGAGCTCGGCCTGCTGGTAGAACTCGGCGCCGCCCTGGTCGAGCGCGGCCGGCCCCTCGCTGCCTGTCCCGAAGGACAGCGGCGGGAACTCGCGCTGCAGCAGCAGCGCCTCGCCGCGGTCGCGCCCCGTCGACAGCTCGGCGATCGCCGCCGAGAACGCCGCGTCCCAGGCCGAGTGGCCCTCGCGGAGCTTCTCGTACATCGGCCGCAGGCGCAGGATCGCCTGGTGCAGCCGCGACAGGTTCATCTGCTGCGTCCCGCCCTCGGGGATCAGCGACGGCGGCTCGTCGCCGTCGCCGAGCTCGCCCTGCGCCGACCGGCGGTCGCGCATGTGCAGCTCCTCCGGCGGCGTCGGCCCGGGCGCCGACCCGCGGGAGCGGACGTTGCGCGGAGCTGTCTCTTCGAGCAGGTCGGGCGGACCGTCCTGCTGCTGCTGCTGCTGCTGCGCGCCCTCGACCTTGTGTTCGAACAGCAGCTCGACCGGGCCGATGCTGATCTTCACGCGGCCGCGGACCTCGACGCGGCCGCCGGAGGCGACGCGCTGGCCGTCGACGCTGAGGCCGTTGGCGCCGCCGAGGTCCTCGACGCGGGCGCCGCGGGCGTCGAACTTGGCGACCGCGTGCCACGACGACACGAACTTGTACGGCAGGTGGAGCTCGTTCCCGGGGTCGCGACCGATGCGCACCGGGCCGCGCTGGAACTCGTGGCGCTTCTGCCGGTGCTCCTCGGTGTCGATCACCGTGACGACCAAGCTGAACTTCGGGACCTGTCCTTTGATCACGCCGCTCCCTCGCGCCGCTTGCCCATCGGCACTGCCATGCGGGTGGTGAGGCCGGCTTGCTTGCTGCGGGCCAGCCACAGATCGTCGGCCAGCCGGCGCTCGCCGAGGCGGGCCGGCGGGTACGTCATGTCCTGGATCTCGAGGATCATGTCGAGGTGGAGCGGCTCGTCGAGGAAGGTGTCGAGCACCTCCGCCGCGCGCTCGTAGGCGCGGCCGCCGGGCGTGAACTCCTTGTAGTTGTCGCCCGACAGCGGACCGACCACCACCCGCGCCGCGCCGGAGCGGTGCATCACGCTGGTGCCGAGCACCGTCGTCGCGCCGACGCTGGCCGTCGCGCCGCCGAGGCGCGACCACTCGGCCGGATCGATCGGCATCCACTCGCCGGTGAACGGCTCGCAGCGGATCGACGCCGTGCCGAGGCAGTCGTCGAGGGCGATCCGCAGCGCCGCCTCGAGCATCTGCGGCGAGCGCACGCCCGAGGCCAGCACCGGCGCCAGGCGCAGCAATTGGCCGACCGACAGCGCCCGCGCCCGCTCGCCGACGCCGAGCAGCGCCAACACGCGCAGCGTCCACGGGTCCTTGCCGTCCTCGCGGAAGCCGCCCGGGTAATCGAGCTGGCGGACCCCGCGGTACAGGAGGCTGAGCAGGCGGTGGTGGAACAGGCCGAGCACCCCGCGCACGACCTCGCCGTGGTCGTCGTCGCGATCTGCCTCTTCGGCCATGTGCAGCGGCAGCGGCGTGGCCGCGCCGGTGAGGCCGAAGAAGTCGGCGACGAGGCGCGCGCGCAGGCCGTCGGCGCCGCGCTCGAGCGCGACCGACTCGACCTCGGCGCGCAGGAAGCCGAGCCCCGGCGCGTGGGCGAGCAGCACCCGCTCGTCCTGGAAGCGCTCGCCGGCCCCGAGCTCGCCGCCCTTGGTCGCCGCCGTCAGCACGTCGACCGCGGTGAAGAAGTCGACCAGACCTGGCGCTTCGGCCAGGCGCTCGGCCCACGACTCCGCCGTCTCTTTTACAGGCCGATCTGCACGGGCCACGCGAACTCCGCCTTGGAGGGGACGAGGGTGATGACGACCTCGCTGGCCGCGTTGAGGCTGACGAGCGAGCCGAACAGGGCGTTGAGCACCGCGCCGAACACGAACGCGTTGCCGGCCGAGGGGAAGCCGGTCTCGTCGAGCTCGATGCGGGTGCGGACCGCCCGGATCGGGATGCCGTAGACCAGGCGCGTCACCGTCTCGCGCGCGAGCCGGCGCACCGACTCGATCTGGCGCTCGTTGCCGCGGCCGATCTGCACGTTGCCGAGGCCCTGGAGGTTGTAGAGCCCGAGCAACGCGCGCAGCGCCTCGACCTCGACCAGGCCGCGCTGGCCGATCGCCAGATGCGACAGCATGCGCCACAGCGCCTCGGAGCCGAGCGGCACGCGGATCGGCGCGGTCACCTGGGTGATGTTCTCGTAGCCGCGGAACATCGCGCCCGGCGTGGTCTCGGTGATCTGGCCCGGCTGCAGCTCGCGCGGCAGGCCGCGGTTGGTGCACACCAGCTCGATCGACACCGACTCTTCTTGCGTCGGCGCCGAGCCGGCCGGCTCGTCGAGCGTGATGTACGTGTCGACCCCGTCGTCGATCGCCTCGACCCGGCGCAGCGAGTAGTGCGGCGTCGAGCGGGCCGCGCCGGCGTGGGTGAAGCGGTAGAACGGCAGGAACTGGCGCCGCGTGTTGGTCGCGCGGCCGACCCCGGTCACGCCGCGGACCTCGTAGACCTCCATGTGCCTGGGGTCGACGCCGTCGGCCCGCAGCAGGTGCTCGCGCTCGAGCGGCGAGTACTGCACCGGCTCGGCCGCGACCTCGAACAGGTTGACCGCGGGCGTGCAGTGGAGGCGGAACGTATCCTTGCCGACCTGGGTCGGCAGCGGCGGCGGGCGCTCGAACTCGAGGCGCAGCGTCAGCTCGTTGGTGGTCAGCTTGACCTTCTCGAGGCCGAGGAGGTCGAAGAAGTGGTACTTCTCCGGCAGCGTGAAGTACTCGAGGATCGCGCGGTAGCCGGTCGGCGCGGTGTCGGGCCACGGGAACACCGCGGTGTCGCGCGACAGGCCGACCAACTCGACCGCCTTGGCGCCGAGCTGCACCGTGCCGCCCTCGCCGTCGCCGGTCTTGGCGGTCGCGCCGGTGAAGTGGCGCGACAGCCACATCATCAGCGTCGCCGGCAGCGACGGCTCGCGGTGGTGGAGGAAGAACCGCAGCCGCTCGCACTCGGCCAGCACGCCCTTGCCGGTCTCCGACAGCCGCAGGGTGATCTTGATCGCCGGGCGGGCCGCCACCGAGTCGTCGAGCGACGCGTCGACCACCTCGACCGGCGCCAGGTCGACGTCCCAGCACGTGCGGAACTTGCAGGCTGTCCCTTCGACCAGGCGCGACTGCAGCACCCGGCCCTTCGCCACCTTGTGGCGGTTCCGCAGCGCCCGCATGTTGGGCTGGAACTCGACGATCGTGGCCGCCGGCAGCGGCCGCAGGTAGTGCGGCAGCAGCAGCTCGGCGAGCCCGTGGACGATGCTCGGCGCCACCGCGTCCATGCGCGCGCGGATGCCGGCCGCCTGGAACGCGAACGCCTCGATCAGCCGCTCGACGTCCGGGTCGCTGCTGCGCTCCTTGAGCAGGCCGGCGGTGGCGGGGTTGGCCTCCGCGAACGCGCGCGCCATCTCGGTGATGAACGCGAGCTCGCTCTTGTAGTAGTGCGAAAAGCTCATCGCCGCCTCACCGTCCCGAGACCTGGATCTTGCCGGTCGCCGTCATCTCGGTGCGCACGCGGAACACCCCGCGCTGGGCCCCGCTGGCCAGCCGCGCCGACACCTCGAACGCGATCATCAGCGTGTCGCCGCTCGGGACCGGGTGGACCGAGACGTTGCGCAGGCGCGGCTCGTACTTGAGGATCGTCGCGCGGATGCTCTGCTGCAGCACCTGCGTCGCCTCGGGGAAGTTGTGCACGACGTCGGCGAAGTCGACGATGCCGAAGTCGGACGCCGACAGCGACTCTCCGGCGCGCGTGTTGAGCAGCTCCTGCAGGTGCGTCACGATCGACTCGAGCTCGCCGATCCGCTGCCCACCCGTCGACAGCCGCGCCAGCAACCCCCGGCGCGGCGCTCTCGGGCCCGACCCCTGGCTCGTGGAATTCATCGGCCTGCTCGATCCCCCCGTGCGCGCGACGCCGCGCCTCCCGGCCCGGCGGACTGCGACGATAGCAGGCAGGCGGGGCCGCGGACCAGACGGCTCCTGCCTCGCCGCTCCGCGCGAGCGCGCGCATGCGAGCACGCGCGGCGGACGCCCGCCCACATCACATGACCGTTCAGACAGGTTTGAAGAACCATCCTCCGACCGCGGGTCGACCTTCGCCGCGTCGCGACTCCGGGGGAAATCATGGGAGCGGGCCCGCCCCGATCCGCGTCCGCGCCTGCTCGCGGCGAGGACGCGGAAGCGGCGGCGCGCCTCGGCCGGGCGCCCTGTGGATCTCCTCGCGCACGCGGCCTCGCGCCTCACCGGCCGGCGAGGGCCGCGCTGATGCGGGGCCGCAGCTGCGCCGCCGCGATCTCGGCCGGCACCCGCGGGTCCTACGTCGGCGTCGCCGAGGCCGGCCAGCTGGTTCCCATCGACCGCCCCACGATCTTGGCCGCCTCCGCGTCTCGCCGTCCGGTCACGCGTCGGGCGTCGCCCCGTGGGCCAGCGCGGTCGCCACGAGCTCGCCGATCCTGCTCCCGAGGACATGTCCACGAGGACACATCTTATGTCCCTCAGGACATCCGCCGCGGTCCCAGCGTCGGCGCCCCGTAATAGAACCATACCGCCAGCAGCGAGTCGGTGACCGCGCACTGGGCCGACGACGTCGGCACGAACGGCACGATCGGCTGGCCCCACAGGTGGTGCGCGACGTCCCAGCCGACGTGCATCAGCCAGGCCGCGGCGATCCAGCGGTACGAGGCCAGCCCGCGGAACGCCGCGTAGGACGCGGCTGCCGCGTAGGCGAACTCCCACCCGCCGAGGCCGCCGCCGAGGTAGGCCGAGCCGGCCCCGGCGACGAAGATCGCCATGAACTGGTGGCGCGTCGGCTCGCGCAGGCGCGAGACCAGCAGCACGAACACGAAGGCGACCGCGACCGCGAGGGCCGCGTCCTGGACGGTGAACGCGTGGTGCATCGCCGGCCAGCGTGCCGCCGCGGCCGGGCCCGGGCCAGCGGCGAGGACGCCAACGATCGCCCGGTTTCGGCCAACCCGCGCGGGTTGACGGCCGGCGGCGAACCTCTACTCTCGGCTCTGGTGGATCCGGCCTCCGACCGCGAGCTCGTCGACGCCTGGCGGCAGGGCGACCGCGCGGCCGGCCACGCGCTGTTCGACCGCTACTACGAGCCCGTCGCCCGCTTCTTCTTCAACAAGGTCGACGGCGACGTGGCCCGCGACCTGATCCAGCGGACCTTCCTCGGCTGCGTCGAGGGCCTGGCCAACTTCCGCGGCGACGGCGAGTTCCGCAGCTGGCTGTTCGGCATCGCCTACCGCCAGCTGTGCCGGCACTACCGCGGCCGCGTCGGCGAGCGCGCGGTCGTCGACTTCGAGCAGCTCTCGGTCGCCGACTGCCAGCCGTCGCCGAGCCAGCACGCCGCCTCGGGCGAGGAACTGCGGCTGTTGCTGGCCGCGCTGCAGCGCCTGCCGCTCGACTACCAGGTCGTGCTCGAGCTGCACTACTGGGAGAGCATGACCACCGACGAGATCGCCGCGGCCCTGGGCTTGCCGCCGGGCACGGCGCGCTCGCGGGTGCGACGCGGCCGGCAGCTGCTCGAGGAGAGCCTCGCCGCCGCCGCGCAGTCGCCGAACCTCGTCGAGAGCACCCTCGCCGGGCTAGAGCGGTGGATCGCCGCCGTCCGCGTCCACGTGCGCGGGGCCGAACGATGACCGCGAGCGCGAGCGCGAGCGCGCCCCGGCCGGCGACGAAAAAAATCGCCGCGACCTTAAGCAAGCCGCCCTGCTCGCGGAACCACCGCGCCGGAGACCGACATGGCTTTGGCAGCGAATTCCCAGCACAACATCCTCCTCGAGCTGGCGGACGTGACCGCCCACGACCCGCGCCACCTGACCGGCGAGCACGACCCCGCGCCCGGCCTGCCGCGCCCCAGGCTCGCGCAAGACCTCGAGCACCGCGTCCACAAGGCCGCCCTCGCCGCCGAGCTGTTCGACAGGCCCGCCGCGGTGGTGCGCGTCGGTCCCTACCGGATCTGCCGCCGCCTCGGGCAGGGCAGCATGGGCACGGTCTACCTCGCCGACGACGAGCGCCTGGCCCGGCAGGTCGCGCTCAAGCTGCTGCACGAGGAGCAGTACGGGCCGCGGCTGCAGCGCGAGGCGCTCGCCCTGGCCCGGCTGTCGCACCCCAACGTGGTCCAGGTGTTCGAGGTCGGGGTCGCCGACGGCCGCGCCTTCGTGGCCATGGAGTACGTCCCCGGGCAGACCCTGCACGCCTGGCTGCGCGCGCGCCCGCGGCCGTGGCGGGAGGTGCTGGGCGTGCTGCTGGACGCCGGTCGCGGCCTCGCGGCGGTCCACGCCGCGGGCCTGGTCCACCGCGACTTCAAGCCCAGCAACGTCGTCCTCGGCGACGACGGGCGCGCGCGCGTGTTCGACTTCGGCCTGGCCCGCTCGCTCGCCGACGTCGACGAGCCTCGCGCGAGCGGATCGCCGGACACCGAGCCGCTGACCGCCCTGACCCGCACCGGCGTGGTCGTCGGCACGCCGGCGTACATGGCCCTCGAGCAGTTCCGCGATCACGTCCACGACGCGCGCAGCGATCAGTTCAGCTACTGCGTCACCCTGTTCGAGGCGCTGTACCGCGTGCGCCCCTACGACGGCCCGACCGTCGCCGACCTCTATCGCGCACTGGAACACGGCCGCCCCGTCGACCCGCCCGCCGGCTCGCAGGTGCCCGCGTGGCTGCACGCCGTCGTGGTCCGCGGCCTCGCCCGCGACCCCGCCGCGCGCTGGCCCTCGATGACCGCCCTGCTCGCGGAGCTCGGGCGCGACCGCGACCGCGTCCGTCGCCGATGGTTCGCCGGCGCCGCGCTCGGCCTCGGCGCGCTGGCTCTCGGCCTCGTCGTCCCGCTCGCCCAGGAGCACCGCCACCAGCGCGCCTGCGAGGCCGCGGCCGACGCCGAGCTCGCCGAGGTGTGGCGGCCCGAGGCGCGCATGGCCGTCCTGCGCGCCCGGGGCATCACCGCCGCGCGGCCCGTCGGCCCCGAGCTCGCCGGCATCGAGCACGAGCTCGAGGACGAGGCCGAGCGCTGGCGAGACCGCCGCGTCGAGGCCTGCGTGCGCCCGCCGGCCCGCGTCGCCGACGCGACCTGGCTGCAAAGACAGATGCAGCGCTGCTTCGACGCCGCCCGCCGCGACCTCGCCACCAACCTCGAGGTCGCCGGCGAATCGACGACCCGGGCCGACCACCGCTTCTTCTTCTCGCCGCGTCCCGAGCGCTGCCTCGACCCCGACCACCTCGTCGCCACCGCCTGGTCCGACGACCCCGAGGTGCAGCGCCACGAGCAGCTCGTCCGCGCCCAGCTCCTCCGCGGCGCGCAGGCCGAGGACGCCGGCGACCACGCCGGCGCCGAGCGCCTGTTCACCGCGGCAGTCGACGCCGCCACCCCCACCGAGACCTCGCTCGCGCTCGCCGGCCGCGAGGCCGTGGCGCGGGTCAAGTTCACCGTCGGCGACCGCCGCGGCGCCTGGGCGGCCCTCGAGGCGGCGTTCGCCGCCGCCACCGCCGCGTCGAAGGAGCTGCCGAGCTTCGAACTCGACGCCCTCGATCTGCAGGTCCTCCTCGGCGCCGCCACCGGGACCTCGCGCCTCGACCACGTCGCGCTGTTCGAGGGCCGCGAAGCCACGCCCGGGCTGACCCTCGCCCAGCGCCTGCACCGGACCGCGATCCCCCGCGAAGACGGGCCCCCTTGGCGCTCGGAGCTCATCGGCGTCACCTCCGGCTTCGCCCGCGAGCTGCTCGTACCGCTCGCAATCACCGCGCAGGCCTTCGTCGAGCTCGGCGAGTTCGAGCTCGCCGAGGACGCCGCGCGCCACGCCCTGGCGACCCTCGCCGCTCGCCCCGGACGTCCCTTCCTCGGCCTCGACCTCGCCCTCACTTTGGCCCGCGCCTACCTCGGCCTCGGCCTGTTCGACCGCGCCGAGGAGGCCCTGACGGCCGCCCGCCCCGCGCTGCAGGACACCGCCGAGCCGGCCGCCTCCGCTCGCCGCGGGTGGTTGCAGCTCGTCCTCGTCGAGGTCCGCCTGGCCCGCGGCGACCGCGACGGCGCGGCGCGCGAGCTCGATGTCCTCGAGGACATGTCCCAAAGCGCATCCGAGCTCGACGATCGCTTCGCCCCGGCGCTCGCGCGGGTCCGCGGCCGCCTGCTGGCGCTGCAGGGCGATCGGGCCGGCGCCGCGCGCGAGCTCGCGCGCGCCCGCGAGGGCCTGGCCGCCAGCCACGGCCTCGCCCGCCTGCGCCTGGTCGACGTCCACCTCGACGAGGCCCGCCTCGCGCTGGCCGACGAGCGCCCGCGCGACGCCGAGGCCAGCCTGCGCGACGCCCTGCGCGAGCACGAGGCTTTGGTGGGGCCCGACCACGTGTCACGGCTGCCGATCGTCGCGCTGCTCGGCCTCACCCACCACGCGCTCGGCGACCTCGCGGCCGCCCACGACGACCTCGCCCGCGCCCGCGCCCTCGTCGACGCCCGCCTCGCCGCCGCGCGGGCCCACGACGCCCTGCCCGATCCGCTGCCTCGCGCCCTCGCCCGCCTCGAGCGGGCGCCCGAGCACGCCTGGGCCTTCCGCCCCGCCTCGCACGACTCACAGTCCCGCGATCCGGAGCTCCGCCGGCTCGCCGCCCTGCTCGAGCCCCTTCGTTGAGCCCCGGGCTCGATGCGAGTGCGACGGCGAGTTCGATGCCTCCAATGCATCGATGCGACCCGCGGCTGTGCCGATTGCGGTGCCACGACCGACTACGGCGCCGACATGGACTGGTCCGATTTCGTGTCGTTCCCGGTCTACCTCGACCTGACGCTCGCCCTGTTCGGCGTCGACCGCTACGAGCAGGGCCTCGGCATCGGCTGGACCCGCGAGCCGAAGCGCGTCGAGGCCTGGACCCGACAGTTCGAGCTCGACGCCCTGCTCGCCAAGCTGGCCGGCGACGACGGCGACGACGACGAAGAGAGTGAAGTGCAGGACGACGAGTGACGGCCGCGAGGGCGAGACATCGGCCCGCCGCGAACCTGTCCCTCCGGCCATCTATCGCCATACGGCGCCCCGCGCGGGGCGCGAGCGCGACCTCGATCCAGCCGACGACCCGGCGCTCAGGCCGCGCGCCCGCGTCGGCGCCCGAACAGCCCCTTCACGAGGGTGCCGTAGCCGCGGCTGGCCAGTCCGGCCAGGCGGCGCAGCCCGGAGCTCGAGCTGTCGTCGGGATCGTCGTCCGGCGGGTCGGTCTCGTTGGCGGCGGCCAGGATCTTCAACACCGCCGGCTCGTCCACGGCCGCCCCCGCGTCCTCCGGCAACAGCTCCGAGAACGGCCCGGTCTCCTCGCGCTGCACCCATTCGTCGAACTCGTCGTCCTCCTCGAGGTCGTCCTCGCGGGCGAACGAATCATCGAGCGCGCCCTCGAGCGGGACGTCGCCGAGCTCCCCCAGCTCCTCGAGCTCGAGCACCTCCTCCGGCTCCGACTCGCCCACGTTTTCGACCCACACCGCCTCGTACACCCGCATGTTCGAGCTGCGGACCGTGAACTGCTGCGTTTGCCGCCTGCCGCGCGCGTCCGCCAGCGACACCGTGATCTCGACCTGGTCGAACAGATCGCCGAAGTCGAACAGCGCGGCGAATTCCTCGGCCGCCTCCCGCGCGCTGTCGCACAGCAGGTACTTCTCGATCGGCCACTTCGCGGCCGAGACCCGATAGTAGCGCGCGCGGTTGTTGTCTGACTGAGTCATGGTGTCCCCTCCCGGTGTCGAGTTGTACGGACGGCCCGCGCTCGGGCGCGTCATTCGCCGCCGAGCGCGCATTGCCTGCACGCCTCGCGCGATCGAGACATCGATCGAATCATCGCAACGCGGCGGCCCGTCTCGCCCGCCGCACTTTGACACATTTCAATTGTCGCTCCGACTTGTCAAGTCATTCTTTGCACCGGTACCCCAAACCGGCGAACCCGGCGCCGACCTCGCATTCGCGCGCCGACCGCCGATTCATAGGACCGCCTCTCTCGCGCTCGTTTCATGAAGGAAATCATCGTCCGAGCGCCTCCGCGTGTCGGTCGGGGTGCGCGTTCGCGATGATACGAGGACGAGATCGGTCCCTCACAGGACAGCGGTCACGCGTCAGCGTGCCTGCGTGAAATCGTCACCCCGCCGCTGCAACGGGTTTCACCGCTGGCACGATCGAGGGACGCTCCGCTCCGGGCCTACCGGCGAGCCTCGCTCGCTGCGGGAGCTAGGTCGGGTCCTTCTCGAACGTCGTCACGCCCGGCGGCAGCTTCACCCACGGGTGCCTGCGACAGTCGTAGACCGAATCCTCGGGCGGCGGGAAGCTCGGATCGGCGAACGCACCGACGGCGACGAGCACCGGCGATGGTTCATGCCCCTCTTCGGTGTGGAACACGCTCGTCCCGCACACCGGGCAGAAGCGAAAGGTGAAGCGACCCCCCTGGTCGCCGACGTGGACGTACTCCGTGGCGGTGCCGGAGACCTCGTACGGCGCGGCGAAGGCGGCCAGCGCGGCGAAGACGCTGCCGGTCCGGCGCTGACAGGCCAGACAGTGGCACACCCCGACCCCGAGGGGTTCGCCGTGCACTTCGACGCGCAATTGGCCGCAGGAGCAGGAAGCTGTCCGAGAACGCATATTCGTGAAAAGAGAATTCGTGGCGGTGAAAATCTCGGCCCGCGTCACGCGACGACGGGCGCCCCGAGCGTAGCCCGGGCCGCCCCTCGGTGGCAACGACGCCTCCGCACGACCTTGTGCGGGGCGCCCGGCGGCACCTCCCTCCGGTGCCTGGGCGCGGTCGCTGCCGAGAACGAAAACATTCCTTCGCTGGCTCGAACCCGTGAGCGCGGTGCAGATCGATCCACCGCCATCACGTCGAACGGCGCTCGTCCCCGAGGCGCCGTCATCGAGACGGCCGCTCGCCCCGGATACCGGGACGAGCGCGCCGTCCGTCGCTGCGCGGCCATCAGCGCCGATCGCCGCCGCGGCCGCCCTGGCTGCCCTGGCCGCCCTGGCCGCCCTGGCCCTGGTTCTGGCTCTGCGAGCGAGACCGCCGGTTGTTGTCGTCGTCGTCGTCACGCTCGCTGCGGGTGCCCTCGTCGCGGCGCTGGTTCTGCCCGCCGCCGTGCGACGCCTGGCCGCCCTTGGCCCCGATCTCCGCCATGTGCTCGCGGTCCTGGCTCACCGCCTCGCCGCCCTTGCGACCGGCCTCGCGCGCCTCCTCGGACGTGAACTCGTGCGCGGTGCCCTTCTCGTGGGCCGTGCGACCGCCCATGCTGGCGATCTCGCGCTGCTTGTCCTCGCCCATCCCGGCGAAGCCACGGCCGTCGCCGCGGTTCTGGTCGCGGTCCTGATTGCGGCTCTGGCTGCGGTCCTGGTCGCGGTTCTGGTTCTTGTTGTCGCTGTTGTTTGCCATGACTACTATCTCGCTTTCCGTGCTTGGCTTTGGTTCGCGGCGGGCCGTCGATGGCTCGCCGGGTAGTCCCCGGGCGGGGCGGCGCATTCATGGCAGCGGCGGTTCATTCGCCGTACTACGCTTCGTCGCCGCGACCGTCGTTCGGTGGACTCGCGGGCATCGTGAGCGGAAACGCGAGGCCGGCAAGTCCGACGAGTCGGATCCGCGAAGCTATCGACTGCTTTCTGCATTCGCGGCCGCCGACCGCGACGGGCCTCGGCAGAGGCCGCCCCGCTCGCCCCTCGCACTCACCTCATGTCGACACATCCAACCGTCAGCGCAAAGACCGCCGTCGTCGCCCGCGCCGCTCATCGTTGCAAACGCAAGTATTTTCCCTTGCAGCCACCCGCGCAACCAAATCTTCTCACTTCGACGACCCGCCGCACGCCACGCGACGACCCGCTTCGACGGCATCGAGTTTTATCTTGCTCACGACAAAGCCGGCGCGAAGCTCTTTGCATACAGCGGCGCCCGCTCGCCGCAGACGCCGCTGCGGCGCCGGCCGCCGCGAGGAAATCCCCTGGGCCGGGCTCCGCTCACGGCCCGCCGTTGGCGGTCCAGCCGGCGAGGATGCCGTGGTCCTCCAGCGTGGTCGAGCGATACACCGACACGTGCGTCCACGTGTCGTGGCCGCTGCCCTGATACGGCTTGCCGTCCATGCTCCACCCGGACGAATCCGACCAGTAGCGGACGTTGACGCCGTCGTACGAACCGATCACCTCGGCGATCCCCTGGATCTCGTCGCTGGCGATCCCGGCGATCAGCCACTTGAGCCAGTCGCGCGAGGCCGGCCAGTCCATGCCGATGTCGATCGCCGCCGCGTGCCATTCGCACACCGGCACGTTCGCCGCGCCCTCCATCGAATAATCGTCGTCCGGCAGGTTGGCCGCCGGCACGTGAAAGCCGTAGGTGTGATTGGCGTCGCCGCAGATGCCGAGGAACGAGCCGCCGATGGTCGCCAGCCGCTGCTTCTCGACGAGCAGCGCCGGCGGGGCGGTGCACGGCGGCTCGCAGGCGGCGTCGACGTCGTAGCCGCACACCCCGGCGATGCACAGCAGCGCGCCGCAGCAGTCCTCGCCGTTCGGCGTGTTGCAGCCGATCCCCTCGTTGCCGCAGCACACCTGCCCCAGGCTCGTCGTCCCGCACTCGAGGCCCTCGCAGCACTCCCCGCCCTCGGTGCACGGCGTGGTCGCCGGCAGGCACATCGACGCGCCCGAGCTCGAACTGCTGCCCGCGTCCATCGTCGTCGTCGTCAGGTCACCGCCGCTGCTGCTGGTCGGGCCGGTCGTGGTCGTCGGCGCGCCGCTGCTGCTGCTGCTGCTGCTGCTGCCGTCGGAGCTCGACGCGTCGGCGTCGGTCTGCCCCGAGCCGGGTCCGGTCGGACCGGCGCCGGTGGGGCCGGCCATCGTGTCGGTCAGCGGATTGCCGGTATCCGCACAGGAGCTCGCCAGGACCGTGGCAAACAGGAACCTCTTCATGAGTCACCTCCTCGCGCAGGAGAACACGAACGCCGCGCTCTGGACAGCGAAAATCACCGCCTGGGTGCGCGAGCCCTCGAGCAGGTGCCTCGCGCGCGACACCTCGGCGGCGACCGAGGGCATCGCCTCCGCCGCGTCGTCGCGCCGGCGATTGTGACAGTGCCTCGCGCCGGCGCGGGTCGCCGATCGACGCGCGCTCGAGTCGGATGCACGCGCGGCCATGCGCTCGCAGGCGACGCGCGACGTCCGACCTGCCGCCGCGCGCCACGCCTGACGTGACGGCGCGCGCCGCGAGCGAGGCCGGCTCGCCGCAGTCGACTTCCTCGCGGGCGCGTTCGGGCCTACATTGGTGCGCGTGACCGCCGAGCTCGACCTCCCCGCATACTTCCAGCGCATCGACCACCACGGCTCGAACGCGCCGACGCTCGCCACGCTCGCGGCGATCGTGAAGGCGCACGCGGCCGCGATCCCGTTCGAAAACCTCGACCCGCTGGTCGGGCGGACGCCGGCGCTCGACCTCGCCGGCCTCGAGAGCAAGCTCGTCCGTGGCGGCCGCGGCGGCTACTGCTTCGAACACAACCTGCTCCTGTCGCACGTCCTGCGCGCGCTCGGCTTCCAGGTGCGCGGCCTGGCGGCGCGCGTGATCTGGAACCAGCCCGAGGGCCGCGTCACCCCGCGCAGTCACATGCTGCTGCACGTCGACCTCGACGGCGCGCCGCACATCGTCGACGTCGGCTTCGGCGGCCTCACCCTCACCGGCGTCCTCCGCCTCGTCGGCGACCGCGAGCAGCCCACCCCGCACGAGCCGTTCCGGCTGGTCGCGGACGGCGGCTACTTCGGGATGCAGGCGCTGGTGCGCGGCGAGTGGCGCCCGCTGTACCGCTTCGACCTGCAGGAGCAGTTCCAGCCCGACTACGAGGTCACCAACTACTTCCTCTCGACCCACCCGGCCTCGCACTTCCGCACCGGCCTGATGGCCGCCCGCGCCCTCGCCGACCGCCGCCTCGCCCTCCGCAACCGCGATTACGCCGTCCACCACCTCGGCGGCGAGACCGAGCGCCGCGTCCTGGACACCACCGAGGAGCTCCGCCGCGTCCTCGCCGACGAGTTCCGCATCGACCTGCCCGCCGACCCCGCGCTCGACCAGGCCCTCGACGGCCTGCCGCGCTGACGCGCCTTGTGACATGCGCTCGACGCACGCCTTTACAGGCGTGTTTATCAGAGCACGCCTCGAAAGTTGGAGGTACGGCACGAACCGGTCGACGAATGACTGCCTCGTCAGAAAGCTCCGCACCGTTGAACGCGGCGACGGCTTCAGGTCTCGACCAGCTGAGATGTCCCCAGAGACATATGACCATTGATACAGCCGCACGGTCTTTTCCGGCGAGCCGAGCGCGGCCGTGGCGGCCTGCAAGCACGCACGATCCGAGTCGAAGCCCTCGTACTCGTAGGCCCACGCCTTGAAGGCGGCGGGCACCTCGTCCTTGCGCTCGGGGGCTACTTCCCGACCTCGGCCGCGAATTCCAGGTGACCGACATCTGCACGACGTTATCGCCAGGCTGGCGCGAATCTGTGCCGCCCTGCGCGATTACGCATTGCCTCTGCGATCGCAGAAGCTGCCGCGGGCCACGGGCCTGCGGATAAACTGAGCCGCTGCAGGTAAAAGTGTGAGCGCCCCGCCCCCACCCGACCGCGCGGACGAACTGGAGAACGCGGTCGCCGACGAGAACGCCCGCCTGCGCGCCGAGCTGGCCGCGCTGCGACGAGCGCGCGAACAGGAGACGCGCGACCTGGCGCAGGCGCAATCGCTGCTGCAGGCGATCGCCGAACACGCCCCGATCGTCATTTACGCCAAGGACACCGGCGGACGCTTCATTCTCAGCAATCACCGCCACTCGGCTTTGCTCGCCCGCTCGCCGCACGAGGTGCTCGGCAAGCGCGAGCAGGACATGATCGGGCCGGAGGCCGCGGCCGAGATCGACGCCGGGACCGCGGTGGCGATGCACGAGCGGCGCATCGTCACCTCCGAATTCACGATCCCGCTGCCCGACGGCGAGCACACGTTCTGGGAGTCGGTGTTCCCGCTGATCGATCGCTACGGCGATTGCTACGGGCTCGGCGGGGTCGCCACCGACGTCAGCGAGCGCAAGCGCCTGGAGTTCGAGCAGCGACGCACGCGCGACGCCCTTCTGCAGCGCGAGAAGATGGCGGCGCTCGGCGGGCTGGTGGCCGGAGTGGCGCACGAGATCAACACGCCACTGGGGGTCGCGCTGACCGCCGTGACACACGGGCAGCAGATCTTGAAGCGCCTGCGCGACGACGTCGAGCACGGGACCCTGACCCGCGGCGAGCTGCGGCGCGCGCTCGCCGAGCTCGACGACAGCTGCGTGTTGACCGTCGACAACCTGCGCCGCGGCGCCCACCTGATCCAGAGCTTCAAGAAGGTCGCCGTCGATCAGAGCAGCGAGGCCGTGCGCCGGGTGGCCCTGTGCGAATGGTTGCAGGACGTCGTCGCCAGCCTGCGGCCGATGCTGCGCGCCGCCGGCGTCGAGCACGAGCTGCGCTGCACGCCCGGGCCGGCGCTCGAGCTGGCCGTCGGGGCGCTGACGCAGGTGCTGACGAACCTGGTCCAGAACGCCTGCGTCCACGCGTTCGCGCCCGAGCACGCCGAGCGCCGCCTGCTCCTGAGCGCCGCCTGCGTCGGCGAGGTGCTGCGAATCGAATGCGCGGACAACGGGCGCGGGATCGCCAGCGAGCACGCTTCGCGGGTGTTCGAGCCGTTCTTCACCACCCGCCGCCGCGAGGGCGGCAGCGGCCTGGGGATGCACATCGTCCACAACATCGTGGTCGAGCGCTTCGGCGGACGCATCGAGCTCGACCCCGGCCCGGGCGGGACACGCTGGAAAATCGAGCTCCCGCTGGGCACTGCTGCGATTCGTCGAACGGAGGGGTGAAACCATGCACGATCCGCGCGATCCTCGAGACCTCGGAGACGACGCCCCGGCCTGGGCCGACGACCCCGAGACCGGGCCCGAGCCCGAGCCGCCGGCGCCCCAGAGCCGCTGGAAGGTGATCGTCGTCGACGACGAGCCCGCCGTCCACAGCGTGTCGCGGCTGGCGCTGCAGCGGCTCACCGTCGACGGCGTGCCGCTGCAGCTGCACTTCGCCGACTCCGCGCGGGCCGCCCGGGAGGTCCTGAGCGAGCACCGGGACGCGGCGCTGCTGCTCCTCGACGTGGTGATGGAGTCGGACGACGCCGGCCTGCGGCTGGTCGACTGGCTGCGCCGCGAGCAGCACAACGCGATGCTGCGGATCGTGCTGCGCACCGGTCAGCCGGGCCTCGCCCCCGAGATGGAGGTCATGGCGGGGTACGACATCAACGACTATCTGAGCAAGACCGAGGTCACGACCCAGCGGCTCATCACTTCGGTGATCGCGGGGGTCCGCGCCTACCGCGACCTGCGGACGATCACGATCCAGCGCCGCGGACTGCACAAGGTGATCGACGCCACCGCGACGCTGTTCGACGCCCGCTCGGTCGAGCAATTGCTGACGGGGATCCTCGAGCAGGTGTCGGGCCTCTTGCTGCCGCGCGAGAGCTCGGTGTTCTTCGTCGCCCGGCGGCCGCTGTTCGAGCCGACCGAGGCGACGCCGACGGTGATCGCGGCCAGCGGCCGGTTCAGCGAGGCGCTCGGGCGGCCGGTCCACGAGGTCCTCGACACGGCGGTGCTGCGCGACGTGGAGCGCAGCCTGAGCGGGCCCGGTCTGGTCGAGCGCGGGCACTACAGCGTCTACAGCTTCGACCTCGGCGGCGAGGCGCGGCCGGTGCTCTACCTCGACGGCGGCGGCGCGCTCGAGAGCTGGGAGCGCCAGGTGGTGTCGCTGTTCTGCGCCAACGCCGGGATGGCGCTGCGCAACCATCGGCTGTACGCCGAGCGCGAGCAGTGGCTGCGGGCCTTCGAACGGTTCGTGCCCAAGTCGCTGGTCCACCTGGTCGACAAGACCGACCTGCGCCGCGTCGACGTCGGCGACCACCTCGCGCGCGACATGTCGATCCTGTTCCTCGACATCGCCTCGTTCACCGCCCGCTGCGAGGCCATGCCCCCGCCGGCGGTGTTCGACCTGCTCAATCGCCTGTACGCGATCGTCGGCCCGTGCCTCGAGCAGCACGGCGGGATCATCGACAAGTACCTCGGCGACGGCGTGATGGTGCTGTTCCCGACCGGCCCACAGGACGCGATCGAGGCGGCGCTCGCGGTGCTGGCGGCGATCGATCGCTTCAATTGCGACACCCCGCTGGCCGACGGCCCCCTGATGATGGGGATCGGCCTGCACCACGGGCCGGTGATCGTCGGCATGGTTGGGCACGCGCGGCGGATGGCGCCGACGGTGATCGCCGATACCGTCAACACGGCCTCGCGGATCCAGGAGTATAACCGCGTGCTCGGGACCGCCTTGCTGGTGAGCCGCGCCGTCGTCGACGGCCTCGAGGCCGCGCGCTCGCCCGCGCTGCGCTCGCTCGGCCCGATCGCGCTGCGCGGACGGACGCAGCCGGTCGAATTGCTCGAGGTGCTGGCGGCCGCGCCGGAGCCGACACGAGCGCGCCGGACCGCCAGCGCGGGCCAATTCGCCGCTGGCTTGGCCGCGCTCGACCGCCGCGAATTCGCCGACGCCGGCGCGCGCTTCACCGAGGTCGTCGACGCCGACCCCGACGACACCGTCGCCCGTCATTTCTTGTCTTGCGCCACCACCTCCGCGTGAGTCAATCACGCCAGCGCCAGGTGCAGCTCGGTGTGCAATTGCTCGAGCCGCGCGTTGCGATGAGCACGACGGACGCGGTGGTGCGCATGCCCTCGAGCTGGCGCGGAGATGCTGCTCGGCATCAAAACGCGTAGGAGAAGTTCCTCGACCCCGTGTAGGTCGTCGGCACCTTCACCTTGGTACGGAGATAGGTTTCGATGCAGTTGGCGGCCGCCTGGCGAGCGCTGTCTTCGCTGCTGATGTTCGCCTCGGCGCGAACGATCCGGGTCTCCTCGATCGTGATCCGCAGGACTACGAGCGCGTTGCCGAGCCCGCGCGGATTCTTGCATTGTTTCGTGATCGCGTCGCGATGCGGTCGGAACAGGTGCTCGGGCTCGGTCGGCGGATCCGGCATGGCCGGCGGCGGCCCTGCTCGCTCGCGCGACCCGACTCCGACGAGCCCCTGTCGGCGGGCGCCTTCTCGGAGGTCTTTTGCGCCGTGGGCTCCGCCTCGCCACTGGATTGTTTCTGCCGATCGGCCTCGCGGGTCTCCGACGATTCGGACTTCGCCGAGGAGGTGTTCGCTGATTCGGACTTCCCGGCTCCAGATTGCCCGGACTCGGATCTCTCGGACCCGGATTGCTCGGACCCGGCTCTTCCGGACCCGGATTGCCCAGACCCGGACCCGGACTCCTCCGACCCGGATTGACCGGATCCGGACTTCTCGGACTCGGACTTCTCGGACCCGGATTGCCCGGACCCTGACCCGGATTGCCCGGACCCGGACCCGGATTGCCCGGACCCGGACTTCTCGGACCCGGACTTCTCGGACCCGGACTCTGCTGCTTCCGGCTCTCCTGCGCCGGGCTCTCCCGCGCCGGGCTCTCTCGCCCCGGGCGGGGACGAATCGGCCGGAGGCGTCTCGCCCGCCGGTGACGAGTCAGCGCTCTCCGGGGCCGCGGATTCTGCGGGCGGCGGCTCCGCTCGTTCGTCCCCGTCCGAACTCGCCATGCGAACGCCGAGCGCGATCGCACCCAGCCCGAGCAGCGCGAGAACAGCGATGAGCCCGGGCGGCCGTCGCCGACCTGTTGGTGTCGGTGGTGGAACGTGGGGCGCGGGGGGTGCTTGGGCGGCACGGAGGGCTCTTCGCCGAGGATGATCTCGCCCCACTTGTCCGAAGGCGGGGGCGTCGGATCACCCGCCTGCGCCATCATGATGAGTGGGGAGAGTGGCGTCGCCGCCGCGCCTCGATCCCGCGTGCCACTGTAGACCGCGGTGATGATGCGATGGCGATCTTCGAGGAGCTCCCCGACGCAATTACGCTCGGCATGGGCAGAGCGTCGCAGAGCCCGTCCCACCGTGCAAGAGCGGGGAGCGCGGCATGGTCAGTCGGCGACGACGCGCAGCGCGAATCACAGGACCGGGGCCGGGAACGCCCATGCATGCTGTCTGAAGAGACAGCCGCTCCCGACGACAAGGGGGGCTCCGTGGCCGCACACCCATCATTTCCTGTCTGCAGAGACAGCCCCGCCGACGCCGCCGAGCGCGGCCGACCAGGCGCGCCAGGCTCGCTCGGCTACGCGTTGATCGCGGTCTTCAGCCGATTGCTCGGCTTGAACGTCAACACGCGGCGAGCATCGAGCATCATCTCCTCCCCGGTCTTCGGATTTCGACCGCGGCGCGTGGTCTTGTAGCGAACGACGAAGTTGCCAAAACCAGGCAGCTTGACGTTCTCACCCGAAGCGAGCGTCTCCTTGATCAACTCGAGAACGACCTCGACCATGTCGGTGGCCTCCTTCTTCGAAAGACCGCCAAGCTCGTCGGACACACGCTCGATGACGTCCGCCTTCGTCATGTGCAAGGCGTCCTTGGAGGAGGATGCAGGCCGCATCCGCCGCGAGCCGCCGCGATCACGGCGGGGCCCTCCGGATCTTTCGTGAGCGTGCGAGGCGAGGCCACGGGTGCTGCGGCTCGCGGAAGTCGTTCGACCGCCAGGATTCGGCTGGCCGTTCGGCCAGGCGCATCGGTGTGCCCGAAGAGCGCATCGACGAAGTCGTCCTGCCGTCGCAGGGGCCTGCGTCCGCCGGAGTCGCCCGCCACCTCACTGCTCCAGCGCCCAGAGGGCGATGATCAGCAGCGCGAGGACGGCGAACACCGCGATGAAAACCATCAATCCGCGGTTCGGCGGCGGCGCCGTTCGTTGGGGCTGCGATGCTGCGGGCTGAGGCGGCGGCGTCGGAGCCACCGGGGCGGACGCCGGACGGTTGGCAAGGGCGCGCAGTTCGTCACGGACCGCGCGAGCAGCTTGCGGCCTCTGGGCAGCTTCACGCGCCAGCAGTTGGCTCAGGAGGCGGTCGAGTTCGGGCGGAAGATCGGGAATCTCGCGTGCGAGCGCCGGCGGTGCCTGCGTGAGCTGGCGAATCGTGATGTCGGACAGCTCGCCGCCGTCCCAGAGCTCGCGCCCGGCGAGACTTTCCCAGAGGATCACCCCGAGCGCGTACATGTCCGTGCGGTGATCGGTCGGCTCGCCCGCGGCCTGTTCCGGCGCCATGTAGCCGGGCGTGCCCATCACGGTGCCGAGACGCGTCAAGGGGGTCATGTCGGGGCCGGAGTCGGCGACGCGGGCCAGTCCGAAGTCCAGCACCTTGACCACCGTGGTGTCCTCGCGGGCCTCGAGGAGGATGTTGTCGGGTTTCAGGTCGCGATGAACGATGCCGGCCCCATGGGCCGCCACGAGGGCGTCGGCGATCTGGGCTCCGATGTCGCACGCTTTCCGCCAGGGCAGCTTCCCGCTGGCGATCGTGTTCGTCAGCGTGCGCCCCCGGACCAGCTGCGTGACCAGGTACGCGCCGCCCCCCGGCAGCGGGCCGAAGTCGATCGCGCGGACCACGTTGGGGTGATCGATCTTCGCCGTCGCCATCGCCTCACGCCGAAAGCGCTCGGAGATCTCGGCGTTGCCGGTGAACTCGGCGTGGATCATCTTGACCGCGACCATCGTGCGGAGGCTGAGCTGCTCCGCCGCGAACACGGCCCCCATACCCCCTTCGCCGATCAGCTCACGGAGTTGGTAGCGGCCGTCCAGGGTGTGCCCGATCCATGTCGCCGGCGACGCACCAGGGGTGGGGTGGATGGATGCGGCGTTGCTCAAGATGACTCCGAATCGGGGGGAGGCGACCGGGCCGGAAGGGGGAGAACTACAGGCTGACGCCGTGAGCCTCCTGCTCGGCGCTCGCCATTATGGCGGCGATGGCGGCGGTCCCGAGTGCCGCGCACGAGATGAGCGAAGTGCTCGGTCGGTCGCCGACCGACGGCTGCAGTCTCCAGGCTCGATGTGCGGCGGTCAACAGTCTCCGGCATGGCGCACGGGCCGCCCAGTCCTCGAACGCGTGCTGCGGCGCGAACTCGTCGCTCTTGGAAAATTTCACGGGCGGCCGGTCCAAGAAGGTTTGCCGAACAAGCGGTCGTCTCGCTGCGCCTGGGCGCAAGCAGCCAGTCACCTGGGCCGCCTGTGTTCGATGATGGTGTCCGGAGACGGGTTCATCACCAGTTCGTGCCCGTTCGGAAACTTCACCCTGTACGGTGGCGCACCGTCGGGGCCGAGGACCTCGACGATCTCGCCGACCAATGGAGGATCGCTGAGGACCGTAATGCGAATGGAATCGCCCACGTGTGCCTGCATGGTGAACTCCTTGATGGGGTTTTTCCGCCGCGACATCGCCCTGTCAAGCGAGGCCAGCCGAGGCAATACGCGCCGGGCGCCCGGCGCGACGTCCTTCGAGGTACGAATTGCGGCGCCGACCGGCGCAGGTTGGAAAAGCTTGCGAACAGCCGGTCCAAGAAGGTTTTTCCGTTCGGCGCACAGCCCCGGCCGCAGCGATCGAGGGCTGCTCGATCGTCGTAGTGCGGCGCTCGTCGCAGAGGACGAAGAACTACGATTCGCGGCGGCGTCCCTGTGCGAGAAGCAGACTTCGGCGTTCCACCGGCCGAGCTCGCCGGAGCTGGCGCGCCGTCCTCACCCTTTCCGGATCGTCGCTCGACGTCCGGCACATCGCCCTCGTCCTGCTGCGGCTCCGCCGGGGAATACCGTCGCGGTCGAGGCGCTCCGCCCCCGCTCCCTCGAGAACGCTCGGGCGGAGACGCCCGGCGCCGCGCTCCCCGCACATTCGGCATTTCCCGTCGGCCGCTGCGGTCAGCGCTCGCATCAATCTGCACGTCTGCCGCAATTACGGCTGCGCCGAGGCGACGACGATGTTTCGCCGCCTCGGCCGAGTGACGGAGTCGTACCGATCAGTCGTCGTCCTTGGCGACCCGGCCATCGCCGACGTTGCCCTCTCCGGGGACCTCCTTGACACAGACGCAGTCGTCGCCGTCATCGTCGAATTGCGCCGTCTCCGCGTCGATCGACACCAATTCGAAGTGGTCCGGGCAGCTACCCTCGTTGGGCTCGCAGACGGGCTCGGGCGGGTACGGCGGGTACGGCGGGTACGTCGGGTACGAGCCTTCGGAACCGCCGGCATGGACCTCGGGTGCCACGGCGCCCACGAGGAGCGCGATTCCTGCGAGAACAGAGAGCGTATTGCGCATGGGTCATTCCTTCTGTGTGTCCGATGGCGATGCGTTATGCAGCGCCCACATGAATGTATGGCCAAACGGAAACTCTACCTTTGACGCGAAGCACGGAGCACCTCGGAGCGAATCGCCGCAGGTCGGGTCGCGGTGGCAGAGCAGGCTGGTAGTTTCGATGCTCGGCTTCGCGGGCGAGGCGGCGAATGGGTGGCGGCCGAGCGCACACATCGTCGACACGGCTCTCAGCGACGCTCACGCCCACTCGAGGCGGCTCGGGCGCACGCAGGGAGCCAGCATCTCGGGGTGAGAACCGACTGAAGTACGAACTCGCTGTCCAGGGTGACGAGCACCCGACTGCCGGCCTCTCGCGGGCGTCCCTCGACCTCTTCCGACCCAGCGGCCCGGCCGAACTTTCCGCAACAACAAACTCGAGCGCTCGCGTGCTCGTGGGCGGAGCGCGCTCGACCTCGTGCGTCCCGCAGCACGGCAGGCAGGTTCGCGCCCCTGAGACGCACGCATCATCACGCAACGTCGTCGACCCGCGCCGGGACCAGCCGCCTCGGCTCCCTCGACCCTCCCGGGCCCGACCGCCCGGCTCGACCGGCTCGCGGTTCTCCGCAGGCGGGTGCATCACGAGGGGCCCGCCTGCGGGGCGCCGGCGATCGCCCGCAGATTGCAGCGGCTGAAGTGCGCGCCGGCGCCGACAGGGGCCCGTGGCGGCCGATGAACCTCGTCACCCGCGCGAGGCGCTGCAGCTGTGGCTCAGGCTGGGCCGAGGCGGGCGCCGGCGCTGGGCCCGCTCCTCCGGGACGGGACCATCGGGTATAGTCCACCCCGCATTCGCATGTCGAACGCCCCCGAGAGCACCGCCCGTGAATCGCGCTGGATCGGCCGTGTCGTCGACGAGCGCTACAGGATCGTCGAAGTGCTCGGCGAGGGCGGCATGGGGGCGGTCTTCGTGGCCGAGCACCTGCGTCTGCGCAAGCAGGTCGCGTTCAAGACGATCAGGGCGGAGTTCGCAGCGCACACCCAGGCGGAGGCCCGCTTCGAGCGCGAAGCCCTGGCCACCGGGCGCCTCGACCATCCCCACGTCGCCAGCGCGATCGACTACGGACCGTTGCCGGAGGGCGGCTTCTATCTGGTGACGCAGCTTGTCCGCGGCGAGAGCCTGAGCAAGCGCCTCGAGGCGGGGTCGCTGCCGTGGCCGCAAGTGTGTCTGCTCGGCAGCCAAATCGCCGACGCGCTGGCGGCTGCGCACGCGCTCGGCATCGTCCACCGCGACCTCAAACCCGACAACATCCTGCTCGAGCACCGCCGCGACGGGGCGCTGCACGTGCGCGTGGTCGACTTCGGGATCGCACGCGTGTCGGGCGAGCAGGCGACCATCGCCGACGTCGCGCAGCCGCTGACGCGCATGGGCGCCGTGATCGGCACGCCGGGATACATGCCGCCCGAACAGGGCACGGGCCAGCAGGTCGACTTCCGCGCCGACCTGTACGCGCTCGGAGCCGTCCTCTGGGAGTCGTTCACGGGGCAGCAGCTCTGGCAGGGCGACACGCTGGTCGAGCTGCTCACGCGCCAGCTCGGGCGCGCCGCGCCGAGCCTGCGCGCAGACGTGCCCGAGGCCATGGCGGTGATGATCGAGCGGCTGCTGGCGCGCGCTCCGGCGGAGCGCCCGGGGTCGGCGCTCGAGGTTCGGGACGAGCTCCGTCGTCTGGTGTTCGGCAACGAGGTCAGCATCCCGCCGGGGGTTCCGCGAGCGCTGCGCTCTCGTCTGCGATGTCGGGCAGCGCAGCGAGCCCTCTCGTGCCCACGCCGGGCGAAGTGACTCACGCCGACGCACGGAGCGGCACGACGGCAGCGACCAAGACATCCGGAGTGCGCGAGCCCGGGATACTCCCGCGGAAGAGTCCTCGCGGCGTATGGATCGGCGTGGCGGTGGCGCTCGTGCTCGTCCTCGCCGTGCTCGCATACGGCCGAAGCAAGACGGACGAGAGCGCCGGCAAGACGGCTGTCGGCACCGAGTCGGCTCCTGTCGACACCAAGCCCACGCCACCTGCGACCGTCGACGAGCTCATCGCCCAGGCGCCGGCGGCCTATGCCGAGGACGTCAAGATGCTGCTCATCAGCAGGCACCCGCAGGCCCGCCGACTTGCGAGCGAGGCGATCGCGGGGGCGCCGTCCAGAGACTTGAAGAAGATCCCGGAGTACCTCCGCGACTTCGCCCGGTTGGAGCTGGCCGACGACTGCGACGACAAGAAGGCCATCCTGAAGAAGTTCGAAGCAGCCGAGGAGGTCCGGGCGCTCTCGGGGCTCAAGGCCATCGCTGGCGGGCAAAGCGACCCCTGCGAGCTCCGCGACGAGCTCACCCGCCTGATCGCCCGCTTCGAGTCAGGAGCGTGACGAGCATCGACACCGCGGCGAGAGGCCGGTCCGCGCCCGCAGAGCCAGGTTGTCCGCCCATGGACGCCTTCACGAACGACGCGTCGGGCTTGCCGGAAGGGTCGACGGGGTTCCGCAAGCGAACACGAGCAGCCCAGGGGCGAGGACGACGCAGCGAGCCGATGGGCCGGGCATGGGCGATCCTGGGCGGGGACGGTGCGAAAGCCTGAGACCGGACTGCGCCGCGTAAATCCAACCCGACCTCGGCTCGAAGCCATTCATCCCGGGCGTGTAGGTGGTCTTGCCCACGAGCACCTGCGTCGACTTGTCGGGTACGAAGGTGACATCGGCTACGACCCTCGCGCTGTCGTTGGCGTGGCGCTTGGAATCACGGCGGGTGGGCGGGTCCAAAAGGCTCACGTGGCCATCTTCAAGCTGCCGGAAGATTCCATGACGCTGGCCATGGCCGCGAGCGCGCCGCGCCGTTCCCTGGGGTGCTTCGGCCAGGCACACGCCCATCCGGCGCCTGTTCGGCCTCGGCCACCAAGAAGGCGCCTTGCCCGGCGAGCACACCGCCTGCGCGATGTCGTTCGGCGCCGAGACCCGTCACAATTCGTGGAGACGTCGGCCGCATACCGTGCTCCGGCGTCTCGCACGGTTGCCGTCAGCGTCCCCTCCGAGATGAAACGATAGGATGGATACTGTGCCCAAGATCTTGATCGTGGAGGACAACGAACTCAGCCGCGACATGCTCTCACGACGGCTGCGTCGCAGGGGCTATGAAGTGATCGTCGCAGTCGACAGCTCGGAGGCCATCGCCATCGTCACGACGGACAGGCCCGATGTCGTGCTCATGGACCTGAGCCTCCCCGAGATGGACGGCTGGGCGACGACGCGGATCCTCAAGAACACCGAGGCGACCGCCGGCATCCCCGTCATAGCGCTTACCGCTCACGCAGGGCCCGGCGATCGCGAGATGGCGCTCGAGGCAGGCTGCGATGACTACGACACCAAGCCTATCGAGCTCACCCGGCTGCTGGCGAAGATCCATCGTTTCGTCTGCAGCCCCGAAGTCGCACCGAGCGGCGACTTCCGGACCAACTAAGCGCATCTGGCTCCACACTCTTTGGGCATGGGCTCGGCTGCCCGTTGAAGTCTCGCGGAGGACCGACCGCGCTCCCGGTCAAAGCTGCGAGCACGACGACCGAGTCTGCGAATGGTAGCCGCGCGGAGGCCTCGAAGGCGACGACTCCAGCTCGTGAACGGGGCGCCGACTTCGCCTCGACCGGGTCATCTACGCAAACGAAGGTTCCGTTGGCTGCGCTCGTCCGCAGGCGCTTGATTTTGCGATGCAGGATGCAGGACCCGTGCTAAGGTCGCGGCCATGCCCAAGCTCGACATCGTTTCGGCAATCGAAGGCCGCAAGCGTCAGCTCCTCGTCGAGGAGCTGCGGAAGCACCATGAACTCACCATTGGCGAGATCAATCAGTTGGCGCGCGGCGAGCTCGGCCCGGAGCTCCGCTCGATCACGATCGCCGATCTGATCGGGTCCGGGCCGGTGTCGAGCGTCTCGGGCGCCGCGCGGCAGGGCCGGGCCTCCCGGGAGCCGGAGGCGCGGGTAGCTCGGCCGAAGCCGGTCAAGTCGCCCTCCTCGCAGAACAAGCCCTCGCGCGAGGTCGTCACCCGCACGGCGGCAGGACGCGAGGCGTTCGATCAGCGAATCCTCGAGGCGATCCAAGCGATTGGAGGTCCGGCGAGCGCGACCGAGATCCAGCGCCGCGTGGGCGGCACGAACATGCAGGTGCGCTCGGGGGTCAACCGCCTGATCGAGGCCGGCCATGTCACCTGGACGGGCAAGGCTCGCGGGACTCGCTATCACCCGGCCTGAGCACGCGTCGCCTTCCTGTGCGTCGTGGGCACCGCGACCTCCGACGACGGGTCTTCAGCGTCGACGTCAGCCTGTCGTGACGCCGCTCGGGGTCGCTATCCACTTTCACCGAGGTACCGACGTCCATGGGCAGCGCTCTCTGGCAACAAATCCATGAGAAGATGATCATCGCGGTTCACGGCCGCCTGCCCGATCCGCCGCCGGACAGCCAGATGATCCGCGTGAGCTGCGAGGTCGCACCGGCCGCCTTGCGACCCCTCCTCGAGGCGCGACGCTTGACCGAGGCGATCCTGGGCGAGACGAGGTCGGGACGGACCCGCCCGCGGACGCGCACGCTGTTCGGCGATACGCCGGAGCGCGCGACGGAGGCGGTGGTGGTCGAGCTGTGGAACCGCCTCGCCAAACAGAACGGTGCCCGGTGGGTGGTCGTGCTCGACGCGGTGGAGCGGGCGGACGAGGCGACCCTGGCGGCGCTGACCCGAATCGTGCAGCAGCCCGGCTGGCTTCGATTGCCGCTGCTGCTGGTGTTCCGTGACGAGCCGAAGGAGGCCGCGGCCGAGCTACTCGCCGCCGTGCGTGCGCGCGACGGCGACTCGGTGGTGCGCGGGGAGGAGGCGCTCGCCGGCGAGGCGAAGTCGATTCAGTGGAGTTCGTTGCCTGCCGACGTCCTGCGCGCGCTTCGGGCCGGGGCGCTGATCGGCCCGGGCTTCGAGGTCCGGATCCTCGCGGAGCTGCTGTCGGTCGAGCCGGAGCTCGTGCTCGAGCAGCTCCAGCGCGCCATCGATCTCGGCGTCCCGGTCGAAGATCGGGGTGAAGGCAAGTTCTCGCTGCCGAGCTCGGCGCTCTCGGCCCTATCCGCATCCATCATTCCGTCGCTCGCACAGGCGTGGCACCGAAAGCTCGGGCGGCTGCTCGGGGCGCGGGCGGCGAGGGCCATCCCGCCGCCCCCTCCCGATCCAGGGCTCGCGGGGACGGCGAAGTTCCAGGCGGAGAGCGTCGACGATGCCCGCGTCGCGGAGATCATCGACATGTCTCATGAGGTCGTCGACCTGGCCTCGGAGACAGCCGAGGCCACGTCCGGAACCTTCGACGCCAGCGTCGACGCCGGTGCGCGGCCCGTCGCCCCCGACATGGACCGCCCCCAAGCGATCTCCGGGGAGATTCTGGATCGAGACGAGTCGGCCCAGGCGAACCCTCCTCGGCGGCCGATCCAGCGCAAGACCGTACTGGCCCCGCCCGCCCAGGGCGCACGCTCGACGCGGCGCAAGACCTTGGTTCTGAAGCCCGAAGAAGACATGCCGGCGCCGGTCGAGCTGACCGCGACCGGAAAGGTCGCAGCGGCGACGACCGGCGACCCGCTGATCGACAACGTGCGGGCGGCCGAGCACATGCGCCGGGCCGGTGACCTCGATTCGGCCGCAGAGCACCTGTGCGCGGCGGCCCGCGAGGCGGCAGCGATGGGCGCGCCGCAGGCGGCGGTGGAGCACGTCCAGGGGGCGCTCGCGCTGCTGGCGACGTTGCCGGTCGGCGCGTCTCGACAGCGACTCAAGGCACGGGCGTTGCTCGAGCTGGGGCGGATACAGTGGCAAGCGCCGGGCTACGAGCACGGGTTCACGCTGGCGCAGGCGCTCGCGTCGCTCGCGGCGGCGCGCGCCGAACTCGATCCGGACGCGCCGGTCGACCTCGTCGTCGATCTGGCGCAGGCGCTGGCAGGGGTCCACTTCGACCTCGGAGATCCGCCGTCGCTCGCGCGGGCGCTCGCCGAGGTGGAGGAAGCCAGCCGTGTGTTACACGCGGCGAATGACCCGATCGGGGCGGCCCGCCTGTTCAACGATCAGGCCGCAGTGCATGTCCGCATGGGCGACGGCGCCCACGCACTGAAGCTCGTGCGCGCGTCTCGGGCGATCTTCGACGCGCGCGCCCAGGACGACCCCGCAGCCTTGCGCGAGCTCGCCGAGTCGGAGCACCTCCTCGCCAACTTGCCGCTTCATGCACGAATGCGGCTCGGTCGCGAAGAGGAGGGCTACGCGATCGGTATGGACCATGCGCTCGCAGCAGAGCGGGCGTTTCGCGAGCTCGACGACGACCGCGAGCTCGCCCGCGTGTGGGAGACGATGGGTCGGCTCGAGCTCAAGCGCCTCCGCCTCGAGGAAGCGCGGCTGCGGCTCGAGGCCGCCTTCGCGGCGCAGACAAGAATCGGCGATCTGACGGGCCTGGCGCAGACCACGGAGTTTCTGTCGGAGGTCCTGGCGTGGTGCGGTCGCAACGTCGAGGCAATCACGATGCTCCGCGACTCGGTGGTCTACAACCGCGACAAGGGGTCGCCGCGCGGGATTATCTCCAACCGCCAGGCGTTCACGGCGTTGTCGTCGCGCTTTGCACAACTGCCGCAGCACGCGGACAGTCTGCGGGAGGTGGAAATTTTGTTGACCGCCGGCGAACGCGAGCTCGGCGTGTCGCGACAGCACCCATGAGGATCGCGGTGCGGCTTCGCGCCGGGATCGATCTGCCTCGCCGACGGCCCCTCGCGGCCGATCGGGGGCATTGTTCGAGCATGAACTCGCAGGCATCGTGCCACTCCGCGCCGTCGTCGCCGCAGCACCTGTCGGCGGGTCGTCGAAGTCGGCGCTCTGGCGCGCGAGGTTCCTTCAACTGCCGGCGGCGAGCTGGTTCAGCTCGGCATAGCCGGGCAGCAGCGAAAGGTCGGGGACGAGCACCAGCTCGATCCGGCGGTTCTTGGCCCGCTCGCCGTCGGTGTCGTTGTGGGCCGTCGGGCGGTGCTCGCCGAAGCTGGCGGCGCTGAGGCGCTCGGGCGGCAGGCCTGCCTCCAACAGCGCGCGGACCACCACCAGCGCCCGGCCCGCGGCCAGCTCCCAGTTGGAGGCGTACGTGGCGGTGTGGATCGGCACGTTGTCGGTGTGGCCCTCGACCTGCAGCCGGCGCGAGGGCATCGCGGCCAGCCGCTGACCGAGCTCGGACAGCGCGTCCTTGCCCTCGCGCGACAGCTTGGCGGAGCCGCTGGCGAACAGGATGTCCATCGGCAGCGTGAGCACCATGCGTCCGTCGACGACCCGGACCTGCAGCTTGCCGGCGTCGATGAGGTCCTTGAACCGCGCGACCACGTCGCGGTACTCGTCGATGCGGCGCCGGGCCTCGCGCTCGCGCTCGAGCAGCGAGGCGAGGGCGCGTTGCATCTCGGCGACCGAGGCGCCGAGGCGCGACCGGTCCTTGACGAGCTGGGCGAGCTGCCCTTGCAGGACGTTGAGGTCGTTCTCGAGGACGAGCCCGCGCTGCTCGAGCGAGACGATCTGCTCGACGTGGTGGCGGCCGTCGGCCTCGAGCGCCGCGACGCGCTCGCTGCAGTGGTCGAGCGCGGCCTGGGCGGTCTGCAGCGCGCGCGCCTCCTCGGCCTCCCGGCGAGAGGCCGCCGACCGGGCGCCCGCGAGCTCCTGCGCGACGTGGTCGCGCTCCGCGGCGAGCGACTGATACTGGGATTTCGCCACGCAGGCGAGGTCGAGGAGGCCGATACACACGACTGTCAGGATTCGCATGACGCTGTCATGGTGCGCGGGGGCTTCCTCGCGGCGCGCAACGTCTTCGAGGCCTGCGACGGCCGGGCGAGAATCTTGCGCGGCCCTCGTGGCTGCGATCATTCGACCTCGAAGCGGAGCTCGACGGTGTCGACGAGGCCTCCGTCGCTGCGCAGCTCGACCTCGATCGACCACACGCCGGGCGCGGACAGGTCGAGGCCGTCCAGTTGCCAGTGCCGGCCGTCGTCGTCGAGCGAGGTGGCAGCGGGCGGCGGGGCGGTGCGCCCGTCGGCCTCGCGGACCGGTGCGCGGACCTCCAGCGTGTACGGCGGCTCGACGGGCAGGCGCGCGAGGATCCACGGATCGTCGGTCGGCGCCGGGTCGGGGCCGGGGCGGACGTCGGCGGCCAGGGTCGTCGGACCCTTGCCCCACGGGGGCCAGTCGGTGCCCTCCTCGGGCGCCACCTCGACCTCGAAGTACCCGTTCACCGTGTCCACGGGGACGTCGGGCCGGGTGAAGGGCTCCTTGTCGGTGTCCGGGTTGCAGTCCCACGAGAATGTCCCGAGGAGCAGACAGAATGCGCTGCGAATGAGCATGGCGGTCTCCCTGTGCGATGCCGTGAAAGGCGTTCTACATGCCTGAACCCGACGACGCGGCGGCGTTCCGGAAGAGACTGCGCAGCCTCTGCGCGCGCGGCGAAAGTTTGGCGCCGGACCGGCGCGTTTCTTCCAATGCACGGTGGGCAGGGCGTGGCGCGAGGCCCCCACCAGGGCCAGGAAGGGCGCCGACATGATTTACGGCCCGCACGAGGGTGCTGCGCGAAGGACCTGCACTCGCTTCGAGCGCGCCCCGCCGATTCTGCAGGCTCCCGCGCGGCCGGGGCGGCGCATGTTCTCGGCATGCGAGCCCTGGTCGTTTACGAGTCCTTCTTCGGCAACACTCGGCAGATCGCGGAGGCGATCGGCGACGGCCTGCGCGCGGAGTTCGAGGTCGAGGTGAGCGAGGTCGGGAAGGCCGGCCGTCTGCCCGACGGCGTCGATCTGGTCGTCGTGGGCGGTCCGACCCACGCGTGGGGCATGAGCCGCGGGGTGAGCCGCAGCGCGGCGATGGAACAGGCCCGCCAGCACCACGCGGAGCCGGTGTCGTCGGGGATCGGCGTGCGGGATTGGCTCGAAGGGCTGAAGCAGGCGGAGCGGGTGGAGATGGCCGCGGCGTTCGACACGGCGATCCGCAAGATCGGCCCGATCCTCCGGTTCGGCCGCCCGCGGCGCGGCGTCCCGGCTCGAGGCGCTCGGCTATCGGCTGATCGACGAGCCCGAGCAGTTCTTCGTCAAGGACGCCGATGGACCGCTGGAGGAGGGCGAGCGCGAGCGGGCGCGCGCGTGGGGCATGCACCTGGGGGCGCGGGCCAAGGAGCGCGCCTTCGTCGCCCGACCGAGGCCTCCAGGACGCCTCGACAGCGCCGCCGCGATCGCCGGCCATGCCTTCGCCCTCCTGCTGATCCACACGCACGCGATGTGGCGGCCCTGGACGCTGGGGGTGGTGACGGAGCGCTGGGCGCAAGCCGTGGACGCGATGAGCCTGGCCTGCCTGGTCGGGATCCTCGGGAACGTGCTCCTGCTGATGTTCCCGTCGCGCTCGCTGCGGTCTTTCATCGCCTGCGCGGTGGCGGCGGCCAACCTGGCCGGCGCAGCCGCCGTCTACGCCGTGTTCCCGTTCGACTTCGGCGTGCTCGGCCTGGGTTGGTTCGACCCGGTGATGCACGTCGTCCTGCTGGTCGCGCTGATCGGGGCCGCGATCGGGCTCGCCTTCCGCTGGCGCGCCTGCTCGCTCGACCTGCCCTGGTCGGTTGAGGACGACCCCGGCGCAGGGCATCTCGGAAGCGCGAGCCACCGCCGGCGCGCGAGGCGGCGCCGCGGCCCGGTGGATTTTATGACGGCAGGGCAGCTCGAGGCGCGCAGAACGGGCCTGCGGCTCTCGCGGAGCGCGAAATGCCGTGACTCGGGGCGATCGCCGCAATCGCCGGCGAGAGGCGTCGCGCCGCGACACCACCTGCCCGTTATTCGTCACGCAGAAAGGCGCGGTGCAGCAGCAATCCCGCGATGAAGCCGCCCGCATGCGCCGCATAGGCGACCCCGCCCGTACCTGCGTCGAGGCTACCGGAGAGGACTTGCAAGACGAACCAGTACAACAGGAAGCTGAAGGCCGACACTGTGACGTACAGCGGCCAGAACAGCAGCGGGACGAGCATGACGATCCGCCCCCGCGGGAACATCGCCAGATATGCGCCCATCACCCCGGCGATCGCCCCCGAAGCGCCGAGTACTGATTCACTCGCGGCCGGGTGCGCCGCGACTTCGCTCGCCGAGGCCAGCAAGCCGCATAGCAAGTAGAACGCGACGAACCGGCCCGGACCCATGCGGTCCTCGACGTTGTCGCCGAAGATCCACAACATCCAGAGGTTGCCCAGCAGGTGCAGCCACCCGCCGTGAAGGAACATGCAAGTGACGAGCGTCCAGATCGGCGGAGCGTCGCCCGCAAGCCGCGCCGGCACTGCTGCGAACATGTCGAACAGCGCCGCCAGGGCGTCCGCCGAGAGGCCGAGCTCGAGCGCGAACACCAGCGCGTTCGCGCCGATCAGTCCCCACACGGCCATCGGCGCATGGCGGGCGGGGATGGTGTCATGCAGTGGAATCATGGCGAGGTCGACCGTCAAGCAAGCCGCGTGCCGTCACCGAGCTTCGACCCTTCGGGACGCAGCCCTGGTGCGTCGAGGCCAAAGTTGCGCCTCCGCGCAGATGCTGCACCGCATCACGAGGGCGGCAGCAAACCGAGCGCGGCCGCCACGCCGAGGGCGCTTGCCACGATTGCCAGCGCCGCCGTGGCGATCACGGGGACCGCCAGCCATCGCGACGGCGAGCGTTCCCAGCGGTGCAGCAGGCACGCGAACGCGAGGGTCTGCGCGAGCACCTCCGGCCACCCGCGGAGGTGGAAGTCGAGCGGGAGCACGGTGTAAACGATGCCCTCGAGCGAACCCGGCGCCGCGCCCGTGGCCCCGAGCCCGGCGAGGCCGACGAGCAGCCCCCAGAGGGCGAGCCAGCCGCGCGGCGAGGTCCGCAGCGCCGGCCATACCGGGCGCAGGGCGAGCCCCAGCACCAGACCGCGGAGGACCTGCATCGTCGGGCCCGCCGCGACCCACGGATCGTCGAGCGGACGCATCAGCACGGCGACGTCGGGCCGTGCGAACAGCGTCGCGTAGTCGGCGAGCCGCATCGCAGCAATCCCCGCGACGAAGTAGGTGGCGACGTGACAGGCGAGCGCGCGGAGGACGAAGCGGAGGGTCGACGACATGGCCCCGCAGCAGCAAACCCCGGGCCAACGGCGAGGGCATGGTCGTCGCGTCGAGGAGAGTGAGCTGGCGATGCAGATTCTGCAGCGTGGCGCAGGCGTCCGCAGCTGCGCCTCGGGGGAACGCCCGGCGAAGGCCGACGCGGCGCTGCCCGCTTCCTGCGCCTGCTGCCATTAGGGGGTATCGATCTTTCACCGAGGAAACGATTCGGCCGGCGCGACGGCGTGAGCCTGCGGGCCGCCGCCGGCGACGGCGCCGGCAGGCCCGGATGGCGAATTGCTCGAGCGGTGGCAAGACGGTCGCGGGGGCCGGAGCCAACCTGGCGTCTCAGGGCCTGGCGCTCGTCTGTGCTCCCGCCGCCTGGGCCAGGGGGGCCGACGAGCGGCGAGCGATGCACGTCTGCAACGTCCATCCGGATGCGAATGTTTGTCGGTAGTGCCGACATACCGCTGCGAGTGCGCCCACAGGAAGTCGACGCCGGCGACGGGCGACAACGGGGCAGTCTGGCCGCGGCTCGAACAGGCAGCAAGGACGTACCGCCATGGCTCGTCTTCGTCCACGGGTTCGTCCTCCACGGCCGGCGACGGCACCTTCTCCGGACACGCCTCGTCGTCCAGACATTCGATGGCCTCGGGTGTCGAGTCTCGCTCGGGCAGGACCGGGGGCGGAATGAACGGAGGCGCCGCAATGCCGATACACCCGGACAGGGCAAACGCTGCCAGCGTGGCAAAGAGGACAGGAAGCATGGGCCGGGACCTTTTGAGCGAGAGCGCGAGCATGTGGCCGTCTTCAAGACGAGAGGAGCCATGAGCCGGCGCACTCACGACAAGTGCGCCGGCGCGACGGCGACTGACGCGCGCTCGTCCGTCGTCGAACACTGGTCTGCAACCCGCGCACCCGGGCGGGTGCCGAGAGAATCGTTGGAAATTTGCCGGACTGCCCCTGCTCCGGAGCCGCAACATGCAAATCGTGCGCTGCGCATGCAAGACCCGCGGCGGATCTACCCGTGAGCACGAAGGCGGATCGCCGGCGGCGGCTCCTGCAGGTCAATGCGCCGGTCTCGGTCGGTGAGCGACCGCGTGATCGGCTCTACCCGGTCGGCTCGAGGGACGGCAATCTTGGCGCACCCGTCCCGCCATGCTCCGGAGCACCGTGATGGGGCGCCATGAAGCACCTCTGCGTTGGATTGTCCATCGTATCGCTCCTCTTCGCCGCTCTGCCATGGATCCGGATCCAATCGCGCGCCACGCTCTTCGTATTGCTGTTCAACTTCGTCGGTACGGCCTGGGCGCACTACGTGGCGCTCGTCGGCGCGGTCGCAGCGCTCCTCGGCCTCGCCTTCGGCTCGGTCCTCGCTTTCATCGTGGGGCTCGTGGCCTGTGTCCTCGCCGCCAGCCACGTGTACGCCGTGACCGTGCCGCACGACGAAGCTCTCGCGCGGGGCCTCGGGGGTGACTGGCGCGAGCGGATCGGCACCGAGGCGGAGCGGAAGATGCTGCAACACCGCTGGAGCTGGCGGGTGCCGAGCGCTCCCGCGGCCGAGGTCACGCGCGATGTCGCGTTCGCCACGGTGCCGGGCACCGGACGCCCGCTGCTGAGCGACCTCTGGCGACCGCCACCGGGGGTGAGGCCGACCGGCGTGGCGATCGTCTATCTGCACGGCAGCGCCTGGTGTCTCATCGACAAGGATGTGGGGACTCGAGCTTTCTTCGGTCACCTCGCGGCACAGGGGCACGTCGTGATGGACGTGGCGTACCGCCTGTGCCCCGAGACCGATGTTTTCGGGATGGTCGGCGACGCGAAGCGAGCGATCGTATGGATGAAGGCCCACGCCGCGGAATACGGGGTCTCTCCCGAAAAGGTGGTGCTGATGGGAGGGTCCGCGGGCGGCCACATCGCGCTCCTCGCCGCGTACACGCCTCGCCACGTGGAGCTGACACCGGGGGATCTGCGGGGCGCCGACACGTCGGTGCGCGCGGTCGTCTCGTACTATGGCGTCCCCGACCTTCGCGCCTACGACGCGTGGGCTCGGCGCTTCGAGCCCCCGGGCGGCGCCCCGGTCCAGCCCGTGCGGCCTCCACCCGGGAAACTCGCCACGGCGTTGTATCGCAGGTTGTTCGGGCGGCTGATGAAGCCCGAGAACATGCCGCCGCCGCCTCCTCATCGCCAGCTCATGCGCGACCTGGTCGGCGGTCTGCCGGAGGAGATCCACGGGCGCTTCGATCTCGCCTCGCCCGTGCGTCACGTCGGCCGCGATTGTCCGCTCACGTTGCACTTCCAGGCGGAGTACGACCACATCGTGTCGGTCGAGTCGGCGCGCGCTTTCCACCGCGCCCTCGTCGGAGCCGGCGTGCCCGCGGTCTACATCGAGCTGCCGCGGACGCTGCACGCGTTCGACCTCATGCTACCGCCGCTGTTCGCACCGGCGGGTCAGGCCGCGCTCTACGACCTCGAGCGGTTTCTGGCGTGCCTCGCATGACCTGCCCTCTCGAGCGAGGTGCAGGTCGGACGGTAATCCGCGGGCTCCCCGATGCGAAGGGCCGTGCGCGGCGCGGGCTGCCGTTTCTGCATCGACGCGCAAGCGGTGCATGTGCGGCGGGGACCTCGATGGCGCCGCCGCTGGCGATCGTGCTGGCACGGAGGTTGCGTAGGTGACGGGGCCATGCAACGTGCCGCCCCTCGTCGCGCTTCCTTCCGCTCGTCCGGCTCGCTCTCCCTGATGCACGCCGCATGGATCCTCGTCGCGGTCCTCGGATTGGCGGCCTGCGCCGCCGGAGATCCGCGCTTCTCCAGCGACGCACCCGCGGGGTTCTGGATGGGGCTCTGGCACGGGGTCATCGCCTGGGTGTCGCTCGTGGTGGGAGTCTTCGACGATTCGGTTCGGGTCTACGAGGTGTACAATACCGGCCGCTGGTATGATTTCGGCCTGTTGCTCGGGATCGCCTGCATGTGGGGCGGCGGAGCGCGAGCGTATCCGCGTGCGTTCGGAGTGACGACGGTGCGGATCGAGACGCGCGAGGCGAAGTAAGGTCCCATGTCTATCCTGATTCGGCTGGCCGCGGCGGCGGCGTTCTGGGCGTCTTCACCCGCGACGCCCGAGCCCATCGACGCGACCCACGCCGCCTGCAGCTCGCCGGTACGGGTGTACGAGGCCGGGCGCGTCGTGGCGGGGTGCGCCGAACAGGCGCGCGCGGCGGGGCTCTCCCTGATCGACCTCCACGACGACTGGGCCCCCTATCCGCTCGCAGGCGCCGCCAGCGAGCGCGGACAAGCCCCGCCGGCGTATCGTGATACCTACGTCCAGCGGCAGACGAACGCTTCGGCGACGACGTGCGTCGCCACGGTCTCGCAGCGCCGGAGCAGCTGACGGGGCTCGGTGAGGGCGAGGCGCGGGCGCTCGAACAATACCAGCAAGCCGAGGCCGTCGACCGGGCGATCCGCGCGGCGCAGGCCCACCTGGTCTGTGAACGGTTGCTTCCGGCGAAGACCCGGCGCGGGGTGTTCGGCAGCGAGACCGCCAGAGCGCTGGCCGTGTATCAGCGTCGGCACTGGATCGTCGCCGCGGGCGAGCTCGACGGCGACACGCAGGCGGCGCTGCTCGCGGACAGCCGCGAGCTGGACCTGCGCCTGGCGTTGCGGGTGCTGCGGCAGCGCGTGGCCGATGCCGCCGGGCTGATCGAGGACGGCTCGGCGCGCGGCGAGTGGGGCACCGTGCTGGGTCGCCGACTCGACCCCGCAGAGCTGCGATTCGACGCCGGTTATGCCCCGCTCGCCGACGGCGCGGCGGACCTCGTGTCACCGACGACCGAGGCGGCCGCGCGAGCGCTCGGGTGGCATGATTTCGCCAGCACCCGTGATTCGCTCCGCGCCCTGCTCGACGCTACCCCGACGCCGATCGCGGTGCGTCTGCCGCGGCCGCCCGCCTATCATGGCAGCACCATGGCGTTGCGGGCGGTGATTCACTGCAGCGGTGCGGCGCGCGAGGAGGACGACGATTCGCAGGTCGCCCGTCCGCGTCGTCCGGTGCTCGAGCTGTACGCGCGCACCGGGGAGCGCGAGATCGCGCTGGTGCGCTGGCCGACCACGCTCGGCGGCTGGAAACCGGAGCGGCTGGCCGACGGCGCGATCGTCCGCCGGCACAAGGCCTCGGACGTGGGCCCGAGAGTGTGGCGCGACCTGGTCGCGGCCCCGGTGTGGTTCGCGCCCGCGAGCACCCCCGACGACGAGCTGCTCGGCGTCCGTGACGGTCGATGGACGGTCAAGGAGGACCTGGTCGGCCCCGGTTATCGCTCGGCCTACGGCCTGATGATGCTGGTCCACCACGAGCAGGTCGATCACGGCGATCACGTGCACATGATCGATCACGGCATTCGCACCCACGGCAGCGTCAGCTATCGCTCGATCCTGAGCGGCGACAGCCACGGCTGTCACCGGCTCTACAACCATCAAGCCCTGCTCCTCGCCGCGTTCCTGCTGCGCCACCGCGACTACGCGGTGCGCGGCCCGATCGAGGAGACGTACGTGCGACGAGTCGCCGGCCACGGCGGGCGTTGGGTCGTGGCGCGGGACCAGCGCGGCTATCTCTACGAGCTGACGCCGCCGGTGCCGGTCGACGTCCGCGCCGGCTCCGTCGGGCGAGCCTGCGCGCGGTGACGCGGCTCGCCCGCGCGGCTCACCCGAGCTCGCAGGTCTGGCGATACTCGGGGATCGCGCAGCTCCAGCCCAGTCGCTCCTGAATGGCCATACGGAGGCCTTCGGCCGCGTCGGGCTCGCCGTGGGTGATGAAGACCTGCCGCGGCGGCGGACCCGAGGCCAGCCACGCCAGCAGCTCCTCGCGGTCGGCGTGGGCCGACAGCGAATCGAGCTGCACCACCTCCGCGCGCACGGGCACATGCCGCCCGTGGATCTTGATGTACGAGGCGCCGCGGGCGAGTGCGGCGCCGCGGGTACCACCGGCCTGGAAGCCGGCGAGTACCACCGCGCTGTTCTCGTCGGGCAAAAAGCGCTTGAGGTGATGGAGGACGCGCCCTCCGGTCGCCATGCCGCTGGCCGAGACGATGATCGCCGGGCCGCCGCGCAGGTCGATCGCCCTGGATTCTTCGCTCGTGTCGACCGGCTGCGCCACCCGGAGCGCGGTCCGCAGCTCCTCCCCGGAGAGCTTCTGCGCCGACAGATGATCGCCGTAAAGCTCGGTGACCGCGCTCGCCATCGGACTGTCGAGGTAGATCGGCAGATCGGGGATCTGGCCCCGGCGCCGCATCCGGTCGAGCAGGACGAGCAGCGCCTGCGCCCGCCCGACCGCGAACGCCGGGATCACGACCACCCCACCGCGCCGGGCGGTGCGGCGAATCACCTCGAGCAGCACGTCGTCCGGGCCCTCGGTGCGGTGCGTGCGATCGCCGTACGTCGATTCGATGACGACGTACTCCGCGGCCGGCCGCGGCGCCGGCGGATCCATCATGAGGTCGTTCTGTCGGCCCAGATCGCCGGAGAACACCACGCTCGGGAGCCCGTCCCCGGATACCCGCAGGCTGGCGGCGCCCAGGATGTGCCCCGCAGGCGTATACGCCCCCGTGAGGCCGTGCGCGATCTGGAACTCTTCGCCGAAATCGATCGACTTGAGGCGCTTGAGGGCGTACATCGCGTCTTCCTCGGTGTAGAGCGGCCGGGCCGGGTGATGGCGAGAGAAGCCCTCACGGTTGGCGTACTCCGCGTCGAGCTCCTGCAGGCGACCGCTGTCGGGCAGGAGGATCTTGCACAGCATGGCGGTCTCGCGGGTGCAGAACGCGCGGGCGCGGAAGCCCTGGCGCACCAGCAGCGGCAGCGCGCCGCTGTGATCGAGGTGCGCGTGGGTGAGCACGACCGCGTCGAGTGCTGCCGGCGCCAGCGGTAACGGCGCCCAGTTGCGCAGGCGCAATTGCTTGTACCCCTGAAACAATCCGCAATCGACCAGCACCTGGCAATCACCGGTGTCGAGGAGATACTTCGATCCGGTGACCGTGCCGGTCGCGCCGAGGAAGGTCAGAGAGAGGTGTCGAGGGCCCTGGGTCATCACCCTGAACGTCTGCCAGGTCGACGCTTCAGGGAGCGGAAGAATTGCCGACGCGGCCGCGGTCGCGCCGCGCAACGATTTCGCGACGACGGACCACGCGGCCGACCAAAGTAAGACCGCACGCCGCGGTCGAAGGCCTCGCCTTCGATCGCGGGACGAAAGCCCGACGCCGCGCGTGCGTCCGCGGACCCTTTGGCCAGAGCATGGGTCCGCGAGCGCCGCGACGAGCCGCATCGGGGTGAGGAGCTCGCCTTGTTCGATACCCGCCCAGCGCCCCTGCGAACGCCCGCCCGAATCGTCTTGACGGGTGGACCAGGCGGCGGCAAGACCACCGCCGCCGACCTGTTCTGCCGCGAGATCGGCGAGTGCGTCGCGCTGGTCCCGGAGGCCGCGACGATGCTCTTCACCGGCGGCTTCCCCCGCGTCGACACGCCGGCGGCGGTGCGCGCCGCTCAGGCCGCGATCTTCCACGTGCAGCGCAATCACGAGGACGTGTACGCCGCGCTCTATCCGGGGCGGATCTTGCTGTGCGACCGCGGGACCGTCGACGGCGCGGCCTACTGGCCCGGCGACGTCGACGACTTCTTCACCGGCCTCGGCACCTCGCTGGCCGACGAGCTGGCGCGCTACGACGCCGTGGTCTTCTTCGAGACCGCGGCGGCCGGCGGGCACGACATCGTCAGCGCCAACTCGGCGCGCATCGAGACCGCGAGCGAGGCGGTCCGGCTCGACCAGCGGCTGCGGCAGATCTGGTCGAGGCACCCGCGCTTTCACCCGGTGGCCCACAACCCGTCCTTCTTCCAGAAGATCACGGAGGGCCTGGTGGCCATCGAGCGCCTCGTGCGCGAGCTGGGGCTCTCCGACGAGTCGTGCGCCGCCACCGAGCTCGGGTCCTCGCAGACGCCACCCTCGACAAGGGCGTGCTGACCCATCGCGGTGCAGACGAAGTGAGCGGCGAACCTGCTTGAACCGAGCGGCGAAGCCGCGGCCGGCGACGAGGTGCGCCGGCCGCGACCACGCTCGTCGACATGCGGCCCCTCCGCGTTCGCGTCACGGCTCTCGCCGCGACCGCGAGAATGCTCGCAGTACGAGCCCGGTGGCCAGCGCCGGCGATACTGCCATCGCCGCGCCGCTGAGGCCGAGGATGACGAGCCCGCTTGCCGTGAGGGCGCCGTCGGGCACCAGGGTCATTCCCGCGTATACGCACAGCAGCCCGAGCATCCAGCCGACAGCGTTGGCGCTCACCCACCACCCGGAGGGGCCGGCGCGCCGATGTAGCACGATCGCCTGCGCGCCGCCGAGGACGGCCCCCAGGACCAGGCCGGACAGCACCAGCGCCAGCGCGCCGATCCATGGCGCGGGCAGCGGCGACGGGACGTGCGGGCCGGCCGACATGCCGAGGATCCACGCCAGCGCGCCGCCCGTCGCCGACGCGGCGATCCACGCGCCCGCACCGACCCGGGGGACCACGTCGCGGAGGACCCGCCACTGGCCCGCTCCGAGGCACGCGCCTTCGATCACGCCGGCCAGGGTCGAGAGGCCGACGACGAACAGCACGCCGGCGGCTCCGGACGGCTCGCCGCCGACGAGGAAGTAGATCGCCCGTCCGAGCCCCATCCCCGCGGCGAACCCGAGCGCCTCGGCGACGAGCGTGGCGGCGATCCAGCGCCGAAGTTCAAACTGCGACGATCTCTGCATGACGATCCTCGATTCGGGGCGCGGCCGCCGTGTACATGCGAAGGCCGAGCCAGCTCAGCATCGCGGCGAACAGGCTGAACACGATCAGCGCCGGCAGCTCGGGCGTGCCCTCGATCGCCCAGGCCGACAGCAGCATGGCCACGATCGCGGCGGCCATGGCGAAGCCCTTGACGACCAGCAGCGCCGAGAGCAGATAGCCGACCGGTCGCCGGCGCCAGGTCGTCACGGCTGTCCACAGGCACAGCGGCACGATCAGCCCGAGGTCGAGCGCCTGAACCACCATCGTCGTCATGCCGAACAGCTGCGGCGTCTCGCTGCGCAGCCCGACGGCGACGCGTTGCGTCCACATGCCGAGCAGCACGAGGGCCATGACGCAGCACAGCGCCACCATTCGCCGGCGCGGGAAGCCCGGACCGAGCGCCCGGGCGACCGCGCCGAGGTCGATCGTCGAGACGATCCACACGATGCCCGCGAGGCTCGTCGCATAGAGACCGATGAACAGCGGGAGCAGCGGGCCGAACGCCCAGCTCGTCGCGTACATCAAATATTGATAGAACGCATAGCCCAGCAGCCCGAGCGCGAACATTCGCCCGCGCAGCGAGCCGCGGACGAGCAGCGGGAGCGCCGCCAGCATCGCCGGCGTCGCGACCGCGAGCGTGAACCAGTCCCACCCGATCCCCTCGGCCACCACCCGTTCGGCGTTGAAGGCATAGACGCCGGAGGTCGTATAGTGAAAGACCTCGCCGCGGATGCTGGTGGCGTGCTGCGCGTCGCCGTCGCCGCGAGCGAAGATCCCGAGCGCCGACGCGGCGCCCATCATCGCGGCGACGCCGAAGCAGAGAGCGGCCATGCCGATTCGCGTGTGAAGGGTCAGAGTCGGCGTGGGCTCGTCGGGCATCGCCCCGACCCGGCAGCAAGGCCCATGCCATCGCGTCGCCGCGGCGGCCTCGCACCCGGCGAGCGCAACCTCTGCACGCGCTGCGGACCCATCCGGCCGACGGCATCGAGGCCGTGCGAGCGCTGGCTCCGCCGGCCGTCGTCGCCGCGGTGGTGCAGAAGCTGCGCGGCGCTGCAATCGCTTCAGCGCCTCGCCAGGCGGCTCCGCCGGCTCGACTCGCATCGGGGCCCTGGCACGCCGATTGCTGAGCATGCGCGGTCCCGGAATCCGCCTCAATTCATAGCTCACGGAGAGTCGCCCATGCGCACCATGAAAGCCGCAGTTTTCGTCGAACCTGGCCGCATCGCGCTCGAGGAGCGACCGATCCCCGACATCGGCCCGCTCGACGCGCTCGTCCGCGTCACCACCACCACCATCTGCGGCACCGACATTCACATCCTCAAGGGCGAATACCCGGTCCGCAAGGGCCTCGTCGTCGGGCACGAGCCGGTCGGCGTGATCGAGAAGCTCGGGTCCGCCGTGGAGGGCTACCGCGAGGGCCAGCGCGTGATCGCGGGGGCGATCACGCCGTCGGGCCATTCGTACGCCTCGCTCGACGGCTGCCACGCGCAGTGCGGGGCGGGCACGCGGCACGGCTTCAAGCCGCTCGGCGGCTGGCGCTTCGGCAACACCATCGACGGCTGCCAGGCCGAGTACGTGCGGGTCCCCGACGCCATGGTCAACCTGGCGCCGGTGCCCGACGGCTTGAGCGACGAGCAGGTGCTCATGTGCCCGGACATCATGTCGACCGGGTTCGCCGGCGCCGAGAGCGGGCGCGTCCGGCTCGGCGACACCGTGGCGGTGTTCGCCCAGGGGCCGATCGGGCTGTGCGCCACCGCCGGGGCCAGGCTCCGCGGCGCGACCACGATCATCGGCGTCGAGAGCGTGCCCGGTCGCATGGCGATGGCGCGACGGCTCGGCGCGGACCACGTCGTCGATTTCCGCCAGGTCGATCCGGTGGAGGAGATCCTGCGCCTCACCGAGGGTCGCGGCGTCGACGTGGCGATCGAGGCGCTCGGGACCCAGCAGACGTTCGAGGCCTGCTTGCGGGTGCTGCGACCCGGTGGCGTGCTCTCGAGCCTCGGCGTGTATTCCACCGACCTGAAGCTGCCTCTCGGTCCCTTCGCCGCCGGACTCGGCGATCACACGATCGTCACCACGCTGTGTCCGGGCGGCAAGGAGCGCATGCGCAGGCTCATGAACGTGGTCGCGGCCGGGCGCATCGACCTGGGTCCCCTCGTCACGCATCGCTTCAAGCTCGACGAGATCGAGGCCGCGTACGACCTGTTCGGCCACCAGCGCGACGGAGTGCTGAAGGTCGCCATCACGCCCTGACGCGTGTCGGGGGAGCTCCTCGGACACCGGGGAAATCCTCCAGCGCCCGCTGCGCAGGCGGTCCCGCCGGCAGATATCGCCGTGAACGCCGACGGCGCTGCAGGCGCATTTTGCACGCAGGCGTGGCCCGGAGGGGGTCTCACGTCGGGTTCGCAGGCATCGTCGGGCTCGTTCCGGAGGCAGCGACGCGCTCGAGTGGCAGCCTCGTTGCGCCTGCAAGCAGCGACACCTACGTCTTCGACACCATGCCACGAAAGCAGACCTCGGTCGTGGCGACCCTGCTGCGGCTCGGCCTCCTCCAGAAGGACGAGTGGGACAGCGCGCTTCATCAGGTCCTCGAGATCTCGTGCGAGTTGGTCGGCGTCGAGCGGGCGAGCTACTGGAGCTTTCGCGCCGACCCGCCCTCGCTCGTGTGCGAGCTCGGGTATGTCGCCAGCAAACGACTCCTCGAGCGCGGAGCCGTCGTCCTCGAACGCGACAACCCGGAGTATTTCACCGAGATCCGCCGGGTCCAGGTGCTCGACATCAAGGACACGCGGACCGACCGACGCAGCCGCTCGCTCGAGACTTACTTGAGCATGCACGGGATCCAGTCGATGCTCGACGTCCCGGTGTTCGCCCGCGGCGAACTCATCGGAGTCCTCTGCCATGATTGTGTCCGCGGGCGGCGAGCTGGAGCTCGCGCGACTGCGAGCTGGCGCTGACCGTCAGCCATATCCTCTCTTCGTTGCTCGAGATCCGAGCCCGCAATCGAGCCGAGGAGAACGAGCGCCGCGCGATCTTCCTGGCCCAAGTCTCGACCGCCGTCGCCGAGTCGATGGACCTCCGCGATGCGCACGCGGTCGTCGTGCGCCGCGCCATCCCCACCCTCGGCGCTCTCGCCACCCTGATCGTCGTCGACGGCGCGAAGGTCCGCTGCGCGGCGACTGCTCACGTCCGTCCCGCCTCGCAGCGGCTCTTGTCGACGATGTGCGCGGAGTATTGCCACGATCCGGCGAGCCCGGACATCGCCCTCAGGGCGCTGCGGGAGCGGCAGTCGCTGCTGATTCCCGTCGCGGACGGCGACACCCTGCGCAAGAACGACCTGCCTCCACGACAGATCGACTTCTTCGAGGCGCTCTGTGTCCGCAGCATGATGTCCGTCCCGTTGTTCGCGCGCGACGCGATCACCGGGGTCCTCACATTCGCCAGCGACACGCGCAGCTACGACCGCGACGACCTCCGCTTCGCGGAGGCGTACGCGCAGCAGATCGGCATGGTGCTCCAGAACATCACCCTGCTCGCGCAGGCCCGGGAGGCCATCCGGGCGCGCAATGACTTCCTCCTGCTCGCAGGACACGAGCTGCGGACCCCGCTCACCGCCCTCAAGCTCGCCATCGACCTCCTCCGCAGGAGATTGATCGAGCCGGTCCTGCCGCCCGTGCAGCGCGTCGTCGACAAGATCGGTCAGCAAGCCACGCGGCTCTCGCGGCTGATCGATCTGGTGGTCCTCGCGCCGCTGCACGGCGGTCGCACGCCTCCGCTGCGGATCGAGCAGCTCGACCTGTGCGAGCTCGTAAGCGACGTCATCCGCGACAGCGCGGACCTGCCGACGCGTCACGCCTGCGAGCTGCGCTGCTCGGCCGAGCGACCGATCCTCTTGCAAGGAGACCGCACGGGCCTCGAGGTCGTGGTGTCCAACCTGCTGAGCAACGCGTTCAAGTTCGGTGCCGGCCGTCCGGTGGAGGTGAGCGTCGCCGGGGACGGGAGCCGCGCCACGCTGGTCGTCCGCGATCATGGTGTCGGCATCCCGGCCGATCGGCTCCCCCACATCTTCGAGCGCTACGAACGGGCCGCGTCCTCCGCCAACTTCGGCGGTCTCGGGCTCGGCCTTCATATCGCCGCGCAGATCGTCGCCGCGCATGGCGGCCAGATTCACGTCGACAGCCGCATCGGCGAGGGCTCGACCTTCACCGTCGCGCTGCCGACCGCGACGCCGATCGCGATCTCCCCTGTCTGAGTCGCTCGCCGTCGCCGGCGCTCAACACCCGCCCGTGTGACAGCCTGCGCAAGACGCCAGGAATTCGCCGTAGATCGCCGTGCGCGCCGGCCAGTCGGTCACGTGCGTGGCGCGGGCCGCCAGGTCATGCACCCGGACGCCGAGGTCCAGCGCCTCCTGGGGGAGCTCGACGTCGCGGGTCAAGTCCTCGCTGTTCAGGGGCGCATTCACCAGCGCGGTCGCGCCGGCGGACCACGCCGGCTCCGAACGCGACACCAGCGCCTCCCACATCCGGTCCGCAGCCCATTGATGACGCGCCATGTGAGCGCGCGTATCGTGTGACTCGCCGACGGGCGGCACACCCGGCGCGGGAAACTCGGGGCCCCTGCCGATCGCGGCGTGGCAATCGCCGCAGGCCGACGCCAGCCCCGCGGCCGCGGCCGCGGCCTCGGGCAGCTCGCGCGCTGCGCCGGCGGTGGCCGCCATCCGCATCGTGGGTCCGAGGTGGTCGCGCCAGGCCGCGGGGAATCGCTCGGGGACCAACTGCTCGGCGAGCCGCTGCGCTGCCGGCGGCACCTCGGCGAGATCGCCGGCGATCACGGCGTTCTTGATGCGCAGCGAGTCGTGAAAGTGATCGACCATCGCCGTGGCTGTCCCGGGCGGCGCCGTCACCTGCGAGGCCGCGTCCGGCGCCCCGTCGTCGACGTCATCGACGGCGGGCGCGGGACAGGCGAGGAGACAGCAGAGACCGAGCGATCCGAGACAGCGCATACAAAGAGAGCTTACGAGCGATCCGGACGGAGCGTGCCGGCAGATCTTTCGCCCTGATTCACGCGCTCCGTGCCAGGCGCCGGCCGTGCGCGTCGACGCAAGGCTTGCACCTCCCGCGGCGACGCGGAGCCCGGATCACGAGCATCCGGGCTGGTACGTGAGATGCAATCGACGGACGCGATGTCCAAGCACCGAAGCATCCCCGAGGTCCGTCGATTCATGTCCACTGAGCCGCACACGATCGGGGCCGACCAGACCATGGCCGCCGCGCACGAGACCATGCGCAAGCACCGGATCCGCCACCTGCCCGTCCTGTCCGCCTCGCGGCTCGTCGGCATCCTCTCGGATCGCGACCTCCACATGGTCGAGACCTTGCGCGACGTGGACCCCGAGCGCGTCCGCGTCGAGGAGGCGATGTCCCAGGAGGTGTACGCGATCCGCCCCGACGCCCCGATCGACGAGGTCGTCAAGGAGATGGCGCGGCACAAGTACGGCTCCGCGGTGATCGTCGACAACGATCACGTCGTCGGCGTCTTCACGACCGTCGACGCCTGCCGCGCCTTCTCGGAGATGCTCCACACGCATCTCGGGTGAGCGCGACGCCCAGCGGCAGCTCCGACGACGATTCATTGCGAGCACCCAGGAGCGACGACGGTGGCAAGTATGGAGGTGGAGCTGTTCGCGGGGCTGGGAGTGTCGCTGGGTGTCGGCCTGCTCGTCGGCCTCGAGCGCCAGCAATCGATGGCCCGCAAGGGCGCGCAGGTCGTCCCCGCCGGCCTGCGGACGTTCCCGCTGTTCTCGCTGACCGGCAGCCTGCTATGGCTCCTGGGCGGCGGGTCGCCGGCGCTCCCGCTCGTCGGTCTGCTCGTGCTCGCCGCGCTGCTCGCCGCGCATCGCCTGGGGTCCACGGTCGAGCACCGCGAGCACGGACTCACGACCGAGGCCGCGGCGCTCGTCACGTTCCTGCTCGGCATGCTCGTGATGGCCGACGCGTTGCTGGTGGACTTCGAGGTGCGCCTCATCACGACCGGCGCGCTGGGCACGATCGTCGCGCTCCTGCTGTCGCTCAAGCCGCGTGTGCAGGCGATCTTGCGCCACATCTCCGAGGACGACCTGCTGGCGACCCTGCAGCTGCTGGTCGTCGCCCTCGTGCTGTTGCCGCTGCTCCCCGACGCGGGCCTGGGCCCCTACGGCGCGATCAATCCGGCCCACACCGGACGCATGATCCTGCTCGTCGGCGGCGTCTCCTGGGTCGGTTTCGTCGCATCCCGACTGCTCGGCGCCGGGCGCGGGCTCATCCTCACCGGCCTGGTCGGCGGCCTGGTGTCGTCGACGGCCGTGGCGCTCAACATGGCCAGGCGGGCCAGGGCGGAGCCCGCGGTGGTCGACAGCTGCGTCGTGGCGATCGCGGCGGCCAACGCGATGATGCTCGCGCGGGTGCTGCTGACCGTCGCCGTCGTCGCCCCCGACCTGGCGCGCACCATCGCGGTGCCGCTGGGGACGATGCTCGTCGCCGGTCTCCTGGCCCTCGCGCCGCAGCTCGGCGTCGTCGGTCGAGCGCGCGACGCCGGCGGCGTGACGCTCCTCAACCCCTTCGAGCTCGGCAGCGCGGTGATCTTCGGGCTGCTGTTCTCCGGCGTCCATCTGGTCGTCCACGTGATCCGGGCGACGCTCGGGGACAGCGCGCTGGTGGTCGCCGGGCTCGCCGCCGGCCTCACCGACGTCGACGCGATCACGCTGTCGACGGCGACGCTCGCCGACGCCGGCCTTTCGCCCGCGATCGCCGGCGCGACGATCCTCGCCGCGGTCGCCAGCAACACGGTGCTGAAGGCCGGCCTGGCGTTCACCGTCGGCGGTCGACGCCTCGGTCTGCAGGTCCTGCGCGTGGCGGCAGTGACGCTGGTCGTCGGGGCGGTCGCCACCGTCGCGCTCTGGGACCGCACGATCGACGCGGGCGGCCAGGCCAACGATCGCGTGGCTCATGCACCCGGCGACGCATCGACCGCGACGACGCGGGGGCACCAGCGATAGTCGAGGACGCGCGAGCCATCGGCGCGCGGCACCAGGCGATCCTAAAAGCGACCGACGAGCGCGAGGCCGATCTGGCGCTCGCCGAGCTGCGGCGCCATCTGCAGCCGGGCTCCGCGGAACATCCCCCGGAACCGCTGATACGTGAGCCCGTAGACGAGCAGGGCCGAGCCGCCGACGACGCTCGACAGGCCGAGCTGCAGCAGCATCCACGGCGTCGCCGAGGCGCGAGACGACTCCGCGTATTGCCACCCCAGCCCGCCGGCGACCAGCAGGACCCCGCTGGCCGTGACCAGGCTGCCGAGCGAGATCCACGGCACCCCTGCCCCGCGCGAAGGCCCGCGCACGGCGTCGTGAGAGCCGCGGAGACGGCCGCGGAGGCCGGCGCCGGCCGCCAGCAGCCCGAGGCTCGCGGTGTTGAGCGCGACTGCGGCGAACATGGTCGGCGGCAGACGCCGGGGGCAATCGACGCAGTTCTCGAGCGAGGCCATGTCGGGCGCGCTCGCCAGGCCGAGCCCGAGCCCGGCCGCGCCGGCCAGCGCGCCGACGGTCAGCAAGCCGACGCCCTCGGTTCGCCGCGGCTGCTCGAGGACGGGAGCGAGCGAACCGCCGACGTCGCCTTGCGGAGCCGGCACGGCGAGAGCGACCACGAATGAGAGGGCCAGGTGCATGGGTCCCTTTCAACGCTTGTGGACCATGACGACGGACTCGTCTGCCACGGCCATGGCTGGGTCTCGTACGATGAAGTCCATCAACAGCCCGGCCCCCAGGGCGCCGAGGAGCGCCAGATTGACGACGAGGCCGGCCGAGGCCGCCGGCGCGCCGAAGATGCACAGGACGATCGAGGCGGCCGCGCTGATCGCCATCCACGGGTGCGCCCAGGCGGCGCCCAGCCACACGCCCACGGCCGCGGCGAGGAACCCGAGCGCGCCCAGCAACCAGCCGATCCCGAGCAGCTGCGCGCCCAGCGGTCCGAGCTCGACACGGCCCCATACTGCGGCCGTCGTCGGCGAGAATCCGGGCACTTCGGCGAGCCGCCACGGCACGACGAAACCGATGAGGTGAATGAGGCCGTGCACGGCGAGCGCGAGGCCGAGCGCGAAGCGGATCATGGGGTTGCTCCGAGGGTGAGCACGAAGAGCGCGAGCGAAGTCATGCTTGCTTCATCCGCTCAGCAAGCGTCGTGCCACCGGCGGAGGCGAGGCGCCGGGGCCCGACACGCGGCAGGAAGCGGCGGATCGGACGCAGCGAGTGCGTGCTCGTGCAGAAGCTGCACGGCCGCGGTCCGCGAGCGCCACGCGAGCCGCCGGTGGGTTCGGGCGGCGGCCGGCTGCACGCGTCACCGCGCCGCCCCGGCCCGCGTCAATGACCGTGCGGCGCGCCGCCCGGCTCGCCAGGGAACGCGGCGCACGCCGCGTCGTAATCTCGCCACCACCCCTCGAGCCGGTCCATCGCCAGCAGCCGCGGCTCGTCGCCGTCGCCCGCCATCGTCACGTAGTCGTGCAAGAGCGGGCGGAAGTGCGGGTGGGCGCAGCGATCGATGATCTCGCGCGCGCGGGCCCGAGGCGAGCGGATGCCGAAGTTGGTGGCGTAGCCGTGCTCGGTGACGATGCACTTGATGTCGTGCTCGGTGTGGTCGACGTGGTTCACGTACGGCAGCACGCACGAGACGGTGCGACCGTCGCGGAGGGTCCGGATCGAGGGCGTGTGGGCGACGCTGAGGTACGCGTTGCGGAAGAAGTCGCCGCTCCCGCCGAGCCCGTTGACGACCCGCGAGCCGCCGACGTGCGTCGAATTGGCGTGACCGTAGATGTCGACCTCGAGCGGCGTGTTCATGGCGACGACGTGCAGGCGGGTGATGATCTCCGGATTGTTGGACATCCACATCGGCCGCAGCACGAGGTCGCCCCGGGCCGCGCGGATGAGCGCCTCGACCCGCGTCGGCTCGGTGTCGGCCAGCGACATCGCCGACGCCGAGGCGCCCGCGAAGCGGTCGCGGTCGGCGACGAGGTCGAGGAGGCCCTCCTGAAACACCTCGGTCCAGAAGTGCAAGCGCTGGAACGGCGAGCGGGCCAGCCCGGAGATCACGGCGTTGGCGATGTTGCCGACCCCGGATTGCAATGGCGGGACCCAATGATGCCAGCCGAATCGATCCCGGCACTCGCCGAGGAACGCGAGGACGTGCCCGGCGATCGCGTCGCAGGTCGCCCCACCGGCCCGGAAGGCCACCGGGAAGTCAGGCTGCCGCGATTCGACGACGGCGACCACCCTCGACGGATCGAAGAGCACGTACGGGAGCCCGATTCGGTCGCGCACGCCGGTGACGGGCACGGGCCAGCCGATGGTGGGCGGCGCCGGCGGCAGCACGATGTCATGCATGCCGGTGAAGTCCGGGATCGCCGTGTTGACCTCGAGGACGACGGCCCGGGCGCGCGCCAGCGCCTCCGCCGAAACGCCGACCGACGCCGACAGCACGACGCTGCCGTCCGGACGGATCCGCGAGACCTCGACGACCGCCAGATCGATGTCGCCGTAGAACCCGTACATCAGGCCGCGCGCGAAGTGAGACAGGTGCGCGTCGGCGTAGTCCATCTTGCCGGCGTGGATCAGCCGCCGCGAGGCTGCGCTCGCCATGTACGGCCCGCGGCGGGCGATGAACGGCGCGAGCGGAGCCTCGACCTCCTCCGACAGCGAGGCGCCGCTGTAGACGCTGATGCGCGCGTCGGGGAGACCGGCGAGGTGGCGGGCGAGGGCCGGCAAGAACGCCTTGGGCTCGCCCGCCTTCGTGAACCCGCTGACGGCGAGCACATCACCGCTGCGGACGTGCCGGACGGCCTCTTCGACCGGCACCAGCTTGCGCAGCAGCGCCTCGCACTGAACTCGTTCACCGATCGAGCTCGTCATGTCCACGCTCTCGGCTCAAGGGATGATGACGCGAACATCATTGCTTCGCTCCTCCGAGGATGACCGTCTGGGTGGCCCGCAGGCGTCTGACCGCCTCGACCAGCAGGACGCACAGCGGGCCGACCAGCGCCCACGCGAACATCGACGCGCGCGGCGGCGGTTCGAAATGGAACAGCGCGCGCACGCCGGGGATCGTCAGCGCCGCGGCGAGGACGACGAGCGTGCCGACCATGACCCACCGGAGCGCGCGGTTCGGGTTGCGCAGGCTCGCCAGCCACGAGGAGGTCTGAGCGCGATGGGTGAAGATGAGGCCGAGGTTGGCGAGGACGAGCGTCGCGAACATCATGCCCTGGGCCGCCGGGAGCGACAGGCCGAGGCGAACCTGTCCGAGGTAGAGCACCGCGAGGCAGACCGCGAAGACCGCCGCGCCTTGTGCGAGGGAGGCGAGCAGCATGCGGCGATCGAGCAGCGGCGCATCCGCCGGTCGAGGGGGTCGCCGCATCGCGTCGGGCTCCGCCGGCTCGGCCTCGAACACGACCGAGCACGACGGGTCGATGATCAGCTCGAGGAAGACGACATGCACCGGGTGAAACACCATCGGCAACCCGAACAGCAGCGGCACCAGGGCGAGGCCCGCGATCGGCACATGGACGGCGACGATGAAGCCGAGCGCCTTGCGGAGGTTGGCGAAGATCCGCCGCCCCTCGGCGACCGCCGCGACCAGATCCGTGAAGTCGTCGCGGGTCAGGACGAGCGCCGCCGCCTCGCGGGCGACGTCGGTGCCGCGCCCGCCCATCGCTACGCCGATCTGCGCCGCCTTGAGCGCCGGGGCGTCATTGACCCCGTCGCCGGTCATCGCCACCGTCTCGCCTGCCGCCTGCAGCGCGCGCACGATCCGGAGCTTCTGAGCAGGCAGCACGCGAGCGCACACCTCGACGCCGTGCAGCCGCGCGATCAGGGCCGCGTCGTCGAGCTCGTCCAGCTCGCGGCCCGTCGCAATTCGCTGGCCCGAGAGACCGACCTTCGCGGCGATCGCCTGGGCCGTGCCGGGGGCGTCGCCGGTGATCATGATGACCCGAAGGCCAGCTTCGCGACAGCGCGCGAGCGCGGCCGGGACCTCGGCGCGCGGCGGGTCGTGCAAGCCGAGCAGGCCGAGCCAGGTGAACGCGTAGTCGGCCGGCGACGTCCGCGGCTCGCCGTCGTAGTCCGCCCGCGCGACGGCGAGGACCCGCTGGCCCGTGGCCGTCATCGCCGTCACCGCGGCGTTCATGGCGGCGCGGGCGGCCTCGTCGAGGCGGCACAGCGCTGCGATCGCCTCCGGCGCGCCCTTGGCGGCCACCACCGCCCCGTCCGGCGTGCGCCACGCCTGCGCCACCGCCAGCAGCGCCGGCGTCAACGGGTACTCGCGCTCGAGCTGCCAGCCGGGGTGCAGTCGCTCGTCGTCGCCGACACGCTCGTGGCAGAAGCGCCGGCAAGCGGCGTCCATCGGATCGATCGCCTCGCGCTGGCTGGCGAGCGCCGCGTACTCGGCCAGCGGGCGCAGCAGGCCGGGAAGCGGCTGGTCTCGCTCGGCCTGCCAGACCTGCTCGCCGGCGCGGAGCTCGATCAGCGTCATGCGATTGACGGTCAGGGTCCCGGTCTTGTCGACGCACAGCGCCGTGGCCGCGCCGAGGCTCTCGAGCGCGGGGATCCGCCGGGTCAGCACGTTGCGCTGCGACATGCGCCACGCGCCCAGCGCGAGGAAGACGGTCAAGACCAGCGGGAACTCTTCGGGCAGGAGCGACATGGCGAGGGTGATCCCGGCCAGCAGGCCCGACAGCCACTCGCCGCGCGCGAGCCCGTAGAACAGCACGACGAGCGCGCAGCACAGGCCGCCGAGCACGCCGAAGATGCGGACGAGTCGCCCGATCTCCTGCTGCACGCGCGAGGTGCCACCCGACAGGTCGGCCAGCGAGGCGCCGATCTTGCCGATCTCGCTGCGAGCCCCGGTCGCGCGGATCCGGGCCATCCCGTGGCCCTTGACGACCAGCGAACCGGCGAACACCTGCGTGTCCGCTCCTCGCCCCTCCGGACCGGCGCGCTTGTCGACCGGCACCGATTCGCCGCTGAGGAGCGACTCGTCGATCGCCAGCGAGGTCGCCTCCAGCAGGTCGCCGTCGGCGGGCACGCGGTCGCCTTCGTGCAACAGGGCAAGATCGCCGCGCACGACCTCGGCGCCGGCGATCCGCCGGGCCACGCCGCCGCGCACCACGAGCGCGCGCGGGCTCGTCATGTCCCGCAGCGCCGCCACCGCGCGCTCCGTGCGGTGGGTCTGGACGATCGTGATGGTGAGCACCAGCGCGACGCAGCCGAGCAGGATGAGACCCTCGTGCAGATCGCCGAGCACGAAGTAGATCGCGCTGCACGTGAGCAGCAGGAGGAACATCGGCTCGCGCAGCACGTCGCCGACGAGCGCCGGCAGGCCGCGCTGCTGTTCGCGGGCCAAGATGTTGGGCCCGTCGGCGGCGAGGCGGCGCGCGGCCTCGGCGTCGTCGAGCCCGCTCGGCGGCTCTGTGGCTTGGGGGATAGTCATGATCAACTCGCCGGAACGGACGGACACGCCGCAGTCTTGGGCCTCAAGAAGCCGCTGGAGCGCGCTTCGGCGCCATCGTGGCGTGCGCGCCTTGGGTCGGTCGCGCGGTGACGGCGACGGCCTGGGCCCGGTCGGCGCCGTATTCGCTCAGGCGGTACTGGATCTTGCGCGCGGAGATGCCGAGGATCTTCGCGGCCTTGCTGGTGCTGCCGCCGGTGTGCTCGAGCGTCTGCAAGATCGCGTAGCGCTCGATCTCCCGCAGTGACGCGCCCGGGATGCTCGGAGCGGCGCCGGTCTCGCCGCCGCCCGCCATCGCCTCGCGCGGCAGGTCGCGCGGCTCGAGCTCCGGTCCCCGCGACACGACGATCGCTCGCTCGATGCAGCTCTCAGCTGGCGGACGTTGCCCGGCCAGTCGAAGCCGAACAGCGCCATCAACACCCGCTCGGTGCAGCCCGTGATCCGCTTGCCGAGGCGGCGGGCGTGTTGCTTGACGAAATGAGCGGCGAGCGCGGCGATGTCCTCCCGTCGCTCGCGCAACGGCGGCAGGCGCAGGCGGATCACGTCGAGGCGGTCGAGCAGGTCCTGGCGGAAGCGGCCCTGCTTCACCTCGGTCGCCAGGTCACGGCTGGTCGAGACGAGCAGCCGGACGTCGGCCGTGGTGCTGTGGCCGTCGCTCGCGGGGATCCGGTGGGTCTGCAGGAAGCGCAGCAGCAGGCCCTGCAGCGGGAGCGACAGCGCGTCGATGTCGGCGAGCAGGAGCGAGCCTTTGTCGGCCGCGAGCAAGCGGCTGTCGGGGCCGAACAGCTCGCGCTCGAGCGTCACCTCGTCGGTGGTGCTGCAGCACAGGCTGATGAGCAAGCCGTTGCGTCGGCTCTGCTGGTGGATCCTGCGGGCCAGGCTGCGCTTGCCGGTGCCGCGCTCGCCGGAGATGAGGACCGGCAGGTGCGCGGCGGCCACCTGCCCGGCGAGCTCGAGCACCTCACGAAGCGCCCTGCTGTGCCCGATCAGGTCGTCGTCGGGTTCGCAGCTCGGCGACTTCACCGCCGAGCGCACACCCTCGGCCTCGGCCGCGAGCGTCCGCCGCTCCACGACTCGCTGCAGCACCGCGAGGACCTGCACGAAATCCAGCGGCTTCTGCAAATAATCGTCGGCGCCGAGCCGCATCGCCTCGACCGCGCCCTCGACCGTGCAATAACCGGACATCACGATCACCGAGATTCGCGGCCAGCGCTCGCGCAGCCTGGCCAGCAGCTCCATGCCGCCCAGCGCCGGCATGCGCACGTCCGTCAGGACGATGTCGGGTACGAACTGCTCGAGGCGGCCGAGCGCCTTGAAGCCGTCGCCGGCGGATTGCACGTCGTAGCCCTCGTCGCGCAGCAGATGGGTGAGGCCGGCGCGGGCGCTCGGTTCATCGTCGACGACAAGGATGCGAGTGGGGCTCGAGGGCTGGGACACGGTGAGGCTCCATGGGTCCGAGCACAGCAAGGGGCATGCCATGGCAAAAGCTCGTCGTCCCGGGGCTTCCGATAAGAGGGGCTCGAAGCGCTTGCGTCCAGACGCAAAAATTCACATGACGCCGGCTGCCCCGGCACACGAGGTCACTCGCGGCGCGTCGTGGTCATCGTCGTCTCAGGACGGTCCGGTGGTCGCGCGCCTCATGGGAGCGCCACCGGGGCGGGGGGCGCGGTCGGTGCCGGAGCGGTGACCGTCACCTCGGTGGCGCCCTCGCAGGTGAGCTCGCAGGTCGCCCGATCGGTCGGCGACAGCCGGCGATCCTCGTGGCAGGCGTGGATGCAGCCGCCGAGGTCGTGCAGGCGGCTCGTGAATCGCGGGTCGGCCGGCCCGCCGGGCAGCTGCTCGCCGGCGGTGACGGCGACCGCCTCGCAATTGAGCTTGCAAGTCTCCTTGTTGGTGGCGCTCGTCGGCTCGGCGAGGCAATCGGAGCAGCACGCGGCGTATCGGTCGACGATCGCGGCGAGCGCGGTCGAGCGGGCCGTCGGCTCGAGCTCGGAAGCCGCACCGCCATCGGAGTAGGCGTCGCAACCGAGGAGGACGAGCGCAGGGGCGAGCAGCACCGTCGCGAACAACTTCGTGGCGTTCATGTCGGGACCATGGGCGCCTGGCGCTGCGTCCCGTCGCGCGGAAATTTCGTCGCGCGTCGTCAACGTTGCGCGGATGGGGTCGCGCATCCGGCTCATGACTCGGGGGAGTGCGTCGCCCGGCGCGGGCGTCTCGTGGCGGGACGCAGAAGCTGCACCTCGACGCAAATCGAGCCGGGGTCGGCCGAGCCCAGCGCCCGGCAGGATTGGGACGTCGCGTCACCTGCGGCGATGGCACGGTCATTGCTCAGGTCGCCGGACCATGCGCCACTCGACGCAGCTCGCCCACCAAACCTCATTCGTCGCGCTTCGCCCGGCAGCTGCGGCATCCGTCACCTCTGCCGATGCGTCCGGCCGCGCGCCGCAAAGTCCGCTGTCGGCCTACTTCCGCGAGCTGGCGGGGCACACGGTCATGACCAGGGAGGAGGAGGTCGCCGCCGCGACACGGATCGCGGCCCTGCGCGCCAACCTGTGGCGAATCATCTTCGGCCACGTGCCATTCGTCTCGGCCATCTGCGACTTCGTCGCCGCCGCGCTGAGCCACGACGGCCGACCCGAACGACGCGCTGAACTGACGCGAATCGCCCGCAGCTTCGACCAGGAGCTGCCGGACAGCGGCGCCTTCGAACCGGTGCGCGACTCGCTGTGCCGGAGCCTCGCGGACGTCGACGGCGCCGTCGTCGACCGGCTCGTCGCCGGTATCGGCGCGGTCGCGGCCGGCGCGGACGAGATGGCCGGGCTGAGCCGCTTGCCCGCCAAGGACCCGAGCTTCGTGCGCTACGCGGCCGAAGTGCGGGGCAGCCATCGCGCGCTCGTCGTCGCCAAGAACGCCTTCATCCAGGCCAATTGCGGCTGGTCATCACCATTGCGCGGCAGTACGACCGCGGCCTCCTACCGCTGCCCGACCTGATTCAGGAGGGCAACATCGGCCTCATGCGAGCCGTCGATCGCTTCGAACCTCACCGTGGTTGTCGCTTCGCGACTTACGCCGCGTGGTGGATCCGCCACGCGATGTACAGCGCGATCCACGACAAGTCGGGCGACGTCCGGCTGCCCGCGCACGTCCGGGTGACCCGGAGCAAGGTCCGCCGGGTCACCCGCGAATTCGAGGCGCAGAACGGCCGCGCGCCGACCGACGCGGAGTTGGCCGCCTCCACCGGCATCAGCGGCGAGCGGCTCGAGCGCGTGCGTTCGGCGCTGGTCGGCGCGCCGCTGAGCCTGGACCAATCGGTGGCCGAGTCCGGCGGCCTGGCGTTGCACGAGGTCCTGACGAACCGCGACGAGCTCGCCGTGCCCGACCGCATGGACGAGGCGGACGTGGCGGAGCGGGTCGAGCACGCGTTTGCGCGGCTGACGGCGGTCGAGATGGAGATCCTGCGCAAGCACCTGGGGCTCGACGACGAGGACGACGGCCAGACGCTGCAGCAGATCGGTCGCACGTACTCGCTGTCGCGCGAGCGCATTCGCCAGATCCGCAAGCACGCCCTGGTCAAGCTGCGCGCCGAGCTGCGGCGACACGGCGTGGCTTGAACAAGCGAAGACGTGCAGGTCTTGCACCTCCACGCAAGGCCGGCGCGGAAGGCCGGCGGATCCGCCGAGAAGCCTTCGTTCGCGGCTCTCGGCGTGTGGCACGAATCTGCCTTCCATCGCCTGCGCGGCGAGCCGCCGCGCCCGGCCCCATGACCCACGTCGTCCCCGCAGAGCAGGCGAGCTCGAGCGTCACGCTCGGGCCGCCCGTCTCGGTCCTCGTCGTCGACGACGACGCCAAGACCGCCGGCGTGCTGGCCAAGCTGCTCCATATCGACGGCTTCCGCGCGGAGGTGCTGGTCGACGTGGCCGAGGCCATCGATCGGCTGGCGCGCGGGCCGCTACCCGACTTTCTCGTCTTCGACGTATCCCTGACCCACGACGACATCGCCGCGGTGCAACGAATCAGGGCCCGCTATCCCTCGCTGGCGATCATCCTCGTGACGGCGCATCCCCAGCAGGTCGAGGCGCTCGCCCGAGGGTCGGTGGCCGACCGCCGGATCGTCACCAAGCCGATCCACTACCCGGCCCTCGTAAGTCTGCTGCGGGCCGCCTGACGGGGGACGTCGCACGGGGCGTGCGGAAGCGCGCCTTGTCGATGGACAAACCGAAATGGTAGCGTCGGACCGCAGCCGGCCAGGGCGGCGATCCCGCGGTTCGCCTCGCGGAGCCCGTTGCGCGATTCCCTCCCCTCGAGACGCGGTTCGAAGAACTCAAGCGCTACGTCGCATTCTCGGCCGAGGATGCCTCGCGGCTGCGAGCCTTCCGTGACGTCGCGTCGCCGCATTTCGTCCGGATCGCGCAAGAGTTTTACGACCGAATCCGCCAGCACGAGGACGCCCACGCGGTGTTCACGGGCGAGGCCCAGATCGCTCGGCTGCAGCGCTCGCTCGTGCAATGGATGGAGCGCCTGTTCGGTGGCTGCTACGACGAGGCTTACTTCGAAGGTACCGCCAAGATCGGGCGCGTGCACGTCAAGGTCGGTCTGCCGCAGCGCTACATGTTCACGGCGATGGCCCTGATCCGCTCGTCGCTGATTCGCCTGGCCGATGGCAGCTCGCCGGGCGGGCCGGCGGTGGTGGACGCGATCTCGCGACTCCTCGACCTCGAGCTGGCGATCATGCTCGAGAGCTACCGCGACGACTTCGTGGCCCGCCTGCAGCACGTGGAGCGGCTCGAACGCCAGGCGCTCGGCGCTTCGCTGGCGCGGACCGAGCATCGATACATCAACGCGGTCGAGCTGGCCCACGTGCTGATCGTCGGGCTCGACGCGCGCGGCACGATCCTCTTGTTCAACCAGGAGGCGGAGCGCGTCACCGGCTTCGCCCGCGACGAGGTCCTCGGGCGCACGCTGCCCGAGGTGCTGTCGCTCGACGAGTCCGCCCACGGCGACGACTTGCGCGCGGTCCTGGCCGAATTCGCCGCCGCCCCGCCGCACGGCGAGGCGGACGCACCGGCGCCGCCGTCCCTGCCCAACGCCCTCCGGATTATGTGCTGGACACCCAGATCCACACCCGGGCCGGGCAGATGCGCACGCTGCTGTGGAACCTGACCTATGCGCCAGCCCGGGGCGACGACGTGTGTGTGTTCGCGATCGGCCGCGATACCACCGACGAGCAGGCGATGCTCGCGCGCACCCAACAACAGGAGAAGCTCGCCGCGATCGGCACGCTCGCGGCGGGCCTCGCCCACGAGATCCGCAATCCGCTCAACGGGGCCCAGCTCACGTCACCTACCTCGCGCGCTCGCTCAAGAAGTCGGGGGCCCACCCCGAGCTGATCGAGACCGTCGCCGTCGTGGCCGACGAGATCACGCGGCTCGGCGGGCTGGTCTCCGAGTTCCTGGCGTTCGCGCGGCCGAAGCCGCTGCTCGTCAAGGCGGTGACGGCGCAGACGCTGCTCGAGCGCACCGTGCAGATGGCCTCGGCGCAGGCGGCCCAGCACGACGTGACGCTCCTGCTCGACGTCCCGCCCTCGCCGCTGACGCTCGTCGCCGACGGCGCCAAGCTCGAGCAAGTGCTGCTGAACCTGGCCCAGAACGCGATCGAGGCGATCGCCCACGACGGGCGCGCCGGTCGGGTGACCGTGCGAGCGCGGCGGCAGCCGCAAACCGTCACCATCGAGGTCGAAGACGACGGACCGGGCATCCCGCCGGGCACGCCGATCTTCGACGCGTTCTTCTCGACCAAGGCGCAGGGCACCGGCCTGGGCCTGTCCATCTCGCACCGTATCGTCACCGATCACGGCGGGTCGCTCGACGTGGACAGTCGGAGCGGCTGTACGATCTTCCGCCTGGTCCTGCCGATCGACGGACCGCCCGACACACGACCCGAGAGGTTCTGATGGCCGAAGACCAAGTCAAAGGACGGATCCTCGTCGTCGACGACGAGCCGAACGCGCGCCAGGGGCTGCAGAAGCTGCTGCGGCACGAGGGCTACGAGGTCCGCATCGACGCCGACGGCGCCGCCGCGCTGCGCACCGCCGGCGAGTTCGTCCCCGACGTCGTCGTCACCGACCTGCGCATGCCGGGCATGGACGGCATGGAGCTGCTGAAGCGGCTGCGCGAGCAGGACCGCGACATCCCGGTGATCGTGGCCACCGCCTTCGGCGACATCTCCTCGGCCGTGGCGGCGATGCGAGTCGGCGCCGACGACTACATCACCAAGCCGATCGACATCGACGGGCTGGTGCTGTCGATCGAGCGGGCCATGGAGCGTCGGTCGCTGCGAATCGAGGCCGAGAACCTGCGCCGCCAGGCCCGCGACCGCGACGGCAGCGGGCTGCAAGGGCTGCTCGGCACCAGTCCGGCGATGCAGAGCGTCTACCGCATGGCGAAGCAGGTCTCGGGCTCGCGCGCGACGGTCCTGCTCACCGGCGAGAGCGGCACCGGCAAGGGCGAGCTGGCTCGTGCCATCCATGCCCTCGGCCCCCGCGCGAAGGAGCCGTTCATCGCCCTGCACTGCGCCGCGCTCGCCGAGTCGTTGCTCGAGAGCGAGCTCTTCGGCCACGAGAAAGGCTCGTTCACCGGCGCCGACCGCCAGCGCCAGGGGCGCTTCGAGCAGGCCCACAAGGGCACCCTCTTCCTCGACGAGATCGGCGAAATCTCGCCGACGCTGCAGGTCAAGCTCCTGCGGGTGCTGCAGGAGCGGACCTTCGAACGCGTGGGCGGCGGCGAGTCCATCAAAGTGGACGTCCGCCTGATCGCCGCGACCAACCGCGACCTCGCCCGCGAGGTCCGCGAAGGTCGCTTCCGCGAGGACCTGTTCTATCGCCTCAACGTCGTCCACATCGAGTTGCCGCCGCTCCGCCTGCGCGCGCGTGACTCGCTGCTGCTCGCCGAGCACTTCCTGCGCCGATTCGTCGAGGAGAACCACTCGAGCATCAAGGGCTTCACGGAGCGGGCGCGCGAGAAGATCGTGCGACACACCTGGCCCGGCAACGTCCGCGAGCTGGAGAACGCGATCGAGCGCGCCGTCGTGATGTGTGACGGCGACATGATCGGCGTCGACCACCTGCCCTTCGAGGGCGCGCCGGACGTCCAGGGCGGCGTGCGGATCCCGGGCGCGACGATGGCGGAGATCGAGCGCCACGCGATCCTCGCCACTCTCGACGCCGTGGGCGGCTCGACCGCGCGGGCCGCCGAGATCCTCGATCTCAGCGTGCGGACGATCCAGTACCGCATGCACACCTACGGCCGGCGCTGAGGTCGCTCGCGCGGCCTCGACGCCCGCAGCCACGGTCGTCCCCGTCCGAAGACGCGCTCGAGCCGTGGCTCGCTCGCCGTGCCGCGCGAGGTGTCACCGGCAATGCAGTTCCTGCACCTGCGCGCATGCAATTCACGCGCGCCGCCGAAGAGAGGCGCTGCAGCGACGCCTATGGCCGCCGAGCGCGTGGCACGGCGCTTGCTGATGCTCCAGATGCCATGTCACGACCCATCGTCCGTCAGTTCATGTCCCCCAGCCCTGTGATCATCGACGGCGGCCTCACGCTCAGCGACGCTGCCACCCGCATGTTCCAGATCCACGCGCGCCACCTGCCGGTGTACACGTCGGGCCACTTGATCGGCATCCTGAGCGACCGGGACATCGCTCAGATGGCGGGGTGGCGCGGCATCGACCCCGACAAGTGCACGGCGGAGCAAGCGTGCAGCCCGAACCCGTACGTCTGCGATCCCGAGGCGCCGCTCGAGGAGGTCGTGCAGACGATGGTCGATCACAAGTACGGCGCCGCCCTGGTGATGCGGGATGGTGCGCTGCTGGGGATCCTCACCGTCGTCGACGTGCTACAGGCATTGGTCGGGCTGCTGCGCCGCGACGAGACCCAGCGCAGCGACCCGCAGCACGAGTGGACGGTGATCGCGGTGGGTCGGAGCAGCGCGATCGTGGTCGGTGAGCGGGGCGCTGCTGACTCTGCAGAGGATGCCCGTCCATCGGCAGCCGGCACGTGAAGCTCATGCCCCACCGGTGCAGTCCGGTCCGGCCGTGCCGTCACGACGCGTTTCGTCGCACCGTCCGCGTCGTTCGATGAACGGTCCGGGTTGAGGGCCGGGACCCTTCAAAAGTCATCGGGGAGCGACGCGAGCTCGGGTCGCGCGGCCGCGACGGATGGTCGCGTTCAGAAGCGGATCGCCAGGCCGCCCGGCGCGAGCTGCATGCGCGCGACGGGGCGGCGCTCGTTGTGCCGGCGCAGGCGCACGCCGTAGACGGCGGTCGGGATCGCGGCGACGAGGGCGGCCGGGAACATCACCGCCGCTGCGATCCACCGGCCGTACGGCTCGCAGTCGACGAGCGGGTCGTCTGGGCAGCTGACCGGGATCGCCAGCGCGAGCGTGCCGCTCAACAGGAACGCGGCGGTGAAGCCCGCCGACAGGCCGAGCTGGATCCGCAGCTTGCGCCGCTGCTGCGTCCACTGCCTCAAGGCCGCGTCGGCGCTGGCTTCGGGCATCGGGACGGCTGCCGGCGCCTCCGGCCCTTCCGGCTGCTGGGCCGCGTCGGCGCTGGCTTCGGGCATCGGGGCGGCAGCGGGCGCCTCCAGCCCTTCTGGTTGCTGGCTCGCGCGGGCAGAGGCCGGCTCGGCGGCCAGGGCGGCGAGCAGGGTCGCGCTCGTGAGGCGGCGGAGGAGGGTCGGAGTCGTCGGCATGCAGGTCACGTCAGCGGTGAAGTCGCCGCGACGCGACAGAGAATTGCGGGGCCCTTCGAGAGAGGCCGCGGGCGAATCCGCGCGCGGCCTCGTCGAGCGGCGGTTGCTTCAGCTCGGCGGCGGGCCCTGCCACGTGCCGATCTGGCCGGCGTCGTTGACCGCGAGCTTGCTCGGGCCGCCGCGCTGGTCGATGCCGATGCGGATCGCGTCCGTCGATACCCCGAGATGGAGGAGCTCCACGGTGGTCGCCTCGATCAGCTCCTGGCGCCGCTCGTTGTGCTCCGTCAGCATCATCGTGGCGACCCGCACCGCGCCGCGCACGACGATGTCGCCGAGGATCGTGTGCAGGGCGCCGGGAACGTCGAGCGCGACGTCGGAGCTGACGTGCACCAGCCTGGAGCCCACCTTGCGGGCCACGGGGTCGTCGACGAAGAGCGCCACGCCGATGCACGAGTCGATCCCGAACGTGTAGCTGCCGGAGCGCTGCCGGCGTTCGATCGGCGTCGAGGCGTCGTCGCTGTTACGACCGACATAACCCTCCACCCGCCTCCAGACGCCGCTATTGTATTCGTCGACGCCGATCATCTTGATCGGGTAGCGGTAGGGGCCCAGGATCCTGGGGTCCGCGTTGAAATGGATGGCGGGCGGGATGTGTCCATTGGTGGCGTAGTAGACCCGGGTTTCCGGTGTTGATGGATTCATGACGTCTGTCTCCGCAAGGGTGTGTCGTCGTCGTCGTTCACGCGGTGGGCGTCGGGTCGGCCTCGGCGAGGACCGCGGAGCCCGCCGAGAAGGTGTAGCGCCGCACGTCGCGCTGCCAGTAGAAGAGCACCTCCTGGGACAGAGGCTTCTTGCTGGTGTCGAGGCGCTCGACGCCGGTGTGCGGGCCCATGCCCGGGATGCCGACGAGCAGGTAGCTCAGCGGGGAGGCCGCGGGGTCGCGCGACGGCTGGCTGCGCTCCATCCACAACGAGAGCATGTCGCCGGCGCCGGCGGCCCGCAGGAGCGCGGCCAGCTTGGCCGTCGGGGCCCGATCGACGCTGAGGCCGAAGCTGGCGAGGACGAGGACCTGCCCCGTGCCCGAGAAGTCGAAGCCGACGAGGTCGGCGGCGATCCGGTCGTACATCGCCTGGTAGGCGGCGACCGACGCGTTTTCGGCGCCGTAATAGCGGTCGTAGATCACGCCGTCCGGGCCGATCTTCTCGCGGTCGAGGACGATCATCTGAAAGCCGTTCGGGCGCGCCGCGGGCTCGTCGGGGGTCAAGGGCCTGCCGAGCACGATGGTGGGCACGGCGCCCGGCAGGGACGGCACGACCGCGGTCATGCGCGGGTGCAGCGTCGACAGCAGCTTGACGAAGGCGTCCTGGACGAGCTTGCGCCGGTCGTCCTCGGGGATGAGCTCCCAGACGCCGAGGAGTTGGAAGTCGGCGACCCCGGGGGCCGACCGGATCGAGTCCAGCCAGCGCTCGTAGGCCTCGACCGTCTCGCTGCTCGGCTGGCCCGGGTCGACCGAGATCAGGCGTGCGAGCAGCCCGGGATCGCCGCCGCGGGCCAGGATGTTGACGGTGCGGCTGCTGAGGTACTTCTTGAATTCCTCGGACTGCTTGATCTCGCCCGAGACCTCGCCGGCGTAGAAGACCCCGTTGTACTCCGCCTTCACCTGCACGGCGATGCTGCGCGTGCTCAGCGTCGAGCTCTTGTTGACGGCGACGTAGTACTCGAGGGTCCCGCCGAGGGCGAGCTCGGCGACGAAGTAGAAGCCGAAGTCGTGGAAGAAGGCGGCGAAGGCCGGGAGCGTCGCGGGCGTCACCTCGCCGGGCAGCGACCTGTACGCGTCGATGAACCCCTTCGACAGCGCCTTGACCGCGCGATTCAGGTCGAGCCGCAGCAGGGCGAGCCGCTGATACAGGTTCGTGAAAGAATACGCGTACTCGGACGTCCGCGTGAAGGTCTGGCTGTACGCTGCCTCCATTTGCCCCGAGAAGCCGCCGGCGCTGACATGGACGCCGGCCTTGGCCGAAAACGAGCTCTGGAATTCCTCCCGCGTCTCGACGGTGTCGACGAGGTACTTGCCCTCGGTATCGACGATGCCCGTCACGTAGTCGGGAATCGTGTACTCCTGCTCGAGGAACTTGAACGACCTCGTGCCGACCTTGTCGGGGTCGAGGATCGGCCGGAGGAGCTCCCCCGGGATGTGATAGGCGCCGCTGATGTCGAAGCCCTGGCCGAGGAAATTCGCCTGGGTGAGAGTCTGTGTGAGCGTGCTGGTCATCGTCGTTCTCCTGGTGCTGCGAGTGGCGCCCCCCGCCGCCGCGCGTCGCGGCCGGCGTCCGGGCTCACCAGAAAGGTCCGAGGACGACGAAGATAGTGCGGTCCGGCTGAAAGAATTTTCGACGATCGAAGATTCGGCGCCGGCCAGGCCCGGCGTTCTTCCGCACCGCGAAGGCCCTCGCGTCGAGGTCGTCGGCGACCTGCGCGGTGCCGCCGAGCTCGCGCCTGTGACGCTGGACCTGCTCGGCGAGCAACTCCGCGGCTCGCCACAGCCGCGTCTGAACCGTCCCGCGGGGGACCTCACAGCAGAGCTCGTGCGTGTTGATCTGCCACTTGAGAGAGCGTCATCCGCCGCGGCATGCCCGCCTCGGCGGGTGCCATCGCAGCGCGCAAGCGGCGACGGACGCGAGCCTTCGCTAGCGTCCGTCGCCGGTGGATGAAGATGACGCGGTGCCGGGCAGCGTCCGCACTACCGCCCGTCAGGGTGTACAGCCGCGGGCATCGAGCGCGAGCCGCCAGCGCGCGGCCATGTCGGAGTAGCCGCTCCAGTTGGGGTGGAGGCCGTCCTCGATCGTCGCCGCCGGGAACAGGGTGTTGTGATCGACGGTGTAGACGGTCTGGCCGATGGCGCGACGGGCGGCCGCGACCGTGTCGAGGTGGGCGTTGTAGAGGTTGATCTGGGTGTTGAGCCCGGCCCAGGCTCCGGCGGCCGGGATGATCTTCGCCATCAAAACCATCGCGCCGGGGTTCGCGGTCTTGAGCTCGTCGAGCAGGTCGTACAGCCCGGTGAGGGCGAAGGCGTGCTGCGGGTACGGCTGGGCCCACATGTCATTGGTGCCCGAGTGGAGCAGGATGACGTGGGGATTGTAGGCAGTCGACCCTTGCGCCACCGTGTCGGCGATCTGGGCGTTCGTATACCCCGGGTAGCCCGAATGCCCTCTCTGATTCCAGCTGTACATCAGCGGGGTATAATGATCGTTGCGAGCGCCCACCATTTGGATCGGGCCGACCGCCGCCGACGGCGTGAGGGCGAAGCTGGCGACCAGGTGGGCCCGGTAACCGCCGTTGTAGGTGCCGTAAGGGTCGATGCTCTGGGCGTAGTTGGAGTTCTGCCCGTAGGTGATCGAGTCGCCGAGCGCGAGGATCCGGCACGGCGCTCCGGGGCCTCGCTGGTCTCGGGCGGGGCGGCGAGCTCGTCCAGGAGGTCCGCCTCGGCCGCGATGTCCTCCTCCTCGCTCGTGTCGCTCGCGCTGGCGTCGGAGTCGGTGGCCCATTCCGCGGAATCATCGCAGGCCGCGACGAGCGCGAGCAAAGAGAGGATCCAGACCTGATGCTGATTGCAGTGTGTTCGCATGACGATCGTTCGGCGCGCGCGTGACGGGCGCGCCTTCCTTCGTCTGGATCTGTAACGGCAGGGCGGCGCTTCATTGGTCGCGCCGCAAAAAATCAGACGGGCCGTCGCCGGCCCCCGCGTCACGGGCTGCGGTCGACGAGTTCGCGCAGCGAGCCGGCCCAGTCGTCGAAGTTCGGCGGAGCGAGACCGAGCCCGCCGGCGTGGCGCTCGACCTCGGCGGCCAGCAGCTCGCGGGCGCGGCGGATCCGGGTCTGGGCCGTGCCGTGCGGCACCTGCAGCACGCGGGCGATCGCCGCCGAGGTCAGGCCCTCCCAGTAATGCAGCTCGAGCAGCACCTGCGCGTCGAGGGGGATCCGGCGCAGGCTCTCGAGCAGGATCTGCTGCTCGCGGCGCTCGGTCAGCACGGCGCTCGGCCGGGGATCGAGGTCGTGCAGCGAGATTTCGCTGATCGCCACGGTGGCGTCGACCCGCTGCCGCGCGCGGTAGAAGTTGAACAGCACGTTGCGGGCGATGCCGAAGATGAAGGCGTGAAAGCTGCCGTCCCCGCGGAAGCGCGCGCGGCTCTCGAGGCAGCCGAGGAAGGTCTGCTGCACCAGCTCGTCGATGTCGCCGTGGACCTTGGGGCGGAAGAAGCGGACGAGGCGGAGGAAGTAGCGGTCGAACAGCTGTTCGCCGGCCTCCGCGTCGCCGCCGTTCCACGCCTCGAGCAGGGCCTCGTCGCTGCGCACGGCCGCGAGCTTAGCGGGCCGACCGCGGGGAGCCAATCGCGTCGGCGTTGCGGCGCGGCGCGGGATCTCGATCATCGGGCGGCGCCGGTCGCCCACGCGGCGAGCTGCGGTCGCCGCTGCAGCAACGCCTGGACGTAGTGCCGATCGTCGGCGCGCTCGAGCGCCCGCCGCACGTGCCCCTGCGCCTCGTCCGCGCGGCCCTCGCGAGCAGCGAGCTCGGCCATCTCGATCCACAGCGAAGCCGCGAGCTCGGCGTGCTCTCCGTCGCCGGCCAGCGGGCCGACCACGCGCCCGTCGGCGAGGGCGCGCAGGGCCGCCTCGAGGTCGGCTTCCGCGTCGGTCCAGCGCCCGGCCCGGGCCAGAACGCGCGCGCGGGCGAGGAGCAGCTGCAGCGCGTGGGCCGGCACGGGCCCGCCGGCGGCCACCAGCGGCGGGTCCGCGAGGTCGAGCAGCAGCGCGCGATCGGCGACGGTGTCGCCCCGGGCATGGGTGATCGTCGCCGACCACCCGCGCCAGAACAGGCGCGAGAACGCGGCCGGATCGGCGCCTCGCGCGAGCGGGACGAACGCCTCGCGGTGAGTGCGGAGCAGGTGCAGGAGGTCGCGCCGGACCGCCACGGGCGCGTCCTCGCGGAGCGCGTCGGCGAGGCGAGTCTCGGCTTCACGCCAGCGCCCGAGCTCGAGCAGCGCGGCGAGCCGCGCCGGCTCGATCTCCCGGCGGGTCGCGTCGGCGTGTCGACGCTCCGCAGGATGCGGGGACCCGCGCTCGCCGGCAGGCGCGTCGGCGCGTCGACTCTCGGCCTCCGTCCCGTGCAGTGCGGCGGGGCGAACCGGCGCGAGCGCGGCGTCGGCGAGCCGCAACGTCGCGGCCGGGTCGCCGTCGACGAGCGCGTGCCGCAAGCGATCGAGGGCCGTCAGCTCGCGCCGCGGCGTCGCGCGGGCGCCGAGCAGGGTCAACCGCCGGACCGCGAGCTCGGCCCACGCGCTGGTGTCCCCGGGGCGGTCGGCGAGCCCGGTGATCCGCAGGTGATACTCGCCGGCGTTCGGCGCGACCGCGAGGGCGCCTCGCTCCTGCCGGAGCACCTGCCCGTCGGGGGCGGCGAGGATGCAGCCCCACTCGCCGAGCAGCGGCAGCAGGTCCAGGCGGACGACGAGGCGCTGGGCCGGTGCGTCGGTGGTGCTGCCGCCGGCCGGGACCAGGAACTTGCCGCGGGCGCCGTCCGGGAGGTCGCACTGCACCTGGTGCTCGGCGATCCCGCCGCCGCCGCCCGAGGTGACCTGGATCGACGCGACGCGAGCCTGGCCGCCGACCGGCACGACCTCGAAGCGCACGCCGGAGCTCCACTCGGCGCGCAGGAGCTCGAGGTCGAGCTCGAGGGTCAGGTGCCGCGCGTCCCACCGCACCGGCAGCGCGGCGATCGTGCCCTGGTCGGAGAACGCGTGCACGTGCAACGCGCCCTCGTGCGGCGAGCGGCGCAGGCCGAGCGGGTCATGGAGCTGCCACGCCGGGTCGAGGGGACGATCGAAGCGCCCGATCGGCTGCGCCTGGTCGGCGAGCAGCCGCTCCGCGAGGTCGCGCAGCGCCCCGATCTCGCGGCGGAGCCCGGCGTCGAGCCGTTCGGCGCGCAGCAGCAGGTCGGCGACGCGGAGCGCCTCGGCGAACCGGCCGGCGCGGTTCCAGTCGTGGATCGCCGCTCGCAGCGCCCGCTCGCGGACCCGCGGCGAGCGGGCGGCCTGCTCGTACAGCGCCGCCGAGCGCGTGTACTGCTGATCGAGCGCGCCGAGGTGGGCGGCGCGCAGGTGCAGCTCGGCCTGCACGTCGATCGGGACCCCCAGCTCGGCGGTGCGCTCGAGCAGGCGGCTCGCGCGGTCACGGAGCCCGAGGTGCACGAGCTGCTCGGCGCGCCGCCACACGCCGGCGATCCACGGATCGATCGCCTCGGGTAGAGCGGCGCTCGTCGTCGCCGCGCCGACGAGCGGCGGCAGCGAACCCTCCCCGGCGCCGAGCACGAAGAGGCGCGAGCCACCCGCGGTGTCGCGCGCGAGCAGCTCGCTGGCGGCGTCGTCGTCGAGCTGCGCGAGCGCGACCGGGGCGAGCCCGCCGACCAGCAGCGGCGCGAAACGCAGCCCCGGGAGCTGGCGGTAGACGAGGAGGTCGTGGTCGTGGGCCCGCAGCGCGCCCTGCAGCACGTCGCCGGGCCGAACCGGCCGGCGCGCGTGGATGACGAGGTCGTCGAGGCCGTCGCCGTCGAGGTCGCCGACGTGCAGGCCCGCGAGGTCGAGGGGCATGCGATCGCGGAGGCGCCGCGGGGCCGGCAGGAACGCCCGCTGCGTCAGCGCGTCGCCGACGAGCTCGAACAGGTACACGCCGGGCGGGGCCCCGGCCGGGCTGTCCTCGGGGAAGATCCGCCGGTTCGCGCTGCGATCGCTCTTGAGCGCGACCAGCAGCCGCGCCCCGCCGGGGACGGCGAGCGCGGCCAGGCCGGTGACGTGGCCGAGCTGCCGGCGCTCGCCGGACACCAGCGCCTCGCCCCGCCGCCGCAGCACCCGCACGTCGTACGCGCGCCAAGGGCCCGCCGCGACCACGAGCTCGTCGACATGATCGCCGTCGAGGTCGGCGCCGAGCAGCGCCGTGATATCCGAACCGGAGGTCGCCGGGTGAGCGTCGACGACCTCCCGCCCGCGCAGCTCGAGCAGACGCCGGCTGGGCGGGCCCGCGCCGGCGTAAACCTCGCGACGACCGTCGCCGTCGAGGTCGGCGGTCACCGCGTGGAGGAGCGTGCCCTCGCGCCAGCGCAGCAGCTCGCGCGGATCGTCTGTCCCGAGGGACAGGAGGACGGCGTCGGGGTCGTCGCTCCCGAGCACGAGGTCGGGCCCGTCCGCCCGCGGCACGGCGGCGAGCGGCAAGAACCGCGGCGGCAGCCCGGCGACGCGCCGCAGCGCCGTCAGCGACGGATCGGCGCGCACCAGCGTGAAGACGGCGGGGGCCCCCGGCGGGGCGTCGCGCAGCAGCAGCTCGCCCGCGCCGTCGCCGTCGCCGTCGAGCGCGAGCGCGGTGTAGGCGACCTGCGTCGCGGTCGCGGCCGCGAGCGCGGCGAGCACCGGCGTGACCTCTCGGACATGCTCCGAAGGACCTGTCCATGTCGCCATGTCGGTCGCGCGCGCGAGGTCGCGGTTGGCGGCGGCGGCGGTGATCGCCAGGTCGCGCAGCTCGGCGTCGCGGCGCAGCTCGTCGTCGGCCAGCGCGCCGACGACGGCCGCCATCGAGTACCAGTCGTGGTCGTCGCGGAACACCTCCGCCAGGCCGCGCGCCGCGACCCGTTGCTCGGGCCCGCCGGGGCGGTCGACGTAGACCTCGGCGAGGCTCTCGACGGTACCCTGGACGTCGCCGGCCTCGCGCTCGCGCACGGCCTGACGCAGCCACGCGCGGGCCAGCGCCGCGGTGCCGCCGGCGTCCGCGAGCCCGGAGAACTCGCGCAGCAGGTCGCGGGCCTGGGCGCGCCGGCCCTCGCGCGTCCACTGCTCGATGCGCGGCTCGACGGCCAGGAGGCGCGCCTCGGCCTCGCGCTCGGCGCGGGCGCGCGACCAGGCGGCGGCCCCGACGACGACGAGCGCCACGACGAGGCCGCCGAGCCCGAGCAGCAGCGCCGCCGCGGCCGCCCGCCGTCGTCGCCGCCGCCGCGCCGCGACCGGATCCGCGGCCAGCGCAGCGAGCAGGTGCGGCATCGACGGCCAGCGCGACGCCGGGTCGGGTTGCAAGCCGCGACCGACGATCTCGCGCAACCAGGGCGGCACCGGCCGCTCGGGGTCGTCGGTCGCCGTCGTCGCCGTGATGTCCGTGTCGCGCACGCGGACGCCGTGGAGCCCCTCGTACAGCACCGCACAAAAGCTGTACTGGTCGCTGCGGGCGTCGGGGCGAGCGCCGGCCCGCTGCTCGGGGGCCATGTACGCGGGGGTCCCGAGCGCCACGCCGGTGCGCGTCAGATCGGAGTCGCCGGGGACGTTGGCGTCCGCGGCCGCCGCAGGATCGGCGGGCGGCTCGGCCTCGGCGTGCAGCGCGGCGAGGCCGAAGTCGAGGACGCGCACCTGGCCATCGGCGCCGATCATGACGTTCTCGGGCTTGAAGTCGCGGTGGACGATGCCGGCCGCGTGCGCCGCCGCGAGCCCGCGGCCGGCCTGCAGCATCACGGCCACGATCTCCACGGCCGAGCGGGGCCGCTCGGCGAACCACGCGCGCAAGGTCTGGCCGCGCACGAAGGCAGTCACGAGGAACACGGCGCCGTCGACCTCGCCCGCCTCGAAGATGCTGATCACGTTCGCGTGCTCGAGGCGCCCCAGCGCCTTGGCCTCGCGGAGCATGCGGCGGCGTCGCGGCTCCTCGGTCCGGGCCGCGCGACCGCGCAGGATCTTGAGCGCGACCTTGCGGTCGAGCAGCGGATCGTAGGCCGCGAACACGACGCCCATGGCGCCCTGCCCCAGGCGCTCGAGCACGACGAAGCGATCGATCTTCAGCGGCTCGTCGGGCCGACGAAACAGCCGGCTCTTGAGCGTCCGGCGCAGGTGCTCCAGCTCGAGCGAGCCGCCGACGCCGGTGTCCGGAAGATTGTCCCCGCGCTCCATCCTCGCTCCGCCGACGCGCAGGATATCGGCCTGGCCGGGCCCGCGGCAGAGGACTCGCCCACATCGACGCACGGGTTCATGCCCGAGCGAGCACGACGGCGCCGCGGGCCGCGCCGGCCCACAACGAGCCGAGCTGCAGTTTGCTCGAGCTCGCCCACCTGGCGCGTCGTCCCGCGCCACCGGTCCTGGTCAGTGCTGCCGGGTTTGCCGCCGACGCGCGCACCCGTGCGAGCGACGCGCGCGGGGAGCCCGAGTCGCAGCTCTGGACCTGTCCCTTCGTTCAGATCGATGCCGCAGCCGAAGCGGTCGTGCCTAATGGGACACTTCGGCCGCCGGTCAGGATAGAGCCGCCGCAGAGGTGCCGGCCGCGGAGCAACGATTCTCATTTCGATCTCCCGAGACACTCCACACCGCCCAGCAAGGATGGCCCGCTTTCACCGCTGGAACGGTGCAGCATGACGCGGCCGAGCCGCCCCCTTCGCGGTCATTCTCCTCCGCCTCGCAGGAGGCACCACGGCCGCAATTGCAACCGGTGTCCGTATGTTCGCGCCGGAGTCGCTCCCGCCCGACCCCGCCGAGCTCGAATCGCGTCGTGAAGGCCAGCAAATGCTGGTTCTCATTGCGGGAGCTGAAGCGCAAGCGCCGGCCTTCGCTCGCCTCCCTTCCGTCCGCCAGGCGACGCCGGCGCGCTTTGAGTCGACCTCCGTGACCACGACATGTCTATAAAGACAGATCCCGCGCGGCCGCGCGCGAGGAGACCGACCCGACGCCAGCGCCGGCGTCGAGCACCACGGGCAGCGCTGTCGACTCATGGCGGCGAGATTTGTCGGCGCGTCCCGGAGGTCGCCTGTCCGCGATTCATGGGTGGCCGGCAGCCGCAACCTCCCTCACGCGGCGCGCTCTCGCCCGCATTCGACCTGTCTCATTCGACGCCTCCTAATTTTTAAAGGAGACCGTCGCGTGCGATTCGGTTGGGGGTGGATCGCCCTCGGCGAATGAATCGCCCGACGCGGATTCGGCGCCGACCCAACGCCATGAAAAAGAATCACGCCCGGCAATTGTTCCTGGCTCGGCGGTCACTAGCCCGGGGAAGACCCAAAGAGCGCAACCGGGCGGCCCGCGACACGCGGCGCCGCGCCGAAACACCATTGCGCGTCGACGGTCGTCACCGCCGAGAGCCGACGTGCAACCTTCACCCTCGAATCATTCTCCGCTCCGATCGGGGTCGGACCCCCCGCACGATTCCCCGGGGGGCTCGCCGCGCGCCGCGGTCGCCCGCGCCGACGAAACGGCGGGCCCGCCCCCGCTGAGTCCGCGCCGGCTCGTCGCGCCAGCCGCGGCCGTCCGGCGGCCCCCACGCGCGCTCGCAGACGCCATGCCCGATTCATCGTGACAGCAAACGCCGACGGCGGACGATCGTCTGGACATTCGACCGGGTCGGCAGGCCCCGGCGCACTGTCATCATTCCTCGCGAATCACCGCAACACGCCGAGCGGCGCGCCGCGGTGAATCGCGGCACTCGTGGCTCACGGGCGGCCGGAGAAGAACGCGGTGCAGCCGACGGTGTGGAGCTCGTAGCGGGAGAAGCTGCGCTTCAGGGCGGCTTCGAGGCCCGCGAGCGTGTCCCAGCGATTCGACATCGCGCCGGAGCGTTGATACACGTCGAGGGCCAGGCGGGCGAAGAAGTGCTTCATGCTCAGGTCGTAGAGCAGCGTCGAGCCGAACACCACCCCGCCGGGGTTCAGGCACCCCTTCAGGTTCTCGAACACGCTGACCGCCTTGTCCTCGATGAGGCCGGGCAGGCAGTGCAGGAGGTAGCTGATGCCGATCGAGTCGAATTTCTCGGGGATCCGCAGCGGCTTGAGGATGTTGCGGCGATACAGGGTGACGTCGCTGTAGCGGCGGATCCGCTCGCGCACGAACACCAGGGTGTTGGGGTTGAGGTCGACGAGCGCGATATGAGGGGACACCCGGGAAACGACAATGATCGAGGAAGTACCCCGACCCGACGCCCGCGTCCAGGTGACGGTCGCTGACGTGCGCGTCGTAGTGCTCCAGCATGCGCGCCGTCGGGCAGCGCCACAGCAGGTTGTTGTTGAGGTTCAGGACCAAAAAGTCGTAGCGCGGCAGGAACGAGCGGGTGTACGCCGCCTGTCCGGCCTCCGTGGCCATATCGAGAGTCTCGGCGACGTCCGAATCGATCGCGTGTTCCAAATGTACCTCCATCGGCGGTGTGGTTATCAGTGGCATTCAACCAAGTCAAGCGCACGATCGGCGATGCGAGCATGTCGTTTTAAAGCCCCACGATGTTGCGTCGCATCGCGCGAATTAAGGCCTTGCTGGTGGTTCTCGCCTGTGTATATTCCACCCCCGCCGCGCTCACCATTACCGCGTGGCACGCGCCAGCGCGCGAATAAACACTGGATGCCGTATGGACTTTCAATGGTCGGATTCGCAAGACGAGCTGTATCGCCGGGCGCTGGAGCTCGCGCAGCGGCACTTCGCCGGCGCCAGCCGCGTCTGGGCCGATCACGCTTTTGACCGCGGTCATTGGGACATTTGCGCCGAGTTCGGGCTGATGGGGCTGTGCGTCCCCGAGGCGTACGGCGGGCTCGGATTGGACGCGCTGACCACCGCCCGCGTGGTCGAGGCATTCGGGCGCGGCTGCGAGGACACCGGCCTGGTGTTCTCCGCCGCGGCCCACCTGTTCGCGGCGGTGATGCCGATCGTCGAATACGGGGACGAGGCGCTGAAGGCGGCGCTGCTGCCCGCGCTGGCGCGCGGCGCGGCGATCGGCGCCAACGCCATCACCGAGGGCGAGGCCGGCTCCGACGCGTTCGCCCTGCGCACCGAGGCCCGCCGCGAGGAGAATTCTACGTACTCGACGGCGCGAAGAGCTACGTCAGCAACGGCCCGGTCGCCGACGAGTTCGTCGTCTACGCGACGATGAACCGCAAGCACGGCTACCTCGGCGTCACCGCATTCGTCGTCGCGCGCGACACGCCCGGGCTGCGCCTCGGCGAGCCGCTCATGAAGATGGGCCTCAAGAGCTCGCCCGCCTGCTCGCTCTACCTCGAGGGCTGCCGCGTCCCCGCCGCCCGCCGGCTCGGCCGCGAGGGCCAGGGCGGCGCGGTCTTCCAGGCCTCCATGCAATGGGAGCGCTCGTGCCTGTTCGCCGGCTACGTCGGCATGCTCGAGCGCCAGCTCGCCCAGGCCGTCGAGTACGCGCGCACCCGTAGGCAGGGCGGCAAGCCGATCGGCAAGCACCAGGCCGTCGCGCACCGCCTCGCCGAGATGAAGCTGCGCCTCGAGTCGGCCCGCCTCCTTCTGTATCGCGCCTGCTGGCTGCGCGACCGCGGCGCGCCGGCCGTCGCCGAGGTCTCGCTGGCGAAGCTGGCGATCAGCGAGGCGGCCCGCCTGTCGAGCCTCGACGCCATCCAGATCCACGGCGGGATCGGCTTCGCCGCCGATTACAACGTCGAACACATGCTGCGCGACAGCGTGCCGGCGACCCTGTTCTCGGGCACGTCGGAGATCCAGCGCGACCTCATCGCGCGTGAAATGGGGCTGTGACGATGCTGCTCGCCGACCTCGTGCTCCAAGCGGCCCGCCGCGACGCCTCCTCGACTGCGGTGATCGGCCCTGACGGGACCATGACCTACGGCGAGCTCGACGCGCTCGCCCATCGCCTGGCCCGCGCGCTCGAACGCCGCGGCGTGACCGCCGGCGACCGCGTCGGCCTGTGGCTCGAGAAGAGCGGTCGCGGCGTGGCGGCGATGCAGGCCTGCCTGCGCCTCGGCGCGGTCTACGTCCCGCTCGACCCGCTGAGCCCCGCGCCGCGCATCGCCGGCATCCTCGCCGATTGCGAGGTGCGCTGCCTCGTGACGACCGAGGCCCGCCGTGCCGCGCTGGCAGCCGCCGGCGCGCCGCCCGAGCTCGCGGTGCTGCACGTCGACACCGACTGGGACGAGGTGCAGCACCAGTCCGCCGATTCGTCGCCGCCCCCGGCTCGCGGGCCGGACGACCTCGCCTACATCCTCTATACGTCGGGCTCGACCGGCCGCCCCAAGGGCGTGTGCATCAGCCACCGCAACGCGCTCGCCTTCGTCGAATGGGCGGCCGGGGCGATCGCCGCCGCCGCCAGCGACCGATTCGCCAATCACGCCCCGTTCCACTTCGACCTCTCGGTGCTCGACCTCTACGTCGCCTTCCTCGCCGGCGGCGCGGTCGCGCTGGTGCCCGAGGGCCTCTCGTACGCCCCGCGCCGGCTGGTCGAATTCATCCAGAGTCACCGGATCAGCGTGTGGTATTCGGTGCCGTCGGCGCTCGCGCTGATGATGGAAGAGGGGGCCCTGGACGCCGCCGCCGCGCCGACGCTGCGGACGATCCTGTTCGCCGGCGAGCCGTTCCCGGTCAAGCCGCTGCGGCGACTGCGGCGCGGCTTCCCCGACGCGCGCCTGTTCAACCTCTACGGCCCGACCGAGACCAATGTCTGCACCTTCTACGAGGTCACGACTCTGGCCGACGATCGCAGCGCGCCGGTCCCGATCGGCCGCGCCTGCTCGGGCGACGAGGTGTGGGCCGTCCGCGCCGACGGCGAGCGCGCCGGCCCGGGCGAGGAGGGCGAGCTTTGGGTCGCCGGTCCGACGGTGATGCTCGGCTATTGGGGGCAGCCGCCCCAGCGCGGGCCGTACGCCACCGGCGACATCGTCCGCGCCGACGACGACGGCGAATACACGTACGTCGGCCGCCGCGATGCCATGGTGAAGATCCGCGGCCACCGCGTCGAGCTCGGCGACATCGAGGCCGCGCTGCTGCAGCACCCCGACATCCGCGAGGTCGCGGTCGCGGTGCGCGGCGTCGGCATCGAAGCCCGATTGCACGCCTTCGTCGTCGTCGCCCCGCCGGCCGAGCTGTCGCTGCTCGGCCTCAAGCGCCACTGCGCCGAGCGACTGCCGAGGTACATGATCCTCGATGATTTCACGCCGATCGCCGCCTTGCCGCGGACCGGCAACGGCAAGGTCGACCGCCTCGCGCTGGCGCGGCTCGCGGCGGCCTCGTCTCCTCCAGCCAAAGAGCAGCCATGAGCACGTCCGTCGCTATCGAACAAGCCCTCAAACAGTACGTCGCCCGCGAGATCCTCGACGGCAAGGACATCGGCCTCGACGCCGACACGCCGCTGCTCGAGTGGGGCGTCATCAACTCATTGGAGATCGCGCGGCTCCTCGGGTTCGTGCGCGAGCAATTCGGCGTGGTCGTGCCGCTCGAGTCGGTGACCGCCGAGCACTTCAAGGACCTGCGCGCGCTGACCGCGTTGGTGGCCTCGCTGAAGGGCTGACCCGGGCTTCGCCTGGTCGCCGCAATCGCACCGCCGCAGTCGCGGCGGGGCCGGAGATTCTTTTTGTCTGCAGTGGAGCGAATCGTCAATGTCGAACGTGGATTTTGATGTCGGGATCATCGGCGGCGGGCCGGCCGGGTCGGCCACCGCCTCGTATTTGTCGCGCGCGGGCCTCAAGTGCGTCGTCTTCGAGCGCGAGCTGTTCCCGCGGCCGCACGTGGGCGAGAGCCTGGTGCCGGCGGCGACGCGGGTGTTCAAGGAGATCGGCTTCCTCGACACGCTCGAGAAGGCCGGCTTCCCCAAGAAGTACGGCGCGGCCTGGACGTCGGCCGACCGCGCGCCGGTCTACGCCATGCAGTTCGAGGGCCTGTCGGCCGATTGTCACGTCGACATCCGCTTCGAGGAGCGCGAGCAGGCCGGCGTCGACCGCAACTACACCTTCCACGTCGACCGGGCCAAGTTCGACCTGATGCTGCTGCAGCACGCGCACCAGCTCGGCGCCGAGGTCTACGAGGGCGTGCGCGTGCGCGGCGTCGACCTGTCCGACCCGACCCAGCCCACCGTCCACTTCAAGCTCGGCCAGCAGGACATCCGCACCCGCGTGCGCATGGTGATCGACGCCAGCGGCCGCCACACCCTGCTCGGCAACCAGCTAAGGCTCAAGGTGCTCGACCCGGTCTTCAATCAATACGCCCTGCACACCTGGTTCGAGGGCTACGACCGCAACCGCCTGTCCCACGGCCGCGGCCAGCCCGAGTACATCTTCATCCACTTCCTGCCGCTGACCAACACCTGGGTGTGGCAGATCCCGATCACCGAGACCGTCACCAGCATCGGCGTCGTCACCCAGAAGTCGAACTTCGCCAGGAGCCGGCAGGACCGCGAGCAGTTCTTCTGGGAGTGCCTGCGGAGCCGCCCCGAGCTGTACGAGGGCCTGCGCGCGGCCCAGCAGGTCACGCCGCTCAAGGAGGAGGGCGACTACAGCTACGCGATGCGGGAGATCTGCGGCGACGGCTTCGCCCTCGTCGGCGACGCCGCGCGCTTCGTCGACCCGATCTTCTCGAGCGGCGTCAGCATCGCCCTCAACAGCGGCCGCCTGATCTCGCACGACATCCTCGCCGCCGCCGAGCACGGCGATTTCCGCCACGAACGGTTCCGCACCTTCGAGGCGCTGATGCGCCGCGGCACCCGCAACTGGTACCACTTCATCAACCTCTACTACCGCCTCAACGTGCTGTTCACCGCGTTCGTGCAGGACCCGCGGCACCGCATCGACGTGCTCAAGCTGCTGCAGGGCGACATGTACGACGAGGACGAGCCCGCCGTGCTGGCCGAGATGCGGCGGATCGTCCGCGAGGTCGAGCGCAACGACCAGCACATCTGGCACAAGTACCTCGGCTCGTTGACGTCGTCGACGTTCTCCGAGGTGTTCTGAGCGCCTCGCCGGGGACCCTCATGGCCACGCCTCTCGAGCCCGTCGCCGTCGTCGGCATCGGCTGCCGCTTCCCCGGCGCCGCCGACCCCGCCGCTTTCTGGTCGCTGCTGCGCGCCGGTCGTCACGCGATCGTCGACGTCCCGCCCTCGCGCTGGGACGCCGCCGCGCTGTACGACGCCGACCCGCAGCGACCCGGGCGCACCCTGTGCAGGAGCGGCGGCTTCTTGCCGGCGGTCGACGGCGTCGACTGGCGGGCCCTGCGGCTGTCCCCGCGCGAGGCCAAGGCGATCGACCCGCAGCACCGATTGTTGCTCGAGGTCGCCTGGGAGGCGCTGGAGGACGCCGGTCTCCCGCTCGAGGCCGTCGCCGGCAGCCGCACCGGCGTGTTCGTCGGCGCGACCTGGAACGACTACGCGCGCATGCAGTCGCGCGACCGCGACCGCCTCGACGGCTACGCCGCCGCCGGCACGCCGATGGCGTTCGCGGCCAACCGGATCTCCTACACCTTCGACCTGCGCGGCCCGAGCGTCGCCCTCGACGCCACCTGCTCCGCCTCGCTGGTCGCGCTGCACCAGGCCTGCCAGAGCCTGTGGAGCGGCGACAGCACGCTCGCCCTGGCCGGCGGGGTCAACCTGATCCTCGCGCCCGACAGCGCCATCATCATGTCCAAGGCCGGCGTGCTGTCGGCCCAGGGCCGCTGCCGGGCGCTCGACGCCGCCGGCGACGGCTTCGTCCGCGGCGAGGGTGCCGGCCTCGTGGCGCTCAAGCTGCGCTCGCAGCTGACCGCCAGCGATCGCGTGTACGCCTACATCCGCGGGGTCGCGATCAACCACAACGGCCGCGGCCCGTGGATCATGGCCCCGCGCGCCGAGGCCCAGACGGCGGCGATCCGCGACGCCCTCGCCCGCGCCGCGGTCGACCCGGCCGACATCGACTACGTCGAGCTGCACGGCACCGGCTTTCCGCAGGGCGACGCCACCGAGACCGCGGCGCTCGGGGCGGTCCTCGGCGGCGCGGCGCGCTCGCGGCCGTGCGCCGTCGGCTCGGTCAAGACGAACCTCGGCAACCTCGAGCCGGCCGCGGGGATCGCCAGCGTCATCAAGGTGTGCCTCGCCCTGCACCACGGCGAGCTGCCGCCGACGCTGCACCTCGAGCGGGTCAACCCCACGATCGACCTCGCCGGCCTGGGCCTCGCCGCGCAGACCGAGCTGACGCCGTGGCCGCGGCGCGAGCGGCTGGCCGCCGTGACCACGACGTCCTTCAGCGGCGTCAACGCCCACGCGGTCCTCGCGGGGGTCGATCCAAGCGCGGACCTGCCGGCGTCGCGCGGCCCCTGGGCGCTGCCGCTGTCGGCCCGCGACCCGCGGGCGCTGCGGGCTCATGTCCAAGCGATGATCGACGTCCTCCGCGGCCTCGATCGCGCCGACCTCCCCACGCTGCGCGACGTCTGCTTCACCGCCGCGGTCCTGCGCAGCCACCACGCGCATCGCGTCGCGGTGGTCGGCGACTCGGCCCCGATGCTCGCCGACGCCCTGGCGCGCTGGCTCGCCGACGCGAGCGCCGCTCCCACCGACGCCGGTGATTCGCGTCCCGCGTCCGCCGGCTCTGGTGATTGGCGCCCGGATCGCGGGAGCTCCGGCGATCCTCGCCCCACGTCCGGCGATCCGCGCTCGGACCTCGTCGGCGCGAGCAGCGACGATTCGCGGCCGAACGCCGCGAGCGATCCGCAGCTCGCCGAGCTGCACCGCCTGGCCGCCGCCTACGTCGCCGGCCAGGCGATCGACTGGCGCGCGGTCGTCCCGGCCGGCCGCTGCGTCTCGCTGCCGACCTACCCGTGGCAGCGCGAGCGCATGTGGCTCGAGTGGCTCGCCGAGCCGCCGCTCCTGGACGATAAATCGAAATTTCCGCCAGAATTGATTCAGCCGCTTCCGCGCCAGCCCCTTCCGTCAACGACGCCGGCACGCTGCTCGCCGCCCTGCGCGATGTCCCGCCCGGGTTGCGGCGCGCTCGCCTGCAGCGCCACGTCGAGCAGGCCCTGCGCGCCGCGCTCGAGCTGCCCGACGACCTCGCCATCGCTCCGCACGCGCGCCTGTTCGACCTCGGCGTCAGCTCGCTGACCGCGCTCGCCCTGCGGACCCGCTTCCAGCGCGAGCTCGCCTGCGAGCTCTCGCCCACCTTGCTGTTCGATCACCCGAGCCTCGACGGCCTCGCCGAGCGCCTGCTCGCCGCCGCCTTCCCGACGGGCGTCGCCGACACCCCGGTCGACGCCCGCGCCCGCGAGGTCGCCGCGCTCACCGAGGTCGAGGCCGAGGCCGAGCTGGCCCGCCGCCTCGAGCACCTCCGGAGGTACTTGCCATGACCACCCCCGAGCTGTCCCCGCTCAAGCAGGCCCTCCTCGCGCTCGAGCGCCTGCAGGCCCGCGTCGACGAGCTGGAGCGCGGCCGCGGCGAGCCTGTCGCCATCGTCGGCGTCGGCTGCCGCTTGCCCGGCGGCATCGACGACCCCGACGCCCTGTGGCAGCTCCTGCGCGCCGGCGGCACCACCCGCGTCGAGGTCCCGGCCGAGCGCTGGGACATCGCCGCCCACCACGACCCCGACCCGACCGCCCCGGGCAAGGTCGCCAGCCGCTACGGCCATTTCTTGCGCGACGTCGCCGGCTTCGACGCCGCCTTCTTCGGCGTCTCGCCGCGCGAGGCGGAGCGCATCGACCCGCAGCACCGCCTGCTCGCCGAGGTCGCCTGGGAGGCGCTCGAGGACGCCGGCCTCGCCACCGCGGCGCTGGCCGGCACGCGCACCGGCGTGTTCGCCGGCATCATGAGCAGCGAGTACGGCAAGCTGCTGGCCGACGGCGACCCGGCCGCGATCGACACCTACTGGCTGACCGGCAACGAGATGTCGTTCGCGCCGGGCCGGATCGCCTACCTGCTCGGCCTCCAGGGCCCGTGCCTGGCGATCGACACCGCCTGCTCCTCCTCGCTGGTCGCGGTGCATCAGGCCTGCCGCAGCCTGCGGGCCGGCGAGTGCGACCTGGCCCTGGCCGGCGGCGTCAGCCTGGTGATCACGCCCGAGCTGACGATCGCCCTGTCGAAGTCGCGGGTGATGGCGGCCGACGGCCTGTGCAAGACCTTCGACGCCGGCGCCGACGGCCTCGGCCGCGGCGAGGGGGCGGCGATGATCGTGCTGCGCCGCCTCGCCGACGCCGAGCGCGACGGCGACCGAATCGTCGCGGTCATCCGTGGCTCGGCGATCAACCACGACGGCGCCAGCGGCGGCCTCACCGTCCCGAGCGGCGCGGCCCAGGAGGCCCTGATCCGCGCCGCCCTCGTCGACGCCGGCGTCGAGCCGCGCCAGGTCGGCTACCACGAGGCCCACGGCACCGGCACCGAGCTCGGCGATCTCATCGAGACGCGGGCGATCGCCGCCGCCCTCGGCCCCGGCCGCGACACCGCCGCCCCGCTGCGGCTCGGCGCGCTCAAGGCCAACATCGGCCACCTCGACGCCGCCGCCGGCATCGCCGGCCTCGTCAAGGCCGCGCTGGTGCTGGCGCGGCGCGAGTTCCCGCCGCACCCGACGCTGCAGAGCCGCAACGCACATGTCCCGTGGGACAGCCACGCGATGAGCGTGCCGACGTCGCCCACCGCGTGGCCCGACGAGGGCCGGCCGCGGATCGCCAGCGTCAGCGCGTTCGGCCTCAGCGGCATCAACGCCCACGTCGTCCTCGCCGAGCCGCCCGCGCCGAGCACCGGCCGAGCCGAGGTGCCTGCGTCCGTCGCCGACACAGCCGCATCCGTCGCCGGCCGAGCCGAGTCGCCCGCCGCCCTTGCGAGCGACTCGCGGGCCCAGTTGCTCGTCGTCTCGGCCCGCAGCCCCGAGGCGCTGAAGGCCCAGGCGCGCGCCTTCGCCGACCTGCTGCAGGCCGACGCCGCCCCGCCGCTGGCAGCAGTCGCGGCCGCCGCGGCCCGTCGCCGCGATCATCACGAGCACCGCCTCGCGGTCGTCGGCGCCGCGCACCACGACCTCGCCGCCCGCCTGCGCGGCTTCGCCGACGACCCCGCCCACGCCGACTGCCAGGCCGCCCGCGCCCGCCCGCGCGCCCGCTCGCGGATCGTGTTCGTGTTCCCCGGCCAGGGCTCGCAGTGGCTCGGCATGGGCCGCCGCTGCTCGCCGAGGAGCCGGTGTTCCGCGCCGCCCTGGCCGAGGTCGACGTCGCGGTGCGCCGCTTCACCGGCTGGTCGGCGTCGCAGGTGCTCGCCGGCGATCCCGACGCCCCGCAACTCTCTTCGATCGACGTCGTCCAGCCGACCCTGTTCGCGGTGTCGGTCGCCCTCGCGGCCGTGTGGCGTTCGTGGGGCGTCGAGCCCGACGTGGTCGTCGGTCACAGCATGGGCGAGGTCGCGGCCGCCTGCGTCGCCGGGGCGCTCACGCTCGACGACGCGGCCCAGGTGATCTGCGAGCGCAGCCGCCTCATGCGCCGCCTCGGCGGCCAGGGAGCCATGGCCGCGGTCGAGCTCGCGGCCGCCGACGTGGCGATCGCCCTCGCTCGCCACGGCGGTCGCGTCACCATCGCCGCGCTCAACGGCCCGCGCTCGACCGTGATCGCCGGCGACCCGGCCGCGATCGACGTCCTGCTCGCCGAGTGGCAGGCGCGCGAGGTGTTCTGCCGCCGCGTCAAGGTCGACGTCGCCTCGCACAGCCCGATGGTCGACCCGCTGCGCGACGACCTCCTGCGCGCCCTCGCCGACATCCGCCCGCGCGCCGGCGCGGTGCCCCTGCACTCGACCGTCACCGGCGAGCGGATCCACGGCGCCGAGCTCGACCCCGCCTATTGGTGGAAGAACCTGCGCGACCCGGTCCGCTTCGCCCCGGTGATCGAGCGCCTCCTCGGCGACGGCCACGACGTCCTGCTCGAGGTCAGCCCGCACCCGGTCGTGCTGCCGTTCCTCTCGGCGATGGCCGCCGAGGCCCACGCGCGCGAGCCCGGCGACGGCCCTGCCCTGGCGCTGGCGAGCCTGCGCCGCGAGCAGGACGAGCGCCCCGCGCTGCTGGCCGGCCTGGCGACCCTGCACGTCCACGGCCACCCGCTCGCGTGGGCCCGCCTGTGGCCGGGCAAGGCCCCGCACGCGGCCCTGCCGCGCTACCCGTGGCAGCGCCAGCGCCACTGGCTGCCGACCCCGCGCAAACGCCCGCGCGCCGACGCGGCCCGCCGCGAGCACCCGCTGCTCGGCTCCCGCTTCGCCGCCTCGGTCGCCACGCCGACGCAGTTCTGGCAGACCGACCTGGCCGCCGACGACCCGTCCTGGCTGGCCGACCACAAGGTCCAGGGCGCGACGGTGCTGCCGGGCGCCGCGACCCTCGAGATGGCGCTGACCGCCGCCGAGCTGTCCCTCGGGACAGGCCCATGGCAGCTCACCGACGTCGGATTCTCGACCGCGCTGGTGCTCGCCGAAGACCCGCGCCAGGTCCAGGTCGCCGTCACGACGGAAGCCGAAGCCGCCACCATCCAGCTCGCCAGTCGCACCGCCGACGCCGCCTGGACGATCCACGCCACCGCCCGCGCGGCCCGCTGCGACGCGACCTCGCCCATCCTCCGCGACCTCGCGGAGATCCGCGCCCGCTGCCGCGAGTCCCTGACCGGCGACACTTTTTATAAAACCCTGGCGCGTCAGGGCCTCGAGTACGGCCCGGCCTTCCGCGGCGTCCAGTCCATCGTCCACGGCCCCGGCGAAGCGCTGGCCGAGCTGCGCTTGCCGTCCGCGCTCGCAGCCACCGCCGAGCGCCACCGGATCCACCCGGCCCTCCTCGACGCCGGCCTTCACACGATCCTCGCCGCCCTGCCCGACGGCCTGCGCGCGACCGGCCCGGCCCTGCCGATCGCCGCCGAGCGCGTCCGCCTGCACGCCCGCCCTGGCGCCACCCTGACGAGCCACGTCCGCCTGCGCCCGGGGGCAGGCGAGTTTGCGACCGCCGACATCGAGCTGCTGGACGAGCGCGGCGCAGTGATCGCCGAAATCATCGGCCTCCGCGTCCAGCGCCTCGAAGCCAAAGTTCAACCGGCCGCCTTCGCAGTCGCCTGGGAACCGACCTCACCGACCGAGCCCGGCGACGACACCGCCGCCAGCTGGATCGTCGTCGGCGACCCCGACGACCTCGCCCTGCTGACCGCCGCGCTCGTACACAAAAACCAGCGCGTCACCGCCGTCGCCCTCGATCGTCTTCATCAAGACCTCGCCCCCGCCCTCGCCGGCGATCCGCCGCGCGGCGTGGTCTGCATGATCCCGCAGCGCGCCGGCGACCTCGGCGAGCGCGGCTGGCTCGGCGCTGTTGCCACCATTCAAACCCTCGTCGGTCGCGACGCGGCGCCACGGCTGTGGCTCGTCACCCGCCAGGCCCACGATATCGGCGGCGAATCTTTTGCGAACGATCCGTCGGCAGCGATGGCCTGGGGCCTCGGGCGCACCGTCGCCTACGAGCACCCCGAGCTCCGCTGCACCCGCGTCGACGTCCTCGCCGATCCCTCGGCCTTCACCGAGCTCGCCGCGGAGTTGCTCGCCGGGCGCGACGACGACGAGGTCGCCCTTCGCCGCGACGTTCGCCGCGTCGCCCGCATCGTCTCGCGCCCGCTGCCCCCGCCCTCCTCCTTCCCGGTCCGCGGCGACGCCACCTACTTGCTCACCGGCGGCCTCGGCGGCCTCGGCCTCGAGGCCGCGCGCTGGCTGGTGCAGGCGGGCGCGCGTCACCTCGTGCTCGTCGGCCGCAGCGGTGTCACCAGCGACGCTCAGGTCGCGGCGATCGCCGCGCTCGCCGAGGCTGGCGCGCAGGTCGTCGTCGAGCGGGCCGACATCGCCGAGCCTGCCGAGCTCGCGCGCGTGCTCGAATCGATGCACCTGCACCTTCCGCTCCTCGCCGGCATCGTCCACGCCGCCGGCGTCCTCCACGACGGCCTCGTCGTCGACCAGGACCGCGAGCATCTGCGCAGCGTGTTTTTGCCGAAGGTCCGCGGCGCCTGGAACCTCCACCAGGCCACGCGCGACCTCCCGCTCGATTTCTTCGTCCTCTACTCCTCCGCCTCCTCGCTGTTCGGCTCGCCGGGCCAGGCCAACTACGCCGCCGCCAACGCCTTCGTCGACGCCCTCGCGGTCCAGCGCCGCGCGGCCGGCCTGCCGGCGCTGGCGATCCACTGGGGCGCCTTCGCCGACGTCGGCCTCGCCGCAGCGCGAGCCGACCGCGGCGCCCGCCTGGCCGAGCGCGGCATGGCCTCGCTCGATCCGGCCAGCAGCGGACCCCTGCTCGGTCGCCTGCTCGCCGCCGGCGAGCTGCAGCTCGGCGTCGCCGCCTTCGACCCCGCGCGCTGGCTCGAGTACCACCCGCAGATCGCCCGCAGCGGCCTGTTCGCGCGCCTGCGCGAGCAGATCGCCGAGACCGAGCCCAACCCCGATCTGCAGGCCGCGCTGACGACCGCCACGCCGCCCGAGCGCGCGCGCCTGTGCGAGCAGTTCCTGCGCGACCAGGTCGCCCAGGTGCTGCGCCTGTCCCCGACCCAGATCGATCACGACGCCCCGCTGAAGCACCACGGGGTCGACTCGCTGATGGCGATCGAGCTGAAGAACCGGGTCCACGCGCGGCTCGGCGTGCGGCTGCCGGTGGTGTCGTTCCTGCAGGGGACGACGCTGCGCCAGCTCGGCCGCGAGCTCGGCGAGCGATGGACCGAAGAGCGCCTCGTCGAGGCGATGCGCGACCGCGGCGACACCGACGAAGCCGCCGACGAATGGGAAGTGACCCGCTTATGAACGTGACACAGCTCCTCAACGAACTGGCGCAGCAGAACATCCGCATCGCGGCCGACGGCGACGACCTCACCGTGCGGGCGCCTCGCGGCGCGCTGACCCCGTGGCTGCGCGAGCAGCTGCAGCTGCACAAGCCCGCGATCCTGGCCCTCCTGCGCCGCGACGTCCGGGCCGACGCCCAGCCCGCCGTCCCCCGCGTCACCCCCGACCTCGCCGCGCGTCATCAGCCGTTCCCGCTGACCGACATCCAGCAGGCCTACTGGGTCGGCCGCATGTCGGAGTTCGACCAGGGCGACGTCTCGATCCACTTCTACGTCGAGGTCGACGGCAAGAGCCTCGACCTGCCGCGCCTCGAGGCCGCGTGGAACCGCATGGTCCGGCGCCACGACATGCTGCACTCGGTCGTCGCCGCCGACGGCCGCCAGCGGATCCTCGAAGAAGTCCCCGACTATCGCTTCATCGTCGCCGACCTGCGCGAGGCCGCCGACGTCGACGCCGCCCTGGCCGCCGTCCGCGACGAGCTCTCGCACCAGGTGCTGCCGAACGACCGCTGGCCGGCCTTCGAGATCCGCGCCTCCCTGCTGCCCGGGGGCGTCACGCGCCTGCACCTCAGCGTCGACCTCGTCAACATGGACGGCGGCAGCCTCATGCTGCTGCTCGACGAGTGGACCCGGACCTACTTCGACGCGAGCACGTCGCTCGAGCCGCTCGAGTTCAGCTACCGCGACTACGTGCTCGCCGAGCTCGAGATGCGCAATTCGCCGGCCTACCAGCAGTCGCTCGCCTACTGGAAGCAGCGCGTCCCGCAGTGCCGCCCGCGCCCGAGCTGGTGACCGCCGGCGGCCCGCGCGGCCGCACCCGCTTCGTCCACAAGACCGCCAAGGTCGAGCGCGCCGCGTGGGAGCGGCTCAAGGCCGCCGCGACCGCCCGCGACCTCACCGTCTCGTCGGTGCTCGCGGCCGCCTACGCCGAGGTCCTGGCCGCGTGGGGCAAGGGCCCCGACTTCACCCTCAACGTCACCCTGTTCAACCGCCTGCCGGTCCACCCGCAGGTCGACGCGATCCTCGGCGACTTCACCTCGATGATCCTGCTCGGCGTCGAGGGCTCGGCCCACGCCGACTTCGAGGCGCGCGCGCGGGCCATCCAGCAGCAGCTGTGGCACGACCTCGAGCACCACGAGGTCAGCGGCATCGAGGTCCTGCGCGAGCTGGCGCGGGTCCGCCAGCAGTACGCCGGCGCGATCATGCCGATCGTCTTCACCAACATGCTGAACCTCGGCGCCAAGGGCTTCGCCCCGCTGTACACCGCGCTCGAGCGGCTCGGCAGCGTCGAGTTCATCCTCACCCAGACCCCGCAGGTGTGGCTCGACTACCAGGTCCACGAGGACGCCGAGGGCCTGCGCCTGACCTGGGACGCGGTCGAGGGCCTGTTCCCGCCCGGCATGGTCGACGACATGCTGGCCGCCCACTGCCGCCTGCTGCGCCGCCTCGCCGACGACGAGCAGGCCTGGCGCGGCCCGCTGCTGCTGACGCCACCTGACCAATTGGCCAGCCACGACGCCGCCAACCAGACCGAGGCGGCGATCCCCGACGTCCTGCTGCACCGCCTGTTCGAGGCCCAGGTCCCGCGCCGCCCCGACCACCCCGCCGTGATCGCCGGCGGCCGCACCCTCACCTACGCCGAGCTGCACCGCCGCGCCTGCCAGGTCGGCAACCGCCTGCGCGCGCTCGGGGCCGTGCCCGACGCATTGGTGGCGATCGTGATGGAGAAGGGCTGGGAGCAGGTCGTCGCCGCGCTCGGCATCCACATGGCCGGCGCGGCCTACGTCCCGATCGACCCCGCCGTCCCGCCGGCGCGCCTGCACTGGCTGCTCGCGCACGCCGAAGTGAAGTTGGTCCTGACGCAGTCGCACCTCGACGCCGGGCTCTCCTGGCCCGCGGACGTGCAGCGCCTGCGCGTCGACGGCGACGACTTCGCCCGCGAGGACGACGCCCCGCTGCCCCCCGCGCAGCGCCCCGGCGACCTCGCCTACGTGCTCTACACCTCCGGCTCGACCGGTCAGCCCAAGGGCGTGATGATCGAGCAGCGCAGCGTCGTGAACCGCATGCTCGACGTGAACCGGCGCGCCGGCGTCGGCCCCGACGACCGCTGCCTCGCGCTCACCGCCCTGCACCACGACCTCTCGGTGTGGGACATCTTCGGCGTCCTCGCGGCCGGCGCCACGATCGTCATGCCCGACGCCGCCGCGACGCGCGACCCGGCCCACTGGACCGCGCTGATGCGGCGCGAGCGGGTCAGCCTGTGGAACTCGGTGCCCGCCTTCCTCGAGATGCTCGTCGAGCACCTCGAACACAGCCCCGGCGACGTCCCCGAGGCCCTGCGGTGGGTCATCCTCGCCGGCGACTGGATCCCCGTCGGCCTGCCCGACCGCCTGCGCGCCCACCTCCCGCGCGTCGCCATGGTCGCCTCCGGCGGCCCGACCGAGACCACGATCTGGGACATCTGGTACCCGATCGGCGCCGTCGACCCGGCCTGGCGCAGCATCCCCTACGGCAAGCCGCTGACCAATAGCCGCTACCACGTCCTCGACCCCGGCCTGCGCCCGTGCCCGACCTGGGTCCCGGGCGAGCTCTGGATCGGCGGCGCCGGCCTGGCCCGCGGCTACTGGCGCGACGAGGCCCGCACCGCCGCCGCCTTCGTCACGCACCCCGTCACCGGCGAGCGCCTCTATCGCAGCGGCGACCTCGGGCGGTGGTTGCCCGACGGCAACATCGAGTTCCTCGGCCGCGCCGACAACCAGGTCAAGGTCGGCGGCGTGCGCATCGAGCTCGAGGAGATCGAGGCCGAGCTCGGGCGTCACCCGCAGGTCCGCGCCTGCGCCGTGATCGCCAGGGGCGAGCCGGGCGGCGCGCGTCACCTCGTCGCCTTCGTCGTGCCCGACGAGACCGACGCCCGGCCCGAAGCCGACGCCGCCCCGCGCCCGCACGGCGCCGACCCGTCGCTCGACGACCCTGCCGCCAAGCTCGAGTTCAAGCTGCGCCACCACGAGCTGCGCAGCGACCTCGCCGGCCGCCCCGCGGTCGCCCTGCCCGAATCGGACAGCGACCCGCTGTCCGCCCTCGTCGCCGCCCGCCGCAGCCACCGCGCATTCCGCTCCGACCCGGTCCCGCTGGCCGCCCTCGCCGGCCTGCTCGCCGGCCTGCGCGCCCACCGTGACGGCGACCTGACCCGCCGCGGCTACCCCTCGGCCGGCAGCCTCTACCCTGTCCAGGTGTACATGTTCGTAAAGCCAGGTCGTGTCGACGGCCTGGACGGCGGCGCCTATCACTACGACCCGGTCGAGCACCGCCTCGTGCGCCTCGGCGACGACCTCCCCGGCGCCGGCGTCCACGCCCCCGTCAACCGCCCCGCCTTCACCGCCGCCGCCTTCTCGCTGCTCCTCGTCGGCCAGCGGCGGGCCATCGAGCCGCTCTACGGCGCCCAGGCCCGCGACTTCTGCCTGCTCGAGGCCGGCTACGCCAGCCAGCTCTCATGCTGGCCGCCGCCCAGCACGGCCTCGGCCTGTGCCCCATCGGCGGCCTCGACGACGCCGCCCTCCGCGGCCCGCTCGGCCTCGACGACGGCCACGTCGTCCTCCACAGCCACGTCGGCGGCCTGCCCGACGTCCAAACCACCGCCGCCCCCACCGGCCCGCTCGGCCCCACCGGCCTGCGCGCCTGGCTGCGCACGCGCCTGCCCGAGGCCCTGGTCCCTGCCACCTACGTCCTCGTCGACGCCCTGCCGCGCACCGCCAACGGCAAGCTCGACCGCAAGGCCCTCGCCGCCCGCAGCGTCGCCGACGCCCATGCCCCCGCGCCGGCCGCCAGCGGCCTCGAGGAGCGGATCGCCGCCATCGTCGCCGACGTCCTGAAGGTCGATCGCCTCGAGCGCGATCAGAACTTCTTCGAACTCGGCGCCACCTCGGTCCACCTGGTGCGGATCGCCGGCCGCCTGCGCACCGAGCTCGGCTGCCAGGTCACCGTCACGACCCTGTTCCGCGCCGCCACGGTGCGCGTCCTGGCCGGCCAGCTCGAGCTCGGCGCCGCCGAGGAGGCCGCGACCCAGATCCAGCAACAGGCCCAGACCCGCGTCGAGGCCCGCCTGGCCGCGCGAGGCCGCCGCGGCCGCGGAGGCAGCGATGCCTGACGCGATCGCTAGTCGACGCGAATCACAGCAGCCCCGCGTCACCACGCACGCGGAGCCAGCGCCGTCGATGGCGACCCGCCCAGCGTCGCGCCACTGCGTGACCGATCCGGCAAGACCTTCGCCACGACCACGGAGCCAGCGATGACTGACATCCCCGAGCACGCGATCGCCATCGTCGGCATGGCCGGTCGCTTCCCCGGCGCGCCCGACCTCGACACCTTCTGGCGCAACCTGCGGGACGGCGTCGAGTCGGTCGCGCGCCTCGGCGACGACGACCTGCGGGCGGCCGGCGTCGACCCGGCGCTGGCGGCCCGGCCCGAGTACGTGCGCGCGCGACCTGTCCTCGGGGACATCGAGTCGTTCGACGCCGGCTTCTTCGGCGTCAGCGCCTGCGAGGCCGAGCTGATGGACCCGCAGCAGCGATTGTTCCTCGAGTGCGCCTGGGAGGCGCTCGAGGACGCCGGCTGCGACCCCTCGCGCTTCGCCGGGTCGATCGGCGTCTACGCCGGCTCGACCATGAGCACCTATTACGCCGAGAACCTGCGCGGTGCCCCGGCGGCGCAGGGCTGGCCCGGTGGTTCCAGGCCTTCATGGGCAACGACAAGGACTACCTCGCCACGCGCCTGGCCTACCTGCTCGACCTGCGCGGCCCGTGCGTCGCCGTCCAGACCGCCTGCTCGACCTCGCTGGTGGCCGTGCACCTGGCGAGCACCGCCCTGCTCGACCGCGAGTGCGACCTGGCCCTCGCCGGCGGCGTCACCATCCGCCTGCCGCACCGGGCCGGCTACCTCTACGAACCCGGGGCCCTGTTCGCGCCCGACGGCCGCTGCCGGGCCTTCGACGCCGACGCCCGCGGCACGATCTTCGGCAACGGCTGCGGCGTGGTGGTCCTGCGCCGCCTCGAGGACGCGCTGGCCGCCGGCGACCCGATCCACGCCGTCGTGCGCGGCTCGGCCGTCGGCAACGACGGCGCCCACAAGGTCGGCTTCACCGCCCCGAGCCAGGCCGGCCAGGCGCGGGTGATCGGCGAGGCCCTCGGGATCGCCGGCGTCGACCCGGCCTCCATTCAATACATCGAGGCCCACGGCACCGGCACCCCCCTCGGCGACCCGATCGAGTTCGCCGCCCTGTCGACCGTGTTCCGCGACGTCAAACCGCCGCGCCGGATCGCCGTCGGCTCGGTCAAGCCCAACATCGGCCACCTCGAGTCCGCCGCCGGCGTCGCCAGTTTAATAAAGACCGTCCTGGCGCTGCGTCACCGCCAGCTCCCGCCGAGCCTCTTTTTCAACAAGCTCAACCCCGAGATCGACCTCACTGGCAGCGCCCTGCACGTCAACGCCGCGCTGGCCGCCTGGCCCGAAGGCCAGGAGCCGCGCCGCGCCGGCGTCAGCTCGTTCGGCATCGGCGGCACCAACGCTCACGTGGTCGTTGAAGAGGCCCCGGCGACGGCGAAGATCCCCGAGCGTTCGCCCCGCGCCGAATCACAGCACCGGGCCGGCCCCACCAACCTCGGCGGGGCGCTCTCTCACGACCCTCAATCGCAGCACCGCCACGAATCATCGCCCCTCGCCTCGACCGGCTCCGCGAGCTCCCCCGGCCCCGATTCGCAGCACCGCCACCAATCATCGCCCCTCGCCTCGACCGGCCCCGCGACCTCCCGCGACGCCGATCCGCAGCACCGCGCCGAATCATCGCCCCTCGCCTCGACCGGCCCCGCGACCTCCCCGGCGCCGATTCGCAGCACCGCCACGAATCATCGCCCCTCCCCTCGACCGGCCCCGCGACCTCTCGCGGCCCTGATTCGCAGCACCGCCACGAATCATCGCCGCTCTCGACCGGCTCCGCGGCTCCGTCCGCCCCGGCAACCGACGCTCTCCTGCTCCCGCTCTCCGCCCGCGACCCGCAGGCCCTGCGCGCCCTCGTCGGCGCCTGGCGCTCTCGCCTGGCCGAGCCCGACGCCGACCTCGACCTGACAGACCTGGCCCATGGGGCAGGCGTTCGCCGGGCCCATCACCCATGGCGCCTCGCCGCGGTCGGCCGCGACTGCGCCGAGCTCGACGCCGAGCTCGCGCGCCTCGAGGCCGGCCTCGACGACAGCGGCCGCCGCGACCCGGGCGCACGCCCGCGGGTCGTGTTCGTGTTCCCCGGCCAGGGCTCGCAGTGGGCCGGCATGAGTCGGCAGCTGCTCGCCCGCGAGCCGGCCTTCCGCGCCGCCCTGCAGGCCGTCGACGCCGCGGTCCAGCGCCACGCCGGCTTCTCGCCGATCGCCGCCCTCCAGTCCGAAGAGGCCGCCTGGCTCGGCCGCATCGATCATCTGCAGCCGGTCCTGTTCGCCGTCCAGGTCGCGCTCGCGGCCCAGTGGCGCGCCTGGGGCGTCGTCCCCGACGCCGTCGTCGGCCACAGCATGGGCGAGATCGCCGCGGCCCACGTCGCCGGCGTCCTCGACCTCGACGACGCCGCGCGGATCGTCTGCGTGCGCAGCCGACTGATGCGCCCGCTCGGCGGACGCGGCGCCATGGCCGTCGTCGAGCTGTCGCAGGCCGCCGCGCGCGAGCGCCTGCGCGGCCGCGAGGACCGCGTCTCGATCGCCGTCAGCAACAGCCCGCGCAGCACCGTGCTCTCGGGCGACCCCGACGCTCTCGAGCAGCTCCTCGGCGAGCTCGCCGGCGACGGCGTGTTCTGCCGCAAGGTCAAGGTCGACGTCGCCTCGCACAGCCCGCAGGTCGACCCGCTGCGCGCCCCGCTGCTCACCGCCCTGCACGGCCTCGCGCCCAGGCCCGCGCGCGTGCCGATGACCTCCACCGTCGACCTCGGCGACGTCGCCGGCCGCGAGCTCGGCCCCGAGTACTGGGTCCGCAACCTCCGCGAGCCGGTCCAGTTCGCCGCCGCGATCGATCGCCTGCTCGTCGGCGGCGACGCCGTGTTCGTCGAGATCGCCCCGCACCCTGTCCTCTTGCCGTTCGTCGAGTCGATGATCCAGGAGCGCGGCCGACCCGACCTCGCGGTCGTCAGCGGCCGCCGCGACCAGGACGAGCGCGCCGTCCTCCTCGCCGCCCTGGGCGCCCTCTACACCCGCGGCTTCCCCGTCGAGTGGTCCAAGCTGCACGCGCGACGCGGCCGCCCGCTCCCGCTGCCGCGCTACCCGTGGCAGCGCACGCGCCACTGGATCGCCCCGACCCGCGCCGCCGCGATCGGCAAGGTCCACGGCGCCCACCCGCTGCTCGGCGGCGCCCTGCGCTCCTCGCTCGACCGCACCTGGTTCTGGGAGCGCAGCCTCGATCTCGCCGCCGCCCCCTACCTCGCCGACCACCGCCTCGGTGACCTCGTCCTCGTCCCCGGCGCCGAGTTCATCGCCATGGCCCTCGCCGCCGCCGAAGTCGTCGGCGCCGGCGCCTACGCCCTCGTCGACCTCGCCCTCCACAGCCCCGCGGTCGTCCCCGACGACGGCAACCTCCAGCTGCAAACCGTCCTGCGCGCCGACCCCGACGGCTTCACCGTCCAGATCGCCAGCCCCGCCGGCGACGACGCCTGGCAGGTCCACGTCACCGCCACCCTCCGCCCCGACGCCTCCGTACTGATCGGACATGTCCCTTCGGCCAGCATCCGCGAAGCAGCGACCGGCCCGATCGGACATGACCCTTCGGACATCCTTCCGGATCCGAGACCAGCCCGCTCGCACATGACCCTTCGGCCAGCCTCGCGGCCCTGCAGGCCCGCCCCTCGCTCGCCGGCCCCGACTATTACAACAATCTCGCGGCGATCGGCCTCGCCTACGGCCCCGCGTTTCAGGCCGTCAGCCGCGTGTGGGCCGGCGACCGCGAGGCGCTCGGCGAGCTGCACCTCCCCGACGGCGTGACCGGCGACGCCCCGCTGCACCCCGTCCTGCTCGACGCCGCCTTCCAGGTCCTGCTCGCGGCCTGCGGCCCCGTCGATCCGGCCGCCGGCGCGCGCGTCCTCGCCGGCATCGAGCGGCTCGTCCTCCACGCCCGCCCCGGCCGCGTCGCCCACAGCCACGTGCGTGCGCCAGGCCGGCGCCGACTGCCTCCTCGCCGACCTCGACCTGTGCGACCTGCAGGGCAGCCTCGTGCTCACCGCTGTCGGCCTGCAGCTGCGCCGCATCGACTTCGCCGCCGTGCGAGCCCGCCACGCCCCGCGTCCTGCGATCCCCTACATGGCCCCGCAGTGGCAGCCCGGCCCCCTCCCCGCCCCCGCCGCACGACCCGGCCGCTGGCTGCTCCTCGCCGATCCGGGCCCGCTCGTCGACGCCGTCATCGCCGGCCTGCGCGCCCGCGATCAGGCCTGCGAGCAGCTCCCGCTCCACCTCGCCGCCGACCCCGAAACCCTCGTCCAGGCCCTTGAGTCCCGCCGCGAAGGCCTCCCGCTGCGCGGCCTCGTCCACCTCGGCGCTCTCGGCCCCGATAGCGTCGCCCCGCTCGACCCGGCCGCCCTCGACGCCGCCCAGCGCCGCGGCTACGGCCTCGGCCTCCACGCCGTCCAGGCCCTCGCCCGCCTCGCCTGGCGCGATCCGCCGCGCCTGTGGTTCGTCACCCAGCACCTCGCCGCCCTCCCCGACGCGGCAGCGATCGACCCCACCCACGCCCCGCTGTGGGGCCTCGGTCGCACCGTCCCCTTCGAGCACCCCGAGCTGCGGTGCAAGCGGGTCGACATCGACGACGACCTCGCCACCGTCGACGCCCTCGTCGCCGAGCTGTGCGCCGACGATCCCGACGAGGAGGTCGCCCTGCGCGGCGCCCGTCGCCACCTCGCGCGCGTCACTCCGCTCGAGCTTCCGCCCGCCGAAGCTCCGCCGATCCGCGGCGACGCCACCTACTTGATCACCGGCGGCCTCGGCGGCCTCGGCCTGCTCGCCGCCGGCTGGCTCGTCGATCGCGGCGCACGCCACCTCGCCCTCCTCGGCCGCAGCGCCCCCGGCCCCGCCCAGGCCGAAGCCGTCGCCGCCCTCACCCGCCGCGGCGCCCGCGTCGAGCTCGTCCACGTCGACGTCGCCGACCTCGACGCCCTCGCCGCCGCGCTCCACCGCCTCGACCTCGCCATGCCTCCGCTGCGCGGCATCCTCCACGCCGCGGGCGCCCTCGACGACGGCCTCATCGCCGGCCAGAGCCTCGAGCGCCTGCGCCCCGTCCTCGCCCCCAAGCTGTACGGCGCCTGCAACCTCCACCGCCTCACCCAGGCCCGCCCGCTCGACTTCTTCGTCCTCTACTCCTCCGTCAGCGCCGTCCTCGGCGCCCCCGGCCTCGCCAACTACGTCGCCGCCAACGCCGCCCTCGACGCCCTCGCCCACCATCGCCGCCGCCTCGGCCTGCCGGCCACCAGCATCGACTGGGGCCTGTTCTCCGGCGTCGGCATGGGCCTCGTCGCCGACGCCGGCGCCCGCCTGTCCTCGCGCGGCGTCGGCGACCTCCGCCCCGAGGACGGCGCCGCCATCCTCTTCGAGGCGATCGCCAGCGCCCGCCCGCAGCTCGGCGTGGCCCTCCTCGACTCGCAGCAGTGGCTCGAGTTTTATCCGCAGCGAGCCGCCTCGACCGTGCTCGCTCCGCTGCTGCGCCGCGGCCCGCGGACCCGCCCCGCCGCCCCTGCGACCGCGGCCCTGCGCGCCGCCCTGCACGACGGCGACCTCGCCAGCCGCCGCGCCGCGCTCGATCGCTTCATCACCGCGCAGGTCGCCGAGATCGTGCGCATCGACCCCGCGCGGGTCGACCGCGACCTGCCGTTCCGCCAGCTCGGCTTCGACTCCTTGCTCGGCCTCGAGCTGCGCAACCGCCTCGAGGCCGGCCTCGGTCTCACCCTCTCGGCCACCCTGATCTGGACCTGGCCGACCGTCCAGGACCTCGCCCGCCACCTCGGCGAACGCCTCGGCTGGGACGTCCCGCCGCCCGCACCCGCCCCCGCCCCCGCCCTCGACCTCGACACCCTCTCCGACCAGGAGCTGCTCGAGCTCGGCGAGCAACTCCTCACATGACCCTGGGGACATCCATACCGAAACAGCGCCACGACATCGACCTGTCCTCGAGGACACCTTCGCCGACTCTGATCGTCGCGGAGAACCTGTCCCGCGAATCACTCGCCGCCCTCGCCCCTCGCCCCGGACCGCCATGAGCGACCCATCGACCCCTGACTTCGGACCCTTTGAAAAGATCGCTCGAGAAGGTCGCCGAGCTGCGCGCTGCGCTGGCTGCTCGCGAGCAGGACGCGCGCGAGCCGCTGGCGATCGTCGGGATCGGCTGCCGCTTTCCGGCGGCGCCGACACCCCCGAAGCATTCTGGCGCGTCCTGCAGGGCGGCGTCGACGTCGTGCGCGAGCTGCCCGACGCCCGCTGGCCCTTCGACCCTGCGCTGCAGTCCGCCGCGGCCACCCGCTGGGGCGGCTTCCTCGACCACGTCGACCGCTTCGACGCCGGCTTCTTCGGCATCTCTCCGCGCGAGGCCGCCGTCCTCGACCCGCAGCAGCGCCTCTTGCTCGAGGTCGCCTGGGAGGCCCTCGAGGACGCCGGCCAGCCTCAGCCCGCGCTGAGCGGCAGCCGCACCGGCGTGTTCGTCGGCCTCACCACCCTCGACTACCAGCAGCGCATCCTCGGCGGCGAACCGACCGACCTCGACGTCTACTCGCTCACCGGCAACAGCCAGTGCTTCGCCGCCGGCCGGCTCTCCTATTTGCTCGGCCTCCAGGGCCCGTGCCTCGCCGTCGACACCGCCTGCTCCTCCTCCTCACCGCCGTCCACCTCGCCGGCGACAGCTTGCGCGATCGGCAGTGCGACCTCGCCATCGCCGGCGGCGTCAATTGATCCTCTCTCCGTCGCCACCCACATGCTCGCGCAGGCCCAGGCCCTCTCGCCGAGCGGTCGCTGCCGCACCTTCGACGCCGCCGCCGACGGCTTCGTCCGCGGCGAGGGCTGCGGCGTCGTCGTCCTCAAGCGCCTCGGCGACGCTCGCCGCGACGGCGACCGGATCTGGGCCCTCGTGCGCGGCAGCGCCATCAACCAGGACGGCCGCTCCACCGGCCTCACCGCGCCCAACGTCCTCTCCCAGCAGGCCCTCCTGCGCGACGCCCTCGCGCGCGCCGGCCTCGCCCCCGAGCAGGTCGGCTACATCGAGACCCACGGCACCGGCACCCTGCTCGGCGACCCGATCGAGATCGAAGCCCTCAAGGCCGTCTACGGCCGCCCGCGCGACGACGGCTCGCAGTGTCGCCTCGGCGCCCTCAAGACCTGCACCGGCCACCTCGAAGCCGCCGCCGGCATCGCCGGATTAATTCAAGCGGTCCTCGCCCTGCAGCACCGGCAGATCCCCGGCAACCTCAACTTCGACACCCTCAACCCGCGGATGTCCCTTGAAAACACGCCGCTGGTCGTCGCCGCTGGCGTGACCGCCTGGGAGCCCGGCCCGCCCCGCGGGTCGCCGGGATCTCCGCCTTCGGCTTCAGCGGCAGCAACGCCCACGTCCTCATCGAAGAATTCTCCGACCCATCAGCGCCGAGCGACTCGCCGTCCTCACCGAGCCCTCTCGCTGCGACCTCGACCACGCCGCATTCATCACACTTCGCCAGCCCCCAGGCGCCGTCCGCCGCCCGGCCGCTCGCCACCCACGATTCCACGCCCGCGTCGAGCGCCCTCACTGCAACCTCGATCGCGTCGCATTCATCACCCTTCGCCGGTCCCCACTCGCCGCCCGCCGCCCATCCCCTCGCCACCCACGATTCCGCGCCCGCGCCCAGCGCCCTCGCTTCGCCGGGATCCCGGCATGCGCAGCCAAGCATCTCCGCCGACCCGCCCCTCCTCCTCCCGCTCTCGGCCCGCGCTCCGGCGGCCCTGCGTCAGCTCGCCGAGCGCCTGCGGGCCCGGCTCGATCGCCTCACCGATCGCCCTGAGCTGCGTGACCTCGTCCACACCGCCGCCCGGCGGCGCACCCATCATTCGCACCGCCTCACCGTCGCCGGCCGCGACCTTGACGACTTGCGCGACGGCCTCGACGCCTGGCTCGCCGGTCGCGACCACCGCGCAGTCGCCGACGGCCACCTGCGTCCCGGCGGTCGCCCCCGCATCGCCTTCGTCTTCCCCGGCATGGGCACGCGCTGCGCCGGCGTCGGTCGCCAGCTTCCTCGCCGACGAGCCCGTGTTCGCCCGCGCCTTCGCCGACGCCGCCGACGCCGTGCGGCGCCACGGCGACATCGACGTGCGGGCCGCCCTCGCCGACGACGACCTCCTGACCCGCGTCGACGTGTTTCAGCCGACCCTCTTCGCCGTCGAGGTCGCCCTCGCCGCCTTGTGGCAATCGTGGGGCGTCCGGCCCGACGCCGTCGTCGGCCACAGCCTCGGGGAGATCGCCGCTGCCCACGTCGCCGGCGCCCTCCGCCTCGACGACGCCGCCCGGATCGTCTGCGCCCGCAGCCGCCTGCTCACCGACCCGCGCGCTCGCGGGGCCATGGCCGTCGTCGACCTCGCCCCCGAGCAACTCCTCCCGCGCCTCGGCGAATTCGCCGGCCGCCTCGTCGTCGCCGCCCACAACGCTCCCGCCGCCACCGTCGTCTCCGGTCCGGCCGCCGACCTCGACGACCTCCTCGCCCGCCTCGCCGCCGACGGCCTCGACGCCCGCCGCCTCAAGGTCGACATCGCCTTTCACAGCCCGCACATGGACCCCCTGTGCGCCCCGCTCGCGCACGCGCTCCGCGACCTCGAGCCGACCCGCGGCGCCGTCCCCCTACTCCACGGTCAGCGGTTGCCCCTCGATCCATCGCGCCTCACCGCCGCGCATTGGGTCAACAACCTCCGCGCCCCCGTGCGCTTCGCCGACGCCGTCGCCCGCCTGCTCGCCGACGGCATCACCCTCTTCCTCGAGGTCGGCCCGCGACCGAGCCTGCTCGGCTTCCTCGACCTCGCCCTGCGCGCCGCCGGCCCCGAGCGCCTCGCCCTCGCCAGCCTGCGCAGCGGCCTCGACGAGCCCACGGCCATGCGCGCTGCGCTCGGCGCCTTGCACACTCGCGGCTATCCCGTCGATTGGCAGCAGCACGCCCCCGCCGGCCGCTGCGTCGCCCTGCCCACTTACCCGTGGCAGCGCGAGCGTCACTGGATCGACTACGCCCCGCGCCGCCCCGCCCCGGCCCCCGCCGCACCCCCGGCTCTCGGCGAGCACCTCGACCTCGCCGACCCGCCCGGCGGCCACCTGTGGCGCGGCGAGATCGATCCGCGGCGCACCCCCTATTTGCGGGACCATCGCGTCCACGACCAGCCCGTCGCCTCCGGCGCGGTCCTCCTCGACCTCGTCGCCGCCGCCGCCGCCGTTGCCCTCGACCTCGGCCCCGCTGCCGCCGCGCCGCTGCACCTGAGCGACCTCCGCCACTGCTCCCCGCTGCTCCTCGCCGACGACGCCGCCCGCGCCCTCCAGACCACGCTCGTGCCCGCCGGCGACGGCCGCTGGCGCATCACGATCGCCAGCCGCCCCCACGACTCGCGCGCCCCGTGGACCCGCCACCTCTCGGCCACCATCGAATCACCGGCCGCCACGAATCGCTCCCAATCACAGCACATCGGCGACACAATCTCTGCCGCAGACGTCGCCCCCGAATCATCGCACCTCGCCGGTGACCGTCCGGACCTCGCGGTCCCCTCGCGCTCCCCCGACCTCGCTCTCGCCGAATCATCGCACCTCGCCGGTGACCGTCCGGGCCTCGCGGACCCCTCGCGCTCCCCCGACCTCGCTCTCGCCGAATCATCGCACCTCCCCAGCGCCTCCACGAACCTCGTGGGCCGCGAATCTTCGCACCTCCCCAGCGCCTCCACGAACCTCGTGGGCCGCGAATCTTCGCACCTCGCCAGCGACCCGGACCTCGCGGGCCTCTCGCGCTCCCCCGACCTCGCTGCCGCCGAATCACCCCACCGCCCCGACGACCCCTCGGTCCCCGCGGGCGAATTCACCGGCTCCCCCGCGCTCGCCGCCGTGCGCGAGGCCTGCCGCGAGCCTGTCGACCTCCCCGCCCTCTACGCCCGCCCGAGGCCGGCGGCAGCAGCTTCGGCCCTGCCTTTCGCGGCGTCGATCGCCTGTGGCGCGGCGACCAGCAGTTGCTCGCGCGCATCCTCCCCGCCCCCGGCCTCCCTGCCGACGCCCTCACCTCCCTCCACCCCGCGGTCATGGACGCCTGCGTCCACGTCCTCGCCGCCGCCCTGCCCGGCGACGCCCCGCTCGCCCTCGTCGGCGGCGGCATCGACCGCGTCCGCCTGCGCGCCCGCCCGCGCGGCACCTGTCTCTGGAGTCATATCGTCATTCGCCCCGCCGACCCCGGCCTCGTGATCGGCGACCTCACCCTCTTCGACGACCACGGCCAGGCCATCGCCGAGCTCGACGGCGTCCGCCTCCACGCCACCACCCCCCAATCCGTCTCCCCCGACCTCCGCCGCCGCCTCCTCGACCTCCCCGCCGACGAGCGCCCGCGCCTGCTCGAGCAGCACCTCGTCGGCCTCCTCGCCGGCGTCCTGCGCATCGACCCCGAGCGGATCGGCGTCGACGGCGAGTTCGCCGACCTCGGCCTCGACTCGATCATGGTCGTCGAGTTGCGCGATGCTCTGCGCGCCGGCCTCGGCCTGCAGATCGCCGCTGCCCTCGTCTGGCAACATCCCAGCGTCCGGGCCCTCGCCGCCTGCCTCCTCGCCCGCCTCGCCGCCCCCGAAAGGACTTCCACGTGACCGCCCGCGACCCCGCCGCGCTCTGGTTCCACAGCCCGCGCCCGCGCCCCGACGCCCGCCTGCGCCTGTTCTGCTGCGCCCACGCCGGGGCCGCCGCGCACGTCTTCCACGCCTGGCCGGCCGGCCTCCCGCCCGACGTCGAGGTCTGCGCCGTCCAGCTCCCGGGTCGCGCCTTTCGCCTCGCCGAGCCCGCCTACACCGCCGTTGAGCCGCTCGTCGCCGCCCTCGACGCCGCCGCCGCCCCGCTGCTCGATCGGCCCTTCGCCGTGTTCGGTCACAGCATGGGCGCCCTCGTCGCCTTCGAGTGGACCCGCGCCCTCCGTCGCCGCCGCGGCCCCCTGCCCGAGCGTTTGTGCGTGTCCGCCTTCCGCGGCCCGCACCTGCCCGACCCCGCCACCCCGCTGCACCGCCTCGCCGATCACGAGTTCGTCGCCACCTTGCAGCAGCGCCACGGCGTCCTCGACGACGCCCTCGCCGACCCCGAGCTGCGGGCCTTGATGCTCCCCGTCCTGCGCGCCGACTTCACCGTCCTCGAGACCTACGAGCACCGCCAGGAGCCGCTCCTCGACCTGCCGCTGCACGCCTTCGCCGGCAGCGACGACCGCGGCGTCCCTCCGGCCCAGGTCGCCGCCTGGGCGCTCCAGGCCGGCCGCGGCTTTTCCCTCGACGTCCTCCCCGGCGGCCACTTCTTCCTCCACACCGCCCGGGCCGACCTGCTCGCCCGGCTCTCGCGTCTGTTGTCTGCGCCTCGCGCTCAGGAGCTCCCGTGACCGCCACCACCGCCGCACCCATCGTCTTCGACCCGAGCGACCTCGGCTTCATCGCCGACCCTTACCCGACCTATCGCCGGCTGCGCGAGCAGGCCCCGGTGTATCGCTGGGAGCCCGCGCGGATCTGGGTCGTCAGTCGCTACCACGACGTCGTCACCGTCCTGCGCGACCGTCGATTCAGCCTCGACGACGCTCACTGGGAGTTCGCCGCCCCGCCGCCCGCGGGCGCCCAGCCGACCGCCTACCAGCACTTGATGAAGAACAGCCTGTTCCGCCTGCCCGAGGTCGACCACCAGCGGATCCGCCGGCTCGTCGCCCCGGCGATGAGCCCGCGGACCCTCGTCGGCCTCCAGCGCGACGTCGACGCCGTCGTCGGCGACGCGCTGGCCCGCCTCGCCGGCCGCGACGACGTCGACCTCGCCCGCGAGTTCTCCGAGCGGATCCCCCTGCGCGTCATCGGCCGGATGCTGCAGATCCCCGAGCGCCACGAGGAGACCTTCCGCCGCTTCGGCCTCGCCCTCATCGACTCGATCAGCGTCGCCCTCTCGCCCGACGAGTTCGCCGCCACCATCGCCCCGATCCCCGCCGGCCTCGACATGCTCAACGAGGTCATCGAGGAGCGCCGCCGCGACCACGAGCCCGGCCTGCTCACCGCCTGGATCGAGGCCGAGGAGGCCGGCGAGCGGCTCACCCGCGACGAGCTCGTCGCCCTCGCCGGCAGCATGATCACCGCCGGCACCGACACCGCCGTCCAGCTCGTCAGCTTCGCCGTGCTCGACCTCCTGCGCCACCCCGACCAGCTCGCCCGCCTGCGCGCCGATCCCGGCCTCGTGCGCGGCGCCGTCGACGAGGTCCTGCGCTTCGACCACTTCGGCAAGGGCGGCGTCCCGCGCTTCCCGCTCGAGGACGTCGAGCTCGGCGGCCGGCAGATCCGCCGCGGCGAGATGGTCATCGGCCTGGTCGGCTCGGCCCTGCGCGACCCCGAAGTGTTCCCCGATCCCGACCGCTTCGACATCGGCCGCAGCCAGGCCCAGAGCATCGCCTTCGGCAGCGGCCCGCACTTCTGCGCCGGCGCCTCCCTCGGCCGCATGATGAGCCAGACCGCCGTCCTGTCGCTCGTCACCCTTTACCCCGAGCTCGCCCTCGCCGGCCCGCCGACCTTCGAGAGCCACGCCTTCTTGCGCAAGATCAGCCACCTCCCCGTGCACCTCGGCCCGGCCGCGTGAACCCCATCGAGAAGTCGAGCCCCCAGGCCATCTATTCTATAGATGTCTCATGAGACATGTAATGAAGAGCCTGGGGCTCTGGGCGATCGAGCGCAGGCGAGAGCGCCGGCTCGACGGGCGCGCGCAGCCGACGACGCCGAGCCGACGCTCGCACGAAGCCGGTGAAGGCGGCGAGCCAGAGGACGCCCAGGGCTTTCGTCCACCATCCCGGGTAGAAGACGAAAAAGAAGAACCCGAGGTTTAGGACGTGATGCACCAGGCGGTCGCATCTCCCGAACGAGCGCGACATGAATTCTTCGTAGTCATCGAGTCCGCCCATGTTCCACCGAGAACAGGGCGCAGGTGCTCTCTCCGTCGACGAGGGCTCCATGCCCGCATCCATGACCGGCCTGCGCCGATGTCGCCGGGCGAGCCACTGGCGGGCGAGCCGCTCCACGAGGCCACCCCAGACTTGATAGTACAGATAGGACGCCAGCGCGCTCTGCCACCAAGCCACCGGAAAATAGAGCGTGAGCGGAAAGAGGAGCAGAAAGAGGGGCAGCCAGAAGAGGAGCGCGATGGGCGTGAGGAACGCCCGCGCCCAGAATTGCTCGGTCGGCAACCAGCCCCAGGGCTGAGGCGGTAGCGGTGTATAGACACTGAGCGCAGACATGGGGTCCCGTCTTCTAGTTCTGCGCGTCCCCGCATTTTTTATGCACGATCGCCCCGGTCTGAGCGCCCACCTGAGTGCCCAGACCGACACAGGCGGGGGTGCCGAGACCTACGGTCCCCCATTCACACCCCGCAATGACGCCGGCGGCGATTGCCAGGCCACTGAGCCCGGCTGCGACTGCGCAAAGGAACCTCTCCTTGCCGGTCAGCAACTCAAGGACGACGTTGTAGTCCCAAACCTGATACACGCTCGCGGACAAGAGATGCGCCTCCTCGCCGGTGAGGTCGCCGAAGGCCGTGCTCTCCGCCACGACCTCACCGCCCAGGTATTCCAGTTCGACGAGTACGCGGCGGTCGAGGGTCAGTCGCGCCACGCCGGCGCCATCCTCGCCGATGCGCGCGGCAATCACTACGTGGCCTAGCGGGATGTCATAATCAACCCGCATGAAAGCCTCGTCCCCGGGCTCGACGACAGCAACGACGTCCCGGAGCTCGATCGACGATTCAAGGCTGTTTAGCACGGTCTGCACGTCCTCGCCCGGCGCGCCGGTCGCCAAGGGCGCCCTGTCGAGGTCAGGGGACAGGAGGAGGGAGAGGACGGTGAGGGCGTGCATCACCTTTCCGTACGGCACTGAATGGGCGTCGATGGCGCCACCACGCAAATCGACGTCGTGATCGCTGAATGCCTATGTGTAGGGATGCCGCCTCTCATCGTGCGGAGGAGGCGCTGTCGAGGCGGGCGACCGCGGGTGCGCCCCGCGCGTCGGCTCAGGGCAGCAGCGTGATCGGGAGCTGCGCCAGCGCCTCGTAGTCGACGTCCGTCGCCGCCGGTTCGGTCGTCCCGCCGGTGGTCGGCGGGTCGCTCGCGGTCGTGACGCTCGCGGTCGTGCCGGTCGTGCTCGCGACATGTGGGGACGAACTCGACGGGTGCGCGGGGGGTTCTGCCCACAGGTCCGAGCTCGATCCGACGCCCCGGACTGCAGGTGCCGCGCGCCCCTCTCAGCGCCGGTGCAGCCGGAACCCCTGCTGCCCCGCCTGCTCCAGCCCCTCTTTCAATCGCATCGAAGGGATCTCGTAGTCCCCGCCGTTCTGCCGGCGATACGCGATCGGTGCATCGACGAACAACCGTGAAAGACGACTATCGAGCTCGGTCGCCACGCTCTCGAAGCGCCCCGCGTCCATGCGACTCGCGCGATAGACCACGAACGGATCGAGCACCGAGAAGCCGGGATAAAACAAAACTCCGTGCTGGATGGGGAACAGCAGGTCGTCGATCGGCCCGTTGATCCCGCGCTCATGATAATGCTCGGACCAGCCGCCGGTCGTCACCACCAGCATCGCCCGCTTGCCCGCGAACACTCCCTCGCCGTAGCGATCGCCCCAGCGGCGGTCCGAGTGCTCGCCGACCCCGTAGGCGAACCCGTGCGCGTACACCCGCTCCACCCAGCCCTTCAAGATCGCCGGCATCGAGAACCACCAGCGGGAACTGCAGGATGACCGCGTCGGCCCACAGCAGCCGGCGCTGCTCCTCGGCCACGTCGGCGGTCTGCGTGCCCTCGGCGAACGCGCGGTGCGACGCCGCGACGACGTCGAGGCGCGCCCCTGCGGCCTCGGCCGGGAAGTCCGCGCCGTCGAGCGCGGCCTTCCAGCCCTGCGCGTAGAGGTCGGACACGATCACCTCGTGCCCCTCGGCCGTGAGCGTCGCGACCATGCGATCGCGGAGCGAGCCGTTGAGCGAGCGCGGCTCGGGGTGGGCGTAGACGATGAAGATCTTCATGGCATCCTGGTCCTTCGCGACGAGCGGGCCGCCGGGCGTGCGCCGGCGGACGCCCTCGATCTTGGGCCCGCCCCCGCCCGCGTTGAAATCGCCGCGCTTGTGTGCTGCTATCACCCGCGTGGATAGCAGCCGCCTCGACCTCGACTTGCTCGTCGCGCTCGACGCCCTGCTCGCCGAGCGCAACGTGACGCGGGCGGCCCGGCGCCTGCACCTCAGCCAGCCGGCCCTGTCGGCCCAGCTGCAGCGGCTGCGCGACCTCCTCGGCGACCCGCTCCTCGTCCCTGCCCAGCGCGGCATGACCCCGACCCGGCGCGCGCTCGAGCTGCAGGCCCCGCTGCACGAGGCGCTCGAGGGCGTCCGCGCCGCGCTCGCCACCGGCGCCGGCTTCGATCCTGCCACCGCTCGGCTGACGATCTCCGTCGCCGCCTCCGACTACATGCAATACGCGGTGCTGATGCCGCTCGCCTTCCAGCTGCGGCGCGAGGCCCCGGGCCTGCGGCTGGCCTGGCGGGCCCTCGACGTCGCCCAGCTCGCCGCCCAGGCCGAGCGCGGCGAGGTCGACCTCGCCTTCCTCACCCCCGAGTCCGCGCCCGAGCAGCTGCGCAGCCGCAAGCTCCTCGACGAGCGCTACGTCGTCATCGTCCGCAAGGGCCACCCGCACGTCGCGGCCCCGATCGATCTCGACCAGCTCTGCGCCCTCGACCACGTCGTCGTCAGCCCGAGCGGCGGCGGCTTCACCGGCCCCACCGACGCGGCGCTGGCCGCCCACGGCCGCGAGCGCCGCGTCGTCCTCTCGGTGCCCTCGTTCCTCATGGTCCCCGAGCTGGTCGCCCGCTCCGACCTGGCCGCCCTGGTCCCCGAACGCATCGCCCGCGACCGCGCCGACCGCCTCCAGCTGCTCGAGCCCCCGGTCCCCGTCCCCGGCTTCGCCATCACCATGGTGTGGCACCGTCGAGCCGCCCGACACCCGGCGATCACCTGGCTCCGCGACCGCGTGCGCAGCTTCGCCAGGGGCGTCTGACCCCTTGACGTGTCTCTCCGGACATATGGCTCATCGACCATGCCGGCTCACCGGCGGCCCTGCAGATCGATCGGGTCGGCGATCGAGGCTGCGAACGGCTGCTCCGCCGCGATGCGGACCGCGAGGTCGCGCCGGCGACCTCGCGTCCGGCGGGTCAACCCTCCGGGATCTCCGGCGTCACCAGCAATCCGAACAGGTACAGCGAATCCTGCCACCCCAGGTAACACGATTCGACCGGGATCGCGTCCGGCAGGTTCTCCTGGGTCACGCGAACCTCGGTCCCGCACGAGACCTTCCGCAGCTCGACGGTGGTCACGATCTCGCCGGGCATGTTCGGATCTTCGAAGGCGTCGGTGTAGCGGATTTTTTCGTTCGGGACGAGCTCCAGGTACCTCCCGCCGAAGCTGTGGCTGTTGCCGGTCGAGAAGTTGGTGAAGCTCATGCGGTACGTGCCACCGACCGTCGCCTCCAGGTGATGCACGGTGCAGGTGAAGCCGTGCGGCGGCAGCCACTTCGAGAGGGCGGCGGCGTCGAGGAAGCCCTTGTAGACGCGCTCCGGCGGGGCGGCGAAGACGCGATGGAGGCGAACGGTGTTGTTCTTGGCGGACATGTGGTTCCTTTCGGTGGTGGAGGCGGGGCCTCATGTCCACGTCGAACGAGCCGCCGCGAATTCGACAACCATCGGTCGCGGCCCGCAAAAAATCGTGGAGCCCGCGGAAGGTGGCGTACGGCCCCGGCGAACGCTGCCGCGGCGGCGGGCTCGACCGGAGCGCACACGACCGGCTCGGCTCGCCCGCGACGACGGGACCGCGACGAGCGCGGCTCGCGCGACGGCAGGCCGGTCCGCGCCCTCGCGGGTCCTCCCGCCATGAAGAGGATCGGGCACGAAGCGAAGAAGTTCTGGCATGAACCCCAGGGTGCGGGCGACGTAAGTTGACGCCGTGACCGTCGGCAAGACGCGGAAGCCCACGCGTGACGGTGAGGCTCCGGTCCCCGGCTTCGGCCCCCAGGAGGTTCTTTTAAAATGATGCTCAAGATTCATCACCTCGGCCGCTCGCAATCCGAGCGCGTCGTCTGGCTCTGCGAAGAGCTGGGCGTCCCTTACGAGCTGCGCCGTTACCGACGCGACGCGGTCACGCGCCTCTCGCCGCCCGAGCTCGCGGCGCTGCATCCCCTCGGCGCCGCGCCGCTGCTCGAGGACGGCGCATTGCTGCTCGCCGAGTCGGCCGCGATCGTCGAATACATCATCGTCAAACACGGCTCCGGCCGGCTCCGGCTCGACCCCGATCATCCCGACTACGCGGCCTATCTCTACTGGTTCCACTTCTCAAACGGGAACCTGCAGCCCGCGCTCCTCCGGCTCATGACGGTCAGCCGCGCGGGCCTGCCGGCAGCTCACCCCGCGCTGGCCTCGGTGCAGATGCGGCTCGATCGCGTGATGCAGCTCGTCGACGCGCGCCTGCGCGAGGCCCCCTATTTCGCCGGCCGCGAATTCACGGCGGCGGACATCATGAGCGTGTTCTCGCTGACCACGATGCGGCTCTTCCAGCCGGTCGACCTGCGGCCGTATCCCGGCATCCTCGCCTACCTGCAGCGCATCGGCGAGCGGCCGGCCTATCGCCGCGCGATCGCCGAGAGCGATCCGGACCTCGTGCCGATGCTCGATTGAGCGGTCGCACGTCTCACGTCGACGACGAGCGAGGCATGTCCTGCTTCGGCGAGGCGCCGAATTGCGCGTGTACTCGCGGCTGAACTGCGTGGCGCTCTCGTAGCCGACGCCGAACGCCGCGTCCGAGACCGACGCCTCCCCGGCTCGCAGCAGGCGCCGCGCCGCGAGCAGCCGCAGCTCCTTTTGGAACTGCAGCGGCGACATCGCGGTGATCGCCTTGAAGTGCTTGTGAAACGACGACGGGCTCATCCCGACGCTGCGTGCGAGCTCCGGGATCGCGACCGGCGAGCGGAAGTCGTGGCGCAGCAGCGCGATCGCCCGCGCGATCGCGCTGGCGTGGCTGTCGTGGCGAGCCAGGCTGCGCAACATTGCGCCCATGGGCGCCGTCGCCAGGCGATAGTGAATCTCCCGCGCGATCAGCGGCCCGAGCACCGCCGCGTCCGTCCGCGTGCCTGCGAGCGCGACGTAGCGCGCGAACGCATCCACGAGCGACCCATCGCACGCGTGGACCGCGAGCGGACGACACTCGGTGGTCGAGGGCGCCGCGTCGGCGATCTCGTCGTACAGGCCGCGCAGCGTGTCCAGGTCGACGTCGAACAGCAGCGCGAGATACGGCGCCTTCTTGACGCGAGCGATCACCGGCAGGTCGTGGCTGACCAGCAGACACTCGCCGGCGCCCATCGGGTACGACTCGGCGCCGAGCACCGTCTCTTTGCGCCCCTCGAGCACGAGGATGACCACCGGCTCGTAGACCGCGGCCTCGAACGAGGTCGGCCGGTGGTGGCGGAGAACCCCGAGCATCGGCAGAGGCCGCACGTATTGCATGCCGGAGCCGTTCGGGGGCGGCAGCTGCCGCCCCACCCGATCGGCGAGTTCGGCGAGGTTCATGACGCCAGCCTAGCACCGCGCCGGCCAGCGCTCGCGACGCGACCTGTCCCCTGGGACATCCCCCGACCGCCGGCCGTCTGCGCTCGGGGACGCGAGCGCTCCGACCCGCGCATCGAGCCGCGCGGAGCCGGTAATCCGAGCGCCCGAGCGGCCGCGTCCCCCGCCCCGCGCGCCGGACCGCTTTGGCCTAAGATGCTCGCCGTGACCGGCCAGTCACCCCGCGCCGAGAACATCCGCGCGATCCGTGCCGAGCGGAAGGTCTGGAGCGGCGTCGAGGTCGCGGCCATCGACGTCTACAGCGCCGGCGAGGGGCGCGTCGTCCTCGATCTGACCCCGCAGCGCTTCCGCCTCGGCGTCCTCCTGCAGCAGGTCGGCGGTTACTGCGAGGGCCGTACCGCGCTGGGGCGACCGGGCGTCACCCGCAACCCCGGCGCGCGCTTTTTGGCCCTCACCCCCGCGAGCATGCCCCTGTGGGGCTACAGCGACCGGATCTCGTACTGCCACGAGCTCGCGCTGTCGTTCGACGCGGCCGAGCTGTCGACCCGCCTCGGCGAGCCGCTGCGCGACGACCTCGACCTCGCGCCGCGGTTTTGGCTGTCGAACGAGCGGATCTTCGCCCTCTCGGAGCTCCTCTCCGCCGAGGTCAGCGGCGGCGGCGAGTTCGGCCAGCTGTACGGCGAGAGCCTCGTGCTCGCGCTCCTCGTCGAGTACCTGCGGGCGGTCCGCGAGCGCGCGCCCGCCTCGCGCAAGGGCGGCCTGTCGCCGCGGCAGCTCCGCGAGGTGTGCGCGTACATGCAAGAGCACCTCGGCGCGCCCGTCGGCCTGCGCGAGCTCGCGACCCTCGGCGGCATGTCGCAGGCGCACTTCAGCCGCGCCTTCAAGGCCTCGACCGGCGTCCCGCCGCACCGCTGGCAGCTCAACGCCCGGGTCGAGCGGGCGCAGCAGCTCCTGCTCCGCGCCGACGTCTCGCTCGCCGACATCGCCTTGCAGCTCGGCTTCGTCGATCAGTCGCACCTCACCCGCGTGTTTCGCCGGGTCGTCGGCGCCACCCCGAGCGCGTGGCGGCGGGCGCACGGTCGGCGCGCGCGCTAGCAGCTCGCGCGCGCCGCCGAGTCGGGCTTCTTCAGCCCGCGCCGCGGCTGCCCGTGCGGAGCAGCTGCATCTCCCACGCGAACGCCACCCCGGTGCCGCCGCCGTGGGCCATCATGTTCTCGGCCAGCGCCGGCACGCTCGCCTCGCGGGCCCAGTCGCGCTGCAGCTCCGAGCCGAACACCATCCACGTGATCGGCACGGCGCCGGCCTGGATCATGCGTCGCACCGCCATCTCGTGGGCCTCGAGCGACACCCCGCCCGACGCGTCGGTCACGATGTAGACCTCGTAGCCCTCGCCGAGCGCGTGGATCGTCGGCATCGCCAGGCAGATCTCGGTCCACAGCGCCGCCATCACGATCTTCTTGCGCCCGGTCGCCGCGACCGCGTCCACCACTCGCCTGTCCTCCCAGGTGTTGATGAACGTGCGGTCGATCGGCTTCTGCTCGGGGAACACGTCCTGCAGCCCCTGGATCAGGTAGCCGCCGCGCTCCTCGAGCACCGTCGTCAGGATCGTCGGCACCCCGAAGCTCTTGGCCGTCTTCGCCAGGGCGACGACGTTGTTGATGACCATCGTCGGGTCGTGGCTGTGCAGGTTGGCGAACTGGAACGGCTGATGGTCGATCAGCACGAGGACGCAGTTGTCGGGGGTCAGCAGCGCGTCGAGGCCGGTTTTCTGGCTGGTCATGGCATCTCCTGGCGAGCCGCGGACGGCTCGCTCGCCGGCGAACCCTAGCCAGGGGCCCGGTCGCGGCGCTTGGACGATCGTGCCGTCCTGGTCGATCCGTGCCGCGGGCTCGCCTGACGCCGCGCTCCGAGCCGCGCCGAGCGCAGCGCCGGCGAACGCCGCACGCGCTCCGACCGGCAGGACGCATCGACCTGCCGGCCGCCCGGCCACCCTCACGCGCCGGCGCGCGTGCGGGCGAGCTGTCGCGCCGGACAGAATCACGGCAGCGAGTCGGGCGTCAATGACGGCAGCGCAACAATGACGGCACTGCAACGATCACCGCGCTGTCACTGCAATGATAGGTCCGCGGCTGTCATTCGTGACACCTCACGAGCGCCTCGCGGCGCATCCTCCGCCGCGAACGCGGATTCGTGGTACCGGCGGGTTCTCGCCGCTCGATCCGACCTGCGATCGCTCACGCCGCGGCTGGTCGCGCGGCGGCGCCTCGGCGGGCGCTCGGCGGCGCCGCGGCGGAAGCGCGAGGGTCAGGCCACGACGTCGAGCGGGAGTTCGGCGCGTGGGTCGACGCCGGCGATCGGCACCTCGGCCAGGAGCGCGTAGGCTCGCGGTCCGTCGCTCGGCTCGAGCTGCGGCGGCAGCGGCAGCGCGAATTCTCGCACGATCCGCTCGCCGCTGCGCAGCACCGGCGCGTCCAGGGCCAGCTCCGCCGCGGCCACCTGGCGCCGGCTCTCGCGGTCCGGCGGCGCCGCCCCGCTGGGCACCATGTGCGTGAGGTGCTGCTCGTCGAAGTGGAGCAGCACGCGCTCGACCGGCACCTCGTAGGTCCCGCCGAGCAGCACCAGGGTGCCGCGGAGGACCTCGCCGGGGCGCACCGGGCCGACGACGCCCTCGATGGCGAGGGTGGGTGTACCGATACCGACCGCGCTCTTCAATCGATGGATGAATTTCATCTTATCGCGACTATACTATAATACCAACCGGACGCAGGCGGCTCCCACCAATGGTGGTACGACCCCTCCTTCGAACCGGAATAGCTTCTCCGCATTCGACAGACGCGAAACAGGACGATGCTGACGCTCTACCGACCCGAATCGATCTTCTCGCCGCGGCACGCCCCAAGCTGGCTGCTGTTCACCTTCGCCGCCGGCGCCGTGAACGCTGCCGCGCTGCTCGCCTGCCAGACCTACGTGACACACGTGACAGGCACCGTCACCCGCCTGGGCATGGAGGTCATCCACTTCGAGCCGTTCCTCGACTTCGCGCTGGTGCTCGGCTGCTTCATCGGCGGCGCGATGCTCTCGGGCCTGCTCATCAACGGGCGCGCGCACGCGGGCAAGCCCCCGCTGTTCGGCGTGCCGCTGTGGATCGCCTTCTGGCTGGTGCTGTTCACCGCCCTGGGCGGCCACTTCGGCCTGCTCGGCAACTTCGGCGGCGCGGTCACCCACACGGTCGACTTCCTCCTGCTGGCGATCCTCAGCTTCGCCATGGGCCTGCAGAACGCCGCCATCGCCACCAGCACCGGCCTGTTGGTCCGCACCACCCACCTCACCGGCCCCGCGACCGACCTCGGCATCCACCTCGCCGAGCTGTTCTTCTCCACCGACGAGGCGCGCGCGCACGCCAAGCGCCACGCCGCCCTGCGCGCCGGCAAGATCGCCGCCTTCGCCGCCGGCGCCGCGGTCACCGTCCCGCTCGCCCATCGCGTCGAGTTCCTGGCGTTCCTGCTGCCCGCGGCGATGATGCTGCTGGCGATCACCCTGAGCTTCCTCCCCGACCGGATCGCCAAGGAAGTCCGGGCCCGCCGGCGCGACCGCTCGGTCGCCCGCGCCGCCGCCGTGCCGTGAGCGACGTGGCCTCAGGGACAGATCGGTCGGCCGGGTGGGTGGGGCTCGTTCGCCCCTCCCGCATGATCGGGCCGCGGATCGACCTGCTTTAAAAACATGTCCTATGCGCCATGCGTGGATCCCGGGCGCGCGTGACTCGGGTGGTCCTGGCGACTGTGACAGGTCTCCGTATTGAGACCCGCGGCGATGTTTCACCGCAGCGCGAGAAATCGTCACAGCACGCGCGAGGCCCGCGCAGTCGACGGGCCGCCGGGTTCTCCCGGCTTCGAGGGCCCGCCGGGGCGCTCGCGCGGCCTCGCCGGCGCGGCTCGGCTAGCATTCCGGCCCGCTTCGAGATCATGCAGTCCCTCGCCCTCGCCCTCGCCCTGCTCCTCACCCAGGCCGCCGCGCCCCAAGCCGCCGCCCCGCCGCCGGCCGCCACCATCGACGCCAGGACGCGCGCCGCGATCGAGGCGGTCGCCTACGATTACGTCGACGGTCAGCTCGAGGGCGACCCCGCCCGCGTCGCACGAGCGCTGCACCCCGACCTGGCCAAGCGCGCCGTCGTCGGCGCCGGGCCAACCTCGCGCGAGGTCTTCCCGCTGCGCCGCATGAGCGCCGACGAGCTCATCGAGCTGACCCGCCAGGGCGCCCTCAAGACGCCGAAAGAGCAGTGGAACCGCTCGGTGCGCGTGCTCGACGTGACCGGCACCGCCGCAGTCGTGCGCGTCGAGACCCCGTGGTTCGTCGACTACTTCCACATGGGCCGCTTCGGCGAGCGCTGGCTGATCGTCAACGCCCTGTGGTTTAATAAACCGCAGCAGCCCGGCTGATACATCCGCGCGCCCGAGCACAGACCTGTCGTCGACGCCTCGAGGCTCGACGCACCGCAGCAGCCCGAACGAGCAACGGCGCATCGACGACGCTTCGAGGCTCGACGCACCGCAGCAGCCCGAACGAGCGCCGGCGCATCGGCGGCGCTTCGAGGCTCGACGAGCGGCAACCGGCCCCCACCCGTCACTTCTCCTTCGGCAAGTCCGGCCGCGCGCCCCACTCGTTCCACGAGCCGTCGTAGAGGCGCGCGTCGGCGTGCCCGAGCACCTGCAGCACCAGCCAGGTCAAGCTCGCGCGCATCCCCGACTTGCAGTAGACGACCACGGTCTCGCGCTCGAGCGCGCGAGCGTACAGCTCGCGCAGCGTCGGCAACTCCTCGAGGCGACCGTCCTCGGTCACGGCGGACTGCCACGGCACGTGCCAGGCGCCGGGGATCCGTCCGGCCTTCCACTCGTCGTCGCTGCGCACGTCGAGCAGCAGGACCGCGGGGTCCTGCAAGCGCGCGGCGATCCACGCCGCGTCGACGCCGAGCCGGCGCTGCTCCTCGCCGAGCCGCGGACCCTCCCCGACGGCGACGGTCGGCACCTCGCTCGTCTGCGTCCCGCCGGCTGCGACCCACGCCGCGTGACCGCCGTCGAGCATCCGGACCTTGTCGGCGGCATGGCCGAACCACCGCAGCGTCCACACCACGCGGGCCGCCGGCGGGCTCGAGCGCTCGTCGACGACCACCACCTCGTCACCGAGCTCGACCCCGAGACCCGCCATCGCCGCCTCGATCGCCGCCCGCGGCGCCAGCTGTTCCGGCACCCCGTCGACCTCGGCCCGCAGCTGCTTGACGTCGAGGTGGAGCGCCCCGGGGATGTGCCCGCCGGCGTACGCGTCGGCGGGCCGGACGTCGACGATGACCCGCTCCGGATCGGCCGGCGCTCGCAGCAATGCGTCGACCGCGACCACACCGACAGGCGCCCGCGACGCCTCGGCGATCGCCTCGGGCCGACACCCGCCGGCGACGCACAACCACGCGATCGACCACGCACGCATCATCGCCTCCCCTCATCATCAACCGGTCGACCCGGCGCTCTTCGCCGCCGCGACAGCTCGACCATCGCATCACCGGCTCGAACCCTCTCGAGCTCGAGCCGACCGGCGCCGCGAGCGGCGCAGCCGAGCTCTGATTCTCGAAGGCTCGCGAGCACCGAAGGATTGTAGCGCAACGAGCCGCCCCGCCGCGCGCCCCCGCCGCGCTCGCTGCCCGCGCACCCACGATCGGGCGAGCGCCGACCGAGCTGAGCCTATTTGGCGCGCGCCGGCTTCTTTGCGGCGACCGCCCTCTTCACAGCGGATGCCTTCTTTGCAGCAGGCGCCTTCTTCGCTGCCTTCTTCGCGGCAGGAGCCTTCTTCGCTGCCGATGCCTTCGCCGCTGGAGCCTTCGCAGCTGCCGATGCCTTCGCGGCAGGAGCCTTCGCAGCAGATGCCTTCGCTGCAGATGCCTTCACAGCAGGGGCCTTCTTCGCCGCTGCAGCCTTCTTCGCTGCCGATGCCCTCGCCGCTGCAGCCTTCTTCGCTCCCGATGCCTTCGCCACCGGCGACCTCTTCGCTCCCGATGCCCTCGCTCCCGATGCCTTCGCTGCCGATGCCTTCGCCGTCGATGCCTTCGCCGCCGCTGCCTTCGTCACCGCCGGGACCTGCTTCGCGGGCTTCTTTGCCCGACAGGAGCCCTCTTCGCGCCGGAGAGCGCCTTGCCTTGCGCGAGATTCAGCGCTTGCTCATGGGCGACGAGGTATTGCTTGGCGGAGACCTTGCGCGCGTGCGCGTAGGCCTTCTCGAGGATCGGAGCGGCGTCGCTGCCGAGCGCCTCCACGATGTCGAAGGCGTAGTCGCCGAGCCGGAGCAAGCCGTTGGACGCGGCCCGCTCGGCGATCGCCGCGGCCCGCCGAGCGTCGGGCGCGGCCGCCATGAGGATCTCGGCTCCGCCCCACTCGGACCTCCCCACCGCCTTCATCAGGCGATCGATCTGCTCGGCCGCCAGCGAGGTGTTCCGCGAGAGCACGAACGTGAGCAGGCTGCGCCGCCACCAGTGACCGCCCTCGTCGGACCCCGTCCTGGACGGCGCGCCGGCGGGCAAGCCTTCCAACAAGTCCTTGCAGGATGCACAGGCCTTGGCGAGCTCCGCCTCGCTCATCGCCGATACGCGACAGCGCAGCGCCCACCAGAGGGGCTCCAGCTCCCGGGCCAGGTCCCACGGTCCGCGGGCATTTTCCGTCTCCGGATCGCCGATGTCGTCGATTTCGAGCCCGGCCACCGCGCCGTCGAGGCCGAGCTTCCTGATGACGTGAAACAGAGGCTGCGACGACAGCACGTCGACGGCGAAGCGGAGGCCGCCGATTTCGGTCCAGAGCGCCACCAGAGCACGCGCGCTCGCCCAGCTCTCCACGCCTCCCAGTTCGTGCTGGGCGGCCTGAAGACCAGCGTCGCGCGGAGCACCTCCTCGCGGATCTTCAGCTGTTTGGGCGGCTGGACCTGCTTCAGCGATTTGGCCACCGCTGCTGCAGTTGCGGACGCGGTCCCCTCCAACTTCGGAAGCTTCACCGCGCAAATGCGAGACCACGCCTCGGCCAGGCTCGGCGCGGCGTCGTCCGGATCGGCCTCATGGGCGCTGCGCCACCCGTGAAGCTTGCGCCGCTCGTTGCTGTTCCACTGAAGCTCGCTCATCGCGTCGCCTGTAGCTCAGGGCTCAAGGACTGTCCAGCTCGGCCGGTCTACTCCGCGTAGGAGTTCTCCTCATGAGCGAGCGGGGTCGAGTACCCGATCGACGAGAGGCGAGGCCGACAACGCCGTCACGCCGCAGCGCTGCGGCGAGGCGCCGCCCCCGACCCCGCGGCTCACTCCGTCGACTGCACGTCGTCGACGTTGCCGTTGACCGCCTCGGCGATCTCGACCACCGCCACGATCGCCGCCAGGCCGAGCGTGCACTTCTTCGCCGTCGGCGAGGTCATGACGTCGTCGCTCTTCTCGGCGAGGCGCACCATCGAGTTGCCGACCCATGACGTGCAGCGGAACGCGAAGCCGGTCCGAGCCTGCGCGTCGCCGAGCTTGCCGGAGCCCAGGGCGATCGCCGACGACGTCGTGATCGCCAGTCCGAGGATCCCGTGGAACGCCATGTCGAACTTCGCCCACTTGGCGTCCGACTCCGCCTTGCGCAGCCCGCGGAGCACCGTATAGACGCCCTCGATCACGTCGAACCACACATTCGTCTTCGCGAACGGCCGCGCCTCCTGAGAATAGCGGCTCAGCAGCAACGACGTGCAGTAGCCGCGCATGCAGATGCAGATCCCGCTGCTGACGGTGAGGATGCCGATTCCCTGCTTCACCTTGCGCATCTCGAGCACCGTCTTGCCGACGACCACCGCGGAGTTGATGAGGCCCAGACCGGTCGACGCCCACAGCGCCCGCCGGGAGCGTTCGGCCTCCGCCTTCTGCTGCGGCGTCTTGGTCGGCTTCGGCTGCGAACTCGGCCCGACGATCCCCGTGATGGACCCCGACGCCTCCTCCTTCTTCTGCCCGCCCGACAGCTTGCTCGTCAGCACCGACGGGATGGCCCCGGCCAGCGCCGCCGCGCGCAGCAGCGTGAACGAGCGGCCGCCGAGGATCACCGTCTCGATCATGTCGGTCAGCCACGGCACCTTGATGCGCGCGCGGACCTGGTCGACCGCCGTCGTGATCGCCTGACCGCCCGAGCTCACGATCTCCGAGAACGCCGCGTCGAGCAGGGACGACGACCCGTCGGCCAGCGCCCCGTTACCGGCCAGCAGGTCCTTCACCGGCGTCGTCAGCAGCGTCAGCGGGTTTGCGAGCGACGACATCGGCAGCCGCGCCGCGCTCGCCTCGGCGCTGCCGAGCAACGCCGGCGACGGCGACACCTCGCCCGTCGCCACGTCGGCCACGCCCTCGAACACCGCCTCGACCGACTCGATCGCCCGCTGCACCTGCTCGAGGAAATACTCGAGGTGCTCGATCGCCGGGTTCGAGCGATCGATGCGCAGCCCGAACAGGTCGCCGACCGTGCGGTTGCCCACCGCCTTCTTCACCGTCGAGCGCAGCGTCTTGCCGAGCTCGTCCTTGTACGACCCGGCCTGCTGAAGCATCCCGCCGAGCCCCTGGATGCTCTGCTCGAGCGTGCCGTACAGCTTGTCGGACTCCGCCAGGAAGTCGCCCCACGCGAACAGATACGCCAGGTAATCGATGAATTGCTGGATCTCCGCGCCGATGCGCTTCAGCAGCGCCGTCACGGCCGTGAGCGCGTCCTCCACCCCCGACACCACCGTCCGCCACGCCACCTCTGCGCCGTTGACGATGCTGGTCCCGATCACCTCGACCCAGCCGCCGGCCGCCTCGACCGTCTCGTCGACGAAGATCGCCAGCGAGTCGGCGCTGTCGATGAGCGTCGAGATCGCCGCCTGCCCGACGCGCGCCGCCGTCTTGTTCGCCTTCACCCGCAGCGCGGCGACCTGGGCTTCGCCCTGCTCGAGCAGCCCGGCGGCCGACTTCGCCGTCCGCTTCGCCCCCGTCACCACCGTCTCGGCCGACCCGACCACCGCGTTGCTCACGTCGACCGCCGCCCCGGCGATCGCTTCGCCCGCGTCCTCCGCCGTGTCGACGACGACCTCGCCCGCGTCCTCCGCCGTGTCGACGATGACCTCGCCCGCGTCCTCCGCCGTGTCGACGATGACCTCGCCCAGCTCTTCCGCCGCGTCGCCGATGTCGTCGAACACGCCGCCGATGTCGCCGAGGCCGAACGTCTGGATGACCCACTTCTTCTGCTTGAAGGCCGCCGGCGTCGCCGACTGCGGCCGCGGCGGGCACTGCGTCGCCAGCTGGCGCAGCGCGACCGCCAGCGCATCGGCGTCGGCTGACGTCGAGCCGGCCGGCATCGGCGACGTCCGGCCTGCGCCGGGCGACAGCAGCGACGTCCCCGTCACCGCGCGGAGGCGGCTCTGCGCCGTCTGGTCGGGGCGCAGGATCGTCCACAGCCCCCCGGCGCCCCGGCCACGCGCGCCCGCAGCGTCGGGCACGACACGCTGTCGGCCAGCATGCGCACGCGGAGCCGGCCGGAATTGGGGATCGTCAGCAGGTACGACGTCGCCGCCGCCCAGGCCGTCTTCTTCACGACCCCGTCGGTCTCGACGAGCGCCGTCATCGCGCGGTCGACCCGGACCTCGAGCTTGCGGTCGGTCGGCACCCCGCCGTCGCGGGCCGTCACCTCGAGCGTCGCGTCGAACACCGAGCGGTGCGCCCCGGCCTTGCCGGTCGCCGGCGAACCTGCGAGCTCGGCCGGCAGCCACTCGCGCACCAGCTTCGCGCGCCCGCCCACGCGGAACGCCCGCGCCGCCCGCAGCGACGCGATCGGCGGCCCCCCGCTGGTCACGACGGTCACCTCGCCGCTCGCCGTCCCGCGGGCGCGTCGCGGCCCGATGTCGTCGAACACGCCCGCCGTCATGCTGGCCATGCGATACGCCGCCAGCAGCGCCGGCTCACCGCCGTGCGCCCGCGCCAGCCACATCGCCCCCACCCGCTCCGGCGCGCTCTTTTGCCAGATCCGCGCCTCCGCCATGCCGCCGCGGAAGCGCGCCCCGCCCGGCACCGCCCCGCCGAGCACGCAGCGGGTCACCAGCGCCTCGTGCAGCAACGCGTGGAGCGGCGCGAATTTCGGCGGCCCTTGCTGGTCCGTCCGCGCCGACAGCTCCGCCGCCGCCACCTGCGCGCCCTGGTGGAACACCCGTGCCACGATCGTCTGCTTGGCCGCGTCGAAGCCGACCGTCGCCGCCACGTGCGACCACTCGTTCTTCTTGATCAGCCCCTTCGCCGAGCACACCTCGATCGTCACCCCGTCGGGGATCACCACCAGCGCGACCTGACCGTCCTTGCCGCCGGCGATCAGCGCCGCCTGCCCGTGCGCGCCCAGCAGCTGGATCACGGCCGCCGGCTTCGCGTCGTCGGCCTCGCCGCGGACCCACGCCTCCATCGCAAGCTGTCCCGAGAGACAGCTGATGGGCGACAGCCGCGCCTCGGCCGCGTCGCCGGCGAAGCGGAGGAACGAGCCGTCGCCGTCGGCCTGCGCCTCGTCGTGCCAGCGCACCGTCTGCTCGACCGCCCCGACCGCGTCGCGCTTGTTCGGCCCCGCGTCGGGCGTCACGAACTGCTGCGCGTTCGCCCCCTGCTTCAGCGCCTCGAGCGGGTAGTACGCCCAGAGCTCGGCGGCGTCGAGCGGCGGCGGATCGTCGGAGAGCTTCGCCGGGGCCGCGTGGGTCCAGATCTGCAGCTGCGACAGGTCGCCGGTGAAGCTGCCGCCGCCGATCGTCGGCGTGAGCGGCGACGTCCCGACGATGCCGACGAAGTTGCTCGCCACCGTCATCCCGAGCACCGACAGCGTCGCCGTCCCGTTCGGGCGCAGCACCGCCCGGACCTGCGCCCAGCGGTCGGCCGGCATCGCCCCGGGCGCCGCCAGCTCGTACGTGAACTCGGGCGTCGTCACCGTCAGCAGCAGCGCGTCCGGTTGTTCGCCGGAGCCGAGCACCACCTTCGTGTCCGACCCCGTGAGCGCGACGATCGGCTGGCGCGAACCGCCGGAGCCGCCCGTGGTGCGGCGGATCCACAGCTGAATCACCAGCCCTTGCGGCAGCCCCCCGTGATCGACGGCGCCGAGAGCTTGTGGGAGACCTGAGAGAACGCGAGCGTCTTGAGCATGATCGAACCTGCGTACCGGTGAGAGGCGTGAGTCGGTCGAACGCGCGCGACCCTTCGCGTCACCGACCACGCGATCAATCTGTCCCGTCGCGGCCGGCGATGATGGCCGCAGATGGCCAGCCCCTGCCCAGGAAGCGAGCGCCTCGCCGCGGCCGCGCACGGCTCGCCCGCACGAACGGGCCGGCGGTCGACCTCCTGCGAGCACGCCACGGCGCGCACCGGCCCGCTCCGCGCATGCGGCCCGACGGCGAGCGCCCCGATGCGCGACCGGTTCGCCGGCGGCTCTTCCGCGACCGCGATCGACGCGACAGCGAGCCGCGCACGATCGACTGCGCGCATTCGCGACGCGCGGGTCATCGCTGGCGAGCACGTGCGCGCAACAGCGAGTTCACTCCCGCGTGGCGTCGCGCCGTGCGGCGCATCCCCGCGGCCGGCCCCCCGGGGCTCCTCCCGACGTGCGGGTTTCCCGTCGCTTGTCCCTTCGCCCCGCCTCTGGTCTGCTCGCCCGATGTCTGGCTTGAATCGCCTGCGATCCATGTTCTGGGCCGTCCTCCTCGGCGCGCTGCCGGCGTGCGGAGACAGCGGCGGGGAAGCGACCGACACCACCGCCGCGACGACCTCGTCGACCGGCGGCACCACCGGCACCGGCACCTCTGTGATCACCGAGGATGCGACGAGCGGCACCGACCCGACCACCGGCGCGCCCGAGCCGACGACGACCGCGGCGGCGACGACGACCGACGCGGCGACGAGCGACGTCACGAGCAGCGGGGACACGACCGACGGCGACACCGGGCACGCCGACTTCTGGATGCCGGCCAAGGGCGGGATCACCAACATCAATCAGAACAGCGGGTCGGAGGTCGAGATCGACGGCGGCGACCCGGCGCCGATGAAGTGGTACAACGGCTTCTACGGCGGCAACAGCTTCGCCGGCATGGCGCGCGCGTGGAACGGCGCGGTGTGGGCCGACGGCTACTCGGAAGACGGCGCGCTCGTCCACTTCGGCGGCGGCCACGGGGCCAACATCGGCTGCTTCTCGTATCTGTTCGACGTCACCTCGCGCCGGTGGAAGCAGGTCGGCGCGGAGCTCAACCTCCCCGCGGAGGACATGTGGAGCGGCGGGCACCCCTACGGCAGCGTCCCGGACGCCCGCGATCCGACCTGGCTGGACTACGATCATCAGGGTAGCCGCATCATCGTGCTCGCGCACCAGTACGCGACCGTCGGCGACCTCGCCCCCGACGAGGGCGGCGCGCCGGTCACCGGCTCGCTGCTGACGGCGAACGCCGAGGGCGACCAGACCGCGAGCAAGCCCTCGGCGTGGGGCGCGTGGACCTTCGACCTGACGGACGGCCGGATGGAGCGCTCGCTCGCCGGCGAGCCGGGACCCGGCATCTCCTCGGGCAGCATGATCGCGGTCAAGGACACCGTGAACCGCAAGCTGTGGTACTTCGCCCAGGGCACGTCGATGGTGCGCTACCACGACCTCGACGCCCCGGTGCCGCGGCCGCTCGAGACGACGACCGTCGCGGTCGAGCCCGGCGCGCCGAACGACGGCTACACGATCGTCTACGACGTGACGTGGCTGTTCGTCCCCGAGGCGAAGGCCGCGCTGCTGTTCCAGGGCAACGGCGAGGTCGACAGCGGCCTCGGAGTGTTCCTCGTCGACTTCGCGTCGGGCACGCCGACGATGGCCGCGGTCGACATCCCGTTCCATCCCGCGGGCCCGACGGGCTTCGCCCACGGCGCGCTCAACGTCGGCGCGGCGTGGGACAGCAAGCGTCAGCGCGTCGTGCTCTACGAGGGCCTCGGCGACGCGTTCACCCACGTGCTGACGCCGAGCTCGACCGACTTCCGCGCGGCGACGTGGTCGTGGTCGCGCGAGTCGTACGGCGGCCGCGAGCCCGCGAACGGTCAGGGCCCGATCGCCGCCGCCGACTCGATGCAGGGCGCGTGGGGTCGCTGGCGCTACGTGCCGACGCTCGACGTCTTCCTGTGGACCGACGGCCCGGGCGTCACGGCCGAGACCGAGGACGGCGTCACGCGCGACGCCATCGTGCAGTTCTGGGCCGCCGAAGGGACGCCGATGTGAAAGACGGCCCGGAGGGACCGCCCCTCCGGGGCCCGGCCTGGAGGCGCCTCAGCCCGGCGGGCGCGGGCACTTGCCGGTGCCCGACGCGCGGTTGTTGTCGACCCGGCACTCGTGCCACGCGTGCATCGGCATCGCATCGTCGACCACCACCCACACCACCGAGCTGCCGTCGACCACTCCGGGCGGCGGGTTCGCCAGCTCGAGCACGACCTCCTCGGCCTCGGCGGGGTACAGCACCTTGGTCGTCAAGCCCATCCCGAGCGCCACCCCGCCGTTGTCCGGGTCGCCCTCGTAGAAGTACACCGGCACCCCGACCGGCACGGAAGCCTCGCCGATGTTGCGCACGCGGGCCGTCAGCCCGTACGTCTCCGGCGCGCACTGCAGGCGCAGGTCGACGATCAGGTCGGGCGCCGCGAACTCGCCCTCGGGCTGCACGTTCTGGCGGAAGTTGTTGAGCCGGGGCACCGTCCAGTTGGCGACCTCGACCTGCGGGGTCACCCCGCTCTCCTCCGTATTGGTCACGTGATACGTGTGTTGATTCCAAACCCGGCGGGTCCGCACCCACGTGCCGAGGCTGTCGCCGAAGATCCGCACCCCCGTCTGCTTGGTGCCGTCGCAGGTGATGCCTGAATAATCATTGGAGACCGCGACGATGTCCGCGTGCCCGTCGCCGTCGACGTCGGCCACCAGCGGGTACTCGACCAGCGTGCCGGTCGTGTTGCAGGTGCTCCACAGCACCGTCCCGTCGCTGCCCTTGTACACGCGCAGCGTCGTCTCGTCGGAGTAGATGACCTCGGCCGAGCCGTCGCCGTCGAAGTCGAACACCGACGAACCCGTGGCCGCCGACGAGCAGTCCTGGGTCTGCTTGATCCACAGGAACGTGTCCGCGTCGGCCACGTTCGGGTCCATCAGCTTCTTGCCGTCGAACACCGCGTAGCCGACCCCGCCCGCGACCGCGACGTCGGGCGTGCCGTCGCCGTTGAAGTCGGCGATCGTCTGCGGGCCGCCGCCGACGGTGTTGCCGGCGGAGCCCGGCGGGCACAGGTCCGGCGACAGCGCGCCGTTGATGTCGATGCCGGCGCGGATGATCTGCACCCCGTTGGCGGCCATCGGATCGTGGCGCCAGATGATCAGGTGGTGCGCCAGCAGGGCGCCGCCGTTGGCGATGGTGGCGACCTCGGCCTTGCCGTCGAGGTCGAGGTCCGCGACCGCGCTCCACGCCCCCTCGAGGCCGGTCGCCGCCATCACCCCGCCGGCCGCGTTGTAGGCGCCCGTCGCGTGGACGATGTCGAGCTGGCCGTCGCCGTCGAGGTCGGCGGCGGTATTGATGTGACCGCCGAGCACGGTCTCGATCGCGCCCGTCTTGCCGTCGAGGACCGCGCTCGGGGTCAGCACCTCGGGGGCGCCGTCCTGGTCGAGGTCGGTGATCGAGACGAACACCCCGGAGCCCTGCGCCGGCGAGGTCCACAGGACGGTGCCGTCGCCGCGGAACGCGACGACCTTGCCGGTCGTGGTGGTGGCGACGACCTCGTTGCCGGGCGCCCCGTCGATGTCCCCGCCCGCGAGCTCGCGGCCCGGCGCGATCGGGTCGACCGCGTCGAAGTAGGTCCACTTCTCGACGATCTGGCCGCCGACGATCGAGATGACGTGGATCGTGCCGTTGTTGTTGTAGTCGCCGTTGTCGAAGGTGGAGAACACGATCTCGGGGATGTCGCGCTCGTCGACGATCAGGTCGCAGTTGTCGTCGTCGAGCTGGACGACGATCGGCGTCATCATGACGTCGCCCTTGTCCCAGTGGTACTTGACCACCGGCGTGAACGCCCCCGGCGGCGGCTTGTACTCGCACTTCGACAGGCAGGTCGGCGGATCGCCGGGGTCCTGGCCGTCGAGGCAGACCGGCGGCGCCGGCAGGCACTTGCCGGTCGCCGGCGTCACCCCGCCCTGGCACATGCCGCCCATCATCTCCGGCTCGCCGAGCGAGTATTCACAATACTCCTCGTCCGCGCATTCGCTGGCGTCGATGCAGGTGTCGCCGGGCGTCACGCAGGTGTTGAACGAGCAGAAGCCGCCCTCCGGGCAGCAGACATCGCCGCAGGTGCGATCCTCGGTGGGGCAGCACTCGCCGCCGATGCAGGTGCCGCCCTGGTCGGCGCAGTCGGCCGGACACACCGGCTCCGCGGTGGTGGCGTCGGTGCTCTCGGTCTCGCTCGTCTGCGTCGTCGAGGTCGCCTGCGAGTCGCCGGCGGTGCCGGTGCTGCCGTCGCTGCCGGCCTCGGTCGGCACCGTGCCGCCGTCCGTCACGGGGGTCGTGGGCGAGCTCGAGGTGAGGCTTTCCGTGGCCGATTCGCGGGCATCGTCGCCGCAGGCCGCGCTCGCCGCGAGACCCCAGCACAAGAGCATCCTCGGAGTGGGCTTCATGCGCGCAGGGTAACGAAGCCTGCTCGCCGACGCGAGCGCGTCGCTTCCGCGCACGCGCGCGTGCAACGGTCTGCGCGGCCCGGGATCGCGCCTCGTCGTCGCGCTTGCCAGGCGAGCCCCGCGCGTGAAACCCTGCCGGCCGAGGAGCACGCGCATGCGCAACGATCGTGCGGGTCTTGGCAATGGGTGGATCGTCTCGCTGACCCTCGTGGCGGCGCAGCAGGCCGGGTGCGGCGATGACGGGCGGCCGCAGGGCCAGACCTCTGCGACCGCCGGAGCGACCACCGGCACCGCCACCACCAGCGGCGGCGCGACGCTCGATCCGGCCACCACCGCGCCCACCACCTCGACCAGCGCCAGCGGCAGCGAGGGCACCAGCACCACCGGCACCGGCGGCGTGCAGTTCGACGTCGGCGACGGCGACGACACCGACAGCGGCACCACCGGCGCGCCCAACCTGTGCAAGGTCGCGGCCGACGGCGACGCCGGCAATTGCCGCGCCAAGGCCCCGCCCGACGCCTTCAGCCCCGAGGTCCAGTGGAGCTGGCCGGGCGTCGGCGAGGACGTGTTCAGCGGCGTCTCGCCGCTGGTCGCCAACCTCACCGACGACAACGGCGACGGCGCGATCGACCTGTGCGACGTCCCCGACATCGTCGTCGTCGCCGGCCCGGGCGACGGCGTCGAGCCCGACACCGGCCACGTCTACGTCCTCGACGGCGCCACCGGGTCCCTCCATTACTCGATCCCCGACCCCGTCTACGGCTATTCGAGCCCCGCCCTCGGCGACATCGACGACGACGGCGTCCCCGAGCTCCTCGTGTTCGCCCACGGCGACGTCGTCCGCGCCTTCGAGCACGACGGCACCCCCAAGTGGACCTCCGCCCCGGTCGCCGCCGCCGCCGTGCGCGGCGCCGTGGCGATCGCCGACCTGAACGCCGACGGCAGCCCCGAGGTCCTCTTCAGCGACTCCGTCCTGAGCGCCACCGGCGAGGTGCTGTGGAACGTCCTCGACGGCGCGTGGAGCTACGCCACCCCGGTCGCCGCCGACCTCGACGACGACGGCTTCCTCGAGGTCGTCTATGGTCATAGCGCTTACCGCCACGACGGCACCCCCTATTACACCAACGACGCCGTCCCGATCGCCTCCTTGCCCCACGTCGCCGACCTCGACGAGGACGGCCTGCCGGAGATCCTCCTGTCCACCGGCAATGGCCTGACCGTGCTCGAGCACGACGGCACCACCAAACCGGGCCACCTCGACCTGCGCCTCACCGGCGCCGCGCCCGAGCACGCCTTCATCTGGCTGCGCCCCGCCGCCATCCACGACTTCGACGGCGACGACCTGCCCGAGTTCTCGCACAGCTTCGCCGCGCAGTACGCCATTTACGACACCAACCCGGCCGCCATCCAGTGGCAGGCCGCGGTCCTCGACCAGAGCGGCGCCGCCGGCGGCACCGCCTTCGACTTCATCGCCGCCGGCGCGGCCCAGGCGATGTACGCCGACGAATACAGCCTGTTCGTGTTCGACGGCGCCGGTAACCCGCTGCTCGAGGTCCCGCACACCAGCCTCACGTACATCGAGTTCCCGGTGGTCGCGGACGTCGACAACGACGGCAGCGCCGAGATCGTCGTCGTCTCCAACCAGAGCCTGCAGGGCCCGCCCTCGCCGACCGTCCAGGTCATCCGCGACGTCGAGGACCGGTGGATCCAGGCGCGACGGATCTGGAATCAACACACGTATCACGTCACCAATGTGATACACTTGTCCTGGAACCGCCCTGCGCGGCCTTGTACAGGACATTGTGCACTTTCGGACAGGTCTTAAGTCGCTCTAGCTTGGCTCGAATTTGTCTCGAAAACTAGGGGTAGGAAGGTAGGGGTTCATGATCACTGCTGCGTTCGTGCGCGAGTGCAAGCCTCGCGCGACGATGTACGAAGTCACCTGCGAAGCGCTCCCGGGCTTCATCCTGCGGGTTCTGCCCACGGGGAAGAAGGTCGCGCTGGTTCGATACCGCCTCGACGGCAAGGACCACCGCGAGCGGATCGGACTGCTCGGGCCCGCACTGTCGATCGACGAGGCGCGCCGCCGCGGGGCCGTGCTGCTCGCTAACGCAGCCGTCGCCGCGAGCGTCGATGAGCAATCCGGCCAGCAAGCCGCGGGCAAACCCGCTCGACTGGAACAGCCGGAATCAGCCCCATCTCAGATCACGACCGTGCGCGAGCTGGCGCAGCGCTTCATCAGCGACTACGCCGACGTGCACCTGAAGACAGGTTCGGCGGAGAACTACAAGGAGCACCTCGAGACAGTGATCCTCCCGGCGTTCGGAGATCGCGACTTCCGCAGCGTGAAGAAGGCCGAGATCGCCGCGCTGCATGCGAAGCTCAAGAAGGAGCGCGGTCCCTCCGTGGCGAATACATCCTCTGCGTGATCGGTAGCCTTTACTCCCGCATCATCGAAGATTGGGAACTCGCGGACATGCGCAACCCGGCCCGCAAGATCAAGCGCTTCACTATCCCCGAGCGCGAGCGCTTCCTGACCCCCGAGGAGCGCCAGCGCGTGCAGGCGGTGATCCTCGCCGGGCTCAAGATCCCCGCCGGGCGCAAGGGACACCTGAAGATCGCCAGCGTCTGGGCGATCGATCTGCTCGCGCTCACCGGCCGGCGCCGCGACGAGATCCTGACGCTCACGTGGCCCATGGTCGACTGGCAGCACTCGCTCTTGAACCTCCCCGACACCAAGACGGGACAGCTCAAGGTGCCCGTGTCTGCCCGCGTGCTCGCACTCCTGAAGCACATTCACGACCAGACCGGCAACCCGAGCTCGGGGTACGTGCTGCGGACGTCGAGTGGCAAGCGCCTGCGGAGCATCAATCGCACGTGGGAGAACATCCGCGCCGCCGCCGGGATCCCCGACGTCCGGCTGCATGACCTCCGGCACTCCTTCGCCAGCGACGCGATCATGAGCGGCGCGTCGCTCAGCACCGTCGGCAAGTTGCTCGGGCACAAGCAAGAGCGGACCACGAAGCGCTACGCCCACCTGGCCGACGACTACGTCCGCAACGCGCTCGAGACCGCGACGGATCGGATCGTGGAGGCAGTGCAGCCGACCGCCGCGCTGCCGCCGGCGCCGTTCGAGCCGATGCGCGACGCGCAGTGGAAGACGATCGAGGCGATGGTCGAGAACACGCGCGGCCGCTGCGGCGGCCCCCGGATCGACCTACGCCGCACGGTGGACGCGGTCCGCTGGGTCCTGCACACCGGCGCGAAGTGGAGCGAGATCCCGGCGGAGTTCGGCGCCTCGACCACGTGCTGGCGCTGGTATGAGCGCTGGTGCAGCGATGGGACCTGGCACCAGATCGCCGCCGCGCTCGAGCTGTCGCAGACCGAGGTCGGGCGCAAGCCCGAGCGCCGGCCGCCGCGGGCCAGGTCGCACCGTGACGCCCGACCTATCGATGTGACGGCGGTCGAGACCTCGGTCCCGCTCTAGCAACTCGCCGATCGTCCTCGCGCCTCCCGGTGTCGCCACCGGGGGGCGCGGTAGCGATCCACGCTCCAGATCGCCGCTGCGCGCGGCGGTGGCCGTGCACGAGCGTCGTGTACGCCGCCCTCGTCGGCCTACTGCGCGCGGTGGTGGCCGTGCACGAGCGCCGTGCACGCCGCCCTCGTCGGCCTACTGCGCGCGGCGGTGGCCGTGCACGAGCGTCGTGTACGCCGCCCTCGTCGGGCGCGACGGTGGCTAGCTGCGCGCGGCCGTGGCCGCGCACGAGCGTCGTGACACCGCTGGCCCGCAGCGTGGGCCCCGTACACGAGCGTCGTTCACACCGCCACCGCCGGCTCGCGCGCGGCCGTGGGCCGTGCACGAGCGCTCGCCTTATCAAATGACGGCAAAATGAACATTTGATAGGGAAATCGACAAATGTTAGTCGGCTTGCCGAATGGCAATTCGCTTACCATTTGCGCAGAAACTTGCCGTCTGGCCAGGCGCGCGCGTGCTCGGTCTCGTTAATGCGCGCGAGGCTGTGCACGGGTGAGGTGTCGAACCGGGCGTATGCGACCCTCGTGCACGCCACGGAAGGTTTTACGGAAGCGCGCAAATACCTTCGGGAGACCTTCGGGGGCCTTCTGTAAGGGTGCAGGCTGACATGTCGGCGTACACGACGCTCGTGTACGCTGACATGATGCCGGCGCACGCTCGTTCCTGCGAGATCGTAATGGAGGTCAAAGCCGAGCTGTCTTTCCGACCTTATTCGGACCATAAAATAAGGCATAAATAAGGGTCGCAATAAGGGCCGAATAAGGGTCCTGGACCTTATTTAGCCTTATTTATGGGGGGCCGATGCTCGCACGATGTCGGAATTGATGGCAATAGCGACGTTCCACGCCGAAAGGCGGCCCAAAGCCTTATTTATGGGGGGCCAGCTTGCGAAAACTGAGGAGACGCGTGGGGATTTCTTCCCCGCACGGGTCGAAGAGTCGCCGCGAAGCAGCAAGCCGCCCGCATGCGCGCGGCCTTTGACCGTCGCTGGCGCAATTGAATTAAAGGCGCTCGGCCATTATTCGGCTATTCGAGCGTTTTCTACAAGCTGCTGCATCAGCTCGGCCCGCTTCTGCTCCGCTTCGCGCGTGGTCATTCCCATGGCGCGATCGTTTCTCCGGGCGGCACCGCCCGTCAAGCTCGGCCGGGGACCGTGCACGACGCTCGCGCACGCGTATCGGACTCTCGTGCACGGTACTCTTGTTCTCGCCGCGCCGCGCGCTAATCTGGCTGCTTATGGGCACGCGGCGGTGGTTTTCGGGACTGGCGGCATGGATTCAGAAGAACAAGCTGACCCGCGAGGACGTCGCCCGACGTTCGCGCCACGACGTCGGCTACGTGCTGGCGCTGTTCGAGCACCCGGAGCCAAATCCGACGCTCCGCCTCTTCCTGAGCCTGCTCGAGTCGGCCGGCGCCCGGCTCGACACGGCGGGCGCGAACACAACCCGGCACGTCGTGTCGCGGATCAACGAGCTCCGCGCGCGCGCCGGCCTCACGGTGGCCGCACTCGCCAAGCGGGCGGGGATGCAGCGCTCGCACCTCAGCCGCATCATCAACGACGACGATCCGAACATGCAGCTCGTGGTCTTCACATCGTTGATCGCCGCGCTCGGCGCCGAGAATGAAATGCAGATCGTGGCGCGCTTCCACAACGCCCAAGCCGTGCCGCTCGCACTCGCTGTCGGCGCGGAGTCCATGGGGGCCGCACCCGGCCGTCGCTTGCACGTCGTGTCGCACGACGCACCGGCGGCGAACGACGGCAGGCACGAGTCGACAGCGGGCGGCCAAGCGGAGCCGCGAGCCGATCGAACGACCCAGCAGATCGAGCAGGAGAGAGCTCGCGCGAGCAGGGCCGAGGCCGAGGCCGCACGCGCCAAGCAACGCGCCGACGAAGCCGAGGCCCGAGCGCGTGAGGACTGCGAGCGCGCGGAGATGGCGGCCTACCAGGCTGCCCTCGAGAAAGAGCGCGCGGACGCGGCGGAGGCCCGACTCGAGACCTTACGGATCCTCGGCAAGACGACCCTGTGGACGGCCACCGTGGGCGGCCTTCTCTTCGGCGGCGCATACGCCTACGACCGCTACGTCAAGACGCGCTCCTGAGCACTCACTCGAGCGGGAGGCGGACACGCACGCGCCCGGCGCTCTCGCTCACCGGGAAGCGCACGCGCTCGAGTGCATCGCGGGCGCAGGCGTGCCAGGGGTAGCGCGGATCGTCGGGAGCCGGCGCACGGGCGTTGAGCGTGACCACGGCGCCCTTGCCCCGAACGACGTCGAGGTCGGCCGTGATGGCGCCGGGGACGTCCCTGCAGGCGCGCAGCGCTTTTATGGCATTTTGCGCTGCGGCGGTCGCCTCTGCCGTCGTCACCGCGCCACGCGGCGACGGCTGTGCGCGACGCGACGTCGGGGTTCGTTTGCTGGTCGAGTCGGTCGTTTGGGCTGGTTTCGGCGGCGCACCCTCGTGCGCCGAATTCATCGGCGCGACCTCGGCGGTCGCTGGCTTGGTCGGCCCGTCGCCGGTCGAAGTGCGCGGCTTCCCCTCCGTACTGGACGGCGGCGTCGGCGATGGCATCATCGGCGCATCGGCGCCCTGCACCTCGCCGGCAAGCTGCACCGCGGCATCGCCAGACGCGGTCACGCGTCCCACGACCACGCCAACCGCGACCGCAAACATCAGCGCGAGGAGCCCCCACATGCCGCCGCGCCGGGCGATGGGAGTCTCGCGCGACGTGCCGATCGGCAGGTCGACGGGCGGCGCGGCGGCGGTGGCCGCTTGCGAAGATGTTGGCCTTTCGACCGCGGCAACGCTCGCAACGGGTGCGCTCTCCGGCGTCGCGCTCAACACGACCCGCGCGATCGGGACGGTCGGCGCGGCCGCTGCGGCTTCCTGCTCGGCCTCGGCGTCCTCGCACTCGAGCGCTTCAAGTTCCTCTTCTTCCGCCGCGAGCGCTTCCTCCACAGCTCGCAGCGTGGGCCGACCGCTCGGGCTCGGGTTCACCATGGCGAGGAGCAACAACTCGAGGCCGGGCGGGCACTCGGGACACACCTTGCGCGCCGGCACGGGCTCGCTGCCGCCCGGCGGGAACGGGCGTAAGCCCGTGAGCAAACGGTACAGCAACAGTCCGAACGCGAACACGTCGCTCGCGGCAGTAAACGCCCCGCCGCCGCGCACCTCCGGCGCTGCGTAGTCCATGTTTCGGAGCGGTTTCTCGCTCGTGGGCTCTGCTCGCGCCTCCGGCGGCGTCGCCCACCGCTCCGTCAGGTGGGCGTAGAACCCGGGCGACACCTGCGCGTGGTCGAAGTCGAAGATCCAGGCCCGCGGCTTTTCTCCGCGCGCGATCAAGACGTTGCCCGCGTGCAGGTCGCGGTACACGACGTCGACCGCATGCACGGCCATGAGTGCGCTCGCTAACTGACGGCCGACCGCGATTACCTCGTCGGGGCGCAGGTGCTTGTCGGGCCCCGCGACGTCCGTCGCCGGCGAGCCGGGGCACAGCTCTGTGATCGTGAACGCCTCTCGGCCCTCGATCCCGTAGTGGTGGATCTGCGGGATGTTCGGGTGCCGCAGCGCGGACAGGATCTTCGCCGCGCGGTGAAAGCGAATCGCGTCGTCCTCGCTCGGCTTAGCGTCGCGCAGCACTTTGAGCGCGACCTCGCGTGACAGCCAACGATCGGAGGCGCGGAAAGCCACAGCGCTCGCACCGACGCCGAGGACCTCCAATCGGTCGAAGCTGCCGCCGAACAGGTGCTCTCGACGCGGCGTTTTCGGATGCGCGGCGAGGATCGCCTCGAGCCCGCGGCGCAGGTGATCGGCGGACGGTAGTCGATGACTCACCTCGGGCTCGAGCGCCGAGCAGAGAAGTCGCGAAGGTCTTCTGGCGCCTCGCCGCTGGGGTTCACCTCGTGGATCGGCCGGAGCCCCGCCAGCTTCGGCAGGAGCTGTGTGCAGAGCTGGTAGAGCGTGGCCCCGAGCAGGTACACGTCCAGGAGCGGATTGGCGTCGCAGAGCCCCGCCTCCGGCGGCAGGTAATCGGGAGTACCGATCGCCCGCCCGAGCTGGGTCTTGTGGCGGATCACGGGCGGGGTAAAGCGCGCGTCCTGGGCCTCGTGGAACGGAACCCCGACGCTCGCCAGGCCGAGGTCGATCAGCTTCGCCACGCTGCGATCGGCGTCCCTCGTCAGGATGATGTTGTCGGGCTTGATGTCGCGGTGGATCACGCCGACGCGATGCAAGGCGTGCAACGCGTCGGCGATCTGAATGCCGATCTCGGCCACTTCGCGCCACGGGAGCGGGCCGAGTGCGAGGCGCTGTGACGAGGTCTCGCCGTCGAGGTGCTCGAGCGCGATGTAGGGCTGTTCGTCGGCCGTATGACCGAACGCGATCGCGCGCACGATGTTCTCGTGCCGAATGTTGCTCAGGATCTCCGCCTCGACCGCAAACCGGCGGTGCGCCTCCGGGCTGCACGCGCGCAGGAGCTTGATCGCTACGTAGCACTTGCGCGCGAGATCCTTGGCCAAGAACACGTGGGCCATGCCGCCCTTCGCCAGCCGGCGGACGATCTTGTAGCGCCCTTCGAGTAGCTCGCCGATGAAGTCGGCGCCTACTTCCTTGTAGATGGGCCACGTCGGCTTTGGCCCGGAGCGTGGTGTGAGGGGGCTGTCCATCGTCGCCAAGAGTGCCACAGCTCCAAACGAGAAAGACCGCCAAATGACCTTTCCAGCCTTTTTCACGCCTGTTTCGTCCCACGCCCGGCCCCGCTTCATCCCTCGTTCGGCCACCTTCATCCCTCTTTCAACCCAAGCCAGAGCACGATCGGCCCGCGTGGTGGTACAACGGACCCATGCCCGCACGCGCCTTGCTCTCCGTCGTCCTTGCGGGGCCCACCCTGGCGGCGGCGCCGCTGTCGCCCACGGCGACCAACGCCCAGATCAACGACGAGATCACGGCAGCCGACCCGACGATCACCGCCGACAACCTCGCGCCGCTCGAGCGGCTCATCGCCGCTGCCGAGCTGGTGGAGTCGAGACTCGCTGACACGTCCGACGTCAAGGACCTGGACGATCTGCTCACGCTCGCCGTGACCGCGCGCCGCGTCGCGTACCAGCGCACAAACGACGCCGCGCACCTGTGCCAACTACTCGCCACCGCGGAGCGGGTCCTCGCACGCACGGACACCCCGCCGCCCGAGGCGACGGACTTCCGCGACGAGGCGCGCGCCGGCCTCGCCTCGCACGCTGAAGCGGCCGCACGCGGCGACGCGGGCTTCCTCGCGCCCCCTTGCGTGCAGTCAACACCTGAGCCGAAGCCCGGCCCCGTGGCGGAGCCCGAGCAGGTGCGCGAACCTTCACCCGCGATGACACCGCCGACGACGGGCCGCACGCCTCCGCGCGCCAACGGCCTGACGATCGCCGGCGGGGTCCTGCTCGGCACGGCCGCCCTCGCCGCGCTCGCCATCATCCCCGTGCAGGCGCGCCGCGCCGGGGCGTACGGCGACCTCGAGACGTTGATCGCCGAGATCGAGCAGGCTGGCCACCGGACGCCGGAGCAGGCGCAGCGCATGAGCGACCTGGGATCCGTGGGGGCGTGGACGAGGGGCGCCAAGATCGGCCTCGCTATCTCGGCGGCGGTGCTCGGGGCGGTCGGCATCGGCATGGTCGCCCGCGGCAAGCTGCGCCCGTCGACGGACCGGGCCCGCGTTGCGCCCTACGGCGGGCCCCACGGCGCCGGCCTTTCGCTTTTCGGGCGCTTCTAGCGGGCTACGCCCTTGGCGAAATAAAGCGCCGTCAACGTGCCTGGACGTGGCGCCACGGCTTCGCGCGCGGACCCGCGCATGGTACGTTCACAACGATGGTCCGCCGCACGCTTCTGTCCGTCGCCGTCCTCGCCGCCTGCGCGGGAGACTTCGATCAGCTCCTGCAGCAAGGGGGGCATACCCGATTAGCGACGGGACCAGCGGATCGACCGCCGACGATCCGAGCCCGGCGAGCACGACGGCCGACACGACGGCTAGCACCGCAGACGCGAGCGCGACGAGCGGTGAGGCGACGTCGGGGAGCGCGTCGGCGACCGACGGCGGGTCTGAGAGCGACGGCGCGACCGGCACCACTACCGACGACGGAAAGGCCCTGCCGGTCAACGTGGAGGTGTTCCTGACGCCGACGTCGGTGGACAAGGTCGGCGAGGTGCAGGTCGCGGTGTGGACGTCGCGCCCGGTGGCGACGATCGACGTGTTCGATGGCGACGTGCCCCTCGCGCTCGGCGCGACGCCGGGGGATCCGGTCTGCGTGTTCGAGGTGACGTCGGACAACGTCCCCGGCGACGGCACGCACACGATCCGCGCTGTCGCGCATGCCGCCGACGGCGTGAGCGGGCAAGCCGAGAAGGACCTGACGATCGACGTCGCGCCCGGCGGCACCGACGTCTGGCCGCCCTACGTACAGGCCGGGCCGATCAACGGCTTCACGAGCGCGACGCTACTCGACGATGGGTCGATCGCCGCAGGGGGCTTCTACGAGACCCAACAGGGGCTCGAGGCGGTCGCGGTCAAGATCGACGGAGCAACCGGCAAGCTCGCGGCAGGACCGGCCGCGCTCGGCAAGATTGCGTTCGCTTCGGGGGGAACGGGCCGGCAATCGCCGCTGGCGGCGAAAACACGGTGTTCGTCGCGTCGACGCGACCCGGGCCGATGTGGGCGCTGTCCAAGCTGCGGCTCGACAAGCCGCTGTCGTTCGACTGGACGGCGACGGGTGATCCCAAGACGAAGGCACTCGCCGTCACGATCGCTGGCGGCGTCGTGATCGTGGTCGGCGGGATCGAGGTGTCGCCTGGCACGCACGACCTCCGGGTGTGGTGGCTGTCGGCCGAGGACGGAGCGCTGCTCCACGAGGCGCCATTCGCCATGTCGCCCGGCGACGACTGGTTCAACGAGCGCGACGAGATCGGCCGCGGCGTTGCGATCGTCGGCGACGAGGTCATCGTCGTCGGCGAGCGCGAGATCATCGGCGAGTTCAACAAGATCTATCGGCGTACGGTCGTGCTGCGGTATTCGATCGCGGGCGAGGCACTTGGCGAGTGGACGTCGCCCGGTGAACAGCTCGAGGAAGACGGCGGGATGGCCGTCGCGCCGCTGCGGGGAGGTGGATTCGTCGTCACCGGGTGGGGGCGCGACCTGTTCACGATCCGCCAGGTGGTCACGCGCTGGTTCTCGGCCGCGGGGGACCCCGGGCCCGTGCGGGTCGAGCCCACGCCGGGGAGCGACGCGATCGGCTACGCGATCGGCGAGGACCGCGAGGGCAAGATCATCATCGCCGGCTCGCGCAAGCAGCCGGCCACCGACATGGACGCGTGGATCTTCGCCATCCCCGGCCCGCTCGGCGGGCACGTCTGGGAGGTCGTCCGTAACGGGCCGGGCAAGGGGCCCGATGACGCCGCGGGACTCGCTGTCGGTCCCTGGGGTCACGTGTCCATCGTGGGGAGCGAATTCGCCGACCTACAGCCGCGGGCGTTCGCGTTGCGACTCTACCCGTAGGCGCTCACTGCGGCACGAACACGTCGCACTGCGCCTTGATCTTCGCGGCCGCGGCGCCGAAGTAATCGGCGTAGCCCTGGTCGTTGCAGATCGAGCCGAACACCGAATGGGGAAGCAGCTCCGTCCAGGTGCGGAGCTTGTGATAGCCGGGGGGACTCCTTCGTAGCCGCACAGGCCATCCGGATCGTCGATGTCGTTCGTGATCACGAGCAGCACCACCGCGTCCGCGTCGCCGCCCTTGGCCTCGACCAGCGCGTCCGCCCAGTCCTGCGCCGTGCCCTCGCTGTCCTCGTCCCACGTGTCATCGATGGCGACGACCACGAGGAGGGCGTCATCGCGGAGGAAGCCCGCGTTGCAGCCGGCCGGCGCGTTGATCTCGTCCCTCAGTGTGCTGACGGCGGCCTCGGCTACCAATCCGCCGCCGCTGGTACCGACCGACGCGACGCAGGTGAATGCGCTGGCAAGATCGGGCTGGGCCGCGGTGATGTAGCGGTGGCCGCCGGCGAGGTCGCACCGCTCGTTGCTCGCGTCCCATCCGGCGGAGAAGGTGATGCCCGCGCCCTGCACCGTGTCGCAAGGCTCGAGCGCCGCCCCGCACGGATAGTCCTCTGGCCCGGCCGGGCAGGTGTCGACGCAGCCCTTGCAGCTCGGGATCCCCCAGACGCCGCTACCCTGCATCGGCACGAGGATGTGGTAGTCGAAGCCGGCGAATTCGGTCTCGAGCGTGTCGATGAAGCCCGGAAAGCTCGCCTTGAGCCAATCCTGAGCGCCCTTCATCGTCCACCGCGAGCTGATCGAGAACACGAGATCGACCTTGCCCATGCAGCCCGGCGGCGGCTTGTCGCCACCATCCGGCGGTGTGCCACCGTCTGGGATGCCGGAGCTCGCCGAGCTGGTGGAGCTGTGCGACGCCGAGCTCGCCGCGGCCGAGTCCTCCGCCGAGCTGGTGGAGGTCGATGTCGACGTCGACGCGTCGCCGCTCGTGCTTGTCCCCGGCGGCACAGTCGTGATGCTCGGGCCAAATCCTGGCCCTGCTCGTCGCCGTTGTTGCAGGCGGCGAGAGCGGCGAGGGTGGCGAGCGCGAGGCGGCGCATACGCTCAAGGTACATCGTACAGCGGGCGATGTCACCCGTCGGGGCAATGCCCCGCGGCAACCTGCACGGCGCCTTGTCGATCTAACGCGGTACACCATCGGCCGCGCGTCCCTCCGCGCGTAGCGCCATGATACGTTGCCAACCCCTCGCGGATCACCGCGCGGGGTGTCCAGGCTGGCTTCGACCCCGGATGCGCCGGCCATAAAATCAACATCCCGTCAAGACCTTTAATTGCAGAAGAGCACTTCTGGTTGATCTGCGCGAGATCAGCCGAGCGCGCCATAATGACCTGAGAAAGCGAGAACCATGATCGTCTATAGCAAGCGATACGGTGATGTGGACGCCATCTGGCGCCGCACAAACGGGAAGTGCCATCTGTGCCACGAGGGCGTGGGACTGCACACCTACGGCTGTCTCAGCCTCTACGGCGGCGAGGCGGGATCCGTGGACCATCTGGTGCCGCAGTACTTCGGCGGCACCGACCACTTTGACAACCTGCGGATCGCACACCAACGCTGTAATAGCGGCCGCGGGATCCGAGATCCGGACGAGGTGCGGCTCGAGCTCGCTGGCCGCTTGGACGAACCACGCAGTGCCGGTCAGGAAGTCCTCCGGGCCGTTGCGATCACCGGTGGCGGGGCCGCCGTGGGGGGCCTGATCGCCTTGGCGACCGCCGATCCGGTTGTCGATGAAACCAGCCGGCAGCGAGCGAGGAATCGGGTCATCGCGGGCAGCGTCGCGGGTGGGCTCCTCTGTCTCCTCGCTGCGCTGGCGACCCGTTAGCTGTCTCGCAAAGATGGGCCGTGCTCAGCCCCGGGCGAGCACGGCCTTTTGTTTAATCAGGTGGACTTGCGGCTGAACGGGCCTGTGGCGCTCGTTCGGCAGGTCACGTCGACCTCGCCGGCCGGGTCAACCAACACGCTGCGGACCCTCGTCCATCGGCGTCCTTCACGAGGGTCCAGCATTGACGGCGCGCGCCGTCGTGCTTACTGGGTCCCCATGTCCGACAGGCAGCGCGAAGTCACCCTCACGAACCCCGCTACCAACCTCACCCTCAATCAGTCGGCCGTTCTCCACACGGGCGACCACCTCCTCATTGACATGGGCGACACGCAGACCGGCAAGAATTTCATGATCCTCTCCCCCTCGTCGGTGGGCGTCAAAATCATTCAGTTCGAGGCGCCCCACCGTGGTGAGCCCGCTGTCCTGAAGGCACAGCGGTACTTCCCGTACGACACCAAGCCCACTGAGTAAGTCAGGGCGGAGCCCATTCTACCTCCGCCGCACCGACTGGCGCGCGCAGGTCCTCACCGCGGTGTGCCTGCGCTGCCCAAGCTCAAGGGCCGAAGGGCCTCAAGCTCGGCGCGGGCATCCCGGACCGGGAGCCGAAACTCCCGCCGCTCAAAGGAGGCGATCCGGTCCCGTCCGCGTGGCAGGCGAAGGTCGCCAGCATCGCCCCAGGCGCGCTCGACCACCTTGACGACACGGGCGCGGGCGCCGCTGCGTTCGGCGGCCTGTTCGCGGCGGGGTCGGCGGAGGGCTCGCGCTTCTGGCGTGCCGCGAGGAAGGACGAGTTTCGCCGTGGCGACCGTGCAGCTCAAGTTCTCGTCGCTGTCGCTGTCATCGGCTCCGCGAACGAGCGTCGCCGGCGCGAACAATGGGAGCAGGGCAGCCTCGGTGGTGCGGCGTGCAGCGGGGATGGATCCGCAGACGCGGAAGCATCCATGAGAAAGCTCGGACACCAGAGTAAAAGAAACCTGAGACGCTAAATGGCTGGCGCCCTGTTCTCGAACGTGCACGTCGCGACTGACGAGAGTTGATGAAGGCGCCGGAGAGCTAGGTTTGACTCCGTCACGACGTAGATATATTCCGTATTTCGCAATCGGCCCACGGTGCCAACCTTTTCCCCCTTCGGGTTGTATACTCCAATTGGGCCCCAACGTGGCGCTTATAATCGTGTCCCAAAACCAAGACTTTCCCACGACAGCGGAGGATTTCTTCGAGCTCTCTGCGAGAGAGATATCCTTCATCGCTAAAGGAGACGATCAAATGTTCACACTGAAGACATGAAACAACCGAACGCATTGCATCAACGGCCAGGAGACGAGAGTTAAAAGAACTCAACCGACTGCGACAGTCAATCCTCTTACAGGCAACCCCGTATACCTCTGGCTTGTCCCACAGAATAAGCGACTCCCAAATGTGATAGTTGCCTAGATATTTATGCTGATTGTATGGAGGGTCTAAGTACGCAACATCGCCTGTCAATACCTGAGCGGCATCAAGAGCATCTAGTTGATGAACTGAGCCTTTTCCATTTCGTGCACGAGGAAGTACGTCGGGGAGACGCAGTTCAAGATCGTTAAAGGAGCGCGGGGCCCAGTGTTTGAGGTAGGCCATCTGAACTCCAATCGTCGAGTCAACCCTGTCGGCTGCCTCCATGAGTGCAACGAGAAGGACCGATTCCAGCGGTTGATCGAGTTCCTTTCTCGCAATAGCCTCTCGGATCGCGTCGATTCGCGCGCCATTTTTTGGCTGAAAGAACCGACTATTAATGCAGAAATTCTCAGTGAACCATCCCGTTTCGCCGCGGAGTTTGTTCAACTCAGCGATGAGTAGACGAGCGTTTCGCAGCACAAGATTGCGATCTGTCTCGACGTAGCAGCGCGCCAAAGTTGCGGCGTAGGCATTGTGATCGTTGGCATGCACTTGAATCCCCAGCCGTTTCAGAGCATGACCAACTCGCGCCGTGCCCGAAAATAGGTCAATCGCAGACTTTGCCCTCAACCCAAGGACTAGTTCGCATAGTTGAGGAACTAGGGTGCGCTTGGAGCCGAGGTATTTGATCATCTTTCGGGAGCCCTAGTTGAGGTACATGTAGCCCGTATTGGCCTTCACCGTCAAGAAATTCAACATCGCCTAGCTAACAATTCCTCCAAAACTTACGCCGAAGGTTCGATTTGTATGTTTTTAACGTCGCATTCTACCTCGCCAAACGTCCGCGGACGCGATATCGTTGCTTTAATGCACGACGAGCCGGACATTCTGGACTGCAATGATGTTGTCGCCGAGCGTTACGAGGTAATCTGTCGGAACGGCATCGGCGGTAAGGCACAGGTCTATAGAGTTTCCGACCGAAACTCCGGAACTGAAGTCGCTTTGAAGATTTGTAAGGAGACCGGAGAGGAAGCCAGATTCGCCAGAGAGGTCGAGTTGATGAGGTCTGCTGTACATCAGCACATCATGCCTGTTCTTGACAATGGGGTTCATGCAGGGCTACCGTTCTTGGTGATGCCTCTGGCGCAACACTGTCTTAAGGATGTGAATTAGTTTGGATACCAAAGAGGTTATCGTCGACGCCCTAAACGTTTTTCTAGAGATTTGTGAAGGGGTGAAAGCGTTTCATTCCCTTGAATTGTGCACCGGGACATTAAGCCTCACAATATCCTTCAGGTTGACGGGGTCTGGAAAGTTGCCGACCTCGGCTTCGCCAAAGACTTGAAGAGAGTCGACGCGGCTTTGACAAGAACGGGCATGAGACTCGGCACGGAAGTATACATGTCGCCCGAGCATCGCAGCGGGGATACAAAATCGCTTAACGAACGCTCCGACATCTATCAACTGGGCTTGGTGCTTTTCCAGATGGTCACGGGGGATATTCCAATCCACCCTGATCCATCGGATATTTCCGATGATGAAGTTCGTCGCATTTACGTCAAATGCGTCAAGAGTAAACAAGAGAATCGCTATGGTCGAGTCACCGATCTTATGGCTGATGTGCGAGATCTGACAAATGCATACTCGGCGGGCTCCGCAGAGGGGCCTGATCCATCATCTTGGCTTGATTCGCCATCTTTCTCGAATTCATGCCGAAAGGAGATTCGACGCTACTATATTGAAGTTCGTGCATCGGATCGCTGGGGGGATGTGTTGGATGCGGTGTCAAAACACTGGATGCACATTTTCTCGGCTTTGGATCAGATGTTTCGCGATGGAACCATTCCGCCAGGGTGCAAGGCAGGCAAAGGTGTTCGAGGCTTAGTCTCAGATTTCAAGGTGAGCCATTTGGCGAGGTTTTCCGAATCTGAGAAAAAGGTAGTCGCCTGGCTTGTTTTGCGCCGGGTTGTGTTTGCTGCTGTTGTTAAGTATCCACGGCTTGCTCGTCGTGATATAGATGCGTTGCTGGTGTTGTTCCTTAATTACATTGAACCGTCGGCAAGGACGACGGAGTTCCTCCGCCAGAGGGGATGGCGAAGTCATGTAGTTCGGATGAGACCATACTTGTCGAAGTACGGAATCAAGCCGAAAGGGCTGTCGGGAGGGATGAATGCTGTATCTACGCTTGGTGAGCACGAGCGCGAGTGGCTCACTTCGCTCGACACTTCAACGACAAGTCTTCCGATTTGGTGGATCGATGGTGGTGAGGAGGCAGATGGCGAAGATGGTGAGGAGGCATATGAGATGGACGACGATGATGAAGATGAGGAGGATGGGGAAGAGGAAGATGGGGCCCAGCGCCCCCGCAATGAGCCGGCAAAGTGTTCGGTAAGGGGTTGTCCGCACCTCGCTGACTTTGAGGTGTTCTTATACGATAGGTACTCAACCGGGGCTGAGTTTCTTGAGCAGGATTACACATGTCCGTTTCTCTGCAGAGCTCACGCTGAAGAGAACGAATGGAGGGCTCACGGCAGACGAGTGGCCCGAGGAAACGTTCGTTATGAATATTCTAACCGACACGGCGCACAGGGATATACGAAGTACAAGCAAATCTCAAAAGCGCGGCTCCACAACCTCACGATAGATCCCTCCCTCATTCTTGAGATGACGAGATCCTCTCAAGATGACGCTACTTAAGCCGTGCGCTCGGCGTTGATGCCCGCCGCTTCTCCGACCTCTCTCCTGGCCAGCTGCCAGCTCCACGGCATCGAGCCCTGGGCGTACCTCCGGGACCTCTTCTGCCTCCTGCCCGCCTGGCCCAGGAGCCGCGTCCTCGCGCTCGCCCCGGCCTTCTGGAAGCAGACCGCCGAGCAACAGGACACTCAGCAGCGCCTCGCCGCCAACGTCTTCCGCGTCGCCACGTGCGTATTCCGGCCATCATGATCGCTTGGATCGGTCATCGTGATCACCCCGGAGGGGTCGGAGCGGAGCGACGGGGGTGGCGGGCTCGGCGCGGACGGGGACGGAGCGAAGCGATGCTGATGGGGTGTTCAGGTCTGGGAGGCGACCTCCTTGCGGCGTGAGGGACCTTTTAGCATGAGGCGGTGGCATTGGGAGAGCATGCGATCGCAGATCGCATCGGCGGTGGTCGGATCACCGATTTGGTCGTGCCAGAGCTCCGGCGGTCGCTGGCTGGTGAGAATCGTCGATCGTTCGCCGAATCGGTCCTCCATCAGTTCCGACATGTCCTTTCGCTCAGCCGGGCCGAGCGGGGCCATGGCCCAGTCGTCGAGGATCAGGACGTCGACGCGGGCGAGCTTGGCGAGCAATCTCGCATAGGTCCCGTCGGCGCGGGCGAGCGCGAGCTCGTCGAAGAGCCGCGAGGTGCGGCGGTAGATGGCGCGGTAGCGGCGGCGGAGCGCGTGCTGGGCGAGGGCGCAGGCGAGGAAGGACTTGCCGGTGCCGGTGGGGCCGGTGATGGCGATGTTCTGGTGCTGCGCGACCCAGTTGCAGGTGGCGAGCTGGCGGATCAGCGGCTTGTCGAGCTCGCGGCGGTCATCGTAGTCGAGATCCTCGAGGCAGGCGCTGCCGAGCTTGAGGCGGGCTTCCTTGAGGTTCCGCTTGAGACGCGCGTTCTGGCGGCTCATCCACTCGGAGTCGACGAGGAGGCCGAGGCGCTCGTCGAAGCCGAGGCCACCGTAGTCGGGCCGCGACTGCTGCTCGAGCCAGGCGGCGGCCAGGCCGTTCAGCCGCATCTCCTTGAGCTTTTCCATGGTCTGCTGATTCAGCATCGGTGTGTCCTTTCGGTCAGTTGTAGTAGCGAGGGCCGCGGATGTTCTCGTGGGCCTCGGGCTTGTCGGTCGGTGTGTCGGCGGGGATGTCGGGCAGCGGGGCGCGGTCGAGGCCGTTCTTGAGGATCGACTCGACGTGGCGGTACGAGCGGGCGCGCACCGCGACGGCGCGGGCGCACGCGGCCTCGAGGCGCGCGTCGCCGTAGGTCTTGCCCAGGCGCAGGATGCCGAGGCAGGCGCGGTAGCCGTGCTCGGGGTGCTTGCGGTCCTTCATGATGGCCTGGGCGAGCTCGGCGGTCTTCGGGCCGACCTGCTTCGCCTGCGCGAGGATCCGGCTCGGGGAGCGGTCGGCGTGCCGCTGGTGGGCCTTCGGCATGTGCTCGGGCTTGGTGGTATGGCGACCCGCGGCGAAGCTGCGCGCGTGCGAGGTGATGCGCTTGCCGCCGTGCAGGAGCTCGACGGTCGTCGCGGTGAAGCGCGCCTCGACGGCCTCGCCGACGAGCGTGTACGGCACCGAGTAGTAGTGGCGATCGATCTCGACGTGGTAGTCGATGTTGACGCGGCAATTCTTCCACTCGCAGTACTCGAATCGTTCGACGGGGAGCGGTCGCAGTTCGGACCGCTCGATGCGTTCGAAGAGGGCGCGCCGGCTGATGTTGCCGTACTTCTTCATCGGCCGCGTGTTGAGGTCCTCGAGCAGCTCGGCGACCCGCGCGTTGAGCTCGGCGAGCGAGTGGAAGACCTCGTCGCGCAGGCGCGCGACGATCCACCGCTGGGCGATCAGCACGGCGTTCTCGACCTTGGCCTTGTCGCGCGGCTTGCCGGGCCTGGCGGGCATGACGGTGGTGCCGTAGTGCTCCGCGAGCGCGGCGTAGGTGCGCTGGATCTTCGGGTCGTACCAGCACGACTTCGTCACCGCGGCCTTGAGCTGGTCGGGCACGAGCGCCGCCGGCACGCCGCCGAAGTACTCGAGCATGCGCGCGTTGCTGGCGATGAAGTCGTGGCCCCGCTGCGTCAGGCTCGCCTCGGCGTAGGTGAGGTTCGAGGCCCCGAGCACGCCGACGAAGAGCTCGACCGCGATGCACTCGCCGGTCTTCGGATCGACGATGTGCAGCTTGTTGCCGGAGTAATCGACGAAGGCCTTGTCGCCGGCGACATGGTCGATCCGCATCGTCAAGCCGCGCCGCTTCAGCCACGCGCGGTACAGCTCGCAGAATTGCGTGTAGCGGTACCCGTTCGGGTGCTTCTCGAGGTACTCGATGTGCAGCAGCGCGAGCGTGACGCCCTTGCGCCGGCGCTCGGTGTGGATGTACGAAAAGTCCGGTTGCGGCCGCGCTTGCGACGCCGGCTCGCTGTCGTAGACGACGCGCTCCAGCTCCTCGTCGCTGAGGGCCTGCACCGCGTCCCAGGTGAGGCCGGCCTCGCTGGCCTTGCCGGCGACCTTGCCGACCACGCCGGCGCTGACGTCGAGGCTCGCAGCCACGTCGCGGTGGCTTCGCTGCAGCGCCCACTTCTAGCGCAGGATCTCGCGGATGTTCTTCATGGTCAGTCGCTGCGTCGCCATTTCGCCTCCCACGCGAAATGGCCGGTGATTCAGCGTCGACCTCGCCCCCTTCGCGCATTCGGCTGCGCGTAACACGCTGGGGGTCCTCCGTTCCGTTGGCGGCTCGGCCGCCCGGCGGCGCGCCGGCCGCAGGGTGATCACGATGCCGATCGGCGCGATCACGATGCCGATCCGGGCGATCACGATGCCGATCTACGCGATCACGATGCCGATCTACGCGATCACGATGCCGATCTACGCGATCACGATGGACCGATCCGGGCGATCACGATGGGCCGTTTTCCGCAGCCACGCTCGCCGCGCATACCCACGGGGTGTAGCCGGTCCGCGACCCGGCGTCACGACGCAGTCTACCGAACAGATACTCTCCGACTCAACCGCGCGTGCGAGCTCGGGAGGGCGTCGTAGCGGCGGGCGGCAAGGCGCCGCCCGCGCGGACCGGGCCTGGCTCCCGTAGCGACGGGACGGACGAGGTCGCGCCCGCGTGCGAGAAGGGGGACGTTCCGAGCTGCGTGAAGGCGGGCCGTCGAGAACTGTCTCGCCGATCGAGCGCGCCGCCGGTGAGCTCCCCAGCCGCGCGAGATCATCCGCTTCCGCTATCACGTGAGCGCATGGCCCATGTATTCACGGAGCTCTGCCGTCGTCGGCGTCACCTCGGCGTAGGTCAGGTGACGCACCCGCGGGACGGTTCGATGTTCGAGCGCATCGATCCACTGACGGAGTGCCGCGTCGTCGACACGCGCCGGCAGGGCGAGGAGGTCGGTCCACGTACCTGTATTGAGATACGCGTGGTCTGGCCCTTGCCACACCTCACGCGCCGCGTGCGTATGCCCCGCGATGACGAGCCGGGGAGGTGCACCAGGAGGGATGTGCTCGGCGAGGATAGCCCTGTCCTCCTTGCTGCAATGACTTCGTATGAAGAACCGCCCATCCCTCGACGCGAGCCACAGGAATGCACGCAGCACCCGTGCCCGCATTCCGCCGTGGACGGCCAGGGTTCCCTCGCGTACGCCCGCGTGTCCTCCTTTGAGCCACGCCAGCAGTTCGTCGGCGCACCGCGGCGGGTTGCGGCGCTGCCCGTCCGTGTACGTTCGCGCGAGCGCCTCGCCCATCTCGTCCTCCGGGGACGACCCGGCCGCCGGCCTGTCTTTCCCCAGTGTCGGGCCGTTTAGCGCCCGAACCAAGGAGCGCGCGAGCACTTCGGCCCTAAGCCCCAGCGCTGCCGGAAGGTATTGCATCGCCAGCTCACGGTCGAGGTACAGCAACAGAAGCGGCACCGCCGGCACCTCCGGCTTGAGCAGGTCGACGAACGGAAACCGCAACTCTCCGGCCTCGTCGCGGGCCTGCTTGAACGCGTTGAGCACCTGCAGCACCAGCCGCGATCCCGCCGGCAGGAGTAGCGTCCCACCGGCGAGCACCGCGCGCATCGCCGCCGGGTCGATGTCGTTCCAAACGTCAGCTCGGTGTCCATGGCTCACAACCACCTCCCACCGTCCGAGCTGCGTCCGCCACGGCCCATCCACGTGAACCGCGAGCCCCTGGTCGTCCGGCGCCAGCCCGGTCCGCCGACGCAGTTGTGTAATGAATGCCGGATGCGCCGCTTCGGGATCATGGTTGCCCGGCAGGACAATGCACCGGCCCCCGGCGCGGACTATGTCCCCCAGGGCCTGAAACAGGTCCCTCCCCCATGTCTCCGCCGCCACCGCCGCGAACGTCGCTTCAACGAGCCCCGGGATGCTGTTCCCGTCCAGCGTCGCCGACCGCCCCTCGACCTGCAGGAAGTCGAACACGTCTCCTGCCAGCATCAGGGTCGTGTCGCGCCGCGCCTGCTCCACGAAGAACGCCGCGAGCGCCGCACCCGCATGAAAATTGTTGAGCGCCCCGGGGATCGCTAGGTGCAGATCCGAGACCACGATCAATCGTTCCGTCATGCGTCCTCCAGCGGAGCGTAGGGATCCTCGCCACGGTCCCGTAGGATCTGCTCATACCGCTCCGACCAGGCCTTCAACTCCACCAGAGCCGCATCGACGAGTTCGTCCATCGATACCGTCTCCAAGTCGATCCCAAGTTCCCAAATCATCGGTTCGAGCTCACCCGCAAATGCATCCCCGAGCCGCCTCGCCAGCGCCCAAGCCAACACCAGGACAGCGTCTTCACTCTCTTCGCGTTGCACCAGGAGCACCAGCAGATCTTGAACCATGAGTGACTGCCCGGACACATCATCGATCTGCTGCAACATCGCTAAGGCTCGACAACCGAGAACGATCGCCCTTTCGCCGCGCCCGGCCCGGGCGGCGACCCTCGCCAGATATCCGTGAGTCCCGGCCATCCCGAGCCTGTCGTCGAGCTCGCGCTGGAGCGCCAAAGCGTCGAGGTAAAACCCGAACGCCGCGCTGGATGCTCCACGCTCGAGTGCCAGACCGCCGAATCCCTGTAGCGTGCTCGCCTCACCCAGCCGATCTTTGATCGCTCGGTACTGTGACAGCGCTTCCTCGTACGCATTCTCCGCTTCCTTCAATCGATCAGTCCGCACATACAAATCTCCCAGCACTTTTTGCGTGTTCGCCTCACCTAGCCTCGCCCCGATTGCTCGGAACTCCGACAGCGCCTTCTCGTACGCTTCCTCTGCTTCCTTCAACCGATCTGTCCGCATATACAAGGCTCCGAGCGCCCGAAGCGTGTTCGCCTTACCCAGTCGATCCCCGATCGCTCGGTACTGCGACAGCGCTCTCTCGTACACTTCCTCTGCTTCCTTCAATTTTGCCTTCCGCACGTACAAAGCTCCGAGCCCCCCAAGCGTGTTCGCTTCACCCAGTCGATCCTCGATCGCTCGGTACTGCGACAGCGCTCTCTCGTACGCATCCTCTGCTTCCTTCAACCTTGCCTTCCGCACGTACAAAGCTCCGAGCCACCGAAGCGTGTTCGCCTCCCCCAGCCGATCCTCGATCACTTGGTACAGTGGCAACGCTTTCCCGTACGCTTCCTCTGCTTCTTTCAACCGCTCCGTTCGCACGTACAGAATTCCCAACGCCTTCAACGTGTTCGCCTCACCCAACCTCGCCTCGATCGCTTGGTACTGCGCTAGCACCCTTTCGTACGCGTCCTCCGCCTCCTTCAACCTCGCCGTCCGTACGTACAATTCTCCCAGTGCCAGAAGCGTGTTTGCTTCACCCAGCGACTCCTCGCTCGCTCGGTACTGCGGTAGCGCCTTCTCGTACGCTTCCTCTGCCTCCTTCAGCCGATCTGTCCGCACGTACAAATCTCCCAACGCCCCAAGCGTGTTCGCCTCACCCAGCGACTCCTCGCTCGCTCGATACTGCGGCAGCGCCTTCTCGTACGCTTCCTCTGCCTCCTTCAACCGATCCGCCCGCACGTACAAATTCCCAGCGCCCCGCCGATGACGGCAGCGGCCCCGCCCTCGCCATGAAGCGTCGCGTGCACTTGTTCGCCGACGACGACGGCGGTCCGGTGAAATCCGCCATGCAGTGCCATCGCCGAGTAGGCCGCGAATCCGGCAGCGGCTCGCTTGTGCAGCCGCGGCGGGAGCCGTTCTGGCCACGCGCACAACGAGGCTAGGTTTGTGCCCTCCGCAGCAGCGCGTTCACACGCCGCAGCCGCCCCTCGCTGACCCAACTTCATCTTCAACGCCCCGAGCCACCCGCTCAGTGCCGCCACGGAGCGCTCGACCAGCTCGTCTTTGCGTGCAGCGGTCATCACCGGTTTGCCGTTCACGGTCGCGTCCAGGCGAGCACGCGCGTACCACCGGACCGGCCCCGGAAGGACGAGCCGATCGTCCGGGCCACTGCGCTCGACCAGGCTCACGGCGAGCAGACGGCCCGCGTACCGCTCGGCGCCCGGCCCGAACACTTCCTCCATGAGCACCCGCGGGAGCCCGGCGGGGAATCCCGCGAGCCACACGAACATCTCCGCCGCGCGGGGCACGTGCTCGACGAGGGGTTGGAACGAGAGGTTGAGGCTGCTGACCAGGCGCCGCGTCCGCAGCCGGGCATCCGGCGTCTGCGCGACATCTTCGTCCAGTAGTTCGGCGTCGTGCACGACCTCGGCGTCCTCGGCCTTCACCCGCGCCAGCAGCTCGCCGAGCGAGCGACCCCGGCCGACCTGCCCGGCAACTAGCACGATCGACTGAGGATGTCCCGCGAGCGCGTTCACCAGTTCGTCCACCGCGGCGGCGTCGCCCCGCTCGTCGGCGAGACGCGCTCCTGCGACGGCGAGGAACACCTCCCGGTCGACGCCCGGAGGCAGCCTGAGGACCGTGAACGGCTGCTCCTCTGCGCCGTCGAGCGAACCAAGCGCCCGGCGGGAGGTGGCAAGTATCCGCAGATCGCGTGCGTACCGCTGCAACGCGTCGATCAGCAACCGCAGCCCCTCGCCGTCGGCATGCAGCAGGTCCTCGACATTGTCGAGCACCACCAAGGCCCGCCTCGCCCCCAGCGCCTTCGCCAGCGTCAGGTCGTCCTTCCAGCGCGTAGCCTCGAGGCCGAACAGTGCCGCCAGGGCCTCGCGCAGCGCCGGCACGCTGGATCGAGCCGCGACATCCAGCCACACAGCGTGCTCGATCCCGGCGAGCCGCTCGCGAAACGCCTGTCCTGCAACCGCTGCCGCCAGTGCCGTCTTACCCGTACCCGGCAGGCCTATGAGGGTCACCAGCCGGTGGGCTGCCAGCAGCGCGATGACCCGCGCGATCTCGTCCTGCCGTCCGCGAAACCACGGCCTCGCCGCCGGCATGCCATCCACCTCCCTGTTCGTTGCCGCCGTCTCGGCCGCGGCGAGCACCTGGTCGACGCGGACCTCGAAGCTCACCGATGCCCCCTGATACGGCCGGGCGTAGTAGACCGGCGCGGCCCACTGCAGGTCGTCCTCGGCCAGCGCGTACCGCCCCTCGGTGACCGCACGCTCAAGGTCTCCACCGGCGACATCACGCAGCGACCGCAACAGCGGGCCGAGAAATGCTGCCGTCCGATCGGCGACGAGCGCCGCAGACGACGCGACGACGGCGGCGGCGTTTCCCTGGTCCGGCGCGAGCAAGGCGTCCGCGAGCGAGGAAAACGCCGCATGACGCCGTGCGCCGTGGCAGATCCACAATAGGGCCACCTGCACGCCACCGTCCCGGCAGACCTTGGCGAACGTCCGCGCCTCGATGCCAACGCCCTCGTCGCTATCATCCGCCGCGTGCAGTACGACCGTTCCGCCACCCGTCCCGCCGTGGGCGACGAGCGACAGCACAGGCGTCTCGGGTCGCTCTCGCAGACATGCACCCAGGCTCGCATACGTGGTACGTCGAAGGGTTGTCCGCGGCGACAGACCTAGCGCAGTCGCCTCGCGCATGAACACGGCCTCGTGCGCCTCGAAGATCGCCTCGGATAGCTTCGTCGTGGTCCCGCTGTCGAGCTCGACCAACGTGTTGGCCCACGCGCACAACGCTCGCGTTCCCGGCGATATGCGGAAAGGCTGTGCAGGTAGTTCCTCGAAGGTTCGCACCAGGCACCATCCGGGCCGGCGAAACCAGAACCCTCCGCCCCCTCGTCCGCAAGCAGTTCGAACGGGACCTCGTCTAGCTTAGCCGCGGAGGCGTACCGCCCCGTCCCGTCATCCGCGGGAAGCACGAGCTCGAGACGGATCGGCCGTCTCGCGCGTCGCTCGCCGATCGTTCTCCACGCGGCGCCCAGCCCGCTCGGCGAGAACAGACGACCGGCGAGCCGCTGCCCGAAGGCCAGTCCGGCCGCCACGGTGACGAATTCGCCTGGCTCAGGGTTGAGGAAGACGCGCAGGAAGTCGCGCGACTGCGGATCCGAGAAGTCGAGCGTCTCTGTCGAGGTGAGGAACCACCCCGGGTACTGGTGATCGAAGAGCGTCAGATCGAACGCTGACGATCCCGCCGCCTTGCACGGCAGGATCGACACCGTGACACTGTAGGGGTGGGCGCTCGACGCGACGGCGGACTTCACGTCGGCAACGGTCGCACGGCCCGTCGCCTCCGTACATCACCAATCCGAACGCCGTTCCGCGCGGCCGTACTGCGGCCCAGCGGGTTGGATAGTGCGGGCGCCTAGCGGATGCAGTCCATCAGGCTGGTGAGCTCGTCGTGCTGCGCATCGGTGACCGAGCAGGCGCCAACCACCAAGCACCTCCCGCGGCGCTCCCGCCGGCCGGGTCAGCCCGGCGATGGGTTAACGCGGACAGTTGCTCATCGTCGTCGATGGGAAAAGAGATGCCGCCTGTCCTTTGTTCACGTCAAGCGCTCGACCTGGGCCCCCCACTGGGGTGCCCACCGGCGAGCGTGATGGCGCGTGTCGCTCGGGCTTGTCCGTCCACCCCACTCCGCTTGTCTCGTCGGCCCAGCAACCGGCGGCCCGAAAGCTCGGTCGAAAGGGGGGCCTAGAGTGGCTGGGAGGTCTTGTTGCGCGGTCACGCGATCTCCCGGTCGTCTCGAAAATTCGTCTCGATTTTGTCGCGATTTTGGATGGTTCCGGATCTGGCAGCCGCAAACGGGCCCGCAGGGGTACTTAGCGCCTCCTGTACACCACGTCACCAAAATCTTCCACGGACTACTGTCTAAAGCTCCTTCCTGGCCCTGAATCCAGGTCGAAGTGGAACCGGCGTTTCAGGTGCATGGTTTCGACCTCTTGACAGGCGAACCAAAGTTGGCCCGCTCCTCTTCAAGCTGAGTTAGTTGGGATCAGGGCGACGGGCGAGCAGGGCGATCGAGCTGGCGGGGATCGTCGTAGAGGCGCTGGAACGCCGACGAGCCGAAGCCGCCCGTGAGGAACGCGGCCCGCAGCTCGCGGTAGTAGTCCTCGTGTAGCGACAACCGGTGACAGTCCTCGAACAGTGCGAGCCGGGCATTTGGGTACGCCTCGGCGAGCGCTCGGCCGATCGCGGTCGAGAACACGACGTCCTCGGTACCGGAGATGACGAGGACCTCGCCGTCGAAGCCTGCGCGGTCGATCTGGAACTCCTTGGGGGCCATCTCCCGAAACTCGCCGAGGACCTCGGCCGCGAACTCGTACATCAGGTTGATCGTCTCCGGCCGCCCGGGGGCGTACCGTGCGAGATCGTGCCCGGCCAGCTCGTGCCACCGGACTTTGGCAGCGGCTGCCGACGGCGCGCGCATCATGAACTTCATCAGCGCGAGGCTGTACTGCGGCCGAATCCGGTACAGGAGAGCGCTGCACCCATCCTGCAAGAGCTCTCTCTGGGCCTGCCTGGCGTCGGGTCGCGCGCGGGCGAGCTGGTACAAGACGTAGGAGAGGCCGGCCGTGTCGACGTCGCCGTTGCGAAGGCAGGCGCGAAGGAGGGCTGCACCCTCGGGGTGAAATTCGGCGAACGCCGGGGTGAACGTCTCGCCCCTGGACCGCGCGAGGTCCGGCGCCCCGGTCACCTGCAAGATCGTCCGCGTCACGTGCCTGCCGTGCTTGGCGAGGTACTGCTGCGCCAAAACGCCGGCCCCGGAGGCGCCGAAGATCGCTATGCGGCTGTCGGGCGGCAGATCCCCGCTGCGCTCGAGGTCGCGGCGGACGGCCTCGATGTCCTCGACCTGCTGGTCCGAACCGTACAGCGCCATCGCCGTCGCCGGGTCGAGGCTGCCGTCGTCACGGTAGACCTCCGGGAACAACGTCGGAGCATGGCCGCGCACCCCGATCAGGACATAGGAGACCTCCCCGAAGAGCTTGTCGAAGAACGCAAAGTCCGGATGCGTATTGACAAGCTCCATCTGGCCGTCGGTCAGCAGGAAGACGACCGGCGCCCCCCGACGAAATCCGGGGCTCAGGAGATAAAACCCCTTGTAGCTCCCGCGCTCCGGAGCCGTGTGGTCGATCGGCAGCACCAAGTAGCGGTGACGATCATCGGGCGGCATCTCGGGATAGTAGGCGTCGAGCGCCAATCGTGTATCGGGCACCCGGAACAGGCTCCGGAGCTCGAGGTAGCCCCAGAGCCCGCCCAGAGCTGCGATGACAGCGACAGCGATGAGGATCAGCCGACGTCGGCGTTTCTTCGCTCCGGGAACACTCGACCTGCGCATCGGCCTTCTTATGTGCATGGACGGTTCCCGTCGGCACGCTTCTTTGACTGACAGCAGGGCCGGTATGCCGCGAGGACTCTCACATGGCACGGTGGCTGGCTTGACCTGACACGCCGTCGCAGCCATAGCGAGGTCATGAGCCTTGTCGTTTGGGTCTTCCTTGTACACGAGGATGATTCGGTCGAGCGGTTGTCGATGAGTCGCTTCACCCGGTGGTACGTGTTGGTGCGCCGGCACCTCGCCGACTTCCTCGCGCGCCTCGAAGAGAGCGGCAAGTTGTTGTCGGTCGCTGACAAGCTCGAGTGGTACACGCTCGACGGTGGCACGCCGTCTCGGGGCCGCGTCACTTGCCGACGACGGCCACTGCGTAGCCTGGGCCCTTCTCGTGCACGGCCCAGAGCGCTCCCGTGGGGGCGGCGATGAACGCGGTGCCGGGGTACACGTCCTCCCCTTCGGTCCCGGCGCGGTTGGCAGCGAGGATCCAAGCACCGTAGTGGCGCGCCATTGGCCATGTCCCGCGCCAGAGGCTCACCCACGGGACAGCGGAGGTGACCGCGTAGACCAGCAGGTCGACTCCCTCGCTGTGGTAAGAGTCGATCAGCCAGCGGGCGTTCGCATCGGCGCAGATAGCGAGGCCGACACGGAATCCCTCGACCTCGATCACCTGTGCGTTCGGCGCGGCGACGGTGACGCCGTTGCGCACGTCCAGGTCGTGCAGGAGCATCTTGCGGTGGACCGCTTCGATGCCTCCGTTGGGGGCGAGGAGGACGAGTGCGTTCGCTAGCGAGTCGCCGCGGCGCTCAATGAGGCCGACCGCGAGGTACACGCCGAGTTGCCGCGCGAGCGCGCCGAGCGCGTCGGTAGCGGGGCCGGGGATCGGCTCGGCGACCCGCATCTGTGCGCCGTGCGGGTCGGAGGGGTCGTGGTAGAGCCCGAGCGACGCCTCGCCGAAGACGATGAGCCGCACGCTCGGGTGTTCGCGCGAGATCCGCTCCGCCGTCGCAGCGATGGTGTCGAGGTTCGCCCGCTTGTCGGGCTGGGACGGCGACGAGACGACCGCGACCGCCATCCGCCGCGTCCACTGCGTTGAGTCGGGCCGCTCGGCACCGCGCAGCCACTCGGCGAGCCCAATCGTCTGCAAGCCTGCGGGCGGCGGCGCCGCCATCATGCGGAGGGCGACGACGGCGCTGACAGCGATGGTGACAGTGCTGGCGAGGATCAGGCGTGCTCGGCGCATGCAGCGCATTGGTAGATCCTACTTTCCTTTCCGCGCGTGGCGGAGAAGTTGGGCAAGACCCCCTTTCAAACCGTGCGTGCGGATTTCCCGGACCCGGCTTACGGGTGGTCTTTCGGGCCGACGCATTACGCGGCCTCCGGGTACTGCACGGTCCCACGTGCACCGGCTCGCGGGTATATCCGCGTAGTGCGTAACCCAGGCCGATGCGCGGTGCGTTCCACACTGCATTGCCCAGGATGGTCGCGCCGAGGAACGTCGCGGCACGCAGTTCGAGCACGCCGGCGATCAACGGCACGCACAGGCGCACGACGGGCGTGACATGGCCCAGCAGCACCAGCGCGAAACACGTAGAGCACGTACGAAGGAAATACCGGCAGCAGCTTCTCCGCGAACGCCGCGGCGCCGATGCCGACGAGGCCGCTGCCGAGCAGGAGGGCGAGCCATCCGGTCTGCTCCATGGTCGACCTCAGGCGAACGCCGCCACCGAAATGGAGCGGCGGCGATGGATGCGGTACACGGCGGCCGGCGGCAGATTGCGGAGCACCCGGCCCATGCAGATGGCTTCGAGCTGGAGGTGCTCCAGCAACGCCCCGGGCACAGGGCAGGTCAGGCCGTATGTGAATTGGTACAGCGCGCCGTCGCCACACAGGCTCGAGAATGCGCCGGAGAGGATATGCCTGCGGCTGTCATGCGTGAGATTCAATAGCGGCAGCCCGCTGACGATCGCGCCCGCGGCGAAGCGTTCCGCCTGCGCCCACTCGCCGAAGCGCTCCGCCTCCATGGTCAGCACGTGGGCACGAGGAAAGCGCCGTCGCAGGCAGGTGGCGAATTCCTCGTCGCGTTCGATCAGCACCAGGTTGGCTTCGCGCACGCCGCGTGACAGCAGGGCACGAGTGAAGGCGCCCGTGCCCGCGCCGAACTCCGCGACGCGCCCGCTGCGGCCGTGGACATGGCGGGTGATGAGGTCGGCCAACGCGCGTCCGGAAGGAACGATGGCGCCGATGTGGCGCGGGTCGGCCAGCCAGCGGTGGAAGAAGCGCAAGATGTCTCGGGCGATCGCCATGAGGCTCCGTGAAGTGAAGGGCACGGGCCATTTTCCGCACGAGCATGGCGGCAACATGGCGTGGCGCCGAGTCTCACGCGCGCGGCGGGAGATGAGGAGTCATGGCAGTCGGCGGGAACGCGATGCGGAAGCAGGCGCCGCCGCCGGTTTCGTCGCGTACGGTGATACGCGCGCTGTGGAGCTGCACGATCTCACGCGCCAGGTGCAGGCCGAGGCCGGTGCCGCCGGTCTGCGCGCGCAGGCGATGAAAGGGCTCGAAGATGCGCTCGCGCTCCTCCGCCGGTATTCCTTCGCCCTGGTCGGCCACTTCCAGCGTGCGAGGGGCCAGCACGCGCAGTGTGATCGTTCCGCGGCGTCCGCCGTGCTGGATGGCGTTCTGCACCAGGTTCGCCAGGGCGCGCTCGAGCGCGGCGTGATCGCCGTCCACCACCATCGCGTCGACGCCTTCGTCTTCCAGCGAGAGGCCGTAGCCGGCGGCGATGGCCAGCGGCGCGAGGTCGGCGGCCACACGGCGAGCAAGGGCGGCGAGGTCCACCGGCGCGAACGCGATGTCCTTCTGGCGCAGGCGCTGCGCATCCAGCATCTGCTCGGCGAGGTTGGCCAGGCGCGCCACATCCTCCAGCAGCTGCGTGCGGTGAGCGCCATCCGGCAGACCTTCCAGCCGGACCTGCAGGATCGCGATGGGAGTGCGCAGCTCATGGGCGGCGTCCAGGAGAAAGCGCTGCTGGCGGACGTAACCCTCGTCCAGGCGGCACAGCGCGGCGTTGACTGCATCCACCAGCGGTGCCGCCTCGGCCGGCACGTGCGCCACGGGCAGGCGCACGCCACGCTGCTCCACGTCGATGCGCATGGCGTCAGCAGCGGCGCGGTCAAGACCGCGCATGGTCCGGCGTACCACCAGTGGCGTCGCCACCAGGGTGGCGAGGGCCATCAGCAGCACGCCCGGTAACCAGACCGTGGCCAGCGTGAGCAACGCCAACCTGGCGAGTTGGTCCGCGAGCACCGTCCCGCCCGGTCCTGTCATGATCTGCACCGTGCCGGCGGCGGTGTCCATGCGCTTCACGCGAGCGGTGGGGCGCGGGGGATCGCCGAGGTTCCAGCCCAGGCGCGCCTGTCCGATGCTGTCGAGGGCATCGCCGATGCGCGCGTATTCAGGTGGAACATCGCCCTCCGTCAGCCAATGTCCCTGCGCGTCGTGGACGGTGAACCAGAGGCCTGGCACGTCGGCGCGCAGCGCGGTGAACGCGGGCGTGGAGCGAAGGACGATGCTCCGTCGGGCGCGCGTGCGATCGACTCGCGCACTATGTCCAGCACGCGATCTTCCGATTCGAGCGCCATTATCGGTCCGCCACTCAGCCACGACAGCCCCAGCAACGACAGCCAGAAGATGGCGAGCAGAGCGGCCTGCAGCGCGACCAGCCGCCGCACCAGCCGCCAGCGCAACGAGCCGCTGCTCATGCGATCGCCTCGCGCAGCAGGTAGCCGACACCCCGGATGGCGTGGATCTCCACGCCGGCCGGCGCCAACTTGCCGCGCAGGCGCGAGACATGGGTATCCAGCGCGTTGGGCTGCACGGTGTCGTCGAAGCCGTACACCGCCTCTTCCAGCGCGCCGCGCAGCACCGTGCGGCCCTTGCGCCGCAGCAGCGTTTCCAGAACCAGCAGTTCGCGCCGCGGCAACAGGAGCGGCGCGTCGTCGATGCTGGCCTCGCGATGGAGCAGGTCGAAGCGCAGGCGGCCGACCCGCACCGTATCCGCGGCGAGCCGACCGGGACGGCGCAGCACAGCGCGCAGACGGGCCAGCACTTCCTCCACCGCGAACGGCTTGGCGAGGTAGTCGTCGGCGCCCTGGTTCAGGCCGGCCAGGCGGTCTTCCAGCTCTCCGCGCGCAGTGAGCACGATCACCGGAATGTCGATGCCGCGCGCGCGCAATGTCGGCAGTAAGGCCAGACCCGTCCAGGGGGCGGTACTTTGTCTCGACGGTCGCCGGGCCCGCGGCCCGAGGGCTTGGTCCGGAGGGAGTCCCCTGCGTGCTCTCAAGGCCGTATGCGCGACCGTGCGATCCCCTCGTCGTCTCGAAAATTCGTCCCGATTTCGTCGCGATCTGGGCATCTTTCGATACAACCCCTCGAATTCGGGCCCGTAGACGGGTCTAGCTGCGGTTGTACACCACATCACCAAGTTCGAATAACTGAACATTGTTCCCAGACCACCTGGAGGCCAACAAGGGCGCAAGTGGAACCGAGCGGTTCCACACCTGGCGCGCGCGGAGAATGCCTTGCTCGTTGAGGCCGAACTGCGGTCGAGGGCCGGCTGGGCGTTCGTGACGTCTTCGCCCGACACGACGCGGCGCGATCTGACGGTCCCGGAGGTTAGCTACTCCTTCGCCCGCTCCGCCTCCGCCCGCAGCAGCGCCTCCCAGTCCGGGAGCACGGCCTCGGACAGCGCGCCCATCTCGACGGCCCGCCTGACCGCCTCGTCGTGGTGTTTGCGCGACAGCAGCGCGCGGGCGGCGTCGAACCGGAGCGTCTGCGGAGCCGCTCCGAGCCCGGCGACGTGATCCGTCAGACCCTGATCGGCCAGGAACGCGCGCAGCGAGCTCTCGTCCGGGAAACCGACAGCGAGCAATCGATCGAGGTGGCCGAGCAACGAAGCGGGCGCGCCGTCGCCGATCCTCCGCCGCGAGCGCTCTTCGCGTTCGAGCAGCGCCTCGACCGGCAGCTGTCGTCGCAGCCACAGCCGCGCGAGCCGCTGTCCCGGCCGATCGGTCGCCCGAACATCGACGAGCGCGCGGATCTCCGCGACCTCGGTGTCGCTGCAATCACCGCGGCCGGCTCGCTCCCACAGCGCCGTCCAGCGCTCCGGCGCGACGTCGATCGACCTCGCCATCGCCGCCGGGATCTCCACCAGGACGCCGCGCTCGAGCGCGACCAGCGTGTCTCGCAGCGGCGGCGACGCCTCTCGCACCGTCCGCGACAGCGCCAGCAGCCCCGCCGCCAGGGCGTCCAGGGTCGACGCGTTGCCCAGCGCCGCGCGCACCGCGGGATGTTCGTGCGACTCGCGGCGCCAGCTCCAGTCATCGTCGTCGGACAGCTTGAACTCCGACCACCACCCGCCCAGCACCGACGACGGCGGCGCGCCCGGTCGCGCTCCCCGGCACAGCGCGTACAGCAGCTGGTCCTCGTTGAATTGGTGCACGCCGGTCCGCGCGAGCCGATCGAGCGTCGCGCAGGTCGCTAGCGCCGGCGAGATCGCATACAACAACCACAGCGCCCGGCCGTCGCGCTCCCACGTGGCGATCCGCGCCAGCGCGGGCGCCAGCCGCGGGTCCGCCGGATCGCGGCGAAACAGCACGAGCGCCGCCGCGTGCCAGTCGTGGTCGTCCGCGCCCGCGTGCTCGAGCGCCCACCACAGCCGATCCTCTCCCGCCGGATCGGACATGTGCATCAGCAACGCGGCCGCCCCGGTGGATCGCGGGCTCAGCAGACGCAGCGCCGCGAGCCCCTCCGCGCGGTCGAGCAGCCACAGGTCGCTCGCGGCCTGCAACGCGTCGCGCTCGTCCGGGTGGGCCGCGGCGGCGCGCAGCAGCGGCACCGTCAGCTCGCGCTCGTGCTCCGCCTCGTCCGCCGTGTGCCACAGCGCCGCGAGCCGCAGCGCCTCGTCCGGAGTCTGCCAGCGCTGCGCCGCCGGCCGCCGTCGCCGCCGAAACTGCTCCACCCGCTCGGGCCGGTGCAGCAGCGCGTACGCCCGACCGCACGCCGGCTGCCCGGCGCAGCGACCCACCTCGATCAGCCGATCGACGAGCGCCTCGCCTGTCTCGCCGTACTGCGCCAGCGCCAGCGCCGCCCGTCCGCGCGCGGCCGGCTCCGCCCCGTCCAGCTCGCGCGACCATCCCAGGCGCACCTCGTCCGGGACCGCCTCCTCGCCCTTGATGAACGACGCGAAGCCGACGTCCGGCCCCAACGCCTCATCGTACAGCCAGCGCGACCACCGATCCGCCAGCGCCGCGAGCACCGGCGTCGACAGGGCCGACGCGCGGCGCAGCCAGCGGGCTATCCGGCTCAGCTCGTGCACAGGCCGCGACGCGATCTTCTCGATGACCTCCGCCTCGATCGTCGCGCAGGAGCGCGGCTGGTGCTCCGCGCACCAGTACGCGAGCGCGTCGTCCCACCAGCACTCGCGCAGCCCCTCGGGCGCGAGCAACAATCGTCGCAGTGCCGGAACCACGTAGTCGTCCTCGAGCTCGACCAGGGCCGCGACCGCCATCCGGCGCAGGCCCTTCAGTCTACGATCGACGATCGTCACCGAGATCAGCCCGCGCGCCGCGGCGGACACCAGCAAATAGATATCGTCGTACTTGCCGAACGCGTCCCCGTCGTCCCCGTCGTCCCCGGGCCGCTCGAGGATCCGGCGCGCCGCCGTCCGCAGCGGCTCCGACTCGCCGAAGTGACGCCACAGCAGCAACCCGGCACGGATCGCCGCCAGCAGATCGTCGTCGGCGGCGCACGGTCGCAGCGCCGCGGCGATTTCGCCGAGCCCGAGCCCGAACCACCGCTGCGCGAACGACTCGCGCTGCTCGGGCTCGCAGCGGATCGCTAGCCACCGGCCGGCCTCCTCGACGCGCCACGCCGACGTCGGCGCCTGCAACAGGCGCGCCCGCACGGCCGGCGAGACGTCCAGTGGCAGACCGTACCACTGCGCGCACCGCACCGCGTCGTGCAGCGCGTCGAGCTCGTCGCTCTCGAGGTCCTCACGCAGCAGCGCCACGAGCCCTGCCTCGGCCGCCTCGCGCAGGGTCGCCGGCTCGGGCTCTCGGCGTTCGCGCTGCAGGATCTCGCGCAGCGCAGCGCGCACCCCCTCGCTCGCCCCGGCGGCCCTCGCCGCCTCGACGACCGCCGCGACCCGCTCCGGCGCGTCCATCCAGCTCGCCAGCAGCGCCGTCGCTACCTCCGATCGTTCGCCGGCTCGCAGCCGCGACAGCGCCAGCTCGCGCGTGTCCGGGTGCTGCGCGAGCCACTGCAGCATCTCGCGGGCCATGCTCCGCCACGCCCACGAATAGCGCGCGATCGAGCACGGCGCAGCGAGGTACGTCGCGAGCATCGCCCTGGTCGGCGGGTGGCGTCCGACGAACGGCCGCAGCCATCCGGCGAGCACCAGCTCGATCCCCGCGACGAGCACCGCCTCGCGCAGCTCCGGCTCGACCGGATCGAGCGCCTGGAAGGCGACCCACACCTGCCGCACGTCGTCCGCTCGCAGGGCCGCGACCAGCGGCACCTCGCACAGCGAGCGCTCGGCCGGGTCCTTCCACAGCACGCTCGCCGCGAGCACGCGCTGCAGCGCCTGCTCGCTCGTCAGCGCCGCGCGGAGCACGGCGCGCTCATCCGGGCCGAGCGGTGACGGGAGCTTCTCGCATACGCGCCACGCCGCCCGCGCGATCGCGTCGAGCGGCCCGTGCTCCGCGCCCGCCCACGGATCGCTCCCCGCGAACGGATCGTCTTGTTTCGCAGTCGACTCGCCGCTGCTCGCGAACCCGCGAACCCACGCCGCGACCAGAATCGTCCGCTCGCTCGTGGTCCACTCGCTCCACGTGCGACCGAGGCAATACGCGGACATCACCGCGACCTCCGTCTCGTCGCTGACGGCCCCCTCGAACAGGCACGGCGCGAATTCCCCGACCAGCGCGCCTCGCTGGCGAAACGCCGCCTCCCAGATCACCGCGGCGCAGGTCCACCGCGACGTGAAGTCACCCGCCCGATCGCAGCAGCGAGCCGCCAGCGCCGCCAGTCCGTCCTGCTCGCTCGTAGCCAGCCGCCGCAGCGCCTCGTGGAACGTGCAGCTTATGTCCCGGAAGATAGATTCGCGGCGCGCCAGGATCTCGCGCGCCTCCGGGAGCAGCCCGCGAGCCCGGGCGCCGGTGAGCGCGAGGAACACCACCGCGACGGCGGCATCCCGCGCGCCTGGCTCATTGAGCATGTCCTGAAGGACATCTACGACTGCATCTCGCCGCGCCTCGTCCGCGCCGGCCAGCGCCTCCGCGAGCCAGCGCCGGCACGGTTCGCTCGCCCGCGCCACCCCGGCGAGCGCCGCGCGCGACGCCCTCCGGTACGACGAGTCGCGCGGACGACCGTCGAGCAGCGTCGCCAGCACGTCCTCGCCGTCGTCGCCGAGCAGCGCCAGCACGACCGCCGCGGCGAGGCCGACCTGCTGCTCCTCCCGCGTCGGCGGCGCGGCCATCAGCGCGCGGAGCTGCGCCCGCCGTCTCGCACGCAGCTCCGGCGGCGCCGACGGCTCGTCCAGCGCCAGTGGTTCGTCGGGCGCCTGCTCGCGGCGCGTCGCGACCCACCGGCACACCTCCGGATCCGCGACTCCTGCGCGCAGCAGCCCGAGCGCCGCCCACAGCTTCCCCGCGTCGTGCCGTCCCGCCATCACTCGCATGCACAGCGCCTGCGCCTCCGGCGAGTCCACGGTCATCCGCGCGATCCATCGCATCATCGCCTCGAACACGTGCGCTGGCAGCAGCGGCGTTCCGGCGCTCGGCAGCGCGAGCAGCCGACGCGCCTCCTGCGGCGCCGGCGTGAATTCCGGCTCCACCTGCGCGAGCGTGGCCAGCATCTCCGCGTGCTCCCACGACGGCGCGCGCTCGACCAGATCGAGCACCCTGCCGAGGACGCGCGAGAACCCCTGCGCGTCGAGGCGATGCCCGTCGCGCACGCAGTCGACCGCGACGCCGATCGGTTCGCCGAACAGGCGCGTCCACGGTCCGCCGGCCTCGCCGTCGAGCAGCGTCGCCAGCATGCGCGAGGCCAGCGTCGGATCGCCCGCGACCGTCCGCGTCCACGCGACCGCCATGCGCACGATCTCTCGCCCCTGCGTCGACCCGGTCGGCCCAACGATCGCCTCCGGCCGGACCCGCGCTGCGCGAGCGAGCGCCGTCGCCGCCAGATACTCGCCGAGGCTCGCGTGCCAGAAGCGCAGCCGCTCCGGCCCCTCGGGCACCAGCAGCCCGACCTGTTCGATCAGCGTCTTGACGACGTCGCGAGCGTAGAGCTCCCCGGGCTCGCCGCCGCCGAGGCGCCGCGCCAGCGCCCGCTCCCACTGCCCGCGGTGCACCGCTCCACCGAGCTCACCCTCCTCGTAGAAGCCCAGCGCGACGGTCGCCAGCGCGCGCAGCATCGCGTCCGGATCGATCGGGCTCCCGGTCAGCCGCTGCAGCGCGTCCGCCGGGCGGCGCGTCCGGTTCCACGCCGTCACGAGCGTGTCGATCACGTTCTCGTACAGGTAGACCCGCTCCGTCGGCAGGCTGCGCCCCGCGTCCTCGCTCGCCAGCGCGATCACCAGCAGCAGCGGGTGCCGCAGCACCGCGAGCGCCTCCGGCCTGGCCGCGAAGCGCTGCAACCACGCCTGCGCGCGCCGGCTCGCCTCCGCCGGTCCGCGCCCGCACGCGAGCTCGCGACGACTGACGTAGTCGAACAGTTCCTCGCGGCCGAACGGCTGCACCGCGTGGGCCGCGAACCCTGACAGCGCGAGCGCGCCGTGGGTCCGCGTCGTCACCCAGCAGACCCCGCCGACGCGCCGGGCCCACTTCTCGATCGAGCTCCCCGCCTTGCCGCGGATCCCCTCGTCGGCGATCTCGTCGAGCCCGTCGAGGCAGACCAGCCCTCGACCCGCGCGCACGGCCGCGAGCACCTCGCTCGCGGTCGTCGCGTCGTGATCCTCGACGAGCAGGTCCTCGATCCACCGCTCGAGCTCGCCCGGGCTGCCGCGCGTCGGACGGAAGCTCGACAGCGACAGCAGCACCGGCACCAGCTCGCCGGGCAGCTCCGGCGCGTCCTTCTGGCGCGTGCGCCCGCCGGCGATCCGCTGCAGCAGCGCCGAGCTCTCGTCCGCGTACGCGAGGCATAGGCAGCGCAGCAGCGTCGTCTTGCCCGCTCCCGGGTCGCCCTGCACGACCGCGCGACGAGCCGCGGCCAGCACGTCGCCGACGGCGCGCGGCTTGCCCTCGCGCCGCGGATCGACCAGCCGCGGCAACACCATCGTCGCCGCGAGCCCGAGCGAGATCGCGGCCGGGTCCGCCGCGAGGCCCGGGATCATCCGCAGATCGATCCTGCCCAGCTCCTCGGCGAGCTGTCGGCGGTAGTGCTCCAGTGCGGCGGTCAACGTGGCTCCTTGGCGATTGAAGCCGATCCGGCGCGCGGGTGACAAGCCGCCAGTCGCCGCAGTTATCCGGGGCAGTCGCACCGAGTTCGCTCGGTTCCGGCCAGGGTCTTGGCCAGACTGCTGGTCGCCGCACGCGGACTTTCGCTCGGCGCCACCAATCCGAAAGACCGCCAGGCAACTCCTTGAGATCCTCACTGGCGCCCCCAACCCGTCCCCGGGCGCGCAGACCGACGTGCTCGAGACCAGCTGGCGGCTGGCTCTCATGTGCCAACACTTGCACTGCAACATACCGGGGCAGGACGACACCGCGAGGTCAGAAGGGCAGCGACCGCAGACCAGGTGCCACGGTGTCATGGTAAGGTCGCTCGCCTCCCATGTCCGAACGTCCAAAGAAGCCGTCCTTGCGAGAGCATCGAACTGCGCTGGCGTAAGCACCCGACGCGTCCCATCTTCCTGATAGACAGAAGACGCGGGCAGGGTGTGAGCATGATGGAACAGACCCGACCGTGGCGAGAGCAGGAGCAGGCGAGGACACTCGAAGCGGGGCGCGAGCTGATGCGCCGGTGGCGTGAGAGCGGGCAGAGTGCCCAAGAGTTTTGCCGGGAGCACGGAATCCGAGCCAGCGTCTGGGGTACTGGAGGTCGCGGCTCGGCGAGAACGGGGTGAAGGAAGCGGGGCCGCAGTTCGTGGCGGTGAGGGTGAGGGAGGCGGCGTCGGAGGCGGCGATCCAGGTCGTACTGAGGAGCGGACGGCTCGTGCGGGTGCATGGGGCGGTTGACAGCGAGACGGTGCGCGCGGTGATCGAGGCGGCGGAGGCGGCATGCTGACGCTGCCGCCGAGCGTGCGGATCTACTTCGCGGCGGAGCCGGTGCGGATGCAGTGCAGCTACGACGGCCTGGCGAACGCGGCGCGGGAGGTGCTGGCACAGGACCCACTGTCGGGGCACCTCTTCGTCTTCTTTAACCGGGCGCGAACCCAGGTCAAGGCGCCGACCGCGGCGCCGTGCCGACCGCCGCGGACCTCGCCGACCTGTACAGGGCCCTCGGCATCAGTCCTCCTCCTCGATCCTCCCGCTCCCGTCGTCGCACCGTCCCTCAAACCCCGCTTCGATCGCGGTCCAAGATCACGTGGATAACGCGACCCGACACACGGGCCGTGCCAACTAAATAAGCGGCACGTAGAGCCCCTCTGCGAGGCCAAGGGCGGCATTTCGCCAAGAAGGGTTGGCATGCGCGGTTGGGGCGTCGAGCGTGATGCCCCGCTCGCGCACGCTGGGCAGCGGCAGGCAGCTGTCGAGCAGTTCCTCGCTGAACCACCGCCAGGGTCCTTTCCACAGCCGCGCAGGATCGACGCCGAGCGCGTTGAGAGCGACGACCAGCGAGCCGAGCCCGCAGAACGCCGGATCGGTCTGCGTGTGGAACTGTTCGATGAGCTGGAAAAACGCCTCCATGCCGCCGGTCGCGCCGGCCTCGCACGCGACCCGCCGGCGAAGCGAAGGGGACGAGCTCGGCGGGAAGCGGACGGCGGTAGAGGCTCTGCACGCCGAGAAGACTACCGCGCCGGCGGCTCGAGCTGACGTGGCCCGCTCCGGCGGCCCCCGGGCTTGTGCCCGCGGACGCCCGAGTGGCCGCACGCGGGCCCCGCAACGCAGCCAGCGAGAGCTGGTGTGAGCGCGATGCGACCCGTTGCCGCGAATCTCGTGCGGGCACATGGTTACCGCCTGTGCTTGCGACCGGCGGCCCGAACGGCCGCCTCGACATCCCGCGGGAGTTCTGCGAGCACAGCCGCGGTGTGCAGCCAGGTCGCGTCGACACGCCCGGGGTGTGCGACGTACCCTCCCGAAAGAGGGTAGCAGCACCACATGCACGTGTTGTATGCTTCGCCGTCGCCGAGGTGGAGGCCGGAGTTGATCGAGGTGGCCCGGCAGAGCGGGCAGTCGACTGTCAGATTTTTCACGGAAACCCCTTGCAAGTGGCCGTAGGCCGGGTTACAATGTGGATTGTGAATTTCCTTGACAGCGATGCGGCCGGCAGCTACCCTCTCCGCCAGGCTTCTGGCCCTGGTCGAAGCGGAATGGCGGAGAGGGTAGCTGCCGGCCGCATCGCTAGTCCGATCTGAACAAAAAGCCAGATTGGGTGGTCACTGGCACATCAGCATTGTCGTAATCGCGGGCAGTACGGACGAGTACGTAGCGTGCGGCGGCATGTTGAAGGATTTAGTCCCGGCCAGCGGGTGACGTTCTCGTTCGGCTCGACGGACTGCTCTCGCTACAGCTCGAGCGAACCGCCGACATGCTCGGCCCCGTCGCTGGCCCCTTGCTCGCGCTCGGTCTGCTCGCGCTTGGCCTGGCCGTGCCGGCGATGCGCGGCTCCGGCGTCTGCGTCGCCGTGCAGTTGCTCCCGCGCCATCGCCAACGCGATCGGCGACATGATCTCAAGACTCTACGTCGGCCTGCTGCTCAGCGCGCGACGACCGACACTCGCATCCGGCCTCGCGGCGGGTTCGGTACCGCGGGTGTGTGTTGAGACGGTAGCGCGCGGCGCCGGCGGCTCGCTGATAGGATGGCGTCAATGAGGTCCTTGCGGAGCCACCTGTTCACGATGATAGCGGTCGCCTCGGCCTGCGCCCCCGCGCGCCACGCGAGCACGGAGCGGCCTGCGGCCGCGAGCCCGCCGCCGCCGTCGCCGCCCGCCGAGCCGCTGCCGATCGAGCCGGCGCCGGTCGCCAGCGCGCCCGCCGAGTCGATCGCGCCCGAGGAGGCGCAGTTGAACGCGCTCTACTCGCCGCAGCCGGATCAACGGCGGCTGGCCGAAGCACGTGTGCCGGAGGACAGAGAGGCCCGCGTCGTCCTGGCGTACTGCGTCACGACCAGCGGCAAGACCGAGGCGATCGAGGTCCAGGAGCTGGGGCCGAATTCCGAGCGATTCGTGGCGGCCTGCCGCCACGCGGTCGAGCGCTGGCGGTTCAAGCCGTTCATGCGCGAGGGGAAGGCCGCTCGCGTGTGCACGCACGCGCGGTTCAACCTCAAGTTCCTGTGAGCGGGCGGCCTGGGCGCGGGCAGTTCGCTGCCGGACGATGTCCCAAAGGACATATCCTCAAGTGCGAGACTATTAAGTGCTCGCGGAGCTGCTCCTGAGCGGCGCGCTTCTTGGCGATGACCCGCGAGATCTCGCTCGTCTCCGCCGAATGCGGCAGGCCCACGAGCTTGCTGCTCTCAAATACGGCGACGAGCTTTTGGTGCCATTCGCGTGCAAAGGCCGCGGATGTTGCCCCTCGTGCGCGCTGTTCCACAAGATCTACGACCGGCTCGCCGGCGACGTGTCGCCGGGTCCAGCAGGCGCAGCGCGACCTCGTCCGCAAGCCGGTCGGCGGCCGCAAGTGCATCGACTTCGACGAGCCCGGGGTGCTCGCCGGGGGACGACCAGTCGCTCCCCAAGCTTCAGATCGCCGTGCTCTCCATCGCCGCGGGCGCGGCCAGGCCCTTCGGCGTGCCCTTCGACTTCGACCCGCCCGCAAGGAACAACGACCACATTTCGTCATGCGTTGGGATTTGCCATTGCTCGCTCAAACCCTGCCCACATTTCAATATCACCGTGGTGGTCGGACGCAAACGTTTTTTCGAGATACCGACAGAATGCGGTACGCGCAGCTTCACTGGCGAGAACGAGAGTGTGGCCGGAGTTTGATTTGACTAGCATCTGCCCTGCGTTGGTTCTCTCGAAGGAATAAACGCTGCTTTCACGCTCCTGAACTGTGCGGTAGAGATCCTCGATCTCCTCATAATCATCGCGGCCGAGATTCTGCCATGTGATGAACTCGTCAAAGTCTGTCGTGCTGGGCATAATGTGCGTGTTCCGCAGACAAGATAGCCTTGTCAACAACGGCAGTAAAGCGCAACATGCCCGACTGCGCACTTGCCGCGACGCCTGTTGCCGCGGGACGTCGACGCCCGCCACCGGCTGTCGACGCGGCGCGGGGGTGGTGTCGGTGGTGTCGGCTTCGGGTCCGCGGCGACGACTTGCTGGGCCTCGCTGCTGGGCGCTCGCCGTCGTTCGTCATGAGATCGGGGAGCTTGATGCGGGACGAAGCCCTTGTCACGGCGGCCCGCCGACTGGCGGCCTCAAGGCTTGTCCCGCTGGACTGTCTGAGATGCACAGGAACCGAGATGCGCGACGATGCGATCTCCCGGTTGTCTCGAAAAATCGTCTCGATTTTGTCGCGATTCGGGCAGCTTTCGAGACAACCCCTCGTATTCGAGCTCGTAGAGGGGCCTAGCTAGGGTTGTACGCCACATCACCAATATCTGGAATCTCGACGTCGAAGGACTATTCAGGGCTTGACGGTGGCCGGGTCGCCGCCGAGCTTCTTGAACTTGTCGCAGCCCTCGACCAGGCCTTGGCTGCACGTCGAACCGTAGATCTCCCTGGCGCGCGCCTTGTCGCTGCGCTGCAGCTGGTCGGCGAGCTTCAGGCACGCCGCGCCGTTGCCCTTGGTGCACATGCCCTCGTAGAGCCCGAGCGCGCGGTCGCGGTCCTTCGGCACGTCCTTGCCATCGAGGTACATGTCGGCGACGTGCATGCAGCCGTTGCCGCTGGCGGCGCACATGCGCTCCAAGTACGAGGCGGCGCGGGCGGTGTCCTTCGGCACGAGCTTGCCCTCGCGGAACGCCTTGGCTGCGTCCGCGCAGGCGGAGCCGGCGTCCACCGTCGGGCAGGTGCGCTCGAACAGCACCTCGGCCCGCGCGACGTCCCGGGCGGCGCCGCGGCCCGCGAACACCATCAGTCCGGCGTCGAGGCAAGACAGCGTGTTGCCGGTGGCGCAGCTCTTCTCGTGGTACTCGAGGGCGACCACGTCGTCCTTGGCGACCAGCTTGCCGTCGCTGTAGAGCCTGGCGACCTCGCGGCAGGCGTAGCGACGGCGCGCGGCGCAGGCGTCCTTGAACACCGCGATGCCCTGGGCGACCTCGTCGGGCGTGGGCGCGCTGCCGCTGCTCGGCTTGAGGAAGGAGTCGGCGAGCGAGCCGCAGCTGAACGCGTCGCCGAGCTTGCACGCGCGGTCGAGCAGCCCCCGGCCGCGCGCGAGGTCGGGAGCGGCGCCGCGGAGGAAGTCGCCCGCGAGGACGCGGCACCCGGGCCCATGGCCGAGGTTGCACGCGCGCTGCCAGGCGTCCTGCACCTCAGTGCGCGGGGCCTTGAGCGACATGCGGACGTAGCCGAGACGATCGCAGCTCTCGGCGAGGCCGCCCTCGCAGGCCGTGGTGAACAGCTCGCGCAGCTTCTCGTCGCGCTCCTGGACCTGCTGCACGATCGAGCCGCCGCCCGCGACCTCGATCTTCTTGCCTTGCAAGAGGACGCCGAGGTTGTGGCAGCTGCCGGCGCTGCCCTTCTGGCACTGCGCGTCGCACTGAGCCTCGTCCCCGGCGGCGCACACGTACGGCCCGGAGGTGTCGGCGGTGCACCTGCCTGCCGCCATGCTCATGCCGGCAGGGCAGCTGGCAACGATCGCGGTGGGCTCCGGCGCCGGCGCCGGCGCGTCGGCGGAGGCGGGCGCGGTGGCCATGATCGGCACCAGCTCGAGGCGGATCGCCGAGCGGCACTGGGCCGGCGGCTTGACGTCGTCGGGCGTCGCGCCCCGGCACTCGGCGAGGTCACCGTCCTTGTTCATGCTCTGTCGCTGGCTCGAGCTGTTGGCGCTGGCGCCGTAGCCGAACACGTCGGCGACCATCCGCGCCTCGCCGCGGGCGCCGACGCCGATCGCGAACGCGCCGATGCTGGCCGACCGGACGAAGTGCGTCGCGCCGTCGCAGCGACCGGTGAGCTCGGGTCGACCGGCGCCGTCGGTGGGGGTGGTCTGCTTGCCGACGAGCACGAGCGCGAGGTCGAGGGCGGCGTCGCGGTCGATGCCGCCGGCGATCTTGACGCCGTTGAACGGAAGGTTGGCCGCGATCTCGCCCTGATCGTTGAGCTTGACCACCTCTTCCTTGCGACTGACGCCGGCGAACTTGTAGCCACCCGGGAACTTGCACGCGGGCAGCAGACGCATGCTCTTGCAATCGTAGGCCACGACCGCGAGGCCTTCTCTCATCGCGACCTCGAGGTCGACGCGCGCGGACGATGACATGTCGACGACCAGCGGCTGGGCGTCGCTCACCCCCTCGCGACAAGTCACCTCGGCCGCACCGAGGGCCTCCGCGGCGGTCGGCGAGGTCGGTCGCACGGCCTTCCGACGGTGCCCGCGCCGCAGCCCACTCCGGTGGCCACGAGCAGCACCGACAGCACGGTCGGGCAGGAGAAGACGAGATATTGCAGAGGCTTTGTAGGCGCAGACATGGCTTTGAAGGCGAAGAGCTCCACCTCCGAGATGCCGGCCGTCCGAGCTCGTCGCATCGCCGACGCGCACTCCCAGTTGCGCTGCCTCACGCGCCACTGCAAACCCCAGCCGTCGCTGTGCGCATGTGGAGCCGAAGGACGCGGGTCGTTCGACGCGGTCTCCAACGCCGACTAATTGGTACCCGCGGTTTCATCCCGGGCGTTCGCGTCGGCGGGGCATCTGGCTCGGCCGACGTCTCGATCCGGATCGAGGTCGGCCGCAGCGTCGACTACCTGTCTCGCGGAGGTCACGGTGGTGGGGGGATGTTCTGGCAGCGCGTCGGCCCGCCGCCGCAGTCGTCGGGCATCACCAGCGCGGGCGCTGGGTTCCGGGGTCGAGCAGCTGTCACGCGGTCTTCTTGCCAGTCTTCCCGGCGGCGGGCTTCTTGGCTGTCTTCTCGCCAGTCGCCGACGCGGCGGCGGGGGTTTCTTGGCTGTCTTCTCACCGGTCGCCTTTGCGGCGGGTTTCTTGGTTGTCTTCTCGCCGGTCGCCTTCGCGGTGGTGGCGTTCGAGACAGCCGAATTCTTGGTGATGTTGGCCGGGGGCTTCTCGGAGGACGACGTGGTATTCGGCGTCGTTCGGCTGCCGTCGCGGTGCAGCAGCAGCACGGCGCTGGCGCCGAGCCACTGTAAGGCCGGCCGCCTCCTCCGGCAGCAGTCCGACGTCGACCAGGCGGGCCTCGATCTTGGCCGTCGACGTGTTCAACGGGACGCTCGCGCGGCGCAGGCGGTCGTAATAGCCCCGGCCAGTCGCGGTCCCGGCTTGCCAGTACCACACGAAGGCGTAACGGGCCCCCATGGTGAGATAGGCCGTGAGCGAGTCCATGGGCTTCAGCGTGCAGTCGTTGGCGTCCTCGAAGGCTGTCTGGGCCTGCTTCGGTGACTCGTTGGCACGGTGGATCCACCAGCCGATGCCCTCGGGGGTCATGGAGTCGAGAACAGCGCGCGCGGCGAAGTTGCCGCGCACGCCGCTCGGCCGCGGATGCCATGCGAAATTCCGGATCGACGGGATCTTCAGGTGGCCGCCGTTGACTCCCTTGCTCTGGTCGGGGTTGTGCTGGTCCTGCTCGAACACCCACGTGAACTCGACGCCGCCGAGGGTCTCCGCGAAGGCGTCGAGCTCCGGAGGCAGCGGGAGACCGGCCCGCTCCTCGGCGGTGAGCGGGGGAGCGAACGCGGCGTCGATGATCGATACGTCGGGTCGAGCCGAGAAAGCGCGGATGTAGGCTCGGAGGAGCTGGGCGAGCGGGAGCTGCATGTTCGAGGCGTAGCAGGAACGTGTGCAGGCATACAGGGCTCGGGCCGGCCCTGCCTGCTGCAGCGAACGACCATGCGAGTGAGCCGAGCCCGCTGTGCTCGTGATAGCCCCGTCGTCTCGAAAATTCGTCCCGATTTTGTCGCTATTCGGGCAGTTTTCGAGACAACTCCTCGTATACGGGCCCGTAGGGAGGTCTAGCACCTCCTGTACACCACATCACCAATACGGTGCATGCGGTTTAGATCCGCTTGGCGCGGCGTTGAGCGCAAGATTGTATTACAAAGGACAGGTCCGAAGTCGCTCTAGCTTGGCGACCTCGCGCTCGCGCCGACGGGACGGCTCTTCTCGAACGGCATCGGGGCCATCCTCGAAGCGGCACGCGCGAGCCAGGGCATCGTTCAAGTCTTCGAGCATGTCGTGCGCGACGACCTCGTCCGCGGCACGTTCGAAGCGGTCCTGCGATCCGAGCTCCAGCAAGAGGTGCCGGTCACCGCCCTCTACGCGAAGGAGAAGGCGCAGCTCCCGAAGGTGCGCGTCTTCCTCGACTTCATGGCCGAGCTGATGAGCGCGACCTCGAAGCGCGTCGGCCCGGCAATGCAGCGCGAAGGCGTGCGTCGGTCGTAGAGGCTCGCGCTCGACCTCTCCCGGCTCCTTGAGCGCCTCCACGGCCACGCCGGCACCTCGCCGCTGTCCTTGGCAGTCCGCTGTCTGTCCGGCGCGGCCCTGGGCGCCAGGGCCGTGGCCGCCGCATCGTCGGCGTCCACGGATCTCGCATGTCACGCCTCGTCTCCGCACTCCTCCTCTTCTTCGGCTTCGGCGCCTGCACCCCGCCAGCGCGGCCGCCTGCGGCGCCGCTGGCGGTCGCCGGCGTCGAGCACCGTGAGGCCCGCCTCCGCGCCCACGGCGACATCGACCTCTACGTGCAGTCGTGGCGCCCCGCGGGGTCGGCTCGCGGCGCCGTCCTGCTGGCGCACGGGCTCAAGGATCACAGCGCCCGCTACGCCGAGCTCGCCCAGCACCTCGCCGCGCAGGGCCTCGCCGTGCACGCGTTCGACCTGCGCGGTCACGGGCGCTCGGCCGGCGAGCGCGCGCGCGCTGCGCTCGGCGAGTACGTCGCCGACCTCACGGTCGTCGCCACCCAGGTGCGGGCCGCCGAGCCCGGCCTGCCGCTGTTCGTGTTCGGCCACAGCATGGGCGGGGCGATCGCCACCACCTACGCGCTCGAGCACCCGGGCGAGCTGCAGGGCCTCGTCCTCAGCGCCGCCGCCCTGCGCCTCGGCCCCGACGCCGGCCCCGGCCTCGTCAAGCTGACCCGCAAGCTCGGCCGCAACCACCCGGCTGGCGCGTCCTCAAGCTCAAGCCGAAGTGGTTCTCGCGCGACCCCGCCGTGGTCGCCGACGTCGCCGGCGCCGACCCGCTGGTCGACGCCCGCAAGATCCCCGCCAGCACCGCCGCCGCGCTGATCGACGGCATCGAGCGGATCCAGGCCGACATGGAGAAGCTCGCCGTCCCGGTGCTGCTGCTGCACGGCGACGCCGACCGTATCACCCCGCCCGACGGCAGCCGCGACCTGTTCCGCCGCGCCGGCGTGGCCGACAAGCAGCTCGAGATCTACCCCGGCCACTACCACGACTTGTTACACGAGCCGGAGCACGCCGCGGTGGTCGCCGACATCACCGCGTGGATCGTCCGCCGCGTCGACGCGGCGAAGCCGGCGACTCCGGAGCCGGCGAGCGAGGAGTGACACGCTCGCCTCACTCGCCGGCCTGCGGCGCGCGGATCGCCCGGTTCGCGCGGCGGTGGGCGATCGGGCTGCGACCGAAGTGCGCCAGGAAGGCGCGCCGGAACGCGCGCTCGTCGTCGTACCCGACCAGTCCCGCCACCTCGGCGACCGCCAGCGCCGTCGTCGCCAGCAGCCGCGCCGCCGTCTCGAGCCGCAGCCGCCGCACGAACCGCAGCGGCGACAGCCCGGTCGCCGCCACGAAGTGCCGCGTCAGCGTGCGCTCGCTGCAGCCGAGCGCGCGCGCGACGTCCGTCAGCTCGACCGCCCGGTCGAGGTGCGCGCTCATCCACCGCTCCGCGCGCGCGACCAGCTCGTCGTGCCGCGTCAGGTGCTCCATCACCAGGAACGGCGCCTGCGAGCCGCGCGCCTCGTCGATCACCAGGTAGCGCGCGCACGCGTGCGCGACCTCGTGGCCGACCAGGCGCCGCACCAGCAACAGGCTCAGGTCGAGCTGGGCCATCGCCGCGCCGGCGGTGAACACGGTCCCTGCCTCGCACACGATCGCGTCGGCCCGCAGGCGCACCGCCCGGTAGCGGCCGCGGAACAGCGGCGCGAGCCACCACGACGTAGTCGCCTCGCCGCCGTCGAGCAGCCCCGTCTCGGCGAGCAGGAAGGTCGACGAGCAGCTGGCCGCGACCAGCGCCCCGCGCCCGTGCGCCGCGCGGAGCACCGGCGCCAGCGAACGCGCGTCGGGCCGCGCGACGACGGCGAGCACGCGCTCGACGTCCGCCATGCCGGGGCCGAACACGACGACGACCTCGCCCGCCGCCGGATCGACGACCCCGTCGGCGCGGATCTCGATGCCCGCGCTCGACCGCACCGGGCCGCCGTCGATCGTGCGCACCGACCAGCGGAACTGCGGGCGCGGCCCGGGGCCGAGCGCGGCGCCGATCACGTTGCTGGTCGCCAGCACGTCGGCCGTGACGCTGAGCCCCGACGCGAAGAAGCCGTCGAGGACGACCAGCTGGACGTCGATCGGGCCCGCGACCTCCGCGCGCTGTCGGTCGGGACCCTTCGTCATCGCGACCGCGATCATACCCTCGCCGCGGCCGCTCGCGTCGCACAAGCTGCGCTGCACGCACTCGGCCCGCCGGCGCGCGAGCTCGTCGTTGCTCTTCGCGGCGCCCTCGGCGCTCCCGTGGCCGACGAGCTGCAGGCGTAGTGTCGGGGCGCGGTGGAGTCGCGCGAGCACCGTCGCTAGCGAGCAGGCGCGGATCGATCGCTTCCTGGCATCGTCGGGCGACGCGGCGGCCCGCGCCGACCTCGTGTCAGGCGAGTTCTGGACCTTCCCGATGCAGGACGGGCGACGGAGCCAAGCGATCCGATCGCGGTCGTGGCGTTCGACGCGGAAGTGCCGCCCGCGGAGCGTGACGCGGCGATGGCGGAACACCTGGCCGCGGCGCGCCGGGCGAGGCCGGAAGCCCTGTTCTTGGTCATCACGGGCGGTCTTCATGCCGTGCGCGCCGCTTCGCCGGACTTCGAGCCGATGGCCGCTCGCCTCGCGGCGCTGCTCGACCCGTCACGGGTCGTATCGCTCCGGCTCGCGCATGCGGGTGGAGACGCGTGCCGGACCAGTGGATGGATGCGCAGCCGCGCGGCGGTGAGAGCCGGGGGAGGCAACGACGATGGCCGCTGATCACAACTCTTTCGAGCTGGCGACGCCCGCGAGCGAGCGCTGGTGCGTGAACACCGAGGACTGCAACGAGAGCGGGCGCGTGTACCCCGAGCTCGCCGACGCGACGCCCGCCGAGGCCGCGCGCGGGATGGCGCTCCTCAAGAAGCTGGTGATGCAGGGCGTCTGACGGGACCTACTTCGCGGCGCGCTGACGATGCTTCTCGCGCGCCGCGAGCACCTTGGGCGTGTTCGTCGCGATCCACCGGCCGAGCGCGTCGAGGTGCTCCGCGAGCCCGCTGTCCAATGGCGTCAGCGAGTACTCGACGCGCGGAGGCACCTCCCCGTAGTCACGGCGCGCGACGAAGCCGTCCTCCTCCAGTGTGCGGAGCGTCAGGGCGAGCATGCGCTCGCTGACGCCGCCCACGCGGCGCCGCAGCTCGGCGTAGCGGTAGGTGCGCTCGGCGAGCGCGAGCATGATGAGCATGCCCCACTTGGACATGACGTGGTCGAGCACGTCCCGCCCGGGGCAGTCGGGCGTGTAGGACTCTCTGAGAAGATCGCCGAGCTTCGCCATCCCTGAAGCACTAACACGAATGTACGTACTTCCCAAGGAGAGTGCGCGGTGCTACGAGTTGGGCATGGCGAAGCTCCTCATCATCGGTGGCAGCGGTCGGACGGGGCTGCACCTCCTCGAACAGGCTCCGCAGCGCGGGCACACGGTCCGTGCGCTCGTGCGCAAACCCGAGGCCGTGAAGGCCCCGCCCGGCGTCGAGCTGGTGAAAGGCACGCCGGAGAAGCTCGAGGACCTGCGCGAGGCGATGAAGGGAACCGAGGCGGTCATCGTCGCCCACAACAACTCGCGCGCGTCCGACAACCCCTGGGCGAAGCAGATCAACTCGCCGAGGTTCATGACGGACACGGCGCGAAACATCCTCGCCGTGATGGGAGAGCAGCACGTGAAGCGCGTCGTCTTCATATCCGCGATCGGCGTCGGTGACTCGTGGCCGACCGTCTCGTGGTTCTTCCGGGCGTTCATCAAGCTGAGCAACATCAAGATCGGCTACGCCGACCACGATGGCGTCGACGCGCTCGCGCGCAAAAGCGACACCGACTGGACGCTGGTGCGCGCCGTCGGCCTGAACGACAAACCCGCAGGCGCGCTCGGCCCGCTGCACACCACCGAGGTCGGGGTCGAAGCCCGGAACGCTGAACGTGACGCGCGCCGAAGTGGCGACCTTCTGCCTCGACTGCGTCGACAAGAACGAGTGGGTCCACCGCGCGCCCATCATCTGGAACGGCAAGAAGTGAGCGCGGCGTTCGTCCACGGCCGCGGCTGCGATCATGTCGAGCGACTTCTCCGAGCGCGTCGAGAAGCGAAGCTGGCGGGTCAGGCCGAGGCGGTTCTTGGCGTAGCGCTCCTCGAGCTCTGGATTCAGCTCGTGCGCGGCCTCTCACCTTCGCCGATCCAGCCGGCTGCACCGCGCTCTACGTCGCCGGCGATCCCGAGGTCGATCCCGATTTCGCCCGACCACGAGCCCCGCGCGCGGCCGGAGGTCGGCATAAACTGCCCTCGCGGGCAACGCCCCCTCCGGCGAACTCTCACATTCACTAAACCTGAGCAGCACCGTGTCTCAAAGTCATTGACGGGCTCCGTTTACAGCCCGTATCGCGCGCGCGCCTCCGTGCTGACCGGCGTGAAGAAGTTGATCAGGTTGCCGTCGGGATCGCGAAACAAGAGCGAGCGATTGCCCCACGGCTGCGTCACCGGCTCCTGCACGACCTCGCGGAGGACTCCCTCGAGGCGCTCGTATTCCTTGTCGACGTCGTCCACCCGGGATTCGAGAATGACCGAGTGGTTGTTCGCGCCACTCGCGGCTCCTGCGCCGAACATCGTCATCGTGCGTTCGCTGCCGATAGCGATCGTGCAGGTCGGCGTCGCCACCTCGGCGAACTCCTCGGTGAGCCACCTCGCCGGCGCCACCGCCCGTTCGTAGAACTGGACCAAGCGCTTCACGTCCTTCGTGATGATTCAGAATCGAGACCAGGTTCATGGCTTGCTCCTTCGTTGTTGGCGTACGAGCAAGACTTGTAGCGCGGTGCTGCTGACAGCATGATGGCAGCAGCGAACATGCGACGCGCTGACCGGCTCTTTCGGATCATCCAACTCCTGAGGCGGGCGAAGCGCCCCGTGACCGCCGAGACGCTTGCGGGTGAACTCGAGACCTCGAAGCGCTCGGTCTACCGCGACATCGCTGAGTTGATGGCGCAGCAGGTGCCGATTCGTGGCGAAGCCGGGCTCGGGTATGTGCTCGATCGCCAGTTCGACATGCCGCCGCTGATGCTCACGCCCGACGAGCTCGAGGCGGCCGTCCTCGGTGCCCAGTGGGTGGCGATGCGTGGCGACCCCGTGCTCGCAAACGCCGCTCGCGACCTCCTCGCGAAGATCACGCAGAGCGTGCCCGAGCGACTGCGAGCCTTCCTCATCGAGCCGTCGGTCAGCGCGCCCGCGCCGCTCTCCGCGACGACCGATGGCATCGACCTCACGAAGCTTCGCCTCTGGATTCGCACCGGACGCAAGGTCCGACTTCGCTATCTCGACGAGCGAAACGAGGAGACCGAGCGCACCATCTGGCCGGTCGTCGTCGGGTACGCCGAGACGGTGCGTCTCGTCGCGGGGTGGTGCGAGCTACGCCAGGGATTTCGTCACTTCCGCACCGACCGGATCGTCGCTGCGCAGTTCATCGACGAGCGCATCGACTGCAGCCAGACCGATCTTCGCGCACGCTGGAAGCGTCACATAACCGCCCAGGGTCTTCGCATGCCCGAGTGAGCCCTTCCGCCTCGAGCGCACCCCCGACTCGGCGTTGCAGCCGCCACGCGAAGGCGCTCCGTCCGCTGACGGTCAAGCCGCGAGCACGCCGCCGTCGACGAACAACTCGACACCGGCGACGAAGCTGGCGTCGTCCGACGCGAGGTAGAGGACGGCCTTACCAACCTCGTCGGGCGTACCGAGTCGGTCGAGCGGCGTCATCGCCTTGATGGCCGCCTCGGCGCCCGGGGTGTGCTGGAGGTACTTCTGCATGCCCGGGGTCATGATCATCCCGGCGGAGACGACGTTCACACGGATGCCGCGGGTCTTGAGGTCGGTCGTCCACGTCCTCGCGAAGGAACGGATCGCCGCCTTCGTGGCGCTGTAGATCGAGAGAGCGGGGAGTCCTTTGCTGCCCGCGCCCGAGCCCGCGAGGATCACCGAGCCTCCGGCCTTCATCAGCGGCAGCGCCTTCTGCACGGTGAAGACCGTGCCCTTGACGTTCGTTTCGAACACGCGATCGAAGTGTGCCTCTTCGAGCCCGCCGATCGGCCCGCTCTCGGAGATGCCCGCGTTCGCGAACACGACGTCGACCCGACCGTGGTCACGCTCGATGCGCTCGTAGAGCCGGTCGAGGTCGGCGAGCTTCGCGGCATCGCCCTGGACGCCGACCGCGCCGTGGCCGATCTCGTTCACGGCTTCGTCCAGCCGATCCTGACGCCGGGCGGTCACGTACACGTGCGCGCCCTCGGCCGCGAAGAGCTTGGCAGTCGCCAGGCCGATGCCCTCGCTGCCGCCCGTGATCACCACAACCTTGTCCTCGAATCGCTTCGTCATCGAAGAGGCTCCTTTCCTCCTCCACAAAGTGGAGGGTTGCTCCACTTGCATGGTGGAGGCATCCTCCACTTGCAAGTGGCGAAGAAGAAACCCTCAAGAACCGGCGAAGTCTCGCTTCGCGCCGACGCCCAGCTGAACCGCGAGCGCATCCTCGCGGCAGCCGAGGAAATGTTCCTCGAGCACGGGGCGAACGTCTCGCTCGAGGACGTGGCCAAGCGCGCGAACGTGGGCATCGGCACCCTCTATCGGCGCTTCCCGACGCGCGAGGCGCTCCTCGGGGCGGCGTACAGCGCGCGCTTCCTGGAGCTCGCCGAGGCGAGTCGTGCGCGCGACGGCGAGCTCACCCCAACGGAGTCCGTGCGCGCCTACCTCGAACAGCTCGTGCTCCACACGAACGTCTACCGAGGGATCGCAGCCTCGCTCGGGACTGTGCTTCAGACCGACACGCCGGGCTGCCACGCGACGAGCGAAGAAGGGCGGCGGCTCGTTCGACGTGCGCAGAAGGCCGGAGTCATCCGTCGCGACGTCACGTTCGAGGACCTCGTGTGCGTGGCGACGGCCATCTCGCTCGCGAGCGAACAGAGCGCGTCGTCGAAGTCGCGCGTCGCGCACCTGGTGGACGTGTTCCTCGGCGGAATCGCGTCTCGCTGAGCGCGCTGCGTGCCTGAACAACGGCAAGTGCCGGCCGACCGCACTCGACTACGAGTGCGGGAAATACGTTGACCAGGTCGGGAAGTGCGATCGCCCGCTCGGCGCGGGCGGGGCCATGTCGAACGTGGACGCCGCGCCCCGAGCTGCTCGCGGCGCTGTCCTCAGCACCGCCGCTGGCCGAGGTTGACGTCGAGGTCGACGTCGTCGTGCTGCCCGAACTGCTCGAGGTGTGCGCTACGGAGGTGACGCCCGTCGACGAGAACGCCGGCGAGCTGTCGTTGCCGCAGCCGAGCCCGAGAGCAGCAGCGAGGGCGAGACGGCGCATCACCCCGAAGGGTAGCGACGCCTTCTTCGCGTGGTGCGACACGCAGGCCGAGGTCGCTCTCGACGGCTCGCCGCTCGCCGCTCGCCGCGGCGCTGACCTACGATCGCACGGTGCATCTGCGAGGCCCAGCGAGCTCACGTACCAGCGTCGGTCCGCGCCTCACTCGCCTCGCGGGCTCGCACCGAGGCTCACGCCTACAACGTCGTCGATCGCCGCCGGCACCGAGACCGCGCCACGCTCGCTGAGCCGCGCGACGTGTCCGAGCGCGCGGCGGTGGATCCCGTGGATCAGCGCGTCGGTCCACAGCGCCCAGTATGTCGTCGGGGCCAGGTCGAGCGTGTACCACGTGCTGCCGGACAGCTCGGTGCGGCCATTGCCCAGGTCGCGCAGGCGGAACTCGCCGCGACGCGAGCGGAAGTAGCCGTCGAGGTGCGGCGGGTGGACATGGCGGTACGGGCTCAGCTCGTGCATCGGCGCCGGCTGAGCGACGACGTCGAACGCGAGCCGTCGGCCGGGCTCCCAGGCGGTGATCGGCTCGACGAACGCGCCTGTGGTGAACTCGCAGTGACGGACCGCGCCGACGCCCTCGCCCTCGATCCGCGCGCGCAGCGGATACGCCACGCCGAGGTCGTAGATCCACGCTGGCGGCGCGTCGAGCTCGGCGAAGCCGACGAGGTTGGGCCAGACTGCCGTCGGTGGTGCGTCGACGACGATCGTCGTCCGCACCTCGCGCTCGACCAGCGGCGCCGGCAGCCATGCCTCGACCGCGGTCAGGATCGGCAGGACGAGCACCAGCGCCGCGATGCTCCCCGCGCCGACTCGCGCCGATCTGGCGAGCTCCTGCCCGATCATTGCGCCGAGGAGCCCGAGCGGCGCCCCGAGCGGCGCCGCCATCAACAGGCAGATCACGCCCTCGATCGCCGTCGTCGCAGGTCTCGTCGCTGTTGTGGAGGGTCACTGGGCGCGCCGGCGCTGCCTGCGCATTAAAAGGATTGAGCCACACGAGGCAGTGACGCGTAGGTCGTCGCCGGAGCCCGCATGAACGAGTCCGTCGGAGCGGCGACACGCGGCACGTCATCACCCTCGAGCTCGAAGGCCGCGCGCGGCAGTAAATCAGGGCCGTGCGCGTTTGGTTGCGCCGCCGCAGACCTCCGACGAGCAGATCGACGCCTGCCCGCGCGGCTCGCCCGTGCTCCCGCTGACCCGAGGAGTGACCTCGCGGTGAGGGGATCGAGCGGCGTTCGCCGCGACGACCGGCTCGCGCCGCAACGGTCGGCCTACGCGGGTCGATCGCCGGGCGACAGGGACACCGGCAGCGCCTCGAGCCCCCGCAGTCCCATGCCGGGACGCCAGCGAATCGCCGCGGGCGGGACCGCGAGGCGCAGGCCCGGGAAGCGCCGCAACAGCGCGGGGATCGCCACGCGCGCCTCGATCCGCGCGAGCGGCGCCCCCAGGCAGTAGTGGGCGCCGAGGCCGAACGAGACGTGGCGGTTCGGGCTGCGGGTGATATCGAGCCCGTCCGCCCCGGCGAACGCCGCCTCGTCGAGGTTCGCCGAGGCGAGCAGCAGCGTCAGCGTGCTCCCCTTCGGGACCCTGACGCCCGCGATCTCGAGGTCCTCGCGCACGAAGCGGGGCGACACCGTGCCGACCGGGTTGGTGAACCGCAGCAGCTCCTCGATCGCGCCGTCGATCAGCTCGGGGCGGTCGCGCAGCAATCGGAGCTGGTCGGGGTGCTGCAGCAGCGCCAGCACGCCGTTGCCGATCAGGTTCACCGTCGTCTCGTGCCCGGCGAACAGCAGCAGGAAGACCATCGAGATCAGCTCGTCCTCGCCGAGCCGGTCGCCGCCCTCCTCGGCCTGCACCAGCGCCGTCATGAGGTCGTCGCCCGGCTGCTCGCGCCGGAGCTGGACCAGGCGCCGCAGCAGCCGATTGAGCCGGACCATGTGCGGGTAGTTGAGGACGAACCCGACCGGGTTCTGGCTCCCGGGATCGACGACCCGCGCGAGCAGCTTGCGGAACTGCATCCGCTCCGGCCCGGGGACGCCGAGCATCTCCGAGATGACGGTGAGCGGCAGCGGCAGGGCGAGGTCCGCGATCAGATCGACGACGGGCTTCCTGGCGGCCGCGTCGAGCAGCTCCTCCGTGATCCGCTCGACCCGCCCGCTCAGCGCCTCGACCCTCGCCGGCGTGAACGCCTTCTGCACGAGGTTGCGCAGGCGCCGGTGATCCGGCGGGTCCTTCATCACCATGCTGTCGAGCAGCAGCTTGATGACGTTCGGCATCCACCAGCGCTCCAGCGGGCCCTTGCCGCCGTCCGTGATGCTGCGGCGGTCGCTGGCGAGCCGCGGGTCTTTCAACGCGCTCACGACGTCCTCGTAGCGCGTGAGCACCAGGCTCTCGCCGAACAACAACGAGCGCGAACGGATCACCGGCCCCAACCGCCGCAGCCGGGCGTACACGGCGACCAGGTCGGCCCGCGCCTCCGGCTTCTCCAGCTCGCGTTGCACGTTGAGGCTCACGGGCTCGTTCATCGCTGACTCGAACGCGATGCTCATGGTAGTCATCCTCTCCGGGGCTGCCCCATCCATTTATGGCACAAAGTGCCAAAATGCAACAGACACGGCGAGGACGGCCCCAGGAGGCCGATCCGCGCGAGATCGCCCGCATTGCGCTCGACCTCTTCGAGCGCGAGGGGTTCGACCGGGTGACCATGGACGAGATCGCCGACGCCGCGTCGGTGAGCCGCCGGACCCTGTTTCGCCTGTTCCCCTCGAAATGGGAGCTCGTCTGGGGCAGCCTGGGCGACATTCTCGACGTCATGCGGCAGCGCGCCGCCGCGCTGTCCGGAGCCGACCTGCGGGTCGGCGGCGTGCTGCGCGAGTTCATCGAGCCGTTCCTGCGCCCGCTGGACGACCCCGAGGCCGCCGCGACGGCGCGGCGGCGGCTGCGGGTGATCGCTAGCGCCCCCGCGCTCCTCGACCACCCGACGCTCCGGGAGATCGAGGCGGTGCTGGCCACGGCGGTGGCCGCCGGCCCCTCGCCGAGCGGCGCGCCGCCTCCCTGGTCGCGCACACGCTGGTCGCCGTCACGTTCGCCACGCTGATGTGGTGGGCGGAGCACGGCCAGGGCACGAGCGCGCTCAAGGCGACGCGCGCTGCGTTCCAGGCCCTCGCGCTGGCCGACGAGCCCGACGCGCCCGCGAGCCCGCCGGCGACCGGCTGACCTTCCCACGGCTCGGGTCGGGTCGGGTTGGCGACGGCTTGGCAACGCCTCCTGGGCTCCCGGCTCCCCGGCTCGCGGGCGGGACTTCGGAGTCGACCTCCATCGCTCATGGCTCCGCGATGCGTGTCTGAAGCTGTCCGCGGGGACACAGGCTAGCGTTGGTCGCCGGGGCCGCTGGTCACGGTATAGCGTTCCTCTTCGATGGTGGTAGCGGTGCTCCTGGCGGCATGGGGCGTCCTCGAGGTCGAATCGCAGCACGGCCCACTTCTGGTAGGCCTGCGAGATCCGCAGGTGGGGCGGGAGGAGGTCGTAGACCCGCTCGACGAGGACGTCGCCAGCGGCGTAAGATGAGCCGCCTGTCCTCTGGTTCACGTCGAGCGCTTAACCTGGCCATCGACCGAGTATCCACCGCCGAGCGTGATGTCGCCCGTTGCTCGGACTTGCCCGTCTCCGTCCCCACTCTGCTTGTCTCGCCGGTCGGGCGGCCGGCGGCCTGAAAGCTTGGTCAATCGGGGGGTCCAGGGTGGCTTGGAGGCCCTGATGCGCGGCGGCGTGATCTCCCGGTTGTCTCGAATTTCGTCTCGAATTCGTCGCGATCTGGGCAGCTTTCGATACAACCCCTCGAATTCGGGCCCGTAGGGGGGCATAGCTGGGGTTGTGCACCACGTCACCAACGTCCGCGAGACGGCACCATCCCCGCCGTCGAACCGAAGAGCTGGCAATGCTCAACACGTTCCGCACTCAGGCGCAGATCGAAGGCGGCGCGGTGTGCGACCCGCCGGGCTGAAGCGTCGGCGTCTCATGACTTCGACGACGGCCACGAGGCGATCCGCGGGCGAGCCGCTCCACAGCGTGTTCGCCGGCGCGAATGACGTCAGGAGGCGGGCGCCGGGCCCCAGGCGGCGGCGGCGATGCGCCAGCCGTCGGCGACGCGCAGGAGCAGGATGTGGTCGACGTAACGCGTGCCGGCGACCACGACGTCGGTCTTGACCGCGGCGAGCTTGCCGTGCCCGACCACCGCGAGGACGCGCCAGCGGCTCTCGCGGTCGGTCTCGCCGCGATCCTGGCGCTCGGCGTACACGGCCCCCACTCGGACAGCGTCCGTGCGCCGTAGTCGACGCCGTCGACGCCCACCTGATGATAGCGGCAATCCGGTACATGGCTCGCGGCGAGCAACGCCGGCTCGAACGCCGCGTGGGCGGCCAACTTGTCGGCGAGCGTCGCCCGCACGGCGGCGTCGTCGGCCGGGGTGAGCGGCGTGATCGCCTCGTCGTGTTGCTCGCCTCGACGTTGCTCGCGCGCCTGGCCGGCGAGGCCCGGGGCTCCTACGACGCTCGAGCAGCCTCTCGATGAGCCCATGCACTCGAGATCGCCCGCCGTTTGATCAGCTTGCGCGGGCGATCGTCGTCGGAGTGATACGTCGTCGCCGCAGCGCTGCGAGTCCGAACAGGCCGAGCAAAACCGGCGAGCCATCCGTGAGCGAGCAAGCGCAGCCGCTCCCGTCTGCGCCCGAGGTCCCGTTCGAGCTACCACCATCCGTGGCGCCTCTCGAGTCCTTCCCGGTGCCCGTGGAGAGGTCGCCTCCTGTCTGGGTGGACCCGAGTGTGTCGACTCCGGTCGTGGTGACCGACGAACCGCTGGTCGAGGTCTCGGTGCTCGCGGCTCCGGTGCTCGCGGCCCCGGTGCTCGCAGCCCCGGTGCTCGCAGCTCCGGTGCTCGTGCCGGCTGTCGTGCCGTCGCCGGAGGTGCCGTCCCCGAACGACAAGCAGAGCTTGAGCGTCTGGCAAGTGAGCTCCTCGTCGCTGCACGTATCGTCGCGTGAGCATGGACCGCCGTGTTCGGTCGGCGGCGGCAAGAGTGCCTCGTTCTCGCCGAAGCACGCCTTGACCGGCTCGCAGTCGCCACCCTTGCAGTCGGCATCGGTCTCACACAGGAACGCCCGGCAGAACGCCGCGCCGCAGGCGTAATCGACGTCGCTGCCGGGCGGGCACTCGTCCGGCAGCGGCGGAACGACGTCGGCGCGCGCGGGCGGGGCGACGAAAGCGAGCGCAACAATCAGCCTCCAAGCGCCGGGCGGAAGATTCATCGACATCCATGCCTCTCGTTCACGGTATCATTCCCAGAAGCCGCATGGACAGATGCTCGCTCGTCGCCCTGGTGCTTGCCGGGGACCTGGCATGTGGGACACCCGCTCCGGCCTGCCCGCCGGCGACCATGGCCGACGTCGGGCGCGCCCGGGCGGTGCTGGACGCGGCCCGCGGCACGCGTGCCGGACGCGGGCTCGACGACGCCCCGGCGATCTGCTTCGGCGGGCACGACCGCGGCTCGGTGCTACCGGACGGCGTCGCCGTGATCTCGAGCTCGCTGGATCACGAGAACGCGGCGGCCCGGCTGATTCACCTGCGTACGCACGTAGCCGACGGGCTGCACCGCTTCCCGGCGCCCGGGGTGCCATGCGACCGCCAGATGGAGGTGGTGATGGCCGCCGAGGCACGGGCGATCGCCGCGGAGATCACGGCGTGCGACGAGCTCGGGTGTGCTGAGCCGCCGTACACCTTCGCGTCCAAGCTGCTCGCCGCGGCCCCGGATGAACGGGTCGGACTCGTGCTCGCGCGCATGCGCGACGAGCCCGCGGCGGACGGCCTCGATGGGATGCTTCGCCGCTACCGGGTGCGTTGCGAGCAGATGCGGTGACTGGCGAACATGGGCCGGCTGGGCGTGTACCACTCGCGCACGCTCGGCCTCCGCGCGCACGTGCCCGGCGGGCAGGCCATCGTCGCCGTCTCGCACGCAGGCCGCCGTGCGAGGAGCCACGCGCCGACATGACGGCTGTCCTCGCTCGACCCGTGATACGGTGACGACGGGGTGTCGTCGATGAACCGTCGTCTGCGCTGTATCTTTCCCTCTCGGCCCTGCTCGTGTCCCTCGCAGGCCGAGCGCGCGCCGATATCGCCCCGCCGCCGCCGGAGGACTGCCCGCCCGGCAGCTTCGAATATATCTCCTGCGGCTTCGCCTTCTGCCGCGCGCTCGACTGCCAAACCGACGCCGACTGCCACGCCGGCAGCGTATGCCAATGCACCAAGGCGTGCATCAGCCCGTTCGAGCCCTCTCAACCGCCCCAGCCGGTTCACGGTGGCCCGTGCTCGCCTGATGACACTTGCGGCAAGCCCGAGGAGACCTGCCAGGCGATCAAGCTGTGCCTGCCGCCGGAGACCGACACCACGACGGGCACAGGCGGCGAAGCTCGAGCTGCCCCGCGACGACCGGCTCGACCGGCGACACCTCGACCAGCGTCTCGAGCACCGCCGCTGCGCCCACGACGAGCGGCGACGCCTCCTCGACCGTGAGTTCGAGCGCCACCTCGGGGAGCGGAAATTCGAGCGACAGCGCTGGTCGTCCGGATCGCAACGACGAGGATGGTTGTTCCGGGTGCGCCGTCGATGACGGTTCGCGGGGCGTGCTCCTCGTGCTCGCGTTCGCTGCGGTGAGTCGACGGCGCGCTCGCAACAAGCCATTGCCTCCGCCCTTTCTTCGTAGAATTCCCCGCCTTCGATCATCGCCTCGAATGCAGTGGCCCCGATAGTGCGGGCCGCCGGTCTCCGAGTCCGCCGGGCGGAGAATGACCGCAGGGCCTCCGACCCCTTCGGTGCATAGATTCGAGGGTCGCCGCGCGCTCGCCGGCTCGGGCGAGCGCGCAATGGGGTCTCGCCCCTGCAATGTGCCAGTGGCCTCGGGCCGCGGCTATCCGGCGCTGACCGCGCACATTTCGCGCTGAACCATGTACACCTCGGGCGCGGAGGGCTCCGACGGGGATGCCCGATTTCGCGCATGGGTCAGCCCACGGCACGTGCGGGGCCCAGACCACAAGGGACGTCTGTCCGCGCCGAATTGCGCTAAGCGCGCGATGGCGCGCCGCTGGGGCGCGAGGACCGAAAATGCGCCCGGATTCTCCGGGAAGAGATCTCCGCGTCGATCCCGCAGGTCCGAACGACGTCCGAATTGGCGAAATCGCGAGCGGCCCACGGTTGCGACCTGGACTCTGTTCTAGTCGCGGGCTGGGTAAAACGCGACTATCGCGCCGCTGAATCGGCGCGGATCAGCGCGGGCGGTGCCGCGCATTCGCGGGGATGCGGTCGCCGTTTCACGGTGCCTTCCCCGGCTTCCATCGCCTGCCTGTCCCGTGAGCATATCGCCGTCGTCCCCGAACCCAGGAGATAGCGATGACTCGGAATAGAGTTCAATCTGCGTCGTTGGCCGCGATGATGATTGGTGCGATCGGTGCATTCGGAACGGTGGGGTGTACCGATACTGAAGTCGACGAGACGGACCTCGACGACGTCGAATTCAAGAAGGATGACGATCCGAAGTTCCCGTTCCCGGGCGAGAGCGTGTCGGCGGAGAAGCTGCCGTTCGTCGAGCCGATCGAGACGGCCGAGGTGTTCGTCCAGAAGTTGCCCAAGGCGACCGAGGCCGGTGAGAACGTCGCGGTGCACATCAAGCTGGCGGAGCCGCACAACAAGGAGCTCGGCGAGAGCTTGATCCGCGTCGTCGGCGACCCCAAAAACCCGATGATGCTGGTCCGCAGCGACGCGCTGGTCGAGCTCGGCGTGCTCAAGGACAGCCCCGGCAAGCAGTTCTTCACCGCCTTCGCCACGCTCACCGACGAGGAGCTCGAGCAGCGCGCGAAGGCCGAGGCGACCTTCGAGAAGTTCGGCGAGACCACGAAGGACCGGATCGTCTTCAAGGGCCGCAACCCGATCGCCGTCACGACGGGCATCAAGTTCGACATCAGCGTGTTCGACACCGGCGTCCCGGTCGCGCTCGGGCCCTGTCCGGTCATGCCGATCTCGACGCCGGCGCGCTGGGAGGAGGCGCTCGTCATCACCGACCTCGCGGTGGTCCGCGACAAGAACCGCACCAACGACGTGTGCGACCCCGGGCTCGACAACCCCAACGGGGTGTGGACATTCAAGCACCTGATGGAGGAGATGGCGATCGGCTCGGGCCTCAGCACCAACGACTTCGTCGTCAAGTGGCTGTCGACCTGGCTGACCAACCAGGTCGTCAACAACGACACGCTCCCCGCGCGCACGCAGATGTTCCAGCAGGTGATCCGGCCGTGGGCCAACGCCAGCGGCGTGACCTCCTCGCTGGTGGGCGGCAACCTGATCCTCGGCGGCCCGCTCAACCTCGACAAGGCGCCGTTCCGCCTGTCCGCGATCGTCAACCGCATCGACCTCGGCAAGACCAGCAGCGGCGGCGGTTATTTCGGCGGCGGCATGCCGCTGACCGCGGGCGAGATGCGCTTCGTGTTCGGCGTGCAGAACCTGAACAGCTGCAGCCAGCTGCCCTTCTCGGTGATCTTCGAATACGGCGTGCCGCGGGAGGACTGCGCGGCGATCAAGGACTGGGCGAACCAGTGGATCCGGCTCAGCGACCCCTTGCTGCCCCGGTTCTCGTCCTCGTGGCGCGCGCACCTGGAGAGCATCACCGAGAACGTGGTGCTGAGCGGCGCCGCGCCGCTCAAGGGCAACCAGAACGCGATCAACCAGATCCGGACCAACGAGAACGCGCTCAACTTCCACTGGGAGCTCCGCGAGTTCACGCTCTCCACCGAGGACCCGCTCACCAACGTCGACACGCCGGCCGACGGCCCGCTGCTGCCGCACAGCGTCGCGCTGACCCCCGACGACAGCGCCTACAACGCCAGCTCCGACCTCAACATCGACGACTGGACCCTGTTCACGCCGATGCCGCCGTCGGGCGCGCCCGGTGCGGTCCTGTCCGAGGTCTCGATGGGCGCGTTCTTCACCTCCGGCGCGAGCGGCAACACGGTCGTCGGTGACTGCAGCCCGGCCTTCGAGATGCCGCTCGAGGCCAGCGGCATGCCGCTGCGCGGCGGCAACGCGTTGGTGTTGCCCCCGACCCACTGGCAGATCGGCGCCGCCGATTCGAGCGATCCGCGGGAGGTCTGCGCGCGCCAGCAGTTCTCGGTCAACACCTGCAACGGCTGTCACTTCGCGGACACGAGCACGTCGTTCTTCCACATCAACCCGACGACCGCGCCCGCGGTCCTCTCGGACTTCCTCACCGGCACCGGCGCCGGCAACGTGCTCGCGGTGCCCGACCAGCAGTGGGGCCCCGGCGTGGCGTGGATGGAGTTCGCCGACCTCGATCGCCGGCACAACCGGCTCTACGAGATCGCGTGCAACAACTGCGGCCGCAGGGTCGTGTTCCCGCACCTCATCGACCTGATCGTGGAGTTCAACGGCGGCCTGGTCCCGGTGGACGTCGCCACCGACAAGGATTCGCCGTTCAAGGTCGGGCCGGTGAAGGGCCTCGACACGGTCAAGCAGCTGCTCGCCGCCACCGCGAAGGCCGACAAGGACGCGGTCACGCAGGACGTCGAGCTGAGCAACTTCACCGGCACGAACCAGATCTTCGTGCACTGAGTCGCTCCGAGCAGCGCCCGCGGCCGACGAGGCCGCGAGCGCGGGCGGCTGCCTCGACCGGATCGCAGGCGAGGCAGCCGCGAGAGCACGGAGGCTCGCACCTCCTGCCGACCGGGATATCGTGGTCCCGGCTTGCCCGACGACTCCCGCTCCCGGATTCGCGCGAGGCCCCGGCTCTGCGCGCGCGGCGCGGGCGGTCGACGGCCGAACCGCGGCGCGCCAAGATTTTTCCGTGCAACGCTCGCGGCTCCGGCGGCATGCAGGGAGTGCATCATGGCGCATTCGGAGACGACGGCCAGCCTGCTGGCGGACCTACGGTGGCTGCGGCAGTTCGCGCAGGTCCTGGCGCGCGACGGAGACGAGGCTGACGACCTCGTACAGGAGGCGCTCGTGGCCGCGTGGCGGCGCGGGCCGGACAGTGAGGAGTCACTGCGCCCGTGGCTGGCGACGGTGGTGCGAAACCTGTTTCGCATGCGCCTGCGCGCCGACGCCCGACGCGAGCGGCGCGAGCAGACGGTCGAGGGCCGACGTCCGCGCCGGATCCCGACCGCGAGCTCGAGCGCCTGGCGGTGCTGAAGATCCTGCTGAGCGAGATCGAGGCGCTGTCGGCGGAAGACCAGCGGATCCTGATGCGGCGATTCTTCGCAGGCGAGCAGGTGGTCGACATCGGTCGCGAGCTCGGCGTGCCGGCCGCGACGATCCGCTCGCGCCTCCATCGCTCGCTGAAGCGCCTGCGCGACCGCCTGGACTCGCGCTGCGACGGTCGCAAGAGCTGGTGCGCGGCCGTCCTGGCCGGGCCGCCGGCGCTGACGACGACACCGGCGAGCGGGGCGACGAAAGGCGGCAGCATGAGCGTGATCGTGAAGGGGTTGCTCGTGGTCGCGACGGCGGCCACGGCGGGCGTGGCCGGATGGGTGGCGCTGGGCAGGTCGCCGGGCGAATCATCACAGATGGTCGAAGAGACAGGCGGCAGGCCGACCGCGAGCGCGACGCCGGCCGCGACCGATGCGGCCGACCCACGGCGCGAGGCCTGGGAGCGGCGCAAGCGGGAGATCCGTCAGGGGCTGCCGGCGCTCCCGCGACCGGCGCCGACGCCCGCGCGGCCGAGCGACGCCTTGCGAGCGGCCTTCGACGCGTGCATGCGGGACCTCGGGGCGACGGGCAGCGGCGCGCTGACGATCGACGTGACGGAGATCGGCGCCCCGGACATCGGCACGATCTACGAGTCGGTGGAGATCGTGGAGACGACCTTTCCCGACGCGGAGGTGCTGACGTGCCTGACGGAGTCGATGCTCGGCTGGGTCGGCGAGGCGCCGGCGGAGAGCTTCGAGCGCCGGCCCCGGGTCACGCTGGTGCTCGGGGAGCCGGCCGACGACGCGGAGAAGGAGCGCCGGCAATTCGAGGCGATCGTCGGGGCGCACGTGCGCGAGATCCAGTTCTGCGAGAAGAAGGCGCCGGGCAGCCAGGGCCGGATGACGCTGCTGTGGACGATGGGCGCGCCGCAGGACAACGTGCTGCGCGCGCAGACGGTGACGCCGACGGTGTCGGAGGTGCCGCAGGCGATCGTCGACTGCGCGGTGGAGCGGGGGCTCGCTGGGCGTTCCCGGCGAAGATGGCGGAGAAGTCCTACGAATACGCATTCGTACTACCGATCGCGGCGCCGAGGGCCGCCCCGTAGCGCCGCGCGCGTGCCGGGCGGATCGCGCGCAGGCCGACCTCATCGTCCGCTCGGCGCCGGGCCATCCTCATCGCCTCTCCGGCTCGTGCACAGCGCGGGACGGCTCGTCGTAAGCGCGCGACGGCTCGTCGGGAACGAATGGCAGGGCGTGTCGCCCGCTGCGAGAGTCGGAGGAACCCCTGACCCTCGAAACGGAGCCCGGCATGCTTCAACCTCCCCTCCGCAGCGACCGCAAGCCGGCCGCGGGCGCACGCAATCACTCCTCCCTGGCGGCGCTGGGCGCCATCGCCCTGCTCGCCACGAGCGCTTGTGGCACCCAGACCGAGCCGGCCGTCACCGTCGAGCCGCTCTTCAAGGAGGCCTTCCAGAAGACCAATGGCCGCTCCTGCGCCACCTGCCACGTGCCCGAGGACGACTTCACCCTGACGCCCGACCACGTCGCTCGCTTGCTCGCGACGAACCCGGACGATCCGCTGTTCGCCGCGATCGACGCCGACGACCCCACCGCCGAGACGTTGACCTTCGAGCACCTCAAGAAGGGGCTCGTGCGCGTGTGGCTCACCTTGCCTGCCAACATGGACGTGATCGACGACGCGGGGAACGTGACCACACCGCCCGATCGCAAGATATTCGTGTGGCGCGGAGTGCCCTCGATCGCCGACTCGGTGTTGACGCCCCCTATCAATTGGACGGACGCGAGGAGACCCTCGAATCGCAGGCGCAAGGCGCCCTCACGGGGCACAGCGGAGGAGGCACGGCGAGCAAGGCCGAGCTCGCGCGGATCGCCGAGTTCGAGCGCAGCGTCTTCTCGTCGGACCGCGCGCGCGCGGTCGCCGACGAGCTCGCGAGCGGGGTCGCATTCGACGACGTGAGCGACGTCGAGGCTTCGATGGAGCTGTCGCCCGAAGAGGAGCGCGGCAGGGAGGTCTACGAGAAGGTGTGCGCGTCCTGTCACGGGGGCGCCAACAAGGCCACGATCGTCGATCGCGCCGTCCACGATCTGGCCTTCCCGGCGCTCAAACCCGACGGCAACGTGCTGTTCGAGGTCCCGGCGACGGATCCCCCGAGGCCGGTGCTCGCGGCTCAGCCCGAGAACGAGTTTATCAACATCGGCTCGGCGATGGAGAACTTCCTGGTCCAGCTGGGCGCCACCGAACACGAGAGCTTCACGAAAGACCTGAGCTTCCCGGCCTACCGGTTTCGCTTTTACAAGGACGCCGCGCGCACGGAGGTCGCCGCGGACCTGCCTCCGCGCTCCCGCCCGGCGATCCGTTCTCTGGCGCGCTCGACCCCGACGGCAACCCCGTGACGGGGCCGAATTTCTTCCCGCAGTTCTTTACCACCGACCCGGGGCGCGCGGCGATCACGGGGAGCCCTCACGACTTCGAGGCGTTCGACATCCCGACGCTGCGTGGAATCGGGAGGACCGCGCCCTACTGGCACAACAACATCTCGGAGACCCTGGAAGACGTGGTCTCGCTCTACAGCGACCACCTGCTCGCCAAGTTCCCGTCCCTCACCCTGCCCGGCGAGAAGGAGCCGGACGCGGACGGTGACATCGGCCCTCCCGAGGCACTCACCAAGGAACAGAAGAGCGACCTGGTCGCATTCTTGCGACGTCTATGATCAGAGAGCCGTCGAGCCGCGGGCGCGCGTCGCATGCTCTGCAGATCGGCGGCTTCGCCACGTCGCGGGTGGCTGGCGGCGCCATGCTCGCGGCCGTCGCAGCGATCGCCATCCGCCTCCACCCGGAGGCGGATGCGCCGCTGCACCGCTGCGCCTGGCCACGCGCGCGCGTGGTCGAGGTCAAGCCGTCCCAGGCATCAACGTGGCGCGCACGCGGCTGTCTTGACATTCATCAAAGCGGCGGCTAGCTTGGCGGCGTCGTGAGAGGTTCAGCGCTGCAGCGGCCTTCGCTCTTCACGCGAAGGGCATGGCTGATGGCCATGGCATTGGTGACAGGCATCGGTCTGCTGCAGACCGCCCCCGAGTTCTTCGAAGGCGAGCACATTGCGAGCATCGCCCTCCGGTTCTTGCTATGGGTGATCGAGACGCCGCTGCAGGTGTTCGCGTTGTCGGCCATGTTCGAGTACGGCGCCCGACGGCGGTTCAGCTCGGCGAACTCGGTGATCGCCTGCCTCCTCGTCGCAGCGGTCGTCGGGGCGCTGTTCGCCCTCGCCTTCGTGTTCGTGATCGAAGGGCTCCTGGGTTTCGAGCTCGATGAAAAGGGCCGCTCCGCTCCCGCTCGCCGCGGGGTTCGGCGCCATGATCGGCGTGGTCATCGCCGGCATCTGGGGGCTCGCCTTCGTGTCCCCGCACGTGGCCGAACAGGCGCAGCGCCGCGCGCTCGAGACGGAGCAGCTGCGCTTCGAGGCCGAGCAGCTGCGGGTCTCGTCGGAGATGGCGCGGCTGCGTTCGCAGCTCGAGCCGCATTTCCTCCTCAACACCCTCAACACCATCGCCGGGCTGGTGACGCAAGATCCGCGCGAGGCCCGGCGCCTGCTCGGGTGCCTCGGAGACCTGTTGCGCGATTCGCTGCAGGGGGACGGCGAGATGCAGACGCTCGACAAGGAGGTCACCTGGCTCCGGCGTTACGCGGAGATCCTCGAGTCGCGCCACGGGGACGCGATCCGCTTCGAGTGGGACGTCCCTGCCGACGCCGGCGGCGTGCTGCTGCCGCAGCTGTTGCTGCAACCCCTGCTGGAGAACGCGGTCCAGCATGGCGCGCTGTGTCGGGCCGGCGGCGGCCGGGTGGCCGTGCGTGCCAAGCTGCTGCGGGGCGCCGGCGCCGGCACGAAGCTCGTGTGCACGGTGACAGACAACGGCCCCGGCCTGCCGACGGGCGAGCCGCGCTCCGGGGCGCTCGGCCTGCACGCGGTGCGTCGACGACTCGAGCTCCGGTGCCCGGGGTCGGCCTTGCGCCTGCGATCGTCGAGCGAAGGGACCTCGGCGGTCATCGAGGTGCCCGTGACTGCGGAGGGGACGGTATGAGCAGCGAGGGCGGCGAGAAGCTGCGTTGCCTGGTCGTCGAGGACGAGTGGGCGGCGCGAAACTACCTGGTCGAGCTGCTGGAGGGCTCCAATCTGGCGCAGGTCGCGGGCGCCGTCGCGTCCGCGGCAGAAGCTCGGGAGATCCTGCTGGGCGACGGGCGCCTCGCGCTCGACGTCGTGTTCCTCGACATTCGCCTCTCCGGCGGGCGAAACGAGGGGCTGGAGATCGCGCGCGAGCTCGCGGCGCTGTCCGGGCCGCCATTGCTGGTGTTGGCGACCGCGTTCAATACCCACGCGCTCGAAGCGTACGACCTCGGGGTCGCCGATTACCTGCTCAAACCATTCACCGAGCAGCGGGTCGAGCGATGCTTGCAGCGGCTGCGGGCCCGCCGACCGCGGGTACAGCCCGCCGGGCCGCTGCGGATCGCCGCGCGGCGGCAGAAGAGCCTGGTCTTCTTCGACCGCGAGGAGGTGTGGGCATTCGAGGCGGCCGAGCGCTTGACCCGGGTGCACACCGCCCACGGCGTGTTCGACGTCGACCTGTCGCTGTCCGCGATCGAGGCGTCGTTCGGCCGCGCGCTCGCTCGCGTCCACCGCAACTGGCTGGTCAACGCGACGCATATCAAGGAGTTCGAGCGCGACGGCGAGACCCGGGTATGGGTGGGCGAAGGACTGGTGGCGGATGGCCGCGGCATTCATGTGCCGGTCGCCCGCGAGCGCGCGCAACAGCTGCGAGACATGCTGCTCGCCAGCGCGACGGGGCTGCGCCGCGTGGGCCGTGGCGAGGGCTGACTGCCGCTCACCGCCGCGGCTCGCTCGGCGCGCCCGCGCTGGCGAGCAGCGCGAAGCCGTCGTCGCACACCATTTCGCGGCCGCTGCCCGGTTGCCATCCCCTCGCCATCGCCGCCTGGATCAGCCGCGCCGCGAGCGCGGGTCGATTGAGGTTATAGGCGACGCCATCGACGAGGAGCCTGCCGTCGTACCCGCCCCAGCCCTGGCCCGCGGTGGTGCTCCCGCCCTCACCGTCGACGAAGTGGACCCGCAGCGCGCCGCGGCGCTCGCCCTCCCGCCAGGCCGAGAAGCGCTCGACGCAGCGGTGATTGCCGTCGACTTCGAGATGCCCGTGCGAGCGCGTCCAGCAGAAGCGCACGCCGTCGATCACGAGCCGCCGTGGGACTCCCACCATGGCGAGGGTAGCCGCACGCGACGCCGCCGGTCAACGAGCGCCCGGACGCGTCCTGTGTCCGCCAAAATCGCGACGGGTCACTGCAATTGCCGAGGCCGGCGAGAAAGGGCGGGTTCGACCCGTAAGCGCGTTCTTGGGGCTGCGGGCGAGCGATGACCCGGGCGGTTCGACGACCTCTGCCGCCCCGGGGCCCTCACCCGGAGATCGATCGCAGCAGCTCGCGGATCTGCTCGGCCTGCAGCAGCATGCCGTAGGTCTTCGTGCCGGGGATGAAGCGGACCAGCAGGCCGACGACCTCGCCCTGCGCGGACAGCAGCGGGGCGCCGCTGGTGCCGCCGAGGACGAGGTCGGGGCGATCGAAGGCGACGACGCCGAGGCCGCGATCGTCGGCGACCTTGACCGCGCGGTGCAGCCGCCGGGTCCGCGGGGCGCCGGCTCGCACCGAACCGGCGAGGAACACGACGTCGCCGGGGATCGGGCTGCGGGCCGCCAATCGCAGCAGCGGCAGCCCGTGGCCGGCGGGCAGCGCGAATGCACAGAGGTCGCGGGTCGGGTCGTCGCCGGTGGCGCCGGAAATCACCAGAGAGCGGCCGGCGACGCCGGTCGGCGCGCCGTCGAATGGGTCGGTCAGATTCACCGATTCGACGAAGCGGTCCATGAGCTCGCCGGGGACGGCCTTCGAGAGGCCGCCGGCGGGGCCGAACAAATGCTGGCAGGAGACGAGCAGGTCGCGACCGAGCTCGGGGAAGGCGAGCGGGAAGGCGGAGCCGGCGGCGAACGGGCCGACCACCGAGACGAACTCGGGCTTGTTGACGGCGCCGCGCGCGAGCGTCGGCGCGCCGGGGTCGTCGGCGTCGTCCTCCTGTTCGGGCTCGCCGTCGTCCCAGAAGCGGGCGTAGAGGCGCGGCAGGTGCTCGCGCAGCAGCTCGCGGGTGAACGTGGCGCCCTTCAGGCGATCGGCGGGCCAGGTCGACTGGCCGTCGATCTCGACGCGGTGCGGGCTGCCCGCGAGCTCGCGGCCCTGCGAGCGCTCGTAGGCGACGGCGGCGGCGCCGAGCATCGCCTCGCAGCTCGGGGGTTCCTTCAATGGTAGGTCGGCGAGCGAATCGGGGTCGTGGATCGCGGCCATGTAGACGCGTTCGCCCTGCGCGATCAGCCAGCCGCGGAAATAGTCGAAGCCGTCGTCCGAGCAGCCGCCCATGATCGTGTACGCGGCCGCCCACAGCTCGCGGCGACGGGCAGCGCCCTGATGGGCCCAATACCAGGCGTCGAACGCGGCGATGTCGTCGGCGGGCAAGGCGGCGAGCAGCTCGACGAGCGCCGCGGCGGTGCGGCGCGTGCCGGCGTCGCTGCGAGCCGCGTCGATCAAGTTCCAGAAGCGTGTCCGGTCCACGGTTGCTGGGTAGCTCGATACAAGCGGCGACACAAGACCCGACGCATTCCGCGCGGATTCGCCCGCGGGCCGGGACCTTTCCGCAGGTCCTCTCAATCGCGTACCAGGGCTCGCGGCGGCATGGATCGCGGTGCTTGTCCCTGACCCCGATCGCGGCCGTCGTCGGCGACCGCCACACGTCGTCGCCGTACGTCGAAAGATCGAACCCGGTGGAATCGCCTCGATCGTGGGGCCGTACGCCGGCTCGACACGCCCCGCGCTCGCGTTCGACGGGGAGCTCGACCTCGCCGTCGCTCAGCCGATATCGAGCTTCTTCATCAATCGCTTGAGCTGATCGCGGCTGCGCAGGCCGAGGAGCCGCCAGGCCTTCTCGCGGACCCCGCCGCACTGCTCGAGCGCCGCGACGATCTGCTCGCGCGTCAGGTCGGCCGGCTCGGTGCTCGGCTCCGGCAGTCGCGGCGCGGCGCCCCGGGCCTCGAGATCCGGCGGCGCGGTGAGGCGATCGCCGACGCTGGCCGCGATCGACCGCAACAGCAGCGCCTTCAGCTCCCGCACGTGCCCCTTGTAGGGGTGATGGACGAGCGCGCCGATCAGGCCCGCGTCGGGCAGCGGCGGGCCGTCGCCGCCCGAACGGCGAGCGGAGAGGCCCTCGACGGGCGCGTCGCGGAGGAGGTGGCGGACGAGCAGCGGGATATCCTCGGGGCGCTCGTCGAGCCCGGGGACCGCGACGGTGTGGATAAAGCGGGCGCGGAGGTCGTGCTTGAGGTCGTCCGGGTCGCGGTTGGTCGCGCAGACGAAGCGGACATCGACGGTCCGGCTGCCGGCCTCGCCGAGCCGCGTGTATTGCCCGCAGTCCATGACGCGCAGCAAGTGGGCCTGATGCGCGTGCGGCAGCTCGCCGATCTCGTCGAGGAAGAGGGTGCCTTCGTGGGCCTCGCCGAGCATCCCGACGCGGTCGGGCGCCCCGGGGTGCGGGTAGTCCTTGATGTTGCCGTACAGCTCGGCGTCGAGCAGGCTCTCGGGGATGGTGGTGGCATTGCGCGCGACCAGCGTGCGCCGCCCCGATCGCTGGTGGATCGCGCGGACGATGAGCTCCTTGCCGGCGCCGCTCGGCCCGTGGACGAGCACGTGCTCGCCCTGCGACGCGACGAACGCGAGCGCGTACCGGAGCGCCCACGCGGCCGCGGACTCGCCGACCATGCCGAACGCGTCGGCCTCGCCGAACGGGAACGGCTCGACGCCCGCCGGCTCGCGCGGCCAGTCGCTCGGGCGGTGGGTGTAGAGCAGCGAGAAGCGATCGACCGCCGTGACGACGTCGCCCGGCACGACCACCGCGCTGTCGACGTCGTGGCCGTTGACCTGCAGCCCGCCGCGTCCGAGCTGCTCGACCAGCAGCGCGCCGTCGGCGTGCGGGACGATGCGGAGCTGCCAGCGCGAGACTCGGCCGTCGCGCAGGGCGCCGGTCACGGTCCGCTCGAACGGGCGGAGGCGAGTCAGGACCAGGGGCAAGGCGCCGTCCTCGCCCGGCTCGACGGCGCGGCCGAGAGTGAACGGCCCGTCCACGCCCGGCGGGAGACAGGCCACCTCGCCGACGCGCTCGGGCTCCTCCAGTGACCACACGAGGGCGAGCGCCGGGGTCATCTTCTGCGCGCCGCCCCCTCGCTCCCGCGGCGAGACGCGGTCGTCCCAGGTCGACTCGTGCGGCGCGCGCAGGGTCATCGCCACGGCAGTCTACCCCACCTCCCGCGGCCGCAGCCGGACGCCGCGCGCGACGGCGCCGGCGCCGGCGCGCCCGCGAGGGCCGCTCGCGAGTGTGGGCGCCCGCAGGCTCCGACGCGCCCTCGCCCGTCGCGCCGCGAGCCCGGACAGGTGCACAGGAGCTGCGCGAGCGCCTTCGAACCGATGGCGTGCTGCCGGCGCCGTTCGGCATACTGCGCGGTGGCGCGGCTTGACCAGCACCACGGACATCAACGCCGAAGCGGCGACGCTCCCGACGCTGGACTCGAACAGCAGCGAGCCGCCGGTGACGGACGCGAGGGCACCGGACCGCGCCGCGTCGAGCGCGGGGCACCAGCTCGGCCGCTACCGGGTCCTGCGCGTCCTGGGCCAGGGCAGCGCCGGGGTGGTCCACACCGCCTACGACCAGATCCTCGATCGCGTGGTCGCGCTCAAGACCGTCCGCACCGACCGCAGCACGTCGACGGGCGTCGGCCGGTTCATCCGCGAGGCCAAGGCCCTCGCCCGCCTGTCCCACCCCAACATCGTCCACATCTACGACGTGAGCACCTCCGGCGGCCAGGTGTTCCTGGCGATGGAGTTCATCCGCGGCCGCACGCTGCGCCAACACCTCGCCGACCACGGCGGCGCGCCCTGCTCCGACATCGTCGCGCTGTTCGTCGCGGCCGGTCAGGGCCTCGCCGCGGTCCACCGCGCGGGCCTCGTCCACCGCGACTTCAAGCCGGACAACGTCATGGTCGGCGACGACGGCCGCGTCCGCGTCCTCGACTTCGGGCTCGTCCGCGACGCCCAGAGCGACCCCTCGCAGGAGGCGGGCGGTCGGGCGGTCTTCGACGTCGACCTCACCACGACCGGCTGCGTGCTCGGGACCCCCGCCTACATGGCGCCCGAGCAGCACCGCGGCGGCGAGGCCGACGCGCGCAGCGACGTGTTCAGCTTCTGCGCGTCGCTCTACGAGGCGCTCTACGGCGAGCGCCCGTTCGTCGCCGACAGCTACGAGGCGCTGCGAGCGGCGATGCTGGAGGGCACCGTGCGCCCGCCGACGCAGTCGCGCGTGCCGGCGTGGCTGCGAGACGTGGTGCTCCGCGGGCTGCGGGCCGACCCCGCAGCCCGCTGGCAGGCGATGGAGCCGCTGCTGGCGGCCCTGGCGGCGGACCTCGGGGCGAGGCGCCGCCGCTGGCTGCGGCGGATCGGCCTGGTCTCCGCGATCGCCGGCCTGACGCTCGTGGGCACGCTGGCGACGCTGCAGCTCCGACGCGCTGGGTCCAGGAGCGGGTCGAAGCCCTGGCGGCCGAGCACCTCGCCGGCGTCGAGGCCGAGCCGGTCGCCGAGCGAGCCGACGCGGCGTTCGCCGCCTTCGTCGAGGATCCCGCGCACCGAGGGACCCGCGCGCTCGCGCAGGCCTGGCAGCACCGGGGCGATCGCCGACGCGCCGCGGGCCGGCGCGACGAGGCGCTCGCCGACTACGCCCGCGCCTACGCCGAGGCGTCCACGCGCGAGGACGCGAGCGAGGCGCTGCGACGGATCGCCCGCATCCACCTCGGCGGCTGGAACACCGCGACGTTCTCGCAGGTCGTCGCGACCTTGCCCGCCGAGCTCGACGATCCCGAGGCGACCGACCTCCGCGTCGCCGCGGCCCTGCGCCGCCGCGACCTGCCGACGGCCAACAGCCTCGCCGAAGCGTCGTCGTCCGGGCTCGGTCCGCTGCTCCGCGTGCTCACGCCGGGCCTGCCGGCGGGCATCGGCGCGAGCGCTGCGATCGCCCTGCCCGCGGGCGGGCCGTGGAGCGCCGCGGTCGTCGACGACGGGGGCCACGAGCTCGTGCTCCTCGACTCCCGGCTGCGTCCCGGCCCCCGCTGGCGCTCCGACGCGGGGATCTATCTCGTCCAGGGCGACGCACCGTGGGCGCTCACGCAGCACGGCGACGAGGGCCGGCTGCTCGACGTGACGCGGCCGGAGCCGCCGCTGGCCCGCTTCCCCGCCGAGGTCGCGGCGGTCCCGCGCGGCATCGTCGACGCCGACCGCGACGGTCGCCCCGAGCTGTACTTCGGCTTCAAGTGGCCGGTGCGCGGGTTCCACGTCGTCGATCCCGGGGGGATGCGAGTGGCCCACGAGCCGAGCCACCGCACCGGCTCCGACCTCGAGGCGATCGTCGCCGCCGACCTCGACGGCGACGGGGTCCAGGAGATCGTCGCCGCCTTCGGACCGCCCCGCGCCTTCGACCTGCGCGTGTTCCACGTCGACGATGCCGGCGCGCTCGAGCTGGTCGGCCGGCGCCAGTTCGGCTGGGTCCGCATGCTCGGCCTGCTGCGGCGCCCGGACGGCACCACCGCGCTGGTCGCGTTCCGCGACGGCCGCGGCGAGAACGTCGACGTGTTCCCCGAATCACCGCACCACGGCGAGGCCCCCGGGCTCCATCTGCTGCGCTGGTCCGGCGGCGCGCTCACGACCCTCGCGCACGCGCCCTCGCCCCACGACCTGCCGCTCAGGGCCGAGGACGACTTCGTGATCGCGGACCTCGACGGCGACGGCCACGACGAAGTCGCGGTCCCGCTGCGCGAACCGGGGGGCGCCGCGCGCCACACGCTGCTCGTCCGGCAGACCGCCGACGGCGGGCTCGAACCGTTCGTGCTCGGCCACTGCGAGCCGCTCGCGGCGGTGCGCCTGGCCGCCGACGCGCCGCACCGGCTGCTCGTGGCAGACTCCGCGACGCGCGCCCTGTGGGCCCTCGGCGTCGGCGACGAGCCCTTCCCCCGGTCGTCGCCCCGCCGTCCGCGTCCGTTCCGCCGCCGCCGACGCTGACCGACGATCTGCTGCGCGAGCGCTGGATCCGCGCCGACGATCTCGCCGCGGCCGGCATGCCCGCGAGCGCCGCCGAGGTCCTCCGCGACAGCGCGTCCATGGTCGGCGACGAGGGCGTTCGCCGCCGCTTCCGCGCGCGCGGCGGCGCTGTTCGCCAGCGCCGGCCAGCCGGAGGCCGCCCTCGCGCTCGACGCCGAGAACCTCGACGACGCCGCCCTCGCCCCCGACGCGCTGCTCCGCCGCGCCACGCTGCTGACCGACCTGGGCTCGTACCAGGAGGCCGCCGGCGCCGCCCGCCACTGCGCGCTCACCCGGGCCGCAGCGCCGCGCAGGAGGAGGCCGCCGCGGCGATGTCGGAGCGCCTCGCCTCCCTGCTCGACGCGCGCGAGGGCGTCGAGCTGCGCTTCGACGCGGCGACCCTGCCGGCCTGGCGCTTCGATCGCCCGGCGACCTTGCGGATCGATCCGGTGGCCGGCGCCCTGCACATCGAAGCGCTGGCGAGCCAGGGCCGCCTCGCGGCCTTGCCCGTGCGCTGGGACGGCGGACCGGTCGAGATCGAGGTCGAGCTCGACGTGGCGCGGGCCGAGTACAACTCGGCCCTGAGCTTCGCGCTGGTCGACGAGGCGGGGCGGCCGCTGATCGGCGTCGACGTCGGCGGCCGCGGCGACCGCAAGTTTCGCCTCCGTGAGCTCGGCTGCCAGCCCGTCGGGCAGTACCGCGAAGTGTTCGCCTCGCGTCCGGTGTCCTCCGCAGCGACGCGGCACCGCGTCATCATGCGGGCGACGTTCTTCCCCGACCGCGGCGTGACCGAGTGCGTCGCCGACGACGACGGCCAGCGCACGCACGAGCCGTTCCGCCAGGCGACGCACCCGCGCCCCGGCCGTTACTCGCTCGCCATCGGCAACACCGACCCGTACGCGGAGCACCTCCTCGTCGCCGACCTCCGCCGCATCACCCTCCGCGGCGCGCGGCTCGACGACCTCGCAGCGGACACCTCCCCGGCAGCGCAGATCGGCCGGGCCCTGGTCGCCGGCGACGCACCCGCGGCGCTGGCGATCCTCGAGCAGACGCCGCCCGCAGCTCCGCATCACGCCCTGCTCACCCTGCTCGTCCACGACGCGCTGGCCCGGCAGGTCGCTCCCGCCGTCGTCGCCGCGGCGCTGTCCGGCCTCGCGGACGCCGACCTGCTGCATCTGCTGCGGACCCGGCCCGGCCTGGCGCCCGCCGTGCGCGCGGCCGCGGGGCCCGGATCCTCCGCCCCCTCGCCGCGGCCTGGTTCACGCTCGCGCGCCATCACTTCGACGACCCCGCGCTCCAGCGCGAGCTGCTCGCGGCGCTCGCCGGGATCGAGACGCTCACCGCCGACGACGACGCGGACCGACGCGCCATCGGCGTGCTGCTGCACGCGCGCGCGAAGATCTACCTGCAGCTCGGTCGCCGCGCCCACGCCCGACGCGACTTCGAGCGGGCCCTGGTCGCGTTCGGCGCCACGGCGGACGCGCCGGGCGAGCCGCTGCGCAGCGCGACCCACCTCGCCCTGGTGTTCATGCTCGTCGACGACGACCCCGACGCGGCGCTGGACCACGTGCTCCGGGCGGTCGCCTGCGACGACGCGCCCGAGCTCGCCCAGGACCGCCTGCGCCACGAGCCCCGGGTCGCGGCCCGCGCGGCCGCCGACCCCGCGTGGGCGCGAGCATTGACGGAAGCGCAGCTGCCTGCGACCTGCGCGGCGCCGTCCGTCCGCTGACGCGCGCGATCGTCAATCCACGTGCTGTCCCAAGAGACATCACGTGATGTCCCCGAGGACATCCGCCGCAGCTCGGCGCCCGCGACGACGAGGCCGGCGGAGCCGGGCCTGGCAGCGGCGACGCATCTATCAGGGCACCTGCGCTCGAACCGGAGAGCTGGCAATCGACGCGCCCCGCGAGCAGGCGCCGATCGAGGGCGGCGGCGTGTGCGATCCGCCCGGGTGAAGCGCCGTGCGCAAGTGCAAACTTCGCACGAGCGCCCTGCGAATTTCTGCCCAGATCGGGCCGAACGCCAGGCGAATCTCATGACCGACCTCGACGCGGGCGGAGCGGGCGCGGGCGGACGATTGGCCGCGAAACCTGTCCGGGCCCGACGCGTGCGCCCGGCAATCGCCGTCCTCGCAGTCCTGCGGAAGAGCTCGCCGAACCGCCGTCGGACTCGCGTCGATCGACGACAGGGGCATTCTCGAGCGCGCGAGGGTGCGCCGCGCAATTGACGGCGACGACGCTCCGCAATCTGCGAGGATTGACAATGGGCGAGCGCCACAACTACGGTACGGTCAAAGGTTCCGGCGATCGAGCATGAGCCACCAGGTGCGGAGATCCTACGAACGCGGTGAAGTAGCGACTGGCGAGCCGAAGCACTTCGTGCTGGTCCACGGCGCGTGGCACGGCGCGTGGTGCTGGGCCACGACGGCGCGGCTGCTGATGGCACGCGGGCACCGCGTGACCCCGCTCGACCTCCCCTCCCACGGCGCCGACGAGACCGCGCCGGCATCGGTGACCCTCGGCCACTACGCCGGCCGCGTGATCTCCGTCCTCGATGAAATCGAGGGGACCGTCGTGCTCGTCGGACACAGCATGGGGGGTATCGTGATCTCGACGGTCGCCGAGGCCCGCCCCGCCAAGGTCGAGAAGCTCGTCTACCTCTCGGCGTTCCTGCTGCCGAACGGCACGTCCCTGCTCGACGTCGCGTTGCAGGACAGCGACTCGCTGGCGACCCCGAACCTGTGCGTCAAGGCCGACGAGGGCGTCGTCGACCTCAACCGCGACGCGATCGCCGACATCTTCTATGCCGATTGCGAGCGCGAGGTCGTCGACCGCGCGCGCACCCTGCTCAAGCCGAACCCGCTCGCGCCGTTCGCCACGCCGCTCGCCCTGACCGACCGCGGCTACGGCAGCGTGCGGCGATTCTACATCTCGTGCGCCAAGGACCGGGCGATCACCCCCGCGGCGCAGCGGTCGATGCTCGCGGCGATGCCGTGCGAGGCGGTCCACGAGCTCCACACCGATCATTCGCCGTTCTTCTCCCAGCCCGACCGACTCGACGACGTCCTCGTCGAGATCGCCCGGGCCTGACGACGGCCCGCGCCCGGCTCAGTCCTGGCAGCCGATCCGCTCGTCGTCGAGCGCGACGTCGTCGATCCACGCGGTGAACCCCGGCGGCGACTCCTGGTAGTTGACCCAGCCGATGCGGACCTCGCTGAAGGCGTCGGGGATCTCCGAGCCCGCGTATTGCCCGGCCCGTTGGCGATGCTGATCTGCTCGACGATCGCCCCGTCGATGTAGAAGTCGTAGCTCTGCGTCGGCCCGTCGATGTGCCACTCGGCGCAGTGCCACTCGTCGTCGAACTTCCAGTCGTAGTCGCTGCCCTTGCCGAACTCCGGCCCGTTGGGCTGCACGTTGTAGAGGTACTGGAAATGATTGCCGTTGCCGTCGTCGTTCCAGCCGTCGACGTCCTCCTTGACGGTGTCGACGACGCGGACCTCCTGATCGCCGGTCGTCGGGCCCTTGCCGTAGAGGGCCACGAGCGTCGAGTGGACGAAGGCGTCCGGGACCGGGAGCGCGACCTTGTAGCGGATCCGGCCCCAGTGGCCGCTGCCGAGCGCGGCCGCGTCGTGGTAGATGCGGCGCTCCCACACCGGGATCGGGCCCATCTTCAGCGAATGCGCGCCGCTCACCGCCGCGTCGTCGGCGACGCCGATCGGGTCGCCGTGGCGGACCCAGCCCGGCGGGATCGCGCCGACCTCGGTGTCGTCGAAGCTCTCGCAGAGCAGGTACTTCCCGGGCGGGCACGGGCCCAGCTTCGGCTCGCCCGTGCTGGTGCCCGGGTCGGTGGTGGAGCTCGGCGCGGTGCCGGTCGGCTCGGCGGTGGTGCCCGCGGTCGCCGGCTCGGTGCTGCTCGTGCCGGGCCCGCTGCTCGTGCCGCTCGTGGGCTCGTCCGTCGTCGCCGCGGACGTCGCGGCGCTGGTGGTGCCTGCGTCGGTGCTGCCGCCGCTGCTGGTGACGTCGCTGCCGGTGCTCGCCTCGGTGTTCGTGGCGCTCGTCGCCGGCTGCGCGGTGCAGCCGGCCGCGCCGAACACGACGGCCGCCATCACCGCCCGTCGAACCAATGACGACTGCGCAAAGAGGTCGCGCGCCGCAACTCGCTCGAATGTCCTGTCCGCCCCGGTCTTCCGCATGCTTCCCGCTCCCGTCTCGGAGCCCAGGAACACCGATCCCCGCCCGCGCTGTCAAGCGCGGGTCGCGGCGGTGTCCACGGCCCCCAGCACAGCGCGGCCCCGACCGCTCGTCGTCGATTCATGCGACGCGATCGCAGGCGTGATTCGGCGCGTCGCCGCCGCACCGGCCGGTCTCGCGAGCGCCGGCACGCCCGCGCGCGGTCGCTCGAGCGGCCCCGCGGCGACGGTAACGCGTCAGCGGGCCGCGAGCCCCGCGAGGAACTCCGCGACCTCCTTGCGCCGCTTCGACTTCGCGTGGGCGGCGGCGGTCTTGCCCTTCTCGTCGACGGCGTCGACGCGGGCCCCGGCCGCGATCAGCCGCTTGACGATCGCCATGCTGCCGAACGCCGCCGCCTTCATCAGCGGCGTCTCGCCGTACCACGGCACGTTGGGGTCCGCGCCGGCGCGCAGCAGGCTCTCGAGCATCGACAGGTAGTCGGCCTCGGGCGCGTGGTCGGAGAAGTTCGCCCTGCTGAGCATCGACGCGATGATGCTCTCGGGCGCGCCGGCCCACTTGCCGTCGGTCAGCGGGATGGCCCCGCGCTCGAGCAGGAGCGCGACGCTGCCGGCCGCGTTGGCGCTCAGGGCATAGCCGAGGATCCGGCTGCCGCTCGGGCCGAGGGCGTTGGCGTCGACGCCGGCGTCGAGGAAGGCGCGCACGACGTCGGTGTGCTTATTCTGCATCGCCGGGATGATGAGCGGCTCGTCGTATTGATTGCGCACGTCGAGGAGCGACTCGTCGGCCGCGAGCAGGCGAGACACCGTCGCCGCGTCGCCGGCCTCGACCGCCGCGAACAGCTCCTCCTGCGTCTTCGAGCCCTTCTTGCGCACCTTCCGGCGCTCGAGGAACCCCGACGCGTCGAACCCGAGCGAGCCGTCCTCCAGGGAGTTGCGGTAGTCGACGAGGTACGCGGCGATGTTCTCGGCGAGCGGGCCGAACGGGCCCTCGGTCTTCTCCCACTTGATGAACTGGCCCTGGTGCCGCCCGGCCCCGGGTCCAGGTCGGCGCACATCAGGTTGCCGCCGCCGTCCTCGGCGACGGGGATGAAGCCGCGGCTCCACCATACGGGGCGGATGCTGTCCTGGTCCTCGGCGAGCGCGCGCGGCCTGGCCTTCTTGAACACGCCCTCGTCGACGAGCTCGTTGAGGCCGCTCCAACGGTCGTACGCCTGCGGCAGCTCGAGCAGCGAGTACTCCATGAAGGACTGGCTCGATCGCGCGAGGCCGCCGGCGAAGTGCGCCTTCAAGGTGTCCTCGAAGGCCTCCCCGTACTCCTCCTCCCAGCGGGCCAGCGCCGCGCGATCGGCCGCGAGCGTCCGCTCCGACTCCGGGTGAAATCCAGGGTCCGGGTCGTTGTCCTCCAACCATGCGTCCACGAACTGCCAGTGGTCCGCCATGATCTCCCCCAGCGTCTCGATGTGCACGCTGACCTCCGGCGCTCGCTCCGTCGCGGTCGTCTTTTTCACGGCCGGCTTCTTCACGGCCGTCTTCTTCGCCGTCGATTTCTTCGCGGCCGTCTTCTTCGCCGCCGTCTTCTTCGCCGTCGATTTCTTGGCCGTCGATTTCTTCGCGGCCGTCTTCTTCGCCGTCGATTTCTTCGCCGTCGATTTCTTCGCGGCCGTCTTCTTCGCCGCCGGCTTCTTCGCCGTCGATTTCTTCGCGGCCGTCTTCTTCGCCGCCGTCTTCTTCGCCGCCGTCTTCTTCACCGTCGTCTTCTTCGCCGTCGATTTCTTCGCCGCCGGCTTCTTCGCGGCCGGCTTCTTCGCCGACGCCTTCTTGGTGGATGCCGTCTTCGACGCGGATGATTTCGCCTTCGCCGTCTTCTTCATCGAATCTCCCGGGCTCGGTTGGGGGGTGGGTGCCGAGTTTGGATCTCAGTGACGATGCAGCGAAACGTGTTCTACGGGATGAGCGGCGAGGAAGGCAAGCGTCGCGCGGTGTACGGCCAATCCACGGCGGAGCCGCGACGCCATGGTCCGCTCCCCCGGGGCTGCGTCCAGGACCTTCCCGATGCCGACGAGCGTGTCCCTCGTGACGGCATCACGAGGGGGAGATCATGCGCTGCACGCCGAGCGAGGCGCTCGCCGGCGACGCGCGCACATCGTCCGACACCAGCCGCTCATTCCCAGCACAGCGGTACCACGATCGGCTCGCGCATCGTGAAGTCGAGCTCGTCGAGCTCGATCACCTCGAACGACTCGTCCGGCCACACCAGGTTATTGTTGCACGACGCGAAGTAATGCGAGTCCTCGAGGCGGATCTTCGTATAACCCGGGTGGCCGGCCCACATCAGCGCGTTGGACAATGGCGCGCCGCGGCCCTGGTCCTCGCAGATGTTCTCGCGGCAGCGGGTGCGGCGGAACACCACCCCGTCGCTCCCGGCGTAGTCGGAGAAGCAGCCGTTCCCCAATGCTCGTGGCCGCTCGAGCGCCCGCGAGCGACTACTCCGTCGCGGCGACCTTCTCGATCCCCGCCACGCGCGGCCAGCCGAACAGGCCCGGGCGCACCACGAGGACCACGCGATCGCCGACGGCGAGGCCGACCACGTGCGGGTTCAGGCGCGAGACCTTGATCTCGTCGCCGCCCGCACGGTAGTCGCGGAACACCAGCGCGTCCGCCCCCTTGCGCGCCCTCGCCTCGCGCAGCACTTCGGACGGGTGGCGCTCCAGCGGTCCGCCGCCGAGGAACGCGTTGGCCAGCAGTCCGGCCGCCAGGACCCACAGCGGCGGCGCGATCGCCACGAACCAGAAGCCCATCGAGCGCGCCCGCACCAGCGGCGGCGTGCGCCAGACCAGCGCCGCGACCACCACCCCGACGGCGAGGAGCACGAACCACGGCCCCGAGTCGATCGTGTCGGCCACGCGCCACGCGACGATCGCCGGGCCGATCGCGGCCAGGAGCACGAGGTACATGCGGATCGAATCAGAAGAGGAGCTCGCCACGGCCGCGCCTAGCGTGCCGAGCAGACGCGGGCCCCGTCAAGCCCGGTCATGCGGCGCCCGACCTGGCCCGTCACGGGGCCGCTCACGCCCGCTCCGGCCCGCGGCGCGGCGGCATGGTCGACCTCGCACCTCGCCGTCGCGCGGCGCTCCGCCCCGTATGTCGACACCCATCTTCTCCCGCGGCGAATGACCGGAGCGCTGCGGCCCGCCCGTTCGCTCGCGGCCTCGACGACTGACATCGATGGCAGTTTCCGGGCGCCGCCGCCGCCTCGCCCGCGCCTGATGTCGCTCGAGCCGGAGGCGCGCGCCGCGACCGGCACTGCGAGGATTCGTCGGTCCGCGGCTCGCCACGCGGACCGAGCCGCGTGGACCGGCGCGATCGTGCGCCTACGATGTGATCGCTGTCGACGGCTCCGATGTCGCCCACTGCGCCCGCTTGTCGCCTCACCGGCCGGCGCTAGCATGCAAATCAGCGCAGTCTGCTCTCCGTCGGCCCACGTGTGAATCGGTCAGCGCGGGGTTTGCGGGCTCTACCGTGGAAGCGAGGCCGGAAGTGCCGCCGCGAGAACGCATCTTGGTCGATTGCAAGGACGTCGAATACCGGACCGCTCGCGCCTGGCTTGCGACGTGGCTGGCGATCGCCGCGCTCCTGGTCGTCGCCTGTCAGCCGGACTCGGGCGAGCGAGACGAGGTCGCCGAGCTGGGCGACGAGCTCGACAATGCTGCCTTTCGCGACCGCGTCGTCGCCGTCGTGCGCGGCGTGGCTGCGGGCGACCCTGACGTCCCCTGCGCCTTGCCCCCGACCGCGGCCCGGCCGCTCCGCGTCGCGGTCTCGCTGTACCACGGAGGCGTGGTCCTGGGGCGCGGGGCCGCGGCCGACGACGAGCTGTGCACCTCTTTGAAAGAAGCTGCCGGGCTGGCCCTCGCGGCGCCCGGCCTCGATCGCGAGCGCGTGGAGCAGGGGCGCTTCGTCGTCGAGCTCGTCGACCTCGAGTACGCGCTGGTCGAGCTCGACGGCGAGGGCCTGGAGCTCGTCGGCGGCCTCGTGCCCGCGCGCGTGCTCGACCGCGACATGGTGCGCCGGCGCATCGACGAGGGCACCGCGTACCTCTTGCGCGTGATGGATCCCGCGCTCGGCGGCGTCCACAAATACTATCACGCGTCCACCGACAGCTTCGACGATCGCTTGCACACCATCTACACCGCGTCCACCCTCTACACCTTGCTCGCGGTCTACGCCCGCGACCGCGACGAGCGCCTGCGCCAGCCGATCGAGCGCGCCGCCGGGTTCCTGCTTTCGATGCAGCGCGTCGCCCCCGGCCAGCCCGGCCACGGCGCCTTCCACTACTCCCTGGACCTCCGGCGGCACGAGCGCGAGCCGCGATTCGTCGTCGGCACCGCCTCCAAGTCCATCTTTACCTTGATCGATCTGCACGCCTTCACCGGCGACCCGGCCTTCCTCGCCGCCGCCCGGCTGGCCGCCGACTGGCTCTTGACCATGCAGGGCGAAGACGGCCGCGTCGCCTCGGAGCTGCGCCTGGACGCGAACGCCGCGTGGAGCGTGACGGAGGAGGAATCATTGCTCTACACCGGCCAGGTGCTCTCGGCCCTGTCGCGCCTGTACGAGGTCACCGACGACCCGCGCTACCTCGACGCCGCCGCGCGCACCGCCGATCGGCTCGCCGCCAGGGTCGAGCGCGAGGGGTGCTACCTCGGCGACGATTATCGCCGGCCCAACCCGATCTCGAGCTCTTGGGTGGTCCTGTCCTTGTTCGACTTCGCCCGCGCCGGCGACGACCCTGCCATTCGCAAGACCGTGTACGATTGCGCCGACGAGCTGCTCGAGCAGCAGATCGACGATCCCGCCGACGTCTACCGCCACGGTCGCTGGCAGGCCTCGCTGTCGAGCAGCGGCAACGGCTGGCTGGCCGAGGTGCTGTCCGAGCTCTACCTCGATTGCCCTCGCGGCGACGGCGACGGCTGCGCCCGGTTTCGGGGCGCCGTGACCCTGCTGTTCCGCCTGCTGATGCAGTACACCTATTCGCCGGCGAATTCGTTCATGACGAGAGACCCGGAAATGGCGGAAGGCGGACTGTTCTGGAACCCGCAGGAACGTTACGTGCGCACCGACTCGGTCTGCCACGCGATGAACGCCTACGTGTTCATGGTCGACCGATTGGCCGACGGCGTCCTCGTCGAGCTGCCCGAGCCGCCGCTGGCCGAGCGCCTCGGGCTCGTCGCACGCTCGGGGTGGCTCGTCGACGGCGACGGCGTCGACCGCGGGGCCGAGGAGGAAGACGAGCTCGCTGCCGAGACCGTCGAGTGACGCGCCCCCTGGCGGCTGTTCTGTTCACCACAGGAGAATGAAGATGCAAAGGTCACGAGGGTTCATGGTGCTCACCCTGACGTCTTTGGCGGCCGGGCCCCCGGCTGCGCGTCGCAGGCGCCTCGCGCGTCCAGCGAGGTCTCGGCGGACGACGAGACCGTCAGCCAGGAGCGCGAGGAATCTCCCCGAGCTAGTTCGCGCCGATTCGTGTGACGACGTCGCGGCCAGCTTGAAGGCCAAGCTCATCGCCGCCATGGAGGCGCGCCTGCAGGCCAACCTCGATCGTGCGGTGCTCGCGGCCACCTACACCTGCGAGGAATACGGCGAGGAGGAAGAGGAAGAAGAAGAGGAGGAAGAAGAGGCCGACGCCGGGGCGACGGCCAGCGAATATTCAAGCACCAACGTCCAGGTCGCGGACGTCGACGAGGCCGACTTCGTCAAGAACGACGGCGGCTACCTGTACGTCCTCGGCGACGGCCGCTTCCGCGTCCTCGACGCCTGGCCCGCCGACCAGGCGCACGCGCTCTCCACCTTCCCGATCAAGGGCACGCCGAAGCGAATGTACGTCCACGAGGACACCGCGGTCATCTACTCCTCCCTCGAGGAGCTGAGCCAGCCCGCGCCCGACGACCCGTGGAACGGCGGCGGCGTGGTGGAGAACGAGTGTACCTACGGCTACGATTGTGACTTCACCGGCGACGGGCACAAGCTGCAGATCACCGTGCTCGACCTGGCCGATCGCGCCAAGCCTCGCATCCGCCGCGAGATGGTGTTTGGCGGCTCGTACCTGAACTCCCGGCGCGTCGCCAAGGATGTCCACACCGCGGTGGTGTTCCCCGAGCTCGACGTCCCCGGCCTGTCCTATTGGCCAGACACGTTGCCGGCCATCTATTGCGGGCTGAAGGAGCACGGCGTCTCGGTGCCCGAGGTGCAGGCGCTGTTCGAGGCGCTGCGCCTCGCCAACCTGAAGCTCATCGACGCGACCCCGGCGACCCAGCTCCTGCCCTCGGTCCGCGATGTCCGCTACGTCGACGGCGGCGGGCTGCAGGTGACCGAGGGGCCGCTGTCGTCCTGCGACCAGGTGTACCTCTACAGTCCAGCGACACCCGCGGCTTCCTGTCGCTGGTGTCGTTCGCCATCGGCGAGGTCGCTCCGCTCGGGGCCAGCACGATCATGAGCCGCCCGGGCGCGATCTACGGCTCCAAGGACTCGCTCTACGTCGCGGTGCGGCACGCCGAAGAGGCGGGCCAGGCGTGGTTCTCGGGGCTGGAGGACGGCGTGAACGAGGCCACCAGCGTCCACAAGTTCGCGCTCGCGCCCGGCGGCGCGGCCGCGGCGTACGCCGCCAGCGGCCTGGTCAAGGGCCGCATCTTGAACCAGTTCGCGATGGACGAGTACCAGGGCACCCTGCGGATCGCCACCACCACCGGGCACCTCCCGGACCCGGAGGTCCACAGCACCGTCACGATCTTGAGCGAGCACGGGTCGCACCTGGTGGAGCTCGGCAGGGTCGACCATCTGGCACCGAGCGAAGACATCCGCTCGGTGCGGTTCCGCGGCGACATCGGTTTCGTCGTGACGTTCAAGAAGACCGACCCGCTGTTCGTGCTCGACCTCGCCGACCCGGCGCGCCGAGCATCAAGGGCGAGCTCAAGATCCCGGGCTATTCGACGTACATGCACCTCATGGACGACGACCACCTGCTCACGATGGGCTACGACGCCGACGATCAGGGCGACTTCGCGTGGTTCCAGGGCCTCCAGCTGCAGGTCATCGACGTGGCCGATCTGGCGCACCCCGAGGTGCTGGACAAGGAGGTGATCGGCACCCGCGGCTCGACCTCGGACGCGGCCACGGATCACCTCGCGTTCACCTACTTCAAGGCGCGCGACCTGCTCGCGGTGCCCATGACCATCTGCGAGGGCGGCAGCGGCGGCGACTACGGCGATATCATGACCTTCAGCGGGCTCCTGGTCTACCGCGTGACCGTGGACGGCGGCTTCACCCTGCTGGGCGGCGTGCCTCACGAGGAGCCCGAGACGCCGCAGACGTGGAGCGGCAAGTGCAACAATTGGTGGACGGACTCCGCGTCGAAGGTCAAGCGCTCGGTGTTCATGGAGGACTGGGTGTTCTCGATCGCCCTCGATCGCATCAACGTGGCGCACCTCGACGACCTCGCGCACCCCACCGCGTCGATCCCGTTGACCGGCAAATGAGGGCAGAGCGCCGGCGGCCGCTCGCGGCCGCCGTCCGGCCGGTGCGAGGGGCCGGGCGCAGCTGCCACGGCGCGACGGCCCGGCGACGGCGGGCGCAGGTCGTGCCCCTTCGACGAGCCGGCACCCTCGAAGGCAGCGGGGCCTGCGCGACCGCTCTCGTCGCGCGCGTGAGCATGGGCGCGGGCCGTCGACGCCGACGAGCGGGGCGTACTGGCGGTGCTCGTATCGATTGCGCTCGACCTGCGCGAGCGCCCCGAGGAGACCCAGCGACCGCCCTCCGCGGCGACGCGTGACGCGAGCGAGGACGAGCGCGCAACGGCGCTCGCCGGGGCGCGTCGTCGGCCACGACGATCTGCTTCGCGCGTCGCTCGAGCTTCGCCTTGACGACGCAGAGGCCGGGCCAATACGGTGTCGCCGTCGGCGATGTCCGCCGACCGGATCTCACCGCTCGAGAGAGCGGCCGGCCAGAGGTGACGAGTCATCATGGAACACAAGCCATTCGTCGATCAGATGTTCGCCCGCGTCGATGCGCTCGACGCCGAGGGCTTCGCGGCCTGCTTCACCGAGCGCGGCAGCTTCCAGTTCGCCAACCATCCGGTCGTGACCGGGCGCACCGCCATCCGGGACTTCATCGCCGGGTTCTTCGCCGGCATCGGCGGCATCCGCCACCAGTTCGACAACGCCTGGAGCCTCGGCGACCGCGCCTTCTGCAACGGCTTCGTCACCTACGTGCGCAAGGACGGCAGCGAGCTCACCGTGCCGTGGGCCACCATCTCTCGCTTCGAGGACGGCAAGCTGGCCGAGTACCTCGCCTACGTCGACGCGTCGAAGCTCTTCGCCCCCTGAGGCGAGCGCCGGCAGTGCGGGCATTCGGCGCACCTGCCGGCGGCCGTAAATACACCGGCGCGGTGCAGCCCAGGCCGCGGGGCCGGCCCGAAAGCGGGTGACGGGCGGGCTCACACCTCCTCCCCGCGCTCGATCACCCGATGCACGAGGCCGTAGGCCTGGGCCTCGCGCGCGTTCATCCACAGGTTGCGCTCGGTCTCCCGCGTGAGCCTGGCGAGGTCCTGGCCGGTCGCGTCGGCGAAGATGCGGTTCAGTCGCGCGCGCATGGCGGCGATCTGCACCGCCTCGATCTCGATGTCGGCCGCGGCCCCGCGCAGGCCGCCGCTCGGCTGGTGCAGCATGAAGCGCGTGTTCGGCAGCGCGAAGCGGTTCTCTCGCCGGGCGGCGACGAAGATCAGCGCCCCCGCGCTGGCGACCCACCCCGATCCGATCATCTTGACCTCGGGCCGAATGAAGCGAATCACGTCGTGGATCGTGTCGCCCGACTCGACGTGGCCCCCCGGCGAATGGATGACCACCCGGATCGGCGCCTCGCTCTCGCTCGCGAGGGCGAGGAGCTGCGCCGTGGTCGCCTGCGCGAGCTCGCTGGTGATCTCCCCGAAGACGAGCACCGTCCGGCTCTTCAGCAGGCTTCGGCGCACTTCGTCGGCCAACGCGGGGGCGCGCGGCCGGTCGTCTTGCGGTTCGTCGGGGTCCGGATCGGGGTCCAGCATGGGCCTATAGCGTCCCGCGACCGCGACCGCGAAGCCATGTCCCGCAGGCGCGTCGTCATGCCCGATCGTCTCGATCGCGCACCGCCGCTGGACAGGCCGGCCCTGCGCGAGCCACCATGCGCTCATGGCGGACGAGCTCGACGAGCAGCTTCCTCGCGGAGTGTCGGTGTCCCGGCGGCAGGGGGCGCCGCCCTGGCAGGTCGACGCCGGCGAGCAGCCGAGCCTGCACGTCGTCGTGGAGGGCTCGTTCCACCTCGTGCAACACGAGCAACGGGTCCTCGAACTGGCGCCGGGCGACCTCGTGCTGGTCGGCGCCGGTCCACCCGGCCCGGCGCTTCGCGAGCCGCGCTTGCGTTGCCTCCCGGCGCCGCCCGGCGCTCGCTCCCCGCAGGCCGAGCTCCTGTCGGCCACGTACGCCGCCGCGCCCGCGGAGCTGCCGGGGCTCGCGCCCGTCGTCCACCTCCCGGCCGCGAACACGCGCGACTCGCCGGGCCTCCTGGCGATCGTCAACTTGCTGCGCGCCGCGCTCGCGGACCCCGGCACCGGACAGGAGGCGCTGGCCCGCTCGCTCCTGCAGCCGCTGCTCGCCTACACGCTGCACAGCCACCGCCGTACGCTCACGGCTCCCCGCCCCGTCGATCGACGAATCGCCCGCGCGCTCCAGCTCATGCAGGCGAAGCCGACCGAGCGCTGGACCGTGGCGGCGCTCGCCAAGGCGGCCGGCCTGTCCCGCGCCGCGTTCGCCCGGCGCTTCCTCGCCGAGCTCGGCGTGCCACCGCTGCGCCATCTGACCGCGATCCGCATGCAGCGCGCGGCCCGGCGCCTCGCCGAGAGCGACGACTCGCTGGCCGCCGTCGCGGCCGAGGTCGGATATGACTCGGAATTCGCGTTCAGCCGCGCCTTCAAGCGCCACGTGGGCGAGGCTCCGGCCGCGTTCCGCCGCCGCTGCAGCGGCCAAGGAGCTGCGCTCGTCCTCCCGGTCGTCTGCGCCGCGGCGTAGCGCCGGCGCCGACGCGCTGCGCCTGGTAGCCCCGGCGTCGCCGTCGCGGGCGACCGCCGGCCCCCACACGCGAGCCTCGAGACGCGCCCATCTCCGCCCCCGCGTCATCCTCGACCGCCCTGCGAAGAATCCCGGGATACAATCACGGGCCGGCGATCTTGTGGTACCTCCGACGAGGAGAGCCTGAATGACCGCTTCCAGCGAAGAGTCCCGGATCGCCCTCGCGCTCGCCGACGTGGGCCGCGCGTACCTGTCGCAAGGTCAGTTCGCCGCGGCCGAGACGGCGCTGCGACAGTGCATCGAGGCGAACGTCCGGCTGCTCGGGACGCGGCTCCACGCGAGCGTCACGGCGCTCCTCGACATGCTGGCCGTGGCGCTGGTGCAGCAGGGCAAGAACGAGGAGGCCGAGGCGGTCCTGCGCGAGTGCGTGGCGCTCAAGGTCGAATGGCTCGGCCAGCTTGCGCACGAGGAGGTCGCCACCTCGCTCCACGGACTCGGCGAGGCGCTGTCGCGCCAGGGGAAGTTCGAAGAGGCCACGAAGGTCCTCCAGGCGAGCCTCCATGCGCTGTATCAGGCGACCGGGACGGAGTGGCCGCGCGACTCGGGCCCGACGCTCCAGGCCCTGGCGATGTGCCACGTCCACCTCGGGCAGTACGTCCAGGCCGAAGAGGTCTGGCACCGCAAGGTCGAGCTCGGCGAGCGGCTGCACGGCACACCCGCCAACAGCGAGACGATTTCGGCGCTCGGGATGCTCGCGCAGCTGTGCCTGCGTCGGGTCCAGCGCCCCGCGGACGCGCTGCGATTCAGCACCGGGGCCTGGCAGGCGGCCCTGGCCGGTCGGCTCTGGGAGCACGCGCTGCAGGTCGGACCGGTGCACCTCGCGTGCCTCGCGGGCAACGACCAGTCGATCGAAGCGATCGAGCAGGTGGTCCGCGCGCTGATCGAGGTGATCGACCGCTTCCCCGAGGGGCACCCGCTGCGGTCCCACGCGATCTCCGAGCTGCAACGGCTATACCCCGGACCAGGGGCCGCGAACGGCTAAGACGCGCCCGCGCCCGCCACGACGCCCTTCACACCGCAATCTCGCGGCGAACGCAGGCGGGACGCGAGCCCGCCGCCGATGTCACTCCGGCGACGGGGGATAGCAGATGAAGCAGGCGCCGCATTGCGAGTGCGGCGTCTTGCTGCCCCACGCGATCTTGTTGTGACAGCAATCGTAGCCGTACTGGCCCACGACCGTGGTGTGGCTGGCGTCGCTGTAGTAGGTGCAGTTGCTCGCCGCATCCACCGAGGAGGCGCCATACAGCGCTCCGACGGCGAAGAGGGCCAGGAAGAGGACGGTGCGTCCAATTTGCTCACGGGTCGCTCCTTTGGGTGTGCCGGGCATCGCGCCCGGCACCTCCAGCTTATCGCAAATCAGTGAAGTGCGAGCGACAGAATATGGGTTCATCGTACCCCAAATGTCATCACGATCTGGGGCTCGACTCGCCAGTACGGCCACCCCGAACGGAGATCTCATGCGCGTGCCGCGAATGGCCCGCGACGTCGATCACCGAACTCGTCGCCGCCTCGCGCAGACTCCGCCGAGCAGTGAGGTTTCCCGAGGCTTGCGATTGGCAGCGGCCTGAGCGTTCGTCGTACCGGCCGAATACGAACACCCCGGCGCAGCAGCTCCTCGACCACGCACCTCAGCGCCCGCGCCGGAGCGCCTCGATCAGCGCCGGATAGACGAAGTGCATCTCCCGGTAACGACCGCCCTCCCGATAGACCTCCCGGCCCGCGGCGTCGATGAACAGGTGCGTCGGATAGCTGTTGATCCCGACCACCGTCCGCCAGCCGTCGTCTCTGGCGATCTGCGAGCGGAACCCCGCGGTCCCGTGCAGCGCGTCGATCCCGTCGGGGTCGCTCGTCACGACCAGGAATTGCACGTCCTTGCGCCCGCGATAGCGCTGTTGCAGCTTCGCCAGCGCCGGGGCCTCGAGGCGGCAAGCGAAGCACGAGGGCTCGGTGGCAATCACCACAGTCACGCGCCCGCGCAGAGCCTCGCTCGAGATCCGGCCGCCACCGCGCAGCTCCAGCTCGAACGGCGCGACGGGTTGCGGCGCTGCAGCCCGCCCGGCGAGCACCGCGGCGATTCGTTCGTCCTTCCATTCGCGCTCGAGCCGCGCGATCGTGCGGTCGAGATCTTCACGCTCCCGCCGCGGGCACGCACGAGCTGCTGGAGGCGCTCGCGGCACGCTCGCGCCTTCGCCCCTTCCTGCGCGATCGACCGCGCGAGGATCTGCTCGGCCCGATGCACCTCGCCGTCGCGTTCGGCCATCTCGGCCGCGAGCAGCGCGATGTCCGGTTGCGTCGGCCACAGCTCGTGCGCCCGCGAGACGTCCGCCCGCGCGTCCTCCACCCTGCCCGCGCGCAGCTGCACGAGCCCGCGGGCGTGGAGAGCGAACCCCCGCATGACCCGCCGCAGCTCCTCGAGCTCGCCGGGCATGGCCACCAGAGCGTAGCCAGGATGCGCATCCTCCGCGAGCGCGAGGGCCCGCTCGGCGAGCTCGCGCGCCAGCTCGAGGTCCCCGCCCCGGCTCGCCAGGAGCACGGCAGCCTGGGCGTCGTACGACGCCCCGAACGGCGCCGCGAGCACGGCCCGCGCCACGGCTTCGACCCGCTGCAGCGGCGCTCCCGGCTCGCACTGCAGGAATTCGATCGACGCCGCCGCCGTCGAACCGCGCAAGGACTGGTCGCGCACCCGCGGCCTGTCGAAGAACGCGTCGACGGGGGCGCGCGCCCGCGCCAGCGCGTCCACCGGCGGCAACTTGCCCTCGGTGAGGGCCATCCTGCAGTTCACCACCGCCCCGAACACCGCGGCGAGCTCCCAGTCCCAGCGCTCGACCGCTCGCGCGTCGGGGAAGCGCCGCCGCACGTCGTCGTAGATCGCCTGTGCGGCCTCGGTCGCCCCGAGCTGCTGCAGACCATCGACGAGCTGCGCGAGCGCCTCCGGCTCGGCGCGGTGGCGGTCGGCCAGCGCCACGAGCTCGCCGATCGCCGCGGCCCGCAGCGCGGCGTCCTCGCGCGCCGCAGCCACGCGGGCCCGCGCCCGCAGGACCGTGAGCGCCAGGGCGTCGGGGCGCCGCGCGAGCGCCCGCTCGACGAGCCCCAGCGCTGTATCGGCGCGCTGGAGCTCCAGCCATTTTTCGGCCGCTCGCGCGACCGCCAGCGTCCCCGAGGGCGCAGTCTGCTCGGCCTCGGCGACGAGCGCCTGCACGTGCTCGGGGCTCGGTCGCATCGGCGGCGGCGCGGCGCTCAGGCGAAAGAAGGCCAGCCCGATGCGCTTCTCGTGCACGAAGTCCCGCACGCTGTCGGGCAGGTCGGGCAGCGCCGCGAGGGCGGTGAGCCCCTCCTCGTCACTCTCCAGCGTTAGGACCTGCGCGTGCAGCCACACCGCGTCCGGATGATCGCCGAGACGAGCGCGGGCCTCCGTCACCAGCGCGGCCAGCTGGCGCCGGGGCAGCTTGCCCATCTGCTCCTGCGCGCGCAGCAGGAGCGCCCACCCGGATTTTTCCGCCAGCGCCGCGCGGTGCCTCGCCAGCGCCTGGGCATCGTTGTCCGCGAGCGCGGCCATGGCTGCGAGCCAGCGCCACCGCTCGTCGCCGGGATCCTCCGCCGTCTTCACCAGCGCATTCGCGGCCTCCACCCGCCCCTGGAGCAGCAGGTCGCGCAACTCGTCGGCCGCCCGCGCGCTCGCCTGCGACTGCTCGCCCGCACGAGGCTCCGCTGCCGGCCGCTCCGTCGCCGATGGAGCCGGCCGCGCACACCCGAAGCCGACGACTGCGATCACCAGAGTGTGCCACGATCGGAGTCGCGGCCGGGAACACCTGCTCATGTTTTCACCATTTAGACGGAGCGATTCTCGCATGACCTGGCCAACGCCCGAAAAGGATGCACAGGTCTCGCCGATCGCACAAGCCGCCGAAGGGCCGGGCCGTGATACCCTCCTGACCCGACCGCCAGGCTCGGCCCGGCCATGACGTTGCGTCCCATCCACTGGCCCGACGACGCGCCTCGACTGCAGGCATTCGACGCGTCCTACAGCACCTCCACGATCTTCGTACCGGAGGTCGTCGGCATGACCGTGGCCCTGCGCGAGACCGGCCTGGCCGTCCCCTTCCACAAGACCTACGCCCCCGAGACGCTGGTGGAAGCAGCGGCCACCGCCGCGTTCGCCGTGACCAGCGAAGCGGCGAGCGGCGCCCTCGAAGGGTTTGCGACCGTGCAGCTGCAACGATGGAACCGCAGCGCCGAGCTGAGCGCGCTGTTCGTCGCGCCCGGCAGCCGGGGTCGAGGCCTCGGCCGGGCCCTGCTGACGGCCGCGCTGGACTTCGCTCACCGCGAACGCGTGCGCTGCGTGACGCTGGAGACCCAGACCAGCAACGTCCCCGCGATCCGATTCTACCAGCGCATGGGCTTCCGCTTCTGCGGGATCCACACCGCCCTCTACGACCCCGCCGCAGCGGCGCCGGAGGAGGTCGCGGTGTTCTTCACCTACGCCCTCGACCCTGCCTGAGCGTGCGAATGTCATGACTCGAGCGACCGGCGCCTGCTCGCCCTCTCACGAGAATGACAGCACCACGAATGGATGGATGTGTTTTCGATGCCGGCGTCCGGCGAGGGCGAGCGCGACCTGACAGATTCGCCGCACCGCAGGTCCGCGAGCAGATCCGCCTGCCGGCGAGCCGAGCGACGGGCAGCGGCGTCGCCGAGCGGCCGCGAGGACGGCCTGCGCGTGCAGGCGGTCCTCGCCGGGCGCGGGCGCGAGGACCTCGCGGACACGGGCGGCTCGGAGCGAACGCCGGCGACGCGTCGCGCGTCGCCGCGCTGGACGCGGCGCGAGCGGACGCGTGCGCACATGCCTCGCGCCGGCGCTGCCGGTCGCGCCGCTCGCCCTCGCACGCGAGCCCGCGGGCCGGCCGGCGCAGGAGGTTTCCCGATCATCCTCCCGCAGGCATCTGTTACGCTGCCTGGGGTCGACTCGTCCCTCGAGCGCGACAGCGGGCGCCAGCGATGTTCAAGATCCGCGCGGACCAGGCCGACACGCTCGCCGACGACGATCTCGTGCGTCGAATCATCGCTTATTTGCAGGTCCGCATGCCGGACAAGATCGCCAGGCACGACCCGTTCGACCTGCGCGCGGTGATCCTCCACTGCTTCGAGATCGCCCGCTCCTACGCGATCGACAGCGAGCGCGGCCTCTTCACCTTCGTCATGGACATGCTGGCCGTCGGGCCATGTTTTCACGTGCAGCCGAAGATCCAGGCGATCCTCGATCGGCGCGACATCGACGAGCAGGTCCGGCTGGACCGCATCGTCGACGACGTCGACGACGCCGCGTGGGAGGAGGCCGCGCGGATCACCAACCCCGCGGTCTACTGGGACGACGTGCTGGCCGAGGCCGACAGGAACAGGAGATAGGCGATGGGCGCGCGCGACACTGCGAGGGGGGTCCAGGGCGAAGCACAGGCGTTCCCGGCGTCGCGGCCGGGCGCGACCTGCCCGTGCCAGAACCCGGGCCGCAAGCTGCGAGCCGGGGTCTTCTTCGACGGCACCAACAACAACCGGGCGCGCGACGAGCCGCGGCAGGGTCACACCAACGTCGTCCGCCTGTTCAACGTCTTCAAGGACACCGCGACCGCCGACGAGCGCTACGTCAAACAGTACATCGACGGCGTCGGCTCGATGGACACCGACGCGCGCCAGCGCCAGGCCGAGGCCGAGCGGGCCGCCGTCCAGGACCGCTGGTTCGGCGCCCGCTGGACCGCCGCGGTGACCAGCCGCGGCTCGCAGATGGCCGACACCGGGGCCAACGTCGCCGGCATGGCCGGCGGCCTCGGCGGCGAGGAGCGGCTCAACCGCGCCTACTTCTGGCTGCGCGACCGCTGCGGCGAGCTGCCGCTGCAGGCGTGCAAGACGGTCGACGTGTTCGGCTTCTCGCGCGGGGCTGCGCTCGCGCGCACGTTCGTCAACCTCGTCAACATGGCGCTGCGCAAGACCCAGCCGCACGTCACCGTCCGCTTCGTCGGCGTCTACGACACCGTCGGCTCGTTCGGCCAGGCCGGCGACGACGCGAACCCCGGGCAGAACCTCTACATCGACGCCACCGACGCGATGGGCGTCGCCCACTACACCGCGCGCCACGAGTACCGGCAGAACTTCCCGCTGTCGGTGATCCCGGGCGTCGACCGCGAGTACCCCGGCGCCCACTCCGACGTCGGCGGCAGCTATCCGCCGCGGGAGAACGGCAAGGTCAACCACCTCGCGTTCATCCCGTTCCGCGACATGTACCAGGTCGGCAACCGGTGGCACATGTGGAAGGCGAGCTGGACCACCCAGCTCACGGCCTCGCCACGGCCGAGGTCCAGCCGCTCAAGGTCCGCTCGGACCAGCTCGCCGGCCCCGCGACCAAGCCCTTGAACACGCACGAGCGCCTGAGCACCCAGCAGCGCGAGTTCTTCAACCTGTACATCCACGAGTCCGCGGTGCGGCCGCGCGGCTGGGTCTCCGGCCTGTGGAACGACGGCGTCAGCGGCCATTTGACCAATGTCGGCAACCAGTTCGACGAGTCGGGCGCGCGCCGCGAGTTCACGCATCGCCGGCTGCGCCTGACGGCCGATCCGCCGGCCTTCCGCTGGCGCTGACGCCGGCAGCGCACGGGTGATCCGGCGCGACTCAGCGCGGCAGCCCGGACGAGTACCAGCGCACGACGTCCTCGCCGCGCTCGTAACGCTCGAGCCACTGCGCCGCGAACTCGGGCAGCGGCTGGTCCTCGGGGTCGTGGTTCGGCATCTGCGATTGCAAGATCCGCAGCGACGCCGTGCGGCGCTCGTGCGACGGCACGCCGGCGAAGCTGTCGGGGAGCGCGGCCGATTCGCGCCCGAGGAGCGCGCGCAGCTTGTGGCGTATTTGGAAGGCCGGGAGCAGCACGCGCGCGTCGATCTCGCGGTCGGCGAGCGGGACGTGGGCGTTGAAGCCGGCGATGATCACCTCGAGCACCCGGTTCATGTGCAGGACCACCGACGGCAGGATCGCCAGGCGATAGGCCTCGCCGCCGCCGAGGGCGCGATAGACGATCAGGGCCGAGCTGCGGTGCTCGACCTCCTCGACGAAGTGCCACAGCAGCATCGACGCGACCCGCTCGTCGCCCGGCCGGAACAGCCGCTCCTCGTTGTCGAGCAGCAGCTTGAAGGTGGGCGTGAAGGTCGCCTCCAGATCGGCGATGTAGGCCAGGTGATACTTCAGCGACCGGGTCTCGAGCAGCGCGTCGAAGCAGCCGATCGCCTGGTCCAGCATCTCCTGCAGGCCCGGGTACTTGCGGATCAGCGCCTTCAGGTGCTGGCGGTGGACCCGCGCGTGCTGGGCCTCCTGGCGCAGGAACGCGTCCGCCTCGGCGGCGACGAAGGGATCGGAGATCTGCGGCATCACCTGCCGCATCGCCTGCACGATGTATTTCTCGAAGGCGATGGCGATGACGCTGATCATGTTCGTCATCAGCGAGAACGCCGGGTTCTGCCGGTTCCACAGGAACGGGACGTCGCCGTCGAAGTCGAACTGCACCTTTCGCACCTGCAAAGCGGTCATGGCCCTGCTCCTCGGATCGCCGACGCCGAAGCGCGAGCCGACCCCGGACCTCAGGCTACGCCGCGTCCGCCGCGGCGACAACGCGACATCGGAGCACCTCACTGGTGCGTCGGTGCCCCGAGCCGATGGGGGGCGTGAACGCCCTGCTCGGGGTCTGCCGGCCCGTCTCCGGCGGCATGCGCGTCGGTGCCCGCCGAGGCCGGCCCCCATCCCCAGGGGACCCGCCTCCGGCTCATCCCTCGCTCGCGGTGAAGCCCTGCCACATGCGGTGGAGCCCCGCGATGTCGCTCGAGCAGAGCAGCGGCATCGCCTCGTGGAGCCGCTCCAGCGGCCAATCCCACCACGCCATCTCGAGCAGCATGGCGATCTCCGGGTCGGAGAAGCGCTTGCGGATCGGCTTGGCCGGGTTCCCGCCGACGATCGAGTAGGGCTCGACGTCGCGGGTGACGAGCGCGCGGCTGCCGATGACCGCGCCGTGGCCGACCCGCACGCCCGGCATGAACATCGCCTCGGCGCCGATCCACACGTCGTTGCCGATCACCGTGTCGCCGGCCGGCTGGAAGGCGTCGCGCGCCCCCGCGAAGGCCGGCACCTCGGGCATGTAGAAGAACGGGAAGCTCGACACCCAGTCGTGCCGGTGCCCCTGGTTGCCGGCCATGATGAACGCGGCGCCGGTGCCGATCGAGCAGAAGCTGCCGATGATCAGCCTGTCGACGTCGGTGCGATCCGGCATCAAATAGAGCGCACAATCGTCGAACGAATGGCCGTGGTAATAGCCGGAGTAGTAGCTGAACCGGCCGGCGACGATGTTGGGGTTCTTGACCTGCTCGGTCAGCAGCTTGCCCCGGAACGGGCTCTCGAAGTATTCATTGCAGGAACTCTCGGTCTCGTCGGGCGCGCAGTCTACTCGAAATTTCGACCGCCGGGACCGGAGACTCTCCCAGCCGCGGGCGCCCGCGGCGCTCAGCGATCGGCGAGCGCGTCGGCAACCACGCGGGACATCGCGGCGATGTCGAACGGCTTGCTCAGGAAATAGCGCGTGTCGATGAGCCGCTCGATCTCCTGCATGTCGGCGTAGCCGCTGGCGATCACCACCGGCATCGCCGCCCCGCGGGCGCGGGCCGCCTGGATGAACTCCGCGCCGTTCATCCCGGGCATCGCGAAGTCGACGAACAGCAGGTCGGGCGCGGCCTGCTCGACGCTCTTCAGGCCCTCCTCGGCGCTGGCGACCGCGCCCACGCCGTAGCCGAGCGACTGCAGGCCTTCGACCACGGCGCGCCGGACCTCCTCGTCGTCTTCGACCACCAGGATCTCGAAGCGCCGCGCCGGTCGGTCCGAGGCCCGCGGCGGCTCGGGACGGCACTCGTCGCCGTCGGGCTTGCTCTGCAGGGGCAGCAGGATCTGCACCGTCGTGCCCGCCCCGGGCGCGCTCTCGACCCGCGCCGTCCCGCCGGACTGCTTGGCGAAGCCGTACACCTGCGACAGCCCCAGGCCGGTCCCCTTGCCGACCGGCTTGGTGGTGAAGAACGGCTCGAAGATCTTGCCGAGCAGGTCGGTCGGGATGCCGACGCCCTCGTCCTTGACCGAGATCGCCACGTACTCGCCGAGCGGCAACTCGGTGCCCGCGCCGTCGCTCGCGGCCGCCTGCACGTGCAGCCGGCCGCCCGCCGGCATCGCGTCGCGGGCGTTCATGCTCAGGTTCAGCACGGCCATCTCGAGCTGATTGGCGTCGACGAACGCGTGCAGCTCCTCTGGACCGGTCGACATCTCGAGCGAGACGTTCGCGCCGAGCGCGAGGGTCAGCAGGTCCCGCATCTCGTGCAACACGACGCGGATGTCGTTGACCCGCGGCAGCATCGACCGGCGCCGCGCGAACGCCAGGAGCTGGCCCGTCAGGCGGGCGCCGCGGCTCACCGCGTCCTTGGCTCGCTGGTTGGTGGCATGAATGTTCGGGTCCTCGGTGATCATGTCGACGAGGTCGAGGTTCATGCTGACCACGTGCAGCAGGTTGTTGAAGTCGTGGGCGATGCCGCCGGTGAGCTGACCGAGCGCCTCCATCTTCTGCGCCTGGGTCAGCGCCATCTGGGTCCGCTCGCGCTCGGCGATCTCGGCCGTCAGACGATCGTTGGCGCTGGCGAGCGCCGCGGTGCGCTGGGCGATCCGCGACTCGAGCAGGGCGTTGGCCTGATCGACCTCCGCCCGCGCCGCGGCCAGCTCCGCCCAGTGGGAGCGCATCGCGTACTGGCGCTGGCGCGCGCGCACGGCCGACTTGGCCGCGCTCGCCAGCGTCTCGGCGTTGAGCGGCCGCTCCAGCAGGAGGAGGTTGCCGAGCTCGCGCAGGGTCGCCGCCGTGCGGGCCGAGCGGCGCCGGGCGTGACGCAGCGCCAGGACGATGAAGGGGAAGTCCGACCACGCCGGCTGGCGCGCCAGCCACTCGCGGAGGCTGGCCTGCGGCTCCGCGGCGAGGGTCTCCTCGGTGAGGATCGCACACGCGGCGCCCTCGTCGAGGCGGGCGAGCAGGTCGCGTTGATCGGAGCACGCCACGACCTCCAGGGAGACCGAGCGCAGCACCGCCGCCACGACCTCCGCGTCGCGCCCTCGGGGTGTGTAGATGAGGACGCGTTGCTCCACGCGCTCAGTCCTCGGACGCCGCGTCGTCGCCGTCGGCCAGCAGCGGGCGCGACCCTTGATAATGCGGGACGCCGCCGAGCACGCCCTGGAAGTCGAGCAGCACGTCGCCCACCTCGATGCCCCCGGTCGTCAGGCGGAACTCCCGGATCGTCGACTCGTGCGCGTTCGTGCGGCTCTTGGTGACCGACAGCGCCTTCAGCAGCTGCCCGCGCGCCTCGAAGTAGCGGAACAGCAGCATCGAGTCGCTGAGGTAGCTGAGGTCGACGTCCATGCGCCCCTCGCCCAGCACGCCGTGCTGCCCCAGGATCAGGAGCGTGATGACCCCCTTCTGGTTGAGGTAGGCGAGCAGCTCGTGCATCTGCAGCACCAGGAAGCGGCTGCCCGGCATGGCGTGCAAGTACGCGTTGAGGCTGTCGATGACCACCATCGTCGCGCCCGCCTCCACGGTACGGCGCACCCGGTGGGCGAACTCTCCGGCCGACATCTCGGCGGGGTCGAGCTGCAGCAGCTCCAGCTGCCCGTCCTCGACGTAGCGGCGGACGTCGATGCCCAGCGCCGCCGCGCGCTGCAGCATGACCGACAGGGTCTCGTCGAAGAGATAGAAGGCGCACCGCTCGCCGCGTCGGAGCGCCGCCTCGACGCACGAGAGGGCGGTCGTGGTCTTGCCGGCGCCGGTCGGCCCGCTGAAGAGGACGCTGGTCCCGCGCGAGAGGCCGCCGCCGAAGATCTTGTCCAGCGCCGGGTTGCCGGTCGAGACCACCGTGTGCTCGACGTCGGTGCGGTGCTCCGCCGCCACCAGCCGCGGATAAGCCTCGATGCCGCCGGTGCGGATCTCGTAGTCGTGCTCGCCGCCGCGATACTTGAGGCCGCGCAGCTTGGACACCCGCAGGCACCGCCGCTCGGGCCCGTACTGGTGGGTGTGCTGCTCGAGGCAGAGGACGCCGTGGGCGATGCTGTGCAGCTGCAGGTCTTGCTGCGCGACCGTGCGATCGTCGAGCAGCATGACGGTGCAGCCCTTGCGGGCGAAGTAATGCTTGAGCGCGAGGATCTGCCGGCGATAACGGAGCGGATCCTGGGCGAGCATGCGCATCTCGGACAGGCTGTCGAACACCACGCGCGTCGGGTTCTCGCGCTCGAGGGCCCGGAACACGCCGTCGACGGTCTCGCCGAGCTCGACCTCGGAAGGGTGCAAGATCGACTGCTCGGACGCCCCGCCCAGCTCGGCGGGCGAGACGAGCTCGAACACCCGGATGCCCTCGAGCGACCACCCGTGCGACGCCGCCACCACGTCGAGCTCGCTGTGCGTCTCGGACAGGGTGATGTACAGCCCGACCTCGCCCCGATCCCGCCCCGCGAGCAGGAACTGCAGGCCGAACGTGGTCTTCCCGGTCCCCGGCGCCCCCTCGAGGAGGTACAGGTGGTCGCGCGGGAAGCCTCCGCCGAGGATGTCGTCGAGGCCGGTGATCCCGGTCGGCGCACGCGGCTGCGAGAAAGGCTTTGGAACGGCTCGAGTCATGGCTGAAAACCGGTCGTGTTCGCTGTATGGATGCGTTGGACAGGCGGGGCAACCGGACTTTTCCCTGAATCCCCCCGCGAGCGAGCCACGGACCCGCTGCTCTCGTTTTTCACGACATGCGAGTCGGCGCAATTTGCGATGCGGACGCGGACATCGCGCATTTGTGCGCGACGCGGCGAATGCCCGCTGATTTTTTTCGCCGGTCGAGCGCCGCACCCCGTCGATGGACGCGACAGCTCGCGCCGCGCAGGCTCGATGGTTCGTCGACGACCCGCCGCGCAGCCTCGTGGATCGCCGCAGCGCCGCATCGGCCCACCGCTCGCCGCCTCCGCAGGGCTGGCGTCGCCGCGGGCGGCTGAGGTATCGCTGTCCGCGTGCCGCTGCGCGTCGACCTCGGACCGTCGCGCGGCTGCGGACCGAAGCCGCCGCGCCGGGACGTCACGGCGCTGCACCCGATCGCCACGAAGCACCGCCTGGTGGTCCTTCAGCGCCCGATCGTCCAGCCCCAGGGAGCCCCCGCATGCACGAGACGAACGATTCCCCGCGCACCGTCCTGATCACCGGCGGGAGCCGCGGCATCGGAGCCGCGACCGCGCGGCTCGCCGCGCGCGCCGGCTATCGCGTCTGCATCAACTACGTCGCCGACGACGCCCGCGCCCGCGAGGTCGTCGCCGATTGCCGGGCCTGCGGCGTCGATGCGATCGCGGTGCAGGCCGACGTCGCCGCGCCCGCGGACGTCGAGCGGCTGTTCGCCGCCTGCGAGCGCGACCTCGGGGCGCTCACGCATCTGGTGAACAACGCCGGGATCATCGGCGCGCCGGCGCGGGTCGAGGACGTCACGGCCGCGACGGTCCACAGCGTGCTGGCCGTCAACGTGGCGGGTCCGATCTTGTGCACCCAGCAGGCGATCCGGCGCATGTCGACCGAGCGAGGCGGGCGCGGCGGCGCGATCGTCAACGTGTCCTCGATCGCCGCGGTCACCGGCAGCCCCGGCGAGTACGTGCATTACGCGGCGTCGAAGGCCGCGCTCGAGACCTTCACGATCGGCGTCGCCCGCGAGGTCGGCCCGCTCGGGATCCGCGTCAACGCCGTCCAGCCCGGCACCACCGACACCGAGATCCACGCCCGCTCCGGCAACCCCGACCGCCCGGCGATGGTGGCGCGAATCGCCCCGCTGCGCCGGGTGGCCGCCGCCGACGAGGTCGCCGAGGCGATCCTGTGGCTGCTGTCCGACCGCGCGTCCTACGTCTCCGGCGCCGTCGTCAAGGTCACCGGCGGCCTGTGAGCGGGCGAGACAACATGTCTCTCCGGACATCCTACGAATGGCGCGCGGCGTCGCACCGGCGGCAGCGCTCAGCGCGGAGAGACGCAGGCGAGGCACTGCGAGCGCGCTCCGAGGACGGAGCGGCGGAGATTCACCGCGGCGCGGGCTCGCGCCGAATCGCCGCGGTATTCACATTCGCGCCTCACGCGATTCAGGCCACCCTGCGGCGGCGACGCAGCGCCAGGAGCGGCAGCGTCAGCGCGGTGAGCCAGCCGCCGCGCGGATCGGCGACGCAGCCGCAGCCGGCGTCCCCGCCCGCGCTCATGCCCCCCGAGTCGGTCTCTTCGCTCGCCGTATCGCTCGACTCGCCGGTTTCGCTGGTCGGCTCGCCGGGGCCGCTGGTCGGCTCGCCGGTGTCGCTGGTCGTGGGGCTTTCGCCCGGGGAGCATACGCCGTCATCGCCGACCCATCGCGGGAACGGTGCGTCGACGAGCCCCTGGAAGCGGAAGTTGTCGAGCGTCCAGCCGTCGCCGCTGAGGATCCGATCGGTGGCGATCCGGAAGCGCACGCGCACGGTCAGGCCGGCCAGCTTCTCGCCGAATTCGAGGACGACGGGGCTCGTCTCCGGGTAACCGGGGCTCACCCTGACGAAGGCTTTTCGATCGACGAGCGGGTTCTCTTCGCCGGTGACCTTGCCGTTGTAGGCGATGTCGCCGATCACCTCGGAGACGTCTTGCCAGGTCTCGCCGTCGTCGGAGGACAGCTCGATGACGCCGCCGTCCCGGGCGTAGCCGGCGTAGTGGTCGAAGAAGTAGGCGTGGTCGAAGGCGAGCGTGAAGTCCTGATCCTCGGCCACCATGAAGGCCGGCGAGACGAGGGCGGTGTCGGTCGGCGCGCCGAGGTTCTTTCCGTGCCAGGCGTAGCCGTCGGGCCGGGGCTCGCGCGCCCACACCGCCGCGCCGGCGTCACCGGTCACCGTCCAGGCGGCGGCGACCTCGACGTCGTCCTCGCTCGCGCCGCTGAGCGCGACGTCGGCGCTCAGCGTCGCGTGCACGATCTGCTCGACCGGTCCCTCGCATCCGCCGGGCGCCGTCAGTCGCACGCGCAGCGCCACCCGCGTCGGCTCGGTGATGCCGGGGTCCAGCGTGACGGCGATCGCATGGGAACTCGTCTGCTGCGGCGCGAGCTCGGGCAGCGTCAGGACGGGGCCGTCGGGGAACACCAGGCCCGGCGGCGGCTCGACGATCTCGACCGTCGCACCGGCGAGCTTCACCGCGCCGCCGTTGTAGACCTCGAACGCGACGCGACCGACCTCGTCGCCGTCGAGGATGCCGTCCTCGTCGCACGAGACGACGCTGTCGTCGAAGCTCGCGCCGAGCAGCACGCCGCGGCCGCGGACCTCGAAGTCCTCGACCACGCCCTCGAAGGTCTTCGACCAGCGGGGCGGCGACTCGGCGCAGGTGCCCGCCCCGCGATCGGCGAAGGCCGCGGCGACGGCGAGCACGTCGGCCTCGCTGGTGGCGGCGATCGCCATGAGCAGCGCGTCGCGCTGCTCGGTGATGGTCGGCTCGTACGGCGCGAGCATCATGCCGGCGACGACGTAGTCCGACATCCTGCGCCGGACAGCCTCGAACCCGAGGTCGTCGGCATGGAGCTCCTGCAGCGCGACGTAGCTGTCCCACAGCATCTGGGCCCACACCTGCCCCGCGTTGTGCTGCTGGCTGTTGTCCAGGCCGTTCGGGCTGAACAGCGGGCCCGCGGGCAGCTGCACGTCGTCGCCGATGTGGCGGAACGTCAGCGGATTGACGGCGAAGTCGGTCGAATAGACGTACTGGCGCCCGTTGAAGAACTGGACCGGGTCGATCGAGGCCCACGGCGCGTAGTTGAGGGTGCCGTGGAGGTCGTCGCCCTCGCGGATGCTCATCAACAGGGCGTTGAAGTCGCCCCACCCCTCACCCATCACGAGGTAGGTCGGGCCGCCCGCGTCGCCGAGGCGGGTGTGCAGATGGTGGCCGAACTCGTGCGCGATCATCTGCGAATCGAAGCCCGCGTCGCGGGTCGGGCCCGCCTGGGCGGCCATGTGCACGGTGACCTCGGGACCCGCGAGCGCGTCCTTGAGCGCGTCGCCGTCGGCGAGGGTGAGGCCGAGGTTCGGGATCTTCGGGTTCTGGTACGTGAGGTCGTCGAGCGGTACGATCGGCTGGTCGGCCGCGACGACGTCGGCGAACAACACCCCGACCCCGCCCTTGTTGAGGACGCGATGGGCCTGGGATTCGAAGCTGCACTCGCCCCGGTCGACGAGGACGATCTTGCCCGCCACGTCGCCCACCAGTGGCTCGCAGCAGTCGCTGGCGAGCGGGCCGGCGCCGTCGTCGCCGAGCACCAGCGGCGCGGTGACGTCGTAGGTCGCGGGCCCGAACTCGGAGATCTGTCCGTCGAGCACCAACCCCAGCGGCTCCACGGACAGATCGCTGAGCTTGCTGAGCCCGTCGAACAGCCGCAGCTGCATGCGCGGCGAGACGCCGTCGAGCGTGAGCGACATGCTGGCGTTGTTGCGCCGGCCGTTCTCCCACCCGTTCAGGACCTCGACCAGCAGCGGGTCACCGTCCTCGCCGCCGCGCCCGTAATTGTCCTGCTGCGCGTTGCCGGTCGCCTCGACCAGGCCCGAGTCGTACCACCAGTCGTGCAGCCAGTTGGCGACGTAAAAGGCGTGCGTCAACGCGGCCATGATCTGCTCGTCGTCGGCCGTGGCCGCCTGCGTGAAGTCGTAGGCGCGATCGAACACGCCGGGGGCGGTGACGGTGGCACGAAAGCGATCGCCGACCGGGTCCTGGTCGAAGGGATCGAGGTAAGTATCGACGTTGTTGCCGGCGGTCTGGGTCGCGTTCGCGGCCAGCCACGGATCGGGGACGCCGTCGGGGTTCGTATTGAGGCCCTCGACGGTGACGAGCGCGGCGTCCGAGAAGCCGTCGGGGAGGACGTTGGGGACGCCGGTCGGGTGCGGGTTGAAGTCGGCGAGCGGGCCGTCGAGCGGCCGGCGATCGACGGGGCCCGCGTACACGCGATATTGATGGGCGTACACCGTGCCGTCGCGGCGCATCAGCAGCCGACCGTCGTCGGCGGCGACGACGTATTGAAACACGTCGCCCTTCGCCCCGAGCCGGGTCTGCAGCTCGACGAGGTAGGCGGGGACGAGCACCTCGCCGAGCGGGAAGTAGACCGGTCGCGCCCGCGCCGGCTCGACGAATCGCAGGCCCGGGCCCGCTGCAGGATCGCTCACCGCCGCGAAGCGCCGCCACTGATGGCGGCCCTCGATCTCGACGAGCGGCACGCTGACCGCGTCGCCGTGGAGGTCGCGCAGGGCCGTCGCGATCGCGGACTCGGGGGACGACGTGAACGGCCGTGCCGCACCCGAATGCGCGCCCGGGTGCAGCGCCCCGGAGACGGCCATGAGGCGCCGCGAACGGTCGAGCAGCAGCTTGACGTCGCCGTGGTGGAGGTCGACGCCGCCGACTGTCTGACGCAGGGCGACAATGATGCCACCGCGCCCGGTGTCGTGGACGAACAGGGTCCGCGCTCCGGCGAGCACTTCAGGTGTCACCCCATACGCGTCCAGGTGGAGCGCCAGCTGCGAACGGGCCGCCGATTCGGGTGAGCGCGCAGCCGGCTGCGGCTGGCCGCGGGGGATCCATATCAAGGAGGGCGAGCCGAGCCCGGGCGCGCGCGCAGCCGCGAACCCGCCGGAGACGGGGATCGGGGCGACCTCGGGAACAATCGCCGAAGCGTCGAAGTTGGGCTGCGGCCCTGCCGCGGCGTCGGCGGCGACCCGAGCGAGCAGCATGACGAATGAAAGGTTCAAGCACAAAGGCATGCCGCAGCAGTCCCCGTCCGGGCATGGCGTATTGGTCCCTTCACCGAATTTTCGCGTGACGTGACGCCACGCTCGCGGGCAACAATTCCGCGGAGCGGTGAAACCAACACCTGAGTCACCTTTAACGCTTCGCGGTTGCGCAGCCGGGAAAAATAGCGCCGCGCACGCTCATTCGTCTCGTGATTCGTCGGGTTCGGCCGTGCCAGGCCGGGTCGCGGAATGAGCGCAGTGAGCTGACGGACCGCGCGCGGGCAACGATTTCTCCGATCGGTGGATAGGCGCCGCCACGCTGGCGCCCCGCCGAATGAGCGCAACGGGTCGACGGCGCCTCGTCGGCGACGATTTCTGCGATTGTGGATAGTGCTTAACCATGGGCAGGCCTGCCCGTTCAGTGAGCGCGCCGCGACGCGCCAATCGCCAGCGGAGCAGATGGCCGTCGATGTGGGTCCTCGACTCCCGAAGCGAATGGACGGACGACGGGCGCCGGGACGCTGCGAGCCCGGAGACGGCGGCGCTACGCGTCGGGCCCCGGGGCGCGCAGGAACACCACCCGCATGCGCACCGCCCCGAGCGGCTCGACGTGATGCGGGACCTCGGGCGGGATGATCGCGTGCTCGCCGGCCGCGAGCTCGCGGTCGACGGCCAGCGGCGGCATCACGAAGCGCAGCCGCCCCTCCAGCACCTCGACGCGCCCCCAGCTGCCCGCGCGAATCGTATGATCGCGGCGCAGGCCGGCCGGGAGGGTCGCCTCGTCGAACGTGGCGGTCGTACGATACTCCGCCGCGCCGGCGGGCAGCTCGCCGCGACCGCAGCGCCCGCACTCGATCGCCGCGCCGACCCGAGCCTCCCGCGCCGCCGCGTCGGCGAGCCACGGATAGTCGGACAGCGGCGGGCGGTGCCGGACGTGCCGGCGGTGCCCGCAATCGAGGCGGACGATCCACTCGCCGGCGGCGTCGCGCTCGAAGCCGAGGATCTGCCGCGGCACCGCGAGGCCCGCGTCCTCTCGCGTGGGTCGAGTCGGTCACCGCGTCAGTCTACCGCGGACCGCGGCGACGCCGGCAGGACCTCGAGGTCCACGAGGATCTGCCGCAGCTCCGCGACGCGCGGCGGCTCCAGCGGCCGGAGCGGCGCCCGCAGCGGCCCCACGCGCGTGCCGCACAGCTCGAGCGCCGCCGCGAGCGCGCGCGGCAGGCCGTGGGCGACGATGAATTGCAAAAAGGGCAGCTGGCGGTAGAACGAGCGCCGCGCGCCGTCGAGGTCGCCGCGGATCACGGCCTCGTACAGCTCGAGGTTGAGGCGCGGGATCACGTGGCTCGGCGCGCTGTTCGAACCATTCACCCAGGCCGACGAGCCGGTGGTGTTCGCCGAGCTGGCCGCCGAGGTGACCGTCGCGCTGGCGCCGCTGGCCCGCAAGAACGGCAGCGCGTTCGTCGTCGACGTCGACCCCGGCGTCGCGATCTCGACGTGCAGCTCGGCGGTGCGGGCGTGCAGGCCCTCGATGAGCTCGCCGAGCTGGGCCACCATCGCGTTGGCCCTCACGGGGACGCCGGTGCGGCGCTCTGCGGGCTCTCGGTCGGCGCGAGGACCGTGCGGAAGGCTCGCAGCGCCGCGCCGTGGAAGATCGTGCCGTGGTGCTCCTCGGGCATCGGCGCGTAGTGCCAGCGCACGCCCGGTGGGTCGACCTGACGCAGCGCCTCGGCGATGACCTGCCCGTGGCGCTGCATGTCCGGCTCGTCGGAGGTCGCCAGGTACAGCGTCCGCGGCGGCTGCCCCGGCTGTTGCAGGCGAGCGGCGGCTTGCTGCGCGAGCGAGCCGCGGTCCCACCACGCGCTCGGGTCGATGGCGATGTACGTGTCGAACAGCGCGGGCTCGACGAAGAACGTCTCGAGCACGAACAGCCCGGCCAGCGACTCGCCGACGATCGCCGTCTCCTCCGTCACGCGGTAGCGCCGGCGGATCTCCGGCATCAGCTCCTCGCGGAGGAACCGGCGGAACGCGGCCGAGCCGCCGACGCGCGGCGCGATCTTTCGATCCTCCGGGTCGTTCGTCGGACCGGTGAGGTCGCGCCGGCGCTCGGTGTTCTCGATGCCCACCACCAGGAACGGCCGCATCGTCCCGTTGGCCGTCGAGACCTGGACGATCCCGGTGATATGGTGAAAGTCTTCCTTCATGCCGCCGTCGGGCATGTAGAGCACCGGCAGCGGCGGGCCGTCCGCCTCGTGGCCGGGCGGCGTGTAGATATTGATCCGCCGCGCCTCCCCGAGCGCCCGCGAGTCGATCGTGATCGAGCGGCCGATCGCCAGCTCCGCCGGGGCCGCCGTCGCCGGCGCTGGTGCGCTCGCGCAGCCGCACAGCAGCAGGCAGGCGAGCGAGACCGTCCGGGTGCAGCGATGCATGCGGGCCTGAGGGCGCTGCGGACCTCACCACGGAACCCGCGCGGGGGTCAAGCCGGAGGCCGCCGCCGGGCCTGTGGGCGCCGCGAGCACGCAGGGGACGCGAGCGTGCTGCGACCGGGACACATCGATCCGCCCTCGCGCCGGACTGCTCGCGAAGGACGACTCGGAGACCGACGGGCGACCCCGCCGGCGTGATGGAGCATGCGTGAGGGTGACGCGAAATGCCCGCTCGCGGCAGTGAAGCCGCTCCCACCACGCGACACTCTTCCGGGCCCGGGGCGACGAGGCCGCGCCGGGGGTCAGCCCGAGGCGAGCGCCCGTCAGGCGCAATCATCGGTCCCACGCGCCTCGGGACGCGAACTTCCCGCCCCCGCGGGGGCGACGCCGTCTCGCCGGGGCCAGCCCGAGGCGAGCGTCCGTCACGTCGACCAATCGACGTCGCCCTTCTCATCACTACAGCTCCTGCGGGCGTCGTCGTCCCACCAGCGCGGCGAGCTCACGGCGGAGGTCGGGACAATTAGTCACTGGCCACATGGCGCTCAGGACAGCCAGTGATTGCAGCACAGCCACGACATTTCACGACAGGGGCCGGAGTCTTCCCCGTCTCCGAGCGTGGCTGGGGACAATTTCGGGCCCCTCGGGCTTTTGCCTCGTCGTCCCATGGGCCTCGGGCGAGGCGGGCGGGGGCCGCGATTCGGCCCCGACTCGAGTGGCATGCCGGTTGCTGAAGCTGACGAAGACCGACCGCCGGCGACAGGGCGTCCTGTTGCGATCGAGGACTGCGACATGGTGCGCCGAACACCCCGGAAATCGACCGTCGCGCGCTGCCTCGGCGTGCCCCCGATCGCACGGGTCTGCGTCGAACCTCACGTCGATTGTTCCGGCGCCTGCGAGGAGCCGTCGTATGATGAATCGGAGCTACCCCCGTATTCACCCCGCTCCTGGGCGAATACGGGGTGGGCGTCCGTCCCGCGGCTCAAATGCGCGGAGTTCGAATCAGAGGCGACCCGAGGGCTCATTCACGCCGGCGCAGCCGCGTCCGATCGGCGAGGGGCCGCGTCGGCTCGCTCGCGCCGGCGCGGCGGAGACATCACGACTCACTTCGATCGGCGCGCGACTATCATCGCGCCGCCGGGCCGCCGCGACGGGCGACCGCGACTCATGAGCGCGCCCCGTCGCGGCCGCGCGACCTTAGCTCACCTCAAGCCAGTGACTGCCATGATTGAACCTACGATTGCACCGATCTCGCTCGAGCAGGAGCGGATGTGGCTCCTCGCCCGCCTGCACGGCTCCGTGCCCGCCTTTCACGAGCGCGGCGGCGCCTGGCTCGACGGCGACGTCGAGCCGGCGCGGCTGCGCGAGGCGGTGGCGCAGATCGTCCGGCGTCACGAGGTGCTGCGGACCACCCTCGGCGAGCGCGACGGCCGGCCGGTGCAATTCGTGTCGGCCGCGACGGAGCTGCCGCTCCGCGTCGTCGCCCTGGGCACCGACCTCGATCCCGCGAGCGACCGCGACGCCCTCGCCGCCGCCGTCGACGAGGCCGCGGTCCCCTTCGATCTCGAGCGCGGCCCGCTGCTGCGGATCACCCTCTTCACGCTCCACCGCCGCCGTCACCTCGCGGTCGTGGTCATGCACCACCTGATCTCCGACGGTGACGCCAGCCTCGAGCTGTTCTTCGCCGAGCTGTTCGCCGCCTGTCACGAGCTCCCGCTGCCTCCGCAAGGAGCGCAGTACCGGGACCACGCGCGCTCGCAGGCCACGCCGGACGCGCTCGCGCGGGCCGAGGCGCAGCTCGACTACTGGGCCGAGGAGCTGGCCGGCGCGCCGGCGGCCCTGGCCCTGGCGACCGACCGGCCGCGGCCCGCGGTCCAGACCTTCGCCGCCGGCGACGAGGCGCGCGCCCTGCCCGGCGAGCTGACGCGCGCCCTGGCCGGCTTCGCCGCGGCGGCCGACACCGACCTCGACGTGCTCCTGCTCGCCGGCCTGCAGGCCGTGCTGCACCGGAACGCCCGGCAGGACGACATCCTCGTCGGCGCGCCGCTGGCCGGCCGCGACGACCCGCGATTTTCTCGCGCCATCGGTTACTTCGGCAACCCCGTGGTGTACCGCGGGCGCTTCGCCGGCGACCCGCCGTTCCGCGCGGTCGTCCGTCAGCTCCACCGCGCGGTGCAGGACGGCCGGCGCCACGGCGACGTCTCGTTCAAGTCGGTCGTCGAGCGGCTCGCCCCGGCGCGGGACCCCGGCCGGACCCCGCTGTTCCAGGTCCTCTTCCACCTGCGCCCCCCGGCCGCCGCCCCGCGCGAGGGCGCGAGCTTCACCCTCACCCCCGTCGACGTCGACCTGCGCCACGTCGCCTACGACCTCGTCGTCACCGCCCAGGCGATCGCCGGCGGCGACGGCCTGGCGCTGCGCGTCGAGTACAACCGCGACCTGTTCGACCCCGCGGCGATGGCCGGCCTGCTCGCCCAGTGGGAGGTGCTGCTGCGCGGCGCCCTGGAACACCCGGACGCCCCGGTCTCGCGCTTGCCGCTGCTGCGCGACGAGGAGCGCCGCCGCGTCGTGCGAGCCCTCGACGCCCGCGACGCGCCCGCCTTCCGCGGCCCCGATCGCCTGCACGCCCGCGTCGAGGCCCACGCCCGCCGCGACCCCGCCGCCCCGGCCGTGCGCTTCGCCGGCCGTCGCATCGACTACGGCGAGCTCGATCGCCGCAGCAACCAGGTCGCCCACCTCCTGCGCCGCCTCGGCGTCGGCCCCGACGTGCTCGTCGGCGTGTGCATGGAGCGCTCGGTCGACATGGTCGTCGCCATGCTCGCGGTGCTCAAGGCCGGCGGCGCCTACGTGCCCTTCGACCCGACCCACCCGCCGCAGCGCCTCGCCTTCATGCTCGCCGACGCCGACGTCCCGGTGCTGCTCGCCACCGGCGACTGCCTCGGCTGGCTGCCCGAGCGCAGCGTGCAGGTCGTCGACTTCGCGGCCGAGCGGGCCCGGTCAGGCGCCGAGCCCGAGCACCCCGTCGCGCCGCTCGCCGGCGAGGGCCCCGACGCCGTCGCCTACGCCATGTACACCTCCGGCTCGACCGGCCGGCCCAAGGCCGCCTACATCACCCATCGCGGCGTCCTCAACCTGCTCGTCGACACCGATTACTTGCAGGTCGAGCCGGGCGACCGCGTGGCCCAGACCGCCAACGCCTCGTTCGACGCCGCGACCATGGAGATCTGGGCCGCCCTGCTGCACGGGGCCGAGCTCGTCGGCGTCGCGCGAGACACCGCCCTCGCGCCGGTCCGGCTGGCGCAGACGATCGCCGACGAGTCGTTCGGCTTCATGATCCTCACCCCCGCGCTGTTCGCCGCGGTCGCGCGCGCGGTCCGGGGGCGTTCGCGCCGCTGAAGACCCTGGTGTGCGGCGGCGACGTGCTCGACCCCGAGGCGGTGCGCCGGGTCCTGGAGGCCGGGCCGCCGCGCCACCTGATCAACGGCTACGGGCCCACCGAGGCCACCGTGTGCGCGACCTGGTTCCGCGTCGGCGCGGCGCCGGCCGTCGGCGCCGCGCTCCCGATCGGCCGGCCCGTCGCGCGGGTCGCCGTCTACGTGCTCGACCCCCACGGCGAGCCCGTCCCGCCCGGCGTGTGCGGCGAGATCTGCATCGCCGGCGACGGCGTCGGTCGCGGCTACCACCGCCGCCCCGAGCTCACCGCCGAGCGGTTCCCCCGCGACCCGTTCGCCGCGCGCCCCGCCGCGACGATGTACCGCACCGGCGACCTCGGTCGGCTGCGCCACGACGGCCAGCTCGAGTTCCACGGCCGCATCGATCAGCAGCTCAAGATCCGCGGCTTCCGCGTCGAGCTCGGCGAGATCGAGGCCGCGCTCGCCGAGCAGCCGGGCGTGCGCCAGGCCGCGGTGCTCGCCGTCGAGGTCGCCGGCGACAAGCGCCTGGTCGCCTACGTCGCCGCCGACGCGGAGGGCGAGGCGCTCGTGCGGGCGCTCCGCGGCGCCCTGGCCCAGCGCCTGCCCGAGTACATGGTCCCCGCCGAGTTCGTGCTGCTGGACGCCCTGCCGGTCACGCCGAACGGCAAGCTCGACCGCGCCGCCCTGCCCGCCCCCGACGTCCGCCGCTGGACGGCCGGCCGCGAGTTCGTGGCCCCGCGCTCCGAGCTCGAGCAGTCGCTGGCCGACATCTGGCGCGAGCTGCTCGGCCAGCCGCAGGTCGGCGTCCACGACGACTTCTTCGCGCTCGGCGGCCACTCGCTCCACGCGGTGCAGCTGTTCTCCCGCCTGCGCGCGGTGTTCGGCGTCGAGGTCCGCTTCCAGGAGTTCTTCGGCCGCTCGACCGTCGCCGAGCTGGCGGCCTCGATGCGACGGGCCCGCAGCGCCCCCGACCTCGCCGGCGCGATCGCCCGGGCGCCGCGCGGCGAGCCCCTGCCGCTGTCGTTCGGCCAGGAGCGCCTGTGGTTCATGAACCGCCTCGCGCCGCAGAGCCGGGCGTACAATTGCATGTACCCCTATCGCCTGCGCGGGCCGCTCGACGTGGCGGCGCTGGGCCACAGCCTGCGGGCGCTGGTGGAGCGCCACGAGATCTTGCAAACCACCTACGCGGAGATCGACGGCCGGCCGGTGCAGCGCGTGGCCGAGAGCCCCGGCTTCCGCCTCGCGGTCGCCGACCTGCAGCACCTCGCGCCGGCGGAGCGCGAGGCCGAGGTGCGGGCCCAGCTCGACGCCGAGGCCCAGCGCCTGTTCGACCTCGAGCGCGGCCCGCTCTTCCGCGCCGGCCTGCTCAGGCTCGGCCCCGACGAGCAGGTGTTGTGGCTGCACTTCCACCACCTGACGATGGACGGCTGGTCGACCGAGCTGGCGTTCCGCGAGCTCGCGGCGCTGTACGCCAGCGCCTCGCAGGGCCTGCCGGACGACCTGCCGCCGCCGTCGGTGCAATACGCCGACTTCGCCGCGTGGCAGCGCGCGCGCCACCGACGAGGCGATCGCGCCGCTGCTCGAGTTCTGGAAGCAGGCCCTGCAGGGCGCCCCGCCGCTGCTCGACCTCCCGGGCGACCGCCCGCGGCCGCCGGTCCAGAGCTTCGAGGGGGCAGCGGTGAGCTTCGAGCTGCCGCCGGCGCTCACGCGAGCCCTGCGCGGCCTCGGCGCGCGCCAGGGCCTGACCTTGACGATGACCCTGCTGGCCGCCTGGGCCGCGCTGCTGCACCGCCACGCCCGCGTCGACGACCTCGTGGTCGGCATGCCCAGCGCCAACCGCGACCGCGTCGAGCTCGAGCGGACCATGGGCTTCTTCGTCAACACCCTGGCGATCCGCGTCGACCTCGCCGGCGACCCGACCGTCGCCGAGCTGCTGGGCCGCGTCCGCCAGGTCTGCCTCGCCGCCTACGACCACGACGCCCTGCCGTTCGAGCGCCTGGTCCAGGAGCTTCGGCCCGCCCGCGACGCCGGCTACAACCCGGTCGTCCAGGTCGCCTTCGCCCCGCAGCCGCCCGCCGGCCGCACGCTGCAGCTGCGCGGCCTGACCGCGCAGCACCTCGCCGCCGACGCCCGCAAGGCGATCTTCGACCTCTCGTTCTACTCGTGGGAGAGCGCCGGCGGGGTCGCCGGGATCTTCGAGTACTGCGCCGACCGCTTCGAACGCGCCACGATCGAGCGCATGGTCGGCCACCTGACGGAGCTGCTCGTGGCGATGGCCGCCGACCCCGCCCGCCGCGTGTCGGCCCTGCCGATGCTCACCGACGAGGAGCGCCGGCTGGTCGCGGCGTGGAGCACCGGCGCCGAGCGATTCGAAACCCAGGGCCCCGACGTCGATGCAGCTGCAACCACCGCCCGCGACCCATTCGCGGCACATCCCGGCACCGACGCAAACACACGAATCGCGCCTGACCGATTCACGCCCCATCCCGGCACCGACGCAAATACACACACCGCGTCCGACCGATTCACACCCCATCACGGCACCGACGCAAACGCGCACACCGCATCTGCTCGACTCGCAACTCCTCCCGGCACCGACGAAAATGCATACACCGCATCGGGCCGATTCGCGCCACACGGCACCGACGCAAATGCACGCATCGCGCCCGACCGATTCGCGCCACCCGCCGATGCCGTCGCCGACGACGATGCATACGCCGTTCGCTACCGCTCCGCGCCGCCCCCCGACCCGATCGTCGACGCCGATGCGACCGCCCTCGACCTGTTCGAAACCCAGGCCGCCCGTACCCCCGAGGCGATCGCCGTCGCCACCGACGCGCGCGCCCTGACCTACGCCGAGCTCGACCGCCGCGCCAACCACCTCGCGCACCGCCTGCGCGCCCTCGGCGTGGCCGCGGAGGCGCGGGTCGGCGTGTGCATGGAGCGCTCCGCCGAGCTGGTGGTCGCCCTCCTCGCGGTGTGGAAGGCCGGCGCCGCCTACGTCCCGCTCGACCCGGAGGGCGGCGCCGAGCGCCTGGCCTTCATCCTCGCCGACGCCGGCGCCCCCGTCCTGCTCGCCGGCCCGCGCGTCGAGCTCCCCGGCTACGCGGGCCAGGTCCTGCGAATCGCCCACGACCTCGACGGCCCCGACCTCTCGCCATCGCGGCGCACCGGCCCGGAGCCCCTCGCTCACCAGGGCGCGCTCCGACCCGCCGACGCCGGCCACGACCTCTCGCCGCTCCGCACCGCGCCGGCCGACGACGCTCACGCCGTCCCCCGCCGCGCCGCATCGGCCCCGAGTCTCTCGCCTACGTCGTCTACACCTCCGGCTCCACGGGCCGGCCGAAGGGCGTGCTGGTCGAGCACCGCGGCCTGTCGAACCTCGTCGCCTGGCACACCCGCAGCTTCGCGGTCGGGCCCGCCGATCGGGCGACTCTGGTGGCCAGCCCCGGCTTCGACGCGTCGGTGTGGGAGATCTGGCCGTACCTGAGCGTCGGGGCCAGCCTCGCGGTGCCGGCGGCGACGCTGCGCCTGGCGCCCGAGGAGCTGCGCGACTGGCTGGTCCGCCGGGCGATCACGATCTCGTTCCAGCCGACCGCCATCGCCGAGGAATTGCTGCGCCTGCAGTGGCCCGCGCGCTGCGACCTGCGCGTCCTGCTGACCGGCGGCGACCGCCTGCGCGTCCGCCCCGGCCCCGGCCTGCCGTTCGCCGTGGTCAACAACTACGGCCCGACCGAGGCCACGGTCGTCACCACCTCGGGCCTCGTCCCGCCGCTCGCTCCCGGCGAGCCCGCGCGCGAGCCCACCTCGGCCGCCCGATCGCCGGCGCCCGCGTCCACGTCCTCGACCCGCACGGCCAGCCGGTCCCCGTCGGCGTCCCCGGCGAGCTGCACATCGGCGGCCGCGGCGTCGCGCGCGGCTACCTCGGTCGCCCCGCCCTGACCGCCGAGCGCTTCGTCCTCGACCCCTTCGCCGCTCCTCCGGGCGCCCGCATGTACCGCAGCGGCGACCTCGTGCGCTGGCGCGACGGCGGCGAGCTCGAGTTCCTCGGCCGGCTCGACGAGCAGGTCAAGATCCGCGGCGTCCGCATCGAGCCCGGCGAGATCGAGGCGGCCCTGCGCGAGCACCCCGCGGTCCGCGACGTCGCCGTGATCGCCCGCGAGGACGGCCCTGCAGCCAGGCGCCTGGTCGCCTACTTCACGCGCGCCGCCGACGGCCTCGCGCCCGCCAGTGATGCGCACGCCGAGCACGTGTCGGCCTGGCGCGCCCTCTACGACGCGACCTACGGGCGCGCGCGCGACGGCGTCGACCCGAGCTTCGACATCGTCGGCTGGAACAGCAGCTACACCGGCGCCCCGTACGACCCCGCGGTGATGCGCGGCTGGCGAGACCGCACCGTCGAGCGCCTGCTCGGCTTCCGCCCCGCGCGGGTGTGGGAGATCGGCTGCGGCACCGGCCTCTTGCTGCTCCCGCTGGCGCCGGCCTGCGCGGCCTACCTCGGCACCGACTTCTCGCAGCAGGCCCTCGACGCCGTCGCCCCGGCCCTCGCGCCCGCCCTGGCCCACGTGACCCTGCAGCGCCGCGAGGCCGCCGACTTCACCGGCGTCGCCCACGAAGACTTCGACCTCGTCGTCCTCAACTCGATCGCCCAGTACTTCCCGGACGAGGCCTACCTGCGCGCGGTGCTCACCGGCGCGGTCCGCTCGGTGGCCGCCGGCGGGGTCGTGTTCGTCGGCGACGTGCGCAGCCTGCCGCTGCTCGCCGCCTTCCGCACCTCGGTCGAGCGAATCAAGGCGTCCCCCGACACCCCGGCCGCCGCGGTGCGCGAGCGGGTCCGCCGCGCCGTCGCCGGCGAGGAGGAGCTGTGCGTCGACCCTGCGTGGTTCTTCGCCGTCGGCGACGAGCTGGCGCGCGTCGGCCACGTCGAGGTCTGGCTCAAGCGCGGCCGCGGCGACGACGAGATGACGCGCTGGCGCTACGACGCCGCCCTGTTCGTCGGCACCGCCCCGCCGACGGTCGAGCCCGACGTCAGCCTCGAGTGGACCGACCTCGCCGAGCACGAGCGTGAGCGAGGCGCCCCGGCAGAAGTCGCCGACCTCGCCGCGCTCGAGCGACGCCTCGCCGCCCGCGACGTCGCCGCGCTCGAGCTGCTCGGCGTCCCCAACGCCCGCGTGGCCGACGACGCCCGCGCGGCCGCGGCCCTGCCGGACAGCGCCGGCGAGACCTTCGCCGAATTGCTGGCCCGCACCCGCGCCCCGGCGATCGAGCCCGAGGCGCTGTGGCAGCTCGGCGAGCGGCACGGCTGGACCGTCCGCATCACCTGGTCGCAAGGACATGGCCCCGGGGCCATGGACGTATTGTTCGAGGCCGCCGCCGATCCGCACAGGCCGCGAGCCTGGCAGCGCGCCCGGCCGCTTCATCCCTCGCGCAACTCGCGGGTCCACGCGCCGCTGCGGACCCGCCCCCTTCAAGACCTCGCCCCCGTCCTGCGCCGCCACCTCGCCGCTCGCCTGCACGACGCCATGATCCCGGCCGCCTTCGTCGAGCTCGACGCCCTGCCGCGCACCCCCCACGGCAAGCTCGATCGCCGCGCCCTGCCGGCCCCGTCCAGGCCGCAGCGACCGCCCGCGCCGACGAGCACCGACCTCGAGGCGACCTTGACCGCGATCTGGCGTCGCCTCCTCGACCTCGAGGAAGTGGGCCTCGACGACCCGTTCTTCGACCTCGGCGGCCACTCGTTGCTGCTCGCCCAGGTGCGCGCGGCGATCCGCACCAGCTCGGCCGCGACGTCCCGATCGTCGAGCTGTTCCAGCACCCGACGATCCGCAGCCTCGCCGCCCACCTCCGCGGCGTCGCCGACGAGCCCGCGCCCCCCGCGCTCCCGCCCCCGCGGCCTCCGCGGACGCGATCGCGATCGTCGGCATGGCCGGTCGCTTCCCCGGCGCCGCCGACGTCGCCGCCTTCTGGGCCAACCTGCAGGCCGGCGTCGAGTCGATCACCGTCGCCGACGAGGCGACCCTGCGCGCCTTCGGCGTCGCCGCGACCCCGGGCCTCGTGCCCGCCAGCGGCGTGCTCGCCGACGCCTTCGCCTTCGACGCCGAGCTGTTCGGCGTCAGCCCGGGCGACGCCGCCCTGATGGACCCGCAGCACCGCGTGTTCCTCGAGTGCGCCTGGGCGGCCATGGAGCACGCCGGCCACCGCCCGAGCGGCCACCCCGGCGCCGTCGGCGTGTTCGCCGGCTGCGACGCCCCCAACTACTGGATGGAGCGGATCGGCTTCCGCGGCGGACCGCTGGCCAGCGAGTACTACCGGGTCGCCGGCGCCAACATGGCCGACGGCCTGACCACCCGCACCGCCTACAAGCTCGGCCTGCGCGGCCCGGCGATCACCGTCCTGTCGGCCTGCTCGACCTCCTCGTCGCCGTCCACCTCGCCTGCCGCAGCCTGCTCGCCGGCGAGTGCGACGCGGCGCTCGCCGGCGGCGTCGCCATTCACCCGCCGTCGCGGCTCGGCCACGTCCACGAGGAGGGCTCGCTGGTTTCGCCCGACGGCCACTGCCGGCCCTTCGACGCCGACGCCGCCGGCACCGTCAACGGCAGCGGCGTCGCGGTCGTGGTCCTGCGCCGCCTCGCCGACGCCCTGGCCGACGGCGACACCATCCATGCGGTGATCCGCGGCTCGGCCGTCGGCAACGACGGCGCGCGCAAGGTCGGCTACACCGCGCCCGGCGTCGACGGCCAGGCCGAGACGATCGCCCGCGCCCTCGCGGCCGCCGACGTCGACCCGGCCAGCGTCGGCTACGTCGAGGCCCACGGGACCGGCACGCGCCTCGGCGACCCGATCGAGGTCGCGGCCCTGACCCGGGTGTTCCGCGCCCGCACCGACGCCGTCGGCGTCACCGCGCTGGGCTCGGTCAAGGGCAACGTCGGCCACCTCGGCGCCGCCGCCGGCGTGACCGGCCTGATCAAGGCCACCCTGGCCCTGCAGCACGAGCAGGTCCCGCCGACCCTGCACTTCCGCCGCCCCAACCCCGAGCTGGCGCTCGAACACAGCCCGTTCTTCGTCCACGCCGCGCCGCTGCCGTGGCCGCGCGGGGCCGCCCCGCGGCGCGCCGGCGTCAGCGCGTTCGGGGTCGGCGGCACCAACGTCCACGTCGTGCTCGAGGAGGCCCCGGCGCAACCCTCCTCGCCCTCGACGCGCCGCTGCCACCTGCTCCCCCTGTCCGCGCGCACCGAGGCCGCCCTGGCCGCCAGCGCCGAGCGCCTCTCGCTGCATCTGCAAGAAAATCCCGCGCAGGACCTCGCCGACGTCGCCCACACCCTGCGCGTCGGCCGGATGGCCATGCCTCACCGCCGCGTCCTCGTCACCCGCGACGGCCGCGTCACCTGCACCGCCGAGGGCACGGCCGCGAGTCATGCACCGCCGGTCGTCTTCATGTTCCCCGGCGGCGGCTCGCAGCAGCCGGGCATGGGCCGCGAGCTCTACCGCAGCGAGCCGGTCTACCGCGCCGCCCTCGACCGCTGCGCCGCCGCCTTCCAGGCCGAGCTCGGCCTCGACCTCCGCGCCCTGCTGTTCCCCGCCGCCGACGCGCGGGCCGCCGCCGCCGAGCAACTGCTGCGCCCGTGCGAGAACCTGGCCGCGATCTTCTCGACCGAGGTCGCCCTCGCCGAGCTGCTGCAGTCGTGGGGCGTCCGACCGGCCGCGGTCACCGGCCACAGCCTCGGCGAGTACGCCGCGGCCCACGTCGCCGGCGTCCTCTCCCTCGCCGGCGCCGCGGCCCTGATCGCCGAGCGCGGGCGGATCTACGAGGCCCTGCCCGCCGACGCCGAGACCCTGATCGTCCGCGTCTCCGAGGCCGAGCTGACGCCGCGACTCGGTCCCGGCGTCTCGCTCGCCGCGGTCAACGGCCCCGAGGTCTGCGTCGTCTCCGGCACCCGCGCCGCCCTGCGCGACCTCGAGGCCGCCCTCGTGCGCGAGGGCCGGGAGGTCACCCGCCTGGCGATCGCCACCGCCGCCCACTCCGCGCTCGTCGAGCCGTTCCTCGCTCGCCTGCGCGAGCGAGCCGCCGCGCTGACCTTCGCGGCCCCGCAGATCCCGCTCGTCTCCAACCTCGGCGGCCGCTTCATGACCGCCGAGGAGGCCCGCGATCCGGACTACTGGGCCCGCCACCTGCGCGGCACCGTCCGCTTCGCCGACGGCCTGGCGACCCTGCTCGCCGACCCGAGCCGCGTCTTCATCGAGGTCGGCCCCGGCGTCACGCTGACAAAGCTCGCCGCCCGTCATCCGCACGCCGGCGCCGACCGCCTCGTCGTCGCAGCGATGGCCCAGCCCGGCGGCACGGACGACGACGCCGAGGCCCTGCTGGCCGCCGTCGGTCGCCTGTGGTGCGTCGGCGTCGAGCTCGACGCGGCCGCCCTTTCGACCGGCGAGCCGCGCCGACGCGTGCCCCTGCCGACCTACCCGTTCGCGCGCACCCGCCACGTCTACGCCGGCCCACGCGCCGACGCTGCTTCAGCGACCGATCGCCGGCTCACCCTCGACCTCGGCAAGGCCGCCGACGAGCTCGCGGTCAAGCTGCGACGCCTCCGCGACACCGCCCGCATCACCGCGGAAGACGCCGCTCTGGTCGCCGACCTCGATCGCGTGTGCGCCAGCCAGATCTACGCCTACCTGTTCGCCGACAGCGAGCGCACGGTCTTCGACCGCCGCGAGCTGCTGGTGCGCCTCGGCGTCGCCGCCGAGTTCACCCGCTACGCCGACTTCTTCCTGCGCGTCCTCGAGGAGGAGGGCGCGCTCCGCCGCGACGGCGACGTCATCGAGCTGCTGCCCGCGGCCCGCGAGCTGGCCGCGCCCGCCGACCTCGCCCGCCGCTTCGCCGCGGATCACCCCGACGCCTCCGGCCTCCTCGCGCTCGCCGAGCACTGCGGCGCCCACTACGGCCCCGCCCTGCGCGGCGAGATCGACAACACCGCCGTGCTCCACCCCGACGGCTCCTACGCGCTCGTGCGCCCGGCCGAGGAGCTGCTGCAGCGGACCTCGCACCCGCAGCTGTACGTCCGCATGGTCCGCGACCTGGTGCTCCGGGCCGTGCGCAGCGCCCATGGCGCGCCGCTGCGGATCCTCGAGTTCGGCGGCGGCCAGGGCCGGCTCACCTGGGAGCTCGCGCCGCTGCTCGACGGCCTCGACGTCGAGTACTGGTTCACCGACATCAGCCGCTACTTCACCCTCGAGGCCGAGAAGCGGGCCCGCGACGAGGCGCTCGAAGGCATGCGCTTCAGCCGGCTCGACCTCGACGAGGACCCGATCCACCAGGGCTACCCGCGCGGCAACTTCGACATCATCGTCGGCCTCGACGCCCTGCACGTCGCCCGCGACCTGACCGCGAGCGTCGCCGGCCTGCGCCACATCCTGCGCGAGGACGGCCTTTTGATCGTCGTCGAGGTCACCCGCCTCGCCACCTGGCACACCGCCCTGTGGGGCCTCGAGGAGGGCTGGTGGTCGTTCACCGACACCGAGCTGCGGCGCGGCTCGCCGGTCCTCCCGGCCGCCGACTGGCAGGCGCTGTTCGAACGCCAAAACTTCCGCTGCACCCGCGTCCTGCCCGAGGAAGCGAGCGAGCGCGCCGCCACCGACCACGTCGTCATCGCCGCCCAGGCCCACCCCATCGGCAGCCAGCCTGCCGCGACTCCCATCGAGCCACCCGCGCCCGCCCGCGCCGGCACCGGCCGCCCCGCCACCCCGCCGCGCAGCGAGCACGAGCGCGTCATCGCGGCGCTGTGGCAGCAGGCGCTCGGCACCCCGTGCGAGGACATCCACGCCAACTTCTTCGCTCTCGGCGGCGACTCGCTGATCGCCGTCGGCCTCCTGACCCGCCTGCGCGCCGCCTTCGCCGTCCGCCTCGACTCGCACGCCCTGCTCGAGCGGCCGACGATCGCCCAGCTCGGCGAATTCATTGACGCCCAGCGGCGCGCCGCTGCGGAGCCCGACCTCGCCCCGCGGCCCGCCGACAACCTCGTCCAGCTGCGCGGCGGCGGCCTTGCGCGCCCGCTGTTCCTCGTGCACGCCGTCGGCGGCCACGTCTACAGCTACGCCGAGCTTGCCGCTCACCTGCAGCTCGACCAGGCCGTCTTCGGCCTGCGCGCCTTCGCGGCCGACGAGCGCCGGGCCCACGCCGGCAGCATCGAGTCCATCGCCCGCGCCTATCTGGGGCGCGTCCGCGCCGTCCAGCCCGAGGGGCCCTACCACATCGGCGGCTGGTCGTTCGGCGGCGCGGTCGCCTTCGAGATGGCCGCCCTGCGCGCCGCCGGCCAGACCGTCCTGCCCCTGCTGATCGACAGCCCGGCCCCGACCTACTTCCGCGACGTCGCCGCCGCCGTCGAGGCCCGCGCCTTCCGGGTGTTCGCCGCGGAGCTCGGCGGGGCCGAGCCGGGCGCGGCCGAGATCGCGGCGCTCGAGGCCATGCCGCCGCAGGAGCGGCTCTCCGCCCTGTTCGCCCGCATCCAGCAGTCCCGCAGTGCGCCCGAGATCGTCGAGCTCCGCCAGCTCGAGGAGCTCCTGCAAGTCCTGTCCGACAACATCCGCACCTGGTGCCGCTACGAGCCGCGTCACTCTCCCGGCCCGCTGCTGCAGTTCCGCGCCCGCGACCCTGCCAGCTTCCTCGTCGCCCGCGAGCGCGCCCTCGGCGGCGCCCTCGGCTGGGAGCCCTTCGCCGACCCCGTGGAGGCCTGGGAGATCCCCGGCGACCACTTCTCGATCATGAAGGGCGACAACGTCGCGCGGCTCGCCGCCGCGATGCGACCCCACCTGACGAAATAAGCGCGGAGCCCCATCCCTCCGCTCGACGCGAAGCCCCCACGACTTACCTCCATCCCCGAGCACCCCGCGACGCGGCGCCCGGGCGACGCGACGCGGAGCCCCCACGACTTACCTCCATCCCCGAGCCCCCCGCGACGCGGCGCCCCGGCGACGCGACGCGAACCCCCCACGACCTACCTCCATCCCCGAGCACCCCCGCGACGCGTCGTCTCGGCGACGCGACGCGAAGCCCCTCGCACCGCTCGCTGCGGCCCACGACTTTACCTCCTCACCGGCCAGCGACAACCCGCCGCCGCGATGCGACACTGACTCTCGTCGCCCCGCGCGTCGCGGCGGCCGCCGAACCATGCCCGCCGATCCTCGCCTCGATCCCGACGCGCTCGCCGCTCTTCAGGCCGAATTTCGCGGCGAACTCGTCGACCCCGCGCATCCTCGCTACGACGCCGCCCGCGCGGTGTGGAACGCCCGCATCGACCGTCGGCCCGCGCTCGTCGCCCGCTGCACCGGCGTCGCCGACGTCGTCGCCGCCGTCCGCTTCGCTCGCGCCCGCGACCTGCGCCTCGCGATCCGCGGCGGCGGCCACGACGTCGCCGGCAACGCCGTGTGCGACGGCGGCCTCGTCCTCGACATGACCGGCATGAAGGGCGTGCGCGTCGACCCGGCGCGGCGGACCGTGCACGCGCAGGCCGGCCTGACCTGGAACGAGCTCGACCGCGAGACTCAGGTATTCGGCCTGGCGACCACCGGCGGCCAGTGTTCGAGGACCGGCATCGTCGGCGTCGGCCTCGGCGGCGGCGTCGGCTGGCTCATGCGCCAGCACGGCCTCACCGTCGACAACATCCTCTCCGTCGACCTCGTCACCGCCGACGGCCGGTGCCTCACCGCCAGCGCCGACCGGCACCCCGACCTGTTCTGGGGCCTGCGCGGCGGCGGCGGCAACTTCGGCGTCGTCACCGGCCTGGAGCTGCGCCTGCACCCGGTCGAGCGCATGGTCGTCGGCGTCTTCATGCACCCGGCCGAGCGCTTCGCCGAGGCCCTGCGCGCCTTCCAGGCCGGCGCCGCCGGCGAGCCCGACGAGATGTGCAGCGTCCTGCTCTGCGCCGAGATGCCGGCCATGCCGACGGTCCCTCCGGAGATGCGCGGCGTCCTCGGCGTCATCATCGTCGCCAGCTACCACGGCCCGCTCGCCGCCGCCGAGCAGGCGTTCGCGCCGCTGCGTCGGTTCGCCCCGGCGACCGCCGAGATGGTGCGCGAGGTGCCCTACACCACCCTGCAGACCATGTTCGACGGCGGGCCCGCGGCCTCCTACGGCTACGGCCAGTGCATGCGCTCCGAGTTCTTCGCCGACCTGTCCGACGCCGCCGTCGCCGTCGTCGAGGACCAGCTGCGCCGCGCCCCCTCGCCGATGTGTGGCTTCGAGCTGCTCCACCTCGGCGGCGCCGTCGCCCGCGTCCCCGAGGACGCCACCGCCTTCCCGCGCCGCGACGCCCCCTTCTTCGGCCTGTTCCAGTCGACCTGGAAGGACCTCGGCGACAGCGACCGTCACCTGCGCTGGACCGCCGACGCGTGGCAGGCCCTGCGGCCGTTCGCGCTCGGCGGCAACTATTCCAACTACATCGACGACGAGCCGCAGGCGCGCGTCGCCGAGGCCTTCGGCCCCGCCAAGTACGCCCGCCTCGTCGACCTCAAGCGCGCCTGGGACCCGGACAACTTCTTCCGCATGAACAAGAACATCCGCCCGTGACCGGCGCAGACCGCCGCTCGCTGCTGAATCATCTTCAACGAGGCGAGCCGAAGCGGATGATGCCGCGATTCGAGCGGGTGCGACGATTCGCGGCACCTCGCCGGCGCGTCGCCGCAATCGACCCCGGCCTCGCGCGGTCGCCTGTCCGGCCGCCGAGCGCCCGGCCGCGCGCGACGGCGGGTGCACGCAATTCCTGCTCGACCCGGGGGTCTCCTCGCCGCGGGAATGCGTCCAAGCCCTCGCCGAATGAGGGGGAGAGCAGCCCGGTCTTCGTTCACTCCAATTCTCGCCGCTTCTCGCCGCTTCTCGCCGCTTCTCGCCGCTTCTCTTCACTTAAAAGAGGGAAGAAAAGAATACCCAGCCGCGTGACCCACGACTGACCGCTTCTCGCCCGGTCGAGAACGCCCTCAATCTACCCGTGAAGGATCGCGGTCACAATCAGCGGCTGCTCACGCCCCGCGCTCGCGGCTCCGCGGGGCGCGTGCGTCCACCCACGTGAAGCCGAATGCTCGCCCCCGGCCTGCAGCCGGGCCCGAATCGACCGGGACGTGCGGGAGTACGTCGACGACGGCGAGGGGCGTGCACCGCCTCCGCCTCCTCGTCGGCGCCGATCCGTCGGTGTCTCGCTCGCGCGAGCGCGAGAGTTTTTCGACATTCGACGTACCCCCGTCCGCACCTCCACCCACCCTAAAATCAAACACGCCGCCGCCGGCACGCGCTCTGGCCGGCCACGGCGAGTCGGGCGCCGGGCCCGCCGGGAAAAACAATCATGGTGGCGTCGCTGGAGGGTGGCCGCTATCCTGCCCGTCCATGCTTGGTAGCAATCTCGAGACTGTCCTTGTGCGAGTGATGGCGAGCCTCGGGCTCATGTTGGCGGCCTGTTCTTCGAACGGCAACGACTCGGCCGGGGTGACCGACGGCGCGTCGAGCTCGTCCACCGACGCGAGCGAGACCGACGCGCAGACGACCACCGACACCACCGTCACGCCGCCCACGAGCACGAGCGGCGAGTCGGCCTCCGAGACCGGCACCACCACCACGACCACCGCGCCGACCTCGACGACCGACGCCACCACGGAGCCCGTCGACCCGAGCGAGACGACGACCACGACCGATCCCACGGCGACGACCACCGACGCCACGACCACGACCACGACCGACGGCACCACCACGACCGACGGCACCACGACCACGACCGACGGCACCACCGACACCTCGAGCACGACCGACCAGCCGCCCGACTGCGTGCCGACCGAGGACGTCGAGGTCAGCTGCGACAACATCGACAACGACTGCGACTCCAACGTCGACAACATCGACGTCGGCAACGACGGCATCTGCGACTGCCTCAACATCGGCATCCTCGGCGACGTGGGCTACGCGCCGAGCGCCGACTTCCAGGCCTGGCTCGAGGACCAGGGCTCCGCCGTCACCCGCACCAAGCTGCTCAACAACCCCGGCGTGGTCACCCCGGCGTTCCTCGCCAACTACGACCTCGTCCTGATCGACCGCATCGAGCGGGCGCTCAGCGCCGACGAGGCCGCCGCGCTCGAGGCCTTCGTCAAGGACGACGGTCGCGGCATGATCACCCTCATCGGCTACAACTTCGACAACAACAACCCGGCCCCCGAGCGCGACCGGGCCAACTCCGCGCTGGCCCCGTTCGGCCTGGCCTACGAGGGCGCCTACTTCGGCAACGGCGTCATCCCGACCTTCGATCCGGTCCACCCGATCTCCATGGGCATCTCCGACGTCAACTTCGCCGGCGGCATCCAGCCGGTCGACGTCGAGAACCAGGGCACCTCGGAGGTGTTCGCCACCGTGCAGGCGGCGAACGCCGGCATCGCCCACCAGACCGACATGGAAGGCGGCCGCGTGGTCGTGTGGGGCGACGAGTGGATCACCTTCGACAGCGACTGGCAGGGCTACGCCGACGTCCAGCAGTTCTGGGTGAACATGGTCGGCTGGGCCAAGCCGAAGGACTTCTGCGGCGCCCCGCAGTGAGCCCCGAGCGCCCCGCCGCCGTGCCCACGCGCGGCGGCGTCGCCCGCGAATGACGAGACGCTCGACCGCGCCGCCGGCTCCGACGCACAATCGATTCGCGCGAACCCTCATTCGCGCCGACTTCGATCATTCCTGCGAATATGAGGCTTGTCGCAGACAGTCGGCGCTCACGCCGGGTCATCGGGCCCGGGCAGATCGAAATACCCGCGCGCCAGCGCCTCGGCGCAGGCCGCCAGATACTCGGCGCTGAAGCGAGCCCGCACGCGTTCGCGCGTGGCATCGACCGCCTCCGGCGCCCACTCGAACGGCCAGCCGAGCACGTCGCACAGGGCCTGCGCCGCGCGGCGCGACTCGCCCGGCTCGTACGAGCTCGGCGTCCGCACGTCGGGGTCGTCGAGCAGCGCGGCGAGGCCGGCGATCGGCGTCGCGTGACCGAGGGCGGCGAGACCCCACAGCGCGAACACCCGCGTACGCGGCTCGGGGTGCGTCAGGTTGGGTTCGAACACCAGCGCCGCGATCGGGTCCTTGAGCTTGCGCAGCGCGTCGAGCAGCACGAAGGGCGTGTCCTGGCCGGCCGTGTGCGCCATGAGGATCTCGACCGAGCCGCGGTCGCCGAGCTCGCCGAGCGCGTCGACGGCCCACGCCCACGCGGGGTCGTCGGCGTCGCCAGCGATCGCGCGGAGCTCCGGGATGAACCGCGGCCGCCTCTTCATGCCCTGCACCAACCAGTCGCGCGTCTCGTCGCGCACGCCCAAAAGCTCGCGGACCTCGTCGTCGGCTGGACCGCCGGGCTCGGCGTCTCCCAGCGCCAGCAACACATCGACGCGCCGGCGCGCCCGCTGCTTGCTGCCGCGAGCCGCGCGACGCAAGGTCGGCAAGCCATGCTCGCCGAGCGCGGTGACCTCGGCGACCAGCCGCGCCAGCCCCTTCGCCGACGAATTCTAAAATGGGGCAGCAGGGCGAGGACTGCGGGATCTTGCCGGGCCACGAGCGCGAGCTTTCACGCGCCGCCGGGAGGCTGTCAACCGCCACACGCCGCCGTGACCACGATGCGCACGCGAGGCCGGGAGGCTGTCGACCGCCAGGCGCCGGCGAGCGCCGCCGAAGTCCTGACGACCATGCACGCCCGTACACTGCCCCGCGCCGGCGAGCGCCTGCTGAAGCCCTGACGACCATGCACGCCCATGCACCGCCCCGCGCCGCGCCGGCGAGCGCCCGCTGAAGCCTGACGACCAAGCACGCCCGTGCACCGCCCCGCGTCGACGGGCACCGCCCAAGTCGTGACCACGGTGTACGCGACGACGACGTCGTCGAGCTCCTCGCGGACGCTCCGGAGCGCCCTGGCACCGCCCTGCGAGCGCGTCCGGGACGCATGCATGGCGTCGCCACCGCCACCTACGCGCTGCGATCGCCATGTTAAACTCTCCTTCGTGAGCTCGATCCGTCCCCGCGCGAGCCTCCTCGCGCTCAGTTTTTTCACCGCCTGCTTCGCGCCGGAAGGCTCCTCGCCCACGACAGGCACCACCACCGCTCCAGCCGGCACCACCACCACCGCGGCGGACCCGACGAACGAAGCGACCACTGCGCCCGGCACCGGCACCGAGCCCTCGACCACCGGCACCACCGGCACGCCCACCACGACGGACCCGAGCACCACCTCGTCGACCACCGCCGACACGACGACCGGTACCACCGACGCGACGACGAGCACCGCCACCACCGACGCGACGACCGGGACCACCACCACCGATTCCACCACGGCCACGACGCTCCCCGAGCCGGAGTGCCTCGCCGATTTGGACTGCCCGAACGACGGCGGCGAGTGCAAGGTGCCCGCCTGCATCGACGGCCGATGCGCCCACAAAGACGCCCCGGTCGGCAGCCTCTGCAACGGCTTCCAGGATCAATGCGACGCGATGGGCCTGTGCGTCGATTGCGTCGACAACGGCGGCTGCGGCGAATGCTGTGTGTGCGCCGGCGGGCTCTGCATCCCCAACTGAAGCCACCAGGCCGACGCGAGCCCCGCATGGCGGCGCCCCCGACCCGCCCGCGCCCTCGATGTGCGATCATTCTGCCGATCGCTCCGCGCCGACCTCGCCGACGAAATCGTCCCGATGCGACTGGACCGCCGCCGCGATCGTGCGGCCCATCGGGTCATCGCCATTCGGGCGTGACTGGCCGCGAACGCGCGGGTGATCGCTCGCCGATCGGCCTCCCGACCGCACCATCGATTCGCCGCTCGCGATGGTTCCCATTCGGGTCCGTCCCCCGACGATCTCCTATGAGCGCCTGCGTCGCAACAAAACCCCGCCCCCGCCGCCACCAACAGGCACGCACCACCGTAGATGAGCCTCGGGTCGATCGTCGATTCGTCCGCGACGGCTTCGGACTTCGCGGCCTCCCCAGTCTTCGCCTCGCCCGCTTTCACTTCGACGCCCTTCGCCTCGACGGTCTTCGCCTCGACCGTCTTCGCCTCGACCGTCTTCGCCTCGCCCGCCCCTGCCGCCCCCACCTTCGCCGGCGCCCCCGCAGCGTCCGGGCCCCACGGCGCCCCGATCAGGCTGCCCGCAAAATACTTCGCCTCCTCCTCCTCGCTATCCTCCGCGTACGGCTCGATCACCTTCACGTCCCCGCGCGAGCGCTTCCGCGGGTCTTGCACCTTCCCGCTGCCCCACCGCCAGCGCACCGCCTCGATCGCCAGCCCTGCGCCCTCGCGCCGCGCCGCGTACGTCACCACCCGCGAGCGCTCCGTGCCGAGCTTCACCACCCCGTCCATCGCCAGCGCCACGCCCGTGCGCACCACCGCCGGGTCACGCGAGAACAGCCGCCAGCGCTCCTCGTTCGACATCGCGTCGAGGCGAGCGATCGCCCCCTCCTCGACCGGGAACTCGGCCCGCGGCAGCCCGAAGAAATAACAGTTGGACATCGGCCCCTCGTAGTTGGTCGTACTGTCGAACCGCTTCCCCTCCTCGACCACGAGGTATCCGAGGTGTTCCTCCTCATCGTCGAGGTAGAGCGCGAGCCGGGCGTCCGCTCGCTCCTTCAGCTTCTCCTCGAACGACTCGAACGCCCCCTGCACCTCGCACGGATACGGGTACACGACCAGCACCACGTCGCCGAGCCCGGCGACCCCCTCGACCACGATGCTCGTCTTGGCCTCGCCGTATTTGTCGGAGTCGAACGGCACCGCGTCGGCGGCCGCCTCTCCGGCGACCCCCGCGCTCACCAGCCCGAGAACCGCCGCCATCGCCCGAACTCCGCGCGCCCGTCGGACCTTCGTCATGCGCCCAGCCTTCCATCGTCGGCTCGCCCCCGCAACCACCGCCGAGACGGCGGCGCGAGGCTCGATTCGGCCTTCGAGGGCCGCGCAGCCGGCAGCGCGCCCCTCCGACCGCCCGGGCGGTTCGCAGAGCGCCGCAGATCGAGACGCCGATGGCGGCATCGACATCGACCTCGGCATCGACCTCGACCTCGGCGATTGTTTCGGCGCCGTCAATTCGCCCCGCTGCGGACCCACTCGATCACCGTGCAGAGCTGCCCCTCGGTGAGCACCTTGCCGATCGGCATCGGGTTGCCGCCGCCGCCCACCACATTGGTCTGCTGATTGAGCAGCTTGAACAGCAGATAGCTGCGATCGACGTCGCCCGCGGTGACGATGTCGATCGTTGCCATCGACGACGGCACCCCGACCATGCTGTCGCGGAAGCTGGGCCCGTCCTTGAAGATGAGCGCCGTGCCGACGCCCTTGCCGTGGCAGTTGCACGCGCCGGCCACCGCCTGCCACGCCTGTCCCGCGCTGACCTGCGCCGGCGCGCAGTCGGGCGGCATCAGCGGCATCGGCGGCACGCACTCCTGCTGCTTGCACACCGCCTGGTCGCAGTCGCCATTATTAAACACCCCTCGCCGAGCGAGCACTTGCCGCAGTACGGCCCGCCGCAGTCGACGTCCGGCTCGTAGCCGTTGGCGACCCCGTCCGAGCACGTCGGCGCCACGCAGGTGGTCGTGCACTGGTCGTTGTCGTCGTCGTCGCCGTCGTCGCACTCCTCGACGCCCGCGTGCACGAAGCCGTCGCCGCAGCGCGCCTCCTCGCAGGTACCGAGGCAGGCGTCCTCCTGACTGTCGTTGCCGTCGTCGCAGGCCTCGCCGGGCTCGACGAAGCCGTTGCCGCAGCCGCCCGGGACGCAGTCGTTGGGGCAATCGTCGGACTCGATCAGGTTGCCGTCGTCGCACACCTCGACGCCGGCGTACACCAGCCCGTCGCCGCAGCGCGCGAACGTACACGACAGCGTGCACGGACCGTCGTCGGCGTTGAGGTCGCCGAAGTCGCACTCCTCCGGCGACTCGGTCACCCCGTCGCCGCAGCCCTCGGGCGGCGGAGCCGTCGAGCTGCCCGGCGGGTCGCTCGACGTCACAGGCACGCCGGTGGTCGCGGGCGCGTCGGTCTCGCCGGCCTCGCTCGTCGGCCCGATCCCGGTCCCGGCGGGCTCGTCCGTCGCAACCCCGGGGTCGGTGCCGCAAGCCGTCGCGACGAGGCAGAGAGACAGGACCAGCGTGCGCATGCGGAGCCCGAGAGTGCCAACGAGCCCGCGGTCCGCCAAGCCGCGAACGCCACCGCGCCGCGAGCGCGACGCATGCCCGCGAGCGCCCGCGCTCGCCCAGAGGTCCAGCGAAGGCCAGGCATCCCCGGAGGCGCGGCCACAAAACCCCGAGCACGCCGCGCATCGCCGACTCGCGTGTCGGCTTTCTCCGCGGTCACGCGGACGAATGTCGCGTCCGCCTCGACGCGCACGCGAAGCGATCGCCCTCGCCCGTGCAGCCCTCACGGCCAGGTCGATGCCCTCCTTCGACCTGGCCTCGTCGACGCACTCGACCCGTCGACCGACGCGAGGAGACAGACCAAGCGCGACGATCAGCGCCCCGCCTCGACTCGCCGCATCGACAGGGGTGCACGCGACACCGTTCGCACGCTCGCCGGCGCGTCCATGCGGGCGTCGAGGTCGTCGGCGGCCTCGCGAGTGACCGCATTGGCTTGCGGCCCATATCGATGCGCATGGACGCGGTCGTTCGGATGGCCGATAGAACATGTTCACGAAGACATCCACGAAATCAGACATCGGCCGGGCACTTCCGAGCGCCGCTCGTCGCGAACGCGACAATGACGACGGTTGCATCGCTGACGCCGCGGAGGAGCCCGGTGTGGGAGTTGCGCCGGCGGGCCGTGCTGCATCACTCGGCGCGGGTCCCGAGCGGGCTCGTCCGCACCTCCGCGGACCCCTGCGCAGTCGGCCCTGCTGCGCCTGGGCCCCATTTGACAGCTCGGGCGGCCTCGGCAATGTTGCCTCATGCCATGCCCGAGCGCGCGCGAATCCTCGTGGTGGACGACGATCCCTGGCTGGTCAAGATGATCTGCACGGTGCTCGGCGAGCGCTACGACTGCGTCGGCGCCGTCGACGGCATCGAGGGCCTGGCCAAGGCCCTGGCTCGCCCGCCGCACCTCATCGTCTCCGACGTGATGATGCCGCGGATGAGCGGCTGGGAGCTCGTCAAGCAGGTCCGCAGCCACAGCCAGCTCGCGTTCGTCCCGTTCATCTTCCTCTCCGCGCTCGACTCCGACGAGGACCGCCTGTACGGCTTCCGCCTCGGCGCCGACGAGTACCTGCCGAAGCCGCTCGACATCGGCGAGCTCGCCCTGCGCGTCGAGGTCGTGCTGACCCGGCTCGCCCAGCTCGAGCAGGCGGCGCGCGAGCGGGTCCGCCGGGCCCCGCCGAAGGGCGCCCCCAGCCTGCGCGGCGACCTCGACCAGATCGGCCTGTCCTCGCTGCTGGTGATGCTGGAGATGGAGCGCAAGAGCGGCCTCCTGGTGGTCGCGCGCGACCGGCCCGAGGAGCGCGTGCGGATCTACCTCGTCGAGGGCCGCATCTTCGCCGCCCAGTCGGACGACGGCGCGGTCCGCAACGCCGACGCCATCTACCACGTGCTCGGGTGGAAGCGCGGGCAGTTCGAGTTCAACGCGTTCGTGGTCGAGATGCGCGACGAGGTCGAGATGTCGACCACCGGCCTGCTCCTGGAGGGCGCGCGTCGGCTCGACGAAGCGGGGCGGGCATGAGCGGCGCGCGGGTCATCGGCAAGGTCCTGCTCGTCGACGACGAGCCGGACATCCGCCGGATCGGCCAGCTCAGCCTCGCGCGCGTCGGACGCTGGCAGGTCGCCGTCGCGGCCAGCGGCGCCGAGGCGCTCGAGGTCGCCGCCCGCGAGCGCCCCGACGTCATCCTGCTCGACGTCATGATGCCGGTCGACGACGGCCCGACCACCCTCGCGCGCCTGCGCGAGCGCCCCGACACCGCCGACATCCCGGTGATCTTCATGACCGCCAAGGTCCTGCCGCACGAGCTGCAGCGCTGGCGCGAGCTCGGCGCGGCCGGAACGATCCCCAAGCCGTTCGATCCGATGACCCTCCCCGACGAGGTCCGGCGCGTCCTCGCGGCCGCGGAGGCCCCGTGATCCCCGCCCCGCTCCACCCGCGGGAGGACGCGCGCCTGCAGGCGCTGGCCGACGCCGAGCTGCTCGACACGCCCCCCGAGGCGATGTTCGACGACATCGTCCATCTCGCCTCTTACATCTGCGGCACCCCGATCGCCCTCATCTCCCTCGTCGACCGCGAGCGCCAGTGGTTCAAGGCCCGCACCGGCATCGACGGCCACGAGAGCACCCGCGACGTCGCCTTCTGCGCCCACGCGATCCTCGACAACGGCCTGTTCGAGGTCCAGGACGCGCACACCGACCCGCGCTTCGCCGACAACCCGTTCGTCACCGGCGCGCCGTTCGTGCGCTTCTACGCCGGCGTGCCGCTGACCGTCGGCGACGACGCCCTGCCGATCGGCACCCTGTGCGCGCTCGACCGCCGGCCGCGGCGGCTGACCCCGGAGCAGACCGAGGCGATGCAGGCGCTGGCGCGCCAGGTCGTGCGCAACATCGAGGTGCGCAAGGCGGCCCTGCGGACGAAGGCGCTCAACGACGAGCTGCAGCGCGCCGCCGCGGCCCTCGGCACCAGCGAGGCGCGCCTGCAGGCGCTGCTCGCCGCCAACCCCGACGGCATGGTCCGCGTCGCCCGCGACGGCACCGTGCTCGACCGCAAGCTCTCGCGCGACCGGGCCATCCTCCCCGACGCCCAGCACATGATCGGCCAGAACGTCGCCGACTGCTTCCCGCCCCGCCTCGCGCGGCTGTTCCTGCAGCAGCTCGAGCGCGCGCTCGCCAGCGACACCGTGCAGACGCTCGAGCTCCAGGAGACCGTCGACGGCCGCGCCTGCGACAAGGAGCTGCGGATCGTCGCCAGCGGCCCGCACGAGGCGCTGGCGCTGATCCGCGACGTCACCGAGCGCAAGCTGGGCGAGCGGGCCAAGGACGCGTTCGTCGCCACCGTCTCGCACGAGCTGCGCACGCCGCTCACGTCGATCCGCGGCTCGCTCAGCCTGCTCGAGCACGGCATGGTCGGCCCGCTGCCGGAGGAGGCGCTGGAGATGGTCCAGATCTCCCGCACCAACGCCGAGCGCTTGCTGCTGGTGATCAACGACATCCTCGACCTCGAGAAGCTGTCCGCGGGGCAGATCGATCTGTCGCTGCGCCCCGTCGACCCGCCGCGGGTGCTGGCCAGCGCGGCCGAGTCGATCCGCGGCATGGCGGCCCAGGCCGGCGTCGAGGTGGTCGTCGGCGAGTGCCCCGTCGGCGCCCCGGTGCTCGCCGACGAGGCCCGGGTGATCCAGATCCTCAACAACCTGTTGTCGAACGCGATCAAGTTCTCGCCGCGCGGGTCCCGGGTCGACCTGTCCGTCGAGGCAGGTTCGTGCGGCCGCCTGCGCTTCTGCGTGACCGACCACGGCCCGGGCATCGCCCGCGAGCACCACGCCCGCGTGTTCGAGCGCTTCCACCAGCTCGACGCGTCCGACAGCCGCAAGCGCGGCGGCACCGGGCTCGGGCTGGCGATCGTCAAGAGCCTGGTCGAGGAGCACGGCGGCGTGGTCGGCCTCGACAGCGCCCCGGGGCACGGCAGCAAGTTCTGGTTCGAGCTGCCGTGCTGCCGCGGCGGAGGCGAGCGGCCGTGAAGGTCGCCGTCCGCGGCCTCGCGCCGGAGGCCGCGCTGCCGCTGCTGTGGGCCCGCGGCATCGAAGGCGCACCGAGCTCGTCCTCCACCGCACGCGACGCGAACGCGCTCGACAGCGACGTAGCGACCTCGGACGTCGAAGGCGCACCAGTCTCGTCATTCGCAGCATATGACGCGGACGCGCTCGACAGCGACGTAGCGACCTCGGACGTCGAAGGCGCACCGGTCTCGCCTTCCGCAACACGTGACGCAGGCAAGGTCGACAGCGACCTCGCGACCTCGGACGTCGTAGGCGCACCAATCTCGCCTTCCGCAAGCCGTGACGCGGGCGCGGTCGACAGCGACCTCGCGGCGAGCAGGCCGGCGCACGCCAGCAGGAGCGCGGACGTGCTGCTGTGCGACGACGCCGACGTCCCGCGAGCCGACGATCCGCCGCGCGTGGTGTGGACATTCGGCCTGCTCGCACCGACCGCCGCGGCCGCGCTCGTGCGCACGCTGCCCTTTGTCCTGCCCGCGCCTGAGCCCGAGCCCGCGGCCGACGCGAGCACCGCGGAGCTGCTGGCCTCCATGCGCCGCGACTACACGCGCCAGCTCCCTAGCTCGCTCGCCGCGCTCGCGCGGGCCGTCGTCCACGCACCCAGCGGCGCGACCGCGCAGGCCGACGCGCGCATGCTGGCCCACCGCCTCCGCGGCACCGCAGGCAGCTACGGCCATCCTGCGATCGGCGAGCTCGCCGGTCGCCTCGAGCAACGCCTCGCCGCCGGCGACCTCGCGCCCGCCCCGCTGGGCGAGCTGCTCCTCGCGCTCGCCGAGCGGATCGCCGCGGCCTTGTCCCCCGCCGCGCTCCCGGCCCAGCCGCGGGTCGCCGTCGTCGGCCTGGCGCCGCCCGGCCTGCCCGAGGGCTCGATCGCCGTGCCCGACGTCTCCGCGGCCGCTCGCGCGATCGAGGCCGGCGCAGCCGAGCTGCTGTGGGTCTCGCTCGACGGCGACGGACCTGTCTCCAATAACATATCCCGAGAGACATTTTCGCAGCTCTGCGCGGCGATCGACGCCGAGCCTGTCCTTCAGGACATCCCCGTCGTGCTCGCCCGGACAGACGCCGGAAACGCCGCCAAACTGGCCCTGGCGTGCCTGCTGGCGAGCGCGTGGGCCCGGCTGGCGCTCGCCTTCCCGGCCGTGGGCCACACGAAGTGAAGCGCAGCGCTCCTCGATCCGCCCCGCACGACGAGCCTGCGAACACGACGACCCGCTCCATTCCCCAGCAGCGCGCCGATTGACGATCGGCGACCCGGAGGGCAGGCTCTGCGCCTCCGAGGTATTCTTCAAAAATGTTCGAGTACAGCCCTGTATGGCCCCACGGCGCGCTGCAGCCGGCTTTTCCCGAGGTCTTCTACGTCGTCGGCACCAACCGGACCCACCACGCCGGCGTCGACATCCAGACCAGCCGGACCATGACCGTCGTCCGCGAGGGCGACGCGCTGACGCTGCTCAACACCGTGCGCCTCGACGACGAGGGCCTGGCTGCGCTCGATGCCCTCGGAAAGGTCCGGCACGTCGTCCGCCTCGGGGCCTTCCACGGCCGCGACGACCCGTTCTACTGCGACCGCTACGGCGCCACCCTGTGGGCCCTGCCGGCAGCCACCCACGCCGACGGCCGCGCCACCGCGCAGCCCCTCACCCCCGGCGGTCCCTTCCCCCTGGCCGACGGCCGGGCGTTCGAGTTCACCTCCGCCCGCTTCCCCGAGGCCGCCGTCCTGCTCGCCCGCGAGGGCGGGATCCTCGTCACCTGCGACGCGATCCAGAACTGGACCGAGGTCGACCGCTTCTTCTCGCCCGAGTGCGGCGAGATGTTCGCCGCCCAGGGCTTCATCCGCCCCGCCAACATCCCGGCGACCTGGCGTCACGCCTGCCAGCCCAGCCCCGACGACTTCGCGCGCCTGCTCGCGCTGCCGTTCCGCCACCTGATCAGCGCCCACGGCGAGCCCCTGCGCGACGAGGCCCACGCGCGGATCGCCGCCAGCGTCGCCGACGCTTTCCCCGCCTGACCGCGCCGCCGCTCCGCGCGAACCTGCTGCGGACGGGGCCCCAGCCGAGCCCCTCGCCGGCCCCGCGACGACGGGGCTGGCGCGATGTTATCTAAAGAACATGTCCCCATGGACATGTCGCAAGGACAAGCATGCGCCGCGCGTGACCGTCACCGCCGGCGTCGCCGCCCCGCCCATGGTGGGGTGCTCCGACGATTCACACCTGTCGCCAGGGCCGCCTCCCCGCGTGGCCGCGCGCGGGGGCGAGGCGCTCCTCGAATGCGCAGTACCGACATTCACGGTGTATGGATAGGACCCCGCCACCACGCCCCGGTCGCCAGCGACCGCGGCGAGAATTGCTCGAAGCGCCAGCGCGACGCCAGCGCCCCGCGCCGGCGCACCACCTGCTGCGCCCGCACTCGCCACAATCGCTCCGCCCCTCCAGCTGCGCCAGCTCCTCGCCTGCCAGCACCAGCTCGGTCGGCCCCGAGACCTGCAGCAAGTCGCCGCGCTCGAAGTCGACGAACACCAGCCCCGCGCGCGGGTTGACCAGCAGATTGCCCAGAGTATTGAAAAACAAGTTGCCGGCGAAGTCGGGGATCGTCAGCACCTCGCCGTCGACGCGGACGAAGCCCGGGCGGCCGCCGCGGTGCGACACGTCGACCCCGCGGCGGGCCGGGTCGCCGTCCTCGTCGACGTAGCTGGCGACGAAGAACGTGTCCGCGGTCGTGATCGCCACGCGCGCCGCCTCGTCGAGCCCCGTCAAACGCTCGGCCGGCGCCGCCTCGCGGACGACTTCCACCGGCGTGCGCGTCTGGATGTACTGCGGGCAATTGCCGAACGAAGCCTCGACCGCCATTGTCAAGCCCTCGGCGTCGCGCGCCCGCACCCGGCCGTTGACCCGGTTGCGCCGGCGCGTGGGCAGCTCGATCCCCAGGCACCCGAGCGCCGCCCCGACCGTGATCCCCGCGCTCGCCGGATCGTCCGCGCCCGGCAGCGCGTCGATCCGCAGCGTCCGCGGATCCGGCGAATGCACGAACCCCGGCGCGCCCTCGACCAAAGTCGCCCACGGATCCCCGCGTCGTCGACGGCGCCGAGCACCAGGAACGGCAGTTGCGCATAAAACGTCCGGTGCTGGTCCGGCATGTGGTCACGGATCACGCGCGCGCCGACCTCGGCCATGCGCTCCGCGACCCCGTGCCGGGCCTGCAGCCGCACCTCGCCCGCGTGCCACGGACTGCGATGAATCGTCGACATGATCGTCCTCCCGTTTGCCCTCACCCGATTGTCTTCACCCGCGCGCCAGCCCGATCGCGCTCGCCTGCATCGGCACGAACCCCGGCAGCGCCGCCACGCGGGCCAGCCACGCGCGCACCGCCCCGTACTCCGCCAGCGACACGTTGCCCTCGGGCGCGTGGGCCACGTACGTGCAGCAGGCCACGTCGGCGATCGTCACCCGCTCGCCGGCCAGGAATTCGCGCCCGCGCAGCTCCGCGTCCATCACCCGCAGCAGCGCGTGGGCGCGGCCGATCACCTCGTCGGCGTCGAACTTCGCGCCCAGCAGCGTGACGAGCCGCGCCGCTCCCGGCCCGAACGCCAGCGGCCCGGACGCGACCGACAGCCAGCGCTGCACCGCCGCCGCCCCGATCGGGTCGGTCGGCAGCCACGCCTCGCCGCCGTCCTTGCGCGCCAGGTAGACCAGGATCGCGGTCGAGTCGGCCACGATCGTCCCGTCGTCGTCGAGCACCGGCACCTGGCCGAACTGGTTGAGCGCCAGGAACTCCGGCCGCCGCTGCGCCCCGGCCAGCAGGTCGACGTCGATGAGCTCGGCCGGCAAGCCGAGCAGCGACAGGAACAGCTGGACCCGGTGCGCGTGCCCGGACAGCGGGTGACGGTAGAGCTTGATGGTGCGTCCTTGCGACATGCCGCGAGGATGCGGCGCCCCGCCGGCCGCAACAATCCTGCGCGTTGACACTTCACCATTGCACGTGCTGCAATAATCGCCGTGGACCGGCTCGACGCCATGGCCGCCTTCGTCGCCGTCGCCGACCTGCGCGGCTTCGCCCCCGCGGCGCGCAAGCTCGGCCTCTCGCCCTCGGCCGTCACCCGCCTGGTCGCCGCGCTCGAGGAGCACCTGTCGACCCGCCTGCTGCAGCGCACCACCCGCTCCGTCAGCCTCACCGACGCCGGCGCGCGCTACCTCGAGCGGGCGCGGCAGATCTTGAGCGACCTCGACGAGGCCGAGGCCGCCGTCCAGGCCGAGCACGACGCGCCGACCGGCCGCCTGGTGGTCGCAGCCTCGGTCCTGTTCGGCCGCCTCGCGGTCGCCCCGGTGCTGTCGGACTACCTCGCGCGCCACCCCGGCGTCGTCGCCGAGCTCACCCTCTCCGACCGCAACGTCAACCTCGTCGAGGACGGCATCGACGTGGCGGTCCGGATCGGCCCGCTCACCGACTCGAGCCTGCACGCGCGCCGCGTCGGCGCCACCCGCCGCGTCGTCGTCGGCGCCCCCGCCTACCTGGCCCGCCGGCCCGCGCCGCGCCACCCGGACGAGCTCACCGACCACGCCATCGTCCACTTCACCGGCCTCGACCCCGCGCCCGTGTGGCGCTTCGTCGTCGCCGGCCGCCCGCACCCCGTCGCCCTGCACCCGGTCCTGGCCACCAACAGCACCGACGCGACGATCGCCCACGCCGAGCGCGGCGGCGGCCTGACCGTGGCGCTCGCCTACCAGGTCGCCGAGGCCGTGCGCGCCGGCCGGCTCGAGGTCGTCCTGACCGAGTTCGAACCACCGCCGCAGCCGATCCACCTGGTCTACCCGAGCGCCCGCCTGGTCCCGGCCAAGGTCCGCGCCTTCGTCGACCTGGTTTTAAAGACATGTGACTGGAGCTTCGTCGCGCTGTGAGCGACGCGCCCGTCGCCCTCTCGTTACATGGCCTCAGGATCAGCAACGTCGCAGTCTCGTGATATGAGCTCAGAATTCGGCGGGAGCTTCCCCGATCGCCAAATTCACTGGCGCCACTGGTCTCGACTCAGTGGAACTTCCCCGCCCCCAGAACTTACGCCCTCCACTGGACCTCGTTCCTGTCGCCTGCGACTTACCTTCAGGTCATGGATTAACAAGAGCCTGGACGACGCGTTCCAGGAAACTTCTCAATGTAGCTGAAGGGCTCACTCGCGGCGCAAGGTCCTGTATGGCGTTTGCTTCATCGAGCCGATGCACCTTCTCGAAAAGACCCACAGCTCTGAACGATACCGCAATCGCATTCAAGAATTGAACGCAAAACCAAACACATTGTTTGCCACGCATCCAAACTTTGGGCGCCACCATTGCCATATCCCTCTGAGCGCTATCCAGTTCATCACCACTCACTCCAGGATGAGGGCCATTATCTCCTGTCACTCGACAAAGATACGCAACCGAATCATCCCACGAAGACGCAAGTGTAACCCGCATTTTTTCTGAATCGAAATACAAAAGTGTCTTGCTCACCACATTACGAATATTCACCTTACCCTTACGCCGCGCCGCAACAATCCAAGCCATCGGCATCCGAACCGCCTCCTCGAAAGAACCGAATGCCGCACCAAACTGCCCCACCGCCCTCTCGACTGCTACATGCTGAGAGTCCAGACCGAGCGTTTCGACACAATGTCGTCGAACCACAGAATCAGAACACAACTCGTTCTCAATTGAGTAACCGTCAGTAACAAACAAATACAGATAGGCATCTGGCTGTTCCCCGACAAGATCATCATGGTCCCTATCAACGAAGAACATCGCTCTGGGGTTAGGCTGATACAACGACTTGAACTCCTTCAGAGTCGCCAAAACTCCCTCTTTACTATTGCATTTTACAAAGGATAGCACAAATGAACTGGGAATTGTGAACTAAGCAGGGGCCCATAGAATGCAAGATCCTCCTTACCTTCCACAAAGGCAAACACGGTCCGCCCATCAGGCTTATAAGTCATCAGAAATGTATTCCATTGTGCCTTTGCTGAGTTTAATGCCGTCCGCAAGAGATCAAGAAAACTACCGCCCGAAGCTGCAATTCCGTAGCAGTCATTACTTTACCTCCGCCCCTTCCTCTTTCCCTTCGGACGTTCTTTTTCTGGCAGCCTTTCCGGCGTCGCGGCTTTTGCAGGTCGGCTTACCAACGAAACAGGGAGCGTAAATGCCGAGAGTTCGTTCTCAAAAATAAAGGGAGAGTGAGTCACCGCAATCAAACCGGTGCAAAGCTGAGTCTCGATCAAGTCTTGCAAAAATCGCTGCTGCCACGGCACCGAAATCGACAGTTCGGGTTCGTCAATAATTACAAAATAAGATTGCGCTCCACTCAAATATATATGAGAGAATAGACTTACAATCTGTTTCTCACCCGAGGAAAGCAAATCTGGAGGAAGTTTGGGAAAGTCGTCCTCGTTCGGCTTCTTTGTCTCGTCAATCATATTCCTTTTGGCTTCAGGAACATAATGAAGGCCAATTTCAACTTTCGATGAATCAAACGTAAAATTTATCCTGGAGATACTTATTACAGAGAGAGACGAATGCGCGAACGTTCTCTTCTCGCTTTTGCTGGTTTGCACGAACCTTCGCCAATTTCGTCAAGTAGTGAACCGTAACCTGTTCATCTTCTGCATCACGGCTCTCTTGAAGAGTCTGCATGATTTGCTTGAGGTGTCCTCGATCTGTATCGCTGAGAAACCGAGCATCGATCTTATCGATAACATCGTTCACTGCATCGGCTACACCTGGAGCGATCAGAGCAGCCAAGTCTGGTTTTTTATACTCCTTTCGGATGACATCACTGAGATACGATCCGGTCATGTTATCCAGATCAGCTCGAAGACTTTCGCTGAGTGATTGCGTCTTCTTGGCAAAGGTCTCCTCAACATCCTTCATTCCAAATTCGACCAGTTCGATACAACTTGGACCGGAAGTTCCCGGACGGTGAAATTGTTTCAGTTCTTGCTCAAGGCGTAAATTCGGAAAGATAGATTTGAGATCACGTTCGATGCGCCTGTATGTCGGCAGAAATAGGACCTGTGAAGGCAGAAGCCTAGCGATCGTCTTCTCAAGATTTTGGAGACGCGTAATCGCGCTCGAATCAACCTCTCCGCTCATACGCAGATTTAAGTAGAAAATTTCTTGCAGATCATCAGGATCAACCTCATGTTTTTGGGCTAAGTAGCGAAGAGTAACATAATCATGCATCAACTTCGCTGGCGAAAGCTCTTGGATGTCCGTTATAATTGCATCTAGCGTATCCGGGGTAAGCCGACGTCGATGCATTAGGTAATCGTTCATATATTTTATCTGGGGTGCCCTATGGGATGCGATGATATCATCACGCCTAATTACCAAATCCTGACCGTTAATTCGAGCCTTTACTGATCTGAACGGCAGCTTCGCAAGGCGTTTCCATTGAGCAGTGAGGAACAAGTAGAGGATGTTCAGAATTGTGCTCTTTCCGCTGCCGTTTTCCCCGACGAGAATTAGCCGATTATCCTTTGGGATAATTTCTACGTCAGTGCGATTAAACATAGACTCGATCGAGAACAACTCGAGGTGAAACGAGGCGGTTGTCGTGGTCTCGGTCATGCACTGAAGCTAACCGAGACGAAGGTAAAAAACAACACTGCTCCCCCAGTGGGAGCCAGGGAAACCCTGATCGACATCGTGGTTCTCGTACGCCGACTCGGCAACCATGACGGTTGTCTAGGCAGGAGATGACCTGCGAATGTGATGCAGCAAATCAGCAACACCATTGCTCATTTGAGCTCGTCAGCGCCAAAGACAACGTTTAGAAGCACGCTACCGCTTGACGGGGTCTGTGCAAGCCCATCGGTCTGGTCCTTACTGTCCGAATGCCCCTTCACTTGAGGTAGGAGTGGAGTCGTTCGAGGGTGAGAACGTTGAACGGATCGAGCGCTTCCGCGCGCCTGGGAGTGCGCGCCGCCCCCTCGCTATCTGCGGTGGATTCGCGGCCTCGCTACTTGCGCCCGACCCGCCCGCGCAGCCCCCCGAGCAAGAACTCCGCCGTCTCGGCCGCGACCACCTCGACCGGCGCGCCCGAGGCCACCGCGCGCCGGCCCGCGTGTACGACCCCGACCATCCGCTCGACCAGGCGCTGCACGTCGGCCACCGGGCGGAACAGCCCCGCCGCCGTGCCCTGCTGGACGATGCCCGCCACGATCTCGAGCACCGGCGCGAAGCAGGCCGCGAGCGACAGGCTCACGTCCTCGGGCAGCAGGCCCTCGAGCGCGTTGACGATCGAGATCCCCGACACCCCCGGGGCCAGCGCCGCGAGCTGCCGGCGGACCAGCAGCGCCAGCCGGTCCTCCGGATCGTCGACCGCCGCGCACTCTGCCACCAGCGCGCTCACGATCGGCGCCGCCTCGGCCTTCACCACCGCGACGAGCAGCGCGTCCTTGGTCGGCGCGTAGTTGTAGATCGTGTTGCGGGCGATGCCGGCGTGGCGCGCGATCGCGGCGAGGGTCAGCGCCCCGTAGCCCTCCTCGTGGACGGCGCGGATGAACCCCTCGCGCAGGCGCTGCCAGGTGGCCTCCCGGTGCGCGGCGATGGTGGGCGCGGCGATCCTCGGCATCGATCTCATTCATCGGTCAAAAGACCGCCCCCGCAACCGCCTACTCGGCGAAATCGACGTTCATCGGGCGCACGAAGTACTGCTCGACCGGGCTCGGCACGTCGCTCTGCCGCCGCGTCCCGCCGAGCAGGCGCAGACCCTTCATCAGCACGTGCGCGACCGGCCCGCTCGGCGTGAACACCTGCGACTTGAACAGCGCCGCGCGCTGATGCTGACGCGTGAACGGCATCAGCCGCGCCTCCCACCGGCGCAGCCCCGCCTCGACGTCGCCCTCGTGGCGCGCCAGCAACCGCCCGAGCAACGACCCCGCCGCCAGCCCCACCGACGCGCCCATCCCCGAGTAGAGCGTCATGCAGCACGCCGCGTCGCCGACCAGCACGGTGCGCCCGGAGCACCAGGTGCGCATGCTGACCTGATGCACCGAGTCGAACAGGAAATGCTCGGCGCGGTCGAACTCGTCGAGCACGTGCTGCAAGATCTCGCCGAACGGCTCGGGCCCGTAGGTCCGCCGCAACACCGCCCCCGGCGGCTCGCGGAACTGGGCGTCGATGTCGCGGGTGCGATACGAGAACAGAGCCGTCGGCGCACAATCCTCGAACGGGAACACCCACAGCGACCGCCGCGGCTCGGCGAGGATGAGGCCGTGGTCGACCGGGAAGTAAGGCACCTGCGCGCGCAGCTGAAACGCGCAGATCATCGCGTGCAGCGGCTTCATGAACCGCTCGTGCGGACCGAAGACGAGGCGCCGGACGGTCGAGCGCAGCCCATCGGCGCCGACGACCAGATCGAACCGCTCGCACCGCTCCTGCCCCGCCGCATCCCGCGTGCTGACGAGCGCGCCGCCGACGACGTCCTCGATGGCCGTCGGCACCGTCGCGTAGCGCACATCCACGTCGCCCAGGTTTTAAATAACGCGGCCTCGACGTCGCCGCGCAGCACGCCCTGCGGCTCGCCCGGCTGATCGAGGAAGCCACCCGTCTGCGTGCGGTCGCCCCCGCGAGTGACCGCCCAGGTCTTCGCCCGCCTCGGCGTGCGCGTGTGGACCGCGTCCATCACCCCGAGCCGCCGCGCCGCGCTGAGCCCGGTGCCGAACAACCCGATGAAATAGCCACCGAGCCGACGCTGCGCCGCCCGCTCGATCACCGTCACCCGCCACCCCGCCTGCCGCAACCCGATCGCCGAGGCCATGCCGGCAATGCCGAGTCCGACGACGAGGGCTGAACGCTGCATGCTCATACGTCTCTCCGGGCCCGCAAAAAGGCGGTCTCTTGGTTTACGACGATCCGTCGCGAAAACAAGAGGACGCGCCCTGAGCCCGCCCTGGCGCCCCTTCGAGGCTCCGTGATTTATCGCCACCTCTGCATTCTCGGAGGCCCAGGCCGCGCAAAATCGCACCGTCCGGTGATTCGAGCCCTGCGAAAATCTCTCGCCACGCGCTCAGCCGTCATCGCGAATCGTCGCACTTGCTCGGTGCCCTGAATCGCCGCCCTGAATCCTTCGGCGCGGCGAATCGTCGCGCGTGGTCGATGCTACAAATCGTCGCCCAGGTAACTCACCGCCCACCTTCGGTCGGCGCCGCGATTCATCGCGCGCGATCGATGCTGCGAATCGTCACCCAGGCACATCACCGCCCACTCTCGGTCGGCACCGCCAATCGTCGCGCGTGATCGATGCTGCGAATCGTCGTCTTCAATTCACCGCCCCACTCTCGGTCGGCACCGCGATTCATCGCGCGTGGTCGAGGTGACAAATTCGTCACCCAGGTATCTCACCGCCCCCGCTCGGTCGGCCTTGCGAATCGTCGCACCACGACCGCCGGCGTCGTTGTGAGGTCGGCCGAGGGCGTCGCGCTTCTTGCGGACCCGCTCGCGGTGACTCGCGCCGAAGTCGGCGTGCGCGAAGCGATCGCTCGCGCGATCGTAGGCCTGCTGCGCGAGGTCGAGAGAATGACCTACCAAGTGGGCGTCACCCGCGAGCTCGTGGCAGCGGCCCACCTCGAGCCGGGCGCCGAGCAAAGGCACGCCCTCGAGCCGGCGCAGCGCCTGCTCGACGTGGGCGAGGCAGCGTCCGTCATCCCCGGCCGCGAGCTCGGCGGCCGCGAGCAGACGCAGCTGGACTGCACCGAGGTAGCCCGCGCCGCCTGCCTCGGCCGCGCCCACCGCGATCGTGCGGTAGCGGCGGCTCGCGGCGAGGTCCCCCTCGGACTCGCCGGCGAGCAGGCTGGCGGCGTTCAGCGCGTCCTCCCAGCGAGCATGGGCCAGCAGGCCGTCGAGGGCCGCGGCGAGACCAGGCAGGTCGAGCGGCTGCTCGTAAGCGAGGCGCAGACGCTGGCGCAGGAGCACGAGGACGTCGCGGTGCCCGTCGCCGGCGAGCGGCCCCAGCTCGTCGAGGACGCGCCCTGCGTCGGCGACCTCGAGGCCGTCGATCAAGCTGGCGGCGACGACGAGGCCGACCTCGACCTCTCCGCGGCTCCGGGCATCCGCCCACAGCTCGAGCGGACGGCCGCCATCGGCGATCGCCCGCCGGACTCGCTCCGCAGCGTCCCTCTCGCCAATGCCCGCCACCCCCGCCAGGAGACGCGATGCGAGCCCGCCGCGCAAGTCGAGTCGCGGGCCGGGTTCGCGCGACATGACCGATCGGGCATGTCTTCCCGAGGCTGCCGCGGTGACCGCGGCTCGGCGCCGACGACACCGTGCGCTTCGTCATGGCCCTGGGCGTGTTCGGCGTGAGCGCCTCGCCCGCTCGCTCCGCAAGACCGGGCGGCGGGGCCCCTGCCGGCCACCGTCGAAAAAAATCTCCGCCCATGTCACAACCGGCACCGGCTACCTCGTCTTGTCCCGTGAGCGTGCAGCGAGCACGCGGGAGACGAACATGACCCCACGACTGCAGCATAACCCGTTCAAACTCGCCCCCGAGGGCACCAAGGCGATGATGGCCCTCGAGGCGAGCTTCAAGGCGAGCGGCCTCGAGCACAGCCTGATGGAACTGGTGAGGATGCGCGCCTCGCAGATCAACGGCTGCGCCTTCTGCATCCACATGCACGCCACCGACGCCCGCAAGGCCGGCGAGACCGAGATGCGGCTCTACATGCTCAACGCGTGGCGCGAGTCGTCCCTCTACACCCCACGCGAGCGGGCCGCCCTCGCCTGGACCGAGGCCCTCACCCGCGTCGCCGACATCGGCGCGCCCGACAGCGACTACGAGCAGGTCAAGGCCCAGTTCAGCGAGGCCGAGCAGGTCCAGCTGACCCTCCTGATCGGCTCGATCAACGTGTGGAACCGCCTGCAGATCGGCTTCCGCGCGGCCCATCCGGTGGACCCGCCGAGTGCAGCAGGCTGACGACGCGATGGCAGCATTCGAGGCGCAGCGGCCGCGGCTGCAGCGCCTCGCGTATCGCATGCTCGGCTCGGTCGCCGAGGCCGAGGACGTCGTGCAAGACGCGTGGCTGCGGTGGCGCAAGGTCGAGGCGCCCGTCGATGCCCCCGCCGCCTATCTGCGCCGGGTCGTCGCCCGCCTCTGCCTCGACCGCATGAAGTCCGCGCGCGCGCGCGAGACCTACGTCGGCGACTGGTTGCCCGAGCCCTTGCTCGCCCCGGAGTCCGACCCGAGCGACGATCTCACCCTCACCCTGATGCTGGCGCTCGAGCGCCTGTCGCCGCTCGAGCGCGCCGCGTTCCTCCTTCACGACGTCTTCGGCGTCGCCCTCGGCGAGGTCGCCAGCACCCTCGACCGCGACGCCGCCGCCGTCCGCCAGCTGGCCGCCCGCGCGCGCAAGCACGTGCAAGCCGCCCGCCCGCGCTTCCGCGTCGAGCCAGCCGAGGCCGACCGCATCGCCCAGGCCTTCTTCGTCGCCTCGCGCGACGGCGACCTGCAGGCGCTGCAGACGATGCTGGCCGAGGACGTGGTGATCCACTCCGACGGCGGCGGCCGGGTGCTCGCATTCCGCAACCCGATCCGCGGCCTCGCGCGGGTGCTGCGGCTGTACGCCGGCCTGCGCCGCAAGTTCACCGAGCCGCCCATCTTGCTGCGCCCGCTGGTGATCGACGGCCTGCCCGGCTACGCCAGCATCGACCGCGGCCGCATCCTTCAGACCACCGCGTTGGAGCTGCGCGACGGGCGAATCGCCGGCATCTACATCGTCCGCAACCCCGACAAGCTGCGCCACGTCGCCGCCGCGCTGGCGGCCGCGCCGGGCGCTTCGTAGCAGTCCTCGCATTCAGCGCGCCGCCGCGGCGTCCGGTCGACGGGCCCTATTCTCTTGCGCGAGAGGTGCCCGCCGACATGGCCGAACGTACATGATGGTATGTTCGGGTCGCAAAGGCCTCGCAACATCCAGCACCCGCCCATCGTGCGGCCGATCGCGTTCCGCCACACGCCTGACGCACGGCCGTACATTGGCGCTCGAGCACCTCGAGGGCGACACCTGTCGCGCCGTGACACCACCTGTCGCGCACCCGATCGTGCTCGCGCATGGCGGTCGCGTCTGGACGTCGCGCATGACGTCGGGGCAGCGTCCGCACTTGCACGTGCACGACGAGTTCGAGGCGATGCAGTCGATCGCGGGCGCGCTGGCCGGCTCGTGGAGACCCGGCGCGCTCGCCGACGCCAGGAGCCAGCGGAGCGGGCCGCGCGCGGCGCCCCGCTCGCGCGCGTGCGCGACGCCTTGCTCCGGCTGGCGGCATCTGCGAATCTTGACTGTTCGCTTTGCGACGGTCTGCGAGGGATCTACGCCTTCGCTCGAGCGCAGATCGACACGCTCACCCGTATGCACGCCGAACCGACAGCACTGGCGCCAGAGCTTGCTGTGGCAGAGGGCGGCGGCGCTCGGCGCGTGGCGATGGTGGGACGGCGGCTCTGCATCGCCGGGGCGACGCTCGGGGTTGTCGGCCTGTTCGGCTGGATCTCGGGGGCGACGTGGTTGACGACGATGGTGCCGGGCCGGGCGCCGATGGTGGCCAACACTTCGCTGTCACTGGCGCTCATCGGCGGCGCGGGGGCCATCCGCTGGCGCGAGTCCGTGGGCGCGGGGCGACGGGCGCTGTCCCTCGCGGCGGCCGGCGTCGTGCTCGCCGTCGGGCTCGGGACGCTGGCGGAGTACGTGCTCGCGGTCGATCTGCACATCGATCAGCTCCTCGTCGTCAGCGAGACCGGACCGTACCCGGGCGCCCCTCGCCGCCGACGGCGCTCGCGCTGGCCTGCCTCGGCGCCGCCGTGCTTCTCTTCGACTGTCGCCGCACCGCCCGCGTGCGTCCGTCCGAATGGCTGGCGCTGGCGACCGGGCTCATCGCCTGTGCGGCCGCCCTGGGGCAGCTCTTCGGCGCCGGCGCGACCTATCGGCTCGTACACGCCCGCGTGATCGGCGTCGCGGTGCCGACGGCGATCGGCCTGTTCCTCATCTCGTTGGGCCTGCTCCTGGAGCGGCCCGACTGGGGTGCATGCGAATCGCCACATCGCCTGGGCCGGGAGGCGTGATGTTCCGCCGCCTGGTGGTGGCGGCCGTCGTCGGCCCCATCCTGCTCGGTGTCGTGCTGATGACATTCCTCGACGTGCTGGGCGTCGAGGAGTTCCGGCTGCTGTACGCGAGCCTGCTCGTCGCCTCGAGCGTCGTGGGACTCCTCCTGCTCCTCGTCAACGCGGCGCCCCTCGACCGCATGCATGCGGCGCTCGAGTCCACGCGTTCGCGGGCCCAGGAGCTGGTCGATCAGGCCGTCGACGGCATCTTCGTCGCGGATCTCGACGGCCGCTACACCGACGTCAACGTCGCCGGCTGCCGCATGCTCGGGTTCGACCGCGGGGACCTCGTCGGCAAGTCCATCGCCGACCTCCTCCCCGCCGAACAGGTCGAGCGGCTCCCCGGCCACAAGGCGCGGCTCGTCGCGGGTCACACGGAGGTCGGCGAGTGGTCGCTCCGGCGGGCGGACGGGACCTACCTGCCCGTGGAAATGAGCGCCAAGATGCTGCCCGGCGGCCGCTGGCAGGGCATCGTGCGCGACATCCGCGAGCGGAAGCGGGTCCAGGAAGAGACGCGCCGGGCCATGGAGCGCTTCGAGCTCGCGCTGCGCGGCGCGGATCTCGGCGCGTGGGATTGGGACATCACCACCGGCGAGGTCGTGTTCAACCAGCGCTGGGCGGAGATGCGAGGCCTTCGCCTCGACGAGGTCCGGCCGCACGTGGACTCCTGGATCTCCGACGTTCACCCCGACGACATGGCCCGGGTCCAGAAATCGCTCAGCGATCACTTTCGCGGGCTCGAGCCCGAGTACGAGGCCGAGCACCGGGTACGGACCCACGCCGGCGAGTGGATCTGGGTCCTCGATCGCGGTCGGGTCTTCGCGCGTGACGCCGACGGGCGACCGACCCGCATGGCCGGTACGGAACTGGACATCACGGCCCGCAAGCGGGCCGAGGAGGCGCTCCGCCTGTCGGAATTGAAGTTCTCCGGGATCGTCTCCCTGGCGGCGGACGCGATCATCTCGATCGACGAGAACCAGCGCATCACCCTCTTCAACGAGGGGGCCGAGAAGATCTTCGGCTACTCGCAATCGGAGGTGATCGGCGCTCCGCTCGATATCCTCATCCCCGAGCGGTTCCGCGGCGCGCATCGTCAGTTGGTCGAGCGATTCGCGGCGGGTGCGGAGGCCGCTCGTCGCATGGGCGGACGGAGCTCGGCGATCGTCGGGCTGCGGAAGAGCGGCGAGGAGTTCCCCGCCGAGGCGTCCATCTCGAGGCTCGCGGTCGGCAGCGCCCGACACCTCACGGTGTCGCTTCGAGACATCACCGAGCGGACGCGCCAGGAGAGCGAGCGCAAGCGCGTCGAGGCCGCCCTGCAGGAGAGCGAGGCGCGACTGCGCCTGGCGACCGAGGCCGCGGAGATCGGGACGTGGGACTACGACCCGCGCAGCGGCGAGCTCGTGTGGTCCGAGCGCGAGAAGGCCCTCTTCGGGCTGTCTCGCCACGCGCACGTCGACCACGACACATTCTTGCGCGGGCTACACCTGGACGACCGCGAGCGAGCGGTGGAGAACATCGAGCGTGCGGAGGACCCATCGAGGGGTGGGTGGTACCGCGACGAGTTTCAGAATCGTCGGTATCGAGGACGGCGTCGAGCGCTGGATCTCCGCCCAGGGGCGCTGCTTCTTCGACGAGCACAACCTGCCGCGGCGCTTCATCGGCGCCGACGTGGACGTGACCGAGAAGCGCCTGTCGGCCCAGCGCGCGGCGCTGCTCGCAGAGGCCTCGCGCCTGCTGGTGCCGGGGAGCGTGCGGGCCTCGGTACAGAGCGCGCTCGGTGCGGTCACCCGGGCCGTGAGCGAGCGCCTCGGCGCCTCCTGTTGGGTGGCGCTGCTGTCCGAGGACGAGCGCTCGCTGCTGACCACCGCGTTCACCACGCGGAGCGCGGAGCTCGGGGCCCGGCTGGGGCATTTGGGGGCCGCAAGCGTGCCGATCCGGGACGATTGGCTCGGGCGGGCTCTGGGCGAGCGGCGCTCCTTGCTCGTCCCCCTGCTCGACGCGCAGACCAGGGCCGACCTGGCCAGCGTCGAGGCATTCAAGCCGGCGCTCGCGGGCGACGCGCTCACGAGCCTGATGTTGGCGCCCCTGGTGGTGGCGGACCGCGCGCTCGGGGTCATCGCCTGCTTCCGCGGCGGCGGTCGGGCCTACGGCCGGGCGGACCTGATCATGCTGCAAGACCTCGCGGACCGCTGCGCCCTGGCGACGGCGGAGTCCCGGAGCTTTCAGCGCGCCGAGCAGGCGCGCCAGCAGATCGAGTCGATCATCGACGCGGTGCCGTTCTTGATCTCGTACGTCGACGCGTCCGGGCGCTACGCGTACGTGAGCCGGGGCTATGAGCTGTGGTTCGGGCGGTCGCGGGCGGAATTCGTGGGCGAGCACGTCAGCGAGAACGTCGGCGTCGAGGCCTACGAACATCTGCGTCCCATGGTGGAGGCCGCGTTACGCGGCGAGCGCAAGCAGTTCGAGCTCACGCTGACGTACGCGCGCGGCGGGACGCGCGAGGTCGCCGCCAACTACCTGCCGCAGTTCGACGAATCCGGTCGTCCGGCCGGGTTCGTCGCGGTCATCGTCGACGTGTCCGAGCACAAGGTGCTGGTCGAGAGCCTGCGGCGCTCGCTGCGGTTCAGCGAGGAGTTCGTGGGGATGTTGGGCCACGACCTGCGCTCGCCGCTGAACGCCATCGCCATGACGTGCGAGATCCTGCTCCGCAAGCTGGGCGATCCCTGGGCGACCAAATCGGTCCAGCGGATTCGGAGCAGCGCCGACCGCATGGCCAGGATGATCGCGCAGATCCTCGACTTCACGCGCGCGCGCCTGGGAGGCGGCATCCCGGTTCGGCCCGCCCCGGTCGACCTGGCGACCCTGGCGGCCGATATCGTCGCCGAGGTGCGGAGCGGCACCCAGCGGTCCATCTCGCTCGAGATCGAGGGTGATACCCGCGGACAGTGGGATCCCGACCGCCTGGGCCAGGTGCTCGCCAACCTGATCGCCAATGCCGTGCAACACGGATGCAAGGACACGCCCGTGTGCGTGCACGTGAGCGGCACCGAGGCGGACTCCCTGAGATTGACGGTCTGGAACGCCGGCGTGATCCCCGAGACCGTGCTGCCGTTCGTGTTCGAGCGGTTTCAGCGCGGCAGCGCCGAGCCAACGAGTCGTCCGCAGGGGCTCGGCCTCGGGCTCTACATCGCGCAACAGATCGTCCTGGCGCACGGCGGCGCCATCGAGGCGCGTTCTTCACAAGCCGAGGGCACGAGCTTCTGCGTCACGCTGCCGCGAGAGTGCACGCCCGCGGCGACGACGGGAGCGCCGGCCGGCGCCCCGCGTCGACCGGTCGTCACGGACGCCGTCGAAGAGTGATTTGGGCCGGGGCCCTCGGTGACGTTCTCGAGCGGATGACGAGACACCGGGCGTTCGTCGCGGGGTCGCTCCACTGTTTTGGCCGGCGAGGACGTGGCCACGGCCAGCGCGAAGACCTGGGACGACTACCCGCCGGACGACGTGTCCAAGAAACACGCGTTCGACGACCCCGCGTTCGACGTCGTCGTCGCGGGCGGCGGGTCGCCGAGCTCGGGCGGCGGAGCCATGTCGAAGGTCGACGCGCCGCCCGAGCTGCTCCCGGCGGCGCTGTCCTCGGAGCCGCCGCCGGTCGAGCTCGACATCGAGGTCGCCGTCGTCGTGCTGCCCGAGCTGCTCGACGTGTGCGCCACGGAGGTGATCCCCGTCGACGAGAACGCATGTTCGCCCGGCCCACAAGAGATCGCCCACGCCGTGCTCGGGCTGGCTTGCTGGCACAACGCTCGCCGGACCGCGGCTCCTCGCCCGCTGACCGGCGACCCACCACCGGCACGACGCGTGCGGCGGCCTGCTTGCGGCGAACGCCGCACGCACGGTATTCCCGCTCCATGCGCCGGGTTCGCTCGTTCGGTTCGCTCCTACTGGCAGTCGCGTCCGTGGTCGCTTGCGGGTCTTCGTCGAACGAGACGGACACGGCGACCGGCGCCGAGAGCGAGGAGCCGCGCGAGATCTGCGACCGCTACCTCGTCTGCATCGCTGCCGTCGCGCCGTCGGGGCTGCCGGCCGCGCAGATGGGCTTCGGCGACGACGGCTCGTGCTGGCAGGGCAGCGACAAAGACGCCCAACTGTGCATTGACGCCTGCGACGCCGGCCTGGAGATGTACCACGAGCTGTTCCCCGACCAGGCGAAATGCGACCTGTGCCAGGGCCACGACGACTGCGACCAGGCCGCCGGCGAATTATGTTACCAGGGCGAATGCACCGTGACGACCTGCGGCAACGGCGTGGTCGAGGCCGAGGAGATCTGTGATTCGGCGCGGCCCGACTGTGACGCCGATTGTCAGGGCCTTCGGCGTGCAACCCGCTCTCGGGGTACGGCTGCGAGTCCGACGCGTGTGCTCTCTATCCCGTCGGCGGTAGCGACCCTGGCATCGTCGCTCAGTGCGCCCAGTTCACGGTGATCCCCCCGGCGAAGCCTGCGAGATGACGAGCCTGGGGCTGTGCGAGCCTGGGTTCGCCTGCACCTCCCCCGATCAGCTCTCGACCTGCGACCCCGCCGGCCAGGATGGCTGCTGCGCGCGGCTGTGCATGCTGGACGTTGCGGCCGAATGCGCCGACGGGGAGGCCTGTCTCGCATATGCACCGCCCCTCGGCTACGTGTTGCCCGCCGATTTGGCCCACATCGGCGTGTGCGTGCCCGACTGAACGGCTTCAGAAACACATTCCGCGAACCGGGCCCGCCCGAGGAGGAGCCGGTGACGGGCTCCAGCGGCATGCCTGCGATGAACCTTCAGCTCACTGGAACCAGTATTATCGGGACTCGGGGTCGGAGCCCCGGTATGTCTCCCAGAAGTGGAGCTGACGACATTGCTCCCTCGCCCATGTCGCTCGTCGTAGCCGTGTCCGGATTTCGATGGGATGAAAAATCTCCTTGCCAGGACCGCGTGGGTCACGTAGTGCGGCCCCATCACGTCAGCTCGACGCAAAGCACACCGTCGCGCCGACTGTCCTCGACCACCGCGAGCGCATCTTCCTGCCCGAGCAGCCACGCCCGTGCCTCGACCTCCGACAGCCGCAGCGATCAAGCCGCTTGCCCACATGGGTGTCCATTCAACGACGAACAGGCTGAGCATCATCAGCCACAGGAAGACGAAGACACCTGTCGGGCGTCCTGCGATCTTCCAGACATCGGGTCGGTTCCAGAAGGCTGTCGTGGGGAAGAAACATAGCCGCTGGGGGCGATCGAGGTAGGCCAAGTTCCCTCTCGGGTGGGCGTGGCGCCAGTGTTCTCATGAGTCGCCTACGCGGCCCGCCGCGTCAATGCCCGCCCGCCGCGTACAGCGGCAGCAGGGCGATCGTCTTGGCGAACCCGACCGGATCCTCGACCAGCGCCCGCCCGAGCTCGAGCGCCGCCTGCGTCCCCTCGGCGACGATCGACTTGGCGAGCTCGATCGACACCGCCCCGCGATCGAAGCACCGCTCGGCCCGCAGCTCGCCGACCACCACGATGTCATCCGCACCTTCGCGGGTGAACGTGCAGTCGACGGTGAACGCGAAGAACCGCGCCTCGTAGTCCCACTCGCCCAGCTCCAGCGAACAATCCTCGGCCGGCACCCATCCGTCCTGCCCTGCGGCGTACAGGCCGATGTCGTTTTGCCACACCCCGCTCTCGTTCAGCTCGATGCTGACGCCGAAGGCCACCGGGTCGCTCTCGTCCGCCGCCATGGCGAACGCGAAGCTGCGGTTGAACGCCCCGGTGTGCTCATTGTCGGTCCCGTCCATCTCGCACGACCCGGAAGGGTCGTCGGCCCACGCCGCTCGCTCGCCGCCCAGCTCGCGCTCCTCCCCGCCGGCGGCCAGCACCAGCGACGAGGTGACGATCGCCGGCTCGCGCTCGTGCCCCAGATCGGACACCAGCCTGCACGCGACGAGAGAACCCAACAACCCGGAGGCGACGTATTTGTGCATGGCGGTCGGCAAGGTAAGCGCGGGCCCAGCATAGGCGACGCGCTGCGCACTGTCACCTCGATCGTCGCGCAGCCCGCGCTACGCCGCCCCCGAGACCTCCCCGCTCCAGCGCCCGCGATCACGGAGCGACCTGCCCCCTCCGCGCCCCGGCGCCAATCCACCGCCTGCCCTTTAATACATGTCTCACGAGCCATCCGCCGCCGCGCCTCACCGCCGCGAAGCGCGAATTCGTCGGGGCTCGGGCCCTCGCGGGCGGTCACGGCGCGTCGATTCGCGGCGCCTCCGCACCGCGGGGCGGTCCGCAGACGACCGCATCAAGACGACGAGCAGGATTCGCACGGCGGCGGCGGTTCTGCGGCCGGCCGGGCCTCAGGGCGATCCTGCGCGGGCGGGCGCAACAATCGCACTCGCATCATGGTTCGCCGGAGACAAGCCATGAGCATTCAAAATTACATCGGACGAGTCCTCGGCGTGGCGATGGCCCCCCTCGCGTTCGTGGCCAGCGCGGTCCGCCGCGACCGGATCTTCCATCCCGACGGCGTGCTCTACCGGGCCGAGGTCAAGCCCGACGCGCAGCACGGCGCGCTCAAGCCCCTGGCCAAGCGCCTCGGCGGGGCCGCGCTGGTGCGCCTGTCGGGCGCGCTGTGGCGCTGGCCGCAGGGCCGCCGCCGCCCCGACCTGCTCGGCGTGGCGCTGCGCGTCCGCGGCAACGACGCGACCACGGTGCGCCTCCTGCCCGGCGACCAGGACCTCTCGTTCGTCACCGCGACCACGGTCCTGCGCATGGCGGTGTCCACGTTCGCCACCGACACGGGCGACTACCTCGACAACTCCTATCATTCGATCTTCCCCTACCTCCTCGACGACCTCGGCCGCGTCTATCTGCGCCTCGTCCCGCTCCAGCCCGCCCCCGCCGGCGCCGATCGCAACCAGCGCCTCGCGCTCGCGGTCGCCAAGGAGAAGGCGACCCTGCGCCTCGAGCTGCAGGCCGCGGCGCTCGGCGACGACTGGCACTCGCTCGCCACGATCGACCTGCGCGAGCGCCTCGAGGTCGACGAGGACGCGTTCGAGCTCCACCCCGGCACCTCGGCGATGGGCCTCGTCCCCGACGGCTTGGTGCAATCGGCTCGTCCCGAGATCTACGCCGCCAGCGAGGCCGGCCGCCGCCTCACCGAGCACTGACGGCCTCCGCGGCCGGTGGCGCAGCACCTGGCCGCCGCGGACCCGCCGCCTCGCTGAATCATCGCACATGTTTTTAAGGACATGTCGCATTGCGGGCGCGTCGCCCCGGCGGTCACCCTGAGGGCGCTCCCGGCTGTCGTCGCGTCACGCCGTCGTCGCTCGCGAGAGAGAGCCCACGTTCGCCGCGAACGCCGCATGTCCGGGCGCGAGGGATGCGGGCTAGTGTCGCGCCGCCTGTCCCTCTCGACCGCCAACCTTGCGATCTTCACCGCCGTCACCGCAGTGCTCGACGGCGTCGACCGGCGCTCCGCGGCGCTGGCGACGGTGATCGCTCGCACCGGTTCGGCGCCGCAGGTGATCGGGGCGCGGCTGCTGCTCCACGACGACGGGCAGCTGCGCGGGACCGTGGGCGGCGGCGCGATCGAGGCCCAGGTGCTGGCGGCCTGTCGCGCGGTGCTCGACGATCGCCTGCCGCGGCGGATCGCCGCGCACCTCGTGCGTGACCTCGGCATGTGCTGCGGCGGCAGCATGGAGGTGTTCATCGAACACCTCGAGCCGCCCCGCGCGGAGGCACATGCCTGAGCGCCGGCCCGCGCGCTGGCGGCGGCTGCTCGCCTGCAAGCAGCACGGCCTGACCTTCGCGGCGCTGGCGGTCGGCGAGGCGTGGCTGTGCGTCCGCGCGAGCGCGACCCCCTTCGTCGTGTTCGCGGGCACGTGGCTCTTGGGCCTCGCGACGTGGACCCTCCTGGAGTACCTGCTGCACCGCTTCGCCTTCCACTTGCCGCCGGCGCACCCGCTCGCGCTGTTCGGGGCGCGCCAGCACTTCGACCACCACGCCGCGCCCGATCGCACTCCGATCACCAAGCCGCTGGCGCTCACCATCCCGGCGCTGCTGATCGGCTGGCTCGCGGCCCGCTGGTTGACCGGCGCCGAGCTCGTCGCGCCGCTGTGGGCCGGCCTCGTCGCGGGCTACCTCGGATACGAGGTGATGCACGTCGCCGCCCACGTCCTCGCGCCCGCGGAGCACCCGCTGGCTTCCTTCCAGCGCGCGCACCTCGACCACCACGTCGACATCCGCAGCAACTTCGGCATCACCTCCCCGCTGTGGGACGTGCTGCTCGGCACGCGTCGCCGCTGATCCGCAGGCTCCCGCTCACCCCGGCCGGCGCGCGGAAGATTGAACGCGCCGGCTGCGGCCGTGCATGTCCCCGGGGCCAGGTCGTGAGCGCCCACGGACGCGCGAGCCGAGCGCGAATCATATGTCCCCGGGGCCATGTCGTGAGCGCCGACGCACGCCCTAGCCGAGCACGCGGCATATGTCCCCGGGGACATGTCGTCACTCGACCGGCGCCATCGCCGCCAGCGCACGCAGCTGCAGGGCCGTCGGCGCCGCGAGCAGGACCCGCGGCCGGCTCGCGGGCGGCAGGGCGAGCGTGAGCTCGAGCAGGTACCCGGGTCGCCGCCGCATCGCGCCGAACCGCAGCCCCCGGGCCAACGCCGCAGGTGAATGCGCCGCCCCGGCCACGTATCGCCGACCGTCGACGAAGCGCTCGCGATGTCGCGTCCACCACTGCAGCACCGCCATCGGATCGGCGCGCGGCAGGTCGTCCTCGGGGCGGTGCTCGAGCGCCTCGTCGTCCTCGCGCGGCAGGTCCATGTGCGCCGCCGCGAGGTCGACGCCGGTCACCGCCGAGAAGACCTCGCCCGCCAGCGGACCCGCGACGGGATCCTCGAGCCATTCGAGCGCCGCGTCGACGACCTCGGGCGTGCCGTGGAAGCCGAGCGCCCACAACGCGGCCACGCGTCGCTTGCGATCGCCCAGCGCCGCCACGATCGCCGCGATGTCATCGGTCTCCCCGCCGAGCGCCAGCAGCAGCATCGCCGCCCCGCCGTCGACCTCGCGCATGCGCTCGCGCGCGCGGGCCCACGCGGGCGCGAGGCCCATGCGCACCCCCGCGTCGATGGCCGCGTCCAGCACCGACGGCCCCAGCTCCTGCAGGCCTGCGGTCACCGCCCGCACGAAGCGCCCCAGGTCGGGCTCGTCGGCCACCGCCCGCAGCGCCATCGCCCGCGTCGCCGCGTCGTCGCTGGCCAGCAGCAGCCCCAGTGCGTCGCCGAGCGGCGCGTGGTGCAGCGCCAGCACCTCGGCCGCGGCCGCCATCACCGCCTCGTCGTAATCGGCCAGCAGCTCGCGCAATCGCGGTCCTGTCATCGCCGGATCGACGCACGCCAGCGCCCGCACCAGCGGCGCGCGCTGCTGCGGCCGCGCGCGCAGCACCTCGACGATCGCCGCGAGCGCCTCTTCGCGCCGCGGACCCTGCAGCAGCGCCAGCGCGGCCGCGCTGACCCGGGCCGGTTCGTCGCTCGCCAGCGCCGGCAACAGCAACCGCTCGGCCACCACGGGCCCGCCGACCGCGAGCCCCTCGAGGTGCGCGAACAGCCGCTCCTCGGGCCCCTCGGCCACCTCGTCGAGCGTGTAATCCGGCGCGACCAGGCTGTGCCGCCACACGCCCCACAAGAACTCCGCCTCGTCGAGGTGCTCCTCGACGACATCCCACAGCGGTTCGACCTCGACGCGACGCATGGCCTCAGTTGATCTGGACCGAGCCGCCCTTGATCCGGTTTGTCCCGCGCGCGTGCGTCTCGACGTACGCGCCGCGGATGACGAGCTTGCCGTCCTTCTTGAGCGAGATCGACGCCTCCCCGCAGCGCAGCTCGAGCTCCTCCTCGCCGGTCACGGCCACGCGCTCGCCGGCGACCCGCGCTCTTCGCTTCGGCGCCGCGTCCTGCACGAGGCCGACGATCAGCGGCCGCTCCGGATCGCCGCCCTCGAACAACAAGGCCGCCGGCGTGCGCGCGGCCGCGGCCCGGCGCAGCGCGGCGCGATCGAGCGCGACGAGCAGGCGCGCCGGCACCGGCCCGGCCGGGTTGCCGGGGTAATCGACGATGCAGCCGCGCTCTCTTCGAATGCGACGACGGTCCCGACGATCGCGGCCGGCAACACCGGCGCCGGTGGGACCAGCTGGACGACTGCGGAGGAACTCGATCTGCGCGCCATCGTGAGGCTCCTGCTCAGTTGAGCTTGATCATGGCGCCCCGCACCGTGATCCGGCCGCTCGCCTGCACATCGAGCTTGCCGGCCTGGATGGACAGTTCGCCGGTCTTCTTGACGACGATCGTCGCGCCGCCGCACTGGAAGGTCAGCTTGTCGGCGACCACCACGCTCGCCTGCTTGCCGACCGAGACGTTGAGGCTCTGCCCGGCCGTGACGTTGACGTGGCGACCGGCCCCGAGCGCGAGGTTGTGGCCCGCGCTCGCGGTGATGTTCTCGGCCGCCTGCACCGACTTTCCGCCGCCGATCTGCTCCGAGCTGTCGCCGCCGACGGCCACGCTCTTGCCGAGCCCGACCTGCTCCGCCTTCGCCATTCCCACCGTCTCGTTCATCACCCCGCCGACGCTGACCTGATACGCCGCGCCGATCGTCAGCGCGCTGGCCAGCGTCACCGCCTCGGACTTGGCCGCGCCGATCACCGTCGACTGGTGGGCGCCGACCGCCAGCGACATGTTGCCGGCGATCGTCTCGGTGTGGTCGTTGCCGACCTGGATCGTCCGATCGTGGCCGACCGCATCGGTGTGATCGCGGCCGACCGACTCGCTGTGATCGTTGCCGATCGTCAATGACGCGTCGTGCCCGATCTGCTCCCCGTGGTCGTTCTCGACGATCACGTTCCAGTCGCGCTGCCCGTGGATGTAGATCTCCTCGCGACCCTTCGCGTCTTCGAAGCGCAGCTCGTTCGACCCGCCGCCGCCCGGCGTCGACTCCGTCTTGAGCGTGCTGCGGGTCTTGTCGGCCGGCAGCGGATACGGCGGCGCGTTGAGCCCCGTGTACACGCTGCCGGTGACGAGCGGCCGGTCGGGGTCGCCCTCGAGGAATTCGACGATCACCTCGTGCCCGACCCGCGGGATGAACAGCGCCCCGAAGCCGTTGCCGGCCCACGCCTGGCCGACGCGGACCCAGCACGAGCTGTTCTCGTCGCGCGTGCCCTGGCGGTCCCAGTGGAACTGCACCTTCACCCGCCCGTGCTCGTCGACGTGCACCTCCTCGCCGGGCGGGCCGACCACCGTCGCGGTCTGGGCGCCGCGGACCTGCGGGCGCGGCGTCCGTCGCGGCGCGCGGTACGGCAATTTCTTGTCGGCGCACTCGAACTCGTTCGAATAGTGGAACGTGTCGTACGCGCCCTCGTCGAGCGCCTGCGGCTGCTCGCCGCGATGCGTCACCCGCACGACGCGGTAGTCGCCCTCGAGGTGGCCGCGGATCGGGTCGGACAGCGTGAACGCGAAGCCGGGCACCAGGCGCGGGCTGTCACTCGTGCCCACCCCGCGCCGGCGGCCGGCCTGCAGCGCCTCGAGCCGCAGGCGCGCCTGCTGCCCGCCGTGGTGCGGCGCGCCCTTGCCCGTCTCCTGATACCCGCCCGGGTAATCGTACACCTCGCGCTCGCCGTCGCCCTCGCTCGCCTCCATCGCCCGATCGGGCTGGTGCAGGTTGCGGTCGCGCAGCGAGACCCGCTGCGGCCGCAGGCCCTCGCTCAGGCGAAACGTCTTGAGGTGCTCCTGCTCGGCCTCCGAGTTGAAGCTCAAAGTCGGGTCGCCCTCGATCGGGTCGCTGGCGTCGCCGCGGTCCGTCATCACCAGCACGTGCCGCGTCTCGCTGTGCTCGTGATAATAAAAAATCCCCGCGTCCTCCATCAGCCGGCCGATGAATTCGAGGTCGCTCTCGCGGTACTGCACACAATAATCGCGCGGCGCGTATGCGGCCTGCAGGTCGAGGCGGAAGTCGGAGCGCGGGATGCCGGCGCTCTCGAGCACCTTCGTCAAGATCTGCGGCGTCGACTGCTTCTGGAAGATCCGGCAATCGTGACGCTGCTGCAGGCGCCAGATCGCCGGCGCCAGCGTCAGCTCGTACAGGGTGTAGCTCGAGCTCTCGCCGATGTAGCCCGCCTCGCACACGAGCCCGTGCACGTGGCGCGTGGCGTGCAGCCCCTCGATCGTCAGCACGGCGGGCTTGCCGACCAGCTCGTCGAGCGAGATCGTGGCCGCGGCCAGCTCGATGCGGAACTCGAACAGCGCCGAGATCGCCTCGCGACCGGTGAAACGGACCACGCGCAGCTCCTCGCCGCAACCCTCGACGGCGAACGTGAACAGCGCGCGATTGCCGAGGAGCGCCGGCAGGCCATCGGAGGACACGGCCGACAACGTGACATGGATCGCCATGACGGCAAGCCGCCGCGGTCGCGCGCTCGGGCTCGCCAGCCCGCGGGCAGGGCGGGCCTCACGCATGATTCGTCGCGCTGGGGGCGAGCGGATGCACAATGAGGTCCGCCGACTGCGGATGCGCGAGTTGCTCTCCTCGCGCCCGCGCGGCGCGTCCGCCCGCGCCTCGGCCTCCTGGTGCGACGCCGACGAATTCTCGCGCCGGGCCTCGTGCCGAGCGCCGCAGCATGTGCCAGGACAAGCGGTGACGACCGCATGAGTGTGCATATTCGAGCGCGCGCGGGCCGACCGGAGGCAGCATGACCGTCCTCCACAATGGACCCCCTTCGCGGCCCAGGCGAGCCCATCCGTGGATCGCTACGGCCGGGATGTTTTGGTCGTCTGCCTCGCCGGCACCTTCGTCATGGACGAGGCCACGCGCGTCGCTCACGAGCAGGTCGCCGCGCCGATCGAAGACATCTATTGGGGGGAGCCCGGAGCCTCGAGCCTGCGGATCGCCGGCCAGACCACGTATGATCGCCCCGGCACGGACATCTACCTCGAGGGGTTCGCCTGGACCCCGGGTGGGCGACCTGCCGAGCGTTCGCGCGTCGACGTCCGCGTCGGCCCGTGCCACGTCACCGCGACGATCACCGGCGAGCGCGTGTGGACCCGCGGGCTCACGGGGCTGCGTCCGTCGGCCCCCCGGCCATTCACGCAATTGCCGCTGCGCTACGAATACAGCGCCGGCGGCCCCGACGATCCGCGCAATCCGGTCGGCCGCGGCTACCGCTCGGCGCAGGCGGCCGAGGGCCAGCCGCTCCCCGCGATCGAGGCCGAGGACGCTCCGTGCGAGCGCTGGGAGGATCGCCCCCCGCCCGTCGGGTTCGGACCTATCGCCCCTCAATGGCAGCCCCGATTGGGTCACGCCGGCACCTACGATTCGCAATGGATGGAGCAGCGCGCTCCCCTGTGGCCGACCGATCTCGACCCGCGCTTCTTCAACGCCGCCGCTCCCGGCCTGGTGGCCACGCCCGGGCTCGTCGGCGACGAACCCGTGCGGCTCGAGGGCGTGAGCCCCGACGGACCGATCGCGTTTCGCCTGCCCCGCCTCCGCCTGCGGGCCACCCTGCAGCGCCGGCGAGGTCGCCAGGCCCAGCCCATGGCCCTCGACGCGGTCGCCCTGGCGACGGAGGTCCGCCGCTTCACCCTGTACTGGCGGACCTCCTTCGCCGTCGCGGACGACTGGCTCGAGCTCGAGGGCGTCCACGTCCGCACCCTCGAATCATGGGAGGCCCCATGAACACGCCGGAGCTCGCATTGATGCGCCTCGGCCTGGGCACCCCGCTCGGCCTGACTGCGCCGACGACCCTCGCCGCGGCGCGCGCGGGCATCGTCCGCTTCGCCGAGACGACCCACGAGGACCGCCACGGCGACCCGCTCCGCGCCTCCCGCCTCGCACGGATGGACCCCGCGTGCGAGCGCAGCCGGCGGATCGCCGCGCTCGCCGGCTGGGCCGTGCAGGACTGCCTCGCCGCGCATTCGTCGACGTCGCCGCTGCCGCTCTACGTCGCCGCGCCCGCGGCCGGCGACGCGCCGGTGGACGAGGCCGCGATCGTCGAGGCGCTGCGCAGCGAGGCCCCCGTGCCGCTCGAGCTGCGCGAGGTCGTGCGAGGCGGCCGCGCCGGCATGTTCCAGCTCCTGGCCGCGGTCGCCCGCGACGCCCCGCCCTCGCCCTGGTGCTCGCGGCCGACAGCCTGTGCGACGACGCCACCCTGAAGAAGCTCGGCGAGCGCGACCGCGTGCTCGGCTCGCGCCGCGACGGCCTCATCCCCGGCGAGGCCGCCGGGGCGCTGCTGCTCGCGCACGGTCCGACTCCCGCCGGCGAGCGCCCGCTGGCGCGAATCACAGCATGCACTTTGGGACAGGTCGGCCGCGGCCCCGAGCGCGTGCAGGCGCTCGCCGACGGCCTCGGCGACGTATTCGCCCGGCTCGCGCGCCAGCCGCTGGTCGCCGACTCGCGGCCGCGCTGCGTCGCCAGCGGCCAGACCGGCGAGGTCTTCGAGGCGCGCGCCTTCAGCTACGCCGCGCTGCGCCAGGCCCCGCTGATGCCCGAGCCGCTGGTCCACCTGCGGGCCTGCGACAGCTTCGGCGACACCGGGGCCGCCGCGCCCGCCCTCGCCCTCGCCCTCGCCCTGCACCGCCTGCGCGCGCACCCCGGCCGCGCCCTGCTGTACGCCGGCGGCGAGGACGGAGCCCTCGGCGCCTGCGTCCTCGACGTCGCCGCCACCGACCCCGGAGCGACCTCATGACGAAGACCTTCGCCAACGGCCGCACGATCGTCCACCAGCGCGACGGCCTCGCCGACATCGCCGGCCCGCCCGACGTGTGCAAGACCCCGACGCCTGCGGGCCCCGTGCCGGTGCCTTACGTCAACGTCGCGCGCTCGATCGACCTCGCCCAGGGCGCGCGGCGGACCCGCATCGCCGGCGCCCCGATCGCGCACGCCGCCTCGTTCATCGCCACCAGCACCGGCGACGAGCCCGGCACCGCCGGCGGCGGCGTCATCTCCAGCCGGATCCGCGGCAAGCTGAGGTGGCTGTCGACCAGCCTCGACGTCCGCGTCGAGGGCAAGGGCGTGGCCCGCTTCAGCGACGCCGTCGGCCACAACGGCAACACCTTCAACACCGCCTTCACGCAGGTCGGCGGCACCGGCTGGGCCTACGGCGACGACTCCACCGAGCCGTGCCCGATCTGCCAGCAGGGCCCCGAGCGGCACCGCGTCCACGAGACCGCCGACAGCCACCGCCGCGCGCGCCAGCTCTACGACGCGCTCCAGCAGGCCTATGGCGAATACCAGGCCAACCTCACCGAACAGAACCGACTCGCGACCGAGGTCGATCGGCTCAAGGCGGACAAGCAGGCGTACGAGAACGGACTGGACGCGGCGCCGGGCAGCTCGTCGCAGGCCGACCCGTTCGCCGACCCGCCGGAGGCGGGGCCCTCGAACCCTCGGCCGACGCGCACCAAGGAGCAGAAGAAGCAATTGAAGGAGCACGACAAGGGCATCCGGGCCGTCGCCACCGAGATGCGGGCTCTCGGCGAGGCGAACGGCAAGGCGGCCGTACACAAGAGGACCACGCCTCACGGCGGGTACATGATCGGCGTCATGGTCTGCAAGTCGAATCAGATCTTCGCCGCGATGTCGGGGCAGACGCTCCCGGGGTTCAAGAAGGTCGTGGCGGAGCTGGGCTGGACGCTGTGCGACGACGAATCGACGGTGGCCGAGTACGCCGCCGCGAACCCGGCGGTGACTCCCGCCAATCAACAGGCCTTGCAGGACCGCTGGGACGACGCGCAGCGCCGGAACGACAACGGCGAGCCGCACTACAACCCCCGGGCAAGTGCGCCGCCGCCAAGCTCGTCACCCGCAACCAGCAGCACATCCCCGCGGCGATCACCGAGATGTTCTTCGCGCCTGTCCAGCCCCACCAGGTCCACCTCCGCTACCGCCATATCGACAAGTGGCACCCCTTGCGCGTGGCGCTCTACTATCTGACCTTCAAGAGGGTCAACCGGATCGATCGCACCGCCTCCTTCGATCCGCGAGAGACCGTGCCCTCCTGCCTCACCTGCCAATCGCTGGTGCCGCTGACCCTGTGCGACCGCGAGAACCGCAACTGCCCCTAGACCGGTGTCCCCATGTCGTTCTCGCCCATCCTCGCCTTCCTCGACGCCCGCGTCCCCGAGCTGCGCGCCGAGCTCCGCGGCGCCACCCCCGAAGACATCGACGAGCTCGCCGAGCTGTGCCCGCGGCCGCTGCCGCGCGCATACGTCGAGTTCCTGCAGGCGATGGGCGGCTCGAGCGGCAGCTTCTCGGCGCTGCCGGTCGCCGATTGCCGCGCGGCCGAGCTCTGGCCGCACCTGGTTGCCACGCCGCCCTCGTACCCCGCCGACCGCTTCCTCAAGATCGGCATCGACCTCGGCATCGGCCGCGATATCCGCCGCGACTGGTTCCTCGATCTGCGGCGCGGCGATCCTGACGACCCGCCCCTCGTCACCTTCGAGGACGAGGGCGACCCCGCGGACTTCGTCGAGGCGCGCGCCCACGTCGTCGCCCGCTCGTGGACGGCCATGTTGCAACGGCAAGCGTTCCTGTTCGGCGCCGTCGACCGACGCGCGTTCCAGCAGCAAGAGATCGTCACCCCCGCGGACGAATCGCGCCTCGCCGAGGCCGCGGCGATCTGCGAGCGGCTCGGCCTGACACGCGCCCTGCCGTCGCAGCCGGGCCTGCACACCTTCGAGCGCGCCGACCTGGCGGTGCTGCTCGAGCGGCCACCGAACATGCGGCGGCTCGAGATCGTGGTCGGCGCCGACGCTGCCCGCGCCGGGCAACACTTCCTCGAGATCCTCCGCGACAACCTCGACGCGGCAGGTGATGCGTGAGCTCGATCGCGGACACTCTGGCGAATCGCTTCGAGCTGCGCGCGCGCCTCGGCAGCGGCGGGCTCGGCCAGGTGTTCGTCGCCCACGACCGGCAGACCCGCCGCGAGGTCGCCGTCAAGGTCCTCGACGTCGCGCCGATCGCCGCCGACAAGCTGACCCGCCTGGCGATCCTCCTCCGCACCGCCGCGAGCGTGCAGCACCCCGCGGTCGCGCTGCCGCGGGTCCTGATCGGCACGTCCGAGAGCCCGCCGTTCCTCGCCGGCGAACGCGTCGCCGGCGAGGACCTCGCCGAGCTGCGCCGCCGCGCGGGTCCCCTCTCGTGGCAGCGCGCGCTCGCCATCGTCCACGCGTGCACCGAGGCCCTGTCCGCCCTCGCCGCGGCCACCGGCGCTGCCCATCGCGCGCTCAAGCCCGGCAACATCCGCGTCACTGCCGCCGACGAGGTCCGCGTGCTCGACTTCGGGATCGCCGAGCTCGGCGTGCAGCCGGTCCCCGCCGACGAGCACGGCATGTTCGCCGAGTACCGCGCCCCCGAGCAGCTCGCGGGCGCCCCCGGCGACGCGAGCTCCGACGTGTTCACTCTCGGCGTGCTGCTGTTCGAGCTGACGACCGGCGTGCATCCGTTCACCGGCCCGACCGCCTTCAAGGCCGCGCGCGCGGTCACGTCCCTGCGCGCCGCGCCCCGCCCCTCGGCGCTCGCCCCGGCGACCCCGCTGCCCTCGCAGGTCGAGGCGCTGATCATCCGCGCCCTCGCGCCGCAGCCCTCGCAGCGCCTTTTAAAGATGTCGCCGAGATGGCGCAGCACCTCGCGCTGATCCGCCGCTCCCCCGGCCTGACGCCGCGGACCTCCGCCGCACCGACGCCACCCACCGCCGAAGACGAGCCCACGCAGCACGGCGAGCTCCCGGAGAGCGCCGAAGATCGCACGACGATCGTCAGCCTGCCCTCGGCCCCGGACCGAGGATTGCGGCTCGAGCCGCGCAGCACCACGAGGCCCGCGAAGCCAGCGTCACTCATCGATCGCGCCGACCCGCCCGAGCACCCGGGGACGACCCGGCTCGCCACAAAAACGGCCGAACGCAGCGGCACGATCGAGCGAGCGAACCGACGCTCCCGCCACGAATCATTCCCCCGCCCGACCCCCGAACGCTCCGCTCGACCCCCTCGACCGCACCGACCCTCTGGCCCCGCATCAATCCCAAGCCCCGCAGAAGATCGATTCGCTCGACGAGCCCGACCGTCGATCCCAAGCCCCGCAGACGATCGATCCGCTCGACGAGCCCGACCGTCGATCCCAAGCCCCGCAGGCGATCGATCCGCTCGACAAGCCCGACCGCACCGAACTTCTGGCCCCGCATCGATCCCAAGCCCCGCAGGCGATCGATCCGCTCGACAGGCCCGACCGCACCGAGCCTTTGATCCCGAATCGATCCCGAGCCCCGCAGGTGATCGCTCCGTTCGACGAGCCCGACCGCGCCGGATCTCTGGCCGCGGATGACCCGGACGCTCCGACGATCGCAAGGGTCGACAGGACCCTCGTCGACCGTACCGAGGTCGTGCCGGCGAGCGAGCGACCGACGCTGCCGGGCGACCCGATCCTCGTCGACGGGACAGTCGCCGATCGCATCGATCGCACGCAGGCCTTGCCGACTCGCTCGCAGGCAGCAGACCCGACCCTCGTCCTGCCGCCGGAGCCCTCTCCCCCGCCTCGCCCCGCGCCACGCGAGCCGGCATCGGCGATCGTGCGCGGCGAGGACGACGATCGCACCGTCCTCATGGCGCGAGACCTCCGCCCCCCGCAGTAGCGAGCCGTTCCGTCGCCACGGCCCCCGTCCCCACCGCGACACGTCCAGCCGCGCGCAGGTCCGGGCTGTTCTGGCCCGCCCTGTTCTGCCTGATCTCGCTGGGCCTCGCGCTCGTCGCCCTGCTGATCTCGTTGTGGACGTAGCGCGCCGACGAAGAAGATTTATGACATGACCCCAAGGGCATGTCTAAAGACACATCATTGCGCGCAGCCGAACCCGAGGAACATCTGCCCAGCGTCCGCCGCGAGGCCGAGACGAGAGCTCGTCGCCGGTCAGCGCGCGCAGCGGAACCCGAGGAACGTCTGCCCGGCGTCCGCCGCGAAGCCGAGGCGGAGCTCGTCGCTAGTTGCTCTGCGGGGTGCGAGAAATCGCCGCCGCGGGCCTCGCGGCCGAACGTCTCGTCTTTGAGGATCGCGCAGTCGCGACACATCGGCCCCATCGTCCCGTGATAGTCGAGCACCCATTCGGCCACGTTGCCGGCCAGGTCGGCGTGCCCCCATTTGCCGTCGCCCGCCGGCGTCGAGCCGACCGTCGGCAGCAGGCACGCGTCGACCGCCGTGTCGCAGCCGAAGTTCGCGCGCGAATCATCGGCCGCCGCCTCCCCCCACGGGAACGGCCGCTGCTCGTTCCCCCCGGCGGCCGCGTAGTTCCACTCCGTCTCGGTCGGCAGCCGGCCCTCGTCCCACGCGCAGAACGCGAACGCCACGTACCACGAGACGCAGTTGATCGGCGCCATCTCCTTGTCGCCCGGCGCGTCGGTCCACGTGCGGAAGTTCGGGTCGCACTGCAGCGCCAGCTGCAGCGCCGCCGCGTCCGCCGGCAGCATCGCGTCCCACTCCGCCTGCCAGCCGCTGCCCTCGATGCGCGGGTGAGCCCCCGCCCCCGGCATCGGCCGGTTGCGCGGGTAATCGGCGACGAACTGGCGGAACCGGCCAACCGTCACCTCGTAGCGGTCGAGCTCGAAGTTCGCCACCGTCGCCGGCAGCGCCGGGTCGTTCACGCGGTCGAACCCGCCGCCCGCGACCGCCCCGCTCGCGCAGCAATCGTCATCCCCCGCCGCGCCGCAAGCCGGCTCCACCCCCTCGCAATGCGGCAACGCCAGCACGTTCGGCTCCACGTCGGGAAAGCACCCCGCCGACAGCGCGACCACCACACAAGCGATTCGCCTGGGAATCATGATTAGAACCTCCCCACGACGCCGAGCCCGCCCGCGCCGGGCGCCAGCCACGGCGTCGCAGTCGTCCTGCGCGGCGCTCTCCGCTTGCCTGCCTTCGTCCGTGCGATCTCCACGATCGCCACCGTCACCGCCGCCAGGCCCACCGTGCCGAGACCGATGAACAGACCGAGGTCCCGATTCTTGCGCGCATTGTCGGCCGCGAAGTCGTAACCCGGGTCGCAATACGTCCCGCCCGGGACATCCTGACAATGCGCCTTCAGATCGGCGATCGCCGCCCGGTTGTCGACGAGGAAGTACACCGAAGCTCCCATCAACCCCAGCCCCACCCCGCCGGTGGCCCACGCCCAGGCCGGCACCTTGTCGCCCTTCTTGCGGCCCTTCGCGTCGGCCTCCTCGACGCGCACCAGCGCCAGCTTCAAGGTCACCGTCTCGGTCTTCCCCTCGACGAGCTCGACCGATCGCCGCAGCGGCTGATGCCCCGGCGCGCTGGCCCCGATCTCGTGTTGTCCCGGATCGATCGGCACCGCCTCGCCCAGTTCGCGGTCCGGGACCGGCTGCCCGTCGCGCGTGATCGCCACCCCGGCCGGCGCGACCTCGACCACCACGCGCAGCCGCGGCAGCCGCGGCTCGAGCGCGGCGATCCCCTCGCGCGCGAGCGCCTCCAGGCCCTTGCGCCGGCGCGCGTCCCGGGTCTCGTCATTGTGCTCGATCGCCGCCTGATAGGCCGCCCACGCCGACGCCAGCTTGCCCGCGCGCTCGTGGCATTTGGCCAGATTGAGCGCCGTGCCCGTCGACGGATACAGCGCCATGCTCTCCACGAATTTCGGGCAGCCGCCCGCGTCGTCGCCGGCCTCGACCCGCGCGCGGCCCTCCTTGAACAGCGCCTCGGCGGCCGCCTTGTCACCGCTCGCGGGCGCGGCCACAGCCGGGCCCACGTCCGCCAGGCAGACGGCGCACGCGAGGGCCGCAGTCAGCCCGCGTCGCCGGATCGATTCACATCTGGTCGAGGAGATCATCGCTTCGTTTCGGACGCGAGGCGCCGCCCGTACGCCGCGATTTATGGTTCGACTGCGCCGGCTTGGCCGCCGGAGCCGGCGCAGTCGGCTGCGGAGCGGACTGGGGCGGAGGCTGCGGCGATTCGGCAGAGGCTGGTGCGGGCAATGGCGCCGGAGGCGCAGGCGCGACGTTCGTCGGTGCTGCGATTGGCTCCGCCGCCGGGGGCTCCGCGGCCGGAGGCGAGACCCCCCAAACCAGGGCGGCCACCAGCCCGATCACCGACAATCCCCCGACCACGAATAACGCGACTCGCAGGCGAGAACCGGAGCCTCCCGCGGGTCCCTCCGCCAGGGTCCCGGTCGCCGGCAGCGTCGGCAGAATTCGGCCGCGCTGTGACTGCCATCGGCGCCGGGCCTGCGGCTCGCCGCGCGCTCGCCCGCGGCCAGCAGGGCCGCCGATTCGCCCGCGCCCGGCAGGGCCGCGAACGCCTCGACCAGCTCCGTCGCGCTCTGGAACCGCTCCTCGAGCGGCCTGGCCAGCGCGCGCGCGAAGAAGCGATCGACCTCGGGGCCGAGGTCGGGCGCGACCTCCGAGGCGCGGGGGATCGGCGCGGTGCAGATCGACACGAACACGTCGCCGATCTCGCCGTCGCGGAACGGCAGCTTGCCCGTGAGGCAGCGAAACGCGATGACGCCCAGCGACCACAGGTCCGTGCGGTGATCGACCTGCGTGCTGCTGCGGACCTGCTCCGGGCTCATGTACCGCGGCGAGCCGAGCACCGCGTCCGCGTGGGTCGGCTGGTCACCGTCGATGACGCCCGTGGACTTGGCGATCCCGAAGTCCAGGATCTTCACCACCTCGTCGCCGGCCTGGCGCGCGAGGAAGATGTTGGCCGGCTTCATGTCGCGGTGGATGAGGCCGATCTCGTGCGCCCGGCGCAGCGCCTTGCCCACGTCCTCGACGATCCGCCGCGTCGCCGCCAGCGACAGCCGCCGCTCGCGCGCGAGCCGGCTCGCCAGGTCCTCGCCCTCGAGCAGCTCCATCACGATGTAGGGCGCGCCGTCCTCGATCCCGTAGTCGTGGACCTGCACCGCGTGCGGGCTCTTCAGCAGGGCCGCGGCCTTCGCCTCGCGCTCGAAGCGGGCCCGCAGCTCCGTCGAATCGGCGAGCTCCGGCGCCATGAATTTCAGCGCCACGTCGACATCGAGCTGCAGGTGGCGGGCCACCCAGATGCTGCCCATCCCGCCCTGCGCCAATACGCGCCCCAGGCGGTAACGCCCCGCGACGATCGTGCCTGCTTCGTGCCCGGCCACGCGGCAATCGTACGGCTGGAGCCGGTCGGGTCGACCGGTGCGGCGCACCCGGGCGCGATCGGCTCATGAAGGCCCGCTCGCGGCGGCGGAGCGGACGCGACAGCGCCATGCGGCCCGCGGGCCGGTTCGCGCGCAATACCCGCCCCGCGTCGCCCTCGCCGCAATTCAGGCCCCGGCCGCCGGTCGCGTCGAGGTTTACCCCGATTCGCTATCGCCGGCGCCGCCGGCCGATCCACCCCAGCAAGCCACACAGCCCCAGGGACATGACCCATGAGCCATGTCCTTTCGGACCGACGCTACAACCGAACACGCCCCCGTCGTCGACGAAGTCCGCTTCCCACGCGACGTACGGCGTCTCCGAAGCCAGCTGGCCCAGCGCCCGCGCATTGCCGGCCGCGTCGTGGGCGACCAGCGCGAAGTGATAGACCTCGTCGGGGTCGAGCCCCGTGATGAGCACCGACGTCTGGTCGGGCGCGATGAATCCGCTGCACACGCGGCTCCAGTCGAGCCGCTGCATCTGCGGGCTCACGCACAGCTCGCACGAATCGCTGCACAGGCCATCGTCGGAGTTCTGATGGCCCTCGTCGCACTCCTCGCCCGGATCGACGCGTCCGTCGCCGCAGAGGCCGAGGCCGTCCTCGGCCACCTTCACCCAGTATGCGGCGCGCCGCCGCACACGCTGTCGACCGTGTAGTAACTCGTCCCGTCGGCCGCCTCGTCGCGCGCCGGCGCCGGGAACGACAGCTCCGGCGGGTATTGCCACTCCGTCTCGCACAGCACGCGGAAGCCGGCGATGTCCTGCGAATCGGGCGAGCTCCAGCTGAGCAGCACACCGCCCACCTGCGGCTCGGCCCGCAGGTCGTACGGCAGCTCCCACGGCGGCTCGAAGTCGTAGCGCAGCGGCTCGCCCGCGGCCTCGGCGTCGTACACGAAGTCACCCTCCTGACAGCCCTCCGCCCCGTCGGCTTGCGGGTCGCACAGCCACACTCCGCCCTGGCCCTCGCCCTCGCAGCCGCGCGCCAGCGTCGTGTACGGCGACCCCACCTCGCGCTGCGACGAGGCGACGTAGCTGTTCAAGAACGCCGGGTGAAACAGCGCCGAGAAGCCGGCCCGGAGCACCGCCGCCGGCTCCTCGAACAGCACGCCACACAGACCGTTGCGCCCCTCCGCCGCCTCGCGCCCGGCGCAGCGGTTGCCGACGAACCCGAGGATCGTCCGCGCCGCCGTGCCCACCCCGCCGTCGGCCTGCAGCTCGGCCGCGATCGGCACCCCGCACTCGCAGCGGGCGCGGTTGACGAAGCGCTCGCGGTCGACGTCGTCGAGCGTCCGCAGCGGTTCGCCCTGCTCGTCCAAGATCGCGTAGCGCACCCGCACGTCGAGCGATTCCTCGACCGCGAGCGCCTGGCCCGTCGCTGCGAACACACCCGCACCCACGACCCACGCCAATCCACGAGGCTGTCGAAGCATGGCCGTCCAACCGCGCCGCTCCTGCGCGTATTCCCGCCCGCCCCTCGCCGCGATGCCGACCTCCGCACCGCTCCCCGGGCGCACGCGAGGCCCTCGCTCGCGCCGACCCCCATGCGAAGGCCTCGCGACCGGAGCGCCGCGCGCCCGCGAACCACCGCCGCGCCGCGAGGTGCGACGATCGGCCTCGCCCGCCGCGGAGCCATCGACCGGCTCGCCGCGCCGACCCTCGCCATTCCACGAGTGCGATGATTCGCCTCGTCCGGCCCGATGCACCGTCCGCCCCGAATCACCGCACCTGCGAATGTCACCTCACGCGATTCGACCTCACTTGCGCCCGGGCGCCGCCCGCATCGCGTACGCGATCCCGTGCTCGAGGCTCGGCAGCGTCTGCGCCCCGCCGAAGTCGGCCCCGAGCTCCACGAGCACGCGCGCCACCTCCGGCCCGATCCCCGTCAGCACCAGCTCTGCGCCGAGCAGCCGCACCGCGCGGGTCACGTCGGCCAGCGCCCGCGCGGCCACCTCGTCGACCCGCGGCACCCCGGTGACGTCGAGCAGCACGAACGCCGCGCGCCGCGCCTGCACGCCCTCGAGGATCGCCTCGAGCAGGCGGCCGGCGCGGTCGGCGTCGACGTCGCCGACCAGCGGCACCGCCACCACGTGGCGGGCGATCGGCACCAGCGGGGTCGACAGCGCCAGCAGCGTCGCCCGCTGGGCCTCGATCACCTGCTGCTGCAGCGCCACGTGCTCGGCCGCCGCGACCTCGAGCGCCGCCGTCCGCTCGGCCACGCGGGCCTCGAGCTCGGCGTTGAGGCGCAGCACCGCCTCGCGGTCGCGCCGCTGCTCGGTGATGTTGCGGACCACCTTGATGAGGCCGTCTTCGCCGACCCGGATCACCCGCGCCTCGTACCACTCGGTCGCGCCGCCCATGTCGAGCGCGTACTCGAGGCGGGCCTTGCCCGCCGGGCCGGCCGCGGTCGCGAACGTCGCCTCGAACTGCGCCCCGATCTCGGGCGGCAGCACGTCCTGCATGCGCTTGCCGAGGAAGAACTCCGGCTCCACGTACAGCGGGGTCGTCGGGCTCGCGAAGAAAGTGCGTGATCGTGCCGTCGAGGCGCAGCTGGAAGAACAGGTCGGGCATCCCGCGGAAGATGACCTCGAGCGCCGCCGCCAGCTTCAGCCGCGCCTCGTGCACGCGCTGCGCCTCGGCGGCCTCGCGCTCGAGGCGGGCGACGCGGGCCCGGAGTTCGTCGTTCTCGGCGCGCAGGCGGGCGGCGGTCGCGGTCTCGTCCATGGTGCGGCGCGGACGATAGCCGAGCCGCGCGCGGGCACGTGCCCGCCGTTGCGGTCGACCCTTGCGCAAGGTCACCAGGCCGCCCAGCCGGCGCCCCGCCAGGCCGCCCGGCCCGATTGACCCGCCGACCATGAACGGCTGTTCACGCAGGCCGCCCGCGACCTCCCACGAAATTTCGGGCCTGCTGGCATCATTCGCGGCGCTCGTCGCGAAACACGTATCATCACAGTTCGAATCGCGGCCTGCCCGCGCGCGCGGCGCGCCCGAATGTGAGCAGTCGCCTGCGCGCAGAGGTCGTCATCGCCGGGCGCCGCCGCGCGGCCGCGCCTCAGCATCTCGCCCACGGGAGCCGCGACCCTCGGCAAAACTCCCGGCCTCGCCGCGCGCCTCGCCGATCACGCGCCGGAGCGCGTGATAGTGTCGCTTTCGTGCCCACCATGTCGACGATCCAGCGCACGCTGCTCTTGCCGGTGACGCTCGCGCTCGGCTGCCCGCAGGGCGGCGATGTCGCCACCCAGGGCGACCCGAGCACGACCGGCGACGCGGCCGCCAGCACGGCCACCGGCACCGACGTCCCGACCACCGGCGCCAGCGGCCCCGGCCCGACCTCGAGCGGCACCAGCGACACCGGCGACACCGGCGACACCGGCGAGCCCCCGGGCGAGCCGTCCGGCAACGCGCTCGATCAGAACGCCCTGTTCACCTGCGACGACCGCCCCGCCCTGCCGCCCGCCGACCTGCGCCTGATCGACCGTCAGGAGTGGACCCGCAGCGTCGGCACCTGGTCCGGCACCGACCTCGCCAACAACCCGCTGTACCCGCGGGCCGCCCACCGCTACTCGACCTACAGCGACGACGAGGCGCTCGACCCCAGCGTCCTCTCGCTCTACCTCGACGTCGTCGGCGGCTCGGGCACCTCGTGGACGATCGGCAAGTGGGACGTCGGCCGCGTGCGCACCGTGATCGAAGACCCCGAGTGTCAGTGCTTCCTGAACGACGCCGCGCCCGCCTCCGAGTGCGTCGATTACTTCGTCCGCCGCTACCTCGAATTCGGCGCGGTCTACCGCCCCGTCGACGACGAACAATTCGCGGCCCTCCGCGAGTTCGCCGGCTCGGTGCTGGCGGCCGAGGCCGGGGTCGAGTCGCGGCCGGCGACGATAAGGCGCATCGCCGCCGCCGCGTGGATGACCGCCGCCGCGCTGCACCGGCCCGAGCTCGGCGAGGGTGCGCCCGACGAGCACGGCCGCCTGCGCCTCGGCGACTGGGAGCTGGCCCAGGCGATCGCCTACGCGCTGACGCGCTCCCCCGCGGGCGTCCCGAGCGTCAATCGCACCTACGAGGCCGGCTTCACCAAGGGCGACATCGACGGCGACCTCGGCGACCTCCTCGACGCCGCCGCCGACGGCACGATCAAGGACCCCGAGGTCGTCGCCACGCTGGTCCGCGCCCACTTCGGCGGCCTCGACGAGGAGCGCCGCGACCTCCTGTTCGAGCCGCACGACGGCCGCTGGTGGGAGAACCAGGGCGAGTACTGGATGGCCACCGGCGTGCGCGCGTTCTTCCGCGAGTGGCTCGGCTACGGCGGCCTCGCCGACAAGCCGGAGAAGGTCGAGGTCGCCAAGACCTCGGGGTGGATGGGCGGCGTCGTCGAGCTCAGCTACTGGAACCTGGTCAGCGGCATCTACGGCTACGAGAACACCCTCGTCACCCAGCTCGACGACATGATCGCGCGGATCGTCGCCGGCGACCAGGACGTCTACGCGCAATTGCTGACCTCGCGGATGTTCTACACCCCGGCCAACGACGGCTATCAGGAGGGCGAATCGTCGGTGTCGAACTCGACCGCCGAATCGCCCCGCGTCTACAACGTCTCGGGCATCACCCCGCAGACCCGCGAGGCCCGCTGGAAGCAGCTGCCGGAGGGCGAGCGGGCCGGCGTGCTCACCCACCCCGCGTGGCTCGGCGCGCACTCGCTGTCGTTCGAGAACGACCCCAACCTGGTCCACCGCGGCAAGTGGATCCGCGAGGAGCTGCTGTGTCAGAACATCCCGGACCTGCCGATCAACGTCGCCGCCATGCTGACCGAGGCGTCGCGCGAGCAGTCGGCACGCCAGCGGATCTCCGAGCAGATCGACGCCGACCCGTACTGCAACGGCTGCCACCAGATGATGAACCCGCTGGGCTATCCGTTCGAGATCTACAACCACGCCGGCTTCCTCCGCGTCGAGGATCACGGCGGCCCGCCGAACGGCACCAGCGTGCTCGCCAACATGCCGGCGCCCGAGCTCGACGGCGCGGTCAACAGCGCCGTCGATCTGAGCACCCGCCTCGCCGGCTCGAAGTACGCCAAGCGCTGCTTCATGCGCCAGGTCTTCCGCTTCTTCGCCGGCCGCGAGGAGACGATGCACGACGGCTGCACCCTGGTGGCCATGGAGACCGCCTACGACGAGAGCGGCGGCGCGTTCAGCGAGCTGCTGATCGCATTGTTCAACAGCGACAGCTTCCAGTACCGCGTGCCCGAGTGAGCGGCGACGACCCGGAGACCCTGCCATGTTCACACGTCGTAACTTCCTCACCACCGCGGGTCTTTTGACCGGCGCCGGCCTGTTCGGCGGCGCCGCGCTGACCGGCCGGCGCAGCCGCGCCGCCGACGGCGACCCGCGCCGCGTCGTCATCTTCCTCGAGGGCAACGGCATCCGCCCCGCCTGCGTGCGCGACCCGCTGACGCTCGAGACGCTCGAGGGCTACGCCGGCAAGCCGATCGAGAGCAACCGCGACTACGGGCACGACGACCCGGTGCTCGTCCCGGCCGCGCCGCTCGCCGAGGCGCGCTCGCTCGGCGCCCTCGCCGGCGTCGACGACGACATCTCCCTGGTCGAGCGCGCCTGCCTGGTGCTCGGATTGTCGGCGACCTACGTCGGCGGCGGCCACTCGACCGACTTCGGGGCGCTCAGCGCCTCGCGGGCGGCGGGCGGGCCGGCCGGACCGACCCTCGAGACGGTGCTCTCGGCGATCCCCGAGGTCCGCGGCAACACCCCGTTCGACGCCATCCGCATCGGCGTCGGCGCGGCCACCACCCCGCTCAATTACGCCAGCTGTGCCTTCGACGCCGGCAAGCCCGCGCCGGTGCTGCTGAGCCCCGCGGCCTCGTTCGCCTCGCTGTTCGGCTCGGTCGCCTCTGGCCAGGCCGGCGAGGAGTTCGAGACGCGCAAGCAATTGCTGGAGTTCGCGCTCGAGGACGTGAGCCGCGAGCTCAAGACATTCGCCGGTTCGAAGCGCGGCCGCGCCAAGCTCGAGACCTACGAGGCCTCGCTGCTGACCATGCTGGCGCGCAACGACCAGATCGTCGGGATGAAGGGCGCGCTGCAGGCGGTCAAGCCGCTCGGTCCCGGCGAGGCCGACCCCGACCCCTACGCGTCGGACGACCCGCTCGAGCAATTGCGCCTGCAGGCCGACATCGCCACCGCCTCGCTGCTCGCCGGCCTCACCAACGTCGCGGTCGTCACGTTCGGCGCCGGCGCCTACTACTGGTCGCTGCAATACCCGACCCTCGTCGACCTCTACCCCGGCAAGCAGGTGCTCGGCGGCCACGACCTCCGCCACGGCGAGAGCCCCGAGTTCCACGAGGTGCTCCACGAGGTCACGAGCCGCGGCGTCGCCGAGATGGCGCGCATGGCCCGGACCCTCGCCGCGCACCCCGAGCAGGGCGGCACCATGCTCGACAACACCCTCCTGCTCTACATGTCCGACAACGGCGAGCAGCACCACTCGAACGCCGAGGAGTGGGCCATGCTGCTGCTCGGCGGCAACAACATGGGCTTCAAGACCGACGGCCGCAGCGTCACCTACCCGAAGAGCGGCCACGAGAACAATCGTCAGACTTCCAACATGTTCAACTCGCTGCTCCACGGCGCCGGCCTGCCGACCGACGACTTCGGCCACACCGACCCGAACACGCGGATCGCCGAGGGCCCGCTCGCCGAAGTGTGGGGCTGAGGGCTCACGGCGGCGGCGGCGGCGGCAACGGCACCCCGCCGTCCTCCGCCTCCAGCGGGAGGCGGTCGCGGATCCACATCAGCAACGGCAGGTTCGGCGCCGACGGCAGGAAGAACACCCACGAATCGCTGATGAGCAGCGGATTGCAGGCGTCCGGCGGCTCGTCGGCGAATTGCGCGTCCCGCAGCGCCCGCAGCTCCGCGGCCAGCGCCGGGTCGACGATCGGCCGCGACGCGATCGGCCCGACGTGGGTCTGCCCGTCGTGCGAGATGCTGGCCGGGTCGAGGGCGAACGGCCACGGCACCGCGCAGGTCCACGTCTCCGTGACCGGCAGGTCGCTCTCGACCACGGGCGCGATCAGCTCGATCGCCACCGGCTCGCTCGCCGCCATCGGCTCGCCCGCGTCCCACAGCGACTCGAACCATCCCCTGGCCGCCTCGTTGACGCCGGCGAACTCCAGCGGCGGATCGACGCCCCACGAACAATCGTGGCTGCACCGGAGGCTCGCTTCGCCGTCCGAATAGAGGTAGTTGCTCGCGCCTTCGTCGAGCGAACCGTAATCGCCGGCCACCGCCGGCCACCGGTCGTACAGCAGCGACAGCGACAGCGCCTGCTCGAGCTCCGGTGTGAGCACCCCCGTGCGCGTGAGCTGCCAGTTCTCCGCGTGGAACTGCGACGGCTGCGACGGCCGCGAGCGGCTCGCCACCCAGTAGCGACAATCGCCGCGGACGTAGAGATAGCTGGTCCCGAGCTCGTGGGCGATGCTCGTGGTCTGGACGAACTCGTTCCCGTTCACGCGCACCGCCAGCCGCAGCTCCTGCGAGCCGTCGCAGATCCGCCGCCACTCGGCCCCGCCGGCGGACGTACCTTCGGTCACGCCGGTGGACGTCCCTTCGGTGGCCCCGCTCTCGGTGTCGGAGCCCTTGTCGCCCCCGCAAGCGCCGAGCACCCCGCCAAGAACGATCGCCATCCCCCTGCGCGCGCGACCCGGACTCATTCCGGCGATACTACCACCTCGCCGCCCCTCAGCCCGCCCCGTCGCGCGTGCACCCGCGCGGCAGCGTCAGCGTGAAGCGCGTTCCGGCCTCCGCCGACGACTCGACCGTGAGGTCGCCCCCGTGGGCCTGCGCGAGCTGCCGCGAAATGTATAGACCGAGCCCGAGCGACGCCCGCGGGTTCGCGTCCGGGTCGGCGCGCTGGAACGGCTCGAACACCGAGGCGAGCCGCTCCGGCGGGATCGGCTCGCCGCGGTTGTGGACCGCTACGATCACGCGGTCGGCCGCCAGGTCCGACTCGACCCGCACCAGCGAATCAGCAGGGCTGAACTTGAGCGCGTTGTCCAGCAGGTTCGTCAGCACCTGGGCGATGCGGTCGGGGTCCCAGCGCCCGACCATGCGCACGTCCGGCCCGGCGCGCTCGATCGTGCGGCCCGGATGCGTCAGCATCGCCTCCTCGATCACCTGCCGCAGCAGTAGCCGCATGTCGACGGCCACCGGCTTGACCGGGATCCGGCCCTGATTGCGCGCCTGCGTGAAGTCCAGCAGGTCGCCGATGAGCCGCATCGCCCGGTCGGTCGCGCCGCGCAGCCGCTGCAGCTGGCGACAGGCCGGCGCCGGCAGGTGCTCGGTCCGCAGCATCAGCTCCGCACAATGCACGATGATGGTCAGAGGATTGCGCAGATCGTGCGACACCACGCCGATCAGCTGCGCCTCGTACTCGTGCGCCTTCAGCAGCGCCTCCTGGGCCGACTTCACGTCGGCCTCGCGCTCCGTCGAGAATTGCTCGACCGCGGCGGCCACCCCCATCGACGCCACGTGGATCAACACCCGCAGGACCTCGACGTCGAGGCGGCCCTCGGTCTCGGCGAACAGGTCGAACAGGACATCGAGCAGCAGCGTGTATTCGTCGACCACCGCGCGGATTTCAGAAGCCGTGGCGATAGCGCTGGGTCCCGTGCTCGCGAGCCACCTCCGCCGTGGGCGCCTCGGCTCCGCCGCGCTCCTCCGCCGCCCCGCGCCGCAGCGCCGCGGCCAGTTCGTCCAGGAACTCCGGCAGACGGTCGACCAGCTCCGGGGCCGGAAGCGGGCGCCCGGCCACGTTGCGCGCGCGGACGCGACGCAGCCAGCGCTCGACGATCACCTGCTGCTCGCGCTCGAGCCGATCGGCCAGCGCATGAGCCTGCTGCGAGCACGTCGACATCGTGCGGCCAGGGTAGCGGAGGCTCGCCGGCGCGCCGACCGACCCCGCCGTGAACGACCCCGACGCGCGGACGCGCAGGCGAGTCTGCGGCCCGCCACCGGCCCGCCCGCCTCCGGCGAGGCCGGCGCCGCGTGCTTGTCGGCGGTCGCCGCTTCCGCCACCATGGCGTGCAGTGCCACGAATCCTCCACGACCTCGCCTGCCTCGACGATCGCCGCCTCAGCCCGTACTGCTGGCGCAGCAAGTGGGCCCTGGCCCACAAGGGCCTCGAGTTCGAGGCGCGCCCGCAGGGCTTCACCGCCATCCCGCGGCTCTACGACGGCGCCCATCGGACCGTCCCGATCCTCGACGACGACGGCCACGTCGTCGCCGACTCGTGGGCCATCGCCGACTACCTCGACGCTCGCTACCCCGAAAGCCCGCGCCTGTTCGAAGGGCCAGCCGAGCGCGCCCTCTGTCGATTCACCGAGGCCTGGCTGTTCGGCGCCCTCGTGCCGCTGCTGATGCCGATGCTCGCGCTCGACATCCACGATCACGCGCGGCACGAGGATCGCGCCTACTTCCGCGAGAGCCGCGAGCAGCGGCTCGGCCGTAGCCTCGAGGCCGCAGCGGCCGGGCGCGAGCACCGGCTCGACGACGTGCGCGCGGCCCTGAACCCGCTGCGCCTCACCGTCCAGGGCCAGCCGTTCCTCACCGGCGAGCGGGCGGGGTACGCCGACTACATCGCCGCGGGCCTCATGCAATGGGTCGCCTCGGTGACGACGCTGCCGCTGCTGGAGCGCGACGATCCGGTCGTCGCGTGGCTCGAGCGCGTGCGCGACCTGCACGGCGGCCTCGGCCGCACCAGCCCGATGTACGCAATTGCGGTGTGACGATCGCACGGATGCGAACTCGGTGAGACCACGACGAGCCCCGCGCACCCGTGCGCGACCATCTCTGGCATATTCGCCGCATGCCACGCACGCGATCGATCTGCGCGGCGGCGCTGCTCGCCGCTTGCAGCAGTAAGGCCGTCGACACCGCCACCGACACGACGACGACCACGGGCTCGTCCTCCGCGCCGGACACCACGGACACCTCGACCGCGACCACCGAGGGCGACGACAGCACCACGACCTCCACGAGTTCGACCTCGAGCTCGAGCGCGCCGACGAGCACCACCGCCGCTCCGACCACCGGCACCGTCGACACCACGGGCGACGACACCGCGACCACCACCGGCACCACCACCGAGGCCATGCCGAGCGGGCCGAACGTCGACGTGTCGGATCCGCAGCTCTACGAGTTCTCGTTCAAGGCCGACGAGGCCGACCCGGCCGCCGCGCTCGCGCTCGGCAACCAGCTCGCCGAGCTCGACACCACGGCGCCGCTGCAGGGCCGCCTGGTCGTCTACCTGCACGGCGCCGGCGCGCCGACCACCTGCGGCTCGCAGGCCCACGGGGTCGTGCTCGCGCGCATGGGCTTCCACGTGATCCACCCGTGCTACGTCAGCGACTACGGCGTCGGCAACTGCGGCGACGACATCGGCGGCTGCCGCCTCGAGGCGTTCGAGGGCGTCGACCACCACGAATTCATCGACATCCCGCCGCCCGACAGCATCGAGACGCGCGTGGTCAAGATGCTGGAGCACCTGCAGGCGCTGCACCCCGGCGGCGATTGGCAGTACTTCATCGAGGACGGCAAGCCGCGCTGGTCGGAGATCGTGATCTCGGGGATCTCCCACGGCGCGAGCAGCTCGGGCGTGATCGGCATGAACCGCGCGGTCGAGCGCGTGGTCATGCTGTCGGGCCCGCTCGACAGCGACCAGGCCTGGCTGAAGGGCGACCCGCTGACCCCGATCGACCGCTTCTGGGGCTTCACCCACACCGGCGACGACCAGCACCCCGGCCACCTGCAGAGCTTCGCCGACATGATGCTGCCCGGCGAGCCGTTCGTCGTCGACGGCGCCGCCCCGCCCTACATGGATTCGCATCGCCTCGTCACCTCCGCCGCCACCGGCGACGGCCACGGCTCGACCCAGGCCGGCGGCGCGTCGCCCAAGGACGGCGACGTGTACGTATTCGAGCCGGTCTGGCGCGCGATGTACGGCGCCGACTGAGCGTTGCGGACACATGTCCCCGGGGACATCTCATCTGTCTCTCGGGACATGGCGAAGCCGCCCGCGTCGACGCCGCTCGCCGCCCGCACCTGGGGCCGAGAAAGCCTCAGGGAAGGACCCCAGGCCGCGAGCGCCGCACGTTCTCCGAACGGGGAGACCCTTGACGTCGGCGGGTGGGACGGGCACACGAATGGCCGGAGACTGACGACATGCGTACCTCTTTCAATTACGCGCACGTTTCGACCGCCGTCACCTTCGCCGCGGTCTTCGGCCTGCTCGCGCCGTCGCTGGCGCTGGCCGCCACGCTGACGGTGGGCGCCGACAAGCAGTACAAGACCGTGAAGGAAGCGGTCGGGGCGGCCAAGAGCGGCGACGTCATCGAGATCGATCCGGGCGAGTACGTCGACGACATCTCCTCGATCAAGGTCGGCGACCTGACGATCCGCGGCGTCGGCGACTCCCGCCCGCACCTGCGCGCCACGGTCCCGCCGCCCAACAAGAAGGGCATCTTCGTCGTCGAGGCCGGGGTCGGCCCGGTCACCGTCGAGAACCTCGAGTTCTCGGGCTCGAAGATCAGCGAGGGCGACGGCAACAACGGCGCCGGCATCCGCGCCCAGGGCACCGACCTGACCGTCCGCAACTGCTACTTCCACGACAACCAGAACGGCATCCTCGCCGGCGACGGCGCAATGACGATCGAGTACTCCGAGTTCGCCTACAACGGCGAGGCCGGCTACGAGCACAACGTCTACATCGGCACCGCGCCGAAGTTCGTGTTCCGCGGCAATTACTCGCACCACGCCAAGTCGGGCCACGCCCTCAAGTCGCGCGCGCTCGAGAACCACATCCTCTACAACCGCCTGATGGAGGAGGCCGACGGCAACGGCTCGGCGCTGATCGACCTGCCCCAGGGCGGCCTCTCGTACGTGATCGGCAACCTGATCCAGAAGGGGCCGATGGCGGAGAACAAGTACCGCATCGTCTTCTACAAGGGCGAGGGCGGCACCAACCCCGACCTGCGCCTGTTCGTCAGCCACAACACCTTCGTCAACGACGGCGCTCCCGCCGCGACGTTCGTCGAGGCCCCGGCCGGCGCCGAGGTCAACGTCTACAACAACCTTTTCGTCGGCCCCGGCACCCCGATCAAGACCGGCGACCCCAACACCAAGATCGTCGACCTCGGCAACCTGCAGACCGAGGACGCCGGCCTGGTCGACCGCTCCGGCTACGATTACCACCTGCTCGACGGCGCGCCCGGGATCGACGCCGGCGAGGTCCTCGACGCCCTGCTGATCCCCGATTCGCAGTACCTGCACCCGACCCAGACCGAGGGCCGCCCGGTCGTCGGCGCGCCCGACATCGGCGCCTACGAGTTCGGCGTCGACGAGGGCACCACCACCGACGACTCGACCACCGGTGATTCGACCACCGGCGACGATTCGACCACCGCGCCCGACCCGGACACGACCGCCGGCCCGACCTCCGACGGCCCGACCACCGGCGGCCCCACGACCGACGACCCCACCACCGGCGCCGACACGAGCGACGGCGACACCGGCACCACCGGCTCCGCGCCGACCACCGAGGGCAACCTCGGCACCACCGACGCGACCGGCGGCGCCGCCACCGACACCGACACCGACAGCGGCTCGGTCGACGACGACGGCGGCGGCTGCGGCTGCCGCAACGACGCCGGCGGCGGCCCCGGGCGCTGCTGACCGCGTTCGCGATCTTCGGCCTTACCGCCCGCCGCCGTCGCCGCTAGCCTCGGGCATGCCTCGAAGGACATGTTTCTTAAACATGTCCTCGAGGGCCCCATGCAACGCGCGGCTCCCCCGGGCCGCGCACCTAGGCGTCACACTGGTCTTCCCTGTACTCGCACCAATTGATCGGCTCGGCCAGACACACGTGCGCGCAGCCGTTGCAGTCGAAGTCGCCGCCGAACGCGCGCCCGACCTGGCTGCAGAACGGCCGCTCCGGCTCGTCGCATTCGCTGTCGAACCCGCCGATCCCGTCGCTCGGGGTGCACGGCTTGTAGCATTCGCCGGCCTCGGCCGCCCCCTCGCAGCCCCAGTCGTCGCACACGAAGTCACCCGGCTGACAGTTTCGCTCGTACGGCGGCCCGCCGGTCGGCTCGCCCGTGCTCGTGCTCGTGCTCGTGCTCGTCTCGCTCGACGTCTCGGAGGTGACGTCGCCGTCGCTGCCGTTGCCGGGCTCGCGGATCGTGCAGGCGCTCAGCAGGGCAGCGAGGACGGCGAGGCGGCGCATACGACTCGCAGTATAGCCGCCCCCGCTTCCCCGCGCGCAGACGCCGTCTGCACGTGAGACCGCCGCTACGGGCACTCGTCGGCCCCGAATTCGCACTGGTTCTGCGGCTCGGCCATGCAGATGTGGACACACGAGTTGCAGGAGAAGTCGCCGCCGTCGGCCAGGCCGACCTGGCTGCAGAACGGCCGCTCGGGCTCGTCGCACTCGCTGTCGAGCGCGCCGACCTCGCCGTCGGGCGTGCACGGCTTGTAGCACTCGCCGGGGAGCGTCGCGTCCTCGCAGCCGAAGTCGCCGTCGCACACGAAGTCGCCGGGCTGGCACTCGCGGTGGTACTCGGGATCTCCCGTCCCGTCGGTGGTGGTCGGCGTCGTCGTCCCGGGCTCGGTCGTCGCATCGGTCCCGTCGCCGGTCGTCGTCGTCGCCTCGGTCGTCGGGCCGGTCGTCGTCGTCGTCGTCGTCGTGCTCGTCGTCGTCGACGTCGACGCGTCGGTGTCGGTGCCCTTGCCGGTGTCGGAGCAGGCCGTGCTCGTCGCAATGCAATGCAGCGCGAGCGCGGCCACGAATGAGCGGTGTCGCAAGCCAATCATACACCGACCGTACCCCGACGACGACCGGCCGGCAACCGGGCTCATCCGCGAGCCCGGCGCGCGAATTCCTGCGAGCGCGCTATTCCTCGTCCTCGGCGCTCATGCGGACGTGGACCCGGCCGTCGTCGGCCGGCGCGTTCGCCCGCGCGGCCAGGGACTTGGCCGCGCCGTCCGGGTCGCCGACCAGGAACACCGCCGAGCAGGCGCCCGAGTGCGAGAACTTGGCCTTCTTGCGCAGCACGTAGGCCACGCACTCCTTCACCTTCTTCGGCGCCTTGCCGACCACCTTGGCCTGCAGCAGCTTGCCGTCCTCGAACTCCCACCTCACCGCCAGCGCCGCGCCTTCCTTCGCGCACGAGTCGAGCGAGTCCTTGCCCTTGGCGACCCCTGCGACCACCTTCGCCAGCGCCGGCTCGCCCTGCTCGACCATGCGGCACGCCATGTCGCGCGCCTGCAGCCCGCCCGCGCCCAGCTCGGCCACCTTCGTCGTCAGCTCGAGCTCGACCGGCTTGCCCCCGGACGCGCTCAGCTGCTTGACCACGTGGCAGGCGTCGTCGATCTGCCACTCGCACGCCTTGGCGAAGTGCTGCTCCGCCTTGGCGACGTCGCGCTTGGTGCCGGTCCCGTCGTGGAACGCGATGGCGGCCTTGAAGCAGCCGTACGCGCTGTGCCCGACGCACGCGTTGATGTACGCGTTCACCCCGCGCATCTTCGCGTCGGCCGAGTCCTGCGAGAACAGCAGATCACCGACGCCGGTGCAGCCGTCGATGTCGCCGAGCTTGCAGCCGCTCTGGTACATCTCGATCGCCTGCGTCAGGTCGGCCTCGACCCCGCGGCCGGCGTGCAACTGCTGGCCCGCCCGGGTGCACGCCGCCGGCCGCCCGCCCGCGCACGCTTTCTTGGCGAACTCGAGCTCGATCTGCGGCGTGCCCGTCCCCTCGCGCGCCATGTCCGAGCGGCGCTCGCACGCCTCCGGATAGTCGTTCGCGCACGACTTCTCGTACACCTCCGCCGCCTTGGCCAGGTCGACCGGCCCGCCGCGCCCCTGCTGGTACAGCTCGGCCAGGCGGAAGCACTGGAACCCGTCGTTCTTCTCGCACACCGCCGTCAGCGGCTCGCGGGCGTTGTCGTAATCCTTGTAGAACATGGCCGCTTCGGCCTGCTCGACACATTGCGCGCCGAAGCACGAGTCGTCGCCCGTCGGCGTCTGGGTCGACTCCTTGTGACAGCCCGCCGCGAGCGCGAGCGAGAGGATGAAATCGAAACGGAAACAGCGACCCCTGCGGCGCACCCCGCCATGAAAAGACCAGGTCCGCGGCCACGTCAACGAAAATCTCGTCGCAGCGCCGATGCGGCCCTTGTATGCCGCTCGGCGCCCAGCGGATACCGGCGACGCAGCGAAACAATCCGGCGCAGCCCACCCTCGCTCGCCCGACGGCGTCCCCGCTCGATCGCGCCCCGCGCGTGCCCGCCGGGCCTCGCGCTCGCGCAGTTGCGCGGCGCTCGCAAGCGCCGCGCCGACGTCGGCGAGCGCGTGTCGGTGCAGCGACGCCGTGCGCGCCCCGCGACCGACGGCGACGACTCGACGCGCGTGACACCTGTCCGCCGCGGCGAGGTCGAGCCTCCGCGAGCTCCTCGCATTCGCGACGCCGCAATGTCAGCACCGCCGGGCCGCCGACGGGCCGCGCGGCTGTCGATGATGCAATCTACGCCGGCCCCGCGGCCATCTGGGGGGCGCGGACCACAACTCGACAAAATGCCGTGGATCCCCCATTTATGTGCAAATAGGCGGCCCTGCGCGGGCCCTCGCGTAGACTCGCGGGCGATGCAGAGGCACACGACGATCGCAGTGGTGGTGGCGGGGTTCGCCGTCGCGGCCTGTCCTGGCAATCAGGGCACGAGGGCGACGGACACCAGCGACCCGACCGGCGACCCGACCGCAGGCACCGCCGGCGACCCCACGGGCACGAGCCCCGCCACGGCGACCGCCGATTCGACCACCGCCGACCCGCCGACCACCGGCACCACCGCGACGACCGCGATCACCGTCACCGACCCCGGGACCACCACCGCGACCACGGACGAGCCCGGCACCACCACCGATTCGACCACCGACGATTCCACCACCACGACCACCGGCAATCCCGGAACCACCACCGGCGGCCCGATCGATTGCAGCGACGAGCCGCCGATCCCCGCCGGCCCCGACGTCGTGCTCGCGCCCGAGTTCGCCGATTCTACAAAACGTACGAGCTCGGCCAGGTCCCGGGCATCCCCACCGACTCGCGCCTCGGCGGCTGCGTGATCTCGCATGAAAACCCGAACCTCCTCCTCGTCGCCGGCGACTCCGAGACCGCGACCGGCAAGGTGTGGGCGATCGAGGTCGTGCGCGGCAATTGCGACCACATCGTCAACTTCAAGGGCGTCGCCCAGCTCGTCGCCGACACCCCCTACGTCGACGCCAACCTGGCTCTGGTCGAGTCGGGCCTGATGTTCTACACCGCCTGGCCGATCAACCAGATCGGCCAATTGCTGCCCGGCCAGATGGTGCCCGCCGTCACCACCGACATGGCCGGGCTCGGCGTCGAGAACTCCGTCAGCGGCCTCGGCTTCGTCCCGCCGGGCTTCCTCGACCCCGGCGGCATGCGCACGATCACCTGGCCGGGCGGCAAATGGTATCACCTCGACCGCACCGCCAATGGCGACACCTACACCCTCGCCAACGCCCAGCAGACCGCCACGCTCCCCTTCGGCCCCGGCGGCTTCGCCTACGTGCCGAAGGGCTCGCCCGGGTTCGAGGTCGACCACCTGATCGTCTCCGAGTGGTCGGCCGGCACCGTCGGCGTCTACCGGGTCGACGACCTCGGCGACCCGCTGCCCGAGTCGCGCAAGGACTTTTACCTCGACTTCCCGAGCCCGTGGGGCGCCTACTTCGAGCCGCTCACCGGCGACTTCATGTTCCTCACCTGGGGCGCCGGGCAGGACCGGATCTACATCGTCCAGGGCTTCGAACCGCCGCCGCCGATCCCCCAATGAGGGCAGCGCCGCGGGCCGGCGATAACGCCGATTCCCCGGCGGCTGCGCGCCCGCGTTCGCGGGCGCGCCATGTCCGGGCGCGCAATCGCGGCTTGACGCCGCCGCCCTCGCTCGTCGCATCATGAGCGCGAGGGAGGATTTTTGAAAGATGAGTGACTCTTTCGGGGTGGTCGAGCGCGCCGCGGCGGCGCGAGGGTTCGATACCAACGTCGTCGTGACGCCGGACGTCGCGCGCAAGTTCGTCGCCGACGGCTATCGCTTCTGCGTGCGCTACGTCAGCCACAGCGCCACCGAGGGCGAGTCCGACATCTCGCGCGACGAAGCCCTGGGGATCCTCGGCGCCGGCCTGGCGCTGATGATCGTCCAGCACGTCCGCCGCTCCGGCTGGTCGCCGACCGCGGCGCTCGGCAGCAGCGACGGCGCCCTCGCGGCGCGCCACCTCGCCGACCTCGGCGCCCCGGCGCAGCTCACCGTGTGGACCGACGTCGAGGGCGTCGACCCGAGCGCGCCGCCCAACAACATCCTCACGTACGGCAACGCCTGGTACACCGCGGTCGCCGCCGCCGGCTTCACGCCCGGCCTCTACGTCGGCCGCCTGCCGCTGACGAGCGCCCAGCTCTACCGCGGCTTCAAGTTCCGCAACTACTGGAAGTCGGGCATCACCGAGGTCGACGTCCAGCGCCGCGGCTATCAAATGCTGCAGCTCCCGCCGGCCAACGATCTCGTCAACGGCATCCACATCGATCACGACGCGATCCAGCCCGACCAGCTCGGCGACCTGCCCACGTGGTGGATCGGCCGCAGCGACCCGCCCGTCAGCTGATCGTCACTCGCGGTCGGGCCGCAGCGGCGCCTGCACGCGCGGGTGCGGCCCCGTGCGCGCCGGCGGCGTCGTCCAGCCGTAGCGATGCGACACCACCCGCAGCGCGAACGTCACCGCGATCGCCGCCGCCGCCGCCCGCGGCGGCCGCCACTCGAGCGCCACGGTCAGCCCGCAGAACAGCGCCGCCCCGGCGCCCGCCACCAGCGCGTAGTACTCGCCGGGCTTGAACAGGAACGGCTCCTCGCGCACCAGCACGTCGCGCAGGAGCCCGCCGCCGACGGCGTTGACCACCCCGATGAAGCCCGCCGCGCCGACGCCGAGCCCGAGCGCCAGCGACTTCTGCACCCCGACCACCGCGTAGGTGCCGAGGCCGATCGCGTCGACCACGAACAGGAGCCCGCGGATCCGGTCGAGCGCCGTCGCGAAGAAGTAGCCGAACACGCTGGCGATCAGCACCACCAGCAAATAGCGGCTGTCCTGCACGCACACCGGCGGGCCCTGCTGCAGGAACAGCCCGTCGCGCAGGAGCCCGCCGCCGACCCCGGTCGCCAGCGCCACCACGAACAATCCCACCGGATCGTAGCCGCGGCGGGCCGCCAGCAGCGCGCCGCTGAGCCCGAACAGCAGCGTCGCGCCGAGGTCGAAGTAGAGCGGCAGCTGGAAGAACTCCTCGGGGTGGACGACCACGGGCCCGAGCATAGCGCGGTCACCGACGAGGGCCCGCTCGCGCTGCCCCGCACCACGCCCGCCCCTCGCGGTCAAGCGCGTCCCGTCTTCGTGCAGCGAGCCGGCGACCCGCGATCGCCGCGACCCCTTCGCACGCGTCGCGCATGAGCACGTGCGACCCATCCGCGCCGTCGCGGGGCAGTTGCTTCGTCTCGCGCTGCCACGACGCGCTCGCGGGCCGATCCTCGGCGCGCCGCGGCTCTTCTCATCGGGGCGTCCCGCGGCGCGCGGTGTGATCCGGTCGGCAACGCCGCGCGCCGGGCCTCTAGACTCCGCCCGCCATGTCCACGCCCGACAAAATGTCCACGAGCGACCGCGTCATCATCGGCCTGCTGGCGTTCTTCCTCTGCATCGCCTTCTCGCTCGAGCTCTACTGGATCGTCTACAACGACAGCCTGGTCGCCCGCGCCGACCACGAGCTGTTCGCCAGGCTGTTCCAGATCTACGGCGACGCCGACCGGGCGTACTACGACAAGATCACGCCGATGGCGATCGGCCTCGAGCAGATCAACGTCTTCATCACCCAGATCGTCAACGTCTGGCTGCTGTGGGCCATCGTCCAGCGCGTGTACTACCGCCACATCCTCCAGCTCTTCGTCGGCTCGTACCTCGCCTATTCGGTGGTGCTCTACTTCTGGGCCGCGCACGTCACCGGCTACCCCGACATGCGCTACCAGTCGCCCTACACCTTCTTCCTGTTCTACGCGCCCAACCTGCCGTGGCTGCTCGGCTACGCCTACATGGCGTGGGACTCGATCCGCTACCTCGGCGCGCGCCTGCGCGGCCACGCCTCCGCCGCGTGATCGCGCCTCGCGGCCTCGCCCCGCGGCGCCGTGCTAACGTCGGCCGCGGAGCACCCGCGTGACCACGTTGAAGCCCTTCCGTTACGGCGAGCGCCGCGAGCTGGCGACCACGCCGATCTTCCGCCTGCAGGAGATCGAGGCCGAGCACCCGCGCACCGGCAGCCTGCGCCCGTACGTCACCCTCGACGCGCCCGACTGGGTCAACCTCGTCGCCCTGACCCCCGAGGGTCAGCTCGTGCTGGTCCGCCAGTGGCGCCACGGCACCCGCCGCTTCGAGCTCGAGCTGCCGGCCGGCGCGATCGAGCCCGACGAGACGCCGGAGCAGGCGGCCGCGCGCGAGCTGCTCGAAGAGACAGGTTATTCCGCCGCCTCGATCGTCCGCCTCGGCGAGGTCGCCCCCAACGCCGCCTTTCAGGGCAACCGCTGCTACACCGTCCTCGCCGAGGGCTGTCGCCGCACCGGCGAGACCGCCTTCGACGAGGGCGAGGACATCGAGATCGTCCTGTGCAGCCCGGCCGAGCTGCGCCCCCAGGTCGGCGACACGGTGATCAACTCGATGGTCATCTGCGGCCTCTACTGGTGGTTCGAGCGCCAAGGCCGGGTCGCCTGGCCCTGAAGACATATCCCGAAGGCCAGCCTCTCAGCGCCCGTCCACCCCCGCGCGGCGCTCCCACGAAGCTGCGCCCTGCTCCCGCGGCGCCCCGGTCTCGCGCAGCGCCGCCAGCCCGGCCTGCACGCATTCGAGGTCTTGCTCGCCCGTCCCGCCGCCGACCCCGATCGCCCCGATCGCCCGCCCCTCGACCACGATCGGCAGCCCCGCGCCGACCGAGCCGAGCCGGGGCAGCCGCGCCGCTCCCGGCGGCAGCACCTCGCCCGGCGGCGACGGCCCGAACAGGGCGGTGAAGGCCTTGCTCTGCGCCACCTCCGAGCTGACGAGCGGCGCCCCGCCCATGCGACACAGCGCCATCACCACCCCGCTCGCGTCGAGCACCGCCACCGATCGCGGCACCCCGAGCGCCCGCGCCCGCTCGACCACTGCGAACACGATCGCCTGGGCCGCGAGGTGCGAGACGCTGAACTTGACGTCGCTCGATTCCATGGTCGTCCTTCCGCTTGCCGCCACTCGAATTCGTAACGCCCATTGGCCGCATGCCCGCAGATCCTTCTGCCGAAACGACGCTCACGACGCGTCAGCGCACCGCCACCGCAACCGCGGCGAATCATACTCGGGTCACGCGGGGCCGGCGCGACCTTCGACACGGTGATGTGAACCGGCCGCGGCGCCGTCGGCTCGCCCCCGCGCCGCCCCCCGCGAATACGTCGACTATCACTGTTTCCAGGCGGTGCCCCCGCCCGACGGTCCGCGATTGCGACCGCGCCGGCCCGTGCGGATCGCGCCTGCCCCTCGCGGTCTGCGAGCAACAGTGAGGCCGCCGGCCGACGGGGCCCCGGCGCCGTCGACAGGAACACCCACACGAACTCGTGGTCGGTCGCCGGGACTCGCATGCCCTGCTGGTTCGTCTCCGGCACCCCGGCCTTCCGTCACCTCGAGCGGCGACCGAGCGCCGGCGACCCGCGTACCCACCTGCGCAGCGCACCCGCGGCCGGACGGCCGGCGCCGGACTCCTCGCAATCGTCGCCGGAGCGCTCACGCCCCAATCCCCACTACCACCATTCGTCATCCTCGATCCGCGGTCGCATTTTACGGCGCCTGACTCAAAGGCCACACATGCCTTCGACTCGTCCTGAGTTCGCTCACGATTATTGACTGCAATGATGCAAGGCCGCCCCGACGTCGAGCTGACTGACAGTCGCGCGACCGGGGCCGCCTGCGAGCACGACCTCGACTCACGCGTCGGGTGAACAGCGCCCCCGAGCCTCTCCCCGCCGCCCCCGGCCCGACCTCCACGCCGGAACGCGCCGACGTCGTCAACCGGGTCCCCCGCCGAGGTCCTCGTCTCGCCCCCCGGCGTGTAGCGTCTGCAACGGATCCCCGGCGAGCGAATGACTATCGCCGGCCGCAGATCGATCTCGCCTGTCGGCGGCCCGCGACCTCACGCGCCGCACCTCGAAGATCCCGCCGTTGCACCGCGCCGCAGCCACGGCTCGCGAATGCGTCGCGACGACAGCGTGGCGCCGACGCGGCGGAGCCAACACCTGCGATCGCCGTCCTGCGAGCGTCGCCGGCCGCGAGCGTCGCTGTGGTAGCGTCCGCGCGATGCATCGCGTTCAGAATCATAGCTGGCAGCGTTTCTCGTCCCTCGGCGCCCCGGCGCTGGAGCCTCGGCCTGCTCGGAAGCCTGTGGCTGACGGCCTGCCCGAATAACCCCTCCGCCAGCGGCACCGACACCGACACCAGCAGCAGCGGCACCGATACCACCACCGACGCCCAGACCACGGCCCCGCCGACGACCACGGTCCCCACCACCTCGACGACCGGCCCGACCAGCACCACCACCGAGACCGCGACGACGACCGACACGACCACCACGACCACCACGACCACCGGCGACACCGAGACCGGCGGCGACGGCGTGTGCGGCGACGGCATGCTCGACGCTGGCGAGGCGTGCGACGACGGGGCCGACAACGGCCCGGGCAAGTCGTGCAACGCGACCTGCGGCCTCAACGTGTGCGGCGACGGCGACGCCGGTCCGGACGAGGAGTGCGACGACGGGGCCGACAACGCCGACGGCAACAGCTGCAAGGCCGACTGCACCGACAACGTCTGCGGCGACGGGGCCAAGGGCCCGGGCGAGGGCTGCGACGACGGCAACGACGTCGACGACGACGAGTGCAGCAACGCCTGCGCCCTCGCCTCGTGCGGCGACGCGGTCGTCGGCCCGACCGAGGAGTGCGACGACGGCGACACCGACAACACCGACGAATGCACCGAGACCTGCACCCTCGCCACCTGCAGCGACGGCTTCCTGCAGTCCGGCGCCGGCGAGGAGTGCGACGACGGCCCCGACAACGCCGACGCCGCCGCCTGCACCAGCGAATGCACGCTCGCCGTGTGCGGCGACGGCCACGTCTTCAGCACCGGCGACGGCCTCGAGGAGTGCGACAACGGCGGCGACAACGGCCCCGGCAAGGCCTGCAAGGCCGACTGCACCCTCAACGTCTGCGGCGACGGCGACCAGAGCCCCGACGAGGCCTGCGACGACGGCAATCAGGACCCCGGCGACGGCTGCTCCGCCGCGTGCAAGCTCGAGGCCTGCGGCAACGCCGTCCTCGACCCGGGCGAGGCCTGCGACGACGGCCAGAACGGCGACAACGACGACGGCTGCACCGACCTGTGCAAGCTGCCCGCCTGCGGCGACGGCTTCGAGCAGGCCAGCGAGGGCGAGGGCTGCGACCTCGGCCCGCAGAACAGCGACACCGGCGCCTGCACCCTCGCCTGCGCCGACGCGACCTGCGGCGACGGACTCGTCCACGCCGGCGTCGAGCAGTGCGACGACGGCCCCAACAACGGCCCCGGCAAGGCCTGCAGGGCCGGCTGCCTCGCCAACGTCTGCGGCGACGGCGACCAGGGCCCCGGCGAGGGCTGCGACGACGGCAACACCAGCGACGACGACGCCTGCACCAGCGCCTGCAAGCCCGCGAGCTGCGGCGACGGCATCAAGCAACCCGGCGAGGCGTGCGACCTCGGCGACGCCAACAGCAACACCGGCGCCTGCACCCTCGGGTGCACCCTGCCCGCCTGCGGCGACGGCTTCGTCCAGGCCGGCGCCGGCGAGGTCTGCGACGACGGCAACCTGTCGAGCAGCGACGCCTGCCTCGCCACCTGCCAACCGGCCGCCTGCCACGACGACGTCCTCCACGTCGGCGTCGAGCAGTGCGACGACGGCAACACCGACGACACCGACGCCTGCGTGCTCGAGTGCGTCGACGCCACCTGCGGCGACGGCCTGCTCCACGCCGGCGTCGAGCAGTGCGACGACGCCAACACCGTCGCCACCGACGCCTGCACCAACGCCTGCAAGCCCGCGACCTGCGGCGACGGCATCGTCTGGGCCGGCCAGGAGCAGTGCGACGACGCCAACGCCAACAACGACGACGCCTGCACCAACGCCTGCACCCTCGGCCTGTGCGTCAACGGCGTCCAGAACGCCGGCGAGCTCGGCGTCGACTGCGGCGGCCCCTGCCCCAAGCAATGCCTGGTGATCAACGAGGTCGACTACGACCAGCCCGGCACCGACAACGCCGAGTTCGTGGAGATCTTGAACGTCTCGAGCGGACCGGTGAGCCTCGCCGGCCACTGGCTGGTGCCGGTCAACGGAAGCAACAACCAGGCCTACTCGGCGGTGGACCTCGGCGCGTCGTTCCCCACCCTCGCCGCGGGCCAGTACCTGGTCGTGGTGTGGGGCAACGTCACCGTCCCCAACGGTCAACTCAAGCTGGTCGCCAACATGATGAGCGTCATCCTTCAAAACGGCTCGCCCGACGGCGTCGCGCTCGTGCACGTGCCGAGCAAGCAGTACATCGACGCCCTGTCCTACGCCGGCGAGATCAACGGCGTGACCTTCATGGGCGTCGGCCCCTTCAACCTGGTCGAGGGCACCCCCGCCAACCTCGTCGACTCCGCCAACAACGCGGGCTCGCTGAGCCGGATCCCCAACGGCATCGACACCAACCAGATGGGCGTCGACTGGAAGTTCACGAACACTCTGACCCCGGGCGCCGCCAACGTGCCCTGAGCCGCGAAGCGCGCGGCTGCCCTGCACCGGCGCAGCCGCGCGAAGCCCTCGCTCTTCATAGATGACCCAACGAACATGTCCGCATGGGCATGTTCCAAAAACATCATCGCCGCCGCCCGCGTGGGCCATGTCCCCGCGGACAGGCGGTTTCTGGCCGGCTCGCGGCCCGAGCCAAGCGCGTCCCGGCCCCTTCCAGAACCCGCGCGGCAACGCGTCGAGTGTCGAGCCGATGCCGGCCCGACGAGCGGTAGCGAAGCGGCGCGGGCGGCACATCACGCCGCGGACATCGTCAGCGTCGCTTCGCCCGGCTCCGCGGCTTCGACCGCCGAGCCGTCGTCGTCGGCTGGGTGCGTCCGACGCCCGGCACGAGCGTCGTACCGAGCCGGCTCAGCACCGATTCCATCTGGGGCACCAATTCCTGCCCTTCGATCAGCTCCGCATCCTGCCCCACCATCGCGAGCTGAGCGACCAGCGTTTCGATGCTGTCGGCCCCGACTCGCAGCAGGCTGTGGCTTGCGCCGTCCGGTTCGAGGATCCCGCACCAGGTGGGAATGCGGGACGCGAGCGTGGTCGCGCTCCCTCTCAGCCGCAGCGTCACCCGGCAGGCGAACGGCGCATAGGCGATGCCGCGTTCGAGGTACGCGGCGACATCGGCCGGTTGCGTGCGCGCGGCGAAGACGGCGCCGGTGCTCGGCCGGGCCACGATGCGGTCGATCCGGAACGTGCGCCAGTCGCTGCGCGACAGATCCCAGGCGATCAGGTACCAGCGCCGGCCGTAGCTCGCGACGCGCAGGGGTTCCACCCGCCGACGACTCGCGGCGCCGTGATGATCGCGGTAGGTGAACTCCAGCGTCAGGCAATCGCGACACGCGGTGGCGATGCCGGTCAGGATGTCCGCATTCGCCAGCGGTTCGCCCATGCGCAGCGCAATCGTCACCGCATGCAACGCCGATGCGCGCCGCCGCAGTCGCGCCGGCAACATCTGGTCGAGCTTCGCAAGCAGGCGCAGCGCGGTGTCCTCGATGCCGCCGATGGACGCGGTGGCGACCCGCAGCGCCATCGCCAGCGCCACCGCCTCGTCGTCGTCGAGCACCAGCGGCGGCAGATCGGCGCCTCGGCCGAGCGAGTAGCCGCCACCGATGCCGGCCGAGGCCTCGACCGGGTAACCGAGCTCGCGCAGACGGTCGACGTCGCGCCGCACGGTCCGCGTGTCCACCTCCAGAGTCTCCGCCAGCGCCGCTCCCGACCAATGGCGGCGCGATTGCAGCAGACTGGCGAGGCGCAGCAGGCGGGCCGAGGTGGACAGCACGCCGCGAAGCTATCGCGGACAGAACATGTCCGCAATGGGCGCTAGTCTCTCTGCCGTCCCCCAGCCACCTGGAAGGCCCATCATGACCGAGTCCATCATCACCTTCTTCCACAATCCGCAGTCGCGTTCGGCCGGCGTGCGAGTGCTGCTCGAAGCCCTCGGAGCCCCGTACGAAGTCAGGTTCATCGACTTCAAGGCCGGTGCGAACCGCACGCCGGAGTTCCTCGCGCTCAATCCGCTGGGCAAGCTGCCGACCATCCGCCACCGCGATACGGTGGTGACCGAGCAGGTCGCGATCTTCATCTACCTGGCCGACCTGTTCCCCGCGGCCGGACTGGCGCCGGCCCTCGACGATCCGCGTCGCGGCACCTATCTGCGCTGGATCGCGTTCTACGGCGCGAGCTTCGAGCCCGCGGTGGTCGACCGCGCGACGAAACGCCCCGAGATGGAAGCCTCGACCTCGGCCTACGGCAGCTACGACGCCATGCTGCAGACGCTGGTCGAACAGCTCGGACGCGGCGACTACCTGCTCGGCGAACGCTTCAGCGCCGCCGACGTGCTGTGGGGCACCGCGCTGCGCTGGACCACGGGTTTCGGCATCGTGCCCGAGCTGCCGGCGATCCGCGCCTACATCGATCGCGCCTGCGCCCATCCGGCCTTCGCGCGGGCCGCCGAGCTGGACGCGGGATTGCTCGCGGGAGCCGCGGGTAAGTAGACCCACGGCCTCTTCCCGCCCGCGCGAGCAGGGCGCGACCGTCGTCAGTGCCACGCCCGACCCCGCGGGCGGTGACCAGCGCGCTCGGGCTCGGCGCCGCCGATGCGGCGCAGCGGAACCCCGGCCGCCGCCTCGTTCGCCGGCGAGGCGCAGCGCCGGCAGTTCAGCCGACGCGGGGACCCGAGACGCCCCTGAACCCGAGCTTCACAGCTCGCGCGAATCGGGTCTCTGCGCTCGCGTGCCGAGCCTCACAGCACGTGCGGGTCGGCTTGAGTCGGGATGGTGGGCAAGCGAGCGTCGCTCGGATCGCGTGGCCTCTGACGCGAGCGACCGCTCGCATCAGCCCGCGTGAAACGTGCCGTCACTCGACCGGCCGCACCCGCAGCTCCGCGCCCTCGGGCCGGTCCGCCCAGCCCGCGAACGCCCCCGCGAACGCGGCCGCCGCCGCCGCGATCGCCGGCGGCTCCCCGCCCTCGAGCCCGATCGCCCACGTCGCCTCGCCGGCCCGCAGCGGCCGCGGGTACGGCCGCACCCGCGCACCCGCGTCCTCGAGCGCCAGCAGCAATCCCATCACATGTCCTTCGAGCCAGCCGACGCACGCCGCCTGCGCCGCGCCGCGACCCTGCAGCGTCAGCTCGACGCGCCGCGGATGCGCCGACGGATCGGTCGCCGCCGTCCAGGCCGGATCGCCCGCGGCGAGCAGCGCCTGCCCGCGGCGCAGCTCCGCGTGCAGCAGCACCAGCGTCGAGCGGGTCACGTGGCGCGCCGAGTTGAATGACGGCGGCGTGGGCGTCCAGATCGGCCACAGCGGCTTGCGCCCGCCCCTCGGCTCCGGCGGCGGTCCGAACGCGATCGCCGCCCCCGGCGTGCGCGCGGCCAGCAGCACGAAGAAGTGGCGCAGCAGCGCCTCCGGCTCCGCGGCCACGCCCGCCTCGCCGGCCGCGCGCACCGCCCACGCCGTCACCAGCGCCCACGTGTAGCCGCCGAGCAGCCCCCACGCCCCCGCGTCGAGCTGGCGCGCGCGCCCACCCGCGCACCCGCGCCAGCGTCTCGCGGAACACGCTCGAATCGTAGTACTCGCCGACCAGGGTCACCAGCGCGTCGGCGTCGACGCAGCCGAGCGCCGCGCGGCGGCTGGCCTCGTCGAGCGTCGCCAGCTCGCCCGGCTCGAGCGACCCGAGCGCGCGCCCCTGCAGCGGCGGCGGCAGCCCGGCGTACTGCAGGTCGACCGCGATCCCCTCGAACCTGCACTTCAGGACAGGCAGCCCCGCGCTCTTCACCGTGCGCACCGCGAGCAGCTCGCCGGCCGCCGCCAGCCGCTGCGTCACCGCCGCGAACAGCTCCGCGCGGTCGACCCCGTCCGCGCCGGCCCACACCAGATCGAGGTCGCCGTCGGGCCCGGCCACCCCGAGCCGCGCCGACCCGACCACCTGCAGCTGCGACCCCGCCTGCACCGCCGCCGTCGCCCGCTCGAACGCCGCGGTCACCCGCTCGTGCGTCGGCGACGGCCAGCGGCCGAACGGCGGCAAGCTCCCCGACCGCTCCTTCACATCATCCTGTTCCTCGGGACAGGTCCGCACCGTCGCCCGGATCGCGAACGGCTCGTCCTCGCGGCGGCTGATCAGGTGCACCGCCTCGACCGTGAACGCCAGCGGATGCCAGCTCGCCCGCCAGCCTTTGATCGCGGCCGCGATCTCCGCCTCGCTGCCGGTCAGCTTGGCGATCGTCAGGTGCGGCACGAAGCCCGGCCCGCGCGCCGACTGCTCGTCGCACAGGGGGAACAGCGCCGCCGCGGCCGCCTGCAGGGCCGACAGCGCCCCGGGCGGATCGCTGACCGGCTCCAACCACACCGTCGTGCTGCCGCGGTGGTCGAACCGGCGCACCTCCTTGAGCGCGATTCGCAGCGGCAACAGCCCGCGCAGCGCCGCGGTCAACGCCGCGGCCGCGTCGGCGAACAGCGCCTCCGGCACGAACCCGTACACCAGGTTGATGTGCGGCATCCAGCGCCCGTGGCTCGGGTCGTGGTCGACGCGGATCGCCTGGATCGCCGGCCACGCCGCCGCCGGCGGGATCACCACCAGCGCGCTGCGGTGCACCGGGCTCGCCGCGGCCAGCCGGGCCCGGCGCGCGGCCATGTCGGCGTCGGCGACCACCTGCAGCAGCGCGCACACGCCGAAGTGATCCGACGCGAACATCTCCTGTCCTTCGGGACCTGTCCCGAAGGGCTTGTCACCGAACAGCGTGGCCTCGATCGGCGCCAGCGCCCCCGCCGGCGAGCGCAGCGGCCCGGTCGAAGCGGGCCGCCTTGCCGGTGCGGCTGGCCAGCCGCGCCAGCGGGTTCGCCTCGGGGTCGAAGGTGAAGCCCGGGTGGTGCGGGTGGACCTCGCGCCACACATCGACCAGGCCCGCGCGCGCGAGCTGCTGGTCCTCCTCGCCGTCGCCGAAGTTGAGGTCGCCGAGGACCAGCGCGTCGTCGACGTCGGCGCGGGCGAGCCGCTCGACCAGCACCGCCAGCTGTTCGGCGCGGCGGTCGTCGGCGTCGGCCTTGCGGTTGCTCGTCAGGTGCACCGCCGCGACCGCCAGCCGCCGGCCCGCCAGCGACAGGCGCCCGACCACCAGCCGCTTGCGCGCCGAGAACTCGTGCAGCTCGAGCGCCAGCGGCCAGCGCGACAGCAGCACCTGCCCGTACGGCTGCAGCCCCGCCGCGTCTGGCCCTTCGGACACGTAATAACCCTCGCGCAGCCACGGCGCCGCCAGCAGCTCGGCCCACAGCCGCGGCGTCACCTCCTGCAGCGCGACGATGTCGGCCTCGCGCTCGCGCAGCAGCTCGGCGCACGCCGGCCCGCGTGCCTCGCTGTACAGCTGCTCCGGCTCGTAGAGGTCGAACAGCACGTTGTAGGTCGCGACCTGCAGCGCCTCCGCCCGCGCCTCGTGGAGCCCCGTCGCCGCGACCGGCAGCCAGGCCCCGCGCGACGGATCGAAGCGGAAGCACGGCCGCGCCTCGAACACCGCCGGGCCCGCGCGAAGCTTGCCGCGCCGCGTCGGCGCCGGCGCGGCCACCGGGGCCGGCGCGCACGCGCGGGCGATCGCCGCGTGATCGGCGGCCGGGCTGTCACCTGACCCGAAGACCAGGTCGATGCGCGCCCGGCGGTCCCACACGATCAGCTCGCCGGCCTTGATGAAGAAGATCCGGTGCCACGGGATCTCGTTGTCGCCGGCCAGGAACTCGGCGAGCGGCGCCTCGCGCACCCCGGCGAAGCGCTCCTCGTACCCGACCACGAACCGGCGCACGTCGAACGTCGCGTCGAAGCGGAGCCGCCCGACCACGTCCTGCACCGGCCGGAGCCCCTGTCTGTCGCGCTGCTTCGCCATGACCGATTCGCCGCGAGAGCGCGGGGACCCGAGGCTAGGCAGGGACGCCGGCCCGCGCAAGGGGCCGGCCGCGCGCACGCGCGCCGATGTGCGCGCGTGCATGCTCCGCGCTGCAGTTCGCGCGCCTCGGCGTGCGCGCAGCAGCGCCCCGGCCGGCGGTGTTACCGTCGCCGCATGCTTCGCTCGCCGCTTATTGCGACCTCGTCTCTCGTCCTCGCCCTCGCCAGCGCCACGGCCCACGCCGCCGAGGTGCCGGTGGCCGATGTCGACGCTCTCCTCGCCGCCATCGCCGCCGCTCAGCCCGGTGACACCATCGTCCTCGCCGCCGGCGACTACGAGGTGCATCAGGGCAAGATCGCCTGCGAGACGGCCGGCACCGCCGACGCCCCGATCGTCGTCCGCGCCGCCGAGCAGGGCGCGGCCAAGCTGCGCCTCGACTCGCTCGAGGGCTTCCACGTGCGCGCCCCGTACTGGCGCTTCGAGGGCCTCGACATCGAGGGCATCTGCGCCGCCGACAGCGACTGCGAGCACGCCTTTCACATCACCGGCGCCGCCAGCAACACCCACATCGTCGGCAACCGCCTGCACGGCTTCAACGCCATGATCAAGGGCAACGGCGAGCCGATCGGGCCCAACATGGCCTACGAGCACCCCGACGACGTCGTCGTCGAGTACAACGAGTTCTTCAACGAGGCCCCGCGCGACACCTCCAACCCGGTCACCCCGATCGACGTCGTCGGCGGCCAGCGGTGGATCCTCCGCGGCAACTTCATCCACGACCACGCCAAGGGCGGCGGCGACAACATCAGCTACGCCGCCTTCCTCAAGGGCCACGCCAAGGACGGCGTCATCGAGCGCAACCTGGTCGTGTGCGAGCTGCTCCACAGCGGCCAGGTCCGGCTCGGCCTGTCGCTCGGCGGCGGCGGCTCGGGCCCCGACATGATCTGCGAGGACGGCGCGTGCAAGCCGGAGCACGAGCGCGGCGTCGTGCGCAACAACCTGATCCTCAACTGCTCCGACGTCGGGATCTACGTCAACGCCGGCGCCGACTCGAAGATCTTCAATAACACCCTCTACAACACCGCCGGCATCGACATGCGCTTCGCCGAGACCACCGGCGTCGTCCACAACAACCTGTTGATGGGCAAGATCCGCGACCGCGACGGCGCCGTCACCGACAAGCAGAACAACGTCGTCGAGGCCACCCTCGAGCAATTCGCCGCGTGGTTCGCCGACCCGGCCGCGCAGGACTTCACGCTGGTCGACGGCGCCGCGTTCGTCGACCTCGGCCTGGCCGTGCCCGAGGTCACCGACGATTACTGCGGCAACGATCGCAACGACGGCGCGATCGACATCGGCGCGATCGAGTACGACGGCGAGGGCTGCAACGGCGGCCTGCCGGTCCCCGGCGGCAGCGGCGGCGACACCACCACGACCGGCGACACGACCGGCGAGCCCACCTCCGGCGATTCCGGCGAGCCCACCTCCGGTGATTCCGGCGTGCCCACCTCCGGCGGCTCCGACGGCCCGACCACCACCGACCCGGGCGGGACCGACGGCGAGACGTCGCTCGGCGAGTCGACCGGCAACACCACGCAATCCGCCACCGACGGCAGCAGCGCCACCGCCGGCGACACCTCGCCCGCGACCGACGACGACGGCGGCTGCGGCTGCCGCAGCGACGCCACCGCCGGCGGCCCGCTCGCGCTGCTCGCTCTGATCGCCCTGCGTCGCCGTCGCCGCCAATCGTAGCAGTCGCTCGCGACTCGGCCTCCGCGAATCCGCGCGGCAACAGACGACCGCCGCGCGGCTCATCCGCACCATTCACGAGCGCGGCTCGCCGTCACAGCGCCGCGCTCGCGCGATCGCCACGCGTCGCGGTCGCTCGCCCGCGACCCTCACGACCCGGCCCTCGTGAATCCTCGGAGTCGCGGCGCGGCGAGCGACCTCCACCCGGCTCTCGTCGCGGCCCATTCATCGCAGTCGCTCGCTCTCGAGACTCACGCGTCCTGGGCCGTCCGCTCGCGCATCCGCCCGCCCGCGGGTCGCTCGCGTCCATCGGCGACCCGCCCTCGCGTCGTGCTCGGGTTGCTGTCGATCTGCCGAGTGCCATGCTCCTGCGCTCCGCAATCTTCCCAGTCGCCGGCGGACGGCCGGCAGGAGCCCGCATGCGCGCACGTTCTTTTTTAAAATGACCTCCGGGGTGACCGCCGCTCTCGTGTTGTTTGCCGCCGACGCCGCGGCCGCGGAGGTCGCCACCGCGATCGGCCCGATCGTCGGCGGCGAGGACGGCATGGTCGTCGCGTCGAGCAACGAGGCCGCGCGGGTGGGCGCGCAGATCCTGGCCGAGGGCGGCAACGCGGTCGACGCCGCGGTCGCCATTCAGTTCGCGCTCGGCGTCGCCGAGCCCGGCTTCTCCGGCATCGGCGGCGGCGGCTTCATGATGATCTACGACGCCGAGGACGACGTGGTCACGGTCGTCGACAGCCGCGAGCGCGCCCCCGCCAGCGCCGAGCCCAAGATGTTCTTGAACGAGAACGGCGAGCCGATCCCGTTCGCCGAGCGGCGCACTCTCGGCGTCGCCATCGGCGTCCCGGGCGCCCTGGCCGGGGCCGAGTACGCGCGGGCCGAGTTCGGCACCCGCTCGCTCGCCGACCTGCTCGCGCCCTCGATCGCGCTGGCCGATCACGGCGTGATCGTCAGCCGGCTCATGGCCGCCAGCCTCGTCGAGCATCAGCCCTTCCTGGCCGCCAACCCGGCCGCCAGCGCGCTCTTCCTGCCCGGAGGCAAACCACTGAAGATCGGCCAGCTGCTGGTCCAGCCCGAGCTCGCCGACACCCTGCGGCTCATCGCCGCCGAGGGCATCGACGCCTTCTACCGCGGGCCGATCGGCGAGGCCTTCGTCGCCGCGGTCCAGGCCGCCGGCGGCGGCATGACGATGTCCGACCTCGACCATTATCAGATCACCGTCGACGACCCGGTGCAGGGCCGATACGGCGACTACGAGATCGTCACCGCCGCGCCGCCCAGCTCCGGCGGGCTCACGGTGCTGCAATTCCTCGACATCCTCGAGCGGCTCGACATCGGCCAGTACCCGTTCGACTCCAGCCTGCGCTACCACCTGGTGATGAAGGCGATGCACCTCGCCTTCGCCGATCGCAACGCGTACCTCGGCGACCCCGAGTTCGTCGACATCCCCCTCACCGGCTGGCTCGCCCCCAAGTACATCCAGAAGCGCGCCGCCATGGTCGACCTGACCGAGAACACCTGCCCGGTGCCGCCGGGCGCCATCGCCGGGGCCGCGCCGGCGCTCGCGCCCGTCGAGCTGATGAACGGCGACCCGCAGACCACCCACGTCAACGTCGCCGACCGCTGGGGCAACCTCGTCGCCTTCACCGTCACCATCGAGCAGCACTACGGGACAGGTCGCCTGCTGCCGGGCTACGGCTTCTTCCTCAACAACGAGCTGACCGACTTCGACCCGCTGCCGGGCCGCCCCAACTCGCCGGCGCCGGACAAGCGGCCGCTCAGCAGCATGGCCCCGACCCTGGTGTTCCAGGGCGGCGAGCCCGTCTACGTCCTCGGCTCGCCCGGCGGTCCGCGCATCATCAGCGCCGTCGCCCAGGTCTTGCTCGACCTGCTCGAGTACGGCCTCGACATCGAGCAGGCGATCGCCAAGCCGCGGATCTACAGCGCCCTCTGCAACGAGAAGGCCCGCTGGGAGAGCGACCTCCCCCGGACCGTGCGCGACGAGCTCGAGGCGCTCGGCCACCGCTTCCGCGACAAACCGCTCGAGGTCGGCGACGTCAGCGTGATCGCGGTCGACGGCGGGACCTACGTCGGCGTCGCCGACCCCCGCCGCGACGGCGTCGCCGTCGGCCTCACCCGCGCCGAAGACGATTGAGGCGCATGCGACGTATCGTGCGAGTCACCGTCGATCATGCCACCCGGCCCCGCTCGCACGCCGAACAATACACCTCGATCGGCTCGAGCGTGAACGCCACCGCGTTCGACCCGCGCCCCGCACAATGGCGGTGGAGCGGCGCATCGTCACAATACGGGCACAGGCCTGCCTCGAAGACCTGCTCGCGGCAGCGGCCGGGCAGCCCGACGAATTGGCAGCCGCAGACCCTCCGCGCCTCGTCCTCCGGATCGCTCATCGCTCTCCACCTTCGCGCCGCGGCCTCGGCCGGTCATGATTCCTCCGCCGTCTTGCCCGGACGTCGCGCCCGGCGCTTGCGTGCGGGCTCCGGCGAGATCGATGTCATGCGCCCCGTCGCGGCGTCGATGCGGAGCCGACGATTGCGCCCCGAGAGGATGAGCCAGCCATCCCAGCCGCCCTCGACCGTGCGCAGGTCGAGGGCGCTGCGCGGCGGCTCCTGGCAGCGGCCGAGGTCGAGCAAGCGCTGCTCGGCGCCGGCGCGATCGACCGGTCCGCCGACCGCGTGGCTGCCGAGGCGCTCCAGGTACGCCGCGAGCTCGGGCGCCCCGACCTCCCGGGCCTGCGGCGCCCACCCGGCCGCGCGTCGCAGCGTCGCCTCGAGCTCCTGGCCGTGATAGGCCGCCTGGCAGCAGCTGTCGCGCGCGTGGTGGGCGACGATCTCGAGCAGGTACTGCCGCTTGGGCACGCCCGGCTCCGCGGCGGCCGCGAGCAGCGTCGGCACCAGCGCGTCGTCCATCAGCAGCAGATCTTCGTCCTGGCTCATCAAGGACCAGCGCGGCTGCCAGGCCCAGCGCCGGGCCAGGCCCGCGCGGATGCGGCCGAGGTTCTCCTCCGTCCGGTAGGGCTTGGCCAGCCCGGCCGCCGCGAACGCGTCCCACAATCGCCGCACCGCGTCGTCGATGTCGCTCGCGCGCTGCGGCGGCGCCCCGGTGAGCTCGGCCCACCGCTCCGGCAGCAAGAGGCCGTGGCGATAGGCCCGCAGCAGGTTGCGAGCGAGCTGCGCGCCCTCGTCGTCCGGGAGCTCGCGCAGCCGCAGCACCCACGCCTCGACGCTGCGCTCGTCGCCCTGCCACCCCACGGGCGCCAGGACCTCGACCAGGCGGGCGAACTCGGCGCGCTGTCGGGCACGAGCCATCGCTCGACGGTACTACGGAGCGCGCCGCACGGCGACTGCATGCAGGCGCGAGCGCGAGCCTCGACCCGCCATCCGGCGAATCACTCGCGGCACGGCGACCCCGCGCGGCCGCCGAGCCGTGAGCGTCGGACCGGCGGCGCAGGTGAGCAGCGACGTCGCGGCTGCGAATCGACGCACCGAGGGGTCGTCGAGGTGCGGCTCACAGCGCCAGCGCAGCCGCGAGCGCGAGGTGGACCGTCGGGAAGATCCGTTCGGTCGGCAGCGGCAGGTCGAGCCCGACGATCCGGCGGGCGCTGGCCGGTGTCACGCCCGAGAGCAGGCACGCTGCGCCCATCAAACGGGTGGCGCGAAAGACGTCGAGGAGCGCGGCGATCGACGCGCTGCCGGTCTCCTCCATGCCGGTCAGGTCGAACACCACGGCGCGGGTGGCGCGGCACGCGATCGCATGCAGCAGCCGCTGGGCGACGAGGGCGCAGCGCTCGCCGTCGAGGCGCCCGACGACCGGCAGCAGGAGCACGCCCGGCGCGGCCTCGAGGATCGGCGCCGAGAGCTCGAGCAGCTCCTCCTTCTGCGTCTTCACCAGAGAGTACTGCTCGTCGAGCGCTCGCAGGTCCTCGAGGTTCCAGTACACGACGCCCGCGAGCGAGGCGACGAAGTTGACGAGCGCGATCTGGACGTCCGAGAAGGCGGCCGGTCGGACGTTGCCGAGCGAGATGACGCCGACGCTCTCGCCGCGGCCGACGACCGGCACCGTGAGGCGCGAGCGGACCGGGTGCCGCCGCGGATTGACCCGCGCCGAGGGGTCGGCCTCGACTTGCACGTCGGGCAGGTGCAGCACGGTGCGCGTGCGGAACACCTCGCCGACGTGTCGATTCATCGCGGTGAGCTCGGCGGCGCGGCGCTCTTCCTCGGTGAAGCCGCGCGTGAACGCGTGGCGCAGCCGGCCCGTCCGGCGCTCGAGGAAGAACAGGCCGATGTACTCGCAGTCGACGATCCGCGTCATCACATCGTCCATGGCCGCGACGAGCATCGCCTCGTCGCGCACCGCGGCGAGCGCGGCGGCCGAGCGATCGAGCAGCGGCAGGAGGTCGAGCGAGTCGGCGCGAGACATGCGGGCCGACACGAGCCTATCACCTCCGGCGATCCGCCGGCGGCGCCTCGCGGGCGGCCGCGCGAGCGTCGATCGCGTGCTGCGCCCGGAGCGGGAGACGCGGACCACGTTGACGACGTCGTCGCTGGTGACAGGCGGTAGGCTCCTCCGTCTCGCTCGGGTTCGAGGGCTCTCCACGCTGCAGAAGCCCGCGCTTCATCCAGCTCGTCGATCGCGCCCCTTGTCGAACGAGCTCCGGTATCATCCCAGGCCGTGCCGAGACGCAGCGACGTCGCCGTGGCCCAGCGATTCCTGGCATCGACGCGGTTGGAGCGCCACCGTCACGGGATCGGGTACGCCGCGGTCGTCGTCGCCGGGGGCTACGTCGAAGCGGGAGACTCGGGTCGATTCCGGCTCGGCGCCGGCGCCGTGGTGTTCCACCGCGCCTTCGAGGCGCACGCCGACCAGTTTGGCGCCGCCGGGGCCGAGGTGCTGAACCTGCCGCTTCCGATCGATGCACCGGATGTGCCGGTCGCCGTGCTGCGCGACCTCGATGCCGTGGTGCGGACGGCCGAGCGGGACCGGCTCGCCGCGTCCAGCCTCCTGTCCGCCTCATGCGTGGCCGCCACGGATGGGCCCGAAGACTGGCAGGACTTGCTCGCCGCGGCGCTGCGCGAGGACCCGTCGCTGCGCCTCACGCAATGGGCAGAGGCCGCGGGTCTCACGCTGGAGGCGGTCGCCCGCGGCTTCAAGCGCGCGTACGGCGTCTCACCCAAGCGCTACCGGGCCGACGCGCGCGCTCCGTGCATGGCGGACGATCCCCGGCTCGTCGCTGCCGCTGGCGCAGCTCGCCCTGAATCTCGGCTTCGCCGACCAGGCTCACATGACTCGCGACGTGGCCGCGCTGACGGGCCGGACGCCGGCGTCGCTGCGGCGCACGCCGAGGCCGGAGGATCAATTGGATTCAAGAACGCTCGGCCGCGAACGACTATTCGGGGAGGAATGAATCGACGCGACTGCCTCTTCGCCCTGGGCCGACTCCCGCTCGTCGCGGCGGTCGGCTGTGCCACCCGCGGCTCGCTCGTCCCCGCTGCCCCGGCCCCACGCACCCGCTGGAACGTCACCGCCTCCGAAGCCCTGGACGCGCTCTGCTTCCTCGGCCCGCTGTCCGGGGACCCGTTCTACACCGACCACTATCGCGAAGAGCTCGCGCAGTTCCTGCCCGGATTCAGCGCCGAGGCCGTCGGCATCGTCCAGCAGCTCAAGGCCTCCGCGAAGGAGCACGGCGACCTGCTGGGCCCTTTCCTCTGCCTGGTGTTCTCCGCCGGGCCCGGCGACACGCTCGCCGACCTGCGCGGCTCGCTCGCGGAGGCCGAGCAGCAGCTGCTCCTCGCTACCGCGCCAGCCCCTACTGGGACGACGAGGCGTGGGCCTGGTTCGTCGCCGCACGGCCGGCGCTGACACGCCTGTTCGATGCGCTGGCGGCCGCCGACTTTCCGGCGCTCCGCCGGCGCGTCCTCGGCGACCGGGTGGAACGGCGCGTGGCGGCGCTGCGCCAGCGACTGACGGGAGTGGACATCATCGCCGAGCAGGAGCGGCTGCTGGGCCGTCGATTGCAGCCGGACATCACCATTCACCTGCTGCACTTCTCCAAGCCGCACGGCATCAAGATCATCGGCCAGCGCTTCATCTCCCATCTCGACTATCCCGACGAGACGGTCCTCCGCATCGCCGCGCACGAGATCCTCCATCCCCCCTTCGACGGCGAGAGCCCCGCGATTCGCGACGCGCTGGAGGTGCTGCGCCGCGATCCCCTGCTCACCCGGATCGTCGCCGAGCACGACCCCAGCTTCGGGTACACCACGCTCGACGGGCTCTTCGACGAGGACACGGCGGAGGCGCTGGATCAGCTCATCAGTGAGCGGATCGGCGTCGCCCGGCCCGCCGGCGAGCGCTGGCGAGGCGCCGACGACGGCATGCACGTGCTGGCCGCCGGCCTCTACGGCCTGCTCAAGGCCGACGGCTTCGAGCGCACTGGCGGAGCCATCCAGGCTTGGCTGGGCAACGCCGCACACGACGGGCGGCTGGCCCCCGACTCGCTTCACTCCGCGGCCGCCTCGGTGCTCGGACTTTCGCGCGACCGGCTCTGGTCACCCGCGCCCCGCCCCTGAGTGCGTGCCCCCTCGCGTTCACGGGTGAAGGCGCACCGCGTGGGCGGGCAGCGCTCCCGCCGATCGTGCGCGGGCCCGTCTCGCATCAGGCCGCGTTCACGGGCGATGCCGGCAGCTCCGCCAGCAAGGCCTCGAGCACCTCCGGCGCGGCGGGCTTGACGATGTGGCGATCGAAGCCGGCCTCCTGCGCGCGGGCCTTGTCCTCCTCCTGGCCCCAGCCGGTGAGCGCGACGAGGACCGGCTTCTCGCCCCACGGCTCTGCGCGCATCCGGCGGGCCGTCTCGTAGCCGTTCATCGTCGGCATGCCGATGTCGAGGAACACCACCTCGGGGCTGAATTCGGCGGCCAGGCGCAGCCCCTCGAACCCGTCGTGGGCCACGCGCGTGTCGCAGCCGATCAGCTCGAGGAAGTCTGCCAGGCTGAGCGCGGCGTCGCGGTTGTCGTCGACGACCAGCACGCGGCGACCGGCGCCCTGCACCGCCTCGCAGGCCGACGCCGGCGGCTCTGCGGGCCGCGAGCTCGACGGGGCGATCGGCAAGCAGACCGTGAACTCGCTGCCCATGTCGAGGCCGCCGCTCCTGGCCTCGACCGTACCGCCGTGCATCTCCACCAATTGTTTGACCAGCGACAGGCCGATGCCCAGCCCGCCTTGCGACCGCTCGTAGGTGTCGGTGACCTGCGCGAACAGGTCGAACACGCGCGGCAGCATCTCCGGCTCGATGCCGATGCCGTCGTCCTTGACGCGGACCGCGACCGCCCCGGCTCGCCGCTCGATCGCCAAACAGATGTGACCGCCGGGCGGCGTGAACTTGGCGGCGTTGCCGAGCAGGTTGGCGAACACCTGCGCCAGGCGAACCGCGTCGGCCTCGACGAACACCGGCTCCGGCAGCGACTCGACCGTGAGCTCGTGGCCATGGCGCTCGATCAGCGGCTGGACCGTCTCGATCGCGCTCTGCAGCACCTGCCCCAGCGCGACGCGATCTTTTCGCAGCTCGATCTTGCCGCGGCTGATCCGGCTCACGTCGAGCAGGTCGTCGATGAGGTGCACCATCTGCCCGAGCTGCCGCTCCATCATCTCTCGCGCCCGCTCGGCCATCTCCTCGTCGACGCCCGCGCGGCGGAGGATCGCAAGCCCGTTGCGCAGCGGCGCCAGCGGGTTGCGCAGCTCGTGGGCGAGCGTCGCCAGGAACTCGTCCTTGCGGCGATCGGCCTGCCGCAGCGCCTCCGCCTGCCGTTCCAGCAGCTCCTTGGACCGCCGCGCCTCCGTCCAGTCGCGCATGATCTTGAGGAACCCGTGGTACTCGCCGCCGTCGCGCAGCGGCATCATCAGGCCGCTGCCCCAGAAGCGGGTGCCGTCCTTGCGCAGGTGCCAGCGCTCGCTGTGGGCCCGGCCGTCTCGCCGCGCCGCGCGGATCTCCTTCTCCGGCACCCCGCGCGCCCGGTCCTCGGGCGTGAACAGGACGGCGCCGTCCTTGCCGACGATCTCGTGCTCCTCGTGGCCGAACACGTTCTTCGCCCCCGCGTTCCAGCTGGTCACGATCCCTCGCGCGTCGACGGTGAAGATCGCGTAGTCCGTGGCGCTCTCGAGGATCAGCCGGAGCCGCTCCTCGCTGCGCGCTCGCGCCTCCGCGGCCTCCTTGCGGGCGGTGATGTCGCTGACGACGCCGAACAGGCGGACGATCTGCCCCTGCGTGTCCCGCACCAGCTTCGCGCGCGAGTCGATCCAGCGCCAGCCGCCGCCGGCCAGCGGGATGCGGTACTCGTTCTGATACTTGCCGGTGGCGAGGCACTCCGCCACGGCGCAGCGATCGCGCGCCAGGTCGTCGGGGTGGAGCCGCGATTCGTACAGCTCGAACGTGATCGGCGTGTCCGGGGCGACGCCGAGCAGCTCGCGCGTCAGCGGCGACCAGACGGCGCGCTGGGTCCGTAGATCCATCTCCCACTCGCCGAGCTCGGCGCCCTCCATCGCCAGCCGCAGCCGCTCCTCCTTGTGCTGCAGCTGCTCGCGCAGCCGCTGGCGCTCGCTGACGTCGAGGCAGGCCCCGACCGCGCCTCGCACCGCGCCGGCGGCGTCGAACAGCGGCGCGGCGTTGCCCAGCAGCGTGAACACCGACCGATCGGGGAGGACCAGGTCGACCTCCACGTCGGTGACCGGCGCTCGGGTGGCGATGGCCAGGCGCAGCGGCGTCCGTTCCAGCGGCAGCTCCCGGCCCTCGCGTTCGAAGCGGAGCCACCCGCGCTGCTCGGGCGGGAGTCGGGCCGAGATGTTCGAGCCGGGCGGCAACTTCAGCAAGCGGCAGCCCGCCTGGTTGCCGACCACCTCCCGACACTCCGGATCGCGCGCCAGCCAGGCCACCGCCGGCACCAGCTCCATCAATCGCTCGATCTCCTCGCCGCGCTGCCGCAGCGCCTCCGTCGTCTGCAGCGAGGAGCCCCGGCGAGTCGCTCGTCGACGCTCGCACGCGGCACAGATGCCCACGGCAGTGGCCGCGAAGATGGCCAGCTGCGACCACTCGGCGGCGCGGGCCGTCGTCTCCGCCGAGAGCAGCCAGACCACCCCGGCCGCGGTGCACAGGAGCGTCGTCAGCAGACCGGGCCACAGGCCGCCGACGACGGCCGAGACGAGCACTGCGGGCACGAACGGCATCAGCGCCGCGCGTCCCGAACCCGAGGATGACAGGGCCAGCCAGCCGATCACGGCCCACGCGGCCGCGCCGCTCGCCAGAGCGTACAGCATCCATGGGCGGGGGCCTTCCAGGACTTCTCCTCCTGCCGCATCACCTCGAACGACTGTGTGGGCATTCGGCCGGCGGGCCACGCACAGCGGGGGCAAATTCGGTCCGCGAGCGGCAACCTCCGTGCCCGGGCCGCGACGAGCTCAGGCGTCGCCGACGGTGCGGCCGTGGCGGCGCCCGACAGCGACCTCATCCGCGCGCACCCGGGCGGCCGGGCCGCGGACTCGCGCGAGGTCGTGTCCGCCGCGCGAACCACGGCCGGGCCGGGCGCACCGCAAGGAGACCGCAGCGCCGAGCGTTCGCTGCAGCGCGAGCGCCCCGCGGCGCGGGCTCACGGCGGCGTTTCGACGCGCCGGAGGAGTCCGTGCGGGCCATGCCGCATTCCATACGTCAGGGCGAGGACCGATCTGCGCGTGTCAGGAGAACAACAGCTTCGCGCCGACCGTGAACAGCGACTTGACGGCATCGACGCTCTCCCGGCCGGAGTACGAGAACTCCACGGTGGTGCCACCCGCCGCCGCCCGACTGATCTTGAACACGATGCCGCCCAGCACGAACGCCGTGAAACTCGCGGCGAGCGCGACCTTCACCGTCAGCGTCCCCGACATCGTCAGCGGGCCGGTCTCGGCGACGGCGGATGACGTGTTCCACTGGATCGCGGCCACCGCGTCCTCCTGGCTGGGTGCCTGGCTCACGCGCGGGGTCGCGGCGTCGCGCGCCGCGTCGTCATGCACGCTACGGCGCGGCGGCGAAGCAGGCGGCGCTCCGGGGTCACGGACCAGCCGCCGTCCGCCCCGTACGTCACGGTGGCCTCGTTGAGCTGGAAGCTTTCAGGCACCTGCAACATCGCGGACTTGTTGGAAATATCGGTCCAGCGGGCCAGCTGGTTGCTGCCGTAGCTGCCGACGGCCACGTAGAACTTCAGGAGCGGCGTGAGCGTCCGCGTCTGCTGCGGAGAGGGCGACCAAGTCATGCCGATGAAGCCGCGCGCGGTCTCGATCCCGAAGCTCATGTTGCTGAACCAACCATTCGCCTCGTTGGTGACTTCGTCGAACGCGTTCGACTTGAGCGCGATCGCAGTCGCCGGGGCCCCCGCGGAATCGAGGAGCTTCAGCTTCGGTCCCATGTCGGGCGGCGCGTTCGCGTAGTCGGCCTCCCACAGCTGGCCCAGCGCCGCGTTGCTCGTGATGCTGGAGTCGATCTCGACGCCGAAGCCGACGGCCTGGTTGCTCGCGCCGGCGCTGACGACGTACTGGACCGGGATCGTGAACGTATTGATACCCGGCTGCCCGGAGCTCAGCGCGAGGCTCATGCTGGAGTTGGCGAAGACTCCCGGATCGCCCGCTAGCTCGTCGGGGGTAGCCAGGAAGCACCAGAACTGCTGGGTCTGGGCGGAGTTATTGACGAGGTAGATAGTGTACTGCGTGGTCATCTCAGTTCTCCTTTTCGAGCAGAGCGGCAGGCGCCGCGTCGGTGGGCATCACGAGCACCGATGCGAAGAGCATCCGGGCGTTCATCCGGCAGGGGATGATTGCGCCCGCGGTGCTGGCTTTCGCAGCGGAGCCCGAGGAGAAGGTAGTTCGTCGCGGCGCCGCGAAGTAGCGGGTCGCGCGGACAGGGACTATGTCCTGCGGCGAATGAATCGGGTCGGAGGCCTGGCGCCCGGCGCCTCGTTCATGACCAGGCCGGAGGCTCGAAGGGTCCGTCCAGGGTGGTCCCTTCGCAGGGATGGAGGCCGTGCCGCTCGCACCGGAGGGCGCGCGGTGGTGATGCTCGACCGTCCCTTCGAGACCGCGGTGTCGGCAGCTCGATCCGAGCCCGCGCCGCGCCCCACGGCTCTTGACCTGTTCTCGTCAGAGATGCGGAGCGGTTGGCGCTGGTGGTCGATGCGGGACCCCGGCCTCGCGGGTCGTGGCCCGATTGATCAGGGACAGTTCTGCGAGGTGACGACTTCTCCGCCGTCGGGGACACCGTCGGGGACGACGTCGACGAACTGGACGGCGATCGACTGGCAGAACGCCTGACCGCAGCCCTCCTGGCGGGCGACGTGGGCGTGGGGGCCGGTCGACCAGCCGGTCGAGCCGGTGAGCCCGACGATGGCGCCGCGCGGGACGTATTGACCGACCGTCACCGAGACTTGGCTCAGGTGCGCATAGTTCGAGGCGGTGCCGTCAGGGTGCTGCAAGGTGACGTAATTGGCCGAGTTGATGCACTCCATGCCGCCGCCGTCGTAGCAGGGGTCGCCCGGCATCGTGCCAGCGTAGGCGTGCGACACCGTGCCCTCCTCGATCGCCACCAGCGGCGTGCCCAGCGTGAGGCCGAAGTCGAAGGCGTAGGCGGACTTGCCCTGATGGCTGAAGGGGCCGAAGTTGCCCTGCGTGACCGTGGCCGTGCTGCCGCACTCGAGCGGCAGGAAGAACCCGGCCTCCGACGGCTCGTCGAGCGTGCACTCGACCCATGCGGCGAATACATAGCCCTCGGGCCAATTGCCGGCGACCTGATACCACGTGTCGACGGCGTCGATCGCCTCACCTTGCACGATCGCCAACACGTCGACGATGGCCCCGTTGGCCAGCGACCCCACCGGCTCCATCGCGGTCGACGGCTGCGGCCGCACGTTCAAGACCTGGCCCGGCGGCACCACCACGCGCACGCGCGGACACGAGGATCCGGGGCACGCCGGTGGTGGTCGTCGTCGTGCCGGGCTCGGTGGTGGTCGTCAGGTCGGACGTATCGGGACCGGTCGAGTCCGGACCGCTCGTGCTGCTCGCGTCGGTCGTCCAGCCGGAGGTCGACGCGGTCGTCGGCTCCGGCGCGTCGGTGGTGCTGCCCGGCGCGGTGGTGTCCGAACTGCCATCGCTCGTCGGCTCCGCGCCGAGGTGGACCACGTCGCGGTGTCGCCCCCCTGGTCCGGCGAATAACAGGCGGGAGCGAGGAGGACGAGCAGCAAGTGAAGACCGCGGCGCATGAAGCCCGGACCTACCGGATCTCGCACACCCGTTCAACCCCTGCAGGTGCCGGCGCGTCGGAGATGGCCTTTGAGACATGTCTGTCGCGGCGAGAACCGGGCCACGAACTCGCTGTCGCAGGTCGTCTCGTCGCGTCACCTGGCCAGGACCACGATCAGCGCGGCCGCGGCGAGCACCCCGACGATCACGAGGACGATCTTCGCGATCGAGAGCGGCGCCTTGCCGGTGACCACCGCCATGTCCTGGCCGTTGACCACCGCGCGGTAGAGCTTGTCGCGGTAGCGGTAAGCGAGCACGTAGGCGGGGAAGGCGAGGCGCTCCGAGCTGAGGCGCCTGGGCAGCACCGCGACCGAGAGCTTGCGCTGGCGGCTGCCGGGGACCCACGTGCTCGCGTGCCCCAGCGCGGCCCGCTCGAGCCCCTCGGCGATCGCCCGGCGGGCCGCCGACCGCTGGACGTCGAAGCGCTCGATCAACACGCCCGCGCGGGCCTCCGGCGGCGGCCCGCCCGAGTCGACGCGGTAACCGCGGGCGATCGCCCGGCACTCCGCGGCGCTCAGGCCGCGCGACGCCGGCACCAGCACGTTTCGCAGGTGGAGCGACTGCTGCCCCGCGTGTGGGGCCCACGACGCGCGCCGGGACCCGACCTCGGAGTCGGCGGCCCAACTGACCAGCACCTCGGCGTCGAACACCCAGCCGACCCACCACAGCGGCTTCAACTCGCCGATCGTCGCCGCCGCCTGGAGGTCGCTCGGGCGGAAGAAGCCGAGGGTGCCGAGCCAGCGCCGCAACCCCTCGGCCGCCGCCGCGGGGTCGACCGCGAACGGCAAGTAGGCGGACGCCTCCTCGACCGGGTCCTCGGGACGCTCCACGTGCATCTGCGAGCCGCAGAACGAGCACTTCGGCGCGCGCCTCGACATCGTAGGACACCGCCGCGCCGCAGCCCTCGCAGCGGAGGAGCTCGATGCGCGTCACGGCGCCGACGAGCACCTCACCCGGCGTCGGCAGCCCGCACACCGCACACCGCAGATCGCCGGTCTCGAGCGGCGACTCGCAGCGGCCGCAGGCGGCGTCGACCGACGTCGCGGAGATATCAGTGCTTGGCAAGCACCACCCCCCGACGATGAGGCCGACGATCAGGGCGATAAGCCCGCCGATCTTCGCCCACGAGCGCGGCGGTCGGCCGAACACCTTGCCGGTCTGGCCATTGACCAGCAGGCGGACCACGCGGTCGTCGGCGAAGCGGACCGGCAGCACCCACACCGGCGCGAGCATCAGGATCTGGGCGATGTCGGCGAGGCGAGCGCTGACCTCGAGGTCCGACTGCCGGTCGCCGGGCAAGATCTTCGTGATGCGCCGCTGAACCTCGGCCATCGCCTCGGCGACCGCGAGCTCGCGGCACACCTCGGCCGTCATCGACGCCTCCTCGGCGATCCACCCGGACAGCAGGCGCGGCGAATAGCGGTGGAGCGCGCGCAGGTCGAACGGCTCGACCCCCTCGAGCTCGTGGTTGCCGATCCCCCGCGAGGCCGTGACCACGACGTCGCTGACGTAGGCCGAGTAGTTGCCCGCGAGCGTGTGCCACTCGGTCTCCGTGCGCGTGCGCGTGACCGTGCGGCCCTTCGAGTCCGTGGTCGTGTAGGTCACCGTGTAGTTCTCGCCGATCCGGGCGGTGTACTCCGCGTGGGCCGCGGCCGAGAACAGGTACGAGGGCACGTAGATCCCGCGGATGGCCTCGACCGTGGCCTTGCGGAACGCCTCCGGGGCGAACCACGCCCGCCTCACCCAGCGTCGGGCCGCCGTCAGCGCCTGCTCGTGCGGGACGATGAACGCGAGCACGAAGTCCGGCTGCGGTCGCCCGGGCTCCCGCGGCCGCTCGACCACCGCCGGCGACGCGCAGTACGGGCAGGTCGCGGTCCGCAGGTGGGCCTCGACCTGGATCTGCGAGCCGCACGACCCGCACGCGAATTCGACGACCTCGCTCACGATCGGGCCGCGATCGTGCCACAAGTCCGTCGTCCCGCGGCCGCGACGACGACGATTTCCGCGTCCACGCACGACTGCAGCGAAGCGCGCACGAATCAGCCGGACCGCTCGATTCGGCGCACGGGCGCGCCGACCATCCTGCTGCCGACGGGTCGTGGGTGACACCATCGGCGGCTGCGTCCGCCCGACGACGACATCGCCGCGTTCACCGCTGCGCACCGATGCGCGCGAGCGTCAGCCGACCCGACCGATCTTCCGGCGGATCACTCGCGACCCGCCGTCAACCTTCGAGCCGCGGCCACTCCGGCGTGCCCTTCGGGTCGAGGTCGATCGCCGCGGTGTGTCCCGCGACCAGGTCGCCCGCCGAGAACAGCAAGGTCGCCTCGCCCGCTGCGTACACGGTCACCGCGTCGAGCCGCAGCGACTCGCGCACCTTCGCCTCGGAGCGCGCCTCGCCCGCGCGCCACAGCGGCACCTTGCGGGTCATCCAGTCGGCGAGCTGCTGCTTCGCCGCCTCCAGGTGCGCGCGGACCTGAGCCATCGCCGCTTGCACCGTCGACACCAGGTCCGCGTCCTCGACATCGACGACGAGCACGCGGACCCCGCCGTCGTCGGTCCCCTGCCAGCCGAGCGAGCTCGCGGTCAGTCGGCCCACGCCCGCGACATCGACCGCGCGCGACCCTTCGGCGAGGATCGTCTCGAGCTCGGCGAGCTCCTGGATGTTCAGGACCGTCCACGACGACGAGCCGTCGGCGTTGCGGATCCGCACCTCGCGCCCCTCGATCGAGAACTGACTGCCGGCGCGGATCCTCGCGGCGATCGTCTCGGCCCTGCGTCGCGCTTCGCTCATGCGACTGTCAGTATTGGCGATGGCGACGCCCCTCTCAAGGAGACCCGCGCGCCGGCTCGCGCGGCGTCATCCTTTTCCGCCGCAGCGGGCGCTCGGCCGCGAGACGCGCGGAAGCCGGCGGCGTCGAACGGCTCGCCCTTCATCTGCGCGGTGAACTCGGCCTGCGCCACCAGGACCTCGAGGTCGAGCGCGCCGTCGGTCGCCCGCGGAAGCGGGCGCGATGCGCCGCCCTCACTCCGTCGATCCCGGTCCCGGCTGGACCGCCGCAATGCCCGCGGAGCGAGGCCGGGGCGGTCGGCCGCCGCGTGCAGGCGATACGTCTCGACGCGCAGCGCCGCCCCCGGGCGCGAGCACTTCCCGCCGAGCTCCGCGACGGCGCGGCCGAGCTCGCGCTGGCGCTTCCCCGGCGCGCCGCTCACCGGCTCGTCGCGCTCGCCGATCCGCGTGACCGCGATGCGCTCGACCGGCGGCGCCCGATCCTCGACCACGAGCACCGCCCGCCCGCACAATGGCGCGTGGATCGATCGCATCGCGCCATCGAGCTCGGCCCGCCGACGCCCACCATTCATCGCCTCGAAGAGACCCCTCGTGCGCCCCGCGTCACCCGATGCGCGAGCAGCGACCTTCGCCGCCGCCTTCGTGGCTGCGTCGTCACCGAGCCGGAGGGCTGCCCAGGTCGACCGCATCGAGCTCTCACGGCCAGCCTCGTGCGCCTCCGGCGTCCTCGCCGTCAGTCGCCGCGGTGGATCATCATCATATTAAAACCCTGCGGCACGGGGTCGGTCCATTCGAGGCACTCGCGGGCCATGGTGTGGAGGTCGCGGAAGCGGCCGGCGAGGTTGACGACCACTCGATAGTCGCCCACGTCCGAGCGCGTCTTGTGCGTCACCGGCACGGTCGGCCCGCCCTGGGACATCTCGACGAGCAGAGGGTCCCACGGGTCGTCGCAATCGGTCGCCTGCCCGCATTCGCTGCCGTCGTGCGCCAGGGTCAGCGGCGCGAAGAAGTCCGGCATCCCCGCCGGCAACAGCTCCTGGGTCTCCATCCCGGCGAGCAGCAGCGTCGGCGCCGGGCCGACCGTCGACAGCGTGAACCACCAATTGCTCGCCCACGAGGCCGCGCGCGCGACCCACTTCAGCCGATACGACTGATTCAGCGGCGGCAGGTCGCCGAGGTCCGCCGGCGACGCCACGAGGTCGATCGTCGCCGCCGTCGTGCCGCAGTCGAACAGGAGGTGCAGCTTCGAGTCCTCGGTGATGTCGAACAGCGTGCACTCGCCGTCGAACTCCTGGTCGAGGGCGTCGCCGCCCGGCCATGGATCGAAGTACAACACCGAGTACGACAGCAGCGACGGATCGGGCTCCAGACAGCGCGCGGGCCGCTCGGCGCCGGTCGTGCTGCCGTCCCCGGTCGTGCCGTCCTCCGAGGTCGTCTCGATCCCGGTGGACTCGCCCGCCGTCGTGGACTCGGTGTCGACGGGCTCGCCGGTGCTGCCCACGGTCGAGACGCCGGTCGAGGGCGCGTCGTCCGGCGAACCGGTCGAGGGCGACGAGTCGCCGGCGGACCCCCCGGACGACGACCCGGACCCGGACCCGGACTGCTGGGCGTCGGTGTCGGTATAGACGCCGAGATCGCCTTGCCCCGGACAGCCGACGCTGCCGGCGAGCAGCACCCCGGCGAACAACAGAGAGTTGGGAGAACCCGCGGATGACACGACCATGTAGCCGTGATTTCCCGGCCCCGACGATTTCCGTGAGCCGCCCATGATTTCGGGGCTGGCCTCGCCAAGCCCGGCCCGGGGACCGCCCAGCCCGGCCCACACCGTCCCACGACCGCATCTCCGCAGTCGCCGCCGCGGCCGTCGTCCGCGGCGAAAGTAGATGTGCTTGCGCGCCACCGCCACGGTGAGCCGCTGATACAGCGACGGCAGCAGCCGGGCCATCAGGTCGATGAAGTGCGCGTCGGGGCCGACCAGCACGCGCCGCTTGTTCTTCTCGACCCCGCGGAGGATCGTCTCCGCGGCCACCTCGGCGGTGGTGATGAAGTTCTTCTCGAACTTGAGGTTCGCGTTCGCCGGGTCGGCGCCGAGCGAGGCGATGCTCGGGTCGATGCGGCCGGCGCGGGCGATGTTGGTCTTGATCCCGCCGGGGTGGACGCTGGTGGCCGAGACGCCGCAGCGGAGGATGTCGAGCTCCTGGCGCAGCGACTCGGTGAAGCCGCGGACCGCGAACTTGGCCGCGTTGTAGGCCGACTGCGACGGCACGCCGATGAGGCCGAACACCGACGACGTGTTAACCACGTGGCCCTCGCCGCTCGCCTTCAGGTGGGGCAGGAACGCGCGGGTGCCGTGGACCACGCCCCAGAAGTTGATGTTCATCAGCCACTCGAAGTCTTCCAGGCGCATGCCCTCGACCGTGGCGCCGAGCCCGACCCCCGCGTTGTTGAAGATCAGGTTGACCTTGCCGTGCTCGCGCGCCACCTGGTCGGCCCACGCGTAGACCGCCTCGCGGTCGGCCACGTCGACGCGCTGGGTCGTCACCTTCACGCGAGCGTCCCGCAGCAGCGCCGCCGTCTCGGCCAGGCCGATCTCGTTGACGTCGGACAGCGCCAGGTGGCAGCCGCGGCGCGCCAGCGCCAGCGCCAGAGTGCGGCCCATGCCCGAGCCGGCGCCCGTGATCGCCGCGACCTTGTCGGTGAAGCTCTTCATGTCCGGTCCATAGCAGCTTTGCCGGCGCCGGCCCAGCGCGGCGACCCGCTCGCGGTCGACCGGGCCCGGCGCGGCCCTCGGCCCCCTCAGTGGAGCCAGCCGCTCCTGGACTCGCGCGGCGCAGGATCGACGTGCACGAGCACCTTGGTGGCCGGCCCGACGATCGCGCGCACGCCCGCCTGCAGCTCGAGGAACAGGTCGTGGGCGGCCCGCGTGGTCATGTCCGGGTCGACGACCACGTGGAAGTCGACCACCGGCAGCTTGCCGCCGCGGGTCTTGAAGTCGTGGAACGACTCGATCTTGTCGCAGGCGATCAGCAGCTGCCGCAGCTCGACCACCAGCGCGGGATCGAGGCTGCGGTCCATGATCACGTCGAAGCCCTCGCGGATGATCGTCGTGGCCGAGTACATCAGGTACAGCGCGAGGGCGATCGAGACGACCGTGTCGATGCGCGGCTCGCCGGTGAGCTCGACCAGGATCAAGGTGGCCAGCACCCCGAGGTTCGTCCAGATGTCGACGGTGTAGTGGAGCGCGTCGGCCTTGAGCACCAGGCTGCCGGTCTCGCGCGCGACCCTCCGCAGGTACGCCACGGTGGCGAGGGTCAGGCCGAGGAGCGGCAGCATGACGACGATGCCGAGGAACGAGTCGTGGCCGGTCTCGCCCGCGATCGCGCGGGCGATCGCCTGATAGATGATGAAGCCGCCGGCGGCGCAGATGAAGCCGCCCTCGAACATCGCCCCGAGCCCCTCGATCTTGGCGTGCCCGTAGTTGTACGCCGCGTCGGGAGCGCGGTGAGACACGCGCAGGACCACGATGTTGGCCGCCGACACGAACAGGTCGCCGAGCGAGTCCGCGGCCGAGGAGAGCAGGGCCATGCTGCCGCTGGCGATCCCGGCGGCGAACTTGGCCACGGCGCCGACAATCGCGTTGGCCATGGCGACCTGGACGGCCCGAACTTCGCGCTTCACGGCGGCAATCGTAGCACGCACCCCGCGGCCGGCGATCGCCGCCGCGTCGCTGAGAATTTTCTCAATCGACTCTCAAGTTCGCGGCCGCGGATCGCCAGCGCGCGCGAGCGACTCGCCGCCCCGAGCCGGCGTCCCGCGGCCCGGCTCATTCGGGCTTCAGGAACACCTCTTGCACCCATCCGCACGTGCCGCCGTTCTGGCACGGCGTGCACGCGCCCGGGTTCTGCGCCGAGCAGCCGCCGCCGGCCCCCGCGCCGTCGCTCGCCGGCGTCAGCGTCGGCGCCCCGCTCGAGATCACCTCGACGAAGTCCCACAGCACCCCCTGCGCGTCGCGCGTATGATAATAGGACTGCACGCGGTCGCCGTAGTGCAGCCAGTGCTTGGTCGTGCTGTTCTGCGCCCAGTACAGATAGGCCCCGAACGGGTACACCAGGAAGAAGTCGGGGTCGTTGCCGTTGGCGAAGCAGGTGATCGACGGGTGCGGCACGTCCTTGCCGCACTTGTGAGTGCCCGCCGGGTAGCTGACGATCTTGCGGTGGGCCGTCGGCGTGAGGGCGCCGCCGCTCATGGCCCCGCACTCGAGCCGGCCGCAGTCGTCGGCGCCCTCGCTGCACGGGTTGGCCGCGCCGCAGGTGATGTTGTCGCCGGCGCACGCGGTCGGCTGGCCGCACGCCGCGCTGGCCTCGTAGTCGAGCCCCGCCGGCCCCCGCGCGCACGGGTGCGCCGGGTCGAAGCCGGCGAACACCATCGCCGCCGGGTCGTGGTAGATCCACCCCTGCATGTGGCTCGCCCCCGAATACGCGTACCCCCAATAGAACCCGGCGATCCCGGCCCGCAGCGGCGGCGCGCTGTCGGTGCAGGCGGCGATGTCCTCGTTGCCGCAGGTGTCGCCGCTCTGACAGTCGCCCGCCGGCATGTACCACGGCCCCGTGGTCGACAGGCCGATGTACGAGCCGGCCGGGATCGCCTGCAGCACCACACCCTTGCTCGTCGGGCCCGGCGCGAACACCTGGTTCGGATCGCCCGAGAAATCACCCGAGTACTGCAGCACCGGCGCGACCGCGCGGAACGGGTAGTACCCGGCGTTGATGCCCCTCGCGGTCCACGCCTGGGCCAGGTCGGCGCAGCGCCCCCCGCCCTCGATCGTCACCGCCTCCGCCGGCTTGCAGGCTGCCGCCCCGCACTGGCCCGGCGGCACGCCGTTGCCGCACACCTGGTCTCCAGGACATGTCCCACAGTTCATGGTGCCGCCGCAGCCGTCGGCCAGCTCGCCGCAGACCGCCCCCGCCGCGGCGCAGTCGGCCGGCACGCAGCCGGTCGGGTCGGGCGCGTCGGTGGTGGCCGGCGCCGTCGTGGTCGTCGTCGCGCTCGTGGTCGTCGGCGTCGCGGTCGTCACGCTCGTCGTGGCGCCGGTCGACGCAGTCGCGGCGGTGGCGCTCGTCGCGTCGGTACTCGTCATGTCGGAGGTGCTCGCGCCGCTGCTCGCCGGCCCCCCGCTCGCCGCCGTCGACGCGCTCTCGATCGGCTCCCCCGAATCACCGCAGCCGATCAGGACCGCCGCGAACCCCATCAGACCCATCATTCCGTGACAGTGCGAGAGCACGCGCATCCTTCGCGTATGCCAGGCTTCGCGCCGCCTGCCAACCGCGCGCGAATGCAGTCCTCCGCGCTCACGGCGAGCTCAACGATTCACAGCTCTGGGTCGACTGGCCGATGCAGACCGCGAACAGGCTGCCCGGCGCGAGCAACCGGGTCATCAGCTCGGCGATCGCGTCGGGCCGGGCCAGGACCACCTCGCGCGCCTCGCCGCGGTAGTAATCGAGCGGCAGGCCGTGCACGACGGTGTAGGTGAGGCGCTCGGCGATCGCGGCGCTGTCGGCAGCCCCGGCCAGGATGCGCGCCGCGACCGGCCGCTGCGCCGCCGCCAATCCGGCGGCGACCCCCTCGGTCGTGCGCAGGCGCGCCAGCGCCTGCCGCAATTCGGCGATCCCCTGGTCGAGGTGCGCCGCGTCGATCTCACCGCCGATCACCACCATCTCGGCGTCGCACACCTCTTCGCGGGTGACGCTGAAGCCGTACGTGACCCCGAGCCGCTGGCGCACGCCGTCGACGGCGTCTTCGAGGAGCTGCCGCACCAGCGCCACCGTCCCAGGTTCGCCGCGTAGCTCGCTCGGCACCAGGAACCCGAGCACCACCCCGACCTGCGCGCTCGTCGTCGGCGTCGCCAGGTGCATGACCTTCGACCTCACGCGCGGGGCCGGGCGATCCGGACGCGCCGGCGGGGTCGCGCGCTCGCCCCACGGGGCTTGCCGACCGCCGAACGCCGCCTCCACCTCGGCCCGCGTGGCCGCCTCGTCGAAGCCGCCGGCGACGACCAGCGTGGCCCGCCCGGCGCGGAAGTGCTGCCGGCGGAAGGCGGCGATCGCCGCGTCGCTGACGTCGTCGAGCGTGCGGTCCAGGAACAACGGCTCGACGCATGGATCGAGGACCCCGCGCGCGATCGTCCGCCGCGTCGTCTCGGCGTCGCGCTGCTGATCCATCTGGCGGTAGATCTTGTCGACGATCGCCGCGCGCTCGGAATAATCATGACCCCCGGCGATCACCCACGCCGCCAGCCCGCGCAACAAATGCTCGGCCTCGCTCGCCAGCCCGCGCGCCTTGAAGATGGTCAGGTCGAGGTTGAGGAACACGTCCGTCTCGGCCCCGCCGGCCATCAACTTCGCCACCTCTCTGGCGTGCGGGCCCTGCTTCGGCGGGGCCAGCAGCGCCGCCGCCAGCGCGGGCAGCAGCGGGTGCTCGGGAGCGTCGACGGCCCCGGCCCGGATCACCAGGCGCACGTCGACCAGCGGACTCGACGACGGCGCGAGCACCACGGTCAGGCCATTGGCCAGAGTGAAGCTGCTGGTGCGACGATTCGCGGGGATCTCGCTGAGCAACTTGGCCGCGACGTCGGGCCGGGCGGTGACGGGGTGGGCGTCGTCGGTCAATCGCGTCACCGCGGTGACCCCCGACCCGGCGCGCGTCGTCGACGGCTCGAGCGCGAACACCCGCGTGCGCCCCGGGGCCAGCACCTGCTTCGCCACCCGCGTCAGCGCGGCCCGAGTGAGCCCGTCGATCGCCCGCAGGTCGGTGGCCAGCGTCCCGCGCCGCGACCCGTCGGCGACCTCGACCAGGCGCTCTGCTCGCGCGTCGAGACGTTCGAACCGCGTCGCCGCCGCGATCCGCAGCCGGCGCCGCAGCGCCTCGACCTTTTGCTTGTCGGCCGCGTCGCCGCGCACGTGGGCGACCGCCTCCGCCAGGAGCTCTTCGGCGAACGCCCGCACCTCGGCCTCCCCGGTGGCGATGAAGATCACCGCAGGCGCAGCGCTGCCGCCGAGGCGATGCACCTCGAGGCTCGAGATCCGCCCGGACGCGGCGACCACCTCGCGGACCTCGCGTTCGACCGCTTCGGCGAGGATCGCCGCGAGCCGTCCGTCCGCGCTGTCCGCGGGCGGGAGGTGCAGCACCAGCGCGCTGCCCCACCCGCCGGGCAGCCCGGCCAGCGTCTCGCGCCCGCCAGCGGCGGCGACCGCCGGCACCGCGACCTCCGGCAGCGTCGTGCGCCGCGCGAGCGGCTTCAGCGTCGCCTCGGCGGCCGCCAGCGCGCCCGCCTCGGTCACGCCGCCGGTGATCGCGATCGACGTGTTGCCCGGCGTGAAGCGACCGCGCAAATAATCACACACGTCCTTCGCCGTCAGCGCCGACACCGTCTCCGCCGTGCCGCCGAGCACGTGGCCATAAGGGTGGTCCGGCGAATAGACGCTGGCGAGCAATCGATCGTACGCCCCGGCCGACCCGCGCATGCGCGTCTCGATCTCGCTCAGCACGACGTTGCGCTCGCGCGCGAACACCTCGGGCCGCAATCTGCACGACCCCTCCAGCGCCGAGGCGAACAGCCCCAGCACCGTCGGCAGGTGCGCGGCCACGGTCGTCGCCATGAAGTCGACCGAGTCGGCGCCGGTCGTCCCCTCGTACGCCAGCGCCTCCTCCCCCAGCGCCGCCAGCATCGTCCGCCCGTCGGCCAGCGTCCGCACGAACGCCACGTGCTCGCTGAAGTGCGCCAGCCCGGCCTGCGCCCGCGTCTCGTTGCGGCCCCCCGCGCGCACCCGCATGTGGACCCGCACCAGCTCGGCGGACGGATCCGGCGCCACGTACAGCCGCAGGCCGTTGGCGAAGCTCCGCCACGAGCCCTCCGGCCCTCGCGCCGCCCGCGGCAATCGGGTGCTCCCACAACCGACGAGGACGATCGCCAGCAGGACCATCCACCCGCTCAGCGCTCGCGAATACCGCGAGGCGCGAACCGCCGAATGCACATACCCCGCCGCTCGCGTCACTCCTGTCGCCGCCACCCGACCGCGGCGCCGCACCGTCGGCGCCGCAGCGGCCGCAGCGGCCGCGAGGGGCTCGTTCTTGGTCACGACGGGCACAGCCGTGCCTGCGTATCACAGCCGCCAGGGCACGGGCACCCCGCAAATCGCGACGCAGCGCACGAGCCCGACTCCAGGTCCGGGGATCACAGCAGCAGGCACGCGGCGGTCGGCATCTCGCTGTCGACCGCGAGCAGGCACTGCGCGCGCAGGCTGATCTGCACGATCTCGCGCGCCTCGGACTCGCTCGGCTCGCGACCGCCCGCGGCGAGCGCCCGCGCGCGCACCAGGTCGGCCTGCAGGCGCGCCCGCGCCACCCCGGTGAATTCGTCGGTCCCGCGCGCCCCGCCCTCGCCGAGCCCCGCGGCCAGCAGCTCGGCGAGCACCGCGGCGTCGGCGGCCCGCACCGGCTGGTCGCGCGCCCAGGCTGGCCGATCGGGCATGTCCGCGAGGACACGTACGTGCGCCTCGACCACGGCGACCGCCGCCAGCATCTTGTCGTACTTCAGGGTGTCCGGCGTGTCGCTCGGCTGGTGGTAATGCGGCGAGCGCCCGGTCGAGACGAACAGCGAGGGGATCTCCCGCTGAAAGAACGCGCCGTGATCGCTGAACGCCTGCCGCCCGTGCGGCAGATCTTCGACCAGGCGCAGGTGCATCGCCCGCACCGGCAGCCGCGGGTCGTCGGCCAGCGCCGGCTCGGGCCGCCGCGCGAAGGTCTCGCGGCCCATCACGTACAGCGGCGAGCGATGGCCGTCCCACAGGTCGCCGCCGAGCAGGTCGAGGCAGACCACCGCGACCAGTTGCTCGCGCGCGACGGTCGGGTGCGCCATGAAGTATTCGGAGCCCATCGTCGGCGTGCGGTAGTCGGGCGGCTCCTCGGCGTCGAAGGCCGCCAGCAGCACGCTGCGCGCCGGTGGGTCGGCGACCAGCCGCCGGGCGACCGCGAGCGCGACCGCCACCCCGCTGGCGTTGTCGTCGGCGCCGGGATGGACGACGCCGCCGTGCTCGCCGAGGTGGTCGTAGTGGGCCGCCAGCACCACGTGCTCGCCGGCCCGCGCCGGGTCGCGCCCGGGCACCCGCGCCAGCACGTTGGCCCCGCGCGGCAGCGGCTGCTCGAAAGACCCTGTCTCTCCGGCCATCTCGAGCCCGTACGCCTGCAGCCCGGCGACGATCGCCGCCCGCGCCGTCGCCCCGCCCGGGCTGCCGTTGTCGCGTCCGGCGCACCCGGGGCCCGCGAGCAGCCGGACCCAGCAGCGCAGCGCCGCCGCCTCGTCGCCCTCGCCGGCGCAGGACGTCGGCGGGTTCGGGTCCGCCGGCGGCTTCGGGGGCGCGACCTCCGGGGGCGCAGCCTCGGCGTCGGGCGCCGGCGTCACCCGCCCCGCTCCGACCCGCTCGCCGCAGGCCACCAGCAAACAGGCAGCGACGAGGAGACGACCAGGCGCCATGCCCTCGACCGTAACACAGACGCCGAGCCCGCCGGACCCGCGCGTTCCCCGAGGTCGCTCCCCGCATTGCGCCGTCTCGGCGTTCCGACCCGCGCCCCGGGCCCGTTCCCCGCGTCGGGCCCGTCTCGACGCTCGCGGCCCGCGCTCGCCCAGGCCTCGCCGCATCGTGCCCGTCGGCCCGTCATCGGGGTCGGAAGACCGCAGTTCTCTCCCCGATCCGGGCAGCCCCTGCGCAATCACCGACACGGCGATTTGTGTGCCCGTATACCGAACTTCGTGTTGCTCGCGGCCGCGCCGCTTTCTACATTCTCCCTCCGAATCGGGAGGTCGGTATGATCAACCGCCATTTCGCTGCATATACCCGCAACGGTCCCCCGCCTCACCGCCCGCAAGTCCCGAAGGGGGCGCGATGCTCGAGGTAGAGATCGACGTCGAGGTGGTCGAGCCGCCGCCGACCGGCGCGCCGCTGGATTTTCGCGAGCGGCTGGTGCTCGCGCTCAAGACCACCGACGCGAGCGTGCTCGCGGCCGCCGAGCGGGCCTTCCGCGGCGTGTGGCCGAGCATCCACGACTACATCGTCGAGCGACTGGCCGCCGACCTGCCCCCGGGCCTCGGCTGGGTGCTGCGCTGCTGCGACCCCGCCGGCCTGCGCCGGGGCTACGAGGCCGGCGAGCGCGAGGTGTGGGCCATCCCGCTGGGCCACGGCCAGGCGATGGTGTTCGAGAGCGACCAGACCCTCGTGGGCGCCCCGACCTCGTAGCGCTGCGAGGCCCGCTCCTCGGAGCTCGTCGCGTCACAGCTCGCCGCTCACAGCGAGGGTCGATCCGGAACGCGCCCGCCGGCTGACCTTCTTCGAGAAGAGGCCGCAGGAACCGAATCTCGGCTCGTCGCAGCCGAGGAACGACATCTCAAGTCGGAGGATGGCTCTGGATGAACTTCAAGATCGCGGCAGCCTCATCGGTAATGAGGAGATAGTCGGAAAAACCTTTCTCGGTCGCCAATTCTCGAGCAACGGATACACCTTCTTCCGCTTGTCGGCGGGATTGTGCCGGACCATGTCGGCGGGGGCCCAATAGTCGACCCCGAACAGCACCATCGGGCTCTTCACCCGCTTGTATGTCCTGTAATAGTTCTGGCAGGCATCCTGGAAGATCTCCTGTACGGTGCCGCCGTTACCCTCTGCGAAGATGATGCCGCCGAGCGCCACTGCGAGGAGACCCTCCTCGCGCACGCTGTTCTCGAAGTACTTGGCGATGTCCGTGGCAAACACGTTCGGCGGCTCGTGACCATAGAACCACGTCGGAATGCCGATGTTCCGACTCTTGTCCGGCGCGTCGGGTAGACCCATCTCCACTCGGGCCTTGTAGGCGACGGTCAACCAATCGGGATGATTGTACGTCGGAGCACCCTTGAGCTTCCCCAACGTTTCACCCAGGCGCGCGGCAGGCTCAGCGTAGCCCGCGCAGTAGGCACCGAGGTTGCCGGCCTCCATCAGGCCCGGCCCGCCTCCAGTGATGACGGTGTAGCCAGCGACGCCCAGATCCAGCGCGAGTCGAGCCACGGTCGCGAAGATCGGCGCGTCTCGCGGCACGTCATGGCCTCCCATGATAGCGATCGCCTTCAGCTTTCGGTCCTGCGTGAGTAGATCATCCAGCGCCTCGGCGATCGAAGCATCGTGCAATCTTCGAAGAAGGATCACATCGACATCCGCCGGGCGCTCCTCTCGGGTCGCCGGATCGATGAACGAGTCGTAGATCTTCCAGTCGAGGCAATCTTTGTACTCGCCGCCCTTCAAGAGGGCGTCGAACAACTCGTCGGGCCCATACAACCCGGGTGTGAACGGATCGAACGGCAGATCATCCCGCCGCGGGATGACGAAACAACCGGCCGCCGCGGCCGCTTGCGCGAGCGCCGGTTCGAACCGACAACCCAGGAATACGCAGCCGACCAGGGGTCGAGCCGCGATGTCATGGGAATCGGCTCGCAGATCCTGGCCCTGAAAGACCGCGGGTCCCGGGTGCTTGAGCCATTCCTTTACCTTTGCCGGTGTATCAATTTCGAGCTTCATGCCACCTCTCCATCACGAGGAGCATGGACCCTACCGTAAATCGACTCGCCCCACAATCCTGCGCTCCTACGGCGTGAAAACGAAGCCCCGAGCGAACACCGTTCTCTATCCATTGCCCGAGTCGAGGATCTTCGCCGGATCGAGGTCGCCGGCGGCGTGGACCCTCCGACCGGGCATGCATCCGCCAGCGCGGCCGAGATCGCGCCGGCGCCTCGCTCGGAGGGCCCTGCGCGCCTCGGTGCTGGGGCGCTCGAGCACGGCCGCGTCGGCAGTCTTCAAGGCACATGAGCCAGCTTTTCAGATGTTGATCGATTGCGGGATCTGCGAGGGCAGCAGATAGCGGTAGCTCGGTCGCCGCAGGTTGCGCTCGCGGATCGTCTGCTCCACCGCCGCCAGCTTGCGCCCGAACGCTGCCTCGAGCTCCTTGCCTGCGCCCGGTCCGAACCAGCTCACCGGTCCGCGCGAATAGTGGCCGAGCCGGCCATGGTAATGCGTCCCCAGCAATTTCAAAATAAACAGCTGGATGTGCGCCGATTCGTGGTCCGGCAGCATCTGCATGTATTCGGCCTCCGACACCCCCGGTCCGGCCGGCAGCGGGCCGCGCAGCGCCAGCGGGTAGTGCGGCGCATAGGCCATCGGGTCCGCCTGCGGGAAGTTCACCGCAGCGTGCTGGGCGCTGCCGTTCCACACGATCTGCGTGATCATCGCGATCAGGTAGCCGCGCGTCCGCACCTGCGGCCCGTCCTCCCCGACCCCGCGGATGCCCCCGCCGACCAGCCGGCCCGCCGCGTCGGTCGCCCGATACGCCCCCACCTGGCGCACCATCGCCTGCAGCTCGCCGTCGAGGGCCACTGCCTCGTCGCTCGCGTAGTGGTGATGCACGTAGTCGCGGACGAACGACTCGATCGCCGCCCACACCAGCAAGCCGTCGTCGCGGTACGGATAGTCGGCCAGCACTCCCGCGTCGTCGACCCCGCGGGCCGCCAGCTGGCGCGGGAACATCGACGCGTTGAAATCATACGACTGCACCGCCTGGCCGCACAGCTGAATGGCCCCGCCGATCGTCGGCAGCAGCAGCTTGTCGACGTAGCCCGCCGGCGACACCAGCGACTTGTCGGCGCTCGCGTTGATCGACAGCGTCCCTTCGAAGTGCGGCACCAGCAGGCGGTGCAGCGGATGCCGCGCCGACAGGTTGTTGTGGACCGCCAGGCAGAACGCCTCCTGCACCAGGTGCGTCTGCCCGAGGTGGCTGATCGTCTCGTGGACCGTGCCGTCGGCCGCGTGGACCGCCGCCTTGGCCGCCGTCCACGCCAGCCCGTCGCGCGGCGTGAACACCGGATAACGGCGGCCGCGGTGCCCTTGCGGGAACAGCTGAACGGCGATCGGCCGCAGCCGCCCGTCGATCGCCGCGAACAACGCCAGCGGCGCCACCACGGCCTTCTCGCGCCCGCTGCCGGCGTAGGCCGCCTCGCGGGCCCTGTAGGCCGCGTTCCAGCCCGCCGGGTCGGTCGCGTAGTCGATCTCGATGCCCGCGGGCACCGGCACCGAGCCCGGCTGCACGTCCAGCAGCTCGCGGTACTCGCAGGTGAACAATCGACCCTCGGCCAGCGCGGCCGCCAGCGAATCGCCCGCGCCCACCGCCGCCGCGTAGTGCTCGGCCTCGACCGCGAAGTCCGGCGGCAGCCCGGCCTGCGGATCGACGCGGCGCAGCCACGCCGGGTTGGGCCCGGCGACGCGCATGCGGGCGAACGTCGAATCGACGTGCAGCTCGGCCACCTCCGCCGGCAGTCGCCATTCGTGGAACAGCCCCGCGTAGTCGGCGAGCCGCGAGATCGACGCTCCCGCCTCGCCGGCCACCACCACCTCGCCCACCTCGCGCAGCCCGCCCTCCAGCCCGTCCCTCTCGACCGCGAGCATCAGCTCGCCAGCTGCGTCGGCTCGGGCAGCCCCGACACCTTCACCGCGTTGACCACCAGCCGCGCCGCCACCCCGGCCAGCCCGCGCCGCCACCCGCGTCCGGCCGCTCCGCGTCCGCCAGCGCCTCGCACATCGCCAGCCCGCGGATGTTGGCCTTGTCGTAGCTGTAGCGGTACGCCTCGCGGGCCAGCTCGAGCCGGCGCTCGCGCCCTGGGGCGTCCGGATCGGCCTGCGGGAGGCTGAGCTGCGGCGGCAGGAGGTCGAACTGCGGGACGATGTCGGCGATCGGATTCATGGCACCTCGACTGTCAATCGTGGCACGCCGGTCCGGGCCGGGCTGGCCGAAGACGGACAGCCGGTGTCCGCCGCCCGGCCAGCCCTCGGCCCCGCGAATCACCGCGCTCGCGCGACCGGACGCCGGTTCGAGCCGACGGCGCGCAGTCCTTGCCGGCCCGCGAATCCTCCGACCGCGCCCAAGGCCGTCCGCGATCGGCAATCAGGACGCGGACGGCGGGCTCTGCGCGAAACCGCGCAAAGCACGCACACGCGGCCCCCTTGCCTGTTCTGCCGGGATTTCCGAATATTCGAGGTCGGTGTCCTTCATCAACACCAAGGCCGGCGAGATCGGCGTCAAGGTCGTGTACTTCGGCCCGGCTCTGGCCGGCAAGTCGACCAACATCCGCACGATCCACCGCAAGACGCGGCCGGCCTTGCGCGGGCGGCTCGACGAGATCGCGGGCGACCTCGAGCCGATGCTCTCGTTCGACTTCGCCCCGGACACCCTGCCGCGGATCGCCGATCGCTACCGCGTGCGGCTCCACCTCGTCACCGTCCCCGGGCCGGTCATGAGCCCGGTCTCGCGCAAGCTCGTGCTCAAGGGCGTCGACGCGGTCGTGTTCGTCGCCGACACCCAGGAGGAGGGCGGCGAGCTGGTGCGCTTCGAGGACAACGTCGAGTCGATGCAGCAGCTGCTCACCATGCTCGACGACCTCGGGGTCGACAGCGCGGTCATGCCGATGGTGCTGCAGTATAACAAGCGCGACCTCGTCGAGGGTCCCGCGCTGCGGCCGCCCGAGTCGGGGCATTCGCAGCCGATCGTCCTGTCGACGCTGGAGGCGCTCGACGAGGCGATCAACCCCAACGGCCTGCCGACGATCGAGGCCATCGCCACCCAGGGCGTCGGCGTGATGGACACCTTGCGGGTCGTCGTCAAGGACCTGCTCGAGCCGCTGCGCGCCGAGTACGAGGGCAGCGGCGACCGCTACCCGATCGCCGCCGGCAGCTCGGGCGGCTGGCCGCGCGTGTGACTGCAGACATGTCCCGAAGGACAGGCAGTCGCCGCGACCGGCGGCGCCTGCCCCCGCGGGGCCGCGGCGCTCAGTCTTCCTGCTTCTTCGCCTCGTACGAGTCGATCAGCTGCTTGTAGTTGGGCACGTGCTCTGCCATCAGCTTCTTGAACCCGCCGCCCTGGTCGTCCCGCCAGTCGCGCATCAGCTCCGACGCGACGGCGAACCACGACATCGGCTGGACGCCGGCGTGGACCATGCGGACCATCGCCCCGATGGACGAGCCGATGCACAGCGAGCCCGACGCGTCGCCGACGACGTACACCTTGTAGCCGGCCTCGAGCGCCGACAGGGCCGCGAACGCGACGCACACGTCGGTCGTGATGCCGGCGACGATCAGCTGCTTGCGCCCGGTCTTCTTGACCGCCTTGACGAACTCGGCGTTGTCCCACGCGTTGATCTCGCCCTCGCGGCGGACGACCTTCGCGTTCGTCAGGCGCTCGCGCAGGTCCGGCATCAGCGGCCCGTTCGGGCCGTCCTCTTTGCTGGTGGTGACGACGACCGGTAGCTTGAACACCTTGGCGATGTCGGCCAGGGCGCAGACGTTGCGGGCGAACACTTCGGGGATTTGGTCGTGGACCAGCTGGAACAGGCCCGACTGGTGGTCGATGATCAAGAGGGCCGCCTCGTCCTTCGACAGGCGGTCGTACTTCATTTTTGCGCGTTCGGTGTCCATGATGTGTCCTTTCGAACAGGTACGCAGGCGCGCTGGATCGCCGCCTGCGACCGGACACCATAGCCACGGGACGCGGCGCGCGAGGCTCCGGCCGCGAACGCGGCCCGGCCCCGGTTCGGCCGCGTCGCCGCTCGTCCTCGCGCGGTCGGCCGCGGCCGCCGCGGCGCGCCCGTGCGCCCGACTCCGTCGACCTGTCCGTCGAGACAGCGCCGATACCCCGCCCGCGCGGCGCGCTCCTCGTCGCCCGGCGCGCCCCGGCCCCGCGCAGGTCGCCCCGGTGCCTCGCGCGATCGTCTCGCCCGGCGTCGTCGCCGAGTCTTCGCTCGCATGTCTCTCAGGACATGTCTCCGAGGCCAGCCGATCGACCCGCCCCGCGCTCGCCGGCGGCGGTCAGCAGCCGGGCGATCCGCGCTCGCGCCGGTCCGCGCAACTCCCGTGGTCGTCGCCGCGGCCCGTCACGCGTCCTTCGCCGCCACGTGCGTGCGTCGCCACTGCCGGACCGCCACGTACACCAGCGTGTACGACAGCCCCGCGAGCGTCGGGATCGCCACCGCCGCGCCGAGGGCGAACGGCCCGAGCATCGACGTGAACAGGTCCCACCAGCCGGCGCCGTCGAGCGCCCGCAATTCGGCCCACGACGGCAGCGGGCGGCCCATCAGCGCCAGCCCGAGGTACAGCTCGCCGGCGTAGAACACCGCCCCGGTGACCGGGTTCACGACCGCGGTCCCGAGGTACGTCGCCGGGATGTTGAGCTTGAGCGGCGGCGCCAGGGCGAGGGCCAGCAGCATGCCCGCGAACGGGATCGGGATCAGCGACAGCCCGACCCCGAGGGCGAACCCTCCGGCCACTCCCTGCGGCGTGCCGTTGAGCGCCAGCAGCCCCGCGACCCAGGTGCGGACCCGCCCCATCACTTCGTCTCGTGCTTGTCGTTCTTCTCGAGCTCCGCGTTCGCGGCCCGGGCCCCGGCCTTGGCCGCGCCCTTGATCTCGCGGAACTCCTCCTTGCCCTTCTCGAGGGCCTCGCGCGCGCCCTGCTCGACCTTGTCGGCCCCGTGCTGGATGTGCCTGGCCGCGTCCTCGGCCCCTTCCTCGATCTTCTCGCCGGCCACCTTCGCCCCCGACTCGACCACGTCGACCGCCTTCTCGGCGCCCACGCGGACCTTCTCCCCGGCCGCCTTGGCCGCCCGGGCGGCGGCGTCGACCGCCTCCTTCGTCTCCTCGGCCGCGCGCTTGCTCGCCGCCGAGTCGCCGCAGCCGGCCAGAAGCCCCGAGAGCACGACCGCGAGCGCCTGAATTGTGTGTCCGCGCATGGATTTGTCCTCCGAAATCGGCCCCAAGCGTGATCGCGAACTCCGGTTCGGACAAGCACGCTTGCATATCTACTCAGGAGTAGATATGGTCGACGGCGATGGGTCGACCGGCAGCGGGGAGCAACACCACGGCCACGCCCGAGCGGTTGCTCGACGCCGCCGACGCCGTGTTCGCCCAGCACGGGTTCCGCGGCGCCCGGCTCGAGGACATCGCCGCCGCCGCGGGCATCCGGCGGCCGTCGCTCCTCTATCACTTCCCGTCGAAGGAGCTGCTCTACAACGCGGTGGTGCGGCGCACCTTCCAGCGCCTGGGCGCCGCGCTGACCGAGGCGATGCTGCAGCCCTCGAGCTTCTCCGACCGCTTCGACGCCATCATCGACACGTACACGAACTTCCTCGAGGAGCACCCGGAGCTGGCGCGGATCCTCGTGTGGGAGCTGCTCGACGGCCAGGGCCCCGGGCGCGTCGTCCTGCTCGAGCAGGTCGTGCCGCTGCTCGACCTGACCGAGCGGTTCGCCCGCATCGAGGGCCGCCGCCACATCCGCGCCGACCTGCCGGTGCGCGCGGCGATCTTGCAGATCGCCAGCGACCTCGTGCTGCGCACGTCGGCCCGCGAGTTCAAGCACGCCCTGTGGGGCGACCAGGTCCACGCGCGGGTCCTCGCCCGCGCGCTCTTCTTCTCGAACACCAGCGGAGAGTAACGATGCACGTCAAGGAGCTGCTCAATCAGGCCAGCGCGTACAACCCCAGCACGGTCTTACAGAAGGTGCTACGCAGCGGCAACGTCAAGGTGGCGCTGAACCTGCTGGGCCCGGCGATCCGCGGGCTCGTGCTCCACGGCGGGCGCAGCAGCACCAGCGAGATGCAGGCCAATCACAAGGCCCACTTCGACTGGACGTATCAGCGGACCCAGCCCGAGATGGCGCGCCTGTACGAGATCGCCAAGACCTCGCAGTGGAACGCGACCACCGACCTCGACTGGTCGATCGACGTCGACCCGTTCGACCCGCGCCGGGAATTGTTCCCCGAGCAATTGTCGCCGCTGCCGAGCATCCCCGCCTACCGCAAGCTCGACGTGCGCGGCCAGCAAGTCCAGCGCCACGCGCTGCTGGCGTGGATGCTGTCGCAGTTCCTGCACGGCGAGCAGGGCGCCCTGTTCGCCGCCTGCCAGGTCACCGAGGCCGTGCACTGGGTCGACGGCAAGCTGTACGGCAGCACCCAGGTGGTCGACGAGGGCCGCCACGTCGAGGTCTTCTACCGCTACCTCAACGACAAGCTCGGCAAGCTCTACACCGTCAACGACAACCTGTTCACCCTCATCGACGCGCTGATGACCGACGGCCGCTGGGACCTCAAGTTCCTCGGCATGCAGATCATGGTCGAGGGCCTGGCCCTGGCCGCGTTCGGCACCCTGCGCCAGACCAGCCGCGAGCCGCTGCTGCGCGAGCTGCTCAAGTACGTCATCACCGACGAGGCCCGCCACGTCCACTACGGCGTGCTGTCGCTGCGCGACTTCTATCATCAGCTGCCCGAGCCCGACCGCCGCGAGCGCGAGGACTGGGCCTTCGAGGTCGCGGTGCTGATGCGCAACCGCTTCCTCGCCCACGAGTTCTACGACGAGTTCTACGCCCACGCCATGACGCGCAAGCAGTGGGACGAGCTCATCCTCAGCTCGTCGTACATGCAGAACTTCCGCAAGACCATGTTCCGCCGGCTGGTCCCCAACCTCAAGCGCATCGGCCTGCTCACCGACCGCGTCCGCCCGCACTACGCCGCCCTCGGCCTGCTCGAGTGGGAGAACGAGCGCGCCGCCCCCGACATCACCGCCGGCGACCTGATCCGCGACTCCGACACCCCCGTCGCGCTCAACTGAGCACCTGTCCTGCGGGACATATCATATGTCCCGCAGGACACGTCGGTCAATCGAAGCAGACCTCGGCGGACGGCTGACAGTACTCGACCCAGGCCGCCGGGTCGGCGCACTCCGGCGTGAAGGCGATCAGGCACGCCTCGAAGAACTCGCGCGGCTTCAGCACGCAGTCGACGATCTCCGCGTAGCCGGGCGGCCGGGTCTGCGAGCGCCACTGCCAGCGCACGTCGTCGGTCCCCTGGCCGCGGGGGATCAGCCGGTGCAGCGCGCACGGCCCGTCGCACCGCGCCACCTCGATCACCCCGGTCGTCCGGTCGTACAGGGCAGCCAGCGCGCACATGCCCTCGGGGCCAGCCGCCTCGCAGCCGCCCATACAGTCCCAGCGCGAGCACAGCGGGTTGTCGAGGCACGCGAACAGCCCCTCCGCCACATACGGCCCGCCCCCCGCCGGCTCCTCGCTCGTCTCGTCCGCCGCGCTCGTCGTCGCGGGGCCTTCTGCACCCGTCGTCGACGTCGAGCCCTCGCTCGCGCTCTCCCCCGGCCGTTCGCCGCACCCGCTCCACAGCGCCAGGCCGACCAGAAAATGACGCCCCATGCTCCCACCATAGCCGCCGGCCGCCGGCCTCGCGCGTCGCGTCCGATCGCGGTACGAGCGTCGCGCGCATTCGCACGCGGGGCGCGCCGCGACGTCGCCGCCTGCTGCAGGCATCATGCGCCGGTGACCGCCCCCAGCTCCGCCAGATCGGTGCGACCCTGGTCCTCGTGCTGCCCGACTCGGGCCCCAGCATCGGCGCCGTCGACGACGCCATCCAGCTCATCGGCGACGCCTCCGCCGTCGACGCCGACACCGTCGTCGTCCCGGTCGCCCGCCTGCACCCCGACTTCCTGGTCCTGCGCACCCGCATGGCCGGCGAGTTCGCCCAGAAGTTCGTCACCTACCGCCGCCGCCTCGTCCTCCTCGGCGACCTCTCGCTCGCCCTCATCGACAGCGACGCCCTCCGCGACTACGTGCGCGAGGCCAACCGCGGCGACGACGTGTGGTTCTTCGCCGACTGGCCCGAGCTCGAGCGCCGCCTCGCCGGCGAGGCCGACTGAGCGGCCGACTGCCCACAATCCTCCGTGAACGGACGCCGGCGCGGGCCTTGATGCGCCGCGCGCCGTCGACGACCCGGGCTGAGCGGCCGACTGCCCACAATCCTCCGTGAACGGACGCCGGCGCGGGCCTTGATGCGCCGCCACCGACGACGACCCGGGCTGAGCGGCCGACTGCCCACAATCCTCCGTGAACGGACGCCGGCGCGGGCCTTGATGCGCCGCGCGCCGTCGACGACCCGGGCTGAGCGGCCGCGCCGCCGACTCCGCGCGCCTCGCTCGAGCGCGACGCGTGCGACGAAAGCACGCCGTCATCGGCCTCGATGCGTCGAGCCGCGCCATCCGCTCCGAGAGCCGAGCATTCTGCACCGGGTGGCAATCGACGCCGCCCCGCGCGGTGCCACGATTCGGCCCCGCTCGCACTCATGACATTCGCGGCCTGGCCGCATTCGTGGAGCCGCCGTTCCCCGCACGACACGCTCGACCGCGGCTCGGAGCCTCGCCGACGCCGCGCCCGCGGGCGGCCGCACGCGCAGGCTCGATCGCGTGCCCGCTGGCGCACGCGCGGCCACGCCCGCGGACAAGCCTCACGACCCGCCGAGCTGTCGCGCGTGATCTCGATCGCCGTCTCGTGATGCGATCGCAGCGTTGTCGCGGTCGGATCTCGAGACCACGAGTTTTGCCGCCTACGCGCGCCGGATCGGCGTCCGCGTGGCCCGGATCTGGTGCGGCTGTCTGGCCGTCCGGGAGCGTCGGTGGTGTCGTCGCTCGCGCCTTCCGCTCCGGACACGTCCGCGTCGTCGTCGTCGCTGGCAGCTTCGGTCTCGGCGGTGTCTTCGGCGCCGGTGGAATCCGCGTCGTTCGGGTCGGACCCGTGCTCGCCGTCAGCGTTGGATTCTTCGGAGTCAGCGTCGTCTTCGTCCTGTTCCGCCAATCACGGCCGCACGCACGCCATCGACGGGCCTCCCGGCGCCGCGCGAATCACCGCACTGCCCATCCCTCCCCGACCCCTCTCGTGTCGGCAATCGCCTCACATCCTGGCGATCCCAGCCATATCTTCCCGCGATTTTTGTCACGGCCGCAACGCGCCTCCTCCCGTCGCATCGCCCCGCGTCGTGCTCTAACCGCCTTGCATGAGCAGCGCCCTCCTCTCCCCGATTCGCCTGCGCAACGGCCTCGTCGCGCGCAACCGCGTCTGGCTCGCCCCGCTGACCAATCAGCAGAGCCACGAAGACGGCGTCCTCTCGACCGCCGAGCAGCGGTGGCTCGAGCGGCGGGCGGAGGGCGGCTTCGGCGTCGTCGAGACCTGCGCCGCGCACGTCTCGCAGGACGGCCAGGGCTTCGACGGTCAGCTCGGCGTGTGGGGCGATCACCAGCTCCCGCGCCTGCGCGAGCTCGCCGCCGCGATCGCCCGGGCCGGCGCGCTCGGCCTCGTCCAGCTCTATCACGGCGGCGTGCGCTCGCCCTCGCGGCTGACCGGCCGGCAGCCGTGGAGCGCCAGCAGCTTCACCGAGGCGGGGCGGCCCGAATTCGAGGTCCCGCGCGCCGCCGAGGTGTCCGACATCGAGGCCGCGATCGACGCCTTCGAACAGGCCGCCCGTCGCACCGCCGCCGCCGGCTTCCACGGCGTCGAGCTCCACGGCGCCCACGGCTACCTCCTCGGTCAATTCCTCAGCCGCACCATGAATCAGCGCACCGACGAATGGGGCGGCAGCTTCGCCGATCGCGCTCGCCTCATTCGCACCGTCGCTCGTCGGGTCCGCGCCGCCACCCCGGGGGATTTCCTCGTCGGTGCGCGGATCTCCCCCGAAGATTTCGGCTACGCCCGCGGCCTCGACCTCGACGAATCATTGCAGCTCGCCGCCTGGCTCGCCGAGGACGGCGTCGATTTCCTCCACGTCTCGCTGTGGGACAGCAAGAAGAACACCGCCAAGCGCCCCGACCAGCACCCTGTCCCGCTGTTCCGCGCGGCCCTGCCGAAAGACGTCCCGCTCGTCGTCGCCGGCGACATCTGGACCCGCGCCGAGGCCGAGGCCGAGCTCGAGCGCGGCGCCGACTTCGTCGCGCTCGGCAAGGTTGCGATCTTGAACCCCGACTGGCCGCAGCGCGCCGCCGACCCGTCGTACCAGCCCGAGCGCGGCCCGCTGACTCCCGCCCAGCTGCACGACCTGGCGATCAGCGACGCCTTCGTCGACTACCTGCGCCGCTTCAAGACCATCGTGCGCGACGCGTGACCTCTCGGGTCGCGCGCGTCGGTTTCTCCGCATCCGCGGGCGCAGGCCCGCCGGCGCTTCCATCTCCGGCATCGCGGCGAACCGTCACCGGGTCCGTCGCGCTCCGGCGTGACCATGCCGCGTCGGCGCCCGCCACGACGACCATCCATTCGCCGAATAACCCGCGGCGCGCCTCGTCGACGGACCGGCATGATGGTGCATCGAAGTGTGTATCGCGGACTCATGGCATGGACCTTGATGTGTGTCGGCGCGTGCGGCGACGACGGCGGCAGCGACCCGACCACGGAGGTCAGCGGATCGAGCCCGAGTGCCCGCGCACCCGCCACGACTACGGCGAGGAGGAAGTCTATTTCCTGGAGGGGCCCGGCCGCTTCTACGTCGGCTTCGCGTGCTTCCCCGACGCGTGAGCAGCGCCCCTCGGCACGCCGCAATTGTCGGGCCCGCGAGGCGCACTATCTCTCGTGACCGCCGAGGTGGGCCGCATCATCCCTGTCCGGTCGCCTCGCACCTGCGTCGACGCACGCGCGCCGCAAACCGCGTTCGCCTCGCAACTCGCCGATCGCTCTGCTATCCCCTCTCCTGGCTCGCGTTGCTCCGGGCCGCCTGCTTTGAGGCGCTTCCTCTGTTTTGCGCCGCGCGCCCATCCACCCCTATGGCCGACTCGTCGCGTATCCTCCTCACCTCCTCGTTATTGTTGTCGATGCAGGTGATGGCCTGCTCCGAGCCCGTCGCCGGCAGCGAGGGCGAGCCGACCCCCAGCGGCACCAGCACCGGCGACACCGACGACACGACCACCACCACCGGCGACGCGCCCACCGGCACCAGCGGCGTGACCACGGGCCCCGGCGAGGCGACCGCGACGACGACCGGCGGCACCTCGACCACCGGCGAGGACGTCATGCCCGAGCCCGAGGTGTGGGACGGCGAGAAGCTGCCGTGGGAGGAATTCGGCCGCTGGAGCTGGGTCCCCTTCCCCGACTCGCAGTGTCGCGACGGCAGCAGCACGGGGATCTGGCTGCGCTACGGCAAGGGCCCGGGCCTCGCCATCTTCTTCGAGGGCGGCGGCGCCTGCTTCAACGCCCTGACCTGCGCCAACAACGACGCGAGCTTCGACCACACCTGGGCGTTCGGGTGGGACGGCATGGGGCTCTTCGACGCCGAATGGACCGACAACCCGATCCACGACTGGAACATCGTCTACGTCCCCTACTGCACCGGCGACGTGCACGCCGGCAATCGCACCGACGTCGAGGTCCCCGGCGTCGAGGGTGTGCAGAAGTTCGTCGGCTACCGCAACGTCACCGCCTACCTCGACCGCATCGTCCCGACCTTCGAGGCCGCGCCCAACGTGCTCGTCACCGGCGTGAGCGCCGGGGGCTTCGGCGCCGGCATCCATTACGACCGGATCGCCCGCGCCTTCCCCGACGCGCGCGTCACCCTGCTCGACGACTCCGGCCCGCCGCTCGCCAACGACGTGCTCGCGCCGTGCCTGCAGCAGCAGTGGAACGACCTGTGGGGCCTCGAGGACGCCCTGCCGGCGGACTGCGACGACTGCTTCCCCAGCGCCGGCGGCGGCCTCGTCAACCTCGCCCGCTACCTCGGCGAGAAGCACCCGAAGCAGCACCTCGGCCTCGTCTCCTCCACGCAGGACGTGACGATCCGCTTCTTCTTCGGCTACGGCGAGGACGAGTGCATGCCGAAGACCATCAACGTCCCCGCCGGCGAGTTCGAGGCCGGCCTCGTCGACCTGCGCGACCACTACGTCGCCGAGCCCGCCGGCGTGTGGAGCACCTACTTCGTCGGCGGCAGCGGCGACCACGTGTGGACGGTCGGCACCCCCTTCTCCAACACCTACGTCCAGGGCGTCCGCTTCGTCGACTGGTTCGCCGACCTCCTCGCCGGCGAGGCCGGTCACGTCGGCCCGTGACCGCGTGCCCCATCGGACATGCTCGATCGGACATGCCCGAAGGATCACCCCCTGTAGGCGACTTCTCCACCCCTCGGTGACCGTCCGACCGCTCCCGCCGCGGCCGCGACGTCGCACCTGACCCGCGCGGCGCGGCGGAGTCGCCGCCGGCTCGCGAGAATCGCCTGAGCCCTGTCGGATGGCCGGGCGCATCTGCTACAGCAGGGCGATGATCGACCTCTACACCGCAGCCACGCCCAACGGGCACAAGGTCTCGATCGCGCTCGAGGAGATGGCCCTCCCTTACGAGGTCCACGCGCTCTCGCTCACCCGCGGCGACCAGAAGCAGCCGGAGTTCCTCGCCATCAACCCCAACGGCCGGATCCCCGCGATCGTCGACCGCGACGCCGGCGGCTTCGCGGTGTTCGAGTCGGGCGCGATCCTCATCTACCTGGCCGAGAAGACAGGTCAGTTCCTGCCCGCCGACGTGCGCGCGCAGCCGCGTGATCCAGTGGCTCATGTTCCAGATGGGCGGCGTCGGCCCGATGATGGGCCAGGCCAACGTCTTCTTCCGCTACGCGCCGGAGAAGATCCCCTACGCCATCGGCCGCTACCAGCGCGAGGTCCGGCGCCTGTTCGAGGTGCTCGACAAGCGGCTCGGCGAGGCCGAGTACCTCGGCGGCGACTACTCGATCGCCGACATGGCGACCTGGCCGTGGGTCCGCGGCCACGACTGGGCCGGCGTCGGCGTCGACGGCCTGGACAACCTCCAGCGCTGGCTCCGCGACATCGGCGAGCGCCCCGCCGTGCTCCGCGGCCGCAACGTCCCGCCCTCCGAGCCGCAGCCGACCGACGACAAGCTGAAGGACATCCGCGACAAGCTGCTCGTGTGAGCGCCTCCTATGGCCTTTCGGACATGTTCATGAAAACATGTCCGAAGCGCCACCTCAAGCCAACCCGTACAGCGCGTCGACCAGCGCGTCGAGGGCCGGCGCGACCGAGGCGTCGCCGGCGGTCCAGCGGTCGACCAGCCCGACGATCTCCGCCGCGACCGCGCGGTCCCACTCGTACGGCGCCGGGATCGGCAGCCCGCGCAGCTGGCGGGGCCCGATCCGCAGGTACCCGCGGGCCAGGCGGTCGCCGCCGTGGACGTGCTGATAATAGTCGTCCAGCGCGCGACTGTGAAGGATCGCCGCCAGCACCCGCAGGTCGGCCGGCCACCAGCAGATCGTCGTCGACTTGCCGGCCAGGACCTCGCCGCGGGCGTCGATCGTCGCCTCGAGCGAGCGCGTCATCCCGGCCACGATCAGCTTCGGCGTGCGCGCCTGGGCCAGGCGGCGCGGCGGCAGCCGCTCGGGCGCCGCGATCACCGGGCGGAGGAAGCTGCGTCCGAGGTAGCGCAGCGGCGTCTTGCCCCACAGCTCGGCGCAGCGGTCGATGGTCCCGCTGTTGACCACGCGCAGGCCGACCTCGCCCTCGACGATGAGCTCGGCGATCGCGTAGGCCTCGGCGACCGTGGCCGCGCCCCACACCTGGGCCAGCTCGCCGAGCGGCTGGCCGACCGCGCGCATGTGGGCCACGCAGGCCGCGTCGCCGCGCCCGGAGATCGGCCACGGCCCCTCGGACAGACCTGTCCCCAAGGACATCTCCTCACCGTCGCCGGCTCCGCGCGCCAGCGTCGGCGGCGGCGCCTCGCCGGCCCCGCGGCGGGCCACGAACGCCAGCGGATAGACCCCGGCGGCGAACGGCGGCGCCTCGCTGAGGTCGTACAGCGCCAGCACCCGGGCCTCGCGCGTGAGCAGCCGGCGGGCCGCCGCCGCGTAGTCGGCCGAGGCCAGCTTGTTCGGCACCACCAGCGCCAGGTGCCCGCCCGGCGCGCACAGCCGCAGGCCGAGCTCGATGAACACGCAGAACAGGTCCCAGTTGCCGCGCGCCGCCTCGAAGCGGCCGGCGCAGTGGCGGCGCAGCGCCGCGTGGTGGCGCGTCATCGCCTCGGCGTCGACGTAGGGCGGATTGCCGAGCACCGCGTCGAAGCCTTCGGCCGCCGCCGGGAACTCGGCCGCCCACACGAACGGCGGGCCCGCCTCGGCCGGCGCGTCGGCCCCTAGCAGCGCGTTGCCCACCTTGATGTTCTCGGACATGTCCTCGGGGACAGCCTCGGCCAGCTCGGCCACCGCCGCGCGCGCCAGCAGGGCCGCCGCCGGATCGACGTCGACCCCGAAGATCGACGCGCGCAGCAGCGCCAGCCGCTCCTCGGCCCCCCACGCCGCACCTGTCTCTCGGGCCATCTGCTCGCCGCGGCCCAGCAGCGCCCGCGCCGCCGCGATCAGGAACGCCCCCGCGCCGCACGCCGGGTCGACCACTCGCACCGTCGCCGTCGTCGGCGCGGCCGCCAGCGCCCGTCCGAGCGCGTCGCCCACCAGCCGATCCACCAGCGGCGCCGGCGTGTAGAACACCCCGTCGCGCTTGCGCCGGGCCGGGTCCAGGCCGCGCTCGTGCGCCCGCGCGGCCTCGTTCATGCCGGCGATCCCGGGCGCGTGACCGCCAGCAGCACCAGCGCGGCCGCCAGCGCCAGGCCGGCGCCGATCGAGAACGCCGCCTGGGGCCCGAGCGCCGCCCAGAACACCCCGAACAGCAGGCTCGCCGGCAGCGCCGCCAGGCCGACCGCCGCGTGGTAGAGCCCGAACGCCGCGCCCCGCTGCGCGCTCGGCGTGAGGTCGGCGACCAGCGCCTTGGCTGCCCCTTCGGTCAGGCCGAAGTACAGCCCGTAGACCAGCAAGAGCCCCCACAATTGCCAGGCCGCGTCGGCGTGCGCGAGCCCGAGGTAGACCAGCGCGTACAGGCTCCAGCCGCCGAGGATCGCCGCGCGGCGCCCGATCCGGTCGGCCAGCAGCCCCCCGGCACGCTGCTCGCCATCTTCGCCAGGTGCAGCGCCACCCACAGCGCGATCAGCTGCCCGAGCCCGTGGCCGAACCGCTCGTGCGCGTAGAGCAGCAGGAACAGGTCGCTGCTGTTGCCGAGGGCGAACAGCGCCGCCGCGGCCACGAACCCGTACAGGCGGCGCGGCAGCCCCTCCGCGCCCGCCCCCGGCCCGCTCGTCGGCGCCGCCGCCGGCACGATCTCGCGCACCGCGAACACGATCACCGCCACCGCCAGGAGCCCCGGCACCAGCGCCGCCGCGAACACGATCCGCAGCGCCGCCAGCTCCTCCTCCGCCGGGATCGCCGCGTCGCCGCGCCAGAACCCGTAGCCGAGCAGCACATGCAGCAGCGCCAGCGCCAGCAGCGGCCCCAGCACCGCGCCGGCGTGGTCCATCGCCCGGTGGAACGAGAACGCCAGCCCGCGCCGCGCGGCCGGCACCGCGTCGGCGATCAGCGCGTCGCGGGGGCTGGTGCGGACGCCCTTGCCGACGCGATCGACGAACTTCAGGGCGATCGCGTGGCCGCCGGTGGTCGCCAGCGAGAACAGCGGGCGCGCCAGCGTCGACAGCCCGTAGCCGGCCACGATCAGCGCCTTGCGCTTGCCGAGCCGGTCGCTGACGCGGCCCGACACCAGCTTGAGCAGGCTCGCGGTCGCCTCGGCGAGGCCCTCCATCAGCCCCAGCGTCACCGCCGCCGTGTCGGCCGGCACCAGCCCGGCCACGAACACCGGCAGGAGCGGACTTATCATCTCGCTCGACAGGTCCGTGAGCAGGCTGACCACCCCGACCGCGAGCACGTTGCCGCGGACCACCGCGCCCCATCCGGGCGGGGGCGCGGGCGACCTGGGGTCTTCGCTCACCCGGCCAGTTTACCCACGCCCGCCCGACTGTGCTACCACTCCCGCGCGGCCGCTCGCTCGCACATGCCCGGAGAGACATGTCCCAACATACAGCCCCGTCCGAACGCCTCGCGCCGGTGATCGCCCCCTCGCTGCTCAGCGCCGACTTCTCCCGCCTGGGCGAGGAGGTCGTCGCGCTCGACCGGGCCGGGGCCGACTGGATGCACGTCGACGTGATGGACGGCCGGTTCGTCCCCAACATCACGATCGGCCCGCTGGTGGTTCAGGCCCTGCGCCCGCACACCTCGCGCGTGCTCGACTGTCACTTGATGATCGAGGAGCCCGAGCGCTACGTCGAGGCCTTCGCCGACGCCGGCGCCGACATCATCACCGTCCACGTCGAGGCCTGCCGCCACCTGCACCGCAACTTGCAGCAGATCCGGAGCCTCTCGCGCAAGGCGGGCGGGCGGGTGCTGGCGGGCGTCAGCCTGAACCCGCACACCCCCGTGTCGTCGCTGGTCCACGTGCTCGACCTGTGCGACGTCGTCCTCGTGATGAGCGTCAACCCCGGCTTCGGCGGCCAGCAGTTCATCCCGGCCGTGCGGCCGAAGATCCGCGAGCTGCGGGCCATGATCGCCGCCGCCCGCCTGCCGACCCGCATCGAGGTCGACGGCGGCGTCACGGTCGACACCATCGCCGACATCGCGGCCGACGGGGCCGACGCCTTCGTGTCCGGCACGGGCGTCCTGCGCAGCCCGCAGTTCGGCCGCGACTACGCGGCCGCCATCGCGGCCCTTCGGGGAACCGCCGATGCCGCCATGATCTGGCGCACCTGACCGGCCGTCCCGTCGCTGCCGGAGAAGTTGGCTGAAAGCCCAATCGGTGTCACAAACGAGCGCGCCGATTCCGCCATGCCGTCGCTCGTTCGTCTCCCCTCGTTCGTCGCGTTCGCCCTCGTCCTCGCAGCCGCCGGCGACGTCGCAGCCCAGTCGCCCACGCCTGCGCCGGCCCAACCTGCGCCCGCCGAGGAGAGCGAGCCGGCCGCCGAACCTGCGCCCGCTCCCCGCCGCCGGCCGGCACCGCCGCCTCGACGGCGAAGACGACCGGCACCGTGGGCGCCCAGGCCCCGGCCAGCAGCGGCGCCGGCAACCTCGACGACACCAAGTTCGCGACCTCCGGCACCAGCGAGCCGATGGACGCGACCGAGGCGGAGATCTCGGCGGGCGGCCTGTTCACCTCGGGCAACGCCCGCTCGGCCGCGCTGACCGGCGGCGGCCGGTTCCGGATCCGCCGCAAGATCCACGAGTTCCAGGCGCAGCTGCTCGGCAACTACGCGCAGGCGGCGATCCGCCAGCCCGACGGCGCGCGCACCGGCCAGCTGACCGCCGGCAACGTCCAGGGCCGGGTCCGCTACGACGTCTATTTCCACCCGCGGGTCACGTTCTTCACCATGTTGACCGCCCGCTTCGACCCGTTCCTCGGGCTCAACATGCGCATGCGCGTCGACCCGGGCTTCGCGTTCTACATGGTCAACCAGCCCAAGCACCGCCTGTGGGCCGAGGTCGGCTACGACTTCCTGTACGACCAGCGGCGGGTCCGTCGCGGCGCCGACAACTCGCAGTGCCCGGCCGGCACCAGCCTGGTGCTCGACGTGCCGAACACGACCTCGGCGATGCCGACCTGCGCCGCCCGCCCGAGCGTCGCCACCCACTCGGGCCGCGTCTTCCTCGGCTACAGCAACCTGCTGTCCGAGTACGTGACCTTCACCACCGGCATCGAGTACATCCAGGCGTTCGCGCCGTTCCGCTCGAACCCGGTCGAGACCGACGGCGGCAAGGCGCGCAGCAAGTCGTGGGTGAACTGGGACATCGCCCTCACCACCGCCCTCGGCAAGCGCTTCGCCTTCGCCACCAGCTTCACCCTGCGCTACGACAACGCCCCGCTGCCGGGCATCAAGAAGCTCGACACGATCACCTCGTTCAGCCTGGTGTTCAAGTTCATCTGAGCCGGGACGGACGACAGGGGCACTTCGCCACCGAGGGCAGTCCGTCCGCGAATCACATCGACCCGCGGCGAAGCGGATAGGCCGCCCGGAACGCACCGCCGCACTCGCAAGCGAACAGGTTGCGGAGCCTGTGCTCGCCATTCGCGAAATAGGTGAGGTTGATGCCGATACCGACGCCCTCCGCCCTGGCCCACCACAGGAGCTCCTGGTGGCCGTCGCCGTCGAGGTCGGTCGCGCCGACGAGCTCGTACCCGCTCCACTCCAGCGGTGAAGCGCCGAACAAGCTCACGGGCTTCCCTTGCGACATGGCGACCAGCACCTGATGACCCGCGAGATCGGGCGCGGACTCGCCGACCTGAAAGAGGGCGACGGTGTCCGCTCCGCCGCCGAACTCGCCGTGAACCTCGCCCTTTGCGACGAGCGGCAGGTCGCCGGCCTCCAGCTCGCCGTGGGCGGCCGCCGCCGCGCTCGCCACCGCACCCGCGGCCGCGCGCGTCAGCCTCGTCGGCCCTGCCGTCCGGAGCGCGACCAGGCGCGGGTTCGCGGCGCGAGGAGGCTCGTTCAGGACCAGCTCGGGCATCGAGGCCGGCGGATACCGGGCTTCGGGGCGGACGAGCTCGGGCGCGAGAAAGCGACCCTCTCGCTCGCGTGCTCGCACGGACCATCGCTCCACGCCGTCAGGGCCGATCACATACACCGGCTGTCCGTCGGGTACGCACGAGGTCGCTCCGTCGAGGTCGGAGCGCACCCACGGCGCGGTCGAGTCGCACAGCAGGATCAGCTCGTCTTGCGCGAGGCTCGAGTCGAACCACGCGACGGCGACCCCGCGGACCGGGTCCGCCTCGGCCTGGGACGCGGCGCCTACATCGAGGCCGGACCCTTGACCCTCGGGGACCTCGTCGGCGCCGCGCTCCGCGAGCGCGGGCGTCGGTCTCTCGGTCCGCTCGGGCGGGAGTTCGACCACGTCTCCCGCGGTCCCCGGAATGGCCTGGCCCTGGCGTGTGCTCTCGTCTCGACAAGCGCTCGTCGCTACGAGGATTGCGAGGAACCAGGTGCGCATGAGGCAGGCGCTCGAGGCTTCCGAGCATAGCGCGAACGCCGACCGGGCGCGACCAGTCGGCGATCATGTCTCGGGCCGGAGGTAGATCTGCCAAACGCGGCTGCTGGCCTTGAAGTCGTTGGGCCGGAACTCCTTCAGAGTGGCCTCGAGCTCGCCACCCGGGCTTCGCCCTCGCAGAGCGTCTCATATCCCGCATCGGGGACTCGGCCATCAGTCGCTGTCGGGAACAGCGAGGTCACCAAGGCGGCGCAGAGGAATCGCCGCAGAACGCTTTGCGGCTGCGGCGACATCCCCCGCGAGCGGACCTGTCCTTCAGGCCACCCGCTTCACTCGGGCACCTCGCACCCCGCCTCGGCCTCGGGCGCGGCGCAGGTCTGGTCCTCGCCGCACTGCAGATGGCCGATGCACTGGACGTAGCCCGAGTCCGGGCCGCAGCCCTCGCCCTCGCTGCCGCGGCGGACGCAGACCTGCGCCCCCGCGTTCGGCTGGCACTCCGCGTAGGGCAGGCACTCCCAGTCGGCGCAGGCCTCGCCGGGCCCGGGCTTCTTGGCGCACCGGTTCGACGCGTCGCAGTAGTTGTCGAAGCGCGCGCACGGCGGGTAGTTGAAGGCCATGCAGCTCTCGCCCTCGTTCGGCAGCGCCCGGCAGGTGCTCCGGTCGTCGCGGTCGCGATAGCACCGCAGCCCCTCGGCGCAGCTCTCGCCCGAGGAGCAGTCGCCCCCGCTCGCGACCAGCTCCTTGCACGTGAAGTTCTGGAAGTCGCAGAACAGCCCCTCCGCGCACGCGCCGGTGTTGTCGGAGCAGCTCTCGCCGACCCCGCGGCGCGCCGTGCAGACCGTGAACAAAAACGTGTTCGGGTCGCGGGCGCAGAAGGCGTCGTCGTCGCAGTCGGAGCCGTTGCAGGGGTCACCGATCTCGGGCCCGGCCCCCGTGTTCAGCACCCGGCACGCGCCGGCGCAGCACGTGCCCTCCTCGCAGCCGCCCGGCGGGAACCCGCACACCGCATCGCCGGCGCATTCCTCCGAGTTGAGGCACGGGTCGTAGTTGCGGACCTTGCCGACGAACACGTCGCGGCACACCTCCGGCCCCGCCGTCGGCCCGACGCTGAACAGCACCCGATCGAGCAGGTCGCCCTCGCACGCCAGCGCGCTCACCTGCTCGAGGCAGGCCTCGGCCGCCTCGGCGTCGAACGCCACCCGGTCGGCCTCCAGCGCCCTCAGGAGGTACTGGAAGCGCCCGTGCGAGTCCCACACCAGCGCGTCGCGGCACTGCCCGCGCGACTGGAACACCGAGCAGCCGGTCGACCAGGCGCACAGCGCCTCCTCGTACTCGCCGGCGAAGTTCTCGGGCGTCGCCGGCTGGGCGCACCGCCGCCGCAGCGAACCTAGCACCAACCCGGGGATCGTCTTCCTCATATCAATGTCCTCCAAGACATGTCCTAAGCGTTATGTTCCTTGAGGCAGCTCGTCCTCGCCCGGCACCGCGCACGCGCCGGCGAGCTGCGGCGCCCGGCAGCGGGCCGAGGCCGGGTCCCAGCCGTCGCACTGCAGGGCCCCGGCGCAGCGGATCGAGTCGCCGCACGGCTCGCCCTCGCGGGCCAGCGCCACGCACCTCTGCGAGTACCAGTCGCAGCTGCTGGTCAGGTCGCACGGGCCGGTCGCGCACGAATCGCCCGGGCCCGGCGCCGCCGCGCACTGGCCCTGCGGGTCGCAGAACGAGCCGAGCGTGCTGCAGCCGAGGTACCAGTCGGGCAGGCAGGCCCCGCCGAGCGGCGCGTAGGCGTAGCAGCGGCCGTCGCTGACGAAGCCCGGGTCGGCGCAGTACAGCCCCGGCTCGCAGCCGACGTCGCCGAAGTCGGCGCACGACTCCCCCTCACCGAGCAGCGCCCGACACTCGCCGGTGTTGAAGTCGCAGTAGCCGTCGGCGACGCACTCGTCGAAGCCCTGGCAGGCCGCCCCGACCGGCTGCTTCGCGGTGCACACCGTGAACATCCCGGTGTTGCCGTCGCGGCCGCAGAAGCTGCCCGCCTGGCAGCGGCTGTTGCCGTTGCACGGCGTCCCGATCGGCAGCGACGCCAGCGGCCGGCAGCCGCCGAGGCAGCACGCCTCGGTGCAGCTCGGGTCGAAGCCGCACACCATCGTCGCCGCCTCCTGCGGCGCGCACTCGACCGACAGCAGGCACGGCCCGTTCACCACCATCGTCCCGCGCAAGATCGCGTCGCAGGCCGCCTGCCCGGCCAGCTCGGCCTCGTCGGCCACGTACGTGCCCGGCATCTCGCAGCCGCGCGCCTCGACGTAGGCCAGGCAGCTCGCCGCCGCCGCCGCGTCGAACACCAGCCGCCCCGCCGCCTCCGACGCCAGCAAGTACTCGACCGCCTGCCCGCCGGCGCCGTCGTCGAGCCGCGCCTCCGCCAGCAGCCGCGGCGGGTAGGCCACTTCGAAGAACTCGACCGCGCGGCAGTCCGCCGCCGCGGCGAACGCCCCGCAGCGGACCGCCCAATCACAATATGTCTCTTCGGCCAGGTCGAAGAAGTCCGCCAGGACGATCGCCTCGCCGGTCGTCCCGGAGTCCGCGCCCGTGCCCGAGTCCGTGTCGGTCGCCGTCGGCTCCCCGCCGCACGCAAGCACCCCGGCCACGACCACGGCGACACCCCAACCCGAACTCAGGCGCATGCCCCACGCTACGGGCCGCGCGCACGGCCTGTCAACGCGCCTGCGCCAGCGGAGGCGCGGGCGGGCCCGCGCTCGCGGAACGGCGCTCTGCCAGGGCTTTGCGGGCCCCTGCGGCCTCGCCGATCAGCACCGTCGCCGCGCAGCTGGCCGTCAGGCTCGAGCGGGCGCGCTCGACCGCCTTGCGCACGCAGCCCGCCAGCCTGGGATCGGCCGCGTCGACCCGCACCAGCCCGGCCCGCCCGCCGCGGTAGCTCCAGGCCACCGCCACCGCCGCCCCGGCCGGCGCGCAGGCGTCGAGCGCCGCCTTGTGGGCCGCCACGCCCTCGAGCGCCTCCGCCAGCGCCAGCGGGTCGGTCTGCGGCATGCGGCAGGACAGCTCGTGGACCGTCAGCCCGGCCATCGTCAGCGTCGGCGCGCGGCTCGTCAGCGCCACCTCGATCTTGCGCCCGCGCGACTTCTTCAGCTGCGCCGCCAGGCCGCACGCGTCGTCGTCCCCGCCCTCGCACGCGCGCGCGAACAGGCCGGCCGCCCGGGTCGTGTCCGCCGCCGTGCCGACCCCGCGCAGCGCCGCCAGCCCCTCGCGCAGGCACCCCGCCGGCTGGGCCCCGCGCACGCCCGGGCGAAGAACTCGACCGCGCGCGCGTTCTCGCCGGGCTGCCCGTTCGCCTCGTCGTACAGCAAGATCCCCGCGTTGAAGCAGCCCGTCGCGTGCCCGAGCCCGCACGCCTGCGCGAACGAGCCCGCCGCGCGGCCCGGGTCGCGCGCCGGCAGCCCGCGACCTGCCTCGTAGAACAGCCCCGCGGTGAAGCACGCGAACGCGTCCTGCTTCACACAGCCGAGCTCGAACATGCCCAGCGCCCGCGGCGGGTCGGCCGGCACGGCTGTCCCTTCGGCCAGCATCGATCCGACCGTCGCGCAGGCCGCGGCGAAGCCGAGCCGGCACGCGCGGTCGTACAGGCCGACCGCGCGGGCCGGGTCCCTGGGCCCGCCGCCGACCCCGCCGCGCAGCACCCCGGCTAGGTTCGAGCAGCCGGCCGCATGTCCCAGAGAACATGACCGATCGAGCAGGCGCACCGCCTCGTCCGGGCGCTGCAGCCCGAGCGCCTGCATGCCCTGATCGTTGCACTCCGCCGGCTCGCAGCGGAGCGGCGGCGGTCCGGGCGGCGGCGCCGGCTCCTGCGTCGTCCCCGAGCAGGCGGACACGATCGCCAGGAGGCCCGCAGCCAGCAGCGGGAGACGCCGGTCCGTGCGCATATTTGCGCGAGCGTGGCCCACCCCCGGGAGGGTCAATCCTCCGCGGGCGCGGGCAGCCCGTCGCCCTCGCCGCGAGCGATCTGCTCTCTCCCTCGTGCGGCCACGCGCCTCGCCTCGCGACGCCACCGCAAGGAATGGGCCTCCTCGCCATCGACCTTCGCGAGCCCCGGGGAGGATGACGCCCGCGCCCGTCGCCTGCACTCACCGTGCATCGCCGCTGCGGACGCCTCGCTCCGGCGATCGCAACCCTGAACAGGGACTACACGCATCATCGCCGCCCCGAGGTCCCTCGCCCTCTCGTCCTGTCTCTCGCCGGCACCGCCCGAACGGCCTCCGCCGGCCCCGCCGACCGAATCGTCGCCCGCGCCGCGAAGACCTCCGGGCCACCGCCGGCAGCCAACCCTGAACAGGGACTACACACATTTACGCGAGCGCCGACGGTCCACTCCGCCCCCCAGCCGCCTCGCCGGCGCGCGACCGCGATCGCCGGGTCAGGGCGTGGCGACCGCGTCTCGTCGCGCCGTGCCCGACATGTCCCTTCAAACATGTCTCATCAAACACCTCATGATATCGCCGCGTCCGCTCGCCGCCCACATCCGCGACCTGCGGCTGCGGGTGTGTGCGAACGCCACGTCGTGAGCCCCGGCGAACCGGCGCCGTGGGGGTCCGCTCGGCGGCGGGCGCGGTCGTCTCGCCGGCGGTAACACTCGGGATCTTCCCAAGTTTTCGGTGGCATCGCGGCGGGCGCGCCTTTCGGCGCTGTCATGATCGAGGGGGACGGCGCATGCGAAAGCTGCGTATCCTCCTGGGACGCGAGGGCCCTTCGGGTCTCTCGGCGACGGAGAGCTCGACCATGACCATCACGGACGCGACCGAGAGCGGCGCTGGTTTGACTGGCATCGGCACCCCTGAGCAGCGGCAGCTCCTGCGCGTGCTGCAGGCCGTGCGCGACGGCGACTTCTCGGCCGAGCTCCCGGGCGACTGGACGGGCCTGGGTGGCAAGATCGCCGACACCGTCAACCAGATCATCGTCGCCAACCGGGTCATGGCCGGGGAGCTCGAGCGGATCGGCGAGGTCGTGGGCAAGCGCGGCCAGACGCGTCAGCGCGTGCGCGGACACAACCGGGCCGGCGCCTGGGGCGAGATGGAGGACTCCGTCAACACCTTGCTCGACGACCTCCTGTGGCCGACGGCCGAGGTGAGCCGGGCCATCGGCGCCGTCGCCAAGGGCGACCTGACCCAGACCATGCGGCTCGACGTCGAGGGTCGGCCGCTGCAGGGCGAGTTTTTGCGCTCGGCCACGATCGTCAACACGATGATCGACCAGATGAGCGTGTTCACCAGCGAGGTGACGCGCGTCGCTCGCGAGGTCGGCACCGACGGCAAGCTCGGCGGCCAGGCCCAGGTGGCCGGCCTGTCGGGCGTGTGGAAGGACCTGACCGACAACGTCAACTCGATGGCGGGCAACCTCACCGCCCAGGTGCGCAACATCGCCGAGGTGACGATCGCCGTCGCCAGCGGCGACCTCTCGCGCAAGATCACCGTCGACGTGCGCGGCGAGATCCTCCAGCTCAAGGAGGCGATCAACACCATGGTCGACCAGCTGCGCTCGTTCGCCTCCGAGGTGACGCGCGTCGCCCGCGAGGTCGGCTCCGAGGGCAAGCTCGGCGGTCAGGCGATCGTGCCCGGCGTCGCCGGCACCTGGAAGGACCTCACCGACTCGGTCAACGCGATGGCGCTCAACCTGACCTCGCAGGTGCGCAACATCGCCGAGGTCACCACCGCCGTCGCCCGCGGCGACCTCTCGCGCAAGATCACCGTCGACGTCAAGGGCGAGATCCTCGAGCTCAAGAACACCATCAACACGATGGTCGACCAGCTCAACGGCTTCGCCGCCGAGGTCACGCGTGTCGCCCGCGAGGTCGGCACCGAGGGCAAGCTCGGCGGTCAGGCTCAGGTCCCCGGCGTGGCAGGCACCTGGAAGGACCTCACCGACAACGTCAACTCGATGGCGTCGAACCTGACCGCGCAGGTGCGCAACATCGCCGAGGTCGCCACCGCGATCGCCGGCGGCGACCTCTCGCGCAAGATCACCGTCGACGTGCGCGGCGAGATCCTCCAGCTCAAGGAGACGCTGAACACGATGGTCGAGCAGCTGCGCTCGTTCGCCTCCGAGGTGACGCGCGTCGCTCGCGAGGTCGGCACCGAGGGCAAGCTCGGCGGTCAGGCCCAGGTCCCCGGCGTCGCCGGCACCTGGAAGGACCTCACCGACAACGTCAACGGCCTCGCCTCGAACCTCACCTCGCAGGTGCGCAACATCGCCGAGGTCACCACCGCCGTCGCCCGCGGCGACCTTTCTCGCAAGATCACCGTCGACGTCAAGGGCGAGATCCTCGAGCTCAAGAACACCATCAACACGATGGTCGACCAGCTCAACGGCTTCGCTGCCGAGGTGACCCGCGTCGCCCGCGAGGTCGGCACCGAGGGCAAGCTCGGCGGTCAGGCTCAGGTCAAGGGCGCCGGCGGCACCTGGAAGGACCTCACCGACAACGTCAACGCGATGGCGTCGAACCTCACCTCGCAGGTCCGCAACATCGCCGACGTCACCACCGCCGTGGCCCGCGGCGACCTTTCTAGAAAAATCACCGTCGACGTCAAGGGCGAGATCCTCGAGCTCAAGAACACCATCAACACGATGGTCGACCAGCTCAACGGCTTCGCGGCCGAGGTGACCCGCGTCGCCCGCGAGGTCGGCACCGAGGGCAACCTCGGCGGTCAGGCCCAGGTGCCCGGCGTCGCCGGCACCTGGAAGGACCTCACCGACAACGTCAACTCGATGGCGTCGAACCTCACCTCGCAGGTCCGCAACATCGCCGAGGTCACCACCGCCGTCGCCCGCGGCGACCTGTCGCGCAAGATCACCGTCGACGTGAAGGGCGAGATCCTCGAGCTCAAGAACACCATCAACGTCATGGTGGACCAGCTCAACGGCTTCGCCAGCGAGGTGACCCGCGTCGCCCGCGAGGTCGGCTCCGAGGGCAAGCTCGGCGGTCAGGCCCAGGTGCCCGGCGTGGCCGGCACCTGGAAGGACCTCACCGACTCGGTCAACGCGATGGCCTCGAACCTGACCTCGCAGGTGCGCAACATCGCCGAGGTCACCACCGCCGTCGCCACCGGCGACCTCTCGCGCAAGATCACCGTCGACGTGAAGGGCGAGATCCTCGAGCTCAAGAACACCATCAACACGATGGTCGACCAGCTCAACGGCTTCGCCGCCGAGGTGACCCGCGTCGCCCGCGAGGTCGGCACCGAGGGCAAGCTCGGCGGCCAGGCCCAGGTGCCCGGGATCGCCGGCACCTGGAAGGACCTGACCGACAACGTCAACTCGATGGCGTCGAACCTCACCTCGCAGGTGCGCAACATCGCCGAGGTCACCACCGCCGTGGCCCGCGGCGACCTCTCGCGCAAGATCACCGTCGACGTCGAGGGCGAGATCCTCGAGCTCAAGAACACCATCAACACGATGGTCGACCAGCTCAACGGCTTCGCCGCCGAGGTGACCCGCGTCGCCCGCGAGGTCGGCACCGAGGGCATCCTCGGCGGCCAGGCCCAGGTGCCCGGAGTGGCCGGCGCGTGGAAGGGCCTGACCGACAACGTCAACTCGATGGCGTCGAACCTCACCTCGCAGGTGCGCAACATCGCCGAGGTCACGACCGCGATCGCCCGCGGCGACCTGTCGAAGAAGATCACCGTCGACGTCAAGGGCGAGATCCTCCAGCTCAAGGACACCATCAACACGATGGTCGACCAGCTCAACGCGTTCGCGGCCGAGGTGACCCGCGTCGCCCGCGAGGTCGGCACCGAGGGCAAGCTCGGCGGTCAGGCCCAGGTCAAGGGCGTCGCCGGCACCTGGAAGGACCTCACCGACAACGTCAACGTCATGGCCGCCAACCTGACCAACCAGGTGCGCGGCATCGTCAAGGTCGTGACCGCGGTGGCCAACGGCGACCTGCGCCAGGAGCTCACGGTCGAGGCCAAGGGCGAGGTCGCGGCGCTGGCGACCACGATCAACAACATGACCGGCACGCTCGCCATCTTCGCCGACCAGGTCACCTCGGTCGCGCGCGAGGTCGGCGTCGAGGGCCGCCTCGGCGGCCAGGCCAACGTGCCCGGCGCGGCCGGCACCTGGAAGGACCTGACCGCCAACGTCAACCTCCTGGCGGCCAACCTGACCACCCAGGTCCGCGCCATCGCCGAGGTCGCCACCGCCGTGACCAAGGGCGACCTGACCCGCTCGATCCAGGTCGACGCGCGCGGCGAGGTCGCCGACCTCAAGGACAACATCAACGCGATGATCGACAACCTGCGCGCCACCACGGAGCGCAACAACGAGCAGGGCTGGCTCAAGACCAACCTCGCCAGCTTCACCCGCATGATGCAGGGCCAGCGCGACCTCATCACCGTGGGCCAGCGCCTGCTGTCCGAGCTGGTGCCGCTGATCGACGCCCAGCAGGGCGTCATGTACGTGATGGACGGCCTCAACGGCGAGGCCGCGCTGACCCAGCTGGCCAGCTACGCCGACGCCCGCGACCCCAAGAACCCGCGCCAGTACGCCGTCGGCGAGGGCCTGGTCGGCCAGTGCGCCTTCGAGCGCCAGCGGATCTTGCTGTCGCAGGTGACCGACGAGTCGGTGGTCATCAGCTCGGGCCTCTTGACCGCCCGCCCGCGCACCGTGATCGTCCTGCCGGTCCTGTTCGAGGGCCAGGTCAAGGCGGTCATCGAGCTGGCCTCGCTGCGCGAGTTCACGGCCTCGCACCTGGCCTTCCTCGAGCAGCTCACGGGCAGCATCGGCATCGTCATCAACACCATCGAGGCGACCATGCGCACCGAGGGCCTGCTGATGCAGTCGCAGCAGCTGGCCGGCGAGCTGCAGGCGCAGCAGAAGGAGCTGCAGCAGACCAACGAGGAGCTGGCGCAGAAGGCCAAGCTGCTGGCCGAGCAGAACGCGGAGGTCGAGCGCAAGAACCAGGAGATCGAGCAGGCCCGCCGCGCGCTCGAGGAGAAAGCGGCCGAGCTCGCGCTGACCTCGCGCTACAAGTCCGAGTTCCTCGCCAACATGTCGCACGAGCTGCGCACGCCGCTCAACAGCATCCTGATCCTGGGCCAGCAGCTGGCCGACAACATCGAGCACAACCTCAACGAGCGCGAGGTCGAGTTCGCCAAGACGATCCACGGCGCCGGCACCGACCTGCTCAACCTGATCAGCGACATCCTCGACCTGTCGAAGATCGAGTCGGGCACCGTCACCGTCGACTCCGAGGAGCTGCCGTTCTCGAGCCTGCGCGACACCGTCGAGCGCAACTTCCGCCACGAGGCCGAGAACCGCGGCCTCACCCTCACCACCGACTTCGCCGCCAACATCGGCCGGGCGATCACCACCGACCCCAAGCGCCTGCTGCAGGTGCTGAAGAACCTGCTGTCGAACGCCTTCAAGTTCACCGAGCGCGGCGGCGTCCGCCTCGAGGTCAAGCTGGTCGCCAGCGGCTGGAACCCCGAGCACCCGGTCCTCAGCAGCGCGCCCGGGGTGGTCTCGTTCTCGGTCAGCGACACCGGCATCGGCATCCCGCCGGAGAAGCAGCGCATCATCTTCGAGGCGTTCCAGCAGGCCGACGCCGGCACCGCCCGCAAGTACGGCGGCACCGGCCTCGGCCTGGCGATCAGCCGCGAGCTCGCCGGCCTGCTCGGCGGCGAGATCAAGCTGCACAGCGTGATCGGCAGCGGCAGCACCTTCACCCTCTACCTGCCGCTGCAGTACCAGGGCCCGGCCGCCAGCAAGCTGCCCCAGCGGCCGCAGCACCACGCCCACGCCCTGACCGCCCCGGCCGCCAACGCGCCCCCGCGCGAGCAGATCGTCGACGATCGCGACCTGCTGAGCCCCGGCGACAACTCGCTGCTGATCGTCGAGGACGACCCGCACTTCGCCCACCTCCTGCTCGAGGTGGCGCGCGAGCGCGGCTACAAGGGCCTCGTCACCCTGCGCGGCGCCGACGCCGTCAGCCTGGCGATCCAGTACCGCCCGACCGCGATCTCGCTCGACATCTTCCTGCCCGACGTCCACGGCTGGGCGGTGCTGAGCCAGCTCAAGCAGAACCCGGCGACCCGCCACATCCCGGTGCAGATCCTGACGCTCGACGACGAGCGCCAGCACGTGCTCGAGCGCGGCGCCTTCACCTACCTCAACAAGCCGCTGTCGCGCGACAGCCTCGCGGCCGCGTTCGACCGCATGAAGCGGTTCGCCAACAAGAAGCCGCGCGAGCTGCTGATCGTCGAGGACGACGCAGTCGAGCGCCGCAGCCTGTCCGAGCTGCTCGGCCACGACGACGTCAAGATCACCGCCGTCGACAGCGGCTCGGCCGCCCTGGTCGCCCTGCGCGAGCGCCCGTTCGACTGCGTGGTCCTCGACCTGCGCCTGCCCGACATGTCCGGCTTCGAGCTGCTGTCCCGCCTGCAGCACGAGCCGACCATGCGCGACCTCCCGGTCGTGGTGTTCACCGGCAAGGAGCTGTCGCCCGTCGAGGAGAGCCAGCTGCGCAAGGTCGCCAAGAGCATCGTCCTCAAGGACGTGCAGTCGCCCGAGCGCCTGCTCGACGAGACGGCGCTGGTGCTCCACCGCGACATCACGGCGCTGCCGCTCAACAAGCAGCGGATGATCGAGCGCCTGCACGACAACAACGAGGTGCTCGTCAACAAGCGGGTCCTCGTGGTCGACGACGACGTGCGCAACATCTTCGCCCTGTCGTCCCTGCTCGAGCGCCAGGGCATGCGCGTCATCAGCGCTTCGACCGGCCAGGAGGCCATCGACATCGTCAAATCCACCCCGGATTTGGCGCTGGCCCTCGTGGACATCATGATGCCCGAGATGGACGGCTACGAGACGATGCGGCGGATCCGCAAAGATCCCGGGCTCCGGCGCCTGCCCATGATCGCCCTCACCGCCAAGGCGATGAAGGGCGACCGCGAGAAGTGCCTCGAGGCCGGCGCGTCCGACTACATCGCCAAGCCGGTGAACACCGAGCAACTGCTGTCCTTGCTGCGGATCTGGCTCCACAGGTGACGGAGGTGTCGTCATGACCGCGCGCGACCGAGTCAACATCCTCCTCGTCGACGACCAGCCGGCCCGGCTGCTCAGCTACGAGGCCATCCTCGCGCCGCTCGAGCAGAACCTGGTGCGCGCGTCCTCGGGCGTCGAGGCGCTGCAGAAGCTGCTGCGCGAGGAGTTCGCCGTCATCCTCCTCGACGTCAGCATGCCGGAGATGGACGGCTTCGAGACCGCGGCGATGATCCACCAGCACCCGCGCTTCGAGCGGACGCCGATCATCTTCGTCACCGGCCACAACATCACCGACCTCGACGCCCTCCGCGGCTACGAGCTCGGCGCGGTCGACTACGTGTACGTGCCGATCGTCCCGGAGATCCTGCGCGGCAAGGTCTCGGTGCTGGTCGAGCTGCACCTCAAGCGCCAGGAGCTGGTGCGGGCCAACCGCGAGCTCGAGCAGGCCAACGCCCAGCTCGCGCTGGCCAACACCACCCTGCAGGCCGAGAAGACCCGCGAGCTCGAGCAGCTCAACGCGGTGCTCGAGCAGGCCAACGCCGGCCTGGCCGAGGCCAACCGCACCCTCGCCGCCGAGGTCGCCGAGCGACTGCGGGCCGAGGAGGCGCTGCGGCACACGCACGAGCAGCTGCGCGAGGCCGACCGCCAGAAGGACGAGTTCCTGGCCATGCTGGCCCACGAGCTGCGCAACCCGCTGGCCCCGATCCACAGCGCCGTCGAGCTGATGGGCGTCAAGGAGATCGACGACCCCGAGATCCGCTGGTGCCGCGACGTGATCGAGCGCCAGACCGAGCAGCTGCACCGCCTGGTCGACGACCTGCTCGACGTCTCGCGGATCACCCAGGGCAAGATCAAGCTGCAGAGCGCCCCGCTCGAGGTCGCGGCGGTGATAAGCCGCGCGCTCGAGACGACCCGCCCGCTGATCGACGCCCGCCGCCACCAGATCGCCGTCAGCGCCCCCGAGGACCCGATCTGGATCGAGGGCGACCGCACGCGCCTGACCCAGGTCGTCGGCAACCTGCTCAACAACGCCGCCAAGTACACCCCGGAGGGCGGGCAGATCCGCCTCACCGTCGAGCTCGCTGGCCCCGACGCGCTGGTGCTGATCCGCGTCGCCGACTCGGGCACCGGGATCTCCGGCGAGATGCTCCCGAAGTGTTCAAGCTGTTCACGCAGGTCGACCGCACCGTCCACCAGGCCCAGGGCGGCCTCGGCATCGGCCTGGCGCTGGTCCGCCGCCTGGTCGAGCTGCACGGCGGCTCGGTCGCCGCCCACAGCGAGGGGCCCGGCAGGGGCAGCGAGTTCACCGTCAAGCTGCCGCTGCTGCGCCGGGAGACCGCCGCCGAGCCGGCCCCGACAACCCCGGCGGCCCCGGCCCCGAGCCCCACGGCCCGCAAGGTGCTCGTGGTCGACGACAACGTCGACGCCGCCCTCAGCCTGGCCGGCCTGCTCAAGGTGAGCGGCAACATCGTCGAGACCGCTTACGACGGCCAGCAGGGCATCGACGCCGCCGACCGATTCCGCCCCGAGGTCATCTTCCTCGACCTCGGCATGCCGAAGCTCGACGGCTTCGGCGCCGCCTCGTGGATCCGCTCGCAGCCGTGGGCCGAAGACGTTCTCTTGATCGCAGTCACCGGCTGGGGCCAGGAGGACGTGCGCACGCGGACCCAGCAGTCCGGCTTCGACGCCCACCTGGTCAAGCCGGTCAACTTCGCCAAGCTGAGCCGGCTGATGGACCAACACCGCAGCGCCGGGCGCAAGAGCGTCGGTTGACCCCGCCTGCCGCGCGCCCCGGGGCCGCCAGACCTGTCCCGAGGACAGGCGTCAGTTCCTGTCTTCTGAGACAGCCTCGGACGGCCGTCCGCCCGCCCGCGACCGGCGCGGCCGCGCCCGCGTCATTGCCGCACTTCAGTACCGTGTTTTCACGACTATTGAGTGAATTCCGCGTCCGCGGTAGCAATCTTGCGCATGGCCGCACCGCCTCGCCCTCCCCGCGACGACGATCCGCGCTCGGAGCCATGGGCGTCGATCGACGAGGTCGCCGCGCACCTCGGGGTGCGCAAGGACTCGATCTACCGCTGGATCGAGCGCCGCGGGCTACCGGCGCAGAAGATCGGCAAGCTGTGGAAGCTGAAGCTGTCGGAGGTCGACAAGTGGATGCTCGCCGAGGGCCAGCGCCGCTCGGAGACGCCGGGGCAGAACCCGGCGACGGCGACGCCGAGGGACTACGTGCTGGTCGTCGACGACGACGAGATGGTCCGCGAGTCGTTGCGCGACTTCCTGGTCGACGAGGGCTACGGCGTGCTGGCCGCCGCCGACGGCGTCGAGGCGTTCGAGCTGCTCGCCGCGCCCGCCACGCCGCTGCCGGCCGTCATCGTCCTCGACCTCAAGATGCCGCGCATGGGCGGCAAGGAGTTCCGCGAGGCCAAGGCCCGCGACCCTCGCCTGGCGCCGATCCCCGTGCTGCTGGTGACCGCCGAGCGCCGCGTCGAGGCCGGCGGTGCGATCGTGCTGCGCAAGCCGATCGATCTGGGCGCGCTGCGCGAGGCGCTGCGCAAGCTGCTGGAGCGTCGATGAGGAGCCCGCGATGAGCCGCACCGCTGACGACGACACCCGCGCCGCCGAGCGCCGCTTCACCGCGCTGGCGCAGGCGACCGGTCAGACCGTGTGGCGGCTGGCGCCCGACGGCGACCGCCCGCTCGAGGACTCGCCGGGCTTCCGCGCGCTGACCGGCGTGAGCCGCGAGCAATGGCTGGAGCGCGGGCTGCTCGCCGGCGTGCACGCCGAAGACCGCGAGCACGTCGAGGCGTCCGTGCGCGCGGCCTTCGCTGCCGGCGCCGCGTGGGAGCTCGAGGTCCGCCTGCCGCGGCCCGACGGTCAGCCCGCCTGGACGCTGCTGCGCGCCGCCCCGGTGACCGACGCGCGCGGCGAACGGCTCGAGTGGGTCGGCGTCGCCGCCGACATCCACAAGCGCAAGGACGTCGAGACCTTCCGCGAGATGATGCTCGGGATCCTCGGCCACGACCTGCGCAACCCGCTGAACGCGATGATGGTCTCGGCCCAGCTGGCCCTCCTGCGCGCGCGCGAGGAGCCGGTCCGCACCCCGCTCGAGCGCGTGCTCGCCAGCGGCGAGCGCATGGGTCGCCTCATCGAGCAGCTGCTCGACCTGACGCAGGTGCGACTGGGCCGCGGGATCGCGATCGGCCCGGTCGCCGCCGACCTGCGGGAGATCGTCGAGCAGGCGATCGAGGAGCTGCCGAACGGCAAGACGCGGGTCCGCTTCGACGCCGTCGGCGACCTGCGCGGCACCTGGGACTTCGACCGCCTGCTGCAGGTCGTCACCATCCTGGTCGGCAACGCCATCGATCACGGCACGCCCGGCACCACGATCACCGTGCGCGCCGTCGGCGACGCCCCCGACGCCGTCGAGCTGACGGTCCACAACCTCGGCCCGGCCGTCCCCGAGAGCGTGCGCGACTCGGTGTTCGAACCGTTCCGCCGCACCGACCCCGCCCGCCGCCACGGGGCCCGCGCCCTCGGCCTCGGCCTGTTCGTCACCCGCCAGCTGGTGCTCGCCCACGGCGGGACGATCGCGTTCGAGTCGAGCGACGCCGGCGGCAACCTGATGCACGTCCACCTGCCGCGACGCCCGCCCGCGTAGCGCCCGCGACGACGGCACGCTCGGCCGCCTCGTCCGTCCCACGACGAGCGACACTCGCGACCGGCTGCATCACTCCTCGTCCGTCCCACGACGAGCGACCGCTCGCGAGCGGCAGCATCGCTCCTCGTCCGTCCCACGAGCGAGCGACACTCGCGAGCGACGGCATCGACCGCGCCCCCCACGACGAGCGACACGGCTGCAACGACCTCCCCGTCCGCACCTGTCGCGCGACCTCCGACCGCGCCCGAAGAGCGACGCCACGCCGACCCGACCTCGCTCGCACCTCGCTGCGAGCGACGCAGCATCCGGCATCCTGCTTCCGCCCGCGACAGCAGCCGCGCGACCTCGCGACCGCGACCGCATTTTCTGCCGCGAGCGATACCGTCGCGTGGACGACCGCCTCCCCGCCTCGGCGAGCTCAGCGGTGCTCCGGCTCCGGTGCGCGGGGCGCTCCCCCGCCGCGTCCGCCGGCCCGGCCCTCGACGCAGGCCCGCGGATCGAAACAGCCTTCTACGCGCCCCTGGGGCCCCTTCCGGGCCGATCCAGCCCGTATGATGATTCCGCCTCGACGGCGACCCCACATTCTCAAATGTGGTGACTCGCCGACCGTCGCCGCGATCTCCATCGCCTCGAGTCGGGCCTTTCGAAGTCATTGGCAATATTATTTTAGGGTTTTACCTGATGACAAAGCCGGTTTTAGCCCCATTTCTGGCCGTCACGAAACGAGGTCTCAGTCGGACAAAGTCGAGTAAAGTCGAAGAAAAACCGCGCATATACCGCACTTAACAGCGTTCCTTACGAGATCTTGATGCGAACTGCCCCTCTTCTTTACGTCCTCTTTATCTGATCATTGCGAATCTATTGGAGGTCAGACGAGGGGTCCACAATGCTGAATCGAATCACCAACTCCGGGAATGATTGCACGTTCAATGCGCCGATCGGTGGTGCGACGACCGCGCGGTACTTCCGCGAACTCGCCGATGTCACGGTGATGGGGAAGGACGAGGAGATGGCTGCGGCCACCCGCCTGGTCGAGCTGAAGAAGGCCATGTGGGCCGCCTTCCTGAGCTACCCGCCGTTCGTCTCGGCCATCTGCGCCCTGATCGGCGAGCGTCTGTCGGCCGAGGCCGTCCCGCCGGCCGTGCTCGAGGCCGTCGAGAAGACCTCTCGCGCCCTCCGCGACCGCGTCCTGAAGAGCCACGAGGAGGCCTTCAACGCCGCGCGCAACGCCCTCATCGATCGCCTGGTGTTCGCCGACGTCGACAGCGTCGTCGCCGACTCCATCCTCGCCGACCTCACCGGCCTCGAGGGTGACCGCGGCGTCGCCACCAACATGAAGGTCAAGCCCCCTACCGCGACAGCGCGCCCTTCGTCCGCTACGTCGCCGCCGCCCGCAAGGCCCACAACGCGGTCATGCTGGCCAAGAACGCCTTCGTGCGCTCCAACCTCCGCCTCGTCGTCGCCATCGCCCGCCGCTTCGCCCGCAGCTCGATCCCGCTGCAGGACCTCATCCAGGACGGCAACATGGGCCTGATGAAGGCCGTCGACCGCTTCGACCCCACCCGCGGCTGCCGCTTCGCCACCTACGCGGCCTGGTGGATCCGCTACGCCATCACCCGCGCCATCGTCGACACCGACCGCAGCGTCCGTCTGCCCCTCCACATGATCGACGCCTGCAAGAAGGTCAATCGCGCCCGCCGCGAGTACGAGGTCATGTACGGCCGCACCCCCACCGACGAGGAGCTGTCCTCGGCCACCGGCATCAGCATGGAGCGCATCCAGCGGATGAGCTGGTCGCTCATCGACCAGCCGCTCAGCCTCTCCCTCCCGGCCACCCGCGACGGCGAGAGCAGCCTCGCCGACACCCTCGTCGACGCCAGCCAGGCCACCCCCTACGAGCTGATGGACTCCGCCCTCCTGCAGGACGCCCTCCTCGAGGTGTTCGACAAGCTCTCGCCGATGGAGGCCGACATCCTCCGCAAGCGCGTCGGCCTCGACGGCGAGCCCGAGCTCACCCTCAAGGAGATCGGCGCCAACTACTCGCTCTCGCGCGAGCGCATCCGTCAGCTGCAGGAGCAGGCGCTGCGCAAGCTCCGCTCGGAGTTCGAGCGCCGCCAGCTCATGTAAAGAGTTCCTCTCTCGACCCCCTTACGACCCCCCGACCACGAGCCGGACGCCCCCACCGCGGGGTGCCCGGCTCGCGGCTTTTTGCTCGGCAAAACCCTCGGTCGGAGAGCCCGCGAGCGGGCCGGCAAGCTGGACCATGTCCCTTACGTACGAGTTCGCCGCATGAGCGATTGCGGCGACGGAACCCCGTTGGCGCGCGCCGTTCTTGAGCCCGGCAACGAAGAAATGACGGCGCCGTCGCCGTCGTCCTGGCCCGCCTGCCCCGCCGTGACATAGCCGAGTCTGCTCGGCCTACTTTCGAGGTTGCCGCTCGTCCATCGGTCGCCCTAAACTGGCCATTGCCGACTGCGCTCGGCACGCCTCGCGACACGGCAACCTCATGATCGGAAGCACCGCTAGTGAACGCCAGAGCATCCCCAAGGCTCCCACGGGGATCCACGGCCTCGACGACATCACGGGGGGCGGGCTGCCGCGCGGGCGGCCGACGCTGGTGTGTGGCAGCGCCGGCTGCGGCAAGACGTTGATGGCGATGGAGTTCCTGGTCCGCGGCGCGACCGAGTTCGGCGAGCCCGGCGTCTTCTTCGCCTTCGAGGAGACCCCCGACGACCTGACCGCCAACGTGCGCTCGCTCGGCTTCGACCTCGAGGACCTGGCCGCGCGCGACAGGCTGGTGGTCGAGCACATCCATATCGACCGCAGCGAGATCGAGGAGGCCGGCGAGTTCGACCTCGAGGGCCTGTTCATCCGCCTGGGCCTGGCGATCGACATGGTCGGCGCCAAGCGCGTCGTGCTCGACACGCTCGAGACGTTGTTCGGCGGCTTCGACAACGAGGCGATCCTGCGCTCCGAGCTGCGGCGGCTGTTCCGCTGGCTCAAGGACCGGGGCGTCACCGCCGTCATCACCGCCGAGCGCGGCGACGGCACCCTCACCCGCCAGGGCCTCGAGGAGTACGTGTCGGACTGCGTGATCCAGCTCGACCACCGCATGCTCGACCAGGTGTCGACGCGGCGGCTGCGGATCGTCAAGTACCGCGGCACCCATCACGGCACCAACGAGTACCCGTTCCTCATCGACAGCGACGGCTTCTCGGTGCTGCCGCTGAGCTCGCTCAAGCTCGACCACGTCGCCTCGACCGAGCGCGTGTCGACCGGCATCGAGCGGCTCGACGCCATGCTCGCCGGCGGCGTGTACCGCGGCACCAGCGTGCTGCTGTCGGGCACCGCCGGCACCGGCAAGTCGAGCATCGCCGCGCACATGGCGGCGGCCTGCTGCGCCCGCGGCGAGCGCTGCCTCTACTATTCGTTCGAGGAGTCGCCGCAGCAGGTGCTGCGCAACATGCGGTCGATCGGCCTCGACCTGGCGCCCTGGTTCGCCAACGGGATGCTCCACTTCGTCTCGACGCGCCCGACCTTCCACGGGCTCGAGATGCACCTGGCGACGATGTTCAAGCACATCCGCGAGTTCGACCCGCACCTCGTCGTCATCGACCCGATCAGCAATTTTATCGTCGTCGGCACCCCGGGCGAGACCCACGCCATGCTGCTGCGCCTGGTCGACTTCCTCAAGAGCCGCCAGATCACCGCGGTGTTTCTCAGCCTGATCAGCGGCGGCAAGGCGCTGCTCGAGGCCACCGAGCAGAACATCTCGTCGCTGATCGATACATGGATCCTCCTGCGCGACGTCGAGCTCGGCGGCGAGCGCAACCGCGGCCTCCACGTCCTGAAGTCGCGCGGCACGCCCCACTCCAACCAGGTCCGCGAGTTCCTGCTCACCAGCCACGGCGTCGAGCTGCGCGACGTCTACATCGGCCCCGAGGGCGTTCTGACCGGCTCGATGCGCCTGGCCCAGGAGGCCAAGGAGCGCGAGGCCGCCGAGGCGCGCCGCCAGGCCATCGCGCGCAAGCGACGAGAGATCGATCGCAAGCGGCAGACGCTCGACGCCCAGATCGCCGCGCTGCGGGCCGAGGCCGAGAGCCAGGAGCTCGAGCTCGAGCTCCTGCTGTCCGCGGAGGAGGCCGTCGACCGCCGGCTCACCGATGACCGCCTCGGCATGGCCCTCAGCCGCCGCGCCGACGCCCACACCGAACAAGAGGAGACCGCATGAACAGCGAGCACGAGGTACCCGCGGGGTCCCCCGACCCTGATGTGTGGGAGCTGCGGCTGTACGTGGCCGGTCAGACCCCCAAGTCGATGCAAGCGCTGCAGAACCTCCAGAAGATCTGCGAGGAGCACCTGGCCGGCCGCTACCGGATCGAGGTCATCGACTTGCACAAACACCCGAAGCTGGCCAAGCAAGACGAGATCGTCGCCATCCCGACGCTCGTCCGCAAGCTGCCCGACCCGATCCGCCGCGTCATCGGCGACCTGTCGAACATCGAGAAAGCGCTGATCGGCCTGCAGCTGGTGCCTGCTTCCACGCCATGACCGACCGCCCCACCGCCCCAGCCGCTCGCGCCTGTCCCTCCGACCAGGCACGCCGCGCCCGCCCCGCCGCGGGCACGAACACCTGTCTCTTCGGCCAGCTCCTCCGTCTCCGCCGGCCGGTCGCGGGGGTGACGCCGTGAGCGACGCCCTCGCCGCCGCCCAGCGCGAGCTCGAGGAGCTGCGCCTCCGCCTCGCCGAGGCCCAGGAGACCATCCGCGCGATCCAGGGCGGCGAGATCGACGCGCTCGTGATCAGCGACGCCGAGGACAGCGAGCCGCCGCGCGTGTTCACGCTCGACGCCGCCGACAAGCCCTACCGGCTGCTCGTCGATCAGATGCACCACGCCTCCGCCGCGCTGACGATCGACGGCGTCGTGCTCGCCTGCAACACGCAGTTCGAGCGCCTCTTGCGCCGCGAGCGGCAGGCGATCCTCGGCCAGCCGCTGCAGCAGCACATCGACCCGCCGGGCCTGCCGGTGTTCGAGGCGCTGCTGCGCGACGGTCTGGCCGCGCTGGCCGAGAGCGAAGTGATGCTGCGGCGGGCCGACGGCGAGCGCCTGCCGATCGTCCTCGGCGTGCGGGCCCTGCACGAGGGCGTCGCCGGCGTGTGTCTCCTCGTCGTCGACCTCAGCGAGCAGAAGCGGCGCGAGCGGCTGATCGCCGACGAGGCGACCGCGCGGGCGATCCTCGAGCAGGTCGCCGACGCGGTGGTCGTGTGCGACAACGAGGGCACCGTGCTGCGCGCGAGCCGGGCGGCGCACGACCTGTGCGGCACCAACCCGTTGTTCCAGCGGTTCGAGCGGGTGTTCGCGCTGGCGCGCCACGACGCTCCGGGTACGCGCGTCGACCTCGACGCGGTGTGGCGCGGCGAGCCGCTGCGCGGCCTCGAGGTCAGCTTCGACCGGCCCGGGGGCAAGCGAGCCGAGCTGATGCTGGGCGCCGGTCCGCTGGTGGTCGCCGGCGGCGAGCGGCTCGGGGTGGTGATCACGCTGACCGACATCACCTCTTTGCGCGAGGCCGAGGACGAGCTGCGGCGGCGCGCGAGCGAGCTCCAGGCCGTCGACCGCCGCAAGGACGAGTTCCTGGCGATGCTGGCCCACGAGCTGCGCAACCCGCTGTCGCCGATCCAGTCGTCGCTCGAGATCATGAACCTGCAGGCGCTCGACGACCCGCTGGCCAATCAATGCCGCGACGTCATCGAGCGCCAGGTCCAGCAGCTCACGCGGCTCGTCGACGACCTGCTCGAGGTGTCGCGCATCAACACCGGCAAGATCCAGCTGCAGATGGCGCGCATCGACCTCGGCGCCGCGGTGCTGCGCGGCATCGAGACCAGCCGCCCGGCGGTCGACGCCAAGCGCCACCGGCTCCAATTCGCCTGTCCGCCCGAGCCGGTGTGGGTGCGCGCCGACTCCACCCGGATCGCCCAGGTCATCGGCAACCTCGTCAACAACGCCGCCAAGTACACCGAGATCGGCGGCGACATCGGCGTGCGCCTCGAGTGCGAGGGCGGTCGCGCCGTCGTGCGCGTGCGCGACAGCGGGATCGGCATCCCGCAGGAGATGCTGGCCGAGGTGTTCGACCTGTTCACGCAGGTCCACCGCTCGCTCGACCGCTCGCAGGGCGGCCTCGGCATCGGCCTCGCGCTGGTCAAGCGGCTGGTCACCATCCACGGCGGCCAGGTCGAGGCGCACAGCGACGGCCCCGGGCTCGGCAGCGAGTTCGTGGTCCGCCTGCCGCTGTGGGACGGCGAGCGCGTCGGGCCCGAGGCGCCGCGCGTCGACAAGGCCGCGGCCGCGGGGCCGAGCCTGCGCGTGCTCGTCATCGACGACAACCGCGACGCCGCCGAGCTTCTGGCCGCTTTGCTCGGCATGCTCGGTCACAAGGTCCAGACCGCCGCCGACGGCCCGAGCGGGATCGCCACCGCGCTCGCCTTCGTGCCGCAGCTGGTGCTGTGCGACATCGGCCTGCCGCTGCTCGACGGCTACGGCGTGGTCGCCGACCTGCGCGCCCGGCCGGAGTTCGCCGAGACCCGCTTCATCGCCCTCACCGGCTACGGCCGCACCGAGGACCGCCAGCGCTCGCAAGCCAGCGGCTTCCACGCCCACCTGATCAAGCCGGTCGGCCTCGCCAAGCTCAAGACGCTGCTGCGCCCGCCCCAGGCCGGCGAATTCGAGACCTGACCGTTCGGACAGCCGAGCCCGCCGAGCCACGGCGAGACCCGCCCTCTCGAACAGCCGGGCGGCCTCGGCCGCGGCCAGGCCTGCGCGTTCGGACAGCCGAGCGCCCTCGCCCACGGTCAGACATGACCTCTCGGACAGCCGAGCCCGCCTCGCCCGCTCGACATGACCCTTCGGACAGGTCGAGCGGCCTCGCCCGCGGCCAGGCCTGCGCGTTCGGACAGCCGAGCGCCCTCGCCCGCGGTCTGACCTGCCCCTTCGGACAGCCGAGCGCCGAGCCCGCGAGGCCTGCCCCTTCGGACAGGTCGAGCGACCTCAACCGCCCGGCGAGGCCGCGACGGGCAGGCCGATGGCGAGGGTCATGCCGCCGCCGGACGGCGACGGCTCGTGCCACAGCCGGCCCCCGTGGGCTTCGACGATGCTGCGGGCCACGAACAGCTCGGTCGTGGTCCGGCGGCGGGCCAGGGACGGTCGGCCGAGGTCGGCGATCACGTCGCTCATCCGCAGCACGACCTCGCCGCCGGTCACCTCGCCGCGCAGCGTCACCGCCCGGTCCCCGCCGGCGGCCCGCAGCGCCGACTGCAGCGCGCTCCCCATGGCCCGGACCAGGCGCTCGTGGTCGCCCAGCACCGACGCCCCGCCCAGCTGCAGCGATTGCTCGATCCGGACCTTTCGCGCCGACGCCGACGACGCCCGGCCCACCGCCTCCGTCACCAGCGCCACCACGTCGAGCGGCGTCCGCTCGAGCAGCTCCGGGCTCCCGCGCAGGTCCGCCACCTCGTGCAGCCCGCGCGTCACGTCCTGCAGGCGTTGCGACGCGCTCTGCAGCATCTCGCTCACCATCTCCTGCTCCGGCGAGCCGCCGCCGAGCCCGGTGAGGTAATCGCGGCACAGGCAGATGTTCATCAGCGGGTTGCTGATGTCGTGGGCCACCATCTCCAGCAGCTGCGCCTCGCGCTCGCGCAGCAGCGTCGCCGTGGCGGCCGCGTACTGGTAGTCGAGCAGCTCGTGCAGCGCCTCGCCGACCGCGCCCTCGCGGTCGGCCGGGTCGAGGTGGCCCGCGACGGCCCGGCGCAGCGCCGCGAACTCGCGGGCGAGCGCCTCGGGGCCGGCGTCCTCGCGCGCCCGGCCGGCTCCGTGCCCGCTGGCGGCGTCGGCCGGGGCCGCCTCGTCGGTCGCTTCCAGCAGCTCGGCCAGCTCTTCCACCAGCAGCTCGGCGCCGTCGAACAGCTCGACGAACGCGGGCAGGCGCTCGCGCAGGCGACGCGCGGCGTGGGCTCGAGACGAAGGGGGAGACTGCCGGTCCGGCATCGTCGGCCGCGCAATATGGCACAGACGCGACTGGCGCGTGAAGCTCCGCGCCGCCGTCCGCGCCGCGCACAGGCCGTCAATTCGCCCGCCCCGACGCGTCTGTGCGGGTGATTTTCGCGCGATCGTCGAGTTCGTCGCCGACTCACGTCGCGACGCGATCGTCTTCGACTGCGCCGATCCGCGAGAGCCCCACCTCCACGCCGCGCCGATCGCCCGCCTCGTCGTCTTCATCCGAGCATCGTCGTCATCCGCTGCCAACGCGCCGCGTTCGTCGCACATGTCCCAAAAGCCAGGCACTCCGACGTCCTCGGAGTGACCCCTGTCGCGGCGAAAACACGCCGAGGCCGGAGGGATCACCCGGCCGTCTCGCTGCAAACCGGCGGCGGCGCGTCGAGCTCGAGCGGCACGCCCAGCCGCGCCGCCAGCAGCGCGGCCGCGCCTCGTGCGGCCGCCTCGCGTGTCGGCTCGCCGCCCGGGTCCAGCTCCAGCGACCCGAGCTCGAGCGTCCGCGCGAACGTCCGCACCTCCAGCACGAGTGAGCGGACATCGCCGTGCCTCGTCATCTTCTCGGTGGTGCGCGCGACGATCGCCACCGGACCCAGCACCGGCTCGCTGATCACGCGCACCGCCCCGCGATAGACCAGCTCGAGCTCGCCGCGGACGACCACGATCCGTCGCGGCCCCTCGACGAGGAACAAGAACAGCACCACCCGCAGGATGATGTACAGGGTGACGCCATACGAGAGTCCCTGCAGCACCACGCCCAGCGAGTCGGCCCGCGTCAGCACCACGTACGCGATCAGCACTTCCAGACCGACCAGCAGCAGCACGGCCGAATAGAGGCCGACGCGCAGCGCCCACTCCGAGCGGCTCCGGCCGCGCGACAGCACCAGCCGCGTCCCGTCGTCGACCGCGACGACGAAGGGCCGAAACGGATCGCCTGCGGTCGCCTCGCTCAAGACCTCCACCATACCGCAGCCGAGCCCGCCGCAGCCGCGCGCAGACTCGCGCGCTCGTGCAGGTACCCACCACCGACGTCGTCGGCCACGCGTGCCGGCGCCCGCACGTCGGGCTCGCCGTCGTCGTGACGCTCGGCCCCGGCTGCGGGTCCGGCCGTAATCGTCTCGCCCGAGGTTGCAGGTACACCGGCCCCTCGCGCGATCGACCCCACGCACCTGGGCCCGCTGCGCGTGCGCTTGCGATCGTCGTGAGGGCGCGGCGATTGTGACAGCGGCCCCCGCATGTCCCTTCGGACACCTGGGCAAGCCTCGCCGACGTCCCCGTCGGAGCGCCGCGCTCCGGCCGCACGAGCTCGTTCGGCGCGGGAGCGGGTGCTCGGCCGGCGCTGCGTCCGCCCCGGCGCGCGCGCGGCATCAACGCCCGACGGCATGACCGGACTCAGCCACAGCGACGCGACGCGACCTCGCGACGCACATCGCACCGCAGCACCCGAAGCGTGGTTCGTCCACCGTTCACCGCGAGGGCTCGCGCGTGTGGGCGACGAACTCACGACGGCAGTCGACGACGTTGCGAGCCGACGCCGGACCTACGACACTGACGATCAGCATGCACGATCCCAGCAGTATGGATCAGCTCGAGCAGCTGGAGGCATCGCGCGCCCGTCTGGCCGCGATCGTCGACAACTCGCACGACGCCATCGTCAGCAAGACGCTCGACGGCATGATCACCTCGTGGAACTCGGCGGCCGAGCGGATCTTCGGATACACGGCCGCGGAGGCGATCGGCCAGCCGGTGACCCTCATCATCCCCGAGGACCGGATCGAAGAGGAGAAGATGGTGCTGTCCAAGCTCCGGGCCGGCCAGCTCGTCGAGCACTTCGAGACGGTGCGGCGGCGCAAGGACGGCCAGCTCGTCGCCATCTCGCTGACCATCTCGCCGATCAAGGACCGCACCGGCCGCATCATCGGCGCCTCGAAGATCGCCCGCGACATCACCGAGAACGCCCGCGCCGAGCGCGAGCGGGCCCAGCTCTTCCTCGACCTCCAGCGCGCCAACCAGGCCAAGGACGAATTCCTGGCCATGCTCGGCCACGAGCTGCGAAACCCGCTCAACGTCATCACCATGGCGCTCGACGTGCTCCAGCAGGAGCCGTCCGAGTCGGCGCGGGCGCGGGCCATCATCGCCCAGCAGGCCACGCACCTGAAGCACCTGGTCGACGACCTGCTCGAGGTCGGCCGCGTCGTGGCCGGCAAGATCCGCCTCGACCTCCAGACCGTCGACCTCGGCGAGCTCGCGCGCGAACACGTCGCCTCGCTGCGCAGCGCCGGCAAGTTCCTCCTTCACGGAGTCACCTGCGAGACCCGGCCCGCCCTGGTCCGGGCCGACCCGCAGCGGCTGCGGCAGATCCTCGACAACCTGATCGGCAACGCCCTCAAGTTCACCCCGACCGACGGCACGATCGCCGTCCACGTCGACGCCTCCGACGACATCGTCGCCCTCGAGGTCACCGACAGCGGCATCGGCATGAGCCCCGAGCTGCTGCGCAACGCCTTCGACCTGTTCGTCCAGGGCCACCGCGACGCCCACCGCGCCGAGGGCGGCCTCGGCCTCGGCCTCACCCTCGTGCGCCAGCTGGTCGAGCTCCACCACGGCTCGGTCGAGGCCTTCAGCCAGGGCGAGCACCAGGGCAGCCGCCTGCTGGTCCGCCTGCCGCGCTACACCGCCGGCCCGACCGCGCGCCCGGCCCCGAAGCTCGCGCGCACCAAGGTGCCGCCGCAGCGGATCGTCGTCGTCGAGGACAACAAGGACGGGCGCGAGATGCTGCGCAAGCTGCTGGAGCTGTCGGGCCACGAGGTGGAGGAGGCGGCCGACGGTCCGTCGGGGGTCGAGCGGATCTTGCATTCGCCCCGCGCATCGCGCTGATCGACATCGGCCTGCCGGGCTTCGACGGTCATGAAGTGGCGCGGCGGGTCCGCGCGCGCCAGTCGAGCGAGCGACCGCCGATCCTCGTCGCGCTCACCGGCTACGGGCTGGAGGCCGATCGCGAGGCCACCTACGCCGCCGGCTTCGACCACCACCTCACCAAGCCGGTCGGCCTCAAGGACCTGGCGAAGGTGTTCCACGCCCACGCCCACGACCTCGGCAGCGGATGAGCCCCGGCCGCGTCGGGCCGCCGCTCGCACGCGCCGGACTTTGGCCTCGAGCTCCGACGAACGCTCGCGGGCGCATGCCTCCCCGTGTCGCCGCCACTCGGCGGGCCTGCGAGGATCGCCGCCGCTTCACCCGTGATGCGTGGCGATGTCGCCGCCGGACCGCCCGCGAGGCTTTCCAACCTCGCCGCTCGCCAGCGTGAGCGAGGCGGCCACTCACATGTCCTCGAGGACAGCAGAACCGAGCTCGCCCCAGCGCACCACCGTGCCGTCCTCCGACGCGCTCCACAGCGCCCCGTCGGCCCACGTCAGCGCCAGCACCTCGTCGGTGTGGCCGTGGAGCGCCGCGACTTGCTCGCCGGTGGGCACGCGGTGCTGGGTGATCGCGCCCGAGTCGTAGCCGACGAACAGCCACTCCTCGGTGAGACACAGGCTGAGCGCCGCGCTCCGCTCGCCCGGCAGCTCCGGCGTCAGCTCGAGCACCGCCCCCGTGGCGACGCGGATCAGCCGCGGCCCGCCGAACGAGGCCACCGCCACGAACGCACCGTCGGGGCTGAGCGCCACTCCGCGCCCGCCCCTGGCGATCGGCGTCGACAGCAGCGCCTTCCCCTTGGGGATGCCGACCACCTCCAGCTGCTCGTCGGCCATCACCGCCGCCGCCGTGTCGGCCAGGGCCAGCCGCGGGAAGCGGCCCTTGAGCTTGACGTTCTTGGCCCACTTCGTCGCCCCGAACGCGCGCCATTGCCCGTGGCAGGTCGGCTCGGCGCGCAACTGGGCCGGATACGAGTGCGAGATGACGCCCCACGTCGCTCCGCCCGGCGCCACCGTCACCTCGCCGGCGGCCCGCTGGACCTCGACCGACTCGAGCGTTTCACCGGCCGCGTCGAGCACCGCGACCACGAGCGGCATCGACGGCCCCTGCTCGTGCAGCACCAGCAGGCGCTGCCCGTCGCGCGTGCGGGCCACGTCGCGGACGAGCGTGCGCGCCAGCGTCCGCGTCGCCCCGCTCGCCAGCTCGATCTCCTGCACCGAATCGATGTAGTTCGCCGACTGCGTGCGCTGCACCGTCAGCGCCCCGCCGTGCACCATCACGCGCCGCAGACCGCGGCTGTAGCCCGTCACTCTGGCGATCGGCTGCTCCGGGCGGTCCATCTGCCAGATCGTCACGCCGGCGTCGTGGAAGTCGATCGCCGCCGCGTGGGTCGCGCTGGAGGCCGCTGCCTGGCCGCGCCAGCCCGGATGCTCGCCGATCGTGCTCGGCTGCGTGACCGCGAAGACCGTGCTCTCGGCCGCGACGTCCCACACCTGCACGTCGCCCAGGCCGCCGTGAAACGTCAGCCGGCTGCGGTCGTGCGAGAGGTCCCGCTCCTGGCCGAGCCCAGCTCGCGGGCGTGGACGAACGCCCCGTCCTTGAAGCCGACGCGCTCCCCGCGGGTGCCGACCAGGCCGCCGTCGTCGGCCACGAACAACGGCTCGGGCGCGATGAAGAACGGGCTGTCGGCGCGCGGCTCGACCCGGCCGTCGGGGTGGACCACGAGCATCTTGTCGCCCTGCATGTACACCGCGCCGTCGCGGCGGACCGCCAGCGCGCCGGCGCGGTTCGCCTCCTGCGGCAGCTCGAGCTCGCGGAGCACCGCCCCCGTCCGCGCGTCGACGGTATAGAGCACGGGTGGCGGACCGCTGCGGCGCCAGTACACGCGCGCGCCGTCGGGTGCGAGCGCGCCGCAGAACTGGTAGCCGGCGATCGGCGCTGGCACCAATGAGACCACGCGCCCCGACCCCGGCCACACGCGCACGAGGGCGCGCCCTCGCGGCTCGCGGACCGCCGCCACCACCGATTCGCCGTCGGGGTGGGCCACCATCCATTCGACCCCGCCGATGCCCTCGACGGTCGCGCGCGGCGGGGAGGGGGCCGCGGGGTCGTGCAGGGTGATGCCCTGGCTCGAGCCGACGACGAGCGAGCCGTCGGCGAGGAACGCCAGCGCGTGCGGCTTGCCGGCGAACACCCGCAGCGCGGGGAGCGCGGCGCGGCGGCAAATTGGGCGATCGGAGCGGTGTTATGGGGGGTCCACGACATGGGGCGAGGCCGGAGGATATCAGCGCCCCGAGCGTGTTCGTTCGCGAACTTTCACGAGGGCGAGATCGTTCTGCCCGCGAGGTGCACTTCTATGGCGTGACGCCGACTCCAGGACGCGCGCTTCCTCGAGACGGGACCGACCGCGACCGGCCATGTTCGGTGGCTGCCGGTGTGAGCCCGGTTGCGAGGCAGCGACGAGCGGAGCGGCGCGGGCTTGCTACGCTGCGCGCCTGTCGATGACTGGTTCGAGCTCGTCGTCCGCAATGACTTGCCCATACCTCGGAGAAAATGATGCATAAGTCCGCCCGATTCATCACCCTGTTCTGCGCCGCGCTGCTCGGCGGTTGCTCCGACTCTGATTCAAAAGCCACCGGGACCCCGACGACGACGGACGACACGTCGACCTCGACCTCGACCTCGACCAGCGAATCCACCACCCTCGGCCCGACCTCCAGCGGGACGACCGGCAGCACCACGGTCGACGACCCGACGAGCAGCGTGACCGACGGCGAGGCGTCGATGTGCGATCCGTGGCAGCAGGACTGCCCGGACGGCTACAAGTGCATGGCCTTCGCGCCCGAGGGCGAGCCCGCGTTCACCGGCAACAAGTGTACCCCGGTCGTCGAGAACCCCGGCAAGGTCGGCGACCCCTGCAAGGTCGAGGACGGCTGGTGGAGCGGCGTCGACGACTGTGACTACGGCCTGGCCTGCTGGAACATCAACCACGCCGACAACACCGGCCAATGTGTGGCCCTGTGCACCGGCAACGAGGACGCCTACGACTGCCCGGGCTCGGCCGACATCTGCGTGTTCTGGATCCCCGGCATCGCGCACGTGTGCCTGCAGGGCTGCGACCCGCTGCTGCAGGACTGCCCGACCGGCCAGGGCTGCTTGCCCGACTGGGCCAGCAACGGCCAGCGGTTCGTGTGCCTGGCCGAGTACTCGTTCGAAGAGGGCCAGGAGTTCGACCCGTGCCAGTTCAGCAACGTGTGCGACCCGGGCCTCCTGTGCTGGGGCTCGGAGTCGGCGCTCGAGTGCGATCAGGACATCAGCGCCTGCTGCCTCTCGTTCTGCGACATCTCCGATCCGCAGTGCACCGGCCAGGGCGCCGAGTGCGTGTCGTTCTACGAGGGCGTCGGCGGCGAGCCCCCGCCGGCCTTCGCCGACGTCGGGATCTGCGTGATCCCGGGCTGAGCGACCGCGGGTGAATCATCGCATGTCTCATGGAACATGCTCCGTGAGACATGCGGGCCCGCGCGGGCCGCTCGGCGCGCCTCACTGTCGGCGGCGCCGCAGCACCAGGCCGAGCAGCATCAGCCAGGCCGCGGAGCGGCCGTCGCCGTCGCTGCGGCAGCCGCAGCCGCCCTCGTCGTCGGTCGAGCTCGAGGTGGTCGCGCCGCCGGCCGAGGTCGTGTCGGAGCCTCCGCCCGGCTCGCCGCCCGTCGCCGCGGTGGTCGAGCCGGCGCCGCCGGTCGGATCGGCGCCGGTCGGATCGTCTCCTGTCGTGTCACCGCCGGTCGCGTCGCCGCTCGTCGCGTCGCCCGTCTCGCTGCCGGTGCTCTCGCTGCCGGTCGTGTCCTGACCGGGCTCGGTGACCGCGGGATCGAGGTCGTCCGGGTCGTCGCCGTCGCACGACGCGTTGCTGACGCCGTCGCCGTCGACGTCGCAGGCGAACGCCGGCAGGTTGGCGAAGAACGGGATGTTCGTCAGCTCCGGCGAGCAGATCGCGGTGTTGATCGGGTTCGAGTCGGCGAGCAGGATCACGTTGCGCTCGACGCCGAGGAACGGCTCGTTGTCCGGCGTCTCCACCACCACCTGCGTCGCCGGCCCCGGGATCACGTGGTCGGGCGCGGACGAGTGGAACACCGTGAGCCCCGTCGTCAGCGGGTGCGGGTGGAAGATCGCCGCGTCGGAGCAGCCGTACGACCCGCCGGTGGTGAAGCGGGCCTCGACGCCGAGCTCCGGCAGGAGCGCGTTGAACACCCCGGACGGCTCGGGCGAGTAGCCGTCGTAGTCGGACACCAGCACGAGCGCACCGCCGCGGTCGACGAACTCGACCAGCGCGCTGGCCTCCGCCGGGCCCGGCGCAGTCGCGGGCAGCACGACGATCACGAGGTTGTACGGCGACAGGTCGGCCGGCAGCGCCAGCGCGCGCTCGACCGGGCTCGCCCCGCCCGAGGCCAGGCCCTGCTCGAACGCCTCGTAGTCGAAGCCCCAGTAATCGCCGTCCCAGATGAACGCACCGCGGTCGGCGGCCTGCGCCTCCGCCACGGACAGCAGGACCGTGGTCGACGTGAGGAGCGCCAGAGTCCGCGAGGTCGCGCGCATTCGCATGAGGGGCGTCTAACCCAGACGGCCGCGGACATCAAGCCCGGGGCGCAGAGTGCCCGACCTCCGGCCGCAGACCGTCGCGATTGTCGGCAGTCGGACGAGAATCACCGGGTCGGCACCGACTCTCCCGCTCCGCGACCGCGCGCCAGCCTGACGATGGAAGACCTTCGCCGACGCTGAATCGGAGCTCATCGACCCCGCCGCGCTCGCGCCCCACGGACCCTTCGACTCCGCGCAGATGGCCGATCCGTACCCGTTCTACGCCGCGGCACCGCGGCCTTCTTCGACGCCCCGCGCCACCGGACGAGGTTCACGCCCCTGGCCTGCGATCCGGACGGCGCGTGCATCATCGCCGGCTCCGGCTCAGCCGCGCGAGCCCGTCCCGGTCGCGCGCAACGGCGCCGAGCCCGGCTCGTTCGCCGCCGCCTCCGCGAGCGACAGGTACCCCTCGGGCGCCAGGCTGGTCGCCAGCATGACCTCGTTGATGTCGCGATGAGCCAGCCAGGTCTGGCTGCGGCGGTGCTCCGCCTGCGACCAGAACGACTCGATCACCTCGACCCATGGCAAGAACGTCGCCAGCCGCTCGACATCGCGGCGGGCCGCCGGCATCGCCGCGTAGGGGCCCGGCTCGCGGCGCACCGCGGCCGCGAGCCGCTCGATCGCGTGGAGGCCGATCGCCAGACCCAGCTCGCGGAACGCCAGGCGGCGGTTCGCCGGCTGCTCCAGTGGCCCCGGGCGCAAATACGCGGACGCGCCGGCGCTGGCGGCCGCGAGCACCGGGGCCAGCAGCGCCTCGCCGCCGGCGCCGCGGCGCATCAATTGGTCGAGGCGATACGCGTCGCTCATGAGCCCGCCGAGCCCCAGCGGATCGTCGGTGGCCCAGTCGCGGTGCTCGGCGATCGCGGTCATCTCTGCGACTTCGGTCGCGAGGTCGGGGCCTTCGGCCGCCTCGCCGCGCCCGTCGCGGAGCTGCAGATACGTGACGAGCCCGTCGAGCGGGTCGTGGTGGCCCATCGAAGGCACGAGCGGACGACTGAGGTCGATGCTCATCTTCCAGTGCATCCGCTTGCGCGCCCGGGCCGCGGCGCGTACGTGAAGCCGGCGTGGGCCGCCGCCGCCAGCTCGCGCGCCAGCCCGTTGCCGACGCGGTCGCCGGTGACGCGGGACAGCCGATCGAGCGCGTGCATCCACTTCGTCAGGTAATGATAGTACTGCCCGTCGCGCTCCCACTCGAGGTCCGGGTCGAACGGCTCGTCGGGCCCGCGCTCGGGCAGCGGCTTGCCGATCCGCAGCCCCCCGCGCGTCGGGTGGGCTTCACCTGCCTCGGGGGACAGGCCGCTGATCCACCGCCCCGCCCGTGGGTCGTCCGGTCGGTGGCGCCCGAGCACGTGATGGACCTGGTCGACCAGCCTCACCGCGACGTCGTAGAGCGGCGCCGAGCCCCACGCCTGGGCCAGCCCGAGCAGGTTGCAGACCGCGAACGCGTCGGTCCACAAATAGCGCCGCGGCGGCCGGTCCGACGTGAGCCCCGTGCGCGCCGCGAATTGCAGCATCAGCTCGACCGCCGCCTCCTGTCTGTCGGGTCCGCTCACCGCTCGTCCCTCGCTCTCATGTCGATGCACGCAGACCGGCGATGCTTGCAACCTCAGGCGGGCCGTCGCGCCGCCTTCGCGCGCGCGACGGCGAATCATTCCCGGCCCCGCGCCGCCCCGCGCCTCCGCGTGCGCTGCGCCAGAGCCACGCCGCGCGCTTGCTCCTGGCCGATGTCGCCCGCCCGTGTGGCCATTCATCCCTGCACGAGGTCGCCGACGACTCCCGTCGATGCGTCGCTCGCCGGCGATCCTTCGCCGCCTCGATCGGCCGAGCCTGGTCGCCGCAGGCAGATCGATCTGCCACCACGGCTCGGTGCGCTCGACCGCTGCGCGACCGCGGGTATGTTCGCGGTGTCATGGACACCCGCGACGAGTGGATCGATCTGCAGCTGGCCGGCCGGGGCATCACCGACGAACGCGTGCTCGAGGCCTTTCGCAGCGTCCCCCGCGCCGAGTTCGTCCCGGAGGAGCTCGCCGACCTCGCGCACGAGGACGCCCCGCTGCCGATCGGCGGCGGACAGACCATCTCCCAGCCGTTCATCGTCGCCCTGACTCTGGAGGCGCTCGCGCTGCGCGGTGACGAGCGCGTGCTCGAGGTCGGCACCGGCTCCGGCTACGCGGCCGCGGTCGCCAGCCACCTCGCCGGCGAGGTCTTCACCGTCGAGCGGCTCGAGTCGCTCGCCGACGACGCGAGCAAGCGCCTCGCACGGCTCGGCTTCACCAACGTCCACGTCCGCTGCGGCGACGGCACTCTCGGGTGGCGCGAGCACGCCCCGTACGACGCGATCGCCGTGGCCGCCGGCGGCCCCGCCGTCCCGCAGGCGCTGCTCGATCAGCTCGCCCCCGGCGGTCGACTGGTCATGCCGGTGGGCGCGGGCGCGGACTCGCAGACGCTCGTGCGCATCACCCGGGACGCCGACGGCCGCCTGCGCGAGGACTCGCTCGGCCCGGTGCGCTTCGTGCCGCTCATCGGCGAGCAGGGCTGGCCCGACGAGAGCGGCCTCGTGCGCGCGCCGGCGCGGGAGGACGACCGCGCGGTGCCCATGCTGATCCGCGAGTGCGGCGAGCCGCTGCGCGACCTCGACGACCACGCCCTCGACGCCCTGATCGAGCGCATCGGCGACGCCCGCCTGGTGCTCCTGGGCGAGGCCACGCACGGCACCAGCGAGTTCTATCGCCTGCGCGCGCGGCTGTCGCGGGCGCTCATCGAGCGCTGCGGCTTCGACTTCGTCGCGGTCGAGGCCGACTGGCCCGACGCCATGCGGATCCACCGCTACGTCACCGACGCGCCGCGCTCGCGCGTCGAGTTCGCCCCCTTCTCGCGCTTCCCGACCTGGATGTGGCGCAACGAGGAGGTCAGCGAGTTCGTCGAGTGGCTGCGCGCGCACAACCTCGGCCGCCCCGAGCGCGCGCGGCGGGCCGGCTTCTACGGGCTCGACCTCTACAGCATGTTCACGTCGATCGCCCACGTGCTCGCCTACCTCGACGAGGTCGACCCCGACGCCGCCCGGGTGGCCCGCGCCCGCTACGGCATGCTGACCCCGTGGCAGCAGGACCCTGCCGCCTACGGCCAGGCCGTGCTCGTCGGCCGCTACGCCAGCTCGGAGGCGGCGGTGGTGGCCATGCTCCGCGACATGCTCGAGCGGCGCCTCGACTACGCCGGCCAGGACGGCGAGGCCTTCTTCGACGCCGCCCAGAACGCCCACGTCGTGACCAACGCCGAACGCTACTACCGCGCCATGTACTACGGCTCCGCCGCCTCGTGGAACCTGCGCGACACCCACATGTTCCACACCTTGCAGGCCCTCCTCGGCTACCACGGGCCCGACGCCCGCGGCATCGTCTGGGAGCACAACTCGCACCTCGGCAACGCCGAGGCCACCGAGATGAGCGTCCGCGGCGAGCTCAACGTCGGCCAGCGTGCCGCGAGCAGTTCGGCGACGCGGTCTACGCCGTCGGCTTCGGCACCGACCACGGCACCGTCGCCGCCGCCTCCGACTGGGGCGGCCCGATGCAGCGCATGCGCGTGCGCCCGTCCCTGCCCGGCAGCTACGAGCGGCTGTGCCACGACGCCCGGGTGCCCGCGTTCCTCCTGCCCCTCCGCACCCCGCGGCGGCCCGAGCTCCGCGACGAGCTGATGCAGCCGCGGCTCGAGCGGGCCATCGGCGTGATCTACCGCCCCGACTCCGAGCGCATGAGCCACTACTTCCACGCCAGCCTCCCGCTGCAGTTCGACGAGTACGTGTGGTTCGACGAGACCCACGCCGTCGAGCCGCTCCAGGCCCCGCGCCGCCCGAGCCCCGAGCTGCCCGAGACCTACCCCTTCGGCCTGTGACATATGATCATATGTCCGCTTGGACATATGATCATACCGACCACCCTCACTCCGCGACCCGCGCCCGCGCGAGCAAGGCCCGGGCCTGCAGCCACGGGGCGTGCTCGGGCTCGGCGGTCGTGGCGTAGATCGACTCCGCCCGGCTCGCCCACTGCGCGGCCTCGTCGAGCCGACCGCGAGCGAGCGCGAGTTCGCCGAGAGCGAGCATGGCGTCGGCGAGCTCGAGGTTCTGCGGCGACAGCACCGCCTCGAAGTCCGCGAGCGCCGCCCGCAGCTCGCTCTCGGCGACCTCGTGCTCGCCGAGCTGCCCGCGCAGCCGGCCCAGCTCGAGCGAGAGCCGCCCCCGGCGCGCGACGTGGACCGGATCGTCCGACTCGACCAGCACCGACCGCGCCTGCTCGAGCGGCACCAGAGCCTCGCGCAGCCGGCCGAGCGACGCGAGCGCTTGCCCGTGCCCGGAGAAGACCTCGTAATACGTCAGACCGCGGAGGTCCGTGTGCTCGTCGATCCCGGCGAGCGCCTGGTCGCGCGCCTTCTCCATCGCCGGGACGTCCCCCGCCACCGCCGCCGCGCGCATCAACACGGCCCACTCGCGGCTCGAAAAGCTCTCGGGGCTCGTCCGCTGCGCGGCAAGGAAGTGCTGCAGCGCCGCGCGGCCGTCGCTCAGGGCGAGCTCCGCCTGGCCGAGCCCGAGCAAGACAGTCAATCGCGTGACCTTGTTCTCCCCCTCGCCGACGCGAGCCTCCAGCTCGCGCATCCGCGCCAGCGCCTCACGGGTCCGGCCGAGGCCCGTCAACGCGTAGGCGAGCGTGCTCTCGTACATCGTGCGGTCGGGGTGATTCGGGCCGGACAATCGCTCCGAGAGCTCGAGCACCCGGCGAAACCTCTCCGCCGCCGCCTCGTAGTGCCCGACGATCAGCAGCTGCGCGCCGAGATTGAACAAGATGCCGATGCCCAGCGGCGTCGCCAGCCGGCCATGCGCCTCGCGCAGCGCGACGGCCTCCTCCCACCTCGCCCCGGCGGTGGTCCAGTTCCCGGCCTGGGCATGAATGGCCCCGGCGACGTTGAGGAATTCGCCGTAGATCTCGACGTCCTCCGCCACCCTTCGGTTCAGCGCCGCGATCAATCGCAGCTCGTCCCGGGCCTGGTCGGGTCGCGCCAATTGATAGGCCAGGAGGTGTCCGCGCCGCGAGCTCGTCAGCGCCGCCACGCCCGCGTGACCCGACCCGATCGCCGTCGCCAGCGCCTCGTCGAACGACCGCAGCGCCGCGGCCGCAGCCCCGTCGCGGACCTGGAGGCTCCCCTTGCGCAGATGGGCCTCGGCGAGCAGCGGCTCGTACTTCGTCGCCTCCGCGTCGGCGAACACGCTCTCGACCAGCTGCAACCCGAGGCGGGTCTGCCCCGTGTGCTCGTGGACCTCGGCGCGCGCGAGCGTCTCGCGGTGCTGCTGGACCCGCGCCCGCACCAGTGAATCCGTGGGCGGCGGGATCGCGGCGGTCAGCGCCCCGGTGTCGGCACAGGCAACCAGCGGCGGCAGCCCGCCGACCGTCTGGACCAGGTCGTCGAGGTTGGTCGCTTCGGCGAGCGCGAAGGCGTCGACGGTCGCGTCGAGGGCGGCCCGTCGCTGGTCGAGGCACGAGGTCTGCAGATCGAACAAGTGCGCCGTCTGCCGCCCTTCGGCGTGCGCACGACAGGCGTCGTTCCGCAGCTGCACCCAGGTGGTCGCGTAACGCTCGAGCTGCGGCTCGATGGCGGCCAAGATCTCCTCTGCCCGCGCCGGCGCCTTCGTCCGCACCGCGGCGCCGACCTCCGCCGCGCGCTCGCCGTCCCACACGCCCGCGAGCTCCGGGCGCGCGTCCGGGCACTGCGCGACGCCGGGGCTCCCCACGGTAGCGATCACTCCGCCCGCGCCGGCGAGCACGGCGGTCGCGGCCAGCGCAGCGACGCGGCGGTAGAGCGCCCCGGGCTCGCGCTCGAGCTCCGCCAGCAGCTCCGTCATCGACGCGAAGCGTGCCCTCGGATCGGCCATCAGGCCGCGCCGCAGCGCCTTGAACACCCGCGCCGGCACCGGGCTGCCGGCCGGCGGTGGCGTGACGCGGCCCCGCACCACGTCCTCGCGCAGCGCCTGGAACGATTCGGTGGAGAACGGCCAATCGCCGTACAGGCTCTGGTACAGCGAGACGCAAAAGCTGAACTGATCGCTCTCGGCGCTCGCGCGCAGCCCCAGGTGCTGCTCCGGCGACATATAACCCGGAGTCCCGAGGATGACACCCGTGCGCGTCAGTGGCCGCAGCAGCAGCGCGCCCTCCAGGCTCGCCTGCGCCCCGCTCGGCAGCTCTTCACCCAGGTCGTCGTCGTGCAGGCGGGCGAGGCCGAAGTCGAGGACCTTGACCTGTCCGTCCTCGCCGATCATCGCGTTCTGCGGCTTGAAGTCGCGATGCACGAGCCCGGCCCGGTGCGCCGCCTCGAGGCCGCGGCCCGCCTGCACGAACGCGGCCAAGATCTGCCGCCACGACGGCGACCTCTGGACCCACGCGTCCAGCGTCTGGCCGCGGACGAACTCCATCGCCACGTAGACCATGTCGTCGACCTGTCCGACCTCGTGGACGGTGACGATGTTGGGGTGCGACAGCCGGGCCATCGCCTGGGCCTCGCGCAGCAGCCGTCGCCGCGCGTTCTCCTGCTCGCGGACGACCTCGCGGTGCAACACCTTGACGGCGACCTTGCGGTCGAGCTGGTCGTCGTAGCAGGCGTACACGACCCCCATGCCGCCGTGACCGACGAGCCCCAGCACGTTGAACCGCCCGAGCCGCACCGGCTGCGCGCGGCGGGGAACAGCGCCCGCTTCACCAGCTGCTTGCCGAGTGGGTCGCCTGCATCGGGAGGCGGCACCGCCATCGGCGTCGCCCGGTCGCGATCGGAGTCATCCACCCGCCCGGAGGCGGGAGTCACCCCGGCCGCGTCGGAGCGCGCGGTCGCTGCGAGAGAAGACGGCCCGAGGTCGAGCGGCATGGCGGCCTGCTCACCTGCCAGTGATCCCGCGGGGGAATCCATTGCGCGTCGCCCGAGGAGCTATTGGCCGGACCTTCGTCCATCCGTGACATCCATCGCGTGGGCTCGATCTTATACGGGATACCACGCCGCCGCGTGATGTCTGAACCGGGTCCGTGCCACGGGGCGGAATTGCTCACATTGCCCGCCTATGCTCCTTCCTCACGGGGGGGCCGCATCGGGTGATGGCCGAGCGCGGCCCGCGACTCGCTCGTGGCGAAGCCGCCCAGGTGCGAGAGAGACTCGGATCCGGCCGAAATGGATCTGGACCAATCGATACTACCCACATAAACACCAAACCACCGTGAGCTCCGGACCGACCCGGAGCCCTGACTTCCGAGACGAGAACGACCCTTATGCGCTCCTCGACGAAAGCCCTCCTCGCCCTGAACATCTCCCTCGCGGCCGCCGCCGGCGCCTGCGACGACGGCCTCGCGGCAGACAACGGCGGCGGTTGGGCGGACGACCCGGTCGCCTTCCGCGAGTGCCTCCCCCCGGATGCACCACCAACTCGCCGTTCGTCGGCGACTACCCGTTCTCCAACATCCGCACCAAGCAGATTTCCCCGGCCAGCACCCCGGTCGACGGTGTCCTGGCCTCCGCGTCCTGGGGCGCGGGGAACTTCCAGCGCGCCGACAACACCTGGATGACCTTCGACTTCCTGGTCCCGACGGAGGAGGGCCGCCTCTACGCGTACAACTCGGCCACCAATACGCGAGAGTTCATCGACCAGGGGCAGCAGGCGTTCTTTGCGGTCACGATCACCGATTCTTCCGTCAACCCCACGACGACGAAGACCTATCAGATGTGGATCAAGGACGTCACGACGGCCTACCCCACGCCGAGCTTTACCGCGTGGAAGTACACGATCGGCACCAAGGCGGCGCCGCCGGCGGTCGACTTCCCGTCGTTGGGCAGCCCGAGCTCCACCCCGCCGCTGACCCCCTGGGGCGGCACGTACTATTCGATCTGCCCCGTCTCCGACGAGGAGAGCGGCGAGGCGCTCATCCTCCAGTCCGCCAAGCTCGTGTTCGACGGCGACGCCGCCTGGCTCGAGAACGGCTACGGGTGGGGCCCGGAGAACGCCGAGGTCTCGTCCCACGCGGTGATCGCCTGCCAGGGGCACGCCTTCTCCAAGCCGCAGGAGCTTCTGGGCGTCGCCCCCAATCTGTACGACAGCACGGCGCACTACGCCGCGCGGCGCTACGGCCTCGCCAACTACAACGCCCTCGCCAACGCCTACCGGGCCTTCTACGCCGGCGAGCCGCGGACCGAGCTCGGCACGCCCGTGTTCTTCAAGGACTTCGCCCACAGCACCCCGTGGTTCGACCAGACCACCAGCGCCTATCTCCCCTCGTTGCCGCCCGCCGTCGGCTCCTGGCGGTTCGTCCTCGAGTCCGTCTACAAGGACGTCGATTCAGTCGGCAACCCGCTCGGCGCAAGTGCTATTACACCGACGTCAACTCCCCGAGCGGCGCCCACCGCCTCTACAACCCGCCCGCCGGCAACGTCAACCTCCCCGGCTGGAGCAGCATGACCAGCTGCGGCGCCACTCAGAGCAGCTGGGACGACTTCGGCCCCGTCGGCGCCTTCGTCCTCAAGAACATCCCCTGAGGTCCGTCCTTCGCTCGCTCCCCGGCACCGATCGCGCGAGACGCGATCTCGCGTCGTCAGGGAGCGATGACCCAGCTCCTCGTCCGTCCGTGCCGCCTATCCTGTGAGTTCGATCTTGTCTGCGGCGCCGCGACACGCGTCTCGTCCGAACCGAGTCCGACTCCGCCGCGCGACGGCTCACGCCGCGCGGTGATTTCTTCTGCACACGGAGACGGCCATCGCGTGAAGGCCGAGCGCGCCACCGCGACTGTCTCGCCCGCGAGCGGTCGAGTGACAGAAAGCTTGGTGGCCGGGCACAAATGGTCTGGACCAAGTCGCACTGCCCACATAAACCACATCGCCACCATGGCCTCGCCCGTCCGTGGCCGAACTGGAACCCAGAGAAGAGACGACCTTCATGCGCTCCTCGACCCATACCTTCCTTACCCTGAATTTCTCCCTCGCAGCCGTGGCCGGCGCCGCTTGTGATGACGGCCTCGCGGCGGACGACGTCGGCGGCTGGACCGACGACGCCGTCGCCTTCCGCGAGTGCCTCCCCCCGGATGCACCACCAACTCGCCGTTCGTCGGTGACTTCCCGTTCTCCAACATCCGAACCAAGCGGAACTCCTCGGCGGACATGCCGGTCGTCGGCGTCTCCGCCTATTCGCAGTGGAACCAGGGGACCTTCCAAAGGGCCGACTACAGCTGGATGACCTTCGATTTCCTGGTACCGACGGCGGAGGGCCGGCTGTACGCCTACGATTCCGCGACCAACACCGCGGAAGCCATCGACGAGGGGCGACAGGCGTTCTTCGCCGTGTCGATCTACGATTACTCGGTAAGTCCACCGACGGAGGAAATCATTCCGCTGTGGATCAAAGACGTCACGACGAGCTCCCCCGCGCCGGGCTTCGACGCGTGGAAGTACACCATCGCCGCCAAGGCGACGCCGCCGTCGAGCGACTTCCCGTCGGTGGGCAGCCCGTCGGGCCTCCCGCCCACGACCGGCCTGAGCCCGTGGAGCGGCATCTACCACTCGATCTGCCCCGCCTCCGACGACGAGAGCAGCGAGGCGCTCATCCTCCAGTACTCCGAGCTCAAGTTCGACGGCGACGCCGCCTGGCTCGAGGACGGCTTCGGGCTCGGCCCGGTCAACCTCGAGATCCCCTCCACCTCGGTGATCGCCTGCCAGGGCCACGCCTTCTCCAAGCCGCAGGAGTTCCTGGGCATCACCCCCAACTCCTACCTCGACGCCAACAACCCCGGCGAGCGCAGCTACGGCCTCGACAACTACAACGCCGTCGCCAACGCCTACCGCGCCTTCTACGACGGCGAATCCCGCACCGTCCTCGGCACTCCCGTCCATTTCAAGGACCTGCGGCACAACCCGCCGTGGTTCGACCAGACCACCAGCGCCTATCTCCCCCGTCCCCGATCGTCGGCAGCTATAAGTTCATCCTCGAGTCCGTCTACGACGACGTCGATTCGCTCGGCGACTCCCTCGGCGCCACTTGCTATTACACCGACGCCGACTTCCCCGCCGGCGCTCATCGCCTGTACGACCCGCCCGGCGGCAACGCCAACCTCCCCGGCTGGAGCAGCATGCCCAGCTGCGGCGCCACCCAGAGCAACTGGGACGACTTCGGCCCCATCGGCGCCTTCGTCCTCAAGCACGTCCTCCCGGGCAGCGGCAGCAGCTCCTAGCCTCCGCCTGGCACTGCCCCTCGTGAGGGCGCGCCGCTGCACCTGCGCACGGCGCGTCCTCGCGCGAATCGCAACGGTCGTACCGAGATGAGTGGTGGACCTCCCGCGCCCCGGCTACCTTCGGCCGATGCCCACCTCGAACTATGCCCATTCGCTCGCGCTCCTCCTGCTCGCCGCCTGCCCCGGCGGCCAGGACGGCGAGACGGACGGCGCGCCCGCGACCACGAGCACAGAGACCACGACCGAGCCCACGACCGGCAGCACGAGCGGACCCCAGCAGACGACCCCCGACGCTCCCACGACGACCGGCGACCCCACGAACACCTCCACGGACACCACCGACACCACGGACATCACCAGCACCACCGGCACCACCACCGACGCGAGCGGCACGAGCACCGGCGACCCGGCGATGCTGCCCGCCGACATTTTAAAGCTGACGAACTGGAAGCTGACGCTCCCGGTCGACACCGATCATCCCGGCAGCCCCGACGAGATCGAACAACCCGAGCTGGCGACCTTCGCCGACCCGCTGTACTTCCACCTGAACGACGCGCGCGACGGCGTGGTGTTCCGCGCGCACGCGGGCGGCACCACCACCGACAACTCCGGCTACCCGCGCTCCGAGCTGCGCGAGATGATCGACCAGGGCGCCGACGAGGCCGCGTGGTCGTCCTCGCGGGGCACCCACCGGCTCTTCATCGACCAGGCCATCACCCACCTCCCCGTCGAGAAGCCCCACATCGTGGTCGGCCAGATCCACGACGACGAGGACGACGTGATCGTCTTCCGCCTCGAGGGCAGCAAGCTGTTCATCGACCTCGACGGCGACGACGGTCCCGTCCTGACCGAGGACTACCAGCTCGGCGACCGCTTCACCGTCGCCTTCGAGGTCAGCGACGATCACGTCGATTGCTACTACGACGACACCTTCATCTACAGCCACCCGCAGGCGTTCTCCGGCGCCTACTTCAAGGCCGGCGCCTACGTGCAGTCGTCCTGCCAGGGCGACAAGCAGGTCCCCGGCGAGTCGTGCGAGGCCTACGGCGAGGTCGTGATCTACGACGTGAGCGTCGAGCACACCTGAATCAGGCTCGCGGCCGCCCTGATGCACGAGCGCGCCGACCCGTTCGTCGCCTTCTCGGACCGCGCGTGCTAGGTTCCGCGCCGCATGTTCTCGGCGCCCCTGCTCGCCGTCGCCCTCTCGGCAGCGCCGACCGGTTTGTCGCCCGCACCGCTGCAGCCCGTCGACCCCTCGCCCGCGCCCGCCGCTCCGTCGCCCGCACCGCAGCCCGTCGCCCTCTCGACCGCGCCGACCGCTCCGTCGCCCGCACCGCAGCCCGTCGCCCTCTCGACCTCGCCGACCGATCCGTCGCCCGCACCGCCGCAGCGCGTCGACCTGCCCGAGCCGCGACCTGTCCCTCGGGTCACCCTCACCGAGGCGCCCCACCGTCCCTACTACGGCCTGCCGAAGCCACGCTTCGTCCCCGGCTTCCGGATCGGCGTCGGCCTCGGCGCCCGCCTCGCCGGCCAGCGCAGCGACAGGGCCCACTTCGCCCTCGACGCCCTGCTGTACGCCGGCGCCGGCCTGCACCGCGGCCGCAACCAGGCCGCCCTCGTCCCCGCGCTCGGCTACAGCCTCGGCGCCGGCAAGGTCACCCGCGAGCACCTCCTCCTCGCCGGCCTCGGCCTCGGCGTCCTCGGCAAGGACGACGCCTCGCTCGCCGTCGTCCCCGCCTTCGTCGTCGGCGTCGCCGAGCGCCAGCGCGCCCTCGGCGTCCGCACCTCCCTCGTCCTCGACACGGGCCGCCTCGGCGTCGTGCTCGAGGTCGCCCACCAGTACCTCCACCTCCCGACCGGCCACCGCCACGAGCTGCGGCTCATGTTCGGCCTCGACCTGATCCGGGTGTTCCGTTGACCGCCATGCTCCGCCGCGCCGCCTCGCTGGTCCTCGCCCCCGCCCTCGCCTGCGGTCCCTCGCTCGCGCAGCTCGAGCGCGGGCACCATTACGACGAGGCGATCTGCGGCGCCGCCGAGCGTGCTTTCCCCAAGGGACAGGTCGCAGAGGTCATCCGCCGCGCCCTCGACCCCGCGGTCCACGTCGCCGCCGTCCCGCGCGAGCAGCTCGCCGCGGCCCTCGGCGACGACGCGCCCGAGCTCGAGCGGTTCGTGCTGCTGCGGATCACCCACGACTCGAACACCATCCCGCTCGACCGCTACTCCGCCGACTTCACGCTGCGCAGCGACCGGCCCTTCGTCCGGGCGCAGCCCGACGGCGACCCGAACGGCGCCGCCGTCTCCGCCGTCAGGGTGTGGGACGACGGCAAGGTCGTCTCGCTCCAGCCGACCGACCTCCTGCGGCTCGCCACCGTCTTCGCGGAGCGCCTCCCCGGCCCGCACACCGTCCAGCCCGACGCGATCGACAAGGCCATTCACGCGGTCGGCACGATCGGCGCAGCGGTCGCGACCATCGCCACGCTCGGGCTCTTCGGCGGCCTCCTGCGCGGTCGCGGCGCCGGCCCGCAGCCGCGCACCGAGTACCCGACCGTCGCCGAGATCCGGCGCGCCGCCCCGCGTGCCACCCGGCTGTTCGACGCGGTGGCCCACCTGCAACCACCTGTCGAGGCAAGCCCGGCGCGCGCTGCCAGACCCTGGCCCTCGTCCCCCGCCCGCCCGACGAGTCCGCCGAGCTCGTCCTCGAGCTCCACCTCGGCTACGGCGCCAGCTTCGGCAGCGGGTGCCCGCTCGCCGACATCCACGAGAAGCTGCAGATCGCCCTGCCGCCCGGCCCGACCCTCGAGGCGCGCCTCGCCGCCGCGTTCGGCGACGACATGCACCGCCTCGCCCTCGCGCCGACGCCCCCGACCTCGCCGTAAACCATCACGCCGGCGTCCGATCGGCCTGCCCCTTCGGACATATCACGTCAGTCGCCGCTCGCGCGCCACGGATCGACGCCCCAGCGCATGAGCGGAGCTAACCGGGCTCCACCACGAGCCTGTCCGCCAAACGCCTCAGCTCGCGCACCCGACTGCGAGCGCTCCCGGCCTGTTCGAGCGCCTCCGCCAACGCTCGCGCCGCCTGGGCGTACGCGGCTTCCATTCCGATCCGCGTACTTGGGTTTGCGGAGAAGATCGAGACCGCCTCTTCCAAGAACGGAATGGCGAGCGAGGGCGCCCCGCCGGCCAGGTGCACGCGGCCGATGCCCAACGCCGGGAAGGCGCGCAGGACCGCCTCCTCCGGGGGCTCCCCCACGTAGAGCGCCGACAACCGCGCGAAGTAGGGCAACGCTTCGCGGCAGCGGCCCAGATCACACAGGCACTCGCCGATGTTCGTCAACAGCCCCGGTACATCCATGCTCACCGTCGTCTGCTGCTCGTCGTGAAGCCGCAGCAGCTCGATGCTCGTCTCGAGCATCGGCGAGACGGCGCCGCTGGCGAGATAGACATTCGTGAGCGCCAGGAGCGCCGCGACGCGATCCGGGTGACCGCGCGGCAGCTCCCTCGTGTATACCGCGAGCGCCCAGCGAGCCCGGCTCTCCGCGAGCTCCAGCGCTCCGGAGGCTCGCTCCGTCTCGGCTATCATGAGCTCCGCCGTCGCCACGCGCACGCTGCTCGGCCCATACGTCGCGGAGAGGATCGCTCGAGCGTGCTCGAGCGGCCCGATCGCCGCCGAATACCGCTGATCTTCCACCGCATCGATGCCGAGGTCGAGCTCGCAACGAGCGACCCACGGGTGCTCGGCGCCATAGCGGGTCGTGAGCTCCTCGCACAGCGCCCCCCGCAGCACGCGCCGCTCCTCCACCTCTCCAGCGCGACCGAGGCTGCTCGCCAGCGCCTCGCGAGCCCCGACGAGGCGCGGATGGTCGGCCGGAAGCACCTGGTTCAACGTGCGAATCACCGCGCGCCGGAGCGCCACCGCTTCCTGTACGCGATCCGGCTGCAGCTCGAGCAATTGGGCCCGAACCGACTGCAACGTCGCGCTCACCGTCGGCTCCGCCGCATCGACGACGGTGCTGTACGCGTGCTCGACCCACACTTCGGCGCCGGCCGTGTCGCCGAGCTCGAAGCCGTCCACGAGCGCCAGCTCGCTCCAGATCTCCCACAGCAGGTCCGGCCGGCCAGCCCTGGCGGCGCGATCGTATGCCGCGTGCAGCGCCCGGCGGGCGAGGTACGGCTCGCGCAGGAGGCGGCTCCGAACCCGCCCCAGCGACAGCCACAAATCGGCCTCCGCGCTGCGATCGGCGACGCGGATGCTCGCTCGGAGCGCGAGCTCGATCGCCGCCACCGCCTCCCGCCCTTGCTTCGTCGCCTCGAGCACCCTGGCGCGTGAAGCGAGCGCGGCCACCTCTCCGGAGAGGGGCGCGCTCGCGGTCGTCAGAGTGAAGCGACAGCGCTGCGGATCCGGCAACCCAGCCACCAGCGATTCGGCCTCCGCTGCGACCGCGGCGTCGCCCCTCGATAGTTGCGCCACGAGGTTCACGAGAGCGTCGCGCGCCCCCTCGAGACAGCGAATCCTCCCTCGAGCCGCGGTCTCGACTGGTCGCCCGGTGTCACCGACGATTGGCAGGCATCGTGACGTGCCCGCGCCCACACTCCCGCATAAACGTCGAGCGCCTCGACGACTCGGTCTCGGACGGTCGGTGCGAACGGGGCCGCGGTCGTGGCGATCGCAGTAGCGACGGCTGCGCGGCCCGCATCGTCCCACACGCCGACGAGCGCGGCCTCCGGCGCCGGGCAACCGATGAACTCGGCCGACGCCGGACTCAGTTGGTGTCCCGCCACCGCCGCCGCGATCATCGCCGGCACCCCGAGCGCGAACATCCGCGCTCGCCTGCGCCGGCCGAGCGCGCCCTCGATCTCGGCGATGAGCCGCGTCATCGCCGGATAGCGGTCCTCGGCTCGGAGCGCGAGACCTCGCGTCAGCAATCGGCACAGCCAGCGCGGCATGTGCTTCGCGTGCGGGAGCACCGGAGCGCGGCCTCCGGCCTGCGCACAGGCGAGTATCGCTTCGACGGTGAATGGCCGGCTGCCGTGAAGCGCCTCGTAGAGGGCGACGCAGAACGAGAACTGATCGCTACGGGCGTCACACGCCGCGCCGACCAGCTGCTCGGGCGACATATACGCGGGCGTCCCGGCCAGCGAGCCCGTGGTCGCAGTGGCGGACGAGGCCGAATCTTCGCTTTCGCTGGCCGTGGTGACCGTGCGGTCGGCGAGCCGTTCCCCGCGCGCCAGCCCGAAGTCCACGATCCGCACCCGACCGTCCTCGCCCACGAGCGCGTTCGCGGGCTTGAAGTCGCGATGCACGATGCCCGCGCGATGCGCCGCCGCGAGCCCGTGCGCGGCCTCGACGAAGCGGCGGAGGATGTCCTCGCTCTGCCTGGGTGCGCCGGCGAGCCAGTGCGCCATCGTCGTGCCGGGCACCAGCTCCATGACGATGAAGACGACCCCCGCGTGTTCACCGACCTCGAAGACCTGGACCACATTCGGGTGCGACAGCCTCGCCAGCGCCCTGGCCTCGCGGACCAGCCGGCCGTGTTCGCCCGGCGCCCGGGCGACCACCTCTGGACGGATCACCTTGAGCGCGACCCTGCGATCGAGCTGCTCGTCGTCCGCCGCATACACCACTCCCATGCCGCCTTGCCCGAGCGTCTCCCCGACGCGAAACCGGCCGATCTTGACGGTCTCCGACGGCTCGCCGAAGAGGCGCCACGCGATCCTGCGGCTCATCGCTTCGCCCTCGAGGTCGCGGCTCGGCGGACTGTGCATCCGCGAACTGGTCGGCTCACTGTCCATCGCAGACCCAGCGGCAGTATACGCCGTGTCGCGTAGCGACGGCCTGTGATAGGGTGAGCTCATGATGAGCGACGTCGAGCTGCTCCAGGCGTGGCGTTCGGGGGACCGTCGCGCCGGCAACGACCTCTTCAAGCGCCACTTCGACAGCATCCGCCGCTTCTTCCGCAACAAGGTCGACTTCGGAGTCGAAGACCTGGTCCAGCGGACCTTCGTCGCCTGCGTCGAGGGCCAGGAACGATTCCGCGAGGATTCGTCATTTCGCACCTACCTGTTCGGGATCGCCCATAACATCCTGCGAGAGTTCTTGCGGGCCAAGCAACGGGCCCCGGCGCCTCTCGACCTCGAGCAGACGTCCGCGATCGATCTCGGCGCCAGCCCGGTCTCCCTGTTGGCGCAGCGCTCCGAAGAGAAGCTCCTCCTTCACGCGCTGCGTCGTCTCCCGCTCGCATCCCAGATCATCCTCGAGTTGTATTATTGGGAGCAGATGACCGGCGGGGAGCTGGGCGTGCTGTTGAACGTCCCCGAAGACACCGCGCGCAGCCGCCTGCGAAAGGCCAAGCGTCAGCTCGAGCAGCTCATCCAGCAGCTCGAGTCCGACCACGAGAACCTCCACAGCACGCTGTCGGGCCTCGATCGGTGGGCGGCCGGCCTGCGCGACCAGCTGGCAATCTCGCGCTGAGGCCTCAAATGTGGAGACTGTCCATGAACGCCCGGATCGCCGGAGCCGGCGCCGCGAGGTTGTACTGGCACGGCAGGGTGTCGCCGCTGCACACCCCGCCATAATGGAGACCGACGACCTCCCCCGTGCTCGCATCGACCAGCAACGAGCCCGAGCTGCCGCCGAGCGTCGAGCAATCGTGCCACAGCTCGTCGGCAGCGACCTTGTGCAGCCTCCCAGGGGCGACTCGCTTGACATCGAACACCTCGCCGAAGACCCTGGTGATCAGGTCCTTCGGGTAGAACGCCGTCCGCTCGGCCGGATACCCGATGAGGCACACCTTCTGGTCCTCCCGCAGCTCTCCGGCGAACTTCACCAGCCCGCCGGGCGGCACCGCGGAACGGCGCGTCACGTCGATCTTCAGGAACGCGACGTGTAGCGCGTCGGACACGCCGAGCAGCTGCGTCACCTTGAACTCCTGGGACTGCGTCGTCCCCTTCTCCGCCACGAAATCGACGAACAGCTCGCCCTTGCCCAGCGTCTGCAGCTCGCGAAAATAGTGCCCCAGGTGACCTGCCGTGGCGATCACGTCCGGTCTCACCAGCCATGCCGTCCCCAGGTTCTCGATGCGCGGGGTGCCGGCGAGCTCGAAACGACCGACGCTCGCGATCGCCGGTTCGATGCGCGGTCGCGCGCTCACCAGCACTGGAGCCCACTTGCCGGACGACGGCGGGGCGAACGAACCGAGGCGCGTCGGAATGCTCGGGTTGTCGAAGTCGATGGGATGGATGTTGCGATAGATCAGATGGCACCCGCTTCCAGCGACGAGCGCGCCCTCGAGCCCCTCCGCGTCGAGCTCGGACAGCGGCTCCCTTCGATAGTGCTCCATCAATTTGTCCAGCGACACCCTCGCCCCGATGAATCTCTCTTCCGCCATGGTCCCCTCCGGCCGGGTAGTGACGAGGGTTCGCCGGACCGTCACGCGCGCCCGGCGAAATTTTTCGCGCGCGCCCGGGCCATCCGGCCGGCGTGACGGTTCACGGCGCCGGCGTCACTACCCGGCCGATCTCGCGGCGCGTGCCGCCACGAGACGAGCCCGAACGCAGCGATCGTGGACGAAAGGACGACATCATGGCGACGACCTGGTTATTGAAGGACGCGACCGGAGCCAGCCTCCCCAACCAGCCCCCGAGTGGCTCCCCGCTCGAGCTGAACTTCACGTCCGGAGGCGATGCCCACCTCCCGGGATTTTCGGCCGAGCTCATTTACCTCTGCGAGGTCACCGAGACCTCCGCGACGACGGTCACCATCCACCTGACCCCCGACATTTCCGGCTACTGGCTCTCGGAAGTGATGACGCGCCCGCGGGAGGACCCGTCGCACCCCGGCGATTATTCCTGGACGACCAACGGGGACGGGACGACGACCATCACCTTCGATGTCCCCGCGCTCACCAGCACGGAGACCTATAAATGGACGCTCGGCGAGCTCGAGCCGCCGATCGCCCTCAAGATGAAGGTCCGCGTGCATCGATAGCGGACGCCGGAGCGGCCGCGCGCCGGCGAAAAAAATCGCCGCCCCGCGTGACGGACCCCTGCTCGACTCTCACTCATGGATCGACGCGGCCGGCCGACTCCGTCCTATCGGCGGAGCGGCCGGGCCGCTTCCAGGATGCTCATGTCGCACAACACGCTCCAGATCTATCTCAACGAAATCATGTTCGACCGCGCGACCCTCGAGGTGATGCACGGCTACGTCGCCACCTTCGCCAGCGCCAGCGTCAAGACGCAGGACGACAAGGACGGCAAGGCCGGCAAGGCCGGCGACGACGACGACGAGTGCCGCTGCCAGATGTACATCAGCCCGATGTCCTTCCGCGTCCAGCGCGAGAACGTCGCCGGCCGCGCCGACCGGATCCACCAGTACGACGGAGACGGCCTGCTGCTGGCCTCCTTCCCCAGCAAGGACCTCGAGTCGATCTCGCTCACTTCTTTCTTCATCCGCGACCACAGCCGGTCGCGCGACACCGCCACCCTGCTGGACAACCTCTTCGAGGGCGAGGGGCAAGGCCAGGCTCTGGTCGACACCCTGCTCCCGCTGGTAAGGATGCTGCCCAACGGGGGGCTCGCCGCCTCCGCCGTGATCGGCCTCTTGCCCGACGTCGCGCGGCTCATCGCCCGCGTCCTCAAGAACCGCAGGGACGCGGTCAAGATCTACGCCGACGGCTCGCTCAATTTCGCGACCCCGCCAGGCAGGTCGACAGCGCCCAGGAGTGGGGCAAGAGCAGGAGCGACAAGGGCTACTTCAACACCACGTGGGACTTCTGCACCACGCGCGACCCGTACGCGCCGGTGCACCGCCTCACCCTCCCGAAGTCGCTCAAGGAGCGGCTCGGGATCCCCTGATCACCAAGGACCCGGCACGCCATGAAGATGACTTCTCGTCACGCCGAGCTGCTTCGGGCCGCCGTACCGCCCGTCGTCATCCTCATCCTCGTGCTGGGGGCCCTGTGGTTCGTCAACAGCCGCCTCTCGGACTGCCAAGCCTTCGAATGCATCATCCCCGCTCAGCGGGCCGAACCCGAGTTTGAGCTCTACGCGACGCACAGCGTCTTCAAGGGCCCCGACACCGACGAGTATCAGGTCTCGGGGACGTTCCTCCACGCCTCTTCGCGGGCGCTGCCCGCCGGCGAGGAGTTCATGGTGGTCCTGCTCGTCTACGACCGCAGCGGCGCCATGCTGCACATCGACCACCGTACGCTGGGAGACGGCGTCTTCACGTTCACCTTTCGGCTGCGAAGCGGCGTGTCGCCCGAAGTCATCAACCTCAGCGTCCGTCGCCGAAAGTGCCCGCCCGCGGACTCAGAGGGACAGCAGAACGAGAGCGAGCAGAAGACCGAGAAGAAGAAGACCGAGAAGAAGAAGACCGAGAAGAAGAAGACCGAGGTCACCGCACCCCGTGCCGCGCCCGCGCCGATCGGCGACAGTCAGCAATCTCAACAAAAGTGCGAGGTGCAGGCCCACTACCTCGCCAGCGCCACCATCGAGCTCCCCGCCGACACCTCGAAGAAGCCCACCTCGCGGCTCAGCCTCGAGAAGGACGGCAACACCCTACGTCTACTGTTCGCCATCTTCGCCGCCGGCCTGATGAGCATCGGCATCGTCCGCCTGCTCGACAGCCGATGGCGCTGGCAGAAGACCGTGCTGACGATGGTGATCTTCGGCCGTATCACCCTCGCCTGCTTCGCCGCGACGATGGCGGTCGTCATCCTCCGCGGCTATCACACCCTCACCTCCGGCGATCTCAAGTCCGAGCTGGTGTCGATCGGGCTCGGATACGTCCAGAAGGGCCGCTTCAGCGCGCTCGCCAGCGACGACTGGCTGTTCATGTTCGACATCCCGGCCCCGGCCAAGGACGGCACGATCGCGGCGCTCGGCGCCCCGGTATGGGTCATCATGTTCGCCACCCTCGGGGCCGGCATCATGGTCACCCGCTTCCTCCTCGACGAGATCCCCGAGGCCAAGATCGACAACGAGACCAACCGGCTCCGCGACCACTTCCTCGCCGTCGCGTTCGCCCCGCTCGGCGCGATCTTCGTCTACCAGGTCGCCAGCAAGCTCGACCTCGCCAACCGCGAGCTCATCGCCAGCTCCGCGCTCGCCTCCGGTCTCGCCATGGGTCACGTGCTCGATCGCTCGATCGCCTTCATCACCGAGCACTTCCCCGCTACCCCGGCGGCTTCGCCCCCGTCAGCGCCGGCCTCGGTGAGGCCGGCGGACGGCTCGCAAGCCAACGCGGGCGAGGCAAGCCCTCAGCAGAACGGGCACTCGCACACGATCCCTGGCGTCTGATCGTGGCACTCGGTGTGCGGCGGCGAAGCGTCGCAGATCTCCTGCCCGCATTCGCAGTCGATCTCGGGCGCGTCGCCGCAGGCGGCCGGCTTCGGCTCGCACACCTGGTAGGCGCCCTTCTGGGCCTTGAACACGCACACCAGCGGATCGGGGTCGGTCGCACAGGCGGCGCAGTCGGGGGCCCAGTTGCAGGCCTCGACCGGCGTGCACTGGCCGGACCAGCAGTCGCCGGCCACGCTCGGCAGCGTCCCGGGCGCGCAGTCGGGCGGCTGCGCATTGCAGGACACCGCGCTCGGGTTGCACGTCACCTTCTCGAAGGTACAGCGACCGAAGCGGCACACCGCCTGCTGCGGGCCGAGGTCGTAGGTGCTGCACACGTCGACGAAGCACTCCTGGACGTCGCAGGCGGGCGGCTGTTCGCCCACCGCGATCACGTCGCAGGTGCAGCAGTCGGTGAAGATCTCGCAGTCGCTGTCCTGCTCACAGGTCGCGCCCATCGGCTCGCCGGTCGTCTCGCTGGTGGACTCGCCGGTCGTGGTCGTCGTCTCGCCGCCGGTCTCGGTCGTCACCGCGCTGGTCGTCTCGCCGGTCGTCGCCGACGCCGCGGTGGTCTCGCTCGTCGCCGGCCCGGTCGACGTCACCGGCGTCATCGTCGTGGTCGTCGGGTCCGAGGCCGAGGTCGTCACGGCCTCGGTGGTCGCAGTCGTGGTCGTCGTGGTCGTGTCGCTCGACGTCTCGGTCGCGGTGTTCGGGCCGGACGACTCGGTGGTCGCCACCGTGGTCGCGGTGGTCGTCGCCGTCGAGTCGCCGCAGGCCGGGGAGAGAGCAGGAAGATCGCCGCGAGGGCGCCGGAGAACCGTGTATGGGAAGCCATGGGCACTCCTCTACCACAGCCCGCCAGGCCGACCAGGCGGCGGCAGCGAACCGCCCGCGAGCCGCGCGGCGCCGCCGTTCTCGGCCGTTTCCGGGCGTTTCCAGGGCCTCGGTGAGGAGCCCGCTGCGCCGCCTCACATGTGCCGGCGAAGGCGCGCTTGCCTCGCGCCTCACACCGCCCGACAATCGCCGCGCCATGGACAAGACCTACCCCAGCGCCGACGCGGCCGTCGCCGACCTGCGTGACGGCATCACCCTCATGAGCGGCGGCTTCGGCCTGTGCGGCAACCCCGAGAACTTGATCCAGGCGATCCATCGCAAGGGCGTCCGCGACATCGACCTCGTCAGCAACAACTGCGGCGTCGACGGCGTCGGCCTCGGCATCCTGCTCGAGGCCGGGCAGGTGCGCAGCATCACCGCCTCGTACGTCGGCGAGAACAAGACCTTCGAGAAGCTCTACCTGTCGGGCAAGCTCAAGGTCACGCTCGTCCCGCAGGGCACCCTGGCCGAACGGATCCGCGCCGGCGGGGCCGGCATCGGCGGCTTCTACACGCCCACCGGCTACGGCACCCCGATCGCCGAGGGCAAGGAGGTGCGCGAGATCGACGGCCGCTGGTACGTGCTCGAGGCGCCGCTCAAGGCCGACTTCGCCATCGTCAAGGCGTGGAAGGGCGACACCCACGGCAACCTGGTGTTTCGCCGCACCGCCAACAACTTCAACCAGGCGATGGCCACCGCCGCCAAGGTCACGATCGCCGAGGTCGAGGAGCTCGTCCCCGCCGGCGCGCTCGACCCCGACCACGTCCACACCCCGGGCATCTACGTCCAGCGCATCATCCTCGGCGAGCGCTACGCCAAGCCGATCGAGTTCCGGACCGTCCGGAGCGCCTGACCTTTTCGCCAGGTCCGAAGAGACAGATGCACGGCGGCCACCAGCGCATCGACGTCGAGTGGCTCGCGCTCGCCGCGGGCCTCAAGCCGGCGATCCGGATCGCCGCGACCGCGCTCGAGACGAGCGCGATCGCCGGGCGCTTCCAGGCCATGGGCGCCGCGGTCGTCACCGCGCGCGGGCCCGTGGGCGTCCACCGCCACGAGCACACTCTGGTGTACGTCGCCCGCGACCCGGAGGCCGCCGCCGCCGCCCGCGCCGCCGAGCGGCCGCTGCTGGCGACCCACCTGCCGCCGCGCGACAAGGCCTACTACGCCGGCGAGCTCGGCCGCCGCCTCGGCTACCCGCGCTGCTGCGTCGACGCCTTCACCGCGCGGATCCTCCGCGGCCCGGGCAAGCTGCGCGCGGGCGACCGCGACAGCGTGCACGAGGACTACGTCGCGGCCCACGACGCCTACGTCCCGAAGCCCGACTGGCGCCTCAACAACCTGCTCCTGCGCCAGCACCTGCGCCTCGTCACCTTCGAGCCGTGCCGCTACGACTGCGGCCTCGCCCTCGCCTTCGCCGCCGAGGTGCTGCGCCTGTGCCAGGCCAGCGACGGTCCCTCGGCACATGTCCTCGCGGACAGGTTGCAGCGCCCGCTCGTGCTCACCGCCGCGGGGCGCGCGCTGGGTCAAGCTCGAGCGCGGCGCCTCGGCGCGGGTGGTCGCCGCCGAGGCCCCGCGCGCCGGCGATCTCGCCGCGCGGCCCGACCCTGCCGACGAGGTGCTCGCGGCTCGCTTGCCGCGCCTCGCGCTGACCGAGCTCGGCGACCCGCCGCCGCTGCTCCTCGACTTCTCTGCCTGATCTCCAGTCTGCTGTTACCCTCCCACCCGGAAACCACGCCATGCCCCTGTCCCGCGAGCAGATCGTCCAGCGCGTCGCCCGAGAGCTTCGCGACGGCTACTACGTCAACCTCGGCATCGGCATGCCGACCCTCGTCGCCAACTACATCCCGGCCGGGATCGACGTCGTGCTCCACAGCGAGAACGGCCTGCTCGGCATGGGCCCTTTCCCGCGCGAGGACGAGGTCGACCCCGACCTCATCAACGCGGGCAAGCAGACCATCACCTTCCAGGCCGGGGCCTCGTTCTTCGGCAGCCACGACAGCTTCGCCATGATCCGCGGCGGCCACATCGACCTGTGCGTCCTCGGGGCCATGGAGGTCAGCGAGCGCGGCGACCTCGCCAACTGGATGATCCCCGGCAAGAAGGTCAAGGGCATGGGCGGCGCCATGGACCTCGTCGCCGGCGCCCGCCGCGTCATCGTCTGCATGGAGCACAACAACAAGGACGGCGAGCCCAAGCTGGTCAAGACCTGCGCCCTCCCGCTCACCGGCAAGGCCGTCGTCCACGAGGTCGTCACCGACCTCGGCTATTTCAAAACGGGGCCCAAGGGCCTGTTCCTCGTCGAGATCGCCCCGGGCCACACGCTCGACGAGGTCCGCGCCCGCACCGGCTGCGAGGTCCACGTCGAGGGCGAGCTCGCCACCGTCGCCGTGAGCTGAACCTTCGGGCATGCCCGAAGAGACATGCTTCTAGGGGCATGCTCTTCGGGGCATGTCTTGCCGCGGACGACCGCCCTCGCGGGTTCGACCCGAGGCTTCACCCGTCGCGGCCGCGGCTCACTGGCAGGCGATCGCCAGGGCCTCGCACTCGCCCGCGGGCGGCGGGTTCGTAGCGCCCATGATCTGCCAGGCGCACCCCTGGCAAGCGTCTTCGTCGTTTGCGCAGTCAAACATCGCCGCGCAGGTGGTCTCGGCGCACTCCCGCAGGTCTTGTAGCTTGAGCATCTCCGCGGGAGAAAGCTCGTCGAGGCAGCCGATGAAGAGACACTCGTTCACGTCGTATTCGGGCGGGGTCGGGTCCGGCACCTGGATGAGGCAATGAATCATGCACGAGATGCCCTCCCGGCAGGACCTTTGCGCCTTACCCCCGGTTGTCGTGAGTTCCTCGGCCGCGGTGCTCGTGCTCCCCGGCATGCTCGTCGTCGGTGTCTCGCCCGTCGTCGTCTCCGCCGTCGTCGTCCCGCCGCCCGCCGTCGTCGACGTGACCCCCTCGGTGCTCGTCACGGGCCCGGCCGTGTCGGACGAAGTGGTCTGCGGCTCACAGTCGCCGATGCAGTGTTCGTTCGAGCCGCAGCCGGCGAGCGCCGCGGTCGAGAGGGTCAGGAAATAGGTCAGGCGATGAAGCATGAAGCGTGTGTGCCCCCGTGGCCCCGCTTCCGTTCGCCGATTTTCGCCCGACGCCGATCCTCGCGCGAGCGCACGCGCTAGCACCGCGCCTGCATCAGTGCGAACCCTGGCTCGCCAGGACCGCGACGCGGAGCCCCCGAGCGCACTGGCGGCCCGCGCACGGCGATCGGCAGAACCTGCCGGAGGTCGGTCGGCAGAAACTTCCGCTCGTCCTCGTCGTCGCCGCAACCCCGCGAGATCAGCGGGCCCCGAGCGGGCACGGCGAGTGAACAGCGGTCCGTCGAGGAGACGACGAAGACCTCGCTCGTCGGACCGCCATGAGCCACAGCAATCCCGTTCACGAAGGCATCGATCGCACCTACGCCCGCTTCGTCCGCGAGCTGCCCGCAGATCTCGCCGCGATCGCGCACGACCTCCCGCATCGGCTGGGGCTCACGCCGAACCCCGGCACGCCGTGGAGCCGCGTCTTTAATAATGGGGCGGTGCTCGGCTTGCCGATGCTGCTCTTCGCCGATCCGTCGCGCATGCCCCCGGAGATCGCCCGCACCGCCGCCGCGGCCCACCTGTTCGCCATCATCGGCGCGTTCGCCCACGACAGGATCGACGACGGCCAGGTCGTCGTCGGCCTGCGCGAGCGGGCGATCATCGACCGCCTCGACCGGGCCCGCGACGCCGCGCTGGCTCCGCTGCGCGCGCTGGCCCCCTCGTTCATCCGCGACTTCGCGTGGGCCGAGCGGATGACCAGCGAATCGGTCGCAGAGGAGCGCGCGACGGCGGCGGGCCAGGAGCCCGCGACGCTGGAGCGCTACCTCGCGGTCGCGTGGAAGAAGCAAGGCCTCGCGTTCCCGGCCGCGCTGGCCGCCGCCGCCGCCGGCCTCCCTGCCGAGGCGCAACTGCTGGTCGAGGCCGTGGTCGCCGGCGCAGCGCTCGGCCTGCAATACCGCGACGACGTCGTCGACTGGGAAGACGACCTCGTGCACGGCTTCGCCTGGGCCCCGGCCGTGTTCGCGTCGGCCGCCACGGCGCCCGCCTCGGCCGCGACCCTGGCCGCGCGCCTGCACGCCAGCGGCGGCCTCGTGCGCATGCTCGGGATGTCGAGCGCGGCCTTCGGCTCGGCCGCCAACGCGGCCGCCGCTCTCGGCGCGGAGGCCCTGGCGACGTGGGCCCGCGAACAAGCCGAGCTCACCGCCGAGCTCGCGCGCCGCGAGGCCGCCAGCCCCGGCTTCGCGGTCGCCTGGGAGCGCGAGCGCAAGGCCCGACGCGAGCGCCAGCAAGCCCTCGCGGCCGCGGCGGCCTGACCGTCGCGTGCGAGGACTGGTTTTGAACAATGGCATGTTCTAAAGCACAGTCTGACATCCTGGTTCGTATGTCTCTCCGGACAGCTGGCTCGCCGGTCGTCCGCGTCGCCTGCGCTGGCCTCGCAGCCGCCCGCCGAGCTCGAACGCGTAAGTCGTTCGACCAGCTCGGACTCGCTCGGCTTTGGCTCTCTTCATTCACGGCCCCCGGGCCGGACAGGGCAGTTTCGCGACTTGATGGCCTATACCGAATCGATTAGCCTCGCCAAGGCTGAGCGGGTGTTGCTCGTTCGTCAGCGCCTCCGGAGATACGATCGATGTCGTCTTTCGCGCCCCTGAGTCGTATTCGTCAAACTGTGGCCGAAGTTCCCCGCCGCCCAGGCAAGGCGCCTCTTCTCGTCCAGACGAAGCTGAAAGTGAGCACCCCGGAGAGCCCTGACGAGAAGCAGGCGGAGGCGGTGGCGGACAGGGTGATGCATGCGCCGGAAACATCATGCACAGCCTGCGGTGAGCAACCAAAGAAGAGTCCGTGTGCGGCCTGCCGCGAGGAGGAGCCTCGCAACGAGCATTTGAGCGTCTCTCTGAAGCCAGCGTCGCCCGCACCGCCGGCGCAATCGGGCGAGACCGGCGCAATCGTCGCCGACGCGCTGCGCTCCCCGGGCTACCCGATCCCCCTCCAGGAACGACGATTCATGGAGAGCCGCCTCGGTCATGACTTCGGGGCGGTCAGAATTCATGACGGCCCCGCAAGCCGCGCCGCAGCCTCACATCTGGGCGCCCGTGCGTTCACGGTCGGCGAGCACGTAGGCCTGGCCTCCGGAGAGCACCTGCACGGCAGCCAGGGCCGGCGCTTGCTCGCTCATGAGCTCACCCACGTCGTTCAGCAGCGCCAGCGTCCCGGTGGCGAGGTCCACCGATTAGCCAACATCTGCAGCGACGAGCAAAAGGCGAAGTTCAAGACCGCTCACGCCACCGCAACGGCCTATCTCGACAGAGCCCTGAAGGCGGCGCGGACCATGCCGAGCGCGGGCGCCAAGTCTCGCCCCGATCAATTCGCAGCGCTCGCGCAGCAGACCTTCGGTAATACCGTCGATGTCGAGGCTGTCAAGACTCATCTCCGGTCGATGTCCGCAGAGCTCGGCGCTCTGACGAGTATGCGAGTGAGCAAAGAGGGACGATGACGCAGAATCCCGTGGTCTGTAACCCCGACAAAGAAACTTATGATTGCACCAACAATTTTGCCGGCGGTGAGTGGACTGGGTTCAAGCGGCTGTTCCTGTGCCCGTCGTTCTTCGGGCTCAACACCGTGCAGAGCGCGCTCGTCGTCATCCATGAATCCGTGCATATCGCCGGCATCTCTTTAAAAAACGACGCCTACTTTCACTCACGGCTGGCGCATGAGCTCCCGCTCATCTCTGCGAGCACCGCTGCGAGCAATCCGGACACCCTGACCTCGTTCGTTTATCGTCTCGCTACGGGGAACAAATTTCAAAACAAGGTGCTGCAAGAGCCCATTCAAGACAGGTTCGTCGGCGACTTCTCCGACGCCCAGCGAGCCTTTCTTCGGCAAAGCCTCGCCTGGGCGGAGGCCAAGCTGGACGTGACGCTCACCGCCCTGAACGAGATCCGGACGAACGACGGCGGTGGACAGGCCGGGCAGCTCCTGAAAGGGTCCGATCTGTCCGCGAAGCTCGGCATCGACTTCGAGAGTATTTCGGGGCTCACGGAGGCCGGGCAAGCCGCGCTCGCGACGACCATCGAACGGCTCGAAACCGCATATATCGCACTTTCATCGAGAGTACAGTTCCGGCGTCCTCCAGCGTCCCCCCCACCGGCCGAAGGCACGCTGCCGACTGCGGGTATTCCGGTCGCGTGGAGAGGATCGGCCTTCATGATCGATCCGGACTATATTCAGGGCTCCAGCGCCTTCAACTTCGCTAGCGTCCTTGCGGATGCAGTCTTGCGTGGTGAACACCGCTGGGACCAGGAGATCTCCCCGATGGCACAGCTCCTTGAGCTGTTGATGCGCACCGATACGAAGGGGCGCGACTTACTGCCCCGGCGCTGATCGCTGCTCGCCGAGCGTAGGTTTCGTGACCGCCGGCTCGGCGCTCGGACTCGGCAGCAGGGTCGGCCGCGGACGGACCGCCGCCCAGCCGTTGCCGAGCTCCCCGTGGGTGTTCTTGCCGCCCCAGCACACCACCTCGTCTCCTTCGACGAGAGCACACGCGTGGGACGTGCCCGCCGCGAGCGCCAGCGCCGGACGACGGACATGGGGGACGGTTCGCAGCTCGGCCGGGTTCTCCGCGGACCAGTCACCCCAACACACCACCTCTCGCTCCGGCCGGGTGATCGCGCAGGTCAGGTCGAAATCGGTCGAGACCGCGAAGTAGCGCCCCGGCACGGGCTGCAGCGGATGTCGCACGTTCGTGCGCTCCCCCGACCCGATCTGACCGGCCTTGTTGCATCCGCCGCAACGGAGCGCACCGGACCGATCGAGCGCGCAGACATGGCACCCGCCCACGGCGATCGCCGCGACGTCGGTGAGTCCTGCGCCATCGATACAATCGGAGGGTCGTCCGAGGCAATGGAGGCGGCCCTCGTTCGTGCGCACGTAAAGCGCCTCGCTCAGGCTGGCCACGACCTCGACCGCGCCCGGGATCGCGAAGCCGTCGAAGTCGAGGTCGCGGTCCTCGTACTTGCTCCAACAGCGGCCGCGCCCGTCGGGTCCGACGGCGCAGGCACGCCGGCTCCCGACCGTCACGCTGGATGCGCCGCGAACGGGCGGGAGCGGGGCCCGCCACCGCTTGTCGGGCTGGCGACGAGCTGTCATCGCGCTGAATCGCGTCTCACGACAACGTACCTCGCCCGCCTCGGTGCGCACGCACATCGCGTCGTCTTGCGCCGCGAGTTCGCGGGCCCCTTCGATCCGGCCGACCGCGTGCGGTCGGGTCCAGGCCTGCTCCGTCCCCCAGCAACGAATCTCCCCGTCGTTCAGGAGCGCGCAGCTCGACTCCGTCTTTGCCACGAGCTGCCGCACATTGGGCAATCGCAGAGAACCGGGACGACCCGCGCTGGCGCTCGCCACACCGTCGCCGAGCTGTCCCTCGCGGTCCCGGCCCCAACACCACATCGTGTCGTCGCGCCCGCGGGCACAAACCTGCCAGGGACCGCCGTACAGCGCCGCGACCGCCGGCAAGCCTTCGATCCGGTGCGCCTCACCGTCCTTCGTCACGCCGGCGACCGGCGGCCAGGGGACATTCCCCCAGCAGACCACGTCCTCGCCGGTCCGCAACGCGCAGGCGTGACTGTCCCCCACCACCACCTGCGCGGCCGGCGACGCGAGGTCGGGCACCTCGTCGAGGCGAAAGTCGATACCCTCACCCCTTTCGATGCTCCAGCAACGAACCGCGCCCGCCGTCGTGACTGCACACAGTCGCTCCCCGCCGGCCGCGATCGTCCGGGCGTCATCCAGCTCGGGCACGCGCCGGATCGTCGGCGTCTCCGTCGCTAGCGCGTGCGACCAGCACGACACTCGACCGTCCCTGTGGAGCGCGCACTCGAAGGTCGAACCGGAGGCCGCACCCACGACGTCGGCGATGCCTGGCATCGGCGCGCCGAACCGCGTCGTCATCGAACCATCGGCTCGGACGAGCATCCGCGTTTCACCAGGGGTGAGCCGAACCGCGCCGCCATCGAGGCGAAGCGGCTCCGGATTCGCCGCGTGCCGCCAACACCACACATCGCCGCTGCGGGTGAGCGCGCACGCCTCCAGCCGCGCGACGACCACCTCGAGCGCCGCCTCCACGCCCGGTACATACGCAGGCGCGACACCCATCCCCCGGCACGACACCCGCCCGCTCCGGTGGACGGCGCAGCTCATTCGTTCGTCGAGACCCACGTGCACGAAGGGGTCCGCCGTCGTCGCCCCGCCGGGCTTCCGCACGGATGCCGGGTCCGGCAGGGCCGGGCCGCGCGACAGCGCTGCCGCCCGACAGGCGACCGAGCCGCTCAAGAGCACGAGGCCCAACGCGCTGCACCTGACCTTATCGAACCGCACGCCCATCCTATCCCGTCCTGAACGGCCTCACGGCGCCTTGCGCAGCTCCTCGAGCACGCCCCGGCTCACCTGCTTGAGCGTCTCGAACACGCCGATCCCGCGCGCCGCGATCGCCTCGCCGTCGGGGTGCTGCCACGGATTGATCGCCCGGCGCAATTGCTCGACCGGCAGCGCCCCCGCGACGTCGCGCTTGTTGTACTGGAACACCGCCGGCAGCTTGCCGAGGTCGAGCCCGCGGGCGCTCACCTCGGTGTTCAGCTTCTGCACCCAGGCGACGTTGTCGAGCAGCGCGGTCGGGCTCGAGTCGGCGATGAACACGACGCCGTCGGGCGGGCCGCTGCCGAGCTCGTCGAACACGTGCCGCGTCCACGCGCCGTCGCTGGGGCAGCGGAGCAGGGCGAACACGGTCGCGTAGCCGCGCAGCTCGCCGAGCGCCAGCGGGAAGCCGACGCTCGTCTCCTTGGCCGCCGGCGGCCGATCGGGCGGGCTGGTGCGGCGATGGACTTCCTCGAGGTTCGCCCACTTGCCGGCGGCCGGCGGGCCCCAGTAGACGATCTTCGCGTAGATCCGCCGCGCCTCGTGGTCGATGCTCGCCATGCTGCCGCGAGTATATCGGCTCCCGCCGCCGGCTCGCCGGCCCGGCTCCACCGACCGCGGCCGCGTCGCCGTGCTCGTCGGCCTCGCGCCGTGCGCCCTGGGCAGGTCGGCGAGCCTTCGCTATGGTCACGGCGATGACCGCCGACGCCCGCCTCGCCGAATTCCCCGTCATTCGCCGCTGGCCGGTCGCGTGGGGCGACCAGGACACCTTCGCGCACGTCAACAACGTCGTGTATTTCCGCTGGTTCGAGTCGGTGCGGATCGCCTTCTTTGAAGAGATTCGCTGGACCCGCGGCGGCCACACCGGCGGGGTCGGCCCGATCCTCGCCTCGACCTCCTGCACCTTCAAATCCCCTCACGTATCCGGACACCGTCATCCTCGCGGCCAGGGCCGAGGACATCGGCGACGATCGCTTCACCATGCGCTACCGGATCGTCAGCGAGCGCCTCGATCGGGTCGCCGCCGAAGGCGAGGGCCGGATCGTCAGCTTCGACTACGACGCCGGCGCGAAGGCCCCGCTACCTCCGGAGATCCGCGCGGCGCTCCTGGCCCTCTCCTCGTGAGCCTCGAAACACGAGACCTGTCCCAAGGGACATCGACTCCCCTCGTCGCATCGAACCGGGCGCCCCGCGGAGCGCCCGGCGCGGGGCTCACGACTGCACGTGGTTCGGTTCCATGAACACCACCTCCCAGTGGTGCCCATCGAGGTCGTAGAACGCGCGGTAGTACATGAACCCGTGGTCCTTGGGCTCGCCGATCGCCCTGCCGCCGTGCTCGATCGCGGTGTTCACCAGTTGGTCGACCTCCGCGCGGCTGCAGGCCGACAGCGCGAACAGGCCCTCCAGGTGCGTGCGCGTGTCGCAGATCTCGCGCGCGGTGAAGTCCTTGAAGCGGTCCTCGGTCATCAGCATGAAGAAGGCCTCTTCGCTGACGATCATGCAGGTCGCCTTCTCGTCGGTGAACTGGGGGTTGAACGCGAACCCCAGCCTGGTGAAGAAGTCGACGGTGCGCTTGAGATCGCGGACGGCCAGGTTGACGAACAGCTTGCGCGAGTTGGTGACTGCCATGTGGTTCCTCCTTGAAGGTTCTGGGCCATGGACCGAAGTCGCTCCGTGAACTCATCGGTCGTTCGCAAAAACTTTTCATGGTTCCAGCGCCGGCGGCAGCCCGAAGCGCGGGAACAACGCGGCGGTGTCGAGGAACGAATTGAAGCCGACGATCTGTTCGCCGGCCGTCTCGAGCACGATGAGCGCCCACGCGGTGTGGCCGCCCGCGGGGTCGGGCCGGTACTGCCCGAACGCCAGCGACCCCGAGGCCGCGGTGGGCACGAGCCGCGACCCGCGGCAGCCGGCGCCGCGGCCCGACAGCCAGGTGCGAATCGTCGGCAGCCCGCGCAGCCACAGCGAGAACGGCGGCATCGACAGCGTCGCGTCCTGGTGGAGCAGGCTCGACAGCGCGTCCATGTCGTAGCGCTCGAACGCGTCGACGAACCGCTCGAGCAGCTGCGACTGGGCCGCCGACAGCGACGCGCGCCCGCTGCCGACCCCGCGGCTCGCCATCGTCGCGCGGGCCCGTTGCAGCGCGCTGTTGACCGCCGCCACCGACGTCTCGAGGCTGCCCGCGACCTCCGCCGCCGGCCAGCCGAGCACCTCGGTGAGCAGCAGCACCGCCCGCTGCTTCGGCGGCAGGTGTTGCAGCGCCGCCACGAACGCCAGGCGGATGCTCTCGCGCAGGCTGGCGCGCTCGTACGGGTCGGCGTCGGCCGGCAACGCGAGGACGTCGGGGATCGGCTCGACCCACTGCTCGCCCGGCAGGGACACCAGCGCGTCGTCGACCGTGCCCATCGGCCCGAGCTCCATCGGCCGCGCCCGCCGCGAGCGCCGGCTCAGCGCGTCCAGGCACACGCGCGTGGCGATCCGGTACAGCCAGGTGCGCAGCGCCGACCGACCTTCGAAGCGATCGAGCGCCCGCCAGGCTCGCACCATCGTCTCCTGCACCGCGTCGTCGGCCTCCGCGGCCGAGCCGAGCATGCGGTAGCAGTGACCGGTGAGCGCCGAGCGGTGCTGCTCGAGATCGTTCGCCGTCGCGTGCGGGCTGGCGACATCGTTCATCGCCGCCGAGGTGTACCAGGCCCGCCCGCCCCGGCAAAGCGCCCTGAAGCCGCCGGCACCCGCCGACTATCGCGGCAACGAAGTAGCGACTCGGAGCGACGCGACGGCTCCCGCTCCCGACTCGAATGCCACCCCGTGGACCCACCGCCTCCTCGCGGACGGCCGCGAGCTCGCCGAGCCGATCACGGGCGCCGACGCGGGCGATCCGCCGCGTCCCGCTGCTCGCCGAGCCCCGCGATCTGTCTTCGAACTGCGCGTCCGCCATCGGCCTCCCGCCGTGGATTCGTCCCATCCTCGCCCGGCGCTCGCGGCGTCACGCACGGCCGCACCTGCCGAGCTCGGCCCGTGGCCAACACTCCCACGCGACCGTCAAACCACCCGAGCACGCAACCTGTCCCTCGAGACATCCTGCCCCCGGACCTCGGCCTTCATCGACGTCGCAACCTGTCCCTCGAGACATCCTCTCCTGGCCACCCCGTGCGCCTCGGGCCATCTCCGCCTTTGACTTGTTAGAACCTGTCTCTGGAGACATCCCGCCCGCGCCCCGCCCGCGCTCGCGGCGCGGCGCGTCTGCGCGCCTGCGGCCCCGGGCCGGCCGACTCTGCCGTTCGCCCCGCCCGCACCTGCGCGGGCTGACCGCCGGCGGCCGGCCGGCTACAGTCGTCGCATGCGTCCCATTGGCTTACTGCTGTGCGTCTCGGCCTGCACCCTCGACAACCCGGCCTTCACCGTCAGCGACACCGAAGTCGGCAGCGCCAGCTCCGCCGCGAGCGCCGACCCGACGCGGCCGACGACCACGACGAGCGCATCGACCACCACGAGCACCGACCCGGACCCGACCGGCTCGACCACCAGCCCGGCCACCACCGCGAACGTCAGCGACAGCGACGTCACCACTGACCCGCCGGCGACCTCGAGCTCCACCACCGACGCGACCACGACCACCACCGACCCGCAGCCGATGACCACCGTCACCAGCGACACCGGGGACCCGGTGGCGTGCGGCAGCATCGACGTGACGGGACCGCAGCTCCCGCTCCTGCTCGCCGAGGACAACGCGTCGCCCCCCGCCGCCGAATGCATGGCCTGGCAGGGCAAGGATTACTCCGGCCGGCTCGAGGCCACCCCCGCCGGCTTCAAGCTGGTGGAGACCGAGGACTGCCCGTCGAGCGAGGTGCCGGGCCAGGGCTTCGTGTTCCCGCTCTCGCTGGGACTGGAACCTCCGGCGCACAACTTCGAGTGCGTCAAGCTCCGCTTCGCCATTCACCAGGGCACCGAAGACTGCCTGGTCACCGGCCTCACGGTCGCGCACGCCGGCGTGCCCGTCATCACCGCCAGCTTCGGCCAGACCCTGTACGACCCCAACATGCCGTACCAGGTCGGCTTCAAGCCGACCGGCATGTGCGGGAGCTGCCCGGACTGCTGCGCCCCGGAGCCCGACCCCGACGTCTACACCTTCGAGCTGGACAACAAGCCGATCGCCCAGGGCGAGCAGCTGCAGTTCCTGGTCGAGGGCAAAAAGCACCTGTTCCGCAACCTGCGCTCGCACATCCACTCGCCCGAGTGCCAGCAGCTCGGCCCGCCCGAGTGGCTGCACTTCGACTGGGTGGTCCTCCGCCTCGACTGAGCCGACGACCGCGGGCGATCGCAGCGCCGCGGATCGTCGGATGCACTTCGAGCCGGCGCGCCTCAATCGATCGGGTGCATCGCCCCGCGGATCGTCTGGTGCACCACCTGCGCGCCGACCTCGAGCCGGCGAGCGATGTCCTCCATCACGTGGAGCTCCTCCTCGCTGACCGAGCCGTCGGCGGCGGCGACGATCGTGAGGTGCTGGATCAGCTGGGCGCGGTTGCGCAGCGGCACCTCGAGGGCGGCCTGGATCCGCCCGTCCAGGTCGCCGAGCAGCTTGGGCACGTCGGTCGGCTCGTCGGCGTGGTCCGAGCCGAGCAGGCGCCCGAGCGCCTCGAGCTCGGAGGCCTCGACCCCGCCCGACGCGGCCGCCACCGCCAGCCCCGCGGTGTACAGCAGCCGCCGCAGCGTGTCCGAGGTCTGGTTCTTCTCCTCGAGGTACGACGGCTCCATCAGCTGCAGGTCGCGCTCGATCACCTGCTCGACGTCCTCGAGCGCCCACGCGCTGTCGGTGCTGCGGCCCAGCGCCTCGAGGTACGGCTCCGAGCGGCTGAACGCCCACACCGCGCGCACGCGCACCGGGTTGTACGGGTGCGTGCTGAAGCAGTCGAGCGTGTCCTCGTCGTACTCCTTCTCGCGCGCCTCCGGGGCCGAGGCCAGGCTCTCGACCTGGCGGGCGAAGGTCGCCAGGTCGGGCCGCACGCGCTCGCTGGCCATGCCGCTGGCGAGCTTGAAGAAGCCGCTGGCGGCCGCCTCCGGGTCGCCGGCGCACAGCAGGCCGATGCGGTCGGCCGACAGCTCGGCGCTGCGGCACCACGCGTACAGCCGCAGCGACGTCGGCCGCGAGACGAACGGGATCCCCAGCTCCTCGATGGTCGCGGTGATCGGCATCGGCAGGCCGTAGTGGTCGAACACCGCGTGCCCGAGCTCGTGACCGATCACGAACCGCAGCTCGGCCGGCGTGAACGCCTCGAGCAGCCGGCTCGACAGCGTCAAGACCGTCGGGCCCTTGACCTCGCGGTAGCAGGTCGCGTTGAACTGGTGCTCGGGCGTCACGTACACCTCGACCGGCGACTCGTAGCCGAGCATCTCCTTGCACTGCGCCACGGTGTCGGCGATCTCCGGCGACATCGACCGCGTCAGTCGCAGCGTCGAGCTCAGCAGGTTGCGCCGGTAGCCGTAGCCCTTGCCGCCGCGCCACTCGCGGAGCTTGGCCAGGGCCTTGCGCACCCCGAAGTCCTGCATCACCTCGTCGCGCAGCTGCTGCTCGCGCCGGACCTGGAACTGCCGCGGATCAATGCGCATCACTTCACCTCTCGGATCACACCTGTCTACACGCACGAAGCGCGCCGCCCGGACCGCCTGTCGGCTCCGGGTCGGCGCGCCGCGCTACCTGCTCACGCCATCACGCGCGGGCATACTTGAGCGTCAACACCTCGAGGATCTTGGTCGCCAGGCTGTCCTCGACGTTGAGCACGCGCTGCATCGCCTCGAGCATCGCGTCCTCTTGCTCGTCGACGTCGCCGCTCGACATCGCGATGTCCGCCGCCAGCAGGTACGCCTTGTTCTTGACCAGCTGCGACGACAGGTCCCCGAGCGCCTTGACCGAGTCCTTCAGGTTGGGGAAGCGCTTCAGGATCTTCACCGCCTCCTGATACACGTCGCCGAACTCCTTGCCCTCGAACTCGGGCAACTGGGCGAAGTAGCTCTCGACGGTGGGCAGCTCCGCCTCGTCGAAGCTCCCGTCGGCGCCGCACATCAGCAGCATCCCGTGGAGCAAGAGGGCGTCGTCGGTGGGCTTCTTCTGCGGCGTCACTTTGCCGGTCAGTTTGGACAGCAGACCCATGAGGTAGTCACTCCTTGATCCCGCAGCGCGGGCGCAGGAAGTGTCGGCGAGGCGACCGCCGCGTACAAGGGTTTCCCGGCGCCGCCGCGTCGGTCGCCAGATTTTCTGAAGAACATCGTTCAAAGGCCAATGGACCGGCTTTTCGAGATCCGGGCCGGACCCGGCGCGGGCGGCCCGACAGGCCGACGCCGCCGCGACTCGCCGCAAAACCGCGTATCGGCGAGACCTCGCCCGGACCCCTGCACACGCAACGACCCGCCGGCCGGGCGCAGATCTCGCCCGCGGACGAAGGTCCGCGGCGCGACCGACCCGCGGCGGGAAGGCGGCGACCGAACCCCGCCTCGTGGACCCGGGCTCGCCGCGGACCCGCGAGAGCGGCCGCCCCGACGGACCTGCGCCCTCTCCTCTCCGGAGCGACCGCCGACCCGCCCACGCGCGCCCTCGCGGTCGTGGCCGCGCGCCGCCGGCGTGGCGCACTCGACGCCCCGAGGTTGCGTAAGCATTCGTTCATCTTTCTCGGCGCGCCGCCGACGGTCGCAGCGGCGGTCTGCGAGACCCTCTCGCGCCGCGGAGCCGCGCATGTCCCGTGCGGCCGCCACGTCGCCCGACGGCCGCGGGCCTGCGTGCCGGCCGTGGTGACGCATGGCCCCGTCACGCGCACCTCGTCGCCGGCGCGGCGGGGCCTGTGCTCGCGCACTCGACCGGAGACGATTCCCGGCCAGCGTTCGCCGCGCCGTCGGGCCCGCTCGGGCGCGGAGCGCCGCGCGCTCATTCTGCCAGCGACGACGCAGCGACCCCCACCCGGCGGTACGCGGCGCAGCGGCCCGGATCGCGGCCGTTCGGGGGTATGAAGCTGCGCGCGGTCGACGGTGAATTCTTCGTCATGCGCTCGTGCCCGGCCCTGTCTATGGGCACGCTCGAGTCCACGGACGCCGTCCGAGGCGCGCCGTATTTGGCCGGCGAACATCGTTGGATTCGTCACTGCTCGGCCAGGGAGACCCTCGACAATGACCACACCAGACGCCGCGCTCGCGCACGGCCCCCGCGATCGCCTTCGTCACGCGTTAGGGCGGGCGGCTCAATGGTTGCCGATCCAGGCCCCGCTCGAGGTCTTCGTCCACAACAACCTGCTGGTCGCGTTCCAGCACCTGCCGTTCCACCAGGCGATGCTGGCCGCGCGCCGCAAGCTCGGCGTGCGCGGCTACTTCCCCGAGGATCGCTACCGGCAGGAGCACGCGGCCGGCCGGATCACCGAGGCCGACCTCGACGCGGTGTTCGCCGACGAGCCGCTGTCCGACGAGCCGCTGGTCCCCGGCTTCCCGTCGGCGCGCGCGGTGGCCCGCACCGTCACCCGCTACAGCATCGGCGCCGAGACGCCGGCCGACCTGCACTGGAAGATCGTCGAGGAGCAGGCGACCACGTACTTCGCCGCCGACACCGGCGAGGACGCCCGCAACGCCATCCTCGCCGCCACCGCCGACTGGCTGCAGCCGCAGCTGGCCCACCTGCAAGGCCACGAGGCCGAGCTCGCGGCGCACATCGTCGGCCGCCCGCCGTTCCGCACGCCGATGGCCGAGCTGACCGCGCTGCTCGGCGACCGCCTGCACGCGGCGGCGTTCGCCGAGCGCCGCGAGCCGGTGGCCGTGCGCGCGCTGTGGACCGCCTGCGTCGACGCCTGCGCCCACTACGCCGGCATGCCGGTGATCGGCGCGCGCAAGCTGTGGACCCACCGCGAGCTGCTGCGCGCCTGCAGCGACATCGACGCCAACGACCTGGTGCACCCGGTGCTGATCCCGCTGTGCGCGGCGTTCCTCGACCGCGGGCAGTCGCACTGGGCGATGCCCGACCGCGGCGACGGGTTCTTCCTCGCGTGGCTGCGGATCAAGCAGGCCGGCGTGTCGATCCGCCCGAGCTGGCTCGGCGGAGCGGCGAAGCGGATGAAGGACTGGCAGACCCGCAAGGTGACGGCCGAGGACGCCGCGCTCGAGCTGCTGGCGGAGCTCGGCGTCGAGCCCGACGAGTACGAGGCCTACGTCGAGCGCACCCTGCTGCAGCTGCCCGGCTGGTCCGGCATGTTCCACCGGCTCGAGCACGCGCCGGGCCCGATCGGCCGCTCGCGCGCCAAGGTCGAGCTGCTCGACTTCCTCGCGGTGCGCCTCGCCCTCGACCTGTTCGCCTTCCGCGACATCGCCCGCCAGGTCGGGCACGACGGGCCGGCGGCGCAGATCCGCCGCTACTGCGCCCGCCTGCCGCAGATCGCCCCGCCCTCCGTCCGCGGCCCGCACGACACCGCCTGGCCGCTGTTCCAGCTGGCCCAGCACGCCGGCATCGGCGCGCCGACGATCCGCGCCGCCGGCCGCGGCGAGATCGACACCCTCGTCGCGTTCCTCGACCGCCACGACGACATGACCCGCATGCGCCTGTGGCACGAGGCCTACGAGCGCCACTACCGGGTCTCGCTGCTCGACGCGGTGGCGGCCAACGCCCGCGTGGCCAGCATGCCCAAGGTGGCCCCGCGGTTCCAGGTGATGCTGTGCCTCGACGACCGCTTCGAGTCGTCGCGCCGCTACCTCGAAGAGATTTCGCCGGAGGTCGAGACCTACGGCGGCCCGGGCTTCTTCGGCGTGGCGTTCGCCTATCAGGGCATCGACGACCCGCGCACCTTCCCGCTGTGCCCGGTGATCGTCACCCCGCAGCACCGCATCGACGAGGTCGTGCTGACGCAGCAGTTCGACCTCGCCCAGCTGCGCAAGCAGCGGCTGCAGCGGATCGCCCGCGCGCGCGAGCTGTTCGGCCGGGCCTCGCGCTCGCTGTGGCTCGGCCTGCTCGTCAGCATCGTCACAGGCGTGTTCTCGGTGGTCCCGCTGCTGCTGTCGATCTTCGCCCCGCGCACCGCCGGGCGCCTGCGCCAGACGCTGCGCAAGAAGATCCTGCCCGAGCCGAAGACCCGCCTCACGCCGGCGCGCATCGGCCTCGACAAGGCCCCGGGCGACGACCTGCTGCCCGGCTTCTCGGTCGACGAGATGGCCGCCCGCGTCGCCTCGCTGCTCGAGAACCTCGGCATGACGAAGCGCTTCGGCAAGCTGATCGTCGCCCTCGGCCACGACACCTCGTCGGTCAACAACCCGCTGCTGGCCGCCTACTCGTGCGCCGCCTGCGGCGGCCGCAGCGGCGGGCCCAACGCGCGCTACCTGGCCCACATCGGCAACCGCCCCGACGTGCGCGAGCGGCTGGCCGAGCGCGGCATCGTCATCCCGGCCGACTCGGTGTTCGTCGCCGGGGTCTACGACACCTGCGCCGAGACGATCTCGTGGATCGACGAGGACCTGCTGCCGGCCTCGGCCCGCCGCGAGCTCGCCGACCTCAAGGTGATCCTCGACGAGATGTGCCGCCGCAACGCGATCGAGCGGGCCCGCCGGTTCGTGACCGCGCCGAAGCTCGACGGCCCCGCGGCGGCGAAGCGGCACGTCGAGGCCCGCGCGGTCGACCTCGGCGAGCCGCGCGCCGAGCTCGGCCACGCCACCTGCGCCTGCAGCATCGTCGGCCGGCGCGAGCTGACCTACGGCCTGTTCCTCGACCGCCGCTGCCTGCTGATCTCCTACGACCCCACGCAGGACCCCGACCACAAGATCTTGGAGCGCACCCTCGCCGCCACCTCGCCGGTCGGCGCCGGCATCGCCCTCGACTACTACTGCTCGAGCGTCGACCCCGAGAAGCTCGGCTCCGGCACCAAGCTGCCGCACAACGTCACCGCGCTGGCCGGGGTGATGAACGGCTCGTCGAGCGACCTGCGGACCGGCCTGCCGACCCAGGCGACCGAGATGCACGAGCCGATGCGGCTCGAGGTGATCGTCGAGGCGACCCCCGAGGTGCTGCAAGACATCCTCACCCGCCAGGCCGCGGTCGCCGAGCTGGTGCTGAACGAGTGGGTGCGGGTCACCGCGATCCACCCGGAGACGCGTCAGATGTGGACCTACGACGCCCGCTTCGGCTTCCGCGAGTACACGCCGCACCCGATCGAGCTGCCGGTGGTCGCCCGCTCCGAGGACTGGTGCGCCGGCCGCGTCGACTGCCTGGCGCCGGCCCGCGTCGTCACCCCCAACGAGGTGAAGCATGCTCCCTGATCTGCTGTCTGCCGGCTTCGCCCTGGCGCCGGTGTGGCCGGCGCTGGCGGCGATCGTGATCGCCCTGCTGCTGCTGCCGCGCACCCGCCCGTCGGAGCGCCTGGTCGCCCGCGTCACCACCGTCGCGGTGTGGCTCAGCCTGCTCAGCGCCGCCTGCGGGGTGCTGCTGCACCTGTCCCATGGGACAGTCGATTATCGGCTCGGCAACTGGTACGACGCCGCCGAGTACAGCTTCCCCCTGGTCATGCTGTTCGACGGCCTGTCGGCGGCGATGTCGGCGTTCGTCGCCCTCATCGTCCTGACGACGGTGCGGTTCTCGGTCACCTATCTCCACCGCGAGCCCGGCTTCATCCGCTTCTTCGTGCTCACCCTGTTCTTCGCCGCCGGCATGCAGTTGCTGGTTCTGGCCGGCAGCGTCGAGCTGCTGTTCATCGGCTGGGAGTTCGTCGGTCTCAGCTCGGTGCTGCTGGTCGCCTTCTTCCACGAGCGGGCCATGCCGGTGCAGGCGGCCCTGCGCGTGCTCGTCACCTACCGCGTGTGCGACATCGGCCTGCTGCTCGGCGCCGTCGGCCTGCACCACTGGCTCGGCACCACCGTGTGGGTCGACATCTTCGCCGCGCTGCCGAATCACAGCGGCACCGCGGCCGGCCTCGCGGTCGCGCTGGCGCTGGTGTTCGCGGCCATGGGCAAGTCGGCGCAGTTCCCGGTCGGCGGCTGGCTGCCGCGGGCGATGGAGGGCCCGACCGCCTCGTCCGCGGTGTTCTACGGCAGCCTCTCGGTCCACGCCGGCGTGTTCCTGCTGCTGCGCGCGGCGCCCTTGATCGAGCAGTCGTCGACGGCGCGGATCGTCCTGGTCGTGGTCGGCCTCGTGACCGCGGTGATCGCCGCGCTGAGCAGCCAGGTCAGCGCCGACGCCAAGTCGGCGGTGGCCCACGCGACCGCCAGCCAGGTCGGCCTGATGTTCGTCGAGTGCGGCCTCGGCTTCTACACCCTCGCCACGATCCACCTGATCGCCCACGCCACCCTGCGCTACTACCAGTTCTTGCGCACGCCCACGGCCCTGCACGACGCGCTGTGGCAGCAGGCCGCGCTCGGCCGCACCGACTCCGACGAGGCCGCCGCCCGCTGGGAGGGCGTGGCTCTGGTCCGCCGCCGCGCGCTCTACCGCCTCGCGCTCGAGCGGTTCGCCGTCGAGCCCGCGCTCGACCGCCTCGTCACCCGCCCGATCATGAACCTCTCCCGCCTGCTCGACCGCCTCGAGGGCGGCCTGCTCGCCCTGCACGGCCGCCAGCCCGAGGCCGGCACCGGCGCGCCCCTGCCCGTCATGGCGCCCGACATGAACGGCGCCATCGCCCCCTCGCCCGCCCTCGCGCCCGACCTGCCCGCGCCGGAGGCCCGCACATGACGCACGACCTCGTCGCCCTCGCGATCCCCCTGCTGTGGCTGTCCCCGCTGCTGGCCGCGTTCGTGGTCCAGTTCATGATCCGCGAGCCCACGCGCCAGCGCGACGTCGCCATCGGCGTCGCCTGGGTCGTGTTCGCCGTCGCCGTGGGCGCGTTCCTCCTCAACGGCTGGGACTCGCACTTCGACCGCGACGACCTCGAGTCGGGGCTGTTCCTGTCGCTGCGCTTTCACATGGCGGTCGACGGCCTCAACGCCCTGCTGCTGCCGATGACCGCCGCGATCGCGCTCGCCTCGCTGCTGTCGACCCCGCGCTCCGACCTGCGCGGCCACACGGCCGCGCGGATCCTCGCCGTCGAGGGCACCTTGCTCGGCTGCTTCCTCGCGCTCGACGCCGCCACCCTGTCGCTGTTCTGGGTCGGCTCGATGCTGCCGCTGTGGCAGGACACCCGGCGCAGCAAGTCGCGCCCGCTGCACCTCGTCATGACCCTCGCTATCGCCGGCACCACCTTGGCGCTGGTGGCCGCGCTGGTGCTCATGGCCCAGGCCGGGGCCGCCGGGTCCGCCTCGCCGTTCGACCTGCTGGCGCTGACCCAGGCCAGCACCTCGCTGCCGTCTTCCGTCGGGTGGTTGTTCTTGTTCGCTGCGCTGCTGCGCATGGGCATCTTCCCCCTGCACCTGTGGCTGACCGCGGCCGGCTGGCGCGCCCCCGGCTACTCGGCGATGCCGGCGCTGTTCACCTCGCTGGGCTCGTTCGGCCTGGCGCGCGTGGTCATGCCGCTGTTCCCGCGGCTGTGCGAGCAGGTGTCGACGCCGCTCGTGATCCTCGGCGCGATCACGGCCCTCTACGGCGCGGTCCTGGCGGTCGGGCAGTACGACCTGCGGCGCGTGATCAGCTACTTCTGGGTCAGCCAGATGGGCCTCGTGCTCACCGGTCTGGCCACGCTCAACGCCCCCGGCGTGTCGGGCGGGCTGCTGCAGGCGATGTCGTCGGTGGTCGAGGTCTGCGGCCTCATGCTCATCGCCCTCGAGGTCGAGGCCCGGGCCGGCACCACCGACATGCGCCTGCTCGGCGGCCTGGTCCGTCGCGCCCCGCGGCTCACCACCGGCTTCCTGCTGCTGTCGGCCTCCGCCGTCGGCTTCCCCGGCACGATCTCCTTCGTCGCCGAGGACCTGGCGATCCAGGGCCTCCTCTACGAGCACCAGCTTGCCGCCGCGCTCATGCTCGTCGTCACCGCGATCAACGGCGTCGCCCTGTTCAAGGCGTTCAAGCAGACCTTCCTCGGCCCCGGCTCGCAGCACGCCAAGGACCTGCGCTCCTTCGCCGACCTGCGCGGCTGGGAGTACCGCGCCTCGGTCGCTATGATGGCCACCCTGCTGATCGGCGGCCTCATGCCGCAGCCGCTGCTCGCCGTGCGCGCGGGCGTCGTCGACGCCCTGCAGAAGCTCGAGCCGGCCAAGGCCGTGGCGCACGCCGCCCCGGCGCACGACGACCACGACGACGACGATTGAGCCGGCGAGCCGGGCGAGCGGCCTGTCCCTTCGGACATGTCTCCGCCTGGAGACTCCGGCCGCTCCGGGGCGCCTCTCCCGCGCCCGACGACATGTCTCTTCGGACATGTCTATCGTCGGCCGCCTCGCATGCGCGCGCGCTTCCGCGTCCCTGCCGACGCGTGCATCCGCGCGTGGCCCGTCGCCGAGCGCCTCGTGATATCGTCGCGTCCGGAGGAGCGAGCGATGGCGCGGCGTCCCAACATCCTGCTGATCATGACCGACGAGGAGCGTTATCCGCCCTGTTACGAGGGCGACGCGCTGCGGACGTTCCGGCGCGAGCAGCTTCGGCCAGACCGCCCTGCGGGCCCGCGCCACCGAGTTCCACCGCCACTACGCCGCCTCCGTCGCCTGCGCGCCCAGCCGGGCCAGCCTGTTCACCGGCCATTATCCGACCCTCCACGGCGTCCGCGCCACCGACGGCGCCGCCAAGGCCGCCCGCGATCCCGACGTGTATTGGCTCGATCCGAACACCGTCCCGACCATGGGCCATTACTTCCGCGCCGCCGGCTATCGCACCTTCTACCGCGGCAAATGGCACGTCTCGCACGCCGACCTCGTCGCCCCCGACACCCATGAATCGCTGGCGAGCAGCGACGACGGCGGCGTCCCGCTCGTCGACACCACCGCCCTCTACGCCGCCAGCGAACGGCTCGCCCCCCACGGCTTCTCCGGGTGGATCGGCCCCGATCCGCACGGCGCCGCGCGCTCCAACTGCGGCCTCCTGCGCGACCCGCTGTTCGGCGACCAGGTCGAGGAGACGTTCGACGCGCTCGAGGCCGGGGACGACGCCGCCCCGTGGCTCGCCGTGGCCTCGTTCGTCAACCCGCACGACATCGTCCTGTTCGGGCTGCTGTGGCGCTCGTGGGGCTACGACCTGTTCGACGACAGCGTGCCCGAGATCGACGAGCCGCCGACCCAGGACGAGTCGCTGCGGACCAAGCCGGGCTGTCAGGCCGACTTCGTCGACAAGTACCGCAAGGTCTTCATCGCCCAGCCGCAGACCGCGAATTATCGCCGCTTCTATTATTTGCACAAGCTCGTCGACGCCCAGGTCGCTCGCGTGCTGCAGCGCCTGGCCGCCTCGCGCTTCGCCGACGACACCGTCGTCGTCTACACCTCCGATCACGGCGACATGCTCGGCGCCCACGGCGGCATGCATCAGAAGTGGCACAACGTCTATGACGAGAGCTGGCGCGTCCCGCTGCTGGTCGCCGGCCCCGGCATCCCGGCCGGGCGGCGCGTCGATCGGCCCACCTCGCACGTCGACCTGCTGCCGACCCTGCTCGGCCTCGCCGGGCTCGACGCCGCCGCGCTGGCCGCCGAGCTGGCGCGCACCCACAGCGAGGCGCAGCCGCTGCCCGGCCGCGACCTCTCGCCGCTGCTGCGCGGGGCCGCCGGCGACGACGCGCCGATCTACCTCATGACCGAGGACGAGGTCTCCGAGGGCCTCGACCAGACCACGACTCTCGGGTTCGCCTACGACGCCGTCGAGGAGCCGGCCAAGGTCGAGGCCGTGCTCGCCCGCCTCGACCCCGGCGGTCCGCTCTACAAGTACGCCCGCTACTACGAGCACTCGCAGATCGGCGCCGGCGACCCGCCGCGGCGTCAACGCGAGGAATTCGAGCTCTACGACCTCGACGCCGATCCGACCGAGATCGTCAACCTCGCGCACCGCAAGCACGACGATCGCGACACCCGCGCGACCCAGGCGCGGCTGGCGGCCCTGCTCGACGAGCTCCGGGCGCAGAAGGCCCTGCACCCGCGCCGTCGCGGCGCGGGGTGAATCACGCCCGCGACGGCGAAATCGCGACGAGCGGGCCCGGAAAGCCCGCGCCCGGGCGAATCGCGGCGCGCGACGAGCGGGCGCAGGAGGCCTCACACCCGCGCCGGCGCGGCTCGGGTTGAATCACGCCCGCGACGCGAATCGCGGCGGGCGACGAGCTAGCCGGTCCGGGCTCCCGCGCGCTCGTTGGCCGCGCGATGGAACGGGTTGGCGCGGCCGGAGGTGTCGCTGTCGGCCTGCCAGCGCGGCGTCCAGCGGACGATGCACCGGGCCGCGTGTTCGCCGGGGAACAGCGCCTCGAAGCGCTCGCGGTAGACGTACGCCTCCGCGGTCGCCGGCGTCGCGTACGGGAAGCGCTCCGCCGCCCGCGCCAGCTCGTGCGGACCGACCACGCGCTCGGCGTGCGTGCGCAACGCGTCGACCCAGCCGTAGCCGACGCCGTCGGAGAACTGCTCCTTCTGGCGCCACAGCACCGACGCCGGCAGCAGCGGATCGGCCTCGTCGGCGAACGCCTGGCGCAACACCCACTTCTCGATCCGCCCCTCGCCGCCGGGCCCCGCGCTGCGCGGCTGCTTGAGCTCGGGAGGCAGCGACATCGCCAGGTCGAGGAACGCCAGGTCGAGGAACGGCACCCGCGCCTCCACCCCGTGCGCCATCGTGCTCTTGTCGGCGCGCAGGACGTCGCTGAGGTGGAGGTTGGCGACGCGCGCCACGGTCTCGCGTCGCAGCTCCTCCGGATCTTCGGCGTAATAGAAATAGAGATAGCCGCCGAAGATCTCGTCGGAGCCCTCGCCCGATAGAACGACCTTGACCCCTCGGTCGCGGATATAGCGGCTCAGGAAATACATCGGGATGCTCGCCCGAATCGTCGGAATATCATAGGACTCGACGTGCCGGATGATGTCGTCGAGCGCGGCGATCCCGTCCTCCACCTGGAACAGGACCTCGTGATGCGTGGTGCCGAGGAACCGCGCGACCTCCCGGGCGGCGCGCAGGTCGGGCGCGTCCTTGTGCACGCCGATCGCGAAGCTGTGGACCTCCGCGCGAGGATCACGGGCCCGCACGAGCCGGGTCGCCAGGGCGGCGATCAGGCTCGAGTCGAGACCGCCCGACAACAAGAGACCCAGCGGCACGTCGCTCATCAGCCGCTTCTCGACCGCGTCGGTCAGCCGCTGGCGGAGCGCGGACGGGTCACCTGTCGCGCTCGCCTCGCCGCTCAGCCACGCGGGCGCGTACCAGCGGCGCAGGCCGCCGCGACCGGTCATGAGGTGGCCGGGCGGGAACACCTCGAACGACACGCAATTGTCGACCAGCGCCTTGAGCTCCGACGCGAACCACAGGTTGCCGGCGCGGTCGCGGCCGTAGTAGAGCGGCTTGATGCCGATCGGGTCGCGCGCGACCAGCCAATCGTCGCCGTGGACGGCGGCGAAGGCGAAGATCCCGTCGAGCGCCGCGACGCAGGCCTCGCCGCGCTCCTCGTAGAGATGGGCCAGGACCTCGCTGTCCGAGCCGCTGACGCAGGGACGGCCGGCGGCGGCGAGCTCGCGGGCGAGCGCGCGGAAGTTGTAGATCTCGCCGTTGTGGACCACCGCGGCGCCGTCCCGCCCGCGGATCGGCTGCTTGCCCTGCTCGGGGTCCATGATCGCGAGCCGTCGGTGACACAGCACCGCGCTGCCGAGGCGCATCCACAAGCCGCTGCCGTCGGGGCCGCGGTGGGCGAGCCGCCCCGCGGCTACCTCCGCCGCCGCCGCGACGTTCCCGTCGACATCGCCGAACACTGCAATGATCCCGCACATACCTGTCACCTCCGCTGCGCGTCGCGCAGGGCTCGCTGGAAGAAGAACTCGGGCTCGTCGCCGGCCGGACGCAGCTCGTCGAGCCAGGCGGCGCGCTCGTCGTACTCGGCGAGGAACGAGCGGCCGACCCACGCCGGGTCGCGCCCCTGCAGCATCCGCAGCGAGAAGCACGGCTTTCCGCCCGACTCGACCACGCCGTCGACCACGACCTTCCCCGGCGTGGCCGACATCGACGGCCCGCGGGCGGTGCGGCACAGACCGGACACCTGCCGCTGCGCGTCGCTGAAGATGCTCAGCGCCCGCGCCAGCGGGACCTTGAAGTACTCCTTCGGCCCGGTGTCGCGCTCGACGAACATGTAATACGGCACCGCGCCGAGCCGCACCTGCGCCCGCCACAGCTGCGCCCACACCTCCGGGTCGTCGTTGACCCGACAAATGAGCGGCGCCTGACAGCGGATGACCGCGCCCGTCGAGCGCACGCGGCGGATCGCCGTGGCCGCGGCCGGCGTCTCGAACTCGCGCGGGTGCGACGAGTGGGCCATCAGCGCCAGGTGCATGCCCCGCTCGGTGACCTCCTCGAACAGCCGCAACAGGTCGTCGGCGTCGGCGTCGGTGGTGAACCGGAACGGCCAGTACGCCAGCGCCTTGGTGCCGATCCGGATGCTGGTGAGCCCGGGCAGGCGGGCCTCCAGCAGCGGCTCGATCGTGCGGCGCAGCGCCGCCGTGCGCATCACCAGCGGATCGCCGCCCGTGATGAGCACGTCGGTCACGTCCGGATGACGGCGCAGGTACTCGACCAGCTGTTCGGACTCGCGGGCGGCGAACTTGAGGTCGTCGAGGCCGACGAACTGCGGCCAGCGAAAGCAGTACGTGCAGTAGGCGTGGCACGTCTGCCCCTGCGCCGGGAAGAACAGCACCGTCTCGCGGTACTTGTGCTGCATGCCGCGCACGGCCCGGCCGTCCAGGGTCGGCACGTTGAGCGTGATCTGGCCGGCCGGATGCGGGTTGAGGCCGCGCTGGATCCGCCGCACCGCCGCCTCGATCTCGCCGCCGGACGCCTCGGCGCGCAGCAGGTCGGCGACGACCTGCAGATCGGCGGGGTCCAGCATTCCGGGCTGGGGGAACGTCAATTGATAGATCGGATCGTCCGGGACGCGGCTCCAATCGATGAGCTCGTCGAGGACGTAGCGATTGACGCGAAACGGCAGCACCCGGGCCACCGCCGTCAGTTGCAGGCGGACATCGGGCGGGAGCGCGGCGATCTGCGGGATGGACGCGAAGTCGCGCAGCGTGATCGGAGAGTAGGTAGGTCGTGGCGGTGAGGAATCAAGCACGAGGCCTCCCGAGCTCGCGCGTATGAATGCGCGGCAAGGTGCATGAGCAAGGGATGTGCCAAGCGCCGCCGCGAGCCGAGCGGACGACGAGACGCCGGCGGCGAAGGATCCGCGCCTCCTCGCGCGCCTGCCGGCGCCGCGCCGGGCTGGGAAAAATGCCCGGTCACCGGGCAAGATGCCCGTTTCGGTCGCGTTCACCGCCGATTTGGCCCGGTTTCCCAATTGGCGCGAACCGTGCTTGTCTTGCCGGCCATGACCGCGCCCCATCTCCGCCTCAAGCGCTGGCGTACGGGCTTGATGGCGACCGCGATGGTATTCGCAATCGGCGCCATCGCCGCTCTGGGAGTGATGGACGAGCGCTCGCTGGTGTCGACGACGCGCATCGAGAGCTCCCGCGAGACACGCGTGCTGGCGGAGGTGCTGGCGTCGGAGTTCCGGGCCGGCCTGGCATCGCTCGGCGGAGGCGAGCCGGCGGGCGCCGCCCACGCGGAGGGCGGTTCGTGGCGCTTCGCGAACACCTCGTTCGTGGTCGAGCCGCGGCAGCTCCTCCACGAGGACGCCATCGCCAACGACGCCGATCACTGCCTGCTGGTGTGGGCGACCACGACGGACGACCTGCGGACCATCGACGGCACGCCCGTCGACATCCCGAGCGTGGTCCAGGCCGCGACCGCGGGTGAGAGCAGCGCCTGGTTGACGCCGACCGAGGCGCTGCGTCTCGGCCTGCCCGAGGAGCTCGCGGTCGCGGGCCTGTCGCGTGTCGAGGACCCACGGTTCGGCGAGTGGATCCTCGCCGTCGTCAGCTCGACGGAGCGCCAGCGTGCGCGCGAAGCTCGTCGCTACGCCCGGACCATCATCATGGTCGGCCTCGCCAGCCTCGTGGTGCTCGGCTTCGGGTGGGTCCTCCTCCGCACGCAACGCCAGGAGCGAGCCTTCGAGCGCGTGCTGGCCCGCGAGTCGATGCGCGCCCACCAGGAGGTCCAGCTCGCGCGCGAAGGGCGAGCCGCGACGATGTTGACGTTCGCCGCCGGCATCGCCCACGAGCTGTCGACGCCGCTCGGCGTGATCGCCATGCGCGCCGAGCAGCTCGAGAACAACGCCGAGGACGACCGCGCCCGCCGCGGCGCGCGGGCGATCACCGAGCAGGTGGCGAAGATCCGGGAGAGCGCGCGCGGCTTCCTGGCCATCGCCCGCGGCGCCGCGCCCCTGCGCGAGCGCTTCCCGGCCGCCGACGTGCTGCGCAGCGCGGTCGCTCGCGTGGGCCACCGGTTCGAGCGCGCCGGGGTCTCGCTGCGCGTCCACTCGTTGTCCGAGCTGCCGTGGATCTACGGCGACGCGCGGCTGCTCGAGCACGCGCTGACGAACCTGCTGCTCAACGCGTGCGACGCGTCGCGCGAGCGCGGCGAGGTCGAGCTCGGCGCGTCGTCGAAGGGCGGGCAGCTCGAGATCGCGGTCAGCGATCGCGGCGCCGGCATCGACGCCAACCTCCGCGCGCGCATCCAGCCGTTCTTCAGCACCAAGGCCGAGGGCACGGGCCTCGGTCTGGCGATCGCCAGCGAGGTCATGCGGATGCATCGAGGCGAGCTGCGGTTCGAGGACCGCCCCGGCGGCGGGACGAACGCCGTGCTACGATTGCCCGCCGAACCCATGTCCGACGATGCTCTCGCCGACGAAGCACAAGACGCGCATCCTGCTGGTTGACGACGACCTCGACATGCTCGAGGCCCTCAGCGACGGCCTGACGGAGAAGGGGTTCGAGGTGACCGCGGCGCGCTCCGCCGAGGCGGCGCTGGTGCACCTCGCGGAGGCGAACTTCGACGTGATGGTGACCGACCTGCGCATGACCGGGGCCGACGGCTTGACGCTGCTGGCCCAGGCGCGCGCCCTCAACCCGCAGCTGCCCGTCATCGTCATGACCGCCTACAGCGCCCTCGACACGGCGATCGAGGCCGTGCGCCGCGGCGCGTTCCACTACCTGGCGAAGCCGTTCCGGGTCGACGAGCTCCTCATCTTCATCCGCCGCGCCTTCGACGACACGCAGCTCCGCCGCGAGGCCGAGGTGCTGCGCCACGCCCTGCGCGTCCAGCCGGGGCCGCCCGGCCTGCTCGGCACCAGCGCGGCGATGCAGGAGCTGTTCCGCATCATCGACCGCGTCGCCAGCACCTCGGCGCCCGTCCTCATCACCGGCGAGACCGGCACCGGCAAGACGCTGGTCGCGTCGACCATCCACCAGCGCAGCGGCCGCGCCTCGGCCCCGCTGGTCGCCCTCAACTGCGCCGCCCTGCCCGAGAACTTGCTGGAGAGCGAGCTGTTCGGCCACGTGCGCGGGGCGTTCAGCGGCGCCACCTCCAGCTCGGCCGGCCTGTTCTCCGCCGCCGACGGCGGCAGCATCCTGCTCGACGAGATCGGCGAGATGGCGCTGCCGCTGCAGGCGAAGCTGCTTCACGTGATCGAGCGCGGCGCGGTGCGCCCGATCGGCGGGATGAAGGAGCGGCCGATCGACGTCCGCATCCTCGCCGCCACCAACCGCGACCTCGAGCAAGCCGTGCGCGACGGCCGGTTCCGCGAGGACCTGCTGTACCGCCTCAACCTCGTCGTCCTCGAGCTGCCGCCGCTGCGCGAGCGCAACGGCGACCTGCCCGAGCTGATCGATCACTTCCTCGGCAAGGCCAGAGCGCGCTACCCCGACAGCCCGGTCTGCAACTTCTCTCGCGCGGCCCTCGAGCGCCTGCTCGCCCACCCGTGGCCCGGCAACGTCCGCGAGCTGTCCCACACCATCGAGCGTCTGGTCCTGCTCGGTCACGGGGCGATGATCGAGGTCGCAGACCTGCCCCGCAGCTTCAACGCGCCGCCCGACTCGCTCCCGCCGTTCGACGCGATCGTGCCGATGCGAGAGATGCAGCGCCGCTATGCCACCTGGGTGCTCGAGCAGGTCGATGGCATCCGCGCCCACGCGGCCCGCCGCCTCGGCATCGATGTCAAGACTCTCGGGCGATTGTTGGGCACCCAGGAGGCCGCAGACCTCGACCTGAAAGAGTGAGCAGCGCGCTCGCGGAGGGGCCGCGACATGAATTCCCTGTCATCGAAAATGCTCGGCCGCCGCAGATGAGGGGCACCGATCATAGGCCCAATCCCTCTGTCCGCCCAAACTTCGTCGGCATTCGCGGCCGCCGCCCTCGCGACGAAGGGCGCGCCACGGCCCGAGCCCTCGTCGATCTCCGAGGTCAGGTGGAGACACGTTAACGATAACGCGCCGTCCGCCCGCAGCGAGCGCCGGTCCCGCCTCGATCCGGGCCGATTCATCCTGCATCTTAGAGCGGCAGCCATGCCCGTCCCGTCCTCGCTCCTCCGCCGGCTCCGCAGGCTTTGTCTGGGCACCCTGATGGTCCTCGCGGGGCTCGTGTTGCTCGGCGCGAGTTACCAGCAGATCGGGCAAGCGCTGGATCGACGCGCGGTGCATCCGCCCGGCCGCCACGTCACCGTGGATGGTACCTCGATGCACCTCCACTGCACCGGCGAGGGCGGGCCGACCGTCGTCCTCGAAGCCGGAGCTTTCGGCTTCGCGCAGGTCTGGGCGTGGATCCAGCCGAAGGTCGCCGAACGCACCCGCGTCTGCTCGTACGACCGCGCCGGGCTCGGTTGGAGCGACGACGCGGCCCCCCACGACGGCGTCGCCGTCGCCCACCGTCTGCACGCGCTCCTGCGGAACGCCGGCGAACACGGGCCCTACGTCCTCGTCGGTCATTCTCTCGGTGGGGCGCTGATCCGGATCTTCGTCACCCATTACCCCGACGAGGTGGTCGCGCTCGGCTTCATCGAGCCGTCACACCCCGATCAGCTCGAACGATTGCCGCCCGAGGCCCGCGAGGCGCACGAGCGCGTGGTCCGGACGCTGACGGTCGTCGCAGACCTGACGTACATCGGCCTGCTGCGGCTGGCGAACCCGCTCGGCCGTCTCCACGCCGGGCTGCCCGCCGACGACTACAGGGCCGCGTGCATGTTCACCTCGGCAGCGCCGCACGTGCGAACCTCGCAGAAGGAGTTCGCAGCCTGGGACAGGACCATGGCCGCCGCGCGGGCCAACCTGTCCGTCAAAGAACGCCCGGTCGTCGTCGTCAGCGGCACCGAGCCGATGGAAGGCATGTCCCCCGAGATCTTCGCGCTGAATCTCGAGCTGCACGCGGAGATCGCAGGCCTCTCGAAGCACAGCCGCCACGTGAGCGTCGAAGGGGCGAGTCACATGTCGCTGCTCACGCGGCAGGACCACGCCGAACAGGTCGCGCGACTCGTGATCGAGCTCGTCGACAGCGTCGCCCGCTGAGGTGTTCAGTCGCTCGCGGAGGTCGCGGGGGAGCAGCGCCGGCGACGTCCACTCCGCGATTCGTGTCACCGGCAACCTCGGGCGTGGGCGGACACGGGCCGACGACCAGCTCGATGGCCCACGCCGTCCCCTCCCGCACCTCGACGCCGGGGCCGGCGAACGCCTCCAGCAACAGATCGGCGGTGCGGGCGAGCTCCGTCCCCGCGGCGCGCGACGGCTCGTCGTTCTCCGCGGCTCCGGCGGACGTCGCCGGCCGCTCGACGCACGCGTGTGTGTCGCTCGCGTCGCGCCCGAGCGCGAGCCCGCGAGCCAGCGCCCCGAGGAATTCGCGGGGCGGGAGCGCCTCGGAGGTCCACCTGCCCGTGAGGACAGGCTCGGTCCGCACCGCCACCGACTCGCCGAGCGCGAGACCCACGAAGTCGGCCAGCAGCGCCTCGGCCGCCCCGCCGAGCGACGGACCCTGATGCCGGACGTGAAGGACCGGCCGCTCGGCGTCGAACCCCATCTGCCAGCCTCGCAGCGCCCCGCCGACCTCGGGCCAGTGAGCCACGAGCGCCTCCTCGATCGGCTCGCGGAGCGACGACGGGCGCGGCGGAGGCGGCGGCGGCGCTGCCGGCGGCGGCGTGACCAGCGAGGCGGCGATCTTCTGCAACGAGCGCTCGTCGGCGACCGCCGTGACATCGACCTCCGGATCGAGCCCGGCGACGGCGGCGATGCGCGAGCGGAGCAGCGTCTCGACCGCGTGCGCCTCCTCGGGCGAGCCGATGAGCGCCAGGCGAACGCTCACGCCGCTGGACTCGACCGCGAGCGCGGTGCGGAACGAGCGGTCGTCCGGGGCGACCTCGGCGAGGATGCGCGTCACTGCGTCGCGGACGCGGATCTTCCACGCCACTTCGCCGAGCGCCGCGCGCAGCGGGACATAGACGCTGGCCAGGAGCAGCGCGGGCAGCACGAGGCGCCACATCACCCCGTAGCGCGCGCCGAAGATGCCCCGCAAGCGGGTACCGACGCCGGACGCGCCGTCCTCCGCGAGCACCACGTGATTGAAGCCGAGCCCGATGAACAGCAGCGCCGAGCAGAAGATGATCGCGCAGAAGTTGGCCGTGAACAGCAGGAGCGCGCCGCCGGCGATGTTCCACTGACTCACGCCGAGCCCGTAGCCGGCCACGCAGAGCGGCGGCACCAGCGAGATGCCGATCGCCGTCCCCGCCGCGGCGCTGGTGGTGTCAGCGCTCTGGCGCGCCGTGGTGAAACCCGCCGCCATCGCACAGAACGCGGCCACCGCGAGGTCGAGGACGGTCGGTGAGGTGCGGGCCGCGATCTCCGTCGTCGTCTCGTGGAACGGCAAGCCGACCGTCAGCGCCGCCGCCAGAGCGACGACCCACACGATGCTCGCGGCCACCCGGAACATCGAGCGCAGGGTCAGCAGCGGCGAGCCCACCGCCAGACCCATGCCGAGCCCGACGATCGGCGACATCAGCGGCGAGATCAGCATCGCGCCGATCACCACCCCGGTGCTGCTCAGCACGAGGCCCAGCGTGGCGATGCCGGTCGCCAGCACCAGCTGAAGCCAGTAACTCACCGCGTCGGAGCGATGGCGGGAGTACATGTCCCGCACGATCTCCGCGCGCCGCGCCGTCGGCACCCCCAGCCACCGCGCCAGCGTGTCTTGAAGCGGGTGCTCCCGGCGAGTCTCCTGTGCAGGAGCGGCTCCGTCGCTCATCGGCGCAATCGTAGTCCCGCCGAGCCCGCGCTTGAAGGAGCAAAGCGCGTCGCTTCGCGACGCGCTCCTCGAGAGGTCTGCGCCCGGGCCGCCATCCCACGAGAATCCACGCGGCAAGCCGGACAAGCACGTCCGACGCCGCGAGACGGACAGCTCGATGCCGCTGCGATGTTCGCGCCAGCGGCCTCGAGCGTCGCTGCGCGAAATGTCATACGCGAAGGACAGTACATACAATTTTCTCGTCAGAAGTCGCGGCCCACGCGATAGGGTGTTCGGGCAAGGGTGCACCGGCGTACGGTTCGTCGGGAGCAGGATTTGGCTGGCTCGGTCGTCGAGCGAGCGCTGAAATGGTCGGGCCGCCATTTCGCATGCCGCCGTGTGCGGCTGCGGAGGCGATCCCGTGCAACAACAGAATACCCCCGACCACGCACCAGCTTCGGCCGGCTGCGCGCTCCGACTGTTTTGGATGCTCATCGGCAACGCGATCGTGTACGCGTCGCTGGCGACGATCGCCATGAACGGGGAAGCGTTCCCCTCGGCGCTCGACGGCGTCGTCTGGCTCACCGTCGCGCTGACGATCGTCGCGCGGCGGGTCGACATCACGCGATGGGCGGGGAAGACGGCCAGCGGCGAGCCCGCCACGCTCGCACACTGGCGACGCTACGCGATCACCGTGGTCGCGTTGACCGCGCTCGCCTCGGTGCTCGCGCACGTGATCGCCGCTTCGTCGGCCTCATGACCTGCGAGGCCGCGCGGCCTCAGTCCTTGCGCACCGCCGCGATGCGCGTGGGCGACGTCGACGGCACGGCCGCGCCGACGCGGTCGTGCTGCCGATGACGGCGCGACCGACGGTCGACGAACGACGGCCGCGCCGCGCCGGCGAGGTGTCGCCCGCGTCACCTCATTCGCGGAGCCTCCCGGCGGCAGGGCCGCAGGAACGGACGAAGACGAGCGCACCATCGTTCACGGCCGCGAACTATCACTCGCCGCCGGCGAGCTTGTGCCGATTCGAAGCTCGCCCAACTTCCGGGGGCCTCGTCCTCGAGCACCGGAGTGAAAGCCATGTCGACCGCCGAAATCGCTGACAACAAGTGGGAGCTCGAGGCCTCGCGGCCGCCGCTCGCCACGACCGCTGGAATCCTTCAGATCGTCGTCGTCGCCGCCTTCGCCTGCCTGTTCGTGTGGATGCTGTCCTTCGCCCTGCAGGGCATCTTCGGCGCCAAGCGCGACACCCTGGCCGATCAGTACGGCCGCCTCACCGTCGACGGCAAGCCCCCCGCCGCGCCCGCCCCCCATTGACGCGCAGCAGGCGGCGCTCGCCGGGCGCCCGCCGCGGCGCGTTCGGATGTCCCGAAGGACATTCCCCTTAAAACATGTCGTAAGAGACAGCTCAAGACGACAGCCCGACCAGGCCGGCGAGGGTCGGGGCCTCGACGGCGTATCATGGGGCAGCGATCGAGCTGCGTCCGCGGCTGCCACTCCTTGTTCGGATTCGCGACGTTCATCGCCACCACCCGGCCCCACCCATCCGCCCGCAGCGCGATGGCCCGACCGCTCGCGCCGTGTGGTTCAATGCTCGAGCCCGCCGGACCTCCCAGGCGCGTTTAGCGCCGCGGGTACCGATCACGCGGATTCAGGGCCGCACACGGCGATTCGTGGCCATGGCTGGTGGATCTGCCGGCGGCGCCCGTGGCGCCCTCACAATTAGCCCATGCTTGCGAAACATCGACGGAGGCTCTGATGTCATTCCACGGTCTGCGATTGCTCGCGCTCGGCGCCATCCTCGCCTGCGACACCGGCGAGCACGACGAATGCCTGGAGAGCCCCGAGTCGGACGTCGAGTTCATCGACGCGATGGTCCCGCATCACCAGGTCGCCATCGAGATGGCAGACATGGAGCTGGCACGCGGCGCCAGCCCTGCGGTCAAGGCTGTGGCGATGATGATCAAGCAGGCCCAGACGCCGGAGATCTCGCAGATGCGAGCGCTCCGCGCGCAACTGACGGGCTACGACATCGTTCCGGAACGGCATGACCCGCACTTGATGGCGGACATGGAGAAGCTCATGGCGCTGTCCGGTCCGGCGCTGGATCGAGGATTCCTCGAGGTCATGATCCCTCATCACGCCGGCGCAATCACGATGTCGCACCGGAGCATGCCGCATCTGCGGCGCGCCGAGCTGCGCACGATGGCGGACCAGATCATCCTGACCCAGGCGCGGGAGATCGGCGAGCTCGTGGCGATGCTGACGATGTAGCGGAGGGCGAGCGAATGACGGCTCGGGGCCACGAGCTCCCGGTGCTCGCCAGCCGTCGCACGCTGTCGTTCTCGTCCAGGGCGGCGATGAGCGACGCCGGGCAAGCAACCGGGCGTTCCGGTTCGGCGACGGTGGGCGCTGCGCTGAGCGACAACGACGTCCGGAGCGTGGAGGCGGCGGTGCCAGCGGCGCCGGCTTGATGCACGTCAGAAGTGGAACGCGCCGCCGAGGTACACGTACCAGTCGTCCTTGACGAGCTGGTTCGCCCTGTTCCTGAAGACGGCGTCCTTGTTCGCCCCGTAGCGCCCCTCGACGCGGAAGGTGAGCTGCGGCAGCGGCAGATATTCGAGGGTCAACGCCCCGCTGTGGCTCTGCCAGCCGTTCGGGGTGTTCGTCCTCAGCTCTGGGACGATATCGGCCTTGTTGTACAAGTACTCGTAGCGCGCGGCGACGCCGATCTTCTCCGTGATCGCCAGCCGTGCGGAGAACGCCGGCGCGACGACGAAGTCATATTTGTCCTTCTCGTTGTTCTTCTGCATGATGAAGTCGAACATCGGGAAGATCAGCCAGCGCTTTCCGAGCCAGATCCTGTAATACAGGTTCTGGTAGTGCCTGAAGATCGGCGTCTTCTCGCCCGCGGGGGCCTCGTTGCCCCAGTACATGGTCCAGTCGCCGACGATCTTGAACGGCTTGAAGACGCTCCAGACGAACCCGAACCCCTTCTTGCCGTTCGCGTCCCTGATCTCCTGCCAGCCGTTCAGGACCATCACTCGCAACGTCATGTCCTTGCGGACATGATAATGGAGCCTGACTCCCGCCTCGTAGTCGGGGGTGAAGTCCGCGATGTACGCGCGCGTGGCGTGGAGGTTCTCCTTGTTCAGGACGATCTCGGCGCCGTAGTAGGACGGCAGGATGCCGGCCTCGACCGCCAGCTTCGGGTGGAAGAAGTAGTAGATCGCCGCCTCGCGGATCAGCTGCAACGACTTCGGCTCTTCGTTGTACAGCGACTCGACGATGTGTCCGGCGTGGAGCGCGAAGCGGAACCGGATCTTGTTCGGGATCTCGTACTGGCCCTGCACGAACCCGTACGCCAGCGCGAATTGGTTGGCGTACAGCGGATAGCTCGTGAAATCGCGTCGGCCGACGTCCTCGACCTCTTGCTTGGTGATGTAATCGTAGTACCGGTGCTTTCCTTGCGGCCCGAACGCGTAGCCGAAGTCGCCGTACAGGTTCAGCGAGAGGATGCCTCGGCCGACCTTGGTGCTGATCGCGGGTACGACCAGGGTGCGCTTCTCCTTGCACCGACGAGAGAGGCAGGCGAAGGGCCCCCGCGCCGAAGGGGGTGCGGCCCAGGCCGAGGGGGCGCCCTCCACGACAGCGCCCTGGGGTGTGGGAGGCACCGCCGCTGGCGCCTCGGAGACGGGCCCTGGCGCCACCGGGTCCGGGGGAACAGTTTCACCGGGCCGGGGCGTACTTTGGGTCGAATGGCGCGCTTGAGCTCGGCGACCTCGGCGCGCAGGGCCTCGAGCTCACGCCGCAGCTCCTCGGAACCCGCCTGCGGCTGCGTGGTGGGCGGAGCGGTGGGATCGGGAACAGGGACCGAGTCGGGCGTAGTGGTCGAGGTGACCGGCAGGGTTTGCGTGGCCGTCGGCGACGCGGGCGCGGCGGTCAAGGACGCGGGTGCGTCCGCCTTCGTGACTGCCGGGGAAGCGGGCGCGTCCGGTGGGGCCGAAGGCGAGGGCGTCGAGACCTGGGAATCGGATGTGCGGGGCGAAGGAACAGGCTGCCAGGCGCCGATGCTGGAAGGGCTGACGCCTGCGATCGCGAGGAACGCCGTAAGAGTCGTGAGCGGGACGTTCAAGAGCAAATCCTCGGGCCCGGGAGGATACCGGAAAGCCCGAGCACCTTTCATGTGAGAAAGGTTGGGTTCACGAGAACATTAAGCGAGCTTGAACGTCGTCGCGACTACCCTGGGAAGTGATTGACATAATCCGTTACACGAAGCGACGAACGCCTTTCTTGGCGTAGACGCCCGTCCCGAAAGGCTCACAGCCTCTTTCTGTTGCGACGATCGACCACGCAGCGGGTTGCGACCCGCATATGCGGCCCCGGTCGATGGCGACATGAGATTCGCCTCATCGCCTGTCGCCGGCGCTGACCAGCCAGCGAATTCAGCGCTGGGGGCTGCGCGGCCTACTTGCAGATCTCCCGCGTGACCGGGCCTCAGCCGCCCTCCGTGGCCTCGATCCGACCGGAGGCCCTGAGCACGGCGACCTCGGCGTGCATGACGCTCTCGACGAGGTTGATGCGGGCCAGCTCGAGCTGCTCGCCGCCGACGACGGCCGCGCGCTCGTCCTCGTCGGCGAGCGCGTCCTCGTGGTCGCCGACGGCCTGGTCCAACAGACATGGTCGCTCGGACATGGCACATGGACCAGCCTCGTGTTCGACGCCTCGCGCCGGCTCGTGATCGCCGGCGGCCACGGCGACGAGCTGGCGCCCACGGCGCTCGCCGTCGACCGCTTCGGCGCGGTCTACCTCGCCGGCGTGGTCCGCTCGCTCCCCGTCGAGGACGACGCCCCGCCGCCCGGCGCCGGCGAGCTGGCCTTCGTGCACGCGACCACGCCTGACCTTTCAGCCAGGTCGCTGTGGTGGACCTTCGCCCCCGCCCTCGACTTCCCGACGGCCCGGGTCGACCTGCTCGTCGGCGCCGACCAGGCCCTCGCCGTCGCCCGCACCGACGCCGGCCACGCCGCCGGCGTCCGCTGGACCCCCGCGCGCGACCTCGCCGACGCGGTCGACTGGGTCGGCAAGAAGGAGGACCGCCCGCACCCCGACACGATGGAGCTGTTCGGCTACGGGTCCGGCGCCTCGGCCGCGAGCGACGACTACTTCTGCAGCGCCGAGCCGCGCCCGCTCTCGGCCGTGGCCCTGCTCGGCGTCCTCGGCCTCACCGGGCTCCGTCGCCGCCGCCGTCGCTGAACGCGGCGAAGCGCGCCCGCATCGCCGGCGCTCTCGCTCCGCCTGCTGGCGCCGCGCCTCAATGCGCCGGCAGCGGTTGTCCGCCGCGCCAGGTCCCGCCGGCGCGGCCGATCCGGCGCACGCGGAAGGCCAGGAAGATCAGCGAGAAGCCGACGAAAAGCGCCCACACGCCGATGTACACCATCATCGCCAGCGCCCCGGCGCCCGGCATCGTCATCATCAGCACGCCGAACAGCACGCCGGCGAGGCCGCTGAGCGCCAGCCACCATTCGCCCTCGATCTCCTTGCGCAGGCGGATCGCCATGACGATGCGCAGCACCCCGGTGATCACCGCGAACGCGGCGATGTACATCAGCAGCACCAGGGTGGTGATGCCCGGCACCCGCAGCGCGAGCAGGCCGAACGCCACCCCGCACAGGCCCTCGAGCAGCATCAACCACCAGTGCTCGTTCTCCTTGCGCCCGACGAACGCGCCGCCGATGAGGAACACGCCGTCGATCAGCACGAACACCGCGAACCACATCGTCAATGCGAGCAGGGAGAGGCCGGGTGCGGCCAGCGTCAGACAGCCGAACAGCAGCGCCAGGATGCCGCGCAGCAGCAGCGACCACCAGGCGGTCGAGAGCGATTCACAGAGCATGGGACCCTTCCTTCGCCCAGGAACGTGACGCAATCCCGGACCCCGTCCAGCGGACCCAGCGACGATTGAGCCCCGCGCCCGCCGCGCCGGCCACCCACGAATCCGCGTTGTTTTTTTGCCGTCGCCTCGCGCGATGCGAATCAGCAGCCCCGGCAGTCGCTGCCGGCCGGGCCTGCCGGGCAGCGACCCCGTCCACGAATCAGCGGACCCGACCGCCGGCCGCCTCCGGCTCGGCGACCCCGACCGCCGTGCGCGCGACCACACCGACCTCGACCCGGGCCGCGCTCGCGCGAATGCGCGGACCCGACGCCAGCCGCCCGCTCACTGCGGCCGGCTCACTGCGGATTGATCACCTCGAGCCGGGTCCCGCCGGGGTAGGCATACGACGTCACATCGGTGTAGCCGTAGTTGACGATCCCGAACGGCTCGGCGCTCTCGGCCAGGTGGGCGCCCTCGGCGATCGGCCAGTCGGCCACTTCGTAGCCGCCGACGGCGTCGTAGCCGCCGACCATGAGCCCGTCGACGAACACCTCGGCTGCGCCCTGCACCCGGACGATCTGCGCGTAGTGTTGTGAATAGCCGGTGCCGGTGGCGAACGCGTAGCGGTCGAGGAATTGCTCGACCGGGATCGCCTGCACCATCGCCGGATCGCCGGTGCCCGCGCCGCCCTCCTGGCTCTCGAGGTATTGCACCGGCAGGAACGGCTTGTCGCCGGAGAAGATCACGCTGGTCCCGGTGGTCACCACCAGCTCCTTCCATTCGCCGCGGTTCAGCGCCAGCGGCGTGCCCGGCAGCGGCGGGTCGGTCTTCACGGTCGTCCCGTCCTCGCCGCCGTACACCCGCCAGTAGTGCTTCTCCGTGCCGCGCGTGGGCGCGTGGGCGCCGACGTACTCGGCGCCCCAGTACGCCAGCGGCAGCATCTGCTCCTCGACGTGATCGCAGTACGACACGTTGCTGCTCGGCACGTTGGCGCATTCGACCGCGCCGACCACCCAGATCGGTCGGTCGGCTTCGATCATGGTCCCGGACAGGTCGCCGTTCGGCCCGGGCGCGATCACCTGCAGCGTGTCGAAGCGGTTCAGCACCACCTTCCCGGTCTGGCCGGCGAACACCTGCGGCACCCCGGCCCCGGCGCTGGTGGTCACCGGCGGCGTCCACGTCACCGTGGTCTTGTCGGCGATCGCTATCACGTTGAAGTAGCTCGGCGATTCCTCCTGCGTCTGGCGGTACGACGCCACCACGTAGCTCGCCTGCAGCGCGTGCTCGGGGAACAGCATCGACGCGTCATTGGTCGCCTGCGCGCCGATCGGCGAGTGCTGGTACGCCACCACCGGCACGTCGCTGTCGATCCGGTAGGACCCGCCGATCCGCAGCGCCGACACCTTGTCGATCGGCGGGTTCGCCAGCGTGAACGTGTGCGTCTTGCCCGGCGCGATCGTCACCGGGGCGCCCTGGGGCGACTCGACGTTCTGCCCGGTCGGCGCCAGGTACAGCTGCACCGTCGCCGTCTTGCTCGCGTGCGGGTTGCCGACCACCACCGAGTCGTTCTCCTCGGCGTAGTAGTTGTCCATGCGGTTGGCGAAGAACGAGCAGCCGACGGTGCTCGGCGTCGCCTCCGCCAGGTCGCACAGCGAGAAGCACTGATCGCCGATGCACGTGTCGCCCGGACCGCACGCGACCGGCGGGGCGTAGCCGCTGCCGTCGTCCTCGCACTGCGCGTAGTGGTCCTCGTCGACGCACTGGGTGTCGCCCGGCGGACAGGCCCCCGTCGAGCACACCCCGCCGATGCACGTCTCGCCCGGCTCGCACGGCTGCGACGCGAGCGTCACGCAGTCGGCCTGGCACACCAGGAGCTGCTCGCCCTCGCACCCGCCCGATTCGCCCGGCGTGCACGTACACGCGGGCTCGCCGGTCGTCGACGTCGCGGTCGTCGTGTCCGGCTCCGCGGTCGCGCTCTCGGTCGGCATCGCCGTCATCGCCGACGTGCTGCTCGTCGGCGGCGTCGCCGTCGTCTCCTCGCTCGTGGCGGTCGTCGCCGGCGAGTCGCTCGTGGGCGCCGCCGACGTCGTCGACGCCGACGCGCCTGCATCGGCGGGCGGGTCGTTGCAGGCGGCGAGCAGGCACAGCAGCCAGGGACCGGCGAAGCGCGAGTGACGGTGCATCACGCGCGAAGTTCGCCAAAACTCGCGGCCGAGGCAACTCGGGCCCCGCCCTGCCGCGAGCGAAACCCTGGTCCGGGTGCGCCTCCTCACACACCTCGCCCGCAGCTCCTGCGCCTCGCCGGAGCCGGGCTGTCCCGAAGGTCAGGCCGACCCGAGGCTGGAGATCGGCCGGCCCGACGCGGCGCCGGGCTCGGCCGACCGCCGGGCGGCGCGACCAGGCTGTCCCGAAGGTCAGGCGCCGCGGCCGACGAGCTGCTTGCGGGGCGGCCATGACAAAACTGTCCCAAAGGTCAGGCTGACGCTGCGATCGCGCCCTCGACCCGCAGCGGCGCCGCCGTGGCGGCCACGATCGCCTCCAGGGTCACTCCGGGGCGCGCTCGACCAGGCGGAAGCCGCCGTCCTCGACCGCGATCACCCCGAAGTCGGTGATCACCAGGTCCACGCAGCGCATCGCCGTGAGCGGCAGGGAGCAGCGGCGGACCAGCTTCGCCCCGCCGTCGCGGTCGGTGTGGGTCATCACCGCGATCACCTTGCGCGCCCCGGTCGCGAGGTCCATCGCCCCGCCGATCCCGGCCACCTTCTGCCCCGGCACCATCCAGTTGGCGAGGTCGCCGTTCTCGGCCACCTGCATCGCCCCGAGCACCGCGACATCGACGTGGCCGCCGCGGATCATCGCGAAGCTCAGCGCCGAGTCGAACGTCGAGCCGCCGGGCACGATCGTCACCGTCTGCTTGCCGGCGTTGATCACCTGCGCGTCGACCTCGTCGTCGTACGGGAACGGGCCCATCCCCAGCAGCCCGTTCTCCGAGTGCAGCAAGATCCCCGAATCGGGCGGCAAGTAGTTCGGGATCAGGGTCGGGATCCCGATCCCCAGGTTGACCACGCTGCCCGGGCTCAGCTTCGGGCCGCACGCGCGGCCATGTCTTCGCGGCTCCACGGCATGGCGGCCGGATTGTGGACCCCGGCGGCCCTGCGAGGCAACGGCCGTCCGCGCGATTTTGCGCCTCGCGCACCCGACCTCCCGACCTCCGCGTTGCCCTTGGCCGCCGTTTGCGGGCACATTTCGCCCGCATGCGGGTCCTCCTCCTCGCGCTCGCGGCGCTCCTCGCCTGTGCGCGCCTGGGCGGGGCGCGCGGCGACGACGAAGAGCGCGAGGTCCGCGTCGCCGGCGAGCCGCTGTCCGCCGAGCAGCAGGCGCGCCTGGTCGACCACGCGCGCGCCGGCGGCCTGCTGTGGTGGCGACTGCCCGGCGAGGGCGGCTACCGCTGTGAGCCCTGGCGGCTCGTCCCCGACCCCGGAGATCCCGAGCGGGGCCGCCTCCTCCTGGTCGCCCCACCTGTCCCCGGGGACAGCCCATCCCTCCCCGCGCCTGCGGACCCGGCCGACGCCGCCGAACAACCTGTCCCCGAGGACAGCCAAACCGAGGCGCGGGCGGCCGCCCCGCGCTGGCTCTCCCCGCGCCCCAACCTGCTCGCCCCGGCGCACGCAGCTGTCCCCGAGGACAGCTCTCCACGCCCGGGCATCCTGCTCGCCCGACCATCCTCTGTCCCCGAGGACAGCTCACGAGAATTCGCCGCCCTGCTCGCCTCGCCGCCCTCGCGGATTCGCAAGGACAGCGCCCGCCTCGCCCCGGCCCCTCGCTCGTCTGTCTCCGGAGACATCTCACCGCTCACCGCCCTCGCCTGGCCCGTCTTCCCGCCCGCCCCCGCGGACGGCCCCGGCCCGACCCCCGAGCCTGCCCCGAGCGACATGTCCCTCGGGTCACCCACCATCCAGCTCGGCTATCGCCTGGCCGAGGGCCACCTCACCCTCACCGCCCCCGAGCACGAGCTCCCCGTCGCCGCTCCCCGGGCACCCAGAAGGCCGTCGGCCGCGCCCTCACCTGCGTCTTCACCGGCATCGCCCTCAGCGGCCCCGCCGGCGGCGCGCGGCGGCTGATCCTCGCCGCCCGCGAGCGCTTCTTCTTCAGCGAGGAGGCCTGCGCCGGCGCCGGCTTCGCCGACGATCCGCCCGGGCTCGACGAGCTGCGCACCGTCGGCTGCGCCGGCGCGCTCGCCGATCCGGCCACGCGCGCCCGCCTGGAGCGCCCGCCCCCGCGCGACGCCCCCGACGCCGCCGCCCGGCTCCACCGCGTCCGCAACCTCCACCACCTCCGGCGCGGCCCCGACGGCGCGCTCGTGTGCGACGTCTGGCGCAACCGGCCCGAGCGGACCGCCGGCCACGGCCGCCTCGAGCACCGCGGTCGCGACGAGCGCGGCCGCTTCGTCCGCACCTACGCCTACGACGTCGGCCCGGGCTACCTCACCCTCCAGGGCCCCGCCGAGTTCCGCCGCATCGAGCTCGACGGCCAGCGCACCGACGTCGTCCGCGCCAGCAGCTGCCTCGTCACCCGCGGCGTCACCCGGGTCGACGCCGCCGCCATCGACCTCGGCGGCGAGCGCTGGTACCTGTCCCGAAGTGCATGTGACGCCGCCCGCCTCGCCGGCGCCCCGGCCCCCGCCGGCCCCGTCCCGCTGCTCGTGCCCGGCTGCGAGTGACCCCCGGCCCCGCGGCCTGTCCCGAAGTACATCCACCCCGCCCATCCTCTCGGCGCCGCGGCCTGTGCCCGACCGCGATCCCCGGCCCCACGACCTCCCCCGCCCCGCGCGTCCCCAGCGGCCTATCTGCGGACACCACAGCCACCTGTCCCCAGGGTCATGTGACCGACCGCGCTCCCCGCCTCGCGCGTCACCGCCTGCCCGTCTGCGAACGCCGCAGCCACCTGTCCCCAGGTTCATGTGACCTACTGCGCGCACCGCCTCGCGCGTCGACACCTGCCCGTCTGCGAACGCCGCGGCCACCTGTCCCCAGGTTCATGTGACCCACTGCGGTGCTGCACGGGCGAACATCCTCGCCCAGCGCGTCCGCGAGCGACCGCACCTGTCTCGAAGCGCATGTGACACCGATCGCAGCGCCCGCGCTCTCCGCTCCGCCTGCGCCGCCGCCGGCGCTCGCCTGGGTGCGAGGAACCTCGATCCCGCGTCGCCGGGCACCTCGATCACATGTCCTGAAGTTCATGTGACGCAGTTCGCATCCGCTGCGCTCCTGCGCCCTCCTGGGCCCATCTGCGAGCGCGAAGCAGCGCCGGCGAGCTGGCGCCGCCGGCGCGGGTCTGACCCGGACAGGCGTTCGCGTGGGTCGTCCGACTTGATGTTTTTTTGGTGCGGCAGATCGCGGAGGGCCGCGGAGCCCGCTCCGCCGGCGGTCGTGCCGCGACGGCCCTCTCGGCGATCGCCACGATCACCACGCGCATGACCCGAGGACAGCTGCACCATGAGCACCCGCGCTATCGACATCGGCATGGACGTCGCGCTCCCGGAAGACCTCGAGGACCTGTGCACCACCCGGCGCACCTTGAGCCCCGCGGAGCGCGAGCTGTTCGGCACCGCCGCCGACTCGTTCGGCCGCTACTCGCTCCTCGGCAAGCTCGGCAGCGGCAGCATGGGCGTCGTCTATCGGGCCTACGACCCCCGCCTGCAGCGGCCTGTCGCCGTCAAGATCCTCTACCCCACCGGCAAGCAGACCGCGCAATTGGTCTCGGTGGGCGACACCCGGCTCCTGCGCGAGGCCCAGGCGATCGCCCGCCTCTCGCACCCCAACATCGTCGCCGTCCACGACGTCGGCGTCGTCGGCGACCGCGTCTTCCTCACCATGGAGTTCGTCGAGGGTCCGACCCTGCGCCAGTTCTGCGACACCCCGCGGAGCTGGCGCGAGGTCCTCCCGCTGCTGATCCAGGCCGGGCGCGGGCTCGCGGCGGCGCACCGCGGCGGCGTCATCCACCGCGACATCAAGCCCGACAACATCCTCGTCGGCGATGACGGTCGCGTCCGCGTCGTCGACTTCAGCGTCGCCCGGCCGCAGGGCTCGTGCGCCGAGACCCTCGTCGGCAAGTTTCGCATGACCGACACCGAGACCAACGTCCTCGTCGGCACCCCCGCGTACATGGCCCCCGAGCAGCTGCGGGCCGCCCCCGCCTGCGCCCGCTCCGACCAGTTCGCCTTCTGCGTCACCGCCTACGAGTGTCTGTTCGGCGAGCGCCCGTTCGCGGGCCCGACCCTGCGCACCCTGATCGACAACGTCCTCGCCGGCCCGCCGACCCAGCCGCCGCCGTTCACCCAGCAGGTCCCACGCGCCCTCTATCAGTGCCTCCTCCGCGGCCTCGCCCTCGACGCCGACGACCGCTGGCCCGACATGGACATCCTCGTCGCCCAGCTCGAGAACCTCGCCGCCCGCGGCCAGCGCCGCTCCTCCCTGGTCCTCGCCGCCTCGCTCGGCGCCGCCGCGGCCCTCACCGTCGGCGCCGTCGCGGCCCACTTCAGCGGCACCAGCTGCTCGCACACCGAGCTCGCCGCCCACATCAGCGCCCGCTGAGCCGCGCACCCTGATGCGCGATGAGACATGTTCTCATAGACATGTTCTCATGAACATGTCCTCGAGAACTTACTGCATCCGCAGCCCCCGGCGCGGCCTGCCCCCCGACAGGGTCTCTTGCGCCCCTCCCGCTTGCGACGCGCCCGCCAGGGCGCTTCGCCCTCGACCCGCGCCGTACCGAACCGGGATGCCAGCCGTCCTGCGACGCGCCCGTCCCCGTCGCCGCAGGACCTGTCCCTCGGAACATCCGTCGATCCGCCCGCGGGCGCCGCTTGCCTCACCCGGCCCGGCGGCGCCGCAGCCCCAGCAGGCCCAACAGCGCCAGTCCCCAGGCCCCCGGCCCCCCGTGCCCGGCCGCGCAGCCGCAGCCTGATTTCTTGCCGCCGCCGCCACCACCGCCGTCGCTGTCGCCGTCGCCGTCCGTCCCGGTCTCGCTCCCGTCGGTCCCGGTCGAACCGCCGCTCGCACCACCCCGGACCTCGACCGTGACCACCTGCGAAACCGACGAAACGCTGCCGAACGCCTGGAGCTCGTGGACCCCCGGGCTCAGCGTCACCTCGACGATGCACTGCCCGTCGTCGACGCAGCCGCCGGCCTCGACGCCGTCGACGCGCAGGCTGACCTCCTCCGGTTGCATGTACGAGTAGCTGATCTCGACCGGCACGACGGCATCGGGCATGCCGTCGAACACGGCCCCGTCGTCCGGCGAGAGGATGTCGACCTCCGGCGGAGGGTGCGGCTCGAAGCCCGTGTCGGTGTCGGTGTCGGTGTCGGTGTCGAGCGCGGCCGCCGAGGCCGGCGCGGTCGCCAGCAGCAGCGCGGAGCAGATCAAGCCAAGCAAAGGCATACGAGACGGTCGTAGCAGACGCCCGCACCCGCTTCAAGTCGGACAGCCCGGGCCGTGCAGCGACATGTCCCGAGAGACATCTCGCCTGCCGACCCGCGCCCGTCGCTCCAGCGACTCGCCGCTGCACCGGCGCGCCCGCAGCCATCCCATGTCCCGAGCGACCGCTCGCCGCCGCTCCCGCGGCTCGTCGGCCGGTCGTGATCGAAAAATGTCCGAAGAGACAGGCCCACGACCGGCCGGCGCTCTCGCTCCAGCCTCCGCCGCCGCTCTCACTCGCGCCAGATCGGCTGCGTCCACGCCCTGCGCCCGTCGGCCGCGCGCACGCGGGCGCGCAGGTACGGCCCGGCCGCCTCTGCCAGCGTCATCGTCGCCCGCGGCCCTGCCACCGTGCGCAGCACCTCGCCGCCGGCCCCGACGAACTCGATCGTCACCCCCGCCTGGGCCGCCTCGACCGTCAGCGCCCCGTCCGCGCGCGCCACCGAGTTCAACAACAGGCCCGTCGACGCATAGAACTCCCCGGCCAGCAGGGCCGCGCGGATCGCCGGCAGATCGCGGGTCGCGTGCACGACCACGAACCCGCGGTCGCCGGTGTACGCCGTCTCGCCGCGGGCGGTCACCGCCGGCGCGTCGTCGTAGTGGTGCGCGTCGTCCGTCGCCACCGCGAACAGCCGCGCCCCGCCTGTCAGCGCCGCGTCCCACAGCGCCTCCGTCGACGGGTGCCCCGCCTCGCCCGCGTTGTTCGAATCGATCGCCTCGTTCGCCAGCTCGAACAGCCGCAGCCCCGAGCCCGACAGCGCCGTCAGCAGCCCCGCGTCGGCCGCGTAATGGAAGTTCGGGTGGTTCAGCATCGCCACCCCGCCGAGCTCCTCGCTCGCCTGCAGCGCCCGCGCGAACAGCTCGTCGCGGCGGGGCGAGCTCGCCGGCGGGAACTGGAACCGCCCCGCCCGCTCCGCCGCCACGAACAGCGCGTTGACGTGCAGCAGGCAGCGGAGCCCCGGCTCGGGCGGCGGCTCGCAGCGCTCGACGTTCTGCGTCAGCTCGACCCCCGGGGCCACCAGCACGCGGCCCGCGTGGGCCGGCGCGGTCACGAAGTTGTGGTCGGTCACCACCACGAAGTCGAAGCCGTGCGCCTCGTACCAGCGCAGCGCCGCCTCCGCCGGCGTCGCGCTGTCGCCCGAGTTCGCGGTGTGCATGTGCAGCTGCCCCTTCAGCCATGTCTCTTCGGGCATGACCGCCGGGACATCCTCGTCCGGCGCCGCCGCGGCCGGCTGCGCCGGCGCCTCGGGCCGCGAGCAAGCCAGCCAGCAGGCCGCCGACCCCACGAGCGCACATGTGCGACCCGAGCTCCGCACCCCGCCATCTTGCCAGGTTTTGCCGCCGGGGAGCCCCGCAGAAAACTTCGTCCGACCACGTTGTCAGCGCCGGGCCTCGGGCCCTACCCTGGGGCGATGCATCGCCCCCACAGCTTGAACTCTGCCGCGCTCGGCCTGTCGAGCCTGGTGTTCGCCTGCGCCCTCCCGCCGGCCGCCGACACCGAGACCGCCAGCGACGGCTCGACCGCGACCACGACCGACACGACCACCGACGGCCCGGGCGAGACCACCGTCGAAGACACGACCCCCACCACCACGGGCACCGACACCGGCGTCACCACCCTCGACCCGCCGACCGGCACGACGACGACGACGAGCAGCACCACCGACGACACCAGCACCACCATGCCCGCCTGCCTGGCCGAGTGCGGCGACGGCGTCGTCGAGTGCGACGAGGCGTGCGACGCCGGCCCCGACAACAGCGACCTCGAGCCGGGCGCCTGTCGCACCGACTGCACCGCCGCCGGCTGCGGCGACAGCGTCGTCGACTACCCCGACGGCGAGCAGTGCGACGACGGCAACACCAGCGACGGCGACGGCTGCAGCGCCGCCTGCCAGGTCGAGGCCGGGGCCGCCTGCGGCGACGGCCTGCTCGACCTCGATCAGGGCGAGGAGTGCGACGAGGGCGACCTCGACCCTGACGACGGCTGCGGCCCCAACTGCCAGCTCGAGCCGTCCGGTGCCACCTGCGGCGACGGCCAGACCGACGCGCTCGAGGTCTGCGACGACGGCAACCTCGACAACGGCGACGCCTGCAACCCGACCTGCAACCTCAAGAACACCACCTCCCTGTTCGTCGGCGCCCAGGGCCAGCTCGGCCTCAAGGACGGCGTCGGCGGCGATGCGCGGATCTCCGGCACCGGCGGCCTCGCCGTCGACCTCACCCACCTCTACCTCGCCGACGCGCAGAACAACTGCATCCGCCGCATCGACATCGCCACCGCCGAGGTCGAGACCATCGCCGGCTCGAACGCCGGCATGAGCGGCTTCGTCGACGCCCCTGACGGCCAGGACGCCCGCTTCGCCGGCCTCGACGCCATCGCCACCGACGGCCAGACCTTGTGGGTCAGCGACGGCATGAACAAGCGCCTGCGCGCGGTCAGCCTGACCCCGCCGTACGCCGTCACCACCGTCGCCGGCAGCGGCATGACCGGCGTCGCCGACGGCATCGGCGAGGCCGCCACCTTCGACGACAACCGCGGCCTCACCTACTACGCCGGCCACGTCTACATGGTCGACGCCAGCGCCGCGGTGCTGCGCCGCTTCGACCCGGCCACCCAGGAGGTCGTGACGCTCGCCGGCCTCGCCTACGAGAACGGCGGCGACGACGGCATCGGCGACGCCGCGCGCTTCGTCAGCCCGCGCTACCTGACCTCCGACAACAGCGGCATGCTCTACGTCGCCGACACCAACGGCTTCGCCCTGCGCAGCTTCAACACCGTCACCGGCCACGTCGGCACCTTCGCCGGCACCGGCGAGGCCGGCTACGTCGACGGCGTCGGCACCGAGGCCGCGATCCACCGCCCGCGCGGCCTCGCCAGCGACGGCGCCAGCCTCTACTTCGGCGAGTTCGCCCAGCACACCGTCCGCCAGGCCATCCTCGCCACCCGCGAGGTCTCGACCAACGTCGGCCAGCACTGCAACGGCGACATGGTGTGCCCCGGCGGCTACGGCGAGGGCTTCGGCATCGAAGCGCGCTTCAACGGCCCGTTCGCGCTCGCCTACCACTGGCCGAGCCGCTCGCTGTTCGTGCTCGACAGCGCCAACCGGCTCATCCGCCGCGTCGAGTGATCCTCACTCGACCGAGTCGAGGAACTCGTCGACCAGCTGGTTGAACAGCGCCGGGCGCTCCCAGTAGATCGAGTGCCCGGTCTCCGGCACTTTGACGAATCGGCCGCCGACCAGCATGCGCGCCAGGTGGGCCACCGAGTCTGGCGCGCACACGAAGTCTTCGTCGGCCGTCATGCACAGCGTCGGCACCGCGAAGCCCTCGAGGTCGCGCGCGGTCACCGTCCGCAGATCCAGCAGGACGTCGCGGATCGCCCGCTTGTCGGCCGCGCCGAGGACGTCCATCCCGCGGTAGAGCTCGTGCATCGCCGGCTGGTCGCGCACCATCCGCTCGCCGGCCGCAGGGTGGACCCCCTTCATGAACGCCGCCGTGGCCCGCCCGCGCAGCCGGTTGATCGCCGCGTCGATCTCCGGCGTCGTCACCTGTCCCGTCGTACAGGCCATCACCAGCGCCCGCACCTTCTCCGGCCGCCGCAGCGCGTAGCCCAGGCAGCTCCACCCGCCCATCGACTGTCCGACCAGGCGCACGTCGTCGACGTGCAGGTGCTGCAGCAGCGCGTCGAGGTCGTCGACGAACCGGCGCGGCCCCTGCCCCGACCCGTCCTTCGACGGCGCGAAGCCGCGGTGCGAGAACACCACGCAGCTGAACCGCTTGCGGAAGTGCGGCACCTGCTGCCACCACGACAAAAACCCGCCCCCGAGCCCGTGCGCGAACACGAGCGGCGGCCCGCTGCCGTGCACCTCATAATAAAGCTCGCCGTCGGGCAGGGTCAGCACCGCCATGAGGCCACCCTATCGCGCCGCGGCCCGCCGCGAAAGCTCCGCCCCCGCGGGCCCTCGCGCGCACATCCTCGCAGCCCGTAGCACCCGGCGCGCCCCTCGCCGCCGACCCGCGGCCGGGAATCACATGTCCTCCGAGACATCCGCCGGTGGGCTGTCCCGAAGGACAGCTCGCCCGCCGCGCCGAAGGTCGGCTCTCAGCCCCGCGCCCCGAGCACCACGATCCCGAAGTGCGCCACGAACAGCACGACCTCGGCGCCCGGCCGGCCGTCGAGGTCGCCGATCGCGGCCTTCACGTCGACGTCGTGGCTGCGCAGGCGCAGCAGCGGCCGGCCCTGCGGGTCGTGGACGACCACGCCCGCCTTGTTGGCGACCAGGACATCCTTGCGGCCGTCGCCGTCGAAGTCCTGGTCGAGCCGCGGCGCCGGGTCCCAGTCGCCCTTGAACAGGTCGATCGTCTCGTCCCCGACGGCGAGCCGGCCGGCCAGCGTCCGGCCCTTCGGCACCGCCCCCGCGGTCCGTCACCTCGCCGCGCGCGCCGATCTGCACGAGCTTGTCGTCGGTGTGCACCATCACCGCGCCGGCCGGGTCGAGCTGCACCGCCGAGAGCTCCTTGAACGGCGGCGACGTCCACATCGGCTCGGGCACCGCCTTCATCGCCATCACCCGGTCGCCGTCCTGCATCGACGATCGCCTTGATCTCGTGCTCTTCGTGCCTGCGCCCGCCGAAGCGAGGCCGACGCCGCGCTCCACGTCCTGCGAGACCTCATTTTCAATCATGCATCTGTCCCGCGGGACATTTACACATTGAGGCGCGCCGTCATTCGCCGCGCGAAGCTCACCGCGCGTTCGCGCCGGCCAGCGCCACCGCGTCGGGGCCCGCGGGGAAGCGCAGCTGGCCCGACGTATCGGTCGCCGCGCGGAACACCACCTCCGCCACGTCGGCCTCGGTCGTCACCGCGGCCGGTCGGGTGAACGCCGCGAACACGCGCTCGGCGAACGGCGCATAGGCCTCGGGGATCAGCGTCGCCGGGTTCGGCCCGTTGTTGGCGAAGCGGGTGGTCGGCCCGTAGCCCGGCTCGACCAGCTTGACCTTCACGTCGAAGTCCGCGAGCTCGTGCGCCAGCGAGGCGGTGAAGCCCTGGATGGCCGTCTTGCTGGCGGTGTACACGGCCACCAGGGGCATCGGCGCCAGCGTCACGCTCGAGGTCACGTTGACGATCACGCCCGACCGCCGCGCCCGCATCTGCGGCAGCACCGCCTGCGTCATCGCCATCACCCCGAACGTGTTCGTCTCGAACACCTGGCGCGCCAGCGCCATCGGCGTCGCCTCGAACGCCCCGAGGGCCCCGACCCCGGCGTTGTTGACCAGCACGTCGACGGGCCCGCTCGCCGCGATCGCGGCCGCGATGCTGCCTTCCCGGGTCACGTCGAGCGCCAGCACGCGCAGCCGCTCCGAGCGGGGCAGCAAGTCTTCGCGCGGCGTTCGCATGGTGGCGATCACGTTCCAGCCCTGGGCCAGGAAGTGGCGCGCGATCTCGAGGCCGTAACCGGAGGAGCAACCAGTGATGAGCACGTTCTTCATGGCGTTGACTGTAGCGACCCGATGCCGGACTATCTATCGCAAGAAGTCCTGGTTTCATTGGCGATCGTCCAGACATGACCGACCCGCTCTCGCAAGTCATCGCCCTGCTGCAGCCGCGCGCCGTGTTCTCGAAGCCGATCAGCGGCGCCGGGCGCTGGGCCGTGCGCTACTCCGCGTTCGGCCACCCGAGCTTCTGCACCGTGCTCGCGGGCAGCTGTCGCCTCGCGGTCGACGGCCACCGGCCGCTCACCCTCGAGGCCGGCGACTTCCTGCTCTTGCCGGCCACCCCGGGCTTCACCATGTCGGGCTTCGAGCCCGCCACGCCCGAGCGCATCGACCCCAAGCTGACGCCCGCGCCCACGGCCGAGGTCCGCCACGGCACCCGCGGCGGCCGGCCCGACGTGCGCCTGCTCGGCGGCTACTTCGTGTTCGACTCGCCCGACGCCGACCTGCTGGTCTCGCTGCTGCCGGCGGTGATGCACGTGCGCGGCGTGGAGCGCCTGTCGCTGCTGGTGCGGCTCGTCGGCGACGAGGCCGGCGAGCGCCGGTCGGGCCGCGACCTCGTGCTCACGCGCCTGGTCGAGCTGCTGCTCATCGAGGCGCTGCGCTCCACTCCCGGCGAAGACACCCCGCCGGGCCTGCTGCGCGGCCTGGCCGACCCTCGCCTCGCCCCGGCGCTGCGGCACATGCACGCCAACTTCGCGCGCCCGTGGACGGTGGCCCAATTGGCCAAGACCGCCGCGCTGTCGCGCTCGGCCTTCTTCGAGCGCTTCACCGGCGCCGTCGGTCTGCCGCCGATGGAGTACCTGCTCGCCTGGCGCATGGCCGTCGCCAAGGACCTGCTCCGCCGCGAAGACCTCGGCCTCTCCGAGGTCGCCGAGCGCGTCGGCTACGCCTCCGCCAGCACCTTCAGCACCGCCTTCAGCCGCCACGTCGGCCAGGCCCCGAGCCGCTACGCCCGCGCCTCGTAGGAGGCCGCCGCGTCGGTCGCCATCGCGCGACAGCGCCGCCGCCATCGCGCGGGCGACGACATGTCCCGCAAGACAGGCGCGAGGCCGCGGCCGCTCCTGCCAGGGCGAGCCGGGTCTCCCTCACGCCCGCGTACTTCACGCATTCGAGGTCGGCGCAAATCACCAGAGGCGTGACAATCACAGCCGCGAGCCCGAAGGCTCGCGCCGCTCAACCGCCGAGCACCCTCTCGAAAAACCACCACAGCCCCGCCAGCACGATCGCCCCCGAGATCCACTTCGCCCCTCGATATCGGCGGTACGGCTCCCAGCGCCCCAGCAGCAGCAGCACCGGCAGCACCAGCGCCAGCACGGCCAGCTGGCCCGCCTCGACCCCGAGGTTGAACAGCAGCAGCGCCGGTCCGACCTCCCCGGCCGGCAGCCCCAGCTCCGCCAGCACCCCCGCGAAGCCGAACCCGTGGACGAACCCGAACGGCAGCGTGATCCGCCAGCGCCCGGCCGCGTCCGGCACGAAGAAGTTCTCCACCCCCACGTACGCGATCGACAGCGCGATGGCCGGCTCGACCCATGCCCCGCTGGGCGTCCAGATCCCCAGAGTCGCCAGCGCGAGGCTCAGCGAGTGGCCGAGCGTGAACGCGGTGATCACCGCCACCAGCGAGCGCAGGCGGCCGCCGACCACCACCAGCCCGAGCAGGAACACCAGGTGGTCGGTCCCGATCAGGATGTGCTCGACCCCCAGCTCGAAGTACGCCGACACCGGCCGCGCGGGTGGTTCCGCCTCGCCGCCCTCCATCGCGATCGTCGCCGCCGGCGCGCGCTTGCAGCACCGGCTCGGCGAAGATGTCCTCGGGGCCAGCTCCCGGCCGCTGGAACTGCGCCAGGTGGCGGTGCCCGGACGACAGCCCGGCGAACAGCGACCACGTCAGCGTCAGCTCCTTCGGCGGCCGCGCGCAGTCGAAGCGCAGCGCCAGCGACGCCCCGTCCTCCTCCGTCAGCCACGCCCGCGTCGCCGCCCCGACGCACGCCTCGCCCTCGGCCGCCAGCCCGACCCCCGCGACCACCGGCCCCAGAGCCGCGCCCGCGCCCGTCAGCTCGGCCTCGCTCAGCGCCCCGTCGCCGTCGCCGTCGAGCCCCGGCGCCAGCGCCCGCAGCTCGCCGCGCGCGAACGTCAGCTCGACCGTGACCGTCCCCCCGTCGACCGTGTACACCCCGCGCGACAGCCCGACCTGGTGGGCCCCGGCGAGCCGGGGGATGACCAGCCCCAAGAGACATGCCCCCAGCGCCATGCCCCAAGCGACATGTCTGAACGGGCCTGTCCTCTCGAACACATTGTTTTCGCAGCGCGCGGCCGTGAGCACGGACCGCGAGGATACCCCGAACGCCGCGTGCCTGTCCCCGCGCCCTCCGCGCCCCGCCGAAACGCCCCGCGCGGAGCGACCCACGCCCGCGAGCGACAGCCCGCACCGCGCCCCCGTGAGCGACGGCCCGAACCGCGCACCCGCGAGCGACGGCCCGAACCGCCCCCGCGCCCGCGAGCGACAGCCGAACCCGCACGCCCGCGAGCAACAGCCCGCACTGCGACGCCCCGACCCCGCTGCCCTCGCCGCCGCAATTAAAAAGCGCTTCAAAACCTGTGAGGGCCTGAAGCAGCGAACCGGAGCGGGCCGGGGGCATACGTCGCGTGGATAGTGTGCGTGGCGCCGGCGCGACTCCGGCGTTCACGGTCCCGCGGAGGTAGTGGCGGCTCGGCGCCGACCCGTCACGTCGCGGCGCACGATTTTTTCTTTTTCGCGCCCGGCCGGCTTGTCGGCCCGGCCCTCGCCCGGCTCGTCGAAGTCGGGGCCGAACACCTGGGCCCCCTCGCTGCGGATGGCCGCCGCGATCGCCGGGATGTCGGCCTGGGTGACCGTCGTGCCCTCCGCGATCGGCAGCGGGAAGTTCTTGGGCAGCCAGGTGCCGAACTCGAACTCGACGGCGGCGAGCTCGGAGATCTCACGGTCCCCGAGGCGGTGGTCGATGACCAGCGGCAGCGGGGGCGGCTGGCCCTCGCAGGCCTCGCGGACCGCCGGATCCTGGACCAGCCAGGCCGCGACCGGCGACTCGGTATGGATATACCGCCGCGTCACCAGAGTGAACTCGGGCACCCGCTTCTTCGAGTCCCACCACAGGCCGTCGACCGCCTGCATCGCCGCTCGCGCGCCGTCCTTGGGCAGCGCCCCCAGGCGGCGCAGGGCCTCGCGGATCCACGCCTGCATCGCCAGGTCGTACTCCTCGCGCGAGCGGATCTCGCCGTCCAGGACGAGCCCCGCCGCGAGGTTGATGCCGAGCACGTTCGAGTACACGTCCTCCGGCGAGAACGACGACAGCCGCTCCGACACCCCCGGCACGCTCTCGAAGCCGTACCACGTGACCACCTCGTGCCACGTCGACAATTGATAGACCGCCCAGCTCGCCAGCGTCACCGCCGTCTTCCACCGGCCGTGGCGCTCGATGATCCCCGGCGGCAGCGCCTTGACCACCACCCGCCGCTTCGTGCCCTCCTCCGGCCATTCGACGGTCGCCGCCTCGGGCAATCGTCGCACCAGCTGCAGCGCCAGGAAGAGCGTGCGGTCCGCCGTGTCGCGCACGTGGGCAATGTCGAGGAACCCGCCGCGGCAGGTGTAGACCAGCCCGTTGCGCTCGCGCGTCGCGTCGCCCTTGTCGTAGCCGTGCGGGCCGATGTCCTCCGGCGCGCGGATGTTCTCGTTCTTGTACAGCGGCACCGGCACCGGCCCGACCTCCGCCCGCAGGTCCTGGCCGAACGCGCAGCACGGCCGGAGCTTCTGCGGCGGGTCGAACACCGGCACGCTGGCCGGGTCGAAGTCGGTCGCCACGTCGGCCGGGTCGTGCAGCGCGCGCGCGACCTCGCGGCTGTCGACCACCAGCGGCGCCTTCCAGGTCGGCGCGCAGGCCGTGATCGCGAGGGCGAGCGGTGCCAGCAATCGCCCTGCTCCGCGCCTCGCGGCGCTCGTCGGGGCCTCTCCTCGGGTGTCGGCATTCGCGTGTGCGCTCCGCACGTTCTATGCTCTGATCGCGACATGACCGTCCGGCAATGCCTGGTGCTCCTCCTCGCCTGCTGCGCGCTCGGCCTGGGCGTCCCGCTGCTGCTGGGCGTCACCTATTCGGCGCGGCTCTCGTCGCACGACACCGGCTTCTTCGCCGTCCATGTCGACGACGCGATCGCCGCGGACGCGCAGCCGCGTAGACCGCGCCGCAGCGTCCTGGTGGTGATCGACGGCCTCGGTCACGAGGCCGCCAAGACCATGGGCGCGATCGCGCTCCTGCGCGAGCACGGGCAATGTCGCAAGACCGCCGTCGGCGTGCCCTCGATGTCGCGCCCGGTCTACGCCACGATCTCCACCGGCCTCGAGCAGGACCGCACCGGCGCCCGCGGCAACGACGACGAGGCCCCGCTGTTCGCCCAGTCGATCTGGCAGCGGGCCCGCGCCGCCGGCATGTCGGTCGCGGTCGTCAGCGAGCTGACTTGGTGGGAAGAGCTGTTCCCCGGCGCCTTCACCCACTACGACGTCCTCCCGCTCGACGCCGACTACTTCACCGCCCTCCCGCCGGCCGACCTCCAGCTCGTCCACCCGCTCTACGTCGACGAGGTCGGCCACGAGTTCGGCGCCGCCTCGCCCGAGTACGCCGAGGCGGTCGCGCGCGCCGATCGCGAGCTCGGCGACCTGCTGCGCGGCCTCGACTTCGCCCAGGACCTGGTGGTCCTCACCGCCGATCACGGGCACTCGGCGCGCGGCGGCCACGGCGGCGCGCAGGAGCCGATCGCCAATGTCATGACCTGCCACGCCGGCCTGGGCGTCCGCCGCGACCCCGACTACGGTCATTTGCGAATCACCACAGTCGCCCCGTCGCTGGCGCTCTTGCTCGGCCTGCCGTTCCCGGCCCACATGCGGGCCGGCGACGACGACCTCGACGCCCTGTTCGCCATCGCCGACCCGGCCGCCTTCTCGCCCGCGTACCTCGAGGACCGCCGCGCCGCGGTCGAGCGGTTCCGCCGCGCCAATGAGGACGCCGTGCGCGCGTGGCTGCCCGACAGCGCCGGCAACTGGGACGCCTTCTACGAGCTCTACCGCCAGCGCCACCGCAGCGGCGCGCGGGTGCTGGTCGCCGCGCTGGCGCTGGTGTTCCTGCTGCAGCTGTGGCTCCACCGCCGGCGCGAGCAGCAGGGCGAGGCCCGCAGCGCCGCCCTGTTCGGCCTCGGCTTCGTGGCGGTGTTCGGGGCCGTCACCTACGCCCTGCAGGTCGGCCTGCGCGGCAGCTTCGACCTCAGCTCGGTCGCCGGTCGCGCCGACCTCATCGGCTTCACCCTCACCATGGGCTTCGGCTGGACCACCCTCGCGGTCGTCGTCCACTGGCTGGTGCGCCGCGATCGCTGCGCCTTGATGCTCGACCTCTCCGCCATCCTGGCGGCCGGCGCCGTCCTGTCCGCCGCTCACCCGCTGGTGCTCGGCTGGCGCCTCGGCTTCCCCGTCCCCTCGCCCACCGTCTACTTCTTCCCCTACTTCGCCGCCCTGATGTTCCCCGCGGTCACCGGCGTCGCCGTCGTCGTCGCCGCCCTGGTCGGCCTGCGCCCGCTCCGCCGCCGCTCGGACATGATCGCCAGGACATGATCATGAGGACATGACCCTCGGGGCATGCTCTCTCGGGCATGCCCCGGAGGACATGTCCTTCAGCTCACCCGGCGGATGCGGAACGGCAGCATCGTCTGGACCAGCGGCGAGCAGAAGCGCGACAGCGACAGCGACTCGTGGACCGCGCGCACCGGCACCTCGCCGACGCGGGTGGCGACCTGCGTGCGCGCGTAGAACGGGGTGTCCTCGAGCGTGCGGATCACCGTGGCCGGGGCGCCGTCGGTCCGCGTGGAGCGGGGGATCCACCAGCGCGTGCGCCCGAGCGTCATGGCATGCGCGGCGGCCAGCGGCTCGACGTGGCCGTCGGCGTGGAACACCCGCCCGAGCTGCAGCTGGCTGCCGTCGCGGCGCCGGGCGTCGTACAGCACCACCGTGCGGTCCGGCAGCGCCGCGCGCGACCAGCTCCAGTCGACGAAGGCCGCCTCGAGCGGCTCCTCGCCGAAGTTCGCGTCGTGGTAGCCGGTCCCGCGCAGCGTCAGCGCCGGCGTCGACAGCTCGGCCTCCACGTGCGCGTGCGGGGCCGCCGGGAACCACGTGTGACGGCCGCGGGCGTCGAGCCGCTCCGGGCGGTCGGGGAACGCCGACGGGTACAGGCGCACCGTCCCGGCCACCCGCTGACCGAGCACCGCCGTGCGCTCGTCGAAGCGGACCACCAGGCAGTCGCCCTCCCACGCCATCGAGCTGCTGCCGACCTGCAGCCGGTCCGGGCGGCGCTCGACCTCGCTGGCGCCGTACTCGGTGAACACCCACGCGTCCACCCCGGGCCCGTAGAGCGCCACGTTGATCGCGCAGTGGGCCATCGGGTCGGCCGCGCCGGCCGGCGCCTTCGCGCGGGCCTTGGCGTAGTACGGCGAGAACACGCTGCCGACGAAGGCGATGATCGTCAGTCCGTGGCTGCCGTCGTCGCTGAGCGCGTCGAGGTACCACCAGCCGTAGCCGCCCGGAGGGACCAGCCGGTCGAACTGAGGCCCGCGCACGCCGTCGCCGCGGCGTACCGACCGCTCAGCGTCGCCATCGGCACCCCCGCCCCCGGATGCACGCTGCCCCCGGCCACGTACAGCCCCGGCAGCTTCGTCGTCGCCGTCGGCCGCCCCAGCGCGTCCAGCAGGCCCCGCGTCGCCGTCCCGTACAGCCCCCCGCCCGAGCCGGGGAACCTCGCCGCGAAGTCGTCGGGCGTCGTCACCCGCGGCGGCTCCGCGGGCGCCATCGACAGCCCGCAGCGCTCGATCACTCGCCATGTCGCTCGTTCGCATGCCTCGATCTCCCTCGCCGTGAGCCACCCTTCGCCGCCGCGTGGCGGCGCGTTCACCAGTACGAACAGGCGCTCCGGGCCGACCGCCGCGGGATCGGCCTGGCGATCCGGCGCACACACGTAGACGGTCGGATCGGCCGGGAGCGCCCCGCGGTCCATCAGGGCCGTGAACTCGGCCGCGTAGTCCCGCGAGAACAGTACGTTGTGATAGGCCAGCGGCCAGCCGCCGGCCGTGCCGCGCAGGCACCACGTCACCGCCGACAGCGAGCGGCGGGACCTCGGCGGCGCCTTCACGGCCCGCGCCGCCTCCGCGCCGAGCAGGCCGCCGCCCAGCGCCGCCAGGTCGCCGGCGAAGATCACCGCCTCGGCCGGCACCCGCTCCCCCGACGCCAGCCGGACCGCCCGGACCCGCGAGTCGGCCTCGATCGCCGCGACCTCGGCCCCGTGGCGGATCTCCGCCCCCTGGCGGCGGGCCAGCTCGGCGACCGCCCGCGTCAGCGCCGACATCCCCCGGCCGGCGCCCACACTCCAGCTTGCTCGACGTGGGCGATCAGGTTGAGCGTCGCCGGGGCCTCGAACGGGCTCGATCCGTAGTACGTCGCGTAGCGGCCGAACAACTGGCGCAGCCGCGGGTCCTGGAAGAAATCGCCGAGGGCCTTCCACATCGTGCGGTGGAAGTCGAGGCCGAGGGCGCCCGGCAGGCCGCGCAGGCCGAGCGAGCCGACCAGGCTCGCCAACGTCGGCTGCGCCGTGCGGATGAACGGACCGTGGACTTTCTGGTAGATCGCCTCTGTATGGCGGCAGAACGCGAGGTACCCGGAGGCGTCGGCCGCCGAGGCGAAGCGGTCGATGGCCGCCGCCGTGGCCTCGCGGTCGGCGTACAGGTCGAGCCGCTCCCCGTCCTGCCACGCGTGGCGCGCCAGCACCGGCAGCGGGTGCAGCCGGACGTGCTCCGCCAGCGCGGCGTCCGCATCGGCGAACAGCGCCTCGAACACCCAGCGCATCGTCAGCACCGTCGGCCCGGCGTCGATCGACTGGCCTCCGACCCGCTCCTGGCGCACCTTGCCGCCGACCTCGGGCCCGCGCTCCAGCAACAGCACCGAGGCCCCGCGGCGGGCACAGTCGACGGCCGCCGCCAGACCTCCGGCCCCGCCGCCGATCACGACTACGCGGGGGCTCTGCTTCACCACCACCATGACTGTCGCCAATTATCGCGACCACTCCAGGTTTCAAGTCTTTGTCCAACGATCGGCTCAATCATTGACAATCCTTGAACACGCAGGCACACTTTTGCGCCTATCTCGGACCCGAAGGCGGCCCGGGCGGGCCTGAGCAGCGGCCATGGATTCTCGACGGCGCATCGACCGAGCCCTGAAGAGCTGCCTCGACCAGGCGACCGCACCTCCCTGTCCTCCGCGGCTGGGCGAGGCGATGCGCCACGCCGTCTTCCCGGGCGGGGCGCGATTTCGCCCCGAGTTCTGCCTGGTGGTCGCGGAGGCTTGCGGCGGCGCTCACCCGGCCCTGGCGGACGCGGCCGCGGCCGCCATCGAGCTGCTGCACTGCGCCTCGCTGGTCTACGACGACCTGCCGTGCTTCGACGACGCGGCGGTCCGGCGCGGCCACCCCACCGTGCACGCCGCCTTCGGCGAGGAGCTGGCGATCCTGGCCGGCAACGCCCTGATCGTCCTCGCCTTCGACACCCTCGCGCGGGCCGGCGGCCCCCATCCGCACCTCTTGCCTGGCCTCTTGCGGGTCGTCGCGCGCGGCGTCGGCGGGCCCTCGGGCATCGTCGCCGGCCAGGGTTGGGAGTCGGAGGTCGGCCTCGACGACCTCGGCCGCTACCACCGGGCCAAGACCGGCGCCCTGTTCGAGGCCGCGGTGATCGCCGGGGCCATGACCGGCGGCGGCGACCCCTTGCAGTGGACCGGGCTCGGCTATCGCCTCGGCGAGGCCTACCAGATCGCCGACGACATCCGCGACGCCTACGGCCGGCCCGAGCTGCTCGGCAAGCCGGTCGGCCAGGACCGCGCCCACCACCGGCCCTCCGCCGTGCGCGAGCTGGGCCTCGACGGCGCCACCGGCCACCTCGGCGAGCTCGTCGACCAGGCGGCCGGACGGATCCCCGCCTGCGCCGGCCGCAGCGACCTCCTCGCTCACCTGCGCCGCTGGTCCGAGCAGCTCCTCGCCGCCCCGCCGCCCCTCGCCGCCAGCCTCAGCTCGTGACCGGCGACGCCAGGCTCGTCCGTTGCCCGCTCCCCGGCCGATTCCGCCGCCCCAGGCTCGTCGTTCGGCCCGCGCCCCGCGGCCGAACCCGCCGTCCAGCCCGCTCGCGGGGTCTCTGCGGCCCGCCGCCCCTGTCTCCGCCCGTCCTGCCGCAGCTCGACGGCGCAGAGCCTGCGCCTCGCCCCTTTCACGGCCCCGCACCTGCTTTCCAACCCTCCCGGTCCGGCGCGGCCGTCCGGCCTCCTTCGCCATCCCCCGCATTCGGGCCTCGCTCGCGCCCGATCCTCGCGCAGACTCTCCACTCCTCACCCGAGCCCACCTCATGACTCGACCGCCGCCGTCCTTGCGCGCGCAGAAGCAGGCCGTCCCGCACGCCTTCGACCGCGTCGCCGCCCGCTACGACCTCCTCACCGGCATGAACCCCGGCTACCACAAGCACCTGGGGCGCAGCGCCGAGCGCATGCGGATGCCGGAGGATGCTGACCTTTTGGACCTGTGCTGTGGGACAGGTCTCTCCACCCTCGCGCTGGTGCGCACGTATCCCCGCGCGCGCATCACCGGCCTCGACGCCTCGGTCGGCATGCTCGACCTGGCCCGCAAGAAGCGCGAGCTCACCGGCGTCCGGTTCCTGCAAGGCGACGCCATGGATCCGGCAGCCTACGGCGCGAGCGGCCCGTTCGACGGCATCTTGATGGCCTACGGGATCCGCAACATGCCGGACCCCGACCTGTGCCTGCGCCGGCTGCTCCCGCTGCTCAAGCCCGGCGGCGTGGTCTGTTTTCATGAATACAGCGTGCGCGACTCGCTGCGGGCCCACCTGGTGTGGAACGCGGTGTGCCTCGGCATCATCATCCCCGCCGGCCTCGTCACCTCGCCGGGCTCGAACATCTACCGCTACCTGCGCCGCAGCGTGAACGCCTTCGACGGCGCCGCCGCCTTCCAGCGCCGCCTGCAGGCCGCCGGCTTCTGCGACACCCAGTCCGCCACGATGGACGGCTGGCAGGAGGGCATCGTCCACACCTTCCTGGCCCGCCGCCCCGCGTGAGCCATACCTGAAGCGCGACCCCTCGCGCGAGCGCGCCGCCCGACCCCGAGGCCACCCGCCCTCGCTCGCGGCCTCCGAACCCGGGCCCTCGCACGACCTGTCCCCAAGGACACCCGACCTCCACCGCCCGCGCATCACCTGTCCCCGGGGACACCCGACCTCCACCTCCCGCACATCACCTGTCCCCAGGGACACCCGACCTGGACCCCCCGCGCATCATCTGTCCCCAAGGACACCTGACCTGACCGCCCGCGCATCACCTGTCCCCGAGGACACCCGACCTGACCGCCCGCGCATCACCTGTCCCCGGAGACATCTGACATCCACCATCCGCGCATCACCTGTCCCCGAGGACACCCGGCCTCCTCCGAGCCCGCGCATCACCTGTCCCCGGAGACACCCGACCTCCACCGAGCCCCGCCAATCACCTGTCCCCGAGGACATTGATCCTATCTGTCCCGAGAGACATCCATCATATTTTCTCTTTTTTTATAAAAATACGCCGACCTCGACCGATTCGCCCCACCTCGTACACGCCATGCTGGGAATCTCCCGCCGACTCGCCAACAATCCTGACCGGGGCGCCCCGGTCGCTCTGCCGCGGCCGCTCGACGTCCTCGTCGTCGGCGGCGGCATCGCCGGGCTCGCGGCGGCCACCATTTTGAGCGAGCGAGGCGCTCGCGTCACCGTCCTCGAGCCCGAGACCTTCCTGGGCGGCCGCGCCGGCGCCTGGACCGACACCCTCGCCGACGGCACCCGCTTCGAGATGGAGCGGGGCTTTCACGCCTTCTTCCGCCAGTACTACTGTGCGCGCCTGGCTGCGGCGCATCGACCCGGAGCTCGGCTTCCTGCGCCCCGTCGACGACTACCCGCTGCTCGGCCCCGACGGCCTGCGCGAGTCGTTCGCCGGCCTGCCGAAGCTGCCGATCTGGAACCTCGTCAGCCTGATCCGCCGCAGCAGCACCATGACCTTGCGCGACGCCCTGCGCGTCGACGACACCTGCGGGCGCGCCATCATGGCCTACGACCCGCTCGCCACCTACGCCCAGTTCGACCGCGAGGACGCGAAGAGCTTCCTCGACCGCCTCGGCTTCCCGCCGCGCGCGGCAGATGCTGTTCGATGTGTTCGCCCACTCCTTCTTCAACCCGGAGCCGGAGTTCAGCGCCGCCGAGCTGCTGATGATGTTTCACTTCTACTTCGTCGGCAACCCGGAGGGCATCGTCTTCGACGTCGCCTCGGGCCCGTTCTCGACCGCGATCTGGCAGCCCATGGCGGCCGTGCTCGAGCGCCGCGGCGTCCGCCTGCGCACGGGCGAGGGCGCCGTCCACTTCGCCCGCACCAGCGACGGCCGCCATCGCATCACCAGCTCCAAGGGACAGGTCTACGACGTCGACGCCTGCATCCTCGCCCCCAGCGTCCCGGCGCTGCAGCAGCTCGTCGCCGAGTCGCCCGGGCTCGGCCACCCGCGGGGCGCCGCGCCCGAGGACCCCGGGGCCGGCCACTGCTGGCGCGAGCAGGTCGCGGCCCAGACCGTCACCGCTCGCTTCGCGGTGTGGCGGCTGTGGCTCGACCGCCCGAGCGCCCCCGGCCGGGCCCCGTTCGTCGGCACCACCGGCCTCGGCCTCGTCGACAACATCTCGCTCTACCCGCTGTTCGAGGACGAGAGCCGCGACTGGGCCGCGCGCACCGGCGGCAGCGTCGTCGAGCTGCACGCCTACGCCCTGCCCGACGCGATCGAGGAGCCGGAGATCCGCGCCGACCTCCTGCGCGCCCTCCACGAGCTCTACCCCGAGACGCGCGCCGCCAAGACCCTCGACGAGCGCTTCCTGCTGCGCCAGGACTGCCCCGCCTTCCGCCCCGGCGCCCATCCGCAGCGCCTCCGCGTCGACACCCCCGACCCGACCCTCTACCTCGCCGGCGACTTCGCCCACACCCCGTTCCCCACCGCGCTCATGGAGCGCGCCGCCAGCACCGGCATCCTCGCCGCCAATCACATTCTTCACCACCACGGCGCCGCCGAGGAGCCGCTGTGGTCCGTCCCGCCGCGCGGCCCCCTGGCCCGCCTGATCCACCGCAAGGGCCTGCGCCACCCGGGCTAGCGCCCCACCGCGCAAAAGACCCCTGTCGACCAGGGACAAAGCTCCCCACCACCGCGAGCGAACCGCGGAGGATCGCCCTGCGTCGCGCCTCGGCGCGACATTGACAGCAATCCAGGCACCCGTCGCCGTCTTGCCGCATTGCTTGTCGGCCGCGCACGACAGGACGAATCCCCGACCCCGCCCTCGCGGACGCACGAGCGCCTCACCGCTCGCGCCCGCGCTCGCGCGTAGCAGGCCGCCGTCGCGCCTGCAGGCCGTGAAGTGCCGCGATACGGCGATCGAGCCCCGATCGAGCATTTGCCCCGCGTCGTCGATGCGAGCGCGATGTGGCATGATCTGCGCGAGCGCGCTGCGGGCTATACGCGCGCGCGCAGCCATCGCTAGCGAGCGAGGTTCCGCGAACCCCGTCGAGGCACGAGGAAAGCGGCAGGTGTAATCCGGCTAGCGCGTCGCGTCGACCTCACTATGCTTGCCTCGATGCTTGCGCGAATTAGCATTTCATGCGGGACAATGTGGGCAATGGTCGCGGCGCTGAGCGGTTGCGGCGGCGTCGGTGGCACCCCGGGGACCGACACCGATACCGGCAGCAGCACCACCGGCATCCCTGGGATCACCAGCGTCACCGCGACCGAGACCGGGCCGACCACCACCGGGACGACCACCGACGGCGCCGTCAAGTTCGACCTCCCCGTCGGCCCCGGCAGCGAGACCGACAGCGACGGCAGCGACACCAGCGTGTGTGCCGACGCCGACGTCACCTTCGAGCCGCAGATCCCCACCGTCCTGCTGCTCATCGATCAATCCGGCAGCATGACCACCCAGTTCGGCGACACCGACCGCTGGGAGGCCGTCTACAACGCCCTGCTCGACCCCGACGACGGCCTCGTCCCCCAGCTCGAGGGCCAGGTCCGCTTCGGCATGGCGCTCTACACCAGCTTCGAGGGCAACCAGGGCGGCCGCGAGTGTCCCGTCATCACCGAGACCCCGCCCGCGCTCGACAACTACCAGGCCATCGCGGCCACGTGGGACGCCAGCCAGCCCGAGGACGAGACCCCGACCGGCGAGTCGATCGCCGCGGTCACGCCGACCCTCGTCATGGACCCCTCCGAGGGCACCAAGATCATCGTCCTCGCCACCGACGGCGAGCCTGACACCTGCGCCGAGCCCAACCCGCAGAACGGCCAGGACGAGTCCGTCGAGGCCGCCGCCGCCGCGTTCGGGCAGGGCGTGCGCACCTACGTGATCAGCGTCGGCAACGAGGTCAGCGACCAGCACCTGCAAGACGTCGCCAACGCCGGCGCCGGCGTCGGCAACGGCGACCCCGACGCCCCGTTCTACAAGGCCGACGACGCGCAGGCCCTCGCCGACGCGTTCGCCGACATCGTCGACGGCGTCCGCGACTGCAAGCTCACCCTCGACGGCACGGTCTCCGAGGGCGGCGAGGACCAGTGCACCGTCTACGTCAACGGCGAGGCCATCCCGTTCGGCGACGAGAACGGCTGGCAGCTCAACAACCCCGGCGAGGTCGAGCTGGTCGGCGACGCCTGCGACGCCATCCAGAACGGCGAGGTCCAGGTCTCGATCAAGTGCGCCTGCGGCGTCGTCGTCCCGCCCGGCTGAACGAACCTCGGGCGCGCCGCTCACCCGCGATGCGTTCGCGGCCGCAGCCACCGGTGCCGCACCGGCACCACCGGCACCACGAAGTCCTTGAGCGTCGTGCGGCGCTCCTCGCGTCCGCGGCGCAGCGCCTCTGCGCGCTGAGCACGATCGCTGAGCACCCCGAACAGCCCGAAGCCGGTAAACAGCAGGAGCAACAGGACGAGCGGCGTCATCGTGTGTGACCTCCTCGGCTCGAGCGTGGGACCGATCGGGCCCGTGCGCCCTCCGGATCGCGCGATCGCCCGCACAGGCCCCGTCCATGGCCCGTGTACCGTCGTGCTCGCCGGCGTCGCTGCGGCCGCCGCCCGGGCAGGCCCGCGCTCGCGGCTCTGGCGGCCTCTGCCGCCGTTCTGCGGCCTTCCGCCACCGCGGCCGCCGCGCGCTGTATGCTGGGCGCGCATGTCCGACCGCCCTGTGCGTCACCCCTGGTCGAAGAACCTCCCGTCCGGCTTCGCCGCACCTGCACTTTGGGACAGCATCGTCATCGGCTCCGGCATGGGCGGCATGACCTGCGCCGCCATGCTCGCCGCGCTCGGCCAGCGCGTCCTCGTGCTCGAGCAGCACTATGTCCCCGGCGGCTTCACGCACAGCTTCAAGCGCGGCAAGTACCACTGGGACGTCGGCGTCCACGCCGTCGGCGAGGTCACCGAGCGCAGCATGCCCGGGCGGCTCCTCGCCGGGCTCACCGGGCGCCGGCTGCAGTGGGCCTCGCTCGGCCCCGTCTACGACGCCTTCGTCTTCCCCGACGGCCTCCAGCTCGGCTTCCCCGACAACCCGCAGGCCTTCCGCGCCCTCCTGCACGACACCTTCCCGGCCGAGCGCGACGCCGTCGACGCCTACTTCGCCCGCGTCCGCGAGGTCTCGGCGGCCATGCGCGCCTACTACCTGGCCCGCCTCGCCCCGCCGTCCGCACATGTCCTCATGGACATGTTCACGAGGACAGCCCGCCGCGCCTTCGGCGAGACCGCCAAGCACGCGCTCGACCGCCTCACCGACGATTCGCGGCTCAAGACCGTCCTCGCCGCCCAGTGGGCCTACCACGGCGCCACCCCGAGCCGGGCCTCCCTGGCGATCCAGGCGCTCGTCACCAAGCACTTCCAGTGGGGCGGCTATTACCCCGTCGGCGGCTCCTCGGCGATCGCCCGCGAGCTGCTGCAGACCGTCGCCGACGCCGGCGGCTACACGCGGATCTCCGCCGACGTCGCGCAGATCGTGCTCGAGAACGGCTCCGCGGTCGGGGTGCGCCTGCGCGACGGCGAGGAGCTCGCGCCCGCCGGGTGATCAGCGCGGCGGGCGTCTCTTCGACCGTGCAGCGGCTGCTCCCGCGCGAGGTCGCCGACACCCGCTGGGCCGCCAGCGTGCGCGCGCTGCCGCCGGCCCCGGCCCACGTCTGCCTGTACCTCGGCTTCAAGGGCGACATCCGCTCGGCCGGCGCCGGTGCCTCCAATCAATGGTACTACGATACCTGGGACACCGAGGTCGACGCCTGGGACATCGCCGACCCCGAGCGGCTCCCCGACGCGCCGGTCCTGTACTGCAGCTTCCCCTCGCTCAAGGACCCCGCCTACGACCCCGGCCCCGAGCAGCGGCACACCGGCGAGGTCGTCACCTTCGTCCCGTGGGACCGCTTCTCCGGCTGGCTCGGCACCCGCTGGATGCGCCGCGGCGACGACTACGATCAATTCAAAAAGGTCCTGCAGGACCACCTGCTCGCGCAATTCCTCAAAAAGCTTCCGGGCCTCGGGCCCATGCTCGACCACGTCGAGCTCTCGACCCCGCTGTCGACCGAGACCTTCGCGCGGCCGATGCAGGGCTCGATCTACGGCATCCTCCCGACCCCCGAGCGGTTCGCCAACCCCTACCTGCGGCCGCGCAGCAAGATCCCCGGCCTCTTCTTCGCCGGCAGCGAGGTCGCCACGGTCGGGGTCATCGGCGCCATGATGGGCGGAGCCCTCGCCGCCGCCGCGGTCGACCCGCTCGGCGCCACCCGCCTCCTCCGCGGCCTCTGACATGCCCCGCGCGACGCTCGCCCTCGTCCGCGCCCTCGCTGCAGGCTGGCGCCCGGCCGTTTGCCTCCTCGTCGTCGCGTGCGCCGGACCGCCGCCGACCGCTCCCTCCCATGTCCTCAGGGACAGCTCGGCCCCCGTCCCCGCTGCGACCGGTCGGACGGCTGCCGGCGCCGGCGCATCGGCCGTCCCCGCGGACTCTTCCGTCCCCGGGCAAGCGCCCGCCGGCTCCGATCATCCGGACGAGACATCCCCTGTCCCCGGGGACATCCAGTCCCGCCCCGCCGATCTTTCACAGCCCGGCCGGCCCTCTGCCCCCGATTCACCACATGTCCCCGAGGACAGCCCGGCGCCCGGCCGCTCGCCTCTCGCCCATGACCCCGAGCCCGGCCGCCCCGCGCCGCCTGTCCCGAAAGCTATCTCACCCGTCGGCCCTCCGCCGCCGGGCCTCGTCGACCTGCGCGCCGCGCTGCCCGGCGCCTGCTTCGACATCCGCTACGCCACCGCCGACAACTTCACCGGCGCGGTCCTGCCCGGCTACGCCGCCGCGGGCGCCTGGCTGCGGCCCCGCCCCGCCGGCGCGCTGGCGAAGGTCCAGGCCGCGGTGAGCGCGGAGGGCCTCACCCTCCTCGTCTACGACGCCTACCGCCCCGCGCGGGCCAGCCTCGCCATGGTCGAGTGGGCCGAGCGCAGCGGCCTTCGGCGGCTCGTCGACGACGGCTACATCGCCCGGCGCTCCGGTCACAACCGCGGCGACACCGTCGACCTCACCCTCGCCCGGCCCGGCACCTGCGAGCCGCTCGACATGGGCACTGCCTGGGACCACTTCGGCCCCGAGAGCCACTACGCGCGGGCCGGCGGCGACGCCCTTTCCCATCGCCGGCGGCTGCGTCGAATCATGCAGGCGCAGGGCTTCACCCCCTACGACAAGGAATGGTGGCACTTCACCTTCCGCGACCCCGACGCCGCCGCGCTCGACGTCGCGTACCAGCCCGCCCCCTGATCTTTTGCGCCAGCGCCTACGCCGGCCCGATCTCCGGTCGACTCGCACGAATTCTCCGCCCCACTCCGGCCCCCCGCGACCGAACCTCGTTCTCCCGCCCTCGCTCACCGCCCTTCCTCCGCGGCCATCGACCCCTCGTTTGACAGCTCGGGGGGCGCGCTGGGAGCATCGCCGGCGGAGGTCCGAATGCGCCCACTGTTGTCCGTTTCACTCCCCGCGCTCGCGCTCGCGGGCGTCGCCCTCACCGCCGGCGAGGCCCACGCCGGCAAGGGCATCGTCCTTATCACCCACGGCGAGAGCGTCCTGCATTATGACGACCTCACCGGCGACGCCAAGAAGTTCGCCGACGAGACCACCGGCCACGAGGTACGGGTCGGCTATCTCTACAGTCACTTCGGCGTGTTCTGGCTCGACCTGTGGACCTGGGACGGCAAGTATTGCCTCTACCACGGCGACAACGTGTGGAAGCTGACCCCGGAGGACGCCGCCGGCCTGCTCGGCGTCAAGGTCGACGACCTCGGCAAGCCGCTGCTCTACCGCGTCCCCCTGGGCATCCTGATCCTGCTCGGCCTCGGCGTCGGCTTCGGCCTGTGGCGCCGCTTCAGCCGCGATTGATCGCAGCCGCGTCGGGCTCGCCGAATGGCGCGAGCCCGACTGCCACCATTGCTTCTTTGTGAAAAAGCGAAATCACATCTTGGCGCGGATCGTCCGCACCAGGTGCCACAGGATCCCGTAGGCCGCGGCCACCACCAGCAGCCCGCCGATGCCCGAGCTCGTCATGATGTAGAAGTCGGCCGCCGGCTCCGGCAGATGGAACCCGCCGCCCGCCGGGAACGACATGTACCAGTCGCCCCCGTCCACGCGGCTGAGCTGCGCCCGCATCCCCCGCATCATCTCGTTGGCGATCTGGATCAGCCACGCCAGCCACCACACCAGCACCATCAGGCCCGCGCCGGCCCCGACCACCGCCTTGTAGGCCCCGCGCACGATCAGCGGCGGCATGAAGAAGTTGACCACCGGGATCATCCACCCGGCCACCGCCATCCCCGGCCCGAACGGCGCCTTGCCGCGATTCGCCGCGTACACCTTGTAAAGAAACACCAGCAGGGCGACCCCGATCACCAGCGACAGCAGCGTGTAAAGCGGCCCCATCACCGGCCACAGCTGATAGCTCAGCGACGGCACCGTGTACGCCAGCGCGAACATCACCAGCGGCAGGGCGAAGCGCACCAGCAGCAGCACCTCGAGCAGCCCGCCGGGCTTCGGCCCCGTCGCCTCCGGCAGGCGCCGGATCGTCGACCGCCCCCCGCTCGTGCGCGCCCGCCGGCGGCCACGAACGCCGCCGCCGTCACCGGCTCGAGGCTGCTCTCGAGGCCCGCCAGCGAGACACCGAGGATCTTCTCGAGCTGGGTCTTGAACGCCTGCAGGTCGAGGCCCTCGTGGAAGCCGTAGTTGCTGCGGCTGCCGTCGGGCCGCGTCTCCGCCAGCACCGCCTCGTTCGCGTGCACCTGCCCGGTCCCGAGGTCGGCGCAGCGCTCGTAGAAGAACACGCTCGGCGCGCCCGCCCGCCGCACCAGCGCCAGGAACATCGCCTCGTTGGCGTTGAGCGCCGGCGGCATCGACACCACCACGACCTCGACGTCGCCCGACTTCACGTGGCCGACGACGTCGAGCTTCGCCATCTCGAGCCCGCCCGGCGCCAGCCCCACGTGCGGCAGCGCCTCGGCCAGGCCCTTGCCCGACTCGGTCCACAGGAAGAACAAGAACGCCTCGCGCTGCGGCCCGGTCAGCTCGGCGAACATGCGGTCGGGCGCGCGGAACGTCTCCGCCGGGATGACTTTCTTGGCGAACGAGAAGTGGTGCTGGCGTGCGGACATGCGGAGCTCTCAGGGCTGGGCGATGGTGGCGACGATCGCGGAGTAGTCGTGTTGGCAGATCGAATGGAACTCGAGCGGTCCGAGGCTGGCGCCGACCTCGAGCATGCGCACCGGCGGCCGGGCGGTCTGCGGGAAGTCGGGGAAATTGGGGTCTACCAGCACGCAGCCGGGACCGATGCCGAAAATGTCCTGATCGGCGGGGTCGGGGTCGTCCGCGAACACCAGCGGCACCTCGCCAGTTTCGAAGCCGACCGGCACGCCCGCGATCGCCAGCAGCCGCACCCGCGCCCCGCCGGTCTTGCTCGCCTGAATGCCGTCCAGCAAATCGGTATAACGCGACACCGGCCACAGCACCGCGTCGTCGTCGGCGACGTCGGGATTGCCCTCGATGTCGTAGTTGGTCGCCGGGCACGCCGTGTACGTCGGCGCTCCGCCCTCGCACTTGACCCCCGCGTTGAAGCACACCGCGCTGGTCGCGTCCGGACGCTCCGGGTCTTCCCAGAAGATCTTGTTGTCCTTGAAGATGGAGTCGAACAACGGGTTGTAGCTGCAATCGACCTCGTCGGTCAGGATCACCACCACCAGGTCGGCCTCCGGCCGCAGGAACCCGTACTCCGGCTGGTTCGCGTCCATCGTTCGCACCAGGGCCAGACGCATGCTCTCGAGCTGCGACTCGAAGCCGCAACCATTCACGCCCCGCGGCAGCGCGCACTGCAGCGCCTGCACCAGGCTCAGGTTCTGGTCGGCGAGGTTGGTGACGCCGCCCGTGCGCTCGAGCCACGGCCGCACCGCCGCCTCGGGCTCCTCGGTCGTCGGCGTCGGCACGAGGCCGATCGATTCGACGTCGCACACATCGTCGCAGGCGTACGAAAAATCTTCCATGTTGAACGAGAACTCGCCCTGCGCGACCCGCTGGACGCAGCTCCGGATCGCCATCGCCCCGTTCTCCGGCGTCGTCTGGGCCTGCGGGCAGCGCGGATTGCCGGCGTCGGTCGTGGTGACGCCGATTCGCAGGTCGCGCTCCGTGTTCACCAGCGCGGCGATGTTCTTGGCCAGCAGCGCCTGCTCGTCCGCCATCGAGCCGGTGTTGTCGATCACGAACAGCACGTCGATCGGGTTCGTCCCCGACGGCCCGCCCGTCGTCGGCTCACCCGTCGTCGGCTCGTCGCCCGAGTCGTCCGGCTCACCCGATGGCCCGTACGTCGGGCCCTGAGTCTGACCGGCGCTGACCGTCAGCTCGTCGAGGATGCTGCCCTTGCCGCCGCAGCCGGCCACGGCCAGCGCGAGGGCCCACGTCACCGTCGTTCGCACGCCGCGACTGTACCAAGCTTCGCCCGGGGCCGCGGGCGCGATTTCGCGCCGCGCTCCTCTTCGTCAATCCCCGGCCAGCGCCTTGACCGGCGTTCCGGCGACGCGCTTGCGATAATCGACGTACCCCTGCATCAGCGAGCGGTACAGCATGGCGCCCACCACCTTGTGGCCGTGATGGGTCAGGTGCGACAGATCGCCGGCGCCGAGGGCCGGCGACGAGCGGACCCACCGGCCCATCGAGCCCGAGCCGCCCATCGCCTCGTAGGTGTCGAAGAAGGCGCAGCCCTCGGTCTCGGCCACCTCGCGCTGGGCCTGGACCAGCTTCGTCACGATCGGCCGCGTCACGATCTTGCCCGAGCCGTCGCGCTCGCCGTGGTCGAGCGGCGCCATCACCAGGCACGGCAGCTGCGGGTCGGCCTTGCGGAACAGCTGGATCACCGCCGAGTACTCCGCCCTGTACTTCTCCATCGTGCCCTGCGTGTTCATGTCGTTGCCGCCGAACATGAGCACCAGCAGGTCCGGGTCGCGGCGCTGGATCTGGCGCTGCAGGTGCTCCGGGTCGAAGTTGAGCAGGCGGCGGGTGAGCGCGCCGATCTGGCTCATCTCGTCGTAGACCACGCCCGGCACCGTGCGCTCCATCGCCACCCCGTAGGCGCGGACCTTGCCGCCGCCGGCCGCGCGGACCGACAGGGTGTGTTCGCCGTCGTCGGTCTCGATCACGTGCCAGCGGTCTTCGAGCTGATCGGCCGCCGTCTCGAGCTCGATCGGCTCCTGCTCGTCGAGCTTGAGCCGCAGCTTGCCGCCCTTCGGCAGCCCCGCGTACCACACCTCGTAGCGGGCCACCTTGCGGCCCATCGGCCCCTTTTGCGCCGTCGACAGCCGGATCTCCGCGCCCCCGGCCGACTCGAAGGTCGTCCCGCCGACCCCGTAATAGCCGTCCTTCTTGCAATCGAAGATGATGAAGCAATGTTGCCACTGGCTGCGCTCGTCGAAGCGCACGCCCTGGTGGCGGTAGCTCGCGTTGGGCTGGCCGAGCAGGTGGAAGCCGTGGCCGGCGTCGCCGAAGCGGGCCTGCAGCTTGCTGCGGATCGCCCCCGTGATCCCGTCGTTGCCGATCGCCGAATCGCCGTAGTGCATCGCCCGCGTCACCGCGCCCGGCAGGCCGAGCTGCGTGCGGGTCAGCGCAGCGTAGAAGCGATCGAGCGCCTCGGGCCGCTCGAGCGGCACCTCGACCGGCAGCGCGTCGTCCTCGTGCGGGGCGAGCGGCGGCACCTTCTCGTCCTCCTGCACCGGCGTCGCGCGGACCTCGACCTCCTTGAACTCCTCGACCTCCGCCTTCTCGGCCTCCACCCGCGCGACCGCGATCGCCTCCTTGACCTCCGCGTCGGCGACCTCCGCCTTCTGGCCCATCCCCAGCAGCTCGCGGCCGATCAGGTTCCAGAACGGCACGTACAGGAACTCCCCGGTGTCCGGGTCCGTCGCCAGCGTCCACGGCCGCACCAGGTGCAGGCAGCCGAGCCCCTCCGGCCCGGCCGCCGCCGTGACGCAGGCGGCCAGCGACGCCGCGACCGAGCTCTCCTGCGCCTGGGCGGTCTCTGCCGCCTCCACGGTCTTCGGCGCCGGCACTGCGTAGGTCAGCCCGATCGCCAGGCCCAGCCCGATCATCGCCCCGATCGCCTTGCGGAAGGTCCCGGGCGGGTAGCTCGTCGCGTGCTCCTCGTCGCGCGTGAGGTCGACCTTGACCTTGCGCTCCTCGCCGTCGAGGAGCCCCTCGTGTTCGTCCGCGGCCATGGTCCTGCTGGTCATAAGGTCATGTCCCTCAGAACTGGAAGTAGATGTTGGCCCGCGGCCCGCTCGAAAGCAGCAGGTGGACCGCCAGGCCCAGCGCCGCCAGCAGCAGCCCGATCAGCGGCCCCGGCAGGCGGCGGAACACCGCGTACGTCTCGCGGTCGACCAGGCCCTTCGGCGTCAGCAGGTGGTAGCCGATCCCGAACAGCAGCACCGTCCACACCGCCGGCGTGATCAGGCCCTCGCGGATCCCGTGGGCGTCGAAGCGGAGCAGCCCCGCGATCATCTTGCGCGAGGTGTCGAGGTCGTCGGCGCGGAAGAACACCCGCGACAGCACCGTGAAGTGGAACGTCAGCAGCACGTGGAGCGCGGTGTTCCACGCGGTGCCCGTCTCCGGCAGGCGGGCCACGATCAGGAACATCAGCACCGCGAAGCCGGCCAGGCCCAGGCTCTCCGGCTGGCCGAGCTGCAGCACCGCGGTCGACAGGCCGTACACCGCGCCGAACAGCAGCAGCATGCCCGTGACCCACATCGCCCGCGTCTTCGCCGTCCCCGTCCCGCGCCTCCGCAGCCGGTTCCAGCGGTTGAACACCATCGCCAGCGCGTGGATGTTCGAGTACAGGATGAAATTCCAGCTGGCCCCGTGCCACATGCCGACCAGGAACATGGTCAGCCACAGGTTGAAGTACACCCGCCCCGGCGAGCCCTTGCTGCCGCCGAGCGGGAAGAACACGTAGTCGCGCAGCCAGGTCGACAGCGTCATGTGCCAGCGGCGCCAGAACTCGCCGAGGTTCTTCGCCTGGTACGGCCGCTCGAAGTTCTCCGGCAGCACGAAGCCCAGCATCAGCGCCACGCCGATCGCTATGTCCGTGTAGCCGCTGAAGTCGGCGTACAGCTGCAGCGTGAACGCGTACAGCGACAGCAGGATCTCGAGCGACGTGTAGTTCTCCGGCGCGCCAAACACCGCGTCGGTGAACTGCGACGCGATCCAGTCGCCGAGGATCGCCTTCTTCGCCACGCCGATCATCACGCGGTACATCCCGCGCGTCATCGTCTCGGCCGACAGGCGCGGCGGGCGGTGCAGCTGCGGCAGGAACTCGTGCGCGCGCACGATCGGCCCGGCCACCAACTGCGGGAAGAACACCACGAACAGCGCGAACTTGCGGAAGTTCGGCTCCGGCGTCAGCCGGCCGCGCCACACGTCGATCGTGTAGCTCAGCGTCTGGAACGTGTAGAAGCTGATGCCGATCGGCAGCAGCAGCTCGAGGTGCGGCACCACCACCGACATCCCCAGCGCGTGGGCGACGTCGGAGAACACCCCGAGGAAGAAGTTGGTGTACTTGAAGTAGCCGAGCAGCCCGAGGTTGCCGACCAGGCTGAGGCCGAGCCAGAAGTTGCGGACGCGGGCCGCGCTCGCCTTCGTCCGCGGGTCCTTGCTGTCGAAGGCCGCGCGCTGCTGCCAGATCTGGCGCGAGCACAGGTAGTCGAGCACCGTCGACAGGGCCAGCAGCCCGACGAAGTACCACGGCGGCTGCAGCGGGTCCGTCTCGGGCCCCGCCATGTAGAAGAAGTAGCTGGCCGCGATCAGGAACAGGACCCGCATCACCGGCACGTGCGACAGCCCCCACGAGATCAGGAGCACGGGGACGATGAAGAGCAGGAAGTCGAAGCTGACGAAGAGCATCGGTTGCCGGCGACGTCGGGCGCTCACGCTACCCGCGCGGCCCGAGAACGCGAAACTTTTCCTTAGAATTCACGCGGCGCTTCGCTCACGCTATAGGCGCAATTCGGGACACCTGCGCCTCCGCCCGCACGGCGGCGGCGGGAGCACCGGGTCATGGCGCGCCGCTCGCGGCCTCGCTGGCGCCATCCTCGACCTGTCCACCTGGATGGGGGCACCACGCGGGGGTCTCGCCCGCGTGTCGCGCCAGCCACTTCAGAGCCCTCACAGGCAGGCCGCTCCCGGTGAGTCGACCTGGGGTGACGGACCCGAGGAGGTCATGAGCGGAAGACCGCCATCGGCCTCGAGGCCGGTGACGCGAGGTTGTTGCTGGGGGTGCCTCCAGGCTCGGGTTCGCGCTTGGTGCGCCGAGGGAGAACCCACGTACGATCGAGCCCTGCTGCTCCAGCGCCCCAAGCGCCCGAACGGATTCTGAACGCGAGCGGGACCTCCGCATCCTCGCCCGACTCGTTGCTGTCCTCGAGGACACCCGCGCCGAGGTTGCGACGAAGCTCGGCTCGATGCCCCTCCGCTGGAACCCCGCGCACTCCCCGACTCGCGCGCTTCCACGGCGTCCTTCATCTCCCGGAAGCACCCGGCATCGACTCGATCGAGCGGAACGGCTCCGAGCATCCGAAGGATGTAGTTCTCGGCGGACCGTGCGAAGCTCTCGAAGATGCACCCTCGCGCCCCATGTGCGCTCCAGGTCGAGATTGGGCTGTGCGTGCGACCCGACCGCGACCTCGTCGAGGTCGCGGCGGGCGCGAGCACCAGCACCCTCGCCGTCGCCGAGGGCATGTGCGGCCACGGCACCGGCTGGCTCGGTGCGCGCCGCGTCGTCCGTGCGGTCGTCAAGCAGCGCGGGGATGCAGCGACGCCGCCCACCTTCGTCGGCGCGGCCAGCGAGCGTGACCTCCCCGAGGCCCGGTATCGGTGGTTCGGTGGCCATGCGAACGTCGAGTTCGACGCCTTGCCCCTCGACCTCGCAGAAGCGTTCGTGGCTCTCGATCGCCAGGCGATGGCCGTCCCCATGCCAGCGGGGTCGTCGCTCGCGCTCGCGGTCGGCTGCATCGCCATCGCGCTCGACGGCGCACACGTGCGTGGGGCGCACGCAGGCTCGGGCCGTGCGGTGGTGCTGCGCCGCGGCAGCACACACTCGAGGAGTTGGTGGGGCCGCAGCTGTTGGAAGGCGTGCCGTTCGAGGTCGTCGCCAACGCGATCGGCATGCTCTCCACGAGCGGGCGCGCCGTCGAGCGCTTCGAGGCCGCGCTCGCGGTCGGCGACGTGCTGCTCGCCTCATCGCGGCCGCTCGACCTCGACGACACCGAGCTCTTCGCGCTCGTCGACGCGCACGCCGATGCGCCCCTCACTGCCCTCGCCCGCGCCATCGAATCCCGCGTTCACGGCGCCCGCAACGGCGGCGACGCGGCCTTCACCCTCGTACGGTGCGTCGTGTTCGCGCCCTGACGGACGACAGTGCACCCGCTCAGGCTCATCGCCGTCGCGCAGGGCGTGCGGCGCACCTCCACCATTCGCGCGGGCGAGCTCCACTCCGTCGCGCTCGGGGGCGCGGGGGACGACTCACCGTCTGCGAGGCCGGGCCAGGCTCACGTGATCAGCAGCCACAGCAATGCGATGACGAGCCCCGCGAAGCAAGTGACGCAGATCCAGATCGACGCCTTCTTGAACAATTTTTCCGCCGGTTTCGAGCTCGTCGACGGTTGCGCCGGTGCTGACATTGCCGTCGCCGGCGCCGGCTCGGCAGCGGGTGGTCGAACCTCGGCGCCCGGTTGAACTCCGACCGGCTCCCGAGGCCGCCGATCTACGAACAGCGGCTCGACTGTCGGAGCCGGGCCTGCCGGTTCGGGCGGCAACAGAAGCGTCGTATCGGCCGGGATCGGCGGTGTGACGATTGTCGCCGGCGGCGGCTCGTCGCCCGCAGTGGCTCGCGGGATCGGTATGGGGACGGCTGCGCTCGCCTTCGCTCGGGCCAACGCGAGCGGACCGATGAGCGGCTTTCCGGACGCGGTCCTCTGTTGGCCGCCGACATTTGCGACGTCCGCTCGCACGACCTCGGTCGAACGGGAGACCGAAGGGATGAGCTCGGTCCTGTCGGTGAGCGGAGGGGCCGGATTCGGCGCGACCGGAGGAAATATCTCCGTCCTGTCGGTGAGCGGAGGCGCCGGATTCGGCGCGACCGGGGGGAATATCTCCGTCTTGTCGGTGAGCGTAGCTGCCGGTTTCGCCGCGACCGGAGGGAATATCTCGGTCCTGTCACGAATCGCAGATACCGGATTCGGCGCGACCGGAGGGAGGAGCTCGGTTTTTCGGCGCTCGCAGGTTTCGCCGCGACCGGAGGCAGGAGCTCGGTTTTTCGGCGCTCGTAGGTTTCGCCGCGACCGGAGGCAGGAGCTCGATTTTTCGGCGCTCGCAGGTTTCGCCGCGACCGGAGGCAGGAGCTCGGTCCTTTCGCGAATCGCAGGTGCCGGAGTCGGCGAGGCCGGAGGGAGGAGCTCGGTCCTGCCGTCGAGCGCGGGCGGCCGCAGCCGGTAGACCTCCGATCCGGGCATCAGCGGAGCCGCCGACGCCGCGGCAGAAGCTGCCGATGGCCGCGCCGGCTGAATCGCTCCATTCGCCAGAGCCGGTCCCGATCCATCGCCAGCCCTCGGCTTCGTCCGCGGCCTCGCGGACGGCGGCGCCGAGAGGATCGAGACCGGGGAAATCTCGGGTTTGGGCGTATGTCGCGGAGCCGCCGCGGGCGTCGTCCCGTCGCTCAGCAATTCGCGGAGCCCCGCGCGCATCGCCGCGAGCTCGGGCCGCTGTGCCGGATCTCGCGACAACGCCCTGGCCATGAACGCATCCACCGACTGCGGCACCGCGGCGAGCGAGAGCAGCCGCGGAGGCGTCTTTCCGGCCGACTTCTGTCCCGAGATCAGCTCGGTCAGGATGACCGCGAGCGTATATACGTCGCTGCGCGCGTCGCCGCCGCCTTGCTGCTGCTCCGGCGCCCGATAGCCCGCCTCGTCAGGGCGGTCGAGCTCCAGCTCGGCCATCCCGAAATCGAGCACCCGGACGTCGTCGCGGACAGTCACCCCGCAACGCGACGGCGTCAGGACCCGATGAGCGACGCCCGTCGCTGCGAGGGCCGCGAGCAGGACCTCGGCCGCGCGCTCGCCGAGCGTCAGGGCGCGCCGCCACGGCATCGGCCCCTGGTCGCGCAATTGGTCGAATCCGCGGAACATCTGCGGCTCGGCCAGGCAGAACGGCGGCACCGGTGGCGCGCTGACCACCCCCTGCGGCAGCACCAGCCCCGCGATCTTACCGGCCGTCGCCGCAGCGACGATTCGGGCGAACGCAGCCCACGCGTTCGGGTGCGCCCGCGTCGGGTCGAGCAGCAACAGCGCGACGTCGAGGCCCGCATGGTGATCGAGCGCCAGGAACGACCGTACCGCGCCGTCGCTCCGGAGCGGCGACATGAGCTCATAGCGACCGGCGAAGCGCTCGCCGATCTGCGGTGAGGACGAGGTCGACACGCCGACGAATGTTTAGCATGCACGTGATCGTCGATGTCCGTAAATTGGCGGATCTCGATGTCCGCCGTGTTCGCATGCGCGCGGCGCGATCTCGGGCGCGCGCATCGGTCGCAGCGCCCGTCTCGGTCGCCGCGCCCGGAACATGATAAGATCACCAATCCATGCCCGACGCCGCTCGAATCAGCGACCTCCACGTGTGCCCGAAGGTCGAGCCCGTCCCGCACGTCGGCGGTCCGATCTTCAGCGGCAGCGCCAATGTGATCATCGGATTCATGCCCGCCGCCCGCGAGGGCGACAGCGTCGTTTGCTATCCGCTCGGTCCGGCCGACAAGATCAGGAAGGGCTCGGCGACCGTGCTGATCAACAGTCGCCCCGCTGCCCGCAGGTCCGACCCATGTGTACACATTTCCGGCGACCTGATCGCCACCGGCTGTCCGACGGTCGTGATCGGCGACTCCACGCAGGCTTTCACCTTCCGCGGCGCCGCCCGGCGCGGCACCCCGTTCTGCGAGGAATGCGAGCGCCGGCGCCGTGAAATGGACACCCACGACGACTCCGCCGAGATCTTCCCGCCCGATCCCCACACCGCGACCGCCGACGACGACCGACCTCCGCCTGGCGCCGCGCTCGGTCGCGGCTCGCTGGCGAGCTCGCTTCTCGACGAGAAGGGGCTCGCCGCCCAGCCGAACCGCGACGACGGTCTCGACACCGAACGGGTCGCCGCCAGACTCGCCGTCGCCTATCGGTTCTGCGCCGCGCACGCTGGCGAGAGGTTCAAGCCGAGCAGGATGACCGCGCACATCCGCGCGATCGACCTCTCGCAACCCGTCGAGGTGATCACGGTCGCGACCCACACGCTTCACCGGCGCGGTGGCTCGGGCGGGGACGACGGCGAGTACTTCACGTTCGGCCCGAACCCGACGCCCGAACCAGCGGGGCTCTCCGCGCTCGTCCCCGGGTCCGGCGGAACACATGTCCCAAGAGACAGCCGCGCCGCCGGTCCCGGCGAAGCCCCTGCGTTCGGCCTCAAGAGCACCGCCGCCTCGCGGGTCGACACCTGGACCTCCCCGAAGACCGCCGCGGATCCCGGCGAGCAGCTCCCGCGCGCGGGCACGCAGGTGTACGTCCCGCGGATCGTCGACGTCTCCGGCCGTGACGGCTGAGGCAGCACCATGGCCGACCTGATGCGGATCCTGTCGCGCGACGCCTTCGCCGAGGTCCTCAACGAGGCACGCCGACGCACCCGGACGCTCGACCCCTCCCGATGGCCGCTGCTGCCGCAGATCGAGGCCCAGCTCCAGTTCATCGCCGAGAAGACCCAGAAGGGCCGCGTGCCTCACGAGGACGATCGCCTGCGCACCACCCTCGGGCCGCTCGCGGCTTGCAACCTCGAAGGCATCGACCCCGAGTACGCCGACCAGCTCGAAGAGATCGACTACACATTCCGCCGCTACCCGCAATTGCCCTCCGGCCCGCCCGTGCGCCGCCGCGGGGTCTTGCAGGTGTGGTCCGGGCGCGAGACCTACCGCAAGCTGGTGCTCGACCTCGGCGTCCCGCGCACCGTCGGCAGCGCCGACGCCGACTTCGTCGTCCATGGCGACCCCACTGGCTCCCTGCACTTTCAGATCGTCTGGGACGGCGTCAGCGCCCACGTCCTGGCCGAAGGCTCGCACCGCCTCTCCATCGCCGGTGAGCCCGCCTGGTACGGCGAGATGGCCAACCGCGGCTGGATGACCGCAGTTCGCACGACCTATCGCTTCCTGGTGGAAGACCGCACCCCGCCCTCCGAGCCCGTCGCCCCCTCCGCCGCCGCCCTCGCGGCCCTCACCGAGCTCGAGCGCCGCCGCGACACCGGCAAGCTCTACGCCATCATCGACGCCGCCCGCTCCGACCGCGCCCTCCAGCTCGTCGAGGAGAGCATCGACCCCTACGCCTCGCTCTACGACGGCGAACTGGGCCGCGCTTTCGACGACATCGCCCCCTACCTCGTCCACCTGCAACCGAGCTCGCGGCTGCTCGAGCGCCTCGTCACCGAGGGCTGGGGCGACGCCTGGGGCATCTATGCCGAGAGCGGCGCCGGCTTCGACAAGGTCCGCCGTCACTTTCGCCAATTCCTCAAGGTCGAAGTCGAGGGTGAGGCAAGGCCGATGTTCTTTCGCTTCTACGACCCACGGGTGCTCCGCACCTTCGCCGAGGCGATGACGCCCGAGCAGAGATCGGAACTTCTCAAGACAGTCGACGTAATCCTATTCGAACGACCCGCTCCCGACCTGCGGATGGGCGTCCTCGAGTGAGATCGCGCCGGACGAGGCAGAGGATCGACGGCGAGCGATGTTGAAGATCAGCGCCATGCAGCGGGGGATGTTCGAACGCGCGGCGCTCGCGGACTTCGTGGCGCGCATGTCGGCGCACCTCGAGCGATTCAGCCCGCGGCACCGACGGATCGTCGGCGACCCCGAACTCGGCGAGCTGATCGTCGCCGGCCACAAGCGAGCCGAGCTCTACGGCCTGGCATCCGAGCGCAGCGCGCGGATCTACATCGAGCTGACGCTCATGTTCGGCGTCGGCTTCGACACCGATCCGCAGCACGTGTGGGCGGTGGAGCCGCTGCGCGCGGACGACGACGAGTACAGGCGGGTCGACCGGCTCCGCGACGCGGCCTGGCGCCACCTCGACCGCACGGCCGGCGACGACCTCGACGCCGCCGGGCGCTCGCAGCCCGGTCGGGCGGCAGCCCGCTGCAGCACTTCGCCCGGCCCGAACGCGGCCTGATCGACGACGCGGGGCTCGACCTGCAGGCCCGCCTGCTCGCGCTGCTCCGCCGGGTGTTCCCCGCCAAGTGCGAGGACATCGGCGCGCCGGCGCTGACGCGGACGGTCGAGCAGGCGCTGGCGAAGGCGCGGACCTTCGCGCTGATCACCGAGCGCGGGCAGGCGCTGTTCGTCGGTCTCTCGGTGATCTTCGGCGCCGGTTTTCATGGCGATCCGCAATTCACGTGGGCCGGGCGGGCGCTCGCCGAGATCGGGGGCGCGAACGAACGGACGCGGATCGAGGCGCTGCTGCGCGGGGCGACCGAGTGCCTCGATCGCTTCTGGGCCGAGGAGGGGTGATGGGATTAGGCAGCGGAGTCCAGCGGGGGAGAGCGAGCGCGGGCCGGCGGCGGCGACCCGCCCGAACAGCACGGTCGAGGCGTGCATGCCCGAGTATCACCTGCACGTCGACGCCGACCGCGACGGCGTGGTCGACGACGATCGCAGCCACAACGACCGCTGGACGTGGGGCCCCGGCAGCAAGGGCGCGATCATCCTGTGCAACAACGACGACGAGGATCGCAGGCGCCGCTGCGACAACGAGGACGGGCAGATCAACGCGGCGCCCGACCCCGACGACATCGCCCCGCTGGTGATCCGGCGCGTGGCCGGGCACCCGCCGGCGCCGGGCTCGTGGCGCGGGTTCCTCGAGGTCTCGGCCGAGGACGCGGCGCGCGTGCGGGTGTTCGCCAGCCGCAACAGCGAGGCGACGCAGGTGCTCGGCGCGGCGATCGGCGACCCGGCTCAGGGCGGCACCGCGGCGGTGCTGAGCTGGCCGCTGCCGGACCTGAACTTCACCGAGAAGGAGCTCGGGGTGGAGGCGGTGATGTACGCTCAGGGCAGCTTCACCGGCGAGGTCGTGATCAAGCTGCGGATCGATCGAGGTGGGGCGGGGACGCACGAGGAGCAGGCCCGGCTGCGGGTCGCGCCGTGGATCGCGTTCAACCACCTCGACCCGACGACGCGGGTGTACGTCGGCGAGGCGGTCGACAACGCGGGGTTTCGCCGCGACCTCGCGGCCCAGGTCGCCGCGGCCGGGCTGCCCGCGCCGGAGGCCGCAGCGCCGCCGTACGGCACGGATCGCTGGTTGCAGGACGCGATGGAGATCGGGTTCTCGAGCCTGCCGCGCACCGGCCCGCTGGCGGCGCGCCACCTGCCGGTCGTGCTGCGCACTGCCAACAATCGCAGCGAGATGCCCTGGGGGGGATCATCGACCGCTACCCGCGCGAGCGCATGCTCGAGCCCGGCTTCGAGTGGGTCCAGGCGATGCCTCCGACCATTGGCGGCAGCCTCGACTCGTTCGGCAACCTCGAGTGCTCGCCGCCGTTCACCCACCGCCGTCGCGGCAAGGAGTACAAGTTCGGCCGCCTGGTCTACGGCGAGCACCCCGACGGCGGCGCCCGGCGCAACATCCAGCCCGAAGTCCTCGATTTCCTGCGCGCACAGCAGGTTCAGGAGCCGTTCGCGCTCGATACCGGGTGGCTGGTGGTCGGTCACGTCGACGAGGTGATGTCGTTCGTGCCGATGAAGAACGCGCCCAAGAAGTTCAAGGTCGCGCTCGCCAGCCCGACGGAAGCGCTGACGATCCTGCGCCGCATGAGGGCGGCGCGGCAGGGCTCCGCGCCGCTGCTGCGGCTCACGCCGCCGCCACCGCGGCCCGATCGGCCAGCGAATGAACCGACGCCGGAGCAGCTGTACGACCAGAACTTCCCGCTGCGCTCGGTCGACGCGATCCTCGACGACCCATTCCACATCGACGTGCAGGATGTCGTGCAGGGCTACATCGACGCCATCAAGACCAAGCTCATGGACGAGCTCGACCTGGAAACCAGCGACTTCATTTCGCTGCCGGTGCTGTTCACGATGGACGAGTCGCTGTTTGTCGCGTACACGCCAGGGGTGGTCAACATGCTGGTATTGACCAAACCCGACAAGACGGTGCGGCTCGTGATCCCCAAACCGTTCGGGCCGGAGGTCGACGGGGTGTGCCAATCGAAACAGCATCCGCGCCACGCTCGGGCCGCCGGCCGAGACCGGCGTCGACCTCGAGTTCGTCGACGACTTCTTCACGTATCACGTCAATTACGGCGAGATCCACTGCGGGACCAACAGCAAGCGGGCACCGCCGATCGATCGGTGGTGGTGGGAGCAGCAGGTATGACGCTGAAATGGCCAGAGTTCGTGGCCCTGCGGGGGCTCCACGGCGAGGACTACGCGCGCCAGCGTGACCTCGTGCTCGCCGACCCGACGGCGGCGACGACCTACCTGCCGACGTACGCCGGCGACCCCGACTGGCTGTGGCGGACGCTGGCGGCGATCGTCCGCGGCTGGAGCGAGCACGCGGCGCTGTATCGGCAGGTGCTCGCGGAGCTCGACCAGGTCGACGTCGCCGCCGAGGGCAGGAAGATCACCGGCATCACGCGGATCTGGACCCGGTACCGCATGAGAGCCCGCGATGTCTACGGGCCGGCGATCTTGCCGCTGTGCTGGGAGGTGATCCTCGAGTTCGGCGACCTGTGGCCGCGCTGGAAGGTGATCACGTTCCTCGAGATGATCGGCGCCGTGCCCCGGACGGAGTCGGTCGAGCCGGTGCTCACGTTCATGCAAGAGGTCGCGCCGATCGACTTCATCGAGGCGGCAGTCAACACGCTGCGCGACCTCCCGACCGCCGACGTGCAGCCGGCCCTGGCGGCGCGGATGCTCGTGGTCGAGGCGGCGGTCCACGCCCGCGGCAGCCTCGACCCGCGCAGCGCGGAGCTCCTGCGCCTCTGGTCCAAGCTGCGCCAGGAGGCCGCGGGCGGCCTGAAGCCGCCGCCTTGACCCGGTGCGAGCATGGCTCGGACGACGATCGCCGGGCGCCGCTCACGGCAAAGAAGCCGATGCGCACCCGTCGTCTTCAGAGCTTGCGACGCGGCCGGAGCCCTTGCTGCCATGCGCCGCGAGGCCCATGCACCGGCGCCGTGCCGCTCGCAGGCCGCTTCGCAGGCCGTCCCGCGTCACGACCACACCCTGCGCCGCCAGCCGGTCGAGCGCCTCGCGCCACGGCAGCCCGGCGACGGACAGCAGGAGCGCGTCCCGCTCCAGCGCGGCCACGGCGCGGCGCGCGTTCGAGGCCTGGCGTGGCGCCGCGCCGCGATGACGCTCCGCGAGCAGCAGCCGCTGCGCACCTTCGAGCGCCGCATGGCCGCACAGCTCTGCGCCATCGCTGAGCCGGAGCTTCAAGTCCGGGATGTCGGCCGTGCACAGCTCCCCTTCGAGCCGCGCCGTCGAGCCGTCGAAGAATGCGCGAACCCTGGGCTCGACGTCACGGCTCAGCGGATTTCCTCGGATGGATCGACCCCGGAGAGCTCGCGCTCCTGATCGATCAGCGCCGACAGACGGGGACGCAGCGCGTGCTTGCGGGCGAGGTGCTTCGCAGCCGCGACGATGCTCCGCGGCGCGAAGGAGATCGATCGTTCGAGGAGCACCACGAGCGCGTCTGCGGCGATGTCGCGTGCAGCGTCGGCGTGCGCGAGGCCGCCGCTCGATCGTAATGCCTGCCGCGCGGCGCGGCGCGCGAGCTCGAGCGCCGCCGCAGGCTGGAGCTGAGCCGCGCCCGGGACCGGACCCGCATCGGAGCAGCTCTCGGCGGCCGGTCGGGGCCTATGCCAACCTCGGCGACCCGGCTGCGCCCTCGACTCGGAGGTACGGACGGGCCAACGATGACTCGGGCGGGCCGCCGCGCGCCAGGACCCAGCGCGACACCGATTCCGACGAATTCGGACATGGAGAGGCTCCTCTTTCCTGTGAGATTGTCCTGAAGCCCCATTGCGGGCCGATCGGTGGATCGAGACGCGCCAATCCGGGCTTCGTCGCGCGGATGGGAGGCGCGTGACGCTCACGGGTAAAGAGCGACGACTTTCCCGTTGCGATCCAAAATTCTCCGATCTTTCTTCTCACCCGCGGAGAGGGCTCATCTTCGCGCCCGGGCGAGCCGAGGTCGCTGCGAAAGCCGCGGCGTCGCCATGAACGCGCCGCACCGCGCGCCGCATCGCGTCGGCCTCACACAGCCCGGATATCACCGGGTGCAAGAGGGACGAGCGCCGGCACCGACGCCGCGCGCTCGTACACCCGAAGACGGATCACAACCATACGAGCGTCGCCCAGCCGACGCGCGAATCGAAGGAGAGGAAGCCATGGCGGATCAGAAACTGACGTTCTCGGTAGATTGTGCCACGATCTGGGACACCTACAACAACGGCAACGACACCCTGGACAGCCCCGGCTGGCTCAGCCACACCGGCAACAACGGCCAGGTCGTGCTCTACGTGAACTACATCCTGCAGTCGGACGTGCAGACGCACGTGCAGATCGCCCTCGGCGACGACGTGTCCATCAACGCGGTGAACCGCTCGGAGCAGGACAACTACAAGTGCGCGGTCGTGCGGTTCAATGCGATGAACTTCAACGGCAACCAGCTCTCGCTCGACACGATGAACAACGACGACCTCACGCCCATCGACCTGCCCGAGTTCATCAGCCTGCCCGCCACCCTGCCCTACCTCGACTACGACCCCAGCACGTCGCAGACCGGCACCGGATGGGTGCGCAACACCATCGATTACGGCAACAATCCGATCGGCGTCATGACGACGCGGAACTCGATCGTCAAGAGCACCGGTCTGCGGGTCCCGTCCATCAAGTTCACGGCGCTGAACCGGGGCTTGATGCAGTACCGGGTCGAGATCGCCGTCTCGTATCAAGGCTCGGCGCCGCGGTACTACTCCTTCGATCCGTTCCTGCAGATCGGCTAGCCCGCGCCGACCCTGTCCACCCCGCCCCGCGCCCGGAGGCCCTCGTGGCCCCGCGGGCGCGAGGCCCTTCCCATCAGGAGCGACCGATGTCCCAACCACAACGAAGCCAGAGCGATGGTCTTTCCGCCCAGCACGGGTTCTTCGTGCTCTCGCGGGCGTTCCCCTACGTCTCGGACGAGGGGTTCACGTTCAACCTGATCCTCATCTACCACTCCGCGGTGTTCAAGATGCCGGCGCACGCCTACCAGATGGCCATGCTCGCGTCGTTGCCCGACGACGTCGCGGCCGCGCTCAACGCCGACATCGACCGGTACGGCGAGGACAGCCTCATCAGCAGCGGCGGCTACATGCGGATCTTGCACAACACCGCGCCCCTGACGCTGCAGAGCATCGCGGACGCCGAGCCGACCATGGACGCGCCGTACGACTTCCAGGCCTCCCTCAAGCGCAAGGGGCCCGACGACTACCCCGAGTTCGGGCCCAACCCGTTCGTGATGTCGGTCCGGAAGATCCTCTACTTCCGTCCCTTCGACCCCGACGAGCAGTACCCGTCGGAGAGCAAGTACATCTTCTTGCCGGCCCCCGACGGCACCTGCTACGTGGCCCATTACCTCGCCCGCTACACCGACTTCGACTCCATCCAAAAGGGCGGGGCCTACCCGCCGTGGGGCGCACCCCCGCGGGATGGCTGGGACGAGCAGAACGCGTTCGCCGAGGTGCTCCTGCCGGGGGTCCCGCCCTATCAGGGCGGCGATCTGCCGCGACTGAGCCCGCTCGCCGTCGGGCAGAGCTACTCGTTCGTGCGCGTCGTCGACGGCACCTCGACCGTCGAGCAGGCGATCCGGCGCAGCTCCTGGTTCGACACCACCGTCATCAACGGAGACATGTGAGCGATGTCGGCCGAGAAAGCGACGCAGGGCGATGAGCTGTCGGCAGCGCACGAGTTCCTCGTGCTCTCGCGGCCGCAACGATTGACCCTCGACCAGGGCTACACGATCGATCTCACCCTCCTTTACCACGCCTCGGTGTTCACGGCGCCGGCGCAGGCCTATCAGATGGCCATGCTCGTCTCCCTGCCCGAGGACGCCGCAAACGCGCTCGACGCAGATCTCGCCGCGTACGGAGACAATGGCCTGCTCACGAGCGGCGGCTTCATGCGGGTCCTGCAGAGCACGCAGGACCTGACGCTGCAGACGATCGCGGACGCCGCGCCGACCATGGACTCCCCGTACCAATTCCAGGCCACCCTCGAGCGCAAGGGGGCCAGCGGCAGCGTCGGATTCGGGCCCTCTCGGTTCATGGCCTCGGTGCGGAAGATCCTCTACTTTCGCCAGCTCGACCCCGACGCGCAGTATCCGTCACAGAGCAAGTACATCTTCTTGCCGAGCCCCGACGGCGCCTGCCACGTGGCTCACTACCTCACCCGGCGCCCCGACTTCGACGCCATCCAGACGGGCGGCGACTACCCGCCCTGGGCGGACGCGCCGGGGGAGACCTGGGACGACAAGAATCGCTTCCTCGAGGTGCTCTTGCCGGGAGTACCGCCATACCAGGGCGGGACGCTGCCGAATCAGAGCCCGCTCGCCGTCGGACAGAGCGACTCGTTCGTCCGAGTGTTTGACAGCTCGACCGTCGAACAGACGATCCAAAAAAGCGCCTGGTTCGACACCACCACCATCAACGGAGACGACCCCGTGGATTCGCAAATCGTCAGCGTCGCCATCTACCCGGGCATCGGGGTGGCGCGAATCGGGAACAGCGACGAGTACTTCATCGGCCCCGAGGTACCCACCCCCGTCGCCCAGCAGCCGGGCTTCTACCGCGACCAGCAGGGCGCCCTGAAGCGCCAGGCCGCGCGCTTCCGCATCTACGGGCTCGACGCGAACGGCAACGTCGTCCGCGAGATCACGGCCGCCGAGGCGCAGATCACCTGGACGGTGCAGGTCGCCAACAAGAAGGCGTCCTGGTATCAGTTCGGCGTCGCGCTCGACCTGCCCGAGTCGGTGCCGGTCAGTCGCCGCAACGCGCTGATCAAGGGCGACGACCGCAAGAAGCTCGAGATCACCCCGGCCCCGGCGTCCATCACCGGCGCGTCGCAGACTGACTTCGCCGCGCACCAGCTCGCGGGCCAGTTCTTCGGCAAGTCGGTCGTCCTGGCCGAGCTCGGCACCGACGAGGCCGGCCGACTCCTCTTCCTCGGCGGTCGCGGTCAGTCGATCCCGGCCGTAGACGGCGGCAGGGCCTACACGTACGGCAACAACGACGGCTACTGCGACGACACCTGCGACGGCGTCATCCAGGCCACCGTGAAGCTCGGCCAGCAGACCCTGCAAGCCAAGCCGGCCTGGGTCGTCGTGGCGCCGCCCAATACGCGCCGGACCTCAAGTCGATGGTCACGCTCTACGACATCCTCGCGAATACCTACACCGGCCAGTGGTGGCCGCAGAAGGCGCGGCCGTCGTTCACGAGCGACATCTACCCGATCCTCGAGCGCTTCAGCGCCACGCAGTGGGTGAACAAGGGCTTCGCCGCGCAGTTCGGCTGGAAGGGGCCCAACTACTTCCCGGACCAGCTCGACGTGCTCGCGGCGCCCGGCCAGGAGTTCGCCGCCCAGCGACGGATCCTCTTCAATCAGTTCCGCTACCCGCGGCGCTTCAACAGCAAGATCCGCCTGACCGCGCCCGACAACACCGGCCTGAGCGGCGGCATCAGCATCGCCGAGTGGCCGTCGTACTACGGCGACGCCACTGCCTTCAGCGACCCCACCAGCGACGCCTATATGGCGGTCACCGAGCTGCAATACCAGTACCTCTGGCAGTGGGCGAACGGCGACTTCGACGCGGACTGGCGGGGCGCCCCGCCCGCGGCCCCGACGTCGATCGACCAGGTGCCCGTGCAGGATCAGCCCGCGACGCTGGACCGCGCGGCGATGGAGTTCTGCCTGGGCGGGCCCTTCCACCCCGGCTGCGAGGTGACCTGGCCCATCCGCAACTACACCATGTTCACCGAGCCGTTCCGGATCCGCACGTGGCCCGACGGTGTGGCCAATCAGGACTACGGCGACCAGCTCTCGCCCGAGCAGGTCTATGTGCAGGGTCGCGGGGCCACCGTCGGCGGGCCGCTCTATTTCAACGGCCCCGGGGACCTGACCCGCTGGATGGCCGTCCCCTGGCAGACCGACACCGCGAGCTGCCGCTCGGGGTACGTCCCGGAGTACGACCCCTACCTGCCCACCTTCTGGCCGCACCGCGTCCCCAACCATGTGCTCACCGAGGCCGCGTACCGGCAGATCATGGCGGCCACGACCCCCGAGGACGCCATGGCGGCCTTCCAGGGGCGCGAGGTCTGGTACCGCTGGCTCGGCGCCGACGACGATTACCAGGGCCAGCTCGAGACGATGATCCAGCGCTTCGGCGACCTGGGGATCGTCGAGCGCTTCCCGGGCCGACGAACGTCAACAACATGCCGGCGGAGCTCTACGTGGAGACGGGCGTGCAGTTCACGGGGGAGGCCCCGCTCACGGTCCCGCACAACGCGAGCGCCCGCCCGTTCGTCGGCTACCCGCACAAGAGGGAGGACTGAAATGACGACAGCGCACGACGAACCTCGCGCGTTCGACGTGGCGGTCATCGGCGGCGGCCCAGCCGGTGCGGCGGCCGCTCTGACCCTCGCGCGCGCGGGGCGTCGGGCGCTGCTCGTCGACGCGACCCCCGCCGGCCTCGGCTTCGCGGCCGGCGAGGGCCTGCCCCCCGCCGCGGTCCCTCTGCTGCACGATCTCGGGGCGCTCGAGGCATTCCTCGCCGACGAGCACCTGCCGTCGTACGGCAACGAGAGCGTGTGGGGCGGGCCCTCGCCCGTGATCCACGATTTCCTCCGCGATCCGCGGGGCCACGGCTTTCACCTCGACCGCGCTCGCTTCGACGCCACCCTCCGCCGCCGCGCGCGAGAGGAGGGGGTCGAGGTCCGCGCCGCGACGCGCCTCCATACATTCGTGCGCGACGACGCCGGGGGCTTCCGGCTCGCGTTGAAGGGCGACGAGGGCGCGGCCGCGGAGGCCCGCTGCGCGTTCATCGTCGACGCCACCGGCCGGGCCGCGTCCGTGGCACGCCGGCTCGGCGCGCGCCGAATTCAGGACGACGCGCAGATCGCAATCATCGCAGTCCACGAGCGCGACGAGCAGGCGGAGCCTTGCGATCGGGACAGCCTCACCCTGGTCGAGTCGGTCCCCGAGGGCTGGTGGTACACGGCCCTGTTGCCGCGGCGGCGGCGGGTCGTGGTCTTCTTGACGGACGCAGATCTGCCCGCCGCCCGCGTCGCCGCGACGCCCGCGGGGTTCGACGAGCTCCTGGCCCGCACCCGCCGGGTCCGCGCAAGGCTCGAGGCGGCTCCCTACCGGCGAATCCTCGGACCGCGCGGCGGCCCGGCCTCGACCTCGCGGCTGGCACAGGCGCACGGAGCGGGCTGGGTGGCCGTCGGCGACGCCGCGATGGCCTTCGATCCGCTGTCGTCGCAGGGCATCCTGACCGCCCTCTATGCCGGGCTCCGCGTGGGGCTCGCGCTCCACGCCGAGCTCGGAGGAGCTGCCGGCAGCGTGGCGCGAGAGAGCGCGGCGCTGGGCCGCATCCACGAGGTCTACCGCGAGCGCAGGCGCCTCATCCACGCCGAGGAGCGGCGCTGGCCGGAAGCGCCCTACTGGCTGCGCCGGCTCACGCTGCCGGAACTGGACGCGGCGGGAGAGGAAGCGAGCTCGGGCCGATGAGCTGCTCCGACTCCGCGTGAACGCGACTCCGCCGAAATGAAGTGTGTATAGCTGCACATGACCTTTCGGACATATCACAAGAGCACCGACCCCGGGGTCGCGGCGGGAACCGCTCCACCAGCTCCGCGGTGCGGCCGGTCTCGCGGGTCTCGCCGCCCGAGGAGCTGGCGCTCCTGCGGGAAGCGCTCCGGGCGGCCGTCGATTCCACCGGAGTCGCTGCTAAAGGCGACGCGAGTTCTTCGCGCTGGTCGTGGGCCAGGCGAAGGCCGCCGGGCTGATGAGCAACGAGCACTTCTCGGTCGACGGCATGCAACGAACGAGCGGAAGGTTCGGCCGTCTCCACCGCGACCATGCTCGCGCGCGGCGATCTCGCCCGACGGGCAAGCGTCGAGTGCCGCGAGATGGTCGATATGCGCCTGAGGGACGAGCGCCACCGAACTCGACCAAACCCGCTCCGACCACGAACCGCTCCCCCGGCGCCGGGGCGAGGAGCGTCGACACGACATCGGCCTCTGCAGGGGCACTTCGTGTGCGTGGCGGCGCCACAGCCTCAATGACGACGGGGCCGAACGCGGGCGGGCGGCCTGGGCTACCCTCTTCGTGGCATCGTCGTCTTCGCCGCCCTATGGGAGACGCGGGCGCGGCGCCCTGGTGCGGCTCGGACCGCCATCATGCTCCCCTCCGCCCCGTATACGATCACCGAGCTTCTCTCGCGGGGGAGCAGGACCGTCCTGTATCGCGCGGTCAGGAACGCGGATGGTTGCCGCGTCGTCCTCAAGGTGCTCGATGTGCGGCGCAGCCGTCCGGAGGACCGCGAGCGATTGAAGCACGAGTACGAGCTCGGCAAGCAGCTCCACACGCCAGCCGTCGTCCGGGCGCTCGCCCTCGACGCGTATCAGGGCATGCCGGCCCTCGTCATGGAAGACTTCGGTGGGCAACCGCTGGATGCGTTGCTCGGCGCGCCGCTGGCCGTGGACCGGTTCCTCCCGCTGGCGATCGGCATGGCGAGGGCGCTCGCGGATCTCCACGAGCAGGGCGTGGTCCACAAGGACCTCAAGCCGCACAACATCCTCGTCAATCTCGCCACCGGCGAGATCAAGATCGCCGACTTCGGGCTCGCGTCCCGCCTCCCGCGCGAGCACCGACCCCCGCAGCCTGCGGACCTCATCGAGGGCTCGCTGCCCTATCTGTCGCCAGAACAGACGGGACGCACCAACCGAGCGATCGATAGTCGCGCCGATCTCTACTCTCTCGGCGTCACCTTCCATCAGATGCTCACGGGGGAGCTGCCCTTCGCGGCGAAAGATCCGGTGGGATGGGTCCACTGTCACGTGGCCCGCGCCCCACCATCCGTCGCAGAGAGCGTCCCCGAGGTGCCCGAGACGCTGGCGCGGATCGTCCTGAAGCTCCTCTCGAAGATGCCCGAGGACCGCTATCAGCACGCGCGCGGGCTGCGGAGCGATCTGGAGCGGTGCCTCGCGGAATGGAGGGAGCGCGGAATCATCGATCCCTTCCCGCTGGGAGAGCGCGACGCCTCGGGCCGTCTCCAGATCCCGGAGAAGCTGTACGGGCGGGCTTCGGAGCGAGCGCTGTTGCTTCAGGCCCTGGGTCGGGTCATCGACACAGGGACGCCCGAGCTCTTGCTCGTCTCCGGCTACTCCGGGATTGGCAAGAGCGCTCTCGTCCGCGAGCTCGAAGCGCCCGTCGCCCGGGCGCGAGGCTTTTTCATCTCGGGGAAGTTCGATCAGTACAAGCGCGAGATCCCCTATGCCACGCTCGTCCAGGCGTTCGGGGAGCTCGTGCTCGAGATCCTCGCCGAGAGCGAGCCGCAGATCGCCGCGTGGAGGCAGCGCCTCCACGACGCGCTCGGAGCCCATGGCCAGCTCATCGCAGACGTGATCCCGCAGGTCGAGCTCGTGATCGGGCGGCAACCGCCGGCGCCCGAGTTGCCGCCGGCCGAGGCGCAGCATCGGTTTCGCCTGGTGTTCCGTCGCTTCATCGGAGTGTTCGCCCAGGAGGAGCACCCCCTGGTGCTGTTTCTCGACGACCTCCAATGGGCCGACTCGGCGAGCCTCGGGCTGCTCGCGGATCTGGTGACTCACGCGGAAGTCCGCCACATCCTCGTCGTCGGAGCTTTCCGCGACAACGAGGTCACTCCTTCCCACCCGCTCCTGCTGACCGTCGACGATGCGCGGAGGGCGGGAGTCCGCGTCACGGACATCGTGCTCGGCCCGATCGCGCAGGAGGACCTCGGTATGTTCCTCGCCGATGCGCTCCATTGTCGACCGGAAGAGGCCGCGCCGCTCGCGGCGCTGGTCCACGAGAAGACGGCCGGCAACCCCTTCTTCGCCATCCAGTTCGTCGACTCGCTCGACGAAGAAGGCCTGATCCGGTTCGACGGGGGCACGGGAGCGTTCCGCTGGGACGTCACGGAGATCCGCAAGCAGAGCTTCACCGACAACGTGGTCAAGCTGATGGTCGGGAAGCTCAAGCGGCTGTCGCCGGCGACCCAGGACGCGCTGAAGCAGCTCGCGTGTCTGGGAAACACCGCAGAGGACGCCCACCTGACGCTGGTCCAGGGCGGCTCGGAGCAGGACGCGCAGGCCGCCCTCGCGGAGGCCGTTCAAGCAGGGCTCGTCCTCCGCATGCCCGGCGCGTACAAATTCCTCCACGATCGCGTCCAGGAGGCGGCCTATTCGCTCATCCCGGCCGGCGAGCGGGCGGCGATGCACCTCGGGATCGGCAGGCAGCTCGCCTCGCGCACGCCCCCTGAAGAGCTCGCGGAGAAGATCTTCGAGATCGTGAACCAGCTCGACCGGGGCGCCGCGCTGATCACCTCGCCGGCGGAGCGAGAGCGGGTCGCCGAGCTCAACCTCATCGCGGGCAAGCGCGCCAAGGGGTCGACCGCGTACGCCTCGGCGCTCACGTATTTCGCCGCAGGTGCGGCGCTCTTGCTCGAGGACAGCTGGGAGCGCCGGTACGACCTCGCCTTCGCGCTCGAGTTCCACCGAGCCGAATGCGAGTTCCTGACGGGCGAGTTGACGGCGGCGGAACAGCGGCTCTCGACGCTTTCACCCCGCGCCGGCAACCTCGTCGACAGCGCCGCTGTCACGTGCGTGCGCATGGCTCTCTACCTGACTCTCGATCGGAGTGACCGGGCCATCGAGGTCTGCCTCGAATACCTGCGGCGCATCGACGTGCAGTGGTCGCCGCACCCCGCGGAGGACGAGGTGCGGCAGGAGTACGAGCGGCTGTGGCGCAAGCTGGGCAGCCGCGCGCTCGAGGAGCTCATCGATCTGCCGCCGCTGACCGATCCGGCCATTCGCGCGACCATGGACGTCCTCATGGAGGCGCTGCCGCCGGCCATGTTCTCCGACAATAACCTGCTCTTCCTCGTCATCGGTCGCATGGGGAACCTCAGCCTCGAGCACGGCAACTGTGACGCATCGAGCTACGCCTATGTCTGGCTCGGCATGATCCTCGGAACGCATTTCGGCGATTATCGGGCCGCCTTTCGCTTCGGCAAGCTCGGCTTCGATCTCGTCGAAACACGCGGGCTGGACCGGTTCAAAGCGCGCGTTTATATGGCCTTCTGGCACTCCGTCAACCCGTGGACGAGGCACGTGCGGACCGGCCTCGAGTGGATGCGACGCGCCTTCGACGCGGCGCAGGAAGCCGGTGATCTCACCTTTGCGGCCTATGTCTGCATGACCTCGCTCACCGACCTTCTCTTCGCCGGCGAGCCCCTCGGCGACGTCCAGCGAGAAGCCGAGCGAGGCCTCGAGTTCGTGCGCAAGGCCAGGTTCGGCCTCATCGTCGACAGCATCATGGGACAGCTCGGGCTCGTCCGAACCCTCCGCGGGCTGACCCCGGACTTCGGCGCCTTCGACGACGCGGAGTTCGACGAGGGCCGATTCGAGCGGCATCTGGAGGGTGATCTGCGCCTGGCCTTCGCCACATGCCTGTATTGGACCAACAAGCTGCAAGCGCGCTACTTCTCCGGCGACCACGGTTCTGCCGCCGCCGCGGCCTTGAAGGCCGAGCCGCTGTTGTGGTCACAGCCTTCCCAGCTCGAGGTCGCGGAGTACCATTTTTTCAGCGCGCTCACGCACGCTGCCCAATACGACGCTACATCGTCCGACGAGCGGCCCCGGCACCTGGCGGCGCTCGCTGCCCACCACCAGCAAATCGAGGTCTGGGCGGAGAACTGCCCGGAAAATTTCGCCAACCGCGCGGCGCTATGCGCCGCCGAGATCGCGCGCATCGGCAGCCGGGAGCTCGACGCGATGCGCCTCTACGAGCAGGCCATCCGCTCCGCCCGCGACAACGGCTTCGTCCACAACGAGGCGCTCGCCCACGAGCTCGCGGCTCGGTTCTACCGGGCGCGAGGGTTCGACGAGATCGCCGACACGTACCTCCGCAACGCACGCGCCGGTTACGCCCGTTGGGGCGCCGACGGAAAGGTGAAGCAGATCGACCAGCAGCATCCTCGCCTCTTCGAGCCGAGGGCCCTCGCGCCCACCGCCACCGTCGCGGTCCGGCCCGTCGAGCTCGATCTCTACTCGGTGACCAAGGCGTCACAGACCATCTCGAGCGAGATCGTGCTCGACAAGCTGGTGCGCACGTTGCTCGAGGTCGTGCTCGAGCAAGGCGGGGCGCAGCGAGCCTGCCTCGTCCTGTGTCGCGACAGGAACCTCTCGATCGAGGCGGAGGCGACCCTCGAAGAGAGGGGTCGTCACCGCCGTCATCGAGGCGGTGCCGTTGGCCTCATCCGGGCACGTCCCCGTGTCGCTCGTCCGCTATGTCGAGCGGACGAAGGAGCGCGTCATCCTGAGCGACGCCGCGGCCGACGCGGGCAAGTTCGCCGGCGACGCCTACTTCGCCCGGCACCGGCCAAAATCGGTCCTCTGCCTGCCCATCCTGCGGCAGACCGCGGTGGCCGGCCTGCTCTACCTCGAGAACAACCTCCTGGCCGGCGCGTTCACACCCGAGAGGCTCGCCGCCCTCTCGCTGCTCGCTACGCAGGCGGCGATCTCCCTCGACAACGCCCAGCTCCTCGCCAAGGAGCGGGCCGCACGCGACGCGGCCGAGGATGAGAAGCGGCGGTCCGCCTTCCTCGCCGAGGCCGGAGCGCTGCTCGCAGAGTCGCTCGATTACGAGAAGACCTTCGCCCACCTCGCCCAGCTGTGCGTGCGAGGTCTGGCCGACTGGTGCACGATCGACGTCGTGGAAGGGCGAGATCCGGCGCCTCGTCGTGGCCCACCGCGATCCCGCGATGGAGCCCATGCTCCGCGAGATTCAGCGGCGTTATCCGCCGCGCTGGGATTCGCCCCACCCCGCGGTCACGGTCCTCCGCACCCACGAACCGCGCCTCACACCCGAACTGCCCGACGAGGCCCTGCGCGCGATCTGCCACGACGAAGAGCACCTGCGTCTCGTCCGCGCGCTCGGTACGCGGACCGGGCTCTCCGTGCCGCTCATCGCCCGCGGGCAAACCTTCGGGGTGCTCAGCCTCGCCTCCGCCGCGCCGGGACGTCGCTACGGGCCCGTCGACCTCGAGCTCGCGCAGGAAGTGGCGCGCCGCGCCGCCATGGCGCTCGACAACGCGCGGCTCTACCGGGCCTCGCAGGAGGCCGTGCGCGTGCGGAGCGAGTTCCTCACCGTCGCATCCCACGAGCTGAACACGCCGATAACCTCGCTCATGCTCGCCATCCAGTCCCTGCACCGCCGGGCCCGGACGGAGCGGCCGATGGATCCGCAGACCGCGAATCGCATGCTGGAGCTGGTCTCACGGCAGGGAGAGCGGCTCACCCGACTCATCAACGACCTGCTCGACATCTCGCGCATCGAGACCGGTCCGTTGCCGCTCGCGCTCACGGACGTCGACCTCGGCGCCCTGGTCCATGAGGTGGTCAAGCGCTTCGAGGCCGACCTTTCACTGGCCCGCTGCGACGTCTCGATCCACGACGGCGCCCCGGTCGTGGGGAGGTGGGATCAGTCCCGCATCGACCGCGTCATCAGCAACCTGCTCGCCAATGCCATCAAGTTCGGGGCGGGGCATCCCATCGAGATCTTCCTCGGGGCAGAGCGCGGGGTGGCACGGCTGGCCGTCAGGGATCACGGCATCGGCATCGACCCGGACAAGTGCGAGCGGATCTTCGAGCGCTTCGAACGCGCGGTGTCGGAGCGGCACTACGGTGGGCTCGGCCTCGGCCTGTACATCTGCCGGCGGATCGTGGAGGACCACGGCGGCTCGATCCGATGCGACAGCCGGCCGGGGGCCGGTGCGACATTCATCGTCGAGCTCCCCTGCGCGGGGCCCCCTGAGCCGCGCTCGACCGTCCAAGGGACATGTCGTGGACGCTCGCCGGGATCTCCGCCGATCATCATCGACACCGCGCCGACCGGTCACTCCTCCGCCTGCGCGCGCGGGCTCCTCGGCTTCGAGCGCACCGACGACGCGATCGCGCTGGCCGACGCCCACCCCGAGGCGCTGCAGGTGCGCTCGCGGGAGGCACGGCTCTCCGTGGTCGCTGAGTTGCAGGCTCGGCCGCGCGACTAACTAGTATCGCGGCGGGAACCGGCGCTCGAGCGCCGCCAGCTCTGCGGTGCGGCCGGCCTCGCGGTACTCGTCGCCCAGGTGGCTGGCGATCATGCGGGTCCCGAAGTGCTCCGCGCCCAGGCTGGCGATCGACTGCTTCAGCGCGCGCAGAAAAATGCGCTCGGTGGCGGCGCGGTCGCCGGCGGCGCGGTGCGCCCGGGCCAGGCCGACCTCGAACGACAGGCGGTACCACGGCGGGAGGTCCGTCTCCCGATCGAGGAGCCGCAGCGCGTGCTCGAAGGTGGCGATCGCCTGGCGCGGCCGACCGACGCGGCGATACGCCGTGCCGAGGTCCATGAGCGCGGGATAGGCCGGCAGCCCGCGCCCGGCGAACTCGGCGGCGATGCGCTCGCGCTCCACGACCGCCGCGGCACGGTCGCGGTGCCACAGCCGTTCGGCGCGGAACTGACGATATGCCATGAGATCGATCTGCTCGCGCAGGGTCGAGGCGCGCGCCCCCAGGAGCGCGTCCGCCTGGCCGAGCAACGAGGCGCCCGCCTGGCCGCGCTGCAGGGCCGCGAGGGTCGCCACCGCGAGCCGGGTCGTGACACTCGTCCGGGCCCCCTCGTCCAGCTCGTGCGCTCGCACGGTGAGGGCCGGGAGGAGCCAGCGCGCGGCGGCGTCGAGGTCCTCGGGCGGGCCGACGGCCCACGCGAGCTCGAGCCTGACCTCGGCCACCTCGCGGTGATCCTCGCCCTTCTGCGCGATGCGTTCGGCGAGCGCCCGCCGCAGCAGCGCCTCGGCCACCTTGGACTCGCCCGCGCCGCGGAACAGGCGGGCCAGCACGACCCGCAGCTCGGTGTCGATCTCGGGGTCCTCGTAGACGCGCTCCTGCGCGAGCAGGCTGCGGCCGTAGTCGAGGACCTGACCGACGGTGAGCTCGCGCGCGCGGAGGCCGTCGGCGCTCGCGTGGGTGACGAGGTCGACGAGGAACGCCGAGATGGTCTCGGCAATGCGACGCTCCTCCTCGAGGCGGGCGGCCTGGACCGCCATCGCCACCGAGAAACCGACGAGCAGCGCGAGCCCCAATGTCGCCACCACGAGCGCGCGCCCGTGTCGGCGCAGCAGCTTGCCGGCGCGGTAGCGGAGCGTGCCCTGGCGAGCCTGCACCGGCAGCCCTCGCTGGTAGCGGCGGATGTCCTCGGCCAGCTTGTCGACCGTGTCGTAGCGCCGCGCCGGCTCGTGCCGCAGCGCCTTGAGCACGATCGCGTCGAGGTCGCCGGCCACCTGTCGCCGCAGCCGCGCCGCCTCGCGCTGCTCCTCGCGCGTACCCCGGCTCGCGTCAGCGGGATCGGCCGCGCTCGGCCGGCGCGGCTCGGGCGGCGGCCTGCCGTGCTCGACGTCGACGACCGTCGCGTCCGCGTGCGGCAGCCGACCGCTCAGCAGCCGGTACAGCACCACGCCGAGCGAGTACACGTCGCTCGCGGTCGTCAGCGATTCGCCGGCGCGCTGCTCCGGGCTGGCGTAATGCGGCGTGTGCGGCCGCGGTCCCGCGCGGGTGGTCTGCAGCGTCGACGCCCCGCCGGCGTCGAGCAGCTTGGCGACCCCGAAGTCGAGCAGCTTCGGCGTGCCGTCGGCCATCACCAGGATGTTCTCGGGCTTGAGGTCGAGGTGCAGCACCAGCCGGTGGTGGGCGTAGTCGACCGCGTCGCACACCGCGAGCACCAGCGCCAGCCGCTCGGACAGGCCGAGCCGGCGCTCCTCGCAGAAGCGGTGCAGCGGCGCGCCTTCGATGGGCTCCATCACCAGGTAGGGCCGCCCGTCGACGTGCGTGCCGCCGTCGTAGAGGCGGGCGATGTTCGGGTGATCGAGCCGCGCGAGGATCTGCCGCTCGGCCCGGAAGCGGCGCACGAAGTCGCGGCCGTACAGCCCCGGCGCCAGCAGCTTGACCGCCACCTCGCGCTCGAACTCCTGGTCGTCGCGACGGGCCAGGTACACGTCGCCCATGCCGCCGCTGCCGAGCCGGCGGATCACGCGATACGGCCCGATGGAGGTCGGCTCGTCGTGCTCGGGCAGCGGCTCGGCCGGACGCTCGAGGAAGTCGCCGGCGCGGTCGTGCGCCGCCGCCAGCTCGAGCGCCTCGGCGCGCAGCGACAAATCATCGGAGAGCGCGACCACCACCGCGCCGCGGCGCTCGGCGGGGCAATCGAGCGCCGCCTGTACGAGCTCCTCGAGCAGCTTCCAGCGATCGGTCACGGCTCACCTTCCCAGCTCGCGGAACAGCCACGCGCGGGCCATTCGCCAGTCGCGGACCACGGTCGCGCGCGAGCAGCCGAGCAGCTCGGCGGTCTCCTCGAGCGACAGGCCGCCGAAGAAGCGCAGCTGGACCAGCTGCGCCTTGGGCGGATCGATGGCCCCCAGCCGCGTGAGCGCGTCGTCGATCGCCAGCAGCTCGGGCGCCCGCACGATTCCCACCTCGGTCTCGACGTCGTCCCATCCCGTCAGCGTGCCGCCGTCGCGCTTGCCGGCCAGGCGGGCCCGCGCGTGGTCGACCAGCACGCGGCGCATGGCCTGGCTGACGACCGCGAAGAAGTGGCGCCGGTCCTGCCACTCGATGCGGTCGTGCGCCATGAGCCGCGCGTAGGCCTCGTGCACGACCGCGGTCGGCTGCAGCGTGTGATGCATGCGCTCGCCGCGGAGCTGGCGGCGCGCGATGCTCCGCAGCTGGCCGTACACCACGACGATGAGCGCCTCGCGGGCTCGCGCCTCGCCGGAGCTCCACGCCTTGAGCAGGCCCGTCACGTCCACCGAAGACTCGTGGTCCGCCATCGATCCCCGATCTTGCTGCAAAAGATCACGCCATCCCAGGGGGGTCCACGGGGCCGGGCGACCCGTCGCGGCCGCGACGGCTCACCCGGCTCCGCGGCGCGGGCTACGGGTTCTGAACGTCCGGCTTCAGGCACTTCGTGCCGCAGCAGAAGCTCTTGCCGGTGCCGCTGAGCAGCGGGCTGTTGGCGTTCACGTCCCAGTTGCCGTCCCCGTCGACGTTGATCCCGTGGATATAGATGGTCTCGACCTCGCCGGTCTTGAGCGACGCCGGGGTGTTGATGGAAAACCCGTGATACTTGTCGGCGAACGGCAGATCGGCGCGATAGAGGTCGGCGAGGACGGTGGCCACGTGCTCGCCATACGGATAGGGCGCGTAGCGGTCGATGGTCACCCAGGTCGGCGCAGTGGTGTCGCCGTCCTTCACCCACCCGGCGATCTTGCTGCAATTGAAGGTGTCGTGGGTGCCGACGGGCGTGAAATAGTTGGCGGCGGAGGACCGCGGCCCGGTGGTCAGATCGGGGAGACCGGGCAAGACCCCCTGGTCCTCCGCGCCCCCGGCGTCCTCCGCCGCCTCGCCCTCCGCCAGCTCGCCTTCGGCCTCGTCGACCTCCGCGAGCTCCTCCCGCGTCGGCGGCTCCACGTCACAGCCCGCCCAGCTCATCAGCAATACCGAACCCAGGAACATGCGTCGCATCTCGCCTCTCACTTTCCGAGTCATGGCGGCGGTCGCCTCGATCGCCGCCCTCACCGGGAAAGGCGAGAAGTGCGATGGAACCGGCTCACGAAATTTCGGGGCCTCGCAAAAAAAATCGCCGGGCGAGACCGCGCGCCCCCGTCACCGTCTCCTGCGCGCACGAATGCGCCCGCGTTCGCGCCGCCCGCTCTCACACCGGGCGGACTCCGAGCCCGCCGTCTGCGAGCAATGATGGCAGTCCTTTATGACACCCGCTGCGAATCGAGCGCCGCGGCGCCCCGGCGGGCACGTCTCGAGCACAGGACGAGTCGCCTGCGCGGAATGCCCGGTCCGGCAATTGCGCACAGGCCCGTCGGCCGCCCGCCGTCACGTGCCGGGGCGCTGCGCGTCGTGAACGATGCACTGTGACCCATCGAACGCTCACGCCGAATCGATCGCGCAGATCGGAGGCCGCCGCGAAAGAAGCATCACGCAGCCGGCCATCGCCGCGCCGGCTCGCATCTCGGCCGGTACGAGCCCATAAGGCGGCCCCCGATTTTTCGCGGCAGCGCAATTGATCGTGGGTCGGTTTCCACTGTCCCGACAGAAACACCGGGAAGAGTTCCAGGGTCGAATCCGTCGCCCTCGAGTCACGGCATATCGCCGTGGTTCAATCCATTCGTCGTCGACTTGTGCTATTCAAGGCGCAAACCATGAGCACCCCTAATTTGTCTGTTAGCCTGGAAATCTACGAAGAGAGCGTGCAGGCCGCGCGCGCCCGTTTCGCCGCCGGCGAATGGGTGACGCGGGTGATCGGCGGCGAGCTGACCCCCGACGCGCTCGAGCTGTTCCTCCTCTCCTTCTGCGCCCTCGGCGTGCAGATGACCGCCCCGGTCGAAGGGTGGATCCGCCGCGCCGGCGAGCGCTGCCTCGCCGCCGGGCTGAATGACATCGGCAACGCCCTGGTCGCCCACGCCCGCCACGAGGCCGGGCACGACGCGATGATGGTGGACGACACTCGCTCGCTCGCGGCGCGGCGCGAGCAGGCGGGCCGCCCCGTGCCCGCGCCCGAGAAGCTGCTCGCGCACCCGCCGACGCCGGGGATCCAGCGCTACGTGCGAGTGCACGAGGACGTGATCGCCGGGCCCGCGCCGTACGCCCAGATCGCCATCGAGTACGAGATCGAGCGGCTCTCGGTGACCTACGGCCCGAGCTTCATCGCCCGCTGCCTCGCCGACCTCGGGGGCGACGTGAAGCAATGCCTGAGCTTCGTCCAGGACCACGTCGAGCTGGACGTCGGACACACGAAGTTCAACGCCCGGAAGCTCGACCAATTCCTGAAGCAGCGCCCGGAAGCGCTGGACGACCTGGTGACGGCCGGCTCCGAGGCGCTCGCGGCCTACGATCAATTCCTGGGCGACGCGCTCGCCCTCGCGCTCGGCATGTCCGCCGAGACGCAGGCGCGCAGCCAGGTCGCGTCCTGACGGGGCTCGCTCGCCTCGCGCGAGCCGGCCCTTTTTATCGTGGAGGAGATCATCATGACCCGAGCTTATGTGTGCTGCTCCCGGGCTCCGCCCCGAGCCCTCCGGCGTGGACCTTCACGCCGCCGCCTATCGCTGCTGGTACGAGTCGTGGAGCGAGGCCTTCCGCGAGCTCGGCAAGCCGGGGCCGCTCCACTCCGACGCCTTCACCCGGCAGAAGGAGATGTGCGCGCTGTTCCTCGGCGAGCAGTGCGTGGCGCTGAGCTTCATGACCCCGATGGACCTCGAGTACCCGATCGCGCGGGCCGACTCGTACTTCCACAACTGGTCCGATCGGGCCCTCACCTCGCTCGCCCGCGACGGCAACCTCGTGATGGTCAACGGCAACTTCACGGTCCACGCGAACGCCCGCCGCGCGGCCCCCGGCTTCTCATTAAAGACGTCCTCCTGGGCCTGTGCCTCGAGCGCTTCCTCGAGTCGTCTGCCACCGCGATGACGGGCGCCGTTCGCAAGACCCGCAACGTGCACGGGCTCGTGCGCCGCTGGGGCGCCGTGACCCTCGAGGAGGACAAACCCTCCGGACACGGCGACCTGGTCGACCTCGTCGCGTTCTACAAGCCCGAGGTGAGGCGCCGCCCCCGCTCGAGTTCGACGCGACGGTCCGCGAGCTGTGGGACGCCCGCACCGTCGTGCGGCCGCAGGCGCCGTCCCCCGTGGGACTGACCGCCAAGTCGGCCGCGGAGCGCGAATAGGGAGGGTCGTGCGAATCGCTCGCACGACCCTCGTTGTTTCAAGGCACCGCGGCTCACGATTCGCGGCCGACGACGAAGCTTCCGCGCGCGCGCGACAGGTCGAGCGCGTAGGTGTCATAGCTCCCGGACTTGACCCGCTTGCGCTCGTCGCAGACCCTGGCGACGAACGCATCCTCGAGCTGCTGGTTCCAGTGGTAGGGATCTGCGAGGTCGAGCTTCGGGTTGCGGGCCTGCAGCTCGGCGATGAAGCGATTCGCCCACGTGGTCACGTAGCCGGGCATCCAGTTGTGAAGGCGCACCAGCACCGCCAGGCCGCGCTCGGAGGTGATGAAGCGGCGCACCGCTCCGCCCCGGAGCCGTCGGCCCGCCTGGCGACGTGCTTGGCGATCGCGCGCGACAGGAAGCTCCGGCGCCAGAACTCGACCTGCCCGAGCTGGATCGCCGGGTCGTTGCCGGCCAGCATGAACGCCCCGAGCAGCCGCGGATCGGTGCGCACGTGCTTCCAGCCGTCGTTGCCCTGCAGCGTCCGGCCCTCGCGGGTCGTGACCACCACGTGCCAGCCGACCTTCGTCTGACCGTTCTTCCACGGGTACTCGCCGCGGGCCACATCGAGCCCGTTGGCGGCGAACCACCGCAGGAAGCTCGCGCGGCTGCCCGGGCTCTCCTTCAGCTCGGCCAGCAGCGCCGCCAGCGTCCCCGCCTGCCCGGCGAATTGCGCCATCCCCCACGACACGATCTGGTCGTCCCACGTGTTGATCGCCCCGAACGCCCCGCCCGACTCTTTCAGTGCGTTGGCTTGCAAGATCTTGAGCTCGCTGCTCGAATAGCCGGTCGCCAGGATCTGCGAATCGCTGAGCAGCCCCTTGCGCGCCCCCTTGTAGCGGCTGACGTTGTAGGGCTTGTATTGCGAAAGTCCGGGGTCCAGTACGAGAACCGCACCTCGTCGCCGCCGCCGCGGATCGTGTACTCGGTGACGCCGTCGACCTGCTGCTCGCTCACCTGCAGCGCGCCCGCGGAAGCTTGCGTCGCCGGGCTCGCGGGCGGCTGTAGGGCCGCGCTCGCGGCCGGGGCGCTGCGGCCGGTCAGCCGCTCGAGCGCGGCGAGGGTGCGCGGTCCGACCTGGCCGTCGACGGTCAATGCCCCGCCGCCGAGGGCCTGAGAGCGGCGCTGAAACAGCTGCACCGCCCGGATCGTGCGCGGCCCGATCTGGCCGTCGACGGTCAGCGCCGGGGCGACCAGCGCCTTGAGGGCGCTCTGCAGCCAGCGCTCGCGCGTGCTGGTGTCCGCGAGCGCGAGCGAGGTGCCGCCGAAGCTGACCGGCCCCCCGTCGTCATCCTGCTCGGCCTCCGGGTCGAAGTCGGCCCATGGCTCGTCGGCGAAGGCCGCGGCGTCGAGCGCGTCGCCCTCGGCCGGCGCTTCGAAGCTCAAGAGCCCGTCGGGGTCGACCCCCGGCGGCGTGGTGTCGGCGATCTCCAGGGTGGGGTCATGGGGTCGGGGAACAATTGTCGGCATGATGCACTCCTGCGGCGAGCGCGTCGAAACTCCGCGCTCTCCGTCGTCTGGTCATGATTCTGAAGAATGGTCGATTGCGTGCAGGTGGAGGTCCGGTGATGCGAACGCGGCGCGGAATCGTCGCACCGCGACGTCGTCCGCAATTAACATTGCAACCGCGGCGATGGGGCCGTAGGGTCGCACCATGGATCTGCAGAGCCCCTTGTACTTCAACGGCATCGATGTCGGCACCGGCGCCTATCTGTTCCCGCCGACCAGCGCCGACGAGCTCGGACGAAAGCTCGGCCGCGCCGCCGCGCCGGCCGACCCGCAGCACGCCGATCACCTCGCCGACCTGCGCGCCCGCGTCGATGCGCACGCCACCGGTCATTACGGCATCAAGCCCGGGCTCGACGCGAACGACCTCGCCCAGGCCGGCTGGGCCGCGGTGTTCCCCGCGGCGCGGCCGGACACCCCGAGGCGGCGCGCCAGGAAGCGATTGTCGAGGCACTGCAGCCGCTGCTGGCCCTGCGCAGCGCCCAGGCGAGCGCTCAGGATGGGCGGCTCTTCAAGATCTACCGCGGCCCCGACGGCTACCGGCCCGGCGAGAGCAAGCAGAAGTTCCTCGCGCGCCTCGGCGCCGGGCCCGGTCCGGCCGATCCGGTCAAGGTGCCCTATTACTTGCTGCTCGTCGCCTCGCCGGAGGAGCTGCCGTTCTTCGTGCAATACCAGCTCGACGTGCAATACGCGGTCGGCCGCTTGCACTTCGACGAGGTCGCCGAGTACGCCGCGTACGCGCGCAGCGTGGTCGCGGCGGAGACCGGCGGCCTGCAGCTCGCGCGCGAGCTGGCGATGTTCGCCGTCAGCAACCCCGACGACCCCGCGACGCAGCTCAGCAGCAAGCACCTGGTCGCGCCGCTCGCCGACCTGCTGGCCCCGCACGCGCCGGACTGGGTCATTCGCCGCCACGAAGGCGAGGCCGCGAGCAAGGCGACGCTCGCGCGGTTGCTCGGCGGCGACGCCACGCCCGCGCTGCTGTTCACCGCGAGCCACGGGGCAGGCTTCTCGCGCGGCGACCCGCGCCAGCGCGCGCACCAGGGCGCGCTGATCTGTCAGGACTGGCCCGGCCCCGCGCAGTGGCGCGAGCCGCTGCCGCAGGACTTCTATTTCGCGGGCGACGACCTCCGCGCCGACGCGCGGCCGCACGGCCTCGTCATGTTCAACTTCGCCTGTTACGGCGCGGGCACGCCGATGTACGACGATTACGGCCAGCGCGCCGCCAGCAGCGCCCGCACGCCGATCGCCGACGCCGCGTTCCTCGCCGCGCTGCCCCGGCGCCTGCTGGCCCACCCGAACGGCGGCGCCCTGGCGACGATCGGCCACGTCGAGCGCGCCTGGGGCTGCAGCTTCCTGTGGCCCGGCAGCGGCAAGAAGACCGGCTCCAGCGCCCAGCTCGCGGTGTTCGAGGGCGCCATGCGCGAGCTGCTCCGCGGCGCCCGGGTCGGCGCGGCGCTCGAGTGCTTCAACGAGCGCTACGCCGAGCTCGCGTCGGACCTGAGCGGCGAGCTCGAGGAGATCGGCTACGGGCGCCAGTACGACCCGCGCGAGCTCGCCGACATGTGGACCGCCAACAACGACGCCCGCGCCTTCGCGATCGTCGGCGACCCTGCGGTGCGCCTCCCGCTCGCGCCCGCCGGCGAGCCCGCCCGCCGGGTGCCGCTGCCCGCGATCGCGGTCGATTCGCCCAGGACGAAGGCTGCCCAGGAGTTCACCGGCTCCGACGCCGCGCCCGCGCCGATCGACGAGTCGCAGTCGGCGGTGAAGACCCTGCGCGACGCTCTCGAGCAGGCCGCGTGCAGCCTCGGCGACCTCGAGGTCCGCACCTTCGTCACCGCCGACTCGAAGGCGATCGTCACCGCGGGCCGCGAGCAGCTGCCGGCGCAGGCGGAGCTGCGAATCGTCACGCGCATCGGCCCGGGCGGCGACGTCGACAACCTCGTCCCTGGCGACGGCAAGGGCTCGACGCCGAGCTCGTGAGGCTCCACCTCGAGCTGGCGAAGCAAGCCCAGGTCCAGCGCGGCGAGCTGCTGCGGGCGCTGCTCGCCGCGCTCCGGTCCGGCAGCGCCGGCTGACGGCGGGCCCGGGGCGGCGTCGCGTCGGGGCGATGGGGCGTCCGCTGCCGCGGCGCTCTGCGTCGAGCCCGACGTCACCCGCGCCGGTCGGCCCCGCCCGCGGCGAAGGACTATATGTCTTTTACGACATATCATGATACGACGCGAAGCACGGGTTCGTCCGCAGCGATCAAAACATGTCTTTCAGGACATATTTTTATAAAATGCAGGGATGGAGACCGCCGGCCGGATTGGGTCGAAACAATGGACACCCACCCGCGCCGCCGGCTCGCCTGCGACGATTGAGGACGTTCTCCATTTTTTAAAAATAAATCATGGCAGGGGGCGGTGATGGAGGGTGCCGGTCGGGTCGAGGCCGAACACGTGGAGCGCGCCGGCGCCGTCCTCGGCGGCGACGAGGCGGACGAGCGCGGGGCCGCCGAGCGCGACGCGAGCGCCCGCGCCGGTGAGGCAACAGGCCGCGCCCTCGCCGTCGATCGCCAGCAACGCGACGTCGGCCTGTCGCGGCGCGGCGATCGCGTCTCGATACGCCCCCACGATGCGTTGCCACGGGCCCCAGGGGCCGCCGGGCTCGCGCTCGACGCGGTGCAGCAGCGCGCCGTCCTCGCCGATGGCAGTGAGCCGCAGGCGGCCGCCGGCGTTCGCTAGCACGTGCACGCGCCGCAGCTCCGTCGCGAGCCGCCGCCAATCGCGGTACTCGCCGCGCGCGTCCTGCGACGATTGCCACAGGCTGTGATCGGTGCGCAGGGTGAACACCGACAGCAGGCCGCGGCCGTCGCGGGCCAGGCCGATCTGCAGGTGCTGCTCGTCGTCGTCCTCCCAGTCGCCCTCCCATTCGTCCCACGCCCCGCCGGCCTGGCGCTGCGCGCACGACTGCAGCAGGCCGCCGCTGTCGACCGCGAGCGCCGTGAACGCCCCGCGCAGGCCGCAGGCGACCGCGAGCTGCGTCGCCTCGCCGGCGAGCGGCTGTCGCCCTGCCCAGCCGCCGGCGTCGTGGCGCTCGCGCCAGGTCACCTCGCCGCGGGGGCCGACCGTGAACAGCGACACCACGCCGCGCTCGTCGACCGCCGCGCACGCATCGACGACCCCGGGCTGCGCGGCCTCCCACGCGCCCCACGGGCCGCCGGGCTGCTGTTGCCTGCGCACATGCAATTGCGCGGCCGCGGCGTCGATCGCAAACAGCTCGACGCGACCGTCGCGCCCGCGCGCCGCGCAGACGCCGTGAAACGGCCCGCCGAGCGCCTGCCATGCGCCGCGGTCCGGCTCGGATCGGGGTGTGGACAATCCTCGCGGCGCGCCGCGAGCCGGATCGTCGCCGGCGGCGAGGTCGTTCCGCGGTATGGACAATCCTCGCCGCGCGTCGCGGCCCGGCTCGTCGCTGCCGCCTGCGCGCGGTGTGGACAATCGGTCGTCGGCGAGCGCGCTGTACACGTTTGGCTCGTCGCTGCCGCCGGCGCGCGGTGTGGACAATTGCTCGTCGGCGAGCGCGCTGGACAACGCCGGCTCGTCGCTGCCGCCGGCCGACGCGGGCGCCCGCGGTGTGAACAATCGATTGTCGGCGAGCGCGCTGTACAACACCGGCACCGCGCTGCCGCGCAGGCCGCCGGTCAGGAGGGTCGCGCGCGCCCGGTTGGCCGCGCGGTCGACCTCGCCGCCGGCCCACAGCTCGCCGTACAGCGCGCGGGTGAAGGCGCGGCCGGTGTCGATCGGCATCAGGTCCTGCATCGCCAGCACCGCGGGCACGCCGGCCGCCAGCACCGCGGGGGCCAGGCCCCGCCGCGGGTCGTCGACGCTGCGGGTCGCGCTGCTGCAGACCATCAGGACCACCAGGCGCGGCCGGCGGTCGAGCCGCTCGAGCATCGCCGCGAAGCTGGCCCCGGCGACGCGCTCGACTCCGCCGCCCTCGCGCTCGAGGAACAGCGCCAGCTCGCCGTCGCGGAGGACGCCGTGGGCCACCAGGTGCAGCACGTCGTAGCCGCCCTCGAGCGCCGCTTCGAGCGCGACCAGGCTGCAGTGGCCGGCCAGGGCCGTGGGCTCGACGAGCCCTGCGGGGGCCGCGGCCATGGCCTCGGCCAGGCAGGCCTCCTCGCCGGGCCGATCGATCGGCGGCAGCCCGTAGGCGTCGAGCCCGGCGGGCGCCGCGACCGCGCCGAGGACCCGCAGCGGCCGCGCCGCGACCGGCCCGGGCAGCGCCCACGACCACGGCACCTGGCGCGAGAAGGGCGTGTCGCGGTCGGCCGCGGGCACGCGCGCGGTGGCGGCCGCCGAGGTGTCGCGCAGCGCCTCCCACGGCAATGCGTGCAGCTCGGGCGCGTCGTCGTCGATGCGCAGGCGGATCCGCCGGCGCGGCGCGAGGGCTGCGGCGAGCCGCCAGGCCTCGCGCGCGGGCGCGTCGAGGGCCGCGAACAGGCGCGCGCCCTGCTCGTCGGGGCCGACCTCGGCGACCGCCGCCAGCGCCGCGGGGTCGAGGGCGCCGGCCGGGAGCTCGCGCCCCTCCAGCCGGCTCTCCACCGCGAAGCCGCGGCCGATGCGAATATAGAGAGTCTCGACGCGCTCGCTGTCTCGCGTGACTGCCACGATTGCCGCCTCCTTTCTGCTCGATAAAATCCACAGACCGTCGCGACCGCGTCGTCGCAGCGATGCCGGCCCTGCATTGCTCGCGACGCGCGAGCGGTCACCGCAGACCCGCTGGGCGCGGGCCGGCTCGGGTGCGTGCGATGTCGACGGTCGCGCCCTGCCTTCCCAATGCACGCAGGGCGGGCACGAGCGGCCCGGCCCGACTGCGCTCGAAGCTCGAGGCGACAGCGGGCCGCGCCGCCGTCGGCGCTACGGGCTCTTCGGCGCCTGCAGCAGCTTGAGCATCAGGTCGACCTTCTGCTCGAGGCCCTCGACGCGCTTGTCGACCGTCGGGGCCGCCGGCGCCGCCGGCAGCGGGCGCAGGTCGGCGCCGAAGTTGGCGAGCGCCGGGCGCTCCACGTACGTCACGCGGTGCAGCACGCGCCAGGCCTTGTTGGTGCGGCCGCGGGTGTCTCGCAGCGCGCGGGCGTTCTCCGAGTTGCTGCTCAGCCACTCGGGGTCGACGACGTAGGCGAAGAAGTCGTCGAAGTGCTGCGTCGCCCCCTCGAGGTAGAAGCTCATGAAGCGGTAGCGCCCCACCTTCTCGCCCGGGACCAGCGGCCGGTCCTTGTGGTCGGTGACCCCGCGGCTCTCCACGCCCGACAGCGACACCCCGAGGCCGAAGCCGCGGTTGTTCGTGACCGTCTTGGACAGCGTCTGGCTCATCTGCATCGTCGCCATCGTGGTGAGCTCGACGCCCTTGACGCCGATGAAGAACTTGGCCTCGAGGCCGAAGTTGAAGTTGACCGACGCCGAGCTGCCGATGGTGTGCTGCACGCTGTTGGCGAACTGCTGCTGCTCGGTGTGGAGCCCGCCGTTGGCGTCCCACACGTACGTGTTGACGATGTTGCGCTTGCCGGCGCGGATCCGCAGGTCCTCCATGCGGCTCTGCCACTGTTCGAGGCCGCGGTTGGCGGTGAACAGCTGCTCGCGGTCGGCGAACGCCTGCTCGATCTGCGCCCGGCGCTCGGCGGCGCGCCCCTCGTACTCGTCCTGCTGCTCGCCGGCGGCCTCGATCAGCGCCTCCGAATCGGCGGCCGCCGCCGGGGTCCCGGCGACCGGCGTGTCCTCCTGGCGGCGCACCGTCACCGCCCCGGGCGCCTCGCCCTTGTCGATCTCCTTCGCCATGAGGTCGTCGCCGACCGGGCCCAGGACCCTGATGGAGGCGTTGAAGTTGAAGAAGTACGCCTCGCGCCGCTTGTCCTGCTCGGCGATCTGTCGCTTGAGGTCGTAGGCCTCCTGCAGCCGGTAGTAGCTGGCCGGGTAGCGCGAGCCGTACTGCGCCCGCAGCTCGGGCACGTGGGCGAAGAAGCGGTCGCTGGTCGGGGCCGAGCCGGTCATGCCGTCGAGGCTGCCGGCCATGGTGTACGCCGGGTTGATGAGGAACGAGACGGTGTTGACGTCGGGCGGGATGTCGGCGTTCGGCACCACCTCGTAGCCGACCATGCGCCCGCTGCCGCGCAGGCTGGTGACGAACACGTCGGCCAGCCCGGACACGACCAGCGCGTAGCCGACGTTCTTGGGGATGAAGCGGCTCCCGAGCTGCGGGAACCGGGGCTGGTCCTCGAGCGTGCCGCGCAGCTCGAGGCGGTCGATCATCTTGAGGCTCGACTGGGCGCTGATCGTGCTGGCGCGGGTGCTGCCCGTGGTGTGGCTGACGGCGCCCTTGAAGCCGAGCCGCACCTTGGCGAGGTCGTTGATGGTGCCGATGCCCAGCGGCAGGGCGGCGAACTTCGAGTTGGTCTCCCAGCCGAGGAACAGGTCGGTGGTGTTGCCGAGCTTCTCGTCCTTCGAGCGGTTCCACTGGAACGTGACGTCGTCCGAGGTCGACAGCTCGACGCTGGCGGCGCCGTTGTAGCTGGCCGACATCGTCAGGTTCTCGCTCGGCACCGGCGGCGGGCCCTCGATGTAGCCGAGCAGGGTCGGCTGGAACTGGGCGTTGCCGACCCACCGCAGGTCGAGCTCCTCGACCCGCTGCTCGGCGAACAGGCGCACGCCGCGGGCCGTCTCGACCGCGAACGCGCGGCGCATCAACGCCATCATCGCCGTGCCGCCGGGGCGCTGGCCGATCGTGTCGTACTCGGCGACCACCATCGCCTCGCCGCGCGGCTCGCCCGCCTGGCGGCCGATCGGCGCGTCGAGGGCGACCCATGCCGCGCCGCTTATCGCGCCGTGGTTGCCGCGACCGGTGACGTCGCGCAGCTGCCCGCCCTGGGCCTCGGTCATCGGGTAGTAGGCGACGAGGCCCGGCTCGCGGCCGGTGAGCAAGGTGCGGCTGTTGGCCGCGATCTCGTCGTCCTTGAGCGCGAGCGACCACAGCCGCACCTCGGCGACCCGCCCGAACTGCTTGCCGCCGCCGCCGTGGTTGCCGACCGTGACGACGGTGAGGGGCGACTTGTAGACGGTGTTCTTGATCTCGTCGAGCCGGGCCTGGTTGCCGGCCCGCATCTGCGCGATCGACCGCAGGTCGCCGACGCGCTGGCCGTCGATGTAGAAGGCGGTCGTGGACGCCGAGCCGCTGCCGCTGGCGACCACCGCGAGGTGATGCCAGCCGGTGGCGAGGCGAGAGATGTCGAAGCCGCAGTCGACGATGCCGCGCAGCCACATGCCGAGCATGTTGTCCTTGACGAGGATCTCGCACTCGCCGATCACGCCGAACAGGGTGTTGCAGTAGCCGGTCTTGGGCAGCGGGAACTGGAACCAGGCCTCGACGGTCCAGTCGTCGCCGAGCGCGACCGGGCGGTCGAGGCGGACGATGTCGCCGGGGTTGCGGAAGTTGAGGCCGGCGCGCCCGAGGGTCGGACGCCAGGCGTCGAAGCTCGCGCCCTTGCCGTCGCGCGTGGCCTGGTACCGCAGCTCACGCATCCGCCCGCGCACGTCGAGCCAGCCGAGCTGGACGTCGCCGTCGCAGGTCTGCGCGGCGGTGATGCGCCCCGGCGGGCGCACGAAGGCCAGCTGAGCGCCGAGCGTGGTCAGCCCCCGCTTCGGCTCCTTGCGCAGCGTGGCGAGCTGCGGCGCGCTGGCCTGGTCGGCGATCATGGCCGCGAGCACCGGGCCGTTCACGCCGTCGATCGCGGCGCGGACCGCCGGCAGCTCGGTGCCGTCGATCGCGGTCAAGCGGGCCTGCCAGGCGTCGCGCAGCGCCTGCGAGGCCTGCTGGGCCGCGCGCAGCTGCTCGAGCTCGGCCCGCTTGGCGACCAGCCGGCGGTTGCAGTCCTCGAGCGCGACCCGGCTGGCGATCGTGATCGGCGAGTCGCGCACGACCTGCAGCGTGAACTGCTGGTTGGCGTCGTTGTTCGGGTCGTACTGGATGACGATCTCGCCCTGATCGCTGCTGCCGTCGTACACGTCCAGCACCTTGCCGCTGTGCTTGGCCCGGATCACGTAGGTGTTGGCGACCCCGGCCACCGCCTCGAAGCGGAACCGCTGGTTGTCGCCGCCGTTGTAGATCCACTGGTGCAGCCGGGCGCCGTTGTCGTGGCTCGGGCCCTCGACGTCGACCACCATGCCGTTGTTGTGACCGGGGCGCAGCAGGAACCAGTCGTTCAGCGACGGCACCGTGACCTGCCCCGCGGCCTGGTTGGGGTCGGCGTAGAACAGCTCGTTGTCGGTGCCGCGATAGCTGACCTGGATCAGGTCGGCGCCGGGCGAATTGCTGGCGCCGTCGATCGCCAGGGCCATGCCGCTGTGGCGCGGCGTGATCCGGCAGTAGGAGAACATCGGCATCTGCTGGTGCTGCGCGCGCACGGCGGACAGGCGCGTGTGCTCGGCCTCCAGCGCGGTGACCTCGGCCTGGACCGCGGCGATGCGGGCCGGGCGGTTGGGGTCGACCGCGAACGCGAGCTTGTCCTCGAGCACGCGCTTCTCGACCAGCAGCGCGCCCTCGCTGCGCTCGCTCGCCGCCAGCGCGGCCAGCTTGACGCCGAGGTCGGTCGGCGCGGCGGAGGTCGGCGCGAGCGTCGGCGTGGCCGCGTACTCCCATTCGGTGATCGCGGCCGGCAGCTCGACGAGCCGGTGCCGGCGCAGCTCCATCGCGGTGCAGGTGCCGGCGACGTCGACGAGCTTGAAGGCCCGCATCAGGCTGGTCGTCGGCGGCACCGCGAACTGGCACGAGGCCCGGAACCAGCCGCCGCCGATGTCGACCAGCGGGGCCGCGATCGGCGAGAGGGTCGCGTCGGGGACCGCCGACTCCTGGCTCTTCTTGAACCACGGGGCGAACTTGAGGCCGGTGAGCGTGCCGCCGAGCGGGCGCAGCTCGACGCTCTCCTCGTAGACCCCGCCGCGCACCACCGCGACCAGGTCGTCGTTGCGGTACTGGGCGTTCTCGGCCCGCTGGATCTGCACGTTCGACACGGAGGGCGTCCCGACCACCAGGCCGTGGCTGCCGTTCGGCGAGAAGTCGTAGGCCCGCTGCACGCGCAGCGTGCTCGCGCGCACCGGCGCGTCCGAGGCCACCGCTCGCGCGCCGCCGGTGACGGTCGCATCGAGGCGCTTGCTGGTGACGTCGACCAGGCCCGCGCCCGCGCCCTCGCTGCCGCGCCAGTACGCGACCAGATCGGCCTCGTCGCCGACCAGGCTGCGGCCGCGGTCGGCCGCGATCTCCGGCGCCGTGCGGGCGCGGCTCCACAGGCGCAGCTCGGTCAGCAGGCCGGTGAAGTACTCGACATTCCTGTCGTCGAGGCTGCGGCCGATGATGAGCGGCGTGTTGTCGACGATCAGCGTCTTGCCGGCGAGCGAGCCGCTCGCGCGCTCGATGCCGTCGTGGAAGGTGCGCGCGGTCTGGCCGTCGTTGGTGATGGCGATGTGGTTCCACTCGCCCCAGCGGATCGTCCCGCGCGGCGTGTCGGGCGGACCCTCGGTGGTGCCGGTGTTGGTGTGGTAGCGGTGGTGGACGTAGCCGTCGCGGTGTAGCCAGATGTTGTAGTTGCGGCCTGGCTTGCCGACGAGGCCGACCCACTCCTGCGTCGGTCGCTCGGGCTTGATCCACACCTCCACGGTGTACCTCTGCACGCGCAGCGCCGCGGTGTCGGGCACGAGGGCGCAGTCGCCGTCGCCGGCGAAGGCGAGCGCCCACGGCGTGGGGTCGACCTCCTCGAGCGCGCCGAGCTTCCAGCAGCCGCACAGGCCCTCCTCCTGGCCGTTGATCGGCTCGAACATGCCGCTGGCGATCTGGGCGTCGCTGCGGGCGACGCTCCACACGCGCACGTCGGCGATGCTGCCGGCGAAGTGCTCGCCGCGGACGCGGCCGATCGTGAAGTTGGTCACCGGCGTCGGCACGTCGTGGGCCGCGGCCGGCGCGTCGGTGGCGATCGGGGCGCCGTCGAGGTAGAGCCGGCGCGTATTGGTGGCGGCGTCGTAGCTGGCCGCGACGTGGTGCCAGCCGTCCTGCAGCGGGGCCGTGTTGCACGCCATGTCCTGGCCGCCCCACTCGTGGCGCAGGCCGGTCGGCGTCAGGCTCAGGCTCGTGACGCGGTTGGCCGCGCCGTGCTCGCCCCACGCGAGGATGCCCCCGCGGTCATCGAGCGCGGCCGGATCCACGCCTCCACCGTGTAGCTGGCCGCGCCGGTCGGGACCTTCGCGTCGCGCACCGCGACGTACTCGTCGACGCCGTCGAAGTCGACGCCGCGCCGCTTCAGCGACGCCAGGCGCTTGACCCCGATCGCGCTGCCGAGCGCCCACGGGGCCTCGAGCGCGAACTGACCGGCGTCGATCGGCGTGACCGGGTAGATGCTGTTGTACTCGGCGGTGCCGGTGATCTGCACGGCGTCGCCGACCACGAGGCCGTGGTTCGGCGCGGTGACGATCAGCTTGCCCTCGGGCGTGCGCCGGTACGAGGTGACCGCGCCGTCGAAGGTCAGGCCGGTCTCGCGGGTGACGACCTTCTCCCAGCGGCCGATGCCGTCCTCGAGGCCGGCGAAGTCGACCTCGATCTCGAAGGTGTCGCCGCCGGTGGCCTTGACCAGGAAGCGGCCGTTGTAGTTGCGGGTGCCGCGGATCTCGACGCTGTCGCCGATCTTCAGCTTGTCCGCGCCGCTGGTCTGGACCGCCACCTTGTCGCCGCTGCCGCGCCGCAGGGCCGCGATGGCGCCGGTGATCGGTTGGTTGACCTGCGCGGCGACCACGTTCTCGAGCGTGTCGAGCGGGAGCAGCAGCTCGCGGCGCTCGCTGTGCAGCACGCGCTGGCTGGTGGGCGCGTCGGCGAGGCGCGACAGGGTGCCGTCGGTGGCCGCGGCGAACGACAGGACCGGCGTGCCCTGCGAACCCGCGGCCACCAGCATCACGCGCACGGCCGTGCGCAGGAGCATGCGGGCGCCGGACGCGGTGGCCTGCTCCTCCTGCAGGTCGTAGCGGACGGCGCACAGGCTGCGGACCGGGCCCTGCAGCGCGGCGCCGAGGTCGATCACCGTGCGCTCGACGCCGGGGAGCAGCGAGCCGTCGGCGCTGGAGGTGCGCTGCTGGGGGTCGAACAGGCCGGTCTCGGACGAGAGGATCGAGACGACCTCGACCTTGCTGCCGGCGCCGTGGACGAAGAAGTGCCAGCGCTGGCGGTCGACGTCGCGGGTCGGCAGGAGCACGACCGCGAACAGGCCGTCGTGCACGCCGGCGATCAGCCTCAGCTCGGTCGAGGGCTCGTAGAACGGGACGCCGGCGGTGTCGGAGAAGTCGAGCGAGTCGAAGGTCTGGTCGGCGGCGCCGCTGGTCGGCAGCAGCGGCTCGTGGCGCTTGCGCGAGCGCTTGAAGCGGACCTCGACCTTGGGCACCAGCTGGTTGGTCATGCCGTCGAGGACGAAGCGGTCGACCAGCAGCGTGCCCGCGGTCGACTGGCGGAACACGTAGAGGAAGCCGAAGCCCGAGACCACCTGCACCGGCGCGATCGCGGTGTCGGCGGCGGTGTGGTAGCGCGAGCACAGCACGTACCTCGCGGTGTCGGCGTCGTAGGTCAGCGTCTTGGCCTCGCGGGCGATCACCGAGGTGTCGTCGGCCTGCGCCGGCAGCTCGAGGTCCCGCCACGGCTCCCAGCCCGGCCGGGCGTCGCCGGTCAGGGCGACCGTGTCCTCGAACCCGGACTGCTTGACCGTGTACTGCACGCGGCCGTCGGCGCGGGTCGCGAACACCAGCACCTTGCCCTCGTGGGTCACCGTCGTCACGAGCGCGCGGCGGGCCTCGATCGGCAGCAGCGAGGTGACCTGCACGCAGCCCTCCTCGCGCGTGCCGGCGCGGCCGTACGCCGACGAATCGCGGGCGCTCGCGCCGGAGTCCTCGTCGAGCTTCCAGTAGCCGGCCAGGCCGCGCTCGTGGCCGGTGAGGCCGCGGGCCATGGCGGCCTGGATCTGCGCCTCGCTGCGCACGCAGGTCCACACCCGCACCTCGGCGATGAGGCCGGCGAAGGGGCTGCCCTCGGGGCTGTTGCCGATCATGACGTTGGGGCGCGCGGCGGCCTTCGGCAGCTGGGCCGGGCCGGAGGCGACGAGCTTGCCGCCCGCGTAGAGCCGGACCTGGCCGGCCGGATCGAGGACGCCGCAGATGTGCGTCCAGCGGCCGGTCGGCAGGGTCCCGGCGGGCGCGTAGAGGCCCTTGTCCCCGCCGTCGGCGGCGATCGCGAACAAGCCGAAGCCGGTGCCGTCGCCGTTGGCGAGCAGCATCACGTGGTCGCCGCCGTAGGTGGTGTGCATCTCGAACACGCGGGACCACGCCGCCGCGGCTTGCGGGCGGACCCACGCCTCGACCGTGCAGCCGCTGCTGAAGTCGAGGGTCATCGCGGGCAGGCGCACGCGCGAGGTGCCGCTGAAAGAGCTGACCTTGATCTCCTCGCCGGGCGCCGCGTAGGTGCGGCCGGTCAGCCGCGGCGCCACCCAGCTGGCCTCGCCGACGACCGCGCCGTGGCGGCCGTTGCCGCTGTGATCGCGCGCGACCAGGCCGGCCGCGGCGTCGAGCGGCCAGTAGCCGAACAGCCCGGCCTCGTCGCCGTGGAGGCGCCGATTCATGGCCGCCTGGATCTGCTCGGCGCTGCGGGCGTAGGTCCACAGCCGCACCTCGGACGCGAGGCCGCGCAGCAGCGCGTCGGGCCAGTTGCTCTTGCCGAGGTAGTTGCGCGAGCGCTGGGTGTTGTTCGGCAGCCACAGCTGCCCCTGAGCCACCTGCACGCCGTTCTTGTAGAGGCGCCCGAAGCCGCCGGCGTCGACCGTCGCGGCCACGTGGGTCCACGCGTTGAGCGGGAGGGCCCCGGGCGCCGTGAGGGCCTTGACCTGATCGCCGCGGAAGACGCTCAGGTTCAGGTCCGGGCTCGTGCCGGTGTTGGTGAACACGATGTTGTCGCTGGCCGGCCCGTTGCCGAGGTCGACGATCCGCGAGTAGTTGGCGAACGCCTCGTGCCGCACCCACGCCTCGATCGTGAAGCCCTGGCTGAAGTCCGGGTTCATCGGCGGCAGCGCCACGTGGCCGTCGGTCCCGTCGAACTTCAGCGCCGGCGCCATCTCCTCGACGCGCCAGATCTCCGCGGCGCTCGTGTTCGTCGTCGTCGTCGGCGTGCCGTTCGGCAGCACGCTGAGCAGCTTGCCGTGCTGCACCGAGCGCACGAACACGCCGCCGCCCGGCGCCGGCTCGACGCGCCACTGCTCCGCCTCGCCGCGATTGGTGGAGCTGCCGAGGGTCCCCTCCGCCGTCGAGGTCAGCAGCTTGCCGTGGTCGCTGCGCAGGAAGACGCGGCCGTCGTCGCCGGCGACCTCGATCGCCCAGGTCTCCCACCACAGCTTGTTCTCGTGGGTGTAGATGTTGCCGTTGGTGTCGGCGCCGAGCTGCTTGCCCAGCGCGTTGTTGCCGAGGATGATGAACTTGTCGAGATACCGGGAGAGCGGCACGAGGTCCTCCGAATCCGCGGCGGTCCTCGGGGCGAGCCCGCGCCGCGATGGGTGAGCGAGCGGACGACGCGACGCGGACCCGTCCCACGGGCCACTGCATCGCGCGACCGAGCCGACTCGCGGCGCCTGGTGGTCGCCGCTGCGTCTGCACCGCGGATATTCGGCGCGGACCGCCGGCGCCACCATGGCCGGTCGTGCCGATGATTGGGCCGATCACGCCATCGCGTGCGCGTGCGCCCGGTACTGCCCGGGCGCGGTCCCGGTCCACCGCTTGAACGCGCGGTAGAACGCGCGCAGGTCGGTGAAGCCGACGCGGCTCGCGACCTCGCAGATCGTCAGGTTGCCGGCGGCGAGGTGGCGCAGCGCGAGCTCGCGGCGCACGTCGTCGAACAGGTCCTGGAAGCTGCGGCCGGCGTCCTGCAGGCGGCGCTGCAGCGTGCGCTGCGACATGCCGAGGCGCTTGGCCGTGTGCGCCACGTTGAGCGCGGCCTCGTGCAGGTGCTCCGTCAGGTCGCGGCGCACGAGGTCGAGGAAGTCGTCGGCCGGCAGCCCGGCGATGTCGGCGAGGTGGCGGTCGAGCAGCTCGAGCAGCTTCGGCGAGCGCGTGGGCAGCGGCCAGTCGAGCTGGGCGCGGTCGCAGATCAGGGCGTTGCAGGGCTTATCGAAGCGGACCGGCGCCGCGAAGATGCGCTCGTACTCGTCGAGGTCGGCCGGGCGCGAATGCGTGAACCACACCTCGCGGAGCGGGAACGGCCCGCCGAGCAGCCCGCGCAGCCGCAGCAGCACGTTGCCCAGCACCGCCAGCGTGCCGTGCGGGCACGGCACCACCCGCGTCCCGCCGTCCTTGACGAAGCGCGCCAGCGCCCCGTCGGTCTCGAGGCACACGCGCGTGCGCCGGTGGAACACCGAGAAGAAGCGCACCAGCCGGTGCAAGGATTGACCGACGGTCGGGCACACGCGCGCCGCGTGATAGAGGATCTCCGGACACTGGCTGTCGACCACCGCCTCGCCGACGTGCAGGCCGAACAGCGGGTCGCGCAGCATCCGCGCGGCCTCGTCCCACAGCCGCCACTCGACCACCTCCGGGATCCAGCCGTCCGACTCCACCAGCGCGGCCTCGGGCAGGCCGACGCGGTCCAGCAGCTCCTGCGTGTCGAGCCCGCGGGCCGCCGCCGCCGCGACGATCATCTGCACCCCCGTGATCGAGAACGACCCGAGCTTGAGCTCGGGCCCCGGCAGCGACCTCTGTAAATCCCCCATGAACCATCCCCCCGTCGCGCGGAGCGTCTCTGACGATCCAGACAGCTCCGCCTCGGCCTCGGCCACGCCCCGTCGCGGCGGCGCCTGATAGTGTCGCCGGCCGCGCAACGGATCACCCGCGAAACCGCCCCTGCCGGGCAGCGGCGGGCCTCCTGAGGGGGATCTCGGGATCCGGACTCCGGGCCCGCGAGCGACCCGCGGGCCGCGCGTGCGAGCGTCCTTCGCCGTCGACGCGCGTCGCCGCGGCTCGCAAATCGCTTGACACGCCGCCGCACGCCACGCGCCGCGAGACGAGCACGAATTCTGCCGAGCACGCCCGCGTGTCACCTCCGCACCGAGCCGCGTGGTAAGAAGGACCGCTTTGCATCGCACGCTGCTGCACCGCACGAACCGCCTCGCCTTCTTCGCCTGGTGGGCCGCCATCACCGTCGGCGCCGGCGCCGTGCTCACCCTGGGCCTGGGCTTGCTGACGGGCTTTCGCGCCGAGTCGCTGATGTTCGCGGCGCTGGCGGCGGTCCCTCTGGTCGCGATCGTGACGCTCCTCGTGCTGATCGTGAAGACCGATCAACCGGGGCCGGGTCTGACGAAGCGCCCGTTCATCGAGCTCGTGTGGGCCCCGGGCAGCTCAGCGTGCGCGACCCGCAGGGGACCGTGCTCGGCAGCGTCACCGACGGGACGCTCCGGGTGCAGCGCATCAACGTCGGCAGCCGCATGCAAGCGGCCCTCTCGCTGCGGACGCACACCGTGCAACAGCTCGTGGTGCCGCGCACCCCGCGAGGCCCGTGGCCCACCGTCCCTGCGGTGAGCGGCGAGGGCGCGCGGCTCGTCGAAGACGCGACGTACGACGCGCTGGCCGTCCACGCGCAGTGAGGCCGCCCGCGCACGGCGCCGGCGCACGGGCTAGACTGAGCCCCGGAGGTGCGCGATGGAGACGCGAGTCGACGAGGTGGCCGACGGGATCTACCGGCTCAACACCGAGGTGCCCGGGTTCAACTTCAATCAGTACTTGATCGTCGACGACGAGCCGCTGCTGTTTCACACCGGGCCGCGCGGCCTGTTCGAGAGCGTGAGCGCGGCGATCGCCCGCGTCATCGGGCTCGATCGGCTGCGCTGGATCGGCTTCTCGCACGTCGAGGCCGACGAGTGCGGCGCGCTCAACCACTTCCTGGCCGCGGCGCCGCTCGCCTCGCCGCTGTGCAGCAAGGTCGCGGCGATGGTCTCGATGACCGACCTCGCCGATCGCCCGCCGCGCGCCCTGGCCGACGGCGAGTCGCTGGCGCTCGGCCGGCGCCGCGTGACCTGGCTCGACGCGCCGCACGTGCCGCACGGCTGGGAGTGCGGCTACCTGTTCGAGGACGAGACCCGGACCCTGCTGTGCGGCGACCTGTTCACCCAGAGCGGCGGCAGCGACGTGCCCCTCACCGAGTCCGACATCCTCGGCCCGAGCGAGGCCTTCCGCGCCGAGATGGACTACTTCGCCCACGGCCGCCGCCAGGGCGAGCTGCTCGAGCGACTCGCCCGCACGCAGCCGACCACGCTCGCCTGCATGCACGGCAGCGCGTGGCGGGGCGACGGCGGCGCGCTCATCCGAGAGCTGGCGACGAGCCTCGAGCGCCCGCCGCAATGAACTCGTGGGCGAGCGCGTCACGCCCCGAGCTCCTTCACCATGAGATCGATGAAGCGCCGGACGCGAGGCTCGAGGTGACGTCGGCTCGGATAGATCGCCGCGATCTTCACGTCCCCCACCTCGAGCCCGGGTAACACCTGCCGGAGACGACCGGCGACCAGGTCCTCGGCGACCAGAAAGTCCGGCAAGAACGCGATGCCGAACCCTGCGACGGCGGCGTCGCGGAGGGCCTCGCCGCTATCCAGCCGCAAGCGGCTGCGACCCTGCGCCTTGACCCACGCCCCGTCGTCGCCGAGGAAGCGCCAGCTCTGCCGGCGATTGCGACTGCTGAAGTACAGGCAGTCGTGGGCCGCCAGCGCATCGATGTCTCGCGGCTGGCCGCGCCTGGCGAGGTAGGCCGGAGACGCGCACAGCAGGGCCCTGTACTTGGCGACCACCCGGGACACGAGCCGCGTGTCCGGCGGCGCCTCACCGATCCGCACCGCCAGATCGAAGCCCTCCTCGATGATGTCCGCCTGGCGATCGCTGAGGTTGACCTCGACCTGAACCTCGGGCCAGGTCTCGAGATACTGCTCGATCAGCGGCAGCACCACCCGCCGCCCGAACGCGTCGGGCACCGTGAGCCGCAAGATGCCCCTCGGCGCCCCGTCGCGCCCCGCCACGCTCGCCTCGGCGTCGTCGACCGCCGCCAGGATCTGCGTCCCGTGCTCGTAGAACACCCGCCCCTCGTCCGTGAGGCTCAGCGCGCGCGTCGAGCGGTTCAGCAAGCGCACACCCAGCCGGTCCTCCAGGCGGCTCACTGCCTTGCCCGCCGCCGAGCGGGTCAAGCCCATCGCCTGGCCCCCGGCGACGAAGCTGCCCTCGTCGACGACCGCCATGAAGACGAGGATCTCGCTCAAGTTTGCCCGCAGCATCGTGCCACTCCCCTGCGCCGGCGCCGGCGCCGGCCCTGGCGCCCGATCTTTGTAAGCCGGCTCTTCGCCGCTGTGTAGAAAACCGTTCGTCAATCGGCCGGCTACATTCCTCGGCGCCGCGTCGATGTCGCCGCGGCGAATCTTCGAGATACGAGACGGAGTCGAGCATGACGACAACGGCCACCACCTACGACCACGGGGTGCCCTGGGAAGCTGGCTTCGGCGTCACCCAGGGGTACCGCGCGAACGGCACCATCTACATCTCCGGCCAGTTCTCCCACGACATGCAGGGCACGTTCGTGGGCGAGGGCGACTTCGAGGCCCAGGTCCGACAGACGCTGGAGAACCTCGACCGGGTGCTCGCGGGATTCGGCGTCACGCGCTCCAACCTCGCCGAGATCGTGGTCTACCTGACGAACCCGCGCGAGCACTTCGACCGGTGCGTCGCGCTTTACAAGGAGTACATGGGGAGCCATCGTGCGGCGGGCACCCTCGTCGGCGTGTCTGGGTTGGCGTTTCCGCATCAACTGATCGAGATCCGCGCCGTCGCGCACGCGGATTGATCGCGCGCGAGGGCAGCCGCCGGCCGGCGACTGCCCTCTCCTCGCGTCACGCCGGCGTCACTCCGGCTTCTTGCCGCCGTGCTTGGCGACCACCGCCGCGATCAGCGTCTTGCCGGGCTCCTCGGCGCACGTCTTGAACAGCCGGTAGCCCATCGCCGAGCGGTTCTTGTCGTAGCACTCGAGCACGTCCTTGTGCTTCTCCTCGAGCTTCTGCGCCTGACACTCGGCCTTCACTTCCGACTTCAACGTCTTCATGATCTCGGGCGAATCGCCGGTCTCCTTCGCCTCGAGGATGACGATGCCCGCCAGCGGGCCGGCCGCCTTGGCGCACAGGGAGTCCTCGTCGCCGCCGGAGCAGGCGGGAGCGACGAGCGCCGCGACGAACAGCGCGGCCAGCGAGAGCTTGATCGACAGGGTCATGACATTCTCCTGGGGGTGAGAGGGAGCGACGCAGCACGCGGTCGCATCCGCGGCGAGCATCGCACGACCGCCGCCCCGCGCCCACGTCCCTCGGCGCAGGCCTCATGATCGACGTGGGGCTTGTCGGCCTCGACGTCCCTCCGCTGCTTTCGGCCTCGTCAGGCGCCTCGCTGCATCGGCAACGACCCCCCGGGAGAGCCGCAGAACGGCCTGTTCGGCCGTGTGTGTCGAGCTCTGCCCTCTCGTCCACGATCCCCGACGGTCGCGAGCGAGTGACGGCGAGGTCATCCGTTCACCGGAGCTGTCTTTTCATACATCTCGCCTCGCTCGCCGCGGAGCGCGGGCTTCGCCGCCCCGGCCAGGGACTTCGCCGGCACGCCTCGCCCCTCGCCTACACCCGCGCGCCGCGGGCTTTGCCGGCCGCGCGCCGCCAGGGCTCGCGGACTTCGCCGGCCCTCCCCTTCCACCTCGACACCGGCCCTCCAGCGCCCGGCGCTCGTCGACCGCCCGCTCCGCCGGCGTCGTGCCGCGCTCGGGCAGCGGCCCTCCAGCGCTCGGCGATCGTCGACCGCCCGCTCCGCCGGCGTCGTGCCGCGCTCGGGCAGCGGCCCCGAGCGATCGGCGACCGCTCCGCCTCAGCTCACCGGCTTCGCCAGCGCTGCCTGCAGCGCCTGGGCGGCTGCCAGATCGGCGGCTGCCTGCTCCACCACCGCCACCAGCTCCTGCTGCAGCGCCGGCGCCTGCGCGTACGGCCGCGACTTATTATTAATTGCGTCGATCACCAGCATCAGAGTCTCGATCTGTCCTTTCAGCCAGGCCTCGTCGAACTCTGGCCCGCGGCCCAGCGCCGCCAGCCCCGGCGACGCCCGCCGGGCCGCGAAGCGCAGCCCGTCGCCCGTGTCGCCGTCCACCGCGCGCTGCTCGATCTCCTGGCTCAGGGCCATCTGGCGCCGCTGCCCTGCGATCGCGTGGCGCGTGACCGTCTCGGCCAGCGCTCGCACCCGGCGATCCGTCCCGCGCGTGCGCCCCGGCGCCGCCGCCTCGCGGTTGACCGCGTGGATCGTCGCCAGCACCCCGAGCAGCTCGGCGTCGGACGCCGGCGGGCTCGGCAACGCCGCGGCCGGGAGCGCCGGAGCGGGCGCGGCCCGAGCCGGGGCCGCCATGACCGCGAGCATCACCACCACGACAACGGACCTGCCCATCGACATACCGACAGCCTGGCCCGGGCCGCCCGCGCGCGGCCCTCCTCCGCGTGCTCGCCCTGCCGGGCCCCTCGCGCCCGCGCCCCCTCGCGCCCGTCCGCGCCTGCGCGGGCGCCACCGGTCGAACGTGTACCCGCCCCCACACTGTCCCTCTCGACATGTCCTCTGCGACACGTGGTCGGCCGCTCGCCCGGCGCGAGGGCGAGCCTCGGCGGACCTGACCGCGCCGACCTCTCCACGTCCTCGCGACCTCCTTGCCGCCTCGCGGCGAGAACTGACAGTCGCCCGCGATTGCGAAAAACCACGTCGCCTCCGGCCCGTCGGGGCCACCTGTCTCGGCGAACACATTGTCCCGCCGACGCCATCCAATGGCCCGCCATCTCCCCTTCCAGCGCATACTTTCACGCGCATTCGCGTGACTTGTTCGCCCCCGTCCGCCGTGTCACCTTCCGCTGCATGCAATACGTCGCTTGAGCTGCGCCATGAGCCTGATGTTGTTCGCCTGCGGCACCGACAAAGACGACACTGCCACGGCAGCCACCGAGGCGAGCGGCGACGACGGCACCGCCGCCACCGGCTTCGCCACCGAGGACCCGACCGAGGCGCCGGACACCACCGCCAACAGCGTGACCATGCCGCCCGACACGGACGGCGAGCCGCTCGCGCCCGAGTGCGCCTGCCTCGCGGACGAGGCGACCTGCGGCGCCACGCTGTGCGACGGCGTCGGCCTCTCCTGCGAGGAGCCGTCGTGCGAGCCCGACCACCCCGTCAACGACGAGGCCGCCCTCGCGTGCGCCCTCGAAGCCCTGCGCGACCGCAAGCCCGGCAAGGTCTCGTGGTTCATCCACGAGAGCCTCGGCCAGTACGCCTACAACACCGGCGTGTACATCCAGGCCGACGGCAACGCGATCGTCACCCAGGCCGGCGGCGCCGACCTGTGCAACTACTCGGGCCCCGACACCCGCATGGCCCTCCAGGAGCCGGCCTACTTCGCCGACTGCCTCGCCCTGGCCACCGGCCGCGAGCGCTTCGACTGCCTCACCGACGGCCTGGGCGAGGAGCTGCAGGTCTGCATCCTCGAGGACAAGTACTGCGAGTCCTAGCCAGAGCCTTCGACGCCCGTCTCGTCAATGTCTCGGGGGACATGTCCCGCGAGACATTCGCCCTTCCCCCGCGTCACTGCGGGATCAGGCACCCGCACGCGTCCTTGTCGCCGTCGTCGGGCGCGTAGTCGAAGCAGGTCGCGTCGTAGGCCTCGCACAGCCACGCGTGGCCGTTGCCGCACAGCGTCAGCACCGCGTCGGGCAGCATCGGCGCCCCGCCGAGCAGGGGCGCCTCCGCGAGGCCCAGCTTGGTGGCCGGTGCGACCACGCCGCCGAGCGGGTCGATGATCGCCGCGCGGGCGTCGGGGGCCGTGCTCATCACCAAGAAATCTCGCTGCCGGCGATCAGCGCGATCCCGTCGAAGCCGGTCAGGCCGACCTGGACCGGCATGTCGACGCGGCGGACCTCGCTGAGCCCGTCGCGCGCCAGCACCACCAGCTCGTCGGTCCCGTAGCTGGCGATGTAGAGGTTGTCGTCGAGGCCGAGCGCCAGCCCGGCGCAGACGCTCATGCCGAAGCCGAGCTGCTGCGGCGGCTCCAGCACCGCCAGGGTGATCGGGTCGACCTCGACGAGCACGCAGCTCTGATTGATGAGCAGCCCGCGCTGCAGCTTCGCGTCGTACGTCGCACCGTCGAGCTGCGGCAGCGCCTCGGCCGGCACGTCGAACACCTCGCCCTTCGGCGTGCCGTCGGTGGTGAAGCGGCGCGCCTTGCCGCTGAACGACATGATCATCACCTCGTCGGCGTCGCCGTTGTAGAACGACGCCTGCAGCACTTTGTCGGGGATCCCCGTGTCGAACTTCTTGACGTAGGTGAACGCCGTCGTGTCGGCCACCGCCTGCGGGTCGCAGAAGTTCGGCTCGGTCGTGCCGGTCGACGGCTCGCTCGTGCTCGTCTCGCCTGTCGTCGTCGTCGTCGACGACGTCACCGCGGTGGTCCCGGTCGGCGCCTCACCCGTGCTCGTCGTCGTCGTCCCGGTGCCGGTCGCGTCCCCCGCCGTCGAGCTCGAGGTCGGCGCCTCGGCGGTCGTGCTCGCAGTGGCGCTGGTCGTCGACGCCGTCGTCGTCGCCGACGCCTCGCCTCCGGGGCGGCCATCGTCGCCGCAGGCCGCGAGGACGCACGAGGTGAGCGAGAGGACCAACATTCGCGCGAGCATGATCGGACCATAGCCTGCCGCCGCCGCGCGCGGGGCTCGATCGCGCGCCATCGCGAGAGGCCGCAGCGACGCTCGCCTCATGCAAACCCCGTGGTCCTGCTGCGTCCGCCCCGGGTCACACGCGGCTCCGCGCCGACGCTCGCACGCGAGGACCGGCCATCGCCCGAGGCGCGACGAACCAGCGCGCAGTGACCTGTCCCAAAGACCACATCCAGCATTCCCCGTCCAGTCCCTCGCGCCCCGCCACCCGCATCTCCCGCCTCGCCGCTCGCCGGCGTCCACCCTCGCATCGACCGCGACGACGCCTCGCCGCTCGCCCGTCACTCGTCTGCCACCGCCCATCGCCTCACCACTCGCTGCGACCGCCCCGCCTCGCCCCCGACGACGACCGCAGCACTCGCCTGCGACCGCCCCGCCTCGGCGCGACGACGACCGCAGCATTCGCCTGCCACCGCCCTGCCTCGGCCGCGACCACGACCGCAGCACTCGCCTGCCACCCCCTCGCCTCAGCCGCGACCACGACCGCAGCACTCGCCGCCGGTCGATGCGCGGACACCGTCACCGCCGCGCAGCGCAAGGACGACCTGGCAACGCTAGCGGAACCACCCACGGCTGCGCGCCAGGTGAGCGAGCCCGGCGCACGCCAGGATGGCGAGGAAGATCACCAACATCGTTGTGCCCATGTTTTCTTTCACGTGGCACCTCCCTGCCGAGAGTATCACTCGCTCGGCCCTGCGGCGAACACGCCTCGGCCATACATTTCGGCCATCGGACCGTCGTGTCGTGGCGCCGCCACGCACGGGGTTCGATCGCGCGCGACACGAGAGGCCGTAGCGACGCTCGCCTCTTGCAAACCCCGTCGCCCGGCTGCGTCCGCCCCGGGGCCGCGCCGACCCGCGCACGCGAGGCCCGACTCGCGCCCGACCGGCGTGAGCATCGACCTGTCCCGAAGAACACATCACTCCGCATGCCCCCGGACCTCGACGTGTCCGCGGATCCTCGCCGCCCATGACGCCCGCGGCGACCCGCCCGCCGCTCGCGCCGACCTCCGCCGCGGCGCCCGCCCGCGATTTTCGCCGCGACCTCCCGGCCCGCGACCCCCGCACCGCCGAATTGCCGGCCAGATCCACGTTCCGGGGCCCGCTTGCGCCCCCGGGCCCCCTTTCGCCGCGGCGCGGCCTGGGATATCCCTCACCTTGAACCGCGCCATGACGAACGACCTGCGCTTCCCTGCCCGCAGCTACGACTTCACGCCCTACGTCCAGTGCAACAACTGGATCGGCGGCGAATGGACCCCTTCCGCCGCCGGCGACAGCCTCTCGGTCGACAACCCGCGCCACGGCAAGTCGTTCGGGCAGGTCACCATGTCCGGCGCCGCCGACGTCGCCCGCGCCGTCGAGGCCGCCAAGGCCGCCTTCCCCGGCTGGCGCGACACGCCGATCAAGGAGCGCGTGCAGGTGCTGTTCCGCCTCAAGGCCCTGCTCGAGCGCGACCTCGAGGAGCTCGCCTGGCTCGTCTCGCACGAGAACGGCAAGGTCATCGGCGAGGCGCGGGCCGACGTGCTCAAGGGCATCGAGTGCCTCGAGTACGGCATCAGCCTGCAGAACATGGTCGCCGGCGAGCAGCTCGACGTCAGCCGCGGCATCAACTGCAGCATCACCTACGAGCCGCTCGGCGTGTGCGCCGGCATCGTCCCCTTCAACTTCCCGATCATGGTCCCGCTGTGGATGCTCCCGCAGGCGCTGGTCTCGGGGAACACCTTCATCCTCAAGCCGTCCGAGGTCGTCCCTTACGGCGCGATGAAGCTGGCCGAGCTCCTGCGCGAGGCCGGCCTGCCGGCGGGCGTGTTCAACACCGTCAACGGCGGCCAGCCTGCGGTCGAGGCGATCGCCGACCACCCCGACATCAAGGCCGTCGGCTTCGTCGGCAGCACCCGCGTCGCCAGGGCCGTCTACTCGCGCAGCGCCGCCGCCGGCAAGCGGGCCCTGTGCCTCGGCGGCGCCAAGAACCACCTCCTCGTCGTCCCCGACGCCGACCTCGAGCTGACCAGCACCACCGTCGTCGCCTCCGCCTACGGCTGCGCCGGCCAGCGCTGCATGGCCGCCTCGCTGATGATCGCCGTCGGCGACGTCGATCCGATCATCGACGCCATCGTCGCCCACGCCAAGAAGCTGCGCCTCGGCGAGGACATGGGCCCCGTGATCCACGGCGGCGCCGTCGAGCGCATCACCAACTACATCGCCGACGCCGAGCGGCGCGGGCCAAGGTCCTGCTCGACGGCCGCGGCGCCAAGGGCCCCGGCGGCGTCGGCCACTGGGTCGGCCCGACGATCCTCGACCATGTCAAGCCCGACATGCCGGCCGGCTGCGAGGAGATCTTCGGCCCCGTCCTCTCGATCGTCCGCGCCCGCACCGTCGACGAGGCGATCGCCATCGAGAACGCCAGCACCTACGGCAACGCCGCCTCGATCTTCACCCAGAGCGGCGCCGTCGCCCGCTACTGCGTCGAGCGCTTCGAGGCCGGCATGTGCGGCGTCAACATCGGCGTGCCCGTCCCGCGCGAGCCGTTCTCGTTCGGCGGCTGGAACCAGTCGCTGTTCGGCGCCGGCGACCTCACCGGCTGGGACGGCCTGCGCTTCTGGACCCGCGCGCAAGCTGACCACCCGCTGGCAGCTCAGCAAGGACGCCACCTGGATGTCCTGAGGGACATGTTTCTTTTCGGGAAGAAAGACCCTCCTGAGGATCTCGCCATGGACAGCCGCACCATCGTCGAACTCTGCAAGCAACACACCATGTGGTCGTGGTCGAAGAGCGGCCCGCTGCAGCCGCTCGCGTTCGAGCGGGCCGAGGGCGTGTACCTCTACACCCCCGAGGGCAAGCGCTACCTCGACTTCAACAGCCAGCTGATGAGCGTCAACATCGGCCACAGCCACCCGAAGGTGCTGGCGCGCATGAAGGACGCGATCGACGGCCACATGCTGTTCGCCGCCCCGAGCGCGGCCACCCCCGTGCGCGCGCGCCTGGGCCAGCGCCTGGCCGAGCTCGTGCCCGGCGACATCAACTCGTTCTTCTTCACCCTCGGCGGCGCCGAGGCCAACGAGAACGCGATCAAGGCCGCGCGCCTCTACACCGGGCGGCACAAGATCCTCAGCCGTTACCGCAGCTACCACGGGGCCACCCACGCCGCCATGCAGATGACCGGCGACCCGCGCCGCTGGGCCAACGAGCCCGGCGCGTCCGGCTTCATCCGCGTGATGGACCCGATCCCCTACGACTTCTCCTTCGGCACTACCGACGCCGAGCGCACCGCCAACCACCTGCGCTACCTCGAGGAGATCATCCAGTACGAGGGCCCGCAAACGATCGCGGCGATGTTCGTCGAGACCGTCATCGGCACCAACGGCATCCAGCCGCCGCCCGAGGGCTGGCTGCCCGGCCTGCGCGCGCTGCTCGACAAGTACGGCATCCTCCTCGTGTGCGACGAGGTCATGTGCGGCTTCGGCCGCACCGGCAAGCTGTTCGCCTTCGAACACTTCGGCGCCCAGCCCGACATCCTCACGATGGCCAAGGGCCTCACGTCCTCGTACGTCCCGCTCGGCGCCATGGGCGTGACCGACAAGATCGCCGCCCACTTCCGCGACAACGTGTTCTGGGGCGGCCTCACCTACAACGCCCACCCGTTCTGCCTCGCCGTCGCCGAGGCCGTCCTCGACGTCATGCTCGAGGAGGACATGGTCGGCAACGCCGCGCGCATGCAGCACGTCATGCTCGCCGAGATGGCCGCGCTCAAGGCCCGGCACCCGAGCGTCCGGGACTTCCGCGCGATCGGCCTGTTCGGCGCCATCGAGCTGCAGAAGGACCGCCAGGGCACCCGCATGGCCCCCTACAACGGCTCGCACCCGGCCATCGACCGCATGATGGCCTTCTTCAAGCAAGAGGGCCTCTTCACCATCTCGCACTGGTGGACCCTGATGTGCAACCCGCCGCTGTCGATCACCGAGGCCGAGCTGCGCGAGGGCTTCGCCATCATCGACCGCGGCCTCGCGATCACCGACGAGGCCGTCGAGGGCTGACCGTATGGACATGGCGCGAAGGCCCTGTCGCTTCGGCCCTGTCCTCTCGGTCATCCTCGCCCTCGCCGCCTGCACCGCCCCGCCCCCGCCGCCCCAGGCCGAACCTGCCCCGCCGGCCCCGCCGGTGCAGGTCCGCGTCGACGTGGCCGTCCCCGGCCTCGCCGCCGGCGAGCTCGAGGTCCACGTCGCCGCCCCGCTCGAGGACGCCCTGGCGCGGGTCCCCGCGGTCCGGCGGCTCCATACCCGCAGCGTCGACGGCCGCGTCGACGTCGTCGCCACCCTCACCGACGCCGGCGCGATCGCGGCGGTGCGGGACGCCCTGGGCAGCGTCGTCGCGGACCTCCCGCCCGCCGCCGAGCCCCCGCAGCTCCATCGCCTCGACGGCCTCCAGCCGGCGCTGGCGATCGCCACCCTCCCCGAGTCCGCCGACGCCGTCCGCAGCGGCCTCGAGCGCACCGTCGGGGTCGGCCACGTCGACGTCTGCGGCGTCGGCGAGCGGCGCCTCGCCGTCGTCCTCGATCGCTCCCGCCTCGCCGGTGTCCCCATCGACGCCCTCGTCACCGCAGTCGGCAACACCCTCGCCGAGCCCGACGCCGCGCCCCTGTTCGAGCGCCTCGTCACCCGCCCGATCACCGCCACCCTGCAGCTGCGCGACGTCGCAGTGCTGCAGGACGGCCCGCGCCCGCCTTCCTGCCGGGCCTACGCCGCCCGCGGCCCCGTCACCCTCGTCACCGCCTTCACCCAGTCCGGCGCCGACCCGCGCGACGTCGCCGCCCGCGCCCGCCCGCACGCGGTCGACCTCGTCTCGCCCCCCGTCGACTTCTTCGCCGACCCCGTCCCCGGCGAAGGCGAGCTCGCCGTCCTCGGCGCCGCGCTGCCGCCCCGCGACGACCTCGGCAGCAGAGTCGCCGCCTGCCTCGCCGCGATCCCCGACCTGCCCGCCTGGGCTCTCACCGTCACCGCGCCCGGCCCCGGCCAGCCGCTCGCGCGCGTCCGCCTGCTGACCGGCCTCGCCTCCACCTTCCCCATCGAACATGTCCGAAGCGCCCTGTCCAAATGCACAGCTGCCGCCCAGGTCGCGGTGCTCGCCCCGCGGGCCCACGCCGACCACGTCGTGAGCTTCGCCGTGCAGGGGCCCGACCCCGACCTGCGCGCCGGCCTGGCGCGCCGCCTCGCCGAGCGCCTCGCCGGCCTGCGCGGCGTCACCGGCCTGCGGGTCCTCGCGCCCGACCCGGACGCCCAGGCGATCCGGCTGCGCCGCGAAGCTCTGGCGGCCCGCGGCGTCCCGCTCGACGCCACGGTCACGGCCGTGCGCCTCGCCGCCGGCCCGCTCACCGTCCGCGGCCCGCTCCCGGCCCTCGGGCTGCGCCCCTGGCCCGAGCTCGCCGTCGACATCGACCTGCTCGATCGGACAGGTCCCCTCGACCCGCTGGTCCGCGAGCTCCACGTCGCCGCCCCGTCCGGCCCGATCCCGCTGAGCGACCTCGTCGAGCTGCAGGCCTCCTCCGGCGGACCCCTCGACCGAATCGATCGCGTCCCGGCCGCCGCCGTCGAAGTCCGCCTGCGCAGCGCGGCCGACGGCGACGCGGTCCGCCGCGAGATCAAACAGTTAGAGCTGCCGCCGGGCCTCGTCGTCGCCGAGGGCGGCGAGCTGCCGGACATGGGCCCGTGAATCGGCGGTCACACGCGTGTGCCTGCTTGTGCGGCCGGCGCTCGCTGGTCAAGCTGCTCGGGCCATGACCCAGTCCCAAGCCTCCAACCCCTGGCCGCGACGCATCGGCATCGGCCTCTCGGTCCTCCCGGTCGCGATGCTGCTCTTCAGCGCCTCGGCCAAGCTCGGCTCCAACCCCGAGGCCGTCGCCGGCTTCAAGGCGATGGGCTACCCCGACGGCGCGCTGCTGAAGATCGGCATCGTCGAGCTGATCGTCACGATCCTCTACGCCATCCCGGCCACCAGCGTCCTCGGCGCGATCCTCGTCACCGGCTACCTCGGCGGCGCCGTCGACGTCCACGCGCGCATGGGCGACGAGCTCGGCAAGATCCTCTTCCCCGTGATCCTCGGCGCCATCGCCTGGGGCGGCCTCTACCTCCGCGACCCTCGCCTGCGCGCCCTCCTGCCGCTGAAGCGCTGAGATCGCCGGACGGCCCGCCTCGACCCGCGCCCTCGCGCGCGGCCGGTCGAAGCGACGACGTCGAGGCCTCGTGCTCCGCGGCCTCGACCTCGACGTCGACCTCGTGATCCACGACCTCGCGTTCGCTCGCTACCTTCGCAGTCCGGGTCTTCTGGACCCACTGCGGCTCCAGCGTCATGCCGGCCGTGATCCTGAACTGCGCGCACGACAGGGCTGTCGCGCCGCGAGCGCCCCAGATCCGGCTTCGTCCCAATTCCTCAATGATCTCGCCGTGGCACGAGCCTCGCTTTAGGGGCCGGCATGCTGACCCGCACCGTCCTGTCCCTCTCCGCGCTCCTGCTCAGCCCCGCCCTGATCGCCTGTGACAGCAAGCCCGAGCCGGGCGACGAGACCGGCAACATCGTCGCCAGCGAGGGCACCGACGGAACTGAAGGCACCGAGGGCACCCAGGGCACCGAAGGCACCGAGGGCACCGAGGGCACCGGCACCGCGAGCCCCGAAGATCCGACCGAGGGCACCGCCGGCGAGAGCGAGACTACCAGCGGGCCCGTCGAGGAGACCCCGTGCACGCCGGAGATCGTCGGCGACGCGCGGGCCTGCGAGGGTGGCACCCAGTACTGTGCCACCGACTACAACTACCCGAACGCCAAGTACTTCTGGGGCCCGTGCCTGGCCGAGCCGACGTGCAATCCCGGCGACGAGCAGGGCTGCCTGACCTGTGAGCTGCAGGCCGACGGCCTGCCCGCGTGGGTCGACTACTGCGACGACGGCGGCACCACCACGCCGCTGGTCTTCAACTTCGGCGCCGACCCGGTGCGCTACCACAGCACCGCCGCCAGCTTCGACCTCGGCCCGGCCTGCGGCGCCACCGACTGGCCGACCGCCGTCACCCCGTGGCTCGCCTTCGACCGCGACGACTCGGGCGCCATCGAGGCCGGCCGCGAGCTGTTCGGCAGCGCCACCGTGATGCGCAGCGGCGACCTGGCCGACAACGGCTTCAGCGCCCTCGCCGAGCTCGACCAGGACCGCGACGGCAAGATCTCCGCCAGCGACCCCGCCTTCGCCCGCCTGCTCCTGTGGGCCGACCACGACGCCGACCGCCGCTCGACCTCGTGGGAGCTGACCCCGATCACCTCGCTGGGCATCGTCGCCATCGGCCTGACCTACCGCGCCGACTCGCGCTGCGACGGCCGCTCCAACTGCGAGATCGAGCGGGCCGCGTTCACCTACCGCGACGCCCTCGGCCGCGAGCGCGTCGGCGAGGTCGTCGACGTCCACCTCGCCTGCCAGTGAGCCCCGCTGCCCCCGCGAAGGCCGCGCCGGACCCCTCCGGCGCGGCCTTTCGCCGTCTCCGCCGCCTCGCTGTCACATGCTTTTAAAACATGTCCGAAAGGGCATGTCCTTACAGCCACGCGACGGCCCGCCCGAACGGGGCCAGGATCGGCCAACGCGCCGCTCGTGACGCGCCCGCGGCCCGTGGGACCTCGTGCGGGCCAGCGCGGGGGGCGTCGTCGGGCGAGCTCCGGCGAGGTCCCGGAGGCCGCGCAGGCGCGCCGTCCAGAACACGCGCCAGGCGTCGAGCCAGGCGGGGCCGGCCCTTTCCGGGGTGACCGGCCTCGGCCTCGCGACCTGCGCGGCCGCGCGCCCGGCCGCCGACATGTCCGAAGAGACAGCCTTTCGCCCCCCGCCGGCGCCCGCCTGGAGCCGCGCTGCAGCCGGGGCCGCGCGCGCGCCTCCGCCGTCGTTGCGCCGGCCCCCGGGCGGGCGTAGGCTTTGCGACACTCCACCATGTTTCTCGGCATCCGACGCGCGATCTCCCTCCTCCTGCTGAGCCTCTACTTCTGGAATTTCCTGCTCGTCGCCCTGGTGGGCCCGGAGGACCTGTACGCCTGCTACGCCGCGCTGGCCGCGGTCTACGGGGTGGCCTTCGTCGGCGTCGCCGCCGAGTGGTTCTGGGCCCGGTGGTTTGCCATCGGCCTCGGCCAGTTCGGGGCGTTCTCGCTGCTGGCGCTGCCGCAGACCGGGCCCGAGCCGTCGCTGCTGGTGTTCGGCATCTCGCACGTCCTGGTCGCGCTGTTCCTCGGCGGCGAGGGCATGGCGGCCCGCTACGAGCGGAGCGAGGCGTGCGTCGAGCGCTACAACTTCCAGGAGGAGTCGCTGATCCTCCTGCGCCGCTCGATCAAGTCGGCGGGCATGTCGCTGCCCTTCCTCATCCTCTTCACCCTCGCCCCGCGCCAGGACGCCCTGCACCTGACCGCCCTGGCGCTCGGCGTCGCCGCCCTGGTCGGCCTCGTCCGCGGGCGCACGTGGGGCCTGTTCGCGGCGGCCGGCGCGGGCGCGATCGCCCTGGGCGACGGCCTCGGCCTGTTCGGCGCGCCCACCCACGGCTACTTCCTCACCACCCCGAGCGGCAGCCTGATCCTCCACGGGCCCGGCTTCGCCCTGCTCGCCTCGCTCATGCTGCTCGTCCCCCTCGCGTTCGCCCGCCCGCTCGCCCGCTGGCTCCGCGCCTGAACAGCCGCCCGGTCCGCGCCGGACCTTTCAGCCATGTTTTTGGGGCCAGGTCTTTCGAGACCTGGCCCTTTGTACATGTGCGAACGCGCCCCTCGCTCGCGTCAGGGCGGCGGACGTCGCCGGCCCCCGCGAGAGCGAGCGGTCCACGAGCGCCGCCCGTGAGCGTCCGAGCCCACAGGGCCGCGAGCGCCGCGAGCCATGCTGCCGCAGCGGCAGTTATCGACTCGCGGCTGGGGGTCCGGGCCCACGCCCAATACCCGGAGTCCCCCCTCGTTGATTCGCGAGACACGCGCCGGTACCGTGTGCGGCCGTGGGCGCTCGTTTTCCTTTCCCTTCGTTTCCGCGTGGTTGGTTCGTCATCGGCTTCCCCGAGGACATCGCTCCCGGGCAGGTCAAGACCCTCCGATACTTCGGCCAGGACATCGTCGTGTTCCGCACCGAATCGGGCGTGCTGTCGGCGGTCGACAAGGTCTGCCCGCACCTCGGCGCGCACCTCGGCGGCGGCCACGTCAAGGGCGAGTGCCTGCGCTGCCCGTTCCACGACTGGGGCTTTCGCACCGACGGTGTGTGCGTCGACGTGCCCTACGCCCCGAAGATCCCGCCCAAGGCCGCGGTCAAGACCTGGCACATCCGCGAGCAGAACGGCGTGATCCTGGCCTGGTACTGCCCCAAGGGCGAGGCCCCGGCCTACGAGGTCCCGGTGCTCGACGAGGAGGGCTGGACCGGCAACAAGACGGTGCGATGGGTCGTGCGCTCGCACCCGCAGGAGGTCGCCGAGAACACCGTCGACTGCTCGCACCTCGGCCCGGTCCACCACGTCGGCCGCACCGACGTGCTCTCGGTCGAGCAGGAGGGCCACTTCATGCGCGTCGTCCTCCACATGGAGGCCTCGGGCGCGCCGATCGACATGCCCGACGAGTTCAACGACGTCCAGCTCGACGTCAAGCTGTACGGCATCGGCCACATCGTCTCGATGACCACCGTGCTGACCTCGGACATGCGCACGCGCCAGCGCATCTACCCGACCCCGATCGACGAGGACACGATCGCCATCTTCGGCGTCAGCAACATCAAGCAGATGGCCGACGAGGGCTACACCCGCGAGATCGAGGACATCTTCTACAAGGCGTTCCTGGTCGACTTCCCCAAGGACTTCCCGATCTGGGAGAACAAGGCCTACCTCGACAAGCCGATGCTCGCCGGCGGCGACGGCCCGATCGGTCGCTACCGCCGCTGGTGCCGCCAGTTCTACGACTACCCCGAGGCCGCAGCCGCTCAGCCGACCGCCGCGCCTGCGGCCGCCGCCGCGCCGACCACCGCGCTCGGCAAGCTCAAGGGCTGGCTGCGCACCCTGGCCCAGGCCCCGGCCGCCAACAGCAACGGCGGCGCCAACGGCCACGACAGCAACAACAACGACGCCGGCCTCGACGCCCACCTGATCGACCTCGGCCCGCGCAAGCCGCGGGCCGTCGCGGTCACCAGCAAGTTCGCCTCGGTCGGCGACTACTTCGAGACCCTGGAGCGGCGCTTCGACCCGGCGGCCGCCGGCGACCTGCAGGCCGTCATCCAGTGGGTGCTCACCGGCGACAAGGCCTGCGCCTACTTCGCCGAGATCAAGGGCGGCAGCGTCCAGCGGGTCGCCGGCACGCACCCCGCGCCGACGATCACCATCGAGATGTCGGCCGAGGACTACCTGCTCATGATCAACGGCGAGCTCAACGGCGCCCGCGCCTTCTCGACCGGCCGCGGCCGGCTGCGCGGCCCCGTGCGCCTGGCGATGAAGATGCAGCGCCTGTTCCCCCTCGAAGCCGCGGTGTGAACATGGACGAGTTCTTTCGCTGGCTCGTCCTCGCGTTCTGGTCGATCGTCGGCGGCCTCGTCATCGTCTGGGGCGTCGCCGGTTACTACCACCTCCGCTACTACGTCCTCCGTCGCCACGAGCCCGAGACCTGGAAGTGCCAGCCGAGGCGCTGGCTCCGGCCCGAGCAGCAGCGGCAGGCGATGCGGCTGACGACCATGAACATGACGGTCGGCGGCCTGTTGTCGGGCACCTTCATCTGGAGCCTGGACCGCGGCCTGCCGACCGGCCTCTACTTCGACTTCGCCGAGCGCGGCTGGGCGTGGTTCCTGTTCAGCAGCGTCGCCTTCTTCCTGCTGGTCGACCTGCTGGCCTACTACGCCCACCGGGCGATGCACCACAAGCTGGTGTTCCGCCAGATCCACTCGTGGCACCACCGCTACGTCGCCACCACCCCGTTCGTGGTCACGGCCATGCACCCGGTCGAGTTCTTGACCTTCCAGGCCGTCACCTTCATCCCGATGTTCTTCCTGCCGATCTACTTCGGCACCGCGATCGCCGTCTTCGTCTACATCCTCGTCTTCAACATCATCGACCACTCGGGCGTGAAGCTGAGCTCGCGCTGGCCGTGGCAGGGCCCGACCAGCTTCCACGACGATCACCACGCCCACTTCCACTGCAACTTCGGCCAGTGCCTGCTGCTGTGGGACCGCCTGCACGGCACTTTGCGCCGCAAGAACCGCCGCTACGGCGCCGACGTCTACGGCGGTAGAGGCTCCGGCGGCAGCAGCGACGACGACTTCGTCAGCTACAAGTAATCCATCCGCCGCGGCGACCTCGTGCGCCGCGGATCTCCCCGACGACCGCGTCCGCGCGACTCTCCTCGCCCCGATCGGCACCGCATGCACGCCCCCTGGGACCTCGCCCCGCACCTCCCCTGGCACGTCTTCTCCAGCCCCGCCGACCAGTGGTCGGTGATGCCGTCGTTCCTGCTCGGCGAGTACCTGTTCTACGCCTGCGCCGCGCTGGCCTTCACGCACGCGTGGAAGCAGGGCGCCGAGCGGCGCAAGCACTTGCTCGCGTGGTTCGGCGCGCTGCTGGCCGGCACCGCCAACGACATGATCTTCATGGCCCTGCCGCTGGTCGACAACTTCTGGCAGGCGCAGGGCACGATCATGATCACCCCGCGCCTGCCGCTGTACATCCCCTGCGTCTACGTCTGCTTCATGTACTTCCCGACGGTGTCGGTGTGGCGCCTCGGCCTGCCGCCGCTGGCCCGCGCCGCCCTCACCGGCCTGGCCGGCAGCCTGTTCTACGCCCCCTACGACATCACCGGCGCCAAGTTCCTGTGGTGGACCTGGCACGACAGCGACGCCCCGATCGCCAGCCGAATCCTGGGCGCCCCGATCGGCAGCACCATGTGGGTCATCACCTTCGTCGCCGCCTTCTCGTGGCTGCTCGGCAAGGCCACCGACCGCGACCCCGGCGTCTCCGGCAAGACGGTCGCCAAGGGCCTCGCGCTGGTGTGCGGCCTCAGCACGCTGCTGATGATGCTGCAGCTCAACGTCCTCCAGCAGCTCGACGGCGGCGTCCCGGGGCCGATCGGCCTCGTCACCGTGATCGCCGTCTACGGCCTGCTCCTCTGGCGCGGCAGCAAGCAGGCGAACCCGGCCGAGCCGCGCCGCGCCGACCGGATCCTCCACGCCGCGGTGGTCCTCTACTTCACCAGCCTGGCCGTGATCATGGCGGCCTTCACCCCCGAGACCCACGTCAGCACGAGCATGCACCAGACGTACGGCAAGTGCCACGTGGAGGCCACCGACATCACCGGCCACACGCGCTGGCTGTACCTGTGCGCCGAGGACTTCGACGAGGACTTCTCGTTCACGGCCGTCAAGCTGCCCGACGACGGCGACGAGTGGTACACCGTCACCGGCCGCCCGCACACCGACTATGCAAAGTGGCTCGCCGGCGTGTCCGGCCTCGGCCTCGCCGGCATCGCCCTCTACTCGTTCCTCCTCGGCCCGCTGCGCCGCCGTCGCCGCTGAGTTCACGGGGCTCGCCGGTGTGCGAGCAGGGCCCGTCGGTGATCATGCCTCATAAGACATGTCCATGAAGACATGTCCACCGCCCGCCCCGGGAGAGATGGGCGAGCCCCGCCGACCCGGCCGCCGTTCGCTCGCACACCGCGTGAGGCTCGCCGACAAACGAGCCGAGGCGAGGCACGGGTCCGAGCGACGCGCATGGAGCTCTGGGAGCTTCGCCCGCCCGTCGCTCGGACGGCCGCCTACCCCCTCCCCGTCCTTCTGTCGCACACGCGCTCGCGGAACAACCGCGAAGCCGGCAAAGTTCGACAGTCATGTTCGACGCGCCGTATCGCTCGCGCCTTTTCCCGCTATCCGTCCTGCTCGCCTCCCCCTGCCTCGCCGGCAGCGCGCGCCGAGCTGCCCGAGCCGTCCGATTTCAGCGTCGCCTGGCACGTGACCGACGATGCCGGCGAAGTGATCAGGCCGATGACAGATCGCGATCACCGACAGTTCCTGAACCGCGCCCGCTGCGAGTGCGGCCAGCAGGTCGGCGCGGACATCCGGATGACTCGACCCCCGGCCGACCTCGCGCAACAACTCCAGGCCATGATCGGCCAGGAGTGCGCGGTCGCCGAGACGAGTTTCACCGGCGAATACGCCCGCTGCGGCCAGCTCGCCGTGGAGCTCGTCGCCACCTACGTCCCGGGCATCCGCGCCGCCTTCCACCCGGCCTTCCTGGCCCACGGGCTCGTGCCCATGACTCCCACTCGCCTCACCGACGAGGCCGACGCGTGGCTCGCCAGCGGCTGCGACGGCGCGGGCGAGGCCGGCCTGTGGATGTGCATGCCGCATGAGAACAACACTCCGAACTGCCAGGAGAGCGAATTCTTCGTCGCCCCCGACGACGCCCTGTCCCTCCTGTCGGGCATCGCCCCGCTCGCCTTCGACTACGAGCCGCCGCTCATGCAGCCGATCGACCTGTCCGTCGAGCCAGGGAACGGCGCCGTCCTGCTGCGCTGGGAGCCGCCGGGCGCCGGCGACATCGCCGGCTTCCGCGTGCTGTGCGAGGAGGCCGACGGGGGCGCCGCCCCGGGCCACGCGTTCGCGCCGCCCGACCTCACCGCCGAGCACGACGGCACCCACTACTTCACCGCCGGAAACCTGTGCGGCGACCACCCGTTTTCGACCGTCCGTCTCGAGCCCGCCGCAGCCACCGACCCCGACACCTGCGGCAACGGCTTGCTCGAGGCCGGCGAGGCCTGCGACGACGGCCCCGACAACGACCCCGGCGGCCTGTGCGACCGAGACTGCCGCCTGCGCGTCGGCCCCGGCCTCCACGCCCTCGCGTGGGACCACGTCTGCAGCGCGCACGTCGACTTCAGCGACGACTCGGTCGTCGTCGGCGGCCTGACCAACGGCACCGCCTACAACTTCGTCCTGGTCTCCTACGACCTGGCTGGCAACCCCCGCGCGTTCGCCCGCGTCGTTACTGCCACCCCCGACTCCAGCCTCCCCGACCTGCTGCCGACCGCCGACGAAGGCTGCGGCTGCGCGGCGAGCCGCGAAGGGCACGGCCTCTTCGCCATGTCCCTGGGGACACTCTTCATCATGCTCCGCCGGCGCCCGCGACCGCGGCGCGCGAGCTCGCGAGCGACGTGCTCCTGAGAGCATGTCCTCCCGGACATAAACTCCTGCCCGTTTCTCGAGGCCTCGACTCGCGCGCCGCGGTGGAGCGCGACGTGAACTCCGCGGACACGCCCTCGAGGGCATGAGATGGACCTCTCGCAGATCCTGGGGAACGCCCTCCTCGCGCTCCGGTGAAGCGCGCGGCTCGACGCTCCCCCGAAGAACATGACCTCGAGAACATGTCCTTTTGGACACCATCATCCCCTCCGCGCTCCCCGGGGTCGGTTCGGCCAGGGCCGTCGCCCTCGGTCCCCTGCGGGCGGGCCGGCGCGCCCGCGGCCGCCCGGCGCCGACGACCGCCGCCCCTCCCGGCAGGCCGCCGTCCCGCGACAGCCTTCCCCCGCGGCTCGGCCGCTCCACGATCCCCGCGCACCGACCCTCTCTCCGCCGCAGCACCCCCGGCGGCGCGCCCGCGGAACGCGACACCGCCCGCGCACGCATCGCCGTCCGGGCGCTCGCGCGTCACCGGGTTCACACCTTCGCTCATGGTGAGCCGCGGCGCCGCCGACGAGCACGACAGCACGGACGGGCGGGGAGAGCTCGGCGACGCACCCGCCGCTCCTCGCGGCTCGCGGAGCTCCCACGCGGTCGCGCCCGCGGGCCCATCCGCGACGCCCCGTCCTCACTCCTCGCGCCTGCTCGTCTCGCTCGCGCTCCCGTTCCTCGCGCTCGTCCTTCAGCTGCTGCTCTGGCGCCTCATCCCGCGCACCTGGTTCCTCTTCTTCTACCCTGCCGTCTTCACTGCCGGCGCGCTCGCGGGCCTGCGCGCCGGCCTGAGCACCACCGCCCTCTCGGCGGTCCTGGTGTGGTGGTTCTTCGTCCCGCCCGCGCAGCAGCTCGTCAAGCACGACCCGGCCGCGCTCCTGCCGATGACCGTGTTCGTCGGCATGGGCGTCGCCGTCAGCGCCTTCCACGAGCGCCTGCGCCGGGCCGAGCGCGCCGTCGCCGACGCCACTCGGCACCTCGCCACCTCTCTGATCCAGCAGGCGCCCGACGGCGTCCTCATCGCCGACCTCGAAGGTCGCCTCACCGAGGTCAACCACGCCGTCTGTCACATGCTCGGCTACTCGCGCGACGAGCTGCTGGGCCTGACCTTGCTCGACCTGCTCTCCCTCGACGCCACCGATCCCGCCGACCTCCTGCGCGGCTTGCCCGCCGCCTTCGAGTCGAGCGTGCGGCGCAAGGACGGCACCCGGCTGCCGGTCGAGCTCCGCGCCAGACTGCTCACCGACGGCCGCTGGCAGGCCTTCGTCCGCGACGTCTCCGCGCGCCGGCGCGTCGAGGAGGCCCTGCGCGAGCGGCAGTCCGACCTCGATCGCGCCCAGTCCGTCGCCGGCGTCGGCAGCTGGCGGCTCGACCTGCGGCGCGACGAGGTGCAGTGGAGCGACGAGACCTACCGGATCTTCGGCGTCCCGCGCGGCACCACGCTCACCTATCACGGCTTCCTCGACCTGCTGCACCCGGACGACCGCGCGCACGTCGACCGCGCGTGGCAGGCCGCCCTGGCCGGCGCGCCCTTCGACGTCGAGCACCGGATCGTCGTCGACGGCGAGGTGAAGTGGATCCGCGAGCAGGCCGAGGTCGACCTCGACGGCGCCGGCGTCCCGCTGCGCGGGATCGGCACCGCCCAGGACATCACCCTGCGCAAGCGCGCCGACGAGGCGCTGCGGCGGGCCCACGACGCCGAGCGGCGGCTCCGCGGCGAGCTCGAGGACCTCACGCGCGCCGCCGCGGCGGTGTCCGAGGCGGTCGCCGACCTGCCGCGCTCCGACCTCGCCACGGTGCTGCAGGTCATCGCGCGCCAGGCCCAGACCCTGACGGACGCGCGCTACGTCGGCCTCGGCATCGGCACCGACCCCGCGGTCCCCTTCGACCCGTGGATCGCCCTCGGCGTCTCGGACGAAGTGGCTCGCCGGATCGCCCGCAACCCGCGGCCGATCGGCCTGCTCGGCGCGGTCGCCCGCGACAACCGCATCATCCGCACCCGCGACCTGCACCGGCACCCCGCCTTCGGCGGGTTCCCGCCTGGCCATCCGGACATGCGCAGCTTCCTCGGCGTCCCGATCCGCTTCCACGGCCGCTCGGTCGGCAACTTGTTCCTGGCCGACAAGATCGGCGCCGACGAGTTCTCGGTCCAGGACCAGCGCCTCATCGAGCTGCTGGCCGCCCGCGCCGGCGCGGCGATCGAGATCGCCACCCGCTACGTCGGCGAGGCCTTCCAGCGCGCCTGGCTGCAGACCGTCCTCGACCAGCTGCCCGAGGGCGTCATCGTCGTCGACAGCGAGAGCACCATCGTCCTGCGCAACCGCGTCGCCGCCGCCCTCGCTCGTCGCTCGGGGCTCGTCGGCCACCCCGAGGATCGCCTCTACGACGTCCGCGAGCCCTCCGGCGCGCCGGTGCCGTTCGAGCGCACGCCGGCGAACCGCGCGCTGCGCGGCGAGGCCCTCGTCGGCGTCGAGTACGTCATCGTCGGCCCCGACGGCCGCGTCCTCCCGGTCCTCGTCAGCGCCACCCCGCTCGTCACCGTCGGCGAGCCTGCCGGCGCCGCGATCGTGTTCCAGGACATCAGCGCGCTCAAGGAGCTCGAGCGCCTGCGCGAGGAGTGGACCTCCGTGGTCGCGCACGACCTGCGGCAGCCGGTCGCCGTCGTCGAGCTGACCGTCGAGGCGCTCCTGCGCGGCCTCCCGGGCGCCCCCGGAGCGGACCCTCCGCGGCCTCGAGCGGATCAAGACCGCCGGCCGCCGGCTCGACCGCATGATCGACGACCTGCTCGACGCCTCGCGCATCGAGTCGCGCCGCCTGACCGTCCAGCCGCGCGTCGTCGACCTCGCGGCCCTGGCCGCCGGCGCGGTCGAGCAGGCGCGCGAGACCTTGCCCGGCGCGCCGATCCGCGTGGTCGCCGAGGGCGCGCAGCCGGCGTGGGTCGACCCCGACCGGATCCACCAGGTCCTGGACAACTTGCTGTCGAACGCCGTGAAGTACGGCGAGCCGGGCCGGGAGATCCGCGTCGACGTCGGCCCGCGCGAGGGCGCGGTCGAGCTCGCCGTCGTCAACCACGGGGCCGGCATCGCGCCCGACCAGCAGCGCTCGCTGTTCTGTCGGTTCGCCCGCACCCGCGAGGCCCGCGAGGGCCCCGTCCCCGGCCTCGGCCTCGGCCTCTACATCTCGCGCGGCATCGTCGAGGCCCACGGCGGCCGCATGTGGGTCGAGAGCGCCCCCGGCGAGACCACCAGCTTCCACTGCCTGCTGCCGCGCGAGCCGCCGCGCGAGTGAGCGGGCCCTTCGAGCATGTTCTCGGGGGCATGTGCAAGGGACATGCCCCCGGGGGCATGTCCCTTCGCGCATGTCCCTTCGACCCGGCTCAGGTCGCCGCGGCGGGGTAGCCGGGGATCACCTCGGCGAGCGCCTTGCCGAGCAGGTCGAGCTCGGCGTTGGTGCCGACGCCGACGCGCAGGCAGCCGGCCAGGCGCGGCAGGGCCGAGGCGTCCTTGACGAGGATCCCGCGCTGGGCGAGGGCCTCGGCGACGCGGGCGGCCTCGCCGGCGGGGTCGAGGCGGACCACCGCGAAGTTGGCGTGGGCCGGGAACACCCTGGCCTTGGGGATCTTCTCCAGCAGCCCGACCAGCTTCTGGCGGGCCGCGAGGCTGCGGGTCAGCATCGCCTTCTGCACGCCGTCGAACTTGGTCAGCACCAGCTCGGCGATCGCCTGGCTGGTGGCCGACACGTTGTACGGGTTGCGGACCACGTTGAGCGGCCGGCGCAGCGCCGGCGGGGCCACGAGGTAGCCGATCCGCAGCGCCGCCAGCCCGATCTTCGACAGCGTCGACATGTACACGACGTTGTCGGGCAGGCCCTGCCGCCACAGCGTCGCCCCCGGCGCGTACGAGATGTAGGCCTCGTCGAGCACGAACACCGTCGCCGGGTGCTGCGCGATCAGCCGCTCGATGACCGCCGCGTCCCACAGGCTGCTGGTCGGGTTGTTCGGGCGGGCCAGGAAGCACAGCGCCGCGCCGGTGGCCACCCCGAGCGCCTCGTGCATCAACGTCTCGTCGAGCTCGAGCTCCTCGGTGAGCGGCACCTCGAGCACGCCGATCCCGCGGCAGCGGGCCGCATGGCCGTACATCTGGAAGGTCGGCGTCGGCACGACGATGAAGCTCGGCTCGCTCGGCCGCCCGCCCAGCGCGGTCAGCAGGAAGCCGATCAGTTCGTCGCTGCCGCACCCGAGCACCACCGCCTCCGGGTCGACCGCGTGGCGCTGGGCCAGCAGCGCCCGCAGCTTGCGCCCGGACGTGTCGGGGTAGCGGTTCAGCTCGAGCTGGGCCACTCGCTTGCCGACCTCCTGCACCACCTCCATGGGCCACGGCTCCGCCAGCTCGTTCGCCGCCAAGCGCGCCTTCACCGGTACCGGCTCGATGTCGTAAACGTCGAGTCCCGCCAGCGCGGGCCGCAGGTGGCGAGTCCACTCAGATGTCGTCATGAACATGTCCTCCGCGTCATGTCTTGAAAGCTATGTCGTTTCGCGCAGCCGCAGCTCCGCCGCGCGTGCGTGGCCCTCGAGCCCCTCGGCTCGGGCCAGGCGCGCGATCGCCGGCGCCTGGGCGGCCAGCGCGTCGCGGCCGAGCCGCAGCACGCTGGTGTGCTTGACGAAGTCCCACACCCCGAGCGGCGAGGCGAAGCGGGCCGCGCCGGCCGTCGGGAGCACGTGGCTGGGGCCGGCCGTGTAGTCGCCGGCGGCCTCGGGCGTGAACGCCCCGACGAAGATCGCCCCGGCCGAGGTGATCTGCTTCGCCACCGCGTCGGCGTCGGCGAGCAGCAGCTCGACGTGCTCGGGCGCGTAGGCGTTGACGGCGGCGACCATCGCCGCGACGTCGTCGACCAGCACCGCGGCCCCGTGCTCGCGCAGCGCCTGCGAGGCGATCTCGGCCCGCGGCAGGTCGCCGAGCTGGCGGGTCAGCGCCGCGATCACGGCGGGCACCAGCGGCTCGCTGTCGGTGATGAGGATCGCGCAGGCCAGCACGTCGTGCTCGGCCTGGGCGATGAGGTCGGCCGCGACCAGCTCGGGGTCGGCGGTCGCGTCGGCGACGACCACGATCTCGCTCGGCCCGGCGATCCCGTCGATCGCACACAGCCCGAACACCTGGCGCTTGGCCGCGGTGACGTAGGCGTTGCCGGGCCCGACGATCTTGTCGACCCGGGGCACCGTCGCCGTCCCCAGCGCCAGCGCGGCGATCGCCTGCGCCCCGCCGATCTGGAACACCCGGTCGACCTCCGCGATCTCGGCCGCCAGCAGCACCACGTCGGGCGCCCGCGGCGTCACCAGGATCACCTCCGGCACGCCGGCGACCTTGGCCGGGATCCCGGCCATCAACACCGACGACGGATAGGCCGCCGTGCCGCCCGGCGCATACACGGCGACCCGGCGCAGCGGCGCGACGCGGCTGTACAAAGAGACATCTTCGATCTCGAGGCCGGTGTCGGCGTGGGCCTGCGTCTCGTGGAACACGCGGATCCCGTGGGCCGCGGTGACCAGGGCGGCGCGCAGGTCGGGCGACACGCGCGCGGCCGCCTCCGCCCGCGCCTCGCGGGAGATCTCGAACTGCTCCGGCGTCAGCGTGCGCTGCTCGAAGCGGCTCGTGAGCTCGCAGACCGCCGCGTCGCCGCGCGCCCGCACGTCCGCGATGATTGCGCGCGCGGCCGCGTCGGCCTCGCCTTCGAGCCCTGCCGCGCGGGAGCAGAGGCCCCGCCAGGTCGACGGGTCCTCGGCCCTACCCCCGCCGCGGAGGTCGAGCGTGCGAAAGCCGAGGTCTCGCATGGCTCGCAAGGTACAGCGCTCACGGCCCTGACGGAAGTGAAACCCGCCCGGTTCTTGGTTATCCTGTCTGCTGCGCAGATGTCGCCCGCCGCGCACCGCACAGCTCGCGTCCTCGCGCCTGCCCGCGCCGGCCTCCGCGTGCCGGTGGCGGCCGGGCTCGGGCTGGCGCTCACGCTCGCGCACGTCGGCTGCACCGCCCCGGGCGCGGAGACGACCGAGGGCGCCGCCACCGAGGACAGCACCACCACCGGCGTGTGGGCCGAGGCGCCTGCGCCGGCCGACGCCTGCGCCGAGGCCCTGCTGGTGTCGCACGGGCGCTACCGCGGCAACCTGCGGACCATGACGGCCGACGAGGCGATCCGCGGCGTCTGCGGGGGCGGCGGGGCCGACGGCTTCTTGCGCGTCGAGGTCCCGGTGCGCGCCGATCTGACCGTCGCGGCCCGCGGCGTCGGCTTCGCCCCGCGGCTCTCGTTCGCCCCGGACGACTGCCTCGGCGGGCGCGAGATCGCCTGCGCCGTCGACGCTCCGCTCGCGCTGCAGGACCTGGCCGCCGGCACCGTCCTGCGCCTCGCCGTCGGCATCGACCCGGCTGTCTTTTCGGACCTGAACCAAAAGCCAGCCCCCGAGGACGCCCCCGACCCGCTGAGCTACGACCTCGAGATCGGCCTGACCCGGGTCTTGGGCGCCGGCGAGGTGTGCGAGCCCGCCTCGCGCGGGCGCTGCGTCGCCGGCACCCTGTGCATGGCCAGCGCCCCCGGCGACGCGCCCGAATGTACGACCTTGCCGGCCGACACCTGCAGCACCGCCCTGCACACGCCGGTGGTGCTGAGCGAAGGCGGCGAGGCCGCGCTGGTCGTCGACCCGGCCTTGCCGCAGACCGACGCCCACGCCCATACGTGCGGCGGCGCCGGCCTGCGCGAGCGGGTCCTGCAGCTCGACCTGCCGGCCGCACCACCGGCGCGAGCGCTCGAGATCACGGTCAGCCGTCCGGACGTCGGCCTCGCAGTGCGCGCGCCCGGCTGCCTCGCCACCGACGAACTGGCGTGCGCGGCCGGCACCGGCGCCCCCGCGCAGGTCGTGATCGGTCGACTCGGGAGCCTGCGCGCCGCCGGCGTCGCGCCCTATCTGTTCATCGAGTTGCCGCCCGACAGCGAACGCGACCCGGCCTTCACGCTGAACCTGCGCCTCGTGCCCGAACCGACGCCCTGGGGCGTGCCTGGTGCACCGTGACGCTTCGTCGCGGGCGTGTGAGGGTTGAACCACGAGTCGCGTGATCGGCGGAGCCGGGCCGCGTGAGATCGTCGCGAATGGGCCGCAAAGCGCTTGCCCTGCGCAAAAGGCGCGCATATGCTCGCGCCGCGCCCGCGGGTGCCCATCCTTACGTCAACCGCCGTTCACGGCACCGAGAGTCAAAATGGCAAGCCGACTGTTCACCAGTGAGTCCGTCACCGAAGGTCACCCCGACAAGATGTGCGACAAGATCAGCGACTCGATCTTGGACGCGATCCTCGCCCAGGACCCCCGCGCGCGCGTCGCTTGTGAGTCGCTGGTGAAGACGGGCTACGTGAACGTCGCCGGCGAGATCACCACCAGCACCTACGTCGACATCCCGCGGATCGTGCGCGCCACCGTCCGCACCATCGGCTACACCAGCTCCGACATGGGCTTCGACGCCGACAGCTGCGGCGTGCTCGTCGCCATCGAGGGTCAGAGCCCCGACATCGCCATGGGCGTCGACGAGGGCAGCGAGAAGGAGCAGGGCGCCGGCGACCAGGGCATGATGTTCGGCTACGCCTGCACCGAGACCGACGAGCTGATGCCGATGCCGATCAGCCTCGCGCACAAGCTGACCCGTCAGCTGACCGAGGTCCGCCGCGCCGACAAGAACAGCTTCCTGCGCCCGGACGGCAAGAGCCAGGTCACCGTCGAGTACGACGGCGGCCGCCCCGTCCGCGTCGACACCGTCGTCATCAGCACCCAGCACAGCGCCGAGGTCTCGCAGGCCAACCTGCGCGAGTTCGTCATGGAGAGCGTGATCAAGAAGGTCGTCCCGGCCGACCTGCTCGACGCCCGTACCAAGTTCCACATCAACCCGACCGGCCGCTTCGTCGTCGGCGGGCCGATGGGCGACAGCGGCCTCACCGGCCGCAAGATCATCGTCGACACCTACGGCGGCATGGGCCGTCACGGCGGCGGCGCCTTCTCGGGCAAGGACCCGTCGAAGGTCGACCGCAGCGCCGCCTACTACGCCCGCTACATCGCCAAGAACCTGGTCGCCTCGCGCCTGTGCAGCCGCGCCGAGATCCAGCTGGCCTACGCGATCGGCGTCGCCCGCCCCGTCAGCATCGCCGTCGACACCTTCGGCACCGGCAAGCTCCCCGACGAGAAGCTGGCCCAGCTGGTCGAGGCCCACTTCGACGCCCGCCCGGCCAAGCTGATCCAGGAGCTCGACCTGCTGCGCCCGATCTACGCCCAGACCGCCGCCTACGGCCACTTCGGCCGCAGCGAGCCCGACTTCAGCTGGGAGCGCACCGACCGCGCCGAGGCCCTCGCGGCCGCCGCCGCCCGCTGAGCCCCCCTCGGCTCCCGACCGCAGCGCGACCCCGGCCCCGTGCCGCGGTCGCGCTTCGTCGTTTCGGACATGTTTTAATGGACATGCTCTTAAGAGCATGTCCACATGAGCATGTCCGTTCATTCTCGCTCACCGACAGGAGCCCCTGCCGAGACCTCTCCGCGGCCGCCGAGCGAGCATGTCCTTTCGCGCATGTCCGAACGGCCACGGAAAGACCCCCGGCGCGAGCACCCGGTCCTATCGATGGAACCGCGAGTCGGGCGCCGCTGCGATCAGGTCCGCTCCAGCCCCCCGAACAGCACCGCCCTCTCGCGCTCGCACGGCGGTCACGCCGTCAATCCTCGAACAACGCCTCGACCATCCGCTCCAGCTCCGCCTCGCGGCGCGCCAGCACGGCGGACAGGCCGAAGCGGTCGAGCCAGCGCCACACCGCCGCGGGGTCGCGGAGCGGCGCGTCGCCGTCCCACAGCGCGGTGCGCAGCACCACCTTCTTGTGCACCATCAACGACGCGATCGGGCGCCCGTCGGCGGCGAACAGCTCGATCGTCGGCCCGCCGGAGCACAGGCAGCTCCAGGCCGGGCCCTCGACGATCTGCAGCGCCTCGCGCAGCGCCGCGAGCTCGGCGGCGTCCTCCAGCTCCGCGAGCATCACCTCGGGACGTCCGATCGCTCCCCCTGGCCACACGCGCACCCGCGTCGTCCCGGCCAGCGCCGCGTCGAGCACGGCCTGGGTCGGCGGATCGGGGCAGTCCGGCTCGTACCGCTCGTCCATCGCTCCAGTTCAGCAGGACCGCCGCCGACTGGCCACTTACTCATCAGAGTCGCCGCACCACGAGCGATTCACTCATCACTCCAGCACGATCTCCACGCGCGGTCGCCGCTGGTTCGATCCCGCCCTCATCCTCCACGCACCCTCGGAGCCCCGCGAATTGTCTCCCGACTGGCTCAGTTTTACGCGCCTTGGTAGCCTGTCTTCGATGGTCGCCTCGCCGTCGCGCCGGCTCTCCGTAGCAGCACTGATCTTCGCCCTCGCCGGCGCGGGCATGTCGGCCCACGCCGCACCTGCCCCGAAGAAGCCCAAGGAAGCGGCCCCGGCGGCCCCGACCGCGGCGCCTGCGTCTGCCGATCCGGCACCGACCCAGCCGGCGGCGCAGACCCCCACCCCGAGCAAGAGCGAGGGCGGGCTGCTCGGCGAGGACCCGGCCGCGAGCGCGCGGACCTCCGACCTCTACGGCGACCGGCTCGACGGCATCGAGGCCGAGGTCAACAGCCTCAAGGACAAGATCTTCCGCAGCAAGGCGCGGCTGGCTGTCCTTCGGGACACGGTCATGGCGGGCGTCGCCGCCGGCGGCCGCGTCGTCCTGGCCCACCGCAACCTCATGGGCGTCGGCTTTCGCCTGGTGCGGATCGTCTACACCCTCGACGGCGCGCAGATCTTCGCCCGCAGCGACGAGTCGGGCGGCCTCGACGCGGAGGACGAGATCCTCGTGTTCGACGGCACCTTGCCGCCCGGCCCGCACGAGGCCCGCGTCGAGCTCACCTACCAGGGCCAGGGCTACGGCGTCTTCACTTACCTGCGCGGCTACACCTTCAAGTCGCCGCAGACCCATAACTTCAACGTCACCGAGGGCGGCAGCTTCAAGCTGGTCAGCAAGGGCTACGAGCGCGGCAACCTCACCACCGAGATGAAGGACCGCCCCGCCGTCGAGTTCCAGGTCGTCGGCCAAGACGGCGCCGCCGCGGCCAAGACCCGGGCCGAGCCCGCGGCCAAGGCCGAGCCTGCGGCCGCGCCCGCCAAGTGACGCCATGTCGCGCGCCCTCGCCCGCCTGGCCCTGGCCTGCGCCCTGCTCGCCCCCGCGGCGGCCTCGGCTGCGCCATGGGACATGCCCGTGAGGGCAGGTCTCTTCGCACCTGTCCCTTCCGGCATGTCCCTGCGGTCATCCGAGCTCGCCCTGCTCGCGGCCGCCCCGCTCCCGGCCGCCCTCGCGCCTGTCCCGGGCGTCATGTCCTTCCGGACATCCGCCGCCCCGCTCCCCGCCGCCCTCGCGCCTGTCCCGGGTATCATGTCCTTCCGGACATCCGCCGCCCCGCTCCCCGCCGCCCTCGCGCCTGTCCCGGGCGTCATGTCCTTCCGGACATCCGCCGCCCCGCTCCCCGCCGCCCTGCGGTCACCCCTGCTCGCCGCCCCCGGCCCGCGCGTCGCGGCCCCGGCCGCCGACGCGGCCCCCAGCGGCGACGCGGCCCGCCTGCTCAGCGACGCCGAGGACGCGATCAAGGCCGCCGAGCAGGTGACGCCGACCCCCGCCGGCCCGAGCGCCTCCGACCTGGCCGAGCGCCTGGTCGCCGGTCAGGTCCAGCTCGAGGGCGGCGACGCCGAGGGCGCCGCGATCGTCTTCCTCGACCTGCTGGAGAACGCCCCCGGCACCCCGGCGGCGGTCCAGGCCCGCTACTACCTCGGCGAGGCGCTGCTGCTGCTGCGCATGCGCCGGTGGGCCAGCGAGTGCTTCTCCCTGACCCTCGCCGACGCCGGCCCCGAGGCGCGCCGCCTCCACCAGCGCAGCGTCGCCCGCCTGCTCGAGCTCGCCGCCCCGGCGCGCGCCCGCGGACACGCGCGCAAGCAGGGCCTGTCGGTCATGCCCGAGCTGCGCGCGCGCATGCAGTCGGTCGGCCTCGACGGCGACCGCGGCCCCGGCAGCGAGCTCAGCGCGCTCGACGTCACCCGCCTGCGCGGCTGGGTCGCCGCCGTCCCGCCCGACCAGCGGATCGCCGAGCTGCGCTACGCCTGGGGCCGCTTCCTGTTCCTGTCGAAGGAGTACGCCGAGGCGCTGGTCGAGCTCGACGGCCTCGTCCCCGCCGACCTGCCTCTCGGGACATCCGCGCCGGCCTGGCGCAGCCTGCTGCGCGCGACCTACGTCGCCGGCGCCGCCGCGGCCGCCCTCGGCCGCCTCGACGACGCGATCGTCCGCTTCGACCGGATCGTCGCCACCCGCAGCCTGCCCGGCGCGGCGGAGCAGGAGATCCGGGAGCTCGCGTGGATGGCCCGCGCGCGCATCTTCCACGACCGCGGCGACTACGACGCGGCGCTGCTGTCGTACCGCTCGATCGGCCGCGCCTCGCCGCTGTACGCCTCGGCGCTCTACGAGATCGCCTGGACCCTGCTCCGCGCCGACCGCCACGAGGCCGCCCTCGCCGCGCTCGACCAGCTGCTGCGCGAGACGCCCCACAGCGCCGCCGCGGCCGAGGCCAAGTCGCTGCGCGGCAAGCTGCAGATCCGCCGCCGCAACTGGAAGGCCGCCGAGGACGAGTTCGCCGCCCTGCGCCGCCACTTCGACGACCAGTACAAGGCGGTCGCCCCGGCCCTGGCCGTCGGCAGCGACGCCCTCGACTACGTCGGCGCCGTCATCCGCTCCGACCCGCGCCACTTCAGCCTCGACACCCTCGTCCCGCGCGCCGCCATCCCGCTGGCCCGCAACCTGCCGCGCGCGGTGCAGGCCGAACGCCTGGCCCGAGAGACAGGTGAGACCGAGCACCTGCTGCGCGAGACGATGGCGCTGCTCGAGCGCATGGAGATCGCCGCCGCCTCGCCCGAGCGCGCGCTGCTGTTTACCGACCTCGGCGCGCACTGGCAGGCCCTCGACCGCGCCGGCCGCGACCTCGGCGAGGCCGGCGAGGCGCTGCTGTCGGCCGTCGGCCGCAGCCCGACCCGCGGCCTCGCCGACATGCGCCGCGCCGTCGACGCCCTGTTCGAGCGGCCGTCGAAGCACCTCCGCCGCGTCACCGAGCTCGCCGACCCGCTGGCCTCCGCCCGCGCCGAGACCACCGCCGTGCGCGCGCGCCTCTACGGTCTCGAGTACGCCCAACGCGAGTCGTCGCGCCGCGGCTCGCAGGGCCCGTTCTTCCAGGAGGCCGCGGCCCTGCGCGGCGAGCTCGGCGCGCTGGAAGACAGCCTCGCCGAGGCCCACCGCGGCCTGCAGACCGCCCGCGCCACCCTCCGCTTCACCGACCCGCTGCCCGGCACCCGCCGCGACGCCATCGCCGCCCACAACGTCCTCGTCGGCAACCTGTGGCCCGGCGGCGGCGGCGAGGGCGTGCGCGAGCAGTGGCAACGCCGCCAGCGTCTGCTCATCCGCCTCGACGCCGCCCGCAAGCGCCTCGGCGCCGCCGCCCAGGCCCGCCTCGCCCGCGCCGTCGTCGTCCTCCAGGAGGAGCGCGACAACCTCACCCGCTACCGCGACGAGCTCGAGGCCCTGCGCCCGCGCGCCGACGTCACCGCCGCCGAGGCCGTCCACGCCGGCGTCCGCGACGTCGCCGCCGACCTCCGCTACTGGACGATCCGCGCCGACGTCGGCCTGCTCGACGTCGCCTGGGCCACCAAGGAGGCCGAGCTCGAGCTGGCCCGCGACCTCGAGCGCACCCGCGACCGCAGCGTCAAGAACCTCGACCGCGCCGTCAACGAGGCGCTGGAGGACAGCGAGTGAAGCGCCTGTCCTCCCAGACATATCTTTTAAAACATGCCCATCGGGACATGTCATGCTCGCGCGCCCGTGAAGCCGCCGCGGAGGTCAGCGGGTGAAGCGCCTGTCCTCCCAGACATATTCTTTCAAACATGACCCTCGGGACATGTCACTCTCGCGCGCCTGCGAAGCCGCCGCGGAGGTCCGCGGATGACGCGCCTGTCCCTCCGGCCATGGCTCTTGGCACCTGCCCTATGGGCCCTGTCTCTTGCGACATCCGCTCCAGCCGCCGCCCTGCCGCGCGGCGAGCTGCCGCCGCCGTCGGGCTGGCAGGGCATCCTCGGCGAGCCGGGCTCGGGCACCGCGCGCGAGCCGACCGGCGCCGTCGATCGGCGCGCGCTCTCGGTCCCGCCGGCGCGCCTGCCCAGGACCGCCGACGACGACAAGGCCCTCGCCGACCTCGAGACGATCTTCGCCCGCTACCGCCGCGCCGCCGCCGTCGCCGCCGACACCCTGGCGGTCGTCACCGTCGTCGAGGCCGAGCGCGGCCGCGGCAAGCTGCAGAAGCAGCTCGACGCCGAGATCGCCGCCCACAAGGCCAAGGCCCTGCAGCTGCGCGAGGCCGCGATCGCCCGCTACGACGGCTTCCTCAAGCAGAACCCGTCCGACCCCAGCTGGACCCCCGAGATCCTGTTCCGCCTGGCCGAGCTCCACTTCGAGGCCGACAACGAGCGGTTCCAACGCGCCGAGTCCGACTACGAGAAGGCATTGCTCGCCTTCGAGGATCGCAAGGAAAAGAAGAAGAGCGACGTCCCGCCCGAGCCGCCGAAGGTCGACTACTCGAAGAGCGTCGCCCTCCTGCACGATCTCAACGCCCGCTTCCCGACGTACGTCCACGCCGACGCCGCGCTGTACCTGATGGCGATCTTGCGCTTCGAGGAGGAGCGGTTCGACGAGAGCCGGCAGACCATGCTCGCGCTGGTGTGCGAAGGCCGCTACGGCGTCCCCGGCCCCGACGGCAGCGGCGTCGTCCCGGCCAGGAACTTCCGCGCCGGCGACTACAACGGCTGCAACCCGCGCAAGCCGGGCAGCAAGTACGTCGCCGAGACCTGGCTGCGGATCGGCGAGATCCACTACGACCTCGACGAGATGCGCCCCGCGCTCGAGGCCTACACCGAGGCCGCGCGCGACACCCAGGGCCCCTACTTCGACGAGGCGACGATCCGGATCGCCTGGACCCTCTACCTCCAGCGCGACTTCCCCGGCGCCGCCGCCCGCCTCGACGAGTACGTGCGCCTGGCCGAGAGCATGAAGGCCGCCGGCGACGACTCGGCGATGGCGCTGCGCGACGACGCCATCCGCTACATCGCCAAGTGTTACATCGAGGACGACTGGGACCTCGACGGCAACCCCGATCCCGCCGTCGGCTTCGCCCGCCTCGAGCGCGACTACAAGGCCCGCGGCGGCGAGAAGCACGTCCCCGAGATCTACGCCGCCCTCGGCGACCTCTACGCCTTCCAGACCGACTTCAAGCTGGCGATCAAGATCTGGGACTCCGCCCTCGCCCGCTGGCCGACCGCCGCCGCCGCCCCGCTGCTGCAGAAGAAGATCCTCGACGCCCAGGTCGCGCTCGGCGACAAGACCGGCGCCCGCACCGCCCGCGACGCCCTCGCCAACAACTACCTGCGCGGCACCCCGTGGTTCTACGCCAACGAGGCCGACACCGAGGCGATCGACGCCGCGATGAAGCTCGTCGAGGAGGCCCTGGTCGCCAGCGCCGTCGAGCGCCACGCCTACGCCCAGAGCCTGCGGGCCGCCGGCGACCCGCGGGCCGAGGAGGAGTACAAGAAGGCCGCCGCCGCCTACGCCGCCTACCTCCTGCGCTACCCCGACACGCCGTCCTCCTATCAATACCGCTACGACTACGCCGAGAGCCTCTACTACTCCGGCCAGTACCTCGAGGCCGCGCGCGAGTACATCACCGTGCGCGACAGCAACACCGCGGCCAGCCGCCAGGTCGACGCCGCCGAGGGCGTGGTGTTCTCGCTCGAGGCCTACGTCGAGGACGAGCAGAAGGCCGGCAAGCTGACCTTGCCGGACATGCCGAAGCAGGACGCCGTCAAGCCGCCGTTCGACCCCAAGCCGATCCCCGAGGCCCTGGTCGCGCTGCAGTCCGCCTACGACAAGCTGGTCGCCATCAAGCCCGACGCCAAGGCCGCCGGCAGCCTGGCCTTCAAGTCAGGCGCGATCAGCCAGCGCTACATGCACTGGGACGAGGCCGAGACCCGCTTCACCCGCGTCATCGACGACTACTGCGGCGAGAACGTCGCCATCAACGCCGGCTTCTCGATCATCGACGGCAAGGTCATCCGCGGCGACCTCAAGGCCGCGCAGGAGTGGACCGAGAAGCTGCTGCAGAAGGGCTGCGGCGACGCCGAGCAGAGCGAGAAGTTCGCCGGCGACCTCAAGACCCTCGGCAACGCGGTCCGCTTCCAGGAGGCCAACCAGCTGTTCGAGGCCGGCGAGTTCGAGGCCGCCGCCGACCGCTACACCGCGCTCGTCGATCAGGCCCCGAAGGACCCCAACGCCGACCGCGCGCTCAACAACGCCGCCGTCGCCTACGAGAAGATCGGCCGCTTCGGCAGCGCCTCCAAGACCTACGAGCGCATCTACAAGCAGTACCCCGACAGCGAGTTCGCCGACGACGCCCTCCTGCGCTCGGGCCTCAACCACGTGCGCTTCTTCGAGTTCGACGACGCCGTCGCCAGCTACCTCGTGCTCGCGCAGGACGAGCGCTACAAGGCCAGCGAGCACCGCCTGCTCGCGCTCAAGAACGCCGCCGACCTGCTCGACAACCTCCAGCAGTACAAGAAGTCGTCGGACCTGTTCGTCCGCTACGCCGCCCAGACCACCGACCCCAAGGAGGCCGCCGACGCCAGCTTCCGCGCCGCCTCGGTGCTCGGCAAGACCGACGACCACAAGGCCGCCGAGACCGCCTTCGCCGCCTTCCTCGCCAAGTTCGGCGCCGACCCGACGCAGGCCGCCAAGTCGGTCGAGGCCCACCTGCGGATGGGCGAGGCCCGGGCCGCCCGCGGCGACCGCAAGGGCGCCGAGACGGCCTACCGCGAGTGCGTCGCGCTCTACACCGCGCGCGGCCTGCAGGCCGCCTCCGACGCCGCCGACTTCCCGTCCGAGGCGCAGTTCCTGCTGTCCGAGTACAGCCTGTCCGACCTGCTCGATTTCAAGCTGACCGGCACCGGCAAGAAGTTCGCCGACAGCGCCAAGGTGCTGTTCGACAAGGTCGTCGCCGCCAGCAAGTCGTACGACTCCGTGTTCCCCTACCGCCGGATCGAGTGGGTGCTGGCGGCGATGTTCCGCCGCGGCTACGCCTTCGAGGTGACCGCGATCAAGATCCGCGAGGCCCCGGTCCCGCGCGAGCTCAAGGAGTACAGCGAGCCCTGGTTCGCCTACAAGGACATCGTCGAGACCGAGGCGGGCAAGTTCGAGGCCAAGGCGATCCAGCTGTACGAGGAGACGATCAAGCGCGGCAAGGAGTACGGCGTCGCCAGCGAGTGGACGAAGAAGGCGCTCGAGCGCATGAACATCTACAAGCCCGACCAGTACCCGCTGCTGCACGACGCCAGCGTCGACCTGCAGGTGGAGGACCGGCGCCGATGACTGCCCTCCGGGACATGTCCCTTCGCACCTGTCTCACGGGGCTTCTCCTCGTCCTCGCCTGCGACAAGCCGGCCGGCGAGTCGACGCCGCCGGGCAAGACCGCCGCCGGCGAGCCCGACGCCGACTGGCAGCCCGAGGCCGTCGACAAGCCGGCCGAGGCCGCCGCCGACGACAAGGCGCCGGCCAAGAAGAACCGCGACCGCGACCCCGAGGAGGAGCGGCGCAAGCTGGCCGCGTCGCACCAGCAGAGCCAGCAGGCCGGGCAGTCGCTGCGCCAGGGCGACCTCTCCCGCGCCCTCGACCTGTCGCGCGAGGCCCTGCGGATCCACGAGCAGAACGTCGACGCCATGCTCGTGATGGCCGAGGCCTTCCTCAAGCAGGGCAAGCACGAGCTGACCCAGACCGTCACCAGCTCGGCGCTCGCCGTCGACGCCAAGATCATCACCCCCGAAGAGACCTCGCGCGCCTACAACCTCAAGGGCTTCGCCTACCTCGCCGCCGACAAGCCGACCCTCGCCACGCAGTCGTTCCGCAAGGCCGCCGAGACCGACGCCGGCAACGCCACCGCGTGGAACAACCTCGGCGCGCAGTACCTCCGCACCGGCAACTTCAAGACCGCCGCCGAGTGCTTCGTCTACGCGCTGAAGCTCGACCCCAACTTCTTCAAGGCCCACCTCAACCACGGCAGCTCGCTGCGGGCGCTCGGCGACGTCGTCGGCGCCGAGAAGGCCTATCAGACCGCGCTCCGTCTGCGCGCCGACTACCCCGACGCGCACTTCGACCTCGGCGTCCTCTACCTCGACGCGCCCGAGTTCCCCGGCCTCGACGTCACCACCCGGCTGCAGCGCGCGCTGATCCATCTCGGCAAGTACCGCGACCTCGCCCTCGCCGCCGGCGGCAGCACGGCCAAGGGAGATCGCTTCACCGACGATCTCGCCCGCGTCAAACGCGAAACCGGCGCCAACAAACCCCGTTCTGCCCCGGGCAAGGAGTCGGTGAGCGTCGCCCAGGCCGATCTCTACATCGACCTGGCCAAGAAGGGCCTCGAGCGCGAGAAGCGGCGCCTGGAGCGCGAGGGCAAGGCTCCACCTGCCTCGAAGGACAGCCCGCCCGCCAGCCCCGGAGCCGCGGGAGCACCTGGCCCGAAGGACAGCCAGCCGTCCACCGCGGCCACGCCCGCCGCCGGCCCCGGTTCACCTGGCCCGAAGGACAGCCCCGTAGCGACCCCGCCCGCCGGCGCGCATGGGCCAGGGGAGCCCGGGGACCGGCACCGGCACCGCCAAACCCGGCACCACTCCGCCCGCCGGTACGACCCCGCCGGGCCCGTCTTCTGCCCCTCCGCCCAGCCCTGGCTCCTCGCCCGCGACCGCCCAACCTGGCGCCCCTCCGCCCGCCAGCCCCGGCTCCTCGCCCGCGACCGCCAAGCCGGGCGCCCCTCCGGTCGCCAGCCCCGGCTCCTCGCCCGCGACCGCCAAGCCGGGCGCCCCTCCGGCCGCCAGCCCCGGCTCGCCCGCGACCCCGCCCGCGACCGCCAAGCCGGGCACCCCTCCGGCCGCCAGCCCCGGCTCCTCGCCCGCCCCGACCCCTGCCAAACCGGACGCGACCACGCCTCCGCCGACCACCGCCAAGCCGGGCGCCGCGCCTCCGCCCTCCTCCGCGCCGCCGCCTACCGCCAAGCCGGGCGCGACCCCGCCCGCGGCCGCTCAACCCGGTGGAAACACCGGTTCTCCGCCTCCGACGAGCAAGCCCGGCGCCGCCCCGCCGCCGTCGGCTCAAAAGCCCGGCAGTGCGGCATCGCCCACCCAGAAACCGGGCGGCGGCGGGGGCGGGAGCGCCCCATGAGAAAATCGGCGGGAGTGATCTCCGGCCGCCGGAAACATTCGCGAACCGGTGTCGCCGTTCGAGACCGCCGCTCCACCCCGCCCGTTTGCCGTCCACCGTGGCGATGGACCCTCGCAGCGAGACGACGGCCGGCGAATCGACGGGCCTCGCGGTCGTGGACGCCATCCGCCCGGCCCTCCCCCGCGCCGCCGCTCGCCCTGGCACCCACTGTTCGGCCTGGGGGACGCCGTCAACTCGTTGGTGGAATTCTCCGCGGCATTCACTGTATAACGCGGTCGTGCTCCGCTCACGCCGTTCTGCCGCCGCTCGCCCCCTTTCGGGCTCGAGCCGCGCGCGGATGTGGCGGCTGCTCGTGTTCCTGCTCGTGCTGGCGCCCGTCTCGGCGCCCGCTCTCGCGCTCGCTGCACCCCCACCGGCGCCCGCATCAGGGTCGGGCGCCAAGTCGGCCAAGGCCCCGGCCACCACTACCAGCAACCCCGGCGGCAAGAAGGTGATCTCGCTCGACGACGAGTTCCTCGTCGAGGGCCAGTTGGAGAAGCCGAGCGCGTTCTACGTGCTGCGGCGCTCGTCCACCGACTACGACTGGGCGCGTCTCGACGCGACCATGACGCCGCTGGTGCTTGAAAGTGTCTGGGATCCTTTGTTCTAATCGACCCTGAAAAAGCTTCAGGCGCCTGCGGGCCTGAGAAGACAACGCGGGTCGGGCGCTCTCCGCGCGCGAAAGCTCCCGCACCCGAGTCCGAACCCAACAACAACCACCACAGCCGGGATGAACCCGGTCGACGAGCGACACAGTCGGGACTCACACCCCGGTCTCTGAGGAGGATAAGCGGCCATGGATTTCGCGCAGTTTTATCAGGAAGGTGGCGCATGGATGCACCCCATCGCGGTCTGCGCCGTGCTCGGCGCCGGCGTCATGATCGAGCGCTTCATTTTCTTGTTCTTCCGCTTCAACATCAACGGCGCCCAGTTCTTCAACCAGATCCAGAAGCTGGTGATGGCGAACAACATCGACCGCGCCATCAAGCTGTGCAACGCGGCTGACAAGGCCGCGCTCGCCCGCGTGATGAAGGCCGGTCTGACCCGCGCCAACAAGAGCGAGGCGGACATCGCCGCGGCGATCGAGGAGGCGATGCTCGAGGTCTCGCCGGCGATCACCAAGCGCATCTCGATGATCGCGGCCGTCGCGAACATCGCCACCCTGCTCGGTCTGCTCGGCACGATCTTCGGCATGATCGACGCCTTCACCGCGGTGGCCGTGGCGGCCGCCGACCAGCGGTCGCAGGCGCTCGCTAAGGGCATCTCGATCGCCATCAACACCACCGGCTTCGGCCTCATGGTGGCCATCCCGCTGCTCTCGGCGCAGGTGTTCATCCAGGGCCTGGCCAAGAAGATCGCCGACGAGGTCGATCTGTACGCGGTCAAGCTCGAGAACCTCCTCGCCGCGCGGGTGCGTCAGGGGTAACGCGGCCCGGCTCGATGCCTGTTGCCGGGGACATGTCCCTTGAGACAGACAGCGAGCCGACCGCACGACCAACTCTCCACCCGAGCGAAAGAAAGGAGGTGAGCGATGCCACGTAAGAAGATGGAAGAAGAAGAGATCGAGGCAAACATGTTGCCGGTCATGAACGTGATGTTCCTGATGATCCCGGCGCTGCTGATGGCGATGGAATTCGCCCAGATGGCCTCGATCAACGTCTCGCCGCCGAAGTTCGCGGCCGCTGCTCAGCAGAAGGACGAGCAGGAGAAGAAGGACGAGAAGCCGCTCAACCTCAAGGTCTTCGTCATGGAGGACGGCTTCCGTGTCAGCGCGGACGGCCAGCAGGAGGGCGCCGAGGCCGGCAAGTCGCAAGACTCCAAGGCTCCGACGATCGGCCTCGCCAAGCAGGGCGCGCCGCTCACGGACTATGAGCGCTTCGACTACGCCCAGCTCGAGGCCAAGGCCAAGAGCTACAAGCAGCTGTTCCCGAACGAGCAGGTCGTGACGATCAGCGCCGAGGCCAACATCCCGATGCAGGCCATCATCATGACGATGGACGCGCTGGCGGGCCGCACCTGCAAGCTCGCCAAGGCGCTCAAGGGCGGCGAGAAGATCCCCGACGAGTGCCTGTTCTGGCAGCCGATCGTGGAAGGGGTGCGAGCTGATGACCCCCGAGCAACAGGCGTTCCTCGCCCGGAAGAAGGAGAAGGCCGCGGCTCGCCGGGCGAAGCCGGAAGAGAAGGGCGTCCTCGGTATCACCTCGCTGATGGACATCGTGTCCATTCTCGTGGTGTACCTGCTGAAGAGCTACGCGTCCGATCCGATCGTCATCAACCCGACCGCGGGCCAGAAGATCCCGATGTCCTCGGCCGACGCGCCGATCCAGGACGGCATCCCGATCTTCGTCACCACCCGCGGCATCACGTTCGACAGCAAGAAGATCGTGACGATGACGCCCGACGGCGACATCGACCCGTCGCAGGTGCAGAACCACCTGATCGGGCCGCTGTACGACCAGCTCGCCGAGGAGGTCGACAAGGCCAAGCAGCTGGCCGAGCGACAGGGCAAGCCGTGGACCGGCCGCGTGATCCTGGTCGGCGACCAGGACCTCAAGTTCAGCGTCCTCGTCGACGTCATGTACACGACCGGTCGCGCCGAGTTCTCCGAGTACTCGTTCTGCGTGATCCGGAAGAGCTGATCGAGCTCTGAGCCTGACGAGGGCCGGCAACTCCTGCGGGAGGCGCCGGCCCTTCGTTTTTGCTCGCGGATCGGGTCTGAGCATTGGCTTGGCCGCGGCCCGCGGAATCCGTCAGCGCGTCGCGAGAAGTTCAGCGACCTCGCGCGCCCTGTCGTTGTCCCCAGGTCCGATCGCGGCAGGGTCCGGGAAAATTGGCGCAGGCGCCACAAATCAACTACATCCGCTAGACTTCCTACGCGTGGTTGCCCGGTCCAAGGTACTGCGGATCGCCTCGATCATCGACGGCCTGGTCTGCGACGAGCTGCATCAGAGCGCAGCCGAGGCGGTGACCGCCGGCACCGACGTCGGCAATCAGCTGCTCTGCTTCGGCCCTGCGGTGCCGAAGCGCCACGTCCTGTTCATCGTGCAGGAGGGCCGCTACGTGCTCGACCTGCCGCCGCGCGTGGGCGGTCAGCTCGTCATGCGCGGCCGCTCGGTCAACCTCGGCCAGCTGTGGCGCAAGCGCCTGCGCGAGGACCCGCGGGCGCGCAGCCTGCGGGTGGTGCTCGACCCGAGCGCGCGCGGCAAGCTCGACGTCGGCGAGACCACGCTGCTGTTCCAGTTCGCGGCGCCGCAGCCCGTCCCGCCGAAGCCGCCGTTCCCGGTCGAGTTCAAGGCGCGTCCGTCCAACATGTGGACGCGCTCCGACATGGCCACGCTGATGGCCGCGGTGCTGTTGTTCGGCCCGTACTTCATCTGGGCCTCGAACAAGCACATCGACTACGCCATCGAGCCGGAGATCGACGAGCGCTTCTTGCGGGTGATGAACCTCGACAAGCCGAAGAAGAAGGAGCCCGAGGAGGAGAAGAAGGAAGAAGAGGAGGAGGTGCTCGCCAAGGAGGACGAGAAGCTGACGCCGAAGCCGGACAAGGTGATCGACAAGCCGGTGATCACCCAGAAGACCTACTCCAAGGAGTCGCTGGACAAGGCGCGCGGCGTCGGCATCGCGCGGGTCCTCGGCACCTACGGCGGCGACGGTCCGGGCACCGTGTTCGACGTCATCCAGAGCACCGAGAACAACCTCGGCGAGCTGTTCGCCGCCGGCATGACCGCCACCGTCCTGCCCGACGGCACGGTCGTCAGCCCGTACGTCCCCGGCGGCGAGGGCATCAGCGCGCAGGGGGCGATCGTCGGCACCAAGGGCTTCGAGGCCCAGGGCCCGAGCTCGCCGAGCTCGAGAAGAAGGAGCGGAAGATCAACTCCTCGGTGAAGAGCTCCGGCGCGGATGTCTACGGCGACGCCGACAAAAAGGCCGTGCAAGCCACGATCCGCCAGCGAACCGGCGCGCTGCAGGCTTGTTATAACAAGGCGTTGCAGACCAATCCTGGCCTCGCGGGCAAGATCTCCTACACGATCACCATCAGTGTCATGGGCACCGTCACCGAGGTCCGGATCAACGAGGACACCCTCCAGGACGGTGGTGTACAGACGTGCACTGTCGCCAAGATCAAGGGGTGGCGGTTCCCCACCACGCCAGGAGCCGAGCAGGCTTCGGACGTGACCTTCTCCGTGGTATTTTCTGGAGGGTCATGAGCACGTTTTCCAAGCGCGTCGTCCTTGCCTGGGGGTCCGCCACGTTGCTCGCGGCGAGCCCCGTCGGAGCTGCCCCTTCGGCCAGCCCCGCTCCAGCGCCCGCGTCGACCGACGCGGGCGTTGCTGCATCGACGCCCACCGCCGACTCCGCCGCGACCGATCCCGCGGCCGCCGCTGGCGCCGCTGCCACCGAATCATCGAGCACCTCGGCCGGAGTCGGCAGCGCTCGCGGCACCATCGAACGCGGCATGACCGAACTCGGCACGCTCCTCACCCGCGCCCGGCAAAGCGGCGACATGGGCCGCACCGCGTGCGTCCAGGACAAGCACGACCGCGCCGAGATCGTGCTCGAGGTGGCGACCGGCGAGCTCTTGGTCCTGCAAGATTCCTCGGCCGACGGGCAGAGCCGCGCCTTCGCCGGCGAGAAGCTGGGCGAGGCCGCCGAGCGCATCTCCGGCCTCGTCGGCCAGGCCAGAGCGTGTCAGGGCGATCAGGAGCAGAAGCGCAGCGACGCCCAGAACACCGCCAATCAGCCGAAGACGGTCATCCCGACCGACCCGACGTCGAGCAGCGCCGGCATCCAGCGCTTGCCGCCGCGCATCGACCCGCGTCCCCCCGTCGCCAGCCCGGTGATTTGACCTCGCCCGCGCGGTGCGGCCTCCGGAGCCGCTGGCCACTCGCGCGTCGGTCTGTCTCGCCGCCCGGCCCTCGCGCAGCGGACAAGGCACACGACGCTCGCGGTTCGGACTTGGCGCTCACATCTCGCCTCTGGGCTGAGATTCGCTAGGCTGTACCCTCTCGCCTTCCCTTGCGCCGACTTAACCAGCCAGCCCCCAGGTGGGCGCTCCACTGCCTCGTCGCCGTGGGGACGATCTGCATGGCCCTCTCGATCCGTCTCGCGCACGCGGCCGGCTCGAACGCCACCGGCAACCTGATCGGCGGCGTGCCACGCACCGAGGACGGCGCAGGCATCAAGCTCGGCCCGCGCTCGACGTTCCACCCCGGCTTCGCGCTGATGGTCGGCGGCGACAGCAACGTGTTCTGGAACCGCAGGGGCGACCACGGCGGGGTCAGGCCCGCGGCGCTGGTCATGCCGGTCGCCTGGCTCGGCATCGGCAACCGCGAGGTCCGCGACGGCGTGCTGCAGAGCGAGGTCGAGGCGCAGCAAGACCGCAAGATCGACTACAACATCCGATTGACCGCGGGCTACCGCGCCTTCATGGCCCGCGCCGAGGAGATCCGTCGCCTCCTCGCTTCAGCGTCGACCTCAACGCGCACCTCGTGATCGCGCCCGGGCGCCGCTTCAGCTTCAACATCACCGAGTTCTTCTCGCGCTTCGCCGACCCGCGCAACTACGACGCCGGCGTCGGCTACAACTACAACCGCATCGACCACCGCCTCTCGCTCGGCTTCATCTACCGGCCCGGCGGCGGCCGCTTCAGCATCGGCGCCAACTACCTCAACGAGGTCCTGTTCTTCGAGGCGCCCGACGTCTACAGCGGCGACCGCTACATCCACGGCGCCGCCGCCGAGGTCAAGTGGCGCATCGCCCCGCGCTCGGCGCTGCTCGTCAACTACTCGTTTGGCCACACGTATTACTTCAGCTGCAACGCCAACGTCGATCCCGACTGCAACGAGGACAACAACGCCCACCGCGTCTACCTCGGCTTCCGCGGCCAGATCGCCAAGCGCTGGACCCTCGACGCCATGGCCGGCTACGGCGCCGGGCTCTACTACGACGACGAGAACGGCCCCAACTTCCGCGGCTTCATCGGCGGCGTGCGTGCGGCCTACTACCCGACGCTGCGCACCCAGTTCTTCGCCCAGATCGATCGTCAGTTCAGCGACTCGCTGTTCGGCAACTACTTCCACGACATCGCCGGCCGGATCGGCGGCCTGCACACCTTCCGCTGGAAGATGTACGCCGAGCTCGGCTTCTCGGTCGTCGGTCGCCGCTACGCCGGCCTGCCGATCCCCGGCCGCGAGACCCGCATCGAGTCGTACGAGAACGCGCCCGGCTTCGTCCGCTCCGACACCCTGATCGCCCTCAGCGCCAGGGTCGAACAGCCGTTCGGCCGCCTGTTCGTCGTCGGCGCGCGCTACGACATGATCGTCGACCGCACCGACTTCATCGCCCACTACCCCGGCGGCCTCACCGACTTCGGCGGCTTCGCCAAGCATGTTGCCATGGTCCTCGGCGCCGTGAGATTCTAGCCGTCCGCGGCGTCTGCTCATGTCTGCCCGTCCCCGCAGCAGGCTCTCCTGGCTCGGCCTCGTGCTGGCCTTCGGGACAGCTTGCGACCGCCCCGCCCGCGTCGAGGCCCCGATCATCGCCCCGAGCGCCGGCCTGCGCCCCGGCGACGAGCTCGACATCCGCGTGTTCGACGAGGACCGCTTCAACGGCACCTACGCGGTCGCCGAGGACGGCACGATCGACTTCCCGATGGTCGGCGGCGTGGCGGTCACCGGCCTCACCAAGGACGAGGTCGCCCGCCAGATCGAGACCCGGCTCGCCGACGGTTACCTCAACCATCCGCACGTGGTCGTCCAGATCAAGGAGCGCGGCAACCGGGAGATCAGCATCCTCGGCCAGGTCAACGAGGCCGGCTCGCTCGGCTGGCGCGACGGCCTCACGCTCGTGCAGGCGGTCTCGCTGGCCGGCGGCCTCACCCCGTTCGCCGCGCCCGCGCGGGTCAAGCTGACGCGCCGCACCGGCCGCGGCGACGAGACCGTGACCTTCGAGATCTCCCTCTCCGCCATCGTCGACGGCCGCGCCGAGGACCTGGTCTTGCGGCCAGGTGACATCGTGTTCGTGCCCGAGACCCGGATGTAAGCGAGGCTTCGTGAACCCAGTCCGAACCGCCCGCGTCGAGCGAGTCACCCGCGAGACCCAGATCACCATCGATTTGACGCTCCCGTGCGACGCCCCGGCGCGCCACCACATCGACACGCCGGTGCCGTTCCTGTCGCACATGCTCGAGGCGCTCGCGCGTCACGGCGCCATGCAGCTCGAGGTGCGGGCTCGCGGCGACACGCACATCGACGACCACCACACCGTCGAGGACGTGGGGCTCGTGCTCGGCAGCGCGTTCGACCGGGCTCTCGGCGCGCGGCTCGGCATCTTCCGCTACGGCCACTTCTCGCTGTGCATGGACGAGGTCCTGGTCGACGTCGCCCTCGACCTCGGCGGCCGGCCCTACCTCGTCTACGACCTGCCCGGCGTGGCCGGCAAGCGGGTCGGCAGCTTCGACTGCGACCTCGTGCGCGAGTTCTACCAGGCCTTCGCGGTGCAGGCGCGGATGAACCTGCACATCCACCAGCGCGAGGGGGGCAACGCCCACCACCTGGTCGAGGCCAGCTTCAAGGGTCTCGCGCGCGCGCTCCGTCAGGCCTGCGCCCCCGACCCCTACGTCGGCGTGCCCTCGACCAAGGGCACGATCGGCTAGCGTTAGTCTTGCTCATCTGCGTCTTCTTGGTGCGCGCCTCGCCCTTCTTCTCGTAGCCGGCGCTCAGGCAATCGCCGGGCGAGCCGGCCTTGGTGCAGGCGTCGGCCAGCGCCGCCTCGCAGGCCTCGTCGCTGCTGGCCGCCGAGGACGCCTCGCCGTCGAACATCGGCGCGATGGCCACCAGCGTCAGCGTCGTCGAGTGCGTCGTCGGCCCCCCGCCGCTGGCCGACATCGACGACTTCGACACCGACCACTTCGTCTCGTCGCGGCAGGTCGCGCGCTCGGCCTCCGGCAGCTTGGCGCACACGTCCGCCCAGGCCGCCTCGTCGGCCTTGGCCGGGTCCTCGCCGTTGCCCTTGCCGGTGAGCTCGCCGGACGACTTCTTCGCCACCTGAATGCTGCAGCGGTACTCCGTCTTCGGGCCCTGCGGCTGGCTCGGGGCCGCCTCGCTGCCGCCGCCGCCGCCGCAGGCCGCGAGGCAGGTCGCCAGCCACAACACGGACGCCCTGGGGGTGCTCTTGCGCTCTTCTCGCATGCCGCGCCCATAGCACATCTGCGCGCGAGCCCGCCGCGATTCCTGCTATTTTCCGCCCGCCATGTCCGACGCACCCAAGCGGCCGAGCACCCCGATCCGCGCGCAGCCCTCGAACACCGCGAGCGTCTCGCCGACAGCTTCGCCGGTCCGAACCTCGTGTCCGGCGGCGACAAGGACCTGGCGGTGGCCGAGAAGGGCGCCGCCGGGGCCGTCGAGCGCCTGCACAAGAGCGGGCGCCAGACCGCCCACGAGCGCATCGAGCTGCTGCTCGACCCCGGCAGCTTCGTCGAGCTCGACCGCTTCGTCACGCACCAGTGCCCCGACTTCGACATGCCGAGCAAGAAGGTCTACGGCGACGGCGTCGTCACCGGCCACGGCACCGTCGAGGGCCGCCCCGTCTTCGTGTTCGCCCAGCAGGCACCTGTCTTCGGGGGCAGCCTCGGCTGGGCCCACGCCCAGAAGATCTGCAAGGTCATGGACATGGCCACCACCGTCGGCGCGCCGGTCATCGGCCTCAACGACAGCGGCGGTGCGCGGATCCAGGAGGGCGTCGCCTCGCTGGCCGGCTACGCCGAGATCTTCAAGCGCAACGTCCTCGCGTCGGGCGTGGTCCCGCAGCTGTCGCTGATCCTCGGCCCATGCGCCGGCGGGGCCGTCTACTCGCCCGCGCTCACCGACCTGGTGCTGATGGTCGAGCAGAGCTCGTACATGTTCATCACCGGGCCCGACGTCATCAAGACCGTCACCCACGAAGAGGTCACGAAGGAGGCGCTCGGCGGCGCCGCCACGCACAACGAGAAGAGCGGCGTGGCGCACTTCGCCTGCCCGAGCGAGGCCGCCGCCGCCGCGATGACGCGCGAGCTGCTCGGCTACCTGCCCTCCAACAACATGGAGGACCCGCCGCACCGCCCGACCGCCGACGACCCGAACCGCGCCACCCCCGAGCTGGCCGACTTCGTCCCCGTCGACGCCTCGCGCCCCTACGACATCCGCACCATCATCCGCGCCGTCGCCGACGACGGCGCCTTCCTCGAGGTGCAGGAGCACTTCGCGCGCAACATGGTGATCGGCTTCTGCCGCATCGACGGCCGCAGCGTCGGCGTCGTCGCCAACCAGCCGCTCGTCCTCGCCGGCTGCCTCGACATCAACGCCTCGGTCAAGGCGGCCCGCTTCGTGCGCATGTGCGACGCCTTCAACATCCCGCTGTGGACCCTCGTCGACGTCCCCGGCTTCCTCCCCGGCACCGAGCAAGAGTTCAACGGCATCATCCGCCACGGCGCCAAGCTGCTCTACGCGTTCGTCGAGGCCACCGTCCCCAAGGTCACCCTCGTCACCCGCAAGGCCTACGGCGGCGCCTACGACGTCATGGCGAGCAAGCACATCCGCGCCGACGTGAACCTCGCCTACCCGACCGCCGAGATCGCCGTCATGGGCGCCGAGGGGGCCGTCAACATCATCTACCGCCGCGAGCTCGTCGAGGCCAAGAACCCCGCCGCCCAGCGCACCGAGCTGCTGAACAACTACCGCGACCTGTTCGCCAACCCCTACAAGGCCGCCGAGCTCGGCTTCATCGACCAGGTCATCCGCCCCGAAGACACCCGCCGCCACGTCTCCCGCGCCTTCGCCCTGCTGAAGAACAAGCGCCAGGAGAACCCGCGCCGCAAGCACGGCAACATCCCGCTGTGAGCGACCGGCGAGCGACCTGCTCCAAAAGCCAGGCCCTCGCCCGCTCGCACGAAGCCGCGCTAGCGACCTGCTCGAAAAGACAGGCCCTCGCCCGGCACCGGCCTCCGCGCTGTCGTCATCGCTGCGCACGGCTCCGGCGAGCGCCCGGGCGAGCGCGCGCAGCGGCTCCGCTGGTGACGCCGACGTAGACACAGGCGCGGCCCGGGCGAGCGAGCAGAGGGTGCCCCCGACGCCGCCCCCGTCTCCTGACGAGCGCCGCCGACGCGCCAGCCTCATCGCACCTGCGGCCGCGCGCGGCGCCCCACGCCGCGCTGGATCCCCGGCTCGGCGCGAAATGTGTCAAGCTCTCCGCATGTCGCCGCCCCGCGCCGTCCTCGCCCTCGCGCTCCTCGGCGCCTGCGCGCAGACCGGCCCGAGCTCGCGGACCCTGCACTACATCGACAAGACCCTCGTCACCAGCCCGCCGGTCGACCACCGCGCGTACGGGGCCTACGTGCAGGCCCGGCTGGCCCTCGACGCCGAGCCGCCCGACCTCGGCCGCGCGCTGCAGCAGATCGACCTCGCGCTCCGCTACGACCGCGACGACCCGCACCTCTGGACGACCCGCGGGGAGATCGAGCTGCGCCTCGGCGACGTCGACGCGGCCCGCCGCAGCAGCGCCCGCGCCCTCGCGTTCGGCCCCGAGTACCCGCCCGCGCTCCAGCTCGCCGCCCAGCTCCAGCTCCCCGGCGGCCGCCAGGTCGCCGAGGCCCGCGCCCGCTGAGGCATGGCGCCAAGGACATGTCGTTCACGACATGCCCGATCGTCCACGTTTTTAAAACATGTCCCTTCGTTCAGCCTGTGCCGCGTCGCGCCCGCGGCCAGGATGATCGCCCGCGACCGAACAGCGCCGACGAAGCCCTGCGAGCCGTGCGGTCCCCCCACGGCACCCCGGCCGAAGATCATCGAATCAACGCGCCGACGAAGATCCCCGCCGCGTGCAGGTCTCCCACCACCTCGTCGTCCCCCCACGGCCCGGGCGCCCCCGCCAGCGCCGCCTCGATCGCAGCCAGCTCCTCGTCGGTCGGCGTCGCCCGGCAGGCGTCGAGCTCGCGGTCGCGCCACACCACCACCGCACTCTCGCCCGCGACCGGCTCTTCCGCCCACACCTCCTCGGCCAGCCAGCCCGCGACGTCCCACGCCCCGCGCAGCACCACCACCGACGCATCCGCCCGCAGCGGCCCCTCCGAGCCGTCGCTTTCATCCTCTCTTTTATAAATTTCGTCCAGCGTGCTCTCGGCCCGCCACGTCGCCCACTCGAGCGCCGCCAGCTCGCCGAGCCACGCCGGCAGCCCTGCTTGCCTCGCCAAGAATTCGCCGAACCCGGCCGCATTCTCGTTGAGTTCGAAGCTCTGCGCCGGGTGCTCGCGGAAGTACGCCTCCACCAGCGCGTCCCACCGCGCCTCGCCCGAGCGCGCCGTCACTGCCGCGCGCGTCCCCGCGTGGATGACATCGATCGCGTCGCGCCGCAGCTTGTGACACGTCTCGGCGTACACCTGCAGCCCCAGCGCCAGACCCGGCGACGACTCGTCCAGCGATCGCGCCACCGCCGTCGCCTCCGCGCGCCCCTCCACGAGCGGCCGCAACGCCGAGAACAGCGCCATCAACCGCATCCGAGCCCCTCCAGCGCCCGCGCCGACTCACAGCGCGCCCGCGCCACTTCAACCAACAAATCCTCGATCGGCGGCACATCCGTCTCCCACTCCACGATCGTCGGGATCGCCCGCCCCGCCTTGCGGATCGTCCGGCGATACAGCGACCACACGCGCTCCGGCACCGGCCCCGTGTGATCGTCGAGCAGCAACGGCCCGCGCGGTCGATGCCCGGCCACGTGGATCTCCCGCACCCGCGCCAGCGGCAGCGCGTCGACGTAGGCCTCCGGGTCGAGCCCGTGGTTGTGCGCGTTGACCACCACGTTGCCGACGTCGAGCAGGAGCCCGCAATCGGCCTCCTCGACCACCGTACGCACGAACGCCGGCTCGGCCAGCGCGTCGTCGGGCAGGCGCGCATAGGTGGCCACGTTCTCGAGCACCAGCTCGCGGCCGAGTCGCGCCTGCACCTCCTTCACCCGTCCGACCACGTGCTTCACCGCCTCCTCGCTGTGCGGCAACGGCAGCAGCGCGTGCGTGTAGGCGCCGCCGATCCGCCCGAAGCACAGGTGGTCGCTCCACCACGCCAGCCCCGGCGCGAGCGCGGCGATCATCGCCAAAGTTCTTCGTCGAGCGGCTCGGGCCCGCCGATCGACAGCGAGATGCTGTGTCCCACCATCGGCCAGCGCTCGCGGCAGGCGTCGAACAAGCGCCGGCGCCTGCCGCCGAAGCGGGCCCAGTTCTCCGGCATCACCTCGATGAAGTCGAGCGACGGATCGGCCGCCAGCAGCGCCTCTGCATATTCGTGCAGCAGCAACACGCCGACCCCGCCGTCGGGAATCCTCGCATTCATCGCTCGTCTCTTTTAATTAAAATGATCATACCGCGGGCGGACCCGCGGCATCGTCTTCGATCGTACCGCTAGCCCTTGCAGGAGCCCGCGCGCACGTTCGTCTTGACCTTCACCCCACCCTTGACACCCTTCTTCTGCTGCATCGCTAATCCTCCCGTAAAGACCCGAGAAGGCTAGCCGACGCGATCTTCCCTTGCAAGGCGCGCCCGCGCTCGACGGGCCCCCGGATCCGCGCCGCGGTTTGGTATCGTCATAGTCCATGCCCGCCCACGTCCTCTCGCTGCGCGATCCTCGATTCGGCAGCCCCGTCGCCGCCGAAGTCCACGGGGACGTCACCGTCGCTGCAGTCGCCAACGCCTGGGGCTCGTGGTCGGGCCTCGAGGCCGAGTGCCCCGCGGTCGACGGCGCGCAGACCTCTCTCGCCGCCGACGCGCGCGCGGGCGAGACCGACTGGCGGGCCGCGCTGGTACGCGCATTCGCGGTCGCCGCGACTCACCTCGATCGCCTGCCGCAGCCCGAGGATTCCGAAGGGACGCCGGTCACCAGCCTCACCTGCGCCGTCGTCACCCCCGCCGGCGTGTTCATCGGCTGGCTCGGCGGCGTCACGGCCTGCGTGCTCGACGACCGCCGCGTCGTCCGCGAGTCCGAGCCGCACACGCTGATCCGCAAGCTGCTCGCCGAGGGCCACAAGACGGCGGCGCTGGCCGGCATGGCCCAGAGCTTCGGCCACTGCATCGTCCGCAGCCTCGGCCCCACGGTCCACAGCCCCTCGCTCCCGGAGCTCGTCGAGTGGCCGCCGCTGCGGCCCGGCGAGCGGCTGCTGTTGACCCCGCGGGCCACCGTCGCCGCCCTGCGCGATCACCTGCCGCTCGCCCCCGCCGGCGGCGCACCATGGCTGTACGCCGCAGTTTCGACCGGCGACGAGTCCGGCCCCAGGATCGGCGCGCTGATCGAGCCGTGATCCCGGTCGATGACCGACAGGGCATGTTCTAAAAGACATTTTCTATACGACATGTCTCTAAGAACATGTCTATTTCGAAAATCAAGCCCTTGCGGCCACCGTCTCGAGGATCACCACCGACGCGGTCGTCTCGATCGTCCGTGCCAGCGTGAGCCCGGCGCGGGCGAACAATTTAAAATTCGCCGACCGTCCGCTCCTGCCCGCCCCCCGTCATCACCAGCATCTCGAGATCCATCCAGTGGACCGGCGACGCCTCGGCGGGGAGCAGGTGCTCGATCACCAGCACCCGCCCTCCGGGCCGGAGCTGCTCGCAACAGCGGCGCAGGATCGTCGCCGCCAGCTCGTCGCTCCAGTCGTGGATCACGTGCTTGAGCAGGTACGTGTCGCCCGCGGGCACCGTCCCTTCGAAAAATCTCCGGCCGCCAGCGTGAGCCAGTCCGCCTCGTCCGCCAGCGTCGCTCTCGCGCGCGCGACCACGTGCGGCATCTCGAACAGCGTCGCGCGCAGCGTCGGGTGGGCCGCGCGGATCGCCAGGAGCAGCGCACCGAGCCCGCCGCCGACATCGACTACGTGCCCGGCCGTCGAGAAATCGTAGGCCGTAGCGACCGCCTGCGCAGTCGAGGCGGAGTTCGAGATCATGGCCTCGTCGAAGATCTCGCCGGCCCTCGGGTTGGCCGCGAAGTAGTCGAACACCTCCGGGCACGCCGGCTCGCCGGTGCGCACGCTGAGGCCGAGATCGCCCCAGGCGCGCCAGCTCTCCGGCTCCGCTCCCAGCCAGCGGGCCATGCCCCGCATCGACGCCGGCGTGTCGCTGCGCAGCGCCTGCGACAGCGGCGTCAACGCGAACGTGCGCTCCCCGGACTCGGCGAACACCCCGATCCCCGCCAGCGCTCGCATCACCCGGTACAGCGCCCACGGGTGCGATCCAGTGTCCTCCGCGAGCTGCTCGATCGCCCGCGGCCCGTCGCGCAGGCGGTCGGCGATCCCCAGCTCCGCCGCCAGGCCGATGCAGCGGGCGACGAACTTCCCGTGGAGCAGGTGCAGCAAGACTTGGCGCGGCGTGGCCGGGTGCGCGTCGATCGACCTCATCGACGAGAGTTCATTTCATGCCTCCGCCAGCGCGTGCCCCGCCTCGCCACCGACCTCCCGCCGTCGCGACCATTCTTCGATTCCCACGCCACGCCCCGCCACGCGCAGCCCCCGCCGCGCTCGCGCGCCCATCGCCTGTCCCTTCGACCAGAACTCACCGCGGCCCCGGCCGGTTCCTTCGCGGAGCGACGCTTCGTCGCCGACATGTCTCTTCGACCAGCATCACCGCGCCGTGCCTCAACCTGTCTCCTCGAGCAGCAGCTCGCGCAGCATCGTCGGTGGCAGCGGCTCTCGTCGACGCACGCGCTCGATCACTCAACCTGTCTCTTCGAGCAGCAACTCGCGCAGCATCGTCCGGTGGCAGCGGCTCTCGTCGACGCACGCGCTCGAGCACAGCAGCGTCACCGTCTCGCCGCGTGCCACCCGCTCCGCCAGCGCCTCCACCTGCGCGTGCGCCGGCTCCCTGCGCATCTCGCTCAGATACCGCCGCCGGAACATGCGCTCGCCGATCGGCGCCTGGCCCTTGCCGTGGAACGCCCGCAGCAGCTCCGGGCTCGGGCTCACTTCCTTGATCCACTCGTCCCACGTCGCCTCCTCGCGCCGGACCCCGCGAGGGCGGTAGCGGCACACCAGGATCCGGGTCCCGTCCCCGCGGTGCGCGGGATCGTTCCACCGTCGCGTGAAGATCTCACCGGCGCCGGAGCGCCTGTGGGCGGCCGCCGTCATCGCCGAAGATCATGGCACGCGCGGCCTCAAGCGCCGATCAAAAGCCCGCTTGCCGCGCGCTCGCCCGCCCGTCACCCTCATGAGCGAGATCGAGAAAAGAAATGCTCTCGCCGTCGACCTCGCTCGCGCTGCTCGCCGTCCTCCTCGCCGCGCCCCGGCTCGCCCACGCCGCCGCGCGCTGCGAGCTGACCGGCCCGCCTGCGCTCCTCGGCCGCGTCGCCGGCAGCGACGGCCTCGCCGGCGAGCTCGACGTCCGCCGCGGCGACGCCATCGACGTCCACCTCGTCGCCCCCGGCCGCCTCGACGGCGAGCCCGTGCTGTTCTCCGACGCCGGCGCCGCCCGGCACGTCTCGTGGTCCGGCTCCGGATGTCCCGAAGTACAGGTCCGCTGGCGCCGCGTCGAGCCGCGCATGCAGCACGTCACCACCCCTGCGCCCAACGCCGCGATCGCCATCTACGCCAACGCGGTCGTCTTCGGCCCCTCGCACGGCACCTGGCTCGGCTACGACCGCCTCGAGTACTTCGAGACCGCCCTGCCCGCCGGCGACGATCGCTGGACCTTCACCGTGCGCGACGCCAGGCCCAGCGACGCCGCCCTCGCCGACGCGCGCCTGCCCGAGTACCGCGACCTCGGCACCATGCGCCTCGCCGCCACCGTCACCGGCCCCGACGCCGTCGCGCGCGCCACCCCCGACGCCGACGACGCCCCGCGCGGGCAGATCGGCGACGACGTGTTCCGCTACAGCGTGCGCAGCGGCGACGGCCTGTTCGGCTGGCTCACCTCCTACTTCAACGTCCCCTACGTGTTCGGCAGCGCCGGCGTCGGCGCGCGCAGCCAGGCCGAGCGCCGCGTCGGCGCCGACTGTGCCGACCTCATCGTCGCCGGCCTGCGCCGCGCCGGCCGCCGCGACCTCGCCTACTCGAGCGTGGGCGGCCTGGTGCGCTCGCTGCAGCGCCTCACCACCCCGCTCGAAGTCCGCGCCCGCGGCGAGGCCCTCGAAGCCGCCACCTACGTGCCCCGCCCCGGCGACATCCTCGCCCTCGACTACATCGGCAGCGCCGAGCTCCGCGCCCGTGGGACCACATCGTCGTGCTCGCGGTCGACCGCGGCCCCGGCGGCGGCCCGGCCGACGGCCGCCTCGGCCCCGACGACCTCGTCGCCGACATCGGCGACGCCCAGGGCCTCAAGTTCGCCCCGCTCGGCGCCCAGGGCGACGTCCGCGTCCTCGTCCTCCGCGCCCGCGGCATCGACAGTTGATGATTTTACATGTCCTCGAGGGCATGTTCTCATAAACATGCCCCATTGGACATTCCTTTAAAAGCATGTCCTGAGAGACATACCTTGATGCGCCGCCCCGACTCCCCGCGAGCGCGCGCCCGGGCCCCGGTCCCGGGCGCGCCTCACACCGGATCTGCCGGCAGCGTCACCCCCAGCGCGGACGCCAGCGCCAGCAGTTGCTGCGGCGACGAGCAGCCGAGGTGCTCCGGCGACAGCTTCCCGGCGCGCCGGCGCAGCAGCCACGACCCGGCGGGGTGGTCCGCGGCGACCCGTCCGAACGCCTCGCCGGCGGATTCGGCGATCCGGGCCACCTCCGCGTCGACGCGCTCGCGCAGCTGCGGCAGCGCCCCGCGCAGCGTCGTCACCCATTCTTTCACGCGGTCGAGCACCGCGCCGTCGAGCTCCGGGTCGCGGAGCGAGCGGACCTTCTTCTCGATCTGCTCGAACGTCATCGTCTGCCACGGCAGCGTGCGCAGCACCGGCGCCTGCCACTCGCTGCGCACCCGCTCCCAGTGATCCGCGCGCGCCGGCACCGACACCAGCTTGAACTGCGGCAGCAGGAGCCCCGTCAGCCGCATCCCGTGGCACACCCCGGTGTCGAGGCCGAAGATCCGGTCGCGCAGCACCAGCGGCTCCGGCCCGACCACCGAGTGGCCGAACACCACCGGCTTGTCGTCCGTGTAAAACTCGTACCAGGGCCTGTCGCCGTAGCGCTCGCGCAGCCGCGCGTCGCCCGACGTCGTGCCCGCGCGCACGTCCTCCGGCACCTCGTCGAGCGGCACCCCGGGGTAGAGCCCCCAGTGGACCACGCGCACGTCCTCGCGCTCCCAGTGGTACGGCAGCGTCGCCATCCAGCGCACGTGGTCCTCGTAATCCGCCCCGAGCTGCAGCTTCGCCACCTGCTGCGAATACGACAGCACCCCGCGGATGTGCTTGCGCTCGTGGTTGCCGCACAGCGCCAGCGGATTGGCGCGGAGGCGGAACAGCTCGACCACCGCCGTCGGGTCGGGCCCGCGGTCGACGAGGTCGCCGACGCTGACCACCAGGTCGTCGTCGCCGATCCCCGCGCGATCGAGGAGGTCGAGCAATTCGGCGTGACAGCCGTGGATGTCGCCGATGATGAGCGTGGACTGCATGACACGTTCTCCTCCGGGCGCGCGCCGATGCGCTCGCCCTGCGCCGCCGGCTCCCCGACGCGCGCCTGAGCATCAAAACCGCGCGGCGAAATTCCGCCGCCGCGTCGCGTCCGGGTATAAGAGCCGCCTCGTGCCCGCGCGAGGACAAATCCGGACAGCCGACGTGGGCCGTCTATCTCGACGGTCTGGTCGAGGAGCACGGCTCCCTCGCCGCCGTCGGCGAGCGGATGGCCGCGCTGCACGGCTGGCGCGAGGACGTCGACAGCATCACCCGCGCCCTCCGCCGCCTGCGCCTGCGCGGCAGCCTGCCCGGCGGCAAGTGGGGCGACCGCCTGCTGCGGACCTTCGGCCTGCCGGCCAGCGTCGACGCCCGCCTGCGCTTCATGGGCAGCTATCACTCGCGCTTCGTCGACCTGCCGGTGCCGCTGTGCACCGACCTCGTGCAGCTGTGGGATCGGCCGCCCACCAGCGAGAGCCGCGGCGGTCGCCTGTGGCTCTCGCTCGCGCGCGCCACCCTGGCCCTGCGCGCGCGCCAGCCCGACGAGGCCGCCACGCATCTGAGCACCGCGAAGCAGCTCGCTTCCGACGACCCCGCCGCGCAGATCGAGCTGGCCCTCGGCGAATCATTGCTCGACAGCCGGGCCCGACCGACGTCGGTCTCGGCCGCGCTCGCCCACGTGCCCGCGCTCCTGCGATCTCTCGCCGGCTCCGACGCCGACTGCCTGCGCGCCCGCCACGTCGGCCAGGTCAGCCACGCCCTCAACCACGCCGGTCGCATCGACGAGGCCGAGGCCCTGCACCTCGCCCTGCCCGACACCGGCGCGACTCACCCATTCGCCCGCAGCCGCCGCGCCAACGGCCTCGCCTACGCCCGCTTCCGCCACGGCGACCTCGCCGCCGCCCTCGCGCACGCCCGCCTCGCCGCGCGCCACGCCGGCGACGCCGGCCACGTCCGCCTGCGCGCCATGGCCCTCCTCATGGTCGTGCGGATCGCCGCCGGCACCGCCGAGGCCGACGACGCCCTCGCCCGCGCCCGCACGATCGCCCAGGCCCTCGAGGACGCGACGCTCCTGTCCCGCTGCGACGCCGCCCTGCGCGGCCGCGTCCCGTGATCCCTCAGACCTCGGGGACGCGACCCTCCTGTCCCGCTGCGACGCGCGACCGCGGATCGCAGCATGTTCGTCGCTGCCATCATTCGCGCCGGCATCGTCTTATTATTCGCGCCCCCCTATCGCTCCGGTCCGTGTCCGCGGCATCCTCTCCGCCATGCCCACCTCCCGCGCGCTCCTCCTCACTCTCGCCGGCCTCCTCGGCGCCTGCGCCAACAAGTCGAACCCGCCGCCGGCCGAGAACCCCGACGGCCAGAAGGCCTGCACCACGGAGGCCAAGCTCTGCCCCGACGGCAGCGGCGTCGGCCGCACCGGCCCCAACTGTGAGTTCGCGCCGTGCCCCGGCCCCGCGAGCGACGCCCCCGCGAGCGACGCCTCCGCACCGCCGCCCGGCGAGCCGCAAAACGCCGCCCCGCCTTCCCCCTGATCGCGCCTTCGCCACGCGAACCTTTGTCCGTCGCGCGTGGACGAGAGCTACCGACCGTCGCCGGCGCGACGGTCGACCCCGCCGGCGGCGACGCCCTGCTCGTCAGCGCGCCGGTACAGGCGCCCGGCGCACCACGAGGCTCTCTCGGCAAGGACCTCACCGAGACAACAAGCCTGCGTGGCCATGTTTTAAAACATGTCCATCGGGACATATTCGACGACGTCCCACTGCGCCCCGAGTTCGCTCTGTCCGCGCTGATTCGCGCCGGAAAATGTCCATCACGACATGTTCTTCGGAGCATGACCCAAAGCGTCTCTGCCCCTCCGCTCGCGCACGCCGCAGGTCGCCGCGCGCTCGCAGCCGCGAACGCGTGCGCCCTCGAGCACCGACCTCATCCACGTCGCCTGAAAAGAGCTACCGCCCGGGCGGCGGACCCGGCATCTTTGCCCTGCTCATGAACACCGCCCGAACGCTCCTCTTCATCGCTGCCGGCCTCGTCGGCGCCTGCGCCGGCAAGTCGGACAAGCCGCCCGCCGAGAACCCCGACGGTCCGCAGGCCTGCACCAAGGAGGCCAAGATCTGCCCGGACGGCACCACCGTCGGTCGCACCGGCCCCAATGCGGATCGCGCCGTGCCCCGAGCCCGCGGGCGAGACCGCCGGCAGCGAGACCCCCGCGCCCGCCGAGCCGCCGACGCCCTGACCGAGCGCGAGCGCGTCGCACTCGCGCCCGCGAGCCCGTCGCATCGGCTCGCAGCGCATCACCGCGCCGAGCTCGGCGCGAGCCGATCAGCGCTCCGCCGCGCCGCTCTGCGAGGCCCGAAAAAAACCCCGCGCCTTCGACCGTCCACGCGAACCTCGGCGGTCGATCGCGGCCATCTCTCGCAATGATGGCAGCCGGCGCCGCGACCTCCACACGCGGCGGGCTCGCCCGTCCCTCCCGGCGGCTCCCGCGGCTGGAGCGCGCACGGCCGCACATCGCCGAAGCTCAGCGGCCCGGGTCCCGCTCTCCCGGCCTCGCTGCGGCCGCCCGGCTCCCGGCCCAGACCGTGCCGACCGAGGTGTCCCCGTGAACCGGAACCTGCATCTGTCGTGCGCCCTCGCCTCCGCGGTGCTCCTGGCCGCGGCGCCCGCCCTCGCCTATTCCGTCTGCCCCGACGAGCGCGCCTCGCCGCCCGAGACCGAGCCGACCTCGTTCGGCGTCACCAATCACAGCGCCGCCGACATCTACCTCTACTGGCTCGACCTCGAGGGCCAGCGGCGGTTCCAGGCCACCATCTACGCCGGCGGCTATCACTCGCAGCAGACCTACGTCGGCCATGTGTGGGTCGCCACCACCGTCTATGAGGACTGCCTCGCCACCTTCGTCGGCGAGCTCGACCACGCCGAATACGACGTCTTCTAAAAAACCATACCGACCGGCGACGTCCACCTGTCCCGCGGGACATCCACCGCGAACCGCGGCCGGCACCTCGCCGCTCCCCAGCGCCCGCCCTCGACACCTGTCCTTCCCAACATCCGGCCCCGTCCGCCCGCCCTCGCGCCACCTGTCCCTTCGGACATTTTTATTTCGTCTCTCAAGGCCGAGCCCGCCACGCGTTCTCCGCCGCCGCCACGGCCCACCGGCCGCCGCGCGAAATCAAGCCGTCCTCGGCGGCCCCAGCGAGCCCCCGCGATTCCGCGCGCTACGCTGCCCTCGCCGCGATGCGCGACCCCCTCGTCGAACTCACCGAGCGCGGCCTCTACTGTCGGGCCGGCGACTTTTATATCGACCCCTGGCAGCCGGTCGACCGCGCAATCGTCACCCACGCCCACGGCGACCACGCCGTCGCCGAGTGTGAACATTACCTCACGGCCGCGCCCGGTCGCGGCCTGTTGGCCCTGCGCGTCGGCGAGGGCGCCGACATCCAGCCGCTCGCCTACGGCGACCCGATCGTCCACCACGGCGTCGGCGTCTCCCTGCACCCGGCCGGGCACATCCTCGGCTCCGCCCAGGTCCGCATCGAGCACCAAGGCGAGGTCTGGGTCGTGTCCGGCGACTACAAGCTGAGCCCCGATCCGACCTGCGCCCCGTTCGAATCGGTGCGCTGTCACTGCTTCATCAGCGAATCGACCTTCGGCCTGCCGATCTTCCGCTGGGCCCCGCCGGCCGCGACCATGCAGGACGTCGCCGCCTGGTGGCGCACCAATCAGCAGAGCGGCCGGACCTCCCTGCTCCTGTGTTACGCCCTCGGCAAGGCCCAGCGCCTGCTCGCCGGCGTCGATCCGGAGATCGGCCCGATCTACGTCCACGGCGCGGTCGAGCGCATGAACGCCGCCTACCGCGCCGCCGGCGTGCGCCTGCTTCCCGCGCCGCCCGTGCTCGAGGCGGCCCGCGGCGCCGACTTCGAGCGCGCCCTGATCCTCGCCCCGCCCTCCGCCCAGGGCACGCCGTGGACCCGCCGCTTCAAGCGCCCGGTCCGCGGCTTCGCCTCCGGGTGGATGCAGATCCGCGGCACCCGCCGCCGCAAGGTCGTGGACCGCGGCTTCGTCCTGTCCGACCACGCCGACTGGAACGAGCTGCTCGCGGCGATCGCCGGCACCGGCGCCGAGCGGGTGTTTCTCACCCACGGCTACGCCCAGGCCATGGCCCGCCACCTGCGCGAGCGCGGCCTCGACGCCCACCCGCTGGCGACCCGCTTCGTCGGCGAAGCCGGCGGGGAGGAGCTCGCAGCATCTCCTGCCTCTTCGGACATGCCCGAACGACCAGACGAGGACCCGGCCGCCGCCTCCGAGGGGCCCGACTCACCCGAGGACGACCTGCCCGACGCCGAGGGAGAGCCGGCATGACCGCCGCCCCGCCGTTCCGGCCCGCCGCGGCGCCGCATGTCCCTCGCGCCATGTCCCCTGCGACATGCGCTCGACGAGGTCGAGCGCTCTCCGAACATGTCCTTTTCGCCATGTCGCCATTCACCCGCGGCCGGTCGTCATATGTCCTCTTCGCCATGTCCCATGCGCCATCCGAACCCAGGCGCGCCTCGCATGTCCTCTCGGCCATGTCTTCACATTGTCACGGAGCCGCGTCATGAGGGCCTTCGCCGCGCTGTACGCCGCGCTCGACGAGACCACCCGCACCAGCGAGAAGGTCGCGGCCATTCGCGCCTACCTCGCCGCCGTCCCGCCGGAGGACGCCGCCTGGGCCGTCTATTTTTTGATCGGCCGCAAGCCGCGGCAGGCCGTCTCGACCCGCAAGCTCCGCACCTGGGTGAGCGAGGCCGCCGGCGTGTCCGAGTGGCTGTTCGACGAGTGTCACGAGGCTGTCGGCGACCTCGCCGAGACCGCGGCCCTGCTGCTCCCGCCGCCGACGCGCACCACCACCCTGCCCCTGCACCGGTGGGTCGCGGATCGCCTGCTCCCGCTCGCCGGCAAGGACGAGGCCGCGCAGAAGACCGACCTGCGGGCCGCCTGGGACGAGCTCGACCGCGGCGAGCGGCTCGTCTTCCACAAGCTGATCACTGGCGCCTTCCGCGTCGGCGTCTCCCAGCGGCTCGTCATCGCCGCCCTCGCCGAGCTCGGTGAGCTCGCCCCCGCCACCGTCGCCCACCGGCTCATGGGCGCCTGGCAGCCCTCCGCCGCGCAATATCGCAGCCTCGTCGCCGCCGAGTCCGACCAGCCGACCACCTCGCGGCCCTACCCGTTCCTGCTCGCGCACCCGCTCGAGGGCGACCCCGCCGAGCTCGGCCCGCGCGACGCGTGGCAGGCCGAGTGGAAGTTCGACGGCATCCGCGCCCAGCTCGTCCGCCGCGGCGGCCAGCTGTTCGTGTGGTCGCGCGGCGAGGAGCTGATCGGCGAGCGCTTCCCCGAGCTCGCCCCGATCGCCGGCCGCCTGCCCGAAGGGACAGTCTTGGACGGCGAGATCCTCCCGTGGAAAGACGGCGACATCCTCTCGTTCGCCGAGCTGCAGCGGCGGATCGGCAGAAAAATCTGTCGCGCACGATCCTCGCCGAGGTCCCCGTCACCTTCCTCGCCTTCGACGTGCTCGAGGCGTCCGGCCGCGACATCCGCGAGCGCCCCCTCGGCGAGCGCCGGCCGATCCTCGAGCAATTGCTGGCCCCGCTGGTCGGCGACGTCCTGCGCCTGTCGCCCCTCGTCGACGCCGCCACCTGGCAGCAGCTCGGCGAGCTGCGCAAGGACAGCCGCTCCCGCAACGTCGAGGGCCTGATGCTCAAGCGCCGCGCCGCCCCTACGGCGTCGGCCGCGTGCGCGGCGACTGGTGGAAGTGGAAGCTCGACCCGCTGGCCGTCGACGCGGTCCTCGTCTACGCCCAGTCGGGCTCCGGCCGGCGCGCCAGCCTGTTCACCGACTACACCTTCGCCGTGTGGCACGACGGCGCCCTCGTCCCGTTTTGCAAGGCCTACTCCGGCCTCACCGACGCCGAGCTGGCCGAGGTCGACCGCTTCGTCCGCGCCCACACCCTCGAGCGCTTCGGCCCCGTCCGCGCGGTCACCCCCGAGCTGGTGTTCGAGATCGGCTTCGAGGGCATCGCCCGCTCGCGCCGCCACAAGTCCGGCGTCGCCGTCCGTTTCCCGCGGATCCTCCGCTGGCGCCGTGACAAGCAGCCGGAAGGCGCCGATCACCTGAGCGCCCTCGAGGTCCTGCTCGGCGCCTGATCATTGCCATCATCTCGATTGCAGAATCCGACCTCGTGAAGCGCGGATGGGGTCGTGAAGATCCCGAATGGCCCATCCACTGAGGAAACCCGATTCGGACGCCACCCTTCTGTCGTCATGGACAGACGCGCTCCGAACCCGCCCCAGCACCTCGTTGACCGCGCCCCGGTGCGTCGCCGCGCCGCGCTGTGCACATTCCCCGATTGCGACCCGCGCGGACCTGTGCGACGACCGCCCGCCGCCCTGCGACGAATGGCGCGGGACGTCTTTTCCGACAGGAGACCCACGATCGTGAATTCCAAGATCCTCTCGACCCTCGGCCTCGTGAGCGCCGTCCTCGCCTGCAAGCCCGCGACCCCTGCCGAGCCCCCGCCCGAGCCCGCCGCAGTCGAATCCGAGCCCGCGCCCGCCGCCGTCGCCGATCCGCAAGACGTTCACATCGAGGGCGACCACCTCGTCATCGACCGTCACATCAACTTCGAGTTCGACAAGAGCGAGATCCTCGCCGACTCCTTCGATCTGCTCGACCACGTCGCCCAGCTTTTGAAGAATCACCCGGAGATCGTCAAGCTCCACATCATCGGCCACACCGACAGCGCCGGCGGCGCCGAGCACAACCAGAAGCTGTCCGACGCGCGCGCCGACGCGGTCATGGAGGCCCTGCGCAGCCGCGGCGCCACGCAGACCATCGACGCCGTCGGCAAGGGTGAATCGCAGCACCTCTGCAGCGAGGACACCGACGAGTGCCACCAGAAGAACCGGCGCGTCGAGTTCGTGATCGAGGCCGGCTAATCGAGCGCCGCCTCGGCCACCTCGTCGAGCCAGTCGACGACCGCGCGGATCTTCGGCACATCGGCCAGCGCCTCCGGCACCACGCGCCACAGCGCGCGCTCCAGCGGCGGCGCGTCGCGGTCGAGTCGCACCAATTCCGGGTGGCCCTCCGCGGCCGCCAATGTCAACACGCCGAGCCCGACCCCCGCGCGCACCAGCGCGTACGACGTCGGCACGCTGCCGGTCGCCGCCACCACCCGGCCGCGCGGCACCAGGGCCCGCATCCACCGCATCTCGGCCAGCCGGCTGTCGGGCGGCCCGAGCATCACCAGGTCGGCCTCGGCCGCCGGCGGCAGCGGGTCGAGCCCGTGGCGCTCGACGTAGTTGCGCAATCCATACAGTCCGAGCGGCACCTGCACCAATCGGCGCACCCGCATCCCCGCCTCGGTCGGCCGGATCACCCGCAGCGCCACGTCGGCCTGCCCCGCCGTCAGGTCGAGCACCTGCTCCGTGCAGCGCAGGTCGAGCACCAGCTCCGGGTGGCGCTCGCGCAGCAGCGGCAGCTTCGGCGCCAGGAACGACGACGCGATGTAATCGAGCGTCGTCAGCCGCACCGTGCCCACGGCCCGCTCGGACGCCGCCTCGAGGTCGCGCGCCAGCTCGCGCACCTCGGTCGCCATGCGCCCGGCCGCCTCGACCACCCGCCGTCCGGCCTCGGTCAGCCGCCAGCCCTCGGCGTCGCGCACGAACAGCGCGGCCCCGACGATCGCCTCCAGCGCGGTGATCCGGCGGCTGATGGTGGTCGGGTCGAGCCGCAGCGCCCTGCCGGCCTCGCCGAGCGAGACGTGGCGGGCGAGCGCGAGGGCGATCCGGAGGTCGCGCCAGTCGAGGAGGTGCTGCATGGATGCAGTTGGAGACTGCATCATACTGCGTTGGCGCAGCCGCTGGTAGCCCTTACGGTTAGCGGGCCCCGGAGGTACGCATGCCGTCGGAAGACATCACCCTCAAGGCCCTCGACGGGCGCCCGCTGTCCGCCACCCTGCACGCCCCGCGCGAGGCCCCGCAGGCGGTTTTGGTCGTGCTCGGCGCGCTCGGCGTCCCGCGCCGCTACTACGCCCCGCTGGCCGCGTGGCTGGCCGAGCGCGAAATCGCCGTCCTGACCTTCGACTACCGCGGCGTCGGCGGCTCGCGCTCGGTCCCGCTGCGCAAGGACCCGGCCGTCCTGCTCGACTGGGCCCGCCTCGACGCCGCCGCCGCGATCGACCTCGCGCGCGAGCGCTGGCCCGGCGTCCCGGTCTGGGGTCTCGGCCACAGCTTCGGCGGCCAGGCTTTCGGCCTCACCGCGCGCGGCCTCGACCTCGCCGGCATCTTCGTCGTCGCCGCCGGCTCGGGCGACATGTCGCTGTATCCGGGTCGCCAGCGCCAGAGCTTCAAGGTCCGCCTCGGCATCGCCACCAACGTCATCGCCGCCCTGTTCGGCTACGTCCCCGGCCGCCTCGGCCTCGGCGAGGACCTGCCCGCCGGCGTCGTCCGCCAGTGGGCCCAATGGTGCGACACCCCCGATTACGTCCGCGGCGCTCTCGGCACCGAGTCGACCTTCTTTCACCGCGTCACCGCGCCGATGTGGTTCTACGACTTCACCGACGACAGCTACGCCCCCGCCCGGGCCGCCGCCGCGCTGCGCGGCTGGTACAACCGCGCAGAGTCGACGCACCGCGTGATCGCCCCCGCCGACCTCGGCCTCCGCCGCGTCGGCCACTTCGGCCCGTTCCGCGCCGGCGCCCCCGAGCGCCTGTGGGACGAATTGCTCGGCGTGATCACCGGCGACCCCCGCCCGGTCCTGTCCAGCGACAACTACGCCGGCGCCCCCGCCGACCGCGCGAACACCCATTCGTAGCACCCCGCGCCGCCACGGCCGAGGCCGCGAACTGCGAATAGCGACCTCCCGCGGGCCGCGCGACTCTCATCCTATGCCTCTGGAGACATGTTCATTCGAGCATGTCCGAATGGCCTGCTGTTGGCCCGCCTGCGGACGAAGCTCGGCGAGCCGTGGACGCCCACGGCCCGTCGGTCTGCCTCGCCCGCGCGGGGCGTGGCACGTCTTTGAGCGAACCGTGACGCCCGCGGCCCCGCCGGTCTGCCTCACCCGCGCGGGGCCGGAATGTCTTTGAGGACATGTCCGAAAGATGGAGGCCACAAACCCTCGGCTGGCGGCATGAGCTCGAAGCCTTCAGCCGCCCGCGCCCGCTCGGCCGCGACGACGGCCGCCACCTGCTCCTCCCCGGCCCCGACCGAACTCGGCCGCGCACCTGTCCCTTGAGCCATCCATCCGCCCCTGATCTGCACACGTGAGCCGGTGCGGGGCCCGGGGGCCGCGGCCCGCCACCCTTCGATTCGCCCGCAAACCCGCCGCGAACACCGTCCCCGACGCGCCGCGCACCGGGTCGCGCACTCGCGGCCGCGCCGCAACTCGACTACGATGGCCCGGCGATGGACGTCCACCGCTTGCGCAACCTGACCTTCCTGATGTCGCTCGGCGGCCTCTCGGCGGCGTGCTTCAACGACGAGGGCCCGCGCGGCAGCGGCACCGATCCCGGCGAGTCGACCGGCGGCACCACCGGCGGCACCACCGGTACGGTCGACCCCGGCACCACCACCACCACCACCGACGCCGACGACACCACCACCACGACCGGCGCGGTCGACACCACGGGCACCACCGAGCCCGCCACGAGCACCACCACCGGCCCCGACACCACCACCACCGACGCGGCCACTACCGACCTCACGACCACCGCCACCACCGGCCCCGGCCCCGACGGCGACGTGTGCATGCACTACGGAGCCACGTACCTCGGCTGCTACCCGCGAGCCGAAAAGTACATCGAGACGATCGTCGAATACTGCGAGATGGCCGTCCAGGAGGGCTACCAGGTCGACGGCGCCACGTGCGGCCAGGCGTTCGAGGACTTCTACGCCTGCCTCGCAGGCCTCGACTGCCAGCAGCTCGAGTTCGAGTTCAGCCAGCCCTCGTTCTGCGCGATCCACCTCGAGTGGATCGAAGAGTTCTGCCCCGTCACCGGCAAGGACTTCTGAGGCCGCCATGCTGTTCGTCTCCGGCACCAAGCGCAGCGGCACCTCGATGTGGATGCAGGTCCTGCGGGCCGCCGGCTTCCCCGTGCTCGGCGAGGCCTTCCCGCGCGGCTTCACCGAGGCCCTCCACCAGGCCAACCCCGCCGGCTTCTACGAGTCGATCCTCCGCCACGGCATCTACTTCCGCACCAACCCGCACCCGGTCACCGGCGAGTACTTCCTGCCCGAGCAGGTCGAGGGCTACGTCGTCAAGGTGTTCGTCCCCGGCGTCATCCGCAGCGAGCGCGCCTACATCACCCATCTCATCGCCAACGTCCGCGAGTGGCGCGAGTACGAGGCCTCGATCCTCCGCCTCTACGCGCTCGAGCGCGAGGGCATGGCCGCCGCCGGCCAACCTGTCCCCGAAGCCAGCTCGTACTTCCCGCCGGCCTACGAGTGGTGGATGGAGAACTTCGCCCTCGTGCGCGACATCAGCCTGCGCCGCTACCCGGCCCGCCTGATGACCTACGACCAGGTCCTCGACGACCCGGTCGGCACCCTCACCGGCGTGCTCGCCTGGCTCGGCCGCGGCGACCTGGCCGCCGCTCTGCCGACGATCCAGCCGGCCTACCGCACCCAGACCCGCCCCAGCTCCGACAGCGTCAAGCCCGCCCTCGCCCGCGTGTTCGACGACCTCTACGCCGGCGTGGCCGCGCAGAAGCCGTTCCCCGAGTCGCTCCTGCGCGACCTCAATGCCACCAACCGCGCGCTGCTCCCGAGCTGACGGAGATCCAGCACCGCGTGGCCCTGGCCCAGTCGCGCGGCCCGAAGCCCCCGTCCCCGCCCCGCCCCGCCGGCCTGCCCGAGCTCGACTAATTCTGTCTACAAGGACATGTTCGAAAGAACCTGCCCGTGAGGACATCATCTCTCGACCTCCTGCCCAGCCTCCGGACTGCCGCGCTCGCAGCACTCGCTCGGCCCCGCCAATCGTCGCGATTCGGGGTGCATCCGCATCAAAACCCGGCACATGACCCCGTCGAACGCGACGGGACTTCCGAGCTCTCTTCGCGCGAGCCGACCGTGATCGCCAGGGAACGCATCCCGCTCTGCGGCGAGCAGCGCCGGCCTCGCGCGTCCGCGCGCGCGATCGCGCGTCGGCCGAGGTCGGTTGCAGCCCGGCGGCACGGCGGTCAAGCTGGGCCACCTCGATGTCCGCGCTGAAGCTCGCCACCTACAACATCAACGGCATCCGCACGCGCCTGCCGGTCTTGCTGCAATGGCTCGCCAGGGAGCAGCCCGACATCGTGTGCCTGCAGGAGCTCAAGGCCGTCGACGCCGACTTCCCGGTCGCCGAGCTGCGCAAGGCCGGCTACGGCGCGCTGTGGCACGGCCAGCGCTCGTGGAACGGCGTGGCGATCCTCGCGCGGGACGGCATGCCGCTCGAGAGCCGGCGCGGCCTCCCGGGTGACCCCGAGGACACCCAGAGCCGCTACCTCGAGGCGGCCGTCCACGGCGTCCTCGTCGGCTGCCTCTACCTGCCCAACGGCAACCCGCAGCCGGGCCCCAAGTTCGACTACAAGCTGGCCTGGTTCGACCGCCTGATCGCCCACGCCGCCACCCTGTGCAACGCCGGCATCCCCGCCGTCCTCGCCGGCGACTTCAACGTCGTCCCCACCGACGCCGATATCTACAACCCGAAGTCGTGGCGCAAGGACGCCCTGCTGCAGCCCGAGAGCCGCGCCCGCTACACCAAGCTGCTGTCGCAGGGCTGGCTCGACAGCCTGCGCCACCTCCACCCCGACGAGCCGATGTTCACGTTCTGGGACTACTTCCGTCAGCACTGGCAGCGCGACGCCGGCCTCCGCATCGACCACCTGCTCCTCAACCCCGAGCTCGCCCCGCGCCTCCAGAGCGCCGGCGTCGACCGCTGGGTCCGCGGCCTCGAAGGCACCAGCGACCACGCCCCGACCTGGATCACCTTCACCGGCTACGCAGTCCCCGCCGGCGACGACTGATTCCTTTTCAAATGGACATGCTCATTCAGACATGCTCCGATGAACATGTCCTCGCGGTCATTCGCATGAGCACGCCGTGAGGTGTACTCGCAAGGACGTCAGCGGAGGCGCGTTCGGCTGCGGCGACCGCTGACGTCATCGCCGAGGCCGGGCAACCGCCGCGGCTGCGACCGATCGCTCGTCATACCTGTCCCAAAGGCCAGCCCACCGTCGCGCCGGCTCATGCACGGACGCGTCGGCGCCGTCGCCCCAGCAGCAGCGCGAGCCCGCCGATCGCCGCGGCCTCCGGAGCGCCCGCCGCCCCGACGTCGCATCCGCTCCGCGTGCGCGCCCGCGGCGGCGGCGGCAACACCTGCGGCTCGTGCGGCGGCCCGCCGCCCCAGCACTGGAAACACGACAGCGGCGCCGGCGGCCCGCACTTCGCCGTCGCGGCGCTCACCTCGTCGGCCACGCGGAACTGCTCGATTCGCCGGGTCTCACCCGCCACGCCGCAGCCGGCGGTACAGCGTCGACGGGCTGATCCCCAGCTCCGCCGCCGCCCGCTGCTGATGCCCCCCGTGGCGCTCGAGCGCCGCCGCGATCGCCGCCCGCTCGAGCTGCTGCAGCGACCCGCCGCGCGACTGCGGCGGCGGCGGCCCGATGTCGTCGGGCAAGTCGCTCGCCGCGACCACCGGACCGGCCGCCAGCGCCGCCGCTCGCTCCATCGCGTTCTCGAGCTCGCGCACGTTGCCGGGCCACGCGTGGTGCAGCAGGCGTTCCTCTGCAGCTGTCCCGAGGGACATCTTATCTCGCCCCGCCCGCCCGCAGGCGTCCGCCAGCAGCGCGCGCGCAAGTGGCAAAATGTCTTCGCGCCGCGCCGCCAGCGACGGCAGCCGCAGCTCGATCACTCGCAAGCGATAATAAAGATCGCGGCGAAAGCTGCCCGTCTCCACCGCCGCTGCGAGGTCACGATGGGTCGCCGCGATCACGCGCGCGTGGATCGGCCGCGCATGGTTCTCGCCGACTCGCCGCAGCTCGCGCTGCTGCAGCGCGCGCAGCAGCTTGACCTGCATCGCCGGCGACATCTCCCCCACCTCGTCGAGGAACAGCGTGCCGCGCCCGGCCGCCTCGAGCATCCCCACGCGGTCGCGCGTCGCCCCCGTGAACGCACCCCGCGCGTGCCCGAACAGCTCGCTCTCCAGCAGCGGCTCCGCGATCGCCCCGCAGTGCAGCGCCAGGAACGGCGCCCGCGCCCGGCTCGAGCGCGCGTGGATGAAGCGCGCCAGCCGGTCCTTGCCCGCCCCGCTCTCGCCCAGCACCAGCACGTTGCTGTCGACCGCCGCCGCCCGCCGCGCCAGCTCGAGCGCTCGCAGCATCGCCGGGCTCTGCGTCTCCCACGCCTCCGCCGGCGCCCTCGCGCCCTCGCGCGAAGGCGACTCCAGCGAATCGCCCCACGCCTCGCGCGGGCGCGCCATGAACCGGCACGTCGCGTCGCCGCGGGCCACGCAGCGATCCTCGATCACCACGATCTCGCGCTGCTCCACGCAGCTCAGGTACCCGCTGGCGAAGCCCGCCAGAGTCCAGCACACCGGCTCCTCCGACTGCCCGCAGTGCAGCAGGTGCTGCTCCGCCTCGTACGAATCGCCGACCGTCGCCCCCTCCGGCGTCATCGGCCCTGTCCCCGGCAGGAGTCGCAGCATCCCTTGCAAGATCGCCGCGCGCCCGCCTGCGTCGCGGATCGCCAGCTCGCTGTCCCACTCGAACCGCCCGCGCATCGCCTCCGCCGCCCGCCAGCCCTGCACCTGGCCGAACCGACCCAGCAGCGCTCGCGCCCCCGCCGGTCCGAGCGCCGTCATCAGCTCGCGGCGCAGCGTCCCCAGGGCGACCGCGTCGACGATGACCGCGCGGTGCCCCGCGAAGCGCAGCGCTCCGACCTCCGCGTCGGCGAGGAGCAGCGTATCGATGTCGAGGTCTTCGGCGCGCATGGTCCGGTCATTGTGACCGAGCGCGACCCGCCAGTCTGACCGGACCGCCCCGCCCCGGCCGCGCAAGTCCGCGGACACTCTCGCTGGCACGCCGCCTGCCAGTGGCGGCGTATGCGAACCAGCATCGACATCCTCGCCCCGGAAGTGCGCGCCGATCCCTACCCGTACTACGCCCGGTTGCGCCGCGATTTCCCCGTCTGCCTGGCCGAGCCTGGCGGCATGTGGCTCGTCAGCCGGCACGACGACATCATGACCGTCCTCCGCGACCCGACTCGCTTCTCCTCGCAGGGCTTCCGCGCCGTGTGGGAGCCGGCCTGGCTCGGCTACAACCCCCTCGCGCGCTCGATCCTGGCGATGGACGGTCCGGCGCACGCCCGCCTGCGCGCGCTCGCCAGCCGCTCCCTCGGTCCGCGCGCCGTCGCCCGCACGGGGCCGGCCATCCGCGCCCGCGCCGAACGGCTCCTCGCCGGCCTCGAAGGCGACGTCGAGCTCGTCTCCGCCTTCGCCGCCCCGCTGCCCGCCCACGTCATCGCCACCTTGCTCGGCCTCGACGACTCGCTCGGCGCTCGCTTCAAGCAGTGGGCCGACGACCTCCTCTCGGTCACCCCCGAGCCGCTCGACGTCGCCCACGCCGAGCGCGTCGAGACCACCATCGCCGAGCTGTCCGCCTATTTGCGCGCGGTGATCGCCGACCGTCGCCGCGCCCCGATCGACGACACCGTCAGCGAATTGATCCGCGCCGAGCTCGACGGCCAGCGCCTCGGCGACGCCGAGATCCTCGAGTTCATGGTCGCCGTCCTGCTCGGCGGCCTCGAGACCACCACCCACTTGCTCGCCACCTCGGCCCTGTTCCTCGCCGCGCGCCCCGACCTGTGGGCCCGCCTGCGCCGCGAGCCTGCGACGATCCCCGCCTTCGTCGAGGAGATGCTGCGCTTCGACGGCCCCAGTCAATCCTTGCCGCGCTTCACCACCTGCGACGTCGCCCTCGCCGGTGTCACCATTCCGGCGAATTCTCTGGTCCTCGCATTGGTCGGCTCCGCCGGCCGCGACGAGCTTCGCTTCGCCGACCCCGACCGCTTCGACCTCGACCGCGGCGCCTCGGGCGGGGTCAACTTCGGCCACGGCGTCCACTTCTGCCTCGGCGCCGCCCTCGCCCGCATGGAGGCCCAGATCGCCCTGGGCGCCCTCGTCCGCCGCTTCGCCCGCCTGGAGCCCCTGCCCGGCCCGATCGCCTACAACCGCACCATGACCGTCCGCGGCCCCGTCACCGCGCCTCTGCGCTTATTCCCCGCCTGAGCCGCTCCTCCCATGGAAGAGCCATCATTCACCCCGGCAGCCCGGCGAGCTCGCCGTCGCGGCCGAGCACCCGGTACGTCGTCGCCGCCGCCGCCGTCATCACCACCGCGTTGCCGAGCAGCAGCAGCGCGTCGTGCAGGCGATCGCCGCCTTCGGGCTCGCCGAGCGCCAGGGTCAGCCCCAGCCACACGATCAGGCGCACGAACGGGTACGCCATCGCCAGCCCGAGCAGCTGGCGGCGGCCGACCTCGTCCGAGTCGGCCAGCGCCGCCATCACCCCGATCAGCGCCGACGCCACGAAGTTGCGGGTCGGCCCGCCGAAGTCCTGCGCCGGCATCGTCCCGCCGACCAGCGCCCCCGTCAGCGCCGCCGCCGACAATGACAGCACCAGCGCCACCAGCAACACGAGCAGCGCCTGGCGGGTCAGCTCGGTCCGCTTCGCCGCCACCCCGAGCGCCGCGCTCAGCACCAGCGGCGAGAACGGCGTGAAGATCAGCGCCCCCACTGCCAGCAGCGTGTCGGCCCGCAGCATCGCGTAGGCGAGCAGCGCCGCCGACACGCACGTGCGCGCCACCAGGCTCGCGGTCACGTGGCAGTAGCGCCACAGATCGTGGTGGACATCCGTCAGCGGCACGCCCGCGGGGATCGTCACGCGCTGCGCCGACTCCTCGTTGACCAGCGCCAGCACCTCGTGGGCCGAGAACCTGACCGTGCGGCGGTCGAACAGCGGCGAGCACAGCAGCGAGCGCAAGAACTCCCGGATCTTCGGCGCCGACGACTTCAGCGTCAGCTCCTCCGCCGTCGCCACCTCGCCGCCGAGCACCCGCACCTCGTGCACGCTCGCCTCCGCGATCCCGGCCGCGCGCGCCACGGCGAACACTGCCTCCGCGGAGCCCCGCGGCACGGTCAGACGGATCTCCCGCATCGCGGGCGAAGGATGGCGCCTCGCCCCCGCCCGGCCAGCCGGCCCGTCCAGCGGCCCCGCAGCCGCTCAGCGACGACTCCACGGGCAAACGGCGCAGCCCACGCGGCGCCGCCGTCCGCCCGAGCGTGATCTGCTTTTCTCTTGAAATGAATGTCACCGCGCCGCGGCCGAAGCACCCGCTCAGCCTGCTCCTCGAATGTCCCAAGAGACATGTCATCACCGCCGACCCCCCGACCCGCATGTCCCCGGAGACATGTCATCGCCGCCCGTCCGCATCCACATGTCCCCGAGGACATGCCATCGCCGCCCGCCCGCCATCCGCATGTCCCAAGAGACATACCATCGCCGACCGCCCGCCATCCGCACGGCTCAAGAGACATGCCATCGCCGCCCGCCAGCCCTCCGCATGTCCCCAGCGACATGCCATCGCCGCCCGCCAGCCCTCCGCATGTCCCCAGGGACATGCCATCGCCCCTCGTCCGCCCTCCGCATGACCTGAAGGACATCTCATTCGATACGCCCGCCGCATGAACTCGGGGACATGTCATCGTCGCCAGGCTGCTCGTCATGGCATGACCTCGAGGACATACCGTCAGCCCGCTCGCCTCTTGTCCGCGGAGCCTGCCATCTATATTTGATTAGAAGCGTGGCCCCCCTCTCGGGGCCGCTCGCTTGCGGCCGGGCCCCTCGTGCCTCTTAATTTTCATGAGAGTCGGCGGCTGCGGGGACCTCGATGGCGAGCTCGACCATGATGAGTCGCGACCCCCTCGTCACGGCGCGGATCGTCCTGCTCGCGGCCGCCCTGGCCTGCGACGGCGCCCGCCGGGACCCGCACGCCGGGCAGTTTCAGGGCGTCGTCGAGCTCGACGAGCGCGTCCTGGCCTTCGAGATCCCCGGCCGCGTGCTCGCGGTCGCCGTCACCGAGGGTCGCTGGCTCGAGGCGGGCGACGAGATCGCCCGCCTCGACGACACCCTCGAGCGCTTGCAGCGAGAGGCGCGCGAGGCCGAGGCTCGCGCCGCGCGGGCCGAGCTCGAGCTCTTGCGCGTCGGCCCCCGCCCCGAGGACATCGCCGGCCTGCGCGACGCAGTCACCGCCGCGCGCGCCGAGGAGGCCCTCGCACGCAGCGAGCTCGACCGCCAGCGACGATTGGCCGCCACTGGCACCATTCCTCCGGCCCAGCTCGAGCGGTCCGTCGCGGTCGCCGATCAGGCCACCGCGCGCCGCCAGGGGGCCGAGTCGCGGCTGGCCGCCCTCCGCAAGGGCGCGCGCAAGCAGGAGCGCGAGGCGGCGCGGGCCCGGGCCGCCGCCGCCGCCACTCAGGTGCGCGCGGCCGACGAGCGGCTGCGTCGCCACGTCCTGCGCGCCGACCGGCCCGGCCTCGTCCTCGACGTCCACCTCGAGCCTTACGAGTTCGCCAATGTCGGCACCCCCGTCGTCACCGTCGGCGACGTCCGGCGGCCCTACGTCGACATCTTCGTCCCCCAGGCCCGCATCGCCGAGGCCGTGCTCGGCGGCCCCGCGCGCGTCGAGGTCGAGGCCGCCGCCCTGCCGTTGCGCGGCCGCGTCGAGTACATCGGCAATCGCATGGAGTTCACCCCGCGCTTCCTCTTCAGCGAGCGCGAGCTGCCCAACCTCGTCATCCCGGTGCGCGTGCGCATCGACGACCCCGACGCCACCTTGCGCGCCGGCGCCCCGGCCTTCGTCACCTTGCAGGACGTCTGATGCCCGACTCCGACGAGCTCGTCGTCGACGCCCAGCACCTCTCGCGCCGCTTCGGCGCCCACGTGGCCGTGCGCGACGTCAGCCTGCAGGTGCGGCGCGGCGAGATCTTCGGCGTCCTCGGGCCCAACGGCGCCGGCAAGTCCACCGCCCTGCGCATGCTGTGCGGCGTCCTCGATCCCACCGGCGGCCGCGCGGTCGTCGTCGGCCACGACGTCGCCCGCGAGCCCGAGCGCGTCAAGGCCAACATCGGCTACATGACCCAGAGCTTCAGCCTCTACACCGACCTCACCGTCGCCGAGAACATCGGCTTCTACGCCAGCCTCTACGGCCTCGCCGGCGCCGCGCGACGCCGGCGGATCGACGCGGTCCTTCACGAGTCCGAGCTCGCCGCGCGCACCGGCCAGCTCGCCGGCGAGCTCTCCGGCGGGTGGAAGCAGCGGCTCGCGCTCGCCTGCGCCACCATTCATCAGCCTCCGCTGATCTTCCTCGACGAGCCGACCGCCGGCGTCGACCCGCTGAGCCGGCGCGAGTTCTGGGAGCGGATCCACGGCCTCGCCGCCGCCGGCACCACGGTCGTCGTCACCACCCATTACATGGACGAGGCCGAGCGCTGCCACCGGCTCGCCTTCATCTCCCACGGCGAGGTGTTCGACAGCGGCCGCCCCGACGACATCGTCGCCCGCGCCGGCCTGGCGATCGCCGAGTTCATCGTCGACGACGTCGACCAGGCCACCTATTTGTTGCAGGGCCTGCCCGGCGTCGAGGAGTGCGCGCATTACGGCCGCGTCCTCCGGCTCGCGGTCCACGGCGGCGAGCCCGTCGCCGCCGCCCGCGCTCGCCTCGATCGCGCCGGCCTCGCCGTCCACGACATGCGCGAGAGTCGAGCCACGGTCGAGGACGCCTTCGTCGCCATGGTCCGGCGGGAGCGACGAGCATGAGACGTCTCCTCGCCGTCAGCCTCAAGGAGCTGCGCCAGCTCCGACGCGACCGGCTCACCCTGGCGATGATGCTCAGCATGCCCGTCAGCGAGCTCTTGCTGCTCGGATACGCCATCAACACCGACATCCGTCACATCCAGACCGTCGTCCTCGACCGCGACCGCTCGGCCGCCTCGCGCCGGCTGGTCGTGCAGATGCAAGCGACCGGTTATTACGACATCGTCGGCGACGTCGAGAACTACGAGGACATCGCCCGCGCCCTCCGCAGCGGCCGCGCCACCGTCGGCCTCGTCGTCCCCGCGCGCTTCTCCTCCGACCTCACGCGCCGCCGACCCGTCCGCCTGCAGCTGCTCGTCGACGGCTCGGACCCGCAGATCCTCGGCACCGCGATCGACACAGCCACCGGCCTCGCCGCCGCCCGCTCCGCCGAGCTGGCCACCCCCGGTCTCGCGCAGACCCATCCGCGTCCGGCCTCCGCGCCGCTGAGCTTCGAGCCGATCATCCTCTACAACCCCGAGCAGCGGACCGCCGTTTACATCGTCCCCGGCCTCATCGGCGTCCTCTTGACCATGACCATGGTCATGCTCACCGCCATGGCGCTGACCCGCGAGCGCGAGCGCGGCACCCTCGAGGCCCTCATCGTCTCGCCGGCCACCCGCCTCGAGATCGTCGGCGGCAAGATCGCGCCTTACATCGCCATCGGCTACGGCCAGATGACCCTGGTCCTGCTGGCCGGCTGGTGGTTCTTCGACGTCCCCACCGCCGGCTCGCTCCCGCTGCTCTACCTGCTCGCCGCCCTGTTCATCGCCGCCCACCTCGCCCTCGGCCTCTTGTTCTCGACCGTCGCCCGCACGCAGCAGCAGGCGATGCAGATGTCCTTCTTCTTCCTCCTGCCCAACATCCTCATCACCGGCTTCGTGTTCCCGTTCGAGTCGATGCCGCTCTCCGTACAGCACCTCGCGCAGGCCCTGCCGCTCACTCACTTCCTCCGCGTGGCCCGCCGGATCCTCCTCAAGGGCGCCCACGCCGAGGACATGAACCACGAGATCGCCTGGCTCGCCGCCATCGTCGCCGTCTTCATCGCCGCCGCCGCCGTCCGCTTCAAGAAGAAGCTCTTATAAAAAAATCGGGGGACGCGGGGCTCACCGCGGCAGCACGAGCGGCGGGATCGAGGGCGGCGGCGGGATCGCAGGCGGCGGCGGAATCGGGGCCGGCGGCGGCATCGTCGGCGGCGGCGGAATCGTCGGCAGCGATCGCGGCAGAGTCACGGGAGATTTCACCGGCAGCAGCTTCGGCGGCGGCTCTCGTTCGGGCGCCTCCGGCAGCGGCGCCATCGGGGTCACCGGCGGAATGGAGCCGGCCGCGGCGGCGGCTCGAACGACGGCGGCTCAGCCGAATCGGCGCTGGCGATTCGCCAGGGCGCCACGAATGCGAGCAACAGAGCGAGCGTCCGGCACCCCATGTATAAAAAGATGCCCCGATCGGGCCAATGCGCAACGCCGCGCAGGCATGATTCACCGCCGCTCGCCGGCCTCGTGCGGCTCGATATGAAAAAGTCTACAGTGCCGGAGTCTCGCGCGGTTTCGCCCGAGCGCAGCACGCGCGGCTTGGACCCTCGATTCATCCTCGCTACCCTGCCCCGGCTCGCATGACCGAGCCTCGCACCCACGTCGTCGGCGCGCGCGTCGTGATCCGCGACGAGGAATGGCGGGTGCGCGCGGTCCGGACCACCCCGCCGGCGCCGCCGAGCTCCACGTCGTCGGCCTCTCCTCGCTCGTGCGCGGCCGCGAGGCCGTGTTCCTCGACGACCTCGACGCGATCGACGAGGCCCGGCCTGCGGACACCGACCTCGACGACTCCTCGCATTGTCACCGCGGCCGCCCGCACCACGAAGCGCCCCTGCACCTCGGCCACGGCGGCGCGACCTCTCGCCCCGCTCCACTCCGCCACGCCTTCGCCGTCACGACCGACCTCAAGCGCGGCGCCCGCGAAGCGATCGAGCAGCTCGCCGACGAGCTCGTCCATCACTGCCGCCAAGCCGACCCGTCCATCCTCGATCACCCCGAGTTCGCCGAGCGGCTCACCCGCGAATGCGTGGTGTTCCTCCACCGCCTGCTGTTCCTGTTCTACATCGAGGCCCGCGGCGCCGAGCTCGGCGTCGTGCCGATGCACACCGACGCCTATCGCCGCGGTTACTCGCTCGCGGCCCTGCGCGACCTCGAGCTGGCTCCCCTCGAGACCCTCGCCGAGCGCGACGGCCAATATTTCGCGACCTCGCTGAAGCTCCTGTTTCGCCTGATCCAGCGCGGCTACCCCGAAGCCCCTGTCCCTCCGCACTCCGATCGTTCCGCCGGCTTCGCCCTGTCTGGCCTGCGCAGCGAGCTGTTCGACGACGCCCGCACCCCGCTGCTGTCGGCCGCTCCTCTGCGCAATCACGTCTTACAAACGATCCTGCGGCGATTGTCCCACTCGCGTCCGCAGGGCAAGCAGCGGGGCGGACGGATCTCCTACGCCCAGCTCGGCATCCACCAGCTCGGCGCCGTCCACGAGGGCCTGCTCAGCTTCACCGGCTGCTTCGCCCGCGAGGACCTGTACGAGGTGCGGGCCGCCGCCGACCGCGACGACGACGACGCCCGCACCTGGTTCGTCGGCCATTCGCAAATCTCTTCCTATTCGCCGGACGAGATCGTCCGCGTCCACCCGCCCGGCAAGTTCCTCTATCGCCTGGCCGGCCGCGACCGCGAGCGGAGCGGCTCCTACTATACGCCCGAGGTCCTGACCCGCTGCCTCACCCGCTACAGCCTCGCCGAGCGCCTGCCCGGCGCCCGCGCCGACGACATCTTGCAATGGACGATCTGCGAGCCGGCGATGGGCTCGGGCGCCTTCCTCAACGAGGCCATCGATCAGCTCGCCGACGCCTACCTCGAGCGCAAGCAGGCCGAGCTCGGCCGCACGATCGCCGCCGAGCAATACCCCCACGAGCGCCAGCGGGTGAAGTACCACCTCGCGGTCCACAACTGCTACGGCGTCGACCTCGACCCGCAGGCCGCCGAGCTCGGCAAGGTCTCTCTGTGGCTGAATGTCCTCCACGCCGGCGCGGTCGCGCCGGAGCTGGGACTGCGGATCGCCGTGGGCAACAGCCTGATCGGCGCCCGGCGGGCAGTGTTCGCATTCGATACGCTCGCGCCCGGCCGCGGGCCCCGCAGCGAACCGACCCCGATTCCGCTGACCGACGCACGACCGGACGACTGCGTCTATCACTTCCTCGTCGCCGAGCCCGGCATGGTCGGCTTCGACGACGACCGGCCGCTGAAGTCGCTCGCGCCCGCGGCAGCCGCACGGATCCACGCATGGCGCCGGCAGCTCCTCGCAGTCGACCCGGCCCCCGAGCGCGCGCCTGGCGGCGATCTGCGCCCGCATCGACGCCCTGTGGCGCGCCCACCTCGACGAGCGCCGCGCCGCGCTGCAGGCAGTCCGTCAGCCGCCAGCGCTGTGGGGCCAGCCCGCCGAATCATCGGACCGCCGCGCGCCCGTCCCCGTCGCCGAGGCCGCCGCCCTCGCCCGCGCCGACGCCCCCGGCCGCAGGCTGGCCGCGATCATGGATTACTGGTGCGCCCTGTGGTTCTGGCCCATCGACCAGGTCGATGCATTGCCGACCCGCGAGCAATGGCTCACCGACGTCGAGCAGCTCCTCGCCACGGACGACCTCGACCGCGGCCCCGCCAGCCCTGCCCTCGCGGTCGCGCGCCGCGTCGCTCGCGAGCAGCGCTTCTTCCACTGGGAGGTCGCCTTCCCCGAGGTCTTCGCCGCCGGCGGCATGGACATCGTCCTCGGCAACCCGCCGTGGACCAAGGTCGTGTGGGAAGAGGCCGGCGTGCTCGCCGAGCTGCAGCCGCGGCTCGGCATCGACAGGTCGGCCGCCACCGTCTCGCCCGCCGAGCGCCAGCGCCTCCTCGCCGACCCCGCCGCGCGCGGCCTCTACTTCCGCGAGCTGACCACCGACGTCGGCACCCGCAACTTCCTCGGCAGCCGCCTCTACGCCCTCCTCGGCGGCACCGCCTCCAACTTATACAAGGCCTTCCTCGTGCGCGCCTGGTCGCTCGCCGGCCCACGCGCGGTCGTCGGCCTGTTCCATCAGACAGGTGTGTTCGACGACCCCGCCGGCGGCCCGCTGCGCGCCGAGCTGCACCGCCGCCTGCGCTTCGCCGCCCGCTTCCAGAACAAGCTCATGCTGTTCCCGGAGGTCCTGCACACCCGACCCTATGCATTCACGATCTGCGCCGGCCGGCGCGACGACCCCGAGTTCCGCTACCTCGCCAACCTGTACCACCCGCGCACCATCGACGCCTGCCTCGAACACGACGGCAGCGGTGAGGTCCCCGGGATCAAGGATGACGACGGCGCGTGGGACCTCCGCGGCCACCGCGACCGCCTCGTGCGCGTCGACGCCGACGCCCTCGCCCTGTTCCGCGCGGTGTTCGACGCCCCCGACACACCGCTCGCCGAGGCGCGCCTGCCGATCGTTCACAGCGCGACGCTGCTGGCGATCTTGCGCAAGTTCGCCGCCGCGCCGCGGCGCATGCTCGACCTCGCCGACGATTACACCGTCAGCGAGCACTTTCACGAGACCTACCAGCAGCAGGACGGCACGATCCGTCGCGCCACTCGCCGGCCCGACGACCTCGCCCAGTGGATCGTCTCCGGCCCGCATTACTATGTCGCCACGCCGCTGGCCCGCGACCCCAACGAGGCCTGTCGCAGCCACATGGACTACACCACGATCGACCTCACCGCGATCGCCCCCGACTTCCTCCCGCGCACCAACTATCTCCCCGCCTGCGCCGCCGACGAATACGCGGCCCGCAGCCCGCGCTGGCGCGACGTCCCGCTCGCCGCTCGCCACCGGTGGATCGGCCGCAAGATGCTGTCGCCCTCCGGCGAGCGGACCCTGATCTCCGCCGTCCTCCCGCCCGGACCGGCCCACATCGGCGCCAGCGTCAGCCTCGCTTGCCGCGACGACGCCACCACCGTCCACTTCGCCGGCCTGACCGCCTCGCTGCCCTACGATTTTTGGCTCAAGATCACCGGCAAGTCGAACCTCAGCAACGACGTGATCAAATTCCTGCCGCTGCCCGCCGCCGGGCGCGCCGCGATCGTCCTGCGCACATTGCTGCTGAATTGCCTCACCGAACATTACACCGGGCTATGGCGCGACCTGTTCGTCGAGGCGTTCCGCCGCGACGGCTTCGCCTCCGCCGATCCGCGGCTGCCCGCCCTCGTGAACCTCGGCCCGCGCTGGACCCCCGACACGCCGCTGCGAACCCCGTTCGCGCGCCGGCAGGCGCTGGTCGAGCTCGACGTCCTGGCCGCGCTGGCCCTCGGCCTCTCGCTCGCCGAGCTCCTGGCGATCTACCGCCTGCAATTCGCCGTGCTGCAGCAGAACGAGCGCGGCACCTGGTACGACCGCCGCGGCAAGGTCGTGTTCTCCGACAACGTCCTGCTGGCCGACCTCGGCCTCGGCCGTCGCCAGTGGCAGCCGATCGCCGATGCCCGCGCCGGCGATGCGCTGCCGCCCTGGGCCCGCGACGCCCAGGGCCCCTACATCCCGCCGTTCGACCGCTGCGACCGCGAGGCCGACCTGCGCCGCGCCTACGAACATTTCGCCGCGCGCCTTTGATTCTCCGCCTGTCCCTTCGTACCTATCACATGTCTCCTGAGACAGGCGATCGGCCTCACGGCGCCTGTCCCTTCGCACCTGTCCCATGTCCATCGGGACAGGCGATCGGCCTCACTGCAGACGGATGCCGTCGACGCCCCACAGCGCCGTCGCCGAGCTGTCGGTCGGCAGCCGCGTCAGCTCGCCCGCCTTCCACCGCTGCACGAACGCCCCGTCGTCGTCGCCCCAGCCGACCACGAAGCCGAGCTCGGCGTCGACCAGCACCACCGCGGTATGCGGGTCTTGCACCTCCTGCGTCGTCCAGGTCGCGCCGTCCCACAGCGCCAGGACGGGCGGGCGGGGACCGAACGACAGGTCGGTCACCGCCATCCCGAAGCTCTTTGGAGGGCTTCACGGAGCCGTTCTATGGGCACCAGCATTCGCCCGACGACCCTTAACTTTGAGCCGCCGTGGCCCCGTCGGTACTTGCGGGACAACAATCCGGGGGCGGACTAAGCATCTGAATCACCTGCTGGCCGAACTCGTAACATGCTTCGAATTTTGCCGGAAGATCACAGCTGCCACACGCCCCTATTACTTCCTGAGGCTGGACACGCTTGCATCCAGCCTCAACCTGAGCCTCCAACTGGGCGTGGAGTCGATCAAACTTCGGGCCAGTTATTTCACGCAATCTCTTCAAAAAAGCTCTGTCTTCCTCTTGGCGGACGGGCCATTCGTCATCGATCAAGGTCACGTACATCGACTGAAAAACCGCAAGGACGAATGTTGAGCACGTCAATCCAACACAGCCTGGTCCAGGAATGAGGTCTCCTGTGTCGAGATCAAAGCTCGACTGAGACGAGAACGGAATCGCATAGGGAAACACCTTCGACTCCGTAAACCGCTTCCAAATCAACCGACAGAGCGCGCCAATGTGCCGCACCCGCCGCGGGTCCTCAGTGTCGGGGACGGCCCAAAGCCGCAGTTCATTCCATGTGTTGTAGAGATGATTCTCCCAACCCAAGTGAAGAACAGCTGCGTCTCCCTTTTTGCGCGATATAAAACCCCGGAGTGCAGAAGACCGTGTTCTGAGCGGCACACGACCACAGCCGCTGGAAAAGGTTGCGACAGGAATGGAGTATTGCATTCGAATACAGCCTTGCCCACAGCAGACCTCGTTACCAAAGACCCCGCAGCAGTTTCTCAACGCTGTCCGGCTCGATTTTGCGCAAGCGCGCCTCAACACGCCTCAGCAGCGAAGACCATTTTAAGCCTGGAGGATGCGCGTTTTGTGATTGCCAGAAGTCCTGTAAGCAACGTCGGCTCGAGACGTTCCAGGTCGAAGCGCTGCAGCACATCGTCAACCAACGCCATGCGTCCTTGGCGCAACAAATCGTCGACGTTCTCGAAGAGTACATCGAGAGCATCATCGAGCTCGTCCGTCTTTACAAGTTCGTAGATGTGTTGAACCCAAGCCGGTGTCGCTTCAACGACATTTGGCTCGGCGCGCCTGGTCACTGCTGCGCCAGGGCTTAGCAATCTCGACACTTTCACTTCGTAGACGTACCGGTCTACGAGGCGAGCCGTCGTGCTTGCTATTACCACGGCATCAAAGCGCGTCAACTTCGCGCCGCCTGCAATAACGTTAGCGCCCGAAACCTTCGTACCTGCGAGCTTCGCAGCGCTTACGAGGGCTTTCCGCTCTGAAGAGCTTGGCCGCTCAACGGAGGGCAAAAACGCAGCATCAGCGTCGGAGTGTATCGGCGGCAGCTGAAGAGCTGGATATGTGGCCTTCATTGAAAAAGCTCCCGCATCGCATCGGTAATGGAGTCTTCAAAGATCGTTCGCTGCATCGTATGCAGTTCGTCGACGACCTGCAGCCAGTCCGATGTACGAATGTCGCACAACGGTTCGGCCTCTCGCTCTCTTCTGGCGCCTATATCTATGATCATGCGAGGAAAGTTACCATCCGGCGTCGTGCTCGCCAGGACCAGGGTAACGGTAGTGCACCCATCCTTGTGGATTGAGGTCGACGCATGGTAGAAAGTTTGCAGATTCTCCGGCATCGCCTCTGGGCGAAACGGCATGATCCTTACAAAATCATGAAACGGTCTACCGACGGCACGGAGCGTAATACGATCAACGTATCGGACCGCGACCGCCTGTAACGGACCCTTTACAACAGAGAGCACACCCTGGAGAGCATCCTGAGCCTGCCGGATAAATTGTTCCCATCCAGGGTATGGCTCAAGCACATGAATGGACAGGAGGTTTGCTCCGAAACCAAGCATGCGCTTTTGGTCTCGCGAGGCAACGAAGGTCATGTCATCCGCACTGATGGATGCAGACGGAGTGTCAGGATATTCCTCGCCCAGCTTGCTTTGAATAGCTGCATGAAGTTTCGCTCCCGGAACATCATCGAGGAAGCGAAGCTCGATCACGGCCTCGATAATGGGGGGCGGGGATAGATGCGCCGCGTCAAGGTCATGAGAGTGTAGCGCCCCTCTCCTCAGGGTGAAAGCGCGTCGCCCGCTGCGCGGGTCCGCAAGCGATCGTGGCGTTCTGCATTTCGCACCTGTAACCAGGGTTTTTATCTGGAACAAGGATAGCGGTGCTCAAGATCAATCTGACCGAAAAATTATGTTCGGATGTCCAGGTTAAGTTCGTGCCAACCCTGCTCTGCAGATGCCGCCGCCGATAGATTTGCGCAGCGCCCTCAGCGGAGGGAGAAACCCTGAGTTGAGAGTCAGATCCCCTGAGCCCGTGCGCAGATGCGCGCGCCCCGCGGCGGGTTCCGTCGCGGGCGTGTATCTCGCCGCAATCACTATCGCCCTCCTCCTCGTCGCCATCGCCTGCAATCCGGGCGGCCCCGCCACGGAGACCGCGATTGGTTCGACCCGGGGACACGGCCGGCGAGCCCTGCCCAGCGGGCGCGCTGGGTGCGCCTGCACGTCCGGTGGGGGTTGCGACGCCAGCCTCACCTGCGAGCTTGAGGCTCTGCGTGGGCTGCGCCCTGCCCTGCACCGACTGCTGCTGCTACGATGTCGGACTCGCCTGCGGCGACGACAACCTGTGCGTGGAGGGGTATCAAAGATCTGCGGGGGACAGCGTCGTCGACGAGTTCGAGGTCTGCGACGCGGGCGCGGACAACGGCGACGACAGCGTCCGTACGTTAAGCAGAAGGTGCCGGTCTCGTGAGGGCGAACACTGTCCCGGAGGTCCCGGCGCCGCGATGGTCACTCACGGTCGACGAACGGTCCACCCCGGACTCTCGGCCGGCGCCCTCGACCATGAGCGGCGGACGCGCCACCGCCGGTCGAGCGATTTCGGCCGATGCACACGCAGGCTCGGTCCGACGAAATGTTGCAGATCCGAGTCTGCGCATTTCGCTGCATCCGCCCACTCGCTGCAAATGCTGGATCTTGCGCTCACAGCCGGATTTGGCGCGAGCATCGATCAGCGCGGCGTGGCCGGGTGGAGCTGTCCGCGGATGTCGCCGTAATACGTCTGCCCGGTGGTGTGCAGATTGAAGTAGAGCTCGCCGTCGCGGGCCAGCTGTGCCATCCCGGCCACCGTCGACACCTTGACCGGCGCCACGCTGCCGAGCGACGGGCTCGGGATCACGCAACCCGAGGTGAACGCCCCGACCAGGCCGTGCGCGTGCTCGACGGTCTGGACCAGGTGTTCGTTGCGGATCTCCACCGAGAACAGGCTGTCGGCCAGGTTGCTCTGCAGGTCGGTGGCGTGGGCGAAGTCGACGAGGATCGGGCCGAGGATCCCGGGCTTGCCGCAATGGATATGAAACATGTTGATCGTCTTCGGATCGATGCCCTCGATCTTGACGTCGATGAAGGCCCGGCTGAAATCGTTGGAGAAGCGGACCTGCCCGTGCGCGCGGTGGCCGGCGGCTTCGCGCGCGGCCCGGCTCTGCGACGGCGTGCTCGAGCGGAACTGCTTGGGCGTGGTCGCCGGGGTGTTCTCCTCCTCGTCGCCCTCCTGGTGCGGCGTCAAGAAGGCCTCGTAGACCGCGCCGATCTGGGCCCCGCGGCTCGGGTCGAGCTCCCCCGCGCTGGCCGCAGTCGCCGCCGCCGCCGTCGGGGACGGGGTCGTCGGCGCCGCCTGCACCGGCGCCGGATCGGGCGCAGCCGTGGTCCGGCCCTCGGCCCGCGTGTCGCAGGCAATCAGCAAGATCGCACCCAGGAATACAACGCGTCGTCCGTCCATCACCCCGCCAGCGTAGCGAACTCTGCCGCGCCGCGATGGCGACACGTGGACACCGGGTGGTCCGAATTGGACTCGAGCGCCCGCGCGCCCGCGAACCGCCGTGCAGACGCCCGCGCTCGCGTCGCCCCGCGTGACCGCCAGTCAGCCTACGCGGCCTCGCAGAACGCCACTTCCATCACCAGTTCAGCGAAGGATCCGCTCAGGTAGGTCGCACAGGCCTCGCCGCACAGCTTGACGATGCGATCGCCGTTCTGCTCGTATTGCACCCACATCCCCGGCGGCTCGCCGCATTCGCTCTCGCCCTCGGCGAGCGGCTCGCCGTCGAGGCGGACCTCGTCGATCGACCACGGGCAGAGGGTCGCGACGATCCCGGACGGAATGGCGCAGCCCCCGACGTCCGGGGGCAGCGGCGTCGGCCGGTTGCACTTGCAGCAATCCTCGATCGCGTCGCAGCCCTCGGAGCACAGGTCGTGCGCCGGATCGACGACGCACTCGCCGACCGCAGTGGTCGCATCCCCGGTCGAGGACGTGGTGCCGGTGGCCTCCCCCGTCGGGGTAATCACCGTCCCTCCGGCGGTCGTGACCGGATCTCCCGAACTCGTGCCCGAGCTCGTCGTGCCGCCCGAGCTCGCGGAGGTGCTCGCGCCGGTCGAGCCCGTCGAACCTCCCGGCGTCGACGGCCCGCACGCCAGCCCCAGGATCAGGCAACCCCACCACCTCGGCATCCGCATCGCCGGTCGGCGCTCACAGGAACGTCGCCATGTAGACCACGAGGCAGTACCAAGGCGTGCCGGCGAGGATGATCGCCTTGCGGCCGCGGCTGAGGTCGCGGCGGGAGCCGCCGGCGATCAGCAGGCCGAGGGCCAGGCACCAGACCACCGCGGCGATCGCCACCGCCAGCGCGAACGCCTTGAGGATGAACGGCGCCATGCCGGGGACGAACAGGCCGGCGGCGGCGACGGCCGTCAGGAGCAGCGGCACGTAGGCCAGCGCGAGGACCGCGCGGGACAGCCACGGCCGCGAGTGGTCGTTCGCCCGGCGGGCGTGGGCCAGCGCCCACGAGGCGATGAACACCAGGGTGCCGAGCAGCGCCAGGGCCACCCCGCCCAGCACCAGCAGCTCCTGGGCGCGGCGGAAGATCTCCCGGAGACGGTCGAGGCCGCCGAAGGCCCGGTCGAGGCCTTCCAGGAGGGTGGAGCCGAACACGGCGAGCGGGAGGAGCAGCGCGAACGCGGGGCGCATCGAGGACCAGTGTACCACCCCGAAGCCACGGGCAAGGTCGCGGCCACGGGCGCGGGCGGCGAGGACCCGGCGCCCGCGCACCCGGCGAGGGGCTTGCAAGCCGCGGCCTCCTGGGGTAGAGATCCCGTCCCCAACTTGCGTGTGTAGCTCAGTTGGATAGAGCGTTGGCCTCCGAAGCCAAAGGTCGCAGGTTCGACTCCTGCCACGCGCGCCAGCCCGAGCGCCGCCCGGACCCCGGGCGGCGCTCGTCGCTTCGGGCCCCGTCGGCGTCGCCAGCCATGTCTCTTCGGACATGCCGGAAAGCGCAGGCCGCCCGGTTCGATGACGACATCGCCGCGAGCAGGCCGCCGGAGCTTCGCGCGGGCATGACGGCGCAGGCCCGGTTCGATGACGACGTCGCCGCGAGCAGGCCGCCGGAGCTTCGCGCGGGCATGACGGCGCAGGCCCGGTTCGATGACGACGTCGCCGCGAGCAGGCCGCCGGAGCTTCGCGCGGGCATGACGGCGCAGCCCGCCTCTCCCGGCGACGCCGCCCCTCCGGGCGACGCCGGCCCCGACCTCGCAGGTCAGCGCGAGCGGTCGTGACGGCGCCTGCCGCCCGCGCTCGTGGTGCGCGCGGTCGCCTCATCTGCTCATTTGGACATGCCCTTCGAGGCATGTCCCTACAGCCACGTCACTCGGGCGTGTGGCACACCGCCTCGACGTTGTGGCCGTCGGGGTCGAGGACGAACGCCGCGTAGTAGTTCGGGTGGTAGTGCGGGCGCAGCCCCGGCTCGCCGTTGTCGCGGGCCCCGGCGGCCAGCGCCGCCGCGTGGAACTGGCGCACCTGCTCGCGGTTCGCCGCGCGAAAGGCCAGGTGGAGCGGCTGGGCCTCGCCGGCCGGCGCGAGCCACAGCTGCGGCGCGCCCGGCAGGCCGAAGCCGGCGGTGGAGGCGTCCTCGTAGGCCGTCACGGCCCCGAGCGGGGCCAGGGCGGCCGCGTAGAAGCGGGCGCTGCGGGGGAGATCGCGGACGTTGAGGTTCAGGTGGTCGAGCATGGGCCCGGTGTAGCCGGGGGCCCCGCCCCTACACTTGGCGGATCTTGCGAATCTGATGCTGCCGGCGCCAGCGCCCCGGCGACAGCCCGACCAGGCGATGGAACGTGCGCACGAAGTTCGACAGGTCGCCGAAGCCGACCTCGAACGCCACCTCGGTCACCGGCACCTCGCTCTCGCACAGCCGCGCCGCCGCCCGCTCGACGCGGGTCTGCACGAGGTACTGGTGCGGCGTCACCCCGAACACCGCGCGGAACAGCCGCAAGAAGTGGAACGGGCTCAGGCCCACGTGCTCGGCCACGTCCCCCAGCAGCAGCGGCTCGGCCGCGCGGGCGGCGATGTAGCGGGCCCCGGCCACCGCCCGCTCGCGGTCGCTCGCGCTCGCGCTCGCCCGCGGGGCCCGAGGCGAACCTGTCTGAAGGGCCAGCTCCTCGAGCACCGCGGCGGTCAGCGCCAGCGCCAGCGCCTCGACCTCGGGCGCGCGGGTCGGGTCGCGCGAGTCGGTCGCCGCCGCGAGGGCCCGCGCGAGCGCGGAGATCCGCGGGCGCGGGGCCAGCGCCGGGGCCGCGAACAGCCGGCCCGGGGCCGCGTGGGCCGACGCCGCCGCCGCCAGCAGCGACTCCGACAGCGCGAGGCTCAGGCACACGTCGCCGACCCCGTGCTCGTGCGAACACACGAACGCCTCGTCGACCTCGCCGAGCAGCACCGAGCCGGCCACCAGCGCGTGGGTGCGATCGCGGCAGCGGTAACAGAAGCTGCCCGTGAGCACGAACGACAGCGACGCCTGGCGATGCTGCTCCGGGAACGGCCGGTCGCGGGGCCCCGCGTGGCACACGTGCCGCGACACCGTGATGTCGGGCAGCCCGGCCAGCAGTTCCACCCGTGGCACCGCGGCCGCGGGGTCGGCGCGAGACGGCGTGGGGCCTTCCGCCACCCGACCTGGTGTACCGACACCACTCGCGCGGGTCAACCGCGCTCTGGCTGGCCCGCGCGAGTTGCGATACGGTCGCGAGCGCCAGGACGGCCATGGAAATCGCAGCGAGCGTCACCCTCGGACTCTTGTTCCTGATCTCGGGCTTCGCGTCCCTCTTCTTGATGTTCAAGCTGTGGGGCTGGCCGGACGGGCATCAACCGGGCATGTCGAAGGCGCCGTCGCATCTGGTGCGCCTCCACGACATCTTCAAGGTCGTCTTCACCGCGCTCTACGTGGTGATGATGGCCGTCATGGTCCCGCGGCTGTGGAACTACCAGGTCGAGCTGCCGCCGCGCTCGGCCGTCCACGTCAGCCTCGGCTTCTTGCTCGGCGTACTGCTCCTGGTCGAGCTCGCGTTCTACCGCGTGTTCCGCCACCTGCAGGACTGGGTCCCGCCGCTCGCCACCGCGACGGTCGGCTGCGCCGTGCTGCTGCTCGGCCTGTCGGTCCCGAGCGCCCTGCGCGAGTACGGCCTCGCCCGCGGCCAGGTCGGCGGCGGCGTCTACAGCGTCGAGAACCGGGACCGCGTGGCCCGCCTGCTGCCGCTGGCCGAGATGCCGGCTGACGCCCCGTTCGCCGAGCTCACCACCATCGACGCGCTGCGCCACGGGCGGGAGATCCTCGCCACCAAGTGCGTCGTCTGCCACGACCTCAAGACGGTGCTCGTCCAGCCGCGCGCCCCGGCCGGCTGGTGGCGCACCGTCGAGCGCATGGCCGACAAGCCGACCTTCGAGGACCCGCTGACCGAGCGCGAGCTCTACGACGTCACCGCGTACCTCATCGCCATCACCGGCGACCTCCAGCGCTCCGCCCGGCAGCAGCGCGAGCAGAAGCTCAAGCAGCAGCAGGCCATCGCCCCCGTCGACCCGGCCGCGCCCGCCCCCGCCTACGACGCCGCCGCCGCGCAGAAGGCCTTCGAGACCCGCTGCAGCGAGTGCCACGAGCTCGCCGAGGTCGACAAGAAGCCGCCGACCTCGGCCCGCGAGGTCAAGGAGGTCATCGAGCGCATGGTCGCCGACAACGGCATGGCCGCGCCCCCCGGCGAGCTCGACCTCTGCTACGCCTTCATGGTCCGCAAGTACGCGCCGAACGAGGTCGCCAGCGCCCCCGCCACCCTCGGCGCGGCCGTCGGCGCCGAGGTCCAGGCGGCCGTCGCGGTGGCCAGCGCACCGCCTGTCCCGGAGGACAGCAAGCCTGTCCCCACGGACAGCAAGCCTGTCCCTGCGGACAGCAAGCCCGCCGCCGCCCCGCCGCCGGCCGCCGAGCCCGACGTCGTCCTCGACGACGCCCCGCCGGCCGCCGCGCCCACGCCCGCGCCCGCCAAGCCCAAGCCGGCCCCGGCCAAGGCGATCGACGCCCGCGGCCTCTACGTCAAGCACTGCGCCGCCTGCCACGACGCCAGCGGCAAGGGCAAGCCGGGGCTCAAGAGCAAGGGCATCCCGGACATGACCGACAAGAACTGGCAGAAGAAGAACGGCAAGGCCGCGGTCGCGCGGGCGATCAAGGCCGGCATCCCGGGGACGATGATGAAGTCGTTCGCCGCCAAGATGAAGCCGGAGGAGATCGACGCGGTCGCCGCCTTCGTCAAGAAGCTGCGTTGACGCCCGGGCGGCCGGTCCGCCGCGCGCGGCGGAGCGGCCGCGACGACGGCGGCGCCCCGGGTCAGGGCCGCTGCGCCGCTCGCCGCTGGGACGCCCGCCCTGCCGGCGCATAGTCGAGGGGGCGGCCATGACTTCCCCCAGCGCCAGCGGCCCTCGCGGCTTCCGCTTCGACGACCTCGAGCGCCTGGCGCCGCTGCTGTTCGCCTTGATGGAGAACGCGCCGGAGTTCGTCCTCCTGCTGTCGCCGACCGGGGTCATCCGCCACATGAACCGGACCGCCGCCGGCACCTCGATGGCCGAGGCGACCGGCCGCAGCGTGTTCGAATACATCGCCCCGGAGTCGCACGCCGTCGCGCGCGTCGCGATCGAGCAGGTGGTCGCCACCGGCGAGGCCCAGTCCTACGAGTGCGTCGGCACCGGCGCGTACGGCCGCCCGACCCGCTTCGAGTCGCGGATCGGCGCCATCAGCGAGGACGGCCGGGTCGTCGCCCTCCTACTGATCGCCCACGACATCACCACGCGCGTGGCCATGGAGGCCGAGCTGCGCGAGAGCCGGGAGCAGCTCGCCGTCGCCGTCGCCGCCAGCGGCCTCGGCCTGTGGGAGTGGCACGTCGAGAGCGACACCGTCGTGTGGAACGAGGTCATGCGCCAGCTCCACGGCTTCGTCCCCGAGCAGGTCCCGCGCAACTTCGCCGACCTCGTGGACACCCTCCACCCCGACGACCGCGCCGGCCTGGCCGCCCGCGCCCGCCAGGTCGCCAGCGTCGAGGACTTCGTCGACTTCGAGTACCGCATCATCAAGCCGGGCGGGCAGATCGCCTGGTTGCTCGTGCGCGGCAAGCCGGTCAAGGACGACCGCGGCCGCGTCGTCAAGATGGTGGGCGGCGTCGTCGACATCACCGCCCGCAAGCAGGCCGACGAGGCCCTGCGGCGCGAGGAGGAGCGCTACCGATCGCTCGTCGCCACCCTCGCCGAGGGCATCGTCGTCGTCGACGTCGACGGCCGGGTCGTCACCTGCAACACCAGCGCCGAGCGGATCCTCGGCCTCGCCCGCGCCCAGCTCCACGACCCGATCGGCCTCGCCAGCCCGTTCCGCGCCATCCACGAGGACGGCGCCCCGTTCCCGCTCGAGAGCTGGCCCGCCGTCCTGGCCTTGAGGACAGGTGAGCCGCAGGTCGGCGTCATCATGGGCATCTACCGGCCCGACGGCGCCATCGCCTGGATCTCCATCAACGCCCAGCCGCTCTACCACGCCGGCTCGGCCGCGCCCTACGCCGTCGTCGCCTCGTTCTTCGACATCAGCGACCGCAAGCGCGCCGACGCCGAGCGCGAGCGCCTGCTCGGCGACGAGCAGCGGGCCCGCCGGCGCGCCGTCATCCTCGCCGAGGCCGGCAAGCTGCTGGTCTCGCAGCGCGACGTCCACGCCGCGCTGGCCGAGTTCGTGCGCCGCCTCGTGCCCGAGCCGGCCGACCTCGCCGCCGTCGAGCTGCTCGACGACGACGGCCGCTTCGGCCTCGCGCGCCGCGTCACCGTCGCCGCCGGCGACCCCGAGCTCGAGGCGCGCTACGTCGACCTGCGCCGACGCCTGCCGCTGCCCGCCGACTGTCCCTTGCACGAGGTCCTGCAGCGCGACGAGGTGCGGCTGTCGTCCGCGCGGCCCGACGCCCCGCTGCTGACCCTGCCCGGCGTCCCCGAGACCGACGCCTGGCTGGCCCCGCGCCTGCGCTACCGCGCGATCGCCCTCGTCCCGCTGGTCGCCCGCGGCCGCCCGCTCGGCGTCATGCTCCTCGCCACCCGCGGCCGCGCCCTCGGCCCCGACGAGCTGTCGCTGATCGACGAGCTGGCCCTGCGCGCCGCCCAGGCGGTCGAGAACGCCCGCCTCTACCACGAGATGGAGCTGGCGCTGGCCAAGCGCGAGGAGTTCATCGCCGTCGCCTCGCACGAGCTGCGCACCCCGCTGACCCCGATCGTCCTCCAGGTCGACCGCCTGATCCGCCACGCCCGCGGCGACGACGAGTTCTCCGCCGCCGCCGCGCTGCCCAAGCTCGGCGTCATCCAGCGCCAGGCCGACCGCCTCCACCGCCTCATCGAGGAGCTGCTCGACGTCTCGCGGATCACCGGCGGCCGCCTCAAGATCGAGGTCGAGGACGTCGACTACGCCGAGCTCCTGCGCGCCATCGTCGAGCACTTCACCGAGCCGCTCGCCCGCGCCGGCTGCGACGTCCACCTCACCGCCCCGCTGTACGCCTCCGGCCGCACCGACCGCACCCGCTTCGAGCAGATCGTCAGCAACCTGCTCGCCAACGCCATGAAGTACGGCGGCGGCAAACCGATCGAGCTGGCGCTGGTGCAGGACGGCGAGACGATCACCCTGTCGGTCCGCGACCACGGCATCGGCATCTCGAAGGGCGACCAGGCCCGCATCTTCCAGCGCTTCGAACGCGCCGTGTCCGAGCGCCACTACGGCGGCCTCGGCCTCGGCCTGTGGGTCGCCCGCCACGTCTCGGAGGCCATGGGCGGCCACATCAGCGTCACCAGCGCCCCGGGCGCCGGCTCGGTGTTCGTCGTCAAACTGCCCCGGCTGGTCGCCGAGGCGCAATGAGCGGAGTCCGTTCAGCGACGACGACGCGCCCGGCGGACCCCTGCCCCGATCGTCGCGCCGATATCACGCACGACGCTGAAAATGCCCAATGCGAGCACTCCTCGGCCGAGCGAGATCGTGAGCTTGTCGACGACGTGAGTCTCTTTGCCGCCGTGTAGACAGAGCGACAGGAACTCGGCCGTGTTGGAGCCCAGCAGCGAGAGCGACTGACCCTCGAGGGCCAGCGCGCGACGGGCCGTGAGGAGCCTGTCCCGCGGCTGGAGCTCCGGGTCCTGCGGTACGCCGATTTGGTCGAGCGGTGCGAAGTCCGCGAGCGGGACGACCACGACCTTACGGCTGAGGCGCGACGGATAGGCGACCTGATAGGTTCCTGCGACCTCACTGACGATCACGCCGAAGGACTCGACCCCTATGGCATTCTTGTGACAAACGACGATACCGGGCTCGAGGCGCCGGGTGGCACGCAGATCCGAGGGGAAGTTTCATGCGCATGAGAATCGCCGATCCCCGACTCGGTTCAAGCGAGATCGGCGATGGGCCGCGAAACACCGTGCTGCGACGCGATTCGACCGAGCCGAGGTTGCAACCCGGGCTCAATACCCGAGCCGCTCGAGCACCTTCTCCGTCACCTTCGGAATTCCCCGCGCGGCCGTTCGCCCGGCGCGATCCACATGCGGCCGGGGCCGTCCTCATACCCCGACATATGCGACACATCCACGACTGCCGCCTCGCCGCGGCACGGCCACAGCATCCACACGCGGTGGGTGAACACGTGCTTCACTGGTTCGGTGAGCGCCTCGACCGACTTCACCTTCACCCCGGTGACCTCTGCGATCGCTCGCGGCGGCGCTCCGGCGCGGTCGGTGATCTTGCGTTCGATGAGCGGCAGGCACCACATCCCGGCCAGGAGCCCGTCGTTCGCGCGTTGCTCGAGCAGGACCCGGCCGTTGCGGCGGACCGCCACTGCCCACAGGTCGTCGCGGGGGGACGGCGCGCGCTGCTTCGGCTTTGGGATCGTCGTCTGCAGCCCCTTCGCCAGCGCCTGGCACTCGCTGCGGACCGGGCAGCCCTCGCAGCGCGGCCCCAGCGGCGTGCACACCGTCGCGCCCAGCTCCATCAGCGCCTGCGCCAGCACCCGCGGCGGCCCTGCTTGCACGATCTGCTGCGCCATCGTCCAGTGGCCGGGCGCGCCCGCCTCTTGCAGCTTCGGGTCCTCGATCGCCTGCAACCGCGACAGCACCCGGGCCACGTTGCCGTCGACCAGCGCGGTCGGCCGGTCGAACGCGATCGAGGCGATGGCCCCGGCGGTGTAGCGACCGACGCCCGGAATCTGGCGCAGCAGCTCCGGGTCGTCGGGCACCTTGCCGCCGTGCGACGCGGCCACGTGGCGGGCCCCCGCGTGCAGCAGGCGAGCGCGGCGGTAGTAGCCGAGCCCGCTCCACGCCGCGAGCACCTCCGACTCGTCGGCCGCCGCCAGAGTGCCGATGTCCGGGAAGCGCTCCAGGAATTTCCCGTAGTACTGCTCCACCGTGTCGACCCGCGTCTGCTGCAGCATGATTTCGCTGACCCAGATGGCGTACGGGTCGCGGGTCCGCCGCCACGCCAGGTCGCGCTGGTGCTGGAGGAACCAGGGTTCGAGGAGCTTGGCGAGGCGATGCGCGAGATCGAGCACGGCGCTCCTATAGCATGTCCGGGCCGGAAATAAGCCCCCATCGTCGGCACGTTGACGCCTGGGTCGCCCGCGCGCGGCTCCGCCGCTGCCGGGTCTTTTTGTGTCCTTTTACCGGCGAACCAGTACACTCGCCGGCCAGCGTTTCCCCGCATGTTCCGCAAGAGCGACACACACATCCACTTCGTCGGCATCGGCGGGATCGGGATGAGCGGGATCGCCGAGATCCTGCTGGACCTCGGCTACCGCGTCACCGGCACCGATTTGGCCGAGAGCGAGACCACCCGGCGGCTGAGCGAGCGGGGCGCGGCGGTCCACCGCGGTCACGACGAGGCCCACCTGGGGGACGCCGATGTCGTCGTCATCTCCTCGGCGGTGCGGTCCGACAACCCCGAGGTCGTCGCGGCCCGGGCGCGCAAGATTCCGGTGATTCCGCGGGCCGAGATGCTGGCCGAGCTGATGCGGCTCAAGCAGGGCGTCGTCATCGCCGGCTCGCACGGCAAGACCACCACCACCAGCCTCGTCGCCACCGCCTTGCACGCGGCCGGCCTGGACCCGACCGTCGTCATCGGCGGCAAGCTCAACGCGCTCGGCAGCAACGCCAAGAACGGGCGCGGCAACCTGCTGGTCGCCGAGGCCGACGAGAGCGACGGCAGCTTCCTCATGCTCACGCCCACGGTCGCCGTCGTCACCAACATCGACGACGAGCACATGGACCACTACGGCAGCATGGAGCGGCTGCAGGACGCCTTCGTCGGGTTCGCCAACCGCGTCCCGTTCTACGGCCTGTGCGTCGTCTGCCTCGACGACCCCAACGCCGCCGCCATCCTGCCGCGGCTGCACAAGCGCTACGTCACCTACGGCTTCTCGCCCGAGGCCGACTACCGCGCGGTCGACGTCGTGCACGACGGCCCCACGACCCACTTCCGCGTGGTCGGCCAGGGCCGCGACCTCGGCCCGTTCTCCCTGCACATGCCGGGCGTGCACAACGTCCTCAACGCGCTCGCCACCATCGCCGTGTGCGAGTTCCACGAGCTGCAGATGGCGGCCGTCGCCAACGCGCTGGCCGGCTTCGACGGCGTGCAGCGGCGCTTCACCGTGCGCGGCACCGCCGGCGGCGTCATGGTCGTCGACGACTACGGCCACCACCCGACCGAGGTGCGGGCCACCCTCGCCGGCGCGCGCACCAGCTACCCCGAGCGCCGGCTCGTCGCCGTGTTCCAGGCCCACCGCTACACCCGCGTGCGCGCCCACCTCGACGGCTTCGCCGCCAGCCTCGACGCCGCCGACCTCGTCGTCCTCACCGACATCTACGCCGCCGGCGAGCCGCCGCTGCCGGGCGCCACCGTCGAGGCCCTCGCGGCCGCCGTGCGCGCGCCGGCCCGACCGCCCGGTCGTCCTCCACAAGCCGGTCGCCGGCCTCTCCGAGTACCTGGCCCGAGAGTCATGTCCCGGAGACCTCATCATCACCCTCGGCGCCGGCAGCGTCACCCACGTCAGCCGCGAGCTCGCCGCCCACCTCGAGGCCCCGCGTCACGCCGGCGGCGAGCCCACCGCGGCGTGACCGCCATGAGCCTCACCCGCGGGCAGCGGCTGCTGGCCGAGCTCGGCGACCTCGACCTCCCGCCGGGCGCGCTCGAGCTGCGGCTCGACGAGCCGATGGCGCGCCACACCACCCTGCGGCTCGGCGGCCCGGCTGACCTTTGGGCCAGGCCGGCCGATCCCCGCGCCCTGCAGCGGCTGCTGGCCGCCTGTCACACAAAGTCGATCGCCGTCAGCTTCGTCGGCGGCGGCTCCAACCTGCTCGTGCGCGACGCCGGCATCCGCGGCGTCGTCATCAACCTCGCGCGCATGAACCGCGTCGAGCGCCCGGACCCCGCCGACCCCGCGCGCGTCGAAGTCGAGGCCGGCGCGACCACCGGCCGCCTGCTGCAGCACGTCACCACCTGGGAGCTCGGCGGCCTCGAGTTCCTCGGCGGCGTGCCCGGCAGCGTCGGCGGCGGCCTCATCATGAACGCCGGCACCTACCTCGGCGAGTTCACCAAGGTCGTCACCCGCGTCCACAGCCTGCACCGCGACGGCCGCGCGCGCACCCGCGAGCACGCCGAGTGCGGCTTCCGCTACCGCGGCTCCGACCTGCCGCCCGACGAGATCGTCGTCGGCGCCGAGCTGCGCTGCTGGCCGCGCCCGCGCGCGGAGATCGAGCTCGACGTCGCCGGCCTGCGCGAGCGTCGGCGCCAGCGCGAGCCGAGCGGCGTGGCCAACAACGGCAGCACCTTCAAGAACCCGCCGGGCGACTTCGCGGGCCGCATCATCGAGTCGGTCGGCCTCAAGGGCACCCGGGTCGGCGCCGCGGTCGTCAGCCCGGTGCACGCCAACTGGCTGGTCGTCGAGCGCCCCGGCCCGGGCGTGCCCGAGGCGCGCGCCGCCGACCTCCTGGCCCTGATCGACCTCGTGCGCGAGCGCGTGCGGACCGAGACCGGCACCCAGCTCGAGCTCGAGGTCAAGATCGCCGGCGAGGCGGTATAACTCCGGCCCATGAGTCACCACCCGACCAACTTCCAGGGCTCCGTCACCGACGCGATCCGCGAGGCCATCCTCGCCAAGATGGCCGCCGACGACGTCCAGGTCTCGGGCGGCGGCGGCCACTACACGATCGTCGTCGTCTCCTCCGAGTTCGCCGGCAAGTCCATGGTCGCCCAGCAACGCCTCGTCTACGGCGCCATCGCCCACCTCATGGCCGGCGACATGGCCCCCGTCCACGCCGTCGACAGCCTGCGCACCATCATCCCCTGAGCCCGCTCAGCCCAGGCGCTCCAGCAGGCCGTCGTACACGTCCGCCAGCGCCAAGCGGCACGGCGGCGCGGCCAGCTCGACCACCGCCGCGGCCCCGGCCTCCCGCCGGTAATGCCAGCCCTGCGCCGCCCGCACGAACACCTCGACCGACAGCGCGTCCTGGTTCACGAGCAGGTACGCCTGCAGGCTGGCGAGCTGCTGGTACAGCGCCCACTTGCGCCCGCGATCGAAGCTCTCCGTCGACGGCGACAGCACCTCCACGATCAGCGCCGCCCGCTCGACGAAGGGGCGCTCGAGCTGCTGTGGATCGCAGCTCACCACCACGTCGGGGTAGAGCACGTCGGCGCCGACGCGCACCTTCATGCCCTCGTGGAACGTGAAGCAGCCGCGCGGCCGCAGCTGCTGGCGCAGCGTCGCGGCGAGGTTGACGCCGATGTGCGCGTGGAACGTCGAGCCGCCGGCCATGGCGAACGCCTCGCCGTCGACGAGCTCGTACCGCTGCGCCTGCGTCTGCTCCCACGCGAGGAACTCCTCGAGGCTCATGCCACACCTCGTACCAATTCACGCGCGCGGCCACCAGCGCGCCCGCCGGCGCCGGCCTCGCGTCTGCGGCGAGCGGCCCCAGGCGGACGTCCGGCGATGCTCGCCAACGCGGCCGGCGGGCCGCGGACCCTCGCCCTCGTGATTGACAGCGGGGGCCCTCGGGCCAGCCTTGGCGGGTGGAAGCGTCGTCCATGCTTCAGCCCGGCGCACGCGTCCCGGAGTTCGCGCTCAAGACCACGCCCGACCACACGCTCGCCCTCTCCGACTTCCGCGGCAAGCCGGTCGTGCTCGCCTTCTACCAGGCCGACTGGAGCCCCGTGTGCACCGAGCAGATGGCCGTCTACAGCCTGGTCATCGACGAGTTCCGGGCCCACGGCGCCCAGCTGCTCGGCATCGCCTGCGACGGCGCCTGGTGTCACCTCGCCTTCGCTCGCCACTACGAGCTGAGCTTCCCGCTGCTCGCCGACTTCGAGCCCAAGGGCGGCGTGGCGCGCCGTTACGGCTGCTACGACGAGGCCGAGGGCATGAGCGGCCGGGCCCTGTTCGTCGTCGACTGCGACGGACGGATCGCCTGGAGCTACCTCTCTCGAAGGGCATCAACCCGGGCGCCGCCGGCATCCTCGCCGCGCTCGAGCGCCTCGGAGAATTGTCGTCGCGGCCGCGGCCGCAGGAAGGAGACCGATCATGAGCACCCTCAAGCCGCCGCTCGGCCCGCGCGACCACCTGCGCGGCGAGCTCTCGCGCCCGATCCACCTCGTCGAATTCGGCGACTTCGAGTGCCCCCTGTGCGGCCAGGCGCAGATCGTCGTCCAGGCGCTCGCGCGCGCCCTCGGCGATCAGCTCTGCTTCGGCTTCCGCAACTTCCCCGTCGTCGGCGCCCACCCGAACGCCCAGATCGCCGCCGAGGCCGCCGAGGCCGCCGGCGCCCAGGGCAAGTACTGGGAGATGCACGACCTCCTGTTCGACGACCAGCACGCGCTCGAGGTCCCGCACCTCGGGCGTTACGCCGAGCAGCTCGGCCTCGACATGCACCGCTTCGTCGCCGACCTGCAGGCCCACCGCTTCCTCGAGAAGATCCGCGGCGACCTGCACAGCGGGGCCATCAGCGGCGTCGTCGGCACCCCGACCTTCTTCATCAACGGCATCCGCCACGAGGGCCCGTTCGACTTCGACTCCTTGCTCGCGGCCATGACCCTCGCCGCGCGCTTCCCCCGGGCGGGCTGACGCATGGTCCGCCTGACCGTCAACGGCGAGCACCACGAGCTCGAGCTCGACCCCCGCACCACCTTGCTCGACGCCCTGCGCGACCACCTCGGCCTCACCGGCGCCAAGAAGGGCTGCGACCACGGCCAGTGCGGCGCCTGCACCGTCCACGTCGACGGCCGGCGCGTCCTGTCCTGCCTCGCCCTCGCGGTGGCCCAGCGGGGCCGCGAGATCGTGACCATCGAGGGCCTCGCCCTCGGCGCTCACCTGCACCCGATGCAGCTCGCCTTCATCGAGTGCGACGCCCTGCAGTGCGGCTTCTGTACGCCGGGGCAGATCATGTCCGCGGTCGCCCTGCTGGCCGAGGTCGACCACCGCCGCGAGCTCACCGACGTCGCCATCCGCGAGCGCATGAGCGGCAACCTGTGCCGCTGCGGCGCCTACCCCAACATCGTCGCGGCGATCCGTCGGGTGCGCACATGAGGCCGTTCGCCTACGTCGAGGGCGTCACCGTCGCCGACGCGGCGGCCGCCGTGCACGCCGCCCCGACGGCGATGTTCCTCGCCGGCGGCACCACCGTCGTCGACCTCATGAAGTCAGGCGTGCTCGCGCCCGCCGCCCTCGTCGACGTCCACCGCCTGCCGCTCGACGACATCGAGCTCGACGATCGCCGGGCGCGGATCGGCGCCTGCGTGCGCAACGCCCAGCTGGCCGAGCACCCCGACATCCGCGCCCGCTGGCCGGTCGTCGGCGAGGCGCTCCTGTCCGGCATGTCGCCGCAATTGCGCAACATGTCGACCGTCGCCGGCAACGTCCTCCAGCGCACGCGCTGCCCCTATTATCGCGACCCGCACAGCGCCTGCAACAAGCGCGAGCCCGGCACCGGCTGCGCCGCCCGGACCGGCTGGGACCGCGACGCCGCGGTCCTCGGCCAAAGCCCGCACTGCATCGCGGTGTTCCCCTCCGACCTCGCCACCGCCCTGGCGATCCTCGATACCATTATTTACACCCGCCGCGGCGACGGCGGCGCCCGCCGCCTGCCGTTCGACGGGTTTCACCGCCTGCCCGGACGCTCCCCCGAGCGCGAGACGGTCCTCGATCACGGCGAGCTCGTCACCCACTTCGAGCTGCCCGACCTCGCCCTCTCGCGCCGCTCGCATTACCTCAAGGTGCGCGACCGGGCCAGCTACGAGTTCGCCCTCGCCTCCGCCGCGGTCGCCCTCGACGTCGAGCGCGGCCTCGTCCGCGACGCCCGGATCGCCCTCGGCGGCGTCGCCACCCGCCCGTGGCGCTGCCTTGCCGCCGAGCAGGCGCTGCGCGGCAGACCGGCCGAACCCGCGACCTTCCGCGCCGCCGCCGACCTCGCGCTCGCGGGCGCGGTGGCCGGCGCCCACAACGGCTTCAAAATCGAGCTCGCCCGCCACGTCGTCGCCCGCGCCCTGACCGAGCTGGCGGCCCGCCCCGGGTGACGACATTCGCAGGAGTCCTCGCAATGTCGACCACGAGCCCCCGGATCGGCGGACCCGCCGAACGCATCGACGCCCGCATCAAGGTCACCGGCCAGGCCCGCTACGCCGCCGACGTCGCGCTCCCCGGCCTCGCCCACGCCGCCCTCGTGGGCAGCCCCGTCGCCTGCGGCCGCATCCTCGCCATCGACACCGCGCGCGCCGAGCAGGCCGGCGGCGTGCTCCTGATCCTCACGCACCACAATCGCGGCCCGCTCGGCGACCTCCCCGACGGCGACGCCACCGGCCTCACCGCCGACCCGCGCCCGCCGCTCGCCGACGATCGCATTCACTACCGCGGCCAGCTCGTCGCCATGGTCGTCGCCGAATCAGCGGAGCAGGCCGCCCACGCCGCCTCGCAGGTCGAGGTTTTTTACGAGAAGGCCCCGTTCGTGGTCGACATCGACGACGGCGAGGGCACCCGCCTGGCCGACGCGCCGCGCCGCGGCGACTGTGACGCGGCCCTGCGCGCCGGCCCGGTGACGCTCGACGTCCTCTATTCGACGCCGATCCAGCACCCCTGCCCGCTCGAGCCGCACGCCACGGTGGCGCACTGGGTCGACCACGACCTCGTCGTCTACGACTCCACGCAATGGGTCGGCGGCGACCAGGCGGTGCTCGCCCAGGCCTTCGGCCTGCCGCGCGAGCGCGTCCGCGTCCTCGCGCCGTTCGTCGGCGGCAGCTTCGGCGCCAAGGTCTTCACGGCCGCCCACACCCTGCTGGCCGCGGTCGCCGCGCGCCGCCTGGGGCGCCCGGTCAAGGTCGTCCTGCGGCGCGCCGAGGTGCTCACCGCGGTGGGCCCGCGCGCCGCCACGCGCCAGCGGATCCAGCTCGCCGCCGCGCCCGACGGCCGGCTCCTCGCGCTGCGCCACCACACCCGCAGCCACTGCGCCGTCGATCACGGCGTCGCCGACCGCGACCCCTTCTACGAGCCGACCAGCGACGTCACGCGCAGGCTCTACGCCTGCCCCAATACGAGGCCGTCCACGACGTCGTCCCGCTGCACCTCGCCAAGCCCGGGTGGATGCGCGCCCCCGGCGAGGCCACCGGCCTGTGGGCGCTCGAGGGCGCCCTCGACGAGCTCGCCTGCTCGTTGCACCTCGACCCGCTGGCGCTGCGCCTGCGCAATCACAGCAGTTGCGACGCCCACACCGGCAAGCCGTACGCCAGCGAGCACCTGCGCGAATGCTATGAGCGCGGCGCCGAGCGATTCGGCTGGGCGCGCCGCGACCCGCGGCCCCGCAGCATGCGCGACGGCGACGCCTGGCTCGGCTGGGGCGTGGCCACGGCCGCCCACCCTGCCAATCGCGACCCCGCCGGCGTGTGCGTGCGCCTCGACCGCGAGCACGGCCGCGTCCACGCCACGGTCTCGACCGCCGGCGTCGACCTCGGCACCGGCATGTACACCATGCTCGCCGTCGTCGTCGCCGACGCCCTCGACCTGCCGATCGAGTGGGTCACGGTCGAGCTCGGCGACACCCGGCTGCCGCAGTGCCCGATGACCGGCGGTTCGAACCTCACCGCCAGCGCCGCCCCGGCCGCCCGGGCCGCGTGCGTCCAGCTGCGCCGGCGACTGCTCGCATTCCGCCGCGCCCCCGACGAATCGGTCGACTGGCACGAATTGCTGGTCCGCGCGGGCCTGGGGCACGTCGAGGCGGTCGGCACCACCGACGCGCGGCACGCCGGCGAGGCGCACGCCCATCACTCGTTCGGGGCCCAGTTCGTCGAGGTCCGCGTCGTCCCCGAGCTCGGCCGGATCCGCGTCACCCGCGTCGTCGGCGTCTTCGACGTCGGCCAGGTCGTCGACGCCACCACAACCCGCAACCAGCTGATCGGCGGGATCGTGTTCGGCGTCGGCCAGGCCCTGCTCGAGCAGCTCGTCCACGACTCCGTGCACGGCCTGCCCGTCCACGCCGACCTCGCCGGCTACCTGCTGCCCACCCACGTCGACGTGCCCGAGATCGACGTCGAATGGTTGGCCGACGTCCCCGACCTCGCCTTCAATTCGATCGGCTGCCGCGGGGTCGGCGAGATCGGCATCACCGGGGTCGCCCCCGCGATCGCCAGCGCCGTCCACCACGCGATCGGCGTCCGCCTGCGCGACCTCCCCCTCACCCCCGACCGCCTGCTCGCCGCGCTCGCCGCCGAGGCCGACGAGCGGCATGGCCGCCGCGGATGACATGTCCCTTCAGACATGTTTACACTGCGCGCCGCTCCTGAGATGTCCCCGGGGACAGCCTCGAAAATTCCGGGCGAATCACGCCTGACGCGTCGCCGCGAGCTCGACGCCGAGGCCGCGCAGCGCGTGGCGCAGGCCGCTCGCCAGGTCGGCCAGCGTCGGCGCCCGGACCGACACCCGCGCGCGCTCATCGACTGCGCCACGGCCGGCTGGATCCCCACCAGGATCGGCGTTGCCCCGAGCAGCTCGATCGCCTGCGTCGCGCGGGCCAGCAGCTGCACCGCCTCGTCGGTGTCGAGGCTGGGCACGCCCGACAGATCGATCAACGCATAGGTCGCCGCGTGATGGGCCACCGCCGCCAGCAGCGCCTCGGTGATCTGCTGCGCGCGCTCGGCCCCGAGCTCGCCGAGCAGCGGCAGCACCACCACCCCCGGGTACAGCGGCAGCACGCGCAGCGACAGCCGCACCAGCGCCTCGGACTGGGCGCGCACCACCGCCTCGCGGGCCTCGAGGTACGTGTCGGCCAGCATCGCCGCGCCGGCGTAGGCGATCTTCGCCCGCGCCTGCTCCCAGCCGAGGCGGAGCTCGAGGTCGTCGGGCCATAGCGCCGCGAAGTCGTCGGAGACCGCCTGAAACCCGAGGTTCAGGCCCGTGACGACGTCCATCACCGCGACCCCGCTCTGCGAGCGGACGATCGCTATCTCTCGCATGCGCTGCAGCAGCGTGTGCGGCTCCCCGCGCGCGACGTCGGCGGCCGCGGCCTCGAACGCGCGGGCCAGCGTGGCCGACAGCTGCGCGTCGGTGAGGCCCTCGTAGAACGGCAGCTTGGCGGCCCGGATCCGGGCCGCGGACTCCGCCACGTTGTCGTTCATCCGGGCCCGGAACGCGTCCACCAGCCGCTGCATCGGTCGCGATGCTGCATCAATCACCCGCGCAAGTAAACGCGTCCGCACCAGCGCCGACACCTCCGCCGGCGCCCGCCCCGCACGCGCAGACGCGGCTGTGCGCCCCCGCCACGTGTCCCCGCCCGGCTCCATGACCGCGGCATGGAGATCCTGTCCGAAGGGTCATGCGCTCCATGACGAACCCGTGGACGACTACTCTTTGGCGGTCACGACGCCCAGCGCGTCGAGTTTGACCAGGATCGCTGCGGCCAACTGCTCGAACGCCTTCGTCGCGCGAGCGACCGTCTGATACTGTGATCCGACGACACCGTCGGCATGGGCCAGCTCGAACAACGGTTTGTGGGCAGCCTGCGCCAGTGGCACCAGGCTGGCGAAGTGACGGAGAAATCCGAGGCAATGCGGGTCGTCCTGGACCGAATCCAGCGCCAGAGCCTGCCCCTGCAGCACGTCCGCGGCGAAGGACGCCGGTATCTGCTCCAACCACCTTTGATACGCGCGCACCGGCTCGTCGGCGACGGCGAGGTGCTGCTGGACGATGTAGCCGAGCGGCTGCATCGCGTGTTGCGGCAGCAGCGGCGGCGATTCTTTGCGTAGCGACGCGCTGCGCAAGATCTTCAGCCGCGCGTCGTCCCATTCGTCTCGCCACTCTCGGAGCGCCTCGCCGACGTTCTGTAGGCCACGCAGGCTGGACAGATCGGGCGCGAGCGGGACCACGACCCCGTCCGAGGCGAGGAGGACGGTGCGGTTGAGGGCTCCCAAACTCGGACCGGCATCGAAGAGCACCAGCTCTGCTTCGACCTGGTTGGCGAACCGGACCGCGAGGCGGTCGAGCGCCGTGACGACATGGAGCGCCGCCTCCGCATCCTCGGCCAGGATCTGGGGCCACTCGCGCGCCAACCGCGACTCGAAACGACTCAGGCGCAAGTCGCCGGGAAGCAAGTAGAGATCGTCGGCGAGCTCGTAAGCGACAGGCTCGACGAGGTCGCCTCTGCCGGCGCGCACCTGCTCCAGACAGCTGGCGACGGTTCGTCCGAGCTCGGCGTCGTCCCAGATCGCCTCCAGGACCTGATTCGGCAGCGCGAGCGCCGACAGGTTGCATTGCGGATCGAGATCGATCAACGCGACCCGCCGACCCAACCTGGCGAACATGTGCGCGAGGTTGAAGGTCAAGGTCGTCTTGCCGACCCCGCCCTTGTTGTTGAACAGGACCAGGCTCTTCGGCCCGCGCGCGACGCGAGGCCGCTTCATCCGCGGCGCCTCCGCACCGTCACGGTCGTGAAGCCGTTCGTCTCGATCTCGAGCGGAGGATGGCCCTCACGGGCGAGCAACGCCTCTGCGCGACGCACTCCGCGGCCCGCGCGCTCGACATAGCCCTCCTCGAGCAGCAACTGCGTGACCTTCGGGTTGCGGTACTCCGAGTGCTCACCGAACTTGCCGAGCGCTGCCTGTCCGTACGGCGCGCCGGGGTTGGACAGCTCGATGCGATCGTCGAACCAGGCCACTCGGCTGGGCGCGCGTGTCGCCGCGTAGTCCCGGTGTTGGACCATGTTGCGGATCAACTCCTTGAGCACCGGCGCCGGGAACATCGCGGTCAGCGAGGTCTGGATGCCGCGCTCTTCGCCGGCGACGTCGAGGTTCAGCGCGTCGAGGACCGTCCACGCCTGCTTCAGTTGCTCGATGAGGGGCCCGGTGATCGTCTGGCGCACGCTGATCGGCGCGTCGTAGTCGTCACCGGCGTAGCGCACCATGTCGATATAGGCCCCGGAGTAGAAGCTCTGCGGGCTGAGGCCGTACACCAGCACGGCGGCGTTGTTCGGCGTCCACGTGCCGTTGACGGGCCGGCCGAGCTCTCGCTGGGTCAGCCAGCGCTCGAACGGGAGGAACGTGTCGGGGTCGCCGTCGAGCTCGCGGGCGGCGCGGTACTTCGCCGACAGCAGCGGGACGTCGAGGTCGTCGGCGACCGCGCCCTCGCAAGGCCGGACGTCGAACGGCTGGTGATGGATCGGCCGGCGCTCCTCGAGCCGGCGCAGCTGCGCGTCGTTGGCCCGCTGCGTCACCGTCCCGACCCGCACGTAGGGCGTGCCGTTGACCTTCACCACCGGCGGCACGGCGTACGGCTGCACGCGCAACACGAACACCAGCTGGTCCTCGCGCTCGAGCGTCTCGATCTGCACCACCGGGTGCGGGATGATCTTCGTCGAGCTGATGAGGCTCACCAGCCGCTGCTGGATCTCGTCGGCGTTGCTGGTGGCTCGCGGGTACTTGCCGCACGGCCTGCCGGTCCGCGCGTGCACGCCGAGGACCACGTAGCCCTCGCGCTTGCTGTCGGCGAGGTCGTTGGCGAAGGCGCACACGGCGTCGAGCACGTCCTTGGCCTCGGCAGACTCTTTCCACTCGACGTGGGCGGTCTCCTCGCGGAACAGGGCCTCGACGTCCTCGGGCGTCATGCGCCTCGAACTTACACGCAGGCGCCATCTCCGGCAACGGCGGCGCCCGTTCGCCTTCGCCTGCGCCGTGTTCGCCCACTCGCTCGCGCGGCCCGCCAGGCCCGCGGAGAACGATGCTACCCTCGCGCGAGCGATGCCTGCACGCGGCCGACCGCAGCTCATCGAGGCCGACGACGCCCCCGCGCCGGCGCTGCTCGAGGACCTCGCGCTCGGTCATCGCGCCGCGCAGGCGGGCGCGGACGACCTGTTCGACAACCGGCTGATCCGCGGCGACAACCTCGCCGTCTTGCGCGCGCTCGGGCCGGAGTTCGCCGGGCGGGTGCAATGCGTGTACATCGACCCGCCGTACAACACCGGCCAGGTGTTCGCGCACTACGACGACGGCCTCGAGCACGAGCGCTGGCTCGCGCTGATGCGGCAGCGCCTGCTCCTCCTCCACCCGTTGCTCACCGACTCGGGCACCCTGTTCGTCCACATCGACGACAACGAGCTGGCTTACCTGATCACCGTCGCCGACGAGGTGTTCGGGCGGGCCAACCGGATCGCCGTCATCACCTTCAAACAGAGCTCCGTCTCGGGGCCCAAGGCCGTCAACGCCGGGTTCGTCAGCACCGCCAGCTTCATCGTCGTCTACGCCCGCCGGCGCGCCGCCTGGCGGCCCGGGCGGGTCCACGCCGCGACCGCCCGCGACGCTCGCTACACCCGGTGGATCGACAACATCGACGACCCGCCCGAGCGCTGGCGGCTGGTCCCGCTGCGCCAGGCCTTCGCGCGGGCCTGCGGCCTCGACCCCAGGAGCCTGCGGGGCGGCGCCCGCGAGGCCGAGCTCGAGGCCTTCGTGCTCGACGCGCCGCACCGGGTCGTCCGCACCGCGCGGATCGCCGCCCGCGACGTCGGCGAGCCCGCGCGCCAGGTCCTGGCCCGCTCGGCCGCCGAGCCCGGGGTCGTCCTGCGCGCCGAGCGACCTGGCCGCGAGGACATGTACTTCCTCGGCGGCGAGCAGCTGATCTTCTATTCCGCCAAGGTGCGCGAGGTCGACGGCCGGCGGGTCACCGCCCAGGCGCTGTCGACGATCTGGGACGACCTCCTGCCCAACAACCTGCACAAGGAGGGCGGGGTCGAGTTCTCGCACGGCAAAAAGCCCGAGCTGCTGCTCAAGCGCTGCCTCGACGTCGCCACCGCCCCCGGCGACCTCGTGCTCGACTGCTTCGCCGGCTCCGGCACCACCGCCGCCGTCGCCCACAAGATGCGGCGCCGCTGGCTCGCCGTCGAGCTCGGCCCCCACGCCGAGACCCATTGCCTGCCGCGCCTGCGCGCCGTCGTCGACGGCGCCGACAGGAGCGGCGCGACCGCGGCCACCGGCTGGCGCGGCGGCGGCGGCTTCCGCTTCTTCCGCCTCGCCGGCCCGCCTGCTCCGAGCGCGGGCTGAAATTTCCCGAAGGGCCCCGCGCCGAGCGAGCGGCTGCACCTGTCGCTGCCGGGCCCGAGCGCGGCCGGGCGCCGGAGGACCGCCGGCGGACAGCGCGATCATGGAAGTCACACCGGAATGGCGACGGCTACCCGGGGCCGCTCGAGTTGAGCGGTCCAGCCCGCCGCTCGACCGACCCGCGAGCCCGTCGAGCATGCCCCTCGGGACATGCCCCTACAAGCATGCCCCTTCGAGCATGCCCCTTCGGGCATGCCCTTCAGGTCAGACGAGCCACATCGCCTCGACGCGCTGGGCGACGATGCGGCGGACCTTCAAGAACCGCGGGTCGGAGCGGACGGAGGCCAGGGCCGGGCACAGGTCGAGCCACTCGAGGTCGATGAGGCGGGCCTCGCAGGCGCGCTCGATGAGCGCCAGGCAGTCGTCGTGGAAGCCGCGGATGCCCATGATCTCGGCGCTGACCTGGCAGGTCGACGTCAGCATGCGGGGGCTGGGCCCGCCGCGCATGAACTCCTCGAAGCCGGCCCACATCTGCTCGCGGGAGTAGTCGCCGAGCAGGCCGTGGGCCGAGAAGCTGACCGCGTTCTCGCGCTCGCCGTGGACCAGCGCGCGCGAGCGCTCGAGGCAGGTGCGGACGGTGTCGAGGTCGCCGAACCAGCCGGCCACGCGCACGCGGGTGATGAGGGCCTGGAACTGGAAGTGCGGCTGGTGCTCGAGCTTGTCGATGAACTCGTGGATCGCCGCCAGGTCGCGGCGGAGCGCGTGCACGCGGGCCACGTGGGCGTAGGCCTGCAGCAGGCTCGGCTCGAGCGCCGCGGCCAGGCGGGCGCGGCCGACCCCGTCCTCGATGTTGCCGGCCTCGCACTGCAGCTGCGACAGGTACTCGTGGGCGTGCGCGTAGGTCGGCGCCAGCTCGAGCGCCTTGACGAACGCCTTGACCGCGTCGCGCCACTCGCCGACCTGCACCTCGTACATGCCGCGGGCGAAGTGGGTCTCGGCCAGGTCGGGCGCCACCTCGAGCGCGCGGGTGACCGCCTGGCGCGACAGCGCCGCGAAGTCGCGCGGCGAGCCCACGCGGTCGGCGAAGAACCACGCGCGGGCGAGGGCGACCGCGTAGCTGGCGATCGCCGGGCGGAACATCGGCGCCGCCTGCAGCGCCTCCTCGAGCAGCTCGATCGCGCCGTCGGGGCCGACGATGTGGCTGCCGATGATCTTGCGGCGGGCCCGGCGGTACAGCGCGATCGCCTCGGGCGTGCCGGTGCGGCGGTGGGCGTAGGTCGTCAGCTCGACCCGCAGGCCCTCGGCGATCTTCTTGCTGACGATCTCCTGCGCGTCGAGCAGGTCCTCGGCGCGGGCCTCGAAGCGCTCGTTGTAGACCTGCAGCCCGGTCTGGACCTCGACCAGGCGCGCCTGCACGCGCAGCAGCGTCGGCGTCACCTGCAGCGTCGCGTCGACCACCATCGCCGCGCCGAGCTCCGTGCCGACCGCGCGCGGGTCGCGGGCGTCGCGGTAGCGGGCCGTCGCGCCGCTGCCGAGCACCCGCATCCCGCCGGTCTGCTGCAGCACGTCGATCACCGCGTCGGTCAGCGCCTCGCCGAGGTACGCCGTCGCCGGCGGGCCCTGGTAGCGCAGCGGCAGCACCGCGACCATCGGCGCCTGCAGCGTGCTGGTCGGCGTGGTCGCGCCGATGTGGTGGCGCTGGGTCGACAGCGTCGCCAGCGGCCCGGCGCCGCTCGAGATCGTCTCGCCGCTGCCGACCAGCCACCCGCGCAGGCGCTCGGCGATCGCCGCCGCGCTGGCCGGCCTTCGATCTGGCTCCTGGGACAGGCACTGCCGCACCAGCTCGGCCAGCGGCTCGGGCGCGTCCGGGCGCACCGCCAGCACGTCGAGCGGCGGCTCGTTCAGGCGGGCCACCGCCGCCGCGAACGCGGTGTCGCCGGCGAACGGCAGGCGGCCCGTCAACATCTCGAACAGCACCAGGCCGACGGCGTAGAGGTCGGTGCGGGCGTCGACCGGCGCGCCGGCGACCTGCTCCGGGGCCATGTAGACCGGCGTCCCCAGCAGGCCCTGGGTGTGCTGGCCGTCGAGCGGGCGGGCGATGCCGAAGTCGGTGAGGACCACCCGGCCCTCGGCCTCGAGCAGGATGTTGGCCGGCTTGAGGTCGCGGTGGACCACCCCCGCCGCGTGGGCGGCCGTCAGCGCCTCGCACACCGACAGGGCGATGCGGGCCGCGCGGGCCGGGGCCAGGCCGGCGGCGCCCGTGTCGTCGCGCAGCAGCTCTTGCAGCGTCGTGCCGTCGACGAACTCCATGATCAAGAACGGCACCCCGCCGTGCTCGCCCATGTCGTGGGTGCGGGCCACGTTGGGGTGGCTGATGCGGCGGGCCAGGCGGACCTCGCGGCGGAAGCCCTCGAGCAGCTTCGGCGTCACCGACTGGCCGAGCACCTTGAGCGCGACCACGTCGCCGACCAGCACGTCGACCGCGCGGTACACCGCCCCCATCCCGCCGCGCCCGGCGAGGGCCTCGATCCGGTAGCGATTGGCGTAGAGCTCCCCGCGCGGCGTCTCGTGCGGGGCCTCGTCGCCGCGCAGGGTCGGATCGACCTCGAAAAGCGGCCTGGACACGGACGCGAGCTTAGCAGGTGCCCCCCGCCCGCGCCGCGCGTCGCGGTACGCTCGCGGCCGCAGCGCACCTGGAGCTTCCGCACCTGCCCGCGCCGGCGAGCGCGTCGTCACCCCAGGAATGGACAGCGACTCGCGCCCGCACCCGTGCAGTCGTCCGGCCCGCGACCCCGGGTCGCTGCCCGTGAAACTTTTCCCGGCGGAGCAGCGGACTCATGCGACCCGACCTCGCGCCTGCGAGATCTCTGGCGAGCCCCGCGGCGGCCGCCCCCGCGTGCGCGTGCCCCTGCGCCGGCGACCTCCCGAGGCGGCGCGCTGCGAGCCCCCGGTCCGCCCGCGTCAAGGGCCTTTCAGACATGTCCCACGAGACATGTCCATGCGCGCCTCGGCGCGCCGCCCTCAGCGGACGAAGATCTGGCCCGGCTTGCCGTTGAGGTCGCCGCCGACGCACGTGTCGTAGCACGTGCGCCAGCCGCTGGCGGTCAGGCCGAAGCCGTTGCCGTCGACGTCGCGCATGTGGAACGAGTCGACGTTGCTGGTGAAGCCCATCCACGCCAGCATCGACGCCCCGTTCGGGCAGGCGCCCTGGATCGCCGTCGGCTCGCCGATGTAGTAGTGCGTGTTCTGGTGGACGTCGACGAAGTTGGCGACCACCGTGTGGCGGTAGATCGTGCCGGCGAACGCCTTGCTGCCGGCGTGGTTGCCGAACAGCACCTGCGTGAACGCGACGGCCTTGCCGGCGACGTCGAGCGCGTACGCGTTGCCGTCGTCGGCGAGCGAGCCCTGGGCCGCGCGCCAGCCGAAGCTGCCGCCGCCGTCGGTGTCGGCGCAGCCGGGCGCCGACGGGGTGTTGCGCGAGCGGCCGACCAGCGTCCAGCCGCCGCCGTCGATCGTCATCTCGCAGTACACGTCGAACGGCATGCGCGGCCCGTCGCCGTCGACGTCGATCTGGTAGACCCCGTTCGGCGTGCTCGGCAGGCCGCTCTTGAGCTGCTTGCAGTTCATCGGCAGGTTGCACGAGCCGTTGACGCAGGCCCCCGTCGAGCAGTCGGTGTCGGCCGCGCAGTTCTTGCCCTTGTTGCAGGTCTTGCACGACCCGCCGCAGTCGATGTCGGTCTCGTCGCCGCTCTGGATGCCGTCGCTGCAGCTCGAGTTCTTGCACTCGACCGTGCACGCGTCGAGGTTGCTGAGGTTGGCGTCGTCGCACTCCTCGACCCCGGCCTGCACCGCCCCGTCGCCGCACTCGGCGTTCAAGCAGGTGTTGAGGCAGGCGTCGCCGTCGACCTGGTTGCCGTCGTCGCACTCCTCGTTCGGCTGCAGCGCCCCGTCGCCGCAGGTGGCGCTCTTGCACATCGCCGTACACGCGTCGGCGTCGTCGTCGTTGCCGTCGTCGCACGCCTCGCCCGGCCCGACGATCCCGTCGCCGCACACTGCCAGCGCGCACGCGTTGGTGCAGTCGTCGCTGTCGGTCATGTTGCCGTCGTCGCACGCCTCGCCCGGCCCGACGATCCCGTCGCCGCAGCCGGCCGCCTCGCACGCGCTGGTGCAGTCGTCGCCGTCGTCCGGATTGCCGTCGTCGCACGCCTCGACCCCGGTCTGCACCAGCCCGTCGCCGCACACCGCCAGCCTGCAGCCCGCCGTGCACGCGCCGGCGTCGTCGTTGTCGCCGCCGGCGTCGCACTCCTCGTCGCCCTCGACCTTGCCGTCGCCGCACTCCGGCATCGGCGGCTCCGTCGCGCCGCCGCCCATGTCGTCGCCCGGACCGCCGGTGGTGGGCGCGCTCGTCGACACCTCCGTCGGCGAGGTCATCGTCGACGGCGAGGTCATCGTCGCGGTCGCCGACGACGTTCCGAACCCGGTCGACGGATCTTCGCCGCTGGCACAGGCACCCAAACACGACGCGGCGACCACGAGACACGGAGCGACGAAGCGGTTCACGGCGCAGGACGCTATCAGATGGGGCCTGAGACCCTCAAGGCGCGCGAATTCGCCGCTGCGCAGCCACCTGTGCATCTGCAGGCCCCGCCGCCCCGACGCGCGATCACGCCCGGCCGGCGGCCGCGTCGCCGCCGCGCCGGTGCCACCAATCGCGGCGCCACGGTCTGCGCATTCGCGACGGACGTCGCATGTCCCAAGAGACATCTCGGTCACGCTCCGCCGCGACAGCGCCATCACCCCGCGACATCGACGTCGTGGACACACGCACGGGCGACGACGTCGGGTCGCTGGCAGCCCCCGCGGTCGTCGTGCATCCTTCATCCATGGCTTGGTTTACGCGGCAAAACATGACGATCTGGGGCGCGACGGCCTGCCTGCTGGCATGCTGCGGGCCCGGAGCGCCGGGCGAGTCCAGCTCCGACTCGAGCGAGGGCACCGGGGGCAGCCCCGGCAGCGGCACCCTCGACCCCGACCCCACCACCTCGCTCCCACCCGCCACCTCGGCGACCTCCGGCGAGACCGGCGAGCCCGACGACACCGGCGCGACGGGCTTCGACACCGCCGACACCGAGCTCCCGCCCGACCCCGGCGTCCCGCTCGAGCAGTTCACCTGCGCCGGCGCCCGCTGGCGCTTCGTCGACCCGACGCCGAGCTTGCCGGGCGCCGCCGCCGTCGACTCGCGCGGGCACCTGCGCGTGACGAGCTCGTGGTCGATCCTCGACCTCGACGAGACCGGCCAGCTCGTCGGCCAGCTCGACGCTTCGCCGCCGTGGGGCTGGGGCGGCCTCGACGCGGGCGACAACGTGTACCTGTCGTTCCACGACGAGGCGAGCGGTCGCAAGGGGCTGCGCAAGTTCGCGGCGACCGGAGCGCCGCTGTGGGAGATCGATCGCGGCCCGGCGTCCGACCCGCAGGATTTCGCCGGCCGGGTGACGGTCGCGCCCGACGGCACGACGCTCGTCGGCGGCCGCCAGCACGACCGCGTCGAACGCTACGACGCCGCCGGCGCGACGGTGTGGGACAAGACGCTCGCCGACAAGCGCTTCGACGACCCGTTCGCCATGAACACCGCCGGGGTTGTGGTGGCGCTGCGCCACGGCGCCGAAGGTGCGGTCATCGCCCTCGCGCCCGACGCCTCCGTGCTGTGGGAGCACCCGTTCGCCACCGATCCGCGCGGCCACGCCGACATCGCCGAGAGCGGCGAGGTCGTGGCGGCGTCGTACAGCTGGCCGCCCCACATGATCCGCCTGGCCGCCGACGGCAGCGTGCAATGGGACAGGGTGATCGAGCTGCCGCAGCTGGCCCACGGCGCCGTCTCCGGGCTGGCGACCAACGAGGCCGGCGAGATCGTCCTGGCAGTCCCCGCGCTCCTGGGCGACACGAACGTGGCCGCCGCCGTCCGGCTCGACGCGAGCGGCGAGGTCGTCGCGGTCCACGCCTGCGACCCCACCAGCCTCGGCATGACCGTCTCCCTCGACGAGGCCGGCACGATCTACCTGACCGGGATCGTCTGGGCCGAAGACGGCGAACACCTGTTCGCGGTCGCGCTCGAGTGAGCGCCGCGAGCTCCATCGACATGTCCTCGGGGACATCTTCCTGATAGCACCCACATGTCCTATGGGACATTCATGACATTTCTTCGCCCCGCGCTCGCAGGCGCGGGACGAACCCAGGCCTGCGGGCGTTGCTTTCGACATGCCTCATAGGAAATGACCATTTGGCCATTTCAATGATTCACGCCAGAGCGCCGCGGAGGTGCTCGACGAACGCGCGCACGCGCGGCGTGCCGCGCAGCTCGACGCGGTAGAGCGCGGCCACCGACGCGCCTGCGGTCGTCCACTGCGGCAAGATCGCCCGCAGCTTGCCCGCGGCCAGCTCGGGGGCGACCAGCCAGTCGGGCAGCAGCGCCACGCCGAGGCCGGCGACGGCCGCGTCGCGCAGCACCGCCAGCACGTTGCAGGCCAGCACCTCGCGCACGGACACCGTCTCCTCGCGCGGCGGCCGGGAGAAGCGCCAGCGGGTCGCGGGCGCCCGGAGCCGTAGACCTGCACCAGCGCGTCGTGGCGGGCCAGCGCGGCCGGCTCCTTCGGCTCGCCGCGGCGGCGCAGGTAGCTCGGCGCCGCCACTGCCACGCGGGGCACCGTGCTCAGCGGCACTGCGATCAGCGCGTCGGAGGCCTGGGGCAGCAGCGTGGTCGCGCGGATCGCCACGTCGACCCCGTCGCCGACCAGGTCCGTCAGGCGGTCTTCGAGGCGCAGGTCGACGCGCAGGCGCGGGTGCGCGGCGAACAACGCCGGCAGCGTCGGCGCCACCCGCAGCCCGCCGAACGTCACCGACGCCGCCACCACCAGCCGGCCCTCGACCGCGTCGCTGCGGCGGGCCGCCGTCTGGGCCTCCTCGACCTCGCGCAAGATCTGGACGCAGCGCTCGTAGTACGCCCGACCCACCTCCGTCACCGTCAGGCGCCGCGTCGTCCGCAGCACCAGCGTCGCGCCGAGCTCCTCCTCGAGCGCGCGCAGCTGGCGGCTGATCGCCGGGGTCGACAGGCGCAGGCGGCGGGCCGCGGCCGACAGGCTGCCGCCCTCCACGATCCGCACGAACGTCGCCATCTGGCTCAGGAGGTCCATGCCGCGAGCTTTTCCGATTGTTGCGCGCGACGCAAGAGTCCCTTGTGCCCGTCGGGTCTACTGCGCGCGCCCGCCTGCCGCCATGTTCTGCCGCAGACAGCGAGGCACAAACCATGGCCAACTTCACCGACAAGGTCGTACTCATCACCGGCATCTCTTCGGGCATCGGTCGCGCGACCGCGCGGGCCTTCGCGGCCGCCGGGGCCCGGCTCGTGCTCGGCAGCCGCGACGCCGGCGCCGGCGACGCTCTGACGGCAGAGCTGCGCGAGCGCGGCACCGAGGCGCTGTTCCTCGCCACCGACGTGACCGCCTCCGGCGGCCTCGAGGCGCTGGTGGCCGCCGGCCTGCGCCGCTTCGACCGCCTCGACGTCGCCGTCAACAACGCCGGGGTCGAGGTCACCGGGGCGATCGACGGCGGCGACGAGGCCGCCTTCGACCGCGCCTTCGACACCAACGTCAAGGGCGTGTGGCGGGCGCTGCGGGCCGAGATCCCCGCGCTCCTGCGCGGCCCCGGCGGCGCGATCGTCAACCTCGGCTCCGTCGCCGGCATGCGCGGCATGCCGGGCGCGAGCGTCTACGCCGCGACCAAGTTCGCGGTCGAGGGTCTCACGCGCTCCGCCGCGCTCGAGCTCGCGCCGCACAAGATCCGCGTCAACGCGGTCGCGCCGGGCCCCGTCGCCACGCCGATGCTCGACCGCTTCACCGGCGGCCACCCCGAGGTCATGGCCCAGCGCGTCCCGCTCGGGCGCCTCGCCGCGCCGGAGGAGATCGCCCGCGCCGTGCTGTGGCTGGCCTCCGACGACGCGTCCTTCGTCACCGGCACCACGCTCGCCGTCGACGGCGGCTTCCTGGCGTGAGCTCCATTCGTCGCTGCGCTCGCGGGCGAGCCGTGGACGCGAGCGCAGCGACGCGCGAGCGCGCAGCACCGCGCGATCCGTCGCGACCATGGATTCGAACGCGAGGCGCGGTCCGGCCTAAGCTCGCGCCGCTTCATGGCCAACTTTCGCGTCCACGTCCTCGGTGCGGCGATCCCCTCGGCGCTCGCGGCAGGTCTGGCGGTCGCGGGCGGCCTGGCGACGCCTCTGGTCGGCGGCGTCTGCTTCGGCCTCGGCGTGCTCGGCGGCATGCTCCCCGACATCGACGCCGACAGCTCCGTGCCGACCCGCATCATCTTCGGCGCCCTCGCCGTGGCCGCGGCCGCGGCGGTCGTCCTGGCGCTCCACGACGACCTCGCGCCGTGGCTCGTCGCGCTCGCGGCCGTCGCCGCCTTCCTGCTGGTCCGCGTCGGCCTGCGTGGCTTCACCGCCTGGCTCTGCGTCCACCGCGGCCTCGTGCACTCGCTCCCGTTCGCCGCGCTGGTCGGCGTCGCGGCGGTGCTCGTCGCCTCGCGCGCCTTCCACCTCGCGCCGACCCCCGCCTGGCTCGCGGGCGTGTTCCTCACCGGCGGCTTTCTCGTCCACCTCGCGCTCGACGAGCTGTTCAGCGTCGACCTCGTCGGCGCGCGCATCAAAGATCCTTCGGCACCGCGCTCAAGCTCGGCAGCCGCCGCCAGTGGTTCATCACCGCCGTGCTCTACGCCGGCGTGGTCGCCCTCGTGACGATCGCCCCGTCCGCCGATCCGTTCGTGCGCGACGTGACCTCCAGGCGCACGCGCGCCGCGATCGCGGCGACCTTCGCCTGGCTGCCCTGACTGTCAGAGGCTCCGTCGGCCGATTCACGCGCGTCGTCTCGCCTTCGATCATGCTCTGCGACGAGCCGATGACCCGCCCCGCGGCCTCACCATCGCGCCGAACTCCGTCCTCTTCCTCGAAGACGGCGACCTCGTGATCCTCGCGGCGGCCGCTGCTGCGCCGTGAATCACACGCTCCGCCGCGACGCAGCACGCGGCGGGACCTCCGCGACTTCGCCCGCGTCCGGCGCTCGCCGGGGCCGTCCATGGGTATGTCCTTCGAGACAGGTCCGGGGATCCACCCCGCCCCGACGCGCCGGCGCGCTTGACAGCGCAGCCGCGATGCCGTGTCCTCCTCGCCCGCATGGCGACCCCTCCCGACGACCTGTTCGAGCAAGTCCTCCCGCTCCTCGGCCGACGCACCGACGATCCCGCGGTCATCGCCTTCCACGCGGCGCGCGGCCTCAAGCCGCCGCCCGTCGTGACCAAGACCGACATGCTCTACGACGTGCGCGACAAGCAGGCCGGCATGGTGTTGAACTACCAGGCGGAGGTGCGGCGCGCCGGCTTCTATCCGCCGCGCAAGGAGGGCGGCAAGTACGTCGCCTATCTGTCGTCGGTCGAGTTCCGCCCGTCGTTCGCCGGGCAGATCGCCGGCGAGTTCACCGTCTCCCTGCCCGAGGCCGACGCGAAGGCGCTGGCCCTGCGGCTCGAGGACGGCACGTGGGACACGTCGATGTACCGCGGCTACGTCGTGCGGCGCGCCGACGGCCACGAGGTCGTGTTCGTCTACGACAGCGACGACGACACCTTCGTCGAGGTGCGCCTCCAGCTCGAGGAGCTCGACGACGCCGATCCGGCGCTCGAGCAGTGGGCCGCGGAGGCGCAGGCGAACGCCGCCCCGACGCCAGCGCGCGTGTTCCCGAAACACGGCAGCCGGGCCCCCGAGAACGAGCCGCTGCCCCCCGCGCTGGCGGCCCTTCATGAATTGCAGGACGGCGACGGCCTCGGCGACATCGACTTCGAGCTGCTGGCGGAGATCGAGGCCGGCGGACCCAAGGCGTGGACCGGCAACCCGGCGGCGGAGCACGAGTTCCGGGTGTTCGCGCAGGACGGCTCGGGCGGCCTGGTCGCGTTCTGGGTCGTCCACCACGACGGCGGCGCAGCGCGGCCGCTGGTCGAGCAGCCCGTCGTGTTCCTCGGCTCGGAGGGCGAGGTCGGCCCGGTCGCCAAGGACCTCGCCGACTTCCTGCACCTGCTGGCCGCCGGCGTCGGGCCGTACGAGGTCGTGCAATATGGATCGACCGAGAGCGAGTCGCCGCAGCCCGCCATCGCCGAGCTCGCGCAGAAGTTCTTCCCCGAGCGCGGCGATCGCGACGCGCAGACGATCGTCCTCGAGGCCCAGCGCGACTACGGCGACCTCGGCGACCGGCTCGCAGCGCTCGACCGGCACTGACCGCGAGCTCGCCCGAACCGCTCCTCACGGGCGCGGACGAGCCGCGGACCGCCGGATACGCAGCCTCGGAGTGATGCTACGCTCGCCGCGCCGATGCCCGACGACGCGCCTCTCGACCGCACCCTCGCCGCGCTCGCGCGCGGGGGCTGAGCGACGTGCTCGTGCTCGGACTCCGCCATTCGCACGAGCTCCCGCTGCCGTACTACCGGCCGCACCTGCTCGCGGGGTTCTGGCTCGAACTCACCGACGGTGTCGTCTGGTTCGACAACGATCAGGGCGTCCTGACGCCGACCCCTGCCGCGCGGCTGCAGCTACCCGACCGGATCGACCGCGACAGCGCCGAGGACATGTGCATCCTCGGCGGCGAGGGCTTCACGCTCGACCGCGCGCGCGAGCCCGCCCCGATCGCCGCGCTCGAGCTGATCGCCGAGGACGACGCGGCCCTGCGCGAGGCCAGGATCGCGGCGGTGTTCCTGCGCTGCACCGACGGCGCCGAGCTGTTCGCACACGCCTGGTCGTTCGAGGGCGTCGCCTTCGGCCGCGCGCCGGAGTACACGACCTGGCGCGAGGAGCAGCCGTACTCGCGACCTGGGGCCGCTTCCGCTGGGAGTCCGCGGACGCGCCGTGGACGTGGGCCTCGCGGCAGACGCTCGGCATGCGCCCGTGAGCCCGCGGGCGCGACGGCTGCCCGCCGCAGGACCGCCAAGATCGCCACGACGCTGACCCGCACGATCGCTCGCGCCCGCTCGTGAGCAGCCCCGCCGCGGTGGCCGGCCGGTCCTGCCGGCAGATTCCGCAGAGCGGCGGCGCGGTCCCTGCCACGAGGCGCGCAAGGCCAGGCTCGTGCCGCGACGGCGCCGCGGCATGACGCGTGCAATCCGGGCCTCGTAGCCCCGCAGCCCGAGGTCGCGACGCTCGCTCCCCACCTCGGCGCGCGACGGCTGCCCGTAGCCGAGCGAAAGCACATGTTGGACCTCCTCGACTTGCTGACCCACCGCCCGCGTGCCCCGCGGACCGACGACGCGCACGACCACCTGGCGATCATGCGCCGGGCCTTCTTCCGCGAGTTCGCCCCGGAGATCCGCCTGGGCGCGGGCCTCGCCCTGTTCCGGGTGTTTGCGATCCCGCGGCTCTCGGCGCTGCTCGCCCGCACCGGCCGATGGACGCACACGCCGACGCGCCGCCTCGGGCGCACGGTCGACCTGCTCAGCATCCTGGTCGCGGACGGCCCCGACGGACCCCACGGCGCCGCCGCGCTGGCGCGCATGAACGCCGCGCACGCCCCTCACGGGCTCGCCAACGACGACATGCTGTACGTCCTCACCACCTTCGTCACCGAGCCCGCGCGGGTGATCGATCGGTACGGTCGACGCCCGCTGCGCCCCGTCGAGCGCGAGGCCGCGTGCCGCTTCTGGCGCGACGTGGGCCGGCGCATGGGCATCCGCGACATCCCCGAGAGCTTCGCGGCGATGGTCGAGCTGGCCCGCGCCTACGAGGCCGAACACCTTCATGATGCCGAGTCCAACCGCGTCGTCGCCGAGGGCGCGCTGTCGGCGATGCTCCAGCGCCTCCCGCCCTCGCTCGCGCCCTTCGGCCGGACCGCCCTGTCCGCGCTGCTCGAGCCGCCGGTGCGCCGCGCCTGCGGCCTGCCCGACGCGCCCCGCCCGCTGACGTGGGCCCTCACCGGCCTGGGCGCGGCGCGCCGCGGCCTCGGCACTCTCGCGCGCGGCTCGACTTCGATGATGTCCTCATGAACATGTTCTTCAAAACATTCTTGAAGAGACATGTCTTAAAAAACATTTCCTGAAGAACATGTCGTGAGGCCATCGTGACCCGGTGAAGCGCCGACCTCGCGGCGCGGAGACGCGGGTTCGATGGCCGGGCGAGGCTCGGTACATGCCGGCCCCGGAGCGCTCCGCTCGCACGCCTGCATGACGCCAGGAGATCCGCGCCTCTCGCGGCGCCGATTTTCGAGCCTGCCCCCGTGAACATGCCCCAAAGACCATCTCCCGCGCCCGGCGCCCGCGCCTGTTCCCATGCCCCGCCGCGGCGTTGTAGACTGCGGCCGTGCGACTCGCTCTCGGCCTCTCGCTGCTCCTGCTGGGCGCCTGCGCCGCGCCCGTCGCTCGCACCGGCGCACCCCGGCCGGCACCCGTCACCGACCCCGTCCCCGCCCCGGTCGACCCCCTCACCGTCCCGACCGCCGATGTCTCCGAGGTCAGCGTCAAGCCGGGCATCAACGACGACTGGCGTCGGCGCGACACCCGGCGGCTGGTGCGGCGGCTGCAGTCCGAGTCGCGGGAGATCTGGGTCCAGCGCGAGCGCGTCGTCGACGTCGTCGCCGCCCGCCCCGGGGCCGTGGTGGCCGACGTCGGCGCCGGCTCGGGCTTCCTCACCTTGCTGCTCGCGCGCGCCGTCGGCCCCGGCGGCAAGGTCTACGCGCTCGACATCAACGGCGGCCTGCTCGACAACATCGCCGCCCAGGCGCGCGCCGCGGGGCTCGGCAACGTCGAGACGATGGTGACCCCCGAGGATCGCACGCCGCTGCCGCCCGACTCGATCGACCTCCTGTTCATGTGCGACGCCTATCACCACTTCGAGTACCCGCGCACCATGATGCGATCGCTGCGCGCCGCCCTGCGCCCGGGCGGCGAGCTGGTGCTCGTCGAGCTCGAGCGGATCCCCGGCAAGACCAGCCCGGCGATGCTCGACCACGTCCGCGCCGGCAAGGACGTCTTCCTCGCCGAGCTGCTCGCCGACGGCTTCGAGCTGGTGCGCGAGGAGGAGGTCGCGGAGCTGACGGAGAATACGTCCTGCGCCTGCGCAAGCCGGCGAGCGCAGACCCGGCGCCGCGCTGACGGCGAGTGCGTGCATTCGCCGGATGCCAATGTCACGAGCCGCAGCGCCCGCGCCACGCCCCGCCGCGCCGGTGCCCCTCTGCGCGTGCCCACATTCGCCGGATGTCAATGTCACGAGTCGCAGCGCCCTCGCCGCGCCCCGCCGCGCCGGTGACCCTCTGCGCGTGCCCACATTCGCCGGATGTCAATGTCACGAGTCGCGGCGCCCTCGCCGCGCCGGTGACCGCTACGCGTGCGTGCTTTCGCCGGATGACAATGTCACGAGTCGCGGCGACCTCGCCGCGCCGGTGAGCGCTGCGCGTGCGTGCTTTCGCCGGATGCCAATGTCATGAGTCGCAGCGCCCTCGCCGCGCGCCGCCGCGCCGGTGACCCCCTGCGCGTGCGTGCTTTCGCCGGATGCCAATGTCACGAGTCGCAGCGCCTACGCCGCGCGCCGCCGCGCCGCAATCCTGGCCCGCCCCTCGAGGTTCGCGCCGGGCGCCGCCGGAGCCCGAGGCCCCTGCGCTCGCACGCCGCGCCGACGTGCTAGAAAGAGCCGAACATGACCGCCGCGAAAGACGACCTCGAGCGACGCCCCGGCGATCGTCGGCGCTCGCCGACGGTCGACCAGTCGCTGCGGGAGTACGGGCGCGGCGTCGCCGGCGGCCTGCTGTTCAGCCTGCCGCTGCTCTACACCGGGGAGATCTGGCGCGCCGGCGAGCTGCTCCCGCCGGAGCGGCTGCTGCTCGGCCTCGGCGGCGTGTTCGTGCTCCTGCTCGGCTACAACCGCTACGCCGGGCTGCGGCAGGACGCCGGCGCGCTCGAGGTCGTGCTCGACTCGATCGAGGAGCTCGGCCTCGGCCTGCTGCTCTCGGCCGCGCTGCTGGTCCTGCTCGGGCGCATCGACGCCGACATGGCCGGGCCCGAGCTGCTCGGCAAGGTGCTGGTGGGCGGCCTGGCGGTGGCGATCGGCGTCTCGGTCGGCACCGCCCAGCTCGGCGGCGGCGACGACGAAGACAGCGGCATGAGCGACGAGCGCGACGACCTGAGCTTCGTCGGTCAGATGTCGCTGTCGCTGTGCGGCGCGGTGCTGGTCGCCGCCAACATCGCCCCGACCGAGGAGATCCCCGAGATCGCCGGCACCCTCCACGAGTGGTCGCTGCTCGGCCTCACCGGCGTCACCCTGGCCGTCGGTGCGCTCGTCCTCCACTTCAGCGACTTCGTCAACACCTCCCGCAACGGCGACGAGCCGCCGCGGATCGCCGTGCTCAGCGGCTCGCTCGCCAGCTACGTCGCCGCCGTCCTCGCCTCGGTCGCCCTGCTGTGGTTCTTCGGCCGCTTCGACGGCTGCGACCTCCCGGCCTGCCTCGCGCAGGTCATCGTCCTCGGCCTCCCCACCGCCATCGGCGCGTCCGCCGGGCGCCTGCTCCTCCAAGCGCGATGACCATCCGCAGAATTGGCTCGAATGGACCGTGTTCGCCGTCGGCCTCGCGCTGGTGCTCGGGATCGTCGGCTACCTCGTCATCCTCGCGGTGCGCCACGAAGACCGGCCGCCGCGGCTCGGCGTCCACGTCGGCGCCGCGTCGCGCACCGAGGACGTCGAGCCCCCGCACTACGTGGTCCCGGTGACCGTCACCAACCACGGCGACCGCACCGTCGGCGACGTCCACGTCGAGGTCACCCTCGTCCGCGACGGCGCCCCCGTCGAGCGCACCGAGCTGACCCTGCCCGAGGTGCCCCGCCGCTCGAGCCGCGCCGGCGCCTCGACCCTGCAGACCGACCCCGCCCCCGGCCAGCTCCGCGCCCGCGTGCTCGGCTACAGCGAGCCGTGAGGGCGCGCCCCGAATCTGTAAGAGGAGACGTGTCACCGAGGCCATGTCCTTCGCAGCATGTCCTCGAGAGCATGTCCTTCAATACACCTCGCGCGCGTCGCCCTCCTACGCGGGTGCGGCGGGCGACCGCGGCAGGCCGCGCAGCATCGCCACGACGAGCACCGAGAGGTCGAGGTCGACGCGCCCGCCGAACACGCCGCTCACCGTGAACGACCGGATCGCCACCATCGCCGCGCCGACGACGAGCCCGAGCAGGCCGAGGCCCATCCGTTCGAAGGTCGGAGTCAGCCCGAGCTCGGACATCGGCTCGCGCTCGAGGCGGTAGACCAGCGCGGTCGCGGCGAGCACGAGCAGCGGATACGCGAACGGCACGCCGAGCAGACCGGCGATCGGGACGAGCGCCGCCATGGCCAGGAGGTAGCGCGCGATACGAAAGAAGAGCACGCGCGACGGTAGCACGCCGCGTCGGCGGGCACGAAGCCGCGGCGCACCCGCGGTCACGGTGCATGTCCGAAGGGCCCTGTCCTCCGAGACATCCTCACAATGACGGCCCCGGCGCCCTCAGCCCGCGCGGACCGGCAGCTGCGCCAGCGCCTGCTCGACCTCGGCGAGCTCCTGCGCGCGGCCCGGGTCGCGCTTCAGCAGCGCGCGCGCCTGCTCGAGCGCCACCCTCGCGGCCCCGACCTCGCCGGTGCCCTGCAGCGCCTTCGCCTTGTTGCGCAGCACCAGCAGCAGCAGCTCCTCGCCGGGCTGGCCGGCGGCGCGAGCCACCGGCTCCGCCGCAGCGAACCGCTGCAGCGCCTCCGCGTGGCGCTGCAGCGCCACCAGACTCTCGCCCAGGTTGCTCTCGGTGATCGCGCGATGCAGATGTCCTTCGGGCAAGATGCGCTCCTGCAGCCGCAGCGCCTCGCCGTAGGCCGGCACCGCCCCCGCGAAGTCGCCGCGCCAGTGCAGCACCGCCCCGAGGTTGACCAGCGCGGCCGCCAGGTCCGGGTGGTCGCCCGGCAGCACCTGGCGGTAGATCGCCAGCGCCCGGCGGGCATGGTGCTCCGCGCGACCGAGCTCGCCCTCCGCGCTCGCCTGGCCCATCAGCGACGAGTGGGCCCGCCCGCACTCGACGCAGACCGAGCCGTACGTGTCGGTCCAGATCGCCAGCGCCGCCTCGAGCAGCTCGCGCGCCCGCCCCGGCTCGCCCGACCCCAGCAGCAGCACCCCGAGGTCGTGCGCCACGCGGGCGCGCTGCGGGTGGCGCGGCCCCAGGTGCTCCGCGCCCAGCCGCTGCGCCTCGCCGAAGCGGGCCAGCGCCTCGTCGTGGCGACCGAGGGCCTCGAGCGCGTTGGCCAGGCTCTGCAGCGTGCGGATCGACTCGAGCGGCGGACCGCCGGCGAAGCGCAGCCGCTCGAAGGCCTCGCGGTGCAGCCGCACCGCCTCCGCGTGGCGGCCCTCGGCCACGGCCGCGACCCCGAGCGCGTTGAGCAGCGTGGCCCGCCGCGGCCCGCTGTCGCCGATCCGGTCGAGCAGCGCCTGGGCCCGGCGGGCCCGCTCGCGCATCCGCTCGGGGTCGACCTGCAGGCGCGCCGCCACCGTCGCCAGCGCGACCCATCCGCTGGCCACCGTGTCGTCGAGCCCGCGCGCCTCGGCGACGTCGATCGCGGCCAGCAAGTTGCTCTCGGCCGCCGCGATCTCGCCGTCCTCGGCCCGCATGCGCCCGACGGTCAGCAGCGCGTCGGCCTGCAGCCCCGGATCGCCGACCGCCTCGGCCCGCGCCCGCACCTGCTCGGCCAGCCGCAGCGCCTCGCGCCGCATGCCCGCCGCCGCCTGCACCCGCGCGGCGATCAGCGCCCGCCGCAGGGCGTCGACGAGACCTGTCTTTTCGACCATGTCACCGTCGTCGTCGCCCGGCGCGCGACAGCCGTCGATCGGCGGCAGCGCCTCGACCACGCCCATCGCCTGCTCCGCGTCCGCCCCGCCGGCGAACGCCAGCACCTCGATCGCGCGCCCGAGCCCCAGGGCCGCGCGCTCGAGGCAGCCGATCTGCCGGTGCAGCCGCGCCGCCGAGTCCGCCGACAGCTCCGTCGTCGCCTCGCAGGCCCGCCGGCGCGCCTGTTGCCATGCGTCCGCGTAGTCGTCGAGCGCCGCGGTCACGCGCCGGCCGAGCGCGCGTGTACTCGCCCGGCGCGGCGAAGCCGGCGACCAGCGCCTCGCGCTGCGACGTCCCCCACACCGCGTCGATGCGGCGCGCCGCCGCCTCGCACGAGGCCGCGCGCGGCCCCTCGCTCTCGGACGCCATCAAGCCGGCGAAGCCGCCCGTCACCAGCAACGCCACCGCCACCGCGACGGCCCGCCACCACCGCGCCGGGTCGCGCTCGAGCGCCGCGATCAGCGGCTCGAACGTCGCGTAGCGCTGCGCCGCCGCCGGCGCCAGGCCTCGCGCCAGCGCGCGATCGATCCGCCGCGGCACGTCGCCCTTGCCCGCGCGCGTCTTCGTCGGGTCGCTGCGGTACTCCGGCCGCTGCCCGTGCAGCGCCTCGTACAGCGACACGCAGAAGCTGTAGATGTCGCTGCGGACATCGGGAGGCCGACCCGCGCGCTGCTCCGGCGCCATGTAAGCCGGCGTGCCGACCACCGCCCCGGTGCGCGTCAGCGGCGAGTCGAGCGACGACGAGGCGATCGGCGGGGTGGCCGGGGGCGCGTCGCCGGTGACCTCGACCGCGGGCCGGGCCAGGCCGAAGTCGACCACGTAGACGCGGCCGTCGTCGCCGACCAGCACGTTGTCGGCCTTGAAGTCGCGGTGGACCAGGCCGGCCGCGTGCGCCGCTTGCAGCCCGCGCGCCGCGGCCACGTACATCGCGACCGTGTGCCGCCACGGCCGCTCGCGCTCGCGCTGCCAGGCCCGCAAGGTCTGGCCGTGGATCCGCGCCATCACGATGAAGATCTGGCCGCGGAATTTGCCGAAGTCGTGCAGCTCCACCACGTTCGGGTGGCGCACCTGCGCCAGCAGCCGGGCCTCGCGCAACAGCCGACTCTCGAGCGACGCGGGCCCGTCGACGCGCGCCAGCTTGATCGCCACCTCGCGCCCGAGCATCGGATCGTGGGCCGCGTAGACCGTCCCCATGCCGCCGGCGCCGATCCGGCCCAGCACGCGATAGCGGCCGATCTGCTGCGGCTCGTCCGACTCGGGCAAGAGCTCGTCCCGCGGCCACGCGTCGGCGTCGACGGTGTCGCGGTCGACGAGCGCCTTGCTCTCGCGGGTGGTCGCCTCCACGTCACCGCCTCGCCTCGAAGCGTGCGAATCTCCTGCATAAAGCCGGTAACACGCGGCCCGCGGCGTGACAAGGTCCTCACGGAGGGCGGGATCACGCGACCGGCCGTGAAAGTCGCGCCCGCGCGGTAGCCCGGCCGCGCGCACTTGCTATAGAGTCGCGCCTCGATGGCGAACTACACATCGACGATTCCCGTCCACTTCAGCGAGGCCAGCGACGCCGCCGGCTATGTGCTGCTGCTCGAGTCCGACGCCTCGGCCGCGGTGCCGCCGCAGATGAACCCGCGCGACGAGGTGACCGCCACCACCACCGCCAGCTCCGTGCAGTGCACCGTCGACTCGACGGGCGGCAGCCCCTCGGTCACCGGCGTCACCGCCACCCCGATCGGCAGCGCCCCGTCGGTCTCGTTCACGGGCAGCGCCGGCGTCTACACGGCCAACTTCCCGGCCACCCTGACCACCGACTACTCCTGGCGCGTCGAGGTCACCATCGACGCCACCGAGCGCCTCGGCAAGAAGATCGTCCTCGACCCGATCCTCATCATCCGCAAGACCAACTGAGCCCGCCGCGTATCATACGAGTGGCTTGAAGGTCATGTCCTGAAGGACCTATGATCAATCGGTCCGCTCACCGCGCCGCGAGCGGGTGAGCGGCGAGCCAGGCGTCGAGGGCGGCGACGCGGGCCGCCCCGGCCTCGCCGCGACCGGCGTGGAACGCCCGCGCCTCGCCGGCCAGCTCGCGCGCGTGGACCCTGCCGGCGGGGTCCTCCCACTCGAGCTCGGCCAGCAGCTCGGCCGCCCGCGCCCGGTGAAAGCGCGGCAGCGCGTCGATCTGCCGCTCCGCCTGGCGCGCGAACACCTCGTGCGCCAGCCTCAACCGCTCACGCGCCGCCGCCTTGTCGCCGCGCCCGAGCTCCGCCTCGCCCTGCACCAGCCAGGCCTCGGCGCGCGGCAGCTCGATCCACGGCCGGTCCGCGGTCGCGTACGGCGCCCACATCTCCGCCGCCCGCTCGGCCGCCGCGATCGCCTCCGCGAACTCGCCGCGCAGCCGCGCCTCGTGGGCCCGCGCCAGCTGCCGGCGCGCGTCGACGCCGACCCGCGGCGCCCCGGCCTCGCAGGTCGCGGCCTCGCCGTAGCGGGCCAGCGCCGCAGTCAGGTCGTCGCGCTCGCGGGCGATGCCGCCGAGCAACAGCCCGCACTCGGCGCACGACGGGTCGCGCCGCTCCGCGGGAGCGACGACCCGGTCGTAGCCGGCGCACGCATCGGTGAGCTGCTCGTCGGCCTCCGCCAGGTCGAGCGCGGTGCGTCCGCGATACAGCCGGAGGTTGAGCAGGTCGAGGTGGTCCTCACCGAGCAGCTCGCGGAAGATCGCCTCCGACCGCGTGAACCCGTCGCGCCGACGCGCCGGGTCGTCGGTGAGCACGGCGAGGAGGCGCAGGAAGTTGGCCGCCTCGAACGGGTCGGCGTCGACCACCGACTCGAGATCGTTCGTCGCCTCGACGACGGTCCTGCGCGCCGCCGCCACGTCGCCGGCCGCCAGGTGGACGGTGGCGAGGTTGGCCAGCAGGCGGCGGCGGGCGAACGCGTGCGGGCCCTGGCGATCGACCAGCACCTGCGCCACAGGCACGTCGCCGAGGATCTCAGCCGGCCGCTCGTGACCGGTCTGCGCCCGCCCGTAGACGAGGCGCGCGACCACCTCGGCGGCCGTCGGATCGTCGCCCGCAGCCAGCGCGTCGGCGAGGGCGAGCCGCAGAGCGCTCACGGCGTCGACCCAGGCCCCGCGGACCATCGCCACCCGCGCCGCGGCCAGGCGCGCCTGCCCGACCAGCCCGCGCTCGCCCAGCGCCTCGGCGTCGGCCAGGGCCCCCGCGATCTCGCCGTCGGCCTCGCCAAGGCGCCCGGCGTCCGCGAGCGTGCGCGCGCCGTCGAGTCGGCGCTCCACCGCCGCGACCTCGCTCGCGCGCGCCGGGTCGCGCGCGGGCGTGGCCAGCAGCGCGTCGACGCGGGCGCAGTCGGCGATCGCCGGCAAGCCGGCGACCACGCGGACGACGTCGTCGCCGGGTCGGGTCGCGCGGACCAGCTGCACGGCCCCTTCGAAGGCGCTGCGGCGGCGGTCGAGGCAACGGCTGCGGAGCTCGCGGACGGCCTCCGAGTCGGCCCCGCGCCGGTGATCGAGGCAGACCTCGCGCCGCGCGGCCGACCACGCGTCGGCGTAGCGCTGCAGCCCGTCCTGCACCCGCTCGCGCTGCTCCGGCTGGCGGACGACCTCGGCCAGCGAGCTCGCCAGCGCGGCCTTCACTCCGTCGTTCCACAGCTCGGCGAGCCCCGTCTCCGCGCCGCTGCAGGCCGCCTCGCCGGCCGGCATCGCCCACGTCAGCGCCGCCGCGGCCGCGCCCCCGCCGAGCGCCACGAGGCCGCCCGCCAGCAGCCAGCGCCGGCGTCGCGCGCCGCGGTCGTGCGTCAGGTCGGCGAGCAGCCGCTCCAGGCTCGCCGGTCGGTCCGCGGGCGCGAACGCGAGGCCGCGCCGCAGCTGCTCGAAGATCGCCCGCGGCACCGGGCTCGCCGCCGGCGGCTCGGCCAGCGCGCCGGCGCGGATCTTGGCCAGCAGCGTCGCCAGGTCGTCGGCGCGGAACGGGCGGCGGCCGTAGAGCGCCTCGTACAGCGCGACGCAGAACGAGAACAGGTCGCTGCGCGCGTCGGCGCGGCCGCCGTCGAACTGCTCCGGGGACATGTACGCCGGCGTCCCGAGCAGCACCCCGCTCTGCGTCAACGGCACCGCGAACGCGGTCGACGGCGCCGCCGCGGCCGCGCCCTTCGCTGCAGATGCATCACCGCCCTCGAGCTGGCGCGCGAGCCCGAAGTCGGCGACCCGGGCCCGCCCGTCCGCGCCGATCAACACGTTGTCCGGCTTGAAGTCGCGATGCACGATCCCCGCCGCGTGCGCCGCCGCCAATCCGCGCCCCGCCTCGACGAACACCCGCACGATCGTCCGCCACGGCCGCGGCCCGGCCTCGAGCCACGCCCGCAGCGTCTGGCCCGCGACCAGCTCCATCGCCAGGAACACCTGGCCGTCGTGCACCCCGACGTCGTGGATCTGCACCACGTTCGGGTGCGACAGCCGGGCCAGCGCCTGGGCCTCGCGCAGCAGTCGGACGCTCGACTCGGGCCCGGCGGCCAGCAGCTTGAGCGCGACCCGCCGGTCGAGCTCCGGGTCGTAGGCCGCCAGCACCACTCCCATGCCGCCGGCGCCGACCCGGTCGATCACCACGTAGCGACCGACGCGGCCCGACGTCGGCACCGCCCGCTGCAGCGCCGCGTCGCTGGCCTGGGCCGTGCGGCCCGAGGCCTCGGTGTCGGCGGTCCCCGAGGGGCTGCGATCGAGCGACGGCGTCGCCGGGTTGTGGCGCTCGCCGGCGCGGGTGATCTCGTCGTCGTTCACGCAGTGACCTGTCCTTTCACTCAGCCAGGGGCAGGCGCCAGCTCGTCCACTCGTGCTGCTCCGTCGTCACCATCTGCGGCGTGCAGGTCGGCAAGGTGCAGCGGACCGCGACCTCGGCGAGCGTCGCCAGCCGCGATGCCGGCCTCGTTGGGTTCGCCGGACAGGCTGAGCTTGTCGAGCGGGTACTCGTTGGCGTGCGCCGAATTCGAGCCGTTCCCGCAGTTGGGGCATCCGGTGTCGTCGCGGAGCTCGAGCTCGCCCTCCGGCTCGCTCGCGCAAGCCCCGAACATCGCCGTCACCCCGAGAACAAACCCGACTTTCTCGATCATACGCATCTTCATGACCCCATCTCCTCCTCGTCGTCACGCTCGCCACGGTTCCTGCTCTTTCGGACAGCTCAGGGCACGCTCCAGGTGGTCCACTCGTGCGGCACCGTCGCCGCCATCTGCGTCGTGCACAGCGGCAGGGTGCACTGGTTCTGGACCACGCCGAGCGTCGTAAACCGCGGGTTGCTGAGGCAGATCGCCCCGTCCTCGTCCCACAGCGCCTCGACGTCCGCCCACGCCGTCCCGTACGCCGACGGCACCGTCTCCGCGTCGTTCACCCAGCCCACGTGGGTGCCGAACTCGGTAAACGAATAGCCGGTGCCGCAGTAATCCGCGGTGATCATGCGGAGCGTCGCCTGGCGCTGGTCCAGGGTCGCGGGGGCGCTCGCTCCGGGGAAGTTTTGGTTGGGGCCGTAGCCGAGCCGCTTGAGCTTGTAGACCGCGTTGAGCTCGCAGGCGATCGTGATCCACTCGCCGTTCACCGTGATGTCATGGGTCTCGTCGTCGTACAGCTCGCCGCGGACGATGGTGGCCATGATCATGTCGTCGCCGTCCTCCTCCGGGTCGGGGCAGATCGGGAGCAGCTCGCCGGGATTCTTCGGGTTGTGGTACGCGAGCTCGTAGATGGACACGTCGGGCCCGTCCGTCGCCAGCGACGCGACCGTGCCGTAATCGACGATCTCGATCTCGATCAGGCCCGCCTTCTCCTCGTACAGCTTGATCGTCCAGCCGACCAGGTCCTCGCCCACCGCCACGAAGGTATCGGTCGTGGTATCCCACGCCCCCAGCTCCTGCCCGGAGGTCCGCAGGGTGTAGCTCGAGCCGAGCGGGCTCTTGATCGCGGTCACGGTGATCCCCGCGTCGTTGGGCCACCCGTACAGGTTGAGCTGGTCGATCGGGTAGCCGTTGGCCTTGGCCGAATTCGAGCCGTTCCCGCAGTTGGTGCATCCGGTCGTCGTGTCGCGGAACGCGAGCTCGTCGTCCTCGGGCGCGCACGCCCCGGCCAGCAGCCCGACCGAACAAATCATCGTAATCATACGCATTTTCATGAATTCCATCGCCGTCGTTCGCCTCGGAGGTCCTTGGAGCACCGCCCGTTCCACCCGCACTTCCTCAGTCAATCTCCGAGCTTACGCGCCGCCGGACAGATTTGCCCTGGTTGACCCCGCGAGGGCGCATGGGACAACATCGGCGATGTCCCCGGGGACACCGGGATGTCCCATGGTATCGCGCCAGCGCCCCGACGACGATGTGACACTGGAGCGCTCGCGCACGGCCGAGGTCGCGGCCGAACGGGGTTCCACGGGCGCCGCCCGGCTCGTGATCGTCCACCCGCCCGAGCTCCGGCGCGTCGTCGACCTCGGCCCCGCCGCGGTCACGCTTGGCCGCCAGCCGCCGGCCCCCAGCGGCCTCGCGGTCGCGCACCCGACCCTGTCGCGGGTCCACGCCGAGCTCCGCTTCGACCGCGGCGCCCACTGGCTGCGCGACCTGCAGTCGCGCAACGGCACCTGTCTGCAAGGACAGGCGATAAGCGAACTGCCGCGAGCCCTCGCTCACGGCGCCGTCATCCGCATAGGCGACGTCCTGCTGATCTATGAGATGGCCCAGGACCCGCGCGGCCGCGTCGACCCGCCCGAGGTCGACCGCGCCGCCATCCCCGGCGACTCGCTGGCGATCGCGGCCCTGCGCAGCGCCGTGCTGCGGGTCGCCGGTCAGCGCAGCCCGGCGCTGGTGATCGGCGAGACCGGCACCGGCAAGGAGCGGATCGCCGCCGAGATCCACCGCCTCAGCAAGCGCCGCGGCGAGCTGATCGTGGCCAACTGCGCCGCCCTCAGCCCGACGCTGATCGAGAGCCAGCTGTTCGGCCACGACCGCGGGGCGTTCACCGGCGCGAGCCAGCGCTCGAGCGGCCTGTTCCGCGCCGCCGAGGGCGGCACCCTCGTGCTCGACGAGATCGGCGAGCTGCCGCTCGAGCTGCAACCCAAGCTGCTGCGCGCGATCGAGTACGGCGAAATCATCCCGGTCGGCTCGTCGCGGGCGCAGAGCGTCGACGTGCGGGTCGTCGGCGCCACCAACCGCGACCTCGGCCGCGAGGTCGAGGCCAGCCGGTTCCGCCGCGACCTCTACGCCCGCCTCGCCCTCGCCGAGCTGCGCGTGCCGCCCCTGCGCGAGCGCCGGGCCGACCTGCTCGACTGGCTCGACCGCCTGTTCGGCTCCGTCAACGGCACCTTCGCCGCCGCGCTGTCGACCAGCGCCGCCGAGGCGATCCTGCTCCACGCCTGGCCCGAGAACCTGCGCGGCCTGCATCGCCTGGTGATGGACTGCCGCAGCCTCACCGCCCCGATCCGCCCCGGCCAGCTGCCGGCGTGGCTGACCACCCCGACGCCCCCCGACGCTCCGCCCCCGCCCCCGCCGAGGCCGTCGCCCCGCCCCCCGCCGCCGCCAGGGAGACCCGCGCCTATCGCCCCCGCCCCCCGCGCGAGGAGCTCCTGCGCGTGCTCGAGGAGCACGAGTGGAGCATCCGCGCGACCGCCAAGCACTACGAGCGCGACCGCAAGCAGATCAGCCGGTGGATCGGATTTTACACGATCGCCCTGCCCGGCCGCGAGTGAACGCAAATCGACATATTTTTAAGGACATGTCTTTGAAAGCATGTCCTCAAGGCCACGCCGATGCTGCCGCACATCCTGAAGGCCCCATCGAGCCGCGGCCGCCGGCGCCCTGCACCGCATGACCTGTAGCGTCGACTCGCGCCCACGCATATCCTGAAGGACATGTCGATCCGGGCCCGCCGACGCCCCGCCTCCGCAGGTCCTGAAGCGTCGATTCGCGCCCACGCCTGTCCCGAAGGTCACGTCACTTCCCGCCCGCCACCGCATGTCCTGAAACATCGACTCGCGCCCCGCATGTCCCTGAGGCCACGTCACCACCCGCCCCGCCGGCACCCCGCCTCCGCATGTCCTGAAGCCCACGTCGCCTCACGCCCCGCCGTCGCTCCGCTTCCGCATGCTCGAAGCGTCGCGCGCCCGCCGGCGCCCACCTCTGCGTCTTCTGACGCGCCGGCGCCCCGCCTCCGCATGTCCTGAAGACCACGTCACCCCGCGCCCCGCCGGTGCTACCCTGATTGCGATGGCCCCGCCCGCACCGCCGCGCCTGCCGACCCTCGCGGTCGGCGTGATCGGCCACGTGCACGACGGCAAGACGGCGCTCACCGCCGCGCTCACCCGCATCACCGCCGGCCAGCCGCGCACCCACGAGCAGCTGCTCGACTACTGCGAGCGCCTCACCGGCATCACCGTCCTCGCCAAGTGCATCGAGTACTGCACCGAGCGGCGGCGGATCGTCCACTGGGACTGCCCCGGCCACCCCGACCGCTGCAAGAACACCATCAAGGCGCTGTCGCAGGTCGACGTCGTCATCCTGGTCGTCTCGGCCGCCGCCGGCCCGCGCGAGCAGACGCGCGAGCACCTGCAGTACGCGCGGGCCCTCGCCGTCACCCACGTGATCGTGTTCCTGAACATGTGCGACCTGCTGGACTCGCCCGAGCTGCTCGACCTCGTCGAGCTCGAGACGCGCGAGCTCCTGCACGCGTGCGGCTTCGACGGCGACACGGCCCCCGTGATCCGCGGCTCGGCGGCGCAGGCCGACCGCGACGAATGGCGCGAGCCGCTGTACGCCCTGCGCGACGCCCTCGACGCCGCGCCCTTGCGCATCCACGATGCCGCGGGCGCGCTGCTGCTGCCGGTCGTGCGCACCTACAGCCGGTGGTTCGGCCGCCGCGCCGGCGCGGCGCAGGTGCCGAGCACCGTGCTGGCCGGCCGCATCGAGCGCGGCACCCTGCGCACCGGCGACATGCTCGAGCTCGTCGGCCACGCCCCGACCCGCCGCGGCCAATGTGTACAGCTCCGCGCGTTCGACCGCGTGGTCGACGAGCTCGCCGCCGGCGAGTCGGCCGGATGCCAGCTCGGCGAGGTCCCGCCGTGGGAGGTCACTCCCGGCATGGTCCTCACCAGCCCCGACGCGCTCACGACCCACCGCCGCGTCATCGCTCGCCTGTCGCTGCCGCCGCGGACCTCCGCCCGCCCGCGCAGCAGCTGGCGAGGCCCGTCCGCGATCGCCAGCGGCTACCGGCCGCACCTCTACGTCCGCACCGCCGACATCACCTGCACCATCATGCTGCCGGACGCCTCCCGCGCCGAACCAGGCGAGCGCGTCGCCGCGGAGCTCGTGCTCGACGTCCCGACCGTGCTCGCCGGCGCCCCCGGCTTCATCCTCCGCGACGCCCACTCGACGGTCGCCACCGGCGAGATCGTCGAGCTCCTCGACTGAGGTTTGTTGTTTCGTTGATATGACCGAAAGGACATATCACTCCGGCCTGCGACGCGACGACAGAAGAAGCGCGGTCACTCCCCGCCACTGACTATAAGAAATAAGCGAGTGTTCCCCGAAATAATCCGGCCCGCGACGCAGTCCTCGCAGCTCTCCATGTCACGCGCGACACGACGCCTCGCCGCCACCCTGCTCTCGGCGGCTCGCGCCCTCCGACCGCGCGGCATGTCCCGCGCGACACGGCTCCTCTTCACCGCGACCCTGCTCTCACCCGCCTGCGCCGGCCGACCGCATGAACCGCCGCTGACCGCGGCAGCCCTGCGCGCCGAGCTCGATCGCCACACCTGCGCGCGCTGGGAGCCGGAGGTGAAGCAGTGGAGCCTGCTCCTGTTCGACGCGAGCTGCGAACCCGCGCCGGCCTCCGGCGCTGTCCAGGTGCTCGCGCAGGCCGCCGTCGGCCGCCTGCGACCGCTGCTCCTCCTCACCGAATCGGCCCACGATCACTTTTATGAATACACGGCCCGCTCGCCGCCGCCGTCGCACGAGGAGGCCCAGCGCCTCGCCGACGCCGCAGTGTGGTCCGATCGCCTGCTCGCGGGCGCGATCGGGCAGGCCCTCGCCCTCGAGCTCGCCGTCCGCGGCCTCGCCTGCGGCGATTGTCCACGACCCCGCGAGCCACCTCCGTCACGGCCCGCTGGGCCGGGTTCTTCCCGTACCTCGCGGCCTACGTGTGGCCGGTGCAGCTCTCGGAGGGCGCTCCCGTCGAGCTCTTCACGTGCTCCGCAATCCACGGCGCCGCCGCCCTGCCCGCCAATCCTGCGCTGTCACGAGCCGGCCGGCTCGCGGCGTTCGCCTTCGCCGAGGACGAGACCGCCGCGCGCGAGCTCCACGACCTCGCCGCCCAGGGCTCGCTGGCCGAGGTCTCACGACGGGTGCGGCGCTACCTCGATTCGCCGGAGAGCCGTCGATTCGCCTGTGCTGCCCTCGCGGACGTCGCCTGGTTCACCGGCCTCCACATCTCGGATTGCTGACCACGCGACATCCTATTCAGCGCGACCATCGCCCAATCGGTCATGTGCCCTGAATTTCGCGTTCGGTCGCGGCATCGCCGATTCGCAGGCCTCGCACCGTGCAGCTCGCGGCGAGCCGGCTTCACTCCGATCAGCTCGGCGTGCGACTCCTGAGTGCTCGCCACTCTGCTCACCGGGCCCGACGACGAGCGTCCTGCGCCCGTTCCGCACGGCGCAGCTCGCAGGAGAGGCCTTCGCAGCAACAAAAAACAGGGCTCTGCGGCGATGCCAGGTCCGCTTGTCGGTGGCGAAATCACGCGCAATCATGGTCATGGAGGCGCACGATGCCGTACTTCGACTCGACGGCGATCCGGCGGGCCGAGTACGAGCCGTCGACCCGAACTTTGACGATCTGGTTCGTCGGCAACGGCGACCCCTACGATTATCCCGCAGTACCGTCCGCCGTCTTCGACGGGCTATGCCGCGCCGATTCGCAGGGGCAATTCTTCAATGCTTGCATCCGCGACGTCTATCCCGGTCGCCGCCGGGTTCGCCCGCGGCGCCCCGGCAAGAGACCGCACCCACGGTCTCCGACCTGACCGGCTCGCATCCCGGAGACCGGCGATGCCAGAGCCCGCGTCCCGATCCTCGACGACAAGGGCACCATCACCCGCTCCGCGCTCCACGCCAGCGACGGCGTCCGCATCCTCGGCGCCGCCGCCCTGATGATGGGGAGCCGGGCCGCCGCGATGGCCTGGCCGATGGACTGATCCGCTCGCATCTGGCCTTTCGGACGTCCGTCCCTTCGACCAGCTCGCTCTCGCCATGCCCTCCCACTGGCTCGGTGCTCCCCACGAGGGGGCCATCTTGTCCTGCGCACACGCGCCAGTGAGCTCGCAGCGACGTGTCGCCTCGCCGAAGAGGTTCGGACGTCCTCGCTGCGGGCCGCTCGCGCGCTGCCGCGCTCGCCGCTCCTCGAGCTGAAGCGACGCGCTCGACCTCGGTCTCCGAGCCGTCCTCCGGGCCAGGTCCTCACTGGCTCCTTCGCCCCGGCCTCCGCATGCATCGCCCCCGGCAAGGGCGACCGCGCCCGAGCGGCGTGGAGCGGCCTCGACGGCTCCCTCGGCTCGCAGGGACCCGTCTTTTCATTTTTTAACTCATGTTTAAAAAGAAGCATCCATCGTGGTTAATCGGGTCCTGAAGACCACATCGGGTCCATTTTTTTTAATCCGTTGTAAAAATTTTGGATGCCCTCTACCGTGCAGCGATGGCCCGATGGCGCGTCGATCGCGGACTGACGTGATGCGCCGCTCCGTTCGCCCGCACCCATCACTCGCACCTTTGAGGAGGCCCTCGATGCTTCGACCGCGACCCACCGCATCACGATGTTCGCTCGCTCTCGCCGCGCTGCTGCTCCCCGCGCTCGCCTGCGGGGACACGCCGCCCGCCGAGACCACCGGCACCGGCGACAGCCCCGCCACCGACCCCACCACCGGCGGCGGCCCCACCACCGACGGCGCCCTGCCGACCACCGGCGAACCCACCAGCGGCGACCCCAGCAGCAGCGAAGGCACCAGCGACAGCAGCAGCAGCAGCGGCGGCGAGCCGGTCGGCTGCGACGCCTCGAGCCCTTATTACGTCGAGCCCTACTTCGACCCGACCCCGCCGGCGCCCGACGAACTGCTGTGGAGCAGCCACGGCGGCTGGGCCCTGTGGGACTTCTGTCAGTGCAAGCCGGACGACACCGTGCTGCCCGAGGACCCGCGCGCCATGGTCCAGCCGGGCGTCGGCGACGGTCGGGCCGTCGCCTTCAACGCCTTCTGGAAGAATTGCCACGTCGATCCCGAGCTCGTGAAGGAGGTCGGTGCCCCCAAGTGCGGCGAGCTGCGCGAGCGCGCCAAGCGAGGCAGCGCCCTGCTCACCCCGAGCTCGATCGGCGCCGGCGCGCTGTTCTCGGGCACCGAGCCGCAGGACATCTCGGCCGGCTTCGGCATCGCCACCTTCCCTGCGACCCAATACAACAAGCTGTGGCAGATCTGGGGCTTCCAGTCGCGACCCGACAATTTCGATGAACTGGTCTCGCAGCGCTACGGCGCGCCCTTCGGCCCGACGCCGAACCCCTATCCCTTGCCCGGCGAGGATCCCAACCTCACTGACGGCGGCTCGGGCCGGCTCCCGCAATTCTTCACCCACCTGCGCGAGCCCGACGGCACCTGGACCGGCAAGATCGGCATCACTTGCCAGGGCTGCCACTCCGGCAGCATCGGCACGCCGGACGACGGACCCGGCCTCGGCCTCATGCTCGGCAGCGGCAGCCCGCTCGCCGATCACAACCTCTTCCTCCGCGACATGCTCCCGCTCGGCTACCTCGCCTCGGCGGCCACGATCGCCAACCTGAACCGCACCCGCGGGGTCAACAACGCCAGCGACGTGAACCTCGCCTTCCTGTTCCCGGACGAGGAGGGCTACGACCTCCAGACGCTGTGGGGCGTGCTCACCTCCGGCTCGACCGCGGGCATGAACACGCCGTCGTGGTGGAACATGGGCCACCGCGCGCTCAAGTTCGTCGACGGCACCTTCCCGATGGACGCCCCGCGCGTCGACATGGTGTTCTACACCCCCTTCTTCGGCCTCTTCGGCGGCATCCTCGGTCAGCTCAGCGAGTCCGGTCAGGACTGGATGCGCCAGCACGGCCCCGACGCCAACGACTGGATCGTCACGCTCAAGGCGCCGAGGTACCCGTTTGCGATCGACGAGGGCCTGGCGGGCAGCGGCGCGGTCTTCTTTCATACGCTCGACCTGTGGGCGCCCGAGCGCAACAACCCGGTCAAGAACCCCAAGGCCGGCAACGGCTCGTGCTCGAGCTGCCACGGGGCGTACTCGCCGCGGTTCTTCAACGACCCGGCCTGGCTCGCCCGGCCGGAGCTCGAGGGCGTCGCCAGCTACATCACCCCGCTGGACGTCATCGGCACCGACCCCGTGCGCATGGAGACCAACAACGAGGCGGTGCAGGTCGCCGGCGCCAAGAACTTCTTCGGCTATCCCGAGACCGCGGGCACCGACCAGGACTGCGGCCCGCAGAACCGCGAGGACCTGCGCGGCGATCGCGAGCTCGGCTACCTCGCGCCGCCGCTCCACGGCGTGTGGGCCACCGCGCCGTACCTCCACAACGGCTCGGTGCCCAACGTCTGGGAGATCCTGAAGCCGTCGGAGCGCAAGAACATCTGGCTGCGCCTGTCGACCCCGCCGCGGCCCGACCAGGCCGGCGACGTCGTCATGGGCTACGACACCCGCCTCTCCGCTTACGACGCCGAGAAGGTCGGCTGGTACTACCAGGAGCTCGCCTGCGAGGCCGGTGTGGGCGTGACGCCGTACATCGATTGCTCTCCCGGCAGCGACAACGACCCGCTGGCCCAGCTGCTCCTCAGCACCCTCTATTCGAACTTCATCGGCGTGTGGAACATCCTCTATCCGCCGATCCTCACCGAGGAGCAGATGGAGGAGCGGAAGATCTACAACACCCACATGCACGGCCAGGGCAACGAGGGCCACGAGTTCACGTCGGTGCTCACCGACGACGAACGACTGGCGATCCTCGAGTACCTCAAGACCCTCTGAGGCCGCCCTCGCGGGCGCGTACATCGGGGCCGTGAGGGCGAGCTACGGCGCCGGGGTGCAGGGATTTTACTTGTTTCGAAGCGGGACTGTCACGATTGGCCCGGACGGGAAAGCAAATCCCCCGCCGGTTCTCGGGAAGAATATCGCTGGGGCCAGCTTGAGCGCGATCGTCGCTGAATGGCGCGAAGCGGCTGGCTCCGACCCCAGAGCGCAGCTTCTGATGGTCATTGCCTCGTCCTGAGGCTGGCGCCGACCCCCATGCAGGTGGTGCCGCCCAGTCGGGCTTCGGCGCGAGCATCTCGACTTCGCCGTCGACACGGCTGCGGAGTCTCTGGAGAGCAGGAGGTGCTCCTGATGAACCGCGGCGCTGGACCTTCGCGCCGCGCGCCTCGATACGCTCATGGACGCCCGTCGCGTGATGGGCTGGCTCGCCCGGGCTCGACGTCGAGCACCCACAAATATGGGCCGCCGCGACGGGCGACGTACGGCGACATTTCGATGACCCGAGCCTTCACCGTCGCCGCGCGTCCGGAATCGCCGCCCGCCGGAGCGTTCGCCAGCAGGTAGGCAGTGCCGTCGTCGGCCTCGAACACGAGGTAGCGCTCACCCTCGAGCTTGGTGCCCGGTCCACCGACGCGCTCCTGGAACGTCCCCGCGAGTCGGCGCTCGGCGAGGACGGCGACGAATGGAGCGTCCGTCGTCGCTCCGGGAGCGAGCCGGAGCGTCTCGACACGGAAGTGCGGCGCCAGGATCGCCTGTCCCTCCGGCTGGTACACGGCGCCGGTCACCTGCACGCGCTGGCCTTCGAAGGCCGCGAGCCATGGTTCGGGGCGGTACGCGACGACCCAGCGCACGCCGTCGTCGCGTTCGAGCCACACCCCCTGGAACTTCTTGTCGCCCGGCTCGGCGTCGACGCGCACGGTCGCCGTGAACTCGTCGGCCACGGGCTTTTCGGGGGGTTGTTCGCGGACGGCGGCGCGGAGTTCGACGAGGCCGCTGGCGGCTCGACCGGAGCTGCGGGGCTGCAAGCCATACTCAAACCGACGGCGAGCGTGACGGGGTTGCGGACCACGCCGAAGCGTATCGTCACTGGAGCCGGGAAGGTGGGTCCCAGCGCCCGCTGGGCGTCGCCATCTCCAAATGCCGCGAGTGGGCGACGAGAAGGCGCGCAGGCGCGCGTGCAAGGACCGGCTCGTTTCCTAAAAATCCCGAGAAAGATCTCGGGGCCGGGAACCTCGCGGTCGGGCGTCCGTGGGACGCTGCGAACGAAGGTACGGTTCTTGTCGATGCGCCACGGCCTGCTCGCGCTGCTCGCCACTTTCGCCTGCACCCCGGACACCACCGGTCCGGTCTCGGCGGCGGCGCCGGCCGGCGCTCTCGCGGCCGCACGGGTGGTGCCGCCCGTGACGACCCACCCGCGCCCGCGCGACGCCGCCGAGTCCGCCGCGTGGGAGGCTCCGCTGCGCTGCGATCGCGCGATCCGTTGCGGCGAGATCGGGGCCTCCGAGCGGGAGCGATGTCTGCGCGTGACCCGGCGCAAGAGCGTCCTCCACGGCACCGAGCGCGCCCTGAAGGCGGGCCGCTATCGCTTCGATCCGGCGCTCGCCGCCGACTGCCTGAAATTCCTCGCCGAGGCGCCATGCCACGTCGCGTACGAGGTGATCCCGGACGGCTGTCTGAGCGACGCCGGCTTGTACCCCGCGGTGCCGCCCGGCGGCGCGTGCGAGCACAAGGATGAGTGCATCGAGGGCACCTGCACCGGCACGATCGGCTGCCCGGGGGTCTGCCGGGCGCACACGTCCGAGGTCGGCGGGCGCTGCGATCGGGACACACCGTGCAGCGAGCACCTCTTCTGCGGCGGCGAGACCTGTCGCCCGCGCGGCGACCTCGGCGCGGCTTGCAGCGGCATCGGGGGCACCGGGGAGGGCTGTCGACCTGGCCTCCTATGTCAATACCCGCCCGACGGCGGCCCGCACGAACCGCGGCTTGCACGACCCGGCACGTGCCAGCCTCCGCGCGGCCTCGGTCAATCGTGCCGGAGAACCGTGCTCGACCACGACGACTGCGCCGTCGAGTACTTCTGTGACTTCGGTCTTGCCGTGCCCGTATGCCGCGTGCGGCTGCCGGCGGGAGCCGCGTGTCCTTCGGTCGATGCGTGTGCCGACGGCCTGCGTTGCGACGGCCTCTGGCTCGCCGATCGCTCCACCGTCTCCGACATCGGCCATATGGTCCGCCGCGACGAGGTGCGCGCGGTGGTCAGGCCCGGCGTCTGTCGCCCCGTCGCCGACCAGGGCAGTGCCTGCGAATTCACCGCCGACGGCACGCGCTGCCCCGCCGACATGCTTTGCAGCGAGGACGGCGTCTGCGTCGCGCGCCGCGACACCGGCTCGGCCTGCGAGAGCGACGACGACTGCGGCGACACGCTCTTCTGCGACCCGACCAGCGGCACCTGCCGGCCCGAGCTCGACCTCGGCGAACCTTGCTCGCCCGTCGCGACGGACGACGACGCCTGCATGTTCCAAACCTGCGACCCCTGTCTATTCGGCACCTGCGACCCGAGCACCCGGCGCTGCGTCCCCGACTGCCGCCCCGACGACTGACGCGCTTCCTCGGCGACCTTCACCTTCGCCCGTCGCTCGCCGTCCGCACCTGCTCGGGCACGGCTCGCTGCCTACGGCTCGAGCGACATCGCCTCGCCGCGGATGTTGACCACGAACGCCCGACCGTCGATGGCGAGTCCCGCGACCGCCGTGCCGAACTCTGGTGGAAGCGGGACAGAGGGAGAGGACCTCCCGCGTCGCAGGTCGACCACCTCGACCGTCTCGGCCAGGCCGCCGACGACGACGATCTTGCGGCGCGTGGGCAACACGACGGCCACAGGTCCCAGGGAGCGCTCGTCGTGGAGCTGGCCCATGGTCGTCCACGCATTCGCCAGGGCGTCGAACCGTTCGATCTCGCGGATACCCCACCCTTCGCGATAGTCGCCGTTTCCGCCGATCACGAGGCCGGTTCCGGCCAGGGCCACCGCGACGTGCTCGTGCCGGCCCCGGACGTCGCCGGCGCGCCAGCGGTCACGCCGTGGATCCCAGCGCTCGAAGCGAGAGACGATGAATGCTCGACCGGATGGGTCGCTCCCGTCGCCGCCGTGCACGATGACCCCCCCGCGCGCCAGCGGAAACGCGACGCCCCCGCTGCGAGCGTGCGTCAGATCGGCCGCCTGGGTCCAGTGGTCGGTGATTGGATCATAGACGTCGACGCGCGAGAGGGGAGCGCCCGTCGCGTCCACGCCGCCCGCGACGAGGACGCGGCCGTCCGCGAGGCGTGCGGTGGCTTGCCCGAGGCGGGCGACCGGCAGCGGAGCGGCGACATCCCACGTGTCGCGGCCCGGATCGTAGCGCCAGGTCTCGCTCGTGCTGCGATCGTAGGTGCTGGTCTCGCCGCCGCCCACGACGAGGATGTCGCCGCCACGGAGGACGACGGCGTCGTAGGCGATCCGCGGTTGCGGCAGGGAGGCGCGCGGCGCCCATGCGCCGGTCTCGGGATCCCGTCGCGCGAGGCCTCGCGTCGTCTCGCTCGCCGCCAGGGCGAGGACGTCTCGCTTCGAGACGCGAACGAGCACGCCTGCTGCGTCGGGGCCCGGACCTGGTCGTGACACCCAGGCGGGCTGCACGGCGGGAGTAGAGGCGGCGAGCAGGAGACGACCGACAAAGAGGACAGAGAGCGCGGTTGCCACGATGATCACCTCTGTGTCCCACGAGCGGGAGCTTCGGCCGGCACGAGACCGTCAATCCCCCCACGCGTGGACGGCCGACATGGCCGGACTCTATCACTTCGCGCGCTCGTTCGGCGGCGCAAACGCGCGCGGCCCCTGGCCAGGCCTGCATGCACGCGGCCGCTCGCCGGGCGCGCCTGCTTCGGGCTGCCGCGGCGGCCGCTTGCTCGCGCGCTCAGCGACGCGGGAACCACGGGACGAGCCGCGACGTGCTCCGCTGATAGTCGGCGTAGGTCGGGTACTTCGCGCGCGTCAGCTGCTCGGTGAACGTCGTCGAGCCGTGGAACAGCAGCGTCAGCAGGACAGGGCCGACGATCGCCACATTGACGAGGCCGGCCCCCGACGCCACCGAGAACGCGTAGAACGTCCACCACATCGACACCTCGCAGAAGAAGTTCGGGTGGCGGGAGTAGCGGAACAGCCCCTGGGTCAGGAACTTGGGCCCGTAGGCCTCGCCGCGGTCGCGCTTGGCGTTCTGGAACCGCCACTGCTGTTGGTCCGCGATCGTCTCGCCGGCGAGCAGCAGCAAGAACACGATCGTCGCCAGCGTGTCGAGCGAGCCCCACGGCGCGGCCTCCGGCGACGCGGCCACGTAGGCGGGCGCCGCCAGGAGCAGCAACAGGATGTTCTGGAAGAACGCGATGAACACCAGGTTGAACGCCGCGAACAGCGGCGGCGACAGGCGGCGGCGCAGCTCGACCCAGCGGTAGTCCTCGCCGCCCGGCGCGTAGCCGCCCTTGCGCGCGAAGTTGAAGGTCAGGCGCACACCCCACAGCACCGCGAGGGTCGTCATCACGGTAAGGCGCGGGTCGCCGTGCGAGTGCGCCGCGAACCATGCGACATACGCGGGCGGGAGGATCGACCACAAGCGGTCGACCCACGAGTACTCGCGGGTGAGCGCGCCGAGCAGCCAGCACAGGGTGGCGGCGCCGAGGCACGCGAGGGACGCGGCGTGGAGTGGGTCCATGGCGGCATCCTATGTCCAAACCGCCCCGACTGGCGACGAGCGCAGCGAGCCGGCGGAGCGCGGACGGTCGTCCGCACATGGCCTTGGGACCATGCCGGGCCCTGCGTTCGGCGCGGCCCGACGTCGGGCTTCCGAGGCCCGCGCGTGGACGCGTCGAGATCTCTCCGCTATCGTCGCTGGCGCGTATGCTCGACATCCCGCTCCCCCGGCGATTGCAGGGCCCCGGCAACATGCTGCAGCTGGCCTTCCGGCCCGAGCAGTTCATCGCCCGGCAGACCGCGGTGGCGCCGATCCACCAGGTCGTCCTGCCCTGGTTCTCGCCCTACCTGGTCGCCGACCCCGAGCTCATCGACGAGGTGCTGGTCGGCCGCAGCAAGCTGTTCATCAAGGACCGCTTCACCCGCGACCTCTCGCTCGTCACCGGCAACGGCCTGCTCGTCAGCGACGGCGACTTCTGGCGCCGCCAGCGGCGGCTGGCCCAGCCCGCCTTCCACCGCGAGCGGATCGCCTCCTACACCACGGTGATGGTCGACCACGCCGAGCGCCTCGCCTCGACCTGGCGCGAAGGACAGGTGCTCGACATCCACGCGGCGATGATGCGGCTCACCCTCGACATCGTCGCCGACACCCTGTTCTCCACCGGCGTCGACCGGGCCATCGCCGACACCATCGGCGGCGCGCTCGACGTCATCATGGAGCGCTTCTCCGACTACACCTACGCGTTCCTGCCGTGGCTCGCCGGCCTGCCGCTGCCGAAGAACCGCCGGTTCCACGAGGCCCGCGCGCGCATCGACGGCGCCATCCGCGGCATCATCGCCGCCCGGCGCGCCAGCGGCCGCGACGAGGGCGACCTGCTGTCGATGCTGCTGCGCGCGCGACGACGAGGGCGGGCAGATGACCGACGAGCAGCTGCGCGACGAGGCCTTCATCCTGTTCGTCGCCGGCCACGAGACCACCGCGCTGGCGCTGTCGTGGTCGTGGATGCTGCTGTCGCAGCACCCGGAGGCGTGGGCCAAGCTGCGCGCCGAGCTCGACCACGTGCTCGGCGACCGGCCGCCGACGCTCGCCGACGTGCCGGCGCTGCGTTACACCGATTGGGTCGCGCACGAGAGCATGCGCCTGTACCCGCCGGCGTGGAGCATCGGCCGCGAGGCGCTGGAGGACCTCGAGCTCGGCGGCGTCGCCGTCCCGCGCGGCGCCCAGCTGTGGATGTTCCAGTGGGCCGCCCACCGCGACGCGCGGTACTTCCCGCGGCCCGAGGCGTTCGAGCCCGAGCGGTGGGACGGCGACCTGTTGAAGAAGATCCCCCGCTTCGCCTACTTCCCGTTCGGCGGCGGCCCGCGCCTGTGCATCGGCAACAACTTCGCCATGCTCGAGCTCGTGCTGGTACTCGCCACCCTCGCCCGGCGCTGGCGCCCGGTCGTCCGCCCCGCCGACCGCCCGCGCCCGCAATTCTCGATCACGCTGCGCCCCGCGGGCGGCATGCGGGCCACCCTGCAGCGGCGCTGAGGGCTCCGGAGCGCGGGCCTGCTCGCGGCAGCGGGGCTCGCGGCGAGGCCGTGCGCGGGCGGAGGCCCCGCCGCGAGCGTATCGCGTCGCGTCGCGTCGCGACGCGTACATCTACCGCGGAGATCCTCCGCGCCCGCACGAGGCGGCTTCTACGCCTGGCCCGGTGTGGTTGAACGCCCGGGGGCCTGCCCCATGGTTCTACCGTGCGTCACCAGTCCCCGGGGACAGGCGACGAGAAGGGAGGTGTCATGGCCGCAGTTCGCGTATTTCACGTCCGTCGGCCGCGTTGGCGCCGTCCCTCACCATCGCTGCGATCGCGCTCGCCGCCGCGGTCACGTTGGTCGGGCTCATCCCGTGGTCATGCGCCTCGCGCCCGGGCGACCGCGCCTCGCTGAACGGCGAGGTCGCCTCGGCCGCCGTCGACGTCGCCGACCTCGCCCGCGGCCGGCGCGACTTCTACGGCGAGGACTTCGGCAACGAGGTGTTCTTCAGCGACGTGATGGGCGTGCTTCAAGGCCCGCTGCGCACCTGGCCGGCGGCGCGGGCCTTGCTCAAGCTGCGCGGCGCGGGCACCACCGACCTCGAGATCGAGCTCGCCGAGGACGTGACGATCGCCGGCCAGACCTACGCCAAGGGCAGCAAGCTCGGCACCGGCCTCGACGTCGCCGCCGGCTCGTTCTTGCCGCTCGGCGTCGTGGTTCACATGACGCGCTACGAGATCCGCGTCGGCATCACCTGCGCGCTGTGTCACTCGACCGTCGACCCGGAGACGCGGCAGGTGATCCACGGCGCCGCCAACAGCGACCTGCAGGCCGGCCTCTTGCTCGCTCTGGCGCCGAACAGCGCGGCATTCCGCCTGCACACCGCCGCCGCCCCGGGCCCCGAGCCCGCCGAGGTCGAGGCCGCCGTCGACCGCACGCTCGCGGCCTGGCCGCCCGGCAGCTTCGACGCCACCCTCGACGGCGCCGCCAATCCGACGCGGATCCCCGACGTCTTCGTCCACGAGGAGGCGCCGTTCGGCTGGACCGGCTCCTCGCGCGCGGGGCCGCTGTCCGGTCTCGCGCTCTACATCAACGGGCCCACCGCCTTGCACGCCGTCAGCGCGCCGTACGTCGAGCCGCCGGAGTGGGAGCGGATCGTCGCCATGGCCGCCTGGCAGGACGCGTTGCGCCCGCCCGAGGTCGTCGTCGACGCGGCCGCCGCGGCCCGCGGGCGCGAGGTGTTCACGCGCGCCGGCTGCGAGCGCTGCCACGCGGGCCCGGCCTACACCACGCAGACCGTGCTGCCGCACGCCCGCGTCGGCACCGACCCGGCGCGCGCCAATGGCCAGAGTGGCTATAAAATTCCCGGCCTCGTCGGCTTGTGGTGGAGCGCCCCGTACTTGCACGACGGCGGCGTGGCCGTCGGCCCCGGCGAGAGCGTCGTCGGCGTCGGCAACCTGCGCGCCCGCGACACCCCGCTCGACCCGCGGGCCAGCCTGCGCGCGCTCGTCGATCGCGAGCTGCGCGCCCGCGTGATCGCGGCCAACCACGCCGACACCGCGCGCTGGAAGCTGCACGTGCGCGGCGTCGGCCACGAGTTCTGGGTCGACCCCGGCGCCGGCTTCACCCCGGCCGAGCAGAGCGCGCTCGTCGAGCACCTGCTGTCGCTGCGGATCCCCGGCAGCTGAGCGTGGACCGCCCGCGCGCCGCTGTTGGCCTCCGCGGCGAGCGCGGCGAACGGCGAGCGTGTCGGTCCTCGACCGGCACGCAGCGCGCGTATCCGACGCGCCCGAGCGATGTCGCACTCCGCCCTCGCGTCACCCGCGACCGGCGCCCCGCGATCGTCCGACCGTTTGCACATGCCTCCTACGACATGTCTTTACGGACATAAAATCGCACCCCGCCGCCGGAACGACGATTCGACTCAGCACTGCGACGGTTCGATGTCCGGGTAGCAGGTCTCGCCGTCCTCGCAGGGGTTGCCGCACAGCTCGTTCTGCTTGGTGCACGGATTGCACGCCTCGACGTCGTCGGCCTTGCACCCGGGGCTGCCGATGAAGCGATCGACGCCCTCGATCGTGCAGCAGCCGAAGCAGTCGCACCCGTTCGGCGCCACGCAGCTGCCGGCGCAGTTGTCCCGGTCGCCGTCGACGCATTTGCCGTAGTTGTCGGTCATGTCGTCGGGATCGTCGGGGTCGAGCGTCGGGTTGTACTTGCAGTTCGGACCGCCCGGCTCGAGCGGGTCGCACTTGAGGTTCCACTGGCAATCGCCGCCGCCCTGGCCGCCGTTGCCGTCGAAGTAGCAGTCTTGCTTGCAGGGGTCCTTGTCCTCCAGCGGCGAGCCGTACTCCGCCTCGCTGTCGTCGCACGGCCCGAAGCACTCGATATCGCCGCAGTCGACCCCGCCGTCGCCGTCGTTGTCGAGGCAATCGCCGCACTGATGGACCTTGCCGTCGTATTCGCACACCCGCGGGGTACAGGCCGGCGGATCGTCGCCCGCCCCCTCCGTGTCGCTCGCGCTGTCCGACGCGCTCGCGCTGTCCGAAGCGCTCGCGCTGTCCGAAGCGCTCGCGCCGTCCGATGCGCTGCCGGGCGCGCTCGCGCTGTCCGAAGCGCTCGCGCTGTCCGAAGCGCTGCCGGGCGCGCTCGCGCTGTCCGAAGCGCCGTTCGACGCGCTCGCGCCGTCCGTCGCGCTCGCCGTCGCGCCGCTGTCGGTCGCGCTGGCCGACGCCGTCAGGCTGTCGCCGTTGGAGTCGCCCGTCATCGAATCGGTGCCCTCCGCCGTCGTCGTCAGCCCGTTCGAATTGGACGCACTCGACGTCGGGAGGTCCGCCGCCGTATCGGTGGCTGTCCCGCCGCTCGCGCCAATCGTCGTACCGCTGTCGCTCACGGTCGCCGAATCCGCGTTCCCGCCCTGACCGCAGGCCGCGAACAATAGCCCCACCACGATGACCATCTTTTTCGCCATGGTCCGTTCATGCGATCGGCGTCACGAAGCGCCATCAACAAGCCATCAAAAACGGCGGTGCGGACGCCGACTCGCATCCGGGCATCCCTCGCGCCGGCTCCATTCGCCCGCGGGGTTCACCGCGCCGGGACGCCGCGATCCCCCGTGCTCGCAAATGCGGGGGCGGCGCCGACGCGAGTGAACGTCTTCCTGTCTCGAAGGACAGATGCGCGGCGGCGATCACGCTCTTCGGACCGCGAGAAATGACCGCGATTTTTTGCGGCTCGAATGACCAATGTCAGCGCCCCGGTGATTGCCGCGCATGTATGCCCCGTCACACGATTTGCTCGCGGAGCGTGCCTCCGCGATCGCCGACGCGCGGCCACGAACGCGCGCGTGGGTGGGGCTGGGGGCCGTGGTCCGGCCGCGACCTGAACACCCGCTCTGGTCGTTGCATCGGCAAGTTCACCCCAGCATCCGCCGGCGTCCGCGGCCGTTCGCGCGTGTTCTGCCTCATGCGCGATTGCGCTCCTCCCGCGTTCGGATTCGCGTATCCTCGCGTTCGGATGCAGCCGCGAATGCGCCGCGACGACACGACCCTCGAGCGCCAGCTCTGGCTCGCGGCGAACAAGCTCCGCCATCACCTCGACGCGGCCGCGTACAAGCACATCGTGCTCGGGCTCGTGTTCTTGCGCTGGGCCTCGAGCGGGTGGCCGGCGATCGCGGCCGCGAGCAGCAGCCCTGACCTGGGCGCGCGCCTCGACGCCGCGCTGCTGGCGATCGAGCGCAGCGACCCGGCGCTGCAGGGCGTGCTCACCCCGAGGTACGAGCGCTCGGGCCTCGACCCCGCCTGTCTCAAGGAGCTGGTCGGCCTGGTCGGCAGCGTCGACATCGCCGGCGACCGCGACCTGCTCGGGCGGATCTACGAGTACTTCCTCGCCGAGTTCGCCAGCGCCGAGGGCCGCAAGGGCGGCCAGTTCTACACCCCGCGCGGCGTCGTCCAGCTGCTCGTCGCCATGCTCGCGCCGCGGTCCGGCCGGGTCTACGACCCGTGCTGCGGCAGCGGCGGCATGTTCGTGCACAGCGCCCACGCCGATATCTGTCTCTTCGGACAGGAGTCGAACCCGACCACCTGGCGCCTGGCGAAGATGAACCTCGCGCTGCGCGGCCTGCAGGGCGACCTCGGTCCGGGCCCCGGCGACACCTTGCGCCGCGACCTCCACCCGAACCTGCGCGCCGAGTACATCCTCGCCAACCCGCCGTTCAACGCCAGCGCGTGGGGCGAGCCGGAGCCGAGAGATCCGCGCTGGCGCTACGGCCTGCCGCCGTCGCGCTGCGCCAACTTCGCGTGGGTCCAGCACGTCCTCCACCACCTCGCGCCGGGCGGCTCGGCCGGGGTCGTGCTCGCGTGCGGCAGCCTGAGCTCGCGCCGCTCGGGCGAGGGCGAGATTCGCCGCGCGATCGTCGAGTCCGACAAGCTCGACTGCGTGGTCGCCTTGCCGTCGCAGCTCTTCTACGCCACCTCGATCCCCGCGTGCCTGTGGATCTTCGCCGACGACAAGCGCGGCGGCGACGGCCGCGACCGCCGGGGCGAGGTCCTCTTCGTCGACGCGCGTCACCTCGGCACCATGATCACCCGCACCATGCGCGAGCTGTCGCGGGCCGACATCGCCACGATCGCCGGCACCTATCGCGCCTGGCGGAGCGAGTCGGACGTCGAGGCGTCCGCCGAGGCGACGACGCGGGCGGCCAGCGTCCCCGGCTTCTCGCGGGCCGTCGACCTCGCCGAGATCGCGCGGCAGGAGTTCGTGCTGACGCCGGGGCGCTACGTCGGCGCCGCCGCCGAGCCGACGCCGGCCGAGCCGTACGCGGAGCGCATGCGTCGGCTCGCCGAGACGCTCGACGCCCAGCTCGTCACCGCCGCGGAGCTCGACCGCAAGCTCCGCGACCTCGTCCGGGAGCTCGACCATGAATGATCGGCGCACCACCCTCAGCCTCCTCCCCGGCGCCGCCGCGTTCGCGGGCCCGGCCGCGAACGAGCGGCGGCTCAGCACGCTCGGCGCGCTCGGGCGAATCATCATCGGTGGCACCCCGCCCGCCGACGACCCGGCGCATTTCGGCGGCTCGATCCCCTTCATCACCCCGACCGACCTCGACGGCCGGCGCACCATCGACAGCGCCGCCCGCACGCTCACCGAGCTGGGCGCCCGCCTGGTCGGCGCCTCGCGAGTGCCCAACGGCAGCGTCCTTCTGACCTGCATCGGCGCCGATCTCGGCAAGACCGCCTGCGCCGGCGTCGACGCGGCCATCAATCAGCAGCTGGCCGCGCTCGTGGTCGACCCGCCCAATTGTCCGCGCTATGTTTATTACGATCTGCGGTCGCGTCAGCGCGAGCTGCGGTCGGCCGCCGGCGGATCGGCCCAGCCGCTCCTCACCAAGTCGGGGCTGGTGCGGATCCCGATCGTCTTGCCGCCGCCGCGCCGGCAGCAGGCGATCGTCGAGGCGCTCGGCGCCCTCGACGACAAGGTCGAGCTCAACCACCGGCTGTGCGACACGCTGGCCGAGATCGCGGGCGCCCGCTTCCGCGCGCAATTCGTCGACGTGTCCCCGCCGAGCGACTGGAAGCGGGTCCGTCTCGGCGAGCTGCTCGACCTCGACAAGGGCCTGTCGTACCGCGGCGAGCTGCTCGGTGACAGCGGCATGCGCTTGCTCGGCCTCGGTGACTTCGGCGCGCGGCCCGAGCTCGACGTCGACGATTTCCCGCGGCGCTACGCCGGTCGTCACCAGCCGCGGCACATGATCGTCCCCGGCGATCTGCTGATCGCCAACACCGACCTCACCCAGCGCCGCGAGCTGCTCGGTGCGCCGCTGCGGGTCCCGGACCTGGGCGAAAGTCCGATGCTGTTCTCCCACCACGCCTTCGCGGTGCGGTTTTTGCCCGGGCGCGAGTGCTGGCGCGAGTTCGTCTACTTCGCCCTGCAGCAGCCCGAGTTCCGCGCGCGCGCGGCCGGGTTCGCGGCCGGCACCACCGTGTTGTCGCTGCCGCGCGACGCCGTGCTCGACCACGTGATCGCCCTCCCGCCGGAGCGGCTGCGGCTCGCCTTCATCGAGGTGACGCGCCCGCTGCTGGCGCGCATCGACCACGCCCGTCAGGAGTCGCGCGCGCTGGTCGAGCTGCGCGATCACCTGCTCCCGGGCCTGGTGTCCGGCACCCTCGCGCCGCCGCGCGTTGGCGGCCCGCGGGCCGTCCCCTAAGCTCGGTGGATGAACGATCGCAAGCAGACAATCAAGGTCCGTAGCAACCTCAAGGCCGGGGACGTGTACATGCAGTATCCCAAGGGCAGCAATGGCGGCGGCGCCAATTGACGACAGGGTGATTCGTCCATGGCGTGCGCTCGGCGGCGAATCGGTCGCCGGCTCGCGCCGCAGAATCTGACACAACCGCCGCGAGCGATGCCGGCGGCGATTCCCTCACCGGCCGCGCGGCAGAATCTGACACTGTCGGCGGTCCGCGCGGCGGTCCCGCGCGACCGCCCGTCGCGCGCGCGAACCTCGGTTCGTAGGTGGCGAACCGACGGATTGCCCTTCGTCTGTGACGTCCGTGCCTCGCGCGTCACGTCCTCCTGGCGGCGTGCGACCCGCGTCACGCCTGCGTCGTCGCGGCCGCGGCCGCTGCAGCCACTGAATGAGGAAGGCGCCGCGGCGCGGTCGAGCGCGCCCCCGCAGGAGGGCGCCGACGCCGGCCGCCGACCGCCCGAATCGGTCGCCGCCAGCCCACTGCGGCGAGCGTCTGCGAGGGGCCCGGCGACCTCTCGGGCGCGGCTTGCGACTCGGCGTACCTTGAGCTGCGGAGCCTGACTGTCATGTCTCGAGCGCGAACGATCGCCGTCATGGCCCTGTGCGCCTGCGGCCGGCAGGTCGGCGACCCGGCGTCCGTACCGCCGGGCGGCGGCTCGCCGCTGGCGGCCCGGGGCGGCGCGGGCGACCCCGGGGGCGGCGAGTCGTGGACCTTGAAGTCGCTGGCGCGCGGCGCCGTGCTGTTCGACGACCTCGGCGAACACAGGCGGCCGGTCACCACGCAATCGCCACAGGCGCAGGCCTTCTTCGACCAGGGCCTGAACCTCCTCTATGGATTCAACCACGACGAGGCCGCGCGCTCGTTCGCCCGCGCGGTCGAGCTCGACCCGAGCTGCGCGATGTGTCTGTGGGGAGTCGCCTACGCCCTGGGCCCCAATTACAACATCCCGATGCTGCCCGACCGGGCCCACGCCGCCTGGGACGCGGTCACGCGGGCGCAGGAGCACGCGCAATACGGTCAGCCGGTGGAGGTCGCCCTGGTGGCCGCCCTGGCGCGGCGGTTCAAGGGCTCGGAGTACGCGCCGCCGCCCGAGATGGAGGCCTATAACCGGATCTACGCCGCCGAGATGCGCGACGTCGCCAGGCGCTTCCCGGACGACCTCGACGTCCAGGTCCTGTTCGCCGAGGCGCTGATGAACGTCAACCCGTGGCGGCTGTGGAGCGACGACGGGGTCGCTGCGCCGGGCACGCTGGAGATCGTCGACACCCTCGAATCGGTGCTCGCGCGCGACGAATCGCACCCTGGCGCCAATCATTTCTACATCCACGCCGTCGAGGCCTCGCCGCGGCCGGAGCGGGCCATCGCGGCCGCCGACCGGCTGCCGGCGCTGATGCCGGGCGCCGGTCACATGGTCCACATGCCGGCCCACGTCTATCAGCGGGTCGGCCGCTACGGCGACGCCGCCGAGGCCAACCGGCGCGCGATCCAGGTCGACGCCCGCTACCTGGCCCGCGTCGAGCCGATCGGCTATTATCCGCTCTACCTCGCCCACAATACGGCTTCCTCGCCTATGCCACCTCGATGCAGGGGCGCAGCGCCGAGTCGCTCGAGGCCGCGCGCAAGTCGGCCGAGCACATGCCGCGCGACATCGTGTGCGGCATGCCGGGCATGGACTTCTTTCTGTCCGAGCCGCTGCTGGTGATGGTCCGCTTCGGCCGGTGGGACGAGGTGTTCGGCGCCTCCAAGCCCGATCCGAAGTACCGGACGCTGGTCGCCTTGTGGCACCACGCGCGGGGCATGGCGCTGGCAGCGACCGACGAGATCGAGGGCGCCTACGCCGAGGCGATGCAGATCCGCGACATCATGCGCCAGCTGCCCGAGGATCAGCTCGCGGGCCTCAATCAGGGCAGGCGGGTGCTGCAGCTCGCGGCCGACATCGTCGAGGCGCGGGCCGCCCAGGCGGAGCGCTCGCCGGAGACGGTCGCGCGGTGGGAGCGGGCCGTCGCGCTCGCCGACACCCTCGCCTACAACGAGCCCGCCGATTGGTTCTATCCGGTCCGTCACTACCTCGGCGCCGCCCTCCTCGACGCCGGGCGCGCGCGAGGCCGAGGCCGTCTACCGCGCCGACCTGGCGAGAAACCCCAACAACGGCTGGTCCTACTTCGGCCTGTGGAAGTCGCTGGCGGCGCAAAAGAAGAAGTCGGCCGCGCGGAAGGCCGAGCGGGACTACCTCGACGCGTGGGCGTTCGCCGACTTCGAGCTCGAGCGGACCGCTTTCTGATCGCAGGTCGGCAATCGTCATACCTCGCCCCGGGGCGGAACCGCGCCGGCAATGCGGCGCGGCAATGGACGAATGGGCCGCTGACCACAATGGAGTCATTCGCGGACACACGGGCGGCGGCCGATTCGCTGCAGGGCCTGGACGGCCTCGTCTGGCCGATCGGACAGCAGCGGACACATGCTCGCCGCAGGTGTCCGCCGACGGCCATCGGCATCACTGTCTCGTACGATTGCGATGGATGTTTCTACACGGATCGTGTAACCTCGGAGTGTGACCACGTTCGAGCAGATTCAACGCCAGCTCTGGGACTCCCTGATGGACCACGAGCGTCGGGTGTTCTTGCAGCTCATTCAGGACGAACTACCCAGTCTCACCTTGCGCGAGCTCGGCGAGATCCTCACCAGCCCCGCCGCACGCAGCGTCGGCACCCTCCCGGTGTCTTCCCTGCTCGGCGGCACCGCGGCCCCGGAGGTCACCCGGCCCGCCGCCGCCAAGAGCCCGCGCCGCGCCGCCGGGCGTGTCGTCGACAAGTCCGTCGATTCGCCGCAGGAGCCCCGCCCGCGATTGCGGCCGGTCTCTGCTCCGCAATCGCCGGTCTCCGCCGGCGACCTCGCCGAGGCCCAGGCCGCCGCCGACGCCGCCGCCCGGGCCCTCGAGGCGCCCGCGCCCGCGCTCGCGGTCCGCCCCGAGCCGGCGGCCGCCAATCAGACGCCCAGGGTGGCGCGCAGCGAGGCCCCGCAGCGGCGCCCGCGGCCCGAGCCGGCCCAGCTCGAGATCGCACCGGTCTCCGATCGCAGCAATGTCGACGTCGTGCGCAGCGCCATGTCTCGCACGCTCGCCCAGCACAATCGCTTCGATCCCGACACCCTGGTCATGAACGCCCTGCGCACCACCAGCGAGCCGATCCGGGCCAAGGACCTGCGCCCGCGCGTCGGCCTGCAGCCCGACGATCTGCGGGCCGTGCTCAATCGCCTGGTCAAGGCCGGCGCCATCCGCCGCGAGGGCGAGGGCCCCGACACCGTCTATCAGGTCTTCACCGCCTCCGCCGAGGCGGCCGCCCCGCTGGCCTAGCAGTTCCCCTCGCGGCTCCCTCGCCGCGAATAGACACCGCCGCGCGACGCGGAGAGTACAAAGCTCGAACAAACCCTGTCACGGCCCGTCCGTCGTCCCCAGCACCCAGTCGCGGCCGACGTGCCTCGCACGATTCGCCGCTCGGTAGATTCCCCGCCGTATCAGCACCTGCCTCTCGAGACATCCGTCGATTCGCGGCCCCCGCGCGCTGTCCGGCCCCCGCGCCGCCTGTTACGCTGAGGCATGCGCCCCCAGGTCCTCCGCGGCGGCCTCGTGTTCGACGGCCTCGGCAACCCGGCCCGCGAGCTCGACGTATTGGTCGATGCCGGCGCGATCGCGGCCCTTCTGCCACCGGGCTCGACCGTGGGTGAAACCGTCGAACCGGTCGACGTCCGCGGCTGCTGGGTCACCCCCGGCTTCCTCGACATCCACACCCATTACGACGCCGAGCTCGAGCTATGGCCAGCACTCGGCGAATCCGTGCGCCACGGCGTCACGACCGTATTCCTCGGCAGCTGCGGATTGAGCCTGGCGGTCGGCGAGCCGGACGAGCTGGCCGACATGTTCTGTCGGGTCGAGGGGATCCCCCGCGCCTGCGTCGCGCCGATGCTTGCGCGCGTGAAAGACTGGGACGGGCCGGCCAGCTATTTGCAGCACCTGGAGCGGCTGCCGCTCGGGCCGCACGTCGCCGCATTGCTCGGCCACTCGGCGATCCGCGCGGCCGCGATGGGCCTCGGCCGCAGCCTCGACGCGCGCGCCGCCCCGCGCCCCGACGAGCTCGCGCGCATGAAGGCGCTGCTGCACGAGGCCCTCGACGCCGGCTTCCTCGGCCTGTCGATCAACACTTTGCCGTGGGACAAGATGGACGGCCAGCAATTCCGCAGCCGCCCGACGCCCTCGGTGTTCGCCTCTTGGTCGGAGTACCGGGCCCTCGCCGCGGTCCTGCGGGCCCGCGGCCGCGTCCTCCAGGGCGTGCCCGACGTGTCGACCAAGCTCAACGTATTGCTGTTCGCCGCCCTCAGCACCGGCATCGCCCGCGCCGCCCTCAAGACCACCCTCATCGCCATGATGGACGCCCCGCCCGCCCGCGGCGTCCACCGCGTCGCCGGCGTATTGACGCGACTCGTCAATCACCTGCTCGGCGGCGACCTGCGGTTTCAGGCCCTGCCCAATCCGTTCGACATGTGGGTCGACGGCATCGAGGTCCCGGTGTTCGAGGAATTCGGCGCCGGCACCGAGGCGCTCCACCTCGAGGAGCCCGGGGCCCGCGCCGCCCTCCTGCGCGATCCCGCGTATCGCCGGCGGTTCCGCCGCCAGTGGCGCGATCGCCTGCGCGGCCGCGCCTACCACCGCGACCTCCGGCGCACGCAGATCCTCGCATGTCCTGAAGACCAGCTCGTCGGCAAGTCGTTCGCCGAGGTCGCCGCGGCGCGCAGGAGCGACCCGATCGACACCCTCCTCGACCTCGTCGCCGAGCACGGCACCGCCCTGCGCTGGCAGACGATCGTCGCCAACGACCGCCCCGACCGGCTCGAGTGGATCGTCCGCCACCCCTACGCCCAGATCGGCTTCTCCGACGCCGGCGCGCACCTGCGCAACATGGCCTATTACAACTTCCCGCTGCGCCTGTTGCGAATGGTGCGGGCCGCGGCGCGCGCGGCCGTCCGATCATGAGCCCCGAGCGCGCGGTCCACCGCGTCACCGGCGAGCTCGCGCAATGGTTCGGCCTCGACGCCGGCCGGCTCGCCCCCGGCGCCCGCGCCGACCTCGTCGTCGTCGACCCGGAGGCCCTCGACGACCGCCTCGACGCCCTCCACGAGCAGCCGGTCGCCCCGCCCGCCGCCGCCGGCCCGTTCAGCGAGCTGCGCCGCCTGGTGCGCCGCAACGACGCCGCCGTCCGCCGCGTCCTCGTCGCCGGCCGCACGGCCTGGCACGACGGCGCGCTCGCGCCCGAGCTCGGCCGCGAGCGCTTCGGCACCGTCCTCCGCCCCGGCGCCTGAGGACATGTCCTTCGGGACATGGAGACCATCCCGCTTCGCCGCGCGAGGTTCGCCGGCCGCGCGGCCTGACGGATGGCCCGCCCGCCCCTGAGCTCGGCCGCGAGCGCTTCGGCTCCGCCCCGGCGCCTGATGACATGTCCTTCGGGACATGTCCTCAGTCATCCGTGCCGCGGGCGAGGTTCACCGACCAGCCCTTCACCTGTCCCTTCGGACAGCTCAATTCTTCTCGCACTCGCCCGGGTTCGCGAGCCCGACCCCGGCCGACAGACGCGCGCAGTCGTTGCCGTAGGTCTTGCTGTCGCAGCCGCACACGGGGTTGTAGTCGAACGTGCACGCCTCGGGCTTGGCGCGGCAGGTCCCGCCGATGTCGGCGCCGCCGCACTGGCTCGGATCGCAGAACTGGCCCTCGCCGCACGAGAGCCCGCGGATCCCGCCGCACTCCGGATTGGGGGCAGCGGCCGGCGTGCCCGCGCGCGTGTACAGCTCGCTGGTCACCAGCGCCGGCTTCGTCCCGTTGGGCCCCGTCACCTCCGAGGACGTGGCGGCGACGAGGACGCCCTCGGGCGTCTCGTACATCACCTGGCGGACGGCGTCCTGGACCTCCTGCGACGCCCCGCTGGCCGCGAAGTCGACGCCCGAGACCATCATGTCCCAGCCGGTGTTGAGGCGGAACGCGTGCGCCATCGGGCACGGCATCGCCGAGCACTTGGCATGGATCCCGCGCAGCCGATAAAAGTCCCCGTTCGGCTTGGTGCCGACACGCCCGGCCCAGCCCTCGCTGACCTGCAGCACGCCGACGTCGGCGAAGTTCGGATCGGCCTCGCGCCCGATCGTCCCGCGGACCAGCGCGTGCCCCTCCGCGAACGCGGCGAGGAACGTGTTCTGGCTGTTCGCGTCGAGCTTCAGCGCCGCCAGATCGACGGTGCCGACATAGCACTCCTTGTCCGCCTTGCCGTCGGCGCAGGTGGTGGTGCCCTGATTGACGCGCTGGACGTAGAAGCCGCCGCAGGCCGGCGCCGCGCACTTGCGGACGTCGCGACGGGTCACCACGTAGAACGTCTCCTGCTCGGGATCGCTGGGCCCGCTCTGGTCGTGGTCCTCCTCCGGATTCTTCGGGGCGGGACCGTCGCAAGCGGGGAAGAGCGACAAAACAGCGGCACAGGCCAACAAGACAGACGATGAATGGCGCATGGTGATGAAGGGCCTCGGCGGAGGCGCGGGAGTTCTATGCCAAGACCCCCGTGATGCAATAGCCCCGGCGCCGCGACCGCTCGTGACGTAACGAGGCATCGACTCCGCGATCCATCGCCCACCTTGCGACGCCCGACCCACAAGTCGGTGCTACGGGCCCATGGCCGCCGTGACATGTCCTCCCAAACATGTCACGTGAATGTTTTTTGAAGGTGCAGCGCGGCCGGGCCGGGCCGCGCGGGCACGAACGCCCCGCGAGGGTTCACACACGCGGGGCGCCGTCGCGGTCGTCCCGGACGCCTGTCACCGACATGTCCCTCGGGACATCTTTGTTCGCGCCGCCGCACACCCACTCACCGTCGAGGCCGGGACCGCGCCGCGCCTCCGCCTCGTCGCTCGCGCGAGACCCGAGGCCGGGCTGCCTGCCTGTCCCCCGGGACAGCTCGCTCCGCCGCCTGCCGCGCGCCCGGAAATTCGTTGCGGACGCACCGCCGCGGCTGGAGAAGCGACCGGCCCTTCCAGGGCCGGCGAAAGCACCCCCGCTGCGCCGAAGCGCATCGAAGCACTCGATACATGTCGATCAGGACATGTCGACGTCTGGTCTTCCCGCGCCCCTCAATGCGAGCCCTCGCCGCGCGTGTGCGGTGATTTCGCCGGCGACTTGCAGGCGCCCTCGTGGGCCCGGCCCGTGCGACCGAGCCAGCGCGCCCCGTCATTTTGATAGGTCTTGCCGTCGCAACCACACACCGGCGCGAACTCGACGGTGTGCGCCCCGACCGGCCCGCTGCAGGTGCCGCGATCGATCGCCGCGCACTGCCCGGGCGGCGTCTGACAGAACTCCCCCGGCGCGCACATGCCACCCGCGCACGCGACCCCGCCCGCGGGGATCGCCCGCGTGTAGATCTCGCTGGCCACCAATTCCTGCATGCTGCCGCCCGGCCCGCGGACGAGCCGCGTCGTCCCTGCCACCAATACCCCGTCGGGCGTGGCGTGCATCGCCCGCCGCGTCAGCGCCTCGACCCCCGGCGATACCCCCGTGCCCGCGAGGTCGAGCCCCCCGATCACGGTGTCCCACCCCGCATTGAGGCGATACGCGTGCGCCAGCGGACACGGCTTCCGCGCGCAGCCGGCGTAGATCCCGTTGAGGCGATAAATCGCGCCGCTCGGCGCGGCCCCCGTGCGCCCGAACCAGCCCTCGCTGACGATCAGCGCGCCCTGGCGCGCGAGCGTGCCGCGGACCAGCCCCCGTCCGTCCTCGATCGCCACGCGCAGCTCCTGCTCGCGCCCGGCCTCGAGCCCGAGCGCCGACAGATCGATCACACCGACGGGGCACTCCCGCCGCCGCGATCCATCACCACATACTGCGGTGTCATGATCCACGCGTCGGGCGGAGAAGCCGCCGCACACGAGCCCCTCGCACTCGCGGTCGTCACGACGGGTCACGCGATAGAAGGACTCCGGATCGGGCGCGCTGGCCGCCGTCTCGTCGACCTCCGCGCTGCCCTTCGGCGGCGCCAGCCGACCGCACGCGAGGAGCGACGACAGGACGCAGGCTATCCCCAATGCGACGCGCATGACGAGCGAACTCCGCAGGTTCTATGCGATGAGACCCGCGCCGCAAGCCAATCGCCTCACTTCAGCATCGTGACGAAACGGCCCCGCGCGCCCGTGATCCGTCGCCACCCCGGCGGCCGCAGGGGTCCTCCGAGTACACCCTACGCCTACATGCGCACCACCGCGCAAGCGCCCCTGGCGCCTCCCCGCTTGACATCTCGAATGACGGCCGTAATATTACAGGCGTCATCTCGAACCGTCCGCCAGGAGGCCCGCCGTGACCGTCCGAACCGAACAGAAAGAGCGCACCCGGCAAGACATCCTCGCCTCGGCGACCCGTCTGCTGCGCGAGCGCGGCATCGGCGGGGCCAGCGTGGCCGAGGTGATGAAGGGCGCCGGCCTGACCGTCGGCGGCTTCTACGCCCACTTCGAGATCCAAGGAGGCGCTGGTGTCCGCCTCGCTGCGGCAGTCGCTGCGCGAGCTGTGGGGCAACCTGGTCGCCGGCGCCGGCAAGCTGCGCGGCGTCGAGGCGGTCTCCTTCGTGGTCCGCCGTTACCTCTCGCGCAGCCACCGGGACAACCCCGGCGAGGGCTGCCCGCTGCCGGCCGTGGTCGCCGACGTGGCGCAGGCCGGCGAACCGGTGCGCGAGGGCCTCGCCCACGAGCTCGGCGATTACGCCGACGCCCTGGCCGAATGCATCGCCGACCGATCGGCGCCCAGCCGCCAGCGCGCGCTCGCCCTGCTGTCCCTCATGTACGGCGGCCTCAGCCTCGCGCGCGCCCTCAAGGGCACCCCTGTTTCCGACGAGATCCTCAAGTCCTGCCGCGATTTCGCGCGACAGGCGTTCCGCAACGATTAGTCCCGGAGGACATGTATCATGGGCAAGGCACTCATCCTCGACGCTGTTCGCACCCCCGCGGTCGCGGTAAGGCCGGCAAGGGCAGCCTCAGCGCCATTCACCCGCAAGAGCTCCTCGCGCAGGCCCTCAATGGTCTGGTCGCGCGCGCCGGCATCACCGCCGCCGAGGTCGACGACGTGGTCGTCGGCAGCGTGTCGCAGGTCGGCGAGCAGGGCGCCAACATCGCCCGCAACGCGGTGCTGGCCGCCGGCTGGCCGCAAGAGGTCAGCGGCGTGTCGCTCAACCGCTTCTGCGGCTCGGGCCTGCAGGCCATCGCCATGGCGGCCTACGGCGCCGCCTCGGGCTTTCAACAATTGATCGTCGCCGGCGGCGTCGAGAGCATGTCGCGCGTGCCGATGGGCAGCGACGGCGGCGGCCAGGACGGCCACAACGCCCGCCTACGCGAGCGCGTGTTCCAGATCCCCCAGGGCATCAGCGCCGACCTCATCGCCACCCGCGAGGGCTTCACGCGCCAGCAGCTCGACGGCTTCGCCGCCGACTCGCACCGCAAGGCCACAATCGCCGTCGAGCAGGGCCGCTTCCACCGCGCCCTCGTCCCGGTCGTCGATCCGGCCACCGGCCAGGTCGTGCTCGCGCGCGACGAATTGGTCCGACCCGACACCAGCCTGGCCGGCCTGGCCAAGCTCGCCCCGTCGTTCGTCGAATTGGGCAACACGGCCGTCACGCCCGACGGCCGCACGCTCGACCAGATCGCCCTGGCCCAATCCCCGACACCGCGCGCATCGAGCATTTGCACACTGCCGGCAATTCGAGCCCGCTGACCGACGGCGCCGCCGCGGTGCTGATCGGCTCGGAGGCGTACGCGCGGGCCCACGGCCTGAAGCCGCGGGCCGTGATCAAGAGCATCGCCACGATCGGCAGCGATCCGGTGCTCATGCTGACCGCGCCGGCCCCGGTGTCGCGCAAGGCCCTGCAGCAGGCCGGCATGCAGGTCGGTGACATCGACCTGTGGGAGATCAACGAGGCCTTCGCGGCGGTCGTGCTCGAGACCACCCGCAGCCTCGGCGTCGACCCGGGGCGCGTCAACGTCAACGGCGGCGCGATCGCCCTCGGCCACCCGCTCGGCGCCACCGGGGCCATGCTGCTCGGCACCGTCGTCGACGAGCTCGAGCGCCGCGACCTCGCCACCGGCCTCGTGACCATGTGCATCGGCGGCGGCCAGGGCATCGCCGTCATCGTCGAGCGCGTCTGAACAAAATAGGAGCTCCCCGTCATGTCTTCGACTGCCACCAATCCTCCGCCGAAGAGCGACGCCCCGGTCATTCACCCGCGCGAATGGTTCGCGCGGGTGATGGCCGGGGAGCTCCCCACCCTCCGATCGCCCGCCTCCTCGGCATTCGCATGCTCCGCGCCGAGGACGGCGTCGCCGCCGCCGAACTGCAGGCCGACCCCGAGCGCCACGCCAACCCCATGGGCACCCTCCACGGCGGCGTCCTCTGCGACCTCGCCGACCTCGCCATGGGCACCGCGGTCGGCTCGATCCTCGAGCGCGGCGAATCGTTCACCACCCTCGAGCTCAAGTCCAACTTCTTCAAACCGGTGTGGAATCAGCTGCTCACCGCGAACGCGCGGATCGTCAAGCGCACCCGCACGATCTGCTATATCGAGTGCGACGTCGTCGACGACAAGCAGAGCCTCGTCGCCCGCCTCGCCAGCACGTGCATGATCCTCCGCGGCGACATGGCCGCGGGCCGCTAGCATCGTCGGCCGAGGACGCGAGATCGCCGCGAGATCGCGCCCTGCACCTCACGGGCAGCGCGGGTCTGCCATCTGCACCATCTCGATCTGCTCGGGCGTGAACGGCAGCGGGTCGCAGCCGTGGCCTTCCTCGCAGATCCGGTCCCACTGCGGCGCCGCCTTCGCGTGGCAATCGAAGCAGTTGCCGCCGAAGCCGTTGACCACGTCCTGGGTCCCGCGCGCCATGATCGTCGTGCCCTCGGCCGTGACATCGAGCGCGAAGAACTCCCAGTCCGAGTTGTCCGGGGCCCAGCCGGCCGCGCGCTTGACCATCGCCTCGCCCGGGATCAGCTGAATCACGGTACCGACCGGATACGTGCCGCCGGCCGGGTTGTTGGCGACCTCGAGGGCCTCGTCCGTGTGCCCGAGCAGGTTGGTGATGCGAAACTTGCGGACCTTCTCCCACTCGAGGATGCACGTGAAGTCCTCGGCCTGCATCTCGAGGTCCTCGCCGCTGCCGGTCGTGCCGCTGCTCGCCTCGCCGTTCGTGCTGCTGCTCGACTCGCCGCTCGTGGTCGTGCTGCTGCTCGAATCACCGCTGGTGGTCGGCGCCTCGGAGGTGCCGGTGGTCGCGGGGTCGGTCGTGGGGCTCGTCGTCTCGGTCCCGGTCGAGGCGGCGGTCGTCGTGTCGCCGCTCTCCGCACGCGGAGGCGAGGAACAGACACAGGAGGTACTGCGGGCGGCTGGACATGGCGCACGATTGCCAGCCCGCGGCGCGCGTGGCAAGTCCCGCCATCGCGGCGCAGCCCCGCGCCGCCGCGCGAAATCGCATCACCGGCGACGCATCACCGCGAACAGCTCCTGGCGGTGGCGGATCAGCGTCGACCCGTGCGCCACCTCGAGCTGCTCGATGGCGAAGCGCGGCGCGAAGCGGCGCTCGACCTCGGCGCGGTCGGTCGTGAACGGCGGCCCGCCGGGGCGGCCGTGGGCGTAGAACAGGCCCACCAGCATCCCGCCGGGCAGCAGCGAGTCGGCCACCGCCGTCACGTAGTCGTCGCGGCGGGCCGGGTCGATCGCGCAGAAGCAGGTGTGTTCGACCACCAGGTCGAACGCCGGCGGTTGACCGATCCGCGCGAACAGGTCCTGCACCGCGAACGTGATCGCCAGGCCCGCGGGCGTCATCGCCTGCGCCTGCGCGATCGCCGTCGGCGCCAGGTCGATCGCCGTGACCGTCGCCTCGAGCGCCGCCAGCAGGCGCGCCTCGTGCCCGCGGCCGCAGCCGGGGACCAGCGCCTGCATGCCCTTCGGGACATGTTCCGAGAACCATGCCACCAGCGGCGGCGCGGCCCGCCCGAGCTCCCAGCCGCCGGCGTCGGCGGCGAACAGCGGGTCCCAGAACCTCGCCTCGCCCGGGTTTGCGCCGGCGGCGTCGGGCGTGCGCACGAACAGCTTGGCGCGGATCGCCCGGGCCACCGGGGCGATCACGTCGACGAACGCCTCGAACTCGGCCGGCGTCAGCCGCAGCCCGGACGGGCCGGGTCGTCGACGGACAGCGTCGCGTGGCGGGCGAATGCGTCGACCGCGACCGCGCGGACCGGGGCGCCTGCGTGGCGCCCGAACGCCGCCCACATCGGCTCGGCGACCGCGTCGACGCGCGCGTAGGCCTCGCCCTCGAGGTCGCGGCCTTGCTCGCCGCGGGCGCCGACGACCACCGCGCGCACGTGCCGATCCGGCCGATGGAGCTTGAACGAACGGAAATCCACGCGCGCGAACTTGGCGCGTCCGCGCCGCCGCCGCAAGCGCTATCCTGGCGCCGTGGCCATCCACGACCTCCTCGTTCGCCTGAGGCGCGACTACGCCGCTTTGAACCCGCAGGTCGAGCGGATCGACGCGCTCCTGGCAGAGGCCGGCGAGCACGTCGTCCACGACCACATCGCCCTGCGCACCTGGGGAGATCCACGCTGTGACATCGACGTCCTGGCGCGGCCGTTCGTGCGCGCCGGCTACCGCGCCGCCGGCGCCTACCGGTTCGCGGAGAAGCGCCTCGTCGCCCGTCACTTCGCCCACGACGACCCCGACCTCCCGCTCGTATTCGTCAGCGAGCTCGTCCTCGACCCGTTCTCACCTGGCCTTCAGGACATGGTCCGAAGCCTCCTCGCGCAGGTCCCCGAGGCCACGTTCGCCGCGCCGGACCTGTGCGCGCGCGGCCGCCCGTGGCAGGTCGCCCACGCCGACGTCGAGGCGCTGCGGCGCGAGAGCGAGTACGCCGCCTGGCTGGCCGCGTTCGGCTGGCGGGCCAACCACTTCACCGTCGCCGTCCACGCCCTCGCGCGCCTCGGCGACCTCGCGGCGCTCGACGAATTCCTCAAAGCCCGCGGCCTGCGCCTCAATGGCGCCGGCGGCGAGATCAAGGGCTCGCCCGCGCAGGGCCTCGAGCAATCGTCGACCGTGGCCGACGTCGTCGACGTCGAATTCACCGACGGCACCTTCGCCGTGCCCGCTTGCTACTACGAGTTCGCGCGCCGCTGGCCCGGCCCCGACGGCCGGCAGTTCCGCGGCTTCATCGAGGGCTCGGCCGACAAGATCTTCGAGAGCACCGACCGGAGGCTCGTCTCGTGACCGCCGCACCCACCGCGAGGCTACCCTGTTCGCGCGCATGGCCCTCGGAAGGCGGCGCTAGCGCTACAGTGAGCGCCTTGCGCGCTTGGAGGCACACGCGTACCCTCGGGCCGTGGGCAAGGAGTCCAGGGCTCGCCGAGAACGGGCGCGGGGGCGTCAACAGCGAGCGGCGCCCACTGTCAGCCCTGCGGCGCCGAGCGTGCGTGACACGGGCCCGGAACAACTGCTCGTCAAATACGGGGTCGAGCCAATCTCCGACCTCCCGGGCGAGACAAAGAATTCCACCTCAAGGTCCTCACCGACGTGCTCGCCGGCCACGACAGACACCCGAAGTCGATCGGGGCGCTCTGGGCGACCCAGACCTGGCACAAGCACCACGACGGGCTCGCCGCATCTCGGCCGAGCGCGCTGCGCTTCGGTGATACGGAGATGCAGCTCGCGTGCAAGCCGGGCTGCAACCACTGTTGTCATTCCCCGGTCGGCGTAGTCGGCGCGGAGGCGGTGCTCGTCGCTCATGTCGTGGCCCGCACTTTCTCGGCCCAGGACCGGCTCGAGCTCGCGCGGCGGATGGAGGATCGCAAGGCTGCGCTGCAGCATGGCGACCCGCAGCGAGGGTACCTGTGCCCGCTCAATGTGGGCGGAAACTGCTCGGTCTACGAGTTCAGGCCGTTCAATTGCCGGATGTTCCATTCCTTCGATGCGGACGCGTGCGAGAGCATCCGCGAGGACGGACAGGCGCGCGGAGGCCTCCCGATCGACCGCGTCCGCAGGCAGTACGACAAGTTGATCGTCGCCAGCGCGAATGTCGCGCTCGCGGCGCTGAAGCTCGACATGAGATTGCTCGAGTTCATGGCGGCCCTGGAACTCGCGCTCGCGGCGGGCGATGACAGGTGCGAGCGCTTCGCTGCGGGAGAGGACCTCTTTGCGAGCCTCCCGACCATCGCGTCGTCGGCGGCGGCGGCAGCGCCTGAATAGCGCGAAGGTAGGGCCGAGACCTGCGCGCCGCGGGCCGCAGCGAGGGCGAAGCGACCGCCGAGCTCGCCGGGCTCGGGCCCGACGCGCGCCACGAGCTGCTGTTCCGCGCCGGCACCAACTTCGCCGAGCTCCCGCTGTGGCAGCGCCGCGGCGTCGGTCTGGCGTGGGCGCGTGACGCCGACGACAGGCCGTGGATCTCCCCCGACCTCGAGCTGCCGATGCGCGCCGACTACGAGGCCTACGTGCGGGCCAAACTGGTCGAGTCGTAGCGCCAGGCGCCCGGCGGCGCGACTGCCGAGCCCGGTGAGCAGCCGCAGCGATGAGCCATCGCACGTCCGGCGGGCTTCTGCGCCGGCGCCGAGCGGTGCCACCCTTGACTCGACATGGAGCGACTCGCCTCGGACCTGCTGTTCAACCCCACGGAAGAGCACCGCATGCTGCGGCAGATGGTCGCCGACTTCGCCGCGCGCGAAGTCGAGCCGCAGGCCGCCCTGCACGACCACAAGGGCGAGCTCAACGTCCCGCTGTTCCGCCGCCTCGGCGACCTCGGCCTGCTCGGCATCACCATCCCAGAGGCCGACGGCGGCGCCGGCATGGACGCGGTCGCGGCCGTCATCGTGCACCACGAGCTCGCCAAGTACGACCCCGGCTTCACCCTGGCGTACCTGGCCCACTCGATGCTGTTCGTCAACAACTTCTACCACTGCTCGAACCCCGAGCAGCGCTCGCGCTACCTGCCGCGCGTGCTGTCGGGCGAGTGGGTCGCCGGCATGGGCATGACCGAGCCGGGCGCCGGCACCGACGTCCTCGGCATGACCACCACCGCCGTGCGCGACGGCGACGGCTGGGTCCTGAACGGCACCAAGACGTACATCACCAACGGCTGCGAGGGCCACTGCTTCCTCGTCTACGCCAAGGTCGAGGGCCGGATCACCGCCTTCGTCGTCGACCGCGACTGCCCCGGCTTCCGCTCCAGCAACCACATCGACAAGCTCGGCATGCGCGCCTCGACCATGTCGGAGCTGATCTTCGAGGACTGCAAGGTGCCCGGCGCGAACGTCCTCGGCGAGGTCGGCAGCGGCCTCACGCACATGATGCGCAACCTCGAGATCGAGCGCACCACCCTGGCGGCGATGAGCGTCGGCATCGCCGACCGCTGCGTCGACATCATGGTCCGCTACGCCGAGGAGCGCCACGCGTTCCGCCAGAGCATCAACCGCTTCGGGCAGATCCAGCGCTACCTGGCCGACGGCTTCGCGATGACCGAGGCCGCCAAGTGCCTGGTCTACAACGTGGCCCGCGACATCGGCCCCGACGTCCGCAACCGCGTCGGCTCCGACGCCGCCAAGCTGTTCGCCGCCCCCGTCGGCAAGCAGGTCGCCGACTACGCCATGCAGGTCATGGGCGGCGCCGGCTACTGCAAGGAGTTCCCGGTCGAGCGCCTGTGGCGCGACGCCAAGCTGCTCGAGATCGGCGGCGGCACCATCGAGGCCCACCAGAAGAATCTTACAAAGGACCTCACCGCCCTGCTCGCCCGGGGCTGAGCGAAACGCAACTGTTTCGAGGACCTGCTCTCCGAGCATGTCCCTTGAAACATGAGACTGCGCCGCTGCACCCGGGCCTCCTCGTCAGCGCCAATGCTGCCACGGACCCGCTTGCTCGCAGCGGCAGCCGTCCCTCGCCCGCGCGCGCGGTCACGGGCCCGCTTGCTCGCAGCGCGGAGCCACCGCGACCGTATCCCTCGCCCGTCCACGTCAGCGCGCGTGCTGTCGCGGGCCCGCTTGCTCGCAGCGGCTGCGCCACCGCGACCGTTTCCTCCGCCCGCTCACGTCAGCACGCGCGCCCCGTCGGCGGTCACGCACACCGTGTGTTCGAACTGCGCGCTCCACTTGCGGTCGACCGTGACCACCGTCCAGCCGTCCTTCAGCACCTCGACCTCGGGGGTCCCGATCGTCAGCATCGGCTCGATCGTGAACACCATCCCCTCGCGCAGGCGCAGCCCGGTGCCCGCGCGGCCGACGTGGGGCACGTGCGGCGCCTCGTGCATGTGGCGGCCGATCCCGTGGCCGCCGAAGTCGGTCACCACCCCGTAGCCGCCGCGCCGCGCGACCTCGACGATCGCCGCCCCGATGTCGCCGAGCCGCGCCCCTGGCCGCACCGCCGCGATCCCGGCGTCGCGGGCCGCCCGCGTGGTCGTCACCAGCCGCTGCGCCTCCTCCGACGCCGCCCCGATGCAGAACGTCGCCGACGTGTCGCCGTGGAAGCCGTCGAGCTCGGTGGTCACGTCGACGTTGACGATGTCGCCGTCGGCGAGCACCACGTCGGCCCGCGGCACCCCGTGGCACACCACCTCGTTGCGGCTGGTACACACGCTCGCCGGAAACGGCCCCGGCCCCGCCCCGCGGTACCCGCTGGCTCGGCCGCCCGCCCCGCCGCGCCGTGTCCTCGCGCACCCACGCGTCGATCTGCCCCGTCGTCACCCCCGCGCGCAGCCGCTCCGCCACGTACGCCAGAGTCCCCGCCGCCGCCGCTCCCGCGCGCTCGATCGCCGCGATCTCGCGCGGCCCGTAGATCGTCACCGACATGCCGCGAGCGTGCGCCGGACCGCCGCGACCGGTCCAATACCATTTGGGTATGGCGCGAGGCGCGGCGACATCACCGCGAAGAACAACGTCCATGGACCGGGCGACGTTCGCGTCGAGGATCCGCGAATGTCCATAGTCTGGAGTCACGATGATCTGCTCGGGAGAAATGCTCGTAGCACGGGCCCGAATTGTATCGATGTTCCTGTGCCGCACCCCCTCGCGCGCACCTCGACCCGCGGGCACACTGAATCGCGCCGATGCATCAGCCCACGCAACTCCCGCCCGGGCCCAGGAGCGCCGTCTGGCAGACCCTTCGTTATCTGCGCGACCCGGTCGGATCGATCCGCGACGTGGGCCGGCGGCACGGCGATCTGTTCACCTTGCCGATCCTCGGCGGCGCGATCGTGGTCGCCAGCGCCCCCGAGGCCGTGCGCGCCATCTTCTCTGCCGAGCCCGACACCTTCGCCCCGTTCGCCGCCGACGCCATGGCCCCCGTGCTCGGGCGCGGTTCGGTCCTCCTGCAGCACGGCGCCGCCCATCGCCGCGCCCGCAGGTTGATGCAGCCGCCCTTCCACGGCGCGCGCATGCGGGCCTACGGCGCCACCATGCGGGACAGCGCGCGGGCCCACCTCGCGGCCGTCCCGCGCGACCGTCCGGTCCCGATCGAAGATGTCTTTCGGGACATCTCGCTCGACGTCATCATCCGCACGATCTTCGGCGTCTCGACCAGCGAGCGGCTCGCCGCCTGCGCCCGCGGCGTGCGCGACACGATCGCCGCGTTCGGCCCGTTGATCGCCACCTTCCGCGCCCTGCAGCGCGAATTCGCCGGCTTCGGTCCGTGGGCCCGGTTGCGCCGGCTGCTCGGCGGCGTCCACGACCTCCTGCGTCAGGAGATCGCCGCCCGCGATCCGGCCCGTCCCGGCGACGACATCTTGAGCCTCCTGGTCGCCGCGCGCGACGAGTCGGGCGCCGCCATGGACGAGCAGGAGATCGTCGAGCAGCTGTTCACCATGGTGATCGCCGGCCACGAGACCACCGCCACGGCGCTCGCGTGGGCGGTCGACGAGCTGCTCCGGCAACCCGAGCTGCTCGGCGGTCTGCGCGACGAGCTGCGGCCGCTCGGCGACGATCCGGACCGCCTCGCCCAGTCGCCGCTGCTCGACGCGGTGTGCGCCGAGACCTTGCGGCTGCACCCGCTGATCCCGCTGGTCTCGCGCAAGCTGCTGCGGCCGTTCGAGCTCGGCGGCTACCTCCTGCCCGCCGGCGCCGGCCTGGGCGCTTGCCTGCTGCTCGTCCACCTCCACGAGGCCCGCTACCCCGAGCCCCTGAGCTTTCGCCCGCAGCGCTTCCTCGACGGCAAGCATCCCCCGCCGCACGAGTACTTGCCGTTCGGCGGCGGCGCGCGGCGCTGCCTCGGCGCCGCCTTCGCGCTGCACGAGATGAAGATCGTGCTGGCGACCCTGATCCTCGAGTTCGAGCTCGAGCTCGCCGCCGCGCCGGCGCGGACGGGGGTGCGCGCCGCCACCATCGGCCCCAAGGGCGGCGTCCCCGTGGTCCGCCGCTGAAGCGCCGTGCGCCTACCCTGACGCGGATTCCTCCCGTGTGCGCCGGCGCGACCGCGCACGCTTGCCTGCCGCGGCCGCTCGCGCGTAGCCTGGGTGCGTGAGCCTGACCCAGATCAGCTACTTCGTCGCCGTCGCCGAGGAGCAGCACGTCGGCCGCGCGGCGCAGCGGCTGCACGTCTCGCAGCCGCCGGTGACCCGGCAGATCCGCCAGCTCGAGGACGAGCTCGGCACTCGCCTGTTCGACCGCACCCCGCGCGGCGTCCGCCTCCTGCCCGCCGGCGAGCGCTTCCTCGCCCACGCCCGGGCCATCCTCGCCGAGGTCGACGCCGCTCGCCGCGCCGTCGCCGAATCCCCATCCAAAGACATGTCCGATGGGGCATGCCATTTAAGACATGTCCCGATCGCCATGCGGGGACAGCCGTCCTGAGCGGACCTGCGGCCGACCGCGCAGAGGCGACGAAGCGCAGATCGCTCGGCTCTCGGCCCCTGCAGACGGACCTCGCTGGTAGAGACGGGCCTGCCTCGAGCGCGCGCGACGACAGGCCGCGAGAACCGTCGCGCGCTTTCAGCTGCGAGGGGCGCCGCGGCAGCGGGCTCATGAGAGAAGCGCCGCCGCCCGTGAGGGGCAGCGGCGCTTCGGGTTCCTGACCCGGCGTCGCGGGAGGTTCGGCTCACTCGCCGCGCGGGCCGCGGTGCTTCTCGCCGTGGTGGGCCTGCTTGAACGCCACCAGCCTCGCGGGTCAGCTTGCCGTCGCTGTTGCTGTCGGCCTCCGCGAACTTCTCGGCCAGCTTGTGGTGTCCGGCCACCTCGTCGGCGGTCAGCGCGTTGTCGCTGTTCACGTCGAGCTTGGCCATCATCATCGCCGCGCGCTCGGCCGGGTCCTTGGGCCCGTCGCCGTGCTTGCCGCCGCGGCCCTTCAGCGCCTTGAGCTCCTCGCGGGTCAGCTTGCCGTCGCTGTCGGTGTCGGCCTGGGCGAACTTCTCGGCCAGCGGGCCCTCGGTGACCTCGTCGCGGGACAGCGCGCCGTCGCTGTTGGCGTCGAACTTGGCCAGCAGCTTGCTCGCCCGCGCCTCCGGGTCCTTGTGCATGCCGCGGTCGCCGCGGTGGCCCTTCATCGCCTTCATCTCCTCGCGGGTCAGCTTGCCGTCGCCGTCGGCGTCGAGCTCGGCGAACTTCGCCTCGAAGCGGTGGCCCTTGGCCTCTTCGCGGGAGATGGCGCCGTCGCCGTCCGCGTCGAACTTGGCCATGAAGCCGCCCTTGTGGTGACCACCCTCGACCTCCGCGAGCTCCTGCTCGGTGGGCTCCTCGGTCTCCTCCTTGTCGCAGGCGACGAACAGGAGGGAAAGGGACAGGAAGGCGGCCTTGGTGATGCGTGTCATGGTGTGTCTCCTCGCACCGGGGGGCGGCCATCGCCGCGCGGGTCAGGGCCCCGGCTCGCATCCAGATATTGGTCGCCCCCGGACTCCCTGCACGCCGGATTACCGTCGCTTTACAGAGGCCCTCGCCCGCCCCGGAGGCGGAGCCCGTAGCACCCCCTTGCCGCGCGTTTCAGGCCGATTGCGCGCTTCCGCGCAGGGCTCCCGGTTACGTCCCGCCAACATTTCCCGGGGTCTCCTCCAGCCCGAACCCCGCCAGGCGCGCACGCCCGCACCCCGCCCCTGCAGAGGTCGCCCCGGAGCACGACGCGTGCCCGCGAGGCTCTTCGCCCGCCAGGCAGACGCCGCGAGCGCACCGCACCCGCACGAACTCGACTTCGCCGACATGCTCCAATGCGACAACATGTCTCTCAAGACATGACCGGATCCAAGGCAGTCACTGGCTCGCCAAGTCCGGCAGCACCAGCCCGCGCGACCGCGCCAGCGCCTCGGACAGCTCCCACGTCCGCCGCGCCAGCTCGGCGTCGAGGCGCAGCGGCGTCGGTTCGAAGCGCCGCGGGTCGAACAAGATCGATCCACCCGCGCCGCGGACATCGGCCGCGGTGAGCAGCCGAATCACGTTCGCCGCCGATCGCTCGGGCGAGGTCCCGAGCAGGCGGTAGAGCCCACGGATGAACCACGGCCACTCGCGCGCCGTGTCGGTGCGGGTCATGCCGACGCAGACGACGCTCGCGCTGACCGGCAGCTCGCGCCAGCGCTGCGTCGCCTCTTGCACGTGCAGGTAGCCCAGCACCTGCGACGACATCAATGCCGGCAGCAGCGACCAGCGGCGGCGCTCGAACTGCAGGTCGTCGAGCTCGGGCACCAGGCCCGCCGGCGCCTTCGCGCCGACGTGGACGATCCGCCCGTCGCCCGAGCGCGCCAGCGCCGGCAGCAGCCCGCGGTTGAGCGCGTAGCGGGCCAAGTATTGCAACCCGAACGCCCGCTCGAACCCGTCGGCAGTGTCGACCCGCCGCATCGATGCAGTCATCGCGGTGTGCACCAGCCCGTGCAGCGCCGGGCGCCAGCGCCGATCGCCTCGATCGCGCGCCCCACCCCGGCCATCGTCGTCAGGTCGGCCGCGCAGAACACCGCCTCGGCGGCCCCCGCCTCGCGCACCGCCGCGACTGCCCGGTCTCCGCGATCGCGGTCGCGCCCGAGCAGCAGGAGCGCCGCCCCGCGGCGCGCCAACGCCGTCGCCGCCGCCAGGCCGATCCCCGCGGTCCCACCGCTGAATGCGAAGTTGAGGCCGCGGAGCGGCCGTTCGTCGTGCGTCCCGTCCATCACGTTTCTCTTTCTTTAAAATATGAGCAAAGACTTGCTTCGTCAGCTTGTGTTCGCCGCCTGTGCGCGCGGCCGTGCAGCCGCGCACCGAGTCCTATCGAAGCCGGATCGCGGGCGTCGAGCGAGGCCTTCCGGCGAGCTCCAGCTTACATTTTGCCACGCGACGGGCCGCCGCCGGAGCTGCTCTACCAGAGCGATACAGGGCTGTGACGCGCCGGCGTGCATGGTCGAGAGCCGCGCCGAACGGAGCTGCCGACTCGCGCGCGGACCCACTCCGCGCCATCGCAAGCCCACGCGGCTCGGTCGACGGCTGCGTGACGTTCGAGCCCTGACGCCATTGATCGCAGGAGGACTAATCACCATCGAAGGTCGCCGACATCGACAACGATCAGGCGGCGCATGTCGTTGACGGACGGTCCGGCGTCGAGCCAGGTGTTCGCCGTGCTCACCGAGGTCTCCGCGGCTCCGGGAGAGACGGTCGGACGACTTCGGCTGTCGTTCCGTCCGGCCCGGCGCACCGCCGCGTCTCACGTCGGAGGCGCGAGTCCTTCGGGCCACGACACGCACTGACAGGGCTCTTCGACCGCCGGCTGGGCCATCAACACGCGCCAGGCCCGAAAGAAGGTGTCGAGGGCGTCATCCGAATCCCGGGCCTTCCAGCGCAGCAGCACCGCGAAGACCCGCGCCTCGAGATCCGTCCTGGGCCCGGCGACCGCGCGATAGGCGAACAGTGCCGCGAGGCGAGCAGGCCATTCGCTGTCGCTAGCCCGACCGCGTCGAGCGAGCCACACGTCGACCTCCGGCACCGCCTCCCGGTCCGCCTTCGCGGCACCCGACCGCGACCGAAAGCGGTCGACCCCCCCGGCCAGATCGTCGAGGTCTCCGCCGTCCAGTGCGGCCAGCGGCCCGCCGTGGTGAGCGCTGCTCGCTGCCTTTCGCAGAAATGGATCGTCCTTCACGAGCGCCAGCGACCGCACCACGGCCCCGCGCTCGGCCAGCGCATGCTCGTGCCCCGAGAGGTAACCCGCGAGCACGAACACCGACGCCGTCGACGAGCTCGCCGCGGCCACCCGCGCGGCCTCCGGAGTGAGACACACCTGCGCGGGCGCTCCCGGCTCCACCAACAGCGCGGCATATGGCCATTGCGACGACGGCCCCACCGCGTGCGCCATCGCGTCCGCGCCGCGCCGCAGCTCCTCCGTATACTCGACCGCCGGAGCGGCAGCGAGGTGCAGGCGGGCCTGTCGGACCGCGACGAAGCGCCGCGCGTCGGCGTGCTGACCACCCGCTCGCAAGATCCCCGCGGTCAACACCTCGTCCGTCCATCGCCCGAGCTCCCGGGGCCGACCGTCGACCAGAAACGCGGTGCGTGTCATGCGTAACGTCCGCAGGCGCCGCGGAGCCCCGACGAAGACCGCCGCCGCCAGGACGACGAGGCCAAAGCCGAGCGTGGCCCGCGGACTCCCGCCGGGCGCGCGCCCGTCTATCCCCTCCCAGCCGAGCCAGAGAAACGGCCACGACATCACTGCGATCGCCACGGCGAGCCACAGCGACCGGAACGAGCGCCACGCCGCGATGTGCTCCTCGTGGTCGTACATGCACTGCGATACGTAGCGATCCGGCGCGATCGCGTCAACGTCGATCTCGCCAGGCAAGTGTCGACCACACGCCCGCGACGACCTACCCCTCAGAGCTCTATCGGGGAGTGGCGATAATCTGTCCGACAGGTCATGTCTCAGTGACCATGACTCAAGTGCCAGATCATCCCCGCGGTGGCAGGCGGACGTCACCGGTTCGTTGAGGCCGGCGCGATTCATCGCCCACGTGTTCCTCGACGGACTCGCACCGGCTCGGTGATCCGCGCGGTCGACGGAAAGATCGAGGTCGAGTTCGACGACGCGGTGCGGACGCTCATCCACGGGAAGCGGTAGGGAACCGTCCCTCCATTTCCGAAGCTCCTGGATCTCCCCACCCGTGACGGTCTTCGGGCACGATGAGCGAGTCTTGCAGCCCGCTCGCAGACGGGCGCTGGCGCGCCGGCGTGCGCGCGTCGGTGAAAGTCGGCTGAAATTTCGTCGGTCCCCGCTGACGCTACTGTCGCCGGGTCTTTCCCGGAGTCATCGTCATGCGCAAACTTGGTTTTGGAGTGGGTCTGCCCGCGATCGCGGGCTGGTTGTGGATGGCGGCCGAGGTCTCGGCCGCGCCGACCTTGCGGGTGCAGGTCACCCAGCGCGGCGACTTCGCGCTGATCGGCAACACGCTCGCACAGAACTGCACGGCGGCCGTGCCGAAGCCGGTCGTCGGCGCCGTCGGGATGTGCGGTTCCAACACTGCCGACGGGTCGGTCGACGTCTACTGGCGCGCCGACTCGCCGGAGCCCGACCAGGCCGAGGCCAACGTGGCCCTCACGGCCGCGGACGCCCGCACCTCCGCGGTCCTGGGGCTGCCGGCGGAGGCCGTCGTCACCCACGCCTTCCTCTACTGGGCCGCCTCCGTCGACGCCCGTATGGCCGACGGCACGGTCACGCTCGACCGCCCGGGCGGGTTCTCCGCCGACGTCGACGGCGCGGCGAATTGCGTGACCACCGACTTCAGCGCCTACCAGTGCAGCGCCGACGTCACGGGCCTGGTCCAGGCCCACGGCCCCGGGTCCTACCGCGTCGGCGGCGTCGACACCGCGGCGTTCGCGAATGTCAACAGCGAGGGGCTGTTCGCCGGCTGGTGGATGGTCGTCCTCTACCAGGACCCGGCCCAGCCGGTCCGCAACCTCGCGGTGTTCGACGGCTTCGACCTGGTGGAGACCGATATGTCGCTCGACATCCTCCTCTCGGGCTTCAAGGTCCCCGACGGCGGCATCGAGGGCAAGCTGGGCCTGGTCGCGTTCGAGGGCGACATCGGCCTCTCGGGCGACCAGTTCACCTTCGGCGGCGGCCCGCCGCTCGCCAACCCGCTCAACCCGGGCAACAACTTCTTCAACAGCACGCGCTCGCACCTCGGCAGCGCGCTGTCGGTCGCCGGCGACCTCCCGCAGCTGACGGGCGAGCCCCACTCGATGTCGGGCATCGACCTCGACACCGTCGACGTCACCGACAAGCTCACGGCGGGCCAGACCGAGGCCATGTTGCAGGCGAGCACCACCGGCGACCAGTTCTTCGTGTCGGGCTTCATCACCTCGATCTCCGACCTCCGGCCCGAGTTCACCACGTCGGTCAAGTCGGCCGTCGACGTGAACGGCGGCAAGCTCGTGCCCGGCGACGAGGTCGAGTACACGATCGAGGTGACGAACACCGGCAGCGACACCGCGATCGAGGTCGTCCTCACCGACCCGCTGCCGGCCGGGGTGACCTACGTGCCAGGCTCGCTCGAGATCACCACGGGCGCGAACGCCGGCGCCAAGACCGACGCCGCGAGCGACGACCAGGGCGAGTACGACATGAACAGCAACGCGATCGTCGTCCGCCTCGGCATGAACGCCAGCGACTCCGCCGGCGGGACGCTCGCCATGGGCGCGTCCTCGACGGTGAAGTTCCGCGTGAGCGTCGCCGCCGACAGCCCCGGGCAGATCGACAACCAGGCGCTGATCAACGCGGCCGGCATGCTCGGCGCCGCGGCGACCGACACGCCGACCGGCGACGGCAACTTCCCGGGCGCGCCGACTTCCGTGTTCGTCGTGCCCTGCGAGACCGACGCCCAGTGCACCGACCCGAGCCTGCCCCACTGCGACGCCGCGAGCGAGCCCAGCGCCTGCGTCGAGTGCCTCGAGGACGGCCACTGCTCCGCCGGATCGACTTGCGACCCCGCGGCCCACACCTGCGTGTGCACGCCGACCGGCGCCGAGGTGTGCGACGATGGTCTCGACAACGACTGCGACGACGAGATCGACGAGGAGTGCGCGTCCGACACGACGACCGGCGAGGCGTCGACCGGCGAGGCGTCGACCGGCGGCGACATCCCGACAGGCGGCTCGGCCTCCGGCGGCGACTCGATGTCCGGCGGCGACTCGATGTCCGGCGGCGACTCGTCGACCGGAGGCGACGGCCCGACCGGCGGCCCCGGCAGCGACGGCTCGAGCGGGGCCGCGAGCGACAGCGACGATACCGGCACGGACCCGAGCGGTGTGGGCGAAGGCGGCTGCGGCTGCGACGCCCCCGGGCCCGACGCGGGGGGCCTGCTGCTGCTCGGCGTCGCCGGGCTCGTGACCAGGCGCCGTCGCCGGTGATCCGGGCGGCGCGCGGCTCAGCGGTGAGCGGTCGCGTCGGCGACGCGGCCGTTCGCACGCAGCGGTCGAGGCCGGGTCCGCCGGACGCGGCCGTGGCCCCGTCACCGAGGTGAGCGCGCGACGCGACGGCGCGCCTCATCCGAACCGTCGTCGTATGCGACGATCTGCAGATGTTGCGCACCGATGCGCAGCTGACCGGTGTTGGAGCGGCGCTCGATGATGCGGGCGGCGTCGCCGATGCCGGCCTCGCCGAACTGGCGGCGCGCGCGGAAGATGTTGAGGTGAAGCTGGTTGCGATCGATGCGCAGCTGATCGAGCAGCGCGTGCTGGTGGACCCAGCCCTGGTAGGCGGGCGGGACGTCTCGCTGGCGTAGGGCGCGCGCGCCAGCAAGAGCAGCGGGTAGTGGTGGCTGCGGGCCTGGAGGTCGAACACGCGGTCGGCGTGGGTGGCGATCAGCTCGACGTACTCCTCGTCGCGGCTGACCGCGAAGCGGAGGTGCAGGTCGTCGAGTTGCGGGGCCGAGGGCGCCGCGTTCGCGGTCGGCGGCAGCGCCTCGGGGAGATGGACGCGGAAGGCCCTGGTGCCGATGTGGACGGTCTCGCCGTCGGCGATCGGGACGACCTCGCCGGCCTGGTCCATCGACCAGGTCGCGCCGGCGCGGAAGATCATGGCCGCGGGCGCGTCGGGGTCGGGCAGCGCGAGGATGCCCCCGAGCGACGCGATCGGCTCGCCGCCGTCCTGCGGCTCGGCGAACGCGACGGGCTCCTCGGCGTCGACGAGCGTGTAGCCGTCGGCGCGACCGAACCCGAGGACACTGCCCGCGGTCAGCACGGCCGGGACGCCCGGCTCGAGCCGGCGGCCGTCGACGTGGACGCCGTTGCGACTGTGCAGGTCCTTGATGTCCCAGCCGGCGCCGGTCCAGCGGAGGACGGCGTGTTCGCCGGACACCTCGGGTTCGTCGAGGCGGATCGTGCAGGCCCGCGAGCGGCCGACGAGGTCGCGGCTGCGCAGCAGCCAGCCGAAGCTGCCGTCGGTCTTTCGCAGCCGCGCCATGGCGTCGATCACTATGCCGGGACGCGGACGGCCCCGTCTATGTCGGACCTGCCAGCAAGCCCGCGAGCGCGGGCTCGCGGAGCATGCGCTCGCGCGTGAGCTCGGGCTCGCGGCTGCTGGCGAGCGCCGCTCGTGCGTGCGCGCGTGCGACCTCGGAGCGCTCGGCGATCCACAGGCGAGCGAGCGCGAGGTGTAGATCCACCAGGACGTCGGTCGGCGCGCCGTCCGCGAGCGCGAGGGCCGCCGAGAGATCGCGCTCGGCCATGTCCGGAAGACCCTCGACGGCGGCGAGCAGGCCGCGCACGAGCAGCAGGTGGGCGAGCGCTGCGGCCTCGTCAGGGCTCTGCGGTGCGAGGTCGCCGATGCCGGCGAGCTCGCGCAGCGCCGCCTGGCGGGTCTCGTGGTCGTCGCGGTGGACGGGCAGGACCGACCACACCTCGGTGAGCGCGGGCAGCAGGCGGCCGCCCAGGCGGCGCAGCAGGATCGCGGCGGCGAGCGGGCGGGTGCGGATCAGGAGCGCGAGGTCGGGCCGGTGCGCGGGCGCGAGGAGGTCGGCGGCGGCGGCGTCGATCGCCGCGGTCAGGCCGTCGACGTCACCGAGGCGGTCGCGCAGGTCGACGAGGAGCAGCCGCTCGCGCGAGGTCCGGGCCTGGCTGTCCCCGAGGACATCCCGCGCGGCGACCGCGTCGTCCGCGGCGAGGTGACGGGCGGCCCGGTCCCACGCGTCGTCGGCCGCGGACGCGCCGGCCCGGGCACCGTGGACCGTCAAGCGGCGCAGCGTGCCCTCGGCGGGGGTCGGGCGGACGTCGGTCATCGCGCCGATGGCCAGCCGCAACGGTCCGGACCCGGGTGGAGCCGGAAGGACGGCCCGACGGCCCTCGGCGCTGCACCCAGCCTCGCCGCCGCGGAACCACCCGACGCGGACGACATGGCGGCTAGCGAACCTGGCCGAAGGGACATCTCGTATGGACATGACGACCGGCAGGCCGCCGCCGGACCGACAACTCAGGTTGCGGTTCAGCGCGCTGGGACGGGCCCCGCCGCACACGCGGGCGCCGATCAGCACCGCGCCGGCCTCGTCCTGCACCTCGACCGACAGGCACGCGCCGCTCTCCAGGCGGTCGGCGTCGAGCTCGAACTCGAGGGCCAGCGCCTCGCCGTCCCACTCGAGCGGCAACCAGGCCGCCGGCGCAGGTCCGACCGCGGTCAGCGCGAGCTCGCCGCGCCCGGGGCCGCGGCGCAGGCCGGCGGGGCGCTCGACGTGCCAGCGGCCGAGGTCGGCGAAGTCGACGTCGATGCGGGCGCCCGGGCGGACGAGCGGCTCCAGGCGGGCGATCTGGGCGGCCGCCTGCGCGGCCTCGGCGTCGCTGCGCGCCGGGTGAGCGGCGAGACGGACGGCCGCGGCGTGGGCCTCGACGTGGCGACCGAGGCGGTCCAGCGCCGCGACGCTGCGGGCCAGCGCGGTCGCGCCGAGTCGCGGGTCGTCGGCGAGGCGCGCGTCGATCGCCAGCACCTGCTCGTCGTCGCCGACCGCGGACCACAAGGCGGCGGCGCGGGCGAGCAGGCGACCGCGGACGTCGGGGTCGGGGGTCGTGCGGGCGAAGTCGGCGTAGGCCCCGGCGGCTTCGCGGGCGCGGCCCATGCCGGCCAGCGCCTCGGCGTGAACGGTGCGCTCGGCGAGCCACGGGTCGTCGACGGGGAAGGTCGCGCCCGGGCCGAGCGCGGGCGGCAGGGCCGGCATCGCGGCCTCGCCGTCGCCGAGGACCCACGCGCCGTGCCCGGGCTCCAGGCGGACGACGAGCTCGTCGGCGGGATCGTCGTCGCGCTCGACCACGAGGAGGGCATCGATCCCGCCGATCATCCGCGCCTCGCCGCCGTCGCCGGTCACCCGCGCGAGCAGCACGCCGTGATCCTCGCCGAGACGGAAGCGCTGAATCAGTTCGTCGTCGCCGTCGCCGTCGAGGTCGGCGGCGAGGAGGGTGCGCGAGAAGGCATGGAGGTCCGGGTGGGGCGACGGCACGTGCGCGACCCGGCGCAGCGCCTCGCCGTCCCAGCGCAGCAGCTCGAACCCCGGGGGCCCGCCGAGGTGCGGCGGCTCGGGGAACACGTCCGGCGCGGCGTCCAGGGCGTCGCGGACGACGACCACGAGGCGCTCGTCGCCGCGGCGCGCCCCGGCGATCCCCCTCACGAACCCCGCGGGCCCGCGCCAGCGCAGCCGCAGCGCGCCGTCGTCATCCAGGTCGAACACCCGCAGGTCGTAGGTGGGGCTCTCGAAGCTGGCGACCAACTCCTCGCGCCCGTCGCCGTCGAGATCACCCGACCACGCCGCCGACCACGCCGCCTCCGCGGCGTGGGTGCCGGTGTGCGCGACGGCGGTGGAGAGCGGCTGACCTGGCGCTTCGACCAGGCGGTAGAAGCCGAGGTGCGGCCATATGTACTGGAACAGGCTCACCGGCGGTCGGCCGGGCCCGGGTCGCAGGATCTCCCCGTAGGCGACGGGGTGCTCGGCGCGCCACAGGACGACGTCGGGGGCGTCGAGGTCGACGAGGTCGGTCCCGCGGACCAGCTTGCGTGTGGTCCCGAAGGGGGCGCCGCGCCGAACGGCCGGCGGCCGACCTCCACGAGCCGGTCGTCGAGCAGCACCGTCTCGCCGCTCGCCGACCCGAACGCGTACGCGGCCGGGCCCCCGGATGGAAGGGCGTAGACCGGCCAGAACACCTCCGTCGGGAGCGGGTGCCCGGCGGCCAGGGCGGCCAGCAGCGGACGCCACGGACTGTCCACCGGCGTGTCGGCGAGCGCACCCGGGAGATCGCGCAGGGCCAGGGCGGCGAGCACCGACTGCGCGCGCAGCTCGTCGTCGTCGACCCCGCGGGCGTGCAGCTCGGCGACCACGGGCGCGAGCGCCGGCCCGTCCCTGTCGGCGTGGAACGTCGCAGCGAGCGAGCGCAGCGTCGCGGTCGCGTCGTCAGGGTGGACGGCATCGACGTAGGCCCGCGCGTACGCGGTGATCGCCTCGTCGCCGCGCCCGGCGGCCCGCGCCTGGTCGCCGCGCCGCTGCCACGCGTGGGCGACCGCCCGCGTGCCGCGGTGCGCCGGATCGGCGACGAACGCGGCGAATGCCGCCTCCGGATCTTCGACCTGCCCGATCGCCGCCAGCCGGTCCGCGGCCAGCTGCTCGGCGCGGACCCGCAGGATCGAGGCCCGCCACGCCAGCCCGCCGAGCACCAGCGCCGACGCGACGAGCCCGGTGAGCGCGACGATGCCGGCGATCCGCAGGCGCCGCCGCCGGCGCAGGGCCGGGTCCTGCTCGAGGGCGACGAGCAGCGCGTGCATCGTCGGCCAGCGCCCCGCGGGGTCGTCCAGGAGGCCGCGTGCGACCACCGCCGCGAGCCACGCCGGCACACCCCGCCGCACCAGCACGGCCTGCGCCGCCTCGCCGCTCGGACGCTCGCTGGCCAGCAGCTCGTACAACACCACACAGAAGCTGTAGATGTCGCCGCTCGCGTCGACGACGGCGCCGCGCCGCTGCTCCGGCGCCATGTACCCCGGCGTACCGATCACCGCGCCGGCCTGCGTCAGCGGGGCCGTCGACAGCGGCGACGTCAGGTCGTCGTCGCCCGCGAACGTGCGGGCCTGTCGCGCCAGCCCGAAGTCCATCACACGCACGCGACCGTCGGCGCCGACCATGATGTTCTCGGGCTTGACGTCGCGGTGCACGAGCCCGACGTCGTGCGCCGCGGCCAGCCCGCGCCCGGCCTGCACGGCCACGGCCAGCAACTCGGCCCGGTCGCGCACGCGCTCGCGCTGCCAGGCCCGCAGCGTGTCGCCCGGCACGAACTCCATCGCCAGGAAGATCCGCCCCTCGTGCTCGCCCGCCTCGTGCACGGTGACGACGTTCGGGTGGGCCAGGCGGGCCAGCGCCTGCGCCTCCTGCAGCAGCCGGGCCTGCTGCGTCGCCGAGGCCGCGCCGCTGTCGAGCAGCTTGAGCGCAACGCGCCGTCCGAGCACCTCGTCGCGCGCCAGGTAGACGACGCCCATGCCACCGCGGCCGATCGGACCCGCGAGCGCGTAGCGGCCGATCCGCTCGGGCGCCGCGCAGGGCGGGCCGTCCTGCCCCGCGTGCGCGCTGACGGTCACGGCCGTCTCATGCGAGCTCATGGCAGAGGGCATGCGCGCACAGTCGGCCGTTCACCGCGGCGCCCAGGTTATCACGTGTGGTCAGAGCCTCGGCCCCCTGCAATCGACGAGGAAGAGCTCGCGCGTCGGTGCGATGACGCTCCCGACGCGCCCCTGGGACCTGCCGGGTCGAGGTCTGGCACTCAGGCTCGCCGCGCGGGCCTCGAAAGGGGAGCAACATGTCCCTCGAGACATATTGCCTCCCACCGCAGCCGGGTCCGCTCGTCTCGACGCCTGGGCGACCGCCGGCGCGGGGACCATCCCCGCTCGCCTCAGTGTGCAGGAAGGGCCGACCCTGATTCAGTCGGCCCGTCCTGAAACTCGCTGGGACCTTTGGTGAACGCGGTCACCTGCACTCTCCGTCACAGGCCACAGGACGTGCAATTGACCATCGGTTAACCGTGGGTGTGCTGCCTTGTACCGCTCCAGATGGCTCTTCCAGAGCGAGCTCTTCGCTTCGGGAGAAAGTGCGAAGATGGCTCGCCGGTGTTGGGAAGGCGCCTGAAGGACGGCCCTATACAGGAGCTCAGCATCTTGAGCTCCGCCGTGTGCGCAGAATGCCTCATCGCTGGATCGAACCTCTGGTGTATCGGTCATCGCTGGGACGCCGGAAAGGAGGAACAGAAGAGTCAGGGTGGAACGGACTGAAGTACTCATCGTCGCGCCGACGCCATTCGCAGCGCCCCTCGCAGAAGCGGGGGGCGCTTGCCGTCGCCACGATCCTCGCCGACTTTGCGTGGGTCGCTACGCACATCCCGGTCCTCGGGGCGCTCGGCCTCGCCCACGGCAACCTGTTCGGCTCTACGGTGGGGCCGCCGCATCTTCGGACGCGGCTTCGCCAGGTTTTGAATGGCGGCCCGGGAAAAAGAGCATCACGATCAAGACCAGCAATGCCGCACCGAGGAGGAGCACTCCCCGCAGATTCTAGCGAGGGACACACCCGAGGGCCGTGCGGGCTGCTCGTTCATGCTGCAACGTACCCGCCTGCATCTCGTAGGTCAACGCGGCCAGCCGTCCTTGTCCCCGTGGGCCGCGCACCCGCGGTCCCCAAAGCTTGCTGATGAGCGGCAAGCTCAGCGCGGGGCCAGCGGCGCCGCTCGCGGGCGCGTGCGCCGCCACAGTCCCACGGCCCACGACAAGGAGCGTCGAGCCGCTCGCTCCGACACGACACGCCGTCAGAGTTACAAAGTCCTCATGTCGGGACCCGAGGACGGCCAGCATGCGGAGGCCCGCGAGGCGCGGGACCTCGCAGCCGCGTCGCTCCGCCGCACGCTCGCCGAGTTGCGCGTGGATCCACGTCGCGGCCTCTCGCACGCGGAGGTCCAGGCGCGCCGGGGGACATACGGCTACAACGAGGTGATCGAGAAGAAGCGGCACCCGGCGCTCGCCCTGCTGGCGAAGTTCTGGGGCGCCTCGGCCTGGATGCTCGAGCTCGTCATCGTCTTCTCCGCCGCGCTCGGGAAGTATGCGGACGTCGCGGTGGTCAGCGGGCTCCTGGTCGTCAACGCCATCGTCGGCTTCGTGCAGGAGCGGCGCGCGACCGGGATCGTCGAGTCGCTGCGCACCCGACTGCAGGTCCGCGCCCGCGCGCTCCGGGACGCCGATTGGCGGATCATCTCGGCGCGCGAGCTGGTCCCCGGCGACATCGTCCGGCTCCGCTCCGGCGACATCGCCCCGGCGGACGTCGAACTCCTCGACGGCACCCTGCGCGTCGATCAGTCGGTGCTCACCGGCGAGACAGCCGAGGTCGAGAGGGTCGTCGGCGAGGTGCTGGCGTCGGGCTCCGTCGTCCGCCAGGGCGAGGGGAACGGCATCGTGCTGGCGACCGGGGCGCGCACGTCCTTCGGTCGCACGGCGGAGCTGGTCCGCATGGCCCGACCGCGGCTCCACATCGAGGCCGTGGTCGCCAGCCTGGTGCACCGGCTGCTCATCATCGTCGGGACGCTGCTCGGGGTCGTGCTGGTGCTGGCGTTCGTGCGCGGCGAGCTGCGGCTCGATTTGGCCCCGCTCGCGCTGGTCCTGTTGATGAGCGCGATCCCGGTCGCTCTCCCCGTCATGTTCACGGTCAGCACCGCGCTCGGGTCGCGTCACCTCGCGGAGCACGGGGTGCTGGTGGTGCGCCTCAGCGCCGTCGAGGACGCCGCGACGATGGACGTGCTGTGCGTCGACAAGACGGGCACGATCACGATGAATCGGCTGAACGTCGCCGGCGTGAGCCCGTGGGGCGGTGCGACGGAGTCCGACGTGCTCGCCGCCGGCGCGCTCGCGTCCCAGGAGGCCAACCAGGACCCGATCGACCTCGCCTTCCTGACCGCGGCGAAGGACCGGCGACTGTTCGACGCGACCTCCGCACCCACGGTCGTCTCGTTCGCGCCGTTCGACGCGCAGCGCCGGCGCACGGAGGCGGTCGTCGAGGTGGACGGTCGCCGGCTCCGCGTGATGAAGGGCGCGGTCCGGACGATCGCTCGGGAGTGCGGGATCGAAGCCGATGCGCTCGATACGCTCGCGGCTCGTGTCCGCGACGCGGCGCAGCGAGGCCATCGCACGCTGGCCGTCGCCCGGGGCCCCGAGGACGGACCCGTCGAGCTGCTGGGGTTGGTGTCGCTCTACGATCCCCCGCGCCCCGACGCCCGCCAGTGGATCGCCACGCTGCGCGACTTCGGGGTGACGGTGAAGATGGTGACCGGGGACGCGCTCGAGGTGGCGAGCGAGCTCGCGCGAGAGGTCGGGCTGAAGGAGATCCGCCGCCCCGGCGAGCTGAGGGCGGCGAACGCCGACGTGGCGAGCGCCGTGCTCGCGGCGGACGGGTTCGCCGAGGTCTACCCGGAGGACAAGTACATGATCGTCGCGCGGATGCAGGCCGCGGGGCACGTCACAGGGATGACGGGCGACGGCGTCAACGACACGCCCGCGCTGCGGCAAGCGGAGGTGGGCATCGCCGTCAGCACCGCGACCGACGTCGCCAAGGCGGCAGCCAGCGTCGTGCTGACGGAGCCCGGACTCATCGACATCATCGCGCTGGTCGACGAGGGACGGCGGACCTACCAGCGGATCTTGACGTGGATCATCAACAAGATCAGTTGGACCATCCTCGTGGCGTCGTTCGTGGCCGTCGCGTACGTCGTGACAGGCGAGTTCGTGATCTCCGCGTTCGCCATGCTCTTGCTCGTCTTCATGACGGACTTCGCCAAGATCGCGCTGGCCACCGATCGCGTGCGCCCGTCGCGCGCGCCCGAGACATGGAAGATCGGCGGGTTCGTCGCCATGTCGGTGACAGTCGGGGTGATGATGGTCGCGGAGTCGCTCGGGCTCCTGTACGTCGCCTGGTCGCACTTCGGGCTGGCGGTGGACGACCGCGCGGTCGCCACGTTCAGCCTCCAACTGCTGCTCTTCTTCGCCGTGTTCTCGCTCCTGTCCGCGAGGGAGCGGCGGAGGTTCTGGGCGAGCGCGCCGAGCATGCCCCTGCTCGCGGCCCTGGCCGCCGACGTGGCCCTGGGCGCGGCCCTGCCGTTCGCAGGCCTGCCGGCGCTCCTCCCTACCATGGTGGCAGAGCCTCTTCGTCTTCGGCTACGCGGCCGTGATGTGCCTTCTCGTCAACGACTCCGTCAAGGTCTTCTTCCTCGATCGGTGCGCCAAAGCTCGATAGTCGAACTCGGTGACCCGCCTCGATGGCGCTGACGTCGACGATGTCGTCGACGCATCTCAGTCGCTCGCAGAGCCGCAAGCGGATCGCCAGACCTTGCTCGGTCAGCGTCAACGCTTCGTGCACGCGATGCTTGCCCAGCACGTTGGCCACCTTCTCGCAGGCATGGCCAAACCCCGCTGAAACCGAGCTCGTCGCCGGCGCGCTCCACGAGTTCGCGGCTGAGCTCGAGGCTCCGTTGGGCCATCTCGAGGGACCGGGTCAGGTCTCCCTGCTCGCGCGCGACATCCGCAACTCGCTCGTACGCCGCACACAGTTCGTTCATCGCGTCCAGGTCATCGGGCACACGCTCGGATACGTCGAGCACGACATCGCGGCGCTCGACGACGCGGTGCGGTGCGAGGCTTGGGCATGCTGTCCCTTGTACCAGGTCAGTCGGGCGCCGCCGGTGGATCGCGAGTAGCACCTCGCAATCGCGAGCTGCTTTCGGTCGCCACCGCAGGCATTGTTTCGTGCAGCAGGGCCGTCGCGTCCGCCTTGACGACACCCCGTCCGTCGACCGCGACTCGACGCTCGAGCCGGGCGAACCTGGGGCGCGTCTGCGACGTCGTCGTCGCCGGCGAAACATCGCCCGTCTCTTCGCCTACGCCCGCCTGACTCTGTTCCTCGCCGCCGCTCGAGTGCATGCGCGACCTTGACACCTACGGGGACCAGCACCTAGCCTGAAGCATGCCGAGCGAGGCTTTGCCGGAACTGACGCCGAACATTCTTCACCGTATCGGCAACACATCGTTGTTGCATCTGCGAAATGTCGTGCCTGCTGGTAGCGCGCATCCTCGTGAAGCTCGAGAGCGAGAACCCGACCGGTAGCATGAAGGACCGCATGGCGCTCGCCATGATCGAGGCAGCCGAGGCCGACGGCAGGCTCAAGCCGGGCGGCTCCGTCGTCGAGTACACCGGCGGCAGCACGGGCGTGTCCCTGGCCCTCGTCTGCGCCGTCAAGGGTTACCCGCTCCACATCGTAACCTCCGACGCCTTCGCCCGCGAGAAGCTCGAGCACATGCGGGCGTTCGGGGCCCAGCTCGAGGTCATCCACAGCGATGACGGGCGTATGACCGAGAAGCTCACGCGTGACATGATCGAATCGGCACGGGTGATCGCGGAGAAGCACTGCTGTTATTGGACCGATCAGCTCAAGAACGCCGATCAGGTCATCGCCTACCACCGCATGGGGGAAGAGATCTGGGCCCAGACCGGCGGGCGCGTCGATGCCTTCGTCCAGAGCGTCGGGACCGCGGCGTCCCTGCGCGGAACCGCGGAGACCCTGCGCCGCCATCATCCCGGCGTCCGCATCGTGGCCGTGGAGCCCTCGGAGTCGGCCGTGTTGTCGGGCGGTCCGTCCGGTGCCCACAAGATCGACGGGGTGGGCGCCGGCTTTGTGGTTCCGCTGTGGCGGCCCGACATCGTCGACGACATCGAGCTCGTATCCACCGCGGAGGCGACCGCGATGACGAAGCGACTGGCCAGGGAGGAAGGCTTGTTCGCCGGCACCTCGACCGGCAGCAACGTCCTCGCCGCCTTGCGGGTCGCCGAGCGGCTCGGCCCGGACGCGACCGTCGTCACGCTCATGTGCGACACCGGCATGAAGTACTTCAGCAAGTGAACGGCCGCGCCGGTGCTCAGGCCGAGGTGTTGGAGGACTCGGCCAGCAGCGCGGCCGAGTCCTCCTCCGACAGTTCCTCGAGCTCGCGGAACGACGCCTCCAGCGGCTCTGGCTCCGCCGCGACCGCCTGACGCTTGTTCGTGTCGAGCAAGGCCGCGACCGCCCCAAGTTCTGCGCCTTCTCGACTCGCCCCAGAATGCGAGGCGGCGCTGCAGCGGAGCCCGCGGGCGGTGCGGCTGCACGCGCTGCGCTGGCGGATGTTGCACGAGCGACGCTCTCGAACATCACGGCGCATGCAGGCCGCCGAATGGCGGCGGCGCCCGCTCTCTCCGCAAAACACAAGCAATTGCTTGCATCGCCGGCGTGTGAGACGCGAGCATCCCCCGCATGGCCGTCAAGCGTCGCGTAGAGCCCCGCCGTCGTCCCGTTCAGAGCCGCTCGCAGGCGACGGTCGAGGCCGTTCTGCAAGCCACGGCTTACATTTTGGTGCGCGACGGCTACGCCCGCCTCACGACCAACCGGATCGCCGAGCGCGCAGGGGTCAACATCGCCTCGCTCTACCAGTTCTTCCCCAACAAGGAGGCGATCGTCGTCGAGCTCGAGCGGCGGCACGGCGAGCGCACCGACGCGGCGATGATGGCCGCGCTCGTGCGCCCGCGCGGCGGCGACCTCGAGTCGACCCTGCGCGCCCTGATCGAGGCCTACGTCGCCGCGCAGTCGATCGAGCCCGCCCTGCAGCGGGTGTTCACCGAGGAGGTCCCGCGCCTCCGCGGTCGTCGGCCGGCCACCGCCGGCGAGCGCTGCGCGACCGGGGTCGTCGAGTTCCTCGCCGCCTCCGGCGTGCGCTCCCCGCGGCTCGATCTGGCCGGCTGGATGCTGGCGACGATCTGCCGCGAGGTCGTCTACCACGGCGTGCTCGAGCGTCCGAACGACACCCGCTCGGGCGCCCTCGTCGACGAGCTGGTCGGCCTGCTCGCGGGGTGGCTGCGCCGCGCCCCGACCCGCGCAGCCCCGTGAACGCGCGCAGGAGGCCCCGCCGCCTCGGGTCGTCCGCGAACCGCCGGATCGGGCCCGCGACCCCGGGGCGACGGGGGCGGTCGACGAGAACGTGCGCGCAGATCGGGGAGCAGCCATGAAGACGTCGCACTGCGGCGATGGCCGGCAGACCCCGGACCGTCGCCGCGCCCCGCCTTCACCACCCCGCGCCTCGCGCGGCTTCACGACCCCGGCCGAAGGGCCGGAGCGGCCCGCCCGACCGGGCGCGTGAGCCCGCCGCCGTCACTCCTCCGCGCACCGGGCCCCCTCGCCCCGGCCGCGCGGGATATCCTGGCCGCGATGTCTCGCGCGCGCTCGTTCGTGTTCACGCTGGTCGCCCTCACCGCTTGCAACGACTCGTCGAACACGCCGACGTCCGGCACCGACTCGAGCACCACCGCCGCGACCGACCCCGGCCCCGCGACCACCGACGCCAGCACCGACGCGCCCGCGACCACCTCGACGACCACGAGCGACGAGCCGACCACCGGCGCGCCGACGGGCACCACCGGCGATCCCGTCGGGCCGACCTATTATCGCGACATCAAGGCGATCCTCGACGCCAAGTGCGCGACCTGTCACCGCCCCGGCGACATCGCCCCGTTCTCGCTGACGAACTACGACGAGGCCGGCATGTTCGCCAAGATCCTCGCTCCCGCGATCGAGGATCGCACCATGCCGCCGTGGCCGCCGGGCGCCGATTGCAATCAGTTCGCCCACGACCGCGGCCTCACCGACGCCGAGCGCGAGCTCGTGCTCGCGTGGATCGCCGCCGACGCGCCGGCGGGCGACCCGAACGACGCGCCCCCGCCGCCCGACGACGACGCCCCGCCGATCGCCTACGACGTGCAGATCGGGATCCCCGAGCCCTTCACGCCGGCGCAGGGCGTCGCGGACGACTACCGCTGCTTCCTGCTCGACTGGCCCAAAGACCAGGAGGCCTACGCGACGGCCTTCACGATCGAGCCCGGGGCGCGGGAGATCGTGCATCACGTGATCGCCTTCATCATCCCGCCCGACGAGCTCGAGGACTTCGAGGCGCTCGACGCCGCCGACCCGGGGCCGGGCTACCCGTGCTACGGTGGCCCCGGCGGCGAGGCCAGCCCGCGCGCGCAGTGGCTCGGCGCGTGGGTGCCGGGCGCCAGCTCCGGCGCGCTGCCGGAGGGCACCGGCATCCGCGTCAAGCCGGGCTCGAAGATCGCCATGCAGATGCACTACCACCCGAACGGTGCGCCGGTCGCCGACCAGTCGACGATCATGGTCCGCACCGCCGAGACCGTCGCGCGCCCGGCCCTGCTGCTGCCGATCGCCCACCCCGGCTGGATGGTCGACGCGCCGGCGATGACGATCCCCGCCGGCGAGGCCGACGTCACCCACTCGTTCACCATCGACCTCGGCTCGGTGATCCAGTACCTCTACAAGGACGAGGCCATCGGCGTCGGCAAGCCGCTGCTCGCCCACATGGCCGGCGTCCACATGCACACCCGCGGCGCGCGGGCCAGCCTCGTCGTCCAGAGCGGCGGCGCTCCCGAGGCCTGCCTCATCGACGTGCCCCGCTGGGACTTCAACTGGCAGGGCATCTACGAGTTCGCCGCGCCGATCACGATCGAGCCGACCGACAGCGTCCGCCTCGAGTGCCACTTCGATAATTCCGCCGGCGACTCCTCGCTCAAGTGGGGCGAGGGCACCGAGGACGAGATGTGCCTCGGCATGGTCTACGTCAGCACCGACAGCCCGTGACCTGTCCTCTCGCACATGCCCTCGGGGGCATGCGCGAAGAGACAGCCGCCCTGCTGCGCGCGCGGACGCACGAGCTCGCCGGCTGCGCCCGCGGGCGCGAGCGGTTATACTCGGCGGCGCACATGGCGAGCGAAGACACCAAGTCGGCCCGGACGCGCGAGCGGATCCTCGACGCCGCCGCGCACGTGCTCAGCCGCAAGGGCTACGCCGGCACGCGCCTGGCCGACGTGGCCGAGGCCGCCGAGGTCCAGGCGCCGGCGATCTACTACTACTTCGAGTCGCGCGACGCGCTGATCGAGGAGGTCATGTGGGTCGGAGCCCACCGCGTGCGCATGCACGTCGAGGAGGTCCTGGCCGCCCTGCCGGCCGGCACCAGCCCCTTCGAGAAAATTCTCGAGGCCGTCGCCGCGCACCTCCGCTACGAGCTCCACATCTCCGATTACACGACCGCGTCGATCCGCAACGCCAACCAGGTCCCCGAGCAGCTGCGGGTCCGCCCCGCCGCCGAGGAGGCCACCTACAGCCGGCTGTGGCGCGACCTGTTCGCCCAGGCCCAGGCCGCAGGCCAGCTCCGCCCCGGCCTCGACATCAACGTCTCCCGCCTGCTGCTGCTCGGCTCGATGAACTGGGCCGCCGAGTGGTGGAACCCGCGCATGCGCTCGCTCGCCGACCTGGTCAAGGCGACGCAAGATTTTGTCAGATACGGCATGGGCCACCCGGCGCTGTTCGCCGGGTGAGGCGACAGACGCTGGGTCGAGCCGTTCATGAAACCTGGCAGACCCGGCCCAGCGCTTCACCTCACTCGTATCGCTCGCCGCGCTCGGCCTTCGCCACCAGCGACGCCGGCGGCTCGAAGTGCGGCCCGTAGGCCGCCGCGAGCTGGCGCGCCCGCTGCACGAAGCCGCGCAGGCCGCCCTCGTACTGATTGATGTACTGCAGCACCCCGCCCGTCCAGGCCGGGGAAGCCGATGCCGTAGATCGACCCGATGTTGGCGTCGGCGGCCGAAGTCAGCACCCCGTCGTCGACGCAGCGCACGGTGTCGATCGCCTCGGCGAACAGCATCCGCTCCTGCATGTCGATGAACGGGATCTCCTTGCTGCCCGACTTGAACGCCGCGCGCAGCCCCGGCCAGATGCCGATGCGCTTGCCCGATTCGTCGTACTCGTAAAAACCGCCGCCGGTCGAGCGGCCCTTGCGACCGAGCTCCTCGATCATGCGGTCGACCACCGCCTCCGCGCCGTGCGGGACCCAGGTCTTGCCCTGGGCCTCCTCGGCCTTGCGCGTCTCCTGGCGGATCTTCTGCGTCAGCGTGATCGTCAGCTCGTCGAGCAGCTGCAGCGCGCCTGCCGGGTAGCCGGCCTGCAGCGCCGCCTGCTCGATCGTCGCCGGCTCGACGCCCTCGCCGACCGCCGCCACGGCCTCATTGATAAACTTGCCGATCACCCGCGACGTGAAGAACCCGCGCGCGTCGTTGACCACGATCGGGGTCTTGCGGATCTGCAGCACGAAGTCGAACACCTTGGCCAGCACCGCGTCGGACGTGTTCTTGCCGCGGACGATCTCGACCAGCTGCATCTTGTCGACCGGCGAGAAGAAGTGGATGCCGATGAAGTCGGCCGGGCGCTGCACCCCCTCGGCCAGCAGCGCGATCGGCAGCGTCGACGTGTTCGAGCCCAGCACCGCCGTCGGCTCCACGTATGGCTCGATCTCCTTGAAGACCTTGTGCTTGAGCTCGACGCTCTCGAACACCGCCTCGATCACGAAGTCGACCCCGGCGAAGTCCTTCGGGTCCTCGGTCGGGTGGATCCGTGCCAGCAGCGCGTCGGCCTTCTCTTGCGTCGTCTTGCCGCGCTCGACCGCCTTCTGCTCGAGCTTGACCGCGTAGTTCTTGCCCTTCTGCGCGCCGGCCAGCGACACGTCCTTGAGCACCACCTCGATCCCGACCTTGGCCGCGACGTAGGCGATCGCCGCGCCCATCATGCCGGCACCGATCACGCCGACCTTCCTGGCCTGGAACTTGGGGAACCCCGCCGGGCGGCTCGCGCCGGCGTTGATCTTCTGCAGGTCGAAGAAGAACGCGCCGATCATGTTCTTCGCCACCGGGCCGGTCGTGAGGCTGACGAGGTAACGGGTCTCGATCAGCGACGCGGTGTCGAAGTCGACCAGCGAGCCCTCGACCGCCGCGGCCAGGGCCGCTCGCGGCGCCGGCAGCGGCGCGCCCTTGAGCTGCTTGCGCAGGTTCGCGGCCATCGCCGGCAGCACGCTCGAGATCGCCGGGCTCGCCGCGCTGCCGCCGGGGATCTCGAAGCCCTTCTTGTCCCACGGTTTCGCCGCATTGGGGTTCGCGGCGATCCACGCCTTGGCCCGCGGGATCAGCTGATCGACCGACGCGACCAGCTCGTCGACCAGGCCGAGCTCCAGCGCCTCGCGCGGATTGAACTTGGTGCCCGGCAGGATCACCTGCGTCAGCGCCTTCTGCAGGCCGATCATACGGACGATGCGGGTGATGCCGCCGCCCCCGGGCAAAAGGCCCAGAGTGACCTCGGGCTGGCCGATCTGGCAGCCCGGCACGTCGGCGACCACGCGGTGATGCGCGGCCAGGGCGACCTCGAGGCCGCCGCCGAGCGCGGTGCCGCCCATCGCCGCGACCACCGGGCGGCCGAACTTCTCGAGCCGGCGCAGGTGGTCCTTCACGCGCTCGATGTGGGCCGTCTGCTCGGCCGCGCGCGACGTGTCGTACTGACGCAGGCGATTGAGGTCACCGCCGGCGAAGAAGCTCTTCTTGGCGCTGGTGACGATCACCCCGGTGATCGACTCGCGCTCCGCCTCGAGCCGTTCGACGCTGGCCGCCATCGACTCGGTGTAGGCGTCGTTCATCGTGTTGACGCTCGAGCTCGGGTCGTCGATCGTGAGGATCACGACCCCGTCGTCGTCGCGCTTCCAGTGGATCGCAGAGGCCTTGGTGTTCGACTCGCTGGTCATCTCGGTGCCCTCGGAGTACGCGCTCACACGCGCTCGATGATGGTGGCGATGCCCATGCCGGCGCCGACGCACAGCGTCGCCAGGCCGTAGCGCAGGTCGCGGCGCTCGAGCTCGTCGAGCAGCGTGCCCAGGACCATGCAGCCGGTCGCGCCGAGCGGGTGGCCCATGGCGATCGCGCCGCCGTTGACGTTGACCTTCTCGGGCGGGACCTCGAGGTCGCGCTGCCACTTGAGCACCACCGACGCGAACGCCTCGTTGAGCTCGAACAGGTCGATGTCGCCGATCTGCAGGCCCGCGCGCGCCAGCGCCTTCTTCGTCGCCGGCGTCGGCCCCGTCAGCATGATCGTCGGCTCGCTGCCGGTCACCGCCATCGACACGACCCGGGCCCGCGGCTTGATGCCGAGCTGCTTGCCGGCCTCCTCGCTGCCGAGCAGCATCAGCGCCGCGCCGTCGACGATGCCCGACGAGTTGGCGGCCGTGTGGACGTGGTGGATCTTCTCGACCCGGTGGTACTTCTGCAGCGCCACCGCGTCGAAGCCGCCGAGCTCGCCCATCTTGACGAACGAGGCCGGCAGCGCCCCCAGCGACTGCACCGTCGAATCGGGGCGGCGGTGCTCGTCGTGGTCGAGCACCAGCACGCCGTTCATGTCCTTGACCGGCACGACCGAGCGCTTGAACCAGCCGTTCTTCCACGCCTGCTCGGCCTTGCGCTGCGAGCCGACGGCGAACGCGTCGACGTCCTCGCGGCTGAAACCCTCGAGCGTGGCGATGAGATCGGCGCCGATGCCCTGCGGCACGAAGTAGGCGTCGTACGCGGTGGTCGGATCCTGATGGTAGGCCCCGCCGTCGGCGCCGATCGGCACGCGCGACATCGACTCGACGCCGCCGGCCAGCACGAGGTCGTCCGACCCCGACGCGACCTTGGCCGCCGCCGTGTTGACGGCCTCGAGCCCAGATGCACAAAAGCGGTTGAGCTGCACGCCGGCGACCGTCTCCGGCAGCCCGGCCACCAGCGCCGCGGTGCGGGCGATGCACCCGCCCTGCTCGCCGACCGGCGACACCACCCCGAGGACGATGTCGTCGATGCGGTCGAGCCGGAGCCCGGGGTTGCGCGGCACCAGCTCGTCGATGAGCCCGACGACCAGGTCGACCGGCTTGATGCTGTGCAGCGCCCCGCCCTTCAGCTTGCCGCGGGGGGTCCGCATCGCGTCGTAGATGAACGCGCTCCTTACCATGGTCGACAAGCTAGCCCGGCGACGAAAATTTTACAACGAATTAAAAGAACGGCCGCAGACTTGACTCACGGGCGGCCCCGGGGCGACCCTCAGTTTCGGGGCGCCGTTTCCTCCGCGGCCCCGGCAGGTGACGCATGGCCATTCGCTTCGACCTCGAGCCGGAGCTCGCCGCGCTGGTCCAGCGCATCCGCGAGTTCGTCCGCGACGTCGTCATCCCCGTCGAGCTCGCGTGCAAGGGCTCGCTGCACGACGCGCCCGACGCCGAGGACATCCGCCGGCGCCTGCAAGCCGAGGCGCGTGCGGCGGGGCTGCTCGCGCCGCACGTCGGTGAACGCTGGGGCGGCCACGGCCTCGACGTGCGCGGCCAGGCTGCAGTGTTCGAGGAGGCCGGCTACTCGTTGCTCGGCCCGCTCGCGCTCAACATCTCGGCGCCCGACGAGGGCAACATGCACCTGCTCGAGCGCGTGGCCACGCTGGCGCAGCAGGCGAAGTACCTGGCGCCGCTCGCGGCCGGTGATGTCCGCAGCTGCTTCGCCATGACCGAGCCCCCGCCCGGCGCCGGCTCCGACCCGCGCGCGCTCGCCACCCACGCGACGCGAGTCGAAGGCGGCTGGCGCATCGACGGCACCAAGTGGTTCATCACCGGCGCGCGGGGGGCCGCGTTCGCCATCGTCATGGCGCGCACCTCCGGCGCGCCGGGCGACCGCGGCGGCGCGACCATGTTCCTCGTCGACGGCGGCAACCCGGGCATGCAGATCGTCCGCGACCTCGACACCCTCGACCACGCCCTGTTCGCCGGCCACAGCGAGGTCCTCTTGAAGATTGCGTGGTCACCGACGACGCGATCCTCGGCGAGGTCGACCGCGGCTTCGAATACGCGCAGGTGCGTCTGGCCCCGGCGCGCCTCACCCATTGCATGCGCTGGCTGGGCCTCGCCCGCCGCGCCCACGACCTCGCGCTGGCCCACGTGACCGCGCGCGAGGCGTTCGGCAGCCGCCTCGCCGAGCTCGGCATGGTGCAGCAGCAGATCGCCGACAACGAGATCGACATCGCCGCCAGCCGCGCGTTGATTCTGCATACCGCGTGGGTGCTCGACACCGGCGGCGACGCCGGCACCGCCTCGTCGATCGCCAAGACCTTCGTGTCGGAGGCGGTCGGACGGATCGTCGACCGCGCGATGCAGATGACCGGCGCGGTCGGCACCTCGGGCGATCGGCTGCTGTCGCGCTACTGGCGAGAGGTGCGGCCGTTCCGGATCTACGACGGCCCGAGCGAGACGCACCGCTGGTCGATCGCCAAGCGAGCCGTCTCCTCGTTCAAGAAGCGAGGCCGCGCATGAACCCCCCGGCCTCGACCTCGCGGCGCTGCATCGATTCTTCGGCGAGCGCGTGCCGGACTACGGCGGCCGGCTCGACGCGCAACTGCTCGCAGGCGGCAAGTCGAACCTCACCTACCGCCTGCGCGACGGCGTGCACGACTGGGTGCTGCGCCGGCCGCCGCTCGGCACGCTGACCCCCAGCGCGCACGACATGGCCCGCGAGTATCGAGTCGTGGCCGCGCTCGGGCCGACGCGCGTGCCGGTCGCTCCGGCGGTGCTGCTGTGCGAGGACACCACGGTGCTCGGCGTACCGTTCGCGGTCACCGCGTTCGTGCCCGGTCGCGTGATTCAGAGCGCCGACGACGCGGCGCGCCTCGGCCCCGACGAGCAGCGCCAGTGCGGCTTCGAGCTGATCGATCGCCTGTGCCAATTGCACGCGGTCGATCCGGGCAGCGTCGGCCTCGACAACTTCGGCCGCGCCGAGGGTTACCTCGAGCGGCAGATCCGCCGCTGGATGGACCAGTGGGAGCGCGTCCACACCCGCGACGTCCCCGAGCCGGTCGAGCTGGCCGGCCGCCTGCGCCTGGCCCTTCCCAAGCGCTCCGATCGCAGCATCGTCCACGGCGACTATCGCCTCGACAACGTGATCCTCGCGCCCGACCGCATCGAAGTCGCGGCGATCGTCGACTGGGAGATGTGCACCCTCGGCGACCCGCTGGCCGACCTCGGCCTCGCGCTGGTCTACTGGGACCCGCTCACCGAGCCGGTCCTCGGCGTGCGCCACATTCGCAGCTCGGAGAATTCTTTCCCGGGGGCCGAGGAGCTGGTCGCGCGCTATTCACAACAGTCTGGCCGGGCCCTCGCCGACCTCGATTTCTACGTGGCGCTCGGCTTCTTCAAACTGGCCGTGATCGCCGAGGGTATTTATCAACGCTTCTGCGCCGGCCTCACCGTCGGTGACGGCTTCGCTACGACCGGCGACGCAGTGCTGCCGCTGCTCCGCGCCGGCATCGACCGCCTGTCGACCTGAAGCGTCGATCGGGGCATTGTCCATGGGAGCGGCGGATCGCTTGACATCCGCCTGCCCTCGCAGTTGTCTCCCCGCGTGAGCGACCCCCAGCCGCGCAAGAAAGCCCCCGCCAAGACGGCGGCCGCGGGGATGCGCCGCCGGTGCAGGCGGCGCGGCGGCTGTTGTGGCAGCGGGCCGGCTGGTGCCTCGGCGGGCCGATCGGCGTCCAGGCCGAGGTCGACCTCGACGATTTCCTCATGCAGCTGCTCGACCGGATCGGCCTCAGCTTCGGCGACGGCGCGATCTACGTCGCCGGCAGCGGCCGAGCGCTGTTTCAGGCCGGATGACGGCAGCGGCGGCGCGGCTCAGCGGAAGAACGCGATTGCCCGGACATGCGGCTCCGCTGTCCGGGGGTGAACCGGTCCCTGCAACTATCATTGGTGTAATCCATGTAGTTGTGGATCGGGTCGACCCCGGAGGCCTTGCAGGTGTCGCGGGTCGCGGGGCAGCCGGAGGCGGGGGTCGACTCGGCCGGCGTGTCGGCGACGAAGTCATTGAAGGTCGAGCAGCCGTTTTGAAAGGTGTGATAGAGGCCCAGCCAGTGGCCGACCTCGTGGACCGCAGTCTTGCCGCTGTTGAAGCCCGCAGCGGCGCCGCCGGGCAAGGTGGCGTGGTCGACGACGATGCCGTCGTCGTCCGGATCGAGGCCGTACCACCACGGAAAGGTGGCCCACCCCAGCAGGTTCAGGGCGTTGACGACATAGATGTTGAGGGTCTTGGCGCCGCCGACCCGGAGAGCGCTCTTCGCCTCCGATTCGGCGGCGCTGTCCTGGGCCATGTTGAACCAGGCGGTCTTGCGGGTGCGAGTCACACCGGCGCGGGCAAAGCTGAAACCTGTGCCCGCGAAGGCATCGTTGAGCACCGCGATCTGCTGATCGATCCGGACCTCGGTTACGTCGCCCACCCCGCTGTCGTCGCTGATCACGTGGACATACACCGGGATCGCCGCCCGGACCTCGGCAGCGGGCGGCGCGACTGCCATGCGCTCGCGGAACTCCGCCTCCAGCGCGACGACCTCGGCGGCAGTCGGGTGATTGCCGCAGCTGCCGTCATGCCCCGGCGCGCTGTCCAGAGCCTCGAGCTCGCAGGCCTCGGTCTCGTCCTCGCAGAGGCCCCGCGCGTCGTCGGTGACGGCCGACACTTCTTCCAATTCGACCACCTCGCTCGCTTCACACGCGAACGCGCCCGCGCAGACGCCAACCCACCACAATCCCGTGATCTTCATACCTGTCTCCCGCCCGTTCGAGGGCTCCGTCCAGGTATGGCGAGATCGTGCAAGACAGCCAGCGACGAGCCAGGCGCAAGGTCGGGCGCGGCACACCCGGCCATCCTCGCGGATACGGCGATGTGCTTCGGGCCGCACCCCGCGGGCACCAAGAATTCATGAAGTGCCGGCGCGGCGAATCTCGGTACGAGCCTCGTTCGCCGCCGTCGCGCAGGCCCATCGAATGCGCATCGATTGCTTCATGGCCCCGCGGTGAGCCGGACGGACCCGCACGCCAATGATCGCAGGCCGTCCTCTCCTACGGTGTGGTCGCAAGCGTACACGACATCCGCCACTCACGGGACCGCGGCCACGGCCTGAATGCAGCCACCGCGATCGGCAGCGCAGCGAGCGCCGCACTCATCAGTGTGCTCCGTCCAGCATTCATACCAGCGGGCGACCCCGACGACGTACAGCTGTCCGTGCGCCCGGGGATCGGTGAGCCGCTGGCCCGCGCACCCGTGCGCTTCGCCGACGCGCGGGCCTCGGTCGGGCCCGCGCACCACCTCTGCGAACTATCCGCCGATCTCGCGCTTCAGCGTCTTGCGGGTCTTCTCGTTATAGGGCGGCTTCAGCCCCGCCAGCCCCGCGATGTCGAGCTTCGGCTGCTTGTAAATGGCCTTCGTGTGGCTGAACGTTTTAAAGCCGTCGAAGCCGTGGTAGCTGCCCATGCCGGACGGGCCGATGCCGCCGAACGGCAGGTCTTCCGGCACCCCGTGGAAGACCACGTCGTTGAGCGTCACGCCGCCGGACACCGTGCGCTCGACCACGCGGCGCTCCTCATCCGAGTCGTCGCCGAAGTAGTAGAGGGCCAGCGGACGCTCGCCCGCGTTCACGTACGCGATCGCCTCCTCCGTGCGGTCGTACGGCACGATCGGCAGGATGGGCCCGAAGATCTCCTCGCGGGTCACTCGCATCTCCGGCTTCGTGTTGCGGACCAGGTGCAGCGGCATCTTGTTGCTGCGCGCGCCCGCGAAGTCCTCGTTGCCCGGATTGATCGCGATCACCTCTGCGCCCTTGGCCTTCGCGTCCTCGAGCAGGCCTTGCAGGCGCTCGCGGTGGCGACCGTCGACGATCGACGTGTAGTCGTCGTTGGCGAGCATCGTCGGGTACAGGCGAGCGACAGCAGCCTGCAGCGCGGCGACGATCGCCTGCTCCTTGGCCCGCGGCACCAGCATGTAGTCGGGCGCGAGGCACACCTGGCCGGCGTTGAGCAGCTTGCCGGCGACCACGCGCTCGGTCGCGCGGGCGACGTCGGCGCTCTCGCCGACGATCACCGGCGACTTGCCGCCGAGCTCGAGCGTCGTCGGCACCAGGTTGTCGGCGGCCGCGTGGAGGATGTGGCGCGCGATGCCGGTGCCGCCGGTGAAGATCAGGTGGTCGAACGGCAGGCCGGCGAACGCCTTGCCGACGTCGGCGCCGCCGAGGATGAACGCCAGCTCGTGCTCGGGGAAGAACCGCGCCGCCAGCTCGCGCATCAGCTCCGCGGTGCGCGGCGTGTGCTCGGACGGCTTGACCATCGCCCGGTTGCCGGCCGCGAAGATCTGCGCGAGCGGATCGAAGGTCAGGTAGACCGGGAAGTTCCACGGCGAGATGATGCCGACGACGCCCTTCGGCTGGTGCTCGACGTGGGCCCGCGCGCCCAGCAGGGCCAGCGGGAAGTCGAGCTTGCGCTTCTCGGGCCGCATCCAGCGGTCGACGTGGGCCAGCGCGTGCTTCAGCGCCTTCACCGACGACATGATGTCGGTGATCGTCGACTGCGTGGCCGAGCGGTGGCCGAAGTCGGCCGACAGCGCCTGCGTCAGTCGGTCCTGATTGTTCATCACGAGCTCGAGCGCCCGCCGCAGCCGGTCCTTGCGGATCGCCGCGCCCACCGGCAGCTCGGCGGTGAACGCCTCCCGCTGGCGTCGCAGGACGTCGCGCATGTGCGCCAGGGTCGATTCATCGCTCGCTGCCTGCTGGTTCTCCATGGTGCTCTCCTCGCTGCTGCTTCGTGGTCCGACGACTCGGGCCGCCGAGATGGCCGCTCATGGTCGCGCGCCGCCGCCACGACTTCAACTCCTGTTCGTCGCCGGCATGCACCGGCGCCTCAGCTGACCGCCCGCTCGCGACCCTGCCAGAACGGCGCCCGCAGCTCGCGCTTGAGCAGCTTGCCGGTCGGCGTGCGCGGCAGCGCGGCGACCACCGACACGCCGACGGGGACCTTGAACTTGGCCAGGTGCTGGCGAGCGAACGCCTGCAGCTCCTGCGGTTCGACCGTCGCGCCGGGCCGCGCGACCACCACCGCGAACGGCGACTCGCCCCAGACGTCGGAGGGGATCCCGATCACCGCGACGTCGGCGACGCTGGGGTGCTTCATCAGGACGTTCTCGACCTCCGCGGGGTAGATGTTCTCGCCGCCGGAGATGATCATGTCCTTCACGCGGTCGTGGATGTAGAGATAGCCGTCGTCGTCGAAGTAGCCGATGTCGCCGGTCTTGAGCCAGCCGTCGCCCGTGACCGACGAAGCCGTGCCCTGGGCGTTGCGCCAATAGCCCAGCATGTTCTGACTCGAGCGCGTCCAGATCTCCCCGGGCACGCCGACCGGCAATTCAGCCCCCGTGTCGGGCCCGACGATCTTCAGCTCGACCCCCTCGTGCGGCTTGCCGGCCGCGCGCAGGCGGTGGCGATGCGGACCCTGCGGGTCGTGGTCTTCAGGCGGCAGCGTGACGATCGCCCCCGTGGTCTCGGTGAGCCCGTAGGCCTGCGCGAACTTGCAGCCCATCAAGCGCACCGCGCCGGCCAGCACCGGCTCGCTGATCGGCGACGCGCCGTAGACCACGAGCTCCACGCTCGAGAAGTCGCCGGTGGCCGCCGCAGGCACCTGCTGCATGAAGTGCAGCAGCACCGGCACGAGGAAGGCGTGGGTGACCCGGTGCGCGCCGATCAGCTTTATTATACCGGTCGGATCGACGTCGCGAACCACCACCGACTTGCAGCCGTGGAACATGCCGACCATCGCCCAGCCGCCGCCGCCGACGTGGAACAGCGGCAGGGCGACCAGGTTGACCGAATCGCCGGTCACGCCCCACATCTTGGCCGAGGTCGGCAGCAGGCCGAACACGTTGTCGTGGCTCAGCAGCACGCCCTTCGGGTTGCCCGTCGTGCCCGATGAGTAGAACTGGAACGCGACGTCGCTGCCGGTGGGCGCCACGCCCGGGTCGACGTCGGCGCCGGCGTCGCGCCAGGCCGCGTACGACTGCTGCGATGCGTCGCCGCCGATCACCACCAGCGTCTGCACCGTCTCGAGCGCGCCGGCCAGCTCCGCCACCAAGGGCATGAACTCGGCGCCGACCACGAACACCCGCGCCTCGGCGTCGTTGACGATGAACCCCACCTCGCGCGCGGTCAGGCGGAAGTTGACCGCGACCAACACCGCGCCGAGCTTGGCGGCGGCGAACAGCAGCTCGAAGTACTCGTTGCAGTTCTTGTCGAGGAATCCGACCCGGTCGCCGAAGCCGACCCCGGCCTTTCGCAGCGCGTCGGCGACCCGATTCGAGCGCGCATGCAGCTGGGCCCAGGTGAGGCTCTGGTCGCCGCACACCAGCGCGACCGCGTCAGGGCGATCGGCGGCGTGGGTACGGATCACGGACGAGATCGTGGTCATGTCGAGGCCTCCTCTACGGTGACGGCAGCCGGCGCAGGTAGAAGAACAGCGGCGCCGCGTCGCCCTTGCGGTCCATGACGCCGAGCACGGAATCGTCGTCGATCTTGCGGAAGTGATCGAAGATCGGGTGCTTGTCGTAGACCATCGTCGCGGTCGCGGCCCCGCGGTAGTGCACCAGCCGCAGCGAGGCCTTGCCGAGGATCGGATTGGCGACCCGGCGGCCGTGCTCGTCGCGACTGACGATCGGGTCGACGTCGTTGTCGTGGTGGAACGACTTGCCGACCCACCCGATCGCCGTCAGCTGCTGCTCGCCCGGGTGGCCGGTGCGAAACACCCCGCCCTCCCACTCGCCGCGCATGAACGCGGTGTCGATCGGCGGCAGCGCGTCGTACAGCGCGTGCAGGGCCTCGGCGGTCGTCTCGCCGCCGCCAGCGATCAGGTCGTACAGCGCGCGCGTGGCAATCGTGGCATGGTCGCTCGTCATGACATCATCCTCAGGACCGGCTTGATGACTCGCCCGGCCAGCATGTCGGCCGCGGCCTCGTTGATCTGCTCGAAGAGATAGGTGGTGACGATCTGCTCGAGCGGCAGCTCGCCGCGCCGGTACCAGTCGACGAGCCGCGGGATGAAGGTGCGCGGGTCGGCGTCGCCCTCGATGGTGCCGCGCAGGCTGCGGCCGCTCGCCATCAAGCGGTTGAGGTCGAGCGTCAGGCTGGCCCCGCGCGCGCTGAGGCCGGCGAGCACGATCCGCCCGCGCGGGTGCAGAGCGTTGTAGGCGGCCTCGATCACCTCCGGCCGCCCGGTGTTGTCGAACGCGAGCGTCAGACCGCCGAGGCGCTTCAGCGCGGCGCCGAGCTCGGCCTGCGCGTTGTCGACGACCTCGGTGGCTCCGAGCGCGCGCGCCTTGTCGAGCCGCTCGGCGCGGACATCGATTGCGACGATCCGCGCGCAGCCGGCGATCTTCGCCGCCATGATCGCGGCGAGACCGACGGTGCCGCAGCCGAACACGCCGATCGCGTCGTGCGGCTCGGGCCGCAGCACGTTGACGACCGCGCCCGCGCCGGTCTGCACGCCGCACGCGAGCGAGGTCATGAGCGGGCCCGGGAGGTCCTCGCCGAGCGGCACGAGGTTGTGCGCCGACGCGATCGCGTGGCTGGCGAACGCCGACTGGCCGAAGAAGTGCCCCGTCAGCGGGCGGCCGGCCTGCGAGATCGGCGACGAGCCGTCGAGGCGGCGCCCGAACAGGTTGAAGTCGCGGGCGTGGCGGCAGTAGGCCGGCAGCTCGGCCGCGCAGCTCGGGCAGCGGCCGCACGCGCCGAAGCTCATCACCACCCGCGCGCCGACGACGAGGCCGGTGACGCCCTCGCCGAGCGCGACGATCCGGCCGACGCCCTCGTGGCCGAGCACCGCCGGCAGGGGGGTGCCGTAGTCGTGGTCCTTGGCCGAGAGGTCGGTGTGGCAGATCCCGCAAGCCTCGACTTCGACAAGGACTTCGCCGGCGCGCGGATCATCGAGCTCGACCTCTTCGACGCGAAACGGCTCGCGCGCGTGGGCGACGGCGGCGCGGATCTTCATGCGGTCTCCCCGATGCGCCCGATCAATCGATCGGCCAACCTGGCCCGCTGATAGGCCGCGTCGCCGAAGAGCACCTCGTTGTGCTTCTGCCGCTTGAACCAGATATGAATAAAACACTCCCAGGTGAAGCCGATCCCGCCGTGCAGCTGCACCGATCGCCCCGAGACATCGGCGGCCGCGTCGCTGGCCGCGGCCTTGGCCATGCGCGCGCACATCTCCGCGGCCGCGGGCTCGTGGTCGAACGCGCAGGCCGCGTCGTAGACCAGCGAGCGGGCCGCGTCGATCTGCACCATCATGTCGACGAGCGGGTGCTTGACCGCCTGGAAGAACCCGATCGGCCGCTCGAACTGCACCCGCGTGCGCGCGTACTCGGCGGTGGTCTGCAGCTGCCACTCCGCAGCGCCGACCATGTCGGCGGCGACGATCGTCAGCAGCGCCGGCTCGGCCGCGACGAGGACCCGCGCACCGTCGCCGGGCTCCGCGAGCACCTGTGCGTCTCTGACGTCGCGCAGCTCGACGTGGGCCTGGTCGCGCGTGAGGTCGAGGATCGCGTCCGGCACCATCGTCACGCCGGGCGCGTCGACCTCGACGAGGTAGAGCCCGACCCCGCGCGGCGACTTCGCCTTGACGAGCAGCGCCCCGACCTTGCCCGCGTCCTGCACGAACCACGCGGTCCCCTGCAGCGCGCCGGCCTCGTCGACGACGACGTCGGTGTCCTCGGGCTCCCACGAGCCGCGCCGGTCGATCCCGGCGAGGCTGACCGAAAGGCCAGACGCGATCCGCCGCAGCAGCTGCCGCGCGGCCTCGGAGTCACAGGCGGCCGCGACATAGGTGGCGCACAGGGTGGCGATCAGCGGCGATGGCACCGCCGCCCGCCCGAGCTCCTCGGCCAGGCCGGCGATCGCCACGAGGCCCATGCCGAAGCCGCCGGCGTGCTCGGGCACCGCCACCGCGGTCCAGCCGAGGTCGACCATCTTCCGCCACAGCGAAGGGTCCCACACGCCCTCGGTCGCACGCGCCGGCTCGGAGCTGACGGCCACGAGCCGGTGCAGGGCCTCGGGCGCGCAGTGGTCTTGCAGCAGTCGGCGCGCGGTGTCCTTCAAAATCTGCGCCGTCTCGTCGAAGCCGAAGTCGTGCGGTCGAGTCATGGGGGCTCCGTTCACTTCGACTTGGCGAGATTGAGCACGCGCTCGCCGAGGATGTTGCGCTGGACCTCGTTGGAGCCGGCGGCGATCGTGAAGCCGTACGAGTTCATGTAGGCGTGCGGCCAGCGCCCGCCGGCCGGCGCATTGGGATCGGTCTGGTGCAGGGTCGCCGCCATCCCCTCGATCTCGCAGGCCAGCCGCGCGGTGTCTTGCAGCAATTCCGAGAGCGTCAGCTTGTGCTGCAGCGGCAGGCGCAGCGGGTGGTCGACCAGGGCCGGCACCGCCGCGCGCCGCTCGTTCTGCGCGAACGCTCGCTGGCGGATCAGCAGCTGCACGATCGCGTCGCGCAGCCGCGGATCGTCGCTCGCCGGCTTGCCGTGGCGATACGAGCGCTTCGCCAATTCGACGAGACCCGCGGCCCCCAGCGTCGTCTCGCCGTCGTCGCCGACCCCGCCGCCCGACGACGGCGTGACCAGCGGACCGGCGCCGCGCTCGTGAAGCAGCGTCGTCATCGCCACCGCCCAGCCGCGCCCTGGCTCGTCGAGGCGCAGGTCGTCGGCGATCGGGTAATCCTCGAAGAACACCTCGTTGAAGCCGAGCTCGCCGGTCATCTTGACCAGCGGGCGAATCGCCACCCCGTGGCCGACGCCGTCGCGGATCGGCGCGACGAAGTAGGTCATGCCCTCGTACTTGCGGGCGCGGTCGGTGCGGCACAGCAGGATCATCCACGTGGCGAAGTGCGCCAGAGTGGTCCACACCTTGTGGCCGTTGACGATCCACCGCTCCCCGTCGCGCTGCGCGTACGCCTGCACGTTGGCCAGGTCGGAGCCCGCGCCCGGCTCGCTGAAGCCCTGACACCAGATCTCCTCGGCGCTGAACAATGGCGGCAGGAGCCGCCGCTTCTGCGCCTCGGTGCCGTGATGAAAGATCGTCGGCGCCGCCATCCCGAGCCCGACGATGTTGGGGAAGAACGGCGCGCCGGCGGCCTTGAGCTCGTGATTGGCGATCCACTGACAGTCGCGCAGGCCGCCGCCGCCGTACTCGCGCGGATAATCGCAGCCGACCAGGCCCGCCGCGTGCGCGGCCTTTTGCCAGTCGCACAGGTACTCGAGCTGCTCGACGGTGGCGATCTCGAGCGGCCCGAGCGGCAGGCGGAAGCTCGGGCGCGGCGGCAGGTTGCCGGCCAGCCACGCCTTGCAGTGGGCGCGGAAGGCCGCCTGTTCGTTGCTGTCGCTCTGCGCGGATGTCGTCATCGGGTCAGCCTGCGTTCGTCGAGTCCCAATCGCCGGCCGATGATCTCGGCCATGATCTCGCTGGTGCCGCCGAAGATGCGGGTCACCCGCGCGTCGCGGTACATGCGACTGATGCGGTATTCTTCCATGTAGCCGGCGCCGCCGTGCAATTGCAGGCAGTCGTCGATCACCCGGCCCTCGAGCTCGGTGGCCAGCATCTTGGCCCCGCTGGCGACCTCGGCCGACAGCGCGCCGGCGTTCGCCAGCATCACGCAGTGGTCGACGTGGCTCTGCATCGCGTCGAGCTCGGCGCGCATGCGGGCCATGCGGAAGCGTGGGTCCTGGAACGTGCCGACCGGCCGGCCGAAGGCGGTGCGTTGCTTGACGAACTCGAGCGTGACATCGAACGCGACCTGGGCGTGGGCGATCGCCCCGATCGCGATCTGCAGCCGCTCGACCGCCAGCGCGTGCGTCAGATAGCGGAAGCCGTGGGTCGGGTCGCCGAGCACGTTGTGCTTCGGCACGACGACGCCGTCGAAGAACATCTCGGCGGTGTCCTGCGCGTCGAGGCCCAGCTTGTCGAGCTTGCGACCGCGCCTGAAGCCCGCCATCCCTTCTTCTACCACGAACAGGCCGATCGCGCGGTCCGCCCCGCGGCCGGTCCTGGCGGCCACGACCACGAGGTCGGCGAGCAGCCCGTTCGAGATGTAAGTCTTCGAGCCGTGCAGCACCCAGTGGTCGTCGTGCTCCTCGGCGCGCGCCCGCATGCCTGCGAGGTCGGAGCCGGCGGCCGGCTCCGACATCGCCACCGCGAGGATCTTCTCGCCGCGGACCGCCGCCGGCAACCAGCGCTGCTTCTGCTCCTCGGTGCCGTGCTGGCCGATGTACGGCGCCACCACGCGCGAGTGCAGCGTGAGGCACAGCCCCGGATCGCCGTGGCGGAAGTTCTCTTCCTGCACGATCTGCTCGTAGCGCATGTCGTCGACCCCGAGGCCGCCGTACTGCTCGGGCGCCCACATGAGCAAGTACCCGTGTTCGCCGGCCTTTAGAAAGATCTCGCGGTCGACCACCCCCTGGTGCCGCCAGCGGTCGACGTGAGGGGTCACCTCCGCGCGGAAGAACTTGCGGACCGCCGCGCGGAAGATCTCGTGATCGGGTTCGAAGATCGTTCTTGGGGTCATCGTACCGCACTCACAGCGTCTTCATGTACTCGAGCAGCGCCCAGCGCTCGTCGTCGGTCAGCGACTGCGTGAACTCGTGGCCGTGGTTGCCCATGCCGTAGAGGTGGCTGTTGAAGATCATGCGCGAGCGGATCTGCTTCTGCGTGATCGGCGGGGGCGACTGATAGGCCAGCGAGTTGTACTGCGCGACCGAGTTGGCGATGTTGGCGAACAGGATGTCGATCGTCGCCATCTCCTCCGAGCACGGCAGGAACGTGCTGGCCGCCGGAGTGTCGGCGCACTGCACCTCGGTGTACTTCCAGCCGAGCTTGGCGAAGTCGTAGGCGGCGAAGCTCGGGTCGTAGCCGGCGTTGGTGCCGAGGATGTTGGCCGCGGTGTACTGGCGCTTCCACACCGCCGGGCGCGCGTCGGGGTCGAGCACGCCCCACAGGTCGGGCACGCTGCCGTTGTGGAGGAACGGCGCGTTGCCCCACGCGCCGTACAGCGGCGGCGCCATGTAGCCGAACGGCTCGATCCACTCGTTGGGGCCGAGCGGCGAGAAGACCGGGCCGTCGCCGTTGTCGTAGGCGGCCCGCGGGACCCGGCGCAGGGCGCTGGTGATCGGGTCGTCGAAGAAGCCGGGATGGTCGGGGCTCATGTCGTTGTAGGCCAGGAACGAGGTGTTCCAGGCCCGCCGCTTGCGCTCGTCGGCCATCAGCTCGAAGCGCGCCGGGTCGGTGTCGATGATCTCGATCGGCGTGATCACGCCGGCCACGCCCTTGAGCCGCGGGTCGGGCAGATAGGCCGGGTCGGCGGCGTACAGCGGCGAATACACGCCGTGGCAGCTGGCGCACGAGCCGTTGCCCTCGGGCACCGGGATGTCGGGGTTTTGCCCGTCTTCCCACAGGTCGCGCTCGTGGAACAGCTCGGCGCCCCACTCCGCCAGCGCCTCGTCGACCGCGTGCGGGTACGGCGGCGGCGACATCGACAGGAAGAAGTTGTCGTTGTCCTCGAACTCGGCGGTCAGCGCTCGCCGCTCGGGCGCGCTGCGCAGCAGGTTGGCGATGCCGAACGCCATCTCCGAGCGCACGTTGTCGGAGGTCAGGGCGCCGTCCCAGAACTGGCGGGTCTTGAACGCGCGGTACCACCAATTGGCGCGCGCGACATGCCGCCGGCGTGGGTCGGGAAGTACTCGAGCAGGCTCGGCACCATCGCCATCGAGTCCATGTCGAACAGCGCCGGCAGCAGGTCGACGATGCCGATCGCGTCGGACGAGCCGCGGCCGACGCTCCACGGGATCGGCGCCAGCAGCAGCACGTTGAGCAGCTTGTTGGCCTGGAAGAAGTCGGCCTGCAGCAGGCCGGCGTCGTTGGCGTCGTTCGAGCGGCCCCACACGAACGGCTGCTCGGCCGGCGTGCCGAGCCGCGAGTCGTGGCAGCCCGAGCACGACGACGAGATGAGGCCCGTCCACTTGCCGTTGGCGTCCCTGGCCTGCACGAGGCCGAGCGGCAATTGCCCGCTGCCGCCGTTGGTGAGGTTCGGGTTCTCCCACGGGTACGGGTACGGGTTGTTGAACGGCGCCTTGGCCATGCCGTAGCGCTTGATCACCTGCTCGTCGAAGTCGGCGGGGCGCAGCAGGTAGCCCCATTGCTTGTAGATCTCGTAGTAGTTCTTGGCCGTCGAGAACGACTGGAAGTAGGCCCGCTCGCTGACGTTCTTGCGCCCGCGCTCGACGCTGGCCCGGAACTCGCCGCAGGTCTTCGGATTGGGCGCCAGCGTGGTCACGAACGGCGCCGGCGGCTCGTGCAGGTCGACCCACCAGGCGTTGAACTGCACCGCCGCCCCCGGCTCGTTGATGCCCGGCACCACCAGCGTGCGCGGGTCGACCGGCAGCGGCGTATTGTCGGGCTTGCCCTGGCATCCGGCCGCGAACGGCGAGCGGATGGTGGCGGTGTCCAGCAGCGGCGGACTCGCCATTGCGAGGTCCGCCGTACACAACATTGTCGTGACCGCCAGCGCGCCCGCGCCGACCATTCGTGATGTCCCCGTCCTCATGATGCCCTCCCTACTGCTGTCGTCGGATCACCCCTGGCTCGAAAGTCGCTCCCCCTCGCGCCGGGTAATTGGACGAACTATGGTTCCGTGGTTCCAGCAAGAAAGGGCGCAAGAGCGAGCTGTTCCATGCACCCATGGTTTTGAAATCACTGAGAATTCTGTCGATGACCCACTTTACTTGCTGGCGACTAGCAAGTATACAGATCGTGTTCTAGACCGTCAAGCGCCCGCCGGAGCGCGCTCGCCCGCCGAGAACGCTCGCGACTCGCCGCTTTGTCGAGCCCGTTCGCGAGGCCGCCCCTGTCGGCGGACGCCGCCGCGAATGCGGTGAATCGACGGCTTCCAATCGCCCGGGGCGCGGCTATGATCGCCGGACTCGATGGGCTTGCTCGACCCGATCCCGCCGCCGTACGATCCCCTCGAGTGGGCCGCCCGGCCCCTGCCGGAGAAGAGCCGCATGGTGTGTCGCTCGTGGGCCCTGCAGGGCTACGGCACCCCGGTCGCGGTCTACTTCGTCTATCTGCTGAAGGTCGCGCTCTACGTCGGCGGGTGGATCTTCTTCTGCGGGTTCACGCCGGGACTCGGGGCGCCGGGGCAGATCGGGCAATGGTGGCTCGAGCCGATCGCGTTCCAGAAGGCGATCGTGTGGAGCCTGCTGTTCGAGGTGCTCGGCCTCGGCTGCGGCAGCGGGCCGCTGACCGGGCGCTACTTCCCGCCGATCGGCGGGTTCCTCCACTTCCTGCGGCCCGGCACCACCAAGCTGCCGCTGCTGCGCGGCCTGCCGCTGGTCGGCGGCGCCACCCGCAATCCGATCGACGTCGCGCTCTACGCGATCTTGCTGATCAGCCTGGTGCGCGCGCTGGTGGCCGCGCAGCTCGACGCGGCGCTGCTGCTGCCGCTGGTCGTGCTGGTGCCGCAGTGCGGCCTGCTCGACAAGACCGTGTTCCTGGCCGCGCGCGCCGAGCACTACTGGGTGACGATCGTGGTGTTCGCGTTCGCCAGCCCGTGGCTCGCCGGGGCCAAGGCGGTGCAGGCGGCGCTATGGTTCTGGGCCGGGGTGTCCAAGCTGAACCACCACTTCCCGGCGGTGGTGTGCGTGATGACCAGCAATTCGCCGGTCACCCGCTTCGCGTGGATCCGCCGCCTCGTCTACCGCAGCTACCCCGACGACCTGCGGCCCTCGACGCTGGCGACGGTGATGGCCCACGTCGGCACGCTGCTCGAGCTGTCGGTGCCGATCGTGCTGATCTTCGGCGACGGCGGCGTGGTCACCACGGTCGGTCTGGTGATGATGGTGATGCTGCACGGCTTCATCCTCAGCACGGTGCCGATGGGGGTGCCGATCGAGTGGAACGTGGTCGTGCTGTACGGCGGGTTCTTCCTGTTCGGCGCGCACGCCGACGTGAGCCTCGCGGGGCTCGTGGACACGCCCGTGCTGGCCGCGTTCGTGGCCCTGTTCACCGTGGCGCTGCCGCTGTGGGGCAACCTGGCGCCGCACCGCCTGTCGTTCCTGCTGTCGATGCGCTACTACGCCGGCAACTGGCCGTATTCGGTGTGGCTGTTCCGCGGCGACAGCTACAAAAAGCTCGAGCGCCTGCGCAAGTCCTCGAAGTGGCTGTACGACCAGCTCGACGTGTTCTACGAGCGCAAGGTGTCGGTCGGCCTGGTCGGCAAGGTGATCGCGTTCCGCCTGATGCACCTGGCCGGCCGCGCGCTGTGTCGATTGCTGCCGCGCGCGGTCGACGACCCCGCGAAGTACGAATGGGTCGACGGCGAGCTGGTCGCGGGCATGGTGCTCGGCTGGAACTTCGGCGACGGGCACCTTCACGACGAGCAGTTGATCACTGCGGTCCAGGCCCAGTGCGGCTTCGAGCCCGGCGAGCTGCGCTGCATCATGGTCGAGTCGCAGCCGCTGCACCGGCAGAGCATGCTGTGGCGGATCCACGACGCCGCCACCGGCGAGCTCGGTCGCGGCGAGATCGCCATCGCCGACCTGCGCCAGCTGCAGCCGTGGTCGTTCGAGCTGCCCGGCGGGACGGCGGCCCAGCGCGAAGGCGCCTAACCGGCGCTCGCGGGCCGCGCCCCGGCCCGCGCGGCGCGCAGGCAGTGCTTGAGGGCGTCGCGCAGCTTGGCGAACACCGCGACGTGGGACAGGTCGACGCCGAGGGCGACGACCGTCTGGGCGATGCTCGGGTGGATGCCGGTGAGGATGCCCTCCGCGCCGAGCAGGCGGAGCGCGTGGATCATCTTGATCAGGTGGCTCGCGGTGCCGGTGTCGACGACCTCGACGCCGGTGAGGTCGAGGATCGCGTGGCGGGCCCGCGTCTGGGTGACGGCCTGCAGCAGGCTGTCCATGATCTCGGCGGTGCGGGCGGTGTCGATGAGGCCGACGATCGGCATCGTCAACACGCCGTCCCACACCTCGATGATCGGCGTGGCCAGCACGCGGATCACCTCCTGTTGCCGCTCGATCAGCTCGACCTTGCCGCGCAGCTCGTTCTCCGTGCGCGTGGCCTCGCTGACGTCGATCGTCACGCCGACCAGGCGCACGTCGTTTTTCGCCCCGGCCACCGGGATGTACCAGGTGTCGTAGAAATTCCCGTGCAGCGCGACCGCCCTGGTGAACTGGGGCTCGCCCGCGATGGCGGCGGCGACGATGTCGCCGTTGCCGGTCGCGCGGTACATCTCGAAGATGTTCTGGCCGACGAATTGCTCGCTCCGCATGCCGATCGAGCGCATCGACTTGCCGTCCATGAACAGGAAGGTCCCGCGCTCGTCGGTCGCCCACAGCGAGACCTCGAGGTTCTCCTTGATCGCCGTCAGCATCGTCGACTCGAGCGCGGCGCGAGCCTCGGCCTCCACGCGGGCGGTGACGTCGTGGCCATAGACGATCGTGCGCGCGGGTCGGTCGTCAGCCCCCGGGACGACCTGGACCCACGCCTCGATCGCGAGGGTCGCTTCGCCCTGGCGGACCTCCCACACCTTCGGCTTCGCGCCGGCGCCGTCGACCAGCGCGCGCCACGAGCCGCGCGTCAGCGGCACCACCTCGTCGAGGTCGCGGCCCACGGCCGCGGCCGCAGCTGTCCCGAAGACCAGCTCGGCCTGCCGGTTCCAGGCGACCACGTCGCCGCCGGCGTCGAGCTCGAACACGATCAACGGGGCATCTTGCAGAACGCTCGATTCACTCACAGACACTGTTTATCCGACGTTCTGCCGCCCGTCCTCCGCTTCTTCGCCCGCGCCGGCGCGTCGCCGCGCGCCTGAAATCTGTTCTATCGCCGCCGCACGTCGCCGCGGGTGGGATGAACCCTGCGCTCGCCCCGACCCGCGGGCGCGGGCCTCCCGGTGGATCGATCGCCGCCGAACATTGTTCGCGCCCGGGTCGACGCAATCGACCCGGCGCGCCGGTGATGCCGCCGGCGCTCGCGCGCGCCTGCCGTCTGCGCGCGCGAGGCTCCAGCTCACAGCGTCTTGAGGTACTCGAGCACCGCGCGGCGCTCCTGGTCGTCGAGGTGATCGCCGAACGGGTGGCCGGTGTTCCAGTGGCCGGTGATCGTCGTGTCGTAGACGTGCTTGCGCTCGTCGTCGGGGGCGCCGTCCTGGCCGTACGGCAATCTGACCCACGGCCAGCCGACGGCCTCCTCGTCGTAGTTGGTGCTGTCGTAGTCGACGCGGCGCCACCACATCGGCCGCGCTTTGCTGTCGAGCACCAGGTCGATGGTCGGCACCGAGGCGTTGTGGAAATACGGCGCGCTGGCCCAGATGCCGTCGAGCGGCGGCGCCACGTAGCCGACGAACGGGTCGCCGGTGGTGAGCTGGCCGACGTCGCCGTACCACGAAGAATTGAACCAGTCGGCGAACGGGCGCGCGTCGGCCTCGAAGGCCAGCAGCGGGTCGGTGCCGATCGTGTCGAGCGGCAGCAGCATGTTCGGGTAGGTCTCGAGCGCAGGATCGTCGGAGTAGGTCCCGTGGCAGCAGGAGCAGTCGCGCGTGAAGATCTCCCGGCCCTGGTCAGCCAGCTCGGCGTCGATCACGAACGGGTACTTCGGCGCCTCGACCGACTCGATGAATGCGCGGATGTTGTTGAAGTACGAGAAGATGCCCTCCGCCTCCTCGACCGAATCGGTGCACAGGGCGCTGGCGTAGATCATGGTCGCCCGGTGGTCGCCGCGCGACATGCCGTTCCAGAACAGGCCGTGCTTCTTCTTGGTGTGCCACCACGGCGGCGTGTCGACCGGCAAGATGACGTCGGGCACCACGGTGTTGGGCTCGTCGAGCCACTCGAGCGTCTTGGCGTCGTGGCGCGTGGACAGCACCGCGGCCAGCGAGTCGGCCGGGTTGGTGCCGACCACGATCATGCGCGTGTAGTCGCCGACCGCCTGGTAGCGCTGGGCCATGCGCGTCATCTCCTCGAGCCCCGGGATCGGGATGCCGGGGATCGGGATCTCGGCCAGGAACCCGCCGATCTGCTCGGTGTAATCGGCGTCCGCCTTGCCGAGGCCGATGACGAGGTCGCCGTTGAAGTGCCCGGCGTGACATTCGAGGCAGTTGAGCGAGACGATCTCGGCGCCGCTGCTCTTCGAGGTGTGGACGGTCCAGTTGTAAGGCACCTGGGCGTTCTTGCCGGTGCGGCCGGGGAGCGGCTCGCCCTCGCCGAAGGAGCCGAGGAGCGGCGCGGCGATCGGGAACAACGCGAAGGGGATCCCGCACGACACGTAGCCCTCGTTGAGCAAGGCGTGATAGCCGGCCTGGGCGTCGCCCTGGACCTGCTCGATGCCGGGGATCGGGTAGCCCTTGCCGCAGGCGAGCGGCGCCGGCGGGTCGTCGCCCGTGGTCGAGTCGCCGTGCGACGATCCGGTCGTCGGCGGGTCCACCCCCGAATCGCTGGCCTCGCTGGTCGTCGGGCTGCCGGGCTCCATCGTGGTGCCGGGGCCGCCGCTGCCGGTGCTGTCGCTGCCGACGCCGTCGGTGCCCTGGCCCGGCGCACTCTCGCCGCAGGCCAGGGCCAGACAAGCCACTCCAATCCATGTTCTCTGCGTCATCGATCCCATCGCGTCACTCCTTCTCCCGGACCGTCGCGCCCCCTCTCGGAGCGACGACGGGCGAATCGCCACACCCCCTCGCGGCCCCGCTCATGACGACCTCGGTCTGGACCTCTTCGCGCCCCGCCGACGATCCACGCAGCGGCCGACGCGGAGCGCTCTGGCACGACTGCGGCGGATGCATCGGGAGACTGAACATTGTCGATGTGGCGCCATTCCGGCTCAGGCCGGAATGCTCAGTGGGGGGTTCGCACCCCGGGCGTCGCCCCCGGGCGAGCGACGATTCGGACGGGAGGACGACGGACCCGGCGCACGCGTGAACCTCAGGCCTGGGCCGCCCGCAGCGCGCGGGCGATGTGGGCCCGCATCAGCCCGTGCAGCTCCTTGACGGGGATGTCAGGGTTGACGAGCCAGCGATAGAGGAGGCCGTCGACGACGCTGGCGAACAGCTCGGCCGCGAGCCCGGCGTCGACCCCGGCCGCGATCTCGCCGTGTTCTTTGCCCTCCTCGATCCACCGCGTCAGCGCGCGGACGTGGGCCTTGTTCAGCTTGGCCACGTTGGCGCGGTACTCGGCGCTCGGATCGATGCTGGCATAACGCAGCAGGTACATCGCCCGCAGCCCCTTCGGCTCGTCGACGATGAATTTGTAGAGCGCGTCGGTGACCCGCTGCAGCGCCGCCACCCCGGTGGCGCGGCCGACGACCGCCTGCACCCGCCGCAGCCACTCCGCGGCGATGCTGTCGTGCACGTGGGCCAAAAGCCCCGCCTTGGAGCCGAAGCGGTGCGTGACCAGGCCGCGCGAATAACCGGAGCGCTCGCCGATGCCCGCGAGCGTGGTGCCGGCGATCCCTCGCTCCACCAGCAGGCTCACGGCCGCCTCGGTCATCATCTGCTCCGACATCGCCGTCCGCTCCTCCTGGGTCCGCCGTCTTGCCTCGGAAATCATCGAGCGTTTTTTTCTTGTCAAAGCTCGCAGTTGTCAAAGCCTTCGGTGCCCATCACGCCTTACTTGCTGGCGACAAGCAAGTTATAAAAGGCGCCGCTCGCGTCAAGGCCTCTGCGCGGCGCTTTTCGCCGGTTTTCGGGTGCGACAAGGTGCGCGGCCGCCCGGCGGCGCCTGGTGCTCGGCGCGGACAGGGCGGCGATCGCAGAGCGGCGAGCCGAGGGGCGAAATCGCGGCGAGACTGGTGAATACCCGGGTTTGCGAAGTCTCGACAATGGCTGAGCCCGTCGCTTGCGAATGGGCAGGGAGGGCGCCGGTCTTCGCATGGAGCGATGAGCCCGCTCGGCGCGGGCGGGGGCCGCGGCGACGCGAGTTGCGCAACGCCCGACGAGGCCGGCGGAATTGCGAGTCCCGGGCGGAGGGCCCACTTTCCGCCTCTTGCCGGCGATGCGGCGAAAAACGCGGCCTCGGTGCCTCGGGTCGGTGGCCCGCCGCGAGCCGCGGCCGGGCGCGTGATCATAGTTGCCGGCGTCACCCGCCGCCGTCGGGGCCGTCCGGCCGCGACGGCCGACGATTCCTCCCCGCCTCGGCCTCAGGTGAATCATGTCTCACGATTTCGCGAGCCTCGCTCCTCTCCATCGTCTCGCTCATCCTCGCCGGTCCGACGGCCTGCGGCTCGTCGAAGTCCGACGAGGTCGTCGCCGTCGCCGAGCTCGCTCCGCTGGGCGCCAGCGCCGTCGACGGGACCGTCACGTTCACCAAGAAGAACGGCGAGGTCCACGTCGAGGCGCGGGTCAACGGCCTCCAGACCGGCGACCACGGCTTCCACATCCACGAGTTCGGCGACTGCTCGGCGCCCGACGGCAAGTCGGCCGGCGAGCACTTCAACCCCGACACCACCGACCACGGCGCGCCGAAGGCCCTCGCCACCACGCCGGCGACCTCGGCAACCTGGCCGGCGCCGGCAGCGGCAAGCAGACCACCCTCGACATGAAGCTCGAGGGCTTCACCCTCGACACCGGGCCGCGGGGCATCATCGGCCGCTCGGTCGTGGTCCACGCGGCCCCCGACGATTACACCTCGCAGCCGGCCGGCAACTCGGGCGCGCGGATCGCCTGCGGCGTCATTCGCCTGCGCGGCGGCGACACCCAGCCGATCACCGCGCCGAAGTGATTCTCGCGGAGGACCGCACCATGCATCGGCCCGAGATCTACGAGCTCCTGGCTCGTGAGCACGAGGAGCTGGACGAGCTGTTCCACGAGCTCCTGGCGGCGAAGGGCAAGCTCGCCGCCGGGCTGCTGACGCGGGTGCGGCTCAAGCTGGTGCCGCACTCGCGCGCCGAGGAGGCCGTGTTCTACCTGCGCCTGCAGGACGACGAGCGGACCGCCGAGAAGGTGCGGGTCAGCCTGGCGGAGCACCGGCAGGTCGAGGCGCTGCTCGACGAGCTGCTGGCAATGTCGCCGCGCGACGACAATTGGAGCGCCCGGGCGCACGTGCTGGCCGACATGGTCGGGCGTCACGTCGACGAGGAGGAGGGCGAGCTGTTCCCGCTGGCGAAGCGCGTGCTCGACCCGCAAGAAGCGCAGCGGCTCGCGGTCGCCTTCGAGACCGAGCGCGACCGCGTATGGGAGTACATCCTCGGCGAGCAGCGCGGCGCGGCGTAGGCGCGGCGTAGTAGCAGCGCGGCGAATCGCGCTTGACGTTCGCGCGCCATCGTCAACATTGTCGGCATGGCGCCCCGACACCCCGTAGAAGGTACGAGCTCGCTGTGGCAGGCCACCTGCGACATGCCGAGCTTCGCCCCGCTGGCTCAGGACATCGAGACCGACGTGTGCATCGTCGGCGCGGGGCTGGTCGGCTTGACCGCGGCGCTGCGGCTGGTCCGCGCCGGCAAGCGCGTCGTCGTGCTCGACAGTCAGCAGCCGGGCCGCGGCAACACCGGCCGGACCACCGCGCACCTGGCCAGCGCGATCGACGATCGCTTCAGCGAGCTCGCCCGCGTGCGCGGCCTCGACGCCGCGCGCAAGGCGTGGGAGAGCCACGCGACCGCCATCGATTGCATCGAGGCGATCGCCCGCGACGAGGACATCGCCTGCGACTTCGAGCGCTGCGACGGTTACCTGTGGCTGGCCCCCGATCAGGACCCGGACATCCTGCGCCAGGAGCTCGACACGGTCCACGCGTTCGGCTGGCACGGGGTGCAGGCGATGGACGAGGACCCGGTGTTCCGCCGGCCCTGCCTGCGTTTCCCCGATCAGGCCCAGTTCCACCCGCTGAAGTACCTGGCCGGCCTGTGCGCCGCGCTGAAGCGCAAGGGCGCCGCGATCTTCGGCGACACCCGGGTCGAGAACGTCGAGGGCGGCGAGGTCGTCGTCGTCACCACCGAGGGGGCCGCCGCGTGCGCAGCAAGGCCGCGATCATCGCCACCTGCTCGCCGATCTGCGACCGCTTCGCCATCCACAGCAAGCAGGCCTCCTACACCACCTACGCGCTCGGCCTGCGGGTCCCCGCCGGCGTCGTGCCCACGGGCCTCTACTGGGACACCATCGACCCTTATCATTACGTCCGCCTCCAGCCGGGCAGCGACGGCGAGGGCGACGTCCTGATCGTCGGCGGCGAGGATCACAAGACCGGCCAGGCCGACGACGGCGAGCGCCGCTTCGCCGCCCTCGAGGCCTGGACGCGCGCGCGTGCCCGCGGCGCAGGAGCGGCTGTACCAGTGGTCGGGCCAGGTGTTCGAGACCCTCGACGGCCTCGCGCACATCGGCCCCGACCCCGAGGGCGCCGCCAATGTCTACATCGCGACCGGTGATTCGGGCATGGGCATGACCCACAGCACGATCGCGGCGATGATGCTGAGCGCGCAGATCTGCGACGGCGAGAGCGAGTGGTCGCAGCTCTACGACCCGCGGCGCAAGCCGCTGAAGGCCAGCGGCGAGTTCTTGCGCGAGAACGCCAACGTCGCCGCGCAGTACGCCGATTGGCTGCGGCCGGGCGAGGTCGGCTCGATCGACGAGGTCGCGCCGGGCAGCGGCGCGATCCTCCGCTCCGGCCTGCACCGCGTCGCCGTCTACCGCGAGGAGAGCGGCGAGATCCACGCCTGCTCCGCCGCCTGCCCGCACCTCCTCGGCTCGGTCACGTGGAATCACCTGGAAAAGACGTGGGACTGCCCGTGCCACGGCTCGCGCTTCGATCGCCTCGGCGAGGTGATCGCCGGGCCCGCGCGCTCCGGCCTGCGCGTGCTCGACCCGCGCACGCTGCGTTGATCCGTTGCGCTCGCGTCGGCTCGCGCCGACCATTCGCATGAGGCGCGGCCCTGCCTCAATTCGCTCGCACGTCGCCGGCCCGCGGCGCTCGCGTCTCGCGGGCCACGCGGGCGAACGTCGACAGCGCGCGGTCGAGGCGGGCCAGGCCGCGCAGGGCCGGGTCCGACGAATCGGGGCGATCGACCACCCGCGGTGAGCAAGGCGTCTTGCGGGCGGCGAGTGACTCGGCGAGCTCGCGGGCGCGGTCGGCCAGGCGGAGCGCGACCGCGTGGGCGCGCTGCACCGCGGCCTCGTCGAGCGCGCGTGGGTCGAACATCAACAGCGGTCGCGCGTGGAAGCACACCGCCGCGAACGCGAAGAACAGCCGCCGCATCTCGCGGGTCGAGGGCAGCGGCACCCCGCCCGCGGCGCCCTGGACCTCGCTCCGCACGTCGCGCAGCTTGCGGTCGAGCGCCCGCGCGGCCGCGCGACGGTCGGCGCGCTCGGGGCCCGGCAGCGTGTACGTGACCGCGAGGTCGTCGGCGAGCAGGCGCAGCGCGTCGATCATGTGGGCGCGGATCGTCGCGCGCGTCGACACCGGGAACACCAGCATCGCCACCCCTGCGCCGACCAATACCCCGACCAGCGTCTCGAGCACGCGCAGGTACAGCAGCTCGTCCGAGAACATCCCCAGCAATTGTACAGCACCGCGATCAGCGTCGTGAACGCCGCCACCATCCACGCGTAGGCGAACTGCAGCGTGTAATAGGCGATGAACATGCACGTGAACAGCACCACCAATTCGAGCGACACCCGGCCCTGGATCGCGTGGGCCACCAGCAGGCCGACGATCACGCCGACCAGGGTGCCCGTCATTCGTTGCCACGCGCGCGCCAGCATCGCCCCGCGGGTGTTGGCGCGGTTGAACACCATGAACGCCGCCATCACCGCCCAGTAGGCGCGCGAGCTGGCGACCGCGTGCCCGGCCGCCAGCGCCAGGCCGGTCGCCAGCGTCGCCTGGGCCGCCAGGCGCAGCGACCACGTCCACGTCGGCGTATTGCGGGCAGCGGCCGGCTCCGGCTCGCGCCCCTCGCTGCGGACCGTCGGCAGCTGCGCGTCGAGCTTGAGCGCCGCCAGGAGCGAGCGCAGCGCTCGCTCGAGCAGGCAGGCGCTGCGGGTCGCCTTCGTCAGCGCCGCGATCGCCTCCGCGGCCGCCGCCTCGTCGCCGGAGCGCACCGCGCTGCGAGCGGCCTGCAGCGCCGCCGCGATCGCCTGCCGCGCGGGCGGTGCGAGCGCGATCGTCGGCACCGCCGCCGCCGCGACCTCCTGCAGCGCCAGCTCGAGCGCGAACACCTGCTCGCGCAGCGCCGCCGACCTCGCGCTCGCCGGATCGACGCGATCGATCTGCTCGTCGATCGCCAGCGCCGACTCGTTGATCGCCCCCAGCGTGCGCCGCAGCGCCAGCACCCGCCGCGGCGTCTCGCGCCCCTCGGCCACCAGCGCCGCCAGCTGGTGCAGCGCCACCGCCACCGTCCGCCGCAGCGCCGCCAGGCGCAGCCGCAGCCGCGTCTCGGGCCGCTCGCGCACGACCCAGAAGCGGGCCGCGTAGGCCAGCGCGGTGGCGATGCACACGCTCGTCAGCATCAGCGGCAGGCGGGCCAGGTCGGCGCGGAAGTAGAGGGCGAAGAAGTAGGCGAGGAAGCCGATCATCCCGAGCGCCAGACCGCGCGGACCGAACCGGCGGACGAGCACTGCGACGAACGCGTTGGCCAAAAACAGCCCGTCGCGCAGCCACGGGACGCCGTGGACCAGCGTGCCGAGCAGCAGCGCCGCGCAGGCCACCGGCGGCACCAGGGCCGTGGTGATCCGCTGGGCCCGCGGCGTCGGGTCGTTGACGGTCGCCACGCCCATCATCGCCACGTTGATGCCGACGAGCGCGACGCTGGTCGGCTCGCCGAGCGCCTGGGCGAGCCCGTGCAGCAGCGCGGCCGCGGCGATCGCAGTGAGGGTCACGCGCGCGGCCTGCCGCAGCCGCACGAGCTCGGCGTCGGCGATGACCACGACGTCCGCGAGGTGGGCCGCATCGAACCCGCGCCCGCTGTTCGCCTGCGCCATGGCCGGGCCGATCTATGGCCCGAAGCGAGCGGCGCGCAACTCGCTTGCCGGGCGCCGGTCGCCGCGCGCGGTCGCGGCCGCGGCCGAGCGGCCCCAGCCTCGCCGCGGCGCAGGCCGCGACCGGCATCTGGCTGTCAGGACATATCCTTCACAACATGACCCAAAGAGCATGTGCTTTTCGACATGTTTTTTAAGACACCAGAAAGCCTTCAATCGACCGGACGGTACAGCACATCGGTCCGCAGCACGAACTTCTCGCCGCGCGTCACCTCGCAGGCCTGGTGCAGCACGCGGTGCTGGAACAGCAGCGCCCGGCCGAGCTGCGGCGTCACGCAGGCGCCGAGCTCGACGAAGTCGGTCGCCCCGCCCTCGAAGCCCTCGTTCAAATAAAACACCAGAGTCAGTAGGCTGCGCACCCCGTCGGCCAGCTCCACGATCGTGTCCCAGTGGGCCCCGTGGCGCTCGCCCGGGCCGTAGCGGTACAGCCGCAGACGCGGGTTGGCGCCCACCAGCACCTGCCCGGACAGGCGCGCCGGCACGTGCGCCCGCACCCGCCCGAGCAGCGCGTTCGCCTCGTCGGCGTCGTCCCACATCACCCGCGTGTTGTTGCGCGTCTCCGGCTCGACCACCGGCCCGCCGCCGGGCCCGACGATCGGCGCCACCTCGGCCTGGCCCGCGCGCATCTTCGCCACGTACCACGCGCATTCTTCGGCCGACAGCGCCCCGTCGACGGTCCAGTGGAGCGGGCAGGTCAGGTCGAGGAAGCCGGCGTACATCGGCCGCGATCCTAGCAGCCGCCCGACGATCGCGACGGGCTCGATCGCGCCTCTGCCGTGGTACCGTCGCGCCCGATGTCGATCGTGTTCTCGATCCGCGCCCTCGTCGTCGAAGGTCAGCTCGCAGGCGTGCGCACCCGCGACGACCGCGAATCCGTCCGCGCGCGCCTGGGCCCACCCGACGAGCAGGTGGCGGACGCCGAGGAGGACACGGAGATCTGGCGCTACGGCAACTTCGAGATCCTCTTCTCGGGCGAGAAGGCGTCCAAGCTCTCCCACCACGACCTGGGCCACCTCCAAGCCGGTCCCGGGCGCGAGCTCGACGCGTGGATCCTCGGCGGGCCGGCGGCGCTCGATCGGGATGCGGTCATCGCCCGCCTCGTCGCCGAGCAGGTTCCCTTCGTCTCCGGCCGCGATTATGACGACCGGCGCCTGTTGCAAGTCCGAGGCGGGGCTCGCCTTGTGTTCGATCGCAACGAAGACACCGGGGTCGAACTCTGGCGGGGGATCGAGGCCGAACCTTACGCCAACGGCTTCACGCCCGACCTCGCGCCGCCGACGGGACCGACCCTCGACAGGTTCCTGTTGATCCGCCGGATGTCCGCGTACACCAGCGCCGACGTGCTCCTCGGCGTCTTCACCACGGCCGCGCTCGCCGACGCCGCGCGAGCGGCCTACCTCGCGCGCTACACCGCCGATCCGGCCAGCGACCCGTGGCACGAGCAGGCCTACAAGGACGACGGCCTCGTCGCGGACGACCTCGAGGTTCGATGCTTCTCCGGCCCCGCCGAAGCGACCGAGGTCGTCGTCGTCAGCGACTACGCGGAGGGCTTCGGGCAGGTCATCCGCAGGTTCGACTCCCTGCACGCATCCATGGCCGCGGCCGAGGCCCGGATCGCGGCCCTGAACGACGTAGAGGACATGTTCCCGCACTACGCCCTGCCGCAGCTCGCCCGCCTCGACGCCCTGCTCTCGGACGCCGAGAAGGACCAGCCCTACCTCAATTATTCCGATACGGACGAGCCCGATCCGGACGCTCTCCGCGATACGGCTGAGTCCGACGAATAGCGACCTCGACCGCGCATCACGAGCAGCGCGGACCGCGGGGCCATCACCGTCGAGCTCGCCATGGACGCCACGATTCGGCCCGCAGCGGCGGCTCCGCGCGTCGAGTTCGCCCGCCCCGCCGATTTGCTGCATACATTGTTCGCACTCCCACGAAAGGCCGGCGGATGACCCCCCTAGGCATGAAGACGGTGATCGCGCTGTTCGACACGGCGGCTGACGCGAAGTACGCGGTCGACGCCCTGCTCCTGCGCAAGTACGACCGCACCGACATCAGCGTGGTCGCCAACGACCTCGCCACCTTGCACGAGGCCCCGCCGCACGCCGGCCAGATCGCCGCCGGCGCGCTCAGCACGGTCGTCGGCCTGGCCGCGTTCGCCGTGCCCTACGCCGGCCCCGTGCTCGCGGCCGGCCCGATCCTCGGCGCCCTCGGTGCCGTCGGCGCCGAGGAGATCGACAACCCCGGCTGGCTCGCCCCCGCGCTGGTGAAGATCGGCATCCCCGACGTCGAGGCGCGCAAGTTCAGCGACGCGTTCAACCGCGGCGGCGCCGTCGTCACCGTGCGCACGCGGGAGATCGACGCCGACAACGTCGCCCGCCTGCTGTCCGCCTGCGGCGCCGTCGACGTCGACGAGCGCATCCGCCCCGAATCCCGCCGCCGCTCGACCGGCTGACCCCCTCACGACCGCGGCTCGCGGTGCGAGCGATCGTACGGAAAGCGATCGCCGTGCGGCTTGGCGCAGCGGACGAAGCAGCGGTGGCGCACCAGCTCGCGCCACTCGTCCGCAGTCAGGTCGTCCTCCGGATCGGGCGGCCCCGGCGTCGCGTCGACGTTATAAAAAAACTCGCCGGCGATCGTGTAGTCGCGGCGGAAGCGGGTGCGCCACTGCGAATTGCCGCCCCAGCCGTGCGACAGATCCTGCGCCGGCCGATTGTTGCGAGCGTACGCCCAGTACATCGTCGACCCCTCCGCGATCTCATTAAAAAGGTGCCGGCGCCCTGCCGCCACGCGGACCCCGGCGCGCGCGAACAGCAGCGGCCCGAGCATGTGCCCCGGCCACTGCTCGGCCAGCAATGCGGCGGCGCCTCGTCGTCAGCGTCCTGCTCGACGAGCACGACCTCGTGAAAGAACGGGTGAAAGCGCGGCTCGCCGATCGGCTGCATCTCGAACGCCGCCGTGAATTCGTCATAGGCCGCCGGCGGCACCGCGATCGTCCAGCCCCCGTCGTAGCCCGGCCGGCGCGCGAAGCCCAGGCGCAGCAGGTCGCACACGCGTGACATCGCGTAGAGGCGCCAGCAATCCTCGATCGTCAGCGCCGGCACCTCCGTGACCCGCGCCGCCGCCAGCGCGCCGAACCACCGCCGCTCCGCCTCGTGCGCCCGCGCCCACGGCAGCACCACGTCCTCGGCCAGGCCCGCGCCGTCGTAGTCGAGGATCGCCCGGTACAGCTCGCGGTACGGCCCCTGGTCGCTGTGCATCGCCGGTCGAGCCTACGCCTTTTGCCGCCCGCCCGCACGGCGATCGAGCGAGTGACTCTCGGCGGCGGCTGCCCCGCGGCCCGTGGCACCGCGGTGACGTGGGTCATGCGATTGGCGGGCGGGACCGTCGAGATCGACCCACGCCGGCGGGCGCTCTCCGGTCGCGCCCCGCGATCGCTTGCGGCGCAGGCGATCGCCGGCATAGCAGACACCGCTCGCAAACGAGCACCGCAGCGCCGGAGAACCGTGGCCCAGCTCTTTCGCCCATCCGCGGACCGCCGCGTCCGTCTGGTCCTGTGGGGCCTCCCGCTCGGCCTCACCCTCGCGGGCGTCGTCGGCTACTACCTGTCGAGCTCCGACTGGAGCACCGGCGTCGGCAACCCGCTCGCGCAGCCGGTCCCGTTCAGCCACGACCACCACGTCGGCGGCCTCGGCCTCGACTGCCGCTATTGCCACGAGACCGTCGAGCGAGCCGCCTTCGCCGGCGTCCCCCCGACCGAGACCTGCATGCATTGCCACGCCCACCTGTTCGCCGACGCCCCGCTGCTCGCGACGGTCCGCGACAGCTGGAACGACGACCGGCCGATCCGCTGGCAGCGCGTCCACGACCTGCCCGACTTCGTCTACTTCGATCACAGCATCCACGTCCACGCCGGCGTCGGCTGCGAGACCTGCCACGGCCGCGTCGACCGGATGCCGCGGATCCGCCGATTCGCCGATCTTTCGATGAAGTGGTGCCTCGAATGTCACCGTGACCCGACCCCGCACCTGCGACCGCCCGACGCCGTGTTCGTCATGGGCTGGCGGCCCGACCCGGACGCCCCGCCCGTCGCCCTCGCGGACGCGCCCCACGTCAGCTGCTCGGAGTGCCATCGATGAGCGACCACGACCCGCTCGGCCGCCGCGCCTTTTTGCAGCGCATGAGCGCCGGCCTGGCCGCCGCCGGCCTCGGCGGCTGTCTGGAGCGCGACCCCCCGGAGCGGATCGTCCCCTACGCCCGCCAGCCCGAATACATCGTCCCCGGCGTGCCGCTGTTCTTCGCCTCGGCCTTCGTCCGCGACGCCTACGCCTACGGGATCCTGGTCGAGACCCACGAGGGCCGCCCGACCAAGATCGAGGGCCACCCCGAGCACCGCGCCAGCCTCGGCGCAACCTGTCCGTTCGGACAGGCCTCGGTGCGCGAGCTGTACGACCCGCGGCGCTCGACCGGCGTGCGCCGCGGTCACGAGCCGAGCAGCTGGCCCGCGTTCCTGCGCGAGGCTCGGGGCTGGTTCGCCAAGGGGCGCCGCGTCGGCGTGCTGACCGGGCCCACCACCTCGCGCATGCTCACTGACGGCCTCGCGCGCCTCGCCGCGCGCTGTCCCGGCCTGCGATGGTTCGTGTCGAGCCCGGTCGGCCGCGACAACCTCCACGCCGGCCTGCGGCGGCTGTTCGGCGGCGCCTTCGCCTGTCACTACCGGCTCGATCGCGCCCGCGTCGTCCTCAGCCTCGACGACGATCTCCTGTTCGTCGATCCCGGCCGCCTGCGCCACGCTCGCGCGCTCGCCCTGCGACGGCGGGCCGAGCTCGACCCCGCCGAGGCGCTGCGGCTGTACGCGCTCGAGAGCTTCCCCGGCCTCACCGGCGCCGCCGCCGATCACCGCCTCGCGGTGCGCGTCGGCGACGTCCCCGGCCTCGCCCGCGACGTCCTGCGCGGCGTCCTCGGCGATCCTCTCGACGACCCCTGGCTCGCCGCCGCGATCGCCGACCTCAAGTCCGCCGGTCCGACCGGCCTCGTCGTCGCCGGCCCGCATCAGCCGCCGCAGGTCCACGCCATGGTCCACGCGGCCAATCAATTGCTCGGCGCCGCCGGCCGCACCGTCGTCTACACCGAGCGGCTCGAGCGTCAGCCCGAGGGCCCCGAGCACGCCTTGCCGGCCCTCGTCACCGCGATCGCGCGGCGCGAGCTCGACGTCCTGCTCGTCCTCGACGAAAACCCCGTCTACACCGCCCCGGCCGACCTCGGCTTCGCCGACGCCCTGGCCGGCGTGCCGTTCACCGCCCACCTCGGCCTGTACCGCGACGAGACCGGCGAGCGCTGTCGCTGGCACCTGCCGCTCGCGCACCCGCTCGAGGCCTGGGCCGACGCCGCCGCCGACGACGGCGAGGTCACCCTGTCGCAGCCGACCATCCGCCCGCTTTACGACGGCCTCAGCGCGCCCGAGCTGCTCGCCGCTCTGACCGACGACCCCGCGCGCGGGCGCGACCTGCTCGAAAGGACATGGAGCGACCGCGCCCCCGCCGACGCCGACCTCGCCCAGTGGTGGCGGGCCGCGATCCACGACGGCCGCCTGCCCTCGCCGACCACCGCGGTGACCACCGCGATCCGCGGCGAGGTCCTCTCGTCATTGCTCACCGAACATGTCCCATCGGACATATCATCCCCCGACCTCGCGCTCGCCTTCCGCCCCGACCCCGCCGCCTGGGACGGGCGCTACGCGCTCGACCCGTGGCTGCAGGAGCTGCCGCGGCCGATCACCCGGCTCATGTGGGGCAACGCCGCCTTCGTCGCCCCCGAGACCGCCCGCGCCCGCGGCCTGCAGCACGGCGGCGGCGTGCGCCTGAGCGTCGGCGATCGCAGCGTCGACGCCCCGGTCTACGTCCTCGCCGGCCATCCGCCCGATCAGCTCACCGTCCACCTCGGCTACGGCCGGCGCGCCCCCGCGGCCGGCGTCGGCTTCGACGCCTATCGCCTGCGCTCCGCCGGCGCCCCCTGGACGGTCGCCGTCGTCGCCGAGCCCCTCGCGGCCGGCGACCCGCTGATCGTCGATCGCCACCGCGGCGACGAGCACGAGCACGGCGACGAGCACGCCCGCTGGTTGCCCCGCGGCGAGCCGGCCCACCTCGTCCCGCCCGGCCTGCTGCCCGCCTCGATGCACCCGACCCGCCCCTTCGGCGAGCACGCCTGGGCCATGGCGATCGACCTCAACGCCTGCATCGGCTGCAACGCCTGCGTGATCGCCTGTCAGGCCGAGAACAACATCCCCACGGTCGGCCCCGCCGAGGCCGCGCGCGACCGGGCGCTGCACTGGATCCGCATCGACACCTACGCCGACGCGCGCGGCGAGGGCCCGCGCTGGCGGTTCCAGCCGGTGCCGTGCATGCAGTGCGAGCACGCCCCGTGCGAGGTCGTGTGCCCGACCGGCGCCACCCAGCACAGCCACGACGGCCTCAACGACATGACCTACAACCGCTGCTTCGGCACGCGCTATTGCGCCAACAATTGCCCCTACAAGGTCCGGCGCTTCAACTTCTTCGACTACGCCGGCCGCGAGCTCGTCCCCCTCGATCTCCAGCGCAACCCCGACGTCACCGTGCGCACCCGCGGGGTCATGGAGAAGTGTACGTATTGCGTGCAGCGGATCCGCGGCGCCGAGATCGCCGCGCACCGTGAGGGCCGGGCCGTCGGCCCCGTCGTCACCGCCTGTCAGGGCGCCTGTCCGGCCCGCGCGATCGAGTTCGGCGACCTCGCGCGGCCCGACGATCCGGTGCTCGTCCTGCGCCAGGACGACCGCGCCTACGCGCTCTTGGCCGAGCTCGGCACCCGCCCGCGCACCAGCTACCTCGCGCGCCTCGTCCACCCCAACCCTGCCCTGCGCGCCGCGGCGCCGCCCGAGGAGGAATGACGTGACCCGCGGCGTCGACTCCGAGCGCTGGACCGAGGGCGAGCCCGACCTCGCCGAGGTCAACGACCTCGTCGTCGGCACCGTGCAATCGCCGCGGACCCGGCGGAGCTGGCTCGTCGCGCTGACTCTGGCCGGCTTCGGCGTCCTCGCCCTCGCCCTCGCCGTGTTCGGCGTGTTCTGGTGGTACGTCGGGATCTGGGGCATCGACACGCCCGTCTATTGGGGCATCGCCATCACCAACTTCGTCTGGTGGGTCGGCATCGCCCACGCCGGCACCTTGATCAGCGCGATCCTCCTGCTCGCCGAGCAGCCGTGGCGGCGCTCGATCAACCGCTTCGCCGAGGCGATGACCCTGTTCGCGATCGCCTGCGCCGGCATGTTCCCCTTGCTGCACCTCGGCCGGCCCGAGTTCTTCTATTGGCTCCTCCCGTACCCCAACACCTACGGCTACTGGCCGCAATTCCTCAGCCCGCTGGTGTGGGACTTCTTCGCGGTCGCCACCTACGGCACCGTCTCTCTCGTGTTCTGGTACATCGGCCTGGTCCCCGACCTCGCCACCATGCGCGACCGCTCCACCGGCCTGCGCGCGCGCGTCTACGGCCTGTTCGCGCTCGGCTGGCGCGGCTCGGCGCGCCACTGGGAGCGCCACCAGATCGCCTATCTGCTGCTCGCCGGCCTCGCCACCACGCTCGTCGTCTCCGTCCACACCATCGTCAGCTTCGACTTCGCCGTCGCGCAATTGCCCGGCTGGCACGTCACGGTGTTCCCGCCCTACTTCGTGGCCGGCGCGATCTTCAGCGGCTTCGCCATGGTGTTGACATTGCTGATCCCCGTGCGCGCGTGGCTCGGCCTGCGGGCGCTCGTCACCGCGCGGCACCTCGACTACTGCGCCCGCCTCATGCTCACCGCCGGCCTCGTCGTCGCCTACGGCTACGCCGCCGAGCTGTTCTTCGCCTGGTACAGCGGCGACCCCCACGAGCGCGACCTCCTCGCCAGCCACCTCCACGGCCGCTCCGCCCCGCTGTTCTGGCTGATCGTCGGCCTCAACGTCGTCCTCCCGCAGTCCTTGTGGTGGCGGGCCGCGCGGCGCAGCACCGTCTGGCTGTTCGTCCTGTCGATCGCCATCAACCTCGGCATGTGGCTCGAGCGCTGGCTCATCGTCATCAGCTCGCTCGAGCACGGCTTTCTGCCGACCACCCGCGGCGCATATTGGCCGACCTTCTGGGACTGGCTCACGCTGGCCGGCACCCTCGGCTTCTTCACCTTCTTCATGCTGCTGTTCCTCCGCTTCGTCCCGGCGATCGCCATGTCGGAGCTGCGCGAGCTCGTCGCCGAGCGGCGGCGGAGGGGCGCATGAGCGGCCTGCGGGGCCTTTTGGCCGAGTTCGCCGGCGCGGACGACGTCCTCGCCGCCGCGCGCGCGGCCCGACGCGCCGGCTACGTCGCGCTCGAGGTGTTCTCGCCCTACCCCGTCGAGGGCGTGGCCGAGGCGCTCGCCTTCCGCTCGCGGCTCGCGTGGGTCACCTTCATCGCCGGCCTGCTCGGCGGCGCGACGATCTTCCTGTTCCAGGGGTGGGTCCACGCCATCGACTGGCACCTCGACATCGGCGGGCGGCGGTCCTTCGCCGCCCCCGCGTTCATCGTCCCGACCTTCGAGATCACCATCCTCTCCGCCGCGCTCGCCACGGTGTTCGCCATGTTCGTGAAGAACGGCCTGCCGCGCCTGCACCACCCGCTGTTCGCAATCCCCGCCTTCGAGCGCGCCAGCCAGGACCGCTTCTTTTTGTTCATCGGCGCCGACGATCCGCGCTTCGCCGAATCGGCGGCGCGCGCCTTCCTCGAGTCGCTCGCCCCGCTGGAGGTCCACGATGTCCCGCGCTGACGCCGTCGCCCTGCTCTTCGCGCTCGCCGCCTGCGAGCAGAAGATGCGCGACCAGGCGCGCCTCGACCCGCTCGAGCCGGCCCCCTTCTTCGCCGACGACATGGAGGCCCGCAACTCGCCCGCCGGCGTGGTCCCGCGCGGCCAGGCGCGCCTCGACCGCCACCTGTGGCAGGGCCGCGGCGCCGACGGCCTGTTCGTCGCCACCTATCCGTTCGCCATCACCCGCGCCGACCTCGCCCGCGGCGAGCAGCGCTTCGCCATTCATTGCACCCCGTGCCACGGCCGCCTCGGCGCGGGCGACGGCGTCGCGGTCCAGCGCGGCTACCCGGCCCCGCTCCCCTTCACCGCCGCCCGGCTGCAGGGCGCCCCGGTGGGTCATTTGTTCGACGTCGTCACGCACGGCCGGGCCACCATGCCCGACTATGATCATATCGACGTGTACGACCGCTGGCGGATCGTCGCCTGGGTCCAGGTGCTGCAATTGAGCCAGCACGCCCCGGCCGCGGTGCTCGGCGCCGACGACCGCATGCACCTCGTGGAGGCCCGGCGATGACCCTCGTCCTCGGCGCCACCCTCGTCCTCGCCGCCCTCGCCGCCGCGGCCGGCCGCGCCTCGCCGGCCTTCCTTCACGCGTGGCTGCTCGCCTGGCTGCTGTGGCTCGGCGTCGTCCTCGGCGCGCTCGTCTTCCTCTGCATCCACCACCTCGTGCGCGGCCGCTGGGGCGCCACCGTCCGCCCCGTGCTCGCCGCGATGACGCGCACCCTGCCCCTGCTCGCGCTCCTGTTCCTGCCGATCGCCCTCGACCTCGACGTCCTCTACCGGTGGACCGATCTCGAGTGGCTGCAGGCCGGCCCGCTGCGCGCCGCCAAGGCCGCCTACCTCGACGCCGACTTCTTCCTCGCCCGCGCCGCGGTCATCCTCGTCGTCTGGAGCGTCCTCGCCTCGCGGCTCGCGCGACCGGGGCGGCGGCCCGGCCTCGCCGCGCTGACGCTGGTCGTCTTCTTCGCCACGGTCACGATCGCCGCGGTCGACTGGGTCCTCTCGCTCGACCCCGACATGAGCACCAGCGCCTTCGGCCTCGCCCTCGCCACCGGCGACGCGGTGGCCGGCTGGAGCGCCGTCGTGATCGCGGTCGCCCTGCTCCACGGCCGCAGCGCTCACGCCCCGCTGGTCGTCCCCGAGCGCGCGCAGCAGCTCGGCACCCTGCTGTTCGCCGCGTTGATGCTGTGGGCCTACATCGCCTTCACCCAATACCTCCTGGTGTGGGGCGCCGACCTCCCGCGCGAGGTCGGGTGGTTCTTGCCGCGGATCCGCGGCGACTGGGGCCGCGTCGCCTGGTCGCTGGTCGGCCTGCACTTCGCCGCCCCGTTCGTCCTCCTGCTGCAGCGGCCGATCAAGCGCAGCCCCGCGCGTCTGGCCGCGGTCGCCGCATTGCTGTTGTCGATGCACTACGTCGAATTGCTGTGGCTCGTCGTGCCGTCGCGCGGCCTGCCGCTCGGCTGGCTCGACCTCGCCGTGCCGCTCGGCCTCGGCGCCTTGTGGGTGCTCGCGGTCGTGGTGTTGCTCGGGGGCGGCCCGCTCATCGGCCTGCCGGAGGAGGACATCGACCGTGTCTGATCATTCCTATGAGCGCGAAGATCTGCCCGACCACCGCCGCGGCGTGCGGGACGCCGGCCTGATCGTCGGCGGATTGTTGTTCGCGGGCTTCCTGGTCGCCGGCGCTGCCGTCCGCGTGTTCGGCCCCGCCCCGAGCGAGGGCCTCGAGGGCGCCATCCCCACGGACGTCCTCCGGCAATTGCGCGCCGACCTCGAGGCCGAGTGGGCCGCCCGCGCCGACGCCTGGGAGTGGCTCGATCGCGGCCACGGGGTCGCGCGGATCCCCGTCGCGCGCGCCGCCGAGATCTCGCTCGCGCGCGGCTTCCCGACCCGCCGCGACCCGCCGCGACCCGTCACCGCGAGGGTTTTACCAAGATGACGCGCCTCGCCATGCCCTTCGAGATCCTGCCCGCGGCCGCCAGCGCCACCAGCGACGCGGTCGACCTCGTGGTCTTCCTCGTGTTCGCGGCGATCGGCCTCGTCAGCCTCGGCGTCATCGTGGCGATGGTCGTGATCGTCGTCCGCAACCGTCGGCGGCCCGGCAACCTCACCGGCCGCGGCCACGATCCTGCCACCATTTGGCGGACCGAGCTCGGCTGGTGCGCGGTCACGGCGGTCGTCTTCCTCTGCCTCTTCACGCTCGGCGCGGTCACCTTCGATCGCGTCCAGCGCGTGCCCACGAGCCCCGACATCCTCGACGTCGCCGTCACCGCCAAGCGGTGGATGTGGTCCTTCCAGCACCCGAACGGCCGCCGCGAGCTGTCGCAGCTGCACGTCCCCGCCGGCCGCGTTGTCCGCCTCCACCTCACCAGCGAGGACGTCATTCACAGCTTCTACGTCCCCGCCTTCCGCCTCAAGCAGGACGTCGTGCCCGGCTGGCTGCGCACCGCCTGGTTCCGCGCCACCGCTCCGGGCACCTACGCCCTCGCCTGCGCCGAGTACTGCGGCACCGAGCACGCGCTCATGCGCGCCGACCTCGTCGTGATGGAGCCGCACAACTACGATCATTGGCTCGCGCAGGGCGACGACCCGCGCCCGCCGCTGGCCGCCGCCGGCCGGGCCCTGTTTCAGAGGCTCGACTGCGGCGCCTGCCACGAGACCCACCTGCGCCGCCGCGCCCCCCGCTCGAGGGCCTCTACGGCCGCCCCGTGGCCCTGCGCGACGGCAGCAGCGTCCTCGCCGACGACGACTACATTCGTCGCAGCATCCTGCGCCCCGACGCCGACGTCGTCGCCGACTACCAGGGCGGCGTCATGCCGACCTACGCCGGCCTCGTCGACGACGACGAGCTGCTCCTCCTCGTCGCCTACATCCGTTCGCTCGCCGACGTCGAGGGGGTGAGCCCATGAAGTCCTGGCTGACCACCACCGATCACAAGCGGATCGCCCTGCTCTACCTCGGGACGATGACGCTCTTCTTCACCCTCGGCGGCCTGCTCGCCACGGTCATCCGCGTCGAGCTCGCCACCCCCGCCTCCGACCTCGTCACCGCCGAGACGTACAACCGCCTGTTCACGCTGCACGGCGTGATCATGGTGTTCTTCTTTCTAATCCCCTCGATCCCGACCTTCCTCGGCAACTACCTTTTGCCGCTGATGCTCGGCGCCTCCGACCTCGCGTTCCCGCGGCTCAACCTCGCCAGCTGGTACGTCTTCGTCGCCGGCGGTCTGCTCACCTTGACCGCCATGATCGCCGGCGGCCTCGACACCGGCTGGACCTTCTACACCCCCTATTCGACCACCTTCAGCGACTCGCACGTGGTCCTCGCGGTGCTCGGGGTGTTCCTCGCCGGCCTGTCCTCCGTGTTCACCGGCATCAACTTCCTCGTCACCACCCACCGCCTGCGCGCGCCCGGCCTGACGTGGATGCGCCTGCCGCTGTTCGTGTGGTCGCTCTACGCGACCTCGCTGATCCTCGTGCTGGCGACCCCCGTGCTGGCGATGACCCTGCTGCTCGTCGCCATCGAGCGCGGCCTGCAGGTCGGCATCTTCGACCCCGAGTTCGGCGGCAGCCCGCTGCTGTTCCAGCACTTCTTCTGGTTCTACTCGCACCCGGCCGTCTACATCATGATCTTGCCGGGCATGGGCGTCGTCAGCGAGCTCATCCCCTGCTTCTCGCGCAACCGCCCGTTCGGCTACGAGTTCGTGGCCGCGTCCAGCCTAGCGATCGCGGTGTTCGGCTTCCTCGTGTGGGGCCACCACATGTTCGTCGCCGGCCAGTCGTACTTCGCCAGCGTCGTGTTCTCGTTCCTCTCGTTCGCCGTCGCCGTACCGAGCGGCGTCAAGGTGTTCAGCTGGCTGGGCACCATGCACCGCGGCTCGGTCTGGCTGACCACGCCGATGATCTACGCCCTCGGCTTCGTCGCCCTGTTCACGATCGGCGGCGGCACCGGCCTCGCGCTGGCGATGCTCGCCGTCGACGTCCACCTCCACGACACCTACTTCGTCGTCGCCCACTTTCATACGATCATGGTCGGCGGCATGCTCATGGCCTACCTCGGCGGCCTCCACTTCTGGTGGCCCAAGATCAGCGGCCGCATGTACTCCGAGCGCTGGGGCCGGATCGCCGCCTACGTCCTGCTCATCGGCTTCTTGCTGACCTTCCTGCCCCAATTCCTGCTCGGCACCCAGGGCTTGCCGCGCCGCACCGCCTCGTACCCGCCCGAGTACCAATTGTTGCACGTGCTGTCGTCCGCCGGCGCGACCATCCTCGCCGTCGGCTACGTCCTCCCCGGCATCTACCTGCTCGCGTCCCTGGTCCGCGGCCGCCCCGCCGGCGACAACCCGTGGGGCGCGACCGGCCTCGAGTGGCACACCACCTCGCCCCCGCCGCCGCACAGTTCGCGGTCCCTCCCATCATCACCGACGACCCCTACGATTACCCGCGCGCGCCCCAGCCCACCGCGATCGGAGCCCGCGATGTCTGAAGCCGTGCGCGAGCCGTTCGCCGACCTCCCCCATCAACGCGACGCCGTCGCGCTCGGCATGTGGGCCTTCCTCGGCCAGGAGGTGCTGTTCTTCGGCGTCCTGTTCCTGTTCTACATCAGCCTGCGCCTGCGCCACCCCGAGCTGTTCGCGACCTTCGCCCCGCGCCTCGACTGGCGCCTGGCCACCGCGATGACCGTGGCCCTGCTGCTCAGCAGCTTCACGATGGCGCTCGCCGTCCGCTTCGCGTTCACGCGCATGCGCCTGAAGCTGCTGTTGTCATTGCTGGCGACGCTGGCCCTCGGGGCCGCGTTCCTGGCGATGAAGGGCTGGGAGTACGCCCACCACTTCGCCCGCGGCGAGACCCCGTTCGTCGACCTCGCCGACGAGCTCGGCCCCGGCCCCGGCCTGCCGACGTTCTTCGGCCTCTACTTCGTCCTGACCGGCTTCCACGCCCTGCACGTCATCGGCGGCCTGGTCGCGCTCGCGTGCCTGGCGATCGCCGCCTGGCGCACCCCGGCGATGGACCTGCGCGGCTCGCCGGTGATGGCGGTGGGCCTCTACTGGCACTTCGTCGACATCGTGTGGCTGTTCCTGTTCCCGGCCCTGTACCTCGCAGCGAGGCTCACATGAACCCTCACGACGAGACCACCCCCGCCCCGACCGTCGGCGCCGCCCTCGTCGTCCTGCTGGCGCTGTTGATCTTGACGGCCACCACCGTCGGCCTGGCCTTCCTCGAGCTCCCGCCGGCGGTCCACGTCACCCTGGCGATGACGATCGCCGCGATCAAGGCAGCCCTGGTCGCCGCCGTGTTCATGCACCTGCTGCGCGAAGCCCCGGCGACCCGCCTGGTCGCGCTCATGGCGGCGATCCTGCTGGCCATCTTCATGCTCATGGTGACGGTCGACATCCGCCATTTGGGCGGCGGGTGATTTGCCGAGCTCGGACGTACGTCACGAGGACCTCTGCTCACCTCTCGCGCGATGATCCAAAGCCAGCCGATCGCAGCGCCCCACCTGGAGAGCGAACGTGAAGGCTAAAGAGCGCCTAAGGTGACGATGTAGGCGACACGCCATGCGCGAGTCCGACCTCTTCTTGACCTCTTGCTCACTGATTTGCGACTGGCGTACACTATAACGTGGCATGGTCCGGGACCTTCTCTTAGAACTCATCAAGCGATCTGGGGCATCTCCGTTTCTCTTTGCGGGGGCTGGACTCGGGCGGCGGTACTTGAACCTGCCCACTTGGGAAGGCCTACTACGAAAGTTTGCTTCAGAAACCAGCAGGCCATACGAATATTATGTCACGATCGCAGGGCGAGAAAATTTCCCCAGATTAGGCTCTGTCATTGCAGAGGCTTTTCGTGAAGTATGGTGGACCTCGCGAAGAGAAACAGGAGCGCCGCCGGAATTACTGTCAGAAATGACCGATTTTTCAAGCCCCTCAAGGTTGAAGTCTCCAATTTTCTTAGAGCGCAATGCGAGAAACTCAGGGAAACACCCCTAGCAAACGAGCTACACTTACTTCGCTCCGCGAAATTCGATGGAATTATCACAACCAACTACGATACAATCCTCGAGAATGTTTTTCCCGATTATAAAGTCTATTCCAGCCAAGACGACACTCTATTTCAAGTATCTCACGGAGTGGGTGAAATCTTTAAGATTCATGGCTGCGCAACTAGGCCGAACACTCTCGTTCTCACAGAACAAGATTATCGGGCCTTCAGCGACAAAAATGCTTATCTGGCAGCAAAACTGACGACCCTATTTTTGGAGCATCCGTTCGTTTTCCTAGGATACTCAATCTCGGACCCCAACATCCGGTCAATCCTCCAAGCGGTGACTGCATGTTTGCCAGCCAGCAATTTGAGCTTCTTCAGAATCGGCTAATATTCATTGAATACGTGCCAGGCACGGGAGGAGGACAGGTGGATCAACATACGATGGGGCTGGGCCATGTAATCTTGCCTGTCACGCGGGTCCAAGCCGAATCATTCATTGAGATCTACGAAGCTCTCGGCGCCATCGAGCGAACCATTCCGGTCTCAGTCTTGCGAAGAGTCAAGGAAAGAATTTATGAGTTGGTACGAACGGCAAACCCAAGGGGAGCACTGAAGGTTGTGGACTTGAACAACGACACGCTCCTGCAGGATCTGGAGGTCGTAGTAGGCGTGGGCATTGCCAACCCACTGGGCCAGAAGGGCTATGACGCAATCTCTCGGGTAGATCTGGTGGACGATGTTTTAAAGGGAACCGGTCAGCTCGACCAAATGCAAATCGTGAAGAGAGTCTTGCCGCGCATCGTCACCAAAAGCACATGGGTTCCCGTATGGAGGTACGTAAAAGCGGGCATTGATGCCGGAATAGACGTTTCAGCTCCGCTCATGAAGTACGCGGAGAAAACGTTGGACGATTTTAGGCCCAGGGTCAGCCACGCCAACAGACCAAGAAAGTCTATCCCCTACGCAACAATATCTGAGATTTCGAGTTCAGGAGAAACGATGGCCAAGGCTCTCTATTTAATTCCGCAATTACGCGACAGCGCGCTCATCCCTGAAGATTTACGGGCATACCTCACTCGACATCGTGCCATTCTTGATGATCCAGGCCAGAATGGAATTCATTCACAGTACATGAAACTTGTTTCATTGCTCGATTTTCTAGAATTCGGCCGCTGATAATCGGACATCATTTCCCGCGTTATATGTCGGCTGTTTCTGCCATGACCGGCGGAATAATATCGGCATATCATTCGGACTTGTCACATCGCCGCTTCGGGCGAGGCCTGGCAGGGCCCGTCGCCTCCGGAAAGCGACGAGCACTCCAACGCTCAATCGGGCGGCCGCGAGACCTCAGCGACGCTGAAACCGCCAAGGAGTGCACACCTCGCGGCCGTTTCCTGCAGCAGACCGCGAGTGCGCGTCGATGACGGCCTTCTCTCCCGCAGCGACCTCCGCTACGCTCGCAGCGTGATGTTCGACGAACTGCTCGCTCTGGAGCGCACGCCGCTCGACCCGCGCGTGCGATCCGCTTGCGCGGAGGCTCTCATCGCGCGCGGCGACCCCCGCGGCCGCTTCCTTGCTCTGGACGCCGAGCTCGCCGCCACGCCGACGCGCCCGCCTCGCCCGCTCGTCTACCGCCCGACGAGCCCGGCACCTCAGACGGAGTTCGGCCCTCGCCAGGCCGCTTTGGACGAGCTCGCGCGCACCCTCGATCCCGCCTGGCTCGCCCGCGTGGGCGCCCTCAGCCACCGCCGCTTGCACCCCTGGACGGCGTCGAAACCCGCGAGCGATCCGCCCGTCCTGCTCCCCGGGGCGCTGCGGGAGACCGACCTGGGCCCGCTGCCTGCGGGCGTGGTCCTCGACAACCTCGCTGCCACGCGGCTGCAGGCCCTGCGCTGGGCGCTCCCCGGCCCGGTGACGGAGATCTCGGTTCACGGCGCCGGCGACGAATGGAACGCCTGGGTGCCGCCATTGTACTGGTGTACGCAACACCCTCGGCGTCGTCGGTGGGACATCGAACACGTCGTCGAATTGCGCGTACCGCCGCCCGACCGGGTGCGCGCGATTCGCCTGATCCGCGAGCTCACCGGTTGCAACCTGATCACCGCCAGGGACCGGCTCGACCAGCTCCCGTGCGTGCTCCTCGAGACGTACGACGACAGCCAGGTCGAAGCCATGCTCGCGCGAGTCGCCGCCGCGGGCGGCCTCGCGGCCGTGCGTGGCGACCCCGACGCTACCGGAGAAGCCGCGCTCCTCTCCGAAGGGGCGTCGCTGCTCGAGGGCGGCGACCCGACCGAGGTGGTCTTGCGGGCGGACGCGGACCACCTCGAGGTGCGGAAGTTCGCCATCCGCTGGACCGGCGCCCACGAGAACGAGCGAGCCCACGTCCTGCGGTCGCGCTGGTCCTGGCGCGACCTGCCCGTCGATCCCGCAGAGCGGATCGAAGCGGTGCGCCCGGTCATCGAAGCCGTCGCAGCCGAGCGGCGCGCGTCCTTCGCCGCCTGCCGCTTCTGCCACCGCCTCACGCCCCCGGAGTGGCGATTCGAGCCTGACGTCTGCTCGTCCTGCGCCGAGAAGCACCTCGGGGTGGTGCACTGACGATCCTCGAATGTTGTGAGCATGCGAGCCGGCGACGATTCGTAATACGCGGTCGCCGGCAATCGTCGCGAGCCGCCCGTACTCTCGTGATTCGCCAGCTCGCCTCACGGCTCGATATCGAGCCCGCTCGGACCCTGGCCGCGGGTGCGATTTCGCCCTCACGCGCACCCTCGCCCCGCGCGCATTTTCCCATCCCCGGCGAGACGAAAATTCCGAAAGACTCCTTGCGCCTTCTTAAACGCCCTGCCATGGTTCTTTGACCCGATGACCGGATTTCAAATCTGGTCACGAGGTCAAGGAGACCCTCGGAGTGGCCGAACGCCCGCAGGATAGCGCCAATCGCGCAGACCGTATTCTCGACGCCGCCGGCGTGCTGCTTTCGCGGCTCGGCTACCGCAAGGTCACCATCGAGGACGTCGCGAAGCAGGCCGATGTCGGCAAGGGCACCGTCTACCTGCACTGGAAAAGCAAGGAGGCGCTCTTCACCGCCCTGGTGATGCGGGCCTCCATCGAGCTGACCGAGGAATTGCTCGCGCAGGTGCGCGCCGATCCGTTTGAGGTGTTGCCGCACCGATTCGTCCGCTCCTCGTTCCTCGCGGCGGTGCGGCGGCCGGTGATGTTCGCGCTGCTCACCGGCGACACCGAGCTGCTCGGCAAGCTGAGCCAGGGCCCGCTGCGCCAGATCAAGCTGCAATCCGGGGCTCACTACTCGCGGATGATGATCGCGCGCGGCCTCTTGCGCGGCGACATCCCGCACGTCGATTACACGATGCGGGCCTCGATCCTCGGCTTCTACCTGCTCGAGCACCTCGACCGAGAGGCCACCAACTTCGCCGCGGAGGCCAAGGCCGACGCGATCGCGCACGTCGTCCGGCACGGCTTCGAGCCGGCCGGGGTGCCAGATCCGTCGAAAGTCGCCGACGCGGCGGCGGAGCTCGCCGCGCTGCTCGAGGGCTTCATCTCGCGCGCGCGCGCGTGGATCTACGAAGGAAGGGCACCATGACGAACGTCGCTGATACGTGGGACATCCATCCGCAGCAGTTTTGGCTGCGCGGGCAACGACCGGACAAGCCCGTGAGCTACGATCCGGCCACCGGCATGTGGAACGTGTACGGCTACGCCGAGACCGTCCACATCCTCGGCAATCCGGCCATCTTCTCCTCCGACACTTTGCGGGTCCTGCCTCCGGGCGTCATCCGCGGGAGCAAGGAGATGCGCGAGGGCAACCTGGTCCAGATGGACGAGCCGGACCACAAGAAGCTGCGCCGGCTCGTCAGCGAGGCCTTCACGCCGAAGGTCGTCGCCGACCTCGAGCCGCGGGTCGCCGCGCTCACGCACGAGCTGCTCGACGCCGCCGCGCAGCGCGGGCGCATGGAGCTGGTGGCCGACCTCGCCTACCCGCTGCCGGTGATCGTGATCGCCGAGCTGCTCGGGGTGCCGAGCAGCGACCGTCACCTGTTCAAGCAGTGGGTCGACAAGATGCTCGAGTACTCCGGTCAGTTCTCGCTGGTGAAGCAGAGCGCGGAGCAGGACCGGGCGATGGAGATCGTGCTGGAGAATCGGCGCCACCTCCTCGACTACCTCGCGGGCCACGCCAGGGAGCGGCTGCAGCGGCCGCGCGAGGACCTGCTGACGAAGTTGGTCCACGCCGAGGTCGACGGCGAGCGCCTCACCACCAACGAGGTCGTCAACTTCGCCAACATCCTGCTGGTCGCCGGGCACATCACGACGACGATGCTGCTCGGCAACACCGTCCTGTGCCTCGACGCTCACCCCGAGCATCTGGCCCGCGTCCGCACCGACCGTCGGGCCTTGCCGGGCGCGATCGAGGAGTCGCTGCGCTTCCTCAGCCCGTTCGCCGCGGTCGGTCGCGCCACCCATGGCGAGACCGAGCTCGCCGGCGAGCGGATCCCCGCCGACAAGCTGCTGATGGTGTGGATCGCCGCGGCCAACCGCGACGAGCGGCAGTTCGCTCGCCCCGACGAGTATGACCCGACCCGCGATCCCAACCCGCACGTCGCCTTCGGCCGCGGGATCCACTTCTGCCTCGGCGCCCCGCTGGCCCGGCTCGAGGGTCGCGTCGCGCTCGGCATCTTGCTCGATCGCTTCCCCCATCTGCGCACCGACCCCGACGCGCGCCCGGAGTTCATCCCCAGCCCGAACATGACCGGCGTGCGCAAGCTGCCGCTGCTGCTCGCGTCTTGAGCCGCAGCGCGTACTTCATACAATGATGTGAGCGCTGCCGGACCCGCGAAGGTTCGGCAGCGGGACGCGGGGCGTCACTCGTTGACGATGATCTCGTACTGAGTGAACGCCGGCAGCGTCGGGCACTCGGGGATGTCCATCGTCGGCGCCGCCGACAGCGAGAAGTCGAACGACCCCGCCATCGTCGGCGTACCGGCGAGGACGCCGGTCTCGACGGTGAACTCGAGCCCCGCGGGCAGCTCGCCCTCCGGCGTCCAGGTCGTGTTGTCTTCGAGCCCCGGCACCGTGAAGGCGATCTCGACCGCCACGCCCACGGTCAGCGGCTCGATGCTCTCCGGCTGGATCGGCGGCAAGAAGTTCTCGCAGCCCTGGCTGGTGGTCAGCGGACCGGTCGTCGTCTCGGTCGTCGTCGTCGCGGTCTCGGTCTCGCCGACGGTCGGGTCCGAGGTCGCGTCGCTGGTGGTCGCGGTCTCGCTCCCGTCCGTGGTCTCGCCCGCGGTCGTGGGCTCGCTCGTGCTCGTGGGCTCGCTCGTGCCGGCCGTCGGATCTTCGGTGGCGGTGCCGGTGGTCGTGCTCGTGTCCGCGTCGGTGCTCTTCTCGGTGTCGGGTCCGCAAGCGACGAGCGCCAGGCCCAGCATCCATGCGCACTTGCGCGAAGTCGTCGTGATGTTCTCGAGTAAGAAAAAGCGATTCATGCGAGGGCGTCTAGCACGCGCGCCACGGAGCGTCGAGGCGCGCGCCCGCTGGCGGCCTGCGAGCAATCTCCACTTCGGCGCCGCGTCCGGGCGACGTTTTCCGTGATCCGCGGACTCGCCTCGCCCACCTCGGTGAGCGCCTCACCGCCCTTTTCGCCGCGGTCAACCGCGCTTCTTCTTCGAAGCCTTGCGCCCGGCGCCGCCGCCCTGCAGCAGCGCCGACGTCAGCATCCCGGCCAGCCACTCCTGCCAGCGATCGGCCGACCAGCCGCGCTCGAGCACCAACAGCCGGAACAGCTCGCGGTTCGTCAGCGCCCAGAACACGTCGCGCGCCGCCTCGACGTCGAGGTCCTCGCGCAGCTGTCCCGCCTCTGCCAGCGCCTCGATGACCCCGCGCTGGGCCTCGCGACGATCGAGCTCGCCCTCGCGCTCGAGCGCCGCCAGCTCGGGCGCCACCACGCCGACCCCGCGCAGCAGCTCGAGCTCCGCGCGCTCGCCCTCGTAGACGGTGCGGGCGATCTTCGCCGCGAACGCCAGCCGCTCTGCCGGCTCCTCGGTCGTCAGCGCGGCCGTCACCGCCGTCTCGTACGCCGGCCCGAACCGCCCCTGATTGATGAGCTCCGCCACGATCCCGCGCTTCGAGCCGAACGCCGCGTACACCGTCGGCGCGGCCACGCCGGCGGCGCGGGCGATCGCGTCGATCGTCGTGTCCTCGTAGCCGTGCGCCGCCAGCAGCGTGCGCGCGGCCGCGAGGATCTGCTGCCGCGTCGCGTCGGCCTGGCGGCGGCGCGCGGGCGAGTGATACGGACGGGCTTCGGGCTTCGCCATCGCGTCGTCTCGGCGCGGCCACCATACCGCAGCCGCGGCGTCAGTATGCGACCTCGACCAGCGCGCCGACGGTCGCCCGGTCGTCGAGGTGCGCCAGCATGTAGTCCGCGAGGTCCGCGCGAGAGATCGTCGTCGCTCGCGCGAGCGGCGTGTCGATCGCGTAACGGTAGCGGCCGAGCCGCCGTCCGTTCGTCAGCCGCGGCGGCCGCACGATCGTCCACTCGAGCGAGCTGGAGCGCAGCCTCGCCTCCATCGCCCGCAGATCGTCGAACGGGTGGCGCAGCAGCGGCTGCAGCACGTGGCGCATGAACAGCCGCAGCGGCCACGACTGCAGCGCGCCGTCGCCGAGCCCGAGCGCCGAGACGCAGCTGATCCGCCGCACCCCGCAGCGCTCCATCGCCGCCAGCATGTGACCGACGCCGTCGCGGCAGATCGTCGTCGGCGCGCGCGAGCTGCCGGCGCCGAGCGCCGACACCACCGCGTCGTGCCCCGCGATCGCCGCCGCGACATCATCCGCGTTGGCCACGTCGCCGCGACGCACCGTGAGCCGCGCGTGCCGCAGCGCGATCGCCTCGGGCCGGCGCGCCACCGCCGTCACGGTGTGCCCGGCCTGCAGCGCCTGCTCGACCAGCCGCTCGCCGGTCCCGCCCGTCGCGCCGAATACCACGAGTCGCATCACGACCCTCCGTGCGGCTGCGGCGGCCCGCTCTGCACCCACGACTCGGCGATCTTGCCGCCCGCCATGCGGTACATCGACATCGCCGGCACCACCACCGCCGCGCCGCTCGGCGGCGTGCCGCGGAACGGCTCGACGTGGCGCCCGAACAGCTTCCACCGCACCGCCACGCGGTCGCCCTCGGCCATCGCGTCCTCGACCACGAACCGCGGCTTTTCAAAGGTCTTTCGCAGAAATGCCGCCCCCGCGGCCATCCCCGCGGGCCCGCCGATCCCGTTGTTCGTGTTGACGAACTCCGCCGCGATCAGCTCGGGCAAGACTTGATCCCGCCCGCCGTTCAAGACCTCGTCGAACAAGCGCAACACCGCCGCCTTGTTGGCGGCCGCCACCTCGGTCCCGGTCATCGCAACCTCCTGCCGGACGTGTTGAAGATGAGCATGTCGAACACTATTCAATATTGTTTCATAAAGTCAAATGTTCGATTCCGCCCGTTTCATGCGCGATACCGTGCCTACGTTCGCGGCACATTCTCTGTCTTTACGAACATGTCCCCACAGACATCCCGCGCCCCTCAGCGCGAGCGCCGACTCCACACCCAGCTCACCACCAGCAGCCCGACGAACACCGCGTCGCCCCACGCCTGATTCAGCGTCACCCCGCCGACCCGCGGCAACCTCCCCGCAAACTCCGGATCGATCACCGCAGTCCCGGGAAACAACAGCGCCGACGCCTGCGTGAGCCAGTAGATCGCCAGCACCCAGAGCCCCGAGACAAACCTTCCGGGTCGCCACAACCACACCAGCCCGAGCAGCCCGAGCGCCCCGCCGAGCGCCATCGTGTGCGCGCTGTGGAACTTCGCGTGGCCGCTCCACTGAGGGTTGTAGAGATGGGTCGCGTTCCAGTCGGCCGCGAACGGCAGCACGCTCGTCAGCAGCGCGACCACGCTGGCCAGCACGCGCGGCCCCCTCGCTCGCCTCGTCGAGTCTTCCATGCGTTGAGCCTTAGCGCGGCCCGCCTGGACGCTCCATGATACTCTGTGCGCCATGGTTGATGCAGCGTCCAGCCATCCGCCCGCCGATCCGCTCGCCGGCGTGCTCGACCTCGTGCGCCTGCGCGGCACCGTGCTCGGGGTCGCCGAGCTCGGCGCGCCGTGGGGCCTGCGATCGCCCGGCTTCGAGGACCTCGCCGTCCACATCGTCGTGCGGGGCAGCGCTCACCTCGAGCTCGCCCGGCGCCGCCAGAGCCTGGCCCTGCGCGCCGGCGACGTCGCCCTCGTCGCCGCCGGCCAGGTCCACGCGATCCGCGACGCCCCGCGCAGCGGCGTGGTCTCGTTCCGCCGCCTCCGCCGCGCGCCGCGGGTCGACAGCCGCACCGTGCGCTGGGGCGGCGACGGCCCGCGCACCACTCTGGTCGTCGGCTGCCTCGAGCTCGACGCCGCCGGCCGTGACCTCCTCACCGCCGCGCTGCCGCCCGTGGTCCACCTGCCCGCCGAGGCCGCGAGCGCCGGTCAGCTCGGCCTCGTGCACGCGCTCGCCGGCGAGGTCGCTCGCCCGGGCCTCGGCGCCGAGCCGGTGCTCACGCGCCTCGCCGAGCTGCTGTTCATCCAGGCGCTGCGCACCTGCATCGCCGCCGGCACCGCCGAGCACGGCTGGCTGCGCGCCCTCGCCGATCCGGCCATCGCCCGCGCGCTCGCGGCAGTCCACGCCGACCCCGGCGCCGACTGGACCGTCGCCGCCCTGGCCGCCCGCGCCGGCATGTCGCGCTCGGCCTTCGCCCCCGCGTTCCACCGCCTCGTCGGCGAACCTCCGCTGGCCTACGTCACCACCTGGCGCATGCGCACCGCCGCCCGTGCGCTCGAGCAGGACGCCGCGGTCAGCCTCAAGGAGCTGGCCGCCCGCGTCGGCTACGGCTCCGACGAAGCCTTCAGCCGCGCCTTTAGATTGGGCCGGCGCGCCCCCGGGCCAGTACCGCCGCACCGCGCGCGAGGCCAGGACCGAGGCCCGCCCGCACCACCGCGGCCTCGGCCCCGACGAACCGCACCGTTGATACCTACCTGTCCCTCGGGACATTCATAAGACATTCTCGCCGCCGCAGTGTCGCCATTCCGAATGTCGCCACCGCGGCGATGTTCCGGACCGTCCGGTCATGAAGCCCGGCGTTCGCAAATGGGACCAGACCGTCCGTTTTCGGGATCCCCGCCGCCAAGACGCGACTCAGGGCACATTTCGTCGCGCCCGGGAACCACCGCCAATGCGCGCTGTCCGGACCGCGATGACTCTCCGGTGGTTCCCATGCAATTGACAGTCCGCGACCTCTGTAAAACCTATCCCAACGGCGTCCGCGCGCTGAAGCGCGTGAGCCTGCAGATCTCGACCGGCATGTTCGGCCTGCTCGGGCCCAACGGCGCCGGCAAGTCGACCCTGATGCGCACGCTCGCCACGCTCCAGGATCCCGACAGCGGCTCCGTCGAGTTCGACGCCTTCGACGTCCTGGCCCACAAGGAGCGCCTGCGCGAAGTCCTCGGCTACCTGCCGCAGGAGTTCGGGCTCTATCCGAACCTCTCGGCCGAGACGATCCTCGACCACTTCGCGGTGCTGAAGGGCGTGACCGACCGCCGCGAGCGCGCCGCCCAGGTCCGCGCCCTGCTCGAGCAGACCAACCTCGCCCCGGCCGCCAGGCAGGCCGTGGGCGGCTACTCCGGCGGCATGAAGCAGCGCCTGGGCATCGCCATCGCCCTGCTCGGCCGCCCGCGCCTCGTGATCGTCGACGAGCCGACCGCCGGCCTCGACCCGACCGAGCGCCACCGCTTCCTCGACCTGCTCGCCGAGATCGGCCAGGACATCGTCGTCATCCTCAGCACGCACATCGTCGAGGACGTGCACGAGCTGTGCGAGAACTTCGCGATCATCAGCCACGGCGAGGTGCTGTACAGCGGCTCGCCGACCGCGGCGGTGGCCGGGCTGCGCGGGCAGATCTGGCGCCGCATGGTGACGCGGGCGGAGCTGCCCGAGCTGCAGCGCGCGCTGCACGTGATCGCCACCCGCTTCGTCGCCGGTCGCCCGCTCGTCCACGTGCACCACCCCGAGTCGCCCGGGCCCGGCTTCGAGCCGGTCGAGCCCGACCTCGAGGACGTGTACTTCTTCCACATCACCGGCCGGACGCGGAGGACCCCGTGACCCAGCTCCTGAGCTTCGCCCGCCACGAGCTGGCGTATCACCTGCAGCGGCCGGTCACCTACCTCTACATGTTCGCCCTGCTGCTGCTGTCGTTCCTGTACACGGCCACCGGCTTCGCCAACATGGTGTTCGGCGGCGCCGTGAACCTCGACGCGCCGTGGCTGCTGAACCGCAGCGTCGCGCACGTCACCCTGATCGGCTCGGTCCTCGTGTCCGCGATCGCCGGCACCGCCGTCCTCCGCGACTTCGAGTTCAAGACCCACGAGCTGCTCTTCACCACGCGACTGCGCAAGTCGAGCTTCGTGTTCGGCCGCTTCCTCGGCGCCTACGCCGTCACCCTCCTGGTGTTCGCCTGCAGCGTGATCGGCCTGTGGCTCGGCGCGCACATGCCGTGGCTCGACCCCGACAAGCTCGGCCCGTACGTCCCGGGCGCCTACCTCGTCCCGCTCGTCTTCTACGTCGTGCCCAACACCTTCGTGCTGTCCGCGCTGTTCTTCGCCGTCGGCGTGCTGACCCGCAGCTACATGGCCGTGTACGTGCAAGGCGTGGTGTTCTTCCTCGGCTACTCGATCGCCGGCGAGTCGCTGAGCAAGCTCGACAACGAGCGCTTCGCCGGCCTGCTCGACCCCTTCGGCCTCGTCCCCACCGACCTCGCCGAGCGCTACTGGACCATCGTCGAGAAGAACACCCTCGTCACCGCGCTCGAGGGCCTCCTCCTCTACAACCGCCTGCTGTGGATCGGCCTCGCCCTGCTGGTGCTGTTCGCGGCCCACGCCCTGTTCCGCATGGACGCCGCTCGCGGCATCCGCGGCCGCAAGCCGCGGCGCTGGCTGGAGCTCGAAGGCGCCGCGCGCCCGCCCGCGCCGCTGCCGGTCGTCACGCCGCGCCGGGGCCTCGCGGTCGACCTCACGCGCCTGCTCGCGCAGGTCCACTTCTACTACCTCGGCCTCGTGCGCGACCGAACCTTCCTCGCCTTCGTCGCGGTCGGCTTGCTGTTCACCGTCCACGGCTCGAGCTACTCCGACGTCCTGTGGGGCACCCCCACCTGGCCGGTCACGTACGCGATGACCGACGTGATCCGCAACCACGCCCGCCTGTTCTTCATCATCCTCGTCCCGCTCTACGCCGGCGAGCTGATGTGGCGCGAGCGAGCGCTGCGCGGCGACCAATTGCTCGACGTCACCCCGACCTCGCCGGTGGCGGTCATGATCGCAAGGCTCGTCTGCCTCGCCCTCGTGTACGCCACCCTGATCGCGGCGATGATCGCCGGCGGCGTCCTGGTCCAGACGATCAAGGGCTATCATCATTACGAGCTGGACGTCTACCTCGGCGTCCTCTACGGCTTCTACTGGCCCGAGCTGGTGCTGCTCAGCATGATCGGGGTGTTCTTCCAGATCGTCGCCGACCACAAGTACCTCGGCGTGCTGCTGGCGTTCGTCTACTGGGTCCTGGTCCAGGCCTTCGGCACCTGGGGCCTCGACCACAACCTCCTGCGCTTCGCCTTCAGCCCGCAGGTCGAGTACTCGGCGATGAACGGCTACGGCCCGCACGTCGCCGCGGCGATGTGGTTCAACCTCTATCACTTCGCCACCGCCGTGCTGCTGCTGGTCCTGGCGCGCCCGTGGCTCATGCACGGCACCCCGACCGGCCTGCGCGACCGCCTCCGCCTGGCGCGCGCCCGGATGACTCGCCGCTGGACCGCCGCCCTCGCCCTCGCCCTCGCCGCCTGGCTCGGCGTCGGCGGCTACGTCTATTGGAACACCAACGTCCGCAACATCTATCGCAGCAGCGAGGACGAGGACGCCCTGTCGGCCGATTACGAGCGCAAGTACGGCCAGTACCAGGACCTGCCCCAGCCGCACGTCGAGGCCGTCGACGTCCGCGTCGACATCTTCCCCGAGCGCGGTCATGCGATCACCGTCGGCCGCTTCGATCTCGTCAACCGCCACACCGCCCCGATCGAGAGCATTCACATGTTGCTCCCCCACGAGATCGAGATCCGGACGATCGAGTTCGACCGCCCCGCGACCCTCGTGGAGGCGGACGAGCGCATCCGCTACCGCATCTACCGCCTCGCCGAGCCGCTGGCGCCGGGCGGCGAGATGACCCTGCGCTTCGACCTGGCCGACGTGCGCGAGGGCTTCGGCAACCTCGGCCGCAACGCCGGCCTCGTCGCCAACGGCAGCTTCCTGTCCCAATTCTCCATGATGCCGAGCCTCGGCTACCAGAGATCGCTGGAGCTCGTCGACGACGACCGGCGCAAGGAGCAGGGCCTGCCCGAGCGCCCGCGGCTGCCGTCGATCGACGACCCCGCGCGCGCGACCGCTTCCCCGGCGAGCCTGCCACCGACTGGATCGAGTACACCGGGACCGTGTGTACCGCCGGCGACCAGATCGCTGTCACCGCGGGCGAGCTGCAGCGCGAGTGGACCGAGGGCGATCGGCGCTGCTTCACCTACGCCCCGGTGGGCAAGATCCGCGCCTCCCTGCCGTTCCTCTCGGCCCGCTACGAGGTCCTGCGCGACGCCCACGACGGCGTGGCGATCGAGGTCTACTATCAAAAAGGCCACGAGTTCAACCTCGCCGCCATGGTCGAGTCGGCCAAGCGCTCGCTCGACTATTGCAAGCAGAACTTCGGCCCCTACCCGCACCGCCACTTCCGGATCCTCGAGTTCCCGCGCTACGAGAAATTCGCCCTGGCCACCCCGGGCACCATCCCGTACTCCGAGAACATCGGCTTCATCGCCCGCGTCCGCCCCGACGACCCCGAGGACCTCGACTATCCGTACTTCGTCACCGCCCACGAGGTCGCTCACCAGTGGTGGGCCTACCAGGTCGCCGGCGGCCACGCCCAGGGCATGACGATGCTGACCGAGTCGCTGGCCGAGTACACCGCCCTGATGGTCATGGAGAAGCGCTACGGCCCGCAGGCGATGAAGCGGTTCCTCGCCCACGAGCTGCGCGACTACCTCACGGGCCGCGCCGCCGAGCCCAAGGCCGAGCTGCCGCTCGCCCTCAACGAGCTCCAGATGTACATCCATTACCACAAGGGCTCGCTGGTGTTCTACGCGCTGCGCGAGTACATCGGCGAGGACCGGGTCAACGCCGCCCTGGCCGCCTTCCGCGACGAGTTCGCCTACAAGCCGCCGCCGCTCCCGACCTCGCGCGACCTGGTCGCCCGCCTCCGCGAAGTGACGCCGCCCGAATATGCGTACCTGATCGAGGACATGTTCGAGACGATCACGCTGTACGACAACAAGGTCCTCGAGGCCACCAGCGAGCCGCTCGCCGACGGCAAGCACCGCGTCCGCTTCAAGGTCGCCGCCCGCAAGCTGAAGGCCGACGGCCTCGGCGTCGAGACCGAGGCCCCGCTGGCCGACTATATCGACGTCGGCGTGTTCGCGGCCCCCGGTCCGGGCGACTACGAGGTCGGCGCGACGTTGTGGCAAGAGCGCCGGAAGTTCACCGCCGGCGAGATGGAGCTCGACGTCGTCGTCGACGGGCCGCCGCACCGCGTCGGCATCGACGCGCGCAACCTCCTGATCGACCGCAACCCGAAGGACAACACCGCGGCCCTGTGAGACCGGAGGTCCCGAAGGCCATGTCTTAAAGGACATCCTCGGGCTCGCCGGACCTCGCTCGTTTCCGCTCATTCTCGACCATACGGGCCCCTGGCCACCCCTGGCGCCCGTACATTCCCGCGCTTGCAACATTCACCCACTTGGGTGAACATCTTCGCGCATGAGCCTCGACCACACCCTCTCGGCCCTGGCCGACCCGACGCGCCGGGCCATCTTTCAGCGGCTGAGCGGCGGCGAGGCGCGGGTGACCGACGTCGCGGAGCGGTTCCCGATCTCGCTCAACAGCATTTCAAAACACATCCGCGTGCTCGAGCGCGCCGGCCTCGTGCGTCGGCGCGTCGCGGGCCGCGAGCACCTCCTCACCGCCGACCGCAGGCCCTCGACGAGCTGGCGGCATGGGTCGAACAGACGCGCGCGTTCTGGACCAGAAAGCTGGACGCGCTCGAGGCCCTGCTCGCCGAAGACGACCCCGAACGCAAGGAGCGACGATGAACGACCACGGACAGATCCTCGACCCCGGCACCGTACGCATCGAGCGGGTGCTCCCCGGCCCCATCGAGCGGGTCTGGCGCTACATCACCGAGTCCGAGCTGCGCGCCCGCTGGCTCGCGGCCGGCGAGTTCGAGCTGCGGCCCGGCGGTCGCGCCGAGCTCCGCTTCGACCACGCCTCGCTCTCGGCGGAGAAGACCTACCCCGAGAAATACAAGAGCGCCGAGGGGGCCCGCGGCGTCGAGACGGTGCTCGCCTGCGAGGCGCCGCGGCTGCTCAAGATCACCTGGGGCGGCGCCGGTCAGCCCGCCGAGGTGTCCTTCGAGCTCACGCCTGTCGATGACAAGGTGCGCCTCGTCGTGACGAGCCGGCGCCTGGCCACCCGCGACGACCTCGTCGGCACCGCCTCGGGCTGGCACGCGCACCTGGCGATCCTCGGCGACGTGCTGGCCGAGCAGCCGCCGCGCGGCTTCTGGTCGACGCACGAGGCCGCAGCGCGGGGCTACGCGCAGCGCATGGAAGTCATGGACGAATCCTTCCGGTGGTCGAAGAGCACCGGCCGCGAGCTCCGCGATCACGGCAGCGCGTGGTCGTCGCTGCTGCGCCGCCGCATGGACGCGCCGATCGAGCGCGTGTGGGCGGCGTGGACCGACCCCGAGGTGCTCCCGAATTGGCTCGGCAAGCCGACCGGCACCTTCGCGGTCGGCGGCACCATCGTCCTCGATCTGTCGCAGCCGCACCTCACGACGTGCAAGATCGTCGCGTGCGAGGCGCCCACCCTCCTGCGCACCACCTGGCGCTACGGCGACTTCGGCGAGAGCGAGGTCGAGCTCCGCCTCGCCCGCGACGGCGACGGCACCGCGCTCGAGCTCGAGCACTTCGCCTGCCGCACCGCCGACGAGGCCCGCGGCACCGGCGGCGGCTGGGAGGTCGCCATCCTCAGCCTCGACAATTTCCTCCGCGGCCTGCCCCCGCCCAGCGACATCACCTTCCCGGCGATGGATCACGCGTGGTCCGGCGTGATGTCCTGAAGGACATGTTACGGCGAGCAGCGGCCTCGCCCTGAGCAATGCCATGACATGTCTCATAGGACATGCGATCGCCGACACCGGACAGCGAGTCGACGAGCGCAGGTCGAGTGCCGCCGCCGCAGCGACGTCCCGAGGGCGCGTCCGCTTCGGCGGCGCACGCGGCGGACAACCTCAGGACATGTCCGATCGGACAGCGATCCTCCGCTCGAAGCGCGACCTCGAGGTGCACGCGCGTGATGCGGATCAACCTCCGCCCTCGCCAGCGCCCCCCGGCGTCGGGCGAGTGGTGCGGGAGATCTCCAGATTTCTTTTTTCTGAAAGAGGAAAGAACCGCGGTCAGTGAGCGTGGTCGTCGCTCGAATACCGCGGGTTCATCGCCAGCAGCAGCGCCGTCTGCTCCTCGGCCCCCTGCGTGTGACCCAGCGCGGCGTGGGCCTTCGCGGCCACGTCGTGCAGCCGGGGCGTGCGATACGGCGAGCCGAGCGCCTGCTCCGCGACCGCCAGCGCCTCGGCCGGCTGACCCGTCTGCAGATACGCCTGCGCCAGGGCCACCTGCGCGTCGCCGCCCGGGCGCACCGCGTGGTTGGCCTGCGCCAGCTCGAGCGCCCGCGCCGGCGGTCCGAATTGCAGGTAGTGCTGCAGCGCGTGGCCCATGGCCGACTCGGGGAAGCGCGCCAGCTGCTCCTCCCAGCGCGCGGCCGCTCGCGCGATCAGCTCCTCGGCCCGCTGTGATTCGCCCGTGTGGCGATACAGGCCCGCGAGCGCGTCCATGTGCTGCGGCAGATCGGCGGTGCGGACCAGCGCCTCGTAGATCTCGATCGCCCGCGCGTGGTCGTCGCGACGGTTGTGGATCTCCGCGATGTGCTCCTGCACCAGCCACCAGCCGGACAGCTCGCCGTCGGCCTCCTGCAGGTGCTTCAGCGCGAGCCGCAGATCGCCGCGCTCCATCGCCACCACGCCGAGCTGCAGCTTCATCCACGCCCTGCGGCGCGGATCTTTGGGACCGGTGGCCTGAAACGCGGCATCCAGCAGCGCCTCGGCCTGGGCCGGGTCGCCGGTCTTCGCGTGATACAGCGCGAGCTCGGCGGTCGCTGCCACCGGCGCGGCCGCGGCGACCGCCGTGAGCTCCGCGAACGCGGCCTCGTACTGCCCGCGCTGCACCGCGATCTCCGCGCGCAGCACTCGCGCGATGGTCTGCTCGTCGCGCCGGGGCACCGCGCGGCGGTCCATCATGTCGAGGTGCTTCTCGGCCTCGGCGAGCCGGTGAATCGAGTAGTTGAAGCGCGCGGCCACCAGCAGCGGGCCGCTGCCCGCGGGCGCCATCGAGAACGCGTCGTCCAAGACAGCCTCGACGCGGGCGAAGTCGTGGATCTGATTCGTCAGCCCCGCGCGCTCGAGCAGCGCCGAGGCGAGGTGCATCCGCGTCAGCCAGTCGCCGGGGCGACCGTCCGCGCGCTTCTGCAGGCTGTCGATACGGCGATCGAGCTCGTCGAGCAGCGCCGCATAGCTCGGACCTGCGCTCGCGGCCCGCGCCTCGGGCGCGACGATCGACGGCGCAGACGTCTCGCCACGAAAGAAGAATCGCGACAGGAGGGCCGACGCACCGAACGCCAGGACGGCCGAGACGAGGATCGTTTTGCGGTCCATGACTGTCGCTGCGAGGCCTCGAGTTCGGCTCCCCGGAGGTTGGCACGACCGGGGAGCCGTCGGCAAACGCGGCCTACGGCGCGGGTGCGGCGGCGCCAGGAACGGGAACTCCGCCTTGAACGGCACGTCGTTCTCCGGCGGGTTCAGCGGCAGGTCGGCGAACAGCGTCAGCGGCTGATCGGGGCCGAGCTTGAGCAGCACGGCCGCGAGCGTGATGTCGACGACCGGGTCGGTGAGGGCGCGGCCGTTCGGGTAGCCGGTCGGCTTGCTCGGATCGTACTTGATCGTGTCCGGGATGATGACCGGCCCCGCCTGTGCGACCGTCTCGTCGATGGTCGCGGGCACGAGGTTCAGCATCATCAGGTCGTCGTCGAACGCGTCGTGGAAGAACGTAATGCTCGCGCCGATCTCGGGCAGCCACATGCCCGCGGCGTCCTCGGCCGGGTTGCTGGCGTTGTAGTCGTCGCGGATCGAGAGATCCTGGCCGCCGAGGCCGAGGCCCAGCGCCGCGGCGATGCCGGCCGTCCCCGCCTCGACCGCGCCGTGGCGGTCGATCTGCACGTACGCGTCGAACGGCTCGGTCGGGAACACGAAGCCCTCTTCGCCGCCGGTGTCGGTCGTGCCGTTGGTGGTCGTCGGCGACGTCGTCGTCGTCGGCGACGTCGTCGTCGTCGCCGTCTCGTCCTCCGTCGTCACGGTGCCCGTCGTCGGCCCCGTCGTGTCGGTCGTCGACGCGGTGGTGTCGGTCGTCGACGCGGTGGTCGTCGTCGCGTCGGTGTCGCTGGTGCCCTTGTCGTCGCCGCACGCCGGCGCGAACAGCAGCGCCGCCGCGAGAACTGCGTGGATGGTCACGTAAGTCTTCATGGTGGCCTCCTACTCCTTCCTCGCGGAGGTCGCCCACACCTGGATCGGGTTCCCGCCGGTGAGCACGTCCGTGTCGATCTCGATCGCCGCCGCGGTCACGTTGAACCCGGCCAGGAAGTCGCGGTTGTTCATGAAGCTCACCGTCTCGGTGTCGAGCCCCTCGAGGTAGCCCTGCGCGTCGAAGAAGAACGGGTCGTCGGCGTGGCCCGTCCACACGCGCGCGAACTGCCCGGCGTCGAAGACCGTCTCCACCGCCCCGACCGCCGGCTGGTCCGTGCCGGGGATGCCCGTCCACTGGACGCCGATCTCGTCCTTCGCGTTGGTCCCGTAGCGCCAGTAGAACGTCAGGTCCGCCGTGTTGTCGCCGTCGTTGTCGACCTTGATGGCGTACAGGGCGTTGCCGTCGTACAGCGCCGAGTCGTCCGGCTGCGGGCGGCTGTCGTTGAAGCCGGCCCAACAGACGATGATCGTGGTCTTGTTGTCGCCGCTGTTGAAGACGTAGACATCGGTGATGTCCTGCGCGGCGTCCATCTTCACGAGCGGAGACTCGTCGTGGTCGGACGCGCGGACGTTCGATGTCCACCAGTTCCCCCGCAGATCGCGGCAGCCGCCACGATCACCAGCCCAGTTTTCGCTCTCAAGTTCTTGTACATCGAGCCTCCTCGTCCGGTCGAGCCCGCCAGAGCCGCGACCGTCGTCAAGTCGAAAGCATCCTACTCCTCCGCGGGTGCTTTGGATCTGCGGCCGACACGACGAACACGAAATTCTCTCGGGCGACGACGCGCCTCCGCTCATTCGCGCGACGCGGGCGGCGAAATCGGCCGCGCTCGCGCCGGGCACGCCGCACTTCGGCCGATGAGGGCCAACAGGTCCGTACGAACGAGATGGCCGAACGGATCGGCAGCAGGCGCGACAAATTTTTTGCCGGGACTCACCGGCCGAATACGAGCATTCGATCGCACATTCATAAACCTTGCGAAGCGCAAGCGCGCGGCCGACGGGCCGGTTCGGAGCGTGTAACTTCCGCGGCGCCGTTACGATATCCTCGCGGACCACACCTGCGAAGGATGCTCCTGATGCGAAAGGCAGCTTGGATTTTCATCTCCCCGCTGATTCTCGGCCTCGTCGCCTGCGGCGACAGCGGGAACACGACCACCGAGTCCACCACCGACGGTACGACGCAGCCGGCCACCACCGACGCGACGACGGACACGACGACGGACGGGACCACGACGACCACCACCGGGACGGATACCGAGAATCCGACGACCGGCCCGGGCACGACGACGACGACGTCGCCGACGACGACGACCTCGACGACCGACGACACGACGACCGACACGACCACCAACGGCGGTGAGCTCACCTGCGAGGCGTACTGCGGGATCTACCTCGACGCGTGCACCGACTTCGCCGAGTACGACAACATGCAGGCCTGCCTCGACCAGTGCGGCCAGTGGCCCGTCGGCACGCCCGCCGACACCGCCGGCGACACGCTCGGCTGCCGCCTCTACCACGTGACGGTCGCCAGCACCGTCGACGCCAACGAGCACTGCCCGCACGCCAGCCCGAACGGCGCCGGCGTGTGCGTCGACGCGGGCGCGCCGACCTGCGACGACTACTGCACCGACTACTTCGCCAACTGCACCGCCGACCTCAACCTCTACAACGACGAGGCCGACTGCCTCGATCAGTGCAGCCACTGGTACCCCGGCACCTCCGCCGACACCGCCGGCGACACCGTCGGCTGCCGCCTGTACCACGCGGGCGTCGCGGCGACCGACGACGAGACGCACTGCCCGCACGCCGGCCCCGGCGGCGCCGGCGTGTGCGTCATCCAGTGATCCTCACCCGCGCGGACCCGTCCGCGCGAAGCTGACGAATGACGCGAGCGCGACGACGATGTCGTCGCGCTCGTGTGCTTTTTGCGGGGCCGCCCGGCCTCACGACAATGACGGATGTGGGCAATCGACTGCGACGCCCGCCGCGCCCCGCCGCGGGTCCACGCCCCCGCGACGAGGACGACGCCCGCGCGACCGCAGCGTTGCGGCCGACCACAGCACCAGCTTCGGTCTGCCGGCGCGTGCTCGGGGCCGCGGTAGATCGGGCACTGCGGCGCGGATCACGTTCTTTCCGCGCCCACGGCGAGGAATGTCGGTAGCGTCTGCAGCGGCCGACGGCCGCCGCCCCATCCCTATAATAGTACTCGCCCGTCGCCCCCGAGCAGCTCGACGCCAGCGACAGCGAGCACAGCAGCGAGGGCGACCGCCTGGCCGCCGGCGATCGTGACGCGGGTCGGCGCGGATCGCCCGGCAGAGCCGTCGCCGCTTCGGCGTCGGCCGGCGCGCACTCCCACGCGCGTCGTCTCGCCTCCCTCCCGCTCGAACTCCCGCGTGATCGCGGCGGCACGCAGCACGCCTTGCGCGCGCCGCCTCGCACGAAGCACGCGTCGACGAGCCGCGCGGCGCTCCCGCTCGAATTGTCCTCGGCGCAGCCGCCCCCGGCCCCTCGCGCCATCGCAGCCGCCGAGCCGGGCGCAGCCTCCGTCGCCCGCGTGGGGACGCTCCCGTTCATCGCCGGCTCGCAGGGCGCCGCATGAACTCGTCCACTCGCAGCGGCCAGGCCCGCGCTCGACTGCGCGCATGAACTTTCGGTCAGGTACGAAATCACCCGCGGGGCGATCGCCTCGAGACGGCGTTCGGCCTACCATCTGCACATGCGCCGCAGCTACCCCTTGGCCTCCCTATCCTCGTCTGCGCCTGCGCCGCTGGGCCCGCCGCCACCACCGAGGGCGGCGCGACGACCGGCACGACCTCGCTCCCCGCCGCCACCGAGACGACCACCGGCCCCGGCACCACCGAGTCGTCGACCTCGACCTCGACCTCGGCCCTGCCCACCACCTCGACCACCGCGAGCCCGACCGGCACGAGCACCACCGGGGGCGCCAAGTTCGACCTGGGGGCGATGCCCGACATCAACGACACCGGCCCGGTCGACGAGAGCACCTGCGAGCTCGCGGCGATGAACCTGACCAGCGCCGGCTGTGTATTCGCGCCGACCGTCGGCGACAGCGGCACCGACCTGCCGTGGGCCGTCGTCGCCGCCAACACCAGCGGCAACGTCGACGCCAACGTCACCCTCTACGGCGCGGCCGGCGAGGTGATCGAGGCCGCCGTGGTCGCGCCCAAGCAGCTTCACACCTTCATCCTCCCGGCCCTCTCGGCCGCCCTGACGCAGCACGCCATGCCGGTGCAGACCGGCGTCCTCAAGCAGGTCCTGCGGCTCGAGAGCGACGTGCCGGTGGTGGCCTATCAGTTCAGCCCGTACTCGTCGTCGCAGGTGGCGACCGCCGACGCCTCGCTGCTGCTCCCCGCGCACGCGTGGGGCCAGGATTACCTGGTGCCGAGCTATCACAACAGCGACTTCTCGGCCAGCTGGGTCAGCATCATCAGCATGGTCGACGGAAACGAGGTGACCGTGGACATGCCCGCCGGGATGCAGGGTGGTACGGAGGCCGGCGGCGGCGTCCCGGGCCTCGGAGGCGGCAGCACCACCACGCACACCGTCGACGCCCAGCAGGCGCTGCGGATCGTCTCGCCGAGCGGCAGCGTCGCCGACTTCACCGGCATGCGCGTCAGCAGCACCGCCCCGGTCGCCGTCATGACCGGCTCGCCGGCGATGAGCCTGCCCGGCCCCGGCATGAACTATTATAAAGACTACCTCGAGGAGCAGGTCCCGCCGCGCACCGCGTGGGGCAAGGACTACGCGGTCGTCAAGTTCCGCCCGCGCAGCGACGAGCCCGACCTCTACCGCTTCATCGCCGACAAGGACGGCACCGTCCTCACCTTCACCGGCGAGCATCAGGGCGAGGTCACGCTCGACGAGGGCCAGTTCCACGAGCTCCTCACCGCCGCATCGTTCCGCGTCGAGGGCACCGAGGCCTTCATGGTCGCCCACTACATGCTGAGCCAGGACCAGTCGCACGGGCCCAAGGACGACGCCGAGTACCCCGGCGCCTTCATCTCCAAGACTAGCGACATCCCCTCGGGAGACACCACCGAGCTCGGCGACCCCGCGATCACCTTCATCCCGCCGACCGCCCAGCACCGCAACAACTACACCTTCCTGACCCCCGAGACCTACGGCTGGGACATGCTCACCGTGGTCGCCCCCGAGTCCGGCTGGAACACGATCGAGCTCGACGGCGCGGCGTTGCCCTCGCCCACCCCGCTCGGCGTCGGCGACCTCGCCTACGCGCGCTTCCTGATCCCCGACGGCCCGCACGACATCCGCAGTCAGTCGGTCAAGTTCGGCATCGAGGTCTACGGTTACGATTGCCGGATCAGCTACGCCTACCCCGGCGGCCTCAGCCTCGGCGAGATCAACCAACCACCGGGTTGACGACGGAGCGCGCCGACCCGGCCCGCTCGACGTCGAGGGGCGCTCGACGACGTTCGTCACGCCGTCGACGAGCGCCGCTCCTGCGCCGCGCGACCCGACGCCGACGTGCGTAACAGCCCGGGTCCGCTCGCCGGCGCATCGGCTTGCTCGCAATCGCGGGGCCCGCTCGTGGGCGCCACGCTCCGCCCGCGCCGCGGCCACGAGGTTCCGCTCGCGCGCCGATGCGCCGGCGCTACACTGCGAATCATGGTCCCGCCCGCCCTCAGTCCGCGCTGGCTCGTCGTCCTCCTCGTCACCGCGGCGCTGTGGACCGGCCTGGCGATGCTCGCCGCCTATCTCAACACCGGCCAGGGCCCCACGCTCGAGACCCTGCGCGGGGCGGCGCTGTCGCTGTCCTTGATCGCCGCGGTGCCGGTCGTGTTCGGCTTCCTCGGCGCCCGCCTCGGCTTCCTGCTGGCGCAGGTCGGGCTGATCATCGGCTACTTGTTGCTGCTCCGCGCCTTCGCCGGGCCCAACACCGGCGGCTTCGAAGACCTGGCGGCCGTCGCCACCTTCCTGATGCTCGGCGCGATCGGCCTCGGCGTGGGGACGCTGATCGACATCATTCGCTGGTTCGTCGGCAAGCGCCGGTCGGCCGGCTGAGAGTGAGATCCGTGAGCAACAGAGATCGACCGACGCTCCGAAGCTCGATCCTGGCGGCCGTCGTGGCGTGCTCACCCGACCGAAGCAAGGCTCGAGCACGCCGTCGGCTGTCGTACCGCCCTTACCCGCCGGCCCGGCGCCGCGCCGCCGATGACGAACGGGTGCTTGAACACCGCCAGGGCCGCATCGCACTGGGCGACGAGGGCTCGACCGTAGGCGGCCCCCTGCGTCCCGCCCCGTCGCGCCGGCGCCCACGCGGCCCCGTACGTCGCCGCAACGGCGCGTAGGCCATACGATGGATCATCGTGCCACGCAGGATCTCGGTCGTCAAAGCGGCGGAGTCGCGCGCCCCGAGCAAACCGACCGGCCGGATTGCTCAGTCACAGACGATCAAGTATTTCAGCCCGTGATATTTTGGGGGCACCGCCGTACCGTCGGTGCGGTGTAATTCGGCGGTGAGCTCGACCGGGCACGACGGCCCCGCGTTGCGGGCCAACACCAGATATTCGCCCGCCTCGAGCTCCTGGGTGAGCGTCATCGCCCCATCGGTCGCCGCGAACTCGCGCAGCCACGACGGATCGAGCCGCAGATCGATCCGCGACAGCACGCAGCCGTGGGGTTCGATGTGCAAGGTCAGGATCGCGGGTTCGTCGAGGCGCACGTGTGCGCTCCGCGACACGTTCCAGACCGGCGGCGCCTCCGGGCGGCTGTAGATCACCGCGCTCTGGCCGAGCTCGAGCAAGGGGACCCGGCTCGGCCAGCACCGCTTGCGCGCCTCGCGGTCGAGCTCGCCGGCGACGCACCGGTGCCGACGGCAGCGCGGAACGCCGAGCGGGAGACGCATACACGCCGGCGAGGTGATGACGCCGCAGCGGTCCGCGAGCTCGCGTTCGACGCCCCGGAGTGACGCGGCCGCCGAGGCTGCATTCGCATAATAGGGCGCGAGGCACTGCTCGGGGACGATCTCGACGCAATCGTCGTCCTCGTCGCAGAAGTTCGCCGCTCGCCGCTGTTGCAGGTACGCCCCGACGTCGCAGTCCACCGTGCGGGACACGTCCCCGCCGAGGATGACGGGCTCGTCCCGCGCCGTGCAAGCGGCGACCAGCAAGACCGCCGCCAGGCGAGAAGAGGACCGCATTCACGGCAGAATGCCCGAACCCGCGGCGGCCGTCACCTCGCCCCGGAAGCGCTCGCCGAGTCCGCTCGCAGCGATCGCGCAGCCACGAGCGGCCCCGGCGGCCCTGCGCTGCAGTCACGCCACGCAGGCCCGTGGCGCCTCGATGCACCCCCGACCGCTCCGCGCGCGATCGCGGGCGGCCCGCGGATCCCCGCACCGGCCTCGCGCCCTCCGTTATCGCTCCGGCAGGAACGGCGACAGCCACGCCGCATAGTACGCCAGCACCTCGCGTCCGACGAACCATGGCTCCTTGAGCAATCGCCGGCTCATCGTCGCCGGCACCGTATAGGCCAGCACGCCCGCGCGCTCGAACAGCAGCTTGACCCGCGGCTGGTGATAATAATGGCTGACCGCCAGCACCCGCCGCACCCCGCGCTGCTGCAGCCATTCGGCAGTCTGCTCGACCGTCGCCGCGGTGTCGACCCCCAGCTCGTCGAGCACGATCGCCGAGGCCGGCACGCCCGCCGCGATCGCCCGGGCCTTCATCGCCTCCGGCTCCGACACCCCGTGGTCCTCGTCGATCGCCCCGCTCATGATCAGCACCGGCGCCAGTCCCCGGTGGTACAGCCGGATGCCCTCGTCGACGCGGTCGGCCAGCGCGTGCGACGGCCGACCGTCGCTGTAGACCCGCGCCCCGAACACCACGATCGCGTCGGCCTCGCGGGCGTAGCGGGTCGGGCCGAACGTCAGCATCAGCAGCAGCGGCAGCGCGCACGCCACCCCCGCCGCCGTCGCCAGGCTGCGTGCCACCTGTCCCGAAGACCATACCCTCGCCGGCCCCGGCCGCGCCGCCGTGAGCGCCAGCGCCAGCGACAGCGCCAGCACCAGCACCGAGCTCGGGAACGGCAGCGGCGTCGCTATCCGCCCGCCCAGCAGCAGCGCGAAGTACACCGCAGTGTCCCACGCCGCCGCCGCCGCGACCGCCAGCAGGCACACCACCGCCGCCCACCGCACCCACCCCGCCGCAGCGGCCCGAGCCCGCGGGCGATCAGCGTCGCCGCCAACATGGCCTTGAAGACAGATGAACCTGTCCCTCCGGGCAGGCTGATCCACGCCCCCGTGACGTCGAAGCGCGGCCCCGCGAGCACGGACCCGAGCACGTTGAGGGCCACGAACACCCCCAGCGCCAGCGCGACGTCCGGCAGCCACGCGCGGACGCGAGCGCGGGGACCGTCCTGGGCGTCGGAGCGCATCGTCACCCCCTACCACGCGCCGGCGCGCCCCGACATTCCCGGCGGCCGGCGATCGAGGGGAACACCTCGTCTGCGCCGGCCGGCTGCGCGCGCCGGGGCCGCGCAAACCAGCGAAACCTCCATGTCTTTTGGACATGTCCCTAGAACATCCCCACATGAAGCGCTCCCGAGCGCGCGCGACTTCGACGTGCGCCGCAGCGCCCCGAGATTCGCCGCACGAACGGCGATATCTGCTTTACGAGCGCGAGGGGGAGCCCCTACGCTGCCGCCATGACGCATCGCCTGTGTATGAACGCGTGTACCTCGGCTGCCCTCGCGGCCTCGCTCCTCGCTGCGTGCGGCGACAACGGAGGGAGCTCCGCGACCAACGTCGCGACGATGTCTGCGGGGACGACCACGGCGGCGACCGACCCGGGGACCACCGCTGCCAGCAACACCGACACTCCGACGACGAACCCGCCGACCGAGGGGACCGGGACGCAGGGCATGACGGAGACGGGCACCACGCAGGGTCCGACGTCGACCGGTCCTGGCACCACCGACAACCCGGTGACGAGCACGACCGGCCCCGACACCACCACCACGACCACCCCGGGCACCACCACCGTCGACACCACGACCACGCAGGGCACCACCACCGTCGACACCACCACGACCACCGGCGACTCGACCACCGGCGAGGACCCCTTCTTCGGCGAGATCCCCGAGACCTGTGAGCAGGCCGAGCTGTCGAAGAGCACCGTCGGTTGTGCTTTCTACGCCCTCGACATGGACTCGCACGACTCCGCGGAGACCGGCCAGTTCGCGGTCGCGGTCGCCAACGTGCAGAAGGACCAGCAGGCCACGGTCACCATCGAGCGCAAGCAGGGCGGCGTGTGGAACATGATCGCCGGCCCCACCCCGATCAACGCGCTCGGGCTGCAGACCTTCAACCTGCCGGATCAGCACACCGACGACAGCCAGCTCGCGCCCGGCTTCGCGTACCGCGTCAAGTCGACGGTGCCGGTGATCGCCTACCAGTTCAACCCCGTCGACGGCTCCGCCTCGTACCTGTCGGACGCCTCGATGCTCTACCCCGTCACCGGCCTCGACTCGATCAACCACGTGATCGCGTGGACGTCGATGATGGACAACACCAACACCTTCCAGCACAGCTACGCCAGCGCGGTCGCGGTGATGGACAACACCAAGATCAAGGTCACGCCGAGCACCACCACCGCCGCGGGCTCGGGCGTGCCCGCCGGTCAGCCGGGCGTGCCGTTCGAGATCACCCTCAACGAGGGCGACGTGCTCAGCGTCGCGGTGCAGAGCCTCGGCACCTCGATGACCGGCACGATCTTCGAGAGCGCCAAGGAGACCCCGTTCATGCTGTTCGCGGGGCAGGAGTGCGCCCTCATCCCGGCCGACGTCTGCTGCTGCGACCACATGGAGGAGCAGATCAGCGGCGTGCGCCTGTGGGGCAAGCACTTCATCGGCGCGCGCACGGCCGTGCGCAGCGTCAACGCCCCCGAGCCGTCGCTGTGGCAGATCTACGGCGCCGAGGACGGCACCACCGTCACCCTCAACGCCGACGCCCAGGTCACCGGCCTGCCGGCCAACCCGATCATCCTCGACAAGGGCGAGGTGGTCGAGTTCTACGCCGGCGGTCCCATGGGCGAGCCGGGCGACTTCGAGATCACCGCCGACAAGCCGATCGGCGTGATGAACTACATGACCGGCGCCGAGAACCTGCCGGACCAGTTCTTCAGCATCGGCGACCCCGCGGCCGTGCAGATCCCCTCGGTCGAGCAGTTCTTGCCGCGCTACGTCATCCTCGTGCCCGCGACGTGGATCAACGACGTCGGCGTGTTCACCCGCCAGGCCGGCGCCACCGTCACCATCGACGGCGTCCCGATCCCCGACTCCCAGTGGAACCCGGTCGCCGACAGCGACTACGAGGTCGCCCGCGTCCCGCTCGGCGACGGCGTCCACGTCCTCGAGGGCGGCGAGGTCCCGTTCAGCGTCATCGTCGTCGGCTGGGACCAGCACGACAGCTACTCGTACCTCGGCGGCACCGGCACCAAGATCGTCAACCCGACGCCGATGTGATCCTCTTCAAGAATAGACATGTCCTGAAGGGCATGCCCATGTGGGCATGCCCTTTCGTACATGTCCTTGCGATCATCCTCCGGACAGGCGGCCCAGCCACGGCTGGTAGCTGGCGCCGTCCTCGCCGAGGAAGCTGCCGCTGACGACCACCGCGCCGCTGCTGGTGAACGCCGCGGTGTTGCCGTCGCCCCAGCTGAACGGCGGGCCGAACTCGTGCTCGAAGCTCCACAGCAGCGCCCCGTCGGGACCGAGGAGCCCCACCCACAGGTCGCGCCGCCGGCCCCACTCGTTGTCGGGCTGCGGCGGCTTGTCGGCGCCGCCGGCCAGCACCAGCGCGCCGTCGCAGCGGACCGCGCCGCCGAAGGCGATGTCGTCCTGGCTCTCGAGCCCCAGCGGCACTGTCCACGCGAGCGTCCCGTCGCCGTCGAACTTGCGCGCCGAGAAGCCCAGGCCCGGGTCGGCGTCGAACGCGGCGCTCAGGAACGCGGCGCCGTCGTCGGCGACGAACACCGACTCTGGCTTGTCCTTGCCCTCGAGGTCGTGCGACCAGAGCGGCGCCCCGCCGGCGTCGAAGCGGCCGACCCACAGGCGGTCGGGGAGCTCGGCGCGGGCGGCGATCGCCGTCGAGCCGTCGGCGCCGACGTCGAGGCGGACCTGATAACCGAGGGTCTCCGGCACCGCGAGCGCCGTCTCGGCCTTCACGTTGCCGAACCGATCGAGGCGCACGTGGGCCAACGGCTGGTCGAACGCCCACTCGAGCACCGTGATCGTCTCGCCGTCGGCCGCCAGCTTGCCCTGCGGGTCGTACGAACCCCACGGCTCGACCGGCGGGCGCTCGTGCTCCCAGCGCCACACCTTCGCGCCGTCGGGCGCGTAGCGCAGCACCACCAGGCGCGCGTCGTAGGTGCCCATCGTCTCGGCCTCGACCGCGAGGATCGCCTCGCGCACCAGCACGTGGACGAACCCCGCCGGGTCGACCGCGACGTCGACCGCCGCGTCGTCGAGGCCGTGGGCGCCGGCGTAGACGTCGCTCCACACCACCGCGCCCGCGGCGTCGCGCAGCTCGACCACCGCGTCGCCCGTGGCCGTGCCGCCGGCGATCGCCACCGAGTCGTCGGGCCCGGCCGCCAGCCCCGGCACGAAGCCCGGGAGCATCGCCGCCGACTGCGACCACTCCAGCGCGCCGCCGCCCTCGCCGGGCTCGCACGCGGGCGCCGGCGCGTCGCCGGTCTCGACCTCGCCGCTCGAGCTCGTGGGCGCGGAGCTGCTGCCGGAGCTGCTGCCGCTCGTGCCGCTGCCGTCGTCGGTCTCGGACTCGCCGCCCTCGCCGCCGCAGGCGACCAGGACGGACAGCAACGGGATGACCGCGATCTTCGCCGCCGTCATGCCCGGGCCCTCCGCCGCCGCGCGGCCAGCACGAGGAGCAGCGCCAGCGCCGGCGCGCCCGCGGCGTCCTGTCCCAAAGAACAGCCCGACTTGCGCGGGTGCTCGCCGTCGTGGCCCTCCGAGTCCGAGGTGGACTCGCCGGTGGTCTCGCTGCCGCTCGAATCGCCGCTCGTCGAATCATCCTGCCCGGTGCTGGTGCCCGCGTCGGGCCAGTCGCTGGTGCTCTCCTGCGGCTCGCACACGCCTTCGTGGGCGATCGCCACGCCCGCGCAGGTCTCGGCGTAGCAGGCGTTGCCGTAGCTGTTGCCGTCCACGCCGCACACCGGCTCGTACTTCTCGCTGCAGCCGCAGTAGGCCGGCTGGATGCGCGCGCACTCCTCCGCGGTCAGGCCGCTCTGGGCGATCCACCCCGACAGCGCGGGGTGGGTCATGTCGAGCAGGCGGGCGTTGTTCTCGCGCCGGGCGATCTCGCCGGCCACGTCGGCGAAGCCCGACTCGATGACGAGGTGACCGACGGCGCACGCGACACCGTCGGCGTCGATGAAGAACGGCACGCGCTCGCCGATGAACTCGGGGTTGTGCGGGAACAGCCCGCCCAGGCGATAGGCGTGCAGGCGGTCGAGGTTGCGCGCGCGCTCGGCCTGCAGCGCGGGCGGCAGGTGCGACGTGTCGCGCGCCCGCAGCTCCGTCTCGACCGATTCGAGGTGTCTTCGAATCCGCGCCCGGTCGGCCTCGACCTGGCCCGTGACTTCAAGCGCCAAAAAAATCAATCCAAGCATGGCGCATAGCGAAGCACCGCCATGCGGGCGCGTCAAGGTGCGGGCGCGCCGGCGCCCTGGAGCGCCGCCTCGGTGGCCCGCAGCAGCGGCTCGGCGGCGACCGGAGCACCGGTGGCTTGCGTCATCCACAGATCCGGCGTCAGCGCCCCGAGCGAGGCCATGCGCTCGAACTCCGGGCCGAGCTTGCCGGCCTTGGCGATGTGCTCCTCGATCTGGAACGCGATCAGGTGCCCGAGCGGGTAGTCGGACAGGTACAGCGGATACGAGATCATGTGGCTGTAGATGCCGAGCAGCGGCGTGCCCGCGCTGCCGAGCACCGGCGCGTAATAGCGGTCCCAGATGTCCTGGGCGATCTTCACCACCGCCTCGCGCAGCTCGGCCGGGGTCGCCTCGGGGTGGTCGTACATCCAGTGCCACGCGGCGACGTCGACCAGGGCGACGCCGGCGATCTCGAACGTCGCCCAGAAGTCGGCCAGCACGCGCTCGCGCTCGCTCGCCGGGTCGGGCTTGCCGACGCCGAGCAGCTCGAGGTCGCGGGCCTGGAACACGAACGCGAGCGCCTCGGTGAACGCGTTGTTGGGCACGCCGGCGAGCAGCGTGTGGTCGACCGAGTACAGCGAGAACACCTGCTCGACGTTGTGGCCGAGCTCGTGGACGGCGATGTTGTAGCCCTTGTAGTCCATGCCGCCCGCGCCGACGCGCGTGCGCAGGTGGGGGAAGTCGCCGCGGCGCAGCGACTGCAGCGCGTGCCCGGCTCCGCGCGACGGGTCGACGAGGATGTGCTCGGCGAGGAACTTGGCCTTCGCCGGCGCGAAGCCGAGGCCCCCGAGCAGCCGCGGCATGTCGCGGGCGAACGCCTCGGGCGTCGGGTAGCGGGCCTTCGTGCGCTTGTCGAGCTCGGCCTCGGCGTGGGCCGCGTTGCCGCGGAAGCCGGCGTACCACAGGTCCTGCGGCCCGAGCTCGCGGCCCAGGCGCTGCTTCATCAGCGCCGCGGTGCGGGCCACCAGCGGCGACGTCAGCACCTGCTCGAGCAGCGCCTTGACGCGGGCCTCCGGCAGCTCGCGGCCGAGTTCGAAGCTGCGGGCGATCGCGTTCGGGGCGATCGGCACGTACTTGTCCTCCTGCCGCGCCGCGTGGAAGTTGGCCAGCAACTTGCGGTAGCGGACATCGTCCTCGCGCGCGCCATCGAGAGCCACCGGGCGCGGCGGCGCGTCGGCCTCGACCTCGCTCGCCGGCGCCGCGCTCACCGCGTTGGTGAACGGGTGCCAGTCGACGTGCGGGTTGTCGATCACGGCCGCGGGGATCGTCTGGGTCACGATCCGCTCCATCACCTTGACGATCATCTGCTGCTTCTTCAGCCCGTCGGGGTCGGCGTAGCGGCCCTTGAGCTCGTCGCGCAGGTTCCAGTGGCTGATGAGGCGCAGGCCGGACGGGAACGGACGCGCACCTGTCTCATCGACCAGGTGGTGCATCCAGATGTTGTACTGCGCGATGTACAGGTCGGCGTCGGCGGTCGCGCGGGTCACCGCCTGGCGCACCTCGGCGGGCACGCGGCGGCCGAAGCGGGCGCCCAGGCGGACCTCGGCCCACTCCTGGCGGCTGTACTTCGGGCCATGTTCGCTGCGCTCGGCCAGCGTCGTCAGCGGGAAGTTGAGCAGGACCACGAAGCCGACCTTGGCCTGGAACAGGTCCTCGGTGACGTGGGCGAACGGGTCGTAGGTGGCGAGCAGCGGGTCGACCCCCAGCATCGGGCCCGTGTCGACGTCGGACGCGCGCCGGACCTCGCGGCCGACCTCGTGGGTGTGGCCGTCGATCTGCTCGAACACCGACTCGAGGCGGGCGAACGTGGCCGCCAGGGCGACCGGGTCGCTGATGAAGTGCTCGCGCACGAAGGCCGCCAGGTCGCCGTCCTCCGGGCGCCACAGCGCGGCCACCTGCGACAGCCCGCGCTCGATGCGGGCGCGGTGGCCCTCGCCGTGCTGGCGCAACAACTCGGTCGTCAGTCCCGTGAGGTCGGGCGGGCTCATCGGCGGGTCCTCCGGGGTCGGGGAGATCGCGTCGGGCGCGGGCGTCGGCGCGGCGGCCGTCGGCGCGGCGGTCGTCGGCTCCGCCCTCGGCGGCGGAGGACCCGCCGCGGGGCCGCGGTCGCACGCGAGCGCGAGCACGAACGGGACCAGGGACCGAAGATTGCGGCGACGAAAGCGGGCGAGCGCGGACACGACCGGACGAGTGTATCCGGACCGACGCGTCCCGATCCTGTCCGAAGAGACAGATTTGCAGCGAGCCGGTCGGCGAGCTCGACCGTGACGAGCGCCGGAGACTCCATGGGGCCGCGGCTCGTCGGCGACGAGCGCCGAAGACCCGACGGGACCACCTACCTATTGCAGCCTACACGTCCCTGCGAGGCGGGCTCAGACGACCACGTCGACCAGGGCGCTGGCCTTGGGGTGGCGGCCGGAGGCCTGCAGCTTGGCGGTGACGCGGTAGCGGCGGTGATTGGCGGACGGCTCGAGGTCGGCGGGCAGGGGCAGGACGACCGGCACTTGCAGGCGCTCGCCGGGGGCGAGGGAGCGGCCGAGGGGGATCGTCACGGCGGCGGCCTCGCGCCAGAAGTCGAAATCCCCGTGCCTGGGGTTGTCGTAGATGAGGCGCTCCTCATCCAGGCGGAGGAGCACCCCCTCGAGGTTCACGTCATGCTCGCCGCCGACCAGCTCGAGGGTGCCGTGGAGGTCCTCGCCGGCGCGAACAGCGGCCTGGAGGTCACGCAGGGCGATCCCCTCCCCGTTGCTGACGATCGCGTGCTTGATCCGTTCGATAAAACCCATGGCTGCGAGTGGATCTGTAGCACCGTATGATGCATCCTTCATCTGAACCTATCTTCGCGTATTTATTATCGGTGGACGCTTCTCCTGATTCTTGCCATCACATCGCCGTCGCCGCCGATTAAGCCCGCTTCATCCTCGATGCCGCCCTTGACTCCAGACAAGCAGCCCTGGCACGCGCACCTGGCCGCCGACATTCCGGCCTCGCTCGTCGTCTTCCTCGTCGCTCTGCCGCTGTGCCTGGGTATCGCCCTGGCGTCGGGAGCGCCACTGCTCTCGGGGCTGTTCGCGGGGTTCGTCGGCGGCCTCGTCGTCGGCGCCCTGAGCGGCTCCCCGCTCAGCGTCAGCGGCCCGGCCGCCGGCCTCACCGTCGTGGTCGCCGCCGGCATCGCCGAGCTCGGCGCCTACCCGGCCTTCGTCCTTGCGGTCGTGCTCGCGGGGGTGATGCAGCTCGGCTTCGGCCTGCTGCGGGCCGGCGCGGTGGCCCACTTCGTCCCGGTCGCGGTGGTCCACGGCATGCTCGCGGCGATCGGCTGCATCCTCGTGCTCAAGCAGGTGCCGCACGCGCTCGGCTACGACCTCGACTTCGAGGGCGACGAGAGCTTCGTCGGCCAGAGCGGCGGCAACACCTTCACCGACATCATCGCCGCCGTGCAGCACGCCGACCTCGGCGCCTTCATCATCTTCGCCGCGGCGCTGATCGCCCTGCTGGCGTGGCAGAAGGTCGGCAAGAAGCTGGCCGGCTCGTGGATGCCGCCGGCGCTGGTCGCGGTGATCGTCGGCGCGGCCACCAACGAGCTGTTCCGCCACTACGCCCCGGGCCTGCACCTGAGCGAGAGCACCCACCTGGTCACCATCCCCGACCTCAGCGGCCTGTACGGCATCCTGTTCGCGCTGCCCTTCCCCGACTTCTCGCGCCTGGGTGACCCGGCGGTGTGGCGGGTCGCCGCCACCATCGCGGTCATCGCCAGCGTCGAGTCGCTGCTGTCGGTCGGCGCCTCCGACAAGCTCGACCCGTTCCACCGCATCACCCCGACCGACCGCGAGCTCAAGGCCCAGGGCGCCGGCAACATCGTCTCGGGCCTGCTCGGCGGCCTGCCGATCACCGCCGTCATCGTCCGCTCGTCGGCCAACATCGACGCCGGCGCGCGCACGCGCATGTCGGCGATCCTCCACGGCGTGCTGCTCCTGCTCAGCGTGCTGGTGCTGGCGCCGATCCTCAACCACATCCCGCTGTCGGCGCTGGCCGCGGTGCTGATCGTCATGGGCCTGCGGCTGGCCAGCGTGCGCGTGTTCCACGAGCAGTACCAGCGCGGCAAGGGCCAGTTCGTGCCGTTCGTCGTCACCCTGGCGGCGATCTTGCTCACCGACCTGCTGGTCGGCGTGGCCATCGGCGTCGGCGTCGGCATCTTCTACGTCATCCGCAGCAACTTCAAGTCGGCGATCGTGGTCAACCACGAGGACCACGAGTACCTGATCCGGTTCGCCAAGGACGTCTCGTTCCTCAACAAGCCGGCGCTGCTGCGCGCCTTCTCGACGATCCCCGCCGGCTCCACCGTGCTGATCGACGGCACCCGGGCCCAGTTCATCGACCCCGACATCCTCGACGCGATCGACGACTTCCTGCTGTCGGCCAAGGCCCGCAACATCACGGTGGAGCTGCGCCGCAGCGCCACCAGCCTCAACACCCACTTCAAGCAAGAGGCCGCCGCATGAACCCCGCCCGCCGCCTGCTCCTCGCCAACAAGTCGTGGGCGCAGGAGCGACGCGCCATCGACCCCGAGTTCTTCCAGCGCCTGGCCGCCGGCCAGCAGCCCGAGTTCTTGTGGATCTCCTGCTCCGACAGCCGGGTCCCCGAGACCCAGCTGACCGTCACCGACGCCGGCGAGCTGTTCGTCCACCGCAACGTCGCCAACCTGGTCCGCGCCGACGACACCAACGTCCTGTGCGTGATCCAGTACGCGATCGAGGCGCTCAAGGTGCACCACGTGATCGTCTGCGGTCACTACGGCTGCGGCGGCGTCAAGGCGGCCATGAACGGCGCCCCGCCCGGGCGCCTCAGCCACTGGCTGGCGCCCGTCGCGGAGATCTACCAGAAGCACCGCCAGCAGCTCGACCTGCTGACCGAGGACGAGCGCTGGGCCAAGCTGGTCGAGCTCAACACCGTCGAGCAGGTCCACCGCCTGGCCGAGACCGACGTCATCCGCAACGCCTGGGCCACCGGCGTCTACCCCTACCTGCACGCGTGGGTCTACTCGCTGCCCGACGGCCTCATCCAGCCGCTGCTGACGCTGAGCCCCAAGGGCCCGCAGAACCTGCTGTGAACGCTAATGTCTCTCAGGACATGCTCTTTCAGACATGTCCTATGGGACATCTACCTCAGAAGCGCACGCGCAGGCCGTCGCTACCGACGGAGATCCGCCGGCCCACGCGCGCTCCCCGGACGCCGAGCACGAACATCGTGATCCCGACGGCGAGCAGCGGCAGCGCGACCAGGTGGCCGATCGCGGTGTTGCGGGCCGCGTCCTGCTTCGCCGCCTCGTACTCGGCCCGCGACGCGAACTCCTGCTTGCCGTGACGGATCGCGTACAGCTCCGCCAGGTGGACGCTGCCGAACACGAACATCCCCAGGCCGGCCGTCATCGGGGCCAGGCTGGCGAACCCGAAGTTCCGGTGGCGCCGCTCGCGGTGCTCCTGCCACGCCGCGCGTCGCTCGATCTGCACCCGGTCGAGCGCGTCGATCTGCTCGCGCAGGGCGTAATCGGTCCCCTTCACGTGCTTCAGCGCCGCCGCTGCCGCCTCGCGCCCGTGCGTGGCGCCGACCGCTTCGCGTTCCAGCCGCGCCAGCGCGACGGGGTCGATGGGTGGTGGCGGCGGCTTCGTCCGCGGCGTCGCGCTCACGCCTGACCCTGTCGGCTTCCACGGGCCCGCCAGCCCGTCGAGGCGCAGCTGCTCTGCCAGGTAGTCTTCGGGCCTCGCCCGCGGTCGACACGTGAACCTCCCGTGAGGTCCGCTCAGCGCGATCGACCGGAAGTGCTGCGAGCTCTCGCACAGCTCCTGCACCTTCGCCTCGCAGTCGTGCGGCCGCCAGGCGAAGAACTCGCGCAGCTGCAGCTGCAGCGTCTCGCCCTTCACGGTCGCCACCAGCTGCCCGCGCGCGCCGGGTTCTCGGCGTCGAACGCCGCCTCGACCGCGAGCGCGAACTCCTGCCGCAGCTCGACCTGCGCCGCCGCGTGCTCCTGCTTCCTCGTCGCGTGCGCGCGCTTGCGACAGCGCTCGAGCGCGACGATCGCCGCGTCGCGCAGCGGCTCGGACGCGAACCGGTGCAGCTCGTCGTGAAGCTCGACCAGCCGCTCGAACGGCACCTCGCAGCTCGCGCTCACCGCCCGCGCCTCGACGGTCCGCGCCAGATACAGCGCCAGCTCGTCTCTGCTCGGCTCGCTGGCGGCAATGAACGCCGCGAGCCGCTGCTTCGCCGCCGACTCGGCCGCCTCCGCGGCGCGCAGCGCCTCCTTTGCCTGCGCCTCCTGCTCCGTCGCCGCTCGGGCCTCGACCTCGAGCTCGGCGCGCCGCTGGACCTCCTCGGCCGGCGCCTGCGGCGGCCTTATGTCACAGCCGCACACTGCGAGCGCCACGAATACACACACCGGCTTCTTCGACATACGAGCGCCGCCCGGGCGCCACGTCGGACAACCCTCCGGCCGCTCGCCGCATTCCGCATCCTCGCGGCGCCCGCGGGCCGGCTGGCGCAAGCGTCTGTCTGCCACCGCCCGCGCCTCCTGCGCGGTCTCGCGGCCCCGCCCCTGCCGGCGCGCCGGCGCCCGCCAGGCGTGACCGCCGGGCTCGTGGACGCCGCGAGAACGACGATTTACCCGCGGGCCTGCGGACCCCGCAGCCCCGGCGACGGGCCCGCGGGCGCGGCCACGCGGGACGCGATATCGTGGGGCGATGTTTGCTTCGCTTACCTCGCTCGTGGTCGCGTCCAGCCTCCTCGTCGCCGCCGCCGGCGAGCCGGCCCCCGCCGCCGCCGACGCCACGAGCGCGCCGAGCTACATGCAACCGATCTACGTCGACCCGCCCGCGGGGTACTACGATCCGCCGCCCGGCTACTACGATCCGCCGCCCGCGTACTACGAATCGGACACTCCCGGCGGCGCCCCTGTTCATAAAGATCCGCCGGCCGGGTACTACGATCCGCCGCCCGGCTGGTACGACCCTCCGCCCGGCTATTACCTCCCGCCCGCCGGCCTGCCCGCGCCGCTGCCGATCCCCGGCGAACCCGCCCTTCTGGCCGACGACGCCTGGCAGAAGTGGGCTCGGCGCCACGATCAGCTGCGCGGGCGCCAGATCGGCTGGGGCGTCGTGCTCGGCCTCAGCGTCCTCACCCTCGGCATGATCGCCGCGTTCCCCCCGTCCGACTGCCGCGATTGCGGCATCTTCGGCCGCCCCGTCCTCGGCCTCGGCGCCCTCGTCCTCGGCAAGATCTCCCTCGTCTCCAGCATCATCAACGGCGTCGCCCTGGCCCGCCACAACCGCAACCGCCCCGGCCCGAACCTGAGCTTCGGCGCCGGCTCGGTCCAGATCAATTTCTGAGTGTCCGCGAGGTCATGTTCTCGAGGACATGCCTATCAAGGCATGCCCGAAAGAACATGTCCCCGAGGACCACCGCTCACTCGCGCAGGTAGGCCAGCGCGTGCGGGCGCAGGCGGGCCTGGGCGCCGGGCGACAGGTCGCAGAAGCTGGCGATGCGGCCGCGGCAGCCGGGCGCGCCGCAGGCGCAGGGGACGCTCCAGCCCGGCTCGCACATCGACGTGCTGTAGTCCCACAGCACCTCCTCGCCGGCGCGGATCGGGCGCAGCGCGTGGAGGGTGACCGAGCCGTCGACGAACCCGAGGTTCGGCTCGCAGCCGTGGTTCATGAAGTCCTCGATGTCCTCCGAGCCCGGCCGGCTGACCAGCCACAGCGCCGGGCCGACCTGCATCGCGTACAGGTCCTCGGCGACCGTCGCCGCCGCCACCAGCATCCCGCCGAACGTCAGCACCGGCTCGCCGGGCGCGATGTCGCTGCGAGCGTATACGCCGCGGCCGTGGACCTCCGACCCGCGGACCTCGAGCAGCTGCCGGCTGCGCCCCGGGCTCACCGCTCGCGGCGACAGCGAGCGTCGCAGCGCCGCCTCCGCCTCGTCGTCGCCGCTGTCTCGCGCCGCCTCGTGTTCGTCGTACACGCGCGGAACGTAGCAGCAATTGCAGCGACCCCGCGGCCCCGGCGATCGCACCTGTCGCTGCGGCCAGCTCACGCGCCCCGCCGCGAATGTACATATCCCACCCGGCCGCTCCCGATCTGACTCCGGGGACATGTCCAGACCCGGCGTCCGCGCCGCCGGCCTCGCTGCAGCGCTCACCACGCGACCGGCGTCGGTTGCAGGCGATCGTCGTCCCCGCCCTCGCCCACCCCGCCGAACGTGTTGCTGCCCCAACACAGCACCTGCCCGTCGTCGGTGAGGGCGCACGCGTGCAGCTGCCCGAGCACCACCTGGTTCGCGTCCGCCACCGGCAGCGTCGCCGGCGCCGCGCAGTACGGCTCGGGCGGCGCCCGCCGGGGCGACTCGGCCACCTCCACCACGTACTCGCGCGGCTCGTCGCAGCCGGGCCACAGCAGCCGCTCGGAGCCCCACTCGCGGCCCCAGCCGCGGGCTGTCCCATCGGCCAGCAGGGCCGTCGTCCGGTACTGCCCGGCCGACAGCCGCTCGGCCCCGCCCAGGCCGAGCACCGGCGCCGGCGGGCCGACCGTCGTCTCGCCGCCGTCGCCGCGCTGGCCGAACGTGTTGCCGCCCCAGCACACGGCTGTCCCATCGGACAGGGACGCGCACGCGTGGTCGAAGCCGGCCGTCAGCCCGCGCGCCCCGGCGACGCCCTCGACCGGCCTCGGCGTCAGGTGGTCGCGCCCCGACCCGTCGCCGCACTGGCCGTACTCGTTCCAGCCCCAGCACAGCACCTCGCCGGCCGACGTGCGCGCGCAGCTGAAGCCATGGCCGACCGCCACCTCCGCCGCCGACTCGAGCCGCACCACCGCGAGCGGGACGGTCGACGACAACAGCCCGCCGTCACCGAGCGCCCCGTGCGAGCCCTCGCCGCGGCACATCACCCTGCCGCTGCCGACCACCGCGCAGTCGTGATCGAACCCGAGCGCCAGCTGCCGGACATCCTGCCAGCCTGCCACCGGCTGCGGCGTCGCGCGCCCGATCGGCGCGTCCGCCTCGATCTCCACCGCCGGGCTGCGCCCCCAGCACCACACGCTGCCGTCGCCTCGCACCGCGCACGTGCGGTCGCCCTCCGCGGCGATCTGCACCGCGTCGTCGATGCCCATCGCCGCCACCGGCCGCTCGCGCCACGCCGCCGCCCCGTCGCCGAGCTGACCGCTCGCGCCCGCGCCCCAGCAGCGGACCTGCCCGCCGCGCAGGCGCGCGCACGTGTGGAACGAGCCCGCGGCCAGCTCCTCGACCACCAGCTCGGCCGGGCCCGGCTCGTCGCCGACCTCGACCGGCACGCGGCCCCACCAGGCGGGCCCACAACCCGTCAGCGCCGCTGTCACCATGGCCCACGCCCACCGCACGCGCCCCGCAGCATAACCGATCGCCGCGGCCCTGGCGCGGCCCCCGGCATGGTACAAGGCGCCTCGTGGACTCGCCGGCAGGACAGCTGCAACGCGCGCGCGAGCAGGCCCGGACCCGCCTCGGCGACGGCTACGCGCTGGACCTCATCGACCAGGACACCCTCGACGAGCGCCTCGAGGCGGTCGAGCGCGCCGCCAGCGTCGCCGAGATCGACGCGCTCACCGCCGACCTGCGCCCGGCCGCGACCACCGCGCTGGTGCCCACCGCCGCCGCCCTCGCCGTCCCCGCCGCCCCGACCCGGCTCCGCGTCCTGTTCAGCTCGGTCGACCGCACCGGCGCCTGGCACGTCGCCGCCCGCACCCACGTCCGCGTCGTGTTCGGCAACGCCACCCTCGACCTGCGCCAGGCCGTCCTGCCCGGCGGGCCGATCGAGCTCGACGTGAACGTCGTGTTCGGCAACCTCGACATCATCATCCCGCCCGGCTGGCAGCTCGACAACGAGTGCGGCGCGATCCTCGGCAGCGTCGAGCAGCTCAGCGGCCCGCCCCCGCCCGGCAAGCCGCGCCAGCTGCTGCGCGTGCGCGGCCGCGTCGTCTTCAGCAGCCTGACGATCCACGAGCGCCTGCCCGGCGAGAACGCCTGGGGCGCCCGAAAGCGCCGCAAGCGCGAGCACAAGGCCCTGGCCCAGCGCAGCGCCCGCGCCCTGCCGGCCGGCGACGATTGATGCCACTTGCCCGCAGGGACATGCTCTAAAAGCATGTCCCCACGAGCATGCTGATTCGGACATGCCCAGGAGGACATGTCGCTTCGCGCCGCCGCCGATCGCAGCGCGTCACTCGCAGGTGTCGTTCCGAGGCGCTCACTCCGGCAGCGCGACTCCACCGGCTCCGCTGAAGGCGCGAGGGCATCCACCTTCGTCCCGCTGCCGCTCGCGGCGCGTCACTCGCACGTGACGACCCGCGGCGCGCACTCCGACAGCGCCGTCTTCACCGGCTCCTGCATGCAGCGGAAGCGCGCGATCGGGTCCGGCTCGGCCAGGCAGGCGTCGAAGTAGGCCACGTCCGCGAGCAGCACCGTCTCGTCGGGTCCGGACGAGGCGGGGGCCCTCGGCCTGGCAGGGCGCGGTCGCGCGGCGGAGGATCGCCGCGCTGCCGTCGGCGAAGATCTGCAGCCCCGTCCAGCTCCAGCTCGGCGCCACGTCCTGCGTGAACACCCACGCGACGAAGCCCGGCGTGCGGGCCTGCATCGCCGAGAGCACGCAATCCATGTGCTCGATCTCCTCGTCGCCCTGTGAAAACGCCGCGCAGTCGCGTTCGCAGTGCAGGAACGCCACCGGACACAGCTGCTCGCCGCAGGACGCGTCCTCGGCCTCCGGGTCGCACTCGCACGCGCCCTCGGCCTCCACCGCCGTCGTGCCCGCCTGGGTGGCGCTCCCGGTCTCGGCCTCCGAGCCGCCGGAGCAGGCGACCGTGCCACAAATCAGGGTGCTGAGAAGAAGGGTTCGCATCATCGGATGCCGGCGAAGTAACCGGCCCCGACGAAGAAATTGCCCGCCTCTCGCCGGCGCGCGTGCGCTTTGCCGGGGCGCCTGCGAGATCGGGACCGAGCCGCGGTCCGGACGCCTGCGAGCGCAGCCTCTGTCTCTCGCGGACCGCGGCTTTAAGGCCCCGCGACCTGTCTCTCCAGACATATTGACACTCCTCCGACGGCCGGGCGATCCTGGCCTGAAATGAAGCGAATCATCCGCGAGCGGAGCCTACGAATGAGCGCCATGGCCGGCGCGATCGCCTGCGGCGTCGGCTGCGGTCCAGCCGAGGACGGCACCTCCGGGGCGAGCCAGGCGACCGGCGTCACCGGGGCCACCGGCGTCACCGGGGCCAACACGCAGGGCAACACCGGCGCCACCGGCGTCACCGGCGAATCGACCGGCACCGACTCCGACTCCGGCGTCCCGACCGGCACGAGCGGCAACAGCGGCGACGAGCCGACCGCCGGCGCCACCAGCAACGACTCCTCGACCCCCAAGCTCGACCTGGCGATGGCCGACTTCGGCGCCCCGCCGACCGGCGACGGCTGCACCAAGGTCGACTTCCTGTTCGTGCTCGACAACTCGATCTCGATGGGCGACGAGCAGCAGAACCTCGCCAACAGCTTCCCCGGCTTCATCAGCACCATCCAGTCGCAGGTGCAGGCGCAGGATTACCACATCATGGTGATCGACACCGACGACCAGGACAAGTGGGGCGAGAAGTGGGACAAGTGCCACAATAAATGCATGACCGACGATCCGGGCGACAACTGCCTGACCGTCTATTTCCCCGACATCATCTGCGGCATGGAGCCGCCGGCGCCCGAGGCCTGCGATCAGACGCTCGGCGCCGGCCGCAACAAGGGCGCCGGCGGGCCGCCCGTCGCCTGCCCGATCGACGGCGGCGAGCGCTACATGACGCAGGACCAGGGCGACCTGCCCGGCACCTTCGACTGCGTGGCCGACATGGGCGCGACCGGCAACTCCAACGAGCGCCCGGCCGAGGCCCTGCTGACCGCCCTCGGCCCGCAGACCCAGGCCGGCGGCTGTCACCCCGGCTTCCTGCGCGACGACGCGGTCCTCGTGGTCACGATGATCTCCGACGAGCAGGAGAACGGCTCGCCCGGCACCCCGCAGAGCTGGTACAATGATTTGCTGGCGCTGAAGGGCGGCAACGAGACCGCGATCGTCATGCTCTCGCTCAACGGCGACGCCGAGACGGCCGGCCAGGAGTGCATCCCCACCGCCAAGATGACCGAGTTCGTCGGCTACTTCGGCGAGCGCGGCATCATCGACAGCATCTGCGCCCCCGACTACAGCCCGTTCTTCCAGGAGGCCGTCGGCGTGATCGACTACGCCTGCGACGAGTTCGTCCCGCCCGGCTGAAGCCGCGCATTCACCGGAGCAGGGCGCGCCCCGACCGCCACTTCCTCCTGCGCGACGATCGACTGCCGACCACGCGCACCGAGCTGGCCGCCCTGCTCGCCGCGCCGCAGTCATGAATCACCGCGGCCGGCGCAGGCGCGCGAGCACGTAGTAACGACCTGGCCCCAAGACCATGTCCGCCCCGAGCCCCGCCAGCCAGCCCGGCTCGAGCGGCGTCACGCGGTACAGCTCGAGCCACGCGCGCAGCCCCGCGGCGAGCGGGCGCGGCAAGCCGCGCAGGTCGGCGAAGTCGACCACGTGCACCTCGCCGCCGGGTGCCACCTGCGAGAGCGCGCGCTGCAGCGCCTCCTCGCGCCGCTGCACCATCGACAGGCAATACGAGAAAAGAATCCGCTGCGGCGGCGCCGCGAGCACCGCGGCGTAGTCCGCGTCCTCCGCGAACGCGCGCTGGAAGCGGGCCCACGGGCAGCGCGCCGCCGCTCGCTCGAGCATCGCGTCGGCCGCCTCGATCCCGCCGTACAGCGCCCATGGCCGGCGGCGTTGCAAGATCTCGAGGTTGCGGCCCGTCCCCGGTCCCACCTCCACCAGCGACGCCCACGGCGAAGCCAGCAATTCCTCGAGCGCGCGGTCGCGGCCGAACAGGTAGTACTTCCGCGTGACGTCGTAGATCGGCCGCGCCGCCGTGTAATAGCGGTTGAGGAACACGCGGTGTTCGGTCTGTTCGGGGGTCAATGGACGATCCTGTAGTAGTTGACGCCCTGGTACTGGCGCGAGCGGTCGAGCCGCGCGGCCGCGGAGCTGCGGGCCGACAGCGGCTGCAGCCGGCGCTCGAGCCCGTGGCGGGCGATCAGCGAGTGGGGCTCGACGCTGCGGTACATCACGATCCCGCCGTCGCGGCTGGTGCGGAGGATCTCCGCGAACAGCTTGTGCTGCGCCGGCGCCGGCATCCAGTCGGGCGCGTCGCACAGCGTATAATGCGACCACGTGTGCGGCCCGGCGTCGCGGAGCACGTCGAAGATGTTGCGCCGGTGGAAGCGCGTCCGCGTCGGCGCGCCGAACGAGCGCGCGTGGCGATCGCGGCGCAGGTACGGGGGCACCGCGTCGGGCTCGTCGTGATTGTAGTGACCGGCGATCGCGGTCCAGGCGAACCAGTTGCGGGCCAGGTCGGTGGTCGCCACGCGCTTCACGTGATCGACCAGGAAGTCGACGATCCCGGAGCGCGAGGACTCGAGGATCCGGTCGCGCTGGGCGAAGTTGACGCCGATCGCCACCAGGTTGAGGGGGCTCTGCAGCACCGGCGCGACCAGCGGGTGGCGCAGCACCGGCGTCAGCGTGGCGTCGATCATCGCCCCCCGCTGCTCGACCGGCGTCGTGCTCAGCCGCCGCAGCCACGCGCCGTCGATCCCGGCCAGCCGCGTCAGCGTCGTGAACATCCGCGCCGTCAGGCCCTCGCGGTAGAACGCCCGGCGGAACAGCGCGTGCCGCTTCTGCCAGTAGCGCTGCACCCACTCGGGCAGCGTCCCGGTCAGCCAGCGGATCACCGACTCGTGCTCGGGATGAGCGCCGCGGCCGAGCAAATCATAGAAGAGATCGTAGCTGCGCAGCCGCTGGGCCGCGGCGGTCTTGAGGGCCGCGAGCGCGAGGTGGTGCGGGTTGATGTCGACCGCGTCGATGCTGCGCGGGTGGGCGCTGAGGTGGCCGGCGATCCTGCAACCGGCGCCGGAGATCCCGAGCACCGTGCTGGTCTCGTCGAGCTCGAGGAATTGCTCGTCGACCTCGCTGTCCTCCCACAAGATGTTGTAGACGAACAGCCGCGAGAAGATGTGCTGAAAGGCCAGGTCGCGCAGGTGCATCGGCGGCGCAGGAGACCACCCGCGCGTCACCGCCGGGCCGCATCGCCGCAAATCTTCGGCCGCGCCGCGTGACGTCCGGGCCACGTGCGCGAGATGTCGACGGCTCGCGACGACCTCGCCGCGCGGCTGTCGATCGCGCGTGACGCCGGTGCGCGAGCGTGCGTCCACGTGGATCTCTCACCTCTCCTTCACGCCTCGGCGCTGGCGTGCGGCGCGGCGCTGGTGTTCACCGCGGTCGCCCACGTCAGCACCCACGCGCTGCTCGGCCGGCGCCCGCGCCCGCCCGGTCCGCGCCCGCCGATCTCGATCCTGCGCCCGGTGCGGGGCCTCGACGACGGCCTGCGCGACAACCTCGCCGCGCTCGCGGCCCAGGACTACCCGCACTCGAGATCCTCGTCGGCGCCGAGGACCCCGACGATCCGGCGCTGTCGGTCGCCGCGCAGGTCCGGCGCGACTTCCCGCGCACGCCGATCCGCATCGTCGCCGGCGGCCCCGCGATCGGCCACAACCCCAAGGTCAACAACCTCGCGCAATTGCTGCCGCTGGCGAATCACCCGTACGTCCTCGTCAGCGACTCCAACGTGCGCCCCGACCCGGGCTACCTGGCCGCGCTCGCCGACGAGCTGGCCGACGCGCGCGTCGGCCTGGTCCACAACGTCCTCGTCGGCGCCGGCGAGCGCAGCGTCGGCGCCCTGCTCGAGAACCTGCACCTGGCCAGCTTCGTCGTCGCCGCGGTGTGCACCGCCGAGGCCATCGCCGGCATCCCGGTGGTGATCGGCAAGTCGATGCTGATGCACAGGGACGACCTCGCGCGCGCCGGCGGCCTCGCGGCGGTCAAGGACCTGCTCGCCGAGGACTATCAATTGGCGCGCCGGATCTGCGCGGCAGGGAGAGTCGTCCGCCTCTCCACCTTTCCGCTCACCACGGTCAACGTCCGCTGGGACCTGCGGCGATTCCTCAGCCGTCATTTGCGCTGGGCGCAGATGCGGCGCCGGCAGCACCTCGGCTATTACGCGCTCGAGCTGCTCGGCCAGCCGACCCCGCTCTTGCTGCTCCTGCTGCTCCTGGCGCTGGCCCGCCCCGAGCTCACGGTGTACGGCCAATCGCCGGCGCGCCTGGCCGTGGCCGGGCTCGCGCTCAAGTTCGTCGCCGACGCCGCGCTGTGGCAGCGCCTGCGCGGCGAAGCGCTGCCGCTCTTCGCCTTCGTGCTGGCGCCGATCAAGGACCTGCTGATCTTCGCGCTGTGGTGGGTCGGCCTGTGGCGCAGGCGCGTCGAGTGGCGCGGTCACTGGATGCGGATCGGCGCCGAGTCGCGGCTGGGGCCGCTGCCCGATCGCGCACCCCTGCCGGCCGCTCCGGCCGCCACCCAGGCGAGGTCGCCGTGACCTACGATCGCCGCCCCGCCGTCGTCGCCATCGACATGGGCTACGGCCACCTGCGGGCCGCCCACGCCCTCGCCGAGCCGCTCGGCGTGCAGGTGCTGCACGTCGACCGCGCCCCGCTGGCCGACCCGCGCGAGCAGGAGCGCTGGGCCCGCTCGCGCACCTTTTATGAGTTGATCTCGCGCGGCTCGCAGGTCCCGGTGGTCGGTCGGCCGCTGCGCGCGGTGCTCGACGCATTGACCGCGATCCCGCACCTCTATCCATACCGCGACCTCAGCGCCCCGGACCTGTCGATCCGCGCGCTGCGGCGCATGATCGACCGCGGCCTCGGGGCCGGCCTCGTCGAGGAATTGCGGCTCAGCAAGCAACCGCTGCTGACCACATTCTACGCCCCCGCCCTGATCGCCGACCACGCCGGACTCGACCGCATCGACTGCGTCGTCACCGACACCGACATCCACCGGATCTGGGCCCCCATCATTCCCCGGCGCAGCAAGATCCGCTACCTCGTCCCCAGCCAGCGGGCCATGCGGCGCCTGCGGGTCTACGGCGTGCCCCCGGCGCAGATCGTCGTCACCGGCTTCCCGCTGCCGCCCGGCCTGCTCGGCGGCCCCGACCTCGCCGGCCTGCGCGCCCGCCTGCGCGAGCGCCTGGTCCGCCTCGACCCGACCGGCAGCTTCCGCGCGATGTACCGCGACGAATTGCGGCTGTTCCTCGGAGCTGTCCCCGAGGGCAGGTCGAGCCCGCCGCTGCTCACCTTCGCCGTCGGCGGCGCCGGAGCCCAGGCCGAGATGGTCGAGCTGTTCCTCCCCCGCATGCGCCCGGCGATCGAGGCCGGCCGCCTGCGCCTCGCGCTGGTCGCCGGCGTGCGCAAGTCGGTCGCCGAATTTTGAAGGGCAGCTCCACCGCGCGGGACTGGAGTCGCACGAGGGCGTGCAGATCTTGCAAGCCGAATCCGTGCCGGCCTACTTCACCGCCTTCAACGCTTTATTGGCGGAGACCGACATTCTCTACACAAACCGTCGGAGCTGAGCTTCTTCGCGGCGCTGGGGATCCTCTGGTCTGCGCGCGGCCGGTGGGCCACCACGAGCGGCTCAATCGTCGCTTCTTGCTCGAGGCCGGGGCCGGCTTCAAGCAGTGGGACCCGCGGCACACGGCGCAGTGGATCGACGAATGGCTGCTCGACGGCACGCTCGCGGCCGGGGCGTGGTCGGGGTTCATGCGCCTGCCGAAGACCGGCACCTACCGGATCCTCGAGCTGCTCGGTTACGGCGTCGACGGCGACGGCCGCGCCCGATCGACCAGCGCTTGACCCGCCCGGCTCGCGCGCGGCCTGTGATGATTCGCAGTCGGCGCGCTCGCCGATCTGCGTACATTTCCGCCGCCATGCAGCTCCGTTCTCCCGCCTTCGAATCGATGGGGTCGATCCCCCGCGCCCACACCTGCGAGGGCGACGACATCTCCCCCGCTCGAATGGGTCGACGTCCCCGCGGGCACCCTCAGCTTCGCCCTGCTCGTGCAAGATCCCGACGCGCCCGACCCTGCCGCCCCGCGCCGCGTTTGGGTCCACTGGATCGTCGTCGACCTGCCGCCCGACCTGCGCGCCCTGCCGGCCGGCGCCGCCACCCGACTGCCGCCCGGCGCGCGCCACGGCAAGAACGACTGGAACCGCGCCGCCTGGGGCGGCCCGTGCCCGCCGATCGGCCGCCACCGCTACTTCTTCGCCCTCTACGCCCTCGACACCCGGCTCGACGCCTTGCACGCGCCGACCCGCGCCGAGCTCGAGGCCGCGGTCGCCGGCCGCATCCTCGCCCGCGCCGAGCTCGTCGGTACGTACGAGAAACAGCTCGCCGCGCCGCGCCGCGTCGGCTGATCGCGGTCAGTCGCGCGCGACGTACTTGCGCAGGCCGCCGACCGGATCGCGCCCCGCCGGGTCGAGCGTGAGGATCTCGTACAGCCCGAGCGCCGTCAAAAACAGCTCGCCGCGCGGCGACAGCACCAGCTCCGTGAGCGACGAGTCGGGCGTGCTCTCGCGGTGGAGGATGACCCCGGTCTCCTTGTCGATCACCACCGCCTCGTTGCTCACCGACTTCGGCAGCGTCAGCGCGCCGACGGTCACGAGCGGATCGACCTGGCTGAGCACCCCGTAGATCGCGTCGTCGGTGACCGTCAGCACCGTGGTCATCTGCGCGATCGGCCCGAAGTCGCTGGACCACTTGAGCGCGTAGGTGTCGCCGCGGTCGCGCAGCGCGTAGATCTCCTCGACCCGCTCGGGCCCGGCCGTGAAGGCGTAGATCGTCCCGTCGCCGTCGAGCGCGACGGTCCCGAGCAGCCGCCCGCCCGGATGCTGGAACACCCACGCCGGCGCGCAGCGGTCGGGCTCCGGGTCGGCGTCGGTGTTGGCGTCGCAGGCAGGCACGTCGATCATGTGGATATGGCCGTCGCCGTCGCCGACCACCGCCCGCTCGCCGTCGCTGCTGGCCACCACCGAGCTCGCGCTGCCGGCCGCCAGCGGCATCGCCCACCTGAACTTAAGGTCAGGTGCATCCGCGGTCCCGACGATGTCGAGCGCCACCGCGGCCCCGGTGAACTTGTCGGGCCCGCCGCCGACCGTCAGCACCTGGCGCCGCGCGGTCGTACACACCGTGTTGTCGGCGAACCCGCCCGAGGCCCCGAGCAGGCCTCCGAGGCCGGCGATCGCCTCGTCGTAGTGCTTGTCGCCCACGAGCAGGCGCAGGCGCGCGAGCACGTAGGCCGGCGTCATCTCGGTCGGCAGCATCGTCGGCTCGGCCGGCACGAACCCGGTCTCGTCGGCGACGGACAGCGCGGCGAGCAGCTTACCGTCTGTCCTTCGGACCAGATAAACTGTCCCGTCGGACACCTGCGTCACGAGGTCGCCGTCGAGCGTGAACTTGAGGCCGTAGGTCGCCCCGCTGGCGCTGGTGTTGGGCAGCTCGGTGACCCACCGGTCGGCCCCGGTGGCGGGGTCGAGCGCGCGCGCGGTGTTGCCGGCGGTGAGGAACAGGTCGCCGCCCTCGTCGACGTCGATCGTCGACGCCAGCGTCCCGAACGGCAGGTCGCAGCGCTTCCACACCACCTCGCCGGTCGCCGTGTCGACCGCGAACGCGTTGCAGCCGTCGTCGCCCGGGGTGGTGGTGAGGTACGCCGTCTTGCCGTCGGGCGAGAAGGTGTTGGGCTGCGCCGAGGCGTGGGTCTCCAGCACGTGCCACTCGAGGTCGAACGCCCGCGGGCCAGCGCACGGGATCGCGTTGCTGTTCTCGCGCCCGACGTGATTGCTCATGTACGTGCCCGTCGGCGGGTATGGCGCGGGGTTGGCGAGCGAGCAGTGCTCGTGGGCCCACAGCCGCTCCGCTTCGAGGTCGATCGGCGGCTGGGACTCGGCGCCGCAGCCGGCGAGCGCGGCGGCGAGGACGGACGATGACGCGGCGAGTCGCATGAGGCCTCCGGCCCCGCAATAGCGGATCGGCCGCGCGGTTGGAAGCGGACCGCAGACCTCAGCGATCGGGGCCGTGACCCGAGGCGCGAGCCACAGGCGAAGCGAGCTGCGGGCTCGGCGGGCGCCCGCCGCGTCGCGGCCGTCTCTGTCAGCCTGTCCGCAAGGACAGGCGTCTCGCCCGCGAGGCCGGATCACGTGTCCTCGGAGACATGTGACATGACCCCTCGGACAGGTGGCCCGCCGGCTAACCGCCGATGAGGATCTGCGGGAACCCGGCCGTGATCGTGCCGCCGTGGCTGGTGAGGTCGCCCATGCGAGCCGCCGGCTTGCCGCCGATCAGCACGGTCATCGAACCGGCGGCGATGCTGTCCTGGCCGATCACGCAGACGGCGGGGTCGCCGACCCGCGCGGCCGGCAGGAAGCCGATCAGCACCCTGGGCTCGCCGGCGGCGATCGGGCCGCCGACGTGGAGGGGGATCGGGCAGGTATGAAGGTCGGTGACGCGGGCTGCCGGGGGCATGGCGTGACTCCTCGTTCAACCGGTGGGGGCCTGTTCGGCGGGTGTGGGCGCCGTCGGCGAGGTGGGCGCGGTGACCGACGGCGAGCTCGGCGAGGCCGCCGGGCTCGCCGCGCCGGCCAGCGCCACGCCGCCGTTGTTGAGCTTGAGCAGGATGCCCTCGATGCTCACCCCGCCGGCGTCGATGGCGACGAACCCGCCCGGGCCCTGCAGAGTGATGCCCGCGGACGCCTTCAAGATCAGCGTCATGCCCTCGACCACCACGCTGCCGGTGGCCTTCAAGCTGGCGCCGCCGCCGACGCTGACGTTGCTGTCGGCCGTCGTCGTGAGGTCGTGCGAACCGACGACCGAGACCCGCTGGGCGCCGATGATCTTGAGGTCGAGGCCGCCGGTGACGCCGACCGTCGCCTTGCCGGACGTCTCGACGTCGACCGTGCGCGCGAAGCTGGCGCTCGCCGGCCCGCTGACCTTCGTGTGCGACGCGCCCACGACCTCGGTGTGCGCCTCCCCGCCGATCTTCGTCATCGCGTTGCCGCCGACGGTGCGGTGCTCGTCCTTCACGACCTGCGCCTTGCGGTCGTTCATCACCTTGTGGTGCTCGTCGTGGCCCACGGTCTCGCGCCGGTCGTTGCGCACCGTCAGGTCCATGTCGCGCTGGGCGTGCACGAACACCTGCTCGGCGCCCTTGGCGTCCTCGAAGCGCAGCTCGTTGAAGCCGCCGCCGGTGTACGTCTCGGTCTTGATGGTGCTCTTGGTCTTCTCGTCGGGCAGGGTGTACGGCGTGGCGTTGAGGCCGTGGTACACGCGGCCGGTGATGATCGGTCGGTCGGGGTCGCCCTCGATGAAGTCGACGATCACCTCGTGACCGACGCGCGGGATGAACATCGCCCCGTAGCCGTTGCCGGCCCACGCCTGGCTGACGCGGACCCAGCACGAAGACTTGTCGTCGGACCGGCCCTCGCGGTCCCAGTGGAACTGCACCTTCACGCGGCCTTGCTCGTCGACGTGCACCTCCTCGCCGGCCGGGCCGACCACCGTCGCCGTCTGCACGCCGCGCACCTGCGGCCGCGGCGTCGCGCGCGGGGCCCGGTAGGGCACGGCGCTGGGGATGCACGTGAACTCGCAGCGGTACACCAGCGCCTGTTCGGCGGTGTGATCGATCGTCCCGGGCTGCTCGCCGAAGTGATGCACGCGCAGCACCCGGTACTCGCCGTCGAGCTCGACGCGCGGGTGGTCGGCCAGCTTGAAGCCGAACCCGGGCGTGAGCCGCGGCGAGTCGCTGGTGCCGCGGCCGACCCGCTTCAGCGCCTGCGCCGCCTCGAGCTCCGCCTTCGCCAGCCGCTTGCCGAGGGCCACCTCCTGGAACTCGCCGGGGTAGTCGTAGAGCTCGAAGCTGGGCTTGGCCGCCGCGTGGTCGCCCTCCATCAGCTGGTCGGGCCGGTTCAAGTTGAAGTCGCGCAGCGTCACGTGGTCGGGGCGGATCTCCTCGCTCATGCGGAACACCCCGACGTGCTCCTTGTCGCGGACGTTGTCGTCGACGCGGAACGGCAGCGTCGGCTCGCCGGCGATGAGCGGCGCTCCGGCGGCGCGATCGCTGATCACCATCACGTGGCGCGTGGCCGCGTGGTCGAAGTAATAGACGATGCCCTCCTCCTCCATCAGCCGGCTGATGAACTGGAAGTCGGTCTCGCGGTACTGCACGCAGTAGTCGCGCGCGGCGTACGTCCCGGTCAGCTCGAACTGCTGGCGGCGGCGGGCGATGCCGGCCCCGTCGAGCACCTTGCGGATGATGTCGGGCGTCGACATCTGCTGGAAGATCCGCGAATCCGTGCGAAACAGCAGCGTGTAGTGCTGCGGCACCAGGGTGATGCGGTACATCGCCCGCGGCCGCATCTCGCCGGTGTACTCGGCCCGCAGCACCATCCCGTGGACCAGCCGCGGCTCGCCGACGCCGACCACCTTGAGCACCGCGTTGCGACCGACCAGCTCGCCGACCTCGATGTGGCGGGCGACGACGTCGAGGTGGAACTCGTACAGCGACGAGATGCCCTCGCTGCCGCTGAAGCGCACGACCCAGAAGTTGTCGGTGAGCCCCTCGATCTCGAACGTACACGAGCGATCTGCTTGACGTGCGACCAGCAGCAGCTCCGACTCCATCGCCGACCCTCCAGCCCGCTCTTATCACGCGCGCGAGCGCCGGTGCAACGAGCCAGGGCCGCGCGGGCTGTTCCGCGCGCGCGGCTTGGGCGAGACCGCGCCCGCGCCGGTGCGCGGTCGCCTGAGGCGGCTTCGACATGTCTCTTGCGACATGCCCTTCGAGACACCCACGCATCGCGCCCGCCGCGCTCGTCGGACCTCGGCGCTCGCGACCGCGGGCGCCACGGCCCGTCCGCCGCCGCCGGACCGGCGGTGCGCGGTTCTGGCACGTCCGCGCCCGGATGCGCTAACCTGTGGCGGTCGCCGGGATCCGCCGCCTTGCCCCTCGCGTTCAAAGACCGCAAGCACTACTACAACCGCTGCCAGCCCGACGAGTCGCTGGCCCCGGACGACGCGCGCAACATCGACTTCGACGCGCTGCCGCAGGAGGTCCGCGGCGCCAGCTGGGCGGGCGCCCTGGCCGCGGAGATCGAGCTGTCGAACACGCCGGTGTGCCTGCTGGTCGCCGGCCTGCCGGGCTCGGGCAAGTCGACCGAGCTGCGCCGCCTGGCCCGCCGCCTGGCCAGCGACGAGAGCGCGGGGCTGCTGCCGATCCACCTCGACGCTGAGCGCCTGCTCGACCTGACGAGCCGCATCGACGTCGCCGACGTGGTCGCGGCGATCCTCCACGACGCCGAGCTGGCGGTGCTCGCCGCCGAGGGCAAGGACGTCGCCGCGATGCCGGCCGACGGCTACCTGCAGCGGTTCTGGCGCTGGCTCACCACCACCGACGTCGAGCTCGGCAAGGGCAACTTCACCGTCGCGCCCGGGGTGTCGCTGGCGGTCGAGCTCAAGACCCGCCCGTCGCTGCGCCAGCGCGTGCGCTCGGTGGTCAGCAACCACCTCAGCCAGTTCCTGGCCGACGCGCGCGCCGAGCTCAAGCGGCTCGACGAGCGCGCCGCCGCGGCCGGACACGGCGGCCTGCTGGTGATCTTCGATTCGCTGGAGAAGCTGCGCGGCACCACCAGCGCCTGGTACGACGTCCTCGACAGCGCCGAGATCTTCTTCCGCACCAACGTGCCCAACCTCGAGCTGCCGGTCCACGTGATCTTCACGGTGCCGACGGCCCTGCTGACCCGCATCACGCGGATCCGCGTGCTGCCGATGGTCAAGCTGCACGCCCGCGACGGCAGCCCGCACGCGCCCGGGATCGCCGCGGCGCGCGAGCTGGTGACCCGCCGCGTCCCGCTCGAGGTCCTGGGAGAAGTGCTCGGCCCCGACGCCGAGGCGCGGCTGCGGCAGATGATCTTATGGTCGGGCGGCTACCCGCGCGAGCTGGTCCGCCTGCTGCAATCGGCGATCCGCGACGCCTCGGCGGGCCCGCTGTCCGACGAGCAGTTCCAGCGGCTGTTCTCGCAATTGGTGTCGACGTTCCGCGTGCTCGTGACCCGCGACGTGATCCCGTGGCTGGCGCAGGTGGCCGCCCAGCGCTTCATGACGGTGGAGAACGAGCAGCACCGCCTCGACGCCGACCGCATGCTTCAAAACAACGCGATCCTGTACTACGCCAACGGCGAGCAGTGGCACGACCTGCACCCGGCCGTGTACGAAAACCCCGACGTCCGCGCGGCCCTCGACGCGCTGCGCGAGGCCAGGGCCGCGACGACATGACGCACGGCGAGCTGGAGCGCCTCAGCCAGGCCATCGCGCTCGCCGACGGCTTCCAGCTGCTGGTGCTCGAGTGCCACGATTTGTCCGCGTGGGACCTGCACCGCCTGTTCGACGCGGTCCAGACCCGCGTCGCCGAGCTGCGCGGGGTGCCGCCGCTGGTGCTGGTCTACGACCCGCACGTGACCACGCGCGAGTCCGGCAGCCTGCGCGACGAAGCGTGGGTCGAGGGCGTCCTGGGGGCCATCCTGCGCGCGCCGGCGGCCAACGCCGAGGACGCCGCGGTGGTGGCGGTGATCGACGGCACCGACTTCGACGAGACCGACATCGACAGTCGCGAGCTGCTCAGCTGGGAATTTCTGTTTCATCACATGAACGAGCAGCGCAACGCGATCGCCGGCACCCTGCACGGGACGCTGGCGCTCGCGCTGCCACCCGCGCTGGTCCGCGTGTTTTTGGAGGAGGCTCCGGACGTGGCGTCGATCCGCAGCGACGTGATCCGCCTCGACGCGGGGCAAATACCGAAACACCCCGACCGGCCGCACCTGACGAGCGGCATGGGCTATGCCCCGGAGCTGCTGCGCGAGGCGGCGCTGCGGCGATTGGCAGCCGATCCTCGGCTCGAAAGCGAAGCCCGCGAGCACGCGCGCCAATCGCTCGCGGTGCCGCCGGCTGTCTCCGTCGAAGAATCATTCGCTACATCGCACGGCAACGCGATGCATGCGCTCTTCTCGCTGCTGATGTCGCTGTTCTCCATCGACGAGATGCGGCGATGGATCGCCTCCAGGTTCGAGCGCGAGGTCCTGTACTCCTTGCCTGACCGTGCGCCGCCTGAATCTTTCGCTCTTGAATTTATCAACACCCTGAAACGCCTCGGCCTCCTCGACGAGCATTTCTTCGCGCTGCTCCGCGCCGAACGGCCGCGCCGCAAGTCGGAGATCGATCGCGTGGAAGTGCTCTGCCGGCCGTACCTCCCCGTGCGCCCGCTGGTCAAAGCAGCCACGCGCTGGAAGCCCACGCCCGGCGAGCTGATGGACGCCCTATTAAAACTATCGCGAGAGCAGATCGCCCAGGTCGTCCGCCTCGCCGACGACGAAGGCATCAGCGCCCCGATCACCCGCAGCGGCGCCGCCCACACCAAGATGGTCCACCGCACTCGCATGCCCGTGCGCGAGCTCGTGTCACAGGGCCCGGAGGCGCTGCAGCGCCTCGCCGACGCGCTCGTCATTCTGGGCTACCACCGGCCCGTCTAGAAGGCCGTCCACCTCGCCGACGACGAAGACTCGCATCATTCGCCGCGCGATCGTTCGCGTTCGCCGTGGATCTCCGCGCCGCACGCCGCCATCGGCACACGCGACGAGCGGCTCGGCCTCATGGCTCCTGCCGGCGCTCCTCCGCCGGATTCAGCGGCGCTCGCCTTGACGGGCATCGCCGCAATCCGAAGCGATCGCGGTCACGAACAGGACGTCACGCTCGGCGTCCCGTCGCGTGCCTGCGAGCGCCATCGATTTGTCGCCTCCGCCTCGCCCGAAGCGGGCCGGCGTCGTGCCGACGATGCGGCGGAAGTGACGGGTCAGCTGCGCCTGATCATAGAACCCGACCTGCGGCGCGATCTCCGAGGCACGGACCCCGCGCAGCAGCAGCTCCTTGGCCCGCGCCACGCGCAATTGAGTCAGGTACGTGTGCGGCGGCATCCCGACCTGGGCGCGGAACGCCCGGCTCAGGTGGAATTTGTCGAGCTCTGCGTGCCGGGCCAGATCGTCGAGCCGGATCGGCTCGGCCATGCGCTCGCGCAGATACTCCATCGCGCGCCGCACCGGGCGCGTGTGATCGGGCTTGGCCCGACCGATCTCTGCGAATGCGCTGATCGCCTCCGCCAGCACGACCTCGAGCACCAGCGGCTCCGCCCCCGCGCACACCGCATCGAGAAGGCGCTGGAACGGCTCCGCGCGCGCGTCGTTCGCCTCGAGCTGCGGGAACTGCACCGCCTTGCCCGCCGTCCGTACCTGCGCGACGTCGTCCGCCGGCAGCGCGAGCATCGTCCACGTCGTCGCCCCGTCGCGCGCCAGATCGCGGTGCACGTCGCCGGGCTGCTTGATCTGGATGCACCCCGGCGCGCTCCGCCAGACCTTGCCGCGACCCCACCACTCGCAGCGACCGCGCTCGACGCGCCCGACCGCGTAATAGTCCTTCATGCCCGCGTGGAGCGCGTCGCTCGTCCAGCGGACCGCGCGCAGCTCCGGCAGCGAGACGGGGAGCTCGACGATCACCGGCATCGCCGCAGTGTACGGCACCGAGCCGGCCGCGGCTTGTACGTTCTTGGCGGACCGTTCGCGCCAAGGATCGACAAGTTTTGCCTGCCGCCCATCCCTACAACGGGCGCATGCACGACAAACGAGTCGCCCTGATCACCGGGGCCAACAAGGGAATCGGTCTTCAACTGCGAAGGACCTCGTCGGACACGGCTTCACCGTGCTCGTCGGCGCTCGCAACCTCGAGCAGGGCATCGCCGCCGCGAAGACCATCGGGCCCGACGCCCACGCCGTCCAGCTCGACGTCACCAGCGCCGCCTCGATCGACGCCGCGGCGACGCGGATCCGCGGCGAATTCGGCCGGCTCGACGTGCTGGTGAACAACGCCGGCATCGCCCACGTGGGCAAGCCCGGCCGCTCGGTCGCGGAGGTCGTCGCGGCGAGCCGCCCCAGCGTCGCCTCGCTCGACGAAGTGCGGGCCGTGTTCGAGACCAACGTCTTCGGCGTCATCGCCGTCACACAGGCGATGCTGCCGCTGCTGCGCGAGGCCCCGGCCGGGCGCATCGTCAACGTCTCGAGCGGTCTGGGCTCGCTCACCCTCAATTCCGACCCGTCGTTCCCGTACCGCGCAGCGATCAGCGCCGTCTACAGCCCCTCGAAGACCGCGCTCAACGCGATCACCCTCGCCTTCGCGGTGGAGCTCGAGTCGACGCCCATCAAGGTCAACGCGGTGTGCCCCGGCTTCACCGCCACGGATATCAACAACTTCGAGGGCACGCGCACCGTGCAGCAGGCCGCGCGCGAGCCGGTGCGCCTCGCGCTCCTCGACGCGAACGGTCCCACGGGCACTTTCTCCAATGAGGATGGCCCCCTGCCCTGGTGAGCTCTCCCCTCGCGCCCTCCTGATTGTACATGTCTGAAAAGACATGTATCGACCCGACTCACCGCCGCAGCAGGCGGCGATGAGGTCGAGGGCGAGGTCGCCGAGCCTCCGTCGTGACGGCCGGCGAACCGCGCGACTGCGAGCTCGAGCGTGCGTCTGCCTCGCCGAGGACTGGGACGGCTCCCCGCGAGCGGCCCCGGGCCCATCGCTCGGTCGCTTCGTCCGGCGCCGCCGACGCGCCTCACCGGTCGCGGCGGCCGTTGTGCCATCATGCCCGGCGTGTCCTCCGCCCGGAGCCGCGCCCCGCTGCTCGCCGTGGCCGCGTTCGCGCTCGCGGCCGCGGCCGCGTCGATCGCCGGCCGCGTCGGCGCCCAGGGCGAGCGGCGGCGCAGCCACGACGACCTCGCGCGGCACACCCCCGCGATCGGTCGCGCCGGCTACGTCGGCTCGGCCGCGTGCGCCCCGTGCCATCCGGCCGCGCACGCCAGCTGGGCGGCGACCTATCACCGCACCATGACCCAGCGCGCCGGTCCGGCCAGCGTCCTCGCCCCCTTCGACGGCCGCGACCTGGGCGGCCCCGGCGGCCCGCACCGCCCGCTGCGCCGCGGCGACGAGTTCTGGGCCGAGCTGCCCGACCCCGAGTACAAGCTCGCCCGCGCCGCCGAGGGCTTGCCTTTGGAACATGTCCCGAAGGTCACCCGCCGCGTCGTCATGACCACCGGCGCCCACCACATGCAGGTCTACTGGGTCGAGAGCCCGCGCGACCGCCGGCTACACGCCTTCCCCTCGGCGTGGCTGACCGACGAGCAGAAGTGGGTCCCGGTCGAGAGCACCCTGCTGCGGCCGCCGCAGGGCGACGTCGTCTACACCTGGAACCGCGCCTGCGTCCCCTGCCACGCCGTCGCCGGCCAGCCGCGGATCGACGACGAGCGCGTCGACACCCGCGTCGCCGAGCTCGGGATCGCCTGCGAGTCGTGCCACGGCCCCGGTCGCGCCCACGTCGACGCCCGCCGCAGCCCGCTCGCCCGCTACGCCCTGCACCTGTCTTCCGAGCCAGATCCATCCATCGTCCACCCAGCCCGCCTCGACCACCGCCGCAGCGCCGAGCTGTGCGGCCAGTGCCACGGCGTCGCCCGCTTCCCCGACGAGGACACCTGGCTCGCGCGCGGCGACACCTATCGCCCCGGCGAGCCGCTCGCGCCTCACCGGCAGCTCGTGCGCCACCCCGTGCGCGAGGCCCAGCCGTGGCTCGACGAGGTCCTCGACGAGGACCCCGAGTACCTCGCCGGTCGCATGTGGTCCGACGGCCACGTGCGCGTGACCGGCCGCGAGTACACCGCCCTGCTCGAGACCCCGTGCTTCCAGCGCGGCGAGCTGTCGTGCCTGTCGTGCCACCAGCTCACGGCGCCGACCCCGACGATCAGCTGGCCGAGCCGGCGCGCGGCGACGCAGCCTGTACTTCGTGCCATGTCCTTCCGGACATCCAGGCCCACACCCGCCACCCGGCCGGCAGCGTCTCGTGTTACGACTGCCACATGCCGCGGACCACCTACGGCCTGCTCAAGGCGATCCGCAGCCACGTGGTCGACAGCCCCGACCTCGCGGTCACGCTCGCCACCGGCCGCCCCGACGCCTGCAGCCTGTGCCACGTCGATCGCCCGCTGGCGTGGACCGCGGGCCACTTGCGGACCTGGTACGATCATCCCGAGCCCGAGCTCGACGGCGATCAGCGGACCGTCGCCGCGTCTGTCCTTTGGGCCATCTCGGGCGACGCCGGCCAGCGGGCCCTGGCCGCCGACGCGCTCGGCCGCGGCGAGGTCGTCGGCCCCGACTGGCGGGCGCCGCTCCTCGCCCACCTCCTGGCGGACCCATGATGCGGTGCGCCAGATCGCCGCCCGCGGCCTGCGACGACTGCCGAGCGCCGCCGGCGTGCAGATCGATCCGCTCGCCCCCGCCGACGCGCGCGCCGCTGCAGCGACCGAGGTGCTGACGCGCTGGCGCGCCGTCCCGCGGCCCGGGCCCGACCCCGCGCGGCTCGTCGACGCCACCGGCGACCACGACGTCGCGGCCCTGCAGGCGCTGGCCGACCGCCGCGACGACCGCCCCATCGACTTGAAAGAGTAGCCACGATGCAGACCGCTCTCGCCGCGCCCGCGGCTCACCACGACGCCCGCTCGCGAGCTCTGCGCGCGTCGAAGCCCGCCGCGCCTCGCGGCGAGGGCTCGTCGCTCGCGCGAGCGATCCCGAGGATGCACCGATGACCCCCTCCGACCACGCGACCGCCGAGCGCTACGCCGCCCGCCATCTGTGCCGCGGCTGGGCGTGCCTGCTGGTATTCATCGCCGTCGGCCTCGCGCTCGAGTCGCTGCACGGCCTCAAGGTCGCGGCCTACCTCGACCTCGACCAGGCGGTGCGGCGGCACATGTGGACCCTCGCCCACGCCCACGGCGCCCTGCTCGGCCTGGTCCACCTCGGGCTCGCCGCCACCGTCCGCGCGAGCCCGTCGCTTGCGACATGCACCCAAGGACATGTCGCATCGGTCAGCCTCGACCTTGCCAGCCTGCTGCTCCCGCTCGGCTTCTTCCTCGGCGGCCTTTGGCACTACGCGGGCGACCCCGGCCTCGGCGTGCTGCTGGTCCCGGTGGGGGGCGCGCTGCTGGTGCTCGCCGCCCTGCTCGTGCTGCTGGGCCTGCGCCCGGCCCCAGAGGCGTGAGCGCGCGATCGTGCTATGGTGGCCAGGTGTCGACCGCCCGCAAGCTCGCCACCTACGACGACCTGCTCGCCTACCCGAGCGAGGTCAAGGCCGAGATCTTCGCCGGCGAGATCCACGTGCAACCCAGCGCCCTCCCCGGGCACAGCCGGGCGCAACGATCGCTCAGTCACTTCATCGGCGGCCCCTTCGACGACGACGTCCAGGGTCCGGAGGGTTGGTGGATCTTGGTCGAGATGGACGTCCGCTTCGGCGCGCACGACATCGTCCGCCCTGACCTGGTCGGCTGGCGGCGCGCACGTCTGCCGGAGCTCCCGGACATCCGCCCCATGGACCTCGTACCCGACTGGATCTGCGAGGTCCTCTCGCCCTCCACCGAGCGGGTCGACCGCGTGCGCAAGCAACAGCTCTACGCCCGCCACGGCGTCCCGCACTACTGGCTCGTCGATCCGATCGAGCGCGTGCTCGAGGCCTACGTCCTCGACGGCGCCCAGTGGCGCATCGCCGGCACCTACGACGACACCGCGCTCGCCCGCATCCCTCCGTTCGAGGCGGTCGAGCTGCCCGTCGGCCGCCTGTTCCCGCCCCTGCCCGCGCCGCCGACTTGACCCGTGCCCGCGCCGCTCGGCTATCCTCGGCGCGTGACCTTCCCGCTCGACTACGTCCGCTCGCGCTTCCCCGGCCTCGCCCGCGACGAGGTCTTCCTCGACAACGCCGGCGGCTCGCAGATCCTCGGCAGCGTCATCGACGGCATCGGCGCCTACCTGCGCGACTGCAACGTCCAGCACGGCGCCACCTACGGCGCCTCGCAGCGCGCCGCCGAGCGAGTGACGGCCGGCAAGCAGGCGCTCGCCTCGCTGTTCGGCGCCGGTCCGGGCACCGTCGTGTTCGGCCCCTCGACCACCCAGATCGTCTTCAACCTCGCCGCCGCGCTCGGCCCCTCGCTGCGGCCGGGCGACGAGATCGTCGTGACCGAGGCCGACCACGAGGCCAACGTCGGCGCCTGGCGTCGCGTCGCCGCCCAGCGCGGCGCCGAAATCAGACTCTGGAAAGTCGACCGCGCGCGTCAGAGCCTCGAGCTGACGGACCTCGCCCCGCTGCTCGGCCCGCGCACGCGCCTCGTGTGCATGACCCACTGCTCCAACGTGCTCGGCACGATCTTCGACGTCGCGGCCGCCGCCGAGCTGGTGCATCGCGCCGGCGCCAAGTTGTTCGTCGACGGCGTCGCCTACGCCCCGCACGGGCCCGTCGACGTCGCCGCGCTCGGCGTCGACGGCTACGTCTTCAGCATCTACAAGGTCTACGGCCCGCACCTCGCCGCCGCCTACCTCGGGCCCGAGCTGTTCGCCGAGCTCGCCAACATCAACCACGACTTCTACGACTGCGGCCCCTACCGCCTGCAGCCCGGCGGCGTCAACTACGAGCTCGTCGCCGGCGGCGCGGCGATCGCGACCTACCTCGACGACCTCGGCGAGCGCCTCGGCCCCGGCCCCGACCCGCGCGGCCGCGCCTGGGCGGCCATCGCCGCGCACGAGGCCGACCTCGCCGAGCACTTGCTCGGGTTCCTCGGGTCATGTCCTAAAGTCCATGTCGTCGGGGACAGCCGACCGAGCCGGGCCGTGCGCGTGCCGACCATCGGCTTCGTGGTCGACGGCGTGCCCTCGCCGAGCATCCCGGCGCAGGTCGACCCGCACGGCGTCGGCATCCGCTTCGGCGACTTCTGCTCGCGGGCCCTGGTCGACGCGCTCGGCCTGCGCCCGCACGGCGGGGTCGTCCGCGTCTCGCTGGTCCACTACAACAGCCACGCCGAGGTCGAGCGGCTGATCGCCGCCCTGCGCCCGACCGTCGCCTGAGCCACCGCCTCCTGGAGGCGGTCCGCGCCGCCGCACGCGCCGCGGGCGGTCGCCGGCACGCGGGCGATCCGTCACCGCCGGCGCGCGTCGTTCTCTCCGCGTCGCTCTCTTGGCGCTGCGGCGCGCTCGGCCTAAGCTGTCTCGACCGTGACGCCCCCGCCCGGAACCGCGCCCGCGCCCGACCCGACCGGCCCCGACGAGGCCGACCGGGCCATGGAGCAGCTCATGCGCTTCCTGGCCATCCTGCGCCGGCGCTGGCTGGTCGTCGCCGTCATCACCGTGCTCGCCCTGGCCGGGGCCGCGATCGCCATCACCGCCCTGCAGCCGCGCTGGCGGGCCAGCGCCACCGTCGTGCTCCACCTCGGCGGCCCGCAGGTGCTCGACAAGGTCAAGAACGTCACCGAGGACTCCGAGTCGCGGCTTTTGGCCTACAAGGAGTACTACCAGACCCAGCGCGAGATCATCGGCAGCCGCACCGTCGCCGAGCGGGCGCTCGCCACCTCGGGCTCGCGCAGGACCCGGTGTTCCTCGGCATCGCCGACATCGGCTCCGAGGCCGAGCGCGTGGCCCAGGCCGCCGAGATCGACCCGATCGAGCGCCTGCGCGGCATGGTGTTCGTCGAGGAGGTCCGGGGCTCGCGGGTGCTGAAGATCTCCGCCGACTACCCCGACCCGCAGATCGCCGCCGACATCGCCAACGCGCTCGCCGAGGCCTACCTCGCCCACGTCGACGCCTCGCGCGCGCGCACCGGCGACGCCGCCAAGGCGGGCGTCGAGGCCGAGCGCGCCAAGGCCCTGCTCGCCCTCCAGCTGGCCGAAAAAGCCCTGTCCGACTTCAAGCAGGAGCACGGCATCAGCTCGATCTCCCTCGCCGACCGCCAGAACGTCATCACCGAGGCGATCATCAAGACCAACGCCAACCTCAAGGACGCCGAGGCCGAGTCGTTCGCCGCCAGCGCCGTTTACGAAGAGGCCGAGCGCCTGCACAAGGCCGGCAGCATCGCCGGCGCCAGCCTGCTCCCGCCGCTCGAGCGACGTGTCTTCGAGGACATGCGCGCCGAGGAGCTCGAGGCCGAACGCGAGGTCGAGCAGCTCGCGATCAAGTACGGCGACAAGATGCCCGAGCTGCAGCAGGCCAGGAAGCGCCTGCGCGTCATCCAGGGCCGGATCGCCAGCGAGGAGAAGGAGCTGCTCGCCGGCCTCAAGGCCCGCGCCAACGCGGCCCGCACCACCGAGAGCCGCCTGCGCGGCTCGCTCGACGACGAGAAGGGCAAGGCCCTCGGCCTCACCCTGCTCGAGCGGCAGTACCGCGAGCTCGAGCGCGAGTCCAAGTCCGCCGCCGAGTCCTACGAGCTGGTGTCGAAGCGCGACACCGAGATCGAGATGCTCGGCCGCGTGCAGTCGGAGGACATCGAGATCCTCGACCGCGCCACCAAGGGCCGCAAGCCGGTGTTCCCGCCGAAGGCGCTGCTGGTCGCGGTGGCGCTGGTCAGCGGCCTCACGCTCGGCGCCCTGCTGGCCCTCGGCGTCGACGTGCGCGACAACCGGATCCGCGGCCTCCTCGACCTCGAGCGCGCCCTCGCCGGCCTCGGCCTGCCGGTGCTCGGCCAGCTGCCGCTGCTGCCCGCCGACGCGCGCATCGGCGTCAGCAACCTGCGGGCCCAACGGCGCCAGCGCGACCTCCACACCCTGCTGTTCCCGCAGTCGCTGATGGCCGAGCGCGTCCGCGGCGTGCGGACCTCGCTCGGCTTCGCCGCCGGCAAGGACGGCCTGCGCACCCTCGTCGTCACCTCGCCCAACTCCGGCGAGGGCAAGAGCTCGACCGCGGTCAACCTGGCGATGAGCTTCGTCCAGGCCAAGAAGCGCGTGGTCCTCATCGACGCCGACATGCGCCGCCCGCGGCTGCACCAGGTGTTCGAGCCGCCGATCGGCCGCGAAGCCGACGGCCTCGCGCGCGTGCTGGCCGGCAAGTGCACGCTCGACGAGGCGCTGATCACCGGCGGCGACGTGCCGGAGGGCATGTCGCTGCTGCTGTGCGGGGAGATCCCGCAAAACCCGTCAGAACTGCTGGAGAGCCCGCAGACGCGCAAGCTGCTGGCCGAGCTCGGCGAGCGCTTCGACCTCGTGGTCCTCGACACCCCGCCGGTCCTGCCGGTCAGCGACCCGCTGATCCTGGCCCGCATGGCCGACGGCGTGGTCGTCGTCGCCCGCTGCCAGGCCACCACCCGCGCCGGCCTGCAGCGCGCCCTCTCCACCCTCCGCCGCAGCGAGGCCAACCTGCTCGGCGTGATCCTCAACGAGGTCGACGCCCGCCGCGAAGAGGCCGGCTACGGCGCCGGCTATTATTCGTACCACGCCGACCCCAACGCCGCCGCGCCGCACGGCTCGGCGTGATCGCCGGGCTCACGGCGAAAAGCGGCCCCGCGAGCAGCCTCTTCCGGACATGTTCTCGAGGACATGTCCGAAATCATCCCCGAGCGAGTGCGCCCTCGCGGAGCGCTCCATTGCACGCTTGAATGTCTCTTCGAACATGACTCAGCAGACATGTCCGAACGAACTCCTGAAGATGCGCGGGCCTCGCCCCGCCCGAGGTCACGGGTCGGGCGGCAGCGCGCGGGTGTCGATGACCACGCGCTATGGGTCGCGCGGGTCGTAGCAGATCGGCAGCGTCGGCCCCCCGAGGTGCGGCCGCGGGTCGTACCAGAACCGCTGGCTCTTGACGATCCGCAGGCGGGGGTCGCCGGGCACTACGAACTGGCACAGGATCACCCACGGGTGGCTCTCGACCTCGTCGTCGGACCGGTCCTGCTCGACCGAGACGATCGTGCCGTCGACGCGCGCCCCGTGGCGCAGCAGCGCCTCGATCGCCCGCTCGTGCCGGCGCGCGATCAAAAACCACACCAGCGCGGAGAACACCAGCGAGCGCCGCTGCCGATGAAGATCAGCGGCAGCAGCCAGCGCGCGCCCCAGGTGTCGATCTCGGCCCACTCGGCGTCGGCGAGGTCGTACACGATCGGCACCTGGACCCCGATCGCGTACGGCGGCTGCGTCGCGGTGCCCGACTGGAACAGCCGCGACTCGCCTGCGCGGGTCACGTAGGCGATGTCCGGCGCCAGCATCTCGTCGACCGCGCGCAGCGAGACGACCTGCCCCTCGACCTGCTCGGTCGTGGCCAGCGCGCGCGAGCCGAGCACGGCGACGACGAGGCCGACCACCATGAGCACCAGGCCGAAGAAGCCGACGACGGTCGAGCCTCGCACTCTCCCAGAGTGACCCGCAAAACCACCTCGCACAAGCGCGATCGCGGCATCGAGGCCCGCCGCCGCGACCGCGCGCGGCCTGGCCATGCGTCGAGTTCTTCGCAGTTCACGCCGGCCGGCGCGCCGTCGCCCGCGGTCGGCGGCCGGGGTCGCGCGACCTCCATGCTGTAGTCATATGTCCCTTCGGACATGTCGCGTCCACGCGGAGGCCGGGAGATCCACGCGGTCGCCCGCGTCGCGCGGGGGCGTCTGCGCGGGGCGCGGGCCGAGCCGCGCGCGCTTTCGTCGGCGGCTGTCGTGCTACCGTCGCGCCATGACGAGACGTTCGCAGGTGTGGTCATTGTCGGCGCTGCTCTTCGGGGCCTGCACCGGCTCGGGCTCCGACGACAGCTCCGGAGCTCCTGCCACCGACACCGAGGCCACCACCGAGCCAGGCACTGCCTCCGACGCCACCACCACCGACCCCTCGACCGGCGTCCCGACCTCCGGCGCCACCGACGACCCGACCGGGGCGACCGCGAGCACCACCGCCGACCCGACCGGCCAGACCGTCACCGGCACGACCGACGAGCCCGGCACCAGCACGGGTCCGACCAGCGAGACCACCGACGGCACCACGGGCGCCGCCCAGGTCGAGCTGCCGCCGCCCGACGGCGAGTTCGACTACCAGCTCGGCGAATCCTACGACCCGCCGATGGGCGTCACGATCGTCTCGCGCGACCGCAACGCCGCGCCGGCGCCGGGCCTCTACAACATCTGCTACGTCAACGGCTTCCAGGTCCAGCCCGACGAGGAGGACTTCTGGCTCGACGACCACCCCGACCTGGTGCTGCGCGACGGGATGGGCAACCCGGTGATCGACCAGGACTGGGACGAGATGCTGCTCGATACCAGCACGCCGGAGAAGCGGGCCGCGCTGGCGGAGATCGTCGGCGGGTGGATCGCCGCCTGCGGGGCCGACGGCTTCGACGCGATCGAGATCGACAACCTCGACTCCTACTCGCGCTCGAAGAAGCTGCTGACCCAGGACGACGCCGTCGCCTACATGGCGCTGCTGTCGGCCGCTGCGCACGCCGAGAATCTGGCGATCGCGCAGAAGAACTCGACCGAGCTGCTCGATCGCAGGGACGAGATGGGCACCGACTTCGCGGTCGCCGAGGAGTGCAACACCTACGAGGAGTGCGGCGATTACATCGCCGCCTACGGCGACGCGGTGCTGATGATCGAGTACGTCGAGGCCGACTTCACGACCGGCTGCGAGCAGTACCCGCAGATGTCGATCGTCCTGCGCGACCTCGACCTGGTCGCCCCGGGCTCGCCCGGCTACCTCCGCGAAGCCTGCTGACCGCGAATGTCCTGTGCGGCCGGAATCACCGCCCGCACAGGCGCTCGGCGAGCTGGCGCTCGTACAGCGACTCGGGCACCAGCCCCGCCTGATTGCTGCCCTCGATGTAGCCGGCGGGCTGGTCGAACGGCGCCGGCGGCTTGTCGCCCGAGAACGTGCCCGAGCCGCCGATCGCGTAGTTCTGGGCCGTGGGCGGGCGCTGGATGACCGCGACGCCGTCACCGCTCGCGTAGTTCCACGCGACCGAGTGCGCCGACGACCAGCCGTGGCCGGTGCCGTAGTCGCCGCGGTTGTACAGGCCCAGCACCACGAGCCCGTCCTTGGCCGGTTCCGACTCGACCACGTTGTCGTAGAGCAGCCCCATGCTCCACCGGCGGTGGCCCTCGCTCGACGCGTTGGGCCCCGTCGACGTCGAGCGGTGGAACACCACCCCGAGGTGTACGACGTCCCGTTGGACACGAAGTGATGGCGCCCGTTCGTCGCGTGACAGTCGGTGAACAGCACCTGCTGGGCGTTGCTGACGTCGAAGTTGTACATGCGCTCGCCCGTGATCTGCGCCACCGGGTCGAGCGCGCGCGCGTCGGCCACCGTGACCTGCACGCCCGTCTGCACCGTGACCGCCGCGAAGCCGAAGTGCAGCGCGGTGAACCGGCGCACCCACGCGTCCTCGACCCCGCGCAGGGCGATCGCCGACCACGCGTGGTCCTCGTCGTCGCCGCCGAGCGTGTCGATGTCGATGCGCAGGTCCTCGACCCCGACCTCGGTCACCAGCCCCTCGCGGTCGGCCTTGTACACGTAGGACTGCGACAGCGCGCGGTCGAGGTGGTTGAACACCGGCGCGTCGATCGTCAGCGTCGCCCCCGCGATCGCCAGGATCTGCCGCTTGAACACCAGCGGCTGCGAATCGACCGTCCACGGCCCGTCCTCGCCGGTCCCGCCGTGGTCGACCGCCGCCAGCCACGCGTCGGTGCAGGGGTGCACGATCACCACGTGATCGCCGACGGCGTAGAGCGACGGATCGGCGACCTCGAAGGTGCGCGCGCCGACCGGCACCCGCTCGCTGACGATGTCGCTGCGCGTGCCCGGCAGCTCGGCCTGCCACCTGTCGTTGGCCCCGCTGCCCACCACCAGCACCGTCCGCTGGTGCGGCTCGTCGCCGAGCGCCCGCAAGATCGTGCTGGTGGCCGGATCGTCACCGTCGCCGGCGCCGCGCAGCACCACCCCGCTGTGCTGCAGCCGCACCGTGCCGTGGATCTCGTACTCCCCCGGCGCCAGCAGCACGGCGCCGCGCAGCCCGTCGACCCCGAGCGGCAGCGCCCCGAGCTCGTCGATCGCCTGCTGCAGATGCTCGGTGTTGTCGCCGGCGACGGGGCCGACGCCGAGCACCGTCGGCACGTCGGGGATCGGCGCCTCGCCGCGGTGATAGCCGGCCCAGCTGAAGTCGGCGATCCGGTTGCCCTGGTCGTCGGCGACGTAGGTCAGCGCGTCGCCCTCGACCGGGACGATCTGCGACGTCCAGCTCCCCGGCGGCTGCTCCAGCGGCGGCGGGCACAGGGCCGCGCCGGTGGTGCTTTCGTCGCCCGTGCTGCCGGTCTCGGACGTCCCACCGCCGAGGTCGGGCGTCGGGGCGGTGGTGGTGACGACGCCGTCGGTCGGATCGACGCTCGTGGTCGGCAGCGCCGTGGTCCCCGTCGTCGTCGCGCCGGTGGTCGGGTCGCCGGTGCCCGCGGTCTCGCTGCTGCTCGCGTCGGTGGTCGTGGTCCCGCTCGCGGGACAGGCCGCGCCGCCGACGAAGATGAGGCCACACAGCACAAGGCCGCGACGCGAGCCGACCACGGGCGAGGATGTCATGCCGGCAACCTATCAACCGCGTCCGCGGCGAACAAGGCGCGCTCCTGCTCGCGCCGTGGCGGCGTCCCAAGCTGGGGCCGCACCGGCTGCGAGCTGGGGGCACGCGTCTGCCGAGGTCGCCGCGCGACGGCTCGGGATGCGCTCCTCGCTCGGCCCATGTCTCTTCTGCTCGAATGGACATGCTCTTACGAACATGCCCTTCAGAACATGTCTTTTAATCTATATCCGTCGCGACTGCGCCTCGCCGACGGTACGTCGGTGTGCGACGGAGACGGCGAGGGTCGGGACCGCCCGTTGGCTCCCGGTGGCGGGGCCGCAGGGGCCGAAGCCGAGCGGGCGGGCCCCTCGCGGGCGAACTGCCGGCGAGGACTGAGGGGTAGATCTCTGCGGCGAGGACTCGGCCGCCGACCCGCGGAAGCCGTTCGTTCGCCCCGCAGCAGCAGGTCCGAAGCAGCCCGGCAGGCCGGGTGCCGCTCGGGCTAGTATCCTTGTCACGTGCGCCGGACCTCCGCCGACTCGACCTGACGCGCGTTCTTGCGACCCCCCTATCGCGCCCGCTCCCCCGTCGCGGCCTTCGCCGATGTCCCCTCCCAAGATCCCGTCCGTGGTGGTTCGCGGCCTCGAGCCCGAGGCCGCGGTCAGCTCGATCGCGCGCGACCGGCCGTCCCAGCCGCCGTGGTCGCGGATCTTGCTCGGCCTGGCGATCGCGGGCCCGGCCCTGTGGCTCGGCGGAGTGCCGTCGGTCGTGGTGCCCGGCTTCTGCGCGGTGGTGCTGGCGCTGTGGATCCGCCTGTGTACGCGCAGCGAGCAGCCGCTGCGCGTGCCCTCGGGCGCGTTCATCGGCCTGTTCGCCGCCGGGCTGACGCTGCTGCAGTGGATGCCGCTGCCGCTGTTCGTGCGCGAGCTGGTGGCGCCCGGCCTGACCGCGCGCGTCGCCGCGGCGCTGACCGGCAGCGGCGCGACGGCGTGGCCGAGCCTCACCTGTCCCCGGGGACAGCGCGCTGGAGGCCGCGCGCCTGCTCGCGCTGACCGGCCTGTTCGTCGGCGCCGCGCAGCTGTCGTGGCGCGTCAGCGCCGGCCTGGTCGCGCTGGCCGGCTCGCTGGTGGCGCTGATCGGCCTCACCCAGGCGGCCTTCGGCGTCGAGGCGATCTACGGCCTCTACCAGCCGCTGCAGGTCGACCCGACGATCACCCCGGCGTTGCTGACGACCTTCGTCAACGCCAACCACCAGGCCGGCCTGTTCCTGCTCGGGATCTTCAGCGCCGGCGCGCTGGCGGTGCACATGCGGCTGCAGGGCCGCACGACCACCGACGCGGTGCTGGTCGGCCGCCTGCGCGAGCGCCGGCTGGCGGCCCTCGGGGCCCTGGCGATCCAGGGCGCGGCGCTGCTGCTGTCGCTGTCGCGGGCGGCGATCGTCGCCCTCGCGGTGGTCGCCCCGGTGGCGCTGATGCTCGCCTGGCGAAACGGACCTGTCCCTGCGGGCAGGTCCAAGTCGCGCGACCCGCAGGGCCGGCTGTGGCTGCAGCGCGCGGCCCTGGCGGCCGGGCTCGGGCTGCTCGCGCTGGTGGTCGCGCGCCAGGGCGCGTGGGCCGAGCTGTCGACGCTGTGGCGCGTCAACGAGGCCGAGACCAAGTTCCGCATCGCCTCCGACGCGGTCGCGCTGATCGACCTGTCGCCGGTGCTCGGCGTGGGCCGCGGCGCCTTCCTCGACCTGTTCCCCGCCGTCGACTCGCGCCCGCTCGGCGTGGTCCACACCCACCTCGAGTCGGCCCCCGCGGCGATGCTGATCGAGTGGGGCCCGCTCGGCGGCGGCCTCGTCGCGCTGGGCCTTTTGTGGTGGTGGATCGCCGCCGTCTACAGCACCGGCAGCGGCCGCCACGTCAGCGCCCGCCGCGTCGCCCTGTGCGGCCCCCTGGCCCTGGCGATCCACAACCTCGCCGACTTCAACCTCGAGTTCCTCGGCGTCGCCGCGCCGCTGTGCGCCCTCGCCGGCGCGCTGTCGGAGCGCCGCGGCTTCTTCCGCGCCCCGGCCCGCCCGGCCATCCTCGTCGGCGGCCTCAGCCTGGCCGGCGCCGCCGCGCTGGCGCTGTGGGCCCAGCCCTACACCTGGCAGAACCGCACCACGGGCGACGCCGCGGTGCTCGCCGGGGACATGTCCCCCGAGGCAGCTCAGCGCATGCGCCCGCTCGACGCCTCGCTGCACATCCTGCTGGCCCAGCGCGCGCTCGAGATCGAGGACTGGGCGCAGGCGCGGGCGCGGGCGACGGTGGCGAGCGAGCTGCAGCCGGCCAACTCCGACGCGTGGCTGCGGCGGGCCCACGCGGCGCGCGAGCTGGGCGACGCGGCCGAGTCGGCGAGCTCGCTGGCGCGGACTCTGGCGACGATGCGTCACCCGCCCGACCTCGACCTGACGCGCTACCTGCTGGGCCGCTACCCCAACGCCGAGGAGCTGGCGCCGCTGATGCCGAAGGAGCTGGCGCCGTGGACCGTGGTGATGGAGTCGTTGATCGCCGAGGCCCCGGCCTACGCGGCGATCCTCGCGGCCGCGCGCAGCCAGGTCGACGGCCGCGAGCCGCCGGTGTTGCACATGCAAGTGCGCCTGGCCCTCGCGCTCGACAACCCCTCGCTGGCGCTCCACTACGCCCGCCTGCTCCGCGTGCTCGCGCCGCACGAGGTCCACAGCCACCTGCTGCTGGCGCGCGCGCTCGAGAGCCAGCGGGTCCCGCGGGAGCGCGAGCTGCAGGGCGACCTCGAGGAGGCGCTGGCCCAGGGCCTCATCACCGAGCCGGCCCAGATCGCCCTGCTCGAGGAGAAGCTGCTCGGCTCGTACCTCCGCGACGGCCAGCCCGACGCCCTCGCCCGCGCCCGCGACCTGCTGCCCCGCCTCCTCGCCCGCCCCGGCGACCGCGCCGCCCTCCAGCGCCGCCACGCGCTCGAGCGAGCCCTGGCGCAGGCTGGCCGTTAGGACAGGTCACCGGAGCAGTGAATCGCGGTCCGGAGTGATGTCGACCGCTGGACCGACGCGTCGAATCGCGGGCCCCGGGTGACGCCGAGCGACATCGCCGAACCGGCGGCTCACGCCGGGGCGCGAGCCTTTGATGCCACCGCCAAAAACGCCGAGGGCGGCGCGATCGCTCGCACCGCCCTCGAATGTGCGGACTCGGGTCCGCGCGGGCTCAGCCCTTCTTGTTGCCGGCGTACTTCTTGATGAGGTCGTCCTGCACCTGGCGGGGGACCGCCTCGTAGCGCTCGAACTCCATCGTGTACTCGGCCTTGCCCTGCGACATGCTGCGGAGCTCGGTCGAGTAGCCGAACATCGTCGCCAGCGGGACGTGGGCCTCGATGACGCTGATGCCCATGCTCGACTCCGAGTTGATGATGTTGCCGCGGCGACGGACCAGGCCGCCCTGGATGCCGCCCTGGAACTCCTCGGGCGTCTCGACGGCGACCTTCATGATCGGCTCGAGCACCTGCGGACCGGCCTTGGGCATGGTCTCCTTGAAGGCCGCGCGGGCGGCGATCTGGAACGCCATGTCGCTCGAGTCGACCGCGTGGGCCGCACCGTCGTTGACCTCCATCTCGACGCCGACGACGGGGAAGCCGATGAGCACGCCGCGGTCGAGCGACTGGCGGAAGCCGTTGTCGCACGACGGGATGTACTCACGCGGGATCTTGCCGCCGACGACGTTGTCGACGAAGCGGTAGGTCTTGTCCGGCGCGTCCTCGGGCAGCGGGCGCATCACCCCGCCGATCTTCGCGTACTGACCGGAGCCGCCGGTCTGCTTCTTGTGGATGTACGTGAAGGGCACCTCGGACGTGATGGTCTCGCGGTAGGCCACCTGCGGCTCGCCGACGGTGGTCTCGACCTGGTACTCGCGCTTCATGCGCTCGATGTAGATGTCGAGGTGCAGCTCGCCCATGCCCTGGATGATGGTCTCGCCCGACTCCTCGTCGCGGTGGACGCGGAAGGTCGGGTCCTCCTTCGAGAAGCGGTTGAGCGCCTTCGAGAAGTTGGCCAGGCCGTCCTTCTTGGTCGGGGTGACGGCGTAGCTGATGACCGGCGCCGGCACGAACATCGAGCGCATCGAGTAGATGACGTCGGGGCCGGTGAAGGTGTCGCCCGACGCGCAGTCGATGCCGAAGAACGCCGCGATGTGACCCGCGCCGACCTCCTCGATGTCGACCATCTCGTCGGCGTGCATGCGCACGAGGCGGCCGACCTTGTTCTTCTTGCCCGTGCGGGTGTTGAAGATCGTGTCGCCCTTCTTGACGTGGCCCTGGTAGATGCGGATGTAGGTCAGCTGACCGTACTTGCCCTCTTCGAGCTTGAACGCGAGGGCGCACAGCGGCGAGGCCTCGTCGCTCTTGAGGATGACCTCGGTCTCCTTGCCGTCGTTCGCGATCTGGTAGGCGACGTTCTTCACCTCGTCCGGCGCCGGCAGGTACTTGACCACGCCGTCGAGCAGGTGCTGCACGGCCTTGTTCTTGTAGGCCGAGCCGCAGAACACCGCGGTGAAGTTGAGCGACAGGGTCGCCTTGCGCAGCACCGGCACGATCTCCTCGGCGGTGACGTTGGCGCCGTCGCCCTCGAGGAAGCGCTCCATGATGGTGTCGTCGAAGTCGCCCAGCGCCTCGACCAGCTTGAGCCGGTACTCCTCGACCGCCTCCTTGAGGTGCTCGGGGCACGGCTCGCGGCGGATGTTCTCGCCGTTGTCGCCGTCGAAGTAGAGCGCGTCACGGGTGAGCAGGTCGACGACGCCCTCGAACTGGTCCTCGGCGCCGATCGGGTAGGTGACGAGGTGGGCGTTGTGACGCAGCTTCTCGCGCAGCTGGCGGGTGACCTTGAACGGGTCGGCGCCGGAGCGGTCCATCTTGTTGATGAACGCGAGCCGCGGCACGTTGTAGCGCTTCATCTGCCGGTCGACGGTGATCGACTGCGACTGCACGCCGGCGACCGAGCACAGCACGAGGATCGCGCCGTCGAGGACGCTGAGGGCGCGCTCGACCTCGATCGTGAAGTCGACGTGTCCGGGGGTGTCGATCAGGTTGAGGAAGTGGTCCTTCCACTCGAGGAAGGTGGCAGCCGACTGGATCGTGATGCCCTTCTCGCGCTCGAGGTCCATCGAGTCCATCGTCGCGCCGACGCCTGACTTGCCCTTGACCTCCTCGATCTTGTGGATCTTCCCCGAGTAGAACAGGATGCGCTCCGAGAGCGTCGTCTTGCCGGAGTCGATGTGCGCGGAGATCCCGATGTTTCGGACCTTTGCGAGTTCCATGGTAGTGCTCTGCTGACCTTGCCGATGACGAGTGCAGGTGTCGGGGGTCCGGGCGTCCCGGCAAATGGGATGCGGAGCGAGTCCGCCGCCGGCCCTCCGAGCCTGTTGTGCTGCTCGACCCCTCGATCCTCGGACCTGGATGGCCCTCGGCCGGGGGGTCGAAGTTTTGCCCTGGAGCCCGAAAGACAACCCCTGTGGGTGCTTTTGAGCGCGCGGAGCATGCCACAAGGTGCCCCGCTTGGCCGCTTGAGGCTGCCCGGCGGGGCGTGATCGTCCGCACCCGCCCCGCGCGCCGCGAGCGCCTAGGGGAGCTCCAGCCAGTGCTTCACCACCGCCGCCGGCGTGAAGCCGAACCGCTCGGCGAGCAGCTTGCCGGGGGCGCTGGCGCCGTAGTGGTCGAGGCCGTGCTGGTGGGCCGCGAACCGGTCCCACCCGAACGTGGTGCCCGCCTCCACCGACAGGCGGCGTGAGATCTCGGGCGGTAGGACGCTGTCCTGATAGGCCTTCGGCTGGGCGAGGAAGGCCTCCCAGCACGGCATCGAGACCACCCGCACGCGCTTCCCGTGGTCGGCGTGGAGCGTCTTGGCCGCGGCCAGCGCAGTCGCGACCTCGGAGCCGGTCGCCACCAGGATGCCGTCGAGCGGGCCCTCGGGCTGCCACAGCACGTAGGCGCCTTCGCCGATCTGCTCGCGCGTCTCGGCCATGATCGGCAGGTCCTGGCGCGTCAGCAGGATCGCCGTGGCGCCCTCGCCGTGCCCGCGCTGCAGCGCCAGCCGCCACGCCGCCGCCGTCTCGCGCGCGTCCGCCGGCCGCACGACGTAGAGGTCGGGGATCAGCCGCAGGCTCATCAGCTGCTCGATGGGCTGGTGGGTCGGGCCGTCCTCGCCGACCCAGAAGCTGTCGTGGCTGAAGATGTAGACCACCGGCGCCTTCATCAGCGACGACAGCCGCAGCGCCCCGCGCAGGAAGTCGGAGAACACCAGGAAGGTCGCGCCGTAGGCCCGCACGCCGCCGTGCAGCGCGAGGCCGTTGCAGACGCCGGCCATGCCGTGCTCGCGCACGCCGAAGTGCATGACGCGCCCGTCGGGGCGGGTCCGGCTCTGCGCCGGCAGCTTGAGCTCGACGCCGTTCGAGCCGGCGAGGTCGGCGGACCCGCCGATCAGGGTCGGGTGGGCCTTCACCAGCGCCTCGAGGATCTTCTGGCCGGCCTTGCGGGTGGCCACGGCCGAGCCCGGCTCGAAGCTCGGGATCGCACTCAAGACCTCCTCGGGGACCACGTCGCTCTGCAGCGCTTCGAACTGCTTGGCGAGCTCGGGGTGGGCCTCGCGATAGGCGGCGAACTTGGCCTCCCAGGCCTTGCGCTGCTCGCCGAGCCCGCGCCGCTGCTCGGCCAAGGCCGCGCGGACCTCGTCGGGCACGCGGAACGACTGGTCTTCGGGCCAGCCCATCGCCTTCTTGGTCGCCACGATCTCGGCGTCGCCGAGCGGCGCCCCGTGGGCCCCGTGGGTGCCCGCCTTGTTGGGGCTGCCGGCGGCGATGACGGTGCGGCAGGCGATCAGGCTCGGCCGCGTGGTCTCGGCGCGGGCGAGGACCAGCGCCGCCTCGACCTGGGCCGCGTCGGCGCCGTCGACCCGCTGCACGTGCCAGCCGTACGCGGCGAAGCGGCCCGGGACGTCCTCGGTGAACGCGAGGTCGGTCGAGCCGTCGATCGAGATCTTGTTATCGTCATACAGGAACACGAGCTTGCCGAGACCGAGGTGTCCGGCCAGGCTCGCGGCCTCCGAGGCGATCCCCTCCATCAGGTCGCCGTCGCTGCAGATGCCGTAGGTGAAGTGATCGACGATGTCGTGCCCCGGCCGGTTGTACGTCGCAGCGAGGAAGCGCTCCGCCAGCGCCATGCCGACGGCCGCCGCGAATCCCGTGCCGAGGGGGCCGGTGGTCACCTCGACCCCGACGGTATGTCCGTACTCGGGATGGCCCGGGGTCTTGCTGCCCCACTGACGAAACTGTTTCAGCTCGTCGAGCGGTAGATCATAGCCGGTGAGGTGCAGCAACGCGTACAGCAGCATCGACCCGTGGCCGGCGCTCAGCACGAAACGATCGCGGTCGGGCCAACGCGGGTGCTCGGGGTCGTGGACGAGGAATCGCGTCCATAGCACCGAGGCCATCACGGCCGCGCCCATCGGCATCCCCGGGTGGCCCGAGTTCGCCTTCTGCACGGCGTCGATGGCGAGGGTCTTGATCGTGTCGACGAGGAGGCCCGAGACGCGGGGATCGGGGCTCGAGGTCGCAGGGAACTCGCGAGGCGGCACGGCAGGCATGGCCGGGTGCCTATCACGATTGTGACGGCGAGGGCCGACCGGGCCGTGGGGCAGCGACGTGACCGAACGCGGGACAGTCAGACGACGCCGGCGAATCTACCGCATGGTCCGCGAAGTTGGATTCGCGCGGACGAACGCGGGACCCGCCGGACGACCGATGGCCCGGACGACTTACGGAACAGCAATGGCGGACCCGGCGCAGCCCCGGCGGCCTCGCGGGTGACGAGGCGAGGGCTGGCGCCGGCCATTCTTCAGACGGCAGTGTAACGAGTGCCGCGGGCCTGACCGGTCCACGACACGAGGCCGCGCTCGATGAGGCGGGCGAGGGCGGTGCGGACCTGCAGCGGGGTGCCGCCGACCACGGCCGACAGGTCCGGCGCGGCCTGCGGCCCCGGGGCGTTCTTGAGGGCGTTCAGCATGCCCTGGTCGTAGGCGTCACGGCCCGCGGGGGTGCGGGTGTCGACGACCGCCTTGGACCCGCCGCCACGCTTCGCAGCCGGCGCGGGCGCCTCCTTGGCGGGCGCCGCGGCGCCACGGCCCTTGCGGCCGGCCTTCTCGGGGGCCTTGGCCAGCGCTCGCGGGACCTTGACCGGCTTCCCGGCGGCCGCGCCGCGCGGGCTGGGGGCCGCTGCGCCGCCACCCTGACCCAGGAGCTCACCGATCGTGATCCCCTTGAGCAGCGAGCCGAGCTCGCCAGTCGCGAGCTTGCCGAGCTCAGCGAGGCTCATCTGGGGATTAGAACGGATCTGTTCGATCATCACGTCGCGCTCGGCATTCGCGACGGCATTGCGGAAGGTCGTCTCGAACCTAGACATCGTCTTAGCTTTTGCATGACCCGAGATCCAAGGTCAATCCATATTCGGCGGGCGCCGCCAAAAATCTTCAGTCCCCGCACTTTCAGTCCCCCCACTTTCCCCGCTTCCCCCTGTCCCGACCCCCTTTCCCCCTGTCCCCCGCGTCCTCCCGGTCGGATCAGTTCCCCCCACTCCTCAGTTCCCCCCACTCCTCAGTTCCCCCCACTCCTCAGTTCCCCCCGCGCCCAGTTCCCCCAACCGTTGGGGTCCCCCCAACCGTCGGGGTCCTCCCATCGGGTGCCCGCAACCGATCGGCCCATGCGGAGCTATTGGATGTCCCGCGTTTACACGGCCGTTTCGTTTGCCCGCCTCATCGCCTCAAAACCGCGTCTTTGCGCTCCCGCCCGCAGCGGGCGCTTCGCGGCCGTGGGAGCGCTTTGGGGCGCTCGTCCGCCCGGCCTGCGAAATCGGTAGCGGCCGTCCGCCCGCGACACTGTTCATATCGGCGGAACTGCCGACTTCCGACTCGTCGGCATCGGGCGGCGACCTGCGCGGCAACCCGCGCGCCCCCTGTGCAGTATCCCGCGAACGCGCGTCAGTCCGATGTTAGGTGCGCCGGTACTCCGTTTCAGCGGACGCTCGTCCGCCGGGCCGCAGCGTATGCGCGGGCGCGCGCAGACATTCTCTTGATGCCGACACGCTGCTGACTACCTTAAGCGCCGTAGAAAAGCGAAGGGGGACGGTCGCGGCCGCCCCCTCTTACAGTCGGGACATCGGCGCACCAGGCGAGCCCGGCGCGCCCGCCCGGGTCAGTAGCGGTAGTGCTCGGGCTTGAACGGACCCTCCTGCGACACGCCGAGGTATTCGGCCTGCTTGTCGCTGAGGCGGGTGAGCTTGGCGCCGAGCTTTCCGAGGTGCAGGCGGGCGACCTCCTCATCGAGGCGCTTCGGCAGCACGTACACCTTGCCCCGCGCATAACGGCTGCGCTCGGTGTAGAGCGACAGCGGGCGAGGACCTGATTCGTGAAGCTATTGCTCATCACGAAGCTGGGGTGGCCGGTGGCGCAGCCGAGGTTCACCAGGCGGCCGCGGGCCAGCAGGATGATCGCGTGGCCGTCGGGGAACACGAAGCGGTCGACCTGCGGCTTGATGTTGATCTCGCGGACGCCCTTGTCGGCGACGAGGCCGGCGACGTCGATCTCGCTGTCGAAGTGGCCGATGTTGCAGACGATCGCCTCGTCCTTCATCTTCCGCATGTGCTCGAGCGTGATGACATCGCAGCACCCGGTGGCAGTGACGAAGATGTCGGCCATGCTGGCCGCCTCGTCCATCGTCGTCACCTGGAAGCCCTCCATCGCCGCCTGCAGCGCGCAGATCGGGTCGACCTCGGTGACGAGGACCCGGGCCCCGAAGCCGCGCATCGACTGGGCGCAGCCCTTGCCGACGTCGCCGTAACCGGCCACGACCACGACCTTGCCCGCGACCATGATGTCGGTCGCGCGCTTGATGCCGTCGGCCAGGCTCTCGCGGCAGCCGTACAGGTTGTCGAACTTGCTCTTGGTCACCGAGTCATTGACGTTGATCGCCGCGATCTTCAGCTCGCCGCGCTCGGCCATCTGATACAGGCGGTGGACCCCGGTGGTGGTCTCCTCGCTGACGCCGAGGCAGTGCTCGAGCGAGCCGAGGTGCTCCGGACGGTGCAGCACCAGCGTCAGGTCGCCGCCGTCGTCGAGCAGGATGTTCGGCGGGCTGCCGTCGGGCCAGCGGATCGTCTGCTCGACGCACCACCAGTACTCCTCCTCGGTCTCGCCCTTCCACGCGAACACCGGCACGCCGGTGGCCGCGATCGCGGCCGCCGCGTGGTCCTGCGTCGAGAAGATATTGCACGACGACCACCGCACCTCGGCCCCGAGGTGCGTCAGCGTCTCGATCAACACCGCCGTCTGAATCGTCATGTGGAGGCAGCCGGCGATCTTGGCCCCCTTCAGCGGCTTCTCCGCCCCGTACTTGGCGCGCAGCGCCATCAGCCCGGGCATCTCCTTCTCGGCCAGGGCGATCTCCTTGCGGCCCCAATCGGCCAGGCCCATGTCGGCGACCTTGTAGTCGGGCGTGGTGGGCGGCTTTTGCTTCGACACAGTGCTTGCAGTCATCGTCTACCTTGATCCTCTCGCGAACAATGCGAATCCAGCGTCATCAAGCGCGGTACTCCGGCACCCAGCCCGCGGCGTCCTTGAACAGACGCACGCAGCGGATCTGCCGCCGCTCGGTCAAAAAGAAGCGGTGATACAGGTCGGCCGGGACGACGATCAGGTCGCCTCGCTCGACCTGGACCCGGATCCACCGCTCGTCCGCGCCGCGGATGTCGAAGATGCCCTCGCCATCGAGCACGAAGCGGACCTCGTCGTCGCGGTGCAGGTGCTCGTCCTTGAACTTGGCCAGCAGCCCGTCGAGGTTCGGCGTGTCCGGCCGCAGCTCGATCACGTCCTGCGCGACGTAGCCGCGGGCCGCCTTCAGGCGGTCCAGCGCGCCCTGGAAATCGTCGTCGGGCAGGCGCTCGTAGAGCACCCCCACCGCCGCGAGGTCGGCCAGCGTCGGCCCCTCGCCGCGCAGTGAGCCCACGGCCGAAGGGCCATGGGGCGAATCCTCGAGCCAAGCGAGCTGCATGGTCTCCTCCGCGTCACGCCCCGCCGACCGGCAGGCCGAGCCGATGCGACTCGACCACCGCGCGGAACAAATAGTCGTAGCTCTCGGCCTGCGTCTTGGCCTGCACCCAGTCGCGGCCCCACACGTACACCCCGTGCCCCGCCACCAGCACCGCGTCGACGTCGGGGTAGGCCTGCATCGCCTCGCCCATGCTCGCCGTCAGCTGCGACTCGCGCGGGGTGTTGGCGATGATCGGCACCCGCAGGGTGTCGAAGCAGCCCATGCCGCGCAGGCCCTTCTGCATCTCCAGGCCCTGGCACACGAACTCGCCCGGCCCGCCCTGCGGCGCGAACAGCCGCGCCGCCAGCACCGCCCACACCGAGTGCGAGTGCATCACCGCGCCGGCGTCCCGCAGGCGATAGGCGTTGAAGAACAGCGGCCGACACTCGCTGACCTTGAGCCCCGTGGCCGGCCCGCGCACGACCTCGCAGTCGTGCTCGCCGGTGGCCTGGTCGGAGAGCAGGAAGATGTCCTCCGGCCGCAGGCGCTCCTTCTGCACCCCCGAAGGCGCCATATAAATGCCCTCGGGCCCGCGGATCGAGATGCCGCCGCCGGTCCCGCTGACCCAACCGAGCTGATAAAACAAGCGGCAGAGCTCGCAGATGAGCTCGGGAATCGGCTGGGATGGCGCGTTGTCGCGGGGCGCTGCGGACATCGAGGCGCGCGGAGTCTACCCCGCGTCCCCAGGCCCGTCACAGCCGGCCGAGTGTGGATCCTCGCTTCCCGCGCCGTCCGCCGCGAACCCCTCGCGCCGCCCGCCGCGCGGCCCATCACGCCCCGCCCGCCGCCGCAGCCCATTGCCCGGCCGCGCCGAATGTCACGCCCGCGCGACCCGGACGTCCGACCGGCCGCCCGCGCTCGCGCCCGGCCGCCCATTCGTCGCCACTGGCAGATCGATCACCGCGCGGTCGTACGAGCTGTCTCTCGGGACATCTTATCGCAGCGCCGCGGCCATCTTCGCAGCGCCGCCGCCGTCGCCGGATCGGCGCGGACAGGCGTGAGTTCGGCCGCCGCGGTCGGCGCGCGGTCGCCCGGCCGCCGCGGAGGCCCGGCCGCCCGCGGTCTGCGGCGCCTCCGATCGCCACCGCTTCTTCGCCCGCCCGGTGTCGCTGTCGCGAAGTGGCGCCCCGGCAGCCGTGAATGTGATGTGCGTTGCAGACAGATCACCGCGAGGGCCGATCTCGCAGGTCAATTGCAGCAGCCGTCCTGCGAGGATGTCCGGGTCCACGATGCTGCCGGCACCCCGGTCGCAGCAAACGTCGCTCGCGGATCGCCGCCCGACTCACGAGTCCCCGCAGTCCGAACGCCGCTCCCGGGAGCTCCGACCCACACCCCCGTGAGCGGAGTCCGGAATCCTCGCTCGGCGACCCATCGATGACCGGACGACGGGCCGTCGGTCATCGCCGCGCCGCGGCCGACAGTCCGAAACCAGCGAAGCACAGGCGACCTCGCACGCGGTGATGACATCGAAGTGGAGGACGACGCACGGGTCGCCAGCATCGACCCGCATCCTGCATCACCCGCGGGCCGTCAAGCGTTCGCGCGCGTCACCCGCCGCAGCAGCAGCAGCAGCGGCGAGAGCAGCAGCAGCGCCGCCGCGCCGCCCGGCCCTTCGCTGCGACAGCCGCAACCCGCGGGCTCGGGGCCGGTCCCGGGCGAGGTCGTGGCCTCGTCGCCGGTGCCCGAGCTGCTGGTGCTCGCGTCGCTGCCGGTGCTCGCGTCGGTCGTCGGCGCGCCCCCGCTCGAGCTGTCGCTGTCCCCGCAGGTCTCGTCGCCCTGCAGGAACGATCCGCTGTCGCTGCAACCACCGGTCGACGTGTCGGAAGGCGCGAGCACCGACAACAACGACACCGGGTACGTCGAATAGGTGCGCTGCATCGGGTCGGTGATGTCCACGCGCAGCGCCACGAAGTCGGGCGCGATCTCCGGCGGCGGCGAAAATGCCAGCGAGATCGTCTCGCCTTCGAGCGGCTCGCTGGCGAACTGCTGCCACTCGAGCGTGTCTGCCAGCGCCCAGTAGCCGGTGAGCGTCGAGCCGGGCATCGCCCGCGCGCAGCCCTCGAGCACGTACGATTCGCCGGCGAACACGAACGCGCCCTCCGGGTTGGTCAGCGCCGCCGCGGGCGGGGCCGAGGCCGGGTCGGCGTCGTCGACCACGTGCACCACCCCGGGTCGCCGCGACCAGCGGTTGAGCTCCGGCTCCCACGTATAGCCGTCGATGCGCCAGGCGCCCGCGGGCAGCCCCGTCGTGTCCCACACCACCGGCTTCATCGCCTCGGCCTCGGTGATCGGCCGCCGCTCGGCGTCGGCGGTGATCCGCACGAAGCAATCCGCGTAGAGCGGGTGGGTCTCGAGGACGTCGTCGTCCTCGATCAGCTCGGCGTCGATCATCTTCTGGGCCGCCCAATCGAGCCAGACATTGGCGTCGGTCCACGACAGCCACACCGGCGGCGGCGTCTGCGGGCTGTCGTCGCGGCAGAACGCGACGAATTGGTGGCGCCGGCTGGTCGGCAATTCGTCGGGGGTCAGCTCGGTGTCTTCGTAGGGGATCGCGTACTCGAATTGCAGCGTGCTGGACTGGCTGCGATCGATCACGGTCATGCACGCCACGCCGTCGGGCCAGACCACCGGCGTGCGCGGGTGACCGCCGTTGCCCGCGTGCGCGAGTGTCGGGAGGCCGAGGCCGGCGAACACGAGCGCGACACGGACGAGACCTCGCACGCCGGGAGTGTACTCCGACCTCGCCCGCGGCGCCCCGCGCGGCCAGGCCCGCTCACCCGCGCGCGGGTGCGAAACCCCGCGTCGGCGCCGACGCAGCCCCAGCAGCACCAGCCCCGTCCACGCCCACGAGCCCGCCAGCCCGCCGCTGTGGCAGCCGCACGAGTCGCGCGTCGGCAGCTCCTCCGAGGTCGTCGACGCCGACTCGCCGGTGCCGTCGCTCGCGGTCTCGCCGCCCGTCGACGTCGCGTCCGGCCCCGTCGTGCTCGTCGGCGCCGCGCCGGTGGTGGTGCCCACGCCGGTGACGTCGCCGCCGCTGCTGGCCTCGCCGCAGCTCTCGTTGCCGATGAAGGCGTTGGTGTCGCTGCAGTCGTCGCCGGTGGTCGTCGTCTCGCCGCTGCCCGGGAGCACGACCACCAGCGCCTGCGGATAGGCCGAGAACGTCCGCTGCATCGGGTCGGTCACGTCGACGCGCAGCGCCACGGTCTCGACCAACGCCTCCGGCGGCGGCTTGAACGGCAGCTCGAGCGTCTCGCCGTCGATCGGCACGCCCTCGGCGAACGGCTTCCAGTCGAGCGTGTCGGCCCCGGTCACCGCCCAGTACCCGCTCATCGTCGAGCCCGGCATCGCCCGCACGCAGCCCTGCAGCACCAGCGTGTCCTCGCCGAACAGGAAGTCCTCGGTGTTCGTCAGCGCGGCCGCCGGCGCGACCGCCGACAGGTCGGGCCCGTCGACCACGTGGATCACGCCGGGCCGCTTGCTCCAAATGTTGAACGCCGGCTCCCAGGTGTAGCCCTGCAGGACGTAGGGCCCGGCCGCCAGCGCGGTGGTGTCCCAGTCGAAGCCCTTGGCCGCCTCTTCGAAGGTGATCGGCCGCCGCTCGTCGTCGCCGGTGACGCGGAAGAAGCAATCCTTGTAGACGGAATGCGTCTCGAGCACGTCCTGGTCGGTCGCGTCCGCCTTGTCGGAGATCCCCGCGGCGTCGGCGATGTCGACGTCCTTCCACGACAGCCACACCGGCAGCGGCTCCTGCGGCGTGTGATTGCGGCAGAACGCGACGAATTGGTGGCGCCGGCTGTCGGCCACCTCGTCGGCGGTGACCATCGTGTCTTCCAGCGGGATCTCGTAGTCGAAGTGGACGATCGGCCCCTGGCTGCGATCGATCACCGTCATGCACGCGGTGCCGTCCGGCCACTTCACCGGGGTGCGCTCGTGGATCCCGTTGCCCGCCCGGGCGAGCGCCGGCGTGAGCAGCGCCGCCACCACCACGGGCGACAGGAGCGACGGCAGGCCGGGGGTGCAAAGACGGACCGGGCGCATCACCGACAATCTACTCCTGCGCCGGGCCCGCCGGAACCTCGCCGGCCACGAAACGGCTGCAGCGCAGCACCGGCAGGCGCGGATACTTCGGCCAGCTCGGATCGCGGTCGTGCTCGGCGCAGCGCCAGAAGATCGACCCCTTGGCCGAATCGATGCGCCGCCCCGACACGCAGCGCGCGCACAGCCCCGGCGGCGGTGAGACGACGGTCACGACCCGCCTCGCTCGGCGGGCGGCAGGATGAGCTGCTCTTCATGGGCGAGGATCCCGAGCCCCACCGCGAGGCGGGCCGCCAGCATCGTGCGCCCGCTGACCTGCCCGCGCCGCAGCGCCGACGCGCCGACGAGCAGGCCCACGCCCCAGGTCAGCAGCGCCGCCATCTGCGAACCGCCCTGGAGCAGGGCGAAGCCGATGAGCCCGCTGGCGATCCAGATCAGCAGCACCATGCGGACCGCGCCCTGCACCGGCTCGCTGGCGTCGGCCGCCTGGCCGGCGACCCGCAGTTCGAACTCGCCCTCGACCACGCGCAGGCCGATCGAGTCGGGCCCGATCCGCAGGAACCGCAGCATCGGCTTGAGGCTGCGCAGCATCTCCTCGGCCCGCAGCACCGTGCGCCCGCGCAGCACGATCGCCCCGTCGGCCGGGTCGCGCTCCTGCAGGCCGCGGCGGAACCCCTCGGTGTAGAGGTCGATCGCCGTCTGCCCCGCCGGCAGCCCGGCCTCGCGCGCGGCCGCCACCTGCAGCGCGTGCTCGTCGCCGCGCCACGGCCGGTCCGCCCGCGCGAGCTGGCCCTTGGAACCTGTCTCATCGGACATGTCGTTCGATTCAGTCATGATCGGACATGTCCTCTCATTCACCTCGCATGCGCCGCTGCATCGCCGCGGCCACCGGGCCGGGCACGTAGCGGGCGAAGTCGCCGCCGTGGCCGGCGATCTCGCGGACCAGCGAGCTCGAGACGAACTGGTGGGCCGGGCCGGGGATGAGGAACACGGTCTCGACGGCCGGCTGGAGGTCGCGGTTGGCGGAGGCGATCTGGAACTCGGGCTCGAAGTCGCCGTGGGCGCGGAGGCCGCGGACGATCACGCGCGCGCCTTGCTGCATACAGAAGTCGATCATCAGGCCGTCGAACTTGGCGGCGCGGGCGCGCGGCAGGTGGGCGATGCACTCGCCGATCAGGGCCACGCGCTCGTCGACGCTGAAGTAGCCGGTCTTGGTCGGGTGGCGCCCGACCGCCACGATCACCTGGTCGAACAGCCGCAGCGCGCGCTCGACGATCTCGACGTGTCCGCTGGTGATCGGGTCGAACGAGCCGGGGTACACGGCCGTGAGCGGGCGCGAGAGTTCGGTCGACGAGCCGGGTTCGGTGGCAGACACCGGCGCAGTATACTCCGCCGCATGCTCCGCCCCGCCGTCCTCGTCGCCGCCGCCGCCCTGTTCGCCGCTTGCGGCGGCACGCCGACCCCGCCGCCGCCGACCCGGGTCGAGGTCTCCTCGCACCCGGCGGAGCCCCAGCCGCCCGCCCGCGACGCCCACAACCCGTTCCGCCGCGCCGATCGCGACCCGCCGCCGCCGCGCTCCGAGCCGCAGCTCCCGCAGGCCGAGCTCGACCAGGCGCTCGCCGCCGCCGCCGCCGCCCGCGCCGCCGGCAACGACGTCGAGGTCACCCAGGCCCTGCTCCCCTGCGCCAACAAGATCCCCAAGAGCACCCGCTGCGAGGGCGAGCTGGCGCTGGTGCTCGCCAAGTCGCCCGGGCACAAGGCCGAGTCCGAGTACTACCTCAAGCACGCGATCGCCGACGACGACCCGGGCGCCGACGCCGACTTCTACGGCCGGCTGGCCGAGGCCCTGCGGGTCGCGCCGATGCTGCCCGAGGCGGCCGTCGCGCTGCAGCGGCGGATCGCTCGCCTGCCCGAGCCGACCGCCGCCGACTGGGTCGCGCTGGCGGAGGCGCTGCAGGGCGTGCCGCGGCGCGAGGCCGAGGCCGCCGAGGCGCTGCAGCGGGCCTTCGAGCGCGACCCGAGCCAGCTCAAGTACCTGCACGACGCCGGCGAGCTGCTGTCGCAGGTCCCCGGGCGAGGTGCGGAAGCGCTCGTCATCCTTCAGCGCTACCGCGACTCGATCCGCACCACCGAGCCCGAGGCCTTGCCGGCGCTGGACCGGCGGATCGCGCAGGTGCGCGCCGAGACCGGCCAGCCCGCCGCGAGTACGGCGCCTGCGCAGGGCAAGAGTGCGAAGCCAGGCGCCCCGAAGTAATCGCCGCCAATCGCGGCAGCGGCCCCGCGGGAAGGCGCCTAGTTTGACCAGTCACCGCGCGATGTGCGACCCTTGAGCGCCCCCGTGGACAATAAGCGCAACGGTTCCGGTCCTCCTCCGCCGCCGCGGAACGGAGGTCATCAGCCTCCGCCTCCGGGCCGACCGGCGACGTTTCAGTTCACCGACGACGACGACGAGCCGCCGCCCCCTCCGCAAGAGCCGGGGGAGAGCCTCCCCGAGCTCGCGGCCGACCTCGTCGACGAGGGCGCGCCCGAGGACGACGAGGGCCTCGATTCCGGCCTGATCGAGGACGAGCGGCGCGCTCCGCCGCCGCCCTCGCCGATGCGCGAGCGCCGCGGCGCGTTCCTCGACGACGGCGAGATCGCGCTCCCGCCGGGCCTCTCGCAGGTCGTGCGCAGCCAGGCCAGCCGCTTCCCGTTCCGCGACGTCGTCGACGACGACGACGCCGAGCTGGGGGCCGCCTTGACCCCTGCCGACGACGAGCCCGCGCCGCCGTGGGCCGACGACGACGACGACGACGCGCCGACCACCGCCATGCCGGTGCGCGGCACGGCGAGCACCAGCTGGCCCCAAGCACCTGGCCCGAAGGCCAGCCCCGTGCATGACGACGACGACGACGACGACTTCGACGGCCCGTCGCGGCGGGTCGTCGACAGCATGGTCGCGGCCCAGCGCCGGTCCGCGGCCGAAGAAGAAGAGGACGACTTCGGCGAACTCAACGAGCCCTCGCGGGCCTTCCCGGCCCGGCACAGGCAGCCCACGCCGCCGGTCGAGCCCGACGCCCCGACGCTCAAGCGCCGGGTCGACTCCGCGGCCGTGGGCGCCGCGATCGACCGCTCCGGGCTCGCGCCGGTGCTCGAGGTCACCCTCCACCACGTCGACGACGAGCCGTTGCCGCCGCCGCCGATGGCCGCGCTGGGCGACAGGGACCTGCCGCCGCTGATCGCCACCGGGTCGGCGCAGAGCGGCGTCGGCTTCGCCCGCTCCGAGGTCGCCGCCGCCCTCTCCGACGAGCCGGCCCCGCCGCCGGAGGAGACCGAGGTCGACCAGCCGCTGTCCGCCCTGGCTGTCTCTCAGGACAGGCCGCGCCCCACGCCGATCCGCGTCAGCGACCTCGACGACGACGACGACGACCTGGGCGACGCCGGCGACAGCATGCTGGCCGCCCCGGTCAAGCTGGCGCCGCCGCCCAGCGAGCCGCTCGGCGAGCCGTTCCCGCTCGACCTGTGGAGCGACCCCGACGAGCTGATCGGCCGCGACATCGAGCGCTGGCGCCTGATCAAGCCGCTGACGCGCGGCATCACCACCCGCGTCTACGCGGCCGTCGACGAGCAGAGCGGCCGCCACGTGGCGATCCGCGTGCTCGGCCCGGACCACTCGCCGGCCGGTCGCCGCGGCCGTCAGTTCCTCTACGAGGCGCAGCAGCTGATCAAGCTGCGCCACGAATCATTGGTCGAGGTCATCGACGCCGGCATCACCACCGACCACCTCACCTACTACGTGATGGAGCAGGTCGAGGGCGACTCGCTGGGCGCCGTGCTGCGGGCCGAGGGCCCGTTGCCGTGGCAGCAGGTGGCGATCCTGGTCACCCAGATCTGCGAGGCCCTGATCGTCGCCGCCGACCGCGGCATCGTCGCCACCGATCTCAACCTCGGCAGCGTGATCCGCCTGCACGCCGGCGACGACGAGGCTCGCCGGCGCCAGCCGATCAAGCTGCTCGGCGTCGGCATCGCCCCGGTCGCCAGCATCTACCGCTCGCTCGACGGCAACCTCGTCGAGTCCAAGGGCACCCCGCCGGGCCAGGCCGAGTACATGGCCCCCGAGCTGGCCAGCGGCGGCTTCCCGGGCGAGAGCACCTCGGTCTACGCCCTCGGCGTGATGATGTACGAGCTGCTGACCGGCCGGACCCCGTTCCGCGGCGACAGCTTCCTCTCGATCATCAAGAAGCAGATGTACGACGAGCCGAACGCGCCGCGGCTGCTCGTCCCGCAGCAGGAGATCGCCGAGCCGTTCGAGGAGGTGGTCCTGCAGGCCCTGGCCAAGGACCCGTCGAAGCGCTACGGCACCGTCCGCGAGCTGCACGAGGCCGTGCTGGCCGCGCGCGCCCGCGAGGGCGAGCTGCGGCGCGCCACCGCGATCCTCGCGCTCGACCCGACCTTCTGGGACGAGGAGGCCGCGCGCAACGCCGAGCCGCAGGCCCAGGTCGAGCCGCAGCCGCTGGCGACCTTCACCGCCGACCTGCGCCAGCGCAACCCGGCGCTCGCCCACGCCGTGCTCGACACGCCGCCGCCGCCGCCGCCAGCGCGGCCGGTCCGCAGCACCCCCGTGCCGCAGCCGCGGGTCTCCGCGCCCTCCGAGCCGCGCGCCATCCCGATCGCCCCGCAGGTGCGCAACGCCGTCCCGACCGGGAGCATCGGCTCGTCCTCGCGACCCGAGCCGAGCATGATCCTCTCGCACCTGGCGCCGCCGATCCGCGCGCCCGAGCCGGTGCTGCCGCGGCCCAAGACGGCCCCCCTGCCGGTCATCGTCGTCGCCCCGCCGACGGCCGCCGTGCCGGCCACCAACTTCGTCCGCAACGTCAGCATCGCCGTCATCCTCGGCGCCGCCCTGTTGTTCCTCGTCATCCTCGTCTCGCGGCGTCAGGGCCCCGCGCCCGCGCGCAAGGACGACCCGGTGGCCGAGAGCCCGCGGCGCGCCAAGGAGAAGGACGCCCCGCGCCCGAAGAAGCCGACGCGAGAGACCCGCAAGCAGACCGCCGACGAGCCCGAGCCGATCGTCGTCGGCGCCAACGACGTGGCGCCTCAACCTGTCCCCGAGGCCATCCCGCCGCAACCTGTCCCCGAGGCCATCCCGCAGCCGCCTCAGCCGAGCGTGGTCGCTCCCCAGCCCGAGCCCGAGCCCCCGCCCGCCAAGGTCGAGCCGGTGCCCGAGCCCCCGCCCGCCAAGGTCGAGCCGCCGCCGCCCGCCAAGGTCGAGCCGCCGCCCCCGACCAAGACCGAGCCCGTCAAGGCCGAGCCCAAGGCCAAACCCAAGCCGAAGGCGCCCGACAGCGACCTGCCCCTGCGCATCGAACCGATCCGCCTGAAGTCCTACTTCACGGCGATGGAGCCGCGCCTGGTCAAGGCCTGCGCGAGCAGCCCCGGCTCGGCCGGCGCCCGCGTGTCCGTCAAGATCACCGTCGACGTCCACGGCAACGTCAAGGCCGCCGCCCAGGACAAGTTCAAGGGCACCCCGCTCGGCAACTGCGCCGAGAACTTCGTCGAGACCAGCCGCTTCAACGAGTCGCAGCAAGGCGGCTCGCGCGTGCACATCTTCGCGTTCTAGCGAACCGCGGCGCGCCACGCCCACGCGGCCGGGTCCCACTCGGCCGCTGATGCGTCACTCCTCAGTACGGGCTCGAGGAACGCTCGTGCGGCGACGGTCACCTCGGCGAGCGACGCCCACGGCAGGTCGTGCTCTCGTGCCATCCGGGTGAACGGCCCCTCCACGCCGCCGGCGGATCCGGGAACACAGGCGGCAGCGGGTGCGTGCGCCGAAACGAGAACGTCAGCGCCAGCGCCGCCCGCACGCGAACGCTGTCGAGCGCTCGGACGCTCGCCAGCAGCGCCAGATCGGGGAGGTCCTTGACCCGCGAGTTCATGCGGGCTCGCGGCAACGAATAAGCGTGGAGCTTCTCGGCGATGTGCGTCTCGAGCGGATAGACCCGGACGCTCGCCGGCGGCACGCCGATGAAGTCGAGCGCGTCGGAACCGACGATCATCTCGGGCTCGCCGAAGATCGGCTCGCCGAAGCCGACATCGAGTCCGAATGGATCTCCGAACCGTTTGCCCGCCAGGCTGCACTCCACCCTGAACCGTCGGCCGCCGTGGATCGCGCCGTCGTTGTCGATCTCCGGATGCTCGGGATCGTCGTCGACCTCGAACCGCAAGAAATCGCCGCAGTCGGAGGTCATCGCCGCACGGAGCTTCGCCAGCAAGTCTTCGGGGCTCCCCATCCACCGCAGATCGACGTCCCTCGTCGCCCGCGCTCGCGCGATTCGCAGCTCCAGCGACACGCCGCCCTTCAACGTCACGGCGGTCGGAAACGCGGCGAAGACTCGCGCGAGGAAGCGCTCGAACACCAGCCGCTGTCGCCGTCTCGTCAGCGGATTCCTGGTTGTCGCCGCTGCCCGCAGCCGCATGTCCAGCGCCTGCTTGAACGCCAGGGGGGAGTCGTACTGCTTGACGATCACGGCTCTAGCCCGCCGTAGGGGAGCAATGCCTGTTCGACCTCGCGGAGCTCGCTGCGGCCGACGCGTCCTCGCTGGAGTGCCTGCATCGCAGCCTGCTTTAGCAGCTCCGGCGACAGGAAGCTCGCCGCACAATCTCGCAGCGTACGGCGCACCGACGTCACGGGCACGGCCCCGAACCAATCGCGGTCCTCGGGCGGCACCTCGGCGTAATGAACGACTGCTCCTTCCGGTCGCCGTCGTCGACGCCAGCTCGTCGGCAGGGTGATGTGGATCTTCGCGGGCAGGACGTCGGACAGGTCGTAGAGCGCCAGCGCGGTCTCGTGGGAGAACACGCCGTCGCGATCCGACTGCAACCAGATCTCCGCCAGCTCCTCGTGTTCGCCCACGGGATAGCGGACGAGGCGATACACGCCCCGGCGCGGCCGCAACACATGACCGCGGTGGAGATGCGCCTGCAGGTTCGGCCGCGAAATCCCGACCGACTGCGCCTGGTCGACCGAAAAATAGCCGTCCTGCGCGGCCGCGATCTCGAACAGCCGGTCCCAGTCGGGCCCGTTTTCGCGCCTGCGCACGCAGAAAAGTTAAATGCCATTGAACTTTTCTGCAAGAAAACCGGATCGCGGGCTTGGCGCCGACAAAATTGTTAAATGGGATTGTACTTTTCTGTCGCCTGACCCGCTCCTATGCTTCGCGGAACGGGCGGGGTGCGGTGCGACGGGCTCGCTGGCGGCGAAGCGGCCGGTCGCAAGTGACGAGGTACTCGACGACGCGTGAAAGGGCCGTCGACGGCACAGCCGACCCCCGCCTCACGCCATTTCAGCGCACCAGCAACTCGGCGCGCAGCTCGCGAGCTTCCAGCGTCGCCTTGTGCAGCGCCCACTGCCCCTTCGCCCGGTGCAGGTGGTGTTCCCCTGCGGCCGGGAAGCGCTGCGGGTCCCAGCCGAAGTAGCGCTCGTTGAGCGCGTCGGCGGCGAAGCGGGCCGTCAGCTCGAGGGCGATCCACTCGACCCCGTGGACCAGGTTGCGGCGCTCGACCGGCTCGAGCGGGAACGTCAGCGCCCCCAGCCAGCCCTCGAGCGCGGCCGCGAAGATCGCCGCGTCGAAGCTCGGCGCGCCGCGCTCCTCGCCGGCCGGGTTGCACCACGAGCGCCACGCGTCGCCGAGCTCGTGGTGGAGCGGCATCGGGGCCACCGAGTCGAGGTCGATCAGACAGTGAGCCTGTCCCTCGGGACCTGTCCCATCGAACAGCAGATTGTTGAACTTCAGGTCGCCGTGGCCGACGCGCAGCGGCGCCGGCGCGAGCGGCGGCAGCGTCTCGATCGCGGCGAACACCGCCGCCGCCAGCGGCTCCACCTCCGCGAACAGCCGGTGCTCGCGGTGCTGCGCCACCGCCTCGGCCAGCGTGCGCAGGTGGGCCGGCGTGTCGTGGAGCGTGCGGCGGATCGTGAACGGGTGCTCGAGGTCGGCCAGCGTCGCGTGGAAGCGGCCGACCAGCGCCCCGGCCGAGCGGGCCTGCTCGGGGCTCTGCACCGCCTCGAAGCTGACCCCCGGCACCCGCGTCATCGCGCGCCAGACCCCCGCATCGCCGAGCTCGGCCCAGCGCTCGCCCCTCGCCGTCGACAACAGGCGCGGGCTCGTCTCGCCGCGGCGGCGCAGGTGCTCCGTCACCGCGGCGATGTTGTCGTGGATCTGCGGGGCGAAGATCGGGTTCAGGCGCTGCAGCACGAACTCGCCGGCGGGGGCGCTGACGGCGAAGGTCGCGTTGATGAGCCCGCCGGTCAGCGGGCTGGTCGCGCCGCCGGCGAGCTCGGGGAACTGCGCGAGCGCGCCGGCGATCGCGGCCGCGTCGGGGGGCGGCCGCGTCATTTGAGGTACTTGTTCATGACCCGGCGCAGGCGCGGGAGCATCAGCACGATCAGCAGCGCCGCGACCAGGGCCCCGCCGAAGTTGATCAGGAACACCGCCGACTTGTGCTCGAACAGGGTGAACAGGCCGGAGAGGATGCCGGACAGCTTGTTGCCGATCGACGTCGACAGGAACCAGCCGCCCATCATCAGCGCGGTGAGGCGGGCCGGGCTGAGCTTCGACACCAGCGACAGGCCCATCGGCGACAGGCACAGCTCGCCGACGGTGATCACCCCGTACGTGCCGATGAGCCACATGGCCGAGCCCTTGTCGGCGCCGTTGTGGGTGACGAACGTGGCGGCGACCATCACCAGGGTCGACAGCGCCGTGATGCCGAGGCCGATCGAGATCTTCGCCGGCGTCGACGGCTCCTTGTTCTTGCGCCGCATCCACGCGAAGAAGCCGACCACGAACGGGGTCAGGAACACGACGAAGAACGCGTTGACCGACTGGAACAGCTCGGTCGACACCAGCTTGGTCTGGGCCGCCTTGCGCTGGCCTCGGTCTCGGGCGTGAGCACCTCGGCCTTGCAGGCCGGGGCCGGCGGCGGCGGCCACTCGCTCTTCGGCACGTTGTTGAAGTACGGGTCGGGGCCGAGCTCCTTGGCCGGCTTGCCGTCGGGCCCCAGGACGGGGTTGCCGTGGTCGTCGGTGACGGTGATCTCGCGCAGGCTGGTGTCGACGCGCTGGACCCCGCCGACGCCCTCGAGCAGCGGCGCGGCGGCCTCGGGGATCTCGCGCCGCGTGTAGCGGTCGGCCCAGGTGGTGAGGGCGTCGCCGTTCTGGTGGAAGATGGCCCAGAACGCGATGACCGCGGCGAACAGCGGCAGCAGGGCGCCGATGCGCTCCTTGTCCTCGCCGTCGGAGCCCTTCCACAGGCGGTAGTAGAACCAGGTCACCGGCAAGCAGGCGAACAGGAACGCGTCGTTGGACTTCGAGCCGAACACGGTCCAGCCCTCGCCGCCGACCAGCGACGGGATGAACCACCCGACCGCGGCGAACAGCGCCGCCGGCCCGAACACGGCCGCGAGGATCTGCCCGACCGGCTGGTCGCCCGGCTTGGTCGGCTTCAGCACGTCGGCCTCGGCCGTGTGCTTCATGCCGGTGAGGAACCAGCCGACGCCGAAGAACATGCCGATGCCGGCCGCCAGGAAGGCGTAGCCCCAGCCGTAGGTGTTGCGCAGGTACGCGGCGACGAAGTTGCAGACGAAGGCACCGATGTTGATGCCCATGTAAAAGATGTTGAAGCCGGCGTCCTTGTGCTCTTTGTACTGCTCGTTGTTGTAAAGGTTGCCGACCAGCGTCGAGATGTTGGGCTTGAAGAAGCCGTTGCCGACGATGATCAGCAGCAGCGACAGGAAGAACCACGGGCCGTAGCCCGGGATCGCCAGGCCCGAATAGCCGAGGCCCATCAGCACGCCGCCGATCACGATGGCGCGGCGATAGCCGAGGATCCGGTCGGCCAGGAGCCCGCCGATGAACGGCGTCAGGTACACCAGCGCGATGTAGGTCCCGTAGATGTCGCTGGCGTGCTGCGGCGCCAGGCCCAGGCCCGACTTCGCCGGCATCGCCGCGTCCGCACCCGCCTTCATGTACAGGGTGAAGATCCCCAGCATGAGGTAAAAGCCGAAGCGCTCCCACATCTCGGTGAAGAACAGGACCGGCAGACCGCGCGGGTGGTTCTTGAACATCGGGGCCAACGATAGGGCCCCACAAGCCCGCGCGACAAGTGCGAATCCGTTGCCCGCCGGCCGGTCGCGGCGCGCCCGCAGCGGCCTCGCCGCGAGAGCACGCCCGCCGCCCGCAGCGCCCACGCCGACTCACGCCCGCAGGCTCCGCGAACGACGTGCGACCCGCGGTTCGTGCCCGACGAACGGCCGCGCAGACGTATGCGCCGCGCCGCGGCCGGCCACTGCGAACGTGCATGCACCGTCGACCTCACGCGCGGCGACTTTCGCCCCGGACCGACCTCCGGACCGCTGCCGCGAACGATCCTTGCCGTGGACGAGTCACCGGCGCGAATCGGCGATCGAACCGGGCCGAGCGCCACGCCGGGGCCGCGCTCGCGCCGCGAGCCGAATCACTTCTGCGGCCCGAGGCGGGCCTCGAGGGCACGGATCCGGGCCAGCACGTCGGCGTGCTCCGACGACTTGGCCCAATTGGCCTGGATCGAGGCCATCTGCTCGTCGTACTGGCGGTACATCACCCGCGCGCGCCGCAGCCGCTCCGGGTCGGGCGTGACCTCGTAGCTGCGCTCGTAGACCACCGCGAGGTTGAAGATCACCGCCCCGAGCACCTCCGGCGCGGCCGGGTCGTTGCTGCTGCGGATCAGCTCGTAGGCCGCGCGGAACTTCTCGATCGCCACGTCGAAGTCGGTCAGCTCGTAGGCCTTCTGGCCCTCGTCGTAGAGCTTGCGCGCCTTGGCCATCGGGTCGCCCGGGCCGGGCGTGACCGTCGACGGCGGCGGCGGCAGCGGCCCGCCGAGCTGGGCGTCGGGCGGCGCCGCGGCCGGGTCGCCCGGCGTCCCCGGCGGGCTCGGAGCCATGCCGACCACGCGGGCCCCGACCACCTGGCCCGGCTCCCCGTCGCGGCGCAGCGTGATCTTCGCGTCGTGCTCGATGTAGACCTGCGCGCTGACCTGCTTGCCGTCGGGCCACTTGGCCAGCACCGCGATCGGGTCGTCGTCGGACACCGACCAGCGCTGCTCGCGGCTGGTCTCGCCGTCGACCGTGACCTCGGCGCCGGCCGGCACGGTCTCGACGCGGAGCACCGGGCGCGCACAGCCGAGCGTGGCCACCAGCGTGAGGCACCCGAGAGTCGCGGCGATCGCAGAGCGTGGGCCTGGCATGCGCGAGGTCAGGATACACTCTCGCCGGCGATGGAGAAACCCGGCCAGTGGCCGCCCCGGCCCCAGCTCGACGCCCTCCACGCGCGCTACGTGGTCGAGGTCGTCGAGGCGCTCAGCCTGTGCCCGTTCGCTCGCAAGTGCCGCGAGCTCGGGCGCCTGCACCGACCGACCTTCGACGACCCGCCGAGCCCGCACCAGGCCGCGCGCCGGCTCGCCGACCTCGTGACCGCGCACCCCGACGCCGAGGTCGTCCTGCTCACCTTCGTCACGCGCGGCGCCCTGCCCGGCACCCCGCCGGCCCCGAGCCCGGAGGAGCGCGCCTTCGCCGACACCGAGCTCTTCGAAGAATTCGTCCGCGAGGTCCGCGACGTCTACGCCGGCCTGCCGCGCGTCCCCGCGCGCTTCTACATGGTCGCCTTCCACCCGGCCTACACGCGCGTCGACACCCGCCGCCCGCTGACCCCCGACTCGCTGGTCCCGCTGCTGCGGCGCACCCCGGACCCGGTGATCCAGTGCATCCGCGCCGATCTGCTCGACCAGATCCGCCGCCAGGCCCAGGCCGCCGCGGAGGCCCGCTTCCGCGAGGAGATGGCCCGCCTCGGCCCCGAGTTCCTGATCCTCGCCGAGCGCGCGATCAAGGCCGACCCCGAGCTCAGCCAGGACATCGCCCGCCACAACTTCGACAGCGTCGGCGCCGGCCCCGGCCGCGAGCAGCTCGAAGCCACGATCGCCGACATCCTGGCCAGCCGCCGCGCGCTCGAGCTCGAGTGAGCCTGCCTTTGAGTCATGCCCCGATCGACATGCTCGATCGGTCATGTTCTTTGAGCATTGCCTTTCCGACATCCACGACAGTCCGCGCCGTCCGCGTGCGCCGCGGCGGTCGGAGGCTCGGGTCACGTGGATCTCCCACGAGCGCCAGGGCTCCGCCAGTCCTGCCACCCGCCGCCGCGGGCATCGGCGCGCAACGGTGCGTCATCGTCCAGGCAGCCGATTCCTGCCTCTCGGGCGCCACCGGCTTCGCCTGGCGCGGCTGAGGCCACCGCCGCGCGGACGCGCTATCCTCCGCGCCGCATGACCGAGCGTCACGTGCAATGCAGCACCTGCGGGGTTTTGCGCCCCGAGGGCGAGTCGCGCAACATCCCCACCCTCGCCGGCGAGCCATACGTCGACGGCTACTACTGCAGCGCCCACGCCGGCGCCGCCCTCGACGCCGCGCGGGCCCACCTCGCCGCGCTCGACTTCGAGGACGACACGCGCGACGACATGATGCCGCTCGTCAGCTTCCACGCGCTGGTGCGCGCGCGCGGCCTGATGAGCGAGACGCTCGACCCGCCCGCGCCCGGCGTCGGCATGGAGCGGGTGCGCAACGAGGCCCTCGCGCTGCTCGACCTGCTGAGGCACACGCGCCTGCCGATCGTCGAGCCCTCGGCGCTGTGTTCGGGCTGTTATCGCCCCGTCCCCGCCTCGCAGGTCCGCGTGATCCCGTGGTTCAACGACGACCTCGCCGACTTCGTCACCACTTTCCGCTGCGGCGACTGCGTCGCCGACTCTCTGGCCGACACCCGGGCCCGCCTGACGGCCGGCGGTCCCCGCGAGGTCGGCCGCCTGGCCGAGTTCTTCCACCGCCACGCGATCACCATCCACGAGCACCGCCGCGGCGATCCACCCGAGGCCGTCCGCCCGCTGCTCGAGCTCACCCTCGAGCACCTGGTCCGCGGCACCCTGAAGCTGCAGCTCGGCGAGACCGTGCCGCTGAATGACGTTCTGTCCGCGGCCGCGCCCGCGCCGCCGCCCGCGCCGTCGCCTGAGCCCGCTGCCGAGCCGCCGCTCGCGGCCGCCGAGCCGCGCCCGGCCCCGTCATTGTGGCAGCGGATCCGCCGGGCCTTCGGCCGCGCAGGTGATTGACCCAAGAGACATGTCCATCGGGACATTCTCTTCGAGGCATGTCCTGTGAGACATGCACTGACCTGCGCGCCCCCGGTCTGAGGGTTTCCGGCGACACACCTCACGCGTCAGGCGACACGAGGTCGCACTGGCGACGGGCCGCGGCGCCTGTCGACGGCGTCGCCGCTGGCGTACACTGCGACCCGGTCATGGCGGCGCCGGACGATTTCGAACCGATGGTCGACGCTCCGCTGCTCGAGGCCGTGCGCGTCGGCAGCCTCGAAGACGTCCGCCGGCGGCTCGCCGCGACCACCGACCTCGACACGCGCAGCCACGCCTACGAATACACCGCGCTCGAGCTGGCGCTCGCGCTGGGCCGGGTCGACGTGGCCCGGCTGCTGCTCGACGCCGGCGCCGACCCGAACGCGGCCTCGGCCAACGACACCGACGCGTTGACCGTGGCGATCGAGGAGTTCGGCGAGGCGTCGCACCCGCTGATCGAGCTGCTCCTGGACCACGGCGCGCGCCCGAGCGACGCCGCGCTGTGGGCCGCGGCGCAGGCCGGCGATCTGTGGGCCGTCGATTGTCTGCTCGCGGCGCTGTCCGCCGAGTCGGCCTCGAGCCACGACCTCGAGGCGCTCGAGGGCGCCTTGCTGGCGGCCGCCGTCCGCCGCGGCGACGCGGCCCTGTTCGAGCGCGTGCGCGCCCGCAGCGACGAGATGTCCGCGAGCTCGCTGCAGTGGGCCTTCGAGGCTGCGGCCGACAGCGGCCAGTCGGGCATGTGGGGCCGGCTGCGCCAGCTCGGCGAGCCCGACCTCCCGCGCGCCCTGCAATCGGCCGTGCTCGCCTTCCTGCGCAACGGCACCCCCGCGCAGTACGACCTGCTGCGCCGGATCACCCGCGAGGCCGGACCCGCCGCCGCCAGCCAGCTGTTCGCGTTCGCAGTCACCTGCGGCCTCGACGTCTCCGACCGCTCCGAGGCCCTGCTGTCCCTCGCCCGCGAGTGCCGCGGCGACCTCGAGGCCCGCGACGCCAGAGGCATGACCGCCCTGCTGATGGCCGCCGACCGCCATCACATCCAGCACATGCGCCGGCTGATCGCCCTCGGCGCCGACCGCGACGTCCGCGACCCCGACGGCCAGGGCATCAGCGCCTACGTCGAGCGCTGGCCGCAGAGCGTGCGCCTGAGCGAGGCCCGCGCCTTCCTGGCCGAGCTCGGCCTGCCCACCGAACGCCCCGCCGGGTCGCAGCGCTCCCCCTCGCGCGACCCGATCGGCCTCGCGGTGGTGCTCGGCCTGGCCATCGCGGCCGGCATCCTCGCGGTCGTGCTCCTGCTCCACGCGCTCGGCTTGTTGTGAGAGCGGAGAGCATGCCCTGATGGACATGTCCTCTGACACATGTCCTTTAAGTTATTCGATCACGGACATGTTCTTCAGAGCATGCTCTTTGGAGCACGTCGTGACAATTACCGCTCCGGCCGCGCGCGGCGGCCCTCGCATTCACGCGACCGACGCGCGCGAGCGCGCCGGGCCGCGCCTCCGCGTGCCCCTGCCACCTCCGCTGATGCGGGGTCCTGCGAGCAATCGTGCCCACGCGGCGGCGGCCGGCCGCGCGGGCTATGCTGCGGGGCATGCAAGGCTCCGCGATCGCGCTGCTCATCCTCGCTTACCTCGCCGCGCTCGGCGTCGCGGTGTGGAGCGACGTCTCCGCCGGCACGCTGCTGACCTGGGGGGCCGGCGGGGCCGCGCTGATCTGGCTGGTCGTCCTGGTCACCTTGCCGTGGAACCTGCACTTCCGGGCGCGCGAGGTGCTGGCGGAGATGCGGCGCTCGCGGGAGGCCGGCATCAAGGTCAGCGACGATCAGATCGCCTTCGCCGAGCGGGTCAAGCGCTGGACCCTGATCACCAGCTTGACGATCCACTTCGTCTCCGCCGGCGTCGCCCTCGCCGTCGCCCTGCTCACCGGCTCCGACCTCGGCTATCCGTTCGCCGGCTTCTATCTGCTGTCGTGCCTGGTGCGCCCCGCCATCGCCTCGATGCAGCAGGTCCGCCGCCGCCTCGAGGCGCTCGCCGAGGACACTCGCTTCCCGCGCGACGACGTGATGAAGCTGCGCGGCCAGGTCGGGCGCCACGAGACCGTCGTCGAGCAGCTCGAGGAGGCGCTCAAGAAGCTGCGCGAGGAGCACGACGCGCTGGCGGTCCGCGCCGATCGTCAGCGGGTCGAGCTCGAGCAGAAGATCGGCGCCCTCGCGCGCAAGTTCGAGGACAGCCTCGACCGCCTGACCGACAACCGCGAGCTCATCTCCGGCATCAAGGCCTTCCTGCGGATGATCCGCGAGGGCGACGCCGACGCCCGCGCGTGAGCCGTCTGGCCGATCCGCGCCGCCTCGCGCTATCCTCGGCGACGTGGACGAGCACGATCGACGCCTCCTCGAGGCCTGGCGCGCCGGCGACCGCAAGGCCGGGCAGGAGCTGGTCGAGCAGCACTACTCGGCGGTCTACCGCTTCTTCTTCGGCAAGGTCCGCGACTCGGTGTGCGAGGACCTGTCCCAACAGACATTCGAGGTCGTGTGCCGCCGGCGCGACGCCTTCCGCGGCGACGGCAGCTTCCGCGCCTACCTGTTCGGGGTCGCCCGCTTCGTCCTGATCGGCTGGGCGCGGCGGCAGCGGCGGTTCGAGCCGACCGAGGACAGCCTGCCCGCCGACGCCGACCCGCTGCCCGGGCTGCTCGCCGACCGCGAGCTGGTCAAGATCGTCGCCACCGCGCTGCGCGGCCTGGCGCTCGACGACCAGCTGCTCATCGAGCTCAAGGACTGGGAGCACCTCACCCAGGCCGAGCTCGCGGCGCTGTTCGAGGTCCCGCAGGCGACCGTCGCCCGTCGCCTCCAGCGCGCGCGCGCGCCTGCGCGCCGCGGTCGAGCGGCTCGTCGACGACCCGGCCCTGCGCGACCGCACCCTGCGCGGCCTCGAGAGCTGCATGGAGAGCATCCGCCTCGAGGTCGACCGCCGCTTCGGCCCGGCGCCGCGCGGCCAGGACGACTCGGCGTGACCGACGACGAAAAATTCGCGAGCCCCGGGGATCAGCCCCCACGGTCGCCGCACTTGGCGGCCGTACCCCGGAGCTCGTCATGCCGTCTATCACTACTCGCCCCGAAGTCCCCGCCTCCCACGTCGTCCGCGCCGCCCAGGCCCGCCTCCTCGCCCACATCGGCGAGTCCGACCCGGGCGACTCGATCGCGCCGACCCTGTCCGGAGCCAACCCTCCTTCGGTGCTGGCCGACCCGACCTCCTGGCCCGGCCCCTCGCGCGCCCGGCCGGCCCGAGAGCGACGAGCGCTACGAGTTCGGCGAGGCCTTCGCGATCGGCGGCCTCGGCGTGGTCCGCCGGGCCCGCGACCGCCGCCTCGGCCGCGAGGTCGCCGTCAAGGAGCTGCTGCGCACCGACCCCGCCGCCGAGCACCGCTTCGCCATCGAGGCCGCGATCACGGCCCGCCTGCAGCACCCCGGCATCGTCCCGCTCTACGACATCGGCCGCCACTCGACGGGCGAGCCGTACTACTGCATGAAGCTGGTCGAGGGCCAGACGCTCGAGCACCAGATCCGCCAGCGCCCGCGCCTCATCGATCGCCTGGCCCTGATCGAGCACGTCATCGCCGCCGCCGACGCCGTCGCCTACGCGCACCGCCACGGCGTCCTCCACCGCGACCTCAAGCCGGCCAACATCCTCGTCGGCGAGCTCGGCGAGGCGGTCGTGATCGACTGGGGCCTGGCCAAGGACACCACGAACCCCGGCCCCGAGCCGCCCGCCGGCCCGGGCTCGCCCGTCCACACCAGCGGCGTCATCTCGACCATGACCGAGCAGGGCACGATCCTCGGCACCCTGCGCTACATGCCGCCGGAGCAGGCCCGCGGCGAGGCCGTCGACGCCCGCGGCGACGTGTTCTCGCTCGGCGCGGTGCTCTACCACGTGCTCGCCGGCGTCCCGCCCTACGCCGACGTCGACAGCCACGTCCTCGCCTCGCGCGTGGTCGCGGGCGAGGTCGGCGACCTGCGCAAGCGCGCCCCCGAGGCCCCGCGCGAGCTGGTGGCGATCGCCCAGCGGGCCATGGCCCTGCGCCCCGAGGACCGCTATGCCAGCGCCGAGGCGCTGGCCGAAGATCTGCGCCGCTTCCTCACCGGCCGCCTCGTCGACGCCCACCGCTACTCCGCCGGCGAGGTCGCGCGCCTGTGGCTGCGCCGGCACCGGGCCGTCGTCGGCGTCGCCGCGGCCTCCCTGGCCGCCCTGGCCGGCTTCGGCGCCTATGCGGTGCAGAACATCCGCCACCAGCGCGACACCGCCGAGACCGCCCAACTCCACGCCGAGTCCGCCCGCGGCGAGGCCGAGGCCGCCCTGGCCACCGCCCGCAAGCAGACCGACGCGGCGCTGCTGGCCCAGGCGCGCGCCGCTCTGGACAGCGACCTCGCCGGCAGCCTGGGCGCGCTGGCGCGGCTCGACCTGTCCGAAGAGACAGTCGCTCGCCGGGCCCGCCTGCTCGCCCTCGCCGCCGAGACGCGGGGAGCGCCGACGCGGATCTTGCACGGCCACACGCGCCCGGTCGCCCAGGTCGTCGGCCTGGCCGACGGCAGCCTCGTCAGCGTCGACCTCGCCGGCGAGGTGTGGCGGTGGGACCCGCAGCAGGGCACCGGCGCGCGCCTGTTCGACCTTCACGAGCATGAGGTGCTCCTCGTCGCCGCCCGCGACGTCCCGGCCTTCGCCGCCGTCGGGGCCCGCAGCGCCCGCGTCGTGCGCGGCGGCGAGTCGCAGGACATCGACATCGCCATGGTCGACCGCGGCATTTACCGCGCGCTGCACTACCGCTGGCAGATGTCGGCCGGCGGCGAGACCCTGGCCGCCCTCGGCGAGCCGGTATCGAGCTACGACGCCACCCTGGGCCCGCCGGCCTACCTCTGGGACCTGACCCAAAAGCCAGCCACGCTCGACGTCGTCCCGGGCACGCGCGGCCGCACCGCCGCCCTCAGCCCCGACGGGCGCACCGTCGCCTGGGACGACCCGAACTACGCCGCGTTCCTTCGCGCCGGCGGCGAGTCGACCCCGGCGCCCGCGATCTCCGGCCCGCTCGAGTTCTCGAGCAGCGGCGCGCACCTCGTCGCCTGGGCGACGAACAAGCCGCCGCGGCACGTCAGCTACACGCCGGCCACCGGGGAGGTCCGCCCGCTCGGGCGCTGGACCCTGGCGATCGCGCCGAACGACCGCGCGCTGGTGCTCGACGTCGACGACTTCACCGGCATGATCTCGCTGGCGATGCGCTCGCTCGCCACCGGCGAGACGCTGTGGACCGAGACGCCGGTCGAGTCGGGCAACCTCGTCGAGTGGAGCCCGACCCAGGAGTACGACGTCGTCGTCGACCCGCGCGGCGACGGCCTCGCGCTGCGCACCCCCGACGCCTGGCTGCTCGGCTCGCAGCTCGATGGCGGCTTCGCGCGCCGCCTCGACACAGGCGACCGCCGACTCGGCGCCTACGCCTCCGACGGCCGCTTCGCGCTCGCCCACCACGAGGCCATCCACGTGTGGGACGCGGCCCCGGCCAGCCCGAGCGCGCAGGGCCTCGCCCCGCTGAAGGTCGGCAAGCTCTCCGCCGACGGCCGCCGCGGCGTCGCCTACTCCGAGCACAGCCCACCCCGCCTTCGGGACATGTTCTCGGGGACATATGCCGATTCCTGCGTCGACGGCCTCGACAGCGACCAACTCCTCGACCGCGAGACCCAGGTGGCCGTGGGCGGCAGCGGCCGGGTCCTGTTCGTCGACAAGGCCGGCAAGGCGTGCCTGAGCGACGGCGCCGGCCGCCACGAGTTCGCAGTCGCCCCGGCGATCACCAGCGCCGCTCTGGCCGACGCCGGCACCGCGCTGACTGCCGGCTTCGGCGACGGCACCGTCCTCACCTGGCGCGACGTCGACGCCGTCCCGCGCAAGTGGGAGCTCGGGGCCGAGGTCGTCGCGCTCGCGGTCACCCGCGCCGGCGCCGGCGTGGTCGCGCACTCGCGCACCGGCAAGGTCTTCGCCTTGACCGACACTGCCGACGCACCGCTCGAGATCGCCGTCGTCGATCCCGGCCCGCGAGCCCACTTCTACCGCCCGTCGCAGACCTTCATGCACCCGAAGGCCGCCGTCGCAGCGATCCCGCTGCCCGGCCAGGACGCGATCGCGGTCCACGACTTCGCCACCGGCGCCACCGCCCGCCACGCGCTGACCCTCCCGGCCGTGCCGTCGGCGGCCTACAGCCCGAGCGGCGCGACCCTGGCCGTCGCGGTCGCCGGTCGCCGCGTCGCGCTCCTCCGGGACGGCGAGCCCGGGCGCGAGCTCGCCCTGCCCGACGAGGCCCGCGGCCTCGCGTTCGTCGGCGAAGACGAGCTCGCGGTGCTCGGGGCCACCGGCGCGCTGCTCCGCGTCGACACCCGCATCGGCGAGGCCGCGGTCGTCTGCCGCGCCTGGACCCCGCCGCTCGACGGCTTCGACGCCCAGACCCGCGCCGCCCTCGCGGCCGACGCTGGCGGCACGCTCCTGGCCTTCCAGGAGCCGAACTTCACCCTCACCGTCCAGCCGGCCGAGTCCGTCCCCCGCGACGCCGCCGCCCTGACCACCTGGCTGCAGGCCCGCGCCCGCCAGCTCGGCGAGCTCTAGCCTGAAAGGACATGTCCTCATCGACATGTCCCACGATACAGAAACGCCGCGCGCCCCCGCCCGGCGGTGTTTCGCGCCTCCGCCGGCGCCTGCAGCCGGCCCGGCGTCCTCGCGCTACCGTGATCCGCGGAGGAGGAACCCGATGAGAGCACCCAAGCAAAAATCGAAGCCGGTCGCGATCAAGTCCGGCATCCGCGCCGGCGGCGAGATGGCGATGAGCGTCATCCGCAACTAGCGGCCGCGATCGGGGCATGACGGGGCCCGCCCTCGATCATGCCCCGGTCGCGCGCTCGGCCCGATCGACGGGAGCGCGTCCGACTCGCCCCGCACGAATGTCCCCGGGGACATCTTCGAACTCGTCGCATGGGACCTCCGCCGGAAGTCGGCCTCGTGTCTCCCCGCGCTCTGAAGATCCTTGAACAATTGCGATGGAACGAGATCTGCGAGCGACCGATCGCATGACCTTCGCATCCCGTCTGATTCTTCCCTCCATCCTGTTGACAATCGGCGCGCTGGCGCCATTGGCCGGCCAAGCCTACGAGCTCAAGGTGCCGTGGCGCGGCGACTCCTTGCCGGCCCACTCGTACATGCGCACGGCCGGCCACGCCGACTACGACTGCGCCGGCACGGGGGTGTGCGACCTCGACATCTCGGCGATGCGGTGGGACGCCGCCACCAGCAACTATTCGTGGTACCGCGCCGACGCCACCCTCCCGTACGGCCGCAGCGACGCCGTCGGCTGGGACCTCCCGCTTTATTCGCCGGTCGACGGCGACATCGTCGCCTGCTTCCGCCGCCTGCCCGACGACGACGAGGACGGCAGCGAGCCGGCCGCGTGCCCGGGCACCTCGGGCGCGTCCAACCGCTGCGTCGCCGGCGGCAACCACGTCGTCATTCGCACCACCGACGGCCACCTGATCTCCCTCAATCACCTGCGGCAGGACTCGATCCCCTCCGCGCTGTGCCCGATCACCGACACCATGCTGTTCGACGACGACCCCAAGGTTTGCACCCTGTCGGGCTGGAACGCCGCCCTGCGGGAGGGCGCGCGGCTCGACAATCGCAGCATCGCCCCGATCCCCGTGCGCAAGGGCGAGTTCGTCGGCCGCGTCGGCCTGTCGGGCAATACCAACGGGGTCCATCTGCACATGGGCACGTCCGAGTTCACCACCGACCCGTCCGGCAACTACTGCTCGCGCAAGTCGGCCTCCGAGTTCCGCGAGGGCTGGTCGCAGGTCCGCACCCCGGGGTCGCGCCCGACCCGGGCGACTGGGATCGGCTGCAGGGCACGGAGCTGCCGATCGACGGCACCACCGATTTCCTGCTGTGGCCGGACCCGGTCGGCGAGCGGGTCGACAAGCTGCAGATCGAGCCGGGCACGGTGCCGGCGCTGGCGCTGACGGAGCTCGGCGGCGTGGCGGCCTATCGCAACAGCGCCGGCAACCTCGCGGTCAACGCCATGCAGTTCACCTCGACCGACGTCCTGCTCGGCGTCGGCGAGGAGGAGGGCGCCGTCGGCGAGGTCGCGGTGTCGCGGATCAGCGGCACCACCGGCCACGCCCTCGTCGCCGTGCGCAACGGCGCCGACAAGCTGCAGCTGATCCCCTACTACGTGAACTCCCTCGCCGACGCGATCCGCGGCGTCGGTCGCACCGAGTCGACCGCCGGGGTCGGGCAGATCGAAGCCACCTATTCGCCGACCCACGACGGCGCCGTCGTCGCCTTCCAGAACAGCACCGGCGCGCTCTCGGTGATCAACTACGGCGTCACCCTCACCGCCACCGAGGAGCTCACCGTCGACCGCCGGTCCAGCGCCTCGCACAGCGCCGCGGTAGGCGACGTCGACGTCGCCACCGTGGTCATGGGCCGCGGCGTCAGCGAGTCCTCGGGCGCGTGGAAGGGCGTGGTCACCGTCGAGCAGCGCAGCTCGGGCGACACGGTGTGGCTGCGCACCTGGCAGATCGACACTGCGGGCACCAGCGTCACCCTCGTCGACACCCAGCAGGTCAAGGACCTCGCCACCAACACCGCGTTCACCGCCGCCGACGTCGACGTCACCGTCACCGGCAACCTCGGCAGCCGCGAGTTCGCCGTCGTCTCCGTCGCCACCCCGTCCGGCCTGCGCGTCCAGACCTGGCAGATCTCGAGCGCCGGCCTGCTCGGCCGCGTCGACCAGTGGGACGCCGGCGCCGCCAGCGAGCTGTCCTCGGCCCGGGCCGGGGCGCAGGACGCCGCTCTCGGCCTGCGCACCGGCGCCGGCGTGATGTCGCTGATCTCGTTCCAGGTCGACTCGGACGGCGGCCTCGGTCGCGCCGGCACGGTCGACGCCGGCGCGGTCTCGGCGCTGGCGGTCGACGGTCGCTCCGGCGCGCAGCGGCTGGCCGCCCTCGCGCTGGACGGCGACGGCGAGATCACCGTGTTCCACCACCCGACCAATTATTCGTCGCTCTATTGAGCGGCGTCGGCCGGCGCCGGTCGCTCGGGGCGACCGGCGCCGGCAATGTGGGCACCGCTCACTTGTTCGGCTTGCGCTCCTTCAGAAAGCGCAGGTCGCCGCCGATGTCGTGAAGCGACGTGATCGGCACCACCACCGGCACTCCGGGCGTCGTCTCCAGCACCTTCGGGTTCCCGCCCGACCAGGTGATGCGGTTGATGCGGTGCTGGATCCGCCACTTCCCCTTCACCTTGACCAGGCGGTCGTCGTAGTAGCCCTGGCCCTCCCAGAAGTCGCCGCCGGGCGTCCCGGGCTTGATCAGGCGGAAGTGCCCGTAGGTCATCGCCCAGCCCTCGTTGCCCTGGAAGTCCCACAGCGTGTTCGACATCGTGTGCTGGGTGCCGCTGTAGACCGCGTGGATGACCGCGAAGATCTGCTTGAAAGTGTCGAGGCCGGTCCACACCGCGCCCTCGCCGTAGTCGGCGATCACGTCGGGCGTGAACACCTCGTCGAACAGGTCCCACTGCTGGGTGTCGATCGCCAGCGCGTAGAGGTGGACCAAAGTCAGGATCGTGTCGGCTTCGCTCTGAGACATCCCCGAGCCCTTTCGCTACAGTTCGTGTTTTCGGGCGCGCACCGCAGAAGGCGCGCCACGTTGCAGCCTAACACACGGCCCTCGCCTTTCGACGGGAGAATGCGCGCACCGTCTGGTGTCACGATCGCCGACCTCCACGAGCGCCCGATCCGTCGCCGCTCGCCGCGCGGCGGCGCCGGGCGTCGGTCGGTGACGGGCGCGGCGATGCCCTGCTCGCCGGCGTCGCGTCGCCGGCCGCGGCGAATGACGACACGGCAGGCCGCGCGGATCCCCGGGCGGCCCTCGTCTTTCGCCGGCCCTCGCCGCGAACCACCTGTCCGCCGCCGCCGCCTCGCGCCCCGGTCCTCGCCGCCACGCGCTCGCCAGTGGAACGTTGTATCGCCACCATTATTCCCGCCACGCTTTGACGCGCCGCACAGGCGTACGAATGTCCGAGCAGCGCGTCACAGTCCGCGGTGTTCCTTGCATTGGCAACCTTGTCAGGCGCAAAGAGCCGTGGTGAAGTCGCGGCGTGAACGATCCGTTCAGCATCGGACCGCGTCTGTCGGGCGAGTTCGTCGGTCGTGACGCCGAGCTCGCCGACGCCTGGTCGTGCATCGAGAACGTGGGCGACAGTCTGGTCATCGTCAGCGAATTGCCGAATGGTCGCACCTCGCTGCTGCGGCGGATCGAGGCGATGCTGCGCGAGCGGGGCCGGCGGGTCGCGTTCATGGACGCGCTGCGGCTGCCGCAGGACATCACCCCCGCGGCGCTGTGGCACAAGCTCGAGGGCCGGCTCGACCTCGACCTGTCGCGCAGCTACAGCGACGGCCTGGCCCGCCCCGCGCCGGTGTTCCTGCTCGACGACTTTCACGAGCTGCTCAGCCGCCAGCAGATGCGCACCCCCGAGTTCCTCGGCATGTTGCGCTCGCTGGCCAGCATGCGCGTGCTGAAGTTCGTCAGCACCAGCGCCGCCGACCTGGTCACGCTCGGCCGGCAGCTCGGCGAGGCCTGGGGCTCGCCCTTCCTCAATACGTATCGCGAGCAGCGGCTCGGGCCCCTGGGCAGCCGCGACGTCGAGTACGTGCTCGCGCTGGCCGGCGACCAGCTGTCGGACTGCGACCGGGCCTTCATCGCCCGCTGCGCCGGCGGCCAGCCCAAGCTGCTCAACCTGCTCGCCTCCGGCCACCTGCGGGTCAACCGCGCCGCCCTGCCCGGCACCCCTGCCACCGTCCGCCACCAGCAGACCTTGCACCTCCTGCGCAACGAGCTCGGCCACCTGTTCCGCGGCTTCTGGGCCCGGCTCGCCAGCGACGAGCGCTGGTGCCTCCTGCAGGTCTGCGCCGGCCACGCCTGCCGCTCCACCGTCCCCGGCAGCGAGCTGCTCGATCGGCCAGGCGACCCCGCCCTCGCCTTCGACCACCAGCGCGCCGCCGCCGTCAGCCGCTGCTTTCAGAGCCTGCCGCGGATCGTCCTCAAGCGGGCGGTCGCCGAGGTGCTCGGCGAGGACGCGGTCCCGCAATTGCCGAGCGACATGCAGACCGACGCCGTGTTCGCGGTCGAGACCGAGAGCTTTTGCGGCGGCGGCTGTGCGTCGCCGCCGTGCTCGCCAGCCTGCGCCGGCAGGGAGCAGTCGGCGACGACGAGCTGCGCGCGCTGCAGGGCCCTGGCGACTCGCTCGCGCCGCCGTCGACAGCGGCGATGGAGAGCGCGCTCGAGCGGCTGGCCGACAGCGGGCTCCTTCTCCCGAGCGTGTCGCCGCCGGGCTGGGAGATCCGCCCGTGCGCGCTGACCGGCTGGTTGCGCGACCACCTGCGCGCCCCCGACCTCCTGTCCCGACTCATGATCCACGGCGCCGACGGTTATTCGCTCGCGCCGCTCTACACCTTCGTCCACGCCCACCGCGAGCGGTTCGCGGGCGGCGCGGGCGAATATTTCAAGGACCTCTATTGTGATGTCTCGCCGAGCTAATCCATTTATCGTCGGTAATTCGGTCGGCAACACCCCGGCCTTCGTCGGCCGCGAGGACATGTTCGCCCGCGTCGATTTGTTGTTGGGCAGCCCGACGGAGGTCGGGATCCTCCTGTTCGGCCAGCGGCGGATCGGCAAGAGCTCGCTGCTCCACCAGCTGCACTCGCGCCTGCCGGCGATGGGGCCGTGGCGGCCGATCTACTTCGACCTCCACGGCCGGGCGACGATGACCGCCGCGCAGCTGCTCGGCGACCTCGCCGAGGTCATCGCCCGCACCGCCAAGTTCCCGGCCTTCACCGGCCGCGAGGCGTCGATCGGCGAGTTCCGCGGGTGGCTGCGCGAGGGCCTGCGCTCGCTGCCCGAGGGCCACCGCCTGGTGTTCCTGTTCGACGAGTTCGACGTGCTGTCGGCCCCCGACGGCGAGCGGCGCTCGCACGAGCTCTACTCGGTGCTCACCGACATCCTCCAGGGCGAGGCCGGGGGCCAGCTCGCGGCGGTCTACGCGGCTGGCAGGACCATGAACGACCTCGACAGCGCGGCGCGCCCGCTGCTGCGCGGCGTCCCGGTCATTCACGTGTCCACCCTGGGCCGGCTCGAGTTCGATCAGCTGCTCGACCTCGGCGAGCGCGACGGCTCGCTGGTGTGGGGCGACGGGGCCCGCGACGTCCTGTGGGACCTCACCTGCGGCCACCCGCTGCTGACCCAGCTGCTCGGCTCCCGCGCCTGGCAGGCGGTCCAGCGCTCCCACAACCCGGTCGTCTCGGCGGCGATGGTCCACGAGCTGGTGCCCGGCGCGCTCAAGGAGTCGCACGGCATGCTCAGCTGGCTGTGGACGGCATCACCCCGGCCTGCCGGGTCGTCGCCGCCGCCATCGCCGAGCACAAGAGCCGCGCGGTCACCGTCGACGAGATGGCCACGGTCCTGCGCGACAGCGGGGTGCGCATCATCATCAGCCAGCTGTCGGCCGCGCCGCAGCTGCTGCGCGAGTGGGACCTGCTCGAAGAGACAGACGGCAAGTACAGCTTCAAGGTCGAGCTGCTGCGCCTGTGGGTGCGCAAGTGCCAGCCGTTCTCGGCCGTGCGCGAGTGCCTCGACGAGCTGGTGCCGCGCGCCAACGACTTCTTCCGCCGCGCCAGCGAGATGTGGCAGGGCGCCGGCGACCTCGACCCCAAGCGGGTCGCGGCGATCGCCGCCCTGCTCGAGTCGATCTTCAACGACCCGCGCATGAACCCCAACCACGTCGGCGCCGCCCTGCTGCTGGCCGACGTCTACGTCCACCAGGGCCGGCGCGACGACGCGATCCACCTGCTCGCCAGCCTGTACCCGATCCAGCCGATCGCGATCGGCCCGCGCTACGTGCAATTGCTGCTGCAGAGCGTCGAGAAGCCGACGGCCCCGCAGACCGAGGACGAGCGCCTGGCGATCTTTGAAAAGATCCTCGAGGCCGCCCCGCGCACCCACGAGGCGGTGGTCGGGCGCGCGGCGATCCTGCGCGAGCGCGGCCAGCGGCACCTCGGGGCCGGCCAGCTCCGCGAGGCCCGCGACTGCTTCGTCCGCGCCGGCGACACCGAGCAGGTGCTGCAGCTCGACGCCGAGCTCGAGCGGCGCCAGCTCGAGCAGCTGCTCGGCGACGTGCAGGAGCTCGAGCACGCTGGACGGCCCGCCGAGGCGCTCGCGCGGCTCATGGGCGCTTCCCCCAGCTCGCCGAGCGCCCCGAGTGCGTGGCCATGCGCGAGCGTCTGACTCGCCGCCAGGCCGCCGAGGACACGCTCGAGACCGCCGTGGTGGCGCTGCACAACCACGACCGCGAGACGGCGATCGAGCGGCTGTGCCAGGTGCTGCAGCTCGACCCCGGCCACCCGCGGGCCACGCGGGAGCTGGCCGGCCTGCTGCGCCCGCCCGAGCGCCGGCGCCTGCGCGACCGCTGGGCCCCGTACCTCGTGTTCTTCTCGCTATGGGTCGCCACGCTCGGGGCGATCCCGCTGATCATCCGCTCGTCGTATCCGCTTCCGGTCGCCCAGGAAGTCTTCACCTCCGACAAGTGCGAGGCCTCGGTATTTCCGGGCTGGATGTTCGCGCAGCAGGCCGAGGTCGCCCCGACGACGGTCGTCGCGACACCGGCCGCTCCGCCGCCGGCTGCCGAGGTGGCCGCCCCGGCGCCCGAGCGACCCGCGCCGAAGCGGGTCCGTCGCTCGCGCCCGGAGGCGCCGAGCCCGAGCGCCCTGGCCCAGTGCGAGCGCGGCAACGCCTGGTCCTGCTACGGCATCGGCATGCTCTACCTCGAGTCCGCCCCCGCCACCGCCATTCACTATCTGATGAACCCGTGCGACCGGCGCAACATCGCCGACGCCTGCTGCCGCCTGGCCGAGCTGTACGCCGAGGACGGCCCGTTCCACGACCCGATCTCGATGCAGACGTACCGCGACAAGGCCCACGCCAACGGCATGCGCACCTGCCTCGCCGACGCCCCGCCCGCCGTCGATCCGCCCGCAGGCGACGCCAAGGCGCCCGAGACTGCCCCGACCCAGACGCCCGCCCCGGTGCCCGATCCGTAATGACATGTCCTCGGAGACAGCTGCGGAGGATCGCGCGCTCCGTGAGCTGCGCTCGCGCTTCGGCCACCTCGGCATGACGCGCAGCGAGCTGCTCGCGTGCGCGATGGAGCCGTCGCTCGCCGTCCCGCTGCGCGAGCTCCACGGTGAGCTGCGCTCGGGCTTCGGCCACCTCGGCATGACGCGCAGCGAGCTGCTCGCGTCCGCTGCGCGAGCTCCACGGCAACGACCTCATGAAAAGTCTCGACGTCGCCCTCCGCCGTCGCAGTCGCTCATGACGACGAGCCGTCAGCGCTCGGCGTCGAGCAGCGGAAAGCGGGCGATCGCAGCCTTGCTGGCGACGAGCAGGCTGGCGCCGTCGCGGGCGAACGCGAGGGCCTCGATCGCCCGGGTCGCGCCGCGATAGAACTGGATCGCGCCGGACAGGTGCACGTGCGCCACCAGGCCCGCGCGCGTCCCCACCGCGAGCCAGCCTCGCGGGTGCCAGGCCAGGCAGGTGACCTCGGTGGTCTTGGTCGTCAGCGCCCCGGCGCCCGCGAGCATGCGCCCGAGCGGGAGGCAGAGCACCTCGCGGCCGCCGTCCACCTCGAACACGGACAGATCGCGCAGACCGTCCCTGCCGCCCGCGCCCACCGCGACGTGACCGCCGTCGGGGCTCACCGCGAGCGCACGCATCTGGTAGCCGAGGCCGCCCGTGCCCATCGGGTGCGACCAGAGCAATTCCCAGGTGGGCAACCGCGCGGCACCGACCTCGAGGAACCCGCCGTACAGCGCCACGTCGCCGCGCACCGCCAGGTGCTTCAAGCGACTCCAGCGCTCGTAGACGCCGCACCGCACGCGGAGCTCGGCGCCGCCCGTGAAAGCGTCGACCTCCGCGACGCCGTCGGCCTCGCTGTCGGTGAACAGGCCCGAGATCGGGAGGTGGCGCCCGGCGAAGCCCGGATCGAGCGCTCGCCGGCCATGGTAGAAGCCCATGGAGCGCGACAGAAAGCGCCGGTCGTCGAGCCACACGAAGGGCGGCTGCAACGGGAAGCGATCGAGCTGCTGCCCGCTCTCGTGATCGATCATCCGCACCTCGGAGCCGCGCCAGGTCTGCGGCGATCCATCCCCGGGCAGGCTCCACGCCGAATCGCGGCCCGTGAGCACGAGCGGCCGCGAAGGGTGTACCGCGATCGGCGGCGCGACGTCGGGGTAGGCGCGCAGGGTCTCGAGCGTGTCGGCGGCCCGGACGTACAGGACGCCCTGGCGATCGTCCCCCTGCGCGTCGAGACATCGGCCGTCCGCGAGCACGATCAGCGCGCGGCCGTTCGGCGACGGCAAGGACGCCTCCGTCTGCCGCGCCGCACCGGCGGGTCTCGAATCGTCGCGCCCCGAGGGCAGGAGCGAGTGCATCGCTAGGGTGCGCACCAGGCGACTATAGCCCGCGCGAGCATCTCGTGGAGCACGCCCCGCTCACGGCGGGACGGTCAGGCGAGGGTGGCGAGGAATCGCAGGACTGCAGCGTCGAATTCGGCGGGAGCGTCGATGTTGACGCAGTGGCCAGCCGCGGGGATGACGACATCGGCGCGGCACTGGGGCTCGCGGCGGGCCCACTCGGGGCCCTGCTCGGCGATCGAGCCGGCGCGGCCGAGGGCGCCGCGGACGAGGATGAAGGGGCGGGAGAGCCGGTAGTCGGGGTCGTCGCGCATGCAGGCGAGCGTGGCGAGCATGACGGCCTCCAGCTCGGGCTTGTCGAGGCGCGACATGGCGGCGTGACAGTAGGCGCGCACGTGGTCGTGGGCGGAGATGGTCCGCGCGCTGGTCCTGAGGAGGGCGCGGTAGGGGTACAGCCTGAGGATGGCGGGGGTGAGGCGCACGCCGAGGCGCTCGGTCCAGCCGAGGCGGGCGGTGTTGCAGGCGCACTCGGCGAGGACGAGGGCACGCACGCGGTCGGGTCGCCGACGCACGAACTCCTGGGCGAGGTTGCCGCCCATGCTCTGGCCGACGAGCACCGCGTCGACCGCCCCGACGGCGTCGAGCAGGGCCTCCATGTCGTCGACGACGGTGTCGATGGTGAAGGGGGCGCCCATCGGCCGCGAGAGGCCGTGCCCGCGCACGTCCCAGGTGAGGAGGCGGTGACGCTCGCCGATCGCGGTGAGGTTGTCACGCCAGAGCTCGTGGTCGAGGCCGGCGCCGTGGGTCAGGAAGAGGAGCGGGCCGTCAGGAGCGCCGCCGAGCCAGTAGTGCAGCGGACAACCGTGGCGCTCGAGAACGTGGGGCTCCGACCGGACCTGCACGCGCTCGAATGTACTTGAACTCGCTGCACGAGGACAGGAGCAGCGGGCGAACCCGGTTGCGCGAATCGAGAGGGCGGAGAGGGCCGCGCTCGCCGCGGAGGGACCGATCCGTACGAAGGGGCCAGCGAGCGCGGGAGAGTCCCGAAGGACATGTCCCATGGGTCATGCCAATGCCGGGGTCATTCCGAGACGGAGCCGTCACGAAGGGCCAGGAGGCCGCCCGGCGCGGGACAGTCCCGGAGGACATGTCCCATGGGTCATACCAAGGCCGGCGAAAACTTCAGGCCATGTTCTTCGAGACAGGCCCCCCGCCCGGTCGCCCGGCCTCGGCGATCCACCACAGCAGCGGCAGCGCGGCCACCAGCAGCGCCAGCCCCGTGGGCGCCCAGGCGAAGCGGGTCGCGGCCTCGACCAGAGTGCGCAGCAGGCCGCCCGGCGCGGCTTGACCGACCACCTGCAGGCCCACCACCGCCGCTGCCGAGAACGCCAGCACCTCGAGCGCGATCGCCGGCGCCAGCACCCGGCGCTCGCGCGCTCGCAGGCGGGCCAGCGCGTCGACCAGGGGCGCCCGGCGCATCAGCGCCACGGGGTCGACCACGCGCGGCCGCGGCGACGGGCTGCGGGCCAGGCTGTCCATGAAGACAGCCACCGCGCGCTCGCGCGGGTCGGCGGGCGAGAGGGCCGGCTCAGTCGCGGGAGCCGGGGCCGCGGAAGGGCGCGAGGGCGGGTGGGAACGCATGGTGGTCCTTGCTTTCGGTTTGCAGGAGGTCGGCCAGCCGCGCGCGCGCGGCTCAGCAGCACGCGGACGCTCGCCGGCCGGACGTCGAGGATCTCCGCCATCTCGGCGTGATCGTGGCCGTCGACGTACGCGAGCCACAACAGCGCCGCGTCGCGTCGCGGCAGGCGGTCGAAGATCGCCTGCAGCTCGCTGCCCTCGCCGGGCTCGGGCGCCCGCGGCGGCGCGGCCTCGTGGGCCAGCAGCAGCTCGCGCAGACGGGCCCCGAGGCGGGTGCGACGGCGGTGGTGATCGGTGACCAGGTTGGTGGCGATCCGGTAGAGATAGGCCCGCTCGGCGCCGGCGCGGACGCGGCCGGGCGGCGCTGGAACAGCCGACAATAGCTGTCCTGGACCAGATCGTCGGCCGCGGCGCGCTCGCCCGTCAGGCGGTAGACGTAGGCCCACAGCCTGGCGTGCGTGGCGGCGTAGAGAGCCTGGAAACGGTCCTCGTCCATGAAGCCTTGAAGCTCAGGAGCTCGCCAGGTCGCGGTACGGTGAGCTGCCGCGGACGCGGCCGGGGCCGCCGAGGATCTCCCACCGCTGCGCCAGCTTGTACGCCACCGCGGCGCCGAGGAGAAGCGCCCCGCCGAGGCACAGCAGCAGCGTGCCGGGGATGACCATGTCGCCGTAGCCGTCGAGCGCCGCCGCCAGCACCAGGAACGCGATCCCGAGCCCCGACAGCCCGAGGCCGCCCTGCACGCTGCGCAGCAATCGGCGCTGCAGCGGCGGCTCGCCCTGGTCGAGCAGGCGCAAGAACTCCTGGCCGGCCGCGCCGCCGAGGAATTTTTCCAGCGCCTCGGGGTCGTTGAAGCGCTCGAGGGTCCGCACCCCGAGCTCGAACCGCCGCTGCGTCTCGTGCTCGGCGCGCAGGCGGGTCTGGCGGACGATGAACCCGACGAGGAAGAAGAAAGTGAGCGGGATCAGGATGGCTTCGAGCTCGACGTCCATGGGCGCCTTTCGTGTTGCCCCCCAAGACGCCGGCCCCGCCCCCGAGGTTAACAACCCCTCGAACGGCGCTCGCCGAAAATTCCCGCCACGCTGACCGCATGTCCAGGCCCCGCAGCGCAGCGCGCGCTCAATGACCCGACGGACATGTCTTTAAGAGCATGTTTTTTCGGTCAGCTCAGTCTTCCTTCAGCGCGACACCGACGACCCGTCTCCGGCCCGCCCTGAAAGCCCGGTGCGACCGCGTCCCGTGGCAGTTGGAGCCAGAAGCCGCAGCAGAACAAAGTTTCTGGGCCGCGCCGCCGCCTTGCTAGGCTGCGCCCATGTTCCTCGCTTGTCCTTCTCGTCCTCTCGCGCTCGTCCTCCTCCTGGCTGCCTGCAGCAGCGGATCGGGCGACGCCACCACCACCGACACGACCCCCGGCACCGAGACCGGCGGCGACACCACCGCCGCCGCCACGGACGCGTCGACGACCACCGACGCCGCGAGCACGGCGACCGACCCGACCACCGGCACGACCGCCCCGACCACCACCGACGCCACCACCACCGACGCCACCACCACCGACGCCACCACCACGACGACCGACGCCACGACGACCGACGCCACCACCGGCGACACGACCACCGGCGGCCTCGTCTGCGACCTCGTCGAGATCACCACCGAGCGGGCCCACGCGCACGGCGGCGACGTGCTCGACTGCGGCATCGTCGATCCGTGGAACAGCACCGCCCAGGAGTGGCAGACCGCCCACGACTGCGCCTCGGCGGCCATCGCCGCCGAGCAGCAGTTCCAGCTGGTCGTCTGGCTGCAAGGCATCGACAGCGACGTCGGCCGCGGCTACATCGGCGTCGCCGCGCCGACGTACACGATCGAGGAGATCTGGTTCGACACCCTCGGCGTCCCGATCACCAGCAAGGCGGACTGCACCGCCCTGGCTCCCGTCGACGGTTGCTACGACTTCCTCGGCTCGCCCTGCTTCAGCTGCGAGGGCCTGAGCAACGGCGAGACCCTCTGCGACATCCCGTGAGACGAGCGCCGCGAGCGGTCGCCCGATCGCTCGCGGCCTGGACAGGCTCGGCCTACGCGGCTCGTTCGCCTCGAACGGCGCGGCGCCGAGGGACGCGTGGGCTCGTCACGTGTCGCTGGTGCGCCGGTTGAAAAGCAGCGGCGCGGCGATCCGCGGTTCGGGTTTCCATTCCTCGCCCCGCGCACGGGCCATCAGCGCCGGCGCGTCGACGCTCCGGTCCTCGCGTCGAACCCCGTCACACTCGCCCGAGCATCGCGAGGATGCGCTGTCGGAACGCCCCGGCCGCCGGGTAGTACCCCGAACGGTCGGCTTCCCGGAACGGCGCGTAGCAGCGGAGCGTGGGGCCCGGGGCGGAGCCGAGCTCGACGTGGACGAGTCCGCCGTCGAACTCGAACAGCTCGCTGTCGCCGATCCGCGAGGCCACGACCTCCGGGCCCAGCGACCGCAGCCGCGCCAGCTCGGGCTCCGAGGCCGGGAGCTCGAGCTGCAGCGAACGGCTGAGGAAGAGGTAGCGGACGAGGAACTCGATCGCCCACGTCGACACCCGCGGCGCGACCACACGACCGCGACGGAACTCGCGGCCGTCACCGCTCCAGTCGGCGACGAAATCATAAGTGGGCGGATCCTCGCGGCCGAGGTCGCGGAACTGCGGCCCCCAGTGGCGATCGCTCTCGCCGGACACCAGCAGCGAGAACGCCTGGCGCCCCGGCACCTGCCTGAGGGCCCAGGCGTCGCGCAGCACATCGGTCCAGGCGCCGAGCCGCCGGATGTCGTCGAGCAGCACGATCCACTCGCGCACCGCCAGCGGGAGCTGCTTCGACCCGCGCCTCGGCCTCGTCGACGGCCGCGACGGTCCGCCCCACCGCGCCGGTGTCGAGCCCGTGCCAGCGCAGGAGAAATTCGCGGAGCACCGCGAAGCGACCGGAGGTGTCGGCGGGCAAACGGTGAAGCGTGGGCTGGTACGACGACGTCACGGGCCGGCGATCCTACCCGGATCGCCGGCCAGGCAGAACTCCCGCGGGCCGCTCGACGCGGGCGCGCGGTGTCCCCATTGTCGCGACTAGAGGCAGTCGTGCAGGCACTCGCCCCGGTCGTTCTGGCAGATCGCGTGCGACTGCCCGGCGGCCAGGCAGGCCGCATACGCGTTGGCGCACTTCTGCTCGCAGGTCACTGCCGAGGCTCGCGGGGCGCCGAAAGCCGCGAAGCACACGCCGATCATGAACGCCATCAGGGTCATCTTTTTCATGGTTCGTCCTCTCGCGCCTCTCGGGAGCGCTGGTTCTCTCGGTGGATCACAAAAACACCGCGGCCCTCGTCGCCGGACACCGCGCCCGGCCCAACCGCGACGCTCTCGACGAAGCACCCGGCGTGCCGCGATCGTGCTTCAACAAATCCAGGCAATTGGCGCCGCCGGCCCGGCGCTGCCGCGAGTCGTCGCAGGGGGCAATGCATCCATTGTCCCCTGCGACAACTTTTTGAATGCGGTCGGTCGGCCGACCCATCGCTGCCAGTCTCGACCGGCCGCGCTCGCGCCGGCGCGAGCGATGCCGGGTGGGCGACATGCCATGAAGCGCAGACCCATCGCGGCCCGCCCGGGCCCGGCCTCGCGGCGGGCCGCCGCGAGTCGGTCGCGGCTTCATGGCGTCGTGGTGGCGGAGCCGCGCCGGGTCTCGCGGTCAACGGCTCTTCCGGACCGTTTTTCGCCGTTCGTCGCGCGTGAGCCCGCCGCTGCGCCTCGACTCACGCTATGCTGGGTCCGGCCGCGCCGATTCGCCCGCCCGGCGGACCGGCGGCGACAGCCGCTACGACCCCTTTTTGCCGCGAAATTCGCCCGCCGCAATTTTTCCCGCGACGGCGGCGACTCCACCTCCGGACGGTGACGCCCCTCATGTACAGCCCTGCGAACCTCTCTTCGACCGCGCGCGCCAGGCTCCTGGCCGGACTGACCTGCGCCGCGCTGCTTGTCCTCCCCGAGCGGCCCGCGGCGGCGCTCTCGTGCGGCGGGGCCGCGTGGGAGTCCGACGGGTCGATGCTGGGCTCGCTCGGCGACGCGACCGCCGAGCACCCGATCGACGCGCAGTTCTGGGAGCTGCGCAGCTGCGCGTACGACTTCGTGGCGCCCTCGGGCTGTCGGCTGGAGCGCGGCGACGACGTCATCCCGGTCGCGGTCGAGGTCGACGGCGCCGAGCACTGCAACGTCGACGACTCGTACGTCACCCGCGACAACTACCCCGACGCGATCGTCCGCTACGTGCCCGCGCGTTCGCTCATGCCCAACCGGACCTACGTCCTCGCGTGCGACGTCGGCGGCCCCGAGGCCAACGACGGGCAGGGCCAGAACACGGTCGTGCGCTCGCGCCTCGACCCTGCGCCGGCCGCCGCCCCGGGCTCGCTGGACGACCTCGAGCTCGCGTACAAGCGCGGCGACGACGGCTGCTGCTCCACCGGCGATTACCTCGAGCTGCAGCTCGACCACGAGCAGACGTGGCTGAGCGAGGGCGGCTACGTCGAGGTGCTCTACGACGACGGTCAGGTGTTCACGGTCACCGGGCCCAACAACTCGTGGGGCACGATCGAGATGCCGCCGACCCGCGGCGGCCTCGAGTTCACGCCGGTCGCCGCCAACGGCAAGCGCGGCGAGACGCTCCGCCTCGACCGCGGCGAGTACGACCGCGAGCTCGTCTACATGCCCTGCGCAGTGAGCGGCAACGCCTCGCCGCTGGCGCTGTGGCTGCTCGCCCCGCTGCTGTGGATCGGCACGTACGGCCGCCGTCGCCGCGCCGCCGTCGGAGGTGCGTCGTGATCTCCCATATCGCGGTCTTCAAGGGCATGTTCTTCGTGACAGGTCTGTTCGGACAGCTGCAGGCGCCCGCCACCGACGCCGGCGTGGCCGTCCCGCCCGCGCCCGCCGCGAGCGCCCCCGCGGCCGCCACGAGCGCCCCCGCTGCGCCCGCGCCCGCCGCCCCGGCGCCCGCGCCCGCCGCTCCTGCCGCGACCGACGTGCCGCCCGCCCCGGCCCCCGCGGCCGCGGACCCGAACGCTGCCCCCGCCGACCCGTACGCCGCGCCGCAGCCGGGGCCTGTCTATGTCCATCAGGACATGTCCCCTCCGCCAGCCCCCTCGCCCGCGCCCGCGAGCAAGTCACGGTTCGTGTTCGCCTTCCTGCCGGGCCCGACCTTCGGCCTCAGCTACCTCCCGTCCCTCAACCTGCCGTTCTTCTTCGGCGCCCGGCTCAGGCACAGCCCGTGGGCGCTGGGCTTTCAGTTCACGGGGTCGTTCGGGCTCGCCGAGCGCTACGTCTCGGGGCTCGCCACCCACCGCTATCACATCACCGCCCTGACCAGCTTCGGCGCCAGGGGCCGCGGCTTCGCCAGCGTCGGCGGCGGCTTCGCGGTCCGCCTCCTCTCGCCGATGGTCGAGGTCGAGGGCCGGGTCGGCTTCCGCTTCGGCTCGTCCCGCCGCGGCATCGTCGGCGGCCAGGTCCGCCTCGGCTACGACTTCGCCCACCGCGAGGGCGCCCCGGTCCCGCAGGTCGGCGCCTTCATCGGCGTCTGCACCTTCTGATCGACCTGCCCGAACGGTCATGTCCGAGACGCGTCACGCGGCGCGTCTCGACCTGTCTCTCGGGCCATCATGATTGCGCCTGCGACGGGTCGCTCGCCTGCGACGGGTCGCTCGCCGGCGACATGTCCCGTGGGACACTTGTTGCTTGAAACAAGAACCCCGGCGCGGCGCTGCGGCGCCGGCCGGGGATGCTTCACGGGATTGGACTCAATCCTTGGCGAGGAACCAGCTGGAGCCGACGACCGTGCGGACGAGCGCGGCGATCGTGCCCTTCGGGTCGGGGTCGCGGGACAGGCGGTAGCCGGGGGTGCGCATGGCGGCCGGCAGCAGCGGGCGCAGCAGGCTGTCGAGCTGCTGTTCGCCCTCCTCGACGATCTTGCCGCGGAGCAGCCCGGCGAGCACCCCGTCGCGCTCGATGTCGAGGTGGAACTTCGCGTCGTCGAAGCTGTAGGACACCCCGGCGAACTTGTAGTCGAGCACCGTGGCCCCGTCGATCTCGATCGGCGGGTCGGCGGTGACGATGAGACCGTGCTCGCCGATCCGGACCACCAGCATCGTGTCCGGGGGCAGCAGGACGCGCGCGAGCTTCGAGTCGTAGAGGATCCGGCGGCCCTCGTCGTCGAGCGGGAAGCGGTCGAGCACCGCCGCCACCGCCGAGAAGTCGGACTCCGCCGCGGCCGGCTCGTAGCCGCTCAGGGCCTTGCGCACGGCCGCCTCGAGCAGCGCGTTCTCCAGCTGGCCGAACTCGCCGAACTGGACCTCGCCCGACTCGAGGTGGTAGCGCGCGCCGTGGAAGTCGACGCGCATGCGCAGGCCCGGCACGTCGAACTGCAGCCCGTGCTGGCTGGCGACCGCCACCTCGCGGCGGTTCGCGCTCACCGTCAGCACGTCGCCGGGCTGCACGTGGACCAGCGCGTTGGCCAGGCCGAGCGGCAGCTGCGCGTGCAGCACGGTGATCCGGCCCGGGTCGGGCTCGGGCATCGGCGGCTGCGGTAAGATCCGCAGGCCCAGCCGCTGCATGAACGCCGGCATACGCGGGATCACCAGCACCCGCAGCAGGTCGGACAGCACCTGCTCGGTGCGCGGGCTGACCGGCGACGGCTCGTGGTAGAACCGCTCCTCGATCCCCGCCACCCCGAGGCGCACCGCCCCGTCGGCGAACCGATAGGACGCCTCGTGGAAGGTGAAGGACGGCATGTCGGCCAGCGCCGGGCCGCTCAGGCGCACCCCCGCGACCGAGCGGACCGCCACGCCCTCGGCGTCGACGCTCAGCTCGAGCGCGCCGCCGGTGGACGTGCAGACCTCGATCGGGCCCCACTCGGAGTTGGCGCCGAACACCACCAGGACCTCCTCGCCGGGCGCCGCGGTGACGTGCGCCGGCCAGAACCACGGCAGGACGCGCGCCAGCAGGCCCCTCACGACATGTCCCAAGAGCCAGTTGTCGAGCTCGCCGGCGGCCGGTCGACAGGTCAGCTCGACGGTGAACGGCATCAGCGAGATCTTGGCGCCGAGCGCGTCGACGTGGATGCCGAGATCGGGCATGCGGACCACGCAGCCCTCGCCGAAGTCGAGGTGCGCGCCGTCGCGGCGCAGCGCGACGGTGGCCGGGCGCTGGCGGTCGACGTGGACCGTCAGCGGGCCGACGACCGGCAGCTCGAGCAGGAAGACCGGGGACGACGCGGGCGCGGGCGGCAGCGGCGGCGGCGGCCACGGCTGCGGCAGGCCGAGCCGCTCGGCCAGCGCGTGCAGCACCACCTTGGGGGTGAAGTGCGCGTGCAGGCGGCGCACCAGCGCGTGCAGCAGCGGGCCCGCCGGCGGCTGCGTGACCAGCTCGATCTGCTCGCCGTCGGGGCGCCAGCGGATCGCCTCGACCGCGAACTCGCCGATCAGCGACTCGCCGACCGGGCGCACCTGCAGCGGCGCGGTCGCGCCGATCGCCAGCGCGCCGGCGACCTTGGCCACGGTCAGCGACGCGCCGGGCGGCAGCGTCAGGTCGAACGCGAGCCCGAGCTTCTCGCCGAGGAAGCCCGCCATGACCTGTCGCAAGAGCCAGGTGTTGTTCGGGTCGGCGTCCGGCCACAGCGGCATGACCTTGCGCAGCGCCGGCAGGACGATCGCCTCGAGGCTGGCGGTCGCCAGCGCGACCAGGTAGTCGCCCGCCGGCGGCGAGGTGTCGAGCACCAGCTCGTGGCGCGGCAGGTCGTAGCGGGCGCTGCGGAGCTCGAGCATCAGGCCGAGGTCGCGGGCGACCAGGTACAGCCCGCGCTCGCTGCGGAACGTCAGCTCGGCGGGCCCGAGCGAGCCGCCCAGCGTGTCCTGCGGGTCCATGCGCAGCTCGAGCCGACCGAGCACCGGCAAGGAGAATCCGAACACCTCGCCCGAGAACCGCGCCAGGCGCTCCTCGTCGAGCACCGGCGCCTCGTGCTTGCGCACGCCGATCCAGCTCGGCGCCCGCGGAGCGCCCTCGGTGCGAGCGACCGCGGTCAGCACCGCCTGCCCGAACTCGCCGAGCCCCGGGTCGCCGTCGACCTCGAGCGCGCCGTCCTCCCAGCGATAGGCGATCCGCCGCAGCTGCGCCGGCGGCACGTGCCAGGCCGCGGGGAACCCGAGCGACAGCCCGCCCGGGGCGGTCAGCACCAGCGCCTCCTCGGTGTGGCGCAGCTCGATGTCGAAGCCGCTCTGCGTGTGCACCTCGAACTGCTCGCCGCCGGCCGGCTGACGCCACAGCACATGGTGCTCGCTGCCGTGCGGCGGCGGCAGCACCCCGTGCTCGCGCAGCCAGCGAGCCGGCAGCAGCGGCGCCAGGTACTGGTCGGACGCGCGCTGCACGATCGCCTCGAGCAGCGGCCCGAGCGGCGGATCGGTCTGCACGTCGATGACCGGGATGTCCTCACGATCGAGGTGGACGCGCGTGCGCACCAGGCGGAGCTCGGCCAGCTCGGGGAACTGATCGGAGTAGAGGTAGATCCCGCGCGGGGCGTCGAGCCGCACGCCGTCCTCGGCCTTGATCAGAGCGACGTCGCCGCCGCGATCGGTGGCGATGGCGAGCGAGCTGAACGGTCCGAGGGGATCTTGCTCAGCGTACGGGTGGCCGGCGGGGGCTCGTCGGCGGAGATCCGCAGCGTCGCGAGGGCGGCCGCGATCGCGGCCTTGGAGCCCGAGAACAGGCTCGCAGCGCCGCTCGCGCTCGCGCGCGTGCGGGTGCCCCGGGGTGCCCTCGGCGCCCGCGGCGCCCGCGGGCTGCGACTCGCCCTCCTTCAGCGCGTGGTCGTCGGCGCGCAGGCGATGGATGAGCTCGACGAGGTGCTCGCGCCGCTCGGGATCGGCGAACAAGTCGTAGCCGGGCTCGCGCATGGCGTCGGGCAGGCGCTTGCGCAGCCAGCGGGTGGCCTGCCTGGAGGCGGCGCGCACGAGGGCCCGCCGCACCGGGCCCAGCGGTGCGCTGACGACCTCGACCGTGGCGGTGGCGAAGTCGTAGCGGACGCGCAGCACCGAGAAGCTGAGCCCGACGGCGCGGATCACCAGCGGCCGCGACACGGCGACCTCGAGCGCGTCGCCCCGCACCTCCACAGAAAGGATGGCGAGCGGGTCGAGCGAGGCGACCACGCCGGGGAAGCGGCGCCGGAACTTGAGCTGATGCGCCTCCGCCTGGTCGGGGAACAGCCGGGTCGCCGCCGCGTGCAGCATGCTCCCGCCCGGGGTCCAGCCGAGGGTGTGCCGCAGGACGCTACACAGCGCGACCGCGAGCGCGCGCGGCAAGAAGGCGCCGACGCCGTCGCTGTCGGTGTCGACCACGCCGTCGACCAGGTCGACGTAGAGCCGCCGCAGCCGCGCCGACGGCAGCTCCACCGGCCGCACCTCGAGCCCGCTGCCGAACTGCAGTTCGATCGCGTCGGCGTCGACCTCGAGGCGCAGCGGCTGACCCAGCCCGAGAGCGACGTCGACGTCGCCGACGAGCGGGACGGTCAGCCGCCCCAGATCCTCGCGCGGCAATACGGCGGTCACATACTCCCCGGGCGGCTGAATCTCGTGGTGGACGGGCTGCGGCTGCGGATGCGGCATGGCCTCGATGTAGTCGGCAATGCCGCGGACGCTCGTGGCAAGGGCCACGTCGCGCCATAGCGGACGCCAGGGCGCTTTCACTGCCTCGGCCGCCCGCCGCCGGCGGGGTCGTCGCAAGCTGCGCAGCGCCCCGCCTGTGGAGGTCGTAATCATTGTCCCCGCAGCCCGCTTGCCGATCGTCGGAGATCGCCAATCATTCCCCGGCGGACGCTCCGCTCGTGGAGGTGCCGCCAATGACGGAGATCGCCGACAAGCTGGCGAAGGTCCGCTGCTGCATGGACGCGTCGCAGCTAGCGGCCGTGCGCCTGCGTGGCTCCGACTGGTTCGCGTGGGCGACCGCCGGCGGCTCGAGCGTCGTGCTGATGACGAGCGAGGCCGGGGTCGCCGAGGTCCTGGTGACCGCGGACGAGGCGTGGGTGCTGACCGACGCGATCGAGCACGAGCGCCTGCAGGCCGAGCAGATCGCGGGGCTGCCGATCTGGTCGCACCCGTGGACGACGCCGGACTCGCGCGAGCAGTTCGTGGCCCGCTGCACGGCCGGGGGCCGCGTCGCGTCCGATCGCCCGCAGGACGGCGAGCTGCCGCTGCCGCGTCCGCTCGCGCGCGCCCGCTGGTCGCTGTCCGGGCCCGAGCACGAGCGCTACCGCCGGCTCGGGCGCGAAGCCGCCGAGGCGATGACCGCGGCGCTGCAGGCGGCCCGACCCGAATGGACGGAGCTGCAGCTGGCCGGGGCCGGCAGCGAGGCGCTGGGGTCGCGCGGCATCGAACCGGCGCTGATCCTGGTGGCGGGCGAGCGCCGCCTGCCGCTGTACCGCCACCCGACCCCGCGCGACGAGCGGCTCGGCGCGCGGGCGATGATGGTGTTCTGCGCCCGTCGCCACGGGCTCTACGCCTGCCTCACCCGTCACCTGTACTTTCGGACACCCACGCCGGAGGAGCGGCGGGCGGCCGCGATCGTGGCCGAGGTCGAGGCCGCGGCGTTCGCCGCGTCGACGCCCGGCGCCGCGCTGTCGGCGGTGCTCTCGGCGATGGTCGCCGCCTACGCGCGCGCGGGCCAGCCCGGCGCCGAGGCGAGCCACCACCAGGGCGGCCCGTGCGGTTATGCGGCGCGCGAGTCGATCGCCCGCCCGGGCAACTCCGAGTCCCTCGCCGAGGGCGGCGCGGTCGCCTGGAACCCTTCGCTGCCCGGGATGAAGATCGAAGACACCGCGCTGCTCCGCGGCGGCGCGCTCGAGCTGGTCACGGTCGATCCGGCCTGGCCGACCGTCACGGTCGCCGGCCGGCCGCGGCCCGACCTGCTGGTGCGCTGATTCCTCGCGCTGCGCACATAGACGACCACGGGCGCCCCGAAGGCGCGCCCGTGGTCGGGCCCCGATCGGACACAGCGATGACCGATGGCAATGCCACCATCGCCGCGCCTTTTATTAAATACCCGATCATCCGCGGACACGCGGGCGGGCTGTCGCCCGGCTGCTCCTCACGCTCGCTATCCTCGGGCGCCTCCTCGATCGGCGACGCCGCTGCTGCGACCCGAGAGATTGTGCGATCGATTCGTCCGTCAGCGGATCCGCGGACACGCGGGCGGGTTGTCGCCCGGCTGCTCCTCGCGCTCACGGTCTTCGCGGTCGTCGTATTCGTCCTGGTTGCGGCGGTCGCGGAGCCACCGCAGCGCGCGCTCGTCACACGGCCACGCCGGTGCCTGCTCTTCTCGTCGCGGAGGGTCTTGCGCTGTCGACATGAGAATCGCTCCGATCCGCCTGTTCTGGATTCATAAGAGCGTGGGCGACGTCCGCTCGGCCGACAAGCGGGCGCGTCCGCGGCGCGGTCGGGCAGGCGCCGGCGCGCTCGGCCCGGCGAATGTGGGCACCTCAACGCTTCGTCCGCGCGCGTGCTGACTTCTTCGGCTTCGCCTCTTCGAGCTCGCGTTCCGCGACAGCACGAGCGTCCTCGGCCTCCGCCGCCCGCTCGCGCGCCGCCTCGGCTGCGCTCGCCGCCTTGTCGGCGCGCTGCCTGGCTGCCTCGGCCGCGCGTTCGGCTCTTGCGCCTCGCGCTCGGTCGTTCGCGCCGTCGCCTCCGCGCGCTTGACCAGCTCCGCGACTCGTCGCGCCTCGCGAAGCGCCTTCTCGTGGGCCCGCTGGAGGTCGGTCCGTCGCCGGCGCTCGGCTTGCTCGGCGCGTCGCTGCTCCGCTCGCTCGTGCGTCTGCTGGCGGCGCTGCTCGGCCTTCTCGGCCGCCCGCGCCGCCTTCTCGGCCGCCCGCGCCGCCTTCTCGGCCGCCCGGTCGCGGGGCGCCTTCTTCTCGCGCACGGGCTTCGCTTTCTTGGTCTTCTTCTCGCGCTCGGGCTCCTCGCGCTCGCGCCGGCCCGGCTTCTTCTTGGACCCGCGCTCACGTCGGCTCGTCTTCTTCTTGGCCCCGCGTGCCTCTTCTTCCTCGACCTCTTCTTCGGCCTCTTCTTCCTCGGGTTCTTCTTCCTCTTCGCGCTCCTCTTCGCGTCGGCTCGCCTTCTTCTTCGCTCCGCGCGTCTCTTCCTCTTCCTCGACCTCTTCTTCTTCTTCACGCTCCTTTCGCGTCGGCTCGCCTTCTTCTTCGCTCCGCGCGTCTCCTCCTCGACCTCTTCTTCTTCCTCGCGCTCTCGTCGGCTCGCCTTCTTCTTCGCCGCGCGCGTCTCTTCTTCGTCCTCTGCAGCCGCGCCGCCCGGGCGGGCTGCCAGCATCTCCATCACGTCGCCGAAGTCGGCCGGCTCGAGCTCGGTCGCCAGCGTCCCGCTGCGCAGCAGCTCGCGTTCGTGCTCGCTCGCCGTCGGCACCGACTGCAGCGTCACGCGGATGCTGTCGAGGTGGTCGCCGGGCGTGCGGATGCCGGCCTCCGCGAGCACGTTCGTGGCGCGCTGCAGCAGCTCCCACACCACGTCGTGTTGGGCGCGCATCGCCTCGCGGACCGCCGCGCCGCCGTGAGCCGAGCGCAGGCGGTCTCCCGCGCGCAGCAGCGCCTCCATGCGGGCCGGCTCGCGGCGCGCCAGCTGATTCACCGTCCACACCGCCGTGCTCGGCTTGCGCAGCGCCTTCACCCGCGTCGCCGCCGCGCTGTCGCCCTTCGCTCGCAGCTGCTTGGCCAGCGCGTCGCGCACCGCGGTGAACTCGTCCAGCGGCGCCGCGTACAGCTCGTCGAGCCCGGCCGTCGCCGGATCGTCGGTGCTCCTGGCCCGCCGCGCCATCCTCAGTTCTCGTGGCCGAGACCTGCCCGGGCGCCAGCCCTCGCCTGTCCGTCACCCGGCGGAGCCCGCCGAAGCGACCTCCGCGGACCACGGCGGAGCTCGCGCAGGACGCTCGATCACACCGTCGCCAGCAGCTTCTTGAGCTCGGCCAGCGGCACCGGCTTGACCATGTGGAGGTCGCAGCCCGCCTCCTTCGAGCGGGCCCGGTCGCTCTCTTGCCCCCAGCCGGTCAGGGCGATGATGCGAATCGCGGCGCCCCACGGCTGCAGGCGGATCTGTCGCGTCGCGTCGTAGCCGTTGAGCCGCGGCATGCCCATGTCCATGAGGATCAGGTCGGGGCGGAACGACTCTGCCCCCGCCACCGCTGCCAGTCCGTCGTGGGCCACCTCGACCTGGTGTCCGAGCAGCCGCAGCATCATCGCCATCGTCAGCGCCGAGTCCTCGTTGTCGTCGACCACCAGGACCCGGCGGCCGCCGCTGCTGTCGCGCTCGCCGCCCGGTCGGCCCGGGCTCGCCGACGGCGCCTGCGGCTCCTGCACCGGCAGCGTCACGGTGAACGTGCTGCCCGTGCCCGGCCCTGCGCTCTCGCAGGTCACCGTCCCGCCGTGCATCTCGACCAGCCCCTTCACCAGCGCCAGCCCGATCCCGAGGCCGCCGTTCGAGCGCTCGATCGAGCGATCGATCTGCGAGAACATGTCGAAGATGCTGGTCAGCGCCGCTCGCGGGATGCCGATCCCGTCGTCGCGGACCTCCACGCGCACCTCCCCGCTCGAGCGCTCCGCGCTGAGGCGGATGTGCCCGCCGGGCGGCGTGTACTTGGCGCTGTTGGTCAGCAGGTTGCTGAACACCTGCGCCAGGCGGGTCAGGTCGGCGTCGAGGATCACCGGCCGCGGCGGCAGCGAGATCTCGAGCGAGTGCCGGGCCGCGTCGATGAACGGCCGCGCCGTCTCGACCGCGTTGTTCACCACGTCGGCGAGGCTCACCCGTGCGCGGCGCAGCTCCATCTTGTTGCGGCTGATCCGCGACACGTCGAGCAGGTCGTCGATCAGCCGGACCATGTGCTCGAGCTGGCGGTCCATCACCGCCTGCGAGTGCGCCTGGATCGCCGGGTCGTCGGACAGGCGCAGCGCCTCCAGGCCGTTGCGGATCGGCGCCAGCGGGTTGCGCAGCTCGTGGGCCAGCAGCGCCAGGAACTCGTCCTTGCGCCGGTCCTGCTCGCGCAGCGCCGCGTTCAGGCGGGCGTTCTCGATCGCCACCGAGGTGATGTGCGCCAGCTGGACCAGCGCCACCTCGTCGCTATCGCTGAACCCGCCGCCCTCGTCGTCCCACAGCTGGACCAGCCCGAGGTTTTCGCCCTGGCGGTCGACGAACGGCGCCGCCAGCCAGCGTCGCGGGCCGCCGCGGCCGTCGCTGCGGTTCGCCGGGCCCTCGCCGGCCAGCCGCAGCGGGCGCTGGCTGCGGCGCACCAGGTCGGCCAGCGCCTCGACGCCGCCGGGCGCCCCGTACTCGCGGCGCAGACCTGCGCCCGTGGTCGTCATCGCCAGCGGGCCGCTCGCGTCGTCGGCGCTGCTCAGGCTCGAGCAGGCGTGGCCGGCCCCGACGATCCGGCGCGCCTCCTCGGCGACGGTCGCCAGCACGGTCTCGAGCGACTGCGCCGAGTGGATGGCGAGCGACGCGTCGGCCACCTGCCGCAGCATGTGGGCCTGCTCGCGCTCGCGCTCGAGCGCCTGCGACAGCCGCAGCTCGTCGCGCTTGTCCTCGGTGATGTCGACGGTCACCCCGTCGAAGCGGATGGGCACGCCGTCGGCGTTGCACATCGCCCCGCCGAGCGCGCGGATCCACTTGACCGCCCCGGACTCGGGCTCGACCGTGCGGTAGACGATGTCGTAGGGCGCCAGGTCGCGGATCGACGCGTCGATCGTCGTGCGCGTGCGCTCGCGGTCCTCCGGGTGCATGCGCTCGTAGAACGTGCCGATGGTGACGCGCGCCGTCGGCGGCAGCCAGAAGTGCTCCTTGACCCGCGCGTCCCACTGCAGCTCGTCGAACGGCAGGTCGCAGTACCAGAAGCCGACGCCCGACAGGCGCACCGCGAAGTCGAGGCGCGCGCGGCTGTCGGCCAGCGCTCGCTCGGCCAGCGACCGCGCGGTGACGTCGCGGCTGACCGCCAGGTGGTTATAGCCGCCGCCGGCCGCCGGAAGCGGGACCGCGGTGCTCTCCATGTGCCGCCGGGTGCCGCCCAGGCCGACGATGTCGAACGCGAGGTTGCCGGGCTCGCCGCGGCACACGCGTTCGTGGAAGGCGCGGAAGGCCGCCCGGTCCTCGGGCGCGATCACGTCGTGGATGTTCCCGCCGAGCGCCGCCTCGCCGGCCTCGATCATGCCCAGCCCGGCCGAGTTCATCTGCAGCAGCGTGCCGTCGGGCGCGATCAGCTTGACGCACTCCGGCGTGGCCTCGACGATCGCCCGGTAGCGCGCCTCGCTGTCCCGCAGGCGCCGCGTCGTCCGGGTCCGCTCGAGCGCCTCCCAGCAGCGGTCGGCCACCGTGCGCAGCAGCGTCACCTCGTCGGCGCTCCAGCGCCGCGGGCCTCGGGTGTGGACCGCCATCGTGGCGGTGAATTTTCCTTGCTTGTGCAAGGGCACGCAGACCCCGGCGCCGATGTGCGCCGCGCGATAGGCCGACAGGTCGGCGCCGACGCGCGGGTCCTGCTCGACGTCGTCGATCACCCACGGCTCGTGGGCCCGCATCGTGCCCAGCAGCGTCGGGCCGAACGCGGCCACCGGCCAGCGGCCGACCATGCTCGGCATCCCGCGCGAGTAGTCGCCGTTGACGACGAACGTCGCCTCGTCCTCGACCTCCGCGTAGGCGCAGCGGTCGGCGCCGACGTGCTCGGCGAGCATGCGCGTCGTGACGGCCAGGACCTCCTCGGGCTCGCTCAGCGGCTGGGTCGCGGCCGCGAGGTCGGCGAGGAAGCGGTGGCGGCCCTCGCTGGCCCGCAGCGCCGCCTCGGCCTCTTTTTGCGGCGTGATGTCGCGGGCGATCTTCGACGCCCCGACGATGCGGCCGTCGCTGTCGCGCAGCGGCGAGACCGTGAGCGAGATGTGGAGCCGCCGCCCGTCCTTGGCCATGCGCACGGTCTCGAACGCTTGGATGCGCTCGCCGCGGACCAGGCGGCCGAGGATCAGCGCCTCCTCGTCGATTCGCTCGGGCGGGATGAGGATCGTGATCGACTTGCCGACGACCTCGGCGGCGGTCCAGCCGAACAGCCGCTCGGCGCCGGCGTTCCACGTGCGGATGACGCTGTCGAGGGTCTTGCTGACGATCGCGTCCTCCGAGGACGCGACGATCGCCGCCAGGCGGGCCTGGGCCTCCTCGGCCCGGCGGCGCTCGCTGACGTCGCGGAACACGAGGACGGCCCCGACCGGCCTCCCCGCGCCGTCGCGGATCGGCGCGGCACTGTCGTCGATCGGGCGCTCGACGCCGTCGCGGGCGAGCAGGCACGTGTGATTCGCCAGACCGACGACCACGCCCTCGCGCAGGGCCCGGAGCGCCGGGTTCTCGGCCGGCGCGCGTGTGCTCGTGGACGATCCGGAACACCTCGGTCAGCGGGAGGCCCACGGCCTCGCTCATCGGCCAGCCGGTCAGCGTCTCGGCGACCGGGTTGAGGTAGTTGACGCGGCCGTCGACGTCGGTGCTGATGACGGCGTCGCCGATGCTGGCGAGGGTGATCTGCAGCCGCTCGCGCTCCCTTGCGAGCTCGTCGTCGTCGCGCAGCATCATCGACTCGCGCGGACCGCTCCGGCGCAGGGGGCGGCGCGCGTCCCCGGGGCGTCACGGCGCTCGGAGGCTGCAGTTCGCGGCGGAGAGGCCATGAGGCAGCAAGGCTAGGCCGAGGTCGCCGACGTCGCAAGCGGGGCGGGCGAGCGGTGGCGCACCCGCGAGTCGCCGCCCGGCGCTGCGAGCGGCGCACTCGAAGACGGGAATCTACGGCGCTGCGGGCTCGACCGGCAGCACCCGCGGGGCGTCGACCTCGCGGTCGGGGACGGTCGTCGGCAGCTCGAGGTGGTAGACGCCGCTCGGCATCAGGCCGCAGCCGCCGAAGCGGGCCATCACGCGCAGCTGGGCCAGCACGTCCTCGCCGCAGTGCTCGCGCGGCAGCTCGGTCCAGAAGTCGAAGCCGCCGACGGCGCGCAGCTTGGCCGCGTCGTAGAGCACGCAGCCGCCGACCCACGCGATCTTGTAGCAGCGCGTGGCGCCCGGGCCGAGCCCGAGCGAGCGCTGGACGTGCCACAGGTTGGCGGCGTTGTGCAGCTCGTGGCGCTGCCAGGCCGCACCGCCGGGCTCGACCCGCTCGGGCTCGACGCGGCCCGGCCACAGCTCGACGCGCTGCTGGTGCGGGCGCACCGAGTCCTGCCGGCTGAGGCCGATCACCGCGCTGCCGACGAACCCGCAGCCCTCGCGCGCCAGCGCCTCGGTCATCTGCGCGACCACCCACGGCTCCAGCAGCAGGTCGTCGTCGAGACACAACAACTGCTCGGCGCGCGCCTGCGCCAGCAGATAGTGGCGCTGCTCGGCCAGGCCGCGGCGCGGCAGATGGCGGTGCAGCTCGACCTCGTGCCCGTGGGCCCGCAGCACCCGCACCACGGCGCGCAGCTCGCCGGCGTCGACCGCCGGCGCGTCGCCCTGGTCGGACACCACCACGCGGAACGGCGCCCCGCCGGGTGCCGCCAGCGTCTGCGCGCACAGGCTGGTCAGGGTGACGGCCAGCGCGGCCGGGCGATCGCAGGTCGGGATCAGGACGTCGAGGGTCGGCATACGAGCTGCGGCGGATGAGGTTGCATGCGCAAGGAACTCCCCTGGGATACACCGCGCGCGAGGTCACGGGCGCGTCGGCCCGCAAGCATGCGCAAGCGCCGAGGTCGAGCAAGCGCGGCGCGACGCCTCGCAATCACCGGCCGACGCACCGCGCAGCATCTCCGCGCCGCGCGGTTATTTCCCGGACAATGCGCGGAGGGCGAACGACGGCGGCCCGGCGTGGTGCGATGAATCATCCTCGCGCGCCGCCACCCGAACGCCGCGGCACCTGCACCTGCACGCCCACGTCGACCAGCGGCGCTGGACCCGGGAGTTCTCGCGCTACGACGCCGGCTGGCTGCACTTCTTCGCCAGCGGCAACGACGGCGACATCGCCCGCGCCGACTGGGACGACCTCAACATCCCCGCCCGCGCGGCGACCCTGGCCGCCGCCGGTCTGCCGATGATCAGGCGCGCCGACGACGGCGCCCGCGTGGCCACCCGGAGCCTGAGCCGCCGGCTCGGCGTCGGCGTGTTCGCCCGCGACATGGCCGACCTCGCCGCCCAGCTGCGAGACACCGCCCGCACCCAGGCGATCCGCGAGCAGGTGTGGCGCGTCCGCGACGAGTTCACGTTCGACCGCCACGCCGACGACCTGCTGGCGTTCCTCGGCGAGGTCGCCCGCACGGGCCCGCGCGCGAGCGCGTGATCCGACGCGGCGAACCACATGTCCCATGAGACATGTATTTCGGGGCCCGCGGACGCCGCGGGCGCCTCACTCGGGGAACACCTCCGGGTCCGGCTCGCACTCGATCGCCTCCTCCTCGCCGCACACGGCCAGCGTCTCGACGAAGCCTTCGTTCAGGCAGGTGAAGCGGGCTAGCGCGTCGGGTTCGGCGAGGCAGCCCTCGAAGTAGCTGGCGTCCGCGAGGGTCAAGTGGGTGCCGGGCCCGCGCCGGCACCTTCGCGGGTAGGTCGGTCGATACACCGCCGTGCCGTCGTCGCGGAGGTCCAGGATCACTTCTTCGGCGGTCCCGGCGTCGAAGCCGAAGATGACCGTCCACGCGATTCTCCCCGGCCTGCGGTCCCGCAGCGCCTGGATCGCGCACTCGAGCGCGGGCTCGTCGTCCACGGCCCACCACATCTCGGGATCGCACGGCTCCCACTCGCAAGCGACGACGAAGTCTCGCAGCTCGTCACCACCCCGCAGCCCGGACTGCCGTTGCAGCTGCACAGCTCCGACTCCGGGACGTCGGGGGCGGTCGGGCCCGTGCTGGAGGAACCGGAGCCGGGCCCACCGGTCGAGCCGCTGTCGCTGCCGGTATCGGTGTCGGTGTCGCTGCCGGGCGCAGGACCGCAGGCGACGAGGGCATACAAAGCGAAATAAAGTAAGCGAGACTTCATGCCTCATTGTGACACTCGCGCCGCGCCGCCCGCAAGCATCCGCGGTCCGGCGACGCTGCGGCGCGCCGGAGGCGGCACTCTGCCGCAACACGCCCCGGTGTGTCGGACGGCGATCGGACGTCCGCGGCGAGACGCGCCCGGGCCGGACCGCGCCGTCCGGTCGCGTCGCCCGGGCTCCCGGATCAGCCTGGCCCATGGAGAACGCCTGCACCGCGGGTGATCGTCCTCCGCCGCGCATGCGCCGATCGTCCCCTCGAATTGAACAAGCACCGCGCGTCGCCAGCGAGGGATCGTCCTCCGCCGCGCGGGCGTCGAGCGTCACCCCGATCAAACACGCGCCGCGCGTTGCCGGCGAGGAACAGCGCGCGCCTCGTCGTCGAGGCCGAGCGCATCGAGCCCCGCGAGCGCCCGCGCCGGCGGGATCATCGGCCAGTTGCTGCCGAACAGCACCTTCTTGCGCCCGTGCGCCGCCAGGTACTGCACCAACGTCGGCGGGTAGCGCTTCACCGTGTACGCGGAGGTGTCGATATACACGTTCGGGTGCTTGGTGCAGACCGCGACCATCTCCTCGGTCCACGGGTAACCGATGTGGCCGCCGACGATCACGAGCTCGGGGAAGTCGATGGCGATCTGGTCGACGTAGGGGATCGGTCGCCCGACCTCGGAGGGCTTGAGCGGGCCGGTGTGGCCGACCTGCGTGCAGAACGGGACCTGTAGCTCGCAGCACTCGGCGAACAGCGGATAAAACCGCGGGTGCGTCGGCGGCAGCTCCCACAGCCACGGCAGCACGCGCACGCCGCGGAACCCGAGCTGCTTCACGCAGCGCCGGAGCTCGCGCACCGCGTCCATCGGCCGGCTGATGTCGACCGAGCCGACGCCGACCAGCCGATCGGGCGCCTGCGCGACCCATGCGGCGACCTCGTCGTTGCTCACCAGCGCGCCCATCGGCCCCACCCACGCGCTGATGATCCCGCGCGTGACGCCGCCCTCGTCCATGCCCGCGAGCGTCGCCTCGAGCGGCCACGGCCCGGCGAAGTCGTTGCCCGTCCAGCGCTTGAGCGAGTCGAGCCACGGCTGGGCCATGAACCGCGGCGTCGGGTGCTGCATCCAGGCGTCGATGATCGGCGGCGAGTCGGCGGAGCTCATGCGCGCCGACCTAGCACGAGCCCCGCGCTCCCGATCACGTCGAAGCGCGCCGGTCACGGCCCCGCGCACTGCCGCTCGCACGCGTCGCTCGCCGGCGGCTCCCGGGTGGCCCAGTGCAGGCCTGAGCCGCGTGGGGTCGCGGGCAGAGACGGCCTCGAAGAGCGTTCTTCGCGGCCGTTCTGGGCGGCTCCGCATGGGGAGCCTTTCACGAACCCGGTGGCGGCGCTCTTGGCGAAACGAGCTCTCTCCGCTCGCACCGGCCCGAGCATGCGAACACTTGCGAATCCAGTGTTTCGTGCGCGGCGAGCCCGGACATTCTTTCGCGTTCGCACCGTCGCGCGACGGATGCGGGGGCCGTTCGCAGCCACCGGACGAGTCCAGGACGGATGCCGTCCAGAGCTACTGGCCCGCGCACGCGCGTCGGTGCCTGGGTACTGCAGCTCGCTCGAGTGCGGACGGCTATGGCCACAGGTGTGCGAGCCCGGTCTTCGGCGGAACGCCGCGCTGCCGACACAATCGCGCGCGTATCGTCATCTCGGGGACTTGTCAGTGGGTCCGCCGAAGATGCGCTTGACGAGCTCCGTGTCCATGTACTCGCGGATCTCCGCGATCTTGCCGTCCCTGAGCCTGAGGACGATGCCGTACAGGTTGTTGTAGCTGAGTCCGTCCTTGGTGCGTGATTCACCCTGGGCCTCGACGAAGACCTGATCACCTTCGGCAATGGCGTTCGTCACGGTGATCTTGATCGGGCCGTCGAGCCGCGCGAGCAGGAGAGGCACGTAGTTCGACATGATGTCCGCTTTGCCGCGGTAGGTGCCGGTGAACAGATGATCGCCGAAGTAAGTGATGGTCACGTCCTCGGTCATGCTGTCGAAGTAGCTCGCGACATCTCCTGCTTTCAGGGCGGCATAGCCCTTCAACACGATCTGCTTGTTCGATTCACTGGTGCTGGTGCTCATGGTGCTTCTCACTTCTGGATGGGGAGATCGAGGGGTCCCTGGCATCGGCTCGCATCGTCGCGGGTGGTCCGGGCGGCTCGCTCGCGGCGACGCGGGCGGCCTCGTCGATCACATCGGCGACGGCTTTCGCCTGCGTCATGAAGAGCGCGGGCGGAGGGTCTGAGCGGCTTTCGTCATGAGGAGACTCCCAATCGAGCTGAGGCCGGGTGCGCCGGTGCCCCCACTGTTGCACAGTGGCGCGGCGGATGCCTCTCTCGATGGAGAGAGACGGCAGCGCTCCATGGAGAGAGCGAACGTCTCGCCCGGCCGGCGGACTCAGGTCGTAAGCGGCATGTCGACGACCAGCCGGGTACCCGCGCCGAGCATCGAGTCGATCCGAAGCGAGCCGCCCATGTCCTGGACTCGGGCCCGCATGTTGCGGATGCCGAAGCCGTCGCTGTCACCCTCGACGAAGCCGACCCCGTCGTCCTCGACTTGCAGCCGGATTCCCGTCGACGTTCGTGCGAGTGACCTCGATGGCAGTTGCCTGCGCGTGTCGCAGGGCGTTGTTGAGCGCCTCCTGGACCACGCGGTAGAGGTCGTGTGAGCGAACGGGCCCGAGCTCGGCGCCGAAATCCCAGCTCTGCGAACGAAAGTCGCAAGCGACCTTGCCCGGCACGCTGGCGCCCTCGACCAGGTACGCCAGCGCCGACGCCAGGTCCTCGCGCGAGGCGCTCTCCGGCTGCAGCGCCATGACGGCGCGGCGGGCATCGGCGAGCCCTTCGCGCGCCAGGCCGGCTGCGCGGCGCGCCAGTTCCTTGGCGTGGGCGAGGTCACTCTGGGTTTCGGCAAGCGCGCCGAGCTGCAGGAGAATGCCGGTAAAGCCCTGCGCCACGCCGTCGTGAATCTCGCGCGCCATGCGCGAGCGCTCGGCGAGCAACGTCTCGCGGCGGGTGCGGCGCTCCAGCTCGGTCGACATTGCAGACAGGCGGATCGCCAGCGCGGTTTGCTGGCAGATCGCCTCCACCAGCCATTCGATGGCGTCTTTGTGCTCCGGAGCGGGGGAGAACCCCAAACGCAGCACGCCGACAACCTGGTCACCGTCGAAGATCTCGGCATCCAGCACGTGCTCGATGCTCCGGTCGCGCCACGGCAAGCCTCCGTCGGTATCGTCCTCTTCCACGTGGCGCCAAGCCAAGTTGGACGGAGTTCCTCTGGAGGCGCTTCGCGAATCGGGCGCCGGAGGACCCGGCGGCTGCATCGCGTGAGCCATGAAGGCCACGAGGTGGAGCTGGCCGCCCAGCAACCGCGTCAGGCCGCCGGCTCGCGCTCCCACGGCAAGAACCGCTTGCTCGAGGATGGCCTGCAGTGCGGCGACAGGATCACCGCCATCGGCCATGCGCTGGTTGATCGCACGGAGCACGGCATTCGCCGCCTCGAGCTGGTCGGCGCGATGACGTGCATGGCGCGCCTGCTCGAACTGGACCGCCTCCAACCGCTCCCGCTCCCGCTCGATCGTGCGCTCGATCGCGCGCTGACGCTGCAGTGCCGCAGCGATGGAGTTGGCAGCGAGCTGCAGCACACGAAACTCGACACCGTCCGCGCCCAAGTTGGGCTCGAAGCACCAGCCGAAGGCCAGCATCCCCGCGTAGCCGCCCTCGACCAGCAACGGTAGCGCGCCGCTCACCGCCACACCCAGCGCTTGATGTCGAAGGCTGAACGGGTCGCTGCGTCCCGCCGTGCGCCACCAGAAGGGGGAGCCTGACGCGAGCCCTGCGACGGCTCCGGGCGGGGCCACGTCATCGAAGAGAACCGAGAGGGATTCGGTAGCCTGAGACGGCTGTCCGGGCGCAAGCCACTCTTGGGTCAGTCGGTGGCAAGGCCGCCCGTCGAGCTCGTCCCGCATCAGGAGGACCACCCGATGGCAAGCTGCCATCGCACCGATGTGCGGCAACACCTGATCCAGGGCGGACTCGAGATCGCCGAGCAACAGCAGGTCGCCCACGACGTCGAGCGCCGATTCCATGGCGGCCTCGCGCGCCAGATGGCGACGCCGCACGGCGCGAGAGCGCGTGCCCTCGGCGTCAGAACGGCCGAGAGTGCTGGCGATCAGCACCGCCATCGAGCGCAAGATGCTGACCTCCCGGGCAGGAAACACGGCCTGGCCTCGGCACTGATCGATGCTGAGGATGCCGCGCACTTCCCCGTCCACGAGCACGGGCACCAGCAGATCTGCCGTGGTTCCGCTGCCCGCGTTGACCTCCAGATTGCGGCCGGACTTACCCGCGAGGGTCGTGCTGTAGATTTCTCCGCGCGACAACGGCCTGATGACCTCGTCGAAGTCCTCGTCGCGGTAGGGTCCGGGTCGCATCGGCTCGATGCCCTCGCGCACCCAGGCCGAGATGCAATGCGAGACTCGGGCCGAAGTGTCGCGCACGAAGTACTGCATCCGATCGGCGTCGAGTGCTTGGCCTATCTTGCGCACGACATCGACCATTGCCGTGAGCGGATCGCTCGGCCGTGCCAGCAGCTCGCCGCAGTCGGCCAGGAGACCCAGCAGCTCGTCATCGGTTGCCGAGCTGGTCACAGGTGGAGCAGCCCACGCCGTGCAGCGATTGCGACGGCCTCGGTTCGGCTCATGGCGTCGAGCTTCGCCAGGATCGCTTTGACATGCGTCTTGACCGTGCCTTCCGTCATGTCGAGGCGGCTGGCAATGTCCTTGTTGCTGCGACCCTCAGCGTTTTGGACGAGCACATCCTGCTCGCGTCGGGTCAAGGCGGCATGGGACAGGCGCCGCATGGCCTTGGCCGCCACCAAGTGCGAAGTGTATTGGCCGCCGCCGCCGACCACCCGGATCGCGGTCAGGATCTCGGAAGGGGGCGCGTCCTTCAGGAGATATCCCTTCGCCCCCAGCCGCAGGCAACGAAAGATGTCCTCATCACCGTCATAGGTGGTCATGACCAGCACCCGCGCGGCCGGATCTGCGTCGAGGGTGCGCGTGGCGGCCTCGAACCCATCCATGCCTGGCATCCGCAGATCCAGCATCAGAACGTCGGGTCGCAGGGAGATGTAAGCCGCCACCGCGGAGGCGCCGTCCGCCGCCTGACCGACGACCTCCAGGCTGCCGTCCGTCTTGATGATCGACGCCAATCCGTCTCGAACCACCGGGTGATCATCCACCAAGAGAATTCGCAGCGCCTCATGGCTCATGCTCGTCACTCCGACGCGAAGCTGGGAACGTTGCGGCTCGACGGCCAACCTTCTGCGGAGTCTAGCACTACGACCCAGACCGGGACGGGCAGTGCATCCGCGACGAGGAAGACCTCGAGCGCGCGGGCAGCGTGACCGCCGACGATCGCGTCGAGGTGTAGCCCTGACTCGCGCCGCAGCGCCCGACGCGCACCCGCGCGGGCGCGACGTCGCTACGACCGCGGCTAGCCGCCGCCGGCCGAGTTCGGGCTGTCGTTGTCCGTGCGAGGGTCGGCCCCCAGAGCGCGGATTCGTCGCTGTGGGGCGGGGATAAAAAACCATGCGCTCGATTGGCCGCGACTTCCGTTGCGTGCAAGTCAGGGCGTGCATGCGAGAGCCCGACCATCCGCCGTCGCCGCCGGAGATCGTCCGGCGCCTGCAGTTCCACCGCGAGCAATGGCTGCTCCTGCCGCTGATGTTCGCGGTGCCGATCCTGGCCCTGCTGGGGCTGCTGGGCGGGCCGCGGGTGCGCCAGGAGATCGATCTGGGCGGGGTCCGTCTGGCGGTGGAGTTCGCCCCGCGCGACCACCTCGAGGACTGGGGCCGCATGCACGTCACGGTCGTCAATCGCGCGGCGGCGCCGCTGGTGGACGCGCGGGCCGAGTTCGCCGCGGGGCTGCTCGACCGATTGTGGCGACCGTCGTTTCACCCGCAGCTCGCGCGCGTCGAGGCCGACTGGTACGTCGTCCCGCTCGGCGACGTCCCGTCGGGGGCGAGGGGGCAGCGTCTGCGGATTCGTCATTTCCTCCCGGAATGGCCATTGCGGAGCCGGCGCGCCGCCCCGGGTATTTCCGCGTTTGCCCGCGAGCAATCGTGATCATTGGCGATTCCCGCGCCCGCCGGGCCGAGCCATCGCCTCGACGGCGAGCCGCCGTTCGCATGATTGGCGGTTCCGACGCGGTCGAGAGGCCCACACCGGCCTCGACCGCCGATCGACGCAGATCGGCGGCTGCGCCGGCCATCGAGCATCCGCGTCGGCGCGCCAGCAGGGGCGCGCCGCCTCGGCCGGCGCGCGGGCATTTGACGCACCCGCCCCTGGCGCTCAAGCCTGAGCCGCGGAGGTCGTCGTGCGCATTCATCACCTCAACTGTGGAACCATGTGTCCGTACGGCGGGCGCCTGATGGGCAAGCCGGCGGACGATCCCGGCCCGGCGCGGATGACCTGTCATTGTCTGCTGCTCGAGACGGATCGCGGCCTGGTGCTGGTCGACACCGGCCTCGGCCTCGAGGACATCCAGAGCCCGACCACCCGCCTCAGCCGCTTCTTCGTCGGCATGATGCGCCCGCGCTTCGACGTGGACGAGACCGCAGTGCGCCAGGTCGAGCGCCTGGGCCTGTCGCCCCGCGACGTCCGCCACATCGTCCTGACGCACCTCGACTTCGACCACGCCGGCGGGCTCGCCGACTTCCCGCACGCGCAGGTCCACCTGCTGGCCGACGAGGCCCACGCCGCCCAGCGCCGGGCCGGCGCGATCGCCCGCGGCCGCTACCGTCCGCAGCAGTGGTCGACGGCGGGCTCGTGGCAGACCTACGCCCCGGCCGACGGCGAGGACTGGTTCGGCTTCGCCTGCGTGCGCGACCTGGTGGGCCTGCCGCCGGACATCCTGCTGGTCCCGCTGATCGGCCACACCGCGGGCCACGCCGGGGTGGCGGTGCGCGCCGACGAGGGCTGGCTGCTGCACGCCGGCGACGCCTACTTCTCTCGCGGCGAGCTGAACACCGACCACCCGCGCTGCCCGCTCGGCCTGCGCGCCTATCAGACCATGATGGAGTTCGACCGCCAGGCCCGACTGCGCAATCAGCAACGGCTGCGCGACCTGTCGTATCAACACGGCGACGCGGTCCGCGTCCTGTGTGCCCACGACCCGGTCGAGTTCGAGACCTGGGCAGCTCGCAGCCCGCACGGCCAGCCGCCTCACCCGCACGCCCCGCAGTCGCCCGGCGTCGGCGTCGGTTGACCCATTCGCGGCGGCCCGCCGCCTCACCCGCACGCCCCGGCAGCGCCCCGGATCGACGACCGAATCCGCCGCGCCCCATTTAATACAAATACATGTCCCCAGGGACATGTGAGCGTACGCGCCGCACATGAACGAGGCGAGCGGGCCCGCTGAGCCGCTCGCCCCTTCCGGGCGCCTCGGATCGGCGACCGAATGCGCCGCGCTTCACTTATGACATGTCCCCAGGAACATGCGAGCGTACGCGCCGCACGTGAACGAGGACATCGGGCCCGCTGAGCCCCTCGCCTTGTCCGGGGCGCCCCGGATCGACGGCCGAATGCGCCGCGCTCCACTTACTACATGTCACCGATGACATATCATCTTACGCCGGCGGTCACCGCCGGTGAAAAGCTATCGGGCCCGCCAAGCCGCTCGCCTCGCCGCGCGACGCATCCGTCGTCCGGTACGCCGGGCACGACGGGAGGCGATCTCGTCTCCGCCGTCCCGCGCGCCGCTCACACTTTGGCCGAACCGCCCGCGGCGCCGCGCGCTACAGGCCGAACGTGCACTCCAGGCCCGCGCCGATGGCACAGACCGCGAAGTCGCCGCACTTGTCGCCGGCGCACGACTGCAGGTCGGTGACGGTGTCGGCCTGCTCGTCCGCCCGGCAGCGGTTGAGCCGGTTGTGGCACCGCTTCTCGCACGCCTCCGCGCGGACCGCCTTGTCGCACTCGCTCGCCTTGGCGCAGTACGACTTGCAGCCGGCGTCGATCTGCGCCAGCGTCGCCCCGGGCTTGTTCTCGGCCTCGCTGCAGGCCCCGCCGAGGAAGGCGCCGAGCACCGCGAATCCCAGCATCTTTCGCATCACCTTATTAAACGTCATCGCCCTGTCTCCGCCGTCTTCGTGGGCGACCTCGCCCGTCCCGCAAGCGGGCGACCGCGCTCGCGCTCGCGTGAATCGCACGAGTCTGCCTCACCACAATCGCCGGGTGACGCGGGGCGCAGCGGCGTCATGCGATTCCCTGCGCGCGGCGGATCGCCCTGCACGACGGATCGCCCCGGCCCCTTCCTGCGCGCCGTCGCGGCCGGTGAGCCGCGCACTCGCCCGCGAGGACACGCACGCCGCGAGTCGAGACGAGCGAGGCGCCGCCGCCGCTCCCGCGTTCACGCCTCGTCGCGCCGGGCCTGCGGGCGGGCTGCGACCTCTCCGCAGGGGTCGCGCGGCCCGGCGCGGCGACTGCTCGCAGTCGAGGGCATGCGCACCTTCAAGGCCCGGCCCGCCGCCGAGCTCTCGCTGTTCCGTCGGCTCGCGCTCGCCACCTGGGACGACCCGCGCGATCCGTCGATCCGCGGCACCCTCGAGCTCGACGCCACCGCCGCGCTCGCTCACCTCGAAGCCCTGCACGCCCGCACCGGCCAGCGCGCCACGCTCACCCACCTCGTCGGCCGGGCGCTCGCCGTCGCCCTCGCCGAGCGCCCCGAGCTCCACGTTTTGGTCCGCCGCGGCCGGCTCTACCCGCGCGACGACGTCGACATCTTCTTTCAGGTCGCGCTGACCGAGGCGCACGCGCCCCCCGGCGGCTGCGACCTCACCGGCCTGGTCATCCGCGGCGCCGATCGCAAGTCGCTCGCCGACATCGCCCGCGAGTTCGGCGAGCGCGTGGCGGAGGTCCGCCGGGGCTGCGACCCGCAGCTCGGGCCGACGCGTCGTCGCCTGGCCGCGCTCTCGCCCGCGCTGCTGCGCCCGCTCCAGGCCGCGCTGGACATCCTGCAATACCGACTCGGCCTGCGCGTGCCCGGGTTCCCGCAGGCTCCGTTCGGCTCGGCCGCGGTCACCAACCTCGGCATGTTCGGCGTCCGCTGGGCCTACGCGCCGCTGTTCCCGCCGGCGCACTGGCCCATCCTCCTGCTGGTCGGCGCCGTCAAGCCGCGCCCGTGGATCGTCGAGGACGACGGCGATGCCCGCGTCGAGGTCCGCCCGGTGCTGCCGCTGCACGCGACGCTCGATCACCGCGCGCTCGACGGGGTGCAGGCGGCCCGCCTGTCGGCCCGCATCGAGGAGCTCCTGCTGCACCCCGAGCTGCTCGAGCTGCCGGCGTGACGTGGCTCGCCGCGCAGTCGACCCGGGGCGCATGTTTCAAGAACCACCGCTCCCATCGTCGCCATAAGGCGACTCACGAATCGCCTCGACGAACAAGCCCGTGACAGCCGGCGGCTCACCCGTCAGCGCGACGCCGCCGACGTACATGTAGAAGTCGTAGCCGAAGTGCACATGAAACTCTGGCCCTTCCAGCCGACACCACAACACCTCCCGCAGGGCCAGCCTCGCCACCTCGCGGATCGCGGCCTTCTCCAGCCAAACCCCTTCGGCCAGGCCCTTCTTCGCATCCCCCCACACCTCTCCAGGGCGGCTCGATCGTTCGCCTCCATGCCGCACACCTGCAACTTTTCCACGTGGCCCCGCTCGAGGAACTTGTCGAGGAGCTCGAGGTATCTCGCCTCCACGACGAGATACTCGGCGAGCGTCAACACCCCGCCGGCGAACGCCTTCCCGATGTCGCCATGACTGGTCCACTCGTCACGCGTATACGCCCCGCCTGCATCGCGAAGAGACGGGTCGTACTTCGAGATTCGAAACACCGGCATCAGGCACCTGCTCTCTCGCGATCTTCATCGGGCTCGTCGGCGCTCGGCGTCCGCACAGCATCAGGGCGCCGCGGTGCCTCCAGCTTGCTCCTTGCCGGGTCGGCGTCCAAGGAGCTCATGGGCGCTGGCCAGCCTCGGCGCCGGTGAAAACTCATCTGCCGACCCGGCCACGCGGACTTTGAGCCGGCGGGCCGCGGCTCTGCGGGCAGTCGGCCGCATCGGGTAGACTGTTCTCGGTGCGGGCCACCTTTCCTCATGGCTGGGTCTGGGTCGGCGGCGAGGGCGATGACGGCGCCGACGCGTGGACCTGCGGCGCCTACGAGGCCGGGGAGGTGCGGACCGCCACGCTCACGGGACGTGCCGGCACGCCGGCCCCGGAGCGGCGGTGCGTGCTCCAGCACGCGTGGCAGACCCGGACGAGCGCGAGCTACACCTGTCTCGGGGCGTCGCTGCTGCCGGACCGCGCTCGGCTTCGCATCGAGGTCGTCGACGGGCGCCACCTCGGCCCCACGCTGACCGGCGAGATCCTCGCTGGCGCGTTGACCGGGGCCGCAGCCTCGAATGTGCCGGGCGTGCTCCGATTCGACCGCGCGCGTGCTCCTCGTCGACCTCGACCCGGCCCTCTACCGCCGAGCGGCCCGGGTGATCGCGGAGCTCTCGCCAGCGACCTCGCTGCGCTCTCGGAAGCGTCGCTCGGCGAGCGGACCGCAGGTCTGTGGCGCGCGGGCGATGCCCCGGGGCGGGGCTCCTGAAGTCGACGCGGTGGCGATCGGCTGGTCAGCGCCGCCAGGCTCGGCGCTCGGCACGCGCCGGGGTCGGACCGACGCATATGCGTTCGATCCGACTCATGTCCTTATAGACATGTCTTGAAGGCCAAGTACGGCCATCGCCGCTCGCCCTGTCGCGAGCGGCGCCGACGAGCGTGCAATCGGCGGGCGCGACGTTCGCCGCCGCCGCGCCGGCCTCGCCGCTGCGCGCGGCCATGGCTCGCGCGGCGCCGCGTGGCATGAATCGCCATGAGGGTCGCAATCATTCGCCCCCCTCATGAGACCGCCTCTCGCGAGGTTTCGCCATGTCGCTCGTGCTCGCCCTGTCCCTGGCCTCGGCCCCGCAGCTCGAACCGGTCGTCCCGGCCCCGTCCGCCGACGAGCCGCCGGACCGGGCCGCGGGCGCCGCGTGGCTGGCAGCCGGCGCGCTCGCGGGCGCCACCGGCCTCGGTCTCGGCCTCGCCGGCGCGCCCCGCTGGCCGCCCTGGAGCGCTGCGCCGAATGTCCCTCGCGCCTCCCTGCCACCCTCTTCGCCGCCGTCGCCCTCAACACCGCGAGCCTCAGCCTCCTCACCGTCGGCGCCGGCCTCCACGGCCGCGCTCGCGGCTCGCGGGACCTCGCGCGCGGCCGCGACGCCGTGGATCTCCTTCGGCGGCCTGGCCACTGCGAGCGGCCTCGTCATCGTCGCCGCCGGGCTCGGCTGGCAGTTCGCCGAGGAGGCGCGCGCCTCGGCGACCCCGTGGGCGCTGCTGCAGGTCGGCCTGTCGAGCGTGGTCGCCGGCTCGAGCATGCTCGTCTACGGCCTGGCCTATCGCAAGTACGCCCCTGCCCGCGAGGTCCACCTCGCCCTCGTCCCGACCCTGGCCCGCGGCCGCGTGGGCCTCGTGCTCGAGGCCCGCTTCTGACGCCTATCGGCCTCCCGCGCATCCTCGCCGTTCTGCCGGACCCGCGGCGAATCATCACACCGCAGTCCCGCGCCCGCCGAACCCGAGTCGAATCATCAGACCGCAGCGCGCCAACGTCTCTCGCCCTGCCGAACCCGACGCGAATCACCGCGCTCGTCTCTCCCCATCACCGCCCTCACGAGCCCCCCGCGAATCATCGCTCCCGAGCCCCCTTTCGAGCCTCCGGCGCATCGTCCTCGGCCAGCGGCAGGGTGAAGCGGAAGCTCGTGCTCGTGTCGCCGCTCTCGACCCAGATCCGGCCCCCGTGCGCCTCCACGAGCCCGTGCGCGATGTACAGGCCGAGGCCCAGCCCTTCGACCGCCGCGACCGCGCTCGACCGGTAGAATCGTTTAAAAGGCAGTCGATCTCGGCGGGTAGCAGGCGCTGGCCTTGATTGATGGTGGACACCATCACCTCGTGTCCGTGCGGTCGCACCTCGACCACGATCGGCCCGCCGGGGTCGCCGTACTTGAGCGCATTGGTCAACAGGTTCTCGGCGATCTGCTCGACTCGCCCCGCGTCGCCGCGGACCCGCGGCAGCCCCGGCGCGACGTCGAGCCGCAGCGAGCGCTCGGTGCTTTCGGCGATCCGCGCCACCACCTCCGCGAGCACCGCCTCGACGTCGATCGATTCGCTGCGCAGCGACAGCTGCCGGGCCTCGATGCGCGCCGCGTCGAGGAGGTCCTTGATCATCCGCTCGAGCCGCCCCGCGGCCGCGAGGATCCGCGCCGCCGACTTCGCGGTCAGCGGGTCGCGCTCGCCCGCCCCGACGCGCGCGATCGTCCGCGCGCACGCGTGGATGACCTGGACCGGCTGGCGCAGCTCGTGGGCCACCACCGCGGTCCACTGCTCGCGCAGCCGCTCGATCTCCTTGAGCGACGAGATGTCCCGAAGGACACATACCGCCCCCACCAGGCGCCCGTGCTCGTCGCGCAGCGGCGACGCGCTGGCCAGCAGCGGCACTCCGGACCTCGCCGGGTCTGCCCGACGTACTCGATGCCGATCGTCGTCACCCCGTCGCGCAGCGCCCGCGACAGCGGCAGCGCGTCGTCGGCCAGCGGGGCGCCCGTGGGCTCGTACAGCGGCAGCCGCGACGGCGCGTCCCCGTCCTCGGCCGGCGCGAGCTCGCGGGCGGCCGCGTTGAAGGACATGCGTCCCCCGACATCGACGAGGACCACCGCCTCGGGGATGCCGTCGATCGCGCCGCGCAGCCACGTCGTGGCCTGCGTCGTCTCGTGGTAGAGCCGGGCCGTCTCGAGCGCAGCCCCGGCGCGCGCCGCCAGCAGCTCGAGCGCCTGCTGATCTTCGGCGGTGAACTCGCCGCCGCCCTGCTTGTCGGCCAGGTACAGGTTGCCGCGGCTGCGCCCCTCGTAGAGGATCGGCACCCCGAGGAAGCTGTGCATCGGCGGGTGCCCGGGCGGGAAGCCGACGCGCTCGTGGCTCTCGGCGATGTCGCGCAGGCGCACCGCGCGGGCCTGCAGGGCCACCGCGCCGAGCAGCCCCACCGGCCGCGGCGCGCGACCGATCCGCTCGGCCTGCTCCGCCGTCATGCCCGCGTAGACCCACCGCTCGAACGGTCGCGTCGGGTCGGTGCCGAGGCCCAGCGCGGCGTAGCGGGCCTGCGTCAGCGTCTGCGCCTGCAGCAAGACGACCAGGAGGACGGCGTCGAGGTCGGTCTCGGGGATCCGCGCGACCGCGTCGGTGATCGCGGAGGTCGCCCGGGTCAGCGACTCGAGCTGGACCCGGAGGCCGCGCTCTTCCGCGTGCGCCCGGGCGAGCTCGGCGTGGCCCGTCTCGCGCCCGCCGAGGTCGCGGACGAAGCTCTGCACGCGCCCGTCGCACAGGAGAATCATCCGCAGCTCGGCCACCCGCCGACCGCCGTCGCGCCGCCGCAACCGGTACTCGCCCACGTGCGGCTCGCCCTGCCTCAACGCCGCTCGCGCGCTCGCCAGACGCTGCGCCTCGTCGTCCGCCAGCAGGGCCGCCAGCGGCTGTCCGACCAGATCGGCCGGCGAGGCCCCGAGCAGGCGCGCCCCGGCCTGGTTGACCCGGATCAGCCGACCGTCGCGGTCCGCGAGGAACACCCCGTCGTCGACGTGCTCGACGAGCTTGTCGTAGTCCCGCTCGAGCCGACGACAGGTCGCCCGCAGCGAGTTCGTCTCTCGCGCGTCGCGCCACAGCACCGCCACGTCCGCGCCCTGGCCCCGCGCGGAGGGCAGCGGCACCAGCGTCACCGCCACCTCGACGCGGCTGCCGTCGCGGTGGAGCCCGACGCCGGCGAAGCTCGCCCCGCTGCGCCCGACCCCCCGCGCCAACCTGGCCGACAGCTCGGCGCGCCGCTCCGGCGCCACGACCTCGAGCAGCGATCGCCCGGCGATCTCGTCGCTGCGCCAGCCGTACAGCCGCTCGGCCGCCGCGCTCCAGCTCGTCACGATGCCCTCGCGGGTCACGGTCGCGACGGCCTGCTCCGCGGCCTCGACGATCGCCCTCCAGCGCCTCGCCTCGCTGGCCGACGCCTCGCGCTCCGCCTCGGCCCGCCGCGCTCGCCTCACCGCCCGCAGCGCCTGCAACGCCAGAGCCGTGCTCGCCGTCGCCAGCAGCCCGAGCACCACGAGCGAGCGCATCGCGGCCGACAGCAGGGCCGAGCAGACTCCCAGCGTCACCAGCAGCCTCGACCACCCGCTCGGCCGCGCACCGGGAGCACACACGGAGCAGGGGCGGGTCGATCGCGCGGACGCTGCCATGAAACACGCACGGGGGTGAATACGCATAGCTTGAAGCGAGATCGCCCGAGGCGCGACGGCGCCGGCCTCGCTCGCCACGCACCGGCCCCAGGCGCTTCACTGTCGAGCCTGGTGATGCGCGATCGATGCCGACGCCGACGCGAGCGCTCCCGGGCTCGAAGCACTTCGGCGCCGTCGCCACCTGGGACAGCGACGGCGACGCCTGGGGCGTCGTCCTCGGCAAGCCGGTCCCGACCTTGCGGGCCCTGCTCGAGAAGGCCCTGCCCAAGCTGCAGAAGAAAGTGCCCAGGGGCATGCCCATCATCCCCGGCTTCGCCCGCGGCGCCCTGCCCGACGCCGACGCCCTCGCGGCCATCGTAACGGGCCTGCGGACCAGCGTGAAGAAGCACAAGCCGGTCGACGACCGCCTGCTGCTGTTCGCCCGCAACCCGGCCCTGCTGCCGCGTCTCCGGGGACATGTCCCGATCGACGGCGCGCCTCATCCGCGCCGAACCGCGACCGACCACCCGCCCTGCCTCGCAGGGCTCGCGAATCGAGCGACGACATGATTTACCGGACAAAAACCGGCACCGGCCCCGCGGTCGCGCATGGCACTTACGCGTCTTCCCGAGCGTGCGGGGTGGCAGTCTCACCGGGGCCGCCTGCAGGCGGGAGCGAATCAGCCAAGGGCTTCGCACCAAGAGCTCGGTGTCGGAGTCGGGCCCGTAGGTGATGCTCAAGCACCGCGATGAACAGAAAGGGGCCCACACCCCCGAGCAGAGCACTCAACCAAATGGGTGTCCATTGGACTACGAACATGCCGAAGATCATCAACCAGAAGAAGACGAAGGTACCGAGCCAGGGTCCCACGATCTTCCCGACGTCCGGCCGCTTCCAAAAGGCGAGCGTAGGCAAGAAGCCTAACGGCTGCGGCCGATCAAGGCGGGCTGGTTCTTCTTCGTGGTCGCGCAGTGCGGGCGTTTTCATGGTTGCCTATCCCAGCGGGCAGTCGGGTTTGCAATCCTTGTTGCAATCGATAGCGTCAACGTAATCGGCGGCGGCTAGACCTCCCAGGGTACAGGTCGCACAGCCAAAGCCAAAGGATCCACTGCAACATGCCGCGCCAGCGAGAGCCAACACTCCCTTCATCCCCCACTTGAACACAGAGCATGCCGGGTTCTTTTTGAGGGGGTCAGGCGGCAGCGTGCTCAGCCATTCGCCAACCTGCGCGTAGACCCGCGAGTCAAGCAAGACGGCCCAGAAGACGAGCATGACGTCCGGAGCGCCACGCGCGAGTTCATCGTGGATCGTCGGCGACAACCAAACCTGATCGTGCTCTTCAACGTCGTCCACATGCCGGAGCCGCACGTGCGACACACCGGCAACCGAGAAGTGCGCCTCGGCGAGGCCATTCCACAGGTCGAGCTGCAACTCGCCGAGGACCCCGGATTCTTGGAAGCGAAAGTGCGCTGTGATAGCAAGACCGCCGCGCTCCACTCGCTGAAGCTCAACCGTCACCTCGTCGGGACGCGCCTGCTCGATCTCCTGGAGTGCATCGCCGCCCGCCGCCTGCGCCTTCAAATCGGTGGCGGCGGGCGCGAAGAACAGTGCGAGCGCAGAGATGGGGTGGATTGCATGATGCATACTCATCCATGGTCTGCGCCCTGCCGGTCGCAAGCAGGCGGCCGTAGCAGACCGGGACTTTGCGCCAGGACGCTCGTGGTCCGACCGCCGATGCCCGCGAGCGACCGCCTGGCCGGGACCGCGGCCGCATAGTTTATAAAGTAGCCCATGGCGCGCGGAGCGTCCACGGATCGAAGTCCGAGGGTCCCAACCACCCACACAATAAGCAACTTTCAAGCGTCGACTTGCGACCCCGGCCGGACGGCCTGCGACGTTCTCTTCGCAGGCCGTCCACTCCGTCCGCTCACACCGGGTTATAATTCCCCGACACGGTGATAAGCCCCGACTCGAAGCGATTGCCCCCGGTCGCGTACCACACGCTGTCGTTGTCGCCGCCGGGTCCGTACCACACGATGTCCGTGTCGCCGTCGCCGTCGAAGTCGCCCGGCACCGCCTCGAACCCGCCGATCACGTTCCACGCCGTCCCATCGGGCCGCTTCGGCGTGCTGTGGCTGAAGCTGCGCGCCGCCGTCCCGTTCCACAGGCTGTCGGCCGCCTCGCCCGGCGCATACCAGAAGATGTCGTCGCGCCCGTCGCCGTTGAAGTCGCCCGCGAACGGCAGGTACAGGCCCGCCACGTTGTTCGTCGTCACCTTGTCGAACGGCACGTTCATGCTCGGCCGGCCGTACCACACCGCCTCCGGCAGCTCGGGTCCGCCGTACCACAGGATGTCGGTGCGGCCGTCGCCGTCGAAGTCGCCCGCCACCGGCAGGTAGTTACCGTCGACCGTGATCGCCGTATTGTTGAACTTGTTGCCGCCGAGCCCGTACCACACGAAGTCGTCGGCCCCGCCGGGCGCGTACCAGAACACGTCATCCAAACCGTCGCCGTTGAAGTCGCCCGCGATCGGCTGGTAGTCCATCCCGCCGACGTTGAACACCGCGCCGCCGCTGGTCTTCGGCGTCGACTTGGTGAACCCGCCGCTCGCCGTGCCGTTCCAGATCGCCTCGGGCAGCTCGCCCGGCGCATAGAAGAACACGTCGCCGCGGCCGTCCCCGTTGAAGTCGCCGGCCACCGTGAAGTACAGCGATTGCACGTTCGGCGCGAACGTCTGCGTAAATCCGCCGACCTCCTTGCCCAGCCACAGCGGATCGGCGCCCTCGCCCGCCTGGTACCAGAAGATGTCGTCCGCCCCGTCCCCGTCGTAGTCGCGGTTGCTCGACTGGCTCGCGCGCTGCAGCGGCGGCTTCGGCGGCTCCGGCGGCTCCGGCGGCGGCGCCCCGCACGGACCCCCGCCCGGGCCGCCGCCCCACCACTCCCAGTGCCACGGCTCGCTCGGCACCGTGCGCTTGAACCCGAAGTTCGCCCCGTTCGCGTTGAGCCACGCCAGCACCCCCGACGACGACGTGTTGAGGTCGAGCGCGTGCCCGCTCTGGTGATTGCTGAAGCCCGGCTTGGCGGCGATGTTGCAATTGTTGCACGAACAGGTCTGATAGCAGTTCCAAAATACTCCTGCTCGGCCATCGTGCGGAAGCCGCTGCCCACCGTGATGTGCACCCCGGCCTGCGCCGCGGCCTGCTGCATGACGTAGAACGCGTTCGCGGTGTCGATCTGGACCGGCTCGCCGTCGACCGTGACCAGGGAGATCTGGAACGGCTGCCCGTCGACGTAGCCGGTCGCGGTCGACTCGGCGCAGCTGATCCCCGCGGCCGGCGAGTCCTCGCTGGTGTACTCGCGGCCGTGCTCGTGGCCGTCGGGCAGGCCCTCGGGCGCGCCGTCCGGGCCTTCGGCCTCGGCCTCGACGTCGACGAGGTCGAGGTCGCCGTCCTGCTCGACATCGTCGACGCAGGCGCACAGGGCCGCCGCCGCCACGGCGCCGGAGCGCCAGAGCATCATCTGCAGGGAATTGCCATTGAACAGGGACTGCATGATCGTCATCTCCACGGATTGTCGGCCGCGAGCACCTCGCCGCGGCGCTGCCATCATTCAAGAGTTGGTTCTTCGCTCGCCCGTCACACCGGGGCGTAGTTGCCCGAGACAGTGAGCAGACCGGACTCGAAGCGGTTGCCGCCGGTCGCGTACCACACGCTGTCGTTGTCGCCGCCGGGGCCGTACCACACGATGTCCGTGTCGCCGTCGCCGTCGAAGTCGCCTGGCACCGCCTCGAACCCGCCGATCACGTTCCACGCCGTGCCGTCGGGCCGCTTCGGCTGGCTGTGGCTGAAGCTGCGCGCCGCCGTCCCGTTCCACAGGCTGTCGGCCGCCTCGCCCGGCGCGTACCAGAAGATGTCGTCGCGCCCGTCGCCGTTGAAGTCGCCCGCGAACGGCAGGTACAGCCCGCTCACGTTGTTGGTCGTCAGCTTGTCGAACGGCACGTTGGTGCTCGGCCGCCCGTACCACACCGCCTCCGGCGCGTCGCCGCCGCCGTACCACAGGATGTCGGTGCGCCCGTCGCCGTCGAAGTCGCCCGCCACCGGCAGGTAATCGCCGGCCACCGTGATCGCCACATTATTGAACTTGTTGCCGCCGAGCCCGTACCACACGAAGTCGTCGGCCTCGCCGGGCGCGTACCACAGCACATCATCCAAACCGTCGCCGTTGAAGTCGCCCGCGATCGGCTGGTAGTGCATGCCCCCGACGTTGAACACCGCGCCGCCGCTGGTCTTCGGCGTCGACTTGGTGAACCCGCCGCTCGCCGTGCCGTTCCAGATCGCCTCCGGCAGCTCGCCCGGCGCATAGAAGAACACGTCGCCGCGGCCGTCGCCGTCGAAGTCGCCGGCCGCCGTGAAGTACAGCGACTGCACGTTCGGCGCGAACGTCTGCGTAAATCCACCGACCTCCTTGCCCAGCCACAGCGGATCGGCGCCCTCGCCCGGCTGGTACCAGAAGATGTCGTCCGCCCCGTCCCCGTCGTAGTCGCGGTTGCTCGACTGGCTCACCCGCCGCAGCGGCGGCTCCGGCGGCTCCGGCGGCTCCGGCGGCGTCACGCAGGCCCCCTGGGCTTGCAAGATCTGGATGTCCGCGCCGTAGTAGAAGCGAAGGATCCCCGCGCTGTCGCGGCCCTTGTTCTCCAGGCAGCGCGCGCCCCACTGCGACATGCAGCCGCGGTTCTGCCCGTAGCCCGGCGCCCCGACGTCGAACACGTAGCCGAGCTTGGTCTGCGCGACCGCGTGGCCGCTCTTGCCGTCGTTGAACGTGACGTACTTCTCGGTCGCGGCCACCGACCCGTTGGCGGTGTCGATGCAGCTCGTCTGCGGCAGGTTCGGGTCGCCGGCGACGTAGAAGCCGTAGGTCAGCCAGCCATTGTACGCGAGGTACTGGCCGCTGGTCGCGGCCGCGGCCTCGTAGTGGATCGCCTGCGGGGCGATCCCACACGAATAGACCTGGCAGCCCTGGCCGTCGCAGATCGTGCCGTCATTGGCCATGGCGTAGTAGGCGACCGAGCGCGCCGCGATCGCCTGGGCCTTGAGCGCTTCGAAATCGGCGCCGCCGTTCTCGCAGGCGATGACGTGCGGGATGTAATCGGTCTCGGTCGCGCGCGAGGCCCCCTCGACGTCGATGGCGCAGTACGCCTGCGGCAGCGGGGCCTGGATGCTGCCCGTCGAGGGCGAGCTGGGATACGTCAGGCCCTCGAGGCCGGGCGACATGCCGCGCGGGGCACCGGGCTCGGCGGCGACGTCGAGGTCGTCCGCGAGGCCTTCGCCCTCCGCGGGCGAATCACCGCAGGCGACGGCGCCGAGGCAGGGCAGCGCGAACAGGGCGAACAGGGCAGGACCGCGGGCGGGCCGCGTGGAACGGTTCGAGGCGTGCATGGTGCGGGCTCTTGGGGTGACTCGGTCACCTCTCACCCGGTCTTCCCGGCCCACCGCCGATCCGTCACGCCATCATCACCACCCCGCGAATTTCAAAAGAAACGCTCGCGCGCGCGTCCGCCCCGGAGCCGAGGGCCGTGCTCGCGGCAGCGCCTCGCCGCGCTCACGGACCGCGGCGCGCCTCCACGATGTACTGATCAGGCAGCGCCACCGGCGAGACGCTCGCGCTCAAGCCGGCGCTCGCCAGCTCCGCGACCACGACCTCGGGCGGCACGCGCATGTGCGCCGGCGGCCCGCGATGCGCCGCCTGGCTGAAGTCCACGATCATCAATTTCCCGCCGGGCCGGAGCGCCGCGGCGAGCTCGCGGGCGTGGCGTTCGCGCTCGTCGAGGTGGTGCCACACGTGCACCACCAGGATCCGGTCGAAGCTCGCGGCTGCGAGACTCGAGGTGGTCGCGGTCGATTGAACCGCGCGCAGGTTGGGCAGCTTCTCCCGGCGCGCGCGCTCATTCAAATAGCGCACCATGTCCGGTTCGACGTCCGTGGCGAGGACCTCACCCGCGGGCACCGCTCGCGCCAGCCGCACCGCGAAGTAACCGGTGCCTGCGCCGACGTCGGCCACGCGCATCGTCGGTTCCAGCTCCAGCGCCCGCACCACCTCCTCCGGGCGCTGCCAGGCCGCGCGGTCCGGAGCGTCCAACACCTCGGCCCAGGCGGCCGCGTCCGTGAAGCCGTGGTGGGCGCCGTGATGCATCCCGTGCTCGGGGCCGTCGTGCCCGGAGGGGACCGCGACGCGGGCCGAAGGGGTGCATGCGCCCCCGAACGTCGCCGCGAAGATTGCTTGGATGAGGCGATGCATCTGCTCTCCTGGGTCGATGTCCGGCGTGTCCACGCCGGAGTCTCCTCATCTTTTAGAGGACCTCGGCGTTCGCCGGGAGGGCGGCGCTTTCGCTCCGGTCGGCGTGATTTTCGATCGCCGACGAACTCGCGTGCTCTCGCCGCGCTGCCGTCGCTACGGCGCGGGCACGAAGCCGGCGAGGAAGGCGTCGCTGTCGAGGATCGCCGTCCCGGCCAGCTGCACGCCGTCGCCGCACGCGTCCGCCACCGCCATCACCACGTCCTCGCCCGCCGCGAGGTCGTAGCCGAGGGCGCGCGCCTCTTCATTGCCGCTGCACACGTCTTGCGCCGTCTGCTCGCTGTAGAAGTGAGTCTCGAGCCGCAAGTCCTCGTCGAGGCCGAGCAAGAACATGCGAATGCCGAAGGGCGCATCTGCTTCCTCGGCGATGGACTCTCCTGCGACCCCCAGCGAGCGGCCGAACTGCCCGAGCACGTAGACGTTTTGCCCGCGCACCGCCACCGCGTGCGCCTCGGTCGACTGCATCGCGTTCGACTCGAGCATCTCGTGGGCGACGCAGGACCCGTCGGCGGCCGCGAGGCGGGTGACGAAGGCGGTGTAGAGGTCGCCCGACGTGTCCTCGCACCCGGGTGGGTCCTGCGGGAAGAATTTTCCGTGGCCGAGGCCCACCACGATCACGTCGCCGTTGTCCGCCAGCGCCATCCCGTTGGCGCGATCGCGGCGCTCGGTGTCGCCGAGCGTGGTGATCCACCCGTCGTCGAACAGCGCGGGCCCGGCGGCGAGCGGCGACTGCAGGCGCGCGACGAAGCCATCGGCGTCGCCGCTGACCACCGGCACTGCGCCGCCGTCGAGCGGCCCCGTGATCTGGCCGGCCAGGATCACGTCGCCGTCTTCTGCGACCGCCACCGCCCGGGCCGACGTCGTCACTCGCGCCTGACCCATCGCGGGCGGCGGCACCGCCGGGCTGTAGAGGCACCGCGGCGCCGCGGCCTCGAGCTCGAGGTCGAGCTCGCGTGCAGGATGCCGAAGGTCTCCGGCGCGTCCGGGTCGATGCAAGATCCCGCCGCGTGGATCGAGCTGTCCGTGAGCGCGAGCGCATGCACTGCCGTGGCCCCCTCGGCGAGGACGTGGCCCGCCACCAGCGCCCCGCTGGCCGCCTCGAAGCGGGCGACGAAGGCTCCCCCGGGGCCGCCCGCGATCGTCCCCGACGGGAACCCCAGCGTCCCCGTGACCGAGCCGCCGACGAACACCACCTCGTCTGTGACCGCCAGCGCCCGCGCGTTGCCGGTCGCGCCGGCCTCCGGCTCGCCCACCGACAGCCACGACAGCTCGCCGGCGCAGTCGAACTTGGCGACGAACGGCGCGGCCAGGTCACCGGCCAGCGTCGTCGTCGCCCCGGCGAAATTCAGCTCGCTGGTGAAGTTGCCCGCCACGTACGTGTTGCCCGCCCCGTCGACCCTCACCGCCTGCAGCGTCTGCTTGCCCGCTCCCGTCGCCTGGAGCAGCGACGCCAGCGCCCCCGGCTCGCCGACCGGCGGTTCACACACGAGCGCCCCCGTCGTGCTCGTCGGCGCCGTCGCCCCGTCCCCGGTCGTCGTCCCGTCGCTCGTCGTCGTCACCTCGACCGTCGTCCCGGACGCCGTCGTCGTCGTCGTCGGCGTCGTCGTCGCGGTGAAGCCCGTCGAGCTCGCCGCGCTGTCGCTGTCGACGAGCACGACCTGCGGCGCGCAGGCCAGGACCGCCGACACCACCAGGCCGAGCGACCCTGTCATGAACATGCCCCATCGGACATGTCCATCAAGACATTCTCCGAAGCACCGGCGAAGCGGTCGCGCGGCCCTCTCTCCGCCGAGCAGCGCCGCGATCGCGCGAACCGCCCGGGGCGATGACTTTGACATGGGACATGCCCATGAACCCAAGTCCTGTCGAACAGACCGGCGAACACGCGCCCGCCCCGCAATGTCGACATGCCCCCAGGGACATGCTCATTCGCACATGTCCCATTGACCATCCTATCAAAACCTCGCACCGCGTCCTCCACTCAATCACAGCGGCGCATCAGCGCCGAGAACTGCGGGTCGCCCGGGTACTGCTCGGCCACCGCCTTCGCCGCGGCCGCGTTGCCCTTGCCGCAGAGGATCCGCACCCGCATCAGATCGCGGATATCGGCGCTGGGACTGCGCGGGAAGTCGCGGCGGTGCTCGTCGAGCAGCGACAGCGCCAGACTCGTGTTGCCGGCAGCGAGCGCGGCCTTGGCCTCGTCGAGGATCCGGTGCTCCGCGGCCAGGCTGTTGCGCCGCGACGCCGCCGCGTCCTCGACCGGCGGCGGCGGACTCGCGGGCGGAGCCGCCGGCCGCCGGGTCGCGCGACGCGGCGCCGGAGCGGGCACCACCGCAGGCGCGACCTCCTCGAGCGCCGCCCCGCCAGCCTCCGGAACCCCGGCGGGGCCCGTGGCCGCCTCGCTCGCCGCCTTGGCCTCCGGAGCCCCTGCGAGGCCCCTGGCCGCCTCGCTCGCCGACTCACCCACGTCTTCCGCGGCCCCCGAAGCCGCCCCGACCTCCGCACCGCCCGGCGCCTCGGCCCCGCGCCCGAACACCTCCGCATCCACCGGCGGCGCCACTCAGCCCCGGCAGCGGGCTCGGCCGCCGCCGCCTCGCGCGACTCCTGCATCTGCCACAGCCCGGCCGCCAGCGCCCCTGCGGCCACCACGCTCGCCACCAGCGCCGCCGCTCCCAGCCAGCTTCGCGGCCCCGTCGCTGCGCCCACCGCAGCCGGCGCGCCCGCCATCGGGCTCCCCAGCGCCGTACCGAGCCGCTCGAGCTCGCCGGGCGACGGCCCCAGCTCCACGCAGTGGCGCTGGATCAGCAGCGCCCAGCCGGCGGCCCCGAGCGTCGCCGCGAACGCCTGACAGCGGCGACGCGCCAGGCGAAGCCGCGAATAGACCGTGTTGAGCGGGGCCCCCAGCGCCTCCGACACCTCCGGCGCCGACAGCCCCTCCCCGTCGCACAGCAGCAGCACCTCGCGCTGGTCCGCCGGCAGCTCGCTCAGCAGCATCTCCAGCGTCCACACCGCCTCGCTGCGCGACATCGGCTCCTCGCCCCCGCCGCGGACCGCCTCGGCGTCGGTCAGCGCCTGCGCCTTGCGCATGTGGCGGGCGTAGCCGCGGCGCAGGTGGCGGACGTGGTTCCACACCACCGCGGTGAGCCACGGCTTCAGCGGGCGCGACAGGTCCAGGCTCTCCAGCTGGCGAAACACCGACACCCACACCTCCTGCGCCACGTCGTGAAGCTGCTCGGGCGGGACCCCGAAGTGACGCGCGAGCCGCCACACGTGCGCGGCGTGCTCGGAGTAGATGGCGGCGAACTTCGGGTCGCGGGTCATACGTCGGCTCATGGGCTGCCCGGATGGCGGGCGTTCCGTCATGGGCTTGCACGAAATTCGAGACCGAGCCCGCCGGCGAAGAAAAACCGGGTGATCCCGTAGCTCCCGCCGGCCCCGCGCGGCTCGAGCGGCGGCAGGAAGGGCCCGCCGCTGGCGCCCAGCCACAGGCCCACCCGGCGATGGAACCACCACACCAGCCCCGGGGCCGCGTGGACGTTGAAGCTCGGGAACGCGCGGCTCCACGCCGCCCCGCCCCGGCTCGCCATCACCCCGCCCTCGACCCCGCCGCACAGCAGCACGTCGACCTTGCGGGTCGCCACCACCCCGCAGCCGCGCACCAGCAGCGTCCCGCGGGCCCAGTCGGAGCGGAACGCCGGGTTCGCCGGGCGCAGCTGCAGGCCCTCGACCCCGTCGGCCGCGAGCCCGACCTCGAGGCGGGCGCGCTGCCACACCAGCCCGAGCACCACCTGCCCGCCGCCGAAGCCTCCGCGCGGCAGCAGCCCGACCCCGACCTGCCCGGCCACGCGCACGTGCACGCCGAGCCGGCGCGGCGGCGGCTCGTCGAGCGCCCACGTGCGCCACACCGTGTCGGCGTAGTGGATGAAGTCGTCGGCCAGCTCGGCGCAGCGGCCGGCGTCGACCGCAGGCCGCTCGGTCGTCCCGAACTCCCCGCGCGTCGCCGTCGTCATCCGCCACGTCTGCGCGTCGACCCGGGTGACCCGCGCCCGAAACTCGCTCACCCCCGCCCGCGGCACGTCGGCCACGGTCGCCTGCAGCCGCGCGCGCACCTCCGCGGCCGTCGGACACTCCGGCGGGGCCTCCCACGCCACGGCCGGGGCGGACCCCAGCAGCGACGACATCACGAGGCCCGGCGCGAGCACCGACGCGATTGTAACGGCCCGCCATTTACGCCCGCAAGCGGCCACGGGCGCCTTCACGCGCGCGATCTGTCCGCGCCGCGAGCAGCCTCGACTGCAGCCCCCGCGCAGCGCGACGGCGCGGACGTGACAGCCGACGAATCGCCAGCCCCCGCGGGCGTCGTGCCAGTGACCCGGCTGTCGTCCGGCCTTCCACGGCTCGCGCTCCCAGCAGCCGGTCATCCTCGATTCGCAGGTGGTACCGGCAGGAGTGATGGACCGCATCGACTTCGCTCGCGACAGCCGCTCATCCTTCGATTCGCAGCGACAATCTCGACACCGCCGACAGGCTGACGGATTGCATTTATTCACTCGCAACAGCCGCTCATCCTTCGATTCGCAGCGGCAATCTCGACACGGCCGGCAGGACTGACGGACCGCATCGACTCACCCGCGACTGCCGCTCATCATTCGCCTCACAGCAGGAATCTCGACATCGCCGGCAGGACTGACGGACCGCATCGACTCACGGCACGTGCGGGTCGGCTCGATCCGGGATGGTGGCTCCAAACGAGCGGCGCTCGGCTCGCGTGGCCTCTGACGCGAGCGCCCGCTCGCATCATCATTCGACTCACAGCAGGAATCTCGACACCGCCGGCAGGACTGACGGACTGCATCGATTTCGCCCGCGACAGCCGCTCATCCTTCGATTCGCAGCGGGAACCTCGACCTCGCCGCCATCCTCCGATGCATGCATCCAGGCACTGCCCGGCAAGCGCCACGACCCGGCACCCGGCCTGCATCGATTGCGCTCGCAAGCTGCCCTCCGCTTTCGCAAGCGTGAATCTCCGCACCGTCCCCCGCTCGAAGCGGCTGAACGACAGGACCAGCCCGCGCGAGCCGGCTCCCCGCGTCGCAGCGTCGTCCGCCCGCCGGGCCCGGCCGCGGCCCCCGCCTGCGCGCGAGCCCTTGCCTCCTGCAGGGCGCGGCGCGGCTGCGGCTGCCATTCGCTCGCGGCGCGGCGAGCGTTCGCTCGGACGAGGCATGGAGAGGCATGCGCCCTGCCGCCGTCCTCACGCCCCTGCTCCTCTCACTCGCCGCGGCGCCCACCCTCATGGCGAGCGCCTGGTCCGGCGACGACGGCCCAGCGCCGTGTGGGGCCGCTCAGGACGTGCTCGGCTCCGCGGCAGCGGACCTCCAGGCCAGCGACCCGGCTGCGCCCGCGGGCGGCCAGCTCCTCGCGCTTGCGAGGCCTTCGCCGCGCCCGCTCCCCAGGGTCGACGCCGACTCCAAGGACGCCGTGCAAAAGTGCGGCGCGGCCTTCGTCGTCTGCCTCGGCGCCCTCTGGTTCCCCGTGGCCCCCCTCGCCAGCCTGGGGGCCTTCGCCAATTGCGCCCTCGCGTTGCCCTGCCTCCTCACGGACTGTGCCGGCGACGGCGTCTGACGACATGTTTCTCCCCGGGGCTCGCAGCCTGGGACGAGGCCGCCGAACCTCGCTGCATTCCGCGAGCCCTCGCTCGTGGCGACCCCTCCCGTCATTGCCGTGATATCGTCGGCCGGTGAAGAAGGCCGTGATGACCGTCGACGAGTTTCGCCGCGCCGTCGAGCGACTCGAGGACACATGGCGCCTCGCCGAACACATGGAGCGAGCGGGCTACGAAGACCCCGTCGAGCGCGAATGGGCGAGCCTGTTCGTCACCGATCCGAAACCCGCGGAGCCGCGCGGCCGGGGCGAGCGCGTGCTCGTCGTGGTGGTAACGCCCTGGAATCAGCCGCCGTTCGGCAGCGAGGACGACCCGCTCGGCGCCCTGCGACGAGAGCTCGCCAACTGGCCGGGCGTCGAGGCCGTCGGCGTTCCCGACCTCGACCCCCAGTTCGGCACGTTCTGGAGCTTCCCCGTCACTCTCCGGTTGAGCCAGTGACGCGCCTCGTCCTCACGCGCACTCGGCCTCGGTCGCCACCCGCGCGTCGAAGGCCCGGGCCCACCACGCCACGCGCTCGGCCACGTATGCCTCGCCGAGGTTCCCGTGCACGAGCTCGAGCTCGAACGTGGAATGGCCGACCTTCCCGCGGATCATGTCGCCGAGCCGGTGGCGGGTGTTCGTGATCCAGTACCCCTCCGAGAAGATCCGCAGCTCCGAGCCCGCGAAGCTGCGCGCCAGCCCCAGCGCGCGCCCGAACGGGTAGCGGCGGATCGTCTTCGCCTTCAGGTCGACGACGAACATCGGCCGCCAGTACACCATGAAGAAGCCCGGCAGCGCGAACATCACCGTCGCCAGCACCACTTCGGGCATGCTGATCGACTTGTCGCTCGGCACGCCGCCCCAGATCTGGGTCGAGCCGGTGAGGATCACCGCGAACAGCCCGGCCCACAGCAGGAACGCGCCGAAGCCGGCGATCACCAGCTCGCCCACCGGCCCGACCTCGCGCGTGCGCGTGACGAGGAGCTGCGGATCGCCGGGGCGCAGCGCCTCGAGTCGGACCATCCGCGCCCCACTGACGCCCAGCGCCAGCACCACGCTCACGAAATAGACCCACCCGGGCGCGTCCAGCCGGTAATTCTCGATGAACAGGAACACCCGCCCGAGCCCGGCGATCACGCAGAACGGCATCAGCGCGCGCACCGTGTCGCCGAGGTGAAGGCCGTCGAAGCCGCGGGTTCGCTCGTCGTAGGTCATGGGTCCTCGGCGCTCGGCGACGGCGCGTCCCGCGTCGCTCGCCGGCCCAGGATACACCCCGACGAGCGCCGCGAAATCGCGCCTGCGACGGCCGCGAGACGTCGCCCCGGAGCCCCCGGCTCGTGTGTGCGCACCCTTGCCCGCGAGGACTGTGCGAAGCTCCGCCCACCTCATTTTCGATCCTGCCAGGAGAGCGACTCAATGACTCATCGACCCACTCGAAAGCGGGGACCCCAGGTCTCCGCCGGCGCCGTCGAACAGTTCCTTCAGCAAGTGGAGATCCCCTACCTCGAAGGCCCGGGCACCTCGTCGCCCGAGGCGTGGTTCTTGGGCTCCAAGGCCGAGAACGCCGAGGAGTTCGAGCGGCTGATCGTCGAGGCGATCCGCGATCAGGCGTTCTGGCGCCGCAACTTCCACCCCGGCGATCCGACCCTCGTCACCGAGGCGGTCAAGCGCCAGCCCGAATACGTGCAGGCGATGGGCACGTTGACCGACAGCTACCGCTCGCTGCTCGGCTTCTTGAAGAAGTCGATGCCGTTCTTCAGCACCCGCTATCAGGGGCACATGAACTGGGACACCGCGATGCCGGCCGTGCTCGGCTACTTCGCGGCGATGCTCTACAACCCCAACAACGTCGCCTTCGAGGGCTCGACCGCGACCACGATCTTGGAGCTGCTGGTCGGCGACGACCTGTGCCGCATGATCGGCTTCCCGCTGCCCGACAAGGCCGCCTGCCAGGCCGGCGCCGTGCGCCCGTGGGGCCACATCACCAGCGGCGGCACCGTCGCCAACATCGAGGCGCTGTGGTCGGCGCGCAACCTCAAGCTCTACCCGGTCGCCATGCAGGCGGCCTTGAAGGAAGACCCGACGCTGGCCGCCGCGAGCGACCTGCGCGTGCGCACCCGCGGCGGCGACATGGTCCTGCTGCGCGAGCTCGACGCCTGGTCGCTGTGCAACCTGCAGGGTGACGACATCCTGGCCCTGCCGGCCCGCCTCACCGCGGAGTACGGCATCTCGCCCGCCGTCATCGACGCCGCGCTGACGAAGGTCGCGCCGCAGAGCCTCGGCATGCACACCTTCTTCAGCCGCTACCTCGGCGAGCTGCGCAACCCGCCGGTGGTCCTGGTCCCGGCGACCAAGCACTACTCGTTCCCCAAGGCAGCCGCGATCCTCGGCCTCGGCGCCGCCAACGTGCTCGACGTCCCGCTCGACGAGAACGCGCGCATGAGCATCCCCGATCTCGAGCGGATCTTGCGGAGCTGCCTGGCCGAGCGCCGGCCGGTCTACACCGTGGTCGGCGTGATCGGCAGCACCGAGGAGAGCGCCGTCGATCCGCTGCGCGACATCCTCGAGCTGCGCGACCGCCTGCGCGACGAGGGCCTCGAGTTCACCGTCCACGCCGACGCCGCGTGGGGCGGCTACCACGTCAGCATCCTCCGCGACGACGACGAGAGCTTCCCCGGCAAGCGCCCCGAGCCGACCTCGCCGCGCGCCGAGGTCGACTTCAGCCGCTACACCGCGTCGCAGTACGCGGTGCTGCACCTGGCCGACTCCGTCACCGTCGACCCGCACAAGTCGGGCTACATCCCCTACCCCGCCGGCGCCCTCTGCTACCGCAACGCGGCGATGCGCGACCTCCTCACCTTCAAGGCGCCCTACATCCTGCACGCCCAGGACGAGCCCTCGGTCGGCATCTACGGCGTCGAGGGTTCGAAGCCCGGGGCCGCGGTGGCCGCGGTGTTCCTGGCCCACAAGGTCATCCGCCCGAGCCGCAGCGGCTACGGCAGCATCCACCGCAAGGCCCTGTTCAACTGCCGCCGGGTCTACGCCCGCCTGCTGTGCATGGCCCGCCCCGAGGACAACTTCGTCGTCGTCCCCGTGCCGCGCCTGCCGGCCGAGATCGACGGCGGCGACGTCGCCGCGCAGCTCGAGTTCATCCGTCACCGGATCGACGGCCGCGAGCCCGACGCGCTGCTCGCCGACGAGGAGGCCATGGCCCTGTTCGCCGAGCTCGGGCCCGACCTCAACATCCTCACCTACGCCTTCAACTTCAAGCGCCCCGACGGCCGCATGAACACCAGCCTGGCGCAGGCGAACCGCCTCAACAAGGCCGTCTACGAGGTCCTGAGCCTGCGCCCCGGCGAGGACCCGTCCGGCCACCCGCTGCTCGTCACCACCACCGACTTCGAGGACGCCCATTACGGCGCGCAGTTCATGGACAGCTACAAGCGCCGCCTCGGCGTCGAGGGCCCGGGCCACGCGATCACGGTCCTGCGCTCGACGGTGATGAACCCGTGGCTGACCGACTTCGGCGACGACACCTTCCTCGACATGCTCGAGCGCGAGTTCCGGCGCGCCATCTCGCGGGCGATGTTCCGCGACTCGATGGCCCAGGTGTTCGAGGAGATCGACGCCAACAACGACGGCCAGCTCGACCGCGCCGAGGTCGAGGCGAAGTTCCGCGCCATGGGCTACGCCGACGCGGAGATCCACGAGTTCCTCCGCTCGAGCGACACCAGCCGCGACAACAACATCTCGAAGCAGGAGTTCCTCGAGAGTTTCTCACAGATGCTGGTCCGCACGAGCCTCGGCCCGCGCCGCTGACCCAACCGGCGCGCCGCGGGCCGCTCGCGGCGCGCCCCGACTCTCCTCACTCGCCGCCGTCGGCCCGCAGAGCCCCGCCTGCACGAGCTCGTCCGAGCGGCCTCGCGGTGCTCTGGGACCCGTGGCCAGGTCCGGCCGCTTCGACGCGCGCCGCGAGGCCGTGACCGCGCCTCACGTCAGTCGAGCGGCCACTGGATCGCCGGGTCCTGCTCCTCGAGCGACGGCTCCACCGCATCGTCGCTGCGCTCGAGCCCCGCGAGCGCCCGCCACCACGGATTCACGCGATCGACCCGGCCCGGCTCGATCGCTTCGCCGAGCCGCGGCATCACCAGCTGAGCCCCGCGTTTCGGCGCCATCGTCATCAGCTGCTCCGGCGGGTCGTCCCACGGATGCAGCGCCAGGCTGAACGTGCCCCAGTGGACCGGCAGCAGCTTGCCGCCGCCGAGCAGCTCCAGCGCCGTGAGCGCTCGCTCGGGCCCGAGGTGCATGTCGCCCCACCCCGGGTGGAACGCACCGACCTCGAGCATCACCAGCTCGAACGGCCCCAGCTTCGCGCGGATGTCCGCGTACTCCTCCGTGAGCCCCGTGTCTCCGCTGAAGAACAGCGAGTGGTCGGCGCTGCGGACGGCGAAGCCCGACCACAGCGTCGTGTTGCGCATGCCCGGCCCGCGGCCCGAGAAGTGCTGCGACGGCGTCGCGGTCACCAGCACCTCGCTGTTCGCCACGCGCACGCTGTCCCACCAGTCGAGCTCGGTGATGCGGTCCGCCGCCACGCCCCACGCTTCCAGGTGCGCGCCGACGCCGAGGCTCGTGACGAACGGCACCGGCGTGCGCGCGAGCGCCTGGATCGTGGGGTAGTCGAGGTGGTCGTAGTGATCGTGGGAGATCAGCACGAGGTCGACGTCGGCCAGCGCCTCGACCGGCACGGGGATCGGCTGGAACCGCTTCGGCCCCGCGAACCCCAGCGGCGACGCGCGCTCTCCCACACCGGGTCGGTCAGGATGCGGACCCCGCCGATCTCGATCAGCACCGTCGAGTGCCCGAGCCACGTCGCACGAAAGCCCGTCTCCGGCGGCCTGGCCCACGCCGGTCGCGGATCCACCGCCGGCAGCGGCGCCTTCGGCACGCGCCCCTGCCCGCACAGCAGCTCGCCGATCCGCGGCATCGGCCCCGAGCGCAGGTCGGGCAGCGCCGGGTAGAGGTTTTAAAACCCTCGCCCTCCCACCGCGGCGACGCTCTCATCCGCTCGAGCCGCAACCCCGACGCCTGCTTGCCGAATGTTTTCATCATCTCCCCCTGTGTACCACGGCCGCCGCGCTGTCTGACGCGCCTACGGCAACGCCACCCCCGCGATCACCGCCAGCACCAGCACGTAGATCGCCGCGCTGACCAGCGCCCCGAGCCAATGTGCAGCCCGCTGCCGGCGGGGAACAGCCGCGGGACCGCGAACGGGTGCAGCGCCCAGGCGACCCCCGCGATCGTGAACGCCACGATCCACTTCGGGTGCGTGAGCCCGTACGTCAGCATGTGCGCGACGAGCAGGAGGCCCGCGGCCGGCGGCCCCGCGCACAGGCAGTGGACGAACAGTGCCGCCCTGCCGCGCCCGCACAGAAACCCGACCAGGCCCACCAGGGCCCCGAGCACCAGCCCCACCGCAGTGAGCACGAGGACGGCGTCGCTGGCGGGGAAGGTTTGGAGCATGACCGAGCATGCGCGAACCTCCGCCGGCCTTCCACCGCGCCGTCTCGCGCTCGCCCGCCCCCAGCCGTTGAGGCCCCAGGCCCACGGGCGGCGACTTCACCCGCCCCACCACGCCCCGGTGGATTCGCCCCGCGCCCTAATCATCGCACCATGCAATCACGGCACTGCAGGATCGCCTGACCCGGGCGCGCTCGACCTCCGCATCGGCCGGACGCGCCGCGCAGGAATATGCACTGTCATCCTCGCCCCCCACCGGCCCGCCGCCGCGGCCTCTGGCGAATCGACGGGCCGCGAGTTATCACCGCGCGATGCGACGACGCGTCGAACCTGCCATGTATCCATTCGCGCTCCTGCTCGCTTGCGGCGGCGTCACCGGCACCACCACCGAGAATGCCAGCGAGACCTCCGCCGCGAGCACCGACGCGACCGCGGCCACGAGCGAGGCCGCCGGCACCGACGGCCAGACCTCCACCGGCGACGCGTCGACCGGCACGAGCACCGACACCACCACCACCACGAGCACCACCGCCGAGCCGACCAGCGGTGATACGCCGCTCACCACCGACGCCCCCACCACCGGCGGCGACTCCACCATCACCACCACCACCGGTGACACCACCACCACCGGCACCACCGGCGCCCCCGCCGAGCCGGACACGCAGGCCTGGTGGGTCGACGGCAACAGCCTGCAAATTCGCGTCATCCAGCGGGACGACGACGCCGGCCTGTGCCGCGGCTTCATCCTCGAGGCGCTCGCCAACGGCGGCCTCGACGACCCCAAGTACGAGCCCGTCGAGCAGCCGGACGAGTGGGGCGTCCGCGTCGTGTTCGTCCACCAGGACCTGGGCGATTGCTTCGACCCCTACCAGTTCTTCCGCAAAGATCCCGCCTACGCCGACAGCGCCGCCGGCACCGTCACCTTCCACGACGTCGACCAGGACGGCCGGCCCGCCAGCGTCGACCTCGAGATCACCGGCGTCTACGCGCCCTCCGCCCCGTGGATCCCCGCCGAGGATCTTTGAAAGCTACCGCCGTCGCCGTCGAGACCGGCTGAAGCCCGCGTCGACGCGGGACGGTTCTGTCCGAAAGGACAGAACCGACGCCGGCCGAGGCCCGTCCTCGCGCCGGGCCTCGTCTGTCTGCAAGGACAGCTCTGTGTCGTCCAGCCGAGACTTCCTGGCACCTGGCTAAACTGGCCCGCGCCCGCGCTCGCCCTGCCTGGCGATGCAGTGCTGCAGCGCGTCGCGCAGGCGCGCCAGCACCGTCACGCGCGTCAGGTCGACGCCCAGCGCCACGATCGTCTGCGCGATCAACGGGTGGATGCCCGTCAAGATGCCCTCCGCGCCGAGCAGGCGGATCGCCTGGATCATCCCGATCAGGTGGCTCGCGGTGCCGGTGTCGACCACCTCCACGCCGGTGAGGTCGAGGATGGCGAAGCGGGCCCGCGTGCGCGCGACCGCCTGCAGCAGGCTGTCCATGATCTCCGCCGTGCGGACGCTGTCGACCAGGCCCACGATCGGCAGCGTGATCACCCCGTCCCACACCTCGATGATCGGCGTCGAGAGCTCGCGGATCACCTCCTGCTGCGATTCGATCAGCCGCAGCTTGCTCGCCAATTCGGCGGTGCGCGCCTGCACCGCCTCCTCGAGCCGGCGGTTGTGCTCGCGCAGCTCCTCCTCGGTCTGCTTGAGCTCGCCGACGTGCAGGTGGATATGCACCACCTCCTCGACCGTCCCGTCCACGCGCACCACCGGCGACATCGCCGAGGCCACCCACGCCGCCTGGCCTGCGGCCACGCTCTCGTTCTTCTGCGGGTCGTAGCGGATCGACGGCATCTGCGCCGAGCGCCCCTCGTGGAACACCCGCTCGACCAGCGGCATGATCCCGTGCGCCCGCACCTGCGGGTCCGCGAGCACGTTGTACGCCGCCACCTCGGCGGCGGTCACCCGCCACAGCTGCTCGTACGCGCCGTTGACCGCGTCGCTGGTGCCGTCGCCGCGATAGACCTGGACGCTCACCGCGCTCGAGTCGACCAGCGCCCGGTAGCGTCGGGCCGCCACCTCGACCTCCGCCAATCGCCGGCGGAGCGCCTCGATCTCCTCCTGCGCCCGTTGCAACTGCAATGTAGGATCGCCCTGTTCCGCCAAAGGACCTCGCGGCGATGGTGGACGCTCCTCGCCGCTCGCGGAATCTCCACAAAGGCGGTCGCCGCGAATTCGGCGCCCGGCGCGTCACGCTCCGCGCATTGGCGGCGATACCGCCATTGCCCGGATATGTTCATACTTCGCGCCCCGGAAGACAGATCGGCTCCCGCGACACCGCAGTCGCTGACCAGTAGTCATTGCGGTCTGTTTGGGACACATCGCCCCCGCTCGCGCCACAACCCGCCTCGCTCGCTCCGACCACCGGAAGCATGCGTCGTGTCGGTCGCGCCGGCGTCACCGACCGCGGACTGCGACCCGCCGCGGCGGGCGCCGCGCCCCGCCTCGCCTCGCGAGGATTGGCGCCTGGTGCGATGATTCCCGGCCCCTCCGCCGTCGGCCCAAAAAATCCCATGCAATCAGCGCTCGCGGGGGCCGGCGAGCGCTTGTCCCCCGCCATAACATCGTTTACTGTCCGCAGAATGTCGGATGTCGACTCGCGGATCCACGAGCTCGTCCGCCGCGTGCGCGGCATCGCCGACGCCGGCGTCCCGGAGCCGATCGCAGCCCGGGTGACGACGCTCTCGGCGAGCTCGAGCGCGAGGTCAACCGGCTGATCCGCGCCTCCGACGCCCGCCTGCAGGAGCGGCTGTTGTTCGCGGTCGGGCCGGTCGTGGTGTTCCGCTGGCAGAACCGCGAGGGCTGGCCGATCGAGTACGTCTCGCCCAACGTCGCCACCCTCACCGGCTATCCGCTCGAGGAGATCGCCAGCGGCCGCCGCTCCTACGCCTCGCTCATCCACGAGGCCGACCTCCCGCGCGTGTTCGAGGAGGTGACCACGAGCAGCAAGGCCGGCGCCTCGTGGTTCGTCCACCAGCCGTACCGCCTGCTGCGCGCCGACGGCCGCGCGCTGTGGATCGCCGATTACACCGTGATCCTCCGCGACGACCGCGGCGAGATCACCCACTACTTCGGCTACATCATGGACATCACCGACCAGGTCGAGCAGATGTCGCGCCTGCAGGCCCAGGAGCAGGTGATCGAGCGCATCGGCAGCCCGGTCCTGCAGGTCGGCCGCGGGGTGCTGGCGGTGCCGGTGCTCGGCGGCCTGCACGGCGACCGCGCCGCCCGCATGACCGAGGACTTGCTGTCGGCGATCTCGCGCTCCGGCGCCCGCACCGCCATCCTCGACCTCACCGGCCTGCTCGAGATCGACACCGCCACCGTCGAGTCGCTGCTGCGGACCAGCCGCGCCATCGGCCTGCTCGGCTGCCGCTGCGTGCTCTCGGGCATCTCGCCGCTGGTGGCGACGCTGATCGTCAAGCTCGGCCTCGAGGCGCAGTCGTTGACGACCGTGGCGACCCTGCAGGACGCGCTCGAGCTGGCCCTCCGGTCCTGACGCGAATCACGACACCTCTGATTACCAGGCCCCGCTCGTGAATGTGGCCACCCCACATTCACGCCTGATCATCACGTCAGTCACTCCTCAGTCAAACTCGCCGACCTCGACCACGCGCCGGACCTCGAGCTCCGCCAGGCGCGCGGCCACTGCCGTTGCAGGTCGCGCAGCCGCATGTCGCGGACGCTGAGGCTCGCGTCCACCAGTTCGAACGCGCTCAGGCGACCGTTCTGATAGCCGGCCTGGGCCTGCAGCTGCAGCGCGTCCGCGGCCCCGCGGCTCATCTCCACGTGGCGCAGCGACACCTCGTGGCGCTCGCGCGCCACCGCGTGCGTCGCCTGCAGCCGCTGTTCCGCCGCCAGCACCATCGTCCGCGCCGCGCTGTCGGCCGCGCGCACCTCCGCCCGCGCGCGGTCGATGAAGCCTTGCCCGCGCGACAGGATCGGCAGCGGGATCGACACGCCCCCGCCGACGTCGACCTGCCCCGGACCCTGGCCGAAGCCCGCCGCCACCCGCAGGCCGATGCCCGGGAACACCTCGCGGCGGGCCACCTTCACCCCCGCGCGCGCCCCCGCCACGCGGGCCTGCGCCGCCGCCAGATCGGGCCGCTCCGCCAGCATGCGCGCGCGCAGCTCCTCGTAGCCGTCCAGCTCGGGCCGCGTGAACAGATCGATCTGCGGCGCCCCGTGCAGCCGCGGCGCCAGCGGCCCGACCGCCACGTCGAGCTCGCCGCGCGCCTCCGTCACGCCCGCCTCGGCGCTGCGCATCTCCGCCTCGACCGCCATCACCTCGAGCGCGATCCGGGTCGCGTCGTACTTCGGCGTCACCCCGCCCGCCACCCGCGTGGCGACGATGCGCTCGCTCTCTCGCAGGTCCTCGAGCGCGTCGCCGTGGATCTCCACCGCCTGGCGCGCGCCGGCCAGGCCGATCATCGCCCGCTCGACCTCGAGCTCGAGCCCTCGCAGCAGCCGCTGGCTGTCGGCCTCGACCGCCCGCTGCTCGTGCCGCGCCGCCTCGCCGCGCGCGCGGGGCCCCGCTCAGCGGCAGCCATTGACCCACCCCGACCACGAACGCGCCGACGCGGTCGTACGACGTCGAGCGCACGCCGAGGAAGTAGTCGGCGTTGACGACCGGGTTCTCCCACAGGCGCGCCGCCACGCGGGTCGCCGCCGCCGCGTCGACCCGCGCCGACGCGTAGTCGCGCAGCGGATGGCCCTCGCGCATCGCCGCGACCGCCTGCGCCAGGCTGAACCCCGGCTCCCTCACGTCCGCCCGCGCGCGAGCCTCGACCGTCTCGCCCCGCGGCGCCTCCTCGACCGCGACCGGCTCGACGCGCGCCAAGTCCCTCGCCGCGCTCCGGACCGCGAGCGCCCGCCCCTCGACCGCCTCGCCCCGCGGCGCCTCCGCGACCGCCACCGGCGTCGCCAGCCACGCCCCCAGCACCCACGCGATCACGGCTCGCCTCCTTCGCGCCGCGGCGCGCCCGCGATCGCCACCGGCGTCACCACCCACGCGAGCACGGCTCGCCTCCTCCGCGCCGCGGCGCGTCCGCGATCGCCACCGGCGTCACCACCCACCCGATCACGGCTCGCCTCCTCCGCGCCGCGGCGCGCCCGCGATCGCCACCGGCGTCACCACCCACGCGATCACGGCTCGCCTCCTTCGCGCCGCGCATCGCCGCGATACAGCAGCGGCAGCAGCACCAGCATCACCGGCGTCGCCACCAGCAGCCCCGACACGATTGCGATCGCGAACGGCCGCTGCGTCTCGCTGCCCATCGCGTGGCTGAGGGCAGCCGGCACCAGCCCGAGCAGCGCCAGCGCCGTCGTCAGCAGGACCGGGCGCAGGGCCGCGCGCGGCCCCTCGATCGCCGCCGAGCCGCGGTCCTCCGCCGCCGCGCGATCGATCGCCCCGCACAGCACCACCCCCGACAGCACCACCTGCCCGAGCAGCGCGATGCAGCCGACCGCGCTGCTGACCGAGAACAGCTCGCCCGCCAGGCGCAGCCCCGCGACCGCGCCGAAGCACGCCAGCGGCAGGAACGCCGCGATGATCAACGTCGGGCGCAGGCGGCCGAAGTTGAGGAACAGGATCCCGAGGATCGCCGCCAGCGCGGCCGGGAACGACAGCGCCAGCCGGCGCATCGCCCGGTCCTGATTCTTGAACTCGCCGCTCCACACCAGCTGCAGGCCCTCGCCCAGGGGCACCTCGCCGACCGCCGCCTGCGCCTCCTTCACCGTGCTGCCGAGGTCGCGGCCGCGGACGTTGAACTTGACCGCCACGAAGCGCGTGAAGTCTTCGCGCCAGATCGCCGCGCGCCCCGGCCCGAGCGAGATCGTCGCCACCTCGCCGAGCGTCACCCCGCGGTCCGGCTCCGACACCACCAGCCGGCGCAGCGCCGCCGGGTCGGCGCGCACGTCGTCCGGCAGGCGCAGGGCCACCCCGTGGCGCCGCTCGCCGTCCCACACCTCCGTCGCCACCGCGCTGCCGAGCGCCACGCGGATCGTCGTCTGCACGTCTTCGACCGCCAGCCCGCGGCGGGCCAGCGCCTCGCGGTCGAGCTCGATGCGCAGCTGCGGCACGCTGCCGGCCTGGTACAGCGCCAGGTCGGCCACCCCCGGCACCGCGGACAGGCGCTCGCGCAACGCGTCCGCGGCCGTCGTCATCGCCGCCAGGTCCTGGCCGCGGACCTTGAGCACGACCTGACCGATGATGCCCGAGATCGTCTCGAACACGCGGTCGGTGATCGGCTGCGAGAAGTTGAGCTCGACCCCCGGCAGGTCGGCCAGGTGCGCGCGCAGCTCGGCCTCGAGGCTGCGGCGCGACGCCCGCGGCGCCACTGCGACTCGGGCGCCAGGTTGACGAAGAACTCGGCGTTGTTGGGCCCCTCGGCCTGGGTCGCGTCCTCGGGCCGGCCGATGTGCGTCAGCACGTCGGTGACCTCCGGCAGCCCCAGCATCGCCGCGCGCATCTCGGTGACGTGGCGGCGCGTCTCGTCGAGCGCGATCGTCGAGGGGAACACCGCCGTCACGTAGAACCCGCCCTCGTTGAGCTCCGGCAGGAACTCGCTGCCGATCCCGCGGGCGTACAGCCCGAGGCCGACGGTCAGCCCCAGCAGCAGCGCCAGCGCGGCCCGGCGCAGTCGCAGCAGCCGGCCGAGTCCTGCCCCGTAGACCCGCGCGAGCGCCGAGATCCACCGCGGCGGCGCCCCGTCGACTCGCCCGCGCAGCAGCGCCCGCTCGAGCGCCGGCACCACCAGCGCCGCCGACAGCAGCGCGCCGAGCAGCGCGAACCCGTAGGTGTAGGCCATCGGCGCGAAGATGCGGCCCTCGACCCGCTCGAGCGTGAAGATCGGGATCAACGCGGCGATGATGATGAGCAGCGCCAGCGCCACCGCGCGGGCCACCCCGCCGGCCGCGGCCTCGATCACCGCGGCCCGCTCGCCCTTCGGCTGGTGGTGGATCGCGTGCAGCGTCGCCTCGAGCAGCACGATCGCCCCGTCGACCAGGATCCCGAAGTCGATCGCGCCGAGCGAGATCAGGTTGGCCGGCAGCCCCATCCAGCGCAGGCCGATGAACGCGGTCAGCATCGACAGCGGCACCACCACCGCGATGATGAGCACCCCGCGCCATGTCCGAAGGAACAGGTAAACGACCGCCAGGACCAGCAGCGCGCCCTCGAGCAGGTTCTTGCCGACGGTCCCGAGCGTCGCCTCGACCAGGTTCGTGCGGTCGTAGAACGTGTCGATGCGGACGTCCTGCGGCAGCACCTCGCTATTGAGCTCGTCGACCCGCGCGTGCAAGGCCCCCAGCACCACGCTCGGGTTCTCCCCGCGGCGCAGCAGCACGATCCCCTCGACCACCTCGTCGACCGCCCCGCGACCCACGCTCCCGCGCCGCGGCGTCGAGCCCTCGACCAGCGTCGCCACGTCCTGCACGCGCACCGGCACCCCGCCCTGCTCGCGCACCACCGCCAGGCCGAGCTCGGTCGGCGAATCGATCGCCCCCAGGCCGCGGACCACGAACTCCTGCGCGCCGATGCCGACGTAGCCGCCGCCGGCGTTGGCGTTGCTGCGGGCCAGAGCGTCGTGGACCTCGGCCACCGACACGTCCGCGGCGGCCAGGCGCGCCGGGTCGATGCGGACCTGGAACTGGCGCTCGAACCCGCCGAACGTCACCACGTCCGCGACCCCCGGCACCGCCCGCAGGCGCCGCTCGACCACGAAGTCCTGCAGCGCCCGCAGCTCGCGGAGGCTGCGATCGCCGCGCAGCGTGTAGCGGTAGATCTGGCCGACCGGCGTCGCCTGCGGCCCCATCTCCGCCTCCGCGCCGGCCGGCAGCTCCGCCCCGCGCAGGCGGTCCGCCACCAGAGTGCGCAGCTCGAAGTCCGACGTGCCCTCGGCGAACGTCAGCGTCACCAGCGACAGCCCGAACACCGACACCGAGCGCAGGTCGATCAGGTGCGGCGTGCCGGCGAACGCTCGCTCGAGCTCCAGCGTCACCCGGCGCTCGACCTCCTCTGCCGCCTGGCCGGGGTAGATCCCCACCACCTCGACCATCGGGTCGGTCACGTCCGGGAACGCCTCGATCGGCAGCTCGCGCAGCGCCGTCCACCCGTACAGCGCCAGCATCATCGCCCCGGCCAGCACCAGCGGCCAGCGGCGGACGGCGAAGCAGCTCAGCGCGGCGAACATGCGGGCCTCACAGCAGGCGGTCCAGCTCGCCGTCGAGCAGCACGGCCTGCTGCACCACGACCTCGTCGCCCGGCGTCAGGCCGTCGACGATCTGCACCTTCTCGCCGAAGCGGGCCCCGAGCGCGACCGTGCGGCGCTCGAGCAGCCGCTCGCCGCGGACCACGAACACCACCAGCGCGTCGCGGCGCAGCAGCACCGCGCTGCGCGGCACCACCAGCGTCTCGTCGCCGCGCACCGTCGCCCGCACGCGCACCGCCATCTGCCCGCGCAGCCGCGGGTCGGGGGCCTTCGGCATGCACACCGCCACCGCGGTGCGGGTCGCCCGGTCGAGCGTCTGCACCACCTGCACCAGCCTGCCGGCGAACCGCTCCGCCCCGAGCGCCGGCACCGAGAACGTGCAATCGGCCCCCTCGCGCACCGCCGCCGCCTCGTGCTCGGGGAACGCCGCGGTGGCGATCAGCCGCACCGCGTCGCCGATCAAGAACGCCGGGTCGTCGTCCTCAGGGGTGACGCGCTCGCCCGGGTCGAGGGTGCGCAGCAGCACCTGCCCGTCGGCGCTCGCGCGCAGGATGAAGCGGTCCGCGCCCTGGTGGTCGGCCTGGACCGCCCGCAGGCTCTCGCGCACCCCGCGGAGCTCCGCCTCGCCGGCCGCCAGCCCCGCCTCCGCCTCGACCAGCTCGCGCGGCGACGCGGCCCCCTGCGTGACCAACTTTAAAACGCGTCACCGCGTCGCGTTGCGCCGACAGCGTCGCGGTCAGCCGTCGCACCTCGCTGCGCAGCCGCGCCACCTCGCCGCTGCGCAGCGTCGCCAGCGGCTCGTTCGTCCGCACCTGCGCCCCCGCGGCCACGTGCACCGCCTCGACGTAGGCCGGGAACGGCACCCGCACCGCGTACGCCGCGTCGGGCGCGAACTCGAGGTGCCCGACCCCTTCGATCTCCGCGGTGACGTCGCTGCGCTCCGCCCGGGCAGTCGCCAGCCGCGGCCACAGATCGGCGCGCACGCGCATGTGCCCCTCGTCCGCCAGCGTGTACGGCGGCTCCTGCGGCGCCGCCGGCTGCGTCGCAGGAGCGACACAACCGACCGCGAGCACCGCGATGATTCCGGAGACCTGAAGGAGCCGCACGGCCCGCGACCATGACACCCCCCGCGCCCGTACACCGTTACGCCCGGGTTAAATGGTTGAAAGGCGGCGACCTCGTCCTCACCCCGACACCACTCTCGGCTCGCGTCCCTCGCATCACGCTCCGCGACCTCGGAGCCGACCGACGCCGAATTCTGGCCACAGGACTCAGAGATCGGGTGACGACAACCACTGCGAACACCCGGCCACGTCGTTTCGCCTCCCCTTGTTCCGGGCCCCCGAGCCTCGCTCTCCGCGATGCTCGAGGCCGCGGCGCTCGGGGCCCCGCTCGACCACCTCGACACGCATCACATTGTCCCGAACCCGCACCAGAGCGCGGCGGACGAGCCCCTCGAAGGCCAGCCGGGCGTCGCTGTCCGCGAGGATGTCAGTTCCTGCCGAAGTCCTGCGTCCAGTAATATTTGAAGGGCGCGCTCTTGGCATAATAGTAGCCGACGCCGAGGTGGGTAAAAATGCCGTTCATGATGTTGTTGCAGTGGCCGGTGCTGGCCATCCAGGCGTCGACGACCTGGGCGGCCGTCGAGTAGCCGCCGGCGATGTTCTCGCCGGCGGCCGTCCACGCGTAGCCGGCGGCGGAGATCCGCTCGGTGAAGGTCGAGCCGTCCGAGCCGGTGTGGCTCATGACGTCGTTGACCCCCATGTCCTTCGAGTGATTGCGGGCAGCGCAGCGAGCTGCGCCTGACCGGCGACAGGCGGCACGGGCGGCATGCTGACGCCGCCGCACACCGCCCCCGCCGCGCGCCATTGATTGACGAGAGCGAGCACCTGCTCCTCCGCCGCGGCCCAGGCCGGCTTCCAGTTGTTGTCGCTGCACGCGAACGAGGGATCGGCCGCGTCGGTGAGCGCGTCGATGCCGAGCTCCGCGAGCTCGCTGGAATCGAGGCCGATGCCGATGACGCCCTCGCCGACCTGCATCGGTGTTTCGTCGTCGACGTCGCAAGCGACGACTGCAATGAAAACGAGGAGGGCGAGAATGCGCGGAGTGTCGTACATCATTTGCATCATCACGCAGCACACGCTCGACGTCGATGGTGTGCGTCGGCCGCCGCGCCCACGATCGCGCCCCGGCGATCGCGCCGGCGCTCAAACGGCGCCACACCCCGAGCTGGCTGCCAAATGTGTCTTTTAAGACATATCATGATAAGTTCGTCACCCCGCCTCCAATTGCGCATCGCAGATGCAGGTGCCGGGCGCCGGCAATCTTACATCGGAGCCCGGACGAGGCGATGTGCATGTGCGCGTCGGTACCGTGATTCAGCACCCGGAACGGCGACGCCGGCGCGCATCCCTTCAGCCCTCGCGTACAGGAGCCGACGCTCCCCGCGCTCCGAGGTCGGCGATCCGGCGCGCATCGACACCAACGCGCCAACCGCCACCACTGCACGCCCGCTCTCGCGGGACCGTCACGCCGACCTCGCTCATCCCGCGAGCTCGACTCGCGCACCCCTATCCGCCGCGCCCCGCCTGCACGAGCGCCCACAGCCCCGCCTCTGCCGGTCGCTCGTCGTTGAACATCACCGCCACGAACGCAGGCTCCGCCGGCAGGTACGCCACGATCGCCCGCGCCCCGAGGGCTCCCCCGCTGTGCCCGACCATCCGCCCCGGCCCGCCCGGCACTTTTTCATAAAACATCATCCCTCGCCCGTAGCGCAGCGAAGGATCGTCGAACATCGGCGCCATGTCTTCCAGCATCCGCGTCACCGTCGGCGCCGTCACCAGCCGCCCCGACAGCACCGCGTGCAGCACTCGCACCAGATCGCCCGCCCCCGCGGCGATCGAGCCCGCCCCGTGCGGCGCCTCGTAGTGCGTATCCGCCGGCAGCGGCGCCCGGTCCTTGTGCCCGCGCACCAGGCCCGCGACCGCCACCCCGGCCTGCTGCCCCACAAGCCCGCGCAGCTCGAGCGGCCCGGCGATCTCCGCCGCGATCACCTCCGCCAGCGCCATATCGTGACAGCGCTCGACGATGAGCCCCAGCATCACGTACCCCGTATTCGAGTAGGCCCACGTCGCCCCGGGGCAGAACAGATTCGCGTGCTCCGCCGCCGTCGCCACCAGCGACTCCGGCGTATGCGCCTCCGCCAGCTCGTGATCGAAGGTCGACCCACTATTAAAACTGTAGACCCCGCCGGTGTGCGTCAGCAGGTGATCGATCGTGATCTGGGAGCTCCCCGGAGAGCGCGGGAACCACCGCGCGATCGGCTCGTCCAGTCGCAGCCGCCCGCGCTCGACCAATCGCAGCACCAGCGTCGCGGTCACCAGCTTGCCGATGCTGCACGCCTGGAACTTCGCGTCCGCCGTCACCGGCGTCGCCGGCTCCGTGCACGCCAGCCCGCGCGTCGCCGACCACAGGCCCGCCCCCGGCATCGCGTAGGCCGCCGACATCGCCGGCGCCTGCGACTTCGCCAGCACCTCGTCGAGCGCCGCCTCCAGCCGCTCCGTCAGCGCCGGCGCCAGCGCCCCGTCGATCGCCCCGCGCTGCCGCCCGTCGAGGACGTCGGCCGCCACGTCGAGCCGCGGCGCCCCGACGTAGTCCACCGAACGCCGACACGCCGGATCGCGCGGATCGGGTCGACACCCCGCCAGCGCGACCAGCCCCAACCACTGCCGCCGCGACCACATCACGCCCTCGACCTCTCGCCCGTCATGCTCGATTTATTAAAAGGTCCAGCCACCTCCGAGCATTGTCAATTGGGCCGCGCACGACCTCGCCCATTCACAGCAATGCGTTTTCGCATCGCCGTTCACGGCTTCGCTTGCAAGCGCACCCGCACGCTCCCCGCGACCGCGCCCCAGCAACCACGTGGCGCCCTCCCGCCTTCGACTCCGACGAACTCCCCACCCCACGAGCTCCCGCTGCCTGCGCGCCGGCAGCCCCGTGATGCCCTCCGCGCCTCGACGCGCCAGGGCAGAATCACCACACTGCTCCGCGGACCGTATCGCCCCGGCCATCCGGCTTTTCCTGTCTCTCGGGTCATGTCACCATCGACCCCCGGAGCCCGCCGCCAGGCCACCACCTGCGGGCGCTGCAGCCAGCGCGCCCGCCGCGGATCGGCGTCACAGCGGCCGTGTCCGCTGGACTCTCCGCGGACTCCGCGGCATGGTGCCCGGGTTCACATGAAAACCGCTCACACTTACAGCATTCGCCGCCCCGGTGCCGTCCTCGGCCTCACCCTCTCGCTCGTGATGTCCGCCTGCGGCAGCGACGGCGGTGCCAGCACCGGCTCGACCTCGGACACCAGCGCTGCCACCACGGATGGCACCGCCACCACCGCGCCCGCCACCGACTCCACCACCGCGCCCACCACCGCGCCCACCACCGACGCCACCACCACCGACACGCCCACTACGGGCACCTCGACCGACGCCACCACCGCCACGCCCTCCACCGACGCCTCGACCGACGCCACGACGACGACCACCACCGGCGGACCTGTCGAGCCCTCGATGAGCTTCTTCGTCTCGAGCACCGGGAGCCCGACGGGCAACCTCGGCGGTCTCGAGGGCGCCGACAAGCGCTGCCAGGATCTGGCCGACGCCGTCGGCGCGGGCGCCAAGACCTGGCACGCCTATCTCAGCGTCGAGAAGGGCCCGGACGACCAGCCGATCCACGCCAAGGATCGCATCGGTCAGGGCCCCTGGTACAACGCCGACCTCGTCTTGATCGCCGGCGACCTCACCGAGCTGCACGCCAAGGACGGCGACCCCGCGCTGTTCCTCGACGAGAACGGCGAGATGGTCCCGGGCCAGTGGGTCGGCTCGCCCATGCCCAACGAGCACGACATCCTCACCGGCACGAACAAGGACGGCACCGTCACTGCGGGCAAGACGTGCGCCGACTGGACCTCGGAAGATCCCGCCGTGTTCGCCCAGGTCGGCCACTCCGACGGCCTCGGCCCCATGGGCAACGACGCCGAACAATACCGCTCGTGGAACTCGGTCCACGAGAACGGCGGATGCCACGACACCGCCCCCAAGGGCGGAGCCGGCCGCGTCTACTGCTTCGCCATCGATTGACAGCCCGCGACCGCCCCACGCGGCTCGACTCGCCTCCGCCCATCCGCGGAGGCGAGTCGCCATACGACCTGACTGACGAATACGCCAACCCCGGGCCTGCCGCGCTCACCGCTCCGCGCACGGCTCCGATCCAGACGCCCTTCGCACGTGCGCCTCGGGACCGGGCCGCACATGTCGCTCGACGCTGACGCGAGTCTGGTCCACGATCGCCTCATGCGCGTCGCCGTCATCGGGCACATCGAGTGGATCGAGTTCGTGCGGGTCGCCCGGGTGCCGGCCGCGGGAGACATCGTCCACGCCCTCGACGCCTGGGAGGGCCCGGGAGGCGGCGGCGCGGTGGCGGCGGTGCAGCTCGCCCGCCTCGCCGGCGCATGCACTTTTTCACCGCGCTGGGCGACGACTCTCTCGGCACGCGCGCCCGCGCCGAGCTGTCCGCGCTGGGCCTGCAAATCGAAGCCGTCGTCCGCCCGATCCGCCAGCGCCGCGGCTTCACGTACGTCGACGACGCCGGCGAGCGCACGATCACCGTGATCGGCGGACGGCTCGCGCCCGAGGCCGCCGATCCGCTGGCGTGGGACCTGCTGGCCGCCGTCGACGCGGTCTACGTGACCGCCGGCGACCCCGACGCCCTGCGCCTCGCCCGGCGCGCGCGCAAGGTCGTGACGACCGCGCGGATCTTGCCGACCCTGCGCGCCGCCGGGATCGTGGTCGACGCGCTCGTCTGCAGCTCGCGCGACCCCGCCGAGCGCTACGCCGCCGGCGACCTCGACCCGGCGCCGCGGCTCGTCGTACGCACTGCCGGCAGCGCCGGAGGCAGCTACGAGGTCGACGGCGATTGTCGACAGTATGCGGCCGCCCCGCTGCCGGGGCCGGTGGTCGACGCCTACGGCTGCGGCGACTCCTTCGCCGCCGGTCTGACCTACGCCCTCGCCACCGGCGCGAGCGCGGACGAAGCCGTGCGCCTCGCCGCCCGTTGCGGCGCCGCAGCCCTGACCGGCCGCGGCCCCCACGACGGCCAGCTGCGCCGCGAAGACCTGCAGTGATCCTCGCCCCTCCCCGGCCCACGTGCCGCCGTCGACGCACGCTACGGCGCGGCGCGACGGGCCACCCCGCGCTTCGCCGGAGCCGCGAGTCGGGCCGCATCACGCTCCGCGGTGTAGCGCGCGACGTCCGTCAAGAATGCGCGCAGAACCGGGCTCTTGGCCCGCTCGGGCAGGAACAGCGCGATGATCGCGACCGTCGCGCCGATGTCGTCGGGCAGCACCCGCACCAGGGTCTTCGCCGCGAGGTCCTCGAACACCAGGTGCATCGGCAGCAGCGCGACGCCGAGCCCCTCCAGCGCCGTGATCCGCAACAGCGGCAGATCGTTGGTGACGAGCCACGGGCGCACGGGCAGCGACGTGCCGCGCAGCTGCGGCCACGTCATGAGCCCCTCCACCCCGCGCGGTCCGGAGAGCACCACGTGCTCCGCCAGATCTTGCGGCTTCGCGGGGGGCGAACGATCGGCCAAATAGGCCGGGCTGGCGACCGCGATGAATTGCGCCTCCCCGAGCTTGCGCCGCATCCACGGCAGCTCGGGCGGCGCCTCGGTGGTGACGATCGCGTCGAAGCGCCCCTCGACGAGATGCGGGCGCCGCTCGGTCACCACGATCTCGATCTCGACGGCCGGGTATTGCCGCTGCAAGCGTCCGAGCAAGTGCCCGATGAACGCGCCGCCGAGGCCGGCCGGCATGGCGAAGCGCAAATGTCCGCGTATTTGCCCCGCCTCGGCGCGGACCGAGTCCGAGATCGTGTGAAGGCTGGCGAGCAAACCCCTGCCTCCGCCGCGAGCCGGCGTCCCGCCCTGGTGAGCGTGAAAGTGCGCGTGTTCCTCTCGGCAAGGACGACATCCAGGTCTTGTTCGAGTCGAGCCAGGCGGCGGCTCACCGTGCTCCGGGGCACGCCGAGCTCGATCGCCGCGGCGGTCAGAGAGCCGGTGCGAGCGAGGACCAGGAGGGTCGGCAGGTTGGCGAGCAGGGCGTCCATGAACAACATTGTACTGGAGCATCGACGCACCACAGAAGCGCTTCGATGACGCATGGGTCGCTACTCGCCTCGTGGCATACTCTGAGCTCGGACGACCTTCCATGCCGGCGGCACGACCTCCCCACCTGAAACCGACCGTCTTCATCGTTCGCGCGCTGGCGAGGCACCTCGGGTGTCTCCTGGCGTTCGCCGGCGTCAGCGTGGCCGCCACCGAGGCCTGGGCCAGACCCACGGGCCCGCGCGCCTTCTGCGAGACCTACGCCGACGCGCCCGAGTGCATGGGTCGCAGCATCACGTGCAACAAGTGCCACCTGTCGACCCAGCCGGTCGCCTGGAACGCCTACGGCGGGGCGCTGTTCGCCGCGCTGAAGGGCGCCGAGTTCGACGCCAACATCGCCTCGGCGCTCCGCTCGATCGAGGGCGACGACAGCGACGGCGACGGCCTGAGCAACCGCGAGGAGATCGAGCTCGGCACCGATCCCGGCGATCCGCTGTCGCAATGGATGCCGCGGCCCACGCCCGAGGGGGCCGAGAACCCGAGCTTCGCGATCGGCGAGTACGACCCGGCCTTCGCCTTCAAGCGCGTGCGCCTGCTGTTCTGCGGCGCCTCTCCGTCGTACGACGAAACCAAGAAGTTCGCCGGGCTCGACGGCGGGGCCCAGCTCGCGGCGATCCACGACGCGCTCGCGGAGTGCCTCGAGTCCGACTTCTGGATCGACGAAGCGCTCAAGTCGCTCGCGCACCCGAAGATCCGCCCGGTCAAGGCCCTCGGCGCCGAGACCGACGTGCTCATCAACGGCTACAAGATCACCCTCGCCGACTACCAGTGGGACTACCGCCTCTGGCAGTACCTCCTCTCCGGCGACCGCGACGCCCGCGAGCTGCTCACCGCGCAATACCACATCAACCGCGACGACGCCGGCAACTGGAAGAAGACGGACGGCATCATCTCCAACCCGCCGATGGGGTTCGGCGGCGGCCAGCTGCTCGCGCCGGAGCACCGCGCCGGCATGCTGACGACCCAGTGGAACCTGCTGCTCAACATCATGTTCGCGGCGGTGCCCCGCGTCGCGGCCGGGCACGCCTACCGCGAATACCTCGGGCTCGACCTGTCGCTGAGCCAGGGCGTCAAGCCGGTCGAGGGCGAGCCGCTCGACATCGACGCCAAGGGCGTCGACGCGGCCGCGTGCGCCCAGTGTCACTCGACGCTCGACCCCCTCTCGTACGCGTTCGCCTACTACGAGGGCATCGACCTCAAGCACCTGAACCGCACCGGGACGTACCGCCTCGAGCGCCCGGCCGAGCGCATCCCGGGGTGGGACGAGGCGCAGCCGGAGTTCGTCGTCCTCGACAAGAAGGTCGACAACCTCGTCGAGCTCGCCCGCGAGATGTCGCTGTCGCGCGAGTTCCAGCGCAACCTCGCCAACGTGTTCTTCGTCTACGCCATCGGCCACGAGCCCCGGCCGGACGAGCTCGAAGAATTCGACGCGGTCTGGACCGCGCTGCCCGCCGACGGCTACTCGGCCAACCGCCTGCTGCACCGCCTCGTCGACACCGACGCCTTCGGGATCCCGTGAAAGGAGCACGACGATGATCACGCGCACTCTCCTTCATTCCCTCCTGCCGGCGCTGGTGCTCGCGAGCGGCTGTCGCGACGGCGGCAGCGGCGACGGCACCGGGGACACCGGCGCCGAAGAGGTCCAACGCGCCCAGCGCGGCGAGCTGCAGTGGAAGCGCAACGCGGCGCTCCAGCGCGACCTCATGCGCGCGCTCGAGCTGCCCGAGGACGGCGTGTGCAACGAGCTCGGTCGCGGCTCCTGCACCCGCGAGGTCCACCACATCGCCCTCGGCGCCGCCGACCCCCTGCGCATCGGCCTCTACGAGCCCTTGCCCGACACTCTGGTGTCGACGCCGATCGTGCTCGACCGCGTGGTCATGAGCGCCTGCGTCAACCGGGCGAACCTCGATCGCGGCGGCGCGCCGGTCGTCTTCACCGAGCTCGACTTCGGCGAGAAGGCCCCGGCCGAGGGCGACGAGGCCTTCACGGCCACGGTCACCGCGCTGTATCGCCGCCTGCTGTCGCGCGACCCGGAGCCCGACGAGCTGACGCTGCTCGGCGGCCTCGCCGTCGACGACGCCGGCGAGCCGGTCTCCGCCCACGACTTCGCCGTGCTGACCTGCTTCGCCATCGGCACCTCGAGCGAGTTCTTGTTCTTCTGAGCGACGGGAGCGAAAAGCCATGACCACCAACATCGGGCGACGACAGATGCTCCTGGCGATGGCCGGAGCGATGGGAACGACCGCGCTCGGCTCGGCGCTCGGCCGGGCCACCGAGCGCGAGGGCAGCACCGCCGACAAGGACCGCAAGCTGCTGTTCATCCTGTGCGCCACGGGCGGCGCGAGCATCGTCGACAGCTTCCTGCCGGTGACCCGCACCGAGGTCGACGACGACGCGCTGGCCGACACCCTGAACGTCTACGACGACGCCAAGATCATCACCCCGACCGGCAGCAACATCCGCTGCCCCGGCTACGTCGAGCCGGTCGGCCTGCTCGGCAACCTCTACGAGCTGGGCTTCAACCTCGACGGCTTCCTCGCCAAGCACCACCGATGGATGACGGTGCTGACGCAGGAATGTACCAGCGTCAACCATAACGTCGGCCAGTACCGCTCGGTGACCGGCGCCGGGATCAACCGCGGCCGCACGATCATGGAGGCCATGGCGCTCCGCCACGGCGAGGACCTGATCATCCCGAACTGCAACATGGCCAACGACGGGTACATCCAGCCGGGCATCGACGCCTCGCTCCCCGCGTTCGCGCAGGCCGAGATCATCGCCTCCCCGCTCGGCTTCGCGGCGGCGATGGACGGCGTCAAGGGCGTGCTCGGGGCCCCCGACCGCAAGCTGGTGGAGCGCGCGCGCGGCGTCCGCGAATCGCTCGACGACGCGTCGATGTTCGGCAAGACCTTCGCCGACAGCCCGAGGCGGCAGCGCTTCCTCGGCAACCGCCGCGAGGTGCAGCCGCGCCTCGAGGCGGCGCAGATGATGGACCGGCTGACCCTCCTGCCGCCCGAGCTGCTCGACCCCAAGTACGGCGTGATGTCGAGCCCGCTGCTGCCCACCCTCGCCAGCAAGTTCTCCAACTTGCTCGTCGATCCGTGGGAGTCCCAGGCGGCCCTGTCCGTGCTCCTGGCCTATTACGGCCTGTCGTGCGTCAGCACGATCGGCCTGCGCCAGGAGCCGACCTTCGGCAACGAGAAGCTGATCACCACCCCGATCGCCTTCGACTTCTCGCACAACGACCACCGCATGGCCCAGTACTTGATGTGGGGCCACGTCCTCAAGGCCGTCGACGCGCTGGTCGACCTCCTCCAGCAGCTCGACTACCTCGGCGATCCCGCGCTCGGCAAGATGTGGGACCGGTCGATGATCTACGTCGCCACCGAGTTCGGGCGCGACAAGACGCGGCCCGCCAAGGCGGAGTCGTGGGGCACCGGCCACTCGCTCAACAACGGCACGCTGATCGTCTCGCCGCTGCTCAAGGGCAACCGCGTGTTCGGCGGCATCGAGCCCTCGACCTGCGAGACCTACGGCTTCGACGGCAGCACGGGCGAGGCCACGCCGGGCCGCAATTGCTCCGAGAGCCACATCTACTCCGCGATCGCCCAGGCGCTCGACATCGAGTTCCCCGAGCGCATCGACATGTCCGCGCTGCTCGCCTGAGCTGCCGCACCGCCTCGGGCGTCGTGCACACGCATGCACGCGCGCCCGAGCGCGGCGACGGAGCATGTCCCGGAGGACAGATTCGACCGCCGTCCTCGCCTGCGCGGCGCCGCGGACGAGCGTGCTAGCATGACCGCATGAGCGTCATGAGCATCGAGCACATCGACAACCAGGAGGAGCGGCAGGACATCTGGCGCCGCGTCTACGCCCACGTGTTCGCCGCGGCCTTCATGCAGAGGCGCTCCGACCCGGGCAGCCTCTCCGAGCAGCCGCTGGATGAGCTCGCCCAGGAGGCCGCGGACCTGGCGATCGCCAACATCCCGACGACGAAGGCGGTCACGCTGGCGAGATCGATCGTCTAGCCGCGCGGCGTGTCCGTCGAACGCCTCCTTCATGTCGTCGCCTTTGCACGGTCCCGATCGCGCTCGCGGCCGGACGCCCCGCCCCGGGGTGACGGCTGTTCGCAATCACGCAGGTGTGCCCGGTCGCACGGCGCGGGCGGCTCGAGGGCCGGCCGCCGCGCGCCGGACGGAGGTACCCTCGCGCGCATGCCGTTTCGCGACCTCGATGGTGACACCGGCTTCGTGGTGCCGCCCGACCCCCTGGCGCGCTTCGACGAGCTGTTGACCGCGCTCGACGCCGGCCGCGGGTGGATGCAGGACAAGGTGGCGATCCGCCTCGCCGCGATCACCCTGCTCGTCACCCCGGGCGACGCCAAGCGGCTCGCCGCGTCCACCCGCACCGCCAGCGCGATCCTCGGCGAGCGGCTCAGGTGGTTCTCCGGCGTCGACGAGTCGGTCCGCCTCATCATCGCCGCCCAGTTGGTCAAGGCCGACGCGCACCCCGAGGAGTTCCTCGACGATCTCGAGCGCGTGCGCCAGATGTTCCGCGCCGACGGTCTGCGCCGCGGCGGCGTCTACGAGGTCCTCGCGGTGCTGGTGCTGCGCCGCCTGTTCGACCGGATCGAGCTCGAGCACGTGGAGCGCCTGCACGGCATCTACGAGGCGATGAAGGCCCACCACTGGTGGTTGACCGGACCCGAGGACTTCCCGGCCTGCGCCATGCTGGTCGGTCGCCCGGAGCAGCCCGCGGCGATCGGCGCCGGCACCGACGCGATCTACAAGGCCCTGCACGAGCAGGCCGGCCTGTCGCGCGGCGATCCCCTGCAGACCGCGGCCCACATCCTGTACCTCGGCGGCCTCGAGGCGCCGGTGATCGTCGAGCGCTTCAGCGCCCTGCTCGCAGCATTCCGGGCCACCGGCGCGAAGATCGGGACCGGCGAGTACGACGAGGTGGCGATCCTCAGCTTCGTCGCCCAGCCGGCCGCGACCATCGTCACCACCGTCCGCGAGCTCGCGGCCGGCCTGCGCGCCCGCCTCAAGTGGCTGAGCGAGCGCGACGCCCTCAGCCTCGGCGCCAACCTCGCGTTCGTCCGCCTCGTCGGCGCCTCCGGCGAGCTCGGCGCGCTGGCCGACGCCAAGCTGCTGCTCGACATGCAGACGATCGTCACGGCCCGCCAGGCCGCCTCGATCGCGGCGATGAGCGCAACGAACTGAGCAATACCCATCCGTGGATCTACCCGGTCGGCGACCCTGCCGGGCCCTCGGAGGAGCCGAGCCCGAACGACTCGGCGTATACGGCGATCGACGCCCGCGTCGGTCGCCCCACGACGACCGGTCGTCGCCTCGTAGTATAGTGCCCCCCAGTGACTGCACCGACCGCGAGCGGGACCATGCGACTGACGCGAGAGGGTGACGTCGTGCATCTGCAAATCAGCGGCGCGCTCGACCTCGAGCGGACCCGCCAGATGCTCGATCGCGCGGACCAGGTCTTGCGCGAGACGGGCCGCGCCTACTTGCTCGCCGATCTGACGCAACTCAGCGGCATCCCCCACGATTCGCGCCGCGCCATCGGCGAGTGGAACAAGACGCACGACGTCACCGCGGCCGCGCTGTACGGGGCCAACTTCGCCATGCGCACGGTGACGAGCCTGCTCTTTCAAGCGGTGCGGCTCATCGGCAACAAGCACTTCGAGCTGGAGTTCGCCCGCGACGAAGCCGCCGCGCGCCGCTGGATCGACGCCCATCGCGCCCGACAAAGTGGTCCGCCGGTCGACGCATGACGTCGCAGAGGCGCCTGCCCGAGGCCGACCGCCCTACGCCTGCGCTTGCGATCGAGACAGCAGCCCGCGCAGCGTCTCTTCGATCGACGTCTGCGACGCCACGTGGCGCCGCCCGGCCTCCCAGGCGATGCGCCCATCCATAAAACCCGTCGTCATCTCCTGAAACAGCGCCGCGGCCGGCGGCGGCACCCCGAGCCCGCGCAGCGTCGCCGCCTGCTCCGTCGCCGGCAGGGCGACGAGCGCGGGCCGCTGTCCGGTGATCCGGCCGATCGCGTCGGCGATCTCGTTCCACGTCACCGGCGAGCCGAGTTCGACCACAGCGCCGTCCTCGGTCGGACCCTCGCGGAGCAGCGTCGCCGCCAGGGCTCCGATGTCGCGCGTCGCCGCCGACTGCAGCGGGAAGTCGGGCGGGAAGAACGTCACGAGCTTGCCCTCCGCGAGCGTGCCCAGCGACGCCGCGACGTTCTCGTGGAAGTATCCCGGGCGCAAGAACGTCGCCCGCGTGCGCGACATCCCGCGCAGCGCCTGCTCGCCGCGGTGGACCCCGACGATCGGCCCGGTCCCGGACGGCTGACTCGCGCCGATCGACGACAGGAACACCAGGTGCGGCAGCGCGACCGCCTCCGCCGCCGCGCGGAACGCCGTCAGCAGCCCGGCCTGCCATCCGAACACGTCCGGCGCCGTCAGGTTCGGCGGCAGCAGCACGTAGGCGCCCTTCGCCCCGGCGAACGCCCGCGCCAGCGCCTCCGCGTCCCCCAGATCGGCGACCGCCACCTCGGCCCCGCGGGCCGCGAAAGCCGCCCCCTTCGCCGCCTCGCGCACCACGACCCGGACCCGCTCCCCCCGCGAGAGCAGCGTCTCCGCCGCGACCTTGCCCGTGTGCCCCGTGACTCCGCTGATGACGTACATGATCGTGCTCCTTGCCTCCGCGGCTCAAGCTAACGCCGCCGGCGACATGCTCCCAGTGCAGCATGTACACTCGCGGCATGCACGGCATGCACGACGAACCGAACCTCGCCGCGCTCGACCTCAACCTGCTCGTCGTGCTCGAGGCGCTGCTCGCCGAGCGCCACGTCGCCCGCGCGGCGGGGCGGGTCGGCCTGTCGCCCTCGGCCACCAGCCACGCGCTCGCCCGCTTGCGGCGGCTGCTCGGCGACCCCTTGCTCGTGCGCGACAGGCAGACCCTCGTGCCCACGGCGCGCGCCGAGGCCCTCGCGCCGCGCCTCGCCGACGCCCTCGCCTCGGTGCGGTCCGTGCTCGCCCCGCCGCCCGCGTTCGATCCGGCCACCGCGCGGCGCAGGTTCGTGCTCGGCCTCGCCGACTACGCCCAATTCATCCTGCTGCCGCCGCTGCTGACGCGCCTCGCCGAGACCGCCCCCCACATCGACCTCGTCGCGCGCGACTTCCCCGTCGAACGGCCGCTCGAGCGGCTCGACGAGCTCGACGTCCTCGTCGCCCCCGACCGCAGCCTCGCCCGCGCCGACCCCCTCGGCCCGCACGCCGGCGCCGGCCTCCGCGAGCGCCGGCTGTTCCGCGAGCGGTTCGTCTGCCTCGCCCGCCGCGACCACCCGCAGATCGGCAAGAAGCTCGACCTCGCCACCTTCGTCGCCCTGCCGCACGCCTTCATCGCCCCCCGCGGCACCCCCGGCGGCGTCGTCGACGACCTCCTCGCCGAGCGCGGCCTGTCGCGCCGCGTCGCCCTGATGGTCCAGCACTTCCTCGTCGCCCCGCACGCGATCGCCGGCTCCGACCTCGTGATCACCCTCGCCGAACGGGTCGCCCGCGCCTTCGCAACCCACCTGCCCCTGACGATCCACGAGCCGCCGCTGCCGATTCCGCGGTTCTCCATGCACCTCTACTGGCACGAGCGCCGCCACCTCGACCCCGCGCATCAATGGCTGCGTCAACAGCTGCTTGCGATCAGCAAGGAGCTCTGAGCCTCCGCGGAGCGCATACCTGACTCTGGCCTTGCCGGTTCAAGCTTCATGCTCCGTTCGTCCGGCTCGCCTGCCAGCCCGCGCAAAGGCATGAACTCGACTCCTCGCACGATTTGGCTCCCGGCGCTACGTGGCCGAGGAGTGACAGAAGGTTCGCCAAGTCGGGCGCTTCGCTCGGTCGATTCGATGGATCCTCGTCGAACAACGACAGCCGGACACATCACCGCCGTCGATCCTGCGCGAGCAGAAGTGGGCTCACTCTTTCGAGCACGACCTTGATGACAATGGCGACCCACAGTCGACATGCGACGTGGCGACTCGGTTAGACACGAGCAGCCCCTGCTCGTCAACAACGGTGCGACTATGTTCAATAAAGCAGGCGCGATAAAACCGTATCGAATACCCCGACCGCTCGAGCTTCCGAGCACGCGCTCGGAAGCTCAGTCGTGCATTCGGCTCACTGCTCGAAGCAGTACAGCCGCTGCATCGTCGAGCAGTTGGACGCGAACACCACCGACCTGGCGCTCCAGTTGAAGTCGATGGCGTTGTTGCGGCCTTCGTAGCCGATCACGGCGAAGCCGCCGCTGGCGGTCCAGCCGCTGCAGTCTTCGTTGAGCGAGGTGCCGTTCTCGGACGTGCCGGTCCAGATGTCGGCTTGCGGGGACATGTCGCCGAACTCGTTGATGTTGATCGGCACGTCGATGGTGCCGTCGACGAGGTCGGCCCAGGTCTGGGCGACCTCCTGGCCGTCGAGGCGGGCGTAGCGGGTGGTCGACTTGATGAAGCGGCTGGCGGGGTTGCTGGTGTTGTTGCTGACCCACGCGTCCCAGGTGCCGCCGAGGCCGGCCGCGTTGGCGCGGGCCTGGCACTTGGCCTTGGCGCCGGCGATGCCGCCGAGGTTGCCGTTCCAGCTGGTGCTGGTGTTGAACACGCGCTTCGGCTTGGTGCAGTTGGCGTTGCAGAGGTCGCCGTTCTGGGTGTTGCCGTCGTCGCACTGCTCGGCCGGCGCGGGGCTGGCCTTGAGGAAGCCGTCGCCGCAGGTCGCGGTCTTGCAGGTGCTGAGGCAGGCGTCGGTGTTCGAGCCGTTGCCGTCGTCGCACTGCTCGGTGCCCTGCTTGAAGCCGTCGCCGCACTTCGGCAGGAGGCAGGCCAGGGTGCAGGCGCCGGTGTTGCTGTTGTTCGCGCCGAGGTCGCACTGCTCGGTGCCCTGCTTGATGCCGTCGCCGCAGGTCGCCAGCTTGCAGGCGTTGGTGCAGGTGTCGTTGTTGATCGCGTTGCCGTCGTCGCACGCCTCGCCGGGGCCGACGAAGCCGTCGCCGCACACCTGCTTGGTGCAGTTGGCCTTGCACGCCTTGGTGTTGCCGTTGTTGGCGCCGTCGTCGCACTGCTCGACGCCGGTGCGGATGAAGCCGTCGCCGCACACCGCGTTCTTGCACACGAGCGTGCAGGCGCCGGTGTTGCTGTTGTTGTTACCGAGGTCGCACTGCTCGCCCTTGCTGACCTGCTTGAAGCCGTCGCCGCACACCGGGAGCAGGCACAGGTCGGTGCAGCCGTCGTCCTGGTTGCCGTTCTTGCCGTCGTCGCACTGCTCGGCGCCGTCCTCGACGCTGTTGCCGCAGATCTCCAGGACGCAGGTGGCGCTGCAGCCGTCGTCGTCGACGTTGTTGCCGTCGTCGCACTGCTCGCCCGGGCCGGGGTCGCCGTCGCCGCACACGTTGGTCTCGCAGTTGGCGTTGCACGCCTTGCCGGGCCCGTTACCCTCGCCGAGGTCGCACTGCTCGGGGGTCATGCCGAGGGTGTTGACGAGGCCGTCGCCGCACACGTTCTCCTTGCACGAGGTGGTGCAGTCGCTCTGATCGGAGTTGAGGTTGCCCTCGTCGCAGGCCTCGTTGTTGACCATCTGCGTGAAGCCGTCGCCGCAGGCGGCCGCGGTGCACGAGGCGGTGCAGGCGTCGGTGTCGACCATGTTGCCGTCGTCGCACTGCTCGGTGGCGGCGACGATGCTGTCGCCGCAGGTGGCGAGGGCGCAGGCGTTGGTGCACTCGTCCATGTCGTCGTCGTTGCCGTCGTCGCAGGCCTCGCCGGGGCCGACCTTGCCGTCGCCGCACACGTTCGGCTCGCACTCGCTGGTGCACGGCTTGTCGTCGCCGTTGTTGGCGCCGTCGTCGCAGGTCTCGCCGGGGCCGAGGATGCCGTCGCCGCACACGTTGGCCTCGCACGCGGCGGTGCAGCTGCTGTCCGGGCTGCCGTTGTCCGGGCCGTCGTCGCACGCCTCGGTCGGGCCCTTGTCGCCGTCGCCGCACACGTTGGGGGTGCAGTCGGCCTTGCACGCCTTGCCCGCCCCGTTGTCGGCCCCGTCGTCGCAGCCCTCGCCGCCCTCGACGACGCCGTCGCCGCACACCGCGTTGACGCCGGTGGTGTTGCCGTCGGTCTCGGTCGCGGTCCCGTCGGTCTCGGTCGCGGTCCCGTCGGTCTCGGTGCCGGGGTTCGTCGTCGAGTCCGTGCCGGGGTTCGTCGTCGAGTCCGTGCCGGGATTCGTGGTGCTCGTATTGGTGTCCGTCCCCGGGCCGGCCGTCGTGTCGGTGTCGGTGCCGGGACCGATGCTGGTCGTCGGTACGCTGGTGGTCGTGCCGGTGGCCGAGTCGGTGGCGGGCGAGGTCGTGGTCGGCGACGTGTCGGTCGTCGGCGTCCCCGTCGAGCCCAGGGTCCCGCTGCCCTCGGAGTCGCTGTCAGAGTCGCTCGACGCGGTGGCCGAGTCGTCGGTGTTGCACGCCGCGAAGGTGAACAGATTCACGCACAACAGGGCCGTGGAGGTGGACAGACTATGTTTTTTGAGACGCATGCTCGCGATGGTTACGCACCGGCCCCCGAACCATCAACCGCAAAGCTGATTCATGCATCAGTTCGATTGTGCGCATGTGCCTGCTGCGCGGCCCATCGGCGCGCTCGTACGCGCTGCGACGCGTTCATCACGCGAGTACGCGGTCCGCTTGCGGGGACCCACGCCGCAATCTCGGGCGATCGAAGCGTGAATCGTACCTGTCCGCGGAGACATGTTGTCGCCTGGATGCCACGTTGACAGCGGCGGTGCTCCTGTGGTGCCGTGACGCGCGGTTCCAGGAGTCCCCCGATGCGTCGCCTTCTCGCGCTGACCCTCTTCACTGTCGCCTGCAACGGCTCCGGCGGCGCCGCCACCGAGACCGACGCGACGACCACCACCACCGGCGAGACCGCCGCGACCGCGGACAGCGACGCGACGGCGTCGACCGGCGCGCCCACCACCACCACCGCGCCGACGACGACCACCGAGACCGACACGTCGACGGGCGACGACACGACCGGCGCCGGCGCCGAGGTGCCCGGCTGCGCCGGCGGCTCGTTCTTGCCTGTCCCGAAAGACACGTCACTTCCGGGGCCGTGGCCGGTCGGCGCGCGCACCGTGACGATCGGCGGCCTCACGGTCGAGGTGTGGTACCCGGCCGAGCTCGGCAGCGAGGCCGGGCAGGAGAAGATTCGCTACGACATCCGCACCGGCCTGCCCGACGCCGAGCAGGGCAAGGTGCCCGACGCCGACAATCCGTGGCAGGACTGCGAGTGCTGGCAAGGCCTCCCGCTCGACGCGGACCACGGCCCCTACCCCGCGGTGATCTTCGTCCACGGCACGGCCGGGTTCCGCTCGCAGTCGCTCGAGCACATGGTCCACTGGGCCAGCCGCGGCTTCGTCGTCCTCGCCGCCGACCACCCGGGCCTGTGGCTCAAGGACCTGCTCGGCTCGCTGTGCGGGGCGCCGATGGTGCCGCAGAAGCTGGCCGACGACATCGGCGAGATCGTCGCGGCGCTGGCCGCCCCGGCCGGCGACCTCGCCTTCATCGCCGGCCACGTCGACGCCGAGCGGCTCGCCATGGCCGGCCACAGCGCCGGCGGCGGCGCGATCGCGGACGCGGGCGGCTCGGCGCGCGTGCTGATCCCGATGGCCGCCGGCGGCGTCGAGGCCGGCGCGGCGCTCGAGTCGACGCTGATCTTCGGCGCGCTGTCCGACCAGGTGGTGGCGTACTCGAAGCAGCAGGAGGGCTTCGAGAGCTCGCCGGCGCCCAAGCGCCTGGTCGGCATCGCCGACGCCGGCCACCTCGCCTTCTCGAGCCTGTGCTCGCTGAAGAATTCCGAGGGCCAGGATTTTCTACAAATCGCCCAGGCCAACGACGTCTGCGGGGCGCAGTTCGCCAGCCTCCTGTTCGACTGCAGCCCCGACTACACGCCCGACACGACGAGCTGGGAGATCACCCAATACGCGTCGTCGGCGGTGCTCGAGTCGGTGCTCCGCTGCACCGACGCCGCCGACAATTCTAATGAGTTGCAGGCGAAGTTCCCCGAGGTCGCGGGATTTCAAGAAGCGCTGTGAGGTCGCACCCGCGACGCGGCGCGCACTCGTCGATATGTCTCTGCGGACATATCATCCGTGCTCGCCGCGCGGCGGTCGCGGCTCGTTGCGCAGGCGGTCGCGGATCGCCCTGAGCTCGGCGACGACCAGCAGGTCCTTCGGGCGGCCGACCGACTCCTTGATCGTGATCAGGTGGTCGAGCGAGATGACCTTGCAGGTCGCGCCGAGGAACTCGAGCGGTTCGGCGGCGCCGACGATCTCGGCCACGCTGGCGATCGGCGGGACCTCGCCGAGGACGTCGAGCCGGCCGCTGTCGGTGACGAGGTAGAGGTTGCGGTAGCGGGCGAGCTGCTCCGGCGTCGCGTCGAGCTCGCCGAGGTCGGGTCGAGTCGCGTTGCGCGGGTGCAACGGCCGCAGCGCGGTGAGGAGCCGGGCCATGTTGTCGGCGGTGAACACCGCGGCGACGTCGAGGTCGTCGGTGTTGCGCGCCGAGCCGTGGACCGCGGCCGCCACCCCGCCGACGATCACGAACTCGAAGCCGGCGGCGAGCAGGCGCTGCAGCAGGTCAGGCGTGTCTTGCACGATTCAGTCCTGCGCGCAGCAGCGCGATCGCTTGCTGCGTGCGGTGCTTTTGCAAGATCCGCTGCTCCGGCGTGAGCGCCAGGTTGCGCTCCAGCTCTGCCACGTCGATCCCCAGCTCGATCGCGCGGTCCCAGTCCGGCCCGTAGCTGGGCCAGTGCGCGCGGAAAACCGGACGGAGGTCGATCGGGGCGTCCACCGCGCCAGAGTAGCACGGCGCTCAGGGCGCCAGCAGGGTGAAGCTCCAGCCCTTGTCGGTGCGGCGGTAGACGAAGCGCTCGTGCAGGCGGCCGTCGTGGCCGACCCAGAACTCCCACGCGTCGGGCTCGACCGCGTAGCCGCCCCAGTGGGCCGGGCGCGGCACGGGGGTGTCGCCGAGCTCATGGGCGAGGTGCGACACCCCGTCGAGCACCGACTGGAAGTTCTCGATCGGGCGGCTCTGCGGCGAGATGATCGCGCCGAGCTGGCTCAGGCGCGGGCGCGTCGCGAAGTAGGCGTCGGACTCTTCGCCGGGCAGGCGGGAGACCGTCCCCTCGACGCGGACCTGCACGTAGAGCGTCGGCCACCAGAACAGCAGCGCCGCGCGCTGGGTGCGGTCGAGCTCGCCGGCCTTGCGGCTGTCGTAGTTGGTGAAGAAGCGCAGGCGTCCGGCCGGGTCGAAGCCCTTGAGCAGGACCATGCGGGCCGACGGCCGGCCGTGCTCGTCGGTGGTGGCCAGCGTCATCGCCTCGGGCATCGCCATCCCGGTCTTGGCCGCCGCGGCGAACCACTCCTGGAACAGGTCGAGGGGCTGGAGCTCGGGCTCGGGCTTGCGCACGGTCATCGCGCGAGGTTTAGCGCGAAACGCCGGGCCCGGCGCCCGCCCCGGCGGTGAGTCAGCGCTCGTTCAGCCCCGCGCGCGTCTTGCTCTTCGGACATGGCCCATCCACCATGTCCCGAAGACCAGCCACAGAAGCCCGCCGCGGCCCCCGCCGCTGCGGCACCCGCAGCCCTCGCCGCCCCCGGTGCCCTCGCCCTCGACCGCGAGCACCACCGGCTCGGAGCGGGTCACGTGGCCGGCCGCGTCCTCGGCGATCGCCACCAGAGTGTGGCTGCCGGGCGCGAACTCGGCGGCGCCGAAGCGCCACTGCGGCTCCTCGTCGCGGGCCTGGACCTCGCCGTCGATCTCGAGCGCGACCTCGGCGACGCCCCAGCCGACGTCCTCGGCCCGGGCCACCACCTCGACGACCGCGGTCGGCCCCGGCTGCGGTCCGGGCTCCGGGCTCGTGATCGCCACAGTCGGCGGGGTGTCGTCGGGGCTGGCGTCGAACGCGGGGCCGCAGCTGGTGCCGGCGGGCCCGGCCGGGGCGGCGGCGCAGGAGTCGGTCCAGGTGCCGACGCCCGCGCTGTTCGCCCGCGCAAAATGGTCGCAGCGGAAGTCGGGCCGCCAGCTGCCGTCGCTCGCGTGGCACGGGGTGAGGTCGAGCTCGGCCTGTTCTTCGAGCCAGGGGATGGCCCGCTCGGCGTAGGCGTAGTGGCCGATCCCGCCGCAGCCGGCCGCGTGGACCGAGGCGACGCCGAACACCCGCCAGGTGTCGTCGGCGGCCCTGAGCAGCGCGGGGCCGCCGGAGTCGCCGGCGCACACGCCCGGCTCGCCGAGGCCGCCGACCTCGAAGTAATCGCCGAGCACCAGCCGCACCGGCGCGGCCGCCCAGCGCTTGGGGCCGTCGCCGGTGCCGGAGTCGGTCTCGCCGTAGCCGACGATCACGGCCGCGGCCTTGGGCTCCAGCAGCGCCGCCTCGCAGCCGAACGCGATCGGCAGCGTCGGCACCGGCGCGGGCTCGGCGAGGCGGCAGAAGGCGAAGTCGACGGCCTCGCTGCCGAGCCCGCCGTAGTCGGGGTGGACGCGGCAGATCCGGGCTCGACGACCTGCGCGGGGGCCGTGGCCGACTCACCGAAGCCGACCTTCATGCCGGTCGCGCCGCAGTGCGCCGCGTACAGCACGAGGCGCGGATGCACGAGCGCGCCGGTGCAGCGGGTGCTGCCGTCGCTCAGCGAGACGACCCCGGGAAGGCGCAGATCTCGACCTCCTCGCCGCCGAAGATCGGGCTCGGAGGCGCCTCCGTGGAGGCCCGCGCGCCCGCCGCTCGCGCCTCGCCGGCCAGCGCCACGGCCACGCTCATCGCCGCCGAACACACCCAGCCTCGCCCGCCTCGCAGCATCGCGCGCGAGGATGACACATGAGCTTACCGGGGGGCAGCGACGGCGCGACAATTGCTGCCGCTGCGCGACGGGCGAGCGTATCATCGCGCGGCCGGCCGCGGCCGGACGACCCCCCGCCGCTCGGAGATGTCGATGCCCGTCAGCCTCTCGTGGCTCCTCCTGACCCTCGCGACCGCCGCGGCCGCCGAGCCCCCGGCCACGCCCCCGACCTCCGAACCCGCGCCCGCCGCCACGCCCGCGCCCGCCTCCACGCCCGCCGAAGCCCCCGCGACCGCCAGCGACGCCGACGCGCGCGCCGAGCAGGCGGCAGCGCTGTACGGCCAGAAGAAGTACCTCGAGGCCGCACAGCTGCTCGAGGACCTGTGGGCCAGCGTGCACGAGCCGCGCGACCTGTTCAACGCCGGCCTCGCCCGCCTCGCCCTGGGCCACCGGGCGCACGCGATCCGCTACTGGGAGATCTACCTCCAGCAACAAGGGATCCCCGAAGACGGCCGCGAGCAGGCCGAGAGCCGCAGCAAGAAGGCCCAGGCGGCCGCGACCGGGGTGCTCGTCCGCGTCGCCCCGTCGGCCGTGGCCGAGCTCGGCGCCACGCTGACGCTCACCCGCGTCGACGAGGACAAGGACAAGCGCCCGCCGCTGGTCTTCGAGCTGCCGCCGCGGGCCCCCGAGTTCAGCGCCGGCGGCAAGACGATCTACGTCGACCCCGGCAAGTGGCAGCTCAAGATCAGCGCGCCGACCTACGCCGCCTCGACGCGCGACCTGACCATCAAGCCAGGTGCGGCGGGCTTCGTGCTCGACGTGGCGCTCGCCAGCGACCCGGCGTTCCGCGCGGCGACGTTCCAGGTCGGCCCGAACGAGGCGATCGCGGCTGGGGCGACGGTGTCGCTGCGGAAGATGCAGCTGAACGCCGAGCCGGTGCCGTGCCCGCTCGACGGTCAGGGCCGCTGCGCCGTCCGCATCGAGCCCGGCGACTGGGAGGTCACGGTGCAGGCCCCCGGCTATCAGCGCTACGTCGAGAAGGTCACCCTCGGCGCCCAGCCGACGGCCACCTTCGCGGTCGCCCTGGCGCCCTCGCTGACGCCCGCGCCCGCGCCCACGCCCGCGCCCGCGGAGGCCGGCGCGACGCCCCCACCCGCGCCCGAGGTCACCCCCGCGCCGCCGCCGGTGCCCGAGCGCGTGCCGAAAAAGACGCGCATGCGCCTGTCGACCGGCCTCATCGTCTCGGGCGTGCCGGTGTTCATCACCGGCCTCGCGCTCGCGGTCCACGGCAGCAACGTCTACGACGAGAAGAAGCTGACGAAGGTCGCCAACGGCGAGCTGCTGCCGGCGATCCGCCTGCGCTCGGCGGGCTCGGGGCTGATGGGCGTGGCCGTGGGCCTGTGGGCCACCGGCCTGACCGCCGAGTACGACGTGAAGCCGTGGGTGTGGTGGACCGAGCTCGGCGTCGGCGCGGTCGCGCTGCTCACCGGCGGGGTGTGGGGCGGCGTCTCGACCGGGCACTGGAACGCCAACGACACCGCGTCGCTGGTGTGCACCAACAACGAGGGCATCGACTGCTTCACCGCCCATCGCCTCGCCAGCGGCTTCTTCCTCGGCCTCGGCGCGGGCGCGGTCGCAGGCGCGACCACGGGTCTGCTCGTGCAGCGGTTCAGCATGAAGAAGCAGCGCGTCAGCTTCGCGCCGACCTTCGGCAGCGGGCAGACCGGCTTCGTCCTTCAAGGGCGGTTTTGAACGCTCGCAGCGTGTGAGTCTAGGCCGGCGCGGGCAGGCGGTGGTGCGACCCGCCGCCCTGCCGCTCGGCTAGCATGACGCGATGCTGACTCCCGTTCGTCGCCTCGCCGTTGCACCTCTGTGGATCTGCGCGCTCCTGCCTGCCTGCGGCGACAGCGGCGGGGTCGCCGGCAGCGACAGCGAGACCGCGGGCACCAGCGAGGCCACGACCGACGGCGGCACCGACGGCACCGCGACCGACGACCCGCCCACCAGCGCCGGGCCGTCCACCACGCACGAGCCGAACCCCACCACCACGGATCCGACCACCACGGACGACACCACCGACGGCACCACCGCGGGCACCACCGACGGGGCCACCGACGGCACCACCGGCGACCCCGCCGCCCTCGCCGTGGGACGGCGAGCCGCTGCCCGACGCGCCGCCCGGCGAGTGGAACTGGATCGACTTCCCCGAGGCCCTGTGTCGCGACGGCAGCAGCACCGGCATCGGCGTCCGCTACGGCACCGGCGACGGCCTCGTCATCTACTTCCAGGGCGGCGGCGCCTGCTTCAACGCCCTGACCTGCGCCCAGAACCCGTCCAGCTTCGACGGCGGCGACTTCGACGGCAGCAACAACGGCATCTTCGACCCCGGCCCGCAGAACCCGGTCGGCGACTGGACGCACATCTTCGTGCCGTACTGCACCGGCGACGTGCACGCGGGCAACCGCCCCGATCAGGACTCGGAGGCCGGCGTGCAGCAGTTCGTCGGCTTCCGCAACGTCGCCGCCTACCTCGAGCGCATCGTCCCGACCTTCACCGACGTCGGCCACGTGCTCGTCACCGGCGAGAGCGCCGGCGGCTTCGGGGCCGCCTTCAACTACGACCGGATCGCCGACGCCTTCCCCGAGGCCCGCGTCACCCTGCTCGACGACTCCGGCCCGCCGCTCGGCTTCGAGGTCGCGCCGCTGTGCCTGCAGCAGAAGTGGAGCGACCTGTGGGGCTTCGACGACACGATCCCCGCCGGCTGCGAGGACTGCTTCCCCAGCCAGGGCGGCGGCATCATCAACATCGGCGCCTTCATCGCCCAGAAGCACCCCGACCAGCACCTCGCCCTCATCTCGTCGACCGGCGACTCGGTCATCCGCTTCTTCTTCGGCTTCGGCGGCAACGACTGCACCGCCCTGCTGCCCAACACCCCGCAAGCGGCGTTCGAGGCGGCCCTCATCGACGCCCGCGACAATTATTACAACGAGCCCGCCGGCGTGTGGGGCACCTTCTTCGTCGACAACAGCGAGCAGCACACCTTCCTCAGCAGCAGCCTGTACTCGGCCAAGGTCGGCGACACGCCGCTCATCGACTGGGTCTCCGACCTGATCGCCGGCCAGGCCGTCCACGTCGGGCCGTGAACGGCTGATCTCTCGCCGCGGCATGCCGCGCGGGGCGTGCCGCGGCGGTCCGCGGCATGGACTTATGGACATGTCTCCCTGGACATGTCCTTGTGGCCTCATCGATCGGCGCCGTCCGTTCGGCCGGGCCGTGCGTCTCGCGGATGCTCCTCCGGACATGTCTACATCGACATGTTCCACTGCACATCCTTCAGGAACACGCGACCTGTCCTTCGATTCATGGCGTCAGCCCGAGCGCCGCCAGCTCGGCGCAGCGGCCGGCGTCGACGTCGGCGGTCGTCGCCGGGCTCGCCCGGACCTGCATCACCGCGCCGTCGCTCGCGTGGGCCGGCCAGCCCTCGCCCGGCGCGCCCTCGCGGGCGAAGCGGCCCCACGCGTCGCGCATGAAGGCCGACACCTGCTCGTCGGCCGCGGTCGCGGCCACGCCATTGGGCAGGGCGTCGAGGTTGCCGAACACGTAGGCCACCTCGAGCGCGTGGAACGAGCCGGCCGCGCCGGCCTCCCCGGCGAGCGTGTGGGCGAACAGGTACGACCAGCTCGGCTGCGGCGCGGCGGCGGCGAGGGCCAGGGCCGGGCAGACGAAGGTGCGCTCGCCGAGCAGGGCCGCCAGAGCCGGCCCCGGGCCGCCGAAGCTCGCCGGCGGGTAGAGCTCGAGCAAGGCCTCGGCCAGCTCGCCGAACAGGAGGCCGAGGATCGCCTTCAGCGCGGCCTCGTCGGCGACCGGCAGCACCGCGGGCAAGGGCCCGAACTCCTGCGCGTTGGCGCCGACGAGCAGCGGGACCCGGGGCGCGTCGCCTGCGGCGATGCGCGTGAGCGGCTGCTCGGGCAACAGCGCGTCGCCGACCACGGGGCCGATGCTGACCGGCTCGAGCAGGTCGAACTCGCCGACCGCGGCGACCAGCGCGTCGGCCGGGACCGCGCGCAGACAGGCGAGCGGATCGGCCTCGCCGGCGCAGCCGACCGTTGCCACGATCTCCGCGCCCGCGGCCGCGGGTCGCGGTCCGGATCGCCGAGCATCGGCAAGCTGCTCGGATCGCCGCCGCTCTGCACGATCGCCGCGTGGTAGAGGCCGTCGGCCGCCGGCGAGCCGAGCAGGCAGGTCACCGAGGCGCCGCCCGCCGACTCGCCGAACAGCGTGACGCGCCCCGGGTCGCCGCCGAAGCCGGCGATGTTGGCCTGCACCCATCCGAGCGCGGCGATCTGGTCGCGCAGGCCGAAGTTGCCCGCGGCGCCCGCGTCCGCCAGCTCCGGCGCCGCCAGCCAGCCGAGCGCGCCGAGGCGGTAGTTCAGGCTGACGACCACGACCCCCTGCTCGCGCGCCAGGGTCGCGCCGTCGTACATCGGCTCGCTGCTGGCCCCGCCCACGAAGCCGCCGCCGTGGATCCACACCATCACCGGATGCGCGGCGTCGTCGTCGGGCGCCCAGACGTTGAGAGTGAGACAGTCCTCCTCGCCGCTCGCCTCGCCTTCGACGATCTGCGGGCAGCCCGGGCCGAATGCAGCGCCTCGCGCGGCCCGTCCCACCCGGGATGCGGCGCCGGCGGCTCGAACCGCAGCGGCCCCACCGGCGGCGCGGCGTAGGGGATCCCCAAGAAACTGCGCACGCCGTCCTGGACGCGCCCCTGCACCGCGCCGGCCTCGGTGTCCACAAGCGACGGATCGCCGGCCGGCTCCTCGCCGCCACCACACCCGACGAGCGCAAGGCCCAACATGAGTCCGCCGATCCGGCGCGCGGTCGTGACATTCGAGGTCGTCATCGCGACTGAGACTGAAGCGCCTCGCCGCCTCGCGCAATGTTGCAATCTGCCTCACGGGGTTTCTCTCAACGCGACGTGGGGGATCTTCGAGGGCCCCTTTTAAAAGGGCCTGGCCGATCGTTCAGGTCACACGCAGCACCGGCGAGCCCGCGCAGGTCGACGGCTCACCGTCCGCACGCAAAGTCGTCGCTATCCCGACGTGGGGAGCTTTTCGCCACCTGGCCGATCGTTCAGGTCAGCGGATGTCCCGCTCGCGTGCGACCCCTGGCTGGAAGACTGTCCCGAGGGCCAGAAGTGCGCCGCCTACGACGACAGCGGCAACGGCCAGACCTGGACCGCCTATCAGTGCGTGCCGATCGCCCCGCAGCCGGCGCAGCTCGGCGAGCCGTGCAGCGTCGCCGCTCCCCTGACCTCCGGCCTCGACACCTGCGACGAGCACCTGATGTGCTGGGACCTCGACGACCAGTCTTCGACGCCTGCGAATTCCTCAACGTCTGCGACCCCGGCCTCCTGTGCCTGCTCCCCGCCGTGGCCGTCGAGTGCGACCAGGACGCGCCGGGCTGCTGCATGCCCTACTGCGACCTCGGCGAGCCCAACACCTGCCCCGGCGCCGGCCAGGAGTGCCTGCCCCTGCTGGAGGAGCCGACGCCGAAGTACGGGAACCTCGGCGCGTGCTCGGTGTGGCAGTGAGTGAGGCGGCGATCATGTGCCCGATTCGACATGTTTTAAAGAACATGTCGAAAGATACAGGCCAGCAATCGTGCCCGGCAGGGGCGACGCGACGCCCCCGAGCGGTCACGGCTCAGCGGGCGCGGCTATCGGTCATGCGACCGTACTTCTTCAGCGCCGCCCGCAGGCGCGCGTGCGGGAGGGCGTGGGCCGTCGAGCCGCGGACGCCGGTCATCGTCTCGGCGGCGGTCAGCGCGTTGACGATCGCCTCCTCCGTCGCCTGCACGGTGGCGGTCAGCAGCGGGTCGAGCGCGTCGTTCGGCACGAACGCGGCGCGGGCCAGGCCGTCCTTGGCGGCCGCTGCGTCGGCGTTGGCGGTCGACAGCGCCAGGAAGATGTCGCCCGAGGCGTTGTGGGCGGTCCCGCCGACCCGGCCGATCCCGAGCGGCACCCGTCGAGCGAGGCGCTTGAGCTGGTGCGGGAGCAGCGGCGCGTCGGTCGCGACGATGACGATGATCGAGCCGTCGCGCGCGTCGGGCTCGCCGCGGACCGGGAGCAGGTCGGCGATCTCGCGACCGACGGGGACGCCGGCGACGACCAGCTCGGGGCGCCGGCCGTAATTGGCCTGGACGAGCACGCCGACGGTGTGGCCGCCCGCTTCCACCGACAGCCGGCGCGACGCGGTGCCGATGCCGCCCTTGAACTGATAGGCCATCATGCCGGTGCCGCCGCCGACGTTGCCCTCGGCGACCGGCCCCGGCGCGGCGCTGTCGAGCGCCGCGAACGCGTGCTCGCGGGTGACGTGGAACCCGTCGACGTCGTTGAGGAAGCCGTCGTACGTCTCGCCGACGACCGGCAGGCCGAGCTCCCACGCCGCGTCGGTGCCGGGGAAGCGGGCGATGCCCCACGCGACGATCGCGTCGCGCACGACCCCGACGCTGTTGGTGTTGGTCAAGAGGACCGGCCCGCCGAGCAGGCCGCCCTCCTCGATCCACGTCGTGCCCGTCATCTCGCCGTTGCCGTTGAGCGCGAACCACCCGGCGAAGGTCGGCACGAGCGACCGCTTGCCGCGCGGGAGGATCGCGGTCACGCCGGTGCGCACCGCGTGGTCGCCGGCGCCGGTGATGATCGTGGCGTGGCCGACCTCGAGGCCGGCCACGTCGGTGATCGCGTTGTGCGGCCCGGGGGTCCCGTCGAACGGCACGCCGAGCGCACGCGCGCGGGCGCCGTGCTGCCGCTCCTCGGTCACGGCCGCGCCGGCCGGTGCGGCGTGGACCGAACGCGGGCGACAGCCGAGCAGCGCCACGACGAGCAGCAGCGCCGCGGTCATCGCATGTCCGGACGCGCGCGTCCTCGTGGGCGTGCGCCCCGGTGCGTCACGCCGCGAGGCAGCGCCGCAGGCGAGGCCGGCAGTCGCGGTGGGGAGGTGCTTGTGCCTTTGTCCCATACTCGAGCGAGCGAGCAGAGCGCGGACTGTCCCTGAGGCCGCGTCCTCCTCGCGCTCGACGATAGCCGAGGTCGTCGCGAAACCCAACGACGGGTCGAGTCGGCCGTGGTCGGGCCGCGGCTTCCGGCGTAGCATCGCTCGAGTGCCGCTCCCGAGCCTCCGAAGGTCGTCCGTCCTGCTGGCTGTCGTGGCAGCGCTGGCGTTCCCCGGGCTCGCGGTCGCGTGCTCGGGCCCGGGCGCCAGGGAGGCGATTCTCCACGCGGAGCAGCTGGGCCTGGTCTCGTGGCTCACCACCGCGGTGCTCGCGGGCGGCTCGGCCTCGATCCCCCGAATGCGCGCCCGTGGCTGGCGTACGCAGGGGCCGCTGCTCCTGCTGGCGGTCCTTCACCCGGGCTGGTGGATGAGCGCTCGCTCCGGGATTGCGGGCAGACGCTGGTCGTGGGCTCGGCGATCGTCACGGCGCTGACCCTGCTGGTGGCCGGATTCCTGCTCTGGCGCCCGCGCGCCAATTGAGGCGGGCCGCGAAGCCCCCACCACGACCGGCGACCGCTGCCGGCGGCGAGCGGGGCGTGCATGCGCAGGCTCCTAGCTCGGCAGCCGGCACACCCCGTAGTCGGCCCACATCGGCGGCACCTCGTCGCCGTCGAACACCGGCGCGCAGACCTCGGACGAGCTGCCGCACTGGGCGCTGGTGTCGCTCACCTCGCACAGCGAGCTGCAGCAGGACGAGGCGTCGCAGCTGCCGAGCACGACCGAGGGCAGGCACACGAGGCCCGGGCTGCACTCGCCGGCGGCCTGGCACGGGTCGCCGGGCGCGCCCTCGACGAACACCTCGATGCACACGAAGTCGTCGCCGCTCAGCGAGCACGCCTGTCCGTCGGGGCAGTCCTGGCTGAGCGGGTCGCACTCGACCGTCGGCGGCGGCTCCTCGACCTCGCCGGTGGTGCCGGGCGAGCCGCCGCCGCCGTCGGTGGTCGGCCCGTGCTCGAACTGAATGCAGCCGCCGGCGAGGGACAGCGCGAGGACTGCGACGAGGCGCGGTTTGGCCATGGCCGCGAGGGTAACGCGAGCAGGGCCGCCGCGGGCGGACGGTGATCCGACCTCGAGGCGTGGTAGTGTGCGCGCGTGAAGCACGAGACAGAGGCCCTCTCCGGCGACGGCGTGACCACTCACGTCCACGTGTGGACCCCCGACGACGGCCAGCCGGTGCGCGGCCTGGTCCAGGTGCTGCACGGCCTGGCCGAGCACGCCGGGCGCTACGAGGGCCTCGCGGCCGGTCTGTGCGGGGCCGGCCTGGCGGTCGTGGCTCACGATCACCGCGGCCACGGCCACACCGCCCCCGGCCCCGACGAGCTCGGCTTCTTCGGCGACAGCGGCTGGGCCGGCGTGCTCGCCGACTCCGCGCGCGTGCGCGCCCACGCCCGCGCGCGCTTCGACGACGTCCCGTGGGCGCTGCTCGGCCACAGCATGGGCTCGGTGATCGCGCTGCACGACCTCGCCAGCAGCGGGGCGCGGCCGGCCGCGGTGGTGCTGTCGGGCGCGACCGGCAAGGTCGGCGCGCTGCTGCGGATCGGGCAAGGCCTCATCCAGGTCGAGCTGCGCCGGATCGGCACGCGCGGCCGCAGCAAGCTGCTCAACGCCACCGCGTTCGGCACCTACAACCGGGCCTTCCGCCCCAACCGCACCGAGTTCGACTGGCTGTCGCGCGACCCGGCCCAGGTCGACGCCTACGTCCACGACCCGCTGTGCGGCTTCCTGCCGACCACCTCGCTGTGGCGCGACCTCGTCGGCGGCCAGGCCCGCCTGCAGACCGCCGAGTTCCTGTCCCGCCTGCCGCGCGTGCCCTACTCGGTGGTCGGCGGCGACCTCGACCCGGTCGGCGGCAAGGGCCGCCAGGTCCAGGCCCTGGTCGCGATGATGCGCAAGCTCGGCCTCGAGGTCGACCTGCACTTGTGGCCAGGCGGCCGCCACGAGATGTTCCACGAGACGAACCGCGACGACGTGGTCGCCGACACGACGCGGTGGATCGCGGGCAAGCTCGCGGCCTGAAGCGAGCGCGGCGCGACGAGCCGTCCCGCGAGACGGCTCTCCGCCGGCTCGCGGTCTCCGCCGCAGCGCGGAGCGAGCTGTCCTTCGAGACACCTCTGACGGCCGCTCGGCCATGAAGTCCTCGCGCGGGGGTGCCACGATATGTCTTTCGAGACAGCTCCGCGGCGACCGGACCGGCGCTCCATCCGGAAGATGTCCTTCGCGCCATCCTCCGCCGCGCTCCGCGACTCCGGGCGCGCCCACGTCCGCGATCGCGACGCTCGGAGGTCCGCGCCGAGATCGTGGGCGGTCGTCCCCGACGCGAGCCGGCGCGGCTCGTGCTACCTTGCGGGCCGCGTGCGTCGCTGCCTCGCGCTCCTGCTCGTCCTCGCCTCGGCCTGCACCGAGGAGGGCGTGGGCACCATCTGCCTCGACCAGCCGAGGCCGCGGCGTTCCAGGACGGGGACGACTTCACCTTCCGCGTCATCCTCGAGGAGTGCATCAGCGCGTGCGCCCGCCTCGTCAAGACGTCCTGCGAGGTTCAGGTCGAGGGCACCACGATCTACCTCGAGGCGCGCGGCTCGTACCTCAAACCCGGCCCTGCGGCGCCATGCGTGACGCTGTGCGCCGAGTTGAAGGCCGAATGCGTCGTCCCCGACCTGGCCCCCGGGACCTACGAGATCCGGGCCGGCGCCAACTCGATGAAGCTGGCCCTCCCCGCCACGGGGCCGATCAAGCTCGACTCCGGCTGCGGCTACTTCGAGGCAGACGGGTCGTAGTCGTCGCGCGGCGGGGCCCGCGGCCGGTCGCCGATTCGCGCCCACAAGCGCTTGTCTGTCCCCCTGCCCCAAGCTAGAAAAACGACCGTGTCCGCGCTGCGCAAATCGCGCCACCATCCAAGGCGCGCCATGCGCTTTTGCTGACGCTGCTGCACCCCACTTGCGACGCGCAGCCATTTACCGAGCCGCTTCTAGCCGTTATTCTTCCTATCGTGTTCACGGCCAGCGAACAGTGCGCCCTCCTGGACGAAATGAGGCGCATCGTCCTGGAAAAAAATCCCCGGGCGTTGCCACTGGTCGAGCTTGCGGCGTCCGCGCCGACCGTTGCGGTGGAGAAGCATCCGCTGGGCATGCTCGCCGTGCATTTCAAGCTGCCAACGAACTCGGTTCGCCTCCATATTGGACACCGGCGACCGCCTCTTTTCGGGACGAACTGAGCCAACTTCACGATCACGTTTGGCACTTGGAGAGCCACGTCTTGCGAGGAAGTGTCTCGCATGAGGTCTACGACCTAGTGGACGATGAATCTGGGAATGAGGTGTGGGTCCATGACTACGAGCGCTGCTCGCTCCGGCCGCTGGGCCGCAGGGCTCGTCTTGTTTCCAAGCGCTTCACGCAAATCGGGGCTGGCCAAAGCTATCTCCTACCTGCCGGTGTTATCCATCAGACCCGTCCGGCCGAGAGCAACACGGTTACGCTGGTGCGAGCCACTCCCTCGGGACGCACTCAGGCAAGGATTATTGGAAGCTTAGGGCCAGACACCGCACGAGACGCGACCAGAGCCACCGCGACCATTGCTCGCGCAATTCAAGAACTGCGCTGCTAAGCGCGGAGGAAATGTGGATAGAATCCTAGCGGACAAGCGGCTGCGTGCACTGTGGCTAATGGCTTTCTTGGGTTTCATCACCGTCGCATTGCTGGTGAGAATCCTACTCGACATCTGGTGGCCGGACACCAACGTTCTTCATCTTCCGAAGAGGATTCTTGAGGGGCTCGTTTCCAGCGCTATCGTTACATTTGGACTTGGTTTGGTCGTCCACTTTGGGACTCGCCAACTGCGAAAAGCAGAGCAAGAGATACAGGTTATCCCCGCAGTCGACATTCACGAGCTCTTCTCTCGGGCGCAACGGGAGACGACGACTTGGTACTTCAAGGGTGGGCTTGGACGATATCTCACCGCAACTGCACTTCCGCAGGTGCTGAAGAATAAGCGCAGCGGCTACCGATTTCGGGCCTACATCGTGGACCCCTTCAACGTCGATCTGTGCAAGGAGGTAGCGAAATGCCGAAGACATATCAACTCAGCCAGAGTACGCATTGAGACACTCACCACTATCGTGGAGTACGTGAGGCAGGTTCACGATAGGCTCCCTTCCATTGAAACTGCCCGCTGCGGCCTGATTGATGATTTCGCCCCACTGCGAACAGATCTGACGGACATCGGGGCAATCCTTACCCACGACAACCCCACCGCCCCCGCGGTGTTTCACAAAGACAAGAGCCTCTTTTGCGAGGGGATTCGCCAGGAACTCACGACGGGACCAAACAGTTACAGGGAGTTTGACGTCCGCATTCTAGCGAAGGCTTTAGACGGGGATGCTTGCGAGGCTAAAAAGCTTACAAATGACTATGTCCGGCGAGTTCTTGCAGCGGTCGTAACGACGCTGGACGCGGTGCGCCCCTCCACGAGGACCAGAAGCAATTGACGACGACGAGGTAGCTGCCGTGGTTGCTTGCGCGAATGGGCGCACGTCTCCTTACTAGGAAGACTGTCTCCTCACCGCGCTAGCGAGTCGGCGGCGCCGGTCTCTCCGGCCCTTCGCTAGCCCCGCGGTCGCGGCAGCGGGTGGGCGGCCAGCCAGGCCTCGATCTCGGCGAGCATGCGCTCGCCGCCGCTCCACTCGCGGAAGGTCGCGGCCGCCTGCTCGGCCAGGCTGCGGGCGCGGGCCCTGTCGCCGCCGCCGTCCCACAGCGCGCGGGCCAGCTCTTTGCGGGCGGCGGCCAGGTAGCGGGCGTCTCGCGGGCGGCGCTCGAACAGCGCCAGCGCCTGCTCGAGCGGCGCGATCGCCTCGGCCGTGCGTCGGAGCGCCATGAAGGCGATGCCCACGCCGGTGAGGTAGGTGCCGGTGTCGGGGTGGTCCTCGCCGAGGGTCGCGCGCTGCACCTGCAGCGCCCACTGCAGCTGGGTCAGCGCCTCGGCCGGGCGCTGGCTGTTGATCAGCAGCGCCGCGAAGTTGTAGGCGACCTTGGCGGCGTCGGGGTGCGGCTTGGCCTGGCGCGTGTAGATCTGCAGGGTCGCGCGGTAGGCCTGCTCGGCCCGCGCGAAGTCGCCGCGGACCATCTCGAAGTTGGCGAGGTTGCCGAACGCGGCGGCGGTGCTGAGGTGGAGCGGGCCGTGGACGCGCAGATCGATCGCCAGGGCGCGGCGCAGGGCCGCCTCGGCGCCGGCGACGTCGCGCAGGTCGAGCAGCGAGGTCCCGAGGTTGTTGGCGAGGTCGGCCACCGCCGGGTGGTCGGCGCCGAGGTGCTGCTCGGCCAGCGCCAGGGCGCGACGGTACTCGGCGACCGAGGCCTCGTGCTGGCCGAGGTCGAAGAAGCTGCGGCCGTACTGGCGCAGCGCCGTGAGCAGGCGCGGGTCGGCGGGCTCGGCGTGCTGCGTCAGCGCGGCCACGGCCTCGCGCAGGCGGGCGTTGGCGCCCTGGAATTCGCCGAGCTGCGCTCGGCGAGCGCCGCGGCCAGCTCGAGCTCGGCGCCGAGGAGCGCATCGTCGCCGGCGCGGGCGAACGCGGCGCGGGCGTGGGCGACGGCGCGGCGGGCCTCGTCGGGGCGGGCCAGGTCGTCGGCCAGCAGGGCGGCGAGGCCGAGCCACGCGCGCGTGGCCGCCCGGTCGTCGCGCGCGGCCTCGGCCGCCCACAGCGACTGGTACCAGGCCTCCTCGGCCCTGGCGGCGTCGGCCAGGCCCTGGCGCGCCTCGCCGACCACGCGCTGGGCCGCGGCGGCCAGGGCGTGCCAGCCGCGGACGCGCGCCGTCGCGCCGGCGCTGTCGGCCGCGGTCTCGGCGGCGGCGAACCGCCCGGCTTGCACGAGCGCCGCCGCGCGGTCGACCTCGGCGCGGCCGCGGCGGGCGTCGTCGTCGTCGCCGTCGCCGGCCTGCGCCAGCGCGGCCGGGTCGCGGCAGGCCGCCGGCTCGGGCAGGTCGTGGGCGATGGCGACCGCCGCCTCGACCACGTCGCGCTCGCCGGTCTGCAGCAGGCGCACGCGCTCGCGCAGGGCCGCGCGCCGGTCGTCGAGGCAGGCGGTCCGCCGCGCCAGCTCGGCCTCGGTCTGGTGGCCGTAGACGCGGGTCGCCTCGCAGGCCGCCCGCCGCTCGCCGTGCCAGCGCGCGGCCCAGGCGTCGAGCGCGGCGACGGTGGTCGCGGCGATCGTGGTGGCGAACGGCAGGTTGCTGGCGTGGAAGCCCTGCCGCAGCGCCCGCGCGGCCTCGCCGTCCCACACCCCGGCCAGGAGCGACGGATCGTCGCGGCACAGCTGCGGCGGCGGCGGGTCGGGGCGGGTCCACACGAGCGCCAGCGCGGCCGCCAGGGCCACGCCGCCGGCCGCCAGCAGGGTCCCGCGGCGGCGGTGCAGGCCGCGCTCGCAGGCGTCGATCAGCGCCGGCATGGCGGGGAAGCGCGCCGCCGGCTCGTCGGCGAGGCCGCGCAGCAGCACCTGCCGCAGCCACCGCGGGAACGCCCGCCCGCCGCTCGGCGCCGGCGCAGGCTCGGGCGCCGGCGCCCCGCGCCAGGTGGTGTCCGGCAGGCGGTACGGCGCGCCGGCGAGCGCCTCCCACAGCGCGGCGCAGAAGCTGTACTGGTCGGAGCGGGCGTCGACCGGCGCGCCGCGCCACTGCTCGGGGGCCATGTACGCCGGCGTCCCGACCAGCGCCCCGGTGGCCGTCAGCGACGCCGACGCGGCCCGCTCCGGCGCCTCGGCGGGGCTCGCCTCGCCGGCGACCGCGAGGCCGAAGTCGACCACGCGCACCCGCCCGTCGGGCCCGACCAGCGCGTTGCCGGGCTTGAAGTCGCGGTGCACCACCCCGGCCGCGTGGGCGTGCGCGAGCCCGCGGGCGGCCTGCAGGTACATGTCGACGACCGCCCGCCACGGCCGCGGCTGCTCGGTCTGCCAGCGCGCCAGGGTCGGCCCGGGCACCAGCTCCATGGCGATGAACACCTCGCCGTCGGCCTCGCCGACGTCGTAGATCGGCACGACGTTGGGGTGGGAGATCCGCGCCAGCACCCGCGCCTCGCGGGCCAGCCGCTCGCGCAGGTGGGCCGCCCCGCCGAACGCCTGCGGCCGCACCAGCTTGAGCGCGACCTTGCGGTCGAGCTCGGGATCGTACGCGGTGTGGACGACGCCCATGCCGCCGGCGCCGCGCACGTCGAGGACGAGGTAGCGCCCGCACGTGCTGCCCCGCGCGCGCAGCCGCGGGCCCTCGGGCGCGTCCGCGGCGGCCGGGGCGATCACCCGGGCGAGGGCCGCCAGCGCCTCGCGGCAGGCGTCGCAGCCGTCGAGGTGGGCCTCGAAGCCGGCCGCCGCCGCCCCGGTCAGCGCGCCCTCAAGATAGGCGGCGAAGGTGCTGTCGTCAGGGCAATCCACGCCCGCCGCGCTTATACCCCGCCGCCCGGTCGGCGTGTAGCATCCGCCTCCCATGTCCCGGGCCCACGACCTGCTGGTCGCGCGCTGGAGCGAAGTGCCGCCGCCGCTGCGCGAGCGGACCGACGCGGCCGCGCTGGCGAGCGCGTGGCAGGCGGTCGAGGCGGCGTGGCCCGAGTTCGCCGACGACCCGCCCGGCTTCTTCGCCCGCGTGGCCCCGCGGTTGGCCCCCGAGGCCGACGTCGCCGCGGTCGCCTGGGCCGACCTCGCCCTCGCCGACGCCTGCCTGCGCGCGCTCCCGGGCGCCCTGGCGGCCTTCGAGGCGGCCCACGGCGAGGCCCTCGACGCGGCGCTGCAGGCCGTGGGGGTCGGCGCCGACGAGCGGGCCGAGGCGCGCCAGCGGCTGCGCCTGCGCCTCCTGGTCCGAGAGACAGGCGAGGCCCCGCGCCTGGCCGGCTACTCCGGCCGCGGCCCGCTGCGCGCGTGGCTGCGGGTGGCGACGGTGCGCGAGGCGCTGATGCTGGTCCGCTCGGCCAAGCGCCGCGCCGCCCACGAGGTCGAGGACGACGGCGAGCTGCTCGAGCAGGCCGCCGTGGCCGACGACCCGGAGATCGTCCTGCTGCGCGAGCGCTGCCGCGACGAGCTGCGGGCCGCCCTGCGCGCCGCCGTGGCCGCGCTCGACAGCCGCGAGCGCACCCTGCTGCGCCTGTCCCTGCGCGACCGCCTGACCGTCGACCAGCTCGGCGCGCTGTTCCACGTCCACCGCTCGACCGCGGCCCGCTGGCTCAAGGCGCTGCAAGCCAAGCTGCACGCCGAAACCCGCGCCCAGCTGGCCCGCACCCTCCGCCTCGAAGGCGCCGAGATCGAGTCGCTGATCCGCGCGATCGGCAGCCGCATCGACATGAGCCTGGCCGGCTCGCTCGAGCCGACCGCGCATTGAATTCTGATCGAATTGACGATTCAGGACATGCCCCAAAGAGCATGTCCCAAGAGCAATCTCTGGGGAGCGACGAGTCCGGCGCGCCATCCTCTGCCGCCCTGCACGAGCGTCGCCCGTGCCCGGCGCGTCATCATCCGCCCGCATGCTCGTCGCCAGGCCCCCCGCACGTCGTCATCCGCCCGCATGATCGTCGCCCGGCGCCCCCGCGCGCCGGTTTCGCCGGCTGCGGCTTGCCCACGCATGCAAATGCCCGCTGCGCCCGCAAGCAACCGCCGGCGACGCACGAACGCCGGTCGCTCCCGAGCCACCCCGCGCGTTGAAGGTCGCGCGCCGTCGGGCTAGGTTCGCCGGCATGCACTTCGCTTATTCCTCGCGCACATCCGTCCTCGCGCTCGCGCTCGCCGCTTGCGTCCCCGACCCCAAGGGCGGCGACACCGACACCACCACGACGACCGGCTCGACCTCCGGCCCCGCGCCGGGCACCGACGGCATGTCGTCGACCGACAGCCCGACCGGGCCCACCACCGAGGTCCCGGGCACCACCGCCACCGACGGCGTCTCCACCACCACCGGCGAGCCGCTCACCACCACCATCGATCCGGGCAGCACCGGCGAGCCCAGCACCACCACTCTCGGGCCCGGCACCACCACCGACTCGACCACCGGCGCGCTCGTGTGCGACCTGGTCCAGCTCACCACCGAGCGGGCGCACCAGCTCGGCGGCGCGGTCCAGGACTGCGGAGTCGTCGACCCGTGGAACAACAACACCGCCGAGTGGCAGGCCGCCAGCGACTGCGCGCTCGCTGCCGCCGCCGCCGAGCAGCAATTCCAGCTGGTGATCTGGCTGCAGGGCGTCGACAGCAGCGTCGGCCGCGGCTACGCGGGGACGGCCGCCCGCTCGTTCGCGCTCGAGGAGCTCCACTTCGACTCGCTGGGCTCGCCGATCGTGTCCTCGCGGCCGTGCGCCGGCCTCGCCGCGGTCGACGACTGCGCCGTCGCCCCCGGCGAGGCGTGCCTCGTGTGCGTCGCGCCCGGCCTGCCGGGGACCGTCTGCGACGTCCCGTGAGCGCCGCGCGCCCGGACCCGCCGACAAAGATGACGCCTGTTCGACGGCATGGCTGGACCGTCGAACAGGCGTCATCGACCTGTCCCTGAGGACATCTCTCCGATCAAAACGAAAAGATCATGCACGCAGGCGCGCCGGCGGAGCGTCACTCGCCGAGGGCCAGCACGATCTGCTTCAGGGCGACCTTCAGCGCGGCCTCCTTGGCGGCCACGTTGCCCTCCGGGGTGCCGCCGTCGGCCTTGGCGCCGGCGCTGTCGAACGAGTGGCCGGCGTTCGGGTAGACCGTGATGTCGTAGAGGTTCGCCACGCTGGTCTTGGTCGCGACCTGGCCGGCCTGGATCTCCCGCGAACCGGCGCCGTACTCGGTGCTGCAGTGCTCGACCAGCGAATCGTCGCTGCCGTGGAGGATGAACAGCGGCGCGGTCGGCAGGTACTTGTTCTCGACGGCCGCCTTGGTGCTGGTCGACAGCGGCACCGCGCCGTCGAAGCCGCAGCCCGGGTAGTAGGCGATCCCGACCTGGAACTCCGGCCGCCCGGGCTTCAGGTCCGGCACCTGGACGTCCACGGTGCCGCCCTTGGTCTCGCGGAAGTACTGGATCGCGTGCTCGAGCTGCCAGTGGACCCCGAGCATCGTCATCGTCCCGCCCTGCGAGAAGCCGAGCACGCCCATGCTCTCGCAGTCGACCTCGGGGCGGTTGCACAAATAGCGCGAGGCGGCGTCGAGGTCGTAGATCCGGCCGATGATCTGCTCGGTGTTGGTGTCGAAGGTCTTGGGCATCTTGTCGGCCTGGCTGTGCTTGTCGCAGAACCCGCGGGCCGAATAGCTCGACGGCAGCAGCACGGTGTAACCCATCTTGGCCAGGCGATCGGACCAGGTGGCGAACTGCGACTCCATCTGGTCGCTGCACGGGGCGGCCTTGGTCGGGCCGTCCTTCAGCAGGCCGCCGGAGCCGTGCAGCACCATCATCGCCGGCCGCTTGCCGACCGCCTTCGACCACTTCGGGCGCACCAGCTTGGCCGGGATGTCCAGCGCTTGCCCGTGAAGCGACTTCGGGATCGTGACATTGAGGGTTTCGACCCCCACCACCGTCGCGCCGCCCAGGTCGCCCTCCCCCTCGTTCCCCCCGGTGTCGCCGCCCGTGTCGCTGTCGCCGCCGCCGCTGTCACGCGCTGCGAGGTTCAGGTGATGCCATTCGTGGGACTCCGCGTCCGGCCCATATGTTTCGTTGACACAGCCGACAGCGAGCACAGCCACGCACATCGTCGTCTTCGCCAGGGTCCTTGCGAGAATCATCGAGACACCTCCTCGGCCCACCATCTCGCCGGCTCAAGAAAGCGTCAATGATGCGTGTCTTCCGCGCTCGCATTTCGCGCGCGGCGGTGATTGCACATATGTTTTTTAGGACATGCCCTTACAGACATGTCGATAAACCCGCATGGGCCGTGAGACATGACTCCACGGACATGCGCGGCGGCGGTCGCCGCGCAGAAGGACTCGCAGTCTTCCTAGGCAGGGCCCGGCGATTCGTCTCATTACAGTGAGAAAGCGCAATCAGAGGACGAAGCATTCACCGGTCTGATCTTGGATTGGCGCATAGACCGCCACGAGGCGACCCCGCGGGAGAGCTCCTCCATGGACTTCTACGGGCCTTCTGGCGCCTACAACGCGATAAACATCGTCCAGGGGGCTGGCGGCCTCGAGAAGACTGATTGTTTTGTTGGACCCAGGAAAACTGCACCTCGACTTGACAGCTTCTGCGAACTCGTCGACCGAGCTCACGCGTCGCCCGCCGGCCAGCGGATGCCCCCATTCGCCGGCCCCGATGTCGACATGGATCTCGGGACATATGTCGATATCGAGCCGTGCCGGCGACCGCACGCGCCGAATCGCGTCCATCGCCCGTGTGAAGAACTCGACGACATCCCGAGGCACGGCCGCAGCCCCAGGCCCTCGCCGCTTCGTGTCCATCGTCCGTGTGAAGACATCCGGAGGCACGTCCCAGCGCGCGGCCTCGTTGCCTCGCATCCCTCCTTCGCGGGGACGAGCTCGCGGCACGGTCGCAGCCCGCGGGCCTCGCCGCCTCGCGTCCCTCCTTCGCGGGGACGAGCTCGAGACCCTCCTTCGCAGGGACGAGCTCGAGGCACGGTCGCAGCCCCAGGCCCTCGCGCCTCGCGTCCCATCGATTCCTGGTGCCCAGGGCATGTCCAGCGGCGGCATGGCGATGTCGGCGAAGGCCGCCGCGCCGCGTTCCCTGCGGCCCAGGTTGTTTTTCGGGTCCCAGCGGTCCCCGACCCCGCTCGCGCTGCCGGACGCCCGCCCATCGGCGGCAGTGGTCCGCCTGAATCCGTGCTCGCGGGCAGGTTCTCTCGTGGAGCCACGGCCCGCCCCCGCGCGCGAAAATATTCGCCTCTCTCCTCCAATTTTCTCGGGGCGCCGGCAACTACAACGGAGGATGTCCAGTGCTCGCAGCGCGAGAGAGGCATGGTGAAGGGATGAGGAGCAGCAGACCGTCCATCGACCGCCGTGCGACTCGCTGCGGAGGTACACGAGGGCGCTTTCTCGCTGGACGCGCGTCGCTCGTCCTCGGCGCGCTGCAATCGGCGGTCGCCGCCGTCGCTGCGTGCACCGGTCCCGGCATGCTCGCGGTCGCCCCGCTCGGGTGCAATGACACGACCGCTTGTGAGGAGGGTCCGCTCGACGCGCCCGGGTGGGAATGGACGGACCGCGAGGTGCTGTCGCTGCCGCTCGTCGCCGACGTCGACGGCGACGGCCTCACCGACGTGGTGGTCAACGCCGGTCCGTGGGGCAGCAGGGCCGGCGAGATCGTCCTGCTCGACGGGGTGACCGGCGCCGAAAAATGGCACATCACGCACGACCCGGTGCAGGGCCGATTCGGCTCGAATCCTCGCGCCACGATCGCCCTCGCCGACGTCTCGGGCGACCAGGTGCCCGATATCATTTACGCCGGGCAAATCGACGATCCCGACTTCATGGCGCCGATTCACGCGGTCGACGGCGAGGGCAGGCCGCTGTGGACGTCGCACCTGGCCGAAGGGCAGCTCGCGCGGTTCCGCTTCGACAACGGCGCGCCGGCGGTGGCCAACCTCGACGACGATCCGGAGGCGGAGATCGTGCTCGGCGCGGCGATCCTCGATCACGACGGCCTGATGGTGTGGAACGAGCCGGGGTTCGGCGCCGAGGCCGGGGTGCCGGAGCACGACGGGACCGCGGTCTACCCCGGGGGCCTGGCCACGGTGGCGGACCTCGACGGCGACGGCACGCCGGAGATCGTGAGCGGGCGAGAGGCGTGGCGCGTGACGTGGGTGCCCGGCGACCCGCCGCAGGTGACCGTCTCGCTGATGTGGCAGAACACGAGCGGCCACGGCAACGACGGCTTTCCGGCGGTGGCGGACCTCGACGGCAACGGCACGCCGGAGGTGGTGCTGACCGCGTGGCCGGACATCCGCGTGATCGACGGCCTGACCGGGAAGCTGTGGTGCGGCGTCGATCCGTCCGGCGAGGCGTGCGCGGAGGACGACGCCAAGCGCACGCAGCCGATCCCGATCAAGGGCGCGAACCTCGGCGGCCCGGCCACCATCGCCGACTTCGACGGCGACGGCCGGCTCGAGGTCGGCGTCAGCGGCGGCATGGCCTACGCGGTCTACGACTTCGCGCGCCCCGACGAGGAGATCGTGAAGTGGGACGCGATCGAGCCCGCGCCCGGGGCGATGTACGCCCGCTGGGTGCTCGAGACGCAGGATGTGTCGTCGGCGAGCAACTCCGCGTCGGTGTTCGACTTCGACGGCGACGGCCGGCTCGAGCTGGCGCATCAGGACGAGTGCGCGTTCCGCCTGATCGACGGAGCCGACGGCACGGTGCTCGGCACGATCCGCAACTCGAGCGGGACGATCCACGAATATCCCGTGATCGCCGACCTCGACGGCGACGCGACCGCCGAGGTGCTGGTGATCGCCAACCTGAGCGACGAGCGGGCCAACACCGGCTGCCGCGCGTCCGACCCCGAGTTCGAGACGCGCATGGGCGTGTACACCTACCGCCCCGCGCACGGCCCGAACTCGCCGGGGGCCCGCGCGGTGTGGACGCAGCACACGCATCACGGGACGGACGTCGACGACGCCGGCAACGTGCCTCTGCAAGAAGAGCCGGCGTGGAAGACCGGGGCGACCGGGAGTTTTCGTCAGAGCATCGCGCAGGCGCGGTCCGGCGAGCGCGAGGGCGACTGTCGCTGAAGCCAGGCCGCCGCGCCCGCCGTATCGCTGGCGGGCGAGACGCGCCCCGGCGGCGCGTCCCTCGGCGTCGCGGCGCTCCGATGAACCGAAGGCTGGGGAGCTCCGCCCCGAGAGGAGGACAGAGGGCGATCGATTCGCCCGAGGAGATCGCTGCCGAGCGCCGATGTACTACCGGGGCCTGGGCCGCCGAGCTCGCGTCATCGACGTCGCCGGCGGCGCGCGAACGCCAGGAGCAGGGCCGTCGAGACGAACAGCGCCCCGCTCGCGTCCCCTTCTTGCGCGACGCAACCGCAGCCGGAATCGTCGTCGCAGATCGACTCTCCCCACACCGAGGACTCTTCCTCCAGCGCGGCGATGCATTGGTCGTCGCTCTTCGCCAGCAGGCCGGCGATCGCCGCCTCCTTCGTCAGCGGCGGGACCTCCGAGCTGCAGGTGGCGACGAACTGATCATCGGGATCGAGGCTGAAGAGGGTGTTGAATTCGCCCTCCTGGGCGACCAGCACGGGGTGGCCGATCGAGGCTTCGCTCCCATGATGGACAAAGTCGGCCGTGACCGTGTCCCCGACCTTCGCTGTCGTCGTGCCGTGGACTGCGTCGACACGGACCCCGACCTCGTCCGGGTTCGGCCCCTTGACGACGACGCCCTCGAGCACCGCGTCTACAGTACTTTCGGAGCTCAGCTGGTTGCAAAAGCAGTCCTCGGCCTTCGTGACGAAGCAGTACTCCGGCTGGATCCGCCCGGCCTCCGCCGCCGTGAGCCCGAACTCGTCGAGCCACGCCCGCAGCGCCGCGTCGCCCTCGAGCTCGCGGATCAGCGCGAAGTTGCGGTGCGTCGCCACGCGAGCCACCAGCGCCGCGTGCCCGGTCGACTCGATCAGCCGCGCCATCGCGCAGCGCGTGCCGTGCGGGTCGATGAAGATCGGGAGCGGCGCGCGACACGTAGTTGCGCGGGAAGCGGCCCTCGCGAGCGTAGCGCGCGAGCTCCTCGATCAGGCGCTCCCGCGCGGCCCGCTGCGGCGCGCCGAGATGCGTGACATCGCGCCCGCGCAGCTCGAGCAGGACCTCGTGGAAATGGGCCTGCAGGCGGGCCCGCTCGCGCCCGAGGCGTTCGCGGAGCCGGCCGAGGCCCTCGCCGCGCCGCGCTCGACGGTCACGCCGACGTGGCGAGCACGAGGGAGGGCCGAATGACTGGGTGGAGGCATCGAGAGAAGCACCGAGCATCATTAAATCCTTCGACTTTCCTGGCCTGCACGAAGACGAAATCCGAGCCGGGCTCGACCGCCGTCGCCGCGCTGCCCTGGCTTGAAGTCGCCGGTGCGGTCACGAAAATTGTCCGCTCGCTGCAGTTCGCGCACGAGGGTCACGACCCTTCGTGCAGCGCCGCGCCGGTCGCGCCTCCGCTGCCGGCCGATCGCGGTTCGGCATGGACCGCAAAAAACTGCCGACGCTGTTCCAGCGCCCATCGCCGACCTCGACGACGACGCCGCGGCGGAGGTGCGGGGATCGTGAGGCCGGAGCGACCCCGGCTGCCGGGAGGCGAGCCGGAATCGGCGAGCTCGATGTCGGCTGTCCTTGAAGACAGGACGTCGCAGTGCGCCGCTCGCGACGACGGCGGCACCGCGGTGCCGCCGTCGCTTTCACCTGTCCCTGCGGACAGCCGCTTCAGCCGAACAGCGGCAGCATGTCGGTGATGATGCCGAACTTCTTGGCCGCGGGGCTCTCGGCCACCCCGGCGAGCTGGCGCAGGGCCAGGTGGACGTGCGGGGCGGTGAGGACGACGCCGTCCTCGGACTCGTCGAGCTCGAGCGTGTCGGGGTCGATGCCGATGGGCAGCTGCTCGGCCTCGGTGGTCGCGCCGATGACCCGGCCGCCGCCGCCGATGAGGCCCGGGTTGCCGCTCAGGAACATGGCCGAAGAGACAGGCCAGTGGTCCTTGCCCGAGCCCGCGTCCATGCCGTTGTAGCCCTTGCCGCGGCCGAAGTCGGAGCCGACCATGACGACCAGGTTGGAGTCGATGCCGGCCATCGCCGCCTGCGACATCACGTAGTCGATGCCCCAGTTCAGCTTGGCCAGCTGGCGCACCTGCACCGTGTCGTGGTTGGCGTGGGTGTCGAAGCCGCCGATCTCGAGGTTCACGCCGACGGCCAGGCCGGCGGTGAACGCCGCCATCGCCAGCTGCGTCTGCTGGGCCATGCGCTCGAGGTCGCCCATCTCGTTGGGCAGGTCGATGAGCGTGTCGGGCAGGGCCACCGACGACAGCAGGTCGAGGTTGCCGCGCGCGAGGTACAGCTGGCCGGCGGCGGCCTCGATCTTCGGCAGGTTCTGCTTGGCCTTGAACGCGGCCAGGCGCTCCTGCTGGGCCGCGGCGATGCGGTCGAACGTGTCCTGGTGGAGGTACGTCGTCGTGTTGTTCGGGTCGGCCGGGTTGACGCGGTTGGGCTCGGCCAGCTTGCGGAACGAGGCCACCGAGTTGAGGCGGGTGACCGGGATCAGGTTGCCCGTGCCCGAGTAGCCGCCGCCGGAGATGAACGCCAGCGGGTGCTCGGGCGCCTTCGTCGCGGCCACCAGCGCGGCGAAGTTGGGGTAGTTGCCGTCGCCGCGGCCCGACCAGATCGTCACGACCCCGCGGTCGTGGTTGTTGGTCGCCATGTTGAGGCCGTTGATCACGACCATCTTGCTGGCGTACTTGGCGAAGAAGTCGGCGTTCTTCATCATGTACGGCAGCGACAGCGGGTCGGTCACCAGGTTGGCGGGGACCGGGATGTCGGCGTAGTGGATGTCGCCGACGGCCGTCGGGTCGGCCGGGTCGTAGTCGTAGTGGCGGTTGAACGTGCCCTTGGGCTTGGGGTCGCACAGGTACACGGGGTCCCAGCCGCCGCGGGCGCTGATCATCACGTAGAACGGCCCCTTGTAGGGCGGCAGCGCGGCGCGGGCGTGGCGCGGCAGGGCGACGGCGAGTCCGGTCCCGGCGGCGATCTTGAGGAAGCTGCGGCGATCCATGGTCGTAACTCTCCGATCTCGCTGGGTTGACTCACTCGTACAGGAAGGCGAAGTCCGACAGCATGTAGGCGATGACGGCCTGCCAGGCGCGGATGGTGTAAGCGTCGTCGTTCGTCAGCTTCTGCTCGTCGGGCAGGGCCGTGCCGGTGTTGGGGTCCTTCGTCGCCCCGCACGCCCCGAGCCCTTGCCCTCGATCGTGTCGGCGATGTTCTGCGCGCCGGCCAGCCAGGTCTCGCGGTAGAGGTCGTAGGTCCGCTCGATCTCCGGATCGTCGATCGCCAGGTCCTCGCCCAGCATGCGCAGGTGCAGGTGCTGGATGTTGGCCTTGATCTTCGACTCCTGGAAGTCGGGCGAGTCGGTCGCCTCGACCAGCGGGAACAGCAGGCGCTCCTCGACCGGCTTGGTGAAGTCGAACGCGGTCGCGCTGCACGACACCTCGACCGCCATGCGCTGGGCCACGCTCGCCATCAGCTGGTTGATGCTCGTCAGCCGCTGGGTGATCGCGTTGGAGTCGATGCCGCCGTAGAGCAGCTTGTACTCGCCGTTCAGCAGGTCGCCGGTGCCGCCCCAGCGCACGCCGGTGGTCGCCATCACCTTCTTCGCCAGCAGCTCCGGGGTCGACAGTCGGCCGGTGCCGACGTGCGCGAGCTCGGCCTTGTGCTCCTCGCTCGGCTCGTTGGCGACGTTCACGCCGCGGTAGTACGGGCTCAGGATCAGCTTGACGATGATCGTCTTGAGGTTGTGGTCGTCGGCCACGAACTCGGCCGCGACCGCGCGCATGAAGGTGTCCTGGGTCTCCCAGGCCGCCAGCTGCTGCATGTAGTCGGGGGCGGCCGCGTTGGTCGGGTAGCGCGCCGGCTCCTCGCCGGTCAGCGCCTGGTACATCTTGTAGGTCGCCGACAGGCTGAAGCGCGGATCGTTCGCCACCTTCTGCGCCAGCCACTGCACGCCGGTGGCGGACTGGTCGGTCGGCATCAGCTCGAACTGGTAGCCGGGCGCGAACATCTCGGGGTACCAGGTCGGCTTCTCGAGCAGGAACTCCTGGTTGTTCTTGTCGAACATCTGGAACGCCCCGGCGATCGGGTCGATCGTGATGTGACACTGGGCGCAGGTCGCGTCGTCGCGCGTCGGGTTGGCGAACGCGGCCCCGGCGTCGGGGTCGATCGCCTGGCTGGCCAGCGCCAGCACGTCGGTCGCCAGGAACTGGTCGTAGACCTTGCGCGCGCGGTGGCGGTTGCGGTTCGTCGGCGTGGTCGGGAACCGATTGAGCCACATCGGCGACGTCAGGACGCCGGCGTGCGGGTAGGTCATCTCCTTGCCGTTGCGGGTGACCTTGAGGACGCCGGGTTTGAGCTCGGTCGGGTCGTTCGGGTCCTCGAAGCGGGCCGCCACGCCGTAGATGAAGGCCGAGTCGGGCGTGAAGACGGTGTAGTCGGCCGTGAGGATCTCGGTGAAGGGCCGGTCGTTGCGGACGATGTAGTTGATCAGGTCGAGCGGCTCGCGCGCGACGGCGCGGTGGATCCGCTGCTTCTGATCGTCCGGCATCGGGTTCATCTTGTCGAAGTACTTGGCGACGTTCGGCCAGTCGGGCGTGCCCGCGTTGATGTTGTTCAGCGAGCCGCCGCCGTAGTACATGTCCGTCAGGAACGTGTCGTTGAAGACGTCGGTGAGGCGGGCGTAGAACGCGTCCTCCGTCATCATGTCCTCGAGGACAGCCGCGAGCCCGGCCTCGCCGTCGGCCTCGACCGCGGCGATCTCGTCCTCCAGCGGCAGGCGGCCGACCAGGTGCAGCGAGGCCTTGCGCAGCGTCTCCACCGGGTCGAGCAGGACCACGTCGGGGAAGCCTCGCCGGCGCTCGGCGGCGGACACTCGATCGGGTCCTCGAGCTGCTCCAGCAGCGCCTCGATGTTCTTGTAGAGCTCGCTCTCGGCCGGCAGCACCGCGCCGCCGCCGTGCTCGACGATGCCGCTCGGCTTGGCGAGGATCAGCGGGGTGTCCTCGAACTCGTAGCCGGCCAGGCCCTGGATGTTGGCCAGGTTGGCCTCGATGAAGCCGGGGTACACGGGCGTGAGCAGGCGGAACTTGGCGCCCTTGGCCGCCGCCGAGCCGGTCGGCTCGTGACACTGCACGCACAGCGTGCCCATGCCCTTCGACCACACCTTGTCGGCGAAGAAGTCGCGCGTCGAATAACAGTCGCCGTTCGGCTCGCCGGTGGTGCCGGTGCCCGTAGTGGACGTCGGCGCGTCCGTGGTCGGCGTCTCGCCGCCCGTGGTCGTCGACGTGCCCTCGGACCCGGTCGTCGCGGGGCCTTCGGTGTCGACCTGGGCGTCCGGGTTGTAACACCCGAACGCGAAGAGAGCTGCCCCAAGGGGCAGGTAGACGATTCGCCGGCTCAGCCGCGTGTTCTCGACCATCGCGTTCGCGCCTCCACCCGTGCGTCGCAAGGTACGCTGCCGAGCTCGCCGCGGACAAGCCTCGTCGGCCCCGACCGGACCTCGGGAGCGGTGACGGCCGCGGATGCAGGTATGCATGCGATCGCGCGCTCGCGCCTCGGGGCCGCGCCGCCCTGACGGGTCAGGGCGGCCGATTCGCGGGCGTCCGCGGGCCTCCGCCGGCCCGGGACAACCCGCGAGGTTCGGCGACCCCGAGGAATCGCCGCACGAATCGGTCGCACCGATCTCCGTGACGCCCCGCCGCGTCGCGACCGCGCGATCGTCGTCGCGTCACACTCCTGCCATTGACCGTCGACAATCGGGGCACGGACGAATGCGCGGATTCGTGGGCCGAAAACCGCCGATTTTCGCGTCGTCCAGGCAGGCCGGCGGGCCGCCGCCGCGACAGCCGCAGCCGACTTCGTCGATCCGTCCCGCGCGCCGAGATCGGCGAGGCGCGGGCTCCCCGGCTGCGACGACGCGCCGCGGGCGTGACGCCGGGGGCCTGCTGGAGCGCCCGGTAAGGGTCGCCGACTGACTCGTCGCCGACCGTCGCCGGCGCGTCGGCGACGCTGGCGGTCCGCCGCGCAGCTCGCAGCTCACCTCGCACAAGCGCCGGCGCGTCAAGTACTCGCGCGGCCGACGAGCTCCTTGAAGCGGAGGGCGAAGGCGGAGCGCGGCATGCCGGCCACGCAGCCGCGCGCGCGAGGGCCCGCGTCCTTGGACCGGGGTCGACGAATGTACAAATGACTCAAAAGACATGTCATATGATTCCGTGGCGAGCGGCGATCGCGGTGACCGGCGCTGCTTCGAGCGGCGTACGCGGTTGCGCAGCGCCTGCGACCTTGGCTACCGTCGGCCGCATGCACCCTGCCCTCGCTTCCTGTCGCTCCTTGCAGCTCGTGTTCGGTCTCACCGTGGCCGCGGCGCTCTCCGCCTGTCCGGACGGTGGTTCCGGCGGGACCACGGAGTCGACCGGGGCCCGACGGGCGGCGACCCGACCGGAAGCAGCGAGGCGACGGCCGGCCCGAGCTCCGGCGGACCGACCGCGCCGACCACGAGCGAAGGGACCACCGACGGCGAGACGACCAGCGTCGAGCCGACCACCGCAGATCCGTCTGCCACCACCGCGAACACGACCGGCCCCGACGAGACCACCGGGCCGGGCGAGACCACCGGCGATCCGCCCGTCGATCCGGGCTGGAGCGAGCGCGACCACGCCCGCGTGTTCCTCTCCGGGCACAGCCTCACCGACAATCCCCTGGCCGACTTCATGCTCGAGATTGCGGCCGGCCTCGGCGTCGATTTCAATTACAATCAGCAGATCGGCATCGGCTCGCCGATCCGCGTGCGCACGCTCGGCGGCAGCTGGAACAACCTCGACTGGCCCGGCTACAAGACCGGCAAGAACCGCGACGGCAGCGACATGGACGTCATCGCCGAGCTCAAGGCGCCGCAGACCCTCGGCCCCGGCGAGCTGTACGACACTCTGGTGATCACCGAGCGGCACGACATCCTCGGCACGATCCAGTGGGAGGACACCACCGGCCTGTTGCGGCATTATCACGACCGCCTGATCGACGGCAACCCGGCCGGCCAGACGCTCCTCTATCACAGCTGGCTGAGCATGAACAAGGCGGACCCGGCGCCGTGGATCGCCCACGAGAAGAACGCGCTGTTCGCCTGGGAGTGCGTGGCGGCCAAGGTCAATCACACGCTCGCGGCGGAGGGCCGGCCCGACCGCGTGACGACGCTGCCGGTCGGCGCGGCGCTGGTCCACCTGGTCGAGGCGGCGCTCGCCGGCGAGGTCGCGGGCATCGAGGGTGCGCCGAATCAGAAGCTGGACCAGCTGTTCAGCGACGACGTCCACCTGACGCCGCTCGGGGCCTACTACGCGGCGCTGGTCACCCACGCCGCGGTGTTCCGCAGCTCGCCGATCGGCGCCCCGGTGCCGCCGGGCGTGCCCGCGGAGCCGGCCGCCGACCTGCAGGCGCTCGCGTGGGAGTTCGTGCGCGGCTATTACACGAACCCCGAGAGCGGCCAGCACACGATGGAGGAGTGCCGGGGGTTCATCGCCGATCAGGTGTGCGCGTCGTTCTGGACGCTGCTGAACGAGCCCGGCAACATCGACGGCTGCAGCGGTCATTTTTCCAATGCGGACGCCGAGGGCAACCCGTTCCGCTGGCCCGACCCGCAGCTGATGATGTGGCCGGCGCCCTGAGATCCGGGCTTTTCGGTTCGCCGCCGTGATAACCTCGCGGCTCGATGTCGAAGCATTCGTCGAGCCTCCACACCGTCGCCAGGTTGACCGCCGCGCTGCACACCCCCGGTTCGTCGACGCGGGCGCGGTCTACTGGTCGAGCGATGATTTCCGGTTCGCGGCGGCGTCGCTCGCGGGCGAGCGGCTGTGGGACGTCGAGGTCGAGGACGGGAGCCGGCTGGTCGGCATTTTCGAGGGGCACCCGGTGGTCCTGACCAGCGGATTCGACCCGCCGTTTCCGTGCGCGCTGGTGTTCCTCGACCCGGCCAGCGGCCGCGAGGTCCGCCGCGTCGCCGCTCCCGAGCATACGACGGAGGCGGCGTATCACGACGGGGTGTTCGCGTTCCTGACGGCCGCGGAGCGGTTCGAGGCGGCGAGCCGGCTGGTGCTGGCCGACGCGGCGACCGGCGAGTTCAAGAAGGTCGTCGAGGGCGGAAGCGCCACCGGGCTCACCGCGTTCGCCGGCGGATTTTTGAGTACGCTCGAATTCGTGGTGCACGCATATGACCTGAAGGGCAGGTCGCTGTGGAAGACCGACAGTGTGGTGTCGGTGTCCGGGGAGACGGTGCTGGCGACCCATCTCGGCGGCAAGCTGACGCGGCTGCGACCGGCGGACGGGGCGCCGGTGTGGAGCTTCACGTTCAAGGGGGCGGAGGCGCGGAGCCTGGTGCAGGTCCACGCCGGGGCGGACGCGGTCGCGGTGCTCGAGCCGCGGCTCGGCGAGCTCGCGCTGCTCGACCGCGCGAGCGGCGAGCTGCGCTGGCGGACGAAGCGCGCGGCGGCGACGACGTTCGCGCCGCCGCTCGTCACTCCCGACGCGGTGGTGACGCTGTCGGCGAAGAAGGCCGGCGAGGGCTGGCAGGCGCTCGCCGCATTCTCGCGGGCCGACGGGTCGCTCCGCGGGGAGCTGGCGAATCCCGACGGATTCAATATGATCGACGGGCTGGTCGCGGGCGAGGTGTGCGTGCTCGGGCAGGAGGACGGGACGGCGCTGCACCTGGTGCGCGTGCCGGCGTCGGGTACTGCGAGCACCAGGAGCGTAGTTGCGGATGCGAAGGTGTCGCGCCCGGAGCGTGTCGCTATGCCGACGGAGAAGGTGGCGAAGAAGGGTCCGGCGAGCGCTGCTTCGGCGAAGAAGACCGCGACGAAGAACCAGGCCACCGCTTCGGTGAAGAAGACCGCAGCGAAGAAGTCTCCGGCCTCCGCGACTTCGGCGAAGGAGTCCCGGGCGGCCACTGCTTCGGCGAAGAAGACCGCGGCGAAGATCTCGGCCTCCGCCTCGACGAAGAAGACCGCGGCGAAGAAGCCTCCGGCCGCTTCGGCGAAGAAGACCGCGGCGAAGAAGCCTCCGGGCGATGCTTCGGCGAAGAAGCACGCGACGAAGAAGAGCCCGCGAGCGGGGCGCCTCAAGCAACCATAGGCCGCTCGGGGAAATGGTATGTCCTGTTCCGGGCTGGACCCATTCGCTGTCGAGCGACCGCACGCATTCTCGGCAGGCGGTACTGACCGCAGGTGTCGTGCGGCTTGAGGCGGGAGCAATCCACTACCCCACAGCGCCGCCGTCCTGGCTATGCCAGGCACAGCATGCTGAGCAGGACTTCGCGGCTCGTGAGGCCCGGCTCAATGCTCACCTTGCTCCCCCCTCTGAACGCGATGGAGGTCGGGACGGATTTGACTCCGTTCCTCTGAGTGGCCTCGGGGGCACCGTCGATGTCCAGGGTGCCCACCTTGACCTTGCCCTGGTAGTCGTCCGCGATCTTCTCGACGATCGGCAAGAGCTCGCTACAGCGCCCAGCCCAGGTCGCCGTGAATACCACCAACACAGGCACGAACCAGGAGGCCTGGACGACCTCCTGCTCGAAGTTCTGCTCCGTGAACGTGAGTACATTCGAGCTCGACATCTCTTTGTCCTCTCCTGCAGTGAGAAGGGTATCCGTTGCGAGTGTGGCGGGGAAGCGAGCCTTCCACTCGAAGTGGCGGGCGCATGCCCACAACCGGGCTCAAAGCGCGTGAACCCTGCCGTGAGTCCTGCCATCGTCACCCGAGGTCAGCGCTCGAAGTCGTCGTCGCTGCCCGGCGGGCCGTCGATTTGCATCTCTGCCCGCGCGCGGCAGGCGTCGCAGATCGTCTCCTCCCAGCCGTCGAGGCAATGGTGGTAGCCCGCGCCGCCGCAGACACCGCAAATGGTCGCGCTCTGCGCCGCGATCTCGACGAGGAATTCTCGAAGGCCTCGTCGTAGTCGGTGAGGTCGAAGCGCAGCTCGGCCCATTTTTGATAGACCTGCTTGACTTGCAGTCCGGGCGGGAGGCGGTCGTAGACCTGGTCGACCAGGCTCACCCAGCCGGGACAGCCGCACCGCGAGATCCAGCTGCGAGCCGCTTCTCTGTCCACCTTCACGCCTCCGCGCCGGCTCTTCGGCTCTTCGCCGTCGCCTTCTTTGCGGTCGCCTTCTTCGCCGTCGCCTTCGCCGGCTTCGCGGCGGCCTTTCCGCCGTGCTTCGCCTCCTGCTTCGCGCGGTGCTCGCGGGCCTTGGCGATGTACGACACCGCGTCGGGGGTCTTGCAGTCGGTGTCGCCGTGATCGACCTCGACCGGGCCGATCTTGCGGGCCGCGGCGGTGGCCAGGCGGGCCAGGCCGTCGCTGCGGGCGCCGATGGCGATCAGGGTCCGGTTCATCGCCTCGCGGGTGCGGTTCGGGGCCTCGTGGATCTCGCGCTCGATGCGGGGCAGCAAATTCGCAAAGAAGCTGTCCTCGAGGTCAGGTGACTCTTGGGCCAGGTGCGACACCAGCACCCAGCCGGCGCGCCGCTGCGGCTCGGCGGACGCGTCGAGCCAGGCCGTCGCCGCCGCGGCCGCCGCCGGCAGGCGCGCGCCGACGTGGCCGATCAGGGCGTCCGACTGCAAGTTGCAGGTCGCCTCGGCCTGCCAGCGCGCGAGGGTCTCGAGGTCGAACGCGGCGGGGTCCGCGATCATCGCGGCCAGCACGCGGGCGTCGTGGTTTTTGCTCTGCCACAGCGCCCGCGCCAGCGCCTGGTCGCGGCCGAGGCGCTTGCGCAGCTTTTCGAGGTCGCCGAACTTGACCCCGAACATCGGCTCGGTGGCGCCGTGGCGGCGGTAGGTCTTGCGGGTCTGCTCGCTGCCGAGGGCCTCGAGCTCGCGGAGGACGTCTTGAGCTGCGGTCACGCGCGTCCCATGGTCGCAATTGCGCCCGGCGGGCGTCAAGCCGGTATACTCGCCGGCGATGTCGACGCCCGCCCCTCGGCCCACGCCGCCCGCACCGGCGCCTGGGCGCTGCTCGTCGTCTTCGCCGCCGACCTGGTGTACGAGGCGGCGCGGCGGCTCACGCCGCTGCTGGGCTTCAGTCCCGACCGGTCCGCGGGCGACTTCGACTGGTTCCTCTGGCTGCAATGGTTCGACAAGGCCGACCTGCCGCTGCGCGCGCTGCTGACGGGGATCGCCGTGGTCGGCCTGCTGCGCCTGCGCCGGGGCACCGCCGATGCTGGCGCGAGGGCCATGTTCCTCGGGTCAGGTGCGTCGATGCTGCTGGATGTCGCGGTGCGGCTGTGGTTCCAGCGGATCGTGGCGAACGACGCCCAGGCAGGCGTCGCGCTGGCGAGCACGTTCTTGCCGCTGGCGCTCGCGGCCGAGCGGCTGGCCGCGGGCTTGCTGCTGGCGGCGCTGTGGCGGGCGCGGCGGGCCTGGGGGCGCGGGGCCGGGATGGCGTGGTCGTTCGCGGCGCTGCTGTACGGGCTGCGGCTGGCGTTGATCGTCGCGGCCAACGTGCTGGGGCCGGAGCAGGTCGACGCCGACAACTTCGTGCGCCGCGGCCTGATGCTCCTCGCCTTCTACGTCACCGAGGTCGGCGCGTCGATGGCGACGCTGCTGGCATTCGCCCGCGTCGCCCCGGGCGAGCCTGCCGCCGCTCGGCTCACTGCCGCTGCGGCGGGCCTCGACCTCTACTTCCGCGCGCTGGTCACCCGCGTCACCGTGCTGGTGGTCGGCATCGTCGTCACGCTGGCGTTCGGCCTGACCTCGCCGGCGACCCGCGGCAAGCTGCTGTTCGCGGTGCTGGTGGTGCCGCTGCCGACGCTCATCGCCCAGGTCGCGGGGCTGACCCGCTACGCCGACGCGCCGGTGGCCGGGCGCGGCGCGCTGGGGCTCGCGCTGGTGACGATGGGCCTCGGCGCGGCGATCGAGGTCTTGACGCTGGTGCTGTACGCCTGGATGGTGTGGCCCGAGGACTCGTCCGCCTCGCGCGCGCAGACGCTGACGTACGCGGACATGCTGAAGTACGCCGGCGCCGGCGGTCAGGTCCTCGCGCTGGTCGGCGCGCTGGCGCTGCTGCTCTCGCTGCGCCGCGCGGCGATCGGCCTCGAGGCCCCGGCGCTGCGGCAGCGGGCCACGGCGCTGATCACCGCGCTGGTCGGCGTGGCCGCCGGGGCCTTCGTCCTGCTGCGATTGTTCGCCCAGACCCTCGCGCACACGCCGGCCGCGCTGCTCGGCCTCGGCCTCGTGGCGCTCGTCGTCGGGGTGACGGTGTTCGTGTCGTGGTTGCGGCTCGTCGAGGGCGTCGCGCAGGAGCTGCGCGCGCGCGAAGCAGGCGTGAAAGACTTTCGCGACTGGTGCGATAGGACCCGAGACGAGCGCCGATGCCGTCGCGTAACGCGTAAAGACAGCGCGCGCGATGTCGCTGCGCCGTCGTGGTCGCGATCACCGTGGAATGTGCATCACGGGCACGCAGTCGGCGTTCTGCGAGCATAACGCCGATATTGATAGGTTCTTGAGGTCAGGTCTCGAAGTCCTGATACCCACTTGATCATCGCTGCCCTTAGTCTTGAAGGCGTCGAGTTCGCCGTCGGCCGATTCATTTTCGGCCGGCACTTCGGGTCCCAACCGCGACACCGCAAATGTGGCCCGGACCACCCTCTCTTTCAAGGAAATGCTGCGCCATGAATCGACACGCTTCGACCGTCGCATTTGCCCGACCCACCGCCACTCGCCGGCGTCGCAGCGCGGCTGCCGCCGAGGAGCCGACGCGGCCGGCCGAGCTCGAAGAGACCGTCTTGCCGACGATCCCCGTCGACGTCAGTGACGCTCAAGGTCTGCTCGCCGCTTATTTCCGCGGCCTATCGGCAGTCGAGGTGATGAACAAGGACGAGGAGCTGGCCGCCGCCGTGCGGATCGCCAGCCTGCGCGCCACCTTTTGGCGCTCGATCCTGAATTATCCGCCCTTCATCGACGGTATCTGTGACCTCGCCCGCGAGGTCCTGCCCGCGGAGGTCTCTCCGGCCGAGGCGCTCGATACGATGAAGCGGACTTCACGGGCGCTGCGCGACCGCGACCTGCTGTCCCATCAAAAGGCGTTCGAGGCGGCTCGTGAGGCGCTGTCGGAGAAGATGGGCCTCGCCGACGTCGACAGCCTGGTGTCCGACCGTATCCTCGCCGACCTCGCCAACGTCGAGCAGGGCAATAACGACGGTCTGAGCATGCGCGTCAAGCTGCCGCGCAAGGGCAGCGTGCCCTTCCTTCAATACCTCACCACCGTGCGCGCCAACCACGTCGCGCTGGTCGCCGCCAAGAACGCGTTCGTCAAGGCCAACCTGCGCCTGGTGGTGACGATCGCCCGCCGCTTCAACCACGGCTCGATGCCGCTGCAGGACCTCATCCAGGAGGGCAACATCGGCCTGATGAAGGCGGTCGACCGCTTCGACCACCGCAAGGGCTTCCGCTTCTCGACCTACGGGTCGTGGTGGATCCGCCACGCCATCAGCCGCTCGATCACCGACAAGGCCCGCAGCGTGCGCCTGCCGGTCCACATGACCGACGCGTACAACAAGGTCAAGCGGGCCCGCCGCGAGTTCGAGGCGCTGCACGGCCGCCGCCCGACCGACGAGGAGATCGCGACGCTCACCGGCGTCAGCGTCGAGCGGATCCGCCGCATGCGCTGGGCCCTGGTCGAGGCGCCGATCAGCCTCGACCAACCGCTGTCCGACGAGTCGGGCCTGACGATCCTCGACACCATCGAAGACGACAATCAGGTGCTGCCCTCGGAGCAGATCGACAGCGCCCTGCTGATGGAAGGCCTGCAGGAGGCGTTCGCGACCCTGGCGCCGATCGAGGCCGACATCCTGCGCAAGCGCGTCGGCATGGACGACGAGCCGGAGATGACGCTGAAGGAGATCGGCGAGCGCTACTCGCTGTCGCGCGAGCGGATCCGTCAGCTGCAGGAGCAAGCGCTGAGCAAGTTGCGCAGCGAGTTCGAGAAGCGCGCCCTGCTCTGAATCGCCGGGCCGCGGGTGAGCGAGCCGCGCAGGCCCTCGGCCGCGACTCGGAACATTGATTCACTCGCGTCGGCGCGGGCGAGCCGCCGCATATGCGGGCAGCTCGCCGGCTCCGTCGGGGTGTGGACCCCCCTGGCCCGCTGCCCCGACCCTGCGGCAAGATCGGACGACTTCGCGTATTCCTGAGCTGCGTCGTCGCTCGCGTCCGGCGATGGCGTCGTGTCCGAGGACCCGTGACCACCCGCAACCATTCTCCCGCGCGCCGTCCCTTCGTCCGCCAGGCGATCCTCGACGCATTGCGCGAGCTCGACCCGCGCCTGACCGTGCGCCGGCCGCTGCTCCTCGGAGTGGCGCTCGCGGCCGCGCTGGCGACGGTGCTGGCGATCCTCCGCCCCGACGGCTTCACCATCGCGACGTCGGTGTGGATCTGGCTGATGCTGCTGGTGCTCGCGGTCGCCGGCGTCCTCGTACGAATGGGGGCCAGCACCCTCACGATTCGTCTGCAACACGAGGGCGACCTGATGGCGCGGCGCCTGCGAGAGCTGCGGCGCGACGCGCAGGCCGAGGTGATTCCGGCGTCGCGCCTGCGCCGCGGCGATCTGGTGCTCGTGCCCGCGGGCGACAACATCCCCGCCGACGGCGTGGTGGTGGCCGGCAGCGCGGTGATTCGCAGCACCCTGAGCGGACGCTCGGTGCCGCTGGTGCGCGAGAGCGGGGCCGACCGCCGCGCGCTGGTGGCCGGCTCGGCGGTCCTCACCGGCTGGCTGATCGTCGACGTGTGGAGCAACCCCGGCGAGGACTTCCGCCAGCGATTGCTGGCGCTGGCCGAGCGGGCCCGCCTGGTCGCGCGCCAGGAGCCGCAGGGCCTGGGCGTGCTGCTGCTGGCGCTGACCGCGATGGGCCTGGCCGCCGGGGCGGCGCTGCAGCCGTGGGCGGCGCTGGCGCTGGCCGGCGATCCGGCGCCGCTCGTCAACCTCCTGGCGCTGCTGGCCTGCGCGGTGCCGGCGAGCTTCGCCGGGCTGCAGGCCGCCCTCGACGTGGCGACCTTCCGCCGCCTGCTCAAGCACAACGTGGTGACCGGCGCGGCCTCGGTGGTGCGCGCGCTCGGCCAGGTCGACGTGCTGCTGCTCGAGCGCGCGAGCGTGGCGGTCCGCGGCAACTGCGAGGCCGACGAGCTGATCCCGATGCCCGGGGTCGCGGTCGAGGAGCTGGCCGGCGCGGCGTTCCTCGCCAGCCTGGCCGACGAGACGCCCGAGGGCCGCAGCATCGTCGCGCTGGCCGAGCGCCGCTATGGCCTGGTGCCCTCGGGGCTGCAGCAGGCGCGGTTTCTGCCCGGCTCGGGGCCGGGGCGGCTGACCGGCGTCGACCTGCCGGGCCGCCACCTGCGCAAGGGCGACGCCGACGCGATTCGTCAATTCGTGCGCGAGCACAGCAGCGTCGAGCCGCCGGACGAGTTCCGCGCCGCGGTGCAGGCGGTCGCCGGCGAGGGCGGGGTGGCGATCGGCGTGGCCGACGGCCCGCGCATGCTCGGGGTGGTGCGGCTGCGCTGCCGCGTGCGCGAGGCGCTGGCGCGGCTGCGCCGCTGCGGCGTGTTCACCGTGGTGTCGACGGCCGACACGCCGGCGGCGGCGGCGTCGCTGGCGGCCGAGGCGGGCGTCGACGACTTCTTGGCCGAGGCCACGCCGGAGGGCAAGCTGGCGCTGATCCGCCGCCACCAGGCCGCGGGTCGGCGGGTGGCGATGGTCGGCGACGGCAACCACGACGGCCCGGCGATGGCCCAGGCCGACGTGGCGGTGGCGATCAACGCCGGGCCGCTGGCGGCGCGCGAGGCCGGCGGCCTCGTCGACCTCGACGGCGATCCCACCAAGCTGGTCGAGGCCGTCGAGCTCGGCCGCCGCCAGCGCGACGTCGGCCGCATGCTGGCCGCCTGGTGCCTCGCCAGCGACCTCGCGCTGGCGCTGGTGCTGGTGCCGCTCGTCATCTCCGAGGCGCTGGTCCGCGGCGCCGAGCGCATGTCCTTCGCGACATGTTCCGAAGGACTGTCGCTGCTCGACCCGCTGGCGCTGCACTCGCCGCGCAGCGCGGTGCTCGCCGGCCTCGTCGTCCACACGCTCACCCTCGCCTGCGTGGCGCCCCTGGCGCTGCGCTGGCGGGGCCCCGCGCGCAGCCGCCTGGGCGCCGCCCTGGTCGGCGTCGCCGTCACCCTCGCGGCCGTCAAGCTGCTCGACCTGTTGCTGTTCGCCGTGTTCGCGCCAGACCTATGAGCCTGATCTACCCCATCGAGGAGAGGAGCGTGTCCGACGCCCGTCGCGGGCGGCTGACGCTGTACTTCGGGGCGGCGCCCGGGGTCGGCAAGACCTACGCCATGCTCGAGGCGGCCCAGCGCCTGCGTCGGCAGGGCGTCGACATCATCCTCGGCGCGGTCGACACCCACGGCCGGCCCGAGGTCGCCGAGCTGCTGCTCGGCCTCGAGCGCCTGCCGCCGCGCACCGTCGAGGTCCGCGGCAAGGTGATCGAGGAGTTCCACCTCGACGCCGCGCTGGTGCGCCGGCCGGCCCTCGTGGTCGTCGACGACCTCGGGCACGTCAACGCCACCGGCTCGCGCCACAGCCAGCGCTGGCACGACGTCGTCGACCTGCTGGCGGCCGGCGTCGACGTCATGTCGACGCTGTGCGTGCAGCAGCTCGAGAGCCAGCACGACGTGGTCCAGCAGATCACCTCGATGCGGGTCCGCGACCCGGTGCCCGACGCCATGTTCGAGCGCGCCGACCACGTCGAGTTCATCGACCCGCCGGCCAAGGAGATCCTGGCCCGCCTGCAGGACGGCAAGGTCTACATCCCCGAGCAGGACGCCCGCGCGGCCGCGGCGATGTACCGCAAGAACAGCCTGCTGGCGCTGCGCGAGCTGGCGCTGCGGCGCATGTCCCAACGGACAGGTCGAGAGAACCTGATCTACCGCAGCGCCCCGCGGCTCGGCGCCGGGCCGGTGTCGGAGCGGATCCTCGTGTGCGTCGACCCGAGCCCGCTCGGGCCGCGGCTCATCCGCGCGGCCTTCCGCATGGCCACCGGCCTGCGCGCCGAGTGGCTGGCGCTGTACGTCGAGACGCCGCGGCTGGCCCTGGCCGGCGAGTCGGTGCGGGCCCAGGTCGGCGAGACCTTGCGCCTGGCCGAGCAGCTCGGGGCCGAGGTCGTCCACATCAGCGGCGCCCGCATCGACCGCGAGATCCTCGGCTTCGCCCGCGCCCGCGGCGCGACCCGCCTCATCATCGGCAAGCCGATGCAGCACCGCTGGCGCGACCTGCTGCGCGGCTCGCTGGTCGACGCCCTGGTGCGCGGCTCGGGCGACCTCGACGTCCACGTGATCGCCGGCGACGTCGCCCCGCACGAGGTCTCGCCGGTGCCCGCGCTGCGCTCGCCGCTCCGCATCGCCGCCTACTTCTGGGCCGCGCTGACGGTGGCCAGCATCGCCGCCACGCGGCTGCTGCACCTGCCGCTGTTCTACGTGATCGTGCTGCTGCTGGTCGGCATCTCGCTGGTCGGCTCGCGCCTCGGCCGCGGGCCGGCGCTCGGGGCGGCGCTGCTCAGCATCCTCGCGGTCGAGTTCTCGCTGCGGACGGGCCCCGACGTGAACCACATCGACGACCTGCAGCGGGCGGCGATCTACCTCGGCATGCTGGTGCTGGCGCTGTGGGTCTCGGGCCTGACCGAGCTCAGCCGCCGCCAGGCCGAGGCCGCCCGCATCGACGAGCGGCGGCTGACCGCGCTGTACCTGCTGAGCCGCGAGCTGTCGCAGCTGCGCAGCGAGGTCGACATCGCCGAGTGTGCGATCCGACATGTCAAAAAGACCATGTCCGCGAGGACAGTCATCCTCCTGCCCGGGCACGACGGCGAGCTGGCGCCGATGGCCGGGACCGACGTCGAGCTGACCACCGACGCGCGCGAGGAGGGCGTGGCGCGCTGGGCGTTCGAGCACGGGCCGGCCGGGCGCGGGACCGAGACGCTGAAGGCCGCGCAGGCGCTGTACCTGCCGCTGACCGCCGCGGGCCGCACGATCGGGGTCCTCGGCGTCGCCCCCGACGACCCCGACAAGCTGGCCAGCCCGGCCGAGCGCCAGCTGCTCGACGCCATGACCGGGCCGGTGGCGCTGGCGCTGCAGCGGGTCCGCCTGGCCGAGGAGGCCCAGATCGCGGAGGTCCGCGCGCGCGAGGAGGAGCTGCGCGGCTCGCTGCTGTCGTCCGTCAGCCACGACCTGCGCACGCCGCTCGCCTCGATCACCGGGGCCGCCAGCGCGATGATGGACAGCGGCGACGCGATCGCGCCGGAGACGCGGCGCGACCTGCTGCAGACCATCTACGAGGAGGCCGAGCGGCTCGGGCGGCTGGTCGGCAACCTGCTCGACATGACCCGCCTCGAGGCCGGCGCGGTGGCCCTGCGCACCGACTGGGTCGCGCTCGAGGACCCGATCGGCTCGGCCCTGTCGCGGCTCGACCGCCGGCTGGCGGGGCGCGAGGTGCAGGTCACGCTGCAGCCCGAGCTGCCGCTGTTGCCGCTCGACGAGGTGCTGTTCGAGCAGCTCATCCTCAACCTGCTCGAGAACGCGTGCAAGCACACCCCCGCGGGCAGCCCGGTGCGGGTGGTGGCGCGCGTGCAGGCCGGGCGGGTGCTGGTCGAGGTCGCGGACCGCGGGCCGGGGCTGCCGGCCGGCGAGGAGGAGACTATCTTCGAGAAGTTCGTGCGCGGCAGCAAGGCCAATACCCAGGGCTTCGGGCTCGGCCTGGCGATCTGCCGGGCGATCGCCGCGGCCCACGGCGGCGAGATCACGGCCGAGAACCGCGCCGGTGGCGGCGCGGTGTTCCGGATCAGCCTGCCCATCGGCACCCCCCGCCGGAACCCGGGCCCGACACCTCGCTCGCGTCGATGAGCGGCCCCCAGGGCGTGCTACACAACACGGCGAAGATCCTGCTCCACCAGGCGTCGGGTCTGGAGGCGGAGACGACGACATGAGCGAACAGGGCCCATTGGTACTCATCGTCGAGGACGAAGCGCCGCTGCGGCGGTTCCTGCGGGCGGCGCTGGTCGCCCAGAACTACCGCCTGGTCGAGGCCGAGACGGCCGCCGAGGGGCTGCAGCGAGCGACCGAGCACAACCCGGACATCGTCCTGCTCGACCTCGGCCTGCCCGACGGCGACGGGCTCGACGTGACCTCGCGGCTGCGCGAGTGGACGCGGGTGCCGATCATCGTGCTGTCGGCGCGCGGGCAGGAGCGCGACAAGGTGCAGGCGCTCGACGCCGGCGCCGACGATTACCTGACCAAGCCGTTCGGCACCAGCGAGCTGCTGGCGCGGATCCGGGTGGCCCTGCGGCGGGTCGCCGAGCGCACGCCGACCGAGGAGCCGATCGTGTCGCTCGGCGAGGTCACGGTCGACCTGGCGCGCCGGCTCGTCACGCGCGCGGGCAAGCCGGTCCACCTGACACCGCACGAGTACAAGCTGCTCACCACCCTGCTCAAGTACGCCGGCAAGGTCGTGACCCACAAGCAGCTGCTCAAGGAAGTCTGGGGCCCGCAGGCGGTCAGCCAGACCCACTACCTCCGCGTCTACATGGCCCAGCTGCGGCAGAAGCTCGAGGGCGACCCGGCCCGCCCGCGCTACCTGACGACCGAGCCGGGCGTCGGCTACCGCCTGCGCTCCGAGGACGACATCGCCGGAGGCGCCTCATGACCGCTCGCTCCGCCGCGCGCGACCTGCACGCCTCGCTGTTCGACACGACGCAGGCGCTGCCCGCCGTGGCCGACGAGCTGCCGGTGCCGCGCCTGCGCCGGCTGATGCTGAAGGCGCTGGTCCTGCCGCTCGCGGTGATGCTGCTGCTGTGCGCCCTGCTGGCCTTCAAGCTGGTGGCCGCCGCCGAGGACGGGGCCGAGGCGGCCCGCGCCCGCACCGTCATCGCCGAGGCCAACCGCGTGCAGCGGCTCGTCATCGACCAGGAGGCCGCCCTGCGCGGCTACGTGATCGATCATGAGGACATGTTCCTTCCGCCCTTGCACTTGGGACATGTGATGGTCCCGCCGGCGCTGCGCCGCCTGGCCGAGCTGACCGCCGGCGACCCCGAGCAGGAGGCCCGCGCCGCCGCGCTGGCGGGCGCCTACGGGCGCTGGGCCGGAGCCACCGGGCTGGCGCCGACGGCCACCCGCTCGGGCGCGCCGCTGGTGCGCCCCGGCGAGGCGTCGCGCCTGCAGCTGGCCGCGCGCGAGGCCCAGCTCGACGCGGTGCGCCAGCTCGTGCGCCAGCTCGTCGACGCCGAGGACCAGCGGCTGCGCGACGGCGAGGCCGCCGGCGGCTGGTCGCTGGGCGCCACGGCGCTCGGCGGGGCGATCGCCCTGGCCCTGATCGGCTGCACCACCTCGGTGCTGCGGCGATCGATCCGCCGCATGGAGGGCATCTACGCCAAGGCCCTGGCGCTGCGCCGCCACAGCGAGGCCAACGAGCGCGCGGCCCGACAGTCGGCCGAAGCCCTGGCCGCCGAGGTCACGGCCCAGAGCCGCGAGCTGCAGACCCGCTTCCGGGCGATGCGTGACGAGCTCGAGCTGGCGCGCGCACCTGCGGACCGGCTGACGCTGCGCGCACGTCGACTGTCCCTTGGGACATCCGGTCTCTCGGGACATATCACCGCAGGCTGGAAGAGAGCGCGCCGCCGGCGGCGATCGATGGGCACATCAGGCCGAGAAGGCGCGAGCGACATGCCGATCGCTCGCGCTCAGGCGTCGGCGACCCCGGCGAAGGCGCGCTTGTACAGCCAGGTCTTCACGTCCTCCTGGCTCATGCACCACAGCAAATAGGCGCCGAACACGAACGGCACCGCCAGTTGCAGCTGCAAGGTCAGCGGGAGATAGGAGATGAGCGCGCCGACCTGAAACACGCCGAGCAGGCCGACGAGGAGGTTGAGCACGCCGACCACCACGGCCAGGGTCCGCGCGCTCTCGCTGCCTCGCACGAGGCCGACCACGAGGAACAGCTTGAGCGCGAGGTTGACGTAATGGGGATCGTGTCATTCCCGTCGGCGATGTGCATGACCTGCATCAACGTGGCGAGGGCGAGGAGGACGAGGGCGACGATCAGCTTGACGGGCATGGGGGGTGAACGGACGAGAACGCATCCGCACAGCCAGGTCAAGCGGATTCTCGGGCCGGGCGCGTCGACGCCGGAGACCGCGAGCATTCGCCGCGGGGGCCCTCTTTGCACCTGTCGCATTGCCGACACCGACCGGACACGGCGCGAGAACGCCCGCGCTCCGCGGATTCGTCGTGATACGCTGCGTCGCTCGGATAGACTGCTCCGCCACGCTGCCGCCGTGTCTCGCGGCAATACACATACCATGCTTCATACCCGCATTCCCTCGGCCCTCGTCGTCGCGCTCTCCTTACAATCCGCCGGTTGCGGCGAAGACCCCGGCGATTCCACCGACTCCGCCAGCTCCGGCAGCTCCACGAGCGCCACCACCGACACCACGGTCGACCCGCCCCCGCCCGCCGGCAGCACGAGCAGCGACGAGTCTGCCAGCGGCACCGCGAGCGAGTCCGGCACCACCGACGGCGCGACGCCGACGACCGGCACCAGCGAGCCGCCTCCGCTCACCACCGGCGAACCCGACACCACCACGACGACCACCGGCGAGCCCGACACCACCTCCACCACCGATTCCACCACCACCACCACCGGCGAGCCCGACACCACCACCACCACCGATTCCACCACCACCACCACCGGCGAACCCGACACCACCACCACTGACGCCACCACCGGTGAGGCGCTCGACTGTTCGGACGGGGTCGCCTGGACCCGCAACATCCTCACGGACGCCGGCTCGTCGATGATCGACGACATCCTCGCCGACCCCGACGGCAACCTGCTCGTCGCCGGTCGGTTCTGGTTCGTCGCCGACTTCGGCGGCGGCCCGGTGACGGCCAACGGGTTCGAGGACGCGTTCCTCGCCAAGTACGGGCCCGCGGGCGAGCTGCTGTGGCTCCGCACCTACGGCGACGACTTCGAGCAGCGCGCCCGGAGCGTCGCCCTCGCGCCCGACGGCGACATCCTGGTAGCCGGCGAGTTTCGCGGGCAGATCGATCTCGGCGGCGGCCCCTTCACCAGCGCCGGCTACGACGACGTGTTCCTGGCCAGGCTGACCCCCGCCGGCGAGCACGTGTGGAGCAAGGGGTTCGGCGGTCCGGATATCGACTTGGGCGTGCGCGTGACCGTCGACGACGCCGGGGAGGTGATCCTGCTCGCCGGCGCCGGCGTCGCCGTCGACTTCGGCGACGGCGTCCCCGGGCAAGGCCCCTCGTCCCACCTGGTCAAGTTCAGCCCGACGGGGGACCTGCTGTGGCACCGCTCCTACACCGGGAACGATCTGTATCCGCGCAGCGTCGCCGTCGACGCCGCCGGCGACATCGTGTTCGTCGGCGAGTTCAACGGGCCCGTCGACTTCGGAGGCGGCCTCGAAGAGGCCCTCGCCAGCACCAACGTCTTCGTCCTCAAGCTCGACCCCGACGGGCAGTTCACGTGGCTGCGCCAGAACGCCGGCGCGCCGAGCGGCGGCAAGCCGTTCGTCGTCAACGTCGACATCGACGCGGCGGGCGACATCCACCTCGCCGGCTGGTACTGGGGCAGCTTCGGCTTCGGCGGCCCGATGTTCTTCACCCAGGGCGGATACGACGGGTGGATCGCCGCGCTCTCGCCCGACGGCGATCACCTCACGAGCAGCGCCCACGGCAGCGGCCCGACGAGCTGGCAGTTCGCCAGCGACGTCGCCGCCAACAGCGCCGGCGCGACCGCGGTGACCGGAAACTTCGTCGGCTCGATGAGCTTCGACGGCGAGGTGCTCGCGACCGTCGGCAACGACGGCTACGACGCCTGGGTCACCCGCCAGGCCCCCGACGGCGCGTTCGAGCTGGTGCGCGGCTTCGGCGGCCCCGGCTCCCAGTACGGCGACGTGGTCGACATCGGCGAGGACGGCGACGTCTGGCTCGGCGGGATCTACAGGGATCCGTTCCCGGCCGGCGACGACGTCCTGACGCCCGCGGAGGGCTGGAGCGCCTACCTGCTGCGCCTGTGCCCGTGAGCGGCGACTGCCGTGACGCCCCGGAGGACATGTGCGTAAGGACATGTTCTTCGGGGCATCCTATGAGAGGCTCGGTCCGAAGGCCGGCCCTCGGGACCCGCGCCCCCGGGGCGGCGCCGGCTCGCATGTCCCCGAGGACATGCTCCCGGGGACATCCGCCTCAGAACTGCGACGCGCGCGGCCAGGCCGGCAGCGTCGACGCCTCGCTGAGGGCCACCAGCGACTGCAGCGGGACCCACGCGAAGTCGGGGCGGTAGTCGAGCTCGTAGGCCAGCTCGTGGTAGCTGCGCTCGATCACGCAGGCGCGCAGCAGCGGCGACGCCTGGGCGGCGGGCAGCTGCGAGCCGGGCTTCGCCGCCGCGTCGTAGCCGGCCAGGAACGCCGCCGACGTCGCCTCCTCCCAGGCCCGGCCGCCCTTGCCGACCATGCCGGCGTAGGCGAACGAGCGCAGCATGCCGGCGACGTCGCGCTGCGGCAGCTGCCGCAGGCTGCGTTCGGCCAGCGGTCGGGTCGGCTCGCCCTCGAAGTCGAGGATCGCCCACTGCCCGGCCGTCGGGTCGTAGAGGCACTGGCCGAGGTGGTAGTCGCCGTGGATCCGGATCTGCACGCCCGCGGCCGTTCGCAGCCGCTCCTCGGCGTCGGCCAGCAGGGCCTCGCTGCGCGACGCCGCGACCTCGGCGAGCGCGCGGATCTCCGTCGGCAGGCCGCGGTAGCGATTGGCCAGCCGCCCGAGCGCCGCCGCGGCGGTCTGGCGCAGGCCGGCCACCCAGCGGGCCCGGTCGGCGGCCACCACCGCGCGGGTCGCCATCCCGCTCGCCTCGTCGTCGGTCGCCAGCGCCTCGTGCAGCGCCCGCGTGGCGGCCCCGAGCGCGCGCGCCGGCCCGGTCATGTCGGCGCAGCCGAGCGCGTAGGTCCAGCCGTCGACGCGGCCGGGCAGGAACGCGTGCAGCACCCCCGCCGCCGCCACGCCCTCGCCGGTGTCGACCGTCAGCTCCGCCAGCAGCGGCGGCGCGTACGGGATTTGTGCGCGGTGAGGAAGCGGCCGAGCTCGATCTCCGGATGGCGGCCGACCTCGATGCGACGGAACAATCTGAACACGCCGGCCTCGCCGAGCACCGCGGCGGTGTTGCTCTGCTCGCCGCCGATCAGGCGCACGCCCGTCAGCGGGCCGACCTCGCCCAGGCCCGCGGTCGCGCGCGCGGCCCAGCGGGCGCCCTCGCCGGGGAACTCTGCGCCGGCGCGCACCGCCGCGACCAGGTCGCCCAGCGCCTCGGGCGCGTCGCTGGCGTCGACCAGGACGACGCCGGCGCCGGGCAGCTCGATGCTGCGCTTCGGGACATGTCCTCCGGACCTGTCCTATCGATCTTCTGCGCGCGCAGCAGGACCTGGGAGATCCACGGCCGCTCGGCCTCGGCGGCGAGCAGGCACAGGGCCGCGTCCTCGCCGACCCTGGCGGCGCCGACCAGCTTGACGGCGCGGGCGCCGGCGGGGAACCACCGGCGCCCGGCGAGGAACGCCAGCCATGTCTCGGAGGACAGGTCGGCGAGGGCCGACAGATCGAGCACGGCGGTCACGTCGCCTCCGGGCGCCGGTCGGGCGGCTGCAGCGAGAACCAGAAGAACGCGTGCGGAGACATCGTCAGCAGGTACGGCAGCTGGCCGATGCGGGGGAACGGCCGGTCGCTCCACAGCTCGACCGGGGTCCAGCCGTCGAGGGCGCGCAGGTCGAGCTCGGCGAACTGGGCGAAGCGCGACAGGTTGTGCACGCACAGCAGCAACTCGTCGCCGTGGCGGCGGAAGAACGCCAGGACCGCGCGGTTCTCCGGGTAGAGCGCCTCGAAGCTGCCGCCGCCGAACGCCTGGAAGCGCCGGCGCACGCGGACCAGCCGGCGCATCCAGCGGAGCAGCGACGTGCCGGTGCGCTCCTGGGCGTCGACGTTGATGTCGGAGAAGCTGTAGGGCGGGTCGACCAGCACCGGCGCGAACAGGGCCGCGCTGTCGGCCCGCGAGAACCCGGCGTTGCGGTCGGCGCTCCACTGCATCGGCGTGCGCACCCCGTTGCGGTCGCCGAGGAAGATGTTGTCGCCCATCCCGAGCTCGTCGCCGTAGTAGATGATCGGCGTGCCCGGCATCGCCATCAGCAGCGCCGACATCAGCTCGATCTGGCGCCGGCCGTTGTCCATCAGCGGCGCCAGCCGGCGGCGGATGCCGATGTTGATGCGCATCCGCGGGTCCCTGGCGTACTCGCGGTACATGTAGTCGCGCTCCTCGTCGGTCACCATCTCGAGCGTCAGCTCGTCGTGGTTGCGGAGGAACATCGCCCACTGCGAGTTCTCGGGGATCGCCGGCGTGCGCGCCAGGATCTCGACGATCGGCGTGCGGTCCTCGCGGCGCAGCGCCATGTACATGCGCGGCATCAGCGGGAAGTGGAACGCCATGTGGCACTCCGGCTCGGCCTCGCTGCCGAAGTACGGCAGCACGTCCTCGGGCCACTGGTTGGCCTCGGCGAGGAACACCCGCCCGGGGAACTCGGCGTCGAGCGCGGCACGCATCTCGCGCAGCACCGCGTGCGTCTCCGGCAGGTTCTCGCAGTTCGTGCCCTCGCGCTCGCACAGGTACGGCACCGCGTCGAGGCGCAGGCCGTCGACCCCGAGCGACAGCCAGAAGCGCATGACGTCGAGCACCAGCTTGCGCACCGTCGGGTTGTCGAAGTTGAGGTCGGGCTGGTGGCTGAAGAAGCGGTGCCAGTAGAACTGGCCGGCCAGCGGGTCCCAGGCCCAGTTCGAGTTCTCGGTGTCGGTGAAGATGATGCGCGCCCCGGCGTACTTGGTCGGGTCGTCGCTCCACACGTAGAGGTCGCGCTCGGGCGAGCCCTTCGGCGCCCGCCGGGCCCGCTGGAACCACGGGTGCTGGTCGGACGTGTGGTTGATGACGAGCTCGGTGATGACCTTGAGCCCGCGCAGGTGCGCCTCGGCGAGGAAGCGCTTGAAGTCGTCCATCGTCCCGTAGCGGGGGTTGATCGACTCGTAGTCGGCGATGTCGTAGCCGTCGTCCTTGAGCGGCGACGGGTAGAACGGCAGCAGCCACAAGCACGTGACCCCGAGCTCGGCCAAATAGTCGAGCTTGGCGGTCAGCCCCGGGAAGTCACCGTATCCGTCGCCGTCGCTGTCGTTGAACGACTTGACGTGGAGCTGGTAGATGATCGCGTGCTTGTACCAGAGCGGTTCGTTTTCGCTCATGTGACCTCGACATCGATGTAATTGCGCACCAGTCGGAACAAGTGCCCGGGTTGCCCGGCAGGATCCAGCCGAACGTAGTTCCGGCTGCCTCTCCACTCGTATCGCGCGCCGGTGACCAGGTCCTCGACGACGTAGAGCTCGTCGGCGCCGATCCCGAGCGCCTCGAGGGGCACCTCGACCCACCCCGCCTGCTCCTTCGACCAGTCGCAGGTCACCGTGACCAGCACGTCGCCGACTGGCCCGGCCGCGCGCTTGAGGTAGAACAGGATGTTCGGGTTGTCGCAGGGGTAAAACGTCAGGTTGTCGTAGCGCTGCAGCGCCGGGTGCTCGCGGCGCAGACGGTTGAGCTGGGTGATCTCGGCGGCCAGGCTGTCCTTGACGCTGTAGTCGCGGTGGCGCAGCTCGTACTTCTCCGAGTCGAGGTACTCCTCCGAGCCGGCGCGCAGCGGCGTGTTCTCGCCGAGCTCGTAGCCGCTGTAGATGCCGTAGGTCGGCGCCAGCGTGGTCGCCAGCAGCAGGCGGATGCGGAACGCCGGCAGCCCGCCCTTCTGCAGGTGCTCGGGCAGGATGTCCGGCGTGTTGATGAAGAAGTTGCCGCGGTAGTACTCCTTCATCGGCCCCTGCGTCAGCTCGGTGAAGTACTCCTTGATCTCCTCCGCCGTCGTGCGCCACGTGAAGTACGTGTACGACTGCGTGAAGCCGGCCTTGGCCAGCCAGCGCATGCGCTTGGGCCGGGTGAACGCCTCGGCCAGGAACAGCACGTCGGGGTGCTGCTGCTGCACCTCGGCGATCAGCCACTCCCAGAACGCGAGCGCCTTGGTGTGCGGGTTGTCGACGCGGAAGATCGTCACCCCGTGCGCGACCCAGAACAGCACGATGTCCTTGCACGCCTGCCACAGCGCCTCGCGGTCGTCGCACCAGAAGTTCAGCGGATAGATGTCCTGGTACTTCTTCGGCGGGTTCTCGGCGTACTTGATGGTGCCGTCGGGGCGGACGAAGAACCACTCGGGGTGCTCCTTCAGCCACGGGTGGTCGGGCGAGCACTGCAGCGCGTAGTCGAGGGCGATCTCGAGGCCGAGGCTCTTCGCGGTGCGGGCGAAGCGGTCCCACTCGGCCAGGGTGCCGAGCTCCGGCGCGACCGCGTCGTGGCCCCCGGCCTCGCCGCCGATCGCCCACGGGCTGCCGACGTCGCCCGCCTCGGCGGTGAGGCTGTTGTTCTTGCCCTTGCGCGAGGTCCGGCCGATAGGGTGGATCGGCGGCAGGTAGACCACGTCGAAGCCCATCGCGGCGATGCGGTAGAGCGCTCGCTCGGCGTCGACGAAGCGGCCGTGCACCCCGGGCTCGCCGCACGAGCGCGGGAAGAACTCGTACCAGCTGCCGAAGCGGGCGCGCGCGCGGTCGACCCGGACCGGGAACACGCGCGGGTAGTCGGTGCGGTCGTCCGGCGCGTGGTGCAGCGCCATCAGCGCGCGCAGCTCCGCGTTCTGCGCCGTGACCGCCCGCTCGGCCGGTCCGCGCTCGGGGTCGCGTAATCGTCGGCGAGCCGCATGAGCAAGCTCCTGTCGTCGCCGACAGCGGCGCGCGCGGCGGCGTCCACCATGACTGCCCCTTCGAGCAGCTCGGAGTGGATCGCCTGACCCGCGGCGAACTTCTTCTCGAGCTCGACGCGCCACGTGGTGAAGCGGTCGGTCCACGCCTCGACGGTGAACGACCACGTGCCGGCGCGGTCGAGCGGGACACGGGCGAACCAGCGGTCGCTGTCGTAGTCGTAACGCAGCGGCGTCGCGTGCCAAACGCCGTCAGGGCCGCACCAGCGGGCCTGCGCGGCCAGACGGTCGTGGCCGTCCTTGAAGATGTCGGCCTCGACCACCAGCTCGTCGCCGATGATGCGCTTGACCGCGTGACGACCGTCGTCGAGGGCCGGCGACACGGCCTCGATGATGATCCGTTCAGGGGTTCGGGAGAGGAGCGGACGGCGTTCGGTGGCACGGCGGAGGTCGGGAGGCGAGTTGCCCGCCGGGGATGTAAGCGCAAACTCGGGACCATGTCACGCCTGCTCGTCGTCTCCAACCGCTTGCCCGTCACCGTGAGCGCCGCGCAGGGCGAGGCGATCGTGACCCCGAGTATGGGCGGCCTTTCGACGGGGCTCCGCGGACCCTTCGAGCGCTCGCAAGGGCTGTGGATCGGCTGGCCCGGCGACCTGTCGAAGCTCGGCGACGCAGCCCGCGCATCGGCCCTGAAGGAGCTGCAGGCCCTGCGCACGCTGCCGGTCGAGCTGACCGCCGACGAGCTGCGCCAGTACTACGAAGAGTTCGCCAACGGCGTGCTGTGGCCGGTCTTCCACTACTTGCTCGACCGCATCCCGGTGCACTCCGGCGGCTGGGAGATGTACCGCCGCGTCAACGCCAAGTTCGCCGCCGCGGTCGCCGCGCAGTACCGCCCCGGCGACACCATCTGGGTGCACGACTACCAGCTCCTGCTCCTCCCCGGCATGCTGCGCGAGCTGCTGCCCGACGCGCGGATCGGCTTCTTCCTCCACATCCCGTTCCCCGCCTCCGAAGTGTTCCGCATGCTGCCGTGGCGAGAAGATGTCCTTCGGGGCATGCTCGGCGCCGACCTCATCGGCTTTCACACGCCCTCGTACGCGCGCAACTTCGCCTCCGCGGTGGTGCGCCTGCTCGGCCACGAGCCGGTCGTCGACGAGCTCAACGTCGCCGGGCGCAAGGTCCGCTTCCGGGCCTTCCCGATGGGCATCGACACCGAGACCTTCACCGCCGAGGTCGAGCCCAGCGACGAGTCGTTCCGCCCCAGGCCCGGCGAGCACCTGCTGCTCGGCGTCGACCGCCTCGACTACACCAAGGGCATCCGCCGGCGCCTGTCGGCCGTCGAGCGCGTGCTGCAGCGCCGGCCCGACCTGCGCGGCAAGCTGCGGATGCTGCAGATCGCCGTGCCCTCGCGCGAGAAGGTCACCGCCTACCAGGACTACCGCCGCCGCGTCGAGGAGATGGTCGGCGCGATCAACGGCCGCTGCTCCTCGCTGACCGACGCGCCGATCCACTACATGTACCGCGGCTTCCCGCAGGAGCAGCTGATCGAGCTCTACCGCGCCGCCTCGGTCATGCTGGTCACGCCGACGCGCGACGGCATGAACCTGGTCGCCAAGGAGTTCGCGGCCGCGCGGACCGACGGCGACGGCGTGCTGGTGCTGAGCGAGTTCGCCGGGGCCGCCGAGGAGATGCCCGAGGCGCTGCAGGTCAACCCGTTCGACGTCGACGGGATGGCGCAGGCGATCGAGCAGGCGATCGACATGGCGGAGGGCGAGCGGCGCAGCCGCATGGCGGGCCTGCGCGCCCGCGTGCTCCGCTTCGACGTCCACAAGTGGACCGAGGACTTCCTGGCCGCGCTGACCGACGTGGAGCTCGGCGCGCCGGCCCTGCCCACGCCGCCGCTGGCCGCCGGGGCGGTCGCCGAGGCCGCCCGCGCCGCCGCGCAGGCCGGCCGCCGCGTCGTCGTCCTGCTCGACTACGACGGCACCCTGGTCCCGATCGCCCCCCGCCCCGAGCTCGCCGCCCCCGACCGCGAGCTGCTGCGGCTGCTCGAACAGCTGTCCACAAAGACATGTCTCTCAGTGCATGTCCTATCGGGCAGGCCGTGGCAGGACGTCGAGCGCTGGCTCGGCGGCCTGCGCATCAATCTTCACGCCGAGCACGGGCTCTACTCGCGCATCGACGGCCACTGGCGGACCCGCGGCGCCGCGCCCGAGGACCTGCGCGAGAAGGTGCTGGCCACGCTCGAGCGGGTGTCGGCCAACACCCCGGGCAGCCACGTCGAGCTCAAGTCCGCCGGCCTGGCCTGGCACTACCGCCTGGCCGAGCGCGAACAGGGCGCCCACCAGGCCCGCGAGCTGCGGCTGCACCTGCGCGAGCTGCTGGTCGGCACGCCGCTCGAGGTGCTGACCGGCGACAAGGTCGTCGAGGTCCGCCCGCGCGGGGTCCACAAGGGCCTCATCGCCCACGAGATCCTCCGCCCCGGCGACCTGGTGATCGCCGTCGGCGACGACCGCACCGACGAGGACATGTTCGCCGCCGCCCCCGAGGGCGCCTTCACCGTCAAGGTCGGCCTCGGCGCCACCGCGGCCAGGAGCCGCGTCCAGGACGTCGCCGGCACCCGCGGCCTCCTGCGCGCGCTCGCCGAGCGGCTGTGAACGGTGTGACTCGAAGGCCATGAGCCCGCCGTCATCGCTCCATTCCCCGCGAGGGAGCGAGACAGGCTGACGCCCGCGTCATCGTTCCTCGCGCGAGACACCGCCCCCACCAGCGCTCGCCTCGTCGAGCCCCGGCCGACCCGCCGTCATCGCTCCTTTCCCACGAGGAAGCGAGACAGGCTGACACCCGCGTCATCGTTCCTCGCGCGAGACACCGCCCCCACCAGCGGACCCGCCGTCATCGTCCCATTCCCCGCGAGGAAGCGCGACGGAACGTGTTTCGCGGCCCTCGGTCCTTGCCCGCGGTGCGCCGCGGCGATCCCTGCGGCGCACCGTCGAGGTCCTCCGCCGCCGTCGTTCGTCCCGCGGCGAGCTCGGCCGCGATCGTCGCTGCGCGGCGGCCGACCTGTAGCGAATGAATGCCAGCGCAAGGAGCTCCGCGTCTGCGACGCTCGCGCTCGCTCGGCGGGTGCGCTAAAACCCGCTCGCTCGTGACCTCGCGCGACCTCCCCGCGCCTGCGCGCCCGCGGTTGTTGCAGCCGCCGCCTCCGCCGCCGCGGATCCCCTGGCTATGGGTGATCTTGTTCGCCATCGCCCTCGGCGTCGGCGCGCGCTGGTACGTCGACCGCGGCCAGGCCGCCAGCCTCGACGCCGCCCAGGTCCTCATCGCCCGCGGCGGCCTCACCGACTTGCACGCCGCCGCAGATGGCTTTGCGGACATGTCCTCGAGGACACCCTGCCGCCTCACCGCCGAGGCGCTGGTGCGGGCCCAGGCCGCCGCCGAGTACGACGACGATCGCGACGGCGCGCGCGGCCATCGCCCGCGCCGAGCCCGAGCGGGCCCAGTGCAGCGACCTCGCGATCGCCGACGGCCTGCTCGCCCTCGCCGACGGCGACCTCGACGCCGCCGCGGCCGCCGTCGCGCTGCCCACCACCTCGCTCACGCGTCCGGCCCGGGCCTGGCTGCAGGGCACTCTGGCGCTGGCGGGTCGGGGCGAGCTGGCGGCCGCGATCGCGGAGATCGAGGCCACCATCGCCGCGCAGCCGGCGGCGATCGCCCCGCGGCGGGCGCTCGTGTGGCTGTACTTCGAGACAGGTGACTTCGGCGCCGCGCTGCAGACCCTCGCGCGCGCGCACGGCCGGCCTCGCCCACCTCGGCCTGGCCGCCGACGAGGCGCTGCTGCACGCGTTGCTGCGGCGCGAGCTCAGCGGCGTGGCCGACCTCGCCGACCAGCTGCTCGCGCTCGACCCCGCCGCCCTCGGCCCGCGCGACCTGGCCCACGCCGCGCTCGCGCGGGCCCTGGTCCACGTCCACGCCGGCGAGCCCGCGGCCGGCCTCGGGCGCGCCGCCGCGGCCTGGCCCGCGCTGGCCGCGTGGGACGCCCACGCTCGCCGGCTCGCGCTCGAGCTGTCCCTGGAGGCAGGTGACGCCGAGCGCGCGCGCGAGCTGCTGGCCCAGCTCGGCGTCCCGGAGCCCGAGGCCTCGATCGTGCGGGCCTGGTCCTTGCTGGCCGAGGGCGACGTCATGGCCAGCCTCGTCGCCCTGTCCGCCTGTCCGCAGGACCACCCGCGCGTCGCCTACCTGCAGGGCCTCGCGCTGGTCGAGCAGCGGCGGTTCGCCGAGGCCGAGCCGTGGCTCGAGCGGGCCGATCGCCTGCTGCCGGGCCGGGTCGAGGTCGAGGTCGCGCGCGCCCGCGTGGTCGTGCACACCGGCGACGCCGCGACCGCGGTGCGCAAGCTCGAGGGCATCGCCGCCGCCGAGCACTACGCCCCGCGCGCATACACCGGCCTCGGCGAGGCCTACCTGGCTCTCGGGGCAGATTCGAAGGACCTCCGCCAGGCCCAGCGCGCCCTCACCCGCGCGGTCGAGAAGGAGCCGCGCCCCGCCGAGGCCATGCTGCTGCTCGGCGACGTGTGGCAGCGGCGCCGGCTCAAGGTCCCCGAGGCCGAGCGCAACGCCCTCGCCTGGTACGAGCAGGCGGCGGCCGCCGGGCTCCGCCTGCCGCGCTACCGCGAGGCCCTGGCCCGCTACCTCGTCGACCTCGGCGAGGGCGCGCGCGCCGAGGCGATGCTGCGCGACCTGTCCAAAGAGCCAGGCATCGATCCCGGCACCCCGCTGGCGCTGCTCGGCCTGGCGCTGGCAAGAGCCGACGCCCAGGGCGCCGCGATCCCAGCCGAGGCCGACGACTGGTTGGCCGCCGCGGTCGCGCTCGGGGCCGACGCCGACGCCCTGACCCGCGCCCGCGCCCGCCTCAACCTGGCCCGAGGGACAGGCCTCGGCCGCTCCGCCGGCGACCTCGACAAGCTGCTGCGCAAGCGCCCCTGGGACATCGAGGCGCGGATCCTCGCCGCCCGCGTCCTGGTCGCCCAGCGCGACCTCGAGGCCGCCGAGACCCTGGTCCGCCAGGGCTTCTACGCCGCCGAGCCGGGCCGCGACGAGGTCGCCACCGGGCGCCTGTTCATCGCCTGGGGCGAGATCGCCATGAAGCAGCGCAAGCGCAAGCAGGCCGCCCTGCACGCCCGCGCCGGCTTCCACCGCCTGATCGGCGAGCAGCGGCCCACCGTCGAGCTGCTGGCCGCGGTCGAGTTCGCCACCGACATCTTCCTCCGCACCGACCAGCACAAGCTCGCCCTCGGCATGACCCGCGAGCTCACCGAGGCCCTGCCGTTCCACGGCGACGCCTGGCGCCTGCACGCCCGCGCCCTGTTCGACGCCGGCGAGAGCCCCAAGGCCGCCACCCGCGCGATCAGCAAGGCGCTCGAGCTCGACCCCGACAACGTCCGCGCCCTCGAGCTGCGCGCCCACGTGGCCGCCCGCGCCGGCGACCGCAAGACCGCCCGCGAGGTCCTCGCCCGCGCCCTCGAGCTCGAGACCCGCGAGCCCGACCGCCAGCGCATGCGCGAGTTCCACCGCCGCCACCTCGGCGAGTGACCTCCGCTCCCCTCCGTCACGCAGGAGCCCACGGCGACATGACTTCCCGAGCGTGCGCCCGTGGTTTAGCCTCCGCGGCCCATGTCGAAGTCGGTCCTATGGTTCATCGCCTCGTCGCTGCTCGTCTCACTCGCTTGCCGTCGAACCGAGCCGGCCGCGCCTCCCGGCGAGGCCACGCCGACCGAGGCGAGCGCGCCCGTGGCGTCGCCGACGCCGGCCGAGCCGGTCGCGACGAAGGAGCCCGACTGCAACCCGGCGACCATCGACCGCGGGGCCGAAAGTTGGCGCGACGGTGCGGCCTGCGTCGAGCGGCTGGCGCCCCGGTGCGAGCAGGGTGATCCCGAAGCCTGCATGGGCGCGGCGACGATCATGCTCAACGGCAGCGGCGGCGCGGCGCGGGAGCCCGCGCGCGCGCTGGCCCTGGTGACCGGCGCGTGCGAGCGCGGCAACTCGGTCGGCTGTCTGATCGCCGCGGTGATTCACGACAAGGGGCTCGGCGTCGCCGTCGATGCCGCGACGGCGACCGCCTTCATCGACAAGGCGTGCGCTCTCGGTGATGCGCAGGGCTGCCAGGCCAAGGCCGCGCGCGCGCCGAAGAGCGCCGCCTTCATCGCCGAGGCCAACCTCTCGGTCGGCTCGATCGCCGCCGACGGGCTCGAGCTGCGCGACCTGATGTGCAATGTGACGGGTGGGATGCCGATGCTCGGCGCGCTCGTCATCGCCGGCTCGCTGGCGAAGCAGCGGCGCGCGCTCGACAAGTGCGCGCCAGCCGGTCAAGCGTTCGCGGCGACCTGGACCTTCGCCGGCGGCAAGACGAGCGACGTGGCGGCCAGCGGCGGCTCGCCCGCGGCCAACGCCTGCGTCGAGAAGGCGCTCGCGCGCACGGTGGCGACGCTCGACGGCCGCTGCGGCGCCATCGTCCTGGTCGGCAAGCTCGCGGGCGCCGAGGCGACGCTCGAGGCGGTGCGCAGCGGCGCCGCGAACTGACGGATCGGGGCCGCCGGCGGATCGCGGCGATGTCGTCGTCGCGGCCGATCACCACCCCTTCGCCGCGCGGTCGGCTCGACGCTGCACCGACGATCGCGCCCGGAGAGCGCTCGCCTCGGATTCACGGGTCGAGCCCCGCCTTCAGCCCGTCACGGGCCTCGAAACCCGGCGCGCCGTGGGCGGCGGCCGATCGGTTCAAGTGTCTCCGAGGACATGTCCGAATGGTCATTATCATGGATGCGCGGCGAGCATCGACGGGTGCCCGAGCGGCCGGCGCGCGGCCGCAGGCATGCGACATCTGCGCGGCCCAGCGAGCTGAGCGTCTCCCGAGAATTCGGCGCGAAGGGCGGGTTTGAGCCCTGCTGCGACATGTCCCGTAGGCCATGTACGACGATGGCACTCGCTCTTCGCGCGCGAGCTCCGACCGAGCTCGGCGAGAGGACCTGCGAGGACGACATGGACCTTGTAGCGACCACATTCGCGGCACACGTCCTGACAGGCGCGGGAAAAAAAATCGTCGGCGACCTTGGAGGAACGCGTCGTTCCCTGGCCTAAGGGCGACGAACCCCGTCGCGAGTGCGCGCGCGAGTGCACTTGCCCCGACACGGCGGTCGGTTCAAAGGAAGCACGACAATGGCACATCACGATTGGAAGTTCGGTCTCGTAGCGCTCACGCTGCTGGGCTTCGCATGTGACCAGGCGCGGTCTGGCGACATGCGCGCGCTCACCGAGGTAGGCCCGATGGACTCCGCCGAAGCATGCGGCGAGGCCTCGGTCGAGCTCATCGCCGGACAGCACATCGACGTCGGGTCGGTCACCGTCTACAACGACGAGACCACGGTCTGCGTCGAGTTCGCCACCGAGGCCGACTGGTACCTGACCGAGACGCACCTCGCCATCGCCACCGATCCCGCGGGCCTCCCGCAGAAGAACGGAAACCCGATCCCCGGGCAGTTCCCGCTCCATCACGAAGATCTGTGGACGCAGCACGACGCGTTCTGTGTGCTTCTCGCCGACATCGGCGCGGAGCCGGGCGACCCCCTGTACATCGCGACCCACGCCGCGGTCGCGCAGGAGATCGACGGCGAGCTCGTCGGTGGAGAGACCGCCTGGGGTCAGGGACACGACTTCCCCGGCAAGAACTGGGGCATGTACTTCGAGTACGTGCCGTCGACGTGTGACGGCGAGCTGTGCGGCTACCGCACGCAGACCCAGGGCGGGTGGGGCACCAGCTGCCAGGGCAACAACCCTGGCTGCTACCGCGACGCGCACTTCGACGCCGCCTTCCCGGACGGGCTCGTCGTCGGCTGCGACGACCTGCACGCGACGCTGCTCAGCAGCGCCGCGGTCGAGCGGGCGTTGCCGACCGGGGGCGGGCCGCGGGCGCTCCTGCCCGAGGAGGCCGTCTCCTACGACGGCTCCGACGCCGACCCGACCGTGGGCACCGTGTTCTTCGGCCAGGTCGTCGCGCTCGGCCTGAGCGTCGCGTTCGACGCGTTCGACGACTACAAGCAGGGCGACACGCCGGTCCCCTTGGCCGATCTCGTGATCGCCGACCCCGAGAGCCCGTGCCTCGGCATGAGCGTCGGCGAGGTGCTCGCGGCGGCCAACGCCGCGCTCGGCGGCTGCCCCGCGGCGCTCTCCGCCGCCGAGCTCAGCGATTGCGCGGCGATGATCAACGAGGCCTACGTCGACGGCGACGCGGAGGTTTGCAGGGGCACCCTCGAGATCCCGACCCCGACCCCGATCCCCGGTTGAGCGGGAAGTCGCCCGTGGTCCGCGCGTCGCCGTGGGGGCGCGCGGGTCACGGGACTTCAGCGGTCGTCGATCACCCCGAGGTCGCTGTCTCGAGGCGACCGCTCCCGCGAGCGAGGATCAGGACGTGACCGCCTCGTCCTCGTCGAAGTCGTCGCTCCCCGCGGGGCGGACGACCAGGTGGCGGAAGGGCTCGTGGCCCTCGGAGTGGACCTCGACGAGGTGGTACCGCGCCGCGATCCGGTGCTGCGCCTTGCGCAACGGCGGCGGCTGGGCCCGCAGCGCCACGGAGACGTTCTCGCGCACCGCCCGCTCGATCGCTTGCTCGATCTCCACGATCGCCTCGCGGACCACCTCGTCATCCATGCCCGGCACCGTCGGGAAGGCCGCCTGCAGCGCGCGTCGCAGCTCCGAGCCGCTGTTGCGCTTGACCGTGTGCACCGGCCGACCCTCCTCCGCCAGCCGGCGGATCTTCTGGTCGTCCGCGCGGGCGCGCAGCGCGAAGATCATGTCCGCGTGATCGGGGTTGTTCACGATTCGCACGTCCACCGCGACGTCGCGGAGCGCTCGGGTCAGCAGGTCGCGGCTGAGCGCGTGCAGGTAGACCCGCACCGGGCCCTCCCACGTGGCCGGGTTTCCCGCGCGGATGCGGGTGGCGGGGACGGCGGGGGCCTCGGGCACAGCCTCGAGCACCGCGGGCGCGGGAGCGCGGCCTGGCTGGCGGCGCTCGCCTCTCACGGCCTCGCCGGCGAGCAACCGGTCGACCGCGGCGCCGGCGTCGTGATGCACCACGACCTCGTCGCGACCGACCATCTCGACCACGACATCGAAGGTCGGAGCGCCGCGGCGCTCGGTGATCGTCTTCGCCGAGCGTCGCCGCCGCGCCTCCTCGTCGCCGAGCGTCACGGTGTGCACGCCGCCGACCAGGTCCGAGAGGGTCGGGTTCAGGACCAGGTTCTCGAGCGTGTTGCCGTGCGCCGTGCCGATGAGCTGCACTCCGCGCTCGGCGATGGTGCGCGCCGCCGCGGCCTCGGCCGCCGTGCCGATCTCGTCGACCACGATCACCTCGGGCATGTGGTTCTCGACCGCCTCGATCATCACCGCGTGCTGGCGGTCGGGCCGCGGCACCTGCATCCGCCGCGCGGCGCCGATGCCGGGGTGCGGCACGTCGCCGTCGCCGCCGATCTCGTTCGAGGTGTCGACCACGACGACGCGCCGGCCCAGGTCGTCGGCCAGCACGCGGGCGATCTCCCGCAGCTTGGTCGTCTTGCCGACGCCCGGCCGGCCCAGCAGCAGCACGTTCTGTCCGGTCTCGACCAGGTCGCGCAACAGCTCGATCGCGCCGACCACCGCGCGACCCACGCGCAGCGTCAGCCCCACGACGTCGCCGCGTCGGTTCCGGATGACCGAGATCCGGTGAAGCGTGCCCTCGATGCCGGTGCGGTTGTCCTCACCCACCGGGCTCAGCTGTTGGAGCACCGCGTCGATCTCCGCGCGGCTCACGGGCGTGTCGGAGAGGCGTTGGGCGCGGCCCTCCAGTCGGGCCTCGGGCGTGCGACCGAGGTCCATCACCACCTCGAGCAGCTCGGCCGGCGCAAGCGCGCGCACGGCGCTCTGCAGCTCGGCGGGCAGGACCCCGACGAGGAGTCCGAGTTCATGGTCCATTGTGCTCGTCACGGGGCCCCCATAAGGCTCCCCGGCGAGGTCCGCCATGGATCCTCGCCCGATTGGGCGCGTGCGCCCACGCAGGACTGGACATCCCGCGAACAGTCGAGCTCGGAGGCCAGAGCTCGTGATTCACGGTCTCGCCCTGCTCTCCAGATTTCCCGGAGACCTCGTCTCACGAGACATCGGCAGTGAGCTCGAGCGCCGTCACGACCGGCAGGCCCGGCGGCCACCTCCGGATCCGCAACCTCCTGGTCGTCTTCGAGGTCGCGCTGGCGCTGGTCCTGCTGGTCGGCGCCGGCCTGTCGCTCCGCGGCTTCGCCAAGCTCGCCGACGTCGACCCGGGCTTCGCGCCCGGCGGGGTGCTGACGATGGAGCTCTCGCTGCCGACCGCCCGCTACGACACCGCCGCCGAGGTGCGCGGGTTCTGGGCCGAGCTCGCGCGCCGCGTCGCCGAGATCCCCGGCGTCGTGTCGGTGTCGGCGTCGTCGGGCCTGCCGTTCGCCGGCGCCTCGGAGAGCTCGTTCCTGCTGCCCGGCGAGCCGCGCATCATCGCCAACACCAAGATGGCGGTCGCGTACTTCGTCGACGCCGGCTACTTCGAGACGCTGCAGATCCCGCTGCACGCCGGGCGCACCTTCACGGCGCAGGACACGACCGACACCCCGCTGGCGCTGGTCATCGACCAGGCCCTCGCCGACAAGTTCTTCCCCAGGCAGGACCCGGTCGGTCAGCAGTTGCAGGAGGGCATGACCGAAAAGGGCGTCGCCGAGATCGTCGGGGTCGTCGGCCACGTCGCCCACTACGGGCTCGACGGGCCGCAGCGGACGCAGTACCAGATGTATTACGCCTACCGGCAGCTGCCCGAGCAGACCCAGGCGACGGTCGCGTCGGGCATGACCCTGAGCGTGCGCACGCAGGGCGATCCGCTCGGGTACGCGACGCAGGTGCGCGAGGCGGTCACCGCGGTCGACCCCGACCAGCCGGTGTTCGCGGTGCAGACGCTCGAGCAGTACATCGCGGACTCGGTCGCCCCGCGCCGCTTCACGAGCGCGCTGCTGTCGGTGTTCGCGGGGCTGGCGCTGCTGCTGGCGGCCGTCGGCCTGTACGCGACCATGGCCAACTCGGTGGCCCAGCGGACGCACGAGCTCGGGGTCCGCATGGCGCTGGGCGCCCAGCCCCGCCACGTCGTGTGGCTGGTGGTGCGGCAGGGCCTGGTGCTGCTCGTCGCCGGCGCCGCGCTCGGGCTCGTCGGAGCGCTGGCGCTGACGCGGCTGATGACGTCGCTGCTGACGCAGCAGGTCAGCCCGACCGATCCGGCGACGTACATCGGCGTGACCCTGCTGCTCGTGGCGATCGGGCTGCTCGCGGCCTATGTCCCTGCGCGAAGGGCCACTCGCATCGATCCGATCGGCGCGCTCCGCCAGGAGTGACGCGAGCATCCGGGGCGTGTCCGTCGCGATGCCCTGCCCGTCGCTCGCTCCGAGGTCCCCGCCCGCCCCCTCGACGCCGCCCCGCAGTCGAGCTCGCCGCCAGCAACGCCTCCACCAGCGGACGGCCGACCTTGCCGGTCGCGCCGATCGCTACACGCTTCCTCCGAACCTCCCGGGCGCGAACGCGGGCCGGTGGCATCGGGTACGATGACCCGCGGACCTGCTCGCCGTTCACCGTACAAAGTTTTTATTCTCGAACTCCGTCCACCGAAAACAGTTTTCCCTCGGCAAAAATCAGCACCCTACCGAGAGCTCATGAGCGACGACATCTCCGGCCGCGGCGACCCGCGCAAGACCCTCGAGCTGCTGTGGGGCCGGGCGCCTCGCGCCTCCCGCGGGCCCAAGGCCCGGCTCACCGTGACCGACGTGGTGGCCGCCGCGATCGCGCTGGTCGACGCCGAGGGGCTGGCCGCGCTGACGACCCGGCGGGTGGCCGAGGACCTCGGCGTATCGCCGATGTCGCTCTACACCTACGTGCCCGGCAAGCCCGAGCTGATCGACCTGATGCTGGACGCGCTGATGGGGGAGATCCGCGCGCCCACCGGGGGGACGTGGCGCGAGCGAGTGGCCGACGTGGCGCGTCAGAACTGGGCCCTCGTCCTGCGCCACCCGTGGATCGTCGAGGTCGTCACGCACCGCCCCGTCCTCGGCCCCAACTCGATCGCCAAGTACCACCTCGAGCTGTCCGCCCTCGAGGGCATCGGCCTCGACGACCTCGAGATGGACCGCGCCCTCACCCTCGTCCTCGACTACGTCGCCGGCGCGGTGCGCGGGGCTGCCCGCGAGCGCACCGTGAAGGAGCGCACCGGCATGACCGACCGCGAATGGTGGGCCCAGGTCGGCCCCTTCCTCGCCGAGGTCTTCGACACCGAGCGCTTCCCGCTCGCCGCCCGCGTCGGCCAGGTCGCCGGCGAGACCTACGGCGCCCACGACCCCGCCGGCGCCTTCGCCTTCGGCCTCGAGCGCGTCCTCGACGGCCTCGAGCTGCTGGTCGCCCGCAAGTCCCGCCGCCCCGCCTCGTGACACTGCGAGCTGTCCCGAGAGACAGCCGCCGCGAGACCCGGCCAGCATCGCCGCGACCGCCGCCGAGCCCGCCGCCCGCGCCGACGAGCATCGCCGCAGATCCCCCGGACCCTCGCAAGGGAATCACCGCCGCCGAGCTCGCCGCCCACGCCACCGAGCATTCACCGCGGCGAGCGCCGCGCTCGGCCTGCAGCGACGCCCCGCGCACGCGCCCCCCGCATCGCCCGCCGATGCGACCGCCGCCCCGCTGCGGCCCGGGGGATACGGCCGCGCGCGCATCGCCTCGACGGGCCAGGCGCCTCCTGGCATAGTCCCCGGCGCGCCATGGCTCCCACTTACGACCTCCTCGTGCGCGGCGGGACCTGCGCGCTCCACGGCGTCACCACCCCCTGCGACCTGGGGATCACCGGCGGCCGGCTCGCCGCGATCGGCGACCTCGCCGGGGCCGAGGCCGAGCGCGAGCTCGACGCGCGCCACCTCCACGTCCTGCCCGGCGTGCTCGACACCGGCGGCTACCTGCGCGACGAGGGCGGCAGCGCCCAGCTGCTCGCCGGCGTCACCGCCGTGTTCGACGCGCACCCGCACCCGACCACCGCCGCCGGCCTCGAGGACAAGCTCTCGCGCGCGCGGCCGCGCCCACTGCGACTACGCCTTCTTCATCGCCGCCGCCACCGACCACCTCGACGACCTCGACCGGCTCGAGCGGTTGCCGGGCTGCAGCGGCGTCGTCCTCTCGCTCGGCACCGACGACGAGCCGCTGCACCGCGCCCTCTTCTGCGGCCAGCGGCGGGTCACCGTCTCGTGCGAGCCCGACCCGCACCCCGAGCCCGTCGCGGCCGGCGCCGCCGTCGACCTCTACCGCGACGAGGGCGACGCCGCGCGCGCCCTCCAGCGCTTCCTCAACATGGCCAAACGGGCAGGTCGGCGCGTCCACGCCTCCAACGTCGACGGCGACGAGGCCCTCGCCCTGCTCATGCAGCACCGCGAGCTCGCCACCGTCGGCCTCGCCGCCGCCGACCTCGATCAGTCGAACCCCGGCGCCGGCGCGCTGTGGCGGGCCGTCGCCGGCGGCCTCGTCGACGCCCTCGGCTCCGGCCCCGAGCCCGGGCCCGGCGGCCCGCTCCTGCCGACCATGCTCGGCCACGTCCACGCCGGCCGCCTCGGCCTCCCGCAGCTCGTCGAGCTGCTGTCCTCCGGGCCAGCCCGGATCTACAACGTCGCCCGCAAGGGCCGGATCGCGCTCGGCTACGACGCCGACCTCGTGCTCGTCGACCTCGACGCCGAGCACACCCACGCCGGCGTCCGCTACCACGGCTGGCCGATCGCCACCGTCCTGCGCGGCGAGCTCGTGGCCCGCGACGGCCGCGTCGTCGCCACCCCCGGCGGCGCCCCCGTGCGCTTCTCCGACACCCTGCGCATGGTCGTCCTGTAGCGACCTGTCCCCCGGGACAGCCTATCCTCCGGGCCATGTGCGCCGCCGCGCCGCAGGACAGCCTGTCCTCCGGGACATGTGCGCCACCACGCCGCGATCGCCGTCCCGCGAAGCCCGCCGACCCGACCCGGCGGCCGGCGCAGGCTCGCCGGCCGCGTGGCCTGGCCCGAAGGCCATGTCGCTTCCCCTCGCCGGCCTTCGCAGATGTCTCGAAGGGCTCGCGCGCCGCCGCGCCTCCTCGCGCCGCGCGCGACCTGCCCCGAAGTACAGGTCATCGCCGTCGCCGCGGGCACCTGTCTGCAAAGACAGCCAGGAATCTGCGGAGGACGTCGCCACGAGCCTGCGAGCTCGCGGGTCGGGGCAGCCACGAGCAGCCGCCTTCGCACCGCGCCCGCCGATCGCCGGCCGCGCGCCGACGAGCCCGCGGCTGCGGGGCTTTGCTGTAGAGTCCCGCAGATATGCGGACACGGCGACTGACTTGGGTGGGGATGTGGAGCATCGCGGCGGCGGCCACCGCCGGCTGCAGCGACGACGGCACGGCTTCGACGGCCGACACGACGGGGGGCATCCTCCCGACCGCGTCGACGACCGACGGCGCGACCGACGGCACCGCGAGCACCACCGCGACGCCGCCCACGAGCACCACCGAGGGCGGCAGCGACAGCGACAACGACAGCGAGTCGACCGTCGCGCCGACCGGCACCACGGCGACCTCGAGCACCACCGACCCGGTCGTCACCAGCACCACCGTCGACACCGAGACCACCGACGGCTGCGACTGTCCGGCAAACTTCAAGTGCAAGTACGACACCTGCATCCCGGACCTCGGCACCTGCACCACCCACGACGACTGCCCGGGTGACTCCTACTGCGACCCCGACGGCGAGTGCATCCCGTACGGCGTCCCGGCCGACATCATCAACGACCCCGAGTGTCAGAAGGACAACATCCCCGAGGGCATCACCCCGGTGGTGCAGTGCGAGTGGAGCGCGGTCGCCGACCCGGCCAACGACCCGACCAAGAACTCGACGTACATCTACACCACGCCGATGGTCGCCGACCTCAACCTCGACAACGACCCGGACAAGCTGCAGCCCTCGATCATCGTCAACACCTTCGCCTCGATCGGCAACATGGGCCGGATCGGCACCCTGCGGATCTTCGACGGCCGCACCTGCGAGCTGCAGTTGCAGGCCGGCGGCGCCGACGAGCCCGACGACGCCAACCGCCCCGGTTACTCGGCGCACTGGGCCATCGCCGACCTCGACAACGACGTCCCGCAGGGCGGCCGGCCGGAGCTCATCGGCTACCACCGCGTCACCAGCAACAACGACAGCGGCCCGCTCAACCTCTACGCCTTCCGCATCGTCGACGACGGCGACACGCCCAAGCTCGAGCGCATGTGGTACGGCCGCAACTGCGAGACCGACACGCTCCTCAACTTCTCGAGCGCCGGCGCCACCAACGGCCCGAGCGTGCACGACCTCGACGGCGACGAGTTCCCCGAGATCATCGTCGGCGACCAGGTGTTCGACCGCGACGGCTGCATCCTCACCACCTGGAGCGCCAGCGGCGCCAACCACATGCCGGTGATCGCCGACGTCGACCTCGACGGTCAGATGGACTTCGTCAACCACCGCCGCGTCGCCGGCTGGGACCCGATGACCGGCGAGTGGGTCGACAAGCCGTGGTTCATGCCCGCCAACCAGCCGGGCGGCTTCCTCGCGGTCGCCAACGTCGGCCTCTACTCGGTGGTCGACGGCGTCGACTTCGAGCAGGTCCCCGAGGTCGTCGTGCTGTCGGTCAGCAACAGCATCGGCCGCCTGCGGATCCAGAGCCTCACCGGCGAGACCAAGTGGGGCCCGATTCAGCTCTACGCCAAGGCCAACGAGACGATCGGCCAGGGCGGCCCGGTCACGATCAGCGACTTCGACGGCGACGGCCAGGTCGAGTTCGCCACCGCCGCGGCCACCTACTACGCCGTCTACGACCCCGACTGCGTCGCCGCGCTCAATGGCGAGAGCCCGACCGAGCGCCCCGGCGGCAAGTGCGAGCGCTCGCCGGCGCAGCAGGCCAAGAACCTGCCCGACGGCGTGCTGTGGGTCCAGCCCTCGCAGGACCTGTCGTCCAACATCACCGGCTCGTCGATCTTCGACTTCAACGGCGACGGCGCGGCCGAGGCCGTCTACCGCGACGAGTGCTACCTGCGCGTCTACGACGGCAAGAGCGGCGACGTCCTGTTCAGCGCCCCCGCCTCGTCGGGCACCGGCAACGAGTACCCGACGATCGCCGACGTCGACGGCGACTTCGCCACCGAGATCGTCGTCCCGCGCACCAGCTTCAACAGCTGCCCGGCGATGGACCCGCTGTTCCCGATGGCGCCGAAGTTCGTGTCGCGCCCCGGCTTCGTCGTCTACCGCGACCCGCTCGACCGCTGGGCCAACTCGCGGCCGATCTGGAACCAATATCAATACTCGATCACCCACGTCACCGACGACGCCCGCGTCCCGCCGGCCGGCACGTTCGTCAACAACTGGCAGACCGAGGGCCTCAACAACTTCCGCCAGAACGACCAGGGCAGCACCGGCAAGCTCAACATCGCCGACCTCACCGTCGAGCTGACCGACCTCGGCACCCTGTGCCAGAACCAGGGCGGCACCATCGACCTCCAGGCCGAGGTGTGCAACCGCGGCACCAACCCGGTCCAGGACGGCGTGGTCGTCCAGTTCCTCGAGACCACCGACCCCAACCAGCCCGTCGACCAGGCCGCCGTCGTCTGCGAGGCCGTCACCACCAAGCTGCTCGCCCCCGGCGAGTGCGAGACCGTGACGTGCACCGCCGACCTCCAGGGCGGCGGCACCGTCTACGTCGACGTCGACCCGGCCGACAAGATCGCCGACTGCCACCCTGGCAACAACCTCGGCGCCGACGCCCTCGACATCTGCCCGGGCTGAGCCGCCGCAGCTCTTCCATCGCGCCCGTCCGAGGGGCCACGCCGGCGCGCCGGCGCGGCCCCTCGTCGCGACCTCTGCCCTCGCCGCACCTGTCCCGAAGGCCGGCCGAACGCCGCTCTCGCTGCGCCTCGCCAGATCTCGGGGCACCTGTAGCGTGTCGGGATCGGCGATTGCCATGACCTTCATGGCATGCTTCAAAAGACATGTCGCGACACCCCGTGTCCGCCCACACCGTCTGACATGTCCTCGGGGACATCTTTTTCATTCCCGCCCGCCGCCTCGACCCCGCGAGAAAAATCGCACGACATCTCGACTGGTCGCTCCAGCCGGGCCGAGCTAGCGTCCGGGTGATGCGGCGCTGGCTGTTCGCGCTCGGCACCGTGGGCCTCGGCGCCTGCATCCCGGTCGAGTACGACTGGCAGGTCGTCGACGCGCGCTTCCGCGGCATCCTGACCGAGGTCGTCGAGCCCGGCGGCTACGGCTCATTGTTGCATGTGCCCCCGGATCGGCGTCGCGCCTTCGTCCTCCCGCTCGACACCGTCGAGCTCGAGTGGAAGGTCGCCGTCCCGCCCGGGCAGGAGCTGCAGCCGCCGATCTGGGTCGCCTGCTCGCAGGAGGACTGCCTCGGGCTGTGGAACGGGGCCTACTTCCTGGACTATCTGTACGACTGCCCCGACCCCATGCCCATCCGCGTCGCCGTCTCGTGTCGGCTGGGCGAGGAGCACCGGATCCGCGTGCGCACGGCCGGCGCCTATTCTGGCGGAAACTTGTTCATGCTCCTGGTCGTCGGCAGCCGCCGCGCGGACCTTTCCCCCGCGAATGCCTCGAGCGCCTGGCCACCTCCCCGCGCGGCGACCTGGCCCCCTGCCTCATCATCCTGCGCTACCCGCCCTGGAACCCCGACGCGTTCGGCCTGCCGTTCTTGCCGGAGGAAGCGGGCGTCCCGAAGGAGGTCCGCGACGAGCAGGCCGACACCAACCCCACGGTGCTCGGCTTCACCGTCACGCGCGAGCGCGGCGACCTGCGCGAGGAGCTCGTCATCGACCTCGGCGACCCCGTCCCGGTCCGCCGCGGCGATCGCCTCCACGTCGAGCCGCGCCTCGCCGCCGACGCCGCCCAGGAGTACTGGGTCTCGGTCGGCGACCTGCCGAACATGCCGTGGTCGGGCACCCTCGAGCAGCGCGTCGAGGAGCTCCGCTACGAGGTCCTGTTCAGCGAGCCCGTCATCTACGACCCCGAATACGGGCAGGGGCCGCCGTTCACCTTCGTGGTCCCCCACGACGTCGTCCCGACCACCATGTGGATCGACGTCCTCGACGATCGCCAGGGCCAGGCCTTCGTCGAGCTCCAGTTCGTCCCCGAAGCCGGCGCATGATCACTCTCGGCCTCGCCGCCTGCCTCCTCGTCGCCGCCCCGGCGACTGGCCCAGCCGCGGCTCATACCGCCGTGCAGGGCACCCTGCGCAGCGCCGGCGAGCGCCTCCCGGTCGCCGGCGCCCGCGTCTTCGCCCGCGCGCGCAAGGGCCCCGCGTGGACCCGCGAGGCGGTGTCCGCCGGTGACGGCCGCTTCCTCCTCACCGACCTCCTCCCGCGACTTCGTCCTCATCGTCGTCGCCACCGGCCACCAGCGCTTCGAGCAGCCCACGCCTGCCGCCTACTGGTCGCGCCGCAAGCCGCCGACGATCTATCTCCAGCCCCAGGGCGCCGGCGGCTATCGCACGATCGTCGAGCAGGAGCGCGTCAGCAAGCCGAGCCCCGTCAGCACCATGCAGCCCGAGGAGATCGCCAACCTCCCCGGCAGCCAGGGCGACCCGCTGCGCGCCTTGCAGAACCTGCCCGGCGTCGCCCGCGTCCCCGCCGGCCTCGGCCTCCTCATCCTCCGCGGCGCGGCCCCCAATCAATCGCAGGTGTTCTTCGGCGAGCACCCGCTCCCGCGCGCCTTTCACATCCCCGGCCTCGCCAGCATCGTCCCGGCCGGCGTCATCGGCGGCATCGAATACGTCCCCGGCAACTTCTCCGCGCATTACGGCAACGCCGTCGGCGGCATCGTCCACCTCATGCCGCGCGTCGGCCGGCGCGACGGCGTCCACGGTCACGTCAAGCTCGACCTCATCACCGCCGGCGCGCGGGTCGAGGGCCCGTTCGGCAAGGGCGGCTCCTACTTGCTGGCCGCCCAGCGCGGCTACCTCGACCTCGTCTGGCGCGCCTTGCCCGAGGACGCCACCCGCGGCCTCCCCCACATCAACCCGCGCTACCACGATTATCAATTCATCTTCGACCACCCCGTCGGCCGCGGCGGCACGGTGACGATGCGGCTCCTCGGCGCCGACGACACCTTCCATTTTCGCCACGCCTTCGACACGCGCGAGCCGCTGTCGATGCAAAGCGGCTTCAACCGCGTCGACCTCGCCTTCCGTCAACGCCACGGCCGCTGGGACTTCCTGCTCGCCCCCGCCGTGCGCTTCGACCGCACCGAATTCGACAGCGGTAACGTCTTTCTCCGCCGGCGCAACGACATCGTCGGCCTGCTCCGCGCCGAGGCCAGCGTCCGCCCGTGGCGCCCGCTCCAGCTCACCCTCGGCGTCGACACCCAGCTCGACCGCTACCGCGCCCTCGTGCGCACGCGCGACGATCAGGGCGACCTCGTCGACACGCGGAACCGCGGCTTCTTCTCCAACACCGGCGTCTACTTCCATTCGCAGCTCGACCTCGGCCGCTACGCGCTCGTCGCCGGCGCCCGCGTCAGCGCCTTCACCGGCGGCACCAACGCCAAGCACGTCGTCGACCCGCGCCTGATGCTGCGCTACAGCCCGCACGAGCGGGTCCGGATCCAGCTCGCCGCGGGCACCTACTCGCAGGCCACCTATCGCAGCGACAGCGTGAGCGCCGGCGTCTTCGACCAGTGGCGGACCCCCGGGCAGCTGTTCCCCGGGCCGACCATCTACTCCGGCGACTTCCGGACCGTCTTCCCCGCCGCCATTCGCTACCTCGACCCCCAGCTCGAGTTCGATCCGGAGGGACAGGTCGGCGCCCTGCGGGCCACCCAGTACAGCGCCAACCTCCACCTCGACCTCGGCGATCGCATCGCCCTCGACGCCACCCTGTTCTATCGCAAGGTCCGCGCCGACATTCCCCCCGCTCCCGCAGACCCGGACGCGCCCACCGCCCGCTCCGCCACCGGCGGCCTCGAGGTCATGCTGCGCCACGACCTCACCGCCCGCCTGTTCGGCTGGATCGCCTACACCTGGATGCGCTCGAGCACCACCTTCACCTTCCCGAACCGGCCGACGCCGACGCGGGTCGCCGACGACTTCGACCAGCGCCACAACCTCGTCATGTTGGTCGGCTACAAGCTCCCGCGCCGCTGGTCGATCGCCGGCCGCTTCCGCCTCGTCACCGGCCTGCCCTACACCGCGATCATCGGCTCGATCACCACCGACGAGAGCTGGGCGTTCAGCCCGAACACGCCGGTGTTCGGCGCGCCCAACGGCGCGCGCATGCCGGTGTTCCACCAGCTCGACCTCCGCGTCGACCGCACGTGGATCTTGCCTCGCTGCGTGGTCGGGGCCTACCTCGACGTGATGAACGTGTACAACCGGCAAAATGCCGAGGGCATCCTGTATTCGCAGGACTACGCCCGCACCCGCGCGGCCGTCGGCCTGCCGATCCTGCCCGTCCTCGGCGTGCAGGTCACCTACTGATGCGTCACGCCCCGAGCATCAGCGCGACGATCGCCAGCAGCGCGAACACCACCCCGAAATAGGTGTACTTGTCGCGCCGCAGCATGATCGCCAGCAGCCCGCAGGCCACCGCCGGCGCGGTGTACAGCATCATCTGCTCCCACCCCACGCGGTGCCCCTTCATGCCCGCCTCCACGAACGCGATCGCGCCCATGCACATCGCCACGTACGCGAGGAACGTCGGCACGAAGCTCTTCTTGGCTTGCGTCTCGGCCATGGCGAAGGGCTAACCGATCGCCGCCGCCCTGTCGACCGCGAAGCGCCGCGGCCCCATTCGCGGCGCTGCGAGGTCCTCAGCCCTCGCGGTCGCGCCTGGCCGCCAGCAGCAGCAGCGCCGCACAGCCCGCGCTGACGCCCGCGTTGACGTGCAGGTCCGCGGGCGCGAGCCCGACCCTGGCGCCCCAGTAGAGCCACTGCGTCGCCGCGTCCCACCCATAAAAACCAGCGTTGGCCAGCAAGATCGCCCGCCGGTCGGCCGCCCGGCCCATCCGCAGCGTCAGCAACACCGCCGCCGCCATGAACACGTGGAAGCTGGCGATGCTGAACCACTGGAACTCGCGCGTCGGCGTCATCGCCCCGCCGCGGTACTGTGCGTCGAGCGGCCCCGGGTCGAACACCAGGGTGCACGCGATCAGCAGGTTGAACAGCGCGTAGACGACGACGATGCACTTGCTGAGGCGCGGCACGATATTCCCTCCATTTAAAAACATCGTACTACGGATCGCCCGCCGCGATCACCTCGCGACTCCTCGCCCCTGGCTTTGCCCGAGGGCCGGCCGACCCCAGCGGGCTCGCGGCCTCAGGCGTGCTCGCCCCGGTGATCGCCAAACCATGTCTTCGAGGACATGTCCTCGAGACCAGCCAATCACCCACCCCCGCGATCGCCACCTGTCCCGAAGACCATCCGTCTCCTCACCGCCTCGTTCGTCTTCTGTTTATTTCTGTCACAGAGGAGCGAGCGACGTGCATCGGCCTTCGCGGGCGACTCGCACGTGCGCCGACGCAGACGTCGCACCCGGGCCGTTCGCCACGGCAGGCCGTGGTGCGCGCGGCCTCGCGCCGCGCATCATCACGTTCGGCCGCGTCAGGCGCCGGGGCTCGGCGCGTATACTTGGCGCCGACCTGTCCCCGCAGACAGGAGGAGTCCCATGGAAGCAGCAGTCAGCAACCAAGCGACCCTCGCGTGGTCGCGCATGGAGACCCAGTTCCCGGCCGAGCTGGCCTCGACCATGGCCGGGGCCTCGGCGGCCTCGCGGGTCACGCGCATCGACGCGAGCCAGCGCAGCCTCTCGGTGTTGCCGCAGATCGAGACGGACGTCGGCGGTCAGGTGCGCCTGGTCCACGACCCGCGCGACCGTTACCGCTCGCTGGGCGTCGTCGGCGAGGGCGGCATGGGCGTGGTGGAGCGGGCCGAGGACGTGGACATCGGCCGGCCGGTGGCGATCAAGCGTCTGCTGCCCGAGGCCTCGCACCCGCTCGGCGTGGCCCGCTTCGTCGGCGAGGTGCGGATCGTCGGCAGCCTCGAGCACCCCAACGTCGTGCCGATCCACGACGTCGGCCTCGACGCCGAGGGCCGCTACTTCTTCGTCATGAAGTACGTCGAGGGTCAGACCCTCGGCGAGATCATCGAGCGCCTGCGCCGCGGCGACCCCGAGGCGCACAGCCAGTGGCCGTTCGAGCGCCGGGCCGAGATCATCATCTCCGTGCTGCGCGCGCTGGCCTACGCCCACGAGCGCGGCATCGTCCACCGCGACATCAAGCCCGACAACATCATGATCGGCCGCTTCGGCGAGGTGTGGCTGATGGACTGGGGCATCGCCAAGAAGATCGACGAGCCCGACCCCGGGGTGCCCACCGAGCGCGGCGAGGACCCGACCGCCGGCCTCATCGGCACACCCGCGTACATGTCGCCGGAGCAGGTCCGCTGCGAGCCGCTCGACGCCCGCAGCGACCTCTACGCGGTCGCGGTGGTGCTGCACGAGTTCATCGGCCTCAAGCACTACCTGAACCACCGGGCCGACAACCTCCTCGGCCTGCTCGAGGCCATCGAGCGCGAGAGCCCGGCGCTGCGCGGCCCCGGCGCCTACGACAGCCCGCACCAGAGCTCGCCGCCCGTCGAGCTGCAGATCGTCGTGGCCCACGGCGTCGCCAAGGACCCGGCCCAGCGCTACCAGTCCGCCGCCGAGATGCTGGCCGGCATCCGCGGCTACCTCGAGGGCCGCGGCGAGGTCCGCTGCATGTACTCGTTCACCAAGCGAGCCATGCGCGAGAGCGGCCGCATGATCGACCGCTACCCCCGCCTCGGCGTCGCCCTCTACTTCGCCCTCGTCGTCCTGGCCCTCGTCGGCCTCGCCGCGCTCGTCATGCTGTCGCTCGGCTAGGCGAATCGACCTGTCCCGGGGGACAGCACGATCGCAATGCGAACAGAGCCGCTGCGCCGGCGGGACCGACAGCCTCGGCCGGCCCCGCGGCAGCGGCAGGAGCACACCCCCGCGGCGAGCCGCGGCCGATCGCCGAGGCAGCGCCGATTCGCTCGACTGCCAGCATTTCCTCGCCCGGCGACCGCCGCGCCGTTGCGGCGCGGCGCGGCCCGGCCCAAGGATCGGCGCATGGGCGGTCTGAATCTGGGAAGAGTCTTCGGCGTGCGGATCGCGGCCGATTGGAGCCTGTTCGTCGCCCTGTGGCTGGTCGCCGTCAGCCTCGCGCTGGGCTCGTTCCCGGTCTGGCACCCCGAGTGGGGCGACGGCCTGCGCTGGGTCGTCGCCTGCGTCGCCGCGGTGCTGCTGTTCGCCTCGGTGCTGATCCACGAGCTGTCGCACGCCCTGGTCGCGCGCAGCTACGGCCTCGAGGTGCGCAGCATCCACCTGTTCGTGTTCGGCGGCGTCGCCAACATCGAGCGCGAGCCCGAGACCCCGCGCGCCGAGCTGGCGATTGCGATGGTCGGCCCGCTGACGAGCATCGGCCTCGGCGTGGTGTTCCTGGCGCTCGGCGGCTGGCTCGCGCGCCTCGGCGGCGACCCCGAGCGGCTCATGCGAGACCTCGGCCCGACCGCCACCTTGCTGTTCTGGCTCGGCCCGCTCAACCTCTTCCTGGGCCTGTTCAACCTGCTGCCGGGCTTCCCGCTCGACGGCGGCCGGGTCCTGCGCGCGCTGCTGTGGCGGGCCACCGGCGACCTGCAGGCGGCCACCCGCTGGGCCTCGCTGTCGGGGCAGGCGATCGGCTTCGTGCTCGTGTTCGCCGGCATGGCGATGATCTTCGGCGCGCGCGTGCCGTGGTTCGGCACCGGCGTCGTCTCGGGGCTGTGGATCAGCGTCATCGGGTGGTTCCTCGCCAGCGCCGCGGCCATGAGCTACCGCCAGCTCGTGATCATGCATCTGGTCGAGGGCGTGCCGGTGCGGCGATTGATGCGCCGCGACGTCGCCGCGGTCCCGCCGACCCTGCCGGTCGCCCGCCTGGTCGACGATTACCTGATGCGCAGCGATCAGCGGGCCTTCCCGGTGATCGCCGGCGACAAACTGGCGGGCATCGTCTGCCTCGAGGACGTGCGGGTCGTCGAGCGCGACGTGTGGAACGACATCGAGGTCGGCACGATCATGACCCCGGCGGCCGCGCTCGAGACGGTCGGCGTCGACGACGAGCTCACCGTGGCGATGCGGGCCTTCAGCCGCAAGGACGTCGAGCAATTGCCGGTCGTCGACGGCGAGCGGCTGGTCGGCGTGCTGCGCCGGCGCGACATCCTCAAATGGCTCGAGTTGCAGGCGCCTCGCGGCGAGCGGCCGGTGCAGCCGCGACCGGCCTGAACCGTCGACGGGCGCGCGAGCCGGCGGCGGGTGGCCGGCGCGCACCCGGACAAGCCCTGATCGCCACACCCGCGAATCGCCCCCGCGACGGGTCCCCGCGGCGCCGTGGTGGTGGCATTCGCGTAAAAGACGTCCAACGCTGCAAGCATGTCATTCACCCGGACCACCCTCCCCCTCACTGTCGCCCTCGCTCTGGCGCTCCCGGGCGTCGCCGCCGCCGACATGCCGCCCGGTCCGTCGCAGCCGTCGACCCCGACCTCGGGCGCTCCCACCCATCCGAGTCCGTCGACCAGCCCGACGCACAACACCGAGCAGAACCCGACCAATGTGCAGACGCCGACCGACGAGCTCTCCGACGAGGAGATCCTCATGGTGATGGAGACCATCAACGACACCAGCGCCGAGCACAACCGCCGGGCCCAGAAGGCGGCCAAGAACAAGCGCGTCAAGAAGTTCGCCGAGATGCGGGTCAAGCACGCCAAGGGGGCCAAGAAGCGGCAGACTGCCTTGCACGTCCGGCACAAGCTGAAGCCCAAGACCGGCCCGACCGACGTCGCCTACAAGGCCTCGATGACCGAGACCTACAAGGATCTCGACACCGCGACCCGGGGCAACGAATACGACACCACGTACATCGACGACGAGGTCCAGGCGCTGACGAACGTCCTCGACACGATCGACCGCAGGTTCATGCCCAACGTCGACCTGCCCGAGCTGCGCGACGAACTCAACACCGTGCGCGCCCAGGTCGACAGCGACCTCAAGGAGGCCGAAGCGATCCGCGACGCCCTCCGCGCCTTGCCGGCCACCTGAGCCTCGCCATGCGCGTCGTCCGACACCTCGCGGCCGCGGCGGCTCTGGCCGTCGTCGCCGGCCTCGACTGCCATCACACCGACACCGCCGCGCCGGCGCCCCCGGTCGCCCCCACCGGGCCGAGCGCGCGCTTCTACGGGGCCCTGGCGCCGTACGGCACGTGGATCGACGACGCCGCCTACGGCTGGGTCTGGCTGCCCGCGCCCGCGATCGTCGGCGCCGACTTCTTCCCGTACATGACGGGCGGCCAGTGGGTCTACACCGACGCCGGCTGGATGTTCGACAGCAGCTATGCGTGGGGCTGGGCGCCGTTCCACTACGGCCGCTGGGCCTTCGACGCCGGCGTCGGCTGGATGTGGGTGCCGGGCGACGTGTGGGGCCCCGCCTGGGTGGATTGGCGGTGGAACGCCGGCTACGTCGGCTGGGCTCCGCTGCCGCCGCGAATGGTGGGAGTGCGCGAGGCGCCGCGCTCGCACTGGATCGTCGTCGCCGCCGAAGACCTCACGCGGCCGCACCTCGAAGGCCACATCCAGCCGAACGAGCGCGGCCAGGTCGTGTTCGCCGACAACGCCGCCCACCCCGCGGCCCACCCCGGCTGGCGCGCCGGTCCGCCCGCCGACATCGTCGGCCGACCGCAGACCCCCGTCCACCTGCCGCCGCCCCCGCGCAGCGGCGAGCTGGTCCGCTCGCACGTCGCCGGCGACACCGTCGAGCACACCCCCTTCGTCGAATCGAAGCGAGCCCCGGCCGCGACGGCCTTCCCGCACAACCCGCCCGAATTCCCGGTCCACAAGATGCGGCCCCACACCACGCACGCCCCGGTGTTCGACGTGCCCCACGAAAGCGGCGGCCGCCGCTCCCGCGGCGGCCACCGCATGCGGTGATTCGTCGGTCTCAATCCTCCCACACGACCAGCACCTTGCGCTGCTGCCACCATTGCTCGAGCGTGCGGTTCGGATCGACTGCGCAGGCGATCGTCAGCGGGCTGAGTCGCACGCTGATCGGGTGCGACGCCTTGCCGTCCCAGGTGCCGATGTCGACCACCTCCGCGCCGGCGAGCCGCAGCCCGTGGCGCCGCAGGTAATCACCGATCGCCGGCACCTGCAGGTCGACCCCGGTGGTCGCCTCCGCGTGCGGGTTGCGCAGCGTCTTGGCCAGCGCGATCAGCTCGGCCAGGTCCTCGGGGTGGGCCGCGAAGTGCTCTTCATAGCTCTTATAATAAACCGACTCGAGCGCGTCCTCCTGGCGCACGAACTCGCCGTCCACCTCGTAGCCGATCGCCCACCGGTCCTCGCCGTACTTGCGGTCCCACTCGCGCTGCCGCGCCGTGCGCTGCTTGACGCCGCCGGCCTTGCCCAACCGGCGCTCGACCACCCGCCACCCCATCGCTCAGCCCTCTTCGTCCCGCCGTCACCTGTATCTTTCACCAGGTTCTTCAAAACATGTCCGGAGGGCAAGATCGCCTCGCTGACCAGCTCGAGCAGCGGCGGATCGGCGGCGACTGCCGGCTTCGGCGGTGTCGCGGGCTCGGTGAAGGTCACCGCGACCTCCAGCCCCGCCGCTCCCGGTGCTCCCGGCTCGCCGTACTCCACATTCGCCGTCCGCACCGGCAGCCCCGCCGCTGCCCCGCTCGACTCGACATTGACCGTCCGCACCGGCAGCCCCGATTCGCGCCCCGGCGCATCCGCTGTCCCCGGCATCACGACGCTCGTCTCGTGCGTCACCGTCGTCCCGGCCGGAGAGCTGATGAACACGTGCCGCACCAGCTCCGGCGCTCCGGGTCCCGAGCCGCGCAGCACCGTGCGCTCCGAGCTGCGGGACCCGGGCGGCGCGAACCTCGGCACGTCCGCCGAGCGCATCCCCGGCGACGATTCGCCCGGCAACAGCGTGCGTGGCCCCGCCAGCGGCTCGCCCGGCACCAGCGTCCGCCCGGCCGGCGGCATGTCGACCGCGAACAGCCCGCGCCGCTCGCCCCCGGTCGCGTCCGGCAGCAGCGTCTTCCCGCCCAGCACCGCTTCCTCCGGCGGCAGCGTCTTGCCGGCGAGCCCCGGGCCTTCCGGTACCGCGGTCCTTCCGCTCACCGGCCCCTCGGGCGGCAGCGTCTTCCCGCTCACGCCCTGCCCCTCCGCCACCACGTGCGCCGGCGCCGTCGACGACTCGGCCAGCACCGTGCGCGTCACCACCGGCTCGCCGCCGACGACGGTCCCTCCTGCCAGCGTCGCGCTCGCCAGTGCTGCGGCCCCGCCCAAACTCCCCGCCTCGCCGGACCCTCTCGCCAGCGTCTCGCCAGCGAGCGCAGCCCCACCGCCCAAACTCCCCGCCTCGCCGGACCCTCTCGCCAGCGTCTCGCGCGCGAGCGCAGCCCCACCGAGGCCCTCACCGCCGGTCCCTTTCGCCGGCCCCGCCGTCTCGCTCGCCGGCGCGAGGCCGCCGAGGACCTCATCGCCGATCCGGCCCGGCACCGCCGCCGGCCCCTCACCGCCGCGGACCTCGTGCGTCGTCAGCACCGCACCGGGGCTCGTCGGCCCTGCCGCGCTCGCATCCCGCGAAGGGCCGCCCTGCTCCCTCGGAGCCGGCGCGCCCGCCTCGCCCATCACCTCGTCGACCGTCGCCGCCGGCGCGACCGCCCGGATCTTCCCTGCCCCTCCAGACATGTCCCCGGAGCATGTCCCGAAGGACCTTTCCCCTGAGAAAGATCTTCGGAGACATGCGCGTGACCCAGCGGCGACACCGCCACCCCGAACGCCACGCACGTCGTCGCCACCGCCGCGAACACCAGCGTCGTCAGCGACTCGGTCCCCGGCACCGCGGCCGCGTGGGGCAGCGCCGCCAGGCCGGCGACCAGCATCCCGCGCGGCCAGCCGAGGGCCAGGGCCGAGAACGTGCGCTCGTCGACCCCGCGCAGCACCAGTCGGGCCGCCAGCAGGCGCAGCACCACCAGCAGCAGGCCGAGCACGATCCCCATCGCCAGCAGCCCCCACGGCGGCCCGAGGTTCATGCCCAGGTACGTGAACAGCAGCACCCGCGTGATCTCGACCGTGCGCGCGTGGTCGTCGAGCGCCGCGCGGAAGTCCTCGTCGGCGGCCTCGACGACCGCGCCGCCGCGCGGGCGGAACAGGGCGCCGACCAGCGGCCCCGCGTTGCTGACCACCGCGCCGAACACCAGCACCGCCAGCGCCCCGATCCCGCCGAGCGTGTCGGTCACCACGTAGAGCGCCAGGATCGCCGCCAGCGTGTACGGATAGACCCCGCGGCCGGGCCCGACGCGGCGGATCGCGGAGATCCACAGCAGCCCGGCGAACGCCCCGAACGCCAGCGCCAGGCCGAAGCCGGCGGCGATCGCCGCGTACGCCTTGCCGACCGGCACGCGCAGGCTCAGCAGGTCGATGCAGAACGCGGTGGCCGCGATCGCCAGCGCCCCGGTCAGCGCCGCCTCGCGCTCGAGCGCGGCCACGAGGCCCGGGTGGGCCCGCCGGTACAGCGTCGGCGCGAACACCTCCGGCGCGGTGCACAGCATCAGCGCCCCGAGCATGAACGCGTGCGTCCAGCTCCACACCGGCAGCAGGTGCAGCCCCGACAGCGCCTGGCTGAACAGCGCCACCAGCGGCACCACCAGCGCCGCGCCGGCCAGCGCCAGCTTGCGCGCGCGCACGACCTGGTCGCCGGCTGCCCCGAAGACCATGTCGCGACCGGCCTCGAACAGCACGATGATCAGCGCCACCGCGGCGAAGAACGGCGCCAGCGCGGCGATCGTCGCCGGCGGCACGATCCCGGTGGTCCGCAGCACCACGCCGAGCGCGATCAGCCACGCCGCCTCGGGCACGTTCGTCCGCAGCGCCAGCGGACGGACCGCCGCCGCGGCGGCCAGCAGACAGGCGATGGCGACGAGGAAGACGGTGACGGGCGCCATGGGGGACCGTCAGTGTGCCACAGCGCCCGCGCCCGCGGCCGCCTTCTACTTGCGCTGGGCCAGCTGGCGCGCGAAGTAGAGCCCCGCGTAGACCTTGAGGTCGACGTGGGCGCCGCGAGCGATGCGCTCGCCCAGCCAGGCCTCGACCTCGGCGAGCGGCACCTCGAACACGGTGATCTGCTCGTTGCCGTCGCCGCCCCCGGGCCCGACCTTGCGCAGGCCGGTGGCCACGAAGATGCTGATGCACTCGCTGGTCAGCCCGGGCGAGCTCGGGCCGTGGGCGACCTGCTCGATGCGGCTGGCCTCGTAACCTGTCTCTTCGACCAGCTCACGATTGGCCGCGACCGCGGCCTCCTCCGACTCGTCGCCCGGCGTGTCGCCGACCAGGCCGGCCGGCAGCTCGACCGCCACCCCGCCGAGAGCGGGCCGCGGCTGCTCGATGAGCACCAGCCGCCCGTCGTCGGTCACGGCCACGATCGCCGCGGCGCCGCGGGCCCCGAGGCGCTCCACGTACTCCCACTTCCCACGGCGTACGAGGCGCAAAAAGCGCCCGTCGCCGATCGTCTCGGTCGCCGGATGGGTCGCGTCGGACAGGCTCGACATCCCCCCGACTATCGCAGCCGCGCCGCCCTTTGGCCAGGGCTGCCGGTCACGCGCCGACCCCGACCTTCACCCGCCGCGCCCGTCCGGGTAGCCTCAAGCGACGTGACGTCCGCCCGCCTGCTCAGCCTCGACGCCCTGCGCGGCCTCGCCGTCGTGCTGATGATGGAGCAGCACATGGCAGTATGGCTGTGGCGCTCGGACCCGGGCGTCTCGGCGATCGCGCAGGCCCCGGTGCTGATGGCCCTGAACGGCCTGGGGGGCCTGGCCGCGCCCACCTTCATCACCCTCGCCGGCGCCGGCACCAGCTTCCTCGCCCGAAGTCGCACCGCCGGTCTCGACGCGATCCTCGTCCGCCGCGGCCTCGTCGTCATGGGCTTCGGCTGGCTGCTCAACCTGCTCACCCCGAGCTGGTTCTCCGCCGGCTCGTGGTTCGTCCTCCACCTCATGGGCCTGGGCATCCTCACCGCCCCGCTGTGGCGGCGCCTGTCCGATCGGTCATTGCTCATCGGACAGGCCCTCCTGCTGCTCGCCGCCCCGCTCGTGCAGCACTGGCTCGCCACCCCGGAGCTGCTCCTCAACGACCGCATGCGCCGCCTCGACCTCGCCGGCGGACCGCTGCGCCTCGCCCTCGCCGAGGGCCAGTTCCCGATCGTCCCGTGGCTCGGCCTGTTCCTCGGCGGCATCGTCGTCGGTCGGTGGTTGCAGCAGCGCCGCACCGCGCCGATCCTGCGCATGGCGAGTGTGCTGCTCGTCACCGGTGTCGCCCTCGCCGCCGTCGGCCTGCGGCTCGGACCCCACGAGGGCGTGTGGCACCGGCTGTTCCAGATCCGCCTGAGCTTCTACCCCGCGACGCCGGCGATCGTCATGTTGCTCCAGTCGGGCACGCTCCTCCTCTTGCTCGGCGCATTGGCCCTCGAGCGACGCGGACGCATCGACGAACGCGGTTGGCTGGTCCCGCTCGGCCGCGCCTCGCTCACGCTGCTGCTCGTCCACGTCGTCGTCTTTCGCGAAGTGACGCGACCGCTCGGCGCGTGGCAAGCGTTCAGCTCGGAAGTCGCGCTCACGATCGTCGCGATCTGGGTGATCGTGTGCGCGCTCGCTGCGCGCCTGTGGCAGCGTGTGGGCTACCGCTACGGCGCAGAGTGGCTGCTCCGGATCTTCGGCGGTTAAACCGCTGACGGCGATGCCGGCGCATGCTCTGGTCGCGCCTATGCAACCGGCTCACGTGCTCGCCGCCGCCGCGACCGCCGGGGAATCCTCGGTGCGACGCAAGTCGCGGTTCACCACCCTGCCGCCCCAGGTCCTCGACTTCGCGCTGTCGCTCGCGTCGCAGGGCCGCGCCATCGTGCTCGTCAGCGTCGTGCTCGCCGCCGTCGTGGTCGTCGCCGCCGACCACAGCCCGGCCGCGGTCCTCGGCTGCAGCGCCTTCGTGCTGGTACAGGCGGTCTCTTTCTTCAACCCGGTGTCGTTCGACCGCGCGCGCACCCGCACCCGCGACCTCGTCCGCTACGCCGCGCTCGCCTGCCTGCTGGTGGTGCTGCCCGGCCTGCTCGCCCCCGACGCGCCGGTGATGCTGCTCGGCCTCGCCGCCGCGTGCGCCGCCCCGCTGTCGTTCGCCCCGCGCCTCGCCGGCGCCTGCGTCGCCGGCCTCAGCCTCGCCTGCGCCCTCGGCGTGCTCGTCGCCGGCGGCCCGACGTCGCAGGCGCTGATCGCCGCGCTGACGGTGTCGGCCGCCGGGGTGCCGCTGACGCTGGTGCTGGCGCACCACGGCCGCAGCGGGGAGATCTTGCGCACCGCGCTGGGCCGGCTCGAGCGCGAGATGGAGAACCGCCAGCAGATCGAGGACCAGCTGCGCCGCACCCACGACGAGCTCGAGCGCCGCGTGGAGGAGCGGACGATCGCGCTGACCCGCGCCAACCGCAAGATGGAGTCGGAGATCCGCGTGCGCCGCCAGGCCGAGGAGCAGGCGCTCGAGGCCAATCGCATCAAAAGCTCGTTCCTCGCCAACATGAGCCACGAGCTGCGGACCCCGCTCAACGCCATCATCGGCTACAGCGAGATCTTGCTCGAGGACACCGCGCGCCCGGACCTGCACGAGCTGCACGAGGACCTCGGCAAGATCCACGGCAGCGCCGAGCACCTGCTCGCGCTGATCAGCGACATCCTCGATCTGTCGAAGATCGAGTCGGGCAAGATGGACATCAACATCGAGGCGTTCCAGCTCGGCGACGTGCTCGGCAGCGTGATGTCGCACCTGGCCCCGCTGGCCGAGCGCAACGGCGACACCCTCAAGCTCCGCTGCGCCCGCGACCTCGGCGAGCTCAAGACCGACCGCACCAAGCTGCATCAGATCCTGAGCAACCTGCTCAGCAACGCCTGCAAGTTCACCCACAACGGCCGCATCGAGCTGTCGATCCGGATCCAGGCCGAGGGCGGCCGCTCGTGGTACCGCTTCGAGGTCAGCGACACCGGCATCGGCATCGCCCCCGACGTGCTCGAGCGCCTGTTCGCCCCGTTCGTCCAGGCCGACTCCTCGACCACCCGCAAGTTCGGCGGCACCGGCCTCGGCCTCGCCATCAGCCGCCACTACGCGCGCATGCTCGGCGGCGACATCACCGTCCGCAGCCAGCCCGGCGTCGGCTCGGTGTTCACCCTCCGCCTGCCGCAAGAAGCCGTCGACCCGCGCAAGGCCGGCGTGATCCTCGTGTCGCACTTCTGAGCGCGCGCGCGCGAGCGCGAGCGCGAGCGACGCTGCACCGCCGCCGCGGCCCTCGCGGGCCCGAGGCCGCGCGGGCGCGGCTCGTGCGGATCCACGCCGGCCCTAAGTGGACACGACTGTCCGTTTCGACCACACTCCTTCGGCGAGCGGGGCCCGGGCCCCGCTCGCCGAAGGAGTGCTCCTCATGAACCAGCCAGCGTTTCCGACCCTGCCCCCGAACGCGTCGCTCTTCACCCGCGTCCGCCTCAGCCTGCACGCGCTCAAGGTCCTGACGGACGACCCCGGCAACACGTATTACGGCCCGCTGGTCAACGCCTGCCTCGACAGCGAGACGTACACCAAGCTGGCCCGTCACTGGCGCACCAGCGACGACGGCCGGCGCATGCTCGACGACCGGCCGACCCTGCAGGGCCGCGAGCTCGACCTCGAGGCGCTGGAGAAGCTGCCGGAGGGCACCCTCGGCCGCGAGTTCGTCCGCTACTTCCAGGACAACGGCATCCAGCCGTTCGAGACCACCTTCCCGGTCGAGACCGACGTCGACTACCTGAGCAAGCGCTACCGCGAGACGCACGACCTGTTCCACCTGATCACCGGCTACGGCACCGACGAGCACGGCGAGATGCTGCTGCAGGCGTTCGTGCTCGGGAACCTCGGCGTCCGCCAGGCGGTCCTGATCCTCGCCTACTCGGTCCCGCGCCGGGTCAAGGTCGCCGGCTGGAAGGACCTCGTGCCCTACCTCGGCCGCCTGCGCGCCGCCTACCGCCGCGGCAAGCGCTCGCGCGAGCTGCTCAGCGTGAACTACGAAAAACTGTGGGAGCAGCCGGTGAAGTCGCTGTCCCGCCTCCTGTGCGCCCCGGCCTGACGCCGCGTGAAAGAATGTTCGGACATGCCCCGAAGGTCATGTCCGAACATTCCAATCAACCTGACCTTTCAGACCATCACGGCGGCGGGGTGTCGTCGTCCTCGCCGCTGACGATCGGCGGCAGCGGGCGCTTGCCGGGCGGCGGCGGCGGCGGTGCCTGGCGCGGGCGGCCCGGCGCGGCCGGCGTGATCGCCTCCGCCACCGGCCGCACCGGCTGCGGGCCGCTGGCGTTGTGGCGGGCCACCGTCGGGCGCGGCGCGTCGAGCTCGACGTCCAGCGGGGGCGGCGGCGCCTCCATCGTGTCGGTCATGCGGAACTTCGACGCGCGCGGGCGCGGCGTCGTGTCCTCGTGGATAAGGCCGCCGCTGTCCGTCGACTGGCTCATGAAGATCGCCTCCGACACCCCTGACTGGGCCGCGCGCGGCGTCACCGTCGTCTGCATCACCGGCTGCTGCGGCACCGGCCCCGACTGCCGCGTCGTCGGCGGCAGCGTCTTCGGCGGCGACGGGCGCCACAGCGGGCGCCACAGCCCGCCCTGCGACGCGCTCTGCCAGCCCCACGGCAGCCAGCGGATCATCGACCACGCCAGCCACAGCGCCCACGCCAGCATCAGCCCGCGGTACCACCACAGCGACACCGACAGCACCCACGGGCGCGGCATCAGCCCGCCCACGCCCTCGACGTACTCGACGCGGTCCTGATACCAGCGCAGCGAGCCCGCCCACGAGCCGTTGCCTTCGATCTGCATGTCGGGCTGGCCGAGCAGCCCCGCGTGCACCGCGGTGATCAGGGCCGAGCAGGCCATGAGCGTCCACAATCCGATCGTCAGCTGGCGCAGCGCGAACCACCCCGGCGCCAGCTCGACCCGGCGGCGGCGCCAGCCGAGCAGCAAGAACCACCCGATCACCAGCATCGCCTCGAACACCGTCACGGTCGACAGCCCGAGCCCGAGCAAGAACCACTGGTGGGCGCGCAGCGGCGACACGGCCAGGCGGCCGAGCACCGCCGACGCCAGCAGCAGCACCACGATGTAGCTCCAGAACAGCACCGCCGGCCCGAGCCGCGGCCCACCGAGCAGCAAGATCCACCGGCTCGGCGGGAACTCGATGTAGACCTCGGCGTTGACCGCCGCCGCCCCTAGGTCCACCACCGGCGCCGTGTAGCGCTGGCCGAGCGCCGCCGTCTCGCGCCACTCGAGCTGGACCCGCTGCACGCCCGGCGCGATCGGCAGGCGGACCTGCTGGCCCTCCTGGCCGATCGGCTGCTGCGAGCCGTTGATCAGCACCTTCTGCAGCTGGGCCTCGGACGGCAGGGCGACCGTGTGGTGGCCGCCGCGAGACGAGCGCAGCTCGAGCTGCAGCTCGGCGTCGACCGCCCGCATACCTGGCCGAAGGGTCAGGCGCGCGAAGTCGAGGGTCAGCGTCTCGCCGGGCACGCCGGCGGGGCGCGAGATGTCCAAAACGACCTGTTCTCCGGGCCAGGGCATCCAGACCTGCAGGCCCTCGGCGCCGCGGCGGATCGGCGGGATCCCGCCGGCCTCGACGTGCCACACCGGCCCGACCATCACCTCCCAGACCTCGCTCCACGGCGCCCCGGTGGCCGCCGCCAGCACGATCTGCGGCGAGATCGGCAGCACCGAGGTCCACTCGACCACGTCCTCGTCGGGGCGGATGTTGACCAGCACCGCCCCGGCCTCGACCCGCTGCTCCGCGGTCGTCACCGACTCGCCGGGCAGCAGCGGCACCTTGAGCACCACCGCCGAGCCGCGCGGCGTGGCGCGGATGACCCGGGTCGTCACCTCCCACGACAGCCCCAGCGTCAATGCCCGCTCGACGCGGACGAACGGCGGCAGCGTGCCGACCTCGAGCGTGTCCGGCTGGGCCGCGTCCTGCTTGCTCGTCCGCGTCAGCTGCAGCACCTCGTCGGCGAGCCCGTCCTCGTGCAGCCCGGCGACCGTCCAGCCCTCGGCCTTGGCGGTCACGCGGTGCGGCCCGACCGGCAGGCGCAGCTGGATCGTCTCGCGGTTGGGCAGCGGCCCCTCGAGCACCACTTCGTGGCGGCCCGGCTCGAGCGCGATGCGCAGGCTCCCGTCGCCGACGCGCACCAGGCCGCCGGTCGCCGGCGAGCCGTCGACGCTGACCTGCGACGGCAACCAGTGCTCGGCCGAGCCAGGCAGCGGCGCCTCGACCTGGGCCGCCGCGTGGATCTCGACCACCAGGCGCAGCGCCGACCCGCTGGCCTCGAGGCGCATGCGCGGGCTCGTCACGCAGTCGGGCAGGCAGCTCGGCGGCTCGGTGAGGCGCGCGCGCAGCTGCTCGAGCGTCGCGGTGTCGGGCACCTGCGCCGCCGCCGACGACGGCAGCAACAGCCCCAACGCCAGCGCCCCCATCATCGTCGCGCCGACGGCCGGGTTCGGCCGCGCGGGCGGGAGCACCCGGCGCTTGCGGAACACCCCGAACACCGCCATCACCAGCGCCACCAGGAACAGCACGCGCACCCCGGCCAGCGCCAGGTTCACGTGCGGCGGCACCAGCACGAAGCTTACCTTCTGCGTGCGATCGACCGGCCCGCTCCAGCGCAGCGGCACCGAGCGCCATGACCAGCGCGGCACGCCCGGGCCCGTCTGCACCACCGTGCCGGCGTCGTACTCGCGCAGCTTCTTCTGCTGGCGCTGGCGGTACTCGCCGCTCAGGCTGGCCCGCTTCGACTTCACGATCGACGACGCGCTGAGCTCCTGCTGCAGCTCCTCGGCCTCCTCGTCGAACGCCTCGTTCTTCGGCCGGCCCATGCGGCCCTCTTCGCCGCGCTGGCGCTCCCCGCCCGCGCCGTCGAAGTCGACCTCCGCCTGGTCGAGCGCGCCCGGCCTGAACTCGGCGGCGGCCGGGACGTCCTGCGCCGGCGCGGCCTCCATCGGCGGCGCCAGCTGAGCTGTCGCAAGGACCAGGTCGAAGTCGTCGCGTCCGCGCTCCTCGAGCGCCGGGTACAGGCCCTGGCGGATCTGCTGCACCGCGAACACCGAGCAGATCCCCGCCAGCGTCACCAGCGCGCCGAGGCGGTAGCCGCGGACCGCCGAGCGCAGCCAGTTGTCGGGCAGCGCCCGGTGCAGCGCCTCGCCGACCAGCACGAAGATCCACACCGTCCGCGGCGCCATCCACTCGGGGAACACCAGCGCCAGCGTCACCACCGCCAGCACGCCCCAGGCCCAGCCGTACAGCCTGGCGATCGCGATCGCGATCACCAGCACCATGAACAGGTCGAGCAGCGTCCAGCGGCCGAGCCACGTGTCGTCGACCTGGTCGACCCCCGTCGCGTGCAGCACCTTCCAGCCGGGCGGCAGGTGCAGCGTGCCCGACACCGAGGCGAAGTCGTGGTCCCAGTCGACCGCGGAGATCGCCGGGTGCAGGCCTTCGGCCGGCACGCGCAGGTCGGCGGTGAGGGCCACGTTGGGGTCACGCAGCTCGACGCCGGCCTTGTTCGGGTCGTCGCGGGCGGTGATGAATTGCGGCTGGCCGCTGACCGCCACCGCGCCGAGGCGGGCCGAGCCCTGCATCTCGAGCCGGCGCGTGCCCTGGACCTGGCCGGCGATGCGGTCCTTGACCGTGAAGCCGCGGCCGTCGAAGTCGAGCCACCAGTCGCGGGCGAGCGACAGTTGGTCGGGCCCGCGGTCGGCCTCGCCGCGCTGCGTCACCGTCAGCTGCAGCGCCTCGCCCGGGCGGGCGCGGAACGCCGGGAACGAGCGCCACGCGTCGGGCAGCTGCGTCTGTTGCGGGTCGACCGACACCAGCCCCGCGAACTCGACGCGGCGCAGCTCGGGCCCCGGTTCGAACACCCACACTCTTCGCTCGCCCACGGCCCCTCGTTGCTGGCCAGGGCGATGCTCTGCAGGTCGCCGGGGTGGCGCGACTCGACGCGGATCGTCCACGCCCCGGGGCGCACCTGCACGCGCACGCGGCCGTCGGGCTCGAGCCGCGCCGGCAGCTCGCTCGCCACCTCCATCGCCACGAAGTCGGGCAGGAGCGCCTTGCCGAGCAGCTCCTCGCGGCTCTTGCCGGCCACGTGCAGCGAGATCTCCGTCGTCATCCGCAGCGGGATCGCGTCCGTCAGCTTGCGGTGCACCACCACGTCGAGCAGGTTCTGCTCGCTCGCCGCCTCCACCTTCTTCTGCAGCCACAGCGTCCCGTCGTTGTCGCGGCGCGGGAACGACTCCGGCTTGCCGCGCAGCTTGAGCGCCAAAAGCCCCGTCTCGGCCGGCACGCTGAGCTTCTCCGGCATACTGTCCCACAGGAACGCGCCGGTGATCCGGTGCGCGCCGGGGCCGAGCTCGACCGCCGGCCGGCCGCCCTGGTTCACCACCACCGCCGCCTGGCCGTCGACCTCGACGTCTTGCGGCCAGCGGCGCGGATCGCCGGGCAGCGGCACCACCCCCTTGGCGTACAGCTGCCAGCGCTGGGCGAACGACCCGCGCTCGTCGGTCAGCTCGAGCTCGAGCTGCGACGGCCAGGCGCAGCGGCGCTCGCTGGCACTCGCATGTACGTACGGACATGCCCGATCGGACAGGGGCTGCAGCACCCACGGGACCCACGGCCGCAGCGCCTCGGGGACGTCGGCGGGCGCCTGCGCGGCCGGCTCGGCCGGGGCGCGTGGGGGCCGCCGCCGCCGCGGAGGCGAACAGCAGCATCGTCAGCGCGAGGACCCATGGCAGCGGCCGAGGCGTGGAGCGAGTCATGAGGGGGACCCAAGGGTACAGCGAGCCCATGCGACCCGGACAGGGCGACCCGCCGGAGGGGCGCACCGGACCTCGCCCACACGGCCCGACCATGGCACCCTGGTCGCGTGTCTTCGCCCCCCGACCCCGAGCTGCGCGAGATCCTCGCGCGCACGCGCACGATCGCCGTCCTCGGCGCGCACACCGACCCCAACAAACCCGCGTGCTACGTCCCCGACTACCTGCACGACGCGGGGTACATCGTCCGCGCCGTCAATCCCGTGTTCGCCGGCCGTCGCATGTGGGACGCGACCTGCGTCGGCGCGCTGACCGACCTCGGGCTCGCCCCCGGCGAGCTCGACCTGCTCGACGTGTTCCGCCGCCCCGAATTCCTCTTGGGCCATGTCCCGGAGATCCTCGCCGTCAAGCCCAAGGTCGTGTGGCTGCAGCTCGGCATCCGCCACGGCGAATTCGCGCGGACCCTGCGCGACGCCGGGATCGTCGTCGTCGAAGATCGCTGCACCCTCGCCGAGCACCGCCGCCTCGGCCTCCCGCGCCGCGAAGCGTGAGCGCGCGCTTTCGCGCGTCCGACCGCGGGCAGGGTCGGAACCGACGCGAACACGGGCTTTCCGACATGTCCTGACGGACATGTCCTGATGCACACGAAACAGCGAGACCCGCGAGGCGAACCTCGCGGGTCACGTTCGGGGCCTCGCCGGCCGCTCCGCTCACGCGATCATCGCGTCGATGACGCCGGGCTCGAGCTCGGGGTCGCCGAAGTCTTCGACCAGCTCGCCGGTGACGGCGCTGAGGATCGTGTTGTGGAACTGGTTGTGGGTCACGCCGCCGGCGTCGATGTACTGGCCGGTCTTGAGGTAGCCGCCGCAGCTGCCGGCGCACACCCACGGGATGTTGTTGTAGGTGTGGCTGACGCCGGCGCCGAGGTCGTTACACCAGATCGCCACGGTGTCGTCGAGCAGCGTGCCGACGTCGGTCTGCAGCGCCGACAGGCGGTCGAGCAGGTGCTTGAACAGCTTGGCGTGCTCGCGGTCGATCACGTGGTGCTTCGACTGCGCGTCGGGGATCGGGTCGCCCTCCGAGCCGTCGGCGTAGATGCGGTGGGAGATCTGGTGGAAGCGGGGCAGCTGGACGCCGTCGATCCAGTACTGCGTGCCGTCGTTGCCGTCGCCGATCTGCAGCGTCGCCGCGCGCGTGTAGTCGCACGAGAACGCGAACGCGATCAGGTTCATCTGCATGCGCGTGATCGTCTGGATCAGCTCGTCGGCGCCGTCGTAGTCCTGCTGCGCCTCCATCTCCATGATGTCGGCGTCGCTGGGCAGCTCGCACAGCAGCTCGATCTCGAGGTCGCGGATCGCGTCGAAGTGGATCTGCAGGCGGTCGCGGTCCTGCTTGCTCATGTCTTGCTTGGACATGAGCGCCTGCATCTGCTCGCGGACCAGGTCGTTGACGCTGGTGCGGCGGGCCTTGATCTTCATCGCCACTTCTTGCGGCAGCGCGGTGATGCCGACGATCTTGGTGTACACGCTCCACGGGTTGCGGTCGGCGGCGCGCAGGTCCTTGGCCCCGCGGTAGCTGAGCACCTCGTTGATGTAGCCCGCCATGCGGCCGGCGTAGAGCGTCAGCGGGTCGGGGTTCGACGCCGGGTTGAGCTCGCGGGCGATGCGGTTGTCGACCGACTCGCCCATCGCCAGCGACAGGTTGCCCTTCGGGTCGTCGGACACCTTGGCGGCGGTGAGGCACTGGTTGCCGCCGCCGGAGTGGCCGCAGCCGTTGCCGGGGAAGCCGAAGCGGGTGCCGCGGACCAGCAGCAGCTTGTCGGCGTAGTCGGCGAGCTCGTTGACGGCCCGCTCGGCGTCGACGGTCGACAGGCTCTCGGTGGTGACCGCGCCGAGCTCGTTCGGCCAGAAGCGCTCCGGCTCGCCGTTGTCGGCCTGGGCGCAGCCGTTGGCCTGGCGCACGTACACGCAGTAGCGCGGGCGCTCGGTGGCCGCCTTGACGTCGCGGGGGAACAGGCTCGGGAGGAACGGCAACGCGACGGTGGCGCCGCCGATGCCGGTGATGAAGGCGCGTCGGGACAGGTTGCTGGGAAGTCGCATGGCTTACTCCTTCACCGGGGCGCGGAAGCGGAACGCGTCGCTCGTCGTCAGCTCGACGATGAGCTCCTTGATCGAGTACATGCCGTCGCGCGAGCCCTCGGCGAGGCGCTTGATCTCGGCGTTGTCCTGCAGCTTCGGCACGCGGCCGTAGCCGTACTCGAGCAGGTGCGACACGTAGCAGCGGTGGGCCTCGTCGCTGCTGGCGATGAGCTTCGCCAGCTCGACGCCGCCGTTGAAGCTCTGCTTGCCCTGCACGAAGTTGAACGAGCCCGTCGCGTCGACCGGCTTGCCGGCGTCCATCGTCTGCCAGCGGCCGAGCGGGTCGTACTGCTCCATCGCGAACCCGAGCGGGTTGATGAGGTAGCCGTGGCACGCCTCGCCGCAGGTGCCGACGCCGGTGTGGCGGTCGATGAGCTCGCGCAGCGACTCGCCCTCCATCGCCGGCGGCGGCGGCGGCACGTTGTTGGGCGGCGGCGGCAGGCCGGTGCACAGGATCTGCAGGTTGAGGAACACGCCGCGGTGGATCGGGTCGTTCTGGGTCGAGCTCGCGTTGGCGGCCAAAAACCCGAGCTGCGTCAGCACGCCGGCGCGCTGGCTCGGGTCGAGGTCGGCCTTGACGAGCTGGTCGGTGAACTGCCCCTGCGCCCCGTAGAGCGCCGCCGTCGTCGCGTTGACGAAGCTGTACGGCGCCGCCAGCAGCGTCGCCAGGTCGCCGGTCTCGTGCGTGAACACCACGTCGTCGACGAACATCATGGTCTCCTGGACCATCATGTCGCGCATCGACTCGGCGAACTCGGGGAACTTGTCGGCGCTCTTGTTGATCTTCGAGTAGCTGTCGACCTTGAGCGTCTGGAAGTGGAACGACGCCACCATGTCGTGCGCGCGCTGGTCGTCGAGCATGCGCGCGGCCTGGGCCTCGATGCCGGCGACCGAGTCGAGCGAGCCGTTCTTCGCGGCGTCGAACAGCTCCTCGTCGGGCATCGTGTCCCACAGCATGTACGACAGCTTCGACGCCACCTCGTAGCTGTTCAGCGGGATGTTGCCGTCGGGGTCGGCGACGTCGCTGACCTCGACGCGGTACAGGAAGTACGGCGACTGCAGGAACGTCTGCATCACCACGCGCACGCCCTCGAGCACCGGGTCGCCGCCGCCGAGCGCCACGCCCTCGGCGAACACCTGCATGTGGCGATCGATCTCCTCCGGGGTCAGCGGGCGGCGATACGCCCGCGGGCCGAACGACTCGATGAAGCCGCGCCCGCGCGCGTCGCTGTCGCCCTCGCTCGGGACCAGCAGCGCCACCAGCTCGGCGTCGCCGATCACCTGCTCGGCGATCTCCTCGGCCGCGCGCTGGTAGTCGGTCCACAGCGTCGCCGACACCACCAGCTTCTCGCTGTTGTTGTCGTAGCCGCCGCTGATCGGGTCGCCGATGAACAGCGACGACTTGCCGGTGGTCTGGTCGAGCAGCAGCAGGTCGCGGATCGAGTTCTCCCACTGGCGATGCGACAGCCGCGGCACCCGCGACGACTCCGGCAGCTCCGGCAGCTCCGTGCCACCGGTGTCGGTGTCGGAATCGGGGCCGCCGTCGGTCGGCTGGTTGTTCGTCGTCGCAGCCGTGTCGCTGTTGCCGCTGCCCTCGGTCGCGCCGCCTGGGCCGCCGGATCCCTCGGTGGGATCACCGTCGGTCTGCTGCCCCGACATGCCGGAGTAACACCCGGTCGACAGGCAAAGTCCCACGGGCCAGGCCGCCATGGACCGCCACCAAAGCGCTCGTCGTCGCTGAGCCATACGGACGCAATGTCCCGGCAGCAGCCGGCGATGTCAACCGTGGGCGATCCCCGATGGACTGGTAGCGACGCTACGGGGGCCGACGGCCCCGTGATCTGCGTGTGCAGCCGCGCCGAGGGGCGCGGTTACGACCGACGAAATGCTTGTCAGTGGGTGTCTCGCAGCCGCTGCAAGCTGCCGTCGGCGAGCATGCGCTCGACGTCCGTGAAGCCGCCGATCAGCGTGCCGCGCACGAACACCTGCGGGAACGTCGAGAAGCCCGACCACAGCTTGATCGCCAGGCGCTCCTTCCACTGGCTCAAGTAGCTGCCGTACTCGAGGTACGTGAACGGCACGCCTGCGGCCTCGAGCGCCCGGCGGGCCTTCTTCACGAACGGGTTCTGGGCCATGCCGACGACCACCACCGGGTCGCGGGCGATCGCCGCGGTAACCGCGTCGACGACGTTGCGGTGGAAGCTCTGGATCTGCTCGCGCACGTGCGGCGCGAGCGAGGACTCGGGAAGAAGCGGGCGGGACATGGGCGCGAAGGGTGAGCGCCGGATCCGCCCGTGGCAAGCATCCGCGCGCGTGCGCCCGCTCGCAGGCCGGCGTGAGCGATCTGCCCGAAGGGCCCTGTAAGCCGCGGCGACGGTCCGGCGCGCGCCGTCGAGTCCGCGCGAGAACGGCATTCATCACCCTCGTACACGCCGGTCTCGGGCGTGTGCGCGGGAAGACCCGCCGCGCCGACGATCGCGTTGCAGGCCGACGAACGATACCCTCGCCATCACCGGAGAGATCATGCGCCGTCACATCCCGCTCGTCGTCTGCCTCGGCCTCGCCGGCCTCGTCGCCTGCACCGGCCGCCCGGGCCCTTCGGACTCCACCTCACAGACACAGTCGCAGTCGGAAGGCGAGTGCAAGCTCGAGTGGCGCGCCCCCGATCCCCAGCCGAGCGCCGGCGTCGCCCCCTTCTCGCTCACCACGCAGGACGGCACCGGCCTCAAGCTCCTCAGCGTCAAGAGCCGCGCCGTCGTCGAGGACCCGCTCGCCTTCACCGAGCTCCACCTCGCCTTCCAGAACCCCAACGATCGCGTGATCGAGGGCCGCTTCGAGATCAACCTCCCGCCGAACTCGGCGATCTCGCGGTTCGCCATGTTGATCGACGGTCGCTGGCAGGAGGCCGAGGTCGTCGAGCTGCAGGCCGCGCGTCAGGCCTACGAGGACTTCCTCCACCGCCGCCAGGATCCGGCCCTGCTCGAGAAGAGCGCCGGCAACCGCTTCAGCGCGCGCGTGTTCCCGATCCCCGCGCGCGGCGTCAAGGAGATCATCGTCTCCTACTCCGAGGAGCTGACCTCGAGCAGCGAGCCCTACCGCGTCTACCTGCGCGGCCTGCCGCAGCTGCAGGACCTCGACGTCGAGGTCGTCGTGCCCAAGGGCGGCGGCGTGCACGAGAAGACCCGCATCCACGAGACCAACTTCATGCCGCAGCAGGACCTCGAGCTCGCCACCAGCCGGCGCGCCCCCGAGGTCGGCCTCCGCTACGACCGCCTCGCGGTCGCCCGCATCACCCCCGACGTCAAGCTGCCGCAGGTCCCCGTCACCGGCGTCACCTTGCTGTTCGACACCAGCGCCTCGCGGGCCCTCGACTTCAAGGGTCAGGTCGCGCGCCTCGGCCAGCTCGTCGCCGAGCTGCGCGGCGCCGCCGGCGTCGACTTCCCGCTCACCGTCGCCTGCTTCGACCAGGGCGTCGAGCAGGTCTTCTCCGGCACCGCCAGCAGCTTCAGCGCCGACGCCCAGAACGCGATCTTGAAGCGCGGGGCCCTCGGCGCCTCCGACCTCGCCGGCGCCCTGCGCTGGGCCGCGAATCAATCGAAGGTCCACGACCGCCTCATCCTCGTCGGCGACGGCGTCGCCACCGCCGGCGCCCTCGAGCGCGACGGCCTGCGCGCCGCCGTGCAGGAGCTCGGCCGCGCCGGCGTGCATCGCCTCGACGCCGTCGTCGACGGCGGCCTGCGCGACGAGGCCGCGCTGCGTCAGCTCACCACCGCCGGCCTGCAGAACGCCGGCATCCTCGTCGACGCCCGCCTGCCCGCCCCGCTGGTCGCCTCGCGGCTCGTGCGGGCCACCCAGGCCGGCGTCAAAGTCCATGTCCCCGGGGCCACGTGGGTGTGGCCGCAGACGCTCGCCGCGGTGCAGCCCGGCGATCAGTTCCTCGTGTTCGCCGACCTCCCCGTCGACAAGCCGATGCGCGTCGAGCTCGGCGAGCGCGGCGAGGATGTCCGCGAGGTCAGCCTCGGCACCGGCGAGCGCCCGCTGCTCGAGCGCGCGTGGATCCGGGCCAGCATCGACCGCCTCACCGCGATGATGGGCCACGAGGCCGCCGGCGACGCCAAGGCCAAGGCCGACCTCAAGCAGCAGATCATCGGCCTCTCGACCCGCTACCGCGTGCTGTCCGACTACACCGCCTTGCTCGTGCTCGAGACCGACTGGGACTACCAGCGCTTCGGCATCGATCGCACCGCGCTGGCGGAGATCCTCACCGTCGGGCCCGACGGCGTCGCCGTCGTCGACCGCACGCGCCTCCCCGACAAGCCCGTCGTCGCCCAGCCGATCGCCCCCGAGGAGCCCGTCGCGCGCAACCGCGGCGACGGCGAGGCCGAGGAAGACGGCCCGCTCGGGTGGTTCTTCGGCGGCGAGAAGAGCAAGGCCAAGAAGGAGTCCGCGACCGTCGCCACCGCCGCCAACGCCGAGCCGGCCTTCGAGTCCAAGCGCGACGCGATGCCGCTGCCCAAGCCGGCCGAAGCGCAGGCCAAGGGCGATCGCGGCGGCAGCGACCCGGAGATGGCGCAAGTCGAGCAGGCGATCGGCGGCAGCCCCGCGCCGGGCGGAGCGCCCGAGCGCGACGGCGACGATCCCTTCGCCGCCGCGCCTCGTGACGAAGCGGCGAACGATGGTCCCTCACACGCGGCACCGCCGCCGCCCCCCGAGCCGCCGCCCATGGCCGAGCCCGCCGCGCCCGCCCGCGTCGTCGCCAGCGAGGACTCGCCCGACCCGGTGATGCGCGAGGTCGCTGACGACGCCCGCCGCCCGGCGACGACCCGCGCCGCCGCGCGCCGTCCCCCGCACCCGGACCACTTCCACGAGGCGCCGCCCTGGAACCCGACGCCGCAGCCCACCTTCGAGCAGCCCAAGCCGGCCGACGCGTGGGAGGGACGTTTCGCCGATGTCATGGTCGACGTTCGCGCCGGCCGCGCCGCCGACGGTCTGGCCAAGGCCTGGGCCTGGCGCGACAGCAACCCTGGTGACGAGCTCGCGCTGCTCGGCCTTGGCGAGGCGGCAGAGGCGGTCGGCGACCGCGCCCTCGCGGCTCGCGCCTACGGCTCGCTCATCGACCTGTTCCCCGGGCGGACGGACATCCGACGCATGGCCGGCGAGCGGTTGGAGTCGCTCGGCGACGTCGGTCTGCAACTTGCGATCGACACCTATGCGCAGGCCGTGTCACAGCGGCCCGACCATCCTGCCAGTCACCGGCTCTACGCCTTTGCGCTGCTCAAGGCCGGGCGGCACGCCGAGGCCTTCGCGGCCGCGCTCGCCGGCGCCCGTCGCAGCTACCCCAGCGGCCGCTTCGCCGGCGTGCAGCAGATCCTCGAGGAGGACCTCGCCCTGATCGCGGCCGCCTGGCTCGCCGCCCGCCCGGGTGACGCCGCCGCGCAGTCGGCGATCGCCGCTGCCGGGGTCACCCCCGACCGCAGCCCCTCGCTGCGCTTCGTTCTCAGTTGGGAGACCGACGCCAACGACGTCGACTTCCACATCTACGACGGCAAGGGCGGCCACGCCTTCTTCAGCCAGAAGCAGCTGCCGACGGGTGGCCGCCTGTACGCCGACGTGACCACGGGTTACGGCCCTGAATGCTTCACGATCCCCGGCAACGCCGCCGCCTTCCCGTACGTGCTCCAGGCGCATTATTACAGCCGCGGGCCGATGGGCTACGGCATGGGCAAGCTGCAGGCCGTGCAGCACGACGGCAAGGGCGGTCTCGCCTTCATGGAACACCCGTTCGTCATCATGAAGGACCGCGCGTACGTCGATCTGGGCCGCGTCGACCGGCCGCTGTCGGAGCTGCAAGTCGTCGTTCCGCGCCTGCCCTCGGGCCCCGACCCCAAGGGCCAGCCTTACGCACCGTACACGCCGCCGCCGCCTGCTCCGCCGCCGCCTTCGCGCTATTAAAAACCTCGCGCGCGTGACGGCCTCGCGCCGGACGTGCGCGTGCGATTTTGCTCCGTGACGACGCCGTGCCCGTTCTCGGGTACGGTTTCGTATTCCGACGATCCAGACGGATCCACCGCGTCGCTACCACTGCTGCCCGTGGGTCTTTTGTCCCGGGCCGTAACGAACCACCTGGTTTCTTCATCACTCGTCCAATCGAGGCTCGCATGTCCCGCTCTCGTGCTTTCTTGTTGAAGCTCGTCGCTCCCCTCTGTCTGTCCGCCGTCGGTCTCGTGGCCTGCGGCGACAACAGCAACAGCTCCAATTCCAACAGCAACAGCGCGTCGAACTCCGGCACCGGCACCGACGTGACGTCCGGGAGCATGACGGAGCCGACCGTCGGCAGCGCGAGCATGTCGGCCAGCGAGGCGACCGACGGCACCGCGGGCATCTCCGATTCGAACTCGGGCGTGCCGACCACCAGCGGCATGGGCATCTCCGACTCGAACTCGAGCGACACGATGCCTGACGACACGACCACCGGCATCGGCGGCGGCGGCTGCGGCGACGGCATCCTCGACCCTGGCGAGGAATGTGACAGCGGCCCGAACAACGGCGGCGGCAACGAGTGCAAGCTCGGCTGCATGCTCAACTTCTGCGGGGACACGTACATCGGCCCCGGCGAGGAGTGCGACAACGGGGCCGAGAACGGCGACATGAACTCGTGCAAGCCCGACTGCACGAAGGCCTTCTGCGGCGACGGCAAGGTCGGCCCCGGCGAGGGCTGCGACGACGGCAACCAGAACGACGCCGACACCTGCACCAACGTGTGCGCCCTGGCCAGCTGCGGCGACGGCATCATCTCCGCCCAGGAGCAGTGCGACGACGGCAACCAGAGCAACGACGACGAGTGCACCAACAACTGCACCGCGGCCAAGTGCGGCGACAACTTCGTCCAGAACAGCAACGGCGAGCAGTGCGACCAGGGCGCCAACAACTCGAACACCGGCGACTGCACCCTCGCCTGCAAGCCCGCGACGTGCGGCGACGGCCTCCTTCACAACACCGGCAGCGGCGACGAGGAGTGTGACCTCGGCGCGGGCAACGGCCCGGGCCAGCAGTGCAACGCCCAGTGCAAGCAGAACACCTGCGGCGACGGCGACAAGAGCCCGACCGAGCAGTGCGACGACGGCAACAACCAGGGCGGTGACGGCTGCACCTCGCTGTGCAAGCTCGAGGAGTGCGGCAACGAGGTCGTCGACCCGGGCGAGCAGTGCGACGACGGCAAGAACGGCGACCAGGACGACGGCTGCACCGACGCCTGCGCCCTGCCGAAGTGCGGCGACGCGATCGTCCAGCCGAGCCTCGACGAGCAGTGCGACCTCGGCCCGGGCAACAACAACGCCGGCGCCTGCACCCTCGTCTGCACCGCGGCCAAGTGCGGCGACGGCCTGATCTGGCAGAACCACGAGGAGTGCGACGACGGCGTCAACAACTCCAACAGCGGCACCTGCAAGGCCGACTGCACCAAGCAGTTCTGCGGCGACGGCCACGTCGGCCCCGGCGAGGCCTGCGACGACGGCAACCAGAACAACAACGACTCCTGCACCAACGTGTGCAAGATGGCCAAGTGCGGCGACGGCTTCATCCAGCCGGGCGAGCAGTGCGACAACGGCGGCCTCAACAGCAACACCGGCACCTGCACCACCGCCTGCCTGACCCCGAAGTGCGGCGACGGCTTCATCCAGCCGAGCAACAACGAGACCTGCGACGACGGCCTCAACAACGGCGACAGCAAGGCGTGCCTGTCGACCTGCGTCCCGGCCAAGTGCGGCGACGGCAAGACCTGGGTCGGCCAGGAGGAGTGCGACGACGGCAACAACGTCAACACCGACCTGTGCACCAACATGTGCAAGGCGGCCAAGTGCGGCGACGGCATCACCCAGCCGAACGCCGGCGAGACCTGCGACGACGGCAACGCCGACAACACCGACCTCTGCACCGTCTTCTGCGTCCCCGCCAAGTGCGGCGACGGCTACAAGCAGCCGCAGAACCAGGAGCAGTGCGACGACGGCAACAACGTCAACGACGACGCCTGCAGCAACGCCTGCAAGACCCCGACCTGCGGCGACAGCATCGTCCAGCCGGGCGCGCCCTACAACGAGCAGTGCGACAACGGGGCCAACAACGCCAACGACAAGGCCTGCAACGCCACCTGCAAGAAGACCACCTGCGGCGACGGCACCAAGCAGACCCCCAACGGCAACGGCCAGAACGAGGTCTGCGACGACGGCAACCAGTCGAACGCCGACACCTGCAACACCACCTGCGCCAAGACCACCTGCGGCGACGGCATCACCCAGAGCCCCAACGGCAACGGCCAGGCCGAGGAGTGCGACGACGCCGACCAGTCCAACGCCGACGAGTGCAGCAACTCCTGCAAGCGGACGTTCTGCGGCGACGGCATCATCCAGAACGACCCCAAGAACGGCAGCGGCCAGGTCGAGATGTGCGACCAGGGCGCCCAGAACGGCACCCAGGGCTCGTTCTGCAGCTCGACCTGCCAGATCAAGCCGGCCTGAACCAAGAGGCCTCGCCAGGCCCCCGCGCGCCGCGACCGGCATGTCCGCAGGGACATCCGCTCGCGGCGCGCCGCGCTCTCGGGCACATGTCCCGAAGGTCATGTCGCGGCCGAGGGCGCTCCGGGGCGGCGCGAGGTCGTCGGTTCGAGCAGTCGCATCGTTCCGCTCTTTTTGAAACGGTCCCTCTGCCGGCTCGGCGGCCGCCGAAGGCTCCGCTCCTCAGGGAGCCCTCGCGTCCCCGCGCTCGCGCCACGAGCCGCGGCTGAAGGCCGACGGCCTCACCGTCCGGCAGCGAGCACTGGCACGAGCCCGCGAAGGAAGCTCGAGCGTCCGGCGAGGTCGCTCGCCGGACGACCCGGCCGAGCTCCAGGACGCGGCACCGCGACCTCGAAACGCCGCGCTCGGAGCTCGCGGAGGTGGCCCCGTTCGTCCTCCCGTCCGACCTGGTCGTTTGCACAGAGGAACCACAAGACCGTTGCGAACCTCCATGAGCCCGGTATCATCCCGCCGATGTTGTCATGCCTGCAGCGAGCGAGCGCATCGCTCGTCGTCCTCACCCTGTTTTTCGCCAGTATCCCCGCCCACGCCCAGCCCGTGGAGGTCGTGACCACGCCCGCGGAGCAGCCCGCCGATCGCGTCTATCTGAGCAACGGCGGCATGGTCCAGGGCTCGATCCTCGAGGTCTTACCGAATGATTCGTTGACGATCGTCTCGGCCGCGACCGGCGACCGCAAGTCGTTTGCGTGGTCGGAGCTCGCCGCCTACGAGCAGGGCGGCCAGCGCGTCGAGATCGGCGCAGTCTCGGCCCCGGCCCCGCGCGAGGAGCCGGCGCCGGTCTACGGCCCGCGCCTCCATATCGAGACCACCAAGCCCGCCTCCGTCCATCTGTACGAGATCACCGGCGAGATGGTCGCCCACGGCGCCAACGTCACCGTCCACGGCATCCAGTACCGCCCCGTGTGCGCGGCCCCGTGCGACAAGGTCATCGACACGAGCGGCGGCAGCTCGTACTTCTTCGGCGGCGAGGGCCTCACCACCTCGAACCGTTTCAACCTCACCGACGCGCGCGGCGACGTCACCGCGGTCGTCAAGCCGGGCCGCAGGGGCCTGCGGACCGGCGGCATCATCACGATGAGCGTCGGCCTCGCCCTCATGGCGCTGGGCGGCGGGTTGTTCGTCCTCTCCAAGAGCCGGGCCGATCGCGACGAGATCCTCGGCGAAGGACCGGCCGAACCGCCGAAGTACGGGGCGCCGATCGGTCTGCTCGTCGGTGGCGCCGCCGCCCTCGCCGGCGGCATCGTCATGCTGGTCCTCGGCAAGACGCGCTACAAGCTGAAGACCGGCGGCCTCGGCCTGCTCCGCCCGCTCCGCTTCGGCTGACCTTTCGGACAGCCGTGCATCCTCCGGCTGACCGAAAGGCCAGCTTCGACGCGGCTGACCTTCGACCGCGAGCCCGCTCGGCCCCGCCGCCTGAACCGCCTCGCGCTCCGGCCCGCGTCCCGGGATCAGGCCGGCACCGCGGCGGTCGCCGGGCTGCGATAGCCCTCGGGCTCGCCGCGGACCACCGCCGCACGTTCCTCCGCAGTCAGCTCGGCCCAGGTCGCCGCGTCGACCACGATCTGCTCGGGGGCCGCGCGCTCTTCCATCGCGAACGCCGCCTCGATGGCCGCCCCCCACATGTCATAGGCGAGCTTGTTGGTGCCGACCACCCCGGCGATCACCTCGCCGGTGCCGATGCCGATGCGCACGCGGATCTCCCGGGCCTGGCAGGCCTCGGCGCGCTCGACCGCCGCGCGCATGCGCAGCGCCAGGTCGACCGCCGCGCGGGCCGACGGCGGCCCGTCCGTCAGCCCGACCGCCGCCACGTAGGCGTCGCCGACCGTCTTCACCTTGTCGGCGCCGCGCTCCTCGCACACCGCATCGAACGCGCCGAAGGTCGCGTTGAGCACGCGGACGATGTCCTCCGCGGCTGCCTCTTCGGCCAGGCGAGTGAACCCGGCGATGTCGCACACCACCACGCTGACCGGCGCGTGGCGGCGCCCGACCCCCTCGCCGCCCTCGCGCAGCGCCGCCACGAAGTCGGCCGGCAGCACCGTCCCGAGCAGGGCGTCGGTGCGCTGCCGCAGCGCCCGCAGCTCGTCGCGGGTCCGCGCGGTCACCCGCTGCGCGTAGTATGTCGCCACCGCGGTCGCCACCGCCACCAGCGAGATGTTGATCTGGAAGTTGCTGCGCATGTCGTCGGGCGCCAGCACCATCGCCGGCACGACCTCGAACGCGAAGCAGAAGCCGAGGAACGCCGCCGCGTTGAGCCCCGCCACCGCCAGCGCGGTCCGCCGCCGCGCGCTCGGGAACAGCATGAACGTCAGCACGATCACCGGCATGTACCAGTACTGCAGCCCGTAGCTCGGCCCGAACAGCGACGCCGCGCCCGCCGTCGACAGCAACGTGTACAGCGCGAAGATCACCGCCCCCGGCGCGTGGTGCCCGCGCGCCGACAGCCACAGCGACAGCGCCGGCGGCACGATCCCCGCCGACAGCGCGTAGGCCACCGCCCCCGGCGCCGTCGCCCCGTAGGTCACGCTCAGCAGCACCGTGATCATCGTGAAGCCGATCGCCAGCAGGCACAGCCCGTGGAGGAACACCACGTGCTGGCGCTCCAGCGGGGCGGCCTGCGGCGCGAGCCCGAGGCGCAGCAGTCGACCGAGCGTCACGGCGAGCGCCCTGCCTTGCGCGCGCCGCGGACGAAGTACGTCTTCATCGCTCCCTTGCCCTTGATCTCCACGCTCTCGCGGCCGCTGCACTCGAAGCGGTGGTTGATCTTGGCGAACGTCAGCGGCGAGACGTGGACCTCGCCGGCGGTCCCGTGCATCTCCATGCGCTGGGCCGTGTTGACGGTGTCGCCCCACAGGTCGTAGATCGGGCGCACCTGGCCGATCACGCCGGCCACCACCGGCCCCGAGTTGACCCCGATGCGCACCGCGATCCCCGGCGTCGCCGCGAACTCGTCGCGCAGCGCCAGCGCCATCGCCACCAGCACCTCCGCGTGGTCGGGGCGGTACACCGGCAGCCCGGCCGCGGCGACGAAGTTGGTCCCGGTGGTCTTGATCTTCTCGGCCCCGAACTCGGCGCAACGGCGATCGATCGCCGCGATCACGGAATGCAGCCGCGCCAGGTAGGCCTCCGACGTCTGGCCCTCGGCCGGGCGGTCGAGCCCGATCACCCGGCAGAACAGCACCGACGCGTCCCCGTGGCGCTCCGCGATCTCCTGCTCGCCCGCCTGCAAGCGGCGCCCGATCTCCTCGGGGAACACGCTGCGGAGCAGCCGCTCCGACTTGGCCCGCTCGAGCTCGAGGTCGTCCTCGGCCAGCGCGTTGAACGAGCGCGAGCCGTAGCCGACCAGCAGGATCACCGCCACCAGCATCGCCTGGTGCAGGTATTGATAAGGCCCGTACAGCGCCACGCGGCGGGCCAGGTCGCCGTCGAGGTCCCAGCCGTAGACCAGCACCGCCAGGCAGATCGACGCCGCCAGCGCCGTGCCCAGCGCCGCCGTCTGCTCGCGGGTGGGGAACAGCAAGAACGGCAGCGCCGCCGCGAGGATCAGCAGGAAGAAGTTGCCGTAGTCGAGCCCGATGGTCCACGAGCCCATCAGGATCGACGTCATCAGCGTCCCGTGGAACGCCAGCGCCGCGTCGCGCGGGCGGCCGCGGACGTGCAGCGCGAACACTGCCGCGAGGCCGCCGACGGTGACGAGCAGGTGGACCAACAATTCGGGGTCGAGCGGCCTGCCGGTGCCGAAGTGACCGACGCAGCTCATCACGATCCCGAGCAGCGCCAGCGCGTTCTGCAGGCGGATCCGCCGCCCGTCTTCGCGGGACATGTCCTCGCGGACACCGGCCCGGACGGCCCGCGACAACGCCGCTCGCACCCGCAGGACCGCGTTCGTCACGTCGCTGCCACCTTACCGGAAACACCCGCGAGCGTCCCGCCGAGCCCGGCGCCGCCGCGGCTCGAAAACGAACCGAACGCGCGGGGCGACCCGACCCCGCTCGCGGTCACGACATTCCCCCGAGGACATGTCCCGAAGGTCATGCGGACAATTGTTCGCCGTCCCGCACCGCTCAATCGACGACCGTCACGCGCACCTCGACCTGGGCCCCGTCCGGGGCCTGGACGCGCAGCTCGCCGCGGCTCGGGTCGAGCGTCCAGCAAGCGCCCTCCGGACCGGCCTGCGTGGTCAGTTCGATGTCGAGCGAGGCGGCGTCGAAGCGCCGCGTCGGCAGGGCGATCTCGCTGATCCCGCCGTCGCCGGTCCAGCTCGCCGTGGCCGTCTTTTGGTCCCAGGCGAACGCGCTGTCGGTGCCTGCGACCGCGCGCAGGTACGGGCGGACGAACACGTCCAAAGTGTCCCGCTCGCTGCCGTCGGCTTCGAGCACCGACAGGTCCTCCTCGTTCCACGCGACCTCGTTCTGCGAGCACTCCCACAGCGTGGCCGACAATCGCCGCGCGTCCATATGATCGAGGGCGCGGGCGAGCCACTCCTCGGCGCCGGTCGCCCCGTGGCCGTAGCCGAATTCACCGATGAGCACGCCCAGCCCCTCCGCCGCCGCGAAATCGGCGATGCTGTCGAGGAACGGCTCCGGCATCAGCCCCACCGCCGGCAAGCCCTTGACGAGCCCGGGGTCGTACATGTGCGCGGCGTACACGAGCCCCGAGCCCTCGGGCCGCACGTGCTCGATCGGCTGGAAGCCGACCGCGTCGGTCCCGGGGTTGTTGAAGAGGATGAGCAGCTCGTCGCCGGCCAGCGCTCGCAGCTGCGCCACCGCCTCGGTGTGGAACGGGTTCAGCGTCTCGTGCTTCCACGCCGCGACGTCGCCCGCGGTGCCCGAGCCCGGCTCGTTGAGGATCTCGAGCCCCACCACGCCGGGGTGGTCGCCCACCTTGGCGATCATCTGCCCCCACATGGCGAAGAACTTCGCGTGCAGGTCGTCCTCGCCGGCCCAGAAGCGGTCGAACGCGGCGCGCACGTCGCCGTCGAGGACGTACTTGAGCCCCCAATCGGCGTCCGGACAGGTGTGCGGCTCGGGCGGCGGATCTTGCGGCAAGGTCCACGGCGGGAAGCCGTCGCCGCAGAAGGTCGAGGTGTAGATGTCCTGGTGGAAGTCGACGACCACACGCAGCCCGTGCGACCACGCGACGTCGACCATGGCCGCGTAGCGGTCGAGGTAGCGCGCGTCGTACTGCCCCGGCGTCGGCTCGAGCGCCTCCCACGAGAACAGCAGCCGCACCACGTTGACGCCCCAGCCAGGCAGGCGGGCAAAGAACTGCTCCGCCTCGGCCGCGAACGCCGCCTGCTCGGCCTCGGCGTCGATCGGGAACGGCACGAACGGCGCCCACTTCGAGCGCCCGCCGGTGTTGACCCCGCGCAGCAGCACGTCGCGCCCGTGCTCGTCGAGCATCCGCCCCTCGGCGTCGAGGCCGACCCGCGCGCTGGTCAAAAGGACAGGTTCGATCGGGCTCTCGCACTCGCCCGGGAGAAGCGGCGCCCCCGTGGTCGTCGGCGCCGTCGTCGACGAGCTCGTCGGCCCCGTCGTCGCCGTCGTCGTCTCGGTCCCCGTCGTCGTCTCGCTCGCCCCGGCGCTCGAAGACGGATCTCCGCCGCAACCGATCGCCGCCGTCCACAGTACAAGCGCCCTGCGCATGCCGCATAGTAGGCGGTCGGCGACGGTCCCGCCCGCTCGCCCGCCCGCCCGCGGACGATCTCGTCGCCGCCGCGAGTGAGCAGCCGCGCGGCTGGCCGGCGCGGCCGCGGTTTCCCCGCGCGATCGCAACGTCTGCCAATTCGTTCAGCGCTTCGGCCCGGCCCGCGCGCCCGCTCGCCCCCGCGATCGGCTCTGGCCGGCGCCCACGCGGGCGCGCTACCTTCCCGCGCATGAGCGTCATCCTCAGCGTCCACGGGCGGGAGATCCTCGACTCGCGCGGCAACCCCACGGTCGAGGTCGAGGTCATCACCGATGAGGGCAACCTCGGCCGCTTCGCCGTCCCCTCGGGGGCCAGCACCGGCGAGCACGAGGCCCACGAGCTGCGCGACGGCGACGGCAAGCGCTACCTCGGCAAGGGCGTGCAGAAGGCCATCGAGCACGTCAACGGCCCGCTCGCCGACGCCGTCGTCGGCCTCGACGCCCTCGACCAGCTCGCGGTCGACCAGGCCCTGCTCGCCGCCGACGGCTCGGCCAACAAGTCGAAGCTCGGGGCCAACGCGGTGCTCGGCGTGTCGCTCGCGGTCGCCCGCGCGGCCGCCTTCGACGCCGAGCTGCCCCTGTTCCGCTACCTCGGCGGTCCGCTGGCCAACGTGCTGCCGGTGCCGCTGATGAACGTCATCAACGGGGGCGCCCACGCCGACAACAACCTCGACTTCCAGGAGACGATGTTGGTGCCGCACGGCTTCCCGACCTTCTCGGAGGCGCTGCGGGCGGGCGTGGAGATCTTCCACAACCTGAAGAAGATCCTGCGCGCGCAGAAGAAGGTCACGGCGGTCGGCGACGAGGGAGGCTTCGCGCCCGACATGGCCAGCAACGGCGAGGCGCTGGCGGTGCTGGTGCAGGCGATCGAGGCCGCCGGCTACCAGCCGGGCGTGCAGGTCAGCCTCGCCCTCGACGTCGCGGCCTCCGAGTTCTACGACAAGAAGAAGGGCGTCTACGTGCTCGCCGGCGAGGGCGGGCGCGAGCTCGACGGCGCCGCGCTGGTCGGCCTCTACGCCGACCTGGCCGCCAAGTACCCGCTGGTCTCGATCGAGGACGGCATGGCCGAGGACGACTGGGACGGCTGGCGCCTGCTCACCGAGCGCCTCGGCAGCAAGCTGCAGCTCGTCGGCGACGACCTGTTCGTCACCAACCCCGAGCGCCTGCAGCGGGGCATCGACGCCGGGGTCGCCAACAGCATCCTCGTCAAGGTCAACCAGATCGGCAGCCTCAGCGAGACCCTCCAGGCCGTCCGCCTGGCCCAGCACAACCGCTACCGCGCCGTCATCTCCCACCGCAGCGGCGAGACCGGCGACACCTTCATCGCCGACCTCGCGGTCGCCACCGCGGCCGGCCAGATCAAGACCGGCTCCGCCTCCCGCTCCGACCGCGTCGAGAAGTACAACCAGCTGCTCCGCATCGAGGAGCAGCTCGGCGAGTCGGCCCGCTACCCCGGCCCCGAGCTGTTCCGCCGCTCCTGAACCGGCTGTCTCTTCTAAAAAGACATGAGCGATCGGGCATGCCCGATCGCTCATGTTCTTCGGGCATGTCACCGAGGACATGCCCCTTCGCCCAGGCGATCGATCCCGCGGCGGCCGCCCGAATCGTCCGCCGCGCCGGGGAGGGACGCCCCCTGCGCGACCGGGCGAGGCCCGCGGGCTCGCGGCCTGCGCCGCGCCGAGTCCCGCTCAGGGCGTGGCGGTCTTGGTGGGCGCCGGGGCCGGGGTCGCGCCCGAGGGCGGGGTCGGCTTCTCGATCGTCATCGACGAGCGGGCGCCGCCCGGGAGCTCGCGGGTGACGGTGCCGCCGGGGGCGATCGTCGTGCGGGAGCCGTCGTCGGCGGTGACGATCATCGAGCCGTCGGCGGCGAACTCGGTGCGCTCGACCGACAGCGTCGAGCGCGAGCCGTCGGGGAACACGCGGACCTGCTTGCCGTCCGGCATGATGATCGTGCCGTCCTTCTTGATCTGGACCTTGCTGCCGTCCGGCTTGGTGACCGTGCCGTCGCGCTGGATCGTCACCTTCGAGCCGTCCGACGCGGTCAGGACCTTGGTGCCGCGGCCGCCGGGCTCCATCTTGTAGGCGCCGGACTTGTCGCTCGACACCTCCATCTCGTCGACGTCGCAGGCCGCGCCGGCGAGGGTCAGCGTCAGCGCCGCGGCCAGGTGCATGAGACGCAGGGGCCCGAGACGGGAGGGGCGCGAAATGGGCAGGATCATCTCCCGCTCAGCCTAACACGATCGGCGGGCCCGGAGACTCGCCCCGCGACGGGCGCAAACCGATGCGCGACCTGTCCGCTTGAGCAGGCATCCGTTCGCGCAGCCCGCGCTCGAATCCGCAGCCTGCCCCCGGCGAAACGCCAGGAAGTCCCGGCGGCCGGCGCCAGCGGGTACGATGTGCCCGCGTGCATGGGCCCGAGGATACGGTCGTCGTCCGCTCTTCGACGACCTACCTGACGATCGAAGTGGCGGGCCGGAAGCTCCAGGACGTGCGCCTGGGCATGGGCCCGCTGCGGATCGGGCGCAAGCAGGACAACGACGTGGTGATCCAGTCGGCCTGCGTCGCGCAACATCACGCGCGGGTCGAGCCGCACCTGCAGGGCCACCGGATCGTCGATCTCGGCCGCGGCAGCGGCCTGTTGTTCCGCGGCCGGCGCGTCCAATCGCACGTGTTCAACGACGGCGACGTGATCCGCATCGCCGACCCGGTGACCGGCAACTTCGTCAGCCTCACCTATCAGGACCTCGGCAAGCGGGCGCAGGCCCAGCCCGAGGCGCCGGTGCAGCGCTGCGCCCTCGACAAGCCGGCGGTGACGATCGGCCGCGAGGGCTGCGACCTGGTGCTGCCGAGCCTCCAGGTCTCGCGCCGCCACGCGACCATCCGCGCCTTCGCCAGCGGCCACGAGCTGACCGATCACGGCAGCGCCAACGGGACCTTCGTCAACGGCGCCCGGGTGCACGTCCACGAGCTCAAGCAGGGCGACGTGCTCCAGATCGGCCCCTTCAAGCTGGTCTACACCGGCAAGTCGCTCGATCAGTTCGAGCAGAAGGGCGCGATGCGGATCGACGCGCGCGAGCTGGTGCGGCTCACGCCGGAGGGCAAGGCGATCCTCCACCGCGTGTCGCTCGTGATCGAGCCGCGAGAGTTCGTCGCACTGGTCGGCTCCTCGGGCGCCGGCAAGAGCACGCTGATGGCCGCGCTGGCGGGCGTGCGTCGGCCCGAGGCCGGCCTGGTGCGGATCGGCAGTGACGACCTGTACGCCAGCTATCACCTGTACCGCGGCGGGATCGGCTACGTGCCGCAGGACGACATCCTGCACCGCCACCTCACCGTCGAGGACGCGCTCCGCTACACCGCGCGGCTGCGCCTGCCGACCGACACCTCGGCGGCCGAGATCGAGGCGCGGATCGTCCGCGTGCTCGAAGAGGTCGAGATGGTCGAGGCGCGCGCGCAGCGGATCACCGAGCTGTCCGGCGGCCAGCGCAAGCGGATCTCGATCGCCTCCGAGCTGCTCGCCGACCCCCATTTGTTCTTCCTCGACGAGCCGACCAGCGGCCTCGACCCCGGGCTCGAGAAGAAGATGATGTACACCCTGCGGTACATCGCCGACTCGGGCCGCACCGTCGTGCTGGTCACCCACGCGACCGCCAACATCACCCAGTGCGACCTCGTCGCGTTCATGGCCGGCGGGCGCCTGGTCTATTACGGCCCGCCCGCGGGCGCGCTGGTCATGTTCGGCGTCACCAGCGGCGACTTCGCCGACATCTACACCAAGCTGGGCGGCAAGGTCGGGCCGCCCGAGGTGATGCGCCAGGGCGAGCTGGCCGCCGAGTACCGCCTGTGGCACGAGCACCACCCGCAGAGCAAGCGCGCGCCGACGATGGCCGAGCTGTGGGAGATCCGCTTCCGCCGCTCCGACGAGTACCGGGTCTACGTGTATGAGCGGCAGACCGACAGCCAGGCCTCGGGGGCCAAGCTCCGCGCGGTCGCGCCGGGCCACTTCCGCATCGCCGCCGAGGAGTCACTGACGTCGGCGCCCACGCCGGCTCCCCCGCCGCCGAGCCACGACGCGTCGTGGCTGTTCCAGACCCGCGTGCTGGCCGACCGCTACGCCAAGCTGATCGCGGCCGACCGCAAGAACCTGCTGATCTTGCTGCTGCAAGCGCCGGTGATCGGCGCGGTGCTGTTGCTCGCGGCGCGGCCGTCGGCGCTGCACATGTCGACCTCGACCAACGGGCGGCTCTTGCTGTTCTTGCTCAGCGTGGTCGCGGTGTGGTTCGGCGTGATCAACTCGGTCCGCGAGATCACGAAGGAGTCGGAGATCTACCGCCGCGAGCGCCTCGCGAGCCTGCGGATCCCCGCGTACCTGCTGTCGAAGTTCGGGGTGCTCGCGGGCCTGTGCGCGGTGCAGAGCCTGGTGCTGATGCTGCTGCTCCTGCTGCGCGTCGACTTCGCCGCCGACTACGTCGCGCTGACCGAGTACGGCCTCATCGACATGACCCGCCAGCCGCCGCTCGGCCTGTGGGGCGGCATGCTCGTCTCGGTGTTCCTCACCTCGCTGTCGGGCGTCGGGCTCGGGCTCTTGATCTCGACCTGGGTGTCGAGCTCCGACAAGGCGATGAGCACCGTGCCGCTGGCGCTGATCCCCCAATTGGTGTTCGCGCTGGCCTTGATGCCGCTGCCCGCGGTCCTGGCCCCGATCTCGTACCTCACCGGCGCGCGCTGGGGCATGGAGTCGATGGGCTCGATCGCCGCGCTGCTCGAGCCGCGCGACATGACCACCTGCGAGTTCCCGGGCGACCCGCTCTCCTGCGAGGTCTACGCCTCGGTCGACTACAGCCCCGCGCCGGAGCACATCGGGATGGTGTGGATCATCCTCGCGGTCTACACGCTGGCGTGCCTGCTGCTGACCGCGTGGATGCTGCGCCGGCGCGACGCCGCCGACAAGTAGCCTACTCCTCGCCGATCTCGATGTTGTACTTCACCGTCATCTGCGGGCCGTTGTAGCGCGGGAACTCGTGGTCGGCCACGGCCTTGCGCACGCACGGGACGATGCCGAACACCTGCAGGCCGCGCGAGGCGGTCACGGTCACCGCGTCGACGCGACCTGTCTTTCCGAGCAGGCTGACGACCATGTCGAGGCGACCGCCCTTGAGGCTGCCGCCGCTATAACAGGCGGCGATCGACAGGCACTCGTTGATCCCGTACTCGACCTCGCGCATGTGAGCGCTCAGCACCTGCTCGTTCAGCTGCTCCTCGCCCTCGCTCCAGTCGAGCACGCGCGGCCGTTCGATGTCGTATTGCGGGATCGCCGAGTCGTCGACCGCGACGTGCTTCTTCGGCAGCTCGTCGCGCTCGTGGGTACACTCGCCCCACGACGTGATCTGCGGCCGCATCGGGATCTCGTTGGTCTCGACCTCCTGCTTGACGGACGTGTCCTCCGAGCTCTCGACCACGCACGTACCGCCCTCGCAGCGGGTGCCCTGGCCACACAGGCCGCCGCATTGGTCGGGCCCGCGAGAATCACTGTTCCGCTTGCAAGCCACCGGGCTCAGGCTGAACGCCACGAGACCGGCGAAGATCATAGTGGTACGCATCGGCCCCCAGGGTAACACCGTCCTGGCTGCAAGAGATGCGGCTCGTCCGAGCTTCCGCGCCGGCGGACGTGCGCGCCTCGGCGAGACAGCGCAGTGCGCCCTCGCGCCGTTCCCGGACGAGCGCCGATCAGCCCGGCCCGCACGCGAGAAACTGTCCCACACCCGCGCACCGACGGCCGAACTCGGACGCGCGACGGCGTGGCCCAGCCTCGCGGCTGGCGACGATCGCCTCCGCCCGACTCGCCCCTCCGGGTCACCGCGCGGACGCCTCCGACGCGTCTCGCCTCGGGTCCGCCACCTTCGTATTTCCGCCTTCACACCGCGACGATTTGCGTCGGCGAACTTCGGCGTTCGTGGCTCGCCCATTTCCCCCGCCGAAATTCTCAATGCCATGAGCACGGCCGCCGCGATCGACGTTCCCCGCGCGCGCCGTCCCGGCCTTGCGATCCGTCATCGGCCGCTCGCGGCTTGCTTCGCGCGCGTGCGGCTCGCATCTTCGGCCGAGGAGGTGCTCGCAGATCGATGACGACCTACACCTGGACTGCGCCGACGCGCCGCGGCTTCTTGTTCGCCTCCGCGGGCCTCGCCGGACTCGGCGCCGTGTTCGCGACCGACGGCGCCCGCGCGTGCGACAAACACCCCGGCCCCGGCGCACCCTCCGAGGGGCGGATCGCCGGGCCGGACGAGCCCGGGGAGCCGATGGAGATCGAAGGCACCGTCTACCGCCCCGACGGCGTCACCCCGGCCGCGGGCGTCGTGCTCTACGCCTATCACACCGGCGTCGACGGCCTCTACGCCGCGACGCCCGGCCCGCCGCGCCTGCGGGCCTGGTTCCGCACCGACCCGCGCGGCCGCTACGCCTATCGCACGATCCGCCCCGCCGCCTACCCCGAGCGCCGCTTCGCCGCCCACGTCCACACCCAATTGTGGAGCGACACCGTCCCCGCCCAGTGGGGCACCGACCTGCTGTTCGCCGACGACCCCTTGCTGTCGGCCGGCCAGCGCCGCGAGTCGGAGGCGCTCGCGCGGTTCGCCAACATCCGCCCGCTCGTCCGCGGCCCCGGCGGTGTGTGGCGCGGCGTCCACGACCTCCGCCTCAAGACCACCGGCGACCACTTCGAGGACAACACCCGCCACGGCCTCCAGGGCTGACGTGGGGCCTGTCTCTCGGGACACATCACATGTCCCCGCGGACATCCTGTCTCAAAAAACATGTCCCGAGGGACATCCACGCCCCCGCCGCAGCGGACGCTTGTCTCGCGCGCCGGGGGCGGTCATCCTGAGCGCATGTGGACCCGTCGGGCCGTCACCCGCCTCGTCTGGCCGCTGGGCGCCTGGCTGGCGTGCGGCGGCGGCGAGCGGGCCCGGCCGCTCCGCCTGGCGACCACCACCAGCGTCCACGACAGCGGCCTCATGGGCGTCCTCGGGCCCGCCTTCACCGCGGCGAGCGGTCGGCCGGTCGAGGTCGTCGCCGTCGGCTCGAAGCGGGCGATCGAGCTGCTCGCCACCGGCCAGGTCGACGGCGCAGTGACGCACAGCCCGGTCGAGGAGGCGCAGGCCCTGGCGAGCGGGCGGATCGGCGGGCGCATCCCCTTCATGCGCAACGCCTACGTCCTCGTCGGTCCGGCCGCCGCCGCCGGGGTCGTCGCCGGCGCCACCGACATCCGCGGCGCCCTGCGGGCCGTCGCCGGCTCCGGCCGCCGCTTCGTCGCCCGCGGCGACGAGTCCGGCACCCACCAGCGCGAGCTGCAGCTGTGGGCCGCCGCCGGCGTCCCGTCCGAGAGCGCCTTCATCCTCCGGATCCACGGCAGCATGGCCGAGGCGCTGGCCCTGGCCGCGCGCGAACACGCCTTCACCCTCAGCGACCGCGCCACCTTCCTCGCCCGCCGCGGCGATCTCGGGCTCGCCGTCCTGTTTCAGGGCGGCTCCGAGCTCGACAACGTCTACTCCGTGCTCGAGCCCGCCCCGCAGGCCGGCGGCGACCTCGACGGCGCGCGCGCCTTCGTCGAGTTCCTGCGCTCTCCGGCGGGCCGGAGCCTGATCGGCAGCTTCGGCGTCGACACCGTGGGCGAGCCGCTGTTCACCCCGGTCGAGTGAGGCAAAAAGCCGCCCCGGGCCGGCCCGAGCCGAGAGATCCTTGCCCTCTACCGCGCCAGCGGATACCACCTCCTCAGCATGCTCGCCCCTCGCCGCCCCCGCGCCCTCGGCGCGGCGCTCGCCCTGCTCGGGTTGATGGTCGGCGAGCCGGCGGCCCTCGCCGCGCCCGCCGCCCCCGCGCCCGCGCCGGCCCCCGCGGCAGCGCCCGCGGCGGCCCCCACGGAACCTGCCCCGAAGGACAGCCCCGCCGTCGGCGCCGACACCGTCCTCGACGTCGTCCTGCCGAGCGGCCTACGCGTGCTCGCGGCCCGCGACCTCAGCCTGCCGGTCGCCGCGGTCGTGCTCGCGGTCGAGGTCGGCAGCGAGGACGACCCGCCCGAGCACCCGGGCCTGGTCCACGCGCTCGCCTATCACCTCCACCAGGGCAACCGCGAGCTGCGGCCCGGCGAAGCGATCGCCGCGGCCCAGGACGCCGGCGGCGTCCACCTCCTGGCCACCGGGCCCGGCCAGATCCGCTCTGAATCGCTGGTGCCGATCTCCCGCCTCGAGGAGGTCCTGTTCGCCGAGTCGCAGCGGCTCCGCTTCCCCACCGTCGACAAGCGCCGCTGGGACATCAGCCTCGGCTGGGCCGGCTCCGACGTGCGCAGCCCGGCCGGCCTGCGCCCCGGCGACCTCGCCGCGCTCCACGGCGCCGCCGGCCTCGGCCACGACGGCCGCGCGGTCGACCGCTCCCTCGCCGACATCACCCCTCCGGCCCTCGCCGCGGCCCTGGCGGCCAAGTTCAGCTACGCCCGCGCCACCCTCGTCGTCGTCGCTCCCGAGCCGCCCGAGGTCATCCTCGACCAGGTCCGGGCCCGCTTCGCCGACTTGCCGCCCGCGACCCGCGCCTTGCCGGTCCGCTCGCCGCCGCCGGCGAGGCCCCCCGTGCCGGCGATTGCCGCGAGCGGCAAGCCGCCCCTGTTCGCCTGGCCGGTCCCGGCCGACGGCGCCTCCTCGGCCTGGGCCGGCGCGATCTGCCGCGCCCTCAACCGCCAGAAGCCGGCCGCCGAGGAGCCCCGCAAGTCGCGGATCGGCTGCGACTTCGACCCCGACCCGCGCCGCGCCGCGCTGGTCCTGCGGGCCGTCGGCGCCGACGATCCGGCCGCCTTCGTGCGCGCCCGCCTGGCCCGCCTCGGCGGCCCCGACCAGCCGCTGCTGACCTCCCAGGCCCAGTTCATGGCCCAGGCGATCCGCCTCTACGCCCGCACCGCCCTCGGCCTGGCCCGCCTGCTGGCCGCCTCGCCGGCGCACATCCCCGGCCCCGTCGCCGTGGACAGCCCGACCGCGCGCCGCCGCGACGACCTGCTCGGCCTCACCAGCCTCGCCGGCCGCCCCGGCCTCAACCTCACCGTCGAGGACGCGCTCCTCATCGGCCCCGCGGAGCCCAAGCCTTGACCCGACGTCCCCGGCTGCGCGCCTGCCTGCTGACCGCCGTGCTGCTGTCTCTCGGGACAGGCTGCAAGCGCAAGGACACCGTCAAGGTCGAGATCTTCGACGAGGCCGCGCCGCCGGCCTTGACCGAGGCGCTCGGCGCCCTGGCCCCGCCGTGGCCCGCGCCCGAGCGGGTCGTCCTCGCTGACGGCCTCCTCGTCCACTGGCTGCGCGAGGAGGGCACCCCGGCGGTGCACCTGCGCCTGGTCTTTCCGACAGGTGACCTCAAGCCCGCGCTGCAGGGCGCCCCGGCGCTGATCGCCGCCCGCAGCGTCGCGCTCGAGCTCGAGGCCCTGGCCGCGCGCCTGTCGATCCGGGTCGAGTTCACCCCGCGGGCCGGCCGCTACGAGGTCGCCGTCCACGGCGTCGACGCCGAGCTGCCCGCCATCCTCGCCGGCCTCGGCGACATCTTCTCCGCGCCCGGCCTCGACGGTCCGCTCGCTCGCGCCCGCAAGCAGGTCGCCCACGACCTGCGCTCGCCCGACGCCGAGAGCCAGGCGCTCGGGGTCCTCACCGCGCGCCTCCTCGGCACCGCGCCGGCGCACGAGCAGATCACCGCCGCCGCCGTGCAGGACGCCCCCGAGACCGCCCTGCGCGACGCCTGGGAGGCCCTCACCGACCCGCGCAGCGCCCTCTTCGTCGTCCACGCCGGCGACACGCTCGCCGCCCACGAGGACGGCCTGGCCGACCTCGCCGGCCGCTGGAAGCAGCGGGTCAAGCTGATCGCCGCCCGCGAGGCCACCGAGGAGGCGCTGGTCCGCCTGCGCCAGGGTCCGCGCCCGGCCGCCCCGCCGGCGCAGCACCTGAGGCGCCCGCCGATCGCCCCGCTCGAGCGGGTCGACCCGCCCGCCTCGGGCCGCGGCAGCCGCAGCTTGCTCGTCCTCGGCCGCTCGCTCCCGCTGGCGACCGCGCGCGACCGCAGCCTCGCGCGCCTGGTCCAGCGCCATCTGCAGGCCGAGCTCGACATCCGCCTCAGCATCACCGGCACCGTCGGCCTGTTCACGATCCACGTCCCGCTCGGCGCCGCCGGTCGCGGCAAGCCGGCCGCCGACCCGCTGGAAGAGGTCGAGGCCGCCGAGCAGGCCGCCGACCCGTCCGAGGCCGACCCGCTGAGCCGCCGCCTGCGGCGCGAGCTCACCGTCATCCGCGACTACCTGCGCGAGCGCCCGCTGGCCCAGGACCTGCTCGGCGCCGCCCAGCTGTGGCTCGGCGCGCGCATGGTCGCCGCCAGCGTCGGCGGCGAGGACTGGACCGCGCTGTGGAGCGAGGCCCTCGACCTCTCGGTCGCCGACGGCGAGATCGTCGCCGCCCTCGCCCGCGACGCCGAGACCATGCTCGCCGCCACCCCCGACGAGGCCGCCGCCTTCATCACCCGCTGGCTCGACCTCGAGAAGAGCGAGCCCGGCTGGGCCTGGGTCGCCGTGGGCAACGAGGCCGACCTCAAGGGCATCATCGCCGCCGAGAGCAAGGGCATCCAGTTCGAGCCCCCGCCCGAGTGACGCCTGTCCGAAGGGACAGGCGATGCCCTGTCCCGCCCGCTCTCATACTCCTGATACAATCAGCGCCCATGAAGCGCACCATCGTCGTCGTGAACGGCGAGCGAGACTGGCACACCCGCTTTCCGGGCGCGGAGGTCGTCTACGGTCGGATCCAGGACTGCGCGTGGGTGTTGCGGGACGGTGAGCTGTGGTACGTCGACCGTGAGGCGGCGACTCGCGTGGGGGGCGTGCTGTGGCGCGTGGGCGCGATCCGCCCGAGCGAGCGTTACCGGACGGCGCTCGAGATCATCCGGCTCAGCGGCGTGCCCTGCGTCAACCCTGCCGGAGCTTTACTCCGCGGCTTCGATCGGCTCTCGATGCTCGCGGAGCTGAGGACGGCCGGCCTTCCGGTCGTCCCGTTCGACGTCGCGGTCGGGGACGACATGGCGCGGCGGCTCGGCCGGACATTCCCGCTCGTCGTCAAGGCGGGCAACCACCACGCCGGCCTGGGCAAGATGCGGGTGTGCGACCAGGAGTCGTGGGGAGACGTCGCCGACCTGCTGTTCGCAGTCGATGATTACGTGACCGTCGAACCGTACATCGCGTATCGGCGCGACGTCCGCTGCCTGGCGATCGGCGAGCGCTATTGGGCGATGGAGCGCGAAGGACGCGGCTGGAAGGCCAATGTCGACACGCGAAAATACCGCCTCATCGAGCCCCCGAGCCGCTCGTCCAGCACACGCGCGCCGCGATGCGACACCTGCACGCCGACACGCTGGCTCTGGACTTCCTCGAGCAGGAGGACGGACAGTTTGTCGTGCTGGAGAGCAACGACACGCCAGGATTGTCGGGCTTCCCGGACGAGGTACGCGCAGAGCTCGCCGACTGTCTGGCGCGACAGCTCGGTTGAGCCGGCCGCGGATGTTCATGGATCCGCGGGCACGACGACGAGCGCTCGTGGCTCGGTGCGAGCGAAGGGTGGGCGGAGCTCGTCGATGGTTGCGTCGGGTCGACGAACTCTAAAAGACGGCAAAAGCCCGCGGCCCAGGCGCCGACGCGGCCGGTAACGCGGGCCTGTCTGCGCCACCCTGTCAGACGCGCCGACGAAGGGCCGACGATTCGCGACTCCGGCACGGCGTTCGTCCGCCGCTCCCCGTGCCCCCTCGGGGTGCGCCCCGGAGCGGACGGCGAATGCGGCTCATGCGTCCCGCGTCTCCCCTCGCGCTGATGCCGGCGCATTCGCCATACCGACGAATGCGCCGGCGCGCCCTCACTGCGGCTTCGGCAGCTCCTCGGTGCCCTCGCAGATCCGCGGCCCCCCGCACGACTCGTCGACGGCGCAGATCCGCGTCAGCGGCTCGAGGGCGGCCGCGATGTCGCGGACGTCGCAGCGCGCCCGGGCGCACGCCTCCAGGCCGGTGCTCGCGTCGGACATACAATCGAGCACGCAGCTGCACGAGCGCTCGTCGTCGCAGGCCTGCACCCCGTCGCAGCAGGCGATCCGCAGGCACGAGCGGCACTCCGGATCGCCTTCCTCCGGCCAGCACTCGCTGCCTGGGCCGCCCTCGTTGCCGCCCTCGTCGCCTCCGCCTGACGGCTCGAGGTCGCACTCGTGAATGAAGGGAATGGCGAACACGAGGCTCGCCGCGAGGACGCTCGCAGAATGAAATAGCATGATTCTCTCCTTCTCGGCGCCGGACCGAACCGACCGTACGTCTGTCCGCCCCGTCGTCTGCGTGAACTCTGCTTCAGACCGCGGTACCGTCAATCACCGAATGTTGACATCGGGCACACGCTCCCACCTGTGACGCACTGCCCTGATCCCGCAGCCTCCGGCGAACGTGCGCTGCAGAACACCGGTCCGCCGGCTTTGACGGGCCTATTCAGGCCCGCTCCGAAGCGCCCGCTCGCCCCGCCCGTCGCGGCCTGTGCCGCCCGGCACATTCGCACCGGCGATCTGGCGCACGCGCACCCATCGCCTTATATCCCCCTTTCCTTGCAACACCCCGCAGCCGCCCGCGCTGGGTCGATTCGCAGCACCATTGCGAAATCTCTCCTCCCACGAATGCCATCACCGCGCCCACTGGGCGAGGTTCTCATGGACGACCGCGACCGGGTCACGTGCTTCCCGGATGATCATGCCCGGACAGGATAGCCGGCGACGCGAGCGATCACAAAAGCGGCCGCTGCACGCCGGGGCGAACGCCTGGCGGCGCGCGCACGGCAGGCCAGAGCGACCTCGCCTCCGCACGACGGCCTCGGGCGTGCACTGCTGCGAATGATACGCCTGCTAATGCGAGTGCCCACCCCGCCCGCGCGGGAGGACCTCGTGCGCATCATGCTCGTGCGAGTGATGCTCGTGCGCCTCGTGCCCGCGCGAGCGATCCTCGTGCGCCTCATGCCCGCGCGAGCGCGCGTGGTGCCCGTGCGAGTGCGAATGCGCGTGGCGCTTCTCGTGCGAGTCATGCGCGTGCGAATCATGCCCGTGCGAGTCATGCTCGTGCGAGTCATGCTCATGCGAGCGATACCCGTGCGAGCCATGCTCGTGCGAGTGATGCCCGTGCGAGTCATGCCCGTGCGAATCGTGCTCGTGCGAGTGACGCCCGTGCGAGTGATGCCCGTGCGAGCCATGCTCGTGCGAGTGATGCCCGTGCGAATCATGCCCGTGCGAGTCATGCCCGTGCGAATCATGCCCGTGCGAATCGTGCCCGTGCGAGTCGTGCTCGTGCGCCTCATGCCCGCGCGAGTGTGATTGCGCGGGGTGCCCGTGCGAGTGAGAATGCGCGTGGCGATGCTCGTGCGAGTGATGCTCGTGCGAGTGATGCTCGTGCGAGTGATGCTCGTGCGAGTGATGCTCGTGCGAGTGATGCTCGTGCGAGTGATGCTCGTGCGAATGACGCTCGTGCGAGTCGTGCTCGTGCGAGTGATGCGAGTGCGAATGACGCTCGTGCGAGTCGTGCTCGTGCGAGTGATGCTCGTGCGAGCCGTGCCCGTGCGCATCGTGCCCGTGCGAGCACCCCTCGTGCGAATGATGCGAATGCCCGCACCCGCCGTGCGCGTGCCCGGCCTCGCCGTGGTCGTGCGAATGTCCCTCGCGCTCCCACAGCCGAGCAAAGAACGCCTGCGGACCCTGGCGCACGAAGGATATCAAAAAAGCCCCGCGAGCGCCCACGCGGCCGCCTCGGCCAGCGGACCGTGCCCCGCGTGCGGCTGCACGCCGGCCACCCCGCGCAGGTCCGGCAGCGCCAGGTCGACCACCAGCCCGAGCCCGACCGCCAGCGCCAGCATCGCCGCCGCGAAGCGGGCCGCCGTCGCCCGGCCGTGCTCCTGCGCCAGCACCCCGAACGTCGTCGCGTTCGTCGCCGGCCCCGTCAGCAGGAACGCCAGCGCCGCCCCCGGGCTCAGCCCCTTCGCCAGCAGCGCCGCCACCAGCGGCGTCGCCCCCGACGCGCACACGTAGATCGGCACCCCGAGCGCCGCGAACAGCAGCACCTGCAACGGCCCCGGGATCGCCATCAACGCCGACGGATCGATCCACGGCTCGATCAGCGCCGCCACCAGCAGCCCGAGCCCGATCCACGGCGCCGTCGTGTCCACCAATTCGCCGAAGCCCGTCCGCAGCCCGCTCCACAGCCGCGCCAGCGCCGGCCCGCGCGGCCCCGCCTCGGGCTCGCTGCTGCCGCCGATCCGCCGCGCCCGTCCGCCGACCCACCAGCCGACCAGCCAGGCCACCAGCGCCGCCGCGACCACTCGCAGCACCGTCATCTCCGCCCCGAGCAGCGGCCACGACAGCAAGATCGCGTCGACCCCGAGCTCCGGCGTGGCGATGAAGAACGCCATCGCCGCCGCCGCCGGCACCCCGCGCTGCAGCAGGCTGCGGTACACCGGCACCACCCCGCACGAGCACAGCGGCAGCGGCAGCCCGACCGCCACCCCGCGCAGCGCCTGCCCGGCCGGCCCTCCGCGCTGTAGCCACCGCACCGGCGCCTCCGGCATCAACCCCGACACCAGCCCCGCCAGCGCGTACGCCAGCAGCAGCGCCGGCGCGCTCTCTCGCAGCAGCTTGCCCAGCGCCGCCAGGGTGCGCGCCAGCGGGTCGGTCGCCCCGTGCGTCTCCGCGGCCAGCGCCACCAGCAGCCCGAGCCCGACCAGCCCGCCGGCGGCCGCGCCGATGCGGGCCCCGCGGCTACCTGTCTCTTGGGACCTGTGCCCAACGACATGTAACAACAGACCGCCGACGATCGCGTGGAACAGCCCGAGCCAGCTGGCGTCGAGCACCGCGAACGAGGCGTCGGCGAACACGTAGCCGGCCACCGTGGCCGCCCCGAGCAGCAGCAGCGCCCCTGCGGCCACCACGAACCCCGCCGGCGACAGCAGCCACCACACCCCGACCGCCACCGGCAGCTGGTGGGCGATCACCGCCACCTCGAGCCCGTGCGAATCGCCCTCCTCGAGGTGCGCCAGGGCCAGCGCCAGCCCGTCGGTGAAGGCGTGCAGCGCCATGCCGAGGATCGCCAGCGTCAGCGCGGCGCGGTGGGTCCCGCGGGCCGCCATCCGCAGCGGCCCCTCGGCGATCGCCGGCCCTGCCAGCCCGGCGAGCAGGGCCAGGAACGCCGGCCAGCCGGCCAGCGCCAGAGCGCGCGGCACGATCTCGAGCGCCACCAGCCCCGTGACCGCCACCAGCACGAAGCTGTCGAGCGCCGCCATCGTCACGCGCTCGCGACGGGCCGCCGCGTGGAGCAGCGGCCCGAGCACCAGCGCCACCACGCTGATCGCGAGGGTCCAGGTGCCGTGGGAGTCGCCGGGCATCGCGGGCGCGACCATAGCCCGAAATCGCCGCGCGGCGGCACCGGTCCGGACGCCGTTTCCAGGCCGTCCGCACGCGAGTCGGCGGCAGTCGGGCCCGCCGCGACCGCGGCGTCGCCACCCGCGCCGCCCGGTCGTCCCACCTGGCCGGCAGCTCACACCTCGCCGCCACGCGTCGATTCTCACCTCGCGCCCGCGACAACGCATGCCGCCGCGACACCTTCGCCGCGCCGCGGACTATCGCCTTCGCCGGCTCCTCGTCCCTCGCGACATCGGCGTGACCATCACCGCCGTCCCGCACCGCCATCGTCCGCGGCCCGACTGCTTTTTCCACGGCCGCCCCTCCGCTGGCTCCTCCGCGACCTGCTTCGTCCCCGCCGCCCCATCCTCCGCCGCCTGGCTTCTCCGCGACCTGCTTCGTCCCCGCGGCCCGTCATCCGCGCCCCCATCGCCTCCGCGGCCGCGCCTTCACCCTCGCCGCCTCACCTGGCGGAAGTGCCATGGCCCATTCGCCATGTCCTTTCGCACCCGAAGTCGCGTGCCGCGCCGCACGCGCAAGCCGAGGCCCTTCCGCCTTTGCCGTTCGCGGCGGCCCGGACGAGCGACGCTGCGCGTTGACGGCCCCTGGCGGCGCCCGCCATCCTCCCGCCATGGCCTTTTGGACACGGTATCTCCTCGCGCTGGCGGCGGTGGCGGCGTGCGGCGGCGGCGACGGCGACGACACGGGCACGACGGGCAGCATGCCCACCTCGACCATGACCATGGCGACGGCCGCCACCATGAACCCCGGCACGACCACCACCGGCGACGGCGAGAGCACCACCGGCACCACCACGGGCGAGGCCACCACCATCGAGCCCACCACCGCGGCTCCGGTCACCAGCAGCACCACCGCCATGGCCTGCGTCGACGGCGAGGCCGACTGTCCTTGCCTGCCCCTTGCGACATGTTTCCCGGGCCTCGAGTGCATCGAAAACGTGTGCGTCGGCATGGAGACGCCGGCCATGTGCGGCGACGGTCAGGCCATGCCGGGCGAGGTCTGCTTCAAGCCGTTCACCGCCCTCGGCATGGGCTCCGGCCCGATCTCCGTCGCCGTCGCCGACTTCAACAAGGACGGCAACGACGACGTCGCCTGCGCCAACAACATGACCAATAACGTCACCGTCCGCACCGGCAAGGGCGACGGCACCTTCAACGCGCTGAGCGCCCTCGGCGTCGGCATGGGCCCGTACGCGGCCGCCACCCCCGACCTCAACGACGACGGCGCGCCCGACCTCGTCACCGCCAACATCACCGGCAACGACCTCTCGGTCTATCTCAACAGCGGCGGCGGCATGCTCACCGCCCAGCCCGCGGTCCCGGCCGGCGCCCAGGCGCGCCACGTCGTCGCCGCCAAGCTCAACGCCGACGACTTCGACGACCTCGTCGTCGCCAACTACATGGACAACACCCTCACCGTGCTGCTCGGCGACGGCGTCGGCTTCCTGCGCCCGCGAGCGTCGCCGTCGGCACCGGGCCGACCTGGATCGCCGTCGGCGATATGAACGGCGATCAGAACCTCGACCTCGTCAGCGCCAACTACGGCGCCAGCAGCCTCAGCGTCTCGCTCGGCAACGGCCTCGGCAACTTCGGCCCGCCGACCGGCTCGCCCGCCGGCGGCCAGGTCTACGCCGTCGAGGTCGCCGACCTCAACGGCGACGGTGACATGGACGCCGTCGTCACCATCCCGGCCGCCGGCCAGGTGTTCATCCTCCAGGGCAACGGCCTCGGCGGCTTCGGCGGCGCGATCCCCTACCCCTGCGGCGCCGACCCCATCGGCCTCCTCCTCCACGACGTCTCGGGCGACGGCGCCATCGACATCATCGTCGCCAACCGCGGCGCCAACACCGTCAGCGTCCTGCGCGGCAACGGCAACGGCGGCTTCACGGCCCCCGAGGCGTTCCCCGTCGGCGCCGCCCCCTACGTCGTCGCCCTTGGCGATTTTAATAAGGACGGCGTGGTCGACCTCGTCACCGCCAACAACGGCGACAGCACCGTCAGCGTGCTGATCGGCAACCCCTGATCATGTCCTGCAGGACATGTCCGCGAGGTCATTCATGACAGTCCTCGAGGACATGTCCCCTGAAACAGCCAGGAGCGCGCTGCTCGAGCGCCTGCGCCACGTGTCCGAGGCGGCCATGTGCGCCCAGTGGTACGGGGCGCTCGAGTACATCGTCTGGGACCGGCTCGGCCGCGGGCCGTCGCGGTTCGGCCAGCTGCTCCTGGGCGAGGACCTGCTGGCCGAGCTCGCCGCGCTGGCGCAGCGGGCCGGCGGGTGGTTCGTGTTCGCCTGGGACGCCGACGAGCCGGCGTTCATCGCCCTCGCCGACTGGCTGCCGCGCTTCGAGGACTGGCTGCGGGCCGTCCCCGAGCTCGAGCGCCCGCGCGACCGCTGAGGCTCAGGAGCTCGCCTTGCCGTTGGCGCGCAGCCACTGGTTGGTGTAGTCGGCGGCCTTTTGATAGCTCTCGCGCATCGTCTTCTCGAGGAACTTCTCGACCATCCCGCCGACGCCGAACATCTTGACCTCGATCTCGAACTCGGCGACGCGGTCCGACTGACCGGGCCCGGTGCGCTCGAGCCACATCTCGGCCTTGATCGTCGTCTTGTCGGCCAGCTTGGACGGCAGGACCCTGGCGATCCACTTCGGCGCGTTGGGCCCGGCGACCTCGAGGCGGCCCTCCTCGACGTACGAGACCGAGTCGCCCAGCACCTTGCGGATCGCCGCCGGCGCGTCGATCTTCGGCGTCACCCGCACCTTCCGCGTCTTGCGGCCGTCGGGCGGGCTCGTCTCCTCGACGACGTCGAACGCCTCGAACTCGAGGCCTTTCTTGTAGAGCTTCTCGTTGTAGTCGTGGTCGAAGAACACCTCGCGCCAGAACGGCTCCGGCTCGATGGCGTACGGGTGCCTGATCGTGAACTTCATCGCCCGGGGTTTTTTCACGCGCCCGCGCCCGCGTCAACCGCCGGCGGCGCGGGCCTCTGCGCGCACGCACCCTGGCGCGCCGGCCCTCGCGCCGCGTGCTCGCCACGCCGACCCGCGGCTCCGCGCAAGCTGCGCGAAGGCGCGTCTCCGCGGCTCGGCTCGACTACGAGGCGTGGTCGGTTCCCACGCACCCGCAGTCCCAGCGACAGACCTCGTCCTGCTTGGGGCCGCACTCTCCGTCGATGTTCTCGACGAGAGGTGCAGGACCCAGTACTCGTCGCAGTCGTCGGCCGTGTTGCCGCAGGCGAAGAAGTCCAACAGGGCGGGCGCGCACTCGGGAGCCTCCCACTTCGCCAACCGCATCTCCTGATCGCGAAGGCAGGCGTCCACCGCCGCATAGTCCGGTCCGTACCCGCACTCGATCAGCAACTCACAGCGCTTTCGGAGGATCTCCTGCTCCGAATCGCCCGGGGTCGATCCGGAGCTCGAGGTCCCCGAGTCTGTTTCCTGCTGCGACGGACGCTCGGTACAGGCGAGAAAGAAACCGGCGAAGACCACCAGCGCCCGGAACATGGGCGCTTCACTTCGCCGGCGCGCCGCGCTGCAGCGCCTCCGCCTCGCGGGCATTCGCCGCGCAGCGGAAGCCGAAGTGGTGGAACGGCTGATTGCTGGGGAAGTGCGGCCGGCGCCACACCCCGGTCGCGTACGACGCGTCCCAGTACCACGACCCGCCGCGGACGATCTTGCGCAGCTTGCCCGGGCACTCGCGGGCCACCTCGCCGTCCTTCGCGCACGGACCGAGCGGATCGATCCCCTCGCAGTCGGCCCCGCACTCCGCGTAGCTGCGGGTGAACCAGTCGGCCACCCACTCCCACGAATTGCCGGACATGTCGTAAAGGCCATATCGGCCCGGAGCCCGCGAGCCGACCTCCCACGGCCGCCCCGTGTCCGGCTTGCTGCCCTGCTTCTTGACCCCGCAGCCGCGCCCCGTCGCGTCCTTCAGGATCGCCCGCTCGCAGGTCGCCGGCTCGTCGCCCCACGGGTGCAGCGCCCCGTCGGGTCCGCGGGCGCCCTTCTCCCACTGCGCCTCGCTCGGCAGCCGCTTGCCCTGGGCTTTGCAATAGCCCTCGGCGTGGAACCAGTTGACCCCGTTGACCGGCTGCTTCGGCCGGTCGAAGTCGGAGTACGCCGGCCCGCCTTTCGGGTCGCAGCGCTTGGCCTTCACGCACGCCTTGTACTCGGCGTACGTCACCTCGTTGAGGTCGAGGTAGTACGTCTGCAGCCACACCCGCGCCTGCGGCCGCGCGTGCTCGGGCCCGGTGTCGCTGCCGCGGAGAAACCACCCCGCCGGGATGCACGCCATCCCCGGCGGCGGCGGGTCGAGGCAGGCGATCGGCGCCGGCGCCCCGGGCGGCGGCGGGTCGTCGGCGAGAGAGTCGCCCGAGCCACCTGTCCCTGCGGCCAGCCCGGCACTCGCGCCAGGTGCCCCCGCGGACGGACCGGAGCCCGCGCCGCCTGTCCCTCCGGACAGACCAGGCGCACCTGTCCCTCCGGACAGGACACCCGCGCCTCCGGACGCACCTGTCCCTCCGGACAGGCCACCCGCGCCTCCGGACGCACCTGTCCCTGCGGACAGGCCACCCGCGCCTCCGGACGCACCTGTCCCTCCAGACAGGCCGCCCGCGCCACCGGACGCACCTGTCCCTCCGGACAGACCACCCGCGCTCCCGGACCCACCTATCCCTCCGGACAGATTACCCGCGCTCCCGGACGCACCTGTCCCAGCGGACATCCGACTCGCGGCCCCGGGCGCCCGCGAACCATCACCTGTCCCTTCGGGCAGCCCAGGACCCGCGGCCCCGGCCCCACCCGCGGCCGGCGCCGCGCCCCCGTGCTCGCCTGTCCCGGCGGACATGTCCGAAGAGCCAGCGACCGCCGGCGCGCTGCCTGGCCCCGCGGCCCCCGGCGCCTGGTCCGAGGGACCTGCCCGACAGGACAGGCCCACGGTCAAGACGACCGCGGAGATCGCCGCGGGCGCCCTCACCCGGCCTTCTTCTCCGTCGCCGGGGCCTTCGCGTCGGGCTTGGCCGGCGCGGTCGCCGGGGCCGTGGCCGGCTGCGCACCGCCCGGCGCGCCCGGCTGGGCCCCACCCGGCGCGGCGCCGTGCGGCCCGGCGCCGTGCGGCCCGGTGACGCCGGCGGGCGGCGTCGGGGCCGGCTTGACCGACATCAGCTCGACGGTGAACGTCAGGTCCGAGTTGGCGGGGATCCGGCCCTTCGCCCGCTCGCCGTACGCCAGCTTGGCGGGGATCTCGAGCTTGCGCAGGCCGCCGACCTTCATGCCGGCGATGCCGAGGTCCCAGCCCTTGATCACCCGGCCCTGGCCGAGCGGGAAGCTGATCGGCTTGCGCGCCAGCGACGAGTCGAACTCGGTCCCGTCCTTGAGCGTGCCGCGGTAGTGGACCGCGACCGTATCGCCGGCCTTGGCCTCCGCGCCCTCGCCGACCTTGAACTCGCTGATCTTGAGCCCGTCCTCGAGCGTCTTGGTCGACGCCGGCTTGCCCTCGAACGCGGTGAGCGGCTGCGGCGGCGGCGGCGGCGGCGTGAACGACAGCAGCTCGATGGTGAACACCAGCGTCGCGCCCGGCGGGATCTTCCCGGCCCGACGGTCGCCGTAGCCGAGCGCCGCCGGCACGATGAGGCGCCGCTTGCCGCCGACCTTCATGCCGACCACGCCCTCGTCCCAGCCCTTGATCACCCGGCCCTCGCCGAGCGAGAACGTGAACGGCCGGTTGCGCTTCTTCGAGGTGTCGAAGATCTGCCCGTCGGTCAGGTAGCCGGTGTAGTGGACCTCGACCTCGCCGCCCTGGACCGCCTCGGCGCCCTCGCCGACGACGAAGTCTTCGACCGTCAGCCCGCTCGCGGTCTTGTTGCTGCTGAGCGGCTTGCCGTCGAACGGCGGGTCGTACTTGATGTCCGCGCTCGGCTCGAGCGGCAGCGGCGGCGCCTCGACCTTCGCGGGCTCGGCCTTGACCTCGGCCTTCGCGGGTTCGGCGGCCTTGGCCGGCTCGGCCTTGGCGTCGGTCTTCGGGGCCTCGCCGGCCGTGCAGGCGACCAGGACGGAGGAGAGGAGGAGCGCGAACGGAGCGCGGACGTGCATGGCGGGGCGTCTATATCCCACTTTCGCAGCCGGCGCACGCCCCGCGGGGCGCCCGCTAGGGCCGCGCGTCCGGCGGGACCACGAGCACGGGGATCGCGGACCGAGCCGCCAGCTCGCTCGACGTGCTGAGGGCGATCACCCGCTCGATGCGGCTGAGCAGCCGCGACCCGCACACCAGGAACGGCGCCCCCTGCTCGGTCGCGACCGCGAGGATCTCGGTGATCGTGTCGCCGTAGCGGACCACCACCGGCTCGTTGCGGCCCTGGTCGGCCAGCCACTCGGCGGTGCGGTCCTTGGCCGCCGCGATCGTCTGGCCCTTGAACTGCGCCAGCGCGTCGGTCGACCAGTAGATCTGCGTGTACTCCTCCGGCACGCTGACCACGCGCACGAACAGCAGCTGGCGGCCCAGCGACTTCGCCAGCGCGGTGCCCACCTCGACCGCGCCGGAGCTGGCGTCGGCCGGCGTCACCGCCACCACCACCGGCCCGCTGCGCAGCTGCTCCGTCTGCAGGTCGGGCGGCACCACGAACGTCGGCACCACCAGCCGCTGCAGCAGCCGCCGCGCCACGCTGCCGAGGCGCACCAGGTCGCGCCCGTCGCTCGCCGCCTTGCGCCCGACGATCATCCCGATCGCCGACCGCTCGGCCCGCGCGCTCGCCAGCGTCTCCGCCGGCTCGTCCGCCTCGACCAGCTCGAGGTCCGCGAACGCCTCGCGCACGCCGGCCCGGTCCATCGCCAGCTCCGCCTCCGTCTTCAGCCGCTCGCGCACCCGCACGCGGCCCTCGAACTGGTCGAGCTGATCCACCACCGCGGTCGGCGCGGCGTGGACCCCCACCAGCTCGATCGCCCCGTTCGTCTGTTCGCGCAACCACGCCCCGAAGCGCACCGCGCCGTCGCTGCGGTGGCGGAGGTCGACCCCGACGATCCACGTGTTCATGCCACAACGATGATAGCGCTTCGGGCCCCGGCAACGCCACCCGGCCTCACCGGGCTCATCCGACGGCCCCCGCCCGCCCGCTGGACCACGTCCCGTCCTGCCGCTCGCGTCCGCTGCCCGCTCGCCGCCCTGCTCCGCGATCCCTCGCCGCGACCGATCGCGCCGATCCCGCCCACACGAGGTCGCTCGCCCCCGCCGCGTCGCCCGTCCGAATCACCATGACTTATAAGACATGTCCAAAAGCACAGATAACTCGCCGCGACTTCGACAGTCGGCTCGAGATCGACATGTCTCTTCGGACATCTCTCTCGAAGAGACACGCGCGCGTCGACCGACGCCGAGCGACGCTCGCTGCAGAGCGCGGGAGCTCGTCACCGACAGCGGCGATTCGCGCCCACGGTCGCAGCCCCGCTGTCGGCGCTCGAGCCTCGATGAAGCTCGCCGACCCGGCGACCGATGCTGTCGCGATCGGTCTTGGCCCCGCGATGGTTTCGCTGCAGGACCGCGATCGTTCGTTCGTCGGAGAGCGAAGCTCGCGGCTCTCGCTGCCGCCCGGGCTCGGCCGCTCATCGCGTCATCCCTGGGCTCGCCCTTCGCCACGTGTGACGAGCAGGTCACTCGTCGTCCTGCGCGCGAGACGAGTCGCACGGATCGACGCGCGCGCCGGGGCTCTCGTCGTCCATGCGCAACGCCTCGGCACCTGAAGACGCGGCCCGTTCGGGCTCTGGCCGACACGCGGCCGCGCTCTGCGATCGGGCGGTGAAGCCGCCGCGGACGCTCGCACACGGTCGAGCCCGATTGCACGTACGGCGGTGATGTCGCGGGCAGCGGAACCGCGCGCGCTCGCGGCTTGACAGGGCTGGTCGCGTCGGCTTACCCGTCATCGTCAACATTGTGTGGAGGCGAGAGTCGATGAGAGCACAGCTTCGTGGAGTCGTGGCGTGGAGTGTCTGTTTGCTGGTCGCGTGCAACGGGGGCGACAGCACCACCACCGGGACCGCGACCGAGACCACCACCGACGCCGGCACCGGCACGGAGACCACCACGGGGACGCCCGACCCGACTACCGGCCCGACCACCGGCACCACCGCGCTGCCGACCGAAGGGAGCGCCTCGGGCGACGCGAGCACCACGGCGCTGCCGACCACGACCGACCCCGGCACCACCGACGGCCCTGACACCACCACCACGACCGGCACGACGGGCACGACCGACACCACCACGACCGGCACCACCGACGCCGAGACCACCGACGGCACCACCACGACCGGCGGGCCCGACCCGGTGTGCGGCAACGGGGTGATCGAGGCCGGCGAGGCCTGCGACGACGGCAACGACGACAACACCGACACCTGCGTCGAGGGCTGTCAGGAGGCCAGCTGCGGCGACGGCTTCGTCGGCCCCGGCGAGGCCTGCGACGACGGCAACGACGCCGACGACGACGCCTGCAACAACGCCTGCGCGCCCGCGTCCTGCGGCGACGGCGTGGTCCAGGCGGGCGAGGACTGCGACGACGCCAACGCCATCGACACCGACGCCTGCCTCAGCAACTGCGCCGCCGCCACCTGCGGCGACGGCTTCGTCCGCGACGGCGTCGAGACCTGCGACGACGCCAACGCCGACGACAGCGACGAGTGCACCACCCTGTGCGCCGCGCCGACCTGCGCCGACGGCATCCAGAGCGGCGGCGAGTCCGACGTCGACTGCGGCGGCCCCGAGTGCGACCCGTGCGAGCTCGCCGACAATTGCAACGAGGGCAGCGACTGCGGCAGCGGCAGCTGCGACCAGGGCCAGTGCGTCGTCTCGGCCAGCTGCAAGGCGATCAAGCAGGCCCAGCCGAACGCCACCGACGGCCTCTACGACATCGACGCCGACGGCGCCGGCCCCGGCGCGCCGTTCAAGGTGTGGTGCGACATGACCACCGACGGCGGCGGCTGGTCCCTGGCGATCCGCTTCGCCCCGTCGCAGGGCACCTTCGACTTCTACTCGCCGCACTGGACCAACGTCTCGGTCGTCAACGAGGCCCTGAACTCCCCGACCGACACCCTCGACGGCAAGTTCCAGGCCTACAACGCCCTCCCGGGCGCGGAGATCCGCGGCTGCATGCAGCACCCGGTCACCAAGGTCTACAGCTGCAAGCACTACGCGCTGCCGGCCACCACGACCCTGCTCGACCTCTTCAAAAACACCCCGGTCGGCTCCGACATCGCCATGAAGGGCCTGTACTTCGACGAGTCCCAGGCCGAGAAGACCAAGTGGCTGACGATCCAGGGCCGCACGATCGCCGAGGCCTCGATCGCCCCCAACTACATCGCCGTCGGCATCAACATCGACGACGACCAGTCGTGCTACGACGCCCGCGTCCGCTTCGGCCTGGTGCTCAACAACGAGGCCAACATCAGCACCCTCAACGACGCCGCCGGCTTCGGCGCCCAGTCGTACTACACCTCCGGCTGCGACGTCGCCCCCGGCGTCGACGCGCCCTGGCGCACGCCGTCCGGCTTCGCCGCCGGTCCGAACATCTATAATACGGCCGGCCACATCTGGATCCGCTGACACCGGCGCGCCCGGGCCGCGCGGGAGCCGTCGAGCTCCGCGCGGCCCCACGCGTTCGGCCCGGCCCGCGCCGCTGCGCCACGAGTCACCTGTCCCTGCGGACATTCGCTCGCGGGGCGAACGGACCGCTCCGCGAGGCGCATCCGCGGAGAAGACCAAACAGACATGTCACAATAGACATATCTATTTGAACATGTCTTTCATGACATGTCCTCGAACTTCAAACGCGCCGGCCCGCCTGGCCGCGTGAGGCGCGAGGCGCATCTCCACCATCCTCGGCCCACGACGTCCTCGCTGCTACCCGGCGTCACTCGCGTGCCGTCGCCGCCACGCGCTCGGCGGCTCGCCCACGAACGCCGCGAAGGCGCGCGAGAACGCGGCCGGGCTGGTGAAGCCGACCTCGAGCCCGACCTCGGTCACCTGCGCGCCGGGCTCGAGCAGGCGGGACATCGCCCGCAGCAGCCGGGCGGCCCGCACGAACGCCTCGAACGACATGCGCGCCTCGGCGGCGAAGCGGCGCGCCAGGGTCCGCGGCGAGACCGCGGCGAAGCGGGCCGCGGCGGCGATCGTGTGCGGCGCCCCCGGGCGCGCCAGCACGTGGGCCATCGCGCGCGCGAGCTCGGGCGTGCGCGCGGTCGGCAGAAACCACGGCCGCCCGCGCGTGACCGCCTCGCGGCACAGGTCGACCAGCACCGCGAAGAAGCGCGCCGCCGGGTCGCCATGACAGCGGCGCATGTCCCAGCCGGCCGCGTGCTCGAGCATCGCCGCGACCACGGGCGGGACCGCGAACACGCGCGCGCCCTCGGCGAGGTCGGGCGCGGGCGGGCCGAGATAGGCGGTGCACAGGGCCGCGGCGGCGCGGACGCGGACGCGATGACGCGCGCCGGCGGAGATCCACGCCGCCTGCTGCGGCGGCAGCAGCCACTGCGCGTCGGCAGTCTCGAGGTGCATCAGGCCGCTGCCGGCGAACAGCAGCTGGTGCCGCGCGTGGACGTGCCAGCCGGAGTCCGTCCCGGCCGCGAGCCGATCGGTGAGCACGAAGCTGGCGACCGGGGCGGCGTCGACGTCGATGCGAGGCGGCATCTCGCCGGCGAGGATATCGCAATCATCGCACCAGCGACTGCACCAATCCGTACACCCCGTAGGTGATCAGGTAGTCGAGCTCGCGCTCGGGGAACGCGGCCCGCGCGGCCTCGGTGATCGCCGCGTAGTGCTCCGCGGCCGCCTCGCCGGAGAACGCGTCCGGGTCGTCGACGCCGGCCACGTAGTCGCGGACGACCTTGTCGATGCCGACCAGGTAGTCCTGCTGGGCGACGACCGCGTCCTCCATCGCCGCCGGCGCGCCGCGCCCGCCGTACACCGTGACGTCCCCCCACGCGCGCAGCTCGTCAAGCGCGGCCGCCCACGCCGCGAGGTCGGGCCGCGGCGCGCCGTCGACGATCCCGCCCTCGAGCCACGCGTGCGCGCCGTGATGCACGAGGTCGCCGACGATCAGCGCCTCGGCCGCGGGGATGTGGGCGACGGTCTGGGTGCTCGACACGCCGGCGTGCTCGAGCACCTGCAACTCGACGGTCGCGTCGCCGAGCAGCTCGAGCCGGAGGCTGTCGCGGAAGGTCAGGTCGACGGTCGCCTCGGGCGGGTAGCTGTCCTCGGTAAAGGTGCCGTTGCCGACGAAGGCGGCCCGCTTGTAAGCGTGGACGCCGGGGATCGCCGCCGCCGTCGCCTCGCTGGCGACCACCGTCGCGCCCGCGGCCCGCAGCGGCCCGACGCCGTTGAACTTGTCGGGGTTCGGGTGGGTGATGACGACGTAGCGGATCGGCGAATCCGTATGCGCCCGGATGTCCTCCACCAGCGCCTGCGCGAGCGGCTCGGTGAACTGCGCGTCGAACACGACGACCTCGCGGCCGGTGTCGTAATAGAACGAGTGCGTGTCGAACCCTGCCGCGTCCGAGGTGAAGGTGTGGAGCACCCCCGCGGCCTCGGGCGCGTCACAAGCGACGAAGCAGAGGGCGGCGGTGAGAGCGAGAGCGGGGCGTTGCATGGCGCGGAGCATAGGCAGCCGGCCGGAGCCCCGCTTGCCCGTGCCGGCCAGCCTCTTGCTCGCGCCGGCCAACCTTCGGCGCCGGCCCGCGCGATGGACCCCCGAGGGTCGCACTCTGGCCATCGCCGACGACTCATTGCAGGCACGCGCCGGAATGCAACGAGGCCGCACGCCTCGCTCCATTCGCGCCCCTCGCCGACGGCAATCGCGCACCCTCATCCCGGTTTTCGCCCGGAAGGCAGGGTCATGGCGGCGGCGCGCGGAAGGAGCCGGCGACGCAATCGCTCGGGGTCGGGCAACCCCTCGAATGACGCGAGCCGCGTCTCGGGGCGCGCAGGCCACTGCGCGCGTGACCACCGATTCGACCGGGGAACCCCCCTATTTCCTGGTGTCTCACCCGATTCTGAAGCCGATCGTCGCATTTTTCGCGACGCCGCAATTGATCGCCGGTCGGCGGCTACTGTTCCGGCAAGGGCGCCGGTTCCGGCGCCCGGGTCGAAGCCAATCCACGCCCTGCGGCCGTGTGCCGTGCGTGGCTACGATACGTCGAGTCCAAAGGAGTATGGTCATGCGTCTCATTCGTTCGCTCTCTTTCGTCGCTGTCGCCCTCTCGTTCGGCGCGGTCGCCTTCGGCGGCCCGAGCACCGCCCACGCGGTCATCTGCTGCAGCGCCAAGCCGTGCCAGTCCGACAACCCGCCGTCGTACTGCAACAACTGCACCCCCGACTGCGCGGAGGACGAGGCCGAGGTCGAGGCCCCGATCGCCGGCGAGATCGTCTACGACGAGGTCGAGTCGCTCTGCTACGTCGCCGGCACCCTCTGAGCCAGCGGCACCGACGACCGCGAGCCGGGCTCCGCGCGGGGCCCGGCTCGCCTGCGTCGTCGTCGCGAAGTCCTCGACTCTCGCTCCCGCCGGCTCCGACCGCGACGCCCGCCCTCGCCGCGAGCCACGAACCGCGACTCCTCGATCGGCTCGTCGCGCCCGCGACGCTCGTCGTCCGGCATCGCCGCGAGCCGCTACGCCTCGCTCCCGCCGGCTCACCGCGCTGCCTCGCGCTGGCGCGCCCTCGCGCCCTCACCGGACCACCCCGCGCCACCGGGCTGGCGGAGGCTACCAGCCGTGACCCGCCCGCCAGGCCTGGCTGGCGGTCAAGCAGCCGTTAAATTGACGTTGATCAATTTGACAACCATCAAATCGACAACTATCGTCGCCGCATGGCCGACGCCGCCGTCGACGATCCCAAGCCCGCCCTGGTCCAGCTCTTCAAGGGGCTCGCCGATCCGACCCGCCTGCGCATGATCGCCGCGATGGTCGACCGCCCGCGCTGCGGCCAGGACCTCGCGGCCGAGGTCGGCGTCACGCCGGCCACCGTGTCGCATCACCTGCGCGTGCTGTCGGAGGCGGGCCTTTTGCGCGAGACCCGGCAGGCGCCCTACACCTTCTATCAGCTCGACATCGAGGCGCTGCAGGGGGCGGTCAAGGCGGTGTCGTCGCCCAAGCGGGTGCGCGAGCTGGCGACCGCCTCGCCGGTCGACACCGAGACGCGCGACGTCCTGCGGGCCTTCTTCGACGGGCCGCGCCTGCGCGCGCTGCCGGCCCAGCGCCGCAAGAAGGAGATCGTGCTCGAGGAGGTGCTGCGCCGGCTGCCGCGCCGCCGCGAGTACCGCGAGGCCGAGCTCAACCGCTTCATCGAGGTCGTCCACCCCGACTTCTGCACGATCCGCCGCGAGTGGATCATGGGCGGTTACATGGAGCGCGAGGCCGGGGTCTACAAGCTCGCGCCGCGCGGGCGGACGGTGATCGACGGCGGCTGACCGGCGCGGATCGTCGCCGGCGTCGCAGGGCCGCGGGACCGCGATGGAATCTCGGCGCGACGACTGCCGTGCACCGCGGGGCCGCGGACGCGCGAGCGACGAAAGATCTCAGCCCCGGCAGCGTGACTCGGGGCGACGACGGCGACGCACGCCCACGAGCGCGAACAGGACCCCGAGCATCCCGCCGGCCGGATCGATCGCGCAGCCCTTCGCCTCCGCCGCCGGCGGCGCGGACTTCGTGTCCGCGGGCTTCGCCTCCACCGGCTTCGCCTCGCTCGCCGCCGCGCAGCGCAAGCAGTCGTACTCGACCGACCTCGGCGGCGAACCTTGCGAGTAATCCAGCTTCGAGCACTTCCACGGCGCGCACTGCCCGGGGCCGCCGGCATCGAGCTCGCACGCGGCCCCGGCCGTGGCTCCCTCGCACGTGGCGATCGACGGGGGCGGCGGAACGTCGGCGCGCGCGAGCGCGGGGGCGAGGACGAGGCCGGCGAGGAGCACGAGCGACAGGCGAGACCGGAGCATGACGCCTCACGATCGCCGATCGCACCGCGCCACGCCAGCGCCACGCTCGCGGTCCGGAGGGCCGCAAACGCGCCTTCAGCATGTCCCCAAAGACATGTCCTTCGGCGCCAGCGACGTTCGCGGCGGCGAGGTCGATTGCTCGCACTCGCCCGGCGTGTCCGCCTCACTCGTATCATAGGAGCGGGCGTGCGGGCTCGTCCGGTCCGAGGGGCTGCCCTCGCGCCGACGGCCTCCGCCAGCGCCGCAGCCGCGATCGGCCGCGCGATTCCGCTCCGAATCGTCGAGCGCGGCGTCTCCGCACGATCGATCTCCGGGAGCCCGCGCCCCCGATCGATCTCCACATCGCGGCCTCGCGCGTCACAATGACGACATCGCGCTCGCGGCGGCGACGCTCGCGCGGCGCGCATGCTGTATCTTCTTCGCCCCGTGCGCACCCGGCATCACGGCGACACCGACGTCGGTCGGCGTCGCAGCCAGAACGAGGACGCGTTCGACGCCAGCGACGAGCTCGGTCTGTTCGTGGTGTGCGACGGCGTCGGCGGGCGCGCCTGCGGCGAGGTCGCCTCGCAGACCACGGTCCAGCTGATCCGCGAGTGGGTCGAACGCGAGGTCGAGCTCATCCACTACGCGCACGAGGAGGCCCGCCTGGCGCGCAGGCAGGTCGTGCACGGGCCCCCGGTCGTGGAGCCGCAGATCTGCATCAGCCCCGAGACCGTCGCGCGGCTCGGCGCGCTGGTCCGCAGCGCGCTGCAGAACGCCTGCTACCTCGTGCACGGCATGGCCGAGGCCGACGCTCGCTACACCGGCATGAGCACCACCGCCTCGGTCGTGCTGGTCGCCGGCGAGCTGGCGATCGTCGGCCAGGTCGGCGACTCGCGGGTGTACCTGGCCCGCGGCGACGACGTCCGTCAGCTCACCGAGGATCACACCCTCCTCAACATGCAGGTCAAGCTCGGCCTCGCCAGCGCCGACAAGGCGCGCGGTCGCAAGAGCCAGATCACCCGCGCCATCGGCCTGCGCGAGTTCGTCGAGGTCGACATCATGGCCTTCCCGCTGCAGCTCGGCGACCGCCTGCTGCTCTGCAGCGACGGCCTCCACGAGTACCTCGACCAGGCCGCCGACACCCTCATCGACCTGTTCCGCCTGCACCCGCGCGTCGCCGCCCCGGCGGCGATCCGCTACGCCAACCTGTGCGGCGGCAAGGACAACATCACCGCCCTGTTCGTCGAGCTCATCGAGGGCGGCCGCGAGCGTTGAGCGTACGTGCCCGTTCGGACATGCCCCCTCGGACATGCCCGATCGGCCATCTCAGCGCGGCAGCGTGCGCGCGAACAGCTCGAGCAGCGTGGCCCAGTGGCGCGCGTTGCCGGCCGCGTCGTACACCGGGATGTCGGGGAACACCCAGCCGTGGCGCGCCGGGTACGTCTCGAGCGTGTACTTCACGCCCGCGGCGTCGAACGCGGCCGCGAGCCGCTGCTTCTGCTCCTCGGGGAACGTCGGGTCGTCGCGAGCGGCCGCCACGTAGACCTCGGCGGAGATCTTCGCTGCCAGCAGGTGCGGGCTGTCGGGCTCGGCGTCGGCGAGGTTGCCGGGGTGGTAGGCCGCGACCGCGGCGAAGCGGTCCGGGTAGTGACCGGCGGCGGTGACGGCCATGCGCCCGCCCATGCAGTAGCCGACCGCCCCGACCGGCCCCGGGCGCACCCCCGGCTCGGCGGCGATGTGCTCCAAGAACACCCGGGTGTCGCGCATCACCGCCGCGCTGTTGGTCGTCGCGCGGTGGCGGGCGAACCACGCCCCGCGCACCGCCGGATCGCCGAACAGCTTGGCCGGGTCCTGCGGCTCGTAAGGCCCCGATCTGTAAAACAAGTCGGGCAGCAGCGTGAAGTAGCCGGCCTCCGCGAGCCGCTCGCAGTGCTCCACCAGAGTGGGCCGGATGCCGACCCCGTCCATGAACACCAGCACCGCCGGCCACGGCCCCGGCGTACGCGGCGTGTAGGCGTGGGCGGGGCAGACACCGTCGTCGGTCGGGATCTCGATCTGCGTATGGGTCACGCCCGCACGCTAGCCGATCTCCGCGGCGCGGAGCAAGGCGCGCCCACGACCGCTTCGGCGCCGGGCGAGGGCCCCGGGGCCGCGAGAAGGTACATGTCCCTCGGGACATGTACTCAATCCACCCGACCGCCGTTTCACCCGCCGCCCGGCTCGATCGACAGCCCGAGGTAGATCACCGACGGGTCGCTCGGCAGGAACGCGATCACCGTGTCGTGCCACATGTTGTGCGTCAGGGTGATCGCGTCGGTCCCGTAATCGTAGCGGTACAGGTCGGTCCCGTACGCCTGATAATTCGAGCCGAACACGAAGTAGAGCACGTCGGGGTCGGTCGGGTGGGGGAACAGGTGGTTGCCGTTGTACAGCGTGGCCTCGCTCGCCTCGATGACCGCGTCGAACGTCAGGCCGCCGTCCTCCGAGCGATACACGTGGCGCTGGGTCTGGTCGTTGGGGTCTTCGAGGTCGAGGCCCTCGACCCACACGATGTCGCCGTCGACCGGCGAGACCACCAGGTTGAAGCCGTTGGAATTGCCGGGGCTGAGCCCGGCCGCGCTCTGCCAGCCCTCGCCGGCGTCGTGCGACGTCAGCACGCCCTCGGCCAGCGCCCCGAACAGCACGTGGTCGATGTCCTGCGGGTCGAACGCGGCGCGGTAGGCCAGCGACCCGGCGAACGCGGGGATCCCGATCTGCTGCCACGACATGCCGGCGTCGACCGAGTCCCACACGCGCCCGGCGCTGTCGCCGATCCGCACGTGATCGGGGTCGCCCGGGTCGACCCCGAGGCCGACGATCCCGTCCTGCCCCGCCGGCGAGCTCAGCTTCGTGATCACCTCGTCGTCGACGCGCACGATCGCCTCGTTGTTGTCGCCGTACGCGTACGCCCGCGTCTCGCCGGCCGCGTGCAGGCGCACCGCCGGCGCGTTCGGGTTGCCGGCCGCGCCGATCGAGTGCCACGAGCAGCCGGCGTCGCTCGACGCCAGGATCTGCTGCCCCGAGCCCGCCAGCATCGCCCCCGGCTTGCCGAGCGCGACCAGCCCGAAGGTGTACGTGACCGGCTGGATCTGCTGGTCCATCGGCGCCAGCGTCGCCCCCTGATCGAAGCTGAACGTCACCGCCCCCGTGCCGGTCACCGACGCGCAATTCGGCGGCTGCCAGCCCTCGTTGTCGCCGGTCGTCGAATCGGTGGTGCTCGCGTCGGTGTCGCTCGTGCTCGTCGTCGTCTCCGCCGTCGTGCTGGTGTCGTCGGTCGTCGTCTCGACCGCCGTCGTCGCCGTGGTCGGCTCCACCGTCGTCGTCTCCGTGCCGGTCGGCTCCACCGACGTCACCGTCGAACTCGTCGGCGCGTCGGTGGTCGATTCCTCGGTCGTGGTCGACGGCGGATCGATCGAAGTCTCGGTGGTCTGCGAAGTGGTCTGCGTGGTCGTGTCGGTCTCGCTGCCGGTCTGGCCGACGGGCAGGTCGTCGACGCAGGCGGCGAGCAGGCACGCGGGCCCGGTCAGCAGCAGGACGCGCAGGGAGGTCGAGGTTACGGGCAAGTAAGGCATGACGGGGTCTCTCGTTGCGAGTGTGTTTCCCGCCCGCGCCCTCCGCCATTAATCGATCGTCGATTGTTCCGTCGCCGCTGCAGCCACCGGGCACGCCGCGCGGACCCGCTCGCGGTACGCCGATCGCGGGTACGCTTTGATAAAGGCCCGCTGCGCGCGCTCGCCTCGAACGACCTCGCCGGTGTCGCACAGGGCCACCACGCGCAACGCCTCGCGCTCCTCGACCAGGCTGCCGCGGGCGAACTTCCGTGCATGCGCATCGATCGCCGCCAGCGCGGCCGCGGGGCGCTCGGCGTCGAGGGCGTCCTTGATCTGCTGAATCAACATTAATTCTTCGAGCACCGGATCTGCAGGCGCATCCTCCCCGCGCGGCGAGTCCGCCGCGACCTGACGCGCCTGCGAGCGCCCCGCTCGACGCTGCGCAGGATCCGCCGCGGCCGTCTCGGTCTTTGCTGCGACCTCGACCGCCGCCCCCTCGATCTTCGTCGCGGCCTCCGGCTCGACGTTCTCCACCGTCCCCTCGACCGTCGTCGCGGCCACCAGTTCGACGTTCTCCCCCTCGACCGTCGTCGCGCGCGGCTCTGCGATCGCATGCACGACACGGCCGCCCGGCGCCTCACTCGCTTTCGGCGTGACCGTCCCCTGCGCGGGCGCGGGGTCGTGCGCATCCAGCAGCATGTCGGCCGGCCCGCTCGGCTGCTGCCGCGCGCTCACCAGCCAATACGAGGACGCCCCGATCAGCGCCAGCGCGGCCGCGAGGGCCAGCCAGCCGCCGGCGACCCCGCGACGCTGCCGTCGTGACGGGCGCAGCGGGATCACCGTCGCCGAGCGGGCCGCCGTCGCTGCCATCAATGCGCGCGCCATTCGTTCGCGCGCCGCCTCGGACGGGCGCTCGCGGTCGCGGTACGCGGCGACGAGCTCGGGCGTGGTCACGGGTTCGTCGCGCATGCGTGCCTCCGTTCGTCGCGCGCGTGCAGCCGCAGGCGGAATCGCTCGAGTCGGGCCCGCGCCGCTCGCAGCCGCGAATACACCGTGCCCAGCGGGATCGCCAGCGCCTCCGCGATCTCGTCCGCCGTCATCTCCTCGATCTCCGTCATCTGAAACACCAGGCGCTTGTCGAGGTCGAGCTCGTCGAGGAACGCCTGCATCAGCGCCGCCGCCTGCTGCACCCGCACCGTCGCGTCGGGCTCGCGCGCCGTCTCCTGCGGGTGTGGCAACGCGGCCAGGTGACGCTCGCGGCGGGCGTAGCTGCGCTTGTCGTGCAGCACCAGGTTGCGGGTGATCCCGAACAGCCACGCCCGCATCGACCCGCCGGGCCGGAATGTGTGAAGTCGGTGATGCACGCAGAGGAACACCTCCTGGGTCACGTCCTCCGCGGCATCGGCGGGGATCCCCAGGCTCCGGGCGATTCGCCACACATAGTCCACGTGCGCGCGATAGATCTCCATCAGGTCCGGCGCGCCAGCCTCCGCGGACGTCGGCGCGTCCTCGGTGTGCGGCGGCTGGGCCAGGGGGATCATCGCCGCCTGCTTTCCCGCAGCGGGGCGCTGCCATTAATGAGAATGCAGCGCGTTCTCGCGCGGCCGCGGCTCGTCCTCGTCATCAGAAGAACCGCGCCTCCAGCAGCAACCCGGCGCGCAGGCCCAGCGCCCCGAAGCGGAAGATCGGCTCGCGGTTGTAGAGGAGGGTCGGCCGGTGCAGCGGCACCACCAGCTCGGCCTGGACCCGCAGCGCCCCGCGGCCCCGCAGCGCCCGCGGGGCCCAGGCCAGCCCGCCGCCGACCAGCGTCGCGCCCCACCACGTCCGGCGCTCGAGGTTGACCTCGCTGCCCACGCCCGCCGCCCGCAGCGCCCCGAACTCCAGCCCGATCGCCGCCTGCAGCTCGACCGGCCCGACCCGCCGCACCGGCCCGACTCGCAGCGACCCGGCGTGCAGCGCCACGTCGGCGCCGATCTGCCGGTCCTCGGCCCAGCGCGCCGGGCTGCGGAACCATCCCGCGTAGCCGAGCGCGACCCGCAGCCGACGCCACGCCACGCCCAGCCCCGCCGCCAGCCCGAGCGTCGCCCGCGGCAGCACGCCCACCGCCAGCGCCGGCCCGACCTGCAGGAACGCGCGGTCGCCCCCCGGCCCGGTCGTTCCCCGCCCGCGTCGCCGCTGCGGCGCCTCCACCGGGCCGATCGGCGGGTGCTCTGGCCGCGCGCCCTCCTGCGTCCGCTCCGACCACGCCCTCCTGCCCGTCCTTGTCGGCTCCGGCCCCGCCTGCGCCGGCCGGCGCGGCCGGGTCCGCGCCCTCGCGCGCCTCCCCGTCCGTCCCCGCCGCGCGCCCGCGCCCATCTTCGACCGCCGCCGCGCGTCTCGCCCTGCCCCCTCCTGCCCGGCCGCGCGCCCTCGCGCCTCCCTCTCCGCGCCCGCCCCGTCCGCCGCGCGCCCGCGCGCCTCGGCTCCATCCGCCGCGCGCCCGCGCGCCTCGCCGCCCGACCTCGGCGACCCTGCCCCGCCCCCGCGCCCGCCGGGCCCCGCCGCGCCCCCGCGATCGCGGCTCGTCGTCCCGCCGTCCCTCGCGTCCGGCTCCGGCACGGGCACCGCCAGCGGCATCTCCTCGGGCGCCGCCACCGAGGCCGGCCCGACCAGCGCGATGCCGACGAGCAAGGCGGTGGCGTTCGCCGTCGCCTCGCAGTCGTGGAGCGTCAGCCGGCGCTCGGTCGACCCGTCGCGGCCCGAGAACACGACCACCAGCAGCCAGCCCCCGCCCTGCCGCTCGACCCGCGCCCGCACCGAGGTCACCGCCGGGGACACCGGCCGCTCCCCCACGACCTCGCCGATCCGCGCCACCACCCGCTCGGCCGAGGGGCAGCCCGCAGGCGCCTCCCAGCCGATCGTCGGCATCGCCGGCGCCCGGGCCGGCAGCAGCCCGAGCACCCCGCCGAGCACCACCGCGACCCGCCTGTGGCGGGCGCGATCACGACTCCTCGGCTGCTGCGGGCTGCGCACGGCGCTCGTCCGCGGTGATACCACCTGCGTCCGGCGAGCGCCGCGCCGGCGTTCGCGGTCGGCCTCGCGCGTCCGCGACCCGCGCCATCCGCCATTCGCCGCCTCCTGCGATTCGCGGCACCCGCGACGTCCACGCTGGGCCTGTACAGCGACGATTCATTGCCGCGACTCGATCCAAATCATCAGTCCCGCCATTCACGCCGCCCGCTTCGAATCGAAGGCAGTCATTCGGCGGAAGAACGATCGTCCAATGACGCGAGCACGGCCCCCTGCGGGAGCGCCGATCCATCTCGACGATTCGATGCAACTCGTCAGCCGGCATGCCGACGACGACGTGCCTCAGTCATCGACTTCGTACCCGTAAAGCATGTGGTCGGCCCAATTGAAAAAATCGTCGAGCTCGATGGTCTGGCCGGCGGCGAAGGCGATCCCGGTCGGAAAAGTGATGTGATTGAACTGCTTGATGGCATCGAAGATCCGGTTGAGCGCCACGCGCGAGCCCGACCGCAGCATGCGGGTGCTGACGCTCGCCTGATTGGGGACCGACATCATCCACGCCGTCAGCACGAACACCTTGCCGGTCGGCACGGTGTAGACCACGTGCATGCCCGGACCGGCCTGCTCGAGGGTGAGGACCCGGAGGTCGGCCGGCTCGATGCAACAAGTATCCTTTTTTGCCATAGTTTCTCCAAAGCGAGCAGCCATCGCGGTTCGACATGAACCCGCACGCTGCTCCCTCGTCAACGTAGCCGGGCCGACGCGGCCGAGCCACGGGCAAGATCGCCACGCGCGTCGGCCCGCGGGCACGCAGGACAGACCAGACCCGAGCAGCCGGGCAATCTCAATAGTATCGGTCGATGATCGGCAGCATTTTGTACGCGACCACCGCGCCGAGCATATAAGGCACCACGTACCACAGCGGCCGCGGCGTCGCCGACGGCAGCAACGCGACCACGACGCTGGCGGTCGCCCCCATGGCCAGGAACAGCCACCACACGATCTCCATGATTTCCCAGCGTAGGTCAGCACCCGCGATGACGCTGCCACGCGGCGCGTAGCCGAGGCTCGGGTGCACCACCAGCAGGACGCAGAGCCCGCCGGCGACCATGGAGAGCACGTGCATGATCCGGCCGTGTCGCCTCCAGCGTGACGGAACGTCGGCGTCGACGACCATGGCGGCATGGTAGCCGCAGCCCTGATCACGCTCAACGGCCTCGTCGGCGCCTCAGAACCGCCCGACGATGCCACCCTGTTCAGCCTGTGGCGTCGTACCTCGCCCGCTCGCCCGCCCCGAGCGGCGCCCAATATTGCCACCTGCCCTTTCGGACACATGTGCGAGATCGCGCCTTTTGCGCCTTCGTCGCGGCCAGCGGCCCCTGCCGTGTTCGAGCGCCCGCGCGCTCGCCTGCCGCTCTCTGCGTTGACAGTCAGGCCGCCTGTGCCACGAGTCCCTCGTCCCCCTGGGCCAAGGGCGCCAGGAGACGAACCGGAGACAGCCATGGGCAACGCATCGAAGCGCGACGAGAAGAGCGAGCAGCGGCCGGAGCAGACCCAGAGGCCGCCGGGCAAGGAGTCGAAGATGACCCCGCGTCCGAAGTTCAAGCGGCCCGAGTACCGCGGCAGCGGCAAGCTCGAGGGTCGGGTCGCGCTCGTCACCGGGGGCGACAGCGGCATCGGCCGCGCCACCGCCGTGCTGTTCGCCCGCGAGGGCGCCGACGTCGCCATCGTCTATTTGAGCGAGGACGGCGACGCCCGCGAGACCGCCGCCCAGGTCGAGAAAGAGGGCCGCGCCTGTCTGGCGATCCGCGGCGACATCGGCGACGGCGCGTTCTGCCGCGACGCCGTCCGCCAGGTCGTCGATCGCTTCGGCCGCCTCGACATCCTCGTCAACAACGCCGCCGAGCAGCACCCCAAGGACAAGCTCGAGGACATCGACGAGGCGCAGCTCGTCCGCACCTTCCGCACCAACATCTTCTCGATGTTCTTCCTGACCCAGGCCGCCCTGCCGCACCTGCGCAAGCAAGGGGCGCCAGCGTCCTCAACACCACCTCCGTCACCGCCTACCGCGGCAGCGGCGGCCTGCTCGACTACAGCGCCACCAAGGGGGCGATCGTCGCCTTCACCCGCTCGCTCGCCGCCAACCTCGCCGGCGACGGCATCCGCGTCAATGCGGTCGCCCCGGGCCCGATCTGGACCCCCTCATTCCCTCCACCTTCGACCCCGAGAAGGTCGCCGGCTTCGGCAGCGACAGCCCGCTCGGCCGCGCCGGCGAGCCCGAGGAGTGCGCCACCTGCTTCGTCTTCCTCGCCAGCGCCGACGCCTCGTACATGACCGGCCAGGTGCTCCACCCCAATGGCGGCGAGATCGTCAACGGCTGAGCGCCTCGCGGTCGTCGCCTGGCTCTGCGCCTGCGACCTGCCGCGCGACCCCGAGGGCACCGCCGATCGCGTGGCCCTCCGCGGCATCCGTGTCGGCGTCATCCACGAGCCGCCGTGGGCCTGCCGGCGCGACGGTCGCTCGCTCGCCGGCGCCGAGGTCGACCTCGTCCGCGAGTTCGCGCGCGCCCGCGGCTTCGACCTCACCTTCACGCTCGGCGGCGAGACCCGCCTGCTCGCCGCCCTGCAGCGCTTCGAGTACGACCTCGTGATCGGCGGCCTCGTCGCCGACAGCCCTTACGCCGACGACGTCGGCTTCACCCGCACCTACCACCGCGCCGTCGACGGCGAGCACGTGTTCGCCGTGCCGCCGGGCGAGAACGCCTGGACCATGCAGCTCGAGGCGTTCCTCGGCGGCGCCGACATCGACGCCGCCCTCGCGCGGGGGCGGGCGGACTGCGGTGATTCATGAGCGAGCGCTGGGGTCACACGCCGGCTCACGAGCTCCCGAGAAGCAAGGAGCCGTCGATGCGCCGCGCCGAGCGGGTCGAGCAGGTCTCGCTGCTGTACTTCGTCACCGCGATCGCCTTCACCGCCGTCGTGATGGGCGAGTCGCAGGCGATGAAGACCGTGTGGATCGACGACATCCTCGGCATGGTCCCGCCGTTCGCGGTGCTGATCGCCGCCCGCCTGCGCCGGCGCGAGGCCACCGACGCCTACCGCTACGGCTACCACCGCGCGGTCACCATCGCCTTCCTGGTCGCCGCCGTCGCCCTCCTCGGCTTCGGCATCTACCTGCTCGGCGAGAGCCTCTACACTCTGATCCGCGCCGAGCGGCCGACCATCGGCACCGCCACCGTGTTCGGCCACGACCTCTGGCTCGGCTGGCTCATGCTCGCCGCCCTCGTCTGGAGCGCCGTGCCCACCGTCATCCTCGGGCGGATCAAGCTGCGCCTCGCCGAGGACCTCCACGACAAGGCGCTCTACACCGACGCCCTCATGAACAAGGCCGACTGGATGACCGGCGCCGCCGGCATGCTCGGCGTCCTCGGCATCGGCCTCGGCTTGTGGTGGGCCGACGCAGTGGCCGCCTGCGCGATCGCCATCGACATCACCCACGACGGCGGCCGCAACCTCATCGCCGCCTTCGGCGACCTCATGGACCGCCGCCCCCGCGACGTCGCCTGCCGCAGCGACGACCCCCTGCCCGACCGCCTCGCCGCAGAGCTCGTCGCCCTGCCGTGGGTCCACCGCGCCTCCGTCCGCCTGCGCGAGCACGGCCACGTCCTCATCGGCGAGGTCTACCTCGTCCCCGTCGACGAGTCCGCCCCGCTGCAGCGCACCGTGCAGGTCCACGCGATCGCCCGCGAGCTCGACTGGCGCCTCACCGACCTCACCATCCAGCTCGTCCCCGCCCTCGTCCGCGCCGACGACGACGAGCCCCGCGAGAGCTGATCGCTGCCCGCTCTTCGCCCGCGAGCGCGGGACCGGCCCACCTGTCCGTCGACCCGGGCATCCGGCGACGCGCATGGACCTGTCTTCGAGGACATCTCAATTCCGCCTGCTCTGGCCAGCACCCGGCCGTTCCGTGCCCCGCCACCCGTGATTTCCGCCCTCGCCCGGACCTCGCCCGCGGATGGACAATCCGACCCGTCCCGGCATCCTGACCCCATGCGTCCTCGACCGCGGCTCGCCCTCGCCCTCGTCCTCGCCTGCGGCCCGGACACTGCCAGCGAGACCGAGCAAGGCAGCACCGGCGAGCCCGCCACCACCACCGGCGAACACGGCACCGACGGCCACGGCACCACCGAGCCCGGCACCACCGAGCCGCCGCCGCCGACCACCGGCGAAGTCACCACGACCACCGACGATTCCACCACCGGCACCACCGCCCCGCCGCCCGTGCAATGCACCGAGATCGTCATCGCCGATCCGCTGCTCGAAGAGTACCTGCGCCTGCGCCTCGAGGTCCCCGAGGGCCCGATCCCGGTCGAGCTCGCCGAATCGCTCGACACCATCTTCACGAGCCACAACGTCGCCTCGCTGTCCGGCCTCGAGTGCTTTAAAAATCTCGTCGAGATCACCTTCTACTCCCCCGACATCGTCGACCTCGGCCCGCTCGCCGGCCTCACCAAGCTCGCCTCCTTGCAGGTAGCGAACAGCCAGATCGCCGACCTCTCGCCGCTCGCCGGCCTCGTCGAGCTGAAGTTCCTCCACATCTCGGGCAACCCGGTCGGCGAGCTCGCCCCGCTCGCCGGATTGCCGCTGACCGAGCTATACGCCAGCAACATCGAGACCGCCGATCTGACCGGCCTCGGGCACATCGTCAGCCTCGAATCACTCGACCTCGGCAACAACGCGCTGACCGACATCGGCGAGCTCGCCCCACTCGTCAATCTTACGAGCCTCGGCCTGTCCGACAACCAGATCGCCGACCTCTCGCCGCTCGCCGGCCTCGGCGCCCTGCAGGGGCTCAACCTGGACAGCAACCAGATCACCGACATCGCCCCGCTCGCCGGCCTCGGCGCCCTACAGAGCCTCGACCTCGACGAGAACGCCATCGTCGACCTCGCCCCGCTCACCGATCTGGTCGCCCTCACCCGATTGTCCGCCGAGGAGAACGCGATCGTCGACCTCAGCCCGCTCGCCGGCATGACCGCGCTCGCCGACCTCGACCTCTCGCACAACCAGATCGTCGACCTCGCCCCGCTCGCCGGCCTGCACGCGCTCACCGACCTCGACCTCGCCGTCAATCACGTCGTCGACGTCGCCCCGCTCGCCTTGCCCGCGCTGTTCGACCTCGACCTGCGCGACAACCAGGTGAAAAACCTCGCCCCGCTGCTCGGCGCGCCCGTGCTCGAGCGCCTCGACGTCTCCGGCAACCCATTCACGCCCAGCATGACCAGCCTCGCCGCGCACCCGGCCCTGCAGTCCGTCGAGGCCGACGCCGCCGGCCTCACCGCCGTGCCCGAGTTCGCCACCGCGAAGCTCGTCTACCTCTCGCTCGCGGGCAACGCGATCGCCGACCTCGCCCCGCTGGCCGCCTATCAATCGCTGCAGCAGATCGATCTGACCGACAACGCAGTCACCGCGCTGGCCCCCATCCTCGACGACCCGTGGCTCAGCGAGTGCGACTACATCCAGGCCGGGGACAACCCGCTCGACGACTTCACCCTGTCGACGACGGTCCCCCAGCTGTGCGTCTTCCCGGTCGACCTCCAGGGCATCGAGGACACGTTCTGCTGGGAATGCTTCGTTCACAACTGAGCGCGCCACGGCATGGCGAGCTCGTTCGCCGCGAGCTCTGCCTCCGCGCTCTGCCGCCATTCTCACCGTCGTGACGCGAGGCCCATGTCCGCGCGCTCGCACTCCTGCTCGCCGCAGGAGCACACGGGCGCGCGACCGCACCGCCTCGGCCGCCGAAGTCGACCTCGTTCGTCAGGCTGCGCCGGCTTCGCCGCGCCGGCGCGCTTTCGTCCCGGCTCGCGCTCCTCGGGCCGAACAATCACCGCACGCGGCTTTCGAGCGCGCCTCCCGGTTCGGTGAAAGAAGAGACAGGAGGTCAGCCATGTTCCGCGGCTTCGCAAACGTCTGGACGATCGTCGGCCTCGGTCGGGACCTGAAGCGCCGCACGCCGCTCCCGCTGCAGGTCGCCGGCGAGCGGGTGGTCCTGTTCCGCGACGGCGAGGGCCGGGCCTGCGCGCTCGTCGATCGCTGCCCGCACCGCGGCGTGCGGCTGTCGCTCGGCAAGGTCGAGGGCGGATGCCTCGAGTGCCCGTTCCACGGCTGGCGCTTCGCCGGCGACGGCAGCAACCAGCTCGTCCCGTGGAACCCCGACGCCAAACGCGAGCGGCTCGGCGCGACCCCGTTGCCCGTGCGCGAGCGCGGCGGGCTCTTGTGGTTGTACACGGCCCCCGGGCTCGCGGCGCCCTCGGAGCCCGACGTCCCCGACGTCTTGCAGCGCGACGACCTCTCGCTCAGCAGCTTCACCATGCCGTTCGCCGTCCACTGGACGCGCGTCATGGAGAACTCGCTCGACTGGCCGCACCTCCCGTTCGTGCACCGGCGGACGCTCCGCGACGCCCTGCCTTATCGCCCCGACTCGCGGCTCGACATCGCCTGGGAGGATCGGTCGTGGGGCGGTCGGACCTCGACCACGATCGACGGCGTCCCCCAGCCGATCACCCTCGACTACCGCTTCCCCAACACCATGCATCTGCACCTCCCCGCGGGCAGACGCATCTTCGAACTGCTCTTGACCGTCCTCCCCGTCGACGACACGACCACCCACATGATCATGGTGACGGTCCGCGACTTCCTGCGCTCGCGCCTGTTCGACTTCTACTTCGGCCGCGGCAGTCGAAAGATCGGCGGCGAGGATCGGGCCGTCATCGAGACCTCGCTGCCGGGAGAGGTCCCGCCCGCGAGCGAAGAGCGTTCGGTCCGCACCGACGAGCCGACCCTGCGCTTCCGCAAGCTCTACCGCGACCGCCTGATGAACTCGAGCGCCGAGGAACCCGACCGTTAGGCGAACAGCCGCAGCAGCAGCGCGTCGAGCAGCGCTCGCAGCCCGCCCGGCTCGCCGACCGCGAAGCTCTCGCCGTCCAGCACCCAGCGCGGCTCGCCGACCCGCACCCACGCTCGCGCCCCCGCGCGCGGGTCCTCTTGATGCGCCGCGAACACCACCAGCCCGCGCGGCGGCGCCTCCTGCCAGTCGGTCATCGTCGCCAGAGTCACTCGCCGGTGCGCCAGGTCGTCGGCCAGAGTCATCGCCATCAGCCGCGCCTCTTCCTCCGCCGCCTCCGCGTCGGCCTTCCCGCTGGTGCGCCAGCGCAGGTGCAGCTCCGCCCCGCTCGGCCCGAACACCTGGACCATGTCGGCCTGCAGCCGCAGCGTCGCCGCGTCGACCAGCACCAGCGTCTGCGCGTCGAGCTCGGGGTGCTTGTGCCGCTGGTCGAGCGGCCGCTCGACCACCACCGTCACGCGCCGGCGCTGGTCGAACAGCGGGCTCTCGTCGCGCGTGTAGTACAGCAATTCGCCCTGGGCGAAGCGGACGTCGAACAGATCGATCTGCCCCAATTCGTCGCGCCCCGAATCGACATAGGCCACCTCGCTGCGCACCAGATTTTCGAAGCGCCCGCGGGTGCTCAGCGCGTCGAAGCCTCCGGCCGGGTAATGACTCGCGTCCTCCTCGTCGATCGCGACCTCCTGCGCGCGCCGGCGCACCGCCATCGCCACGCTCGGGCTGACCCCGCCGATCGCCGCGGTCGCCGCGTGCAGCTCGCGCAGCGCCAGTCGGCTCGACTCGTTGGGCAGGTCGGCCAGGTGGGCCAGCTCCACAGATCCTCCGGCGAGAACAGCTTGCCCTCGCCGAGCCCGCCCACGATCGCCGCCCGGATCGACAGCGCCCACGCCTGCCAGTGCTCGTCGACCGGCGGCTCCTCCCACGCCCCGTGGCGCGCCGGCCAGCTCGCGCACAGCGCCAGCGCCTCGCGCCACGACGAGCGCAAGATCGCCGGGTTGCCCGCGTCGAGCTCGGCCTTCCGCGAAGCTGGCCCGAGGGCCAGGCCGATCGCGTGCGCCAGAGCTCGCGGCTGCAGCTCGCCCGACAGCGCCGCGATCGCCACGTGCGCGTCGCCCACGCTCGGGTCCAGCACCCACTTGCCGAGCACCCGATCTTCGTACGCCAGCCGCTCGCCGCGCTCCTCCTCCGGCCAGTCGGCCAGGTCGCGGCTCGACGCGAACGCGAACGCCCGGCCCTCGACCAGCAGCGTCCCGAGGTCGTGCACGAGGTCGAGCGGCAGCGCGTCGTAGCCCTCCTCCCACAGCGCGCGCAGCCAGCCCAGCGCCGGCGGCAGCGACTCTGCCAGCGAGCCGCCGTAGCCGCTCACGTGGGCCCACGCCTTCAGCGCCGGCAGCAGTTCTTCGCGGCTGAGTCGCCGGCCCACGCGCTCACCCGCCGAGCCCCAGCAGCGCCTTGACCTTGCTCGCCACCACCGGGATCTCGTCGCGGCGGTTGCCCACGTACGCCAGCAGGTTCAGGTCCGACGTCTGCACCGCCCCGCCGTGATTCAGGAACGCCTGCGTGCGGATGACTTTATAAAGCTTGACCAGCTTGCGGTCGCTGACCAGCACCTTGTCCTCCGTCTCGAGCGCCCGCACGATCCGCCGCATCTCCGCGAACACCGGCCGCGGGAACCACTGCGCCCGGTCGCGGCCCGGCTCGCGGCCCATCCCGAAGCTCAGGTCCATGAACCGCTTGAGCTTCAAGAAATCGTCGAGCGACGCCGCCCCGCGGGTCCACGGCTTGTGTCCGCTCGCGCGGTACGACTCGTTCATCACCCCCGCGTCGATCAGCTCCTCGAAGTGACGGTCCTTCACCGGCTTCGTCTCGATCTTGAGGATGAAGCGGTCGGCCATCGCCTCGAGCTCGCTCTGGTCGGGGATGTCGTTGGTCGCCGCGAACAGCATCACCAGGCGCACCGGCGTCGGCTGCCCGTCCTGATAGAACTTGCGCTCGTTGAGGATCGTCAGCAGCGTGTTGAGGATCGCCGAGTTCGACTTGAAGATTTCGTCGAGGAACGCCACCCGGCAGTCGGGCAGCATCCCGCGCGTGCGCCGGAGGTAGCGCCCTTCCTTGAGCACCGCGATGTCGATGGGCCCGAGGATCTCGCTCGGCTCGGTGAACTTCGTCAGCATGTACTCGAAGTAATCGCCGGCCCCGAGCCCGAGGCTCTCCGTCAGCTTGACCACCAGGTCGCTCTTCGCCGTCCCCGGCGGCCCCACCAGCAAGAGCGGCTCCTGGGCCACCGCGCACAGGATCGCCAGATCGATCTCCTCGTCGCGGGCCACGAAGTACTCCTTCAGACCCCGGCGGTGCTGCTGGATCCGCGCGCGGATATCGTCGATCTCGGGCTCGAGCTCCTCTAGCGTCCACATACTGCGCTCCAGTCGGTGACGATGCGCCGGCGCAGGGCGTGTTCTTCCTGGTCGAGGAAGCCCTGCACGCGGTCGCTGTGGCGGGTGCGGCTGTCCGCCAGGCTGTCGACGATCGCCTCCAAGATCAGGATCTTGTGCGTATCGAAGTAGCGGCTGGCGGTGAACGTGTCGCGGAACGCCGCCAGCTCGGCGACGAACCGGCGGAACCGCTCGACGCGCGTCATGTTGGGCCAGTGCCGCAGCGCCTGCGCCACCGCCAGCCCGCCCTGCGCGCGCGTCACGTAGTCGAGCCCGTTGCCGAGCACCTGCGTGCACAGCGAGTCGAGCACCTCGTCGGCCACGCGCTCCTCGCCGATCTGCACGAACCCGGTCGCCACCGTCGCCGACAGCGCGATCTGGTCGCTCGACGTGTACGCGTGTACCCGCGCCAGCGCCTCGAGCAGCGCCCGCGCCGGCTCGAGTCCGCCGAACCGGCGCAGCGCCGCCAGCCCGCGCTGCGTCGCCCGCACCAGCTCGCGCGCCGACCCCAGCTTCTCGCTGCGGGCGATGTTCACCAGCGCCTCGAGCAGGCGCCCGAGCATCGCGTCGTCGCCGAGGCTCGCCGCCCCGTGGATGCACGCCGCCACCGCCTCCGCGCGGTGACTCAAGATCTGGATGTTGCCGAGGCCCGGCTCCGCGCTCGCCAGCACCTCCGCCACCACCGCATCACTGCCGCTCGCCAGCGCCCGCCGCACGCACACGTCGACCGCCTCCGCGAGCAGGTAGTCGAACGACCGCGTCCCGCTCGACAGCTCGCGCGACACCACCTCCGCCAGGCCGCTCACGTCGACCCCCGGCGGCAGCTTGTAGCGCGTCGCCCTCGGCGCCGAGTCCTCCTCGCCGCTCGTGCGCAGCCACATCGACCGCTTCTGCAGCCACGTCACCGCCTGCTGCAGCCGCGGCTCGCGGACGCCCTCGACGGTCCGCGTCACCTCGGCCGTCCACACCTCCGCGCTGCCGCCCGAGCTCTCGTGGGCCAGGCGCGCCATGTACAGGCGGAACAGCGCGCGGTTGGGGATCTCGTGCACATCGAGCTCGAGCTCGACGGGCGCGACGAGGTCCTGCGCCAGCCCGCGCGCGCCGAGCCGCGCGAACCCGACGGCGAAGATCAGGCGCAAGAAGGCCGTCGGCGCGTCCATGTCGGGCAGCCCTGCGTGGGCCGCCTCGTGCCACAGCGCCTCGAGCGCGATCAGCTGCCCCTGCTGCAGGCGGTCCGTGCGGGCCTCGGCCGGCTCCTCGTGGTTGTTGTCGTCGCCCTCGCGCGTCAGCGCGTGGCGCACGAATCGCGGCAGGTCGTGCAGCTCGCTCAGCCCGCGCTCGTTGATCCCGCCGACGATCGCCTCCTTCGCCCGCGTGATCCCGAGGCGGTCGCGTGCGTGGCGGTGCCAACCTGCGAGCACCGCCCACGCCAGCCGGCGCGACACCGGCAGCCGCGGGTCGGCGAAGATCGGCAGCGCCAGCTGCATCACCTCGTCGGCCGGCGGCCGCTGCGTCGCCACGCGGGCCACCAGCGACGCCCCCAGGCGGCTCGCCTCCGCCGGCGTGCGCCGGTCGGCCACCACCCACTCCATCAATGCGTCGTCCGAATCACTGCCCCGCGTCGCCGCGACCAGCCGCCTCGCCAATTTCTCGTCGTAGGGCGGCCCGCCGTGCAGCAGCGCCATCTCGAAGCAATCGGCCGCCTCGTCGCCGTCGCCGAGCTGCGCCTTGATCTCCCCGAGATCTTGCCACACCTCGGGCTCGTCGCAGCCGCCCGCGATCACCCGCCGCTCGAGCGTCCGCACCTGCTCACGCAGCGCTCGCAGGTGCGCCGCCGCGTCGACGTCGACCGCGCTCGCCGGCTCCTCGACCACCACCGGCTTCGGCGGCGGCGCCCGCTTCACCGGCCCCTCGCGGATCACCGGCTTCTTCGGCGCCGGCGGCCGCGCCTCCTTCGGCCACTCGATCGTCACCTCGGGGAACTCGAACACGCTGCGCTCGAGCAGCTTGTCGAGCTCGAGCCGGCGGTCCGTCGCCACGTAGTCGATCCACCGCTGCAGCGGCTGCTCGTCGACCTCCACGATCGTCACCACCCGCGGCCCGTCGCGGTCCTCCGTGATCACCACGGTGTGCGCCCGCTCGAGCCCCAGCAGCGCCCGCAGATCGTCGCGTCGCAGCACCGGCATCAATCGCCGACCGACAGGCACGTACAGGTTGTCGGCCCCCGCCACCTGCGAATAACCCGGCACCCCGAGCGTGTCGCTCACGCGCCCGGCCATGCGCGGCGTCCCCGGCCGCACCCGCTCGCGCAGCAGATACACCGTCCCGTCGGCGCCCGTCAGCCGCGCCACCGTCAGCCGCGACAGCTCGTCCGCCGTGCTCACCTCGATCAGCGGCTCGAGCTCGAGCAACAGCTCCGGCGTCAGCAGCCACAGGTCCGGGTCCGTGAGCGCCGCCGGGGCCAGGCGAATCGGCACCCGGAACCGCACCTCCGACTCGACCGAGCGCATCGCCACCCGCGGCGCCGCGAGCTCCGGCGCCACCGCGTCGAGGATCGCCCGCGCCCGCCAGTCCGCCGGCGTGCGCACCCACTGACCGTCGCGGTCGACCAGCGCCGCCTGGTTCATCCGCGCCAGCGAGGCCGCCGCCGGACCCGCCGCCGGATGTTCGAACGACCACGCCACCCACAGCGGACTGCCACCATTGCGCCCGTACACCGCGATCTCACCGCCGCCGTCGCGCGCCGCCATCATCAAATAGATCGGCGGCGCCTTGACCTTCACCGCGAAGCTGCCCGCCGCCGCCTCGTCGACGAAGCTGACCACCTGCGCGTCCGAGCGCCCGAGCAACAAGAGCCGCTCGAGCAGCAGCCGCGGCGCCTCCGAGTCGGAGCGCATCACGAACAGCGCCTCGTCGACCAGCGGCTCGCCCGGCAGCCTTCGCAGCCGCAGCGCCTCCACGAAGCGCGGCGCGGTGCGCTCCTTCCACAGGTTCCAGCGCGTCGGCGCTCCGCCGCGCAGCGGCGTCAGCACCAGCGTCTCGTCCTCTTCCACCGCCGTCGCCAGCGGCAGCCCGCGCGGCAAGAGCCTGTCCGCGAGGACAGCATCGAGCGCCTCGCAGGCGAGCGCGCTGCCCGGCCCTGACCGGTCGAGCAGCACCGACCATGTCCTTTCGGCCAGGAACGGCGCCGCCTCGAGCAGCACCGTCAGCGCCGCCCCGTCGCTCGTCGTCCCCGTCAGCAGCAGGCAGAACCGCACGTCCGCGCTCGCTCGTCAGGTGCCGCGCACGCCGGCCTTCTCGCGCGCCACCTCTTCGCTGGCCGCCGCGCCGGCCTTCGGCGCCTTCTCGACCACCACGCGGTCGACCGTCATCCCGCCGAGCACCTGCTCGAGCGGCCGGCCGATCAGCCGCTCCGCCAGCGCCCGGTGGTCGCGCTCGTGCTCGTGCGGCAGCGCGTCGCTGTCCGACTCGTAGTGGATCACCACCTCGCGCTCCCCCGTGCGCGGGTTGTGGCGCAGACGGATCGTCACCTCAGCCATGGCTCTCTCCTTCGTCAGCGCGCTCAGCTCGGCGCGGTCGAGCACCTTGCGCGACAGCAGCGTCTCCGCCAGCGCCTCGAGCATCGCGCGGTGGCCCGTCAACAGCTCCTGCGCCCGCTGGAGCTCCTTCTCGAGGATCTCCGTCACCTCGGCGTCGATGCGCTCGCGGCGGCGCTCCGACATCGGCGTCCCGTGGCGCGGCGGATCGTCGAGGCGCACCAGCACCCCCGTGCTCGCGCCCATCCCGTACTCCTCGACCATCGCCCGCGCGATGCGGTTGACCTGCTGCAGGTCGGTGTGCGCCCCGATCGACACCTCGCCGAACACCAGCCGCTCCGCGCACATGCCCCCGAGCCCGACGCAGATGTCGGCCCGCATGTCCGCCGCCGTGATCGCGTACGGCCGCGCCCGCGCGGCCCGCAGCACGTAGCCGAGCGCCCCTTCCATGTCGGCGGCGATCGAGATCCGCTCCGGCGGCGTCGCGTGCTCGACCAGCATCGCCAGCAGCGCGTGCCCGGCCTCGTGGATCGCCACCACCCGCTCCTCCGAAGGGCTCAGCACCACCGCCGCCCGCGTCTTTCGCTGCAGCGCGCGATCGATGTCCTCCGGCGTGAACTTCTTCTCGCCGGTGCGGATCGCCTGCCGCTTCAGCGCCCGGCACACCGCATAGATGTGATCGCCCGTGAACGGCAGCCCGCGCGCCCGCTCCGCCAGCCCCTCCGTGCGCCGCACCAGGTGCTCCTGCAATTCGCGCGACATGCCGAGTTCGAGCTTGCGGTCGTAGATCTCCACGATCTCCCGCCGGTCCTGCACCCCCGGCGCCGGAATCTCGATCAAGAACTCAAATCGCCCCGGCCGCAGAAGCGCCCCGTCGAGGCTCTCCAAGAATTCGTCGTCCCGACCACGAACACGCTCTCGCTGCCGCGGAAGCCGTCCATCTCGGTGAGCAACTGATTCACCATCGAGTGCTCGACCCCCGAGCCCTCGTACGTCCCGCGCGCGTGCGCGAACGCGTCGATCTCGTCAAAGACCACCACCGCAGGCGCGCTGCGGCGGGCCTGGCGGAACACCCGGCGCAGGTTCTCCTCGCTCTCGCCGACCCACTTCGACTTCAGCTCCGGCCCCGACACGATGATGACCGTCGCGTCCATCGCCGTCGCCATCGCCTTGGCGAAGTACGTCTTGCCGGTCCCGGGCGGCCCGTGAAAGATGATCCCGCGCGGCAACAGCCCCTCGAGCGCCTGGATCTCGCCCTCGCTCCCGAGGCTGTCCTTGCGCCGCAGCAGGTCGAGCAGCTCCTCGCGCAGCCGCAGCTTCACCTCCGGGTAGCCGCCGATGTCGCGCTCGAGATCGACGTTCGGCAGCTCGACGTCCTCGCTGACCGTCTGCCGGCGCAGCTCGCGGTACACCTGCGCCGCCTGCGAACGCCCCGGCATCGCCTCGCGGCGCAGCCCGACCGCTTGCATCAATCGCCGCAGCCGCACCGGGTTCAGCCCCGACACATATTTATAAAGGGCGAACGGATCGAAGTTGTCCGCGTCGATCGCCTTCGCTTCTCGCTGCGTCACGATCTTCGCCAGCGACTCGCGCGGCACCCCGACGATCTCGCGGCGGACCGCGAACACCCCCTCGATCACCTTCGGCAGCGAGAAGCTCGGGTCGCGGAAGCCGAGCAGCACCGCCTCCGGGTTCTCGTACAGCAGCGGGATCGCCTCGCGGGCCTCCATCGTCAGGCTCGTGTGCGTCGTCGTCAGCACGTCGAGGTGCAGCAGGACGATGATCGTGCGCTCGACGCTGCCGCGGATCGCCGTCGTCAGCTGCGTCAGCATCGTCGCCAGGTTGCCGCGGCTCTCCTCGCCCTCGCGCGGGCGCCCGTCGACGATCACGATCTGCGGCCCGCGCCCGTTGGCCGCCCCGCGACGCAGGCGCGCGCGCACGGCCAGGTACACGTGCAGCGCCAGCTCCTTGTCGCACTCGACCAGCACGCTCATCCCGCGGCGCAGCCGCTCCTCGATGAACGTCACGTCCTGCGCGCAGGCCATCTCGACCGCGTCCTCGACCCGCACCTCGCCCGGCAGGGTCTCGATCGGCACCGTGCGTCGCACGCTCAGACCCGCACCTTGATCGTCAGCTCGAGCTCGCCGTCGGCCCCGCGGCCCTCGTGGACGCTCTCGATCTGCCCCATCGACGCCGCCTTCTGCCGCAGCGCCTCGGCGTACACCTTCTGCAGCGCCGCCTGCAGCTCGCCGCGGATCTCGCCCTCGTGCGCGCCGAGCCGCCGCGCCACCTCCTGCGCCAGGTCGCGCTCCGCCTGCTTGCCCGCCGCGTCCAGCCGCGAGTTCGCCTGCTCCTGGCTCGTCGCCCGCGCCGTCACCTGCTTCGACGCCGCCGCGCGCACCGTCACCGTCCGGCCGTCGGGCGACAGCGTCACCGCCACCTCGCCGAACTCGCGCGACATCCCCCCGTCCTGTCCCTTGGACCAGCCGCTCGCCGCCAGCTCCTCGCGCAGCAGCGCCGTCATCGCCCCCTCCGGCAGGATCTCGAGCATCCCGACGTCCAGCTCGATCGCGTCGGTCGTCGCGACCTCGCCGCGCAGCGTCGTGGTAGGTGACCGGTCGCCAGTTCGGATCGCTGATGCGGATGCGGTACCCTCGGCTCACGCTGCCTCCTCGCGGGCGCCCATCCTAACCGACCCGCGCGCGCCCTGGCGAGGCCGAACCCTCGCGCGTCCTCCTGTGCGTCGGCCTCGCCCTCCGCCGGCGCTCACCCCAGCCGCCCCGTCAGCACTCGCGCGAGCGCGTCGAGGCGCCCCAGGTGCGGCCGCAGCACCATATCGAACAGCTCGAGATACAGCTGCGACTCCTCGTAGCGGCGGTCGCCGAACGCGTGGCGCGTCATCGCCTCGCGCAGCTCCGCCAGCCGCTCGCCCAGCCCCACGATCCGCGCCAGCGCTCGCCGCAGCGCGTCCTGTTGCGAGCGCAGCATCAGCCCCGAATCCGCCACCAGCTGCGCCGACACCACCGCCGGCGGATCGCCCCACTCGCCGCCGCACAGGCGCGCCAGCGCGCGACACAGCGGCCGCGCCAGATCGAGCCGCGCCCGGAAGTCGATCGCATGAACGAATTGCTCGAGCACGCGCGCGGCGGTCAGCAGCCGCTCCGCCCGCTCCTCGCCCGGCGACCAGCGCATGCAGCGGCCGATCTGCTCCGCCCACTGCTCCGCCAGCACCTCGTCGAGGCACTCGAGCAGCACCACCTGCGGCCCGTTCAGCAGCAGCTCCGGCTTGCCCGACGACTCCTCGCCGTCGACCTGGCGCGACCAGTCCTCGAGCGCGAACAGCGTCGCCAGCGGCGAGCCCAGGCACAGCCGCCGCCCCAAGTCTTCGCGGATCTCCCGCGGCATGTTCACGCGCCCCAGGTGGCGCACCGCCAGCGCGTACACCAGCCAATCACCCGTGTCCGTCCCCGCGATCTTGATGATGCGACGGATCTGCCGCCGCGCCTTGCGCGAGCTGCCCTCGCCCTCCACCACCTCCGCGGGCCGGGCGATCTCCGCCAGCCGCTGCGTCGCCTGCACCCACAGCTCGTAGGTCGCCTCGGTGAAGCGCAGGCGGAAGCCCTCGCTGCGGGCCGCATCCCAGATTCTCCCGCGCACGCGTCGGCCGCGGCGCAGCACCACGCGCTCGCGCCGACCCGACTCGACCAGCACGCGCAGGCACGTCGAAGCGATCCTGCGCCCCGCCACCTCGACCAGCTCCGGCCGCGGCTGCGACACCGGATGCGTCGGCACGATCCGGACCTGTCGGCCGCGGATCAGCATGTCGAGCACCTCGAGCGCGTGCCCCTCGTCGACGCTGACCGCCAGGCTCATCGCGCCACCCGCGTGCGCGGCCCGAGCACCGGCCAGCCGTTGAGCGTGATCTCGCCGCCGCGGATCCGCAGCTCCACCGTGTTGCCGCCCTGCAGCTTCGGATCGTCCGGCGCATAGCGGTCGCTCAAGAAGTGCAGCACTTGATTGTCCGAGCCGATGAAGCGCCGCCGCTGCGAGCGCAGCTTCGCCTCGAAGCGCCCGTCGACCAGCAGGTCGGTCGCCGCCAGCAGCCGCGCCGCCGCCGGCCCCTGCGTCTGCAGCTCCGCCAGCGTGTAGCCCGTGAAGATCATCACCGACAGCCCGCGCGCCCGCACCCCCTCGGCCACGGGCGCCAGCGCCTCCGCCTGCGCGAACGGCTCGCCGCCCAGCAGCGACACCCCCTCCGCCCCCGACGCACATGCCTCTTCGACCAGGTCCGCCGCGAGCCGCCGCGTCGACCCCTCGCCGCCGAACTCGAGCATCTCCGGGTTGCAGCAGCCCGCGCAGCGCAGCGGGCAGCCTTGCACCCACACCGCGTAGCGCACCCCCGGCCCCTCCGCCTCGGTCCGCGGCACGATCATCGCCACCTCGATCGTCACCCCGTCCGGCATCTCGGCGCCGCAGCGTAACACGATCGCGGCGCGGCCCTTGCGGTCACGTCCGCGAGTCCGTGCGCGGCGCGGCGACAGCGACCTCGTCCTCGTCGGCGCATGCCCGCGGCGTCCTCGGCTTCGCCCGTCGCGCGTCCGCCATCGTGTATCATCCTCGCCGCGCGCTGCCGCGCCGCTCATGGCCACGCCGATCGACCGCGCGAGCCTCCTCGCCGACCTCTCCAGCGACCCCCAGCTCGCGACGCCCCGGCGCCTGGTCCACGGCGCCGTCCTGCCGGGCGCGCACCTCGACCTCTGCGGCCTCGACGTCGCCGCCCTGCTGCCCGCGCTCGACCTCCCGGGCCTGCGCGGCCTGTGGCTCGGCGACTGCGACCTCGGCCCCGACACCGCCGTCGACCTCGCCGCCCTCGTCGCTCGCCACCCGCGGCTGTCGCACCTCTCCCTGCGCGGCAACCCGCTCGGCCCGCCCGGGCTGTCCGACCTCTTGCCCGCGCTCGCCGCTCACACCGCGCTGCGCAGCCTCGACCTCGGCCGCGCCGCCCTCACCGCGCGTTCGGCATGTCTCGTCGGACATGTCTTCAAGAACAGGGTCCTCGACGACCTCCGCTTGGGCGGCCCCTACCTGCTCGACGCGCCGGCCACCACCGAGTGGTACCGCCTGCTCCCGCGCGTGCAATGGCACCGCCTCGCCCTCCCGCGCTCGGTCGACCGCGGCGCCCTCGTCGCCGCCGCCGGGACCAACCTTCACCTCTGCGCCTTCGACCTCGACGACCTCCCCGCGCACCTCCGCGACGGCCTCCTCGCCCGCCTCGCCCGCAACGCCAACCGTCAGCCCGAGCGCCGGCCCGCGCCCGAGCTCGCCCGCCTGCGCCGCGCCCTCCCGTCGCAGGGCCTCGCCCACGAGCTCCCGTCCCCGCTCGCCGAGGCCGACCTCGCCGCCGCCCTGCGCCTCCTCGGCCACCTGTCCCTTCGGCCATCTCTCCTCCGCAGCGACCACCCGCGGCTCGTCGAGCTGCGCCGGGCCGTGTTCGGCTTTCACCGCGACGACCGTCGCCAGGCCCGCAGCGACCGCCGTCGCGACCGCCGCCGCCGCGAAGCCCAGCAGGCCGAAGATCGCCGGCGCAGCGAGGAGGCCGCCATTCGTCAGCGCCACCTCGGCGTCGCCGCGCCCGCCGTCGAACCTCCCGACCCCAGCATCCACGAGCTGCACGGCGCCCGCACCTGCTACGTGTGCAAGCGGCCCTACACCCGCCTGCACTTCTTCTACGACCGCCTGTGTCCCGAGTGCGCCGCCCGCAGCTACGCCCGCCGCGGCGACGTGCTCGACCTGCGCGGCCGCGTCGCCCTCGTCACCGGCGGGCGCATCAAGATCGGCCATCAGGTCGCCCTGCGACTGCTGCGCTGGGGCGCGCGCGTCATCGTCACCACCCGCTTCGCCCGCGACGCCGCCCGCCGCTTCGCCGCCGAGCCCGACTTCGCCGAATTCCGCGAGCGCCTCGAGATCGTCGCCCTCGATCTGCGGCAGATCCCCCGCGTCGAGGCCTTCGCCGCCCGCCTCGACGCCGAGCTGCCCGCCCTCGACATCCTCGTCAACAACGCCGCCCAGACCGTCCACCGCCCGCCCGAGTTCTACGCCGCCCTGCTCGCCGACGAGGCCGCGCCCGAGGCCCTGGCGCCCGCCCTGCAGTCGCTGCTCGTCGAGTCACATGTCCCCGGGGACATCTCGCTCGCCGAGCACCCGCTGTTCCCCCAGCGCAGCGACGACGGCTTCGGCCAGCCGCTCGACCTGCGCGAGCGCAACAGCTGGCGCCTGCGCCTCGACGAGGTCGGCACCATCGAGATGGTCGAGGTCCAGCTGATCAACACGGTCGCCCCGTTCGTCCTCAACGCCCGCCTGCGCCGCACCATGGCCCGCGCCGCCGGGGCCGCCTTCGTCGTCAACGTCTCCGCCCCCGAGGGCCGCTTCGACCGCGACTGGAAGGCCCCGTACCACCCGCACACCAACATGGCCAAGGCCGCGCTCAACATGATGACGCGCACCGCCGCCGACGACTACGCGACCGACCGGATCTACATGACCAGCGTCGACACCGGCTGGGCCTCCAACGAGAACCCCGCGCCGATCGCCGACGCCATGCGCGAGCGCGGCTTCATGCCCCCCTCGACCTCGTCGACGCCGCCGCCCGCGTGTGTGACCCGATCGTCCGCGGCCTCCGCGACGGCGAATTCCTGCGCGGCGTCTTTTTGAAGGATTTCGAGCCGATCAGCTGGTGAGCGCCCGCGTCTTGCCCTTCTGAAGCAACGCACGCAGCGAATCAAGGCAGCATGGCGGCTCAGTCGTCGTCCGCGTCCTCGTCGCTGCCGCGGAGCGCACGCGTGGCGCTCTCGATGTCCTCGCGCGCCGCGGGGTCGAGCCCCAGCGCCCTGGCAAGGCTGTCGAGGAAGCGCTTCGTCAGCCGGCGCATCGTGTCCGCCGCCTCGTCGTCCCACAGGCTGTTCTCGACGATCCACAGCGTCACCCAATAGGGGCAGGCGTAGGTGGCCACGCGGAGTCCCCTCGACACGAGCCGGCTCCCCCGTCGACGTTCCGCGACTGCGAGCTCGCGCGCTCGCAGCAGCGCGCCGCCGCGACGTCCAGCCGCCGCCCGGCGCCGTCGAACGCGCTCGCTCGGGCCGCTGACCCTCGTCCACCCCGGCGACCTCGCTGCGAACACCGATCCGCCTCGCACCGCCTGGGCGCGAATGCGCCCGCCGAAACAGGTGTGCTATGCCCTTCTGCGTGGCACAGGCGCAGTCCCGCATCTCCGAGTACCTGAGCTCCGAAGACGAACGCCCCTTCATCAACAAGGCCTACGCCCGGTCGCTGGACGACGCGGGCCGGCTCGCCTACGCGGAGCTCATCGAGGGCCGCGACCCTGCGCGCGCCGAGTGGCTGCGCCTCGAGGTCGCCCTCCATTCGCGCCCCACCGCCGATCCCGCCGTGATCGCGCGATTCATCGCGCTGGGGCGGCAGATCGGCTTCGAATACGCCAACCTGCTGTTCCGCGAAGTGATCATGAATTGCGGCAGCGACAGCGCCAAGCAGGAGCGTCCACGGGTCCGCTTCCTCTTCGCCTGCCCCAAGCGGTGGGAGACGCTCGCGCCGAGCGAGTCCGACTCCGTCCGCTTCTGCCAGCAATGCAAGGAGCAGGTCTATTACTGCGACACCGTCAAAGACGCGGAGACCCGCGCGCTCGCGGGCCAGTGCATCGCCATCCCCAAGCAGCTCTCGGACGGCGGCGTCGAGAGCCACGCGATGGGCAGGCCCGACCCCACCGGCGACTGGGCCGGTCGCCTCTTCTTCGGCTTTCGCCGCGCGACGGCAGGCTCTTGCTACCTCGTCATTCGCGCCTCGGGCGACGCGGCGACGGTCGGCCAGCACCATGTGCTGGAAGCAGCCTCGGCGCCGATCACCGTCGGACGCGGCGAGCACAACGCCATCGTCCTCGGGGGAGACTCCGCCTCCCGCAGCCACGGGCGCTCTGAAAACGCACCGACGGCTGGTGGGTGGTCGACAACGGCAGCACCAACGGCACCTGGGTCAACGGCCAACAGAAGCAGGAGGCGCCGCTCTCCGACGGCGATAGCGTCCGGATCGGCGACACCCTTCTCAAGGTGGTCGACGCGCCCCCCGCCGAGTCCACCTATTCACCGTCGGAGCTCGACGGCCTGACCGGCCTGCACAAGCAGCATCAGCTCGTCGGCCTGCTCGACCGGGAGCTCCAGACCGCCAAGATCTCCGGAAAGCCGCTCTCGCTGGTGATGCTCGACATCGATCGCTTCAAGCGCATCAACGACACCTACGGACACCTCGCGGGCGACCAGCTGCTGCGAGAGCTCGTCCAGCGCCTGCGAGCCCACGTGCCCCCGGGCGCCACCCTGGCCCGCCAGGCCGGCGACAAGTTCGCGTTGCTCCTGCCAGACACCGACCCCGAGCGCGCCGCGGCGCTGGCGGAGCAGATCCGCACGGACGTCGCCGGCCACACCTCGACCGTCGACGGGCGCGCGCTGACGTTGACCCTCTCCGTCGGGATCGCCCAGGCCGACGACGCCTTTTGCACGGTCGATCGCCTGATCGCCGCCGCGGACCACCAGCTGATCGCCGCCAAGCTCGCCCACCATCGCCCGCGATCATCCCCCTGACGATCCGGAGAGGCGCGACGGTGTCGACATTCGGCGACACCATCGACGCATTCCGATTCGCGCCGCACGCGCACCATCCGCTCCGATCCGCCTCAACGGCGTTAGCAAGTCCACGGGCCGCCGAGTTGTTCCCAGCCGCTTGCAACGCCCTGCGACGCCTGCATCTTCGCGGATCGTGTCGGACAGGTCCAAGCCACCAGAATGGTCCAAGCCCGCGGCGATGGCGATCCCGGAGGGCGGCTTCTTCCCCGACGCCGTCGAGTACGGCCGCTACGGGCCCATCTTCCCCAAGACCCCTGCCTGCTACGGCTTCACGATCGTCGCCAAGATCATCCCCGGGCGCGAAGAGGTCTTTCGCGAGCACGGGCGGACCCTCGAAAAAGCCATCGAGGAGCAGCCGCACTTCCTCGCCCCGCTCCAGCTGCACTACTTGCGCTGGGTGCTGTTCGAGATCGAGGGTGCGACCTACTTCATGTACCAGGGCATCTTCGACACCGACTTCGACAAGTACACCGAGGACGCCGTCGAGCTGTTCTCGCAGTCGGGGATCAGCACCGTCTTCGAGAACCTGGAGGGCTTTCCGGCCGACTGGAAGACCAATCCTGCCGCCTTCGTCGAATTCGTGCGAGCGCACCACCGCCCCAGCTTCCTCGAGTACGGCGAATATCCGTACGTCAGCGCCGACGAGGTCAAGAAGTCGCTGCGCGTGAAGGCCCTGTTCTCCGACATCCTCGATCAGATGCAGTGACGCCCGCCGCATGCTCGACCTCGACGACATTCAGTACATCCTCCTGAATCGCGCCCCGGCGCGCGCCGGACGCTACGAGTTCCTCACGTTCGACAGCGCCGCGGCGGGGCGGGCGTGGCTGTCCGCGATGGTCGAGCAGGTGCAGTCGGTCGCGGCGATGCGCGCGTCGATCGCCGACGAGAAGCGGTGGGTGACGCTCGCGTTCACGTGGCACGGCCTGCGCGCGCTCGGCGTCGACGAGGCCTCGCTCGCCACCTTCCCGGAGGAGTTCCGCCAGGGCATGGCGGCGCGCGCGGCCATCCTCGGCGACACGGGCGCGAACCATCCGGACCACTGGGTCGGCGACCTCACCGGTCCCGAGCTCCACGCCATCGTCCTCCTCTTCACCCGCGACATCGCCGACCGGGCGCACTACCAGGAGGAGCTCGCGAGCATACGGGCGGGCGCTCCGGGTACGGACCTGCTCTCGGCGATCGACGTCGAGGCCATCCCGCCGTTCGACCACGCGCACGACCACTTCGGCTACCGCGACCAGCTCACGAACCCGGCGATCGAGGGCTCCGGAGACGAGCCCACGCCCGGCTCCGGCGGGCTGCTGAAGCCCGGCGAATTCATCCTCGGCTATCCCGACGAGGTCGGACCGCCCGCCGGCCTGCCGCAGCCGGAGGTGCTCGCGCGCAACGGCAGCTACATGGCGTATCGCCGGCTGCAGGAGCACGTCGGCAAGTTCCGCGAGTTCCTCGCCGAGCACGGCGAGACCCCCGCGGAGCAGGAGCTGCTGGCGGCCAAGCTGATGGGCCGCTGGCGCAGCGGCGCCCCGCTGGTGCTCGCGCCCGACGCGGACGACCCGGAGCTCGGCGCCGACCCGCAGCGCAACAACGACTTCAATTATGCGCAGGACGACCCGCACGGCTACGCCGTCCCGCTCGGCGCCCACATCCGCCGCGTCAACCCGCGGGACACTGCTGCCAGCATCAACCGGCACCGCATGATCCGCCGCGGCGCCACCTACGGCCCACCCCTGCCCGACAACGCGCCCGAGGACGGCCAGGAGCGCGGCGTCGCGGCGTTTCTGCTGTGCGCCAGCCTGATCCGCCAGTTCGAGTTCGCCCAGAACGTGTGGATCAACGACAAGAACTTCCACGAGCTGGGCAACGAGCGCGATCCGATCGTCGGCACCCAGGACGGCACGCTCGAGTTCAAGATCCCGACGCGACCGATCCGCCGCCGGATCACGGGCCTGCCCGCATTCACCACAGTCCGCGGCGGCGCCTACTTCTTCATCCCCGGGCTCGCGGCGCTGCACTGGCTCGTCGCCGGCGGCTGACCCCGATCCCTCGTCCCGATTCACCGCCATGAACTCCACGCATCGCAACATCCCCCCGGCGAGGACTTACAATCAGACCCACGTCCCGCGCAAGTACACGCCGGGCAAGCGGCGGATCAGCATCTACTGGGCGTGGAGCTACGCGTGGGAGGCCCAGCGCGACCTCGCGGAGCTCGACAACCGCTACTCGACCATCACCGAGGTGCGCCGCGTGCTGTGGCCGGATTACGAGACCCCGGAGTACGACGCCGCGCGGTTCCTCCAGGGCATCGACGGCACCCTGGAGCTGTTCCACCGCTCCGCGCTGAGCTTTCAGGCGCTCGCCGGCGAGGTCACCGGTCACCCCGTGGCGGTGTTCCAGCGCGTCGATCAGGCCGGCTACCCGCTGCCCATCGACGCACGGATCCTCGCTGACACCGACACCCTCCTGGTGTTCGGCCTCGACACCCTGCTCTCCGCCCAGGCGGCCGCGGCGGAGGAGATCGCCGCCATCCGACACTGGCTCGAGCGGCAGGGCACCTGCCTCGTGATCGCCCCGCACCACGACGTCGGCGCCACCCCGGACTACGCGCAGCGCCAGGAGGAATACGAGCACCACGGCGACCCGCTCGTGCCCCGGCAGCAGCGCTTCGGCGGCTACACCCGCTCACTGCTGCAGGCGCTGGACATCCCCGTGATCAATCAATGGGGCCTGCGCCCCGCGGTCGATCCGGGCACCGGGAACATCGCCCCGCTGACCGCCTTCCGCGACCTCGACGAGAAGGGGCTGCTCACCGACGTCACCACGTTCAACTTCCACCCGCACCTACCGCACTACGCCCTGCTCGAAGGCGACCCGAAGGCGGTGCAGGTGCTCGCGCGCCAGCCCATCGACCTCCAGCGCCCGCACCCCTTCACCACCGCCGGCAACACCGAGTTCAACTGCCTGCTCCGGCTCCCGCCCGCCGATCAGCGCGCCGGCGACATCCTCATGGTCGATTCGACGCACTTCACGACCCTGTTCGGCGGCACGGACAGCTTGAGGCACTTCTGGCGGAACCTCGCGCGCATGAAGTGACGCGCCGCAGTCGTTCTCCTCCGCCGTCTCCAACAAAAAATCTCGCAGCGACTTCGCTGCCTGCCCGATCCGCTTCGCGGGGACCCGAAAAAATCCAATCGCCCATCTCGATGACACGCACGTCGTCGTGATCGGCCGGCGGCGCGCGACCGCCGGCCCCCGGCGACGCGCTCACGCCCGTCCCACGTCCACGCCGCGTCCGGATCGCGGATTCAGCCGCGCGCCTCGAGCACGCGTCCCATGCCCGACGTCCCGGCCCAGCGCGCCCGCTCGCCTGCCGGCAACAGCGGCCCCTGGTTGCCGTCGCGCAGCAGGAACCGCATCCCGTCCTCGAGGTACACCGGCTGCATCAGCTCGACCGCCACGGTCGCGCCCTCGCCCGGCGCGATCGTCTCCTGCCCGAGCACGTCGAAGCGCCCGGCCACCACCGCCGTCCCGAACAGCAGCAGGCCGATGTGACCGCTGCGCACCGGCGTGCGGCGGCCGTTCTCGCGGGTCGCCAGCAGGTCGAGGTGCGCCGTCACGCGGCGCACGGCGGTCTTCCCCTGCTTCACCAGCGCCTGGCCGACGCGCAGCTCTTCGGGCTGCAGCGCCAGCCGCGGCCGCACCAGCCGCAGCCCGACGAACTCGCCGGCCTGGGCCCGCTCGACCTTGCGGCGGTTCATCTCGAGCTTCGAAACCTGCACCTCGATCGGCTCGCCGAAGCCCGCGATCGTCAGCGTGTCGCCGGGGCGCACCTGCCCGCGACGCACCCGTCCGTCGACCACCAGGCCCTCTTGCCCCGGCCGGCGCGAGTACACGTGGTCGAGGTACAAAAGCGGCGAGCCCTGCACCGGGTGCTCGGGGATCTGCAGCTCCAGCTCGAGCACCTCGAGCAGGTCGGAGATGCACGCCTCCCACCGCTTGCGATCGCCCTCGCGCGGCGCCGCGGCCCCGCGGATGATGCGGGTCCCGTCGCCGTCGAAGCCGCAGCGGATCAGCAGCTCGCGCACGTCCTGCTCGACCATGTCGAGCCACTCGAGGTCGACCACGCGGTCGCACTTGTTCAAAAAGACCACGACCTGCGACAGCCCCAGCGCGCGGGCCAGCAGCAGGTGCTCGTGCGTCTGCGGCTCCACCCCCTTGGGCGCCGACACCACCAGGATCAGCGCGTCGACGACCGCCTGGGCCCGGGCCGCGTTCTTCAGCCACGGCCGCCAGCCGGGGCTGTCGACCTGGATGAAGTTGCGGTGCTCGGTCGCGTAGCGGACCTCGCTCGCGGCGATCGTGCGCGTCTCGATGTGTCCCTCGCTCGGGTTGTGGACATCGCCATGAAACCGCGACCACAACCCGCCGCGCCGCTCGAGCTCGAGCACCGTCACCGGCCGGACCGCCCCGTTCGAGCGCTGCGACAGCAGCTCGGTGATGGCGACCGTCAGCGACGTCTTGCCGCTGTGATGATGGCCGATGGTCGCGACCGCCAGCGTCGGTCGATTCGAGATAGCGTCGGCGTCGGACATGCGAGCCCGCGATCATAGCGTGGAAGCGAGGCGTCGGCGCGGGCGTTTTCGCCCGCATGACATGTCCTTAAAAACATGTTCATAGGGACACACGACGCTATCACCTGTCCCGGGGGACACCTCACTCCTCGCCGAGCACTCGCCTCGCCGCCTGTGCCAGCGGCTCGTACGCCTCGCGGGGGCCGTCATAAAACACGTAGAACGGCTCCACCAGCGCGAACACCTCGCGCCACGTCGCCGCGTCGTCGAGGCTCGCCAGGTGCTGCTCCGCCAGCGAGTCGACGAAGCGCTCGTAGAACGCGCGGGCCCGGGCGATCTCCGCCGGCCCCAGCCGTCCGCGGTGCGTCTTCACGAACTCCGTCAGGCGCGAGCGCGTCAGCGCCGACCCCTGCGCCGCGGGGAACCGCGCGAACACCCCGAACTGGCCGACCAGCCAGCGGAGGAACGCCCGCTCGCGCCGCTCCTCCGCCGACGCCGGCGCCACCTGCCCGCGCAGCGCCGGCTCGATGCGCGTCGCCATCACCCGCGCGAACACCCGATCGATCAGCGACCCGGGCCCCGTCGCCACCTGCTCGGCGAACGCCTCGACCGTCTCGAGCCCCAGATCCGCCAGCGCGCGCAGCGGCCCCGTGTCGGCCCACCAGCGCGCGAACTCGTCGGCGCGGCCCGTCATCGTCTCCCAGTTGCGCACCGTCCACCGCAGGTCCTCGACGAAGTACGGCTCGTACTTCTGGCGATAATCGCAGAGCGCCGCGTCGGACGCCCCCGCTTCGGCAAGCAGCGCCCGCCACCGCGAATCGTCGCCCCCCACGCAATAGCCGACGTTGGCCGCCAGCAGCGCCCGCAAGCCCTCGGGCTGCGACGGATCGATCTGCGTCGCGGCGAACAGCGGATGCGCGTGCCGCCGCGTCCAGTCGTACTCGACCCCTGAACGGCGCAGCGCCTCGACGAACACCATGTCGGCGAGCACCAGCGTCACCGCCTCGGAGATCATGCGATACGCCACGTACACGCGCCGGTGCAGCTCGCTCGCCGTCCCCGTGAACACCAGGTCGGGCAGCAGGAAGTGCCCGAAGTCGTGCATCATGAAGGTCGCCTCGTGCAGCCCGTCGCGCTTCGGGGTGTACGGGATCCCCGCGTTCAGCCCGGGCCACCAGTAGACCCGCTCGCGCCGGTTCTGCGCCGCGCGGAAGAACACCCCCTGATCGATCACCGCCGCCAGCACCCGATCGATCCCGAACTGCGCCAGCGCCGGGCTGCCCAGCCACGGGCTCTCGCGCACGAACGCCGCCACGTCGTCGTCGAACTCGATCGTCCGTCGCGGCGCGCGGCGTCGCCGACAGATCGACGCGCTTTTTATAATAGACGCGGTCGAGCAAAAACCGCGAGATCGCCATGTCGCGCGACGACTGCTTGCCCGCCCCCGCGCGCATCTCCGCATACGTCATGCTGGTCGCGCGCAGGCGGAAGATCGCGTCCCACCACCCGCCCGGCTCCTCGCACGCCCCGCGCGAGCGGTCGACGAAGCCCTCCGCCCGGTGTCGATAATGCGCCGCGCGCAGCTCCCCGTCCTCCATGAACCACGCCTCGATCGTCGTCACGTGGTCGACCAGCTCGAGGTCGTGGCGCTCGCTGCGAACGTCGGTACCGTGGACGAACAGGTCGCTGTCCTCGCGGCACACTGCGATCACGCGGACGCCCGCGGGCGCCGCCTCGATCAACGAACGCGCCGTCTCGGCGGTCGCCGCCGCCGCGACCGCCCGCACCGCGATCCCGTAGCGATCGAAGTTGCGCCGCCACTCGTCGGCCTTGCGCGCATTGGTCGTCAGCAGCACGAGCTCGAGCGGCATCGCCGGCGAGCATACCGCGAGCTCGCACGGGCCGCGTCGGCGCGCCATCGCGCCGACGGCTCGCGCTCGGCTCCGTCCGTTGCGACGCACATGTCTAGAAGGACATGCCCTTCAAGACATCTCTCGTGGGGCTTCCGCCTTCACGCCGCGCGCGGCGCCCCGACCAGCCAGGTCACGCGCATCGGGCTGCGGCCGAGCGGCTCCGCCTCGATCTGCCACGTGTAGTCCTCGGCCCCGGGCACCGTCGCCAGCAGCTCGCGCAGCTCCTCGGGCGAGTAGACGCGCAGGCACGACACCACCCCGTCCCACGTCGCGACCAGCGGGATCGCCGGCACCACCCACGTCAACGCCAGCCGCGACAAGCGGACCGGTCGCATCAGCAGCGACGTCGCCAGCACGCCGAGGCCCGTCACCATGCACGTGGCGATCGACGCCGGGTAGCGGCCGACGCCCTCGAACAACGCGATCCCGCGCCGCTGCGCCACCGCGTCGGCGAGGATCGCCCGCGCCTTTTCGGGTCGGAAGTGGTGGAAGGCGTTGCACAGCAGGCGGAAGCCGGCGAGCTCGGCCGGCACCGCGGTCGCGTCGACCGGCCGCGTCTCGTGGACGATCCGCCCGGGCACGGTCGAGGCCGCTGCGGCCATCGCGTCGGCGTTGGGGAACAGGTCGCTGAGGCGCACGCGCACCGGCAGCTCGCGCCGGTCGAGCTCGGCGATCAGCGTCGGCAGCGGACCGGCCGAGCCCGAACAGAGATCGAGGATCTCGCGCTCGCCGGTGGTCCGCAGCGCGGCCGCGAGGGCGTCGCAGAAGCCCTGATACGGCCGCGCGTCGAGGTTGCCGAGGTAATTGAGGTAGCCCGTCACGCCGTCGCGGATCGCCTGCGGCAACCACGGCTGGTCCTCGATCTCGAACACGTGCCGCCTTCGCCCCAGCAAGCTCTGCCCTGTCATCACCCTCTGCTTACCGCATTCGCGGGCCCGCGGCCGCCCGGCGTGATATGTCTCTGGGGACAGCTCGTCACGCCCGCCTCTGGAGAGCCCGCCGGGCCCGCTCGCTGCAGATTTCGGTCGTTTTCGCGCCGGTTTCGCGACCATGACGATAGCGACCTCACCGGCCGGGGGCCTGCAGCCCCGACGCTCGAGTCCGCCCGTCCGCCAACGCACGACAAGTCGGCTTCCGTGACGAGGCGCGGTTGTGTAGCGTGGGCGCAGGGTCGCACGCTGCGCCCAAAACTCCCGCGGAGACAACATGTCCATTCGTTCTCTTACTTCCTTTTCCCTGGTGACCGTCCTCGCGCTCGGCCTCGCGGCCTGCGGTGACGATGGCAAGCCGATGCTGACGACCGCGACCACCGCGACGACGCCCGGCACCACCAACACCACCAACACCACCAACAACAACACGACCGACGGTACGGCGACCGACACCGACACCGACACCGACGGCACCGACGCGGGCACCGCGACCGAGAGCACCGCCACGGAGCCGGGCACGACGACGGTCTCGCCGCCGACGACCACCGAGGAGCCGAGCACGACGACCTCGACCTCGACGACCGAACCCGCCACGACGACCACCACCACGGTGTCGACGACCCAGGACGAGACGACCGACACCACCACCGGCGGCGGCGGCGGCGAGTACCTCGGCTGCGGGGCGATGGGCGAGTGCCCGGCGGGTTCGGACTGCCTGCAGGTCACCGGCATCGAGGGCAACTTCTGCGCGCCGCAGTGCGACGCCATGACCATGTGCCCGCCGACCGGCGCGGCTGCCCAGGGGCAGTGCGTGCTCGGCATGGGCATGGGCGACCCGACCAATTGCGCGGCCCTGTGCCCGCCCGGCGACGATTCGGCCTGCCCGGCCGGCACGACCTGCAAAGAGGTCCCCGACCAGCCGCAGCCGGTCGGCGTCTGCACCGCGCCCTGAGGCGCGCGTGCTCGCCCCGCGCGGCCCCGGCCGCTTGCGCGGGGCCACGAGTTCGCATAGCTTCGTGGCCTCGGAGTCGGCCATGCGTGTCTCTCCACATACACGTGCCTGAGTTCCGGATCGCCCCGGCGATCCGGCCCCGTGTGTGTGCATTGAGTCCGCAAAGAGCCTCTCATGAATCGACATCGAGACCGCCGGCGCCGCCATGCGTCGGCCACAACTGAATATTCGCAGTCCCCACGATCGCTGCCGGACGACATCGACCCCGCAGCCCTGTTCGGCGCGGCCCTGCCGGCCCAGACGCGGCGCAAGCTCGACCAGCTGTCGCGCCAGGTCGAGGAGCGCCTCGCCCTGGTGCTGGCCGGCGAGATCGACGATCCGCACGTGTCGTCGCTGACGCTGGTCGGGGTCGAACCCGAGCCCGGGAGCGGCAACCTGGTCGTCGTGCTGGCGCTGCCCGTGGGCGCCGGCGGCGGCGAGGCGGAGCTGGTGATGCGCCGCCTCGACGCCCTGCGCTCCTACCTGCGCTCGGAGATCGCCGGCGCCATCCACCGCAAGCGCACGCCCAACCTGGTGTTCCGGCTGGTGCCCGCACCGACCCGCGGCACACCGGACGAGGAGGTGACGCCATGAGCCCGCCTCGCCCCGCAACGACGCATCCGCGACAACGACGAGGAGGCCCTGCCATGAGCCCTCCTCGCCCCGCAGCGACGCATCCGCGACAACGACGAGGAGGCCCTGCCATGAGCCCGCCTCGCCCCGCAGCGGAGGTGACGCCATGACGGCCACCCTCACGCGCTTCGTCGCCGAGCCGCCGCCGCGCGACGTCGCCGACGCGCTCGAGCGCCTGCGCCACGTCCGTGATGTCGCCCGGATCGCCGTCATGCCCGACGTCCACCTCGCCGCGGGCGTGTGCGTCGGCACCGTCGTCGCCACCCGCACGATGCTGCTGCCGGCCGCGGTCGGCGGCGACATCGGCTGCGGCATGGCGGCGGTCGCCTGCGACGTCGAGGCCGGCGTCCTCGCCGACGCGCGCACCGCCGCGGCGGTCCTGGTCGGCCTGCAGCGCGCCATCCCGGCGCTGCGCCACCCGGGCGCGGGCCCCCGCTGCCGCCCGCGCTGGCCGAACGCCCGCTGTCCTCCCCCTCGCTGCAATCGGAGCAGCGCCGCACCGCCGGCCTGCAGCTCGGCACGCTCGGCCGCGGCAACCATTTTTTGGAGCTGCAGGCCGACGACGAGGACCGCCTGTGGCTGATGGTGCACAGCGGCTCGCGGGGGATCGGCACGGCCATCCGCGACCACCACGACGCGCTCGCCGAGCCGATCGGCGCCGGCCTGCGCGGCCTCGTCGCCGACAGCCCGGGCGGCGAAGCGTACCTCCACGACATGCAGTGGGCCCTCGACTACGCCGAGGCCAGCCGGGCGCACATGGTCGCCCGCGCCGCCGAGGTTTTTGACCATTGTTTCGAGGGCCATGTCCTTTGGACACGTGGATATCGTGCCACCACAACTTCGTCCGCCGGGAGCAGCCGGGCGACGAATGGCTGTATGTCCACCGCAAGGGCGCCGTGTCGGCGCGGGCAGACGAGCCGGGGATCGTGCCGGGCTCGATGGGCGCGCCGAGCTATCACACCTGCGGCCGCGGCGAGGCCCGAGGCCTGTGCTCGAGCGCGCACGGGGCCGGCCGACAGTTGAGCCGCGGCGAGGCGCGCCGGCAGATTCGCGCCGGCGACGTCGTCGCCCAGATGGACGGCGTGTGGTTCGACCACCGGGCCGCCGACGCCCTCCGCGACGAGGCGCCGGCCGCCTACAAGGACATCGGCGCGGTCATGCGAGCGCAGCGCGAGCTGACCCGCGTGGTCCGACGATTGCGCCCGCTGCTCAATTTCAAAGGAGCATGAGCGCCGCGACTCCATGTCGCCGAGGACATGTTTTATAAAACATGTCCTCACGAACAGCACGGCTCGCCCCGCGCCGCGGGGCCACGACCTCCGGGCGCTCGTCACGTAGCGCATTTGCGGTCGAGCCCGACGCCGAGGAGTGAACCGCGGCGCCGCCTCATTCGCCCGGTGCGGCTCGCCCCGTGCGCGGGGGCGAGCCGCTGCATGCATCACTCGCCGCCGATCATCACATAGCGCACCAGCGGGTCGAGCCCGACGCCCGCGGGGTCGTCGTAAAACGCGAGGTGGATCTGCCCGGCGGTGTCGAGGCGGGCCGCGGCGCGGTCGGTGAACACGTCGACCGCCGCGACCTGGTGCTCGTCGGGCTGGCTCCCGGGCCAGGCCACCCGCAGCTCCGAGCTGCGCTCCTCGACCTGCGTGTTCCAGTAGCAGAACGGCAGCGGGTTCTGCTCGCACGCCGACACCAGCGTCCCCTGGCGGCGGATCGCCACGTACAGCGCCCGCACCTCGTCCTGCCCGGCCGCCAGCGCCAGCGGGTAGTAGGTCTGGTAGTCGAAGTCGCACGTGACGCCGGCCTGCGGCGGCGGGTCGTCGCAGGTCTTGTCCGCCGGCGCGTTCTCGGCCGCCAGCGTCTCGAGCGCCCACGTCGCCGGACCTGTCCGATGGGCCAGGATGATGTCATGGTGGATTTGGTCGGCCTGCTTGCGGGCCAGCAGCACCCACGGCGTCGCCTCGGCGCCGACCAGCGCCAGGTCGTGGTGTTGCCGCTCGATCACGTTCGAGCCGAGCGGCGCCACCACCTCGGTCACCCCGGGCGGGGCGAAGTAGTGCAGCTTCCAGGTCGCGTCGACCGTCGCCCACGACGTCAGGCGCGGCGCGTCGGCGGCGTCGAGCGCCAGGCGCACGTGGATCTCGGCGTCCGTGATCACCTGCTCCTTCGACCATGCCCCATCGAACACCTCGTGCTGGACCGCGAAGTCGCTGTTCACGTGGCCGACGTGCAGCGCGCCGACGCCGTCGCGGGCCAGCTGGTGCGCGCGCACGTGGTTCATCCCGACCAGCGCGCCCTCCTGCGCCCACTGGCCGTCGAAGCGGCGCCACAGCGAGGTGCCGAACGCCCCGTCGTCGACCATCGCGAACACCGCGTCGTTGTCGGGGTCGGACGCCAGCGAGCCGGTCGCCACCACCATCGGCGTCGGCGTCGCCACCCACATGCCCGGCCCGAGGCGCTCGCCGTAGAACCCGTGGTAGCCGTTCACCGCCTCGGAGTACAGCACCACCGGCTCGCAGTCGCCGTCGAGGGCGATCGCCGGCATGTCGTTGCGGAACATCATGTTCGCGCTCACCACCTCGTCGCGCAGCGTCGTGCAGGCCGGCCCGCCGTCGCCGCACAGCGGCACCTTGACCGGGAAGTCGGCCGACAGGCAGGTCTCCGGCACCTCGACGCCGCCGGTGGTCGTGCTCGTCGAATCCGTCGTGCTCGTGCTCGTGTCGGTCGTGCTCGTGCTCGTCGTGCTCGACGTGCTCGTGTCGGTCGTGCTCGTGCTCGTCGTCTCCGTCGCGCTGACCGCAGTGTCGGTGTCCGGCCCGGTCGTCGTGCTGGTGGTGGTCGTCGTCGACTCGCTCGCCGACATCCCGCCGGAGTCGGTCGTCTCCTCGCCGGTGGTGGTCGACGTCGTCGGCGTGACCGCGGTGGTCGGCTCGGCGGTGGTCGAGCTCGTGCTCGTGCCCGGGTCGAGCGTATCGGTGGTGGCGACCGCGTCGCCGCAGCCTGCGAGCGCGACGCACAGCAGCGGAACGGAGAGCGAAGGCGAAGTCGAGCGAACGATCATGCGCCGATCATACCCCGCCCCTCGCGGCCCGCGCCCACGCGCGCGAGAGCAAACGCGAGCGTCACACCCGCGTGGCGTCCGCGTCGCCGCGGAAGGCGCGCGGCCGGTTCACCGGCGACGATCTCTCGCTGAAGGTCCTCGAGGTTCGATTCGACCAGGCCAACCATGTCATGGTCTCTTCGATGAGGTCCGCTGCTCCTGGAAGCCTGATCGCCCTGACACTGACGGCCTGCCCGCCGGCGCCGCCGCACGAGGACAGCACCCGGACGGAGAGCGACGCCGCGAGCACGACGGTCGGCTCCACCGACGGTTCGTCCAGCTCGACCGACACCTCGACCAGCGGCTCCACCCATGAACCCACGAGCGACTCGACCGGCAGCGCCACGAGCAGCTCCACCGGCGCGATCGAGCCGTGCAGCGAAGTCGTCGAGGGCGACCTCTTCGTCTGGGAAGACACCGATCTCGCGTCCCTCGCCAACGTCGGCCATGTGACGGACGATGTCTTCATCTCGATGGGCGCGCTTCCCCAGACGGACCTGTCGTTCTTGAGCTGCCTGCACACCATCGGGTACGGGTTGGCGATCGATTGGAACGATCGGCTGGAGACGACCGAGGGCCTGGAGAACCTGAAGTCCGTTCGGGCGATCGTGATCAATCACAACGCGAACCTGCGCCTCGTGACGGGTTTCGAGCAGATCAGCGAGCTCACTTCATTGATCATGTCGAGCAACCCTTCGCTCGAGGAGATCGCCCTCGACACTTTTCAGGAGGTCGAGACCCTGAGGATCGGCTCCTGTCTCGAGGAGCAGGCCGCAGCGTCTCACTTCGCGCTCGTCGACCTCGCAGGGTTCAGCGGCCTGACGAGGGTCAAGCGGCTCACGATCGACGGCAACGAGGCCCTCCTCTCCGCCGATCTGCTGGACGTCCTGGCCCAGAACGGAGACCCTCTGCCGCTCGAAGAGACCTGGATTCGCTTCAATCCGCTGCTCTCCGAGACCCTCGTCCACCAGCAGTTGAACGCGCTCGACGTGAACAAGCGCGAGGTCTGCGGGAACGCCGAAGGAGCCGCCGGATGCTTCTGCCTCGTGGGTGACTGATCTACCGGTTCACTTCAGCAGCTCGAGCAATTCCTCGCGGCCGAGGCCCGACACGTCGCCCTCGTCGACCGTCGCCTGCGCCAGCGCCCGCTTGCGCGCGTGCAGCTCGAGGATCTTCTCCTCCACCGTGTCCTCCGCGATCAGGCGGTGCAGGAACACCGGGCGCGACTGACCGATCCGGTGGGCCCGCGCTCCGGCCTGATCCTCGATCGACGGGTTCCACCACGGGTCGAGCAAATACACGTAGTCGGCCGCGGTGAGGTTCAGCCCCGTGCCGCCGGCCTTGAGCGAGATCAGCATCACCGGCGGCCCGTCCTCGGCCTGGAAGCGGGCGACCACGCCGGCGCGGTCCTCGGTGGCGCCGTCGAGGCGGACGTGCTCGAGCTCCGCGGCGGTCAGCGCGTCCTCGACCAGGTCGAGCAGGCTGGTCCACTGCGAGAACACCAGCGCGCGGTGGCCCGCCGCCGTCACCTCGGTCAGCTGCGCCAGCAGCAGCTCGACCTTGCTCGAGCGCGTCGCCTCCTGCCCCGGCACCAGCGCGCTGTGACACGCGGCCTGGCGCAGGCGCAGCAGCAGCTCGAGCGCCTCGAGCATCCCGCCGCCCGACTGCAGCTTCGGCAGCTCGAGCTCGGCCGCCACCCGCAGCCCGTCGTAGACCCGCCGCTCCTCCGCGTCGAGCGGGCAGCGCAGCACGATCTCCGTCAGCGGCGGCAGCTCCGGCGCCACCTCTTGCTTGCGCCGGCGCAGCACGAACGGCCGCAGCTTGGCCTGCAGCTCGGCCGTCCGCGCCGCCCGCCCCTGCTCGACCGCCTTGCCGTAGCCCGCCACGAACTCGCGCAGCTGGCCCAGGAGGCCCGGGTTGAGGAAGTGGCTCAGGCTCCACAGCTCGGTCAGGCGGTTCTGCACCGGCGTGCCGCTGAGCGCCACGCGCCAGCCCGCGCGCAGGCCGAACGCCGCGCTCGCGGTCGCCGTGGTCGGCTCCTTGATCGCGTGCGCCTCGTCGAGCACCACGGTGTCCCATGTCTCTCGGGACAGCTTGTCGCGATCGAGCCGCAGCACCGCGTAGCTGGTGATCGTCACGTCGGCGGTGGGTTCGAGGCTGCGCTTCGGGCCGTGGTACAGCGCCGCGCGCAGGTTCGGGCGGAACCGCCGCGCCTCGCTCAGCCAGTTGTGCAGCGTCGACGTCGGCGCCACCACCAGCGTCCGCCCGCGCACCGCCGTGAGCGTCTGCAGCGTCTTGCCGAGGCCCATGTCGTCGGCGAGCAGCGCCCCGATGCCGGCGTCGCGCAGGAGGCTCAGCCAGTCGACGCCGCGGCGCTGGTAGTCGCGCAGGGTCGCCGTCAGGTCTTCCGGCAGCGTCGCCGACGGCAGCGCCGCGAACATCTCCTCGCGCGACAGCGCCGCCAGCCCCGCCAGCTCCGGCGGCGGCGGCACCTGCAGCGCCTCGCACAGCGCCGCCGCGGCCGTCCGGGCCCAGCGCGGCCGCTTCCCGTCGGCCCGCCGCGCCGCCACGAATTGCTCGAGCATCGGCCCGTAGCGCTCGAGCCAGTCGCGCGGCAGCCACACCAGCCCGCCGTCGGCCGTCTGCAGCGCGTATTGCCCCGAGCGCCACGCCTGCACCACCCGCGCCGCGTCCACCTGCGTCTCGCCGCCGGCCCCGCCCGGCGCCCGGAACGTCACCTCCGGCTCCGCGACCTCCTGCCCGTCCTGCCCCTCCGGCGCCTCCCAGCGCGGCTCCAGCGTGCGCTTCTCCGGCTCGCGCGCCTCCGGCGATTGGTCAGGCGATTGTGAAGACTCCTCCGCCGCCGGCGCCGCCATGCGCTCCACGAATCGCAGCACTTGCCCGACGAGCGCCAGCCGCCCGCCGACGAACGTGCGGCCCTCGATCGCCGCGGCGGAGAACACCCGCAGCGGCGCCGAATCGACCGTGATCGGCGCCCCGTCGAGCGTCACGTCGAACGCCCCCACCAGCTTCGCCACCACGAACTCGGCGATGTCCGGGTAGATCGCCAGCGACGGCGCCCCCGCCGGCATCGCCGACAGCAGCGGATCGTCGGCGTCGACCGCCCCCGTGAGCACCGCCTCGTCGCCGGCGCCGACCGCCACCACGCGCAGCAGCAGCTTGTCGCCGCCGCTCTGCAGGCGGTAACCGAGCTTCAGCGCCTCCGCGACCTGCGGACCTATCTGCTCGAGCAATCCGCCCGCCGTGTGCAGCACCAGCGCCGCCGCCACCACGTGCTCGCACGGCGCCGCCCCGCCGCAGTCGCAGCGCCACCCGTCCCAGGCCCAGCGCACCTCCGCCCGCACGCCGCTGCCGGCCAGCCGCGCGATCGCAAACACCCAGCCCCCCGCGTCGCAGCCCTGCACCCGCGCCGCGCCCAGCCGCGCCAGCTTCAATCCGCGGTGCCACGCCGCCGGCGTCGCCGCGCGATGAACAGGTTCGAGGAGCTCCGTAAACACGCGCCCACGGTGGTACCACGCCCCGTCCTGCCGGTCAGCGCGCGTTTTCGCGCTCGCGTCCACGGCGCCGGATCGGGCCCGCGCGGCTGCCCAGCGCCGCGCGGAGGCAACATGTCCTTCGGGTCAGCCGAGTCTCCGACCCGTCCGCGCCGCGCCGCGCTCGACGCTCGCGGCGACGGAGCATCCGCGGCCGGCCGACTCAGCCCGCCTTCGGCACGATCCGCGACAGCAGTTGGGGCGGCCCGCCGAACGACAGCATCACGCCCTTGCACTGCAGGCGCATCTCGCCGTCGTACTCGTTGTCGACCTTGCAGTCGGTGAGCTTGTCCTTCACGTCGTCCGGCTTGGTGTCGCGGTTCAGGCGGACCTCGCCGATGCAGTACGTCTTGCCCGCCTCGACCTGGGTCGCCGGCGCCTCCGCGCCTGCCGTCACCGTCACGTCGCACTTGTCCGCGGGGGCCGGCGCGTCGGTCTTCTCGGGCGCCTTGGCCGGGGCCGGCGTATCGGTCTTCTCCGCCGCCTTCGCGGGCGCGGCCGCGGTCTTGCTCGCGGACGAGCTCGTGTCGGCACAGGCGGAGGCGAGCAGCACGACTGCTGCGAGACTGCGGAGGCGAGGGGACAGACGGAGCATGCGGCCGCGAGCGGACCATCACCGCCGGGTGCGTGTCAATCGGGGCCCGCGCGGTTCCGACGCGCTCGCGCCCGCGCCCGCGTGACGCCCGGGGCGACCGGCATCCGAACCGGCCCCAGACGTGTCGTGCCCGTCGGGCGATGAAGAGAACCCCTCGCTCCCGATCCCGTCATCGCCCGTCCCTATTTATTGCTTATCAGAAAGCACAAAAAGCATTCGCGAGCGCGGTGCAGCCTCATTGCACCGACTCGCGAATGCATGCACTCGCACGGCGGGCGCCTCCCTGGCTGCGACGGGTGATTGGTCCGCCCCGCGGGCCGCGGCCTCCTCATGGCCGCGGAACGCAGGTGCCTATAAACAACACCCCTCTCCGGTCGGCGAGCGCATCGACGGCGGAGGCCGGCGCGTCCTCGTGGCGCCGGCCGCCGCGCGGCGACCTCGTTCAGCTGCCCGACTGGCGGCGGGCCAGCTCGTCGCGGAGGGCGTTCTCGCGGGCGGCCTCCTCCGGCGACAGCACCTCGGACGGGAAGTCCTCCGTCTCGAACACGCGGCGGATGTCGACCGACCACGGCTCGTGGCTGTCCGGGTCGCCGGGGATCTTCTTCACCCACGCGATCGCCTCCTCCTTCGAGCGGGTCTGGAACAGCCAGTAGCCCGCGATCAGGTCCGGCGTCAGCGGCAGCGGCCCGTCGGTCACGGTCGGCGGCTGGCCGGGGCGGAACGTCACGCGCGCCCCCTGCGAGCTCGGCTGCAGCCCCTCGCCGCCGAGCAGCACCCCCGCCCTGACCAGCTCCTCGTTGTAGCGGCCCATCGCCTCGATGAGCTGCTTGCTGGGCATCGCCCCGGACTCGGACTTCGCGTCGGCCTTGATGACGATCAGAAATCGCATGGTCGTTCTCCTCGGGTTCTGCCGGGCGCCGCGGCCCTTCTCGGAGCCGCGCGCCCGGGCTCTCCCTCCACGTCGAACGGCCCGCGGCGCGATCGACACGGCCCGCGAATTTCTTCTGCATCTGCAAAAACGGCCAATTACCGGCCGCTCACGCGACATCGCCGCGCCGACCTCAGCCGCCGCCGAGGCGCTGCGTCACCTCGGCCTCGAGCTCGGCGAACTTCACCTCGCCGGCGATCACCTTGGCGACCTTGCCGTCCTGGTCGACCACGTAGAGCGTCGGCATCTTCGGCGGCGACCACGACTTCGCCAGCGCCTGGCCCTCGTCGAAGATCATCGGGAACGACACCGGCACGTCGCGCAGGAACGCCTCGGCGTCGCCGCGCGCCTCGTCCATGCTGACGCCGATGAGCTCGAGGCCGCTGGCCTGGTGGCGCTTGTAGAGCGCCTCGAGCTCGGGCATCTCGCGCCGGCACGGCTCGCACCACGAGGCCCAGAAGTCGACCAGGACCAGCTTGCCGCGCATCGCCGCCAGGTCGACCGTCGTGCCGGCGCCGGCCAGCGAGGGGCCCGCCAGCGCCGGCGCGGGCGCCTCGGCCGTCGCCGGCGCGGCGCCGCCGGGCGCCTGGGAGGCCGGCTTCGGCTCACAGGCGGAGAGCAAGAACATGGCGAAGAGGACAGGTCGTGAACGCATGCGTGTGCTCCGGGGACGGCCGTGTCAGTAGCGCCCGCCGAGCATGGCCGACAGCTCGAGGGCGAACACCCGCGACAGCCCGACGAAGTCGTCGTAGCCGATCCGCGTGCCCGCGACCAGCGCGCCGACCTCGACGGAGCCGCGCTTCAGCGGCCTGGCGTAGACGCCGTGCAGCGCCAGCCGCTGGCTGCCGAGCGACGACAGCTCGCGGTCGCGGGTGAAGTAGCCACCTGGCCCTGGGGCCATGTAGCGAGAGCGGTAGAAGAACGCCGACGACTGCGCGTAATGGCGGTACTCGAGCGCCAGCGTCGCCCCGCGGGCCGGCATCACCGCCAGGTCGACCGACGCGGTGTGCGAGCGCAGCTGCCACGAGTCGTAATAGAAGCGGTACGTCGCCCCGAGCGAGACCTTGCGGTGCAGCGCCTGGCGGCCGCGCAGCACCCACGCGTGGCGGCTCCGCCGGCGCGGGTGGACCTCCGGCAGGCAGAACTCCGCCGTCTCGTTGCACAGCCCGTCGCCGCTGCCGACGGCGACGAAGCGGTACGGGCTGGCCATGTAGCCGAGCGCCCCGCGCAGCTCGTAGGCGAATTGCAGCAGCGTCGTCTTCGTCAACACGAACGTCGCGCTGACCTGCGCCCCGCCGGCCCGCAGCGGCTCGCGGAAGGTCGGGTCGCCCGAGCGGCCGACGCGGTCGAGCGCGCCGAACAGCCGCCCCGCGAAAGTGATCGTCCGCTGCGCCAGGTCGAGCTTGCCCCCGAGCGTCGCGCTGTTGGCCAGGTAGTCGGGCTCGTGGGAGAAGCGATACGACGCCGCCCACGCCGCGTTGCCGCGCTCGCGCTCCACCCCCACGACCCCCTCGTGACGGTTCTCGCGGACGATCGGCGTGGCCGCCGTACGAATGTCCACCGACGCGCTGGTCCAGGCGTCGAGGCTGTAGCTGATGTCGAGCTGCGTCTGCGGGCTGCCGAGCTGCTGCCGCACGTGCGCCCGCGGCGAGATCACGGTGGTCCGGTCGCTGTCGCTGCGCACGTAGATGCCGCCGCGGAGTTGACCCCCGATCGGGGCCGGCTCGGCCGCGAGGACCAGAGCCACGCTCAGGGGGATCCACCTCATCGACGGTGAATCGGCGCGCGCAAATCGCGCGAATCCCCGAAATTAATTTTGAAAACCATTTTCAGATCAGAGACTATCCGGCGCGGCGTTTGCCGTCAACTCTGGAGTTTTGAGACATGGCCGAAAGGGCACCCACCACGCTCGTCCTGCTCCTCGGACTCGCCGCATGCGGCGGGCTCGGGAACCCCGGCGACAGCGACAACAACAACTTCACGACGGCCGTGCCGCCGTGGATGGGCAGCGAGAGCGAGAGCGACGGCAGCGGCAACGTGGTGCCCGGCGCGACCACGTCGACGAGCGGCGCCACTGCGGGCGAGAGCACGACGACCGAGGGCCCCACGACGTCGACGTCGACTTCGACTTCGACCTCGACCTCGACCTCGACGACGTCGCCCGACCCGACCGGCGCGCCGAAGCTCGACCTGCCGCCGGAGTTCACCACCGGCGACACCGACAAGGACAAGGACAAGGACGACGACAAGGACAAGGACAAGGACGACGACAAGGACAAGGACGTGGACACGACCACGTTGCCCGCGCCGCTGTGATCGCCGGCTCCTCACCGCGCCCCGCGGCCGCGCGCGAGGCGGCGACGCTGCTCCTGGCCGGCCTGTGCTTCGGCGCCAGCCAGCAGCTCGTCGTGCGCGAGCTGGTCAGCCTCCTCTACGGCGAGGAGGTGGTGTTGCTGTTCGTCTCGGCCGCCGCCCTGGCCGCCGCCTCGCTCGGCTACGGCCTCGGCGCTCGCCTGTCGCCGCGCGCGCTGGCCCGCCTGCTGCTCGCCTGCGGCGCCCTCCTGCTGCTGTCGCCGGCCCTGCCACGATTCGCGGTCGCCGGCCTGTGCCTGCTCCGCGGCGACTCCGGCCCCGAGCTGCTGCTCGTCCTCGCCCTGCTGACATTCGCCGCCGCCGCCCCGTTCACCGCGGTCGTCCCGGCCCTGCTCGACCGCCACGAGCGACCCGACGATCGCCTGGCCGCCCTGCGCCGCGGCTACACCTGCGAGCTCGTCGGCTTCGGCCTCGGCAGCACCGCCGCCCTCGCCCTCGGCAGCGCCCCCGGCCTGCGCTTCGCCGTCCTCGCCGCCGCCCTGGTCGCCCTCGTCCACGTCGCCCTCGACCGCCGCGCCGTCACCCTCGCCTTCGCCGTCGCCGCCGCCCTCGCCTGCGCCACGCATGCCCCCCTGTCGATTACGGCGCCGATCTGGTGTACCGCCACAAGCACCGCCTCCCCGGCGCCCAGGTGCTGTGGTCCGTCGATTCGCCGTACCAGCGGGTCGAGGTGGTCACCGCGCCGGGCCGCGGCCGCATGCTCTACCTCGACGGCCTGCGCGACCTCGACGACCGCGACCTCGGGGCCCTCAATCACTACCTCGCCCGCGCCCCGGCGACGCTGGTCCGCCCGCGGAATGCGCTGCTGATCGGCAACGGCACCCTGTCGATGGTGCCTGAACTTTCGGCCATGTCCGATCATTTGACCACGGTCGAGCTCGACGCCGCCGTGGTCGACGCCGGCGCCCGCTTCTTCACCCCCGGCGAGCCGCTGGCCCGCCTGGCCAATTGGCGACTGGTGCTGGCCGACGGCAAGCAATGTTGGCGGCCACCGAGCGCCGCTTCGACCTGATCGCGGTCGACGTGCCGTCGCCGCTGACGCTCGGCGAGGCCTATCTCCATACCCGCGAATTCTACGCCCTGTGCCGCGCGCGCCTGAACCCCGGCGGGGTCCTGGCGATCCAGCTCAGCGGCCCGCTCGGCGCTCCGACGCGCACGCCGGCGCGGCTGGTCGCGTCGCTGCGCGCCGAGTTTTCCGAGGTGATGGTCGCCGACAGCGAGACAGCCGAGCGCGCCTTCGCCTACGCCGCCGACGCTCTGCCCTTCACCGCCGAGGCCCTGCGAGCGACCGCGGTCGCCGGCGAGCGCCGCCTCCTCGTCCTCGCCGGCCCCGAGCTCGACGCCCGGATCGCCGGCGCCATCCCCTTGACCCTCGACGACCTCGACCTCGTGCTCCGCCGCGGCGCCGAACGCCTGCACGAGCGCTACCTCTGACGAATATGCCCCGCGCCCTCGCCACATTCTCTCGCCGCCGCGGCCGGCCTGCGCACGCTCGTCACGAGCGCCGCCCGATCACTCCCGATCTGCTCACGCCTCGCCCTGCCGCCACGCCTCCTTTCCCCGCCTTCGCCGCGGCCGGCCTGCGCACGCTCGTCCCGCTCTCCGCTCCATCACTCCCGTGACCCTCATGCCCCGCCCTGCCGCCACGCCTCCTTTCCCCGCCTTCGCCGCGGCCGGCCTGCGCACGCTCTCCCCGTCGCTCTCGTGATCGTCATGCCGCGCGCCTTGCCCTCCGCCTTCCTCGTCGGCGTCCACCTCGGGCTGCTGCAGGCCGGGCTGCTGCTCACCCTGTCGCGCGCCCTGTCGGCAGCGCACACCACCTACGCGCTGGTGCTGACCGCCTGGCTGGCCGGCTCGGCGCTCGGCCTGTGGTCGCGCGCGCCGGCCCGCGACCTGCCGCGCGCGCTCGGCCTCGGGCTCGTCGCCTACGCCGCCGCGGCGCTGTCGCTCGGCCGGGTCGACTTCGTCGCCGCCAGCCCGTGGTGGTTCGCGCCCGCCGTGGCGGCCGCCGGGCTCGCCTCCGGCACCTACTTCGCCGCCGCGGTCGCCGGCGGGGCCGCGACCGCCCGCGTGTTCGCCCGCGAGACCTGGGGCTTCCTCGCCGGCACCTTGCTGGCCGCGGCCGGCTACGCGTTCCTCGGCCGACCTGCCCTCTTATACATGCCCCTCGTGACAGGTGTACTCGCCCTCGTCGGCCGCCCGCGCGCCGCCGTCGCCGCCGCAGTCATGCTGCTCGCCGTCGGCTGCGACGACCCGGTGCGGGTGGTGCCCGCGCCTGACCGGGCCCGCTTCGGCGCCGAGGTCTACCCGGTGCTGCTGCGCGACTGCAGCTTCCCCGCCTGCCACGGCGACCCGCGCCGCCCGCTGTTCGTCCCCGGCCCCGGCCGCACCCGCCTCGGCGAGCCCGAGTCGCCGCTCGACGCCCCGACCCGCGCCGAGGTCGACCTCGCCTACGACCGCGCCCGCGCCTGGCTGCTCGCCGAGGGCGACGAACCGCCGCCGCTGCTGCACAAGCCGGGCCCCCGCGCCGCCCACGAGGGCCGCGACGAGCACGGCCGCAACGTCTACGAGGACCCGGACGCCCCCGGCCTGGCTGTCCTCACCGCCTGGGCCGAGGGCACGGAGGCCCCCGCGCCATGACCATCCAGACATGTCCCCATGCACATGCCTTTCAGAGCATGTTTCAAGCGGCATATCCCATCCGACATGCCCTCAAGAGCATGCCCCTTCGACCACCCCTCGACACCGCGCAGGTGACCCGATGATCCGCCCCGTCTCGCTGCTCGCCGCGCTCGTCGCCCTCGCCCCCGCCGCCGCCGCCGCCTACTCCTCGCCCGCGCTGTACACGGCAGACCCCGCGCGCCACGGCGGCGCGGGCGGGCGGATCTTCAGCGGCAGCCCGGGCGACGGCTTCACCTGCGCGGTCTGCCACACGGGCGGCCCGATCCCGAGCCCGGAGATCCGCGGCGGCCCGGGCGGCCCTTATAAAACTGGCGCGACGTACCTGTTCGAGGTGACCTGGCCCGAGGACGTGTTCGGGATCGTGCTGGAGGCCACCGATCCGTCCGGCGCCCCGCTCGGCACCCTGCGCCTGCCGCCGCCCGACGTCCTGCAGGACGACGAGCGCTGCCCCGGCGGGCGCGCGGCCGAGTGGATCGAGTTCCCCGAGGGCGACCCGCGCCAGGCCGTCGCGGTCAACGTGTGCGGCTCGCACCGCCTGCGCGTGCAGTGGACCGCCCCCGACGAGCACCTGCCCGGCGCGATCTACATGGCCGCGGTCGCGGCCGACGACGACGGCACGCCCGCCGGCGACGGCGCGGCCGCGTGGGAGTTCCCGGTCGGCCCGCCCGCCGCCGAGTCGGGCTGCAACGCGGCCGCCGGCGCCCCGCCGTGGTGGGCCCTGCTGCTGCTGACCCGCCGACGCCGCCGCGCCGCCGCGCTGCTCGGGGTGCTGTCTCTCGGGACAGGTTGCGCCCGCGTCCAGCCCTACGAGCGCGGCCGCCTGGCCCAGCCCGACATGCAGCTGAACGGCGACGCCGACCTGTCCGCCGGCCCCGAGCACGCCCTCGACTACCGCGAAGGCTCGGCCGGCGGCCTCGGCGGCGGCGGCGGAGGTTGCGGATGCAACTGAAAGACGCCATGCCTCGCCGCAGCCTCGCCGCCTTCGCCCTCGTCCTCGCCTGCGCCCCCGAAGGCGGCGCCCGCTTCGAGTACCCGCCGACCAGCGCCGACGGCACCGGCTCGACCACCGCGTACACGACGGGAGGCGGCGACGACTCGCTGACCTCCGGCGGACCCGGCCTCCCGCCGCCGCTGCCGACCACCGCCGACCCGAGCGGTGCCACCGGCGACAGCGACACCGGCGGCGGCCCGATCCCCGGCGCCCTCGTCCCCGCCAAGGCCCCCTGGCGCTGGCAGCCGTTGCAGACCGCCGTCGACGGCGACTGGAAGGTCCCCGGCTTCGACGATTCCACCTGGTCCGAAGGACAGGCCCCGTTCGGCGACGGCCCCGGCGACGCCACCCCGCTCGACCCCGCCACCGCCCCGCTCGGCCTGCGCCTGCGCCACACCTTCACCGTCCCCGCCGCCGCCGACGACATCCTCCTGCGCGCCTACCTGCGCCGCGGCGACGGCGTCGCGGTGTGGCTCAACGGCGCCCCGCTGCTGCGCTCCAACCTCCCGCCCGACCCGCTCGCCGCCGACACCCGGGCCCAGACCGACCTCGCGGGCAACGAGCCGCTGCGCTACATCCGGGTCGCCGCCCCGCACGCCAGCCTGCTCGCCGGCGACAACGTGGTCGCGGTAGAGGTCCGTCGCTTCCAGTCGGGCGCCGCCGGTCTCGGCTTCGATCTCCAGCTGGACGTTTGGGACATGTCCCATGAGCCAGCCGACACCTTGACCGCCCAGGTGCGCACGCGCAGCTACGGGGGCGAGTACGCCGACGAGCACGTCGGCGCCGCGTGGATCCAGGGCAGCGACGGCCTGGTGCGCACCCTGGCGGTGTGGGCCGAGGTCCGCGAGCAGCACTTGATCCGCTGGCGCTCGCTGTCCGACGGCGACAACGCCGACGCCATGACCTCGGCCACCCGCGGCTCGCACCGCACCACCGACCTCGCCTGGGACCTCAAGGATCGCCTCGGCCAGCCGGTCCCGCCCGGGGACTACGAGCTGGTGGTCGAGTTCACCGAGGACAACTCCAACGAGGGCGCCCCGCCCGGGCCCGTCCTCGAGATCCCGTTCACCCTCGGCGGCGGTCCGCACCTCACCGACGTGCCCGCACACCCGCAGTCGCAGACGGCCTGCTCGTCGCACCCTGACCCCGAGGCCCGAGCGCGCGCGCGCCGTCGGGCCCGAGCGCACGTGGGACCCCGCAGGCTCGCTGAGCTCGCCGTCCGGAGCCACACCCGTCGCGCCGGACCGGTCCTCCGCAGCGGGTCGCTATCGCCGCACGCGCGTCGCCCGCGGCGCGCCGGGCCGCATCGTTGCCGCTACAATCGGCGCGGATGGAGCTTGCGACCCGTACGCACTCGACGTCGCGCGCGAGCTCGACTCCCGGCCGCTTCGACAACCTCATGATCTCCGCCGTCGTCTCCCGCCATGGCTGACCGCGACATCAACCTCGAGGATCGCGTCCGCGAGCTCGAGCAGCGGCTCGCCGAGGCCGAGCAGGCGCGCCTCGCCGCCGAGGCCGAGGTCGCCGCGCTGCGCGTCGAGCTGACCGACACCGGCGAGCGCGAGCGCATCGCCGTCACCCACACCGAGCGCCTGCTCGAGGGCCTCGAGGTGCTCGGCGAGGCCCGCGACGCCCTGCCGCTGTTCGCCGAGGTGCTGCGCGTGCTCGGCGACGTGCTCGAGTTCGACGCCGCGTTCATCGTCGGCTTCGCGCCCGAGGTCTCGCCGCAGATCGTCGCGGCCACCGACCCGCGGCTGCGCCTCATCGCCTGGCCGGGCGGGGCCTTCACCGACCGCGTGCTCGCCGGCCGGCCCGCCGCCTTGCTCGACCTCGCCGACAACCCCGAGTGGCAGCAGGTCGAGCCGGCCCTGCGCGAGGAGTACGCCTCCGCGCTGCACGTCCCGCTGCACGCGCTGCACTCGCAGGCGATGCTGGTCTGTCTCCACCGCCGGCGCGGCTTCTTCACCCCCGACCGGGTCATCCGCGCCCGCCGGTTCGCCGCCCTCGCGCGTCAGGCCCTGCAGACCGCCGAGCACCTCGTCGACCTCGAGGTCGACCGCGACCACGCCGTCGAGCTCAGCCGGGCCAAGAGCAGCTTCGTCGCCAGCATGAGCCACGAGCTGCGCGCCCCGCTGAGCGCCATCGTCGGCTACTGCGAGTACCTGCTGGCCGACCGCGCCGCCCAGCGCGACCCCGACCTCGGCGAGACGCTCGGCCGCATCTATCTCTCGGCGCGCATGCTGTGCGACCTGATCGGCAACGTCCTCGACCTCAGCAAGATCGAGGCCGGGCGCATGGACCTCCACCTCGGCCCGGTCGCCGCCGCCGAGGTCTGCCGGCTCGCCCTCGTCACCGCCGAGCCGCTGGCGGTCCGCCGCGCCAACGTGGTCCGCGTCGACATCGACCCCGACCTGCCCGAGCTGCACACCGACGCCGCCAAGCTGCGGCAGATCCTGGTGAACCTGCTCGCCAGCGCCAGCAAGTTCACCGCCGCCGGCACCATCGACCTCGTCGTCCGCCCCGACCGCCGCGCCGACCCGCCCGCGCTCGTGTTCGAGGTCCGCGACACCGGCAAGGGCCTCGGCGCCGCGGAGTCGGCCGCGGTGTTCCTGCCGTTCTCGCAGGTCGGCCCCGTCGACCCCCGCCGCCTCGGCGGCACCGGCCTCGGCCTCACCATCGCCAAGCACCTCACCGAGCTCCTCGGCGGCACGATCGACCTCGCCAGCTCCGCCGGCGCCGGCACCACCGTCACCGTCCGCCTCCCGCTCGCCGGCGTCCACTGAGATGTCTTCGCGTCATGTCCGATCGGGCATGTTCGATGGACCTCCCGCTCGTCGACGTCCACGGAGACGCCTCCCGGGCCGTGTCCGATCGGCCATGCTCGATGGAACATGTCCTGTTCGACACTCGGGTCGCGTCCGGCGCCGGATTCGACACGGACGGGGCCGAGGCCGGGCTCGCACCTGCGCGCGCGCCTGCTCGCTGGCGCATGTCCTCGACGGCCCGCCCCCGGCGCTCGATGTCGCATGACCGATCGCTTCTGACCCATCGAACATGTCCTTGACGACATGCTCGCCGAGATCGGCGCGGACGGGCCCGAGCTCGCGCGGTCCGCCGCGCGGCTCGGCTCGGAGCTCCCGGAGGGCGGGACGCCGCGGCGGCGATCGCCGCGACCCCGCTCGCGATCGCCGGCGGATCGCTCCCCGGCTCCAGGACCCGCGCCGCGGTGGTCCTCGCCGGGCGCACGCAGGCAGCGGCCTGAGCCGCGCCGGCCGCGACGACGACAGTGCGTCGGGCCCGACCGCCGGCAGCCGCGTGGCGCGGCGCTGACACATCGGGCACGTCTCGCCAGACATTTCGGCGCGGCGGCGGCTGCCGATTCGCGTCCTGTTCTTCGGGCCGCGATCCCGCGTAACCAAGGTGGCAGCAATGTGGGCACAGGTGTTGCCTGCACGCCTGCGTCGCGACCCGGTCCGCCGGCGCCGACGCCCGCGCGACGAATCGCGGCAGTCGCCCGCGGCCGGATGCGCGAAATGAATCTGTCCTCGCGGTCCTATGAATAGTCCGCCGCCGCACCGGCCTGGCGGCCCTTGACGCGGCCTGGCCGCGCGGGGCAGGCTGCCGGACACATGGCCGCTCGCTTTCGTCCCGACCCGACCTTTTATCCGTCGCCGACGATGGCGATGCAGGCCCCGCCGGAGCAGCTCGCGTACGTGGTGCTGCTCGACCCGACCGGGGCCAAGCGGCCGGACGCGATGGGCGTGGTCGACGTCGACCCGGCCTCGAAGAGCTTCGCCCAGCTGGTCGGCCAGCTCGACATGCCGAACATCGGCGACGAGCTGCACCACTTCGGCTGGAACGCCTGCAGCGCGTGCCTGTGCCCGTACGCCCCGCACCCGCACGTCGAGCGCCGCTACCTCGTGGTCCCCGGCATCAACTCGTCGCGGATCTACATCCTCGACACCCAGCCCGACCCGAAGCGGCCGCAGATCGTCCGCACCATCGAGCCCGACGAGCTGTTCCGCAAGACCGGCTACGCCAGCCCGCACACGACCCACTGCGGCCCGGAGGGCATCTACGTCAGCGCCCTCGGTGCGCCCGACGGCGGCGGCCCGGGCGGCATCTTCATGCTCGACCACGAGACGTTCGACATCCGCGGCCGCTGGGAGATCGATCGCGGCCCGCAGGTGCTCCACTACGACTTCTGGTGGCACCTCGGCCACGACACCCTGATCTCGAGCGAGTGGGGCACGCCGAACATGGTGCGGAACGGTCTCGTCCCCGAGCTGCTGCTCGGCGGCAAGTACGGCAATTCCCTGCACGTGTGGGACCTGCGCCGGCGCAAGCACCTCGAGCGGCTCGAGCTCGGCCCCGAGTATCAGATGGTGTTGGAGCTGCGCCCGGCCCACAACCCGACCCGCCCGTGGGGCTTCGCCAGCGTCGTCGTCTCGCTCAAGGACCTCTCGGCCTCGATCTGGCTGTGGTTCCTCGAGGGCGGCAAGTGGCAGATCAAGAAGGTCATCGAGATCCCCGCCGAGCCGGCCGACCCCGCCCTGCTGCCGCCGCTCCTCAAGGGCTTCGGCGCGGTGCCCCCGCTGATCACCGACATCAACCTCTCGCTCGACGACAAGACCCTCTACGTCTCGTGCTGGGGCACCGGCGAGTTCATCCAGTACGACGTCTCCGACCCGCACAACCCCAAGAAGACCGGCAGCGTCCACCTCGGCGGCATCGTCCGCCAGACCGCCCACCCGAACCAGCCCGACGTGAAGCTCGGCGGCGGCCCGCAGATGGTCGAGATCAGCCGCGACGGTCGCCGGGTCTACTTCACCAGTCGCTGTACGCCCCGTGGGACGAGCAATTCTACCCCGGCGGCTTCGACGGCTGGATGGTCAAGCTCGACGTGCCGGCGGACGGCAAGGGCATGACCCTCGACCCGAGGTTCTTCCTGCAATTCGAGCCCGGCCTGCGCGGCCACCAGATCCGCCTGCAGGGCGGTGACGCCTCCTCCGACTCATACTGCTACCCATGAGCGACGCGCAGGCATGGCTGGCCCTCCTGGGCCTCGGCGCCTTTCACGGCATCAACCCCGGCATGGGCTGGCTGTTCGCCGTGGCCCTCGGCCTGCAGGAACAGCGGCGGGTGGCGGTCCTGCGCGCGCTGCTGCCGATCGCTCTCGGCCACGCGCTGTCGATCGCGGTCGTCCTGCTCGTCATCGGCGTCCTCAAGGACGCCCTGCCCGACGCCTGGGTGCGCTGGCCGGTCGGCCTCGGCCTCACCGGCTTCGGCCTCTACAAGCTGGTGCGCTGCCGTCACCCGCGGTGGGTCGGCATGCGCGTCAACTGGCTCGACCTGACCTGGTGGAGCTTCCTGATGGCCACCGCCCACGGCGCCGGCCTGATGCTCGCCCCGGTGCTGCTCGGCTGGCGCGACGGCGCGGCTGTCGACCACGCTTCCATGCCCGAGCACATGCATCACGCGGGCCATCACGCGCAGCACGCGGTCGACGCCGCCGGCGGCCATGCCGGGCACGCCCAGCACCTCGCGGAGCTGGGCGCCTCGACGCCCTTGCTCGGCCTGCTCGCCACGGCGCTGCACACGCTCGGCTACTTGCTGGTGATGGGCCTCGTGGCGGTCGTGGTCTACGAGAAGGTCGGCCTGGCCATCCTGCGCAAGGCGTGGTTCAACCTCGACGTCTTGTGGGCCGCCGCGCTGGTGATCACCGGCGTCGTCACTCTGGCGCTGTGATGCGCGCGGCTGCGCCTCAGCCTGCTCGCGCGCGGCGCACCCTCACGTGTGGAGTCGCGGCGGCGATGTCCGGAGGAGTATGATGCTCCCCGCGCGCCGCGCGAGGAGGATGACAATGGCGATCGACAGCGACCTGGCTTCACGGCTGGCCATGCAGTACGAGCCGACGACGTATCGCCGGCGGATCGCCGGGCACGACGTCATCATCCACTGTCATCACTACAACGCGCGGCTGCAGCGGACCCTCGAGGGCGCGCGCGGCATCGACGGCAAGGGCCTGATCGTCGGCGCCGCCGAGACCGTGTTCGCCGACCAACTCGCGCGGGCGCTGCGCCCCGAAGACGACGAGGCGCAGCGCTGGGCCGTGGCCGAGCAGCTCTACCGCCACCTCGGCTTCGGCCGCATCGACCTGTCGCAGATCGGCGCCGACGTGGTCACCGCCGACTCGTCGCACTTCGTCGAGGGCTGGCTCGCCGGCCTCGGCGAGAGCGGCGAGAACGTGTGCAGCTTCACCGAGGGCTACGTGCAGGGCGCCGTGCACGCCGTCACCGGCGCCGCGGTGCGCGTGCGCGAGGTCGAGTGCATGGCCCGCGGCGCCGAGCGCTGCCGCTTCGAGGTCGACCGCGGCGAGCGCCCGCCGGTGGCCCCGAACCGCAAGGACTTGGCGATCCCGGCCCCGCGCGAGCCCGGCGCCCACTGGCTGCGCTCGCCGCACGTCGACGAGCAGGCGATCATCGACGCCGTCGTCGGCATGCCGATGGTCGGCGACGAGGCGGGCCTCATCCCCGCCTTCAGCGTGTATCTGGCCAACATGCCGGCCGACTTCTACAACCGGATCTGCATCGGCTTCGTCGAGGCCATGCGCGCGCTCGGCCGCGACAAGGCCGCCATCCGCCTGCTGATCTCCGACGCCGAGCACTGCGGCATGAACACCTTCCGCGGCATCATGCACTCGCCCGAGTGGGACGGCCTCATCGCCCCCATGGTGCGCGACCGGTCCGACGCCCTGCACGCCATCATCGCCATCAGCAACGCCCTCGGCTGGGGCGACTGGCACGTCACCGCCCACACCCCGCGCTCGCTCGCGCTCGAGTCGCGCTACGGCTACGAGGCCGTCGGCTACCGCGAGTACCGCGGCCTGGCCGCCACCCCGCAGTGCGCCATGCTCACCGGCGTCGCCGCCGGCGTCATGGAGCTCGTCTACGGCGAGGGCACCGTCGAGGAGCGCTACGGCACCTTCAACGCCCGCGAGGAGCGCTGCGTCAGCTGCGGCGAGCCCTCGTGCAACTTCGCCGTCGAGCAGGTGGAGTAGCCGCCGCATGCACCGCGAGAAGGTCCCCGCGTGCGTGCATCCGGAGACCTACAAGTACTTCCTCGAGCGTGACGCGGTGATCCCGACCTGGCAGAGGCTGGCCGCTCGCTGGGGCGAGCCGCGTCACAACCCGAGCTTTCGCACCATGGAGATCGCCGCCCCGCGGTTCACCTTGCGCAGCACCGTGCTCGGCAACCCCATCACCGTCCTGCGGCGCCGCGAGTGCACCGCCGACGACGTCGCCGAGCTGCACGCGCTGCTGGGGTACCACGAATGACGAGCGACCGCGCCGGCGCGACCTCCTGGGCCCACGAGCTCGAGCTCGACGCCGAGCTGCGGATCGTCGCCGTCGACCCGCAGCTGTGCGCCCGCCTCGGCTGCGCCAGCGGCACCCTGGTCGGCCAGGGCCTCGACGAGCTGTTCTCGCCGCGCGACCGCAAGGGCCAGCGCCTCTTCTACCAGGCCCTGAGCCGCGCCGACGAGGCCGGCCTCGACCTCCTCATCACGCTGCAGATCGGCGGCCAGGAGGTGCTCTCGCGCATGCAGATGGTCCCGCGCGACCGCCAGTGGCTGGCCCGCGTCGAGCCGCTGACCGCCGACGGCAACCTCGTCTACCAGCTCTACTCGGCGCAGGAGCGGTGGGCCCACATCGTCAAGCGCAGCACCGAGGGCGTGGTCGTGCTCGACCCGGAGGGCCGGATCGTCGACTCCAACGCCGCCTTCTTCGAGATCATGCGCTTCCGCTCGGCCCACGGCGTCATCCTCAGCGAGGAGGCGCTGCGCGGGCGCCCGCTGCGGCCGCTGCTCACCGCCCACGGCTCCGGCTCGGGCCCGCTGGCCGAGCACCTGCAGAGCCCCGCCGCGACCCGCGACCGCTTCGCCGCCGAGCTGGCGTGGGGCGACCGCTGGCTCGACATCACCGTCACCCCGCTGCAGCTGCCGGTGCGCGGCTTCGTCGGCCTGTGCGTCACGCTGCGCGACGTCACCGAGCGTCGCCAGGCCGAGATCTTGCTGCGCCAAAAAGAGGCCGCCGAGGCGGCCAGCATCGCCAAGAGCCGCTTCCTCGCCAACATGAGCCACGAGCTGCGGACCCCGCTCAACGCCATCATCGGCTACAGCGACCTGCTGCTCGAGGAGGCCGAGGCGCGCGGCGACCACGAGAGCGTCGGCGACCTCAAGCGGATCGGCATCGCCGGCGTGCACCTGCTCGAGCTCATCAGCAGCATCCTCGACCTGACCAAGATCGAGGCCGGGCGCATGGAGGTGTGGCCCGAGCGCTTCAGCTGCCGCGCGCTGGTCCAGGGCGTCACCTCGGCGCTCGAGACCCTGGCGCAGCAGCGGGGCAACCGCATCGAGCTGCGGATCCCCCGCGAAGTCGGCTTCATGGTCACCGACATGCTGAAGCTGCGCCAGGTGCTCTTCAACCTGATCGGCAACGCCATCAAGTTCACCGAGCGCGGCACCATCCGCGTCGGCGTGCGGCGCATGACGCAGGACGAGCGCGACTGGATGGAGATCGCGGTCGCCGACTCCGGCATCGGCATCGCCGCCGAGGCCCTGCCGCGCCTGTTTCAAGAGTTCACGCAGGCCGACGCCTCGACCACCCGCCGCTACGGCGGCGCCGGCCTCGGCCTGTCGATCGCCCGCGAGTTCTGCCGCCTCATGGGCGGCGACATCACCGCCACCAGCGTCCCCGGCGAGGGCTCGACCTTCACCATCACCGTGCCCACCGAGCTCGACGTCGCCGCCCCGCCGCCCGACGCCACCGCCCCGCCGCAGGGCCCCGTCCTCGTCATCGACGACGACCCCGCCACCCTCGAGCAGGTCCAGCGCGGCCTGCAGGGCGAGCACGTCCCCGTGATAAGCTGCACCAGCGCCTCGCAGGGCCTGTCGCTGGCCAAGTCCGTGCGCCCGCAGGCGATCGTGCTCGGCATCGCCGTCCCCGACGACGACGCCTGGAACGCCCTGGTCCAGCTGCGCAGCGACATCGGCCTGCGCAGCGTCCCGGTGATCGTCGCCTCGCTGCTCGACGAACAGGCCCGCGCCCTGGTCCTCGGCGCCTCCGCCTACGTCGGCAAGCCGATCGACCGCGACCACCTGCTCACGGCCCTCGCCCAGGTCCGCGCGGCCTGACGGCGTCTATCGGAATGAGAGGAGACATGTCCCGATGGACATGTCTCCACGATCGGCCGCTCCCAGCGCTCGGACTATCTCATGTATGTCCTCGAGGTCGATCTCGGGCGTGGAGCGAAGCTCTTCGACGAGGGTCGTGAATCGCTGTCGCAACGTGCTCTCCGTCTCGCGTGAGATGGGCCGCGACGGGCACGCCGAGGCGTCGTCCCGTGCGGCGCTCGGGCGAAACGATCTACTTCGACTTCGCGGACCGCCCCTTCTTCGACGGCGACTTCTTCGCCGCCGGCTTCTTCGCCGCCTTCACGGTCTTCTTCGCCGCCGTCTTCTTCGCCGCCGTCTTCTTCGCCGCCGTCTTCTTCCCGGCCTTCGCAGTCTTCTTCGCCGCCGTCTTCTTCGCCGCCGTCTTCTTCGCCGCCGTCTTCTTCCCGGCCTTCGCAGTCTTCTTCGCCGCCGACTTCTTCGCCGCCGTCTTCTTCGCCGCCGTCTTCTTCGCCGCCGACTTCTTCGACGCCGACTTCGTGGCCGCCGTCTTCTTCGCCGCCGACTTCTTCCCGGCCTTCGCAGTCTTCTTCGCCGCCGACTTCTTCGACGCAGCTCGCTTCGCCGCCGACTTCTTCGCCGCCGTCTTCTTCCCGGCCGTCTTCTTCGCCGCAGCTCGCTTCGACGTCGACTTCTTCGCCGCCGCTCGCTTCGCCGCCTTCTTCGCAGGCGTATTTCTGGACGCCGTCTCCTCCGCAGCCGCCGTCTCCTCCTCCACAGCCGTCTCCTCCTCCACAGCCGTCTCGGTCTCCTCCTCCGCAGCCGCCGCCGTCTCCTCCTCCGCAGCCGCCTCGGTCTCCTCCTCCGCCGGCTGCTCGTCCTCCGCCTGCGCCCCCGTCTTCGCTTCCGCGCTCACCGCAGGCACGGTCACGGTGTGCAGCACGCCCGGCGGCAGGTCCTCCGCGCGCAGCTCGAGCCACGGCACCTCCTCTTCTTCGCTCACCTGCGCCAGCTTGAAGCGCTCGTGGCGGCGGTCGCGTTCGAACACGTAGAGGCCGTCGTCATCGACCGGGTCCGCCGTCAGCGCCGGCGGTCCGCCGGCGAACTTGTCGACCTGCTGGAGCGGCGCACCCGCCTCGTCCAGCGCGCGCAGCAGGATGAGCTGATCGAGGAAGCTCCGCAGCGGCACGCGCCTGAGGCCCTGCGCCTCGATCCAGCGCTCGACCGCCTCGGCGTCCCCACCGTGGAACCCGTTGACGTAGGTGCCCCCGATGAGCGCCCCGCCGCGCGGCACCTCGTCGGGTCGCAGCGTATTTGCGAACGCCTCGGACCGCGCCGCGATCGCCGTCACCTGGTGGGCGATCTGCATCGCCGCGTCGACGTCGGCGTGCTCGTCTTCGGGGATCGCCGCGAGCATCGCGTCGATGGCCGGACTGTCGTCGCGCGCGGTGAAGAACAGGCACCGCCGCACGCTCGAATCGGGCGGCAGATCGCGGGTCAAAAACTCGGGCACCTCGTCGAGGCGGTACACCAGCAACGTCTCCGGGCCCTCGCCTCCGCGACTCTCGCCGCCGCCTGCGACTCGGCCTGCGCCCGCGCGGCCTGCAGCTCGAGGAACACCGCGTCGGTCTCGGGCGGCAGGTACCACGGAACCGCCTCCGCCGCGTACTCGAGCTCCTGCTCCGGCGGCCCGTCCGGGCCCCAGTAGGCCGCGGACAACGCGTCCTCCGTGTTGCCGAACTGGAACACGCGACCGACGCCGGTAAGCTGCCGCGCCAGCTCGAACGCCCGCTCCAGCTCGGCGTCCGGCGGGGACGCCACGGCCTTCGAGGCCCGACGCACGAGCTGCAAGAGGGCCCCGTCCGCCGTCTCGGGGGCGTCGTCGGTCGCATGGAGATAGACCTCGGAGTCGGCCCAGTCGCAGTCCCACTCGTCCTCGGCGGGGTCGAGCACGTGCGCCGCCACGATCGAGCTGCCGCGCGCGGCGAGGGAGCGCGTCACCGCGACGAACTCCGCGAGCGCATCGCCGGCATCGACCTCGACGCGGCGCGTCGGGTACCACAGGTGGCGCCCGTCGAAGCAGCGGTAGAACTGGGCCGCGAGCTCGGGCGCCGCGCCGGGCGCGAGCCGCAGGACCACCTTGATGGTGATCATGTCGGCGTTGCCGCCGGGCCAGCGATCGAAGGTGCGGAAGTAGAAGACAGCCTTCCGGAAGGTGAACTCGTCGGGGGTCGTCATGGGGTCGCACGGATTTAACCCGTGAGAGCGCGCGGGACAAGGCGAGAATCCCCAGGCGATCCGCGAGCATCGCGGGGGATCGCCCGACGAGCTCGGTAGAGCCTCGCAGCGCCACAATCCGATGTTCTCCTCGTCTCGCCCGCGAGCGCGGATTCGCCCTCAATCATGGCATGACTGAAAGGTCATGTCATCGCATTGCCGAGCCCGCCGAGGCGCTGCACCGGCACGTGCACCACGCAGCGCGAGCGTTCGAACCGCGACGCGTGCCACACCGCTGGGTCGAACAGCGTCACCACCGGCGCGAAGCGCCAGCGCAGCGCCGAGCCCGGCAGCCAGTCGCGGAAGATCCACGTCATGAGCGCGTGGATCCCCGCCATCGCCCCCTCGTAGCGGAAGCGGGCGGACCAGCCGGCCTGCATGCGCCACGGCGAGAACCCTGGCGGGGCCTTTTCGCCGTACCCGAGGCGGATGCACCGGTACTCGCGCGGCAGCCCTGCGTCTTGTTTTTTTGAAAAGAAACCCCACGGCGGTGACGCGGCCGCCAGCTCCCACGTCGACGCGGGCGGCTCGACGGTGTAGAGCCGGCGCCACGCCGCGGCGATCGCCGCGTCGTCGAACCGCGCCGCCACCACGCTCACCGCCGAGGACAGCGGTCCGAAGCGCACGATCTCCGGCGACTCCAGGAGCCCCTCCGGCCGCCCTCGCAGGGCCCCTGCGGCCGCGGAGCGGCCCCTCTCGGCCCGCGCGGGCGGCCACGCATCGCGCTCGGCGGCACCCCGAACGCGCGCACGAAGGCGCGGCGGAACGCCTCGTGCGACGCGTACCCGGCCTCCTCCGCCACGACCTCCAGCGCCTTGCCCGGGGCGGACGCCAGCTCGTGCGCCGCCCGCTCGAGCCGCAGCGTCCGCAGCCAGCGCAGCGGCGGCTGCCCGACCACCGTCTGGAACGCGCGGGCGAAGTGCGACGGATCGTAGCCGACGCGCCCCGCCATCGCCTCGACCGTCCACGGCTCGTCGGGTGCGTCCTGCAGCTCGAGCAGCAGCACCGCCAGGGCCGCGCGCGCCTCCGGTCCGACCGCGTACGCCCGGCTCATCCTGCGCCTCCCGTCATTCCCAGGACCGGTAGGGGTCGCGCCGTCGACGGGCGATACAACCCTCGCGCCGCGGCCCGCGTCGCGTCATCGAGGAGTCGTCCATGCCGTCCGAGTACGTCCACAGGGCCGCGTTCGTCGCGTTGGCCGTCGCCGCGTTCGCCTGCAAGCACCCCGAACAATCGACCCCGCCTCCCGCCGTCGCCGCAACATACTACGTCGGCACCACCGCCACCACGTCGCCCGACGGCGCGCAGCCCTACGGCCCGCCGAAGACCATCGCCGTGCGCCGCACCGTCGATCCCGCGCAGGACCGCATCGAGGAGCTCGTCGTCCACCCCGGCGAGCAGTTCTTCACCGAGCTGCGGCGCCGTCCCGGCGACACCGCGGTGTTCACGACCACCGACCGCGCCGGCAGCTTCAGCGGCACGGTCCGCTTCACCGGCCCCGAGTGGGCCTGGACCGCGTGGACCTACGACATCGCCATGAGCGACGGCTCCGGCAAGCTGCAGGGCAGCGGCCGCCTCGGCGCCCGCAGCCTCGACACCGACAAGCTGTTCGTCAGCCCCGACGGCCAGCCCCGCGCGCGCATCGTCGAGCACCTCGAGCAGGTCGACGAGCCCACCTACGCGAGCACCCGCGACCAACTCCTGCCGACCGATCCATCATGACATGACCCGAAGGTCAGATGGACATTCGCCGACGACCGCGCTCGCTCGACGACGACATGTCCCGAGGGACATTCGCTCGCTCCGCCGCTCCGCCGCCGAACCGTGATGGATCACCCGCGCGCCCTTCGCCGCTGCCACCACTCCGGCCACGGCAGCAGCACGACGACGACCAGCAAGATCATCGGCCGGAAGTCGATGTGCAGCACCTGGTCGATGCCCACGTGCAGCGCCACCAGCCCGGCCGCCAGCCAGGGCTGGAGGCGCGGCAGCGGCACCAGCAGGACGGCGGCCAGCTCGATCGCCAGCGCCGCGGTCGCCAGCGCCGCGGCCACCCGCGCGTCGCCGATCGCCCACGCCCGCACCAGGCTGTCGGAATCGCCGAGGCGCCACAGCCACAGCTGCAGCGCGGTCCCGTCGGCCCAGCGCCACCCGGACGTCAGCACCTTGTTCAAGCCGGCGCCGGCGTAGAAGCACGCCAGCACGAACACCGCCCCCTCGCGGACCCACCGCGGCGCCTGCCCCGGCTCCGCGCGCGCGTGCTCGTGGGCGACCAGCACCACCAGCAGCCACAGCGGCGGCACGAACTTGTGGCGGAACCACGGCAGGTCCTCCCAGTACAGCGAGCCGAGGGTCAGCATCCCCAGCGCGGTCGCCCAGGCCGCGATCAGCCTGACCGTTCGCGCATGTCCGATGAGCCATGTCGCCGCCCCACCCCACAGCAGCGCGCGCCCCAGCCACAGCAGCGCCGGCGACGACCACCACGCCGTCGGCACCACCAGCCCCGCCGCCGACACCGTCGCGTCCTTGGGCAGCGAGGTCCAGCGCAGGTCGACCTCGAGCGACAGCCACAGCGCCGCCGCGATCGTCGCCCCGCGCAGGCCGGCGGCGAACAGCGCCGGCTCGCGCTCGAACAGTCTCGCCCAGGGCCCGCCGCGCACCCGCGCAGCGTAACCGACCTCGTGCCCGGCGCGGAAGCGACCTCCGCAACCGCGACTCTCTCGCGCACGGACCGCCCTGAACGCGGTCCCCGGCGCGTCCGCGCACCGACGCGAATGTGTCGGCAGTCGCCCCGCGACCGCGACGGCTCGCGCAAACCTCGGGACCCTCCATTCGTGGTAAAACCGTTTCACGATGACAGGGCCTGGCAATGACGTGATCCTCGCGATCGAGGCGCCGAGCGCTCGCTTCTACCAAATGGACGGCCGGCCCGTATGGCCCGTGCGCAGCGCGAGAGAGCGGGACAGCCTGGAGCGGATGGTCTCGACCCTCGGCGGCACCGTCGCGTTCGTCGACCGCGCCGACGAGGCGGTATTGAGCGGACCGGAGCTCGTCGTCGGCCTCGGCGTCGGCGCATTCGAGCACGCCCGGCTCTACGCCCACCTGACCGGCCGCGCCTGCGAATTCGCCGAGGACCTCGAGCGACTCGCCGCATTCCCCGAGGCCGCCGTCGTCGTCACCACCTACGCCTTCGTCGACGAGCGGCTGCTCGACCAGCTCTACGATCGCTACCCGCTGACCTCCGCGCCCGGCCTGATCTTCAGCTACGACGACGCCGACCTCTCGCTGCAGGTGTTGACGCGGGCCGCCGCGCTCCACTGCAGCCACCGGCATTTCGAATACCGCCGCGTCGACATCAACACCAACATCGAGTTCGGCGCCCACATGGCGCCCGAGTTCTCGATCGTCGGCGCCCAGGCCACGCCCGCGGAGTTTCGCCGGGCCCTGGCGAGCAACGCCGGCCTGCTCACGCTCTACAGCCACTCCGACGGCATCGACGCCTACCTGCGCGACGGCCTCGTGCTCTGCCCCATGGAGGGCGCCGACCTCGACGTCCAGCCGGCGCCCAGCTGCGTGGTCACGGGCTATTGCCAGCGCTGCAGCCGGCCGATGTCCGAGGTGCTCGGCACCGAAACCCTGCTCCACCCGCGCGCCGTCAAGGCCCACGTCCTCGTCTATTGCGTGTGCTGGGGCCTCTATCCGTCGCAGCACATGTACTCGCCCGCCTACGCCCTGTCGCGCCGGTTGCTCGAGAGCTTCACCGTCGGCGCGCTGGTGACGAGCTGGGAGATCAACATCCAGCGCCTCCCGCTCACCGCCCGCCTGTTCCACGACGTCGCGCGCGGCCTGCCGCTCGGCGAGGCGCTGGCGCGCCACCTGTCGTCACCCGAGGCCCGCGGCAACTACCACAAGCTGTGCCTGATCGGCGACCCCGGCGTCCGCCTCGAGCCCCTCGACGTGCCCGATCCGCTCGCGGGCGTGCAAGCCTTCCAAAACCCCCGACACCGTCGCCACGCTGCTTCGCGGGGCTCGCCCTGCTGCGGCTGATGATCCTCCGCGGCCACGCCAGCGAAGGTCGCCCCGACGTCGCCGCCAGGGTCACCGCGAGCGCCGCCGAGTACGAGGCGATGCTCGTCGAGGGCCGACGTCACGACGCCGCGCTCGTCGATCGCTTTCGCCATGACATGCTCGACTGGCTGACGAGCCAGGACACGATGCTGTCCAAGAACTGGGGCCGGTTCGTCGACAGCATCGAGGCCCTGCCCGAGAAGACGCCGTGCTCCGTGTGCGGCCGGCGGACCGTGGCGCGGGCGTTCGTCCTGCGGATCGCCGGAGCCGTGCCGCGGCGCGAGACGGTGTGCCCGAGCTGCGGTTCGGTGCAGGACATGCCGCTCGATCACACCCTGTCGATGTCGGTCACGCCCGACGGCTGGATGCACCTGCACGGATCGCCGCCTCGATCGGAGTGGCTCGCCCGCGTCACCATCGAACGCTTCTTCACGCGCGAGACCCTCCACTGGGACTGGCCGGCCGCCGCGACGGGCGAGCCGGCGCAGTCGTTTCAGGTGCCCGAGCCGTGGCCGCACGTGCCGTTCCGGCTGTCCCTCATCATGGTCCACGGCGACTGCGAGTTTATCGTGCTCGGCTGCCTGTACCGCGGACCCCTCTCGCCCGAGGGTGACGCGGTCGACTCCATCGCCTGAGCCGAACCGCGACGACTCACTTCGCCCGCGCGCCGACCAGGCGCCCGATGCCGGTCACCAGGCCGCGGCTGACCGTCTCGAGGAATTCGTAGTCGAGGGTGTCGGGCAGATCCGACGGCTCGTGATAATGCGGATTGCGCAGACCGGCGGTGTCGGTGACCAGCACGGCCGGATATCCGAGCTCCCAGAACGGCACGTGATCGCTGCGGCACGACGTCGGGATCCACTCACCTTTGAAGCCGGTCGGCAGGGTGAACGTCCGCGCCTCCGCCGCTCGCAGCCCGCGCGCGAGGGTGTAGGTCGAGCGCAGGCCGCGGAGGTTGTAGAGAAGCCCGATGAAGTCGCCGCGATCAGGCAGCACCTTGCCGAGGTTGCCGGGGTACTGCTGGCTGCCGGGAGCGTGGCTGCAGTAGCCCACCATCTCGAGCGACATCATCAGGCGGATCGGCTGCCGGGCCCACTTGCACTGGGCCGCGTGATGGCGGCTGCCGCAGAACCCGACCTCCTCGAGATCGAAGGCGACCAGGCGCAGATCGTGGCGCCGGGGCAGCGGCGCCAGGCAACGACCGATCTCCAGCAGCGCCGCCAGGGCCGAGCCGTTGTCGTCGGCGCCGGGCGAATCGGGGACCGAGTCGTAGTGGGCCCCGACGACCACCAGCTCGCGCTCGCCGTCGTCACCGTCGCCCGGAAGCTCGACGACGAGGTTCTCGTGGACGACCCGACCGCGCAGGAACGGCTCGATCCGCAGCGCCCCGCTGATCGCCGACATCCGCTCGAGCAGCCGCTGCTTGACGCGGGCGTGCCCCTTCGGGTTGGCGCGGGGGCACCGAGGCTCCGCGACCGCCTCGACGTGGGCCCGCAGGCGCGCGCGCTCCGGCTGAACTGAAATCGTCCGCTTCGCGGCGTACATCGCGTCAGCGTACCGCGAGTGCCCTGATAAGTCCAAAGGGAGCGGCGAAGAGGCTCCGCCGCTCGTTCCTCGCTATTCAGCGAGGATCATGGTCCTGGGACGGACCCCGCTGCTACCAGCAGACGGGCTCGCCGAGGAACAGGCTGCGGATGGCCCACTCGGGCAGACCATGCTTGCGCAGTTCTGCCGTGGCGATCGACCGCGCGTTGGCGGCCAGGGTGTTCTCGTCGTCGCCCAGGCCGGCGTCCTGCGCGTGCTTGAGCAGCTCGTCGCTGTTCTTGGCGTTGCGCAGCTTGTTGTGCAGGTCCTTGGAGCCCGCAGCCTTGTTGAAGATGCTCTCGCTCATCGTTTTCATCCTTGGTTTCAGGGACGTAGAGCGACACATGCGCCCTACTCTATGAATCTTGCTGCAATCGTATCGCAACTGTCAATCATACGAACGACGTTCGACAATGGGGGCTCTCGGAGACGCCGGACGGCGGGCCGGACACACGAATCAGCACGTGCATACGCGCGAGCGCGGGCGCGATCGCCGGCGCGATCCGCCGGAGTCAGCCGCGTCTACCCGCGCATTTTCAGCGCCGCCGCACCCTCCACAGGGGCTTCTTTGCCACAATCACCATTCCGAGACAGCCGCGCCCGCTGCCGGCGTTGCGCTGAACCAATGACGACATCGACCCGGAGCACGACGGGCCGACTTCGATTCGCCAAAGCGACGATTCACGCTCGAGGACGGACGGCGGAGGGACCTCTCAAGCGGGCCGAGCCCATGTTCGTGCGGTCGTATTCGTGAGACTGGACGACGCGGCGATGCCGTGCGCGATCCGGTCGAAGTGAGCGTGGATGATCGCGCGGACCGGACCGAGGTCGGGTGGCTCGCCGCGCGGTCGTTCGCGCAAGCGCTGCAGGGGTCCGCGCCAGCGCTCGACGAGCGCGTCGCCCAGGAGCAGGGCGTCGTCCGCGGGATCGGTGAGCCCGTGCCGGCGCGCGGTCACGATGCGGTCTTCCCAGGAGAACAGCCGGAGGAGGTTGCGGCTGCGCGAGCGGACTGCGTCCTCCCGATCGATCACCAGGAAGGGGATCCCCGCGAGCAGCGCGGCGATCGTCCCGTGGTAGGTGTCGTTGATCGAGGCGTCGAACTGCGCCATCAAGGCGAAGGTCGCCAGCGGGTCCTGGTAGCGCTCGATGTAGTGGAAACGGTCCCCGTATTTTTGCTGGATCCGCAGCACCCCCTCGATGTGGTTGTACTGGCGGCTGTACGGATAGACCCACACGTCGTAGTCTTTTAAAAGGGTCGCGTCCGCTGCGATCGCGTCCACGATGCCCTCGATGAAGTGCGCCATGACCGAGAGCCCGAGGATCTTCTTCTCGCGCTTCAAGCGGGGCACTTCGACCCCGCGGAGCACCTCGGTCAGGTCCAGGGAGAGCGTCGGGTCGGGGCAGAACGCGATCTTGTCGGCGCAGCCGAGCTCCCGCAGCGCGTCGCGGACGTACTCGGTGCGCACGCCCACGTAGTCTGCGCGCTCGCACAGGCCGCGGAGGCGCTCGGTGTGGAAGCCGTCGACGATCTCTTCGCGGGACAGGGCCGAGTGCGCCGCGTTGTAGAACACCGGCGGACCGGGCGACTCGAGGAAGACCGGCGAATCGAGGAGGAACACCGACGGCGCCGGCGGCGGCGCGAGGATGATGTCGCCGCCGAGGACGAGCGCGTCGTAGCCCATGAGGCTGGTCTCCAGCAGGGTCTGGCCCCACTGCGAGGAGAAGTATCGCAGCTCGCGGCCGTGCACGAGCTCGCTGCGGAGCCCGTGGAAGCGACCGATCGCGTCCTCCGAATAGATGTCGAACGAGGCGTCGGGCAGCCGCCGGCCGAGCGCGCGGAGGGCCGCCTCGAGGATGAGAAAACAGCCGGGGTTCCGCTCGCCGAAGTAGCCGCCATACATCCCCACGAGAGCGACACGACGCTTCATGCTGCGATCTCCGGGCGAACGAGGTCGGGGTTCGGGGTGGATATTCGAGGCGAGGAGAAGGTGCCCATACACCGACACGATGGACGGGGTATGGGCGTTCAAGTTACCAGCAGACGGACTCGCCGAGGAACATGCTGTCGACCGCCCAGTGCGGCAGGGACAGCGGCGCCAACGCCTTCGCCGCGACGGACCGCACGGCGGAGGAGAGGGCGTGGTTCTCCAGGGTGTATCCGGCCGTCTCGGCGATCTTCAACAGCTCCTGGGGGTTCTTGGCGGCGTTCACCTCGCCCTGCAGCTTCGGCGACGCAGCGACCGCGGCGAGAAATTCTGAGGCATCGTTCTTCATGTCTTTTCTACTCCTGACTGCCTACATTAAGGCCCCGTACGTTAACCACTCTGGATCGGTCGGGTCAAGGTTAAAGGCCACACACGGCCTCGCGTTCGTCGTTCGTGTGATGACGGCCGCGCCCCGTCGATTGCGCGGAGGCGTGCTCCGCCTGCGCCTGACGGCCGCGGGGCCCGCTCCTGCGGCGCAATGCGAAGCGCACGCTCCCGCCGGCGAATCGGCGCTGCACGCCGTCGCTCTTCCTGCCGACAATCGCCATGCATGGCCGACCGGCGCGCTAGGGCGGGCGATTGCGGTGACCATGACGAATGCAGCCTCGCCCCGAACCGGGGCCCGGGCGGTCGCCCAGCGCGCGGGACGACCAGACCATTGTCGCTCCCCGGGCGCGGCCCGCGGATCGAAGACGCGGCGGCGCGCGGGCGGGTCTTTCCTCGCCGAGCGCGCTCGCCGGCCGAACCGCGATGGCGGGGCCGCGCCGAGAATGCTGTTTCGCGCGCCCCTGCGGCGGCGATCGCCGCTGTTCGGAATTTGTGTTGGACGCCGCGCGCGCCTGGCCTACATTGGCGGCGAACACGGAGTTGTCGTGCCCCCAGAGATCCTCACCAAACGCCTGCGCCTCGACGATTTGACCGCGGATGACGCCCACGCGCTGTTCACCTACCGCTCCCATCCGGAGGTGACCCGCTTTCAGGGCTGGTGCCCCGCGGCGGTCGAAGACGCCGGGGCCTTCATCGCTCGCAACGCGACCAAACCCTTCAACCAGCACGACTCGTGGTATCAGCTCGCCATCCGCGCCGCGGACACGGGCGCGCTGATCGGCGACTTCGGCGTGCACTTCATCGGCGACGACGGCCAACAGGCGGAGATCGGCTTCACCATCGATCCCGCGTCCCAGCGCCGGGGCCTGGGCTCCGAGGCGGTGATCGCCGTGCTCGATCACCTGTTCACCGCGCTTCAGAAGCACCGGGTGTACGCGTCGGTCGACCCGCGCAACGAGGCCTCGATGGCGCTGCTGAAGAAGGTCGGTATGCGGCAAGAGGCCCATTTTCGGGAGAGCCTGTTCTGGAAGGGCGAATGGGTCGACGACGTGGTGTTCGCGCTGCTGCGCTCGGAGTGGCGGGCCTAGCTCGGCCGCGACACCAGGTAGCTCCCCAGCGCGAGGTAGTTGATCCGGGTCGTCATGAACGTCTTGATCGCGTCCTGCGGGGAGCACACGATCGGCTCCGAGTCGTTGAATGAGGTGTTCAGGACCAGCGGCACGCCGGTCCTGCGCTCGAACTCGGCGATGAGCTCGTAGTACCGCGGGTTGTCGGCGCCGCTCACGAGCTGCGCCCGCACGGTGTCGTCCTTGTGGATCACCGCCGGGATGCGCTCGCGCTTGTCCGGGCGCACGATCGAGGTCGCCAGCATGTACTTGTTGGCGTCGGCCCCGCCGCCGGCGTCGAACCATGCGTCGGCCTTGTCGGCGAGGACGCTCGGGCAGAACGGCCGGTAGCGCTCGCGGTGCTTGACCTGCACGTTCATCCGCTCGCGCACGTCCTTGTCGCGCGGATCGGCCAGCAGGCTGCGGTTGCCGAGCGCGCGCGGCCCCCACTCCATCCGCCCCTGAAACCAGCCGATGATGTTCCCCTCGGTCAAGAGGCGCGCGACCTCTCGAGTGACGTCGACCTTGCGATGCGGCAGCGAAGTGTGGGCCAGGATCCGCTCGATCTCCGCGTCGCCGTACTCCGGCCCGAGGTAGGCGTCGGTGAACACGTAGTTGCGCGGCTGGCCGAGGACCTCGGTCCAGATCAGGATCGCCGCTCCGAGCGCGGTCCCGGCGTCGTGCGCGGCCGGCTGGATGAACACGTCGTCGAACAGCCCGCTGCGCACGATCTTGCCGTTGGCGGCGCAGTTGAGGGCCACGCCCCCGGCCATGCACAGGTTGGGGTAGCTCGCGCGGTCGAAATTGGCGAGCACTGCGAACAGCGCCTCCTCGGTCAGCTGCTGCAGCCCCGCGGCCACGTGCGCGTAGGCCTGCCAATCGTCGACGCCGAAGTCGACGGGCTCGCTGCGCCGCGGCAGCTCGAACAGCCGCTCGAGCGGCGAGAAGTCCGGTGATTCGTGGCGCAGCATGTCCTGGTCGACCGCGAGGGTCGACCGGTCGGTCATGATCCGCGAGAACGCGTCGATCGTCCGCGCCGGGTCGCCGTAGGCCGCGAGGCCCATGACCTTGCACGCGTCGTAGCGGCTGAAGCCGAGGTAGCGCGACAGCTTCTCCCACACGAAGCCGAGCGAGTCGGGGAAGGTGAAGTCGCGGACCTTCTCGAGCCGCGTGCCCGCGCCGTGGTAGAGCGAGCTGCTGGCCCACTCGCCGATCCCGTCGACCACGAGGACCGCCGCGCGCTCGAACGGCGAGACGTGGAAGGCGCTGGCGGCGTGGCACGCGTGGTGCGACAGGAAGTGGAACTCGCCGCGAAAGCCGGCCTCGCCGAGCTGCTTCTTCGAGGCCAGCACGCCCTCCAAAATTTCAGCCCGTTCTCCTGGCTCTGGTAGCTCGTCGCTTCGAGCTCCCATTCGTGCTGATGCGCCCCGCTGCTTCGCCACGCCTCGACCCCGGCCTGCAGCGCCTCGGGGCTGAACGAGTAGCCGACGTGCGCGACGTCTTCGAGGCCGATGCCCTCGTGGGCCAGGCAGGCCCGGATCGCCCGCCACGGCAGGACGCTCGTGCTGTCCGGCGTCGAGTGCTTGCCGTGCTTGCGGCGGTTGAGCCGCTCCTCTTCGATGGCGATCCGCACCACCCCGTCCTTGACCAGGCAGGCGGCAGATTCGTGGTACGCGGCGTTCAGACCGAGGATGTACATGGTGCCCTCATCCCTTCGCGTGCAGGTGCAACATCCGCTCGAGGTGCTCGATCGTGGGCTCGCGGTAGAACTCGCGCAGCTTCACGTCGGCGCCGTAGCGGTGGTTGAGCTCGGAGATCAGCTCGACGGCCTTGAGCGACTGGCCGCCGAGGAGGAAGAAGTCGTCGCCCAGGCCGACCTCGACCGCGGTCCCCAGGACTTGCTGCACGAGCTCCGCGAGCTCTCGCTGCAGCGTGGTCTCGGCCGCCTTGCGCGCGGCCCCGGCGCGGATGTCGATGTCGGGCAGGCGCTTGTCGTCGACCTTGCCGCTGTCGGTCCGCGGGATCTCCACCAGGAAGTGGACCGCGTCGGGGACCATGTACGCGGGCAGCGATTCGAGCAAGAAGCTGCGCACGCTCGCGGGGTCGAGCGGCGGGCGCCGGCTCGTCGGCGCGAGCTTTTCGACGAACAACAGGCACGGCTCGGCGTAGGTCCAGCGATTGGCGTCGAGGTCGACGTCGACGGGTCGGAGCGCGGTGGGCACGATGACGGGGCCCGAGCGCGTGACCGCGGCGCCCGTCCACTCGATCCACTGGCAACCGGTTCCTTCGACCTGCAACGATTCGTGGACGACGCCGACGAAGTGACCGCCGTGTTGACGCTGCGCCCGGAGCTGCGGGTCCGGGTGCTCGCCGACCCGGCGCAGCCATTCGGCGCAATCGCCCGGCGAGACGTCGCGCAGGCCGAGCGGGCGGTGGGCGTAGACGATCCGCGTGAAACCGTGGGCCCGCGCCAGCTCGCGGTGTCGCTCGAGCAACACGGCCCACCCCGCCGAATCCGCGAGCGCCTCGGCGCCGATGAAGGCGTAGAGGGTGTTGGGCCCCGCTCGCGCGCGAAGCCTGTCAAAAGGGCGTCACGCCAGCCGAGAGTCGTGAGCGCGTCGTCGGCCTCGGGCAGCCACAGCGGCACGGCGCTGCCGACCAGGTCGATGGTATCGGCGGCGTCGGTGACGACGAATTGCAGCTCGGGGAATTCGCTCGCCAGGCGCGGCCACTGCTGCCGGAGGGTCGCCTCGCCGGCGAAGAAGGCCGGCTGATGGCGACGCTGCCACGCGGCCGCCGCTGCGAGCAGCTCCGGCCGCTGCGTGAGCGTGAACGCGAAGCGCGGGCCTCCGGGCGTGATCACCTGGTTGACCGATGGGTCTTGCTCGACGTAGGCGACGAGCCGCTCGCCCTCGCGAGAATTTTCCGACCAGCGGATCGCAGCCACTGCGACGTCGGGGTGGGCCATGAGGGCGCCCACGATCTCGTCGGCCTCGACGCGATTGCCTCGCACCTTGAGCTGCCGATCGCGGCGATTTTTGAAATAAAGTAGGCCGTCGCGGTCGAACTTGCCGAGGTCGCCGGTGCGGAACAGCCGGTGGCGCACTCCGTCGATCTCGCGCTCGACGAACGCGGCCTCGGTCGCGGCGGCGTCGCCGAGGTAGCCGCGGGCGAGCCCGGGCGAAGCGACGTAGATCTCGCCGATCACGCCCCGGGGCACGCGCGCTCCGTGGGCATCGAGCACGAAGATCCGCGTGTTCGCGAGCGGGCGGCCGATCGGCACGACCTCGCCGACGAAGGGTCGCTCGCAGTCGAAGCACGAGGCGTCGACCGTGACCTCGGTGGGCCCGTAGTGATTGGCCAGGCGCGCCGAAAAAGCCGCGCGGAACGCCGCGAGCAGCGCCCGCGACAGCGCCGCGCCGCCGCACAGCACCTGCCGCAGCGACGGCAGCGCCGACACCGTCCCCTTGCGCCGCCCGGTCACCAGCGCCTCGAGCGTGACCGGGACGAATTGCGCGAGCGTCACCGCGTGGCGGTCGATCAGCGCCGCCACCTCGCGCGCTCCCTTGAGCTGATGGCCGGGCGCGACCACCACCGCCGCGCCGACGCTCAGCGGCCAGAAGATCTCCTGGACCGAGACATCGAAGGTGATCGACGTCTGGAACAGCACGCGATCCTCGGGCCCGAGCGCGTACTGGTGCTGCATCGCCGCCAGCATGTTCGCCACGCCGGCGTGCTCGATCTGGATCCCGCGCGGCTGTCCCGTCGTGCCCGAGGTGTAGAGGACGTAGGCCAGCGCTCGTGCATCGACGGGCCCGAGGTCGTCGGCGACGAAGCAGGCGAGCACGTCCCCCAGCTTGTCGACGGCGATCGTCTCGGCCGCGATATTCAGAAGTCGGTGCTGCTGCGGCGACGTCGTCAGCACTGCGCGGACGTCGGCGGCGCGCACGATCGCCTCGAGCCGCTTCTGCGGGTGGTCGAGGACCAGCGGGACGTAGCAGCAGCCGGCCTTGAGGACCGCGAGCAGGGCCTCGATCAGCGCGATCGACGGCTCCAGGGCGACCGCGATCGTCTGCCCGGGGACGATCCCCAGCGAGCGGAGGTAGTGCGCCAGGCGATTGGCGCGCTGGTTCAATTCTCGATAGGAGCAGCGCTCGTCGCCGGCGATCACCGCGGTGCGTTCGGGCGTGCGGGCCGCCTGCTGCTCGAAGCCGGCGTGCATCGTGGTCGCGGCGACGGGCACGCGCGGGCCGAGCTCGTCCGCGTGGTCGGGGCGCAGGTCGCCGTAGCCGTGCAGCGGGCGGTCGGGGTCGTCGATCACCGCCTCGAGCAGCGCGGTCATGTTGTCGAGCATGAGCGCGACGGTCTCGCGGTGGAACAGGTCGGTGTTGTAGATGCAGCTGAACTTGATGTCGCTGCCGAACTGGTCGACGACGAAGTTGAGGTCGAAGCGCGAGGACTTGTTCTCGGTGTCGACGACCTTCTCGAAGCTGGCCGCGAGGCCGCGGAACGTCAGCCCGCCGAGCACGTCGGTCTTGTCGTTCTGCACCCCGAACATCACCGAGAACAGCTTGGGCCGCGACAGGTCCTTCTGGTGGCTGAGCTGCTCGATGAGCTGGTTCGACGGGTAGAGGAAGTGCTCGAAGGCGTTGACGGCCCGGCCCGCGACGTGGCGCAGCAGCTCGCGGAAGGTCATGCCCGCGTCGATCTCGCAGCGGATCGGCATCGGCGTGGCGAACAGGCCGAGCAGCGGCGCGAACTCCGGCCGGGCGCGCCCGGCGATCGGGCACCCGATCACGAAGTCGCTCTGCCCCGTGAGCAAGTGGAGGTAGTGATCGATGACCGCGAGCTTGAGCATGAACAAGGTCGCGTCGTTGCCCTTGAGGAACGCCTCGACCTTGCGGACGACGCGGCGCGGCAGCCAGGTCTCGATCGCGTCGCCGCGGTAGGACTGCAGCTCGGGGCGCGGATAATCGGTCGGCAGATCCAGCAGCGGCGGCAAGGTCCGGTACATCTCCAGCCAGTACCGCCGCGAGGCCTCGAAGACGCCGCTGGCCAGCGACTCGTGCATCCATTGCACGTAGTCGAAGTAGCTCGCCTGCAGCGCGGGGACCTCGGGCGCGCGCCCCTCGAGCTCGGCGTTGTAAAACTCCTTCAGCTCGCGCGTGAGGTTGATGAGCGAGGTCTCGTCCCAGATGATGTGATGGACGACGAAGATCAGCTGGTGCCGGTCGCCGCCGTACGAGACGAGGTGGAGGCGGAACAGCGGGCCGCGTTCGAACTCGAACGGCGCCACGCCCAGCGCGCCGGTCAGGCGGTTGGCCTCGGTCATCACCTCGTCGTCGCTCAAGAGGTTCTCGCGCGACCAGAACACCTCCTCCGCGCGCAGCTCGATCCGCCGGTCGACGGTCTGGAACGGCCTCCCGTCGCGGTAGCCGAAGCGCACGTGCAGCACGTCGTGTCGCTCCAAGATCTGCTGCCACGCGCGCAGGAAGGCCGGCTTGTCGAGCTTGCCGCGCAGGAACAGGTCGCCGACGCAGATGTTGTAGACCGGGCTCGACGGGTCGAACTGATAGGCGTACCACTCAGGGACCTGGCACGGCGCGAGCTCGTAGCGCGGCTGCGGCGGGTAGCGGCGCAGCGCCGGCGTCAGCGCGGCGGGCAATGTCTCGCTACGATCGATCAGGGCGGCCAGCTCGCGCACGCTCGGGCCGGCGAAGAACTGGCGGAACGACAGCTCGACGCCGTAGCGGTTGCGCACCGCGATCATCAGCTCCGCGACGAGCAGCGAGTGGCCGCCCAATTCGAAGAAGCTGTCGAGGACGCCGAGCGCGTCGACGCCGAGCAGGCCGGCCCACAGCGCGACGAGCTCGCGCTCGGTGTCGGTGGCTGGCGGCGTGTACTCGTGGCGGTGGAACAGCTCGGCGTCGGTCAACGTCGGCAGCCGCTTGCGATCGACCTTGCCGTTGTCGTTGAGCGGGAACTCGTCCATGAACACGAAGGCCGCGGGGACCATGTGCTCGACGAGGCGCGCCCGCACGAACGACTTGAGCTCCTGGGCCGTCGGCGCGGGGTGGCGCGCCGGTACCACGTAGGCGAGGAGGTAGAGGTTGCCCTGCTGCGACCGCGCGGCCGAGACCAGCACCTCGCGCAGGCCGTCATGCGCGGCCAGGGCGGCCTCGATCTCGCCGAGCTCGACGCGGCGGCCGCGGATCTTGACCTGGAAGTCGGCGCGGCCGAGGAACTCGAGGATGCCGCCGGGGTGGAAGCGACCGAGGTCGCCGGTCCGGTAGAACCGCCGGCCCGGCTCGGTTGCGAACGGATCGGGGCGGAAGGCCTGGGCGGTGCGCTGCGGATCTCCGATGTACCCGCGGCCGACGCCGACGCCGCCGATGTAAATGTCGCCGGGCACACCCATCGGCGTCGGCTGCATCCACTCGTCGAGGACGTAGGTGGTGAGGTTCGCCAGGGTGCCGTGGATCGGCATGTACGGCAGCGCGCCGATCGACGGGCCGTCGATGATCAAGTGACTGGTGTCGTCGGAGCACTCGGTGGCGCCGTAAGTGTTGATGAGCGTCACGTGCGGCAGGCGCCGGAACCACCGCCGGCACTGCTCGGGCGTCAGCGCCTCGGCGTTGCTGATGTACGTGCGCAGCCGCGGCAGCGGCCGCGCGTCCGGACGCGACTCGAGCTCGTCGAGGATCACGTGCATGTGCGACGGCACCGACTCGAACACGGTGACCTGCTCGCGCTCCAGCTCGGCGAGCAGCTCGCGCGGCAACCAGGCCGCGTCGCCCTCGATGACCGCCGTGCGCCCGCCGACCAGCAGCGCGGCGAGGTACTGCCAGATCGACACGTCGAAGGTGGTCGCGGCCATCTCGGCGACGACGTCGTCTGCAGTCAGCGCGAGCCCACGCACCTTGTTCAGCAGGTGGTTGAGCATGCCCCGATGCTCGATCATCACGCCCTTCGGCTCGCCGGTGGAGCCGGAGGTGTAGATGACGTAGGCGAGCGAGGAGCCGGAGATGGTCACCGCGAGGTCGCGTGTGCGTGGGTCGTCGTCGACGTCGCCCTGCGGCAGATCGACGGCGATGAGCTCCGGCCCCATCTCGGCGATGCGCTCGGCGTGACGCGGCGTGGACAGGACGAAGCGCGCGGAGGCCTGACGCACCATCGCCGCCCGCTTGTCGCGCGGATAGTCCGGGTCCATCGGCACGAAGGCAGCGCCGGCCTTGAGGCACGCGAGCATCGCTACCAGGTAGGAGGCGTCGCGCTCCAGCAGGAGCACCACGCGCTCCTCGGGCCGCGCGCCGCGAGCGAGCAGCTCGCGGGCGACGAGGTCGGCCCGCCGGTCGAGCTGGGCGTACGTCAGGGCCTCGCGCCCGCAGGTCACCGCGATCCGCTCGGGGTTCGCGGCGGCCTGCTGCTCGATCAGGCGGTGGGCCAGGCCGTCAAGCGGCAGCGGCATCGCCGGGCCGTTGTGCCGGCGCACGAGCGCGTCGTACTCCGCCTCGCCCAGCAGCTGCAGCTGCGCGACCGGCGTGCCGGGAGCATCGACGATGTCGCGCAGCAACCGCTGGAAGTGGCCGATCATCCGCTCGATGGTGGCGCCGGCGAACAGATCGGTGCGGAACTCGATGGCGCCGACGAGGCCGTCGTCGCGCGTCCAGGTCGCCAGGTAGAGGTCGAACTTGGCGCTGCGGTGGGGGAACTCGAAGTCGCGGACGTCGAGCCCATCGAGCCCCTCGGCGCCGGTGCCCTCGCCCTCGTGGAACGAGAACATGGTCTGAAAGACAGCCCGGCGCCCGTCGATGTGCGGGGCGTTGACCTGGGCCGCGATCTCCTCGAGCGGGACGTCCTGGTGCTCGGCGGCGTCGAGGTAGACGTCGCGGACCTGCCGCAGCAGCTCGCCGAAGGCCGCGGCGCCGTCGATCCGGCAGCGCAGCACGAGAGTGTCGACGAAGAAGCCGATCACGCGCTCGAGCTCGGGTCGGTCGCGGCCATGCGCGGGGATGCCGACGAGCAGGTCCGACTGCCGCGAGTAACGGAACAGCAGCGAGAAGTAGGCGCCCAGCAGGACCATGAACAGCGAGACCTGGCGCTCCTGCGCGAGGGTCTGCAATCTCCCGACGAGCTCGCCGTCGATGCGGAACGTCCGGACGTCGCCGCGGCCGCTCGGCTGCGACGGCCGCACGAAGTCGGTCGGCAGCTCGAGCGACGGCAGGACGCCGCCGAGCGCGGTGCGCCAGTAGGCCAGCTGTCGTTCGCGCTCGCCGTCGTCGAGCAGCCGGCGCTGCCACTCGGAGAAGTCGCGGTACTGCAGCGGGCGCACGGGTGCGCGAGGCTCGTCGCCCTCGCCGCGCACGCAGCGGTTGTAGGCCCGCGCGAGCTGTTCGTTCCACACCCGCACCGACCAACCGTCGATGATGATGTGATGGAAGATCGAGACGAGGACGTGCAGCTCGGGGGCGAGGCGGATCAGGTGGAAGCGGCACAGGGGGCCCCGAGCGAGCTCGAAGGGCCGCTCGAGCAACTCGAGGGCCAGCGCCGCGGCGCGCGTCGAGGCTTCGCCGGGATCGAGGTCGCCGAGGTCGTGGTCGACGAGCGTGGCCTCGACGGCGGGCAGCACGACCTGCACCGGCGCGTCGCCGCGGACCACGAACACGGTGCGCAGCGACTCATGGTCGCGGATCGTCGCGGCGATCGCGGCCAGCAGCGCGTCGCGGCGCAGCGGGCCGGCGAGCCGCAGGCAGTTCGGCACGTGATAGGCGGTGCTCCCGGCCTCGACCTGCTGCAGGTACCAGATCCGCTGCTGCGCCCCCGACAGCGCGACCTCGGTGGCGTCGATGCGTGTGATCTCGGCCGTCGCTGAGTGGCGTCCCTGCGCATCGACGAGCTGCGCGAGCGCGCGGACGGTCGGGTGCTCGAAGATCTGCCGCACCGTCAGGCGCACGCCGGTGTGCAGCTCGATCCGCGTGATCAGCTGGATCACCAGCAACGAACCGGCCCCGAGCGAGAAGAATTCGTCGGTGACCCCGAAGCTGGCGCGCGGCAGCAGCTCGCGCCAGATGGCCAGCAGGAGCGTCTCGCTCGCGCTCGCGGCCGGTATCACCGCGCGAGGCGTCGGCGCCCGCTCGCTCAGCGCGGCGCGATCGATCTTCTGATGGGTCGTCAGCGGGAACTCGGCGACGATGTCGAGGGTCGCCGGCACCATGTACGCCGGCAGCCGGGTCCGCAGGTCGGCGAGCAGCTGCGCCGCGGTCACACGCTCGCCCGTCTCGGCCAGAGTGACGTAGGCGACGAGGTGGTTGTCGGGAGTGCCGACGTTGCGCGCCAGGACCACGGCCCGGGCCACGGCCTCGTGCCGCTCGAGCAGCGCCTCGACCTCGCCGGGCTCGACGCGCACGCCGTCGATCTTGACCTGGAAATCGGCGCGGCCGAGGAACTGCAGCGCGCCGTCCGGATCGATCCGCACGCGGTCGCCGGTGCGGTAGAGGCGGCTGCCGGGCGGGCCGAAGGGGTTGGGCACGAAGGCCTCGGCGGTCGCAGCGGGGCGCCGGTGATAGCCGTGCGCGAGGCCGGGGCCGCCGACGTAGACCTCGCCGTCGACGCCGGGCGGGACGAGATCGAGGTTGTCGTCGAGGACGTGCAGCTCGACGCCGGTGACCGGGTGCCGCAGCGGGACGTAGTCCTTCGCCACGGGGGCGTCCGCGCCCGTCAGCGGATCGACGATGCAGCCGATCGAGCACTCGCTCGGGCCGTAGATGTTATACAAGGCGATGCGGTCGCCGACGGTGTCGACCCACCGGGCGACCGTCGCCAGCGGCGCTGTCTCGCCGCCGAGGCTGATCATGCGCACGCTCGGCAGGGCCGCGCTGCCGACGGCCTCGACGTGCTCGGCCACCAGGCGCCAGTAGGCGGTGGGCAGCACGAGCACGCTGACCTCGAGCCGCTCGCACAGCTCGACCAGCGCAGCCACCGAGTCGCGGACGCCTCGCGGCCCGATGTGCAGCGAGGCGCCCGCGCACAGCGGCACGAAGATCTCCTCGAGCGAGGCGTCGAAGGTCAGCGGCGCGAACAGCAAGAAACAATCGTCGGGGCCGACGTCGAACCGCTCGCGCACCGTCTTGATGTAATTGCCGACGCCGCGATGGCTGAGGATCGACGACTTCGGCGCGCCGGTGGTGCCCGAGGTGTAAGCGAGGAAGACTGGGTCGTCGGGGTGCACCGGCACGCCGACCGCGTGGCGCGGGAAGTCTTGCCAGTGCTCACGCCGCACGCTGACGACGGCACCGGCGAAGCCCTCCAGCTCGGCGATCGAGACGGCGAGGAGGTGCCGGCAACCAGCGTCGGCGAGCACGCCTCGCAGGCGCCCTTCGGGCAGCTCGAGATCGATCGGCACATAGAGCGCGCCGAGCTTTAATACGGCGAGAATCGCCAGGATGATGCTGACGTCGTGCCGCGCCTCCACGCCGACCGGATCGCCGGGGCGGACACCTTGCGTCAGCAAGTAATGGGCGAGCTGGTTGGTGGCGTGGTCGAGCTCGAGGTAGCTGAAGCGCTCCTCGACCGAGGCCAGCGCGAGCTCCGAGGGCTGCATCGCGACCTGCAGGGCGAACTGGGCGAGCACGGTCTCCGCACCGCGCTTGCGACCCGCGGCCCGCGGCGCAGTCGCCACGGCCGGCCGCTGCGGCGGCGCGAAGGGCAAGCCGTGCATGGGCCGCTCCATGTCGGCGACCGCGACTTCGAGCAGCGCACGGAAGCCCTGCCCCCATCCCGCGATCGCCTCGCTGTCGAACAGCTCGGTTCGGAAGGTGCAAGACCACACGAGCCCGTCATCGCCCTCGGCGAGGGTCACTGCGAGATCGGCCATCGGCGCGTCGACGTGCTGGGCGAGGGTTTTGATGGTGAGGTCGCCGCGCTCGGCCGCGAAGGCCGGAGCCTGCCGCAGATCGAACATGGTGCGGTACAGGGTCTCGTCGCCGGCGGCGGTCCGCTCGGCGATCCGCTCGAAGGGCAGCTCGTGGTGGCGATGAACGGCGGCGAGGTTGTCCCGCACCTGCACGAGCAGCTCGCGGAAGCTCGAGGCGCGGTTGAAGCGGACGCGGACCGGCAAGGTGTTGACGAAGAAGCCGACGACATCCTCGAGCTCGGGCCGTCCTCTTTGATGCATGGGCGTACCGACGATCAGGTCGGTGGCCCGCGTCAGCTGATACAGCCAGGCGACGTGCGCGGCGAACAGAATCGTAAGAAGCGACAGGCCCTCGTCGCGGGCCCGGGCACGCACGCGAGCGGTCAGCGCCTCGCCGAGCGCGAGCGATCGCGTCTGGCCCGCCCCGCGCAGGGCCCCCGGTCGGGCGTTGCGCGGCAGCGAGGCGGGCGCCGGCCGATCGCGCAAATACTCGGTCCAGAATGCCAGCAGCGCGCGTTCGCGTGAGCGCAGCCGCTGAACCGCCCATGCGCTGTAATCCGCGTAGTCGACGGACGGCTCGCGCAACTCGGGGGCCTGCACGCGCCGCGACGCGTGATAGAGCACGAGCAGGTCGCGCTGCAGCACCGCCATCGACCACTCGTCGACGACGATGTGATGCACCGCCACCGTCAGCACTGCCCGGTCCTCGGCGAGCGCGAGGCCGCCGAGTCGCAGCAGCGGGCCGCGCTGCAGGTCGAAGCGCTCGCGCGCCAGCGCGGCGATCGTGTCCGCGAGGCGAGCGTCCTGCTCCGCGCGCGTCGCCCCACGGAGGTCGTCCCAGCTCCACACGCGCGCGACGAAGGCCTCGTCCGCGTCCATCACCCGCTGACAGGGCTCGCCGTCGATCACCTCGATGCGAGTGCGCAGCGCGCCGTGCCGCCCGAGCAGTTGGGCGACGGCCCGCCGCAGTGCAGGCAAGTCGATCGCGCCAGTGAGCTCGAGCGCCCCGACGACGTTGTACGCGACGCTCTCGGGCTCGAACTGCTGGATCAGCCACAACCGCCGCTGCAGCGGCGAGAGCGGGATTCGCTCGCCAGGCGTCACGCGCGAGATCGGCAAGTACGCCGCCTCCGCGTCGATCGCCGCCGCCAGGTCGGCCAGCGTCGCCGCCGCGAAGAACGTCTGCAGCGGGCACTCGCGCCCGAGCTCGGCCTCGATCGCCGCTGCCGCCCGGGCCGCCAGCAGCGAGTGACCTCCCAGGGCGAAGAAGTTGGCGCTCGCGTCCTCCACCGCAGCGCCGAGGAGCTGCGACCAGATCGCGGCGAGCGCTCGCTCGGTCGCAGTGACGAGCGGGCGCTCCGCCGGTCCCGCGTCCCAGCTCGGCAGCGGCAGGCGCTCGACGTCGACCTTGCCGTTGCTCGTCAGCGGGAGACCTTCGAGCACGAGGAAGTAAGTCGGCACCATGAAGCCGGGCAGCGCTCGGGTCAGGGCGTCGCGCAGCTCGGCGACGTCGATCGTCGCGCCGGACCGGGCGACGACGTAGGCGGCCAGGTGCAGCCCCGTCGCCGGATGCTCGACGGGTCGCACCACCGCGCTCTGCACCTTCGGATGCGCGCTCAGCCGCGCGACGATCTCGCCCGGCTCGATGCGGAAGCCGCGGATCTTGAGCTGCTCGTCGGCGCGACCGACGAACTCGAGCTCGTCGGCGTCGTTCCAGGCCACGCGATCGCCGGTGCGATACAACCATTCGCCGGGCGCGAACGGGTCGGCGATCCGCAGCGTCGCCTCCGAATCGTTGCGATACCCGAGGAACAGCGACGCCCCGCCGAGGTAGAGCTCGCCGACGATCCCCGGCGGCAGCAGCTGACCGTCGCGGCCGAGCACCCGCGCGTGGACGTTGTCGATCGGCCGACCGATCGCCGGCGAGCGTGTCCCGCTCGCAGCGACTGCGCCGGCGGTCGCGACCACGGTGTTCTCCGAGGGCCCGTAGTGATTGACGAGTCGGTACCTCGCGCCCGCGAGCGACCGACTCGTGAGTCGCTCGCCGCCGGTGAGGAGGACCTCGAGGTCGTTCGAGCCGAGCCAGCCGTCGCCGAGCAGCTCGTGCGCCAGCGGCGTGGCCACGAACGCGTGCGTCACTCGTGCCTCCGTCAACCACCGCGCCAGCGCCCGCGAGTCGGTGCGCGCCGCCGCGGGCGCGAACCACACGCCCGCGCCGGTCAGCAAGTACGGCCAGAGCTCCCACACCGCGGCGTCGAAGCCGATGCCCGCGGTCTGAGCGGCGCGGATGAATTCGCCGCGATCGAGGCCGTAGGCGCGCGCGTGCCACTGGCACAGGTTGACGAGGCCTCGCTGCGGGATCACGACGCCCTTCGGCGCGCCGGTGGTGCCCGAAGTGTAGACGACGTAGACGGGCGCCTCGGCGTCGGTGCGGACGCCCAGCGGGGCGTCGGAGCAGGCCGGCATGCGAGCCGCGAGGTCGGACCACGCGTCCTCGCCGATGACGATCGGCGCGCGGCAGTCGGCGACGATCGCCGCCCTGCGCTCATCCGGGTAGCGCGGATCGATCGGCGCATAGGCAGCGCCGAGCTTGAGGATCGCCAGCGCCGAGATCACGAAGCGCGGGCCCGGCGGCAGACAGATCGCCGCAACGTCGCCCGCCTTCACGCCGGCCTCGCGGAGCGCCCGCGCCAGACGATTGGCGCTCGCGTCGAGGACCCGATAGCTCAGCCGCTCGCCGTCCGCGACCAGAGCGAGGCGCTCGGGGTGCGCGCGCACGCCGGCCTCGAAGCGCTCGACGAGCGAGCCGCCCGGGAGCGCGCGCTCGGGGCCCGCGCCCCGGCGAAGGAGCTCGGCCGCGGTGGCGTCGTCGACGAGACGCAGCGCCGCGAGCGGGACCGCGGGGTCGCCGAGGACCTGGCGCAGCAGTACGACGTAGGCCGCGAGCAAACCCTCGATCACGGCGCGGCCGTAAGTCTGCCGGCGATAGTTGCAGGCGATCGTCGGCTCGCTGCCGCCGATCCGGCAACGAAAGGTGAGATCGAACTTGGCAGTGCTGTCGGGGCGCGCAACGACGACCGCGTCGACGTCGTCGAGCTCGAGGCGCTCCGGGGTGAACTGTTCGAAGTCGAACATCACCTGGACGAGCTCCGAGTCGGCACCCTCGCCGCGCGAGCGAGCCACCTGCACGATGTCCTCGTAGCTCGCGTCGCTGTGCGCCATCGCCTGCGTCAAGTGACGCCGCACGCGAGCGAGCAACGCGTCGAAGCCCTCGGTCGGCGCCATCTCGGCGAGGATCGGCAGGACGTTGACGAAGAAGCCCACCGCGCCCTGCAGCTCGGCCCGGTCGCGATTCTCGTAAGCGATGCCGAGCAAGAGCCGCGGCTCGCCGCTGATCTCGCCGAGCAGCAGCGCGAGGGTCGCCAGGTAGATCGAGAACTCGGTGGTCTTCCACGCCATCGCGCGGCTGCGCACCTGATCGACCAGCGCGAGCGGCAGCGGCCTTCGCAGCTCGCCGCCGCCGCGCTCGTCACCCGTGGGCGGCAGCGACGGCACGGACAACTTCGGCGGCAGCGAAGTCAGGTGCTGCTGCCAATATGCACGTGCGCTCGCCTGACGCGCTCGCGCCTCCTCGTTGAAACTCGCCAGCGCGTGGTCGACGTATTGCGCGACCGGTGCGAGCTCGTCGAGCTCCTGCCCCGCCCTCGCGCCGCGGTACAACGCGGCCAGCTCGGCGAGCAAGATCTGCAGCGAGCGCCCGTCGGCGACGATGTGATGCACGCTGAGGAACAGCAGGCCCTCGCCGGGCGCGAGCGCGAGGAAGCGGGCCCGCAGCAAGGGCCCCTCGGCGAGCGCGAAGGGCTCGGCCTCCCACGCTCGCAGAGTGCGCTCCACGGCCGCGTCGCGGTCCTCCCCCTCGCGCAGGTCGAGGCGTGTGCGCGCGAGCGAGACGGTCCCGTGCGGCAGCACCTCCTGATACGGCTCGCCCTCGTGCTCGGGGAAGCGCGTCCGCAGCGAGCCGTGCCTGGCAATCACTCGAGTGAAGGCCGCCTCGAGCGCCGCGAGATCGAGCTCGCCGCAGACGCGGACGACGCCGCTCATGTTGTAGTCGGTCGAGCGCGGGTTCAGCCGCTGCAGGAACCACAGCCGCCGCTGCGCCGGGCTCAGCGGCACTTTTTGTAAATCGGGCCCGAACCCCTCGAGCACCACCGCCTCGCCACGCGCCGACAGCAAGGCCGCGAGCGCATGGACCTGGGCACTATTAAAAATGTCGGCGATGGTCATGCGGAGCCCCAGGCGCTCGCGCACCCGCTGGACCAGTCGACCCGCCAGCAGCGAGTGGCCGCCGAGCGCGAAGAAGTCGTCGTCGCGGCCGACGTCCGCCGCGCCGGTCAGCTCGGCGAACAGCAGCGCGACCTCTCGCTCGAGCGGCCCGCGGAACGGCGTCGGCGCCGGCCGCTCGATGCTCGGTTCGGCGATCGGCGGCAGCTGCTTGCGATCGATCTTGCCGTTGGCGTCGACCGGCAGCGCATCGAGCCAGCGAAACGCCCCCGGCACCATGTAGCCGGGCAGCCGCTCGTGCAGCCACGCCCGCAGGTCCGCCTCGAGCTCGGGCCCTCCGCCGCTCACGTACGCCGCGATCCAGGGACCTATCGCCGGCGACGACTGCAGCGTCACCTTGCATTGAGAGATCTGCGGGTGACGCAGCAGGACCGCCTCGATCTCGCCGAGCTCGACCCGATGGCCGCGGATCTTCACCTGATCGTCGTTGCGCGCCACGAAGTGAATGCGGCCCGCGCCGTCGAGACGCACCACGTCGCCGCTCGCGTACATGCGTCCGCCCGGCACGAACGGATCGGGCACGAAGCGCTCCGCGGTGCGCACCGGTTGATGGTGGTACTCGCGCGCCAGCCCCACGCCGCTGATGTGCAGCTCGCCGAGCACCCCGATCGGCGCCTCGTTGCCGTGGCGATCGAGAATATAAAGCTCCTGGCCGGCGATGGGCTCGCCGATGTCGGGCAGGCCGTCAGAGTCGGGCTCGACGCGACCGGCGGTGGTGATCACCGAGTTCTCGGTCGGCCCGTACGCGTTGATGCACTGGAACGAGTGACCGGGCCGCGGCCGCACGCGCAGGCGATCGCCGGCGGTGAACAGCCAGCGCAGCGCGCCGAGGTCGAGCGCGAGATCCTCGAGCATCATCTCGACCAGCGCGGTCGGCACGAAGCTGTGCGTCAGGCCTTGCTCGCGGATCCACCGCGCCAGCTCGGGCGCCGCCGCCTTGATCGCCTCGGGCGGCTCGAGCAACGCGCCGCCGGTGCACAGATACGGCCAGACCTCCCACACCGCGACGTCGAAGGCCGGCCCGGCGAGGAGCGACGCGCGGGCCGAGGCGTCGACGGCGAAGCTCGCCACGTGCCACTCGACGAGGTTCAGCAGCCCGCGATGCGGCACGACCACGCCCTTCGGCGCGCCGGTGGAGCCGCTGGTGTAGATGCAATAGGCGAGGTCGTCGCTCGCGGGCACCGGCAATCCGACGGTGCTCGTGCTCGCGAGCAAGTGATCCAGCGTCAACACCACTGCGCCGCTCGCCGCCATGCGCCCCGCCGACGCCTCGTCGGCGAGGATCCACGTCGCCCCGGAGTCGCGCACGCAATGGCGCAGGCGATCGTCGGGGTGACCGAGATCGAGGGGTACGAACACGCCCGCCGCCTTGAGCACCGCGACCGCGGCGATCGTCTGGCGCGTGCGGTCGGCGAAGGCCAGCGCGACGAATTCTCCGCGCCGCAGGCCGCGCTCGACGAGCCCCCGCGCGGCGCTGTCGGTCGCGCGCTCGAGCTCGGCATAGGTGAGGGTCACGCCCGGCCCCGCCAGCGCGACGCGCTCGCCATATCGATTCACCGCGGTACGAAACCACTCGACCACGCTCATGTTCGACGACGGCTTCGCCTCGCGCCGCAAGTGCTTGCGGAGCAGCGCGCGCTCCTGATCGCCGACCGCGGACATCGAGCGCGTCTCGCTATCGGCCGACTGGACCATCCGCTCGAGCAGCGCGACGTAATTGGCGACGAGGCGCTCGACCATGTCCGCCTCATAAAGCTCCGCTCGGACATCGACGTGGCCGTGCAGCTCCCCGTCGCGCTCCATGAGCGTGCAAGACAGATCGAACTGCGCGTCCGGCCGCTCGTGCGAGCACGAATGCAGCGTCGCGGGCCCGAGCCGCAGCCGACCTCCTGCCGTGCCGAGGACGAACGGCGCGAGCTCGCCGCGACCGGCGAGCTGCGACGACAGCAGCGAGAACGAGGTCTGCACCCAGCTCGCGCCCCCGCCCAGCGCCTCGACCAGCCGCGCGAACGGGATCGCCTGGTGACGCTGACATCCCTCGAGGCTACGCTTCGTCTGCCGCAGCAACCCACGGACGTCCGTCTGGTCGATGCCCTGCACGCGCACCGGCGCGAGGTTGACGAAGTAGCCGAGGTCGCGCAGCGAGTCCCCGTGGACGCGGCCGAGCAGCGGCGTGCCGATCACCAGGTCGTCCTGCCCGGTGTACTTGCTCAGCAGCAGGAAGAACCCGCCCAGCAGCACCTGGAACAGGGTGAGCTCCTCCGCGCGAGCGAACCGCTGCAGCGCCGCCAGCGAGTGCTTCGGCACCACGAAGCGATGACGCCGAGCCCTCCGGGTCGGTGATGCGATCGCGGATGGAAACCGCGACGTCGGCGGCGCCCCTGCGAGCGCCTCGCGCCAGTAGCTCAGGTCGCGCTGGCCCGCGGCCGACGCCCCATGTTCATCCTGGCTGCGCGCCCGCTCGAGCCACGCCGCCCCCTGCTCGACCGCCGGCAACGGCAACGGCTGGTCCGCCACGCACGCCCCGTAAACCGCCCCGAGCTCCGCGAGGAACACCCCGAACGACCACATGTCGAACACGATGTGATGGACGGCGAAGGCCAGATAGCTGGCCTTTAGGCCATGAATCACGCGCCAGCGCCAGGCCTCGCGCTCCAGCTCGAACGGCGCGTCGAGCACGGCGCGCCCGACCGCCAGCGCCTGCTCCGTCGACGCGGCCGACTCGACCTGCAGCTCGCTCGCGGACGAGGGCGCCACGCGCTGCCAGAGCTGCCCGTCGCACTCTTCAAAGGTGGTGCGCAGCGCCGGATGACGCCGCGTCAGGACCTCGAGGCTCGCGCGCAGCGCCGCCAGATCGATCGGCCCCTCGACGCGCGCCAGCAGCCCCTCGTTGTAAGCCGTGGCGTCCCGCTCGCGCTGCTGGATCGCCCACAAGATCGTCTGCGAAGTCGTCGCCGCGAACCGCCCCGAGCTCGGCGCCGAGGACCCCGCCGCAAGCCGCTCCTCGCCCCGCGACATCTGTTTAAAAATCTCGGAGGCGAGCGTCGCTATCGTCGTCTCCGCGAACAGCAGCTCTGCCGGCAGCTCGATCGGCAGCTCGGCTTCGATGCGGTCCTTCAGCTGGACCAGCGCCAGCGAGTCGAGCCCGAGCGCCGCCACGCTCTTGTGGCGTGACAGGCGGTGGAGCGGCTGCCCGAGCTGCTCCGCGAGCAGGCCGAGCAAGAAGCCGCCGAGGATCTCCTGCCCGTCGTTCTCGTCCGCCGCCGCGAGCGAGCGCTGCAGCTCCGTCGCGCCGGCGCTCGCATGCACCACGTGGAGCTCGTCGGCCGCCAGCGCGCGCCGGGTCTCGCCGCGCTGGATCTTCCCGCTCGAGGTCCTGGGCAGCGTGCGCTCCTTGACCAGCACCACGCGCTCGAGCTGCAGCCCGTACGTCTCGGACACCGCGGCCACGATCGCCGCCTCGATCGCCAGCGGCTGCCTCGCATCCTTGCGCAGCTCCGCGACCACGCACAGCCGCTCGTCGGCGTCGACGAACGCCGCGGCGCCGCTGGGGACCAACTGCGGATGCGAGGCGGTCGCGGTCGCCTCGATGTCGTTGGGATAGTAGTTGGCCCCGCGGACGATGATGAGGTCCTTGATCCGCCCCGACACCACCAGCTCGTCGTCGTCGAGGTAGCCCAGGTCGCCCGTGCGCAGGAATCCGACCTCGCCCTCGGCAGTGACCGCGCCGAAGGTCTCGCGCGTGGCGACCGGGTCGTTCCAGTAGCCGGCAGCGACGTGCTCGCCGCGCACCCAGATCTCTCCGACCTGTCCGGGAGAACATGTCCTTCCGCGCTCGTCGACCACGCGCACCTCGCAGCCCTCGACCGGCAGCCCGCAGGCGACGCGCGCGACCTCGCGGCCCGCCTCGCCCAGGATCTGCGTCGTGATGCGCGGCGCCCCGCCGGGGCGGCGGCCCGTCACCAGCAAGGTCGCCTCCGCCAGCCCGTAGGACGGGAAGAACGCGCCGCGACGAAAGCCGCAGGCCGCGAAGCGGCGCGCGAACGCGTCGAGGTTGGCGGGCGAGACCGGCTCGGCGCCGTCGATCGCGGTCACCAGCGACGACAGGTCGAGCTGCGCCAGCTGGTCGTCGCGGATCTTCTCGACGCACAGGCGATAGGCGAAGTCGGGCGCGGCGGTGGTCGTGCCGCGCAGCTCGGTGATCGCCTCGAGCCAGCGCAGCGGCCGGGTGAGGAACTCGAGCGGACTCAGCAGATGCGACGAGTAGCCGCAGTAGACGCCCTGGATCAGGCTGACGAGCCCCATGTCGTGGAACAGCGGCAGCCACAGCACCGCCGTCGTGTCGGGCCCGTTGGTGAACGCGCGCCGGATCATCGCCTGATTGGCGAGCATGTTGCGGTGCGAGACCATCACGCCGCGCGGCGCCTTCACCGAGCCCGAGGTGTACTGCAGCAGCGCGAGGTCGTCGGGCTCGATCGCCGGCGGCGCCCAGGCGCCCGCGGTCGCCTCGTCGCTCGCCGGATCGGCGACCACGATCCAGCGCAGCGAAGCCAACATCCCCTGCTTCTCGTCGATGCTGCGCACCGCCCGGAGCTGCCTGCTGGACAGCAGGACCACCCGCGCCTGCGCGCTCTCGATGATCGTCCCGAGCCGCGCGGCGTGATGGCTGTTGCGCGGCGCGTACGCCGGCACCGCGACGAGGCCGCTGTAGATGCAGCCCCACAGCGCGGTCACGTAGTCCATGCCCTGCCCGCAGATGATCAGCGCTCGATCGCCGCGCGCACCGACCTGCTGCAGCCGCGCCGCCAGCCCCACCGCCGCGTCGCGCAGCCCCGCGAAGCTCAGGGCCTGCGCCTCGCCGCCGTCGCGCAAATAGCGATAGGCGAGCTTGTCGCCGTGACGCTCGCGGCTGGCCTCGCAGACCTCGATCAGGTGCTTGTATTCGTGCATCGAGGGCTCCTCGGCGCAGCGCTAGCGGCGGGCTCCGGTCGACACGATCGATCGGACCGCGGCGGCCGCGGCCTCGATGTCCTCGTCGCCGATCATGTAGTGGACGACGGCCCGGACCACGCCGTCGCGCAGCGTCCCCATGCGCACGCCGCGGCGCGACAGCAGCGCCAGGAAGTCCGAGGTCGACAGGTCGTCGCGCTCGACGCGAAAGAAGATCATGTTGGTCTCGACCACCCGCGACGTGAGGCGAACGCCGGGGACCTCGCGCAGCAACTCCGCCAGTCGGGCCGCGCGGCGATGGTCCTCCGCCAGCCGGTCGACCATCGTCGACAGCGCGACGATTCCCGCGCTCGCCATGATGCCCCCCTGACGCAGGCCGCCGCCGAGCAACTTGCGGTAGCGCTTGACCCGATCGATGAAGGTTCGCCGGCCGCACACCATCGAGCCGAACGGCGCCGCCAGCCCCTTCGACAGGCAGAACTGCACCGAGTCCGCGTCGCGGGCCAGCTCGGCCGCGCTTCGTCCCGTCGCCACCGCGGCGTTGAACAGGCGCGCGCCGTCGAGGTGAATCGGCAGGCCGTGCTCGTCGGCCAGCGACCTGACCTTTCGGACATACTCCGACGGCAGCACGCGCCCGCCCATCTGGCAGTGCGGGTTCTCGAGCACGAGCACCCCCGCCGGCGCGCACTGATGGTCCAAGCGGTCGCGGATCGCCGCCCGCAGATCGGTCAGCGCCAGGGTCCCGTCGCTCTGCGTGGCGACGGGGTGCAGCACCAGGCCGCCGACGACCGAGACGCTGCCGGCCTCGAAGTCGTAGAGATCGGTGCGGTCGCCGAGGATGACCTCGTGGCCGCGCGGGCAATGAGCGAGCAGCGCGGTCAGGTTGCCCTGCGTCCCGCTGCACACCAGCGCCGCGTCCTCCTTGCCGAGCATCTCCGCCGCCAGCGCCTCGAGCCGCGTCACCGTCGGGTCCTCGCCGTAACAGGCGTCGCCGACCTCGGCGTCGAACATCGCCTGGCGCATCGCCGCGGTCGGCTGGGTCACCGTGTCGCTGAGCATGTCAATCATCGGATCCTCCCGCGTCAGTACCTCGCGCGATCGAGGCCTGGACCGCCGCGCTGCGCCGGCGCTCCGCGGCGCTCCAGATCGCGCTCCGCCGGTGAAACTCGTCGGCGCCCCGCCGCAGCTCGGCAAGAGCCTCACCGAGCTGCTCGCCGACCACCCCCGGCCCGCCGCCGTGACGCAGCGCCCGGGCCGCGGCGCCGACGTCGTCGCATGTCTCTGGGTCAGCCCCGCCAGCGCCGCCAGCGGGTCGCCGCCGACGTCGAGCGCGCCGGCGATGCGCGAGCCGACCGCGCGGTGCGCCTCGTGAAACGTCATCGTCCCCGCGCGCACCAGCGCGTTGGCGACCTGCGTCGCGACCACCACGCCGCGCCGCGCCAGCGCCTCGCCGCGACCCGGGCGCGGTGTCAGACCCTCGATCATCAGGCGCAGCAGATCGCAGCTGTCGGCCAGCGCCGTCGCCGACGCGCCGCACTGCGAAACGCCCTCGGTGCCGACCTCGATCGCGTTGCTGAAGGGCGTCTTCTGCATCGCGTGCAGCGCGAAGCCCAGCGCGCTCGGCAGCGCCACCAGCTTGCCCTTGACGATCTCGAGCAAGTACGGGTTCTTCTTCTGCGGCATCAGCGACGAGCCGCCGGCCAGCTCGTCCGGCAGCGTGAACAGGCCGACGTCGGCCATGGTCCACAGCTGCAGGTCCTGGGCGAGGCGGCTGAGGTTCGTGCTGCACACCGCCCAGGCGCCGAGCAAGCGCAGGGCGAGGTCGCGGCTGGCGACCGCATCGAGCGCGCTGCGCTGACTGGTCGAGAAGCCGAGCAGCTCCGCAGTGACCTGCGGGCGGATCGGGAAGTCGGTCCCCGCGCCGGCGCCTGCTCCGAGCGGGCACACCTGCAGATCGTCGACGAGCTGCGCGAGCGCCTGCTGGTCACGCGCCAGCGCGGCGTCGATCGACCACAAGTAATACGCGAGCACCCCGGGCTGGCCTGGCTGGAATTGGCTGTACACCGGCAGCACGACGTCGAGCGTGTCCGCGGCCTTGGCCAGGAGCGCGGCCCGCAGGCGCCACAGCGCGCGGAAGGTGTGCGTCAACCACTCGCGCGCCTCGAGCTTGAACAGGCACGCGTGGATGTCGTTGCGCGAGCGCGCGGTGTGGACGGCGCCGGCGACCTGCGGCCCGAGCCGGGCGATCAGCGCCTGCTCGTACAGCGAATAGATGCCGCGCGGCGCCTGCCTGTCGACGAGCTCCGCGAAGCGAGCGGCCCGCATCGCCGCGATCTCCGTCAGCACCGGCGCGACCGCGGCCGCGTCGAGGATGCCCGCCTCGACCAGCATGAGCAGGTGCGCCTCGTCGATGGCCGCGAGGCGCTCGAGCTCGGCGCTCCGCTCGCTCGGCGTCGGCAGCTTGCGGACGATCTCGAGCGCCTCGGGCATGAGGATCTTGCGGATGCGACCTTCATCGCCCGCTCGCGGTTCGCTCAGCTGCACGACCTCGTGCGCGAGCATCGACCGCAGCGCCTGTTCCAGCACCTCCGGGCGCTCGCTGGCGGCGATGACGTAGGCGATGCGATCGCGGAAGTCGCCCTGCGGCTCGACGTGCGTCCCGACCGGCTTGAGCGCCCCGAACACCGCCTCCACGTCGTCGGTCCGCGGCTCGCCCACCGGCGAATGCAGCGCCTCGACCACGCCCGCTCGCTCGGCGGCGAAGAAGCGGATCGCCGCGCAGCGCTCGCGCACGGGAGTCAGCTCGACCTCGCGGCCGGCGAAGAAGTCGACGACCGCGCCCAGGAGGTCGACGCCGATCGCCATCTCGACGACCTTCGGGATCATCCCGCCGGCGAGGCGTGGGTTGATCTCGATGATCGCGGGCCGGCCGTCGCTGCCCAGGCGGCACTCGACGTGCGACGGGCCCGCGCGATAGCCGACTGCGCGCAGCGCCTCCGTCACCAATGATTGTAGCGCGCGCCCGGTCGCCGGACCGACGCGCGCGGGGAAGTCGTGGCCCATCTCGACGAAGAACGGCGCCGCCCCGAGGTGCTTCTTGGTGATGCCGACGACGTGGTCGCGACCGCCTGTGCTGAACACCTCGACGGAGAATTCTTCGCCGGGGAGGAACGCCTGAATCAGAATGTCCGGCGGCGCCGCGATGCCGCGTTCGTTGCGCGGCTCGCTCAGCATCTTCCGGCCCACTTGCAGCAGCTCGGCCGCGGTGGCCACGAGGCGCACGCCGACGCTGCCGGAGCCGAAGCAAGGCTTGACCACCACCGGGAACTTCAACTTCGGCGCCAGCTGCTCGAGCAGCGCCGGCGCGTCGACCTGGAACGTCTCGGGCGCGTTCACGCCGGCCCGCGCGAGCGCGCGCGCGAGCCGGCCCTTGTCACGACAGTTGCGCACCCCCTCGACGTCCGGCCCCGGGAGCGCCAGGCGAGCGGCGACCTGCGCCGCGGTCTCGATGAAGTACTCCGACGTCGACATCACCCCGACGACGTCGCCCTCCTGCGCGAGCAGGCGGCAGATCGCCGCGACGTCGCCGGTGTCGATCACGTGCGGCGCCACCATCTCCGCCGACAAATAGGCGTACAGCTCCGGACGCGCGGTCAGGAACAGCACGCGAAAGCCCCGCTCGCGCGCGCGTCGCAGGCACAGCTGGCCCGTGCCTGTCGTGTTGCTCTCGATGAAAACGAAGCTCCCGTTCCCATCGCGCGAACGCGTCGCGCTCACCACGAGGGCCTCCGACTGAGCTGCTCCATCACCGGGACCACGAGGTGGGGCTGGCCGGTCACCTCCGCCAGAGTCCGCCGATCCCACTCGATGTACGCCCACGGCCCGCTCGCCTGCGACGGGTGCGTCACCCGCGTCGGCGCCTCGGTCGGCACGACGCGGTCGAACTCGTTGGCGACCAGCCACTGGCGATTGAACACGGTGTCCATGTAGCGATAGCCCTCGTCCGGCGCGAGGAACACCACGGTCTTCCCGGGCGCGTGCAGCCACCGCGCCACCTGGTACGCCGCCCCCGAGGTCGGGCCGCAGAACAGGCCGAACTCGCTGTGGAGCCGGCGCGTCCACGCGAACGCGTCGCCGGCCGAGACCCAGTGGACCTCGTCGAAGCACGAGTGGTCGAGGTTGCCCGGGTGGATCGAATTCCCAGCCCGCGCAGCTTGCGTTTGCCCACCGGCAGGCCGAACAGCACGCTGCCGAAGGTGTCGACCCCGACCAGCTTGATCGACGGATCGATCTCCCGCAGCGTCTTGATCGTCCCGCACGACGACCCGCCCGAGCCGACCGTCGCCACCACCACGATGTCGGTGCCGAGCGCGTTCAGCAGCTGCTCGGCGAACTCGCGGTAGGCCCGTTGATTGTCGAGGTTGTCGTACTGCCGCGTCCAGAACGCGCGCGGGTTGTCGCGGATGAGCTCCTGCAGCGCCTCGAGGCGCATGACCTGGATGTTGTTGTCGGTGCCGAGCCCCGAGCCGACGATCTGCACCTCGCCGCCGAGGTGTCGCAGCAGCTCCTCGAGGCGGTCGTCGATCGCCGCGTCGCTGACGATGTGGAACGGGATCCCCTTCTCCGCGCAGACGATCCCGATCCCCAGCGCGAACGTCCCGCTCGAGCTCTCCACGATCGGCACGTCGCGGTGGATCTCCCCGCGCGCGATCCCGCGTTCGATGATGTATTTGGCCGGCAGGATCTTCATCAGGCGAAACGCCGCCACCACCAGGTTCGGGCCCAGGCCGATGAGCGACGGGTCGCACAGCGAGCTCGACCGGTTGTCAAAGATCTTGGCGTTCATGGGTGGACCCTCCGCGAACGGTCGCGCCGGCGGATCTCGGCGAGGAAGGCGTCGGCCCTCGGGCTCAGCCCCGCGCACTTGCGGGTCACCTCGCCCCATTCGGCCTCGGTGAACGGATCCGGCTCGCCGAGCAGCGCGCGCTGGTAGTCCCACTCGAGCGCGCGCTCGACGATCGTCGCCATCTCGGCGGCGAACTTGCTGCGATCGAGCGTGTGGCGCGGGAGCGACTGGAACGACGCGGCGTCGCGTTCGGGGCGCTCGCACACCTCGTCGAGGTGGAGCTGGCCATGGTCGCACTTGCGGATCCGCAGATCGTGGCGCCGTCCGCCCGGCGCCTGGATCGCCAGCGAATACAGCCCCGGCTCGACCCGCCCGCCCCCGCCGATCCGGGCCCCGGGCAGCCGGTAATAGCCGATCTCGTCCGGCGTGACGTGGACGACCTCGAGCTCCGAGTACTTGACCATCGAGCGGTGGCGGAAGCTCGACACCAGATATTCGCGCGCGCCGAGTCGATGCACCCAGTAGAGGATCACGGGGTGCAGGCGGACCACGCAGGCGAACGCCTCGAACAGCGCGGTCAGCTCGGCCGGCCCGAGCACGTCGAACGCGTCCTCGCGGTAGAACAGCCGGCGCAGGAGCGGACGCCGGCGCCGCTCGCTCGCGAACGGGGACGCGTGTGCCTCAGGTCCGGTCAAAGCTGCTCCAATCCAGAGTGCTCGGCGGCCGCATCGGCGCCTTGAGGGCCGTGTAGACCTCGACCTGTCCGTAGGGCCGCAATTCCGCCTGGGCCCGCTCGCAGCGCGCCGCGTGGTCGGCCTCGGTGCGGTCGTACAGGATCCCGAGGCACGTCCCGCTGTGCGTGGTGATGAGGCCCGCGCCGCCGGTCTGCTCGCACACCGCGTGCATCAGATCGAGGTACTTCTTGCGGTTGAACCGCTGATTGACGTACGCGCTGGTGGTCGACACCTCACCGACCGCGTGAAGATCTCCGCGCTGGAACCCGCGGCGAATTCGATCGAGCAGCTCGCGGAACCGCCGCTTCTCCTCGAGCGAATAGTGGGCCGCGCCGCGGCGGTGATACTCGAGCGTCTCGATCTGCCCGCCCTCGTCGAGCGACAGCACCTCGACCTGCGGCAGGAAGCCGAGCCGCTCGAGCAGCGCCCCCTTGACGTGGAAGTAGGCCACCGACTCCGAGAACATCACCCCGTCGGTCGGCTCGACCTCGCTGAGGCTGCGGCACAGCTCGTCGACCGGCAGCTCGAAGCCGAGGTGGGCCTCGATCGCCCGCGCGGTGGCGACGAGGTCGGCCGACGAGCTGCTGAGGCCCTTGCCGCACGGGATCTCGCTGGCCAAGAACAGCTGCCCGCCGCCGCTCTCGCCGTACTTGCGCAGCAGGCTCTGGGCCAGCCGCTGCGATTTGGTCTTCCACCGCGGGCACACCTCGAGCGTCTCGCTCTCGTCGGAGCGGTAGAAGTGGGCCACCGCGTGGCGCTCGATCGGCAGCGTGACGAGGAAGTCCTCGCCGTCGGGCAGAGCCCCCTGCAGCAGCTCCCCGAAGGAACCAAAGGAGACGCCGGAAGCTGCGGTTCCCTCGGGTAGCGACCAAGACACGTTCGGCTCCGATCGAATGGCAAGAGTGAATGGCAAGAGTGAATGGGCGCGCTCTCAACCCGCGTCGCGCCCCCGTCGTGACGCGTAGTCGTCGAGCAGCGCCCCGAGCTCCTGGAGCAGGGCCGGCAGGGCGACGTCGCCGCAGGAGCCGACGGAGTTCTTCTTCGCGGCGACCTCGCGGACGCTCATCGCCCGGATGTCTTCGTCGAACAGCGCACTCGCGTCGCGCAGGACCGCGAGCGGGAGCTCGGCCACGTCGACGCCGTCGGCCTCGGCCCGCTTGACCAGCCCGCCGACGACGCGGTGCGCGTCGCGGAACGGCAGGCCCTTCTTGACCAGGTAATTGGCGTACTCGGTGGCGAGGATGTGCCCGCTGCGGGTCGCCGCGACCATGCGCTCGGCCGACGGCGTCATCGTCTGGACCACGTCGCCGATGAGCGCCAGCGACGACATGCAGTTGTCGAGCGCGGAGAACCACGCCGTCTTGTCCTCCTGCAGGTCCTTGTTGTAGCCGAGCGGCAGCGCCTTGCAGATCACCAGCAGGCTCGTCGCGTTGCCGACGACGACGCCGGACTTGCCGCGCACGAGCTCGAGCACGTCCGGGTTCTTCTTCTGCGGCATGATCGAGCTGCCGGTGCACAGCGCGTCGTCGAGCGCGAGGAACCCGAACTCCTGGCTGCTGAAGGTGATGATCTCCTCGGACAGCCGCGACAGCGTGATCATCAGGATCGCCGCGTGATTGACGAACTCGAGCAGGTAGTCGCGGTTGGAGACGGCGTCGATGCTGCTGCGGGTCGGCCGCGAGAAGCCGAGCAGGCGGGCCGACAGCTCGCGGTCGATGCCGAGGCTCGTCCCCGTCGAGGCGCACCCGCCCAGCGGGCACTCGTCGGCCCGCCGCAGGGCGTCCTCGAAGCGGCTGCGGTCGCGCTCGAGCATGACGACGTAGGTCGCCAGCCAGTGCGCGTAATGGGTGAACTCAGCCCGCTGCAGGTGCGTGTACGACGGCATGATCAGGTCGGCGTGCCGCCGGCAATGGGCGTACAGCTCGACCTGGCAGGCGTGAATCGCGTCGATCAGCGCGCGCGTCGAGCGGCGGAAGTACAGCCGCTGCGCGGTGGCCTGCTGGTCGTTGCGGCTGCGCGCCGAGTGGGTCTTCTTGCCGAGCTGCCCGACCTTGTCGACGAGCAGCGCCTCGAGGTTCATGTGGATGTCCTCGAGCCGCGGCGCCAGCTTGATCGCGCCGGCGCGCCACTCCGCGAGGACCTCGTCGAGGGCCTGCTGCAGCGCCCGGTGCTCGTCGTCGCCCAGCAGGCCGACCGCGTTCAGCATGCTCACGTGGGCCCTGGTGCCCTCGACGTCGCACTCGAACAGCCGCTCCTCGATCGGCAGGCTGGTGTTGAACGCGGTCAGCCGCGCCGACATGCCGCGGGCGAAGCGGCCCGACCAGGGGTTGTCTTGCGAGCGGTCTGCCGGCTCCATCTCGACCTCACCCTTCCGCGTCGCCTCGAGGCGGACCCGCATGCTGATGGTGTTGAGGAACCCGGTGGCGTCCTCGCCGCGGATGTCCTCGCCGCGGTGCAGCGTCACCATGTCGCGCGAGTACAGCGAGCGCTCGGAGGCCACCCGCGTGGCCCGGTGCGAGCCCTTGTAGAGGTCGACCCACACGTCGCCGCTGACGAACCGCTGGCTGGCGTCGATGAGCGCCTGCATCACCCGCCGCTCCTCGCTGAACCACAGCCCGCGGTAGACCACGTCGCCGTAATCGTCGGTCAGCAGGTTGCGCAGGCGCTCGACGTCGCGGCCCAGGGTGACCTTCTCGAGGTGCTCGTGGCTGGTGTGGAGCAGGACGAGCGCGGGGTTCTCGAAGATGCCGCGGACCTTGAGCCCGTTGATGCGGTTCTCGACGATGTCCTGCAGGCCGACCCCGTTGCGCCCGCCGATCTCGTTGAGCCGGCGGACCAGCTCGACCGGGCCGAGCGCGTCGCCGTCGACCGCCACGGGCACGCCCTCGCGGTAGGTGACGCGGACCGTCTCGACGCGGTCGGGGGCCTCGGTCGGCGGGGTGATCCACGCCGCGTGCTCCCAGCGGAACGCGTTCTCGACGTGCTCGAGGTAGCCGCCCTCGGTGGTCCGATGGGCCAGGTTCTCGTCGTGGCTCAGCAGGTCGCCGGCGCTGTGCTCGAGCGGGACGCGGTGGCGCTCGCAGTACTCGAGCAGGTCCTCGCGCGACTTCAGCGACCACATCCGCCACGGCGCCACGGTCCGCAGCTCGGGCGCGAGCGACTGCGCGGCCAGCTCGAAGCGCACCTGGTCGTTGCCCTTCTGCGTGCAGCCGTGGGCGAGGACGTCGACGCCGTGGTCGCGCGCGTAGCCGACGAGGCCCTGCACGATCGCCGGCCGCGCCAGCGGCGTGCCCAGCAGGTAGGTCCGCTCGTAGCGCGCGTTGGCCTTGAGCGCCGGAAACACGAAGTCGCGGACGAAGGTCTCCTTGAGGTCGGCGAGCACGAACTGGTCGGCGCCGGCGGCCAGGGCCCGCTCGTGGATCCGCGCCCAGTCCTCTTTTTGCCCGAGGTCCGCGCAGTAGGCGGTGACCTTGCAATCGAAGTGGTGCTTGAGGAAGTGGAGCCCCGCCGAGGTGTCGAGCCCTCCGGAGTAGGCGAGGAGAATGTGCTTCGGCTTCATGTTCGTCACCTCGATGTCTTGGTCCTGAGAGGCTCCCGCGTGCCGGGGATGACCACGGCCTGCTCGCCGACCTCGTTGAGGCTCACGGCCACGCTGTAGCGCTTGCCGTCGAGCTCGATCGTGCAGCCGCCGCGCTCCCCGAAGGTGAACACGCGCAGCAGATCGACGAACTCGCGGGCCGTGTAGCGCTGCTCGGGGTCGAGCTCGCGGACCGCGTCGGCCTGCGCGATCTTCTTGAAGGTGCCTTTGTGCCGCTGCGGGAACACGTGGTACGACTGGTCCTCCAGCGACGGCCAGGTCGCCTGGAACAGCCGGATCGACTCCCGCACGTGCTTGTCGTAGATGACGACGCCGGTGTCGGCCTTGTCGACGCGCACGCGGCTCTGGCTGATGATAGGTCCGGCGTCGACCTCCGAGACCATGCGGTGGATGCTCACCCCCGCCGGCGTCCCGTCCAGCTCGGCCCAGGCGTAATAATAAAAGCCCTTGTTGTAGGGCAGGTAGCCGGGGTGGAGGTTGACCGAGTCGCGCCGGGCGACCTGCAGGAAGCGCGCGTCGAGGATGTAGTCGAAGTAGATCGAGACGACGAAGTCCGGCGCGAGCGGACGGATCTTCGCGTCGAACTCCGCCCGCGCGGTCTGGATGTCGATCATCTCGACGCCGTGCTCGCCGCACAGCGCCGCGATCTCTTCGGCGCACACCATGTTGTGCGCGGGGTGGACGACGACCGCCGGCACCCGCACCTTCTCGCGCCGCAACAAGTAGCGGAGCACCTCCAGCCCCGGCTCGTTGTCGATGCAGGGGAGCACGATGATCGGGGTCGCGTCTGGCATGATTTCGGCCATCCTTCCGGGCTACTCCGCGGCAGGCTTGAGGACGTAACAGATGCCGAACCCGGTCGGGTCCGCCTTGGCGCTCGTGACCTCGCGGATGACGATCTCGTAGCCGGACTCGGCGAAGATCTCGTCCCAGCGCTGCTTGGGCAGCAGCAGCTGATTCGTGAAGGGGTGGAGCAGGAAGTACGGGTTGTAGTAACCGAGCCCCACCGGCGACTGCATGGCCTCGCGGTTGTCGATGTCGTAATCGACCTCCATCACCATGAGGTAGCTGCGGGCGAACTTGGTCCGCATGCGCCGGAGATAGGCGACGAGCGCGTCGTGCCCGATCTGGGCGATGATCTCCTGCAGCACGAAGCCCATCAGGATGAAGTCGGGCTCCTCCTCGATCTCGTAGTCGAGGGCGTCGACGTTGACGAGCCGCACCTGCCCCTCGAGCCCGAATTCGGCGATCTTCTGCAGCCCCGCCTGGTAGGCGTCGCGGTCGGGTTCGATGCCGACGGCCCGGATGCCGCCGAGCTCGCGCGCCAAGGTGCACAGATACAGCGCGTTGCCGCAGCCGAAGTCGACGATGTTGGTGGCGTCGGGCTTGACGCGCCGGATAAAGTCCTTGGTGATGGGGATGGTGTCGTACTGGGAGATCTCGCAGCTCCCGGTGCCGACCCACTTGCCGTTGCGCGCGTAGGCCCCGGCCCCCTTTCGCAACATCGCGCCGACGTTGGCGAAGATGTTCTCGTAGCCGCCGACGAGGATCTTGAACCAACCCTCGTAGTGCTCGAAGCGCTCGCCGTACTCCGAGAGGCGAAAGCTCGGGGCGTCCGCGGGCCCGTCCTTGTTCAAGATGCCCTCGACGGCGAGGTACTCGAACACGGTGCGCAGGAGGTAGGCGTCGAAGCCGCGCCGGGCCGCGATCTCCTCCAAACTCCGCTGCTGCCGGAGGTCGTCGAACACGCCCTCCTGCATCATCTGCCAGATCACCTTGGCCCCGACGAAGCCGCGGATGTAATCGAGGGTCTTGCCGAGCCCCGGCTGGAACCAGGGGGCGTCGAGCAGCTCGGCGATCGTGGGGGAAGCACCTGAATTCATGACTCTCGCCCTCCCGCGTATTCGCTCATCGCCGCCAGCAATCGGTCGTTGTCGGCCGTCAGCCCGACGCTGATCCGGGCGTGGCCTGTGAGGCCGAAGCGCTCGGTGTCCGAGACGCGGATCCGTCGCTCGCGGAGGAAGGCGTCGATGGGCCTGTCGGGCCTGTTCTTCACCAGCACGAAGTTCCCGGCCGAGGGGTAGACGCGCAGCCCGAGGCGCGCGAGGCCCTCGCGGATGCGCTCGCGCTCGGCCACCGTCCGCTCGACGTGCCGCGCGCGCAGGCCGTCGTTGGCGAGCGCCGCCTCGAGCGCGTGCAGCTCGAGCGCGCCGACGTTGCAGTACCACTGCTTGCGCTTGACGGCGGCGATGACGTCGGCCTCGCCGAACACCGCCCCGAGCCGCGCGCCGGCGAGGCCGAACGACTTGGAGAACGAGCGGAACACGAACACGCCGCCGCCGAACTCGGGGCGTCCGGCGCTCTTGCCGGCGTAGTCGACGTAGGTCTCGTCGATGCAGACCTTGCCGGCCCGCGCGCGGATCGTCGCCAGCTCGTCGGGCGACAGCGGCCGCCCGGTCGGATTCGAGGGATCGGCGAGGAAGACGAAGTCGTCCGCGGTCAGCCGCTCGAGGTCGGCCGGGTGCAGCGCGAATTCATCGGTGAGGCGGATCTCGAGGTGGCGATAGCCGAGGATCCGGATCCGTCCGATATACCCGTTGAAACCCGGCCAGGCGGTGGCGTAGCGCATGGCCGGGAATTCGTGGCTCAGCCGGTCGAAGGCCTCGTCGATCCCCCGCACCAGCGCCATGTTCGCCGGCGAGCACTCGTAATAGCGCGCCAGCGCGGCGAGGACGCGCGCCTCGGAGTCGAACGGGTAGCGGTTGACGAGCTCGGCCCCCGCCTGAATACCCGCCAGGATCGGCTGGGCCACCGGCTCGGGGTTCTCGTTGAACGCCAACATCAGAGGTCGTGGATCTGCGCTCATGTTCGGCCGTCGGCGTTTCGCGGCGGAGCGTTGACCCCGGCGCGCTCGTTGACGTGATCCCAGCGCCGCCCGTCGCGCAGGCGGCTCCACGTGTCGCTCACGTACTCCGGCAGCAGCTTGAACAGCTGGCCGTAGGTGATGAAGAACGACGAGATCGAGATCGAGATGTCCAGCGACCGCACCGCGTGCCCCCAATTGCGCGGGATGTGCAGCATCTCGCCGGGCCCTATCACCGTGCGGTACGGCGTACAATCGCGGTAGTTCGGCCAGGCGTCCAGATCGGGGGCCTCGACGTCGACCGGGCTGAACGAGGGCCGCTCGAACTGGCCGATGTAGAGGTTCTTCCGCGCCTGCTCCGGCGGGAACAGGTACACCAGCTTGCGTCCCACCAGCTGGATCAGGAAGTTCGGCATCGGGTCCTGGTGGAGCGGCGTCATCGTCCCCCTGGGCCCGATCCACAGGTACGAGTCCATGTGGGCGCCGGGGATGTACTTGATGCAACGCCGGAGGTACGGGTTCTCGTGGATGTCGGCGCGCAGCCCCTTGAAGCACCGACGAAACGGGTGCTGGGCCATGTAGTACATGTGATCGGGCTGCTCCTTGAGGATCCGGATCAGCTCGCCGACCTTCATGTCCTGGATTTGAGGTACTTGACGTAGTCCTGGGGGCTGTTCTTGCCCTCGCCCCGCTCCCCCGGCTCGAAGCGCTCGATGCCCACGGTCTCGTGCCCGAAGTTCTTCGCGAAGAAATCGAGCGTCCACTTGTTGTGCTTGAAGGCGGGCCAATCGTCGATGGCCCCGGAGATCTTCACGGGCACCTGCGGCCGGAGGAACCGGGCGCGAAAATCCGCCAAGCTCGGCCGTTGCAGCGCCTCGATCTCGAGATACTCATTGTAGGGCATGGAATCCTCCCCGAGGCGATTGCGCGGACGCGACGCGCCCGCCCCCTCGCCGCCACCCGCGACGCCGGCCCCACGGCGCGCCGTCCTTCATCGCCGATCACGACAAAGAACGGATCCGCACCTGACCGATTTGACGTACTGCGTTCCACCAGACACGCTCGAAAATGCGGCCAGCCGAATCGCCCGACCCAATGGAGGCCGGAGGCGCGGCAGGACCGACGATGACGACGACGCCCCGGGAGGGCGTGTGTCGTTCACGGTGCCGTGATACACGTCTAAAATGTGCGAAGCAAGTGCAAACGCGCCCGAATGGCGATTACCGCCCCCAATCATGCGTGAGGTTACACAGCACGCTTAATCGCTGTTATTCGCGCATTGCGTGCTCTCGACTCTCCTTAATTTAAGCACTCGAGGCCGAATGGCCTCATTGTCCGTATTTGCGCCGCGCGATCGAATACCGGCGAACCAGCGAGAATCCGTCCGCTCGCTTCGCTGGTGCCGAGAGGCCACCATGCCGCGGACGGGCCCCAAGCGCGAATGCGCGGTCGCCGAATCTGACGTCGAGTTCATCGAGATCCCACGATTCGGCCGGGCGAATCGATCGATCGCCGCGCGCGAAGATTCGCATCGCCTCCGAATCGCAATATACATTCCGGAAATCGCCGTTCCACCGCGTCGGCGACGCCGGGCCGCGAGGGCCGCGGCGTGTCCTCCGCGCGGGGCGGAAGCGCCCGCCGCGCCCGGGTGCAGGCCCGGGCCGCGGTGATACCCTCCCGGCCATGCCTCGCGCCGCCCTCGCGCTGGTCCTGCTCCTCGCCGCCTGCAAGCACGGCGCCTCGTCGGCGTCCTCGCGCCCGCCGCCCGAGGTGCCGCCGGCCTTCTTCGCCGCCGGCTCGAACATCATCACCTTCGACGACCGGCCCATGGTCCAGCAGGCCGCGGAGGAGCTGACGAAGAACCCCGAGATCCACGTGCTGCTGATCGGCCGCACCGATTCGCGCGGCAAGGCCGAGCAGAACATGGAACTCGGCCTGCAGCGCGCCCGCGAGATGCGCGAGGCGATCCTCCTCAAGGGGGAGGGCAAGATCGACCCGACCCGCGTCCACATCGGCTCGCGCGGCCAGGCCGACCCGACCGGCGACAACAACACCGAAGAGGGCCGCGCCGCCAACCGCCGGGTCGAGTTCTACTTCTATTATCCGGACGGCACCCCGCTGACGCCGCGCTTCACCGCGCCGATCGTCATCGAGGGCGAGGAGCCCTGAAGCTGGCTCTCAGGGCAGGCTGTTTACAGCATGCCCTGACGTCACGGCAGCCTCGCCGGTCTAGAAGAACACCTGCAGGCCGAGGCTCCAGCCGATCGTGTAGTCGCGGAGCCGCGTGAACGGCACCTGGACCGAGCCGACCAGCGAGCCGCGGCGGTGGAAGTTGTAGGAGACCGCCATCAGGCCGGTGCCGCGGGCCGTGCCGAGGTCGCGGTACAGCTCCCCCGCGCGGTTGCCCGGGCAGAACTCGCGCCCGCCTTCGGGCAGGGCGCAGAAGGCCGCGAGGCGGGTGTCGAGCAGCAGGCCGACGCCGAGGTTGACCTTGCCGTTGGCCAGCCGGGCGCCGACCTGGCCGCTGGCGCCGAAGTCGACCGCCACCCCGGCGCGGCGGACGTCGACCGTGGAGATCGCCAGCACCTGCCAGTACCAGGTCATGTACGTGCGCGTGAACACCACGTAGGGCGCGACCGCGACGATCGGCCCCGGGTCGACGGTGAACCGCACCGTCCGCGTCGGCAACGAGGCGTTGAGCCCGGCCGTCAGCACGCGGTGGATCAGCTTGCTCGCGTGCGGCGTGACGCGCACCTGCACGCGCGTGTCGCCGTAGCCGACCCGCGTCTCGCCCTGGGTGTCGGCCGCGCGGAACATCAGCAGCGGCGCCTGCAGGGCGAACGACAGCCACGGCCGCGGCGCGTACTCGCCGACCAGCGACAGCGAGTCCATCGTGCCCGGGTTGAGGCCGAAGCCGGTGTAGACGAACTCGTTGATCAGCAGCAGCCGCGTGTTGGCCCGCCCGCCGGCGCCGTTGAGGCTGTTGATCGTGCGCACCCCCTCGGAGGCGCCGTGGCCCGGCACGTGGTGGGCGCGCGCGGCCGCGGGCGCCAGCGCCAGCGCGACGGCCAGCAGTCGCGCGGCACGAGGGCGGCTCACCGCGCCCCCTTGATCGCGTGACAGTCGACGCAGCCGCGGCGGTCCTTGGCCATCCAGTCGGCCACCAGCGGCGGGCGGATGACCTTGTTCATCTCGACCATGTGGTGCTCGAGCGTCGCCGGGTCCATGCCGCGCATCCGCTTGGCCATGTGCGACTCGAGCTCGTGGCACTTGAGGCAGGCGCCGCGGGTCGACTGCGACGTCATGGCCTGGTGGTGCTCCTCGCGGCGGATGTTCGGGGCGTAGGCGGTGATGCAGCCCGCGGTCGAGCCCGCCAGCGCCGCGGCCACCAGCAGGGCCGCGGCGACCCCGCCGAGCCCGATCGGGCCGGCTCCCCGCCATCGACTGCCGCGAGACATCACCCTCTCGCGTGTAGCCGATCCAGCGCCGCGTCGGGCCGGCAAGCGGCCCGCTGCGACATCGGGTCGCATCGCCGCGGTCCACGCCGCGTGCGACAGGCCGACGCATGTACACGGCCGCGACACCGCGCCTATGTTGGCGGTCCTCGTCATGACCCGCGCCGTCCGCTCGTCCTCCTTCGCCCTGCTCTCCGTCCTCCTCTCGGCCGCCGCCTGCACGACCGAGAGCAGCAAGATCGGCAGCCCCTGCGACAACGCCGAGCAGTGCGGCGGCGACCTGATCTGCGACTTCCACGACGGCAAGGGTACCTGCCAGGAGCCGCACGGCCACGGCACCGCCGGCGAGGAGACCGAGGCGCACGAGACCGACGACCACGCGACCGACGCGCACGAGACCGACGACCACGCGACCGAGAGCACCAGCCCCACCGAGGCGACCACCGAGCACGGCGAGACCGAGCACGACCACACCGGCACGACCGCCGACACGACCTCCTCGACCGGCTGAGCGCTCCTACAAGCATGTCCCACGGGACATGCCCTTCTCGACATGCCCTTTGTGACATGACCTCCGGAGCATGTCGCTGGCGAGACCCCCGGCCCGCGCCTCGGCCCGGGCGCCGAGCGTCCGCCCGCTCGCTTCATGGAAGTCACCCCGGAACCGCGGCAGCGACCCGGGGCCGCTCGAGTCGAGCAGCGGCGCTGCACCGGCACCGCCGCACGCACGGCGTCCTCTCGGCGCCCCCGCGCGTCACGTCCGTCCTCCCGCCCGCGTGGCGCCGCCCCGCCTCTCGCCCTCGCGCTCGCGCGAAAATCGCGGCGGCCGGCCGGCGGGGGTATGCTGCGAGACCGTGCCGCCCGTCCGCGTCCTCGCCCTCGGCCTCCTGGCCGCGCTCTGCGTGGCCTTCCCGGCCCGCGCCCACGACTACTGGCTCGAGTTCTCGCCGCTGTCGCCGGCCGCAGGGCGCGCTCGCGCTCAGCCTGTGGGTCGGCGAGGACTTCGCGGCCGAGGCCCAGAAGGCGATGGAGCGCCGGCGCCTGGTCTCGCTGCGGCAGGTCACCGCCCTGGGCGAGCTCGACCTGCTGGCGCAGGCGCGCGACGGGACCACGCCGTTCCTCGACCTGCGGCTCGGCGGCGCCGGCGGCTACCTGTTCGGCCTCGAGCGCGAGGCGTCGCACATCGAGCTGAAGCCGCTCAAGTTCAACCGCTACCTCCGCCACGAGGGCCTGGACGGCGCCCTCGCCGAGCGCAAGCGGGCCGGCGAGCGCCGGCAGCCCGGGCGCGAGCGCTACACCCGCTACCTCAAGAGCTTCGTGCAGGTCGGCGACGCGATCGACGGCGTCTCGACCCGCGTCCTCGGCCACCGCCTCGAGCTCGTCCCCGACCGCGACCTCGCCGGCCTGCGCCCCGGCGACCGCCTCGGCGTCCAGCGCGCTTCGCCGGCGAGCCGCTGGCGGGCGCCAGGGTGGAAGCGTTCACCCGCGGCCGCGAAGGCCGGGTCGCCGCGCAGGCGGCCACCACCGACGCCGACGGCCGCGTCACGTTCACCGTCTCCGCCGCCGGGCCGTGGCTGCTGCGCGCGGTCCACATGCAGCGCTGCGCCGGCTGCAAGGACGCGGACTGGGACAGCTCGTGGAGCTCCTACGGCTTCGCGGTCCGTTGAGACATGTCCTGCGAGACATGTTCACAAGAACATGTCCCCGATCCCATGTCCCGAAGCGCTACCCGCCGGCTCGCCAGCCGCGGAGCAGCGGCGGGTGGCCGCAGGTGGCGCGCGAGCGGTAGCGCAGCTTGCCGGCCATCCCGGCGATGGCCGTCTTGTGCGCCTCGTAGTCGCCGGCCGCCAGCAGCAGGCCGACCTGGCGCTCGCCCTGCGAGCGCACCTCGCCGAGCAGCAGCGAGCCGAGCGGCCCGCTCAGGGCGGTCCGCAGCTCGGGCGTGCCGACCTCCGGGCTGTCCCCGGAGACAGTGTACAAATGGACATAAACCTGCGGACAGGTCGGATCGCCGGCCCGCGGGCTGCGGCGCGGCAGCAGGTCCTGCTGGGCCGCGTGGACCTGGCCGTCGTCGTACAGCGCCAGCGAGCCCGCCGCGGGGTTGCTGCGCAGGACCGCGTGGTGCGGCGAGGCTGTCCCGTCGGCCAGGAGCAGCCGCGCGCTGAGCCACAGCGACCCGGCGGCGTCGCGGCCGATCGCCCGCGGCGACGGCACCAGCCCGGCCACCGGCGCCGGCTCCGAGGCCCACGCGCCGGCCTGCGGGTCCCAGAACCATGACGCCGGCACCTGCACCGGCGGCAGCTCGACGCGCTCCCACACGTCCCAGTCGCCGCCGGCGTGGATCCGCCACAGACTGTCGGCGGGCCCGTCCTCGTCGACGACGGCCAGCAGCGCCGGCTCGGGGGTCTCGACCAGCGACACCACCGCGCCGCGGGCCGGCGGCGGGTCGAGCAGGCGCCACGAGGTGCCGTCGAAGCCGGCCACGTACGGCACCACCTCGTCGTCGATCTCGACCCCGTCGCCGATCAGCACCTGACCGCCGCTCTCCACCAGAGTCGCGACCTGCTTCGGCGCCCGCGACTCGAGCCCCGGCAGCGGCGCGAAGATCCCCTTCGTGTCGCTCGGGCCCCAGCGCAGCATCCCGGTCTGCAGCCCCGGCAGCCCCTCCGCGCCGGCCGAGGCGGCCGCGACCGACGCGAACAGCTCGCCGCTCGTCAGCCCCGCCAGCCGGGTCGGCCGCGGCGGCGACTGCAGGCCCGCGACCTCGAGCTGCGGCCGGGCCGGGCGCGCGCCGTCGTCGTCGAGCACCACCAGCGCGGCTTTACCGGCGCCGTCGCTGCGCAAGGCGATCGCATGGCCCTCGGGCCATGTCGCATAGTCCTGGTAGTAAGCCCCCGGAGCGTCGGGGTCGGGCTCGTGGGCGGCCCACGTATTCTCACGCCGGCGGTACACCCGGTGCGCGGGATCCTCCCCGCCGCGCGCGACCGTCAGCCACAAGTCGTCGTCGCGACCGCCGAGCGCGTGGACCCCCCAATCCGCGCCCGGCTCGGCCAGGTGCAGGCCGTTGAGCCAATCTGTCTCTTGAGTCATGTTACCGTCGGCCCCGGCGCGCGCCAGCATCACGCCGCCGGCCAGCACGACCTCGCCGTCGCCGAGGCGGTACAGCGCGATCGGGCCGCGGCGGGTGGCCACGGCCTGCAGATCGAGCTTGATGGTGCGCGCCGCGGCCGGGCTGTCGTCGACTGGTTCGGCGGGCTTGGCCGCGGTGTTCGGGTTCGCGGTCGGGACGGCGGCCTTGGCCGTCGCCGGCGCGTGGGTGTCACAGGCGCACAGGCCGACGGCGACGAGCAGGGCGGATCGCGCGAGGCGCGGGAGGGACTGGGCAGGCATCTTCGCTCTCGCCCATCGTACCGAAAAACTCGCCCGCGCGCGCCGCCGGGCCGGGGCTTCGGCGCGCGGACGCACTTCAGTCGGCGTGGAGCACCACGCGCTCCCAGTCCGCGCTGCCGTTCAAACCGAGGGTCGCCCCGCAGCGGTAGCCGCCGTTGATCGCCCCGCCGCCGCTGTGGAAGCACAGCCGCCGCTCCGGGTTGATGTCGCCGGTGTCGCAGCTGTTGCGGGAGATCGGGTCGCCCTCGACCGCGAAGCCCCACGAGAACGCGTCGCTGAAGTACCAGCCGCTCCCGTTGGCGTTGGTGGGCGTGTTGCTCTGGCCCGTGTCGGCCGTCACCTGCGCGCGCGGGGCGTGGGCCAGCAGCGCGTACGTCCCGCTGCCGCTCGGGCGGCACGCCAGCATCAGGTTGGCCTTCCCGCATTGTTGCAGGATCTGCGACACCGACGTGCCCGAGTGGGCGAACTGGTCGACGTAGCAGACCTCCCAGCCGACCAGCGACGCGCCCTGCACGTTCGTCTGCGGGCCGAACGCGGTGTACTTGTTGATCACCGTCTTCTTGCAGTCGGGCTCGCAGCCGTCGCCGGCGACCTGGTTGCCGTCCTCGCACTCCTCGACGCCGATCCACAGGATGCCGTCGCCGCACACCGCGTTCTTGCAGCTCGCGGTGCAGGCGTCGGTGTTCTCGGCGTTGGCGTCGTCGCACTCCTCGACGCCCATCATCACGATGCCGTCGCCGCAGCCGGCGAGGGCGCACTGGCTGGTGCAGGCGTCGGCGTCGTCGGCGTTGCCGTCGTCGCACGCCTCGAGGCCGACGTGGACGACCCCGTCGCCGCAGGTGGCGCCCGTGCACATGTTGGTGCAGTCGTCGCCGTCGTCGGCGTTGCCGTCGTCGCACTCCTCGGTGCCGGCCAGCACGAAGCCGTCGCCGCAGGCCGCGAACTTGCACGAGTTGGTGCACGAGTCGTTGTTGAGCACGTTGCCGTCGTCGCACAGCTCGCCGGGGTCGAGCTGACCGTCGCCGCACTTGGGGCCTTCGGTGGTGTTCTGGCTGCCGGTCGCGTCGGTCGCGTCGGTCGTCGAGGGGTCCTCCGCGGTCGTCGAGGTGCCGGTCGTCGTGGTCGTCGCGCTCGCCTCGGTGGTCGTCGCCTCGGTGGTCGTCGTCGCCGTCGGGCCCGAGGACTCGCTCACCAGGCCACCGGTGTCGAGCGCGCTCCCCTTCGCGCAACCTCCCGCCGCCGCCGCGCCGATCAGCAGCGCCCCAGCCGTGCCCTTCGCATGGCCCCACTAGACCATCGGCGCTCCGGCTTGACAACGTTCGTCGGCGCGCGCGGGGCGCGCAGGCGCGCAATCACATGTCCCCGGGGACAGCCGCTACCACAACCCGGCCGCGCGCAGCTGCTGCAGGGCCCGCTGCAGCACCTCCTCGGGCGGCCCGGCGCCGTCGATCTCCGCGGCGATCGCCGCGTGCTCGGGGCGCAGCGGCTGCCACGCGGCCCGCGCCTGCAGGTACACCGACACGTCGGCGTCCGAGACGTCGCCTGTCCTGCGGGACAGGCGCTCGCGGATCGTCGGATCGTCGGCGGTGACCACGAGGATCTGCGCCGGCACGCCGAGGTCGGCGGCCAGCTCGACGAACGGCGCGCGCTGCGAGTCCTGCTTGAAGTTGGCGTCGACGACCACGCGCTCGCCCTCGGACAGGCGGGCCTCGGTCAGCTCGCGGCAGACCGCGTAGGTGCGCTCGTTCCAGGCCGGCGTGTACACCGACGGGTCGGCCGGGGCCTCGCTGGGCAGGTTGGCGAGCTGCTTGCGGACCGCGTCGGAGCGGACCCACGAGAAGCCCTCGCCGGCCAGGGCGCGGGCCAGCGTCGACTTGCCGGTCCCGGGCAGGCCCATCACCAGCAGCAGGCACGGGGCCAGCGCGGGCGCTTGCAGCTCGCGCAGCGCCAGCAGCAGGTAGCGACGCGCGCGCGCCTGGGCCGCGCGCGCCTCGGCCTCGGGCACCTCCGGCTCGCGCGCCTTGAACGCCTCGACCTTGGCCCGCACCGTCGCGCGGTAGGCGACGTACAGCGGCAGCAGCGCGCGGCCCTCGCTCGCCTCGTCGTCGGGCGTGACCGCGAAGTAGCCCTCGACCAGCGCGTCGGCCAGGTCGCGCCGGCCGGCCTCGCGCAGGTCCATCACCAGGAACGCCAGGTCGGCCACCGGGTCGGCGCAGCGGAACTGCTCGCCGAACTCGATGCAGTCGATCACCACCAGGTCGTCCGGCCCCTCGCGCTCGGGGAACCAGTACACGTGCTCGAGCCGCAGGTCGCCGTGGGTGTCGCGCGGCACGTGCCGGCGCGCGCGCCGTCGATCGCCGCGTGCCCGCGCGCCAGCGCCTCCTCGGTGGCCCGCTCGACGCGCGTCAGCAGCTGCTCCGTCACCACCCCGAGCCCGGCCAGCTGCACGAAGTTCTGGCGGCAGTTGCCGGCCACCGCCGCGAACGTCGCCCACGCCGACACCGCCGGCCCGCGCCGCGCCCTGGCGTGGAAGCCGGCGATCGTCGCGCCGAGCCGCTGCATCAGGGCCGCGTCGGCCTCGCCGGCGGCCACGCGCGCGCCGAGCCGCGCCGCGTCCGGCAGCCGCCGCATGTGGACCACCCAGTCGATCACCTCGAGGTCGCCGCCCTCGTCGAGCTCGCGGCCGACCCGCACCTGCTCGTCGACCTGTACCACGGGCAATGTCCCAAAGTACACGTCGGGCGCCAGCCGGCGGTTGAGCTCCACCTCGAGCTGACAGAAGTGGCGGCGGCGCGACAGCGTCGAGTAGTCGAGGAACTCGAGGTCGACCGGCTTCTTCAGCTTGTAGACGTCGTCCTCGACCAGGAACACCACCGAGACGTGGGTCTGGACCACCTCGACCCGGACCCCCTCGGCGCGCCCGAAGCGCGGGGGTCCGAGAGGGCGGCGATCAGCGCGGTGAGCTCCATGGCGTGTTCGAAGGCTGCCACGGCCGGGCCCCGCCCGTCCATGCGCGAGTGTCACGATCGCGCCACGGTCGCGATCGCGTATCACCCGATGCCGGCGGCCTCCCGCGCGCGGCGCCTGCGCCCCCGACGCCGCGACGTCACGGCAACAGGCGCAGCGCCTCGATCCGCCGCGCCACCCGTTGATTGACGTCGGGCACGAAGCAGGTCGAGTGCTCGTGCGCCCCGACGTCCTCGGCGAGCGCGAGCCGCGGCGGCCCGGCCCCGGCCCACTGTCCGCTCACGCCGGCGTCGAGGCCCTGGGCGCTGACGATCGGCACCGTGCCGTCGCCGCCGCCGGCCACCGGCACCGCGCGGCGCCCGGTCGGCAGGTCCCAGCGGTACGCGGTCTCGGTCGGCATCCCCGCGGCGTACAGCATGAAGGTGCGCGGGTGCGCGTAGCCGGCCAGCATGCGGTGCAGCGCCTGCGCGCACCCGACCCCCGACCGCAGCGTCGCGCGGTAGGCGTCCCAGCGCCCGAGCGCCCGCGCGGCGCGGGCCCGGTCGGCGCGCAGCCGCATCTCGTGGAACTCGGGGAAGCGGCCGTTCCACTCGTCGTCGAGCTCGACGAGGCGCGCCTCCGCGGCCCGCGTCAACGCGTCGGGCGCGTCGCCGAAGCCCTCGCCCAGCAGCGTCTGCAGGTCGGCCACCGGCAGCTCGGGCACCACGCTGCGCGGCGAGCCGTCGAGGTACTGGCCGTAGATGCCGGCCGCGGGCACCACCTGTCCCGAAGGACCGGTGAGCCAGCCCTCGTAGACCTGGTTCGGCATCAGCTGCAGCGGCCCCTCGGTGCCGCTCATGATCATCGTGTAACCCCACCAGGTCCCGCCGAGGATGCCGGCGAAGATCTTGCCCTCGAGCCCGGTCGCCTTCTCGTTGCCGAGGCCCTCGACGAACCGGCGGTAGGCCACCACCGCGCCGTTGCACGGCTGGACCACGTGGACCACGCCCTTGACCAGGTTCGCGACCCCGCACCCGGCCGGCGCGCAGGCGTAGCGGGCCACCAGGCCGCCCATGCTGTGCGTCACCAGCAAGACCTTGTCGACGCCGTGCTTGTCGAGGACGTGGCGGATCCGCCGGGCCAGCAGGGTCGCGCCGTTGGAGACCGTGCGCCGCCAGTCGTAGCCGAACGCGTACACCGGGTGCTCGCCCGGGGCGTAGGCCCCGCTGTTGAACGCGACCTCGAGCGCCTTGAGGATCGCGTAGTAATAGCCCTGCGACACCCCGCCCCAGCCGCGCTGGCGGCCGTAGAAGCCGGGGTCGCCGTTCGGGTCGACGGCGCGCCAGATCTTCTCGAGGTCCTTGTCCCACGCGATCGGGTCGCTGAGGATCTCCGCCATCCCGGTGTGGACGCTGAGCAGCTCGGCGGCCCGCTCGGCCGAGCGCATCGACCAGCCGATCAAGTTCTTCTTGCTGTCGGGGTCCCACAGCTCGTTGTGCGCCGTGAGCCGCATGCGCGAGCCCATCACCCCCGGCACGAACACGATCGGCAGCGGCTTGCCGGAGCGCAGCGTGTTCTCCTTGCCCTGCTCGAAGATCCGCGCGGCCTCGATCTCGCGCACCGTCAGCTGGTCCTCCGCCATCCTCCCCTCCTCAGTGCCGCGCCACGCTGGCGACCATCGCCGAAAAGCCCGCGCCGCCGATCGTTTCGACCTCGCGCTCGACCACCACGAGCCGCAGCGACAGCCCCGGCGCCGCCGCCACCCGCGCGAACGTCGAGCCCAGCACCGTCCCGTACGGGTCGCAGCGGTCGAGCCGCCACTGGCCCCACGCCGCCTCCGCGCCGGCCAGCGCGGTGGTCCCGGCGCCGAGCGGGTGGACCACCAGCAGCTCGCCCGGGGCCGGCTCGCCCCACGCCTCGAACTCTGTCTCTCCGGGCATGTCCGAAGTGCCCTGGTCCAAGATACATGTCACCCGCTCGTCGGCGGTCGCGAACCGGTACACCCGCGGCGGCCGCAGCCAGGTCGGCAGGGCCAGCGGCACCCCGTGGGCCCGCCGCTCGGCCCAGCCCGGCGGCAGCGAGCCGCCGCCGACCGCCGCGACGAGCGCGAGGAACACGGTGTCGGCCCACTCGCGCGCGCTCTCGAAGCGCAGCGTCCACATCCGCCCGCGATCGTCGCGCAGCGCCGCCACCCACACGCCGCCGGCGATCTCCGGGTCGGTGATCGCCAGGGTGTGGGCCGGCCCGAGCCCGGTCATGACCTGTCCTTCGGGCCATCCCGGGTCGCCGCCCAGCGCCCGCGCGGCGCTCTTGCGGTTGGCCGCGATCAGGTCGGCCGGGCGCACGTCGGCCGGCAGTTCCTCGACCTCGATCGTCAAACGATCGGCCTCGCCGCCGCCGGCCTCCTCGAACACGTAGCCGGTGCGGTCGGCCAGGTCGTCGGGGACCTCCACTGCATACGGGTCACACAGGCGCAGCACGCGTCCTCCTCACATCCCGTAGAGCTCGCGCAGCTTGGCCTGCGTGGCCGCGTCGAGCTCGCCGGTCGCCGGCAGGCCCTCGCGCAGCTGCAGCCCCCACAGCGCCAGCGCGGTCGCGTCGTCGAGCTCGCCGCTGACGCGCCCGTGGTAAAAGCCGAGCTGGCCGAGCCGCGCCTGCGCCCCCGAGACCTCGCCCACCGGGTCGAGGTGCCCGAGGCGCAGCCGGTACATCCGCTTGCGCTCGGGGAACTCGACCACCGCCTCGGTCGCGTCGCTGCCGATCGCCTCGACCAGCCGACCGTCGCCGTCGGTCTTGCCCTCGCGGACAGGTTCTTCCATACCTGTCACAAAGAACCTGTACGAAGCGCCAGCCACCGGTTCGTCGCCCTCGACGAAGCGCAGCCGCACCTCCGCGGCCGCAGGCGCCAGCTTGAACTTGTGCGAGGCGCCGGTCGCCCGCGCCTCCCACCGGGCCGCCGGCTCCGGCACGAACAGCGCGTCGCCCGGCAGCAACGCGCTCGGGTCGCGGGCCCGCTCGCGCAGCGCCGCGTTGTTCGGGTGGTCCCAGACCTCCCGCCAGTCGACGCCCAGGCGCGCCGCGATGCTGCCGACGCACTCCCCCTGCGCCACCCGGTGACTCGCCATCGCCCCGCCACGGTATCCGCCCGGACCCGTCGGCGACAAGCCGGACCGCCGCCCGCGCGCCCGTGCACCTGGGCCCGCCCGCGCGAGCGCCTCCGCGCCCGGCGAAACCGCGCGATCCGCCGCCGAATCGGGAAATGTCTCCAAGGACATGTCCTTTGAGACATCTAACGAGACCACCGCCCCTCGGCCGACGGCTCCGCGGAGATCCTCATCTCCTCGCGTCGCCTGCAGCCAGCGGCCCGTGAAGACCTCCGCCGCCGCGACATAACGCGCTTCGCCCCCGCGGGCGGGCTCGCCACGGGCGATCGTCACGGGCCGCGCCCGCGGGCGTAACGCGCCCGCCTGCTCACAATCATCACTCGCGGCGCTCGTGCTCACATTCGCCGCTCGCCGGCCCGCTCGCCGTATCCGCGCTCGCCGTCCCCCGCTGCCCACAATCACTCGGCCGCGGACCACATGTTCGCGCCGCGCCGCGGGAAGGTGATCTTGCACGTCCCCGCGGGCAGGCCGCGCACGACCGCCTTGCCGTCGACGCCGAGCGAGCCGCGCAATTGTCTCCCGTCGGGCAGCTCGATCACGTAGGGCTCCCACGCCACCGCCGCGCCGTTCGCGTCGACCAGCTCGAGCCCGATCCAGTCGGTCTCGACCAGCTGCGTGTCGGCCTCTTCGGGCGTCCGTTCGGCGGCGCCGCGGCCCGCCTGACCGGACTCGCGCGCCGTCGCCTCGCGTTCGTGAGCCAGCTGCCCGCGCGTCAGCAGATCGACCAGCACGCGCCGCAGCCCGGCGCGCTCCAGCCGCGAAGCGTCGATCGCCGCGGTCGCGTACAGCAGCCCGCGCAACGCCGCGGCTGTGTCCGGTGTGAAGGCCAGCGCGTCGACCGTGCGCTCCGCGAGCTCGCGCGACACACCCACGCCGCGCCCGGCCGAGAACCACCACTGCTCGCCGAAGCGCCCTGCGATCGCCACCCGTCGCGCCACGCTCGCGAATCTACACCAGCCGCGTCGTGCCCGCCGCGATCGAGACCGCGCCGCGCTCTCGCGCGCCTCACTTCGGCTCGCCGGCCGCTCGCCCGCGTGCAACACTGCAGCCGCGCCGCGATGAACGACCACGCCTCGGACGACCGCAGCGGCCTGCTCGCTGCAACGCGCTACAGCTTCACGTGCAAGGGCACCCAGGGGGTCGTCTGGCACGTCCGCCGCTTCGACCTCGTCGAGTCGCTGTCCGAGCCGTACCGCCTGCGCCTCGAGATCCTCACCGACGATGTGTCCGTCGATCCGAGCCAGCTGCTCGGGGCCGAGTGCGACTTCTTCATCGAGCGCGACGTCGCGGCGCGGGCCGTCTACGGCGTCGTCGCCCGCATGCAGGAGCTCGGCGTCGTCACCGACCGCCTCGTCCTCGCCGTCGACATCGTGCCCGCGCTCGCGCTGCTCGGCCAGGTCGTCAACACCCGCTTCTTCCAGGAGCAGAGCGTCCCCGACATCCTCCGCCAGGTGCTCGAGCCCGGCCTCGAGCTCGAGGGTCGGCGCCTGCGCCTCGACCTCGACGCCGCCGCCTACGAGCCGCGCGAGTACTGCGTCCAGTTCCGCGAGACCGACCTCGAGTTCGCCGCGCGCCTCATGCAGGAGGAGGGCATCCTCTACTACTTCGAGCACCCGGTGAACGGCGGGCCCGAGGTCCTCGTGCTGGCCGGCGAGAGCGACCGCTGCAAGCCGCTGCCGCTCGAGGGCGGCCGCGACAAGATCGACTACCTCGCGCGCCAGACCGGCACCGCCCTGCGCCAGGCCGTCGACAGCCTCACCCCGACCTGGTCGCTGCGCACCACCTCGATCGCCCAGCGCGACTTCGACTGGCTGCACCCCAGCGATTCGCCGTACCAGCGCGAGCGGCGGTCGAAGGACCTCCGCGGCCGCGACCGCGAGGTGTTCGACCACGACGATGCGGCTCCACCGCGACGACGGCGTCAAGCGGGCCAAGCGCAAGCTCGAGCAGCAGACCGCCCAGACCCGCGTGTACTGGGGACAGGTGACGTCACCGAGCTGACGCCCGGCTACACCTTCCCGCTGGTCGGCCACCCGCAGGCGCAGCTCGACCGCGAGTACCTGCTCGTGCGCGTGCGCCACCGCGGCGCCGCGCCCGAAGAGGACATGTACGCGAGCACGCGCGGCGAGACCCGCTACGACAACGAGTTCGAGGCGATCCCCGCCGACGTGCCGTGGCGGCCGGAGCCGACGCTGACGCGGCCGCGGGCGCACGGTCCGCAGACCGCGATCGTCGTCGGCCCGGCCGGCGAAGAGGTCCACACCGACGAGCACGGGCGGATCAAGGTCCACTTCCACTGGGACCGGATCTCCCCGTTCGACGACACGGCTTCGTGCTGGATCCGCGTCGCCCAGAAGTGGGCCGGCCCGTCCTGGGGCTCGGTCTTCATCCCGCGCGTCGGCATGGAGGTCCTGGTCGAATTCCTCGACGGCGACCCCGACCGCCCGGTCGTCACCGGTTGCGTCTACAACGGTCAGAACCGGCCGCCCTACGACCTGCCGCTCGAGAAGACCAAGAGCACGATCAAGTCCGACTCCAGCCCGGGCGGCGGAGGTTCGAACGAGATCCGCTTCGAGGACGCGGCCGGGGCCGAGGAGATCTTCATCCACGGCCAGCAGGACATGAACACCGACGTCATCCGCGACACCACGCGCAAGAGCGGGCGCGACGACTCGAGCAACGTCGGCCGCCACCAGAAGGACGACGTCGGCGTCGACCGCACCGCCAGCGTCGGCAACAACGAGACCATGACCGTCGGGGTCGACCAGTCGCTCACCGTCGGCAACAACCAGACGATCTCGGTCGGCACCAATCAGACCCTCACCGTCGGGTCGATGCAGAACGAGTTTGTCGGCGCCAACCAGACGATCTCGGTCGGCGCCAATCAATCGTCGACCATCGGCGCCAATCAATCGACCACCGTCGGCGGCAGCATGACCCTCAGCGTGTCCGGGGCCATGAGCGTCACCGGCGGCGGCAGCAGCACCACCACCGTCGGCGGCAGCACCACCACCGTGGGTGCGAGCAGCACCACCAACATCGGCGGCAGCAGCACCACCAACGTCGGCGGCGCGACCACCATGACCTTCTCCGCCTCGCACGACCTCAACGTCGGCGCCGCGCGGACCACCAACATCGGCGGCGGCGACACGCTCAACGTCGCCGGCGCCCTGTCGATCACCGCCGCCTCGATCACCCTGTCCGCCGGCGGCTCGACCGTCGAGATCGGACCTGGTGGTATCACGATCTCCGCCGGGGCGATCGTCTCGATCACCGGCGCCACGGTCAACGTCAACACCTGACGCGGCCCGGTTTGCGCGGCCGCAGGTCGGCGCGTATCGTTGCCGCATGTCATTTTAAAGGGCGAGGCGCTATTTTTTCATAGGTATGGGTGGCTTATTTGCGTGCGATCCGCAGGGCGGCGGCACGACTGCGACGGCCGGTGAGACCGCGGCCTCGACGGCCGGTGAGACCGAGCCCTCGACGGGCGAGGCCTCGACCGACGGTGCGACCGACGGGCCCACGACGGGCAGCAGCGAGGCCTCGACCGGCGCGCCCACGACGAGCGGCGGGGCCGGCGAGGAGCTCGGCTGCGCCGACGTGCGGTGGGCCTACGACGTCGCCAAGTTCCACGAGGTCGGGGACCTGGCCGTCGATTCGCGCGGACACGTGCGCGCGACCGTGCCCGGCGCCGAGGCGTTCCGCGTGCTCGACCTCGACGAGAACGGCGTCGAGGTCGGCGCGCTCGAGGTCGCGTCTGCGGGCAACTCCGTCCGCTGGGGCGGCATCGACGGCGAGGACAACGTGGTGCTGCAGGTGCAGGAGAACGGCCCGCAGTGGCCGCGCGACTGGGTCCGCAAGTACGCGCTCGACGGCTCCCTGCTGTGGGAGGTCGAGTTCGCGTCGGCGAGCGACGGGTTTGTGATCGGCACGCCGGTCCCCGGCCCCGACTGTTCGGTCCTCGTCACGCGCTCGGCGTCGCTGCACAAGCTCGACGCCGATGGTTCCGTGGTCTGGGAGCAGCCCAACCCCGACTTCATGCAGCCCTTCGTGGTCAACGCGGCCGGCGTCAGCGTCGGCTCGCTGGTGTCGACCAAGTGGGTGCGCACGCTCGGGCCCGACGGCGCGCTGCTGTGGGAGGTCGAGTGGGGTCAGGAGGCGTTCGACGATCGCACCTTCGCAGTGGACGGCGCCGGCGGGGTCGTCGTCGGCGAGCAGCACCACGCCCTGGCCCGATTCGCGAGCGACGGCACGCTCGCGTGGGAGAAGAGCCGCACGGAGCTCGGGCGCCCGATCGACGCGATCGCCATGAACGAGGCCGGGGAGCTGGCCGTGCTCGGGAGGCCGGACGAGGGGCCCCCGGAGGTGTTGCGCCTCGGCCCCGACGGCGCCGAGGTCGGCCGCCGCGCCTGCGCCCAGCTCACCAGCCAAAAGGTGGCGATCGACGCGGCCGGCCGCGTGACGGTGGCCGGCTACGAATTCATCTCGGAAAACGGTCAGTTCGACTGGTGGGTGGTCGCGTTCGCCGAGTGACATGTCCCCGGTGACATGTTTTTGAAGACATGCTCGGAGGACGCGGTCGGCCGCCGGCTCGACTGACATGTCCCCCGCGACATGCTTTAAGCATGCTCCGAACGACGCACCCGCGAACGGCGGCGGACGCGCAGTGCTCCACCACACCGAACATGTCCCTCAGGACATGTCCGAAGGCGCCTGCAGCGTGCTCAGCAGCTCGCGCCAGGCGGGCAGCTCGGGGCGGCCGGGTTTGCGCTCGCCGAACAGCAGGGCGATGTTGTCGCCCTGGGCGTCGAACAGCTCGAGCGAGGTGACCACGCCGTCGTCGGTCGGCTTGTCGACGACGAAGGCGCGGGCGACGTGGTCGCGGCGCAGGTGCAGGTTGAAGCCAGGGTCGAGGACGTTGATCCACGGGCCCATGGGCACGATCTTGCGCACGGGGCCGGTGTGGATCTGGATGCACCCGGGATTACCGACGAAGATCATGATCGGCAGCTCGCTGGCCGCCGCGGCGTTCAGAATCTGGTCGATGCTGTCCGTGTCGACCGGGCGGACGAAGCCCGCGGGGGCGAGGCGCATCGCCTGCAGGCGCGACACGCCGTGCTTGCGCAGCAGGCCGAAGAACTCGTGGGTGTCGCGCAGGTCCCGCCAACCGGCCTGAAGCGCGGCGACGTCGATCTCCGCGTCGGGCGTGTCTGCCTTGCGAGCCGGCCGCGGGGTCAGCTGAATCGCCGGCCCCTGGTCCTCCGCGCGGAAGATGTCGACCAGCATGCGGTACTCGGCCAGCTCGGTCTTCTCCTTCGAGTAGACCTTGTGGACGGCGTCGCCGTGGGCGTCGAAGAAGTGCAGGCTCTGCTTGCCGTCCTCGTCGACCGCGAACCCGTGGGCCCACTTGGACAGGAAGATCCGCAGGTCGATCGGGCCCTCGGCCGCGTGCACGATCCCGTGCGGCCCCGAGATCTCGGGCTCGGTGTACTCGCCGATCTTCTCGTGCACGGCGCTCTCGTTGCGGGTCAGGGCCATGACCTCGCCGAGCAGCGGCAGCCGGCGCAGGATGGCCGGCCAGTCGTCGACGAGGCGGATCGTGGTGGTGCCGCACTCGGTCGCGCGCAGCTCGGCCTCGCTGACGCCGAGGCGGGCCGCGGCGTCGCGGATCCGCAGCTTCGGCTCGCTTTCGCGGAGGTCACGCCAGGCGTGGGCGAGGGTGGTCGAGGGGGTCTGGGTGGCAGGTTGCATGGCGAGTCCGTCGCAGGCTGTCGGAGTTATGGATCGGGTTCACGCGGCGGGCAGCGCGGCCCAGCGGAAGCTGACGTACCCGGGGGTGCCGGCCTCGTCGTAGAAGCCGAGCATCTCGAGCTTGTAGTGATTGCCCTCGGGCGTGCGGACCACGTACACGCGGTCGGCCTTGGGCGCGAGGGTGTGGTCCATGATGTTGTAGTCGAACCAGTTGTCGAAGGCGTAGCCGGGTTCGACGTTGGCCATCTCGCCGCCGGTGCCGGGGCCCTGGGCGTCGTCGCTGATCCAGCCTTCGGTCGGCACGGCGGTGACGGCCTCGAAAGTCGTGCCGTCGAGGATCGCCACCTCGACCCCGCCCTTGCCCGAGGTGCCGCCGTTCGACTTGACGTTGAAGCGCAGCGCCGCGAGGTCCCACACCTCGTCGTCGGCGGGGTCGGCGGGCTCGACGTTGCCCTTCGACTCGAAGTCGAAGTAAGTCCACGCCTCCTCGCGGGTCGAGTCGATGACCGACTCGTAGCTGCCGTCGCCGAGGTCCTCGGTGACGACGGGGCCGTCGGTCGGCAGCTCGTCGCCGTCGGTCGTGTCGGCGGGCGAGCTCTCGGTGCAGGCGGGCAGGAAGGCGGCGAGCGTCAGGCTGAGCAGCAGGGGGCGGGTCATGGCTTACGTGTCCTTTGGGCAGGTCGGTGCGGATCCGGGCCGAGATCCCGCCGTAGAACAGGCGGGGAACGAGCGGCAAGTAGGCGGCGTCGCCGGCGTCGAGCAGGTTGTCGACGCCGGCGAAGAAGGTGAGCTTGCCGCCGAGGATGTCCTGGGCGACGCGCAGGTCGACGTTGGCGTACGGCGCCACGCGCAGCGGCTCCTCGACGCCGTCGCCGTCGTTGTCGGCGTAATAGAACTGCTTGCCGAACACCGCGGCGCGGACCTGGGCCGAGGTGCCCCAGCTCGGGTGCTTCCAGCGCAGGCGCGCGCTCGAGTGGTGCGCCGGCCGCCCGGGCAAGCGCCGCCCCAGCTCGAGGTCGCGGGCGTCGGTGAAGGTGTAGCTGACCTCGGCGTCGATCACGTCGGTGAACTTGATCGCCAGCGCCGCCTCGACGCCCTGGCTGCGCGCGGCGCCGACGTTGATGTACTGGAAGGCGTTGTCGGAGCCGAGCATCAGGGTGGTCGCGTCGAGGGCGATCAGGTCCTTGAGTCGGTGGTGGAAGTAGTCGAGGGTGAGGGTGCGGCCGGGGGAGATCCGCCAGGCCACGCCGGCGGTGGCGCTGCGCGCCTTCTCGGCCTTGAGGTCGGGGTTGCCGGCGACGCGGTAGCCGGCGGCCGGGTTGGCGAAGGCGAGGTAGAGCTCGCGGAAGGCCGGGGCGCGAAAGCCGAGGCCGGCGCTGGCGCGCAGCGTGAGGCTCTCCGCCGGGTCGACGCGGACCGCCAGGCGCGGCGAGCCGTAGCCGCCGAACTGCGAGTCGAGGTCGAGGCGCGCGCCGGGGACGACGATGACGAGCGGCTTGAGGGCGACCTTCCACTCGTCCTGGGCGTAGAGCGCGAACCGCTGGCGGTCCGACGAGGCGGTGGCGAGCCGCGGGGTCGAGAGGTACTCGAGCTGGGTCTCGATGCCGGCGCTGAACAGGTGCCGGCCGGCGATCATATGATCATACTGCGCGCCGAGCTGGCCGAGCGTGTCCTTGGTGCGCTGGGCCTGATCGAGGGCGTTCGACTTGCGCTGATCGAGGACGTAGTGATCGTCGAAGTATGCGAGGTGGGCGACGAGCCGCAGCCGCGCCGGCGCGGACCAGGTGATCTCGGGGATGAAGCTGACCGACGCGGTCTGGGTCAGGTTGCTGCGATCGAAGACCGCGCCGGCGGCGTTGCTGTCGACGCCGTGGAGGTCGCGCCGCTGGAAGTCGGCGGTGAGGCCGAGGTTCACGTCGCGGCGCACGCGGAACTCGGTCCGCTGCGAGGCGTTGAAGGCGTGGCCGGCGTTGCCGGTGGTCGACGGGGTGCTGCGGTCGCGGTCGAAGCCGGCGGTGTAGTGCCAGCCGCCGCTCCAGCGGGTGCTCCAGCGCCCGCGCGCGCCGCCGATCGTGGTGCTGAGGTCGGAGGTGTGGAAGCTGCCGTAGCGGGCCCGCGCGTCGAGCTCGAGCTTCCGCGACGCCCGCCGCGTGATGATGTTGATGACGCCGGCGATCGCGTCGGCGCCGTACAGCGAGCTGCCCGGCCCCTTGACGATCTCGACCTGGGCGATGTCCTCGGCCGGAAAGCGCGCGAGGTCGATGACGCCGCCGACCCTGCCCGTCGCCCGCTGGCCGTCGATCAAGATCAGCACGTACTTGGCGTCGAGGCCCTGCATCTGGATCCCGACCCCCCGGCCCCCGCGAAGCTGCGCAAGATCTGGAGGCCCGGCTGCTCCTCGAGGATGCCCGCCAGCGACTCCGCCCCCGAGGCCTCGATCGCCGCGCGGTCGACCACCCGCGTCGAGACGGCGACGTCGCCGATCGCCTGCTCGGTCCGCGCCGAGGTCACGACGACGGTCTTGGTCTCCTTCGGCGGCCGCACGTCAGGCCGCCGCTCGCGGCGCGGCGGGGCGCCGTGAACGGGGGTCGCAAAGGTCGCGGTCAGCAGCATGGCGAGGAGCAGCAGCGCCGATGGAAATTGAAAACTGATTTCAAATTGATCGACAGCCGCGCCGATGGCGTCAAGAGCGCGCGCCGTGATGTTTCTCAGCATTGAAAATCATTATCATTTGAGAGAAGAACGGCCGCGTGGCCGGAGACGCGGCGACGCAGTCGGGAGCGCGCTGGGAACGGGGCTTCGTGCTCAGCCTGGCCGGGCTCTTGCTGGTGGTGCCACCGATCGTGCGCGAGCTCTATCCTTCTCGCTGCCGTCGATGTTCTCGCGGGCGATCGAGCGGCTGGCGGTCTACGAGGCGAAGGATCCGCGCGGAGCGCCGGTGCCGCTGGAGCGCCTGCGCCTGCACGTCCCGGAGTGGCACGACCCGCCCGTTCGCACGCTCGGCCGCGCGGGCTACGGCCGCAAGAAGCCGGCCAGCGCGCACGTGCTCGGCGAGGTGGCCAGCGCGGCCGAGGTCCAGCGCGCGGTCCGCTGGGCCCTGCGCCGCGACCCGTCGCTGCCGGCAGCCGTGACCGTGACGCAGACGGTGCTCGGCCGCGGCGACGACGGGGCGGTGACGGTGCTGTCGCGCGCGGAGTGGACGATCGCGCGCTGAGGGGCCGGACGAGCTTCGACTTCGGGACATGTCTTATAAAACATGTCTCGAGGGACACGCTGTCCGCCCAATCGTCGGCCGCGTCTACGTGTTCGCCGGGGGGCGCGGCGATCGTGGCCTGGGCGAGCTGGCTCCTCGCGGTCGTGCCGGTCGAGCGCGACCTGCGGCGCGAGTCGGCCCAGGCACCGACGCCCGCCTGAGAGCTCGCGCGAGCTGCCGAGGCCGGTCGACGGTCACGCTGGCGAGCGCGCGCAGGCGCGGTATATGTTTGAACAGAGCGTGCGACCCGGAGCGACAGGAGCGTGAGCGCGACGCCGATGATCGCGCTGGAACAGGTCCGCAAGACCTACGGCGCCGTGACGGCGATCGCCGACGTCTCGCTCGAGGTGGCCGAGGGCGAGCTGCTGGTGCTGCTCGGCGGCTCCGGCTCGGGCAAGACGACCGCGCTCAAGACGATCAACCGCCTGGTCGAGCCGACGTCGGGTCGCGTGTGCGTGGCCGGCGAGGACGTGCGCGCGCTGCCGGGGCCGCTGCTGCGCCGCCGGGTGGGCTACGTGTTCCAGCGCCTGGGGCTGTTCCCGCACATGACCGTGGCGGAGAACATCGGCGTGACGCCGTCGCTGCTCGGTTGGCCCCGCTCGCAGATCGATGCGCGCGTCGACGAGCTGCTGGCCATGGTGGAGCTCGACCCGGCGGTGTTCCGCGAGCGCGAGCCGGCGGCCCTGTCCGGCGGCCAGGCGCAGCGCGTGGCGGTCGCGCGGGCGCTGGCCGCCGAGCCGCGGGTGATGCTGCTCGACGAGCCGTTCGGCGCGCTCGACCCCCGCACGCGCGGGCTCCTGCAGACGGCGTTGATGAACCTCCGCGCGCGGCTCGGCCTGACGATCGTGTTCGTGACGCACGACGTGGTCGAGGCGCTGCTGCTCGGCGACCGCATCGCGGTGATGCGCGCCGGCCGGGTGGTGCAGGTCGGCAGCGGCCGCGAGCTGGCCCATACGCCAGCCGACGCGGAGGTGCGCGCGCTGCTGACCGAGCCGCTCGAGCAGGCCGCGGCGGCCCGGGCCCGCCTGCTGGCGGAGGCGCCGTGAAGCGCTGGATTTCTCCATGGCCGGCGCGAGCCCGGAGCGGCTCGCAGTCGCGGCTCGCAGGACGGACCGCGGAGGAACGGTCTCGTGAATCGTCATCGCCGGGCCGGCGCCGCGGAAGTCGGGCGAGCCAGGCACGGTCATGCGATTCGGCCGCCCCGCGGCCGCGCCGCGCCCAATGCCTATACCAGGCCGCGCGAGTCGAGTCAGGACCCCGTGATTCGCCCTCGCCGTCGCATCGCACACAATGGCCACACCATCCATGGCCCTGCGATTCGGCTCTGCCGCGGCTGCGTCGCGCACGATGGCCAATCCAGGCCGTGCGAACCGAGGGTGAGTCCCATGATTCGCCCTCGCCCGCGCTGCGTCGCGTCCGATGGCCGCGTCTCACAAAAACCGCGGAGGCGCGGTGAACGAGCTGCTGCCGACCCTGCCCGGCTACGCGGCGGCGCACCTGCAGCTCAGCCTGGTCGCGCTGCTGGCCGGCGTGCTCGTCAGCGTGCCGCTGGGGATCTGGGCCTCGCGGCACCCGCGAGCGGCGCGGCCGGTGCTGGCCGTGGCGAGCGCCTTGCAGACGGTGCCGAGCCTGGCGCTGTTGGCGTTCATGGTCCCGGCGTTGGCGGCAGTCGGGGCGCCGAGCATCGGCTGGTTGCCGGCGGCGCTCGGGCTGTTCGTGTACAGCCTGCTGCCGATCTTGCACAACACCGCGGTCGGCCTGGCGACGATCGACGCGTCGCTCCTCGAGGCCGCTGACGGCGTCGGCATGACCCCGCGCGAGCGCCTGCGCCGGGTCGAGCTGCCGCTGGCGCTGCCGGTGATCCTCGCCGGCATCCGCACCGCCGCGGTGTGGACCGTCGGCACCGCGACTCTGGCCACGCCGGTCGGCGCCAGGAGCCTCGGCTACTACATCTTCGGCGGGCTGCAGACCCGCAACTACGCGGCGATCCTGCTCGGCTGCGCGGCCGCGGCGGCGCTGGCGTTGCTGCTCGACGCGCTCGTCGGCCTGCTCGAGCGCGGCGTCCGCCGGCGCCGTCGCGGCCTGGTCCGGGCCGGGGCGCTCGGGCTGCTGGCGCTCGCGCTCGCGGCCTCGCTGCCGCCGCTCCTCGGCCTGCTGCGCGCCGAGGCCCGGCCGCTGGTGGTCGGCGCCAAACCCTTCACCGAGCAGTACGTGCTGAGCCGGATCGTCGCCGGCCAGCTCGAGCGCGTAGCCGCCACGCCGACGACCACCCTCGAGTCGCTCGGCTCGACCGTGGTGTTCGACGGCCTGCGCAGCGGCGAGATCGACGTCTATGTCGATTACGTCGGCACCCTGCGCGCGGTGCTGCTCGGGCGCACCGACGCGCCCGGCTCGCGCGCGGAGGCGTTGGAAGAAGTCCGCGAGGCGCTGGCCCGCGACGGGATGACGGTCGCCGCGGCGCTGGGTTTTGAAAACACTTACGTACTCGCGCTGCCGCGCGCCCAGGCCGAGGCGCTCGGGCTGGCGCGGATCGGCGACCTCGCGGGCCACGCCGCGGGCTGGACGATCGGCGGCGACTACGAGCTGTTCCACCGCCCCGAGTGGCAGGGGCTCACGGCGACCTACGGCCTGCGGTTCGCCGAGCAGCGCAGCATGGACCCGTCCCTGCTGTACGAGGCGGCCCGCACCGGCGAGGTGCAGGTGATCGCGGCCTACTCGACCGACGGCCGGCTCGACGCCTACGACCTGACGCCGCTGGTCGACGACCGCGCCGCGCTGCCGCCCTACGACGCGCTGGTGCTCGCCGGACCCCGCCTCGTCGCCGACCACCCGGACGCGCTGACCGCCCTGCAGGCGCTGGCCGGGCGCATCGACGCGGCCGCGATGCGGCGCATGAACGCGGCCGTCGACCGCGACGGCCAGTCCCCGGCCGCCGTCGCCGCCGCGTTCCTCGCCGAGCTGGCGCAGTGACTCCGGCATGACATGACCATTAAAACAGGTCATCCCGTTGGTGTAACGCGCACGCCAATGCGCGACTTCGCTCTCGAATACTTCCTTAACTAACCAAAGTTTTATATCTTTTGAAATTTTAATCGGATAGTATGCCGGAATGATGAGTTTGAGCGTTCTCCGCAGCGCCGTCCCATCCCACCTCACGCCTCCTGCGAACGCCCGCTCGACATGTCTTTCAAGACATGTCTTTCAAACATATCTCGTGGGACATGCCTCGTCCTCGCGTGGCTGAGCTTGATCGGCTGCACCGCGCGCCCCTTCGACTCCGACACCAGCGCCACCGAGATCGACGGCCCCGGCAGCGACACGCTCGGCACGACATCGGCGCCCGGCACCACCACGACCTCGACCTCGACCTCGGCCACCCCGAGCCCGACCAGCGGCCCGGGCGACGACCCGGTCGTCACCTCGACGAGCACCGGCTTCGACCCGTCGAGCACGAGCAGCGACTCCGCGGGCTTCATCATGCCGCCCGACGGCGGCGGTGCCAGCGAGGAATGCGACCAGTGGGTCCAGAACTGTCCCGAAGGCCAGAAGTGCAACGCCTACTCGGGCGACGGCGACTTCGCGTGGGAGAGCCTCAAGTGCGTCGACGTGGTGCCCGACCCCGACGGCCTGTACGAGCCGTGCGAAGTGTTCGGCTCGGCGGTCAGCGGCGAGGACAGCTGCGACGTGGGCCTCATGTGCTGGGACGTGGTCGACGGCCAGGGCACCTGCGTCGCCTATTGCACCGGCAGCCCCGACCAGCCCGGCTGCGCCGATCCAAACGCGTCCTGCGTCCTCAGCTCCGAGGGCGTGATCACCCTGTGCCTGCCGGATGCGACCCGCTGCAACAGGACTGCCCAGACGACGACGTGTGCGTCCCGAACCCCGTGGATCCCGGCGCCTTCCTCTGCATCTTCGACGCCAGCGGCGAAGAGGGTCAGGTGTTCGATCCGTGCGAGTATGTCAACACATGCGACTCCGGCCTCTACTGCGTGCAGCCGAAGCTGGCCGGCGAGTGCGACCCCCAGGCCCTCGGCTGCTGCCTGCCGTTCTGCGACACCTCGCTGGCGAACACCTGCCCGGGCCAGGGCCAGGAGTGCCTGTCGTGGTGGGGCGAAGATCCGCCGAAGCCCGGGCTCGAGAAGCTCGGCCTGTGCGGCCTGCCCCAGTGAGCATGTTTGGTCCTTTTTGAGGAAAACATGTCTTTTGAGACATTGATCATGTCGCTCCGTGCTCTCCCGCTCCTCCTCCTCGTCGCCTGCGTCCTGCGCCCGACTGGCGATGAGCAGACGACCGAGACCGGCGGCACCTCCGCGGCCGCGACGACCACGGGCGACGGCGCGACCACGGTCCCCGCTCCGGTCACGAGCAGCACGACGGCGCCGCCGCTGCCGACCACCACGGGCCCGTCGCCGACCGGCGAGCCCGACACCTCCGCGTCCGCCGGCGACGACACGGGCGCGACGTTTCTCCTGCCGTTCGACCAGCCTCTGCCCGGCTGCGATCCGTGGATCGAGGACTGCCCCCCGGGCGAGAAGTGCATGCCGTACGCGAGCGACGGCGGCAGCTCGTGGCAAGACACCAAGTGCTCCCCGATCGCGCCGAACCCCGCGGGCGTCGGCGAACCGTGCCAGGCGATCGGCTCCTGGACCAGCGGCGAGGACACGTGCGCCAAGCACTCGATGTGCTGGCCCGACGAGTCCGACGACCTCGAGGGCACGTGCGTCGCCTTCTGCGACGGCTCACCGGAAGCGCCGTCGTGCGCGCCGCCGAAGACCACCTGCCACGTGTCCGGCTCCGGCGTGCTGCTCCTGTGCTTGCCGATGTGCGACCCCCTCTTGCAAGACTGCCCGGGCGGCGAACTGTGCCTCCCCGACGCGAACCCTCCGGGCGGCTTCATCTGCGTCCCCGACGCCAGGGAGGAGCGCCAGGTGTTCGACCCGTGCGAGTTCATCAACGACTGCGCCCCCGGCCTCTTCTGTGTGCTGCCAGGGCTGGCGAGCGAGTGCGACCCGGACCAGGAAGGCTGCTGCCTGCCGGTCTGCGACCTGAACGCGCCGAACATCTGCCCCGGCGCGGACCAGGAGTGCCTGCCCTGGCCCGGGGAGGGCCAGGCGGCGCCGGGCTTCGAGCACGTGGGCATCTGCGGCCTGCCGATGCCGTGAGGCCGTGAATATCAATATGTCCGAAGGGACATACTCAGGAGCGACGACGCCGCGAGACGGCGCCCGGCCCCCCGAGAGGGGTCTTCAAGGACATATCTCACACACGCAGGGTCAGCCGCGCCGCCTCGCGGCCTTCTTGGCTCCGGCCTTCTTCGCGGGTGCGGGCTCCTTCGCGGTGGCGCCCGCCTTCTTCCCCCCGACCTTCTTCGCGCGGGCGGGCTCCTTCGCGGGGGCGCCGGCCTTCTTCGCAGAAGTGGGCTCCTTCGCGGTTGTGCCCGCCTGCTTCGCCCCGGCCTTTCTCGTCGCCGCCTTCTTCCCCCCGACCGTCTTCGCGGGGGCCATCGCGGTTGCGCCTGCCTTCTTCCCCCCGACCTTCTTCGCGGGGGCCATCGCGGTTGCGCCTGCCTTTTCCCCCGGCCTTCTTCACGCGGTCGAGCTCCTTCGCGGTTGCGCCCGCCTGCTTCGCCTCCGCAGCCTTCTTCCCCCGCGCCCCATACCTGCCCCTTCGGCCATGCCCTTACGCCCAGGTCCTTTCGCACCTGTCGCAGAAGACATGCCCTTCGGGCCACCCGGCTCTACCAGCGCCGACAGCTTCTTCGGCGCCACCGCGCGGTAGCTCTCCTCGAGCCACTCCGCCAGCAGCGAGATCGGCAGCGCCGCGTCCTTCGGAAAACTCGCCGTCACCCAGCCGCTCTTCCCCAGCCCGTAGCCGGTCGGCGACGCGAACGGAAGCAGCAGCGCCGCGCCGTGCGAGGCCGGCAGCTTCATCGACAGCGTCAGCGTGTCGCCCTCGCCGCCCATGAACAGGAACGCCTTGCCGCCGACCTTCACGGCCGTGTGGCCCCACGGGAACTCCTCGACCGTCTGGGGATACGCGAGCGCCAGCGCCCGCACCTGCTCCGCCCCGGCTCCGACCGCTTGCTTCGTCATGATCGCCTCGCGCGCGTTTTCACCCCTGAGGTCTCACGCGCCGCGCACCCTGTCAAGCGCCCGCATCGCTACCATCCGCGGCCACCGGCCCCGCCATGCGCCCGAAGCACAAGTTTTACATCGACACCCACAAGGGCGCCACCGCCCTCGCCGTCCTGGCCCTCATCGCCGCGTACGACGCCTGGCACAACGAGACCGCGTGGATCTACCTCGCCCTGCACGGCACCTACGGGCTCTTGTGGATCTGGAAGAGCCTCCGCTTCCCCGACAAGCAATGGGAGCAGGAGGTCACCCGCGGCTACGGCCTTTTGACGTGGTTCACGCTCACGCTCTATTGGGTCGGCCCGTGGATCATCGTCCGCGACGACCTCCACGCCGCGCCGTGGCTGCTCGCGCTGTGCGTGGCGATGTGGGGCGTCGGCGTGTTCCTCCACTTCGGCGCCGACATGCAGAAGCACATGCACCTGAAGCTCGCGCCCGGCACCCTGCTCACCGACGGCCTGTGGGCGCGCTCGCGCAACCCCAATTACCTCGGCGAGCTGCTCATCTACGCCGGCTTCTGCCTGCTCTCGCGCCACTGGGCGCCGATGCTCGTGCTCGGCGCCATGTTCTTCGGCGTGTGGCTGCCCAACATGCTGAAGAAGGACGCCTCGCTGGCTCGCTACCCCGAGTTCGCCGCCTGGAAGGCGCGCACCAGCCTCATCATTCCCGGCCTGCTGTGACCGCCGGCCCGCCGGCTGCCAGCATTCGCCGCGGTCGCAAATGCGAACACCGGGCCGCCCTCGCGGCCGGCCCGGTGTTTTCATGAAAGTCCGACTCCGCGCCCCGCTTACGGGTCGACCGGCAGCCCGCTCGGCACGCTGGCCGGGATCAGGTGCGAGAAGTCGGCCCCGTTGTCGTCGCTGAGCGCGTGCAGGAACTGCACCAGGTTGTCGAGCGCCAGCGGTCCGCCGATGTCCACGGTGTAGAGCAGCGGGTCGACGCCGGCGGCGATGATCGCCTGCCGGTTCTCGAGGAACTGCGAGTGCATCGCCACCTCGTCCACGCTCTCGGTGATGTCGTAGCCGAGCAGCGACAGCACCGGGAGGCGATAGTGGCGGAGGAAGTCCTTGATGTCGTTGTAATGGCTCTGCCGGCCCCACGGCCCGGTCAGCATCACGTTGCGCAGCGGCGGCGTGCGCCACGCGTACTTGTCGGCCGGGTCCCCGCTCAGTCGCATGCGCCCGTAATCGTCGAGCCCGCCCGGCCCGTCGCCGCCCGGCACCGTGTCGCCCGGCCCGAATTGCGGCTGCAGCGTCTTGTGAAAGTCCTCGTCGGTGAACGCGTTGCCCGCGTGACACGACGTGCAATGCCGAGGTCGGGGTCGAGGAAGCGGCGCGCACCCGCCAGCTGTTGCAGCGTCAGCGCGTCGTCGTCGCCGGGGGTGACCGCGCCGGTGGTCGGGTCGAAGCGGCCGACGAACCGGTCCCACGGCGTATCGTCGGAGAAGAACGCGCGGAACTCGTAGGCCGCGATCGCGTTGCCGGCGTAGGCGAAGTGCATGTCCTCGAAGTCCACCCCCGGATAGGCGGCCTCGAACATCTCGACGTACTCCGGGACCGCGCCGAGGCGCTCCATCATCTTCCCCCAGGCGCACAGCACCAGCCCGAACGGCGGGTCATCCTGCGGACATTCATCGGTGAAGTCGTTGTCGCCGGGGAAGCCGAGCATCTCCTGGTCGGTCACCTCCGGCATCATCGCCTGCCCCGCCGCGGCCTTCATGTCGGGGTCGAAGGCCTCGTCCTGCCACGCGAACGGGATGAACGGCCCGCCGAGCGGATACACGTAGCCGTCGGCGGCGAGCGGGACCTTGTGGTCGACCGCCAGGCCCTTCTGCAGCTTGTGCAGGTTCCACAGCGGCTGCGTCGTGCGCCCGCCCACGGCCGCGCCGACCCGCTGCGGCCCGATCCCGACCCCGTAGACCCCGCGGTTCATCGTCAGCCGATCGGTGGTCGCGAGCCGCGGGTGGTGACAGGTCGAGCACGACACGTCGCGGTTGCCGCTCAAGATCTTGTCGTAAAAGAGCGCCTCGCCGAGCTCGAACAGCTCGTCCGACACCGGCGGCGGCGGCTCGAGCGGCTCGATGCCGTTCTCCTCGATCAGGTCGCGCACCTCCGCGACCAGCAGCTGCTTCAGCAACGCGGCCGGCGTCAGCCCGCTACGCGGCTCGTCGGCGTCGTCCAGCGCGACGTCGGCCTCCACCCCCGCCGGTTCGGACACGCCCTCCACGTCGCACGCGAAAGCAGTGACCCACGACACCCCCAAGACCGCCACAACACGATGCTTCAGCATGACACTCCCCAAGCAGATTCGGCCGCGTCGACCCATTCCCGCAGGCCGACGCGCCGAGGTTTCTCGTCCGACAATGTGCCACCCGCGCGCGAGGAGGCGACCCCGCGCGACCTTCACCCGTCACGACTCACGATTCACCGCACACCCTCGCAGCGACCGCCTCCGCCCTGTCCCCCCGCCCGCGCGAGCCCCCCGCGGCCGCTTGTAAGATCGACTCCTCAGCATCTCACGCGGGCCCCTCCCCGTCAAGGCCACGCGCCCGCAGTGCTCACAATATTTAAAATGGATGTGGGGCGCGAGTCCTTACTCCGAGTCTCTTCCCGAGAGACTTCCGAGAGACTTCCCGAGAGACTTCCGAGAGACTTCCCGAGACCCCTTCATGCCGCTTTTCATTAAATCCTTCACCCGAACTTTTATGTAATCTACGGCCGCCCGCGCATTGCCTACATCGCCTCCGATGGTCCGCTCGATCGCTCGCGCCTCCGCGAGGTCGCCGGGCGCCCATCCGTCGCCCGCGGGCTCGTCCGTGGCCGCGGCGCCGCGCCTCCGGCGAAGTTCGCCTCCGGATGGACGTCCCCATCCGCTCGCCTGGTCTCGTTCGGGTGCGTCTTCATGTCATGTTCACGCACGACACTGCCCGCATTCGCGACGCGACCTGTGTTTCGCTCGCACCCATCGGATGCACGATCCACAAATGCTGGCATGACGTCCGGCCTGGACCGTCGGCCGCGCCTCACCGTCTCTGGCAACGTCGCATTGGCGTCCCGAATCGCCGAACGGATCTCGAAAAAATCACTCCGCCCACTCGGCTCACCGGCGTGAGCCGCCGCCTCCTCACCTCCGGCGTCCGTGCCGGTCCCAGCTCGATGCTCGCGCGCGATCGCGACGCGAACCGCTGCGCCGGCCCTCCGGCGCACCTCCGCACCCACCTCGTTTCGCCGGCAGCTTGTCTCGCGCCCGTCGGCCGCGCCACTCGCATCGCCCGCGTATCGTCGTTAGCGCCGCTGCGTCGCGAGCGAACGACGTTCGACTCGCATGAACGGGCCGGTCACTTTGCGATCGCGCGACCCGCGTTCCGCCGCGCCCGAGCGGCCTCGGCTGCCGCTGTCGGGTTCAGGGCTCGAGGTCGCGATGCGTGAAGCGTCGCTTGCCGGGGCCGTAATCGGAGGCGACCTGGCCGTGGCCGCGCAGCAGCCAGCGGTAGGTCAGCAGGCCCTCGGCGCCGACCGGCCCGCGAGCATGCAGTTTACCGGTCGAGATACCGACCTCCGCGCCGAGCCCGAAGCGATAGCCGTCGGCGAAGCGGGTGCTCGCGTTCCAGAACACGTCGGCGGCGTCGACCGCCGCGAGGAACTCTCGGCTGCGGCCGGGTCGGCCGCCACGATCGCCTCGGTGTGCTTCGACCCGTATCGGTCGATGTGGGCGAGCGCGTCCGCTTCATCGTCGACGCGCCGGATCGCCAGCACCAGCGCCCCGTACTCGTGGCCCCAATCCTGCTCGCTCGCGGCCGCCAGCTCGGGTGACGCGCCCGGGTCCGATCGCACCCGCGCAGCTCCACCCCGCGCTCGCGCAGCGCCGCCACGCAGGCGTCGAGCGCCGCCTCGGCCCCGCCTTCCCACAGCAGCGCCTCGATCGCGTTGCAGGCCGCCGGATAGCCGCACTTGGCGTCGGCCGCGATCGTCGCCGCCATCGCCGGCTCGGCCGACGCGTGCAAGAAGAGGTGGCACACGCCCTCGGCGTGGCCCATCACCGCGATCTGGGTGCTGCGCTGCACGTGGCGCACGAACTCGTGCCCGCCGCGGGCGATCACCAGGTCGAGCACGCCGTCGAGCGCCAGCATCGCCGTGATGTCCTCGCGCTGCTCGAGCAACGTGATCGCCGCCGGCGCGACCCCGTGGCGCTGCAGCGCCCGCTGCATCAATTCGACCAGCGCCCGGTTGCTCTCGCGCGCCTCGCTGCCGCCCTTCAGCAGCGCCGCGTTGCCGCTCTTCAGGCACAGCCCGCCGATCTGCGGCGCCGCGTCGGGCCGGGCCTCGAACACCACCCCGACCAGCCCCAGCGGGCACGGCACCTGCTCGAGCACCAGCCCGTCGTCGAGCTCGCGGCGCAGGCGAGGCCGGCCGAGCAGCTCCGGCCGGTCTGCCAGCTGAGCGAGCCCGTCGGCCACGCTGCCCAGCTTGGCGGCGTCGAGCCCGAGCCGCTTGAGCCGCGCCGGGTCGAGCTCGCCCGCCGCCGCGGCCGCCTTCGCCGCCGCCACGTCGCGCGCGTTGGCGGCCAGCAGGCGCTCGCGCTCGCCCGGGTCGGCCAGCGCCGCCGCCACGTCGCGCAGCAGTGACGAGCGGGCCGGCCCGGTCAGCGCCGCCAGCGGCGCCCGGCCGCGCGGGCGGCCAGCGCCAGCCCGCGCACCCGCTCCTCCGTCTGTCCCTCACGACCTGTCGCCTGCGTCATGTCCTATCGACCCTGTCCCGGGGAACATGCCCCGATCGACCTGTCCTCTCGGTCATCCTCAGACCTCGGACAGCGCCAGGTTGTCGCGGCCGACCACCGCGTCGTAGCCGCAGAACCCGAGGATGCTGGCGATCTCGCTGCTGTGGCGGCCGACCAGCCGGCGGCACTCCTCGGACGAGTAGTTGACGAGCCCGCGCCCGTGCACGCGCCCGCTGCCGTCGCGCAGCTCGACCAGCTCGCCGCGGGCGAACTCGCCGTCGACGCGCACGAGCCCGATCGGCAGCAGCGAGGCCTTGCGCTCGCGCAGCGCCGCGATCGCCCCCTCGTTGACGATGAGGCCGCCGCGCGCCGGCCCGCCCGAGGCGATCTGGCGCCGGTGGGCCGAGCGCCGCTGGGCCGGCGGCACGTAGGTCCCGCGGTCCTCGCCGCCGAGCGCCGCCACCAGCGCGCCGGGCAGGTGCCCGCTCGTGATCAGCACGCCGATGCCGGCCTTGCTGGCCAGGCGCGCCGCCTCGAGCTTGCTCGTCATTCCGCCGGTGCCGCCGGCCGACGTCCCGGCGGTGCGCGCCAGCGCCTCCTCGCTCACGTCGGCGAGCTCGGCGATCCGCCGCGCCTCGGGGTCGGTGCGCGGGTTGGCGGTGTAGAGCCCGTCGACGTCGGTCAAGATGACCAAGGTCAGCATCGATCGCCACCGCCACGCGGGCCGACAGTCCGTCGTTGTCGCCGAACTCGAGCCCCGGCCCGGCCGCCCCCTGGTTGCGGCGGTACTCGATCAGCTCGCGCACGCTGACGCTGTCGTTCTCGTTGAGGATCGGCACCACCCCGAGCTCGAGCAGGCGCATCAGCGTGGTCCGCACGCACAGCGCCCGGTCGCGGTCGGCCAGGTCCTCCTGGATGAGCAGCACCTGGGCCGCCTTGACCCCGAGCTGGCCGAACAGCTGGGTGTAGAGCGCCATCAAGTGGCCCTGCCCGACCGCCGCGCAGGCCTGGCGCAGCCCCAGCGAATCGGGCCGCCGGGGCAGGCCGAGCACCCGCTGGCCCATGCCGACCGCGCCGCTGCTGACCACGATCACCTCGCGACCCTGACGGTGCAGGTCGCACGCCGCCTCGACCAGGCTCGACAGCCGCCCGAGCGCCAGGCCGGCCTCCGGATGGGTCACGACCCCGGTCCCGAGTTTGATTACGATCCGCCGCGCCGCGGCCACGTCCCGCCGATTCATCGCACCACCTCGCGCCCCGCGCCTGCGCCGACAATGATCATAGCTCCGGCGCGGCCCACGAGGCGCTGTCCTCTCATCGCCGGCGGACGGTACCACAGCGGGCCCGCTCCCGGCCACCGGCGACCCCGCGCGCGACGCAACTCACGGTTGTGAGCGCCCGAGCCGCTCGGGGCCCCGCGAGGCGGAGCGCGCCCCGATCGCCTGGTCGCCCCGCGAGCTCGGCCGCTGTCGCCGCGCGCGTTCGTCCCGCTCGACCTCGTCCCCGCCGACAGCAGGCCGCGGCGGCCGCAGATCCAGCACGGGAGGCGTCACCGACGCGGCGTCGAGGAAGCGCCCGCCGAGCGCACCCTCGATCGGCGGCGACGAGCCAGTCACGACCCCCGACCGCGCTGCGCCTCAAGACCGCCCGTGGAGTCGAGCGAGCCGACGAGCGCGGTGTGATCATTCCATTCCCTCGACGATTCGCACGAGCGACCCTCGAGCCGCGCCGCGATCCGCTCGCAAGGTCACCCGCCGACATCGCCCTCGTCCGCCGCCATCGTCCCGACCGACCTGCCGCCGTATCCACTACGAGGTCGTCCGCCGCCTCGCCCCCGCGTCTCCAGCACGAAGTCGTCCGCCTCGACCTGCCGCCGCTCCATCCGCGAGCTCGTCCGCCGCCGTCGTCCGCGCTCACGCGATCGACCTGCCGCCGATCCATCCCGAGCTCGTCCGCCGACGTCGCCCGCGCCCACACGCAGCGGTCGCTGCGCAGACCGCTTCGCGCGTCCGCAGGGACCGCGACCGAGCCGAGCGACGCGAGCGCAGTGATCGCGGCCTCACCCGCGCCTCGGTTCGAACCGAACCGCTCCGGGCCCGACCCGCCCCCGCGCCTGCCCCTCGCCCGCGCCGGCCCTCGCTGGCGGATTGCCGCGCCTCGCATCGGCGCTGTCCGATGGACCGCGATAGTGACACCGAGCGGGCGAACGGCGGAGCTCGCCGGTCCCCTGAAGGCCTACACCGGCGGCGGGAACGCGAAGCCCCGGGGCCTGCGGCTCGCGGTTCCCCTGTACATACAATCCCTGTACAGAGATTTCCCTGCACATGCAATCAGCCTGCACATTGAGCAGTGCTGTCGGACGTGTGACAGGCGTCATTACTCGCTGAAATTTTGGTTAGCCACTTCACAATACAACAATGTAACCCAGCCCCATCCCGCCGATTGTAGGACCCAAAGCCGGCCGCCTGGGGTTTCACAGTTTGTGTTGACATGCAGCGGACGGGCAGGCTATGTGCGTGCGTGACCACCGACTTGGGTGTACGTACAAGCGTAGCCTCTCGATAACACTGTCAACCGCAGTCACGGGCCCCCATCGGGTCCGCGCCGGTGACGTTTGAATTTCGCGGCCGAATCGCGGCTAACCCCGGGCAAGAGGGCAAAATGCGCAGGAGTGCTTGGATCACCATTTTAGGTGCCGTGGCTGCACAGGCGGCGGTCGTTTCGACGGCCCAGGCCGGGCCGAGCGATGCGGTGCTCGTCGGCGTCGTCCGCGACGCCAGCACGGGCGAGGGCATCGAGGGGGCGCTCGTCATCGTCACGGGCGAGAAGATCCAGGGCGAGCGCACGATGACGACCAACGTCAGCGGCCTCTACCGTATTCCCAACTTGCCGCCCGGCACCTACGACGTGACCGTGTTCGCCAAGGACTACGGCGCGGGCAACAAGCGGACGGGCCTGCAGCTGCGCGCCGGCGTCACGATCCGCGTCGACGTCTCGCTGGTTCGTTCGGGCGCGCGCGAGGTCATCGAGGTCGCAGTGCCGGCGCCGACGGTCGACGTCGGCAGCAGCGCCACGGGCTTGTCGGTCGACCGCGAGATGGCGCAGCGGGTGCCGATCGCCATCCCGACCGGCAAGGGCGCCGCCAATCGTTCGTTCGAGGCCATCGCCGAGGCGACCCCGGGCGCCCGCAACGACACATACGGTACGAGCATCGCCGGCACCACCTCGCCGGAGAACAAGTACTACGTCGACGGCCTGTCGGTGAACGACCCCGGCTTCGGCCTCAACGGCACCGGCCTCTCGGTCGAATTCCTCGAAGAGGTGCGCATCGAGGCCGGCGGTTACATGCCGGAGCACGGGCGGTCGACGGGCGGTGTCATCAACGCCGTCACCAAGAGCGGCTCCAATCAGTTCCATGGCAACGTCTGGGCCTACTACACGCCGGGCCAGCTCGAGGGTCGGCGCGAGATCGCCCGCCGCGAGGGTGACGCGATCGTCACCGAGCGCAACCTCAATTGGATCGGCGACGCCGGCTTCGACCTCGGCGGGCGCATCATCAAGGACAAGCTGTGGTTCTACGGCGGCGTCAGCATCGCCCGCACCGTCTATGACCTGACCAGCTCGTGGAACCGCGTCGCCCTCGATCCGCAGGGCAACGCGCTGATCGACCCCGAGACCAAGTTCACCGTCACCGAGCGCATCGCCGGCACCACCCAGCGCTTCAAGGCCCAGGGAACCACCGTCCAGGCGATCGGCAAGCTCACCTACTCGCCGAACAAGCGCAACACGCTCGAGATCCTGGCGATCTACGCCCCGAGCCTGTCGGGCGGCAACGGCACCTTCGGCATGAACGCCCAGACCGGCCAGCCGGAGGTCTTGAACCTCGTCGGCGACTACGGGGCGCTGGCCCGCAAGTACCGCGACAACGCCACCGACCTGCAGTTCAAGTGGAACTGGCGCGACGACGACGGCAAGTGGAACTTCGACACGATCCTCGGCTGGCACCATCAGCTCAACCAGCGCAACGCCGTCGACGGCACCCGCGTCGGCGACACCACCGGCTTGGCCGGCACGCCGAGCGTCATCTATCGCCAGACCAATAACTTCTACGGCGCCGACGGCTCGCTGCTCGAGCCCGGCATGCCGGGTTACCGCGAGGTCCACTCGCTGACCGACCTCACGCCCCTGCCGTCGGGCGCGCCGGCGGGCGCGTGCGACCCGATGATGTACGGCTACACGGACCCGACGACGATGGACGCCCAGACGCGCTCCGTCGTCTGCCCGATCCGCCAGTGGACCGCGGGCGGCCCCGGCCTCCTCTACGACCGCCGGCTCGACCGCCTGCAGGCGCGCGAGATCGTCACGCGCCTGGCCCGCGGCGCCGGTCACCACGTCATCAAGTTCGGCGTCGACTTCGAGTACACGCAGTACAACAGCAACCGCGGCTACAGCGGCAACCAGATCTACCGCGAGTCGACGAACGGCACCAACTTCGCCGACTTCCGCATGTACTCGTTCCTCAGCGGGCCGGACGACGCCAACGTCATCCGCAACCTGAACTGGAACGTCATGTCGACCACGATCGGCGGCTTCATTCAGGACAGCTGGTCGATCATGGACAAGGTCACGCTGAACGCGGGCCTGCGCTACGACGCCCAGCACTTGTTCAGCGGCGACCGCACGCTGGCGATGGCCCTGCCGAACCAGTTCTCGCCGCGCGTCGGCCTCATCTGGGACCCGACCTACAGCGGCAAGGCCAAGCTGTTCGTCAACTACGCCCGCTTCTACCAGAGCGTCCCGCTCAACCTGGCCGACCGCGCCGGCACCGGCGAGCCCGGCCTGCAGTCGTTCCACAACGCGGTCGGCCCCGGGGCGTGCAGCGACCCCCTGGCCCCCGGCGCCAACGAGCCCGGCGGCGCGTGTACGACCGACGCCAACCGCCTCCTGATCGGCGGCCCCGCCGACCCCGACCAGCGGTGGGCGCTGGCCAGCGCCGGCAAGACCCCGATCGACCCGCGGCTCAAGCCGCAGTCCAGCGACGAGATCGTCGCCGGCGGCGAGTACGAGATCATCACCGACACCCGCCTCGGCGTGCAGTACACCCACCGCTGGCTGCACCGCGCGATCGAGGACATGAGCCGCGACGAGGCGGCCACCTACTTCATCGGCAACCCCGGCTACGGCATCGCCAAGGACTTCCCCAAGGCCAAGCGCGTCTACGACGCCGCGACCTTGTTCATCGAGAAGCGGTTCGCCAAGCACTGGATGGTCACCGGCAGCTACACGCTGTCGTGGCTGCGCGGCAACCTCGCCGGCCTGTTCCGCCCGGAGACCGGCCAGCTCGACCCGAACACCACCTCCGACTTCGACCTGATCTCGCTGCTCGAGAACCGGTCCGGCTACTTGCCCGGCGACACCCGCCACTCCTTCAAGATCTTCGCCGCCGGCGAGATCGTGCTCGGCAACGGCCAGTTCCTGCGGCTCGGCGGCGCGTTCCGGGCCCGTTCGGGCGGTCCCACCAATTACCTGGCCTCGCACGTCCTCTACGGCTTCGACGAGTCCTTCATCCTCCCGCGCGGCAGCGGCCAGCGGCTGCCGTGGAACTTCTCGATCGATCCGACCATCGGCTACACCAAGATCCTGCGCAAGGACCTGCGCCTCACCGTCTCGATGGACGTGTTCAACGTCGCCAACTTCCAGCAGATCCTGGCCACCGACGAGCGCTACACCTTCGACGAGGTCAACCCGATCAAGGGCGGCACCATCGGCGACCTGGCGAACGCCACCACCACCGACGGCACCCCGATCACGGTCAACCCGAACTTCGGCAACCCGACCCTCTACCAGCAGCCGCGGCAGTTCCGCTTCGGCGTCCGCCTGTCCTTCTGAGCGATGAGGTCTTCGATGCAGCCCAGCAAGCGCCCGTTCCTCCGCGCCCTCGTCCCCGGCGCGCTCCTCCTCGTCGCCGGAAGCAGCTGCAAGCAGCCGACGATGAACTGCACCACCGCGCATCTTTATTACGCGGCCAAGTACGAGCTCACCAAGGGCGACAAGGACTCGCCGTGCGCCCAGCAGAAGGGCGACATCCTCGGCATGCAGACCTACTCGCGACCGGCGGCATCAACGGCACCGCGAAGTTCGACGAGCCGACGGCGGCGATCCGCCCGCAGTACGCCGGCCTGCTCGTCGCCGAGGCCATGGAGTACCCCGTCGACGTGCCCGGCTTCACCGGCGAGAAGGGCGTCGAGCACTGGCCCAACGCGGTCGGCGACTTCGAGAGCGGCTTCCCCGACGGCGAGGACCTCTGTCACGTCCCCGAGCTCGTGTCCTCGTTCGACCGGCCCGAGCTGCCGGCGATCGCCGACGACCCGATGACGCCCGACGTCGACGAGACCGTCGAGGCCACCCCGCCGGTCAGCGTATCGTACGAATGGACCGACGCCCGCTGGCTCAACACCCCGGACGCCCAGGGCACCCAATTCGAGGCCGACCTCAAGTTCACCCAGGACGGCTGCACCGCCGAATTCCACGTGGTCGCCGTCTCCCCCGCCGTTCACTGCGTCACCGACGAGGACTGCACCGCCACCGGCAACGGCATCAACCCGGACTTCGCGGTCGAGTGCGACAACAGCATCAATGATCCGATGAGCCCGGACGTCGTCGACGACCCCATGACGCCCGAGGACGAGGCCGTCGATTACGGCCTGTGCGTCCTCGCCAAGCCGATCCCCTCCTACGAATAGCGAACGCGGAGCGACCACCATGCGACGTCCGTCGAATCACAGCACGATGCGCTGCCTCCAGATCGCCGCCACCGCGACCGCCCTGCTGGTCGCCCAGGCCCCCGCGTTCGCCCAGGCCCCGCCCGCGCCCGCCCCGACCAGCCCGGCTCCGCCCTCGCCCCCGCCTGCCGCGCCCGCGGCCTCCCCGGGCCCGCGCCCGCCCCGCCCGGCCCCGGTCCGACCTCGCCCGCTCCCGCTCCGGTGACCAGCCCGGCCCCGCCCGCGCCCGCGCCGGAGCCCGCCCCCAGCGCCGATCCGGGCCCCTGGAGCCCCACCGGCGAGCCGCCGCCCGTCGAGGCCGCCCCGCCGACCGAGCCCGCCCCGCCGACCGAGCCCGCCCCGCCGCCGGAGCCCGAGACCGCCGCCCCGCCGCCCGCCAGCCCCCCGCCGCCGGCCCTGACCCCGACCGACACCGCGCAGGCCAAGAAGATGCGCACCGCCGGTGCCGGCACGATGATCGCGGGCGGCATCGTCACCCTGGCCGGCTTCGCAGTCACCCTCGGCTTCACCCTGCGCGGCAACAAGCTCGAGAAGGACCTGGTCGGGGCCGAGGACGCCTATCAGCTCGGTGATTGCAGCCGCGTCACCACCGGCGATTGCCCCTCGCTGACCGCGAATCGCAACGAGATCCGCCAGGGCATCCTCGACGCCGATCGCATGACCGCGGTGGGCGGGGGCATCCTCGCCGGCGGCATCCTCGTCACCGCGATCGGCGGAATCATCTATCGCGTCGGCGTCAAGCGCCTGACCAACGCCGACGTCGCGCGCGTGCGCGTCAGCCCGACCTTCGGCGGCCTGTCGATCTCCGGCCGCTTCTGAGCCGATCGAGCGTCCGCACACGCGGGCGCGCACGGGCGCGGTCGCGCGCCCGTGCGCCGGAGCGGGCATACTCGCGCCGTGCTCTACGCCATCCTTTGCTACAACGACGAGAAGGTCGTCACCTCGTGGACCCAGGCCGAGGACGACGCAGTCATGGCTCGACTCGCGGTGGTGCATGACCGACTCACCGCCGAGGGCAAGCTCGGACCGGCGGTCCGCCTGCGGCCCACCGGCGCGGCGAAGACCCTGCGCAAGACCCAGCCGCCGGTCATCCTCGACGGCCCGTTCGCCGAGACCAAGGAGCAGCTGCTCGGCTTCTACGTCGTCGACTGCGCGACCCACGACGAGGCGCTCGCCATCTCGGGCGAGCTGGCGGTGGCCAACCCCGGCGGTTCGTACGAGGTGCGGCCGATCTCGCTGTTCGTGCCGGGCCACGAAGTGAGCTGAACGCGGTCCTCGCATTCAGTCACTGTCGACACCCACTGCCGCACCGCGCCCCCAGCTGCCATCAATGCGCGCGGGCTGGGCTGGCCGCGCCGCATCGCCTACAGTGCGTGGGCAAGCGGCGATGGAAGACGGCACCCCGCCCGTTCGGGACGACCTGACGATCTGCGAGCAGCCGCCGACCCGCGGCGGCGACCGCCACGACGCCACGCCGGTGCAGATCGGCCGCTACCTGGTCACGCGCAAGCTGGGCCAGGGCGGCATGGCGATCGTCTACGCCGCCTACGACCCGCAGCTCGACCGCCGCGTCGCCATCAAGCTGCTGCGCAGCGGGATCAAGGGCCGCAGCCTCAGCGTCGGCCAGGCCCGCCTGCAGCGCGAGGCCCAGACCCTGGCCCGCCTGTCGCACCCCAACGTGGTCCAGGTCTACGAGGTCGGCCGCTACGGCGACGACGTGTTCATCGCCATGGAGCTGGTCCCCGGCAAGACCCTTCGGACATGGCTCAAGAGCCAGGCTCCGACGTGGCGCCAGGTCGTCCGCGTGTTCCGCCAGGCCGGCGAGGGCCTGGCCGCCGCGCACGCCTACGGCATCGTCCACCGCGACTTCAAGCCGGAGAACGTGCTCGTCGGCGAGGACGACCGCGTGCGCGTGGTCGACTTCGGCCTCGCGCGCCTCGAGGAGCCGGACGCCGAGGCCCAGGAGCACCCCTCGCTCGGCGACCTCGGCGTGACCGAGTCGCCGCTCACGCGCGCGGGCGTGCTGGTCGGCACGCCCGCGTACATGGCCCCCGAGCAGTTCCTGCGCATGGCGCTGACCACCCGCACCGACCAGTTCAGCTTCTGCATCGCCCTCTACGAGGCGCTGTACGGCGCGCGCCCGTTCGACGGCAACACGGTCGAGACGATCCGCGAGAACGTCCTGCTCGGCCGCGTGCGCGAGCCGCCGCGCAACCCCGTGCCGGCGTGGGTGCGGCGGGTCGTCGCCCGCGGCCTGCAGGTCTCGGCCGACGACCGCTTCCCCGACATGCGCGCGCTGCTCGACGCGCTCGGCCGCGACCCCGCGGTCCCGCGCCGGCGCTGGGCGATCGCCGGCGGCGTGGCGCTCGCCCTGTTCGGCCTCGTCGGCCTCTACACCCGCCTGCTGGCGCAGCAGGCGGCCCGCTGCACCGGCGCCGAGGCCAACCTGGCGGGGATCTGGGACGCGCCGCGCCAGCAGCAGATCGAGCAGGCGCTGCTGGCCACCGGGGCCGCGTTCGCGCCGGCCACGTGGGCGACGGTCAAGCGCCGCCTCGACGCCTACGGCGGCCAGTGGGTCCGGCGCACCGAGGCCGCGTGCGTCGCCACCCACGTGCGCGGCGAGACCTCGGCGGAGCGGCTCGACCAGCGCCACGCCTGCCTCAACAGCCGCCTCGTCGAGCTGCGCGCGCTGTCGGAGGTGCTCGCGCGCGCCGGCCCGACCACCGTCGAGCAGGCCAGCGCCGCCGTCGACGCCCTGCCGCCGCTCGCCCCGTGCGACGACGACCGCTACCTCGACGCCCGCGTCAAGCCGCCGACCTCGCCCAACCTCGCGCTGATGGTCGCCGCGGTGCGCGAGCAGCTGGCCCACGGCAAGGCGTTGCTCGACGCCGGCGACGTCGCCGGCAGCGAGCGCACCACCGGCGCCGCCGCCCGCGCCGCCGAGGGCCTCGACTACCCGCCGCTGTGGGCCGAGGCCCAGCACCGCCGCGGCGTCGTCCGCCGCGAGCAGGCCGACTTCCGCGGCGCCATGACCGACCTGACCGAGGCCTTTCACCTGGCCAGCGAGCTCGGTCAGGACGACCTGGTCTTTCAGGCAGGTCTCGACCTGGCCGCCACCGCCCTCACCGGCGACTTCGCCGACGCCGCCCAGTGGGCCCGCCACGCCGAGGACGCGCTGCGCCGGACCGGCAGCGACCCCGCGCGCGAGGTCCGACTGATGCAGGTGCGCGCCAAGCTCCGCACCGCCGAGGGCCACGCCGACCTCGCCGAGCGCCTCCTCGGCGACGCCATCGCCCTCGTCGAGCGCATCGACGACCCCGAGCACGCCGAGCTCGCCTCCCTCGAGCTCGAGCTCGGCCACTGCCTCTACCGCCTCGGCCGCCACGACGACGCCCTCGCCCACCTCGGCCGCGCCCGCGAGCTGCTCGCCGACCTCGTCGGCACCAGCCACCCGCGCTACGCCGCCGCCCTCAACGTCCGCGCCGCCGTCCTCGTCAGCCTGACCCAGAACGAGGCCGCCCACGCCCTCTACGAGGAGGTCCTGGCGATCTACCAGCGCGCCTACGGCGAGCACCACCCGCTGGTCGCGCGCACCCTCAACAACATCGGCTACGTGCTCCTCGCCGAGCACCGCGTCGACGAGGCCGCCCAGCGGTTCGACCGCGCCTTCGAGATCCTGGGGCACGTCCACGGCGACGACCACCCGCAGCTGGTGATCGCGCTGACCAACCTCGCCAACGTCGCCACCGAGCGCGGCGACCACGAGACCGCGATCGCCCGCTACCTGCGCGCCAAGTCGATCGGCGAGCGCCGCCTCGGCCCCGACCACCCCGACCTCGCCGCCGTGCTCAGCAACCTGGGCTCGCTCTACGTGCGCCAGGGCCGGCTCGCCGAGGCGGAGCCGCTGCTGCAGCGCGCCATCGCCAACACCGAGCGCAACCGCGGCGACGACGAGATCTTGCGCGCCGAGGACCTGACGCGCCTGGGCGAGCTGCGGGCCCGCCAGGGCCGTCACCACGAGTCGCAGGCGCTGTATCAGCGGGCGCTGGCGCTGCTCGGCCGCTCGCTGCCGCCCGACCACCCGTTCCTGGCCCTCCCGCTGCTCGGTAGCGGCACCGCCCAGCTCGCGCTCGGCGACCCGCTCGCGGCCCTGGTCCCGCTCGAGCGCGCGCTGCGAATGATGCTGCTCGACCCCGCGGCCCGCCCGAACGAGGTCGCCATGGCCCGCTTCACCCTGGCCCGCGCCCTCGGAGCCGCGCAGCAAGAGCCCGACCGCGCCCGCGAGCTCGCCCGCGCCGCCCGCGAGCTGTTCGCCGCCGACCCGCTCGAGGCGTCCCAGGTCGCCGCCGTCGACGCCTGGCTGGCCGCCCAGGCCTGCCCCCACCGCCGCGGCGCCCCGTGACGACGAATCACCCTACTATGATCATAGGCCCCGATTCATAGCACCCACGACGACCTCGCCACTCGCCACTAGTCGACGTCACGTCACCGAGCGCGCTCGCCGCCGCGCGCGATAGCGCACCGAGCCCCCATCGCCGCCAGCGCCTCGCGCCGCGCGTCCTCTGATAAAGATCGTCCGTCGCTCATGCCGCGCTACCTCGTCACCGCCGATCCGGTCGCCAGCTTCCAGCCGCGCTTCGACACCACCCTGCGGCTCATGGCGGAGCTGCTGGCGCGCGGCGTCGAGGTCGACTACTGCGACCTGTTCACGACCGACATGTCTCTCGAGACAGACGCGTGGCTGACCGCCCTGCCGGTGCAGAAGGTGCTGTGGAGCGACCCGACGCGGCCGCCGTACGTCGGCCTCGGCGAGGTGCGGCCGGCCGCCGCGCTCGACTACGACGTCCTCGTCCACCGCAAGGACCCGCCGGTCGACGCCCGCTACCGCGGCTGGGCCGAGCGGTTCGCCGCGCTCGACGGCCGCCTGCTGCAGCTCAACGAGCCGGCCGAGGTCCTGCGGCACTCCGAGCACCTGCTGCCGACGCGCTTCCCCGCGTACGCGATCCCCACCGCCCACTGCCGCGAATTCGCCGAGCTGCGCGAGACGGTGCGCATGCAGCCGGTCGAGGCCGTGGTCAAGCCGATCGGCGAGTGCAGCGGGATCGGCATCGCCTTCTTCCGCCCCGACGCCCCCGAACCTGCCCTTTGGGACTGGTGGCAACAATACGGCGAGGCCGTCGTGCAGCCGTATCAGGACGCCGTCACCACCCGCGGCGACCTGCGGATCTTGACGATCGGCCGGCGGATCCTCGGCAGCGTCACCCGCCTCCCGCGCCCCGGCTCGCGGCTCGCCAACCTCCACCAGGGGGCCTCGTTCCACGCCTTCGACCCGACCCCGCGCCAGCTCGAAGCGGTCGCGGCCGTGACCGCCGACCTCGTGCCGCGCGGCCTCTACCTGCTCGGCCTCGACTTCATCGGCGACCTGCTGTCCGAGGTCAACTTCACCAGCCCGTCCGCGATGGTCCAGATCGGCGAGGTCATGCACAAGCGCCCCGAGGTCGAGCTCGTCGACGAGCTCGAGGCGCTCCGCCGCGGCTTCGTCGCCCGCGCCTGAGCCCGGCCGCCGAGGTCCGCCGGCCGCGACGCCCGCGAGCGGCGACCCTCGCTCCACCGGAGCAGGTCGCTGCAACCGACCTCGCTCGCCGCTCGAGCCGCGGCACGTGGTTCCGCGCCGGAGCAGGTCGCTGCGGATCTGCCGCTCGATGGGCGCCTCGAATGTGTCGGCACCGTGACCCCTGCGCCGGAGCAGACCGCTGCCCAGAAGCCGGCCTCGATTCGGGCCGCGAAGGGCGGCAGATGACCCGCGCCGGAGCAGGTCGCTGCGACTCAGCCGGCCTCGATCGACGCCCCGAGCGTCGGCACTGGCCCTCTCGGACGGAGCAGCACTCTACAGCTCAGCCAGCCTCGCTCGACGCCGCGAGCGTGCGCCCGTGGCCTCGCTGTGAAAGAGCAGCTCGCTGCGGCTCAGCCGGTCTCGATCAACGCCTCGAGCGTCGGCACGTGGCCCTCGCTGCGGCGGAGCAGGTCGCTGCGGATCATCGCCTTGACCCCGGGCGTCAGCGCCGGGTCGGCCAGCGCGCGCCGGTAGGCCTCGACCTGGCGCGCCTCGCCGTCGCGGAGCGCGTGGACCGTGGCGGCCAGCTCGTCGTCGCCGCGTACTGCGATGTCGGGCTCGCGGCCGGCGCTGGCGGCCGGTGCGGTCTCGCCGTGGCGCAGCAGCAACCCGCGGAGCACCTGGACCGAACGGCTGTGGTCGACGCAGATCTGCCGCAGTTGTGCGCCCACTGGCTGACCATCGAGCCGCTCCAGCGCACCGCGGTAGGTCTCGACCGCCGACAGTTCGGCCCGCAACAGACTGGTCAACGTCTCCGGCGGGCCAACGCGCTCGAGGTTCGTCGATAACGCCATGGCGATGCATTAGCGCCCGCCGAAGGAATGTCAAGACCACCAGCAAGAACATTGATTGGCGGGCGCGACGGCCCCGAGCGACCGGTCGCGTCCGCCGGCTCCGATCAGCCGTCGACGATCACGCCGAGCCTGGCACAGCGCGCGACGTCGATGAAGACCAGCCCGTCGTCCTCGTCCGGGGCGGCCCCGGGCAGCACCGGCTGCTCACTCTCATCGGGCTGGGTCCCGCCCGGTTCGGTCGGCGTCCCGCCGGGTTCGGCCGTACCACCGCCGGGTTCGGTCGGCGTCCCGCCGGGCTCGGTCGGCGGCGTACCGGGCTTGCTGGGCTTCTTGCCCGGCTTTTTGCCCGGCTTCTTGCCCGGCTTGTGGCGCGTCGCGCAGAACATCGCGCCCTCGTCGGTGCAGTCGCTGCGACACGCGGCCACATCGTCCGCACCCCAGTCACACGCGGCCAGGCAGACCTCGCCGGTCTGGAAGTCGCAGGCGAGGTCCTCGGCCAGTCCCTTGGCCGTGACGCAGAAGTCGAGCTCGACCTCGCGGGAATCGGTGGATCCGTCCCCGGAGCCCGTGCCGGGCTGTCCACCGGGCTGTTCACCGGGCTGCCCACCAGGCTGCCCACCAGGCTGCCCACCGGGCTGCGCTCCGGGCTGCCCACCAGGCTGCCCGGGCTTCTTGCCTGGCTTCTTGCCCGGCTTGTACGAGGACTCCTCGACCTGCGTGGTCAGCGGTTTCGCGGCGGCGACGACCGGCAATGCGAGCGCGACCGCAGGGATCAACACGAGAAGATTACGCAACATGGGAGGGTTCCTTTCTCCTGTGAGGCGCCACGACAGGCCAATCCTGCCGCGCGTCGTGTGCAATCTTGGGTGTCCCGCGGGAGTATGCAATGACACCACGCGCCGAGAATCGTCATTGTCGCCCGGCATCCTGCCGAGCGCGCCGGCCGACGACCGTGTGCGCGGGGGAAGACCGGCGGACGCACGGCAGCGAACGAGCGACCCGCGGCCGGCAGCTCCGCGTCGCAGCGGACCGATGAATCGAGCGTGCGACCGGCCCGCGGTCGGCAGCTCCGCGCACAGCGGACCGACGAATCGAGCGTGCGACCGGCCCTGCGATGAATCATTGCCCGGCGAAATCTTTGTGTTCAGAGCGAGCCAGGCAATGCGTCGCCTCCGGGCCGGCGAGCGGGCGCAATGCGACCGCCTCACCGGCGATCATCCCCGATTCGTCCGCCTCCGCAAAGCAGCACGCCCGGATTCCGGCGAGCCGGCGAGCAGGCGCCACGTCGTCCTTTCTATGGCCAGCACGCGCGACGCGACCGGCCCGCGAGCAGCCTGGAAGCACCTCGGGCCGACGAGCCGGCGAGCAGGCGCAATGCGTCCCCGTCCGCTCGGCGAGCCGGCGATGCCTCCGCTCTCGCAGCGAGCAGCGAGTCGCGCGAGGACGGCGAGCGAGCGAACCGGCGCGAGCACTCGTCGCCGTCGGTCGCGCCGGAGTCGCCCGCGCAGACCGTCGCGGCGCCTCGCAGCATTCGCCGTGGCAGGCCCGATCGCCGCGCCCACGCTCTTCGCTTGCGCACCCGGCCCAGCGCGTCATGACCTGGGTGGGCCGGTGTACGCCGCTTCGCGTCGATCCACGCTCCGTCCGCCGACACCGCAATTCCTCGATCGGGCACGCGCCGAACTCTCGGCGGCGCGTGCCTCGCCCGGCGGGGCGCTGAACGAGCGTCTCCGCCGCCTGCTCCCTGACGCACCCTCCCAGACGGCCAGAGAGACAGGCGGCGGAGACGACCTTTTCCTCGACGGCAGACCGATGGACACACCTCTATCGATGCAGAGGTCGGCCTGCCGCGGCCGGGGCGACCTTTCGCTCCCGACCCCTTCTCCGTGTGTCGCAGGTGATGGACCGTTCTCCGCCCGGCGCGGCGGCCCCGGTCGCAGCGGCTCCATCCACCGCGAGCTCGGTCAGATCTCGTTGAGGTTGAGCTCGAGGCACGTCTGGGTGTCGACGAACAACGTCTCTTCCGGGTCGAAATCACCCGGGTCGAAGCCGCCATGGTCGAAGTCGTCGTCGTCGTCGTCGTCGTCGTGCCAGCCGCCCCCGCGGGTCTTCAGGTCGCTGGGGGCGCAGAACATCGCGCCCGCGCCGTCGCACTGGCTGCGACAGGTCTGCAGGGCCTCGCCGGCGACGTCGTCGCAGCTCGCGAGGCAGCTCGGGCCGGTCAGTGTGTCGCAGTCGTAGGCCCGGTCGTCCTGCCCGGTCTGGACGAAGATCTGGGTCTGGGTGCAGACCGCGAGCAGGAGGTCGTCGCCGAAGTCGCCGCAGTCACCTCCGCCCCAGCACCACTCCGCCGGCTGGGCCGGGATCGAGAGCGGGCGCGCCATCGACGAGGTCGCCGCGATGAACGGCAGCGCGAACGCGAGGGCGGGGCAGAGCATCAGGATCTTGCGCAACATGGGGATTCCTTTCGTCTTCTCTCGGAGCGCCGCGGGTCGTCCCCGCGACGCTTGGAATATTCAGTGAGCCCCGAGCCGACGCAACGCCGGATTGTGGCGAATCGCATCGGCGAGCTCGCCTCCGACGGCCGTATAGCGGGCCCCGAACCGGCTCAGATCGGCAAATTCGCGGTTTTCCGCGGGCTGCGAGCCGATCCGGCGGCCGCGGCGATTACAGCGAATCGCCGCCCTCGCTCGCCGGAATTCGCCGCCGCCCGCCGCGCGAATGATTGTTCATAGCGCGCCCCGCCGCGACGACGAGCCCGCCGTCCCCCACGCGGCCGCGCAAGTGCATATCATCATTGACGTTGCGTCGCGGCCGCGGCGGCCCGACGGAGGAGTCCGCGCACCGACGCGCGAGCGAATGCTCGAGCCATCGCCGCACTATGTACATATGTCCATTCCTCCGCACACGTCGCAGCGAATGCGACTCGCAGCAGAGGCGGCAAGGCGGCGGGCCGACGAGCGTCAGAGCCCTCCGTGCGACCGCCCCGCACGCCCGGGCGGATCGGCCGCGAATCGCATGGCCTCAAGGACACGCCCATCACGGGTCACGCCACGAACCGCGGCGTCCGCCGCGACCGGCGCTCGCTCCGGCCCTAACGGCCCCGTCCTCGGCCATCCCCCGCAACGCGACCCCAAGCCGCGTCGAGCGCAGCGCCTCGCACGAGCAAGCCTTTTCCCGCATCGCAGAAGCCGGACCGCGCGGGCACCCGCGCCGAGCGCAGCGCCTGCACGAGCAAGCCTTCTCCCGGCGTCGCAGAAGCCGACCGCGCGGGCACCCCCGCCGAGCACAGCGCCTCCCTACGAGCAAGCCTTTTCCCCCGGAGTCGCTAAAGCCGACCGCGCTGTTACCCTCGCCGAGCGCAGCGCCTGCCCGAGCAGGCTCTTTCCCTCCGCATCGCGGATCCGTCTCTCCGCCGGGGCCCGCGCCGAGCGCAGGCCGACCCAATTCGAGGCGCCACCCGGCGAAGCAGGACCACTCGGGATCCTGCAGGCCGCGACCGGATTCGAGGTGCCATCCGGCGAAGCAGGACCACTCGGGATCCTGGGGGCCGCGACCGGATTCGAGGCGCCACCCCGCGAGGCAGGACCCACTCGGGATCCTCCGACCATGGATAATCCTCCTCGCCCCAGCGACGGGCCATGGTCCTCTCCACCGAGCGGATACGCGGAGCGCACCCTCCTCGCCGAAAGCGTCGCCGAGCGCCTCCGTGAATCGATGGTCTCGCCGCGGCGGAACCGACAAAGGATTCGCCGCGGCCGCAGAGCTGCGCCGACGCCGTCCGCGCCTCCGGCCCGACGAATCACCGCCGTCTCCATCGCCGGAGCCGGCCATGCCGCGAAGACATTCGCAGCCGCCGCGATCAGCTGCGGCGACGCCGGCCGCGCCTCCGGCCCGACGGATCATCAGCGTCTCCATCGCCGGAGCCGGCCATGCCGCGAAGACATTCGCAGCCGCCGCGATCAGCTGCGGCGACGCCGGCCGCGCCTCCGGCCCGACGGATCATCAGCGTCTTTATCGCCGGAGCCGGCCACGCCGCGAAGACATCCGCCGCCGTGTCGATTCGAGCCCGCACCGACGCAGTCCGCGCCTCCGGCCCGACGAATCATCAGCGTCTTTATCGCCGGAGCCTGCCACGCCGCGGAGCATTCGCCGCCGCAGCGATTCGAGCTCGCCCCGACGCCTATGGCGCCCGCACAATGCAGGCTCGTCCCGCAGCGCCGTTTCACGCCTCGGAGCCGGCTGCGCCGCCCGATTGGCAGCACTCACGGCGCCTGGCAGAGGCACGCGCTCCAGCTCGCCTCGCGGCGATCGTCCCTTGCATGGCCGGGTCACCCCCTCATAGCAGGGAGGTGTCGGATGCAGGCCTTCCCGCGTCGACCCACGACCTCTCCGGCCCACACGCCGGCGAGCTCGCATCTGACACCTCGCATGCGGGAGCGGCGAACCCCTCATGCGAATCGGCCCGCGTCGAACTCTCGGCGACGCGGGCCACGCCCGGCGGGGCGTCCACGAGCGTCTCCGCCGCCTGTTCCCCCTGACGCACCCTCCCAGACGGCCAGGAGAGACAGGCGGCGGAGACGACCCTTCGATTCCGGCGACCCATCATTCTCTCTTTCTTTTAAAGAAACCTCCGATGGACGCGGAGGACGGCCGCCGCGGCCGGGCATCTCGCCTTGCGCCCCTTCTTCGCCGCTCGACGCCGCGATCGGTTGCGTCCCCCGGCCGGCGCGACCGCGCCAAACGCAGCAGGTCCGCTCGGGCCCCGGCGCGCGCTCATGGATCGTTCAGATTGAGCTCCAGGCACGTCTCGGTGTTGATGAACACGAGGTCGTCCTGGTCGTTGTCGTGGTCGTCGTCGTCATCGTCGTCGTTCCACCCGCCCCAGCGCGTCTTCAGATCGCTGGCGCGCAGAACAGGGCGCCGTCGCCGTCGCACTGGCTGCGGCACAAGTCGCCGCCCTCGCCGGCGCAGCTGGCGAGACAGGTCGGGCCGGTCAAGGCGTCGCACTCGTAAGCGCGGTCATCCTCACCGGTCTGGACGAAGATCTGGGTCTGCACGCACGCCGCGAGCAGCAGGTCGTCACCGAAGTCGTCGCAGTCGTCACCGCCCCTGCACCACTCCGCCCGCTGGGCGGGGAGCGAGAGGCCGCGCCAGCGCCGGGCCGTCCGCGACGAGCGGCAGCGCGAACGCGAGGACGGGGCAGAGCATCAGGATCTTGCGAAGCATGGATCTCCTCTCGTTCGCGACAAGATCGGCGGGTGCGATCGGGCCGCCCAGCCGCGACGCGTTCGCCCCGCCAGTCTCTCTCCATCACAGGGATGCTCTTCTTCTAAAAGAATCTCGGCCGCGCGAGCCCCCCAGGCGACCGGGCCGCCCGCCAGCGGAGGAGATTACGGCGCACATCGCATTCGCTGCGAAGTTCGCGGCAACCTGTCTCGGCCGCGAGCCACCCGCTGAGCGAGCGCCCCGCCCGCTGGGCGACCGGGCCGCCCACGCCAGCGGAGGGATTTTCACGGCGCACATCGCATTCGCCGCGACATTCGCGACACCCTATCTCGGCGCGAGCCACCGCTGAGCGACCGGCCCGCCTACAAGCGGAGGTCTCGGGAGCGCGACGCGTCATCATCGAATCTTCACCCACCGACTCTCCGGCAGCACTGAGCCCCGCCGAGCCGGTGCCCGCCAGCCCCGCCCCTGCGTCCTGCTCGCGCGAGCACACCGTCGATTCGCTGAAATGGTGCCGTACTCGCGGCAACCACGGCTTCAACGGCCCGCGAGGCGCCGGCGTGACCGCCGACCGACCTGCGAACCATGCTGGCGGCGGTCTCCCTCGTCCGCGGCCCTGAGGCACCCCTCCCAGGACGGCCAGGGCCGACGGACGATGGAGACGACCGCGGATTGCGACGACCGCGCGCGCCGTCCGGATTCGGCGCGGACGCGGATCATTCGGGCGATGAATCGCCGGTCCCCCTGCTTTGCGGGCAGATGCGAGGCTCACGGACCGGCGCGGCGGCGCCGGCGACCGGAGCGCGAATCAGGCCCTCACACCCCGTTGAGATCGAGCTGGAGGCAGGTCTGGGTGTCGATGAACACGACCTGCTCGTCGATGTCGACGGGCTCGGGCCGGTCGATCGGGTTGAAGCCCCACCCGGGACCCCACCCGGGACCGAAGCCCCACCCGGGCCCGAAGCCGGGCCAGGGGCTCAGGCCGCCCCACCGCGCCACGAGGTCGCTGGGCGCACAGAACAGCGCCCCGCCGTCCTCACACTGGCTGCTGCAGGTCGCCGCCCGGTCCTCGAGCTCGTCGGCGCATTGCGCGAGGCAGGCCGCGCCGGTCAGCGTGTCGCAGTCGTACGAGCGATTGTCGCTGCCCGTGCCGACGAAGATCTGGGTCTGCACGCAGGCGTTGAGGAGCACGTCGGCGCCGCCGATGCCCTGCTCCCACAGGCCCTGGTCCGGGCGATCGTCGGGACCGATCTGACCCCACTGACCACCATTCGCCTGCTCCGGCTGAGCGGTGAGCGGGCTCGCCATCGTCGGACCGGCCACGAGGGACGCCACGACCAGGACGGGACAAACCATCAGGATATTACGAAACATTGGGGAGTTTCCTTTCTTCTCTTCTCTCGGGCGCGGCGTGGGATGATTCCCCCGGTCGCGCTGTGTGGGAATATTCAGCCCACCCAGAACGTGGGCAATGTCGAGTTGTGGCGGATCGCATACTCGACCGCGGCCGGAATCGGCGTAAACGCGGGCGTGCGCCGGCGCATCACCGGAAATTCACGGCTTCGCCAGGATCGGGCAGAAGCGCGGCGGCGGCGGCGTCTGCGGCGGTTTGGCGGCCTTCGTAGGCGAATATCGCCGTCGCCCGCCGCGCTCCTACATTGCACATACCGACGGATTCGAGTCGGGCAATATCGGGGCCGCAGGATCGGCCGCCCAAGCGCCTATCATCATTGACGGTGCGGCGCGGTCGCGGCGGCCCGCGGAGGGCTCCGCGCACCTACGAGTGGCCGACGCCCGCGGGAGGCCCTCTGGAAATATACATATAGCATTTCATCGTACAGGTCGCGTCTATCACGACACTGATGATTGAGTCACAACTCGTCGGTCGCGCCGGCGCGACGAGCAGCGCGCCGCTCGGCCGGCCCGCCGAGACGACCTGTCCCGAAAGACATTGAATGCTCCGCAGCTCGAATCGCCAAACCCGCCGCGCACCCACGCAGGGCGCGGCCGCCCCGACCGCCGCGGCGCGCTCGCTGGGAATGGCGGGAAGGCGCGCTCGCTGGGAATGGTGGGAAGGCGCTCCCTCGCCGGCGCCTTCGAGCTCGATCGATCGCCGGTCGGCTCGCAACACGACCGGTCGGGAGGTGAGCCTGGCGCCTCGCCTGGCGGTCGTCGGCATCATCGGCGCCATCGGCCACGCGCCCGGCGGTTCGGCCGCCCTGTCGTACAGGCCCAGCGCGCTGGCCTGCGCCCTGGGAGCCCCGCGCATCGACGGTTGTTCACCGGAGCTCAACGTCGTTGTCGCTTACGAGCTCGGCGGAGCGCTCGCCTCGTCGCGCGACGTCCTCTGCCCGCCGCCCGTGGGGAGCCCCGCACATCGACGGGTGATCACCGGAGCTTACGTGCTCGGCGGAGCGCTCGCCTCGTCGCGCGCCGTCCTCCGCCCGCCGCCCGTGGAGAGCCCCGCGCATCGACGGGTGATCGCCGGAGCTCAGCATCGTTGTCGCTTACGAGCTCGGCGGAGCGCTCGCCTCGTCGCGCCACGTCCTCCGCCCGCCCCCGACGGGGAGCCCCGCGCATGACGAGCTCGGCGGAGAGCCCACGCCGTCGCGCCACGTCCTCCGCCCGCCGCCCGGCGGGAGCCCCGAGCATCACGAGCTCGGCGGACGCCCGCCTCGTCGTCGCGCCGTCCTCCGCACGCCACCGGAGGGAGCCTCGGCTGGCAAGCCGGTAGCAGACTGGCTCACCGCCGCCGAGCCCTCGACGGGTGACATGCCCCTTCAGGCATGTCCGAAAGTCCATGCGCACCTAGCGCGGCAGGCTCGGCTGCGAGCCACGGTGTCGGTCGCCTCGCTCTTGCGTCTCGCCATGCGAGGTTCGGGGCCCCCGACCGATTCACCGACGCGTGGCCGTTTCACGGGACTGGCTCGTTCATGGGAGCCTCGCCGGTGAGATTTGGGGGCTCTCGCCCACTGGCGCGCGTCCAGGACCGCGCCCATAGTTCCGCCCGCTCAACCAGGATTCGACACGATGTACGCCAGCCCGAGCCACCTGCCCCAAGAAGCACGTCAGAAGATCGCCACCGCCCTCCAGGGGGTGCTGGCCGATGGCCTCGACCTGCACAGCCAGATCAAGGTCGCCCACTGGAACATCAAGGGCATGCACTTCGCCTCGCTGCACCCGCTGTTCGAGACCTTCGCCGTCAGCCTCGCCAACCACAACGACACGGTGGCCGAGCGCGCGGTGACCCTCGGGGCGCAGATCCACGGCACCGCCCGCCATGTCGCCAAGACCTCGCGCCTGCCCGAGTACCCGCAGGACACCACCCGCGACCTCGAGCACGTGCGCCTGCTCGCCGAGCGCATCGAGACCTATCTGACCGGCCTGCAGGAGGGCCGCAAGGTCGCCGACCAGCAGGGCGACGTCGACAGCGTCGACATGCTCACCGCGATCATCAGCGAGTTCGAGAAGCACGGGTGGTTCCTCCGCGCCCACCTCGACCGCTGAGCCCTCGCGTCGCCTGACGCGCACCGGCCCGGCGACACCGTCGCCGAGCCGGCCGCTCGCACCGTGTCGGCGACGCCGCTCGCGCCGACGCCGCCGCTCGCACCGTTTCGGCGACGCCGCTCGCGCTATTCGCCGATCTCGATGTTGTACTTCACCGTCATCGGCGGGCCGTTGTAGGTCGGGAACTGGTGGTTGGCGATCGCCTTGCGCACGCACGGGACGATGCCGAACACCTGCAGGTCGGGCCCCGCGGTCACCGACACCGCGTCGGCGCGACCTGTCTTTCCGACCAGGCTGATGATGAGATCGATCCGCCCGCCCTTGAGGCTGCCGCCGTTGTAACAGGCGGCCACCGCCAGGCACTCGTTGATCGCGTACTCGACCTCGCGCATGTTGGCGTTGAGGACTGGCTCGTTGAGCTGCTCGTCGCCGGCGCTCCAGTCGAGCGTGCGGGTGCGGTTGGGGTCGTACTGGGGGATCGACTTGTCGTCGACCGGGACGAACTTCTTCGGCAGCTGGTTGCGGTCGAGCGTGCATTCGCCCCACGAGGTGATCGGCGGGCGCATCGGCACCTCTTCCTCCACCACCGCCTGCGAGGTACAGATGTCCTGCGAGTAATCGACGACGCACGCCTTGCCGTCGCAGCGGGTGCCGCGGCCGCACATTCCGCCGCATTCGCCCGAGGGGGCGTTGGAATCGCTGTTCTTCTTGCAAGCGGCGGGAGCCAGCGAGAGGCCGAGGAGACCGGCCACGATCAGGGTCGTACGCATCGCCGGTGAGCGTATCACCTCGGCCCGCGCCCGCGAGCCGTCAGCGCGTGCGAGTATTTTCGCGCTGTCGGCCGGTCTGCTCGTTGGGACAGGTCCACCGCCGACCCCACAGGCCGGCCGAGCCCGGCGCTCCGCAAATTCGAGCGGCGCCCCGGCCCTGCAGGCCCGGCCGACTCGCCGTCGCCGTCGCGGGTCGGTGCCACGACGAGGCCCCGCGACGCGCCGCGGCACGGTGTTCCTGCGGCACCCGACGGAGACCGCCGGCGCTCGAGCCTCGCCGAGGCCGAGTCCCGAGCCACCGCACGCCGTGCAGCGCGCCGACTCGTCCCCGGCCGGTGCCGGTGGCGACGTGGGCGCGCGCCGATTGCCGCCACCCGCTCGGCGGCGAGGACTGGACCCACCGGACCCGGCAGGGTCTTCGACGCTCCCACCGGGGCCTGCCGCGCTCGAGCTCTCGCGCCCGCGTGCGGCCATCGGCGCGCTCAGTCTCGCGGCGGCTCGCGGACTCCCGCGACTGGCGCGGACCTCGGCACCCGGAACGCCGACCGCCTCGTCGTTCCGTGACGCGCAGACAACCGCGACGAGCGGCTCCCGTCGGCAGCAGTTCTTTTAAAAAGAAAGAGACATCGAGCCGGCGCGGAGGCGCTTGTCTTACACCCCCGCATAGTCGAAGTGACGCGTCGCGGGTCAGGCCGCGCTCTGCCGCGCCACGCGGGTGCGCAGGCTGACCGGCAAGGCGGCGATCGCCTGCACCAATTCGTGGAGCTGCGGGTCGCCGTGGCCCAGCGGGACGTCGACCAGCAGCAGGCCGATCGAGGCGACCGTCGCCAGGCTCTGGCCGGTGATGTTGACCTGCGAGTCGCCGAGCACGCGGTTGATCTTCGAGAGCACGCCCGGGACGTTGCGGTGGATGTTGACGATCCGGCTGCCGGAGCGCACCGGACCGGCGTCGAGCAACGGCAGGGTGACGCCGCCGAGGGTGGCACCGGAGTCCAGGTAGTGCGACAGCGAGACGGCGACCTCGCGGCCGATGCTGGCCTGCGCCTCCTCGGTCGAGCCGCCGATGTGTGGCGTCAAGATCACGCTGTCGAGGCCGCGCAGCGGGCTGTCGAACACGTCGCCGACGCGCGCGGGCTCGCTGGGGAACACGTCGATCGCCGCCCCGCCGAGGTGACCGGCGACCAGCGCGTCGCGCAGCGCGTCGATGTCGACCACGCCGCCCCGCGAGGCGTTGATCAGCGCCGCCCCGCGCCGCATCGCCGCGATCTCGTCGCCGCCGATCATGCCGCGCGTGTGCTCGGTGTCCGGCACGTGCAAGCTGACGAAGTCGCTGAGCGACAGCAGCTCGATCAGGCTGACGCACGGCTGGGCGTTGCCCAGCGGCACGGAAAGAATGTCGTAGTAGCGGACCTTCATGCCCAGCGACTCGGCGAGCACGCTGAGCTGGCTGCCGATGTGGCCGTAGCCGACGATCCCGAGCGTCTTGCCGCGGACCTCGTGGCTGCCCTCGGCGCTCTTGTGCCACAGGCCGCGGTGGCAGGCCGCGCTGCGGGCGAAGGTCTGGCGCGCCAGCATGATCACCTCGCCGAGCACCAGCTCGGCGACCGAGCGGGTGTTGCTGAACGGCGCGTTGAACACCCCGACCCCGCTGGCCTGCGCGGCGGACAGATCGATCTGGTCGGTGCCGATACAAAAAGCGCCGACCGCCTCGAGCTGCGGCACCGCCGCGAACACCCCCGCCGGCACCCGCGTCTTGCTGCGGATCCCGAGGATCAGCGGGCCGTCCTGCGGCAGGGCCCGCAACGCCTCGATCAGCTGCGCCTCGCCCAGCGCCCCGGGCACCGCGTGGACGACGACGCCGCGCCGGGCGAACTCCTCGTGCGCTGTGGTGTGGATGTTCTCGAGCAGCAGGGCGTGCGGGCTGTTCACGGCGCGCACGATGCCCCAGGCTCGCGGGGCCCGCAACTCGCCGCCGCGCGCCGCTGGCACGCCCCTGGCGCCCCATCGGTACGCTTTCTCTCTTTTAAGGGGACGCTGCGCCACGCTCCCGGCGAGCGTCGATGATGCGGCCGAGCGTCCATGGACGCAGGCGGGAGATCGCTGCCCGCTCGTGTCTGCGAGGACGACCAGGCACCTCGTCCGCGCCCCTGGCGGACATCGTCAATGCGGCCGAGCTTCCATGGACGCCGACGCGAGAGCTCGCCGCCCGTTCGTGTCTGCGAGGACGACCAGGCACCTCGTCGGCGCTCCTGGCGGACATCGTCGATGCGGCCGAGCTTCCATGGACGCCGACGCGAGAGATCGCCACGGCGATCGCGGCCGCGTGGACCGCGGTCCTCGCCGTGCCTTCGCCTCCTTTTCGTGATGCAGGAGATCGCCGGCGAACGCCCCGACGTGGCGCGGAGCACCCCTCGTACGCCATCACCACACGTGACGGCGAAGCGATCTCCGGGGCGCAAACTCGCGGTCCGGCGCGCCGCGGGAGCCTGGCGTCGCGTACACGTCTTTGCTACCCCTGTCCGCCTCTTGCTCGACAAAGGCAAGCTTCAGCGGCTGCAGCGGGCGCTCAAGCCTCACCTCGCGCACGGATGGGAGCGAGCGGTGTTCGCCGCGCCGCAGACCGACGACGGCAGCGCGCGGGCGGAGCGCGTGCTGGCCGGGCCGGGCATCGGCGTCGCGCCGAGCGCGGCGCAGGTCGACGCGCTGCTCGCCGCCGCCGCCGAGGCCGCCGGGGCCGGCTTGTGGAAGCAGACCCTCGTGCTCGACGCGCGTCGGCGCGTGCAGGTCGACGCGCGTCACGGCCGCGCCACCACGCGCACCCTCGACGAAGACACCGCGCTCAAGGTCATGGGCGGCAAGGAGCGCGCGCTGCGGCCCGACACCAGCGCCGCGCTGCTGCGCGAGATCGGGATCATGAACGCCGACGGCAGCATCTCGGCGACGCATGCCCGCAAGTACAAGCAGATCTGCCACCTGGCGACGCTGTGCGAGCCGGTGATCGATCGCCTGGCTGCCACGCGCCCCATCAGCCCGGCGGCGCCGGTGCGCGCGCTCGACCTCGCGTGCGGCAACGCCTACCTGAGCTTCGTGCTGGCCGAGGTCCTGCGCCTGCGCGACGTGCCGCTGCGACTGCACGGCGTCGACGTGCGCGCCGACGTGGTCGCCCGCAGCATCGACCGGGCCCGCGCCCTCGGCCTCGCGGCGCCCGAGGAGGCGACCGTACAGGAAGCGACCGAGCGCGATGCCGCGGTCCTCGCCGACGGCGCCGAAGGACGCCCGGTGGTCGGCTTGTCGTTCGCGCAGGCCGACATCGCCGGCGCGGCGCGGACCGCTCCGACGCGGCTCGGGGGCGTGCCCGACCTTGTGCTCGCGCTGCACGCCTGCGACACGGCGACCGACGAGGCGATCGCCCTGGCGATCGAGCTCGGCGTGCCTGCCCTGCTCAGCGTGCCGTGCTGCCAGGCCGAGCTGGCCGCGCAGCGGCTCGCGCGCCGGCCGCGGCGCAGCCGCTGACGGCGATGGTCGACCACGGCCTGCTGCGGCGCGCCTACGCCGATGTCCTGACCGACAGTCTCCGGGTCGCCGCCCTCGAGGCGTGCGGCTACGAGGTGACGGTGCTCGAGTTCGTCGGCGGCGAGCACACCCCGAAGAACCTGCTGATCAAGGGCCACCGCCGGCACCCGCGCGCCACCGTCGAGCCGCACCGCTGGCGTCTGGAGCCCCTCCAGACCCGCTGCGCGGCGCTGGGCGTCCAGCCCGACCTGCTGCGCCGGCTCGCGGCGATCCAGGCGGCCTCGCAGCCGAGCGGGTGATTTTTCGACCGCGGGTCGAAAATCTCTCCGGTCGGGAAGCGAGTCGCGCGAGCCGAAAGGCCGGAGGCCGGGTCGACAGAGGCCCAGGCGAGCCCGCCCGGCCCCCTGAATGGCAGCAAACCGCCTTTCCGGCGCCCTTGAGGTGCCCGGCTACCCTCGCGGCTCCCACGCCCCTTTCTCGAGCACCGGCCGTCTGAACCCCGTCCGAGGGGTCCGCCCACCAGGGGCAGTTCCGAGCGTAAAATGGCCCTTTGATCGCTCGTGATCGAATTCGAAATATTTTCGACGATCGGTCCACAAACAGAACTCGGGACGAATCATCGATCGCTCGCCCGGCAAACCCGCGCTTCGGTCCGCCGCCGGCGGCCCCGAAACGACCGCAAATCCACCGCCGTCGCGCCCTGGGCGAGCTCTCGCAGCGAAGAGCAGAGGCGGCGGCGCTCGAAGCGCCGCGCCGCTGACAGGGCGCGGAATCGACCACGAACCCTTCCGCATGGCCGCACGAAGCCCTCGCGTCGCCTGCCGCCCGGGCCGGACGAGCCCGGCTGGCTCACCCCTCGGCTGCCCCGCTCGCTCGACCCCGCACCAGCCCCTGGCGCTGCCCGGCCCGGGTGAGCCCGGCTGGCCCACCCTCGGCTGCCCCGCTCGCTCGACCCCGCACCAGCCCCTGGCGCTGCCCGGCCCGGGTGAACCCGGCTCGCCCACGTCGGCGGCCCCGACCCCACTCGACCCCGGGCCAGCCCCTCGCTGCCGCACCGGATGAGCCCGACTCGCCCACCACCGCCGCCGGCCCCGACCACCCGGCCTGGCGGTCCTCAGCGGTCCGGGCCGCCAGGCCCGCGGTCGGCTCGCCCGCCCGGCGCGCCCGTCCTCAGCGGTCCGGGCCGGCCGGCCCGCGGGTCTTCGCCCACGTCACCACCGCCCCGGCGTCGGCGAACGGCTGCAGCACCACGCGGGCCAGCCCCCGAGCAGCGGCTCGCGGGCGACCGCCGCCGCCAGCGGCGGGCTATGGCCGTAGTAGAAGCGGATCAGGTCCACCCCCGTCGCCGACTCTTTTAAAGAAGTCGCGGAAGGCTCGCAGGGCTGCCACCTGGGCCGTCCAGGAAGCTCCGTAAGCCGCGGTGGCGAGGAAGCAGAAGCCCTCGACCGTCTGGAACCGCTGCGGCTCGGTCGTGAAGCCGAGCGACGCCAACGCGCTGCGCTGCGCGCAGCCGTCGGTGTAGACCACCCCGAACTGATACGTGTAGTCGCCCCACAGCTCGCGCACCGTCACGGTGCTGCGCTGGCCCGGCGGCGCCAGCGAATCGAGGGCCACGGGGATCTCCTGGGCCGAGCCGAGCATGTCCGGCGTGAGCGGCTGGTCGCCGGAGATCTGGTACACCCGCACGTCGGCCAGTTCGAACGCCGTGTCGCCCTGCGCGGGATTTCAAAGCTCAGCTCGACCTCGTCGAAGGCCACCGACCGCGCCGCCAGGCCCGTCACCGGCGCCAGCACCCGCGGCGCGCAGTGGTGCCCCCAGCCGTCGCCCGGGTCGGGGTCGTGACCGTCGCCGTACGAAAACACGCCCCAGCGGAACGTATCGCCGTTGAGCGTCACCACCCGCAGCCGATCGGCGCCGCTGCCGTCGGACTCGCTGATCGTACCGTCCGGCGGGTGCAGCGTGCCTGTGGCGCCGTCCCAGTCGCCGTAGCCGGCGTACTCGGCGCTGCCGTGGAACCCGCGCCGCAGCGGGTCGAACTCGACGCGGTACACCACCGACGGCTGGCCGAGGTACTCGATGCCGTAGCGAGCCAGCCGCGGGTCGACGAAGTGATCGGTCTCGCGGTCGAAGTCCCAGTGGCTGTTCTCGTCGTGCTCGCGGTTGATCTCGACGAACGCGGTCAACGGGCCGTGCGCCAGCACCTCCGGGCTCAGCACCATCACCACGAACTCGGGCGCCTCGCCGCTCGGCGTCGCCGCGGTCACGGCGTCGAGGTCGTTGAGCGCCGCGAACACACCCACGTCCTCCGAGTCGAGGTCGTCGCGGTGGAGCAGGTCGTTGCGCGGCGGATACACGCTGGTCGTCCCCGTCGCCGCGAACGCCCCCTTGTCCGTTTTAAAAGACTTGGGCGACGGGCAGGTCTTGGTGTCGACCGCGACCGTCTCCTGCTCCCACTCCTCGAGCGGGCGGCAGAAGTAGTTCTCGGCGCTGCTGGTGTTCTCGTGCCAGCCGAGCGAGTCCTGGTCGGGGTCGTCGTAGAACACGATGCGCGGGTAGGTCTTGCCGCGCCGGTGGGCCCAGACCGGCAGCACCGAGACGCGCGGACCGTACGGCGCGCGCCAGCTCGACAAGAAATTCCAGTGGCCCGGCCGGTTGGCGATCCCCAACTTCCCCGTGGCCTGGGTGACCAGCACGTCGGCCACGTGCCGGCCCGCCTGGTCTTCGAGCCAGATCGCCATCTGCGCCTCGGGCACCGGCTGGAAGTGGAACTCGACCCGCACCGGCGCCGCCGCGCGCGTCCCCGGCCGTCAGCACGGCCGCCGCGGCCAGGGCTCGCACGGGCACGCGCACGGACCTCGAGCATGACACCGCGCCAGCCATGAGCCGCGCGCCGCCCACGCCCGGGCGTGTCCCGCGAGGGAAGGCGCGACCGGCCCGACGTGACGGATCCGCGCCCCCGCCTGCGCGGCGCCCGTCCTCTCGAACAGTCATTTTCGAAGTCGGGCGGCCCCGGCCATTGCTATCTGTCCTTTCAGACAGCTCGAGCCGGACGCTGCACCGGCTGGCCTCTCGCGCGTCGCGCCTTCCGGGCTACTGCTCGAGCTCGAGGGCGACCCCGACCTTCTGGCCCCCCGCACGAGCCTCCGGCTCGGGGCTGGGCGTCGAGCTACCCGGCTCGAGGACCGTCAATCCGCCTTGCTGCGCCCCCGCGGCCGGGGACTCGGAGCGCTCGACGGCCTTTCGGATGGCGGCGAGATCGGCCGCGATCTGCTGAAGAAGCTTGGTCTGCTGATCGAGCGCAGCGGCGATGAACTGAGATTCGTTGCTCATGGACCCGTTAGCACACCATGTTCCGCGCGGTCGGGCAACTCGCTCGTCCGACGTCTCGAAGCGGACTCGGCCGTGGCGACGGGCGAACACATCGTCGGCGAAGCGATCGTCAGCGCCCCGAGCCAGATACATCACCTGTCTTTCCGGACAGCATCAGCTCGCCTGGGAGCCCGGACTCGGTCGTACGGGCGCGCAAATGCGTCGTCGGCGAAGCCATCGACAGCGCCTCGAGTCCGACGCGTTACCTGTCTTTTAAGACAGAGTCAGCACATCTGGGAGCCCGCACTCGGTCGTACGGACGCGCGAACGCGTCGGCGAAGCCATCGACAGCGCCCCGAGTTCGACGCGTCACCTGCCTCTCTAAACAGCCTCAGCTTGGTGGGAGCCCGGACTCGGTCGTACGCGCGAACGCTTCGTCGGCAGGGAGATCGACAGCGCCCGAGTTCGACGCGTCACCTGTCTCTTCGGACATCCTCAGCTTGCCTGGGAGCCCGGACTCGGTCGTACGCGCGAACGCTTCGTCGGCAGGGCGATCGACAGCGCCCCGGGTCCGACGCGTCACCTGTCTCTTACGACAGTATAAACTCCCCTTGAGCCCGCACTCGGTCGCACGGACGCGCGAACGCGGCGTCGGCGAAGCCATCGACGCGCCCCGCGCCCGACGCGTCACCTGTCTCTTCAGACAGCCTCAACTCGGCCGCTGCGTCAGCAGCACTTCGGACAGCGGCCGGCGCGGCGTCGGCGGGCTGTCGGCGGCGCCGCCGAGGCGAGCCAGGGCTTGCGCGTGGCCGGTCGCGCCGACCAGGCTCGCCAGCTGCTTGCGGCCGGCGGCTTCCGTCAGGGGCAGGTGGAGGAAGCTGCCCCACGCGTGGTCGACCCGCGCGCGCAGGAGCACGCGCATGAGCGCCTGGCCGGCGCGCAGCCACTCGGCAGGCTCGTCGGCGGCGGTGGTCACGACCACGAAGGCCGGCGCCCCGTCGGCGATCGCCGGGCCGCGGGCCTCCGCCCCGTCGGGCCCCTCGAAGCTGACCCCCGCCTCACCGGCGGCCGCGCGAGCCGCCGCGCGGACGGGCGGCTCGCCGGCGATGGCCGCCTCGACGGCCGCGCCGATGGCTTGCTTTCGGGCCATGTCCTCGACGACATGTAACTCCGCACCTGTCCCATCGACCATGGCCCCGAGGCGCTTCGACAGCGCCCGCGACAGCGGCCCGTGGGCCATCACCGCGCGGAACGTCCGCCGCTTCGGCGCGGCCTGGTACAGCCACTGCTCCTCGGGCAGCGGGCTGGCGCGGCCGCCCACGGCCACGCGCGCGAGCAGGTCCGGGTGACCGCCGGGCAGCAGCGCCGTCTGCTCGGCCAGCCCGAGCGCGCGCAGGGCCACGCGCAGCGCCCCCAGCCCCGCGCCGCAGGCCAGCGCCGTCGCCTGGCCGTCAGGGTCGGCGCCGGCCGAGGTGCGGGCCGGATCGCGGTACAGCTCGATCACCTCGCCGCCGGCGAACCACCGCCACGGCTGGCAGTTGCCCGGCGACGGGGCGGTCAGCGCCGTGTGCAGCGCGAGCTCGATGCGCGCGCGCGGCCCGCCTCGGGCGCCAGGGCCGAGCCGGCGAGGGTCCACGGGTCGGCGTCGCGATCGAGGTCGGGCAGTTGCATCACGTACTCTCCTCTTCCGCGCGCAGGCGCGCGATCTCGGCGGCGAAGATCCGGCGCACGATCGCGGTGGCGCACGCGGAGGTGCTCTCGACCCCGAAGTACGACAGGCTCTTCGACAGCAGGCTCTGGCGCCGCGAGTACGGCGTGTCGGACGCGTAGTGCAGAACCCCGACGTCGAAGCCCACCGAGTTGGAGAGGTGGACGATCTCGTCGTTCGGGTGGCGCTGCGGGTTGCACAGCTCGTACACCGCCGACAGGTACGGCCCGGCCTCCATCTCGAGCACCGTGTAGCCCTCGCGGTAGAACACGCTCATGTACTCGCGGTTCTGCAAGAAAGCGCCGCGGACGGTCAGCGCCTTTTGATTGTCGAGCACGGTGCCGACGCGGATGTACGGCTGCACGTCGGCGGCGACGAAGCTGTTGCGGAACAGGTAGGTGTTGCGCGAGTGCTCGTCCTGGACGACCGACGAGATCATCACGTCGCCGACGCGGCCGTTGAGGGTCGCCGCCTTGCCCATCACGTAGACGCCGCGGATCTCGTTGGAGCCCTGGCCGGCGCGCGACAGGTGGTGGTACGCCGCCATGCCGAGCGGGTAGTCGATGTTGAGGATCACCGCGTCGCTGCGGGCCAGCAGGTGCAGGTCGGGCACGCGCACGCGCGGGTCGAGGCGCTCGGGCCGGACCTGCGAGAGGTCGAAGATCTGGGCGTTGACGTCGATCTTGCCCGGCACGTCGATCGAGGTGATGCCGGCCTCGGCCTCGAACTCCTGGACCTCGGCCAGACGGGACGGATCCTGGTGGAGGAACGCGCGCAGCAGGTAGTAGCTGAGGTTGTTGACCTCGGCCTCGTCGCCGCCCTCGAGCGCGCGGCTGAAGTGGCGCGCCAGGTCCTCGGGGTTGCGGCGGCGGGCGAAGTCGAGGATCGCCTCGCGGTGCTGGCGGGCGTAGCCGCCGACGAGGTTGAGCAGCGAGTGCGTGTTCGACGAGACGAAGTAGATCGGCGGGCGCCGCGGCTTGCGCTCGCGGACGAGGCTCGGCTCGATGCCCGACCACCAGCGCTGGACCGAGCGCTGGTACTGCGAGTAGGAGCCCGTCAGCACCCGCATCGACAGGTCGCACGGGCTCTGGGCGATCGTCCGCAGGGCCGCGAACCAGCCGGAGTCGAGCGCGGCGATCAGAGTGCGCACGCCGTCGGGGTCGAGGTCGAGCACGCGCGCGAGCTCGGCGTGGTCGACCTCCTCGGCGGTGAGCGCGTCGTCCTCGCGCAGGCGCCGGCCGAGCTCCGCGTTGCCGAGCAGGACGTGCATCTGGTTCCACACGATCTGGTAGGTCGTGACGATCGGGACCAGGTCGTCGATGTCGCTGGTGCTCGAGATGAACGCGCACAGCGTCCGCGCCCCGTCGAAGCGCAGCGGCCGGCGGCGCCCGCGGGTCTGGACCCGCTGCCACGCGCTGACGTCGAAGCCGTTGGCCTCGAAGGTCTCGTGCGACTGGCCGAGCACGATCTTCTGCACCTGCGGCATGCAGGCCGGCAGGCGCGCGGCGCTGTAGGCGAACGCGGCCACGTCGGGCACGCCCGTGCGCGCCCCCGGGTGCAGGCTCGAGTCGCTGAACGCGTGCGCCTCCTCGAACGCGCGCACCCACACCTCGCCGGAGCTGCGCAGCAGCGAGTAATAGGTGCGGATGTAGAGGTCGATCTCGTCGCTGGTGGTGCGGGGCCGCTGGCGGTCCATGGCTCGAACGTCCTTATCCGTGGCCGAGCGCGTCGTCGACGGCGTCGAGCACGAACGGCACCTCGTCGGGGTGGTTGGGCCAGTGCGGCGAGAACCGCAGCAGGCCGTCGGGGGTGGAGCAGGCGACGCCGCGCTCGGCGAGCTCGCGCTGGAAGCCGAGCACGTCGCCGGGGTTCGGCGGCAGGACGCTGAGGATGCACGAGCGGGCCTCAGGGTCGCGTGAGCGCAGGCTGACGAAGCCGCGGGCGATGAGGCCCGCCTCGAGCAGGTCGAGGTAGGCCTGCACGTGGGTCCACACCGCCCCCGGCCCGAGCTGGGCGATGAGGCCGATCGCGGCCGCGAGCGCGGCGCAGCCGAGGGTGTTGCCGGCGCCGCCCTCGATGAAGTCGGCGGAGCGGCGGATCGGGCGGTCGTAGCGCAAGTGACCTGACCCTTCGAGCAGGAACCGAAGGCCATCCTCGTGGCTCAGCCAGCCGGCCACGCGCGGGCGCAGCTCGGCCAGCCGCTCGGGGCGGACGTAGAGGAAGCCGAGGCCCTCGCAGCCCATGAGCCACTTGTGACCGCCGGTGCTGAGGTAGTCGATGCCGGCCTCGCGGACGTCGAGCGGCACGGCGCCGACGGCCTGGATGCCGTCGACGAACAGCTCGGCGCCGACGGCGTGACAGGCGTCGGCCATGGCCGCGAGCGGCATGCGCAGGCCGCTCTGGAACTGCACCGCCGACACGGCGACCAGGCGGACGCCGCCGGCGGCGAGGGCGACCTGCAGGGCGGCGAGGCCGTCGGCCGGCGAACGAGCGAAGTCGGCGAGCGGCAGCATCTCGACCGACAGATCGAACAGCTCCGCCGCCTGCTGCCACGGGGTGACGTTGGCCGGGAACTCGCCCTGGAACAGCAGCACGCGCTCACCTGGCCTCCAGGACAGGCACAGAGCGACATCCGTGACGCCGCGGGTGGTGTTGTTGATCAGCGCGATGTCGGCCGCCTCGGCGCCGATGAGCCCGGCGATCGCCGCGCGCAGGCGGGCGCGTTGCTGGATCCACAACGGGATGGCGCCCGCGGCTCGACGGGCGTAGTCGGCCGCCACCGCTGCGATGGCGGCCTGCACCGGCGCCGACCACGGCGACACCGCGGCGTGGTTGAGGTACGCCCGCGGCTGCAGGTCGGGGAACAGGCTGCGGTCGCCGAGGCGCGCGGTGGGCAGGTCAGGGGTCGTCAAGGGCCGCGTGACGGTACCAGACGCCCGCGGCCGTGGCGACCCCGGGGCGCCTCCGGGCGCGCGGTCTCGACTAGACTCGAAAGACAGGTCGAAGCGGCGCCGGCTCCGGGGCTCGCGCGGGCGCCCGGACGAGCGTCGACGCCCGCCTGGGGCCGCGCGGGCCCGGCCCGTCAGTGCCAGTGCTTGCCCTTGCCCTTGTGCTTGTGCTTGTGGTGCTTGTGGTGGTGCTTGCAGTGGCCGGGCGGCCAGCAGTCGTCGTGGTGGACGTCGATGACGATCGACGGCGCGTCCCACACGACCACGCCGACGTAGACCGGGCGCGGCGCGTACAGCCAGCCGTAGAAGCCGACCCCGCCGGTGACGACCACCACGTCGTTCTTGACCACGATCGGCACGTTGTAGTCGTACACGATCGTGTCGTAGCCGACGACGACCGGCGCGTAGGTGGCCTTGACGATCAGGACGTTGGTGGTCTTGTCGGCCGTGAAGTTGACGTAGCCGACGACCACGAAGTTGTCCTTCTCCTTCTTGCTCGACGGGAACACGTGCAGCTCGAAGACGATCGTGTCGCCCTGCTTGACCTCGACGATCTGGATCTTGTCGAGCTTGCCGTCGCCGTCGATGTCGATGCTGTGCAGCTTCTCTTTCGGGTTGTTGAGCTTCTTCTCGAGCGCGTTGGCGTCCTTGACCTTGCCCTTCTTGATCAAGTACGTGACGGTCTCGAGGTCGAGGGCCTCGGGCTTGAGCTCGACCTTGACGTCGACGTCGGCCACGACCTTCGTGTCGCCGTCCTTGGTCTCGACGACGGTGGCCACCACGGCGTCGCCGCCGGCCTCGGCCTTGACCGCCACGTCGGCCTCGGCCTCGGCCTCGGCGGCGGCGCGCTGGTTGGCGATGATGGCGGCGTCGCAGCCGGCGAGGGCGAGGAGGAGCGAGAGGGACAGGATCGGTGATTTCACGGTCGACCTCGAAGGGGAGCATCCGCGCGTTGGACCGGCCCACGCGGCGTCGTTCCAGGACTATCGGACCCGGGCGCCCCCCGGGTCAAGCCCGCGCGGATTCCCCGCCCGTGGCCCCGCGGCCCCACGGTGCGACGAGGTCGGACAGCCGGCGACAGGCGCGGTCCCGGGCGCGCGATCGAAGTTCTGGTGTGGCCCTCAGGCCATGTCCTCGGGGCCAGGTACTTTCGGACATGCCCCGAAGCGCTGATCGAAGTCGGCCAGCAGGCCGGCGGCCGCGGCCGTGGGGTCGGGGCACGGGCCGACGCTGGCGCGGCCCAGCCACGGGGCCTCGGGGTGGCGGGCGGCCAGGGCGGCCGCCAGCGCGGCGACGTCGGCGGCGCCCGCGTAGTGGATCATCGCGCTCTTGCCTCGCGGGTAGCGGACGAGGCCCTCGCGCAGGCGGACCTGCAGCACGCCCGGCGCGGCGGGCAGGCGGTCCGCGGCCTCGGACAGCGGGTACCAGGGGCCGAACTTCATCGCCCGCAGGATAGCGGACCGCGGCCGCGCCGGCGGGCGAGGACTTGCCGACCGGCGAGGCCCGGCCGTAGGGTGTGGCATGTCCTGGCGCGCCCCTGCCGTGTTCTCGGTCTCGCTCCTCCTCGCGGCCTGCGGCGACGCCGGCGGCAGCACCCAGGGCGGCACCAGCGACGGCGACGGCACCAGCGGCGACGCCGGAGGCGCGACCACGGACCCGAGCTCCGGAGCCGCGAGCGAGACGAGCGAGGTGAGTGACGCCGGCGGCAGCGGGTCCGCGCCGACGACCACCGGCGACGGCACCGGCACCAGCAGCAGCAGCGGCACCACCGGCGAAGACGGCTTCGGTCCCGGCCCGTGGGACCAGGGCGTCTACATCCCCGCGGAGCCGCAGAAGGACGGCGACCCCGCGCTCGGCTACGAGGCGCTGCTCACCAAGGGCTACGTGTCGTGCGGGGTCCCGTGGGGCCTGTGGCCGCTCGTCAAGCCGTTCATCGGCGGCTGGGCCGATCGCCCGCCGCTGCCCGGGCGCACCGGCAAGAACGCCGAGGTCCCGTACCACTGGAACGTCCATAACAAGAACGGCGCCGACATCGTCAGCCAGAACTGCCTGCAGTGCCACGCCGGCTCGTTCGACGGCCAGCTGATCGTCGGCCTCGGCACCGCCGACTTCGACTTCACCGACGACATCAGCCAGATGTTCGCGAACGTGTGGATCCCCGACATCCCGATCCCCGGCCTCGAGGAGTTCACCCGCTTCCTCAACCGCACCAAGGCGCTCGGCCCCGCGACCGTCATGCACACCGTCGGCACCAACCCGGCCGAGATCATCGCCGTGACCCTGGTGGCGCACCGCGACCGGCACACCCTCGAGTGGTACGACGAGCTGCAGTACCCGCTGCCGGAGATGGTGGTCGCCTCCGACCCGCCGCCGTGGTGGCGGGCCAAGAAGAAGCACGCGCTGTTCTACAACGGCATGGCCCGCGGCGATCACCGCGGCACGATGATGCTGGCCTCGGCGCTGTGCACCGACTCGGTCGCGGAGGCCGAGCAGATCGACGGCTACTTCCACCACATCCAGGCGTTCATCCGCTCGGTGCAGGCGCCGAAGTACCCGCTGGCGATCGACGCGGCGCTGGCGAGCGAAGGCGAGAGCCTGTTTTTGGCCAACTGCGCCGGCTGCCACGGCACCTACGCCGCCGACGACGCGCAGGACACGTATCCCAACCTACTGTTCCCGCTCGACGTCGTCGGCACCGACCCGGTGGTCGCCACCGCCGGCACCGAGTACGCGCCCTACCTGGTCGACTGGTACAACGAGAGCTGGTACGGCCAGATCACCCGCATGGAGCCCGGCGAGCCGTTCCCCGGCTACATGGCCCCGCCGCTCGACGGGGTGTGGGCGACCGGCCCGTTCCTCCACAACGGCTCGGTGCCGACCATCGAGCTCGTCCTCGACAGCACGAAGCGTCCCAAGTACTGGAAGCGCGTCGACTACGACTCGACCCACTTCGACGAGGACGCGCTCGGCTGGCCGTTCGTCGAGCTGCCCTACGGCCAGATCGGCGCGCCCGAGGACGAGCGCAAGTTCATCTACGACACCACGTTCATCGCCCACGCCAACTCGGGCCACACCTTCGGCGACCACCTCACGCCGGAGCAGCGCCGCGCGGTGCTCGAGTACCTCAAGACGCTGTGAACCCGAACGCCGGCTCGCGGCCGTCGAGCGTGCCGGCCGCGCCGACGGCGGCGAAGCGGAAGAACAGGTCCTCGGCGAACCACCGGCGGGCCAGCGCCGCGCGGGCCGCCGCCTGGTGGTTCGAGCCGGCCCACGCGAACTGCTCGAGGCTCGCGGCGTCGTCCCACACGCTGAACGTGACCGGACGGATCCACGGCAGCTCGCCGATCCCCAGCGCCGCCCGCAGGCCGGGCGCGCGGAGCAGGCGGCGGTTGATCGCCGGCACCCGGGCCCAGAAATTCAAGAAGCCGCGCAGGCGCAGGCGGGCGCGGGTGATCGCGACCACGGGTAGCCCTTCGGGCAGGTCCGAAAGGCCAGGTCCGAACGGACAGGTCCCGCCCCAGCTGCCGCGGCCGCGCGCCGTCAGCAGCGCGATCGTCCACGCCTCGCCGGCGCGCGCGGTAGTCGGCGAACAGCCGGCTGCGAGCGAAGAAGTCCTCGAGGACATGCTCCGAAGACCAGGTCGCGATCAGGGCGTAGCGCGACAGGTCGGGCCGGGCGGAGAAGCCGAGGCCGCCGCCGCTGCCGCACAGGCGCCAGAACATGAGGCCCGGGGTGGCGGCCAGCGGGGCGCGGGCGCGGCCCATCTGCTGGAAGGCCCACAGGCGCTGGCCCGGCGGGAAGCGCAGGACGGTGACCGTGGTGATCGGCGCGCCGGACGGCGGGCGGTGGACCCACCGCAGAGCGGGCGCGGCCGACAAGCGCTCAGGACCCCGGAAGGAACTGCACCGCGTGCTGCGGGATCGTCGTGGCCGCGCCGACCAGCACCTGGTCGCCCCAGCGCTCGACCCACAGCGCGCGGTCGGCCGCCGCACGGTAGACGTAGGTGGCCACCCGCGGCAGCGCCGGGCGCCCGTGCATGCCGACGCCGGCCGCGCTGGCCTGCCCGCGCCGCTCGAGCGCGTAGGTGTGCTCCTGGTGCGGGATGTGGCGCGGCGGCTCGCCCGACAGCCCGTGGCCGCGGACCGGCTCGGCGAGCAACCACCGCTCCTGGTCGGGCGAGCCGATCAGCCAGCGATGGCGGTCGGCGTCGGTCATGACGGCGATGACCGTGGCCGTCGCGCCCTCCTTGAGGTTGACCACGCCGTCGACCAGATAGTCGCCGTCGAGGTTGGGGTCGCCGGTCTCGACGACGACCACGTCGCCCTGGCGCAGCGCGGTGAGGGTGAGCTCGGGCCCGTCGGGGGTGTCGGGCGCGGCGCGAGGCGCGGGGGCGGGCTGGAGGCGGCCCTGGAGGCGCTGGGCGACGCGGGCCCGGATCTTCTGGCTCACGGGGTCGCCGGGGATCGATCCGGAAGTGGTCGACACGGAAGCAGCCGCCGCGAGGGCCAACTGCGGATGCGGACCGTCGCCCTCGGTGAGCTGCCGCCGGTCGCCCCAGTCGCGGAGCCGCCGGGCGGCGAGGATGCCGACCCAAAAAGCGCCGGCGATGGTCATGGCGGCGAGCAAGGAGGCGAGCGTCAACATGCGGGAGCGGTGGCCCTCGACGCTTGCTTGTAGCATGCCGCCCGGGCCCGCGGGAGGCCGCGCCCGCCGAGGCCGCCGCGCGTGCGCCTGGCCGTGCGCCCGCGCCGGCGAGGGTCGCCGCCCGCGCGAGGCGCGAACCACCGACCCGGTCCGCCGCAGGTCCGACGCCGGGCCTCCGGCTTCGGGTCCTGGCCTTGCGCGCGCGCCGGCGCGCCTACCGGCGGCCCGAAGGGACATGTCCGTTCGGACATCCAGGAGTGAACGCGCCGCCGGGCGCCGCCGGCGCGGGAATGACGGGTGCCTTCGGACATGTCTGAAAGGACATTCGTGAGCCGAGGCGGCGCCGCCTCGGCCCGAGGCCGAGGCCGCCCTCGGCCGGGTCCGGAAAATCCGCGCCGGCTCCCCGGCGCGGGAAGGACGGGTGCATTCGGACATGTCTGAAAGGACATTTGCTAGCCGAGGCGCCGCCGCCTCGGCGCGAGGCCGCCCTCGATGGCCTGGACCTCCGGCGCGGAGGCGACGGGTGCCTTCGGACATGTCCGTTCAGACATCCAGAAGCGGCCGCGGCGCCGGCCGTCGCGGCATGGGGAATGACGGGTGCCTTCGGACCCTTTCGGACACCTCAGGAGCGGCCGCGGCGCCGGCCGTCGCGGCATGGGAATGACGGGTGCCTTCGGACATGTCCGTTCGGACATCCAGGGGGCGGCCGGGAGCCGGTCGCCGCGGGCGCGAGAAGGACGATGCCTTCGGACATGTCCGTTCGGACATGCGCGAGGCGGGGCGAGCGTGGCTCACCGGCGCGGCGTCGGCGGCGCCGCGGTGCGTGGGTCTTCCGGCCACGAGTGCCGGGGATAGCGGCGCATCAACGCCTTGCGGACCTCGGGGTAGTGGCGGTCCCAGAAGCCGGCGAGGTCGGTCGTGACCTGCTCGGCGCGGCCGTTCGGGGCCAGCAGGTGGAGCACCAGCGGGACCTTGCCGCCGGCGATGTGCGGGCCGCGGCTCATGCCGAAGAAGTCCTGCAGGCGCGAGGCCAGCCACGGCGGCTTGTCGGGCTCGTAGTGGACCGCGGCGCGGCGGCCCCCGGGCAGCTGCACGTGCGTCGGCGCCAGCCGCTCGAGTCCGCCGCCGCCGGCCACGCGACCCAGCAGCTGGCCGAACAGGTCGGCCGCGCGCAGCTTGGCGAAGCTCGACCGCCCCTCGCACAGCTCGGCAAGCACCTCGCGCGCGACCGCCTCGGTGATCACCGGCGCCCCGGGCACGTGCGCCGCCACGAACGCCGAGCGCGCCATCAGCCCGCGCAGCGCCTCGGCGTCGCCGACGAACCGCTCGGGCCCGGCCGCCTGCGCCTGCGCGCGCAGCAGCTCGCTGGCCGCCGGCGGCAGCTGCTTGCTCACCGTGCGCTCGAGCAGGAGCCCCATGTACCGCAGCTCGCGCGCCCCTCGACCCGCTCGCGCGCGGCGTTCCACTGCAGCTCGTCGCGCTCCTCGATCTCGTCGATGAGCTGGTCGACCAGCCACTCCGGCTCGATCGCGCAGGCGCTGCGCACCAGCACCTGCGCCCCGCGGTCGGCCTCGCGCCGCTGCTCGACCTCCAGCGCCAGCAGCCACGGCGCGGTGCGCACCACCGACCCCGGCCCCAGCCGCGCCGCCCCGCCGCCGGCCAGCGCCAGCGCGCGGAAGCCCCCGACGTCCTCGCGCGCCTGCGCCACCCGCTCGGGGAAGGCCGCCAGCAGGGCCATGCGCAGCCTGTCCTCTCGTTCCTGTTCTTTGATACCTAGCTCTTTGGACCTGTCCCGTGAGTCATGCGGCAGCGCGCGCAGCAGCTGGTCGCGGACCTGCAGCGCGCGGCGGGCCGGGCCGGCCAGCAGGCCGCGCTCGTCGCCGCGGCGGCGCAGCTTCTCGAGGTCGGCGAGGTCGACCAGGACGTCGGCGTCGGCGTCGCACGAGGCGAGCGCGCCGGCCGGGCGGATCGATCGCTCCGACAGCAGCGCCGCGGCGCCGCAGGCGAGGCCCGGCACCCCGCGGTCGACGCCCTCGCACAGCAGCCGCCCGAGCCGCGGGTGCAGCGGGAACGCCAGAATGCGCCGGCCCAGCGCGGTGACCTGGCCCGCGGGATCGATCGCCCCGAGCCTGCGCAGCAATGCCTCGCCGGCCTGCAGCGCCGCGGTCGGCGGGGCCTCGAACCACGCGAACGCGGCCGGGTCGGCGACCGCGAACGCGTGCAGGTCGAGCAGCGCGGCTGCCAAATCGACGCGGTGGATCTCCGGCGGCGTGTGCTCCGGCCGGCGGTCGTGGTCGACCTGCGCGTACAGCCGCAGGCACCGGCCGGCCCGCGTGCGCCCGGCTCGCCCGGCCCGCTGGGCCGCCGAGGCGCGCGAGACCTTGGCGAGCTGCAGCGTCGGGATCCCCGTCCACGGGTCGTGCGCGGCCACCCGCGCCAGGCCGCCGTCGATCACCGCCGCGATCCCGTCGATCGTCACCGACGTCTCGGCGACGTTGGTGCTGAGGATCAGCTTCCTCTTGGGACATGGCCGCACGGCCAGGTCCTGCTCGGCCGGCGGCAGCTCGCCGTGCAGCGGGAGCACCTGCATCCCGTGGTGGGCGGCGAACCCGGCGCAGGTCTCGGCGGCGCGGGCGATCTCGCGGGCCCCGGGCAAAAACACCAGGACGTCGCCGTCGAGCCCCTCGTCGACCAGCTTGGCCAGGGCCCGCAGCACCCCGAGTGGAGCTCGCTGGGCTCGCCGAGGTGCTCGATCGCCACCGGGTACATGCGGCCGGCGCTGGTGATCCGGGCGCACGGCGTGGCTGACCCTTCGGACAGGTAGTTCGCGACCGCGGCGCCGTCGAGGGTCGCCGACATGACCACGATCTTGAGGTCGGGCCGGGCCCCGCGCTGCAGCTGGCGCAGCAGGGCGAGGCCCATGTCGCCGTCGATGTGGCGCTCGTGGAACTCGTCGAGCACGACCGCGCCGACGTCGCGCAGCTCGGGGTCGGCGTGCAGCTTGCGCCCGAGCAGGCCCTCGGTGATGAAGCGGAGGCGCGTCTCGGGGCCGACCGCGGATTCGAACCGGACCTGGTAGCCGACGGTCGCGCCGAGCGGCTCGCCGAGGCTCTCGGCCACGCGGGCGGCGGTCATGCGCGCGGCCAGGCGGCGCGGCTGGAGCACCAGGATCTCGCGCCCGCCCGCGAGCCCGGCCTGCAGCAGCGCCAGCGGCACGCGCGTGGTCTTGCCGGCCCCGGGCGGGGCCTCGATCACCGCGCAGGCAGACCGCTGCAACGCCGCGACGATGTCGCCGAGGACCTCGTCGATCGGGAGCTGCGAGGGTGCGCGCGTCGCCACGACGGGGCAGCATAGCGGCCCGTCACGGTCGCGCCCGCTCGCCCGTTTGCGCCCGGTCGCGTGAGTTTTCCGAGCGCCTCGGCGCGCCGCGTGAGCTGTCCTCGGGGTCATCTCTCCCGCAGACCTGTCCCGAACGGCAGGCGGCGGGTGTGCGTCGCACGCCGCGCTTGACCGCGTGCGGGGCCCGGCGCCAAGCTCCCTCGACGGTGGCGTTCAACCTGTCGCAGCTCGAGCTCGGCGCGCGCGCCCGCGTGACCCTCGTCGGAGGCACCGGGCCGCTGGCGCTGCGGCTGCTCGAGATGGGCTTCACGCCGGGCACCGTGGTGGTGCTGATCAAGCGGGCGCCGTTCGGCGACCCGCTCGAGCTGCAGGTCCGCGGCTGCCACGTGTCGCTGCGCAAGGCCGAGGCCGCGCGGATCGAGGCGGTCCCGCTATGACCCCGCTGCGCGTCGCGCTGGCCGGCAACCCCAACGTCGGCAAGACCAGCCTCTTCAACGAACTGACCGGCGCGCGCCACAAGGTCGGCAACTACGCCGGCGTCACCGTCGAGACCCGCGCCGGCGCCGTCGTCCCGCGCCTGTCGCCGACCCGGCCGATCACCGTCCTCGACCTGCCCGGCACCTACAGCCTCACCCCGATCGCCGAGGACGAGGCCGTCGCGTTCCGCTGCCTCACCGGCGCCGAGAGCGAGCCGCCCGACGTCGTCGCCCTCGTGCTCGACGCCGCCAACCTGGCCCGCAACCTCTACCTCGCGGTCCAGCTGCTCGAGCTCGGCCGCCCGCTGGTGGTCGCCCTCAACATGATGGACGTCGCCGCCGAGGCCGGCACGCCCGTCGACCCCGAGGCCCTCGCGCGCGCCCTCGGCGTCCCGGTCGTGCCGACCGTCGCGCGCACCGGCGAGGGCATGGCGCGCCTGGTCGAAGCGCTAGGTTCCATCGAACATGTCCCTCAGGCCATCTCACCGCTGCGCGCGCCTGCTGGCCGGCGACGACGGCCTGCCCGCGCCGCCGGACATCGAGGCCGCGCGCTGGCGCTGGCTGGTGTCGGCGGCCGCGGCCGGCACGCTCGAGCTGGCCGGCCCGACCGCCGCGGAGCAGGCCGCGCTCGCCGCCCACTCCCCGGCGGCCCTGACCGCGGCCGCGCACGCGCGGGTGATCGCCCGCTACCGCGAGGTCGACGCCCTGCTGGCCGAGATCGGCTTCACCGCCGCCCAGCGCGAGCGGGCGCCGGCGATGACCCGCTCGGCCGCGATCGACCGCGTCCTGACCCACCGCGTGTGGGGCCTTTTGATCTTCGTCGGCGTCATGGCGACGATCTTCAGCTCGATCTTCACCTGGGCCGAGCCGATCATGGGCGCGATCGAGGCGCTCATCGGCTGGCTCTCGGAGCAGGTCGGCGCCGCCCTCGGCCCCGGCGTCTTCACCGACCTGCTGACCCAGGGCGTGATCGCCGGCGCCGGCAACGTGCTGGTGTTCGTGCCGCAGATCGCCCTGCTGTTCCTGCTGCTCGGCATCCTCGAGGACTCGGGCTACATGGCGCGGGCGGCGTTCCTCGTCGACCGCCTGATGGCCCGCGTCGGCCTGCACGGGCGCGCCTTCGTCCCGCTGCTCAGCGGCTACGCCTGCGCGATCCCGGCGATCCTCGGCACCCGCACGATCACCGACCCGCGCGACCGCCTGGCCACGATCCTCATGATCCCCTTCATGAGCTGCAGCGCGCGCCTGCCGATCTACGTCCTCTTCATCAGCGCGCTGTTCCCCGCCGACGACCGCGTCGGCCCGTTCACCGTCGGCAGCCTCATGCTGGTCGGCTTCTACGCGCTGTCGACCGTCTCGGCCCTGGCCGTCGGCGCGATCTGGAAGCGCACCGCCCTGCGCGGGCCGACCCCGCCGTTCGTGCTCGAGCTGCCGCCGTACCGCCTGCCGCGGCTGCGCAACACCCTGCTCCACGTCTACGACCGCACCGCCGACTTCGTCCGCCAGGCCGGCACCGTCATCCTCGCGGTCACCGTCGTGCTGTGGGTGCTGCTCAGCTTCCCGCGTCCGCCCGACGCCCCGGACAGCGGGCGCGACGTCGCCGAGGCGGTGCAGATCGATCCGGCCGCGCATGCCCCGAAGGACATGCCCTCCGAGACAGCCGCGGCTGGCCCCGAGGACAGCCAGCCCGACGACGACTCGCCGATCGTCCACTCGATCGGCGGCCGCATCGGCAAGGCCATGGAGCCGGTGCTGCGGCCGATGGGCCAGGACTTCCGCATGGGCATCGCCATCCTCGGCAGCTTCGCCGCGCGCGAGGTCATGATCAGCACGCTCGGCCTGGTCTACGGCATCGAGGCCGACGACGAGAACCAGACCCGCTGCGCGACAAGCTCCGCGAGGCCCGCGAGCCCGACGGCTCGCGCCGGCACACCCCGCTGAAGGGCCTGGCGGCGATGATCTTCTTCGTCTACGCCTGCCAGTGCATGTCGACGCTGGCGGTGGTGCGCCGCGAGACCCGCTCGTGGAAGTGGCCGCTGGTGATGTTCGCCAGCATGTCGGCGCTGGCCTACGCGCTGGCGGTCCTGGTCTACCAGGTCGGCCTCGCGCTCGGCTACACCTGAGCTGAACGCGAGGGCATGTCCGAACGGACATGCCCCTGAGGGCAGGTCTCAGACCGGCCCGAGCGGGTCTTGAGGAGGTCGCGGATCTCCATCAGCAGTTTCTCCTGCGACGACGGCTCCGCCGCGGCCTGCTCCTCCTTCTCGGTCATGCGCTCCTTGGCCTTGTGGATCGCCGACACCAGCAGGTAGACGGCGAACGCGACGATCAGGAACGTGATGACGAAGTTGAGGAACACGCCGTAGCGGACGGTCACGGCCCCCGCCTCGTTGGCCGCCACCAGCGAGAGGTAGGGCCCCGGGACCTTGCCGTCCTTCAGCACCAGGAACAGGTTGGAGAAGTCGACGCCGCCGAGGGCGAGGCCGATGGGCGGCATGATCACGTCGTCGACCAGCGACTTGACGATCGCGCCGAACGCTGCGCCGAGGATGATGCCGGAAGCCATGTCGATCAGGCTCCCGCGCATGGCGAACTTCTTGAAACCGCTGAGCATCGCGGCGCATTTTATTGTCCAGGACGGACAATTCGCCAGCGAACGGCGAGGGCGAAGTGCGATCCGCGACTCCGCCCGCCACCGAGCGCGAGCGGGGCCCCACTACAGCTTGTCGGAGGCGATGCCGACCGAGCCGACGCCGGCGTCGTGGGCCGCGGCCATCAGGCGGATGACCTCGCCGTACTTCACCCCGGGGGCGGCGTCGATCGCCAGCTTGCCGTCGTTCTGGACCTTCTGATTGGCCTTGAGCGCCGCGATCACGCTGTCGGTGTCACTCGCGATCACCTGCGTGCCGAGCTTGACGGCCCCGCCGGCGTCGATCGACAGCAGCAAGGTGGCGTTCGGATCGGCCGCGCCCTGCACCTTCGACTGGGTGGGGATGTCGAGCGGCATCTGCGTGTTGGTGGCCGGCGGCGCCGACACCATGAAGATGATCAGGAGGCACAGGAGGACGTCGACCAGCGGGGTCACGTTGATCTCGTTGAGGGCGTCGCCCTCGTCACCGCCGACGCTGACTGCCATGGTCCGGCCACGCTAGCGGGCCGCGGCCGCCGCGTAAAGTCCGGGGCCGATCGCCGGCGCCCGCGCCGGGGTTTCCGCGATATCCTGCCGCATGCTCCGCGCCGCCCTCGTCCTCGCCCTCGCGCTCGCCGGGACCGCCTGCAACGCGCCCGCGCCGGCGCCCGCCGCCAAGCCCGAGGCCGCCCCCGCCGCCCAGCCGGCCCCGCCCGCGAAGGCCGAGCCCGCGTCCGCGCCCGCGCCCGCCGCGAAGGCCCGCGACCCGCTGTGTGACGCCGCCGCCGCGCCGCTCGCGGCCCTGCGCGCGCACCAGGGCGACGCGCCGATCACCTACACGGACACGCCGCTGCAGGCGTGGGTGAAGGCCAGCGACGCGGCGACCGGCCGTCACGACGACGCCGCGATCGCCGCGGTGCTGGTCGACACCTCCCCCGCCGGCTTCGCCTTCCTGCGCGCGCGCATCGAGGGCTCGATCGCCCAGTGGATGCGCGACCGCCTGAAGCACGCCGCCGAGGCCAAGGAGGGCCGCGAGGCCGCCTGGGGGCCGCACGCTGCGCCTGGGAGGTCGCCTTGAAGCCGCTGGCGGCGGAGGTCGCTGGCGCCGAGCCCGGCCTCGCCGAGGAGATCGACGCCGCCTTCGCGGCCGGCGAGGCGGCGCTGGCGAGCGGCGACCCGACCGCGATCGACAAGGCCCTGCTGCCCGGGCACGAGATCGTCGAGAAGTCGTGGTTCCGCCTGGCGCACCGCCGGCTGACGAGCGCCCTCGCCGAGGCCAAGGAGAAGGCCGACCCGGTGCCGCTGGCGCGCGCGCGCGGCGTGTTCGAGGACCTGCGCGACCGCCTGAAGGACCGCAACACCCCCGGCATCGCCGTCGTCGACGTGGCCCTCGCGGCCGCCCCCGACAAGGTCGACGCCGACACGATCGAGCGCGAGATCGCCCTGGCCCTGGTCAAGCGCGCCCGCAAGTACTGCGACGAGGCCCTCACCCCCGCGGCCAAGGGCCCGCTCGGCAGCGCAGCGGCGATGGCCACCGCGGCCGAGGGCGTGGCCTACACGCGAGTTGTCCTTCCGGACATGTCCCAAAAGCTCAAAGACCAGGGCTTCGACGCGGCCGCGCACCTGCAGGCCTGGCAGGGCTACGGCGAGGCGATCGCGGAGGGCGACGCCGACGAGGCCAAGCGCCTGAGCGCCGAGCTCGTACAGTGGAACTGCGCCTATCAGCGCGCCCTGGCGATCCGCGAGTGCACCTCGTCGGCCGACGAGGTGTCGGCGAAGGCGCCATAGACGGCCGCAGGCGCATGTTACCCCTGACGCGGGCGCGAGGTAAAGTGCCTGCGGTCACCCGCGCAACGCGCAGCGGTGATGCGGCCCGCGCAGCGCCGACGAGGCCTGCGCCGCGCCAGGCTTTCGTTCGCGTCCCGCGACGTCGTCATGCGCCGGCCACGTGCCCCGCGCGGCCCTCTGCGACGCATCATGGACCTCCCGACGGTGCCGCATCGTCGTGCGACGTCGAGTGTGTCTGCAGCGACACCCATCGCGCCCGATCGGGCTCAAAAGAGCCGCTACGACCCGATTCTCGGCCATCATGGCCACATTGATGCCGCCTTGATTTGACGTTCCGGGGCCCTCGCCAATGGTTTCGGCATGCGCCACACAGGACTCGCCGCCCGCATGATTTTCGCCGAACGCTTCACGGCCGCCGTCATCGATCGGCCCTTTTACGCCGGCCTGAAGATGGTCGCCACGCGCCCGCGCGTGATCGAGCCGACCATCGTCGTGCCCGCCGAACCCGAGCCGGCCGTGTCCGCGCCGATGCCGCGCGCCGCCTAGCCAGTCGGACCTCGGTCCGGCGCGCTGGTCGGCGCGCCGCGCGTCGCACCGTCTTCCACCCCTCACGCCTCACCTCTCACGACTCGACCTACCTCAAAGGACATGGCCCTTGGAGCATGCGCTCAGGGTCATGTCCTTTCGCCGTCCCCGGCGCTCGCTCACTCGTGCAGCGCGGGGATCACGAGGACCGGGCAGATCGCCTCGCGGATGACGCGGTCGGCGGTGCTGCCGACGAAGAAGCGGGCCACCCGCGAGCGACCGCTCGCGGCCAGCACGATCAGGTCGGCGCCCTTCTTCTCCGACTCCTCGATGATCACGCTGACGGCCACGCCGGGCCGGGCCTCGATGACGACCTGGACCCCGCCGCAGTGGCGCTGCGCGATCACGTCGAGCGCGGCCTTGGACGTCTTCTGCGCCGCCTCGTGGACGTCCGTCAGCACCTGCGACGACAGGCCGACGCTGAGGTTGCCGGCGTACATCGTGCTGTAGTTGAGCGCCGGCGTGACGTGGAGGAGGACCACGGTGCCGAGGCTGGCGCGGGCGAGGTCGGCCGCGAGGACGACGCTGCGCACGGAGCTGGGCGAGAACTCGATGTACTGGCCGTCGACCTCGACCGCCTGGCCGGCGGCGATGTGCTCGTCGCTCGCCGGTGAGAAGTCGACCGGCACCAGGATCTTGGTGAAGGGGGCGCGCGCGGAGTCATGCCCGTATTGTAGTACACCCCGATCGGGTGGAAGGTGGACGCATGTCACGCCTCGTGCCCGGCCCGCGCATCGCCCCGCTCGCCGCCTATCGCTTCGCGGTCGACCCCTACGGCTTCTTCGCCGCGTGCCGGCGGCGCTACGGCGACCCGTTCGCGTTCGACCTCGGGGGCAAGCGGCTGGTCGTCACCGGTCAGCCCGAGCTCGCCAGGGTCATCTTCACGATGGACCCGGAGGCCACCCGCTCGTTCGGCACCGAGAACCTCGCCCCGGTGCTCGGCCGGCACTCGCTGATCGTCGTCAGCGGCGAGCGTCACCGCCGCGACCGCAAACTGCTGACCCCGCCGTTCCACGGCGCCCGCATGCGCTCGTACGGCGCGATCATCCGCGAGGCGACGCGCCGTCACGCCGCTGCCTGGCGGGTCGGCGAGCCGTTCGTCATGCAGGGCACGACCCAGGCGATCTCGCTCGAGGTGATCGTGCGCGCCGTGTTCGGGGTCACCGACCCCGACCGTATCGCCGAGGTGGGCGCGGCGCTGGTCGGGGTGATCGACGCCCTGCACCCGGTGCTCCTGTTCTCGCGTCACGCCCAGCGCGACCTCGGGCCGCTGACCCCGTGGCGCCGCTTCGCCGCCGCCCAGGCCCGCGCCTCGGCGCTCACGCGCTCGCAGATCGCCGCGCGCCGGGCAGGGCCCGCCGACGACATCCTCAGCCTCATGCTCGCGGTCCGCGACGAGGACGGGCGGGCGCTCGACGACGACGAGCTGGTCGACGAGCTGCACACGCTGCTGTTCGCCGGCCACGAGACCACCGCGATCGCGCTGGCGTGGGCCTTCTCGTGGCTGCTGCGCGCGCCGACGGTGTTCGCCCGGCTGCGCGCCGAGCTGGTCGCGCTCGGCCCGGACCCCGACTACGAGGCCGTCGCGGCCCTGCCCTACCTCGACGCGGTGTGCCACGAGGTCCTGCGCCTGTGGCCGATCCTGCCCATGGCGCCGCGCACCCTCGTGCGGCCGCTGCAGCTCGGCCCGTACGAGCTGCCGCCGGGCACCGGGATCGCGGTGGGCACCGCGCTGCTCCACCAGGACCCGACGCTCTACCCCGACCCACACGCGTTCCGGCCCGAGCGGTTCCTCGGCCGCAAGGTCTCGCCGTTCGAGTTTACGCCGTTCGGCGGCGGCCACCGGCGCTGCATCGGCGCCGCCTTCGCCCTCTACGAGATGAAGCAGGCCCTCGCGGTGCTGGTGCCCGAGTACGACCTGCGGCTGGTCGACACCACGCCGCCGCGGCCGGTCCGGCGCAACCTCTCGCTCGGCCCGGCCGGCGGCGTGCACGTCGTGCGGGCCTCCTGACCGGCGCCCCTACCCGCGCGCTCGGGGCCGGCGTATCCTGGGCGGCGATGGAAGACCGCCTCGTTCACGGCGCCCGGGCGAGCCGCTCGCGCGCCGCGGTCGATCTTCCACATGACTGTTCAAACATGTCCTTGAGCGCAGGAACTAAAGTATATGGAGCAGCGTAGCAAGATCCCCGGGCTCGCCCTGGTGGCCCTGAGCTTCACCCAGTGTACCGGCCGCGAGCAGGCGGCCGACCCGATCATCGGTGATTGGCGGGCGGTCCAGGTCGACGGCGAGAAGCACCCGCAGTCACACGCCTACGACGCGCAGCTGCTGGTCGGCGAGCAGCTCCGCATCGGCGACGACCTCGCCGGCGAGCTGGCCCTGTACCAGTCGGCGGAGCTCGACGGCCTCGACTACAACAGCGAGCGCGTGTCCGACCTGGTGGTCGACGCCTCGGAGGCGCCGAAGTACCGCATCGAGGTCGCGCACGACTTCTTCGAGGTCGGGCAGGAGCCCTACGAGCCGCCGTCCTACTACGACGTCGGGGGCTACGACGACACCGGCGACGTCGACACCGGCAGCGCCGACTCGGGCACCGACGACACCGGCGCGCCCGCGGAGGAGGGCGACGACCTCGCGGGCCTGCGGCCGCTGAAGCTGCCGAGCGTCCCGCAGCTGGCGCCCGGGGGCACCGCGTTCGTCTGCACCCTCGAGCGCGACACCTTGACCTGCGACCGCGAGGACGCGGACGAGCTCAAGCACTGGGTGTTCACCCGCATCCGCCCGGAAGACGAGGTCTGAGCGCCATGCAACACCGCACCCGCATCCCCGTGCTCGCCCTCATGGGCCTCCACTTCACCGGCTGCGCCGGCGACGACGACAAGCCGAACCCGATCGTCGGGGACTGGGGCGCCGTCCAGCTCGACGGCGACAAGCTGCCCTCCATGTACTCCGAGGGCCCCTACTCGTCCGTTTACGGCCTGCGGATGAACATCGAGGACGACCTCGTGGGCGCCTTCGAGTACTACAGCGTGCTCGACTACGACAGCTACGAGTACCGCCACTCGTACGGCTCCGAGCTCGTCGTCGACGACAGCGCGGCGCCGAAGTACCGCATCGAGGTGCAGAAGATTTCTTCGGCGGCGACATCGACTACTCCGACTCGGTCGGCACCGCGGTCACCTCCGACGGCTACGACGACGGCGGCTACCTCGGCGACGACTCGCCGGCGATCGATCTGGCCGCGCCGGGCCGGCCGATCGTCGCGCCGGCGGAGCTGGTCCTGACCTGCACTTTGGACCAGGACCTCCTGACCTGCAGCAGCGACGACGTGAAGTCGCTGGTCTTCAAGCGCCAGGTGCCGGTGGCGCCCGAAGAGGGCTGACGCTGGCCGGCGGCGGCGCGCGATGCTAACTCGCGCGCACGATGCCCAAGCTGCCCCACGAGGCGCTCGTCCAGCTGGTCCGTCACGCGCCGGCGCTGATCCCCGACCTGCTGTGGCCCGGCGAGCGCGCGCCCGGACCGGTGCGGATCACCGCCGCCGAGTTCGTCGACCTCAACTTCGCCGAGCACCGCGCCGACGTCGTGCTCGGCCTCGGCGGCGCGCAGGACCGGCCCGACGAGGCGCTGGTGGTCGAGGTCCAGGTCGAGCGCGACCCTCGCAAGCGCTGGACCTGGCCCGTCTACGTCGCCGGTCTGCGCGCGCGTCTCGGCTGCCCCGTCACCCTCGTGGTCGTGTCGCTCGACCGCGAGGTGGCCCGCTGGTGCGCCGAGCCGATCGACCTCGGCCGGCGCCGCACCACCGTCCACCCGTGGGTGCTCGGGCCCGAGGCGGTGCCGGCGATCACCGACCTCGAGCGGGCCCGCGAGCTGCCCGAGCTGGCGGTGCTTTCGGTCGCGGCCCACGCCGACGACCCCGGCGCCGAGCACATCGCCCTCGTCGCCCTCGAGGCCACCCGCGAGCTCGACGACCAGCGGGGGATCCTCTATCCTGACTTCGTCGTCGCCCTCCTGGGCCGCGTGGCCCGCACCGCGCTGGAGAAGCTCCTCATGGCCAACGGAAGCTGGGAACCGCTGAGTGACATGTTCCGCAAACCCTGGCTCGACGGCATCGCCAGCGGCAAGGCCAAGGGCAAGGCCGACATGCTGCTCAAGCTGCTGCAGCTCAAGGGCTTCGCCCCGAGCGACGAGCAGCGCGGGCGCGTCCTCGACTGCCGCGACGAGGCCCAGCTCGACGCCTGGGCCGCTCGCGTGCTGACGGCGACCCGCCTCGACGAGGTGTTCGCCGACTAGTCGCGCTCGCCGAGGTCGGCGTCCAGGGCCTCGCGCTGCGCCGCGGTCAGGGCCGTCTCGCCGACCACCTCGCCGGCGAAGTCGACCCCGCAGGCGGCCGGCGCGGCGCCCTGGACGGCGAACTTCAGGTACTGCACCGACGACAGCCGCCGCTCGCTGACCTGGCGCGGGTCCCAGATCGCGCGGATGCGCCGGCCGTCCGCGCCGACCAGGTACAGGTGCTGCGGCAGCGCCTGCCAGCGCGCCAGCTTGAGGTCGCGCTCCGCCGGGTCGTCGAAGCCGATCAGCACCGTCACCCCGATGTCGCCGCCGTGGCCGAGCAGCTCGTTGTAGGTCTCGATCTCGTGGAGGATGTCGCGCTCGCGGACGATCTGCTCGACGCGCATCATCTCCTGGATCTGGTAGCGGATGGTCTCGTGGTTCTCGAACAGGAAGGTCAGGCAGTCGGCGACCACCACCCGGCGCAGCCGCTTGGCCGCCAGCGCGGCGTCGCGAGCTGCGCCCGCTGCTCGTTGTAGGTCACGTAATCGACGATCTCGGCGCGCTGGACCGCTCGCATGGTCACTCTTCCTTAGGTCTCGTCGGTCTCGCCGGGGCCGAAGCTGTCGCCGCGGTAGGCGCGGGCCAGCAGCGACATCGGGTGCAGCGGGCGGGTCCCCGCGTGCTGTTCGAACTGGAGCGCGGCCAGCGGGCAGTCGGTCACCCACGTCGTGGCCTCCGCCCCGTGCATGCCCTCGAACGCCTTCTTGCCGATCCGCTGCGACGGCTCGAAGCCCTCGACGCGCATCGCGTAGGTGCCGTCGTGGCCGCAGCACTCGGTCACCGTCGTGACCTGCACGCCGGGCAGCCGCTTGATCAGGTCGCGGCCCTTGAAGCCGACCGCCTGGGCGCGCAGGTGGCAGGGCGCGTGATAGGCGACCTGGCCGTGCGGGCTGCTCGCGAACGTGCCGGCGAACCGCGGCTCGCGGCGGATCGACCACAGGAACTCGCTCGGGTCCATGACCGCGGCCGCCAGCTTCGCGGCCCGCTCACGATCTGTCCCTTCGAGCAGGCCGGGATAATCACGGCGCAGCATCATCGAGCAGGTCGGGTTGATCGCCAGCACCTTGGCCCCGCGCTCGACGAACGGCATGAGCACGTCGAGGTTCGTGCGGGCGTTCTTGCGCAGCGACGCCAGGTCGCCGTGCTCCCACGCCGGCATCCCGCAGCAGCGCAGGCCGGCGGCGCAGCGCAGGTCGACGCCGTTGCGCGCCATCACCTCGCAGGTGTCCTTGCCGATCTGCGGCTCGTTGTGCTCGACGTAGCAGGTCTGGAACAGCACCGCCTCGCCGCCGGGCTCCGCGGCGATCTTGCCCGACTGGTCGGCCCACTGCTCGAAGCCCTGCGGCGCGAACTCCGGCAGCAGCTTGTCGCGGTGGATCCCCAGCACCTTCTCCATGAACCACCGGTGCAGCTTCACCTTGTTCAAGCTGTTGACCGCCCCGAGGCTCGCGCGCGCCAGCTTGCCGGTCAGGTCCGGGTCACCGAGGAACTTGTCGCCGAGGCTCGTGCCCTCCTCGCGGGCGCGGATCGCCTGGTGGCGGTGGACCAGCTTGGGGAAGTCGAGCTGGAACTCGTGCTTGTCGCGCGGCGTGTACGGGCACTGGACCTCGCACAGCTTGCACTGGAAGCAGGCGTCCATCACCCGGTTCGTCTCCTCGGCGCCGAGCTTGGTGACATCGCCGTCGTGATGTCTGTCGAGCAGCTCGAACAGGGTCGGGAACGCGTCGCAGTACTTGAAGCACATGCGGCAGCCGTGGCAGATCTCGAACGCCCGCGTGACCTCCTTGGCCAGCGCGGACCTGTCCCAATAGACAGGCTCACTCGGATCGTAGGACAGCCCGTCGGTCGGCTTGTACGAGATCGGTCCCTGGCTCATGGCGCTCTGGGTGCGGGGGTCGGTGGGGCGGCCCGGGGCCGCGGCATTCAGCTGGCCTCGCAGACATGTCCGTACGAACATGTCTACAAGGCCCTGTCGTTCTGCGCGGCCGCGCGGGCGGCCCGCGCGCGGCTCAGAACTCGATGACGTCGAGGGCCTTCTGGAACCGGCCGGCGTGCGAGCGCTCGGCCCGCGCCAGGGTCTCGAACCAGTCGGCGATGTCCTCGAAGCCCTCTTCGCGGGCGGTGCGCGCCATGCCCGGGTACATGTCCGTGTACTCGTGGGTCTCGCCGGCGACCGCGGCCTTGAGGTTGTTGGAGGTGTCGCCGATCGGCAGGCCGGTGGCGGGATCGCCGACCTTGCGGAGGTAGTCGAGGTGGCCGTGCGCGTGGCCCGTCTCGCCCTCGGCGGTGTCGCGGAACAGGCCGGCGATGTCGGGGTGACCCTCGACGTCGGCCTGCTTGGCGAAGTACAGGTAGCGGCGATTGGCCTGCGACTCGCCGGCGAACGCGTCCTTGAGGTTCTGGTGGGTCTTCGTACCGTTCAGCTTCTGCGCGCTCATTCGAAGGTGCTCCTGCGGGGATCGGTGCGCACCCCTTTACCACGGCGGTCGTGTCCTTGGACACATGCCCGGTCGCTCGTCGCGCCGCCCGCTGCGTTGCTCGTGGGCGGGGGCCGGGCTAGCGTGACGGCGTTCCGATGACGGACGGCGACACTCTCGGCGTACACGACCTCCCCGAAGCCACCGCAGCGCTCGCGCCGGAGGGGCTTCGCTCGAGCTGCGGCCTGTCGACGGCATGCCGACCTGGTTCGGCCGCCGGCTCGCGCGCGCTGCTGCGACTGGTCAGCATGGAGGAGAACAAGCCTGCCCAGTTGTCCCAGCTCGTCACACCCACGGCCGGTTACTTTCGCCGCGACCGCCACGTCCACCCGGCCGTCGACCCCGAGACCTACCGCCTGCAGATCACCGGCGTCGCCACCCCGCGCGTGCTGACCCTGCCCGAGCTGCTCGCCCTGCCCCGCGAGACCCGCGTGTGCGTGCAGGAGTGCGCCGGCAACGGCAACCACCTCCAGGGCTCGGCCGGCCTGTGCGGCCAGGCCGTGTGGGAGGGCCCGAGCTTCGCCAGCCTGCTCGAGCTGTGCGGCGGGCCGGGGCCGGCCACCCACTTCGCCTGCCACGGCCTCGACGACCTCGGGCTGCTCAAGCGCGGCTACCACTACGGGCTGTCGCTCGACGAGCTCACGCGCGCGCGGGCGATCGTCGCCGTGACGATGAACGGCGAGCCGCTGACGCGCCGCCACGGCTTCCCGTCGCGCCTCATCGTGCCGCGCATCTACTCGATGTCGCACGTCAAGTGGCTCGGCCACATCGAGGGCAAGACGAGCCCACACATGGGCATCCACAACCGATTCGTGTTCACCAACAAGGAGCGGCGCGGCGGCAAGTGGGTGCGCGTGCAGGCGCGCTGGATCGGCCTCAAGTCGATCATCTCCGACTGCCGCGCGGCCCAGGGCGGCGGCTGGCTGCTGCTCGGCGCGGCGTGGGGCGGCGAGCGCCCGGTCGCCGCCGTCGAGGTCAGCACGGACGGCGGCCTGTCGTGGCAGCCCGCCCGCCTGCAGCCGATCCGCGAGCAGGTGGTCCGCGACGCCCGCCTCGCCTCCGGCGAGGTCGACGGCGCCTGGTCGGTGTTCCAGTTCCACTGGCAGCCGCCCGGCCCCGGCACCTACAAGATCGGCGCGCGCGCGATTGACGAGGACGGCAACGTCCAGGCCCTCGACAACGACCCCAACGTCCACGGCCATTTCAATCAGACCCGCGTCAAGTGGCGCATGGTCGCGGTGCCCGAGAACCGCCTGCCGGCTGGCAATTGAGGCATGTCTGAAAGGGCATGCCCTTGCGGACATGCCCTTTCGGACTGTGCATCACAAGCTGGTCGTGCCGATGAACAGGCCGAACTGCGGCATCGGGGCGTACTCGCGGTGGCCGATGTCCCAGCCGAGCCGGACCAGGCCGCCGAGGTGCCAGCGGCCCGACCCGAAGCGCACCGCGACGCGCGTCTCCGCCTCGACCACCGGGCTGAGCGGCCACACGAACGCTGCGCCGCCGCCGACTGCGACCAGTCCCCGGCGGTTGCGACCGAAGCTGCGCATGCCGGTGACGTGATGCCGGTGCGCCACGGGGATCGCCCCTTCGCCCCAGTAACGCTCCGCCCCGCCGAGCGACAGGCCGATCTGATAGCCCACGGCCCACGGACCGCGCGTGCGACCGCCGAGGAACACGGTCGCGGGGCTGAACGAGGGGATCGGGAAGATGCCGAGGTTCAACCCCATCCACCACGCATAGACGAACCGCCCGCGCTGCGTGGCCGCGGGGTCCGGCGTGGGCGCGGCGAGGACCACGGGCGTCGTCGCTGGCGCGCTCGGCTGTGAATCCGCGGGCTCGCTTGGCTGCCCGCTCGCGGGCGTCGACGCGGCTGCAGGCGCCGGTACGACCGCCGTCTCGCTCGCAGGCGCCGCCTCGGCCGACTCGTTCGCCGGTGCCGCGGGCGGCGTCGCCACGTCCACTGATTCGGCCGGCCCGACGAGCAACCACGCCGCCCAAACCACGGCGCTCACGATGACCTCCGGCGCCGCCCAGCCAGCCACAGCAACGGCCCCACGACCCACAGCGCGTGCCAAGGCCCCGGCTCACCGACGGCGCAGGTCACGAACACCGCCTGGTTGTAGCGGATCTCCGCGACCCGGACCGCCTCGCCGCGGGCGCCGTCGACCGCGACCGGCGTCAGCGTGATCGGGCCGTCGGTCTCGGGGAAACCTGCGGCGAAGGAGAGGGTCTTCTCGGTGACCGGAAGGACATGTCCTTCGGGATAGGCGATCTCGATGCGCCCGCCCTCGCGCAGGTAGGCGGCGTCGAGGTCCGCGAGCACGAGGGCGAGCCGGTCGCCGCTGCTGCACGGGAAGTCGGACTGGCGATCGAGCCCGATGGCGGTGACCTGCACTGGTTCGGGGGCCGCGGCCGAGCCTTCCCGGGTGGTGAAGCTCTGCTCGCTGTAGGCGCAGCCGTTCACGTAGGTGTGGTCGGGCCACAGCGGCTCGCGCGGGACGAGCTCGACGATCCGGCCGTGGTGGCCCTCTCGCGTGCACTCCGAGGCCTGCACGCGATCGACCTCCACCGTGTGCGTCTCGGAAGTGAAGCTGCACGGCAGGGGCTCGGAGTAGCAGCTGAAGAACTGCCACAAGCGCGCGTCGACCGGCACCGGCTCCGCGGGCGCGCTGACCGTCCAGTCGTCCTCGCTATCGCCGTCGCCGTCAGTCTCACCCGCGACTTCGGAGCTGCCGCCGCTCCACCACGGACCGCCGCCGCAGGACAGCGCGCCCGCGGGCGCTGAGGCGTACAGGACGCCCAGCGCCACCACCATCGACGTCAACCATAAGCCAATCCGCACGCATCCAGGGTGACATGCGGTCTCCGAGCAGTCAACGCGCCCCCCGGTGATGGGCACAAACCTGGCTCGAAGGACATGCCTGTCCTGTCTCGCCCGACGCGGCCTGGCGCGCAAAAAGCGACGACCTCCTGCGGGAGGTCGTCGCTTCGTTCACCTGTCCTTCAGGTCAGCCCTTCTTGTCGAGGTGCGCGCCGGTCGGCACCCCGCCGGCGGTCGGGCGCGGCAGCAGGCCGGCCGCCTGCAGCACCACGTCGGGCTTCTGCGCCTGCTCGGCGGCCAGGCGCTCCTGGGCCGACTCGATGCGGCGCAGCAGCTCGGCCTGGTACTCCTCGAGGCGCTCCTGCACGCGCTGCTTCTTGGCCAGCTGGCGGCGCATGTCCTCCTGATAGCGCTTGAGGAAGTAGCCGATGGTCTCGATGCGGATCTTGATCGACCCGGTCGGCTTGTTCTCGTCGATGTCCTTGAACGAGAAGTACGGCGTGCCGGAGTTCTCGATGATCTCCTCGATGACCGTGTAGATCGGCGCGTCGTGGCCGCACTTGAAGCTCGACAGCTCGAGCGCGACCAGGTTCGGGTGACGCGCCGTGAACTTGGCGGCCCACACCTTCTGGTTGGTGTTCTCGCTGTAGCTGTTCTTCCACACGTCGGTGATGTCGAACGGGTCCTTGATGAAGCCCGCGTCGATGTCCGGCTGGAACAGCGGCTGGACGATGTCCTCGTCGAGCGGCAGCGACTGCACGGTGAAGATCGGGTAGCCGAGCTTCTGCAGCTCGTCCGGGATCTCGTGGTTCATGCCGGGGTCGTTGTGGTACGGGCGGGCCAGCAGGACCACGCCGATCCGCTGCTCCTGCTCGAGCCACTTCAGCACCTTGCGGCCGTCGGCGCGGTGGCCGACGAAGAAGCCGTCCTGGGCCTTGAACGCCTCCTCGACCGCGCGGGCGTTCTCCTCCTCGGACAGCCCGAGCACGTCCTTGAAGTACTCGAACATCTGCTTCTTGCACAGCTTGCGCTCGGCCATCTGCACGAACGGCACGACCAGCTTGATGCCCTTCTGGGCGAACACGTCGGCCTCCTTGATGAAGGCGGCCTTGGTCGTGTCGGCCGAGCCGACCACCGTCGGGCACGCGCGAGCCGACCGTGCCCGACAGCCAGGTCTCCATCGAGTCGACCTGCGGGAACACGATCACGTCGAGCGGGCGCTTCTTGTGCTTGGTCTCGACCAGGTTGTGCATGTGGGCGATGCACACCTTCGACGGGAAGCACGGGTCGATCGCGCCGCGCTTGGCGCCCTCCTTGTAGAGCTCCTCGGAGGTGAAGTCGGAGTAGACGATGTTCTTCGCCGGGACCCCGAGCGCCTCGAAGTAGGCGCTGAAGAACGGGTTCTGCGAGTACTGGTTCAGCACCCGCGGGATGCCGATCCGCAGCGTCGCCCGCTTCTTCATCAGCGCGATCCGCTGCTGCTGCGCGGCCAGCGTCTCGCGCGTGACCGCGGCCAGCGGCGCGGCCTTGCCGACCTTCTCCGCCACCTTCTCGAGCGTGCCCGCGGCCTTGCCGAGCAGCTCGGCGACCTTCGGGCTGCGGTTCAGCTTGCGCAGCAGGCCGTCGACCTTGTCCTGGTGCTCCGCCAGCTGCGGCGGCAGGTCGAGGTGCTCGCTCAGGCCGAGGCCGACGTCGTCGATGCTGTCGGCCACGTTCGGCGGGTTCTGGGCGTCCCAGATGTCCTTCGCGGCCTTGGCGGCGAGGTTCGGGTAGTTCTTCTTGAGCTGGTCGAGGCCGCCCTTGATCTTCTTCATCGAGTCGAGGTCCTCGACCTCGCCCTTCTCGCAGGTGGCGATGATGAGGCGCTTGGTGCCGACGGCCTCGTCGGGCTTGTCCTCGCGCTTGCGGATCTTCAGCAGCTGGCCCAGCGCCATGCGCTTCTCGGCCTCCTGCTGCTTCATCTCGAGGTCGACGTCGATGAAGGTGCGCAGGCACTTGTTCTTGCAGAAGTAGCAGCGGGTGCTCTCGTCGCGCCGCTGCGAGAAGTCGATGCTGGCGACCTTGTCGATGCCGATCCACTCGGTCTTGTGCTCGAGCTGCTGGACCATGCGCCGCACCTCGAGCGCCGCGCCGATCGCCCCCGACTCGCCGCAGTGCTGGTGGACGATGACCTGCGCCTCGGTGCCCTTCGACTTGAAGCGCTCCTGGATGAAGTCGACCTGGGCCTTGACGGCGGCGAGGTTGTGCTGGGTGCCGCCCTGGAGGATGAACTTGCTGCCGAGCTTGGCGAGGTTGGGGATCTGGCTGACGTACAGCCAGATGTTCTTGGGCAGCACGGCGGCCAGGCCGGCCATGATCTCCTCGGGCGCCCAGCCCTGGCGCTGGAAGTCGACGATGTCGGACTGCATGAACACCGCGCAGCCGTAGCCGAAGGTCGGCATCGCCTGGGCGCCGAAGGCCCGCTGGGCGTACTGCTTGACGTCGATGCCGAAGCCCTCCGCCGTGCTCTGCAGGAAGTAGCCGTTGCCCGCAGAGCACTGGGTGTTGAGCTTGAAGTCCTTCACCTTCCCGTTCTTCAGGATGATGATCTTGATGTCCTGCCCGCCGACGTCGCACACGACGTCGACGTTGTCGTAGAAGTGCAGCGCGCTCTCGCAGTGCGCCACGGTCTCGACGATCGCCGCGTCGGCGCGCAGGGTGTCGCGCAGGATGTCCTTGGCGTAGCCGGTGGTGCCGACGCCGAGCACGGTCAGCGTGCAGCCGGCGCCCTCGACCTGCTGGCGCAGGTCGGCCAGCAGCTCCTTGGTGTCGACGATCGGGTTGCCCTTCGAGAGCTGGTAGACCTTGCGGATCACCTCGCCCTGCTCGTTGAGCATCACGGCCTTCGAGGAGGTCGAGCCGCCGTCGATGCCGATGAACACCCGCACGTCCTCGCCCGGGGTGAACTCCTTCGGGACGAACTTCGGCGGCTTGTACTTGGTCATGAACTCGTCGAGGTCGGCCTCGTCCTTCGACAAGCCCGCCGCGCCGGCCTTCTTCTTCTCGAGCAGGCGGCCCTCGGTGAGGTACCAGTGCAGCTTCTCGGTGCCCTGATAGACGCCGACGCGCTCGTCCTCGTCCTTGCCGAACTCGACCGCGCCCATCGCCGCGTAGTACTGGGCGTTCTGCGGCACGATGATGAGGTCGGCCGGGTCGACGCCCTCCGGCAGCGGCACGTTGCGCTCGTGCCAGATCGGCGGGATGTTGGCCTTCCACGCCTCGACCATGCCCTTGATGTACGTGTTCGGGCCGCCGAGCAGCAGCACGTGCGGCATCAGGGTGTGGCCGCGCGTCAGCACCGACAGGTTCTGCTGCACGATCGCCTCGAACAGCGACGCCATCAGCTCGTCCGCCGGCACGCCGAGCTTCTGCAGGCCGTTCACGTCGGTCTCGGCGAACACGCCGCACTTGCCGGCCACGGGGTGCAGCTTGTGGCCGACGTAGCCCTGCTGGCACAGCAGGTCGGCCGGGATCTTCAGCTTCGCGTTGATCTTGTCGATCACCGCCCCGGTCCCGCCGGCGCACTTGTCGTTCATCGACGGGATCTTCTTCTTGCGGCCCGTCTCCGGGTCGGGCTTGAAGATGATGATCTTGGCGTCCTGACCGCCGAGCTCGATGACCGAGTTGACCTCGGGGTGCAGCTTCTCGACCGCGAGCGAGACGGCGTTGACCTCCTGCACGAACTTGGCGCCGACCCACCGGCCGACGGTCGCGCCGCCCGAGCCGGTGATGAACATGCGCGCGTTGCCGCGGAGGTCGCCGACGGCCTCCTCGATCTCCTTGAACATCTTCAGCGCGCGGTCGGCCTGCTTGCTCTCGTGGCGCTGGTAGTCCTTCCACACGATCGTGTCCGTGGCCGCCTCGACGACGACTGCCTTGACCGTGGTCGACCCGAGATCGACGCCGACGATGTACTTGAGCTGGGACATGTTCTGAAGTTCCTGTTCCTGAAGACCTGGCGAGAAGGACCTGGCGCGAGAGGCAGCCTCACTCGGCGGCGACGCGATCCTGCTTGGGCTTGACGCCGTCGGCCTGCATGCGCTCGGCGACGTGCAGGGCGAAGTTGGCGCCGGTGCCGACCACGCGCGGGTTCTGGCGCGGGAACTGGTACATCGGCCGCTTCATCTCGGGGTGGGCGTCGACGTAGGCCTTGAGCTCCTCGAGGCTGTACGGGATGCCCGACAGGACCTCGGCGAACTCGCGCTTGGCCTTGGCCTTGGCCTCGCCGAGCGCCATCTGGACGCGGCTGTGGGCGTTGATCTCGCCCTCGCCGGAGGTCTCGATGGGCAGGAAGATCATCTCCTTGTAGCGGTTGACGACCGCCGACTGGGCGCCGTCGGACTGGGTGCTGGGCATGCAGCCGAACGGCTTGAGGCTCAGCACCATGTGGGCGAGGCCCTTGTGCGAGTAGTAGATGTTCTTCGACACCTCGAGGTGGCCTTCGCCGCCCTCGGAGCGGGTGTGGTAGAAGCCGTGGCCCAGCCGCTCCATCTCGTCCATGTCGACGATCTCGTGGGCGATGTGGCCGAGCGCCTCGACCATGCGGCTGTACTCGCGGCGGAAGATGGTGTCGGCGACCTTGGCGATCGCGCGCTTCTTCATGTAGCCGACCTCGAGCTGGGCCCGCTTGCCGAGCTCGTACCACTTGACCTCGTCGGCCTTCTCGACGAGGCCGTGGCGGTCGCGCGCCTTGATCTTGGTCTGCCACAGCATGTAGGCCAGCCAGGTGGCGATCGGCTCGGTGATGACCTCGGCGCCCTCGCTGTGGAGGAAGCGGAACATGTTGAAGTTGCCGTCGCCCTCGGTGGTCTGGGCCCAGAACTCGCCGGTGACCTTGACGATCGGCTTCGGCTGCAGGCGGTCGACCTCGACCTCGTCGAACTTGCGCGCGACGTGCCGCAGCGGCTCGATGTAGTCCTCGCTGGTCAGCAGGTCGAGGAACTTGACCGCCTGCTCGGCGATGTCGAACGCCTTGCTGTTCTTGCCCTTGAGCAGGTCGCCGACGGTGGTGCCCGCGAGCTCGGCCGGCTGCTTGCGCTTCATGACCCGGTACATGAACTCGAGCGACTCGCTCGCGGCCTTGTCGGTGGCGCCCGGGGTGGTCTCGTAGGCGCGGATGCAGTTGGCGACCTCGCTCAGGATGTCGCCGCAGTTGAACGCCGAGACCATGCCGGCGAAGAAGTCGAGGTTCATCTTCAGGCCGGCCTCGAGGTCGCCCTGCTTGAGCCCGCCCTTCTGCTGGAACAGCATGACGCGGAAGCCGTCGAACCCGGCGTTGCGCAGCGCCAGCCGGTACTCGGCCTCGTACATGCCGAAGCGGCACGGACCGCACGCGCCCGCGGTCAAGAACACGTGCGAGTCGATGATCTCCTGCACGCTCATGCCCTGCTTGTCGCGCAGGTGCTGCAGGTACTGCACGAGGTTGCCGACCGTGAAGTAGGTCGGGTTGCACTGGCCGTTGTTGCCGTACTCCTTGCCGAGCTGGAACGCGTCCACGTTCGGCGTCGGCACGACGGCGGTCTTGTAGCCCAGCGACTCGAACACGCCCTTCAGCAGGTGCTCGTGGCGGAAGGTCAGACCGCCGAACAAGAGCGTGGTGTGCGGCCGCTGCGGCGCCGTGAACGTGTGCTCGAACGGCTTCTTGAAGTGCATGTTGACGCCGCCGAAGCTCACGCCCTCCTCCTGGGCGAACTTCTGCTGCGCTTCGTCGAGGAGCGACTTCACCTGCGGCTGCGAGAGGATCTTGAGCGAGGTGCGTTGCGAGGTCGGGGTCGTCGTCGTGGTCGCCATCTGGGTCCTGCCGGGCGGTAAAAGTTGGCTGACAGTGTCGTCAGTGACACAGGTGTCAGTCAACCGGGAAGAATCCTGCACACTTCCCAAATCCCCGCAAGAAAGCACGCCACGGGGCGAATTGACCCACGGGCCCGTCCCGAGCCGGGGTTTAATAACCCTGACCACGGGGTGAGAATTGGGCGCTTTCGCGCGCGGAAAGGCGCGGTTCAGAACGGCATTCTGCGGGCGCCGGGAGGGAATCGGCGTCGCGAGTCGGTGCGGCCGAGCGGCGGGCGATCGCCATGAAGAGGATCGCCGTCCCGCGGCCGCCCAGCTCGCGGCGCGAAGAGGAAGAGGTGATGGGCCGATCTCGGTGACGGGCGCGTCACGATGCGACGACGGCTTGGGATGCCGAGCGAGGCGAGCCGATCGCCGAGCGGCGCAGCGAGTGAGCTCTTGCGAGGCAGCGGCTCGCTCGTGGTGACGGCGCCTCGCCGCGGGTGCGAGTCCTCCGTGGTGTGCCGAGCGCGCGTGTGCCTGCTTGCGATGGGCGGCGCATCAGCGTCGGGCGGCGCTCGGCCTCCGCTTCTGCGGCGGCGTGATCTCTCCGCGCGGCCTCCGGCGTGCGACGCCAAATGGCGCGATTCGGCGGAGCGGTCTTCGGCGCGCTGCCGACACCGACGAAGGGATGCCGCACCGACGCGATTCGGCGGAACTGTCTTCGGCGCGCTGCCGACATCGACGAAGGGATGCCGCACAGCGCGATTCGGCGGAGCGGTCTTCGGCGCGCTGCCGACATCGACGAAGGGATGTCGCACGACGCGATTCGGCGGAGCGGTCTTGGGCCCGCCTGCTGCGGGCACAACGAAGCGACGCTGAACGGCGCGGTTCGGCCCGCCACCGGGGCGCGACGAACGTCTCGCGCTCGCGCTACGGCGCGAGCTGGGGCGAGCGGATGCCCTTGATCTGCGGGATCTGCTGCTTCAGCTTGCGCTCGATGCCCTGCTTCAGGGTCGCCTGCGAGCTCGGGCAGCTGACGCAGTTGCCGGTCAGTCGCACGCCGACGGTGTCGGAAGTGACGTCGAGCAGCTCGATGTCGCCGCCGTCGGCCTGGACCAGCGGACGGCAGGTCTCGAGCACCTCGCGGACGCGGGCGATCAGCGCCTCGCCCTCGAGCGGCTCGCTGTCGACCGCGGCGTTCGGGTCCTCGAGCAGGGCCTCGAACGGCGAGCGCTCGGGGTGGACCACCGGCAGCTTGACGGGCGGCTTCTTGGCGGGGGCGGGGGCGGTGGGCTCGTACGGCACGGTCGCGCCGCCGGCGGCCTTCCAGCCCTCGATGCCGCCGCGCAGGCTGACGACCGACTTGAAGCCGCGGCGGCCGAGGATCTCGGCGGCCTGCAGCGAGCGCCGGCCGGAGCGGCAGTAGGCGATCCACACGCCCTGCGGGTCGAGGTCTTCGGCCTTCTCGAGCGCGCCGAGCGAGACCGTGCGCGCGCCGGCGAGGACGCCGGTCTGTGCCCACTCCGACGGCTCGCGCACGTCGAGCAGCAGGACCTTGCCGCCCTCGGCCAACCTGGCCTTGAGGGCAGCCGCGGTCAGCTCGCGGCCGTCGCCCTCGTCCTCGTCGTCGTCGTCACCGACGATCGCCGCGACCACCGGCTCGGCCGTCGGGTCCGCGAGCAGCTGCTTGAGCTTGCCCGACTCGTGCAGCTCCCGCAGCTCGTCGAAGCCGCCGATGCACTGCTCGCGGATGAACACGTGCGGCGTGGTGCGGCGGCCGGTCTTGGTGCGGATCGCCGTGCGCAGGTCGTGGTTGTCGGTGTAGTCGATCGTCTTGGCGAGCAGGTTCTGCTCGCGCACCAGGTCGAGCGCGGCGCGGCAGTAGGGGCAGCCGCGCTTGTAGTAGATCACGAGGACCGGCACGGCCGGCTTGGCGTCGGCCGCCGTCTCGGGCTTGATGATGCCGCGGTCCTGCTGCCACTTGCGCAGCTTGTCGCGGTCGGTCTGCCACATCGGCTGGTCGGGCGTGCCGCCGTCCCAGCCGGGGATCTCGAGGCGCAGGTCGATGCGATCGAGGCCGACGATCCCACGCACGCGATCGAGGCCGGCCGCGGCCATGCGCACCGGCGCGTGCTCCGACGTCTTGCCGCGCTCGACGACGCGGTCCAGGGTGTGCACGGTGATGCGCTTGAGGAGCGTGCCGATCACGAGGGGACGCCTTAGCCGGCGGGACCGGCGGCGTCAAGTCGGGCATTTGCGAGCCGTCGGACTCGAACCGACACACCCGGGGGTACTGGAACCTAAATCCAGCGCGTCTACCAATTTCGCCAGGCTCGCGCGGAACAGAGCGTATCATCCCGCCGTGACGTCGCTCCAGAGGGTTTACACGTGGGCGTGTGGATTCGCGGTGATCGGCTGTTCGCAGCCGACCGGGCCGCAGAAGGCGGAGCCCGAGGCCAACGCGGAGGTCAGGACCGAGGCCAAGGCCGCGGAGCCGGTCAAGGCGCCGGAGCCCAAGGCCGCGGCGCCGACGACCTTCGGCAAGGTCCGCAGCGACGTGAGCCTGCCGCTGCCGGCCCTGCTCGGCCAGCCGGTCGCCTCGGTCGAGGCCAACTTCGGCGAACACCAGGGCAAGGGCATGGCCCGCTCGACGTGCGTCCGCTTCGCGCCGGAGCGGACTTTCTTCCGCTGCAGCTTCGCGCTCCAGCGCTACGCCGACAAGGGCGACGAGTGGGCGGGGATCCGCGTCGAGTACGAGGACGGGGTCGCGGCCTCGATCGGCTTCGACGGCTATAAAAGGGATCCGGCCCGTTCGACCCCAAGGCGCTGCTGGCGGCCGTGGGGCTCGAGCTGCCCGACGAGCCCCGCACCGACGCGCCGGCCGCCGGCGTGCGGCGGTGGGCGTGGTTCAACGACCGCGCGCGCCTCAAGATCGGCGAGCACCAGTACCGCGTCGAGATCTCCGTGGTCGGCGACGACTGGGCTCGCAGCCGCATCGACGTGCTGCTCAACGAGCCGCTGTCGCCCGAGCAGAAGGCCAAGGTCGTCGAGCCCGGCGCGGGCGAGCCGGAGCTCAGCGAGCCGCCGCCGGGGCAGTGAGGCTTCGCTCTCGCGGCTCGAGCAACGGAGCTTCAGGACATGTCGCCAAGAACATGTCCCGAGCCACATGTCGCTCGGGGCATGACCTTCGGGACACCCCTTCGTAAGATCAAAGATCTTGCCGGGGTTGAGGAGGCCGGCGGGGTCGAGGACCGACTTGATCCCGCGCATCAGCGCGACCTCGGTGGGGTTGCGGCTGTAGTGCAGGTGGTCGCGCTTGAGCAGGCCGACGCCGTGCTCGGCGGAGATGCTGCCGTCGTGGGCCTGGACGAGGGCGTAGAGCTCGTCGTCGAAGGCGTGGACGCGGTCCAGGAACTCGGGCAGGCCGGTGGCGTCGGGGCGCAGCAGGTTGAGGTGGAGGTTGCCGTCGCCGACGTGGCCGAAGCACAGCGCCTCGATGCCGGGCAGGCGCTCGGCGACGAGGGGGCGCCAGGCGGCCAGGAACTCGGCGACGCGGGCGACCGGCAGGGCGATGTCGGCCTTGTGCGGGGTGTGGCGGTGGAGCGACTCGCTGATGTCCTCGCGGTAGGCCCACAGCGCGCGGGCCTGGGCCTGCGTCGCGGCGAGCACCGCGTCCGCGACCTCGCCGGCGTCGACCGCCTCGCCGAGGCAGGCGCCGAGCTCGTCGCGGGTGTGCTCGAGCGCGGCCGCCCCCGGCACCGGGACCTCGACCTCGACGAGCACGTAGCGGGCGGCCGCCTCGGCGAACGGCGGATCGCCCTTGCGGTGGGCGAGGACGTGGCCCAGGCAGCCGTGGTCGAGGAACTCGAAGGCCGACAGCGTCAGACTGCTGCGGCGCAGGCGAGCGAACAGCGCCAGGACCTCGGCGTCGGACGGGACGGCGCACAGCGCGACGAGGCTGTCGGCCGGCGGCCGCGCCAGCTTGAGAGTGACCTCGACGATCACCCCGAGCGTGCCCTCGCTGCCGATGAACAGCTGCCGCAGGTCGTAACCGGTGTTGTTCTTGACCAGGGCCCCGCCCAGCGCGAGCAGCTCGCCGCTGGCGAGGACGACCTTGAGGCCGAGCACCCAGTCGCGGGTGAGGCCGTAGCGCAGCACCTTCACCCCGCCGGCGTTGGTCGCCAGGCTGCCGCCGATCTGGGCGCTGCCCTTGGCGGCGTAATCGACGGGATAAAGGAGGCCGGCGGCGGCCGCCGCGTCCTGCACGGCCTGGAGGGTCGCCCCGGCCTCGCAGCGCAGCGTGCGGGCCGCCGTGTCGACCTCGAGGATCCGGTGCATCCGCTCGAGCGACAGGACGACCTCGCCGCGGGTGGCGGTCGCCGCCCCCGCCAGGCCGGTGCGACCGCCCGAGGGGACGATCGGGACGCCGTGAGCGGCACACGCGCGGACGACCGCCTGGACGTCGGCCGCCGAGCGCGGAAACACGATGAACGACGGCTGCACCGGCCAGCCGCCGCGGCATCGGTCGGCGCCGTAGTAGCCGAGGTCGGCCGGGTCGTCGCTCAGGCGCTCGGCGCCGAGGGCCGCGATCAAGGCCGCGCGGAGGTCTTGGAGGTCGGGGACCATGGCGTGCGAGGGTAACCCAAGGCGCGAGCGCGCCCGCATGCTGCGGGCGCGCTCGGCACGGCTTCCCGGTTACCAGCGTTAGGCCGCCTCCGAACGATGTTCATCGCCCGGAAAGCGGCCTCGGTGCTAGAGCGCCGGGAGGGCGTTGGCAGGCAGGCGCATGAGCTGGCGGACCATGCGGACCACCGACTTCACGACCGGGTGACCCTTGATGAAGACGACGCCCACCACGTGCTTCTCGTCGCCGGCGACCAGGATCGCGTGCTCGCCGACGAGGATGCGAACAGCGCTTTCGCCCGCCACCTGTCGCAGCTTCACCGCTTCGAGCACGATGGGCTTCCAGCGCTCCTCGCCGACCCACGCCGCGTCGCCCGCCTGCGACTGCTCCGCGGTTTGGTCCAACACGGCCACGATACCGTCGTGGCGAAGAACGCGCTCAATTCGTGTCGATGACATGGACTTCCCTGTTTTCTGGCCCAATTGGGCCCGTACGTCGCAAACTGGGGGGTCGCGTTACGGGCTTTGGGTTTTACAAAAGCCCCCAGGTGCGTCAAATCCGCAAGACCGTATCCCCGGCATTTACCGTATGAATTTAATCGACACCCACGCGCACATCGACATGCCGCGCTTCGGCGATCGTGCGGAACGTCGATTTGCCGCTGTTCGGGCCGCTGCCGCGGGATTTCGGCAATCGTGATCCCCGGTGTCGAACCGGAATCTTGGGCGGACCTGCTCGAGACCGCGGCGGACCTGCGCGAAATAGCGCCGACCGTGCGCTTTCACACCGCCCTGGGGATCCACCCGCAAGTCCTCCCGGAGCTCGACCCCGCGCATGATTCCGCGGTTCTGACCGCATTAACCGACCAGATTCGCGCGGCGCCGGCCGGGCTCGTGGCGATCGGCGAGTGTGGCCTCGACTTCGGGGTCGGAGTGCCGCGCGAGCGGCAGGTCGCGGTGCTGCGGGCCCACTTCGCGCTGGCGCGAGCGACCGGGCTTCCGTTGCTGCTGCACTGTTTGAAGGCCCACGCGGCCATGCTCGAGCTGCTGGACGAGCAGCCGCTCCCGCCGTCGATCCTGCACAGCTACTCGGGCAGCGCCGAGATGGTGCCGGCGTACTGCCGCGGCGGTCACGCGATCTCGTTCGCCGGGGCCATCACCTTGCCAGGCGCCCGGCGGCCGGTGCTGGCCGCCCGCGCCGTCGCGGCCGACCGACTGCTGATCGAGACCGACTCGCCCGACCAGACCCCGGCGTCGCGTCGGCCGGCCCGCAACGAGCCGGCGTTCCTCGAAGACATCGCCCGCGCCGTCGCCGCGGCCCGTGCCGAGCCGCTCGAGCTGGTGGCCGCGACGACCACCGCCAACGCGCGCCGCCTGCTGCGGCTCGCCGCCTGACATGATGCGAATCTGCCGTCTGATCACCGTTCTGGCGCTCGGTTCGGGCCTGCTCGGCTGCGGCGCCCCGCCGCCCACGCCGGCGCCGGCCGCCGGGGTCCCGCCCCCCGCCGCCCGTGGTCGCCGCGCCGGAGCCCGAGCGTGTGCCGCCGCCGCCCGAGAAGCTGGTCGTCTCGCACCCGCGCGAGCTGGCGAGCTCGACCTCGGTCGGCTGGTGTCTCTCGACCTCGCGATGTCGCCGGAGGACCGGCGCGAGCGGGCCGGCCAGTTGCGCGACGACCTCGATTACGACCACGCCTGCGCGGAGCTCGACCTGACCCGCCTGGCCGAGCGCACCCCGGCGCTGCGGACGCTGCGGATCTCCGGCTGCCTCGACGCGGTCCACGCGGGCCTCGGCGCGCTCGTCGGGGTCGAGAGCCTCGAGCTCGCGGACCTCACGCTCGACGGCGTGGTGATGGGCCGGATCGCCAGCCTGCCGCGGCTGCGCGACCTGACCCTGGCGCGGGTGACCCAGGGCGCCGAGCCGGTGGCCTTGCTGGCGCGGGCGCGGCTCTTTTCGCTCGTGCTCCGCGACCTCGCCACCGACTCCGGTCTGGCGGCGATCGCCGGCGACGTCCCCGGGCTGCAGGCGCTCACGCTCGAGGGCCCGTGGGCCGGGCACGACGCGCTGCTCGAGATCGCCGAAGCCACCGCGCTGCGCGACGTCAAGCTGCTCGACACCCGCGCCGGCAACTTCTCGCTGCACCAGCTCAAGCCGCTGACGGGGCTGTCGCGGCTGACGCTGCGCGGCCCCGGCTTCAACGACTACAGCCCGCTGTACGTGCGCGACCTGCCGCTGACCGAGTTCACGTGCGCCTGCCCGAACCTCGGCGACAAGGGCCTGCGCGCGCTGGGCCGTCAGCCCGGGCTGCGGCGGCTGGTCCTGCCGCAGTCGCGGATCACCGGCGCGGGGCTCGAGGAGCTGGCGAAGCTCGGCCTGCAGTCGATCGAGATCCGCGGCCGCGACCTCGGGCCCGACGGGCTGCTCGCGCTGAGTCGCCTGCCCGACCTGCGGACCCTCGTGCTCGGGCTGGCGCCGCCGCTGACTCTGGCCGATCCGTCGATGCAGCACCTCGGCGAGCTGGCCGGCCTGCGCACGCTCGTGCTCGACATCCCGAGCCTCGGCGACCGCGTCGCCGACGAGCTCGGCGAGCTCACCGGGCTGGTCGAGCTCGACCTCGGGCGCACGCAGATCTCCGACAACGGGCTGCGCGCGCTCGCGGGGATGCACGGGCTCAAGGTGCTGCGGCTGCACCACACCAAGGTGACGCACCGCGGGCTCGCTCACCTGGCCGGGCTGACGCAGCTCGAGGTGCTCGAGCTCGACCACACCGACGTCGTCGACGGCGGCGTGGCCCACCTCAAGGACCTGACGGCCCTGCGGGTGCTGCGGCTCGACGCGACCCTCATCACCGACCAGTCGCTGCAGTACCTGCGCGGCATGGACAAGCTCGAGCAGCTCAACCTCGCCGACACCGTCGTCACCGCCGACGGCGCGGCGACGCTGCTGGCGCTGCCGTCGCTGCGCTCGGTCAACCTCGCCCGCACGCGCGCGAGCGACTGAGCGCGGAGGACCTCGCGCGCGAGGATGACTCGACCTGACCGCGAACACCTCGCAGGCCTCGTCGGCGCCGCCGCGCGCCACGAGCTCGCGGCGCCTCCGCGCTGCGGCCCGCGGCGCTTCGTCGACCGCGTCCGGGCGCGAACGGCCCGCGGCACGGCCGGCCGAGCGCGCCTGTCTCCGGGGACAGGAACCTGTCGAAGCTGGCCGGGCGGCGCGGATGCGGTAAACAGTCTCGGCCGGGCCGGCGCGTGCGTCGCCTCGGCGTCTCTCGCCGCGCGCGGCGAACATCCTGCGAGACAAGCGAGGCAACGAGATGCAGTTCAGTCTGATCGGCGTGGTGGTGGCGGCGGAGAGCCCGACCCGGAGCGCGCAGTGGTTCGTCGCGCACTTCGGGTTCAAGGTGGGCATCGACATCGGCTGGTACGTCAACCTCCAGCACCCCGGCCACGCCGACGTCAGCCTCGACTTCGTCCAGCGCGACCACGAGTCCTGGCCGGCCGCGACGCGGGGCAAGCCGGTCGCGGGCTCGCTGCTGGCCTTCCTGGTCGCGGACGTCGACGCCGAGCACGCGCGGCTGCGCCGCGCAGGTCTCGAGATCGTCCTGCCGCTGGTCACCGAGCCGTGGGGTCAGCGGCGGTTCCAGGTGGCGGCGCCGGACGGCCTCTTCGTCGAGGTCCTGCAGAGCGTCGCGCCCGACCCGGCGTGGCTCGCCGCCAACGGCCTGGGCGCGAGCTGAGGCCTCACGCCAGCGGCGGCGCGCGCTCGGGCAGGTGGGCGCGGCCGTCGACCCCGGGCACGCAGCGGGTGCGGGCGACGTCGAGCCAGGCCACCGCGGCGCTGATGCACGCCAGCATGTGGCGGCCCTGCGCCAGGCCGCAGGCGATCGCCGTCGCCAGGGCGCAGCCGGTGCCGCGCGGGTCGGGGCCGGCCACGCGCGGCCGCTCGAACACGTGGACCTGTCCCGGGAGACAGACGACGTCGCGGACCCGCTGCTCGTCGACGACCGCGCTCTTGAGCAGGACCCCGGCGCGGCCGAGCGCGTCGGCGGTGCGCTGGACCAGCTCGGGGTCGTCCTCGGTCGAGCCGGTGAGCACCGCCGCCTCGCGCCGGTTGGGCGTGACGAGCCATGTCTCTTCGGACATGTCTCGAAGGCAATCTCGCAGGATGTCCGCGCGGGCGCCGAGGTCACCGCCGTCGGAGGCGGCGAGCACCGGGTCGACGACCACCGGCACGCGATGCGAGGCGACCTCGCCGAGGACCGCCTCGACCAGCCCCCCGGCAGCAGGCCGATCTTGATCGCGCGCGGCGGCGGCATCGTCCGCAGCTCGCGGACGACCGCGTCCACCGAGCGCGGCTCGGCGGTCGCGGGTCGACCATGGCCCTGGCGCGTCCACGCGGTGACGAGGCGGGCCACCGGGACGCTCGGGGCGCAGGCGGCGGCCGTGAAGCCGTCGCGCAGCAGACCGGCGCCGCCGGACGGATCGAGCCCGGCGAGCAGCCACAGCGCGGTGGCGTGGCTTGAAGTCTCGGGTACACTGCGGACCATGGCGACCTTCACCGGGACCGTGCGGAAGAACGACCTCGAGGGCGGCTTTCACGAGCTTGTCACCGACAAGGGCGATGTGTACCGCCTGAGCAAGTGCTCCGTGAAGGCCGGGGCGCGGGTGAAGGTCGAGGGCACCGTGGAGTCCGGGGGTTTGGGATCCACATGTCCGGCCCGAGCATCGCGGTCAAGAGCATCGAGGTCCTCGGCCAGCCCTGAGCCCGCCCGGCGCTCTCACCAGCGCATCAGGCCGTCGCCGACCGGTCGCCAGCCCTCGCGCCGGCAGCCCGTCGGTACATCGTTTTGTGGCGCGACCGTTCGGCCCGAGCAAAAGCCTCGCGCCGGGCGGAGATTCGGGCGACCAAGGCGAAGGCCCTGTCACCGGGTGGTGACAGGGCCTTCAGCCTTCTAGTGCGAGGAAAGGGACTCGAACCCCCACGTCCTAGGGACACACGGACCTGAACCGTGCGCGTCTACCATTTCGCCATCCTCGCGGCGGGCGTGGAACCTATTTCGACTCGGGTCTGGCGTCAAGCACTTTCGCGAGGACCGAGGTCGAAGTTCGCAAAAAGCTGGGGCGCACTCTGCGCGACAGGGCCCCGGCGCTACGAGGACTTGTCGCTCTGGGCCTTGCCGGACTCGGCGGCTGGCAGGGGCCCCGTTTTGCCGTCTTCGGCCGCCTGGTCGGGACGGACGTTGAGGAGCGCCTGCAGCTCCGGCTCCATCTCGCCGTCGGCCGGCCAGGCCTCGTCCTCCAGCACCTCGATGACGATCCGCTGGGTCGTCATCTCGCTGGCGCGGGGGGCGCTGGAGCGCTTGTCGTCGTCGAGCTCGCCCCACTCGGTGTCGATCGAGAACACCTCGTCCTCGTCCTCGTCGGGCACGACCACCACGCGCGTGTGCGACGCATCCATGTCGTCGTCGGAGTCGTCGTCGACGTCGGACGGCAGCCGGAACACCGGGCTGGAGACCTCCGCGCTGCCGAGCGAGCCCATGTCGAAGTCGCCGGAGTCCGCCGCCGAGCCGCCCGCCAGGCGCGCCGCGAGGCTGACCGGCTCGGACTCGTCGTCGAGGTCGATGCCCGCCAGCGGATCGGGGTCGCCGGGGTAGCGGCGGATCGTCGGCGCCACGATCGAGTCCTCCGGGTCCGGCTCGGGCTCGTCGACGTTCACGTCGAAGCTGCCGCTGGTGTCGGGCCCGTCGATGATCGTCGCCGGCGCCAGCGACACGCGGGCCAGGCGGGCGCGCTCGCTGTCGAGGAGGCGCTCGAGCTCGGCGATCTTCGCCTGCGCTTCGACCAGCAGGTTGCGCGTGACGTCGAGCTCGTCCGCGAGGTCCTCGTACTGCTCCTTCTGCTTCTCGAGCTGGGCGAGACCGGCGGCCAACCGCGCCGCGGAGCGGTCGGTGGCGTCGTTCATCTCCCAGATCTTCTGCTCCGCGGTGTCGAGCTGGAACAGCATGTATTCCATCTCTTCCGCGCGGATGCCGGCCTCGAGGCGAGAGCGGCGCAGGCGGGCCCGTTCGTGCTCGACGATCCGCTGGTGCTCGGCCTCGCTGCGGGCCAGCGCCTCGGCGTGTTCGGCGGCCTGATCGGCCAGCTCGCCGCGGAGGGTGAGGATCTCGGCGCGCGCGGCGTCCGACAGCGGGCCCGAAGCCTGGCCCATGCGGCTGGCGCCGAGCGAGACGATCTGCTGCAGCTGATCGATGGCCTGGTGCTTGGCCTCGAGCTCGCGGCGCAGGCGGAACAGCTCGACCTCGGCGCCCTGCTTGGCCCCGGCGAGCGCCTCCATGTCCTGCCGCTGGCGACGCAGGCGGGCCCGCAGGTGCTCCTGTTCGGCCACGCCCTCCTCGAGCCGGCGCTGCAGTTCGGCCGCCTCGTCCTCGCGCTCGATGGTCTTGCGCTGCTGGTCGCGCAGGCGCTCCTGCAGGCTCGGGACGGTCTCCTCGAGGCGCTGGATGTGGACCTGCAAGACCGCCAGCTCGCCGCGCAGCTGGGCCGCGAGCGTGGCGTGATCCTCGACCGAGCGCCGCAGCTCGCGGACCGTGCGCGTCGCGTCGGCGAGCTCGCGGTCGCGTCGGCGCACGATGTCGGCGGCGGCGCGCTCGCGGGCTCGCAGCTGGTCGCGCTGAGCGGTGACCTTCTCGAGCTCGAGCTGCCGCGCCGCGTTGTCGACCGGCGTCGCCGCCCCGCCGCCACCGCCGGCCTCCTCGCGCGTCCGTAGCCGCTGCTCTTGCGTGTTGTAGAGGCCCTGCAGCTCGGCGTGGTCGACCTCGAGCTTGCGCAGCTCGTGGCCGAGGCGCTCGAGCTCCTGCACGCGGTCCTGCTCGATCGCCCGGCTGCGCTCGACCTGCTCGCGGAGGCGATCGACGTCCGTCACCAGGCGCACGTTCTCGAGGTGCTCGCGGCGGATCTCCTCTTCTTGCTGCAGCACCCGCGTCTCGAGCTCTTGCAGCTCGGCGGTGCGGCGCGCCAGCTCCTCGCGCAGGCGGTTGCGATCGATCGCGGCGTCGGCGGTGGCCCGCCCGCTCTCCGGGGCGGCGAGCGGCGCGACCTCGTCGACCAGCTCGTGGGTGGCGACCGCGTTGTCCGCGTCGGGCCGGCGCATGAGCATCGCCAGCGAGTGCATGCGGCTGTCCTCTTGGACATGTTGCAGCGACTCGAGGCGCTGACGCGCGGCGTGCAGCTCGGCGTCGGTGCGGGCCTTCTCCTCGCGCGTGCGGTCGAGTTCGCCGGCGAGCTTGACCGCGTGGCCCAGCAGGCTCTCGCGCTCGGCCGAGAAGTTGTTGACGATCTCCCGCAGGCGCTCGAGCTCCGCGAGCGTGCCCGGGTCGACCTGCACGACCTCCGGCGCCTCCGGCTCGAGCATCGCTACCGCCGGCTCCGGCGCGGGCTCCGGCTCGGGCTCGGGGATCGGCGCCGGCGCCGAAATCTCGTGGGCGCGCGGCTGCGGCACGCCGCCGAGCAGGGCGGACGCGGACTCGGCGGCGAACAGCGCGACGAGGTCGAAGTCGGTGTTCTCGGCCGGCTCGGGCGGCGGTGCGGGCTCCGGCTCGGGCGGCAGCGGCAGCGGCGACGCGACCGTCACCTCGACCACTTCGATCGTCGGGGTGAGCGGCGCGACCGGGCCGGTCGGCACGATGATGCACTCGCGCAGCCGGGCCTCGAGCTCCGACTGCGAGGCGATCAGGAGGTAGCGCTGGATCGGCAGCGGCTCGTCGAGCAGGCCCTCGCGCAGGACCGGCACCAGCGCCTCGCCCGGGGCGGTGGGCAGGAGCGGCGCGACGCTCACGCCCTGCCACTCGAGCTGGGCGAAGGCGCCGACATGGGCGAAGACGCCGCGGAGATCGTCCTCGACTTCCCAGAGGTGATCCGGGTCGGGTTCGACGGCGAGGGCGAGGATGCCACCGTCGCGTAACACTCGCTTCGCCTCGAGGATGAGCGCGTGGCGGGCGGTCGGGTCGTGGGAGACGCCGCCCTCGATGCACGTCACGGCGTCGAGGCTGCGGTCTCGCAGCGGCAGGCGCGACAGCTCCAGCGGGCCCGACCACACCTCGAGACCGGGCTCGGCCGGGCAGTCGCCGCCGAGCACGAGCACCCGCGCGACCCCGGCTGCGGCGAGTCGCCGCGGTCCTTCCGGCCCCCCGGGGAGCACGACGGCCACGCGCTTTTGGAGCAGCCAACGCTCCAAAGCTACATATGCGGGCAGGTGGTACACGAGGAGGGGACTTTGGCCCCGGCATCATACTGCAAGGGCCGTCGCTTTCCCCCAGAGACAGCGATGGCGCAAACGCGCGCGGCGGTCTGCACGCGGGCCGCAGAGGCCCGGTCTGCGGATGAACTCGAGGCCAGCCGGGGGTCGCGAGGGGGACGGCGCCGCGAGAGGCGGCGGTGCGGACGCGGCCTGGGATCGACCTGCCGGGCCCCTCGCGGTCGATCGTCCGGCTCGCAGCGAGACATCGAGGGCGGTTGATCCGCGGATTTACCTGCCCTACGATGCGGAATCGTCGATGGCGGCCAAGCTCATCCTCATCGGGGGGGACCACCCGACTGAGCACATCCTCACGTCGTTCAACACCCTCGGGCGCCATCCCGACAACTCGATCCAGGTGCTGGATCGGATCGTCTCGAAGGAGCACAGCCGGATCACCCTCGGCCCCGACGGCCGATACGTGGTCCGCGATGTCGGGAGCCTGAACGGCACCTTCGTCAACGGCGAACGCGTCACCGAGCGAGTGTTGAAGTCGGGCGATCAGATCTCGCTCGGCAACACGACCTACCGCTTCACCGAGGACCCGCCGCGCAACCAGCCCCCGGTCCTCAACAAGGTCACCATGACCCCGGACCAGGTGCAGAGCCAGGTCCAGAGCTCGGTGTCCGCCAGCTCGCGCTTCTTGCCGGCCTCCGACATCAAGGACGTCGCCACCCTGCGCGCCGACTACGAGAAGCTGCGCATCGCCCACGAGCTGTCGCAGCGGCTGTCGATCGACGCCGAGCTCGACACGCTGCTGCAGAAGATCGTCGACGAGGCGTTCCAGCTGATCCGCGCCGACCGTGCGGTCATCCTGCTCGTCGACCCCGAGACCGACGACTTCGTGCCGCGCTACGTCCGGCAGAAGCGCGACGAGGAGATCCGTCTGTCGCGCAGCATCCTCGACGAGGTCCGGCTCAAGAAGCGCGCGGTGCTGTCGTCGGACGCGATGGTCGACGAGCGGTTCAAAGCCGCCAAGAGCATCATCATGCAGGGCATCCGCTCGACGATGTGCGTGCCGCTGCTCTACAACGACAAGCTGCTCGGCGCGATGCACATGGACTCGATGCTGGCGACCGGCGCGTTCAACGAGCGCGACCTGTTGCTCTTCTCGGGCATCGCCACGCAGGCGGCGGTCGCCATCGAGAACAACCTGCTGGCGCAGAAGATCGAGCACGAGGCGTCGAAGCGGGCCCAGTTCCAGCGCCTCTTGTCGCCGAACCTGGTCGACCAGATCGTCTCCGGGCAGCTCACGCTCAACCAGGGCGGGTCGCGGCGCGAAGTGACGATGCTGTTCGCCGACATCCGCGGGTTCACCGGCATGAGCGAGCGTCACCCGCCCGAGGAGATGGTGGCGACGCTCAACGAGTACTTCGAGGTCATGGTCGACGTGCTGTTCCGCCACGGCGGCACGCTCGACAAGTACGTGGGCGACGAGATCATCGGCCTGTTCGGCGCGCCCGTGGAGCTGCCCGACGCGCCGCTGCGCTCGGCCCGCTGCGCGCTCGACATGATGCGCGCGCTCGAGGAGTTCAACCGCCTGCGCGCCGACCAGGGTCGCGAGAAGATCAACATCGGCATCGGGGTCAACACCGGCCTGTGCATCGCCGGCGCGATCGGCTCGTCGCGCACCCTGCAGTACACGGTCATCGGCGACGCGGTGAACATCGCCGCCCGCCTGTGCAGCCTGGCGAAGCCCGGCGAGATCATCATCTCCGAGTCGACCCTGCAGCTGTCCGGCCCGCACGTGATCGTCGAGCCGCGCCAGACCGTGAAGGTCCGCGGCCGCAACGAGCCGCTCAAGATCTACGCGGTCCAGGGCATCCGCGACACCGCCCCGCCCGCCAGCCGCAGCTGAGCCGAAGAGCTGCTCACACGAGCCCGAGGGCTCGCCGGCGCAACGACGAGCGCTGCCGGTGGCACGCGCTGCACGGCGCCGCCCGCCAGCCGCAGCTGAGTTGAAGGAGCTGCTCGCGCGAGCCCGACGGCTCGCGGGCGCAACGACGAGCGCTGCCGGTGGCACCCCCTGGGCACGCAGCCGGAGCCGTCAGGCAGTGACGCATGACCGGGGCGCTGCCCCGTCACGCGGGTGCTGAGCTTCAGCCGATGCCAGAAGCGGCGATGCAGCCCATCGGCGACAGCGCTGCACGCCGGCGAGGAGCCACGCCGGGACCACGCCTGCTCGCGCGCGGGTGACCTCGCGCTCGCGGCAGGGCCGCCCACCGACCGCGCCTGCGGCGGTGACGTCGCACGCCGAACGAGCCGCGACGTCGGGCGACCAAACGCCGAGAGGGCGGCCTGGGCCGCCCTCTCGGACCTGTCCTTACGGACAGCAGGCTCTCAGTCTCAGGCGACCGAGACGCCGATGCCCTTGCGCGCCTTGAAGTAGTCCTCGCTGATGCTGTAGAGGACCAGCTCCTTGATCTTGTCCTTCGGCGTCATCGCCGAGCCGAACCCGGCCTGCTCCTGGGAGATCAGGTGGGCGGCGGTGATGAGGTCGTCGCACAGCAGGAAGCCGATGCGATAGGCGGTGATCTCGGTGCCGAGGGCCCACTTCTTGACGTCGGTGGAGCCGCCGGCCTCGACGAAGCGGCGCATGAGGCTGCGCATCTGGTCGCGGGCGTTGGCCGGGAGGCGCGACAGGATCTCGCGGGCGATCTGGTCGAGCTCCTGGCGGTTGCCGCCGGTCTCCATGTCGCACATGTGCATGCAAGCGAGGAACACCTGCTTGAGGTTCTGCGGCGAGCGGTCGAGCGCGACGTAGGCGTAGTGCGGCAGGTAGAGGTCGGACATGTACCGGCCGAGGGCGAAGGCGAGGTGCTTCTCGTTCTTGCCCTTGAGCAGGTTCTGGAACACGACCATCGTCGGGTGGACGCGACCGTCGCGCTGGGCGTTGAGCAGCGAGACATCGCCCTGGTCGTCCGGCCGGAGGTAGAGGTCCGGCTGGCCGACGTTGAGCAGCTGCATCACGTACTTGGCCATGCGCGACACCGGCGCGGGGTCGGTGTTGATGTCCGTGCGCTCGTTCGGCTTGAGGTACGCGGGCAGCGGGTTGGCGCGCCAGGCCGCGATGGCCGGGGCGATCGAGCCGAGGATGCCGGTCAGGAACAGGTCCTCGTCCGGGTGGAACACGTGGCGGCGGAGGATCTCCTCCGAGAGCCGCTGACGCGCCTGCCGGAAATCGTTCGTCGCGTACTTGTCGTGGATCTGCTGCTCCTCGGGCGTGGCCTGCTTGAGGAACACCAGCGTCCGCGCCAGGCAGTACGCCTTGTCGAACTGGTTGCTCTTCCGATAGATGTTGAAGAGCGCGTGGTAGCTCTCGTACCGGAAGGGCTCCTGGGCGATGAGGATCTGGTGCTCCTTGACCGCCTGCGTGGCGTACTCCTGCGGGTTCTCCTGCATGAGCGCCTCGTAGAGCTCGGCCAGCAGGTAGTGCCGCTCGGTGTTGCCCGGGTCGAGCTTGGCCGCCACCTCGAAGGCCGCCGTGGCCGCCTTGAAGTCCTTCAGGCGCGTCCGGTAGATCTCCGCGAGGTTCGACCACAGCGTGATCTTCAGGTCGCCCATGCCGTCGGCCGGGAGCCGCTTCAGCATCTTCCGGTACGAGCGCTCGAGGGTCTTCCAGTCCTTCGACTTGGTGACCATCGCGTCGATCGCCTGGAACGCCTTCAGGTACGCCGGGTCGTCGTCGAGCACCGAGTTGAAGCGGTCGATCGACTCGTCGTGGGCCTTGAGCTCGTCGCGGAGCAGGACCGCCGCGGTGTAGTTGTACTTCGAGCGCCGCTTCGGGTCCTTCTCGATCTCGACGATGCGGTCGATGATCCGGATCGACTCCTCCCACTGCTTGTTGCGGGTGTAGATGTCCAGCAACGTGTGCAGCAGCGGGTAGTCCTTCGGCTGCAGGTCGAGGGCGTTCTGGTAGGCCGCCGCCGCCTTCTGCCAGTTCCCCAGCTTCTCGAGGTACAGCTTGCCGATCTCGTTGTAGATCGCCGCCTGCTGATCGCCGGTGGCGGCCACGTCGATCATGGCCCGCTTGGCCTGGATGACGCCCTCCCAGTCGCCCGCGCCCGTCTGCAGCTCGATGACCGCGTTCAGGGTGGCGAGGTCGTGCGGGTCCACCTCGAGCGCCTTCTCGAGGTAGTTGAGCGCCTTCCGCGGCTCGTTCTGCCGCTTCTTGATCATGCCGAGGCGGTAGTAGACGAGGACCGTCTCGGACGAGCTCTGGGTGTCGCGGTGCTGGACCAGGATCGTCTGGTACAGCTTGAACGCCTTCTCCCAGTCCTCCTTCTCGAACAGCAGGTCGGCCATGCCGACGAGCACCTCGCGGTTGGTCGCGTCGATGTCGTAGGCGCGCTTGAACTGCTTCAGGGCCTTGTCGCCGTTGCCCAGCTTGCGCGCCACCTTGGCGGCTCGCAGGTAGAGGTCGCGCTGGTCCTGATCGCCCAGGCCGAGCTGGTCGGCCTTGCGGGTGAGGACGTCGAAGATCGGGTCGGCGTCGGCGAAGCGACCCTCGTCGTAGTAGATCTGGCCGATCACGCGGCCGACCTTGACGTGCTCCGGATCGAGCTTGAGCACCTCGGCGAACAGCGCGACGGCCTTCTCCTTGTTCTCGAGCTCCTCGTAGTAGATGAAGCCGGCCTCGGCCGCGAGCGCGATCTTCTCGAGCTTGGTGTTCGAGTAGCCGAACGCCGCCTCGAGGTTGCGGGCCGCCTTGAGCCAGTCGCGCCGGCCCTTGTACAGCTCCGCCAGGCTGACGATCGCCGGCACGTAGCCCGGGTCGATCTCGGTCGCCTGGGTCAGGCGCCGCTCGGCCTCGTCGAGCTGGCCCAGCTTCTCCTGGTAGACCTGGCCCATGCGGGTCAGGTGCTGCACGCGGACCGCGGGGTCACGCGACAGCTCGACCAGGAGCGCCAGGGTCTTGAGCGCGGCCGGCCAGTCCTCGATCTGCTCCTGCAGGCGAGCGAGCGTGACCGCAGAGTCGAAGTGCTGCGGGCTCAGCTCGAGGATCTCGCTGTAGGTCTCGATCGCGCGGTCGATGTCCTGGATCTGCTTCTCGTAGACCTGGGCCATCGCCACCAGCAGGTCGACCTTGGCGGCGGGCGCCGTGGTGACCGCGATGTGGTTGCGGTAGGTCTCGACGAGCTCGGTCCACTTCTCGAGCCTGGTGTACAGGTCCTCGAGCTGGCGGTAGGTCGGGTCGCGGTACTTGTCGAGGAGGAGGATCTTCTCCAACGCCTCGGCCGCCCGCGCCGGGTCCTGGGCCAGGTTGACGTGCGCGGCCGCCATGCGGTCGTAGATCGCGATCTGCTCGTCGCGCACGGTGGTGGTGTCGAGCTCGGCCTCGAGGACGCCGAGGTACTGCGGGACGCTGCCGCCCGCCAGGTACAGGCGCTCGAGCGCCGCCAGGGCCTCGCGGTCACCCGGCTCGCTGTCGACGATGCTGCGGTAGGTCTCGATCGCCGCCGCAGCGTCGCCGAGCTGGCCCTCCTGCACGCCGCCGATGCGCTTGCGCAGGGCGATGACCTGCTCCGGCTCGTCGAGGGTGCCGACGCGCCGCTCGAGCACGCCGACCAGGTCCTGCCACTGACCCTGGTTCTGGTGCAGCCGGGCCAAGGCGTCGAGCGCGTTGATGTTCTCGCCGTCGATCTCGAGCACCTTGCGGTAGCTCTCGATCGCCGCCGGGATGTCGCCGAGCCCGCCGTCCTGGACCTCCGCCAGCTGCGTCAGCGTGCGGACCTGGATGTTCGGGTCGGTCTCGAGCGGGACGATCCGCGCCAGCGTCTTGGCCAGCTCGACGTTGTTCATCGCGCGCCGGTAGAACCCGGCCTGCTCGCGCAGCGCGTTGATGTTGTTGGCGTTGAGCTTCAGCGCCTCTTCGAGCGACTTGAGGCCGTAGTCGACGCGGTTCAGGTGCTCGCCGTACCAGCGGCCGATCTTCACCCACAGCTCGGCCTGCTCGCTCTTGTCGGGGATCGAGCGGACGATGCCGTTGTACTCGTTGAGCAGCTCGCCCCACTTGTTGGCCTGGGTGGCGAGGCGCTCGAGCTCGCGCGAGGTGTCCTCGTTGGCGTAGTCGATGTTGAACGCGTACTTGAGGACCTCGAAGGCGTTGTCCGGGTCGCCCTGGTTCTCCTCGAAGACCTTCGCCATCTTCTGGTAGGTGGAGACCTTGAACTTGGCGTCGTCGAAGATCTCGACCTGCCGCAGGTAGAGCTCGATGAGCTCGCCCCACGCCTCGGTCTCGCGGTAGATGGTCTCCAGCGCCTCGTGGGCAGGCATGTAGGCCTGGTCGAGGTCGAGGATCTCGAGGTAAGCGCCGGCCGCCTCGGTCTTGTTGCCGAGCTGCTGCTCCCAGATCGCGGCGATCTGCATGAGCACGTCGATCTTCTCGGGCGCCGACTCGACGACCTTGCGCTTCTTCTCGAGGACGCGGATGACCTCGTCCCAGCTGGCCTCGCTGCTGTGCAGGCGCTCGAGCGCCGCCAGAGCCTCGAGGCTGCCCGGCTCGAGCTCGAGGACGTGGCGCCAGGCAGCGATCGCGGCCTGGGTGTCCATGAGGTACTCGGCCTGGATCCGGCCGACCTGGGCGTAGTAGGCGCGGAGCTGCTCCGTGCCGAGGACGCCCGGGCCGAGCTCGATCAGGTTCGAGAGCACGTCGTTGAGCTCCACCCACGACTCGTTGCGCTGGTAGATCGCGTGGAGCGCGGTCAGCGTGTCGAGGTCACGGCCGTTGAGCTCGCGCGCGTTGAGCCACGCGTCGAGGCTGTTGCGCTCCTTGCCCAGCTTGTCGCCGTAGACGTGGGCGAGCTGCTGGTAGATCGCAACCTTCTCGGTCGGCTCCTCGACCGCGAACACCTGCCGCTCGAGCACCTCGGCGAGGTCGTCCCACCGCTGCGAGCGCTCGTGCAGCACGGCCAGCTCGCCCAGCGCGAGCGGGTCCTCGCCGCGCAGCTCGAGCACCTTGCCCCACAGCTCGACGGCGGTCTCCTCCCGCTCGAGGGCCTCGGCCGCGATCTTCGCCATGCGCTGGTAGCAGGCCGCGGTGTCCTCGTCGGTGTTGGCGATCGCCGCCGTGCGCTCGTACGTCTTGTACAGGTCCTCCCAGCGGGCGGCGCTGAGGTACAGGGCCTCGAGCCGCTCGAGGGCGCGGAGGTTGTTGCCGTCGATGTCGAGGGCGCGGTTGTAGGCGGCGATCGCAGCCTCGGGGTTGGCCAGCCACTGCTCGAAGGCGGCGGCGAGGCGCATCTCGAGGTCGACGAGGATCTCGCCGTCCATGGTCGCCTGGATCCGGCGCTGCAGGATCTCGGCGAGCTCCTCCCAGCGACCGGTCTGGGTGTACAGGCGGTCGAGCGCCTGCAGGCCCTCGGCGTGGTCGGGCACCAGCGCGAGCAGCCGGTTGTAGACCTCGATGGCGCGCGCACGGTCGCCGAGCCGGGTCTCGAGGACCTGACCCGAACGGCTGAGCACGGCCACGCGAGCGTCCTGCGAGAGGTTCTGGTTCTCGAGGATCTGCTCGCCGACGTCGACGATGTAGCCCCACTCCTGCGTGAGCTCGGCGAGGCGCTCGATCTCCTCGGCGACCCGCTCGCTCAGCGGATCGTCCATGTAGGCGCGCAGCCACCAGTAGTAGGCCTGGCCGGCGTCGCCCAGCTGCTGCTCGCAGATCTGCGCGGTGTTCTCGATGATCTGCAGCCGCTCCGCGGTGTCGGCGGTGGCGTTCAGCTTGACGTCCGCGAGCTTGATCAGGGCGTCCCAGTTGCGCGACGCCTGGTACAGCGGCTCGAGGATCGAGGCGATCTCGCTCTGGTGCTCGCCCTCGGCGAAGATGAGCTCGAGCGTCGCCTGCGTGGCCGAGCTGTCGGGGTCGATCTCGAGGATCGTCCGGTAGGCCTCGATGGCCTTCGGCAGGTCCTGGATGTTGCCCTGGTAGATCTGGCCCATGCGGTACTGCAGGGCGATGACCTCCTGCTCGTCCGCGGTGATGGCGATCTGCCGGCGCAGGTTGTCGACCAGCGGCTGCCAGCGCTCGAGGCCCGTGTAGATGCGATCGAGCTGAGCGATGGCGTCGCGGTTCTCACCGTCGATGTCGAGGATCGCCAGGTAGCGACCGATCGCGTCGTCGATGCGGTTCAGCTTGGTCTCGAGCACGCCCGCGAGGCGGTGCAGCATGCCGACCTTGGTCGCCGGATCGGGGATCGCGGCGGCCTGCTCGGCCAGCAGACCGGCGAGCTTCTCGTGGTCGCCCGTGACCTCGGCGAGGCGGTGCAGCTGGCCCAGAGTCTCCTCGTGGGTCGGCTCGATCACCAGCGCGCGGGCGTAGGCGGCGAACGCCTGCTCGAACTGCTGCAGCTGCCGCTCGTGGATCGCGGCGATCTGGTGCAGCAGCTCGATCTGCTGCGCCGGATCCTGGACCTGCTTGACCATCACCTCGTAGATGTCGACCAGCTTCTCCCACTCGGCGAGCTGGTTGTAGAACGGCGCCAGGACCTCGGCGGCCAGCATCGGCTGGTCCTCGCCGTGGACGATGCGGTCGAGCGCGGCGATCGTCGGCGCGTGGTCGGGGGCGTGCGCGAGGGTGTCGCGGTAGGCCTCGACGGCGCGGACGATGTCGGCCAGCTGGGTCTCGTAGAGCCCGCCGATCCGGTGACGCAGCGCGGTCTTCTCGTCGCGCTGCGGCGCGACCTCGACGGCCCGCTCGAGGATCCCGAGCTGGTCCTGCCAGCGCTCGGCCTGACCGTAGAGGCGGTCGAGCGCCTGGATGGCGTCGTAGTCGGCCGGCTCGAGGTCGAGGATGGCGCGGTAGGTCTCAATCGCCTGCTCGACGTCCTTGAGCTTCTCGTCGTAGATCGGGCCGAGCTGGTGCAGCCAATAGCGCCGGTGCTCGGGGCTCTCCGCCAGCTCGGTCTTGCGGCGGTAGATGTCCTTGAGGTTCTCCCACGCCTCGGTCTGCGTGAACAGCTTGGCGAGGGCGTCGAGCGCCGAGGCGTCGGCGTCGTCGAGCGCGAGGACCTGCTGGTACAGGGTGATCGCGCCGGCCGGATCCTCCATCGCCGTCTCGCGCGTCTGCGCGGCGTAGAGGAGGAGCGCCTTGCGGTCGGCGACCTCGGTGACCATCTCCGACTTGCGCACCACCGCCTCGACCAGCGAGCTGAAGTTCGAGTTCTTGAGGTGGAGGTTGATGAGCGCGTCGACGGCCTCGAAGTTGCCGGGGTCGACGCCCAGGATCCGCTCGTAGCTCGCGGCGGCCTTGGCCGGGTCCTCGATCACGAGCTCGTAGATCTGGGCGATCTTCACGAGCAAGCGGATGATGAGCGCGTCGTCGACGATGTCGGGGATCGACTCGTCGTAGAGGGCGACGAGGCGCGGGTAGTCCTCGAGCTGGCGGGCCAGCGTCTCGAGCCGCTCCTGCGTGGTGGTGTTGCTCGGATCGACCTTGAAGGCGCGACCGAGGGCGTCGAACGCCTTGCTCGGCTCCTCGCCGGCGATCTCGTACAGCTCGGCGATCCGGTGCAGGAGGCCGATCTTCTCCTCCGCGTCGGAGGCGTGCGTCACCATGATCTCGTACGCCTGGATCAGCCGCGGCCAGTTGTTGTTGACGCGGTAGAACGGCTCGAGGGTCTTGGCGACGGTGAGCTGCTGCTGCTCATGGGTCAGCAGCGTCTCGAGGGCGCCGAGCGCGGTGGCGTTGCCGGCGTCGAGCGCGAGCACGCGGTGGTAGGTCTCGACGGCCTGACCGGCCTGCTCGAGCTTGGTGAGGCGGAGGTCGCCGAGGCGGAGGTTGAGCTCGATCTGCTTGTCGGGGTCGGTCGACAGCGTCAGCTGGCGCTCGAGGTTCTCGGCCAGCTCGGTCCACGCGCCGCGCGCGAGGTAGAGCCGGTCGAGGGCGACGATCGCCTGCAGGTTCTCGAACTCGTCGGCGAGGATCTCGTTGTAGGTCGCGATCGCCTCCTCCTTCTGGCCGAGCATCTCGTCCTGAAGGTAGGCGATGCGGAACCGCAGCTCCTGCCGCTTGCCGCCGTCTTGCGTCAGCGGGATCTGGCTGCGGTACACGCCGAGCAGCTCGCCCCAGTTCTGGTCGCGGCTGTAGAGCTTCTCGAGCGCCTCGAGCGCCTCGACGTTGTCGGCGTCGACCTCGAGCGCCTTCTTGAAGTTCTCGATCGCCTTGGGCGCGTTGCCGAGGCGCTGGTCGTACAGGTTGGCCAGGCGCATCAGCAGGGTGCGCTGCAGCTCGCTCGGCAGGTCGCCGGCGACCGCCTCCTCGAACAGCGCGGCGTAGTCCGCGTAGCGGTTCTCGAGGTGGGCGAGCTTCGAGCTCGGCCTGCGCGGCCTCGTTGCGCGGGTCCTGACGGAACGCGCGGCTGTAGGCGTCGAACGCCGCCGCGGTGTTGCCGATGTTGTTGGCCAGGATGGCGCCGATCTGCAGCAGCAGGCTGACGCGCTCGTCGACGGTGCCGGCGGCGGCGACCTGGATCTCGAGCGTCTGGACCATCTTCGGCCAGTCGAGCAGGCGCTCGTAGACCGGGAGCAGGATGCCGGCCACCGTGGTCTTGAGCGCGTCGTCCTCGAGGTAACCCTCGAGCCGCTTGCGCGCCTCCTCGTTGGCGGCGTCGACGTCGAGGACCTGACGGAACAGGTCGACGGCGTCGGGCGCCGAGTTCAGCTTGTCCTGCTGGACGATGCCGAGGCGGAGCAGCAAGGTCGCGCGGGCCTCGACGTCGTCGGGCGCGGTGACCTCGAGCTCGCGCCGCAGGATGTCGGCCAGCTCGGTCCACTTGCCCTGACCGAGGTAGAGGCGGTCGAGGGCGGCGAGCACGGTCGGGTCCTCGACGCCGGTGGCGAGCACGGCCTCGTAGGCGGTGACGGCCTGGTCGACGTGACCGAGCTGCTCGTGGATGCTGCCGATGCGGGTCTGGATCGCGCGACGGTCGTCGTCGTTGCCGGCGAGCGAGAGCTGGGTGCGGAGGACGTTGAGCAGGTCCTCCTCACGACCGAGCGCGAGGTACAGACGCTCGAGCGAGGCGAGCGCGGTCGGCTCCTCGGCGTTGATCTCGAGGATCGCCTGGTTGGCGGCGAGGGCCGCCTCGAGGTCGCTCGAGCGCTTCTCGTAGATCTCGGCCAGCTTGAGCCGCAGCGGGATGCTGTCGGGGTCGGTGCCGTACTTCTCGATCGCGGCGCGCAGCGACTCGATCTGCTCGGTCCAGGCGCCGATCGACTCGCCGAGGCGGAACAGGTGCTCGCGCGTGTCGGCCTGCGTGTGGTCCTCGGTGAAGGCCTGGCGGTAGTAGGAGAACGCCAGCGCCTCGTCCTGGCTGATGCGCTCGGCCAGCTCGGCGAGCCGGCGGAGCAGCGCCTGCCGCTGCGCCGGATCCTCGCTGTGGTTGAGCTGGATCTTGAGCGGCACCGAGATGTGCCGCTCGTCGTGCGCCTGCTCGTAGAGGTCGATCAGGGCGTCGGCGACGGTGAGGTTGTTGTCGTCGAACGACAGCGCGCGCTCGAGGGCGCGGGTGGCCTTGTCGGCCTTGTCCATGCGCGTCTTGTACAGATCGGCGATCTTGAGCAGGAGCGTGGTGCGAGCCGCCCCCTCGGCGGTCTCGGCCTCGCGCTCGAGCACGCGGATGAACTCGCCCCACTTGTCCTGCTTGGCGTAGAACTCCTGCAGGCTCTCCATGTCGCCGACGGCGAGGTAGAGCTTCTTGAGGGCGTCCTGGGCGCGGCGGTTCTCGGAGTCGAGCTGGTACAGCTGCTCCCACGCCTTGATCGAGCTGGCGTTGTCGTCGAGCTTGTCGCTGTAGTTCGAGCCGAGCTTGATCAGGTAGTTGGCCCGCTTGGCCGGGTCGCCCTCGACCTCGGCGAGCGTGCGCAGGACGCCGGCGAGCTGGCCCCACTCCTTCTCGCGCTCGAGGAGACCCTCGAGCTGCTCGAGCGCCTCGTGGTGGGTCGGCTCCATGGCCAGGACCTGGTTCCACAGCTCGATCGAGAGCGGGTTCTTCTTGATCTTCGTGACCGCGGTGCGGGCGACGTCGAGCAGCTGCTCCATGCGCTGCGCCGGGCTCTCGATCAGCGTCAGCTCCTTCTGCTGGACGTGGACGAGCTTCTCCCAGTCGCGCCGCTTGGCGTACAGGTCCTTGAGCTTGGTGATCGCCTCGACGTTGTACTCGTCGGCCTCGAGCACCGACTCGAAGCTCTTGATCGCCTCGGCCTGGTTGTTGAACTTGTCGAGGAAGAGGCGACCGGCCTCGAGGTGCAGGGCGGTGCGACCGACAGGGTCGGTGGTGAGCTCGGCGCGGCGGCGGATCCTGCTGATCAGGTCCGGCCAGCGCTTCATCTGCTCGAACTGGTTCTGCTGGGTCTCGACGACCTTGAGCAGCGACTCGGTGTCGCCGGCGTCCTCGAGCACCTTCTCGAACGCGGCCAGCGTGGTGACCACGAGGCCGGGCTGACGCAGGTGATCGCGGTAGATGTCGAGCAGCTGCCAGTACGAGGCCTTGGTGTGCTCGAGGTCCTTCTGCGGGTCGCCCTTGAGCTCGTCTTTCAGCAGGTCGGCGACGTTGCTCCACTTGCCGGCCTCGCCGTAGAGCTCCCGCAGGCGCGTCCGCGGGTAGCGCTTCTGCGGCAGCTTGCCCATGGCGTCGCGCCAGGCGTCGATCGCCTTGGCGCCGCCGGCAGCCTCGGCGGTGCGGGCGGCGTTGTAGATCCGGACCTCCTCGGGGAGGAAGATCTCGCCGTGCATCTCGACGCCATCCGCCGGGATCGCGGCGATCTCGGCGGCGATCTTGTCGGCGGCGGCCTTCTCCGCGGCGGCCTTCTCGGCAGCGGCGCGCTCGGCAGCGGCGGCCTTCTCGGCCTTCTCCGCGGCGGCCTTCTCGGCAGCGGCGGCCTTCTCCGCGGCGACGCGCTCGCGCTCCGCCTTGTCGGCGGCGGCCTTCTCCGCGGCGAGACGCTCGCGCTCCGCCTTCTCGGCGGCAGCCTTCTCGGCAGCAGCGGCCTTCTCCGCGGCGGCCTTCTCGGCAGCCGCGGCCTTCTCCGCGGCGGCGGCGGCCTTCTCCGCGGCGATGCGCTCGCGCTCGGCACGGTCGCGCTCGGCCTTCTCCGCGGCGGCGCGGTCGGCCGCGACGCGGTCGCGCTCCTCTCGCTCGGCGGCCTCGGCCTGCTCGGCGGCGGCCTGCTCGGCGGCGAGGGCCGCGGCTGCGGCCTGCTCGCGCGCGGCGTCTTCGGCCGCGGCCTCGTCGACGGCGGCGCGCTGCGCAGCGGCGGCTTCGGCCTCGGCCCGCTCGGCGGCGGCGCGCGGCGGCGTCGTCCGCGGGCGCCTCGAGGGCGCCGAACTGCTGCGTGAACTCGATGAGCGTCGGGTGACGCGGCGCCGCGTTGACGGCGTAGGCGAGCAGGCTGCGGGCGCTCTCGACGTCCTGGCGCTGCTTCCACGCGATCTCACCGCCGAGGATCGCGAGCAACGCCGCGTCGGTCTGGTCGGTGATGACCTGCAGACCGCGCGCGGCCAGCTCGACGAGGCCCTCGGAGTTGCCGGTGCGCTCGGCGGCCTTCTTGAGCATGTGGAACGCGCCGAGGTGCCAGTCGGCGTCGTTCTCGTCCTTGAGCACGCTGACGCCGATCGAGTAGGCGTACTCGAGCGCCTGGCGGAAGAAGTACGCCGCCATGTCGGCGTTGTTGAGGCGCACCTGCCAGATCAGCGCGAACTGACGCAGCAGCGCGACCTTCTTGTCCGGCTCGCTCTCGAGCGCGGCGCGGCGGTCTTGCAGCTTCTGGATGTGCTGCAGGTGACCGCCGCCGGCGAGCAGGGTCTCGGCGATGTAGCCGGCCTCGTCGTTGCTCGGATCGGCGTCGAGGGCCTTGAACAGCAGCGGCAACAGGCGCGGGTCTTCGGGCGCCTCTTGCTGCAAGATCCGCGCGGTGCGGAGGTAGAGCGCCGACAGCTGGTGGCCACCGTTCTCGACGTTCGCGGCCAGCGGGTCAGCCTGGCCGCTGAGCGCGATCAGCTGGTTGATGCAGATGTTCTGCAGCGCGAACTGCCAGTTGCTCCGGTCGTAGAGCGACTCCTGGAAGCGGTCCTGGAACTCTTGATTGCGACCCTCGGCGCTGGCCGCCGCCTCGAGGTACGGGCGCGCCTGCTCGATCTGTCGCAGGTTGAGCAACGCCCGCCCGTAGGCGTAGTTCAGGGCCGGGGCCCGGTTGGGGTCACGATTGGCCCGCAGCTCGAGCGCCATCAGCTTGGTGACCATCTCGAGGTTGGCCATCTGCTGATAGATCTTGCGCGCCGACTCCAGGGCCTTGAGGTTCTCACGGTCGCGCTTGACGGCCGTCTGGTAGAACGTCATCGCCTTGGCCTTGTCGAGCAGCAATCCCTCGCAGGCCTGGGCGAGGTGGTAGAACGCCGCGGACTGCGCCTGAGGCGTGCCGGCGGAGCTCGCCTGCGACTCGGATTCGTCGATCACCCCGCTCCACTCGGAGACCTCGGTGAGCCGTGACTTGATGCGCGTCGTTACTTCCATCTGAGACCCTGTTTTTTGAGCATTATCGGGGGATTACCCCGGGCTCGGGAGACGGCGGATATACCACGCACCTCGCCGAGCGTTCAACGCGTCCGGAACGATTCAACGCAGGCAGGCCGAGTAGGCCCACCGTGCGCACGACGGGGGACACCCGCGGCGAGCCGCGGGGTAACTGATGGTAGGTCGGGCCTGGTGGGCCGCGTAAGTCGAGGTAGCGAGCAGCCCTCGACGGCCCGCGGGGCCCTGGCCTCACGGATACCGTCGGTGTCGGGCTCAGATGACGTCCTGCATGCGAGCGACCGTGTCGCGCGCCGCCTTGATGAGGTCGGGACGGGCGTCGCCGGCCTTGCCCAGGAACAGCTCGAGGTTCTCTTTGGCTTCCTTGCGCTGGCGGAGCTCGGCGTAGGCCATGCCGAGGCCGTAGAGCGCGTCGGCGCCGTCCGGATCGATGGCCTTGGCCTTCGTGTAGGCGTCGATGGCCTCTTTCATCTGGCCGAGCTCGAAGTGCGCACGGCCGAGGCCGTTCCACATGCGCGCGTCCTTGTCGTTGATCTGCGCGCCGGTATCGAGCACCGCCATCGCCACGTTGGCGAAGCCGTAGTCGATGTACATGTTGCCGAGCGAGACGAACGCCGGGCTGTAGCTGGGCTTGATCTCGATGGTCTTGCGGTAGGCGGAGTCGGCCTTCTCGGGCTGGTCGAGCTTCTCGTACAGCACGCCGGTGCGGTAATGGGCGCGGTACATCTTCGGGTCGAGCTTCAACGCCTCTTGGAACGAGTTGATCGCGGCGTTGAACTTGGTCTCGCGCTCCGACGACGACACGCCGTCAGCCTCGCCCTGCGCCTGCTGCACGGCGCCGAGGTCGTACCAGTACTCGGCCTGCGGCTCGGCCTTCATGTTGTCGATCGCGCCCGTGAACGCCTTCTCGGCGTCGACCAGCTTGTTCTGCTTCTTGTAGATCTGGCCCAGAGTGTGATGCGCGGCCGCGTAGGTCGAGTCGAGCTGAATGGCGTCCTGGATCGCCTTCTCGGCGCCGGCGGTGTTGTTGCGGTCGAACAGTTGGATGCCTTCGTTCATCCGATTGATCGCCTGGACTCGGTTACGGCTCGCCAGGCCGTTGCAGGCCGGGAGGAGGACAGCGCAGGAGACGACAAGAGCGGCCAGAGGGGAGAGACGACGCATCAGAGACCTTTCCGGATCGCGTGCGGATGATAACGGGCGGGGCATCTGGTGACAAGGTTGCACGTCGGCGCGATCGTTCGCGCCGTTTCTCGGCCCTCGCGAGGTGCCGCCGATGTCGGGGGCGAAAACGCGCCGTCTGCGCCGAACCTCGCCGAACGGGCTGCCGTGCCCAGCAATGGGTGTTGTGAGTTGACGCGAGCCCGCTGCGGGCGCCGGGCGATCTCGTCGACAGATCTCCAGGAGCGCAGCAGGTCCTCGAACGCCGAAGGCCCGGCGTGCGCCGGGCCTCCTGGCCTTCGAGACATGCTGTCCTTCGGGACAGCCTCACGGATCAACTCAGATCAACCCGGCTCGAGGACGAACGGGTACGAGACGATGACCGAGCCGCCGCCTTCGGGCTTGGGGAAGGTCCAGCGCTTGACCGCCTGGGCGATGCAGGAGCCGACCGCCGGGTCCTTCATCGTGCTCTCCTGGACCACCGCGGTGGGCACCTTGCCGGTGCCGCCGATGGTGAACTGGACGGCGACGCGGCCCTTGGCGTTGGGGTCGCGGGCGAGGGCCTGGTTGTAGCAGTAGCGGACCTCGTTGATGTGCGCGCGGACGATGCGGCGGATGATGTCCTTGTCGAGCGCGCCCTGGACCTCGGCCTTGGCCTGACGGACCGTCGGGACGCGGGTGCCGCGGCCGCCGAAGCCGGCGCCGGCGCCACGGCCGTAGCCGGAGCCCGTGCCGCCGCCGCCGCCCTTGCCGATGAGGCCCGTGTTGCCGAGGCCGATCGTGCCCTCGCCGGTGCCGCCGCCGCCGCGGCCGGTGCCGACCAGGCCGAGGCCGCCGACGCCGTACGCCTCGCCGATCTCCGTGCCGGTGAGGCCGCCCCACACGTCCGCGTCGTCGTTGCCGACCGCGAACGCGCCGCCGTACGGCGAGGCGAGGAAGTGGCCGCTCTCGGCGCTCATCACCCCGAGGATGCCGGCCTGGCGCGCGGCCATGTCGGGGTCGAAGTTACGGGCCATCTGCGGGATGGCGTCCTTCGGGCCCTTCATGGCGTAGAGGCCCGACTTGGTCTTCGAGGTGGGCTTGCCCATCTTGCCCTCCTCGCCCTTGTGACGCTGACCGGTGCCGCCGGCCTCGTCGTCGGAGTTCTCCATGTCCTCCGGCGGCGGCTCCTCCTCCTCCGGCGGCTTGTCGGGCTGGTTGAGGTAACCGACGAAGCGGTTCTCTTCCATCATCTCGTCGAGGCTCAGGTTGCCGGCCTCGTTGGGGATCAGGTGCGTGAGCACCAGCAGGCTGCCGATGACCACGAACGACGCGCCGTTGTAGATCCAGAACGGCTTGTCGGTCTCGCTGCCGCCCTTGATCACCGCGCCCGGCGCGACCGAGTTCACGTAGAAGGTGACGTCCTGGTACTTGACCCGCGCCGTCGCTCCGGGCGGCAGCGGGAAGCTGAACGACGAGCCCTGCGAGCCCGCGCGGCCGGTGGCGACCAGCTGCTGCAGCGTGATCGTCTGGCCGTCGAAGGTGACCTCGCCGCTCATGTTCTGCGTGAAGTTGAGCGCGAACTCGTGGTCGCTGCCGCGGACCAGCGGGAAGCCGTTGGGCTCGGGCAGGCCGGCCGGCGGCACGTGGAACGACGCGCCGTGGCCCTCGCCGATCGTGAAGTTCTTGTTGACGTAGTCGCCGGTGCGGATGAGGCCCATGCTGAACGGCACGAGGCCCGCGATCGCCAGCAACATGCCGATCGCCGCCAGGCCGTTTCCGGGCGGGGTCGGGCGCGGCGTGCCCTGCTCGATCGACTCCTGGACCCGCTTGCCGTAGCCCGGCCAGTCCTGGTTCACGTCGCTGAAGAACACCGCCGTGCCGGCGGCCAGCATCACTCCGCCAATGGCGAGGAAGAGCGGCGCCTGCGACTTGCGGTTCTTCGCTGGCCGACGTGCTGCACGTCGAGCACCGTCGAGCCGTACATCGCCACGACCTCGGCCACCCGCGAGCCGCTCTGAACCTCGACCTCGCTGAGGTCGATCTGGATCGGGGCCCGCGTCGCCATCGGCGCCGCCGCGAGCGGAGCCGCCGCCACCGCGGCCGCCGCCACGGCCACCGGCGCGGCCACCTGCGCCGGCGCCGGCGCAGCCGCGACCTGCTGCTTGGCGAAGCCGACCTCGAGCCGGTACGGCCCGAAGTTCAGGGCGTCGCCGTCGTGCAGCACCGCGTTCTTGTCGATCCGCTGGCCGTTGAGCACGGTGCCCGCCGCGCTCCCGAGATCGATCACCCGCACCTCTTCGCCGGACACCTCGATCACGGCGTGCATGCGGGCCACGGCCTCGTCATCCAGGCAAACGTGGCTGCTCTTCAGCTTGCCAATCTTGATGACATCCTGCGTCAGCGTCTGGGTGTCGACGAGCTGATCGCCGTAAAAGACTTTGATAGCGAGCGTCTTGGTGGACATGGTCGGTCCTCGGTCCGGCGGATTGCGCGGGCAGAGACAGCGGGCTGCGGTGGCGGTTCCCGGGTTCCGGGGATTGTTCAAAAAAGAAACGTGAGTGAAGGCACGGACGCAGGGCCCGGATCACACATCGTTGGCCATCTTGATGAGCTCGGGGATGAAGTGCGGCCGGATGGTGATGAGGCTGGCGTGCTTGGTGCGGCCACGGGAGGCGATGTTGGCGCCTTCGGGCGAGAGCAGTTCGCCGTCGACGTTGTCGTCGTCGAAGTCGTAGACCGTGGTGCCGCTGCCGCCCTTGCCCTTGTTGGCCGAAGTGTCGGCGTCCTGGTCGCTGGCCGGAGCCGCGAAGGCGGTGGTCGAGGCGAAGAGCGTGGTCAGCAGAGTGATCAGAGCGAGCCGCATGATGAAACCTCGTGGAGCGGTCCCCCTGGGACCTTCACGCACCATACCTCGCCCCGGCCAGCCTTGTAAACGCCCGGCCATTGTGATGCGGCGGCCAGCGAGCGCGAACGAGGGAGGAGACGGCTCCGGCTGCGAGATCGCTCCGCCCGCGGGCGAACGGGGACCAAACAAAGGGGCGGCCGTCCGGCCGCCCCTCATGCGCGGATGACGAGCTCCCGATTACTTGGGAGGCGTCGCGCCGGCGGCGGGCGCTGCGCCTGCAGCCGGAGCGCTGCCCGCGGACTCGGCGGCCTCGGCCTGCTTCTCGAGCTCGAGGAGTCGCTTGCGCTCTTCCTCTTCCTGCTTCTTCGCCTGCGCCTCGAGCTCCTTGGCCTTCTTCATCATCTCCTCGGAGACGCGGTTGAAGGCGATGGTCTCATCGATGGTGGCGATGCGGTCCTTGGCCAGCAGGACCTGCTGGGTCCACTTCTTGTCGCTCTTCACCGTCTCGATGAACTTGTTGTAGTGGCCCTTGGCGACGTTGATGAGCTTCTCGTTCTGCGCCGTGTCCACCGTGTCCTGGGTGCTGATGTGGTCCTGGTACAGCACGCCGAGGTTGTAGAGCGGGCGCGGATCGGAGGCGTTCAGCTTGAGCGCCTTGTTGTAGGAGGCCTCGGCCTCCTTGAACTTCTTCAGGCCGCGCTGCGCCACGCCGAGAGCGAGGTGCGCCTCGGTGTTCTTGGCCTGACGCGAGTCCTTCAGCGCGATCTCGAACGCCTTCTCCGCGGTGGCGTAGTCGCGGAAGCGGATCGAGATGAAGCCGATGTTGAGGTTCGCCTCGACGTGGTTCGCCTCGACCCGCACCGCCTCCTTGAACGCCTTGAGGGCGTTGACCTGGTCCTGACGCTCGAGCAGGAGCAGGCCCTGGATGTTGTACAGGTCGGCGGACTCGCGGCTCTCGTTCTTGAGCACGCGGACGCCCTGGGTCACCACGAGGTTCGCGAGCACCAGGTACGACTTGTCCTTGCTGTGACCGCGGTCGTAGTAGATGCGCGCGAGGTTCTCGTAGGCGGCCTGGTTGCCCGAGTCGAGCGCGAGCACGCCCTGGATCGACTTCTCCGCCTCGTTGAAGGCGTTGGCGTCGGTGTTGCCGACGTACTGGTTGCGCAGCAGGCCGGCGACGTTGTTGCGGGCGGCGCGGGCCGACAGCTTGTTGGCCTCGACGCCCTTCTTGAACATGTCGAGGGCCTTCGACTCCTGGCCCTTCTTCCAGTAGATGACGCCGAGGTTGTTGTAGGCGAGGTCGAACTTGGGCGCCTGGGAGATGAGCTGGGCGTAGATGCCCTCGGCCTTGTCGGCCTGGCCGCACTCCTCGTAGACGACGCCCGAGTTGAACTGCGCGAGGGCCATCTGCACGCCGTGGGTCTTGTAGACCTTCTGGAAGTTGCCCGCGACGCGCTCGCACTCGTCGCCGCTCAGCTTGCCGTCGCTCTTGGCCGCGTTGTAGGTCTTCACGGCCTCGGCGAAGTCGTTCTTGGCCTCCTTGGAGGCCTCGGCCGGCGCCGGCCCGCTCGGGCCGCCGCCGCCGCCGCCACCGCCGCCGCCCGGGGTCTCGGTGCCGGTCTTGTTCTTTCCGCAGGCCGTCATTGCGACAGCCAGGGCGCCGATGCTTGCGATCTTGATCAGGTTACGCATGGTGGTCGCTCCTTTGCTGGCTCCGGCCGGCCTCACTCGCTGTCCTCGTCGCCGTCGTCGGTCTTCTCCGCGGGCTTCTCCGCGGGCTTCTCCGCCGCGGCGCCGACGCTCGGCTTGCGCTTCTCACCCTCGAGGTCGAGCTGCACGTCGACGCGGTCGGGACGGCTCGCCGTGTACTGCGAGACGCCGAAGAGCTCCTCGGTCGCCGGGTACTTGTCCGGCTCGCGCTGCTGGAGCTCCTCCTCGCACAGACGAGAGAACTCGTTGAAGAACTGGAAGGTCGTCGACCGCTCGAGGCAGAACGAGAACTTCTTGACCGCGTCCTCCTGGATCGGCTGGGCGCGATCGCCGAGCTCGTCGCAGAAGGCGTAGGCCTGATCCTCGGTCTTGAACTCCTTCGGCACCTCGGCGCGGTAGAGCTGGTCGGCGTAGTTCTGCGAGACCATGGCCGAGCGGGCGGCGGCGGCGAGCATCCAGTACGGGCTCTGCTTGGCATTCACGATGCCGTCGTACTGCTGCTGCAGCGCCTGACCCTGCTTGGTCTTCTTCTCGTAGAACTCGAGGAAGCGCTTGGTCGAGTCTTCCTTCTTCGCTACCTGCTCCTTGTACTCCTTCTCCCACTTCGGCAGGCCGGCGTCCTTCTTCCACTCTTCGACGAAGAAGCTCAGGCCGCCCGGCATCTCGATCTTGAGATACTCCTCGTAGCCGCGGTCGGCCTTGTACACGCCGGCCATGGCGACGGCGTTGGCGAAGTCCTCGCGCCGGTCGCGGTCGTCCTCGGGCACGTTGATCTTGCTCTTCGCCAGCTTGAGGACGCTGTCGAAGTACTTCTGGGCCTCGTCCGCCTTCTTCTTGTTGCGGGAGTGGACCGTGATGATGCCGGAGGTGGCCGAGCCGCAGTACTCCGGGATCTCCTGCTTCTTGGTCGACGAAGCGGCGGCGCCCTTCTTCTCGGCGCCCTTCTTGACCTTCTTCTTCAGCGCCTCGGCGGCGGCGCGGGCCTTGTCACCGGCCTGCGCCTTCTTGCGCTTGATGGTGATGCACGAGTCGTAGAGCAGGCCCTCCGCGCACGACTGGCGCCACAAGATCTGGCCGATGGAGGCCTCGGCGACGATGCGACGGTCGAGGCCGCCGTTCTTGCCGTAGATCTTGAGGTACTCCTCGGCGTGCTTGAGCTTCTCTTCCTCGGTCTTGAGGATGTCGTGCTTCGACCAGAAGATCTTGGCGGCGAGCTCGGGATTGTCCTTGCGGTAGAGACCCTCGTACTTCGACAGGTCGGCGCTGGCCTGCTCGTCCTGGCCGAGGCCGAGGCGGAACAGGTAGGCGTTGCGCAGGTAGTCGGGCGACTGCTTGTCCTTGATGTACTTCTCCGCGTACAGCTCCATGTGCTGCGCGGCCTTGTCGTACATCGCGATGGCCTGGTAGTTGCCGGCCAGGTTCGACAGCGTCTTCTGGTAGTGCTCGCTGTTCGGGAACTTCTCGAGCAGGATCTTGCGGAAGCGGACCGACTGACCGAGCAGGAAGGCCGCCTCGTAGCACTCGGCCGCGTTCCAGATCAGCGTCGAGGCCTTCTCGTGGGCGTCGCCGTACTCGTTGTAGATGCCGACGAACTGCTCGGCGCACTTGCGGTAGCCGTCCGGGTCACCCTTCCGGCCCGCCTCGAGGTAGGTCATGCCCTTCTTCCAGCCGATGCCGGCCAGCAGCCGCGGGATCGCCTCCTTGAGCTCGTCGGCCTCCGGATGCGTGTAGACCTTCATCTTCTGCATCTTCTTCGACCACGTCTCGAGGTCGTCGGATGCCTTGATCGCCTCCTCGGGCGTCAGATTCTTGTCGATCCAGCGGATCGTCAGAATGTCGAGGAGCATCTCGGAGCACCACGCGGCGTAGATGGAGCCGTCGAACTTGACGACCATCTCTTCCAGGAGCGGGCGCGCCTCCTGGAACTTGTTGTGCATCATCATGAGCTTCGCCCGGTGGTAGACGATCTTGGGCAGCTCGGGGTCCTTCGGGTCTTTGACGTACTTCTGGTAGATGTCGTACGCCTCGATCATCTTCTTCTCGTCCTCGGAGTACTCGGACTCCGGGTACGACTGACTCTGATCGACCTTGGTGTTCTCGTCGGCCTTGGTCTTCTTCTTCTTCTCTTTTTCCTTGTAGACGCAAAGACCTTCGGCGTTCGTCTTGCAGGACTTGGCCTGACCGCCCGTCTCGTCGTACTCGAGGGCGTTCTTCATCGCCAGCATCTGCGCGTAGGCGGCGTCCTGGGTGAACTTGCCCTCGGGGTTGATCTCGAGGACCTTCACGAACTCGTCGTGCGCGCGGCGGAACTTGGTGAGGCCGTCCGGCTTGGTCTTCTTGTCACCGATGAGCGAGCTGGCGCGGGCCCACAGGAGCTCCGCGTAGTACATCTGGATCTCGTACGAGTCCTTGTCCTTCGGGAAGGTCTTGAGGAAGCCCTCGTAGGCCTTCTCCGCGAGCGTGTACGTGGCCTCGTTCTTGGTCTTCTCGGCCTCGTCGTGCCACACGGTGGCCATCTGCTTCATCGTGTCGAGCGTCTCGTCTCGGCACTTGCGCTTGACGGCCTCCTTCTGCGAGCCGTTCTTGAACTTGTCCCAGTACTCGCCCAGGCGCGCCGTCTCGGTCCACTGGACCTCCTTGTTGTCGGTCGCCAGCGCGTTGATGACGACGCGGCCCTGCCACTCACAGGTCTGCGGATCGTCCGGGAACAGCTCCTGCAGCTTGTGGTAGGTGTACGTCGACTCGGTGTACATGCCCTGCCCGAAGTACTGGACTGCGAGCAGCTCCATCATCTTGCGGGACATGTTCTCGTCTTCCTTCGGGCCGTCGCCGACCTTCTGGAAGAACTCCCACGCCTTGGACGGCTTGCCGGCCATGACGAAGGCGCGGACGAGGTCGCGACGGGCGTCGCGGCGCAGCTGCCTGGCGTTGGCCTCGCTGCCGGCGCGGCCCTCGAGGGTCGCGGTGATCGTCTTGACGAAGAAGTCGAGGCTGAGGTCGTAGCGCGGGTCCGCGGTGCCGACCGGGTTCAGGTGGCACCACGCCATCTTGTAGAGGGCGTAGGCGTAGACCGGGCTGTCCTTGAAGGTGATGACCTTCTCGTACAGCTGGAGGGCGTCGCCGATCTTGCTCTGGCCGAAGTAGTAGTCGGCGAAGCTGAGGTACGCGTTGGGGATGTACTGGCTGTTCGGGTAGTCCTGGATCAGCCGGATGTACGCGTCCTTCATCTCCTGCTCGCGCTTGAGCTGGCCGAGCTCGAACGCGTAGAAGTACAGGGCCTCGTCGAGGCGCTTGTACTTGCTGAGGCTGGGGTCCGTGACGAGGGCCTTGTACAGCTTGACCGCCTGCTCGCTGGCAGCCTTGGACTGCGCTTCGAACTTGGCCTGCTTGGCCTTGAGCTGGTCCGCCTTGCCCTTCTGCTTGGCCTCCTCCGCCTGGAAGATCGGGTCGTAGAGGGCGCCGGACTGGGTCTCGAAGTACGCCTTCTTCTCGAGGAAGTGGTCCGAGAGGCGGTACAGCAGGTCCGGGTAGTCCGGGTGAGACTTGTCGGTCGCGTTGAGGAGGCGCTTGAGCTGCTCGATCTGCGTGTCGGCGATCTCCTGGGCGACCGCGGCGCGCTTCTTGGCGAACTCCGCACCCTCCATCATGTCGACGCGGCGCTTGGTCTCCTTCTCCTGCCGCTCTTTCTCTTCCTTGAACTTCGTGTCGAGCGTGTCCTTGGTGCGGACCTTGCCCGACTTGCGGTTGTACTTGACGGCACTGTTCGCCTCGGCGCCGCCCTCCGCCGGGGCCTGCGCGCTGGCAGGAGCCGCGGCGGCGAAGACGACCACCGCGAGACCGACGCCGCTCAGGATGTTCAGCTTGCGAAACTTGCGGGGATGGCTGTGTGGCTTCATGGACCTCTCACCTCAGATGGGCGGGTCCACGGGACCCGGCCTTGTTGCTGGCTCTTGTCAAACGCCGGCGAGGTCGCGCGCATGACCTCGCCGGCGCCGCCGCGGCTACTCCTCCTTGCAGCGGCTAGTAACCTTGTAGTTGTAGTAACCGAGCTCGTCCTTCCAGTACTCGCCGTTGTAGTTGTAGATCTCGTGCTCCGCGTCGACCTTCGGTCGAACGGGACGGCGCTCGGTCGCCGCGCCGGAGTCACCGGCCTTGATGCGGTTCAAGATCTCGTACTCGATCTTGATCGCCTCGCGCTCGAGGTCGTTGATCTGCTGGATCTGCTGCATCAACCGGTTGCGCGCGAGGGCGCCGGTCGACTCCTTGCCCAGCGAGAGCAAGCCGTCGAGCGTCTCCGTGATCTGCTCGGCGAGCGGGCTGCCCTTGAAGTCCGACTTGGCGTCCTCGAGCTGACCCTGCTCGCGCACGATCTCGTTGACGAACGCGTAGTTCTTCTCGAGCGTCTTGTCCTGCAGCGACTTCTGGGCGACCTCCTCGACGAACGGGTCGAGCTTCGACTCGCTGTTGCGGATCTTCACGCTGAGGTCGAACAGCGCGAAGTCCTCGGGCGCCTTGGCGAGCAGGTCCTTGAGGTCGTCGCGGGTCTTCGGGTACTTGCGGTTGAACTCCTCGATCGACAGCTTCGCGGGCTGGTAGCGGCAGTTGAAGTAGTACGTGACCGCCTTGAGGATGATCGACTCGGGGTACAGGTAGTCGTAGAAGAACGGCGCGTTGAGCGTGTGGATGTACCCGAGCGTGCGCTGGTAGTGGATGTTCGCCTGCTCCGGCTCGACCTCGACCAGGCGGAACTCCGTCCACGACGACGCGAGGATCGAGTCGAGCCAGTAGGGCGACTCGAGCGGAATTTGTCGTAGTACTTCAGCGCCGTGTCGTACTTGCCGACCTGGTAGAAGATGTAGCCGAGAGCGAGGTTGGCCCGCTCCTCGTAGCGCTGCATCTCCTCCTCGAAGCTCAGCTCCTCGACCTCGCCGGCGAGCTGCTTCTTCTTGTTCTTCTTGGCGAGCTTGGCCTTGGCCTTGGCTTCCTTCTTGCGCTTCTTCTTGTCCTTGGCCCACAGCTCCTTGAGGGAGATGTTCTTGCGGAGGACGTTCTTGAACGCCTCGACCGCCTGCGGCCCGTGGAACTCGCGCGTCTCGGCGACGCCGAGGAAGAACTGCGCCGGGATGTAGTAGTCGCTGTTGTCCGGCACCTGGCCGAGCAGCGCGATCGCCTGCCCGAGGTCGCCCTTCTGGTAGTTGAAGCGGCCGAGCAGGTAGTACAGCTCGTCGCGCACCTCGTCGAAGGCCGAGTCCTCGAGCTCGGTCGCCTTGTACGTACCGACCTTCTCGAGCACGCCTGCACCTTCGGGCAGCTCGCGGCTCAGCGACGCGAGCCACGGCAGCGTGAGCTTGTGGTACGGGTGGCTCGGGCCCGCCGTCACGATCTCGCTGAAGACGGCCAGCGAGACGGCGTAGTACTGCAGCTTGTACAGCGACTTGCCCAGCCAGAACTGGGCGCGCGACTTGTCGCCCGGGGTCTTGCCGCTGGCGACCGCGTGGAAGATGACCGCAGCGCCCTGGTAATCCTCGGCCTTGTACTTGTCCTCGGCTTCGGCCAGCACGCCCGTGGCCGCGCCGTCAGGGTTGCTGGGTGCAGCCACCGGGCCGCCCGACGGCGGCGGGACGGCCGGGCCACCGGACGGCGGCGGAACGGCCGGGCCGCCCTTGGCCGGAGGCGGGGGCGGGGACCGGCCACAGCCGGCGCCGCGTACAGGGCCCACGTGGCGCAAAGACTGAGAAGAGTGGTGGACGTCAGTTGGCGGAGCGATTTCATGCGGTCGATGCGTCCTCAGCGTGCGGAGTTTCGGCGATCCGAGAGCAGACCCTCAATCACAAAGTTGCAGGCCAGGGTAGGTGGACCTGCGCGGCGCACTGCGGGCCTTCATAGGGGTTTTCGGACGATACCAGCGGCGCGCTCACAGCCGCAAGAGCCAGCCGCGACGGGTTTGGGAGGGACAAGCGCACGGAAAGGAAGAAGCCGAGGGCCGCGGAGGTTTTCGCGCAGCGACCCGACAGCGGCCCTGACCCGGGCTACACACCCCGGCGCCGGGGAACCGCTCGCCGACCTGCAACGGGGCCCAGCTTCCGCCGATCTGCGGAGGTTCCGTTCGACTTGCGAGAATTCCGGCCTGGGCTTCGAGCTGTTTCGTGATTTTTTACACGGCCTCGCGCTTCAAACGACGCATGGGCGAGATGGACGGGCCAGGTGGAGATCGCCCACCTGCAGATCCCGGATTTCGCCGCCGAGCAGCGTTCGCCGCCCGCGAGCCACCGGGGTGCCGGGACCACCGGCAGTCGCGGCCCAAAGGCCCGTGCGCGCCGTTTCCCGCGCGAACGGCCAGCGCGCTCGGGGCGACGCCGACGCGGACCGTGGGGCGCGGGCGGACGAGATCGGTCGCGCCTGGCCGGGATTGTCACGCCAGAGCGCCGCCCAGGTCGGCGCGTAGGGCTTCTACGCCGTTTCGCGGCGCTTGACCCTATGGTCCGGCAGTGTACGATGGGAAACCTGTTCGGCCGCCAAGACTGAGACGCCACATGCAAGTCACTCGCACGCCTGCTCTCTTGCGCACCGTCGCCAACGCGTTGGGCGCCCTGCTCCTCGTGCCGCTCCTCGCCGCCTGTCCGAAGGGCGATGTCGGCGCGCCCTGCAATCATGGCGACGTCGACCCGCCGGCCGACAAGGTCGTGACCTTCCCGGCCCTGAGCTGCAACGACCTCCTCTGCGTCTACGCCGACGAAAAGGACCCGCCGACCGCGCCCTGCACCACCAACGAGATGTGCAACGCGGCCAACGACGACGGCAAGGCCCGCTTCCAGTGCGTCGAGTCGAAGTGCGTGCTCGCGTCGACGTACGTGCTCGAGCGCTCGATGTGCTCGAAGACCTGCTCGTCCGACACCGACTGCCAGGACGGCGGCATCGGCAAGCAAGTCCTCGCCCAGGAGTCCAACTGCGAGGCCGGCTTCAGCTGCGTGCAGATCCAGAAGCTCGGCGAGTTCTGCTGCCAGAAGCTGTGCGTGTGCAACGACGACCTCTCGCAGGGCACCGTCGACATGCTCGCCACCGAGTGCGCTGCGCTTCCGACCGACCAGAACGGCAAGCCGATCTGCGAGGACGAGATGACGCCCGCGCCGCCGCCGGCCGACACCACCGGCGCCTAGCCTCACGGCGTACGGTCGGCTTCGAAGGCCCCGGGGATCCAGGTGATCCGCGGGGCCTTCGCGCTTAGTCGTCCGAAGAGTCGTCGCTCGCAGCGATCAGCACGCTGACGACGTCGAAGCGGACAGCCACCGTCTCCCACAGGTCGCGACCGACCAGCCAGGCAGCCGCGCCTCGGCGCAGTCGAGCCTGCTTGCGAGGGTCGACGGTCTCCTCCGGGAGTCCGGCGCGATCGTCCTCGCGGCTGCGGACCTCCACGACGACATATGTGTCGACGCGATCGTCCACGCCGGCTGGGATGAGCCCGACCAAGTCGAGCTCCACACCACCGGCGCGGACGTTGCGGTCGACGACGAGGAGGCCGCGCGCCTCGAGGAAGCGCGCGGCCCGATCCTCCGCCAGTTGGCCGCGCACCCGAGTGGAGGGTGGCGCGGGCATCGGGGCTCAGTCGCCCTGGGGCTCGCTCGACTCGCTGCCCGAGGTGAGCAGCTCGTTGGCGTAACCGCCGAGGCGGGCGCGAATGCGGGCAGCGTTGCCGCTGAGGTTGCGCAGGTAGTAGAGCTTGGCCTTGCGGACCTTGCCGCGGCTGACGAGCTCGACCTTCACGACGCGGGGCGAGTTGACCGCCCACACGCGCTCGACGCCGACACCGTGGGAGATCTTCCGGACGGTGAAGGAGCCGCGGCCGCCGCCACGCTTGCGGTGAATGCAGACGCCCTGGAAGACCTGGATGCGATCCTTGCCGCCTTCGGAGATCTTCGCGTGGACGCGGATGGTGTCGCCGGGACGGAACTCGGGAACATCGCTCCGCTTGTAGGAGGCCTCGATCGCTTCAATCAACGGGTTACTGTTGCTCATGGCGGAGCTCCGAAGGATTCGTGGAGCGGCGGGACTTGAGGTCAGCCAGTGCGATGGCGACAAGATGCGCTGCCGCTTCCACCGGCTGGGGGCCGGAAGAGTCTTTCATCGAGGGCGTTTCTGCAAGTCCCGAGGCGAGCGTCGACGCTGGCGAAAACGCCGCCTCGAGGCCCTTGGCGGGCTCAGAAGACGGCGCAGAGCGGCCCTGCGGCGGGTTCGCGGCCGATCGTGCGAGATCTCCCGCGGTCTCGCACGGCAGCACCAGCACCAGCGGCGCTGAGAGATCTCCCGCTCCCGAAGCCGCGAGCAGATCGAGCAGCGGCGCGGCTCCGCGGGCGAGCGGCAGGTCGTCGGCCGGACCGAGAGCGACCAGCCGCGGCGCGGCGCCGTGGCGACGGCGGAGCTCGCGGGCGAGATCTTTGAGGCTCCGGAACTGGGCTGCGCGGGGAACGCCGGCGGCCTCGGGCACGCGGTGGCCCGGCGCGACGACTCGCAGCTCGGCGCCGCCTTCACGGGCCGCTGCGGCGAGCGCTGCGATCAAGCCTGCCCTTTCGGACATGTCCTTCGCGTCCTGCCCGAAGTGGGCCACGAGGTACAGCGGCGCCTCGGCAGGCAGCGTCCGCTGCGGCCGCAGATCGGGGCGCAGGGCCCAGGTGCGGCGCCAGGCCTGCTCGCGGCGCCACCGGGCGACGTCCGCGTGATCGCCCGCGAGCAACACCTCGGGCACGCCGTGGCCGCGGAACTCGGGCGGGCGGGTGAAGTGCGGGTGCTCGAGCCAGGCGCCGTGGTCTTCGGAACCTGCCCCTGAAGACATGTCCTGAAGCGAGAAGCTGTCGCGCGCGGCCGACTCGGGGTTGCCGAGCACGCCCTCGCGCAGGCGGGCGACGGCCTCGATGATCGCCAGCGCCGCGACCTCGCCGCCGTTGAGGACGAAGTCGCCGAGCGACAGGCACTCGTCGACGAAGTGCTCGCGGACGCGGTCGTCGATGCCCTCGTAGCGGCCGCACAGGAGGCCGATCCGCGGGACCGCGGCGAGCCGCTCGGCGACCCGCTGGTCGAAGCGCGGGCCGGCCGGGGTCAGGAGGATCCGGTGCATCGGCCCGCGCAGCGCGGTGACGTGCTCGAGCGCCGCGACGACCGGCTCGATCTTCATCACCATGCCCGGGCCGCCGCCGTACGGTGAGTCGTCGACGGTGCGGTAGCGGTCGGTGGCGAACTCGCGGTAGTCGGTGCAGTGGATGCTGACGAGCTCGCGCGCCACGGCCTTGCCGACCAGGCCGCCGCGGAGGAAGCCGGCGACAGCGTCGGGGAACAGGGTGAAGACCTCGAAGGCCTGGCCGCTCACGGCGCCTCTCCGCCCTCCTCGAGGGCGTCGGGCAAAAGGCCGAGCGGCAGGTCGACGCGCAGGCGCTCGCCGTCGAGATCGGCGATGAATTGCGGCAGCACGGGCAGCAGCCAGGTGTCGCGGCGACCGTCAGGGCGAGTCCACTCGACCTCGAGCAGATCTTGCACGCCGTTGCTGGTCACGCCGGCGACGCGGCCGAGCGCCTGAGTGCGACCGTCGGCGAGCTCGCGCTCGACGGGGAGGCCGATCGCGTCGGTGAGGTAGAACTCATCCTCCGCCAGCGCCGGGAGATCGGCGCGGGCGACCCATACCTCACAGCCGCGCAGCCGCTCGGCGTGGTCGCGGTCGTCGACGCCGGACAGCTGCACGCGTACGGACGGCTTGCCGGGGACGGGCTCGACGGCGAGGATCCGAAAGGACATGTCCGATCGGGCATGTCCTTCCGGGCTGGTCGGCGGCCGGAGCTCGACCCGCAGGCCGCGCCTCAGCGCGCGCGAGTCGGGGTCGTAGAGGTGGAAGCGAGCGGCCGCGGACGCCGTGCGGCGCGGAGACCTCGGCGACGGCGATCGCGGCGGAGCGGCCAGACACGGCGGCTCCGGCTACTCGAGGATCTCGAGGTCGGCGCGCTTGCGGAGCTTGGCCGAGGCGGCGCTCAGGAGGGCGCGCATCGCCTTGACGGTGCGACCCTGCTTGCCGATGACCTTGCCGAGGTCGTCACGGGCGACGCGGAGCTCGAGCACCACGGTCTGCTCGCCGGCGATCTCGGCGACGTGGACCTCGTCGGGGCGATCGACGAGGGCACGCGCGAGGAACTCGACGAGGTCCTTGAGGGAGATGTTCGCGGACGCTGCGGGCATGGGTGCCTCCGGGGGGTGTAGCACCGTCGCGGCTCCTGCGGGCGCGACGGGGCGAGGCGCGAGGACGACGGACCAGAGGATAGAAGCGAGCCGAGCGGCTTACTTCTTCTCGGTCTTCTTGGTCTTCGGCTTGGCGGCCCGGGGCCTTGCCGGCGGCGATGTTGCGCGCGCGACGGAGGAGGCGCTCGACGGTGTCCGTGGGGGTCGCGCCCTGGCTCTCCCAGTACGCGACTCGCGGCGCGTTGAGGACGACCGACTCGGCGTGCGGGTCGTAGGTCCCGAGGCGCTCGAGGAAGCGACCGTCGCGCGGGCTGCGGGCGTCGGCGGCGACGATGCGGTAGTAGGGACGCTTCTTGGAGCCCATGCGGGCGAGCCTGATCTTGACGGCCATGACTGCGTGCTTTGCTGGAGCTTGTGCGCCGGAGGCGAAAGGGTGCGAAGCCTAAACGGCTCGCCGTGCGCGGGTCAAGTCGCTTGCGCGCCAAAGGTGAAGGCCCGGGGCGACGCTGTTGGCGGAGGCGTATACCTCGGCCCAGCGGGCAGGCAAAGCCGGTGCGGCAGGAGCGGGCGTGCGCAATGTCCCCTGCTGCCGAGCGGCGCCGCCGGCGGCGCGATCTAAGATCTCCGCCCCCGCGACCATGCCGATCTCCCTCTCCGCGCCGCCTTCGGGCCCCGCCCCCGCGCGCTCGCCGGGCTCACCGCGCTCGTGACTTCGGCCATCCTGGCCTGTGCGACCTGCGGACCCGCCGGCTCCGGACCGACCAAGACCGGCCCCGTGGAGCCGCCCGCCGCCCCGCCGCGGTTGACGCTCGACCTCGTGGCGTTCGCCAGGGTGATGGGGGCCGTGGCGCCGTGCGGCTGCACGACCGAGCCGCTGGGCGGGCTGCAGTACGTGTTCGGGTATCTCGGGCACGACATCGATCCGCAGCGGCGCCTGGTCGTCGAGCCAGGTGGACTCCTCATCCCCGACCCCAAGGGGCCCGAGGCGCCGCACGACGAGGCGGCGTGGGCGCAAGCGTATCAGCGGGCCGGCGCGCTCCAGGAGCGATTCGCCTCGCTGGGCGGCTCTCTGGTGTCCGGCGTCGGTGCCAATGATTTGTCCAGTCCGCTTGCGCAGGAGGCGCTCAAGCGCTGGCCGCTGCCGCGCGTGCTCGCCAACAGCCGGGCGTTCGACGCGCTCGGGGTGGTGCCGCACCGCGTGGTCGACATCCCCGGGGCCGACGGCAAGCCGGCGCTGCAGCTCGGCGTGACGGCGGTGCACGAGACGAGCCCGGAGGCGATCAAGTCGCTCGGGCCGCTCGAGCCGACCACCAGCGCCGCCAAGCGCGAGGTCGCGGCGATGCGCGCGGCCGGGGCCGACGTGGTGATCGTGCTGGTCCACGGGACGCGCGCGGCGGCCGTCGAGGTCGCAGAGGGCGTGCCGGGGGCGGACATCGTGGTGACGGGCATCCCCGAAGGCACCGAGAAGGCGCGGCTGGGCGCTCCGGCGACCCGCGTGGGCCACGGCTGGGTGCTGGAGCCGGGCGACCAGGCGCAGACGCTGACGCGCGTGCGGCTGTCGATCGACCCGTCGGCGCTCGCGGCGATGCCCGGGCCGGACGCGTGGAAGATCCAGCCGTCGGCCGCCGCGCAGGCCAAGGAGCTCGAGCGGCTCGACGCGCGGCTGGCCAAGTTCCGCGCCGATCCGGCCGCCGACGCCGGGTACATCGCGCGGCTCGAGCAGGAGCGCGCGGCGCTGGCGACGGCGATGGCCGGCGACGCGGCGCCCTCGGGCGCGGTGGCCGTCACGTTCGAGCAGCAGAAGATCACCTGCAAGCTGCCGGTCGACGCGGCCGGCGCCGAGGCGCTGCACAGCTACGACGCGTGGGTGGCGACGCAGAACCAGCAGCGGTTCGCGGGCGTGAAGCCGCCGCCGCCGGCGAAGGGCCAGGCGAGCTACATCGGCGGCGAGCAGTGCGGCGCGTGCCACGACAAGGCCGAGGAGCACTGGGCCTCGACGCGCCACGCGGGGGCCTACGACACGCTGGTGAAGGTGAACAAGCAGTTCGACCTGTCGTGCGTGGGCTGCCACGTGACCGGGTTCCGCCAGCCGGGTGGTTCGGAGGTGGTCGAGGTCGCTGGTCTCGAGGACGTGCAGTGCGAGGTCTGCCACGGGCCCGGCAGCATCCACGCGGAGACGCCGGAGAAGGCGGGCAAGGCGTTCGGCATCCGCCGCGAGGCCGCGGTCGACGTGTGCCTCGGCTGCCACACGGCGGAGCACTCGGACACGTTCAACTACGAGGCCTACCTGCGCGACGTGCTGGGCGCCGGTCACGGCGCGGGGCGGCGGGCGCTGCTCGGGGACGGGCCGACCGGGCGCGAGCTGCGGGCGGCGGGCCTGGAGAAGGCCGGCGGCGCCTGCCCGAAGCAGATGTGAGGCGACCGGGCGTGCGCAAGGTCTTGAGCGGCCGGCGTTGACCCCAACGGTCGCGCGTGCTCTCTTGCCCCGATGTCCGCGCCCGCGCCGAAGAAGGTCTACTTCGTCTCGCTTGGCTGTCCCAAGAACCAGGTCGATACGGAAGTCATGCTCGGCGTCGTGCGCGACCAGGGGCACACTCTCGTCGACTCGCCCGAGGACGCCGACACGCTGGTGGTCAACACCTGCGGCTTCATCGAAGAGGCCAAGAAGGAGTCGATCGAAACCATCCTCGAGCTGGCGCAGGTCAAGGCCCAGGGCGAGGCCAAGCGCCTGGTGGTCGCCGGCTGCCTGAGCCAGCGCTACCCGAAGGAGCTGGCCGACGAGATGCCCGAGGTCGACAACTTCCTCGGCTCGGCCGACCAGCTCGGCCTGGCGCAGGTGCTCGCCGAGCAGGCCCCGCGCATGGCCGTGAGCCCGCTGGGCCGGCGCGCTTATTTGTACGATCACACCACGCCGCGGCAGGTCACCGGGCGGCGGCACAGCGCGTACGTGAAGATCGCCGAGGGCTGCGACCGACCGTGCGCCTTCTGCATCATCCCCAAGCTGCGCGGGCCGCAGCGCAGCCGCACGATCGACAGCATCGTCCGCGAGGCCGAGCAGCTGGCCGAACAGGGCACCCGCGAGATCTGCCTGGTCGCCCAGGACCTCACCACCTACGGCACCGACCTCGAAGACCCGCGCAACATCGAGCAGCTGCTCAGCGGGCTGTGCGGCGTCAAGGATCTGCGGTGGATCCGCCTGCACTACGCGTTCCCCACCACGGTGCGCGACGAGCTGCTGACGATGATCGCCGGCGAGCCGAAGATCGCCACCTACCTCGACGTGCCGCTGCAGCACGTCGACACCGACGTGCTCAAGAAGATGCGCCGCGGCTACACCGAGAAGGTCGTGCGCAACCTGGTCGAGAAGCTGCGGGCGCAGTCGCCCTACATCTGGCTGCGCACGACCATGCTGGTCGGCCACCCCGGCGAGACGGAGGCCGCGTTCCAGCGGCTCTACCAGTTCGTCGAGGAGGGGACGATCGATCACCTCGGCGTGTTCCCGTGGTCGCGCGAGGACGGGACGCCGTCGGCGCTGCTGCCGACCCGCGTGTCGCCCGAGCTGGCCGAGGAGCGCCGCCTGGCGCTGATGGAGCTGCAAGAGGAGATCCGTCAGGAGCGCCACGAGGAGATGATCGACGAGGTCATCGAGGTGATGATCGACGGCGAGTCCGACGAGAGCGAGTTCCTCCTGGAGGGCCGCCACGAGGGGCAGGCGCCGGGGATCGACGGCAAGGTCGTGCTCACCGACGGGACCGCCAAGCCGGGTGATTTCGTGCAAGCGCGCATCACCCAGGCCGACGCGAACGACCTGGTGGCGACGCTGGCGCTGTGACGCGCGGGCAGTGATGCGCCGCGCGGCGCATCACTGCCTTCTCAAGATTCGTCCGCTCACTTGAGCGCGACCACGTAGCCGAGCCAGGCTTCCTGGTTCTCGATCTCCGTGTGCTCGACGAACTCGCCGGTGCCGGTCAGGTACTCGTCGTCGTCCTCGTCGGCCTCGACGCGCTCGAAGTAGAACTTCACCTCGGAGAAGCCGGCCTCGCGCAGCAGCTCGCCGAGCTCCGGGAGGGTCCACAGGCGCCAGTCGTAGGTGAAGGCGCGGTACAGCTGCGAGCCGTCGCGGAACTTCCAGGTGATGTGGCAGAGCGTGTGGTGGTTGATCGGGTTGAACTTCTCCTGCTCCCACACGTACGTCAGGCCGCCGCGCAGCTCGCGTTCGTCGCTGAGCTCGACCACCGCCTCGGTGCCGCCGTAGACCTCGAGCGCGAACACGCCGTCGTCGACCAGGTTCTTGCGCGCGGCGGCGAAGTAGCCGCGCAGCTCCTCGCGGGTTTTAAATGCAGTAGCTGAAGTTCATCGCCACGATCAGGTCGACCGCGGGCAGGCTGGTGTCGCGGACGTCGGCCTGGGCCAGGGTCACGCGCTCGACCGCGTCGGGCGGCGCGGCGGCGAAGGTGTTGTTGCGGCCCCACTCGAGCGTCGGGCCGTCGAGGTCGACGCCGAGGGCCGTGCGGCGCGCGTCGGACTTGCACCACTCGGCGGAGAACAGCGCGGTGCCGCAGAAGTCCTCGCGCACGCTCAGGGGCACGCGGCCGCGGTGCTTCTGGAACTCGGCGTCGAAGAACTCGATGTCGACCGTGGGCGACTGGACCGAGCGCTGGTAGAGCGCGAACTTGTCGGCGCTCTCGGCCAGCGTCGGCCCCGGCTTGCGCCCCGGCTGCTTCGGCTTCTTCTTGGCCGCCGACTTCGCCTGCGTCTTCGCGGGCTTCTTCGGCGACGGCTTGCTGGGCGACTTCTTGGCGGGCGGCTTCGCGGTCTTTTTGGACATGTTCGTTCAGACAGGTTGCGTCAGCGCTCGGCGGCGAGGTAGGTCCACCAGATCTCCTGGTTCTCGACGTAGTCCGGCTCGTAGAACGCGCCGGTGCCCTCGCCCTCGGCGTTGGTCTTCTCCCAGTAGGCGTGGACCTTGGAGAAGCCGGCCTCGAGCAGCAGGTCGCGCAGCTCGGGGGCCATCCACAGGCGCCAGTCGTAGGTGAAGGCCTCGAGCAGCTTGGAGCCGTCGGGGAACAGGAAATGGATGTGGCACAGGAAGTCGTGGGTCAGGGCGTCGAAGCGGGCCTGCTCCCAGCGGTAGATGAAGTCGCCGTGGTCGTTGTCGGTCGAGCCCTCCATGATCGCCTCGGTGCCGCCGAGGAGGTCGAGGAAGAACAGGCCGTCCTTGGCGAGGCCGGCGTGGACGGCCCGGAAGTAGTCGAGCAGCTCCTCGCGGCGCTTGAAGCAGTAGTACGAGAAGTTGAGCGCGCAGGCGATGTCGACCTTGGGCTTCTTGACCTCGCGGACGTCGGCACAGACCAGCGAGACGCGGCTTGCGACGCCACGACCGGCGGGGACGATACGGTGCTCGAGGCCCCAGTTGATCGTCTCCTGCGACAGGTCGACGCCGAGCGCCGTGCGCTCCGCCCCGCTCTTGACCCACTCGGCGCACAGCACCGCGGTGCCGCAGAAATCTTCGCGCAGCGACACCGGGTCGTGGCCGCGCAGCTTTTTGTAGATGCGGTTGAAGAACTTGACGTCGTTGCCCGGGTCCTGGACCGCGCGCTCGTAGAGGGCGTGGACATCGGCCTGGGCGGCCATGGTCTTCTTCGCGGCGGACTTGCTCTTCGCGGTGCGTGCGGTCAACGGGTCCTCGAGACCGCCGCACGGTACCGCAAAAACCGCGCGGCGCTGCGCGGACTTTGGGCCGGCTTCAGCGCTGCTGCTCGAGCAGCGTGGTCAGGCCGTCGTAGGCGACCGTGATGTTGCGCGTGACCTCGGTCGCGACCTTGTACTTCTCCGGGTCCTTGGCGAAGCGGTCCGGGTGGTACTGCTTCAACAGACGCCGGTAGGACTTGCGGATCTCCTCGAGCGTGGCGCCGGGCTCGAGCTCGAGGGTCCGGTACCAGCGCAGGCGCTCGGCCTCGGAGCTGCGCTGGCGCGGCGGGTTGTTGCCGGCGGCGCGCTGGCTGGCCTCGAAGGCCCGCTCCCACATCTCCTCGGCGGCGTCGCGGACCTGGCGGGCGCGCTTGCCGGCCTTGGTGCCGACCGTGTCGCTCTCGACCTCCTCGTCGATGACGCGGCGGTCGTCCTCGCTGAGCCCCTCGAGCGGGTCGCCGCGGCGGAACGCCTGGGAGAAGTCGGTGATGTTGGCCCGCGCGAGGTCGAAGAAGCGGCGAGTGATGCTCACCCGCTCACGATAGTGAAAATCGCCTCGCTCGCAAGACGCGCGGCGCGCGCGCGGGCCGGCCGCGCTAGAAGTCCTCGTAATCGTCGTCTTTGGGCGGCGGCGGCGGAGCCTTGCGCGCGGCCGGGACCGGGGCGGAGGCGCCGAAGCGCGGCGGGGGCGGGAGCGACTGGTTGGAGTCATCGAGGCTGGCGCGGGACAGCGAGTCCTCGCGGCCGCGGCGGACAAGGCCGCTGCGAGCGGCCGCGGGGAGGCTGTCCTCCGACAGGACGGCGGAGGCGCTGAGGCTCGTGACCGACTCGCCGGCCATGTCGTCGCCCTCTTCGAGCTGGGCCAGCTCCTCGGCGGTGAGCTCGCGCGTGCGGAAGCCCGGCTCGGCGGTGCGTGAGGCCTCGCGAGTGCGGTGCCAGGCGATCGCGTCGATGACGCGCAGGGTCATCTCGGCGCTGAGGTTGTGGAACGCGACGCCCATGCCGCGCGGCTCGTCCTGCAGGTGGACGACGCGGCCGGTGCCGCTGATGACGACCGGGTCGTCGAGCAAGATCGTGAAGCGGAGGTCGATCGCGGCGCCGACCGGCAGGCGCGCGCGTGTTGATGAACACGCCCTGCTCGCTCAGGTTGCTGACGAAGGAGATGCTGCCGGGCTCGAGCTCGGCGAACTCGGCGTTCACCGTGTAGCGCTCGCTCCGGCGCCGTTCCATCGCTTTCGCCATGGTCGCTCCTCTCGCTCAGTCGGCCGGGTTGCTGCTGCTGTTGTTGCGGCCGCCGCCCTTGTTCTTGGTGCGGATCTCGAAGTGCTCGATGTGGAAGTCCTTGCGGCCCTGGATGTCGATGCCCTTCTGCAGCCGCTTGACCATGTTGTCGACCGCGGCGACCTCGGGGCCGTTCATCAGCTCGGCGACCGAGGGGGCGGCCTGGACGATGATGGTGTCGCCGACGAGGTGCGGCCCTTCGCGCCGGACCTCGCGCAAGATCTCGTAGCACATGGTGGACGGGCTCTTCGTGTAGCCTTTACCGTTACAGACCTCGCAGGGGGCCGTCAACAGCCGCAGCAGCGACTCCTTGGTCCGCTTGCGGCTCATCTCGACCAGGCCCATCTCCGAGATCTTGGTGATGTGCGCCTTGGCGCGGTCGCGGCGCAGGACCTCCTGCAGCTTGCGGTAGACCTTGCGCCGGTTCGACTCCTTGTCCATGTCGATGAAGTCGATGATGACGAGGCCGCCCAGGTTGCGCAGGCGCAGCTGGTCGGCCAGCTCCTCGGCCGCCTCGAGGTTGGTCTGCGTGATCGTCTCCTCGAGCGTCTTGCCCTTGGCCCCGACGAACTTGCCGGTGTTGACGTCGATCGCGGTCAGCGCCTCGCCCTGGTCGAACACGAGCGAGCCGCCGCTCTTGAGCTGGACCTTGCGCTCGAGCGCGCGGTTGATCTCGAGCTCGATGCCGTAGCCGTCGAAGATCGGCTCGCGCCCGGTGTACAGCTCGACGCGGTCGACCAGCTCGGGCATGAACGCGCCGATGAACCGCACCGCCTTGTCGTGGGCGATCCGGTCGTCGACGATGACCTTCTTGAACTCGGGCGTGAGGTTGTCGCGCACGACCCGGAGCATGAGGTTGAGGTCGCGGTAGAGCAGCGCCGGCGCGCGCTGGTGGCGCTCGTTGAACTGGATGTTCTCCCACAGGCGCAGGAGGTAATCCATGTCGGCGCGGACCTGGCTGTTGCTCGCCGACTCGGCGACGGTGCGGACGATGAAGCCCGAGCCCGGCGGGCGCATCTGGTCGATGAGGCGGCGCAGCCGCCGGCGCTCGCGGTCGCCGGCGATCCGGCGCGAGATCCCGATGTGGCTGACCGTCGGCATGAACACGACGTTGCGCCCGGGCAGCGAGATGTACGTGGTGATCCGCGCGCCCTTGCTCGAGATCGGATCTTTCACGACCTGGACGAGGATCTCCTGGCCGGGGCGCACGAGCTCGGTGATGTCGCCGTGGCGACCGGTGCGGCGCGGCGCGACCTCGTCGTCGTCGTCACCGCCGAGCGCGCGGAGGGCCGCCTCTTTCTCGCCCTGGCCTCCCGGAGCGGCGATGTCGCCGGCGTACAAGAACGCGGCCTTCTCCTCGCCGATGTCGACGAACGCGGCCTGCATGCCCGGCAGCACGCGCAGGACCTTGCCCTTGTACACGTTGCCGACCGTGCCGCGCTCGCGGTCGCGCTCGACGTAGTACTCGGAAAGGATCCCCTGTTCGATGAGAGCGACCCGCGTCTCGGGCCCATCGGCGTTGATGACAATGACGGAATCTGACACGGCGACCGGGCATTGGTAGCACAACCGGGGCGCCCGGTGACAACCGCGGACACGCGGGCCGAGCGCTCGCCGACCGCTGGCAAGTCGCCGCCCGAGGCCGCGGCCTGCCCGGGGGACCCGGGCGTGACCTGGAGCACCCCCGCGCGCCGGGCCGGCGAGGTCGCGCGGCGCGGGATTTTTCGACTTTCCTGGCCCGGCCGTCTTCTGTAGTGTTCCCCGCGCCATGGCCTTCCAGTACCAACCGGGGATCTTCAAGACCACGAAGTTCCTGCCCGAGCACGAGGCGACCGTCGCCCCCAACCTGCTCATCCTTATCCGCACCGACGCCGAGTTCGCGCCCGCCTCGGTCCTGCTGCCGGTGCAGAACATCCACAACCAGTGGCGCTTCCAGATGCCCGGGGTGAAGGTCCCGAAGGTCGACTACGGCTGGGGCTCGTCGCTCGTCAAGCTGCCGCACGAGGGCTTTTACCGGCTGACCCGGGAGTTCAAGTTCGGCGACAACGGCCGCTGGCTGCCCAACGCGATCGTCCAGCTCGGCTACACCCGCGGCGCCGAGCCCATCCTCTTTATCGCCCAGCGCCGCAACCCGCTGGTGGCCAACGACCTGTTCTTCAGCGACAAGGGCGTCAAGGTCGAGCTCAGCGACATCACCGGCAACAACGCGATGCTCGAGGCGCTGACCTGGTTCCAGGAGCAGGAAGGCGCTGCCAAGCGCTGACCGCCGCGCCCGACCCCGGCCCCATCAGGCCGAGCGGGTCGGGCGGTTCTCTTCGGTGATCTCGTCGCCGACCTCGACGCGGATCGTCTGGCCCTTCTGGCCGCGGGCCTGGATCCGCTGCAACAACATCGCACTGGCGCCGCCCTGGTTGATCCAGCCCTCGTCGGACTCGTCGACGACCTTGTTGAACACGACGATCCGCAAGGGCACCGGCGGCGTCACCCGCAGGCCGTTCCGCTGCCAGTAGAAGAACGGGCTGTACCACAGCGTGTCGATGGTCTCCCACTCGTCGTCGGTGCGGAACGTGTGGCTCTTGATATGCATCTCGGCCATAGGCGGGCTTCCCCGTGGGGGTTTAAACCTCGCGGCCCCGCCAGGCAAGCGACGCCGTGTCGCAGGTAGCCGCGCCTGCTAAGGTTCGCGCGTGACCGGCGTGGACCAGGTCGACGTCGTCGTCGTCGGCGCCGGCGTGGTCGGCTGCGCGGTCGCGTCGACCCTCGCGCGCCGCGGCCACGAGGTGCTCGTGCTCGAACGCGAGGCCAAGGAGGGCACCGGAGTGTCGAGCCGCAACAGCGGCGTGATCCACTCCGGCCTCTACTACCCGCCGGCCTCGCTCAAGGCCGAGACCTGTCTGCGAGGACAGGAACTTTTGTACAGTTGGTGCGCGGCCCACGGGGTGAGTCATGCGCGCCTCGGCAAGCTGGTGATCGCCCGCACGGCCGACGAAGAAGTTGCGTTGCAGGCGCTCGCCGCCGACGCGGATGCGGCCGGGGCGCGAGGCTGCGTGCTCGTCGGCGCGGCCGCGGTGCGGGCGCGCGAGCCCGAGCTGCCGGACGTGCGGGCGGCGCTGTGGTGCCCGAACACCGGGATCGTGGATGTCCACGGGCTGTGCGCCTCGCTACGGGCCGACGCCGAGGCGCACGGGGCGGTGTTCGGGGTGCGCACGCGGGTGTTCGCGGCCGAGGTCGCGGGCAGCGCCGTGGCACTACAGACGACGCGCGGGCCGATCTCGGCGGCGCGGGTGGTCAACGCCGCCGGGCTGCACGCGGACGAATTGGCGACGATGTTGGGGGCGGAGTCACCGCGCATCTTTCCGTGCCGCGGCGACTACTTCAGCCTGAAAACGCGGGCGCGCTACCGCCACCTCATCTATCCGGTGCGAGCGCGCGGCGCGGCCGGCCTCGGCGTGCACCTCACCCTCGACCTGGCGGGCGCGTATCGACTCGGACCTGACGTCACGTACGTCGAGGCGCGCGACGACTTCGGCCCGGCGGCGCACAAGCGGGCCGCGTTTCATCGCGCCGCGTGTGCCTTGCTGGGGCCGATCGCCGAGGACCAGCTCGCCTACGATGGTTGCGGGATCCGCCCCAAGCTGCGCGGCCCCGACGAGCCGGCCGAGCGCGACTTCGCGGTCTTCGCCAGCCCCGGCTGCGTCCACCTCGTCGGCATCGAGTCGCCCGGCCTGACCGCCGCGCTGGCGCTGGCCGAGCGGGTGTCCGCGCTGCTGTGACTCAGGGCTTCTCGATGCGGCAGAGGATGGCGGTGATGTTGTCGCCGCCGCCGGCGTCGTTGGCGGCCTTGATCAGCTCGTTGCAGCTGGTGTCGAGGCTGTCGCGGGCGGTGATGATCTCGAGCAGGACGCGGTCGTCGAGCATGCCGCTGAGGCCGTCGCTGCACAGGAGGAACACGTCGCCGACCTTGAAGGCGTCGAAGATGACGTCGACGTGGACCTGGTCGGCGAGGCCGAGGGCTCTGACCACCACGTTCTTCTGGGGGAAGTGGACCCCTTCGTCGCCGCTCAATTCCTTCATGCGGAGGTAGTCGTTGAGCAGCGAGTGGTCCTCGGTGAGCATCTGAATCCGGCCTTCGCGGATCCGGTAGACCCGGCTGTCGCCGACGTGGCCGATGAAGAAGCGGCCCTGGTTGAAGTAGATGGCGTCGACGGTGCAGCCCATGCCCTTCTTGCTGCCGTCGGCGGCGGCCGTCTCGAAGATGTTCGAGTTGGCGAGCTGGATGGCGACGCTCATGCGCTGCTTCTCGATCTCGAGCGAGGGCAGCTTGAACGGCCAGGTGTTGGGGCCGCTGCGGGCGGTGTCGCGGTAGTGCTGGTCGATGGTCTCGACGGTGATCCGGCTGGCGACGTCGCCGGCGGCGTGGCCACCCATGCCGTCGGACACGACCGCGAGGGCCATCTCGCGCGGGATCAGCAGGCTGTCTTCGTTGTGGGCGCGGACCAGGCCGATGTCGGTCTTGCCGGCGAAGCGGACCCGATGCGGGCCGACCATGAAGCTGATGCTCATGCGAGGCCAAACGTAGCAGGCCGGCGCGCCGAAGTGCTAGCATCGAAGCCATGGAGACGGCCCCGCCGAGCGCCGACCCGCAGGTCGTCGACCTGGCCAGGATGAGCCTGCCCCGGCTCATGTTCGCGCTGCTGCACCGCCGCTTCACCGGGACGATCAGCCTCACGCCGCCGGCCGCGGACGTGCCGGGCCGGAGCGCCGACGCCGGCGCGCGGCGGGTGTGGTTTCAGGGCGGGATGCCGATCTTCACCGACTTTTCCAGCCCGCACGACTCGATCGGCCAGGTCCTCGTCGATCTCGGGCTCATCGAGCCGGCGGAGCGCGACCGCGCGATGGCCGAACTGGCCCGTCTGGCCCAGCCGGGGGCCCCCCGTGAGCGTTTCGGCCATTACCTGGTGCGCCGCCGCCTCCTCACCGGCGGCCAGCTCCGCAAGGCGCTGCGCGTCCAGTGCGCGCGCAAGGTGGTCCACCTGTTCGCCCTGCGCACCGGCACGGTGCAGATCGTCGCCGGCGACGCCGCCGCCGCCGAGACCGACGCCTCGCAGCCGACCCAGGTCAACAGCCTCGAGCTCATCCACGCCGGCGTGGTCGCCCACTTCGACCCACGCCGGATCGCCGCCGAGATGGGCCTCCTGCTCGACGGCCCGCTGCGCCTGCGCTCGTCGTTCGACCGCTACCGCAACCAGTTCCACTTCTCCAAGGGCGACGAGGCGATCGCCGACGCCCTCCGCCCCGGCAACCTCTACGTCACCGACGTCGCCCGCCTGTCCGGTCAGCCCGAGGCCCGCGTCGCCGCGGTCGTCTACACCCTGTGGGCCTGTCAAATGCTGAAGTCGGCCAACGCGCCGCCCGAGCAGGCGACCGGGCCGAACGCCACCCTGCCCGAAGCGACAGGTTCTTCGATACCTGTCCTCAAGAACAGCAAGCCCGCCGGCCGCGAGAGCCTGCGCGCCGCCGAGTTCGCCGGCGAGCTCGAGCGCCTCGAGGCTGCCATCGCCGGCGGCGCCAACGCGTTCGACCTGCTCGGCCTGGCGACCACCGCCGACCGGGCCCAGATCCGCGCGGCCTGGCACGTGCTGAGCCGGCGCTTCCACCCCGACAGCCTGCCGCACCAGGGCCTCGCCCACCTGCGCGAGCGCTCGCAGGCGGTGTTCGCCGCGCTGAGCGAGGCCTACCAGCGGCTGTCCGACGACGCCCAGCGCGAGCAGATCGTCGCGCTGCTGCGCGGCGGCCAGCCGCTCACGCGCGGCCCCGCGGGCCCGAGCGCGCAGCAAGTGCTCGAGAGCGAAGTGGTGGTCCGCGAGGGCGACAAGCTGCTGCGCGCCGGCAACTTCGACCGCGCGCTCGAGCGCTACCGCGCCGCGGCGGCGCTCAACCCCGAGGAGCTCGAGATCCGCGCCGCCCTGGCGTGGTGCGAGTACCAACTGGCCGCCGACAAGGCCGCGCTCCGCGACACCACCCGCGCGGCGCTGTTCGAGGTCCTGGCCCGCCAGCCGCGCTGCGTCCGCGCCCACTACGACCTGGGCCTGCTGTCCCTCGGGTCAGGCGACGACGAACAAGCGCTGCTGCACTTTAATCAAGTGCTCGAGCTGGAGCCCGACAGCATCGACGCGAAGCGGCAGATCCACGCGATCCAGCTGCGCCGCTCGACGCCCGAAGGGCCGCGACGCAAGCTGTTCGGCCCGCGCAGGTGACGGCGCCTGGCCGCTGACCGCTCGTGATGATTCGGCGCGCCGTGGCGCTCGACACATGATGCCTGCGAAGGCGCCTGTCGCTGCACATGTGGCGAGAGACATGCCCCTTTCGACCTTACCTCGCGGACATGTCCCCTCGGGCATGTCCCATGGAACAGTCACAGCCCGTAGCGGCAGTTCTTCACGCAGGTCTCGTTGTGCCGGCCGGCCGCCGCCTCGAGCTCTGCCGGTTTGAAATCGTCCTTGAGCACCTCGGCGGTGTCTTCCCAGTCGCGGCGGACGTAGTAGCGGGCGGCGAGGCCGAGCATGTCGGCGTCGAACTGGGGCTGGACCGTGCGGGCGTTGGCGCGGATCTGGTAGGCCCCGACGCGCTCGCGGCCGGCCGAGGCGACCAGCGTCGTCTGGTTGCCGGTCTCGCTGACGAAGCTGTAGCGCTGGGGGAACACGGCCGAGGTGGTCTCGCGGTCGTGCGGGTACATGCGCGTGACGTTGTGGAGGTTGGCGACCACCACGCCGTCGGGCGCCAGGCGGGCCAGGCAGGCGCGGTAGAACTCCGCGGTCTTGAGGTGGTAGGGCACGAACACGCCGCGGAAGGCGTCGAGCATGATCATGTCCCAGCGGACATCCGCGGCCGCGCGCTCGACGAACAGCCGCGCGTCGGCCACGTGGACGCGGTAGCGCGGGTCGTCCTTCGGCACGTCGAAGAACTCCTGGGCCAGGCGCACCACCTCCAGGTCGATGTCGACCGCGTCGATCTCGAGCTCGGGGAAGCGGGCCTTCAAGTAGTTGCTCATGCCGCCGCCGCCGAGGCCGAGCATCAGCAGACGGCGCGGGCGCGGCTGCAGCAGGAAGCCGGCCATCATCGTCCGCGTGTAGTCGAGATCGAGGCTCTGCGGGCGCGAGCGGTCGTGGCGCGACTCGATGAACTGGGTGCCGTCGTCGCCGACGAAGTACATGGTGCGGACCGTGCCGCTCTCGGCCACGCGGATCCGGTTGTAGCGCGACACGGCCTCGGCGAGCACCGTCTCGGCCGCCGCGGCCGGGCGCGCGATCGCAGCTGCCCCGAAGGCCAGGCTGCCGCCGCCGAGGAGCAAGAGGCCGCGGCGCGAGAGCGAGGGCGAGGCGAGGGTCACGGCCAGAACATAGCCCGAGCGCCGGCCCGGCGGTAGCGCTAGCGGTACTTGCAGCCGCGCAGGCACGAGCCGTTGTTGCGCTCGGCGGCGGCGGCCAGGTTGTCGGCGGGGAAGTCGTCGCGCAGCACCTGCGCCCGCTCCCAGTCGCGGCGGGCGTAGTAGCGGGCCGCCAGGCCCAGCATGTCGACGTCGTCGAAGCGCGGCTGGATTTGGCGGGCGTTGGCGCGGAGGGCGTAGACGCCGAGGCGCGCGGGGGCGGCGCTGGCGACCAGAGTGGTTTGATTGCCGGCCTCGCTGAGGAAGCTGTAACAGCTCGGGTAGACCGCGGCGATCGTCTCGCGGTCGTGCGGGTACATGCGCGTGACGTTGTGGAGGTTGGCGACCGCGACCCCGCCGTCGGCCAGCCGCTTCAGGACCTCGCCGTGGAACTCGGCGGTCTTGAGGTGCAGCGGGACCTGGACCCCGCGGAACGCGTCGAGCACGATCATGTCCCAGCGCTGGTCCGCCGGCGCGCGCTGGAGGAACAGCCGGGCGTCGGCCACGTGGACGCGGTACGACGGGTCGGCCGTCGGCACGCCGAAGAACCCCTGGGCCAGGCGCACCACCTCTGGGTCGATGTCGACCGCCTCGAGCTCGAGCCCGGGCAGGCGTTCGTGGAAGTAGCCGGGCAGCGCGCCGCCGCCGAGGCCGAGCACGAGGATCCGCCGCGGCTCGGGGTGGACGACGAAGCCCGCCAGCATGGTGCGGAAGACGTCGAGGTCGAGGCTGCGCCGGTGCGCCACGTCGATGCGGGTCTCGATGTACTGCGTGCCGTCGTCGGCGATGAACAGCATCGTCCGCACCGAGCCGCGCTCGACCACGCGCACGTGGTTGTAGCGCGAGCGGCCCTCGCCGAGGACGCGCTCGCCTGTCCCCGAGGACATATTATTGCCCGGCCCGGCCGCCCGGACCGCGCGCGCCGGCAGCACACCGCCGAGGCCGGTGACCGCCGCTCCGCCGAGCTGCTGGAGAAAGCTCCGCCGCTGCACGCGGGCGACTGTAGCGCACCGCCCGGGCGCCGCGCCGCAAACTTGGCCGGCGCTGAAGACCGTGGCATAGGCCGCGGTCGTGAGACCCGCTGCCCTGATCGGCTTCGCCGCGGCCGCCCTCCTGCTCGGCGCGCTCGTCGTCGGTTACTTCGTCGCCATCCCGACGCTGTCGGCCTCGCCGCTGCTCGACGCCAACCTCGCGCGCGCCCTGACGGCCCCGCTGGGCCAGCGCCTCGCCGACCTCGCGGTCCTCTTCAGCGTCGTCCTCGCGCTCGCCGCTCCGCGGTGGATCGCCTCCAAGGCCGGCACCACCATCGCCCTCGTCCTCACCGCCGCCGCCCTCGCCCACCGCCTGCTGCTCGTGCCGCACCTCGACCGGCTGTGGGCCCGCGTCGACGTCGTCGCCGCCCGCCCGGTCGACCTCCTCGCCGAGGCCCAGCGCTGGAGCGACCACCAGCAGTGGCTGCTGCTGGCGATGTGTGTGCTCGTCCTCGCGCTGTTCGGCCTGGCCTCGCGCCGCACCGTCTGACACCCTCTGCCTGGCCCCGATCTTGCTACGGCGAGGCGGCCCCCGCCGACATGCCCGACAACCGCCGCGCCCTTCGCCATTCGCCCGCCCGTTCGGGCCGCCGTGCCTGCCTTTCCGCCGCGCTGGCCGTGTCCGCGGCGGTTGCCATCCCGTCACGGGCGCAGGCCGCCCCTGGACTGGATGGCACGCGCAACCTCGGGATGGGCGGAGCGACGCGCGCCTCGTCGACCGGCTCGGGGGCCATGCTGGCCAACCCGGCCAACATGGGGTTCACGCGCCAGTTCTTGATCGACCCGGTCTACCAGGCGCAGATCGAGAACAACACCCACGGGGTCGGCATCCAGGCGATGGACTCGCTGATGAACCCGCGGGTGGCCGTCGGCCTCGGCTACGTGGCCACGCTGGGCCTGCCCAACGTCACCTTCAAGGACGACCGCGGCGGCGACCACCAGCTCGAGCTGTTCCACATGGCCCACGAGGTCGGCCTGCCGATCGCCATCAACGCCGCGCCCGGGTGGCTCGCGTTCGGCGTCCGGCCCAAGTTCCTGCAGTCGAGCCTGCGCTTCGTCGACGCCCAGGGCGACCCGCACGACGCCAAGAAGCAGCGGCTCGCCTTCGGCCTCGACCTGGCGATGACCGTGTCGATCAAGCAGTTCGTCAACGTCTCGGTGGTCGGCCAGAACCTGGTCGGACCGGCGCCGCCGGCCACCTCGCTGCGGCTCGACCCGTTCGTGGTCGCGGCCGACAGCCTCAGCCGTAGCCAGGTCAGCCTGCTGTCCGACTTCCCGCGCACTCTGGCCCACGGCCTGGCGGTCTTCCCCACCCGTCAGAACGGCTTCTCGATCAACTTCGACGGCCTTTACGACTTCACGTCGTTCCGCCACCAGGACAAGTACACGCGGATGATCTTCGCCGGCGGCGCCGAGTACACCATCAAGAACGCGGTGCCGCTGCGCCTCGGCGGCTACTGGGACAGCCGCGGGCGCGGCAAGCAGGACGACCGCGGCTTCATCGCCTGCGGCATCGGCTTCGTCCGCGACGCGCCGAAGCGGGGGATCGGCTTCGACCTCGGGGTCGGCTTCTCGCGCCAGATCACCGGCCCCGACCCTGAGACCCGCCTGGCCGTCAACCTCGGCATCCGCATCAATCCTCAGTGATGCCGCAGTGATGCCCGCTCCGCGTCGGCAATAACGCGGCGCGCCGGGCGAACTTCGCCGCCCGGACCGCCCGCGCGCGGGACGTGCCCGTGACGGAGGTTCGCACAGGAACCTTGCCCCGGCCCCGCGGTCTGGACGACAGTGAGTCGCGTGACCGACCCCGAGCGAGTGTACAGCGCCGAGGAGCTCGCCGCTGCCGCCCCGCCCGACGAGCCCGAGCCGGCGCCGGCTCCCGACGAGACCTTGACCCCGGAGCAGCGGGCCGAGAACGCCCGCCGCGCCGAGCAGGACCGCCGCGATCGCCAGCTGGTCCGTCGCCTCAAGCAGGGCGACGAGGCCGCGTTCCGCGAGCTGGTCCACACCTATCAGAACCGGATCTTCGGCCTCATGCTGCGCATGATCGGTAACCGCCAGGAGGCCGAGGACCTCGCGCAGGAGGTGTTCATCATCGTCTACCGGGCGATCGGCAACTACCGCGGCGAGGGGCGCTTCTACACCTGGCTCTACCGGGTCGCCACCAACACCTGCAAGAACCGGATCAAGTACCTCAAGGGCCGCAACTTCCACCGCAGCCTCGACATCGACGAGACGCCGCAGGCGCAGATGCCGGCCGCCGAGACCGGCGCGGTCATCACCTTCCAGAGCCAGGTGCCGGGCCCCGAGGCCGTGACCGAGGGCATGCGCATGGAGAAGATCGTCCAGCGCGAGCTCGCCGCCCTTGACCCCGACCATCGCCTGCTCATCGTGCTCCGCGACGTGCAAGGCATGTCGTACCAGGACATCATCAAGATCACCGGCCTGCAGGAGGGCACGCTCAAGTCGCGCCTGCACCGGGCGCGCCTGGCGCTGAAGGAGCGCCTGGAGCCCTTCATGCGCTGAGGCGCCGAGGATCGTTCTTATGGCCAAGCCCGAGACCGACAACGCCGAAGCGCTGATGAGCGCCTACCTCGACGAGGAGCTCGACGCCGAGGGCAAGAGCAAGCTCGAGGCGATGCTCGCCGACTCGCCCGAGGCGCAGCGGGAGCTGTCCGGCCTGCAGAGCATGCTGCGCCTGGTCAAGGGCCTGCCCGAGGAGCAGGCGCCGCCCGACTTCTACGAGAAGGTGGCGAAGAAGATCCGCCGCCGCCGCTGGCTGCGCGGCGACTACCTGATCGCCCTCAGCCTGCCGTTCCAGATCATCAACGTCCTCGTGATCCTCGCCGTCGCGGTGGTCTACATGATGCTCCACCTCGACGGCGACGTCGCCGGCCGCAAGCTCGAGCGCGACCCGACGGTGCAGAAGGCCAAGCCGCCCGAGACGCCTGCCGCGCCTGCGCCTTAGAGCCTGTCCTTACGAGCATGTCCTTGCGGGCATGCCTTTCCAGGCATGTCCTTGCGGGCTTGTTCTTGGTTCATGCCCCCAGCGCGCCCTCGACGCGCAGGCGGCGGAGGTCGCCTGCAACGGCGACGAATCGGCCGGATCCATCCTGTCCATACGAACATGCTTGGAAGGACATGACGGAGAGGCCTCGTCGCCGGGCTCGCGCCGCGGCGCGCCCGTCCGCGCTCACTTGTGATGGAACACGGCCACGCCGTCCCAGTCGGGCGGCGCCGTGTCGCCGAGGCCGGCCAGGCGCGCCAGGTGCAGCCGCACCACCGGGTCGTCGGGGTTCTCGGCCTGGAACGCCAGCCACTCCGCGCGCGCCTTTGAAAACTCGCCGGCGCGGAAGGCCGCCAGCGCCGCGGTCCAGCGGTCCAGCGCCGCGTACTCGGCGACCGCCCCGCCCGGCCCCGCCAGCAGTTCGAAGATGGCCGCCGGCTGGCCCTTGCCCTTTACGCGCACCAGGTCGACCTCGCGGAAGCGGTAGCTCGCCGGCGCGGCCGCGCGGGTGCCGGCGCCGACCAGGCAGAACACCCCGTAGGTCTTCGTCAGCCCCTCGAGGCGCGACGCCAGGTTCACCGCGTCGCCGCACACCGTGTAGTCGAAGCGGTCGGCCGAGCCCATGTTGCCGACCACCATGTCGCCGGTGTTGATGCCGACGCCGATCTGCAACTGCTCGACCCCGAACTGGCGCAGCGACGGCTGCAGGCGCGCGAGCGCGGCGTGCATCGCCAGCGCCGTCGAAAGGCCGCGCTCGGCGTGGTCGGCCCGGGCCACCGGCGCGCCGAACACCGCCATCACCGCGTCGCCGATGTACTTGTCGAGGTAGCCGGCGCGCGACATCACCTCCTGCGTCATCGGCGTGAGGAACGTGTTGAGCAGCGCGACCAGGTCCTCCGGCGACAGCCGCTCGGCCACGCTGGTGAAGTCGCGGATGTCGGAGAACAGCACCGTCAGCTCGCGCCGCGCCCGCCGAGGCCGAGCGCCTTCGGGTCGGCCAGCAGCTCGTCGAGCACCTCCGCGCCGAGGTAATTCGAAAGGTCCGGCGCAGCCGCGCCCGCTGCAGCGCCTCGCCCGCGTACGCGGCCGCCAGCGCCGCCGAGCCTGCGACCACCGCGGCCAGCAGCGGCCACACCAGCGCCAGCCACAGGTGCGCGCGCGTGAACGCCAGCGAGGCCGCCGCGACGTCGAGGCCGACCACCGCCACCACCCCGGCGATGCGCAAGAGCGGCCCGGCGCGCAGGGCCGCGACGAACAGCAAGCTGACCAAAAGGCCAGACGCCAGCGTGAACAGGGCGTCGGTCAGGGCCGAGCTGCGGACCAGCGGGTCGCCGGCGAGGATCGTGTCGACCGCGGTGGCCTGCAGCTCGACGCCCGGCAGGTCGCGGGCGAACGGGGTGCGGACCACGTCGTGGCCGAAGTAGGTCACGCCGAGCAGGACGATCTTGCCGCGCAGGACGTCGTCGGCGCGGCCCTCGACGACGTCGACCGCCGACACCGTGGTGAAGGTGCCGGCGTCGCCGCGGAAGTTGAGCACCACCGCCTCGTGGTCGCCGAGCGGGACCCGGCGCGCCCCGATCTGCAGGCTCGACTCGCCGCCGAGGAACGCCAGCTCGGCGCGCCCGAGGCCCTCGCGCAGGGCCACCAGCTGGACCGCCAGCGGCGCGTAGGCGGCCTCGCCGACGCCCCAGGCCGCGGGGATCGCCCGCACCGCCCGGTCGCGCTCCTCCTCGACCGTGATCCCGCCGAGCGCCCGCGCCCCCGCGGCCAGCTCCGGCAGCGACACCAGCCCCGCCTCGGCCGTGCGGATCGGGGGCGAGCGCGCGTCCTGCTGGCCGTAACGGCCGTGCCGCAGCGTCGCCGCCTCCGGCAGCGGCCGCCCATCGCCTGCCTCTTGGGTCAGGTGAATGGCCAACACCACGTTGCCCGCCGCCGCGACCGCCGCGGCCAGCTCGGCGTCGCCCATCAGCTCGCGCGCGACCTCCTGCAGCAGCGAGTCGGCCTGTCCTTGTGCACCTGTCTCCGAGAGCATGCTCTTTTCGACATGTCCTTTGACACGCCTGGTGAGCTCCGGCGACAGCACCTCCTCGGGGTCGATGTAGACCTGGTCGACGCCGATCGCCGCCGGCCCGGCCGCCGCGATCGCCCGCACCAGCGCGGCAGTGCCGGCGCGGCGCTGGTACAGCTCGGGCCGGCGCTCGAGCGTGGCGTCGTCGATCGCCACGATCACGACCTCGCCGGTGGGCGGCACCGGCCCGCGCCAGCGGAACCGCTGGTCGAGGCTGGCCCGCTCGAGCGCGTCGACCCAGCCGATCTCCAGGCGCGTGCGCTCCAGCCCGCACAGCAGCGCGATCGCCACGCCGATCAGCGCCGCCAGCAGCGCCGGCGAGCGCCACGGGGCGCGCCGGCGGCGGTGCGGAGGGGGTTCGCCGGGCCGCCGCGCATCACCGCCTTACGCGCACGATCACCCAGCCGTCGCCCACGCCGGTCAGGCGCTGGTTCAGCAGCTCGCCGGCGCACGCCGGCGCCGGCTTGCCGCCGCCGAGCGCGACCTCCTTGACGATCCCGCCGACCACCTTGAGCCGCAGCTCGGGCCCGGCCACGCCCGGCACGGCCGCGGCCACGCACTGCGCCAGCGCATGGCGCCGCGTCTTGAGGGCCTCGGGCAGGCTGGTCCGCGTGACCTGGGTGTCGGGGCTCGTCTCGAGCACCCACGAGTCGGCCAGGTCGGCCGCGGACGACGAGCTCTCGGCCTCGGGCGCGCTGCCCGACGGCGGCACGCCCTGGCCCGGCGGCGGCGGCGGCTCGCTCTTCTTCGTCGAGGACTTGTCCTTCTTCGCGTCCGTGTCGACCGGCTTCTGCGACGGCGGCGGCGCCACCGGGTCGGCCGGACCGGCGAGATCGTCCTCGCCGCGCTTGTTGGGCAGCGGCGCGCGGCTCTTGCCGATGCCCGCCTTGGCGTTGCCGTCGAGATCCTCGTCCCGGTCGCCGCGCTTGGTCTCGGGCTCGGCCGCGACGTCGGTGAGCGGCGCCTCGGCCTGCTCGGCCTGCTCGGCGGGCTTCACCGGGGCCGGCGGGGCCTCCATCTTGGCGACCGGGGCCGGGGTCTCCCCGAGGCCCTGCGGGCGTTCCAGCCGGCGATCCGCTCGAGCCGGTCGGCCCCGCCGACGCGGGCGAAGGCCTCGGCGCCGAGCGCCTTCTCGAACAGCTCCGCCACGCTCTCGGCGGGCGGCGGGTCGTCGAGGTGGGCCAGCGCGCGGACCGGCGTCGACTGGTCCTCCTCGAGCTTGATCACGTAGCCGTTGGCCAGCACCACCACCGCCAGCGACCCGGGGGTGGTGATCACCGTGTCGCCGCGGCGCAGCGGCAGCTCCGGGCGGCCCGGCGTGACGGCCCCCTGGGCGTCGCGGACGCTGACCTGGCCCTCGACCACCGCCAGCAGGGCCACCTCGGCCTGCGGATCTGCCACCGGCGCCGGGCCCGTAGCGGCGCTCGTGCCCGGCTCCCCGCAGCCCGTCAGCAGCAGCAGCAGCGCCACTGGAACCCCCACATGCCTCGACGAGCCGTGACGCGCATCGTGCCTCCTGCCGGTCAGACGGGCGTATACCACGAAAATCCGGGCCTCTCGGGCGCGCGGCCCGGCGTCTTCTGTCCGCGAGGACAGCCGCGAACGTCCTCGTCGCGCGCGGCCCCGCCCATTTTCGCCGTGCGAGCGCGCGTGACCACGAATTCAGCGCTTGACATTTCGAGTTCTTCGCGCTGCAGCCCCGGTACGCCGTACCGTACGGTGTCACGTAAAAGCCGCGCTGGATCTGAGCGGACCTGTGATAAAAACCGGCTGTTCCCTCATGCCGCGCGAAGTCATCCTGGTCGACAGTCAGCTCGGGAACCTGGACAGCGTCGAACACGCGCTCATCCAGGTAGGCGCCTCGGTGATCGTCTCCAGCGACCCCGACCGCGTCGCCACCGCGCGCATGGTGGTGTTCCCCGGCCAGGGCTCGTTCGGGCCGACCACGCGGGCGCTGGTCGACGGGGCCATGGGCGCGGCGCTGCGCATGGTCATCGAGCGCGGCGACCCGTTCCTCGGCATCTGCCTCGGCATGCAGCTGCTGTTCGAGCAGAGCGACGAGGGCGGCGGCTTCGACGGCCTCAAGGTGCTGCCGGGGCGCGTGCGCCGGTTCCCGGCCGACATGCGGGCCGGCGAAGATCCCGACGCCGCGCGCCTGAAGATCCCCCACATGGGCTGGAGCGACGTGCAGCCGACCGGCGAGCACTTCTACTTCGCCCACAGTTACTACGTCGAGACCACCGACCCCAGCCTCGTGATGTGGTGGTGTCGCTACGGCAGCGTCGAGTTCCCGGCCACGATCTCGCGCGGCAACGTGTTCGGCTGTCAGTTCCACCCCGAGAAGAGCCAGTGGTCGGGGCTTCGGTTCCTCCGCAGCTTCATCCTCGGAGGCCGCGCCTGATGCTGGCGATCCCCGCCATCGACCTGATGGGCGGCAAGGCGGTGCGCCTGCAGGAGGGCGACCCGCGGCGAGCCACGATCTACGCCGACGACCCGGCCGCCGCGCTGCGCGACTTCCTGGCCGCGGGCGCCAGGCGCGTCCACGTCGTCGACCTCGACGGCGCCTTCGCCGGCCGCCCGGTCCAGACCGACCTCGTCCGCGAGCTCGTGGCCGTCGCCCACGCCGGCGGCGCCGAGGTCGAGGTCGGCGGCGGCCTGCGCGACGCCGCCGCCGTCACCGCCGTGCTCGACACCGGCGCCGACTACGTCGTCGTCGGCACCCTCGCCGTCCGCGACCCCGACGCGGTGTCGCTGCTGTGCCGCCAGTACCCCGGCCGCATCATCGTCGCCATCGACGCCCGCGACGGCCTGGTCGCCCTCGCCGGCTGGCAGGAGCGGACCGCCGTGCCCGCGCTGGCGCTGGCCAAGACCGCCGCGATCTGGGGCGCCGCGGCGCTGCTGCACACCGACATCGCCCGCGACGGCCTGCAGTGCGGGCCGGCCGTCGACGCCACCATCAGCCTGCAACGCGCCGTCCCCAGCGTCCTCGTGATCGCCAGCGGCGGCGTCGGCTCGCTCGCCGACCTCGACGCCCTGCGCGCCGCCGACGTGCGCGCGGTGGTCCTCGGGCGGGCGCTCTACGAAGGTAGCTTTACGTTGGAGGAGGCCCTCGCTCGATGTTGAAGCGCCGTGTGATCCCCTGCCTCGATATCAAGAACGGCCGGGTCGTCAAGGGCGTCCATTTCGCCAACCTGCGCGACACGGGCGACCCCGTCGAGGCCGCGCGCGCCTATGACACGCAAGGCGCCGACGAGCTGTGCCTCCTCGACATCACCGCGACCACCGAGGGGCGTGACACCTTCGTCGACGTGGTCCGCCGCGTGGCCGGGCAGATCTTCACGCCGCTGACCGTCGGCGGCGGGGTCCGCCGCGAGGCCGACGTCCGCCGCCTGCTGGCCGCCGGCGCCGACAAGGTCGCCGTCAACAGCGCCGCGGTCGCCAACCCGCTGCTGATCCGCCAGCTCGCCGACCGCTACGGCAGCCAGTGCATCGTCGTCGCCGTCGACGTGCGCCAGCTGAAGCCGCTGCCGGGCGAGACCGACCCGCTGTACGAGGTCGTGATCCACGGCGGCACCCGCTCGACGGGGCTCGACGCGGTGTCGTGGTGCGAGCAGGCCGCCTCCCTGGGCGCAGGGGAGATCTTGCTGACCTCGATGGACAAGGACGGGACCCGCGACGGCTACGACCTGGCGATCACCCGCGAGGTCAGCCGGCGCGTGCCGATCCCGGTGATCGCCTCCGGCGGCGTCGGCTCGCTCGAGCACCTGCGCCAGGGCCTCGACCCCAAGGAGGGCGCCGCGGACGCCGCCCTCGCCGCCTCGATCTTCCACTTCGGCCTCTACACCATCGCCCAGGCCAAGCACTACCTGGCCGACCACGGCATCCCCGTCCGCCCGCACGAGGCGCCGCGCGGGGTGCTCATCACCGGCTGACTGTTCGGACATGCCCGCTCGGGCATGTCCGTCGGTACCTGCCCCGACGTTCCTGGCCCTCCGGACATGTCCCTCCCGACAGACCCCGCCGCCCTGTGGTCGACGCTGACGCCCGGCCCCGACGGCCTGGTCGCGGCGGTGGTCCAGCACGTGGACACCGGCGAGGTGCTGATGCTCGGCCACATGAACGCCGAGGCGCTGGCGCGCACGCTGGCGAGCGGGCGCGTGACGTTCTGGAGCCGCAGCCGCCGGCAGCTGTGGGAGAAGGGCGAGACCTCGGGGCACACCCTCGAGCTGCGCGGGCTCGCCGTCGACTGCGACGCCGACGCGCTGCTGGTCCGGGCCGCGCCGCGCGGGCCGACCTGCCACACCGGCGCGCCGAGCTGCTTCTTCCGCCCGGTCGGCGAGCCGGCGGCGGCGCGGCCGAGCGCGGTGTTCGAGCAGCTGTTCGCCGAGATCTGCGAGCGCAAGGCCGGGCGCGGGATGACGAACCGCGCCGGCAAGAGCTACGTCCGCGACCTCCTCGCCGGCGGGGTGGCGAAGATCGCCGCCAAGCTGCACGAGGAGGCCGGCGAGCTGGCCGAGGCGCTGGCCGAGGACGACCGCGGCCACATCGCCCGCGAGGCCGCCGACCTGCTGTTCCACGCCCTCGTCGGCCTGGCCCACCGCGATGTCCCGCTCGCGGACGTCGCCGCCGAGCTCGCGCGCCGCATGGGCCGCAGCGGCCTCGACGAGAAGGCCGCCCGCGCCCCGGCCGCCGCCGAGCCGGACGAACCTGCGCCCTCGGGCTGACGCCGACGGCGAGACCGGCCAGCACACACCACAGTTACCAGGCGCCTGGACGGACCTGCGCCCTCGGGCTGACGCCGACGGCGAGACCGGCCAGCACACACCCACAGTTACCAGGCGCCTGGACGGACCTGCGCCCTCGGGCTGACGCCGACGGCGAGACCGGCCAGCACACACCCACAGTTACCAGGCGCCTGGACGGACCTGCGCCCTCGGGCTGACGCCGACGGCGAGACTCGCCAGGCCGCACGCCCGCAGGTACCGGGCGCCTGGACGGACCTGAGCTTCGCGCTGACGCCGACGGCGAGGCCGCCAGGCGCGCCCGCGGTTAGCGGGCGCCGCGGCCGGGCGCGAGGGTCTTCAGCACGATCTGCGCGCCGCCTTCGGCACGGCGCCAGGGTCCCGGACGGCGCGGCGGAGAGCGGATATGCTGGGCGCGTCATGGCTCTGAGCGTCCTCGGGTGGTGTCTCTTCGCCTACCTCATCGCTGCGATCCCGATGGGCGTGGTGGTCGGATATTTGCGCGGGGTCGACATCCGGCAGCTCGGCTCCGGCAACATCGGCGCGACCAATGCCTCGCGGGTGCTCGGCGCCAAGTGGGGCCTCGTCGTGTTCGCGCTCGACGTCTTCAAGGCCTACCTGCCGGTCCGCATGGCCATGGAGTCCGGCCTCGGCGACCTGCCGGACGCGCCGTCGGCACTCGCCTGGGTCGGTCTGGCGGCGACCCTCGGCCACATCTTCCCCGTCTATCTCGGGTTCCGCGGCGGCAAGGGTGTCGCTTGCGCGCTCGGGGTCTTCTCCGCCCTGCTGCCGCTCGCCGGGCTCATCGCCGCGGTCATCTACGTGCAGACCCTCGCCCTCACCCGCGTGTCCGCGATCGGCTCGCTCACGGCCGTCAACGCCGCGGCGCTGCACATCTTGATCACCGACGCGCCGCCGGCCTACAAAGGGTTGGTCGTTGCGATCGCCGCGCTCATCTGGGTCCGGCACCGCGGCAACCTCCGCGAGCTGTCCCGCTCGCGCAGATCCCCGCCCTGACTCATGCCCGCGCCCAAGACCCGCACGCTCTACGTCGGAGGCTTGCCCCCCTCGGCCTCCCCGAAGCGCTGCGCGAAGCCTGGGCCCAATTCGGCGTCATCGACGACGTCCGCCTGATCCCCCGCCGCGAGCTCGTCATCGCCTACGTCACCTTCGCCGACGAGGCCGCCGCCCACGGCGCCCGCCGGGCCCTCGACGGCTCGACCTTCGCCGGCCACCGCCTGCGGGTCGAGTTCGCCATCTGACCCTTTGGGCATGCTCTGAAAAGCATGCCTCTTGCAGCATGTCCCATGGAACATGCTCTCGAGAGCATGTCCCTGGGGTCGGAGGACGCGGCTCGTGACGGGGGCCTCCGCCCGCTCGCCCGCTCGCGCCGGGAGCGAAGTCCTCCGGCGCAGGTCGCCTGCTCGCGCCGGGCGCCGCGACGGAGGAGCTCGACGCCCGCGAGCGCAAGCCCGAGCGAGGAGCGACGGTCGCCCCGAGCGTCGCCGCTCTCGAACTTCGGAGCTCGCGCGAGGAGCGACGGTCGCCCCGAGCGGCGCCGCCGTCGCCGCTCTCGAACTTCGGATCTCGCGCGAGGAGCGACGGTCGCCCCGAGCGTCGCCGCTCTCGAACTTCGGAGCTCGCGCGAGGAGCGACGGTCGCCTCGAGCGGCGCCGCTCTCGGGTTCGGAGCTCGCGCGAGGCAGGCGGTCGCCGCCTCAGGCCGCGCGGGACCACAGCGCCGCGTCGAGCTCGCCGCACAGGCGGACGGCGGTGGCGGCCGGCGGCAGGCCGAGGACGCGCAGGGCCGGCTCCTCGAGCAGGCCCAGCGAAGCCTGCAGCTCGGCGATCGCCGCCCGGCGGGCGCTCGCCACCGCGGCCCGGCCGGCCGCGTCGAGCTGTCCCATGAGCCAGGCGTCGATCGCCCACGCCAGCTCGGCGTGACGCGCCTCGTCGGCGGCGATCTCCTCGTACATCGTGCGCAGCGCGGGCTCGGCGGCGAAGCGGGCCTGATGCGCGGCCGACAACGCCGCCCACGTCTCGCGCACGCAGCCCTCGACCGCGTTCTCGACTGCGATGGCGAGCAGCTCGCGCACCGCCAGGGCCACGTGCGTCGGCGGCGTGACCTCGGCCCCGCGGGCCCGGGCCGCGTTCGCCACGACCTCGGCGTGCCGCACCTCGTCGGCCACGGCGGCGTCGATGCGCGCGAGCAGCTCGGCCGGCGCGCCCCAGGCGGCCAGCTCGCGCGCGAGCGAGCGGAACGCGTGCACCGAGGCCGCCTCGTCGTGAGCCGCGCGCGCCAGCCAGGCCCCCGCCGGCTCGGCCTCGGCCCGCTCGCCCCGCGACGTCACGCAGGCGTGGCGGCGGCCCTCGCAGTAGGCCGGGAGCGTGCAGGCGACGATCACCTTCGTCGCCTCCTGAGTGACCTCGCAGTCGAGCGGCTGTTCGAACTCGTCGACTCGATACTTGCAGACCAGCGCGCAGGCCTCGGCCTCGGACAGCGCCTCGCCCCCGGTCGCGTCCGTCGTGCTCGCGCCCGCATCCGTCGTGCCGGTGCTCGCGTCCGTCGTGCCGGCGTCCGTCGTGCTCGCGTCCGTCGTGCTCGCGTCCGTCGTACTCGCGTCCGTCGTGCTCGCGCCGGTCGTCACCGCATCCGGGCCGGTCGTCGTGCCGTTCGGGTCGGGCGGCCCGCTGGGATTGTTTCGCTGAAACTCGGACCACTCCTCGGGGGTCAGCTCGACCTCCTGCGTGTACTGCGAGCCCTTGCAATTGCCGATGGAGTCGCCGCAACCGGCCAGCAGGTTGGCGAACAAGACTGCGAGGGGTAACGACAAATAAGAAGAAGAATGCATACGGCCGAGCGTAGCAGCCCGTCCGCTGCACGCCAACGGCGTCACCCGCCGCGGGCGATCCCCAGAAGTTTCATTTTTTTATGGAGATGCGTGCGCTCGACGTCGAGGGTCTCGGCCGTCTTCGATACGTTCCAATTCAGCTCGCTCAGCCGCTGGAGGATGAACGCGCGCTCGACCGAGTCGCGGAAGGCCTTGAGGGACATGCCCGGAGGGACAGCTCCTCGCCGAACTGCACCACCGCGTCGCCGCCGACCGGCGCCCCGGCCTCCTCTTCCGGGTCGCCGCGGATCTCCAGCGGCACGTCGCCGAGCTCGATGTCGCCGTCGGACAGGATTGCGATCCGCTCCATCACGTTGCGCAGCTCGCGGACGTTGCCCGGCCACGGATACGTCTCGAGCGTGGCCTGGGCCGCCGGCGACATCCGCTTGGGCGCGATGCCGTTCTCGTGGCAGGCGAGGTCGAGGTAGTAGCGGCACAGCAGCGCGACGTCGCCGGGGCGCTCGCGCAGCGGCGGCACCGAGATCGGCACCACCGCGAGGCGGAAGTACAGGTCCTCGCGGAACTCGCCCGTGCCCACGAGCTCGCGCAGGTTGCGGTGGGTCGCCGCCAGCACGCGCACGTCGACCTTGATCGGCCGCTCGCCGCCGACGCGCATCAGCTCGCCGCTCTGCAGCACGCGCAGCACCTTGGCCTGCGCGTTGAGGTCCATGTCGCCGATCTCGTCGAGGAACAGGGTGCCGCCGTGGGCCAGCTCGAACAGGCCGCGCTTCTGCCCGGTCGCGCCGGTGAACGCCCCGCGCTCGTGACCGAACAGCTCGCTCTCGATCAGCTCGCGCGGGATCGCGGCGCAGTTGACCTTCACGAACGCCGCGGCCCGCCGCTCGCTGGCGTCGTGGATCGCCCGTGCCACCAGCTCCTTGCCGGTCCCGCTCTCGCCCTCGATCAGCACCCGCGCCCGCGTGCCGCCGACCTTGATCACCTGGCGCAGCAGCTCCTGCATCGGCCGCGACTCGCCGATGATCTCCCGCCGCGCCCGCGCTCGCAGGCTGCGCAGCTCGGCCTCGGTCTGGTAGTGCCTCAGCGCGTTGCGCACGCTGACGATCACGCGGTCGCGCGCGAGCGGCTTCTCGAAGAAGTCGAAGGCGCCGAGCCGCGTCGCCCGCACGGCGTCGGTGACGGTGGCGTGGCCGCTGATGAGGATGACCGGCAGCGGCGGGGTGCCGCCGCCGATCTCGCACAACTTCTCCAACAGCTGCAGGCCCGACATGTTGGGCAGGCGGACGTCGACCATGACCACCTGGATCGGCCGCTGCCCCTCGGGCCCCTCCACGAGGGCGCGCTGGATCATCTCCAGGCCCTCCTCCGCGCTGTCGGCGTCGAGCACCGTCGCGCCCTCGCCCTCGAGCACCATGCGGAGCGTGCGACGGATGTTGCGCTCGTCGTCGATGACGAGGATCGTGCCGCCCAGGCCCGTGGTCTCGCTCATGCGCGTACGATCCTAGCACCGCCGGCGGCACGCTCGCTCTGCCCGCGACGGCGCCCGCGATGGCCCCCCGCAGGTGTCTGGCGTCGAAGTGCGCGGCGCCCGCAGCGGACTCGTCGTCCTCGCGCGCCGCCTCGCGTCTCACCGAATCACTGGCGCAGCAGTGCGCGCACCGCCTCGCCCGCGCCCTCGAGCGCGACGCGCTCCTGCGAGCCGCTCGCCAGGTGCTTGAGCGTGACCTGCCCGGCCTTGAGCTCCTCGCCGCCGACGATCGCCGCCACGGGCGCCTTCACGCCCGGCGCGTCGGCGTACTGCAGCTGCTTGCCGAGCTTGGCCTCCTCGGGGAACACCTCGACCTTGACGCCCTGGCGGCGCAGCGAGTGGGCCACGCGCAGCGCCTCGACGCGCGACGTGCCCTCCATCCAGCACAGCAGCACGTCTGGCCCGATGGACAGGTTGGGGAACATCCCGCGCTCCTCCATGACCACGAGGATCCGCTCGAGGCCGAGGGAGAAGCCGACCGCCGGCACCTGCTTCTTGCCGAACATGCCGACGAGGTTGTCGTAGCGGCCGCCGCCGCCGAGGCTGCCGGCGAGGTCGGGCACCGCGATCTCGAAGATCGAGCCGGTGTAGTAGCCGAGGCCACGCGCGAGGTCGAGGCTGAGCTGGATGTGCGGCCCGGCCGGCGTCGCCGCCAGCAGGTCGAACAGCTCCTCGAGCTCGGCCAGCGCCTTGAGCCCGAGCTCGTCGGTGATCTGCTTGCGCACCCGCTTGATCGGCGTCTTCGGCCCCTCGGCGATCTGATTGAGGTCGAAGCCGAACAGCTGCTCGCCGTCGGCGGTGAGCACGAGCATCATCAGCTTGTTGGCCGCCTCGGTGCTGATCCCGCGGGTCGCCAGCTCCTCGAGCACGCCGCCGTGGCCGACCTTGTCGAGCTTGTCGATCGCCACCAGCGCCGCCGCCTCGTGGGCGACGTCGATGCCGGCGTGGTGCATCATGGCCCGCAGCAGCTGGCGGTGGTTGATGCGGATCTTGAAGTCCGTGAAGCCGAGCGCGTGCAGGACCTCCGCGACCGCGCCGCACACCTCCGCCTCGGCGACGAGGCTGCTCGTGCCGGTGACGTCGACGTCGCACTGGTAGAACTCGCGGAACCGGCCCTTGCCCGGCCGGTCGGCGCGCCACACCGGCTGGATCTGGTAGCGTTTGAAATATTTGGGGAGGTCGTACTGCGCGGCCACGCGAGCCAGCGGCACGGTGAGGTCGTAGCGCAGGCCCTGGTCGGACAGCTGGCTCTCGTAGAGCCGCACGTCGGCCCGCGCCTCGCGGTTCGCGTCCTCGCCGGCCGCCTCCCGCTCGTCTTCCGACAAGCCCGCGACGAGCTTGGCCCCGCCTCGAGCCCGCGGTGCAGCGCGTCCCGCCGGTGCAGCAGGCGGTACAGCAGCTGGTCGCCCTCCTCGCCGTATTTGCCCAGCAAGGTGCTGAGGTTCTCGATCGCGGGGGTCTCGAGCGGGACGAACCCGTAGCTGCCGTAGATCCGGCGGACCACGTCGATGACGTGCTGCCGCCGGGCGATGTCGGCGGGCAGGAAGTCACGCATACCGCTCGGCGGCTTGGTGGAGATCTTGGGGGCGTTCATGGCGTCGAAGAAGGGCAGCGCTCGGCTCGCCCGGTCATTGCCATGCCAGGACCGGGCCGCCGGCGCAAGGCCGTCGCGTGCAGCGCGGTCGTGTGCCAAATAAAGGGCCATGGCCCCCGAATCGGACCTGCCGCGCGAGCCGCCCGACGTTTTCTACCCGGTCAGCGACGACGCGGGTCAGAGCAGCCTCCAAACGGTCGTGCGCCACCTCCTGCTCGACTTGCTCGTGGACTACTTCACGGCCCTCGAGCGCGATGTGTTCGTCGGCGCCAACCAGTTCTTCTATTACAAGCAGGGGGATCCGCGATCGGTGGTCGCGCCGGACGTCTACGCGATCGACGGCGTCTCGCTCCACCTGACCGAGGTCGAGAACTGGAAGACCTGGGAACACGACGGCAAGGCGCCGACCCTGGCGCTGGAGATCGTGTCCGACGAGTACAAAAGGACTACAGCGACCGCCTCCTCGAGCGCTATCAGGACCTCGGGGTCCGCGAGTTGGTCCGCTACGATCCCGTCCACCTCACGCGTCGCAAGCGCGAGCTGTTCGCGCACTTCGTGCGCGACGAACGCGGGCAACTCGTCCGCCGGCCGAACATCGGCGACCGCATCCAGCTCGTCTCGTACGATCTGTGGCTCGTCCGCGGCGCCCACGATGAACTTCGCCTCGGCCTCGGCCCCAAGGGCGAATCGCTGTGGCCGACCGCGCAGGAGCGCATCGCCCAGGCCAGCGAGCGCGCCGCCGTCGACGCCGAACGCGCCGCCGCCGAGGCCGCCCGCGCCGACGCCGAAGCCGGCCGTGCGGTCGCCGAAGCGGAGCGCGCCGCATCCGAGGCCGCCCGTGCCGCTACAGCAGCGGAGCGCGCCGCCTCCGAGGCCGCCCGCGCCGCTGCAGAAGCCGAGCGCGCCGATTCGGCGCAGGCCGAGCTCGAGCGCCTGCGGGCCGAGCTGGCAGCCTTGCGTAGCGGGTGACCTGACCTTCAACCAGGTCGCTCCCGGCGCCGCCGACCGCCGGTTGCGATCGAATGATTTCGGCACGCGACGAGCGTCCGCGCTGCCCCCGCGTGACGAGTAATCGTCGGCGCTACGCGGCCGACATAGCCGACTCTGGCCCCGGCGGCCCGGCGGAGGAACCGACTCGCGCCCAGAGCCTCCGTCCCTGCCGCGCTCGCACGCCGGTCGATTCCGGCGCCTCGCGCTTCGGGCAGTGCCGTAACCGCCGCCGCTCGCCCGACGCTCGACGCGGACGACCTGGCCTTTCGGCCAGGCCGCTCCGCGCTCACCGTCACGCCTTCGTCAGCGTGATGGCCACCTGCTCGTCGTCGATCGTGTCCTCGAGGACATGCTCCCCTGCCAGCGCCGTCCCGGGCGCCACGACCTGCAGCGCGTCGGCGCGGGTCTCGCTGCGGATCTCCGCGGCGTGGGCGGCGTCGGCGAGGGCGGCGGCCAGCTTGCCGCCGCAGCGGAAGGTCACGACGATCCGCTCGTTCATGTCGAGCTCGTGGTCGCGGCGCAGGTCCTGCACGCGCTTGGTCAGCTCGCGGGCCAGGCCCTTGCGGCGCAGCGCGGGCGTCTGGGTCGTGTCGAGCACCACCGTCACCCCCGCCTCGTGCGCGACCACCAGGCCCGGGCGCGGCGTGCGGGTGAGCAGGACGTCGTCGACGCCGAGCGACTCGCCCTCGACCTCGACGCGGCCCTCGGCGAGGAAGCGACGCAGGGCCGCCTGGTCGAGGGCCTGGACCGCAGCCGCGACCGCCTTCATCTTGCCGCCGAGGCGCTTGCCCAGGGTCTTGAAGTTGGCCTTGGCGCTGAGCTCGACCAGCGCGCTGTCGTCGGCCGACGCCGCGATCTCCTCGACGTTGAGCTCGCCCTTGAGCTCCTCTTGCACGGCAGGGTCGGCGAAGCGCGCCAGCTCCTCCGGGCGCTCGTGGACGATCGTCAGCCGCGCCAGCGGCCGGCGCACGTTGATGCGCTCGCGCTCGCGCAGGCCGAGGCCGAGGCCGACGACCTGGCGCTGGGCCGCGACCTCGCGCTCGAGCGCCTCGTCGCGCGCCCACACGTCGGCCTCCGGGAAGCGCGTGAAGTGGACGCTCTCCTCGCCCGGCGCCGCGAGCCCCGGATCGACCACCAGCTTCTGGTACAGGTGCTCGGTGAAGAACGGCATCACCGGCGCCATCGCCCGCGCGATCGTCACCAGCGCGCGGTACAGCGTCGCGTAGGCGCGCTGCTTGTCGACGTCGGCCGGGTTGTTGGCGCGCCAGTAGCGGCGCCGGCCGCGGCGGATGTACCAGTTGTTGAGGTCGTCGCAGATCTCGAGGAAGTGCGGCACCAGGTTCGACAGCTCGTAGGCCTCGTACTCGCGGGTGAGGTTGGTGAGGAAGCCGCCGACGCGCGAGGTGATCCAGCGGTCGAGCGGGTGCTCCAGCGCCTGCGGCCCGAGGTCGTCGGCGGTCGGCGTCCAGCCGTCAGCCAGCGCGTAGGTGGTGAGGAAGTAGTAGGCGCTCCACAGCGGCAGGATCGCCAGGCGCACCGTCTCCTTCACGCACTCGCCGGTGAGGTCGTTGACGTCCTTGCCGAACTTCATCGGCTCGCCGCGGACCACCGCGCTGTTGATGAGGTAGGCCCGCAGCGCGTCGGCGCCGAAGCTGTCGATCACCTTGGCCGGGTCGGGGTAGTTCTTCAGCCGCTTCGACATCTTCTTGCCGTCGGCGGCGAGGATCAGCCCGTTGACGATCACGTTCTTGAACGCCGGCCGGCCGAACAGCGCGGTCGACAGCACGTGCAGCGTGTAGAACCACCCGCGCGTCTGGTCGAGGCCCTCGGCGATGAAGTCGGCCGGCAGGTTGTCCTCGACGTAGGCCTTCTTGTCGGCGTCGAACGGATAGTGGTTCTGCGAGTAGGGCATGCTGCCCGACTCGAACCAGCAGTCGAAGACCTCGGCGATCCGGCGGTACGTGCCGCCGCCGGGCGCGGGCCAGGTGATGCCGTCGACGTTCTCGCGGTGGAGGTCGGCGAGGCTGCCGGCGGCGAGGCCGGCGAGGCGCTCGAGCTCGGCCACGCTGTGGATGCAGACCATGTCCGAAGGGTCACGGTCGTTGCGCCACACCGGCAGCGGCGTGCCCCAGTAGCGGTTGCGGCTGAGGTTCCAGTCACGGGCGTTCTCCAGCCAGTTGCCGAACCGGCCGCTGCCGACGTGCTCGGGGACCCACTGGATCTTCTTGTTGTTGGCGACCAGCTCGTCGCGCAGCGTCTCGACGCGCATGAACCACGTCGACAGCGCCATGTAGATCAGCGGTTGCTCGGTGCGGTAGCAGTGCGGGTACGGGTGGACGATCGTGTCCTGGTCGACGACCTTGTGCTCGCGCTTGAGGCGGTCGACGATCGGCTTGTCGGCGTCCTTGACGAAGGTGCCGGAGAACTCGCCGACGCGGTCGTCGAAGATGCCCGAGAGGTTGACCGGGCAGACCACCGGCAGGCCGTTGGCCTGGCCGACCTGGTAGTCGTCCTCGCCGAACGCGGGGGCCTGGTGGACGATGCCGGTGCCGCTGTCGGTCGACACGTAGGTCGCGCCGAGCACCTTGAAGCACCAGCGCGTGCCGTCGGGCCGCTCGCGCAGCTCGGCGAAGAACGGCAAGAGCGGCGCGTAGGGCCGACCGACCAGGTCCTTGCCCTTGAGGCGAGCGAGCTCTTCCGTGGCGCCGACGCGGCCGCGCTGCTGGTAGTCGGCGAGCCGGCCGGGCTCGAGGTACGCGACCTCGCCGGTGTCGACCACGCGCACCTTGACGTAGTCGATGTCGGGATGGACCGCGAGCGCCAGGTTGCTCGGCAGCGTCCAGGGGGTCGTGGTCCACGCCCACAGGTTCGCGTCCTCGTCTTCGAGGCGGAAGCGCACGGTGAGGCTCGGGTCCTGACGGCGCTTGTGGCCCTCCTTGCGGGTCACCGGGTCCTTCTCTTGCGGGCCCTGGGCGACCTCGAAGTTGGACAGCGGAGTGCCCAGCGCCGGCGACACCGGCTGGACGCGATAGCCCTCGTAGATGAGGCCTTTGTCCCACAGCTGGCCGAAGCACCACCAGACGGACTCCATGAACGTGAAGTCCATGGTCTTGTAGTCGTCGCGGAAGTCGACCCACCGGCCCATGCGACCGACGACCTTCTCCCATTCGCTGGTGAAGCGGAGGACGCCTGCGCGGCAGGCCGCGTTGAACTGGGGCACGCCGTAGCGCTCGATGTCCGCCTTGCCGTGGAGGCCGAGCTCGTTCTCGACGAGGCTCTCGATCGGCAGGCCGTGACAGTCCCAGCCGAACCGGCGCTCGACGCTCCGGCCGCGCATGAACCAGAACCGCGGCACGATGTCCTTGATCGTGCCGGCCAGGAGGTGGCCGTAGTGAGGAAGCCCGGTGGCGAACGGCGGGCCATCGTAGAACACGAACGCGGGTCGCCCCGAGCCGTCTGCGCGCGTGGTGGTGCGCAAACTCTTGCCCTCGATGTCCCCGGCGCGCCAAAATTGGAGGATCTCCTGCTCGAGGCGCGGGAGGTCGAGCTGCGACTGGGCCTCAAGAACGGGGATGCGGGCTTCGGGGCGGACATACGGCCTGAATGCCTGCATGGCTCGCCCGCGGCCACAGGTCAAGTCCCCGTCGCGCGCGCGGCGAGGTCGCCCGGCGCGCCGTGAAACCCGACCGGCTTCGGACCCGTCTCAGGCAGAGCCGTCGTGACGTTGTCGACACGCTCACGGCTGGGTATCCTGCTCTCTCACCCTCGCGCGAGGCCACTCCGGACCATGACCATGAAACACCTGACCCCTGCCCTCCTCGTCACCGCGCTCGCCGCCGGTGCCTGCGGCGACAACGGCACCGCCAACACCGAAGGCGACACCGGCGACGCGGGCGAGCGCAAGCCGCAGGTCGGCGAGTGGAAGAAGGAGGTCGACGCGCTGCCGTTCCCGCTGAGCGGCGACGCCCGGATCACGACGCTGACGATCGGCCGCAAGGAGTTCGACGAGAACTACGCCAACCGCGGCAGCATCGAGGTCCTGTTCGACCACCCCGAGGAGACGATCACCGTCGAGACCCGCAAGTACGTGTTCGGCGACGAGATCGACCGGGACAACACGTTCGGCAAGCTGTCGCTGTGGGCCTTCGTCAGCTCGGGCAACCCGTCCCGGCCGGACTCCCAGCCGGACGCCAACGACTGCACCAAGGACACCTGGAAGGACAACTGCGGGATCTTCGTCTACTACGACGGCAAGTCGCAGCCCGAGCGCTCCGGCATGGACTTCCGCGTCCACCTGCCGACCGGCTACCGCGGCAAGCTGTTCGTCAGCACCGAGGACAACATCACCGAGCAGTCGTACCCGCGCCGCGGCAACATCACGATCGACAACCTGTGCACGCACGGCGACGTGGCGATGGAGGCCGGCTGGGCCAAGATCAAGATGTGCCGCGAGCTGACCCCGGCGCCCGCGTGTCCGCCCGCCGGCATCGAGAACTGCGAGACCTTCCCCGACGGCGCCTGGTCCAAGGACTGCCAGTGCGGCGACGGCAGCCTGTTCGGCCAGCTCATCGTGCGCGCGCCCCAGCCGTGGGCCGCCAACATCACGGTCGACATCCCCGAGACGGTGTGGCTGAACACCACCCTGAAGAACACCGAGGTGATGAAGCCGCACGACTGCAAGCCGCAGATCTCGGCCTGCAACGGCGCCAACTGCACGATGAACACCGAGGACGAGTACTCGCCCTCCGCCGAGTTCAACTACCCGAGCGAGGCGGCCCCCTCGGGCGCCGGCTTCAACGTCACCGTCGAGAGCGGCGGCTGCACCAAGATCCCGTTCGTCGACGACCCGAAGAAGTGGATGCCGGAGAGCGAGGGCGAGCCGGGCGAGGAGCTGCGCGGCCTCCTCGACGTCCGCAGCGGCTGCCTGTGATCACCTGACCTTCGGGACAGGTCCAAGCGAGCGCGTCGCCTCAGGGCGGCGCGCTCGTCGCTCGCGGCTGTCCCCGGGGACAGCCGCTCAGCGCTCGGGCAGCGCCGCCACCGCGTCGGCGTGGCGGCCCTCGCCGACCACGTACAACATCTCGGTGTTGCGCAGGTGGCTGACGCGGCCGACCTTCTCGCCGCGCGGGCTGTAGATGCCGATCTGGGCGCCCACGTAGCGCTTGTAGTCGAACGACAGCACGCGCACCGGGCCGCGGCGGGCCAGCAGGGCCTCGAGCTCGGGGCGGCTCAGGTAGCCCTCGTCGCTGAACGACACCACCAGGAGCGGCGCGCGCACGGCGTCGATCAGCGCCTCCATGCTGGCGCGGATCTTCGTGCGGGCGTTGAAGGGGCTGCGGCGCTCCTGGCAGTCGACCCGCTTGCGCGCGACCCCGTAGGCCTCGGGCGCGTCGCCGCGGACGATCGTCTCCCACACGTGGTAGTTGCCGAGGTACGAGTGTTGATTGTAGGGCGGGTCGAGGTAGGCGAGGTCGGCCTCGAGCGCCGCCGCGGCCGCGAGCGCGTCGAGCCCGTGCGCCTGGCCTTTTCCCCATGTCGCGCGGGACAGGACCTCGGGGACACGCAGCTCGAGGTCGCCGTGGGCGCGGGCGGCCCACGACTTCAGGTAGGCCATCTGCACGCCGGTGGTCGAGTCGACGCGGTCGGCGGCCTCGATGAGGGCGACGAGGAGCACCGCCTCGAGCTCGGGGGCAGGCTCTTGTCGGCGATCGCGCGGCGGATGGCGTCGATGCGGGCGCCGTTCTTCGGCTGGAAGAAGCGGGCCTCCTCGCAGAACGTGCGGGTGACGTAGCCGGGCGCGCCGGGCAGCGCGTTGAGCTCGGCGACCAGGCGGCGGGCGTCCTCGAGCACGTCCTCGCGGTCCGCCTGCACGTAGCAGCGTGCCAGCGTCTCCGCGTAGGTGTTGTGGTCGTTGGCGAGGACGCGGTAGCCGGCGGCCTTGAGCGCGTGTCCGACCCGGGATGTCCCGGAGAACAGGTCGATCACCGTCCGGACCTCCGGCAGGCTGCGGATGACCCGCAAGATCTCCGGGATCAGCAGCCGCTTCGAGCCGAGGTACTTGATCACTTCTTCTTGGTGCTCTTCGCCGGCGCGGGCGCCGGCTCCTGGCCGCCGGCTTCTGCGTCTCCTGCACGCCCTGCTTGGCGGCGGCGCCGGCTCCGGCGTCCTCGCGGTCGAAGCAGAGCTCGCCGTTGTCCTTCTTCAGCAGCTCGATCTGGTCCTTCGCCGCCTTCTGGTACTGCGCCGGCGCGGTCGACTTGGGCCGGTTCAGCGCCTCGAAGTAGGCGATCGCGTTCTTGCACTGGCCGAGCTTGGCGAACCCGAGGCCCGAGTAGTAGAGCGCGTCGCTGACGACCGGCGCGTCGGCGTGGTCCTGGATGATCTTGTAGAAGATGCCGAGCGCGCTCTTGTAGTCGCGCTCGCTGTAGAACGTGAGGCCCACCTTGAAGTCGGCGTCCGGCAGCTTGGGGTCGCCGGGGTAGCGCGAGATGAAGGTGCGGAACAGGGTGCGGGCCTGCTTGAAGTCCTTGCGCTGCAGCCGGCGGTCGGCCTCGGCCCACAGCTCGTCCTTGCCCTCGGGGATGCTGGTCGCCTCGTTGAGCTTCTCCTCGAGCTTCTTGAGGCGCTCGTCGATGTCGGCGCGCAGCTCGAGCAGCGCCTGCTGGGTCGACGACGCGACCAGCTCGGCGTTCTCGGCCGCGCCGCGCAGCTGCTGGGTGTCCTGCTCGACGACGTCCATGCGCACGCCGATGCCGGCCTGGCTGCCGCGCAGCAGCGACTCGGCCTGGTCGAGCTTGGCCTGCAGCTCGGCCAGCTTCTTGTCGGCCTCGACGACCTTCTCGTCGAGCTCCTTGCTGCGGTCGATGGTCTGGGTCTCGATCTTGTCGACCTTCTTGGCGAGGTCGTCGTGCTCGGCCTTGAGGGTGAGGCAGCCTGGCGCGACGAGAGCGGCCGCGAGCGCGCTCGCGACCGCCCCTGGGCGACCGAGGCCGCCGAGGAGTCGGCGGCGCAGATGAAGCATGGAGTCCTTCAGGTCCCGTGCGGGACGGTGGTCGTCACTGGTAGATGAAGTCGACGCGGCGGTCTTCCTTCATGCCCGAGTCGTCGGTGCCGGTCGCCTCGAGGTCGCCCTTCGACACGACGGTCATGCGCGAGGGGTCGATGCCGAGGTTCTGCAGGAACTCCTTGACCGTCACGCCGCGCTTGTCGGTGAGCATGATGTTGTACTCCTCGGTGCCGCGCGAGTCGGCGTGCGCCTCGAGGATGAGCTGGGCCTGGTTGCTCTTGAGGCACTCGGCCAGCGCCTTGAGCTTCTCCTGGTCGGCCGGCTCGGGGTTCGGGTTGTCGAACCCGAAGTAGATCTTCGGGACATCCGGGCACGGGTTGGTGCCGCCGCCGAAGTTGCCCGAGAACTCGCAGGTGCCCGCGTTGCAGATCTCGTCCATCGCGCACTGGTCGTCGGTCTGGCAGCCGCCCGTGCCGCCCGAGCCCGGCGCGCTGCAGCGGCCCGTGCCGATGTCGCACGTGCCCGGCTGGCAGTCGAAGTCCTCCGAGCAAGGGGCGCAGGCGCCGGCCTTGCACACGAGGTTGTTGGTGCACTCGATCGTCTGCTGGCAGGGCGCTCCACACCCTCGCCGCCGCCGCCGGCGCCCGCCAGCGCCGGGTCCTGGCAGCGGAAATCAGCGCACTTCCACGGCGTCCCGTTCGGCCCCTTGGTGGCGCAGTCGGCGTCGGTCTTGCAGTTCTGGCACTGCTTGTCGACGCACTTCTCGTCGAGGTCGACGTTGCAGTGCTTGTCCTTCTTGCAGGCCGGGTAGACCGGCGGCTTGCAGGCCGCGCTGCCGAGCGCGACAAAGCCCAAACCGAGAGCGAGCAGGTGGGGTTGGATGCGGGAGAACATGGCGCGCATGAGGGGCGACTCCGGGGAGGCGGTGTTTCTCGAGGCCGTTCGGCCGGGGGAGACAAGGTTCAGGCCAGGAGGGCCGGGGAGCGAGGTTCAGGCCAGGAAGGCCGTGAAGCGAGTGGCCAGGAGGGCCGTGAAGCGAGTGGCCAGGAAGGCCGTGAGGCGAGTGGCCAGGAAGGCCGTGGGGCGAGTCTCAGAGCAGTCTGGCCTGGAGGGCCGTGGGTACCTGGCGTGCGTGCGGGACGGTAGGGCCGGCGAACTCTCGGGCGTGGGGGTCCGGGAAGCAATTCCGGCTGAAACTTCCGTCCTGGCGGGCAAAGGGATACCGAGCGGTGCGAGGGGTGTCAACCGCACGAGCGGACGAGCCTGCGCGCCGGGCTGATGCACACGGCCCCGCCCGCCGTGCCCTGCCACGGGGTCGCAGAACCCGCACCGGGCGGCCGCGCCGGACCGCCTGCGAACGGACGCGCCGGCCAAGGTCACGCCCCGCCGGCTTTTGCTTCCGGGCCGCGTCTGGCATGGTTCGCCGCGATGGTCGCCAAGGTCAGTCACGCCTCGGACAACAAGACGATGTTCGAGATCTACCGCGAGTCCGACTATAATCGCGCCTTCCATTTCGTTTTCTTCACGGACCTGGACGAGCACAACCGGGGCAAAGAGATCGCCCGCGCGGCCGCAGGCGAGACGGTATTCCACGGGTTCGTCGGTGACGATCGCAAGGAGGCCGCCCGCGCCGAGGTCGCCGCCATCGTCGACGAGCTGAACGCCATGGACGAGGACACCGCCGGCATGCCGGACGGCGAGATCCAGCGCCGCCTGGGCCAATTCCTGGTCCCCTGAAGCATGCGCTCGCGCCTGCCCCACCGCGTCGGCCTCCGCGCGCTGCCCGCGACCCTCGCCGCCGCCCTCGCCTGCGCCCCCGCCGACGACGCCACCCCCGTCGACCTGTCCGCCGATTACGACGGCCTGGTGTTGACCGACGCCCCCAACGCCGTCGCCCACCTGGCCTGGCACGCCCCGCGCCCGGACTGCCCCCTCGCCTACCGCGTCCGCATCGACGAGACCTTCCCGCCCGGCCTCGCGGAATTCCTCCACTCCCAGGAGGAGCACAGCCAGTCGCTCCTGGTCCTCGGCTGGGGCATGCGGTCCGCGCATGGCGAGAAGGACATGCCTGATGAGCAAGGGTCGATCGGACCTGTCCCGAAGGACATGCCGTTCGCCGGCCAGCTGATGTTCCGCGGGCCCAAGTCGTCCGGCCGCGAGCTGCTGCGCGAGTGGGCCGCCTCGGCCGAGCTGGTCGGCCCGGCCGCGCCCGACGCGGCCTGCTACGAGCGCTCGTGGGACCCGGTCGAGGACGCGCTGGCGCTGGCGTTCCCGCAGCGCTCGGCCGGCGCGTCCGCGTCGGCGAGGTCTGGCGCGGCGCCCGGGTCGAGGGCCGCTGCAACCGCTCGGCCTGCGTCGACCCCGACAACGGCGCCGGCGGGGCCGCGGCCCACGAGCGCCCGTGCGCGACGATGTCGTGGCGCGAGCGCCTCGACGGCCTCTACACGCTCTCCGGCGCCGGCGGCGAGGTCACGACGGTGGCCCAGCTCGCCGGGTTTTGGAGCGACGGCCAGCCGCTCGACAAGGGCGTGTGGAGCGAGCGCACCGTGCTCGTCGACGTCGCGCACGGCCGCCCGCTGCGCGCCGAGGTGTTCGTCCACCACAACTTCACCGGGATCGAGCGCCACGTCGTGATCGACGCGGTCGACACCTGTCCCGGAGGACTGGTCGCGGCCGGCTGGTCCGCGCCGCAGGCCGTCGTCGACGAGCGCGCCGCCCTCACGGCCGCGCTGGAACGCGCGACTCACCGCAAGCGTTAGGGGCCCATGGACAAGATCGTCATCCACGGCGGGGCACGTCTCCAAGGCGAGCTGCAGGTCCTCGGGGCCAAGAACGCCGCCCTCCCGCTCCAGTGCGCCGCCCTCCTCGGCGACGGCCCCACCACGTTCCGCCACGTCCCCCGCCTGTCCGACGTGCAGACGATGAACCAGCTGCTGGTCGGCCTCGGCTGCGCCGTCGAGGGCGACCGCACCCTGATGATCGACCCGACCGGGGTCCAGGACGGACCGAAAGAGGCGCCCTACGAGCTGGTCAAGACCATGCGCGCCTCGGTCACGGTGATGGGCCCGCTGCTCGGCCGCCACGGCTTCGCCCGCGTGTCGCTGCCCGGCGGCTGCGCGATCGGGGCCCGGCCCATCGACCAACATTTGCGCGGCTTCGAGGCCCTCGGCGCCAAGATCCGCATGTCCCACGGCTACGTCGAGGTCAAGGCCAAGCGCCTCAAGGGCGCCCGCATCAACTTCGACATGGCCACCGTCGGCGGCACGCAGAACGTGATGATGGCCGCGTCGATGGCCAAGGGCACCACGGTGCTCGAGAACGCCGCGCGCGAGCCCGAAGTGCAGGAGCTGGCGATCGTCCTCGGCAAGATGGGCGCCAAGATCGCCGGCGCCGGCTCGTCGACGATCGAGATCGAAGGCGTCGACAACCTGCAGGGGATCGACCACGCGATCCTCCCCGACCGCATCGAGGCCGGGACCTTCGCCATCGCGGCGGCGATCACGGGGGGCGACCTCCTGCTCCTCGATGCCCCGTCTGCCCACATGCACGCGGTCATCGCCAAGCTCGAGGAGGCCGGCGCCGAGTGCCGGGTCGAACCCGGCGGCCTGCGCGTGATCGGCCCGGACGAGCTCGCTCCCATCGACCTCGTCACCCGCCCGCACCCCGGCTTCCCCACCGACATGCAGGCGCAGATGATGGTCCTGGCGACGCTCGCGCGCGGCCAGAGCGTGATCACCGAGACGATCTTCGAGAACCGCTTCATGCACGTGCCCGAGCTGTGCCGCCTGGGCGCAGACATCCACGTCAACGGCAACGTCGCCGTGATCCGCGGCAAGGCCCGCTACACCGGCTCGATCGTCATGGCCACCGACCTGCGCGCCAGCGCCTGCCTGGTCCTGGCCGGGCTGGTCGCCGAGGGCAAGACCGAGATCCGCCGGGTCTACCACCTCGACCGCGGCTACGAGACCATCGAGAAGCGCCTGCGCAAGGTCGGCGCCAAGATCCGCAGGTACCATGGCGCCCCGAGCTGACGGCCTCACCCTCGCCCTCCCCAAGGGCCGGATCCTCAAGCAGGCCCTGCCGCTGCTGCGCCGGGTCGGGATCGACCTCGCCGGGGTGTGGGAGGGCGAACACGACCGCCGGCTGCTGTTCGAGCTGCCCGCCCGGCCGGAGCGGCCCGGCGGCGCGCGCGTGCTCCTGGTCAAGCCGGTCGACGTGCCGACCTACGTCGAGCACGGCGTGGCCGACGTCGGCATCGCCGGGGCCGACACCCTCGGCGAGGAGGCCCGCGACCTCTACGAGCCCCTGGACCTCGGCATCGGCGCCTGCCGGCTGGTCGTCGCGGAGCCCGCCGCGCGCCCGACCCCGCTCCGCCGCGGCATGGCCCTCCGGGTGGCCACGAAGTACCCCCGCCTGACCCTGAACCATTATCGCTCCAAGGGGATCCAGCCCGAGATCATCCCCCTGTTCGGGTCGGTCGAACTCGGGCCCATCACCGGCCTGGCGGAACAGATCGTCGATCTGGTGGAGAGCGGCGAGACGCTCCGGCAAAATAACTTGCGGGAGGTCGAGACCATCCTGTACGTGACAAGCCGGCTCATCGTGCACCCGGCCAGCCTCAAGCTCAAGCAGGCGCCCATCACCGCGCTCATCACCGCCCTCCGCGACGCGCTCGCGACCGACGGGTCCGGGTCCTCCGCTCGTACTGCTGCTCGACCCACCGGGTCGGAAGGGACCGCATGAGCAAACCCGACGACCCAGCCCTCGTCCGCGCCGCGGTGCTCCAGCGCCTGAAAGTCCACGTCCGCCTGGCCCAACAGGGCCTGGCCCCGACCCCGACCAGCGCCGCCGCCTGGCCGCCTCGCTGCCCGAGCTGGTCGCGTTCGGCGACCGGCGTTACGCCCAGTGCCACGCGGTGCTCGACTGGGACCACCGCCTGCCGAGCGACGCGGCGGTGCTGCGGCTGTACCTCTCGTACACCGACCGCGAGGCCGGGGCGATCGAGAGCGCGCTCAAGTCCCGCGACCGCGAGATCGACTCCGGCAACCTCTACCCGGAGTTTGACGTGCCCGACTACGCGGACGTCGACGCCAGCGAGTCGTACGTCGCCGTGCTGCGGCCCGGCAACCACGAGGTCGGCGACCTGCGGTTCTTCAGCGACTGGCGCAAGGGCGTCCACCAGTCGGTCGCCCGCGAGGCGGTCGCGGCCGTGCGCGCGAGCCCCAGCTACGAGCGCTCGATGCGGGAGCGCAGCCACGACAATCTCGGCCCGCCGGTGGTGATCGGCTGGACCCCGCCGTGCCTGGCCCAGAGCAAGCACTGGGCGATCGAGGTGTGGCTGCTGGTCGACTTCGACGGCCACGTCGGCCGCGCCCACGTGTTCATGGTCGACAGCAAGTCGCACCTGGTCACGCGCGAGTACTTCACCGAGGTCCAGATCGGCTGATCGGAAAAGGACATGTCCCTTCGGGCATGGCGCCTCGCGCATGCCCTCGGGGACCAGTCCAAGGGTTCAGCTGTCCTGGATCTTGATGGTCCGGCAGCTCTCGCCGGCCAGCTTCGGCATCTTGAGGGTGAGCACGCCCTTCTCGAGGTGGGCGTCGGCGGCGTTCGAGTCGACGTAGCACGGCAGCTCGATGCGGCGGATGAACGAGCCGAAGCTGCGCTCGTGGTAGAAGTAGTTCTCCTTCTCGTCGCGGATCTCCTCGCGCTTCTCGCCGCGCAGGGTCAAGATGTTGCCCTCGACGCTGAGCTCGACGTCCTTGGCGTCGAGGCCGGGGACCTCGGCGCGCACCATCACGCTGTCGCCGCAGTCGCTGACGCTCAGCATCGGATAGTTGCCGACCTGCTCGAGGCCGATCGGGAAGCGGCCGAACACGCGGTCGAACATGCGGTGCATGTCCTGCTGGAACGGCGACATCTGCGTCGGCGGCGTCATCAGGTTGCTGGCAGGTTGATTCTTCTTCCACGGGAGCAGCGACATGATCTTCTCCTCAGAGCGGAGAAAGATGGGCCGGACCGCGTGGGTCGCAAACGCAATCTTGCGCGCAGGGGGCCGAACACGGCCGTCAGCGCGCGACCAGGCGACCGCGGTGGACCACCGCGTCGATGAGCGGCGAGCCGGCGTGGTACACGAGGTCGCGGACGTCGCCCGTCGCCAGCAGCACGAGGTCGCCGGCGAGACCGACCTCGACGCGGCCGCGCTCGGCGTGCAGGCCCAGCGATGCGGCCGCGTTGTGGGTCGTCGCGGTCAGCGCCTCGGCGGGCGACAGCCGGTTGCCGTAGCACGCCAGCGCCAGCACCATCGACAGCGACTCGAGCGCGCACGAGCCCGGGTTGCAGTCGGTCGCCACCGCCACCGCGACGCCCGCCTTCACGAGCGCGCGGCCGTCGGCGAAGCCCTTGCCGAGCACGAGCGAGGTGCCGGGCAGCAGCGTGGCGACCACGCCGGCGTCGCGCAGCGCGGCTCGTTCGCCGTCGTCGAGGTGGAGCAGGTGGTCGGCCGAGCGCGCGCCGAACTCGGCCGCCAGCAGGGCTCCGCCGGTGTGGCCGAACTCGTTGGCGTGCAGGCGGATCGGCAGGCCCAGCGATCGGGCGCGGTGCAAGATCCGCCGCGTCTCCTCCGGCGTGAACGCCCCGCGGTCGCAGAACACGTCGCAGAAGTCCGCCAGGCCCGCCGCGGTCACCGCCGGCAGCACCTCGTCGCACACCCGGCCGACGAACGCCTCGCGCCCCTCCGGCCGGTCGCGCAGCTCGGCCGGCAGCGCGTGCGCGGCCAGGCAGGTCGTGACCACGCGAACACCTGTCTCTTGGGCCAGGCGACGCGCGACCCGCAGCTGGCGCAGCTCGGTGTCGAGGTCGAGGCCGTAGCCGCTCTTGATCTCGACCGCGGTGGTGCCGGCCCGCAGCATGCGATCCAGGCGGGTCTTGCTCTCGGCGAACAACGCGTCGTCGTCGCGCTCGCGAGTCTTGCGCACGCTGGAAAGGATCCCGCCGCCGGCGGCGAAGATCGCCTCGTAGTCGGCGCCGGCGAGCCGCATCTCGAGCTCGTCCTTGCGGTCGCCGCCCCACACCAGGTGCGTGTGGCTGTCGACCAGGCCCGGCAGCAGCGCGCGCCCGCGGCAGTCGAGCTCGGCGGCGCCGGCCGGCACCTCGTCGGCGGTCAGGTCGGCGTCGGGCCCCGCCCACGCGATCGTCCCGTCGCGCACGACCACGCTCCAGCCCTCGCGCACGCCGAGCGCGGCCATCTCGGCGCCCGCGCGCGGCCTGTCCTTCGGGCCATCCGCGAGCGTGTAGATCCGCGCCGCCGCGCGCAGCAGCAGGTCGCCGGTCATCGCCCGTCCTCGAACACCGTCCGACCCGGCACGCGCACGTCGTGCTCGCGCGCGAACTGCAGCGCCTCGTCGTAACCGGCGTCGACGTGGCGGACCACGCCCATCCCCGGATCGGTGGTCAGCACGCGCTGCAGCCGGCGGTCTGCGCCCGCGGTGCCGTCGGCGACCACCACCATGCCGGCGTGCAGGCTGTAGCCGATGCCGACCCCGCCGCCGTGGTGGACGCTGACCCACGTCGCGCCGGCGGCGACGTTGATCATGGCGTTGAGGATCGGCCAGTCGCCGATCGCGTCGGAGCCGTCCTTCATGCCCTCGGTCTCGCGGTTGGGCGAGGCCACGCTGCCGCAGTCGAGGTGGTCGCGGCCGATCACGATCGGCGCCTTGACCTTGCCGGTGCGCACCAGCTCGTTGAACAGGAGCCCGGCCCGCTCGCGCTCGCCGTAGCCGAGCCAGCAGATCCGCGCCGGCAGGCCCTGGAACTTGACCTGCGTGCGCGCCAGCTCGATCCACCGCCGCAGCCCCGCGTTGTCCGGGAACAGCTCCAGCACCGCGCGGTCGGTCACCGCGATGTCCTCCGGGTCGCCCGACAGCGCCGCCCAGCGGAACGGCCCCTTGCCCTCGCAGAACAGCGGGCGGATGTACAGCGGCACGAAGCCCTTGATCTCGAACGCGTCGCCGACCCCGGCGCGGACCGCCTGGGCGCGGATGTTGTTGCCGTAGTCGAACGCGATCGCGCCCCGGTCCTGCATCGCCCGCATCGCCGCCACGTGGCGGCCCATCGCGTCGACGCTGCGGCGCACGTACTCCTCGGGGTCGCTGCGGCGCAGCTCGGCGGCTGCCTCGAGGGACATGTCGTCCGGGACATAGCCGTGCAGCTCGTCGTGGGCCGAGGTCTGGTCGGTGACGACGTCGGGGATCACCCCGCGGCGGACCAGCTCGGGCAGCACCGTCGCGCAGTTGCCGAGCAGGCCGACCGACAGCGGCTCCCTGGCCTTGCGCGCCTCGTCGAGCCAGCGCAGCGCCTCGTCGAGGTCGGTCGTGCTGCGCATCAGGTACTTGTGCTGCAGCCGGCGCTCGATGCGTTGCGGGTCGACCTCGACGCACAGGATCGCCGCGCCGTTCATCGTCGCCGCCAGCGGCTGCGCCCCACCCATCCCGCCGAGCCCGCCGGTGACCACCAGTCGCCCGCGCAGGTCGCCGCCGAAGTGGGTCTGCCCGCACGCCGCGAACGTCTCGAAGGTGCCCTGCAAGATGCCCTGCGTGCCGATGTAGATCCAGCTGCCCGCGGTCATCTGGCCGTACATCGTCAGGCCGAGCGCGCTCAGCCGCTCGTGCTCCGCCAGCGTCGCCCACTTCGGCACCAGCAGGCTGTTGGCCAGCAGCACCCGCGGCGCGTCCTCGTGGGTTTTGAAATTGCCTGGGCCCGGCCGCTCTGGACCAGCAGCGTCTCGTCGGCCTCGAGGCTCCTCAGGCTGGCGACGATCTTGTGGTAGTCGGGCCACGAGCGGGCGGCCTTGCCGGTGCCGCCGTAGACCACCAGGTCTTGCGGTCGCTCTGCCACCTCGGGGTCGAGGTTGTTCATCAACATGCGCAGGGCGGCCTCCTGCGACCAACCCTTGCACGACAGCGCGGTGCCGCGCGGCGCGCGGATCTCGGGGGCGTTCATGGTGGCCCGGAGGGTAGCAACTCCCCGTCGCCCCTGCTGGCCGCGCGGGTGTGACTTTGTCGGCGCGAGCGCCCGCTCGCCGCGGCGCTCCGGCCGGGTCGCGGCTCGCTGCGCGGCGGACCGAGTCCACCTCGCCCGCGCAGGCCCTTGCACGGCGGCGACGCGGGGCCGCCGCCCGGCGCAGGACCGGCGGCCGTGCCCTCGTCGCTCGTCGCCCGCGCGACCGGGCCGCGACGGTGATCGGAGCTGTCCTCGAGAACATGCCCTCTCGGACAGCCGCGCGAGCCGCCACGCGACCTCGACCGCTCCGAGGTGCCCGGCGCCTCGAGCCGCGGCGCTGGTGGCATGTCCTTCAAGACATGCCCGAAACGCCAGGCGTATCGACTCAGCCCGGATTACAGAAATAAAGGGCCTGGACCTTGCCTGTCTCTTTGAGCAGGTCACAGGCCGACCCGCACAGCGTGACCTCCGTGTGGGGCACGCTCCAGAAGTAGCCGTCTTCGGCGCAGCTGGCGACGTTCGGCACCGGCTGGCCGTCGATCCACACCTCGAACAGCTCCGGCTCGCTCGGGGCCGGGTCGACCGCGATCACGCACGACAGCGTGTCCTTGACGATCTGCTGGATCGCCGCCTGCAGCTCGTTCTGGTTGGCCGTCTGGTAGAAGGGGTCGGGCCCGGGCTTGAGCTTGCCGCCGGCGATCGCCAGGGTGGCCAGCTGCTCGCTGGTCGACGGGTCGACGTCGATGCCGACCACGTAGGTCGCGATGTCGAAGGTGCCGAACGCCTCCTCGACGGCGGCCTGGGCCTCGAGGAAGTTCTCGCCCTGGCAGGTGTCGGAGATCTCGCCGTCGGCGACGAGGATGGCGAACCGCTGCAGGCCCGGGTCGAGGGTCTTGAGGTACTCGTAGCCGCGCTTCAGGCCGGTCTCCATCGGCGTGCCGCCGAGGACCTCGTAGTCGACGGTGGGGATGCCGGCGAGGACCGCGGCCGCGTTCATCGGCGCGATCGGGACCTCGACCCCGGGCGTGACCTCGCAGGCGCCGACGTTCACGAACGAGCCGGCGTCGATCTTCGGGTACAGCTTCACGCCGAAGTGGACCATCGCGTCGAACATCGTCACCACGCCCTCGACCACCTGGTGGAGGCTGTGCCAGCGGGTCACGTCGGCGGTCTGCGGCTTGGCGTCGTGGTCCCACTTCTCCATCGACATCGAGCCCGACTTGTCGAGGATGAGCAGCACGCTCGGCGGCACGGGCACGACCTCGGTCTCCTCGCTGTCGCAGGGGATCTTGTCGGGCATGGTGGTGCCGGCGCTGGTGCTGCTCGGGTCGCCGGTGGTGGTCGAGGTGCCGGGCTCGCCGGTCGTGCCGGTCGTCGTCGGCTCGGGGCCGGTCGTCGGCACCACCGGGCCGGTGGTCGTGCCGGTGCCGCTCGCGGTGCCCTCCGTGTCTGTCGTTTCGGACATGGTCGAAGAGACAGTCTCGCCGGCGGTCGTCTCGGTGGCCGAGCCGGCGGTGGCGGTGGTCGGCTGGGTGCCCGCGGACAGGCCGGAGGTCTGCCCGTTCGAGTCGCCGCAGGCGAGGGGCGCGCTCGTGAGGGCGAGCAGGAGCGCGAACGCGCGGGGGTGAAGGGCGATCGGCGTCATGGCAACCTCCGGCGGACTCATCATGCGCGACCTCGAGACGCTCGGCCACGCCGTTCGCGGGCCTCGAAACCCGCGGCCGGCGGCGATGCGCGAGACCGCGCGTGCGCGGGCGGGTCGGGTCCGATAAGGTGGTCGGTATGTTGCGGTCGCCGCTCCGCCGCGCCTTCGCGGCGCTCTCGCTCGCCATCCCGCTCGGGTGCACCGACGACACCTCCACCACCCTGGCGACTGCCAGTGAGGCCGCGACCACCGGGACCGGCACCGACGGCACCGGCGAGACCGACAGCGACGGCACCGGCGTGCCGACCACCGGCGTCGGCACCAGCACCAGCGGCCCCGACTCGACAACCACCGGGCCGGTCGTGCCGACCACCGGCGAGCCGCCCACCACCAGCACCACCACCGACTCGACCACCACCGGCCCGTTCCCCTCGGTCAACCAGCCGCCGGTCGCTCTGGTCGACCACTACGTCACCAAGGCCAAGCAGGCGCTGTCGGTCAGCGCCGCCGAGGGCCTGCTGAAGAACGACTACGACGTCGACGACGACCCGCTGACGCTCGTGTCCGCCGACCCGATCACCCCCGGCGGCGCCATGAACACCGCCTTCGACGACGGCGGCTTCACCTACATGCCCCCGGCCAAGCTGTGGGGCAGCGACACCTTTCTCTACAAGATCTGGGACGGCAAGGACGGCTTCGCCCAGGCCCCCGCGCGCATCGAAGTGCGCCCGACCTCGATCGACCTCGAGTACGTCGCCGACGGCATCGGCGGCTTCGCCATCGACGGCCAGGCCCCCGGCCACTACTCGGGCCGCAGCGTGCACGCCGTCGGCGACCTCGACGGCGACGGCCTCGCCGAGGTCGCGGTGGCCGCTCGCAACGCCGACGGCAACACCGGGCGGATCTACGTCGTCCAGGGCCAGGTCGACGGCGACCCGGTCGCGCTGAGCAAGCTCGAGGCGCAGCAGCGCGGCTTCATCATCTACGGCGAGCTGCCCGGCGACTTCGCCGGCACCACCGTCGCCGCCGCCGGCGACGTCGACGGCGACGGCTTCGCCGACCTGGTGATCGGCGCGCCCAAGGCCTCGACCAACGGCACCTCGTCGGGCTCGGCCTACGTGGTGTTCGGCAAGGACGACCTGGGGCCGGTCTTCCTCGCCGACATCGCCTCGGGCGTCGGCGGGTTTGCGATCCTCGGCGAGAAGGCCGGCGACGGGGCCGGGCGCAGCGTCGCCGGCGCGGGCGACGTCGACGGCGACGGCCTCGCCGACCTCGTCGTCGGCGCCTACGGGGCCGACCCCGGCGGCTCGTTCTCGGGCGCGGCCTACGTCGTGTTCGGCCACGGCGAGGACAAGCCGACCCTGCTGTCCGACATCAGCGCCGGCGTCGGCGACGGCTTCGCGGTCAACGGCGAGGTCAGCCTCGACTTCGCCGGCTTCGCGGTGGCCGGCGCCGGCGACGTCGACGGGGATGGCCTTTCGGACATCCTCGTCGGCGCCTACGGCCACGACACCGCCGGCGACAGCGCCGGCCGCACCTACCTCGTCTACGGCAAGCCCGATCAGGTCGCGGTGCAGCTCACCGACGTCGCCGCCGACCAGGGCGGGCGCTACTTCGACGGCGCCGCCGCCTACGACCGCTCCGGCTTCGCGGTCGCGGGCCTCGGCGACGTCGACGGCGACGGCTTCGCCGACCTGGCGATGGGCGCCCCGTTGGCCGACGCCGGGCCCGAGGACAGCGGCCGCGCCTACGTCGTGTTCGGCGGGCCCGACCTGGTGTCCGGCGGCCTGCAGCAGCTCGCCAAGGCCCCGACCGGCTTCAGCCTCTCGGGCGTGCAGAGCCGCGACTACGCCGGCACCTCGGTCGAGCGCGCCGGCGACGTCGACGGCGACGGCTACGACGACGTGCTGGTCGGCGCCCCGGGGCGAGCCCGCACGGCGGCGACTCCGGCCGCGGCTACGTGGTGTTCGGCGGGCCCGACGTCCTCAGCACCTCGCTGGCGTGGGTCGAGAACGGCGACGGCGGCTTCTCGCTGGCCGGCGAGTCGACCGAGGACTACTGCGGCTTTTCGGTCGCGCCCGCCGGCGACGTCAACGGCGACGGCCACGCCGACGTGATCATCGGCGCCCGCGGCAACGACGGCAAGGGCGAGGACGCCGGCCGCAGCTACGTGGTGTTCGGCGGCAACTTCAGCGGCGCCGCTTCGATGACCTACGGGCCAGGTCCGGAGAACATCCCCGGCACCCCCGCGGGCGAGTCGCTGATCGCCGGCCGCGGCAACGACGTCGTCGCCGCCGAGGGCCCCGACATCGTCTACGCCGGCGCCGGCGACGACGACCTCCGCTGCGTCACCCTCGACTTCGTCCGCATCGACGGCGGCGCCGGCTTCGACACCGTGCGTCTGACCGGCCAGAGCGTCACCCTCGACCTCACCCTCCGCTCCGACCTCGACCTCGTCGACGTCGAGGCGGTCGACCTCGGCGACGGCGGCAACACCCTCGTGCTCGAGTGGCGTGACCTTCGGGCCATGTCCCCGCGGACACATTCGCTGATCGTCGACGGCCAGCTCGGCGTCGTCCAGGCCGACCTCGCCGGCGGCGGCTTCGTCGACGACGGCGTCCAGGACGGCTACCACGTCTACCAGAGCCCGGTCTTCACCCTGCGAGTGGTGGCCGCCGTCGAAGCCCAGGTCACGCTCTGACCTGACCCTTCGGTCATGTCGCTCCGCCGCGGGCGCCGCGGCGCGGCATGAAGGCCTGACGGCGCGGCCGACAGGCGCGCGGAGAGCCCCAAGGACTGACGGCCCCGGGTGCGGCGCCGTCTCACGGCCGACAGGCGCGCGGAGAGCCCCAAGGGCTGACGGCCCCGGGTGTGGCGCTGCCTCGTGGCCGACAGGCACGCGGAGAACCCCATATGCACTTCGGAGCATGAAGGCCTGACGGTCCCGAGGACCGGCGCCGTCTCGCGGCCGACAGACGCCGAGCACTCGACATGCTCTTCGGAGCATGTCCTTCCGGACATCTCACCCGCGCTCGCGGCGCGCCCTGTGACAGCCCGGCGGCAAGCCTGCTATCGTCGCCGCATGGCCGAACGCCTCGAGGTCCTGAGCTCGCGCCACTTCCCCGGCCTCCTCGCCGAGCTCGGCGTGAGCCTGGCGTTCACCACCTACCAGGCCGGCAAGCTGTTCCTGCTCGGCAGCGGCGACGGCGGGCGGCTGTCGCTGTTCGAGCGCACCTTCGCCCGCTGCATGGGCCTGTGCGTCGACGGCGATTCGCTGTGGCTGGCCACGCTCTACCAGCTGTGGCGCCTCGACAACGCCTTGCCTGCGGGACAGGCCCACGAGGGCTACGACCGCCTGTACGTCCCGCGCGTCGCCCACACCACCGGCGACCTCGACGTCCACGACCTCGCGGTCGACCGCGCCGGCCGCCCCGTGTTCGTCAACACCCTGTTCAGCTGCCTCGCCACCCTCGCCCCGCGCGCCAGCTTCGCCCCGCTGTGGCGTCCGCCGTTCGTCTCGCGCCTGGCCGCCGAGGACCGCTGCCACCTCAACGGCCTGGCCATGGCGGACGGCGGCCCCGCGTTCGTCACCGCGGTGGCGCGCAGCGACGTCGCCGACGGCTGGCGCGACCACCGACGCGGCGGCGGCGTGGTGATCGACGTCCGCACCGACGCGATCGTCGCCGAGGGCCTGTCGATGCCCCACTCGCCGCGCCTGCACGACGGCGCGCTGTGGCTGCTCGAGGCCGGCACGGGCTTTTTGGGCCAACTCGACGCCGCCGGCCGCTTCGAGCCGGTCTGCTTCTGCCCCGGCTACGCCCGCGGCCTGTGCTTCGCCGGCCCCTACGCGCTCGTCGGCCTGTCGAAGCCCCGCGGCAGCCGCACCTTCGGGGGCCTCGAGCTCGAGGCCAACCTGGCCGCCCGCGGCGCCGAACCCCGCTGCGGCCTGCTGGTGGTCGACACCCGCACCGGCGAGGTCGCCCACTGGCTCCGCCTCGACGGGGTGGTCGAGGAGCTCTACGACGTCGCGGTCCTGCCCGGCGTCCGCCGCCCGATGGCGCTCGGCCTCCTCAGCGAGGAGATCCACCGCACCATCACGATCGCCGACCCGGCCCCGCTGCAGGACGAGTGAGCGGCAATTTAAAAGGTCATGTCCTTTTGAGCATGCTCGATCGGCCATGCTCACAAGGACATGCCTTTGAGAACATGTCTCTGTGTTTTATCAGCGCTCGCGGCCTCGTACCCCTCGACGCAGCGGGGCCCGCCGCGTCGCCTCACGGCTGCCCGCGCTCGCAGGCCAGGAGCGCCTCGTAGCGGGCCCAGGCCGGGCCGCCGCGCGCCTTGAGGCGCCCCGCGAGCGTGCGGACGCGGAACGCCCGCAGCAGCCGCTCGAGCCGCGCGCTGCGGGCCAGCAGCTCGGCGACCTCGGCCTGCGCCGCGGCGACCTCGTCCTGCGCCGCGCGGAACGCCGCGAACAGGGCGCTGTCGGCCAGCAGCGCCTCGATCTGCGGCCGGTGAGCCGCCAGCGTCGGCGCGAAGTCCGGGTGCCACGGATCGTCGAGCACGGGGAAGCGCGCGAGCAGCTCGGCCCCCGCCGCGCGATAGGCGTCGTCCTCGCGCCCGCTGGCCGCGTCGAGCCGCTCGTACGCGGCCGACGTGTCCTTCAGGACATGCTCCAGGGCGGCCGCGACCTCGTCCTCCCGGGTGAAGCCGAGCGCCGCCGAGAGCCCTGCGATCACCGCGTCCTCCTCCGGCAGCGCGACGGGCCGCGACTTGCCGCGGGCCGGCGCGGCCGCGTCCAGCCACCGCTCCGAGGTGGTCGTGGGCACGTCGATCCCCAGCCCGGCGATCCGCGCCCGCGCGTGCGCCTCGAGCGGCGAGATCGCCCCGTCGCCGTCGAGGTCGAGCGGCACTGGCTCGCCGCCGCGATCGCGCCCGCGCAGCGCATTCAAAAAGTGCAGCGCGTAGCCCTCCTGGGCCGCGCGGTCGGGGTTGGGATCGCAGCCGGAGGCCTCGCGCTCGGCCGTCGCCGCGAACAGGCCGCAGCGGCTCGTCGGCGCCGGCCCTGCCGCCTGCTCCCCGCGCACGAACACCAGCTCGGAGAAGGCGCCCGAGAAGCAGCTCGTCGCCACCACCTGCACCGGGCGCTCGGCCGCGTCGAGCACCTCCGCGAGCTCGCCGACGCGCAGCGAAGTCTGGCCCCACAGGCTCAGCCCGCCGTCGCGCGGCGGCTCGCCGCGCTCGCCGTGACCCGCGAGGTACAGCCGCAGCAGCGGCCCCGCCTGCGCGACGGCCTGCTTCACCGCCGCGAGCGCGTTGCTGCGGGTCGCCGCGGCGATCGGCGTCGACTGCGTCGGCCGGTAGGTCGCCGCCCGCCCGCCGCGCGGCGCGAACAGCTCGGCGAGCGTCGTCAGCAGCGGATCGCCGCGCGCCTCGTCGTCCTCGACCTGCACCCCGTGACTGCCGGGTCCGCCGGCGAACAGCAGCGCGCCACCTGTCCCGAAGACCTCCTGCGCCAGCAGCAGGTCCTGCTCGATCGACACCTGGTTGAATTCGGGCGTCGCCCCGCCGCCGATCGCCAGCCAGCGGAGCGGCTCCGGCAGCCGCTCCGGCAGCCCCGGGCGCAGCGGCCCGACCGCGAGCGGAGGCCGCGGCGCCGTGCCTCCGGGACTCGCGGCGCTCGCCTGTATCTTCGCGCCGTCACCCACGCTCGAGCTCGCCCCGGACTTCGCAAGCTCCGCGATCCCGCTCGCCTCGATCCCCGCGCTCGTCCTCGACCCCGCGCCGCCGCTCGCCTCACCCGCGCTCGCTGCGACGCCACCGCTCGCCACACTCCCCGCTGCGACGCCGCCGCTCGCCCCACTCGGGCTCGCCACGACGTCGGCGCTCGCCTCACTCGCCGAGCTCGCCCTCGTCGCCGCGCCGCCGCTCGTCTCGCGTGCGACGCTCGCGTCCGTCGCTCGCGTCGCATCACCCGCGCTCGGCGTCGTGCAGGCGGACCCGGCGAGCACGACTGCGGCCACCCACTCGCTGGTTCGCGCTGCCCGGCTCACGTCCCGGCGACGATACGACCTCCGGGGCCCCGCGAAAGCCGGCGACCGGGCGCCCGGCGCCTCGCGACGCATTCTTCATCTTCCTCCGCGATCCGTGCTTGACTCTCCCGTTACGGGAGGCTCCACGGTGTCGCCATGGTGAACGAGCGAATCACGATCGGCGCGCTCGCGCGTCGGTCGGGCGTGCCGGTCAAGACGCTGCGCTTCTACTCCGACGAGGGGCTCTTGCCGCCCGTCGGCCGGACGTCCAGCGGCTACCGCGTCTACGCCGAGGACGCGGTCGTGCGGCTCGATCTGATCCGCACCCTGCGCGAGGCCGGGCTGGGGATCGCCGCGATCAAGGCGATCTTCGCCCGCGACATGACCCTGGCCGAGGCCCTGCGCCTGCGGCTCAGCGCCATCGAGACTCACATCGTCTCGCTGCAGCACATCGCCGCGGCCCTGCGCGCCGCGCTTCGCTCCGAGCCGAACCAAGCCGACATCAGGAGGTTGTGTACCGTGACCCGACTTACCACCGAAGAACGCAAGGCAGTCATCGAGCGCTTCTACGAGCGCGTCTCCGAGGGCGTGCCGATCGACGACACCTGGAAGCGCCAGATGATGCAGGCGAGCGCGCCGACGCTGCCGGAGGTGCCGACGCCGGAGCAGCTCGACGCGTGGATCGAGCTGGCGGAGATCGTCCAGGACGAGACCTTTATTAAAAAGATGCGCGACGCTGCGGCCGAGACCTGGACCTCCGGCTTCGACCTCGCCGCCCACCAGCGCGTCAGCCAGGAGGCCAACGCCGCCGCGCGCGAGCTCATCGACCGCGGCGTCGCTCCGACCGACGCGGCCGCCCGCCCCGTGGTGGAGCGCATGGCCGCCGGCCTCGCCGCTGCCATGAGCAAGCCCGACACGCCCGCCTGGCGCGCCACGCTGCACGAGAAGAGCCAGGGCCACGACCCCCGCGCCAGCCGCTACTGGGAGCTCGTCGCCATCCTCAAGGGCCAGCCGCCCCAGGGCGGGCAAAACGAGGAGTGGCACTGGCTCAACGCCGCCGTCGCGCATCACCTCGCGCCGACGTGACCTGTCGGACATGTCTTGAAGGACATGTCCTTAAAGTTGGATTGCCGCGCGCGCACGAGCGGCGGCCCGCCGACCTCGAGCGCTCTGCCGGGATGCCTGACAAAAAGGCATCGCGCGCGCTCAGGAGCACCCGAGCTCGTGCAGCACCGCGCGCACGATGAGGCCCTCCGCGCCGACGGCGAACGCCCGCGTGCGCGTGCCCTCGACCCCGTGCAGCGCGAGCTTCGGGTCCGCCGACAGCGGCATGAAGCCGCCGAAAACCGTCGACGGCCGGTGCAGCACCAGGCCCCGTTCGCCGACCCACCAGGCCCCGTCGCGGGACATGTCGAGGATCGTCTCCGAGATGCTTGCGGTCGCGCCATGCCACCGCCGGTCGGACACCACGAACACCGCGTGCACGGTGTCGCTCACGAGGAACGGCTCAGGCTCCGGCGCGGAGGTGAGGTCGTACCGATCGACCGCGACCGCCTGCAGATCGATCAGCCGCCCGAGCTCGATCCGCTGCCACGTCCGCCCGCCATCGACGCTGCTCAGGACCTGGCTGTTCTCCCCGGCCGCCAGCCACGCCCCGTCGCGCCCGGCGACCCCGCGCAGGACCGAGGTCCCCTCCGGGACCTGTCCCATCGACCATGTACCGCCGGCGTCCTCGCTGCGCAGCGCCACTCCGTCGCCGACCGCGATCGCCACCGCCTCGTCCTCGGCCAGCGCGACCGCGTACAGCTCGGCCGTCGTCCCCGAGGCGACGGGCCGCCACGTCGCCCCGTCATCGGCGCTGCGCACGATCGTGCCCGCGGCGCCGACCGCCACCACCACGGACTCTTGCGGGCGCGACGCGACCGCGAACAGATCGGCCGTGACCCCGCTCGCCTGCAGGTCCCAGTCGTCCTCGGCGACCCGGCGCACGATCGTGCCGCCGTCGCCCACCGCGACCGCGCCCTCGCCTTCGCCCGCCACGATCCCCCGCAGCGTCACCGCGACGGGGCTGGCTTCAAAGGACAATTCGACCTCGTTGTTGGGCGAGCACTCGCCCTCACAGCCGAACTCGAGCGCCGCCAGCGACGCTCCCAGCGCGATCCGACACCACCTCTGCGCCGAACTCATACGCGCCCCAGGATGGCACGACCCGCGCCACAGTCGAGCCCGCGACGCGTGGCTCCACGAGCTCCTCACTCCTCGCGCGCCACCGACGATGCGATCAGCACCTGCGCCACCCAGTAGAGCACCATCAGCAGCAGCTCGACGCCGAGCGACCAGGCGATGAAGCGGTTGACCGCGATCAGCGTGTCGCTCAGCGCGAACGCGATCGCCCCGGCCAGCCCGGCCCACGCGCGGCCCTCCTCGCCTGGCCGTTCGCCGACCTGGGCCGCGGCGCGCCACATCATCGCGCAGATCACGATCACGTAGGCCAGCACCGGCCCGCGCAGCTCGCCGAGGTTCGGCGCCAGCCAGCCGTACACCGACCAGCCGAACACCGCGATCGGCGCCAGCCGCAACAGGTGCAGCGCCCGCGTGCGGCCGACGAAGGCCGCCACGTAGGCCACGTGCGCCAGCAGGAACGCCGCCAGGCCGGCGATGAACAGGTCGAGCGCCTCTGCCAGCAGCACGTCGCCGAGCACCGAGAGCACGAGGCCGAGGCGGAGCCGTCGAGCATCCGCCCCGCGCAGCGGCCACAACCACGCCAGCACGCACAGCACCGGGATCGGCTTGAGCACCAGGCCCGCGAGCTTCCACTCGGCGATCAGCGCGACGAAGAACAGCACCGCGGCGACGAGCCCGGTGCGCAACAACTGGGTCGACCGGCGAGACACGAGCCCGAGGATCGCCGAGCCCGCGCCCGCGCGCGAGCCCCAAAGTGCAGCGCGCGAATACGCCCTCTGTCCGAACGGACATCCGCCGGGCGCGCCGACCGAAGCTGCGATCACTGTCCGCATGGACAGCCCGCCGGCTGCGGCGACCTGTCCGAACGAACAGCCGGGCGACGCCGGCCGGTGAAAGGCCCGGGCCCCAGGGCAGGCCGGCTCGCCGGGCCCGCTCGACCTGTCCGAACGGTCAGGCGGGCGACGCCGACCGCGAGACAGACCGGGCCCGGCTCGCCGGGCCCGCTCGACCGGTCTGCAGGAACAGCCGAACGCGCTGAGCGGGCCGCTGCGGCGTCCACAGCCCGCTCGCAAGAACCTGCCTGAAGGGACAGGTCAGTTCGGCGCCGGTCCGAGGTGGAGCGAGAACTTCGTGCGCAGCGAGCGGGCGTCGGGACCGGCCGCCTCGGGCTCCTTGTCGAACGCCACCTCGCCGCGGACCGCGGTGAGGCGCAGCATCAGCCGATCGATCGGCGAGCCCGCGATCGGCAGCGGCGGGAACGTCGGGGCGATCGCCGAGCCCTGCAGCGGGTCGGCCGCGCCTTCGGGGCGGAGCGTGAACTCCGGCGTGCCGTGGGCGTTGAGCGGCGCGAAGCCGAAGTACTGCAGCCCGAGCTGCGCCAGCCCCTCCGGCCACTGCGTCGCCGCCGGGTCGCCGCGGAGCAAGATCTCCGCCGAGCGCAGCGCCGACTTGCTCGCGGTGTTCGCCTGCCCCTGCAGCATCCACAGCAGCGCCGTCCACATGGGTGCGCCGACGGCCGTGCGGGTCTGCACCACGAATTGCGGGTCGGTCGCGGCCCCGACTTTCGGCAGGCGGCCGTCGAGCAGGTCGTCGATCACGCGGGTGACCGTCGCGCGGTCGAGGCCGACCACGATCGCCGAGCCGGTCTGCACGTAGTGGATCCCGAACGCCTCCGCGATCGCCTTGTCGGGCAGCAGCGGCGCGCCCGGATTGACGCCGATGCGCACGATCGGCAGGTCGCGGTGGCGGGCCACCGGGTCCCACGCCACCATGCCCGGCGCGACCGACTCCAACGTCGTCTTGATCGCCGCCAGCGTCGCCACCAGCATCGTCGGGTTCTTGACCTCGGCGATCGCGTAGCCCGGGAACTTGCCGATCTGCCGCCACAGCTCGAGGTCCTCGAACTGGTTGCGCTCGCGCTTCGGCGGCAGCTGGGCCGTGTCGTCCCACTGCGACAGCAGCCCGACCAGGCCGGCGCGGTCGTCGAGGCCGAGCATCACCCAGTCGCCGAGCCAGCCGAGCCCGACATCGCCCTTGCCGGTGAGCGTGCGCATCAGCTGGTCCATGTCGCGGCGCAGCTGGCTGTCCTGGCCCACCGCCCACACCGCCTGCAGCCCGCGGTCGCTCGCGGTCACCGTCACCCGCGACTTGCCGACCACGCTCTCGATCTGGCTGTAGTCGGTCGCCGAGATCAGCGGCAGCACCCGCACGTCGACGTCGGCGATCGCCCCCTCGGCCTCGTCGCGCACGTCGAGGCGGATCGCCACCGGGTCGATGAATTGCCGCCAGTAGTTCTGGTAGCCGAGGGCGAAGTTGTCGTACGCGTTCCGCTCCGCCTCGCTGACCTTCTCGACCGCCGGCAGGTCGACGAGCGGTGTCAGCGCCGCGGGCGAGCCCCAGCTCGAGCGCGCCGCCTCGCCCGGCGTGAACGCGATCGCCTCGCCGCCGACGTGCTTGAGCTCATCGGCCGCCAGCAGGCCGGCGGCGGTCAGCTCCTTGGTGTCCTTCGGGGCATGTCCGAACAGCCAGCCGTGGAGCAGCGCCGCGTAGCCGGGCACCAGCAGCTCGGCGAGCGCCTCCTGGCGGCGGGCGGCGAGGATCTTCTGCTGCGGGCCGACGACCGCGGCGATGAACTTGTCGCTGAGGAACGCCAGCGCCTGGTGGGTCCCGGGGTCGCGGGCCAGCATGTACTTCAGGTCAGGTTCGTCCGCCAGCCGGGGCGCCTGGCCCTGGGCCGCCGCGAGCACGCGGGCGAGCGCGCCGGGGCTGTTGGACACGAACGCGAGGTCGCCGACGCGGGCGCGGTGCTGGCGGACCTGGCCGTGCGGGTCGGCCGCGCGCTGGACGTCGACCCCGGCCAGCTTCACCGTGGTCGCCTCGATCCCCGCGACCTCGGCGCGGTAGCCGTCGAGCTGGCGGCTCAGCTCCGCGTCGAACACCTCCGGCTGCTTGAGCGCGAAGATCAGCGTCACGTCGGTGCCCTCGCGCAGGTACGGGTCGCTGCCGACGATCGCCACCTCGCCCACCACCGTGTGTCCGAACAGCTTCGCCAGGTCGCTGCGGCGCAGCCCGAGCTGGCGCTGGTATCGCGCCGTCAGGCCGCGGTCCTCCGGGTTTTGTTGCAAGATCTGCACGACCGGCGTGATCCACGTGTCCGCCTCGTCGAGCAGGCGCAGCAGGAGGCGCACGTCGTCGACGCGGGCGTACCAGAACTCCGCCGGCGTCGCCGCGGCCAGCGGCTCGGCCGTGCCGCCGCCGGGGTTCGGCAGCGCCGCCTGCATCGCCGCGAACGGGTGGGCCGCCAGCGGCGGCGGCTTGAGGTCGGCCAGCGCGACCGTGCGCGGACCTGTATCTCGGGACAGGCGCAGCCCGCGGTCGTGCTGCAGCGCCTCCTGCATCGACATCACGCCGGTGGTGGTGTCCATCAGCTGCGACAGGTCGGTGCGGGCCGGCCGGTCGCGCAGCAGGTCGGAGCCGGCGATCGCCTTGGCCCCCGGCTGCTTCTTGAGCCAGGTGGCGATCCGTCCGGCCGCGAACTGCTTCCACGGGTGCGGCTCGGTCCACGTGTCGCCGAGCACGTGGGCCAGCGCCTCGGCCCAGCGGGCCACCAGTCCGGCGTCGTCGGCCTGCTTCGCCGGACCGGCGCCGCCGAACGGCACCCGGACCCACTCGTTGCGCCCGTCTTGCCAGCGGCGGGCCAGCAGCGCCCGCGCACGGCCTCGGGCGCGGCCGCCGACTTCGGCCGGCGGACCAGCACGATCGCCTCGGTCGCACCTGTCCCGTTGGCCAGCACGCCGACGTGACCCGGGCCGGCGCCGTCGAGCTCGACGTGCAGGCGGTCCCAGTCGAGCGAGAGGTCGTCGCCGGTGACGGGCAGCCGGACCTCGACGTACTCGACCTCGCCCTCGACCCGGTACGCCGCGATCGCGCCCTTGAGCTCGGCGTGCTCGGCCGGCGCGAGGGTGCCGGTCCGCAGCGCCGGCAGCGGCTCGGTCGGCTCCTCGGCGCGGGCCGCCGGCGGCGCTTCGACCTGCTCCTTCGGACCTGTCTTTTCGAACTTCTCAGTCCCGCAGCCGGCGAGCGCCAGCGGGCAGCGAGGAGCGGGGCGAACCAGCGGGGGGCGAGGCGACGCACCATCCGCCGCACTGTACCAGGACGCCCGCCCCGTCACCTCACCAGGACACCCGGTAGAGGCACTTGTCGCCGCCCCTGGCCCGGCACTCGCTGGACTCGTGCGTGACCTGTACGCCGGGCTCGAAGCGGCCGGCGAAGCCGTGCACGAGGCCCATGTCGAAGCGGCAGGGGTACGGGTTGTCGCAGAGCATCAGCGCCTCGCGCTCGCCGACGCGCTCGTAGGTGTAGTGGCCGATGCCGTCGGTCATCTCACCGGTGGCGAGATCGAACATGACGACGCCGTCGCGGCCATGATTGAGGTGATAGGTCACGTCGAGCTTGGACAGGACCGTGTGGACGCCGTCGATGCCCGGCGGGAACGCGACCAGCGGCGGCACCTGCCGGCCGAACCGCTCGAGCCCGCGACCGCCGAGCACGTAGTCGACCTTCTGATAGGCGCGCAAGATGAGCTCCTGCGGGTACCACGCGTGCGGGTCAAGCTGGTCGACGCCGAGCGCGTCGAGCATCGCCTTCTGCAGCACCGCGAACGGCTTGAGGACGTCGATGAACACGCTGGTCGTCTGCCCGTACACCGTGATGTTCGGGGCCATCGGCACGTACTGGGTCACTGCGACCTCCGGGCCGCGACGCGGCCGAGGTGGGCGAAGCAGGCCTTGAGACCGTCCTTGAGCGTGGCCAGCGTCGGCGTGCCGCCCAGGTCGACGCCGAGCTCCGTCATGGCCGCGGCGAGCCGCGGGTTCAGCCCGGTGATGACGCAGAAGGTCCCGACCAATCGGGTGGTCGCGACCAAACGCAGGAAGTGCCCCGCGGTCGCGGTGTCGACCAGCTCGACGCCGGTGAGGTCGATGATGACGCAGCGCGCCCGCGCCTGCGTGACCCGCTCGAGCAGGTCGGCGATCATCTCGTCGGCGCGGCGCGAGTCGACCATGCCGACGATCGGCAGCGCCAGCACGTCGTCCCACAGCTCGACCACCGGCGTCGACATCGTCCGGATCGCCGCGCCTGCTCCTCGATGGTCGTCAGCTTGTCCTGCAGCTCGCGCCGCGACGCCTCGAGCTCGCAGATCGTGCCCCGGTGCTCGCGCACCGTGACGTCGAGCTGCAGCGCGAACAGGTTGATCGTCTCCTCGAGCGCGCCGAAGCGGTCCTGATGCGCGAGCGGCAGGAGGTCGGCCGCGGGGTCGAACTCGTCGAGGGAGATCGACGCGAGCAGGTCGTGGATCCGCTCGATCCGCGGGATCACGACCGAGACCGCCTCGGGCTCGGAGTCATGAGAGTCGTCGCTGATACGTCCTCCTGGCATCGCTGCCGGGCGCCGGAGAATAACCGAACCGTCGTTCCGCAGGACAGGCACGCGAATGCAGCGATCCGGCGGGCGCCCCGCCGGCTCGCGAACGCGATCGCGCAGCGCCGCCTACTCGCTCTCGCGGGCGTCGCCGAAGGGGTGAAGTTCGGCGAGCACGGCAGCTTGTTCGGCCAGCAGCCGCGCCTTGGCTTCAGGCGACATGAAGCTGTGCTCGACGCTGTTGCGCGCGAGCGCGGCGATCTGGGCCGCGTCCCACCCGAACGCGACGGCGCAGCGGCGGTACTCCTCGCCGAGCGAGGTCGCGAACATCGGCGGGTCGTCGCTGGCGAGCGAGACGTGCAGGCCCGCAGCCAGCAGCTGCGGAAGCGGGTGCTCGGCGAGACCTGGATAAAGACCGATCCCCAGGTTGCTGGTCGGGCACACCTCGAGCGGCACCCGGTGCTCGCGCAGGTGCTCGACCAGCGCCGGGTCGGCGAGGCACTGCACGCCGTGACCGATGCGGTCGGCGCCCAGCTCGCGCAGCGCGCTCCACACGCTCGACGGCCCGTCCATCTCGCCCGCGTGGGGCAGCGAACGCAGGCCCTCGGCGCGGGCCCTGGCGAACAGCGGGGCGTACGGCGCGGTCGGCCACTGCGGCGACTCCGGGCCGGCGAAGCCGAGGCCGATCACGCCGACCTCGCGGCCCTCGAGCGCCAGCGCCAGCGTCGGCGCGCCCTCGGCGAAGCGGTGGCGGACGATGTCGAACACCCACGCCAGCTCGACGCCGTGCTCGGCCCGGGCGCGCGCGGCCCTCGGCGAGGCCGGCCAGCAGCGTGTCGCCGGCGACGCCGCGGCCCACGTGAGTCATCGGCGTGAACGTGACCTCGGCGTGACGCACGTTGTCGGCCGCGAGCTTGCGCGCGAGGTCGACGGCGATCGCCGCGAAGTCCTCCTTGTCGGTGAGGCACGCCGAGATGGCGAGGTACATGCGCACGAACTCGCCGAAGTCCTTGAACACGTAGCTGCGGCGCAGGCCCTCCACGCCGCCCTCGTCGCCGGGGAGCGGCTTTTTGTGCTTGCGCGCGAGCGCGAGCGCCAGCTCCGGCTCGACCGAGCCCTCGAGGTGCAGGTGCAATTCGGCCTTCGGCAGGCGCTCGATGAGCCGGCGGCGCAGTGGGTCGAGGCCCTGGACCGGCGAGGACGCGGCGGACATGGGCGAACGCTAGCACGCGCTCGACAGCCCCCGCGACATCGCCTATTGCTCGGAGCAGACGATGCCTCGCGCCCACCCCTGGCTGTCCGTGTCCCTGGCCCTCGCGCTGCCGGGCTGCGGCGACGGCAGCGCCGCCGCGACGGACAGCGCCGCCGCGACCGGCAGCAGCGGCGGGATCGACCTCACCGCCGCGACCACCGGGCCCGCGCCGACCACCGGCGTACCCACCACGGGCGGCGAGACCGACACCGGCGGCCCGCCGGCGCCGACCTTCTGCGCCCAGATCGACGTCTCGCTGGTGCTGCACCCGAGCGCCAAGATCTACGGCGCGAACGAGCAGGACGCGCTCGTCGAGCACTTCGAGAACCTGGTCGAAGAGACAGGCGCCACCGTCCGGATCTTGCCCAACGTCGGCACCGAGTTCATGGCGACCACCGACTGCCTCACGGCCGCGGGCAACGCCGCCGACGACCCGATCCTCGTGTTCGGCGCGGGCGGCGAGGTCGCGCCCGGGGCGGTCGAGGCGCTGCGCTGCACGCTCGACCGCTTCAACGTCTACGTCAGCGACTTCGACGTCGGCAACTTCATGTTCTCCGGCCTGATGTTCCCGGTGCTCGAGCGGGACGACTGGCCGGCGCCCGGGGCCACGGGTCTGGCGATGCTGGTGGCCGCGACCGACGACAAGCAGGCCAACATGTACGCCCAGCCGGGCCAGGCCTCGGAGGCCTACTTGCGGCTGGTCGGCGACGGCGACCGCCGGCGCGTGTCGGCGTTCACCTACGGCGACGGCGCGCCCGAGCTCAACATGTTCTCGCTGGCGGTCAGCGACAAGAGCCGGCACTACGAGAAGTCCGAGACCGCGTACGTCGCGGCGCTGGCCGACTTCACCCCGCTGGCGGTCAAGACCTGCGAGGACTTCGACTACGAGGCGCCCGACCCGGAGATGCCGCCGACGGGCTGCAAGCGCATCGACCTGCTGTTCGCCATCGACGGCTCGGGCAGCATGGACGAGGAGCAGGACGCGCTGCGCGGCGCCAACGGCATGCCGCCGGTGCTGGCCGAGTTCACCGACGCGCTGCTGGAGGAGCTCACCGATGTCGAGGACTTCCACGTCGGCGTCGTCTCGAGCGAGCAGGGCTTCACGGCCATGCACACCCACCGCGACTTCCCGACCATGCCCGAGAGCCCCGAGACCGCCTGCGGCCTGCCCGAGGGGCAGCGCTGGCTGGTCGGCCCCTCGGACAGCTTCGCCGACGAGTTCGCCTGCGTCGCCGCCACCCGCAGCGGCACCGAGGAGATGACCTACTACAACCTCGCCGAGGCGCTGCACGACCCGGCCAACGCCGGCTTCCTGCGCGACGACTCGCTGCTGTTCATCGTCATCCTCACCGACGAGGACACCTACGACTTCGTCCTCTCCACCTCGGTCGCCATCCGCCAGCGGATCGTCGACGCCGTCGGCGGCGACCTCGACCGCCTGGTGGTGCTCGCCATCGCCGGCGGCCAGGGCGTGTTCGAGATGCCCGAGACCGTGTGCCAGGGCGTCTACGGCGACGCCGCCCCGGGCCGCCGCATCATCACGATCACCCGCGGCTTCCGCGAGCGCGGCCTGTTCCAGAACATCTGCCAGGGCGACCTCGCCGCCACCTTCAGCGGCGTGCTCGACGACGTCGTCTCGGCCTGCGCCCAGTTCAACCCCGAGCCCTGAGCGGGCGCGCGCGCCGACCCAAACGGAAAACCGCAGGACCGCCGATTCGGCGACCCCGCGGTCGTGGATTGAGACCCGGGCGGCGCGGGCGGAGCTTCACGCCCCGTCACGCCGCGCGGCGCGCTAGCCCGAGTTCGGGCAGCGGTACTGCGCGTCGAGGACGCCGCTCATCTGGAAGTCGGAGCAGGCCTTGCCGCACAGGATGATCTCGTTCTTGTCGGGCGTCGTGAACATCCAGCCGTCCTCGCTGCCGTCGCAGCTGGCGACCTGGGTGTTGCCGTAGGCCGTGCCGCTGACGCTGACCTCGACGTAGTCGGGGTACTTCGGCACCGGGTCGAGGGTGATCGTGCAGCTCAGGATCTGCATCGAGATCTCCTCGAGCGCCATCTGCAGCTCGACCTGGTTCTGCGTGTCGTAGAACTTGACGTCGCCCTCGCGCGGACGGCCGCCGATGTCGGCCAGCTCGTTGAGCTTCGAGTACGCGTTGGTCGCGTCCGGGTTGCCGTCGTTGGCCGTCGGGCTGGTCTCGTCCTTGATGGCGATGCCGACGACGTAGGTCGGGATGTTGAGGTTGGCGAACGCGTCACCGACCACCGCCGGCAGGTTCTCGTCGTACTGCTCGAACAGCTCGGAGTTGTTGGCCGCGTCCTCGCGACAGTTGGCCGCGCCGTCGGTGACGAGGATGATGAACTGCGGCTGGCCGTCCTGGATGGTGCCGAGCTCGGCGAGCGCCGCCTTGACGCCCTTGGTCGCCGGCGTGCCGCCCTTGATCGTCGCGTCGGTCTCCTCGGCGCCGGGGATGGCGTTGAGGATCGCCTGGCCGTTCATCGGCGCGATCTCCACCTCGGGCGTCATGTTCACCGGACAGGCCGTCGCGTTGTAGGCCGAGGCGGCCATCTTCGACGGGAACAGCACCGCGCCGAGGTTCATCGAGTTCTCGAACGTGCCGGTGATGAAGTCGACGACGCTGTAGAGCGACTTCCAGCGCGTGATCTTCGGCGTCGCCGCCGCCATCATCATCGGGTCGGCGTCCTGGATGCCGTCGTCGTTGGCGTCGTCGCCGTCGTGGTCCCAGTAGCCCTTGTCGGGGGTGACCATCGAGCCCGACTTGTCGAGCACGAGCATGACGTTCGGCGTCACCACCGGGATGTCGACCACCGCCTCGCCGCAGTCGTTGGGGTCGAACGTGGTGTTGCCCGTCTCCGTCTCGGTGGACATGGTGGCCGTGCCGGTCGGCACCGCCTCGGTGGTCGGGTCCGCCGCGGTGGTCGTGGTCGACGGGTCGGTCGTGGTGACCGGCAGCGTCATGATGCCCGTCATCGAATTGCTGCTGGCGGTGGTGTCCACTTGCTTGCCATCGTCGCCGCAGCCGACCAGGCCGACAGCCACGAGGCTAGAAAACAACGCGCGCTTCATAAGCGGAAGGTTCCTTCGAGAGTTGGGTGAAATGAGGGTCGAGGACGGGGGCCCGTCGAGTTGGACACCGAAGCACGGGCCGTGTCCGGGCGTCCGTGACGGCCACTATACCGATCGCGCCGGCCCGTCGCAGCTTTCCTGCGAAGTGCAGATCTGCGCGGCGCGAGGCGCGAACGTCGGCCCGACCCCGATAGCGGGCGCATCCGGGCCCGATGCCGCTGCAAATGCACGCCCGAGCGCGGGCACGTCACGGCGCCGCAACGCTCCGGCCGCGCAAACCGTCGCGCGCCCGCAGCGGCCTCAAAAGCGGAAGCCGAACGAAAGTCCGCGCACCTCTCGGGACATCATCGGCGCGATCGCCATGCCGTGGTCCCGCATCCAGCGTTGGTGCCGAGACCGCTGGGTCAGGCCCCACGCGAGGAAGACCGCCCCGGTGACCGCCATGAGTCCGCCCATGCCCACGCCGACGAGCCCGTAGATCTGCAGGCCGCGGCACGTCTGGTCGGTCGCGTTGCTGCCGTAGATGCGGTTGCAGTACTGCGGCGAGGCCATCACGTACATCGCCACGCCGAAGCCGGTCCGCAGCAGGCCCAGCGGCATGATGATCGAGCCGGTGACGACCTTCTCGTGGCCGTCGACCGGTTCGCGCTCGCGGTTCTCGCCGAACGCGTAATAGCCGCCGAACGACTCGGGATCGCTCGGCGGCGGTGGGGGCGCCGCCAGCGCGAGCGCGGTCGCGAGCGCGACGATGCCGGTGGTCATCGCCATCATGTCCCTCCAGACACCTCAGTGAAGCGCCGCACCTGGCGCTTGTAGAAGGCCGACTCGGGCTCGAGGCGGGCGGCCTCGCGGATGGCCGCCACGGCCTCCGCGCCGCGCCCGAGCTGGTGCTGCAGCTCGGCCCGCAAGTAGTGCAGCTCGGCGTTTTCGGGCTGCTTCGCCGCCGCCTGGTCGACGGCCTCGAGCGCCGCCGCCTGGCCGCAACGCTCGCGGAAGGCGAACCATCCGAACGAGCTCTTGAGTTCGTCGTTGTTCGGGTCGCTCGCGACCATCGCCTCGAGGCTCGAGACCGCCTCGTCGTCGCGCCCGAGCTTGTGCAGCTCGCGGCCGATCGCCCGGAAGGCGCGGACGCTCTCCTTGGCCGCCGGGTACTTCTGCTGCAGCTCCTTGTAGAGCGCGATCGCCCGCTCGGAGTCGCCGTCGAGCTTCGCCACGAGGAAGGCCGCGCGGTCGGACATCGCCTTGGCCGCGAGGCCCTTGGCGTTGTCGGGGTCGCCCGCGACCACGCGCTCGAACTCCGCCTCGGCCTGCGCGCGCTTGGCCGCCAGGGCGTACGCGACGCCGAGCTCGTAGCGCGCCTGCAGGTCGTCGGGCGCGGCCGCGACCTTCTGCTCGAGCTCGGCGAGCACGTCGCCGCCGGCGGCGATCTTCTCGAGCGCGGCGAGCAGCGCCGGCGGCTCCATCGCGTCGACCAGGCGGCCCTTCTCGACCCCGCTCGCGTCGAGCACCAGCAGCGTCGGATAGGCCTGCACCTTGTAGCGCGCCACCAGCTCGGGGCCCTCGCCCTTCTCCGCGTCGACGTGCAGCGCGACGTACTTGGCCAGCGCCGCGCCGACATCGTCGCGCGTGAACACCTTCTCCTCGAGCTCGCGGCAGGGCGGGCACCAGTACGCGCCGACGTCGACGAACACCGGCTTGCCCTCCGCTTTCGCCGCGGCGAGCGCCGCCTCGAGATCGCCCTCGATCCACTTCACCGCCGACACGATCTCGCCGTCGCTTTGCACCCCGGACCCGCGCTCGCCGGCGGGTTCGCCGCGACGGGCGTCGACGCGGTCACCGGCGCGTCCGGCTTCGATCCCGACGCGCCCGGCTTCGGCCCCGGCGCCCCGCAAGAAACCGCGAGCACGACCCCCAGCAAGGGAGCCGACAGCGGAGCGAAAAGCGGACCGACGACGGCAGGAGCGCGAGCCATGGCTCGCTTGAAGCTGCCCGGGAACCTCGCCGGCCGCAACTGCCACCGCGCGCGCAAAGCCCAAAGCTTGCGCCCGGCCAGGGGCTCGCGCAAGTGCGGCCGGCGCGTGAGGTCTCGTGACGCCGACGCACGCGAGCCGTCGCGTTGCCATTTTGACACGCGAGCCCAGGCTACCCGCAGTCCCCCAAGTCTTTTTGTCGACGCCCGCCCGAGGAACCCCCATGGCCGTCTTCAACCCCGAAACTGCGACCCTCAAGACCCGTCAAGCGCTCGCGCACGCCCAGGCCATCAGCCGCGAGCTCGGTCATCCCGAGACCACCAGCCTGCACCTCCTCCTCGCCTCGCTTCAGCAAGAAGGCGGCCTCGCGCTGCCCCTGCTCGAGCGCACCGGCATCCACGGCGCCGCCGTCCTGCGCGCGATCCAGGCCGAGCTCGGCCGCCAGCCGCGCGTCCAGGGCGGCGACCAGCCGCCGCCCTCGCACGAGCTGCGCGAGCTGCTCGACCTCGCCGCGACCGAGGCCGAGCAGCTGCACGACCGCTTCGTCAGCACCGAGCACCTGATCCTCGCCTGCTTCAGCACCAAGGCGACGAAGCAGAAGATCCGCGCGGCCGAGCTGCTGGCCAAGCTCGGCGGCAGCCGCGACCTGCTGCTGTCGGCGCTGGCGGAGATCCGCGGCACCCAGACGGTCCAGGACGAGAACCCCGAGCAGAAGTACGAGGTGCTGCAGAAGTACTGCCGCGACCTCACCGCGGCCGCGCGCGCCGGCAAGCTCGACCCGGTGATCGGCCGCGACGTCGAGATCCGCCGCGCCCTGCAGGTGCTGTCGCGCCGCACCAAGAACAACCCCGTGCTGATCGGCGACCCCGGCGTCGGCAAGACGGCGATCGCCGAGGGCATCGCCCAGCGCATCACCGCCGGCGACGTGCCCGAGAGCCTCAAGGACAAGAAGCTCCTCCAGCTCGACCTCGCGGCCCTCGTCGCCGGCGCCAAGTACCGCGGCGAATTCGAGGAGCGCCTCAAGGCCGTGCTGCAGGAGGTCGAGGCCGCCAACGGCACGATCATCCTCTTCATCGACGAGCTCCACACCCTCGTCGGCGCCGGCAAGGCCGAGGGCGCTCAGGACGCCGCCAACATGCTCAAGCCGGCGCTCGCGCGCGGCGAGCTGCGCTGCATCGGCGCCACCACGCTCGACGAGTACCGCAAGCACATCGAGAAGGACAAGGCGCTCGAGCGGCGCTTCCAGCCGGTCATGATCGACGAGCCCAGCGTCGACGACACGATCGCCATCCTCCGCGGCCTGCGCGACAAGTTCGAGGCGCACCACGGCATCCGGATTCAGGACGCCGCGATCGTGGCCGCGGCCAAGCTCAGCCACCGCTACATCCAGAACCGCTTCCTCCCCGACAAGGCGATCGACCTGGTCGACGAGGCCGCCGCGCGCCTGAAGATGGAGGTCGAGAGCGTGCCGCTGCCGATCGACGAGCGGGAGCGCAAGATCACCCGCCTCGAGATCGAGCGCCAGGCGCTGCTGCGCGAGGACAAGTCGGCGCCGGTGAAGAAGCGGATCGGCGAGGTCGAGGCCGAGCTGGCCTCGCTGCGCGAGGAGGTCGCCGGGCTGCGCTCGCGCTGGCAGGGCGAGCGCGACCGCGTGCGCGAGATCAAGGAGCTCTCCGAGCAGATCGAGAACGTCAAGAACGAGGCCGCCCGGGCCCAGCGCGCCGGCGACTACAACCGCGTCGCCGAGCTGACCTACGGCACCATGCGCGCGCTCGAGAAGCAGCGCGAGGACGCCAGGGCCAAGCTCGAGGAGGCGGCGAAGACCAAGGACTCGTTCGTCCGCGAGGTCGTCACCGACGAGGACATCGCCGGCATCGTCAGCCGCTGGACCGGGATCCCCGTCAGCCGCATGCTCGCCAGCGAGGCAGCACGCCTGGTCGAGATGGAGTCGGTGCTGGAGCGCCGCGTCGTCGGTCAGCACGAGGCCGTGCACCGCGTCGCCCAGGCCGTCCGCCAGAGCCGCGCCGGCCTGTCCGACCCGGCGCGCCCGATCGGCTCGTTCCTGTTCCTCGGCCCCACCGGCGTCGGCAAGACCGAGCTGGCCAAGGCGCTCGCCGAGTTCCTGTTCGACGACGAGCGCCACGTCGTGCGCATCGACATGAGCGAGTACATGGAGAAGTTCTCCGTGTCGCGCCTGATCGGCTCGCCGCCGGGCTACGTCGGCCACGAGGAGGGCGGCCAGCTCACCGAGGCGATCCGCCGCCGGCCCTACAGCGTGGTCCTGCTCGACGAGATCGAGAAGGCCCACCCCGAGGTGTTCAACCTCCTGCTGCAGGTCCTCGACGACGGCCGCCTGACCGACAGCCAGGGCCACGTGGTCGACTTCCGCAACACCATCATCCTCATGACCAGCAACATCGGCAGCGAGCTCGCCGCCGAGGGGCTCGGCGGCAAGGCGCTCGAGCAGGCGCGCGAGCAGGTGCTGCGCCGCCACTTCCGGCCCGAGTTCCTCAACCGGCTCGACGGCGTGGTCTCGTTCAAGTCGCTGCAGCGCGAGGACATGATGGGCATCCTCGACATCCAGCTGGCGCGCATCGAGAACCGCCTGGCCCAGCGCGAGATCCACCTCGACGTCTCGCCCGAGGCCAAGCGCCAGCTGGCCGACCGCGGCTACGACCCGACCTACGGCGCGCGCCCGCTCAAGCGCCTGCTGCAGAACGCCCTGCTCGACCCGCTGGCCACCCGGATCCTCAGCAACGAGATCCGCCCCGGCCAGACGGTCGTCGCCACCCCGGGCAAGGACGCCGAGGGCGAGCCGACCATCGACCTCACGGTCAAGTGACCCTCGTCAAACACATGTCCCGAGGGACATGTCGGCGCCCGGCCTCTGCGGCCGGGGCGCTCCGTCTTTGGCGATGCGACGCGAAGATCCGCTGTCGCGGCGATCTCTGTCGCCGCCGACATGGAGATCGCCGCCTTGACTCACGGCGCTCGCGCCCCGGCCGCGTGCACCGCGGGCCGCGCTCGCCGTAGAGTGCCGGCGTGATCGAGCCCGCACCGCCGCGCCGTCGCGCCCTGTTGTGGGCGGCCTCGTGCGTCGGCGCCGCGGTGCTCCTGTGGCTCGCCTCGCGCAAGGTCCCGCTGTGGCCGGACGTCCTGCACCTCCCGCGGCCGGAGCTGTTCGCGCTGGCCGCCGCGCTGCACCTCCCCTACAGCCTCGCGCGCGCGGTGCGGCTGCGCTGGGCCTTGCCCCCGGGCGCACCTGTCTCTCGGGACTTGCTCGTCGGCAGCGGCCTCGTCTCCTTCCTCGTCATCTTGCTGCTGCCGCTGCGGCTGGGCGAGCTGTCGCGGCCGTTGATCCTCGCGCGCGCCGGCGTCGCCGGGCTCGGCCTGCCCGAGGCGATCGCCGCCATCGCCAGCGAGCGGCTGCTCGACGGCCTGCTCGTCGTCGGCATGCTCTTCCTCGGCCTCGGCCTCTCGACCGCCTTCAGCCCCGAGTTCGCCGCCCTGGTCGGCTCGGTCGAGCGGTTCGGCCTGGCCTCCGGCGTCGTCTTCGCCGGCCTGATGCTCGGCCTGGGGCTCCTCGCCTTCACCCCGCCGCGGCACCACGAGCGCCTCGGCGGCCTCGTGCGGCCCGTCCTCGGCGCCCGCCTCGGCGACTTCGTGTTCCACCTCGCCGCCGCCTTGCGCCCGATCTTCACCAGCGCCCGCGGCCTCTTCCTCCTCGGCGCCTCGCTCGTCTACTGGGCGATCACCCTCCTGCAGTTGTGGCTGGTGCTCCTGGCTTGCGGCCTCGACCTCGGGGCCGGCGAGGCCGCCGTGATCGTCGCCGTCGTCGGCCTCAGCATCCAGCTGCCCGGGGGTCCGGCCCAGGTCGGCAGCTTTCAGTTCGGCGCTGCTCTGGCCCTCCAGCTCTTCATCGGTCCGGCCGATCTCCGCGGGCCCGGGGCCAGCTTCGGCGCCCTGATGTACCTGCTCGGCCTCCTCGGCGCCCTCGTCCTCGCCCTCCCCGGCCTCGCGCTCCTCGGCCGCGACCGGCGCCGGCGGGTGATCGATCCCTCGTCGAGCCCGCCTTCCGAACCCGGTCCGATCGCCTGACCGATCGGGAATTCTCCGGCGTCTGCCCGGTCCGTGGCCCTTTGCGCCGCGGCGTCGTCCCTGGCCCCCGCGCCGGGGCGTTGCTGGACGGCCGCCCCCGCGGGTATGCTCCGCCGGCGCGGCGCCGCCCTGTGCCCCGCGCTGGAGAGTTCATGTCGCGCGACCTTCGTACGCTTCGCCAGTTGTTCCGCCCCGGTCTGTTGGGCCTGCTCGCCCTGACCCTCACCACCGCGGCGTGCGGCAAGAAGGGCGAGACCAGCGCCCCCGGCGAGAAGGGCATGTCCGTCGAGGAGGCCGACCGCAAGCGGGCCGAGGCGCAGAAGGCGGCCAAGGCCGACACGCTGGTCTCGCTGGCCAACAAGGACCTCGCCAGCGGCCGCTGGGCCTCGGCGCGCGAGCGGGCCAAGCGGGCGCTCGAGTCCGAGTCGAAGAACGCCGACGCCTACGCCGTGCTCGGCGCGGCCAACTGGCGCGCGGGTGACTACGGCGCCTCGACCAAGGCCTTCAAGGAGGCGCTCGAGCTCGACCGCAAGAACTTCGGCGCCGCCGTCGGCCTCGGCCGCAACTACCAGGCCGTGGGCGACCACAAGGCGGCGATCGAGCTGCAGGACACGATCCTCGCCGCCGACCAGAACCAGATCGACCCGCTGCTGATCAAGCTGTGGAGCTACTACGCCCAGCTCGACGCCGCCAACGCGGTCAAGACGCTCGACGCGGTGTTCAAGCTGATCGAGCCCGACAACCCGCTCCTGCCGCTGCTGCAGAGCCACGCCGCGTTCATGCGGCCGCTCGAGGGCAAGGGCGAGCTGGCCAAGGTCGACGGCGCCAAGGGCACCTCCGACCTGCAGATCGATCCGACCCAGGGGCTCAAGCACTCGGGCGCGACGGTCGGCGGCGAGTACACCCGCGTGTTGCTGCTCGAGCTGCGCGAGGAGGCGCGGATCCACAAGGCCTTCGCCGACCAGCTCAAGCTGAAGGAGATCGCCAAGATCAAGACCTTCGGCAGCGACACCGAGACCAGCATCGTCCTCATCCCCGAGGTCAAGTTCGGCGACCTCAAGATCACCAACATCCCGGCGATCGTCGACGACCTCTCGACCTTCGGCCTCGGCGAGACGCCCGGGGTCGTGCTCGGTCGCCAGGTGCTGAGCAAGATCGGCGCGATCACCTTCGACTTCCCGAACGCCTCGCTCGAGCTGCAGAGCGCCCCGCCGACCGCCGCCCCCGCCGGCGCGACCGCGGCGCAGCTGCTCATGCTCGACCTCCACCTGTTCCTCGTGCCGACCGTCCCGGTCACCCTCGACGGCTCCGAGGCCCAGTTCTACGCCTGGCTCGGCGGCTCCTACGGCACCGCCCTCACCGTGGCGAAGAAGAACTACCTCAAGAGCGGCCACCTGCCGCGCGAGCTCGACCCACTCGACGACCCCAACGCCGGCCTCAAGATGGTCTACATCGACCAGGCCAAGGTCGGCGACCTCGGCGTCAAGGGCGTCGGCGGCCTCGTCCTCGCCAACACCCCGCCCGACGGCGGCCTCGCCCAGGTCGTCGAGCTCGGCGGCTTCGAGCTCGGCGGCTACATCAACGTGCCCCTGCTCAAGAGCATGAAGGTCACCTTCGCCTTCTCCCAGGGCCAGGTGTTCTTCGCCCCGAAGACCCCGGGCAAGTGACCCACGCGGGCGACGACCCTCGCCCTCTCCGACGAACGACTTCGCGGCCCGCCGCGGAGTCGTTCCTGCTTCTCCGCCTCACGCCGCTCGCATCACGCACCGGGCGCGACGACGAGCTGCGAAGCCCGGAAGTTTTCCGCAGGCATCGCGGCCGACTTCATCCGCGACACGCCACGCTCCACCGTCGCAACTTCGGCCCGAGTCATCGCCGTGGTGAGACCGCTGCCAAGCACTGCGTCACCTTTCGTCGCAACCTCTCCCGCCCCGAGCCGCGGTGAGACCGCTGCCAAGCACTGCGTCACCTTCCGTCGCAACCTCTCCCGCCCCGAGCCGCGGTGAGACCGCTGCCAAGCACTGCGTCACCTTCCGTCGCAACCTCTCCCGCCCCGAGCCGCGGTGAGGCCGCTGCCAAACACCGGCGTCAACACCTTCCGTCGCAACCTCGCCCACGCCCGAGTCATCCCGCGCCGCCACGCCTTCCACCGCCGCAGCCACCCGCGGCCGCGACCCTCGCGAAGTCACGACCTGCCCTCCCGCACGCGTGTGCAGCGAACCCCGCACCGCCACGAGGGCCCGCAGGCGGGTGCCCGTTCGCGGCTGCCAGCGGCCGCGGCGGCCACCTCGCGCGCCCCCGCCCGCGCTTTGGTCTATCGTAAATCCGTGGCCGGATGGTTGGAGATCCGCCGGGGCCAGGCTCCCGTCACCAACGTCAACCTCGTCGGGCGACGCGTCGTCGTCGGTCGCTCTCCTGACTGCGACGTCGTCCTCAACACCACCTCGGTCTCGCGTCAGCACGCCGAGCTGATCTGCGACGACGTCGGCTGGCGCGTGCGTGACCTCGGCAGCCGCAACGGCACGGGAGTCAACGGCACCCGCGTCGCCGGCGAGCGCGCCCTGCAGTCCGGCGACGTCCTGCGCATCGACGAGTTCGACCTCGTCTTCCACGCCGGCCCCGCGCCCCTGCGCCCCGCCGCGCGTCCGCGCACCAGCGTCACCGACGGCGCCTTCGGCCCCGCGCGCACCCTGCAGGAGCTGGGGCCGCCCAAGGTCGACGCCTCGCACCTCTCGCGCCTCCTCGGCTTCAGCGCCGCCTTGCTGGCCGAAGGGGCAGCCGACCAGCGGATGTACCAGCTGTGCGAGCTGCTGACGAGCGCGCACTTCCACGGCAACGCCGCCGTGGTCCTGCGGATCCTCCGCTCCGACGCCAGCGCCCCCGAGATCCTGTCGGGCCCGACCGGCAGCGGCGGCGAGCCGCCGATCAGCCGCTCCGTCATCAAAGCCGTGCTCGCCAGCGACGCCCCCGTGCTCGCCAGCTCCGGCCCGGCCGGGCCGAAGAACAACATGGTCCAGATGTCGGTCGTCTTCGGCGGTCAGGCCACCGCCGCCGTGGCTTGCCCGATCCACGGCGACGGCGAGCACCTCGACGTCCTCTACGTCATGCTCCCCGGCCAGTACGGCACCGCCGAGTGGCTGGCCCTCGCCTCGCTCGCCTCCGCCATGTTCCGTCAGGCCGAGGACGCCTGGAGCGCCCGCGAGGCCGCCCAGCGCCAGGCCCTGCTCGAAGAGGAGCTGCGGCGCGCCGCCGCGATCCAGGCCCGACTTGTCCCTCGGGACATGTCCTCCGGGTCACTTCAGATCGGCTTCGGCTTCACCCCGTGCAAGGGCGTCGGCGGCGACTACGTCGACGCGTTGCCGACCCGCGACGGCCGGGTCCTCGTCACCGTCATGGACGTCGCCGGCAAGGGCATCGACGCCGCGCTGATCGCCTCCGGCCTGCATACCACCGTGCACCTCGCGGTGCGCCAGGGCATGTCGCTGCCCGACCTGGTCCACACCTTGAACCGCCAGCTGCTCGACACCTGGAGCGGCGAGACCTTCGTGACCCTCGCGGCCGCGCTGATCGACCCCAAGACCGGCGCGCTCGAGGCCGTCGGCTGCGGCCACCCGGCGCCGATGGTCGTCACCCCGAACGGCACGATCCGCGAGCTCCGCCTGGCCGAGGGCATTCCGATCGGCCTCCTCGACATCGAGCTCGAGCTCAGCACCGACCGCCTGCGCCCCGGCGAGCTGCTCCTCCTCTACTCCGACGGCCTCTCCGAGTGCTTCAATGAGGAGGACAAGATCCTCGGCGTCGACGGCCTCACCGAGATGGTCGCCGACATCCGCCGCACCGCCGGCCGCAAGCCCGACCTCGAGTGGTTCGAGGCCCAGCTCAAGGACCGCCTCGCCCTCCACCGCGGCCGCGCCCCCGCCTCCGACGACATCAGCTTCGCCCTCGCCCTGTTCAGCGCCTGAGCGACGCGCCATGTCCTCGGAGACATGTGCATGAGGCCATGTCTCCTGGCGCATGCCCTCGAGGTCATGTCCCCGCTGCCGTGGGCCGCGACGTCCGCGCCCACGGGCTCACGGCGAGACGGTGCGAGCGGCCCACGCACGGCAGCCGCGAGGTCGAACCAGCCCTTCGCGGCGCGCATGCGCGACGGACGGCGAATTCAGCCCGAAGCCTCGCACGGTCCGGCGTCGCGGGGCCCCGGCGCGCTCGGTCCTTACGCCGTCGCCGCACGTGCAGGTGTGCAAGCCCGATGGCACCCGCGCTCTCGCGCCGGCGACGGTCCTTCGCACCTGTGACGACCGGCTCGGGGCAGCGAGGTTTGCGATCCACCGGGCGTGCAGCGAACGGCCTCGCGCGCTCGACGGGACGAGGCGGCCGCTGCGGCGGCGCATCACAGATGAGCCCGCCGTTTGCGCGATCCGACATGTCCTCGGGGACATCCTCGCGGCCCTGCGCGCCTGCGCTCCGCGAGGTTGAGCCTGGCCGCGGGAACGACGTACTTGTAACGTCGACGTCCCATGGCCGACACCCATGACGACGAGCTCGCGGCCCTGCGCGCCGAGAACGAGCGCCTGCGGGGCGAGCTCACCGCCCTGGCGCAGGCCGAAGAGCGCTTCCGGGTGCTGTTCGAGCACTCCTGGGACGCCCTCCTGATCTTCGACCGCACCGGCATCATCGACTGCAACAGCGCCGCGCTGCGGATGCTGCGCTGCGACGACCGCTCGCAGCTCCGCTGCTTGCACCCCGCCCAGCTGTCGCCCGAGCGCCAGCCCGACGGTCGGCTCTCGCGCGAGAAGTCGATCGAGATGGACGACACTGCCCGCCGGCGCGGCGCGCATCGCTTCGAGTGGCTGCACCAGCGCCTGGACGGCGAGCTGTTCCCGGTCGAGGTCACGCTCACCCCCGTGAACCTGCCGAGCGGGCCGATGATGCTGGTGGTCTGGCGCGACGTCAGCGAGCTGCGGGCCCGCGAGGCCGAGCTGCGCGAGCACGCGGTGCAGCTCGCGCTGCAGCAGCAGGTGATCCGCCGCCTCTCGACGCCGGTCATCAGCGTCGCCGCCGGCGTGCTGCTGGTCCCGATCGTCGGCGAGCTCGATCGCGACGGCGCCGCGGCGATGACCAGCAGCGTGCTGCAGGCGATCGGCGAGCGCCGCGCTCGCGCAGTGATCCTCGACCTCACCGGCGCCGACGACCTCGACGTCGATACCACCGCGGCCCTCGTGCGCACCGGCACCGCCGCGTCGCTGCTCGGCGCCGGCGTGGTCCTCGCGGGCATCGGGCCGTCGCTGGCCCGCACCCTCGTCGGCCTCGACCTCGACCTGTCGCAGGTGCGCACCACCAGCACCGCCGAGCAGGCCATCGCCGCCGCGCTCGCGGTCGTGTGATCGCAAGGTCGCGACCACGTCGCCGCGAGCAGCGGTCGAAGACTCGAACTACCCCGCCACGCGCCGGGGCGCAGATACGCGCGCATCGAGTGGGTGACGATCGCGGGCGCGCCCACTATCCTCCTCGGCAGATGCCGCAAGCGAAGCCCAAGTCGAAGCAGGCCAAGAAGTCCGCCGCCAAGGCCGAGAAAAACAAGCAGACGAAGAAGGCCAAGAAGCAGACCGACAAGAAGCCCGCCGCGGCGAAGGCCAAGAAAGCCGCCAAGAAGCCGGCCGCCAGGGCCAAGAAGGCCGCCAAGACCGCCGCTCGCAAGGCCGAAAAGAAGGCGAAGAAGGCCGACAAGAAGACCGCCGCCAAGGCGAAGAAGGCCGACAAGAAGACCGCCGCCGAGGCGAAGAAGGCCGGCACCAAGAAGTCTGCAAGCAAGCCCAAGAAGGCCGACACCAAGAAGTCTGCAAGCAAGACCAAGACGGCCGCCACCAAGAAGTCTGCAGGCAAGCCCAAGAAGGCCGCCACCAAGAAGTCCGCCCCCCACTTAAAGATTCTTCGCGGGCGATGGGGCCGGCTTCGCCCGAGCTCGCGGCTGCGCGGCGGTTCTACGCCCTCCCGATCGACGCCGAGGCCTTCGCTGCCAGCGACGAGGGCCTGACCGACAGGTCAGGCGAAGATCTGGTCGCCGCGCACTTCGGGCGCAACTTCGGCTACTTCGGCGCGATCGACAAGACCCTGTCCGGCTTCTACGTCCTCGACGACGAGGGCGACAACTATTACCTGGCCGACCTGCGTGACAGCGGCCAGGTGTGGTGGCAGGACCACGAGACCCGCGAGGTCTCGCTCGGCTTCGACAGCGTCGAAGACTACGCCGCCTACCGCGACGCGAAGGCCGAGGCCGACGAGGACGAGGACGACATCGCCGATCGCTTCCGGCCGCGCAAGCTCAAGTCGACCAGCGAGCGCCGGCCCACCACGGCCAAGCTGCTGGAGCGCTATCAGTGGCTCATGTGGTTCTTCGCCCGCGGCCACGAGCTGCGCGGGCAGGCCATCGACAGCGACGAGGACATGGCGCGCCGCGCCTACGGCCACCTGCGCGGCGCCTTCGACGACCGCGCCGCCGAGGCCAAGGCCTTCGCCGCCGAGCACAAGCGCATCGCCGACGATCCGCACCTCGGCATCTACTGGCTGCTCCACACCAGCGTCCTGGCCGACCACGCCGGCCGCGACCAGGTCGTCGCCGCCCTCGCCGCAAGCGAGCACCCGCTCGTGAAGGCCTTCGTCGCCGCCTTCGGCGCCCTCGCCGACGACGGCGACGTCCCGGCCGCGCCGGCCTTCCGCGCCCGCCGCTCGCTGCTCCTCTACTACACCGGCGGCGCGGTCGACGGCGAGGACGTCGACCTCGACCGCCTCATCGCCGCGGTGTACGCCGACCCCGTCACGCACGGCTTCATCAAGGCCCAGCGGCTGGTCGAGGCCGCCGCGGCCGCCGGCGAGCTGGGCCGCCTGCACGCCCTCGTCGCCGCCGGCCCGCCCGGGCCCGAGCTCGGCTTCCAGGCCCTCGCCGCCCTGCTCGACGTCCACGCCGGCGTGCAGGCCAGCCGCGCCGCCGATGCTGTCCTCGAGCACATGTTCGAAGTACAGACGTCGACCTGCTGGCCGCCGCGATCGAGCCGCTCGCCCCGCTGGCGACCGACCGCCTGCGCGTGCGCGACCTGCTCGACGGCGTCCTCGCGCGCGACCCGTACCACTGGGGCGTCCTGCACGCCGCCCAGCAGGCCGCCGAGCGCGACGGCGACGGCGCGCGGGCCGAGCAGTTCGCCGCCCGGATCGCCCCGCTCGCCGAGGTGCGGCCGGTGCTCACCCGGCTCTTCAGCGAGGACGACGACGAACGCGAGCCCGCGCTCGAACAGTTCCGCGAGCTCGCCCCGCCGCAGCGGCTCTTGCTCGCGCGGCGGCTGCTCGTCATGGCCGGGCAGATCGCCGCCGACGTCCTCGGCGCCGCGGCCCGGGTCCTGCTCGCCACCGGCGACAGCGACGCCCTCGCCGACCTGCAGGCGGCCGCCGTCGGGCTGCAGTCGCCGTCCGAGTTCGCCGGTCAGCTCGCCGCGCTGCGCGAGGACGGCATCGTCGACCTCGCCGACCCGCTGCTGCCGACCTTCCAGGCGCTGCTCCTGCGGCCCGAGAGCGGCGGGTTCTTCGAGGACGACTGGAAGGAAGACCTGGTCGAGAAGCTGGCGCCGATCGCCCACGAGCCGGTGATCTTCGACTGGCTGCTGGCCGCGCTGGGCGAGGACAGCCGGCACACGCTGCGCGACAAGATCCTCTCGAAGCTGTTCATCGCCTACAACGACAACGAGGTCGTCGCTCGCCTGTCCGAAGGGCAAGCCTTCCGCCTGGTCCGCGTGGCCGCGCGCCTCGGCGTCAAGCCGGCGGGCGCGGGCGACGACGACGACGGCGCGTTCCCGGCGATCCACGTCTACCACGCCGCCGGTCGGGTCCTGTTCTACTTCACCAACCCCGGCGGCCTGCCGGCGATCGCCGAGGTCCTGGCCGAGACGAGCGACCAGGAGCTGCTGAGCAACCTCTACAGCGGCCTGGCCCACATCAAGACCGAGGACGCGCTGGGCCTCTTGCGCTCGCGCCTGTTCGTCGAGCAGCGGCAGGTCTGGTACCTGTGCAACGCGGTCGCCGAGACCTTCGACGACGACGGCCACGGCGAGATCATGGTCGAGCTCGAGCGCACCCGCAGCGACCACGGCGCCAACAGCTACGCGGTGGTGTTCCTCGACTTCGAGAGCGACACCAAGAAGAAGCCGCACTCCTACGTCGCCGCGCTCGCGCGGGCCGTGCTCGGCTGGCCGGAGCCGGGCGATCCGCGGGCTCGCGGCCAGCGCAAGTTTTTGCTGATGCACGCGGTCCGGCTCGGCCTCGAGAGCGGCGACCACGAGCTGGTGCGGCGGGCCCACGCGGCCGCGCAGGCGATCGCCGAGCCGCCGTTCTCGAACCTCAGCGAGCTGCACTACGAGCGGGCCACCGACGATCCGTGGCAGTCGTTCAAGGCCAAGGACCGCAAGCAACTGGGGCGCGTCCTGGCCGGGGAGAGCGAGGCGCCGCGCAAGCTGGCCAGGCCGCAGAAGAAGATCGGCGACGACGCGCTCGCCGAGCTGGCCGGGGTGCCCATCGATCGCCGCTTCCTCACCACGCCCGACGGCGAGGTGTGGTTCTTCGACAAGCAGGAGCGCCTGCACGTGTTCGACGGCCAGGAAGTCAAGGCGCCGGGCTTCGAGGTCGTGTCCGACCTCGACGACCTCGGCACCTTCCTCGCCGGCGCCGAGCGCTGCGACGGCCGCGTGGTCCACTGGAACGCGTCGGCGGGGGAGTTCCGCGACATCGTTTGCTACGGCGACCGCGTGCTGGTGTACGAGGGCGTCAACAACGGCCGCTTCACCGGCCACGGCATCGTCGCCGACGGGCGCGAGAGCGCCGAGGCGCTGTTCCGCAAGCTCGCCGACCACCCGGCGAAGGACTGGTTCGCCGCCGAGCCGTGGTACGTGCCGCAGCGCGGCGGCGTCCTGCGCACCTACTACGCGCCGCACGCGGGCGAGGACGACGACAAGAGCGAGTACGTCGCCGAGCTGCGCGAGGGGCCCGAGGCGCTGGCCGAGGTCGAGGCGCGCGTGCTGACGCTGCTGAAGCGCCCCGGCGCGCGCGTGGCCTGCATCGAGTGGACGGACGACCGCCGCCGCCCGGGCGACATGGGCCTGCTCGAGTACTTCGAGGACCGCGCCCGCGACGACGAGCGCGCGCCGAGCTGGCACCTCGAGGCGTTCGCCGAGTTCGAGCGGCTGCTGGCGGAGTGGGGCTGGACGGCGGAGCTACATGACCTTTCGGTCAGCCGCGGCGCGCCGCCCGACGAGGCGGCGATCGCCCGCTTCGCGGCGGCGGCCGGGGCCGAGGTGCCGGCGAAGCTGCGCGAGGCGTGGTCCCACGGGCCGCTGGCGTGGCAGATCGGCGAGCGCGGCCGGGCCTTCCTCGGGCCCGAGGAGGCGCTGGCGCGCGGGCCGGCGCTGACGGCCGCGGTGGAGGCGCTGGCGGGCAAGATGCGGCCGGCAGACGCGGAGCCGCTGCGGGCGATGATGGCCGGCGCGCAGGTGGTGATCGAGGACGCGCAGCAGCGACCGGTGGTGCTGTTCGTGCCGAAGTCGCCGCAGCGCAAGGACGGCCGGGTGTTCGTCGAGTACGAGGTGTCGGAGCCGCCGGACGACCTGTGGTTCGAGGGGTCGTTCGAGTGGTTCATCGCGGAGTCGCTGGGCCGGCCGTTCGTGGCGGCCCTCGGCGAGGCGTGCCCCGACCTGCGCGGGCTGCCGTACGGGGCGCGCCGCCATGAGGGGGTGGTGCGGCGGCGCTATACGCAGGGCGGGAAGTTCTGGGAGGTGGTGCTCGATCCGCGGGGGGCGTTCGTGCTGACGCGCTCGGGCAAGCTCGGGGCGGCAGGCAGCGAGAAGCTGCGGCGGCTGGCGGGCGAAGACGAGGCGCGGGCAGTCTTTGACAAGATGGTCAAGGACAAGACTTCCGAGGGCTGGAAGCTGGCAAAGTAGTCGTCCCGCTCGGGTGAGCTTCAGGGCATGCTCTTTCGGGCATGCCCTTTTCGTCATGTTCCTATGAACATGTTGTGATGCGTCCGCGGACATCCGGCATGATGCGTCCGCGGACATCGGGCATGATGCGTCCGCGGAGAGCGTGCATGATGCGTCCGCGGAGGTCCGGCATGATGCGTCCGCGGACATCCGGCATGATGCGTCCGCGGACATCCGGCATGATGCGTCCGCGGACATCCGGCATGATGCGTCCGCGGAGATCAGGCCTGGGTGCTTCGCGATTGCCGACTGCGCCTCGCGGGGGGTCCGGGGAAGGGCCGGCCGCGAGTTACCGGCTGGATGGATGCTCGTTCCTCGCACCCATCTTGCCTCTAATCGCGGCCGGCCCTTCCCCGGACCCCTGGCACGGCTGCAGCCGTGAGAGGCCGACCCGCCGTCCTGGGCTTCGCTGAGGGATGTCCTCCGGGATAGGTCACGGGGCGCCTGTTCGACGGCCAGGTCTGGCCGCCGAACAGACGCTATCTGGCGACAATAACGGCGGCTCCTCTCCCGCGGCGAGCACTCCTCTTCACGCGACGCCTGCCGACAATGACGGCGGCTCCTCTCTCGCGACGAGCACTCCTCTTCGCGCGACGCCTGCCGACAATGACCGCGGACCCGCGACGAGCACTCCTCTTCGCGCCACGCCTGCTGACGGATCCTCTCCCGCGACGAGCACGCTTCTTCGCGCGACGCCTGCTGACCATGACGACGGATCCTCTCCCGCGACGAGCACTCCTCTTCGCGCGACGCCTGCAGACCATGACGACGGGCCCGCGACGAGCACGCCTCTTCGCGCCACGCCTGCCGACCATGACGAAGGGCCCGCGAAGAGCACTCCTCTTCGCGCCACGCACGCCGACAGTGATGGCGGGCCCTCTCCCGCGACGAGCATTCCTCTTCGCGCCACGCCTGCCGACAATAGCGGCGAACCTCTCTTCCGCGACGAGCACGCCTCTTCGCGCGACGCCTTCCGACAATGACGGCGGGTCCTCTCCCGCGACGATCACGCCTCTTCGCGCGATGCCTGCCGACAATGACGGCGGGTCCGCAACGAGCACGCCTCTTCGCGCCACGCCTGCCGACTATGACGACGGGCCCGCGACGAGCACGCCTCTTCGCGCCACGCCTGCCGACAATGACGACGGGCCCGCGACGTCTTCGGCGCCTCGCGCCGCTCGTGCGCGCTACTTCGCCGCCTCCCACGCCTCGAGCTGCTTCATCCCGCGCTCGCCGGCGACGCCGGCGAGCTTGAGCGACTCGCGGGCCAGCTTCGCTTCCTCGGCGGATTCGGCGGCGGCACCGGTAGCGCGCAGGGCCTGGGCGCGGGCGAGGTGCATGAGGCCGAGGTCGCCGGGGTCCGAGGTCGCGGCGGCGACGTTCTTGAGGGCGCGGTCGACGTGCTGCAGGGCGGCGGCGGGCTTCTGTTCGAGCAGGTCGATCTGCGCCTGTCCCAAGAGACAGAGGCCGAGGTCGGGGTGGTCGGGGCCGAGGGCCTTCTCCCTGATCTCGCAACCCCGCTCGTAGGCCGCGCGGGCGCCGGGGTAGTCGGCGAGGTCGCGCTTGGCGTCGCCGATGAACGTAAAGACGCCGGCGACCGCCGGGTGGTCGGGCGCGAGCGCTGCTTCCAGGTGCGCGAGCGCGGCCGTCAGCTCGGTCAGGGCCTCGACTGGCTTTCCGGACAGCTGCAGCATGCCGCCCACGTTCTGGCGGATCACCCCGACCGTCGGGTCCTTGGGGTTGATGGCCTCGAGGATCGCCTGCGACCGCTGCAGCGCGGCGATCGCCTCGGCGTAGCGGTTCTGCCGCTCGAGGCTGAGCGCGAGGTTGTTGAGCGGCAGCGCCAGGTCGGGGTGACCGGAGCCGTGGGCGCGCTCGTCGAGCGCGACGGCCCGCTCGAACAGCTGCTGCGCCTCGACGTACTTGCCGCCGCGCAGCTTGGACGCGCCGAGCGCGTTGAACAGGCCGACCAGGCGCGGGTGGTCGGGGCCGAAGACTTTTTCATAGAGGCCGATCGCCTCGCTCACGAAGGCCTCGGCGCCGGCGCTGTCGCCGGCGGCGATGGCGATCATGCCGACGTGGTGCAGCCACTGCGCGCGCTCGCGGTCAGGCTGGCCGCGGCGGCGCAGCAGCGCCTCGGCGTGGTCGACCCACGGCTGGGCCTCGGCCTTGCGCCCGAGCTTGTAGCCGACCACGAACATCTGGTTCAGCAGGCCATCCCACAGCGTCTCGTCGTCGCGGTCGGCCACTGCTTGCCAGATCGCCGCCGCCTCGGTGATCCGCGCCCCCTCGTCGTTGCCCGCCTCGCGCTGCGCCCTCGCCAGCGCGTGGCGAGCCGCCGCGGTCAGGCTCGGGTCGTCCAGCGCGATCGCCTCGGTCGCGGTCGCCTCGAGCTCGGCCAGCGCGTCCTTGCTCTTGCCGGCGCTGACCTTGGCCCGCGCCGCTCGCAGCCGCTCGCGCACCGCCTCGCTGCGGGCCGGGTCCGTCACCGCCCGCGAGGCCAGCGCTCCGCTGCGCAGCGCCTCCGCGTCGGCGCAGGCCTGCAGCCCCGGCAGCGCCACCGCCGCCTCCGTGGCCCGCTTCACCACCTGCTTGTCGGCCTGCTCGAGCAGCGCCAGCAGGGCGTCGAGATCTTTCAGGCGATGCTGCAGGCAGGCCATGCGCAGGTCCATCAGCTCGGCCGACTGCTCGCCGCGCACCAGCGTCGCGGAACATGTCTCTTCGTACATGTCCTTCCAGCCCTGCGCGTATTGATCGATCTGCGGCGCCGCCTCGACCCACGCCCCCGCCGCGTACGGCAAGCCCGTGGCGGCGAAGGCGGCCTCGATCGCCGCGCGTCGACCCGCGTGCCAGACCTCGCCGACGCGCTCGGCTCCGCCGCCGCACACCCCGGGCCGGTCATCGCCCACGCGGTGCCGCCGGCGACCGCCGCGGCCAGCAGCGTCCCGCCGAGGGCCAGCGCCCGACGTTGCCGGCGGGCGCGGCCGGCCTGCAGGTCGGCGAGCAGCGCGTCCATGCGCGGGTACCTGGCCTCTCGGTCAGGTTGCAGCCCGCGCAGGCAGATCCGGTGCAGCCAGCCGGGCACCTCGCTGCCGCGCGGCGGCGCCTCGCGCTGGCTGCTGCGGGCCTTGCGGGCCAGTTCCTCGATCGTCGCGCCGGCGAACGGGCGCTTGCCGTAGAGGGCCTCGAACAGTGCCACGCAGAAGCTGAACTGATCGGTGCGCGGGTCGACCGCGACGCCCGCGTGCTGCTCGGGCGACATGTACGCCGGCGTGCCGACGATCGCGCCGTAGCGGGTGATCTGGGTGTCGAGGGCGCTGCTGCTGGCGGCCTCGGCCGCGCGCGCCGGCGACTCGTGCTCCTCGTCGCGGCGAGCCAGGCCGAAGTCTGCCACTTGCGCGCGCAGCTTGCCGGTCGCGGCGTCGGTGCTGAGCAGCACGTTGTCGGGCTTGAAGTCGCGGTGGACGAGGCCCACCGCGTGCGCGGCCGCCAGCCCGGCGCCGGCCTGGGCGAACACGTCGACGACCTCGGTCCAGCGCGGACGCGTGGCCATCCACTGCCGCAGGTCGGTGCCCTCGACTAGGTCCATGGCGATGAACACCTGGTCCTCGCGGTGCGCCCCGACGTCGAACACCGGCACCACGTTGGGGTGCGACAGCTTGGCCATCGCCTGCGCCTCGCGGATCATCCGCGCCCGCGCCTCGCCGACGGCCGCCCCGTGCAGCAGCTTGATCGCCACGGTGCGATCGAGGTCGGGGTCGTAGGCCTTGTAGACCGTCCCCATGCCGCCCGCCCCGAGCTGTTTGATCATCAAATAGCGCCCCAGGGTGCGCTCCGGGGGCTGCGCGTCGCCCCCCGCGGGCACGCTCGCCGTGGTCCTCTCGACGTCGACCACCGTGCGCACGCGGTCGAGGCTGTCGGGCCGCACCACCGTCTCCTCGACGCTGCCGACGCTCACGCTCGCGGGCGCGGCTCCCGGCGCGGTGGTCTCCTCGAGCGCGTCCTTCGCCTGACCTTCGGGCCATGTCCTCTTGGACATCTGATTGCGCTCGTCCATCGGCCCTCTCGCCCCCATCATCGGTCATGCCGGCCGCGCGACCAACCTCCCCGCGCGGGCGCCCGCGCGCGAACGGCTCGGATCCGCGCCAGATCGGGCGAAAAGGGCCGCGAAAACGCCGGTTCGCAGCGCGGGGCCGCGTCGTCGGCTCGGGGCTGACCTCACCGAGGTCAGCGGTTCGGAGCGCTCGCCTCGAGCGTCGCCTCGGTTCGAAATCGCGTCGGCGCGCGTGCCCGGCGGGGCTCGACGCCAGGGCTCGACGCCTCGCACGCGCTCACCGGCGAGTATCCTGAACGCGGAGGCCGCCGCGTCGCCGGCTCCTGTCTCGACCACCGGCCTGATTCGCCGTCCCATTCGCCGCCCCGCGGCGAAATCTCGCGAACGCGCCGAGCTCGCGTCGCGCAGGCGTCTTCGGGACGCGGGCTTCACTATGGTGAATCGCGGTCGCTGCATTGTCGGCGCGCGCGTCGCTTGCTACCGTGGGATGCTTTGAACTGGATCTCGTCTGTCGTCGCGCTCGCACTCGCGGGCGCCGCTCCGAACGTGAAGGACAGCGTTCAGGCCGCGCCGGGGACGGAGGTGGTGCGGGTCAAACGCGACTTCGGCAAGCCGCACTTCGACCTGGCGATCGACGCGTGGCTGAGCGCCGACGCCACGCGCCTCGACGAGGCCCGCCTGTGGTGGGTCAACACCGCCGAGCAGGACCGGCGCAAGCCGCTCGGGCCGATGGTCGAGCGCATGGTCAAGCTGCGATACCACCGCAGCTCGAGCCGCTCGCTGACCATCACCGTCACCGGCGACGGCAAGGAGTTCGCGTTCGTCGTCAAGCTGGCCCAGTCGGGCGAGCTGCACGCGTTCGTCGCCATCGATACCGAGGACGGCCGCCACGTCCCCCGCTGCCGCCTCGACGCGGCCCGCCTGATCGCCCACCGCGTGCTCGGCATGCCCGTCGGCCTCGCCCGCGTCGCCGTCACCTGCCGCGACGCCGGCGGGACGTCTCACAAGGGACAGGTCAAGCACCGCGAGGTCACCTGAGCCCGCGGCGCCCGGTGTCGCCGCGGCTGCACGCGCAGCGGCCTGTCTTGAAGGACATCTTTGACGCGGCCCCCGGCGACGCCGCCCCTGAACGTGCAGTCTGTCTTGAAGAACATCCTTGCGGCGCGCCCGGTGTCGCCGCGGCTGCACGCGCGGCGGCCTGTCTTGCTGAACATCCTTGCGGCGCGCCGGAGGGCGCCGTCCCTGGACGCGCGGAGGCTGTCGTGACGAACAGTCTTGCCGCGCTCGATGACGCCGCACCCGGACGCGCGCGCCGACCCCCGTCCGACGCGCGCGATGGGATCGCCCGTATCGTTCGCCTCGGCGATGTCGCCGCCGGCGGCCCGCCGCGCTGATCGAGGCCGTCTCGCCCGCACGCCGGCGCCGCGGCGGTGTTCGAGATGTCTTTTTGGTCATGTCACCTGCGCGGCCTGTCGACGCGCCGGCCATGGCGACACACCGCGTACTGTCCTTCAGGACATGTGTTAAAGAGCACCTTGCGAGCACGCCGCTGTTCGAGCTCGCCCCCTTGACCGCGCTGCGCATCGCCGCCCGCGCGCGCGCGACCCCTTCGCGTATGCACATCGCCGGGGCCGGAGAGCCCCAGTTCGCGCTCGAATGAGGTTTTCACCGCTCGGGCGAGTGCTCGCCTGCCGCGCCTCGCGGTTCGAGCTCGCTCTCGGTGCGCGGCGAAGATGAAGATTCAGTCAGTTGATTGACTTAATCAGTCGTATGACTTAGACCCTCCCGCGGAGGTTCTGATGAGCACCGAAAGCAGCGAGCAGGTTTTGGACTATCCCCTTCGCGCCCCCGCCCCGCTGGAGCCGCCCGAGGAGTGGGCCAGGCTGCGGCAGGGTTGCCCGGTCGCGCACGTGCGGCTGCCCAGCGGGGACCAGGCGGTCCTTTTGACCCGCTACGCCGATGTTCGCCAGGTGCTGGCCGACCCGCGGTTCACCCGGCAGCTCGGCCAGGAGGGCGCGGCCAAGCTGTCGGAGGACGGCGGCAGCGTGTTCGAGACCGAGGACGCGGCCTCGCTGACCGAGGGCCACGAGCGGTGGCGGCGCCTGCTCCACAAGTCGTTCACCGCCAAGCGCGTCTCGGCGATGCAGCCGCGCATCGAGGCGATGGCCGATGCGCTGATCGACGACATGGTGCGCCAGGGCGCGCCCGCCGACCTTGTCAGCAGCCTCGCCTTCCCGCTGCCGGTGTGGGTGATCTGCGAGCTCCTGGGCATCCCCGACATCGACCGCGACAAGCTCGCCTTCTGGTCGAACGCGATGCTGAACATGACCCAGTTCACCCGCGAGCAGATGCAGCAGGCGCAGATGGAGTTCGCCGAGTACATGACGGCGCACATCGCCGCCAAGCGGGCCGCGCCGGGCGAGGACCTGCTGAGCGAGCTGGTCGCCGCGGTCGACGACGGCCACCCGCTGACCGAACGCGAGCTGATGATGATCGGCCAGGGCATCCTGGTCGCCGGCCACGAGACCACCTCCAACACGATCGCCAAGATGATGGCGATGCTGCTCAGCGAGCGCTCGCGCTGGGAGCAGCTGGTCGCCGACCCGTCGCTAGTCCGCACCGCGGTCGAAGAGGCGCTCCGCTTCGACGCCAACGCCGGCTTCGGCCTGCCCCGCTTCATCACCGAGGAGATCGAGGTCAGCGGCCAGAAGCTGCCGGGCGGCACGACGGTGGTCTGCAACATGGCGGCCGCCAACCGCGACGAGCAAGCCTACGAGCGCGCCGACACCATGGACCTGACCCGCTCGCCGAATCCGCACTTGACCTTCGGCGTCGGACCGCACTCGTGCGTCGGCCAGGCCCTGGCCCGCACCGAGCTGCAGACCACGCTGAACGTGCTGCTGCGCCGCCTGCCGACGCTCGCGCTCGCCGTCCCGACCGAAGAACTGGCCCGCCGCGAGGGCCTGCTCATCGGCGGACTCGAGCGGGTTCCAGTACGCTGGTGACCCCATGGCCGGACCACGCACGAGGCACGCCCACGCCACCGAGACCCGCGAGCTCATCCTCACCACGGCCGAGCGCCTGTTCGCCGAACACGGGGTGGCCGCGGTCTCGAACCGCCAGATCAGCGAGGCCGCGGGCCAGGCGAACAACTTCGCCGTGGGCTACCACTTCGGCACCAAGACCGACCTGGTGGCCGCCATCGTGCGCCGGCACGCGCCGGAGATCGAGCGCCGCCGTCTGGACCTTCTGAAGGCGATCCAGCGCTCGGAGACGCTGCGTGACTGGCTCGGCTGCCTGGTCCTGCCGTCCACCGAACACCTCGCCTCGCTCGGCAACCCGAGCTGGTACGCGCGCTTCATCGCCCAGGCGACCACCGACCCGGCGCTGCGCCAGATCGTCATCGACGAGACGAGCGCGTCGCCGTCGATGCGCGGGGTCTCCGAGGGCCTCATGCGCCTGATGCCGGTGCTGCCCGCCGACGTGATCGCCGAGCGCGCCGACATGAGCCGCCACCTCATCGTCCACGTGTGCGCCGAACGCGAGCGCGCGCTGCAAGAAGGCACGACGACGCCGCGGGCGACCTGGGAGGGCGCGGCGGTCGGACTCATCGACGCCCTGGCGGGCCTGTGGCAAGCCCCGTTCACCCCCACCCGCTGACATCACCGACAAGACCGACGGAGAGCGACGACCATGCGCGTGATTGTGGATCTGGAAAAATGCTGCGGTGCAGGCCAGTGCGTCCTGCTCGCGCCGAAGGTGTTCGACCAGCGCGACGACGGGATCGTGATCCTGCTCGACGAGCACCCGCCCGAGGCGCTGCACAAGGCGGTGCGCGAGGCGGCCTGCGTGTGCCCGGGGGCGGCGATCAAGCTCGAGGACCCGGCATGACGCACCCCGCGAGCGTGCTGGTCGTCGGCGCCTCGGTGGGCGGCCTCGCGGTGGCAGAGTCGCTGCGCCGCGACGGCTTCGCCGGCGCGCTGACGCTGCTCGGCGCCGAGCGCCACCCGCCCTACGACCGGCCGCCGCTGTCGAAGAAGGTGCTGGCCGGCGAGTGGGAGCCGGACCGCACGCGGCTGCGCGCCGACGCGGCGCTGGCCAAGCTCGAGATGACGACGATCCTCGGCGACCCGGCGGTCCACCTCGACGTGCTCGGCCGCGCGGTGACGACGGCGTCGGGCCGCCGCCTGACCGCGGAGTCGATCGTGCTCGCCACCGGCCTCGAGCCGCGCCGCCTGCCCGGCCAGGCGCCGTGGCCGGGCGTCCACGTGCTGCGCACGCTCGACGACGCGGTGGCGCTGCGGACCGCGCTGCTCGCAGCCTCGCAGGTGGTCGTCGTCGGCGACGGCGTGCTCGGCACCGAGGCCGCGGCGACGGCCCGCGCGATGGGCCTGGCGGTGACTCTGGTCGGGCCGCAGACGACGCTGCTCGCCAGCCAGCTGGGGCCGCAGATCGGCGGCCACCTGGCGGCCCTGCACACCGGCCGGGGCGTGCAGCTGCGCCTGGGCGCGGCGGTCGAATCCCTGGTCGGCGACGAAGCGCGCGTCCGCGGGGTCCGCCTGGCCGGCGGCGAGGTGCTGCCGGCCGACGTCGTGGTGGTGGCGATCGGCTCGCGCCCGGCGACCGACTGGCTGTTCGACAGCGGGCTGCGCCTCGGCGACGGGGTGGTCTGTGACTCCCGCTGCCGCGCCGCGGAGGGCATCTACGCGGTCGGCGACGTCGCGCGCTGGCACCACGAGGGCCTGGGCGCCGCGCTGCGCCTCGAGAACCGCAGCAACGCGGTCGAGCAGGGCGCGGCCGTGGCCGCGAACATCCTCGGCAAGGATCGTCCTTACACGCCGGTGCCGTTCTTCTGGACCGACCAGTACGACGTGAAGATCCAGGTCCACGGCTTCGCCGGCGCCGACGCCCAGGTGATCATCGTCGAGGGGTCGCCCGAGGCCGGGCAGTTCGCGGCGCTGTACGGCAGCGCCGGCAAGGTCACCGGCGTGCTCGGGTGGAACATGGTCAAGCAGACCCGCGCGCTGCGCCAGCACGTGGTCGAGGCCACCGACTGGTCGCTGGTGAATTCGCTGCGGAAGTCCTGACGCCGAGCGCGCTCGAACGAGGGTCGGATCGCCACCCGCGCGAGCGCGCCGCGTCCTACTTCTTCTTCTCGGCCAGGGTCTCGCAGGCCTTCTTGTTTCTCGTGGCTGGGGGGATGGGTGCGGCGCCGAGCGTCCGCCGTCGCGGGATCACGACCTGCGATGCTGTCTTTTGGGTCATGTCACCCGCAGCGGCTCGCATCCTCGCGCCGATGGCCATTTCACGCGCTTTCATGCCCTGCCCGCGGGGCCTCGTGAGGCGAGAATGCATCCGACCCGCGGGTGAAACGGCGTGGATGAAGCGCATCCGCGGTAGACTGCGGGCATGAACTTGCTTCGCCTGAACTTCCTGGTCCTGAGCGTGTTCGCGGCCGCGTGCGGCGACAAGGGTGACGACACCGAGGGCACCCCCACGGGCACCACGACGACCACCACCACCGATCCCACCGACGGCAATTCCACCACGAGTCCTTCGACCGACGGCACCACTGACCCGACCACCGGCGAGCCTGCCTGCGTCGATCCCTCGCTGAGCGACTTCGGGCCGGCGGTCGAGGTCACCCTGCGCAACGGCGGGACGACCCGGCTGTTCCTCAACCTCCAGGAGATGTGCACGCCGGTCCTGCCGATCGCGCTGCGCGACGCGAGCGACGTGGCGGTCAAGATCAACAAGGACGCCTGCGAGAACGACTGCGGCGACGTCCTGGCCGGCGCATGCGGCTGCCCGGCCGGCTGCGGCCCCGGCGACGTGGTCCAGCTCGAGCCCGGCGGCACCTTCGTCACCAGCTGGACCGGCCGCGTCTGGAACGAGCACGGCTTGCCGGCCGAGTGCCCCATGGAGGGCTGCGCGCCGCAGTGCTTCGCCGCGGCCCAGGCCCCCGCGGGCACCTACACCGTGAGCGCGCGGGCCCTCGACGCGGTCGTCGACTGCGAGCCCTGCACCTGCGAGCCGGGGCCCGAGGGCAGCTGCGTGTTCAACGGCGGCTTCGCCATGGGCGCCGAGGTCGTCGCCGAGGCCGAGCTCGTCTACCCGACGCAGACCGGGGTCGAGGTCGCGTTCGAGTGAGATGTCTGCATAGACATGTTCTTCAGGACATTCCCTGAGAGACATGCTCGTCGTCAGGGCGGGCGGGGAAGGCAGCTTCGAGCACGGGTGCAGGTCGAAGCAGCCCGCCGCGCCTGCGCGGGCGATGCCTCCGCGCGCGGCTCGCTCGACCGCCGCGACGGCGCCTGGGTTGTCGGCCCCGGGTTCGCGGCTGCTCTACGACGTGCTCGGTCGCGCGTTGCTCGAGTCGCCCTGCTGGCCCCCATTCTGGCGCTGATGCGCGAGCTGGGGGCGCCGTGGCGCTTCGCCACCGACGAGCCGGCGCGCCTGATCGGCCAGCACGGCTGGGACACGGTCGTCCTCGATCCGGCCGTGCTCGCGGCGCAGCGGGGCCGCTGGCCGTTCCCCGCGCTCCCGCCCGACGCGCCCGGCATGCCGCGCGGCTACATCGTCGAGGCCGGCAAGCCGTGAGGCGAAGCGCGAATCACACGCCGACCTCGACGCGATCGGGTGCCACCACGAATTGAATGGACCGGCGGCGAGCGGGCTGGACCGTGTGGATGCAAGGAGGGCGCAAGAACGCGGCCGATGCGCGGCGCGCTGCTCCCGGCGCGGGGCGTGTCAGGAGCGCGCCGCGGGAGTATAAGCGCGCCATGACCCAAGCCACCAAGCACTCCGGCGGATGCCACTGCGGCAAGGTCCGCTACGAAGTCAACGCCGACCTCGGCCAGCCCGTCCTCGCCTGCAACTGCAGCATCTGCGGCAAGACCGGCGTCCTGCTGACGTTCGTGCCCAAGAGCGAGTTTCGCCTGACCGCCGGCGACGACGGCCTGACCGACTACCAGTTCGCCAGCAAGACCATCCACCACCTGTTCTGCAACACCTGCGGGATCCGCTCGTTCGCCCACGGCGTCGGCCCCGACGGCACCGAGATGGTCGCCATCAACGTCCGCTGCCTCGACGACGTCGACCTCGACAAGCTCAGCGTCAACAAGTACGACGGCAAGAGCGCCTGATCTTCCAGGCATGTCCGTCGGGACATGCCTCAGGGAACAATCCGAAGGGGGCATGTCTTTTAAGGCATGTCTTGAGGAACATGCCTCAGCGACGCCGCGCCGTCGCCTCCAGCGTCACCGTCTCGCGCCCGCCGGCGCGGGCCAGCTCGAGCGTCACGCTCTGGCCGCGGCGGACGCTCGCGGGGGCCAGCATGCGCTCGGCGTTCTCCGAGTTGGTGACGGACACCGCGAGGCCGTCGACCCCGACCACCTCGTCGCCGGGCAGCACGCCCGCCTTGTCGGCCGGGCCGTCGATCGTGACCGCCTCGATCCACAAGCGCTTCGGCGCCTTCGGGTCCTCCTTCTCCTTCAGCGGCGGCGGCTGCTCGCCGAGCGGGCGCGGCCGCCCGAGCTCGGTCGCCCGGCGCGTGCGCAGGCCGAGCTCGCCGCGCTCGGCGGCGGCGACCTTGCCGTTCGACACCCCGTAGATCGTGCCGAGGTCGGCCTCGACCCCGGCGGCGACCGAGTAGTCGGCGCGGGCGACGATGCCGACGTCGGACAGGTCGCCGTCGACGAAGTGCAGCTCGCCGGCGCCGGGGCTGACGCTGGCCAGCTCGAAGCGGCCGGTGGCGTCGGTGCGCGGGCCCTTGCCGAACAGGCTGCCGATGAGGTTGCCGGTGCGCTCGTTCTTGCCGAAGGTCATCACCGACATGCCGGCCAGCGGCTGGCCGCTGCGCGAGTCGAGGAGGACGCCGCGCAGGCGGGCCCACGGCTGCAGCTCGAGGGTGACCGCGGCGCGCTCGCCCGGCTTCAGCTCGAGCGGGTGCTCGACGCGGCCGGCGTCGGCCACCGCGACGAGCTCGTAGGCGCCGGGGTCGAGGTGGTCGAGGCGCCGGCTGCCGGTCGCGCTGTCGACGATCTCGAGGTCGCTGCTGGTGCCGCCGCCCGGCTTCTTGTGCGTGACGTGCAGCTCCCACCGCGGCACCGGCTCGCCCCCGGCGCGCGCGGTGATCGTCAGCTCGGCCAGCGGGACCACCTGCAGGCGCACGTCTGTCCCCGGGGACAGGCCGGACACCTCGACGCGCGCGCTGCCGCGGAGGGCCTCGGCGCGCAGGGTGTAGGTCCGCCGCGCCAGGCCGGTGAACTCGAAGCGGCCGTCCTCGCCCGACAGCGCCGGCTCGCTGCGCCCCGAGAAGCCCGGGGACGCCTGCGCCTGGGGGTCCTTCGGCGGCTCGGGCACGAGCCCGACCTTCTCGCCCGAGCGGGCCGCCTCGGGCCGGTGGAACAGGCTCTCGGCCGGGTCGCGCTGCTCCAGCGTCGCGGTGACCCACGCGTCGGGCGTCGGCGCCCCGTCGGGCCCGAGCACCACCCCGCGCAGCACCCCGTCGCGCAGCTCCACCACCAGGTCGACGCCCGGGGTGACGACCCCCGCCGAGATGGTCTTGCGGACAGGTTCGTACGACCTGTCCGCAGGGACATCCCAGCGCATCACGTTGCCCGCGCGGTCGAGCACCCGCACCTCGTACTCGCCGCCGTCGAGGCCGCGCGCGGCGTAGGTGCCGTCCTCGGCGATCGGGGAGCGGTCGCGGCGGCCGGCGTCGAACGACATCATCATGCCGCCCTGCTTCGGCGTCACCGGCAGCAGTTGCACGCTGCCGCCCTTGACCGCCGCGCCGCGGGCGTCCACCACCCGGCCGGTGACCGTCGCGCGCGGCTCGAGCACCACCACCGCGCCTTCGAGGCCGTCGGCGCCGACGTCGATGTCGAGCTGCCCGCGGCTGCCGTCGGGCGCCTCGGCGACCAGGCGCAGCGGGCCCGGCTTGACCGGGCGCAGCGTGAACTCGCCGCGGGCGTCGGCGCGGCTGCGCACGAGCACGTTGCCGAGGTTGGCGAGGAAGGTCATGAAGCCGGGCTCGTCGTCGGCCAACGTCAGCGACACCGCCGCCATCGCGGGCGGCTCGACCCGCCCGCGCACCTCGACCCCGCGGTCGAGCTCGACCAGCACCCCGGTGACGTCGGCGTCGGCCACGGTGACCGACGGGCCGCCGAGGATCTCCGGCAGCGCCTGCTCGGCCACCGAGCCGAGCATGTACGTGCCCGGCCGGACGCCGAGCACCTCGAAGTAACCGTCGACCGCGCTCGGGCCGGTGGCCGGGCGCAGCGCGAACGGGCTCAGCGCCAGCGCGCCGACCATGACCCCGTCGAGCGCCTTGCGCGGGTCGTCCTTGGCGGCGACGAAGCCGGAGATCTTGAACGCCCGCTCGACGCGGACCTCGACCCCCGTGAGCGACTCGCCGATCCCCAGCTCCACCTTCGTCGGCTCGCGCGAGGCGTGCCCGGCCGCCGTCGCCGACAGGGCGTGCGCGCCCGAGGCCATGCCGCCGAGGCGGAACCGGCCGCGCGCGTCGCTGACCGCCGCGGCGTCGCCGAACCCGCCGAACTCGCCGACGCTGACCACCGCGCCCTCGACCGGCGCGTCGCCCGGGTCGGCGCGCACCGTGCCCTCGATCGAGGCCGCGGGCACCAGCCGCAGGTCGACCGAGCGCGGGCCGCCGGCCACGTCGACGCTCTCGCTGTCGCCGGTGTAGTCGGCGTGCCAGGCGGTGATCTGGTACAGGCCGTCGTCGACCTGCACCGCGAACTTGCCCTCGCCATCGCTGACCGCCGGGAACGAGGCGCGGCTGAACTGGATCACGTTGCCCTCGCCCTGGCGGTCGACGCTGACGATCGCGCCCTCGACCGGTCCGCCGCCGATGTCGCTCACGGTGCCGCGCAGCAGGTGCCCGCCGGCGACCAGGGCGGCGTCGAGGCCGGTGTGCGGCGTACCTGCCTGAAGCGACAGGTCCTTGCGGACATAGGGGAGATAGCCGCCGGCGGACGCGCTGAGGATGTAGTGCCCGGGCCGCACCAGCGGCACCGACCAGTCGCCCGAGGCGTCGGTGCGCACGGTGATCGGCGCGCCGATGTCGCCGAACTCGACCGGGACGCCGAGGCCCTTCGGCCGCAGCATCACCACCGCGCCGGCGAGGCCGCGCCCGCTCGCGGCGTCGTACACCCGCCCCGCGGCCGAGCAGGGCGAGACGTCGACCTCGCCGCGGGCCCGCGCCGCCGCGCGCTCCTGGGTGATGGCAGCCGCCCGCGCCACGCGATCGACCTTCGGCTCGGCCTGCGCCGCCTCGGGCCCGGGCCGTGCGAGCAAGGTCCACACGGCGATCGCCAACAACACCAGCGCGACCGCGACGCCTGCCAGAAACTTGCGCGACACGGTGCCAGTCTCGACCAGCGAGGGTCCGGGCGCAAGTCATCGAATGTCTCTTTGGACATGTTCCTGAAGACACACGTCGCCGTGGTTCTGACCGCCCCGATCGCCCCGGCGAAACGCCCGCGTCCCTCGCGGGAGGTCCCCGATCGGTTCCTCGCGGACGCGGGCGGGCGTTCCAGGGAATGGCCAGCCGCTCGCGCGCCGGACGGGAGCCCGCCCGCCGTGTCGCGACTCGCCGGGCGCCGATCGACTCGCGCGCCGTCCAGGCGGGCAGTCCTGGCGAATGGCCAGCAGCTCGCGCGGCTCGCCGTGCGCCGATCAGCTCGCGCGCCGCACCGGTGGGCGGTCGGGCGGGTGGGCCAGCAGCAGCTCGCGCAGGCGGGCGGCGGCGGGCGGCAGGCGGTCGATGCCGCGGTGGACCAGGTGCAGCGGGCGGGCGATCGGGGTCCGCGGGTCGGGCACTTCGACCAATCGGCCCTGCGACAGGTCGTGGCGGGCCGAGGCGCGGCTGATCAGCGCGACGCCGATGCCCGCGCGCACGTTGCCCTTGACCGAGGCGATGCTGCCCAGCTCCATCACGATCTCCGCGCCCGGGAAGTGGCGCTCGAGCAGCTCGCGCGAGGTCGTGCCGCGGGCGAACGTCACGAACGGCGCGCGCGTCGGGTCGGGCAGCTCGGGCGCGGCGACCAGGATCAGCTCGTCGACGAACCACGGCTCGCCGCGGTCGGTGGTGATCACCCCGAGGTCGAGGTCGCCGCGGTGGAGCGCGTCGAGCACCTCGTCGGTGTTGGCCTCGCGCAGCAAGAAGCGCACGCCCGGGTGCTCCGCGCGGTACAGCGCCAGCGTCGGCGGCAGCAGGTACGTGCACGCGGTCGCCCCCGCGCCGACCCGCACCTCGCCGGCGTGCAGGCCTTCGATCTCCGCCACCGCCCGCTTCGCGTCGTCGAGCGCCGCCAACACCGCCCGCGCTCGGATCACCAGCGCGGCGCCGGCGGCCGTCGGCGTCGCCCCGCCCGGCCCGCGGTCGAGCAGCCGGGCCCCGAAGGCCCCCTCGAGCCGCTGGATCGACGCCGTGAGCGCCGGCTGGGACAGATGCGCCCGCCGCGCGGCCTCGGTGAAGGTGCCGAGCTCGACGATGAGCAGGAAGTGATGGAGCTCGTCGATCATCAGCTATTTCTATAGCAGCCTTCCGAAGATTCGATTGGGCGAATGGTGGTCTCGGCACTACACCAGGCCCAGGAGGTCGCGTCGTGGAGATTGGGCTGCTGCTGGTGCTGGGCTGGGTCGCTGGGTGGCTGACCACCGTCGCCGGGCTCGGCGGCGGGGTGTTTCTGATCCTCGCGCTGTCGCTGCGGATGAGCCCGGCGGAGGCGCTGGCGCTGTCGTCGCCGGCGCTGCTGATCGGCAACCTGCACCGCCTGGCCGCCGGCCGCGACGAGGTGGACCGGCGGATCGCCGTCCCCTTCGCGCTCGGCGCCCTGCCGGGCAGCGCCCTCGGCGGGCTGTTGGTGCTCGCCATGCCGCCGGCCGTGCTGCAGCTGCTGCTGGTGCTGACCTCCGCGCTGGCCCTGGCGCGCGCGCTCGGCTGGTGGCTGCCGCGCCCGCCTGCGGCCGCGCTGGTGCCTGCGGGCGCGGCCATCGGCGCGATGGCGGCGACCACCGGCGGCGCCGGCCTGGCCCTCGGCGCGGTCCTGCAGTCGGCCGGGCTGACCGGGGCGGCCTACGTGGCCACCGCCGCCGCCGCCGCCGTCGCCATGCACGTCGGCCGGATCGCCGCCTACGGCCTCGGCGGCCTCGTCACCAGCGAGACGATGGTGCCCTCGGCCGTGCTGGCCGTGGCGATCCTCGCCGGCAACCTCGCGGGCGGCTGCTTCCGCAAGCGCCTGTCGGCCCGCGCGGGCGCCCGCATCGAGCTCGGGGTGCTGTTCGCCTGCGTCGCGCTCGCGCTGTTCGGCCTGGCGTGAGCTCAGGGAGCGCCTGGACCGCGTCGGACCAGTCGGTCGCGCCTGGCTCGGGGAACTGCACGGCGAAGATCGCTCTCTCGGCGAGTACCAGCTCGACCTCCGCGAGGTCGGTCGGCTTGCCGCCGGACGGCTTGCCGGTCGCCATCCATCGCTCCGCGGGCAGGCCGTCGAATCGCAGCGTCGCCAGGCGCCACAGCTCCACCGAGAGCCGCGGCTGACGGGTCTGCTGGGGGGTTTGGTACGTGAAGTTCGCCAGCGACAACCGTTGCCCGGGTTCCAGGTAGAACGCCGCGTCACAACGACCGCCGCCGCAGATCAAGAGCTGCGGCGTGGCATCACCCGTGTCCATCGTCCCGGGGCGCACCGACGCGCCGCGGCGTCGGACCACCTCTCCGGCCGTGGCCGCGGGCGAGCTGGCGAAGATCCGGAGCACCGCCCAGGCCGGCTCCCACGATTCGTTCACCGCGACGATGTCGAGCACCACGCCCTTGTACTCGTACTTGCTGCCCTCGAAGCCCACGAGCCGAACCGTCGACTTCGCCGGTCTCTCGACCGCCGGCGCGGCGACCCCGGGCTCGACCGGCTGCGGCAGGCTCGGTGCGGGCGCGGGCTCCACCGGAGCCTGGCAAGCGAACCATGCGAGCGAGCCGACCAGGCCGGCGCACATCGTCCTCGCGGTGCTCGCTCGCCGTCGTCCTGTGCCGCGCACGCCCGCCACTCGAGATACCCGAATACACTCCATCCGGACGAGCCGCAAGCGCTGCCGCTCGTGTGACCGCGTACGACCCTGACTGGCCGTTCGCTGGCGCCGCGCGACCCGAAGACCGACGGCGCCCGTCTCACAGATGTCTCTTACGACATGTATTTTACAGCATGTCCGATCGGCCATGTTCTGGATCGCTCCCGCGGCCCGGCCGGAAGCGCAGCGGTCCGTCGCCCCGCGCGCGCGCCCGCAGGAACAGGCGGGCCAGCTCGAGGTGGCGCTGGAACCCGTCGCTCGCGGTGCGGCCGCGGGTGGCCCCGTGGAAGCCGCGGGTCTGCGTCTCGACGCGGAAGGCCGGGCGGGCCGGGCGCAGCACCTGGCCGCTGTCGACGCCCAGGCTGACGATCGCCCGCGGCGGCCGCACCGCGGCGATCTCGGCCAGCGCGCGGCGGAAGTTGTCGGCGGTGGTGTCGGGGTCGAAGTAGCGGCCGGCCAGCGCATCCACCGGGTCGGCCGCCAGCGGCAGCACCGCGGTCGCCAGCACCAGCTCGCGGCCGTCGCCGGCGTAGCGGTGCAGCGCGCCCGCGGCGAACGGATCGCGGCCGACGGGCGCGAGGCCCGGAGCGGCCAGACGCACCGCCCTGTCGAGGTTCGCCGGGTCGGCGACGAACGCGGCGGTCGGGTTGTCGACCACGCCCGCGAACGGTCCGAACGCGGTGAGGACGATCGTGGAATAAGATGTCTCTTCGGACAGCTCGCGCGCCGCGGCGGCGACCACCCGCGCGCACTGCTGCAGGTTGTCGCCGCGCGGCAGCAGGTGCGTCGCCGCGGCCGCGGCCGCGCCGGTGCTGCGGTCGGGCGGCACGTGGATGAAGCCGGTGAGCACCCCGGCGAACGCCGGCTCGCCGGATAGCGCGATCAGGTTGGCCAGCTGGTCGGCGCAATAAAAGGTGCCGGGGTCGACCCCGAGCTGCACGTCGGCCTCGGCCCCGGAGTCGGCGACCGCGATCGCCCGCAACAGGTCGCGCTGGCCGACGTAGCGGTCGCCGCTGCGGATCGCGTGGTCGGCGACGCTCGCGGCCGCCTGCGGGACGTAGTCGCGGCCGTAAGCGTCGAGTTCGTCCATGCCGGCGCCGAGGCTAGCACGGGCCGGACCGCGCGGCTCAGCGGGTCTGGAAGTAGAAGCGATAGGCGCTGTTGTCGTGCAGCATGGCGCAGCTGCCGGTGTCGCTGCCGGACGGGGTGCCGACCAGGGTCAGCTCGCGGATCGAGTCGAAGCCGAACTGGTAGGTGTTGTTGGCCCGGCTGAAGGCGCCCTGGTAGAACTGGGTGTTGCTGCCGAGCTTGAAGGCGTAAAACCGGTAGTTGGCGCCGTCGTGCAGCATGGTCCAGCGCGACCAGTCGGTGTCGCCCGGGAACTCGATGACGGGGATCTGCGGCAGCGATCGTGGCCGAAGCGGTAGACGTTGGTGCCCGGCACCCAGGCGGCCTGGTACAGCGTCTGGCGGTAGCCGAGCCGGCGCATGTACAGGCGGTAGTCGGCGCCGTCGTGCAGCATCGCGAAGCTGCTCGGGTCGACGTCGGCCGGGAAGCCCTCGAGGCGCAGCTCGGGGATCGAGTTGTGACCGAAGGCGTAGCTGGTGCCGTTGAAGCTGAATTGGTAGATGGTGTCGCGGCTGCTGCCCTTGAAGCAGTACAGGCGATAGGCCGCGTTGTCGTGCAGCATCGACCAGCGGGCCAGGTTGGCGTCGGCGGGCGCCCCCGTGATCGGGATGTTGGGGATCGAGTTGTTGTACCCGAACTGATAATGGTGGACCCCGGGACGTACGCGAATTGGTTGAGTGACGGCATCGAACGATTCCTTCCCGCCGCGCCGAGCCGCGGCGAAAAGGATGCTTTCAAAGCGGAGTGCCGCGATCAACGGGAGTTATCGCCCCGCGCGCCGCTGCGCGCCGATCGGGCGAGTCACTGCATTCGCGTCGGGACGGAGTACGAACGACGAATGCATCGACGAGGCGCAGCGTGACCGCGTTCCGCGAACGCCGTGGCGACGAATCGCGCCGGACGAGCCGGCGTGAGGGAGCGTCGTTCACCCTCGCCGCGGCCTCTCGGCCCCGCACCGCTCATTCGACGGCGCCGCCGAGGCACGACCGATCGAGGTATTGCGAGAAGGCGGTGGTGCAGAAGTCCGCCGCCTTCAAATAGCAGTCGGCCCGCATGGCGTCCCAATCGCCGGACGGGGTGATGGGGTTCGCGTCGGCGACGTAGAACTCGGCGGACCCGGTGCAGCGCGCGAGGCAGTACCACGGGCCCTGGAACGACGGCGCGGCGCACCAGCCCTCGCGCATGCGCAGCTCCGCGTCGGCGTCGTCGGGCGCCGGCGTCGCCTCCGCCGGCGCGGCGAGCAGCATCGTCTGGGTGAAGAGCAGCGCGACGATCATCGACATGGCATCCCTCGATTCGCCGCCGAGTGTGTATCGACCCCCGCGGCTGTCGAGCAGGCTGGGCGAACCACCGGCGCGGCCTCGTCGCGGACCGCCGCGTCGTTCCTCGCGGGCCGGCCCGCTCGCGGAGGCCGCCTGCGTACACGACGAACCGACCGTGCATCGGCGACGCCCACGCCGTCACCGACGGCCGAGCGAACGGCCGAGCGACCGGCCGGCGAACGCACTGCGACGCCTCGCGTCATGCCGGCCGAGCGGGCGACCCGAATTCGATGCACTCGCGTCTGCCGGGCGAGCGGACGAGAGCTCCGATGCACTCGCGTGGTCGCCGGCCGGGCGAGCGGACGAGAGCTCCGATGCCACTCGCGTGGTTGCCGGCCGGCCGGGCAGACGAGAGCTCCGATGCCGGCCGAGCGAGCGGACGAGAGCTCCGATGCACTCGCGTTGTGCCGGCCGAGCGGACGACCCGCGCGAGCGGGCCCGAGACCCATCGGCGACGCGCGAGCGGTCGCTGCCGGCCGAGCGAGTCCGCGAAGGTCGGCGATGCGCTCGCTCCGCGGCCGCATCAATCGTCGTCGAGGCCGAATTTCTTGATGAGGCGGTAGAGCGTGGTGCGCTCGACCCCGAGCTCGGCGGCGGCGTCGTTGCGGCGGCCCTGCGCGCGCGCCAGGGCCAGGCGGATCCGCCGGGCCGCGGCGCGGTCGAGGTGGGCCTGCAGCGGCAGCGCGTCGTCCGGGTCGGCGCTGGCGGGCGGCGACGCGACGGCCTCGAGCAGCAGGTCGTCGCGGGTGATGACCTCGCCGCGCGCGAGCACGGCGGCCCGCTCGACCAGGTTCTCGAGCTCGCGCACGTTGCCCGGCCACGGATGTCCCTTGAGCCATGTCTCGACGGTCGGGTGGAAGCCGACGAACTCGCGCCCCAGCTCGGCGGCGAAGCGGACCAGGAAGTGGTTGGCCAGCGGCAGCACGTCCTCGGGGCGCTCGCGCAGCGGCGGCAGGCGGATCGGGATCACCGCCAGGCGGAAGTACAGGTCCTCGCGGAAGCGGCCGGCGGCGCACTCGGCCCGCAGGTCGCGGTTGGTGGCGGCGACGATGCGGACGTCGACCGGCCTCGCCTTGGTGCCGCCGACCGGCAGCACCTCGCGGGTCTGCAGCGCGCGCAGCAGCTTGGCCTGGAAGTCGAGGTCGACCTCGCCGATCTCGTCGAGGAACAAGGTGCCGCCGCCGGCCCGCTCGAACACGCCGGCGCGCGCCCCCGCGGCCCCGGTGTAGGCGCCCTTCTCGTGGCCGAACAGCTCGCTCTCCAGCACGCCGGCGGCGAAGGCCTTGCAGTTGACGGCGACGAACGGGCCGAGGGCGCGGTCGCTGTGGTCGTGGATCGTGCGCGCCACCAGCTCCTTGCCGGTGCCGCTCTCGCCGGTGACGAGCGCGGTGGCGCGGCTGCGGGCGGCCCGGGCCGCGAGGTCGAGCACCTCGCGCATGGCCGGGCTGTGGGTGATGATGTCGGGCGAGCCGGCCCGCTGCAGCGCGGCGCGCAGGCGCCGGTTCTCGCGGGTGAGCGCGCGGACCTGCAGGGCGCGGTGGACCAGCGCGCGGCAGGCGTCGTTGTCGAACGGCTTCTCGACGAAGTCGAACGCGCCGTCGCGGATCGCCGCGACCGCGGTCGGCACGCTGGCGTGCGCGGTGACGAGGACCACCGGCATGTCCGGAGAGACAGCTCGCGCACGCCGCAACAGCTCGAGGCCGTCGATCCCGGGCATCATCAGGTCGGTGAGCAGGAGGTCGTACGACTGCTCGGCGAGCGCGCGCAGGAACGGCTCGGCGCCGGCGAACACGTCGACCTTGTGGCCGTCGCGGCGCAGCAGCATGGCGAGGACCTCGGCCATGCGCGGCTCGTCGTCGACGACGGCGATCTGCGCGGCGCTCATGCGGCCTCCGGCAGGCGCACGCAGAAGCAGGCGCCGCGGCCCTCGGGCCCGAGGCCGCCGCCCGGGACCAGCTCGAGCGCGCCGCCGTGGGCCTCGGCGATCCGCGCGGCGGTGGCGAGGCCGAGGCCGGTGCCGGTCTTCTTGGTGGTGAAGAACGGCTCGAACAGCCGCGCCGCGTGCTCGGGCGCCACGCCGGGGCCGTCGTCGCGCACCAGCAGCTCGACCACCTCGCCGCGCCGCCGCACCTGCAGCTCGATGCGCCCGCCGTCGCCGATCGCCTGCGCGGCGTTCAGCGCCAGACCGTAGACGAGCTGCGCCAGCAGGTCCGGGTCGCCGCGCAGCGCCGGGCCGTCGCCCTCGGCGGCGCCGAGCCGCCCGCGCTTCGGTCGCAACGCGTCGCGCACCAGCGGCTCGACCGCGGTCACGAGCCCCGCGAGGTCGACCGGCTCGCGCCGCGGCGCCAGCGGCCGCGCGTAGTCCAGCAGCGCGGTGACGACCGCGTTGAGGCGGTCGACCTCCTCGACGATGAAGCGCGCGGCCTGGTGGTTGTCTGTCCCTTCGGGCATGTCCTCGAGGACAAGCGAGGCGGAGGAGCGGATCACGCCGAGCGGGTTGCGCACCTCGTGGGCGACGCCGGCGGCGAGGCGGCCGATCGCCGCCAGCTTCTCGCTGTGGGCCTCGCGGCGGTGGCTGGCCGCGAGCGCGGCGGCGCTGGCTCGGAGCCGGTCGCGCGCGTCGAGCAGGAGGGCGATCGCGTAGCCGAAGCCGGCGAAGGTGACCGCGAAGAAGCCGACGACGACCGGCGAGACGTCGACCCCGGCGAGCCGCAAGAGCAGGAAGTCGAACAGACCGGCGCCGAAGCCGAGGAGCGCGCCGAGCCAGGCGCGGCGCGAGGAGGGTAGCGAGGGCGGCGCGGCAGGCACGAGGGGTTTGTCTCCGGTCGGGGCGAGCGCGAGGGCGCGGAGACGACTATAGGCGAGACGCGGCGGCAGGGTCACGAGTCGGCAAGAGCACGCGGCGTGCCAGCGAGAGACAGCGCCGATACCGCGCGCCGTCGGCGTGCGCAGCCAGGCGAACTTCGGAGCGAAGCCCGAACGATCTCCGCAGCAGTTTCGCGCCGCGGCTCGACCGCACATCTCCTCGGCGCCGCCGCTCGCGACCTGCGATCACGAGGCGAAGATCGGCGAGGAAATACCTAAACCCGGCAGTGAGGCTCCGTCCAGCGCTCGCGCGGCCCTCTGGCAGATCGACCTTCTCGCGTCGCTGGGTCGCTCCGCAGCTCTCGCTCCCCTGCTGCCCGACGCGCTGAGCCGACCGAGCCGCAGTCCCGCCGATGCTCGGCGCTCCCGGCCGCCGAGGATGCGGGTCCGCAACGCGTGTTGCAGGCCTGCAACGTGGCCCGCGCCACGCGAGCGTCGGAGCCCCGCAGCGGCGGCGATCGGGCCTTGGCACGCCGGTTGCTCATGGTCAGGCACGAAGGGAAACCACCGCATGAACACCCGCCAGATCGTCCTCACCATCGTCGCCCTCGACTTCCTCGCCATGACCGTCTACGTCGTGGCCGACCACGGCTACGTCGGCATGTTCGCCGACCTCCTCTCGACCTGGCCCGGCATCCTCACCGCCTTCGACCTCACCATCGCCCTCTTCATGATCATGGGCTGGATGCTGGTCGACGCCCGCAAGCACGGCCTCGGCGTCCTCCCTTACCTCGTCGCCACGCTCGCCTTCGGCTCGCTCGGGCCGCTCGCCTACCTCATCCGCCGCGAGTGGGCGCTCAAGGCGTGAGCGTCCCGCACCATCTATATGTCCTCCGGGACAGCCGCGCGGGTCGTCCGGCCGCATGTCCCCGGGGACAGGTGATTGCGACGCCCGGAGCTCGCGCAGCCGCAGGCCGCGAGCTCGCCGGCGGCAGGCCCGCGCTGGCGAAGCAGGGCCGTCCTCCCCGTGCAGGGGCGAACGCGTGACGCCCCGCACCACCGACGCTCGAGGCGCCCGTCGGCCCCGGGACGAGGTCCTTCGACAGCCGCCGGCCGGGCGCCTGCTCGGCCGTCCGTAGAGATCGCGCCCCGCGCTCGTGCAGCTTCGCGGCATGCATCGTCGCGCGCCGCTGCTCGCCTGTTCGCTCGTGCTCGCCGCCTTCACGGCGCCCCTCGCGGACCGGGACGCGCCCTGCGACCTCGCGGCCAGCATCGGCACGGAGGTCACCTGCGGCCTGTCGCAGGAGTGCCCGGGCGAACCGGTCCAGAGCATCTCCTGCGACGGCGACACCTGCACCTGCTGGACCGGCGAGGAGTTCGAGCGCGAGTGCGCCGGCAACGGCGTGTGCGGCGAGTTCGAGGCGGTGCAGCAGCTCGAGCAGCTCGCCGAGGCGTGCTGCGGGTTCGTCTTTTACGACGCGTGACTCGCTCACGCCTGGGCGGCGAACATCCGCGGCATGAACTCGGCGCTGATACGGCCCTCGCCGCTCGATGCATATCCGCGAGAATGCAGGCGGTCGGACACCGGCAGATACGCGAATCGCCGGAGAACCAACGCGGCGAGGGCCGCGGACATGTGCGTCCGCGGCCCTCGAGGTGCCATCATTCGCCCGCGGGGCGATCGTCACGGGCTGGTGGGCACCTTGACCCCGAGCACGGCGCCGGAGCCCGTGTAGTTGCTGGTGTCGCAGGTCGGCAGCGCGTCCCAGCCGGGCAGGCTGATCACCGGGTCGACGTAATTGCGGTGCACGCCGGTGGTCGGGTCGCCGCCGCGGCAGCGCGCGCCCAGGGCCCCGTAGCCGGCCTCGAGCTCCCAGGTGGGGTCGGAGGTCCAGTCGAACAGGTCGTTCAGCGGGTCCTGCATCGAGATGTGCTTGCCCGGGACGGTGCGCGGCTGGTCCTCGAACCAGGCCATCCACGCCCGCAGCATCGCCGTGCGCTGGCTGACCTGCAGGCCGCGGTACGCGGTCGGGTCGTAGAACGCGTTGAGCTGGAACTGCCCCTTCGACACCGCGCCGTTGATGCAGCCGTTGATGAAGATGCCCGGCGTGTCGGCGATGTACGGCCCGGTCTTCCCGCTCGCGAACACCGACACGTTCGGGCTGAGCACCGAGCTGAACTTGTAGTCGGCGCCGAGCGCCCCGCCCTCGTCCTCGTTCGGGCAGATGTGGTGGTAACCCTCCACCTTCTCGCTCTCGGGGTAGCTCTCCGGGTCCTTCGGCTTCACGTTGGTCACGAACTCGTAGCGGCAGATCGTCATCGTCGGGTCGTACGCGCCCGGCGAGCACCAGGCGTCGGCGATCTTCAGCTCCGCGGGGATGGTCGGGTCGCCGCCGAGCGGGTCGATGTAGATGTAGAACGTCGCGCCCTTGACCGCCGTCCCGCCGAACCACCCGAGCGTGCCGAGCTTGAGCTTCAGCTCGCCGTCGGCCTCGACGTCAATCTCGGTGATGCTCACCGGCGACCCGAGGTGCTGGAGCGTGCCGCCCTCGATCCGCACGTCCGCCGTGTCGTTGGCCGCCGGCTCGAGCCGCGTCTCCGAGAGGTTCGACAGCGGGTGATCGCCGATCAGCGAGGTGTTGTTGAGCGGCCCACCGGTGCAGTCCGAGGTCGGACAGCGCAGCGCGACGTCGTCGCCGTCACCGAAGCCGACGGAGAGCTCGTCGTCGCAGCCGACGGCGAAGGAGAGGGTGGAAGCGAGGAGAATGACGGTGGTGGTCGAATTGCGCATCGTAGTGCCCGAACTACGCACGGCAGGTGACCGTCCCCCGCCGAACAATTTCCTGCCGCCGCGAATTCTCGAGCATGAAGACCGGGCTCCCGCGCATGGCGCGGTCTCGCACATGTGACCTGTAGCGCGCGCTACGTGTCCGCAGATCGGCAGAATTGATCTCGAGTTCGGAGACACTATGTGCCGGATGGGGACCGACGAGTTCACCCCCGGCGGGCCGGAGCGCAGCGTCGAGCGCACGCCCGTGTCGGTGCGCGGCGACGGCGACACCGTGCCGCGGGCGATGGAGTCGCTGAAGCAGGTCGACGACCCGATCGAGCGCAACCTGGTGAAGCGGGCCCTGTTCCCGCGCCGCGTGACGCCGGTGCAGATCGGGCGCTTCCAGATCCTCGCGCTCGTCGGCCGCGGCGGCATGGGAGTGGTCTACGCCGCATACGACGACCTCCTCGACCGCAAGGTCGCGGTCAAGGTGCTGCTCGCCGAGTCGGTGCGCGACATGACCCTGTCGCGCGGCCGACTGATGCGCGAGGCGCAGGCGATGGCCCGCCTGTCCCACCCCAACATCGTCACGGTCCACGAGGTCGGGCAAGACAACGGCCAGGTGTTCGTCGCTATGGAGTTCGTCCGCGGCGTCACCCTCGACGCGTGGGCGCAGGAGCAGCGGCCGTGGCGCGAGCTCGTGGCGACCTTCGTCCGCGCCGGCCGCGGGCTCGAGGCCGCCCACCGCGCGGGCCTCATCCACCGCGACTTCAAGCCCGCCAACGTGATGGTCGGCGAGGACGGCGGGGTCAAGGTGCTGGACTTCGGGCTCGCGCGCGCGGCCGACGACAGCGCCCCCGGCGAGCCCGACCTGCCGCGTCACATCGCCCAGGGCACCTCGGCCCTGGCCCCGCTCACGCGCACCGGCGTGGTCCTCGGCACGCCCGCGTACATGTCCCCCGAGGCCCACCGCGGCGAGTCGTCGACCGCCGCCAGCGATCAGTTCAGCTTCTGCGTCTCGCTGTACCAGTGCCTCTACGGCCAGTCGCCGTTCGACACCACCTCGATGGCGACGCTGCTCGCCGATCTGCGGCGCGGCCGGATCGCGCCGCCGCCCGCAGGCACGCCGGTGCCGGCGCGGATCTTCCGCGCCATCCGCCGCGGCCTGGCGCCGACGCCCGAGGGGCGCTTCCCGTCGATGACGGCGCTGCTGGCCGCGCTCGAGCGCGACCCCGGCGCGACCTATCGCCGCGTCGCAGCGCTGGTCGCCACCGCCGGCGTCACCGCGTTCGCCGGCTTCTGGGCCGCGAACTCCGGCGACCCGGGGGCGCAGGTGTGCCCCGACGCGCAGGCCGAGCTCGCGGGCGTGTGGGACGGCGCCCGCGCGCAGAGCGTCCGCGACGCACTCGCTGCCCTGCACACGCCCGCGGCCGACGAGGCGCTCGCCGCCGCGTTGCCGCGGCTCGACCGCTACGCCGCGTCGTGGGTCGAGATGCGCAACGAGGCCTGCCGCGCGCACGCCGAGGCGCGACAATCGACGCCATTGTTCGACCTGCGCACCGCCTGCCTCGACCAGCGGCGCGCCAGCCTCGACGCCCTCGCCGCCGCGCTCACGCAGGTCGACGCCGCGAGCCTCGACAGCGCGGTCAAGGCGCTCGCCGAGCTGCCGCCGCTGTCGCGCTGCGCCGACGCCCCGGCCCTGAACGAACAGCTCCCGCCGCCCGACGACGCGCGGCTGGGCCTGCGCGTCCAGGCCCACCGCGAGACCCTCGCGCGCGCCAAGGTCCGCGAGGACGCGGCCCAGTACCCGCTCGGCCAGGCCCTGGTCGACGAGGTCCTCGCCGACAGCACCGCCCTCGCCTACGAGCCGCTGCGCGCCGAGGCGCTGCTGCGCGCCGGCAGCCTGGCGATGGAGTCCGGCGACCACCCGACGGCCGAGCGCCACTACACCGACGCGCTGCTGGCGGCGGTCGGCTCCGGCCACGCGGCGGTGGCCGCCGTCGCCAGTTCGAAGCAGCTCTACCTGCTCGCGGTGCCGCTGAACCAGCCGCAGCAGGCGCGCGCCCAGGTGCCGCTGGCGACCGCCCTCAACCACCGCGTCGAGCCCGACGTCGACCTGTACGCCGAGTTCCTCACCAACCTCGGCGTCGTCCACGCCATGTCCGCCGACCTGCCGCTCGCGCGCCGCCAATGGGAGGAGGCCGTCGCCCTGCGCGAGCGCAAGGGTCGCGGCGAGACGCTGGCCGGCCTGAACACTCTTTCGAACCTCGGCTGGCTGGCCCGCGAGGAGCGCCGCGACGAGGACATGGCCGCGATCTACGGCCGCACCGTCGCCATCTCCGAGGCGCTGCTCGGGCCCCACCACGTGGCCCACCTGCGCTACGCGTGGGCGCTGGCCAACAGCGAGTGGCGGCTCGGGCGACCGCGACAGGCGCGGGCGCGCCTCGAGCAGATCGTGCAGCGCTTCGACCGGGTGACCAGCAATTATCTGCGCGGGCAGATCTTGCACGACCTCGGGATGATCGAGGTCGACGAGGGCGCGCTGACCTCCGCCCGCGCGCACCTCGAGCAGGCGCTGGCGGCGGTGCCGGAATCATCGGAGGTCCACGACACCGTGCTCGTCGAGCGCATGCGCCTGTTCGCGGCCGAGGGCGACGGCGCGGCGATGGAGGCCGAGCACCGGCGAGCCCTGGCCCGCCTGCCCGCCGCGCCCGAGCCGCTCGACCGCCGGCTGCAATTCATCCTGTTCGCCTACGCCCGCTCGCTCGTCGCGCTCGGGCGCACCGCCGAGGCCCTCGCGCCGCTCGAGCAGATGCAGGCCGCGCTCTCCGGCGCCGAACGGACCGTCGACGCCGCCGAGATCACGTCGCTGCTCGGCGAGCTGCGCCTGGAGCTCGGCCACCTCGACGAGGCCGAGCAGGACCTGCAGCGCGCGCGCGCCGATCTCGAGCGCACGGCCCCGCCGCGCAGCCTGCTGCTCGCCGGCAACCTGACCGCGCTGGCCGAGCGGCGCTCGCGCGCGGCCGCTTCGAGGAGGCCGCCGGCTCGGCCACGGGGGCGCTGGCGATCTACGACGACCTCTCCGAGCCCGACCACACGCCTGCAGCCCGCGCCCGCTTCGCCCTGGCGCGGGCCCTCGCCGCCGACGCGCCGGTCGCCCCCGCGAACGCCCGCGAGCTCGCCGAGGAGGCGCTCGCGGCCTTCCGCGCCAAGTCGCGTGCGGCCGACGTCCGCCGCGTCACCGCCTGGCTCGCCGAACACCAGAAATCCGAGTCAGGTCCGTGACGGTCGGCGCGTATCCTCCCGCCGCATGTCGATCCCGACCCTCGCGTCCTACTCCCTCCTCGGCCGCAGCGGCCTGCGCGTCAGCCCGCTGTGCCTCGGCACCATGACCTTCGGCACCGAGTGGGGCTTCGGCTCGCCGCGCGACACCGTGTTCGAGCTGCTCGCCCGCTACCTCGACGCCGGCGGCAACTTCATCGACACCGCCGACGGCTACACCGGCGGCACCAGCGAGAAGCTCATCGGCGAGTACCTCAAGGACAGCGGGCGCCGCGAGCAGGTCGTGCTCGCCACCAAGTTCTCCTTCAGCGTCCAGCCCGGCGACCCCAACGCCGGCGGCAACTCGCGCAAGCACATCCGCCGGGCCCTCGACGCCTCGCTGCGGCGCCTGCAGACCGACTACGTCGACCTCTACTGGCTGCACGCGTGGGACGGCCTCACCCCGGTCGAGGAGGTCATGTCGACCCTCGACGACCTCGTGCGCGCCGGCAAGGTCCGCTACATCGGCCTGTCCGACGTGCCCGCGTGGTACCTGCGCGCGCCCAGACGATCGCCGAGCTCCGCGGCAGCGAGCGACTCGCCGGCCTGCAGCTCGAGTACTCGCTGGTCGAACGCAACATCGAGCGCGAGCACATCCCCGCCGCGCTGGCTCTCGGCCTCGGCCTGTGCCCGTGGAGCCCGCTCGGCAGCGGCATGCTGACCGGCAAGTACGGCCGCGCCGGCGTCCGCGCCGAGGGCGAGGGCCGCCTGGTGATGATGCAGAGCAGCGGCAACCCGGCCTTCGAGAAGCTGGTCTCCGAGCGCAACTGGCAGATCGTCGACGTCCTCGTCGAGGTCGCGCGCGAGCTCGGGCGCTCGCCGGCCCAGGTCGCGCTCAACTGGGTCACCACCCGCCCGGGCGTCACCTCGACGATCATCGGCGCCACCAAGCCCGCGCAGCTCCAGGACAACCTCAATTCGCTCGAGTTCACGATCCCCGCCGAACTCGCCGCGCGGCTCGAGGCCGCCAGCCGCCCCGAGACCGTCCACCCCTATCACTTCTTCTCGCCCGGCATGCGCGGCATGCTCACCGGCGGCACCGCGGTGCAGTCCGCCCCGGCCTGGTACTGGCCGCGCTGACCCGCATCGCGGGCGCGCGTCCCGTCGCGGACGCGCGCCCCGCGATTCAGTACACGAACGGCACGATGCGGTACGGCACCTTCTCGCAGTAGCGGTCCCAGTCGGCGCCGTACTTGCGCTGGCACATCGCGTGGTCGCGGCGCTCGCGGTTGAGCAGCAGCGGCGCGAAGTAGATGAAGTAGAAGTACGGCACGACGCTGCCGACCCCGCACGCGAGGCACCACGCGAGCGCCATGGTGAGGTCGCCGAGGTAGTTGGCGTGACGCGCGAGGCCCCACCAGCCGGACAGCAGCAGCTTGGTGCCGCGGGCGGTGTCCATGGCGACGGGGACCTCGCCCCAGATCGGGCGCCGGGGATCGCTGCGGAACCGGGTCTTCTGCAGGTTCGAGCTGCGGAACACGTAGTAGCCGGCGAAGTTCATGACGATGATCGCCGCCGCCGCGAGGGTCGGCAGCTCGGGCCGGACCGCGAGCACGTACTGCTGCTGCAGCGTGAAGTTGAACGGCATCCACGCCAGGAACGCGAACCACAGCATGAAGCCGAGGTTCTCCTCGATGATGTCGATGGTCGACAGCAGCGCCACCTCGAACACGAAGAACTCGAAGATGTAGAACAGCTGGCACAGGCTGACGACCAGCATCGCCGTCGACAGCTCGCCGTGCTGCTGCAGCTCGGCCGCCGGCATCAGGATGGCGAAGGCGCCCCACGTGCCCATGCCGATGCGCGACTCGAAGAAGAACTTGAGGTCGTGGCGACCGATCCGCGGGTTCTGGATCGCGCCCATGTAGAAGTCGTAGACCGGGTTGCCGGTGCTGCGCTCGAGGTGCGCCCGGCGACGGCCGGCGACGTACGTCGACGCCGCGGCGCCGATCGCGAACGCGACCGAGATCGTCAGCAGCGGCCCGAGCTGCCCCAGCACGGCGACGGGAGACACCACGTCGGCGGCGATGCCCGCCACCAGCAGCCCCACGGTCAAGCCGAACGCGACCAGCCCGTTGAGCCGGTACTCGGCCCGCTCGCCGGTTTCGGTCAGCCGCCCGTGCACCACCCGCCCCGGCACGACCACGTACAGCAGCGCCTGCAGCCCGAGCCAGCCGGCGAACATCGCCGCGGCCTCCCACGTCGGCGCCGGGACCATCGCCCCCAGCTCCGCGAGCGAGCGCGGCAACCACAGCGAGCCGCCGTGCTGCGCCACCGCCGACCACAGGTAGAACGTGACCGTCGGCATGACGATCGTCAGCAGCAGCGCCCCCAGGGGCCGCCGAACTGGTCGGGTCGGGTCTTGTCGTGCGCGGGCTCCGAATGGCCGGTCGTCATCGGCACGGACGATAGTGGCCGGCGCCGCGAATCTCCAGCCGGCCGGACCCGACGCGAGGCCATGCCCGCCGACGTCGCGCCTCACCCTCGCGACCCGCGCGACGCGTCCGGGCGCGCGGGCCCTCGTCCGCGCCCTGTTCGACCGCGCCGCCGCTCATGGTGATCCCGAGCACGACGCACGCGCCGGGTAGATCTCCCGGCCCCGTGCCGCGGTCCCCGCGATTCGCGCGACCGCGGCTCCGGCACGAGCCGCAGCCACCTGCGCTTCGCCTCGACAGGACCACCGCGAGATCCCGAGCGCGACCAACACCCGCGACGGCCCCGCGCAGACCGCCTGCCACGCCGCCGCGACGACGAACTTGCGCAGCCCCCCGGACCCCGCTCCGTCCCGCCGCCGCGCCGGCGCCGTCGTGCGGCGCCGATCACCGCCCGACGCCCCGTCGCGGCCTGTCACTTCCATCATGTCCTCTCAACCAGGGCCGAAAGGACATGTTTCATCCGCCATTCTCGGACGGACACCTCAGAATTGCCCGCTCGGCGCAGCTCGGAGAGCTCGAGCCCGGCCGTCTCGCGCAGCCAGTGCTCGATCAGGCGGAACGACACCGACAGCGGCGGCGGGAGCATCAGCGACCCGTCGGCCAGCGAGCGCACGATCTCGTCGGCCGTGAACCACCGGGCGGCCTCGAGCTCCGGGCCCACGCGCAGCTCCGGGCCCTGCGCCTCGGCGGTGAAGCCGAGCATCAGCGACGCCGGGAACGGCCACGGCTGTGACGAGTGGTAGTCGCACTCGGCCACCACCACCCCGCTCTTCGAACACCTCGCGGCGGACCGCGTCCTCGAGCGTCTCGCCGGGCTCGACGAACCCTGCCAGCGTCGAATAGCGGTTCGGCGGCCAGCTCGCCTGGCGCCCGAGCAGGCACGCGTCCCGCCAGCCGACGATGACGATGATCGCCGGGTCGGTGCGCGGGAAGTGGACCACGCCGCAGGCCGGGTTGGTGCAGCGGGCCTTGTGCCCGGCCGCCACGAAGATCGTCGGCGACCCGCACGCGCCGCAGAAGCGGGCCCTGGACTGCCAGTGGAGCAGGCCGCGGGCGTACGCGAACAGCCCCGCGTCGAAGGCCGGCAGCGCCAGCCCGGCCGCGCGCAGGTCCATCCATTGTCCGCCGAGCGCGCTCGCCAGCGGCTCCTCCTCGTCGCTCGCGTGGGCGACCGCGAAGTGGGCCACCTCGTCGGCCTCGCCGAGGTACCACACCGGCGCCGCGCCCAGCCACGCCGCCCGCTCCGCCTCCGCGAGCTGTCGCAGCCCGCGGCGCGCCGCGTCGACCAGCGCCTTGCCGTCGGGCCGCACCACGGTGAACCGCGTCGTCGCGGCGCTCCTGCGCGTCTCGATGAATTCCTGTTCGTCGCGGCGCTCGCTCGCGCGGTCGAGCGCCAGCCCGGCGAACACGTTGTTGCGACTGCGGGCGCTGGTCGGCACGGTCAACCTCTCCTGCGCGCGCAGCCGCGAGCGCGCGCGGTACATGGGACGCGGATGCATGGGCGGCGGGCAGCATGCCGCGTCCGTCCGCGCCGCGCCAGCAGCCCCGCCCTCGAACCCCCGCGACGCCCGATTCAGGCCCGATCGGCCCATGGGCCGCGCCCGCGGCGACCCCGCCGGTGAGCCCGCGCCATTGTCATGACATGTCCCATCGGCCATCCCCACATTCACCGCTCCGCACCCGCGAATCCGCATCGCGCACGGCACGCAGGGCGCCCGCATCCGCGGGAGGTGTCGCCGACAAACCCCTGAACAAAAGACTAGCATCGGCGCGCGATAACGCGTACAAGGGGCGCGGAGACACCCCACATGTCGATCACGTTCTACTACAACCCCATGTCCTCGGCCTCTCGCGTCCAGCTCACCCTCGCGGAGCTCGACATCCCCCACGAGAAGGTGTTCGTCGACCTGAAGGCCCAGGATCAGCGCAAGCCGGAGTTCCTCGCGCTCAACCCCAACGGCAAGATCCCGACGATCGTCATCGACGGCCAGCCGATGTTCGAGTCGATCGCCATCCAGATCTACCTGGGCGAGCGCTTCGGCGTCGAGCGCGGCCTGTGGCCGGCCCTCGGCTCGCGCGAGCACATGCAGGCGCTCACCTGGCTGTGCTGGGCCCAGGTCTCGCTCGGCACCCCGCTGTTCACCTACATGCACAACACCAGCGAGTGGGCGCCCCCCGAGGCGCGCAACGCCAAGCAGGCCGAGACCTCTCTGGTCGAGCTGCACAAGGCGCTCGCGGTCCTCGACGCCCGCATCGGCGAGGTCGGCAACATCGTCCACGACAAGTGGACCCTCGTCGATTCCGACGTGTGGAGCGTGCTCGGCTGGGGCCTGCAGATGGCCAAGGTCGACCCCTCCAAGTACACGCACCTGAGCGCCTGGCTCGAGCGCGGCGCCAAGCGCCCCGCCGGCTGCGCGCAGATGGCCGCCGAGCAGTCCCACTGAGCCCGTCGGTGCGAGTCGCAGGATCCTCGCGGGGACGACACCGCAAGCGTCCTGTGATTCGCACCCGCCGATCGGCGCGAATCGCATGACCTTCGCGGGGACGACACCGCAAGCGTCCTGTGATTCGCACCCGCCGATCGGCGCGAATCGCATGACCTTCGCGGGGACGACACCGCGAACCTCCGGCGATCCGCGCCCGGGATACGATGACCCGGGGACGCCGGCAGATCCGACGATTCGCCTCAGCCGCTCAGGACCGCCGGCGCCGCCACGCCAGCAGACCGAGGCCGAGCAGCGCCACGCTGCCCGCCGGCGAGCCGTTCGCGTCGCACTGGCAGCCGATCTCGCCCTCCGCCTGGCAGGTGTTGCCCTCGCACGAGGCGCTGCCCTCCGCGTACACCTCGATTTCCAGGAGCGCCTTCAGGGCGTCGACGCAGGCGTCGAGCTGATCGCCGACGTCGACGAATTGCCCGTCGCAGAACAGCGCGCCCTCCGGCCGCTGGCAGTGCAGCTTGCAGCCGCCCTCGAGGTCGGCCCGGCAGTTGGCGTAGCCGCCCGCCTGGCAGTCGATCTGGCAGTCGAGGTCGGCCTGCGCGTCGCACGAGCCGGTGCAGGCCGCCTGGCACTTGGCCTCGCAGTCGACCTCGGGCGGCGTGACCTTGCACTGCCCGTCGCAATCGGCCGAGCACGTCGCCTCGCACGAGCCCTTGCACTCGGCCATGTTCTCCGAAGCCGAGCAGTGGCCGTCGCAGTTGGCGCTGCAGTCGGCCTGGCACTCGAGCTGGCAGTTGAACTCGCCCGGATCGACCTCGCAGTCGGCCTGACAATCGGCCTCGCAGCTGCCGACGCACTCGACGCTGGCCTCCGCGTTGCACTCGCCCGCGCACTCGGCCCGCAGCTCGGCCGCGCAGGCGGCGGTCAGGCTCACCGGCTTGCACATGCCCTCGCACACGGGGCCGACGTAGATCTCGCACTCGGCCCCGCCTTGCACGAAGATCTCGCCGCACGGCGCCAGCGTCGACGCGGCCTGGACCTCGGCGGCCAGCAGCAGCGGGGTCGCAAGAGCCAGGGTGTGGAGGAGGACGGAGAATGTGCGTCGCATGATGAGACCTCGTGGGAAGCGTCGATGCAATTGCACGCGATCGACGGCCGGGCCAGCGCCGAAGCGTGCGCTGAAGCTCCGCCGAGCGAGCCCAGCCGTGATGATGCCGTCCGTGCAACGGATGAACTCGAGTCTCTCGCGACACACCGGGCAGCGAGCGGGCGACGAACGAGCAGCCGAGGCCGCCCGAAGCTCCGCCGACCCCGCCCGGCGCAATTCGCGGCCCCGCCGATCTCCACGCGACGATTTCCGATCTCCCCGCTCGCGTCGACGTCCTCGCCCAGCGCCCGCCGATCGGCCACCCGATGATCCTTCTCTTCACCGCCATCGCGAGCTTGCCGCGTCCTGAGCGCGAGCTCGCTACGCGCCGCGCAATCGCAGGGGGTCGCCGCTGCGGCTCGCGTCCTGAGCGCGAGCTCGCCGCGCAGCGACGCGCCGCGCAATCGCAGTGCGTCGCCGCTGCGGCTCGCGTCCTGAGCGCGAGCTCGCGGCGCAGCGACGGACTGCGTAATCGCAGGGGTCGCCGCTGCGGCTCGCGTCCTGAGCGCGAGCTCGCGGCGCAGCGACGCGCCGCGCATTCGCAGGGGGTCGCCGCTGCGGAGTCACCCCGCTCGTTCGCCGCCTCGTCGTGTAGACACGGTGGCTCGTCGTGCTCGACCCGATCGCTCGCGGCACCACTTCCCGGATCGCTGTCGCTATTCCGGTGCGCCTCCGTGAATCACTCGAGTACCCGCAGCGACATCCGGCGCCACGCGGGCACATCGCTCGATACACACGCACCTTGCGGGTCGAGTGATATGGATCGAGATCGCTGAAGCCCGGGCGCGCACCGAGGAATGCGTCGAGCACCCGCGCGACCGCGAGCGACCGCGCCCAAACCCCGTGCCAGCCCTCATCGCCGGCCGTCGCGGGGTCGAGCGAGGGCGCGCATCACCGCGGCCCCGCGCGGCCTCGTTCACGCTCTGCGCAGGCAGGTCGCTCACCTCGAGCGAAAAACGATCGGTAGCATCGGTGCAATGGCCTTCTTCACCCTCCTGGCGCTCGCGCTCTCCAGCGCTCCCCCGAAGCCGCGACCCCTGCCACCACCGACTCCGCGATCGCGACCTGGCAGCCGGCCGCCGAGCCGACCACCGCCGAGTCACCTGTCTCTCAGGACAGCCCTCCAATGCCACCGCCGAGCCCGCTGCGCCGACCGCCGCAGCTCCTGCCTCCCCGAGCGCACCAGCTCGCCCCTGTCGAGGGCAAGCCGCCCGACACTCCGCCCGTGGTGCGGGCTGCCCCCGGCAACTGGGGCATGACCTTCATCTTCGGCGGCCTCGGTCCGCTGTCGGTCGCGGGCCACGGCGATCAGCCGCTGGCCGACGGCCTGATGTTCACCGAGATCGGCGTCCGTCGCGTCTTTAAACGCTTCGTCCTGCCGTTCTCGTTCGGCGCGGGCATCACTCATCGCACGCGCGAGGGCACCACTCGCCCCGAGATCTCCGCCGGCGTCAGCGGCTCGATCGCCGTGCTCAAGGGCTTTCGCGTGTGGCGGCGGATCGCCCCGTACACCGGCGCCTTCCTGCACGTCCATTACATCGACGCCCCCGGCCCCGACAACTGGCTCGTCAACCTCTCCGTCGGCCCGATCCTCGGCATCGAGTACTACCTCGCCGATCGCGTCAGCCTCTACGGCCAGGGCGTGTTCGCCATCGGCCCCGACATCACCCGTCAATCGGTGCAGGTGGTCGCGCGAGCGATGATGGCCGCCGGCGGTCAGCTCGGCCTCACCTTCTACTTCTAAAGACATGTCCCTTCGGACACGTCACCCGGCGCTCCGGCCGGTTTGCGGGCGCCGGTGCGGCGTGCCACGCTTGTGCCCCGTGACTCGCCGCCTCTGCCGCGTCGCCGCGGTGCTGCCCGTCGCCTGCGCCGGCTGCATCTTCCCGCTCTCGCCCGACCCCACGGCCACCGACGCGAGCACCGCCACGCCCGGCACCGCCGCCACGAGCGACGATGATCCGGCCACGAGCGCGCAGGCCTCCGCCACCGCTGCAGATCCCACCACCTCCGGCGCACCGACCACCGGCCCCGACGACACCGGCGACGACTTGCCCGATCCGAGCGGCCCCGACCTCACCGGCGACGACCCATCACTCGAACCGGTCGTCACCGAGGTGTGGGACTTCGAGGCCATGGACCTCGGCGACGTCGACGGCGACGGCCGCCTCGACCTCGTCACCGCGGGCACGGGTGCGCCGCCGCGCGTCACGGTCTACCCGGGCCGCGGCGACGGCACCTTCGACCGCGACGCCGCGGTCGACACCGCGCTCTTCACCTTCTCGCAGTTCGTCGTCGCCGACGTCACCGGGGACGGCCGCGCGGACGTCCTGGCCCATGGGACAGGTAGCCCCCCGCGCATCACCGTGTACGCCGGCGGTGACGACCTCGCCTTCGCCGAGCTCGCCACCACCGAGCTGTTCGAGTTCGACCACATGCACGCCGGCGACCTGACCGGCGACGGTCACGCCGATCTGCTCGTCGGCAGGGGTGAAAGCCCCTCGCCGTGGATTCAGGTGTGGCCGGGCACCGCCGACGGGATCGCCGACGCACCTGTCTTCGAGGCCAGCCCGTGGACTTACGCCCTGCTGCGCAGCGGCGACGTCACCGGCGACGGCCACGTCGACCTCGTCACCGCTGGCGCCGGCTTCCCGCCGCAGCTCGCGTCTACCCCGGCGACGGCGCGGGCGGGGTCGGCGAGCCCGCGGTCGCCGAGGTGTTCGAATTCTCGTGGCTCGACCTCGGCGACATCGACGGCGACGGCCGGGCCGACGCCGCCACCGACATCCCGAACAACGCCTGGCGCTTCCAGTTCTACCTCGCCGCCCTGACGGCTGGAGCCCCGCCATGGCCCGTGACGGCTGGGGCTTCCTGGGCTTCGAGCTCGGCGACGTCGACGGTGACGGACGGGCCGACCTCGTCGCCCACGCCGCCGGCTACCCCCCGCGCGTCGAGGTCTACCTCGCGTCCTCGCTGCTGTGAATGCGGCCCGCGCTCAGCCCAGCGCCGCGAGCATCGTCGGGTTGTCGATATGATAATAGACGCCCGCGACTTTGCCGTCGCGGATGTGCCACACATGGGCGATGGGCACGTCGAAGCGGCGGCCGTGCGCCTTCTCGGTCCCGCGCGAGCGGCCGAGGGCGACCACGTGGTCGCCGGCGTCGATGAAGCGCTCGAGCGCCAGCGTCGAATCGACCGAGCGCAGGAGGCGGGCGAAGAACTCGCGCACCCCTGCCTCGCCCTCGTAGTGATCGCCCCACGGCAACTCGCGGGATTGATCGATCTGCGCCGCCGGTGCGTGAAGGGCCAGCGCCGCCCCCAGGTCGCGTCGGGCGTACGCCGCGTACACCTGCTTCACCACCTCGACGTTGTCGCGCCCGGGCGGGGCGCCCGGCATCCACTCGATGTGCTGCTCGCCGCGGCGGCCGTGGTAGATCACCTGTCTCCCGCCGATCCACACGTCGTAGCCGACGCAGCCGGCGGCGCGGGTGCGGCGGACGAACTCGGGGTATTTCACCTCGCCTCGCTGGGCCCCGCGCACCGCGGCCTGGACCGCGGCGCCGTCGAACGCGTCGGCGATCGCCGGCTCGCGCAGCGCCAGCGCGAACGTGTGGACCTGGTCGTCGGTCGTGTAATACGTCGACCGGCCCGCGCGGTAATCGACGTGGTACGCCTCCACCCCGGCCGCGGTCAGCCGCTCGACCACTGTCCCGAAGTCGATGGTGCCCGCGTGTGACTGGCGGGCGCAGTCCTCGATCGTCCGATCGTTCGCGCTCTGATTCGTCATGTCTCGCACTCCTGGCCCCTCAATCGAGCGGGGCGCTCGTGAGGTGATGGGTCTGCGCGAGCTGCTGCAGCACGCGCAGCAGCTCGTCGCGGACCGGTGGCGGCAATTGGCCGAAGAACTCGTGGTCGTTGGCGTCGGCCAGGCGGGCCAGGCGCGGCACCAGGGCCTGCCCGGCCGTCGTCAGGGCCACCGCCTGCTGTCGGAGATCGACCTCGGACGGCCGACGCGTCGCCAGGCCCTTGTCCTCGAGGCGGTCGATCAGCTTCGACACCGCCCCCTTCGTCATCCCCAGGGATTTCACCAGCGCCCCCGGAGATCCGCTCCCGAGGCGGTACAGCTCGCGCAGCACGACCCACTCGGACACACTCACGCCCTCCGCCTCGACCTTGAGCCGAAAGGCGTGCGAGACCTGGTTGGACACCAGCCGCAACCAGTATCCGAGGTGCGCCTGGAGCCCGCTGACCTCCTCCCGCCCGCTCGTCGTCATCGCTGGGTCATACTAGTTTCCTTGGAAACTAACGTCAAGCACTTCCGGTATGATCGCCTCATGAGGCGCGAAACCGCAGGGGCTGCTCGGCGGGGCGGCCGTCTCGCCGTCGGACCATCGGTCGCTGGCGGGGCAACGGAACGCCGTACGTATGGCTTTGCGGTTCCCGCTGGGGAATACTCGCCGACGGGAGAAGCTCCAGGGAATGGATCAGTTGTTGGCGATCCGGGTCTTCACGCGCGTCGTCGAGGCCGGCAGTTTCACCAAGGCGGCGGCCGCGCTGCAGCTGCCCAAGGCCACCGTGACCAACTGGTACAGGGGTTGGAGGCGCGGCTGCGGGTGCAGCTGCTCGAGCGGACCACGCGGCGAGTCACGGTGACGGCCGACGGGGCCGCCTATTACGAGCAGACCGGGCGCCTCCTCGGCGAGCTGGAGGACATCGAGGCGACGCTGAGCAGCGCGCACAAGAGCCCGCGGGGCAAGCTGCGGGTCGACCTCAGCAGCATCACCGCCAGCCTGCTCATCGTGCCGGCGCTGCCGCGGTTCTACGCGCTCTACCCCGACATCGAGCTCGAGCTCGAGGCCAGCGACCACGTCGCCGACGCGATCGCCGACAACATCGACTGTGTCATCCGCGGCACCGCGTACGACCTGGCCCACGTGTCGCGCAAGCTCGGCGCGCTCCGCTGGGTCACCTGCGCCTCCCCGGTTACCTCGCGCGCCACGGCGCGCCGCAGCACCCGCGCGACCTCGACGGCGACCACTTCATCGTCGCGTACGTCCCGCCGCGGACCGGCCGACCGATGGTGCTGCACTTCGAAGAGGCGACGAGACGCTCGCCATCAAGGGCCGCCGCCGCCTCGCCATCAACGACAGCAACCCGCACCTCGCCGCCGGCGTGGCCGGCCTCGGGGTCCTCCAGATCCTCGAGTGCATGGCTCACCGCCACCTCGAGCGCGGCGAGCTCGTGCCCGTGCTGACCGACTGGCAGCGCCCGCCTCACCCGCTCTACCTCGCGTACCCGCAGAACCGCCACCTGAGCACCAAGCTGCGCGTGTTCGTCGATTGGGTCGAGGCGCTGTTCGCCACCGACCTGGGGAAGTTCTCGGACATGTCCTTCAAGACATGTCCGTAGAGCCATCAAAAGCCGCGCCCGACCGACGTCGTGCATTCATCCCGCCGCCGCGCCCCGCGCCCCGCCCGCACGCGACGGCCGGTCTCATCATTCGCGCCGGAGCCGGCCCAGAGCGCCCCCGTGGCCGCGCGCCCGCCCGCCAGGCTCGCTTGACGGGGGTGCCGGCGATGCTACGAACCTGCGCGGTCCACCTGCCGAGCGGAGGAGCGCACATGACGTCGAAGCGGGACAAGGAGCGTAGCGAGCGAACGACCAGCGCGGGCGAAGAAGACGAGGGGCTCTCGCAGTCGACCCGGCGGGCGAAGTGGATCCACTCGGTCGACGAGCACGAAGACCGGCCCGGCCAGACCCTGGCCACGCGCAACCACGACGTCATCTGCCGCTGGGCCGAGGAGCGGCGCGCGAACCCGGCGACGGTGAGCAGCACCGAGCACGGCGGGCGGGCGGGCGTGCTCCGCTTCGACTTCCCGGGCTTCGGCGGCGAGAACCTCGAGGAGATCGAGTGGGACGAGTGGTTCAAGCCGTTCGACGAGCGGCGGCTGGTGTTCCTCTACCAGGAGCACAAGGCCAGCGGCGAGCCCAGCAACTTCTTCCGCCTCGACCATTCGAACCGCGAGGACGCCTAGGTCGCTTTCTGTCCTGGATGACGGGCCGCGGTGAGGCGAGCGGCGCGGGAACGCGCGATGCTTCGAGCATCGCGTCGCACCACCGGTGTCATGGCGGTCGCGGTCGTCAGCGACATCCGCGTCGTGAGCGGCCGGCCGCGGGCGCGTCGATCCGCCGCCCTGGGTCCGCCCGCTACCTCCGGCGTCATGTCGAAGACTCCTTGGCTTGTGTCCTTCCTGCTCCTGCTCGGCGCCTGCAACCACCTCGGCGAGAACACCGAGACTGGGCCCTGCTACTACAGCCCCGAGGTCGAGGTGCCGCGCGCCGATTACGACGCCGCCGAGGACGACGGCGAGCTGTCCACAGACGAGTGTGAGGCGCTGTGCAACGAGTACCTCGACGTCGAGGAGTCCGGCGGGCCCGAGACCGTGGACGCGCCCGAGTGCATCGTCGAGACCGTCGGGAGCAAGTTCGTCACCATGGAATGCCGGGTCGAGACCGGGTGCGCGTGAGACCGCGGCTCATCCGCTCGGTTGCACGAACATCAGGAAGATGGCAATCGCGGTCGCCACGAAGGCCGCGAGCAGGAGCAGCGGTTGACGCGCTTCGGCAGAGAAGTCCACTGTCAGGACGCTAGCAGAGTCTCGCCGGACGCGGGCGAGGCCGCGACATCGAGTCGCACCGCGAGCGCCGCGTCGTTCGTGTGACGCGCCAAGGCGGTGCGTGCGGCGACGCGAGGATGACACACGGACATCGGGACGCCTCCGTGCTACGCGAGCGTCTCGACGGATCCAGGCCGCTATCATTGCCGGCCTCTCGTGCCATTCGCGGATCGGCCCTGCAATTATTTCTGCCGCTCCGGCTATGCACATACCGCGCGATCCGGCGACGATGAGCCCCGCAGCTCGTCACCGCCGCAGCGCGCTCACGCGCCGCTCGTGACCCGCGCGATCGCGTCGAGCAGGTCCTGGGCCTGGAACGGCTTGGTCAGGAACGCCAGCGCGCCGGCGCGGAAGCACTGCTTGCGCACGTCGTCGTCGCCGTGGGCGGTGAGGACCACGACCGGCAGCCGCGACGCGCGGCGGCCGAGCTCGACCAGCAGATCGACCCCGCTCATCCCCGGCATGCGCACGTCGAGGACCAGCGCGTCCATCGCCGCGACCTTGCCGGCGGCCAGGAACGCCTCGGCCGACGCGAACGTCTCGACGTTGAAGCCCGTCGACCCCAGCAGGTTGCCGAGCGAGCGGCGCAGCGACGCGTCGTCGTCGACGATCGCAATCAACCGTTCGTCGGTCATTTCGCTCGTCCTTCGTCGGCCGCTTCGAGGTGCCCGAGGCGCAGGGCGAAGCGCACCAGCTCGGCGACCGAGCCGGCCCGCATCTTCTCCATCACCTTCGCCCGCTGCTCCTTCACCGTCGCCTCGCGCGTGCCGAACTCCGCCGCGATCTGCTTGTTCAGCTGGCCGGCCACCACCCCGCGCATCACCTCGCGCTCGCGGGCCGTGAGGGACTCGTGGCGGGCCGTCAGCGCCGCCAGGTCGTCGCGCTCGATGCGGGCCAGCCGGTCGCGCTCGATCGCGCCGCGGACCGCCGCGATCAGGTCGGCCGGCTGGAACGGCTTGGTCATGAACTCGACCGCCCCCGCCTTCATCGCCCGCACCGACATCGGGATGTCGCCCTGCCCGGTGAGGAAGATGATCGGCAATCCGACCCGCGCGTCGGCCAGGCGGCGCTGCAGCCCCAGGCCGTCGAGCTGCGGCAGCTTGACGTCGAGCACCGCGCAGCCGCGCGCGTCGGAGCGGTCGGTGGACAGGAAGCTCTCGGCGCACGAGAACGTCTCGACCTCGAGGTCGACCGACGCGAGCAGCCGGCTCAGGCTCGTGCGCACGGACGGGTCGTCGTCGACGACGAACACTTTCGGGGCCGCGGGAGAGGGGGTCGAGGTCGCGTTCATCAGGAGCTCCGCTGCGAGGGGCGTGAGATCGCCGTGAGCGAGAAGCCGAATGTAGCACCGATGCCGGACGGGTTGGGGCGGGCCCATGGACGTCCGCCGTGGCGCTCGATGATCGAGCGGCTGATCGCCAGCCCCATCCCCAGGCCGTGCACCTTGGTGGTGTAGAACGGCTGGAACAGGTTGGTCAGATCGACGCTGTCGATGCCGACGCCGCAGTCCTCGACCTCGACGACGACCGACGCCTCGGCCTCGCCCCACTCGACGAACGTACGAACTGTGATGCGGCGACGACCGGGTTCGACGTCGCGCGAAGCGTCGTTCGCGTTGAGGACCAGGTTGAGGACGACTTGCTGCAGCTGAACCTGGTCGCCGACCACCGCCGGCAGGTTCGGCTCCAGCGCCGTCTCGAGCACCACCTCGGCCTGCAGCAGCTGGCGGCGCACCACCGGCAGCACCCCGTGGACGACCGCGGTGAGGTCGCAGGGGTTGGTCTCGATCGACGAGCGCGACAGCAGCGCCCGGATCCGCCGCAAGATCTCGCCGGCGCGGCTGCCCTCGCTGGCGATCGCCGCTAGCGACTCGCGCACGTTGTCGAGCTTCGGCTGCGGCGCCGACAACCAGTTGGTGCACGCCGCCGCCTCGGCGATGATCGCGGTCAGCGGCTGGTTGATCTCGTGGGCGATCGAGGCCGCCAGCTCGCCCAGCGTGGTGATGCGAGTGACGTGGGCGAGGTCGGTCTGCGCCCGGTGCAGCGCCGACTCGGAGCGCTCGAGGTCGAGCTCGGCCCGCCGCCGCGCCAGCGAGTTGGCGAACACCTCGCCGAGGATCCGCAGGCGCTGGCGGATCGGGCCGGTCCATTGTTGATAGCGCGAGGTGCACGCCAGGTTGAGCGACGCGATCGTCACCCCGCCGACGATCAGCGGCAGGCCGATCACCGACTTGATGCCCATCGCCGCCAGCGCCAGCTGCTCCTCGCGCTTGTGCTCCGGCATCAGCTTCACGTCGTGGACCGGCACGTCCTCGGCGCGGCGCATCTCGTCCACGCTGTCGGGGAACATCGTGACCGTGTTCGGCGGCAGCGCCACGCCCGACCTGGCCCACGTGTGGGTGGTGATCGCGTCGGCGCCCGTGTGCGAGAACCAGAAGATGAAGATGCTGTCGACCTCGAAGAAGCCGCCGACCTCGGCCAGCGCCTTGTCGATCTCCGCGTCGAGGCGGTCGGTCGGCGCCGCCGCCAGCCGGCTCGAGATCGACGAGCGCAGCGCCCAGAAGCGGACCCGCGAGTCGAGCTCCATCTCGGCCTGCTTGCGGTCCTCGATGTCGGTGCTCGTGCCGTACCACTCGACGATCCCCTGCTCGTCGTACAGCGGCTGCACCCGCGTCAAGAACCAGCGATAGGCCCCGTCGGCGCGGCGCAGGCGGGCCTCGAACGAGCCCGGCTCGCCCGACTGCACCAGCCGCTGCCAGTGCGAGCGCGCCGCCTCGGTGTCGTCGGGGTGGGTCGCGCTCGGGTGGCGCTGCGCCTGCGCCTCGCGCAGCGACAGGCCGGTGTAGTCGAGCCACTGGCGGTTGAAGAACAGCGCCGAGCCGTCGGGCCCCGCCGACCACGCGAGCGTCGGGATGGTGTCGATGATCCGCGTCAATCGGCTCTCGGAGCGGCCGACCTCGGCGTACAGGCGCGCGTTCTCCAGCGAGATCGCCGCCTGCGACGCCAGCAACGTGAGCACCGCGATCCGCTCCGACGTGAAGGCGTGCGGCGTCAGCGTGTTCTCGAGCAGCAAGATCGCCACCAGCTGCGACTGCTTGGCGATCGGCAGGCACAGGAGCGACCGGCAGCGGTGCCTGGCGATGTACGGGTCGCCCGCGAACGGGTGCGCCTGCAGGGCGTCGTCGAGCAGCACGCTGTCGCGGGTGCGCACCACGTACTGAATCACCGTCTCCGGCAGCGCCTCCGCCGGCGCCGCCGCGCCACACAGCTGCACCGCCACGCCGTCCTCGCAGGTCGTCGCCACCGCGGCGACCTCGAGCTCGCCGCGCGCCAGAGTCACCAGCACCCCGCGCGTCGCCCCGGCGCTCTCGACCGTCGTGCGCATGAGCGCCTCGATCAGGCGCTCGAGCACGATCTCGCTCGACAGCGCCTGCGACGCGCGGAGCACCGCCGCGACGTCGAGCCGCTCGAGCAGCCCCTCGCCGGTCGACACCGGCGAGCGACCGGCCCGCAGCCGCCGCGCCAGCAGCTCGACCTTGCCGCGCGCGCCCCAGCGGTCGTAGAGCGCCTGCGCCTCGCGGGTGTACGCCGCCGCGATCGTGGCGAACCCGCGGCGCTCCCAGAAGCGCCCCGCCAGCTCACCCGCGACCGCCTCGAGCTGCACGAAGCCGTCCTCGCGCGCGCGCCGGATCGCCTGCTCGTAGAGCCGCTCCGCCGCCAGCTCGCGGCCCTGCAGGCGCGCCAGCTCCGCCCCGACCAGCGCCACCTGGCAGCCGAACGTCTGCGGCGACTCCTCGGCCCACAGGCCCAGCTGGGCGTGGTGCGCCGCCACCCGCTCGACGTGCTCGCTCCCGTCGCAGACCGCCGCGTGGGCCAGCGCCGAGTACAGGTGGAACTCGGCCTCCTCGTAGAACCGCGCCGCCACGTCGAGGCACTCGCGCGCGCGGGCGGCCGCGGCCACCGCCTCCTCGTAGCGCTCGCGGTGGAAGCAGCCCTGGAGCTCGCGGACCCACCGGAACACCGCGAGCAGCGCGCCCGAGTCGTACGGGTCGCTGAAGCGGCGCTGCTCCGGCGCCTCGTCGCCGCCGAGCGGCGCCCGCAAGGTCCGGATCAGGTCGAGCTGGGCGCCGATCAGCTCCATCGCGAACGCCGAGCCGGCCTGACGGGCCACGCCCAGCGCGCTCTCGGCCTCGCGCAGCACCTCGGCCAGCGGCGTGCCCGCGGCCATGAGGAAGCTGATCGCAAACCCGCCGCAGTACGCCGCGTAGGGATCGCCGCTCTCGAGCGCCTTGTCGCGGGCCCGCTTGACGATCGGGTGGCAGGCCCGCAGGTGGCTGGTCCACGGGATCACGTTGATCGCGTACACCATCAGCACCCGCGCCGCGTAGCGGTCGAGCCCGCGCGTCTCGACCAGGTCGGCGCTCAGGCGGCCGAACCGGTAGCCGTCGCGGTACGCGGCGAAGCGCGGACCTATCATGCTGGGCAGCAGCGAGAAAGCCAGCGCCGAGCCGTCGGTGTTGCCGTACTCGAGGCTGAGCAGGACGATGTGGATGATGAGCAGCGCGTAGAGGTCCTTGTCGACGAAGTACGTCGGCGTCGCCGCCAGCGACAGCACGTCGATCACGGCCCGGCGCCGCGGGTCGGTCATGAGCGGCAGATCGAGCAATGCTTCGATCGAGCGCTCACCCATGCGCTCGCGCATACCTTCGTAGTGCGCGCGCACCTCGTCGCCCGTCAGCGCGGCCGGCAGGACGACGCCGACCCCGCGCAGGTAATCGCGGCAGATCGGCACCACGCGGTCGAACCGATCGGTGGTCGTGTACAGGTGGATCTGCATGCACACGATCGCCGCCAGGTCGACCGGGTCGGTCACCCGCGCCGCCAGCCACGAAAGCCGCGTCTCGGCCGGAGCGGTCGCGCCGCTCAGCCACTCGCACTCCGCCAGCGCCAGCTCGATCGGGAACGCCAGCGCCCGGCGCCGCTCCCACGCGTCGGCCGGCAGCAGCGCGTGGGCCTGCGTCAGGTACTTGAGCGCCTGGGCGTACGCGCTGGCGGCCTTGGCCCGCCGGCCCGCGAGCAGGTTCAGCTCCGCCAGCAGCAGGCGCTCGTCGTCGTCGACCACCAGCGCCGCGCCGCCGTTGTACTGATTGACGATGTCGAACACCGCCTCCTCGCGCCGCTCGCCGGGCGTGCTGGCCAGCAGGCGCTGCGCGATGCGCCGGTGGGCCACCGCCCGCTCCGCCTCGCCGAGCAGCGCGTACGAGGCCTCGCGCACGCGGTCGTGGAGGAACGTGTAGGCGCCGTCGAGCTGGTACACCAGGCCCGAGCGGATCGCCTCCGCCAGCGCCGCGTGGATGTGTTCGCCGTGGACGGCCTCGAGGGTCCGCGCCGACGCCGTGCGGCCGAGGCAGGCCAGGTCCTTCAGCGCCTCGCGCGTGGCCGTGGGCAAGCCGCCGAAGCGCGTCAGCATCAGCTCGACGACGTTGTCGGTGAAGTTCCGGGCCTGGATCCGCGCGACATCCCAGGTCCAGCTGCCGCTCGCCGGGTCGACGCCGATCAGCGCGTCGTCGTAGAGCGCGGTGACGAACTGGATGGTGAAGAACGGGTTGCCGCTGGTCTTCTCGTAGACGAGCCGCGCCAGCGGGCGCACGTGCTCGCGGCCGCAGCCCAGCGCCCCGGCGAACATCTTCTCGACGTCCTGCACCTGCAGCGGCGGCACGGCGATCTCGCGCAGCGTCGCGCCGGCGGCGGTCATCCGCTCGAGCGTCCGCGCCAGCGGGTGATCGGCGCCGACCTCCTGGTCGCGATACGCGCCGATGATCAGCAGGTGCTTCACGTCGTCCTGGCGGACCACGTGCTCGAGCAGCGCCAGGGTCGCCTCGTCGGCCCACTGCAGGTCGTCGAGGAACAGCACGAGCGGACGCTCGGCGGTGGCGAGGACCGCGAGGAAGCGGCGGAACACCGCGTAGAAGCGGTTGTTCGCCTCCTCCGGGCCGAGCTCGGCGACCGCCGCCTGCTCGCCGACGACCAGCGCCAGCTCGGGCACGAGGTCGACCATCAGCTTGCCGTGCGGCCCGAGCGCGCGCTGCAGCGACTCGCGCCAGCGCCCGACCTCGCCCTCGCTCTGGGCCAGGATCCCGCGCATCACCGTGCGAAAGCCGTGGGCGAACGGCGCGTACGGGACGGCGCGGGTCGACTCGTCGGCCTTGCCGCTGGCGAACAGCGCCCGCGCGGGCAGCAGCTCGCGCCGCAGCTCGCCGACCAGCGACGACTTGCCGGCGCCCGGATAACCGCTGACGAGCACCAGCTCCTTGGCGCCGCCCGACTCGACGCGGGCGAAGCTCGCCAGCAACGCGTCGGTCTCGCGCTCGCGGCCGTACAGCTTCTCGGGCACGCGGAGCCGCCGCGCCACGTCCTGGGCGCCGAGGCGGAACGGCTCGACGCGGCCGAACGACTCCCACTCGGCGAGGCAGCGCCGCAGGTCGGTGAGCACCCCGCGGGCCGACTGGTAGCGGTCCTCCGGCGCCTTCGCCAGCAGCTTGGTGACGATCGCCGACACCGGCCGCGGGATGTCCGGCAGCAGCTCGTGCGGCGGCCTCGGCTCGCGCGCCAGGTGCCCGTGCAGCAGCTCCGCCGGGTCCGTGGCGCCAAACGGCAGCGCCCCGGTGAGCAACTGATAGAGCGTGACCCCGAACGAATACAGATCGCTGCGCGCGTCGATCGACCGGTTCATGCGACCGGTCTGCTCCGGAGCCACGTACGCCAGAGCGCTCGCCGGCCTGAGCCCGCCCGCGCTCTGCTGCTCGCGCAGCGCCAGCGAGGCGACCCCGAAGCCGGTCAGCCACACCGCGCCGGCGCGGGCGTCGACGAGGATGTTGGCCGGCCGCAGATCCTTGTGGGTGATGCCGCGCTCGTGCACGCGGTCGAGGGCGATGCCGAGGCCGATCGCCACCCGCAAGAAAGCGGTCATGTCCCACGCGCGGCCGACGAGGCGCTCCAGCAGCTCGCCGCCCGGGTCGCGCAGGACCAGCGCGAGCCGCCCTCCGTCGCGCGCGAGGCCCAGCGGCTGGGCCCCCCACGACGGCTCGATCGCCTGCCGCAGCGCGTGCTCGTGCTCGAGGCGGGCGACCGGCCCGAGCGCGATCAGGACGGCCGCTCCGTCGCCGCGCCGGACCCCACGCGACAGCGCGACCTCGCCGTCTTCCCACAGCCGCTGCAGGCGCTCCACATCGACGGCCATCGGCTCGCCGCCGGCTCCCCCAGGACTCTCGAGCGTGGTCTGTGCCATGTGTGTGGCCCGCGAACGCGCGATCGTCCGGGCGAACCGGAGTCTAACCGAGGGCGACGAACCCCGACTCTCGTGAAACCCGACCTTGGTCGGGTAGCCATCCGCCGGCGCGGGATCGGGCCCCGGTCGCGCAGGCGGCCCGCGAGGCGGTATCGTCGATCGGCATGGCTCGCGGCGTCGGCGAGATCACCGGAGCGGCGGCGCTCGGCAGCGTCGGCGGCACCGCGCTCGCGCTGCTGATCCCCGCGCTCGTGTTCTGGGCCCTGTCGCGGCGGCTGCGGCGCCAGGCGGCGCTCGAGAAGGCCTCGCTGGACCCGACGACGGCGCCGCCGGCGAGCGGACCGGCCGCGCTCGCCGGCACCGTCGAGGTCTCCGACGGCGGGGCCGCGCCGGTCGAGGTCGTCATCGCGGAGGAACGCGACGGCACCGACTGGCGCGAGGTCAGCCGGACCGTCACCGCGCGCCCGTTCGTCCTGCGCCTCGCCGGCGGCGTCGCCGTGCGCGTCGAGCCCGGCGCGGACCCGCTGCTGCTCGACGCGCTGGGGCCCGCCCAGGGGTCCCGCGAGGCCCGCCGCCAGCGGTTCGCCCGGCTGTCCGCGGACGAGCCCGTGTTCGTCCGCGGGCTCCTGCGCGTCAGCGGCGACCCGCGGGGCGGCGACCCGTATCGCGGCGCCGAGGCCTTCGTGCTCTCCGCCCCGCCGCGGCGTCGACTCGTGCTCTCGACCGAGGCGCTCAGCGGCGCCCTCGAGCGCCGGGCCGACGACCTCTTCGCCCGCTGCGCGATCCTCCTGGTCCTCCTCGGGATCGGCGTCCTGCTCTACCTCGACGTCTACCTCGCCGCGGTGGCCTGGCTCGTCGCCGACGCGCCGCCGCCGTCGCTGCAATCGACGTCTACTTCTGGGTCATCCTCGTCTCGCGCTCGGCGATCGTCGGCGCCGTCGCCTCGGCGTGGAGCGAGCGGCCCTGGTACGTCCGCCGCGGGCTGCGGAGTTGATGTCTCTCCGAACATGTCCCGTGGGACATGCCCTTTGGTTCAGGCCGAGCGCGGCTCGATGCCGCGCCAGAACGTCTCGACCACGCGCTCGCGATAATCCTCGCCGAGCTCGGGGGCGGCTGAGCCGAGGGCGTGCTTCATGAAGTGAGGCACCTGCAGGCTCGAGCTGAACGCCGTGGCTAGCGCGGTCGGCGAGGGCGCCACGATGCGGCCCTGCTCGGCCAGGCGGGCGAACCACCCGACCATCGCGCGGTGGGCCGGCATCCCGGGCCAGCCTTCCTTCTCCCAGTTGAGCACCTTCGCCGGGTGGGTCTTGGCCGCCGACAGCACCGAGATGCACGGCAGTTGCTGGACCAGGAACGCGTCGATCTTGGCCGCCAGCTCGCGCATCTGCTCGAGCACCGGGCGGGCGTCGGGGCCTTGCTCGATCTCCGCCACCCATGGCGGCGTGCGGGGATCAGCGCCCGCACCATCAGCTCTTGCTTGGTCCGGAAGCGCTTGAACAGGGCTGCCTGCGACACCCCGAGCTCCTGGGCGATCACGTCCGTCGACACGCTCGGGCCGTGCTCGAGGAAGCACCGGCGCGCGGTGTCGAGGAGCTCCTCGTCGGTGAAGGAACGCGGTCGCATTGGCCGATTGGAGGGTGCCACCTTCCATTGAACACGCCACCCTCGTCAATCATCGGTCGCTCACACCCGCGCGCCTGCCGCGGTGCGTGTGGACGCGCTCGCCCTCGCCGGGTCGGCCCGGGCGCCGCGGGACCCGGCGCGATTCCGCACATGCAGCGAACGGCCTCTCAGCCCCGGTCAGGCCGCAGAATTCAAAGTAAGTGATGGCTCATTTATTTTTCTTGCACCCGCCCTGGGCCCGAGTTAGAACGTGGGCACTCACTAACTAACTCCCTCCCAAGGCGCGATTTGCGCCTGCCCTAAATCGCCGGACATTGTCATCACCTGTGATGACAAGGCCCTGGTCGATGCATTGTGGCGCGTGAATGATACGCGCGCGGACAACCGTAGCGATTCACCAATTGAGGCGGCCAGCACCATGACATCCGTGCACTTCTCGCGCCTGCTGCTCGGGGCGGCGCTGTTCCTTCCATTCGCGTGTGACAGCGGCGACCAGCCGAAGATCGGGCTGCCGCCCGCGCGGGCGGCCGACGGGGCTGACGCGCCCAGGGTCCCGGGTCCGCCGCCGCGGCCCGAGCAGGGCGTCGCCGCCGGTCCGGCCGTCGCCAGCGCCGCCGGCCGCTACGTCTCCACTGCTTTGCCGAAGCACAGCGCCGACCTCAGCCCGCGCATGAGCGGCACTCTGGTCGACGTGATGGTGGAGGAGGGCGAGCGGGTCAAGAAGGGCCAGCTGCTGTTCCGCCTCGACGCCCGCGCCAGCCGCCTCGGCATCGCCCAGGCCGAGACCTCCTTGCAGGCCGCGACCATCAGCCGCGACAACGCCGAGCGCGAGCTCGAGCGCCAGCGCAAGCTGGCCCAGAGCGGCAGCATCTCCCCCGCCGTGCTCGAGCGGGCCGAGCACGCCTTCACCGCGGCGAGCAACGGCATCACCCAGGCCGAGGTCGCCCTGTCGATGGCCAGGCGCAACAGCGGCGACTCGACCGTCTCCTCCCCGATCGACGGCGTCGTCACCAAGAAGCTCAAGAACGTCGGCGAGTCGGTGACGATGATGCCGCCGACCGTCGTGATGGTCGTGCAGGACCAGTCGGTCATCGAGCTGCGCGCGCGGATCCCCGAGACCGCGCTCAAGACCATCCGCGAGGGTCAGACGATCACCGCCCACTTCAGCGCGCTCGAGCTGGCCCGCAGCGCCACCGTCGTGCGCATCCAGCCGACCGTCGACGCGCAGACGCGCACGATCGAGATCGTCGCCGACGTCGACAACGCCGACAACCTGCTGCGCCCCGGCATGTACGTCGAGGTCGAGCTGGCCGCGCCGGCCGCCGAGGTCGCCGCCGCCCCCGCCGAGCCCGCCAAGAAGGCCCAGAAGGCCCAGCCCGTCGCCAGCGCCAAGCGCAAGCGGTCCTCGGCCGCGGGGGCCCGCTGTGAAGCTCGCCGAAGTATCGATCAAGCAGCCCGTGTTCGCGGCGATGCTGATCGCCGCGCTCATGGTGTTCGGCCTCTACGCGCTGCCGCGCATCGGGGTCGAGATGTTCCCGAGCGTCGAGTTCCCGGTCGTGACGACCACCGTCGTCTATCCCGGCGCCGACCCGGCGACCATGGAGTCCAAGGTCGCCGACCCGATCGAGGAGGCGCTGCAGTCGCTGAGCGGCGTCAAGCGCATGACCTCGCGCAACTACGAGGGCGTCACCGCGGTGATCCTCGAGTTCGAGCTCGAGGTCAACGGCGACCAGGCCGTGCAGGACGTCCGCGACAAGGTCGCCGCGATCGAGCGCGAGCTGCCGACCGGCATCGACCCGCCGACGGTGCAGAAGCTCGACGTCGGCGCCACCCCGGTGCTCTCGGTCGCCCTCGCCGGCGACCTGCCGATCGGCGAGCTGACGCGCATCGCCAAGGACGAGGTCAAGCAGCGCATCCAGCAGATCCCCGGCGTCGGCATCGTCGACGTCATCGGCGGCCGCGAGCGCGAGATCAAGGTCCTCGTCAACCCCGCGCGCATGACCGGCTTCGGCCTCACCGTCGACGACGTCATCAACGCGATCAAGGCCGGCAACCTCGAGCTGCCGGCCGGCTACATCAAGAGCGGCGGCAACGAGCTCACCATCAAGACGAAGGGCGAGATCAAGAGCGCCGGGGAGATCGGCGACATCGTCATCGTCGGGGTCGGCGGCGCCGCGATCCGCGTCAAGGACTGCGCCGAGGTGCTCGACGACGTCGAGGACGCCCGCTCCGCCTCCTACCTCGACGGCAACGCCGCCATCGGCCTCATCGTCCGCAAGCAGAGCGGCGCCAACGTCGTCGCCCTGGCCGACCGGATCCGCGAGGAGCTGGCCGAGATGGAGCCGCAGCTGACGAAGCACGGCATCACCGCGGCGATCCCGACCGACAACTCGGTGTTCACCGAGCACGCGATCCACGACGTGCAGTTCGACCTCGCCCTCGGCGCGGCGCTGACCGTCCTCCTGATCCTCATCTTCCTCCACGACTTCCGCGCGACCTTCATCGCCGCGGTGGCGATCCCCACCAGCATCGTCGCGACCTTCGCGTTCATGAGCTACCTGGGGTTCACCTTCAACAACATCTCGATGCTGGCGCTGTCGCTGTCGATCGGCATCCTGGTCGACGACGCGATCGTCGTCATCGAGAACATCTACCGCCACCTCGAGATGGGCAAGGGCCGCATGCGCGCCGCCCTCGACGCGACGTCGGAGATCGGCCTCGCCGTCATCGCCACCACCCTCTCGCTGGTCGCGGTGTTCGTGCCGGTCGCCTTCATGAAGGGCATCATCGGCCGCTTCTTCTTCCAGTTCGGCATCACCGTCTCGGTCGCCGTCCTGCTGTCGATGCTGGTCTCCTTCACCCTGACGCCGATGCTGTCGTCGGTGCTGATGCGCCACGGCCACGAGCACCAGCCGGGCTGGTTCGCGCGCGCCTTCAACCGCGCCTTCGGCGTGTTCGAGCGCATCTACACCGCCATCCTCGGCTGGGCCCTGCGCTGGCCGTGGACCACCGTGCTGCTGGCGATCCTCTCGCTGGTCGGCTCGGTCGCCCTCGTCACCCGCGTGCCCGGCGAGTTCATGCCGAGCCAGGACCGCTCGCAGTTCGCCGTCCAGGTCGAGCTGCCGACCGGCACCGGCCTCGAGGCCACCATCCACACCGCCGAGGCGGTCGCCGCCGACCTGCGCGAGCACCTGCCGGGCGTCAAGACCACCTTCACCACCATCGGCGGCGGCCAGCAGGCCCAGGTCAACAAGGCCGAGATCCAGGTCATCCTGATCGGCCGTCACGACCGCGGCTTCGGCCAGCGCGACGCCATGCAATGGGTCCGCGACCGCATGCTCGGCATCGAGGGCGTCCAGGTCACCGTCGCCGAGATCAGCCCGCTGGGCGGCGAGGGCGGCCGCAGCCAGCCGATCCAGTTCTCGATCCGCGGCAACGACCTCGCCGAGATCACCGCCGCCGCCACCGCCCTGCGCGACGAGCTGGCCCAGACCGGCAAGTTCGTCGACCTCGACATCACCTTCCGCGGCGGCAAGCCCGAGCTCGCCGTCCACGTCGACCGCAACAAGGCCGCCGACCTCGGCGTCCCGATCGCCTCCGTCGCCCGCACCATCCGCTCGCTGATGGCCGGCGACACCATCTCCGACCTCAAGGACGGCGCCGACATCTACGACGTGATCGTGCAGATGCCGGAGGCCCAGCGGACCCAGATCGAGGCGCTCAGCAACCTCAAGGTGCGCGCCACCACCGGGCAGATGATCGACCTCGCCAGCCTGGTCCGCATCGAGCGCGAGTCGGGCCCCAGCGAGATCGAGCGCCAGAACCGCCAGCGCCAGGTGCTGCTGCTGGCCAACCTGCGCGGCGCCACCCTCGGCGAGGCGCAGAAGCTGCTCGACGAGGCGGCCGCCCGCGTCATCCCCGGCCACCTCAACACCGGCTACATCGGCAACGCCGAGATGATGAAGGAGTCGTTCGAGGCGATGATCCTCGCGCTCGGCCTGGCGGTCGTGCTCGTCTACATGATCCTCGCCGCCCAGTTCAACAGCTTCGTCCAGCCGGTCGTCATCATGATCTCGCTGCCGCTGTCGGTCATCGGCGCCTTCGGCGGGATCTACCTCGCCGGCATGACCCTCAACGTGTTCTCGTTCATCGGCCTCATCATGCTGATGGGCCTCGTCACCAAGACCGCGATCCTCCTGGTCGACTTCACCAACGACGAGCGCAAGCGCGGCCAGGAGATCGTCCCCGCCCTCGTCAGCGCCGGCCGCGTCCGCCTGCGCCCCATCGTCATGACCGCCGCCGCGACCATCTTCGGCATGGTCCCCGTCGCCCTCGCCCTCGGCGAAGGCGGCGAGGCCCGCGCGCCGATGGCCGTCATCGTCATCGGCGGCATGATCACCTCGACCGTGCTCACCCTCGTCGTCGTCCCGGTCTCGTACCTCCTGTTCGACCGCATGGTGACCGCCCGCTCGACCCGCTGGATCGCCCGCAAGCTGTTCGGCGACGCCCCCGCCGAGAAGCTCGACTAGCACCGTGACATGGCCCTCGGGACAGCCTGTCCCGAGGGCCATCCGCCGTCGCCCCGCGACGGACCCGTCTGAAACACCTTCACTGTCACTTCGGACTCCGGCGCCCGCCCCTGCGCGGCGGCGCCAGATCGAGCACTGCCGCATGATCGCCATCGCCTCCCTGTTCGTGGTCGCCCTCGCCGCCCCGCCGTCCGACGCCGCCGCCGTGCCCGACCCGCGCCGGGCCGCCAGCCCCGACTCGGCCGCCTCCCAGGCCCTCGCCGTCGACACCGACGAGCTCGAGCGGATCTTGCGCGAGAGCCCGCTCGGCAAGGGCCTGGTGCCGGTGGCCGGCGGCCTGACCGACGACGCCGTCGCCGAAAAGGCCGTGGCCGCCTCGCCGTCCCTGCAGATCAAGCAGGAGGCGATCGAGCGCGCGGCGGCCCGCGTCGACCAGGCGATCGTCAGCTTCCTGCCGACGCTCGGCGTCAAGGCCAGCTACTCGCGGCTGTCGAAGGCCGCGATCAACTTCGGCGGCGGCGCCAGCGTGGCCGCCGTCAACGGCCCGTCCGAGGGCGTCGCGCCGATCACTGTCGGCGACTGCCCCGGCGGCCAGGGTCAGTGCGCGCTCGACCCCCAGGGCGTGCCGCTCGTCATCACCCCGCCGTTCAAGATCCAGATCCCCCTCAACTCCTACTCGCTCTCGGCCAACCTCTCGGTCCCGATCTCCGACTACATCCTCTCGCTCGCGCCCGCCCGCAAGGGCACCCTCGCCGCGCGCGAGTCGGCCGTGTTCGCCCGCGACGCCGAGCGCGTCAAGGTCCAGACCGACGCCCGCCTGGCCTATTACAACTGGCTGCGCGGCGTCGCCTCCCTGGTCGTGATCGAGGACTCGCTGGAGCGGACCCGGTCGCGCCTCGTCGACGCCGAGAACCTGTTCAACGCCGGCTCCGCGACCCGCTCCGACGTGCTCCGCGTCGACGCCCTGGTGTCCTCGCAGCAGAGCGCGATCGCCGACGCCCGCGCCTTCCGCAAGATCGCCGAGCGCAACCTCGCGGTCATGATGAACGAGCCGACCCGCGCCTACGACGTCGGCGAGGACATCCTCGCCCCGCCGCCCGACCTCGGCGAGCTGCCGTCCGTCGACGACCTCATCACCGAGGCGCAGGCCAATCGCCTCGAGGTCCGCTCGCTCGAGCGCGCCGTCGACGGCACGCACCAGAACATCCGCGCCACCCGGGCCCAGTACTACCCGCGCCTCGACGCCTTCGCCGACGCCCTGTACGCCAACCCCAACCAGCGCTTCTTCCCGCTGTCGCCGGTGTGGCGCGCGTCGTGGTCGGTCGGCGTGCAGCTCAGCTACACGATCAACCAGAGCCTGCGCACCAAGGCCCAGGTCCGCGAGCTCAAGACCAACAAGCGCGAGCTCGTCCTGCAGGCCGAGCTGATGCGGCGCGCGATCGCCATCGAGGTCGCCCAGGCCTACCACGACCGCGAGCGCGCCCTCGCGGCCATCGAGCTCAGCACCCGCGGCCTCGCCTCGTCCGTCGAGGCCTACCGCGTCGCCAGCGAGAACTACAAGCTCGGCGCGGCGACGACCAACGAGATCATCGCCGCCGAGGGCGAGCAGGTCCAGGCGGCCCTGCGCGCCGTCAACTCGCGCATCGACCTCCACGTCGCCACGACCCGCCTGCTGTACGCCACCGGCCGCCTGAACCCCAAGTGAGCCGCGGGCGCCAGCGCCCGCGGCGGCCCGGCCCGTCGTGCTAAGAGTCATCGCTAGCCGATGACGACCCGCGCCGACGACGACACCGACCCCGAGACCGAGGCGACCGAAGTCGAGGACGACGACGACGACGTCGAACCCGAGCCGCCGCCCGAGCCGACCTTCGGACGCGAGGAGTTCCTCGAGTGGCGCTCGCCGCGTCCCGGCACCGCCAACCCGGAGCGAATGACCAATCCGGTGTGGGTGTGGATCATCCGCGCCGGCGTCAACGCCTGGGCCGCCAACAAGCGCTTCGACGGCCCCACGGCCCTCTACGCCGGCCCCGGCTGGTGCTTCGAACGCTTCGGTTGCAGCAGCACCGAGCTGCCCGACGGTCGGATCGTTCAGATCGCCGGCGAGCACGAGGATTACTACGACTCGGACTTCTACATCTACAACGACGTGATCGTGCGCCACCCCGACGGCCACATCGACATCTTCGGCTACCCGCGCGACGTCTTCCCGCCGACCGACTCTCACTCCGCCACGCTGGTCGGCGACCGCATCATCCTCATCGGCAGCATCGGTTACACCGGCGAGCGCAAGTACGGCCACACCCCGGTGCTCGCGCTCGACCTCGCGACCTTCGCGATCTCCACCATCCCCACCGGCGGCACCCCGCCCGGGTGGATTTCGAACACACCGCGACGCTGACGGACGACGGCCGCGCGATCGTGGTGCAGCGCGGCGAGCTCGACCGCGGCAAGGGCCAATCGATCGTCGAGAACATCGACGACTGGCGCCTCGACCTCGACACCTGGCAATGGGAGCGTCTCACCGATCGCCGCTGGCCTCGCCGCGAGTTCCGCCGCAGCGACGGCGAACGCAACCGTCTGTGGGAGCTCGGCCAGGCCTGCTGGTATCGCCAGGTCGGCTGGGCCAAGGAGCTCGCGGAGGAGCTCACCAAACTCGACGCCGCGCTGGGAGCCCCGCCCGACCTCGACCTCGCCGAGCACCTGTACCGCCCGTCGGTCGCCCACGAAGTCATGCCCGACGAGGACGACTCGTTCGACACCACCCGCATCCGCGTCGACGGCGTGGTCGTCCGCTTCGTGCGCGGCGGCTTCGAGCTGCAGATGACCGTCGAGGGCGAGCTGCCCGAATCGACGGTCGACGCGATCGCCGAGGAGCTGCGCGACAAGCTGGCGACCCTCGAGCAGACGTCGTACACACTGAACACGCTGTGAGGTCGGCGCCCGCGGGGTGTCGACCATCGTCCGACATCCTGGCCGGGGCCCGCTGAAACGCGTCGCGCACTTCGTCCGTGACGGCGTTCGCGTGGCCCGAAATTGTTGCCCGGCATGACCGGATGCGCCGCGGACACGCACTACCGCTCGAGGTCGCGTTCGTCTCGCCGGCCATGCATCCGTCATGACCTCGCCTCGAAGCTCTCCCACCACCAACGCCAGCGCCTGGCAGGCGCTGCGCGATTACCTGGCGGAAGCGTACAGCAATCAGGACATGCGGCTCCTGCTCGAGCTGACCTTGCTCGCCGAGGCCGGGTCGCGGCTGCCTGACGAGCGGGTCTCGCCGCAGGAGTACGCCAACACCCTGTGCGGCCTCATTCAGCGCCACTCCGGTTACCCGCTGCCCGAGTTTTGGAAGCAGCTGGCCGACGACCGCCCCTTGCGCGCCCCCGAGATCTACAAGCTGCGCGCGATCTTCGAGGCGGCGATGGCCGCGTCCGGTCGTCCGCCGCCGCCGCCGCCGAGGCCGGCCCGACGCGGGCAGTTCACCGTCCCGCCGCTCCTCACCGCCGCGCTGATCACCGCCATCGGCGTCGCCGGCACCTACTGCGCGCTCGCCCGCACCGACAACCCCGACCTCGGCAAGCCCGGGATCGAGTGCAACGACGGCACGCCCTCGGCGACCTGTACGGAGCCCCGCTCCGGCTGCTGCTCGCGTCACGGCGGCATCAAGCGCGTCGAGCCGAAGTGACCGCGCGAGCCCTTCGCGACGCGTTCACGGCCCCGTTCATCCCCTCGTTCTCCCAGGACTCGACGTCTCCATGCACGATCACGACCACGCGGCCACCCTCTCGCTCGGCGGTCCGAACGGCATCCGCATCCACCAGGCCACACTCGAGCGGCGAGAGCCCGTCCCGCAGGCGCGCCTCGCCGACGCGCGCACGCGCGGGCTGGTCCAGCGCGGCCTGGCGACGCACGGCCGGCTCGTCGTGATCGCGGTGGCCGTGCTCGGCAGCGTCGTCCTGCTGTCGTGGATCGGCCTCGTCAGCAGCTTGTCGCTGCCGGGTCTGTTGTATCTACCGGGAATTGCGATCGCCGCCGCCCTGTGGGTCGCCGCCGGCGTGATCCACGTGCTCTCGCGCGGCAGCCAGCGCTCCCTCGACGCGGCGCGCGAGCAGCAGATCCTCGCCCTCGGCGCGCGCGTGCGCGGCCCGCTGACGGTCGCCGACGTCGCCCACGCGCTGCGCCTCTCGCTGGCCGAGGCCGAGGCCGCGCTCACCGAGATGAGCCGCAGCGGCCACGTCCACGCCGACGTCGACCTCGACACCGGCCACCTCCAGTTCTCTCTCGCCGTCCGCCCCGCATCCCTCGCTCAGGACCACCGCCCATGAATCAGCCATCGCTCCTCCCGCCTCCGCGCTCGCACGCCGCACCGCTCGCCACCCCGCCGATGTTCGACCCCGCGTGGGCCAGCGGCGCGGTCCAGCCGGGCGCCGGTCACCAGCCGCAGTTCTATCCCCCGCCCGGTCACCCGCAGGCCGTCGTCGGCGGACCGATGCCGATGCAAGCCGCGCCGTACCCCGGCCAGGCCTACCCGCAGCCGATCAACATCGTCGTGCAGAACACCAACACGATGACCCAGGGCCCGACCGCCGGCGCGCTGGTGCGGGTCGCCGACCGCAACAAGTGGGTCGCCGCGCTCCTCGCCTTCTTCCTCGGCGGGCTCGGCGTGCACAAGTTCTACCTCGGCCAGACCGGCATGGGCATCGCCTATCTGCTGTTCTGTTGGACCTTCATCCCCGTGGTCATCAGCATGATCGAGACGATCATGCTGGTGCTGTCCAGCGAGCGCGAGTTCGACGTGCGCTTCAACTCGCAGCTGGCCCGCTAGTCGTCGCCCTCCTGCGAGGTGTGGCGGCGACACCGTAGAAAGCCCGAGCACGACAGCGACGGGATCACTTGTTACCGTCGCATGCGTGGCCGACCCCATCCGCGTCTCTCGAGCAGTCCTGTTCGTCGCGCTCGTCTGCGCCTGCACGCAGCCGCGAGAGCGCCCGGCCGCCGCCGAGGTCGCGCCGGCCGTCGCGCCTCCGCCGGCGGAGCCATCGCCGCCGGCCGACGATCCCGCCGCTGCCGATCGCGTGCGCGACCTGGCGCTCGTCTTCGATCCCGAGGCGTGCGTCGCCGAGGGCGAGACGCTGCTGCGTGCGCACCCGAACGACAGCCGGCTGCGCGCGTGGACCCTCGCCTGCGTGGCCGACAGCGGCCGGCGACTCGAGGCCGAGGCCCTCGCCGAGCAGCTGCGGACCGAGCGGCCCGACGATCCCTGGGCGGAGTTCGCCCGCGTCGCCGTCGGGCTCGTCGATCCAGAAAACCCGGACCGGGGCGCGCTGCTCGCCGCCGAGGCCCTCACGACCCGGCTGGACAATCACCCCGACATCCTCCGCCTGCGCGCGCGGCCTCCTCGGCTTCGAGCGCACCGACGACGCGATGGCGCTGGCGGACGCGCACCCCGAGGTGCTGCAGCCGGCGCGCGCGCGGGCTGCTGCAGCGCAGTCAGGTCGCGCGCGACCAGCTCCCCGCGGCCCTCGCCGAGGTCGAGAAGGTCCATGGCGTCGCCGCGATCGAGGTGGCCCTCGCCACCGCGCAGGCGCTCGCCCAGGCCGAGCGCCCCGCCGACGCGCTGACGTGGATCGCCAGGGCCGTCGAGGCCTCGCCGGGCTCGGTGCGACTGCACCAGCAGCGGTGGAAGCTGCTGCGCGGCGCGCCCGAGCGCAGCGACGACGAGCGACGCGCGGCGATCGTGCAGGACATCGACGCCTTGCTCGCGCTGCGCGGGCAGCAGCCGTCAACCCTGCTGGCGGCCGCCGACGCGCTCCGCGAGCACGGCCAGGCCCAGCGCGCCGACGACCTCGAGCGCCGGATCGCCGGCGAGTTCGACGGCAGCCCCGCGCACGAGCTGCTGCTGTACCGAAAGATCACCGCCGGGCTCGGCCCCGACGGCAAACCGAAGCCCGAGCAGCGGCCCGTGATCGACGCCTTCCTCGCGCGCCCGCAGCTGCACGATCCGTCGCTGCGCGAGGAGGTCGGCCGCCTGCGCTTCGAGCTCCTGCGCGCCGACCCGGCCACCCCCGCCGACGAGCTGCTCGCGGCGATCGAGTTCACGCGCATCGCCGGCCGCATCGACCTCAACACCCCGTACTCGCACGGGCCGATCGCGCTGGCCGAACGCGGCGTCCACCTGGAGCGCGCCGAGGCGCTGGTGCGCGAGGGGCCCGCCGCGTTCGACCGACTCGTCGCCGAGCTCGCGGCCGCCGGGATGCCCGACGAGATGCGCGACATCATCCGGCGCGACATGCTCGGCGTGAACTACGACGCGCTCGGCGTGGTGCTCCTCGCCACCGGTCGATCCGCCGAGGCCGAGGCCGCGCTCCTGCGATCGCAGGAGGTGAGCCCCGGCTACCCCGAGAGCCTCGCGCGCCTGGCCGCCCTCGCGCGCGGGCGCGGCGACATGGACGCCGCCGAGGGCTACCTCGCCGCCGGCTTCGAGCTGGAGCTCTTCCAGCGCGAAAATCCGTGCAAGCGGATGCTCGCGCAGATCTACCGCGAGGAGCACGGCGACCTCCGAGGTTATGAAAAGTACCTCGACAAGATCCGCGCGCGCGCCAGGGAGCTCCGGCGCGCCAGGGTGATCGCCGCCCGGGCCGCCTCCCCCGCGCCTGCGCCGGCCTTCGCGCTCGAGCGCCTCGACGGCGCCGAGATCACCAACGAGTCGCTGCGCGGCAAGATCGCGGTGATCAAGTTCTGGTTCACGACATGCAAGCCGTGCATCGACGAGCTTCCCGAATTCGAACAGCTGATCAGGGACTACGCCCGCGACCGCGACGTCGAGATCTTGACGATCCACTTCGGCGGCGAGAAGGACGAGGTCGCCCGGTGGATGCGCGAGCACAAGCACCGCTTCCCGGTGCTGCTCGACGCCGGCTTCTGCCAGAAGGCCGGGGTCGAGATGTTCCCGACCTTCTGGGTGCTCGACCGCGAGGGCCGGCTCGCCTACACGCTGCCCGGCGCGTCCGAAAACCTGCGCGAGGAGTTCGCCTGGCGCATCGAGTCGCTGCGCGGCTGAGGGTCGCCGCAATCATCGCACTCGCATCGCTGCACATTCGCGGGCCGAATGTCGACAGTCGCGAATCGAAGCGCGCGTAGCTCGCGGCCCACGCCTCGCTCGTGACGCGCCCGTAACCTCGCGCCGCCCCCGCCGCTGCGGAGAGCGCGGTCCTCGTCATCGGGGCGGCAGGCGCCCGCGAATGTGCACTGCGACGGTCGTCCGGGCGTACACGCGCGCCGCGGCCGACGAACTGTGCGTCGCTGCGCAGCATCGCTCCGCGCGCGCGGATCCGTGCGCGGGGATCTTCTTAGGCCATAGGCGCATGTGTGCAGTCGGATGCCGTCGCGGAAGGCCCCGTGTTGACGGGCTCTCGCCGCTGCACCTATCTTGCGAAACGAGGGCCCGGCCCCTACGGATGGCTGTCGACGTTTCCAATCCTTCTTCGGTTTTGCAGTCGAGCGACGCGATCTTCACCCTCGACGTCGGCGGCGCCTCGCTGCGGGTGGTTCGCTTCACCGGGCGCGAGGCCATCTCGAGTCCGTTCGAGTTCGCGATCGAGGTCGCCGCCGTCGACCTCGACACCGAGGGCATGCTCGGGCAGTCGGCGCTGCTGACGATCGAGGGCGCCGAGAGCCCGCGCCACGTCCACGGCATCATCTACGACGCCGAGTACATCGGGCACACCCGCGAGTTCGACCTCTACGCGTTGAAGCTCGGCCCCTCGGCGCACCTCCTGCTGCACCGCAGCGACTGCCGGATCTTCCAGGACAAGACCACCCAGCAGATCGTCAGCGAGGTGCTGACGAAGGCCGGCGTGGCGAAGGACCGGTTCCGCTTCGCGCTGTCGGCCAAGTACGAGCCGCGCAACTACTGCGTGCAATACCGAGAGACCGACCTCGCGTTCGTCAGCCGCCTGCTCGAAGAGGACGGCATCTGCTACTGGTTCGAGCACGACGAGAGCCGCCACGTCTGGGTGATGGCCGACAGCAGCCAGGCCCACCCCGCGATCGGCGGCAGCTCGACGGTGTGGTTCAACCCGCCCGACGGCGCCGTCCAGGATCGCGAGCACATCAAGGAGTTCCGGTTCGGCGGACGGATCCGGACCGGCACTGTCTCGCTGCGCGACAAGAACCTCCACAAGCCCGACCAGGCCATGGAGGTCAAGGAGACCGGCAAGGCCAAGCCCGAGCTCGAGGTCTACGACTTCCCCGGCGAGTACCAGGACCCCGGCCGCGCCGGCCCCAACGAGGGCGCCGTGCTGGCGAAGATCCGCCTCGAGGAGCTGCAGGCGACCCGGCGCAAGGGCAGCGGCGACAGCGACTGCCCGCGGCTGACCCCCGGGCACACGATGACGCTCGCCAGTCACCCGCAGCAGGAGCTCAACACGCAGTACCGGATCACCGAGGTCCACCACCGCGGCGAGCAGCAGCAGGTGCTCGACCACGACGGCCAGAAGGCGAGCTCGTACGACAACAGCTTCGGCGTCACCGAGCTCAAGGTCCCGTACCGCCCGGCCCGCGTGACGCCGCGACCGGTGATGCGCGGCCTGCAGTCGGCGGTCGTCACCGGCCCCGAGGGCGAGGAGGTCCACGTCGACAAGTACGGGCGCGTGCGGGTCCAGTTCCACTGGGACCGCGAGGGCAAGTTCGACGAGACCAGCACCTGCTGGGTGCGCGTCAGCCAGCTGTGGGCCGGCAACGGCTGGGGCGCGATGTTCATCCCGCGCATCGGCCACGAGGTCCTGGTCGACTTCCTCGAGGGCGACCCGGACCGGCCGATCATCACCGGCCGCATCTACCACGGGCAGAACGAGGTGCCGTACCCGCTGCCCGAGCAGAAGACCAAGAGCACCATCAAGTCCGACAGCTCGCTCGGCGGCGGCGGTTACAACGAGTTCCGCTTCGAGGACAAGAAGAAGGAGGAGCAGATCTTCCTCCACGCCGAGCGCAACATCGACGTGCGCGTCAACAACGACGCCTTCTCGACGGTGTGGAACAACTCGCACGTGACCGTCGGCCACGAAGAGGGCGGCAAGGCCGGCGACAGCTTCGTCCAGCTGTTCCACGACCATCACCTGACGATCCACCGCCACACCAAGGCCCACCTCGGCGGCGACGTCGAGCTGCTGGTCGGCGGCATCGACGGCGTCGGCCGCGTCGACATGCACCTGCTCGGCGACAAGCTCGAGCTCATCGACGGCGACCGCAACGAGCACACCCGCAAGAACACGCTCGAGAAGGTCGACGGCCACGTCTCGCGGATCGTCGACGGCAACGAGCAGACGACCATCGGCGGCCGCCTGGCGATCGAGGCGGCCGACGAGATCCACCTGCGCTCCTCCAAGATCGTCCTCGACGCCGGCAGCGCGCTGACGATCCAGGGCCCCGGCGGGTTCATCACCATCAATTCCGGCGGCATCTACATCAAGGGCAACATGGTCTACATCAACAGCGCCGGCGCCCCGGTGCGCGGGACCGACGCCGCGCCGAACACCGCGCGCGACGCCAACGACGCCGCGCCGACCGCCGCGACGCCGTCCGAGCGCGGCTCGAAGTGATGCGGGGCCCGCCGCCGCGAGGAGGACGATGCCGACCTACAACCCGGGCTCCCCGTACCGCCTGACGAGCCGGTGGAACCCGGCGCGCAAGCACCCGACGAGCGGCAAGGTCCAGCCGCACCGCGGCGACGATTGGGGCGCCCCCGAAGGTACCCCCATTCCCGCCGCGGCCGACGGCTCGGTGGTGTTCAACGGGTGGGTCGGCGGCTACGGCAACACGATCGTGCTCGAGCATACGATCCGCGGCCAGACGGTCCACACGCTCTACGGCCACATGAACGTCGCCTCGCCGCTGGCCGTCGGCACGCAGGTGACCGCGCGCCAGACCGTCGGCACCGTCGGCATGACCGGCGGCGTCAGCTCCGGCAACCACCTGCACTTCGAGGTCATGCCCGGCGGCACGCCCGGGCGGCCCAACCTCGCGCGCGGCCACTCGACGGTCGACCCGCACACCTTCGACTTCCCCGACGGCGGCGGCGGTCAGCCGGCCGAGACCGGCGGCGGTCCGTGGTCCTACCCGTTCGAGGGCAACGAGAACCAGAAGGCCAACGAGGGCACCTTCCTCGGCGTGCTCGGCGGCCAGGAAGGCGCGCTCGCGCGGACCGACGACGGCTTCTACCCGATCGGCGGCAACAGCCTGTGGCACGGCGGGATCCACTTCGACGAGCACAGCAAGGCCACCCTCGACCAGGAGAAGGGCGTCCGCTGCATCCGCGAGGGCGAGATCGTCGCCTATCGCGTCGACAAAGAGTACCCCCACGTCGAGTTCCCGAACGGCGCGCGCGCCCTCTTCTCGCGCGGCTTCGTCCTCGTCCGCCATCGCCTCGAGATCCCCGACGGCGAGCCCGACAAGCGGCCCAAGCTGGTGTTCTACAGCCTGTACATGCACCAATGGACTTCAAGGCCTACAAGGACGACTCGAAGCTGACCCGGCCCGAGCACTGGAGCTCGCCCGATCGCTTCCGCGTCGGCGACAAGGCCAAAGACCGCCAGGAGCCCGGCGCCGGGCCGCCGATCACCGGCGAGCTCGAGGGCATCTGCGGCGAGGACGGCACCTGCAACACGGTGCCGATCCCGCTGCCGCGGCCGCGCCCCGTGTCGTGATCGCGGCGGGCGACCCCGACGAATCACCGCAGTGATTCGCGGCTACGACGAGAACGAGGTCAGCCGCTTCTGCCCGGCGCGGCCGGGCATGGCGTGACCGGATCTTCGACGCCCGCGCGCTCGTCGAACGGCGGCGCCTCGCCGCTCGACAGCGCCGCCGCGGCCTCCTTCTGCGCCGGATCGGCCTCCTCCTCGGGGGCCTGCGCCAGCCGCTCCGAGGCCATCGCGCCGAGCTGCTCGAGCCGCGCCGAGATGTTGGCCGGCGTCGCGAGGTCGAGGACCTGCGTCATCCACCCGGGCTCGCCCTCCTTCACGTCGCGGACGAGGCACAGCAGCTCGATCAGCCGGCACACATCCTTCTCCTTGACGATCCCGTGCAGCGCCGCGCTGCCGAGGCCCTTCTCGATCATCGCCGTCACCCCCTGGCCCCCGAGCGCCGCGCTGAGCAGCGGGAAGCGCTCGCCGAGGTGGGCCACCATCCGCTCCTGAAACCCGCGGACGCTGCGCTGGCGGAAGTCGTCCATCTGTTCGCGCGTGATCTTCAGCATGGCTTCACATCGAGAAGGTCTGCAGGGCCGCGGTGTCCGGCCGCTCGAACACGATCCGGTCGATGCCGGCGAGGAACTCCTTGCGCTGCTCGGGCGTGATCGTGGCCGCGAACGCGTGCATCACCCGCGGGTCGTAGTAGCGGAAGAACAGCCGGTGCGCCTCGCCCTCGGCCTCGACCATGAGGAACTGACGGAAGTGCCGGCGCACCGCCACGAATTCGCGGGCGCTCTCGACGTAGATCCCCCACGCGTCGCCCCAGCCCTCCTCGACCAGCCGCTGCAGCAGCCCCGAGTCGGCGCGCAGCTGGACCAGGTACGGCGCGACGTCGTCGTAGGCCCGCCCCTGCTCGCCGTCGTACAGCGACGCGTAGGCGTCGACGCTCTCCTCGAGCAATTGCAGCGCGCGGTCGGAGCGAGCGGCGTCGACGATCGCGTACAGCCGACCGACCTTGCTGCGCGGCTGCAGCTCGGCGAGCGCGGCCTTGGCAGCGTCGCTCGGCTTCACCGGCCCGGGCGGTGGGCTGTAGTCCTCGACGAGGAAGCGGAAGGTGGTCGCGCCGGCGGTCATCCACCCGCGATGCGCCAGCTCGCCGTGCCAGGCCGGCTCACCGTTGATGGTGAGCCGGTGCGGATCGATCGCCTGCACCTGGGCGCACACGCCGTCCCAGAGGATCTGGAATGCGGCGACCCTGCCGCGTCGGCTTCGACCACGAAGTCGGCCTTCGCGGTGCCGACGGTGCGCGGCACCCCGGGCTCCAGCACCAGCTTGTGCCACGCCTCGCGGCCCGACCACACCTGCAGCACCCCGCGGCGCCGCACCGGCGGCCCCGGCGGCAACAAGGGGTAGCGCTTGAACGTGTAGTCGAGCTCCTGCAGCTGATCGGCGTAGCGCGGATCGGTCTCCTCGAATTCGCGCGCGGCGATGAGACCGATGTCGATCCGCGCGCGGTCGTCCTCGTGCGGGACGCGGCCGCGCGCGGTGGTGCGGGCCAGGAGCTCGAGCTGGTCGGCGATCCGCCGCAGCGTCGCCGACTGCGACGGGTCGAGCGCCTGCGTGCGCGCCCGGGCCTCGCCCAGGACCTGGGCGAAGGCGTCGCGCGAGACGATCCGCATGAGGTCGGCCATGACGCGTCACATCCCGACGGGCGGGTGGAACTTGCGGGGGATCATCAGCTGCGTGCCGCCGCCGGGGCAGCGGACGATCTTGTCCGGCGCCGGCTTGTCCTTCTGCTTGTACGACCAATCGTCGTCGATCGCCGCGCTGGTGCTCTGGAGCGCCAGCGCCTCGTCGTCGCCGAACTCGACCGGCCGCGTCTCCCGCGTCACCGGCGGCGGTCGCGGCGAGTCGCCGACCATCGGGTACACCGTCGACGAGCAGCCGAGCTGCTCGGCGGTGGTCTTCTTGTCGGCGGTGAAGTACTGCCCGAGCCCCGCGCCGGGGATGCAGTGCTGATACAGCGTCTGCGCGGCGACCGACACGACCCCGACCGGGTGCGACAGGTCGATGCCCTTGATGTGCGAGAGGATCTGGCTCGGCTTGAGGGTGCCGATGTGCGCCGCGTAGAACTGGTAGGCGACCGCGAAGCGCGCCGACATGCGCTCGTGCGGCAGGTCGTCGCCGGGCCCGGCCAGCTCGTGCTTGCTGGCGTCGACGTCGACCATCGCGTCGCGGCCCGCGCGAGCGCCCGGCGGCGGCTCCTCGTCGTCGAGCGTCGCGGTCTCGGGGTCGGGCGGGCGCGGCTGGGCCGAGTGGTCGTGGGTGTCGAGGTCGTCGCGCCGCGGCTTCTCGCACTCCTCGCAGAACGGGGTGCCGCGGCGCGCCGCGTTGCGCATGGTGAAGCACTGCGTCGAATCGCCGATGATCACCGTGGGGCAACCCGCCGCGATCAGGTCGCCGGAGATGTGGACGCCCGGGTCGGTGCGCCGCGCGGCCTGCCGCGAATTGATCAGCACCGTCGCCGAGCCCTGCTTGATCTTGTCGGCCGGGCCGAGCGGGAAGCAGACGATCGCGTCGCCCTCGCGCGCGGCCGGCAGGAAGCCGATGATCACGTTGGCGCTGCCGCTGTGGATCGGGCCGCCGACGTGCGCCGGGGCCCCGGGGTGGGGACAGACGTGAAAGTCGCTGATGCGCGCGGCGTCGGGCATGCATCCACCGATGCGGGTGACCGTCGCATCGTAACAGAACAGAACCCGCGACGAGAGCCGCGCGAGCTACGTCGGTACGAGGTGCGACACCGCCGACATGACGCCAACGTCAGCGAAGGCGGAGCGCTCCGCTTCGCGCAGATCGGCGCGGCGGAGACACCCGTGCGGTGATCGCCGTGGAGGACCCCCCGGTGCGCCCGACACGCTCGCAGTTCCGAGCGCGTTCGGCGTCATGCCGCCGTCACCATGCGAAGAAATCGCCCCAACACGCGTAGTTCAATTCGCGGCCGCGCTTCTGGCAATACCGCCGGGCCTTCTTCGCGCACCAATCGTCGGGGACGTCGCCCAACCTGACCTTGAGACGAAACGCCGGGCGCGTCGCGTCGGGGGCGAAGCCCTCGCAGTTGGCCAGGCAATACGCGGCGTCGTCCGCCGCGAGGATGTCGACGATGCAGCCCCAGCTCCCGGCCGGCACGTCCGCCATGAATTCGTCCGAGCCCGGCTCGTCCGGCGAGGGCAGCGCTGCGAGAGCGCCGAGGAGCACGCAGATTTCTCTCATAAAAAAGAACATGACGGTCCGTCCTGCTTCCGCGCCGCGAGGGCGACGACCGCGGAGGATGACGCGAGCGGGCACCCCGTCCAGCGGGCTCGGCGTCGTCGTACTGGCCGTTCGCCGCGGCCCGGCTGCTCCTCACGCCGAGATTTTTTATGATGTCGGCCATGAAGGACAAGATCATCGTCATCACCGGCGCGTCGATGGGGATCGGCGAGGCGCTGGCGAACGTCTGTCACGCGCGCGGCGCGACGATCGTGCTGGCGGCCCGCAACGCCGAGGCGCTGGCCGCGGTCGCCGGCCGCCTCGGCGAGCGAGCGCTCGCCGTCCCCACCGACGTCTCGCGCCGCGCGGACAACGAGCGCCTCGTGCAGCGGACGCTCGCCGAGTTCGGTCGGCTCGACGTCTTCGTCGCCAACGCGGGCCGGGGGATCTCCCGCATGCCCTCCCAGCTCACCGACGACGACGTCGACGACATGATCGCCACCAACTTCAAGTCGGTGCTCTACGCCGTGCAGGCGGTCCTGCCCCACTTCAAGGAGCGGCAGCGCGGCCAGCTCGTCGCCGTCTCGTCGATGCTCGGGCGCATCCCGTTCACGCCCGTCCGCAGCGCCTACAGCGCGGCCAAGGCCGCCGTGAACTCGCTGATGACCAGCGTGCGCCTCGAGCTGCGGCCGCAGTTCCCCGAGATCCACGCGACCACGGTGCTGCCCGGCGTGGTCGCCACCGGCTTCGGCGACAACGCCCGCCACGGCGGCCTCGACTCGCGGCAGCTCCCGGGCGCCCAGCCGGTCGAGGAGGTCGCCGAGATCATCGCCGCCGCCATCGAGAAGCCGCGCGCCGAGGTGTTCACGCGCCCCGAGATGCAGGCGTTCCAGGCCAAGTTTTATGCGGCCGAGGACGTCGCGACGATCGAGGCCGGGCTCGGCGGCCCGCCGCCGTCTCGCTGACGCCACGAAAAAATCGGCGCAGGTGTGGTGATTGCCGACTCCCACCAGCGGGTTCGGCGCTCGCAAGTCCCCACCCGCGCCTCGCCGCGAATCATGCCTGTCTTTTTAGACATGTGATGATTCACCCCGCGCCTCGCGGACGCATCCGCTCACGCGCATGAGGTCCACGAGCCGCAAGGTTGCGGCCTCGGGCCAGGGCTGCGCGACCTCTCGACGAAGGCCGCGTCGATCCTCTACCGTCGCCTCATGGCGATCGACGCGAGGCGAAGCAAGTGGGTGGCGCTCGGGCTCACGTGGGCGGCGGCGTGCGGGCAGGTCGGCGATCCGAACGAGAGCGAGACCGTCGACGCCGCCACCGACGCGACCGCCGGGACCTCGACGAACACCACGAGCGACACCGCCGACGCGCCGACCACCGGCAGCACGAGCGTGCCCGGCACCACCGACGCCGACGAGACCACCAGCACGACCGGGCCGGTCGCCACCGACACCGGCCCGACCTCGACCGGCACCACCGACACCGGCGAGCCGCCGCCCGTGCCGGTCGGCACGATCGCCGAGCTGCTCGTGCCGTTCGACGTCAATCAGGAGGACCTCGTCGGCCCCGCGAGCTGGGAGTCGCAGTACGGCAAGCCCCCCGAGATCGTCGCGGTCCCGCTCGGCGCCGCGATCGACGTCCTCGTCCAGGACTACGCCCAGGGCCCCGACGGCCACGCCTACGTCCTGCGCCTCGAGCCGAGCGCCGACGACTACGTCATCACCGCCGTGCTCGAGCCGGCGATGCTCGACAAGGTCATGGGCCTCGCGCGCGACCCCGACGGCCAGCTCTACGTCGCCAGCGGCGTCGCCGAGGGCGACACCCTCACCCTCGACGACCCGCAGCCGGGCCAGCACCGCGGCGGGATCGTCCGCGTCGTCAAGCAGTCGTGGGACGGCGCCGTCCACTTCGACACCGACGTCGACCTCGGCCGCGAGTCCGTCGCGCCCGACTCCGAGCCGATCATCAACCCCATGGTCGCCGGCACCGCGCGGCTCGCCTGGGGCGACGGCGCCCTGGCCCTCGTCCACGGCAACAACACCGACACCGACTGGAACATCATGGCGCGCCACCAGAAGGCGCTCACCACCCACCTCGACGCCGGCTCGGGCGCTGTCACCCGCACCTCCTCGATCTGGGTCAGTCACTCCTTCGACCACCGCCTGTTCCACGACGGCACCGGCTTCCTCGAGCTCCACCTCGGCGACGCCTTCCCCCGCGACGTCACCTTCGCCCGCGTCGAGCCCGACAGCGACCCGTACTCGCTGCTGGGGATCAAGGGCAACACCGGCAACAACAACACCTTCACGCGCCTGGGCAACGCCGCGCCGATCGACGGCGACCCGACCTGGGGTTACCTGGCGCTGTTCGCCACCGAGTCGACCACGGGCACCGGCGATCTGGTGTCCGGCTCGCGCGAGCTGGCGATCGTGCGAGTCCGCCGCGATTTCGAATCGTCGCCGCCGGACAGCGGCATGCACCTCGACCCTGCGCTGCCCGACACCTTCGATGTCGAGTCGGGCGGCGAGCCGCGGCAGAACCGGCTGCGCTGGCTCACCCACTATCAATCCGAGACCGGCGGCACGACCCACGCCGAGCGGCCCAAGCTGGTGCCGCTCGGCGACGACACCTACGTCGTGCTGTGGGAGCGCTGGGACGGCGCGCAGCCGGCCTTCGCCGGGACGTGGGGCATGGTCATCGACGCCACCGGCGAGGCGCTGGTGCCGGCGGCGCTGGTCGCCGACACCCACCTGCCCCGCGGCGACGACGCCTTCCCGCTCGAAGGCAGCGCCGCGTGGATCACCGGCGACGCGGCCGCCCGCCAGCTCGACATCCACATCGTCGACGCCCAGCTCGGCTACCGCCACGTGGTCGTCGAGTGAGCGGCCAATCATCATACATGTCCCAATAGACATGTATGGTGATGCAGCTCGCCGCTCGCTCGCTTGTGCCGCGGCGTCACCCTTGCGAGTCTTCGCCGGCGAGTCCGTCGGGCTCAAGTCTCCGGTCGCTTGCGGCGCGGCCTTTTGCCGGCGCGGGAGCGGCGGGCGATGGCCTCGTCGTGCGCCTCGCGGAGCGCGCGGAAGGCCTCCGGATCGCCGCCGCGGTCCGGGTGGGTCACCAGCGCTCGCTGGCGAAAGGCTGTGCGGATCTCCGCGACCGTGGCGTGCGGCGTCAGGCCGAGGAGCTGCCAGATGGAAGCCTGCTCCGGCTCCCGGCTCGCTCGCGGCGCCGCGCGCGAGCCCTCGCCCGCGGCCTGCGTGAACGGCGGCTCGCCCATCAGCACGCGGCCCCACGCGCGCGCCCACAGCGGCTCGATCTGCACCAGGGCGCGTCCAGCAGCCTTCTCCGCCCGGCGCAGCGCCTCGTCCGGCGTGCGCGCGCCCCCTTCCGACGCGTCCGGCCGGCGAAATGGTTCTCGTGAGGGCGGCGCGGTCCACCACGCGGCCCACAGGAAGCGACGCCGCCGCGTCGGGGCGATCGAGACGGCTGCTGCGAACAGCTCGGACACGCTGCGGATGGTACCCGAACTTCGTCGCAGCGAACGCCAGAGTCCGGCGGCGAGCCGGCGAGCGCATCACTCGCCGGAGCGGCGGCGGGGTCCGGCGCTGATCCTCAGCCGCTGGTCGTGACGTGCTCCTCGACGACGTAGGCGAAGTAGTGGCGGTGGTCGAGGAAGCGCGCCTCGTCGGCGCGCACCTGCTCGGCCACCTCGGGCTGTGACACCGCGGCCAGCCACGCCTGCAGCGCCTCGCGATCGGCGAACTTCTGCTCGGTGACGACATCGAAGCCGATCGGCGCGCCGGGCAGCAGCGGCTCGTCGCGCCGCAGGTAGCTGCGCCGGTAGACCGGCGGCGCCCCCACCAGCCGGCAGATCAGCGGCACGTGGTGGTTTTCATAGTGGTCGATGAACGCCTCGGGCGTGAGGTCGGGCCGCCTGGCCAGGAACGCCATGATCGTCAGCATGAAGTCGTCTCCTCGCGGTGCAGGGCGCCGCGGCGATCTTTATCAAGACAGACTGTCTACTGTCAACTCATCGTGTCCTCGGCGGTGCCAGGCTGACCGCGGCTGCGTTATCCTGCGCCGGTGCCGAAGATCTGGGCGGACACCATGGAGCTGCACCGGCGTGACATGCGCGCCTCGATCCTCGACGCCACGGCCGCGCTGATCGCCGAGCACGGGCTGGGCGCCACGACCATGCTGGCGATCGCCGAGCGCGCCGGCATGGGTCGAGCGACCCTATATAAATATTTCCGCGAGCTCGACGCGGTGCTGCTGGCGCTCCACGAGCGCGACGTGGCCAGCCACCTGGCCGAGCTGCAGGCCGCGCGCGACCGCCAGGGCACGCCCTGGCAGCGTCTGGAGCGCGTCCTGGACACCTACGCGCGGCTGGCCCACGTCGAGCACGGCTCGGAGCTGGTCGCCCGCATGCGCCACAGCGAGTCGGTCGCGCGCGGGTTTCAGCAGCTCGGCCAGCTCCTGCAAGCGCTGCTCGCCGACGCGATCGCCCAGGGGCTCGTGCGCGAGGACATCCCGCCGCCCGAGCTGGCCGCCTTCTGCATCGGAGCGCTCAGCGACGCCCACACCCTGCCGTCCCAGGCCGCCCTGCGGCGCCGCGTGCAGCTCACGCTCGCGGCGCTGCGGCCCGCAGGCTGACGCGGAAGCCGGTGTCCGCCCTCACCGTCGCCCGGGAGCCTGGCTCGCATCTGCGCCTGGTCCTCTTCATCACGCTCGTCGAGACATGTCCTCGAGGACATCTCAATCGCGGATGTGAGTGAGTCGATCTCCGCCGCGGTAGCCGGCTTGCATCTGCGGCCCGGCCCTCGCCAGCGCCCGCGAATATATGTCCCCGAGGACATCTCGTTCACGGACGCGAGTGCGTCGATCTTCGCCGCGCCGTCGCCGGCGGGTCGGCTTGCATCTGCGGCCCGGCCCTCGCCAGCGCCCGCGAACATATGTCCCCGAGGACATCTCGTTCACGACCGTGAGTGCGTCGATCTCCGCCGCGCCGTCGCCCGGCGGGCCGACCTTCGCCAGCATGCACCTCGGGACATGTCCCCGAGGACATCTCACCCGTCCCTCAGCGAGTGAGCCGTATTTCCGCTCAGCCGGCCTCGCTCACGCGGTAGTGCGTCACCCCGACGTCCTGCCAGTTGCGCCCGTACGTCCGGCCGCGGCCGGCGATCGCGAACGGCGTCGGCGCCGGCAGCTCGCTGGCCGGCGCGCGGCGCTCGTGCAGCGCCTCGTAGTCCTCGCGCGCCAGCTCGATCGCCCCCGCCAGCGCCCCCTTGACGTCGCTGCGGCCGGCCGCCTCGCGCCAGCCGGGCACCACCCGTCCGGACCACACCTCCGCCGCGTCGCCGCTGCCGTAGCCGACCAGCGTGATCGCCGCTCCGTCCCACGCCAGCGCGCGCGCGTGGGCCTCCGCGAAGGCCGCGGCGATCCACGCCGGTAGCGACGCGGTGTAGAGATTGCCGAGCTGGCGCACCAGCGCCCGGCCCGGCTGCGTCGCCGCCAGCACGCGCGCGAACCCCTCGTCCTTCACCACGTGCCGCGCCACCGCCTGCGTGCGGGCCAGCGGGTCGAACTCGGGCCCGTGCGCGAGCACTCCCTCGCGGACGCGACTCTCACCGGCGAGCTCGGCGGCCAGCGCCTCGAAGCCGACGTCGGCCGCCAGGCAGGCCGCGCCGAGGGCCTCGCGCTCGCCCGCACGCACGCAGGCCCACACCCACGCCGCGCCGAGGGCCGCGACTGGCATACGATCGTAGGGCCGGTGCAGCAGCAGCGCCGCCGGCTCGGCCAGCAGCGCCCGCGGATCGCCGCCGCCGCGCGCGTGCGCCGATTGCAGCGCCCGCACCACCGCCTCCACGTAGCAGACCGTCGAGTACTTGCCATTGAACACCGGGAAGTCGCGCTCGCCGCGGCAGCTCTCCGGGTACTCCGCCATGAAGTGGCGCGCCACCGGCTTGCGAAAGTCCCAGCCGCGCTCGTCGGACGAGCTGCCCGCGGTGCGCAGGTCGAGCGCCAGCAGGCGCGCCCGCGGCTCGACCAGCATCGCCACCGCGCCTGCGCCCTGCGTCGGCTCGCCGGAGCTGCCGCGCTCGTACTGGGCGATGTCGGCGGCGACCACGATCGCCACCCGATCGGCGCCGTCGGTCTGCACGTAGCGCAGCGCCGCCTTGAGCGCATACATCCCGCCGAGGCACGCGTGCTTGACCTCCGGCACCTCGACGTCGCGCGGCAGCGGAGCTCGCCCCTCGCGGCGCAGCGCGTCGTCGACCATGCCGCGCACGATCACCGCCCCGACCGCGTTGTCGACGCTCGACTCGGTGCCGAGCGCCAGCATGCCGACGCGCGACGGATCGACGTCGTGCTCTCGCAGCAGGCGCAGCACCGCCGCGGCCGCCATCGTATAGACGTCCTCCTCGGGCTGCGGCACGCGGAACGCGTCGCCGACCACCGCCGCGAGCTTGGCCGGATCGGCGCCCGTCCACCCGGCGAACGCGCTCAGCGCGACGCGCGGTCGTGGTACGTACAACGAGAGCCCCGAGAGGCCCGGGTTCGCAGGTGCAAGCGCTTCGGACATGGCGCGGACCATACGCGAGTCCGCGGCGGCCGGGCCGCCGGGGAGCGTCGCCCTGTGCGCCGCGCCACTCGGCTGCCGCGATTTCGCCGCTCACGCCAATGCGCACCGGCGCGCACTCTTCCGCGCAGGGAATTGTACGAGCGCGATCATGACAATCCCGGTGCAACGCGTTCCACCGCGCTCGCGCCGGCGCTTCAGAGCGAGCCCTCGCGCTTCACCCGGCGCGTCCCCTGATTCTCGCGCGCTCGCCCGGCGCTTCAGAGCGGGCCGTCGCGCTTCACGCAGTGCATCCCCTGATTCTCGCGCGCTCGCCCTGCGCTTCAGAGCGGGGCCCTCGCGCTTCACCCGACGCGTCCCCTGATTCTCGCGCGCTCGCCCTGCACTTCAGAGCAGGCCGTCGCGCTTCACCCGGCGCGTCCCCTGATTCTCGCGCGCTCGCGCCGGAGCTCGCCCTGCGCCTCAGAGCGGGCCCTCGCGCTTCACCCGGATTCTCGCGCGCTCGCGCCGGGGCATCGCGCCCGTTCGCATCGGCGATCTCTCGTTCGATTCACGCGCAGATCGATCCGCCGACGCGAGCGATCGCCGCTGCGTCGATCGCCGCTGCGGGCCGTGGGCTGTGATGATGCGCCGCTTTGCTTTCACGGATCCATGTGGTCTGCTCCGCTATGCACATTCGCAGCGCGCTCCCGACTTCCTTGGCCTTGCTGGTCGCCTGCGGCGACTCGGCCGTGACGACCACCGACACCGACACCTCGACCGGCACCGACACCTCGACCGGCACCGACGGGACGACCACCACGTCGACCACCGAGACCACCGTCGAGCCGCCCACCACCGGCGAGCCGCCCACCACCGGCGAGACGGCGACCACCACCAGCGAGACGACGACCACCACCACCGGCGACACGACGTCCACCACCGACCCGGTCGACACCACCAGCGACACGACCACCACGACCTCGACCTCGACGGGTCCCGACACCACCACCGGCGACACCGACACCACCACCGGCACCACCGGCGACCTGCCGCCGGACCTCGACGCGCTGGTGGTCGGGCTCGACGGCGGCGTGCGGGTCGACTGGCTCGGCGGCGGCGACGGCGGCATCGAGCACAGCACCTACTGGCCGCTCGTGAAGGGCAGCGCCGAGTACGACGCCCTGCCGCCCGGCGAGCAGAAGAAGGTCGACGCCATGAAGGCGAGCATCCTGCACAGCGCCCAGCGCGTGCCGACCAGCGAGACCCCGGGCGTCGAGGTCACCGGCGCCTTGACGGTCGAGGAGCGCACGCAGGAGCTCGTGTTCGCGGTGCCGACCGACTACAACGGCCGGCTCGTGGTGCTCGGCACCCCGGGCACGCGCAACGAGTGGTCGAGCCACGGCGTGCTCCTGTCCTGGCTCGTCTCGCAGGGCTACGCCGTCGTGGTCGGCAACAAGGGCATGACCAACGGCGGCGTCGACGGCAACGCGACCATGCTCAACAAGCTTCACCCGTCGCAGCACTGGGGCCCGATGATGCTCGACCTCGGCCTGTGGGCCGGCGAGCGCTTGACCGCCGCCTACGGCGAGGCGCCCACCGCGGTGTACGCCGCGGGCCTTTCGAACGGCGGCTACCAGGTCCGCCGCGCGCTCGAGCTCGACCGCCTGCGCGTGCTGCAGGGCGAGCCCGCGGTGTTCGCCGGCGGCGTCGACTGGGCCGGCGTCTTTTACCCCGACGCCCGCGTCCTCGACACCGACGCCGACGCCGTCGTGACCCCGGCGGAGCTGGCCGCGAGCGACCACCTGGTGCGCACCAACGAGGCGGCGGCGCTGACGATGCGCTACGCCTACGACCCGCTGACCGAGACGACGCCGGCCAACTACGCCCAGATCCCGCCCTACCCGAACGCGCAGGCCGCGATGCAGGCCGCCGGCTTCGACCCGGCCTCGGCGACCATCTGGGGCGCCTACAACACCGCCTTCGACTACCTCAAGGGCTTCGGCCTGCCGCAGTTCAAGGGCGTCGGTTACTACAACTTCACCGGCTACGTGTTCCGCGCCGAGCTCATGGGCCACGACGCCACCGAGGCCGCCGCTTACTCGTGCTACACCGGCCCGAACGACGAGCCGCCCGCGATGTACGAGTGGCTGGCGCAGGCCCAGAACGCCGGCTTCACCGAGGAGCACGTCGAGTGGGCGCTGGCCAACGCGACCACCGGCGAGTTCTCGGCCCCGCTCATCAGCGTCCACGGCGACGGCGACGGCCTCAACGGCCTCGGCGCCCACGGCCTGAGCTACCGCGCCGCGGTGTCCGCGTTCGGTACGCCGTCGCAGCACCGCCTCTATGTCGTGTCGCACGGCGGCCACGTCGACGCCCACAGCGACGGCCTCGGCCTCGACTTCGACTTCGACGGCACCCTCGGCGAGGAGAACGCGGCCGACCGCTTCGTCCTGATGCAGCCCTACGCCGAGCGGGCCTTCCTCTACCTGGTCGACTGGGTCGAGAACCAGGTCCCCGCCCCGGCCGGCAAGACGATCGCCACCGACCCGGCGAACGACGTCCTCGACGCCGACTCGCTGTCGTTCTGAAGTCGACACGACGATCGCCCTCGCGCCGCGCAGACGCGAGGACGGCCCGACGTTCACCACCCCCGGCCGCAGCCTGCGCGCTCGGCCCCCAGCGCCGCAGGGCCGCGGCCACGGCGAGCCGAGCAGCTCCACGGGCCATCGGCTCGACATGTCCATGCGGACATGCTCACTCGAGCATGTCCCAAAAAACATCCACGTCGTCACCCCGAGCTCGGCCCGGCCTCCGCGCAGCCCTGCTGCGCTCGCCGGGCCGACGGCCCTCAGGGGCACGCCACCGCCCCCGGCACCTTGGCGGGGTCGGCGTACCACTTGCCGTCGCTCCCCTGGTACAGCGGGAACGCCGTCGACATGCCGTATTTGGAGAACAGCGAGGTGTAGGTCGCGTCCGCCGTGCCGTAGCCGTGCGGGTAGCTGGCGAAGCGCGAGAAGTGCCCGGAGATCGTCGCGGTCACCGCCTGCACGTACGGGGTCGACGGCGTGCACGGCTCGACCCCGGTGTCGCCGCCGGAATCATCACTCCCGGTCTCGCCACTCCCGGTCTCGCCACTCCCGGTCTCGCCGTTCCCGGTCTCGCCGTTCCCGGTGTCATCACTCCCGGTCTCGCCGTTCCCGCCGTCGTCATTGCCGCCCCCGCAGTCGGGGCACAGCCGGCGGTTGTTGGTGGAGAAGAAGTCCGCCAGGTACCAGGCGTAGTTGACGTGCTTCGGCGACACGTACGACTTGTCCGCGCCCCCGCCGCTGCCGGCCGGCCACGCGTGGCCCAGGGAGGTCGCGCGGATCTGCGACACCCGCGGCCCGTCGGCGTCGGCCCACAGCAGGCCCGTGCCGGCCGGCTGATAGCCCTCGAGGTCGGCCACGCTGAAGCCGCCCGCCGACGTCGCCCCGTACAGCTGGGCCATCACCGACGCGTTGAGGTCGGCGTAGCCCTGGGCCACCACGTAATCACTCGTCCCCGCGAGCACCGACGTCAGCTGGGTCGCGAACGAGCCGCTGTGCGTCCCCGCGAGGCTCGTACACAGCGACACGGCCGCCTGCTTCGACGTCGAGACCGAGCCGATCTGCGACGAAGTGGTGCCGACCGTCGGCCCGGCGTCGATGCCGATCCCGGCGAACACGTCGGGCGCCACGCAGCCCATCACCATCGCCATGCCGCCGCCCGACGACAGCCCGGCCACGTAGACCTGGGCCGGGTCGACGTCGAGCGCCGCGTCGGCGGTGAGGTTCGCGGCCAGCTGCAAGAGCGCCCCGGCGTGGCCCTGCGTGCGCGAGTGATTGCCGCCGAAGTAGTCCCAGCAGCCGAGCAGCACCCCGCCGTTCGGCGCCGAGGGGACCGCCACCACCATCCCGTAGGCCTCGGCCGCGCTGGCCCAGTTGCCGAGGTCGCGGAACACCGTCGCCTGCTGCGAGCAGCCGTGCAGCGCGACGAGCAGCCCGCGGCCCTCGCCGACCACGCCCGCGGTCGCCGGGGTATAGACATACGTCGTCATCCCGGCGACCGTGCGCGACGACCACACGCCGTCGGCGGCTGCGGGCGCGGGGCTGGAGAGCATGCCGACCACTGCGGCGGCGGTGACGAGAAGCGGGGCGAATCGATGCATGGCCGTATCCTCCACTCTTGCGGTGTCGTTATTGCGCGGTCCAGGCCCCGTCCATCGTCCAGGCCACGCCGCGGACCTGCGCGGCCGCGTCGCTGCTGAGGAAACAGACCAGCTCGGCGAGCTGCTCGGGGTCACGAATTGGCCTGACGGCTGCTTCTCGGCCAGCAGCGCGTCGCGGGCGACGTCGAGGTCGAGGCCGCCGGAGATCGCCCGCGCCTCGACCTGCGCCTGCACCAGCGGCGTCAGCACCCAGCCCGGGCACACCGCGTTGCAGGTGATGTTGGTGCGCGCCGTCTCGAGCGCCACCACCTTGGTCAGGCCGACCAGGCCGTGCTTGGCCGCCACGTACGCCGCCTTGTGGGCCGACGCGACCAGCCCGTGGACCGAGGCGACGTTGACGATCCGGCCCCAGCCCTTGCGGCGCATCTGCGGCAGCGCCAGCCGCGTGGTGTGGAACGCCGAGCTGAGGTTGACCGCCAGCACCGCGTCCCACCGCTCCGGCATGAATTCTTCGACCGGCGCGACGTGCTGGATCCCCGCGTTGTTGACCAGGATGTCCACCCCGTCGAACACGTCGTCGGCGTAGCGCATCATCGCCTCGACCTCCGCCGGCTTCGCCACGTCGGCGGCGTGGTGGGCCACGCGCGCGCCCGACTTCGCCGCCGCGTCGCCGACGATCGCCAGCGCCGCCTCGACGTCGCCGAAGCCGTTGAGCAGCACGTGGGCGCCGCGCGCCGCCAGGGCGCCGGCGATCCCGAGGCCGATCCCGCTCGTCGAGCCGGTGACGAGCGCCGTCTTGCCCGCGGACTGCGTCATGGCAGCAATTGTCCTCTCGTGGTGATGCGGTCGTGGGCGCGCACGAACTCGCGGACCGCCGGGTAGATCGATCCGCGCCAGCGCGCGCCGGAGAAGATCCCGTAGTGACCGGCGCCCTCGACCGTGAGCCGCTGCTTGTCGGCCTCGCGCACGCCCGTGCACAGGCCGAGCGCCGCGTGGGTCTGGCCGGCGCCGGTGATGTCGTCCTCGGCGCCCTCCACGGTCAGCACCGCGGTGTCGCGGATGTCGCCCGGGCGCACCGGCTCGCCGGCGACCCACCAGGTGCCGCGGGCCAGCGCGTGCTCCTGGAACACCAGCCGCACCGTCTCGAGGTAGTAGAGCGCGTCCATGTCGAGGACCGCGTTGTATTCGTCGTAGAAGCGCTCGTGCGCGGCGGCCTGCTCGTCGCGTCCGCGCACGCGGTCGAGCCAGTAATTGCGGTAGGCCGCGAAGTGGCGGCCCGGGTTCATCGACACGAACGCCGCCAGCTGCAAAACCCCGGGTACACCCTTCGGCCCTCGCCGGGGAAGCCGGCCGGCACGCGGTGGATCAGGTTCTGCTCGAACCACACCAGCGGCCGCTCGCTGGCCAGGCGATTGACCTGGGTCGGGTTGATGCGGCCGTCGATCGGCCCGCCCATCAGCACCAGCGTCGCCGGCGTCTCCTGGCCCGTCGAGGCCATGCGGGCCACCGCGGCCAATGCTGGCACCGCCGGCTGGCACACCGCGATCATGTGCGTGCGCGCCGGCCCGAGCGCGCGCAGGAATCGCTCGAGGTGCAGGACGTAATCGTCGAGCCCGAAGAAGCCGTCGGCCAGCGGGACCTCGCGAGCGTCGGACCAATCGGTGAGGTAGACGTCGTGGTCGGCCGCGAGCGAGCGCACGGTGTCGCGCAGCAGCGTGGCGAAGTGGCCCGACAGCGGGGCGCACAGCAGCACGCGCGGGTCACGGGCCAGGCGCGCGCCGACCTGCAGGTCGTCGCTGTGCCGCGCGAACCGGACCAGCCGGCACCACGGCGTGCGCGCCACCACCTCTTCACGGACCGCGACCGTCTGGCCGTGGGCCTCCACCGCGTCGATGCCGAAGGCCGGCCGCGGGTGGTCCTTCGTGATGCGGCGCAGCAACTCCCAGCCGGCCGCGGCGGGCCGCCCGAGGCCCGCCGGCGCCCTCCGCAGCAGGTCCGCCTGGACCCGGGCGAGCCCGGCGAAAGGTCGCATCCAGCGGCGTTGCAGGTCGTGGAGCTCGTAGAGCATGCAGGCCCGCAGCATGCCGCGACCTTTGCTGCACTGCAACATGGATCGCCAGGAATGGGCGGATTCCTGACCCGGGGCCCCGCAGACCATGCTGCGCCGCACAAACCGCGGGCCTTCTGCGGGTGCAGGCGCCGGCGCGACCCCGCGCCCGCACGGTCAGGCGAACAGAGCCAGGAAGTCGCCCCACAGCGAGGCGAAGAAGCCCTCCTCGACGCGCTGCTCGGTCGGCCGCCCGCAGGCGCTGCCGAGGCACTCGGGGTTGTCGACGGCCGCAGCCTCGCTGGCGACGGAGAAGAGGAGGGCGGTGAGCACGAGCCGACTGGTGAATCGCATGACCGCAGTCTAGCCTCGTGCGGGCCAGGCTGCGGGCCGATCCAGGAATGCCGAGGCTGGCCTCGCGCCCCCGCTCCGTCGCACGAATCTCAGGTGCCGCCCGCTCGCGCGACCTTGAGCGCGTTCGCCCACCACAGCAGATCGTCGAGCAACCTGTCCGCGTCGGCGTCGCTCTTGGCCAGCGCGCTCGGGATGTCGCCGCCGGTGAAATGCGCCATCAGGGTCTCGCGCGGCAGATGCACCGCGCTGCGGATCGGCGCCATCTGCAGCTCGACCGCGAGCTCGCGCAGCTGCTGGACGCTGCGCGTGCCGCCGGCGGCGCCGTAGCTGACAAACCCGACCGGCTTGCGATTCCACTCCGGGTAGACCCAGTCGATCGCGTTCTTGAGCACCGCCGGGGGCCCGAAGTTGTACTCGGCGGCGACGACGATGAAGGCATCCGAGGCGCCGATCGCCGCGGTCCACCGCTGCACCACCTCGTTCGCGTAGGGCGGGCGACCGGGCATCGCCGGGGGCACCGCCTGGTCGAAGAACGGCAGGGGGTAGTCGCGCAGATCGAGGAGCTTCGCGGTCACGCCCGCGCGCCGCCCCAGATGGTCGAAGATCCATCGCCCCGGCTTGTCGCCGAACCGCGCCTCGCGGGTGCTGCCGATGATGATCGAAACCGTGGTCATGTCTGCTGCTCCTTCACACCGGGGGTGTGATGATTGGCCGATCGACCCGCCCCGAACGCGCGAGCGCCGGTGCGTCGCCGCGAGACCGCGGAGGTCGAAGATCGCGCGGGCGCCCCGACGATGGAGCCGCGCTCGCGATGCAGGTGTAGTGCGCCGCGGCAGCAACCCGCAAGGAGGCACATCCATGTTACCTGCGCACACGCCGGTGACCGCGGCATCGCTCTCCGCGGCCCCGAACCTCGCCGCGACGGCGGCGGGAGCAAGTCGCCGATCCCGACCCGCCGCACAAATTCGACGCGGACGCGCCGGCCAAGCTGTCGCCGCGGAAGCGCCGATGCGGGCGCGACAAATATCGCCATGTCCCTTCGGACATGTCCGATGTCACTCCTGGCTCTCCGGCTCCTCCGCCCCCTCCTGCCCCTCCTCGATCACCCCGAGCGGCAGGCGGCGGTCGGCGACCGGCTCGGCGCCCCGGCGCACGCGCACCAGCGTGCCCGGCTCGCCGGTGTGCTCGCGCAGCGAGTTCCAGCCGGGCGGCACCTCCGGGGCGGTGAGCGCGTAGACGCGGGCGGCGTCCTTCGGCGACAGGTTGATGCAGCCGTGGCTGCGGCGCTTGCCGAAGTCATCGTGCCAGTACGAGGCGTGCAGCGCGTAGCGGCGGTGGAAGTACTGCACCCACGGGACGCCGTCGACGTAATACGGATCTTCCGCGTTGGGCCCGCTGCGCATCGGCGAGATGGCGAGTTTCTCGTAGATCCGGAACAACCCCAGCGGAGTACCGGTGCCGCCGGCGCCGCTCGAGATCAACGTGATGAACTCCGGTGATTGTCCGCGCATCACCGCCAGCGTCTGCTGCCCGAGCTCGACGTCGATCCACACTTCGTCGGCCCCGGCCTCGGCCAGCGCGGGGCCGGGGATCCAATAATTCATGTCGGCGGCGACCACGTAGGCCTTCGCGCCCGCGCCGCCGCCGTCGGGCACCGCGTACCACGATTCTTCCCCGACCACGATCGGCGCTGGATCGATCTCCAGCGCCGCGTGATAGTCGACGACGCCGACCTGGCGCGCCGCGGGATCGGGTCGCTCGCGCAGCACCGCCGGGCGGCCCACGGCCCACGCCGGGCGGAGGTCGTCGGCGACCGGCTCGCTGGCCAGCTCGCGCCCGGCGAACAGACTCGGCGCGGCGATCTTCATGTCGCGGGCCGGCGTGGCCCGCTCCTCCGCGTCGATCAGCATCAGCCCGGCGCGACGGGTCTTGGTGCGGACGAAGGTGTACTGCCGATCGGGCTCGAGGAAGTCGAGCGGCGGGTCGCCGCGGACCAGCGCGTAGCGGTCCTGATAGCGCGGGACCCTGGCGATCGCCCCGGTCTTGCGGTCGAGGATCTTCGGCCTCGCGTAGATGAACGGCAGCATCTGCCCGTCCGCGAGCTCTGGCTGGATCTGCGCCGGCCCCTTGCCGACGGTCCCGTACTCGAGGCAGACAAACCCGCCCTTGTCGACGCGGGCCCAGTCCCCCTCGCAGCCGTCTCCCGGCTCCACCGAATAAATGGCGAACGGCCGCCGCGCCTCGGTCCGCCCGCGCCGCTCGGCCCGACGATGCGGCGCGGCGTAGACGATCCCTCCCGATTTAATAATTCGATGCCCGATCGGGGTCGCGCTCGCGGCCGTGTCCGGGGTCGTCGCCGCGGGCTCGTTCGCGACCGCCGACTCCGCGGTGGGCTCGTCGGGGAGGCGCTCGTCGCTCGTCGCCGGCACGCTCTCCGGGGCCTCCAGCAACTCGCCGGGCGGCGCCGAACAGCCGGTCAGCGCGGCCGCGACGACCAGCGGGCGAAAACCACAGACTCGGGACGCCGGAGCACCTCGCGGCGAGCGCAGCATGGGGGCCATTGTCCGCTCTTCCACGCGCTTCCGGCAAAAAACCGACGCAGCCGGGCCGTCGTCCGCCCACGGAGCGCTCCGCAGCCCAGCGGTTCTGCCGAAGTCCGCGGCCCGGCCCCGGCGCCTCACGCGCTGCTCGCGCTCGCGCCCGCGGCTTTCGCCTGTTCTTTGGAGCATGTCCCCGGAGGCAGGCCGACCTTGCGGCCTCGACGCGCGCAGGCGATCGATCGCGCCGCGCTCGTCACCGGGCGCGAGACGCGACCGCAGGGTCCCCGGGAGCTCTTGTATCGCTCTACCGCGCCCGACGCCACGACGTCATCGCGCGACCGCCGGACCGATAGCGCCCAATCCCCGCTGCGGCGTCAATGTCCCGAGGGACATGTCACGAAGGCAATCCACAGACACCGACGTTCTCGTACCCTGCCGGGGCCGCGCCCGCCTCGAACCCTGGCAGACACGCTTGCATCGCCCCCGGGCAGGTGTCGGGTTGTTCGATGTCGCAGTACGGCAAGCAACAACCGTTGGCGTTCGGGTCGCACTCGACGGCCGCTTCCGGGCTCGCGCACAGGAGGCCCGGGTCGCAGCCGTTGGCGTAATCACATGAATCGAACACCTGCCCCTCGTCGCCGGAGTCTTCGGCGATGCACGCGAAAGGCTCGGAGTCCTCCTCCCCACAGGCACGTCTCGCCGTCCGGGCAATCCTGCGCGAGCGGGTGGCACGTCGGCAGACAGAGGATGAAGGCGCCCTCGTTGCTGATCACGCAGGTCGAGCCGTCCGGGCAGACCGGCGCCTCCGGGCTGCCGGTGCAGCGGAGGAAGCACTTTCCCTCGTGGGTCTGCGGATCGACGTCCCAGCACATCGAGGCGAGATCGCAGGAGTCCCCGCCGTCGCCGGGAGCGTCCTCGACGGTGCACGGCTCACCCGGAGCACCCGGCTCGGGGTCGAGCGGGACACACGCGTGAAAACTCCAGTCCTGGTCGGGGGTACACTTCTGTCCCGAAGGACAGTTCTGCTCCCAAAGCGAGCAACTGGCGGGCGAGCAGCGGACCATCGATCCGTCCGGCGTCGGGGCGACACACGTACCGGTGCTCTCCTCGACGAAGGAGCTGGAGTCGTCCGACGATTCCGAGGTCGCGCCGGTGGTCGGCGAGGTCGACGAGGTCGACGACGAACCACTCGTCGTCGTGCTCGCGTCGCCCGTCGTCTCGCCGTCCGCGGTGCCCGGACCCTGCCCCTCGCTGGTCGCGTCCGTCCCGCCGGTCGGCTGACACGCCGCGAAAGCCCAGGAGAGCCCGACGACCAGCGAGCGCCGGACCCTTCGAAGGGCGCGGAATCGACTCAGACTTGCGGAAAACATGGCCATTTCCTAACTAACAAAACACATTTAAACGGCAAAAACAAGCCGAGGGTGGACTCGTGATGGCGGTGCCGAGGCCGCGTCGCTCGCGCGGGACTCGCGCGGCTCGCGGAGATGGTCAGCCATCGACGTTACCCGACTGCTCAGCAGAGCTCCGACCCCATTTATAAAAAATAAAAAAAGGGAACCGACGAGCTCGCGGCGATCACCCGCGATTTTGGCGCTGCAATAGCGATACTGTCCGGAGCGACCGCGTCACGATGAGGGCATTCATGTCTCGCGAATCCATGGCGCCGACTGCGGCGGAGCTCGCTCGCCTGTCGCTGCCGTGACGTCAGTGCACCCTGTGATCTCCGCGCTGTCGCACGTTCTGCGGCTCGGCGCAAACGAATCGCCGGTCTGCGCCGTCGAGGCCGCCGCAGGGCCGCTTCCACGCCACGTGCGAATGGTACGAGCCTTGCTACTCGATCGGCGAGGAGCATCGAATGACAACCAGCATCGCCTTCATCGCCACCTTCCCCGGTTTTGCCACCAACATGCTCGGTTGGTTGTGCGGCGCGCTCATGATCCTCGGCGTGTTCTTGTTCAACCGCTACCGCCTGCGCCAGCAGTCGCCCGAATGAGCGTCGTGAGGCCGGGCTCATGGTTCGGGCGCCCGACGCAACAACTGCGCCGCGACGCAGGGCGTTCGCCTCGGGCCCGCGGGGCCGGCAAGAATCGCTGGCAGATCGGCTGGCACGTGGCTTGCTGACCATGCGGCACATGCACGCCGCCCACCGCGCTCTGTTCTCGACCCTCCTCCTCGTCGCTGGTTGTGACGCGCCGCCGCCCGCGCCGCGCGTCGAGGTCCACAACGCCAACCCCAGCGGCGACCGCAAGGGCCTGTCGGGCTGCCTCGACGAGTGCAGCGGGCAGAAGCTCAGCGCCACTGACGCGGCGACCTGTCGCAACAACTGCGAGGTGACGTTCCGGGTGGCGCCCACGGCCGCCGGCGAGCCCGCGCTCGACGCTGCCACCAAGTGCCTCGACCGCTGCCACAAGCAATCGCCGGGCGACGGCGCCTGCATCGACGATTGCAAGCAGCTGGCCCGGACGGTCGAGACGGAGTCCCCCGGCACCACCGACCGCCTCGGCGCCTGCGTCGAGGCCTGCCACGCCGACCGCACCCTCGCCGACACCGATCGCTGGACCTGCCTCAACAATTGTTCGCAGACGGCGAAGATCGCCGACAAGCCGGCCGCCGCCCCGTGAGCGACGAGCGTGCCGGTGCCGAGGGTGCGCTCGGACCTGCCCTCGGAGACTCTCGACATTGGAGCGCCGGTTGCCGCGGTCGAGCACGCGATGAACCTGTCCTCGGGGACACCCGACATCGGAGCGACCGAATGCCGAGGTCGCGGTCGGTGGCTGTCCTCGGGGACAGCCGCGGACCCCCGCGAGCTGCAGAGCGCAAGGGCCTGCGAAGCCGTCCTGTCAGCGCCGCCCGTAGGTGTGCAGGCGGTACTGGATCGTGCGCACGCTGATATCGAGGATCTCGGCCGCGCGGGCGGTCGAGCCGCCGACCGCGTCGAGCGTCGAGAGGATCGCGTGGCGCTCGATCTCCGCCATCGTGGCGCCGGGGATCCGCACACCCCCCTGGACATCGGGCGCCTGCTCGAACGGCAGGTGTTCCGCGTCGATCACGTCCGCGTCGCACAGCACCACCGCGCGCTCGACCGCGTTCTCGAGCTCGCGGACGTTGCCGGGCCAGGTGTGGCGGGTGATCTTCGCCTGCGCGCGCTCGCTGAAGCCGCGGATCGACGCGTGGTTCTCGGCCACGAAGCGCTGTAAAAAATGCTCGGCCAGCAGCAGCGAGTCGCGGCCGCGCAGGCGCAGCGGCGGCAGCTCGACGTGGACCACGTTGAGGCGATAGAACAGATCCTCGCGGAAGCGGCCCTCGCGGACCTCCTTCGCCAGGTCGCGGTTGGTCGCTGCGATCACCCGGACGTCGACCTTGATCGACTCGCCGCCGCCGACGCGTTCGAACGTCCGCTCCTGCAGCACGCGGAGCAGCTTGACCTGCAGGGTCGGCGAGATCTCGCCGATCTCGTCGAGGAACAGCGTGCCCTTGTCGGCCTGTTCGAAGCGCCCGATCCGCTGGCGATCGGCGCCGGTGAACGAGCCCTTCTCGTGGCCGAACAGCTCGCTCTCGAGCAGTGATTCGGCCAGCGCGGCGCAGTGCAGGGTGATGAACGGCTGCCTGGCGCGCGGGCCGAGGGCATGGATCGCGCGCGCCAGCTCGCCCTTGCCGGTCCCGCTCTCGCCGGTGAGCAGCACCGTCGCGCGCGCGCCGGCCACCTGCTTGGCCGTGCGATAGACCTGCTGCATCGCCGGGCTCGTGCCGAGGAGCCCCTGCAGCCCGCTGCCGTCGCGCTCGCGCAGTTGCCGGCGCAGGTTCTCGGCCTCGTTGCGCAGCGCGCGACGCTCCATGGCGCGGCGGATCGCCAGCACCAGCGCGTCGATCTCGACCGGCTTGGTCTGATAATCGTCGGCGCCGGCCTGCATCGCCGCGACCGCCGACGCGACCTCGCCGAACGCGGTGACCACGATCACCGGGATGTCGCGGTCCTGCTCGCGCAGGCGCTTCAGCAATTCCATGCCGTCCATCTTCGGCATGCGCAGGTCGGTCACCACCACGTCGGGGGCGAACTCGGCGGCGGTGCGCAGCGCGGCGGCGCCGTCGGCCTCGATGCGCACCTCGAAGCCCTCGTGGCGCAGCAGCTTCTCCAGGCCCTGGCGCGCGCTCGGCTCGTCGTCGACGACGATGATTCGCGGCTTGTCCGGTTCCTGCGTCATGACGAGGCCTCCACGCGCGAGCGGAGCGCGCTGTCGGGCGGGCCGTCGAGCGGCAGCACGATGCGAAAGACCGTGCATCCGCGCTTGCTGTCGACGTCGAGGGTGCCGCCGTGGTCGGTGATGATGCGATAGGAGATCGACAGGCCGAGACCGGTGCCTTGCGGCTTGGTCGAGAAGAAGGCGTCGAAGATCGGCGCGTCTTCGGGGATCCGGGCCGTCGTCTTCGATCTCGAACGAGACCGTCTGCGGCTGCCGCCGCGCCCGCAGCACCACCTTGCCGGCCCCGGCCTCGCCGGCCACCGCCTCGATCGCGTTCTGCGTCAGGTTGAGCAGCACCTGCTCGAGCTTGGCCCCGTCGGCCTCGAGCTCGATCGCCTGCGGCGGCACGTCGAGCACCACCTCGACCCCGTGCTGGTGCGCCTGCGCGGCCACCATCTGCGCCGCCCGCTCGAGCAGCGTCTGCACCGCCACGCGCTTGACCAGCAGCGGCTTCGGCCGCGCGAACGCCAGGAACTCGGTGACGAGGCTGCCGAGGCGGCGGATCTCGTCGGCCACCACGCCGACCGTCTCGATCAGCTCGGGGTGCGCGCCGGACTTCTTGAGCGAGCGGTCGAGGTAGGTGACGTGCAGCTGCGCGCCGTTGAGGGGGTTGCGGATCTCGTGGGCCAGGCCGGCCGCGAGCGTGCCGATCGCCGCGAGCTTCTCCTGCTGCTTGGTGCGGGCGAGCAGCGCCTTCTCGTCGGTGGTGTCGCGGCCGATGGCGAACACGCACACGTCGTCGCCGCTCGAGGGCGCGTGCGTGAGCTGCCACAGCACGCTGCGGCGCTGGCCGCTGCGCGTGCTGACCGCGGTCTCGATCGCCCGGCTCACCACCTCGCGCTCGGGGCTCGCCTCGCCTTGCACCGCCGTGAAGGCGCGCAAGATCTCCCGCGCTCGGCGCCCTCGCCGGTCTCCTCGATCGCCAGGCAATCGAGCAACGAGCGGCCGATCACCTCGTCGCGCGCGAAGCCGGTGATGCGCTCGGCCTCCTGGTTGAACAGCAGGATCGAGCCCTGCGCGTCGAGGCCGACGATGATCACGTGGGCGAGCTCCACCGCGTTGACGTAGCGGTGCTCCGTGCGCGCCAGCGAGGCGCCGAGCGCCTGGCGCTCGAGGCGTTCGACCTGCTGGATGCGGGCGACGAAGTTGTCGCGATAACTCTCGAGCATGATCGCCAGCTCGAGGTCCAAAAGGCGCGAGATGGCGTCCATGACCGCGAGGCCCGAGGGGCCGGCGGCCTCGGCGATCTTCAGCAGCGACGAGCGGATCAGCGCCATCGCCGTGAACATGTAGCGCTGCGGCAGCCCGACCTTGACGTGTACGCGGCCGATCTGCGCCGTGTCCTCGAAGTAGGCCTCGTCGTAGCGGCCGCCGAACAGCCGCTCCATCCACAGCACCAGCGACCGCTGCAGCCGCGCGATCTGGGCCTCCCCCGTGAACACCGCGTGCGCCTCGTCGTGCAGGCGGATCCGGTCGTAGAATTCCTGGGCGATGCGCGCGAAGTGGGGCGCCGCGACGTCGCGGAACGAGCGCAGGAGCGCCGCGTCCTCCGCCGCGAACGCGACGTAGCGCTTCAGCTCCTCGAATCGGGTCTCTGCGGCGGGAGGAAGACCGTGGTTCGGCAGGGAAGACCGTCGCTCTCGCTGGGTTCGCGTGAAAATCACCATCTCGACCTGCGCGGCAACAAGGGCCCGTATCCCCGGCAATTCCGCCTCACGCGTCGACCTCCAGGAGCCGCAAGAGCCCGGTGTAATCGATCGGCTTGGTGACGATCCGGCAGCCCGGTGCGGCCCCGAGCGCGAGGCGCTCCGCGACCTGCGGGTGGGCCGTGACGAGCACGAGGCGCAGCGTCGGGTGGTGCGCGTGGATCCGGCGCAGCGTCTCGACCTCGCCCGCGCGGGCCGGCGAGACATCCATCACCAGCACGTCGGGCCGCGGGCCGCGCTCGACCCTCGCCTCGGCGGCCGCCGCGTCGGCGGCGACCTCGACGACGAAGCCGTCGACCCGCAGCAGCTTGACCAGGACGGTCGCCGTCTTCGGCTCGCCGTCGACCACGAGGACCGAGACCGGCCGCTCGCCGGCTGCGACGGTCTGAACGGGCTGTTGGATGGCACCTCGAATCATGGTCGTGAGGGGGAGAGGCGTCGCGGTCCAGGAGCGTCGAGCAAGCGCCATGCCATCGTTCTTCGGGCGTCTTGGCGGCCCCACGCCGGCCCTTCTCCGCCGCCCGCGCGAGTGCCTTGCACGCCCGTGCAAGACCTGCACGTGGCGCCTCCGCCCCCTTCTTCGGCTCTAAATTCAATCAATGAGGTAATGAGCCCGACGCCGGAGCTCCCGTAAGGTCACCTCTTGCGCCTCTCGAGCTCGCCGAGGATATCCGGCCGCCGCCGTGGTCGTACGCGCAGATCCTGCACGCGAATGCACGGCGTGCATGCACGCCCCGGCCCGCGAGCTCGCGCTGCCACGATCGCGCCCGCACGGCCCGAGGTTCGCTCGAGCGAACCGCGAGCGCTCTCGTCATTCACCTCACCTCGCTCCTCGCCGCGCCCATGATTCGCGAGCTCTCGCGCGCCTGGAGCGTCGATGCGAGCCCGCGGCGAACACGTCGCTTCGTCGACCGCCCGGCCCCCTCCGACCTCGCGCAAACCGTGCACCTCGACGCAGCCGCTGCATCTCCGGCGCCGCCAACCTTGCGTGCTCACCGGCCTCCGATCTGGCACGGCGGTTGCTGAACCTCCTGCGCCGACCGCCTCGCCGTCGCCGCGAGTCACCTGGCCCTGAGGACATATCATGCCGAACCTGAGCCCCGCCGCCCCACGGATCCTCATCGTCGACGACGAGCCCAGCGCCCGCTCGGCCCTGTCGCTGCTGTTGCGAGAGGAGGGGTACGAGGTCCAGTGCGCCGCCGACGGCTACAAGGCGCTCGGGCGGACCGACGAGTGGCGGCCCGACATCGTCCTCACCGACGTCAAGATGCCCGCGCTCGGCGGCATCGAACTGCTGACGCGCCTGCGCGAGCGGCTGCCCGAGGTCGCCGTCGTCGTCATGTCCGGCTTCGGCTCGGTCGAGGGCGCGGTCGAGGCGATGCAGCTCGGCGCCGACGACTACCTCGCCAAGCCGCTCAACTTCGACCAGGTGCTGCTCACCCTCCAGCGCATCGTCGCCGGCCGCGCCGTCACCAGCGGGGTCCAGGAGGGGCGCGCCGCCGTCGGGGGCGCCGGCGCCGAGGCCACCGCCGACCTCGTCGGCCAGAGCCGGGTCCACCGCGATCTCGTGGCGCTCGCCGGCCAGGTCGCCGAGGCGCCCGTCTCGCTGCTCATCACCGGCGAGCGCGGCGCGGGCAAGCAGCACATCGCCCGCCTGATCCACCAGCTCAGCGGGCGCTCCGGCCGGCTCGTACGCGTCGGCTGCAGCACCGCCGACGAGGCGACCCTCACCGACGAGCTGTTCGGCGCCGAGGGTCGCGTCCTGGCGGCCCACCGCGGCACCCTCCTGCTCGCCGACGTCGACGCCCTGCCGCTCGCCCTGCAGGCCCGCGTCCTCGGCCTGTTGCAGGATCGCTGCGTCACCCGGCTCGGCGGCGCGCGCCTCGAGATCGACGTCCGCATCATCGCCACCACCAGCAGCGACCTCGCCGAGGCCGTCGCGCGCGGCCGCTTCCGCGCCGATCTGGCGGAGCGCCTGCAGGTCGTCAGCCTGCGGGTCCCGAGTCTGCGCGAGCGCCGGGACGACATCGCGCTGCTGGCCAACCACTTCGTGCAATGCCACGCGCGCAAGCTCGGCAAGTCGGTCGCCGGCTGCGCCGAGCGGGTGCTGCAGATCCTGTTCGGCCTCGACTGGCCCGGGAACGTCCGCCAGCTCGACCAATGCATCGAGCGGGCGGTCATCCTGGCGCGCGGCCGGGAGATCGAGCCGCGCGACCTGCCGCGCGAGTACACCGCGGCGGTGGTCGACCAGCGCAACGCGCCGGTGATCCCGGGCGCCAGCCTGTGGGACATCGAGCGCTACGCGATCTTGCAGACCCTCGAGCACACCGGCGGCAGCACCAGCAAGGCCGCGCGAATCCTCGGCATCTCTGCGCGCAAGATCCAGTACCGGCTCAACGAGTACGGCCGCGCCAAGCCGAGCTGCGCGCCCGCCCGCTCGCCTGCGTCGCCCGCGGTCGACGACGGCCGGCGTAGGCGCGTCGACGCGTGATCCATCGTTCGAGCGCTGCCTCGCGCCGCGAGGCTTGCGTCGGCGGTGCATGGTTTGCACGCGGTGATTCACCGGACCGCAGAATCATCAATGATTCTCTCGCCGTCATCGAGGTGCGGCGATTGCAAAACCGCAGAAGACGACAGGAGCAATGATTCGTATGTCGACAGCACGGCAATGGGTCCTCGGCCTCGATCTCGGCGCGCGCTCCCGCGGGGCGCTGGCGTTCGCCCGCTGGCTGCGCGAGGCGGGTGAGCCGGTGACGAGCGTCCACGTGCTCGAGACGTGGATCCGCGGCTACCTCCGCAGCGACAACTACGCGCGCCTCCAGACGGTGCTGGCGGCAGCGACCGCGGAGATGGGCCTCGGCTCGCCGGGCGACATTCAGCTGGTGGAGGCCGACCGCGCCGAGGTCGGCCTCGCGCGCGCGGCCGAGGGCGCGGCCGGGCTCATCATCGGCCGCGCCGCGCCGAGCGAGGGCAACGCCCTGCTGCGCCTCGGCGCGACCGCGCGGCGGGTCCTGCGAGAGCTGCCCGCGCCGGTGATCGTGGTGCCCCCCGACTTGACCGCGGTCGCCCCGGGCCCGGTCCTGATCGCGACGGACCTCGAGGAGACCAGCGCGGGCGCCGTCGAGTTCGCGCAGCAATTCGCCGCGCGACACCGCCGCCCGCTCGAGCTCGTCCACGTCGGCGCGGCGCTCTACAATGATTTCATCGACACGCTCGAACCCCGCTGGCTGGCGGCCAGGGAGATCTACCGCGCCGACGTCGTCGATGCGGTGCGCGAGTGGGCGGTCGAGCGCGGGCTGACCGGGACCCCTCACGTCGTCTACGGCGAGCCGGCGCAGCAGATCGCCGAGCTCGCCCGGGCGCGCGAGGCGGCCCTCGTGGTCGTCGGTTCGCGGCGCCTCGGGACGGTGGCCCGCGCCTTCCTCAGCAGCACCGCCTCGGCGCTGGCGAGCTGCGCCGCGTGCCCGGTCGCGGTGGTGCCGTCGCGCTGAGCACCCGCGGCACGGCGACCGCGCGCGTGCTGCGGCCACCCACACATTCGCCGCCGATCATGATGCTCTTGAGGACATGTCCGAAAGGACATTGATGGCAACAGACGTTCAGCGGGGCTGCTCCGCCCACGCCTTCACCGCCTCCACGAAGCGCCGCAGCCGCGCCGGGTAGAACTGCGCGTACGGGTACACCAGCCACACCGGCAGCGGCGCCGCGCGCCACGACGGCACCAGATGCACCAGTCGACCGGCGGCGAGGTCGTCCTCGACCAGCCAGGTCGACACGATCGCCGCGCCGGTCCCGGCCAGCGCCGCCTGGCGCAGCGGGAACAGGCTGTCGGTGGCCAGGCGCGGGCGGATCGGCAGGCGGGACGTCGCCCCGGTGGTGCGGTGCGTCAGCACCACCTCGCGGCGGTAGTACGTGCTGAACGCCAGCCACGGCAGCCCGGCCAGCGCCGCGGGGTCGTCGCCCGGCGGGTCCGCCCCGAGCAGCGCCGGCGCGGCCACCACGATGCGGGGGATCTCCGTCAGGCGCAGCGCCACCAGCGACGGGTCGCGCACCTCGCCGGCCTGGATCGCGCAGTCGATCCCGCCGCCGATCAGGTCGCGGAAGTCGTCGCGCAGCAGCCACTCGACGTCCACCTTCGGGTGCCGCTGCAGGAACCGGAGCAGCGGCTCGACCAGCTGCTGCTGGCCGAACGCGTGCGGCACCACCACGCGAAGCAGGCCCTCGGCCTCGTCCTTCGCCCCGCGCAGGTGCGACTCGAACGCGGCCCAGCTCGCCAGCAGCGCCTTGGCCTGCTCGTAGCAGCGCTCGCCGTCCTCGGTGAGCTTCATCGTGTGCGTCGAGCGCTGCAGCAGGCGCACCCCGAAGAAGCGCTCCAGCGCCTGCAGGCGGCGGCTGATCGTCGGCTGCGTCGTCTGCAGCTGGGCCGCGGCGGCCGACAGCGTGCCGGCCTCGACGATGCGGACGAACGTCTGCATCAGCGCGATCCGGTCGGTCGAGGTCGACTCCGGGCTCATGCGGCGGACGTATAGCAGTTGTGCCGCGCGCGCGCTACACGGCGCCGGGCCCGTCCTGCACAGTGTCGTCCATCGCTCGCCCCGCAGGACCGCGCATGCCAGACCTCTCGCCCAGCTCCACCGCGACGCCCCCCGCCGACCTGCCCGGACCGCTGCTCGGCTTGCTCGCCGCCAGCACCGGCCTGGCCGCGGCCTCGATCTACTACGCCCAGCCGCTGCTGGCGCTGCTGGCCGAGTCCTTGCGCGTCACGCCGTCCTCGGTCGGTCTGGTGCCGACGCTGACGCAGCTCGGCTACGCGCTCGGTATCCTGCTGCTGACGCCGCTCGGCGACCGCTACGATCGTCGGCGGGTCATCGTCGTCAAGGTGCTGCTGCTCGCCGCGGCGCTCCTGGCCAGCAGCCTCGCGCCCAGCCTGCCGCTGCTGCTGCTGGCCAGCCTCGCCGTCGGCGTGGTCGCGACCGCCGCGCAGGACATCGTGCCCGCCGTCGCGACCCTCGCCCCGGACGCGCGTCGCGGCCGCGCCGTCGGCTCGGTGATGACCGGGCTCTTGCTCGGCATCCTGCTGTCGCGGGTGGTCAGCGGCGCGGTGGCCGAGCAGCTCGGCTGGCGGATGATGTTCGCGCTGGCCGCGGGCGCGGTGACGCTGATCGCCGTGGCGCTGCGCTGGCGGCTGCCTCGCTTCGCCCCGACCACCAGCCTGTCCTACTTCGCGTTGCTCGGCTCGCTGCGCACATTGTGGCGACGGCACCCCGCGCTGCGCCGCGCCGCCCTGGCCCAGGGCCTGCTGTCGGTGGCCTTCAGCGCGTTCTGGTCGACTCTGGCGGTGTGGCTGCACGCGGCGCCGTTCCACCTCGGCAGCACCGCGGCCGGCGCGTTCGGCCTCGCCGGCGCGGCCGGAGCCCTGGCCGCGCCGCTGGCCGGGCGCCTGTCGGATCGCCGCGGTCCGCACGGCGTGACGCGGCTCGGCGCCGCGCTCGTCCTCGCCTCGTTCCTCGCCTTGCTGGCCTTGCCGCTGCTGGGCCGCGCCGCCGGGCTGTGGCTGGTCGCCCTGGCGGCCGTCGGCTTCGACCTGGGCGTGCAGGCCTCGCTCATCGCCCACCAGACCATCGTCTATGGGCTCGACCCCGCCGCCCGCAGCCGCCTCAACGCCAGCTTCTTCACCGTCGTGTTCATCGGCATGGCCACCGGCTCCGCGCTCGGCGGACTGCTGCTCGAGCACCACGGCGTGACCGGCGTGTTCGGCCTCGCCGCCCTGGCCGCGGCCTCGGCCCTGGCGCTGCGGCTGGTGCTGTGACGGCGAAGCACCGTCCCACGACGCCGAGGCCGCGGCGAGCACGGGGCGAGCGGACCACCGAATGCACCCACATCCCACCCCTGCGAATCGTACGCCCGACGCCTGCCCTGGGCGCTGCGCCCGTGGTACGAAGGCGCATGTCCGAGTCCGCCGAGGGTTCTGCCACTGACTTCGCGGCGATGCAGCGGAGCAGCCGCGGCAAGTACGTCGCGCTCGCGCTGCTCCTCTGCGGGGCGGTCGCGGCGATCGCCCTGTACCTGCGCCCGGGCCCGTTCGGCAAGCCGGAGGCCGCCGAGCGGGTGTTCGTCGTCCCGGCGCGCAACCTGAGCTACCTCGTCATCCTCGGCCAGTGGGGCTTCGAGCCGGTCGAGGGCGGGCTCGGGCGCATGACCTCCGAGCTGCGCGACAAGGTGCCCGGCGCGAGCGAGACCGGGGTCGCCGCCGCGCTGCGCCTGGCCGATTGGTCAGGTCACGCCTTCGTCGCCTTCGAGGACCCGGCGCAGCACGACTGGAGCGGCCTCGACATCGCCGGCGGCCTCCCGACCTTCGAGCCGCACCACCGCTTCGCGGTCGTCAGCGCCGGCGACCTCGCGTTCCCCCACGTCATGACCCTCAACCCGAAGCCGTCGGACGTGATGGCGGGCCCCTCCGTCGACCTGCTGGCGGCCCTGTTCGCCCAGGAGCCGCTGGCCAGCGCCCTCCGCGACGACCCCGGCTCGCCCGAGGTCATGCTGCTGCGCGGCAAGCTGGAGGCCGGCATCCGCACCGTGCGCTCGGTCCGCGAGGCCGAGGCGCGGGTCGCCAAGGTGCTCGAGACCAGCCAGGCCCGGCTGACCACCACCGAGACCGCCACCCCCGCGCCCGTCCTGCTCGGCGGCGTGCGCGAGGCCATGCAGACGATCGCCCTGGCCGACGGCGGCCTCCTGCTCGTCACCAACGCCATGCGCCTCGTCACCACCAACGGCGACGACACCCAGGCCTCCTTCACCACCCGCCACGACCTGTCCTATGTGCCAGCCGGCGCCGACCCGATCGCCGGCCGCACGCCCTGCACCAGCCTGCTCGGCGGGTCGATCGAGCAGACCGGCGCGCGCCCGCTGCTGGTCCCCTCGACCCGCGGCGACGCGCTCGTCATCCATCACGAGGGCGTCTCGCGCGTCTACACGCTCGGCGAGGGCGGCTGCAACTTCGTCCACCGCGGCGACATCCGCGTGCCGCTCGAGCGCAAGCAAGACCCCGGCGTCCCCTCGAGCGCCGGCACCGTCGCGCGCCTGCGCCTCGGCGACGACGACTCCGCGATCGCCCTGATCAAACCCGGCGACGAGGTCGCGCTCGACCTCGTGCGCTCGCCGTCCCTCGGCCTCCACTACCCCGCGTGGCTCGACGACACCACGCTCATCGCGGTCAGCGACCCCGAGGACCCCGACGATCCGGACGCGCCGGCGCGCCACGACGGCCTGCTGTTCTTCAGCACCGAGCACCCCGACCGCGCCCTGCGCATCGACGCCGCCAACTTCGCCGGCAACGCCACCATCCACACCGCAGTGCCCGCGCCGCCCGGTCCGAAAGGCCCGCGCCTGATCGTGCAGAGCCGCTCGCAGCTGTACCGCGTCGACCTGCCGCGCAGCGTCCCCGAGCTGTTCGCGAGCCTGGGCAAGAAGCGCCCGCCCGCCGACGGCGAACCAATCGTCGTCGACGTCGACACGCGCGACTGGACGTTCACGCCGCTGGTCCAGGACAACGACCGCCTCGACATGGGCTCCCCCGCGGTCGCGCCGCGCGGCGACCTGGTGGCGTTCCGGATCCGCCTCGAAGACAAGATCCCGCCGGAGATCGCCGTGGTGCCGCTCACCGGCGGGCCGATGCGCGTGCTGACCCGCAACAGCCTCGACGACCGCGACCCGACGTTCACCGCCGACGGCAAGTCGATCGTGTTCTCGACCTTCTACCAGGTCGACACGACCGACTGGAGCGTGGCGATCGGCCGCATGGTGCCGACCGGCACGTAGCGGGCCGCAGTGAGGCGGCCCGCCCGCGCCACGTCACAGGCGAGCGACGCGCTTGAGCCGGAACGGCGAGGGGCTCTCGCTCATCGTGAAGTAGCCGGCGCCGTCGGCCTGGTACTCGATCGCCTCGCCCTGGCCCTCGACGGTGTCCGTCAGCGCCACCGGCGTCGCCGCGAACGCGGTCTCGAAGGCGGCGTTCGGTGCGGCGCGGAACTCGTAGACCGTCCGGTAGGTGCGGAGCAGGAAGCGATTCGCGCACGGATGGATCGCCGCCGCGGTCGCGTACGAGAAGTTGGGGTCGCCGTTGGTCGGCAGCTGCAGGTTGGCCACGAAGATCAGCGTCGACATCGTGTTCGGGGCCGGCAGCGGATTGGGCATCTTGTAGGCCTTGCTCAGCCCGGTGCTCGACTTGGTGATCACATAGATGTCGCCGGTCGTCGGGTGCACCATGATCGATTCGGCGTCCTTGGGCGAATCGGGGTACTGGAACGGGAACTTCTCCGCGGTGAGGTTGCCGCTGGTCTGACCGCCGGCGACGTCGGGTTCGGGGATCCGGTAGACCGCGAAGGTCGACGGCGGGGTCGGGAAGTTCGCGCTCGAGCGGCCGATGTCGCCCATGTAGATGCACTTGCCGGTCGGGCACGGGCCGGTCGCCACGTCCTCCCAGTCGGCCGGGGTCACGCCCGCGACGGCGAAGGTGCCGAGCGTCGACGCGTTAGCGGCGCTGATCGCCACCACCGCGGTCGTGTCCTCGTTATGCACATAGATCACCCCCGGCGAGACCCGGCTCGCCGCCAGCCCCGACGGCTCGACGATCGCCGGCGAAGCGACCGTCCCGACGGTCGTGTAGCTGCCCGCGAAGCTGTCGCCGACCGTGCAGGTGGGCGCGCCCGCCGGCCGCAGCGCGACGACCTGGGCGATGTTGGTGTTCGCGTACGGCGAGCTGCCGTTGAACGCCGGCTGGGGCCCGGCGGCGCCGAGCACCTTGTAGGCCGCGTCGTAGAGGAGCGCCGTCCCGGCCGAGGGCAGGCAGGTGTCGAGTACCTCCGTGAAGCCGCTCGGCGGCACGATCGGGCTCGTCGGGCAGGTCGTGCCCGCCCACACCTGCGAGCCGAACCACACCGCGACCCCGCCGGCCGCGGTGGTCGTGATCGGTGGAGTGTCGAAGGTCGCGACCAGGCCGTTCTTCTGCCCGCTGTGCGCGTCGATCGGACTCGCGGTGTCGACATTCGCGAACGCGACGACGCTGCCGGCCATGTTGCTGGCGAGGTCGATCGAGAACGCATAATTCGCCGGCTCCGCCGCCCCGGCGACCTTGTAGAACACCCACGCCTTGATCTGCGAGGCGCTCTGATCGGAGCGCAGGAAAGTCCAGCCCGCCGGCGGGGTGACGACCGCGGTGGCGTTGTTGCGATTGGTGACGCGCGCCAGCAGCACGTCGCCCTGGACCACGCCCGCGGGCTTGCCGATCGTCAGCGCGGTGAGCCCGGCGCCGCTGGCGACCGCGCTGCTGCGATAACTCGGCGTGGCCGGCAGCACCTCGTCCTCTCCGGGCTCCACGATCGGGAGCTCCTCGATGTCTCTCACGAGACCCGCCTCCGCCCCGGTCTCGCCGTCGCCGGGGCCCTCGGACCCCGCCAGCGTCTCCGCGGTCGATTCGCCGCTCTCCTCGCCGTCCGGCGGCTCGCACCCCGCCCACGCGAACATGGCGGCGGCATACAGGATCTTCGTGGTGTTCTGCACAAAAACGTTCGTGGTCGTTCGCATCTCGGTCGTCGAGATGCTCGCACGCCTTCGCGGATTTATGCATGGGTCGCGTCGGCGACAGGTGGCGCGCCGGAGGTCGCCGCGGAGCCCCCAGCGCGAGCGAGAAATGCACGGATCCGCCGCGGTCGCGACTTCGTCCTCGTCGAGGCGGGCGAAGCCACGGAACATATCGTGCTCCTACGATTTCATCGCTCGCAGGCCACTCCGCATAGCCATTCACGAACTCGCTCCTGGCTCGAGCGCCCGCGAGTCCCCAGGCTCGCGGGCTTTCGACGGCTCGGCTTCACAGTCAATTGCAGCCGCCGAGCACGCCGCCGAACTCATGAGACCCGCAGGAGATGGATCTCGCCTCTGGTCGATCGCGCAGCGAATTCCTTCGGCTCAGCGGCCGCCGCCGCCGTCGCCGGACGTGTTAGGATGCGTGTCGGCCGAACCCGCAGCACATGGACGACACGCGCACACCGGCTCGAGGCAGGCTCACGCGGACAGATCGGCGGGCGCATGCGAAGATATGCGCGGCGGTGCTGTTCGCCTGCGTCGGCGCGGCGGGCTGCGGCGAGCGACAGGCGGACGCCGCGAGGGCGGAGCCGACGGAGGGCGAAACGGCCGGCCTCGCGGCGGCGCTCGACGAGGCGGTCGCCCAGGCGATGGGAACGGGCAGCCCCGGGATGGTGGTGGCGGTCGGACGCGGCGACCAGGTCGTGTTCGCCAGGGGCTACGGCCTTGCGAACCTCGAGGACGAGGTCGCGGTCACCGTCGACACCGTGTTCCCGATCGCGTCGATCACCAAGCAATTCACGGCGGCCGCGATCCTGCTGCTCGCCGAGGAGGGCAAGGTCGGGCTCGACGACCCGCTGTCGCGCTTCGTGCCGGAGGTGCCGCAGGCGCACCGCGTCACGGTCGCGCAGGCGCTCGTGCAAACCACGGGGATCGCCGATTACGCTGAAGACCCCGCAGGCGAGCACCTCAAGTCGGTGCACCGGACGCCCGCGGAGATGGCGAGCTGGATCGCCGGATTGCAGCCGCCGTTCGTGTTCGAGCCGGGCTCGTCGTGGGGCTACAGCAATTCCAACTACGCGCTGCTCGGACTCGTCGTCGCGCGCGCGAGCGGTGAGCCCTATCCGTCGTTCCTGGCGCGACGCCTGTTCGCGCCGGCGGGTATGGAGCACACGGCATTCGACGACCCGGCCGACATCGTCCCGCGGCGAGCGCGAGGCTACCGCGCCAGCAAGGCCGAGCCCGGGCGCTACCACAACGCCGACTGGATCAGCCCGACGGTGCCCGGACCCGCGGGAGGGCTGCGCTCGACCGCGGGCGATCTGCTGCGCTGGCACGCGGCGCTGTTCGGCGGGCGGATCCTGTCGCCCGCCAGCCTCGCGCGGATGACCGCTCCCGGGCGGCTCGCCGACGGGCGCACCACGAGAGCGGCGATGCCGGCGCCGATGCAGGCGGCGTGGGGCTCCGACTACGCCATGGGCGTGCTGGTCGGCTCGCCGGACGGACGGGAGCGGGTCTGGCACTCCGGTGACATCGACGGCTTCTCGTCGTGGACGGCGTATTACCCGGACCAGCGGATCGGCGTCGTCATCCTGCAGAACAGCCAGTCGGCGGAGCGCAACGAGGCGGCGATCGAGCGGATCGTGCTCGACGCCCTGGCAGGGAGACCCCAGCCCCGCGCGGGTGAATGACGTTACCCGCGCTCGCGGCGATCGGTCACCTCGCGATGCTGACCGTCGTCACGGCGCATTCGACCCACGCGCTGCGTCGCCGCTGCGGTCCATGGCGCCCCGCGGAGGCTCGATGCCGTCGCGCTCCGGCGTCTTCACGATCTTGTCCGCGCGGTTCATGTCCGTGGACGTGGGGCCTGAGGGCCGCAGCGAGAATTTTTTAATCTGTTGTAAAAAATCGCGTCTTTGCCATGCTACCGGCAGCAACGCGGGGATCGGCGGGGGGCACTGCAGGTCCGCGAGCGATGCCTCGATCGACGGATGCAACGACCGCAGGAGGGTGCGCCATGAGGAAGACGATCTTGATCTCGGGGGCCGCCGCCGGCATCGGCCGCGCCACCGCGGAGCTGTTCCACCGCAACGGATGGGCGGTGGGGCTCACCGATATCGACGCAGCCGCTCTGGCAGCGCTTGTCCGTACGCTCGAGGCAGGCCGGGTCTGGTCGCGGGTGCTCGACGTCACCGACGCCGACGCCGCCCGCGAGGTCGTCGACGCGTTCGCAGCGGACCACCACGGTCGACTGCACGTGCTCTTCAACAACGCCGGAGTGCTCAGGACCGGGCGCTTCGAGGACATCGCGGCCGCGGACCACCGGCTGCTGGTGGACGTGAACATCACCGGGCTCATCAACCTCAGCCACGCCGCCTACCGCCACCTCCGCGGCACCTCGGGCGCGATGGTCGTGAACATGAGCTCGGCGTCGGCGCTGCACGGCACCCCGGACTTTGCGACCTACTCGGCGACGAAGGCGGCGGTCCGCGCCCTCACGGAGGCGCTGGAGATCGAGTGGCGCGACGAGGGGATCGCGGTGCGCGACATCATGCCGCCCTTCGTCGACACGGGCATGGTGCGGAGCAACCAGTCGGTGCTCATCGATCGCTTCGGCGTTCGCCTCAGCGCCGCCGATGTCGCGGCGGCCGTCTGGGACACGGTCACGTCCCGGAGCGCGCAGCTGCACCGCGCCGTCGGCTGGCAGTTCCGCTTGACCACGCTGGCCAACGAGTTCCTGCCGTCGCGGCTGATGCACGAGGGCCTGCGATGGATGAGCCATCGCCGGCGGCGCGAGCGATGAGCGGCCGCGGCTCGCTCAAGCCGGTCGGAGGACCGCAGCGAGCTCGGCGAGCGCCTCGCCGGTGTAGACCGCGAGCCTCTGCATGTGCGGCAAGCTGTCGCGGCAGCCGGTGAAGCCGAAGTTCAAGGTGTCGGCGTACGACAGGCAGGTGATATTGAGCGCGGCCCCGTGGGTGAGCAGCGACACGGGGTAGAGCGCCGCGAGCCTGGCGCCGTTGAAGTAGAGCGGCCGCCGCGGCCCGGCGACGTTGGAGATGATGATATTGAAGACCGGCCGCGTGCTCGCCCCGATCCCGGTCATCATCTGGACCATATAGGGCGCCATGATCATCATCATGTAAGGGGTGAGCGCCGATCGCGGCAATGATTGGAGGAGCTCCTTGCCCTCCCTCGTCGACGCCTTGATCGCCGCGAGGCGGACGAGCGGGTCGTCGATGTCGGTGCCGAGGCTGGCGATCATGAAGCTGAGCGCGTTGCCCACGCCCTCGTCGTCGGCGGGCCTGACATCGACGGGGATCCCCGCGGTCAGCGGCGCGTCCGTGAGCCGGTCGGATTCCTTCAAGAAGCGGCGCAGGGCGGTGCCGCACAGGTAGAGGACGATGTCGTTGAGCGTGCAGTCGGCGGCCCTCGCCAGCGCCTTGATCTCGCCGAGGTCGTACTGCTGGGTGGCGAAGCGCCGCGCGCTGCCCTTGATCCGCGAGTTGAGCGCCGAGCGCCGCGCGGTGAACGGCACCTTGAGGTTCGAGCCCTCGTCGCGGGTGCTCTCGACCCACCGCCGCAACGCCCGCAGCAGCGCGACCCCGCTCTTGCCGCCGCTCCGCGCCATCTCGAACAGCGCGCGCGGCGACAGCACCCTGGCCGCCGCCTTGCGCGGCTCTCTCGACGGGGGGATCGACCAGGGAGGCAGCATCTGCCGCGCGTCCGGATCGGTGGAGTACATCCGGCTCAGCAGACGCACGCCGCTGCCGCCGTCGACGATCGAGTGGTGCATCTTGGTGTACAGCGCCATTCGGTTGCCGGCCAGCCCCTCGATCAGGTGCACCTCCCACGGCGGACGATTGAGGTCGAGCTGATGGCTGTGCAGGCGCGAGACCAACACGCCGAGCTCACGCTCGCCACCCGGCTTGGGCAGCGCCGAGTGGCGGAAGTGGTAGTCCATGTCGATGTCGTCGTCCTCGACCCACCGCGGGATCGACGTGACCAGCGCGCCGTCGTTGAGCTTGAGGTTCCAGGGCGACGCGAAGGTCCGCGTGTCCCGCAGCAAGGCGACCGTCTGCTGCACGAATTCGTCGTGGGCCCCCTCGGGCAGCGCGAAGATCGACAGGGTGCCGATGTGCATCGGCGTCGCGCGGGACTCGACGAAGAGCCACGAAGTATCGACGACATTGAGCAGCTTCATGCTTCCTCACGACTCGGACATTCGCGGGTCGGACGCTCGCCGACTCTGCGCATCGTCAATGGAGCGAGCGGGTTGCGGAACGGGGGTGAGCGCGATACGCTCGGGACATGTTGATTCAGCTGTACCGTCGCGCCTTGATCGAAGCGACGCGTCTGAGGCGCGTCTTTCGTGGTCCGCTGCGCGAGGGCTGGTCCGTCGAGACCGAGGCCATGACCCGGGTGCTCCACCACTACGCGCGGCTCTCGAGCTGGATGCCCGTCGGGTTCCACCGGCGCATGATCGGCGCCATCGCGCCGCGGCACCGCCCGTGGCGGGTGCGGCTGTCCTCGGTCGACATCGACGGGATCCCGGGCGAATGGATCGTCCCTGAAGACGCCGACCCCGCGCGCGTGCTCCTCTATCTCCACGGCGGCGGATATGCCTGCGGCTCGATCGCCTCCCACCGCCACTACGTCGCCCGCATCGCCCGCAAGGCGCGGATGCGCGTGCTCCTCGTCGACTATCGCCTGGCCCCCGAGCACCCATTCCCCGCGGCGCTGGAGGACGCCCGGACCGCATGGCGCTGGCTCCTCGCGCGCGGCGTCGATCCGTCGCGGGCGGCGATCGCCGGCGAGTCGGCGGGCGGCGGATTGACGATCGCCACGCTGATCGAGACGCGCGACGCCGGGGAGCCGCTCCCGGGCGCCGCCGCGGTGCTGTCTCCGTGGGTCGACCTCACGTTGGGCGGCGCGAGCATCGCAAGCAACGAGCGCTACGATTACATCCCGCGGCGCGTCCTCTCGCTCTACGCGGCGCGCTACGCTCGCGACACGGCGCGCACCCACCCGCTGCTCTCCCCCGCGCACGCGCCGCTGCACGACCTGCCGCCGCTGCTGATCCAGGCCGGCGAGGCGGAGACCCTGGTCGACGACGCGCGGCTGCTCCACGCCCGGGCGATCGACGCGGGCGTCGACGCGAGCCTCTCGGTCTACCCGGACATGATCCACGCGTTCATGATCTTCACGATCATGCGCCTCCCCGCGACGGACGAGGCCCTCGTCGAGCTCGCAACACACCTGCGGACGCACACCGCGGCCGCTTCGAAGTAGGCCTCGGACCTGCATGCCGGCGGGTCTCAGCACGAGCCCGGGTCCCTGTCCCGAAGGATGCTCTTGATGACCTTGCCGCCGGCGTTGCGAGGCAGCACGTCCAGGACGACCACCGCCTTCGGCTGCTTGAAGCGAGCGAGGTGCGCGTCGAGGAAGGTCCGCAGCGCGTCGAGGTCGAGCGTCGATCCTGGTCGGAGCACCACGGCCGCCACCGGGACCTCGCCCCACTTCTCGTCGGCGCGCCCGTACACCGCGGCGTCGAGGATCTCGGCGTGGGACGCGAGGGCGTTCTCGACCTCCGCGCAGTACACGTTCTCGCCGCCCGAGATGATCATGTCCTTCTTGCGATCGACGACCCAGACGTAGCCTTCGTCGTCCTGGCGGACGAGGTCGCCGGAGTGGAACCATCCGCCCGCGAACGCGGCGGCGGTCTCTTCGGGCTTGCGCCAATAGCCCTGCATCAGCGTCGGCCCGCGGTACACGATCTCGCCGACCATGCCTCTGGGGACGTCGTTCATGTCGTCGTCGACGATGCGGTACTGGATCGTCGGGATCGGCAGGCCGACCGAGCCGAGCTTGCGGAGCGAGTCGGCACCGCGGAGGACGCAGGTGATCGGCGACATCTCCGTCTGCCCGAAGACCGCGACGTTGCGGGCGGCCGGGAAGGTCGCCTCCATCTGCCGGAGCACCGTCCCCGACGCCGGCGCGGCGCCCTAGCTGATCACCCGCAGCTTGCGCCCCTTGTGCCTGGCGTCGGGGTGGTTGCAGATCGCCTGCCATTGCGACGGGACGTTGAAGACGATGGTCGCGCCGTACCTCTCGTAGGCGTCGAGCAGGGCGCCGGCGTCGAAGCCTCCGAGCGGATGGATCACCGTGGGGATCCCCAGCAGAAAGTTGCACGCGATGGAGCCCAGGCCGGCGATATGGAACAGCGGCGCCGTCATGAACGAGACGTCGTCCTCCTTGAAGATCTCCATCGCGCGAATGCAGGTGAGCGACTGCGCGAGCATGTTCACGTGGTCGAGCATCGCCCCCTTGGGTCGACCGGTCGTCCCCGAGGTGTACATGATGAGCGCGGGGGTGCTCTCGGGGACGTCGGGCGCGACGAACTCGCCCGGGCCTTCGGCCACGAGGTCGTCGAACGCCTCCGTCCCGACCGGCGCCGCCCCGAGGACGATCACCCGCTTGACCCGTTCGGTGCATTGCTTGATCGCGGCGACGAACGGGACGAGCGGCGCGTCGACGACGAGGACATCGCCGTCGGCGTCGTCGATGATGTACGCGATCTCGGGCGGGGTCAGGCGCGCGTTGATGGGCACCGCCATGGCGCCGAGCGTGTTGATCCCCATGATCGCCTCGATCACCTCGGTGCGGTTGAGGACCAACATGAGCACGCGGTCGCCGAACCTCACGCCTCGCCGCTGCAGGGCGGCCGCGCAGGCGGTGATACGCTCATGGGCCTGCTTCCAGGTGGTGACGGTGTCCCGATGGATGAATGCCGTCTCGGCGGACCGCATGGCGGCATGGCCGGCGATATGGTTCATCCAGTGGTTGCGACGTTGAGCGGCTGGGATGACGCGATGCTCGGTAGTCATGGGGTTCCACTGGCAGACGGGAGGAGCCGAATCCGGATCTTGGAATACTTGTTGGCGACAAGCAAGTGATACTTGCACGCCCAGACCCCCTTCGAGGGCCGATGGGCGAAGGGAGCGCAAATTCGCGCAGAACGTTCTCAGAACGTGGTCAAGTTTGCCGAGGCCGGGCCGCGACGCCCCATCCACCGCTAGGCCGGCCGGAACGCCGACGACGACCCCTGCCAGGATGGCGCAAAAGACATGTCGTATGGGTTATGTCGTCGAGGACAGGGCGCTCGTCGACCCGGCGCTCACGGGCCGGACCGGGTGGTGACCAGCTCCTCGACGCTCCACAGCATCAGGCGGGCCCCGCCCGCGTGTCTCGCCTGCTCCAGCGCCGAGACGGCGTTGGAGAGCAGGGTCGTCAGGTTCCCGCTCGCGCTGGACGACACGGCCAGCCCCGCGCTGACCGTGAGCTTCAAGGCGCCCGCCCGCGTGACCACCGGTTCGCTGGAGAGCGCGCGGATGAGCCGTTCGGTCAGCTTTCGCACCGACCGCGACTGGGCGTCGGACACCAGGAACACGAGCTCGTCGCCGTGGTACTGGCCCGCCAGGTCGAACCGCCACAGGTCCTCGGCGAGCCGCTGTCGCAGGCCCTCGAGGATCTCGTCGCGCACCGATTCGCCGTGGCGAGCGACGATCTCGGCGAAGCCGTCCACCCCCACCACCATGCACCACACGGGTCGTCGATCCCGACGCGAGCGCTGCAGCTCGTCCTCCCCCAGCAGCAGGAACTGGGTGCGTTCGTACAGCTCGGCGCGCCTTCGGCCGCGAGCCATCGCCGCGACCTCCTCGCGCAGCTGGCTCCGCTCCTGCTCGGCGAGGAATCGGCGGCGCTCCTGGACGTAGCGCTGTCGCTGCGCCGTCATCACGATGATCATGGTGCTCAGCAGGAACAACTGATTGCTCAGGACCACGGTGGGCTCGTGGACCTCGATCAGGCCCAGCACCAGCGGCGTCATGTAAAAGCCGTAGATGATCGCGTTCAGCAGCAGGGCCCGCCGCACGGTCCACAGGAACATGATGCCGAGCGTCAGCACCAGCAGGCAGAGCCCGGCGTAGTAGGCCGACTCGTAGCCTCCCGCCAGCCAGATGATGGCGCTCATGCCCCACCCCGTCAGGACGTTGATCGCCAGCGAGAGGTCGTCGATGTGGCGCTCGACCAGCCGCGGGCGCCGTCGACACAGCACGTGGACGACGAGGGCGGCGCCGCCGATGCCCAGGCGGATGAACAGCGCCAGATAGACGTGCTCGGGAACGAACATCCAATCGAGGATCCAGAAGCCCAGCACCATGATCGTGCCGAGCCCCGACTCGAGGCGCAGCATCTCGGTGTTGTGCGCGTCGACGCTGGCCTTGAAGTCCCCGAAGCCGGTCAGCAGCGCGTCCATCGAGGGGAAGCGCTGGGAGGGGTCGCGCGACAACCCGCGCAGGACCACCGCGTGCACCCACTTGGGCACGTCGACGTCGGCCGGCGGGGGCAGCGGCGATTCCTTGGTGATGGCGCGCGCCAGCTTGGCGAAGTTGCTGCCCGGGAAGGGGCGGCGGCCGTAGAGCGCCTCGTAGAGGGCGACGCAGAATCCGAATTGATCGCTGCGGGTGTCGGCCGGGTTGCCCTCGAATTGCTCGGGAGACATGTACGCGGGCGTCCCCAGCAAGAACCCTGGTCTGGTCAGACAGGGTCCGTCGTCGGACTCCGACGGATGTTCGTCGAGGGAGATCTCGACCTCTTCGCCCTCGACCTGGACCTCCTCCGCCTTCCAGCGGGCCAGGCCGAAGTCGAGGACCTTGACCCGCTGGTCCTTGCTCACCACCACGTTCTCGGGCTTGAAGTCGCGATGCACGACGCCGGCCCGGTGCGCCGCGGCCAACCCTTGCCCCGCCTGCCGGAAGACGTCGAGCACGTCGGGCCACGCGTGGGGGCCGGTCTTGAGCCATTTCCGCAGCGTCTGCCCCTCGATGTATTCCATGGCGACGAAGGTCTTGCCTTCGAATGCCCCCACTTCGTGCACCTGCACCACGTTGGGATGGGACAGGCGAGCCATCGCCCGCGCCTCCCGGATCATGCGCTCGTCGGCCTGACCGGCCAGGTCGCCCTGCGCACGCAACAGTTTGATCGCTACCTTGCGTCCGAGCTGCTCGTCGTGCGCCGCGTAGACGACGCCCATGCCGCCCTTGGCGATCTCGTGGAGCACGGTGAAGTGGCCGATACGCAGGGGTCCGTGCCCGTCGGGCTCGACACCCGCGTCGTACACGACCACTCCCTCGTCTGCCGCCGCGGCGCCACGGAACAGGGCGGTAGGGACGTCGTTGACGCCCTGCTCGTCCATGTCCACGTCCGCCGCGCGGTCGCCGAACATGACGGTCGGGACCTCGTCGTCGTGGCGCTCCGCCCGGAATAGTTGGTGTCCACCACTCATTCAAGCGCCGCAGTATCTCCTCGCCAGTCCGCCCGAATCAAGTCTCGCCGATCGCCGGCGTGAAAGCGCGTGCCAGTACACCGGTCAACGCCGTTCGCACGGGAGTGGTGGCCGGTGACCGCACCCATTCGGGCGGAATGGGGTGAGCCGCCTCGGGGCGCCCGGCGTCAGAGCTGCCGGTACATCGCCCCGGGGATATGTACGATGATACCTGTCGCATAGGACAGGCCGTCATCTTCCGGCGACAGCCCGTCCAGCTCGAAGGGCAGCGGATCGCCGCGGCGCACCGTCACTCGACCATGCCGAGTCCGGCGAGCACCTCGAAGAACTTGGGGAAGGTCTTGCCGACGCAGTCGGGGTGGTCGCGCCCGCGCAGCTCGGCCGGGCTGACCTGAAGGACATCTGATTCGACCCACGCGGCCTCGGCCCCGAAGTCGCGCAGGCAGGCGAGGGTCAAGTCGACGTAGGGCCGCGCCGGAGAGCCCTGCTCGCGGACGATGCGCAGCGGGGCGGCGGCGAGCGGGGCGGCCAGCAGGAGGGCGGAGATGAACCGGGAGCTCGCCGGACGGACCAGGTGGATCTCGCCGCCGCGCAGGCGGGCGCCCCTGAGCTCGCACGGCAACAGGGCGTCGGCGCCGCGGCAGGCGATGTCGCCGCCCTGGGCCCGCCGGGCCTGCAGGAGGCCCTCCATGGGCCGCTCGCGCATGCGGGCGCTGCCGTCGACGAGGCAGGCGACCGGGGAGGCGGCCAGCAAGGCGGCGAGGAAGCGCGCGGCGGTCCCGGCGGTGGCGCCGTCGAGCGGACGCAGTGCCGCGCTCGGCCTTCTTGTCGTGACCTCCAGCGCCGCTCCTGCAGCTCACCGGTTGACCGCACCGGCCTCCAGCGCCGCGCTCGGCCTCTCTTGTCGTTTGCCCGACGAGGAGTTCGTTGCCCCTCGTCGTTTGCCCGACGAGAAGTCCGTCTCGGCGCACCCGCCGGGCCCAGGTTCTCGATGCCTGCCGACCGAGAGCTCTGTAGAGCTGTTCGAGGTCGAGCATCGTGGTTCACGAACTGACCCTGCTCCGTGGACCTACAAGCGTCTCGTACGCGACACTTCGACGAAATCCCCTTCGAACCGCACGAGCGCCCCCCTCAAAAAATGGAGTAAAGTCGGTCCCATGCCAGAGAGGGCCAGACCATGGGCTTGATGAGTTTCCTGAAGGGCCTGTTCGGGAGCCGCCCGACCGATGTCGATGACGACATGCCCGCGCTCCCCCCGCACCCGTCCCCGCGTTCACACCCGCACCCGCACCCGCACCCGCACCCGCACCCATGCCGATCCAGCCACCCGCTCCCCCGCCCCCGCCCCACTTCGCCTCGCCGAGCGCTACCCGACCGAGATCGACTTCCCGGCGGTGCTCCGCCGGGCTGGCGTCGATGTCGAGCAGCAGCAGCGCGTGACCAAGGCTCAGGACCTGCTGCGGAGCCTGCCGGAGAGCTCGCCGGCCGCGCTGAAGCGGCAGATCGTCGAGGCGGCGTTCACCGCCTTCGATGTCCCGACGCACAAGATCATCCAGGCTGCGAGCGCCGAGGTGGACGCGCTGCAGGCGTTCATCCGCGAGGGCGGCGCGCGGGCCCAGAAGGTGATCGACGAGGGCACCGCACGCATCGCCGAGCTCGACGCGGAGATCGCCGAGATCCGCGAGTCGATGGCCGCCGCGCTGGCCGACCAGGCGATCCGCGACGCCGCCACCGAGGAGCAGATCGCCGGCGTCAAGCCGATCCTCGCGTTCTTCGCCCACCAGGAGCCCGGCCTCGGTGACTTCATGAACCTCCGCGACGTCCCGCCGCCGGCCTTCATGCGCGAGCCCTCGCAGGCGAACTTCATGAAGCCCCGCGCCCCGCAGCCCTCGGGCCCGCTGTCGGACGCCCTCACCGACATCGACGTCGAGTGAGCCCGCCGCCGGCGAGGCCCGCCGCCGCGATGGAGCGCGCTCCATCGCGGCGCGGATCGATCTCGCCTCAGCGGTCTCGCACCGGCACGTCGAGCGCACGCGTCGGGGTAGTCCATCAGGCTCGCGCCCCGCATGCACACGGGCGCCGCGTCGTTCCAGGCGAGCCGCGTTTCAATTGCAGATTTTTTCACCCGCGAACGCCGCTCAGCCCTCGCGCCGCGGGTACGGCGCGCCGTCGCGATGCACGTAGCCCTCGGGGGCCGCGCGCAGGTCGATGTCGGGGTACTCGGCCTGGTCGCGCGGGTCGTCGGTGCCGACCTCGAGCACCGTCGCCCGCTGCAGGCCGCCCCGCACAGCTCGATGGTGTCGAACGCGATCACGCCTTGGAGACGTCGGGGAGACGCGCTTCCGAGCACTCGTCAGTGCTCGGAAGCTCAATCTAAATCCGCTTTCCCTTTACTGCTCGAAGCAGTAACTACGCGGATTTCTCAACCCATTGATCGCGTTCGCAAATTCGCCAAAGCCCGCGTAGATGTTCATGAATTCGCTCCCCCTTTGAACGCCCGCGAGTCCCCAAGGCTCGCGGGCGTCGACCTGTGTCGTGGAGAGATAGTGGAGACGCTCCAGGATCACACAGAGCCGCGCGCAGACATTCTTGCCGGGCTCCGTAGTTCACGACCTCAGTCCGCCATCATGGCTCGACGCCTTCTCCATCGCGGCAGTCAACACCGCGGTCCCGAGCTGGCCGGGCGCCCGCGGCTCCCCGGGGTCTGACGAGACCATGGCGATGCCGGCGTGGTCCGGTTCTCGGTGCTTGCGGGGCTTGCTCGAGTTTACGGTCGCGCTTGGCTCAGATCTCGGTCTCGCAGCCGGCGAGCTTGTCGCGCGGGGTGATGTAGCCGGTGGCGCTGTGAAGGCGACGGTGGTTGTAGTGGTCGATGCGGGCGGCGATGGTGGCGCGGGCGCCGTCAGGGGAGGGCGCGGCGGGTATCGGCCCTCACGGCTTCGGTACCGAGCAGCCGAGGTGAAGGATCTCGACGACCGCGCCGCTAACGTGCGCGTGACTCGTGACGAAGCCGCCGAGGATACGGTGGTCGGCGCCTGCGGCCTTCTGCTTGAGCGGGCGCTTCTTGTCCATGTCGGCACGGAGCTTCATCATCTTCTTGAAGGCATCGGTTGCATTGATGAAGTCCATACAGAACGCGCGCGGCTCGCGGCCGGTGCAGTAGCCGAGGAGCTGCTCGCACCCATCGACGTGGTACTGGTAGCCCTTGTGGAGCTTGCACTCGCCCAGGTACTTCCAGTGCCTGCCGAACGCGCACGCCACGACGACGTCGACGTGGCCGTTGTTGTTCGTCTCGGCAGTCGCGCGCCAGCCCATGAGGTTTAGGCAGTCAGCCAGGAGATGGGACAGGCCGAGCTCGTTCAGCGTCGAGTACTCCTTCGAGCCGTTCTCGATCGTCTTCATCGCGTGCTCGATCGCTCCCTCCGTGGCCACGATGAACTCTGGCCCGGTCTCGGCGAGCAGCAGGTCCTTCAGGTTGGAGTTGTGCGCCTCCAAGAGACCGAGGAGCCGCTCGAGGGAAGAATCCCTGTCAACTTTCCTCACGCCGCACCTCCGGCGATGGCGTCAGCCTCATTCGCTGCCCACACGACCTCGACCGCCGACGCCCACTCGTGCCGCGTGTCCGTCGCCTTCGCGCAGCGCTCCCGCACCTCGTCGGTGCTGACGATGCGCGCCTGGCTGCCCGACCGGTCCACGTAGAACCGATGCAGGCTCGCCGTCTGCGGCCGAGCCAGGCGTTCCACCGCCGCGAGCGCGTCATCATCGCCCAGGCCCAGCTTCTCGGCCGCCCGGATCGCGTCCCCGAGCGTGATGCGTCGAGCGCGCTCGAGCCGGCCGAGGAGCACCGCGCCCAGGCGATCCCGCCCGTCCACCGACTTCGCAAGCCGCTCCTCCAGCGCCTGATGCTTGCTAGGCGGGCGCGACAAAACCCGTTTCCCCGTGCTTGGTGTCGCGCTGTCCGAGGTCAGCCCGAACACCATGTCAGTCACGAAGCGCTTGAACGACGGGTTCTGGACGAACTGCTTGTAGACCTCGGTATCGTCCTTGAGCAGCTCGAGCATTACCTTGCCCAGCGCCTTGTCATGCTCGATGCGCGCCGTCTGTGGCGTGTTGAGCTTGGCGTTCTGGTACGCGGGATCGGCCGCGACCTTCGGTGCTATATCCTCGCGGAACCGTCGCGCTACGCGATCCGCATCGTCGAACAGTGTGCCGAACTGCTCGTTGAAGCTCTTGATGATGTGCGAGAGGCGGTCAAGCTCGGGCTCGGCCTTCCGCCCGCCGCCCGCCACCGGGATCGGGTCGATGACGGCCTCGTCGTCCGGAAGCTGGAGCCCGCGCAGCGCCTGCTTCTCCACCCGGTAGCTATCCATGTCGATGGACTCGAGGATGCCCTTGGACAGGTCCTCCTCTTTCGGCGCGGGCAGCTTCGGGATGAGGAAGTTCAGCAGAATCGAGAGCTTCTCCCAACCGGGGTTCGAGTACGGCAGGATCGACGCGAGGAAATCGTAGGTGCGCGTGAACGCCTTCGCCTTCCCCTTGAAGTCAACCTGGCCGTCTTCGTTGAGCCGATCGAGGTATACAGCGACGCACGCGTCCAGAATCGGGTCGAGCTTGTCGCGCGGCGCGCCGCCGAGGAACAGCGCGCTGATCTCCTCCACCTGCTCGGGCGAGTAGACCTGCCAGCTGTCGAGCGCTGCCTTCAAATCGTGGAGCTTGTTGGGGTCCGTCTCTTCACTGAGGACCGTCGTGCGGTAGTAGTCGGCGAAGGCCTCCGCGATCCCCTCGACCTTGTTCTGGAAGTCGAGCACGAAGACGTCGTGCTTGTCGGGGTGCGCGCGGTTCAGGCGCGAGAGTGTCTGCACCGCCTTGATGCCCGAGAGCCCCTTGTCGACGTACATCGTGTGGAGCAGCGGCTCGTCGTAACCGGTCTGGAACTTGTCGGCGCAGATGAGGAACCGGTACGGGTCCTCCTGGATTCGGTCCGGGATCTCCGACGACGGAAAGCCGTTGAGCGACGACTCGGTCACCTTGCCGTCCCCGAAGTCGTGCTCGCCCGAGAACGCAACGATCGCGCGGTACGGGCTCTTCCGCTCGGCGAGGTAGGCCTTGAACGCGGCGTAGTACTGCACCGCCCGCTCGATGCCGCTGGTCACGACCATCGCGCGAGCCTGCCCCTTGATCTTCCCGAGCGCGATCACCTGCTCGTGGAAGTGGTCGATCATGATCTCGGCCTTGAGCCGGAGCGCCGTGTTGTGGCTCTCGACGTAGAGGCGCAATTTCTTGCGCGCCTTCTTTACGTCGAACTCTGGATCGCCCTCGATGGTCTTGACCAGCTTGTAGTAGCTGTTGACTGGCGTGTACGACTTGAGCACGTCAAGGATGAAGCCCTCCTGCACGGCCTGCTTCATCGTGTAGCTGTGGAAGGGCCGGTGCTGGACCTTGCCCTCGGCGTCGGGCGGGAGCGCGTCGCCGAAGATCTCCAGCGTCTTGTTCTTGGGCGTCGCGGTGAACGCGAAGTAGCTCGCGTTGGTGAGCATCTTGCGCGCGTCCATGCGCCGCTGAAGTTCGTCGTTAACGACGTCCTCGGGGTCGTCGGCCGCCTCCGCGAGGGCTTCATTCATCGCCAAGGAAGTCTTGCCGCCTTGACTGGAGTGCGCCTCGTCGATGATGACAGCGAACTGTCGCCCGCGATGCGCGTCACCGATCTCCTTGAGGAGGGACGGGAACGTCTGGACGGTGCTGATGATGATCTTCTTGCCCGACTCGAGGAACTTCGAGAGTTGCTGCGTCTTCGACGTACCCGAGCCGGTGACCGCGCCGACCACCGCACTCACCTGCGCGAACCGCTTGATGTTCGCCTGGATCTGTTCGTCGAGGATGCGGCGGTCGGTGACGACGATGATGGAGTCGAAGGTGTCCTTGCCGTCGGGCTGCTTCACACCGATGAGCTGGTGAGCGAGCCAGGCGATCGAGTTGGACTTGCCGCTGCCCGCCGAGTGCTGGACGAGGTAGCGCCGCCCGGCGCCGACCTTGCGTGCGTCAGCGAGCAGCTTGCGAACCACGTCGAGCTGGTGGAAGCGGGGGAAGACCTGCTTCTGCTTCTTCTTGCCCGTACGGCGGTCGGTCTCCTCGACGATCTGCGCGTAGTTCTCGAGGATGTCTGTCAGCCCGCGCGGCGTGAGGATCTCTTCCCAGAGGTACGAGGTCTTGAGTCCGTTCGGGTTAGGCGGGTTGCCCGCGCCGTCGTTATAGCCCTTGTTGAACGGGAGGAACCAAGAGCCCTTGCCCTTCAGCTCGGTGCAGAAGCGTACCTCGCTGTCGTCGACGGCGAAGTGAACGACGCACCGCCCGAACGCGAACAACGGCTCGCGCGGATCGCGGTCACGGTGATACTGCTCAACCGCGTCATGGACGGTCTGCTTCGTGAGGCTGTTCTTCAGCTCGAAGGTCGCTATGGGCAGGCCGTTGATGAAGAGGCCCAGGTCCAGGGCGCGCCGCGTCTCGTCGCGGCTGTAGGCGAGCTGCCGCGTGACGCTGAAGCGGTTGCACGCGAAGCGCTCGGCGGCTTTGTCGTTGCCCGGCGAGGGCGTGCCGTAGAACAGGTCGACGTGTACGGGGCCGTGGTCGAGGCCCTTGCGCAGCACATCGATGACGCCGCGCTTGCCGACCTCCTTCTCGAGCCGCGCAAGGAACTGGCGGCGCATGGGCGTGTCTCTCTCGAGAGAGAGCTTCTCGACTAGCTCGGGCTGCGTGGCCATCACGAAGCCGCGGAGCTGGACGAGATCGACGCACGCGCCACGGTCGTAGTGCTTCGGGTCGCCGAGCATCCAGCCGGTGCCACCGGCGGCCGGCGTCGAGGTCTCGCTCGGCACGTACGGCGGCGAAAGCAGGTCGACCCTCCCGGTCATCGAACGAACGATGAGGCCCTCGATCCCCTTCTCGGAGGTGTCCGTGGTCATGCGGCCTCGCTGTCATCGATGTCTGCTTCTTCGTCGTCGGAGGGCTCGACCGACACGCCTTCCGGTTCGAGGTCAGGCAACGGGGCTGCTGCCGCGCGCACATCGAGTTGGCCGGTCACGACGTCGGACACGAGACGCGTGCGATATTCACGGCTCAGCTCAAGTTCTCGAGCAAGAGAGCGAATGCTGGCCTCGACGTCTGCCACCATGACTGGCAGTGCAGCGACGATCTTCTCTTGGTCCGGCTTGGGTGGTACTGGCACTACGATTTCGTGGAGGTCTTTTCGATCGACGCCAGGAACAGCCGACTTCCCCGAGTGAGCTCCCTTCGAGATGCTCCGCAACAGGTAGTAGGCCCATCGACGATTGTTTCCGTGAAAGTTCGTGACGAACAACGACGTGTTGTGCGGCCAGAAGCTCGACTCAACGTAGAAAACCGCTTCAGTCGAACCGTAGCAGCCGAGCACAACGCCGGGCCCCTTCGAACGAAACTCGTGGTGCGTGTCGATCAGGCCCCCTGATGACACTACCGGGTAAGGCCCGGCCACACGGCTGTCGCTTGGAAGGTCGTACCCGCGCTGCAAGGAGGCCACGTACTTGAGACGGCGCACTTCCCAATGTGCGGGAATGGCACCGAGCCACGGGATGCCGGAGTCCTTCAGCTTGCCGCCCGCATCGATGCCGCGCGTGACGGCGCGGTGGATGATCACCTGCTTCTGCTCGTTCAGCAGCGCGATGAGCTTCTTCTTCGCGCGGATGAACTGGTCGATGCGGCGGTTCGCGTGGTCAAGGAAGCGGACGATGGCCGCCTGCTCGTCCGGCGGCGGGAGCGGCACGAGGAAGTCGCCGAGGTTTGCCCACCGAAAGCGCGGCGCGCGCTCACGAACGGACGGGCAGCTCGCGAGGATGAAGCCATCACGGGCGGCAACGCGGAGCGCTTGAGCGACGTAGGGCAGATGCACCGACGTTCCTCGCGCGTTGCAGACGACATACTCGGGCGTGCACTTCCCGTCGCTGTCGCTGATCCCGATCGCGCCAGCGAACGCATCCATCGCATGAACAACGAGCTGGCCCTTCCGCACGCCCTGGTAGCCCTGCTCGTACAGCGCTACCATGAAGCCGTTTGTCCGGCGGTTTCGCCGAAGCGTCACCTGACCGTCGCGAAAGCAGGTGACGACCTCCTGGCCATCAGAGGTCGGCAGCGTCGACGCTGCCAACACCGCTTTGCCGCGCTTGGCGGTCCAGTGCGCGGGAAGACGCCGCGCCCACGGGAGGTCAGCGGATTAGTAGCTCTCGTACGGCTTCAGCGCCTCGATCATGCCGCCCCCCGCTTCACGAGGCCTTCGAGGAGCCCTTCGGCCTCCTTCTCGGTAGCTACGATGTCGGCCGCAATCTCGTCGAGCGTGCGCAGCCGTTGCGGCTTGTAGAAGTGACGCGTGAAGCTCACCTCGTAGCCGATCTGCGTCTTGGTCTCGTCGACCCACGCGTCAGGCGTGTACGGGAGTACCTCGCGTTTGATGAAGGCCTCGATGCCGCCGTCCTCGAGGAGCGGCACCTGCTCGCTGTCGCGCAGATCGCTGTCAGGCTCGTACTCGACGACGCACCGCTTGCCGTCCATGATCACCCCGAAGCGGCCGTGCAACGGATCGGGTGTGGCCTTGCCCGGCTTGTGGACCTTGGCGATCACCGGCGGCGCGGATTCGTCTCGCCAACTCACAGCACGCAGAAGCAGTTTCAGGTCGGCGGCGCCGAGCTTGATTCCAGCCTTCCCGAGCGCATCCGCGACCTTGCGGCGGAACTCGTTGTGGTCGGTGAACACGCCGTCACCGAGCGCCTTCTTCAGCTTCGTGGCGGTCTCGACGAGCCGTCCGTCGCGCTCCCAGGTCTTCGGCTCGAGCAGCTTCTTTTTCTTCTTCTCGGGCAGGCCCTTCTTGTTGGCCTCTTCGTCGCCCTCGTCTTCGTCGCCGCCATCCCCCGCGCCCCACTCGGCGAGCCGCTTCTCGAGCGCGGCCTTCACCTTGGCGAAGTCGTCGAAGAGCGCGTCGCCCAGCTCGTCGTAGAGCACGCTGCGGATGTCTTCATCGCCCGAGGCGAAGCGCAGCGCCTCGATTGCCTTGGTCGCGAGCTGGCTGTGCAAACGCAACGGGCGCTCGACGGTCACCTTCCAGTAGCCGAAGGCCTCGTTTGCGAAGGTCTTGGACTGCTCAGTTTGGGCGAACGCATCGTACGCCGCCATCACCCGCTGTACGTCCTCGTCGGACAGCTCGCAGCTCTTCTCGCCGAGGTTCTTGCGCAGCGGCTTGAACCACTGCGTGGCGTCGATGAGCTGCACCTTCCCTTGCGCTGCTCGGCTTTCTTGTTCGAGAGCACCCAGACGTAGGTCGCGATGCCCGTGTTGTAGAAGAGCTTGAGCGGCAGGGCGATGATCGCCTCGACCCAGTCGTTCTCGAAGAGCCAACGGCGGATGTTGCTCTCGCCCGAGCCCGCATCGCCGGTGAACAGCGACGAGCCATTGTGGACCTCGGCGATGCGGCTCCCGAGGGCCGACTTGTGGTTCATCTTCGAGGCCATGTTCGCGAGGAACAGGAGCTGGCCATCGCTCGAGCGCGTGACGAGCGACAGCTCCTCGCCCCGGTGCATGACTTTGAAGCGCGGGTCGCGCATCCCGTCCTTGCCGCCCATCGCCTCAAGTTCCTTCTTCCAGCTTCTTCCCATAGGGCGGGTTGGCGAGCATGAAGTCGAACTCTTGGGCCGGGAACGCGTCGTGCGAGAGCGTCGACCACTCCGCGCCGCCGACGATGTGGTCGGCGTTCTCGCCCTCGCCCTTCAGCAGCATGTCCGCCTTGCAGATGGCGTACGTCTCCGGGTTGATCTCCTGCCCGTACAGGTGCGTGACAACCTTCTGCTTATGAGTGGCAGCGAGCTTCTGCAGCGTCTCCTCGGCGACGGTGAGCATGCCGCCGGTGCCGCAGGCGCAGTCGTAGAGCAGGTACGAGCCCGCCTTCACGCTCCCGGCGATGGGCCGGAACATCAGCGTCGTCATCAGGCGCACGGCATCGCGCGGCGTCCAGTGCTCGCCGGCCTCCTCGTTGTTCTCCTCGTTGAAGCGGCGAACCAGCTCCTCGAAGACGGTGCCCATCGAGTGGTTGTCCATCCCCGGGTGCTTCACCGAGCCGTCGCCATTGAACACCAGGTTCGGGCCCCTACCTGACAATGTCTTGTGAGACACGGTCCCCGCGAAGTTTAGAGAGCAGGGCGAGTCCGTGAATCCAGAGCATGAGCAAACCAACCATCCAGAGAAGCGGCAACCCGGAGCAATCGAGTAGGCGTTGTGTGAGCAGGACGAGGTCGTTGGCCGCCGATGCAACGAGTCAGCAACGGCGTAGTCTGGTCGAAAGTCTTGCTGCGCCTGCGGCGGCATCGAGCACCAGGAGGGTTTTCCAAGAGAGCGGCAGCCCGGAGCAATCGCGTAGGGCAGGGTGTGAGCAGGACGAGGTCGTCGGCCATCGATGCGACGAATCAGCAACGGTGTAGTCCGGTCGAAAGTCTTGCTGTGCCTGCGGCGACCACGAACATCAGGCGCGCCTTCGAAACGAGGAGCAACGAGGAGCCGTCGAGTAGGCGGGATGAGAGCGGGTCGAGATCGTCGGCCGGCGATGCGACGAGTCAGCAACGGTGTAGCCCGATCGAAATCCTTGCTTCGCCGGGTTCGATGCCCCGCGAAGAGCACCTGAGGGTGGAGTTCTACCTGGAATCGGGCGATGCAACGGAGGCATGGACCTGATGGCGACTCAAGCACGAGAGCCTAACCCCGAGACCGCCGAGAAGACGCCGCGACGCCGCTTCACGCCCGCGTACAAGTTGAAGATCCTCGCGCAGACCGACCACGCGAGCGAGGGACAGATCGGCGCCATCCTGCGCAAGGAGGGCCTGTACAGCTCGCTGTTGTCGACCTGGAGGCGCCAGCGGGACGAGGGTACCCTGGGGGCGTTGAAGCCGAAGAAGCGTGGACCGAAGCCGAAGCAGGACCCCGAGCAGAAAGAACTGGAGCGCCTGCGCCGCCGGGTGGCGCAGCTCGAGCACAAGCTCGAGACGGCGGAGCTGATCATCGACGTCCAAAAAGTCTCGCAATTGCTCGGGATCCCGCTCGCGACGATCGAGCCGTCCGAGAAGACCTGATCGCGCAGGCGGGCGAGCTGTCTGAGAGGACAGGTCTGCGGCAGGCGTGCGAGGCGCTGGGCGTCTCGCGCGCCACCGTGTACCGCCGTCGCCGCCCCGCGCCGGTGAAGTCGCCGAGACCGCGGAGGACGCCGCGAGCGCTGAGCCCTGGAGAGCGCCAGGAGGTGCTGGAGATGCTGCACAGCGAGCGCTTCGTCGACAAGGCGCCCGAGGTCATCGTGGCGCTCCTGCTCGACGAGGGGCGCTGGGTGTGCAGCGCGCGGACGATGTATCGCCTGCTCGCGCAGGATGGCGAGGTCCGGGAGCGCCGGCAGCAGCGGCGGCACACCGAGTACAAGCGCCCCGAGCTGCTGGCGACCGCGCCGAACCAGGTGTGGTCGTGGGACGTCACCTGGCTGCGAGGACCGACCCGGGGCCAATACTACTACCTGTACGTCCTGCTCGACATCTACAGCCGTTGCGTCGTCGGCTGGACCCTGGCGCACCGCGAGAGCGCCGACCTCGCCGCGCGCCTGCTCCGCACCACCTACGACAAACAACAAATTAGACCTGATCAATTGACCATTCACGCCGATCGCGGCGCCGTCCAGACGTCCCGCGAGCTCGCCGACCTCTACCAAGCCCTGGGCGCCCGCCGCTCGCACAGCCGGCCCCACGTCAGCGACGACAATCCCTACTCCGAGGCCCACTTCAAGACCCTCAAGTACACCCACGACTACCCCGACCGCTTCGCCTCCTACGACGAAGCACACACCTTCTGCGCCCGCTTCATCGACGGCTACAACCACCACCACCGTCACTCCGGCATCGCCTTCCTCGCCCCCGCGGACGTGCATTACGGCCGCACCGAGGCCGTCCTGTCCGTCCGGACTGCCGCCCTCCACGCCGCCTACGCCGCCCACCCGGAGCGCTTCGTCCATGGAAGACCCACGCCGCACCGGCCTGCCGCCGCGGTCTACATCAACCCTCCGGGCCGCCCCGAGCGCGGCCCTCGCGAGTACGAAGTCCATGTCCTTACGGACAGGTGCATCGCGATGGATCCACCTTCGGAGCACCTCTCCGGTGAAATCTCACATTCACTAAACCTGATCAGCACCGTGTCTCAAAGTCATTGACAGGCTCCGCAGCTCGCCATAGCGCAGGCGTTGGTGCAGGCGTCGGTGTCGACGTCGTTCCCGTCGTCGCACGGCTCGCCCTCTTCCACTGCCCCGTTGCCGCAGGAGGGCTTGGTGCAGTCCTCCGGGCAGCTCATCATCGACTCGCTTGTCCCGCAGACCATGTCCCCGCAGACACATGAGTCGCCAGTGCAGGGGAGGCAGTCTCGCCCGCACGTCGCCTCCTCGTCCGCCTGACACACCCCGTCGCCGCACCCAGGCGTGCAGTCCTCGGTGCAGATGGCGGCGTTCTCGTGCAGCTCGCACGTCCCGTCGCCGCAGCTCCCGGCGTGACACTCGATCGGGCAGCGCGCGGGGTCCTCGTTGGGTGCGCACACGCCGTCGCCGCAGCCCGGGCCTGGGAAGTCGCGCGGGCACGTCTCCGCCGTCTCGTCCTCGTCCTCTTGCCCGTTCCCGCACGTGCCGAGACACGCCTGGACGAAGGTCCAGTTCTCCTGCGCGTCGCACACCGCCGCCGCGGGGCCCTCGCCCGTCTCGTCCGTCCACACGCAGTCCGACGGGCAGACCTCCTGGTTCTCGTCCGCGTCGCAGACAAAGTTATCGTTGCACTGCCACGGCGGGTGCTCGGGCTCCCGGGCGCATTGCGTGAGGACCAACACGAAGAGACATGTCCCCGCGGACAGGAACCATTGTCGCGCATGCGTCGAGGCAGGAAGGTCGCGCCGCTTCACGGGTCCTCGATGCAGTAGAGGGGACGAGCGACGTCGCAAGTCGACGTGCTCATCACCTCAGTCCAGGTCGCGTCGGTCGCGTTCGTAAACCGAAGCCACCGGAGGCCTGGGGCGCTGAGGCGTTCCAGCCGTCGCAGTCGTGATCGCCGGGGTCCCGTCGGACTTCGTGTTCGTCCACGGGGCCAAGTTCACCTTCTCCTTCGCATCGGTCCGGTCGACGGCGTGCAGGAGTTCGCCATCGGTCAGGTCGGCCCAGCCGTTCTCGGCCACCGGCGTCCCGTCGATCAGCACGTACATCCCCAGGTACGCCGTGTCGAGCCGGTTCGCGGGCCCGGTCAGCTGGCTCGACAGCCACGCCTTGAAGCTCCCCTCATTCGTGAGCCCGGCGGCGGTCGCCGCCATCACGCACTCCTCGTCCGCGCCGCTCAGGCCCCCGAGGTTGCCCTCGAACTTCTTGCTCGTCACGAAGATCACCCGCCGCGGCTTCAGGCATTCGAAGCAGCTGTCGCCGTCGACCTGATTCCCGTCATCGCACTCCTCCACGCCGTCCTGGACAATGCCGTCCCCGCACTTCGCCGGCTCGCAGTCGTTCGTGCAGGTGTCGGTGTCGATGTCATTACCGTCGTCGCACTGCTCCACGCCTGCCTGGACCGAACCGTCGCGGCAGGTCGCGTCCTGGCAGGCCACGCACTCGTCGGTGTCGTCCGCGTTCCCGTCATCGCACGTCTCACCGGGACCGACGTCGCCGTCGCCGCAAGTGCTGGCCTCGCACATCGCGCTGCACGCCTTGCCGGGGCCGTTGTCGGGGCCGTCGTCGCACTGCTCTTCGCTGGTCCACACGATGCCATCGCCGCAGGTCGCCATGGCGCAGGCGTTGGTGCAGGCGTCGGTGTCGACGTCGTTCCCGTCGTCGCACGGCTCGCCCTCTTCCACCGCCCCGTTGCCGCAGGAGGGCTTAGTGCAGTCCTCCGGGCAGCTCATCATCGACTCGCCTGTCCCGCAGACCATGTCCCCGCAGACACACGAGTCGCCGGAGCAGGGCAAGCAATCCCTCGCGCACGCCGTCTCTTCGTCCGCCTGACACACCCCGTCGCCGCACCCAGGCGTGCAGTCCTCGGTGCAGATGGCGGCGTTCTCGTGCAGCTCGCACGTCCCGTCGCCGCAGCTTTCGGGGTGACAGTCGGTCGGGCAGCGCGCGGGGTCCTCGAGTGGCGCGCACACGCCGTCGCCGCAGCCCGGCCCCGGGAAGTCGCGCGGGCACGTCTCCGCCGTCTCGTCCTCGTCCTCTTGCCCGTTCCCGCACGTGCCGAGACATGCCTGGACGAAGGTCCAGTTCTCCTGCGCGTCGCACACCGCCGCCGCGGGGCCCTCGCCCGTCTCGTCCCTCCACACGCAGTCCGACGGGCAGACGACCTGATTCTCGTCCGCGTCGCACACGTGGTCTTCGTTGCACTGCCAGTACGGATCGTCCGCGGGCGGAAAGTCGATCTTGAGGCAGTTCAGACCGCCGAGGGCGAGCAGGAGGCCGAGTCGCACGTCGACGCGCATCATCAGCAGACTCTAAAACATGGATCTCGGGCGATCAACGCCTCACGCGTGCGCCTGCGCCCCCAACCGTGGTTGGGGGGCCCAACTCCGGTTGGGCCTCGCGTCCGTCGCTCGTTTTCCGTACACTCCCGGGCCCATGGTCTGCGTCCTCCTGGCCGCTCTCCTGCTCCTGACGCCATCCGTCTCCGCCGGCTCGGCCTCGCCTGCCGCAGGCGCGAGCGACCCCGGGAGCGAGCGCCGCGGTCGCGCCCGCACGGCGTTCGAGCACGGTCACTTCGGCGAGGCCGCGCTGGAGTTCGAGGCGTTGTGGCGCGAAGGACATGGGGCAGCCGACCTGTTCAATGCCGCAGTCTCGCGTGTCGCCCTCAGCCACCACGCCCACGTCGTCGTGCATCTCGAGGCCCTGCTCGCGCTACCTGGTCTGACCGCCGCCCAGCGCGAGGAGGCGACGGCCCTTCTGCGGACCGCCCGGGCGGAGACCAGGCCGGTGCCGCTCGAGCTGCGAACGCAGCGCCCGCTCGACGCTCCGCTCTCCGTTACCCTCACGTTCGTCTCCGCCTTCGCGTCCGACGTTCGACCGGATCTCACCATCACGGTCCGCCCGGGCGAGAACACCGTCCTCTCGCTCGACCCGGGCAGGTGGCAGATCCGCGTCGACGATCCGCGCTTCGAGCCCATCACGCACGAAAGTCGGGTCGAGGCATCCACGACGGCTCCGGCGGTCCTGGATCTCCGGCTGCGCCAGGACGCTCGCGCGCTCCGACGCTTCGCGCTTGGCTGGAGCGGCGCCGGCGTCGCCGGGATGGTCGTCGGCGGGACTCTGCTCGGCATCGGACAGGGCCGATGGTCGTCGCGGCTCAACGGCCCCGTGGAGGCGTGCCAGTCCGACGGTTCGCTTTTTCCGGTCGAGGCGTGCCGTCGCGAGCTCGATGCGGCCGGGACGTTGCGAGCGTCGGGCGCCGCCGTACTCGGCGTCGGTGCCGGCGCGCTGCTCGGAGGTCTTGTCGCTCGGGTCAAGGAGCCCCGCAAGCGCCGGCTCGGCTGGATCATCGCCGCCTCGGTCGGCGGCCTGTCGACGATCGGCGGCGCGGTCGCTCTCGGCCTCGGCGCCCAGGCATCCGGCCGGCACAACGACCCGTCCCCCTGGACAGACGACGATCGCCGCGCGATCAACGGAGCCGGGGCGGCGCACACGACCGGCGCCACGTTCCTGGGCCTCGGCGCCGGCGCTCTGGCCAGCGCGATCACGGGCCTGTTGCTCGATCGGAGCGGCCGCTTCCTCGTGTCGGCGGGTCCACAAGTCCGCGTCGGCGGTGGCGCCCTTGTCATCGAGGGCCGGTTTTAGTCCGACCACAGTTCGTTCGCGGGCAGGCAGACGTCGCGCCCGCCTTCGGCGCGCCGGCACTGCAGCGAGCCCTTGCAACCGCAGTCACGGCAACACGTCTTCGGGTCCTCGCCAGGATCGCAGTGACCATCGCCGCAGGTGAATACGGGGGCCGTAGTCGCCGGCGCCTCGGACCCGCCCCATAGCGTCAAGCACCGGCCTTTCTCATCGCAGCGAGGGCACTCTTGTGGGCACGGCTTTCGCTTGGAGGGACGCTTGGCGGGATCGTCCGGGGCCATCTCGTTCGGCCCGACGACCGCGACCTCAGTGGGCCCCGACACCACGCGCTCGCTAGGCGCCGTTTCGGCGAGTGCGCCGCAGTCTTCCTCGCAGCGCCCGGCCTCGCCGGCCTCGCAGCGGCCGTTCCCGCACCAGACCTGCCGGCAGCGCGGATCGCCGTCGGTCATCTCGGCGCGGAAGGTGTCGAGCCAGTCCTCGAGCTCCTTCATCTCCGCCTCGCCGGGCACACCGATCCTGGCCCATCGGACACGTCGGTTGCAGTCGAGCGCGAGCGTCACGGGCAACGTTCCCTGGTAGAGACGGCGCGAGTCGTCGCGCAGCGCGGCGACGAAGCTGTCCGCGAGCGAGCGGTCGGCGACTTGCACATGACTCGCGGGCATGAGCGGCCCCCACGTCCGGATCGCGTCCTCGGGCGCGGTCGGGTCGAGCACCTGCACCGGCAGGAACCGCACTGAGTCGCCCCAGCTCGCGCCGCGTCGTTCGAACAGCTCGCGCAGGTCCGGCAGGACCTCCTTGCAGGCGACGCACCATGGTGCCCACAGGCTGATCACATGCACCGCCCGCGGCGACAGCACCTCCGACGAGCCGAAGCGCACCGTACCCGCGGGCGCTCCCTGGCGCACGCGCTCGAGTCGCAGGCGCATCAACGGCCCGAGGTCCACGCCGGCCGCGACGTAGGAGCCGGACCCGAGCGGCGCGCTGGGAGGCGGCGGAGGCGCTTCCTCGACTTCGACGTGACGCTCGGACGGCGAGCGCACGGGCGCGGGGCACGAGGCTGCACGCGCCCGCAACTTCTCGAGCGCCTCGGTCCGCTCGGTGATCCGCCAGGTCAGCACGAGCGTCAGAGCGGAGAGCACGCCGACCGAGATCAAGAGCACGAACGCCCCCCAAATCCACGCGCGCGGCGCCTCGGCCTCGGACGGCAGCAGTGTCGTCTTCAATGTTCCGACTCCTCGCAGCACTCACACGCGCGGCGTGTCCCCGAGAACCGGTCCTCGAGCTGCCTGAGATGCCAGATGCCCACGGCTGCGGCGAACACCGCCACCGTCGCCGCGAGCGCTGCCGCCAACAGCACACGTCGTGCCGCTCTCGCCGTCATCATCGGACCTCCTTCGTGCCGTCGCACGGCACCGGGATCACCAGGACCACGCGGTTGACATCGCGCTCGAGCGAGCGCCTGCCCGGCACCGGCTCCCCCGCGCGGATCGCCGCGAACGCGCCGGCCAGGCGCTCGCTCTCCGCGCGGGAAGTAGCGATCGGCGCCTGCGTCCCCGCATAGTTGCGGACGAACGCCTCGAGCGCGACCGGCCGATCGCTCGGCGCGCCCGAGCCGATGAGCATCGGGCCGGCACCGCGCTCGCTCGGCTTCTCGCGACCGAGCGCGACGTCGATCAGCCGCTCGACCGCGTTGATCCGCCGCAGAGCGAGCGCGTAGTCGTCGGCCGGGTTGCCGTCGGGGCTCGCGCGGCCGAGCACGAACAACATCTTCGCCTCGCGCAGCGCCTCGGCGTGGCGCGCCAGCTCGCTGGCCATGTGCGCCCGCGTCTGGGGGTCCGGCCACGCCTGTCGGGCGCGGGGTTCGCCCGACGGGAAGAACACCGCCAGCCGGTTCGGGAACGCGGCCAGCAGCGTGTTCATCTGCTCGTCGTCGGCGAGCAGCGCCCGCCATTCGTCGGCGCTGCATCCTTGTCCGCTCTCGACCTGGTCCTGCACGCTGTGCCGGCGCTGCAGGCACGTCTGCGTCAACCGCGAGACCGCCGCCTCGACGGCTGGGTCGCCGCATGTCGGCGCGGGCGCCTCCGGCTCGTTACGCGGCCGGCAGCGCAGATCCGCGCCGCACTGCAAACCGACGTCGCACGGACAATCACGGCACTGCTCGCCTCGCTGGGCCACCTGCGGCTCTTCGTGAGGCGTGCATTGTCCATGAACACACCACTGCCCCTCGGGACATTGCTCCTCGTCCGGCCGGCGCGGATCGCAGACCCGCGCTTCTTCGCCCTCGTCGACGACCATCCCAGGCAAGAAAAACACCGGATAGGCCACGAGCAACACCATCACCCAGATCGCGGTCGTCAGCGCGATCAAGACCCTGGTCGTCAGATCGATCGACATCGTCATCCTCACTTCGACCCAGGCGCTTCGACGAGCTTGAGGAGCTTCCCCGCGCTCGTCGCCGGCATCGCGTCGTCGAGGTGCAGCGCCTCATCGACGATGGGGACCACGAACGCCTGGGGAACGCTCACCCGTCCGCCTCGCGCCTTCACCCACGAGAGCAAGTAGCGCTGCTGGGCCGCCAGCGTCGCCGCCGCATCCTCACCGTCGACGCACGTGCGCAGCTTTCCGCCCGGGCCCAGCGTCTCTGCGACCTCGCCGAGCGCTCGCTCCACCTTCTCGATCGTGAACCGCGGCGCCTCCGTGTCCTGCAGGTCGAACAGCGCCGCGAGAGCCTCGAGCCCACGCCCGGGAGCTAGCTGCTCCGCGCACAACGCCGCCAGCGCCCCGAGGCACGCGTTGTTGCCACGCGCATCACCGTGCGTCTGCGGCCTTCCTCGACGTCGACGAACTCGTGCGACGGCAGGAACCGCTCGTCACAGCTCGCGCGCGGGAACATGTACACCCATAGCTCGGCCCCGTGTGCGCGCAACCGCGGCAGCGATTGTTGCAAGTAGTGCAGCTCTCGCCGACACAGGGGGCAGGTCGGATCGACAAAAAGCATCACCGCGGTGCGCGGCGTCTCGACCGTTGCTGCGAGCGTGACCGGTGGCGGATTGGGCGGCGGGGGCGGGCAGCTCGCCCTGCGCGCCGCGAGCTGGTAGCCGACCGCGAGCCCGCCGGTCGTCAGCACCCAGATCATCGCCGCCCAGAACGTCCCGCGGATCCGCTGCCCGCCGGCACTCTGGTCCGAGGGCCCATGGATCAGCCACGCGCCGACGAACGCCAGCGTCAGCGTCGCGTACAGCGCCATGCAGAACGGGCACATGTGCGTGAACTGGGTGAACGCGTAGGTCCCCAGCAGCGCCGACACCGTGATCCCGAACGTGCCGAGCCCCAGCAGTCCGCGCGGTGCGACCTCGGCCAGCGGACCGCGCCCGCGCAGCAGGGCCGCCGCGAGCACTATGGTCGTGAGAACATGTCCGATCGACCACACGCCGAGCGGCAGCCCGAGTAGCTCTGACCACGCGCTACTCAGCGCCTCGGCACACGACGGCCCGTCGTCGCCGCCGGTGCATCCGCTCGCGTCGCAGAGGTAGTCGGCGCCGAACTTGAGCCGCACGAGCCACGCGCCGACGCCGAGCCCGACGAACGCGGACAAGAGCGTCAACCCCGCCCCGAAGCGGACCCGTCGAGGGATCGCGGGAGGAGCGACCATCGTCGGCTCCGTCACTTTTGCCCCACCGGCAGGAGGTCGTCCATCGGATCGCTTTCGAAGGCTTCTTGCTCTTCGTCGCCGGCTTCGGCGCGTCCTTGGCCGTGAACGTGTACGTCAGCTCTCCGCCGTCATCACTCTCCGGGAACTCGGCACCGTCGAGCTGATCGAGCACGCACTGACGAAACGACGCCGGCGACGCCTGCACCTCATGCACTGACCCTTCTGGGCTCACCTTCAACGTGAAGCGCAGTCGGTCCGTGCCCGGCATCGCGCACACCCGCAGGTCGGCGAGGCGCCGATCGAGCTGCGCCCGCACCTTGCTCGCCGAGAACGGCCGCGCCAGAACCGGCGCCGGCTCCTGGGGCGGCGACGCGGCCGGAGCCGCGACCTCCGTCACGGGCGCTGGCGGAGCCTCACGCGCCAGGCCCTCACCCGGGGCCTCGACGCGCTCCACCTCACCACGCGCCGCCTCATCCGCCGCGTTCACGACGGGCTTGCGCATTCTGTCCCCGGCGATTGTCGCCTCGCGCACGAGCAACTGGTGCGTCGGCGTCGGCCGTACCGCGGACAGCAGCACCCGTCCAGATCCACCATGTCCCGGCTTCTCCGTCGGCGCCAGGGACCACGCCCCTCCGAACAGCGCTGCAGCCGTCACCATCACGATCGCCGCCTCACGACGCCACCCAGGCGCTGGCGAAGACACCGGCACGGGCGCCTCCCGCAGCACCGAGCCGCTCGGCGGCACCGCGCGCGGCTCATCGAGCGCCAGCCGCAGGGCAGCCATCACCTCGTCGACCGAGCGGAAGCGTCGCGACGGATCGCGCTCGAACGCCTGCATAACCGCCGCCTCGACCTTGGGCGGCAGCGCCCCGCGCACATGCTCGTGGAGCGGCCGCGGCGACTCGTGAATCTGCGCGTACGTCACATCGCCCGCGCTACCCGGCTGCCAGGGTAGCCGCCCGGTCATCAACTTGTAGATCGTCACGCCGAGGCCATACACGTCGGTCCCCGGCGACGGCCGCGCCTCGCCTGCGAGCAGCTCGAGCCACGTAGCCCGGCGTCCCGAGCACCAGCCCGAGGCCGGTCTGCTCGCCGCTCGCGTCGAGGTCCTTGGCGATCCCGAAGTCGATCAACTTCACAAGATCGTCGCCTGCGTCGCCGCCTTCGACGAGGAAGCAGTTCGATGGCTTGACGTCGCGGTGGATGATGTTGCGGGCATGGGCCGCTGCCAGCGCCTCGCACAGCTGGAGGCCGATCGCCGCGGCTCGGCGCCACGGGAGTGGGCCCTGGCGCATGAGCACTTGCTCGAGATCGCTCCCGCGCAGGAACTCCATCACGAAGTAGATTTCGTTCTCCGGCGTAGTCCCGACCACGAAGGCACGCGGCACGTGGCGACTCTCGATCTCAGCCATGGTCCGCGCTTCGCGCTGACAGCGTCGCCCCATGCCGGGGTCGGCCGTGAATCGACGGTCGAGGAATTCTACCGCGTACTCCACGCCCGACTCGCGGTCGACTGCACGATACACAGCCGCCATTCCACCCTTGCCCAGCCGCTCCATGATTCGGTAGCGCTCGGCGATCAGGAGCCCGGCCCGCGTATCCGCCCGCGACGGTTGGTGCACGGTCGAGGTCTCGTGCGCCTCCGTCTGCTCGACCCCGTCGAGCTGCTCCTCGGTGAACTTCACCAGGGGAGGCTAACCGTGAGGCCACGCCCCGTAAAGGAGCCCGGAGACGGCCCTCGGGCCCGTGGCGGACCGACTCTCACTTCCGCGAACGATCCTTGGAACGCTTCGAGCGCGAAAGGCGCAAGGGCCAGGCCGCCATGTCGAGGGCACGGCGGACGACGAGGGACGCCTCGAGGCCGCGATCCCGGCTGATGTGACGAGGGCGACGTTGGTGCTTCCGGAGCGCGGCGAGAAGTACGAGTTCACGCTGGGGCACCTCGAACCCGCGGACCACTGGCGAGGCGCCGCCCAGCGCCTGCGAAGCCTCGGCCTGTACGGCGCCGAGCCCTCGGCGCCGGACGAGGGCTTCCAGCGGGCCCTGCGCCGCTTTCAGGCGTTGCGCCGCCTCGAGGTGACGGGCGCGCTGGACGAGCCGACGATCGCCGCCCTGCAGGAGGCTCACGGGTGCTGAGGCGAGTTCAGGAAGAGAACGACCAGCGCGGTCCGGCCTCGAGCGTGTTGAAAGTGTCACGCGCGCGGTCCGAGCGAGCGGCCGCGAAGGTCCCGATGAGCCTGGGTTTCGTGGGCTCGTGCTCGTGCGAATCTTCGCTCGGATCTGGGTCTTTCGGCTCCGGCATCCCTGCAGCGTATTGAGGCATGCGGCGCGAGGGTCGTCTACCAGCCGCCGTACTCGCCCGGAGCCTGTCAATGACCTTGAGACACGGTGCTGCTCAGGTTTAATGAATGTGAGATTTCGCCGACATAGCAACCTTGTAGAGAATCAGTCGCGCTGCACCTGTCCGTAAGGACATGGACGTCGTACTCGCGAGGGCCGCGTTCGGGGTTACGCGGCGGGTTGATGTAGACCGCGGCGGGAGGCCGGCGCGGCGTCGGCCGACCGCGGACGAAGCGCTCGGGGTGGGCGTCGTAGGCTTCGTGGAGGGTGGCTGTCCTGACGGACAGGATGGCCTCGGTGCGACCGTAATGCACGTCGGCGGGCGCCAGGAAGGCGATGCCGGAGTGGCGGTGGTGATGGTTGTAGCCGTCGACGAAGCGGACGCAGAAGGCGTGGGCGTCGTCGTACGAGGCGAAGCGGTCGGGGTAGTCGTGGGTGTACTTGAGGGTCTTGAAGTGGGCCTCCGAGTACGGGTTGTCGTCGCTGACGTGGGGCCGGCTGTGCGAGCGGCGGGCGCCCAGGGCGTCGTAGAGGTCGGCGAGCTCGCACGACGTCGGGACGGCACCGCGATCGGCATGGATGGTCAATTGGTCAGGTTGGATGTTCTGCTTGTCGCAGGCGGCGCGGATCAGCCGGGCGGCGATGTCGGCGCGCTCGCGGCGGGCCAGGGTCCAGCCGACGACGCAGCGGCTGTAGATGTCGAGCAGGACGTACAGGTAATAGTATTGGCCCTTCGTCGGTCCTCGCAGCCAGGTGACGTCCCACGACCACACCTGGTTGGGTGCGGTCGCCAGCAGCTCGGGGCGCCTGTACTCTGGGTGCCGCCGCTGCCGCCGGCGCTCGCGGAGCTCGCCCTCGGCGGCGAGCAGGCGATACATCGTCCGCGCGCTGCATAGCCAGCGCTGCTCGTCGAGCAGGGTCGGCACGATGACCTCGGGCGCCTTGTCGACGAAGCGCTCGCTGTGCAGCAGCGCCAGCACCTCCTGGCGCTCCGCCGCGCTCAGCGCCCGCGGCGACTGCCGTGGCGTCGTCGGCTTCGGCGACGGCGCGGGGCGACGCCGGCGGTACACGGTCGCCCGCGAGACCCCGAGCGCCTCGCACGCCCGCGGCAGACCTGTCCTCCGGACAGCTCGTCCGCCTGCGCGATCAGGGCTTCTCGGACGTCTCGAGCGTTGCGAGCGGGATCCCGAGCAATTGCGAGACTTTTTTGGACTTCGATGATCAGCTCCGCCGTCTCGAGCTTCTGCTCGAGCTGCACCACCCGGCGGCGCAGATGCTCCAGCTCTTTCTGCTCAGGGTCCTGCTTCGGCTTCGGTCCGCGCTTCTTCGGCTTCAACGCCCCCAGCGTACCCTCGTCCCGCTGCCGCCTCCAGGTCGACAACAGCGAGCTGTACAGGCCCTCCTTGCGCAGGATGGCGCCGATCTCTCCCTCGCTGGCCCGGTCGGTCTGCGCCAGGATCTTCCGCTTGTACGCGGGCGTGAAGCTACGGCGCGTCGCCCTCTCGGCGGTCTCGGGGTCGGGCTCTCGTGCTTGAGTCGCCATCGGATCCATGCCTCCGCTTATTCGCCCGGTTGCAGGCCGAACTCCACCCGCGAGTGCTCCTCGCCGAGCGACGAGCTGGGTGACGCAAGGATTTCGATGGGACGACGCCGTTGCTGATTCTTCGCACCCGTGCCCGACAACCTCGTCGTGCGCGCGACCCGCCTACTCGATTGCTCCTCGTTGCCGCTCTTCTGGAAGGCGCTCTTGGTCGTCGTAAATCCAGCAAGACTTTCGACCGGACTACACCGTTGATGACTCCTCGCCGCGGTAGCCGACGACCTTGACGCGCTCGCGCGTTGCCTACTCGATCGCTCCTCCTTGGCGCTCTTTGGGAAAGCGCTCCTGGTGCTCGTGGTCGCTGCAGGCACAGCAAGCTTTTCGACCGGACTACACCCTTGCTGACTCGACGCCGCGGTGGCCGACCTGGACGGGCTCACGCCCTGCCTACTCGATTGCTCCTCGTTGCCGCTTCTTTTGATGGTTGGGTTGCTCATGCTCTTGATTCACGGACTCGCCCTGTTCTCTAAACTTCGTGGGAGCCGTGTCTCACACGACATTGGCAGGTAGGGGCCCGACCTCAATCCCATCGAGCTCGCCTGGTCGAAAATCAAGACCGCCCTCCGTGGCCTGGGGGCTCCTCAAGGCGTATGAAACCCGCTGTGAGGCAATCGCTGTGACGGCTACGCGGCTGGCCCGGTCACGATCTTCTCAGTCGGTATGAAGATCTGCTCGAATGGCGCGGCGCTCATCGGGAGCGCGTCGCCCAGCGATCGGCGTCGATCTGGAGCGTGGTGCCGCGCCCGATCTCCCCCAACAGCCGGCGTATGGAGGCGACGCTGGGGCCGCCGACCCTGTAGATCAGGATGCCGAGGTTCTCGGGCTTGACAGTCGATTCGGCGACGAGTGTCATGTCAGCTCGCTCGTAGAGTCGGCAGAAGGGCCCGGTCGTGATCGGGCTGGTGAAGCCGAGCCCCGACATCACGGCCTCGAGCTGAGCGGCGGCGGCTCTCCGGGGTCGACGAGGGCCCCGAAACATCGGTGGGGCGCGGTCATCACGCCGAACGTGATCATGGCACCCGCCGCGATCCATTCGCGGAAGGTCTCGCTGGTCTGGGTCTCGGGACCTGCGTCGAGGATGGCGTTCAGGACGAGGGCGTCGTCTCGTAGCGGGTGCGCCAGATCGTAATAGACGTCGAGCGGCATCAGGGCGTCGGGCATGCGCCCGATGAGGAACTGCGTGGGGCCGATGTCGACGCTGCCGGTTCGGTAGGCCTCGAGGACGCTCGCGGCGGTGAAACCTCGCAGCATGGGGTGGAGCGCGCCCACGCTGCCAGCCAGGCGCGAGAGGAACCACCGATAAAAGGGGGGAAGTCGTGGCCGGTGAGCTCGACGCGCTCCTCGAGCTCCTCCAGATCTTCCGGGGAGGCCCCCGACCAGTCGCGTGCGAGGTTGGGGACGATGCGAAGCAGCAGCGCTTCGAGCTCGGGCTCTAGCATTTGTGACACACTCCGGGGTGAGCGGTCTTGTGATCGCAATGCATCTCACCCTCGGCGCACATCAGCATGGTGAGGATGACCTGGCACGTGCCGCACGGGGGGATCGGCTTGCCCGGCCCGAGCTCTTCGGGGGTGGCCAGGCGGGCTCGCTTGGGGCCGTCCTTGCCGGGCTTGCGGATCCACAGCTTGGACAGCTTGGCAGCGGGGTTCGTGGTGTAGTAGCGCTCGGTGAGGCCCATGGGGCGGTCGCCGTGGTTCATGGCCAGCAGCGCCATCTGCTGCGCCGCGCAGCTCCCCGGGGGGTAGAACATCTCGTCGGTGACACCTCGGAAAGAGTCGTTCGCTAGCTGCTTCAGCTTCTCCCACTCCACGGGCCACGAGCTCAGCGAGCCCTTGCCGTACCTGGCAAAGTCGAGGACGTCGGCCTGGAAGTCCTTGCGGTCCGGCTTGTTGGCGAGGGTGCCCGAGGGCGTGGGGGAGTGCCATGCGCCGGGCATCTCGGCCTGGATGTCGGAGTACTGGAACAGGCTCGTCCCGGCGAAGATGAGGCCGTCGTCCTTGCACTTGACGACGCCCATCATGCCCGTGAAGTTGACCGCGAGCCCGCGTTCTTCCTTCTCGAGCGCGTCGATCTGCTGCCTGTGGGGAGCACGCTGCTTCTTCGGCAGCTCGGCCATCGCCGTCTTCAGCGCAGCGATCTCGGCCTGTACCGCGGCGAGCCGCGGGGCGTTGGTCGCGCGCGCCTTCCCGATGGCTCGGTCGATGGCGGCCTGCAGCTGCCCCGCGGCCCCTTTGGTGTCCTCGTCCTCTTCGAGCTTGCCGTTGAAGCCGTGTTGCTTACGACACAGCGGACAGGGCTCGTCGCCGACCACCGCGGTCAGGCCCGCATTCTGCAGCACGCCGACGAGGGTGGCGGCGTTGGGCGGCTTGCCGCTGGGCCCGCAGTTGTTGAGCATCGGGTCGCCGAGGAGCTGCACGTTCTTGCCCTCGATCTTGACGTCGAACGACCCCGGGCCGACGAAGCTCGTGGAGCCGTGCGTGTTGGCGGAGAACAGGCCACCGCCGGTCCCCTTGCTGGCCATGTCGCCCGTCGATCCGAAGGTCGCGCCCTTCACGGCGACCTGCTTGCCCTCGATCGTGACGTTCTTCGAATAACCCTTGGGAGAGCTGCCGCTCTTGCCGATGTTTGGCAGCGGTGTGGGGACGAAGGGCGCAGGCGGTCCCGGCATCTTGCAGACGTTGGGGATGGTGGCCGCGGCCACGCCCTTGCTGCCCTTCGTGACCGGTGTCTTGGGCGCGTTGACGAGCGTCTTCATGGGCGTCCTTGGATACGAGGATCGTGCAGAAACATCGCGCCGCGCGTGCCGGAGTCCGAGCCGGCCATCACGAGGGCGCGGGGTCCTGGGCGTAGCCGCGGGCGAACGACTGTGCGGCGACGATGCTGGCGATCGCGCCGAAGGCGGCGCCGACGTCGCCGATGCTGCCGCAGAAGGTCTGATACTGCAGGGACCGCAGCGCCGCGTGAGCCCGCGTGGCGAACAGGCCCCACTCCTCGCTGCGGTAGCGCTCGCCGTTGATGTCGCAGTACACGGCGTCCGCCGCGTGCGCGGGCAAGTCCAGGCCCGCGGCCGCGTCCATCACGGCCTCGCTCAAGGCGAGCCCGAAGGACCCGGCGTCGCTGTCGCGCAGCTGCGTCTCCTGGTGGACGCCGACGCCGGAGATCGTAGCGAGGGGCCGACGCTTGAGCCGCGCTCCGAGTCGCCGTCGCCCGAGCACGAGGCAGCCCGCAGCTTCACCGGGCGTGAACCCACCACGCACGCCGTCTTGCGCGAGCCTCCGCGCTTGCTCGAGCCAGACGAGGCTCTCGTCGTCACAGTAGCTATCGACGCCGACGACGACATGGAGGCGATCCGCGTCCGCGGCGGCGAGGATCTGTCGCACGCACTGCATGACGCCGGCGTGGCCCCGGCCGCCGGTCGTCGCTCGTGTGCGAAAGCCTCGCTGGCGCGCCGCGTCGGCGCTCGCACGCGCCACGGTGGCCGCAGCATGGTCGTCAAAACCAGGACGCTGCTCCGGGAGGGCCAGCCAGAGCTCACACTCGGGGACCGCACCCGGAGCGAAGTCGGCGAGGGCTTCGGCCACGGCGGACGAGGCGAGCTCGACCATGCGCGCGAGCCCCTGAAGCGCGTCCTTCAGCCGGGCGTCGGCGCCGATGATGAGCGGCTCGCCTCGCATCGTGGCGAAGGCGAATCTCGGAGGCGACTGATGCCCGCCCGGATCGCCGCGGCGCTGGCCGGCGCCGTGAGACCGACCGGGGTTCGGGCGCCGATGCCCAGCAGGTCGATCATGCCGACGCCTCCTCGATGAAGGTCTCGTCGAGGTAGTCCACGTCGCTGGCGCGGACCGGTAGCGCGCTCTGCCAGATCAGCGAGAGCCGGCGCTCGTCGGTCTCCAGCAGTACCGTGGTTAACCGTGTGCCGTGCTCATGCTCGGTCGTTCCGAAGCGGGAGCTCAGCGCGAAGCGCTTGCGGGGGAGCTCGACCACCAGCATGCCCTCGGGGGTCATGTTCGACACAGCCATCCGCTCTCCGCCGACGAGCGGCATCGATGGGCGCTGGTCGTGCGGTGCTGCGAGTGCGAAGGCCGGGTCGTAGTCGCGGGGGAGGAGGGGCTTGCGCTCGCGGACCCACGCTGTGTCGTAGGTTCCGGCGAGCTCGCGTCGTGGGAGCCAGCCGCGGTCGATGGGACCGAACCCCGCGGGCCCGGTCGCTTCGGGACGCCCCGCGGCGTATTCGATGGTGTGCGCCGGAGTCTCGACGTCGGCGGCGTCGACCGCGAAGCCGCGGCCCGCCGGGTTGCGTTCGTCGAATCGCCACCGCGAGGGGTCGGGGTCGCGGAAGTCGCCGCCGCCGAATGCCGACTCGTACCGCAGCGGCTGTTGGACGAAGGGGCGTGGCGAGGTGGTCGTCAGCCCCATGACGCCGTCACGGTAGGCCCGCTCGCCGTAGACCACGAGGCCCTTGTCCACGGACCCCAGCCGGAGCGCGACCTGGACGCTCGTAGCCGGTCGCTCTCCAGGCGCGACGACGGAACCGTGCACAAGGATATCGGTGCTGGGCTTCACCTCGAGCAAGTCGGAGTCGTAACGCAGGCTCGAGCGCCCTGCCTCGCCGAAGTGTTCGGGCGCAAGGGCCGGAGGGCCTGCTCGTCGAGCAGCGTGAGCCGGCCGCGATGGTCGACGTCGTAGGTGGCGCGAATGGCGACGAGCCACCAGTGGATGCCGTTCTGGTCACGAATCCAGTTGCGCGCGGCCGCATACGGGGTCCGGTTCGTCAGGCACCACATCGCAGTGGGGCCGGAGGTTAGCATGACCCCGCCGCTGCTTGCCCTTGCGCATCGCCGCCCCAGCCGTGTGCTCGCAGGGCGCCCCTGGCCCGCTCGACCAGGCCGTAGGGCGAGCCACGTAGCGCCTCGCGTCGCGGTGGTACGCCCGGTACACCTCTGCCTTCGCCCACGCGCCGAATACCTCGTGCAGCTCGTAGCACCCGTCGAAGAGGTGCGGCGTCTCCTCGTCTGCGTGCGCCACCCGGATCGCCTCGAGCGGTCGCGCGAACTCCTCGGCGCTCGCCACCCGAGCCTCTGGCAGCACCGCCACCGCCGCCTCGACCAGCGCCTCGAGCTCCGCCGGGATCCCCGCCCTTCGGGGCGAGTTCCCGCATCGGCGGGTACTCGCCCCGGCACCGGCAGCACGCTCGTGCAGAGCCTGGTAGGTCGATCGTCACCCAGAGCCCGTAGGTGTCGTAGCAGGGGTCCGCCTCGGTCAGCGCCGCCTCCGGACTCCAGCGCCATGTGCGCCATGTACGGCGCCCCGTCCTCGGTCTCCCCGACCGCGAGCACCCGGACCTGGTGCAGATCGCGCAGGTTGGTCAGCAGCCGGCCCTCATCGGAGAACCGCCGCCACGCGTCTATGTTACCCTCCCGCAGCATCTTCACCGCCGCCAGCCCGTGGAGCAGCAGGTCTTTGCTCAGGAACACCTCGGCCATTCCCCGCGTCCGATGCGCTTCTCGACCTCGAAGCGCCCCCCGAGCACAGCTTCGTTCATGTCCTCCCCCCGCTCGGGGAACACCGTCTACCCCTCGCGTGGCGCGCGGTCGTCGCGGAGGCCTGGGGACGGGGTCGGGGTCGAGTCCGTCAGGGCCGAAGCCAACCCGCATGAGCGGCGAGATTCTGACCGTCCTGGAGGTTGCCACCTTGCTCAAGGTCGCGGACCAGACCGTCTACACGATGGCGCAGAAAGGGGAGATCCCGGCATTCAAGGTGCGCGGCCAGTGGCGATTCCGGCGGTCGAGACCGACGCGTGGATCCAGGCCCAGACCACCCCACCACGCCGTCAGGGGGATGGGATGCGTAGCTCCGCCAACCCGCCGCTCACCATGCGAGCTCCTTCCCTTCTCTCGTGCGCCGAAGCGGCGCCCCGCTTCGGAGACGTTTGAACATGGATCAGGCAGCACACAACAAGATCGTTTCCTTCATCTGGGGCATCGCCGACGACGTCCTCCGCGACCTCTTCGTGCGCGGCAAGTACCGGGATGTCATCCTGCCCATGTTCGTGCTTCGCCGCCTCGACGCCGTGCTCGAGCCGACGAAGAAGGAGGTCTTCGATACCAAAAAGTTGCTCGACGAGGCCGGCATCACCGAGCAGCACGCGGCGCTCTGCAAGGCGTCTAACCAGGCGTTCTACAACACATCGAGGTTCAGCCTGCGAGACCTCAAGTCACGTGGAAACCAGCAGCAGCTGAAGGCCGACTTCGAGGACTACCTCGACGGGTTCTCGCAGAACGTGCAGGATATCCTGACCAACTTCGAGTTCAGGAGCGTGCTCGCCCGTCTCTCGAAGAGCGACGCCCTCGGCACGCTCATCGAGAAGTTCCTTGACCCCGAGATCAACCTGAGCCCGGAGCCTGTCAATGACTTTGAGACACGGTGCTGATCAGGTTTAGTGAATGTGAGATTTCACCGGAGAGGTGCTCCGAAGGTGGATCCATCGCGATGCACCTGTCCGTAAGGACATGGACTTCGTACTCGCGAGGGCCGCGCTCGGGGCGGCCCGGAGGGTTGATGTAGACCGCGGCGGCAGGCCGGTGCGGCGTGGGTCTTCCATGGACGAAGCGCTCCGGGTGGGCGGCGTAGGCGGCGTGGAGGGCGGCAGTCCGGACGGACAGGACGGCCTCGGTGCGGCCGTAATGCACGTCCGCGGGGGCGAGGAAGGCGATGCCGGAGTGACGGTGGTGGTGGTTGTAGCCGTCGATGAAGCGGGCGCAGAAGGTGTGTGCTTCGTCGTAGGAGGCGAAGCGGTCGGGGTAGTCGTGGGTGTACTTGAGGGTCTTGAAGTGGGCCTCGGAGTAGGGATTGTCGTCGCTGACGTGGGGCCGGCTGTGCGAGCGGCGGGCGCCCAGGGCTTGGTAGAGGTCGGCGAGCTCGCGGGACGTCTGGACGGCGCCGCGATCGGCGTGAATGGTCAATTGATCAGGTCTAATTGTTGTTTGTCGTAGGTGGTGCGGAGCAGGCGCGCGGCGAGGTCGGCGCTCTCGCGGTGCGCCAGGGTCCAGCCGACGACGCAGCGGCTGTAGATGTCGAGCAGGACGTACAGGTAGTAGTATTGGCCCCGGGTCGGTCCTCGCAGCCAGGTGACGTCCCACGACCACACCTGGTTCGGCGCGGTCGCCAGCAGCTCGGGGCGCTTGTACTCGGTGTGCCGCCGCTGCTGCCGGCGCTCCCGGACCTCGCCATCCTGCGCGAGCAGGCGATACATCGTCCGCGCGCTGCACACCCAGCGCCCCTCGTCGAGCAGGAGCGCCACGATGACCTCGGGCGCCTTGTCGACGAAGCGCTCGCTGTGCAGCATCTCCAGCACCTCCTGGCGCTCTCCAGGGCTCAGCGCTCGCGGCGTCCTCCGCGGTCTCGGCGACTTCACCGGCGCGGGGCGGCGACGGCGGTACACGGTGGCGCGCGAGACGCCCAGCGCCTCGCACGCCTGCCGCAGACCTGTCCTCTCAGACAGCTCGCCCGCCTGCGCGATCAGGTCTTCTCGGACGGCTCGATCGTCGCGAGCGGGATCCCGAGCAATTGCGAGACTTTTTTGGACGTCGATGATCAGCTCCGCCGTCTCGAGCTTGTGCTCGAGCTGCGCCACCCGGCGGCGCAGGCGCTCCAGTTCTTTCTGCTCGGGGTCCTGCTTCGGCTTCGGTCCACGCTTCTTCGGCTTCAACGCCCCCAGGGTACCCTCGTCCCGCTGGCGCCTCCAGGTCGACAACAGCGAGCTGTACAGGCCCTCCTTGCGCAGGATGGCGCCGATCTGTCCCTCGCTCGCGTGGTCGGTCTGCGCGAGGATCTTCAACTTGTACGCGGGCGTGAAGCGGCGTCGCGGCGTCTTCTCGGCGGTCTCGGGGTTAGGCTCTCGTGCTTGAGTCGCCATCAGGTCCATGCCTCCGTTGCATCGCCCGATTCCAGGTAGAACTCCACCCTCAGGTGCTCTTCGCGGGGCATCGAACCCGGCGAAGCAAGGATTTCGATCGGGCTACACCGTTGCTGACTCGTCGCATCGCCGGCCGACGATCTCGACCCGCTCTCATCCCGCCTACTCGACGGCTCCTCGTTGCTCCTCGTTTCGAAGGCGCGCCTGATGTTCGTGGTCGCCGCAGGCACAGCAAGACTTTCGACCGGACTACACCGTTGCTGATTCGTCGCATCGATGGCCGACGACCTCGTCCTGCTCACACCCTGCCTACGCGATTGCTCCGGGCTGCCGCTCTCTTGGAAAACCCTCCTGGTGCTCGATGCCGCCGCAGGCGCAGCAAGACTTTCGACCAGACTACGCCGTTGCTGACTCGTTGCATCGGCGGCCAACGACCTCGTCCTGCTCACACAACGCCTACTCGATTGCTCCGGGTTGCCGCTTCTCTGGATGGTTGGTTTGCTCATGCTCTGGATTCACGGACTCGCCCTGCTCTCTAAACTTCGCGGGGACCGTGTCTCACAAGACATTGTCAGGTAGGGGCTGCGGCGACGGCATCGTGTGGACCGGCGAGGAGCAGTGCGACAACGGCCCCGACAACGGCCCCGGCAAGGCGTGTAGCGCGATGTGCGAGGCCAGTGCTTGTGGCGACGGCGACATCGGCCCCGGCGAGACGTGCGACGACGGGAACAGCGATGACACGGACGAGTGCGTGGCCTGCCAGCAGGCGAGCTGCGGGGACGGCTTCGTGTGGTCCGGGGAAGAAGATTGCGACGACGGAAACGACATCGACACCGACGACTGTACGAACGCCTGCGAGCCGGCGGACTGCGGGGACGGCATCGTCTGGGAGGGCGAGGAGGAGTGCGACGACGGCAATCAGGTCGACACGGACGGATGCTCGAACGCGTGCCTGAAGCCGCGGCGGGTGATCTTCGTGACGAGCACCGAGTACAAGGGCGACCTCATGGGCATGAGCGGCGCCGACTCGAAGTGCGAGGCGGCGGCGGAGACTGCAGGCTTTACGAACGCAGCAAGCTTCAAGGCATGGCTGTCGAACGAAGCGACCTGGCCGGCGAAGCGGCTCGACACCCAGTACCAGGGCATGTACGTGCTGATCGACGGCACCCCGGTGGCCGAGAACGGCTGGGCTGACTTGACCGACGGCGAGCTGCTGCACGCCGTGGACCTGACGGATACGAAGATGAAGGTGTCCAGCGCTCCGTGGACGAACACCAAGGCCGACGGGACCAGCGCCGGTGCCAACCACTGTGACGCCTGGACCAACTCGACCGGCGACTACTCCGGGGGCTTCGGCAAGACGAACGCGACCGACGCGACCTGGACCGAGGCGGTGGGCATAGCGCCGTGCGACGGCGCTCGTCGCCTCTACTGCATCGAGGATGTGTGATGCACCGCCTCGCACGCCGGATGTCCCCCAGGACATGTTTGTTCGCGCTGGTCTTCACCGCCTGCGCCCGCGAGCCCGAGCACCCGCCGTGGCAGTGCAACGACGACTTCGTCTGCGACCCTGACGAGAACCAGGAAATCTGCCCGTCGGACTGCGTGTGGAAGGACGAGACGGGCGAAGGCCCCGCGGCGGCGGTGTGCGACGCGCAGGAGAACTGGACCTTCGTGCAGGCGTGCCTCGGCACGTGCGGGAACGGCCAGGAGGATGAGGACGAGACGGCGGAGACGTGCCCGCGCGACTTCCCGGGGCCGGGCTGCGGCGACGGCGTGTGCGCGCCCGACGAGGACCCCGCGCGCTGCCCGATCGAGTGCCACCCCGGGAGCTGCGGCGACGGAGCGTGCGAGCTGCACGAGAACGCCGCCATCTGCGCCGAGGACTGCACGCCCGGGTGCGGTGACGGGGTGTGTCAGGCGGACGAAGAGGCGGCGTGCGCGAGGGATTGTTTGCCCTGCTCCAGCGACTCGTGTGTCTGCGGGGACATGGTCTGCGGGACAGGCGAGTCGATGATGAGCTGCCCGCAGGACTGCACCGAGCCCTCCTGCGGCAACGGGGCGGTGGAAGAGGGCGAGCCGTGCGACGACGGGAACGACGTCGACACCGACGCCTGCACCAACGCCTGCGCCATGGCGAGCTGCGGCGATGGCATCGTGTGGACCGGGGAGGAGCAGTGCGACAACGGCCCCGACAATGGCCCTGGCAAGGCGTGCAGCGCGATGTGCGAGGCCAGTGCTTGCGGCGACGGCGACATCGGCCCCGGCGAGACGTGCGACGACGGGAACGCGGACGACACCGACGATTGCGTGGCCTGCCAGCAGGCGAGCTGCCGCGACGGCTTCGTGTGGTCCGGAGAAGAAGATTGCGACGACGGAAACGACATCGACACCGACGACTGCACGAACGCCTGCGAGCCGGCGGACTGCGGGGACGGCATCGTCTGGGAGGGCGAGGAGGAGTGCGACGACGGCAATCAGGTCGACACGGATGGATGCTCGAACGTGTGCCTGAAGCCGCGACGGGTCATCTTCGTGACCAGCAAGAAGTTCGAGGGCGACCTCGGTGGCCTGAGCGGCGCGGACGATGAGTGCGAGGCGGCGGCAATGACCGCCGGCTTTACGAACGCAGCAAGCTTCAAAGCATGGCTGTCGAACGAAGCGACCTGGCCGGCGAAGCGGCTCGACACCCAGTACCAGGGCATGTACGTGCTGATCGACGACACCCCGGTGGCCGAGAACGGCTGGGCTGACTTGATCGACGGCGAGCTGCTGCACGCCGTGGACCTGACCGAGACGAAGATGAAAGTGTCCAGCGCTCCGTGGACGAATACCAAGGCCGATGGGACCGCCGGCGAGAATGACTGCAACGCCTGGACCAACTCGACCCTCGACTACTCCGGTGGCTTCGGCAAGACGAACGCGACCGACGCGACCTGGACTGAGGCGGTGGGCACGAGTTTTTGCTCCGGCTCTGCCCCCCTCTATTGCATCGAGGATGTGTAGTGCATCGCCTCGCACGCCGGCTGTCTCTCAGGACATTTTTGTTCGCGCTGGCCTTCACCGCCTGCGCCCGCGAGCCCGAGTACCCGCCGTGGCAGTGCAACGACAACTTCGTCTGCGACCCTGACGAGAACCAGGAGGTCTGCCCGTCGGACTGCGTGTGGAGGGACGAGACGGGCGAGGGCCCCGCGGCAGCGGTGTGCGACGCGCAGGAGAACTGGACCTTCGTCCAGGCGTGTCTCGGCACGTGCGGGAACGGCCAGGAAGACGAGGACGAGACGGCAGAGACGTGCCCGCGCGACTTCCGGGACCGGGCTGCGGCGACGGCGTATGCGCGCCACTCGAGGACCCCGCGCGCTGCCCGATCGAGTGCCACCCCGGGAGCTGCGGCGACGGGACGTGCGAACTGCACGAGAACACCGCCCTCTGCGCCGAGGACTGCGCGCCTGGGTGCGGCGACGGGGTGTGTCAGGCGGACGAGGAGGCGACGTGCGGGCGAGACTGCCTCTCCTGCACTTCCGACTCGTGTGTCTGCGGGGACATGGTCTGCGGGACAGGCGAGTCGATGATGAGCTGCCCGGAGGACTGCACCGAGCCGTCCTGCGGCAACGGGGCGGTGGAAGAGGGCGAGCCGTGCGACGACGGGAACGACGTCGACACCGACGCCTGCACCAACGCCTGCGCCATGGCGAGCTGCGGCGACGGCATCGTGTGGACCGGCGAAGAGCAGTGCGACAACGGTCCCGACAACGGCCCCGGGAAGGCGTGCAACGCGATGTGCGAGGCGAGTGCTTGCGGCGACGGCGACGTCGGTCCCGGTGAGACGTGTGACGACGGGAACAGCGATGACACCGACGAGTGCGTGGCTTGTCAGAAAGCGTTTTGCGGCGACGGAGCGGTCCAGGCAGGCGTGGAGCTGTGCGACGACGGTAACGACATCGACACCGACACTTGCACAAACGCCTGTGAGCCGGCGGAGTGCGGCGACGGCATCGTCCAGGAAGGCGTGGAAGAGTGCGATGACGGGAATCAGGTCGACAGCGACGGCTGCTTCGAATGCCTGAAGCCGCGGCGGGTGATCTTCGTGACGAGCAAGAAGTTCGAGGGCAACCTCGGGGGCCTGAGCGGCGCGGACGAGGAGTGCGTGATGGCGGCGACCGCCGCCGGGCTAGCGAATGAAGCGAGCTTCAAGGCCTGGCTGTCGAGCCAGTTGAACGGGCCCGCGAGCCGGCTCGACACCCAGTACCTGGGGATGTACGTGCTGACCGACGGGACCCCGGTGGCCGAGAACGGCTGGGCCGACCTGACTGATGGCGAGCTCGCGCATGCCGTCGACCTGACCGAGGCGAAGGTGAAGGTGAACTCGGCCCCGTGGACGAACACGAGGACCGACGGAACCCCCGGCGAGAACCACTGCGACGGCTGGAACGACTCGACGCCCCAGGTCTCCGGCGGTTTCGGTTTTACGAACGTGACCGATCCGACCTGGACCGACGCGATGAGCACAGCCCCGTGCTCCGGCTCTGCCCCCATCTACTGCATCGAGGACCCGTGAAAGCGGCGTGAGCACGGTTGGGCGGACCTGACTGACGGGATTCTCTTGCACGCCATTGAAGAGAACTGAAAACGATCTGCCAATGGGTCGGCGGCCTGCCCGGCGGGGCGCGCAGCGTTAGGGCTGGCGGCGTTTGGAGGGCGTGGTGTTGAGGATGCGCTGGAAGTCCAGATAGTGCCCGAGACGTAACGCAACAGGGTAGGTCCATCCGACTCCCCGAGCGGTGTATGTGCATGTAAACAAGCCCGAGGACTGCGTTCGGCGAGAGACCGTGAATTTGCCCTTGCCTTTTGAGATACGCCCTCCTTATACGGCGAGACGCATGACACGCTCACCCAACAGCCCGACACCTGTGCCGGCCACAACCCCTCCCGAGGCGTTAAGGCACGCGAAGGGCTGGACGCTCCACGCCGAGGCGAGCCGCGAGATGGTCGGCGTGCTGTTCGGCGAGCGCTTCGAGGTCCGCGAGCCGATCGGAGCCGGCGGGATGGCCGCGGTCTACGTCTGCAAGGACCGGGCGCTGCACGGCCTGGCGGCGGTGAAGGTGCTGCGCGACGACAACGCCGACGCGCGCCGGCGGTTCGCCGACGAGGCGCGCCTGCTCGCCAACCTACGGCACCCGCACATGGTTCAGGTGCTCGCGGTCGGGGAGACCGCGGATGGGGCGCCGTACATGGCGCTCGAGTACCTGCCCGGGCAGAGCCTCGACGAGCGGTTGATCCGGCGCGGGCCGCTGCCGTGGCGCGAGGTCGTCGAGCTGGCGGCGCAGGTGGCCGGCGCGCTCGAAGCGCTGCACCGCGTCGGGGTGATTCACCGTGACGTGAAGCCCAGCAACATCGTGCAGATCGACAGTGCGGCGGGGCGGCCGGTCGTGAAGCTGATCGACCTGGGGATCGCCAAGATCCACGACTGGGCGCGCGTACAGGCCGGCGGGTTCACGCCTGTGCCGCGGCACAAGACCGAGGTCGGGAAAGTGGTTGGGACGCCCGGCTTCTACCCGCCCGAGGTGGCACTGGTCGAGGCGGACCCGCGCTTTGATACCTATGCGCTCGGGGTGACGATCTATCAGCTCTGCACAGGTGTCTTCCCGACGCCTGGGGAGTACCGGCCGATGGTCGAGGTGCGACCGACGTGCAAGGTGCCGCCGGAGCTCGAGGCGCTGGTGGCCGCGGCGGTAGCGGTCCTGCCGGAGGAGCGGGTGGCGACCGCCGAGGAGTTCCAGCGGCGGCTCGAGGCGATCCGCATCGCCCACGCCGACGACGCCGAACCGTTCTTGTTCGACGGGTGCTACGAGCTGATCGAGGTGCTCGGCGTCGGGGCGAAGGCCGAGGTCTACCGCGCGTATCACCGCGACGCGGCGCGCTACGTGGCGCTCAAGTTGCTCAGCGCGAGGTCGAAGGCCAGCTTCGAGGAGCGCGTGCGGTTCGCCCGCGAGGCACGGGTGCTCAGCGCGGTCAGTCATCCGGCCTTGCCCAAGTTGATCGACTGCCGGACGGCGACGAGCCGGAAGCAGCCGTTCATCGCCATGGCGCTGGCGAAGGGCAAGCGGGCGGGCGATCTGCATCGCCGGTCAGACGCTCGGGCCGGCCGACTTGATCGCGGTCGGGAGGCAGCTCGCGGGGGCGCTGGTCGCGCTGCATGACCGGGGGATCTTGCACCGCGACCTCAACACGTCGAACATCCTGATCGACCTCGGGCGCGAGACGACGGCGACGCTGATCGACGTCGGGATGGCTGACCTTACGGACAGGTTCTATGCGGTGGTCGAGCAGCGCTACCCGACGCCGCCCGAGTCGCGGCTCAAGCTCGGCACCGGCGGGCTCGAGATGCTCGAGTGGACGGCGCCCGAAGCCCGCGAGGGCAAGGGCTGGACGGCGAAGAGCGACGTCTACTCGCTCGGCTTGCTGCTGTACAAGATGCTGACCGGGAAGCGGCCGTTCACGGGGGACTCGAACGAGATGGTCTCGCCACGGATGTACGCGCCGGGGTGCCCCAGGGCGCTCGAGGCGGCGCTCCGCTGGGCGCTCCATCAAGACCCGGATGAGCGCGTCGACTCGAGTGAATTGTCCGGACACCCACTGCGCGACGACCTCCACCGGGGACAGCACCGGAGACATCACCACGTTGATGTCGGGCGGCGGAATCCAGACCGTCACCGGCGCCAACGAGAGCTCGACCGACGTCGAGCTGGACACCAGCAGCACGACATTGACCGAGCCGGCCGGGCCGCCGGCGGTTATGGAGTTCAAGCTGACGCCGGACCCGATCGGATTCAACGGGGCGATCACGGTGGCGGTGTCGGCCGAGCACGCGGACGGCGTGCGCATGGAGCTCGACTCCGGCGAGGTGATCGAGCTGGCGATGATCGAGCCCGGGCTCTTCGACGGCGAGATCGCCGTGCTGACGGGCCTCGTCAACGGGCCGCACGTCGCCCTGCTGACGCCATGGCGCGACATCGTCGACGGCGAGACGGTGCAGGCGCCCTACGAGGTCGCCCTCCCCACGCCCGGAAGTCAGGGCTTCTGGGAGACCGGCGACCTGATCGGCGGCGGCCAGGTCGCGGCCATGGGCGTACTGCCGGCCGGCGACGTGGTCGAGCTCGGGACGTTCCTCCCGAACGGCGAGTCGCGCTGCTACCTCCGCCGCCGCAACAAGGGCGGCGCGTGGGGGCCCGACGACTTGGTGACGATCTTGCCCGACAACAACTGCGCGCCGATCGACCTCGTCGTCGGCGACGATGGCGCGATGTTCGTCGCCGTCAACCGCGAGGGGGTCGACGGGGTGCGCTGGTGGTTGGCGAAGATCCCAGCGTGGGGACAGGCGCCGACGAACCTCGGGCTCGGGGCGAAGGACGAGACGGCCGTGGCGCTCGCGCGTCACTCGTCGGGCGCCGTGGCGGTCTGCGGCTACGCGCCGTCACCGTGGATGGACGACGACACGATGGTGCGGATCTTCCGGCCAAACCTTCCGGGCGAGACGCTGACCTTCGACTCCCCTGTCAAGCAGGCGCATTGGTTCTACGAGCGGACGCGCGACTGCGTCTACGTAGACGACACACTCGCGCTCGTCGGCGAGATGTACGGCAAGCACGGCGACGACATCAAGTCTCGCGATCGCCTCTTCATCCTCACTTTCGACGGTGAGATCCAGGACGTGGCCTGGACCGTGGCCCCGGCGGGCGTGAAGACCCAGAGTGGCGCTCAGGCGGTCGACGCCGACGAGGACGGTCGCCTCGTCGTCGCCGGCTACACCTGCGACGACGCGTGCCAGCCGGAGAGCGACCTTCGCATTTACGACACGCGCGGCGACCTCGCCTGGCAGACCTCGCTCGGCACCTTTCCGACCAAGCAGTTCGGCCCGCGGGACCTCGCATGGAGCCCAGCCGGTTACGCCGTCGTGGCCACCGGAGGCATGAAGGGCAACGAGACCGCCTTCACCGTCCGGGCCTTCGCCCGCTCCAAGATCGAGCCGGTGTGGACCTTCGCGCGCAAGGACGGCCAGGTGCTCCACCTGGCACTGGCACTGGCGATTGGTTCGTACGGCGAGGTCTACGCCGGGGGCCTGGGTGCGAACGGCTACCCCGCCGTCGCCTACATCGGTGGGTAGCGCGGGCTACCCCGGCGGGACGAAGTCGGCGCAGGCGACCTCGACGAGGTCGGTTGCCTGCTCGAAGAACGGCCCGTAGTCTGGTTCCTCGCGGTCGGCGAGCAGGTGGTGGGGGAACATCTTGACCAACTGGCAGGTACGATCGTCTGGATCGCACTCGGGTTCGCCAGCACTCAGAATGCTGAACATGACCACCGACTCCGCGTCGTCGTGCTTAGCCTGGAGCACCGCCGCCGCCCAGTCACCCGGTGAGCCCTTGGATCCTAAGGGTTTGGGACCATAGTCGAAGGTGTTGGAGATGAGCGTCACCATCAGCAACGCGTCGTCGCGGAGGAAGCCTTCGTTGCAACTGCCGGGTTTGTTGAGGCCCGGAAGAACTGCCGCCGTGAGCGCCTCGCCGATCCAGTCCCGGCCGTTGCTGCCCACCTGCGCGACGCAGGCGAAGGCGTCGTCGAGGTTCGTCTGGCCCTTGATCATGTAGCGGCGGTCGCCGTCGATCGGGCACGGCTTGTTGGGCGCGTCGTCACCCGCGGGGAACACGGTGCCGGCGCCGATTGTGGTGTCGCAGGTCGTCGGGGTGTAGCTGCAGGGATAGCCGGGAACCGGGCATGGCATCGGGCACTGCGCGTCGCACGAACTGGAGCCCCAGTCCGGATCACCGTCGACCACCATGATGTGGTAGTCGAAGTCGGCGAACTTCGCCTGGATGGTGTCGATGAATCGTGGGAAAGCGGCGAGAGCTGCGTCTGGAAGTAGCTCATGCCGCCGTAGCGCGAGATCACGAACAGGAAGTCGATCTTCCCCTTGCAGCCGGGCGGCTTCGGGTCGCCGAGGTCCTGGTCGGTGCCGACGTCCCAGATCATGGTGGTCCCACCGCTGCTCGCGTCGCCGCTTCCCGAGCCGGTGGACAGCTCCGTCGTGGAGCTCGAGCCGGTGCCGCTCGAGCTGCTACCGGGCGAGCCGCCGATGCTCGAGTCGGCGAGGCCGGTCGAGGTCGTTGACGAGGTCATCGGCGGCATGGTTGTGAACGGCGACGTGTCCGCCTGCGACGGCTGGCAGGCGAGCGCGAGACCGAGGGCGAGGACGATGGGCCGGGACCGTGGCCGCATTCCCGAAGTGTAGCGCGAATCCGGCCCCGCCGACACTTCGCCTCAAGGGGCGCCGCCGAACACCGTCCGGCGTCGGCTGTGCGCGCCGCGAGCACGAGCATTCCGACCGTCGGTTTCCACGCGGGCGGGACTCGATGCGACCGACGACGAGCGAGGCGAAACGACCCTCGCCGCGCGCGCGACCGTAGCCCTCAGCGGGCACGTGCGAGCTTATCGCACGGAATACTGTCGCTCACGAGTGTCGGCAGTAGACCTCCCGACGCCCCCATACCTCGGCGAGGCGACCGCCCGTCACCCTGAAAATCTGCACGTGGCTGTCGGTCGTCCCGCTGGGACTTGAATCCGGCCGATTCCCGACGTGGTGAAGGAGGACAGCCACGAAGTCCTCCTCGGCGACGAGAAAGTCGACGTGCTCCTGGGCGGCGGGGTTCTGTTCCGCGTCGAACCGCAGGCGGCTCATGAAGCCGGCGCGAGTGACGGCCGCCCGGTTGTCCGTGGGATCGTGCTGGACGAAGCTCGGAGCGAGCAGCGTCTCGACGGCCGGAAAGTCCCGCCGGTTGATGGCCTCCTGCAGCGCCCGCACCACCGCCTTGTTGCGCTCGGAGCCTGTCAATGATTTTGAGACAAGGCGCGGGTCTGGTTTAGTGAATGTGAGGATTCGCCGCCCTGGCCGCCCGGCGATGGATCGGTCGTGATGCACCTGTCCGTAAGGACATGGACGTCGTACTCGCGAAGGCCGCGTTCGGGCGGGCGCGGAGGGTTGATGTAGACCGCGGCGGGAGGCCGGCGCGGCGTGGGTCTTCCACGGACAAAGCGCTCGGGGTGGGCGTCGTAGGCGGCGTGGAGGGTTGCTGTCCGGACGGACAGGATGGCGTCGGTGCGGCCGTAGTGCACGTCGGCGGGCGCGAGGAAGGCGATGCCGGAGTGGCGGTGGTGATGGTTGTAGCCGTCGACGAAGCGGACGCAGAAGGCGTGGGCGTCGTCGTAGGAGGCGAAGCGAGCGGGGTTGTCGTGGGTGTACTTGAGGGTCTTGAAGTGGGCCTCCGAGTAGGGGTTGTCGTCGCTGACGTGGGGGCGGCTGTGCGAGCGGCGGGCGCCGAGGGCGTCGTAGAGGTCGGCGAGCTCGCGCGCCGTCGGGACGGCGCCGCGATCGGCGTGGATGGTCAATTGATCCGGTCGAATTTGTTGCTTGTCGCAGGCGGCGCGGATGAGGCGCGCGGCGATGTCCGCGCTCTCGCGGCGCGCGAGGGTCCAGCCGACGACGCAGCGGCTGTAGATGTCGAGCAGGACGTACAGGTAATAGTATTGGCCCTTCGTCGGCCCTCGCAGCCAGGTCACGTCCCATGACCACACCTGATTCGGCGCGGTCGCCAGCAGTTCGGGGCGCTTGTACTCGGGGTGCTGCCGCCGGCGCTCGCGGAGCTCGCCCTCGGCGGCGAGCAGGCGATACATCGTCCGCGCGCTACACAGCCAGCGCTGCTCGTCGAGCAGCGTCGGCACGATCACCTCGGGCGCCTTGTCGACGAAGCGCTCGCTGTGCAGCAGCTCCAGCACCTCCTGGCGCTCCGCCGCGCTCAGCGCCCGTGGCGACTGCCGCGGCTTTGACGACCGGGACGGCGCGGGACGACGTCGGCGATAGAGGGTCGCCCGCGAGACGCCCAGCGCCTCGCACGCGCGTGGTAGACCTGTCCTCTCGGACAGCTCGCCCGCCTGTGCGATCAGGGCCTCTCGGACGGATCGATCGTCGCGAGCGGGATCCCGAGCAATTGCGAGACTTTTTGGACGTCGATGATGAGCTCCGCCGTCTCGAGCTTGTGCTCGAGCTGCGCTACCCGGCGACGCAGGCGCTCCAACTCCTTCTGCTCGGGGTCCTTCTTCGGCTTCGGTCCGCGCTTCTTCGGCTTCAACCCCCCGGCGTACCCTCGTCCCGCTGCCGCCTCCAGGTCGACAACAGCGACCTGTACAGGCCCTCCTCGCGCAGGATGGCGCCGATCTGTCCCTCGCTCGCGTGGTCGGTCCGCGCGAGGATCTTCAACTTGTACGCGGGCGTGAAGCGGCGTCGCGTCGCCTTCTCCGCGGTCTCAGGGTCGGGCTCTCGTGCTTGAGTCGCCATCAGGTCCATGCCTCCGTGGACTCGCCCGATTCCAGGCCGAACACCACCCTCCAGTGCTCTTCGCCGCGCGTCGGCCCTGGTGAAGCAAGAACTTCGACGGGGTTACACCGTCGCCGACTCCTCGCGTCCTTGCTCGACGACCTCGACACGCGCTCGTCCCGCCTACCCGATTGCTCCTCGTTGCCGCTCGTTTGGAAGGCGCTCCGGGTGTTCCTCGTCGCCGCAGGAACAGCAAAACTTTCGACCGGACTACAATGTTGCAAACTCATCGCATCGACGGCCGGCGACCTCGCCTTGCTCACGCCCTGCCTACTCGATTGCTCCTCGTTGCCGCTCCTTCGGAAGGCCATCCTGGTGCTTGTTGTCGCAGCAGGCACAGCAAAACTTTCGACCGGACTACGCCGTTGCTGACTCGTCACATCGACGGCCGACGACCTCGACCCGCTCACGCTCCGCCTATCCGATTGCTCCTCGTCGCCGCTTCTCTTGATGGTTGGGTTGCTCATGCTCTGGATTCACGGACTCGCCCTGCTCTCTACTCGCGGGGGGCCGTGTCTCACATGACATTGTCAGGTAGGGACGTTCGGCGGCATTTCTCAGGATCTCGGAAGGCCCGTGTCGGTGCCCACGCGGGGATCGAGGCGGCTGGGCGTTAGTCGGGGACGCCCGCAGTGAGCTGCAACCACCGAGCGTGGCTTCCGCATCGCTGCGAACTTCCTCGCGATTCGCTATGCTGTCGCAAGGTCGACGGGGCGACCGCGTGCCTCTCGCTCGGCCGCGGCCAATCGATGCGCAGCTTGACGATCCGGCGCTTCATCGAGTGGCGCGTGATGCCGAGGAGCTGGGCGGCGCCGACGATGTTGCCGGCGCTCTCGAGCGCGTCGACGCAGAGGCGCCGCTCGGCGGCTTCGAGGTTGTAGTTTTCAAGGATGATCTGCGGCATGACGCCCTTGTACTGCAGGCGCTTGTTCTCGCGCAGATCAATCGCACTCCTGCTCGGGGCAGCGGCCCAGCCGCACGGCGGATCGGATTCGCCGCGCCGCTTTCGGCCCGGCGACGTGACGAGCCCGACGTCGTCGCACGGCTGGAGACACGGCGCCACGAGCCGGGAGGACCCCGTGCACCCAGCGAACCGAGCGCCAAGGGGCCGACCGGCGTCGCCGACGCCGTGCAGAAAGCAAGGTCGTTGGCGGACCAGTCGTGCCGACTGCGGCCGTCGCCGTCACGCTCCGCGTCCATCGGGATCGAAAGCCCGGCAAGGCTCGGGCGAGCCAGGCGGAGCCGCCGCGGCCCTGCGAGCCAGCCGACGACCTCGAACGGCGCGCGCAGGACCGGCGGCGACTCCGGGTGCAGTTCCTGGGTGGTGAGCCACCTGACCTGCGCCTCGTCGCGGGGGGTCGACGCGCGCAACTCGACCGGGGGCATCAATCTCTCCGTCACGCGCAGAGGCAACCTCCTCCGGCGAGCTGGGCTCGGCCGCGGTGCTTGCATCGTCGGCTGCGGGACCTCGCTGGCGGGGTTCGGATTCGGCGGCGGTGTCTTCACCCGTGGGATCGCGACGGCGAGCCGGGCGCGCTGAGCTTCGGCGACGGCAAGCCGTGCCCGCAGTTCCTCGCGCTCGACCAGCAAGATCGCCCGGGCCATCGCTGCGGCCCTGAGCTTCTCCTTCATCCCGAGGAACATCGCCACGACCGCGGCAGCCGGCGCCGACATCTCCGGCAAGTCGAACTCCGCTGGCACCGCCAGCGCGTGGAGGCGACCTGGGCCGGACCAGGCGATGGCAACTCGGCCACCGGTCCTGCGTTCATCTCGAGGTCGGAGCTCGGCTGCTGCACCGGCTCGGCTGCCGGCGACAGGTCAGCCTGCAGCGCCTCATGCACTGGCCCGACCGCGAACTCGGGCTCGGCGTCGGCCTGAGGCGCCGGGTGGGCCGCCTGCGTCGGGTGGGCCGCCTGCGCCGGTTCGTCTGTCGGCACCATGCCGGCCACTCGAGGTCTGGCCACCCGCTCTGCATCGCCCTCCTGGATCGATGGCTGAGGCGATCGCGCCGGCAGGACCAGCGCTCCTTTCGGGATGCGTGGGGGGGCCGCTTCATCCAGGCGGCAAAGCCCTACCGTCTCCTCGCAGAAACGCCGATGCAGAGGCGAGCGCGGGTCCGTCAACCCGACCAGGCGGATCCGCCAGGTTCGGGGGCTCGGCTGCTCCAAAAGGCAGGTCCCGGTGGCGTGGAGCAGCCTCAAGACGTCGCCGAACACCTCGACGCTGATCCCCAAGTCGGGGCAGAGCGCCTTGAGCTGCTCGAGGAGCTCGCCGGCCACGCCTTGCAAGTTGCCGCAACCTACGCGGACTGCGCCATGGATGGCCCGGACGACCGAGCTCACCATCGTCTTGCCCTTCCGCTTCCTCTTCGCGCCCAGCGTCACCGACATGGCGCGGCGTGCAAGATCCTCGAAGCCGAACCATAGCACCTCGTCCATCGTCGGTCCCTCGCCGACATCGACGCGCAGCTTGCCGACGATGCGGGCGTGATGGGCACGGACCGGAGATGGCGGGCGGATCGCTGGAGCTGCCTGCTTCGGCTCCGCTGCGCCGATCCGGACATCGCGGCGCGTCTGCAGGAGAGCGTCGACGTCGAGCTCGCGGAAGCTGAACGGGCCCCCACGGAACAGGACCGTCCTCCTCTGCCCAGCCACGTGGACGACCGCCAGCACCTCGCCGACCGTCGCCAGGAGCACCGCTCGACGCTTCGACTCTACGACGCCGAGCAGGTGCCGGCCATGCGCCGGTCGGAAGTGGTGGCGGACGCCGTCGAGGACGACGACGGGCGGCGGCATGAGACGCGGATCCCAGATCGGCGTGTCCATCCGGTCTATGCGCGTGACTTGCTCGATCACTCGTGCGAAGGAGCCGACCGCGAGGGGGAGCAGCGCCTCGTCCTCGGCGCGGACGTACGCGGCGGTCCAATTCGCCTGGTCGCTCTCCGTGCCGCAGTACTCGATCGCGCCGCCCGGGGCCTCGGTAGAGCCGATGAACAGGTCGAGCTCGCCAGCGCTGCGAGCCTGGTACTCCCGCATCGCCTGGTCGATGTGCCAGTTGTCCGATTCCGTCCCCACCACCGCCGCACGACGACGCTAACACGAGTCCATGCGCGGCGGTGGCACACTCCCGATGCTGGTGGCTGATAGCGACGGCGAGTCAGCGATATCGTCATGTTTGGTGCTCGCCATGCTACCCCCGGCCCTCGGGACGGCTGGGGAGGCGTTCAGGAACCGTCGCAGCTCGCACTTCAAAACCATGTTGGGGTTACCGCGCTCGCTCCCTTCGCGGGGATCTTCGGCCACCGCTAGGGTACCAAGTCGCGCGCGGAGTGGCGCGGCGCAGTGGCGAGCTGTCACAATCCGCCCCGCATCGGCGCGGAAAAAGAGCGTTGAACCGTCTTGCACATCGGTCCTCGCTGGGCTTGGCTGGTGCCATCGGAGGCGTGGAGCCGATGCGGTGGATGGTTGTCAGGACCGCGCCGGACGTAGTCGCCGAGGAAGCAAACGACTTGGGGGAGCACTGCACAGGATTGGCCGCCTGCGCACGAGGTCACCCAAACAGAACGGGGAGGAGGACAGCCATGAAAATCTTCGACGGCGTCGAACTGCAGCAGGCGCCAAGTTCCAGCGCGCCGAGCTGGATCTCGGTGGCGATGCTGATCGCCAACAGCTTCGTCGAGGCGGAGAAGCACCGTCAGGAGCGCGTCGCCAGGGAGACGGCGAGCCCCGGCACTCTCGACGAGGTGATGGCGCAGGCGGGCTTGAAGATCCCTGGCATCGAGCAGGCCCTCGCGCAGCTCATGGGCGGCAGTGACGAGGCCAAGCAGGTCGCCTCGATGATAGTCGGCTCGCCCGAGCCGGAGAAGTTGCTTCAGCAGTGGGCCAAGCAGTTCGGATTCCCGGGAAGCGCTCAGTCGACGCCAACCGGGCCGCTGGTCACGCCGCCACCCGCTCAGCCCAGGCCGTCGCCCGAGTTCCGTCCCGAGTTCACCCGCGAGGCGCGGCAAGCGGCGAGAGCTGCGGCCGCTGGCGTCGGGGAGGCGGAGCAGCCGAGCTTCCGTCCCGAGTTCACCCGCGAGGCGCGGCAGCCTGCGGGGGCAGCGAACTCCGGCAACTCAGCGACGAGGCATCTGTCGGCGGATGTACCCGCGTCCCCGAACGTTGCAGCTCCAACCCTCGTCAGCCTCGTCGAGCGCCAGCTCGCGGCGCTGCGCCAGCGCATGAGGGCCTATGAGGAAGTGCTCGATGTTCGCCTCGCGCGAGCCGAGGCGGAGCTGGCCGCCCTGCGTCAGGAGATCGAGCAGCGCGCGAAGCCGGCGCCCGCCATCGTTGCTGCGGAGGTGGAGACGACGGCGCTCGAGGCCGACACCTCGGTGGTGGATCAACCGAGCGCGGAGAAGACGGAGATGGCGGCAGGAACCCCGCACTTGCATGACGTGCCCGAGGGGTCGATCGAGCCCGCGGAGCCGCTGCCGGTGGTGACGGAGGACGAGGTCGTTCAGGCACTCGGGCTCATCAGCGCGTTCACCGAAGAGTACGAGGAGCACCACCAGACGGGGCTCGCGCGGGTGAGCACGATCGAGAACGAGTTACTGCTCATGCGGGCGATGGTCCAAGCCGGAAGGGCCGCGAGCCATGGCTGACCACGACGGCATCAGGCTCTGAAAGGCTCATGCGGGCCGAGGCGCGAGCCTTGCTGCCTCGCGTCATGAACCAGAGCCGACTCTGGTCCGGGCCGCCGTGAGCGGCGCGTTCGGGAAGTCGGGTCGAGCATTGGAGAAGCCGGTGGTTTGAATTTCGGAGGTGGTTCGTGGAGAGCACGCATCCTTACAATATAGCGGCTCGCCGGAGACAGCCTGTCTCTCCGGACAGCAGCGAGTCGATCGCCTGTCCGCAGGCGCCGGACGCCGTGAGTTCGCGCGAGGACGTACAATTGCCGCCGCCGCTCATGACGGTCGAGGAGCTCGCCGTACTGCTCCGCACGAGCAAAGGAGCAGTGTACGCCCGGCACGCGCGGGGCGGCATCCCGGGAGGTCTCCGGCTCGGCCGTACCCTTCGCTTCGACCCCCGGATCATCGCACAATGGCTCTCGGCGAAAAGTGCGAGCGCGGGAGGTCAACCATGATCACGCTGCGCCCGTGGAAGGGATCCAAGAATGAATTTGAAGTTGACGTTCGCGTCGAGAACGCAGTGGGGCGCAGGCTCCGCCAACGAGTCAAGGCCCCCGTCACCGGCAGGTCCGCTGCCGAGCGGTGGGCCAAGGCGCTCGAGCAAGAGCTCCTCGCTCAACTCCTCGCGCCCGAGCCCGAGCCCGAGAAGCCGCCGCCCCCGACGTTCGAGGAGTTCGCCAGGACCTTCCTCGACCTGTGCCAGGCCGACCGTCTCGGGACCAACACGCTGATGAACTACGACGTCCATTTGCGCCTGTACCTGCTCCCGGTGCTGGCGCGTCGGCGGCTCGACGCGGTGACGCCCAAGGACATCACCGCGATCAAGAAGTCGCTGGTCAGCAAGTCGCACAACACGATGTGCGAGGTGCTCAAGACCCTCCGCCGGGTGTTCAACCGGGCCATCGCCGAGAACGAGATCAAGAGCGCGCCGGTGGACTTCGAGATTCCCCGCCGGAAGCGCAAGCCCGCGATCGCCTACGACGACCAGGAGCAGGTCGCGCTGCTCGCCGCGGCTCAAGCGATGGGGCCGATGTTCGTCGTCGCCGTCCTGCTCGGTCTCGACGGCGGTCTCCGGCGCGGAGAAATTCTCGCGCTCAAGTGGACGGACGTCGATCTCAAGCGAGGGCTCATGACCATCCGCCACAACCTCGTGCGGGACAAGGTCGACCTCCCCAAGGGCAGGACCGAGGACGAGGTCGGCCTGACGATGCGCCTCGCCGCCACGCTGCGCGGCTTTCCGAAGAGCGGCCCGTTCGTGCTCGACAACCACGGAAGTCACTTCCAGGAGCATCACATCAAGTCGTGGATGAAGGTCCTCGTGAAGCGCGCGGGCTTGCCCTGGCACGGCACCCACGTCCTCCGCAAGTCGTGCGGCACGCGGATCGCCGAGGGCGGTGGCGGGGTGGCGGCTGTCGCCAGCCACCTCCGCCACAAGGATCTTCAGACCGCGAGCGACTACGTCGATCGTCGCCGCGGCAGCGCTGGCGCGATCCACGCCTTGGAGACGTCGGGGAGACGCACTTCCGAGCACTCGTCAGTGCTCGGAAGCTCAATCTAAATCCGCCTTCTTTTCACTGCTCGAAACAATACAGGCGGTTGCTGCCGCTGCACACCTGGGCGACCCCGATGATCTGGTCGATGATCGTCCAATCGCCGTTGGTCTCGGTGCTCTGTCCCTCGCGCCCCTGATTGACGAAGCTGCCGGAGGTCCAGTCCTGGCAGGTCTTGTTGGCGGTGTTGCCACCGGTATCGGTGCCGGTCCACACGTCGCTGTCGAGGGTTTGCATGAACTCGGTGAGCTTGATCGGCACGTCGAGGCTGCCGTCGGTGAGGTCCACCCAGTTCTGGGCGATCTCGAGGTTGTCGAGGCCGTGGTAGCCGTGGAGCGACTTGGTGAAGCGCGTGTTGGGGTTCTGGTTGCCGTTCTCGGCGCTGAGCCAGGCCTTCCAGGTGCCGCCGAGGCCGGCCGCGTTGGCCCGCGCCTGGCACTTCTGGTCGGCGCCGTTCAGGCCGCCGAGGTTGCCGCTCCAGGCCTGGCTGGAGAGGAACACCCGCTTCGGGAGCCGGCAGATCTTGTTGCAGCCGTCGTTGCTGACCGTGTTGCCGTCGTCGCAGTCCTCGTTGCCGACCCACACCGAACCGTCGCCGCACTTGGCGGTCTTGCAGGTGTTGAGGCAGGCGTCGCCGTTGCTGCCGTTGCCGTCGTCGCACTGCTCGCCGGCCTGGACGAAGCCGTCGCCGCACTTCGGCAGCAGGCAGGCCAGGGTGCAGGCGCCGTTGTTGTTGTTGTTGACCCCGAGGTCGCACTGCTCGCTCAGCTGCTTGATGCCGTCGCCGCAGGTCGCCAGCTTGCACGCGTTGGTGCAGCTGTCCTCGTTGCTCTGGTTGCCGTCGTCGCACGCCTCGCCGGGGCCGACGAAGCCGTCGCCGCAGAACTGCGCGGTGCAGTTGGCCTTGCACGCCTTGGTGTTGCCGTTGTTGGCGCCGTCGTCGCACTGCTCTTGGCCGGCCCAGACCAGGCCGTCGCCGCACTTGGCGTCCTTGCAGCCGAGCGTGCACGCGCCGGTGTCGTTGTTCTGCGCCGCGAGGTCGCACTGCTCGCCGATGCTCGGCTGCTCGAGGCCGTCGCCGCAGAACGGGACCAGGCACTGGTCGGTGCAGCCGTCGTCCTGGTCGCCGTTCTTGCCGTCGTCGCACTGCTCGGCGCCCTCCTCGATGCCGTTGCCGCAGAACTCGAGCAAGCAGGTGGCGCTGCAGCCGTCGTCGCCGACGGTGTTGGCGTCGTCGCACTCCTCGCCGGGGCCCTTGTCGCCGTCGCCGCACACGTTGAGCTCGCACTCGCCGTTGCACGCCTGGCCGGGGCCGTTGCCCTGGCCGAGGTCACACTGCTCGGGCGTCTGACCGTTCGTGTTGGGCAGGCCGTCGCCGCACACGTTGACCTTGCAGCTGGTGGTGCAGTCGCTCTGGTCGGAGTTAAGCTCGGCGGCGTCGCACTCCTCGAGGTTGCTGTCCTGGACGAAGCCGTCGCCGCAGGTGGCCTCGGTGCACGAGTTGGTGCAGGCGTCGGTGTTGACGTTGTTGCCGTCGTCGCACTGCTCCTCGGCCGCGACCTTGCCGTCGCCGCAGGTCGCGAGCGCGCAGTCGTTGCTGCACTCGTCGTTGTCGACCGCGTTGCCGTCGTCACAGGCCTCGCCGGGGCCGATCAGGCCGTCGCCGCACACGTTCGGCTCGCACATCGAGGTGCAGGTGTTGTTGTCGCCGTTGTTCGCGCCGTCGTCGCAGCCCTCGTCGGGGCCAAGGATGCCGTCGCCGCACACGTTGAGCACGCACATGGCGGTGCAGCTGCTGTCGGGCTGGCCGTTCTGGTCGCCCGCGTCGCACTCCTCGCCCGGACCCTGGTCACCGTCGCCGCACGCGTTGAGCGTACAGTCGGCCTTGCACACCTTGCCGGGGCCGTTTTCGGGGCCGTCGTCGCAGGACTCGCCGCCCTCGAGCACGCCGTTGCCGCACACCGGGTCGACCTCGAGAGTCGTCGTGCCGGGGCCGGTGGTGGTGTCGGTATCGGTGGCCGTGGTGGCCGCGGTGGTCGTGGCGGTCGACTCGGTGCCGGTCTCGGTGGTGGTATCGGGCCCGGTCTGCGTACCGTCGGTGGCCGTGCTCGGCTCGGTGGTCGACGCCGTCATCGTCCCCGCCGTCGTGGAGCTGTCGGTCATGCCGACGCCGGTGGTCGGCACATTCGTCGTCGTCGTCGGCGCCGTGTCGGTCGACGGCGCGGTGGTCGAGCCGGCAGTGGTCGTATCGGTGCCGCTCGACTCCGTATCGGGCTGGGCGCTGGTCGTGGTCGTGTCGTCGGAGCAGGCGGGGACCACCACGAGCGCCGAGATCAAGGCGTAGGTCGTACACAGAGAGGTCTGAAAACGCATTGAGCGACGCTACCGACTGGTTCGTCGCCAGGCAACTGCCCGCCCCGGCGCGAGGCGGACCCGCCCGGGTGCATCGACGCACGCGGGTCCGGGGACGGAGCCGCAGACAGCTCCAGCAAGCGACGACGATCGACCGCGGCGCTCGGCGAGGTGAGGTGGCGGATCGGAGCACCCGTCGACGGCGAACGGCTGGCCCACGACCTGCACGCGGCGGTCACCGGCCGGCTCCGGAGCACCCGATGAGGTCAGCCGGAGCGACCGCCGCTGGTCTCGGAGATCCAGCAACCCCTCGATCGTGCGTCCCGATCGGGCCGCGTCGCGCCTGGCGCCGCTCGGGTCGACGCGAGCCCGACCCGCGAGGGCAAAGTCGGCGCTGCACCACTCCGGGCCGGTGCCCGAGCGCCGCGATGGTGGCGACGACGAGCGGCGACTGTCTCTGTCAAATGCGACAGGAGCTGGTCCCGATCGACCCCGCACCCTCGTGCGAAGGACCCGACGCGGTGACCGCGAGCACACTCTCAGCGCGCGCCGCGAATCGTGCGGGTATCACAGCAGGACGGCGAGCGCGACGCCGGCGACGACGAGCGCGATCCCGACCGCGAGCTTCCGCGGGTCGGTACCCAGGCGCAGGTCGACGTCGCCCGCGCCGTCGCTGTCGTCGGCGAGCGGAGCGACGGCGGCGGCGACGTGCGGGTGCCGGGCGCACGCGCGAGCGAACAGGGCGCGCACGCGGCTGCGGACCCGGCCGGCGATCGCCAGGTTGTGCTCGGCCTGGCCGAGCGCGAGGAAGTCGGTCCACACGTGATCGAAGATGTCGTCGAGCCGACCCCACTGCTTCAGGGTCTCGGGGTCGCGGTCGACGTCGAGGCCGAGGCGGCGAGCCGCGCGGTTCATGGCCTGCTGGGCCGCCAGCAGCTCTCGCTGGCGTGGGCGTTGTCGCTGCGGGTCTGGTCGCCGAAGAGACCGTCGGTCGTCGGCAGCCCGAACAAGTCGAAGCCCTGCTGGCGCCTCAGCAGTTGCGTGGTGCCCTCCACCGAGAGCAAGATCCGGTCGGCAGTGCGCAGCTCTTCCAGCGCGATGCGAACGTCTTCTGCCGTGGGCGGTGACATGGGTCCCAGCGTAGCCGGGCCTCACGCGTCGCGCACCCCGGCGGGCGGTGCGAGCATTTCTGTTTCAAAACACATGTTCATGAGGACATGTCGTTCTCCAAAAACTGTATGTTGTATCCACGGGCGCTCTCGCTCGGGTTCGTGGTCGCTTGACGGGGGGCGCGAGTTGAGGCATCTTGCGCGCCCGCCTAGAGGTCACGCCTCATGCCCGTTTCGGCCCGTTGAGCGCCTGCGCGCTCCCCCGTCCCCGGCAGTCGCCATTCGTGGCCTGCGTCGAATGCTCCGCGCCCGCTCCGGGCCGCGAGGCCGGCGACGCGACAGGCGAGCGGCCCGGGGGCCTCGCGGGAGCGGCCGGCGGCGCGAAGGAGCGTCCGTCATGACACCGCCCATTTTAAAATATCCGCGCACGCAGCACCTCGAGGGCTCGCGCTTCCAGCACGGCGACCACGACCTCGACGCGGTGCCGTTCCGCGACGTCCGCGGCCGCTTCGTGGTCGTCGAGGAGAAGATGGACGGCGGCAACGCCGGCATCAGCTTCGACGGGTCGGGCCAATGCTGCTGCAGAGCCGCGGCCATTATCTGACCGGCGGCGGCCGCGAGCGCCACTTCGACCTGCTCAAGCGCTGGGCCAATACCCACGCCGACGACCTCTACCTGGCCCTCGGCGAGCGCTTCGTGATGTACGGCGAATGGATGTACGCCAAGCACACCTGCTTCTACGACGCCCTGCCCCACTACTTCATGGAGTTCGACATCCTCGACCGCGAGACCGGCGAGTTCCTGTCGACCGCGCGCCGCCGCGAGATGCTGCGCGGCCTGCCGGTGGTCTCGGTCGAGGTGCTGTGGGAAGGCCACCCCGAGCGCCTGACCGACATCACCCGCCACGTCGGCCCGTCGCGCTTCAAGACCCCGCAATGGCGCGACCGGCTGGTCGCCGCCGGCGAAGCCTCGGGCGTGGCGCCGGCCCAGGTCGTCGCCGAGACCGACGGCTTCGACGACATGGAAGGCCTCTACATCAAGGTCGAAGAGGAGGGCCGCGTCACCGCCCGCCTCAAGTGGGTCCGTGCCAGCTTCCTCAACGCGATCCTCGACAGCGGCAGCCACTGGCTCGACCGCCCGATCGTCCCCAATCAACTCGCCGATGGCGTCGATCTGTGGGCCCCCGCGTGAGGCCCCGGGCGCGCCGACGGAGGACACCGCCATGCTGCTCCCCTACCCCTGCCCCGCCGATCCGGCGGTCTCGACGGCTGTCCCCTGGGACAGCTTCTTCGAGCCGTGGATCGCGCCGATGGCCGCGTGCCCGCAAGACCCGGAGCACCACGCCGAGGGCGACGTCTGGACCCACACCAAGATGGTGTGCGAGGCGCTGGTCGGCCTGCCCGACTGGCAGGCGCTCGCGCCCGCCGACCGCGAGGTGGTGTTCGCGTCGGCCCTGCTTCACGACATCGCCAAGCCGGTGTGCACGCGCATCGAGGACGGGCGGATCCGCCAGCCCGGCCACTCGCCGCGCGGGGCGCTGATGGTCCGCGCGATGCTGTGGAAGATGGGCGTCGACCCGGTCGTGCGCGAACGGATCGCGGCGCTGGTGCGGACGCACCAGATCCCGTTCTTCCTCATCGACCAGGACGACGCCCGCCGCCGCGCGGCGCAGATCAGCCAGACGGTCCGCTGCGACCACTTGGCCCTGCTCACCCGCGCCGACGCGCTCGGACGGATCTGCCGCGATCCGCAGCGGCTGCTCGACAACATCGACCTGTTCGTCGACTTCTGCGCCGAGCACGAATGCCTCGACGGCCCGTGGAAGTTCCCGAGCGCACACACGCGATTCGTGTACTTCCGCAGCGACGACCGCGACCCGCGGTTCGCGGTCCACGACGACACGCGCTGCGAGGTGACGCTGATGTCGGGCCTGCCCGGCAGCGGCAAGGACCACTGGATCGAGCACAACCTCAATCTGCCGGTGGTGTCGCTCGACGCCCTGCGCGAGGAGCTCGATCTGTCACACACGGGCCCGCAACACGCGGTGATCCAGGCGGCCCGCGAGCAGGCCCGCGAGCACCTGCGCCGCAGCCAGTCGTTCGTGTGGAACGCGACCAACCTGAGCCGAGAGATGCGCGGCCGCCTCATCGACCTGTGCGCCGACTACGGGGCGCGCGTGCGGATCGTGTTCCTCGACACGCCGTACCGCCGGGTGCTGCGACAGAACCGCGAGCGCGAGGCCCAGGTCCCGCTGGCGGCGATCGAGCGCATGCTGGCGCGCTGGGAACCGCCCGACCTGACCGAGGCGCATCACGTCGAGTGGATCTTGCAAGGCGATTGATCACGGACGGGCCCCCGGCTATCCTGGAAACCACCTCCGCGACCGGCGGATCGTCGTGGTGTGCGCCTATCCAGAGCCTGCGCGCCCACCCGTGAGGAGACAACAGTGAAGGTATCCGTCAACGCGCCCAAGACACCGGTGACAAAGGGCAGCAGCGGGGTGGCCACGGCCACGTTACCCAACGTCTGCAAGATGCCCGGCCCTCCCGCACCGTTCGTGCCGACACCGCTTCCCAACATCGGCAAGAGCGGGGACTCTCCCAAGGGCTACACGAAGCGGGTCATGGTCGAGGGGCAAGCAGTCGCTGTCAAGGGCGCCTCTTTCAATTCCGTGGGCGACGCGGCCAGCAAGGCGACCGGCGGAGGCTTGCTCTCCGCGAACACGCACGGCCCCACCAAGTTCGCGGGTCCCGGCTCGATGAACGTGAAGTTCGAGGGCAAGAACGTGCAGCTGCTGGGAGATCCCATGCTGAACAACTGCGGGCCGAGCGGGAGCCCGCCGAACTCGGCGACATTGCTCGGGGTCATCCAAGGGCCGCTCCTGGTCGTGGTGGAAGGGAATGAGACGTGCCCCGACTGTAAACAGACCGGCCACAAGCTCGAAGAGAGCAACTCCACCAAGGGCGAAGCCGCCAGCCTGGAGTCGACCCTCAAGGCCGCTGGTTTCGCCGCGGAAGAGATCAACATGCTGGCCGTCGCTCATTGTCGATGCGGCAAGACCAAGGCCGCGGCGCGGTCGACCATGCAACGATCTGGTGATTTCGGTAAGGCGGCGTCGGGGTATCTCACCCCGGCGTATGAGACGTACGGCTCGTCCAAGGCGGTTCTCATGAAGATCAAGGCTATGGAGAAGAACAAAGGCGCGTTCGACAAGAGCATCGCCCTTGCCAAAAAGCGACGCGAGGACTTCGTCAAGCAAGCGAAAGACGGTCTCGATCCAGGTCCCCAGGTCAACGTGCCGGGTAGTTGCGCCGCGCCACGGGCACTTCTACTGCTGCTGGAGGACAAGGGCTTGCCTGGCGCGCTCACCGAGCGCTGGTGCGGCAGCGACACGATGGCCGACCCCGTCGCGTACTACGACGACACCGGAGACCAGCGGAGGTACGTCACCGACAAGGTCTTCAAGCATGGGGACACCGTGCCCCCCTGCTTGGCCTGTGACGCCCTGCTGCCGCTCCTCCTCTGCGATAAGGACAAGTCGTGCCACTCCTAGATCACGACCTCGAACCCGAGCTCGAGGCGCTACTCTTGCGATGGGTCCCCGGAATGAGCTCACGCTGGCGCAGCGCGTCCGAAGCAGACATCGCGGCCATCGAAGGGATCGCAGGGGGTGAGTTGCCCCGGTGCTACCGCTGGCTGTTGCTCCGGCTGGGGAGGGCTGGGACGCGATCGGTTATGGAACGCTCGACTTCTCGGCTCGCAGCATCGTCGAAGGCCACATCCGCGGCGTGTTCCCGCACCGCGCGGGAATGATGTGCATCGCCAACGACACCGCGAAGGAGCAGCCGCAGCTGCGGTACTACGATCTCGCCCACCCTTCCGACCAGGACGCCCCGGTGTTCGTCGCGGGGCCGGAGGAGGACGACTTCGAGCCGGAATTCGAGACCTTGCGGGAGCTCATCGCCTCGGCCGTGTTCGACAATCATCGACTTCGACCCATGCCGTTCCGATGCGAGGGGCTGCTCGTCGCCGAGGACGGGGAAGAGGCGTCCCAAACGCTCGCTCCTCTGCTCGCAGAGCGCGGATTCGACGTGCCCGTTGCGTGTGGCCCGCTGTGCTTGCTGTACGATGACGGAACGATCGCGTTCTCCAGCTACCGGAGCCCGGCCTGGCCCACGCCGCAAGTGATTCCGTTCAACCTGGGCGGCCCGTCGCCCGGCTCCCTGCGCAAGTTCCTCGGCATGGTCTCCACCTCGACCCATCTTGTGGTCGAGAATCTCGTGTGGGCACCGCGACGGTAGCTTCGAGCTGCCGTCGACGCGGCCGAGCGCTCAATCGCCGAGGCGTCGGCGGCCGCCGAGCTCGACCTGCACGCCGACGCCGGTGGCGAGCGCGCGGCCGTGCAGGTAGTGCGCGACGGCCACGTCCTCGACCCCGAGGCCGAGCGACTTGAACAGCGTGATGTCCTCCGCCGAGCGCCGGCCCTCGCACTCGCCGCACAGCAGCTCGCCGAGCTCGCCGAGGATGTGCGCGTCGTCGACGGCCCCCTCGGCGCGCGCCAGCAGGAAATCACCGGACTCGGCCAGCGCCGATTCGCAGCGGTCGACGTACAGCCGCGCGCGAGCCACCGCGCGCGCGTCGAGCTCGCGTGCCGCGGGCACGCAGGCGCCGACGGCGTTCACGTGCGTCCCCGGGGCCAGCCACTCGCCGAGCAGCACCGGCTCGCGCGAGGAGGTCGTGGTGCACACGATCGACGCGCCCTCGACCGCCGCGCGCGCCGAGTCGACCGCGCGCACCTCGACGGCGAAGCGCTGCTCGGCCTGGCGGGCGAACGCCTCGCGGCTGGCCGGCGTCGCGCTGTACACTCGCACGCGGCGGATCGGCCGCACGCACAGCATCGCCTCGAGGTGCGTCCACGCCTGCGTGCCGGCGCCGAGGAGCGCCAGGTCGTCGGCCCCGTCGCGGGCCAGCGCGCGGGTGGCCACCGCAGAGACCGCGGCGGTGCGGATCGCGGTGACCTCGGTGGCGTCGAGGATCGCCCGCGGCGCGCCGGTCTCGGCGTCGAACAGGGTCACCAGGCCCTGATGCGAATCGAACGGAGTGCCGTGATTGTGCGGGAACACGGCGACGATCTTGAGCCCGAGCGCCCGCCGCGAGTGCAGCGCCGCCGGCATCATGCCGAGGATCGCCCCGCCCGCGAGCCGCATGCCCCAGCGCAGCGGGCTCGTCGCCTCGTCGCGCGCCAGCGCGGTCAACACCTCGGCCATCTGCTCGACACATTCCGCCATCGGCAGGAGATGGCGGATCTCGCGTTGCGTCAGAATCACCGTGGTCATCGGCCGGGCGACGGTCGCACGCGAGGGCGGCGGGCACAAGCACGCACGCGCGCGAGCGCGGGGCCGCGCGAGCAGGAAAGTGCGGATCCGCCCCACGCGATCGTGACAGCAGGCGCGACGATTCGCCGACGTCGGCAATCGTATCAGGGGTCCCGCCGATACGACGGATGCAGAGCCCCCGTCGGTGGATACAATTCGTCGTGGGTGTGACGAAAGCCCAATCGCAGCAGCGCCCGACGCGACGCGGCGTTGTCGGGGTGATGGCCGGCGAACAGGCCCCGCGCGGCGAGCGGGCCGAACGCGAAGGCGACGGCGGCGGCCGCGGCCTCGCCCGCCAGGCCGCGACCCCAGAAGGCGCTGCGGAGGTGAAACCGAGCTCGTAGACCTGTGGCGTGTGCGGCCTGAGCCCGCAACAGCCGACGTGCGACCCGTCGTCGCGGAGGAACACCGGCCAGTACTGCACCCCGTGCGCCTGGCCCTGATCGATCTCGCGGGCCAGGCGCGCGGCGATCTCCGTCGCAGTGAACGGCTCCCCGGCGATCCTGGCCGTCACCCGCGGATCGCCCCACAGCCCGCGCGCCAGCTCGAGGTCGTCGGGCGCCCACCAGCGGAACTCCAGCCGCTCGCTCGGGCCCGGCAACGATCGACTCGCGTTCGTCACCCCGGCACCGTATCACGACCCGGGACGAGCTCGCTGCCGGCCGGGCGCGCCGGCGGGTGCGTGCTATGGATCGATCGATGCCGCGGGTCCTCCTCACCGGCGCCACCGGGTTCGTCGGCCGCTCGGTCCGGCCGGCCCTGCTGCGCGCGGGCTGGCAGGTCCGCGGGCTCAGCCGTGACGTTCGCCGGGCGCGCGAGCGCTGGCCCGAGATCGAGTGGACCCGGGGCGACGTCGCCGATCCGGCCGTCTGCGCCCGCGCGCTGGCCGACTGTGACGCCGCCCTGTACCTGGTCCACGCGATCGGCGAGGGCGCCGATTTCCGCCGCCGCGAGGTCGAGGCGGCGCGGACCTTCGCCGCCGCGGCCGCCGCGGTCCCGTCGATGCGACGAATCGTCTACCTCGGCGGGGTCGCGCCGCGCGGCCGCGGGTCCGAACATTTGCAGAGCCGGCTCGAGGTCGGCGAGGCGCTGCGCGCCGGTCGGGTGTCGACGATCGAGCTGCGCGCCAGCATGATCGTCGGTCACGGCAGCCTCAGCTGGTTGATCGTCCGCGACCTCGCCGCGCGCCTGCCGGTGATGGTGCTGCCGCGCTGGCTCCGCTCGCGGACCGAGCCGGTGGCGATCGACGACGTCGTGGTCGCGTTGGTGCGGGCGCTCGCGCTCGAGCAGCCCGGCGGCGCGTGGTTCGACATCCCCGGCCCGGACGTGCTCACGGGCAAGCAGATCCTCGAGCAGACGGCCCGGGTGATGGGCCTCCGGCGGCCGCGCTCGCTCGACGTCCCGCTGCTCACCCCGCACCTGTCGTCGCTGTGGGTCCGCTTCGTCACCCGCGCCGACTGGTCCGTGGCGCGCAACATCGTCGTCGGCCTGACGCACGACCTGCTGGCGCAGAGCGACCGCTTCTGGGCGCTGATCGATCACCGCACCCGGCTGTCGTTCGCCGAGGCGGCCCGACGCGCGCTCGCGGCCGAGGAGCGCGAGGGCGTCCCGGTGCGCGGCCCGTGGGGAGTGGTCGAGCGCGTCCTCGCGGCGCATTGATCAGGGTCGACGCGCGACCGAATCGTCAAACCGCCGGGCGCCTCGCATTCACAGCACCATCATTCGTCGTCTTCATTCGTGCCAGGGCTCCCACTTCGTCCGCAGGCTGACGAGCGCGCCGGTCGCCCCGGTGATCTCCGCCTTGTACGTGGTGCCGCCGGTGAGCTTGAGGCCCGGGTCGTTGTCGTAGTGGCGGCCGACCCATGTGCCCGGCTTGATCGTGTCGGTCGAGCCGCGCTCCCACCAGCACTCGAGGTCGCAATCGAAGAATTCGCAGGTGCGGCGGCACTTCCACCAGTCGGTGGTGAACGTCGCGTCTTGCTTGCCCTCGCGGCCCTGCATGGCGACCGCCTCGTATTCGCCGGAGTTCAGGTCCGACGTCGATTCGGCCCACTCCCAGCCCTGCGTGCAATGGCTGCGCTCGGGGCGGGTGCAGAACGTGGCCTTGAACCACTGCTGCTCCCAGTCGTCGCGGGTCGGCGACACCGTGGCCGCCGGCAGGGTCGGCGGTGCGACCGGCTTCGGCGACGCCGACACCTCGTCGACCTCGCGTTCGGCCTGGCGGTCGAGCGCCGCGGCCAGCGCGGGCGGCGGCTCGCGGCCGGGCGCCAGCCGCGACCACACCTCGGCCGCGCCCTCGCGCATCAGCTCGGGCGTCACTGCCTGCTGCGGGTGGTCGACGCGACCGCGTTCGACCACGCTGATGAGCCCCGCCTCGAGCTCCTCGAACACCACCGTATGTCCGCCGCCGAGGTCGAGCTCCGCCAGCACGCGCGGCTGCCCGTCGGGCGCCGGCGGGGTCGCGGGCGCCGGCGCGGCCTGCTGGGGCGCCGCGACGGCGGGCGCCGGCGCTTCGCCGTCGCAGGCGGTCAGCGCGACCGAAAACAGAATGGCGGCACTTCGGTGCATGTGGCCTCGCAAGTCGCGTCCGGCGCGACCCGCTGACCTTGACACCCGCCCAGCCCGGCGCAAGCGCAACTCCGCCCGTCCTGGCGGACTCGGCCTTGGCGCGGCAGATCGGGGGACAACGACACCGGATTACAGGTAGTCAGCGACGTGGGGCCGGCGCACCGCGTCGATCGCGGCCTCGGTCGCCCTCCGAGCGGTCATTCGGTAACTCGCCATTACCTCGCCGCGGATCGGCGTATTATAAATCGCCATTCTCGAGCCCGCTGGGTGCGACGATCGATACCACCCATTCGGGCATTATCGCCCCGTGGTCTTTCGGCCCACCGTGCGGCTCAATCACGTCAATCGGACCCGATCGCCGTCAGCGGGATCGAATCCTCTTTAAAATTATCGATGTTCACTCGATCGCGCCTTGCACTACGGTCTCGAGTCTGTCACCTTCGGGGCCTCGATTCTGCCGGCGGTCTTGCGGCCGTCGCCGGCGGGTCATGATTGCGTGGGCCGCGGGCAGGAAAACACATGGCAGCCTACTTCCGATTCACCGACACCAATGGCCTTCCGCGCTTCGTGATCGAGCTGACCGACGACGCCAAGATCGCGCACGCGCGCAAGATCCTCAGCGGCGAGGAGACGAACCGGATCCACATCCACGGGCGCATCCTCAAGCGGCCCGTGCCTTACAACCCCGGCTGGTCGTTCCACCTCGACCCGATCACCATCGACTTCTTCGAGGTCGCGATCGAAGTCTGCGACGCGAGCATGCAATACGTCGAGGACCACCTCGACGAGGCCGGCGGCGCCTTCCTGCCCGGCGGTCACTGGTGCCCGTGGTCTTCGCGCCTGGTCGACGAGGTCCGCCCCGGTTGAGCCGGGCGGCCGAGAGCGACCGCGCGGCGCACCCGGGCCCGGAGCAGCGATTCGGGGCGCGGGTGACGACGACTGCGTCGCCGCGGCCGGGACCGCCGATTGGCATGACTTCGCGCCCGTGAAGGCGCGGGCAAGGCCGTATCGACCGGACGATGCATTCATCGTCCGCGCCGATCGGACCTGCTCGCATTTCGTTCGCAGGGCGCGGAGCGCCGCGATTCAGCGCACCACGAAGCGCAGCCCGGCGGCCTGCAGGCGCTCGATCAGCAGCTCGCCGCAGGCGGCCGCGGTGGTCGACACGCCGCCTGTACTTTTGCACATGTCCCGTTGTAACACGAGGCAGAGCGCGGTCTCGCCGGCCATCTTGGCCGTCTCGTCGTAGCCCGGGTCGCCGCCGGAGACCTCGGCGATCACCGGCGGGTCGTCGCCGGCGCGGCCGACGAAGGTGACCTTGAACCAGCTCTTGGCGCGGACCTCGGGGCTCGGGCCGCTGCCCGGCGGGTTCATGCGGGTGAGCATCCGCCGCAGCGGGCCGATCTTGGCCGCGCCGACCAGCGCGCCGGCGCCCGCGAGCGCCAGGCCGACGTGGTAGATCCGCGGCAGCGCGATGTAGTGCGCGTAGCTGAACGCGGGCCCGTAGTCGCCGCGCAGCCGGGCCGAGCGGCGCGCGATCACCGGGTCGATGGTCGGCAGCGGCAGCCCCCAGCGCCCGAGCTCGCGCTGGTAGTGAATCGCGGCCCGCTTGCGGCCGGCGCCGGGCTCGCTCCGCGGCTTGCGCGGGGGCGGGGGCGCCGTCAGCACGCCGAGCGCGGAGGCGAGCGTGCCGCCGGAGAATCTCCCGCGGCCCTCCATGTAACCGGCGATCGTCAGGGGGCGGTCGCGCGGGAGAGCGCGCGTGGTCCACAGGACGCCGAGGTCGGTCGGGATGCTGTCGAAGCCGCAGCACGGCAGCACCAGCACGCCGCGGGCCCGCGCGGCCTCGTCGTACCGCTCGATGATGCGGTCGACGAAGGCCGGCTCGCCGGTGAGGTCGAGGTAGTCGGCGCCCTGTTCGACGCACGCACGCACCACGGGCTCCCCGTAGCGCACGTAGGGGCCGACGGTGGTGAGCACCACGCGCGTGCCCGCGGCCATGCGCGCGAGCGCGGCGTCGTCGCCGGTGTCGGCGACGACGATGCCGACCTCACGCCCGAGCTCCGCGGCCACCGCCGCGAGCTTGTCGCGCGACCGTCCGGCGACGGCGATCCGGACCTCCGGCGGGGCATGAGCCGCGAGGTAGGCGGCGCACAGTCGGCCGACGAAGCCGGTGGCTCCGAACACGGTGATGTCCCAGTCTCTCACGGGTGCAGCGGGCGGCGTCACCGCGCGAGGATACCTTGTTTCTCGCGCGAGACCTGGCGATACACTCGCGTTGCCGTGAGTCACTACCTCGTCGTCGAACACCTGCACGACGGGGCCGTGTTCTCGCTCGACCGGGCGGTCGACACCACGGACAACCGCCCGGTGGTGCTGAAACGGCTGCCCGCGACCCGCAGCGACCCGCACGAGCGAGGCCGGCTGCGCCGCGAGTACGAGATCTTGCAACGCCTGGACCTGCCGGGGGTGGTCCGGGCGCGCGCGCTGGAGGAGGAGGACGGAGAGCTGCGGATGGTCCTGCTCGACTTCGGCGGGAACACCCTCGACGCCCGGCTGCGCCGCGGGCCGCTGGCGCTCGCCGAGTTCCTCGACCTCGCGGTCCAGCTGGCCGACATCATCGACGGCGTGCACCGCCGCGGCGTGCTGCACAAGGACATCAAGCCGCGCAACATCCTGGTCGACCACGCCGGTCAGGTCCAGGTCATCGATTTTGGGATCGCCTCCGAGGCGCCGCGCGTGCTCGCCGTCGCAGCCCCGCCGCGCGTGCTCGAAGGCACGCTCGCGTACATCGCCCCCGAGCAGACCGGGCGCATGAACCGGCCCGTCGACTCGCGCAGCGACCTCTATTCGCTCGGCGCGACCTTCTACGAGATGCTGACCGGCGGGCCGCCGTTCACCGGCCACGACCCGGTCGAGCTGGTCCACGGCCACATCGCCCGCGCCCCGCGGCCGCCCGGCGAGCTCGCGGCCGGGGTGCCGGATGTCCTTTCGGACATTGTCCTCAAGTTACTGTCCAAACAGGCAGATGACCGCTACCAGAGCGCGAGCGGCCTGCGCCACGACCTCGAGCGCTGCCGCGAGCGCGTGCGGGCCGGCGAGGCGCCGACGCGCTTCCCGCTGGCGAGCCACGACGCGCCGGCGCGGTTCGAACTGCCGGCGCGGCTGTACGGGCGCGAGGCGGCGGCCGTCGAGCTGTCGTCCGCCTACGCGCGGGTCGGCGCCGGCCCGGCCGAGCTGCTGCTGGTCGCCGGCCCGCCGGGCATCGGCAAGTCCGCGCTGGTCCACGAGCTCGACCGCGAGATCGCCGGCCGCGGCGGCCGCCTCGTCGCCGGCAAGTTCGAGCAGCTGCGCCGCGACCAACCCTACAGCGCGCTGCGGGCCGCGTTCGTGCAGCTCGTCGAGGCCATGCTCGCCGACTCCGAGGAGGGCCTGGCCCGCCGCTCGCTCGCGCTCGAGCGGGCGCTCGGCCGCCTCGCCGGCGCGCTGCTCACCCTCCTGCCCGAGCTGCGGCCCGCGCTGCCCCGCGCCGGCGCCAGCGCGGCCGACGGCGACTCGCCCGGGGCCGCCAAGGGCCGCCTGCACCGGGCCGTGCGCGCGTTCGTCGGCACCTTCGCCGACCCGGCCGCGCCGCTGGTGCTGCTGCTCGACGACTTGCAATGGGCCGACTCCGCCTCGCTCGAGCTGCTCGCCGCGCTGCTGACCGGCGAGGGCCCGCCCGGCCTGCTGGTGATCGCCACGCTCCGCGACGAGGCCGTGTCGCCGCTGCTGCAGCAGACCCTGGCTGCGCTGGCCGAGGTGTCGCGCCGCATCGACCTGCGCCCGCTGACCCAGGACGACACCGCCGCGCTGCTCGCCGACGCCCTCCGCCGCGCCCCGGCCGAGGTCGCCTCGCTGGCGGCGCTGGTCCACGACCGCACCGGCGGCGTGCCGCTGTTCGTCGGCGAGTACCTGCGCGACCTGGCCCACCACGACCTGATCGCCTTCGACTCCGAGCGCGCCCGCTTCACCTGGGACGAGGCCGCGATCGCCGGCGCCGCGGTGTCCGCGGATGTCGTTACGGTCATGGTCCAAAGGACACGTTCTTTGGGACAGGCGACCCGCGAGGCGCTCGGCCGCGCCGCCTGCGTCGGCGGCGAGTTCGACGCGGCGCTGCTGGCCGACCTGACCGGGCGCCCGGAGCCGGAGGTCGCCGCGGCGCTGGTCGAGGCGGCGCGCTCGGGCCTGATCGTCGCCCGCGGCGGGCGCTGGCGGTTCTTCCACGACCGCGTGCAGCAGGCCGTCGAGTCGACGCTGGCCGCGGGCGAGCGCGCGACCATCCACCTCGCGCTGGCCCGGCGCCTGCGCGGCGGCGACGCGGTCGACGAGCGCCACCCGAAGCTGTTCGAGATCGCCGACCACTTCAACGCCGCGGCCGGCCGCATCGAGGACGCCAACGAGCGGCGGGCGCTGGCCGACATCGATCTGGCGGCGGCGCGCCAGGCCCGGGCCTCGGGCGCGTTCGCGGCGACCACCACCTACGCGGCCGCCGGCGCCGCCGCGCTGGCCCCGATCGCCGCCGACGCCCCGCAGACCGCGTTCGCGCTCGACCTGCTGCGCGCCGAGGGCCTGTTCCTCACCGGCGATCACGCGGCCGCCGAGGCGATCCTCGGCGCCCTGCTCGAGCGGGCCCGCGAGCCCCGCGAGCGGGCCCTCGCGTCCGAGCTGTGGGCGACGCTCGACCTCCACCTCGGCCGCCTCGAGGCCTGCGTCGACCGCGGCCTCGTCGGCCTGCGCGCGATCGGCTTCGACAGCCCGCGCCGGACCGGCCTGCCCGGGGTGATGGTCGAGTTCATGCGCACCAAGTCGGCGATCGCCGGGCGCTCGCCGGCGCTGCTGGCCGACCTCCCGCCGCTGCGCGACCCGACGGTCAAGCTGGCGCTGCGGATCTACTTCGTCATCATCGGCGCGGTCTACCAGTTCGACATGATGACGATGATGGCGATGACGATGCGCGCGACCCGGCTGTCGCTGCAGCACGGCACGTCGAGCCTGTCGGCCGCGCAGTTCCTGAGCTACGGCATGCTGCTGGCGATCATCCAGCGCGACGCCAAGATCGCCGACGACTACGGCCGCTTCGCGCTCGAGATGCTGGCGCGCTACCCCGACCGCGGCGTCGAGGCGGTGGTCAAGTTCCTGTACGGGGCGATGATCCAGCCGTGGAAGCACGCCTTGACCCGCTCCCTGCCGATCTTGCGCGAGGGCCTGCAGGCCGGGCTCGACTCGGGGCAGCTGCTGTACGCCGGCCTGTGCGCGAGCACGTTGGTCAGCACGCGGCTGCAGGCCGGCAGTCCTTGGAGCAGGTGCGCCAGGACCTCGAGGCCGGGCTCGCGCAGGCCCGCGGGGCGCACGTCAGCAGCGCGGTCACGCACCTGCAGACCAGCGCGGTGGCGTTCACGGCCCTCACCGGCGTGGCCCTCGAGGTCGGGCCCGCCGACGCCGAGCACGCGGCGGACTTCATGGTCACGCTGTCGCGCGCGGTCCAGGGCGAGATGCTGCACTTCCTGTTCGGCCGCATCGACGAGGGCCTGGCCGACAGCGACCGCGCCGAGCCGAGAGCCGCGCGCGAGCTGGGCCAGGCGCCGCTGTACGCCGACCACGTGTTCTTCCGCGCGCTGCTGCTGGCGCGCCGCGGCCCGAGCCCGGGACCTATCGGCGCGCTCCGCCTGCGCCGCGCGCTGCAGTCCGCCGCCGACAAGCTGGCCGCGTGGAGCCGCAGCTGCGCCGCCAACTTCGAGGCCCGCGCCCGCCTCGTGCGCGCCGAGCTGCTCCGCGTCATCGGCGACGGCTCGGCCGCGCTGCAGGGCTACGAGGCCGCGCTGGCGGCCGCGGTCCGGCACGCCCGCCCGCACGACGAGGCGGTCGCCTGCGAGGTCGCGGCCCATCACTTCGCCGGCGCCGGCCTGCGCGACGCCCAGCACGTCTACCTGCGCCGGGCCCGGCGGGCCTACCTGCGCTGGGGCGCGCTGGCCAAGGTGCGCGCGCTCGACCAGAACCACGCCGGCCTCGACCGCCGCGGCCACGACCTCGACCTCGACAGCTCGTTGCCGCCGCCGCGGGCGCCACCGACCTGTCCTCAAGGACATCCAGCTCCGAGCCGACGCTCAGCCGCGCCGGCCAGCACCTCGACTTCGCCACCCTGTTCAAGGCCACGCAGGTGTTCGCCGACGAGCTCGACCTCGGCCGGCTGCTGGCCGCGGTGATGCGCCTGGTCGAGGACAGCGGGGCCGAGCGCGGCGTGCTGCTGCTGGCGCGCGGGGCCGGCCTGGTCGGCGCGCACATGTACGTCGCCGAGGGCGACCGGCACGCGCCGCTCGGCGATGTCCCGCTGGCCGAGCTCGACTTCGTCCCCGCCGCCGTGGTGAGCCTCGCTCACCGCAGCGGCCGCCCGCTCGTCGTCGACGACGCCGAGGACGACCCCCGCTTCGCCGCCGACCCCTACGTCCGCCTGGTCCGCCCGCGCTCGCTGCTGGCCGCCCCGCTGGTCCACGGCGGCGAGCGCCTCGGCGTGCTCTACCTCGAGAACAACCTGGTCGCCGCCGCCTTCAGCCCCGAGCGCAGCGAGACCCTGCGCCTGCTCGCGGTCCAGGCCGCGATCGCCATCGACCGCGCGCTCCTGTTCGGCCGCATGGAGGAGTCCCGCCGCGCCGCCGAGGCCGCCAGCGAGGCCAAGACGCGCTTCCTCGCCAACATGAGCCACGAGCTGCGGACCCCGCTCAACGCGATCCTCGGCTACTGCGAGATGCTGTCCGAAGAGGCCGACGAGCGCGGCTACGACGGCATGGTCGCCGACCTCGACAAGATCCGCCGGGCCGGCGGGCACCTGCTGGCGATCGTGCGCGACATCCTCGACCTCACCAAGATCGAGGCCGGGCGGGTCGAGGCGGCGCGCGAGCCGATCGACCTGGCCTCGCTGCTGCACGACGTCGTCACGATGGCCCTGCCCGACCTGTCGCGCAGCGACAACCGCCTGGTCTGCGACTTCTCGGAGGACCTCGGCGTGATGCTCGGCGACCCGACCCTGGTGCGGCAGATCCTCGTCAACCTGCTCGGCAACGCCGCCAAGTTCACCGCCCACGGCGATGTCACCCTCCGCGCCGCCCGCTTTGAGAAAAAAGTCCGCTTCGTCGTCCAGGACACCGGCATCGGCATGACGCCGAGCGAGCTGGCGACCGCCTTCGAGCCGTTCGTCCAGGCCGACTCGTCGTCGACCCGCCGCTTCGACGGCGTCGGCCTCGGTCTGACGATCTGCCGCCGGCTCGCCGAGGCGATGGGCGGCAGCCTCACCGCCACCAGCGAACCCGGCCGCGGCTCGGCCTTCACGCTCGAGCTGCCGACCGGCTGAATCTTTATTTTTAGAAGAGCCGCCGCTCGGCTCGAGCCTACGCACCTGACCTCGGGGGCATGTGTGCCGTCACGCAGGGGCGCCGGCCTCGGCCTCAGCATGGCGGTTCGGACATGTCCTCAAAACCATATTTCTCTCGCTCGCATCGCCGGGCTTGCGGGCCGCGGCGGTGCTGCCTTCGGACACGACGCGCCGACGGCCGAGCGGCCGGCGCCTCTGACATGTCCCCGAGGACATATCGTTTTCAGCGTCGTGGCGGGCGGACGGGTGCGCCCGGTTGTCCGCGTGCGATCACCGTCACCGCGAGCGCGCGCGGCCGCGAGGGTCTTTGGGGCGCGCAAGATCCGAACGGACCTGCCTTATTCGCGGCATCGGTGCTTCCCCCACGCTCGGATGCCACCTGCGGCGATGTCGACATGCCCGAAGAGACATGTGACGCCGCGCGCATTCGCGCCCGCGGCTGCCGGTCGCGGCCGTTCGAGGGGGTCTTCGGTGGCCGGGCCGCCCGCCTGTCCTTCAGGACATCCGCGCACCGCGGCCCACCGAGGCCGCTGCGAGCCCCGGTGCGCGCGCGTCCGCGGGCTCCGCCGCACATGTCCCCGAGGACATCCCGTCTCTCGCGGCGGGCGCAGCGTGCTCGACGGTCCGGCGCTCGCCATCTGTCCTCGAGGCCATCCACGAAGCGCGGCGAGCAGCGCGCTCAGCCCCACGACGTCGTCGAGAACAACGTTTATTCGCCGAAATGCCAACAGGCGCACGCGGGGCGCGATCCTCATTGGATCGCCCCCGCGCACATCAGGCTGGTTCACTCTCTCTATCGACGAACGAGCTAAATCAGGCAGAGGCCCCTGGGGGCGTGTCCGATGGCACAATCGAGATCACACAGCCAGCGAGGTGTTCGCGGCCATGGGGCTGCGGAGGGCGTCGCCGAGGCGGGCGGCGACCTCGTTGTCGGGCAGGTCGAGCCAGTCATGGGAGATCTCGGCGTGCACGCGGGCGTAGGCGCGCGGCGACAGCGCCTTGCGCAGATCGCCCAGGGCGCGCGGCGGAGCGACCAGGATCACCCGCTGGGCCCTGCGGTCGCCCACCCCGCGGTCGACGAACGCGGCGACCTGGCCGCTGAACTCGGTCTCCGCCTTGTCGTGCGGGTTGGTGCGCGGCTCGAACGCGTGGCGGGCGGCGGCGCCCGCGAAGCCGCGTGAGCGGCCGGGTCGGTCTTCACCGACCTCGTGGTTGAGCTCCCGACCGCTGGTGAATCCGTCGCCGAACGGACGGGTCAGCGCGGCGCCGGGTGCCTCCTGCACCAGGATCCGGCCGCGCGAGCCGTCCACGAGCACGATCCATGTCGGAGTATAGGGCTTCATGGCCGAACCCTGATCGCGGTAGTCCCGTGCGGCCACTGGAAAAATCCAAGCTGAGCGGTGGCGCACCACCGCAGCGGAGGCCCCGACATCCTGGTGAATGCAGCCGGCGGGCGCCCACCGGCGAAGCGGCCTCTACGGGGTTCAGGAGGGCCTCTGCACCCTTGCTACACGGTTTTCACGGACCTCACCGGAGTTCCGTGGATTGACGAAGCGTTCAGCATAATGTACGCCTGATGGGCCGAGGAAACCGATGAGCGCTGCCCTGCCGCACGTCCCGCTGTCCCTCTTGAGCCCCTCGCCCGCCCCGGTGGCGCTGCGCCTCGACGGCGTCACCAAGCGCCACGGCGCCGGCGGCGACGCGGTCGTCGCGCTCGACACCATGTCGTTCACGGTGAAGAAGGGCGAGTTCGTGTGCGTGGTCGGGGCCTCGGGCTGCGGCAAGTCGACCATGCTGAACCTGGTGGCCGGGCTCGACACGCCCTCGGCCGGCAAGGTCACGGTGGCCGGCGAGCGCCCCGCGCTGATGTTCCAGGAGTCGGCGCTGTTCCCCTGGCTGAGCGTCGAGGAGAACGTCGCCTTTCCGCTGCAGATGCAAGGGCTGTCGCGCAAGGCCCGGACCGAGCGGGTGGCCGAGCTGCTGCGGCTCGTCCACCTCGAGAAGTTCGCCCGCCGGCGCCCGCACGAGCTGTCGGGCGGCATGAAGCAGCGGGTCGCCCTCGCCCGCGCCCTGGCCCAGCAGGCCGAGCTGCTGCTGATGGACGAGCCGTTCGCCGCCCTCGACGCCATGATGCGCGACCACCTCCACAGCGAGCTCGAGGCGCTGTGGCAGAAGACCGGCCTGACCGTCGTGTTCGTCACCCACAACGTCCGCGAGGCCGTGCGCCTCGGCGACCGCGTCCTCCTCCTGTCCTCGCGGCCAGGTCGCCTCGTCGCCGAGTACCAGGTCGACCTCGACCGCCCGCGCCGCATCGAGTCGCCCGAGGTCGCCCGCATGGCCCGCACGATCACCGACCACCTGCTCGAGGCCGCCCGTGCCGCAGCGTGAGCTCGCCGGCGACGCCTCGCCCGCGCGCCCGCACCTGCACGCCGTCCCGGGCGGCGAGCGCGATGCCGGCAGTCCCGAGGGACATGTCCTGATCGACATGCCCGAACGGCAAGACGCCGAGGACCCCCTGCGCGCCGGCCTGCGCGCCGTCGCCGAGGCCGAGGACCCGGCCCCGGCCGTCGAGCGCGAGCCGTCCGCCGGCGACAGGCCCGGCCGCGTGCGCGCGCTGTGGACGGCCGCCTGGCCCAAGCTGGCCGCCGCCGCGATGGCCCTGGCCCTGTGGGAACTGGTGGTGCTCAGCGGCTGGCGGCCGGAGTACGTGCTCCCGGGCCCGGGCGCGGTGCTCGCCCGCCTGTGGACCGACCTGCTGGCCGGCGACATCGGCGTGGCCGCGGCGATCACGATGAAGCGGGCGCTGCTCGGCTACGCGATCGCCATGGTCGCCGGCGTGAGCCTCGGCCTGGTGCTGGCGCGGGTGAAGGTCCTGCGCACGGCGGCCGGCTCGCTGCTCACCGGCCTGCAGACGATGCCGAGCGTGGCGTGGTTCCCGCTGGCGATCTTGCTGTTCCAGCTCAGCGAGGCGGCGATCCTCGCGGTCGTGGTGCTCGGCGCGGCGCCGTCGATCGCCATCGGCCTGCTCACCAGCACCGACCAGGTCCCGCCGCTGCTCGTGCGCGCCGGCAAGGTCATGGGCGCGCGGGGCTTCGCGCTCTACCGCCACATCATCATCCCCGCCGCCCTCCCGGGCTTCGTCGCCGGCCTCAAGCAGGGCTGGGCGTTCGCCTGGCGCAGCCTCATGGCCGGCGAGCTGCTCGTCATCATCGGCCACGCGCCCTCGATCGGCGTGCGCCTGCAGTTCTCGCGCGAGCTCAGCGACGCCGAGGGCCTGCTCGCCTGGATGCTCGTCGTCATGGTCCTGGGCGTCCTCGTCGACAGCCTGGTGTTCGGCGCGCTCGAGCGGAAGATCCGCGAGGGCCGCGGCCTCACCGCCGAGCACGCCTGATCGTCAAATCCGCGTCGGCCGCGGCGGATCCGGGCGCGAGGACCTCGCGCCCGCGGAGGTCGACGGGAGCGGCGCTCCGTCAATCCGGCTCGCGCATGTCGATCCAGCTCCCCTCGACCCACCCCAGGCCGCTGCGCGCCCGGTAGATCTCGTCCCACACGCGGACGAAGAAGCGCGCCGCCTGCTCGCTGTCGTCGAAGCGATACACGCCGAAGTTCGAATCGAAGACCGCGTAACCGTCGTGTCTGCGGAAGAGCGCCACCGCGTGCCCGGATACGCCGCGGCCGCCGCCGCTCAGGCGGATCATCAGCCCGGGATGGTCCGGGTGCTCGAGGGCCGTCTGCAGCGCCAGCGCGATGCGCCTGGGGCTGCTCTCGTAGTTGTAAAAATGAAACGCCGTGCTCGCCTGCAGCCGCGACATTTCGGGCCGCGCGTCCTTGTGGCCGGAGATCCATTCGATGAGCGTCTGCGTCGACTTGCGCCCCTCGCTGTTCTGCTTGTTGTACAGCCCTTGCATCCCGGCCAGCTTCCACATGGAAGTGACGCGGTTCATCGGCCGCTTGTAGTGCGGATCGTTGTAGTCCCGGCGCCCGCGATGCATGCGGGCCAGCCAATCGAGCGACAGGGTCAGGCAGATCCCCGGCGACTGCCCGAAGCGCAGGCGGACGAGCGGGCGCGCCAACTCCTTCCCCTGCGAGAAGACGTAATCGAGGCGCCGGCGGAATTCCTGCTGCAACCGCCGCCCGCTGGCCTTTGCCTCGCTGTCGGGGACGGGCCGCCAGTCTGCGGACCCATGATTGGAGACGACGTCCGAGAGGTCGGAGAACCGAGCGGCGCCGTCAGGCCTCGCTGCCGGGCCGCTGTTGTTATTGGGATCGGTCCGCCCGCCCGGATAGCTGCTCGTGGTCGTCGTCGTCGTCGTCGTCGTCGTGCTCGTCGTCGTCGTGCTCGTCGTCGTCGTCGTCGGCGCGCCGCCTGAATGGAAGATCCTGGGGGTTGCCCGCCGCCGCTGCCGATCGTCTGTCCCATGCTCCATCCGCCGGGCGAGCCGCCCGGCGAGGAGACGATGAGCGAGACGGGGGGAGGCGGGTTGCTGTCGATCCACTCGTCGATCGGCGTCTGCTCGTCCGCCGAGCCGTCGACCTCGTATTCCTCGCTCCGGCGCGCTGGCGGAGATGCGCTGGTCAATCCCGGGTGCCTGCCGAGATCGTCCTGCTCGATGCGCTCCTCCGGGCGATCGACCTCGCCTGCCTCCTCCGAGGGGTGCGACGAATCGACATCGCTCTCGTGCGTGGGGTCCCCTCCCGTGAGCCCTTGCCTGCGCCGCGGCATCAGCCCCTCCGTCTCCAGTTTCAGGCTAGTCTGCGGCCCACTGGCCGTCAATTCGCCGTCTACGGGCGTTCGAGCGCCTGTCTTGGCTCCCGGCCGCCCGGCCGTGGGACTGGATGTCCGAAGAGACAGCTATCAGCGTTCGCTCTTGTGCCCTTTCGAGCCCCCGCATTCGCGTCGGCGTCGGCGACACATGCCATTTCTCTTCGGAAATGCCGGGACCTGCCGCCGGCACCCGAACGCGCGTCGTTGCGCTCGCGCGCCCCCGCGAGCGCCGGGGGCCCTCGTGCGACGCGCCTCTCCGCCCGTTCACACCGCGATGCCGAGCATCACCGAGTGATTCACGGCGGTGCTGACCACGCGGATGGCCAGGCCGGACATCATCGCCAGGTCGCCGGCGACGTCGACCATGTCTTCGTCGCCCGGGTCGATGTACCAGGTCGCGCGGACCGTGGCTCCGCGGTTGGCCCATTTCTTCAATCGTCGCAATAGGGCGAGCAGCGCGGCCGGGTCGCCGCGCTGAAGAACGTCAGGCGCAGTTCGAACACCACCGACGCGGGCGGCGAGGCGATCAGCGTGTCGAGCCAGAGGATCAGCGGCGCATAGAACTGCGCGGCCTCTTCGGGGTGGCTCTCGCCCTCGAGGCGTAGAAGCCCCAGTTCGCCGTCGAAATCCACGCCTGGAGTGGGATAGCTGCCGGCCTGTGCAGGCAAGTAAAGGCGTTCCGCGACCAAGAGACCCCTCCTTCGCGCCACGATCACCGAAAGGCCAGCTCTGGGCAAGAGCCCCCAACCGTGGGGCCCCCTGAGATCCAGTTCCACGGAACCCCTCGTCCGCATGCGCAGGTCCGCGCGCAGGCCCGCGAGCCGCGGGCTGGGGAGCGACGGTGTACCTTTGGCATGGACTCAGGAGTACGCGATGAGCGACGAGCGGACGTATCTCGAGCTGTCCGAAGAGGGCGGCGGCTCGCACAAGTTTTACGAGGTCATCGTCAGCGGCAAGCAGGTAAGCATCCGCTACGGGCGGATCGGCGACGCCGGACAGGCCCAGAGCAAGAGCTACGCGACCCCTGCCGAGGCCCAGAAGGAGGCGCAGAAAGCCATCCAGGGCAAGATCAAAAGGGCTACGCCGCGGCGGTCCAGGGCGTCCGCAAGAAGCGCGCGGTGACCGAGCGGCCGGTCACCACCAGCCGGGCGGCCAAGGCCGGCACCACCCGCGCCCCGGTGCTCTGGCGCTACGACAGCGGTGACCGCGCCTTCGGCGTCTTCGTCGACGACGAGCTGTGCTGGGTCGGCGACGACGACGGCCAGATCTCCGCGCTCGACCACGAGGGCAAGGTCGTGCGGCGCATGAAGGTCCCCGAGGGTGTCATGAGCCTCGTGCGCGACGGCCAGTGGCTCTACTGCGGCTGCCAGGACGGCAAGGTCTACGACCTCTCCGGCGCCCAGCCCTTCGAGGCCTACGAGATCAGCGAAGACGTCAACATCCTGTGGCTCGACATCCACGACGGCTCGCTCGCGGTCAGCAGCAACGACGGCCAGGTCACCGTCCTCGACCACGACTGCGACAAGCTGTGGGCCAAGAAGAGCTACACGAGCGGCGGCTGGATGGTCCGCTGCGACGGCGCCGGCATCTACCACGGCCACGCCGACGGCGTCACCGCCTACGACTGGACCGGCAAGAAGCTGTGGGCCAAGAAGACCGAGGGCAGCGTCCTGTTCGGCTGGCAGGAGGACACCGAGGTCTACGCCGGCACCACCAGCGACCACGTCGAAGTGTTTTCAAAAGCCGGCGTACCTGGTCGACGCTACAAGTGCGACGACAGCGTGTTCTCGTGCGCCGCCGCGCCCGGCGGCAAGTACGTGTTCGCCGGCGACAACGCCTCCTCGGTGTATTGCTTCGACCGCGCCGGCACCCGCCTGTGGAAGCTCGACACCACCTGCGGCTCCGCGCTGTCGATGCAGTACCACGCCGACAAGCTCTACATCGTCACCGGCGACGGCGCCTTCGCCTGCATCGACGTCAGCGAGGCCGCGATCGCCCAGGCGCGCGAGGGCAAGGTGCCCGACCTCAAGCTCGTCAAGGCCGAGCGCAGCGTCCAGGTCGCCACCGTCGGCCAGGCCCTGCCGCAGGCCGCCGCCGGGGCCGCGGGCGTGCTCGTCGAGTGCGTCGAGGAGGGCGGCAAGGTGCGCGTGCGGCCGCTGTCGCCGGGCTTCAACGAGGACTTCAACGTCCAGTTCCCGCGCGACATCCGCACGCCGGGCACGCGCTACCTCGTCGACGGCCTCGAGCTGTCGGGCAGCGGCGGCTTCTACCGCGTGCGCGGGCAGATCCGCCTCGCCCCCACGGCCGCCGGCGAGGCGGCCGGACCGGTCGTCGCCAAGAAGGCCGCCAAGAAGGTCGCCTCGGCCGCGCCGGCCAAGAAGGTCACCAAGGCCGCGCCGGCCAAGAAGACCGCCAAGAAAGTCCGCGCCTGAGCGGACGCGGGGTCGCGGCCGCGGGTGATCGAGACCGGCCGCGTCCCTCGGGCGTCCGCGTCCGGACGATCGCCCGTCGCCCGCGCTCTGGGGACATGTCCTGAAGGACACTTCATTCTCGGCTCACGCCCGCGCTCGCGCGTGCGCTCGCGCCGGGCCGGCGCCGGGCGCGGCGGTTCGTCCGCGCGGACGCCCCGCTATACTCGCCGCGCAGTGGCGGTCGTCGGCTACATCTTGCTGTGCCTCATCTGGGGTTCGACCTGGCTGGCGATCAAGCTCGGCCTCGACGCCGGCATGCCGCCGCTGCTGGGCGCCTCGCTGCGGTTCGCCATCGCGGCCGCGCTGCTCCTCCCGGCCGCGCGGATCATGGCCCCCGCCTCCTTCCGCGACCGCACCGCCTGGCGCCTCGCGCTCCTCGTCGGCCTGCTCAGCTTCGGCTTCGGCTACGGCGCCACCTACGTCGCGGCGATGTGGATCCCCTCGAGCCTCGGCTCGCTGACCTTCGGCTTCTTCCCGTTCTGGGTCGCCGTCCTCGCCCACTTCCTCCTCGGCGAGCGGCTCACCCTCGCCAAGCTGCTCGCCATCGTCCTCGGCTTCTCCGGCCTCGCCCTGCTGTCCTACGGCAGCCTGCGCGAGCTCGGACCCGACACCGCGCTCGGCGTCGCCATCGTCACCTGCTCCGTGCTCGTGCAGGGCTACCCGCAGGTCATGATCAAGCGCGACGGCAAGGACGTGCCCACGGTGTTCCTCAGCGGCGCCGGCATGCTCGTCGGCAGCCTCGTCCTGCTCGTGGTCGCCGGCATCGCCGGCGAGTGGTCGCGCCCGTTCCCCTGGAACTCCACCGTCGTGCTCTCCATCGCCTACCTCGCGCTGATGGGCTCGATCGTCACCTTCATGATCTACTACGGCCTCCTCAAGCGATTGAGCGCCACCCTCATGGCCCTCGTCGCCCTCATCACGCCGCCGATCGCCGTCGTCCTCGGCAGCATCTACCGCAGCGAGCAACTGGGTACGCTCACCCTCACCGGCGGCGCGATCGTCCTCACCGGCGTCGGTCTGTTCCAGCTCGAGGAGCGCCGCGTCGCCCGCCTGCGCCGCCGCGCCTGACGAGCTCGCTAGCGCCGCGCAGCGGCCCTGGCCCATCGACTGGCCGTCCGCGAACCCAGCCCCTTCGACGCGAGGCCTCCGGTCCACGCGCTCGCGACCGGCGTCCCCTCGCGCCTCGCTCCGCGCTACGCTGGCGCGCGCCATGCCGACGATCGCCGCCGAGCTCGAGATCGCCGCTCCCCAGGCCGACCTGTTCGCGCTGGCTCAGGACTACGACCTGCGCCTGCGCTGGGACCCCTTTAAGAGAGATGAGGTTCCGCGGCGGCGCCGGCGAGGCGGCCGTCGGCGTGCGCGTATGGGTCCGCGCGCGCAACGGTCTGGCGATGGAGGTCGAGTACATCACGGTGAAGGCGCCCGAGCAGGTCGCCATGAAGATGACCGATGGGCCATGGCTCTTCAGACAGTTCTCGGGCGCATGGCTATTTGAACCGCTGGCCGCGGACCGCACCCGCGTGGTGTTCCGCTACAACTTCGCCACCCGCCCGCGGCTCACCGCCCCGGTGGTCGAGCCGATCGTCGCCCGCGTCCTGACCCGCGACATGCGCCTGCGCCTCGCGGGCCTGAAGCGCAGCGCCGAGACCACCGACATCCTCGCCGAGCTGCGCGCGCCGGGTCGCGCCGCCGCGGTGAAGCCATCGAGCCATCTGTCTCTCAAGACAGTCACGTAGCGCGCGATCGCGTACGCCGCCTCCTGGAGCCCCTGGCAGCGAGCTTCGTCGCCCGACTCGCGCCGACGCGACCTGTCTGATGAGACATGAAGAGACGAGCTCGCTCTCGAAACAGCGTACTCATCGGCCTCACCGCGCTCGCACACGATCGCCGAGAGCCCCCGGGCCGTCTCGCCATAAGGCGAGCGCCCGCATCGGAGACGCGATACAGTGAAGATCTATGGAATCTTCCGCCTATCGCAGCCTCGCCTTCTTGTTCTCGCTCGGGACCTTACCGATCGCCTGCGGCCCCAAGGACGCCGACACGACCGACGGCAGCGCCGGCGGCACCGACCCGACCCGCGGCACCACCGACGGCACGCCGGCCACGCCCACCGACGGCATGAGCTCCGGGCCGGCCACCGCCGGCACCACCGACGGCAGCACCGGCGCCACTGATTCCGTCGGCACCACCGACCCGGGCGGCACGACCGGCGCCGGCGGCCCCTGCCAGTCGTACGTCGACTATTACCTCCGCTGCGACCCCGACGCCGCGGGCCTCGAGGACCAGTTCTACGCCCAGTGCACGACGCTCCGGCGCCAGCTCGAAGCCTTCTACGGCCCGACCTGCCTCGTCTTGCACGACGCCGCCTTCGAATGCATGGAGACCGCGGAATGTCAGGACGGGCCGGTCTGCGGCGCCGAGACGGACATCGCCTACGCCTGCCTGCCGGAGGCCGGCGCCAGCTGTATCGCCTACAGCGCCAAGGAGGCCGAGTGTTACGGCCAGCCAGTGCCCGAATACGCCGCCGGTACCTGTCAGGTGTATGTCAACAGTCAAATCTACTACGCCGGCCCGGCGTGCGGCGAGGCGCTCGAGGAGTATTATGCTTGCCTGACCGAATTGCCGTGCCCCGAATTCGAGATGGGCAGCGGCTGCGACGTCCAGGAGGCGGGGCTCGCCATGGCCTGCGGCGGCGGCCGGTGACGCCGCGCGGGTGAAGCTGCGGGCCGCACGAGCGCTGCGTCGCCTTCGCCGCCACTCGCTCGCCTCGCGGTCGCCACCGCGCCGAGCCCCTCGACGTCCTCGGATCGGCCCCGCGGCCGGCAGTCGCCGCTCCGGAGCGAGCCGCACGACCGAGCTCTTCAGTCATGCACCCTACGGGCTAAAAACCGTGATTCATCTTCATTGTCGCCCGGCGACCCCGCGCGAGCCCGTGCGGCTGCACCGGCGCTCGGCCCCGTGGACGCGATACATTGCGCCTCCTATGGAGTCCTCGGCTTACCGCAGCCTCGCCTTCCTGTTCTCGCTCGGGACCCTGCCGCTCGCCTGCAACCCGAAGGGCGGCGGCAACACCACGGACGACACTGACGGCACCACCGACCCGACCGGCGGTACCACCAGCACGACCGACGGCGCCACCGACGGCACCTCGAGCGCGACGACCACGACCACCGGCGAGCCCACCACTGGGCCCACCACCAGCACCGGCGAGACGGCCGGCGCCGAGACGGCCTGCGCGGGCTATGTCGCCTACAGCCTCAAGTGCTCCCCCGAATCGATGAGCACGGAGGCCGAGCTGTACGCCTATTGCGCGATGACCCGCACCCGCGTCGCGGCGATCTTCGGCCCCACTTGCCTCGCCCTGCAGGACGCCCTCTACGACTGCCTGGGGGCCAGCCCGTGCGAGCAGGAGGACCTGTGCGCCGACGAGTTCGCCGCGTCCGGGCAGTGCTACCCCGAACCGAGCGCGGGCTGCGTCGCCTTCGCCGCCAAGCAGGAGGAGTGCTACGGCATGCCGCTGCCCGCCTACGCCGGCATGTGCCAGTACGGCGTCAACATCTACTCCTACTATATGGGCCCCCCTGCGGTTCGGCCCTGGAGGAGTGGTACGCCTGCCTCGTCGACCTGCCGTGCCCGGAGTTCGAGATGCAGACCGGCTGCGACGACCTGAGGGCCGCGGTCGACCTCGCCTGCGAGGGCGGGTGAGGCGGCGGCGCGGTCGACGGTCGACCTATCCTTGAGAGCATGTCCTCATGGACATGCCCCCTCAGACCATGCCCGAATGCGGCGGCTCCTTCACCGGCGCGGGCACCTGCGCGACCGTGCGCGGCGGCGGGTCGCGGCGGGCGATCACCACGTAGAACACCGGCACCATGGCGATGCCGAGGAACGTACCGGTGGTGACGCCGCCGAGCACCGCCACGCCGATGGCGTTCTGCGCCCCGGCGCCGGCGCCGGCCGACAGCGCGAGCGGCAGCACGCCGAGGCCGAACGCCAGCGAGGTCATCAAGATCGGTCGCAGGCGCTCGCGGGCGGCCTCGAGCGCGGCCTCGACCCCGCTCTTGCCGTGCTCGCGCAGCTCCTTGGCGAACTCGACGATGAGGATCGCGTTCTTGGCCGACAGGCCGATCGTCGTCAGCAGGCCGACCTGGAAGTAGACGTCGTTGGCGAACCCGAACAGCAGCGTCGTCGACACCGCGCCGCCGACCCCGAGCGGGACGCCGAGGAGCACGGCGATCGGGATCGACCAGCTCTCGTACAGCGCGGCGAGGCACAGGAACACCACCAGGAGCGACAACGCGTACAGCATCATCGCCCCGGCGCCCGACATCCGCTCCTCGTACGACAGGCCCGACCACTCGTGGCCGATGCCGGTCGGCATCTGCGTCATCAGGCGCTCGAGCGTGGCCATCGCGTCGCCCGAGCTGAAGCCCGGCGCCGCCTCGCCCTGGATGAGGATCGTCGGGTAGCCGCCGAAGCGGTCGAGCTTGGGCGAGCCGTAGGTCCAGTTGCCGCTGGCGAACGCCGAGAAGGGCACCATCTCGCCGTTCCTGTTGCGCACGTACCAGCGGCTGATGTCGTCGGGCTGCATGCGGTACGGCGCGTCGCCTTGCATGTACACCCGCTTGGTGCGCCCGAGGTCGAGGAAGTCGTTGACGTAGACCCCGCCCCAGGTCGCGGCCAGCGTCGCGTTGATGTCGGACAGGGCGACGCCGAGCGCCGCCGCCTTCTCGCGGTCGACGTCGATCTTGTACTGCGGCGTGTCGTCGAGCCCGCCCTGGCGCACCTTCGTCAGCGACGGCTCCTTCATCGCCAGGTCGAGCAGCTGGTCGCGCGCCGCCATCAAGGCCTCGTGCCCGAGCCCCGCGCGGTCCTGCAGCTGCAGCTGGAAGCCGGTCGCGTTGCCGAGCTCGGAGATCGCCGGCGGCACGAACGCGAACACCGTCGCCTCCTTGATCTTGCTGAACGCCATCGAGGCCCGCCGCGACACCGCGCTGGCCTTCAGCTCCGGCTTCTCGCGCTCCTTCCAGTCGCGCAGGCGGATGAACGCGAGGCCCGAGTTCTGGCCGCGGCCGCTGAAGCCGAAGCCGGAGATCGACAGCACCGACTCGACCGCGTCGCCCTCCTGCTGCAGGAAGTAGTCGCTGAGCTGGGCCATGATCACGCGCGTGCGCTCCATCGTCGAGCCCGGCGGCAGCAGCACCTGCACCGTGATCGAGCCCTGGTCCTCCTCCGGCAAGAAGCCGGTCGGCATGCGCATGAAGCCGAGCCCGACCCCGGCCGTCAGGGCCAGGAACCCCAGCATGGCCGTCTTGCGCCAGCGCAGCAGCCAGGCCAGGCCGCGGTGGTAGAGCGAGCTGGTGCGCTCGTAGCCGCGGTTGAACATGCCGAAGAAGCCGCGCGTGGCCGGCCCGTGCCCGGGCTTCAGCAGCGTCGCGCACAGGGCCGGCGTCAGCGTCAGCGCCACCGCGACCGACAGCGCCATCGAGGACACGATGGTGATCGAGAACTGACGATAGATGGTGCCGACCGAGCCGGCGAAGAACGCCATCGGGATGAACACCGTCGCCAGCACCAGCGCGATGCCGATCAGCGCCCCGGTGATCTGGTCCATCGACCGCCGCGTCGCCTCGCGCGGCTCGAGGCCGGTGTCGTGCATGATGCGCTCGACGTTCTCGACCACCACGATCGCGTCGTCGACCAAAAGGCCGATCGCCAGCACCATGCCGAACATCGTCAGGGTGTTGATGCTGTAGCCGAACGCCGCCAGCACCGCGAACGTGCCCATCAGCACCACCGGCACCGCGAGCGTCGGGATCAGCGTCGCGCGGAAGCTCTGCAGGAACAGGTACATCACCGCGAACACCAGCACGATCGCCTCGGCCAGCGTCTTGATGACCTCCTTGATCGAGATCTTCACGAACGGGGTGGTGTCGACCGGATAGACCGTCTTGAGCCCTGGCGGGAAGAAGGCCTCGAGCTCGCCGAGGCGGGCCCGGATCGCGTCGGCGGTGTTGAGCGCGTTGGCACCCACCGCCAGGCGGATGCCCATCGCCGCCGTCGGCTTGCCGTTGTAAAGCCTCGACGTCGAAGCTCTCGCCCGCGAGCTCGACGCGGGCCACGTCGCGCAGCCGCACCTGCGAGCCGTCGGGGTTGACGCGCAGGAAGATCGCCCCGAACTCCTCCGCCGTCTGCAGGCGCGTCTGCGCCGTGATCGTCGCGTTGAGCTGCTGGCCCTTGACCTGCGGCAGGCCGCCGAACTGCCCGGCCGACACCTGCGCGTTCTGGGCCTGGATCGCCGCGCTCACGTCGAGCGGCGTCATCTTGTACGAGATGAGCTTGTCGGGGTTCAGCCAGATCCGCATCGCGTACTGCGAGCCGAACGCCTGCACGTCGCCGACGCCGGGGACGCGGCTGATCGGGTCCTGCAGCGCCGACACCACGTAGTCGGCGATGTCGTTGCGGGTCATGCTGCCGTCCATCGACACGAAGCCGGCGATCAGCAGGAAGTTGCTGGCCGACTTGACGACGCGCACGCCCTGGCGCTGGACCTCCTGCGGCAGCTGCGGCATCGCCAGCTGCAGCTTGTTCTGCACCTGCACCTGGGCGATGTCGGGATCGGTGCCCGGCTCGAAGGTCAGGGTGAGCTGGGCCGAGCCGGTCGCGTCGCTCGACGACGACACGAAGCGCAGCCCGTCGAGGCCGACCATGCGCTGCTCGATGACCTGCGTGACGGTGTCCTCGAGCGTCTTGGCCGAGCCGCCCGGGTAGCTCGCGCTCACCGAGATCGTCGGCGGCGCGATCGCGGGGTACTGCGCGATCGGCAAGGACACGATCGCCAGCCCGCCGACGAGCACGACGAGGATCGCCAGGACGATGGCGAAGATCGGCCGATCGATGAAGAACCTGGACACGCGCGACTCCTATTGCTTGGCGGCGGACCCGACCGCGGCCTTGCCCTCGCTCGCAGGGGCCGGCGTCGCGGCGCCCTCGCTCGCGGCGGCCGGCGTCGCGGGTTGCTCGCCCGCCGCCTTGCCCTCGCCGGCCGGCGTCGCGGCCTTGGCCTCGCTCGCGGGATCGTTCTTCGGATCGGTCGACCCGGCCACCGCCTCGGGCGGCGCGCCGCCGGGGCCCGCGTTGTCTTCGGGCGGCGCGGCCACGGTCGTGACCTGCGCGCCCGGGCGGATCTTCTGCAGCCCGTCGACGATCACTTGCTCGCCGGCGAACAGCCCCGACGTCACGCGCCAGGCGTTGCCGACCACGCGGTCGGCGACCAGCTTGCGCCGCTCGACCTTGTTCTCGGCGCCGACCACCATCGCCCACGCCTGCCCGCGGGTGTCGCGGGTCACCGCGCGCTGCGGCACCAGCAGGGCGGCCGGGTCCTCGCCCTGGTCGATGCGGGCCCGCACGAACATCCCCGGCAGCAGCTCTCCGCGCGGGTTGGGGAACACCGCGCGCAGCACCACCGAGCCGGTCCCGGGCTCCACCGTGACGTCGGTGAACTCGAGCGTGCCCGTCTCGCTGTACTTGCTGCCGTCCTCGAGCAGCAGCGTCACCGTCGTCGCCGCTCCGGCCGGGCGCAGCGTGTCGCTCTCGAGCTCGCGGCGCAGCCGCTGCAGCTCGGTCGTCGACTGCGTCACGTCGACGTAGACCTTGTCCATCTGCTGGATGGTCGCCATCAGCGTCGCCGGCGACGCCTGCACGTAGGCGCCCTCGGTCACCACGGAGCGACCGATCCGCCCGCTCACCGGCGCGGTCACGGTCGTGTAGCCGAGGTTGATCTTGGCCGTCTGCACCGCCGCCTTGCCGGCCGCGATGTCGGCCTCGACCGACCGCAGCGTCGCCGTCGAGCGCTCCGCCGTCTCGGCGCTGACCGCCCCGGCGACGCTCATCAATTCCTCGTCGCGCTTGGCGATGTCCTGCGCCGAGGCGAACCCCGACTGGGCCCGCCGCAGGCTGGCCTGGGCCGACTTCAGGCTGGCCTCGTACGGCGCCGCCTCGATGCGGTACAGCGCCTGGCCCTCCTTCACGTCGCTGCCCTCTTCGAACAGCCGCTTCTCGACGACCCCGCTGACCCGCGCTCGCACCTCGGCGACGCGCAGCGCCGAGACCCGCCCCGGCAGCTCGCGGGTCAGGGTCACGGGGGTGGGGGCCAGCGTCAGCACGGCGACCTCGACCGGCCCCGGGGCCGACTTCGGGGCCGCTGCCGACCCGGGCGAGCCGCAGGCCACGAGCGCGAGCAAGACCAGGGGGAAGAGCCGGGACGCGAGCATGGAGCGAATTGCGCGGCGTCGGCCGCGACCTTCCAAACAATGCTCTGCGGGTGCTTGACGGTCAAGACTGTACCGTTCAGTTTAATCGTGTTCGATGACTCACCCCGACAAGTCGGCGCGCCCGTGCGGTTTGGAGCACTCCCCAAGCGGCGCCAGATCCTGGCCGGCGCACGCGAAGTGTTCGCGGAGATGGGCTTCGAGCGGGCCAGCGTCGACCAGGTCGCATCCCGCGCAGGCGTGTCGAAGGCGACCGTCTACAACCACTTCAACGACAAGAAGACGCTGTTCGTCGCCTGTTTCTCCGAGGAGGCCGACGAGCTGCGCGACGCACTTCGCTGCAACTGCTGCGCAGCGAACCGGACGGAGAGATCGCCCCGGCGCTCCAGGCGGTCGGCGAGCACCTGGTGTCGCTGTTCCTCGCACCCGCGATCGTCGCCCTCTACCGCAACACCTCGGCCGAGATCGATCGCTTCCCCGAGCTCGGCGCGCTGCTGTTCGAGCGCGGCCCCGCGGCGATGCACGCGGCGATGGCCGAGTACCTGCGCCGCTGGCACGACCTCGGCGCCCTGAACCTCCCCGACGTCCACGCCGCCGGGGTCCAGTTCTTCCTCCTGTGCAAGGGCGACCTCGCGGTCCGCTCGCAGTTCGGCGTCCTCCCCGACCCGCTCGAGCCGGCGATCGTCGCCACCGTCCAGCGCGCCGTCCACGTGTTCCTCGCCGCCTACGGCGCGGCCCAGCCGACCGCCACGCCGGAACACCAGGCATGACCCAAGAGCAATGTCCATAAGGACATTGCCCAAAGTACATCCTCATGACATGTCTCTGAGGACCTGTCCGCGAGGACATCGCTCCTCGTGACGGCCTCGGCGCCTCACGGCAGCAGCACCAGCTTGCCCGTCAGCCGCCCGCCCCGACTGCGCTCGAGCGCCCGCTCCGCCTGCGTCAGCGGCAGCGTCGCCTCGACGCGGACCTTCACCGCCCCGCTCGCCACCGCCGCGACCACCGCCTCGAGCCGCGGCCGCGTCGGCCGTCCGAGCACGCTCTTCGAAGCGAACGGCGGCACCAGCACGTTCAGCGTCTCGCCGACCGACTCGTTGGCGATCATCACGTGCCGCCCGCTCCGCTCGAGCAGCGCGCGGCAAGCCGCCCCCGCGTAGCCGCCGGCGCAATCGACCACCAGGTGAAACGGCCCGTGCGCCCGCGCCTGGGCCAGCGGATCGCCCTGCGTGTAGTCGATCACCGCCGCGGCCCCGAGCGAGCGCACCAGCTCGACGTTCCGCGTCGAACACACCCCGACCGCGCTGCCGCCGACGTACCGCGCGAACTGGACCGCGAGCTGGCCGACCCCGCCGGAGGCCCCGAGCACCAGCGCCCGCTGGCCCGCCTGCAGCCGCCCGACCTCGCTCACGCACATGTACGCGGTCACGCCCGCGACCGGCAGCGCCCCCGCGACGATCATGTCGAAGTCGGCGGGCAACACCGCCACCTGGTCGTCGCGGACCACCACGGCGTCGGCGTAGCTGCCGCGCTGCTTGCGGGCGAAGTTGGTCCCGCCGACCACGCGATCGCCGACTTGCACCCGCGCCCCCTCGCCGACCGCAGTCACCACCCCGGCGAAGTCGACCCCGAACACCACCGGCGGCCGCGGCCCGACGAGCCGCGCCGCCAGCCGCAGCGGCCCGCGCGTGCGCATCTTCCAGTCGACCGGATTGACCCCGATCGCCTGCACCTGCACCACCAGCTTCGCGCCGCGGCGCCGGCGTCGGCAGCTCCATCAGCTCCAGCGGCTCGTCCTGCGCCCAGCTCCGCTGCGCCATCGCCCGCATCAGCGACCTCCCGTCACGACCCGGCGGCCGCGCGGTGCTCGGCGATCCGCTCGTGCGCCCGCCGCACCGCCGTGAGCGCCGCCTCCATGCGCACGGAGGGCGGCCGCTCGTCGCGGGTCTCGCTGAGGATCCGCCTGAACTCGCGCGCCCCCGGCTGGCCGGTGAACAGCCCCAGCACGTGCCGCAGCACCGCCGAGGCCTTGCGCCGCGGGTACGCCCGCAGGTGCGCGTCGGCGTGCTCGGCGTAGCGGCGGGCCACCTCGAAGCGGCTCGGCGGCGCCTCGGTCTCGCCGAAGAACCGGCGGTCGACCTCGGCGAAGCAGTACGGATCTTCATAGGCCGCGCGGCCGATCATCACCGCGTCGACCCCCGCGCGCATGTGCTCGGCCGCCGCGTCGAGCGAGCGCACCCCGCCGTTGATCTCGACGACCAGCCCCGGCCGCTCGGCCTTGAGCCGGTACACCTCGGGGTAGCGCAGCGGCGGCACCGTGCGGTTCTCCTTGGGCGACAGTCCGGCGAGGATGGCGATCCGCGCGTGCACCGTGAAGCGGTCGCAGCCCTCCGCCGCCACCGCGTCGACGAACTCGAGCATGTCCTCGTAGCGCTCGCGCCCGTCGACGCCGATCCGGTGCTTCACCGTCACCGGCAGCGACACCGCCGCCCGCATCGCCGCCACGCACGCGGCCACGCGGCTCGGCTGTCTCATCAGACATGCCCCGAAGTTCCCGCCCTGCACGCGGTCGCTGGGGCAGCCGACGTTGAGGTTGACCTCGTCGTAGCCCATGCCCTCGGCGATCCGCGCGCACTCGGCCAGCGCCTGCGGGTCGTCGCCGCCGAGCTGGAGCGCCAGCGGCCCCTCCGACGGGTCGAAGCCGAGCACGATCTCTCGCTCCCCGTGCAGCGCCGCGCCCGTCGTCACCATCTCCGTGTAGAGCAGCGCCCGCCGGCTGATCTGGCGCACCAGCCAGCGGAAGTGGCGGTCGGTCCACTCCATCATCGGCGCCACGCTGAGCGCGCGCACGAGGCCTCGCCTGCTCGACACCGGGGTGGGATGACCGATCGCGCCGGCCGCGTCAACCCCTCACGGGGACGTGCAGCCCTGCAGCAGCACGTCCGGCGGCGCCGACAGCGTCACCGACGCCTCGGCGCGCAGCTCCATGTCGCCCGCGAGCACGGTCACGAGCACCTTCGCCGGCTTGCCGTCGAGCTGCCCCGGCTCGCTCACGCCCTCGGGCAGGTACACCGGCGCGACCCCGATGAGCCCGGCCCACGGGTTGTCGCAGCCGATGTGATAGTCGACCTCGTCGCTGAAGAAGTGGTGCTCGCTGTCCAGCTCATAGCCCTCGACATCGACCTCGACCGTGAGCCGCACCTGGTCGGCGTGCGGGTCCCAGCCGCCCAGCGACGGGTAGAGCCCGAACATCCACCGCCCCTCGCTGCACTCGATCGGCCACTGTGCGCCGTCGGTCAGCAGCTCGCCGCCGACGATGTACAGCGACAGGAACGGCGCCCCGGCCGCGGCCTGAAAGCCGTGGCAGTAGCTCACCGCCACCTCCGTCGTCGCCCCGGTCGCCGAGCCCGTCGCGCCGAGCGTCGTGCTCGTCCCGTCGCCGGCCGTCGCCTCGACGCCGTCCGTCATCACCGCCGAGTCCGTCGCGGGCGCGGTCCCTCCGCCGCTCTCGTAGTTGCACCCGGCCGCCGCGACGGCCAACCACGGGATCAGGACGATGTGCCGCATGCAGGCAAGGGTAGCGCGATCGCGCAGGCCGCCAGTGACGCCGCGCTCACGCCGGCAGCGGGCCGGCCGCCGCGCCTGGATGACATGTCCCGCGTGACATGTCCCAAGAACCATTGATATGACCGCCTCGAAGGCCCGATGCGGTCACCTGCCCGATCCGCCAGATCGCGCCTGCGCGCGCATCCGCGCCCCGGCGAGCGCGCCTGCGCGCGTGGCGTCGCCGGCTCGTTCGAGGCAGCATGCAGGCCTCACGGGGGAGCGGGCGGTGGCCAAGGGCATCACGACAGTCGAGGTCGACGGCGAGAGCATCGAGGTCACGCACCCGAACAAGCTGCTCTATCCTGACGAGCAGATCGGCAAGGGCGACCTCGTCACCTACTACCGCGACGTCGCCCCCTTCATGGTCCCGCACCTGACCGGCCGGCCGCTGACCCTGCACTGCTTCCCGTCCGGCATCGCCGCCCGCGGCTACTTTCAAAAGCCGCGCAGGAGCACTTCCCGGCCTACGTCCACCGCCTCACCCTCGCCAGCCACAGCGGCGAGACCGTCTACGCCGTGGCCGACAACGCGCCCGCGCTGGTCTTCCTCGCCAGCCAGAACTGCCTGGTGTTCCACACCTGTCACGTCCACCGCGACAGCCTCGACCGGCCGGACATGGTGATCATCGACCTCGACCCGAGCGACGACGACTTCGCCAAGGTCCGCCACGGCGCTCGCCTGCTGCGCGACCTGTTCCCGGCGCTCGGCCTGGTCCCGTTCGTCAAGACCACCGGCTCGCGCGGCCTCCACGTGGTCGCGCCGATCCACCGCGAGCTCGACTGCGACGGCGTCAGCGAGTTCGCCCGCAAGGTCGCGCAGTACCTGGTCGCCACCGACCCCGCGCGCTTCACCATGGACATCAACAAGAAGAAGCGCGGCGACCGGGTGTTCGTCGACTACCTGCGCAACGGCCAGGCCCAGACCACCGTCGCCCCGTACAGCGCTCGCGCCCTCCCTGCGCCCCCGTGGCCGTCCCGATCGGCTGGGACGAGCTCGACGACCCCGAGCTCGACGCCCGCCGCTGGCACGTCCGCAACGTCCGCGAGCGCCTGTGGGACGTCGGCGACCTGTGGCGCGACATCCACAGCCACGCCCGCTCGCTCGCCGACGCCGGCGAGACTCTGGCGAATCTATGATCGCCGCAGATGTCCCTCGGGACATCGTGCGGATCTCGGAGCGCGACGTCCGGAGGCGCCGCAAGCTCGCCGGCTCCGCGCGAGCGTCGCTCGGGACATCTCATGAGCCGGGCGGCTCGCCGGCGTCCGATTCGACGCGCGCCTCCCCGAGAATTGCCGAGACCCCGCCGGGGCGAGGTCTCGTGCGCTCCACGGAGCGACCTGTCCTGCGGGACAGCTAGTCTTTCTTCTTCGCGTCGGCCTCGGCCTTGAGCTGCTTGAGCAGCTTCTCGCCGTCGTCGATCGCGTCGTCCTCGGCCGTGCGCTGGTCGCCGGCGAGGACGGCCGTGTTGACCTTGATGTTCTCGAAGCGGGCGAGCATCTGGAACAGGGCCAGGCGCGACGCCGGCGCGGGGCCTTCGGTGTCGAACTCGTCGTTCTTGGCCGGGATCTTGATGTCCCCGGCGGCCCCGTCGACGACGCACTTGTGGGCGACCTTGAGGGCCGCCTCGGAGTCCTTGACCTTCGACGGCACCCCGCTCAGCAGCGGGAACTCGTCGTTGAAGCTGTAAAGCATCGTCTCGAGCGCCGCCGACCCGCCGCAGCTGGCGTACAGCGGGTCGTACTTGTCGGGCACCGTGGCGGTGCCGATGTCGACCTGGCCGTCCGGGCCGCGCTTGGCGAAGTCGGTGCCGGCGGTCGACAGCAGCTGGAAGTCGGTGAGCAGCTGGCGGAACAGGAACGAGTGGAGGAACGCCCGCTTGAGCTCGTTGCCGCCGAGCTTCTTGCTGAACACGAACACGAGGTCGTTGTAGCCGCCGCCGAGGTCCTCGCGGAAGAAGCCGTAGCCGAGCTTCTTGTCGATCGCCACGCCCTTGGCCCGCTCGGGCACCAGCTTCGAGCCCTCGATCGCCCACAGCGTGTGCGCCTCGCCGAGGAAGTCGACGCGGTCGCGCAGCTCCTTGTAGTTGGTGAGCATCGTCAGCAGCTTCTCGTCCTTCTCGATCGCCTCGGCCCAGGCCTTGAACGGCGCGTCGACCGACTCCTTGAACGGCTTCGGCGGCACCTCCTCCTGGCCGAAGTCCTTGGCGATCTTCTTCAGCACGCTGCGGAACGGCTCGTCCTGGCCGACCAGGCGGCGGGCGTACATCTTGACGCCCAGCCACTTCTTCCAGATGTCCTGCTTGCCCTCGGTGTACTCCTTGCGCATCGCCTCGGCCGTGCTCTTGGCGTCGCCCGACAGCTCGCCGAGCGCCTTGTCGGCCTCGGGCGAGCCGAAGAAGCTGAGCAGCTTGAGGTGGGGGTACGCGTCGAGCACCTTCGCCTTGGTGTCGTCGCCGAAGCTGTACTTGAGCTTCTCGACCTGCAGCGCGAACTCCTTGCGCGCGTTCTTGCGGAACGTCCACGCGTCGGCCTCGGCCACCCCGAGGATGATCGCCCGCGCCTTGTCGGCCTTGGTGAGGCCCTTCTTGACCGTCACCACCGCCAGCACGCCCGGCTGCAGCACGTAGTTGCGGCCGTCGGTCGGCTCGACGTCGCCCTCGGTCACGTCGGGCAGGCGCTCGGTGTTCGAGTAGATCTGGGTCAGCAGCGGCCGCAGCGCCTCCCGCATCTCGTCCGGCGGGATCTCCGGGATCGGGACGCCCTTGTCGTCCTTGCGGCCCGCCTTCGCGTACTCCATCTCCCGCTCGAGCATCTCCTGGCGGCCCTCGCCGCAGGCGGGAAGCGCGCCCGCGACCAGCGCGAACGAGAGGAGCGTGAGGGTGGTGGCGTGGGTTCGTCGCATGCGTTCTCCGTGCTCCGGCCGACTTCGTGCGGCTGCGGCAAACTGCCGCATCGCCACGGTAGGGGAAGGTCGCCGTCGCTGTCAAACACCGCCCTGCCGCCCATTCTCACCTGGCCACGCTGCGTGGGTGAAGGATTTCACTTTACTTGCCACCGCCACGTCGCGACTCGCGTGGAGGCCTTCGGACGGCGCGCTGCATCGCCCGCGAACGCGGCAGCAATGGCAGCACCCGAGCCGCTGCGACGAGCGACGAACTCGCGGCTGCGTGGCCTGCCGCACCCGACCGTGCAGGGCCGCAGACTTGACCCGCACGGGCCAGCGCACCATCCTACCCGAACGTCAACTTTGGGAGCCCTGATGTCTGCAGCCACCGAGACCGCGCCCGCGACGCCGACCCAGCACGAAGCCCACGACCCGCAGATGACGGGCGCCCTCGAGGTCACCGAGACCGCCGCCGCGAAGATCCGCGAGATCCGCGAGACCGAGGCGATCGAGAGCACCTACGCCCTGCGCGTCAAGGTCATGGGCGGCGGCTGCGCCGGCTTTCAATACGACCTCTACTTCGACGAGCCCGTCGAAGGCGACAACCACTTCGAGAGTCAGGGCGTCAAGCTCGTCTGCGATCAGATGAGCTTCATGTACCTGATGGGCACCAGCATCGACTACGTCGAGGGCCTGCAGGGCGCGGGGTTCAAGTTCAACAACCCCAACACCACCGGCTCCTGCGGCTGCGGCAGCTCGTTCTCCGTCTAGCGCGGCACGTCGCGGACCATGGCCGTCCTCGACCTCGCCGCGCTGCACGAGCGGATCTGCGCCGAGCTCGGCTCCGACATCGTCGTCCGCGAGCGTGAGCCCTACGCCCGCGACGACGGCGCCGAGGGTCCGTTCATGCCGGGCCTGGTCGTGCGTCCGCGCGAGCGCGCCGAGGTCGCGCCGCTGGTCCGCCTGTGCCACGCGCTCGGCGTCCCGCTGAGCCCGCGCGGCGCCGGCACCGGCACCGTCGGCGGCTGCCTCGCCGACCACGGCGGCGTCGTCCTCGACCTCGGCGGTCTGCGCTCGATCGTCGACATCGACGAGCGCAGCATGCTGGCGATCGTCGAGCCCGGCGTCCTCACCGGCGAGCTCCACCGCGCCGTCGAGGCGCGCGGCCTGTTCTATCCGCCCGACCCCGCGAGCCTGAAGATCTGCAGCGTCGGCGGCAACGTGGCCACCAACGCCGGCGGCCCGCGGGCGTGCAAGTACGGCGTCACCGGCAACTTCGTCCTCGGCCTCGACGTCGTCGACGGCACCGGCGTCAGCCACGAGGTCGGCCACCGCTCGATCAAGGGCGTCACCGGCTACAACCTCGCCGGTCTGCTGGTCGGCTCCGAGGGCACCCTCGGCCTCATCACCCGCTGCGTCCTGCGCCTCATCCCGCGCCCGCCGTTCGCCGTCACCTTGCTGGCCTCGTTCGCCGACGAGGCCGCCGCTTGCGACGCGGTCCACCGCTGCCTCACCGGCGGCGTCGCCCCGGCCGCGCTCGAGCTGGCCGATCGGACATGTACCGAGTTACTCGCGCGCAGCGGCACCCTGGCCGTCGAGCTGCCGCCCGGCGCGCGGGCCCTGCTATGGGTCGAGCTCGACGGCGACGGCGCCGGCCTCGACCGCGCCTTGCTGCGCGCCGCCGACCTGTGCCGCGAGGCCGGGGCGCTGGCGGTCGCGCAGGCCACCGACGCCGCCACGCGCGACGCGTTGTGGGACGTCCGCCGCGCCCTCAGCCACACCCTGCGCGCGCACTGGCCGAAGAAGATCAGCGAGGACGTGGCGGTCCCGCTGGCGCGCCTGCCCGACCTCGCCGCCGCGGCCCGGGAGATCGGCGCGCGTCACCGCGTCGACGTCGCCAGCTTCGGCCACGCCGGCGACGGCAACCTCCACGTCAATTTCTTGTATGACCCAAAGGCCAGCAGCGACATCGGCGAACGCGTCGACCGCTGCGTCGCCGACCTGTTCGCCGCCACCATCGCCCTCGGCGGCACCCTCTCCGGCGAACACGGCATCGGCCTCAGCAAGCGCCCGTACATGCCGCTGGAGCAGCCGCCCGAGCTCCGCGCCCTCCAGCTCGCCCTCAAGCGCGCCTGGGACCCGCAGAACATCCTGAATCCGGGCAAGGTCTTCCCGCCGGCCTGAGGCGTGCCCCGCGGAGGAGCGGGCCGGTCGCTCGAACGCCCGGACGCTCGCCCTCTCACGGCCTGTCCTTCGGGACAGCAAATGCGGTCACACGCCGCCTGGGAGCGGCAGAGGTCGCCCGCTGCGTCATACAGGGGACAGCATAACTCGTCGTTCCCGGACTACCTCGCGCGACCGAGCCTCGCCCTCTCACGGCCTGTCCCTCGGGACAGCAAATACCGCCGCGCGCTTCGGCCGTCCCCGGACTGCCTCGCAAGACCGAGCTCTCACGGCCTGTCCCGAGAGACAGCGAATGCGCCCGCGTCGCCGAGCGCCGCGCCGCGCTCGAATCGCACGACGACCTAGCTGCGCTCGCCGAACAGCTGCGCCCGCACCTGCTCCCACGGGATGGACTCCGCGCGCCCTTCCTCGTGCTCCTTGGCGATCCGCAGCACCTCTTCTTCCCACGCGGCCTCGTTCTCGGCGAGCTCCTGCTCGGAAGGGACGGCCTCTGCTTGCTCCTCCGCGAGCCTCGACACCTCGTCCTCCCAGGCGGCCTGGTACTCCGCGAGTGTCTGCTCGGACGGAACGGGCTCCTCCGGAGGCTCGATGCGAGGCGTGGGGGACTTGGCGCGGGAGCCCATGCCCTCTCTATAGCAGCTTCTCCGCACTGCGGGCGGCTCGGATAGGAAAAATGCGCGAAATGCGCGCCATCTGCGCCGACCGCTATCTTCTCCGGCGACATGGCCGCGCTCCCGATCCGCATGTCTGCGCTCGCTCTGCCGCACCTCGAGCGCGTCCGGCGATACTACCGCGAGTTCGGCGGCCAGCCGAGAGTCCGTCACTGGAACGCACGATCGCCGAGCTCCTCCGCCGAGTCCGTGCATTCCCCGGCGCGTATCCCACGTGGCGTGCACCGATTCGCCGAATCGTGGACCGACGATTCTATCTGGCCATTTACTACCAGATCTGCGCCGACCACATCCTGATCCTGCTCGTCGCCGACCAGCGTCAGGACCCGCGGCGCCTGCGATTCACGGCGCGCTGAAGGGCTCCGCCTCGGCGAGACGGAGCCCTCCTGATTGCTCACCGCGGCTCAGCTCTTCTTGCCGCGATTGGCGACGATCCAGTTGCCGGCGATCGCCGCGAGGTCGAGCACGCGGCCCGAGTAGCCCCATTCGTTGTCGTACCAGCCGACGATCTTCACCAGCGCCCCGAGGCCCATGCACGCGTCGACGTCGACGATGCTCGAGTGCGGGTCGCCGAGGATGTCGCTCGACACCAGCGCCTCCTTGCGGACGTCGAGCACGCCGCGGAGCGCCTCGGTGGCGGCCGCCTCGCGCAGCGCCTCGATCACGCGGGCCAGGGCCGGCTCGCCCTCGAGCTGGCAGACCACGTCGTACAGCGAGCCGTCGACCACCGGCACGCGCACCGCCGTGCCGTCGCACTTGCCCTTGAGGTTGGGCAGCACCTCGGAGATGGCCTTGGCCGCGCCGGTCGATGTCGGCACGATGTTGATCGGCGCTGCGCGGCCGCGGCGGAGGTCCTTGCCGGCGAGGCCGTCGACCAGGCCCTGCCCGGCCGTGTACGCGTGCGTCGTGCCGACCAGGCCCCACTTGACCCCGAACACGCGGTCGAGCACCGCGAGCACCGGCGTCAGCGCGTTGGTCGTGCAGCTCGCGTTGGACACCAGGCGGTCCTTCGCCGGGTCGAACGACTCCTCGTTGACGCCGACGACCAGCGTCTTGTCGACGTTCTTGCCGGGCGCGGCGAGGATGACGTGCGACGGCCCGTTCGGATTGGCGCGGTGGCCGGCCATCTGCTCGCCGGTGGTGAACTTGCCGGTCGCCTCGATGACGATGTCGACGCCGTGGTCGGCCCAGGGGATCTTCGCCGGATCGCGCTCCTTGAACAGGGAGATCGATCCATCGCCGAGGTGCAGCGCGCCGCCCTCCGCGCGGGCCTTCGGCAGCTGGTAGCGATGCACCGAGTCGTGGCCGAGCAGGTAGGCCAGCTCGTCGGCGTCGGCGAGGTCGTTGGCGGCGACCACTTGCATCGCCGGCCCCTTGCGCACGGCCCCCGAGCCAGCGAAGTCGGCGCTCCGCGCGAGCGCGTGTCGAAGCACGAGCCGCCCGATGCGGCCCATTCCGTTGATTCCCAGGCGGATCGTCATGACGCGGCGGAGGATAGGGCAACCCCCCGCCCTCGCAATGCCGCGCGCCTGTCCGCGACCGTGTCCGCGCCCCGCGACGTCCGCTCGTCCGCGCCGACGATGATTGTCGTCACGCCCGCTCGCTCCTGAGAATTCTCGTCCCAGGGCCGCGCCCTCGCCGTGAAGCCGTGAGCCCGCGCATGCGTCCAGCGCGCCCACCTGCTACGGTACGCACGCTCCATGCCTCGCCACGTCGCCCTCGCCGCCGCCCTCGTCACCGCCACCGTCCTGGCCGCACCGGGCTGCAAGAAGGCCCCGCAGCGCGTCCCTCCACCGCCACCGGCGCCCCGCCGCGCGCCCGCACGCCGGAGGGCCCGGCCCTGCCGGCGCCGCACCAGCTGTCCCAAATGCCAGACGCCGGGGCCTTCATCGCCCGGCCCGCCGAGGTCCTCGCCGGCGTCGACGCTTACCTGCCCGAGGTGCCCGCGCTGCCGACCTTCGCGGAGTTCGTGCTGCGCATGCAGGCCCCGGCCGAGCTCGCTGACAAGCTCGCGCCGCAGGTCGTCGGCGACCGGCCGTGGGCCGGGGTCCACGTCGCCGGCGAGGACATCGTCGTCCTGCCCGTGCGACCCGGCTCGGCCGTCGCCGACGCGCTGAAGGGCCTCGAGTCCGTCGGCGACTTCGGGGCCGTGCAGTTGCCCGCGCCCGCCGGCGACAGCACCCCCGCCGACGGCCAGCCGCCCGCGCCGCGGCTCGCCTGGCTCGACGGCCAGACGAACAACCTCGTGTTCGCCGCCACCTTGCAGGGCCTGGCCACCAGCCGCCAGTTGCCCGCCACCTACGGCTCACGCCCGCCATGGTTCACCCTCGCCGACACGCGCGCGCGCAGTGATGCCCGAGTTCCCGTACGCGCGGGTCGCCGCCGCCGGTCAGGGCCTGCACGTGCTCGACGTGCACGTGCTCGAGGCGCCCGGCAAGCCGCTGCCGAGCTCGCCCGACCTCGCCAACGGCGCCCTGACCGGCATGCTCAAGGTGCCCGAGCTGGCGGCCGGCGTCAGCACGCGCTGGCCCGGCCACAAGAAGGCCGTGGCCGACGCGATCAAGCAGATGAACGCGGGCGTCGACCGGGCCGGGTTCGCCGCCAAGCTGATGCTCGACCCGCTGGTCGATCAGGCCGCGAAGGCGCTGCGCCGCTGGAACGGCCGCGTCCTGCTCGGCGCCGGCCCGGCCCGGCACCTGCGCCTCGGTCTCGGCGCCGACGACCCGGCCGCCGGTTATCGCGACCTGGTCGGCTGTCTGCGCACTCTGGTCGACAACCTCAGCCTGGCGCGCATGTTCGCGGATGTCCCCGGGGCCAGCTTTAAAGTCGGCGACAACCCGACGGTCTACCTGCTCAGCGTCGACGGCGTGTCGCGCCACGTGCCCGCCGTCGGCAAGCCGCTGCTCGACGACAGGGGCCGCCTCCGCGTGGCCCTCGCCGCCGACGAGCGCGCCGGCGGTCTCCTCGTCGTCATCGGCCCCGAGCCGCTGCCCGTCATCCAGCGCTGGGCCAAGGCCGCGGGCGAGGGCGAGCCGGCCAAGAACTCCGCCGACGACCTGCTCTCCGCCGTCCTCGCCGTCAGCCCCGAACGGCTGAAGCCGCTGCTCCAGACCACGTCGCAGTCCCTGCTGGTCACCGGCGCCCTCGGCCTCGACGCCGACCGCGACCCCACCCTCATGGTCCTGCAGCGAAAACCCGACCGCTACTTCGCCACCGTCCGCGGCCCCGAGCTCGAGGTCGATCGCCGCAAGCGCAACTGAGCCGCGAGCACCGACCTCGCGACGAGTGACTTCGCCGTCACCCTCGACCCCGAGCTCGCGGTCGCCGCGAGCGCCCGCGCGGAGGGTGACTTCGCCTCGACCCCGAGCTCGCAGGTCGCCGCAAGACAGTTCCTTCGTTATTGCCCGCGACCTCGAGCTAGCGATCGTTCGCTTGCGAAGGGCTACTTCGCCGTCATCCTCGGCTCCGACTCGAGGTCGATCGCCGTCAGCGATGTCGGGACCGCGAGCGCTCACCTTCCCGAACCCGTGAAGGGTCGCTCACGCGCGCTGGCGAAGTCCGCGGCCCCGAGCTCGCGGTCGTTCGCCTCACGAGGGGCTACTTCGCCGTCATCCTCGGCCCCGACTCGAGGACGCTCGCCGTCAGCGAGGTCGGGACCGCGAGCGCTCACCTTCACGAACCCGTGTCGGGTCGCTCACGCGCGCTGGCGAAGTCCGCGGCCTGTCCGAAAGGACATATCGAGCCCGGCCGCCGAAATTGCCTCGGCTGACTGCGCGAAGCGCCTGGCCTCGCACGCATGCGAGGTTGCACCGCCCCCTACGGGTCGCGGAGAGACCGCCGCGTCGCTCGCGGCAGCGACCTAGTACAGCCGCTCCGAAGTTCTCCAGGGGTTTATCGACGGCGGCGGTTCATGGATCCACCTGGATCCATCGCTGAAGGGGCCGTAGGCCTTGAAATAGAGAGCGCGCGAAAACGATCTCATTGGTGTGCCGGGACCGAGAGCGCAGCGACTCCGCCTGGCGCCGTCCGTCCGCAAGGAGCTGGAGGCGCTGGCGCGGAGTCGTTGCATCGAGGCGCGCCTGGTTCAGCGAGCCAGGATCGTGCTGCTGGCGGCCCAAGGGCTCCCGAACGCCGAGATTGCTCGGCGAGTGGGCTGCCACGTCGACACCGTGAGGCAGTGGCGCCAGCGCTTCGCCGAGGACGGCCGGGTGAGCACGCTCGCAGATCTGCCGCGCAGCGGCCGTCCAGCGCGGGTCTCCGCGGCAACGCGGTGCGAGCTCATCAAGCTCGCATGCGACAAGCCGGAAAACCACGGTGTCAAGCACCAGACCACGTGGACCTACGGGGCCCTGGCGAAGGTGCTGCTGCGCGAGACGGGCGTGAAGCTCAGCGTGTCCGAGGTGGGCAGGATCCTCCGCAACGAGGACTTCAGACCTCACAAGATGAGGTTGTGGCTGCACAGCCCCGATCCTGAGTTCTGTCCCAAAGTACAGCATATCTGCGACCTCTATCATCACCCGCCGGACGAGGCTCATGTCATCTGCGTCGACGAGAAGACCGGCATGCAAGCACTCGGACGCCGGTTTCCGACCAAGCTTCCGGCCCCTGGACGGGCCGGTCGCTTCGAGTTCGAGTACATCCGACGTGGTACGTGGTGCCTGTTCGGCGCCTTCGATGTTCGCACCGGCGAGCTGTTCGGCGAGTGCAAGGCAGGGCGCGAAGCCAAGGACCTCGTCGCATTCATGGAGGGCCTGGCGCGCAAGTACCCGACCGGCGACGTGTACGTCGTCTGGGACAACCTCAACATCCACTACGATGGTCGAGAGGAGCGCTGGGCCCGCTTCAACAAGCGTCACGGCGGCCGGTTCCACTTCGTCTACACGCCGCTGCACGCGTCGTGGGTCAACCAGATCGAGATCTGGTTCTCGCTGCTCCAGCGTCGCGTCCTGCGCCACGCCGACTTCCCCGACGCCGACGCGTTGCTTCGCGCCGTGAGGGGCTTCATCCGGCACTGGAACCGCAAGGAGGCCCACCCGTTCAACTGGACCTTCCGCGGCCACTTCGTCCAGAATGAGCGGCGACTCGCCTCATGAGCCGCCCTCGAACCACCGCCCGCCGCGCCGTCCCCGACACGGACGACGACCTTCGCGCCGTCGAACAGTTCTTTCGCCGTCGTCCAAACCTCGCGCACATCCGCGTCCGCCACCGCGGGGCGCTCATCACCCTCGAGTCCGGTCCCTCAAACGACCCTATCCCGCACGCTCGCCTGCGCCGCGTGGCCGGCCAGATCTGGCAGCTTGAGATGGCCACCCACACGGGCCGCTGGCAACCGACTCCCCTCCGCGCCCCCCGCGACGCACTGCTCGAGGCGCTCGTCGCGGACTTCGGGTGGGTCCTCACGCCACAGGCCTAACAACCCTCGAAGAACTTCGGGGCGGCTGTACTAGTCTTCGTCCTTCGGCTTGCGCTCGAAGTCGGCGAGGCCGACGTTCGGCACGAACGTGAGCGCCTCCGACACGTACAGGCCGGTGTGGAGGATCAGGTGCGTCACCGTCCGCACGAGCACGCCGCCGGGTACTTCGGCCACGTACGCGGCGCCGCGGTTGCCGTCTCCTTCGTGCCTGACTTCGACCCACTTCATGAGAACCTGGCTGGACTATAGACGAGCGCCCCGGTCGCGGCCAAGCCGCCCGCAAATCCGGAGTTCCCCGGTCCAGCACGGAGCTATTTCACTGCAGAGGTCTTCATCCCCCCATCGCTTGCGCAGGCGGCGTAAAACCGCCGACCGCCCCGGGCACTTGGCGACCTCGGGCAGCGACCCGCGGTGACGCGCCCGTTCGCGACGAGGATGCGACGCCCTCGTCTCGCTCGACGAACGTCGAACCGTCGACGTGCCCGGCGAGGTCGAAACCCTCTCGCGAGCGCGGGGTCGATGACCCGACGTCGCGACATCGACGCGCCCGGCGAGAGCGAACCCTTCGTCCTCGCGAGCGCGCACGGTGTGCAGATTCGTCGGCGCAACGACGCCAGAGCGACGAGCGGACGCGCGCAGGTCAAACGCCGCGGGCGACCGCTCCGCCAATCAGGAGCCGGGCTCAGTCGTCGTGATCGTCGTCGTCGTCGTCGTCGTCGTCGTGGGCGTCGCCGGGGTCGCACGGGCAGCCTTCCTCGATGAACGGCACGGTGAGCATGATACTGGCGAATAAGATGGTCGTGTGATTGAACAGCATGGCCCCGATATCTCCTTACGTCGCAGCGCGACACACCAAGTTTGCATCGACTCCGCGAGCGGGCCACGGCCTCGATATGACGGGCGCCACGATTCGCAGCGACGCCGGCGCGACGCGGCAAACCAGCGCAGCGAGCCCGGGCCTCCGCGGCGAACGGCGATTCATCGCCCGCGCCGACGCCGTAGCGACGTCCGGCGTGTGCTCCCGATTACGATCGCGGAATCGCGACTAACGCCGCGACGGCGACTGATCGGCCAGCAGGCCCACCACGCGCTCGAGCAGCACCAGCTGCTCCGGCTGCAGCTCCGGCAGGCGGGCCACCAGCGCCAGCCGCAGCTCCGCCCCTTGCGGCAGCGGCAGGCTGAGGAAGCCCCACGCCTGCGAGTCGTCGCCGCACTTCACGGCGGTCGCCGTCCCGCGCCGCAGCTCGAACCCCGGCACCCCGATGCGGCTGAGGATCGGCAGCAGCGACGGCGCCAGCCCGACCCACCGCGCCAGCGCCGGATCCTCTGTGTCCTGGAAGACATGTCCCTTTCGCCTTGTCTCTTCGGACAGGCGATCGAGGTCGGCCAGCAGCTCGACCACCGCGCGCCGACGGTCGCGCAGCACCAGTCGGTCGCCGGTGAACGCCGGCAGGTGGCGCAGCAGCTCGTGGTACCCGAGCAGCCCCGCGACCACCAGCAGCCCCGCCCCCGCCCCCGTCAGCGTCCACCAGCCGCTGACGCCGAGCACGTTGAGCAGTGCCAGCCCGGCGAACATCCCCGTCGTCAGCCACAGCACCACCACCCCGCGGCCGTGGGTGAAGCCGCGGGCCAGCAGGCGGTGGTGGATGTGATCGCTGTCCGGCGCGAAGATCGGCTGGCCGCGCGCGGCTCTTCGCGCGATCGACAGCCCCATGTCGAGCAGCGGCAGCGCCAGCACCATCAGCGGCAGCGACACGTCGATGATCGCCACCCGCTCCGGCACCGGCGCGATCTGCAGCAGCAGCGCCGGCAGCAGGAAGCCGAGGAAGTAGCTGCCGGCGTCGCCCATGAACACGCGCGCCGGGTGGCGGTTGTGGACCAGGAACCCGAGCACGCCGCCCAGCGCCGCCGCGCTGACCCACCCGAGCGCGAGGTCGGGCTGCGGGTGCAGCAGCGTCGCCGCCAGCACCACCCCGAAGCCGATCGCCGTGTTGCCGCCGGCCAGCCCGTCGAGCCCGTCGCTGAGGTTGATCGCGTTGACCGACGCCACCAAGAAGCCGAGCGTGATCACCGGCTCGAGCGCCGCCAGCGGGCCGAGCAGCTCCGCCATCGCCGGCCAGCGCAGGCCGACGGCGAACACCGCCACCCCGGCCGCGAACAATTGCAGCGCCAGCTTCACCCGCGCCCGCGCCCCCACCAGGTCGTCGTAGAGCCCGACGAGCCCGCACAGCAGCGCCCCGAGCAGCGCCCCGCTCAGCGGATTGCGCGACAGCCATTCGTGCACGAGCGACAGCTCGCTCGTGCCGACCAGGCCGCGGAACGCCACCGCGCCGATACCCACCATCATCACGAATCCGCCGACCCGCGCGATCTCGCCCTGATGGACCTTGCGCAGGCTGATCTCGCGGTCCGAGCGGCCCAGCGCGCGCCAGCCACGAATGGCCCACGGCATCGCCACGGCCACCAGCACGAACGCCACGAGCCCGGCGATCCACAGCACCCACGTCGCGGCGCTCACGGGGACCCCCGGAAATCCCGCGTCCACGTGCGCCGACGTTCACCCGCGGATCCTACCTCATGTCGGTCGCAGCTCGCTCGATCCGGGCCTCCGGCCACGGCGTCACCGACGCCGCCGGCAAGCCGAGGCGCCGGCGCAGCGCCGCCACGCAGCGCGAAGCCGCGCGACCGTCGCCGTACGGGTTCTTGCGCGGACAGACTGCCGCGTACGCGGCCGGGTCGTCGAGCCAGCGCCGCGCCGTGGTCACCAGCAGGTCGGTGTCATAGCCGACCAGCACCGCGCAGCCGGCCGCCACGCCCTCCATGCGCTCCGTGGTCGTGCGGGTCACCAGCACCGGCTTCCCGAACTCCGGCGCCTCCTCCTGGAGCCCGCCCGAATCGGTGATCACGAACATGCAGCGCTTGAGCAGCCACACCGCCGACATGTACTCGAGCGGCTCGAGCAAGAACACGTTGCCGAGCCCGCCGAGCAGCCCGCGCGCCGCCGATTGCACCGCCGGGTTGAGGTGGACCGGATACACGAAGTCGACCCCCGGATAGGCGCGGGCCAGCGTGGCGAGGCCGGTGCACACCGCCGCGAGGCCGCCGGCGAAGCTCTCGCGGCGATGGCCGGTGACCAGCACGAACGGCCGGCCCTTGGCGAAGCGCATCAGCTCGGGCGCCGGGGCCCCCTCGAGCGGCAGGCGGCTGGAGGCCCAGCGCAGCGCGTCGACCACCGTGTTGCCGGTGACCTCGATCGACTCCGGCGCCACCCCCTCGCTGAGCAGCGCCTCGCGGGCCGCGGGCGTGGGGGCGAGGTGGAGGCTGGCGAGGCGAGCGATGAGCTGGCGGTTGGCCTCTTCGGGGAACGGCGCGGTGAGGTCGAGGGTGCGCAGGCCGGCCTCGACGTGGGCGACGGGGATCCGGCGATGAAAGGCCGCGAGGGCGCCGGCCAGGGCGGTGGTGGTGTCGCCTTGAACCACCACCCAGTCGAACCGCAGGGCGTCGAGCACGGGATCGATCCCGTCGAGCAGGCGCGCCATCAGGCTCGACAGCGACTGCGCCGGCGTCATCGCGCTCAGCTCGACCTCGCACTGCAGCCCGAACGTCTGCAAGATCGGCGGCACCAGCTCGCGGTGTTGCCCGGTGCAGCAAAGCGACACCTGCCAGTCGGTGTGCTGCCGCAGCGCGCGCTCCACCGGCGCCAATTTGATCACCTCGGGGCGAGTGCCAAGAACGATGAGGATCCGGGGCCCAGTGGACGGCATCGGCGCGACCCAGATAGCATGCCCGAAAAGCCGGTGACCATTTCACTTAACGATCCCCAACCCGAGAGCGAGGGCGCGCTCGATCTCGATGTCTGCGTCGTCGGCCTCGGCTACGTCGGCCTACCCACCGCCGCCGTCCTCGCCACGCGCGGTCGTCGCGTCGCCGGCTTCGACCTCCGGCGCGACATCCTCGACACCATCAACGCCGGGCGGATCCACATCGTCGAACCCGAGCTCGACGCCCTCGTGCGCGCCGCCGTCCTCGCCGGCACCCTGCGCGCCGTCGCCGAGCCCGTCCCCGCGCGCACTTTTTTGATCTGTGTACCCACACCGATCACCTCCGACCACCGGCCCGACCTCGCCGCGGTCGAGGCCGCCAGCCGCGCCCTCGTGCCGGTGTTGCGGCCCGGCAACCTCGTCGTCCTCGAATCGACCGTCCCGCCCGGCACCCTGCGCGACCTCGTCGCCCCGATCTTGCGCCAGAGCGGGCTTGTCGTCGGCAAGGATCTGTTCCTCGCCCACGCCCCCGAGCGCGTGCTGCCCGGCGCCGTCCTGCGCGAGGTCGTCGAGAACGAGCGCATCGTCGGCGGCCTCACCGACGCCTGCACCGACCGCTGCGCCGCCTTCTACGAGGGCTTCGTGCGCGCCGAGGTCCACCGCACCAGCGCCGAGGTGGCCGAGTTCACCAAGCTGGCCGAGAACGCCTACCGCGACGTGAACGTCGCTTACGCCAACGAGCTCGCCAACGTCAGCGCCCATTTGAGCCTCGACGTCTGGGAGGTGATCCGGCTGGCCAACCGCCACCCGCGGGTCCAGATCTTGCGCCCCGGACCCGGCGTGGGCGGGCACTGCATCGCGGTCGATCCGTGGTTCATCGCCGCCAGCGCGCCCGAGCACACGCCGCTGATCCAGGCCGCGCGCCAGGTCAACGACGGCCGCCCCGAGCGCGTCCTGGGCCAGATCCGCCGCCTCGCCGGCAAGCTGCGCGCGCCGACGATCGCCCTCCTCGGCCTGTCCTACAAGCCAGACATCGACGACCTGCGCGAGAGCCCGGCGCTGCACATCGCCGAGGCCGTGCACCGCGAGGGGCTCGGCGACGTGCTGCTGGTCGAGCCGCACCTCCACGGCTCGCCGATCGCCGGCTGCCCGCTGGTCTCGCTCGACGACGCGCTCGCGCGGGCCGACATCCTCGTCATCCTCGTGGCTCACCGCGACTTCCGCCGCCTGCGCTCCGCCGACCTGCTCCGCGTCATGGTCGTCGACGCGGTCGGCCTCCTGGCCGGCGCCGAACACAAGCGCGTATGACCACCTCCCGGCTCTTCCGTCACGGCCCGGGGACGCTTTTCCGCACGGCCTCGCACCTGCCTCCGCGGCAGATCGCCTACCAGCTGCGCAGGCGCCTCGGCGGCCCCGCGCGCCGGCCCAAGGCCACCAGCCTCGAGGGCGTCACCGGCCTGCTCGCTCGCATGCCCGCGCCCACGCCCGAGGGCGAGCCGGGCCCGGATGGCATCTGTCTCTTGGGACAGCCGCCACACGACCCGCTGCGCGCCGGCTGGGACCCGCCGGTCGGCCCGCTCTACCTCTACACCCTGCATTACCACGGCTGGCTGCAGCGGCTCACCCCCGCATTGGCGCTGGCGACGCTCGACCACTGGATCGCCAACCACACCGAGGGCGTCGGCTGGGAGCCGTACCCGACGGCCGTGCGCGCGCTGCACTGGCTCGGCTGGCTCTCGGGACATATCGACGAGCTCGACGGCATGACGCGCCGACGATTGCTCGCCTCGCTCGCCGGGCAATCGCGGCACCTCGAGCGCCACCTCGAGCACCACCTCGACGGCAATCACCTGTGGACCGACCTCGCCGCGCTGGCCGCCGGCGCGCTGGCCCTCGACGGCCCGCGCGCCCACCTGCTCGCGCCCGCGGTCGGCCGATTCGCGGCCGTCACCAGCGAGCAGCTCGCGCTCGACGGCTTCCACCGCGAGCGCACCCCCTCCTATCATTGCCTGCTCGCCGAGCAGCTCGCCGGCGTGGTCGCCCTCGGCCCCGAGCGCGCCGATCCGCGGGCCGGTCAGCAGCTGCGCGACAACCTCGCGCGCATGCTCGCCGTCCTGCCCGCCTTCACCCACCCCGACGGCGACGTCGCCCTGTTCGGCGACAGCCAGCGCGGCCTCGTCAGCCCCGCCGCGCTCGCCACCCGCTGCGGCACGAGCCTGTCCCAGGGGACAGATTACAACGCCCCCGCCTCCGGCCTGTTCCGCCGCGCCTGGGGCCCGTGGACCTTGCTGTGGAACGCCGGCGGCCTCGGCATGCCGCAGCAGGTCGGCCACATCCACGGCGACTGGCTCGGCTTCGAGCTGTCGCTCGGCGGCGAGCGGGTGGTCGTCGACGCCGGCGTCGGCACCTACGAGGTCGGCCCCGAGCGGGACTACGCCCGCAGCACCCGCGCCCACAACACCGTCACCGTCGGCCCCGGCGACCGCGATCAACATGAACTTTGGGCCAGCCACCGGATCGGCGGCCGCGCCGAGCTCGTCGACCTGTCCTTCGGGACATCCGAGGTCTCCGCCGGCGTCCGCGGCTTCCGCTCGCCGGCGGTCCACCACCGGCGGCTGAGCTGGGACGGCCGCGTCTTCCGCTGCCTCGACCGCGTCGTCCCCGACCACGGCGAACCTGTCCCTGCGACCATGCGGCTCCACCTCCCGCAGACCTGCGACCTCACGGTCGACGGCCCCGCGGTCCGCGTGCGCACCCCCGGCGGTCGGCGCTTCGTCGTGCGCGGTCCCGCCGACCTGCGCTGGCAGACCACCGCCGCCCCTGGCTGGACCGCCATGTCGAGCCCGGCGCCGCGTCACTGCCTCGCCCTGCCGACGGGACCCGCCGGCCTCGAGATCGCCTTCGAGCTCCTGCCGTGAGTCCGACGGCCCGCGCGCTGTGCTAGATCGGTCGTTCCATGACCGCGACCCCTCGCACGCCCGACGCCGACGTCCACCCCATGTTCCTCGACCGCTGGTCGCCCCGCGCGTTCCGGCCCGAGCCGCTGACGGACGCGCAGCTCGCCAGCCTGTTCGAGGCCATGCGCTGGGCCCCGTCCAGCTACAACGAGCAGCCGTGGATGGTCGTGTACGGGCACGGCCCCGGCACCGAAGACCACAAGCGCGTGCTCGGCTGCCTCGTCTCGTTCAACCAGTCGTGGGCCCATAACGCCCCGCTGGTGATGATCCTGTTCGGCCGCCGCCGCTTCGCCGCCTCCGGCAAGGCCAACCGCCACGCCGGCTTCGACTGCGGCAGCGCGTGGATGTCCCTCGCCCTGCAGGCCCGCGTCCTCGGCCTCTACGCCCACGCGATGGCCGGCTTCGACGAGGCCAAAACCTACACCGATCTCGGCGTCCCCGAGCCCGACTTCGAGGCGATGGCCGCGATCGCCGTCGGCGCCCCCGGCGACCCGGAGAGCCTCCCCGACAGCCTGCGCGCCCGCGAAGGCGCCAGCGCCCGCGTCCCCGCCGCCAGCTTCCTCCACCGCGGCCGCTTCAGCTCCGCTGGATGACCTGACCTTCGGGACAGCTTTACATTGACCAGCTCGACGCGGGCCCCGAAGGCCCACGTAGCCGCGAGACAGCCGCCACGAAGTCGGTGGCTGTCTCTTCGGACATCTCACGCCGGGCGCCGACTCACCTGCCGTCCCTCGGCCGGTCCGCGCGAGCTGTCCCCGAGGACATCTCAAGCATCTCCGTCCGTACTCGCTCGACCGAGCTGTCCCGAGCGCATCCGGTGAGCGGGCCCACTGGCCCCCCGGAAGAACCCTCGCCAGCCACCTGTCCCTCGAACCAGGTCCTGGCCCCGCACCTCCGCGCAGGTGGACGCAGACCTCTCCGTCGCGCCATCACCGCCGAGGCACGCTTGCGAGCGTCTCGTGCGCTTCGCCTCACCGCTGCCTGCCCGGCGCCGGCGGCGACCTTGACCCTCGCCGACGCGTGCGCATGGTGGCTTCATCATGCAATGGTCATGGTCGCTTGGCCGACTGTTCGGCATCGAGACGCGGGTCCACGCCTCCTTCGTCCTCGTGCTCTTGTGGGCGGTTATGAGCAGCTATGGCGGCGGTCCGGCCGCCGTCGTCTACGGCCTCGCCTTCCTGCTGGCGGTGTTCGCCTCGGTCGTGGCTCACGAGTTCGGCCACGCCCTGACGGCGCGCAGCTTTGGGATCTCGACCCGGCAGATCTTGCTCCTCCCGATCGGCGGCGTCGCCCAGATCGACGGCGCGCACATGCCTCCGCGTGAGGAGTTCATGGTCGCCATCGCCGGGCCGGTCGTCAGCTTCCTCCTCTCGGGCCTGTTCTTCGCCCTCTCCGCGCTCACCGGCGACGCCAGCCCGCACTCCTTCCTGGGCGCGCTCGCGTGGGCCAACCTCGGCCTCGGCGTCTTCAACCTCCTGCCGGCCTTCCCCATGGACGGCGGCCGCGTCTTCCGCGCCCTGCTTTCCGCGCGAATGGGCCCGCTGCGCGCCACCGAGATCGCCGCCGCCGTCGGCAAGTTCGCCGCCGTCGGCCTCGGCGCCTACGCGATCGCCAGCGGTCGCACGATGATGACCGTCGTCGCCATCTTCCTCTGGTTCGCGGCCAGCGGTGAAGCGAGCCTCGCCGCTCGTCGCTACTCGCGCGGCCCCGACGACCCCGCGCTGTGGCGCAGCACCAGCGGCTTCCCGCGCAAGGGCGGCCGCGGCTACTGAGGCCTCGCACGTCTCACCGATCCCGCAGCGCCGCGACTCGCGGCCGGGGACCCCGAGGCCTCCGAACGTCGTCTGCGGCCCCCACGGCGCGCGCGAGGTCGGCTGATACCCTCGCCGCATGCCTCAGCGCGCGCCTCTCTGCGGCCCTCCTGTTCGCCTGCGCCTGCAGCCCGAGCGGCGGCGACGGCACCGACTCGAGCCCGATCACCGGCACCACCTCCGCCGCGACCACCGACGAGCCGACCTCGTCGACCACCTCGACCTCGTCGACCACCGGCGCAGAACCTGTCTCTTCGACCAGCTCGGGCACCGCCACCGGCACCACTGCCGAGCCGCTCACCACCACCGGCACCACCGGGGACCGTCCCGTCGCGCCCACGGTCATCCTCCCGCGCGCATCGATCCAGCCGGAGGAGCTGGCCGTCCTCGCCAACGACCAGGACCCGCAGTCCATGGCCGTCGCCGCGCACTACATGGCGGCCCGCGGCTTGCCCGCGGACAACCTCCTCGTCCTCAGCTTCGCCCCGCCCGGCGACGCGCTCGCGGCCGACGTCTTCGCCGGTCTCAAAGGACAGGTCGACGCCGCCCTCGGCCCCGACATCCAGGCCCTGGCGATCGCGTGGACCAAGCCCTACCGCGTCGAGTGTCAGTCGCTCGTCAGCGCCTTCGCGCTCGGCCACGACCCCGCCAAGTACTGCAGTCAGCCGTGCAGCGAGACCGCGCCGAGCGGCTACTACGATTCGAGCTCGCTGCGCCCCTTCACCGATCTCGGCCTGCGCCCGGCCATGCACCTCGCCGGCACCTCGCTCGAGAACGTGCAGGCGCTGATCGACCGCGGCGTCGCGGCCGACGCCACCGCGCCTGTCGGCACCGGCTGGTTCGTGCGCACCACCGACACCGCCCGGAGCGTCCGCTGGCCCTCTTCACCGCCACGGTCGACCAGTGGAGCCCCGAGCTGCTCGCCATGGAGTACGTCGACAACGCCATGGGCATGGGCTCGGACGCGCTCGAGGGCGAGACCGACATCCTCTTCTACTTCACCGGCCTGGCCGACGTCCCCGGGATCGCCACCAACACCTACCTGCCCGGCGCGGTCGCGGACCACCTCACCTCCTACGGCGGGCAGATCTGCGACAGCGGGCAGATGAGCGTCTGCCGCTGGCTCGAGGCCGGCGCGACCGGCAGCTACGGCACCGCGACCGAGCCGTGCAACTACCCGCAGAAGTTCCCGGAGACCCAGGTGTTCGTGCCGCACTACTGGCGCGGCGAGACGCTGGTCGAGGCCTACTGGAAGTCGGTGAGCTGGCCCGGCGAGGGCGTGTTCGTGGGCGAGCCGCTGGCGCGCCCGTATGCCGGCGCGACCGTCGAGTTCGACCCCGACACGCTGTCGCTCCAGATCCGCACGCGACAATCCGCGCCGGGCGTCACCTACACCGTCGAATCGGCGCCGAGCGAGCAGGGGCCGTGGACCGCGTCGAGCGAATCTACCCCGCCCGCCGACGCGATCCACGAAGTCGACATCCCGGGCGCGACCGAACCCTTCTACCGGATCGTCGGGCCCGGCTGAACTACTGACATTTGTGTCATTCGCGCCGGTGTTTCACCGCCTCGCGCGACGCTTCCGCACGCCCCCGCTGCGATCCAGGAACGTCGCCCGCGACGCTCATGAAACATCGTTATTGACAGGACTTACTTATGCAACTCGAAGAGAAGTGGCTCGTCCGTACCCCGCGCGCCGAGGGCGCGCTGCGCCAGAAGGAATGGTGGTTCTCCGACCTCCACGACCCGCACGCGCGGGTCTACATGAGTTGGTCGTTCGCGCGCGCGTTCGCGGTCGACAAGTTCCGCCTGTGGCTGTGCGACCTCGCCAGTGACGAGAGTTGGTCGGTCGACCACAACCTCTACCTCGACCGCGCCCAGGCGCCTGGCGTGCTCGACCTGCGCCACCGCGGCGCCGTCGACCTCGAGTACCGCGGCGACGGCGACGGCCGGGCGGTGTTCCGCGCGCGCACCGCCGACCTGCGGGTCGACCTCGAGATCTGCCGCGAGGGCCTGCCGTTCACCCGCCGCGACAACTACTTCCGGTGCAGCTACGCCCTGCTGCACCGCTTCTTCAACCGCGTCCGCGGCGAGATCGAGGCGTTCGGGCGCCGGTTCGCCGTCGACACCGCGCGGTCCTACTACGATCATTGTTTCGGCGTCGTGCCGCGGCGCGCCTCCTGGCAATGGCTCGCGGTGCAAAATGACGACATCGCGCTGGCCTCGCTGGTCAACCACGGCGCTTATGCCCAGCGCTACACCCAGGTGTACTGGCGCGGGGCGTGGCACCGGCTCGACCCCGACGTCGACTTCGATTACGACCGCGACGACCTGGCGGCGCCCTGGCGGGTCCGTTCGCGGGAGCTCGACCTGGTCGTACGGCCCCGGCGCGTCCATCGCGACCGTGTGACGATTCCCCCGCTCGTGCCCTTCCTCGTCGACCTTCAGCACAATGAACTGTTCGTCGAGGTCGAGGGCGAAATACGGCTGGGCGGGGTCTCCGTGCCGCTTCAAGGCCTCACTGGGGTCGCCGAGGAGCACGACGGCCGCTGGTGAGTGCGGGCGCAAGCGTGTCGGGACGACCCTGATGATCCGCCCGCCGCACTGTACATACATGTGCTCTCGCTGCAGTGTTCACATGACATTCAGAATGATCACAGCAGACAACGATCAGCGCTTGTCGGCGGCGGCGGCGCCTCGGTACTGTGACTGCGATGGAAACTCGCAATCTGTGCATCAGCTCGCTCGTCACGCTCCTCGCCATAGGCGGCACCATTGAGTCCGCACACGCCGCGACCCCCTTCGCCGCCTTCGAGAGCGGCCAGGTGCGCCCGCTGGCGATGAACCACAGCCGGACCCGACTTTACGCGGTCAATACCCCCGACAACCGGCTCGAGGTCTACAAGATCAAGAATAGCGGCGCCCTCGAGCACGAGGCGTCGGTACCCGTCGGACTCGAGCCCGTCGCCGTCGCCGTGCGGAGCGACGACGAGGTGTGGGTCGTCAACCATCTTTCGGACAGCGTCAGCATCGTCGATGTCGACAGCGCCACTCTTTATGTCAAGCGCACCCTGCTGGTCGGCGACGAGCCGCGGGATATCGTGTTCGCCGGGCCCGGCAAGTCGCGGGCGTTCATCACCGCGGCGCACCGCGGCCAGAACGCACCGTTCGACCCGAAGCTCACCACCCCGGGGATCGGCCGCGCCGACGTGTGGGTGTTCAACGCCAACAACCTCGGCAGCAGCCTCGGCGGCACCCCGCTGACGATCGTCAACCTCTTCAGCGACGTCCCGCGCGCCCTGGCCGTGTCGCCGAACGGCAGCAAGGTCTACGCCGCCTCGTTCGTGTCCGGCAACCGCACCGCGGTCGTCGCCCTCGGCGTGATCCCCGACGGCGGTCAGGCCGTCGGCGGCATCCCGCTGCCCAACGTCAACCACGCCGGCGTCCCCGAGCCGGACATGAGCCTCATCGTCAAGTACAACGGCGCGCACTGGGTCGACGAGATCGGCCGCTGGTGGGACAGCAAGATCAAGTTCAACCTGCCCGACAAGGACGTGTTCGTCATCGACGCCAACGCGGCCACCCCGGCGGTCCTGCCCGGCAATTCGGGGTTTTACCGCAGCGTCGGCACGGTCATCTTCAACATGATCGTCAACCCGCTGAACGGGAAGGTCTACGTCAGCAACACCGAGGCGCGCAACGAGGTCCGCTTCGAGGGCCACGGCGACTTCGCCGGCACGACCGTCCGCGGCCACACCGTCGACAACCGCATCTCCGTGCTCGGCAGCTCGGGCTCGGTCCAGCCGCGCGACCTCAACAAGCACATCGACCGCGACGACTGCTGCGGCGCGATCCCCAACGACACGAACGCCCTCAGCGTCTCGCAGACCCTCGGCATGGCGATCACCGCCAACGGCCGCACGCTCTACACCGCCGTCCTCGGCAACGACAAGGTCGTGCTCTACGACACCGGCGACCTCGAGGGCGACGACCACTGGCCCGACGAGATCGATCAGATCGCGGTCAGCGGCGGCGGCCCGACCGGCCTGGTGCTCGACGAGTACCGCGACCGCCTGTACGTCCTGACCCGCTTCGACAACGGCATCTCGATCATCGACACCGACGACCGCGAGGAGGTCGGCCACGTCACCATGCACAACCCCGAGCCGCAGTCGCTGGTGGCCGGCCGCCGCTTCCTCTACGACGCCGCGCTCACCTCGAGCCAAGGCGACCAGGCGTGCGCGTCGTGCCACATCTTCGGCGACAAGGACGAGCTCGCGTGGGACCTCGGCGACCCCGACGGCGACGTCACCGACCCGCCGAACATCCTCAAGGACGAGTTCTTCGACTTCCAGGTCCCGTTCCACCCGAACAAGGGGCCGATGACGACCCAGAGCCTGCGCGGCCTCGCCAACCACGGGCCGATGCACTGGCGCGGCGATCGCAACGGCGAGGGTCAGGGCGCCAACGCCCAGCCGAACGGCGGCGCCTTCAGCGAGGTCGCGGCCTTTGGCGCCTTCAACGTCGCCTTCGAGGGCCTGCTCGGGCGCGACGGGCCGCTGACGGCCCAGCAGATGCAAGCGTTCACCGACTTCCAGCTGCAGGTGATGTACCCGCCGAACCCGATCCGCGCGCTCGACAACAGCCTCAACGCCGACCAGCAATTCGGCCGCGACTTCTTCATGAACGTCGAGACCTTCTCGTTCGTGCCCGAGCGCAAGTTCACCTGCGAGGGCTGCCACCGCCTCGACCCGACCGCCAACCCGGGCGAGCCGCACCCCGGCTTCTTCGGCAGCGACGGCGAGCTCGTCGGCGGCGAGTTCTCGCAGACCTTCAAGATCCCCCACCTGCGCAACATGTACACCAAGGTCGGCACCTTCGGCTTCCCCGGCGGCGACCCCGTCTTCAACGACCCGGACGCCAGCGCCTTCTACGACCCGAGCCACAAGGGCGACCAGATCCGCGGCTTCGGCTACACCCACGACGGCTCGAAGGACTCGCCGATGCGCTTCTTCAACGCCTTCGTCGCCACGCCGGTGACCCCGAACGGCTTCACCGACTTCGAGCAGATGCGCAAGGTCGCCGAGTTCACGTTCGCCTTCGACACCAACTTCAAGCCGATCGTCGGCCAGCAGATCAGCCTCACCGCGAGCAACGGCGCGGTCGTCGGCCCCCGCATCAACCTGCTGCGCCAGCGCGCCGACGCCGGCGACTGCGACCTGGTCGCCAAGGCCCACGTCGGCGGCCAGGAGCTCGGCCTCTACTACTCGGGCGGCAGCTACGTCACCAGCTTCTCGGCGATCCCGCCGCTCAGCGACGTCGCGGTGCGCCTGCTGGCCCAGTCGGGCAAGCCCGTCACCTACACCTGCACCCCGCCCGGCTCGGGCTTCCGCCTCGGCGTCGACCGCGACGGCGACGGCCACCGCGACGGCGACGAGCTGCTGCACCTCAGCGACCCGGCCGACCCGAACGACACGCCGTGAGCCCGCGCGGCGCGGAAACCGACATGTCTTTCGGGACACCCCGGATGTCTCGGGACACCCGAGCATGTCCCGAGGGACAGGTAAGACCTCCGCCGATCGCGCCGAGCAGGTGCGCGCCTGTTCAGGCGCGCGCTGACGGCGCGGGAACGCGCCTTGCGTCGCCTTCACCGCCGGGGGTCGCGAGCTGATATCCTCGGCCTGTGATCCTCGACCCTCAGCTCGCCCGGCTGGCTGAGTGGTTCGCGGCGCTCCAGGGACGGGCCGGCGAGCTGCTCGACCAACGTTTGCGCGGAGATTGCCTCGGCGGCCTGGAACAGGTCGCGTTGACGCTCGAGCAGCAGATGCAGCCGGCGCAGGCGCCGGAGGAGACGCTCGTCACTCTGGCGGACGACGACAACCGGCACCCGCTGTCGCGGACGCGCTGGCGCACCGTGCTCGAGCACGAGATCCGCCCGGCCATCCACGCCGCCCGCGACACCCTCGCCGCCACCGCGACCGCCTTCGACGGCGGCATGGCCGCCGCCGGCCTCTTGACCGATCTCGCGCGCACCGTCGCCGAGGAGCCCGAGCTCTACTTCCTCGATCGCTCCGCCGAGGACTCCGCCGCCGCCAAGGCCGGGCCGGTCCAGATCGCGGTGCCGCTGCGCCGCTGGCTCGAAGAGATGTTCGCCGAGCCGGTGCGCGGCCTCGTCATCGAGCTCACCCGCCGCGCCGCCGCCCTCGCCCGCGACGCCGCCGCCGAGCTCGAGCGCATCGAGACCGTCCTCGACTACCACCTCTTCATCGTCGAGGACAGCCGCGAGGTCGAGGCCCGCGACGAGTCGGCCCACACCGGCCTCGGCCACGCGATCCGCCTGGTCCGCACGCTGTCCGAGCGCAGCGCTCGCGACGTCCGGCGCCTGTTCGCGTGGTTCGTCGGCGAGAGCTCCGCGCGCATGGACGACGCCCTCGCCCCGCTGCGCACGCACCGGCCCGACGAGCTCATGCAGCAGCTCGAGGCGCGGGCCGCCCGGTCGCGGCCGTCGTGGCTGCGGGCCCAGCGCGACCGCGCCCGCTTCGGCGCCTCGGCCCTCTACACCCGCGCCGCGCCGCTGGTCCGCGAGCTCGCCCAGGACGTCCGCCGCACCTTCACCGGCGAGGGCCCGCGCGTCGGCTACTGGGACCTCCTGATCGCCGGAGACGACCGCGCCAGCAGCCTGCCCGCGATCTACCGCCGCCTGTTCGGCGAGGTCCCGCTCGGCCTGTCCGACCTCTACCAGCGGCGCCCGCGCCTCGAGGCCCCGTGCCGCAAGGTCTTCGAGACCTGGCTCGAGGGGCAGCGCACCGCCCTGCTCGTCACCGGCGACCGCGGCGCCGGCAAGCGCACCCTCGTCAACCGCGTGCGCGCCGAGCTGCACGGCGAGCTGCCGATGCACTGGATCTCGATGGGCCCGCACCTGGCCAGCGAGGCCCGCCTGTGCGCCGCCCTGTGCGAGGTCACCGGCGCCCCCTACGCCGCCAGCTTCGCCGAGTTTTCCCGCGTCGTCCCGCTGGTCGGCAAGCGGCGCGTGCTGATCCTCGAGAACGCCGAGCAGCTGTTCGTGCGCACCCCCGAGGGCCTCGCGCGCATGCAGGCCTTCCTCGACATGGTCCGCGTCACCGACGAGGCCATGCTGTGGATCGTGCTGATGGCCGCGCCCGCCGCGACGCTGCTGGAGACCTGCCTGCGGCTGCCGCTCTACTTCGGCCAGGTGGTCGAGGTGCCGGCCGAGTCCGGTCGCTTCATCGAGAACATGATCCGCTCGCGCCACCGCGTCAGCGGCTTCGGCCTGCGCTTCCGCGAGCGCCGCGCCCCCGCGCTGCAGCGCCTGCGGCGGCCCTTCACCCGCGCCGACATGCTGCCCGACCCGGGCGAGGAGTGGTTCGCCGACCTCGAGCGCATGTGCGCCGGCAACCTGCGCCAGGCCCTCGACTACTGGCTGCTCTCGGCCCGCCTCGATGTGAAGACCGAGCACGACATCCTCGTGCGTCCGCTGCCGCGCCGCCGCGGCACCGCCCTGAACGACCTGTCGCTGTCGCAGCGGCAGGTGCTGGTCAGCCTGGTCCAGCACGGCGCGCTGACCGAGACGCAGCTGCAGGAGATCGTGCGCAGCGGCGGCGGGATCGGCCCCGAGATCGACGACCTGCGCCGCCGCCACCTCGTCGATCAGGGCGGCCCCGGCGGCTTCCTCACCCTCCGCTCCACCGCCGTCGGCCCCGTCACCCACGACCTCCGCTGGCGCAGCATGATCTGACCTTCGGACCTGTCCTGAGCATCATGGTCTTTGAAACAGCCGCAACTCTGCTGACGGAGACGGCCGCCGAGGCCGGCGAGGCCGGGCAAGCCGTCCTCAAGTCGCTCGGGCACCACGCGGTGTTCCTGCTGCTACTGCAACTGGCGGTGCTCCTGGCGACCGCGCGGCTGCTCGGCGAGCTGCTGCGCAAGCTCAAGCAGCCGGCCGTGATCGGCGAGCTGGCCGCCGGGGTGCTGCTCGGGCCGTCGGTGCTGGGCGCGCTGGCGCCCGAGCTGCAGCACTACATCTTTCCGCGCGACCAGCACCAGGCCGACCTGCTGTCGGTGGTGTCGTGGCTCGGCGTCCTCTTCCTCATCATCGTCACCGGCCTCGAGACCGACATCGGCCTCATCAAGCGCCGGGGCAAGAGCGCGCTCCTGATCTCGAGCTGCGGGATCACCATCCCGCTGATCGCCGGCGCCACCTTCGGCTGGTACCTGCCCGAGGTCTACCTGGCCGACCCGAGCAAGCGCCTGGTGTTCGCGCTGTTCATGGCGGTGTCGATGAGCATCTGCGCGGTCCCGGTGATCGCCAAGGTGCTGATGGACCTCAAGCTGATCCGGCGCGACATCGGCCAGCTGATCCTCGCCTCGGCGATGACCGACGACACCGTCGGGTGGATCCTCCTCGCCGTCGTCGCCGGCCTCGCCACCGCCGGCCAGGTCGACCCGATCTCCGTCGCCGAGGCCGTGGGCGGCGCGCTGGTGTTCCTCGGCGTGATGCTCACCGTCGGCGTGCCGATCGTCGCCCGCATCATCTCCGGCGTGGACCGGCGGATCGGCGGCGTCAACGCCCAGACCTCGCTGGTCATCGCCCTCGCGCTCGGGGCCGCCGCGCTGACGCATCAGATGGGCATCGAGGCGGTGCTGGGCGCCTTCGCCGTCGGCATCCTCGCCGGCCAGGCGCCGCGGTTCCGCCGCGAGGTCGGCCACACCCTCGAGGTCGTCACCGCCAGCTTCCTCGCCCCGATCTTCTTCGCCTCCGCCGGCGTCAAGGTCGACCTCGCGCGGCTCGCCAACCAGGAGGTCGCGCTCGTCGGCCTCGGCGTGCTCGGGCTCGCGTGCGCGTGCAAGATCACCGGCGTCTACGTCGGCGCCGCCTTCGCCCGCCTGTCGCACTGGGAGCGGCTGGCCATGGGCTTCGGCATGAACGCCCGCGGGGCGATGGAGATCGTCGTCGCCACCGTCGGCCTCGGCCTCGGCATCCTCACCATCGAGCTCTACTCGATCATCGTCATGGTAGCGATCGTGACCTCGATGATGGCGCCGCCGATGCTGCGGTGGGCGCTGTCGCGGGTGAAGATGGGCGAGAGCGAGGCCAAGCGGCTCGAGGCCGAGGCGATCGCCGCCAGCAGCTTCGTGCGGCAGATCCGGCGCGTCCTCCTGGTCAGCCGGCACGCGCACAGCGTCGACCTGCCGGCGCAGATCGTCGGCTACCTCAGCCACGAGCAGCCGATCGAGGTGACCGCCGTGTACGCCCGCCCGCAGGCGGTGAAGACCTCGTGGTGGCAGTTCTGGAGCCGCCGCGGGCGCCGCTACGCGGCCGTCGGCGCCAAGGCGCTGGAGCGGCTGGCCCGGCCGTTGCGGCTGCTCAAGGGCTCGCGGCCCGAGCTCAAGATCATCAGCGACCCCGACCCGGCCGAGCAGGTGTTGACCGAGGCGCACCGCGACTACGAGCTGCTGGTGCTGGGCGAGGTCCACCGCGGCACCGAGTCGCTGTTCGGGCCGATGGCCGACCGCATCGTCCACAAGGCCCCGTGCCCGACCCTCATCGTGCGCGAGCCGGCGCGCGAGCTCGGGTCCGGGCAGCCGACGCTGTACCGCCTGTGGTCGCCGCGGAAGATCCTCGTGCCCACCGTCGGCACCGAGTACAGCAAGAACGCCGTCGAGCTCGCGGCTGTCCTCGCGGCCAGCACCAAGGCCGAGGTCACGATCCTCCACATCTCGCGCACCGGCTCGAACGACGTCGAGACCGCGCGGCCGCACGAGATCGGCGCGCAGATCGTCGCCCGCGAGGCCGAGCGGGCCAAGAAGTTCGGCGCCAGCGTCGAGACCGTCGTCATGGAGGGCATGAGGCCCGAGGAGGACATCGTCCGCCTCGCCGCGCAGGGGAGCTTCGACCTCATCGTGCTCGGCAGCAGCCTGCGCGCCGTCTCGACCCGCGCCTTCTTCGGCCACCGCGTCGAGAGCGTGCTGAAGCACGCCCCCTGCCCGGTCGTGCTGCTCAGCGCCGGTTGAAGCTCGCGGGCCCGGCTCGAAATAGCGCCGCTGCGGCGCGCTTCACGAACAGCGCTTCGTGATACACCGAAAGGGCAAGAATCACCGTCGCTACGGGTCTCGCCGGGGACCTCGCGGCATCGAGCCCTCCCGGACGCGTCCTGAGCGGACCCAAGGGACCTGTGACCGCGACCATGTCCTTCTGCGCCCCCTCGCGTCCTCGTTCGACCTCACCTCTCTCTTCGCGGCCCTGAGCGACACCGCCGAGGCTGCGGCGTCGACCGCCGTCATCAAGGGCCTCGCGCACCACGCGGTGCTGATGCTGCTCGTGCAGATCGCCGTGCTGCTGGCGATGGCGCGCTTCCTCGGCGAGATCATGCGCAAGTTGAAGCAGCCGCCGGTGGTCGGCGAGCTGATGGCGGGCGTCGTGCTCGGCCCGTCGATCCTCGGCCTCGTGTGGCCCGAGGCGCAGCACACCCTGTTCCCGAAGGACCAGCACCTGGCCGATCTGCTGGCCGCGATCTCGTGGATCGGCGTGCTCTTCCTGCTGATCTGCACCGGCCTCGAGACCGACCTCGGCCTCATCAAGCGGCGGGGCAAGACGGCGCTGATGATCTCGGCCGGCGGCATCCTCGTCCCGTTCGCCACCGGCTTCGCGCTCGGCGAGATGTTGCCGGAGGCCTACCTCGCCAACCCTGACGCGCGGCTGGTGTTCAGCCTGTTCATGGCGGTGGCGATGAGCATCTCGGCGGTGCCGGTGATCGCCAAGGTGCTGATGGACCTCAAGCTGATCCGGCGCGACATCGGTCAGCTGATCCTGGCGGCGGCGATGACCGACGACACGATCGGTTGGATCCTCCTCGCCGTCGTCGCCGGCCTGGCCAAGACCGGCGTGGTCGACGTCGTCACCGCCTTGAAGTCGATCGGCGGCGCGGTGGTGTTCATGCTGTTCGCCTTCACGCTCGGCGCGCCGCTGATCGCCCGGGTCATGGCCACCGTCGACAAGCGGTTCGGCGGCTCCGGCTCGCAGATGTCGCTGGTGCTCGCGCTCGCGTTCGCCACCGCCGCCTTGACCCACGAGATGGGCATCGAGGCCGTGCTCGGCGCCTTCACCGTCGGCATCCTCGCCGGCCAGGCCCCGCGGTTCCGCCACGAGGTCGCGCACACCCTCGAGCTCGTCACCGCCAGCTTCCTCGCCCCGATCTTCTTCGCCTCGGCCGGCGTCAAGGTCGACCTCATGCGCCTCGCCGACCCGGACGTCGCCACCGTCGGCGCGATCGTCCTCGGCATCGCCTGCTTCGGCAAGTTCGTCGGTTGTTACCTCGGCGCCTGGGTCTGCGGGATCTCCCACTGGGAGCGGCTCGCGCTCGGCTCCGGCATGAACGCCCGCGGCGCCATGGAGATCATCGTCGCCACCATCGGCCTCAGCCTCGGCGTCCTCAGCGTCGAGATGTACTCGATCGTCGTCATGGTAGCGATCGCCACCTCGCTGATGGCCCCGCCGCTCCTGCGCTACACCCTCTCGAAGGTCAAGATGGGCGAGAGCGAGGCCAAGCGGCTCGAGATGGAGGCGCTGGCGGCCAGCAGCTTCATCCGCCAGGTGCGGCGCGTCCTCATGGTCAGCCGCAACGCCCACAGCGTCGACTTGCCGGCGCAGATCCTCGGCTACCTCAGCCACGAGCAGCCGATCGAGGTCACCGCCGTGTACGCCTGCCCGCAGGCGGTGAAGACCCCGTGGTGGCGCGGCCTGGCGCGTCGCGTGCGGCGCTACCACGCCACCGGCGCCAAGGCGCTCGAGCGGATCGGTCGGCCGCTGCGGCTGCTCAAGGGTTCGCGGCCCGAGCTCAAGCTGATCACCGACGTCGACCCGGCCGAGCAGGTGCTGGCCGAGGCCGCGCGCGACTACGAGCTGCTGGTGCTCGGCGAGACCCAGCGCAGCACCGAGGCGCTGTTCGGGCCGGTGGCCGACCGCATCATCCACAAGTCGCCGTGCCCGACCCTGATCGTGCGCGAGCCGGCGCCCAAGATCGCCAAGGGCGAGAAGCCGCCGCTCTACCGCGTGTGGTCGCCGAAGAAGATCCTCGTGCCCACCGTCGGCACCGAGTACAGCAAGAACGCCGTCGAGCTGGCCGCGGTGCTGGCGACCAGCACCAGGGCCGAGGTCACCATCATCCACATCTCGCGCACCGGTTCGAACGACGTCGACATCGCCCGGCCGCACGAGATCGGCGCCCAGATCGTCGCGCGCGAGGCCGAGCGGGCCAAGAAGTTCGGCGCCAGCGTCGAGACCGTCGTCATGGAGGGCGCGCGGCCCGAGGAGGACATCGTCCGCGTGGCCGCGCAGGGCGGCTACGACCTCCTGATCATCGGCAGCAGCCTGCGCGCCGTCTCGGCCCGCGCCTTCTTCGGCCACCGCGTCGAGAGCCTGCTGAAGAACGCGCCCTGCCCGGTCGTCCTGCTCAGCGCCGGCTGATCGCTACGGCCGATAAAACGAAGGGACATGCCCTCGCGGGCATGTCCCTTATTTCATGTCCCGAGGGTCATGCCCTCGCGGACGGCGCTCACTGCGGGTTGATGATCTTGAGCCGCATGCCGCCGGGGTAGGCGTAGGACGTCACGCCGGTGTAGCCGACGCTGACGATGCCGAACGGCTCGTCGCTCTCGGCGAGGTGGCCGCCCTGGCTGATCTTCCAGTCGGACACCTCGTAGTTGCCGACCGTGTAGTAGCCGCCGACGGTCGCGCCGTCGACCTTGACGTCGGCGCCGCCCTTGACGCGGATGACCTGGACGTAGTCGGCGGAGTAGCCGGTGCCGGTGGCGAACGCGTAGCGGTCGAGGAACTGCTCGACGGGGATCATCTGGTACATCGCGGGGTCGCCGGTGCCGGCGCCGCCGTCCTGGCTCTCGAGGTACTGGACCGGCAGGAACGGCTTGTCGCCCGAGAACATGAAGCTGGTGTTGTTGGGCACCACGATGTCCTTGTACTGGCCCTTGTTGATGGTGAAGGGCGTACCGGGCTGGACGGGGTCGGTCGAGACGGTGGTGCCGTCCTCGCCGGCGAACACGCGCCAGTAGTGCTTCTCGTTGCCGCGGTCGGGCGAGTGGGCGCCGACGTAGGTCTTACCCCAGTAGTCGAGGGGCAGCATCTGCTCCTCGATGTGGTCGCAGTAGGTGACCTGGTTGGTCGGCACGTTGACGCACTCGACGGCGCCGACGACCCAGATCGGCTTGTCGGCCTCGATGAACGTGCCCGACACGTCGCTGCCCGTCTGCGGCCCGCGGACCTGCAGGGTGTCGAAGCGGTTCATCGTCACCTGCCCGGTCGCCCCGCCGTTGACCGCCGGCACGCCCGCGCCCGCCAGCGTGTTCTGCGGCGGCGTCCACTTGACCGTGGTGCCGTCCTGCAGCGCGATCACGTTGAAGTAGCTGGGGTACTGGTTGTGCGTGTCCTTCCACGAGGCCACGATGTAGTTCTGGCGCAGCGCGTACTCGGGCAGCAGCATCGACGCGTCGTTGGTCGCCTGCGAGCCGAGCGGCGAGTGCAGGTAGGCGATGATCGGGATGTTGCTGCTTACGCGGTAGACCCCGCCCTTGCGCAGCTCGGACTTCTTGTCGAGCGCGGCGTTGCTCATCTGGAACGTGTAGGTCATGCCCGGCGCGAGGTTGACCGGCGCGCCCTGGGGCTGCTCGACGTTCTGGCCGTTCGGCACGAAGTACAGCTGGACCTGCGCCGTCTTGGTCGGGTGCGTGTTGCCGACGATCAGCGAGTCCGCCTGGCCGTCGTTGAAGTTGTCCATCTTTTGGCCGAGGAACGAGCAGCCGACCGAGCTCGGGCTTGTCTGCACGAGGTCGCACAGCTCGGTACAGCCGCCGAAGTCGCACTGCTGGGTCGCGCTGCACGCGACCGGCGGGTCGAAGGCGTCGCCGTTGGCGTTGCAGGTCTTCTCGGCGTCGAGGCCCTCGCACAGCACCTGGCCCGGGTTGCACAGCATGGAGCCGCACGCGCCGTTCTTGCAGGTCTGGCCGTTGCCGGGGCACGGCTGCGGCTCGAAGCCCTGACAGTCGTCGCTGCACACGAGGATCTGGTCGCCCTCGCAGCCGTTGAGGTCGCCCGGGTTGCACACGCACGGGCCGGCGGTCGTGTCGGTGTCGCTCGTGGTGGTGGTGGAGGTTGTCGTGGTCCCGGAGACCGGCCCGGTGGTGTCGGTGGTCGAGGTCGAGACGTCGGTGGTGCTCACCGTGCTCGCGTTGGTGGTCGAGGTGTCGGTCGTGCCCTCGCTCGCGCTGGCGGTGCCGGTCCCCTCGGTGGTGGCCGCCGTGGAGGTCGGCGTGTCGCTCGTCGAGGTCGGCGTGTCGGTGGTCCCCGGAGTGGTCGTCGCCTCCGTCTGGCCCGTCACGTTCGTCGCCGACACGGCCGTCGTCGCCCCGTCGTCGCCACACGCAGGCAGCAGTACGGCCGCCGTCAACCCAAGCTTGAACAAGTCTTCCCGCTTCAGCATCAGCCACGTGTGCCACACACCGCCGAGCCGCTCAAACGCAAAGTGGCGGCGCAGCAGTCCGAGCAGTCACGCGCGCGCGACCGGGGGGTCCGCCGGCCTGCATGTGTGGCCGTACGCGCGCTCGCGACCCGTGCGCTCGCTCGCAGCTCCGCGTCTGCGGGTCGACGGCGACATGCGTCGACGCTTGCACATGTCCCTCGGGGCACATGGCGCTCGGGACAGACAAGGGCGCCCCGCAGCTCGCGTGGCGCGCGCTGCGGGGCCCTATCTGTCCTTCAAGACATCTTATGGAACGGCCGTGCGCGGCGCGGATCTGCCGCGGGGCGCGCGCCACGTGACCTGGCCCGTGGCCGTCACGCGACGCGGTGCGCGGCGGTCGTCATCGACCCGCGCACGGCTGAACTCGTCGCTCGCAGCACCGCGGGCTCGTGGAAGCGTCCGCGGTGCGCCCTCCGGCGCGCCGTCCCGCGCGGGACAGCGCGGCGCGGGGCGCCTCAGCCGGCGATCTTCTTGCCCGCCACGAGGCCGGCGACCAGCATCACCGCGAAGATCACGATGAAGATGAAGAACAGCACCTGCGCGATGTCGGAGGCGGCGTTGGCGACACCGCCGAAGCCGAAGATCGCAGCGATGATCGAGATGATGAAGAAGACGACGGCCCAACGAAGCATTGTTTTTTCCTCCTACGGATATTAATAGGCAGGTCGGGCGGCCGGGCAACGATGCTATCGCCATTTTGATCATCTCATTATGCACAATCAACCCCGGCGCGTCGATTCTCAGGGCAGCGAGCCCAGCACGTACGTGCCAGAATTCAGGCTCCTACGGGCTTCTGGCCCTTAAAGGGACCGCGCCCGCCCCCGATTGCACGAGGGGGCAGGCGCGGTGATTCAGCCGGCGGCCACATGTCGCCGGCGCTTCGTTGCTATGGCAGATGGAGGTCCTCGAGTTTGCGTTGAATCGCCTCCTTTCCGTCGCCGAAGCGCTCCTGAATGATGCCGTACAGCTTGTCGGCCGAGCCCTCTGCCTTGAGGAAATCGTCGTCGGTAAGCTCGCCCCAGATCCGCTTGGCCTTGCCCTTGATCTGGTCCCACTTACCCTGCGCCTGATCCTGATTGATGGCCATGTTTCGTTCTCTGCTCCTGTTCACAGTCTGATCGCGGTTGCCCCTCGGGCGAACTGGCCTACGCCCTTTGAACGTCGTTATTTCGGCTCTAGCGGGCGATCTGGGCGGGCGCGGCAGGCGACGCGGCGAGCGCGCAGGCCTACGGCGCGCATGCCGCAGGATTCCGGCGAATGCACCACCTGTCCTTGCGGGCATGCAGCGCAAACGCGAGGGCCGCGTGGACGCCTCGCTAGCCCGGATTTCTCACCACGGGTTAGCAGCGCCTGCCGAGCGGTTGTTGAGCGGCTTGGCGGGCGAACTCGCGGGCGGTGATGACGTGGGCGAGGGCTGCGCTTGTCATGCTGTCGGGATCGCGCGAGATCGAGCTGTAAGCCGGATTACAAGGCTGGCGACGCTTTCTGAGCCACATGTCCATGAGGACAGACGAGCCCCGGCGCGCAGCGCGGCGCACCGCTGAGACGGAGGTTGTCGAGGGGCGTCAGGGTCTCATGACGTGATGTCGGTGGAGGTTCTCGAGGGCCCGCCACCACACCTGCTGGAGCGGGAAAACCGAGCTGAGGGAGACGCGGATCCGGCGGACCGAGGTGGTGACGATGGCGCCGATCTTGAGCAGCTTCGTGCGGATGGTGGAGACCTGGGCGTGGGCGAGCTCGGTGCCGGCGAGAGCGAGGCGGCGGAGCTCGTTGAGGATCATGTAGGCGACGGACGAGAGCCACAGGCGGAGCTGGTTGGCACGCAGCGTGTGGGCGCTGGTGCGGTCGGCGAAGAGGCCGAGTTGCTGCTCTTTGATGCGGTTCTCCATGTCACCGCGGGCGCAGTAGAGGTCTTCGTAGAGCGTGCGCGCGTCGTACTCGTCGCTCGACAGATTGGTGGCGACGAAGCGCGGGTTCTCCTTGTCCGTCGTGTACTCGGCCTTGCCGATAACTCGACGCTCGCAGGACCAGGAACGGGTGGTCTCGTAGCGAAAGTCCTTGAAGACGCGCGCGTTCTTGCCGGTCTGCTCGGAGAGGGCGCGGGCCTGCTTCATTTCGTCCTCGATCTCGGCGATCAGGCGCGAGTTCTTCTGCAGGCCGAGGACGAAGAAGAGGCCGTTGTCCTCGCACCAACGCATGACCTCGTCGCGGCAGAAGCCGGAGTCGCCGCGCACGATGATCCGGACGTCGGGCCAGCGCGCGAGGAGCTGCCCGACGATCCGCTCGAGCTCCTCGAGCGCGCCGCTGACCGGCTGCTTGTCGGCCGTGTTCAGCGCAGCGCCGAGGAGGAAGTCGCCGCAGAAGACGTACAGCGGAAGGTAGCAGTAGCTGTCGTAGAAGCCGTGGAAGAAGCGGCCCTCCTGCTGGCCGTGTACGGGGTCGTCCGTCGCGTCGAGATCGAGGATGAGCTCGGCCGGCGGCCGGTCATGCGCGGCGAGGAAGGTGTCGACGAAGAGGCGCTGGATGCCGTGGTCGTCGTAGCTGCTCTTCTTGTAGCGCTCGTCGCCGGCCACGATCGGCCTCGCCAGCTCCAGACGGTTCAGCGTGCTCTTGCCGGCCAGCGCGTGACCCCGGTCGCGCTCCCGCTTGCGCTGCTCGCCCGTCGGGTCGGCCTTGCCCACCGCAAGCGCCAACAGGGCGTCGTCGCGGAGCGTGTCGTGGTCGTTCAGATCCTCGTAGCCGCACAGCAAGCCCAGCACGCGCTGCGCGAGCAGTTCCTCGACGGTGTGCTCGATGCGGCTCGAATCTCGGTGGTCCCGGAAGCAGGCCGCGAAGCGTCGGAACACTCCTGAACTCTTGGTCAGCTCGCGCAGCAGCAGCAAGCCGCCGTCCGAGCTGACCCGCCCGGCGTCGAAGGCGGCCTCGACTCGCCGCCGCCCGGCGGGTTGAAAGTCGAACTCGGTGCGGATACACCTTGTCGTGTTCCGGCCGTACCCCTGGGTGACAGGCAATCGTTTCACACCCGCTCTAACTCGGGATGTACGGCCGGAATTCCTATCCGTGGTGAGAAATCCGGGCTAGCGCCGACGCGGCCCTGGCTCCCGGCGAAGGCTCAGCGGGTCGTGTCGACCTGCGCCGTCTGCTTCGTCGGCGTCGTCTTGGGCGGCGGGTGGTGCTCGGGGTCGCGGATCGGGGGCAGCTTCTCGGCGCCGGTGCGGCCGAAGGTGCGACGCCAGAACACGTCGAGGCCGCCGACGGCGGCGTCGCCGAAGAAGGTCTCCACCGACCACTGCGGCTTGAAGCGGTACTCGAACGAGCCCTCGATGCGGTTGGTCCGGATCGGCGCGTTGTGGTGGTAGGTGGTCTCGGCGTAGATCTTCTTCGTCAGGTGCTTGCCGACGCTCAGCACCGGCTGCGTCACGTCGTCGGCGAAGCCGAACTTGATGCGGTCGATGCCGAGCTTCTGGTCGGCGAAGCGCGACAGCGTCGGGTTGCTGAAGTTGACGAGCAGGCCGGCCGCGCTGGCCTGCGTCTTCTTCGGGTCGCTCTCCTGCGTGTCGGCGGTGCCGGTCAGCAGCAGCGCGAAGATCTGCCCCTCGGTCAGCGACGGGCGCGAGCGCAGCTTGAGCTCGGGCCGGCTGAGGCGGCCGCGGATCGCCACGGTCACCTCGGCCTGCGGCGTGGTCGTGTCGGCGGTGAGGTCGAGGTACGGGTCGACCGTCGTGCCGTCCTCCGGCAGGAATACGCGGCCCTGGTCGATGGTGAAGCGGTTGCCGAGCAGTTCGAAGCGGCCGCGGTCGGAGCGGAAGCCGCCGGTGACCTCGGCCTTTTCGCCCTTGCGGTGCAGCGCCAGCGCGCCGCTCCAGTTCATGTCCATCGACACGCCCTTGATATGGACCGGCTGCTTGAGCCGCACCTCGAGGTCGAGGTGGCTGTTCTCGACGTCGGCCGTCGGCGGGGTCTTCGACGGCGGCAGCGTGCGCTCCTCGGCGAGCACCACCGCCGACTCCTTGTCGCTCGCCGCGGCCGCCTGGCTGCCGAGCGCCGCCTGCAGCTCGGGCAGCGGCCCGGTGACGATCTTGACGTGCTCGTTCTCCGGCAGCGGGTCGGGCGCGCGCGTCGTCAGGTCGGACACCCACACCTCGGCGCCGTCGACGTCGATCGCCACGCCGAGCCCCTCCGCGCTGCGCTTGACGTCGGCGCGCACGTGAGTGTCGACGATCATCTGCGGCAGGCCCGGACGGACCACCGGGAAGCTGCGCAGGGTGAGGTCGGCGTCGGCGTCGATCTTGCCGCCGCTGGCGAACTTGACCCCGCCGGTGGCCTTGAGCCGACCCTCGCCGCTGGTCGCGGTGAGGCTGGTCAGCTTGACCTCCGGGCCGTCGGCGTCGATCTGGAAGTTCAGGTCGCGGAACCGCTGCTGCAGCGCCACCACCGTCACGCCGCCCTTCTGCAGCCGCGCCTGTCCGCGCAGCTTCGGCTTGCCGATCACGCCGCTGGCGGTGACCTCGCTCGAGAAGAAGCCGGTGAAGTCGTAGATCGCCTCGGGGAAGAAGCCGCTGAGGTAGCGGAGGTCGGTCGCGTTCGCCTTGAGCTCGCCGCGCAGCGGCGCGTCGGTCAGCTTGGCCTGCTTGGCGCGCAGCTCGGGGATCGACGCCTTGGTGTCGACCGCGAACTCAAGCCTGCCCTTCTCGGTGCGCCGGCCGAGGCTGCCGCGCACCGCCTGCTTGGCGTCGTCGACGTCGGCCTGGATCTTCAGCGGCAGCCCGCCCAGCACCTTGTGGCCGATCTCGCCGCTGACGAGGGCCTTGCCGCGCACGTGCTCGGCGTCCATCTCGGCCTGGGCGTGGATGTTCAGGGCCACCAGCGCCTGCTGCGGCAGCGGGCTGAACGGCTCGAGCGCGTCGTGGTCGAGCTTCTCGATGGCGAGCTTGACCTTGCCCGGCCGCTCGGTCGCCCACGCGAACTCGCCCGAGCGCAGGTCGACGTCGAGCGGCACCCGGCCCGACAGCTCGAGGGTCGTGATCTTGCCCATGCGGCCGTGCGCGTCGACCTTGGCCAGGCCGTCGCGGAATTCGAGCTCGGCCCGCAGCGCGCCGACCGGCTGGCCCTTGAACGAAAACCTGTCCGCACGGACAGCTCCGCGCAGCTTCGGGTGACGGCCCGCGCCGTCGAAGGTGACCCCGCCGCTGATGCGCCCGCCGAGGTTGAGCCCGAGCAGCGGCTCGAGCGGCGCCAGCTCGAGCTCGCGGAGGTCGAGCATCAGCGCGTACCAGCCGTCGCGACGCCAGCGCACGCCCGAGGCGTCGAGCGCGACCGGGGCCAGCGCGCGCACCTGGAAGCGCCCGACCTGGCCGCCGCCGCCCGAGAGGTCGACCGCCGCGCCGCCGTCGCGCATGGTCGCCAGCAGCGACAGCGAGCCGAGGGCGATCCGGCGGTGCATGAGGTTCTCGCCGCGCAGCTCGGCCTGCAGCTCGGGCTTGGTGGCCGGACCGGTCATCTCGGCCCGCAGGGTCAGCTTGCCGCCGGCGTCGTGCCCCGGCGCGATCGCGTCGAGCTGGTCGGCGACGTCGATGTCGTCGAGCTGCACCAGGACCCGGTGGTCGCGCTCGCGGTGCCACGCGAAGCGGCCGCGCAGCGGGTCGAGCTCGAGCGGCACCTGCACGTCGACCTGCGCCCGCCCGCCGCTGCGGTGGAGGTCGACCTTGCCCTGCAGCCACTCGCCGCGGTGGCTGACGCTGACCGCGACGTCGCCGACCGGCGCGCCGGCGATCGTCAGCCCCTTCGCGCGCCACTCGGTCAGCACCCGCGGGGTCGCCAGCGGCCCGTCGGTGCCGTTGGCCTCGAACAGCACCATGCCGTCGAGCCGCCCGGCGATCTCCGGCCGCTTCACCCACTGCTGCAGCTGCGCCAGCCGCACCTCCTGGGCCCGCAGCTCGACCTTGGTGTACGCCTGGCCGATCGAACCTGTCCGCAGTGACATGTTCACATGAACAGGCACCTCTGCCCGCACCTTCAGCTCGCGCGCCAGCGGCCCGTGCAGATTGACGTCGACCTCGGCGCGGCCGCCGTCGAGGCGAGCCGCGACGTCGAGGTCGCCGAAGGTCTTGCCCTGGAGGCCGGCGCGGGCGATCCGCACGTCCGCCGCGACCGAAGGCGCCTCCGGGCGGCCGTGGACGCGCACGTTCGCCGAGGCGAGCCCGGCCGGCCGCAGCTTCGGCAGCAGCGGCCGCAGCCGCGCCAGCGCCAGCCCGCTGAGGTCGACCTTGATGTCGCTCGGCCCGTCGGCGTCGAGCACACCCCCGGCCGCGAGGCGCCCGCCGGCGATCTTCAGCGCCAGGTCGTCGACCTCCAGCTTCGTGCCCGACAGCACCGCCTTCGCCGGCTTCTCGAGCTCGGCGTGGAAGCCGGCGAACTCGGCCTTCAGCTTGTCGAGGTCGGCGCGCAGCTCCTGACCTGTCCGAACGGACACGTCGACCTCGGCCCCCGTGCCCGGCCCGAGCGCCCCCGCCCGCACCCGCGCGAGCAGCGGCGGCAGCGCGGCCGGCACCGGCGGCGCCACCGGCCCGGGCGCCAGCTTCTCGACGTCGAGCCGGACCTCGCCGCGATCGACGGTCTGCCCGCCGACCCGCAGCGCCTCGAGCGCGACCGCGACTGTCCCACCGGACATGCCCTGAAGGACATCCAGATCGATGCGCGCGTGGTCGACCGCCACGCCCGCGGCGTCGACCCGGCGCAGCTCGAGCGCGCCGGCGCAGCGCAGCTCCGGCCCGACGCACGCGCCGCGGCCCGAGAGCGTGCCGGCCAGGTCGGGCAGCCTGGCGAACTGACGCCCGACCCCGGCCGGGCGGGCCACGTCGATCACAGACAGGCGCCAGTCGATCTCGCGCAGCGACCCGCCCACGGCGGTCACGTCGACCAGCGCGCCGATCCCGGCCGCGTCCAGAGCTGCCTCGAGGGACAGGTTCTTGCCGGCCGGGTCGACCACGCCGTCGACGTCGAGCGACAGCCCGCCGAGCGACGCGCACTCGGGGCAGCGCAGCCCGCCGGCCAGCGCCAGCCGCTTGCTCGGCATCTGCCGCGCGTGCAGCTCGAGCGTCGGGCGCACCCGGCCGAGCCGCGACTGCGTCCACGGCGCCAGGTCGGCGTCGACCATCATCGTGACGTCGGCCTCCGGCGTCCCGCGCCACGCGCCCGCGCCCGCGAGCCGCAGCGCCAGGTTCGGCGCCAGCGCCAGGCGGACCTCGCCCGCCATGTCCTCGGGGACACCCTCCGCCGAGACCGCCAGCTCGAGCGTCCCCGCCGGCGCCATCAGCTTCTCCACCGAGCCCGGCGGCAGGTACTCCGCCAGCAGCCCCAGCGCCGCGCGGGCCTTCACGTCGACGAGCATCCGCCACGAGCGCACATCGAGCTGCGCCTGGGGGATCTCGATCGACGCCGCGTCCGCCACCACGCGCAATCCCTCGACCGTCGCCACCGGCGAGCCCCAGCGCGCGCAGCACCAGCTCCTCGATCTCGCGGCTCCCGAGCAGTCGCCCGCGCCCCGCGGTGATCTCCGCCTCGGCCGCGCGGCCGACCCCGCGCGCGCGCAGGTCGAGGTCGAGCGCCTCGACGATCGGCGCGCCGTCGGCGAAGTAGACCGCGCCGTCGCGCAGCTGCAGGGCCGCGGCGATGGCGAGCGGCAGGTTCGGACCTGGCGGCTCGGACATGTCCTTCGGGACATCATCACCGGGCGGCGCGATGTCGGCGAAGCTGCCGCCGGGCCCGGGCAGGTAGACGCGCGGGCGCTCGAGCACCAGCGAGTCGACCGCGAGGTCCTTGCCGAGCAGGGCCAGCGGCGACCACTCCAGCGCGAGCGCGTCGGCGGTGATCAGCGCGCGGCCCTCGCGGTCGGACAGCGTCACGCCGCGCAGGGTGAACGAGCCCAGCAGCGAGCCCTCGGCCGCCTCGATCGCCACGCTGCCGGCGATCTTGTCGTTGTAGATCGGCAGGCCGACGCGCAGCGCGAGCCGCAGGCCGACGTTGGTGGTCAGGAGCACGACGACCGCGCCGACCACGATCGACATGAGGATCGCCAGCCCCTTCAGCGTCGTGCGTGCGATCTTCCCGAGCCTCGTCATCGCGTCCCCTGCAGCCCTTGGTTAGAATGCTTCACCGAGCCCGAAGTGCACGGCCCAGATCTTCTGGTCGCGGGCGTATTCGGTCTCGTTGAGGCGGAAGCCCACGTCCAGGCGGAACATGCCGATCGGCGTGTCGAGGCGGACACCGGGCCCAGCCGAGTAGTTGAATTGTTTCAGCGCGAATTGATTGACCCCGGCGCGCACGTCGCCGCCGTCGACGAAGGCGACGAAGCTGAGCATCTCGGTGGCCCGGATGCGCGCCTCGATGTTGGCGAGGATCATGGTGTTGCCGCCCACGGGGATGCCGCGACAATCGGCCTCGCCGGGCACGCAGCCGTCGGGGAACACCTGCGGCGACAGCCGCCGCAGGCCCCAGCCGCGCACGGTGTCGGCGCCGCCGAGGTAGAAGCGCATGTCGATCGGCGCGCCGCCCCGGGGGCCCCACGGCACGATCCACCCCATCTCGAAGCGGCCCGCGAAGGTGATGCGCCAGTGCGGCGTCCAGTACAGGCGGATGCTGGGGCGCACGCGATGCGCGCTGAAGTCGCCGCCCAGGCCCATGATGTCGTAGACGACCCCGAGGATCGCGCCGTTCTTCGGCCGCAGCACCGAGTCGGTGAGGTAGATGCGCAGCGACGGCTCGAGGTAGCTGAGCGTGTACGGGTCGCGGAAGTCGAGCCCGAGGATCGAGTCCTGGCCCTTGAGGGTCGGCGACACGTTGAAGAAGTCGACGAAGCGGAAGTTGTAGGCGAGCTCGGCCTCGACGAAGCGGCTGAAGAAGCGCGACAGGCCGGCCCGCATGGTCGGGCTGTAGAACTGGTAGCCCTCCCAGATCCCGAGCTCGAACGCCGGCGACAGCGACGCCACCGTGCGCTTCTCGATCAGCCCCTTCTGCCGCAGCGTCGGCTCGAACTTGACGATCGGCCCGTGCTCCTGCGGGTTGAACATGCTCGGCAGCTCGGCGTAGCCGGCGCGCGCGCGCAGGTCGAAGCGGGTCAGGTTTTTAAAGAGGTTCTTGTGGGTGTAGAGCAGGCTGCCGCGCTGCTCCCAGCGCACCGGGTCGAGGCCGAAGCCGGCGCCGAGCTTGATCGACTGCGGCTTGGCCGGGCGCGCCTTGACGACCAGGTCGATCGTCCCCGGCTTCGACTCCGACGGCTTCTCTTCGATCGTGACGGTGTCGAACACCTCGAGGCCGTAGGTCGCCGCCTCGACCTTCTTCACCAGCTTCGGCGAGTACGGCTTGCCGGGCGCGTAGTCGGACTCGTTGCGGACGTACTTCTCGGGCACGTTGCCGAGGCCTTCGAAGCGGATCTCGCCGATCTTGTAGTACGGGCCGGGGCGGATCTCGAAGCGCACGGTGGCGCCGACGCCGGGCATCACCTCGGCCGACTCGCGCACCTCCGCCTTCGCGTAGCCGGCGTCGCGCAGCGTCTCGAGCAGCTGCTCGGTCGAGCGGTTCAGCTTCGGCACCTCGAACGCGCTCTCGGTCTGGAGCGCGATCCGCTTGCGCAGCGCGTCCTCGCCGACCCGCGGGTCGCCGACGGCGACGCCGGGGCGACCGGCCGGGAACGTCAGCTCGATCTTCTTGACCAGCGTCGGCTCGCCCTCGCGGACGACCACCTTGATGGTCGCCTTGCCCGGGCGGCGCTCACCCGGCGTGCGGGTGAACAGGCGCACGCGCCCGGCCTTCACCACCGGGGTGATCGACACCACCTCGGCGTCGTAGTAGCCGTGGGCCTTGTAGACCTCGACGATGCGCTTGGCGTCGACCGGGATGTTGGCGGGCAGGAACGCGTAGCGGTCCTTCCACGGCAGGATCGACGTCTCCCCCATGTGCAGGTACGCCAGCAGCTCCTTCTCCGGGAACCGCTCGACCCCGACGAACTGAACGTCCTTGATGTAGGCGTCGGACCCGCGGACGTCGTCGAGCTTGCTCGAGCAGCCGACGAGGACCGCGAGCACCAGTCCGAAGAGACATGTCCACAGCGGGCGCATGACGCGCGAACTATGATCTCGACCGGCCTCAGGGGCCACGCGCGCGGGCGCAAGATTCCTCGCGCGGGCCGTCCTCCAGCCGTTTTGAGGCTGTCCGGCCGCGCTGCCGCGCAAAGTCCGCGAACGGACGACGTCCGCGCCGACGCGATCATGACATGCCTGCAACAACATGCCCCTTCGGACATGTGTTCGCCGACGCCCCTCTACACCCCCGCTCTGCGCTTCGCTGGCCGCGCCCGGCGATCCGGATCAAGATCGCCGGGCAAGCCGGAGAAGCCGCCATGCGAACACTGCGGAAGATCTTCCTGTTGCTCAAGGACGCGGGGCTCGAGTTTTCGCGCGAGGACCCGTTCACGCAGGCGGGCGCGCTGTCCTACTATACGATGCTGTCGCTGGCGCCGTTCCTGCTGCTGCTGGTGGCGATCGTCGGCCTTATCTACGGCGAGGAGGCCGCGCGCGGCGAGGTCGTCGACCGGCTCGAGCACCTCATCGGCGGAGAGGCCGCCGGGCTGGCGCAGGACATCCTCGCCCACGCGCACAAGGCCGGCGGCGGGTGGCTGTCGGCGATCATCAGCGGCGTGGTGATGTTGGTCGGCGCGACCACGGCCTTCGGGCAGTTGCAGTCGGCGCTCGATCACATCTGGGGCGCCGCCCCGAGCCAGACCGGCTGGCGCAACACCGTGCGCGGGCGCCTCCTCGGCCTCGTCCTCATCCTCGCCCTCGGCGCCGCGGTCGTCGCCCTGCTGGTGGCCGGCTCGATCGTCTCCGGCCTGTCGTCGATGCCCGGCGTCGAAGGCCTCGGGTGGTTCTGGCGGCTCGTCGACCTCGGCGTCTCGCTGACGGTGATGACCGGCGTGTTCGCGCTGCTGTTCAAGCTGTTGCCGAACGCCGAGGTCCGCTGGCGCGAGGTGGCCATCGGCGCCGCCACCACCTCGCTGCTGTTCACCGTCGGCCAGTGGGGGCTCGGCGTCTACCTCGGCCGCGCCGCCGTCGGCTCGGCCTACGGCGCGGCCGGCTCGGTGGTCGTGCTGATGGCGTGGGTCTACTACTCGTCGCTCATCGTCCTGTTCGGCGCCGAGATCACGCAGGTCCACGCGCGGCGCTCCGGTCGCGCGATCGTCTCGCACGGGAAGCAGGAGGTGCGCCAGGTCCCGGCCGGCGCCGCGACCTCGCATTCGTGATCGGTAGCATCGGCGGATGCCGGCGACTATGCTGCCGAGCCACGCCATGGCGCACGACACGCTCCTCGTCTGTGACGATCGCATGCTCGGCCACGAGCAGAGCCCTCACCACCCCGAGAGCCCGGCGCGGCTGCGGGCGATCCGCGACAAGCTGCAGAGCCAGCCGATCGCCGGCACGCGCTGGCAGTCGGCCACCCCGGCCACGCGCGAGCAGGTCCTCCGCGTGCATCACCCGATCTACGTCGACGCCGTCGACCGCGCCCGCGGCGTCGCCTTCGACCTCGACCCCGACGTCTTGCTCGCCCCCGGCAGCGTCGACGCCGCCTACCTGGCCGCAGGGGCAGGTATCGCCGCCGTCGAGGCCGTGGTCGGCGGCGCCGCCCGCCGCGCCTTCGCCCTCGTGCGCCCGCCGGGCCACCACGCGGAGCACAGCATGGCCATGGGCTTCTGCGTGTTCAGCAACATCGCCGCGGCCGCCGAGCACGCCCGCGTCGCGCTCGGGCTGTCGCGCGTGCTGGTGATCGACTGGGACGTCCACCACGGCAACGGCACCCAGCACCTGTTCGAGGGCCGGCGCGACGTCCTGGTGTTCAACACCCATCAGTCGCCGCACTACCCGGGCACCGGCGCGGCGGGAGAGGTCGGCAACGGCGACGGCCGCGGCTTCACGGTCAACGTCCCGCTGCCCGGCGGCCTCGGCGACGGCGACTACGCGGCGATCTACCGCGACCTCCTGACCCCGATCGCTGAGCAATTCGCCCCCGAGCTGATCCTCGTGTCCGCCGGCTTCGACCCGCACCGCGACGATCCCCTCGGCGACATGCAGGTCACCGCCGACGGCTTCGCCCACCTCTGCGGGGTGGTCTGCGACCTCGCCGACCGCCTCGCCGACGGCCGCGTGGTCCTCCTGCTCGAGGGGGGCTACGACCTGCGCGGCCTGGCCGACAGCGTCCACGCCTGCACGGCGGTCCTCGCCGGCAGCACCCCACCCGGCGGCGGCCCCGCCAGCCCTGGCGGCGAGGCGGCCGTCCGCCGCGCCCGTGCGGCCCAGGCCCTCTTCTGGCGCTTCTAGCCGGCCACCCCGGCGCCCGTGAGCTCGCCCAGCTCGGCGCGCGCGCCGGCTTCCGTTACTCTCCGCCCCCGCCGCCGAGCCATGGACATTTTTAAACAGTTCCGCTTCGAGGCCGCCCACCGCCTGCCGAACGTGCCCGCGAACCACAAGTGCGCGCGCCTCCACGGCCACTCGTTCATGATCGAGATCCACGTGACCGGCCCGGTCGGCGAGACGAGCGGTTGGGTCGTCGACTTCGCCGACATCGGCGCCGCCTGGCAGCCGCTGCACGCGCTGCTCGACCACAACTATCTCAACGAGGTCGAGGGCCTCGAGAACCCGACCAGCGAGCTGCTGGCCCGGTGGATCTGGCGCCGCATGCTGCCCGCCCTGCCCGGCCTGTCGCAGGTCGTGGTCCGCGAGACCTGCACCTCCGGCTGCATCTACCGCGGCGAAGACGAGCGCTGAGCCTTTTCCTGCGCGCGCATCGTCGGCCCGCAGGTCGTGGCTCGCGAGGCCTGCGCCTCCGCCCGCGTCGAACCGCGAAGACGAACGCCAGGCGCTCCGACGGTGACATGCGCTGCTGTCTGATGAGACATGGCGCATAGGCCATGCCCCTCAGGCCAGGTCTTCCGGCGACGTTCGCGGCGCCCCCCGCCACGCCGACCGAGGGACGCTGCCCTCGTGCCGCCGCTGCGGGAGCTCGCGCTTCGCGGCACGGGATGGCGCGCTCATGCATCGGGCCACGAAGACATGTCTCTTCGGACATGTCGCGTCGCTGCCGGCCGTCCCGATCACGATCTGACCGCCGGTCATAAGCCGCTTCCCGTGCTCGGCATCGACGCCCCGCGCATTCTCCGCAGCGCGCCCGATGGCTGCAAAGCGGCTTGACGCGCCATGAGTTCGTTGTAACTTACCGTTCGTGCCGACTTACCAAACCAACCCCTGGGACGCGCTGGGCGACCCGAGTCGGCGGGTGATCTTCGAGCGTCTTGCGGACCGGCCCCACTCCGTGGGCGAGCTGGCCGACAAGCTGCCGATCAGTCGCCCGGCGGTCTCGCAGCACCTGCGCGTCCTCAAGGAGGCCGGGCTCGTGGTGTACCGCGCCGAGGGCACGCGGCGCGTCTACACGATCCACACCGCGGGCATCGCCCGCCTGCGCGCCGACCTCGACCGCTTCTGGATGCTCGCGTTGTCGGCGTTCAAGCAGGCGGCCGAGGCCGACGAGCCCGGCCACCACGACGACGACAAGGAAGCGCCATGAACCAACCGATCCCCGTCCCCCAGAGCCAGAGCCTGCTCGTCTCCAAGTCCATCCACGTCGCCACCACCCCCGAGCGAGCGTTCCGCGTGTTCACCGAGCAGCTCGGCACCTGGTGGCCGCTCGTCAGCCACCACATCGGCCAGGTCGCGGCCGTCACCGCCGTGGTCGAGCCGTTCGCCGGCGGCCGCTGGTTCGAGCGCGGGGTCGACGGCACCGAGTGTCTCTGGGGACATGTGAAGGTGTGGCAGCCGCCCGGTCGCCTGGTCCTCTCGTGGGAGCTCAACTGCCAGTGGGCCTACGACCCCGGCCAGCAGACCGAGGTCGAGGTCCGCTTCATCCCCGAGGGCGACGGCACCCGCGTCGAGCTCGAGCATCGCCTGCTCGAGCGCTACGGCGATAAGGCCGAGCAGATGGCCGCGGCGCTCGGCGGCGAAGGCGGCTGGGGCAACATCCTCGCGCTGTTCGGGCGCACCGCCGAAGCCGCCGCCTGAGCGCGAGGCCGCATCAGGGCCGTATCGTGAAGCGGAACACCAGGTCGCTCGGCTCGTCGACGAGGCAGATCACCGGCTCGTCGCGGCACACGCCGTTCATGCAGGCGAGCGCCTCGCACTGAAAGTTGTCGACGCACGCCTCCCCGGCGAGGCGTCGCGGCGCGCACACGCCGGCGTCGCAGAACAGCCCGAACTCGCACGCCGTGGGATCGTCGGCGCAGGCCTCTCCCGCGCCGACCTCCGGCACGCACGTGTCGGATTCGACGCTGCACGTCAGACCCTCGGCGCACTCGCCCAGCTCGTTGCCGTTGTCCTCCGCGCAGGTCTGGCCGACCTGCATGGTCGGCAGCTCGCCGAAAGTCATGCAGGTGAAGGTGTCGAGGATGTCGCAAGACTCGTCAGCCGCGGCGCAGGAGTCGGCGTAGGCGGCCACGTCGGTGTCCAGATCGGGGCACGCTCCGCCGCTCGGCACGTCGCCGCGGAACACCTCGCAGCGCCCGCCACACTGCGAAAACGGCTCATAAAATCCGGACTCGAGGCCGCATCCGCGCCGATACACCGCGCTGGCGAGGATCTGCAGCGCGCACGCGGGGTCGTACTCCCATGAATGGTCCCGCGCGTACCTCTGCACCGCCTCGAACTTGGGTCGCAGCCTCACCACGCAGTCCACCCCGCCGCCGCAGCCGCACGCGGCCTTCTGGGCGCAGACCGCCGCGGTGAATCGGGCGGCGAACTCTCCCTCGGCGATCGTCGGGACCGCCGGACACATCGGCGGCTCGTCGCCCGCTCTCTCCGCGGACCTCGCCGCATCACCGGCCGCCCGCTCGCGCAGGGCCGACGCCATCGCCCCGGCATCCGCGCCCGCGAAAGCCCATACGACGCTCATCAGCGAGCCCAACATCGACCACGGCATGTCGTCCTCCGACTGCGTTCACCGTGCTTCGACGGGACCGCGGCGGCAACCCGCGGGCCTCGCTCGCGCTCGCGCCGAACGGCCGCGGACTTCGCCGTTCACACGGTTCGGCCCGGGGCCCGGCCCTGCCGTCGATGACACCGGTGATGGGGGACGAGACGAGCTCGACGTCGACGCTCCAGCCGCTCGCCCGCGGCGGCCCGACCGCATCTCGTCTGCGCCGCTCGCGAGCGACGCGCCCCCTGACGAGAGGGCGCGTCGCGGGCGGGCGGGCGCTCACTTGGAGAACGTGCGCGAGTACAGCTCGTTGCCGTTCTTGTCGTAGATGACGCCGGTGAAGCTGTTGTCGTTGAGCTCGACCCAGGTGAAGCCTTCCATCTCGGCGATCTGGAAGTGGAACGGGTTGTCGCCCTCGATCGTGTTGGCCTTGCTGCCCGCGCCGGCGACGATGAACTCGGTGCCGCAGGCCGCCTGCAGCCACTGCATCGTGTGGTCGTGGCCGCAGATATAGACGTCGATCTTGCCGCAGACCGACTCCTCCATGAACTCCTTGACGCTCTCGCCGGCCACGAACGGCAGGGGGATGCCCTCGAGGTCTTCGTAGGCGCCGGCGTTGCCGTGGTCGCCGTTCGAGAGGTAGGGGTGATGGCCGAAGGCGATCTTCCACGTCGCGGTGCTGGCCGCCACGGTCTGGTCGAGCCAGTTCTGCTGGTCGTCGGAGCTGCCGTTGAACGGGTCGGTCATCACCTGGTTGGTGTCGAGGCCCCAGAACTCCGCGTGGGCCTGCTTCCACGAGTAGTACTTGTCGGGCATGCGCCACAGCTCGCTGTGCTGCGTGTACTCGACCTGGTAGTCCGACTTGCTGGTGTCGAAGTCGACGCCGATGCCGTTGCCGCCGTAGTCGTGGTTGCCGAGCACCGCGTAGATCGGGAACGTGATGCCCATGTACGGCAGCTCGAACTTCTCCTGCCACTGCGGGTCGTCGACGCCCTCGACGCCGCTGTCGTAGAAGTTGTCGCCGGTGAGCATCGCCCAGTCGCAGCCGCGCTGCTCGCACACCGCGATGATCGCGTCGGCCACCTGATACTGGTCCTCGTTGCCCTCGCCGACGTCGCCGAGCACCACGAAGCGGACCACACCGGCCGCGCCGCCGGTGGTCTCGTCGTCGGTGGTGGAGGACGCGGTCGTGTTCGTCGTCGTCGTGTCGACGGTGGTCGTCGCCGTCGCGGTCGTCGTCGTCGAGGTCGGCGGAGTGGTCGTCGGGCCTGCGGTCGGGTCGGGCTCGCTGGTCGTATTGGTCTGGCCGCCGGACTGCGTGCCGTCGCTCGCGCCGGTCGGCTGCGAGGTCGGCCCCGGGCTCTGCGTCGTGCCGCCCGTGTCGGTCGTCTGCGCCGTGGTGTCGACGTTCTGGGTGCCCGCGCCCGTGCCCCCGTCGTCGCTGCAACCACCGGCGAACACCGCCGCGAGCACTGTCCCATGCGCAATTCGGCTGACCATCTTCATGTCCATCGTCCCCTCAGGCCGCGGCAATATACACGAGCGGCCGATCGCTGCGCGTCCGGAAGGCCACGCGCGGGGACACCCGCTGCCGTCGTCGACGCACGTGCGCAAGCTCGCGGGTCTTCTGCGAGCGTCACGGCTGGGGCCTCGACGCGACGGCGGTCGCCCGTCCGCGATTTCCGAACCGCACGCGACCGGCGACCTCCTGCGCCGCGCGTGGAAACTCCTCGCCGACGGCTCGTCCGCTCGTGACCTCGTCCTCGGCCCGCGCTCTCGCTGCGCTCTCGAGCGACGAGGTGCGCGACGCGAGCGTCACCTCGGCGTGAAGTCAGCCCGGCGGAGCGACTCGAGGCTCTTCGGTGAACCACGACCTCGGCTGCGCCCGCGCTCGCCTCGCGAGTTCGGCGCGGAGTCCGGCGCCGACGATCGTGCCAGCCGACAGACCGCGTTCTCGCGCCGTTGCGCCCGAAGCGCGACCCCGACCGAAGATTCGTGCTACTCGCGAGCCATGCCTCCTGCTGCCGTCCCCCAGGGCCTCCCGCGCGGCGTCCAGCTGGCCGTTCGCGGGCTTCAGCTCGCGCTCGCCAGCGCCGAGGTCCGCCGCGCCTACGCCCGCCTGGCGATCGTCCTCGTCGTCCTCGCGGTCGCGTTGACGGCGGCGCTCGGCGGCCTCCTGTGGTGGATGGTACCTGTCGATGGGGACATGTCCTGGACGACATGGCTCGGAAGATGGGCGCTGCGGATCGGCGGCGGTCTGCTGGCGCTGGTCGCCGCGCCGATGCTGTCGTACTTCGTCGTCAGCATCGGCCTCCCGTTCCTGGCCGACGGCGTGTTCATGGCGGGCGTGCGGGCGACCAGCCCGGCGCTGGCGGCCCGGCTCGAGCGGCCGGCGGAGCTCGGGTTCGTGGCCTCGACGCTCGGCAGCATCCGCCGCGCCCTCTACTTCCTCGGCGTCACCGTGCTCCTGTTCGGCCTCACCCTCGTGCCCTTCGTCGGGCCGCTGCTCGGGCCGCCGCTGCAGCTGTGGTACGCCGCCCGGACCTTCACCTGGGAGCTGCTCGACCCGTACTTCGAGCGCACCGGCCGCGACTACTCGCATCAGAAGACCCTCGTGCGGGCGCATCGCGGGACCCTCGTGGGTTTCGGTCTGCCGTGGGTGGCCGTCATGGCGCTCCCGTTCGTGGGCCCTCTGCTTTTGGTCTCGCGCAGGCGGCGGTCGCCGCGGTCGTCGCCGACGAGCTCGAAGCGGAATCAGCGCGCTGATCCTGTCCGCGAGGACGATCGGACGCGTGTCCGGGCGACCGTCCGAGACCTGTCCCGAAGATCAGGCCGCTGACAGCCCTCGCCGAAGGCCCGGGGTCCGCGATCGGGACAGCGCTCGAACCGCGTTCGTCAGGCCCCTGAGGGTCGTGGACGCGCCCCCCCAGGCTGTCCCCTGTCACGTGGCCTTCCAGCCCTGTGCTTACGACGTGGGATAAACACCGCTATGTCGGCTCGGAGGGCGTCCTGGCGGCCCGTTCTCGGCAAATTGACGCTCCGCATGCTTGGCAAGCTTCTTGCTGTTACAGACCTGCCCCCCTGGAGCCGCCATGTCCGCGAAGACCGAAGTTCCCTGGGTTTACCTGTGCCTCAAGGTGCAGTACGCCTTTCCGCAGGTTGGTGCCCGCCTGGCTCTGGGGCTTGCCCACACCTGGCCCGCCAACGACAGCGCAGAAGCCCCGGCTCCTGCCTCGCCGGGCAAGCTCGGCGCCCGTCGGGACAGCGCCTAGACCGCTGTTCTCGCACCCTGGCGGCCTTCACCTGGAGGCGCCAGACCTCACCTTCCACCCCGTCTCCGGGTACGGCCCCTGCGTTCGGGGCCGCGCGCCGGACCCGAACCGCCCAGCCCGAACGCGTGGACTCTCGTCCGCTCCGGGCTGTCACCTCCACTGTAGAGCCTGCTGCGTCGCGTGGCACGCCGACCGATCGCCTTCGGTCGGCGTCGCGCGTCAGACCGGCCCTCGCCGCTCGTAGAGTCCACCCGCCCGCGACCGCGCGGGGGAGGACCCATGGAGTACCGCAATCTCGGCCGCAGCGGCCTGTCGGTGTCGACGCTGTGCCTCGGCACGATGACGTTCGGCGAGGCCGACGAGAACTCGTTCATGCACAAGGTCGGGTGCGACGAGGCGACCTCGTTCCGCATCATGAACCTGGCCCTCGAGGCAGGTGTCAACTTCTGGGACACCGCCGACGTGTACGGCCAGGACGGCCTCAGCGAGCGCGTGATCGGCAAGTGGTTCGCCGACACCAAGCGGCGCGACGAGGTCGTGCTGGCGACCAAGTTCCGCTTCCGCATGAGCAAGGGCGCCAACGGCACCGGCGCCTCGCGGCGGCGGATCGTCCGCTGCGTCGACGACTCGCTGCGCCGGCTGCAGACCGACCGCATCGATCTCTACCAGATCCACATGCAGGACAGCGACACGCCGGAGGAGGAGACCCTGCGCGCGCTGGACGACCTGATCCGCGCCGGCAAGGTGCTCTACATCGGCTGCAGCAACTACGCCGCCTACCGCCTGGTCGAGAGCATCTACACCAGCGAGGCCAGGCACCTCGAGCGGTTCGTCAGCTTGCAGGCGCAGTACAGCCTGATCGTCCGCGACCTCGAGCTCGAGCTCGTGCCCGCGTGCGTGCGCCACGGGCTCGGCATCTTGCCGTGGTCGCCGCTGGGCGGCGGCTTCCTGTCCGGCAAGATCGAGCGCGGCGCGCCGCCGCCGCCCGGGACCCGGCTGGAGAAGTGGAAGGAGCGGCTGGCCGCCTTCGACACCGACCGCAACTGGCGGACCCTCGCCGCGGTCAAGGCCGTCGCCGCCGAGCTCGGGGCCACGCCGTCGCAGGTCGCGCTCGCGTGGCTGCTGCACAAGCCGGGCGTCACCTCCTGCATCTTCGGCGCCCGCACCGAGGACCAGCTGCGCGACAACCTCAAGGCCGCCGACCTCAAGCTGTCGGGCGAGCAGCTGCGCGCCCTCGACGACGCCTCGGCCAGCCCGCTGCCCTACCCCTACGCGATGATCCGCAACATCCAGGGCCGCTGGTAGCGCCGGCCGTCGCGCCCGCGAAAAAGGGACAGGTCCCCGAGGACCTGTCCCTTTCATCATGTCCGAAGAGACTGTCTCAGTGCAGCCACTCGTGCCGGCGCGCCCGCTCTTGCAGCGCCTGGACCGAGTCGTTGGTGTAGTCGCCGATGATCTCGCGGACCACGGACTTCTGCAGGGGGCCTCTGGCGACCTCGCGCAGGCGGCCGACGAAGTCGGCCGGGGCGGCGATGACCAGGCGGCCGAACTGGCGCTGGTGCTGGGCCTGCGTCAGCCGCTCGACGATCTGGCGCACGAACTTCGAGTCCTGCTCCTCGGCCGCGCCGCGGGTCTCGCTGACCAGATCGCGCCGGCCCGACGCGCTGCTCTGGCCGCCGCGCCGCTCGTACCGCGGGCGTTCCGGACTCTCGAGCGTCTCGATCGGGGTCAGCGTGGGCTTCATGCGTGAGCCGTTGACCTCGAAGACCAGGGCCTGACTGCGATCCGCGACGACGAACCAGGTCGATTCCATTCCGGTACCTCCTCATTTTCGATGCTGGGGCAGGCCGCGGGGCCTTACAAGCCGCAACGGGCCGCCCGGCCGCGTGAACAACCGCGGGGCCGCGGTCGCCCATTCCCGCCCGGCGATCCCCCACCGCGGGGCCGCGATCCCGCCGCACGCGCGGCAAAACTCCGTGACTACGCGTGAATTTCCCGCCTGGAGGCGCTGGCGCGCTTCGTGAGGCGGCGCATCCGCGACGACGCCCTCACGGACCGCCGCTGCGGGCCCCTGCGAAGGCGCTGGAGGGCCGGGCACCGCCGGGGCGCGGGGGGCGCCGCCGGGGCCTGCAGCGGCCGGCAAAAGCGCGTAGCCGCGTCGGACGGCCCGCGCTATCCTCCCGCCCCTCACGGCGTATGGCGAGCGAGCAGAAGACCGGGATCAACATCGAAGACGAGATGCGTAGCTCCTTTTTGGACTACGCCATGAGCGTCATCATCTCGCGCGCGCTGCCGGACGTGCGCGACGGCCTCAAGCCGGTTCACCGCCGGGTGCTGTACGCGATGGACCAGCTGCGCAACACCCACGCGCAGCCTTACAAGAAGTCCGCGCGCGTCGTCGGCGACGTCATCGGCAAGTACCACCCGCACGGCGACGCCTCGGTGTACGACGCGCTGGTCCGCCTGGCCCAGGACTTCGCCATGCGCTACCCGCTGGTCGACGGCCAGGGCAACTTCGGCTCGATCGACGGCGACGCGCCGGCGGCCATGCGTTACACCGAGGTCCGCATGAAGCGGCTCACCTCGAAGCTGCTGGCCGACCTCGACAAGGACACCGTCGACTGGACGCCGAACTACGACGACAAGGAGTTCGAGCCGAGCGTCCTGCCGACCAAGATCCCGAACCTCCTCCTCAACGGAGCGGTCGGCATCGCCGTCGGCATGGCGACCAACATCCCGCCGCACAACTTGCGGGAGATCGTGGACGCCTGCATCGCCCTGGTCGACGACCCCAAGCTGCCGCCCCGCGACCTGCTGCAGATCGTCTCCGGCCCGGACTTCCCGACCGGCGGTCAGATCATCGGCCGCGCCGGCATCCGCCAGGCCTACGCGACCGGCCGCGGCAGCCTCACCTTGCGGGCCAAGTGCACGATCGAAGAGGACGAGAAGGGCCGCGAGGCGATCATCGTCCACGAGATCCCCTACCAGGTCAACAAGGTGCGGCTCATCAGCCACATCGCCGAGCTCGTGCGCGAGAAGAAGCTCGAGGGCATCAGCGACCTGCAGGACTACTCCGACCGCACGGGCATGCGGATCTGGATTCAGGTCAAGCGCGACGCCTCGGCCCAGGTCGTCCTCAACTCGCTCTACAAATCCAGCGACCTGCAGGTCAGCTTCGGCGTCAACATGATCGCCATCGCCGGCGGTCGGCCGCAGGTGCTGAGCCTGCACGAGTGCCTGACGCACTTCCTCGACCACCGCCGCGTCGTCGTCACCCGCCGCTCGCGCTACGAGCTGCGCAAGGCGCAGGAGCGGCGCGAGATCGTCGAGGGCATCGGCGTCGCGATCGACGCGATCGACCGCATCATCGCCATCATCCGCGCCGCGCCCGACCCCGACGCCGCGCGCGAGGCCCTGTGCGCCGAGCCGCTGCACGGCTTCTCCGGCTTCCTGGCCCGCTGCGGCCGGCCCGAGGCCGAGGTCGAGGCGGCGAAGGGCAGGCCGTACCACCTCAAGCCGAACCAGGCCAAGGCGATCCTCGACATGCGCCTGCAGCGGCTCACCGGCCTCGAGCGCGAGAAGGTCGAGGGCGAGTACAAGGAGCTGTGCGCGACGATCGCGTACCTCGAGAGCATCCTCGGCTCGGACGCGATGTTGATGCAGGTGATCCGCGGCGAGCTGGTCGGCATCCGCGACGAGTACGGCGACGACCGCCGCACGGAGATCGTCGACGACGACTCGGAGATCGAGCCGATCGACCTGGTCGCCGACGAGCCGATGATCGTCATGCTGACGAACAACGGCTACATCAAGCGCCTGCCGGTCGGTGAGTACCGGGTGCAGGGCCGCGGCGGCACCGGCGTCAAGGGCGGCGTCGGCCGCGACGCCGCCGACTTCGTGGTCGAGCTGTTCGAGGCGAGCACCCACGCCCACGTGCTGATGTTCACCAACACCGGCCGGGTGTTCCGCACCCGCGTGTTCGAGCTGCCGGCCGGCCGCCGCGACCACGCCGGCAAGGCGCTGGTCAACTTCCTCGACCTGCGCGACGGCGAGCGCGTGCTCGGCATGGTCCCGTACCGCGACGAGGACCTCGAGGGCGGCCACTTCTACGTGGTGATGTGCTCGCAGCAGGGCTACATCAAGCGCACCGCGCTCGACGAGTTCGCCAACATCCGCTCGACCGGCATCATCGCCGTCACCATCGAGGACGGCGACCAGCTGATCGACGCGCGCCTGACCAACGGCAAGCAGCAGATCATGCTGACCTCGGCCCAGGGCATGGCGATCCGCTTCACCGAGGACGACGTGCGCCCGATGGGCCGCACCGCCCGCGGCGTGCGCGGCCAGGACCTGCGCGAGGGCGACGCCGTCGTCAGCATGGCCGTGCTCGAGCCCGAGACCGAGGGCTCGATCCTCACCATGTGCGCCAAGGGCTACGGCAAGCGCACCGCCGCCTCGGACTACAAGGTCCAGAACCGCGCCGGCCTCGGCATCATCACGATCAAGGTCACCGAGCGCAACGGCCCGGTGGTCGCCTCCCTCCGCGTCGACGCCGACGACCACGTCATGGTCGTCACCAGCCGCGGCAAGGTCATCCGCACCACCGCCGCCTCGATCAGCGAGATCGGTCGCAACACCCAGGGCGTCCGCATCATCCGCATCGGCGAGGAAGAGCGCGTGGTCGCGGTCGAGCGCATCGTCGACCGCGAGGAGGAGGCCGGCGAGGAGGTCGGCGAGGCCGTCGAGGCCCCCGCCGGCGACGAGCCCGCCGGCGACGAGGGCGGCGAAGAGTAACCTGCCTCCACGGACATGTTCCGAGGCACCTGGCCTGAAGGACAGCGATGAGCACCACGCCCGAGTTCTGGACCCAGATCCCCGGCGACGGCCGGGCCGGCGCCAACAGCCGCGCGCTCTTCAACGCCGCCCAGTTCGTCATCCCCGGCGGCGTCAACAGCCCGGTGCGCGCGTTCAAGGCCGTGGGCGGCGACCCGCCGTTCATCCGCGCCGCGCGCGGGCCCTACCTGCTGACCGAGGACGGCGTCACTCTGGTCGACTACGTCGGCAGCGGGGCCCGGCGATCCTCGGCCACGCCCACCCCGAGGTGGTCGACGCGGTCTGCCGCGCCGCCCGTGACGGCCTGTCCTTCGGGGCATGTAGCGCCGGCGAGGTCGAGTTCGCCGAGCTGCTGTGCCGGCTGGTCCCGGCGCTGCACGGCGGCATGGTCCGCCTGGTCTCCTCGGGCACCGAGGCGACCATGAGCGCCTTGCGCCTGGCCCGCGGGTTCACCGGCCGCAGCAAGATCGTCAAGATCGACGGCGGCTACCACGGCCACGCCGACTTCCTGCTGGTCGCCGCCGGCTCGGGGGCCGCGACCCTCGGCATCCCCGGCTCCGAGGGCGTGCCCGCGGCCACCGTCGCCGACACCCTCACCGTCCCGTTCAACAGCGTCGACGCGGTCGAGCAGGTGCTGGAGCAGCACCGCGGCCACGTCGCCGCCATCATCGTCGAGCCGGTCCCCGGCAACATGGGCTGCGTGCCCCCGCGCCCGGGCTACCTGCAGGCGCTGCGCGACCTGTGCACCCGCGAGGGCGTGGTCCTGGTGTTCGACGAGGTCATGACCGGCTTCCGCGTCGCCCTCGGCGGCGCCGGCCAGCGCTACGGCGTCACCCCCGACCTCGTCTGCCTCGGCAAGATCGTCGGCGGCGGCATGCCGGTCGGCGCCTACGGCGGCCGGCGCGACATCATGCAGCACGTCGCCCCGCTGGGCCCGGTCTACCAGGCCGGCACCCTCAGCGGGAACCCGGTCGCCGTCGCCGCCGGCCTCGCGACCCTGCAGATCCTCGCCCGCGACGACCCGTACGCCGCCCTCGAGGCGACCTCCGCCGCCCTGGCCGCCGGCCTGTCGGCGCGGGCCGCCAAGGCCGGCGTCCCGGTGGTGATGAACCGCGTCGGCGCCATGTTCACCGGCTTCTTCCGCGAGGGAGAGGTCCACGACTACGACGACGCCAAGGCCAGCGACCTCGGCGCGTTCGCCGAATTCCACCGCGAGATGCTGACCTGCGGCGTCTACCTGGCGCCGTCGCAATTCGAGGCCAGCTTTGTCTCGCTCGCCCACGACGCCGCGGCCCTCGACCACACCCTCTCGGCCGCCGAGGCCGCCTTCGCCGCGGTCGCCCGTCGCTACGGCTAGCGGGGGAGGTTTGCCATGACCGAGCGTCGCAAGAGAGAGCCGCTGCTCAAGCAGCAGGGGCGGTGGTTCGTGCTCGCCGAGGCCGGCTCGGTCGGCATCGAGATGGCCGTGGCGATCGCCATCGGGGCGTTCGGCGGCATGTGGCTCGAGCGCCACGTCACGCACTGGGCCCCGTGGACCACGTACATCGGCCTGGGCGTCGGCATCGGCGCCGCCGGGGTGGCGATCGTCCGCACCGCCCGCAAGTTCAGCGCCCGCCTCGAGGCCGAGGAGCGGGCTGCTGCGGGGCAAAGTCACGAGTCGACTGACGATCCCGAGGTCCGGTAGTCGTGCGCGCCGACACCTGGGATCTCGTGCGGCGCCGCGTGTATTTGTGGACGCTCACGCTCACCGTGATCGCGGCCGGTTCGGCGGCCGCGCTGGCGGGCGCGGAGCAGGCGTGGAGCGTGGTCGCGGGGGCTCTGATCGGCTTCGTCAACCTCGGTTCGCTCGCGCGGGCCGTGGTGCGTCTGGTGGCCGAGGTCCAGGCCGACCCGCAGCGGGGGGCCGGCGGGGCCGGCGGAGTCGGTCTTGCACTGGTGCGCTGGCCGGTCGCTGCTCTTGCGACCGTCGCCGTCCTTTGGTACATGCCCGGCCGACCTGAGGGGCTCGCAGCAGGGGTCTTGGCGGCCCTGGTCGCCTTCTGCCTGGCGGCTCTCCAGAGCCGCGCCGACCTCTCCCGCGACGATCCCGAACCGGACGCCTGAACATGGGTGATCACGACAGTTGGTACACGCTCCTGATGCCCGAGTTCTGGGCGCACTTGGAGTCCAGCGCCGCCGAGCATCTGGCCCGTGACAAGGCGTTCCTGATCTTCGGTGCCACGCACTTCACGCTGGTGCACGTCGCCGGGGCTCTCCTCGCCTTCGTGGTCCTGATCATCGCCGCGCTGCGCTACCGCGCCAGCCTGCAGGACAGCTCGCGCGGGGTGATCCCGCCGCGCAACTTCGGCCTGGCGGCGATGGTCGACGGCTTCGTGGGCGCCGTCTACAACCTCTCGGCCGACGTCATGGGCGAGGAGGACGCCAAGCGGTTCCTCCCGCTGACCGGCTCGCTGGCGCTGTTCATCTTCGTCTGCAACATCCAGGGTCTGATCCCCGGCATGTTGCCGCCGACCGACACGCTGAAGACCAACCTCGTCTTCGCGCTGATCGTCTTCATCGTCTACAACGTCGCCGGCGTGGTGAGGAACGGCTTCGGCTACCTCGCGCACTTCCTCGGGCCGAAGATCGGCGGCTTCCCCTGGCTGTTCTTCCTGTTCCTGCCGATCGAGATCGTCAGCCACCTGGCCCGCCCGGTCTCGCTGTCCTTGCGCCTCACCGGCAACATCGTCGCCGACCACAAGGTCGTCGGCGTGGTCGCCCTGATGGTGCCGCTGCTGGTGCCGCTGCCGTTCCTCCTGCTGGGTACGGTCGTGGCGATCGTCCAGACCCTCGTCTTCACCCTGCTGACCATCATCTTCATCGGCCTCGCCGTCGAGCACGCCGAAGAGCACTGAGCCCCTGTCCTCGCGGCCCTGGCCGTTTCGGAGCTGTCCCATGCGCAACATCACCAAGATCGCCTCTTTCCTGTTCACCTTCCTCGTCCCCGCGATCGTCCTCGCCGCTCCCGGCGCCGCCGAGACCTCCGGCTCCGAGCGCTCGATCTACGGCTTCGCCATGGCGATCGCCATCGGCCTCGCCGCCCTCGGCGGCGGCCTGGGCCAGGGCCGCGCCGTCGCGGCCGCCCTCGAGGGTATCTGCCGCAACCCGAACAGCGCCGGCAAGGTCCTCGTCCCGATGCTCCTCGGCCTCGCCTTCATCGAGTCGCTGGTCATCTTCGCGCTGATCATCGCCTTCACCCTCGGCGGCTACGTCGCCCCGACCATCGGCTGAGCCCACCCGAGCCGCGCCCCGGCTCTTCGGCGCTCCGCAAGCCCCTCGGACGACCCCGTCCGTGGGGTTTCGTACTTGGGTCTCCTGAATCTCGGGACATGTCCCATGCGACATGCTCCAAGCGACAGCCAACGCCGCGTCCCGACACCTCACTCGAGGTCTCGCCGCGTTCGAGTCACCCGTCGCCTCACCGCGCGAGCACACCGCGCGAGTTCGCCGCGCGAGCTCGCCGCGCGGCAAGGACACGCCGTTATTGACGCGAGAGAGCGTCGGTTCGGCGGCCAGCCCTGGCCGTCGAACCGGCGCCGACGATCTGCTCCAAAGGACAGCCCATGGCGGAGCCCACGACGGCGAGTCGGCTTCTCACGGCTGCAGCCGTGCCAGGGGTCCGGGGAAGGGCCGGCCGCGAATTAGAGGCAGGATGGGTGCGAGGAACGAGCGCGCATCCGGCCGGTTAACTCGCGGCCGGACCTTCCCGGACCCCCGCGAGGCGCAGTCGGCAATACGCGAACCACCACTCGAAGCTCGCCCTGCTGCAACCGCGGCAGCTCAGTAAGGACTGGGCGTCTCGCTCTTCTTGTCCGCCCCCGCCACCGACCGCTCGATGTAAGCGATGATCGTGTCCGCCACATCGATCTCGGTCGTGCGCTCGATCCCCTCGAGCCCCGGCGACGAATTCACCTCGAGCACCACCGGCCCGCGGCGGCTGCGGAGGATGTCGACGCCCGCCACCTTGAGCCCGAGGATCCCCGCCGCCCGCACCGCCGTCGAACGTTCCTTCGGCGTCAGCTTGATCTTCGTCGCCTTGCCTCCGCGATGGAGGTTCGAGCGGAACTCGCCCGGTGCTCCCTGGCGCTTCATCGCCGCCACTACGCGGTTACCGACCACGAACGCGCGGATGTCGGCGCCCTCGGCCTCCTTGACGAACTCCTGCACCAGGATGTTGACGTCGAGCCCGCGGAACGCCTCGATCACGCTGCGCGCCGCTGCGGGAGTGTCGGCCAGGACCACGCCGATGCCCTGCGTCCCCTCGAGCATCTTCACCACCACCGGCGGCCCGCCGATCACCTCGAGCAGGCCCTCGATGTCCTTGATCGAGTGGCCGAAACCCGTGACGGGCAGCCCGATCCCCTTCGCCGCCAGGATCTGCATCGACCGCAGCTTGTCGCGCGAGCGCGAGATGGCCTGCGAGCGGTTCGGCGTGAACACCCCCATCATCTCGAACTGGCGGACCACCGCCGTCCCGTAGAACGTGTTGGACGCCCCGATCCGCGGGATGATCGCGTCGACGTCGGTAAGGTCTTCGCCGTGGTAGACCACGTGCGGCCGGCTCGACGTGATGTTCATGTAGCAGCGCAGGTAGTCGACGACCTTCACCTCGTGCCCGCGGTGTTCGGCCGCTTCCCGCAGCCGGCTGGTCGAATACAGCGACGCGTCGCGCGACAAGATCGCGAGCTTCACGACACCCTCCGCAGCCTGTGACCGCAGCAGTAGCTCCGCTGGGGGTCGACGAGGAAGCGCCCGCGCACCGCCTCGCGCCCGAGCAGCATGCGAAAGCCGAGCAGCGCCCGGTTCGACAGCGTCAGCTCGACCGCGAACTCGTACATCCCGACCCGGACGGTCGTCTGCACCACCGGTCGCAGCTCGCTGTGGCCGCCCGACGTCCGGACCACGCGCTCGTCGACCAGCGTGGCCTCCGACACCACGTGTTCGTCGTCGTGGTTCTGCTGCGGATGGACGCGGAAGCGGACCCTGGCGTTGGGCAGCTTTTCGACGCCGAACGCGTGCAAGGCCGAGGTGCGGGCGCCGGTGTCGACCTTGACCTTGAGCGCGCCGATCCCCAGATCTGGCAACGCGACCCATTCGCGCCAACCGAGCACAACCAGGGCGTCGACCCCGAGCGTCGTCATCACCACCACTCTGTTCACCTCGTCGGCGCGTGCGCCAGGACCCAACGCTTGCCGAACTCGATGATACTTTCAAGCGCACGCCCCCCGGCGCGACCGTTGCGCGCTCCGGGGGGCGTGCGACCTCACGCTTTGGTGAGGTCGTGAACGTGTCTGCTCACTCCGCGGCGAACTCGACATCTTCGCCGTGCGTGTCACACGGCGGGAGCACGTCGGGCTCGGCCGCGAACGCGTCGGAGGCCGGGGCGGGGACCTCGCCCTCGTGCGTCGGGCGCGGCCGGATCTTCAGGTCCTCGTTGACGCCGAGACCCTCCGTGTGAGTGTACACGAGCGGGTTGCGGAGCTCCTTCAGGCCCTCGGGGCGCTTGTGCGGGCGGTGGGTCACCAGCCGCTCCTCGGCGAGGTCGAGCTGCTCGAGCTCCGCGTCGAGCGCATCGAGCTCGTCGGCGGACATCACCTCGAGGTCCTCGACCGTCACGCCGAGCGCCTCGTACGTGGCGGCATCGTCACAACCGGGCGCGACGACGATCGCGGCGGTGAGGGCGGTGAGGGAGAGCGTGCGAATACGGGTGATGAACGACATGGCCATAAATCCTTTTTGTGGTCCGCTGCTGGACCGGATGCCGCGCCCTGTTCAATCTCCGCGCCGTCGCATTTCTCCTTGAAATTATTCAATTATCGATCAGAACACCGATCTCGACCGCAACACCCGTCGCCAGCTCTCGGCGGCGCCGCCGGCTACTCTGGTGGCCACACGCGGGCGGCCGCCTCGGCCACGCCGGCGCGCACGTCGGGCCCGAACGCGAGCAGCTCGAACGCCGCCGCTGCGAGGCCGAGCCCGAGCGCCAGCAACAAGCCGAGTCCGACCGGCGCGGGCAGGCGCGAAAAGGGCGCCGTCAGCACTCGCAGCCCGGGGATCAACGCCCCGGCGGCCGCCAGGTATTGGCGAAGCCCATGCCGAACGAGAACCCGAGGAACCACAACAGCCGCTGCGTCGGCGGCCACTCGGCGGGCGCGCGCGGGTCGACCACCCCGAGCGACACCTCGAACGTCTGCATCGCCACCAGCCCGAGGTAGGTGAGCGCCAGCGCGAACGTGTAGCGCACCGGCCGCGAGTCGATCGCCATCCACAGCGGCATCCGCCGCGCGTGCTCGCCGTAGTCGATGCGCCCCTCGAGCGCGCCGGCGACCAGCAGCAACGGGAAGCAGGCCCACAGCATCGCCGCGTGGGCCGGCGCCGGGAGCTGCCCGCCGAAGCCGTCGAACCGCGACAGCACCATCGCCGCGAACACCAGCGTGAACAGCCAGAACAGCGGCGCCACCGCCCCGGCCGGGAGGTCCTGCCTGCGCGCCATGGCTTATCCCGTGCGCCGGTTCATCGTCCGCCGCGTCGGGTACGGCAACCCCGCCGCCGCGCGCAGCCCGGCGCAGATCTCGAGCGCGTCGCTCGGCCGCCACTTCATCGGGAAGCCCACGCACTGCGTCGGCTTGAGCGCGTGGACCTGGCACGTGTTCTCGGGCGTCAGGTACACGCACGAGCGCAGCGCGTCCCCCTGGTCGATGAGACAGGTCGCCCCGTCCTCGCGCTGCCACGTGTAGCGGGCCAGGTACGCCTCGACCGCGAGCCCCGCGTGGGCGGCCAGCCGCGTCACGTCGTCCGGCGTCAGCGCCACGTCACCGTCGCCGCGGCAGCAGTTGCCGCAGCGATGGCACGCGAACTCGGACACCTCGTAGGGCCACTCGGTTTCGGGGGCGTCGCCATCCGGCCGCGACTATCGCCGCGCTCGCCGTCCGCGTCGAGCCCCCGCGGGCGTGGCATCATCCCCGCGTGTCGCCCCGCCTGCTCCTCGCCTGCGCCCTCCTCTCCGCCTGCGCCGCGAGCCCCGCGCCCCGAACCGCTGCGCCCGTGGCCGTCTGTCCGGTCCCCGACCGTGACGCCCCCGTCGTGCGCGCCAGTGACATGTCCCCAGAGACAGCCGACGCCGAGGCCCTCCTGCTGCGCAACGCCCGGCTCATCGACGGCAGCGGCGGCGCCCCGCAGGTCGGCGTCGACGTCCTCGTCCGCGGCGGGCGGATCGCCGAGATCGGCAAGAGCCTCGCCACCCCCGCCGGCGCCGCGGTCATCGACCTCGGCGGCCGCACCCTCCTGCCCGGCCTCATCGACGCCCACACCCACTTGCTGAGCGAGATGGCCCCCTCGCACGCCGAGGGCGTCATGCGCGAGGTCCAGGAGAGCGACGCCGACCTCGCCTTGCGCGGCGCCGCCCATGCGCGCACCACCCTGCTGGCCGGCTTCACCACCGTGCGCGACGTCGGCGGCACCTTCGCCATCCGCAGCCTGCGCGACGCCATCACCGCCGGCCGGATCAGCGGCCCGCGGATCGTCGCCGCCAACCACGCGATCGGCATCACCGGCGGCCACTGCGACGACACCAACGGCCTGCGCCCCGACGTCTTCGGCGGCCCGCCCGACTTCCGCGCCGGCATCGCCGACGGCCCCGACGAGGTGCGCAAGGCCGTGCGCCACCAGATCAAGCTCGGCGCCGACGTGATCAAGGTCTGCGCCACCGGCGGCGTGCTCAGCTCGGGCGACGGCGCCGGCGACCCGCAGCTCACCCCGGCCGAGCTGGTCGCCATCGTCGACGAGGCCGCCCGCGCCGGGCGCAAGGTCGCCGCCCACGCGCACGGCACCGAGGGCATCAAGGACGCCGTGCGCGCCGGCGTCCACAGCATCGAGCACGGCAGCCTGCTCGACGCCGACGCGATCGCCATGATGAAGAAGAAGGGCACCTTCCTCGTGCCCACCGTCTACGTCGGTCGCGTCATCGAGCAGGCCGCCGACGGCGGCAAGCTCGCGGCCGACAGCGCCGCCAAGGCCAGGTTCATCGCCCCGCGCATGCGCGACAGCTTCGCCCGCGCCGCCAAGGCCGGCGTGAAGATCGCCTTCGGCACCGACGCCGGCGTCTTCCCTCACGGCGACAACGCCCGCGAGTTCTCGGTCATGGTCGACCTCGGCATGGCCCCGAAGGACGCCATCGTCGCCGCCACCAGGAACGCCGCCGAGCTGCTCGGCCTGCGCGACCTCGGCCAGGTCAAGCCCGGCTTCATCGCCGACCTCGTGGTCGTCGACGGCGACCCGCTGGCCGACATCCGCGTGCTCGAGCGCCCCGCGCTGGTCGTGCAGGGCGGTCGACCGGTGCGGCCGCCCGCCTGGTGATGTGCCAAACTTCCGCGCGCGTGCCCTCTCTCCCGCGCGACCTCAGCCTGCGCCTCGACGCGATCGGCAGCCCCCTGCCCGATCCCGCGCCGTTCCGCCACGCCGCCGTGCTCGCCCCGATCCTGGTCGAAGAGACACCCGGTGACGGCCCGCGCCTCCTCATCATCGAGCGCGCCGGCAACCTGCGCAGCCACCCCGGCCAGCTCGCCTTCCCCGGCGGCAAGCCCGACCCCGAGGACGCCGACCTCGTCGCCACCGCCCTGCGCGAGGCCTGGGAGGAGGTCGCCCTGCCGCCCGGCCGCGTCACCGTGCTCGGTCGCCTGAACCCCGTCCCGGTCCCCACCGGCTACGTCATCATCCCCTTCGTCGGCCTGGTCGACGGCCCCTTCGTCCCCACGCACGCCGAGGCCGAGGTCACCGCCGTCCTCATGCCCTCGCTGCGCCGCGTCTCCGACCCCGCCGTCTACCGCTTCGCGGGCGAGCGCGAGTGGCAGGGCCAGCGCTACGAGCTGCACGAGTTCCAGATCCACGAGCCCCCGCTGTGGGGCGCCACGGCCCGCATCGTCTACGATCTTTTGCAGAGGCTCGACCTCGCCCCCGCCCGCCCGCCAGAGGCGCCGTGAATCCACCTGTCCCGAAAGCCAGGCCCGCGGAAGACCACGAGCTGCGCCCCGAACCTCCGGCGAACGACCCGAGCGCCGCCAGCACAGGCCCGGTCGCGCCATCACATGTCCCTCAGGACAGCTCGAATTCTGTCCCTGACGCCGCCCCCGCCCGCGAGCTGACCCCCGCGATCCTCGCCCGCCTCGCCGCCGTCGCCGAGGCCAACGGCCTTTAAAACTCGGCGTCGTGCGCCTCGACCATCCCGGCTTCGCGCCGGCTCGCGCCGCGCTCGACGCCTACGTCGCGGCCGGCAAGGCCGGCGACATGGACTTCATGGCGCGCACCCTCGACCTGCGCAAGCGTCCCGAGGGCATGCTCCCGGGCGCCCGCACCCTGCTCGTCGCCGCGGTCCCGTACGGCGGCGATCCCGGCCCGATCGCCCGCTACGCTCGCAGCCGCGACTACCACACCGTCGTCCACCAGCGCCTGATCGCCCTCGAGGCGGCCCTCCACGCCGAACTGCCGGGCGTGCGCAGCTTGATCTGCGTCGACACCAAGCCCGTCCTCGAGCGCAGCGCCGCCGCTTTGGCCGGCCTCGGCTTCCTCGGCAAGCACGGCTGCCTCATCGTCCCCGGCCTCGGCAGCTACGTCCTGCTCGGCGAGATCCTCTGCACTGCTACCTGGCCCGAAGACCAGCCGGCTGCCGCGCCCGCCAATCCTCCGTGGGACGCCTGCGGCGCCTGCACCCGCTGCCTCGACGCCTGTCCGACGGCGGCCTTCGACGCCCCCGGCCAGCTCGACCCGCGGCGCTGCCTCAGCTACCTCACCATCGAGCACCGCGGACATGTCCCCGAGGACATCTCCGTACTTCGGCGAGCGCCTGGCCGGCTGCGACGTCTGCCAGGAGGTCTGCCCGTACAACGCCGGCCTCGGCCGCAACGCGCGGATCCCCGCCGTCGCCTGGCTCCCGCCCGCGCCCCGCCCCGCGCCCTCCGTCACCGCCATGGCCGCGCTCGGCGGCGCCCAGTACCGCGGCTTCGTCCGCCACACCGCCTTGAGGCGGATCCCCCACCGCCTCATGCGCCGCAACGCCCTCCTCGCGCTCGGCAACCGCACCGGCGCCCCCGACCCCGACGAGCGCCACGCCTTCGCCGCCGGCCTGCTCGAGCCCGACTCCCGCGTCCACGACGCCGCCCTGTGGGCCGCCACCCGCCGCGGCCTCGACGAGCAGGCCCTCGCCCCGGAGCTCGCGGAGATCCGCCGTCAACGCGAGGAGGCCGCCGCCGCCGCCCTCGCCGCCGCCGAGGCCCGCGAACAGGACGACGACTGACGCCCCGAATTGCGCGTCCTCATGTCGCCTGTCCCATCGGACAGCCTCGCTACCACCTCATCATCATCCGCGCAGACATCGCGCCCGTCGGGCGATCGCGCCGCCTCGGTGCCTCGGGCCGCGCCGCCAGCCTGTCCCATCGGCAGCCAGATCGGCCAGGCTACTCCATCGGGCAGCCTCGCGGCCCCTCATCATCGCTCCAGGACGCATGGTCGACCTGTCCCATCGGACATTCTCTCGCCTGTCATCATCCTCGCCGCCGCACGTCCAGCCTGTCCCATCAGACAGGTTCGGCCACTATCTTTCTTTTCGGCTCGAGGCCTGTTGCTCACCGCGGCGCTGCCAGCCACGCGGTCATCGCCGCGTGTCCGCGGCGCAGCGCCGCCGCCCTACATCGAGGTGGAAGGGAGCCACCCGCATCGCTAGCGACCACGCTTCCAGCCTGTCCCATCAGACAGCTCGCGGTCATGCCACCTTTCATTGCCGCTCGCGGCCTGCCGCTCACCCCGGCGCCGCCAGCCACGCCGTCATCGCCGCGTGTCCGCGGCGCAGCGCCGCCGGCCCGGCGTCGAGGCGGAACGGAGTCACCCGCGGCAGGTCGTCGACCATCAGCACCTTGCGACCTGGCCCATCGGACAGCCCGCTCGGCACCGCCGCCGACAGCCCGCGCCACGGGCTGCGCGAGCGGAGCGCGTGGTGCAGCGCGCGTTCGCCCGGCTGCAGCGCGCACAGGCCCAGGCGATCCGCCACCCCTCCGTCGAGCAGCAGCCGGCCCTCGTGGCGGAGCGGGCGGAACATCAGCGGCACCGTGCAGGACGCCTGGATCGCCGGACCCAACGGCCCCTGGTCGACCGCGCGGACCCGGCGGGACGCGACGTCGTAGACCACCGCCGCGAACGGCAGCCGGCAGTCCTCGACCCGGCGAATTCCGCGGTCGTCGAGCAGCGAGCGCAGCTTCGCCGCGAACTTCCCGCCCTTCAGCAATCCACCGAGCGGCAGCCCCGGGTCCCAGAAGTCGGCCCGGCGCAGGCGCAGCAGCTCCTCCGCCAGCTCGGTCGCCGACAGCCCTGACGCCCACAGCCCGCCGGCCAGCGCCCCTGCGCTCACCCCGACGATCCGCCGCGGCGAAAGCCCGGTCTCCTCGAGCGCCTGCAGCACCCCGTGTGGGCGAAGAAGCCGAAGAACCCGGCCGACAGGGCCAGCGTGAACGGCTCGGCGGCGAGCCACTCGCGGTTGGACGCGTACTTCATGGATGACTCGAGGGACATGTGCGGTCGGGAGCGTGCGTCACGGATGTCTCAAGGGACATGTGCGTACAGCAACGCGAGGACACGATACCCGGCCACCAGCTCCTCGGGAAGCCCGGACCCCGGCAGCCCGCGCGCCCGCGCCTCCGCGAACAGCTGGGCCAGCGCCAGCCCCGCGGCCGCGAACAGCGCGTCCAGCTTCGCGTCCTCGGCCAGGGCTTGCTGGATCTCCGCGTTGCGGCGCCCCAGCTCGATCGACCACGCCCGCCCCTCCGCGTTGCCGAGCCGCGCCGCCTGCCACGACAGGAACGCCCCCTCGATCGCCACCGGCCGCGTCAGCGCCTGCCGCAGCAGGTCTTCGAACCCCCGCGGCCCCGGGCCAGCCGGCGCAGCGGGTGCTGCTTCAGCGACTGCGCGCACATGTCTGCCAGAGCATGTCCGTCGAGACATGGCTTTTCGCGCATAAACTCCGAGACAGACGAACCAGGTGCCGCGCAGCGCTCGCGGAACGCGTCGAGCCCCGTCCGCTGCGGCGACCCCGGCGCGTGCAGCAGCCGCTCCCGCAGCGCCGTGCGCACCACCTCGCGCGCCAGCCCCTTCACCTGCGCCGCCAGCCGCTCGCTCCCCGCCCGCGTCCCCTCGCGGGTCAGCGTCAGGCGCCCGCCGATCCAGTCCAGCGGCGGCGGCAGCTCGACGTCGTTGATGTGCAGCCCGCCGCCCCACACCGCGATCTTGGCCGGCCCCGCCTCCACCCGCAGCGCCCCCAGGCACAGCGCGTCGGCCACCGGCAGCACCGCCAAGGGCGGCGCGGCACCTCCCGCGCGGCGCAGCGGCGCCCGGCTCGGCCGCGTCGTCATCGTCGTCGCGCCCGTCGCCGCGGCCGCCAGCGGATGACCGGCCGCGTGCAGCAGCCGCGCCTCCCCCGACGTCACCAGCAGCGCCGGCCCGCTCAGCGCGCGCGAGCCCGACCCCGGCGGCAGCAGCCCGAGGCATTCGGTCCGCGCGTCCGAGCGCGACACCATCCGCACCGGCTCGAGCGTACGCGGGTCGTAGCGGACCCACAGCGGCGCGTCGACGACCTCGGCCACCGCCAGCCCCAGCGCCTCCGCCACCAGCAGGTGGGCCCGCAGCTCCGCGCGCTCCCACGGCGGCCGGGCCGACGCCTGCGCCTGCGCGATCGCACCTGGCCCGAGGACCAGGCGGCGCTGCTCCTCCGCCGGCGCCGGCAGCAGGTGCCCCTCGGGCGTCGTCGGCATGTCCCAGAGGACAGCATCACCGAGCACCCGCTGGCACAGCGCGCGGCCCTCGCGGCTCAGCGCCCACGGCTCGTGGCGCGGGTCGGGCGAGCGGAAGGTCGTCCAGCGCTGCTTCGGATCTTCGACCACGATCCCGCCGACCTCGCGGCAGCGGACCAGCGCGTGCTGCAGCGTCACCGGCTGCCCGGCCATGTCGTGCCCGACCGTCAGCGCCAGCAGCGGCGACTCGTCCCACGCCAGCTCCGCCGCCTCCTCGCCGCCCGGCTCGCGCCGCGGCCGGTAGCGCACCGCCAGCGCCGCCCCCGTCAACGCCCCCGCCTGCGCGCGCACCAGCGGCAGCTCCCACGGGCTCTCGTGGGCCAGCGCCGGCGCCAGCAGCCGATCGATCACCCGCAGCGCCGCCGCCCGGCAGCTCTCCGCGATCGCGTTCAGCAGCCCCTTCTCCGCCCGCAGCCCGTCGATCGTCAGCGCCTCGGGCGTCTCGCCGACCAGCTTGGCCACCAGCGTCACCCCGGCGATCGTCCGCCCCGACTCGCGCACGTGGGCCACTCGCCGCTCGTGGAACAGCAGCGCGATCGCCCCCTCCTCCGCCGACGCGAACCGGTGCACGAACGCCTCGAGCGTCACCTGCACCCGCGCCCCCGCGGACGTGCTCGCGCTCGCCTCCGCCCCCATCGGCACCTGTTCCGGAGGCAATGCGCTTTTGAACAGGTTCGAAAGGTCAGATCGCTCGAACTGCGGGCTCTCGCCGAGCGCGCGCGCCGGCACCGGCCGGGCCTCCGGGATCGCCTTCTGCAGCAGCGCCAGCTCCGACGGCCACAGCGCGTACACCCGCGCCTGGATCGCCGGCGCCACCGACTGCGCCTGATGCGGCCACGCGTAGACCAGGTCGCGGCCCTGGCGGCAGCGCTGGGCCACCTGCTCGATCGGCGCCGGCCGGCCGCTCACCGTCGGCACGTGGCGCAGCTCGGTCGGCCACTGGACCGCGAAGCCCGCCGCGCTCGGGTCGGGGAAGCTGTGCGCGCGCGCGTCGAGCAGCCACGCCGCCAGCAGCTCGCAACCCGCGTCGAGCGCCACCGACGCCTCGTCCGCCGTCAACCTCACCCGCGGGCACTCGATCCACCCCGCGAACTCGGCGGGCGTCAGCCCCAGGCGCGTCAGCGCCGGCGCCAGCGACACCAGCCGCACCCCCTCGCGCACCAGCCACGGCCCGCCCTGCTCCGGCGCCCAGCCCCACGTCCCGACCGGCGCCTCGGCTGTCCCGAGAGACACCTTCATCCCCGGCAGCGGCCGCCCGAGCTTGATCCACGAGCTCGCCTTCTCGCTCGGCTCCGCCCCCGGCAGCGCCGCCAGCCACAGCTCCGTCAGCGCCGCCTCGGCCCCTGCCTGGCGCGCCAGCCAGCTCGTCAACCGGCGCCCGAAGCCCGGCCGCGGCCACTGCAGCTCGACCTCGAACGCCTGCGGCAGGCAGCGCCCCGCCGCCGGCAGCTCCGCGTACGGGTCCTGGCCGGCCGCGTGGCTGTCCTTGCGGACATATCGCACCGCCCCCGCCGCCGTCCGCACCTCGACCGCCACCGGCGCCCCCGCCAGCGCCTCGTTGACGCCCGCGCCGACCAGCCGCCGCCAGCTCGCGGCAGGTCCCTTCGGACATGACTCTTCGGACATGTCCGAATCGCCCTCCGCCGCCGCCAGCACCAGCCCACGCAGGTCGACCGGCGCGAAGTCGAAGCCCGCCGTCGAGAACGTCAGCGTCAGCGTCCGCAGCTCCCCGTCCTCGCGCTCGCGGGCGCAGCCGCGGGCCCCCGGCGCGACCGCGTTGGCCGCCCGCACCAGCGGCAGCGTGAAGTGCCACGCCCCCGGCCGCGGCAGCTCGCGCAGGCGCAGCACCGCCTCCGTGCGCGCCACCGTGAACGCGCGCAGCGCCCCCGCCTCGCCCTCGGCGCGGCGGATCCGCGCCAGCGCCGCGGCCACGCTCGGGTGCGGCTCGCTCATCCGCGGCCCCTCCCGCGAGCGCTCGTCCCCGTCCGCCCCGCCGGCACGCGCGCCAGTCTACCGCAAGTCGGCCTCGTCGCTGTTGCCCGCGCGAACCCCGTCACTCGCACACGAGCGGCGCCGCCACGCACGCGAGCTGCTGCGTGTCCACCAGGATGTACGGCCGCAGGCACCCCCACGCCGCGCTCGCGGTGTTCTGCGCCCGGCAGTCGGCGAACACCTGCGGCGGCTCCAGCACCAGCGCCGCCTCCTCGTACTCGTAGTTGAAGTCCTCGACGACCTCACGGCGCGCTATCACGAACTCGCCCGCGATCTCGAGCGTCCCCTTGTCCGTGCCGAGCACCGGCCAGCTCAGCTCGTACGCGACCTCGCCCGCCGTGCGGTCGCGCAGCGCCTCGAGCAGGCAGTGCACCCGAGACAGATCTTCGGTGCTGACCTTGTCGTCGAACTCGGGCGACTCCTCGAACGAGAACAGCCCCGCGACCCCGTTCGACGGGCACACCGGCGCCTCGTGCCCGCAGGTGAACTGCGCCGGCACCTCTTCCCCGTCCGGCGGCACCGTCGTCGCGAACTCGAGGCACGCCCCGCCGGTCGTCGTGTCGCTCGTCGTCGTGTCGCTCGTCGTCGTCCCCGGCCCCGTCGTCGTCGGGCTCGTCGTCGTCGTGCCCGTCGTCGTGCCCGTCGTCGTACCGTCGGTCCCCGTCGTCGTCTCCGCCGTCGTCGTCGCGGTCGTCGCCGGCTCGGGCCCGCAGGCCGAGAGCATCAAGCCCAGCGCACCGAGGAGGGTCATCCGCTTCGTCGTCGTCAAGGTCGCTCGCTCGCAGGTGATGCCCGTGAATCTCGCACGCAAAGGCGCCCGCCGCCATCGCCGACCACCGCGACGGACCTTCGGCGCCACCCACGGACCACCTGTCTCTTCAGTCAGCTCATCCCGCGGCCCCCGACCTGCAGGCGCGAGCCCCCACGGCGATTCGAGCGCGCCCTGTCCCCGGGGACATCTCAGCTCACGAGCCTCCCTCACCCCGCGCGCCCGAGCGCCGCGTCGATCGCCTCCGCCACTCGCTCCGGCGCCGGAGCATCCACCAGCTGCGCGCGGATCGCCAGCGCCAGCGAGCGGCAGGCCGCTCGCGGCTCGGCCGCGTGGCTCTTCGCCGCCGCGCGCAGCAGCGGCTCGCCCGCGTCGAGCCACAGCGGCGTCGCCCGCCAGCACGCCGCTGCCACCGGCTGACCTGTCCACGACACCAGCACCCCCGCCGGCCCGCGTCCGAGCTCGATCCCCAGCCCCCGCGCGGCGCATCCCCGGCCTCGCCCGTCCCCACGCACAGCCGCACTTGCGCCCCCGCGCCCACCAGCCCCGCCTCGACGCTGGCGCGCAGCGCCTCCGCCTCGCCGGCCGCCTCGCCGATCAGCGCGCACCCGCGGCCGAGCTCCGCGAGCGTCAGACCTGTCCCTTCGACCAGGCGACCCAGCCACTCGAGGTCGCCGGCCTCCGCCGCCAGCACCGGCACCCCTGCCCCCGCCGCGGCCGCCAGCAGGCGCTTCGTCGCCGCCTCCCTCGCCGCGAGAGGCGCCCACAGCAGCGGCCGCGCCAGCGCTTGCAGCTGCGCCAGCGACAGCGCCCGCTCGCCGGCCAGGTCGCGCAGCACCGGGCGCCCGAGCAGGCCTGCCCCGAGGTGACTGCGCTCGCGGGCCAGGTGCGCGTGCAGGTACGCGTAGTGGTCGTGGCGGGCGCGCGTCCACGGCCCGGCTTCGCCCGCCGCCTCGGCTGTCCTTTCGACCAGGCGCTCGCGCAGCCCCGCGATCGCCTGCGCGATCCGCCCCAGCACCGCCGCGCGGCCCGGGTCGTCGACCACCTTGTCGCGCGCCATCGTCGTGCGCAGGTTCGGCGAGTCGGCCCACACCTGCAGGTGCTCGAGCGTCGGCCCCGGCGGCGGCTGCAGGTCGGCCAGCAGATCGGCGGCTGTCCCCTGGGACAGCACCAGCCCGCGCCGCAGCAGCACCGCCTCGGGCGGCACCGCGAAGGCCACGTGGATCGCCCCGTCGGGGTGGGGCTCGATCGCCGCCAGCGCCCCCGGCGGCGCCGGTGCGTCCTGGATCAGCTCCGGCCCCTCGCCGCCGGCCACGTCCTCGAACGACAGCTCGAGCCGGCAGAACCGGCACCAGCGCCACAGGCTGTCGCGCACGGCCTCGGCGATCTGGGCCCGCTCGGGCGCCCGGCCGCGGCGCAGCAGCGTCACCGTCGTGCCCTCCAGCGGCTCGGAGAGCGGCCGCTTGTCGAACCGGCGGTCGGCGTGGAACGTCAGCTCCCACGCCTCGCCCGCGCGGCCCGTCTGCACCACCACCGCGTCGGGCTGCCAGGCGAACACGCTGACGAAGCCGATCCCGAAGCCGCCGGCCATCGTGCGGTCGTCGGCCTTGGTCGAGGCGAACAGGCGCGTCAGCCCGCCGTCGATGATCGCCTCGTCCATGCCTGCGCCGGCGTCGGCGACCCGCAGTTCGAACACCACCTCGTCGGGGTCGGCCGACTCGCCGGGGTGGACGTCGAGCGCCACCTCGGCGCGGTCGCTGCCCGCGTCGAGGGCGTTCTGCACCAGCTCGCGCAGGAAGTCGTAGGGCCCCTCGAACTGCGCGACCAGGCGGTCGAGCAGCGCCGCGACGCCGCTCACGTCTCGCCGACCTGTCTTTCGAGACCTGCCCTCAAGGACATGTCCCGAAGCCTCATGTCTCTTCGGACAGCAGCGCCGCCAGCTCGGGGTCGGCCGCCAGCAGCGCCCGCACGTCGCCGGCGATGTCGAGCTCGATCGGGCTGGAGATGGCCGGCTTCCCGCGCAGGCCCCAGATCCGCTTCGACTGGTAGCGGACCGCGCCGAGCGGGTCGCCGTGCAGCATGATGCAGCTGTCGAGGCCGGCGTCCGGCTCGCACGGCTCGGTGCGGATCTTCACGGACTTGTCGTCCTGCAGCAGGCGCAGGTGGGCCCGGCCCTCGTGCTCGTCGGGCTGCCACTCGAACACCTCGAAGCTGCCGCGGAACATCGACCCCTTGTACAGCGCGCCGAACTGGCGCCGGCCCTTGGCCTCGAACACCACCAGCGCGCCGACGCTGTCGTCGAGCTTCTTCGGCACGTGGGTGAGCCACACGCGGTTCGTCAGCGGCAGCTGGTTCTCGGCGCCGCCTCCGCCGCACGCGGCCAGGGATGTCAGGGAGACCCCGAAAAGCGCCAGGGTCGCAGTTTGCAGAATGCGCGAAAAGCTGGTCACGGTGCGCTATGGTCGCAACAGTCATGGTTCGTCGCAAGCGTCCCGCAACAGTTCACTGCTCTGGCCCGTTGCTCATGCTTGGGGCCGCTCTCCTGGCGACCGGCTGCGAGGGAGGCGCAAGCAAGACCGCCCCGGCGCCGGCCGTCGCGAGCAAGTCCGAGAGCAAGTCCGAGGCCCCGAAGAAGAAGGCGAGCCGGCCGGTGCCCTCGGCCGCGCAGCTGCTCGAGACGGCGAAGAAGTACTTCTCGCCGCTGCCCGCCGTCGCCGAATCGCCGAACAACCCCATCACCCTCGAGAAGGTCGCGCTCGGCCGGATCCTCTACTACGACACCCGGCTGTCGAAGAACCACGACCTGTCCTGCAACAGCTGCCACAAGCTCGACGACTACGGCGTCGACCACGAGGCCACCTCGCCCGGCCACAAGAAGCAACGCGGCGAGCGCAACACCCCCACGGTCTACAACGCGGCCATGCACATCTCCCAGTTCTGGGACGGCCGCGCGACCGACGTCGAGGACCAGGCGCTCAAGCCGGTGACGAACCCGGTCGAGATGGCGCTCGCCGACGAGGCCGCCTGCGTCAACTCGGTCAAGTCGGTCCCGGGCTACGCCGACCTGTTCAAGGCCGCCTTCCCGGCCGACCCCGACCCCTGCAACCCGCGCAACATCTCGCTGGCGATCGGCGCCTTCGAGCGCGGCCTCGTCACCCCCGCGCCGTTCGACGACTTCCTGAACGGCAACATGACCGCGCTGAGCTCCGACGCCCTCCGCGGCCTCGAGCTGTTCATCGAGCTCAACTGCGTCAGCTGTCACACCGGCCCGACGCTCGGCGGCACGATGTACCAGAAGCTCGGCGCCGTGAAGCCGTACGAGACCAAGGACGTCGGCCGCTTCAAGGTCACGAACAAGCCCGAGGACAAGCACGTGTTCAAGGTGCCCGGCCTGCGCAACGTCGCCAAGACCGCGCCCTACCTGCACGACGGCTCGGCCAAGGAGCTCGGCGACGCCCTCGACGTCATGGCCGAGTACCAGCTCGCCAAGGGCAAGCTGTCCGACGAGGAGAAGACCTACCTCATCGCCTTCCTCGACAGCCTCACCGGCAAGATCGACATGGACTACATCAAGCTGCCCGAGCTGCCGATCAGCGGGCCCGACACGATCAAGCCCGACCCGAACTGATCTGTCCTGAAGGACAGCTCGCCGGCGGTGGTTGGCCGCCGGCTCGCCGCACCGCGCCGTGCGGCCGTGCTCCTCGTGTCGCCGACGCCGGCGATTCGCTGCGCCACGGCCGGCTCGACCACTCGCAGCCACCGAGGCCGCCGGCTTGCTGCACCGCGCCGGGCGACCGCGACCGAGGCCGGCGTCCCGCCGCGCGACGGCCGGTGCGCGACATGTCCCCGAGGACACGTCTTCGCGCCTCGTCGGCGCCGCCGCGCTCGCCGACGACGGCCCTCGCCTGATATGTCCATCAGGACATGTTCAACCGCGCGCGACATGTCTCTCCAGACATATCATCCCATTCGCTGCAGGCGCGTGACCGCGGCATCGGTGTCACACTTGACCGGTCGGGGCGGCCTTGCTACCCCCATTCGCATGCGTTCACTTAATTTTGAGCATGTCCGTGGTCTCCTTGCTGTTCGCCGCCGCGCCGGCCTCCGCCGCCGAGCTCGTCACCACCAGCGACACCGACTTCGAGCCGGTCTCGGTCGTCATCGTCTCGCCGGAGGACGGCGCCGTGATCGTCGGCAACCCCGACGCCGTCATCGCCTTCACCATCGAGCACGAGGGCTTCGGCAGCGCGAACGCGGTCTCGTTGCGCATCGACGACGTCGAGATCGCCGCCTGTCCCGACGCCCCGCCGTGCACGATCGAGGCGACGGTGGCCCCCGGCACCCACAAGGTGGAGGCCATCGGGGACGACGGCATCGCGCCAGCCGTCAGCCACGCGATCTCGATCGAGGTCAAGGAGACCGGCAGCTCCAACGAGAGCGACACCGAAACCGACACCGACACCGGCTCCCCCACCAGCGGCGCCGAGCCTGCCACCGACACAGACGCCACCGCGGGCGACACCGACGGCGACGAGAGCGACGGCAGCAGCGACGGCAGCAGCGACGGCAGCAGCGACGGCAGCAGCGACGGCAGCAGCGAAGGCAGCGGCGACAAGGAGGGCTGCGGCTGCAAGGCCGCCCCCGGCCTCCCCGATGTGCTCGGACTGGCCCTGCTCGCCCTGTTCGCCCCGTGGCGCCGCCGTCGTCACGCCTGATCCCTGCGAAGAAGCAGCGAAGCGCCATGCGACCCGCGACCGGCACCCGCTGCTCTCGCGCGCGATCGCCTGTCCTCGAGGACAGACGATCGCGCGCGCCTTCGACCTGCCCCTTCAGCCATCCTCCGCCGGGTGACCGCGCCATCGCTGTCACACTTGACCGACCCTGACCGCCGGGCTACCCCCATCGATGCATGCGTTCACTTCTGCTGGCTTGCCTTGAACTATCCGCCGTCGCTCTGCTGGTCGCCGCTGCGCCGGCCTCCGCCGCCGAGCTCGTCACCACCAGCGACACCGACTTCGACCCGGCCTCGGTCCTCATCGTCTCGCCCGAGGACGGCGCAGTGATCGACGGCAGCCCCGACGCGGTCGTCCAGGTCACCATCGAGCACGAGGGCTTCCCCAAGCCGAGCGACATCACCCTCCGCGTCGACGACGTCGAGGTCGGCCCCTGCCCCGATGCACCGCCGTGTACCATCGAGGTGACCGTCGCGCCCGGCGTCCACAAGCTGTGGGCCATCGGCGACGACGGCGTCGCCCTGCGCGACGAGCACGAGATCTCGCTCGAGGTGAAGGACACCGGCAGCGCCTCCGAGGGCTCCGCCTCCGAGAGCGACACCGAGACCGGCTCCGACACCGAGCCCACCGGCGGCGCCGAACCTGCCACCGACACCGACGCGAACGAGACCGACGCCACCGGCGACGCGACCGACGGCAGCGGCAGCGGCGACAAGGAGGGCTGCGGCTGCAAGGCCGCCCCTGGCCTCCCCGACCTGCTCGGCCTGGCGCTGCTGGCCCTGTTCGCTCCGTGGCGCCGCCGGCGTCATGCCTGATCGCAGCCGAGGCGTCATGCGACTCGCGAGCGGCCTCCGTCACGCGCGCGCGCAGCCCGGCGCGCTCGCCCCGATCGCGGCCGCGACCGGCCTCCGTCGCGCTCGCGCGCGGCTCGACAAGCTCGCCCCGATCGCGGCCGCGACCGGCCTCCGTCGCGCTCGCGCGCGGCTCGCCACGCTCGCCACGATCACGGCCGCGGCCGGTCTCCTCGCCTGCGCGACCGAGCCCGAGCCCGCGCCACCTGTCCCCGAGGCCATGGTCCGCCGACTCACCGCGTTCGAGTACGCGAACACGGTGCGCGACGTCCTCGGGGTCGAGGCCGCGCTCACGCGCGAGTTCCCGGCCGACCCGCCGGCGCTCGGCTTCGACACCGTGGCGGCGTCGCAACCTCCTCGGCGCTGCTGGTCCAGATCTTCCAACACTCGGCGGAGTCGATCGCGGCCGCGAGTCTGGCCTCCGAGTCGGCCCGCGCGGCGCTGATGGTCTGCACGCCGGACCCCGCCGATCCCGCGCCGTGTCTGCGCGCGATCGTCGAGCCGCTGCTGACCCGCGCCTGGCGCCGTCCTCCGTCGGACAGCGAGACCGAGCGCTACCTCGCGCTCGTCGATCCCGCCGAGCTCGACGCCGGCCTGCGCATCGTGATCGAGGCCGCCCTGCTGTCGCCGCACTTCACCTTCCGCTGGGAGCTCGACGCCGGAGCGCCGGGCGAGTCGCGCTGGCTCGACGACTACGCCCTCGCCGCCCGCCTGTCCTACTTCTTGTGGAGCAGCGCCCCCGACGACGAGCTGCTCGCGCTCGCGGCGGTCGGCGAGCTGCAAAGCGAGCCCGTCCTCGCCGAGCAGACCCGACGCATGCTCGCCGACCCGCGCAGCGCCGGCTTCGTCGACGGCTTCGCCGGCCAGTGGCTGTACTTCCGCGGCCTCGACGACATCTTCCGCGACGCCCACCGCTACCCGCGCTACGACGACGCGGTCCGCGAGTCGATGCGCGAGGCGATGCGCCGGCGCTTCCGCGAGTTCCTGGTCCCCGGCCGCGACCTCCGCGACCTCCTGCTCGACACCCACGCCCACGTCGACGCCGAGCTCGCGGCGCTCTACTACTTGCCCGACGAGCTCGCGGTCGACGACTTCACGCGCATCGACCTCGGACCGCACAAGCGCCGCGGCCTGCTCACCGAGCCGGGCCTGATGACCGTGCTCGCCTATCCGTTCGCCAGCTCGCCGACCCGCCGCGGCCGCTTCGTGCTCGAGCAGCTACTGTGCTCACCCCTGCCGCCGCCGCCGCCCGAGGCCGCCGCGCAGGCCGAGAGCGACGCCAGCACTGCCCGCGAGCGCCTGGCCCAGCACCGCGCGAACCCGGCCTGCGCCGGCTGCCACGCAATCCTCGACCCGATCGGTCTCGCCTTCGAACACTTCGACGCCGTCGGCGCCTGGCGCGGCAGCGAACACGGCGAGCTCATCGACGCGTCCGGCGAACTCCCCACCGGCGAATGCTAAAGATGTCCGCGAGCTCGCCGAGATCGTCGCCGACGACCCCCGCTTCCCCCGCTGCGTCGCCACGAAGGTCCTGACCTACGCGCTCGCCCGCCCGCTGGTGACCGAGGATCAACCTGTCCTCGAGGACATCATTAATCAATTCATCGCTGCCGAGCGCGACCTGGTCGCGCTGCTGGTGGCGGTGGTGCAGAGCGATCCGTTCCGGGTCCGCCGCGCGCAGGAGGCCCCGTGATGTTGGCCCCGCGGATCGCCATCCCATGTCCCGACGGACATGCACCCTGTTCTCCGGGGCCGCTTGAGTCGAGCTCTCCATCTCTCGCCCCGCAGGAGGCCGCATGAAGTCTGCCACACGTCGTGGCCTGTCGCGCCGGGCCCTCCTGGCCGGCGGCGTCGCGCTCGGCCTGCCGTTCCTCGACGTCATGCGCCCGCGGGCCCGCGCCGCCGAGGCGATGCGACCGCGGCGGCTGCTGTGTTACTTCGTGCCCAACGGCGTGCGCGGCGACGCTTGGTTCCCCGCGCCAGACCCGAGCTGCAGCTCTCGCCCTCGCTGGCCGCGCTCGCGCCGGTGAAGGATCGGCTCATCGTCTTCTCCGGCCTCGCCAACACCCCCGGCATGCCCGAGCTGCCGGGCTCGCACGCCTCGGGCACCGCGGCCTTCCTCACCGCTCGCAAGGCGCGGCGGTCCGAGGTCGACCTGCACGTCGGCGTCTCGCTCGACCAGCGCTACGCCGCCGCGATCGCCGGCGCCACGCCGCTGGCCTCGCTGCAGCTCGGCTGCGAGGGCGGCGGCTCGTTCGGCGCCTGCGACATCGGCTTCGCCTGCGCCTATCACCGATCGATCTCCTGGTCCTCGCCCACCACCCCGCTGCCCAAGCTCACCTCCCCGCGGCTGGCCTTCGACGTCATCCTCGCCGGCGACGACCCCGGCGCCAGCGCGACCGCCCGCGCCGCGCGACGGGCCGCCCGGCGCTCCGTCCTCGACGTCGTCCTCGCCGATGTCCACGACCTCGAGGGCGACCTCGGCGCGGCCGACCGCGTGCGCCTCGACGCCTACCTCGCGGGCGTGCGGGAGCTCGAGCGCCAGGTCGACGCCCCCGCCGGGCTCGGCGCCTGCACTGCCGCGAGTCCGCCGGACGAGCCCGCCGACTTCCTCGCCCACGTCGACATGATGACCGAGCTCATGGTCCTCGCGCTGACCTGCGACCGCACCCGCGCGATCTCCTTCATGCTCGGCAACGCCGCCAGCAACCGCGCCTTCCCCTTCCTCGGCGTCGAGGGCGGCCACCACGACCTGTCCCATCACGCAGGTGACGCCGTCAAGATCGCCGGCCTGCGCAAGGTCGACGCCTGGCAGGCGGCCCAGTTCGCGCGCCTGCTGCAGCGGCTCGCCGACACGCCCGACGGCGACGGCGACCTCCTGCGCTCGACCATCGTCCTGCTCGGCAGCGACGTCGGCGACGGCAACGCCCACACCCACCGCGACATGCCGGTGCTGCTGGCCGGCGGCGACGACCTGTGGGGCGGCGGACGTCACCTGGTCTACGAGACAGGTACGCCGCTCGCCCGCCTCTACGTCTCGATCCTCCAGGCGCTCGGCCTGCCCGACGACAGCTTCGGCGAGGACGGCGACGGCCCGCTCCCCGGCCTGCGCCTGGGCGCCTGATCCGTCGTCCATCTGACCTTTAGGACATGTTCATGAGAACATGTCCTTGAGTTTCCAACACCCACCCTCACGCCGAAGCAGAGCGAGCATCCGTCGAGATTTGTTTATGTCCCCAAGGGCATGCTCACTCGAGCATGTCCTGAAGTTCATCCGCCGCTCGCCGTCCTCGCCCTCACGGCTTCGCCGCCTTCGCCGCCTTCTTCGCGCCCTTGCCGCCCTTCGTCCGCCCCGCCAGCAGCGAGTCCATCGCCGGGGCCGGCACCACCAGCCACCAGTGGGGCACCACCTCGTCGAGCACCGTGAGCCCGCCGTTGGTCGCGTAGCCGAGGGACACCTTGAACTCGCCCTGTTCGACCACCCCCCAGCGGCCGAGCGGCACGCGGCCGCGGAACTCGTACACCTCTTCGCCGGCCAGGGCCGCCGCGAACTCCTCGCGCGTCACCGCCACGTCGCCCTGCCCGGCCTCGGCCAGCGTCACCAAAAATGCGCGCGAATGCAGCCGGACGCCGGCGATCTCCGACGCCCCGATGATCTTGGCGAACAGCTCGACCAGCCCCTCGCGGCTGTTCATGCGGTACGCCAGCGCGCCCATGTTGTAGGCCGCGGTCACGCTCTCCGGGGCCGCCTGGGCTGCGCGCTCGAGCATCGCCATCGCCGCCGGCACGTCGCCCGAGTAAGCCGTCACCATCGCCGCGTTGTTGAGCGCGAGCGCCAGCTCCTTCCCGGTCTTGCGCTCGGCCAGCGCCGCGAACCCGGCGGCCGCCCGCTGCAGCGACGCCGTGTCGCCCTCGCGCCCGGCGACCGCGTCGAGCGTCGCGCGGATCGTCAGGGCGGTGTCGGCGTCGACCGTCTCCGGCAGCGTCATCCCCGACTTCATCGCCGCCAGCAGCAGGTCGCCGTCCTCCCACAGCAGCGCCGCGTCGAGCTGCGCCCGCACCTGCTGCACCCGCAGGTCGGGGTCCTGCTGCAGCGCCGCCGGCAGCGGCGCGTTGGCCAAGAGCCGCGCCTTGCGGGGGTCGTCGGTCAGTCGCGAGCTCGAGAACACCAGCCGCCACGCGTCGCGCGACTCGGGGAACTTGCGCGTCAGCGCCATCGCCTTGTCCGGCAGCTTGCGCAGCGTCGCCAGCCCCGCCTCGCGCTGCTTGCCCAGGAACTTCGGCATCGCCTCGCGCGTCACCGTGAACAGCAGCTCGAGCAACGCCGCGCGGGCCGGGTCGTGGGCGCGGAAGCCCCGGGTCAGCTCGAGCAGCTCGTCGAAGCGCGCGTCGAGGTCGGGCACCGGGGCATCGGGCGCCTGCGCCAGCTGGGCCGCGACCTCGGTGAACATCAGCGGCGAGATCGTGCCGAGCGCCACCTCGTAGTAGAGGCGGTCGTGGTTGGCCAGCTTGCGCGCCGCCCGGACGTGGCGGATCACCCCTTCGAGGTCGAACTGGCGGTGGATCGCCACCACCCCGAGCCCCGTCTGCGGGCGCGCGTCGTTCGGGTGCGCCGCCGCCAGCCCCTCGAAGATCCGCTGCGCGTCGCCCTGCCGGTTCAGCTTCAGCAGCAGGTGCCCGCGCTCGAGCTGCGCCTCGAGCGACGTCGCCTGCGTCAGCGCCAGCGTCCGCCGCACCATGGTCCCGGTCACCTCGAGGTCGGCGAGTCGCTTCTTGAACGCCGCCGCCTTGTCGTCGCCCGGCTCGCCCGGCCCGAGCGCCTCGGCCTGCTTGCGCGCCGCGTCCGCGCAGGCGACGTCGAGCGCCGAGTAACACACCCCCATCAGCGCCGCCCAGTCGCTCCCGCTCGCGCGCTCGCCCTTGCGCTGCACCGCCAGCCGGCGCAGCGCCAGGGCCTCCTCGTACTGCTCCGCCTCGACCTTCGCCTGGCTCGCGCGCGCCAGCGCCTCCGGCACCGTCGGGTGGTTCGGGTGCTCGCGCAGCAGCCGGGCCGTCGCGTGCATGTGCAACGCCGGCGCGCGCTCCACCGCCCGGCCCAGCGCCGCCACGGCCTCCTCGATCTGCTGCGTCTCGAGCTGCGCCTCCTTGCGCGCCATCTCGACCCCCATCTGCAAGATCTGCCCGAGCAGCCCGCTGCGCTGGAACATCCGCAGGCTGTGGACCACGCGGTACGCGTTCGTCAGCGCCGCCAGCAGCTCGGGGTCGTCGCTGCCGGCCGCGACCGCCCGCTCGGCCAGAATCAATCCGCGCGCGAACACCAGCGCGCCCTGCATCGTCGCCAGCGAGTCCTTGGTGTCGACCTTGTCCCACGCCGCGATCGCCTCGCGCGCCTCGGCCACCGACTTCGGCGACTTCGGGTCGCCGGCCAGCGACGACTCCACCTTGCTCTTGAGCCAGGTCGGCAGCACCTCGTACATCGGCGCCTGCGGCCCGGGGTCGAGGCGGTCGGCGACCGCCGCGAGCTCCTTGTCGACCGCCTTCGGGGCCGCGGCCGCGGGCGTCGCGTCGGGCGTCGTGGTGGCGGGGGCGGGCTTGCACGCGGCCGCGAGGGCCACCACGAGCGCGAGTCGTCGCATCGGCGCGAGCTTACCGCGAGCCGCGCAGCGCCGTCTCGACCGCCGGATCGCGCCACGACGCCCACAACCACAGCGCGGCCGCGAGCGCGAACGCGGCCGCGAGCGCGAAGGCCCACTGCAGCCCGAACTCCGCCGCGTGCCCGGCCGCGCCCGAGCCGACGAAGCGCGCCGCGCCGTAGCACAGCGCCGCGTACAGCCCCTGCACCGAGTTGCGGAAGTCGGGCGAGGCCTTGTGGTCGAGCACCATCGGCGGGATCAGGTACAGGCTCATCACCACCGGCCCGTGCAGCACCTGCGTCGCCAGCACCGTCGTCGGCGTCGCCACGGTGGCCAGCAGCGCCATGCGGACGGTCATGCACGCCGCGCCGAACAGCATCAGCGAGCGCACGCTCGTGCGGCGCAGGATCGCCGGGGCCAGGAACAGCCACGGCAGCTCGAACAGCACCCCGAGGTTCGACGCCAGGCCGACCCACGCCGGATCGATCCCGACCTCGACCACCAGCCGCGGGTAGAACGCGTAGAACACGCTGATCGACACAAACAGCAGCACCAGCGGCCCGACCAGCGCGAACGTCGACGGTCGCCGCAGCTCGGCCCACGCCGCCGCCGTCGGCACCGTCGCCGCGGCGCGCGGCTCGGGCACCACCCGCGGCAGCAGCGGCGCGCACCACCGCCAGCGCCGCCGCGGCCGCGCCCGTCAGCATCGCCGCGCGCCCGCCCGCGAGCCCCGAGTGCATCAGCGCGAACAGCACGAACGCCGGCGCCATGAAGCCGAGGCTGCCCCACACGCGCAGCGCCCCGTAGTCCGGCGGCGTCGCCCCGGAGGAGCGCGCGCGGGCCATCTCGGTGAACGCCAGCGCGTCGAGCAGCGGCGTCATCGGCGTGTAGGCCAGCCCGAACGCCGCCGACAGCAACAGCGGCGCCGTGAACCCCTCGGCCCACGCGAACGCCACCAGCACCGCGCACGACAGCGAGTAACCCACGGCCACCAGCGTGCGCCCTGGCACCCTGCGGTCGGCCAGCGCCGCCATCACCGGCGGCGCGACCAGGACCGCGAGCCCGTAAGCCCCGGTGATCCAGCCGATCTGGCTGTCCGGTAACTTGAGGTCATGTCCCAAGAATACTGGCACATAGGGCAGGTACGCCCCCACCACCGCGTACAGCAGGAAGTAGTGGAGCTTGAAGCCCGCCGTGCGCATGCGGCTCAGCGGAACACGTGCTCGCGGTAGAACCGCAGCTCGGCGATCGACTCGCGGATGTCGTCGAGCGCGCGGTGGGTCTCGCGCTTGGCCGGCGCGCTGACCGTGGGGTACCAGCGGCGGACCAGCTCCTTGATCGACGACACGTCGATGTTGCGGTAGCTGAGGTGGCCGGCGAGCGCGGGCATGTAGCGGACGAGGAACCGGCGGTCGTGGCCGATCGAGTTGCCGCACAGCGGCGACTTGCCGGGCGGGCAGTGGCGGCGGACCAGCTCAAGCACCTGCGCCTCGGCCTCGGCCAGCGCCACCGTCGACGCCTTGACCGCCGCGGTCAGCCCGCTGTTGCCGTGCTGGCGCGTGCACCACTCGTCCATCGCGTCGAGCACCGCGTCGGGCTGGTGGATCACGAGGTCGGGGCCCTCGGCGACGATGTTGAGGTCGCCGTCGGTGATGATCGCGGCGATCTCGAGGATCTGGCAGTGGTCGGGGTCGAGACCCGACATCTCGAGGTCGATCCACACGAGCGGCGGCGCGGCGTCCATGGCCGCGCGATCCTACTACGGCTCTTGCAGCGCCGCGAGCACCTGACCGATCTCCGCCAGCTCGGGATCGCCGGGCAGCGCCTTCTTCGCCGCCTCGAGCCGCTCCCACGCCCGGTCGATGGCCCCGGTGTCGCCGGCGAAGTACTGGATCGCCCGCAGCGCCGTCGCGTACGCCAGCACCGCCTCGCCCTTCTGCAGCCAGGCCGTGTCGCCGGACAGCAGCTCGATCAGCTTCCACTCGGCGGTGGTCTGCTTCTGCTCGCCGGACACCGCGTCGACCCAGTGGAGCTCGACCTGCAGCGTCGTGCTCATGTCGAGGTCGCCGACGCACGGGCGCAGGTGGCGGTGGATCACCGAGTTGTCGGTCGGCGCCGCGGTCACGTGGTCCGGGCCGACCACCTCGGTGTCGGCCGGCGACTCGGACACCAGCTCGAGGCCCGGCGGCAGCGTGACGCGGACGTCGACCGACGACGCGGTCAGGCCGACCAGGCTGAGGAAGCGCTCGCCGAGCTGGGTCTGGGCCGCCTCGGCGCTGCCGACGTAGATCGAGGGTCCCGCGCCCGCGACGCCGATCGCGTCGATGAGGCCGCTGCGGTAGAGGCCCGGGTCGCCGACGCCGACGCCGATCGCGTGGACGCCGGTCTTGTTGCCCACGTCGCCGGCGCGCTTGGCCATCTCTTCGAGGTCGTCCTGGGTCGCGGTCGCGCCGCCGTCGCTGATCAGGATCAGGCGGTTGATGTCCTTCGGGACATACGCCTTGTCGGCCAGGGCGTAGCCGGCCGAGAGCGCCTGCGTCAGCTCGGCCGAGCCGCCGACGGTGAAGCCGTCGATCGCCTTCAGCAGCTTGGCGTCGTTGGGGCCGGTCACCATCGTCACCGGCAGCAGCGGCGGGTCGGCCTCGTTCCAGCTGACCACCGCCACCGTGTCGCCGGCGCGCAGCTCGGCCGCCAGCACGTGGCCGGCGCTCTTCAGCAGCTCGAGCGCCTTGCCCTCCATCGAGCCCGAGTTGTCGAGCGCGAGGGTCAAGTGGACCGGCGCGCGGTCGGCCTCGGCGAGCTCGGGGCCGCGGATCGCCACCTGCAGCTCGAAGATGTCCCCGAGGTCATCCTTGCTCTTGCGCAGCTGGGCCCCCGCGAGCAGCTGCCCCGGCGGCGCCAGCGGGTACGCGAACGTGTAGTAGTTGAGGAACTCCCACGGGCGGATCTCCACGCTGACGAGCGACGGCCACTGCCCGAGCATCGCCTCGCGCGCGTGGGCCGGCGACGACATCGCGTCGGGGTCGCGCGCCGCCAGCCGCCACGCCGTGACCTGGTCGCCGCTGCACACGTCGTCCTCGGGGACGTTCTGCGGGTCTTTCTCGTCGCTCGGCGCCGGCTCGTCGGAGGGCGGGGCCGGCAGCTCGCTCGTGCCCGAGGTCGACTCGGAGCCGGGGTCGTCGCCGGTGGTGTACGACCCACCGGACGCGGCCGAGGTGCCGTCATCGCCGCTCGAGTCGCCCTGCGAGGCGGACAGCGAATCACCCGAGGCGAACCCGCCGAGCGCGTCGCTGTCGGTCTCGCCCCCGTCGCCGTCGAGGTTGGCCGCCGACGAGCAGCCCGTCGCCAGCACCCACAGGCCGAGCGCCGCGCCGGGTCCACGCCGGGACCGCGCTCGCGGTGCTTGCTCGGTGCGAACTGCGTCCGCGAGGGGACGGCAGCGGCGGCAGAGGTTGGCGGACACGCAGGGGGGGACCCGCGAAGAGAGGGCATGGCGACCTCAGACAAGGAGTATTCAGTGGGGGCCCGAGGGCCCGTCCGAAGCCCCGCACGGGGCCTGCGGAGCGCAAGCTTGAACTCAAGAGGCCGAACTCGGCCCGAGTTCAGTATATCGGGCCTCGCTGCGACGCGCCAACCCGCGGCAGCGACCCGACCGGCCCCGGCGAGCGCAGACCGGCGTCAGCTCGCGGGCCGTCCGAGCACCTTGTCGAGGGCGGCGCGGATCCATGCGATGTGATCGTAGTCGGAGCGGCCGCTGACGGCCTGCGGCGCCACGATCCGCGCGACCACGTGTCCGGGTGGGTCATGCGGTTCGGCCGGGCGCTCCACGAGGTGGATATCCACCTCTTCCGGACACGCGCTGCACCGCGGCAGCGCGACCTGACCGCCGTAGGCGTCGACGCAGTCGCGATAGTGCAGCCCGATGACCTCCGGGGCCTCGACCGCGAAGCCCGAGCGGTCGAATTCTCCCAGCCGCGCCATCACCAGGCCCATCCCGTGCAGGAAGTAGGTCGCCTGTTGCAGCGCCGGCAGGTCGCGCGTCAGGCCGTCGAGCTCGAGGTCGACGCTGCCGAAGCGCCGCATGCCGCGGGTCGTGAGGCGCACCGCCTCGGGCTGCCGCGGATCGATGAACGGGACCACCGCGACCTGGTCGGCGACGTTGCCGAGGCTGGCCTGCAGCCGGCGCGCAGCGAACGCCGCCGGCCCGAAGGTCTCGAGCGTGTCGGGGTCGTGGACGAGCGCGCCGGTGTCTGCCGCGACCGCCCGGACCAGCGCTTGCAGGAGTCGGAGCCCGCGCACCCCGTTCTGGTTGCGATACAGCGCGCGCACCATCACCAGCTGAGTGCGCTCGGGCAGGCTGGCCCGCTCCTCGGGCTCGAGCGCCCGCGTCAGCTCCGGGTCGGCGAGCAGCTTCGGCTCGACCGCCGCGGCCGGCAGCGCGTCGATCTCCAGCCCCAGCAGGTCGGTGGTGGCCCAGATCCTCGCCGCCGCCTCGGGGTCGAGCGGCGGCTCGTCACTGGCCTTCGGGACAGCCTGGTTCGGCCCGTGCAGCGCGCTCATGTCCGCGCGCGGCGGCGTGGCCACGAGGTCGAGCAGCAGCGCGACCTCCGGGTCGTCGACGCTCTCGGCGAACATGCGGCGCACGATCGCCTGCAGCTCCTCGCGCGTCGGGGCCGGCCCGGGCGGGCCGGGTAGCAGCAGCACGTACCCGAAGGTGATCCGGTCGGCGAACACCACCCGGTGGGCGGCGGCCTCGGCCCGGCGCGCCTCCTCGGCCGCCAGCTCCTCCGGGGTCGGCGCCGGCGGGGTCGCCTCCTTCGCCTCGCTCGGCGGCGGCTGCTCCGGCGCGCTCGCGCGCTCGCGCGCCGGCTCGGCCGGGCGCCCGCACGCAAGGGTGTACGTCAGGACATGCCCCCAAAGACATGTCTTCTTAAACATTGTCCCCAGGGCCATGTCCTTCCTGACCTGTCCCAAAGTTCACACGGCCTCCGCGTGGCGGGCGATCAGCGCCGCCACCAGGGCCGGCTCGACGTTGCCGCCCGACAGGACGACCCCGACCCGGCGCCCGCGCAGGGCCCCCGACAGCGCCGCCGCCAGCCCGGCCGCGCCGGACGGCTCGACCAGGACCTTCGCGTGCAGCAGCAGGGCCACCAGCGCGCGCCCCAGCGCCTCGTCGTCGACCTCGAAGCTGCCGCGGACCACCCGGCGGGCGATCTCGAAGTTCTGCGCGCCGACGCGGACCGGCTTGAGGCCGTCGGCCAGAGTCGGCCCCGGCGGCACCGGCACGCGCTCGCCGGCGCGGAGGCTCCGGGCCAGGGCGTTGCACGTGCCGGGCTCGGCGCTGTAGACCGCGATGTCGGCGGCCTCGGCCACCAGGCAGGCGCCCGCGAGCAGGCCGCCGCCGCCGACCGGCACGACGATCGCGTCGAGCTTCGACCCGCGGGCTCGGGCCTCCTCGACCAGCTCGAGGGTCGCGGTGCCCTGGCCGGCGATGATGTCGGCGTCGTCGAACGGGTCGACGATGGCTCCGCCGGTGCGCTCCTGCACGGCGAGCGCCGCCGCCCGCCGCTCGTCCGAGGTGGTGCCGGCGAACACGATCTCGGCCCCGAGCGCGCGCACCCCGGCGACCTTGACCGCCGGCGCGTCGACCGGCATGGCGATCGTCGCCGGCACCCCGAACTCGCGCGCGGCCAGGGCCACGGCCTGCGCGTGGTTGCCGGAGCTGAAGGTGATCACGCCGCGGCCGCGGGTCTCGGGGCTCATGCGCCCCACCGCGTGCAGCGCCCCGCGCGCCTTGAACGCCCCGATCCGCTGCAGGCACTCCGCCTTGAGCCACAGCTCCGCGCCGGCCAGCGCGTCGAGGGCCGGCGAGCGCAGCACCGGCGTCCGCACGACCTTCCCGGCGAGGCGCTCCGCCGCGGCGCGCACGTCTTCGACGGACATCGTCACGCGCGCCAGGCTACACCGGCGGCCGCGGCTTTGGTACGACTCTCCCGCTCGTGGCCCTCGGACCCGCCTTTCGCCCGCCCACGTGGGCGCTGTTCGCACTCGCCGCCCTCGCCGTCGTCGCGCTGAGCGCCTGGTCGATCGCCGCCTGCGGCCCCTGGGACCCGTGGGAGACCCACTACGGCGAGGTTGCGCGGCAGATCCTGCTGCGGAACGACCCGCTCGACCTGTGGTGGAAGCCCGGCGTCGGCCCCGACGGCAACGCCGAGAACACCTTTTGGTCCAAGCCGGCCCTGCCGTTCTGGCTGATGGCGCTGAGCATGAAGTTGCTCGGCGTCGGCCTCGGCGCGGCCCCCCGACGAGATGGTGCGCGCCCCCTGGCCGGAGCTGGCGATCCGCCTGCCGAGCATGCTCACGGGCCTGGCCTGCGCCGTCTTCCTCGGCTGGGCCTGCGCCCGCCTGCTCGCCGCCGCCCGCCCGGCCGACCCCGGCCAGCCGGTGCGCGCCGGCTTTTACACCGCCCTCGCCCTCGTCACCATGCCGCAGTGGGCGATCGTCAGCCGGCAGGCGCTGACCGACATGTTCTTCGTCGCCCCGGTGACGCTGGCCATGGCCGCCTGGGCCCTCGCCTGGCTGCGCCCCGACCGGCCCCTGCGCCGCCGCGCCCTCGTCACCCTGCTCCCGCGCCGCCTCCGCGCCCGATTCGTGAACCGCGACGACGGGCCCGACGGTCATGCTCTTTCCGACATGTCCGATCGGCCATCCTCTCCCGAAGCGCGCGCCGCGGCCGCGAGCGCGCCGGCGAGCGGCGACATGTCCCGAAGGCCAGGCGCAGCGGCCGACGACCTGTCCGCGCCGACAGCTTCCCCGACCCTCGCGGTCCGCGCGGACGGGGCCGATCTCCCGCGCGCCGCCGCCGCTCCAGGCACCGATCTGCGCGCCACCGAGGCCGCCCGCGCCGACCTGTCCCTTCCGCCAGCCGACGCTGCGCCCACCGGCGACCTGTCCCTTCCGCCAGCCGCCCCCGCGACTCCGGGCGACCTGTCCCTTCCGCCAGCTGGCACCGCTCGCCCCGGCGACCTGGCCCTTTCGTCCGCCGGCACCGCCCACTCCGGCGACCTGTCCCTTTCGTCCGCCGACGCTGCGACTCGGGGCGACCTGTCCCTTCCGCCAGCTGGCACCGCCCGCCCCGGCGACCTGTCCCTTCCGCCAGCCGACGCTGCGCCCACCGGCGACCTGTCCCTCCCGCCAGCCGCCCCCGCGCCCACCGGCTGGCGCGCCCGCCTGGCCGGCGTCGCGCGCTGGACCATCCCCTGGGACGCCGCCTACCTCGGCTTCTTCCTGCTCTTCCTGCTCGCGGTGGTCGCCCCGATCGTCGCCCTCGACCTGCACGTCAGCAGCGACCACACCGTCGCGCGCGTGTCTCGCTTCGTGAAGAAGCCGGGCGTCCCCAACTTCGCCACTCTGGTGAAGATCCACCTCGTCATGCTCGGCTACGCCGCGGTGGCCCTGCTCGTGCTGCTGCGGACCTTCCGCTGGCGCACCCGCGCCCAGGTGTGGATGGGCGTGCTCTACCTCGCCGCCGGCGTCTCGCTGGTCGGCAAGGGCATGATCGGCCCCGGCCTCGTCGGCCTGCTCGTGCTGCTGCACCTGCTCGTCAGCGGCCGGCTCACCGTCACCAACCTGTGGCGCTGCGGCCCGCTGACCGGCCTCCTGCTGTTCGCGCTGGCCTCGCTGCCGTGGCACCACGCCATGTGGATCTACCGCGGCGACTCGTGGCTCAACGAGCTGATCATCGTCAACAACCTGGCCCGCTTCGGCAGCGGCGAGCAGGACCAGGCCGTCGGCGGCTTCGCCTACTACCTGCGCACCCTCGGCGTCGCCGCCCTGCCGTGGTCGGCCGCCCTGCCCGCCGCGCTGTGGGCCGCCGCCCGCCACCTGCGCCACGACGGCACTTCCGGACATGTCCCCAGCGACCTGGCGCAGCCGACAGGTCCCGGAGGACATGCCCTCACGACCAGCAACGCCGCCAAGCCCGCCCCGAGCTCGTCCGAGCTGTGGCGCTTCGCCCTGCTGTGGTTCTGCGCCACCCTGGCGCTGCTGACCACCAGCGTCACCAAGTACTACCACTACCTGCTGCCGACCCTGCCGCCGCTGGCCCTGCTGCTGGGCCTGTGGCTGAGCGAGCCGGCCCCGGCCGCGCAGGGCCGCAAGCTCGCGTGGGCGGCGGCCGGCCTCGGCACCGCCCTGCTGGCGCTGGTCCTGCGCGACGCGATCGTCGAGCCGGCGTGGATCACCCACCTCACCACCTACCTCTACGACCACATGTGGCGCAACGGCGCGCCCGAGACCACGGGGCTCGTCGCCTGCGCCTTGCCGTTCGCCCTCGGCCTCGCGCTGTGGGCCGCGCGGCGCCAGCGAGCCGCGCTGGTCGCCATGCTGCTGGCCGGCTTCATCACCCTCCACTACACGCTGAACAGCTACCTGCCGGCCGTGTCGGAGCACTGGTCGCAGCGCTCGGCGATCCGCCACTACTACGACCACCGCGGCCCCGACGACCCGCTGGCCAAGCGTGGTTCTACTACCGCGGCGAGACCTTCTTTACGAAGGGCGCGGTGTGGGTGCAGAAGGAAGCCGACCGCGAGACCCTGGCCGAGCTGATCGACGCCAACCGCGGCCACGGCCGCAACGTCTGGCTCATCACCACCGGTGGCCACGGCGCCCGCGCCAAGAGCTCGCTCCCCGCCGACCTCCGCTCCCGCACCGAGGTCGCCTACGAGAACGCCCACTACACCCTGCTCAAGGTTCCTGTCCCGTAGGACCTGTCCGCAGGGACATCAAAAGCGCTAGCCGACCCTGGCGACGCTCGTACCTGGCGGCACCCGTCACTCGTCGCCGCCTCCTCGCGGCACCCGTCACTCCCGGCCGTCAGCACCCGCCTTCTCGCGGCGCCCGTCACTCCCCGCGTTCTCGCGGCGACCGTCACTCGCCCCCCTTCTCGTGGCGCCCGTCGCTCTTCGCCGCCTTCTCGCGGCGCTCGTCACTCCCGCCGCCATCACTCGCGGGCGCAGCATCCTTGCATCCCCTCTTGAGCGGGCCGCACGAGCGCGCCGCATGAAGCGCGGGGTCCCCTACTCGGCTCATCTGCCCGAAGAGACATGCCTTTAGAGACATGTCTCCAGGAGCCTCACGCGCGCAGCGCCGGCCGCTCGCGGGCTGGCGGCAGCGCGGCGATCACGTCGCTCGCGCACGCCTCGAAGCATTTTTTGAAGGCGGCCTCCTGCGTCGTCTCGAGCTGCTTCGCGGCCGCGCGGCGGGACAGGCCCTTGCGGTGGGCGTCGAGGGCCAGCGCGTAGCTGGCCTCCGGCAGCGACAGGCCGGCTCGCATGTTCCGCAGGTCGATCCCGCAGCCGCCGCCGCAGCAGGCGTTCTCGAACATGTAGGCGCCGTTGGCCACCCACACGCCGAGGCCGAGGGAGATCGCCGCCAGCTCGGCCGCGGCCTCGCCGTCGATCTCTGCGAGCGCCGGCGACGGCGTCGGTTGTATCCACAAGCCGATCCGTCCCAGTTCGCGGGCCAGGTTGCCGAGCAGCAGCGACGGCGCGCGGAACACCTGCGGCATCACCACCAGCGCGAGTTCGGACCCGCGCGCGAACGTGTGAAGCAAGTGTCCGGACGGATCGCCGAGCACCTTGAAGCCCGGCGGTACTGCCGCGGAGCCTGCCCCCGGCGGTGCCAGCGTGATCTCGACGTCGCCCTGGCCGATGTGCTCCTGGGCGACGCACACCAGCTCGAACAGCGCGTCGAGGTCGCGCGGCGCAGCCTTCTTCAGCGGCGAATCGGACACCCACTGCTGCTTGCGCGCCGGTGGACCCAGGTGGGCGACGACGGCGGCGAGGCTGCGCGCCAGCCAGGTGCGGGTCTCGGGGTCGGGGACGAACTCCGGGGCCTTCGCGGCCCGCTCTCCGAACTGCAGCATCTTCCGCTGCAACATAGCAGCAAGGGCGCCCCCCTGCAGGCCACCCGCGTGCGCGACGCCCCTTCGGCGAGGCCCCGCGAGTTGCAGCCCTGTAAGGCGCATCGCGGCTCGAGGGCCACCCGCAGCGCCAGGGCCCCGGTCACGAGGCGGGTCCGAGGACGGTCCGCGGTCGCCCGCGATCGCGTCCGGTCCCGAGTCTCCGTTCGCTGCACGCTCGCGATCACCCGCGCGATGTGCTTCGCACCTCTCGGTGCGCACCGCGCAGCTTTTTTCTGCTGCGATTCAGGTACTGTCGATCTCGGGTGATACTGGCCTCGCGTCTCGGTCGGCTCGTCGGACCGCGCCTCGCAGCGCTGGCGGTCCTGTTCGTCACTGCGCTGTCGTTCACGCCGGCGTTCGCCGCCGACAGGCACGTCGTCCCCGACATCCGCGGCGAGACGCAGCCCCAGACGCGCGCCGGCGCCCGGCTCGTGCGGCTGCCGCTGACGGTCCACGTCGCCACCGGCGCGGACAAGGTCGTGTTCGACCTGCGCCGCCTCAACCGCGCCGTGTGGCGCGCCAACGAGGCCCTGCGCGCCTCCGGCATCGAGGTCTACGTCGCCCGCGTCGAGCTCCTGCCCGAGGGCTTCGCCGCGGTCCGCCACCGCCGCGATCGCCGGCACCTCGCCAAGTTCGCCCAGCCCGACGGCACCGTCCACGTCTTCCTCGTCGGCAACCTCGAGCTCGGCGGCTCGCGCCGCGCCGACCGCAGCGTCCGCGGCCTCCACTGGCGCTACCGCGGCCTGCTCGGCAAGATGCGCAACCGCGAGTACCTCATCGTCAGCAACGACGCCCCCGCCACCACCTTCGTCCACGAGCTCGGCCACCTCTTCGGCCTCGAGCACGATACCTCGCACCAAAACCTGATGTGCTCCTGCCGCCAGGGCCCGCGCCAGATCTTCACGCTCGACCAGGGCCGGCGCATGCGCAGCGGCGCCCTCGCCTTCGTCGCCCGCCAGCCCTGAGCCCCTGTCCCCGAGGACAGGTCACTCCGCGGGCGCGCTCGAGGACATGCCCCGAGGGGCATGTCCGGAGGAACATGCTCCTTCGAGCATGTCCCTCATTCTTGAAATTTTCTAGTCGTCGTCCTCGACCTCGACGGCCTCGCCCACCTCTTCCAGCGCGTTGGCGGCGTCGGCCGTCACCCGCTTCGGCGGCGGCGCCACGACGGGCTGCAGGCGCGCGCGCGGGCGGCGGCGCGGCGATGGCCGCCCACTCGCCCCCGAGCGGCTGCAGCAGCGCGGCCAGCCCGTCGATCGCCGTGCGCACCAGCTCCGGGTCGCCGCCGGCCAGCACCGCCCGCGCGTCGCGCAGGCCGCCCTCCACCGTCGCGCGCACCTCCGGCGCCAGCTTCTCCTGCTCGCCGAGGATCCGCTCGCAGCGCTGGACCATGCCCTCGAGCCGCGCGCGCCGCTCGTGCGCCTCGCGCTCGAGCCGCGCCGCTGCCTCGCGCTCGCGCGCCGCCTCGACCATCGCGGTCAGCTGCTCCTCGGGGATCCCGCCGCGCTCGCGCACGATCAGCCGCGCCTCCTTGCCGCGCAACAGCTCGCGCACCGACAGCTCGAGCACCTGGTTGTCGTCGACCCGCAGCTTGACCTCGACCTCGGGCCGGCCCGTCACCACGAAGCTGGCCAAAAGGTCATCTTCCTCGGCCCCGCGGTCGCCCTGAAACAGCCGCGCCTCCGCGGAGGCCCGCCCGTCGCCCGGCGTGCTCAGGGTCACCGCGGTCTCGGCCGGCACCGCCGCGCGCGCCGTCAACAGCGTCTGCACCTCGCCGCCCGACAGCCGCACCACCAGCGGCTGCACCAGCGCCTCGTGGACCCGCACCTCCGGGTGACGCGACGCCAACAGCCCGGCGAGGATCGCCGCCCCGCGCGCGACGGTGTCGAGCGTGTCCAGCTTGCTCGACGGAATCTTCTTGAAAATCGCCTCGACCTTCTCGTGGAGCGCGGGGATCCGGCTGGTCCCTCCGAGCAGCATGATGTCGCCGACGCGCTCGAGCGCGACCCCCGACTCCTCGAACACGCGACCTACGAGCCCCGCGATCCGCTGGACCACGTCGCCGGCCAGCTTCTCGAGCCGCGCCTGCGTCAGCTTGGCCGCCAGGTGCTTCGGGCCCGCCTCGTCGGCGCTGAGGAACGGCAGGTGGACCTCGACGTCCTTGCGCTCCGACAGCGCGATCTTGGCCTTCTCGGCGGCGTCGCGGATCCGCGAGCGCACCAGCTCGGCGTCGCCGCCCTCCTCGCCGCGCTCGCTCAGCAGCCACTCGACGATCCGCCCGTCGATGTCCTCGCCGCCCATCGCCAGTCCCCGCTGGGCCAGCACCGAGATCTCGCGCTCCTTGATCTCCACCACCGCGCAGCTCACCCCGCCCGCGCCGGCGTCGACGAGCACGATCACCTCGTCCTCGACACCTGTCCTTTCGGCCTGGTAGAGCAACGCCGCCGCGGTGGTCGAGTGGACCAGCCGCCTCACCTCGAGCCCGCCGAGCCGACACGCGTGCAGCAGCGCCCGCCGCTGCGCGTCGCCGAAGTACACCGGCACCGTCACCACCGCGTGCAGCACCGGCTCGCCGAGCTGCTCCTCCGCGACCGCCCGCGCCTCTGCGATCTGCGCGGCCACCAGCGCCTGCGGCAAGATCGCGTGCTCGCCGAGCTTGACCGACGCGTCGCCGTGCTCGGCCCGCACCAGCGTCTGCGGCTGCCACACCCCCGGCGTCACCGCCTCGAAGCGGCGCCCGAGCAGCCGGTGCACGTAGAGCTGGCTGCCGTCGGGCCGCAGCAGCGCCATCCGCCGCGCCCGGTCTCCCACCACCACCGCGCCCTCGCCGTCGATCGCCACCGCCGCCGGCAGCACCATCACGCCCTTGCCCTGCAGCAGCGCCGACGCCCGACCGTGCTCGAAGATCCCCACCGTGCAGCGCGTCGTCCCCAGATCGATCCCGATCGCCGTGCTCATGCGCGGCGCACTCTTGCAACCCCCGCCAGCCCTGTCAACACCCGCAGAACATGTCCCCGAGGACATGTCCCGAAATCGCGACCTCGCAGGACGCATCGGCCGCGGAGCGAGCGCGGCGCTCGCTCCGCGGGAGCTTCAGTCCGCGTGACCGAGGCGGCGCGCCAGCTCGTCGATGATCGCCTCGGCCGCGCGCGTCAGCACCGTGCCCGGGCCGAACACCGCGGCCACGCCCATCGACTCGAGCGTGGCTACGTCCTGCGGCGGGATCACGCCGCCGACCACCACCATCATGTCGTCGCGGCCGAGGCGCTCCAGCTCGGCGCGCAGCTGCGGCACCAGCGTCAGGTGGCCGGCCGCCAGCGACGACACGCCGACCACGTGGACGTCGTTCTCGACCGCCTGCATCGCCGTCTCGGCCGGCGTCTGGAACAGCGGCCCGATGTCGACATCGAAGCCCATGTCGGCGAACGCGGTGGCGATCACCTTGGCGCCGCGGTCGTGGCCGTCCTGGCCCATCTTCGCCACCAGCAGGCGCGGCCGGCGGCCCTCCGCGCGGGCGAACGCCTCGGCCCTCGCCTGCACGCGCGCGACGCTGCGGTCGTCGTCCACCGCCGCACTATAGACCCCGCGGATCGTCCGCGTCACCGCCTGATGGCGGCCCCACACCTGCTCGAGCGCCGCGCTCACCTCGCCGACCGTCGCCTTGGCCCGCACCGCGTCGATCGCCAGCGCCAGCAGGTTGCCCTGGCCGTCGCCGGCGCAGCGGGTCAGGGCCGCCAGCGCCGCTCGCGTGGCCGCCTCGTCGCGCCCGCGCTTCAGCTCCTCGAGCCGCGCCAGCTGGGCCGCGCGCACCGCCGAGTTGTCGACCACCAGCACCTCGAGCGGCTCCTCTTGCTCGAGTCGCTGGCGATTGACCCCGATCACCGCCTGCGTCCCGCTGTCGATGCGCCCCTGCGTCCGCGCCGCCGCCTCCTCGATGCGCAGCTTCGGCAGGCCTTGCACGATCGCCTGCGCCATCCCGCCGAGCCCCTCGACCTCCTGAATCAACGACCACGCCTTTTGGGCCAGCTCGTGCGTCAGCGACTCGATGTAGTAGCTGCCGCCGAGCGCGTCGATCGTGCGGCACACCCCGGCTTCCTCTTGCAGGTAGATCTGGGTGTTGCGGGCGATCCGCGCCGAGAAGTCGGTCGGCAGCGCCAGCGCCTCGTCGAAGCTGTTGGTGTGCAGCGACTGCGTCCCGCCGAGCACCGCCGCCAGCGCCTCGACGCACGTGCGCGCCACGTTGTTGTACGGGTCCTGGGCCGCCAGGCTCCACCCCGACGTCTGGCAGTGCGTGCGCAGGGCCAGGCTCTTGTCGCTCTTGGCCCCGAAGCCGCGCACGATCTTCGCCCACAGGAGCCGCGCCGCCCGCAGCTTCGCCACCTCCATCGCCAGGTTCATGCCGATGCCGAAGAAGAACGACAGCCGCGGCGCGAACGCGTCGACGTCGAGGCCCGCGCGCACCCCCGTGCGCACGTACTCGAGCCCGTCGGCCAGCGTGTACGCCAGCTCGAGGTCGGCCGTCGCCCCCGCCTCCTGCATGTGATAGCCGGAGATGCTGATGCTGTTGAAGCGCGGCATGTGCTTCGCCGTGTAGGCGAAGATGTCCGCCACGATCCGCATCGACGGCTCGGGCGGATAGATGTACGTGTTGCGGACCATGAACTCTTTTAAAATGTCGTTCTGGATGGTCCCGCTGAGCTGCTCCGGCCGCACTCCTTGCTCTTCCGCAGCGACGACGTAGAGCGCGAGGATCGGCAGCACCGCCCCGTTCATCGTCATCGACACCGACATCTGGTCGAGCGGGATGCCGGCGAACAGCACCCGCATGTCGAGGATCGAGTCGATCGCCACCCCCGCCATGCCGACGTCGCCGAGCACCCGCGGGTGGTCGGAGTCGTAGCCGCGGTGGGTCGCCAGGTCGAACGCGATCGACAACCCCTTCTGCCCGGCCGCCAGGTTGCGCCGGTAAAACGCGTTGCTCTCCTCGGCCGTCGAGAACCCGGCGTACTGGCGGATCGTCCACGGCCGCTGGGTGTACATCGTCGCGTACGGCCCGCGCGTGAACGGCGGCAGCCCCGGCAGCGTGGTCAGACAGGCCGGCTCGATCGCCTGCAGCGCCGCGCCCTCGTAGACCGGCGGCACCGCGATGCCCTCGGGCGTCGCCCAGGCCTGTCCTTCGGGACCTGTCCCATTTTGAGAGACACCTGAGGCAGCTCGTCGTAGCCGAGCTGGGAGAAGTCGGGGATCGGCCGTGTCGTCGTCACGCCAGCACCTCCAGGCGCTCTTGCACCGCGCCGAGCGCCGCCAGGGCGTCGGCCCCCGCGGCGATGAAGACATCGACGCCCGCGGCCGCGAGCGCCTCCCACAGATCCTTGGGCCGGCCGGCCAGCACGATCACCCGCGCCCCCGCGGCCCGCAGCCCCGGCACCAGCTCGGGCACGGCCGTCGCGTAGCGAGCGTCGGCCCCGCAGATCACCGCGACCTTGGCCCCGCTGTTGGCGAACCGCGCCGCCGCCACCTGGACGGACTCCGTCGGTTCGTCCTCGACCACCTCGAAGCCGCCGACCGGGAAGTACGCCCGCGCGTACTCGACCCGCGGCCGCACCTCGCTCGCCGTGCCGAACGCCACCAGCGCGACCCTCGGCGAGCCGAGCGCCTCTCCGCGGGCCCGCAGCGCCTCGAACGGGGCCGCCAGCCGCCCGCGGTCCAGCGGCGTCACCCGCTCGCCCGGCCCCGGGCGCACAAACCCGCCGAGCCCGCCGCCAAGCCCAGCTTGCACTTCGGACATGCTCTTTAGCATGTGCATTCGGCCATGGCGCTTGCGACAGGACCCTTCGGACAGCCGCCTGCCGCGCCGACCCGCCCTCGCCAGGGCCCGCCGAGCCGCCCGCGCTCTCGCTCGAACCCGCCGAGCCCGGTCCCGAGCTCGCCGAGCCCCGCTCGCCCGCGCTCTCGCTCGGACCCGCGTCCTCGCTCGGCCCTGGCGAACCCGCCGAGCCGCGGCCGCCCGCGTCCTGCTCCGCGGCCGCCGAGTCGCCCTCGATCTGCGCCCCGAGCCGCGGCCCCATCGGCCGCGCCGCGTAGCGACTCGCGCCGACGATCGGCAGCCGCAGCGTCGCCACCGCCTGCGCCTGCGCCTGCGCGGCCGCGGTCACGCGCCCCTGCACCGCGCCCGCGCGCAGCGACGCGAGCAGCCCGCCCTCGCGCTCGATCGCCTGCAGCCGCTCCCACGCCGCCCTCGCCAGCGCCTCCGTCGCGCGCTCGATCGTGTAGCTCCCGCCGGCCGGGTCTTGCACCGCCCCGAGGTGCGACTCGTCGCGCAGCAGCAGTTGCGTGTTGCGGGCGAGCCGGCGCCCGAGCGCCGACGGCTCGCCGAGCGCCTCGTCGAGGGCCGGCAGGGCCAGCGAGTCGGCCCCGCCGAGCGCCGCGGTCACGCCCTCCGAGGTCGCGCGGATCAGGTTGACCCACGGGTCGAGGTTGCTCTGCTCGCGCCGCGACGCCCGCGCGTGCAGCCGCATCACCTGTCCTTCGGGACCGACGCCGCAGGCCGCCGCGACCCGGGCCCACAGGCTCCGCGCCGCCCGCAGCTTGGCCAGCTCGAGCGGCAGGTCGCGCCCGACCGCCAGCACGAACAACAGCGCCCCGGCGGCCGCGTCGACCGTCACGCCGGCCCCCACGAGCCTTTTAGATGCTCGAGCGCGGCCGCCAGCGCCCCCGCGATCTCGTCGGCCGCGCTCGCGCCGGCCTCGTGCCACGCCGTCGCGTCGACCAGCGCCGTGCGCAGGCCCGGCGCCGTGGTTCGCGCCCAGCCTGTCAATTCGGCCATGTCCCGATAGACATGTTCGATCGACCAGCCGACCTCGCCGACCGCCAGCAGCAGCGCCAGCGGGTCGCCGGCGACCGCCCCGCGCAGCTGCCCGGGCGCGACTCCGCGCCGCTGGGCCTCGGCCGCCAGGGCCGCCGCCACCGGCAGCGCCCGCACGCCGGCGTCGATCACCACCTCGGCCCCGGCCAGATCGATCCCGGCGAGCAGCGCCGCCACGTCGGCCGCGTCACCGACGACCACCCCGGCCCGCGCCCGGCCTTCGCCGCCTCGCCCATCCCTGTCCGCGACCTCGGTCGCCCCGGCCCGGCCCCTGCTTGCTGCCTCCGCGACCTCGCGCGCCGCTCCGCCGTCCGCGGCCACCCCGGCCGCCACGAGCTCGTCGAGCACGAACCACGCCGCTTCTGTCCCGTGGGACAGGTCCTCCACCGCCGCCGCGCCGGCGTCGGCGGGGCGTCGCTGGCGGTACTCCTGGGCGATCGCCCAGCCGCGGCGGGAGCGGGCCAGCAGCGGCGCGCGCGGCACCGCGGGGCCGACGTCCTCGGCGGTCACCAGCGGCGCCAGCCCTATGCCCTCGGGCGTGCGGTGGACCAGCTTTTGGACGGGCGCGCCTTTGAGCTCGCGCGTGGCCAGCTCGCGCCAGTCGGCGAGCGTGACCGGTGGGAATCCGCAGAGGCTGTCGCGCGTCGCGTCGTCTTCCGCCACGCGGCGATGATACGCCCGGCCCCTGCGACCAGCTATAGTGCGCCCCGCCCCGAGCCCGCGATGACCCCCCCGCCGCCCGTGACCTCGCCCTCGTCGCCGCCCCCGTTCCGCCCGTCGCGCAACCCCATCGTGCGCCTGGTCCTGTGGTTCACCGAACCATCGATGATCAAGGGCATGGCGGTGGGCGTCGTGCTAGCGCTCCTCGGCGGGGTCGCGCTCAAGCTCGACGCCGCCTGGTACATCGCCAGCGGCCTGATGCTCGTGCTGGCGGCGCTGGTGTTCGGCGCCGTGGTCGGCCACTACCTGTTCGAGGCGCGCCGCAAGCGCTTGCAGCGGCACGGCCTGAACATGCTGCGCCAGGCCGGCAGCGAGCTGCCGGGCCTCGGCGACGAGCTCGCCGTCGTGGTCCTGCAGCGCGACATGAGCCACCTCCCGGGCATCTGGGAGCGGCTCCGTCGCCTGCGCCCCGCGGTCGAGGAGGTCGCCGGCCTCGGCCTCGCCGCCTTCTTCCGCATGGCCGCGCTGTCGGCCCTGTTCGCGGTGCTCGGCAGCGCGATCAGCTTCGCCGTGTTCCTCACCTCCTTCATGCAGGTCGAGCGGATGACCGAGCAGAACGAGCTCATCCGAGTCCAGACCGACCTGACGATCAAGCAGCTCGACTTCGAGGAGAAGCGCCAGGCCGTCGAGATCGCGCTGAGCATCGCCGACCGCCGCCAGACCACCGCCCGCGAGGTGTTCGCCGCGATCGCCAACGACCCCGGCAAGGGCGAGAACGACGGCCGCAAGATCCTGACCCAGGGCACGCGCCTCCTCGTCACCGCCACCGTCTCGCAGCTGCAGCCGTACAAGGGCGTCGACCCGGTCACCAACAGCGTGACCCCGGACATCAAGAGCCCCGAGCAGGAGCAGGTGCTGCGCTACCTGTCGGCGGTCAACGTCGACGTCAGCGAGCTCGACCTGTCGCGCGCCTTCCTCGACCACGTCGACCTGCACAGCACCGAGCTGCCGCAGGTGCAGCTCCCGGGCGTCAGCATCCGCCAGGCCGCGCTCTACGACGCCAAGTTCCCCGGCGCCAACCTGGCCCTGGCCGACCTGTCGATCTCCCAGCTCGCGCGCACCGACCTCAGCGGCGCCAACCTCACCGACGCCAAGCTCGCCGACGCCATCCTCGTCGACGCGGTCCTCACCGACGCCAACCTCGTCCGCGCCGACCTCACGCGCGCCAGCCTGCGCAAGGCCGTGCTCAAGCAGGCCCAGCTCGGCAGCGCCAACCTGAGCGGCGTCGACTTCACCCAGTGCGACCTCGCCAGCGTCGACCTCACCGACGCCGACCTCGCCCTCGCCGACCTCAGCGCCGTCGACCGCACCCCGCTGGTCCCCAAGGTCCGCGCCGCGGCGTCGTGGTGGCTCGCCGTCTACAGCGACGACTACGCCGCCAAGCTCGGCGTCAGCCCGGCGCAGAACGCCAAGAACCGCGAGGCCCTGACCCGCATGCGCGCCGCCACCACGCTCGACGCCGCGAAAGCGATCCTCGCCGAGGCCAAGGCCGCCGCCCCCAACGCCCCGAGTTGAGCTGTCCGCCAGAGCATGTCCGAACGGACATGCGAAGAGGCATCGTCCGCTCCTGCCGCTCGTCCGCCGGGTCGAGCCTGGCTCGTCCGGCCGCTCGCCGGCGCAGCGACCTGTGTCATGCTGACGAGGACCGCCGCTCGCGAAAGCCCGGAGTGACATGACCCAAAAGCCAGCCTACCTCGCGGTCGACTGCTCGCTCACCCTCGCCGAGGGCCTCGCGGAGTTCGCCACCGCCAACCCCGGCCTCTTGCCGCCCGGCGACCGCGAGCTGCGCGAGTTCATCCGCGCTCACGACGCCTGCCACGTCCTATTCGGCCTCGGCACCAGCGTCGAGGACGAGGCCGTCGCCGACGCCTGGACGATCTTCGGCTCCGACGTCGGTCTGCGCCGCTACGCCTCCTACCTCAGGTACCCGGAGATCGCCGGCCTCATTGAACAGATCGGCGGGTGGCGCATGACCACCGGCACCGCGCGCGCTCCCGCGGGTGCTCCGCGCGATCGTTCGCGCCCGTCGCATGCGCGCGCCGTGGCCCTTCTTCGCCTACGCGCAGGCCCTCGACGTGCCGATCGCCGCGCTGCGCCGACGCTACGGCGTGCGCCCGGTTTAGCGCTCGCGCCGCCCGCGGGCCGCCCGCCGGGGGCGTTCGCCCTGATTGACGACCCCTCCAGCCCGGTGATAAGCGAGCACTTAATACCCGCACGAGGCTTCATGGCGTTTCTCCTGCATAGCCCGCTGTGCCTGCTGATCGCGCAGCTCGTCGTCATCATCGTCACTGCGCGCGTGCTCGGCCTGGCGGCGCGGAAGATCCACCAGCCGCTGGTGATCGCCGAGGTCGTCGCCGGCATCCTGCTCGGGCCCTCGCTGCTCGGCCTCGTCGCGCCCGACGTCAAGGCCGCGCTGTTCCCCGCGGCCTCGCTCGGGATCCTCGGCATGCTGAGTCAGGTCGGCCTGCTGCTGTTCATGTTCCTGGTCGGCCTCGAGATGGACCTCGGCCTGCTGCGCGGCCGCGGTCACACCTCGGTGATCATCAGCCACACGAGCATCGTCGTCCCGTTCGCGCTCGGCGCCGTGCTGGCGCTCTACATCTATCCGACGCTGATGCCCGAGGGCGTCGCCTTCTCGTCGTTCACCCTGTTCATGGGCGTGGCGATGAGCATCACCGCCTTCCCGGTGCTGGCGCGCATCCTCACCGAACGCCGCTTGCTCCGCACCAAGGTCGGCGCGGTCACCATCACCTGCGCCGCCGTCGACGACGTCACCGCCTGGTGCATCCTCGCCTTCGTCGTCTCGATCGTCCGCGCCACCGCGCTGACCGAGGCCGTCGTCACCACCGTCCTCGCCATCGCCTACACGCTGGGCATGCTGCTGGTCGTGCGCCCGTTCCTCGCCCGCCTGGCCGCGCGCGGCACCGGCCGCGAGGGCCTGACGCAGAACGTCGTCGCGGTCACCTTCGTGCTGCTGTTCCTGTCGGCCTGGGCGACCGAGCTGATCGGCATCCACGCGCTGTTCGGCGCCTTCCTGATGGGCGCGATCATCCCGCGCGACGCCGGCTTCGCCCGCGTCCTGGCCGAGAAGCTCGAGGACATCGTCGTCATCGTCCTGCTGCCGACCTTCTTCGCCCTCAGCGGCCTGCGCACGCACATCGGCCTGCTCAACACGCCCGAGCACTGGGTCCAGTGCCTGCTCATCATCATGGTCGCCTGCCTCGGCAAGTTCGGCGGCAGCTACGTGGCCGCGCGCTGGACCGGCCTCGGCTGGCGCGAGTCGGCGGCCCTCGGCATCCTGATGAACACCCGCGGCCTGATGGAGCTGATCGTCCTCAACATCGGCCTCGAGCTCGGGGTGATCTCGCCGACCCTGTTCACGATGATGGTGCTGATGGCCCTGGTCACCACCTTCATGACCACGCCGATCTTGCAGGTCGTCTACCCGCCGGAGCTGCTGGCGCAGGAGCTGGTCGACCCGCCGCAGGCCGACCTGCGCGCCACCCTGCCCGAGGGCTTCAGCGTCCTGATGTGCGTCGCCTTCGACCGCTCCGGCCCCGGCATGGCCCAGCTGGCCGGCGCCCTGGTCGGCAAGCAGACCGCCGCCGACCGCCTCTACGGCCTGCAGCTGCAGCGCCCGGCCGAGCGCACCTCGACCCTGCTCGAGGACGGCGACGACGCCGAGAGCCCCGGCGCCCTCGAGCCCCTGCTCGCGCGCGGCCGCGACCACGGCCTCAATGTGCGGCCGCTGTCGTTCGTCTCCGGCGAGCCCGCGCGCGACATCTGCAGCGTCGCCGAGGTCAAGGACGTCGACCTGATCCTGCTCGGCTGGCACAAGACCCTGTTCGGTCAGGCCCTCCTCGGCGGCACGGTGCACGACGTCATGAAGGACGCGCGGGCCGACGTCGCCGTCCTCGTCAGCCGCGACCTCGCGGCCGTGCGCCGCGTGCTGGTCCCCTTCTGCGGCTCGCCGCACGACGAGGTCGCGGTCCGCCTCGCGCGGCGCATGGCCTTCGCCGTGGGCGCCGAGGTCACGATCTTGCGCATCCGCTTCCGCAACGCCGACGCGCCGCGCGTCGACGCCTTCCTCGCCCACATGGCCGCCGACCGCGTCAAGGTGGTCGAGGCCGTCGACGACGGCAACAAGGCCGTCGACCTGGTCGTCACGGCCGCCGAGGGCCAGGACCTCGTCGTGCTCGGGGCCGACCCGCTCTCGCCCGACCAGATCATGACGCGCTGCCCGACCTCCTTCCTCGTCGTCCACCACCACGAGCGGCGCGAGCCGGCCCAGCGTCGTCCGCGCCCGCTCACCGAGCCGCAGGCCCATGCGGTCGTGAGCGCCTAGTCGCGTATCATCCCCCGCGAGGTCCCCCCATGCACTTCGGCGCCACCCTCCGCCTCCTCCGCGTCGACGCCGGCGTCAGCCTCCGCGCCCTGGCGCAGAAGATCGGCGTCTCGAGCGCGTACCTCAGCCGGGTCGAGAACGGCCACGACCAGGCCCCCACGCCCGACCGCCTGATGGCGATCGCCCGCGCGCTCGACCTCCCGCCGACCCTCCTCATCGACCTGGCCCAGCGCGTCTCGCCGTTCGTCGCGCGCTACCTCGAGGATGTCCCTTCGGCCAGCTACTTGTTCCTCGAGATCGCCCGCCGCAAGCTCAACGCCGCCCAGCTGGCGCGCGTCCAGGCCTTCCTCGACGCCGAGTTCCCGGTCCGGGGCGCGGCCGCGGGGCGCATCACCCCGCGCCTCCACGAGCTGCTCGCGCCGGAGCGCGTCCTCCTCAAGCTGTCGTGCAGCTACCTCGGCGACGCCATCGACGTCGCCGCGGTGCGCCTGGCCAGCGCCGCGCCCGGCCTCAACGCCGCCGCCATCGCCGCCGAGATCCGCGAGCGCGAGCGCGAATCTCCGACCGGCGTCGGTCACGGCGTCGCCGTCCCCCACGCGATGAACGCCAGCGTGCAGCCCGTCGCCGCGCTCGTCACCCTCGCGCGGCCGCTCCCGGTCGCCACCCCCGACGACATCCCGCTGCAGATCCTGCTCGTGATCCTCGGCGGCGGGCAGGCGCCGCTCGAGCTGCTGGCCCGCGCGGCCCGGCTGGCCACGCCGGACACCGTCGCCGACCTGTGCCAGGCGACCACGCCCGAGGCCGCGCTCGGGCGGGTGCGCCACGCCGAGAGCGAGCTCGGCTGACATGCCGCTCCACGACCCGCCCGTCCACTTCGCGCGGGTCCGGCAGATCTTGCAAGGCGAGGCGTCCGAGCCGCGCCCGTCGGCGAAGATCACCTTCGTCCTGCGCGCCCTGTTCACCGGAGAGACGGACACCGAGATCTCGCCGCGCGGCTTCGTCGTCCGCTTCGCCGGCGGCGGCGCCATCCCGTACGTCAGCGAGGCGGCGCCGGCGATGCTCCTCGCGCTCCTGGCCCGCGCGCAGATCTGTCCGCAAGGACAGGCGCTCGCGTTCCGGCTCGAGGACGAGGACGGCTACGCGCTCACGGGGATCCCCGACGCCGCCCGCTGGGTGTGGCTCGTGCCCGGCGAGGACGTCGTGCTGGTCTCGCTGCGCCGGCCCACGAGCGCCGGCCCGCCGCCCGCCGAACCGTCCCCGCTGCCGCTGCCCAGCAAGCTGAAGAAGCTCTACGCCCACCTGGCGCAGCCGCTGGCCTGCCCGCACTGCGCGCGCACGTCGTCGGTCTACCGCGCCACCCAGGACGCGTGGGTGTGCGGCGGCCCGCGCTGCGGCCAGTCGTTCAGCCCGCCGCACCGCGTGCGCGCGCTCGCCGAGCTGCGCGACGACGCCGGCGAGACCGTGCGCGAGACGACGGCGCGCCCGAAGATCTACCGCTGACGCGCCGCGAGAAAGGCGGGTCGCGACGAGATTCGAAGTGACATTTTTACCGCGCGCTCTACCAGACCGAGCCACCGCTCCCGGAGGAGCGGGCTGGATTCGAACCAGCGACCTCGCGGTCCCTTGTAGTCACTTCGGCATTCGTGACCCTGAAGAAGGCGGCTGCGACGAGAATTCGGCGAGACGGGCAATCGTGTGAAGATGGAGTCCCGCCGAGCATTCGCGGCCATAGTTGGGTGGAGAATAGGTGGACCTCGACGAAAGGTACGGAGACATTCGTGCTCTACCGGCCTGAGCTACCGCCCCATGTGAAGGGAAGTGGAGCGGGTCGGATTCGAACCGACGACCTCGACATTAAAAATGTAGTCCCCGCGGGCATTCGAGGCCCGAAACGGCGTGATGAAGGGAAAAGGCGGCTGCGACGAGAATTCGGCGAGACGTGGATCGGGAAAAGATGTAGTCCCGCCAAGCATTCGCAGCCAAAAAAGGTGGACCTCGACGAAGGGTACGGAGACGTTACTTGTCGTGCTCTACCAGTCTGAGCTACCACCCCGCGCGAGCGGGTGGGTCGGATTCGAACCGACGACCTCGACATTATCGATGTAGTCCCCGCGGGCATTCGAGGCCCGAGACGGCGCGTTGAGGAAAAGGTGGACCCCGACGAGGGTCGGAGAGACGTGCGCGCTCTACCGCTGAGCTACCGCCCCGTGAAGTGGAGCGGGCTGGATTCGAACCAGCGACCTCGATCTCCGTAAGATGTAGTCCCTCCGTGCATTCGGAGTCCAAAAGCGTGCTTTTATGAAACGAAAAAGGTGGGCCTCGACGAGGGATCGAAGAGACAAACTGCGGTCCGCTCTACCGCTGAGCTACCGCCCCACACTCGGAGCGGGCCGGATTCGAACCGGCGTCCCTACCGTTAAAATGTAGTCCCCTCGGCATTCGAGGCCCGAAGATCGTCGGGCGAAAAAGGTGGGCTTCGACGAGGCTTGAAGAGACAAGCCAGTGCGTTCTGTCCCGCTTGAACTACCGCCCCTCGCGGAGCGAGCCGGAGTCTTACCGGCGTTTCACCGTTGGAATGTAGTCCCTTCGGCATTCGAAGCCCGAAGAAAGCGGCTGCGACGAGGCGGTGGGCGAGACGGGCATGTTTCGAGGATGTAGTCCCGCCCGGCATTCGCAGCCAAAGTTTCAGGCGTTCACAGCGCGACCGCCTCGATCGCGCGGACCCAGTGCTCGCCCGCGAGGCCGCCGCGCGCGAACGCGGCGATCAGTGAGAACACGTCGTCGGAGAAGCCGCCGACGTTGAGGATGTCCTTTCGGTCAGGCGCCTGCGTGGTCGCCCCCGGCTGGACGTCGATGCAGACCAGCTGCGCCTTCGAGTTGCGGCGCTTGAACTCGCCCCACTCCTCCATCACCTGCGTCCCGCGGCGGTACGTGCTGCGGGTGTCGATCCACGACTCGTTGTCGGACACGAAGATCACGAGGTCGCCCTTGGCCTTGCGGCGGTTGAGCTCCTGCAGGGGCGCCGCGCAGTTGGTGCCGCCGGACGGCAGCTTCGCCAGCAGCTGGGCGTTGGTGAGGACGCTGTCGCGGCCGTCGATCTTGCACGGCACGACCTTGTCGTGGAACGGGATCACCGTGGTGTCACGGTTCTTGCGCAGGAACGCCGCGGCGACCAGGGCCGCCACGTCGATGCAGCGGACCGCCGAGGTCGCCCCCTTGCGGAACCCCGTGGCCGGGGAGTGCATCGAACCCGAGACGTCGAGCAGGACGTAGATCTGCCCCTCGACCTCGGGCACGTTGTCGAGCGCCGCCTCCATGGCGTCGTGCAGCGCGTCGCGGATCTTCTTCGGCACCGCGGCGTCGGCCTGCTTGTAGGCCATGAGGAGCTGGTACGGGAACACCCGCGCCTTCCGCACCTCGTCGGGCGCGGCCAGCTTCTTGGCGAGCGCCTTGGTGAGCGCCGCGTCGTCGAACACGCCGTGGCGCAGGAAGGTGTTGAGGTTCATGCGCAGCATCTGCCAGCCGGCGCGGGCAGCGATGGCCCGCCACGCGCTCTCGCGCAGCGGCGACCCCGTGAGCAGCTGGAACGGCACGTCGGGGACCTCTTCGGTGCGCCCGGCCTTGAAGTCCTCGAAGGCGCGGACGCACGCCGGCAGCTTGTCGGCGTCGTGCTGGCGGCCGAGCAGGTAGCCGTAGAGGGCCCGCCGGCCGTCGTTGCCCGGCTTCGGGTGGACCATCCGCAGCACGTCGGTCAGCGACGGGTCGTTGCCGACCGAGTCCGCCAGCACCTGAGCGTCGGTGCGCCGGTCGAGCCAGCGCTGCACCAGCCGCTTCGGCCGCGTCCCGAGCGAGCGCCGCCCGGTCGCGCCGGACCGCACGATCTGCACGAAGTTGCGCAGCATCTTGCCGTTGTCGCAGACCCGCCCGAACACCTTCTCGAGCGCCTCGCCGTTGCGGCTCGCCAGCTCCGCCAGGAGCAGCGCCGGCATGTCCTTCATGTGGCTGTGCTTCCGGGTGTACACGGCCGTCTTCGCCACGAACTCGGCGTCGACCTTGGCGACCAGCGCCCGCACCGCGTCGAGCTGGCCCTGCCCGCTCGTATAAAACGTGTTGTTCAGGCACCCGGTCGCGGCGTACTGCGCCAGCGCGTGCTTGTCGCTCAGCGCGTAGGCCCGACCACCGGCCTCGTTGACCGCAGTAGCAGCGGGAGCAACCTTGCGGGAGGTGAAGATCGAGAGGTTGACCATGACGGGCTCCTTGTCCTTGTCCACCCCCTTGAGCAGGCGGCGGACCGAAGGCCAAACGGAGGCCTGGATCTTCATGATTCCGAATATTTGAATATCTATGTCCGGGGAAAAATGGAACTTTTATCTTATCCGCTCATATCCAGTGGTAGATGATGATCGCGCGCGGACGATCGCATGTCTTTCGGGTCAGCTCGCGCCGCACGCAGGTCGACGCCTGCAGACGCCTGTCTCTCGGGTCAGCTGACCTCTGCGCGGCGACGGTCCGTCGAGCGTGCGGCGAGCCGGTGGCAGGCGGCCGCACTCGAGTCATCCCTTCGACTCGCCTGGCCTTCGAGACAGCTCGACAGGGCCGGGCCTTCAGCCTGTCCCTCAGGACATCCGGATCGGGACGGCGCCGCCCGGGCGTCAGCGCTTCGGCGGCGTGTCGGGCTTGCCGTCGAGGTCGGGGCGGCCGTCGAACAGGTCGCGGCTGATGGCGACCGCGCGCTGGATCATCGCGTTGAGCGTGCTCGAGCGGGCCAGGTCGGGATCACGGGCGCGGACGTGGTCGACCACCTGCTCGACCTTCACCGCGCCGCCCTGCTGCAGCTCTTGCAAGATCGCCAGCAGCATCCGCTCGCTGCGCTCGCGCTCCGTCTGTTCGCGGCGGCGGACCACGATCGCGCGGGCCAGCAGCAGCCCGAGGATGATGACGACGAGCGCGAGGATCCACGCGATCCGCTCGCCGACCTGCGCCCCCTTGTGGAGCGTGTCGTCGATGCGGCCCCAGAAGCGCTCGCGGAATTGCTGGTACTGCGGGTCGGTCTCGACCACCTCGAGGGCATCGACCGCGCCGAGCAGCGCCTCGCGGCTGACCTCGCGCGACACCTTTCCGGCCGCCGGCGCGAGCTCGCGGGTCAGCGCCTCGCGCAGCGCGGGCGCGACGTCCTTCTCGATCGTGTGGCGCAGGGCCGGGCCGACGTTGTCCTCGACCACGCGCTGGATCGCCGGGCCCACGTTGCGCTCGAGCACCGTCTGGGTCGCCGGTCCGAGCTCGTCGCGCAGGCCCTCGCTCAGCGTCGTCAGCGTCCTGCGCGTCAGCGCCTCGGCCATGTTCGCCGCGCCTTGCCGCGTCGCCGGCGACAGCGCCGCGTGGATCGCCTGCTCGACCGCCTGCCGCGTCGTGTCGACCACCGCCGGGCTCACGTCTTCGCGCAGCCCCTGGCCGACCGCCTTCGACAGCGCGCCGACGTAGTCCTCGCTGACCTGGCGGACCTTCGCCAACCGCTGCTCGTCGGTGAGCCCGTCGAACGCCCCGACCGCGACTTGCCCGGCCAGCTCGCGCGCCGCTTGCTGGACCTCGGGCAGGTCGAGCAGGCCCTCGATGCGCTTCTGCGTGCGCGGGTCCTCGAGCGTGTTCAGCGTCTCGTCGATCGCGGCCGGCACCGCCCGGCGGACCATCTTCTCGGTTCCTGTCGCGCAGGACATGTCCCAAAGGACAAGCCCGAGCGCCAGCGCGGCGGCGCGCCCGGGCCGATCGTGGGCCACCTGCGCGCGGACGAGGGGGCATCCGCCTCAGGATAGGAGAGCCGCGTCCTGGCCGCCAGTTCGTCAGCCGAGAGGCGCCGCGCCGCTGACGACCCGGTCGATCCCGGCCGCGTCGCGGCGGATCTCGACCGCCTCGTAGCCGCGCGCCAGCAACAGCTCGCGGGTCGCCTCCGCCTGGCCGAGCCCGATCTCGAGGAACAGCCGTCCCTCGCCCGTCAGCACCCCCGGGGCCGCGCACTGGTCGATCAGCCGGCGCACCAGATCGAGGCCGTCGCGCCCGCCGTCGAGCGCGAGGCGGGGCTCGTAGTCGCGGACCTCGGGCTGCAGCTCGGCGATCTCGGGCGAGGCGATGTAGGGCAGGTTGGCGGCGATGGCCGCGAAGCCACCGGCGGGGACCGTCACGCCGCGCAGGAGATCGCCGCGGACGAACTCGACCTGCAGGCCGAGCCTGGCCGCGTTTTCGCGCGCGACCGCGAGGGCGTCGGGCGAGACGTCGACCGCGGTGACGTCGACGTCGCGGCGCGCGTGCTTGACTGCCAGCGCGATCGCCCCCGAGCCGGTGCCGACGTCGAGCACGTGCAGCGGGTACGGCGGCGGCGGCGGCGGCAGCAGCTCGAGCAACCAGTCGACCAGGTGCTCGGTCTCCGGCCGCGGGATCAGCACCCGGCGGTCGACCGCGAGCTCGAGGCCGAGCCCGTGGAAGCCGCGCTTGCCGGCGATGTACGCCACCGGCTCGCGCGCGAGTCGCCGGCGGATCAGCTCGCGCAGCGTCGTCCGCTGGTCGTCGTCGACCAGCGCGTCGTAGCGGAGGAAGATCTGCATGCGCGTGCAACCGAGCGCCTGCGCCACCAGGTGCTGCGCGTCGGCGCGGGCCTCGCCGAAGCCCGCGCGTTCGAACCGCTCGAAGGTCCACTGCAGCACCTCCTGGACGGTCCAGAGCTGCTGGCGCGCGGGTCGGGTCGGGGACGCGGAGGACACTGGGCGCGGAGTGTAGCTTGGAGTTCGCGGTCTCAGGGCGCGGCGGTGTGGCCGCCGGCGGGGATCCCAGCTGCCGCCGGAGCTCGGCGATCGGGAGCTTCAGCACCGCCTCGGCGTCGCGGCCGTCGACGTAGAGGGTGCGCTGGCCCTTCGCAGCGCGGAACGCCCGCAGCGTCCGCAGCGGGGCCACGAACAGCCCGCCGACCACCGCGGTGAGGTTGATCATCCACAAGAAGGGCGTGTTGCAGCCCGAGCGCAGCTCCCAGGCCCCGATCTCCGACTCCCCGGCGAGGTCGGTGCCGTAGCCGGTGAGCACGTGGTGGAGGTCGTGCAGCGCGACCACGCGGCGGCGGGCCGGCGGGTTCGGCAGGCGCAGCGTGCGGCCGAAGATGTAGAACGCGAACACCGGCGACGAGTACTCCGCCATCGAGAAGCCGTTCCGCTCGAGGTAGCGGTCGCGGCCTTCGCGGAGCGGCAGGTCGGACGGCACGTGGGTGACGCGCTGCAGCGGCATGTCCCCTCGTGTCGCGCAGTTCGCGGAGGATTGCCAGCCGTCATCCTCACGCCGCGCCGCGCGCCGCCGCGCGCCTCCACCCGCGCGAGCGAACCTGTCTCTGGGGACACCGCGGGCGAAAATCGCCTGCCGCTCAGGACGACGCCTTGGCCGGCTCCTCGAGCGGCGCCTCGATCTGCGCGACCATGCGCCGCAAGAGGCCCTCGACCATCAGCGCGCGCTCGCCCGAGTCGTAGACCCCGTCGTGGTAGCGGGCCTGGATGTCCTCGTACTTCTCGCGGGTGTCGTTGATGAGCTGCTTGTAGGGCTTGCGGCGGGCCAGGACTTCTTTTGGTTCTGCCAGAAGAACGAGACCATCGCGGCCACGGTGAAGCCGGTGAGGGCGACGCCGATCGGGCCGCTGACGATGTAGGCGAGGCCGTAGCGGAGGGCGACGACGCCGCCGACCCCGACGGCGAGCTCGCGGATCCCGCTCTTCTTCATCTTGCCCCAGGCCATCGGCAGCAGCTCGCCGGAGGCCAGCACCAGGGCCACGAATTCCGGCCGCTTGGCCCCGCGCTCGTAGGTGTCCTTGATCACCTGCTGCATGAAGGCGTCGAAGGACTCGTACACCTCGCTCGGGTAGGCCGTGTGACTGCTGCTGCTGGCTGCCATGCGCGCCAGCATAGCAGAGCCCTCGGATTCCTTTGACACGGCCGCGCGCGGCTCGCACATTCCGGCCCGCATGCCGCGCTCATGGTCGTCCCGTCCGCGTGCCGCGTGGCCCGTGCGCTTGCTCGCGGCCCTCGCCGCCGCCACCGCCGCGTGTCGCACGGCCCCGCCGGCCGCAGGCCCTTCCGCGGGCCCTGACCTGTCCGAACGTACAGCTCCGCCCTCGCTCGACGTGGGCGGCCTCGAGGTCCCGGAGGAGGGCGACGAGCCGGTCGCCAAGGAGCCGCCGAAGCGGCCCGAGCCCGTCGTCGTCAGCGATCTGGCCGGCGCCTTCGCGGCGCTCGAGCAAGGCAACCCCGAGGGCGCCGCCGCCTTCCTCGCCGGCGCCCTGCGCCAAAAGCCAGGTGACGAGCGGGTCCGCCTCGCGCTCGCGCACGCCCATCTGGCCACCGGCGCCACCGACCTCGCCGCCGCCGCGCTCGACCTCAAGGCCGGTCAGCCGAGCCCCGCACGGCTGCGCCTGCTCGCCCGCCTGCTCGCCGCGAAGGGCGACCAGGCCGGCGCGATCGCCCTGCTGCAGAAGGCCGCGAACGATCCCTCCGAGCTGCCCGCGCGGGGCGAGCTGCTCAGCCTGCTGGTCGCCGCCGGCCAGGAGAAAGACCCCAGGGCCGTGGCCCTGCGCGAGCAGCTCTACGACGCCTACGACGCCGGCAAGGCCAAGACCGTCGAGGAGCTGACCGCGGTGGCCCGCGCGGCGCTGGCCCGCGGCTCGACCGGCGCCTTCCACGACGCCAACATGGTCCTCGGCGAGGCCGAGAAGCTGCCCCTCGAGACAGCTTCGCTCGAGCCCGCGTTCGCCCTGCGCGACCGGGCGCTGCTGCTGCGCGGGGTGATGTTCCGCGAGAAGTACGCGGCGACCGAGGCGATCGAGACCTACGAGCAGATCTTGCGCCGCGACGCGTGGCACGCCGAAGCCCTCGCCGGAGTCGCCGCGGCCCACCTCGAGGAGCTGCGCCTGGCCGCCGCGAGCGAGACGGCCCAGCGGGCGCTGCAGGTCAATCCGCGCCAGCCCGAGGCGCTCGGCGTCCTCGCCAAGGTCGCGCTGGTCGAGGGTCGCCGCGACGAGGCCACCGCGCGCGCGCAGGGCGACATGCTCGCCGCCAGCCCCGGCCACCCCGACGCGCTGGCGGTGCTGGCCGGGGCCGCGCTGGCCCGCGACGACCAGGCCGCCTACGCCCGCCTGCGCGACCAGGCCGTGGCCGGCAACCCGCTGGCCTTCTACCTCGCGCTGGCCGACCTGCTCGTCTCGATGCACATGTACGAACAGACAGGTACGGTCCTCGACGAGGCGGCGAGGCGCGCGCCCGACAACGCCTACGTGCAGTCGGCGATGGGCCTCAACCTGCTGCGCCTCGGCAAGGAGACCGAGGGCCGGGCCGCGCTCAAGGCCGCGTGGAAGCGCGACCGCTTCAACGAGCGCACCCGCAACACCCTCGACCTCTACGACCAGCGCATCGACCCGCTCTACACCGACGTGAGCGACGGCGACCTCAGCCTGCGCCTCCTCAAGGAGGACCAGGAGTATGTCTCCGGGGACATGTTGGCGATCATCGCCCGCGCCCGCCAGAGCCTCGACAAGCGCTACGCCCTGCGCCCGACCCCGCTGCGCATCGAGGTGTTCGCCGACCCCAGCGACTTCTCGGTCCGTACGATCGGCGTGCCCAGCCTCGGCGCCGTCGGCGTGTGCTTCGGCCGCCTCATCACCGCCCTCGGTCCCTACGCCGGCACCCACAACTTCCACCAGGTCGTGTGGCACGAGCTCGCCCACGTCTACGCCGTCCAGCTCAGCAAGGGCCGCGTCCCGCGGTGGTTCACCGAGGGCCTGTCCGAGTGGGAGTCCGAGCTCGCCGACCCGTCGTGGGCCCGCGAGAGCGCCGAGCTGCTGGCCGTCGCCCGCCGCAAGGGCACCCTGCGCCGCCTGTCCGAGCTCGAGCTCGCGTTCCTGCGGGCCGGCAGCGCCCAGGCCATGGAGGTCGCCTACACCACCGCCGCCTACGCCGTCCGCTACCTCGGCGAGACCTACGGCCTGCCGCGCCTCATCGCCATGCTCAAGGGCTACGGCGAGGGCGGCACCACCGAGGCGCTGATGGAGCGCCACCTCGGCAAGCCGCTGGCGGTCGTCGAGAAGGAATTCGAGACCTGGCTCTTCGGCCAGATCGACGCCAAGATCAAGGGCTGGGAGCCGGCCAAGAGCCGCGGCGACAAGCCCGACGAGCGCGACAAGCTGCTGACCGAGGCGTTCGCCCACGCGCAGAAGAAGGACATGACCTCGGCCGCGCGCGTGCTGCAGCAGCTGATCCAGGGCCGCGGCGACGGCTTCGTCCCGCGCATGACCCTGGCCGAGGTGCTGATGCAGGGCCCGAGCTGGAAGCAGGCCGCCGAGCACTATGAAAAGGCCCGCGGCTTCCGCCCCGAGTCGGTCGAGCCGATCATCCGCCTGGCCGAGCTGGCCCGCCGCGACGGCGACGTGGCCCGCGAGAAGGCGCTGCTGCGCGAGGGTCTGGCGATCGACGGCATGAGCTACGACCCGGCCGCGCGCCTGGTGATGCTCGCCGCCGTCACGGCCGACGCGCCGAACCGCGACTACGCGCTGGACCGCGCCGCCGCGATCGCCCCGCTCCACCCGCTCACCCTCGGCGGCCAGGCCCTGCGCGCCGCCGCCACCGGCGACAAGGCCCGCGCCCGCAGCCTCAGCGACCGCGCCCTCAAGAACATGAACGAGGGCCCGCTCGCCAAGGGCCCCGTCGACACCCTGGTGGTCCTCGCCCTCGCCGCCGACGCCGCCGGCGACGCCACCCGCGCGAAGATCCTCGCCGCCCGCGCCGGCGCCGAACCCAAGCTGCCCGCCCCCGCCAAGCAAGCGATGGAGCGCGTGCGCACCGCGAAGTGAACTCTCCTAGCCATGGGCATGCTCTTCGGAGCATGTCCTTCGGGAATGTCTCCGAGGACATGCTCTCGTGAACATGTCCCCTCGCGCATGCGAACCTGCGAGGGGGTCCGACCGAGAGGCGCGAGTCGGCGAGCGTCGTCGCTGAGCCGGCGATCTCGGGCCCCCGACTCGAGCACAGCGCCAGCAGCACCGCCACGCGCACGCCTCGACGCGCACCGCCACGCCCGCGGCGAGGTTCGAACCGCGAGAGGACGGCGCGTCGACGCGACCGCCGGGGCTGCGACGTGGGGTATCGACCCCGACGCGACCCGCGCCCTGCAGTCCGGACAGCCGCCCGCGGCTCACGGACAGCGAGGGACGGCGATCGACCCGACAGACCGGTCGACCGCCCCGGGCGCGTGACGCTGGGGAAACGCCGTGGCGACGGCGCCCGACCCGCAGCGCGAGCGCCCGCGAACCGCCGGTGAGCCCGCGTTCATCGGGCCTCGGGGCGGGCGACCGACCTCTCGTGGCCCGGCCGCTCGCCAGGGTTTGCGCTGCCGGGCCGGCCTGGTAGCGTGGGCCCCGCCATGGCCGCGCTGTTCCCGTTCACGACCGACGAGGCGAATGCCGTTCTCCGGGCCCTGAAGACCGTGGCGATGGCCGACGCCACCTTCGCGGTCAAGGAGCGGGCCCTGCTCTCCGCCTCCGCCGAGCTGCTCGGCGTCGACGCCGACCCCGACGCGCTCACCACCATCACCCCCGACGAGCTGGCCGCCGCGCTCGTCGACCCGGAGCGCCGTCTCATGGCGCTCAAGGCCTCCCTCGTGATGGGCATCGTCGACGGCCAGGTCTCGCCGGAGGAGTGGCGCGTGCTGTCGGCCTTCCGCTCGGCGCTCGGCGTCGAAGAGGGCGCGATGCAGGTGTTCCACGACCTCGTGCAGCAGCACCGCCAGCGCACCCAGTACGAGCTGCAGCGCCGCCTCGGCTCGCCGCAGGCCGGCACCCTCTACGCCGCGCAGGGCTGGCAAGGCGTGCTCAACTTCTTCACCGAGGACCTGCTCGCCCTGCCCAAGACCCGCGAGAACAGCGAGCTCGCCTGGCGCTACCGCCGGATCGGCCTGCTGCCCGAGGGCACGCTCGGGCGCGAGCTGTGGCGGTACTACCGCGAGCGTCAGTTCGCGTTCGCCGGCGAGCAGGGCGGCGTGCCCGAGGCGCTGGTCCACCACGACATCACCCACATCCTGGCCGGCTACGAGGCCGACCTCCAGGGCGAGCTCGAGACCCTCGCCTTCATCGCCGGCCTGCGCGGCGAGGACCCGTCGAGCGCGCTGTTCCTGGTGCTGCTGCAGCACGCGGTCGGCGCCCGCGTCGGCGACGACCGCGGCCTCAGCTTCGATCCGTCGCGGATCCTCGCGGCCCGCGACCGCGGCCGCGCGACCACCGAGGACTTTTCGCGCCGCCACGACTTCTGGGACGTGATGGACCGCCCGATCAGCGAGCTCCTGCAGCGCTTCGGAGTCCCGCCGCGGTGACGGTCGCGCCGCAGGTGTTCGACCTGTCCGAGGTCGACGCCGACGCGCCCGAGGTCGTGCTCGCGTGGGTCGAGCGCCTGCGGGCCGCTGCGGCCCGCGGCCCGGTGATCGTCCGCGAGTGCCCGCAGATGCTCGCGCACACCCTTTATAAAAGCGCCCTGCTCGGCGGCGCGATCGTGCTCGAGTCGGTGCGCGCCGAAGAAGCCTACGGCTGAGCGCCGCCGGCGACCGAGCCGACCGAGCGCCGCGCTCGAGCGGGCGCGGCGAAGAAGCCACGACCGAACGTCGCCAACGGCCCGAGCCGACCGAGCGCCGCGCGCTCGCGCCGGCACGCCGAAGAAGCGCCCGGCTGAGCGCGGACAGCGGCCCGAGCCGACCGAGCGCCGCGCGCTCGCGCCGGCACGCCGAAGAAGCGCCCGGCTGAGCGCGGACAGCGGCCCGAGCCGACCGAGCGCCGCGCGCTCGAGCCCGTGCACGCCGAAGAATCCCACGCCCCGACAGCGGCCCGAGCCACCGAGCACTGCGGGCCAACCGAGCGCCGCGCGCTCGAGCCGGGCGCGCGCCGAAGAAGCCACGCCTCAGCGCCGCGCCCGAGACACGCCGCGCTCATCGCCTCGAGCGCGCTCACGACCCCGCAGCTCTGCCGCGAGTTTCACCGCGCCGCGCGACTCGCCTGTACCTGCGTCGCAGCCGGGGCCGCGAGCGCGCCCGGGTCGCCATGCTACGCTGGGATGCGATGTCCTCCGCAGCGCGCGCCTTCGCCAGGGCTCACGACCACGCCCTCGTCACCCGGCGGGCCCGCGGCGCGCTCGTCGCCAGCGCCGCGATCACCCTCCTGCTCTACCTCGTCCCGTTCGGCGGCCTGCTCATCTACCCGCTGCTGCTGCTGTCGACGCTCGCCCACGAGCTCGGCCACGGCCTGGCGGCCCTGGCCACGGGCGGCTCGTTCCACGCGTTCTACCTGTGGCCTGACGGTTCGGGCATGGCCGTTCATACAGGTCCCGAAGGACATGCCCTTCAGGCCATCGTCGCCGCCGGCGGGCTGATCGGTCCGGCGGTGGTCGCGGGCGCCTGCTTCGCCCTCGCCCGCCGCCCGTGGGTCGCCCGCGTCGTGCTCGGCCTGGTCGGCCTCGGCTTCCTCGCGGCCGTCGCGCTCGTCGTCGAGAACCCGTTCGGCTTCTGGTACATCGGCGGCGTCGGCGTGCTGCTGCTGGCGCTCGCCGCCCGCGCCCGCGCCCAGGTGGCCCAGACCGCGCTGGTCTTCCTGGCCGTCCAGCTGGCCCTCAGCGTGTTCTCCCGCGCCGACTACCTGTTCACCGCCAGCGCCCAGACCTCCGCCGGCGTCATGCCGTCCGACTCGGCCCACATCGCCGCCGCCCTCGGCGGCTCCTACATGCTGTGGGGCGCCGTCTGCGGCCTGTTCTCGGTGCTGGTGCTGGTCCTCGGCCTGTGGCTGTTCACCCGCGGCGACAGCCGCATCCGCCTGGCCAACCTCCGCCGGTGACCCGCGTGCCCCCGAGCTGCGCGCGCTCGCCTCGCAGCTTCTTCTTTAAGAAAGAGAAAGATGTCCCCGAGAGCCTGCTCTCCTGGACATGTCTCAAAAGTCATCCCCACAGCGCGCAGATCTGGCACGTCGCCGCGCCCGCCGGCGCGCTCGTCCTCAAGCGGCACCGCCACCCGCGCCCGTTCCAGCAAGAGCTCCGCGCCTATCGCGAGTGGCTGCCGGCGCTCACTGGCCCCTCCTCGGCGAACCTGCTCGCGCTCGGCGTCAACCTGTCTCTCGGGACATCCAGCTGCGCTGCGGGGCCACCTCCCGAGACAACTCCCTCCGCGCGCGACCAACCGCCCGAAACGCTCAGCTCCACGGCAGCGCTCCCTCCCGGGACATCCAGCCTCACGAGAGAGCTGTCTCCCGGGACATCCAGCCTCACGGGAGAACTGTCTCCCGGGACATCCAGCCTCACGGGAGCGCCGTCTCTCGGCCCGTCCAGCCTCACGAACGAGCTGTCTCTCGGGACATCCAGCTCCGCCCGCGCGCTGCCTCCCCAGCCCCGCAGCTCCGCGCCGGTCGGCCAGCTTCGTGTCCACGTCCCGGCGCTGCTCGCCTGCGACCTCGCCCACCACACCCTCGCGCTGACCGTCGCCCCCGGTGAGCGCCTGTCTCTCGGGACACACGACCCCGCGCTCGCTCCGGTCGCCCACGCCGCCGCGGGCCGGCTCCTCCGCGCCCTCCACGACATCCCGGTCGCCGACGACGACCCCCTGCCCCTCGTCGACGCCGTCGCCGCGCGCCAGAGCGAGTGGCACGCCCGCGCCCGCGACCTGCTGACCCCCGCCGAGCGCGACGCACTGCAGCGCCTGGCCGCCCGCCGCGACGCCTTCGCCGGCGTCCGCCGGGTGCCGTGCCACCGCGACTTCACCCCCGACAACTGGCTGCTGGACGCCGACAGACTGTGCGTCCTCGACTTCGAGCACGCCCGCCTCGACGCCCCCGAGGCCGACCTCGTCAAGCTGCGCACCGATGTCTGGCCGGACCGCCCCGACCTCGCCGAGGCCTTCCTCGCCGGATACGGCCCGCTCACGGCCGATGCGGCCGCCCGCCTCGACGTCCTGCTGGCCCTCCACGCCGCGGCCACCCTGGCCTGGGCCGAGCGCCACGACGACCCGGCCTTTCGCGCCCTCGGCCGCCGCGCCCTCGCCGTCGCTCTCGAGCGCGCTCCCTAGGCCGATCCGCCGCACACTCGCCGGCACGAAGAGCGCCACGCCGCTGTCCAGCGAGCTCGTCTCACCGACGCCTGGCCGGGCAGCCGCTGGCAACAGAGCGCCACGGCGCTGTCCGGCGAGCTCGTCGCACCGACGCCTGGCCGGGTAGCCGCTGGCAACAGAGCGCCGCAGCGCTGTCCGGCGAGCTCGTCTCGCCGACCCTGGCCGGGCAAACTCGGCAGCGCGCCGCCTGGGCCGTCGTAGAGGAGCTCGAAGGACGGACCCGCGCCGCCCGGGTCGGCCCCGACAGCGATCTCATCGCGTAATGGCAATGTCCGCCAGGACATGCTCCTCAAAGCATGTCCCAATGGACATGACCTTAGAGCATGCCCGAAAGGACAGTCAGTTCAGCGCCGCCAGCTTGTCCGGGTTAACCATGATCTGCACCGAGTGGATCTTCTCGTCGTCGACCTCGATCGACACCGCCGCCACGGCCACCCCGTGGTCCCACAGCACCGCGGCCGGCCAGCCGTTGATCTCGACCAGCGAGAGCGTGCCGTGAGCGCCGCCCTTCTTGGCCGTCCCGACCAGCAGGCGGGCCACGCGGTCGGGCCCGAGCACCGGGTTGCGAGCGGCCCGCGCTCGTCCGCCGCCGTCGGACCAGGCGACCACGTCGTCCGCCAGCAGCTGCTGCAGCCCGTCGAGGTCGCCCTGGGCGACCGCCCCGAGGAAGGCCCCCAGCAGCTGCTCGTGCTGCTCGCGCGAGCGGGCGAACCGCGGCCGCTTCGAGCGCACGTGCTCGCGCGCGCGGTGGGCCAGCTGCCGGCACGCCGCCTCCTCGCGGCCGACGATCGCGGCGATCTCGGAGAAGTCGTAATCAAACACCTCGCGCAGGACGAACACCGCCCGCTCGAGCGGGCTCAGGGCCTCGAGCAGCACGAGGAAGGCGAGCGAGATCGACTCCAGATCCGGCGCCGACCCGGTCCGCTCGGTGGGCAACGGCTCGGGCAACCACGTGCCGACGTAGGCCTCGCGCCGCGAGCGGGCCGACTTGAGCTGATCGAGGCAGAGCCGCGAGACGACCGTCGTCAGCCACCCACCCGGCGCCTCGATGGCCGCGTGGTCGGCCGCCTGCCAGCGCACGTGCGCCTCCTGCAGGATGTCCTCGGCCTCGGCCGCGCTGCCGAGCATGCGATACGCCAGCCCGAACAGCCGCGAGCGATGGGCCCCGAACAGCGTCGCCGCCTCGTCCGGGCTCACGGCGCCGCCTCCACCGCCACCAGCGGCCGCACCGGCCCGCGCCGCCAGCGATACGCCAGCAGCCGCCGCTGCTCGGCCTTCAGCGCCAGCATCGTGTAGCGGCACACCTGCTCCTTGATCCACGCCGCCACGCGCCCTTCACGATCCGCTCGCGCGGCCCGGCCCCGTCCATGAACTGCACGATGCCATCCCGCCGGCCCAGGCTCACGCAGTAGCCCGGGTCGGCGTAGCGGAACTCGTGCACCGTGCCGCCGGTCAGCTCGGCCACCGCAGTGTCGGCCGCGTGCGCCGCCATCGGCATCGCGGTCTTGCAGCCGGCCCCGAGCCAGCCGCCGCCCGCCGCCGCGCAGGCCGCCGCGTCGCCGGCCACCAGCAGGTCCGGCCGGGCGTGGAGGTAGGCGTCGACGATCACCCGCCCGTCGGCTGCCATCGGCAAGCCGAGCCCGGCGAGCAGCGGCACCGCCCGGAAGCCGGCCGCCCAGGCGCACAGGTCGAAGCCGATCGGCCCGGCCGCGCTGTCGAGGTGGTCGGCCGCCACCGCCGTCACCCGGACCCCCTCCCGCACCGCCACGCCGAGGCGCCCCAGCACCGCCCGCGCGTGTTCGCGCGCCTTGCGGCTGAGCCCCGGCACGATCTCGCTCGCCGCCACCAGCTTGACCCGCAGGCCGGGCAGCGCCTCCGCCAATTCGGTGGCGATCTCGACGCCCGTGAGCCCCCCGCCGCACACGGCAAGCCGGCCGCCGCGCGCGGCAACGCGCCGCGCCTCGCTGAACAGCCGGCTCATGCGGTCGCCGTCGATGGCGTAGGCGTGCTCGCGCGCGCCGGGCACGAGGTCGAGGTCGACCGAGCCGCCGGTGCACACGATGGCGCGGTCGAATTCGAGCACGCCCGCGTCCGTGACGAGCCGCCCGGGCGCGACTTCGAGCGCGCGCGCGTGGACGAAGCGGACCTCCGTGCCGGCGATCAGCGCAGCGATGGGGTGCGCGACGCTGCGGCCGGTCGCCGCCTGCTCGTGGAGGCGGACGCGCTCGACGAGTTGGTCGCTGGCGCCGACGAGGGTGACGGCGACGCGACCGCGGGCGATCCGCGCGGCGCGCAGGGCCGCGAGCAGGCCGGCGTAGCCGGTACCGATGACGACGAGATGCGGGGTCATGCGAGTTCTCCTGGTTCGCCGGCATGACGAGGCAGCCCCCGCGCCGCGTGACACGATTTTTTTCGCGCACCACGACCTCCTCTCCGACGCTCCGTGCGATCGTCCCGCCGTGTCCGCGATCCTCCGCCTCGGCGACCCGCGGTTGCGTGCGGTCGCTCGACCCGTTGACCTCGCCGCGCCCGAGCTCCCGCTCGCGGTCGAGCGGCTGCACCGCGCCCTCGCCGAGTTCCGCGCCGAGCACGGCTTCGGCCGCGCGATCGCGGCGCCGCAGCTCGGCATCGATCTGCGCCTCGTCGCCATGAACCTCGGCGACGGTCCACGGACTTTATTAAATCCCGAGATCGTGTGGCACGGCGACGAGACCTTCACCCTCTGGGACGACTGCCTGTGCTTTCCCGACTTGCTCGTGCGCGTGAGGCGGTGGACCTCGATCTCGGTCCGGTACCAGGACGAACACGGCCGACTTCACCTGCGTGAGCGCTTGCCCGCCGCCGAGTCCGAGCTCTTGCAGCACGAGCTCGACCACCTCGACGGCATCCTCGCGGTCGATCGCGCCGACGGCCCCGACGCGATCGTCACGCGCGCCGACCACGACCGCGAGCCCGAGCGCTACGCGGCCATGGTCGATCGCTGACCTGCGACCTCAGTAGAGGATGCAGAAGCCGAAGCTCGTGGTCCCCTGGGCCGCGACCTCCGCGTTGTAGGGCTCGCCGGTCCACACGAAGTGCATCGCGTCCTGCGTGTACTTGGCGTTCCACGCGTTTTGAATCGTGCCCTGCATCGCGATCACCACCTGCCACACGATCGGCGCACCCGTCGTGTTGCTGACCGTGACCGAGTTGCACTCGCCCTGCTCCCACTTCGAGTCCTGGGTGATCTGCACGTCGATGCCCGGCGACGTCATCGGCCCCGGCTGCGGCTCGCCGGTGGTGCTGCCGCCGCTCGTGGTCGTCTCGTCGCCCGTCGTCGTCTCGCCGCCCGTCGTCGGGTCCTCGCCCGTCGTCGGGTCGCCGCCCGGGCTCGGCGCGCCGCCGCGCTCGCGGAAGAACCGCGTGCCGACCAGCGCCAGCACCAGGCTGTCGAGCCGGCCCTCGGCCTCGACGAACGCCGCGGTCAGATCGTCCTGCACGCACTTCAGCTCGCTGCCCGCCGCCGAGCCGACCGCGTAGCGGGCCCACTGCAGCGTGTAGCAGGCCTCGACATCCGGGCTCCCCGCCAGCAGTTGCGCCAGCTCGTCGGCCCCGTCGAACGGCCCGTTCGTGTTGTCGGTCAGCAGGACCTCGCCCGTCGCGTCGATCGCGTGGATCCCGTCCATCGAGCGCGTGCGGCCGATCGCGTCGTAGTGTTCGAAGCCGAAGCCGATCGGGTCGATGCGCGCGTGACAGCCCGCGCAGGTCGCATCGGCCGAGTGCTGGGTGTAGCGCTCGCGCGTGCTCAGGCCCGGGTCGACCGGCGGCGGCGACGTGTCGAGCGCCGGCGGCGGCGGCGGCATGTCCTGGCACAGCAGCCGCTCGCGCACCAGCTTGCCGCGGTGGATCGGCGACGACGACGTCGGCAGCGCGTGCGTCGTCATCACCGCCCCGTGCGTCAGGAGGCCCGCCGACGAGGCGGCGTCGGCCCGCTTGAAGCCCGCCGGATCGGGCTCGCCCGCGCCGGCCTCGACCCCGTAGTAGCTCGCCAGCTCGTCGGTCATGAACGAGTAGTTCGCGGTCAGCAGCTCCGCCAGAGAGCCGCCGCCGCGGTACACGTCGCCGACGAACCGGTGCGTCTCGCCGAGCATGGCCTCGCGGATCTGCGGCGTCAGCTCGGGGTACAGCATCGCGTCGCGCGGCACCGTGCGCAGGCGATCGATGTGCAGCCACTCGTCGACGAAGCGGTGCAGCGTCGCGTCGGCGTCGGCGCCGGCGAGCAGGCGGGTGGCCTGCATCCGCAGCACGTCCGGATCTTTCAACGTCCCGTCGTCGGCCGCGGCCATCAGTTCGGCGTCGGGCGGGCCGCCGACGATCAGATACGACAGCTCGCTGGCGAGCTCGTACGGCGTGAGCTCGTAGATGCCCTCGCCCGCGTGTTCGCCGAGCTCGGTGCGGTAGAGGAACCCCGGCGACTGCAGCATCGCCGCGATGGTCCAGCGGATCCCGCCGTCGAATTTCTCGATCGCCGCGGCCTCCTTCCACAGCGTCTCGTAGCGCGCCTGCTCGTCGGCGGTGAGCGGCCGGCGGTACACCTGCTTGCCGAAGCGGGCGATGAAGTCGTGCGCGCAGGTCTCCTCGCCGTCGGCCACCGGGTCGCAGCCGAGCCGCGTGGGCAGATCGGCGACGATCAGGTCCGCGATCTTCTCGGCCGCGTCGCGGTACTGATCGGCGAGCAGCCCCGAGACCACCAGCGCCCCCGCGTTGTTCGTATAACCCTGCACCACCGTGTCGGCCGCGAAGCCGAGCCCGAGCTCGGTCGGCGCGCCGAGCACCGCCCTCAGGGTGCGGTTGTACTCGACGTGGCTGAGCCGTCGCACGCGCCTGACCCCGGCCCCGCCCTCGTCGCAGCCGGCCGCGCCTTCACCGTCGGGCCCCGTGCACGAGAACGTCCCCTGGCTGCGCGCCACGAACTGGGCCAGCGCGTCGTAGGCCTCGGTGTCGGGCGTCACGACCATCCCGCCCTTGTGCATGTCGGGGTGCTGGTTGGTCGGCTTGAGCAGCAAGATCGACGTCCCGCCGTCGTCGTCGAGCGCGACCTCCTTCGCCGCGGCGAAGTTGGCCTCGAGCCAGCCCTCCTCGCCCTCGGCCAGCAGCACCATCCGCGTGTCCTTGGCCAGGCCCTCGGGGTTGTGACAGGTGATGCAGGTCTTGCTGAGGATCGGCGTCCACACGCTGGTCTCGAAGAACTGCGCGTCGCTCGGGCAATCGCCGCCGCCGTCGGTCGGGTCGCCGTTGCTCGTGCCCATGCTCGTGCCGGTGGCCGCCGTGTCGCCGTCGGAGTCGGTGCCCGCCCCCCGCCGCCGCTCTGGCAGGCCGCGAGGCTCAGGAAGATCGCGAGGTTGCTGACGTGAATCGTGCGCATCGTCCTCGTCCTCCTCACACCAGACCGGGGAGCGGGCCGTTGCCGACCATCGGGTTGCCGAACGTCTCGTTGCTCAGGCCCATCGCCTGGCACAGCGACACCATGAGCTTGCCGTGCGACTCGCCGCTGTACTTGAGGTAGCGGCCGGTCTGCCAGCGCCCGCCCGCGCCGCCCGCGATCACGAACGGCACGCCGACGCACGTGTGCAGCCGCGAGTCGCCCATCTCCTTGGCCCACAGCACGATCGAGTTGTCGAGCATCGAGCCCTGCATGTCGGCCTCGGGCGTCATCGCCAGCTTCTGCACGAGGTACTTGAACTGCTCGGCCATCCACCGCTCGCACTCGACGAACTGGGCCACCCCGGCCACGTTCGAGTCGTCGATGTGCGACAGCGAGTGGTGCCCCTCCGCCACCCCGAGCCACGAGCACACCGTCGGGCTGACCGTGTGCGACAGTGCAGCGACGCCACCCGCGTCATGTCGCACGCCAGCGCCGCCACCATCATGTCGATCTGCGCCGTCGTGATGTTCGGGAAGTTCGCGTTGTCCTGCGTGCCTCCGCCCATCGGCGACTCGGGCAAGCCGCAGCCCACCGCGCCCATCAGGCCCTTCTCGACCTTCGCCAGCGCGTCGAGGTGCGCGTCGAGCTTGGGCCGCTCCTCGCTGCCGAGGCGCCCGCGCAGCGCGCTGGCCTCGTCGACCAGCAGGTCGACCACGCGCTGACGCCGGGCCCGCAGCGCCGCCGCGGCCTCGTCCCCGCCCATGAAGTCGCCGAACAGCCGCCCGTACACGTGGATCGGGTCGTCGTCCGGCGTGACCCACGCGCCCGGGCCCGCGTACGACATGCGCGTCTGCACCCCGCCGCCCCACGCCGACGTCTGGACCCCGAACTCGAGCGACGAGAAGCGCGTGTCCTGACCGACCTGCGCCGCCACGTACTGGTCGATCGACATCCCGCCCGACTCGTCGGAGGCCGTGCCGCTGGCGGTCAACATCGCCGCCATGCCGCCCTCGTGGTTGTCGGCGCCGAAGAAGTCGAGGCCCTCGACGACGATCAGCTGATCCTGAATCTCCGCCAGCGGCTCCAGGATCGAGCCGGCCGGGAAGCTGAAGTCAGTCTCCGTCCCGCTCGGCTTCCAGTGTTGCGGGATCGTGCCGTTGGGGCTGAAGAACACGATCAGCCGCCGCGCCGTCGGCCCGCCCTCGGCCCGACTGCTCGGCGCCGTCAGCAGATTCAAAAAGGGGGCGGCGACCAGACCGATCCCGAGGCCGTGCAGGACGCTTCGACGACGTATCGACATAGACTCGCTCCTGCATAGCGGAGCGGCGGCGCATCTGTCGATGCGCGTCGATTCGGCACATGTAAGTCCTGTCCATGAACGCCCGGTGCACACCCGCGCCCACGCCTCGCAACTCGCGCGGGGATCCACGGGTGCGGACCATTGATGACAGGACGCCGACACAATTTAAATGTGTCCCTCGGGACAGGAATGATGTCCCCGCCGCCCCGCCTCTCCGGCTCGTTCGCTCGCCTGTCCCGGAGGACATATGACTCCGCGCCACGGCCGAGCCCGCCGGAACTCCGGCCGCTCCGCGGCGCCGCCACGCCGGCAGAGCTCGCCATGGGCCGCGCGAGAGATCGGCCTCGGGGTCGTCCTGAACGCTCGACCTGTCACGTCTGTAACGTGAACGAGCGCATGTCCCCGAGGACAGCTCGTGACGGATGTCCCGGCGCTCGCCGAGGCCACCTCACGGATAACCTGTCCGCAAAGACATCCACGGTGCGGGCAGCCGCCCTTGCTGTTGGCCGTGGTCCGGACAGCTACACCCGCGGTCGCACGTGCATGCGGATGCTCGCCGCCGGGCCGACCGGGATGTTGAAGCGGTGGCGCGCTTCGCTGTCCTCGGGGACAGGTGAGAACTCGCTTCGCAGCGAGCAGCGAGCGGTGAGCGGCGCTCGCCGCCCCGCGGCGCTTCACGCCCGCGGTCGCACGTGCATGCAGATGCTCGCCGCCGGGCCGACCGGGATGTTGAAGCGGTGGCGCGCGTCGCTGTTCTCGGGGACAGGTGAGAACTCGTAGCGCAGCGCCAGGCGCGACAGCACGATCTTCGCCTCGAGCAGCGAGAAGTGCTGGTCGACGCAGCTGCGCGGCCCGGTGATGAACGGCAGCCAGCGGTGGCCGACCGGCTCGTCGCCGAGGAAGCGGTCGGGGCGGAACGCCTCCGGCTCGGGCCAGTGGCGCGCGTCCTTGTGCAGCGCTTGCATGTGCACCATCACCTTGGTGCCGCGCGGGATCACCAGCTCGCCGAAGCGGTCGTCGACCACCGCCTCGCGCACGACCACCGGCACGATGTTGTAAAGCCGCAGCGCCTCCTTGAGGCACGCCCCGGCGAAGTCGAGCCGCTTGAGCTGCTCGTAGTCGGGCACGGCGTCGCCTTTGTTGAACACGAGGGCGGCGTCGGCCCGCAGGCGCTCGAGCTCGGCCGGCTGCTGCGTCAGCGCGTGCAGCGTCCACGTCAGCATCGCGCTCGACGTGTCGTGGCCGGCGAACAGCATCGTCTTGAGCTCGTCGCTGACGAGGCGCTCGCTGTCGTCGTCCCAGCCGCGCTCCTCGAGGCTGATGAGCAGCATGTCGAGCATGTCGGCCGGGCGCGCCTTCGGGTCGGCGCGGCGGGCCTTCAGGCGCGCGCGGATCTTCTCGGCCAAGAACGCGTCGAGCTGGGCCAGCGAGCGGTCGTAGCGGAACTTCGCCGGCGTCGGCAGGTAGCCGCGGAACGGCAGCCAGACCCGCTTGTTGGCCTCTTCCACCAACGGCTCGTAGAGCCGCGGCAGCACGTCGTCGCTCTGGTGCGGCGGCATCTGCAGCGTCGCCTCGGCGATCACCTGCAGCGTCAGCCGCCGCATCTGCGCGCCGATGTCGACCGGCCTGCCGCTGCGCGCGTGCGCGTCGAGCACGGCGGCCAGCCGGTCGACCGCGCGGATCGACGCCTCGGCGACGTTGCGCAGCGCCTCGATGCGGAACGCCCGCGCCAGCACCGCCCGCTGCTTCTTCCACAGCTCGCCGTCGCTGGTCAAAAGGCCATGTCCGAGGATGTCGAGGAAGGCGCCCATGGCGCGCAGGTCCTTGACGTAGTTGTCGGCGGCGCCGACGATCACGTGGCGGATGAACTCGGGGTCCGAGGTCACGAGGTAGCTGGCCCCGGGGATCTGCAGCCGCACCGTGGGCCCGCGCTCTCGCAGCCACCGCTCCGTCACGTCCCACGGCGCCCCGGCCATGAGCGCGGCCATGTGACCGACGACAGGCAGCTTCTGCGGCGCGTGCGGGACCTGATCGAGCATGCGGCGGAGCATCGACCTCCCGGCCGGGCGCGCGCAAGACCGGCCTCCCCGAGTGTGCGGTGAGCCCGCGCAAGCTCGGGCCGAAGCTCGCGAATTGCCCGGAGGAGGCCCCGCTGTGCTAAAAACCCCGGGCATGCGCGCCCTCGGCCTCGACGTCGGCAGCAAGACGATCGGCGTCGCCGTGTCCGACCCGAGCGGCACGATCGCCAGTCCACGCCAGGTCCTCACGCGCCGCGGTCACGCCGAGGACGCCGCCGCCGTCGCCGCGCTCGCCCGCGAGCTCGAAGCCGGCGCCGTCGTGGTCGGCCTCCCGCTCGAGCTCGACGGCTCCGTCGGCCACCGCGCCCGCCAGGTCCAGCGCTTCCTCGCCATCCTCGAGCCGGCCCTGAGCGCGCTCCCGGGCTCGCCCCGCGCCTTCACCTGGGACGAGCGCTTCAGCACCGCCGGCGCCGAGCGAGCGCTGCTGCAGGCCGACGTGTCGCGCGCGCCGCAAGCAGGTCATCGACGCCGCCGCGGCCCAGTTCATCCTCCAGGGCTGGCTCGACGGCCAGCGCCGTAAGGACATGTCCGGAGAGACAGGCACATGACCCAGGCCTCGAGCGCAGCGAGCAAGCGCCAGCGCCTGCCGTGGTGGCGACCGCGGCGCTCGCGCTGGGCGCAATACGTGGCTCTGGTGGTGGTGACGGTCACGCTGGTGGTCGGCGGCGTGTGGCTGTCGCGCACGTACCAGCGGGTCATCGACTACCCCGATCGCCCGGGGGTCGGCAGCGCCGAGCCGATCGCCCTCGAGGTGGCCAAGGGCGCCAGCTTCCCGCAGGTGCTGGCCCAGCTGCTCGAGGCCGGGGTGATCCCCGACGACGAGGGCCTCTACTTCAAGCTGTTCGTGCTGCACGCGGCGCGGCCGGCAAGATCACCGCCGGCGCGCACACCTTCCGCGCCGACATGACGCCGGAGCAGGTCCTCGCCGAGCTCGTCCGGGCCCAGCGCACCGAAGAGACGCGGGTGACGATCCCCGAGGGTCGCAACATCCTCGAGGTCGCCGACATCCTCGCGGTCGCCGGCTACGGCGACGCCTCGGTGATCCTCGCCACCATGCGCGATCCCGCCTTGCTCAAGGAGCTCGGCATCGAGGGCGAGAGCGTCGAGGGCTACCTCTACCCCGACACCTACAAGTTCCCGACCGCGGCCACGCCGGACCAGGTGATCCGCCGCATGGTCGAGCAGCACCGCAAGGTGTTCGACAACCTCAAGCGCAGCCACCGTGAGGCGCTCGAGGAGCTGAAGAAGACCCTCGGCTGGGGCGACCGCGAGATCATCATCATGGCCTCGCTGGTCGAGAAGGAGACCGCCGCCAAGCACGAGCGGCCGCTCATCGCCGGCGTGTTCCTCAACCGCCTGCGCTTCTCGTCGTTCCAGCCCAAGCGGCTCGAGACCGACCCGACGATCATCTACGGCTGCACCGCGGCGGTGAAGAAGTCGGCGGCCTGCGAGAAGTTCGAGGGGCGGATCCGCCGGATCCACCTGCGCGACCCGGACAACCCGTACAACACGTACACGCACGAGGGCCTGCCGCCGGGGCCGATCACCAACGCCGGCAAGGCCGCGTTCGAGGCCGTGCTCGCGCCGAAGAAGTCGCGCTTTTTGTACTTCGTGTCGCGCAACGACAAGACGCACCATTTTCAAAGACGATCGCCGAGCACGAGGCCGCGGTCGAGAAGTTCATGCGCCAGGGCGCCGTCGGCGACGGCTCGGCCGCCGGGGCCGCCGACCCCGACGCGGAGTAGTCGGCCCCGCGTGGGCCGCCGAGTCACATGTCCTTCGCGACATGTGAGCGGGCAGACCAACCGAAGGGCTCGCCGAGGGCCAGGCGGCCCATCTGTCCCTTCGGACACGCCGCGGTCGAGTCACCTCGTCGCATGACATGTCCTTTCGGACATCCGCCAACTTTCCGGACAAGCAGGCCCCGGACCGACCATGAAGCCTGTCCCTTCGGACATTCGTCGAATCTCCGGACAATCAGGCCCCGGACCGACGCAGCGCTCGCGGGCTCAGGGAGCCTTGGCGCTCGGCGGCGCTGCCAGTTGCAGCTCGCTGAGGGCCCAGCGGTCGCCGGTGCGGGCGAACGTCAGGCGGTGCGGTGGTTCGCGCAGCGTGACGGTGACGCGGCGCTCGCCGATCGCCTCGCGCGCGGCCACCGTGAGCTCACGGCTCGACGCTGCCAGCAGCTCGGGCAGGCGGTTCTCGGTGAACAGGAGGTGATCGTCGAGCGCGCGCGTGAGGTCGGCCAGGGCCTGCGCGCGCAGCTCCGGGCTCGCCGCATCGTCGCGCACGGCCGCCGCCAGGCGCTGCAGCTCGGCGACGATCGCCTCCGGCTCGCCGTCGAGGCCGCGCATGCGGACGAACTCGTTGCCCGGGTGGGCGATCGCCGTGCGTATCGCGTCGAGCTGACCGCGGGCCTCGCGGGCCCCTCCAGGGCCACCAGCTCGCGCGCCTCGCCGACCCGCTCCAGCCGCTCACGCGGGTTGTTCTGGCTGAATTCCCACACTTCGAGCCGCGGCGCCGCGCCCGGCCTCGCCACCGCCACGCCGATCTCCGCCCGCCCGTGCCGGCCGTCGGCGAGCTCGAACACCGGGCGCACGGCGAGCCCGGCCGGAATGCTGTCGCGCAGGGCCGGCCCGTACAGCCACGGCTCCGGCGCGCGTGCGGGGGTCTGCGCGGGCTGCGGAGGCGGTGGCTCCGCGGCGGGCCCCTGCGGGCAAGCGAGCGCGAACGCGAGCGACGCGGCGAGCAAAGCGGTGCGGAGGGGGGTCACCGGGGCATGCACAGGGTGGGATGGTGGAGGGGCTAAGGTCAAGCGTGATAGCCTCGGGACGAGATGGACCTCGCGCGACGGAGCCTTGCGGTGGCGATGGCCGCCAGTGTGTGCCTCAGCACTTCGGGGATCGGTGAGGTCTTGGCTGCGGCCCCGCGGCCCGTGCCGATGTTCGTGGCTCCTGGCGAGGGCGCCGAGCAGGCGGGCGCGAAGCTGGCGATCTTGCCGCTCGTGATCGAGGGTTCGCTCAGCGAGGCCGACCAGAATCCGCTCACGCAGTCGCTCAGCAGCGGCCTGCAGCGCGGCAACTTCACCGTGCTGACGCCCGACCAGGTCATCACCGCCGACAGTGGCGCTGCCAGCTGCGACAACGCCGTCTGCTACAAGTCGATCGCCACCAAGACCGGCGCCGCCTACATCGTCCGCGCCGCCGTCACCGTGCGCGACCGCGACTACAACGTCCACGTCGACCTGTTCAACGGCGCCGACGGCCAGCGGATCGCCGCCACCCAGGATGGTTGCGAGATCTGCGGCGTCGTCGACGCCAGCGGCCTCATCGACTCGGCCGCCGCCACCTTGCGGCTCAAGCTCGACGCTCTGGCCAAGGGGCCGGCCTCGTTCAAGCTGCAGACCGACCCGCCCGGCGCGCTCGTCACCATCGACGGCGAGATCGCCGGCACCACCCCGCTGAACCGCCCGATCGTCCCCGGCAAGCACGTCATCCGGATCAGCAAGGAGGGCTTCATCGCCCTCGAGCGCGAGGTCACCTTCGTCGAGGGCGTCGGCGAGGAGCTGCAGTACGCCCTGGAAAAACTGCCGAGCCGCCTGCCCGGCAAGGGCTGGGGCTACGCCTCGATCGCCGTCGGCATCCTCGGCATCGGCGGCGGCATCGCCCTCACCGCGATCGACGGCCGCAACTACTCGCTCGACTGCGAGGGCGAGAACGTGATGAACCCGGGCATCACCGGCGAGAAAGAGTGCAAGTACCTCTTCAACACCAAGTGGTACGGCGTCGCCGCCACCATCGCCGGCGCCGCGCTCCTCACCCTCGGCACGGTCATCCTCATCAACTCCCGGCCCAAGACCGACGCCGGTGACAAGCGCGCCGCCCGCCGCGGCGTCCGCCAGCTCGGCATCGGCCCGGGCAGCCTGATCCTCCGCGGGCAATTTTAAAAGGGCCTGCCGCTCGGGACATGTCCTTGTATCAGGGCCGCAGCTCGCGGTGACCTGAGAAGCGCCGCGAGCTCTTGGAGCGGCGAGCAGATCGAACATGTCCTGGTGCACGAGCCCGCCTGTCAGCAAGGATCGCTGGCCGCTCCGCTTTTTTCCACGGAAGTCCTGGTAAGCGAGCAAACTGGAATTTCGCGGCGGTGTGGATACGACCTTCGTCCCAGCACTCCGCAGATCGCTTTCATGTCCAGGACTCAGCCCGCGCATCAGCGCTTGATCGCGGAGTGATCAAGTTTCCTCCAAGAGCCCGAACGGTTGCCTGAGCCGGCTTGGCCGAGCTCGAATCTCGCAAGGGAGGGCGGTGGGAGGGACGCGGGATCACTCAGAAAACCAGCCATGACCCAGACGAACGACAGCAAAGGTCCGTACATCGGCATCGATATTCTGAAGGACAGCCTGCACGTGGCGTTCGGAAGCCGCGGGACGGTGATCGAGGTGAAGAACACGCCGGAGGGCATCGCGGGGCTGATCGAGCAGCTGCAGGAGACACGTCCGCAGCTGATCGTGATGGAGCCGACCGGCGGCTACGAGATCCCGCTGGCAGCCGCGCTGGCGGCCGCGCAGCTCCCGATCGCCGTGGTGAACGCACGGCAGATCCGGATTTCGCGCGGGCCAAGGGCAGGCTGGCGAAGACGGACAAGATCGACGCGGCCGTGATCGCCGGCTTCGGTGAAGCCTTCGAGCCCGAGCCGCGGCCGCTCAAGGACGAACAGACGATGGAGATCGACTCGCTGGTCCGGCGGCGCAAGCAGCTTCAGGAGAACCAGATCAGCGAGAACAACCGGCTGCGCACAGCGCTGCACAAGCGAGAGCGAGCGAGTCTCGAGCGTCACATCGAGTGGCTCGGCCAGGAGCTCAAGAGCGTCGAAAAGGAGCTTCAGCGCCTCATCAAGGACAGCCCGATCTGGCGCGAGGCCGACAAGCTGCTCCAGAGCGTCCCCGGCGTCGGACGGGTGCTCTCGATGACTCTGCTCGCAGGCCTACCCGAGCTCGGCAAGCTCGGCCGCTCCGCAATCGCGGCGCTCGTCGGCGTCGCGCCCTTCAACTGTGACTCGGGCAAGATGCGCGGCGAACGGCACATCCGAGGCGGACGGCATGACATCCGACGCGCGCTGTACAGCACCACACGCGCCGCCGTGAGCCTCCGCTACACTCCACGCTCGCCGAGTACTACGCGCGTCTGAGAGCCGCTGGGAAGCCCGACAAGGTCGCCATCGTCGCATGCATGCGCAAGCTTCTCGTGATTCTCAACGCGATGGTCCGGACCCACTCCAGGTGGTCGGCTCTCCTTGACACGCATGACGGTTGCTGAGCGGCATGTCCTGAGAGACATCAGCGCGCCGCGCATGTCTCAAAGACCAGGCGCTCCGTGCGCGGAGTCCGTCATCGTCGCCCACGCGTCCGCGGCCAGCCACGACGCATCGGCTGCCGCGTGGGGCATCACGCCCAGGCACGGCAGCCCGCTCGCGGCCGCGACCACGGCCGGGTTGTGAGTGCGCGCCGCGTCGGGCATCGCGTGGGTGTCGACCAGGAAGAACCCGCGCGGCGGCAGGCCCAGCGCGCGCAGGGCGAAGATCGTCAACAGCGCGTGGTTGACCCCGCCGAGGCCCAGGCGACCGACCACCACCGGCGCCGCGCGCAGCCCCGCGATCCACGCCGGCAGCCAGGTCCCGCCGGGCATCGGCACCCACAGCCCGCCTGCGCCCTCGACCAGCGTCACCTCGGGTCGGTGCGCCGCCTCGAGGTTCTCCATGACCGATCGGACATGCCCGATCGGCCCTGTCTCCTGCAGCATGTCCTGGGAGACATCCAGCCGAGGACCGGCGGTGAACGCCGCGGCGTCCTCGACGATCCCGGGCGCCAGCGGCTCGCTGTAGCGCAGCGGGCAGATCTCGCTGGCCGACACGCCGAGGTCGCTGGCCGCGGCGAGGCGATCGGGATCTGCCTCCGGCCTTGACGGTCCGCTGGCCGCGGGCTTGAACGGCAGCACGCGCAGCCCCGCCCCCGCGGCCGCGCGGAGGAGCGCGCACGCGAGGGTCGTCTTGCCGCAGTCGGTGTCGGTGCCGACCAGGAACACCCGCGGCGGGCCTGCGTGCTCGGCAGGCCCGGGGTCGCGGTTCCGGCTCAGAAGGCCTCGAGCAGCTTGGCGCGTTTGGCCTTGTACTCCTCTTCGGTGAGGAGCTCGGCCTCGAACGCCGCCTTGAGCTTGCGCAGCTTGGCCTCGAGGTTGTTGTCGTCCGCGGGCGCCTGCTGCTGCGGCTGCTGCTGGAACTGCTGCTGCTGCTGCGGGTGAAACTGCTGCTGCGGGTTCATGGCGCCGGCCATGCCGCCCATCATCTGGGCCATCATCTGGCCCATGCCCATGCCCATGCCCATGCCCATCCCGGCGGACGAGGCCCCGCCGGCGCCGGGGTTGCGGGCCGCGTCGCGCATCACGCCGAGGCCCTCCCAGGCCATCGTGTTGTCGACCCCGCGGGCCGCCTGAGCCGCGGCGGCGTCGAGCGCCTTCTCGATCTCTGGCGGCAGCGAGATGTTCTCGATCACGAAGCTGGTCAGCAAAAGGCCCAGCTTGCCGAACTCCTCGGCCAGGTCGCCCTTCACCGCGTCTCGAGCACGTTGTAGTGCGCGGCCATGTCGGCGACGCTGAGGTCGCTCTTGCCGGCGGCGACGGTGAACTTGCTGACGAGCTGGCGCTTCAGGTACTCGGCGATCGAGTCGGTGGTCGTCAGGCCCTGGGTGCCGACGATCTCCTTGAAGAACGTGCCGGGGTCGGAGATCTTGAAGTTGTACGAGCCGAAGGCCCGGATCCGCACGCGCCCGGGGCGGCCGCCGACCGAGAACTCGGGGTCGCGGATGAGCACCGGGTTGGCGGTGCCCCACTTCTGGTCGACGTACTGGCGCAGGTTGACGAAGTAGATCTCGACCTTGAACGGGCTGCTGAAGCCGTACTTCCAGCCCTTCAGGCGCGACAAGATCGGCAGGTTCTGCGTGCTGAGCGTGTGCGTGCCGGGGCCGAACACGTCGGCGAGCTGGCCCTCGTTGATGAGGATCGCGGCCTGGTTCTCGCGGCAGACCAGCTTGGCGCCGTTCTTGATCTCGTGGTCGTCGTCGGGGAAGCGGTAGACCAGCGTGTAGTTGGTGTTGTCCAGCCACTCGATGATCTCGATGAACTGGCCCTTGATGAAGCTGAGGATGCCCATGGTCGCTCCGGTGCTGCTGCGGGTGATTCGAGAGGGTGAGGCGGCCGGTTGGTTTCAGGCCAGGCCCGCGCCGAGGGCCTCGGTTTCGAGCTCGACGAACTCGACGTTGCTCAGGCCGAACACGTCGGCGAGCTCGGCGAGCGCGCGGCGCTCGGCCAGGCTGGTGTGCCCGTCGCGGTGGACCAGGGCGATCGCGGTCTTGAGGAAGATCCGGCGCAGGTAGGTCTTGTCGAGCACCTGCACCGCCTCGAACTTGCTGAAGCTGGTGTCCTTCAGGTCGTCGATGGTGATGCTGGCGCCTGCCTCGCGCAGGAAGTCGGCGATGAGCTCCACCTCACGCGGGTCGATGCCGTCCACGCTGGCGAGGTGGTGCAGACCGCGGGCGAACACGTCGATCTCCTCGGGGGTCATGCTGCCTTGCTGGCTCTCCATGGCCCGAGATGGTACGGGCACGAACCCGCCGCCGCCAGCGCCGGCCGCAAATAGAAACGCCCGCGGTCCAGCCTGGACCGCGGGCGTCGCACGACTCGACGCCACCAAGCAATGAGCGTCTAGAGAACCTCGAATTCGCGGGTGAGCAGCAGTTGCGCGGGCTCGTCCCCCGCCAGCGTGAACACTTCGACCTTCCACCGCCCGCGCTCGTCGGGGTTCAGCGGATGGCTGGCCGCGAGCGCCAGCGTGGTCGTCGGCGCGAGGACGCCCGGGACCTCCTCGCGCGACTCGCCGTGAGTCCACACGAAGGTCACCGGGCGCGGCTCGAGCAGGCTGTCGGCGCGCAGGTGGAGGTGGACCGAGCCGGCCTCGGCGGTGAACGTCGCAGCGTCGACCAGCGGCCCGGCCGGCTGCGCCGCCAGCACGGCCGCGACCTGGACCGCGCGCCCGACCGGGCGGGCAGGCGTGGCCGCGAACGCGGCCTGGGACGACGACAGATCGGAGCGGAGTTGCCCGTCGGGCAGGATGTGCTCCGGAGTGATGGGCGCGTCGACGCAACCCACCACGAGCATGGCCACAACGAGGGAGAGCAGGTTCGTGGTGCGCAAGCGGAAAACTTGACATGCCTGTCCCGTGCCAGGGGGCATGATCAGTGTTTCAAGTGACTTGGCCGGGGGCGCGGGATCCGCTCGCGACAAAAACCATCATCGTCGCGATGATTCGTAGATTTGCCCTGGACGCCCCCACATCGGCCATCGGCAGGGGCCGCCGGACGTTATGCTAGCGCCGATGGTCGCTCGTCGCCTCGCCGCGGGTCTCGCCTCCGTTTTGCTCTGCGGCTGCTCCGCGAAGGATCCCGGCGAGGCCGCGGCGGCCGCCCGACCGGCGGAGGAGGCGGCGGAACCGGAAGTCGACGTCGCCGCCCGCCTGCAGCTTGACCGCCGCCGCTTCCCGCTGACCGTGTGGGCAGCCTGGGTCGTGCAAGCGGAGTACTTCGACAAGGAGCGCATCAACCCGCGCGAGCAGTTCGCCGAGGCCCTGCGCCACCTCGGCCTCAACACGCCGGAGTTCTTCGCCGCGGTCGCCGGCGACGCCGCCACCGTCACCGTGGCCGACTTCCGCCGCGAGTTCTCGCTCGCCGGGCTGACCGACCTGCCGAGCGTCGCCGACCGCCTCGAGGAGGTGCTCGCGTTCGTGCAAGACAGCCTGCGCCTCGACGCCGAGGCGACGCACAAGGTCGAGTACGCCGCGATCAACGGCATGCTCGCGCCGCTCGACCCGCACACGATCCTCCTCACGCCCGAGGAGCACACCGACCTCGGCGTCAAGACGCGCGGCCAGTTCGGCGGGATCGGGGCCGAGATCCGCGAGGACGAGCGGCGGATCCGGATCGTCAAGGTCTTGCCCAACAGCCCCGCCGCGGCGGCCGGCCTCAAGGACGGCGACCTGCTGCTGCAGATCGACAAGCAGAGCACGGTCAACCTGCGCTCCCCCGACGCGCAGTCGCTCTTGCGCGGCCCGGTCGACACCAAGGTTTCGGTCAAGATCCAGCGCGGCCAGGAGACGCTGACGCTGACGATCACGCGCAAGATCATCCGCGTCGACAGCGTCACCGCCTCGCTGCTGCCCGGCAAGATCGCCCTCCTCGAGATCTCCACCTTCCAGGAGAACACCGGCGAGCAGGTGCGCAAGGCCCTCGCCGACCTCACGCCCGCGGGCGAGGCGCTGCGCGGCGTGGTGCTCGACCTGCGCGACAACAGCGGCGGCCTGCTCACGCAAGCGGTCGAGGTCGTCGACGCGCTGGTCGCCGAGGGCGAGCTGGTGATCGTGCGCTCGGCCCTGGGTCGCGAGGCCGAGGACGCCGCGCCCGCGATCAACCTGCCGGCCAACGCCGCCGTGGTCGCGCTGATCAACGAGGACTCCGCCTCGGCGGCCGAGATCGTCAGCGGCGGCGTCAAGGCGCTCGGCCGCGGCGTCGTCGTCGGCCGCCCGAGCTTCGGCAAGGGCACCGTGCAGCTGCTCAAGCCGCAGAACCTCTACGGCCGCGAGCTCGCGCTGAAGATGACGATCGCCGAGTACCAGGTCGCCGGCGACACCAAGATCCAGACCGTCGGCGTGCGCCCCGACCTCTCGATCTACCCCGTCGAGCTCAGCGACATCACCGCCGTCGCCAACTACTTCGACACCGAGCGGTTCGAGCGCCGCCGCGAGTCGACCCAGGTCGCGCACCTGCCCTCGGCCAAGCACGAGGCCGCGTTCGCCGGCAAGGCCGCGGGCGACGGGCCGCGCCTGCGCTACTTCGCCGGCCGCCAGGGCACGCCGCTGCCGCGCCCCGCCGAGGGCCCGGCGGCGATGGCCGACCCGGAGGTGCAGATCGCCCGCGACGTGGCCGACGCGCTGGCTGGCCTTCGGACAGCAAGCAGCGCGCCGCCAAGCTCGCCGCGCTGACCGGCGAGATCGCCGCCCGCGAGGATCAGAAGATCGCCGACGGCATCGCCGCCACCAAGATCGACTGGGCCGGCGCGCTCGGGGCCGGCAGCGACCCCACGCTCGAGCTGCGCGCGCGTCGTCGACGACAAGAAGATCGCGGCCGGCCAGCCGTTCACCCTGCGCGTCGAGGTCACCAATCGCGGCAGCGAACCTGCCGAGCGCGTCCACGTGATCACCGACTGCCTGCGCGACGAGCTCGACGGCATCGAGCTGCTGCTCGGGCGCATCGAGCCGGGCGCCACCGTCAGCCGCGACGTCCGCCTCTACGTCATGGCCTGGCACACCGACCTCGTCGACACCTTGCGGGTCGACGTCCACGCCGGCGAGCCGGGCCCCGCGGCCGACGCCACCACCACCGTGCGCTTCGACATCGCCGGCCTGCCGCGGCCGCGCTTCGCCTACGACTACTGGATCGTCGACGACCCCGAGCTCGCCGCCGCCGCGCCGCAGCGGCCCAAGTCGCCGCCGATCCCCGGCGAGCCGCCGTTCGCCGTCAAGGGCAACGGCGACGGCGTCCTGCAACCCGGCGAGCAGGTGCTGCTGGCGCTCGAGATCCGCAACGACAGCGGCGCCGACAGCTCCGACGCCCGCGCCCTCATCCACAACATGTCCGGCGCCCAGGTGCTGCTCGAGGAGGGCTTTTTGCAGCTGGGGAAGATCCTCGCCAAGGGCGCCGTGCGCGGCGCCTTCGGCCTCAGCGTCAGCGAGCAGGCCGACCCGAACAAGCCCGTCGAGCTCGAGGTCATCGTCGCCGACGTCGTCGTCCGCGAGAGCGTGCGCCACAAGTTCGACGTCCCGCTCGGCCCGCCCGCGTCCGGCTTCGTCGCCGGGCCCGCGCGCGTGGTCGCCGGCGAGGAGCCGGTGCGCCTCTACAACGCCGCCGACGGTCAGTCGCGCCAGATCGCCGAGGTCGCCGGCGGCACCGCGCTCGACATCCTCGGCACCGCCGGCGGATGGAGCGCCGCCCTTGCCGGACCCGGCCGTCGCGCCTGGCTGCCCAGCGACCTCGTCAAGGCCGGCGGCGCGCCCGGCAAGGGCAGCAAGCTGCCGGATCGGCCGGCCCTTCTGGTGCAGCCGCCGGTGATCGAGCTCGACCCGGTGGCGCCGGTAGCCGCGGGCGCGACGGTGGAGATCCGCGGCACCGCGCGCCACGAGGGTCGGGTCCGCGACGTCGTCGTCGCCGTCAAACCGCCGGGCACCGCCCAGGTCGAGCGCAAGCTCGACTACCGGGCCAATCCCGCGCACCAGGGCGCCGCCGCCCGCAGCCTCGAATTCTCCGCGCAGGTGCCGCTGGAGCCCGGCAGCAACCGGATCCTCGTCACCGCCCGCGACGGCGACGACATCGAGGCCACCCGCGAGGTCTGGGTATTTCGCGAGTGACGGGGAACCTCCCCCGCGAGGGCGGTCCCACAGCCCGCACGTCCCTGTGATATAGCGAGGTTGTCGTGAGCGAAGCGACGGATCCAGCAGACGACTCTCCCCGGCCCTCCGGGTCCGATTCCATGGCCGGCGCCCCGCGTCGGCGCCGCTCTCCCATCATCGACGTCGCGGTGGTCGCGCTCGGCGGTTACCTGCTCTACTGGATGTTCGGCGACGTCCGCTACTTCCTCCAGGGCAGCGAGCCGCAAGATCTCGGCGACGCCGCCGCCTTCGTCGACAAGGGCCTCCCGGGCGACCTCGACGACACCTACGTCGTCCTCCGCGGCACCCCTGACGTCCAGCACGCCGCGCGCCTGCGCCTCGAGCCCAAGGGCGGCGGCAGCGGGCGCACGATCGGCTACCTGCGCATCATCGAGGGCGGCGGCAGCCTGTTCGCCGCCATCCCGCGGACCACCGAGGCCGCGCCGCAGCAGTTCGAGGGCGTGTTCGAGGGCCGCATCCGCCGGCTCGCCGACTCGCCCAACTTCGCCGCCATTCAGCAGCACTTCGACGGCGAGCGCATCGTCGAGGAGCGCGACGCGACCCCCGCCGCGCTGCTCGACGCGCTCGGCAAGCGCCAGGGCGACGCCCTCACCGTCGTCGACACCGGCGGCGAGAGCCTCGCTCTCGGCACCAAGGCCACCGTCACGCTGGTCGTCGAGCAGCCCGACGTGCAGGTCCAGCTGGGCGCAGCAGCTTCGACTCGCAGGCGTCCGCGGAGGCGGCCGTGGCCGCGCTCGGCTTCCCCTACTACGCGCCGCCGGAGCAGAGCAGCAGCCGCTTCTACAGCTTCTACGTGCGCCTCCCCGCCGGCGAGCGTGAGTCGGCGCAGGCCAAGCTGTCGGTCGCGGCGGTCATCCCCGAGGGCGCCAAGCCGGCCGACCCGAGCGTGGGCGCGGTGATCTTGCCGTGGATCACCAGCTACCCCGTGCCTGCGAGCGACATCACTGCCGAGGGCGGCAAGTTCAGCTTCGTGCCCGGGGACAACGCCAAGCCGGGCTTCGACGTGCAGGACGGCAAGCTCGTCCCGCGGCCGCTGCAGGGCGGCAAGCTCGTGCTCGATCCCGGCGACGTCAGGGCCGTGCGGCTCGAACGGCCGGTCGTCGTCGACCCGCAGGGCTATGTGATCGACGTCGGCGTCCGCCCGCGCGACCGCTGGCTCGAGGTGGCGATGTGGTGCCTGGTGCTGCTGGTCGTCGGGTGGAACGTCGCCAGCCTGGTCGCAGGCTGGCGCGCCCGGCGGGCATGAGGCACACTGCCTCGCCCGAGATGAGTACGACGCCCACGCTGCTTCTTTACGACACCATGAGCGGGAGCAAGCGCCCGCTCGAGCCGATCGAGCCGGGACACATCGGCCTCTATCTGTGTGGCCCCACCGTCTACGATCTGAGCCACGTCGGGCACGCGCGCTCCGCCATCTGTGCCGACACCGTGGTCCGCTTCCTGCGCGAGCAGGGCCTGCGCGTCACCTTCGTCCGCAACGTCACCGACATCGACGACAAGATCATCAAGCGGGCCCAGGTCGAGGGCATCAGCGCCGGCGAGGTCGCCGCCAAGTACACCGCGGCCTACCACGAGGACCTCGACTCGCTCGGCTGCCTGCGGCCCGACGTCGAGCCGCGCGTCACTGGCACGATCCCCGAGATTGTCGCCCTCATCGAGACCTTGATCGCCCGCGGCCTGGCCTATGAGTCAGGTGGCGACGTGTACTTCCGCGTCGCCGCCTTCTCGACCTACGGCGCGCTGAGCAAGCGCAGCCTCGACGACATGCAGGCCGGCGCGCGGGTCGAGGTCAGCGAGCTCAAGGAGAACCCGCTCGACTTCGCGCTGTGGAAGGCCGCCAAGCCCGGCGAGCCGGCGTGGCCGAGCCCGTGGGGCCCTGGTCGGCCGGGCTGGCACATCGAGTGCTCGGCGATGAGCAAGGTCCACCTCGGCGAGACCTTCGACCTCCACGCCGGCGGCCGCGACCTCATCTTCCCGCACCACGAGAACGAGATCGCCCAGTCGCAGGGCGCGTGCGGGCACGGCACCTTCGCCCGCCACTGGATGCACAACGGCTTCGTCGACTTCGCCGGCGAGAAGATGTCGAAGAGCCTCGGCAACTTCTTCACCATCCGCGAGGTCACGGCGCTCTATCCGCCCGAGGCCGTGCGGTGGTTCCTGATCGGGGTCCACTACCGCTCGGGCCTCAACTTCGACGTCGAGGTCCCGTGCCCGGCGTGCGCGCGGCCGCTCGACACCGAGGCGCAGCAGGGCAGCGCGTGCCCGGAGTGCGGCGCCGCGCTCGACCGCGACCGCCTGCGGGCGCACATCCGCTTCCCCGGCCTGGAGGAGGCCGACGAGCGGGTCGCCTACGTCTACGACACCCTCGCGCGCTCGCCGCGCTCTGGACGAGTCTGAGGACTCGCCGGAGAACGCGGTCTCCGCGAGCGTGAGCGGGATGCTCGCCGCGTTCACCGCGGCCCTGCGGGACGACCTCAACACGGCCGCGGCCGTGGCCGCCCTGAGCGAGCCCTTGCGCGAGATCAACCGCCTGCTCGAGGCCAAGAAGAAGGGCGCCGCCGCGGGCCGTACGGCCACGCTGCGCCGCTTCCTCGCCGACTTCCCGGCCGTCTCGCGCATGCTGGGCCTGTTCGCGGCCGACCCGGAGACCTGGCTGCTGGGGCGCCGGGCTCGCAAAGCCGCGCGGCTCGGCCTCGACGTGGACGATGTCGAGCGGAAGGTCGCCCTCCGCGACGAGGCCCGGGCCAAAAAAGACTGGAAAGAGGCGGACCGCCTGCGAGCTGAGTTAAGCTCGATCGGGGTCCTCGTCCGCGACGGCGTCGACCGCTCCACCTGGACCCTCTGAGCCGCTTCCCGCGGCCCGAGGGCTTGCATCGCCGCAGCCGAGCGCTTCACTACAACGACAAGGTCGTGTCCGCCAGCAGTCAAACCATCACGCTGCGCCTGTTCGGGGCGGAGGCGCGTTCTCCCGCCGCTACGGGACGACCTGCTCGATGGTCACGTTGCGCGACGGCAAGCGCTGGCTGATCGACTGCGGGCGCCAGGCGCCGGACCAGCTGCACGCGGCCGGCTACGCCTGGCACGACATCCACGGCCAGATCATCACCCACTGCCACGGCGACCACGTCTTCGGCCTCGAGGACTTCGCGTTCGTCCGCTACTTCGAGACCCACGCCGAGGTGATGGCCTCGAGCCGCGGCGGGCCGCTGCCGAAGTACATCTCGCACAGCGCCGTGCGCGACGAGGTGTGGGAGACGCTGGCGCCGTCGCTGCGCTACCTGCAGGACGGCCGCGGCAACCTGCGCTGCGGCACCCTGCAGCACTTCTTCGACGTCATCGCCTCGGCCGCCAGCGAGCCGCCGCGCAAGAACCCGTGGAACCACTCCGAGACCTTCGAGGTCGACGGCCTGCGCGTGGTCACCCGCGAGAACGAGCACGTGCCCGGCAAGCCGTCGTGCGCGCTCGAGCTGCACGTCGGCGACGACCCGCAGCAGCCGAAGATCGCCTGGTGGTCCGGCGACGGCACCGTCGACGCCGCGTTCCTCCACAGCATCGAGCCGCGCACCAGCATCTACTTCCACGACTGCACCTTCATCGACTATCCCGGCCAGGTCCACGGCTTCTTCGACAAGCTCGAGGCCCTGCCCGAGGCGGTCCGGCGCAAGCTCGTGATCATGCACCACGAGGACAACCTCGAGCACTACCGCGCCCGCGTCGAGGCGGCCGGCTTCCGCATCGCCCTGCCCGGCCACGTCTACGACCTGGTCGCCGGCCAGCAAGTGCTTTAGGCTGTCCCCTGGGCCATGTCTCGTCAGACATGCCCCTCGGACCTCCAGCAGGGCTCAGCCCTTCGCGCACTCCATGGTGTACGCGACCCATCCCGAGCACGACGCCGGGTTGGGCGCGCACTGCGAGCATTCGCGCTTCTGCCCGATGTTCCAGGTCCCGCTCGAGCTGCACGCGACGCCCGAGACGACCCACCGCGTCTCGGTCCAATCGTGGCAGACTCCGGTCAAGGGCTCGGGCGACGGCAGGGCGAGGACGTCGACCTCGGCCCACTCGCCGCAGATCTCCCCGGCCACCGCGGGCTCGCCGTCGCCGACGAGCGAGGCCGGCTCGACGCGGGCAGCACACTCGAAGTCGGCGCCGTCCGCTTCGAGCGCGGCTTCGACGGCGAGATCGAGCTCCGCCGCCTCGCCGCCGGGCACGACCTCGTCGCCGTCGCAGCCCGACGACACAACCGCCCAACAACACATCCAGCTGCCCAGGATCGCGTGACGCATTTGGCCCGAACATACCAACCGCGCCCGGCGCGGTCGTGGGGCCGGGCGCCCACCACGAGCCGGCCTCGAGCCCGCAGGCGCGCGCGCACCCCTGGCCCGAGGACGGCACGGGAAGAGCCCGCGCTCACCCCGGCCGCTCGCCGCGGATCCGCGGCAGCAGCTTGACGAAGTTGCAGGGCCTGTGGCGGTGGTCGAGCTGCTGCAGCAGGATCTTGTCGAACGCGGTGCGGACCGCCCCGGTCGAGCCGGGCAGCAGGAACACGTAGGTCGTGCCGCACAGGGCCGCCTCGGCGCGGCTCTGGATCGTCGACGTGCCGATCTCGGCGAAGCTGAGCCAGCGGAACAGCTCGCCGAAGCCGGGGATCGGCTTGGTCACCAGCGGCGCGAGCGCCTCGGGGGTGACGTCGCGCGGCGTCACTCCCGTGCCGCCGGTGGTGATCACCACCTCGACCTCCGGGTCGTCGATGAAGCCCTGCAGGGCCGCGCGGATGTCCTCGCGGTCGTCGCGGACGATGGCGCGGCGGATCACGCGGTGGCCGGCCTCGGTGAGGCGGTCGACCGCGAGGCGGCCGGACGTGTCGGTCTCGACCGTGCGGGTGTCGGAGACCGTCAGCACTGCGACGTGGACGGGGATGAATTCGCGGGCCGGGCCGGTCGTCATGGCGGGATCAATACTCCTGGATCTCCGGCGCCACCACGAATTCCAGCTCCTGGATGGCCGTCGGCTCGCCGAACGTGTTGAGCTCGATGTGCACCTTGCCCGGCTGGCTGGTGAGCGTCTGGGGATCGGCGATCGCGTCGGGCACGATGATGGCGATGTACATGTGCTCGAGCGTGCCCATGCCGTCGTCCAGCGGGTAGAAGCCGACCGAGTAGTTGTTGAGGCGGGCGAAGTGGCCGCCGAAGCCGACGTTGTGGCCGTCGATGTCGACCCACATGTCGACGCGCGGCATCATCGGGTTGTCCCAGTCGTTGGGGTCTTCGGTGATGACGAAGTTCTTGCCGCGGAGGCCGAACGGCAGCATGAGCAGGCCCTGGCCGCCGCGGACCACCGGCAGCGTCGCGCCGGGCTCGAGCTTCGCGTACACGGGGGGCAGGAACGGGTCGACCGGGTCGAACACTGCCTGACCGATCTCGAACTCGACGTCGGACACGATGCCCTCGTCCTCGCAGGCCGCGACGTCGGGGAACGCCTTCGCGTAGTTGCGCATGCGCGTCGCACAGCGCCAGGCAGTCGGCCGCGGCGGTCTCGTCGCCGGCCCAGCAGCTGCCGTTCGCGCCGTGGGTCGCCTCCGCCTCCGCCCCGGCCTCGGCGTCGATCTCTTTCAGGCAGGCCACGTAGCGCAGACACACCTCGGGCGCGCCGTCGCCGTCGGTGCTGCTCGTGTCGCTGCCCGACGCCGTCTCGGACTCGTTGTACACGCGGAGCTCGCACGCGCCCGCGAGGCAGGCGATCCCGGCCACCAGCGGCAGGATCGGCGAGAGCAACCGTCGAGTCAGCGCCCGCCGGCCTGGATTTGAGGCCGTCGCGCGCCGGAATAAGCGAGTTCATGGACGTGATGGTGCGACAGGCGCCGAGCGGCGGCAACACACATCGCGGACGGCGGTCGGGCGGCGCGGATTTTCGCTATGATGGCGCCGCCTTGCTCGTCGCCGGTCGCCGTCTCGTCGCCGCTCTGATGCGCCCCGCGCTGGCGCTCGCGGTCGGCCTCGGCGCCGCCTGTTACAGCAACGAGTACCTCGACGGCCTGTGCGCCAACACGGGCGTGTGTCCCGACCCGCCGCCCGAGAGCCCGGTCGCCTTCCGGATCACCTCGCTCGAGCTCGTCGACCCGCACACCTACACCTTCGACACCGTGCTCGGCGTGTGCACCGACTCGACCGCCACGCTCAACGGCTTCATCGCCCAGGGCATCGCCGACTACGACGTCAGCAACGTCCTCGTCCTGCGGCCGCTCGACCCGAACAGCGCGGTCACCAAGCTGCAGTTCGTGTCGGCGCTGTGCATCGCCGGCGAGCCGACCAACTGCACCGACCGCATGGTCGCCGGCACTCACACCGTCGACGCCGACGCCTTCAACCGCGAGGCCGGCAGCTGCGGCGGCACCGAGCCCAACTCGCTCAACTCGGCCTACGACGCCCCGGCGCAGCCGCCCGCGCCCTGCATCGTCAGCCAGCGGATCTCCGGCACCCCGGTGCGGCTGGCGGCGCAGACCGGCATGACGCCGCTCGACCTCGCCCTCGTCGAGGTCGAGCTCGCGGCCGCCTACGCGGTCGACGGCGAGCCGCAGAAGCTCGTCCAGGGCGCGCTGCGCGGCTTCATGCCCGCGGCCGCGGCGATGATGCCGGCCGGCCAGGCCAACGGCATCAGCTTCGTCCCGTGGAACGTGCTCGCGGGCGGCGCCGGCTGCCAAGTCGACGCCATGAACACCTTCAGCGACATCGACAACCACGGCCTCTACGGCCAGGGCGTGTGGATGTACTTCAACTTCACGGCCGAGCGCGTGCAGTGGGCCACGGACCGCCCCGAGCCCATGCCTGAGACCGGCGGGCTCGGCGAGACCGACGGCACCGGCGGCACCACCAGCCCCACCGGCGACGCCACCGCGACGACGACGGTTGGCACCGGCTCGTGAATCGCGCATCCTCACCCACCGGATGGCCGAGACGCCGCAGGAACCGAAGAGCGAGCCGACCGACGCGAACGCCGTCCCCGACGCGAACGCCGGCCCCGACGCGACCGAGCCGGGCACGCCCACGGCGTCGCTGAGCCCCGACCTGCAGATCGCCGCGGCCGAGCTGGCGCAGGTCGGCGAGGACATGGGCGACCTCGGGTGTCCCGAAGGACATGTCGGTCGGCGACATCGCCACCGTCAAGCGCTTCGCCAAGATCCGCGCCTTCTTCGCCAAGCACGGCCACCTGCTGTGGTGGCTGCACTCGGCCTACGCCATGACCTTCGGCGCGTTCGTCATGATGTACGCCGCCGAGGGCTACGACCGCGCGCGCTGGATGGTCGTGCTGCTGTGCGCCGGCTGGCTGGTGATCGTCCTGTTCTTCCGCCACTTCGGCCAGGGCCGCGGGCAGAAGGACAAGGTCACCGACGCCAAGTCGAAGCTGCGCTTCTACGTGATGACCACGGCGCTGAAGAACCTCTACCAGAGCATGCTGTTCTTCCTGGTGCCCTTCTACTGGAAGGCCGCCACGCTCGACGCCGACAACCGCTTCTTCCTCTACCTGCTCGGCCTCCTGGCGCTGCTGTCGACCGTCGACGTCGTGTTCGACCAGGTCTTGATGCGCTACAAGGCCCCGGCCTCGGTCGTCTACCTGTTCATCCTGTTCGCCTGCCTCAACCTGGTGTTGCCGGCGATCTTCCCCGACACGCGCACGCTCGTCACCCTGCTCGCCGCGGCCGCGCTGGCGACGGTGGTGTTCTTCACGATGCACGTGCCGTTCAAGAACCTGCTCAAGCCGGCGTGGTTCTTCGCCTTGATGGCCGCCGTCGGCGCGGCCGTGTTCACCGCCTACGCCGGCCGGCGCGGCATCCCGCCGGTGCCGATGTACGTGTCGGTCGGCGCCGTCGGGCCGACGCTCTTGCCCGACGGACGCCTCAGCATGCACGTCAGCGCCCTGCACGAGTCGCTGATCACCGAGATGCACGCGCTCACCGACGTCGTCACCCCCGGCGGCCGCGGCGACAACCTGCTGCACGTGTGGCGCCACCGCGGGCTCGAGGTCCAGCGCGGCGCCAGCGAGCCGGCCGCCGACCCGCCGCCCGGCAGCGTGCGCCTGCGCTCGACCCTGCGCTCGTTCCACATCCCCTCCGACCGCACCGGCCCGTGGAGCATCGACGTCGTCACCGAGGACGACCAGCTCGTGGGTCGCGTCGAATTCGAGGTCATCCAATGACGAGCGAAGTCCGCGTCCGCCCCCCGCCCGGCCCGATCGTGGCCGCCCTCACCCCGCCCGGCTCGAAGAGCCTGACCAACCGCGCGCTTGTCCTCGCGGCCATGTCCGAAGGGACATCCATGCTGCGCGGCTGCCTCGACTCCGAGGACACCCAGGTCATGCGCGCCGCCCTCGGCCGCTGCGGCGTCGTCTGCGAGGCCAGCGAGGACGCCGGCGAGGTCCGCGTCACCGGCGTCGGCGGCCCGCTGCCGCGCGTCGACGACCCCGAGCGACCGATCGACGTCGCCACCGCCGGGACCGCCGCGCGCTTCCTCGCCGCGGTGTTCGCCGCCTCGCCGATCCGCTGCGTCGTCGACGGCAGCGCGCGCATGCGCGAGCGGCCCATGGAGGGCCTCCTGCAGGCCCTGCAGGCCCAGGGCGCCGCCATCCGCTGCCTCGGCGCCGACGACATGTTGCCGTGCGAGATCGTCGGCGCCCGCCTGCGCGGCGGCGAGATCCGCCTCGCCCGCCCGCCGAGCTCGCAGTTCATCTCCGCCCTCCTGCTCGCCGCCCCGCTGGCCGAGGCCCCGCTGCGCGTCGTCCTCGAGCAGGGCACCCCCGCGCGGCCCTACGTCGACATGACCCTCGCCTGCCTGCGCGACTTCGGGGCCGACGCCCGGTGGGTCGAGCAAGATGTCCTCGAGGTCAGCCCCACCACCTTGCGCGGCCGCGACTACCACGTCGAGCCCGACGCCTCGGCCGCGACCTACCTGCTGTCGCTGGCGGCCATCTTCGGCGGCGAGGTGCGCGTGCCCGGCCTCGGCCGCACCAGCCAGCAGGGCGACGCCCGCTTCTGCGACGTCCTCGGGCGCATGGGCGCCCACGTCCTGCAGGGCCCGGAGATCACCCTGGTCCGCGGGACAGGTACGCTGCACGGCGTCGACCTCGACCTGTCGGACATGCCCGACACCACCCTGACCGCCGCCGTGCTCGCCCTGCACGCCAGCGGGCCGACGCGGATCCGCGGCGTCGACGTGCTCCGCCACCACGAGAGCGACCGGATCGCCGCCGCCGCCACCGAGCTGCGCAAGCTCGGCGCCGAGGTCGTCGAGCACGAGGACGGCCTCGACATCACCCCGCCGGCGCAGATCGCCCAGGACGCCGCGATCGACACTTACCGCGACCACCGCGTCGCCATGGCCTTCAGCCTGGCCGGCCACGTCACGATCCGCGACCCCGGCTGCGTCGCCAAGACCTTTCCAAGATACTTCGAGGTCCTCGCCGGCCTCGGCATGGTCGAATGAGCGCGCGCCGGCGACGTCGTCACGGTCGACCTCGAGCGGCTCTCGCCCGAGGGCGACGGCCTGTCCGAAAGCGCAGGTATTTCAATACATGTCCCCGGGGGCTACCCCGGCGAGCGCGCCGAGGTCCGGGTCGAGCACGCCTCCCGTCAGGCCCCGCGGGCCCACGCCCGCCTGCTCTCGCTGCTGCAGGCCCACCCGGCCCGTCGCGCCCCGCCGTGCCCGCACAGCGACGCCGGCGCGGCCCCGCGGGCGGGCGCGTGCTCGGGCTGCCGCTGCAGGCGCTGGACGTCGCCGCGCAGCGCGAGCTCAAGCGCGCCGCGCTGGTCCACCGCCACGGCCTCGACCCCGGCCCCCTGGTCGCCAGCCCCGACGAGTGGGGCTACCGCTGGTCGAGCAAGCGCGTCGTCACCGGTACTTCGGGACATGTCCTCGTGGGCAGCTACCACCGCGGCTCGCACGCCCCGGCGGCGATGGACGACTGCCGCGTCGACCACCCTGCCATCGCCGCGGCCGCGCGCGAGCTGCAGGCGGCCGCCTCGGCCCTGGCGATCGAGCCCTACGACGAAGCGGCCGGCGCCGGCGACCTCCGCTACGCCTGGTTCGAAACCGACGGCCACGACGTCCTGCTGACGCTGATCACCGCGGCGCGCCCGAGCCGGGCCGCGGAGCGCTGCCCGAGGCCCTGAAGCTCCCGGCCGGCGTCGGGTGGAGCGTGCAGGCCGGCCGCGGCAACGCGGTGCGCGGCGAGCCGCCGGTGCAGCTTCGCGGAAAATCTGTCCTTTCGGTCAGCCTCGCCGGCGTGCCCGTCGAGGTCGGCCCGCTCGGCTTCTTGCAGCCCAACCCGCGCGTCGCCGAGCGGGCCTACCGCGACCTCCTCGCCGACGAGCACGGCGAGCCGCACCGCGGCGCCCTCGCGTTCGACCTCTACGCCGGCGCCGGGGTGACCACCGCCCTGCTGCGCCGCGAGTTCGCCGAGGTCGTCCCGTGCGAGAGCTACCCCGAGAGCGCCGCGGCCCTGGGCGTCCCGGCCGAGCCGGCCGAGGTCTTCCTGGCCCGCCAGCAGGCGTCAGGCCGCGCCCCGGAGCTCGTCGTCGCCAACCCGCCGCGCGGCGGCATGGGCCCCGCCGTGTCCGCCGCGCTGGTCCAGATGGCCGCGCCGCGCCTGCAGATCATGAGCTGCAGCGCCGACGCCCTGGTCCGCGATCTCGCCGTCCTGCAGGCGGGAGGCTACGTCCTCCGCCGCCTGCGCGCCTACGACACCCTGCCCCAGACCCCGCACCTCGAGCTGGTCGCCTGGCTGTCCCGCGGGACAGGCGAGAGCTGACTCGCCCCTTTTATTTTCCTCTCAAAGACATGTCCCTCCGGACATGCCCTTACAGGCATGTACCGTCATTCCTTCCCCATGAGCAAAAATCAGAGCTGCGCTTCGATCTCGCGCAGCAGCCCGGGCAGCGCGCGCAGGTCGGCCGCCAGCCAGCGAGCGCCGGCCGCGCGGAGCTCGTCCTCGCTGCCCATCCCGTGCAGCACCCCGATCGTCGGGATGCCGTGGGTCGCGGCGCCGATCACGTCGTGGCGGCGGTCACCGACCATCACCAGGCCCTCGGCGCGGCCGGCGAACGACTGCAGGGCGCGGGCGATCACGGCCGCCTTCGGCTCGGCGTCGAGCTCGAGCGAGCGGCCGCAGATCGCCCGGAAGCAGTGATCCACGCCGAGGCCGGCGAGGATCGGCCGCGCGAACACCTCGGGCTTGCTGGTCGCCACCGCGAGGTCGGTGCGCGCCGCCAGCTCCGTCACCACCTCGACCAGCCCGGCGGCGGGCCGCGTCTCGGCCACGGCGGTCGCCGCGTAGCGCTCGCGATAGGCGGCGATGAAGCGAGCGAGCAGCTGCGGGTCGTCGCCGATCACCGACTGCGCGCTCTCTTCGAGCGGCGGCCCGATCAGCGAACGGAGCGACGCCAGCGGCAGCGGCGGGCGACCGAGCGTCTGCAGCGCGTGGTTGAAGCAAGCGCCGATCGAGGCCAGCGAGTCGACCAGCACGCCGTCGAGGTCGAAGAGGACGCCGCGGAGCACGAGGTCTGTCTAGCACTCGCAGCGGCTTGAAGTCGCGCTTGAGAAGAGATCCAGACCCATGGGACAGATCGTCGTGCGGATGCACACGGCTCTGTCGCAGCGCGAGGCGGCGGCCGATGCACGCGGTGCGATGCGTGTCATCTTCGCGACCGCGGAGCTCGCGACGATCGCCGCACCTTCGGACGTCGTGACGCGGCGCGGCGAGTCAGCACACGACTTGTCCCGAAGGACAGGTCATCCACCGCCGGTCGAGCGCCGATGGAACTCGGAGAACTTCGCCGTAGAACACTGTTGGAGCCCGAAATTCCGCATTCCGTGCGAGCGCACACGCGTGCGCGTCCACACGGGTCTACCGCGATCCGCAGCGACGTCGAGGGTCGCGCGACGATCGCCACGGCGCTCCCCGGCCCACCGCACGCGTCTGCGAACCCGTGCGAGAGCACACTTCGATGTGCGGCACACGAAGCGACGAGCCCATGTAATTTTTTGTCTGCGATGGACGCTTCGCCGCAGCAACATCCCCCCGTCGAGTTCGAGACCGATCCCTCGCGGTACCGTCATTGGCAAGTGCAGTACGACGGTGCGATCGCCAAGGTGCTGATGCGAGTCGACGCCGCTGCCGGTCTGCGCCCCGGCTACGAGCTCAAGCTCAACAGCTACGACCTCGGCGTCGACATCGAGCTGGCCGACGTGGTCCGCCGCCTGCGCTTCGAGCACCCCGAGGTGCGCACCGTCGTCGTCACCTCCGGCCACGACAACGTGTTCTGCGCCGGCGCCAACATCTTCATGCTCGGCAGCTCGACGCACGCGTGGAAGGTCAACTTCTGCAAGTTCACCAACGAGACGCGCTGCGAGATCGAGGACGCGACCGCCAACAGCGACCAGATGTACGTCGCGGCGCTCAACGGCACCTGCGCCGGCGGCGGCTACGAGCTCGCGCTGGCGTGCGCCGAGATCTACCTGCAGGACGACGGCAACTCGGCCGTCAGCCTGCCCGAGGTCCCGCTGCTCGGCGTGCTGCCCGGCACCGGCGGCCTCACCCGCGTGGTCGACAAGCGCAAGGTCCGGCGCGACCGCGCCGACATCTTCTGCACCACCGCCGAGGGCGTGCGCGGCAAGCGTGCGCTGCAGTGGGGCCTCGTCGACGCCGTGTTCTCGCGCAGCCGCTTCGAGCAGGAGGTCGCCAAGAAGGCCAAGGCCTCGGCCGAGCGCAAGGTCGACCTGAAGCCGGGCGAGCGCGTCGGCGTGAAGCTCGGGCCGATCACGCCGGACCGCGGCGAGAACCGCCGCAGCTACCGCCACGTCACCCTGAGCTGGGACCCGGCCGCGCGCACCGCCACGATCACCGTCAAGGGCCCGAGCGAGGGCGACGTGAAGCTCGTCGAGCAGGGGGGCGCCGCCATCCACGCCGCGGGCGACCAGCTGTGGGCGCTCCGTGCGATGCGCGAGCTCGACGACGCGCTGCTGTGGCTGCGCTTCAACCTGCTCGACACGGGCCTCGTCCTGCTGCGCACCGAGGGCGACGCGGCCCGCGTGATCGCCCACGACCGGGCGCTGTTCGCCGCGCGCGACCACTGGTTCGCCAATGAGGTGCTGCTGCACATGGCCCGCGTGCTGCGCCGCCTCGACCTCACCAGCCGCTCGTTCTTCGCCCTCGGCGACGCCACCGACTCGGCCTTCGCCGGCTGCCTGCTCGAGCTGGCGCTCGCGGCCGACCGCTTCTACCTGCTCGACGACGAGGACGTGCGCGTCGGCCTCGGCCCCCTGAACTTTGGGGCATTGCCGATGAGCCATGGCCCTTCGCGCCTGTCCGTGAGGCTAGCTGCCGACCCGAACAAGGTTCAGGAGCTGCGCGAGCAGCAGGAGCTCATGGGCCCCGAGGACGCCGACGACGCCGGCCTCGTCACCGTGCGGCTCGACAAGATCGACTGGGACGACGACACCCGCGTCGCCATCGAGGAGCGCGCCAGCATGTCGCCCGACGCGCTCACCGGCATGGAGGCCAACCTGCGCTTCGTCGGCGCCGAGAACGACACCAGCAAGATCTTCGCTCGCCTCTCGGCCTGGCAGAATTGGATCTTCATCCGGCCCAACGCCACCGGCCCCGAGGGCGCGCTCAGCCTGTACGGCAAGCCCCAGCGCCCGCACTTCGACCTCAACCGCGTGTAAGTACCCCCCGATCGTTTTGGAGCACACGGATCCCATGGTCAGCAACACCGTCGACCTCAACGCCAAGATCCCCAACAACGTCGGGCTCTCCGACGACGTGAAGCTGCAGCGCGCGCTCGAGAAGTGGCTGCCCAGCTACCTCGAGTGGTGGAACGACATGGGCCCCTCGGACTTCGCGCAGAAGAACGTCTACCTGCGCACCGCAGTGTCGGTCGACAACGACGGCTGGGCCCACTACGACTACGTCAAGATGCCGGACTACCGCTGGGGCATCTTCCTCAACCCGCGCCAGGAGGAGTCGCTGATCCGCTGCGGCGACGACGCCGGCAAGGCCGCGTGGCACGAGGTCCCCGGCGAGCACCGCAACGCGCTGCGCCGCATCATCGTCACCCAGGCCGACACCGAGCCGGCCAGCGTCGAGCAGCAGCGCCTGCTCGGCCACACCGCGCCCAGCCTCTACGACATGCGCAACCTGTTCCAGGTCAACGTCGAGGAGGGCCGGCACCTGTGGGCGATGGTCTACCTGCTGCACAAGTACTTCGGCCGCGACGGGCGTGACGAGGCCGACATGCTGCTCGAGCGGCGCAGCGGCGACCCCGACAAGCCGCGGATCCTCGGCGCCTTCAACCAGCCGTGCGACCACTGGCTGAGCTTCTTCGCGTTCACCATGTTCACCGACCGCGACGGCAAGTATCAGCTCGCCGCGCTGGCCCAGAGCGGCTTCGACCCGCTGGCCCGCACGACCGAGTTCATGCTGACCGAAGAGGCGCACCACCTGTTCGTCGGCGAGACCGGCATGGACCGCATCGTCAAGCGCTCGGCCGAGCTGCAGCGCCTCGACCCCAACGGCGACGTGCGCAACCAGGGCGGCATCGACTTCGACCTCATCCAGCGCACGATCAACTACTGGTACACCTACTCGCTCGACCTGTTCGGCGGCGAGATCTCGAGCAACGCCGCCGACTTCTTCGCCACCGGCCTCAAGGGCCGCTACCGCGAGGACAAGTACGAGGAGCACCGCGCCCTCGGCGGCACCTACCGCCTGCCGGTGGTCGAGGACGGCCGCCTCAGCGAGCGCGACGTGCCGATGCGCAACGCCATGAACGAGGTCCTGCGCGACGCCTACGTCCACGACTGCGAGCGCGCGCTCCGCAAGTGGAACCGCACCCTCGAGGAGGCCGGCTCGCCCACCCGGCTGGCCCTCCCGAGCCGCCGCTTCCACCGCCACCAGGGCATCTACGCCGACCACGCCTTCGACCCGACCGGCAACCTGATCACCAAGGATCAGTTCGAGCAGCGCCGCCACGAGTGGGTGCTGACGCCGAGCGACAACGACTACCTGCTGTCGATCATGAAGGCCTCGCACGAGCCGGGCAAGTTCGCCAACTGGATCGCCCCGCCCACCCGCGGCATCGAGGGCCAGCCGATCGACTTCGAGTACGTCCAGCTGCGCGACTGATCTGTCGCTCGTGAACGCGAAAGCGGCCCCGGTTCGGCGAACCGGGGCCGTTTCGCGTTTTTCTTCAGAGGCCCGCAGCTCCGAGAGCAGGCGACGACATGGCGCATGTCTCTTCAGACATGTTTCATGCGCCATGTTCTTCGAGCCCGCGCCGAGCCCGGTCTTGCCTCCCGACCCCGGCGACGAGCCGGAGCCCTTCACTTGGCGGTGGGCAGGTCGAGGGTCGCGCCGAGGATCGCCTTGAAGCGGACCAGCAGCTTGTACTCGGGCCGCTCGACCTCGCCGTCGGCCGCGGCGACCGCGATGACGCCGGCGAGCGCGAAGTTCTTGTCCTCCTGGCTGCCGATCTTGCGCGCCAGGGCGTCGAGCTTGGTCAGGTAGGTCTGGATCATCGAGCGCGGCTCCATCTTGATCGTCTCGACCGCCTCCTTGAACAGCTGCTCGCCCCGCGCGGCGCCGATCGAGTTCTTGATCACCGGGCTGGAGAACGCGATCATCTTCGCCTTCTCGATCTCGGCCTCCTCGACCTCACCGTCGGCGAACACCATCACCGCCATCGCGGTGACCGCCCATTCGCCGGCAGCCGTGCCGACGATCACCGAGCTTAGCTTGTCCTTGATCGAGCTGAACCATCCCATGCGCGAAACTCCTTGTGGCTGCCCCGATACGAACAGCCGCGAAACGCTAACAAACGGCCTCGCAGCCCGTCAACGCGGCTTGCCGCGCGAACACGGTTCGACCGTCGCATGTCTGAAGAGACAGGCACGAGCGTCCGCGCGCGCCGGTCGGCCTCCGAATCGCACGAGATGCCTCGGAACAACGATCCTGCGGCGGGGAGCAGATCCGCTCCCGCGCGATGCTCGACGCGCCGATCACGAATGACTCCTCTTTGCGGCGTGGTCGCTCGTCGCCGCCGACGATCTGCGCCGATGGTTCACCGACGCTCGCCGAACTCGCCGCCACCTCCGCGTCGCTCGCTACCTCTGGCGCAAGCGACGGCTAGCGCCTCAAGGTCGGCGGCGACGACCAGGGGATGCCCTCGTCGCAAGAGCCGCTGCCTCGGCGCGCTCGACGAGCGCGCCGCGCGGATCGATCAGAACGCGTCGCCCTCGCGGCGAGCCGCGGTCTCTCGCGCCCCGCTCTTTGCGACCTGTCCGATGAGTCAGGACAGGCCGTGGACCGGCACGATCGCGCCGCTCGTCACGCCGAGCCCCGGGGCCACCAGCGCGTGGATGACCCGGGCGATCTCCGCCGGCTTCGTCCAGCGCGAGAAGTCCGCGTCGGGCATGTCACGGCGGTTGGTCGGCGTGTCGATGAGGCCCGGGGCGACCGCGTTGACCGTGATGCCCTCGTCGCGCAGCTCGACCGCGAGCTGGGTGGTGAGCGCGATGACGGCCCCCTTGGACATCGCGTAGGCGCTGATGCCCGCGGTCGGCTGGGCGACCGAGCGGGCGACGGTGTTGACGATCCGTCCGCCCTGCTTGCCGCTGGCGCGGATCTTCGCCACCGCCGCGCGGCTGCACAGGAACGCAGTCACCGCGTTGATCGTCCACTGGCTCTGCAGCGCCGCCAGGTCGGTGTCCTCGATCTTCTTCCAGGTGAAGCCGCCCGCCACGTGGACCGAGGCCCACAGCGTCGGCAGCCCGGCGTACAGCGCGTTGACGGCCGCCTCATTGGCCAGGTCGACGCGCGGCACGTAGCGCACCCCGGCGACGCGGTCGGCCGGGCCGTCGTCGATCGCCGGCACCACGATCGACGCCCCGGCCTCGACCATTCCTGCACGACCGCCCCGCCGAGCGCGCCGGCGCCTCCGGTGACGACGATGGTGAGCCCTTCGAGATCGCGCTGCATGCTGAGAGATCCTTCCTTGTCTCGTTGCTTTGGATGACCTGTCCGAACGGTCAGCCGCGGTGGACGAACACCTTGATCATGTGCCACTCGATGTGGGTGATCTGCTCGGGCGTCGCCTTCATCTCGTTGTCGTCGACCATGCGGCGGATGACCTCGATGACCTCGGCCTCGCTGGTGGGAGGCGCCTTCTCGACCTCCGACAGCTCGTGGCACTGGCTGCACACGCTCTCGTAGGTCTTGCGGGCCGCGGCGGCGTCGATCTGCTGCGCCGGGGCCGGCTCGGTGGCGACCGCGGGCGCGGCCCCGGGCGGCGGCGCGGCGAGCACCGCGTCGGCCTGCTCGCGCTGCTCCTCCTGGGCGCGGCGCTCCTTCAGCGAGCGCTGCAGGTCGCGCGAGATGGCGATGAGGTAGCCGGTGACCTGCCAGCCCTCGAACTCGGAGATCGGCTCGTTGAAGCTGGGCTTGATGACCATGCGGTCGACGGTGCCGACCCAGTCGAGCGGCGAGCGCGGGCGGTCGAGGATCGTCTTGAGGTCGTGGCAGGCGACGCACTTCTTGAGCAGCACCTGGCGGCCCGCCTGCAGCGAGTCGACCGACGACAGCTCGTCGATCGGCGCCTCCTCGGGCAGCTTGGCCGACTCCAGCAGCTTCTTCACGCGGGCGCGGTTCTCGTCGCCGTAGACGTCGCCCATCTCGCTGGCGAGCGCCATCTCGCGGAACGCGTGCGGCATCGACAGGCCGGCCAGCATGATCGTGCAGGCCAGCAGCGACGTCCCGAGCGCCGGCATCCACTCCTCGAGGTGGCGGAAGAACCGCAGGATCAGCACCTTGATCATCAGGATGAAGCCCACCCCCATCCCGAGGCACATGTGCGCGACGGTCCGCGCCGGCCACTCGACCTGGTAGTTCCACATCCGCGGCACCATCTCGAACATCAAGACGATGTAGATCAGGATGTAGAACCACCCGAGCTGCCGGTGCAGCCGCATCAGCGAGGGCGGGGCGGCGCTCGTGCGCGTGGCTTTGTCGAACGGGAAGCCCCAGAGGTAGTACATCAGGAACACGGCAGCCGTGCCGACGACCAAAAACAGGAGCCCGAGGGAGGCGCTGAGAATGACGTCCATGTCGTTCGCCTGGCGCCCATCATAACCCCGGGTCCTGCGCCCCGGCGAGGGCGTACAGCAGGATCGCGGTGGCGGCCGCGACCCCCAGCGAGTCGACGCCCGGGCGCATCGGGATCGCGACCTCGGCGTCGCTGACCGCGCGCAACGCCGCCGGCAGCCCCTGACCCTCGCTGCCGACCAGGATCACGAGCCGCGCCGGCCGCTCCACCGCGCCGAGGGGCCGCGCCCGCGGACCGGGGGTCGCCGCCAGCACCGTGGCGCCGGCCCGGCGCAGCCGCTCCACCACCGCGACGAGGTCGGTGACGCCGGCGAGCCCCTGCGCGAACACGTTCCCGGCGGCGGCGCGGATCGCCCGCCGGCTCAGCGGGTCGGCGCCGGCCCGGTCGAGCAGGAGCAGGTCGACGCCGAAGGCCCGCGCGGCCCGGACGATCGCGCCGACGTTGGCCGGGTCGCTCAGGCCCTGGGCCAGCGCGACGGTGTAGGCCGGTCGCTCGCACAGCGCCGACAACATGTCCTCCGGGACATCTTCATGCTCTGTCCCCGGGGCCATGTCGTTCCAGCGCAGCGCCGCAGGCCGCAGGCCGCAGGCCGCGACGCCGCGGTGGAAGTTGAAGCCGACCACCGTGCGCAGCAGCGCCTGCTCGCCGACGTACACCGGCACCTCGGGGCGCGCGGCCAGGGCCGGGCCGAGGCGCGCGCAGTGGCTCTCGGTCGTCAGCACCGAGGCGATCGGGTAAGCGCTCTGCAGCAGGCGCTCGACCACCAGCTTGCTCTCGGCGATGAAGCGGCGCGGGTCGGGACGGTGGCCGAGCGCCTCCAGCTCGCGGTAGTCGGCGAGGCGCGGGTCGTCGGGGTCGTCGACGCGGACCGGGGTCATCACCGCCCTTGTAACAGCCGGTGCCACGTCCGGACCCACGTCGCCCGGCTCGCCGTCCCCGGCATGCCGCTGCCGGCGAGCAGCGCGATGCAGGCCGGGAAGACCCACGCCTCACCGGTCTCGGCCGCGGCGATCGCCGCCCGCACGTCAGGGTGCTCGCGCCCGAGGTACAGGGTCGCCGGCTCGCCGGCCACCCGCGGCGAACCGGCCCCGGCGCACAGCTCCACCCGCTCCGGCGCCCCCGCCCCGCCGCGCACGGCCGCCCGCAGGGTCGCCAGGAACCGCCGCTCGGCCGCCGACAATGCCGAATCCGGCAACGGTCGCCGCGCCCGGCCGAAAGCCTGCGCCAGCCGTCGCCAGCCCCGCGCCAGCGCGGCCGAGACCGGCATCTGCTCGGTTCCGCGCGGCGGCGGCGAGCGGAACCGCAGCTGCAGCAGCTCGGCCAGGATCCCCCGCTCCGCGGTGCCGAGCAGCAGCACCGGCGGGCCCGGCAAGGCGAATTCGTCGGGGTCTTGCTCGGGCTCGAGGGCGAAGGCCGGCTCGGGTCGGGCCAGCGCCGGCAGGTTCTCGATCGCCAACCACCGCCGCTCGTCGCGGCTCACCAGCGCCGGCACCACCGGCAACGCCAGCACTTCGGCGGCGCGCCGACGCGAGCGCAGCGCCTGCAGCAGGAGGTGCAGCACCCGCGCCTGGCTGGTCGCCGGCAGGCTCGCCGAGCGGGCCCCGGTCGCCAGCATCAGCTGCACGCCGGCGTCGACGATCGCCTCGAGCGCGGGCGCGATCGCCTCGCGCAGGTCGGCCGCGGTCGCGGCCGGGGTCAGCTCGCCGGCCGCGAACTTGTCGGCCAGCTCGACCACCGCCTCGAAGCAGGGCGCCCGCGTGACCCCGACGTGGGTCGACACCACCCCGTGGACGAGCAGCCAGATCCGCGCCGGCTCGCCGCGGTGGGCCAGGGCCACCGTGCCGCGCAGCTTGAACGGCGGCAGCTCGAGCTCCGCGCGCGCGAGGTAGCCGCGCAGGCCGTCGCCGATGTCGACGCCGTCGACCCGGACCGCCGCCGGCGCGAAGCGGGCGACATCGGCCAGGTACGTGCGCGCGCGCGCCGGGTCGAGCTCGGCGCCGCGGACCACGAACTCGGTCCCGCGGCCGCCGGATGGATCTGCACCTTCGGACAGGTTCGCGCGCCCCTGCCCGGCGCACTCGAGGCGGCGCACCAGCCCGTGCGAGCGCGCCACGATCTCGACCCGCCCGGGCCGCAGCGCCGGCAGGGCCAGCAGCGCCAGCGCGCCCGCCTCCTCGAGCGCGAGCAGGGCCCGGTGGCGCCGCTCGGCCTGCACGCCGGCGTCGAGCAGGTCGGCCAGCGCCAGCAGCAGCTCGCGCCCGATCGCCGCCCCGTCGTCGCGCACGCGCACCGAGGCGCGCCCGAGCTCGACCTCGACGGTGCGCGCCCCGCCGACAGCGACCGCCGCACCAGCTTCGCCGGCAGCTGCCACGGCCCTTGCAGCTGCGCGGTCGCCAGCTTGCGCAGCTCCGCCTCGATGTCGATCGCCAGCAGCTGGCGCAGGTCGACCGTCTCGCTCACCCCCGCCCCCATGTCCCCCCGGACTTTTTTCAAAAAGGTGCCCCTCGAGGTGTCTCTCGCTTCTCGGCCGAGGCTCCGACGCCCGACCTTCATCGACATGTCCCTAAAGACATATTCTGCTCCCTGCTCGGCGCGTGCCGCCCTTCGAGGGGAAACCAAGAACATGTCCCGGGAGACATATCCAGACCTGACCTCTCTCAAGCTGTCCCGAGGGACATCTCGCGCTCCCTCACGCCGGCCTCCCGCGGGCCGCCTCGTGGACCGCCTCGCGGGCCGCCTGGCGCAGCAGGCGGGCGGTGCGTTCGGGGCCGAGGTCGAGGCGGTCGAGCAGATAGTCGAGGGCCGCGAACACGGCCGCGGCCGGGCGCGCCGCCAGCACCCCGGCGGCGTCCAGCAGCCACGGGTTCTGGGCGCCCGCCACCACCACCCGGCGGCCGCGCAGCGGCGACTTGCGCAGGCGGAGCGGCGCCAGATCGAGGCTGCGCAGCTCCTCCGGGCCGAGCGACGGGCTGGCGAGCACCTGCCACGGCTCCCCCGCCGCCGTCAGACGGGCGCTCACCGCCTTCAGCAGTTCGGTCTCCCCCGCGGTGCTCAGCAGCGCGTCCCACAGATCGAGGTCGGTCGCCCCGAGCGCGTCGGCCACCGCGCGGGCCTCGGGGCGCTCCTCGTCGAGCACCGCCGCGTCGCCGGCCAGCGCGTCGACGGCCAGCGGCGAGCGCCGGCGCGTGCGGTACAGCCGCCCGCGGGCCGCCAGCCGCTTGGCCTGCGCCAGCGACAGCGCCCCGCCGGCAGCCGTCGGCACCAGCGGCCGCTCGAACACCGCCGGCACCGCCTGGAACACCTCCGGCTGCTGCAGCGCGCCCTGCAGCAGCCGCGACAGGTCGCCGCTCGCGTCGAGCGCCACCCGCCGGCGGGTCCGCTCGCGCAGCAGCCCGAACAGCGCCACCGCGAACAGCGCCGCAGCCCCCACGGCCAGCCCCCACGGCGCCAGCGGTCGCCGCCACGACATGGCCGTTCCGACATGCTCCGAAGAACCTGCCCCGACGGCCATGTCGCCCGGCGGCTCGCCCGGCGGGGCCGGCGGGAGCTCGGCGGTGTCGGCCGCGGCCAGCGAGCCCGTCGTGTCCGCCGCCGCGTCGACCTCCCCGGGCTCGAGCGGCCCGGCCGGCGTGCCCAGGGCCACCCCCGTGCTCGCGTCGGCCACCGCCCACTCGCCGTCCTGCCCGCGGTACTCGGCCCACGCGTGCAGCCACGGGTTCACGCGCCCGTCCTGGCCGACGAACCCGATCGCCAGCCGCGACTCGACCCCCGCCTCCTGCAGCAGCGCCGTCAGCAGCCCGTTCTGCACGTCGCAGTCGCCTTGCCCGATCTCGAGCGCGCGGGCGACGAAGTGCTCCTCGCCCAGCGCCCGGTGCTGCGCCGCCACCTCCGGCGCGGTGCTGTAGGCCACCAGCTCGCGGGTCAGCCGGGTCAGCGCCGACACCCGCGCGGCGATCGACTTCCCGCGCAGCGCTCGCGCCTCGCGGCGCACGTCGGCCGGCAGCAGCCCCGACGACACCGGCCGCGTCGGCGGGCCCGCCGGGGCCGGCGCGGTGCGATACACCAGCGTCGCCTCCGAGGCCTCCGGCAGCACCAGCAGCGCCTCCCCGTCGGCGCCGACCTGCAGGGCCGCGGGCGCGCCCTCGGGGTGGTCGGCGTCGACCAGCGCCGCGCTGCCGGCGACCACTCGATGGCCCGTCGGCACCGGCACCCGCAGCGGCCCGGCCGGCGCCCCGAGGCGCAGCTCGACCTCCGGGCACACCTGCTCTTCGGGACATGTCGTAAAGGCGTAGTCGCCGCGCGGCTCGGGCGGGCGGGCCTCGGCGGTGTCGCCCAGGCGGGTGAACAGCAGCGCCGCGAAGTGCAGGCGCAGGTCGGCCGGGCGGAACGTCAGCGGCGGCTCGCGGGCGCCGGCGCCGGTCAGCACGTCGACCTGCGGCCCGCGGTAGCGCGCGGCCAGGTCGGAGTAGCGGGCCGGCAGGTTGGCGCTGGCCGTTTCGCCATGTCCGATGGGACCTGTCCCATAAGACATCCCCGCGGCCGGCCTGAAGCGGGCCCACACGCGGTCGCCCCACATCGCGTAGGCGGCCCCGCCGGCCAGCGCCGCGCCGAGCAGCGCCGCCAGGAACATACGCACCGCCAGCGAGCGGCGGACCAGGTCGCGCAGCCCGGCCCACGGGCGCTGCCACCACGGCAGCGGGCGGACCGCGTCGAGCTGGCGGGCGATCAGCCCCTCGAGCTCGCGCTGGGCCAGGTCGACCAGGCGGCGCAGCGCCTTGTTGTCGCGCGCGTCGGAGCGCGACAGCATCAGCTCGAGCGCGTCGCTCTCGAGCAGCGCCTGCGGGGCCAGCCGGCCGGGCAGCTCGGTGAAGTGGACGCGGCTGTTGTCGGTGCTGCGGCCGCCGGCGACCACGAAGTCGGCCAGCGACGCCGCCGAGCGGACCCGCAGCCCGCGCGAGAACAGCTCGACCCGCGCCGCCTCGCCGAGCGCCACCACCCCGCGCACCCGTCCGCGGCGGAAGCTCGCGCTCGGGGCCGGCAGCGCGAACGGCTTGTTCACCTTGCGCCCGTTGACCGTCACCACCAGCGGCCGCTCCGGGTCGTCGCGGGTCGCCAGGAAGCGCGCGTTCTGGAACGCCGCGTCGAACACCCGCCGCTCGAGCGCCTCGTCGACCGCCGCCCGCTCGAGCTCGATCTCCGTGCCCGGCAGGCTCGGCGGCGCGATCTTCCGCGCCGTCGCCAGGTCGCCTGCGAGCTCGAGCGCCCACGCGCCCGACCTGTCCTCCGGATCAGGCGAGTTCGGGTCGGGCCGGCGCGCGCGAGCGGATGGCGATCCGCTCCGGCTCGAAGCGCAGCACCGACCAGAAGCCGACGCCGAAGCGGCCGACCTGGTCGCGCCGCGACTCCTTGCTCGAGGCGTACAGCGCGAACAAATAGCGGCGCGCGTGAGCGAAGGTCATGCCCTCGCCGTCGTCGCGGCAGCGCAGCACCCACCGCCCGCCGCGGGCCTCGCAGGTGAACTCGACCTTCGTGGCCCCGGCGTCGCGGCCGTTCTGCAGCAGCTCGCGCACGAACACCCACGGGTCGGGCCCGTAGCGCTCGGCCTCGGCGCGCGCGCGGGCGCGGAACTCGGACCCGGGCGGCGCGCTGCTCATCCTGCGGCCTCGAGCCGGCCGTGGTGCGACGGGGACACGCGAGCAGTGTACCGGCTGGCGCGCCCGGGACGAGCGCGCTCGTTTCGAGCCGGCCCCGGGGCGCGCGGACGCGGCTCGGGGCCGGGCGCAGCCCTCGTGCTGCGGACTCCGGGAGCGCGCCCGGCGACGTCTCGCCGCCGGTGCTCGAGGCCCCGGGATGCAGGACGCCCGCCCGGCTCCCAGGCGCAACGTAGGGTGCCCTGGGCAGCCCGAGCCACGTCACGGTCCGCGCCAGCCGAGCCGCGCACCACCAGCCCGGGTCGCCTCACGGCCCGCGCCAGCCCAGCCGCGCACCACCGGCCTCGTTCGCCTCACGGTCCGCGCCAGCCCAGCCGCGCACCACCAGCCCGGGTCGCCTCGCGCCCACCCATCCCGAGCCGCGCTCTACCACCCCGAGCCGCGTCCACGGCGCGCACAGCCCGAACCGCGCGCCACCGGCCGAGCGCGCACCACGGCCCGCAAGAGAGCGGCCCGGCGTCGCCGATCGCCGCCTCCAGAGGCCCGGGACGGCCGCTCGCTCTCGCCGGCGTCATGCACTTCGTGCGGGTCGGCGGCCGGCACCGCCGCTCAGATCTCGAGCTTCGCCGGCCCCTCGTCGCTGTGGACCAGGAAGTGCGCGCTGGCCACCGCGATCGGGCGCGAGCGGTCGTCTTGCCAGGCCTCGACGCGGACGTTGGTCACGCGGCGGCCCTGGCGGGTCGGCATCCCGCGCGCGAACGTGTCGACCGGGCGACCCGAGCGCAGGTACTCCACGGTGAGACCGATCGTCCGCGGCGTCGCCGACAGCTCGCTCTCCCACAGCAGCTGGAAGATCGCCGTCGACTCGAGCAGCGCGCACAGGGCTCCGCCGTGCAGCGCCGGCAGCACCGGGTTGCCGATCAAGTGCTCGCCGAACCGCATCACGCCCAGCAGCTCGCCCGCGTGCGGCCCCCCGGGCGCCAGCAGCAGCGAGATCCCCATCGTCTGCGCGTACGGCACCGCCGCCGCCAGCCGGCTCGGGTCACCGGCCGCGCGGGCCTCCGCCAGCACCTGTCGCAGCCACGAATCGCTCGTGCTCACGTGGCCCCCTCGGTGCGGCTGGTCGTGCGCGTGCCGAGCATGAAGGTCCCGGCGCTGGTGGCGATCGGGTCGTCCTCGTGGTCGAGGAACGCGACCCCGCGGACGAACGCGACGTGGCGCGTCACCTTGTAGCAGTGGGCGCGGGCGGTCACGCCGACGCCGGGAGCGGCCGGCTTGAGGTAATCGATGCGCAGGTCGAGGGTGGCGATCGCCATCGGCTTGCGCAGCGCCTGGAACACCGCTGCGCCGCAGCAGGCGTCGATCAGCGCCGAGATCGCCCCGCCGTGCAGCACCCCGGTCTCGGGGTTGCCGACCAGGCGCAGGTCGTAGGGCAGGAAGATCTCGGCCCGGCCCTCGCCGACGGACCGCAGCTCGAGGCCGAGCGCGTTGTTGTGAGGCACGGCCCGCATGAAGCGCTGACCGAGCTCGCGCAGGCGGTTCAGGTCTTCCGCGTCGAGTCGCTCGTCGGACATCGATCGTGGTTATGCCACGACCTCGACCGGCACGGCGTGCTTCGGGTTGAGCCCGGGGATCTCGGTCTCCGCGATGAGCACGTAGCGCAGGTTCTCCGCGTTCGCCGCCAGGTCGGCCGGCAGCGTGAGGACCACCGGCATCTCGAGCTGCTCGTCCTTGCCGAGCATCCGTCCGCCTAGCGGGATCGTCACGTTCGCGTGTTGCTGCCAGAACGCGAAGTCGCCGCGGCCCTGCGCGGTGTACACCATGCGCTCCTCGTCGAAGTGCAGGCGCACGTCCTGGACCGCGACGTCGTAGTCCCCGCCGCGCAAGATCACTGTGGCGTGCAGCTCGGCGCCGGCGCGCACCGGCGTGTCGACCTTCGACAGCTCGATCGTCGCCTTGCCGATCCCCACGATGCTCTTGAGTCGGTCCAGGATCTCCATGTCTGGCACTTAGCCGAACCCGGGCCGCGCGGCACGTGAATCTCGGTTCATACGCTGCCTCGCCGGGCGGGCCGCCGGCTTTCACGGGCGAAAGCGGGTGGCCGGGTGTGGGTCTCGGGCCTTCGTGGCCGCGCCTCCGGTCCTGCGCGCGCCGACCCGGGCCGCCTCGCCACGCTTCGCACCGCTCGCGGGCCTCGGGATGCCGGCGCGCACCCGTCCGGCCGCGCCGCCTCGCTTCGCACCGCTCGCGGGCCTCGGATGCCGCCGCCCGCACCGACCCGGGCCGCGCCGCCTCGCTTTCGCACCGCTCGCGGGCCTCGGATGCCGCCGCCCGCACCGACCCGGGCCGCGCCGCCTCGCTTCGCACCGCTCGCGGACCTCGGATGCCGCCGCCCGCACCGACCCGGCCGCGCCCCCCGCTTCGCACCGCTCGCGGACCTCGGGTCCTGCGCGCGCCGGTTTGGACCGCGCCACCTCCCCGCGCCGCGGCCTCGAGATCGTCGCCGGGTCCGCCGGGTCACACCCGGCTCTGCAGCCTTGCCGAGAGCGGCGGCCGAGCTCGGTGGACCCTCGCCGACGCGGCCAAGCTCGGCCTTTCGGGCGCACGGCGGCCCGGTCCGTTTCTTGAGCGGTCGGCCGGCCCGCGCTAAAAGCTGAGCTGCGCCATGCGTGCAATCACTCCTGCCCTGTTCGGCCTGTGTGTCCTCGGCATCGCATGCTCCGGCCGCTCGCGCTCGGACGCCTCCGCCTCCGCGACGCCCGACGCCGCCTCCGCCAGCACCGTCGCCAGCGGTCCCGGGAACGACCCGTGCGCCGTCTACATCGAGCGGGTCGCGCCGGGCGTGCGCTGCGCTGCCGTCGACGACGCCCACTGCACCTGCGAGTTGGTCGCGGCAGCGAGCGCGCCGGCGCCCGAAGCGGCCGCGAATCCGAGCAGCGCATCCGGCGCACCCGCCTCACCGGCGGCCGACGCCGCGGTGGCCAACCTCGAATTCGCCAAGGGCCCGCAGAACACGATCGTGCAGTGCGTGAGCGGCCCGTGTCCGACGCGCTCGGCCGACTTCATCACCGGCGTCTACCCGCCGATCGCGATCCCGCCGCCGGCGCCACGGTGCAGCTCGAGTTCCGGGCGATGCACTACAAGCCCTACGTCGGCACCTACAACCTCGTGCCCGGCCGCAACTACATCCAGTTCGCGCTCGAGCGAGAGTTCGGCGCCCCCGAGAGCGCGGTGTTCCAGTTCGAGGGCGCGCCGGCCGGCACCACCGTCGAGTGCGTCAGCGGCCCGTGCGTCAACAACAAGGCCTACACGGTCGACAAGTTCCCCGAGCTCCCGCTCAAGGACGACGGCGCGACCTTGCTGCTCCGCTTCAACGCCCCCGGCTACCGCACCGCGATGACCTCGTTCCAGGTCCGCCGCGGCCCCAACGCGGTGCCCGTGCTGATGGAGAAGGCGCCGCTCGGCAAGTGAGCGCCCGTCGCTCGCGCGCAGCGGTGCGTCGCCGCGGCGAATCTCCGTGAGGGCGCGGCTCGCCATCGCTTATGCTTCGCCGCCCATGGCGACCCCACCGACCGATCCGGCCGAGCCTGCGACCGAGCGCACCTCACCTGCGCCCGTGCTCGCGCCGGAGCGCCGCCAGCAGCTCGCACAGGCCGTCGCCGACGCCGGCTTCACCCCCGGCCGCCACGACCTCCGCGACGTCGTCGAGCTGCTCGGCGACGACGAGGACCTCGCGGTCCACGTCGAGCGCGCCCTCCTGCGCGCCGGCGCTGCCGCGGCCCCTGCCCTCCTGCGCCGCTTGCCCGACGCCGAGCCGCCGCTGCGCCCGCGCCTCGTCCGCGTCCTCGGCCGCCTGCCCGCCGACCCCGCTGTCGACATGCATTTAAAGGCATGTCTCGACGACCATGACCCGAAGACCAGGCGAAACGCCATCGGCGCGCTCGGCAAGCGCGGCGGCCCCGACGTCGCCGCGGCCCTGCTCGCCCGCGCCCGCGCCGAGGCCTCGCTGCCGCACCTGCGCAGCCTGGTCGAGGCGCTCGGCAAGGTCGGCGACGCCGACGCCCTCGCCTGGCTCGACGGCCTCGAGACGGGCGACCCCGAGCTGCAGCGGCTGACCGCGCGGGCCCGATTGATGCTCGGCCGCAGCCTCGGCCGCGGCGAGGTCGGCTCGGCGATCGATCTCGACGCGATCGCCGCCGAGCCGCGCCCGCTGATGCTCGGCTGCCGCCCCGGCCTCGAGCCGCTGCTGGTCGACGCGCTCGGCCCCGGCTTCGCCCCGCGGGTCCTCGGCCCCGGCCGCGTCGCCGCCACCCTGCGCGGCCCGCTGCGCGACCTCCTCGCGGTTCGCCTGTGGACCGAGGTCGGCCTGCCGCTGCCGCCCCTGTCCCGCGGGACAGATCTGCCCGCGACCATCGCCGCCCTGCTGACGAGCCCCGAAGCCCGCCTGCTCTTCAACACATATACCAAGGGACAGGTCCGCTACCGCCTCGCCTGGGCCCGCGGCGGCCACCGCCGCGCCCTCGTCTGGCAGGTCGCCGCCGCCGCCGCCGCGCGGTGGCCCGAGCTCGTCAACGACCCGCGCGAGACGACCTGGGAGGTCGTGGTCGACGACGCGGGTCTGCTCGTCCGCGCCGAGCTGCGCCCGCGTCGCTGGAGCGCGACCGACAAGCCGGGCGAAGGACTCGCATTCGCCCAGCCCGCCGCCGCCGACCGCCAAACCGCGACCTCGCGCAACACCAGGGACCGCGAACTCGCTACCTCCCGCAACCCCACGGACCCCGCGACCTCGCGCCACTCCACCGACCGCGAAGCACTCGAGCCCGTCGACGACAAGCCCGCGCTCGAGTCCGCCGACCCGCGATTTTCCTACCGCAGCGGCGACGTCCCCGCCGCCTCGCACCCGACGATCGCCGCCGCCCTCGCGCGGCTCGCCGAGGTCCGCCCCGCCGACGTCGTCTGGGACCCGTTCGTCGGCTCCGGCCTCGAGCTGTGCGAGCGCGGCCTGCTCGGCCCGGCCGCGGCCCTCCTCGGCACCGACCTCGACCCGCGCGCCCTCGCCGTCGCGGCGACCAACCTGCGCAACGCCGGCCTGCGCGCCGAGCTCACCCTGGCCGACGCCACCACGCATCGGCCGACCGGCGTCACCCTGATCGTCACCAACCCGCCGATGGGCCGACGCGTGCACCGTGGCGACGTCGGCCCCTTGCTGACCGCCTTCGTGGCCAACGCGGCCGCCGTCCTGGCCCCCGGCGGCCGCCTGGCGTGGATCTCGCCGCTCCCGCGGGTGACCGACCCGGCCCTCCAGGCGGCCGGCCTGGTCCTGCGCGGCTCGCTCACCCTCGACATGGGCGGCTTCACGGGCCAGCTCAGCGCTGGGACAAGCCGCTGCGCCCGCCCGGCCGCCGCCGCTGACTTTTGAGTCCAAAAGCGAAGAGGCGGGGCGCCGCGCGCTCCGCCTCTTTGCTTCGGTTCTCTAGAGTGCCCAGGGACGGAATCGAACCGCCGACACGGGGATTTTCAGTCCCCTGCTCTACCAACTGAGCTACCTGGGCGTGGGGGCGCAGTGGTACGAGATCCGCGGCCGGGCGTCAAGCACCTGGCGCTCCGGACAGGCCCGCCGACCACCCGCCTGGTCGCTCAATTTAGAGATATTTCTCACCACCCCGAAGGCCCCGCGAGCGCCGGTCCCTCGCCTCACCGCCTCGGGCGCACGGCCCTATCAACTATTCGGAAATCCCGAAAAGATGGTACCGCTCACGGGTACTCACGACATTGTGCGCCGGAGCGGCCACCTCCCGCCATTCGCAATCACCTTCGCGAGCGCGCGCGGCCTGAATCATCAGAGCCGCGATTCGCCCTCTGCGCTCACGCGACCTCGCCCTCAGAACTTCGGGAACACCGCGTTCAGCAGCAGCGAGTCGACGTCGTCGCTGTGCATCACCCGGCCGAGCGTCTCATTAAAAAGATCGGAGAACGCCAGCGACCCGAGCGCGCGGGTGCGGATGTACTCGAGGTCGAGCTCGCTGCGGATGTCGACCTGGTAGTCGCGACGGCTGGGCTTCAGCGTCGGCACCCACGAGCCGTGGATCGTGAACGCGAAGTCGAGCACCGAGTGGCCGAGGCGGACGACCGGGCCGCGGGTGATGTCGTTGGCGTCGAACAGCCACAGCTCCTCGCCGGTCGAGCCGAGCGTGCGCGGCACCGTCTCCGACGCGTGGGCCAGCACCGCCACGTAGCCGTCGCGGGCGTGGCGGGGCCCGCCGCGGCGCGGGATGAAGTTCGGCGACAGCAGGCTCCAGCCGTTCGGCGCCGTGTAGCTGCGCATCACTCCCGTCGTCGTGTCGATCTCGAGCAGGCGCGGCGGCTCGCCGTCGGCCAGCGGCAGCGCCCCGATATCCACCCGCGGCGCGTACGCCGACAGCAGGCGCGACGGCACCAGCTCGGGCGCGAACCCGCTGGTGTTGTAGTACACGACCTCGATCGGCTTCTCCGGCCCGCGGCGCGCGTATGTCCCGAGGGCCAGGCCCCACGTCTCGCGGCCCTCGACGAAGCGCGACTCCGCCTTGCCCGACGGCACGTGGACCTTGTGGATCCCCAGGCGACCGCGGGCCAGGGCGCACGGGATCTGCATGCCCGCGACCTCGATCCCGGCCTCGCCGCCGCTCAGCAGGTCCTCGCCCTCGTGGATCCACTCCGACACGTCGAGCGTCGGCGTGTGCGGCACGATCAGGCGCACGTGCTCGCCGTCGTCCTCGAAGTCGGCGTAGAAGTGCACCGACTCGCCCTCGAGCTCGATGCGGTGGGCCAGCACCGGCGTCGGGTGGTCGGCGAACCCGCCGGCGCGCGGCCGCAGGTCGCTGCGGCGGATCGCGTGGATCACCGTCGTCGGCCGCTGCGTCCGCATCGTGCTCGCGCCCAGCAGCTCGCGCAGCGGCTCGACCGGCAGCACCTGGCCGAGCACGTCGAGCGCCAGCTGGCGCATCTCGACCACGAACGCCGAGTCCTGGATCAGCACCCAATGGCGGGTCACCTGGATCTGGTGCACGCACTGGTGGATCTGGATCGCCTCGCCGTCGCGGTCGATCAGGGTGAAGTGCTCGAGCGCCCGACCTGTCCAGCGGACCAGGTGCGAAAAGCCAGGTCGCCCGCCGGGCGCCGGGTTGGAGAAGTTGACGGTGAACAGCTCGCCCGTGGCCTCGTCCTCGGCCGGGTGGGCGGTGCTCAGCACCAGCGGGAAGGCCCACGGCACGGGGATCGATCCGAGCCACTCGTCGGCCTTGCCGATCGGGGTCACGAGCTCGAGCGTGACCGGGTCGAACTCCCACGGGCGGCCGGCGTCGGTCGTCACGATCATGCGGTCGCGCAGCGGGATCGGCGAGTTGCTCAGCACCGTGCGGATCCCGAGCAGCGGCGAGATCCGCGACAGGCCGATGTCGCGGAACTGCATCAACTCGCCGAAGTTGGCGGCGGCGCGGTCGGCGTAGTGACACGGCGGCCGCATGATGTTCTGCGTCAGGCGGATCCGGTCGGCCTCGAGGTCGAAGCGGTACAGCGTGCCCTCGCCGGTGAAGGCCGGGCGGCCGAGCGAGGCGATCGAGCCGGCGATGAACAGGTGCCCGTGGAGGTCCGCCGGCAGCGCGCCGTCCAGCACGTTGAGCTCGAGCTCGCGGCGGTGACCGTCGAGGTCCTCCGCGCCGCTGCTGAGCATCGACGTGGGCATGATGCGGCTGGGTCCCTGCGGGATCTCCATGTGGGTCATCGTCCCGGATCAGCGTCTGAAAGCCGCCTGGTCGTCCACCGCGCGGCCGTGCGGATCCTCAAGGCTCCTGCGCGCGCGAACGCGCTGGAGGACATGTCCCGAAGTTCACGTGTAACCGGTGTCATTTTTGGGTCAGCGTCTCGCTGTACGCGTCCTGCCCGCTGTCCGCGTCGATGAAGCGGACCAGCACCTCGTCGGCGGACGGGTCGAACGTGATGATGCAACCGTGCGGGTTCGACGAGCCGAACGAGATGTGGGGCGGCGAGGAAGTCGCCGAGGACGTTGGTGTTGCCGCCGGTCACGGCGATCTCGCGCGTCCTGGCGACCACCCCGTCGCCGTCGGGCTCGACGTGGCTGATGAAGCAAGTGTGGAAGTCTCCCGACAGGAACCAGACGTTGGTGATGTCCTCGGCGGCGATGAAGTCGAGCAGCTCCTGGCGCTGGACCGGGTAGCCCTCCCAGCGGTCATTGGCCGCGAAGTCCCACGGGATCGTCGGCATGTCGGTGATCGGCACCGAGTTGAGGATCACCTTGAAGTGGCACGGGCTCGACTGCAGCCGCTCCTTGAGCCAGGCCATCTGCTCCTTGCCGAGGTAGATCGGGTCGGCCGAGTTGGCGGTCGACGGCTTCCGCTCGGTGCGGCAGTCGAGCACGATGAACTCCGCCGTCAGGCCCCAGCGGAAGCTCTGCCACACGCGGAACCCCATCGGCGTGTCGGTCACCGGGATCGCCTCGAAGTACGAGGTCATCGCGTCCTGCAGCCGCTGCGGGTCGATCGTCTCCGGGTTGAAGTCGTTGGTGACCTCGTGGTCGTCGAGCGTGCAATAGAGCCCGGCGCGCGCGTAGGCCAGCGCCATCCCGCCACCGTCCGCCACCGCCAGGTACGCCTGCCAGTTGCCGCGGTAGTCCGCCAGGGACATCTCGCCGTCGTTGTAGGCCATGTCGCCGAGGTGGAGGAACACGTCGTAGTACTCGTCACTGGTCCGCTGCAGCGCCGGCCACGGGAAGTTGTCGAGCCCGTTGCAGCACGAGATCGCCACGGTCAGCGGCTCCATCGCGTCGTCCGCGATCGCGGTGCGGAACTCGCCGAGCACCCCGCGCGCGACCGGCTCGCCGCGCTCCGTGCCGAAGAAGCCGTAGCGGTACCACTGCCCCGGGCACAGGCCGTCGACGAACTGCCGCAGGTAGCCGTTCTCGTCGGGCGCCACCTCGAGCTCGCGGACCACCCGCACCGTGCCCTCGACATCGCCGGGCTGCCACACGCGCAGCAGCACCGGGTCCGGCGTCTCGCTGCGGCCGTGCAGCAGCGCCGACTCCTGGCGCATCGCCCCGGCCATCACCGCCGTGGGGAAGCGCGCCAGGTCCTCCGCCACCGCATCCGGCGCGAACGCGATCTCCTGGCCCTCGCACGCCTGCGGCTGCGCGCCCATGTCGCCCGGCTCGCCCGTGCTCGTGCTCGTCGGGTCGCCGGTGCTCGTCGAGTCGACGCCCGTGCTCGACGTCGTCGTCGCGTCGCCGGTGCTCGTCGAGCTGCTCGTCGTCGGCGTCCCCGTGGTCGGCACCTCGCCGCTCGTGGTCGTGCTGCTGCCGTCACCGGTGCTGCTGCCGTCCAGCCCCTCGGTGCCCGCCATCACGTCGTCGGCGCACGCCGGCACCGCCACCAGCGTCGCGCCCGCGAGTTTCTTCAAAAGTCTCGCCGGGCGAGCTTCCGTTGGGCCTCGGGCAGATCGTCGTGGTCGGACATCGGGCCCGACTTTATGGGCACTTCGCATCACATCGGCGCGAACTCGGCGTGACCTTCAGCGCGCGCCCGAAAGGCCCTCCCCATGCAGAGGGCCGAGCGTGTGACCGTGAAGACACGCCACGCGGATCGCGTGTCGCCCCGTCGCGCGATATGCTTTGCTGTCCCGAAGGACATGTCATAACATCGACAGCCCTCGATTCGTCGCGCGGCCGATCGCTCGCGCCACCGCTCCGCGCAATTCCGGCGCGGTCGGGGGCGCCTGCCGACAGGCGTGAATCGCGCTGCAGGCCCTCGTATTGGTGCGCCGGCGCCGGTCGTGGTACCGTGGCGCGGTGTCGCGCAGCGTCTGCATCGCGCTCGTCTTCCTCACCGGGTGTACTGCGCCCGGGATCGATAAGACGACCTACCCCTTTCCGCCCGAGGACGGGAGTTCGAGCTCGAGCTCGGGCTCCAGCTCAACCGGCGGCGGCGAAGCGGCGAGCGAGAGCTCGACGCTCATGACCTCGACGAGCACGAGCACGACGAGCGGCTCCGAGGCGGGCAGCGACGGCAGCACCGAGAGCACCGGCAGCACCGGCGAGGGCAGCAGCAGCACCACCGGCCCGGTCGGCGAGTGCGGCGACGGCATCCTCGACGCCGACGAGGAGTGCGACGACGCCAACGCCGACCCGGACGACGGCTGCGCCGCATGCTTCCGCGACCGGTGGGTCTTCGCCACCAGCATGGTGCTCCAGCCCGACCTCATCGGCGGCCTGACCGGCGCCGACAACCTGTGCGGCCAGCTCGCCAACCAGGCCGGCCTCGGCGCCAACTGGAAGGGCTACCGCGCCTGGCTCAGCGACTCCACCACCAGCGCCGGCGAGCGCGTGTTCCCCGGCATGGGCCGCTACCGCCGGGTCGACGGCGAGGTCATCGCCGAGAACTTCGAGCAGTTCCTGTCGGGCACGCTCAGCGCCTCCTTCGACGTCGACGAGTTCGGCCAGCCCGCCCTCGGCGGCGCCTGGACCGGCACCCTGCCCGACGGCACCGCCGCTCCGGGCGTCACCCACTGCGACGACTGGACGATCGACGACCTGGCGGCGATCCAGGGCCACTACGGCCACAGCGGCGTGCTCGACGGCCGCTGGACCTACGAACCCGATCCCCAGTTCAACCCGACCAGCTGCATCGAGCAGCTGCGCCTCTATTGCTTCGAGGGGGCCTGATTCATGCAGATCCGCACCGCCCTGGGTCTGGCACTGCCGCTCGCCGCGGCCTGTCTGCCCACCCACGAGCCGGGCGCCGGCGCGACCTCGTCGTCGACGACCGGGACCTCGAGCTCCGGCGAACCGCCGCCGCCCGCCACGTCGGGGACGACGATGCCGGTCGACCCGACCACGACGTCGACCGGCAGCACCACCGACCCGACGACCGGCAGCGAGGGCCCTGCGTGCGGCGACGGCCACCTCGACCTCGGCGAGGACTGCGACCTCGGGACGGACAACTCCAACAACGGCGCCTGCACCCTGCAGTGCGACCCGGCGACCTGCGGCGACGGGCTGTTGTGGATCGGCGCCGAGGACTGCGACTTCGGCCCGGGCAACGTCGGCGAGTACGGCGGCTGCCGCCCCGACTGCACCTGGGCGCCGCGCTGCAGCGACGGCCAGCTCGACGAGGGCTTCGAGGAGTGCGACCTCGGCCTCCTCAACGGCACCGGGATGGGGCTCGAAGACATGGTGCCTTGCAGCCTCACGTGCCGCTGGCAGGGTCGCCTGGTGTTCCTCAGCAGCGCGACCTACGACGGCGCCCTGGGCGGGCTGCCCGGCGCCGACCTCCGCTGCCGCAACCTGGCGACCGCGGCCGCCCTGGGGAACGCGCTGACCTTTCGCGCCTGGCTGAGCGACGGCCTCGACTCGCCGCTGAGCCGCTTCGAGCAGGTCGATCTGCAGGGCGCGCCCTACGTGCTTCCCAACGGGCGGATGATCGCCGCGGACTTCACGGAGCTGATCGAGCAGGGCCCGCGCACCGGGATCGCGCTCACCGAGACCGGGATGCACGTGACGGAGCAGCTCGTGTGGACCAACACCGCACCGTTCGGCGAGCCGTTCAGCGCCGTCGACCACTGCGACGGCTGGACCTCCGACGGCCTGGGGTTCGCCGCCCGCTCGGGGCTCAACGCTTTGGAGCTCGAGATGGGCCCCGACTGGCAGCTCTGGCGAGACGAGCGGCAGTGGACGAGCGCGCTCAGCTCGCTCTGTGACAAGGCGCGGCGCCTCTACTGCTTCGAGGACGGCGAGCTCGAGGACTGAGGCGCGGCCGCGAGAGTCACGCGGCCATCAACCTGTCCCGGGGGACAGCTATCTCCGCGGCCTCGGTAACACGGACACTGCGGTCGAAGAGCGCCACGCGTCGTTCGACATGTCCCGTGAGACAGGCCGATCCGCCCGCTCAGTACACGCGGAAGCTGTAGTCGAAGAACGCGTGTTTGAAGCTGCTGCCGGCCGGCACCGGCAGGCGGGCGTCGCGGATCAGGTCGATCATGCACACCGCCGCGGGGTCGGAGGCGGCGCGGCCGACCGGCTTGATCTGGGTCAGGCGGCCGTCCTTCGTCAGCACGAACTTGAAGGTCACCGTGGCGTCGATCTCGACCCCGTGCTGGCGGCCGCACTGGGCCGCGGCCGGGCGGTAGGGCTTGAGCAGCTCGTCGATCTGCGCCTCGGTGACGACCGTCGCCTCGTTGGGGTCGTCGACGATGTCGTAGTTGACGGGCTCCTTCGCGCCTGTCTCGGAGGACCTGGTCGTTCGGGCAGCCTTGATCGCGGTCGGCTCGGGGTCGCTCGGCGGCGACGGCTCGGGCGGCGTGGTCGGCAGGGCGACCGGCGGCTCCGGCTCGGGCGGCGGCTCGTCGGGCTCGGCCTCGATCTGCGGGTCCTGCGTCGGTGCGGGCGGCGTGGTCTCGAGCACGCGCGGGTCGGTCGCCGCCGGGGGCTGAGCGTCGGGCGGGAGCACGGCCGCGGCCGGCGCGACGACCGGCGCGGGGCCCGGCGGCGGGGCGCCGGTGAGGAACTCGAGGCCCGGCGTCCCGGCGAACACCCAGGCGATGAGGCCCGCGGCGATCAGCGCGAGGATGATGGTCACGCCGACGCTGCTCTCTTTGACGGCCCCGGACGTGCTGGCGGCGCTGCGGGACGGGCCGGACAGCGCCTTGGTGCGGATGGCGGCGGCTTCGGTGCGGCCGATGCGGGTGTCGTCGAGCAGAGCGAGGCGCAGTTCCATGATGTTTTGATAGCGCTCCTCGGGGGCCTTGCTCAGGGCCTTGAGGATCACGCGCTCGACCACGCCGGGGATGTTGGCGTCGGGCGCGACGCGCCGCGGCGGGATCGGCGTGTCGAGCAGCTGCATCGCCAGCACGGTCGTCTGCTTGCCGCTCTTGAACGGACACGAGCCGGTGAGCAGCTCGTAGAGGAGGACGCCGACGGCGTAGATGTCGACGCGCGGGTCGGGCTTGGCCCCGCGGATCAGCTCCGGCGCCATGTACTCCGGGGTGGACAGGAGCACGCCGCCGGCCAGCAGGCCCTCGGGCAAATCTTCGTCGACGATCCGCGCGAGCCCGAAGTCGACCACCTTGACGTAGTCGTCGCTGGAGGCGTGACGCACGCGGTAGACGTTGCTCGGCTTGAGGTCGCGGTGGATCACTCCTTGCGCGTGGGCCGCCTCGAGCGCGTCGCAGATGTGCAGGAACATCGGCAGCACGCGCGTCCACGGCAGCGGCCCGTGGCGGCTCAAGGTCTCGCGCAGGCTCTCGCCCTCGAGGTACTCCATGACGATGTAGGCCAGCCCGGCCTCGGTCCCGAAGTCGACCACGTCGCCGATGTGCGGGTGGTGCAGGCGCGAAGCGACGCGCGCCTCCTGGACGAAGCGCCGCTGCACGACATCGAGCGCGCCGCGGTTGAAGTTGGCGTTGCGCAGGATCTTCACCGCGAAGCGGCGGTCGCCGCCGGCCGCCGCCCGGGCCTCGTACACCGACGTCAGGCCGCGCCCGCCGAGCGGCCGCACAAGGCGGTAGTTGCCGAGCACGCGATCGACCAGGTCGTCGGGGTCGTCGGGCTCGACGACCTTGGCGAAGCCGGTGCCGCTGCGCGACGCGGGGTCCGCCTCCTGCGCGAGGCTGGGGATCTTGATGACTCCCGAGGATTCACCGGGGGCCGGCTCGTGCGAGTGGGACGACGGGTCCATAGGGCGGGAGCAGCGGGAGCGACGGGACCGGCGCTAGCATAACCGAGGGTGGCGACCTGGATCGAATCCGTCGCCAGAACGCGAGGGCCCGCGCGTTATCGCACAATCGCCGCGGCAAAGAAAGCAGCTCGCCGCAGGGCGCGAGTCGAAGCTGTCCCTTGGGCCAGGAACTCGGGAGCGCGCGCATCCGGATCCGTCACGCATGGTCGCCCTCGCGAACGACGCCTCCGCACACCTACCGGCGTCGGACTCGGCTTGTAATCACCGGGCCCGTCACGCATCGTACTGAGGTCCGTGATGCTCTCTGCTCGTCGCGCCGCGTTGTCTCTGGTCTGTTTCGGCGCGCTGGCGCTCGCGTGGACCCTGGCGCCGGCCGAGGCCGCCGCGGCCCCCTCGGTCGGTCCGCCGCCCAAGCTGCCCGACATCGGCCCCCCGCCGATGCTGCCCGACACGAGCCCGCAGAACGTCCCGCCGACCAGCCCCGCCCCGTCGACGCCGCCCACCACGACTGCGCCCGCCCCGGTGAAGCCCGCCCCCGGGCCCCCGGTCATGCGCCCCACGGCGCGGCCGACCCCGGCGCCCACCCCGCCCGCGCCGCCGGTCGCCGCGCCCGAGCCGCCCGCCGATTCGGTGCCCCCGCCGGCCGCGCCCGCTTCGCCGCCCGCTTCGAGCCCGGTGCCGACCCCGCCGCCACCTGTCTCTTCGGGCAGCTCGCCCGCCGGCGACCCGCTGCAGCCCGAGGGCCCGAAGGCGGGCCCGGCGGACACGCGGGCGCCGATGATCGAGGGCGCCGACCCGACCGGCGCCGAGGCCAAGAGCGACAAGCCGGCCGAGCCGCCGAAGTCGCAGGAGGACATCGAGGAGGAGGCGGCCCGGGCGCGGCGCAAGCAGCCGAAGAAGTGGCGCCACGCCGGCCTCATCGTCGAGCCGCGGTTCGGCACGCTCGGCTGCACGCGGCAGTTCTGCGCCGGCAGCAACGGCCACGGCGAGCGCCCCGGCGCCCTGCTCGGCGGCTTCGTCGGCGGCAACCTGCTCGGCATCCTGGACATCGGCATCGAGGCCCAGTGGGGCACGCTGCGCCCGCGCGACATCGAGGGCAAGAACGCCGTGGCGCTGTACGGCATCGACCCGGCGCGCCTCGAGCAGGCGCTGTCGGAGCGGCTCGGCACCGAGGTCGACGTCGACTTCAACCAGCTGATCGTCAACAGCGCCAAGGCGCGGGCCGTCAGCGCCGGCCCGGCCCTGCGGATCCACTTCCTCCGCAAGGGCCGCGGCGTCGCCTATATCGGCACCGGCATCCACTACCAGCTGTGGCGCAACCGCTACGAGACCACCGGCGGCCCCACCCGCATGGACTTCCACGGCTTCGTCGCCCCGTTCCGCGTCGGCGGCGGCGCCTTCGTCCACCCCAACATCGCCGTCACCGGCGAGTTCGCCTATCACTACGCGTTCTACGTCATCACCGGGGTCAGCCACCCCGAGCTGTCCGGGGTGGCGCCGCTGTCGATCATCGAGGGCGCGGCGCTCGACGCCGGCACCAACCTCCGCAAGGGCTTGCCCCACTTCTGGTCGTTCTCCGTCAGCGTCCGCTTCCGCCTGGGTCTGTGAAGCGAGCTTCACGACGAGACGCCGGCCGCGACGCCCGCAGGCCCCCAGCGCCCCGCCGGCCCGCGAGTTTCGGACCGCGCTCTTTACGCACGTCGCCCGGATTTGACGCTCGCGGGGCCCCGCTCTAAAGTCCGCGGCGATGCTCCGCGGTCTCGTTCACCGTCTCGTCCCCCTCGGCTTCGCCTCCACACTGGCCCTGTCGGCCATCGCCGCGTGTGACGGCGCCGGCTCGGCCCCTCCGACCATCGAGGTCACGAGCGAGCAGCTCAAGCCCGGCGGCGTGTACATCACCTACGTCCTCGGCTGCGACAAGGGCTGCGACCAGCTCAGCCGCGGCGACCTGGTGCTCGAGCTGAACGGCCAGAAGGTGACCTCGGCCAAGGACCTGCGGGTCAGCCAGATCGCCACGGGCCAGCCGGTCAAGCTCAAGGTGCAGAAGAAGGGCGGCCAGGTCGTCGACGTCGAGATCGTCGCCAACCCGAGCGACAAGCTCCCGCCGATCAAGGAGGCCCCGCCGTTCTGGTCGGTCGGCGCCGCCGACCTCGACAAGGCGCCCCAGTGGGCCCGCCGCAACCTGTTCGGCCACGCCAGCCTCATGATCATGCTGATGAACATGGACGGCGGCTCCACCGACGGCCGCCAGATGGCCGGCAAGAAGCGCCTGATCCTGTTCTGGGACTGGGCGACCCGCGAGGAGCAGGCCCAGGCCGCCAACATGCTGCGCGTGCTGCAGATGGCCCGCGACGACCTGCAGAACTCCGGCGTGGACATCATGTTCACGCACATCACCTTCCCGTCGAACAACCTCGGCGACGGCACCCCGCGCGTGCGGCCGATGAACGACTCCGGCCTGCGCGACTGGGAGAAGACCAACGGCCTGCCCGACAAGGGCCCGCTGCCGACCTACCGCTTCCCCAACGCGACCGAGTACCAGGCCTCGCGCGAGCTCGGCCTCGAGGGCGCGACGACCTACCAGCAGTACCTCCGCCAGGCCCCGGCCATCGTGCTGCTCGACGAGGACGGCATCATCCGCTGGCACTCCGAGGGCATCCAGGCCCCGCCCGCCGGCGACGAGCTGGCCGGCAAGGGCAAGGACGACCAGTGGACGATCATCCAGGCGATCGAGTTCGCCAAGAAGAGCCTCTGAGCCACTGACTGGCTCTTGAGCCATGGCCCTTCGGACCTGTCCGAAGGGCCATTTGTGTTTTTAGAGCTCGTCTCGGCCGAGCCTCGGCGGTCCACGACGGCTCGGCCCACCGCTGGCCCTCACCTGCTCGCTAGCGCGCGGCGGAGCTCGGCCAGCTCGGCCAGCTGTCGGCTCGTCAGCGCGCGCGTCTGCAGGCGCAGCAGCACCCCGCGCGGCGCCCGGAGCTGCAGGTCCTGCAACAGGGCAGGCCGCCGGCGCATCGGCCCGCTCGTCAGCGCCTCGATCACCTCGGCGCGACCGCGAATTTTCCCATGCAGATAGCGCACCCCGTCCTCGAAGCGCGGGCGCTGGCGCAGCCACCACTGCATCGTCGGCAGCGGATCGGGCCGCGGCAGGTCGTGCTCGGGAGTGTGCTCGAGCGCCTCGTCCTCGACGGTCACGGTCAGGCCCGCGTCGTCGAGATCGATGCCCGTCAGCACCTGCATCATCTCGCCGATCAGCGGCCCGCACGCCGCGTCGTCGAGCCACTCGAGGCACGCGTCGACCAGCTCCGGCGCGCCCACGTGGCCGAGCGCGTAGATGGCGGCAGCCCGCCGCGACGCATCACTGAGCGCCGCCTGCACCGCCGCACGATCGCCGGCCGCGTCGCGCAGCGCCAAAGCACCAGCGCCGATCCGCCGCCGGGCTCCTCGGCTCGCGCGCGCACGCGGGTCCACGTCGGCGCCGGCGCCAGCACCAGACCGGCCGCGATCGCGGCGTCGACCACCAGCGGCTCCTCGTCGCCGAGCGCGGCCTGGATCGCCCGCACCGAGCCCTCGCCCTCGCCGGGCAGCGCCCGCAGGCCCAGGCTGCGCACTGTCGGGTCGTCGCTGGCGAGCAGCACCGACAGCGCCTCGCCCAGCGGCTCGTGGCGGAACACCAGCGCCTCGGCGCACGATGCCACCAGCGCCTCGTCGACGTCGGCCAGCCCTGCCCGCAGCCGCGCCAGCAGCCCGGGGTGATCGACGCACGCGAACGCGCGCACCAGCGCCGGCCGCTGCTCGGGCAAATCCTGCAACACCGCGAACAAGGTCCCCAGCGCCGAATCACCGGCCCCGAGCAGCAGCGCCGCCGCGGCCGCGCTGACCCGCGCCGATTCATCGGACTCGAGCGCCGGTACCAACAATCGCTCGGCCGCCGCCGCCCCGCCGATCACCAGACCGTCGAGGTGCGCCAGCAGCCGCGATTCGACCCCGGCCGCGACCTCCTCGAGCGTATAATTGGGGGCGACCAGGCTCTGCTCCCACGATTCCCACAGGAACTCGGCCTCGTCCAGGTGCTCCTCGAGCACGTCCCACAGCGGCTCGTCGTCGCCCTCGCGCGTCGTCATCAGTTGATCTGCACCGAACCGCCCTTGATGCGATTCGTGCCCTTCGCGCGGGTCTCGACGTAGGCGCCGCGGATCACCAGCTTGCCGTCCTTCTTGAGCGAGATGCTGGCCTCGCCGCAGCGCAGCTCGACCTCCTCCGTGCCGGTGAGGACCACGCGCTTGCCGTCGACGCGGGCCTCGCGGGCCGAGCCCGGCGCCTGCACCAGGCCGACGATCAGCGGGCGTGACGGGTCGCCGCCCTCGAACATCAGCGCGGCCGGCTGCCGTGTCTTCACCGCGTTCGCCAATCCGCGCTCGTCGAGCTCGACCAAAAACCGCGCCGGCACCGGCCCGGCCGGATTGCCGGGGAAGTCGACCAGCGGCGGCTCGGCGGCGGTGAGCCAGCCGAGGATCACCGCAGGCAACGCCGGCGCCGGGGTCGGCGGGACGATCGGGACGACGCGGGACGATGCGGGGCGGCGCGCGGCCATGACTTGCTCCTCGGTGGCGGACAGCTCAGGCGTGAGAGAGACGGGAGTGGGAAAAGGCCGGGGATGGCCGTGGAACACGCCACGCGGGCCCGTGGAACACGAGCGCGCGGCGGCTCAGTTGAGCTTGATCTTCGAGCCCTTGACGGTGACCTCGCCGGTGGCCTTGATGCTGAGCTTCTTGGCCTGGATCGTGATGTCGCCGTTCTTCTTGAGCACGACCGTGGCGTTGCCGCACTGGATCGACAGCTGATCGGCGGCGACGACCGCGGCCTTCTTGCCGGCCGCGAGGTTGAGGTTCTCGCCGGCGGTGACGTTGACGTGCTTGCCGGCCTGCAGCGCGATGTTCTTGCCGGCGCTCTCGGTGATGTTGTCGGCCGCGCTGACGCTCTTGGCCCCGCCGACGCTCTCGGAGCTGCTGCCGCCGACGCTGACCGCGCGGGCCAGGCCCACCGTCTCGGACTTGGCGAGGCCGACGTTCTCCGTCATCGCTCCGCCGACGGTCACCGCATAGGCGGCGCCGACGGCCAGGGTGCTGGCGATGCCGACGGTCTCGGCCTTGTTGGCGCCGATCGACTCGGTCTGGTCGGCCGCGACGGTGAAGGTCGCGCTGGCGCCGACGGTCTCGGTGAGGTTCGAGCCGACGCCGATCGACATGTTGGCGCCGATCCGCTCGACGTGCATCTTGCCGACCGTGATCTTGCGATCGTTGCCGACCTCGATCGTCTCGTCGTGACCGACGGACACGCCGCTGTCGTGACCGACCGAGCGCGCCTCGTCGTTGCCGACCGACTGCGTCTTGTCGTGCTCGATGACGATGTTCCAGTCCTTCTGGCCGTGGAGGAAGATCTCCTCGCTGCCCTTCGCGTCCTCGAAGCGCAGCTCGTTGGAGCCGCCGCCGCCGGGGCTTGATTCGGACTTGATCGTGCTCTTCGTCTTCTGGTCGGGCAGCGGATACGGCGGCGTATTGACGCCGGTGTAGATCCGCCCGGTGATGATCGGCCGGTCCGGGTCGCCCTCGATGAAGTCGACGATCACCTCGTGGCCGATCCGCGGCAGGAACATCGCGCCGAAGCCGTTGCCCGCCCACATCTGGCTGACGCGCACCCAGCACGAGCTGCCGTCGTCGTACGCGCTGCGGCGGTCCCAGTGGAACTGCACCTTCACGCGGCCGTGCTCGTCGACGTGGATCTCCTCGCTCCCGGGGCCGACCACCGTCGCGGTCTGCACCCCGTGCACCGTCGGCTTGACCGTCCGCCGCGGCGCGCGATACGGCAGCTCGGCCGCGGTGCAATCGAAGCGGTTGGTGTACGAGAATTCGCCGGTCGCGCCCTCGTCGAGCACCTGCGGCTGCTCGCCGCGGTGGGCCACGCGGATCAGGCGATACTCGCCCTCGAGATGAGGATGCGACTCGTCGGCCACGTTGAAGAAATAGCCGGGCGCGAGGCGCGGGCTGTCGCTCTCGCCGCTGCCCGAGCGGCGGGTCGCCTGGACCGCCTCGAGGCGCATGCGGGCCTGCTTGCCGGCCGTCTCCGGGCCGCCGCGGCCGCCGACCTGGAAGCCGCCGGGGTAGTCGTAGAGCTCGCGCGCGTCGCCCTGCCCCTCCTCGGCCTCGACCTCCTCGGCGGGGGTGTGCAGGTTGCGGTCGCGCAGCGAGACCCGCTGCGGGCGGATGCTCTCGCCGAGGGTGAATCGCAGCAGTCGCTCGCGCTCGCGGGTCGCGTTGAACCCGAGCGCCGGATCCTCGGCGATCGGCGCCCCGCCGTCGGCCTGGTCGGTGATCACGAGGACGTGCTTGTCCTCGTGGTGCTCGAAGAAATAATAGATGCCGTCGGCTTCCATCAGCCGACTGATGAAGTCGAGGTCGGTCTCACGGTATTGTACGCAGTAGTCGCGCGGGGCGTACGTCCCGTGCAGCTGCGTCCGCACCCCGGCGCGCGGGATGCCGGCCGTCTCCAGCACCTTGGCGACGATCTCGGGCGTCGATTGGCCCTGGAAGATCCGGCTGCCCGCGCGCTGCTGGAGCGTCCAGATCTCCGGCACCAGCGTGACCTCGTGGAGGGTGTAGCTCGACGATTCGCCGATGTAACGCGCGTCGCACACCAGGCCGTGGATGTACCGCGGCGCCTCGCGGCCCTGGATCGTCAGCACCGCGGCGTGGCCGACCAGGTCGTCGAGCGGGACCGTCACCGAGGCCAGCTCGAAGCGGAACCCGAACAGCGAGGAGACGGCCTCCTCGCCGCTGAAGCGGACCACCCGCAGCTCCTCGCCGCAGCCGTCCACGGTGAATGTGAACATCGATCGATTGCCCAGCAGGGCGCTGCTGCCACTTTCCGTCATGAGCGCTCGAACGAGTCCGAAAAGCTACTACATGCGATCGGCCCCGACAAGGCTCGGCGGCCCTGAGACAAAAACGCCCCATTACGGCTGCGACGCTCGCGCGACTTCGGTCATGTCATATGCGGTTGATCGCCCGCGGAGATCCGTGGATGCTCGGCCGGTCGTGACGGACGCCAGCGAGGCGAGAGCCAAGGTCGGAGACGTGCTCGGCGAGCGCTGGGAGCTGCGCGGGCCCGCCGGCGGCGGCAGCCTCGGCCAGGTGTTCCTCGCCTGGGACCGAGAACGCCGTCAGACCTGCGCGCTCAAACTGTTCGACCCCGCCGCGGTCTCGTCGGAGGCGTTCCGTCGCTACGGCGAGGCCCTCCGCAGCGCCGCGGCGGTGAGTCACCCCGCGGTCGTGCTGCCCCAGACGCCTGTCGTCGCCGGCGGACCGCGCTTCGCCGTCGGCGAGTGGGTGGCGGGCGCCGACCTCGACACGTTGCGGGCCAGCGGCGGCCCGCTGCAATGGTCGCGGGCCGCGGAGGTCGTGAGCACCTGCGCGGACGCGCTCGCGGCCGTCCACGAGGCCACAGGCCTCGCGCACCGCGCGCTCAAACCCGGCAACGTGCGGATCACCGAGAGCTCGCAGGTGCGGCTCCTGGACCTCGGAATCGCCGAGATCGCCGTCTCGCCGGTGGCCCCGCGCCCCGGCGGCGCGTTCGTCGATTACCGCGCGCCGGAGCAGATCGAAGGCCAGGCCGGCGACGCCCGCTCCGACGTGTTCACGCTCGCGGTGCTGCTATTCGAGGCGACCACCGGGGTCCATCCATTCACCGCCCCCTCCGCGTTCAAGGCGGCTCACAAGGCGCTGCAATCGACGCCCGACCTGTCGACCGCCGGGCTGCCGGCCCAGGCCCGGCCGCTGCTGACGCGGGCGCTGGCGCGGCGGCCGGAGGAGCGCCACGCCAACGCCCGCGAGTTCCTGCGCGCATTGACCCTGGTCCGCCAATCGGTCGGCGGCATGGCCCCGCGGGCGAACGCCGGCGACAATGCGGCCACCGCGGAACCGGCGGACGAGCCGGCACCCGTCGCCGACCCGACCACGCACATTGCGGATCCCGGTGGCCCGGCCGAAGCCGCCTGCTGCCGCGCCCGAGCCGCCCGCCCGCGGGCCGAACCGAGACGCCGCATTCGTGGCACCGGTCGCGCCGGCCACCGCCGATTCGCCGCCCGCCGCGGACGAACCGGAGCTGCTCGGCTCCGGCGCCGACCGACCGATCCCGGCGCAGCCGCCGAAGGCGAGCAAGCCGGCCCGCGAATCACTGCAGCAGCTCGACACCGGCCGGATCGTCACGCCCGAACCGAGCACCGAGCGAGACGCTCGCCGTCCCGCGAGCCCCGAGCCGACCATGGAGCTGCGCGAGCCCGCGCGGGTGTCCCGAAGGTCAGGTGCGGACGAACGCGACCCCCGACAGGCCGCGCCGAAGGCCGCCAGGACGCGGCCCGCGCCCAACACCGTGCCTGCGCCGCAGGACCTGCCCGCCGAGTGGACCACCACCGAGCGCGACTTCCAGCGCCCGTCCCCCCGCGCGAGGCGACCGTCGCGTTGCCGCTTTCCGGTGAGCTGTCCGAGAAGCCAGGTCGCCGGACCCAGGCGACCCATAAGACAGGTCGTCCGCCAGCCGAGTCGACCGTCGCCCTGCCGCTGTCCGGCGACATGTCCTCGCGGCCAGGCACGACGATCGCCGAGCGCCGGCGCCCTTCGGACAAGACCCGGCTACAGGCCGAGTCTGACGATCCGTCCCGACAGCCAGCGCTCCCCGCCGACTGGACCACCACCGCGCGCGACGGCCGGCGCCCCACGGCCCCCGAGACGACCATGGCCCTGGCTCACGACGACGGGCTGTCCGAAAGGTCAGGTCTTCCCGCCGCCTGGACCACCACCGAGCGCGACGGTCGCCGACCCGCCGAGTCGACCATGGCCCTCCCCGATCCGGGCGCGCACGAGGACGCGGCGACGACCGCGATGCCGACATTGCGGCCGCGCTCGAAACAACCTGTCCCCGAGGACACATCCGAAGATCCCGACGGAGAGGAGCGGACCCGGGCGCTGCCGCGAATGATGGGCCGAGCGCCGACCGAGATGCGCCCCGAGTCGACGGTCGTCCTCGACCAGGGCGGCGCGCGACCGGCCGAGTCGACCCTCGCGCTACATGACCCGAAGGACATCCAGCCTCGCACCACGCCCCGGGACGAGTCGACCCGGGTGGTGTCGAACTCCGGCGACCAGGCCCGCGCGATGCGAACGCAACGCCCGGCCGGCGCCGCGACGCCGGCCCCCGCCACCCCGCCGCCCGCCGACAAGCCGTGGCTGTCGCCGCGCGGGCTCATGTTCTTCAACATCGGCCTCGGCGTGTTGATCATCACCGCGCTCGTCGTGCTGCTGACCCGCTGATCTCGCAGCGCTCGCCGTCGAGATGCCCCTCGGATAGCGCTGCGCGTCTCTCCGCGCGGGCTCCTCCGCTTCAACCTCGTCACGCTCGCCGTTCTGACGATCCATCCGCACATCGCCGTTCGCTGCGAATCCCGGCCCGCAGCGAGTCGCGTCAATCCGTGCCCCAGAAGGACACGCGCTGCGACGGCGGGAGATAGAGGCGGTCCCCCGGCCGCACGTCGAACGCGGTGTACCAGGCGTCGAGGTTGCGCACGGTCCACGAGCGCTCGCGGGCGGGAGCGTGAGCGTCGGACAGCAGCTGGGCCCGCAGCGCGTGATCGCGGTACTTCGTCCGCCACGCGCGCCCAGCCGAGGAAGAACCGCTGCTCGGGCGTGAAGTTTCTTAAAAGTGTCGCGGGCGCCGGCGCGCGAGCGACGATAGGCCGCCAGCGCCAATCCCAGACCGGCCAGGTCGGCGATGTTCTCCCCCACCGTGAGCGAGCCCTGGACGCGCTGACCCGGGAGCGGCTCGTAATCGTCGTACTGGGCCACGAGCGCCGCCTCGCGGCCGTGGAAGCCGCGCTCGTCTTCGGCAGTCCACCAGTCGCCGAGCCGCCCGTCGGCGTCGTACTTGCGGCCCTGGTCGTCGAACAGGTGGCTGAGCTCGTGGCCGATGGTGGCGCCGATGCCGGCGTAGTTGAGTGCCGGGTCAGCGGATGGATCGAACAGCGGCGGCTGCAATACGGCCGCCGGAAGGATGATCTCGTTGACGCTCGCGCTGGCGTAGGCGTTGGGGACCGTGACGGGCGCCAGCCATTCGGCGGGATCCGTCGGGGCGCCCAGGCGCGCGACCATCCGCTCGAACTGGAACGCGCTGGCGCGCGCGAGGTTGCCGACCAGATCGTCGCGCACGATCTCGAGGCCTGCGTAATCGATCCATTTTGAGGGATATCCGAGCTGGATCCGGGTCCGCGCCAGCTTCGCCCGCGCCCGCTCGCGGGTCTGCGGCGTCATCCAGGCCGCGCGGGCCAGGCGGTCGTCGAGGGCCGCGATCAGGTCGGCGACGAGCTCACGCGCCTGCGCCTCCGCCTCGGGCGGAAAGTGACGGGCGACGTAGGCCTGGCCGACCAGGTCGCGCAGCACCGCGCCGACCAGGGACACGCCGCGGCGCCAGCGAGGCAGCGGCTCGGGCGTCCCGGCGAGCGCCCGGCCGTAGAAGGCGAATCGCGCGTTTTCAAAGGGCGGCGAGAGGTACCGCGAATAGCTGGTGAGCACGCGCAGCCGCGCGTAATCCTGCAACACGGGCAGCGGAGTATGGCGATAGACCTGAGCCTCGCCGGCCAGGGCGCTCGGCTGGGCGACGACGAGGCTCGACGGCTCCGCGAACCCCATCGCCGCCAGGGCGCGTCGCCAGGGAAAGCCCGGCGCGAGCCGCTCGAGCTCCGCCGGTGTGCTTCTATTGTAGGTGCGCACCGCGTCGCGTGAATCGCTGACGGACCAGTGGGCCCGGGCCAGCGCGGTCTCGAAAGCGAGCACCGCGGCCGCACGCTCGGCGGCGTCGGCCTCGCCCGCGAGCGTCAGCATTTTTTCCATGTATTCACAATAGTCGGAGCGAATCGCATTCATCGTCGAATCGGTGTGCTCATAGAATCCGCGATTGGGCAGACCGAGCCCGGCCTGGCGCAGGACCAACATGTGTCGTCCGGGTTCGCGGTCGTCCGTCTCGACGCTGACACCGAACAGCCCGCCGACGTCGAAGCGGGCCAGCCGCGCGGTCTCGACGGCCAGCGCGTCGTGGTCCGCCGCCGACCCGATCGCCCGCAACCACGGCGCGACCGGGGTGATGCCGCGCCGCGCCACCGTCGCCTCGTCGACGAAGCTCGCGTAGAGGTCGCCGAGCTTCGACCCGGGCGTGCGCGCTGCCTCCTCGACGATCGCCCGCACGCGCTCGGACGCGTCGTCCTGCATCTGCTGCGTGGTGCCGAACGAGGGCCGATCCGCGGGGATCGGCGTGCGCGCCTCCCAGGCGCCGTTGGCGTAGCGGTAGAAGTCGTCGCCCGGCGCCACGCTCGGGTCCATGCCGTCGAGGTCGAGGCGCCCGCCGACCTCGAGCGGCGGCTGCGTCGGCGCCCCTGCAGGACAGGCGGCGGCCAGGAGGGTCAGACTGACGGTGAAGCGGCGAAATCGTGGGTTCATGGCGTGCATCCTCGAGCCCCGGCGCGCAGCCGGCGCTCGCAGCCATGACGGACCCCGCCTGCTCCGCGGATGACGAGCGGCCCATGATTTGTCGCCCGCGAAAAATCGACCGCGAGCTCATCCAGGACGCCGCGGCTTTCGTCACTCTCGAGGAGACGGACGAGGAACGACATGCTGGACCCTCACTTCGCAGGCGCACTGATCGGCACCATCGCCTTGCTGGTCGCGTTCATCCACGGGCTCCGCTTCGCCCGCCTGGCGATGCTTCACCACACGTTGCGGCGCGCCTTCACGACCGGCGCCGTCGCCGATCCGGAGCTCCTCGGCCGGCTGTTCGGCGGGCGCACCCAGGCCGAGCGCGACGCGCTCGACAACCGCAACGGGGCGATGCTGATCGCGGTGGCCGCGGCCTGCGTCGGCTTCGGCTGGTTGCAGGCAGATCCGTCTGCGCTCCGCCTCGCGGCCGGGGTCGCCCTGTTCCCGCTGTTCGTGGGCGTCGTGCTGGCCCTCCGCGGCCGTGCAGGCTCGCGGCGCGGCCCGCGGGATGTCGTCCGGGATGGTTGAGGACGATCCAGCGTTGAACCGCCGCGCGGCCGCGGGCGACTCGCAGGCGTTCTCGCAGCTGGTGACTCGTCACGAGCGCCGGCTCCGCGACTTCCTCACGCGCGTCGCCGGACCCGGACGCAGCGACGACCTCGCGCAGGACTGCTTCTTACAGGCGTGGCGGCGCGCGGGGCAGTTCGACGGCCGCGGCAGCTACGCGGCGTGGCTGTTCCGCATCGGCTGGCGCCTGTTCCTCGACGAGCGACGCCGCCACGCGTCCGAGACGCGCAAGCGCGACGGCGCGGCGCTGCTCGCCGACGAGGCCGCGGAGCCGGGCCACGCGGCGCGCCTCGACATGACCGCGGTGCTGGCCCGCCTCGAGCCGGTCGAGCGCGCCGCGCTGGTGCTGTGCGACGGCCAGGGCTGGACGCACGAAGAAGCGGCGGCGATGCTCGAGCTGCGGCTCGGGACGCTGAAGAGCATCGCCGCCCGGGCGAAACGCAACGCACGCGCGCTGCTGGAGGCGCAAGCGAAGGAGCCGCGATGACCGACGAAGAGTTCGACAAGCTGCTCGCCGACGACCTGGCCCCGCCGGAGCGACCCCCGACCTCGCCTTCGTGGCGCGGACCGAGCGGCTCGTCGCGCTCGACCGAATCATGGCGCTGCAACGCCGCAACGCCGCGCGCCCCGGCCTCTCGGATGGTCTGGCGGCGGCGGCCCTGGCCGCGAGCCTCGGCCTGTGGACGCTGTGGGGGCCCGATTGGGGCGGCTCGGCCGGCGCGATCCTCCCGCTGTTGACGGGCCTGCTCGTGGTCACCTGGCTGGTCGGCCACGACTGGGGCGCCGAGGCCGTCGGCCACGAAGACCCGGCCTGATCGCCGGGCAGCGTCCTCGACCGACCGCCTGGTCGAGCTTCTCCGCGCCTGTCCCGAAGGACAGCATCGACCGTGACCCCGGACGGGCGGCCTCCTCGACTCGCCGAGTCGAGCTTCGCCGCGCCTGTCCCGAAGGACAGCGTCGACCCACGGACGGGCGGTGTCCTCGACCCGCCGATTCGAGCTTCTCCGAGCCTGTCCCGAAGGACATCCTCGACCGCGACCACCGACGGGCGGTGTCCTCGTCGTCGCGGATCACCACGAGAGACCGAGGCGCCGGGGCGAGATTGGCCCGGCCTCACTCGGCGTCGTCGTCGGCCGGCGGCTGCGGCGGCGGCGTCTGGCCGCGGCGCAGCGGGTGCTCGAGGATCGGCAGGCGCTCGTTCTCGCTGCGCTCGACCAGCAGCTCGAGCCCGTCGAGCAGCAGGTCGGGCGAGCTCACGCTGACGTCGACCGTGTTGCTGAGGATCCCGTCCATCCCGGTCTCCGCGCCGAAGCCACCCGTCGCGCCGGGGGCGATCCGCAGCGGCAGCGCCGGCGCGCTCTGGCCGACCGCGCGGATCCGCCGCAGCACCCGCATCGACGCCGGCGCGATCATGGCGCCGCGGACCAGCGTCTTCTTGCCCGACGCGTCGAGCCGGTAGATCTTGCTCGGCAGCGGCAGCGACACCTTGCGGCCGGTGCTGTAGCTCGTCGCGCCCTCGCGGTTCACCGGCCCGAGGATGTTGCCGTCGCGCAGCGACTCGACGATGTACGCGTACTCGTAGCCGTCCTCGCGGGCGCGGCGGAGCAGCTCCTTCTCGAGCGCCTTGCGCGGCGAGCCGCGCTTCTTCGACTTGAGCGACAGGTTGGTGATCGCCGCGCCCCAGGCCAGGCCCGGGCTGAGGCGCGCGCGGCCGTTGCTCTCCTTGCGCCGCGGGTTCGGCGTGCGCGTCATCAGCAGCTCTTGCAGCACCCCGTTCTTCACCAGCGTGAGCGGCTTGGGCGCAAAGCCCTGGGCGTCGACGGCCAGGCGACCGAAGCCCTCGCGGGGGTCGTCCTCGAGGTCGAGGAACGCCGGCAGCACCGACTTGCCGAGGCTGTCTTGCCAGTGCGGTTCGAAGTCGCGGACGCGGCCGTTGTCGCCGAGCGGCGCCGGCGTCCCGCCGGTGTGCACCGCGATCGTCGACGCCAGCAATTGCGCCGAAGCCGGCCCGGCGAACAGGATCGGGCCGTCGTAGTCGTCGTCGAGCATCGGCGCGTCGGCCATCAGCGTCAGCTCTTTGAGCACGCCGTCGACCAGCTCCTCGCCGCGCTTCTTCAGCTCGTCGGTCGCGCGCGGCAGCTCTTGCAGGTGGATCGCCGCGCCGTGGTCGAGGTGCATCCCGTCGAGCGCGCGCGTGTCGGCCATCACGGCCAGCACCGCGCGGTCGCGCTGCTCGTGCAGCACCACGCCCTCGCTCGTGATCGTCGTGACGTGGCTGCGCAGCACCTGCACGAACACGTCGCCGTTGTCGATCGCCGGGTGGTCGGCGAACCGCTTGCTGAGCGCGCGCACCAGCTCGCGCAGGCCCTCCCGGTCGATCGTGTCGGTCGGCGCCGGCGGCACCGGCTGGCGCACGAGCGGCTCCGGCTTGGGCCCGAGGTCGGGCGGCAGCGGCTCGCCGGCCAGCCGGGCCAGGATCGCCAGCTTCTGCGCGTAGGTGCCGGTGGCCCGGCGGAACGCCTGGTCGAGCCCGAGCCACAGCTTGTGCCGCGTCAGCTCGGCCGACGGCAGCAGCGACAAGTTGAAGCGCGGCCACGCCCCGTCCTGGCCGAACACCCCCGTCTGGTCGCGCTCGGCCGAACCGACGCGGATGTCGATGCCCGCCGCCGCCTGGTCCTCGAGGACGTCGGTGATGATGCCGCCGTAGCTGCCGTCGATGCTGAGCACCTCGGCGCGCACCACGTAGACGACGGCCTGATAGGGCGCCGGCGAGTCCGGCAGGCGCAGCCCCGCGATGCCGCGGGCGATCTCCTGCTCGACCGCCGCGATCTCGCTCTCGGCGGCCTCCGCGGCGACCGGCGCGGCCGCTGTCGGGGTCGGGGCGGATGTCGGCGCCGGAGCTGCCGCTGCGGCAGGCGCGAGCGCGAGGGCCAGGACGATCGGCTTCATCGCGACCTCCGCGGAGCTGGCGCGGAGGACATGTCCTTCCGGCCATTGTCGGCCGCGTTCACGGCCTTGCGCGGCGCTGCGGCGGCTGGCGCGGGGGACATGCTCTTCGGGTCAGCCTTGCCCCCGACCGGCGGCGGCGGCAACAGGGGCGGCTTGCCGCGCTCGTGGCTGGCGCGCTCGACCTCGAGGTTGCGCAGCAGCAGCGACGGGCTGACGGCCGACACCGGCACGTCGCCCGACTCGGCGCCGCACATGCCGTTGAAGATCCCGGGCGTGTCGCCGGTGGCCGTGATCGTCTCGAACGCGGCGATCGGGGTGCCGACGATGTCGACGCCGCGGACCAGCTCGTCGGGGCGGCCGTCGGCCCAGATCCGGTAGACCAGCAGCGGCATGACCTTGAACGCCTGCGGGCCGGAGCGCTCGGTGATGGTGTAGCCGCCCTGGATGTCGGAGAACCACAGCCCGTACGGCTTGTTCTGGCGCTTGACCTCGTCGATGAGCGCGCGGCGGAGGTCCTTGTCGGGGATCGTCTTGCGGCTGGTGACGATCAGGTTGCCCTGGCGGGCGACCGCCTGATAGCCGCGCTCGCGCCGGCCGTGGCCGTTGCTCTTCGTGAACGGCAGCACCGGCGAGCGGCCGAGCAGGAACGTGCGCAGCTTGCCGCGCTCGACCAGGACCACCCGCTCGGCCGGCACGCCCTCGTCGTCGACGTGGTAGTGGCCCGACAGCGGCACCCCGCCGAGGGTCTCGGCGGTGGGGTCGTCGACCATGTCCAAAAAGACAGGTAGCACCCGCTTGCCGATCATGTTGGCGAAGGTCTGGCCCTCGAGGTCGTCCTTCTGGCGGTGACCCTCGAGGCGGTGGCCGAAGATCTCGTGGAAGAACACGCCGGCGGCGCGACCCGCAAGCACCGCCGGGCCGGCGTAGGGCTCGGCCAGCGGCGCCACCCGCAGCGCCAGCACCTCGTCGCGCAGGCGCTTGGCGGTGGCCAGCAGCACCGACTGCGCCGGCAGCTGCTCCGGCGCCTGGGCCTCGAAGCTCTCGAAGCGGTCGAGCGTCATGCCGTCGTCGGCCTGGGCCTTGGCCTGCAGCATCAGGCGCAGGCGCACCTGCGAGCCCTGGATCCGCGTGTTCTCGCTGTTGACGTAGGCGCGGTTGTCGACCCACGCGAGGAACACGACCTGGCTCTCGAGCACGTGCGGGTCGTCGGCCAGCGCCGCGGAGATCTCCCGCAGCCGCGGCTCCCACTGCTTGCCCACCGCGGCGAGGTCGAGCGACACCGGCGGCTCGGCGTGGATGTTCGGCTTCTCCTCGCTGAAGTCCGGCGACGGCGGCTTGTCCTCGGTCTGGCTCTTCAGCTGCTCGGCGCTCTCGGCCGCGCTGAAGGCCGCGAGCGCGTCCTTGTACTGCAGCTCGGTGAACTGCCACAGCGCCTGCGACAGCGCCAGCGGGTCGTTCTGCACCGACACGAACATGCCGCTGCCGAGCCCGTTGCCCGGCCCGTAGTTGGCGTCGCCCGGGTGGCTGTTGTCGAGCTGGCGCGAGCCGACCCGGACGTCGACGTCGACCGTGCGGTCGCTGTCCTTCCGGTTGCGCACGATCTGCCCGTTCTGCGCCTCGAGCCACAGATGATCGCGGGCGATCAGGTCGTAGGCGAGGAAGTACGCCGGCACCTCGGCGCCCTCGCCCTGCAGCTGGGCCAGGTTCTTGAGTGTCTCTTGGGCCAGGAAATCAAGGACAGGTTCGGGCAGGCCCACCGGCGCCCGCGTGCGCGTGATCGCGTGCTCGCGCGCGGCGTCGCTGCCGGCCACCCACGCGTCCGGCGTCGGCGAAGTGGCCGCGTTGCGCGGCCGACAGCTCGCCAGCGCCAGCCCGGCCGCCAGCGCGACCAGCCACGGCGAGGTCCGCCGCCTCGCGGCCTGCACCGGCGCGTCCGCGGGGGCGATCGCCTCGCAGGCGATCGGCGCGGCGCTCGCGGTGTCTCGGCTCGCGCGCGAGTGCGCCGGGGTCGCCGCGGGTCTGGCCGACATCGGCCGCATGATAGCCGACATCGGTCAGCGCCGCGGGAGCTCGATCCGCGGGCGCTTCGGATCTTCGCGCGAACGGCGGCGGTAGAGCACGACCACGCGGCCGATCACCTGCACTGCGGCGGCGCCGGTCTGGGCGGCGAGCTCTTCGGCGGCTTCGACCCGCTCGCCGGGGAAGTTCTGGCCGAGCTTGACCTTGATGAGCTCGTGGTCCTCGAGCGCGATGCTCGTGGCGCGCACGACTTCGGGAGAGATCCCCTCGGCGCCGACCTGCACCACGGGGGCCAGGGAATGGGCGAGCGACTTGAGGAAGGCGCGGCTGCGGGCGCCGAGGACAGGGCGGTTCACGCGGCGGAGTGTACCCGGCGCGGACGCGCAAGGCGGCCCGGCTCACGCGTGCGCGCGGTCGCGCGCGCAGCTCACGCCCCCTGGCGCAGCCACACCAAAAACTCGCGGTTGCCGTCCTGGCCCTCGATCGGCGAGTCGCACAGGCCCATCTGGCGCAGGCCGAGCGCCTCGGCGGCGGCGAGGACCGCGCGGCAGGCCTCGGCGTGGTCCTCGGCGTCGCGGACGATCCCGCCCTTGCCGACGCGCCCGGGGCCGAGCTCGAACTGCGGCTTGATCAGCGCCACGACGTCCGCGCGGGCGGCCAGAAACGGCAGCACCGACGGCAGCACCTTCACCAGCGAGATGAACGAGCAGTCGGCCACCGCCAGGTCGGCGGCCTCGGGGATCGCCTCGCGCGGGAGGGTGCGGATGTTGCTGCGATCGAGCACCACCACCCGCGGGTCGCTCGCCAGCTTCCACGCCAGCTGGCCGTAGCCGACGTCGATCGCGTAGACCCGGGCCGCGCCGGCCTGCAGCAGGCAGTCGGTGAAGCCGCCGGTCGACGCGCCGACGTCCAGGGCCACGCGATCGCGGACGTCGAGCGCGGTGAATTGGTCGAGCGCCCCGCGCAGCTTGAGCCCGCCGCGCGACACGAACGGGTGGTCGGCCACGCGCAGGCGGACGGCCGCGTCGGCGGGGACGAGCGCGCCGGGCTTGCTCTCGGTGTGGTCGCCGACGACGACCTTGCCGGCGATGATGAGAGCCTGGGCGCGCGAGCGGGAGTCACACAGGCCGCGGTCGACGACGAGCTTGTCGAGGCGGACGCGGGGAGGTTGCGGCACGGGGCCATGTCGTATATCGCAAGCCGGTGGTGCGCACGCAGATCCTCGGCGGGCTCGGGGTGGGCGCTCCCGCCGGCCTGGAGCGCGCTCTGCAGTGGTTGATCTCGCCGCTGGACGGTCCCCAGATCGTGCTGCTCGTCGTCGTGGTCGCGTGTGGGCTGCTCGGCCTGGTTTGGCGCGGCCGGCGGCCGGGTCCGGACGCGTGATGTTTCGCCCATCCGCGGCCCTCGCTGCTCGCCCCGTCGCCCGCTCGTGACGCTTGCTTCGGTGAGTCACTTCGGTTAGCTTCCCGGGCCTCCAAGTTCTCCGGGGCAGTAGCTCAGCTGGGAGAGCGGTGCGTTCGCAATGCACAGGTCAGGGGTTCGATCCCCCTCTGCTCCACTAAAACCGAGCCCGAAGTCCTCCGACTTCGGGCTCGTTGCTTAACGCGCGCTTGATCGATGCGCGCGGCTTTCGTCCGCGCGACGGCCGCGATCATGGCTTGAACCGGCTGCGCCGAGGTGCCAGGATCGGCGGACCTCACGCTTTCGCAGCGCCTCGGTTCATGTACAAGCTCTTCAAGCGCACGTTCTACCCGGGCCACTTCGAGGTGCAGATGTCCGGCGCCTGCGACACCGGGATGTCGCGCGAGCACAACGAGGACGCGATCTCGATCCAGGAGGACGACGGTCGCGGCTACTACCTCGCCGTCGTGTGCGACGGCATGGGCGGGCACAACGCGGGCGAGCTCGCCTCGGCGCTGGCGGTCGAGCGGATCACCGCCTACATCGACGGCAACTTCCGCAAGCAGGGCCCGCGCGAGCTGCTGTACCACGCGTTCTTGCTGGCCAGCACCGCGATCACCGAGTTCAGCGCCAAGAGCCCCGACACCGAGGGCATGGGCTGCACCTGCGTGATGGTCATGGGCATCCGCGACAAGATGTGGGTCGCGCACTCGGGCGACAGCCGGGCCTACCTCGTCGACAAGAAGGCCGCCACGCCGATCACCCTCGACCACACCATGGTCCAGGAGCTCGTGAGCAAGGGCGTCATCACCAAGGAGCAGGCGGCCGTCCACCCCTATCGCGGACGGATCTCCCGCTGCCTCGGCCACGGCCGCTCCAAGGGCGTGCCCGACATCAACGCCGGCATCATCGAGGCCGGCGACAACATCTTGCTGTGCTCCGACGGCCTCTCCGATGTCGTCCCCAACGAGGAGATGCACAGCATCATCACCCAGCATCCGCCGCAGGAGGCCACGCGTCGGCTGGTCAACGCCGCCAACCGCCACGGCGGGCCCGACAACATCAGCGCGGTGCTGCTGCGCCGCGTGATCTGAGCGCCGCCCGGGTTCGCCATGACGTGGAAGCGACTCGTGCTCGTGGGCCTGTGCGCCTGTCGGCCGGCCGCTGCGCCCGAGCCTGCGGCCCCCGAGCCCGCGGCGCTCGGGGCGCCGAGCAGCGAGCCTGCGGCCCCCGAGCTCGCAGCGGCGCCGAGCGGCGAGCCTGCGGCCCCCGAGCCCGCAGCGGCGCCGGTCACGTACGAGCTCGACGGGCACCGCCTGGTCTTGCCGCGGCCGGTCGACTTCGCCGCCGCCTCCGACGTCCCGGGCCGCGGGAGCGAGATCGCGCTGGACCACGTTCGCGGCTATTTGCAGGCCAAACCGGCCGTCACGCGGGTTCGCATCGAGGGTCACTTCAGCGGGCCTGACGCGCAGGCGATGTCCGAGCGGCGGGCGCTGGCCGTCGCGCGTGAGCTCGTGCGCATGGGGGTCGACTGCAAGCGGCTCTATCCGGTCGGCTTCGGCGACAGCAAGCCGATCGTCGACGGCAGCACGCCCGAGGGCCGGGTCCAGAACAATCGCATCGAGGTCCACAACGTCGCCTTGATGGGGCGGGCGATCGGTGGGATGCCCGCCGACGGCGGCGGCAGGCCGGCCGGCGACCCTTGCTCGTGAGTCTTGCGTCGCGGCCTCGACGCGGGGCCTTCGAGTCGCACTCGTCAGTCGGCCTTCCGTTCGACTTCGGGCCCTGACGAGGTTTGCAATGGCCTCGCCGCCTTGCTACCAAGCCCAGACCCATGTCTGCGGGCAATGACATTACCGTCCCGGTCCCTCGCTTCGATCTGGCCGCGCGCCGGCGCACCCTGCCGCTGCTGCGGGCCATGCAGGAGCGCGTGCTCGTGTGCGACGGGGCCATGGGCACCATGATCCAGGCGCGCACCCTGACCGCCGACGACTACGGGGGTTACGACGGCTGCCCCGAGGTCCTGGTGCGCACGCGGCCCGACGTCATCCGGGACATCCACGCCGCCTACTTCGAGGCCGGGGCCGACTGCGTCGAGACCGACACCTTCGGCGGCATGCCGCACGTGCTGGCCGAGTTCGACCTCGCGGGCGAGTGTTACGCGCTGAACCGGCGCGCCGCCGAGATCGCCAAGGAGGTCGCGCGCGAGTACTCGACCCCCGAGCGGCCGCGCTTCGTGCTCGGCTCGATCGGCCCCGGCACCCGCCTGGTCTCGCTCGGCCACATGAGCTTCGACGACCTGCTGGCCAGCGTCATGCGCCAGGCCGAGGGCCTCATCGACGGCGGCGCCGACGGCATCCTCATCGAGACCTGCCAGGACATCTTGCAGGTCAAGTGCGCGGTGCTGGCGGTCCACCGGGTCGCGCGCGAGCGGGGCGTCGAGGTCCCCGTGCTCGTGCAGGTCACCGTCGAGACCACCGGCACCTTGCTCGTCGGCACCGACACGGCGGCCGCGCTGGTCGTCCTCGAGTCGTTGCCGGTCGACGTCGTCGGCCTCAACTGCGCCACCGGCCCCGACCTCATGGTCGAGCACGTGCGTCACCTCGGGCGCACCAGCACGCGCATGGTCTCGGTCCAGCCCAACGCCGGCCTGCCGCAGAACGTCGACGGCCGGGCCGTCTATCACCTCACCCCGGCCGAGCTGGCCAAGGCGCACCGCCGCTTCGCCGAGGAGTTCGGCGCCAGCCTCGTCGGCGGCTGCTGCGGCACCACGCCGGCGCACATCAAGGCGATCGCCGAGGCCGTCGCCGGTCTCAAGCCCGGGCCGCGGCCCGACAAGTTCACCCCGCAGTGGCGAGCCTCTACAGCGTCTGTCCCTGGACCAGGACTCCGGGCCGCTGCTGATCGGCGAGCGCACCAACGCCAACGGCAGCCTCAAGTTCCGCGAGATGCTGCTGGCCGAGGACTGGGACGGCATCGCCGAGCTGGCCAAGGAGCAGCAGGCCGAGGGCGCCCACGTGCTCGACGTGTGCGTCGCCTACGTCGGCCGCGACGAGGTCCGCGACATGAGCGAGTGCCTCAAGAAGATCGTCCCGGCGGTGTCGCTGCCGATCATGATCGACACCACCCAGCTCGACGTGCTCGAGGCCGCGCTCAAGCTGATCGGCGGGCGGCCGATCATCAACTCGATCAACCTCGAGGACGGCGAGGGCAAGTTCGACAAGATCGCGGTGCTCGCCCGCGAGTATGGCGCGGCCCTGGTCGCCCTCACCATCGACGAGGAGGGCATGGCCAAGGACGCCGCCGGCAAGCTGCGGATCGCCAGGCGCATGCGCGACCTCGCCGTCGACCGCCACGGGCTCATCGAGGCCGACCTCGTGTTCGACCCGCTGACCTTCACCATCGCCCAGGGCGAGGAGGACAGCCGCAAGCTCGGCCTCGAGACCCTCGAGGGCATCCGCCTGATCGACACCCAGCTGCCCGAGGCGCGCACGATCCTCGGCCTGTCCAACATCTCGTTCGGCCTCAAGCCCTACCCGCGGCAGATCTTGAACTCGGTCTACCTGGCCGAGGCGCGCGAGCACGGCCTCGACGCCGCGATCCTCAACGCCAAGAAGATCATCCCCACCCACAAGCTCGGCGAGGACGACCTCAAGATCACGCGCGACCTGATCTACGACCGCCGCGCCGAGGGCTACGACCCGCTGTTCGCCTTCATCGACCGCTTCGCCGGCGCCAAGAAGATCGAGTCGGGCCCGCCCGAGGAGGCGCTGCCGCTCGAGGAGCAGATCAAGAAGCGCATCGTCGACGGCAACAAGGTCGGCTTCGACGTCCTGCTCGACCGGGCGCTCGAAGTCTACCCGCCGCTGCGGATCATCAACGAGATCTTGCTCGACGGCATGAAGACCGTCGGCGAGCTGTTCGGCGCCGGCAAGATGCAGCTGCCGTTCGTGCTGCAGTCGGCCGAGGCGATGAAGACCGCCGTGCGCCACCTGGAGCCGCACATGTCGAAGACGGCCGGCCCGAGCAAGGGCTGCATGGTGCTCGCCACCGTCAAGGGCGACGTCCACGACATCGGCAAGAACCTGGTCGACATCATCCTCAGCAACAACGGCTACAAGGTCGTCAACCTCGGCATCAAGCAGCCGATCGAGGCGATCCTGGCCGCCGCCGCCGAGCACAAGCCCGACACGATCGGCATGAGCGGCCTGCTGGTGAAGTCGACCGTGATCATGAAGGAGAACCTCGAGCGCATGCGCGAGCTCGGGCACCTGATGCCGGTGATCTGCGGCGGCGCGGCGCTGACCCGCGGCTACGTCGAGCACAACCTGCAGAACGCCTACAGCGGCCGCGACGAGGACCTGGCCGCCGGCGAGGCCGCGACCGACGCCTCGCCGCAGCGGCAGGCCGAGTCGCGCCCGCGCTCGCGGGTGTTCTACGCCAAGGACGCGTTCGAGGGCCTGGCGCTGATGGACGAGCTGTGCGGCCACGTGCCGCCCGACAAGATCAGCCTGACCGCGCCGAAGCGGATCAAGGCCTATCGCCAGACCACCCAGGAGGAGTGGGAGGCGCACATGCGCAAGTCGATGGAGACCTACGTGAAGAGCGGGGTCCAGCCGGCCGCGCGGGTGCCCACGCCGCCGTTCTGGGGCGCGCGGATCGCCGGCCCGGAGGAGGTCCAGCTCGGCGAGATCTTCCGCTACATGAACAAGAAGGCGCTGTACGTCGGCCAGTGGCAGTACCGCCGCGGCAAGATGAACGAGGCCGAGTACGAGGAGCTGCTCGAGAAGACGGTCGAGCCCAAGTTCCGCATGTGGTGCGAGCGGGCGGTGGCCGACAAGATGCTGCAGCCGCGCGTGGTCTACGGCTACTTCCCGTGCCAGAGCGACCACAACGACCTGCTGATCTATCCCGCGCCGGGCGAGCCCGACGACCGCACGCCACGGGTCAGGATCACGTTCCCGCGCCAGCTCGACAAGGGCCGCCTGTGCATCGCCGACTTCTTCCGCAGCGTCCGCTCGGGCGAGCGCGACGTCATCGCCCTCACCTGCGTGACGATGGGCGAGGTGGCGACCCAGCACTGCCAGGAGATGTTCGCGGCCAACCGCTACGACGATTACCTGCACTTCTACGGGCTCGGGGTCGAGGGCGCCGAGGGCCTGGCCGAGCTGTGGCACAAGCGGGTCCGCCGCGAGCTCGACATCGCCCAGGACGACAGCACCGACATCAAGGGCCTGTTCGGCCAGCACTACCAGGGCTCGCGCTACAGCTTCGGCTACCCGGCCTGCCCCCGCCTCGAAGACCAGGTCCACCTCTGCAAGCTGCTCCGCACCGAGAACATCGGCGTCACCCTCACCGAAGAGGGCTTCCAGCTGGTCCCCGAACAGTCGACCAGCGCGATCATCGTCCATCACCCGGACGCCAAGTATTTTAATATCTAGCGCCCGATGGCCACGCCGGGTGCGGCCATTCGCTGCACCGGCGCGGCCCGACCGTCCGCGCGCCCGGCCGCCGCTCGGGCGCTCCTCGTCGGCCGTCGTCGAGCACGACGGCCCGCCCGACGACGTCCTCGCCGCCGACCCGGGCCCACGCGGTCGCGCCCCCGCGCTGCTGCGAATCGACCTCCCGCCGGGGACTGCATTCGGCGACACCGACGCTCGACCGGGCGAATCATGACACTCGCATGACACCGCTCGCGCTCCAGCTGAGCCCGGCGGCCGTTCACCCTGACGACGACGACAGCTTTACGCGGCCGCGACGCTGAGCCTGTTCGCCGCGGCAGCGAGCTCAAGCACGGAAGCGAAACACCGTGGCACTCGAGCCGGAGTGGACGCCTGACCGACGCTCTGCGCCGACCCGCTCGCGTGCCACGCAATCACCGTTTCGGCCCCGGGCCGCAAAGATGCACAGATCCGCGCCGGGCCGGCGCTGCACGCGAATCTACGGCCCCCCGCGCAGCGCCGCTGCGACGGCCCGGACATCCCGGCCCATTGTCGAGACGCGTCCCTCGTGTCACCTTTCCCGCGTGCGCCGGTCCGCGCTCGTCTTGTTCGCTCTGCCTGGCCGTCATGGGCTCGCGGAAGGCCAGGCCCGCGAGAACTTCGTGCCCTCGGCCGACGTTCCACGGGACGCCGCCGGGCGCACGACCCGGAGCCGGACCGCGCCGCGCCGCTCCAGCACCTGTTCCTCTGAACAGTAACGCCCACGTCCTGGTCCTGGTCGAACATGTCACTCCGGGCAGTCACAGAATACAGCGAGCGCGACCTGGTCTCGACCTTCGTCGCCGACCTGCGTTCGCACCTCGTCCTCTATTATCGACAGTTCGGCGGCGACATCGTCACCGCCGGCGGCAACACCTACAACAGGCCCAGGACGCCGTGTCGCTCGACCTCGTCGTCGAGCTGAACGACCTCCTGGACGACCCGTACGCCCACGACCTCGACGACTTCCGCGTGCTGCGTCACCCCGACGTCGTGTTCCCCGGCTCCGACATCTCGTGGTTCGGCGCCTATCACCGCAACACCTGCGTGCTCAGCCAGATCTACGACTTTAATTGAGCGAAGATCCGACCTCACGCCGGATGAAAGCCCGGAGGCGGCTGCGGGTCGCGGACCCACCTCGACCGTCGTGCACCGTGAACGGAGGGTGCTCGCCGGCGATGAGGCTCAGGTGCGTGACCAGCCCGCCGTCGCTGCCGAGCCACAGGTGCAGCATGCAGGCCGGCGGCTCCATCACGAACGCCAGCCGGTTCGCCGGCGGCAGATCGAGCGCAAGCTGGTGCGCGGTCGACGGGCACGTGCACGCCACCGTGCCCGCGAACCTGCGCACGATCGGCCGGTGAAGGTGCCCGCACACGACGCGCTCGACCTGCGGATGCCGCCGGAGCACCGCAGCCAGGCGGTCGCTGCCGTCGAGCCCGAACGCGTCCATCACCGGGATCCCGAGCGCAAACGGCGGGTGATGCATGGCGACCACCGTCGGCCGCTCCGGCGCCTCCGCGAGGCGAGCCTCGAGCCAGGCGAGCCGCTCGCCACACAAGCGACCGCCGGCCTCCCCCGGGACCTGGGTATCGAGCGCGACGAGCCGCACCGGCCAGTCGTCGACCGTGTACTGTAAAAGGCCGGCGCGCGGCAAATACCCGTGATCGGCGAACACGCGGCGGAGGTTGTCACGATCGTCGTGATTGCCGGCCAGCAGGAACACAGGCATCCGCAGCGGCGCGAGCAGCTCGCGCAGCCGCTCGTACTCGCCGACCTCGCCGCGATCGACCAGGTCGCCGGTGATCATCACCAGGTCCGGTCGGCGCTCCAGGCGATTCAGGTGCGCGACGGCGCGGGCCAGGTGCCCCGACGTGCGAAGCAAGCTGTCGGCGACGCCCTCCAGCGCGCTGACGTGGGGGTCGCTGATCTGCGCAATGAGCATGTCTCACTCCCAGGTTATCGGTTCAGCACCATCTCGGTCCCGGGCAGCTCCACGCGCTCACGGAAGCCGTACGCCTTATAAAAAGATTGCGCGTCGCGGGTGCGCAGGAGGACCCGCCGGCAGCCGCGCACCTGCGGATGGTCGAGCAGCAATTTCAAAAGAGCCTTGCCGAGCCCGCGGCCGCGCCAAGCCTCGGCCACCACGATGTCGAGCAGGAAGGCGCAGCGCGCCCCGTCGGCGATCCCCCGCCCCGAGGCGATCAGCGCCCCCGCCTCGTCGCGCGCCCCCACCCAGGCCGACGAGGACACCTGCGCGCGGGCGATCCTGTCCCGCGGGACATCCACGTTCCAGTACTGGCCGGCCAGCAGCTCGACCGCCTCCGCCAGGTCGCGCGGCCCCATCGCGCAGCGCAGCCGCGCCCCCGCCGGCGCCTGCAGGAACTCCGGCGTCGGCACGCTCGGATTGGCCGCGCGCACCAGGTCGACCGCCCGCGGATCGCCGGGCTCCCCGCGCGCCCACAAGAATCGCAGCACCTTGCCCAGGTCGTCGGCCCCGCGGTTCTGCCCGAGCTTGGCCTTGCCGTCGACCTGCGTCAGCGGCATGCCGACCACCGCGATCCCCTTCACCGCCCCGCGGTAGCGCGGGTCGTCGGCGGTGATCGGCGCGTACCCGCCCTCCGGCTGGTGCTTCTCCATCAGCGCCTGCAGCACGCGGGCCTTGAGCCCCGGCTCGTCGACCGCGTGCAGCGTCCCGTGGGCCTGCGCGCTGAGGTAATACGTGGTCGCAGGGCACGCGCGCTCCGGGTCGAACACGTGGCTCGGGATCGTCGCAATCGTCTCGTCGGCGGCGATCACCGCCTCGTTGCCGACCGCCTCCGACTTCTCGCCGACCGGCGCCGCGTGGAAGTACAGCCAATGGTCGAGGACCACCGCGTGGAGCGAGCGCAGCACCGGCTGCCCGCGCTCGCCGACGCTCGCAAGGCGGACCACCGGCGCCGCCGCCAGCAGCGCGACCGCCTCCTCGCGCGCCATCCCGAAGAACTCCTGCTTGCGCATGCCTCGAGGATGGCCGCACACTGGTCCATGAAAAAGGTCCAGTTCTTTCATGTCGACTAGACCAGTTCGGCCGTGGCAGATCGCCGTCGACCTCGACCCCGCCGGCGATCTGCCGCTGTTCGTGCAGATCGCCCACGCCGTCTCGGCCGACATCCGGCGCGGCCGCCTGCGCCCCGGCGACCCGCTGCCGGGCAGCCGCCGCCTCGCCGAGGACCTCGGCGTCCACCGCAACACCGTGCTCGCCGCTTACCGCGAGCTCGAGTCCGAGGGGTGGATCGACAGCGCCCAGGCCCGCGGCACCTTCGTCTCGCGCACCCTGCCCGAGCCCACCCCGCGACGCGCCGGTCAGGCGCTGCGCACCGGCGTCCCGGCCAAGCCCGCGTTCGACCTCGCGCCCGGGCCCGAGGGCTACTTCCCGATGCCGCGCACCCCGGGCCTGCTCGCCCTGCCCGGCGGCGTGCCCGACCTGCGCCTCGTGCCCGCGGCCAGCCTCGCCCGCGCCTATCGCCGCGCCCTCGCCCGCACCGACCTGCTCGGCTACGGCGACCCGCGCGGCCTCGTCGACCTGCGCCGCGTCCTCGCCGACATGCTCGCCGCCACCCGCGGTCTGGCCTGCGGCGAGGACGACCTGATCGTCACCCGCGGCAGCCAGATGGCCCTCTCTCTGGTCGCCCGCGCCCTCCTGCGCCCCGGCGACGTCGTCGCGGTCGAGGACCCCGGCTATCGCCCCGCGTGGAGGCCCTGCGCCTCACCGGCGCGCGCCTCGTCCCGATCGCCGCCGACGCCGGCGGCCTCGACGTCGACGCCCTCGCGAGCTTGCTCGCGCGCGAGCCGGTGCGCGCCGTCTACACCACGCCGCACCATCAATACCCGACCACCGTCACCCTCGCCGCCGGTCGCCGCTTGCAGCTCCTGGCGCTCGCCCGCACCCATCGCATGGCGATCCTCGAGGACGACTACGACCACGAGTTCCACTACGAAGGCCGCCCCGTGCTCCCGCTCGCCAGCGGCGACGCGGCCGGCTCCGTCGTCTACATCGGCACATTATCGAAGGTGCTCGCGCCGGGGTTGCGGATCGGCTACTGCGTCGCCCCCCAACCATTGCTCGAGCGCGTCGTCGCGGTCCGCTCCTACACCGATCTCAACGGCGACCGCACCCTCGAAGCCGCGGCCGCCGAGCTGCTGGAGAGCGGCGAGGTCGGTCGCCACATTCGCCGCGCGCGTCGCACGTACCTGGCCCGCCGCGACGCCCTCGTGCACGCGATCGCAAGCCGCCTCGGCGACGTCCTGCGCATCACCCCGCCGAGCGGCGGCATGGCTTTGTGGGCCCGCGCGCACGGCGTCGACCCTTCCGCGTGGATGCGCGCCGCCCAGGCCCGCGGCGTCGCGTTCCAGGTCGGCCGCCAGTTCAGCTTCGAGGCGCGCCCGCTGCCATACCTGCGCCTCGGCTTCGCCGGCCTCGACGAGCGCGGCCTCGCCGAGGCCATCCGCCGCATGGCCCTCGCGCTCGGCGACCTGCGCAAGCAATGATCGCACCGAGCTCCCGCGCTCGCCGCCCCGGTGCAAGCAATCATTGCGCCGAGGTCGTTCCTCTTCCCCGCCCACCCATCCATGGCGGGACGCTGGCTCGGACGCGCGAGACACGTGAGGCCGCCGCGGCCTGACCGTCGCTCGCCGACCTCACCATTCCATCGCCCCGCGCGACCTCCCGCCGCTGCGGCGCGCTATCCTCGGCGAGCCGCCATGACCCGCCTCCTGCTCGTCAGCAACTCCACGCTCCACGGCTCCGGCTACCTCGACCACTGCGCCGAGCTGATCGGGCAGTTCCTCGGCCGCGGTGTCGGTCGCGTCCTGTTCATCCCGTTCGCCCTGCGCGACCGCGACGCCTACGCCGCCCAGGCGCGCGCCCGCTTCGCCGCGCTCGGCTACCAGCTCGACAGCCTGCACGAGGCCGCCGACCCGCGCGCCGCGGTGCAATCGGCCGAGGCGGTGTTCACCGGCGGCGGCAACACCTTCCGCCTGCTGCACCAGCTCTACGCCCTCGACGTGCTCGCGCCGCTGCGCGAACGTGTCCTTTCGGACATGCCGTACATCGGCTCCTCGGCCGGCTCGAACATCGCCGGCCTGACGATCGGCACCACCAACGACATGCCGATCGTCGAGCCGCCGAGCTTCCGCGCGCTCGGCCTGGTGCCGTTCAACCTGAACCCGCACTACCTCGACCCCGACCCCGGTTCGACGCACATGGGGGAGACCCGCGAGAAGCGGATCGAGCAGTTCCACGAGGAGAACCCGCAGCCGGTGGTGGGCCTGCGCGAGGGCTCGCTGCTGCGCCGCGAGGGCGCGCGGCTCAGCCTGCTGGGCGTGACCGGCGCGCGGATCTTCCGCCAGGGCCAAAGGCCCGCGGAGGTGCCCCCCGGCGCCGATCTGAGCGAACTCCTCGCTTGAAGGGTGCTATTCAAAGTGGCCATGTCCGCCGTGTACTACAGGGTCGAGTTCGCCGGACCACGCTTCATCACAGTCGACCGCCTGGGCGACGCCCCCGGCTGGTCGCTGCGCGTCGACGCCACCGAGGGCCTCGCGTCGCTGCTCCCGCGCGGCTACGTCCGCGCCCTCGGCGACGACCTCGTGCTCCTCTTCACCGAGGGCGAGCACGCCCGCACCGGCGCCGCCTATCACCACAAGATCCACCGCCTCACCCGCGACGGCCGCCTGTTGTGGTCGCTGCGCGCCCGCCCGGTCGGCGACCCGGTCCTCCACGGCGGCTACCTGCTCGTGCCCGCCGCGCCGGTCGCCCCGCGCACGCCCGAGGACGAGGTCCCGCCGCTGCAGCTGCAGGTCCGCGACCCCGAGACCGGCGCGCTGCTCGCCAGTTTTCCCGTTCAGGCGCCCGCGGTCCTGCGCAGCGCCTACCGCCACGCCGCCCGCGCCCTGGGCGCCCACCTCAGCCCCGGCCCCCACGGCGTCCACGTGGCAGTGTCCGCGTGGTTCACCGGCCCGCTCGCCCCGCCCCGCGGCGCCGGCGCGTTCGACGTCCTGCTGACCCTCGACTAGCGATTGGCGGGCTGCTCGCAAAACCATGTCCTTCGGACATGCCCTCACGGCCATGTCCAATCAGTCATCCGGAGCGCTGCCGGCGAACTCGTCCCGGCGGGGCAGGCCGAGCATGAGTGCGGCAGCGGCCGCGCCACTGGCGGAGGTGCGACTCGAGCTGCTCGCGCTCGAGCTCGGCGGGGGCCTTGTGCAGCTCGGCCGTGCGGCGCCGGATCGCTTCGTCGCGGCCGACATGTCCTTTCGGACATTCCATTTCTTCTTTAAAAGTCCGATCAGTCATCCGGAGCGCTGCCGGCGAACTCGCCCCAGCGGGGCAGGTCGAGCATGAGGCCGGCCTTGCGGCAGCGGCCGCGCCACTGGCGGAGGTGCGACTCGAGCTGCTCGCGCTCGCGCTCGAGCTCGGCCAGCTTCGCGGGCGCGGGCGCCTTGCGCAGCTCGGCCGCGCGGCGCTGGAGGGCCTCGCCGCGGCCGACCAGCTCGCGGTCGCGCACCGCCAGGCGCTCGCGCGCCGCGTAGAAGTGGTCGGCCCCGCCCCCTCCTCGTCGTCGCGGCCTTCGTCATCGGGGTCGGCCTCGTCGACCTCACGGACCAGCCGCTGCAGCTCCGCTCGCAGCCGCTCGCGCTCGCGCTCGACTTGCGCCGCCTGGACCGCGAACGCCGCCCGCGAGCCGCGGAAGTCGCGGGTGATGCTGCGCTCGACCGCCTCGCGCCGGCGGAGCAGCGCCTCGCCGTCGGCCATCAGCTCGTCCTCGATCGCGGTCATCGCCGACCTCGCGCGTCACCTGTCTCTGGGGTCATGTCGAGGGCATCGGCGCGGGGGCGCGGCGGGCGGGCGGCGGGATGGTGCGACGCGGGCATGACCCTGGAGTTGTAGCGGATCTGCGGGCCGGTCGGCGCCGCGCGCGAGGCCTTTGCCCCCGTGGCGCCGGCAGGGTCGCTCTGCTATGGGTCCGCGCCATGACGATGCAAGGCAAACACGTGCTGATCACGGGCGGCAACACCGGGATCGGCAAGGCCACCGCGATCGAGCTGGCGCGCCAGGGCGCGGCGGTGACGATCACCTCGCGCGACGCCGCCAAGGGCGAGGCCGCCGTCGCCGACATCAAGCGGCAGAGCGGCTCCGACGCCGTGGAGGTCATGCGCCTCGACCTCGCCTCGCTGGCCGACGTGCGCCGGTTCGCCGCCGAGTACCTCGCCGGTCACCCGCGCCTCGACGTCCTCGTCAACAACGCCGGCCTCGTGCAGGGCGACCGCGGCGAGACTGCCGACGGCTTCGAGACCACCTTCGCGGTCAATCACCTCGGCCACTTCCTGCTCACGCACCTGCTGCTCGACCGCCTGAAGCAGAGCGCGCCCGCGCGGATCGTCGTCCTCGCCTCCGACGCCCACCGGGCCGCCCGCGGGCTCGACTTCGACGACCTCCAGGCCCGCCGCAAGTACAGCGCCTTCCCCGTCTACTGCCGCTCCAAGCTGGCCAACCTCCTCTTCACGCTCGAGCTCGCCGAGCGCCTGCGCGGCACCGGCGTCACCGTCAACGCGGTCCACCCCGGCGTCGTCGCCTCCGGCTTCGCCCTCGACGGTGACACCCGCGGCATCACCCGCTTCCTCGTCGGCCTCGCCCAGCGCTTCATGCTCACCCCCGAGCAGGGCGCTCGCACCTCGATCTACGCCGCCACCGCCCCCGAGCTCGAGGGCGTCAGCGGCCAGTACTTCGTCAAGTCGAAGCAGGCCCGCCCGACCCGCTACGCCCTCGACCGCGCCGCGGCCCTCCGCCTGTGGGAGGTCTCCGAGCAGCTCACCGGCACCGCCAAGTCGGCCGCCGCCTGACCTTCGGGACAGGTCGAAGAGCTCGATCCTCGCCTGTCCCCGAGGACTGTTGATCGGCCCGAGCCTCGACGCGACCTGACGACCTCGGCGAGCCGACGACGATCGAGCCCACGCTGACCACCGGCGGGCCGGCGTGAGGCGACGGAGTCGTCGAGGCGAGCGACGGCGACGCCTGCCTCAACGCCTGCCTGGTCGCGACCTGCTTTCGCCGGCCGCCGAAAGCAGCGAGACCGGACGCGCCGCGTGGCCCGTCCGGTCTCGTCGTGTCTGCCTCGGCCGCTTACGAGCGCTCGAGGCCGTGTTGCGGCCCGGCGTGGTTCTCGGGCGTCACGCGCTGCTCGCGGCGGAGGGTCATCTTGAGGATGGCCGGCAGCAGGAACATCGTCATCAGCGTCGACGCGAAGATGCCGAACACCACCGTGGTGGCCAGCGGGCGCTGCACCTCGGAGCCGGCGCCGGTGGCCAGGGCCATCGGCAGGAAGCCGAGGGCCGCGACCGCGCCGGTGGTGAGCACCGCGCGCATCGTGTGCACGGCGCCCTTGACCAGCGCCTTGTCGAACGGGTGGCCCTCGTCGATCGCGTGGCGCACGTCGGTGGCCATGACCACCCCGTTGAGCACCGCCACGCCGGCGAGGGCGATGAAGCCGACCGCCGCCGGGATGCTGAACGCCATGTCGCGGATGATGAGGCCGACGAACCCGCCGATCAGCGCGAACGGCACGATCGCGAACACCGCCGTCGCGTAGCGGATGTCGCCGAAGTTCCAGAGCAGCATGCCGAAGATCAGCATCAGGCAGATCGGCACGACCACCGCGAGGCGCTTCGACGCGCGCTCGAAGTTCTCGAACTGACCGGCCCACTCGACCTTGTAGCCGGGCGTGACCTGGACCTTCTCGTTGACCGCCGCCTGGGCCTCGTTCACCCACGACAGCAGGTCGCGGCCGCGCAGGTTGACCTCGACGCGGACCACGCGGACCCGGTTCTTGCGGCGGATCTGCGCCGGTCCCTCGGCCTCGACGATCGTCGCCACCTCGGACAGCGGCACGCGGTGGCCGTCGACCGTCTCGACGAACAGGTCGCCGAGCGCCTCCGGCACCGGCGCGCGCGGCGGGATCAGGAGGCGCGCGTCGAACCGGCGGATGCCCTCGTAGACCAGGCCGAAGGTCTTGCCGACGCGGGCGGTCTCGATCGCCAGCAGCGCGTCCTGCATGCTGACGCCGTAGCGGGCCAGGCGGGCCCGGTCGGGCCGCACGGTCAGCTCGGGCATGCCGAGCACCTGCTCGACGCGGAGGTCGCCGGTGCCCTCGATCGGCCGGACGGCGTCGGCGATCTGGTCGGCCAGGTTCTTGAGCTCGAGCAGCTCGTTGCCGGCGACCACGATCTGGATGTCGGCGCGCGAGCCGCTGATGATCTCGTTGTTGCGGTCCTCGATGGGCTGCGACACCGCGACGAAGGTGCCGGGCACCTGCGACTCGATGTCGTTCTTGAGGGTCACGCTGAGCTCGTCGAGGTCGTGCGCGGTCGTCCACTGCTCCTTGGGCAGCAGCGGGATCGTGATCTCGGTGCGGTCCTTGCCGACCGGCTCGATCGCCACCTCGGCGCGGCCGGTCATCGTCAGCGTCTTGAGGATCTCCGGGTACTTCAGGAGGATCGCCTGCGTCTGGTAGTCGAGGCGCTTGGCCTCCTCGAGGTTGATCGACGGCGGGCGGCGGATGCTGACCACCATGTCGCCCTCGTCGATGCGCGGCACGAAGTCGGCGCCCTTCTCCTTGAAGATGTAGCCGGACACGAACAGCGCCGCGGCGGCGCCGAGGATCAGCGGCCAGCGCAGGCGGATCGCGTGCGGCACCGCGCGCTTGTAGCCGCGCGCGATCGGGTTGAGCCAGCGCGCGCCCTCCTTCTTCAGCGGCGGCACGAACAGCGCCAGCAGCGCCGGCAGGAACACCACCGAGTAGATGAGCGCGCCGAGCAGCGCGAACGCCATGGTGGTGGCCATCGGCTTGAACAGCCGCCCCTCGACCCCTTCGAGGCTGAGCAGCGGGATGTACACCAGCATGATGATCGCCACCGCGAACGCGACCGGGCGCATCACCGCGCCGATGGCCGAGTTGTAGGCCTGGGCCCGCTCCTCGCGGGACATCTGCTGGCCGACGAAGGTGGCGATCAGCGCCTCGAGCACGACGATCGGGCCGTCGACGAGGAAGCCGAAGTCGATCGCGCCGAGCGACATCAGGTCGCCGGCGACCCCGGCCCAGTGCATGCCGAACAGCGCCACCGACATCGAGGCCGGGATGCCGAGCACGCACACCAGCGCGCCGCGGACCGTGCCGAGGAACAGCACGAGGACGATGAACACCACCCCGGCGCCCTCGGCGAGGTTCTTCAGCACCGTCGCCAGGGTGCGCTCGACGAAGTTCGCGCGGTCGTACACCGCCTCGATCACCACGCCCGCCGGCAGGTCGGCCTGGATCTCCGCCACCCGGTCCTTGACCGCGTAGATGACGTCGCGGCTGTTCGAGCCGAGCAGCATCATGATGATGCCGGCGACCGCCTCGTCCTCGCCGTTGAAGGTGACGACGCCGTGGCGCAGGGCCGAGCCGTCGCGCACCTCGGCGACGTGGCGGACCAGCACCGGCTGGCCCTCCGAGACCTTGAGGACCACGTTGCCGATGTCCTCGATGCTGGTGAACGTGCCGACCGCGCGCAGCGTGAAGCTCTCGGCCGTGCGGTCGATGTAGCCGCCGGACACGATCGCGTTCGAGCCGGTCAGCGTCTCGCTGAGCTCGCGGATCGTCAGGCCGTAGGCCGCGAGGCGGTCGGGCTGGACGATCACCTGGTACTGCTTGAGGTCGCCGCCGATCGAGTTGACCTCGATGACCCCGGGCACCCCGCGCAGGCGCGGCACGATCTCCCACTCGAGCATCGTCCGCAGCTGCTTGCGCGTGTGTACCGGCGAGCGGACCACGAACTGGAAGATCTCGCCGAGGCCGGTCGACAGCGGCGCCAGGATCGGCGTCTGGATCGTCGCGGGCAGGTCGCCCTTGGCCTGCAGCATGCGTTCGAACACCAGCTGGCGCGCGAACCACGGGTCGGTGCCGTCGCGGAAGACGACGGTGATCGACGAGATGTCGGCGCGGGAGATCGATCGCAGCTCGTCGAGCCCGGGGACGCCGTTGAGGGCGTTCTCCATCGGGAAGGTGACGTTGCGCTCGACCTCGAGGGCCGACATGCCGGGCGCCTCGGTGATGACGGTGACCTGGATCGTCGAGATGTCCGGCAGCGCGTCGATCGGCAGGTTCTTGGCCGCGATCGCGCCGGCCACCAGCAAGGCGGCCAGCAGGCCGGCCATCAGGTAGCGCAGGCGGATGGAGATATCGATGAGTGCGCCCAGCATGGGTGTCTCCTCGGCGCCTCGCTAGCGGAACAGCTCGGACTTGAGGGCGAACACTCCCTCGGTGATGATGCGCTCGCCGGGCTCTAAGCCCTTCTTGATCTCGACCAGGTCGGGGCCCTGGGCGCCGACCTCGATCGTGCGCGGCATGACGGCGCGCTCGCCGACCTCGACGAACACCGTGGGCTTGCCGTCGACCTGCACCATCGCTTTACGCGGGATCGCCAGTGCCTGCTTGCGCGCCGCGCCCGGGCGGATCCTCGCGTTGACCGCCTGACCGACGCGCAGCTTGCCGGCCTCGTTCGGGACCACCACGCGCACCTCGGCGCTGCGGGTCACCGGGTCGAGCACCGTGCTGACGAACGTCACCGTGCCGGTCAGCACCTCGTCGGGCGTCACCTGCGACGAGATCTCGACCGAGTCGCCGACGCGGATGTTGACCACCTCGCCCTCGAACACGCTGAGGCGCACCCACAGCGTGCTGCGGTCGGCGATCGTGAAGGCCGTGTAGCTCGGCTCGACCGCCTGGCCGCGGAACACCCGCACGCGGACGACGTCGCCCTCGATCGGCGAGGTCAGCGACATCACGCCGAGCGCCGCCTTCTCGGACGACCCGCCGCCCAGCGCCTGCACGCGCTGCTTGGCCGCCCGCAGCTCGGCGCTGGCGACCGACACCTCGGCGCTGGCCAGGTCGGCCGCGCGCTGCGAGGCGATGCCCTCCTGCAGCAGTCGTCGCTTGCGCTCCTTGTCGCGCTCGGCCAGCTCGGCCTTGGCGACCACGGCCGAGATCTCGGCCTGGGCCTTGCCGAGCTCCGCGCTGTCGAGCGTGGCCAGGATGTCGCCCGTCTCGACCTTCGTGCCCTCGATGACCTTGACCTCCTTGACGCGCCCGGAGATGCGCGAGCCGACCTCGGCGATCCGCAGCTCGTCGAACTCGAGCACGCCGGTCACGTGGACCACCGGCGACACCTCGGTCATCTCGACGGTGCCGCTCTGCAGCGCCGCCTTCTCGGCGAACACCTCGGGCAGCTTGATCACGCCGTCCTCGAAGTACGGCAGCTCCGGCGGCTTGGTCGCGGCGTCGGCCTCGGCGGCCTCCCCGTGGTTGCAGCCGAGCGGGGTCGCGACCGCGAAGACGAACATGAGCACGAACCAGCGTCGCGCGTGGTCGAGGAGGGAAAGCCAGCGCGAGGCTCGACCGGGGTCAGAGGAATTGCTCATCACGACACGTCCTGGGAGTCTTTTAATCCGCGCGCCCCGCCCGTGCGCGAGCGTGGCGCAGGGCCCGGCGGGGCGAGGATGCATCTCCCCCCGCAAAAGGCCCTGGGATGGTGTTTCAAACACCATTGCTTACATTACGGAGCCTTCATGTCAAGGTTTCGCTCGCCCCCAGAGCGCGCAGACCGTGTCGAAACTCTCGAGCTGAACAAGGTCCTTGGCAACCTCGGACCCCGCGTGTAAGAGTCCGCGGGCTTGACAGCGCGCGACGAACCCGTCCGCACTCCGATTCGCATGCCACGCCGCACAGCTCTCATCCGGACCTCGACGTTGTTCACGCTGGTCGCGGCCGTGGCCGCAGCATCGCTCGCCCCCGCGGCCGGAGCCGCGCCCGCCCCCGCGCGCACCAAGGCCGCCGACGCGCCCGCGCCGCTGCTCGCGCCAGCGCCGGAGCCGGCGCAGACGATCCCCGAACCAGTCGTCGCCGGTGCGCAGGTCCTGCCCCTCGACACAATCCTGAAACACGCCGAAGAGAACGCGATGCCGGTCCGCACCGCTCGCACGCGCCTCGAGCTCGGCGACGCCGCGGTCACCGGCGCCAAGCCGCTGCTGCCCGACAACCCGCAGCTGTACCTCGGCATGGGCGCGCGCCTGAACCCCACCGCCGGGCCGGCGCAGTTCGAGCTCCAGGGCACGCTGCAGCAGCCGATCGAGATCGGCCGCGAACGCAGCCTCCGCATCAAGGCCGGCCGCGAGTACCGCGAGTTCCTCGACCGCGAGCTCGCGCAGGTCCGCTGGACCACCCACGCGCAGGTCCACTACGCCTACAACACGGCGCTCATCGCCAAGGAGCGCGCGCACCGCTTCGCGCACGCAGCAGTTCGCCGAGCGCCTCCTCGACATCGCCAGCCGCCGCCAGCAGGCCGGCGAGATCTCGCGCCTGCGCGTGCGCGTGGCCGAGGGCGAGCTCGCCCGCGCGCGCCAGGCCAAGCTGGCCGCCGACCTGGATTACCGGCTCGCGTGCATCCACCTGGCCGAGATGGCCGGCTGGCCTTCGGGACAGCTCATCGCCCCCGCCGGCGAGCTCGGCGACCCGATCAAGGTCCGCGACCCCGAGGACCTGATCGCCAACGTGCAGAAGGAGCACCCCGCGCTCAAGACCAAGGAGGCGCAGGTCGAGCTCGGCGAGGCGCGGGCCAAGTCGGCCCGGCGCGACCGCCTGCCGGAGCCGTGGATCGGCGTCTACTTCGGCCGCGAGCGCGAGCCGAACACCGCGCCGAACATCCCCGGCTCGAAGATCGTGCTCGGCATGGTGACGATCCCGCTGCCGTTCTTCAAGCGCAACCAGCTGGCGCGGGCGCAGACCAAGGCCGAGCTGAGCGTCGCGCAGACCGAGCTCGAGGTCGTCCGCTACCAGCTGGCGCTCAACGCCCGCCGGGCCGTCGACGCCATCAACACCGCCGCCGAGCGCGTCCAGACCTACTCGCGCGAGGTCGTGCCGCGCTTCGAGGAGAACCTGCAGCTCCTCCAAAGAGCCTTCGAGCTCGGCGAGGTCGACATCATCGAGGTGTTCGTCGCCCGCGAGATTTCTTGCGGATCCAGACCGAGGCGCTCGACGCCTACGGCACCTACTTCGACGCCATGTACACGCTCGAGACGATCATCGGCACGGAGGCGTCTACCCTCGCCTCGGCCCGCCCGACCCGCGCGTCCACCCCGCCGGCCACCGCCCGCTGACGCGCCGGCTGTCCTCGCGGACAGCCACACCCCAGCGGCGCTGCCTGTCCCTCGGAACAGCTACCCCGGGGATCACCGCGAACGCGCCCCGGAGCGCGCCGCCTGTCCGCAGCCTGCCGCGCAGGAGCGCAACCTGTCCTGCGATGGCTGCGCCCGAGCTGCGGGCTCGTCCTTGCGAGAGGCCGCCCAGCGACCTGCCCCTCGGGACAGCTTCTACCCCACCCAACACCTGTCTTTCGGGGCAGATTGCCTCTGCACGGCCTCCGCTCGCCGCTCTGCGGGCCCGCGTCCTTTCGCCGGCGTAACCCGGTCAACCCTGGGGTTTCGGCGCGAAGACCTGTCTTTCGGACCAGCTAAAGACCCTGCAGCTCGGCGACGCGCGCGGCCAGCTTGGCGATCGTCCGCGGTGACGAGCCCTCGGCCTTGTTGTTGACGATCACGTAGACCGGCAGGTCGAGGTCGGTCTCGGCGCACACGCGGGCGACCTCCTCGCGGTTGCCGGGGTCTTCGTCGACGAGGTGGTCGAACGGGTCGTAGCGGGCCTCGGCGCGCTCGTAGTTCATGCTCGGGTGCAGCATCCACCGGCACACCACGGCGGGGGCCAGGTCCTGGCGCACGCGGGTCCGCTGGGCGCGGGCCGGCGGCATGCTCGGGTAGACGTTGATGCAGTGGCACGCGCCGAACTCGGCCAGCGCCGCGGCGTAGGCGCCGGTCATCAGCTCGCGGTTGCGCAGCTCGACCGCGTAGAGCGGCCCGCGGGGCAGCCCGTCGAGGAAGCGGCGCAGGCGGTCGACCAGCCAGCGCGGCCCGCCGAGCGCGCCGAAGTCCTGCGGGGCGAACTGGAACAGCAGCGGACCTAGCGCCTCGCCGAGGCCCTCCACGGCCGGCGCCACCACGAACTCGCTGGCGTACACCGGGTCGAGGAAGCGCTCGTTGGGCTGGCCGCGGACCTTGCCGTAGCGCTGGTGCTTCGGCCACACCGCCGTCGTGCAGGCCTCGTGGGCCTTGACCAGGAAGCGGAAGTCGCCCGGCACCGCCGCCGCGTAGGCCGCGAACTCGTCGGTCCGCGGCGGCGCGTAGTACGAGCGGTCGATGCCCACCGCGCGCATCAACGGGTGGCGCGCGTACGCGGCCAGCCCGTCGCGCGCGAGCCGCTGCTGCGAGTGCGGCAGGTCGTAGACGATCCCCGACCAGCCCGGGTAGGCCCACGAAGATGTCCCGAAGCGCAGGTTCTTCGGCAGCCGCTCGGCCAACGCCGCCAGCTCGGCCGGAGGCGTGGCCGGCAAGATCGGCGCCGGCGTCTTCTTGCCGGCGCCGCCACGGCCGGCGCCGCCGGAGGTCGGGTCCTGCGAGGGGTCGGCGAACAGATCGAGCTGGGGAGCCATGCGCGGTTTTGCGCAGGATAGCCCCAGCTGCCCGCCCGCGCAAGCGCAGCCGACCTGCCCCGGAGAGCATGTCCTTCAGGACTTGCGAAACACCAGCGAGAAGTTGTTGGCCGGCATCGCCACCAGCTCGGTCAGCGCGAGCCCGTGGGCCGCGGCCGCGGCGCGGACGTCGGCCTCGTCGCGCACGCCCCAGGCCGGGTCGCGGGCCCGCAGGCCCTCGTCGAAGGCCGCGTTGCTCGGCGCGGTGTGCTGGCCGCCGCGCTTGACGGCGCCGTACAGGTAGAGCGGCCGGTCCGGGGCCAGCACGCGCCCGGCCCCGGCCATCAGCGCCTCGCATGCGGACCACGGGGCGATGTGGATCATGTTGATGCACACGATCGCCTCGGCCTCGGTGACCGGCCACGGCCACTCCATGACGTCGAGCCGCAGCGGGCGCAGCAAGTTGGGCGGCCCCTCGCCCTCGACCCGCGCGGCGATCGACGCCAGCGCCTCGGGGTCCACGTCGGTCGGTCGCCACGAGACCCCAGGGAAGGCCGCCGCGAGGTACACCGCGTGCTCTCCGGTCCCGCTGGCGATTTCGAGCACGCGCCCCTGCGCGGGCAGGACCCGCGCCAGCACCTCCGCGATCACCCCGCGGTTGCGGAGCGCTGCAGGAGACGACCGTGCATGAGACTGCTGCGGAGGCGGTGGATCGTGAGGCTGCATCACCACGATCGTATCTCGAGATGACAGACTCGTGGTTTTGCCGATTTGCGAGCTTCACCGCTCCGCGTCTGCGAACACCGAACGTGAGTCGGGCACCACCGCCTCGCTCGGCGCAGCGCGCGGCACGGCGTGCTATCGTCCTCGAAGATGAGGTCCGGCTCGCGGCTCATGGGGCTCCTCGCGGCGTCGCTCGGCGCGATCGCAGGCTGCCTCGTCGAGCTGAACCCGCCCGCCGACTGCGGCGACGGCTTCATCGACCTTCTCGCCCACGAGGACTGCGAGCCCTCGCTGCCCGACAGCTACACAGGCCGCTGCGCCGAGCTCGGCCGGATCGCCGGCCCCGCCGCCTGCGACCCCCAGACCTGCCGCTTCGCCGCCGAGGGCTGCCTCACCTGCGGCAACGGGGTGATCGACCCCGGCGAGGAGTGTGACCCGGAGGACATGTCCGAACCGACATGTCCCGGAGAAGGGGTAGCGACCTGCCGCGACGACTGCACCGTCGACCGCTCGGCCTGCGCCGCCTGCGGCAACGGGGTGGTCGACGTCGACGAGGAATGCGACTTCGCCCTCGAGATCGGCGACATCGCCCTCGAGATCGACTGCGTCGAGCTCGACTCGCCGGCCGGCGTCACCCGCCGCTACGGCTCGGGCACCTCGACCCGCTGCAACAGCAAGTGCGAGTGGGACCGCTCGCGCTGCTCGTACTGCCAGAACGACAAGCTCGAGGGCGACGAGATCGCCGGCGGCCTGTTCGTCGACTTCGAGCAGACCATCCAGCCCGCGCCCGAAGTGTGTGACAACCAGGAGGCCGACAAGGACGCCCTGGTCGTCCACTGCCAGAAGGCGTGCGGCAGCAACTACCGCGTCGAGTGCAAGTTCCAGTGCGCCGCCGACTGCCAGGCGTTCCAGGCCGCGGCGCTCCCCATCGACGAGCTCGAGTGCTGCACGGCCCAGGGCGAGCTCTGCCCCTACGACCAGCAGGGCAAGCTGCTGGAGGGGCGGCAGCCGTGCTGCTTCCAGTTCGCCAACCCCGACGAAGAGAAGTTCTGCGAGCCGCTGCAGTTCGGCGAGCAGCTGTTCTTCGTCTGCCGCTGACGCCTCGCGCGGCCTCGGTCCGAACGGCCGCGGAGGCGTCGCTGCCGGGCGGTGCTCGCTCCGGAGCGCGATCGTCCAGAAGCTCCGCGTCGAGCTCGCGCGGGCGGCGCGAGGTCCACGCGTCGCGGGCGGCGATCTCGCGCCACCGGCTGCGCCGCGAACGGGCCGGGCCGAGCACCTCGCGAACGCTGCCGCCGGCGGCCGCGGTCGGGGCGCGTCGGCCTCGGCCCTCGGTCGCGTTCGGGCGCTCCTGGCGGCCCCCACGGCCGGTTTGCGCCGTGTGCTACCTTGTCGTCGATGCGCTCGTCGTACGCGCTGCTCGTCGCTGCCGCCCTCGCTGCGGCCGTGGGCTGCGTCATCCCGCTCGACCCCCCGCGCGACTGCGGCGACGGCTACGTCGACGAGCTCGCCGGCGAGGAGTGCGAGCCGTCGCTGGCCGGCAGCATGGTCGGCTACTGCCCCGCCGGCGAGGTCCCGGCCCCCGGCGCGTGCGACCGCGACACCTGCACCTTCGACCGCGACGCCTGCACCCGCTGCGGCAACGGCGTGCTCGACCCCGGCGAGGCGTGTGACCCTGCGGACATGTCCCAACCGCCATGTCCGATCGAGGGCGCCGCGCGCTGCCGCAGCGACTGCACCGTCGACCTCTCCAGCTGCCCGCGCACCTGCCGCGACGGCGTCGTCGACGTCGACCTCGGCGAGGAGTGCGACTTCGGCCCGGTGACCGACGTGACCGACAAGGGCGCGCCGATCTACATCGACTGCCGCGACCTGAACCCGCCGACCTGGCGACCCTACGGCAGCGGGCACTCCAGCAGGTGCATCGGCTGCAAGTGGGACCGCTCCACCTGCGACTACTGCGGCAACGCGCGCCTCGAGAGCCTCGACATCGTCGACGGCGGCCTGTTCAAGGACAAGGACCAGATGCACGCCGCCGAGCCCGAAGTGTGCGACGGCGACATCGCGCCCGACCCGCAGGCGCTGAGCGCGTTCTGCCAGGAGCGCTGCGACGCCGGCGGCCTCCCGGTCGCGTGCGAGTTCACCTGCAGCGACAAGTGCGACGCCTTCCTCGAGCCCGAGGGCGACGACCCCGGCTGCTGCACCCCGCGCGGGGCCCAGTGTCCGTACTACGAGGACGGCAAGATCTTCAAGGTGGCCAGCCGTGCTGCGGCTTCGACGACGGCGACCTGCCCTACGACCCGTGCGTCGTGTCGTTCGACGCCGACAAGAACCAGATCTTGCGGACCTGCCCTTGAGCGGCTGACGCCGGCCCGCTAGAGTCCGCGCCTCGCATGTCCGAGCCTCGCGCATCTCTCGTCACCGGCGGCTGCGGCTTCCTCGGCCGCTTCCTCGTCGACGCCCTCGTCCGCCGCGGTGACAAGGTCACCGTCCTCGACCACCGCGTCGACCGCTGGCGCGACGACGTCGACTTCGTCCAGGGCGACATCTGCGACCCCGAGCTGGTCGCCCGCGCCTGCGCCGGCCAGAGCGTCGTGTTCCACAACGCCTCGCTGGTCCACACCAAGCACAGCCGCGTCGAGCAGGTCCGCGCCGTCAACATCGACGGCACCCGCAACGTCCTCGCCGCCTGTCGCAAAGGCCAGGTGCCAAAGCTCGTCTACGTCAGCTCGGCCAGCGTGGTCTACGAGGGCGAGGACATCGAGCGCGGCGACGAGAGCCTGCCCTACGCCCGCAAGTGGCTGGCGCCCTACGCCGAGACCAAGCGGATCGCCGAGGAAGAGGTCCTCCAGGCCAGCGGCCAGGGCGGCGTGCTGACCTGCGCGATCCGTCCGCACATGATCTTCGGGCCAGGTGACACCCGCCTGCTGCCGGCGATCCTCGCCCGCGCCAAGGCCGGCAACCTCAAGTTCACCGTCGGCGCCGGCGACCGCCTCAACGACTTCACCTACGTCAGCAACATCGTCGACTCGCTGCTGCTCGCCGACGAGCGCCTGCAGCCCGGCTCGCCGGTGTCGGGCCGCGCCTACTTCATCACCAACGGCGAGCCGATGAACTTCTGGGACTTCGTGCGCCGCGTCCTCGTCGGCCTCGGCTACCCCACCCCGCGCTTCCGGATCCCCTACGCCGTCGCCTACGCCGCCGCCGCCGCCCGCGAGACCTTCGACACCGTCGTCCGCGGCGGCACCCTCCACGCCGAAGAGGGCCTGTCGCGCTTCTCGATCCGCTACATCTGCACCCACCACTACTTCAGCTACGCCCGCGCCACCGCCGACCTCGGCTATACGCCCCAGGTCCCCATGCTCGAGGGCATCCGCCGCACCGTCGAGTACTTCCGCGCCCAGGGCATGGCCGCGGTGTGAGCGAGCCCCGCGCATCCGCGCGCTGGATCCTCGCCGCGCCGACGAGGCCCGCGCGGCCGCTGGGCGCGCGGCTCGTCCTCCGCTAGCGTGGGCCTCGTGTCGATCTACGGCCCGCCCACCCCGCCGGTCCGCGACCACGCGCGTCGGGACTCCGCCCGCGGCACGCGGATCTTCCTCGCCCTCCTCGTCCTCGGCGCGCTCACCTCCGTCGCCGTGATCGCGCTGCTCCAATTCCAGCGGCAAAGCGGCGAGCGCCTCGAGGTCGACCGCGCCGAGACCATCCGGCTCGACGCGGAGGCGCGGCAGGAGGCCATGCGCCTGCAGGCCGCCGACTTCATGCCGGCGATCCCGAGCCCGCCGAACCTCGAGATCCCGCCGGCCGTGCACCTGCAGACCGCCGAGTCGCTGCCGCGCCCCATCGACCCGCCCGCGCCCGTCGAGGCCGGACGCATGCAGGTCGCCGAGCCCCTGGCCGCGCCCGTCGAGGTCGAGCGGAGCTCACCGTCCGCTGCCGAGCCCGCTCGCCTGCAGACCGCCGAGATCCTCCGCTGACGCGTCAGATCGGCGCACCCTTGCGTCACACTCCTCGCGTGGCCGCTCCGTCCGACGAACCAGGCCTGCGCCGCTTCCTCGGCGTGTTCCGCTACGGCCGTCGCGCCGTCGAGCTGGTGTGGTCGACCAGCAAGCCGCTGACCGTCGCCCTCGCCGTCCTCACCCTCGTCGTCGGCCTGTTGCCGGCGGCCGCCGCCTACGTCGGCCAGCTCATCGTCGACGCGGTCGTGCACGCCGCCCAGGTCAGCCACGACCCCGCGCCGGTGCTGCGGCTCGTCGCGGTCGAGGCCCTGCTCGTCATCCTCCTCGCCTTCGCCCAGAGATCGATCTCCGTCTGTCAGTCGCTGCTGCGCACCCAGCTCGGCCAGCGCGTCAACGTCATGATCCTCGACAAGGCGTTGACCCTCGACCTCACCCACTTCGAGGACGCCGACTTCTACGACAAGCTGACTCGCGCCCGCCGCGAGGCTTCGAGTCGCCCGCTGAGCCTCGTCGGCCGCACCTTCTCGCTGGTCCAGAACGCCATCTCGCTGACCAGCTTCGCCGCCCTGCTGTTCGGCTTCTCGCCGTGGGCCGCGCTGATCCTCGCGCTCGCCGGCCTGCCCTCGTTCCTCGCCGAGGCCAAGTTCTCGGGCGACGCCTTCCGCCTGTTCCGCTGGCGCGCCCCCGAGACGCGCATGCAATATTATTACGAGACGGCGATCAGCACCCTCGATTACGCCAAGGAGGTCAAGCTCTACGGGCTCGGCCCGCTGTTCCTCCGCCGCTATCAGCAGATCTTCAGCGACCTCTACGCGGAGGATCGCAAGCTGACGCTGCGCCGCGGCTTCTGGAGCGGCGCTCTCGGCCTCGTCGCCACCGCCGCCTTCTACGGCGCGTATATGTGGATCGCCATGGCCGCGGTGGCCGGCGAGATCTCGCTCGGCGAGATGACGATGTACCTGCTGCTGTTCCGCCAGGGCCAGGGCGCGGTCTCGGCGATCCTCGGCGCCATCGGCGGGATGTACGAGGACAACCTCTACCTCTCGACCCTCTACGAATATCTCTCTCAGGAGGTCGCCGCGCCCTCGGGCACCGCCACCGCCGGCCCCGACCCGAGCGACGGCATCCGCTCCGAACACGTCGGCTTCACCTACCCCGGCGCGGCCGCGCCGACGCTGCACGACGTCAGCTTTCATATTCGCCCGGGCCAGAGCCTGGCGCTGGTCGGCGAGAACGGCAGCGGCAAGACCACCCTAATCAAGCTGTTGACGCGCCTGTACGACCCGACCGCCGGGCAGATCTTCCTCGACGGCCGCGACCTCCGCGAGTGGGACGCGATGGCCCTGCGCCGCCGCGTCGGCGTCATCTTTCAGGACTTCGCCCGCTACCAGCTCAAGGTCGGCGAGAACATCGGCGCCGGCGACGTCACCGCCTTCGAAGATCGCGAGCGCTGGAAAGAGTCCGCGCAAAAAGGCATGTCCGAAGACTTTATCAAAGACATGCCGAAGCAGTACGAGACCCAGCTCGGCCGACTTTTCAAAGAGGGTCGCGAGCTGTCGGGCGGTCAGTGGCAGAAGATCGCCCTGTCGCGCGCCTTCATGCGCAGCGGCGCCGACGTGCTCGTCCTCGACGAGCCGACCGCCGCCATGGACGCCGAGGCCGAGGCCCAGGTGTTCGAGCACGTCCGCAACCTCTCCAAAGACCGCATGGTCATCCTGATCTCCCACCGCTTCTCCACGGTGCGCGCCGCCGACCACATCATCGTGCTCCACGGCGGCCGGATCCTCGAGTCCGGCGATCACGCGACGCTGATGGAAAAGGGCGGCCGCTACGAGCGCCTGTTCTCGCTGCAGGCGCAAGGCTACCGCTGAGCCGGGTCCCCGGGTGCGCTCCGCCGGATGCGGGGAGCGTCAATAGCAGGTGTGCGGCGGGCTTCCGCAGTCGAGCACGCCTTCGGAGAACATGAAGGGGCCGAGGTAACCGTAGCAATACTCTATTCCCAGGCAGTATTCCTGCGAATAGGCGCCTGGGCAATCCTCGGGGACGACTTCGCAGACATGGGTCGCGTCGACGTACTCGTCCTCGCATTCCCCCTCGGTCTCCGTGTCGGTGTCTCCGGAGCTCGTGACCGCGTTGCGCAGCGAGCAGGGTCTGCAATGCGCCGGTGTGAATACGCAGATCTCCTCTTCGGCGCAGGTCTTGTCGCCGCACGCCACCGGTGACGACTCCATCGGTGACGACTCACCGCCCGTCGAGCCAGACTTGTCCTGCGTGCAGGCGACGAATGCTGGCAGGAGACTCAAGAGCAAGGGGTATAACCGCACGCTCCGTCATAACATGGGCTCGCCGGCCCCGCTCAAGCACGTGCTGCGCCCGGAGCCTGAACCTTGCGTCGCCTGCTCCAGCGCGTCCGGTCGTGACGCGCTTTAAAACGAGCCTCGCGCGGCGCTCGATTCAATACGCCTCGCGGAGCTCGGCCCGCTCGCGGGCCTCGCGTTCGCGGATCTCCTGCGCCTCGACCGTCAGCCGTGCCGTCGGTTGGGCCCACAGGCGTTCGAACGGGATCTCCTCCTCCGTGTCCTCGCAGATCCCGTACGTCCCGGCCTGCATGCGGGCGAGGGCGTCTTCGACCTCGCGGAGGCGGGAGCGTTCGTGGTCGGCGATGCTGAGCTGGGCCACCTGGGCGGCTTCGTTGGCCGCGAGGTCTTGTTGGTCGCCGACGTCGGGCGAGGGCGGCGCGGTCGTCTCGGTGCGGTGCTCGAGCTCGCGGCGGAGCAGGGACGAGCGCTCGTCTTCGAGGCGCTGCTTCAGGCGGGCGAGCTGGTCTTTGGTGAGGTGGTCCATCTTCGGGCGACAGCGTAGTACTGTTCGGTCACCGACGCAGCGCTTGCCGCTCCCCTGGGCGACCTCGACTGCGGGCGGCCTCGACTTCGGAGCTGCGCCGCGGCTCGGGTCGCTGGCGGACGGCGGTTTGCCGGCGTTCCGCCGGACTCGCGGTGAGGGACCGCCGGTTCGCCGGCGCGTGTCTCTGGCAGGCTCGCCACGCCACTGCGTGGGACGCGATCCCCGACGCGGTGTGGAGATTCGGCGCCTGCGATCCGGGCCGAACCGTTCGCTGCGCGACGCCGGCGCCGGTCGGCGCGTCGCAGCGCCGCGCCGGCCGTGATACACCCGAGCGGTGAACACCGACTTCGACTACGACTTCATCGTCGTCGGCTCCGGCTTCGGCGGCAGCGTGTCCGGCCTGCGGCTGACCGAGAAGGGCTACCGCGTCCTCATGCTCGAGAAGGGCCGCGAGCTCGGGCCGGCCGACTTTCCGAAGACCAACTGGAACCTCAAGAAGTGGCTGTGGATGCCGAAGCTCGGCTGGCGCGGCCTGTTCCAGATGACCTTCTTCCGCCACGTCACCGTGCTCTCGGGCGTCGGCGTCGGCGGCGGCTCGCTGGTCTACGCCAACACTCTACCTGTCCCGAAGAACAGTTTCTTCGAGTCGCCCTCGTGGGCCGGGCTGGCCGACTGGGAGAGCGAGTTGAAGCCGCACTACGAGACCGCCCTGCGGATGCTGGGCGCCGCGCCGAACCCCGCGGTCACCCCGGTCGACCGCGTCATGAAGGGCGTCGCCGCCGACATGGGCAAGACCGTCGAGCCGACGAACGTCTCGGTCTACTTCGGCGAGCCGGGCAAGACCGTCGCCGACCCGTACTTCGGCGGCAGCGGCCCCGAGCGCACCGGCTGCACCTACTGCGGCGGCTGCATGCTCGGCTGTCGCTTCGGCAGCAAGAACACCCTCGACAAGAACTACCTCTACTTCGCCCGCAAGCGCGGCCTGGAGCTCCTGGCCGACACCGAGGTCACCGCCGTGCGGGCCTTGCCGGGCGGGGGTTATCGCGTCGAGGCGCGCACCGGCGCCGGCTTGTTCGGCCGCCAGGCCCGCAGCTTCACCGCCCGCAACGTCGTCCTCGCCGGCGGCGTGCTCGGCAGCGTCGAGCTGCTGCTGCGCATGAAGCAGGACCCCGCGGGCCTGCCGAAGCTGTCCGACCGCCTCGGCGAGAACGTGCGCACCAACTCCGAGTCGCTGATCGGCGTTGTCGGGGCCCAGCGCCAGCACGACCTCTCGCGCGGCGTCGCGATCGGCTCGATCATCCAGCTCGACGAGCACTCGCACGTCGAGCCGGTCCGCTACTCCGCCGGCTCCGGCTTCTGGCGCCTCCTGCTCGCCCCGCACGTCGCCGGCGAAAAAGCCCTGGTCCGCCTGTCGCGGTTCGCCGGCGCCTTCCTGCGCCACCCGATCAAGTTCGCCCGCGCCCTGATGGTGCCCGACCTCGCCAAGTACTCGATCATCCTCCTCTACATGAAGACCGCCGAGGGCACCCTGCGCCTGCGCCTCGGCGCCGCCGGTCTCGCCACCGACCTCTCCTCGGGCAAGGCCCCGACCGCATCGATCCCCGAGGCCACCGACATCGCTCGCCGCGTGGCCGAGAAGATCCAGGGCTACTCGATGTCGCTCCTCACCGAGACCCTCTTCAATATTCCGACCACCGCGCACATCCTCGGCGGCTGCACCATGGGCGACTCCGCCGAGACCGGCGTCATCGACCACCAGCACCGCGCCTTCGGCTACGACGGCCTCTACGTCATCGACGGCTCGGCCATCTCGGCCAACCCCGGCGTCAACCCCTCCTCACCATCACCGCCCTCGCCGAGCGGGCGATGAGCCGGATCCCCGCCAACGTCGAGGTCGCCGCCTCCGCCTGATCGACTCCCGTGCCTGTCCCTCGGGACAGGCGCGTCCCATCCCCTTCGCCGCTCGCCTGTCCTTTCAGACAGTCGCTGCCACCCGGCGAGGGCCGCGCTCTCGCGGTCGCCGGCGATCGGTGGCTGCGCGTCCTCGCGCCGGGGTCCCTGCGGGCGCTGGCGCGAGGCGTTCGGACGCCCCGACGCCGGTGGGGCGCTGCGACCTCGAGACGGGCCTGGGCTCTACCTGCCCCTTCGGACAGCTTTATCGACGCCTCCCGGCCTTGCCGCCCCGCTTGCCAGGCGCGGCGCTTCGGTGTCTAGTCGATCCTGCCGTTCCCCCGAGGCCCCCGCATGACCTTCTTCGACCGTGAGTGGATCTTCCGTCGCACCCCGCGCGAGCTCGTCTGCATCCTCGGCGGCCTCGGGATCATCACCTTCGAGCTGGTGCGGCCGTTGCCGGTCGACTGGCCCAACATGGCGGTCTACGTGCTCGCCACTCTGGCGTTCGCCGTCCGCTTCTACGCCGCGCGGGCCGCCGCGGTCGCCACCTGCATCGGCGCCCTGGTCCAGCAGTGGCCGCACCTGCGCTTCGGCGAGGTCGACTGGGAGACGCTCGGCCTGCTGCCGCTGGCCGCCCTCGTGCTCCTGGCCTCGTCCGACCTGGTCGAGCGGTTCGAGCGGGCGCCCTCGCAGCTTCGCTGGTTGCCGAACCTGTGGGCCGGCTTCACCGCGGCCCAGACCCGCACCCTCCGCTGGTCCGCCTACGCTGCCGGGGCCCTCGCCGGCCTCCTCGACCACATCACCGAGCACTCCGTCCACGCCGCCGGCTGGGCCCGCGGCTCGATGATCGCCTTGACCTTCAGCTTGCTGCTCCTGTGCGCCGGCCGGGCCGTCGCCCTGCTGCTGCTGTGGGCCACCAGCCTCGTCGTCGCCGCCCACGTCGTGCCGCTGGTGCTGCCCGCCGAGGCCAGCCTCGCGCTGCTGGGCCTCGCCGGCTTCGCCCCCGCCGGCACCGCGCCGCTGCCCGCGGAGCTCGCCAACGCCGACCTCTACATCCTGCCCGCGGCCGTCCTGTCGGTCGTCGCCCTCGCCCTCACCACCCCCACGGTCGTCCGCCTGCTCCGCCGCACCCTCCTCGGCTGACCTTTCGGACATGCAGGCCACGACGCCGTGCCGACCTGTCTCTCGGGTCATGTCATCCTCTCGGCGCCTGTCTTCGCCGCCGCTCTTCCGCCGCGTCGCGCTGTCGACCTGTCTCTCGGGCCACGTCATCACTCCTCGGCGAACATCGCCTCACTCGGCCCGGAATAGCGACGGCTACCCGGGGCCGCTTGAGTTGAGCGGTCCAGTCCTTAGAGCCTTGGAGATCGCCGCGCCTGAACCGCCTGTCTCTCGGGTCAGGTCATTGCCTCGGCGCCTCCTCGCGGACATGCGCACCCTCACGGCCCTCGCCTGTCCCGACCCCGGTCAAAACATGTCCCTTCGGACACATCTGTGAGCGACCCCGCGCCCGACGCGATCGACTCCTCTCGCGGGCGAGGTGATGCGATCGATCTGCCCGGGCGATGCACCGCGCACGTCGCTTCCGGGGCTTCGCTCACTCGCGCGTGACGCCGCTCTGCGGGGCCTGTGTCCCCCGGCCGCTTGCGCGGGCGCGGCGGCATCGGTCTACTCCCGAGGCATGTTCGCTGCCGCCCCCAAGTACCTGTCCGTTTATGGCTGTCTCTTGCTGCTGGCCGCCTGTCCGTCGAGCGGCGGCGAGACCACCGCCGCGACGACCACCACCACCGGCGGCCCCACGACCACCACCGGCGGCGGCACCACTGCGAGCACCGACGAGACCGGGACCACCGCGCCGACCAGTGGAGCGCCGACCGGCACCACCACCGGCGAGCCTGTCCAGCGCGAGCCGTTCAGCCTTCAGGTGCTCGACAACGCGTGGATCAGCGGCATGGACGGCTGGAACACCCAGCACCAGGACGTCGCCTTCGACCTCGGCGCGGCCCCCTTTTCAAAGGTCACCCTGGTCGTCGACCTCGACACCGACTGTTACCCCTGGGACAAGTGGCAGGAGAGCCCGCCGCCGCCGGGGCAGAACTGGCCCGCCTCGTGCGACGCCTTCGACCGGACCATGGGCTTCATCAGCGACCCGGGCGGCGATCCTGGCGACCCGCCGGGCTTCGAGCTGCTGCGCTCGATCACCCCGTTCGGCGGCCCGGCCCACCTCGAGGCCGACATCACCGACTACGCCAACGCCCACCCCGGCGAGCACGTCCTGCGCTCGTACATCAACTCGTGGGCCGACGGCGCCGGCCAGGTCAGCGGCTCGGCGGGCGGCTGGCACCTCAGCGTGCGCATCGACGGCGAGCCGGGCCCGGCCCCGCGCGAGGTGCTCGCGGCGATCTCGCTGTTCAGCGGCGACGTCGGGGTCGACGGCGCGACCACCACGGTGCCGTTCAGCCTGCCCGAGGGCGTGAAGAAGGCGGAGCTGGTCTACACGGTCAGCGGCCACGGCGGCGCGGCCGACAACCTCGGCGACTGCATCGGCCCGGCCGAGGAGTTCTGCAAGCGCCGGCACCACATCAGCTTCGACGGCGAGGTCGTCACCTCGTTCGACGCCTGGCGCACCGACTGCGGCGAGCTGTGCACGATCACCGACAACCCGCTCCCGGTCGGCCCCGCCAAGTTCTGCGCCGAGAACCCCTGCGGCGCGACCGCCTCGGTCATGGCCGCCCGCGCCAACTGGTGCCCGGGCGACCTCGTCGCCCCCCTGCGCGGGCCCGTCACCTCGGCGCTGCAGCCCGGCGCCGACCACGAGTTCCAGTTCGCCATCGACGACGTGGTCGAGGGCGGCACCTGGACGGTGTCCGCCGCGCTCTACGCCTACGGCCCGTGAGTCGTGTTCGACCATCGAGGCCCGCGCCGGGCTCGACGGCAGCGGCGTCGACGGCGTTCGATCCTGGCTGATCAGGCATGTCCGAACGGCAATGCCCTTCAGGACATGTCAACACGGACATGTCCCGTGATTCACCTCGCCTCGGCGCGGCGGCGCAGCCGCTCGGCCTCGTCGGCGCGGCCGAGCGCCTCGAGCCCCTCGGCGAGGATCCGCGCGAACGGGCCGCGGAGGTCGCCGCGACGGACGGGCAGGCGGTCGTACCAGCGCAGCGCCTCGGCCATGCCGTCGCTCGCCTGCGCCGGCGAGGCGAAGGCGGCGCGCAGCGACAGCTTGGCCAGGCGCGCCACGCACAGCACGAGGTGACTGGCGCTCTCGCCCCGAGAGTCGCGTCGTCGAAGTTGTCGCCCTGCAGCAGCGGGAACACCCGGCGCACGAAGGCGAGGTAGCGGCCGAGGTTGCCGGCGTCGGTCAGGCAGGCGACGTGGGCCGCGAACTCCTCGTCGAGCAGGACCTCGAGGCAGGGGCGGTCGGGCCGCCGGCGCTTCCACACCTCGACGGCGAGCAGGCCGAGCAGGTCCTGGTCGGCCTCGGCGAGGGTCTGCGTCATGTACACGCGCAGCGCCAGCTGCCACGCCGACGCGAACTCGGGCGCCTCGTCGAGGATCGCCAGGGTCCTGGGCAAGCGCAGCCCGCTCAGGCGATCGAGCCAGCCGAGCAGCGCGCGGTCGGGCAGCGCGGCGACCTCGCCGATGCGCAGGAAGCCGGGGCAGCGCATCTCCCACACGCCGTCGTAGCGGTACTCCTCCTCGAGCTGCGCCGCGTAGGCGGGGATCTCCTGCTCCGCGGCGACGCTGGCGATGCTGCGCTCGCGCTCGTCGAAGCTCGAGGCGCCGAACCACCGCCGCATGAGCGCCGTCTCGGCCGCGACCGCAGCGCGTGCATGGGCCCGGATCCGGCTGCGCTCCACCGCTCGCACGGGGCGCGGTCGCCCTCGCGGGACGCGCTGCGGAAACCTGGCCATGCCCGGGTCTATGGGGCGGCCTTCGCGGCGCGGCAACGCGCACCGACACACGACGTGCGCAGTCCGACGTTCACGGGCCAAAGCGCGCCGACGATGGCGACAGAACGCCGCCGTGAACGTCGGTCGGCCCGCACGCCGCGACGCTTCACGGGCAGCGTGATCGACGAAGCAGCTTTCCTCTCGCCAGGCGCCGCGGACGCCTGTCCATCGGCGCCTGGGCCCTTGAGCGCCGGAGCCGCTTCGCGCAAGCTCGCAGTAGGATAATGACGCCGTTCCACGCAGCGACCGCTGCCTTGATCGCGCTCGGCGCTGGGGTCCTGGCGATGGGGGCGAGGCAAACCCTGGCGCTGCTGCGGCTGCGTCAGGTCACACCTCACTCGGGCCCGTGGCGGGTCCTGCTCTCCCTGATCCTCGTCTTCATCGCCGCCTACGTCGCCACCGCGGTCGTGGTCCTGCTCGGCTGGCAGGAAGCGGTGGTGGCGCTGGCGGGCGTCATCTTCCTCGGCGGTGGGATCTTCGTCTACCTGGCCGCGCGCGCCAGCCTGCGCACGATGCAGGCGCTGGTGAAGTCGAGCATGACGCAGCGCCAGGTCGGCGACATGCTCGAGGCGCTGAGCCACGCGGTGCTGCTCGTCGACGACCGCGGCCTGGTCCGCACCGTCAACCGCAAGCTGTGCGAGCTCACCGGCCAGCCGGCCAGCGCCCTGGTCGGCAAGTCGATCATGCAGGCGGTCGGGCTCGAGAACCCGTTCGCGACCTCGGCGGTCAAGAGCAGCATCGACATGCCGCACACCCACGAGCACGAGCTGCGCCGCCGCGACGGCGCGGTCGTGCCGGTGGCGGTGGCGATCGTGCCGGCCCACCGCGGCTTCGTCTGCGTCCTGACCGACATCCGCGAGGATCGGATGCGCCGGCGCCAGCTCGACGACGCGGTCCGGATCGCCGAGGAGATCCTGCGCGCCCGCAACGAATTCATGGCGCTCGTGGCCACCGAATTGCGCGACCCGCTGGGCCAGCTGTCGCGGGCCTCCCGCGCCCTCGCCGACGCCCCGCCCGAGGCCGACATCGCCGCCATGGCCCGCAAGATCGGCGGCGCCGGCGAGCAGATGGAGCGCGTCGTCCAGAGCCTCCTCGACATCGGCCGCATCGGCGGCAGCGCCGAGGGGGCCCGCGTGTTCCACCCGGCCGCGCTGCTGCGCGAGGCCGCCGAGGCGCTGTCGATCCAGGCCGGGCGCGCCGGGGTCGTGGTGCGCCACTACGTCGAGCAGGGCGTGCCGACGACCTTCTACGGGCGCGAGGCGCAGATCCGGCAGATCCTCGGGCTGCTCGGGCAGAACGCGATCGCGCGCGCGCCGGGCGGGGAGATCCGGATCGCGGTCGAACCTGTCCCCGGGGACAAATCATCACACCAGCTGCTGTTCTCGGTCCGCGACACCGGCTATCCGCTGACCGACACCACCGCCTCCATCGACTTCGACCCGCTGACCAGCGGCGCGCGCAGCCAGGGCGGCCGGCTCGACCTGGCGATCTGCCGCCTCCTGGTGCTGTCGCTCGGCGGGCGCATGTCGGCCGGCAACACCACCGGCAACACCGCGACCGTGTTCTTCACGGTGCTAGGCGGCGTCGCGCCCGGCTCGCAGCAGACGACCCTCGTCAATCAGCTGGGCGAGACCCAGGCGGCCGCGTCGATGAGCGGCGGCGGGTGGAAGAACTCGTTCGAGGCGTCGGCGCGGCTGGCCCGGCTCGCCATCCCCGACGCCGACGCGACCACGGCCGAGCCCGAGCGCCGCACCGGCTCGGTCCTGGTGGTCGACGACAGCCCGACCAGCCGCGAATTGCTGGCCCACCACTGCGGCAGGCCGGCAACACGGTCGAGGTCGCCGGCACCGCCAGCGAGGCGCTCGACCTGGTGTGGCAGCAGGAGTTCGACGTCATCCTGCTCGACGTCTTGCTGCCCGACAGCGACGGCATCGCCGTGCTCGAGGAGCTGCGCGAGAAGGGCGCGCTCGAGCGGCTCAGCGTGCTGATGATCTCCGCGGTCGAGGAGACCTCGAGCGTGGCCGCCTGCATCGAGCGCGGCGCCGAGGACTTCCTGCCCAAGCCGGTCAGCCCGGCGCTGCTGCGGGCCCGCCTCGGCGCCTGCCTCGAGAAGAAGTTCCTGCGCGACAAGGCCCGCCACCACCTGGTCCAGCTGGCCGCCGAGGGCCGCCGCGCCAACGACCTGCTGCGCGTGCTCCTGCCCGACCCGATCGCCGACGAGCTGCAGTCGTCCGGCACGATCGCCCCGCGCCGGCTCGACAACGTCGCGGTGGTGTTCGCCGACATCGTCGGCTTCACCGCCTATTGCGACCGCCACAGCCCGGAGGAGGTGCTGATCAGCCTGCAGGACCTGTTCACCCGCTTCGAGCAGCTCGCGCTCGAGTTCGGGGTGCAGAAGATCAAGACGATCGGCGACTCCTTCATGGGCGCCGCCGGCCTGTTCGACGCCGACGACGAGCGCCCCGCCCTGCGCTGCGTGCAATTCGGCCGCGCGATCCTGGCGGCCAGCGCCGAGCTGCCGACCCGGTGGAACCTGCGCATCGGCGTCCACGTCGGCCCGGTCGTCGGCGGCGTGGTCGGCACGCGGCAGTACATCTTCGACATCTGGGGCGACACCGTGAACACCGCCCAGCGCATCGAACAAAACGCCCGCGTCGGCCAGGTGTGCGTCAGCGCGGCGGCGCGGCGGCAGGTCGAGCCCGACTACAAGACCGAGAGCATCGGCGTCAGCGAGATCAAGGGCAAAGGAGAGACCGAGCTCTTCGTCGTCGTCGGGGGCCCGAATTGACGGCCGCGACGGTCGTCCTGACCGTCGTCGTCGTCGCGCTCTCGGTCGCTCTCATCGCGACTGTCGTGAGCAACCGGCGCCGCGTCGCCACCGACCGCGCCGAGCTCGCTCGATTGACAGAAGACAACCGGGCCCTGCGCGAGCGCAGCGAGGCCGCCCACGCGACCGCCGAGCTGCGCGCGCGCATGGTCGCGCACGTCAGCCACGAGCTGCGCACGCCGATGCAGGCGATCATGAGCCTGCTGGCGCTGCTCGACGACCACGGCCTGCCGACAGAGCAGCGCCGGCAGCACCTCAGCACGCTGCGCGGCTCGAGCGAGGACCTGCTGCTGCTGATCGACGGTCTGGTCGACACCGCGCAGATCGAGGGCAAGCGGCCGTCGCTGCGGACCGACGACTTCTCGCCGCGGGCCACGCTCGAGCAGCTCGTCGACCTGCTCGGCCCGAGCGCGCACAAGCGCGGGCTCGAGCTGCGGTCCGCGCTGGCCCCGGACCTGCCGGCGCGGCTGCGCGGCGATCGCCTGCGGCTGCGCCAGATCGTCATCAACCTGATCGGCAACTCGATCAAGTTCACGCGCCAGGGCCACGTCGAGCTGCGCGCCTCGGCGCGGGTCGAACACGACGTCGCGCGCCTGCAGGTCGAGGTCAGCGACACCGGCGTCGGCATCGGCCCCGAGGCCATGAGCAGGCTGTTCCGCGACTTCTCCCGCGTCGGCGACCTCAGCGTCGAGGGCACCGGCCTCGGCCTGTCGATCAGCAAACAGCTGGTCGACGCGCTCGGCGGCCGCCTCGACGTCGACAGCGACCCCGGCGTCGGCACCACCTTCCGCTTCGAGGTGACGATGCCGCTCCTCGTCGCGCCCGCGGCCGAGCCGACCGCCGAGGCCGACACCCGCCCGCGCGTCCTGGTCGCCGACGACGACGGCGCCGGTCGCGAGCTGCTGGTCACCGCCCTGCGGCGCAGCGGCTACGCGGTCGACGGCGTGGCCGACGGCGCGGCCGCGGTCGCCAGCGCGCTGGCGCGGCCCTACGTGGCGGTCATCCTCGACGTCCAGCTGCCCGAGCTCGACGGCCCCGGGGCGGCGCGGCAGATCCGCGACGTCCGCGGCGACGTCGCCCTGATCGCCCTCACCGGCCACACCGAGATCGACGTGCTCGGCCGCTGCAAGGACGCCGGCATCGACGCGATCCTGATCAAGCCGGTCAAGCTCGAGACCCTGCGCGCCACGATCGCCCGCGTCGCCGCCGAGCGCATGCAGCCCGTCGAGCTGGCGGTGATCCGCGGCTACGTCACCGCCGACGACCCCGCCTTCGTGCCCGGCCTCATCGACGTGTACCTGCGCGAGGCCGAGGGCGACCTCGAGGCCCTGCAAGAGGCCGCCGCGCGCCGGGAGATCGCGCGAGTCGCTCAATTGGCGCACCGGCTCAAGGGCAGCTCGGCCGGGTTCGGCGCGCGACTGCTCGCCGAACGCTGTCAGTCGCTCTATGCCGCCGCCCGCGCGGAGCAGCCCGCGAGCGACGAACTCGCGGCCGTGGCCCGCGAATTCGCCAGAGTGAAGGCCGCGCTGTCGGTCGAGCGGACTCGGCTCATATCATCGTAGCGATGAATCGCCGCGCGCTTCGAGTGTGACGGGCCCCACCGCCCGGACGATGGTCCAGGCGATCGGGCGCATATAGAAATGCATGCATCGCTTCGTGTTCGCGACGACGGTCGCGCTGTGGACCGCCGGGACGGCGTGCGAAAACCAGAGCTCTCACGGCGGCAGCGACGGGACCTCCGGCGGCGTCGTGCTGATGACGAGCGACGACTCCACGGGCGGCATCGACGTGCCGGACCCCGGCGTCGTCGGCAAGCTCGACCTGCCCCCGTCCGACGGCGGCAGGCCGGACGACCCGGCGGCGGCCGGCTGCGCCAAGGCCGACTTCTTGTTCGTCATCGACAACTCGGGCTCGATGGCCGACGAGCAGGCCAACCTGATCGCCTCGTTCCCCGGCTTCATCGCCACCATCACCCAGACGATCGCGGCCCAGGACTATCACATCATGGCGGTCCCGACCGACGACGGCCAGGCCGCCGGCCTCAGCACCAAGTGCAACGCAACCTCGTGCGCCTGCATGCCGGCGCCGATCTGCTGCCAGAAGACCTGCGAGCTGTTCGGCAAGGACTGCAACGGCTTCGCCTGCGACGCCCTGCCGATCTCCGACTGCGACCAGGTCTACGGGCGCGGCAACATCTACAACGCCGTCGGCCAGCGCTGCGACCTCGCCGACGGGCGCCGCTTCATGAAGGCCGACCAGCCCGACCTCGCCGGCACCTTCGAGTGCGTCGCCAACATCGGCACCCACGGCAGCGGCGCCGAGAAGCCGGTGCTGGCGACCCTCGAGGCCGTCAGCGACCCGCTCAACGGGCCCGGCGGGTGCGACGAGGGCTTTTTGCGCGACGACGCGATCCTCGTGGTCATCATCATCACCGACGAGGAGGACGACAACGCGATCGAGGGCGAGGGCACGCCCGGCCTGCCCAAGGAGTGGCACGAGCAGCTGATCGCCGCCAAGCACGGCGACACCGACGCGGTGGTGGTGCTCGGCCTGGTCGGCGACGGCAACCTCATGGGCGGCCTGTGCCCGGCCGGCGGCGGCCCGAACATGGACGGCACCGGGGCCGAGTCGTCGCCGCGGCTGCAGGAGTTCGTCGAACGGTTCGAAAACGGGGTGATCGGCAGCGTCTGCGCCACCGACTACACGCCCTTCTTCACCGAGGCGGTCGGGGTGATCGACTTCGCCTGCGACGTGTTCGAACCGGTCGGCTGACGCGCGGTGCTGCCATTCCCGGCGAAACCTCGAAGCGCCCGCATTCACCCCGGCGGCCGCCCCGCGCGGCGTCTCGGCCGCCGGCGCGCGTATCCGTGAAACGTCGTGCCCCGGGCCGCTCGTTCGTGAAATCACAGTAGATGTCCGGAGAGACATCCGGCGATGCGCCCGCCGCACCGCGCAATCTCTGGACAATCACCCGTGACGGCGCACACGAATCGTCATAGCCGGGACGCCTTTCGCCGCGGTCATGGAGTGAGCGATGCTGCCGGCGATGATACGCCGCCCTGCACGATTCGCCGTCGAATCACTCCTCGGGCTCGCCGTCGTCGCCGGTTGCGGCGACAGCGGCGGACCTAGCCCCGCCACCGCCACCGGGATCACCGGCGCCACCGGACTCACCGGTCAGGCGCCGGGGACGACGACCGGACAGGACGCCCCGAGCGGCGATTCGACGGCCGTCCCGACCACCACCTCCGGCGATGCGAGCGCCGGCACCACCACCGACAGCGCGCCGCCCGGCCTGCCCAAGCTCGACCTCGGCGAGCAGCCGCAGGGCACCACCGGCGAGGACGACCCGCTGGCGGCCGGCTGCAAGAAGATCGACTTCTTGTTCGTGGTCGACAACTCGGGCTCGATGGCCGACGAGCAGGCCAACCTGATCGCCTCGTTCCCCGGCTTCATCGACACGATCACCAATACGCTGTCGGCCAAGGACTACCACATCATGGCGGTCTCGACCGACAACGGCATGAACACCGGCCTCAGCAGCACGTGCACCAACGGCTCGTGCAACTGCACCCCGCCCCCGTCTGCTGCGAGAACGCCTGCGGCGGCTCGGGCATGACCTGCAACGGCTTCGACTGCAACGACCTGCCGCTGTCGCAGTGCAACTACGAGTACGGCACCGGCAAGGAGTTCGACGCCACCGGCAAGCACTGCATGCTCGCCGACATGAAGCGCTACATGACGGAGAGCCAGCCCGACCTGGCCCAGACGTTCGAGTGCATCGCCAACGTCGGCACCTACGGCAGCGGCGACGAGAAGGTCATGCTGTCCGCCACCTCTGCGCTCGGCGACCCGCAGAACGCCCCCGGCGGCTGCGACGAGGGCTTCCTCCGCGACGACGCGCTGCTCGTGCTCGTGTTCATCACCGACGAGGAGGACGACATGGCCGACGACGGCAAGGGCTCGCCCGGCGAGCCGGCCGAGTGGTTCCAGGCCGTCGTCGCCGCCAAGGGCGGCGAGGAGAAGTCGGCGGTGGTGCTCGGCCTGGTCGGCGACAGCAACCTGCCGATGGGCCTCTGCCCGCCCGGCGGCGACCCGAACGGCGGCGACGGCATGGGCGCCGAGGCCTCCCCGCGCCTGCAGAGCTTCGTCGACATGTTTTCAAACGGGGTGATCGGCAGCGTCTGCGCGGCCGACTACACCCCGTTCTTCGCCGAGGCCGTCGGCGTCATCGACACCGCCTGCGACGAGTTCGAACCGCCGGGCTGACCGGCCGCTCGACGTGGGACCCGACCTGGCCTCGGGGCCAGGTCTCACGAAAGCCCCGGCCTCAGGCCGGGACGGAGCCGATGACCCACACGTACCAGCTCCAGCAGTTCAGGCAGTAGTACTTCTCGGCGGTCGAGACCACCGCGTCGAACTTGCGGCCCTGGGCGAGGAACTCGCCGCGCGTGCCGTCGACGAGCTCGATCGAGGGGCCCTCGTCGTGCACGAACCGGAAGGCGATCCGCTCGGGGTCGAGGGTGTCGAAGCACTCGTTGCCGCACGGCAGCGGGCACATACCCTCGACCGTGTCGACCGTGAGCGCGCCGAACACCTCGTTGACCCCGAAGTTGCTGTCGTGGGCGACGCCGGCGAGCAAGACCTCATCGGTGAGGGCGGCCTTGAGGACGAACCACTCGCCCTCGCCGATGTGGTGACCCTCGCCCTGCCAGTAGGCGTCGAGCGCGACCGTCTGGCCGTCCTGGATGTCGATGGCGAAGTCGGCCGGGGCGGTGACGAAGAGCGTGACGGCGACGTCGAGCAGATCGCCCTGGCTGCAGAGGAGGGCGACCTCGACCTTCCCCTCCACGTTGGTCGCGGTCTGGACGATGCAGGCGGCCGCGACCTGGATCGTCTCCGGCTCGCCGTCCATGACCGGCCAGGCGCCGAAGTCGATGCCGACCTCGGCGGTGACGACCGGATCGCGCGGGACGCAGGCCTCACCGCCGGTGTCCGTATCGGTGTCGGTCGCGGTCGAGTCCGTGTCGGTCGCGGCGGTGTCGGTCGCGGCGGTGTCGGTCGCGCTGGTGGTCGGCTGCGTCGCGGCGGTGTCGGTCGCGTCGGTGTCGGTCGCGTCGGTGTCGGTCGCAGCCGAGTCGGTCGCGTCGGTGTCGGTCGCGGCCCCCTCCTCGGGCTTGCAAGCGGGCGCGAGGATCGCGGAGACGAGGACGAGCGCGTGGAGCGGGAGCAGGGTGCGGGACAGCATGACGGCCGGCCCTGAGCACGGGACGTGCCAACGCCTACGAGGCGAAATTCGCCGCCGTACGCGACCGTGTGAGGGAGCCCGCGACACGAACGCCCGGGCGCACGCATCCTCGCGGTCGCCCCGGCCTCCGCGCTCCGGGAGACCCGCGGTCCCCGATCGATCTCGGCTCGAACGGCGGCCTCACGCGCACGCAGAGCGTGCCGCCGAGACCACGGCTTGCGGCTGCGCGAGCAGGTGCGGTTCGGCGCGGAGCGAAAGCTCGCCTACGAGCTCACGCCGGCGCGAGGGTGAGGTCGAAGAGGCATGTCCGAAACGACATGCCTTTTCAAACATGTCCTCAGGAGAATGTCCGAGGGAACATGTCCGATCAGTCCGGGAACGCCCGCGAGCACTGGTCGAGCAGCCACGGCAGCTCGGCGTTGCGGTCGCCGAGCAGCACCGTCACGCAGGCGGCCGCGCGCGGGCTGGTCTCGCGCTCGCAGGCGCTCTGGTCGGCCGCGCGGCTGGCCTGCAGCAGCTTCAGGGCCGCGCCCGCGGGGTCGATGTCGCGGTAGAGCGCGTCGGCGGCCGTGAACATCGCGGCGCAGGCCTGCTTGCGGTCGGCGGGCAGCGGGTCGGGCAGGCGCGACGCGACCGCCACCTTGAGGGCCGCCGCCTCGCCGTCGTAGTCGGGCTGGTTGGCGAACCCGCGCGCGTCGTTGTTGGCCGTGCGCCCCGCGGGCGGGCTCGCCGGGCTCGCCGGCGCCGGCGCGGCGCCCGACGCCGTCGGCGAGGCCGAGCGCCCGTCGGGGGCCGGCGTACAGGCGGCGATCAGCACCGCCGCGAGGAGAGCGTCGCGCGCGCGAGGCATGCGGCCGGAGCATAGCCGCCCCCGCCCCGGACGTCTCCTTTCGGCTCCTCCTCGCTTCGTCGTTGCAGCCTCGTCGGTGCCGCGCATAAACTCAGGCTCGCGGCATGCAGGAGTCCCTCTTCCCCACCAGCGCGCCGGTCCCGTTCGTCACCCGGGTCACCCTGCGCAACTACCGGAGCATCGAACAGTGCGACGTCGTGCTTCGGCCTCTGACCGTGCTGGTCGGCCGCAATGGGGCCGGTAAAAGCAATTTCCTCGACGCCTTGCGTTTTCTCACCGAGGCCCTGCAGCACTCGTTGCAGCAAGCCTTCAACAGCCGGGGCGGCATTGCAGCCGTTCGCCGCAAGAGCACGGGTCATCCGCGGAACTTCGCCATGCGATTCGAGCTGGCGCTGCCGGCGGGCCGCTCGGCTATCTATCGCTTCGCCGTCGCGGCCCGACGGCTTGGTGGTTTCGTGGTCCGCCGCGAGGAAGCCATCATCCGCGAAGGGAACGGTTCACCACTCGCGTCGTACCGGATCGTGCGTACGGGTAAGGGCGACGACCTCAAGACCCTGTTCGAGGCGTCGGTATCGCCGGCTCCCCCAGCACAAGACGATCGTCTCTATTTGCCGATTGCCGCCGGTTTCCCCGCATTCCGCGAACTCTTCGACGGCCTCGCGGCGATGGGGTTTTACAGCCTCAACCCCGAGGAGATGCGCCGGCTACAGACACCAGAGCACGGCGAATTGTTGGCTCGAGATGGCCGCAACTTGCCCAGTGTCATCGCTCGGCTGCAACAGGAAGAGCCCGCTGCCCTTCAGCGCATCGAGGAGTACCTCGCCACCATCGTCCCAGGCGTTCGCAAGGTTGAAAGGATCACCCACGGCGGTTACGAGACTCTGCAATTCAGCCAGGCGGTCAAGGGCGCGAGCCACCCCTGGACATTCGAGGCACTCAATATGTCCGATGGCACCCTAAGGGCGCTTGGGATTCTAGTCGCAGCGGTGCAATTGTTCGGCCGCAAGCGTCCCGTTCGCCTCGTCGGCATCGAAGAAGCCGAGACTGCCCTGCATCCGGCCGCGGCCGGCGCGCTGGTCGACGCTCTGCGAGAGGCGTCAGCTCACACACAGGTGGTGCTGACGAGTCATAGCCCCGAAATCCTCGACAGGCTTCTGAATCGAAGAGGACACCCTCCTCGTCGTCCATGCTTCGGGTAACCGGACGGTGGTCGCGCCGGCCGATCCCGGCAGCCGCGAGTCCTTACGGCAGCACTTGTCGACGGCAGGTGAGCTGCTACGCATGGACCAGCTCGAGCCCGATCCTGTGGACGCACAGAGACAAGCGGCGATCCGGTGGAATCAACTCGACTTCGACGGTGCGAACCTCGCGACCGAGGACGAGGACGACGCATAGCATGTTGCGCGTGCAGTCGATCGTCGAGGGCCATGGCGAAGTCCTCGCTCTGCCGCCGTTAGTTCGACGAATATGCAGCGAACTCTTCAGTCTGTACCACGTCGAGGTCGCTCAGCCGCTCCGTCAGCCGCGGACGCGCCTGGTCCGAGACGGCGAGCTTCAACGTTTCGCAGGAGTCGCTGCCAACAAATTGCGCGCGGCTCGCCCGGTGGCCCACGGCCTCGTGCTTGTGCTCCTCGATGGCGACGGGGACCGCCCCTGCGAGTTGGGACCGCGCCTACTAGCGCGCGCGCAGTCCGGAAGCGGCGATCAAGCCGCCGCATGCGTCGTAGCCAATCTCGAGTTCGAGACCTGGTTCGTCGCGGCCGCGGAATCTCTCGGTGACTACCTGGATCTCGGCGCTAGCCAAATCCCTCAGTCTCCCGAGACACTTCGACTGCGTAAGAAGTGGATCGAAGATCGCTTCCGCGGCACCCGCTATAGTGAGACGCTAGACCAACCGCGATTGGCGGCACGGATGGACCTCGCGCTGTGTCGGTCGCGTTCGCCTTCTTTCGACAAACTGTGTCGGGACCTCGAGCGCGCGATCGCTACCATGCGGACCCGAACCAGCGGACATGAGTAGGGCGCGGCTCACGGAGAGTTTCCCGCGACCTCCAGTTTGCGGCTGTGAGCACGCCGCGATAAGATGCCCGCCATGACGGTGTTCTCCCGCCGCGCCTGGCCCACGGTCTCACTCGCCTTCGCCGCGCTGCTGTCCGCGCCCGCGAGCGCCGCGACCGAGCCTGGCAGCTTGCAGAACCCGCTCGAGAAGTCGGCCGACTGTCGCAAGTGCCACGCCTTCGCCAACCCGCCCGAGCACGCCGACGTGCCCAACGTCTCGCCGATCGCCTGGGCCGGCGGCATGATGGCCAACTCCGCCCGCGACCCGGTGTTCTGGGCCGGGGTGGCGATCGCCGCCCAGGACATGCCCGGCGAGACCGCGAGCTGCGTCCGCTGCCACTCGCCGCGGGCCTTCGTGGCCGGCCGTGACGACGCCACCGCGATCGACGACCTCGACCCCGACGACCTCGCGGGCGTCGACTGCGACCTGTGCCACCGCATGATCGACGACGGCGTCACGCCGCCGGGCGACGCCCACTACACCATCGACGACGTCATCGGCGACGCCGGCGACGTGCCGAAGCAGGGCCCGTGGTCGTACGACGGCGGCGACAAGCCGATGCACAGCTGGATGGTCGGCGATCTGCTGGGCCGCTCCGAGCACTGCGGCACCTGCCACGACGTCACCACCGGGCGCGACCGCCTCGACGCCGACGGCCAGCCGACCGGCGCCAAGTTCAACGAGCAGCGCACCTACAGCGAGTGGCTCGCCAGCGCCTACGCGACCCCGGGCCTCGAGTTCAAGTCGTGCCAGGACTGCCACATGCCGGCGGTCGACAACGTCGCCGGCTGCGCCGAGTTCAACAGCCAGGGCATCGTGCACGCCACCGGCGGCCGCCGCCACGACCTCGCCGGGGCGAACCGGCGGATGGTGGAAATTCGAAGTCGCTGTACGGCAGCGCCGGCAGCGGCGACATCGACGACGCCTACTTCGACGTCGCGCTCGCGGGCATCGACCTCTCGCTCGGGGGCGCGGCGACGCTCGAGGTCACTGCGCCGGAGTCGGTCGACCTGCAGGCGGGCATCGACGGCTGGGGCGTCAAGGTCACCAACAACACCGGCCACAAGCTGCCGAGCGGCTACTCCGAGGGCCGCGTCATGTGGCTCGAGATCACCGCGAGCTACATGGGCGAGCCCGTCTGGGGCTCGGGGCGGTGGATCGCCGGCCAGGGCCTCGAGGGCGACCCGCAGCAGCGCACCTACGAGGCGATCGCGGTGCACCAGCAGACCGGCGCGACCAACCACCTCCTGCTCAACGACTACTGGCAGGTGGACAGCCGGATCCCCAAGGGCCTCCAGGCCGGCATCGAGACCGACCCGGTCGGCGACCGCTACGCGCAGCTTCCCGACGAGACCTGGCCGCACTGGGACGAGGTCACCTACGCGTTCGCGCCGGCGCGCATCGTCGACCTCACGCCCGGGCAGGACGACCTCCTCGACCTCCGCGTCCGCCTCCTCTACGTCATCAACACCCCCGCCTACCTCGAGTTCCTGGCCACCGAGAACCACACGAACAGCGCCGGCGCCGACGCGCAGGCGCTGTTCCCCGCCGAACCTGACCCATTGGTCCTGGCCGAATGGACAGCCTCGGTCCGCTGCGCGGCCTGGTCGAGGAGGGCGAGTCGAGCGACGGCACCAGCGACGGCACCGGCACCAGCGACGGTACGGGCGACGCGCCGACCACCGGCGCGACGACCGGCAGCACCGGCGCCGCGAGCACGGGCCCTGGCCCCACCGGCACCACCGCCGACGCGACGGGCAGCGCGACCACCGGCGGTCAGCAAGGCGGCGACGACGGCTGCGGTTGCCGGCAGAGCGGCCCGGCCGGCGGCTTCGCGCTGCTGCTGCTCGCGCTCGGCCGCCGCCGCCGAACCCGTCGCTGAGGCGCTCGCCCGGGCTCCCTCCTGCTGCGACTCGCGCTCGTCCGCCGCCGCCGAGCCCGGCGCTGACGCTCCTGCTGCTGCTCGCGCTCGTCCGTCGCCAAGCCTGGCGCTGACGCGCTCGCCCTGCTGCTGCTAGCGCTCGGTCGCCGAGCCCGGCGCTGACGCGCTCGCCCTGCTGCTGCTCGCGCTCGGTCGCCGAGCCCGGCGCTGACGCGCTCGCCCTGCTGCTGCTCGCGCTCGTCCGCCGAGCCCGGCGCTGACGCGCTCGCCCTGCTGCTGCTCGTCGCGCTCGGTCGCCTCCGCCGAGCCCGTCGCTGACGCACCGCTCGACGTCGCGTTGCTGCTGCTCGCGCTCGGCCCCCCGCCGCCGCGCCCGCGCTCGATGCTGCGGCTCGCGCTCGTCCGCCTTCGCGCCCGCACGAGCCACGCGCCTGAGCCGGCCTCGGGCCGCTGCTCGCGATCGGGTCGTCGCGACCGAGGCCGTCGAGTCACCATTCGTGTCGCAAGGCCCCGGCATTCGCATCGGCCATTCGCGGGACGCTCATTTTCGAGGGTCCTATGATTCGGCCGACCCGTTCGCGAGACCTTCTTCAATTCTACCTCGTCAAAGAATCGCGGACTGTCTCCCCCGTGGCTTTACTTGCGCGCCGGTGCCCCCGCGAAGCGTCGCGCCCCGCGCGGCTCTCCTCATTCGCGCTCTGCCATTCGCGCGTCCCCGGTCTCCCCGCCGGCGCATTCGAGGCCCCCTGCCGCGCGGTTCGCCTCGGTCGAATCATGCCACTCGGAGACGCAAGCTCCCATCATTCGCACCGAGCCATTCGCCGAGCGAATCTCCGCGCAGCTCGCCGTCAAACCGAACCCCCTGCGCCCTGTCCCTCGCGAAGGACCCTCCGGACGCGCCCGCCGTGACGGCGCCCGTCACCCCAGCGCGCGAACCGTCTCGCCGCGAGACCGTCCCGCCCGCCGATGCGCCCCGGAGATCTGCCCGCGCGCGATTTCGCCCCCGCCTCCCGTCCTCGCGCCGAGCGCGCGCCAAGTATGAACAGCGTCCGGGCCGCCCCGTGGCCCGGCTTTGGTTAAGCCAGCATCATTCAAGATAGTCGTTTCCCGACAACAATATCCCGTAAAATTCATGCGTGCCGACCCGCCCCGGCCCTCTCTCGCGGCTCCTTGCCCAGCCCGACCGGCCGCGGCAGTGAACGCGCCGCCATCCACGCCGCGCGCCGCGGCGACCGACCTCGAGCGGCGCCGTGCTGTCACATCGACACCTGCGCGCGATCGACATGTCTCTTCGGACATATTTCAGTCGATCGCGTCGATGAGCGCGAGTTCATCTGGCGCCGCGCTGCATCGGCCGTGAACCGGTGAACCGCACTTAACTCGACCGTTACCGGCCCCGCTCCTACCTTGATTGCGTCGAGTCTCACCAGTCGGGGCGCCGGGTCGCGGCGCCGGGGAGAGCTCCGTTGTCGCCACTCCTGTCCTTTATCACCGCCGCTCCGGGGGCGGGTGCGCCGTGGGGCGTCGCGCTGTCGCAGACAGCCGGCGTCCTGCTGTTGCCGCTCGTCTGGCTCGGCGTCGCCGCGCAGGTCGAGGCCGGGCTGAGCGGGCGCCGGGGCGTGCGTCTGCTGCAGCCCGCGCGCGACCTGCTGCGAGCGCTGCGCAAGGGCGCGGCGATGCGGCCCCGCGGCCTGCTGGCGCTCGTCGCCGCGCTCGCCCTCGCCGCCCTCGCGCCGGTCGTCGGCCCGACCTCGCCGCTCGCGTTCCACGGCGACCTCGCCGTGTTCGTCGGCCTGCTGGCCCTCTACCACCATTCGCAGCGCCGGGCCGGGGCCCCGCCCCGCGGCGCGCTGCAGCTCCTCGCGCTGGTCGCCGCGCTGCTCGCCGGCACCCAGGTCGGCCTCGACGAGCTCGCCGCCAGCCCGCGCTGGACCGTCGCCCTCGTGTGCGCCGCCGCCACGTTGCTCGCGCTACGGGTCGTCGCCGCCGATCGCCCCGACGACGTCCTCGACCACGGCCTCGCGCGCTACCTCGACGGCGTCGTCGCGGTCGCCCTCTCCGGTCTGTTCGCCGCCCTCGTCCTCCCGTCCGCGCGCGGCTGGCCGGGCGTGTCCGTGCACCTGCTCGTCTCGCTCGCGCTGGCGGCGTCGGCGGGGACCTTCGCGGCCCGCGTCGCCCGGCCGCGCCCCGCCGCGCGCTCGCTGTACTTCGGCGGCGCCGCGCTGTGCGAGGGCCTCGGCGTCGTCCTGCACCTGCGGGGGGCGAATGACCGCTCCGCGCTCGGCCCAGTCGCAGCCGCCGGGCGAGCCGGGAGCGCGCTCCTTCCTGCGCCTCGTGTCGTCGCGCCCGGTCCCCGCGGCGCCGGGCGACGGCGACGGCGGCCCGCGCCCCTTGCTCGTGGCCGCCGTCGACGACCTGCCCGAGCTCCCGGGCGACACCTTCGTCGCCGCGCTCGCCCGCGAGACCGCCGCGGGCGCCCGCGTGCTGACCTACCACGGCCGCCGCGACGACGTGCGCGGCATCGTCCTGACCGCGGCGCTGGTGCGCCCGCGCGGCCTCGCGGTGATGCGCGGACGGGCCGCACACGACCGGGCGCTGCCCGCCTTGCGCGGCCCGCTCGGCGCCCACGAGCGCCTGCTCGAAAGGACATACGGCCTGCAGCTCGCCGTCCCGCCGCCGCGAGCCGCCGACGCCCCGCTCGACCCGCGCGACATGTGGTTCTGGCCGGCCGGCAAGACCGCGGAGGAGCGCGATCCCGGCTTCGGCGGCCTCGTCGATCACGGCCCCCTGCGCCTGCACTGCCGCGGTGACCACATCCGCGGCGTCGAGCTGCGGGCCGGAGCGGAGCACGACGTCGAGGCGGTGCTCTGCACGCGACCCGTCGCCCAGCTCCCGGCGCTGATCGAGACCCTGCGCGGCGAGGGCAGCGTGGCCCGGGCCTGGGCCCACGCGATGGCGATCGAGGGCCTCGCCGGCGTCGACCTCGACCTCGCCGGCGACGTCCACCGCGGCGTCGGCCTCGAGCTCGAGCGGATCGCCGGTCACCTCGTCAGCCTCGCCGCCACCGCCCGCGCGATCGGCTTCGGCGCCGGCGCGTCCGACCTCGACCGCCTGCACGCGCTCGCCCGCGACCTCCTCATGCGCCTGTGCGGCAGCCGCCACGGCCACGGCCACGTGCGCCCCGGCGGCGTGCGCGAGCCGATCGGCGCCGCGCGGATCGCCGACGTCCGCGCCACCCTCACCGGCCTCCGCGGCGCCTTCGCCCGCTGCAGCGCGATGCTGCTGGGCGCCCGCTCGGTCCGGGCCCGGCTCGACGGCGTCGGCGGCCTCACCGGCGGCGACGCGGCCCAGCTCGGCCTCGTCGGCCCGGCCGCGCGCGCCAGCGGCCTGCCGCACGACCTCCGGCGCGACCTCCCCGGCCGCCTCTACCGCCGCCACGCGGTCGACGTGTTCGTCGAGTACGACGGCGACTGCCTGGCCCGCGCCTCGCTGCGAGCGCGCGAGGTCGACGCGGCCGTCGCGTGGATCTTGCACAGCATCGCCGGGGCCGCCGGCGCACGCCCGGCCGCGGCGCTGCCTTCGCTCGCACCGCGTCATCTGGCGATCGCCGCGGTCGAGGGGGCGCGCGGGTCGATCGTCCACCTGCTCGAGACCGACGCCGCCGGCCGGCTGCTCGACTACCGCGCCCAGGACCCGGCGATGTTCGCCTGGCCCGCCCTGGCCACCGCCGTCCGCGGCGGCACGCTCGCCGACGTCCACCTGTGCGCGCACAGCCTCGACCTCGCCCTCGGAGGCCTCGCGTGCTGAAGCCTCGCCCGCGTGGGACCGCGAGTTTTTCTCGATCGAGCGCTGCGCCGACGCTCTCCATACGACCCGACGCCGCTCGCCCCGACGCGCCGCGCAGCTCCGACCTCCGTCCGCTCACGACCGCGAACCATCGCGAGCTGCGGACCCCTCCGCAGCTCTCACTCACTCGCTCGACTCGCACGCTACGAACCGCTCCGCACCTCGCACTCACTCGCTCCGCTCGCGCGCCGTGGACCGCTCCGCAGCTCGCACTCACTCGCTCCGCTCGCGCCCTGCGGATCCCTCCGCACCTCGCACTCACTCGCTCGCCTCGCGCCCCGCGGATCCCTCCGCACCTCGCACTCGCTCGCTCGGCTCGCGCCCTGCGGACCCCTCCGCACCTCGCACTCGCTCGCTCGCCTCGCGCCCCGCGGATCCCTCCGCACCTCGCACTCACTCACTCGGCTCGCGCGCTGCGGACCCTCCGCAGCTCGCACTCACTCGCACGGCTCGCGCGCTGCGGACCCCTCCGCAGCTCGCACTCACTCGCATTCGCTCGGCGCTCGCGCCCGGAGGCCTCGCGTGCTGACCATGCTCCGCAACCTCCGGCCGCCGCCGCGACGCGCCCTGCCGGACCTGCGCGCCGCCGAGGCGGCGGGCTTCTGCGGCCTACCTGTCCTCAAAGACAGTGATTGCCCGAGCGACTGCACCGCCTGCCTCCCGGTGTGTCCCGGCGGCGCCCTGACGCGGACCGGCGGCGCCCTCGCGCTCGACCTCGGGCGCTGCGTGTTCTGCCGCGAGTGCGTCCATGCCTGTCCCGAAGGCAAGGTTCGTTTCAGCTCCGAGCACCGGCTCGCCAGCGGCACCCGCGGCGACCTCGTCATCGGCCCCGAGCGCCGCGCACCGGCCCCCGCGAGCGCCTCGGCTGCGTTTCGCCGGCTCTACGGGCGCTCGCTCAAGCTGCATCGCCTCGTCCTCGGCGGCTGCGACGGCTGCGACCGCGAGCTGCGGGCCTGCGCCGACGGTCACTTCGACATGGGCCGCTGGGGCATCGACTGGGTCGACGCCGCGCGCGACGCCGACGGCCTCGTCGTCTCGGGCCCGGTCGCCGCCGCGGCCGACGACGCGCTGCTGCGGCGCACCTGGGACGCGATCGTCGGGCCCAAGGTGCTGATCGCCGTCGGCGCCTGTGCCATCGGCGGCGGTCCGCACCACGACGGCGCCGACGCGGGCGGCTTCTTCCGCGAGCGCGCCCCCGACCTGTTCCTCCCCGGGTGTCCGCTGCACCCGCTGGCCTTCATCCACGGCGTGCTCGACCTGCTCGGCATCGTCTGAGCGCGCCTTCCTCCTGCACCACTCCTCACCCCGGACCTCGTCCATGCCGACACCCACGACACCATCCTCGGCCAAGATCCTGGTCGTCGAGGACAACCGCAAGCTCGCCAGCTTCCTCTCGCGCGCGCTCACCGAGGAGGGCTACGTGGTCGACCTCGTCGACGACGGCGCGGTCGCGGTCTCGCAGGCGCGCAGCATCGAGTACCACCTCGTGATCCTCGACTGGATGCTGCCCTCGCTCGACGGCCTGAACGTGTGCCGCGCCCTGCGGACCGCCGGCAAGTCGGTGCCGATCCTCATGCTCACCGCGCGCTCCGAGTTCTGCGACCGCGTCTCCGGCCTCGACGCCGGCGCCGACGACTTCTTGCCCAAGCCGTTCGACCTCAGCGAGCTGCTGGCCCGCGTGCGCGCGCTCGGCCGCCGCGGCCAGCGCGACCGCTACCTCGAGGTCGGCCAGCTCCGCATCGACCGCCAGGACCGCACCGTCACCTTCGCCGGCGCGGACCTCGACCTCACCCACCGCGAGTTCATGCTGCTCGGCTACCTCGCGCGCGAGGCCGGCCGCGTGGTGTCCCGCGTCGAGCTGCTCCAAAACGTGTGGGAGACCGCCTACGACCCCGGCACCAACATGATCGACGTCCACGTCAAGAACCTGCGGACCAAGCTCGGCGAGCACGCGTCCATGATCGAGACCGTCCGCGGCATCGGCTACCGCTGGCAGGCCGAGCCCGGCAACCGCGTGGCCTGACGCGACCGGGCGGGAGCGCTGGGGCGTCACATGTCCCTTCAGCCATCTCACGATCGCCGCTCGAAGCGACAACGACCCCGCGCGACGCGGCCTGGGATCGCTGAGCCGTAACATGTCCCTTCAGCCATCTCACGAGCCCCGCTCGAAGCGACACCGCCCCCCGCGTGCGACCTCCAGGGATCGCTGAGTCTTAACCTGTCCCTTCAGCCATCTCACGAGCCCCGCTCGAAGCGACACCGCCCCCCGCGTGCGACCTCCAGGGATCGCTGAGTCTTGACCTGTCCCTTCAGCCATCTCACGATCGCCGCTCGAAGCGACAACGACCCTGCATGACGCCGGGCCTGGCGCGCCCGCCTTCGGCTTGCGTCACACCGGCGTCACCCGCCCTCGTGTGACCGTCTGTCCTTTCAGACCTGTCTCTTCCAACCTGTTCGTTCGTGTCGCGCATGCGTCGAGCAGCCGATCCGCCTGCCTCATCGGACCTATCCCTTCGGACCTCTCCGTTTGCGTCGCAGAGAACGTCGAGCAACCGATCCGCCTGCCTCATCGAACCTGTCCCTTCGGACCTATCCGTTTGCGCCGCCCGGGGTCGAACCACACCCCGACCTCGATCCCGAGGTTCAGCTCCACTCCGCCCACGGCCGCCAGCGCCGCCTCGCCGGGGCGCGCCAGCAGCGGCTTGCGCGGGCCGTTCGGGCCGGGTTCGCCCGAGGCCCACAGCTCCGCCCGCGCCCCGGCGCGCACCGCCACGGCCGGCAGGCGCAGCCAGAAGCCGGGCGACAGCCGCAGGCCGCCGCCGACCAGGGGCCGCGAGCTCGCGCGAACGACCGAGACCTCGCCGCCTGGCAGCCCCCACCACTCGACCCCGACGAGCCCGACGATCGGCAGCTCGAACGCCCGCACGCGCACGCCGAAGCCCGCCCCCGCGGCCACGCGCACCCGCGCCAGAGTGTGGCGGTCGACCGGGGCCACCGTCGCGCGCACCTCGAACGCGGCGATCGCTCCTCGCCGCCAGCGCAGGTCGAGCCCGAGCCCGAACATCGCCCCGCGCACGCCGGCCAGCGGCCGGTCGAGCCCGAACGACGCGCCGTCGTAGCGCACCAGGCCGAGCTCGAGCCGCGGCGCAGGCGCCGGCGCCGGCGGCGAAGGCAACCGCGGACACGGCTGCACCTCCGGACATGTCTTTGTAACATGTGTCCTTGGGACATCCGATTGTCCCGGCGGAGGCGGCGGCTCGGCGATCGCCGGCGGCACCGGCACGTCGCGCTGGTCGGGGGCGACCGAGTCGTCCTCGATGGCCGCGATCAGCAGCGCCAGCGCGCCGGCCACCGGGCGCGCCGGCGGCTCGTTCGCGGTGTCGACCACGCGGAAGTAAGCCCGCCCGTCGGCGAGGATCAGCGCGACCTGCACCTGCGTCGCTGACGTCCGCCGCAGGTCGACGAACGCGCGCAATCCGTCGCGCGCCGGCAGCTCGTCGCCCTGCTGCGCCAGCGCCAGCGACGGCAAGCGCACCCGCAGCGCCCGCTCGAGGTCGGCGAACTCGACGCCCTCGACCCGCACGAGCGCGCCGGCGATCGTCGGCGCGGGGACCACGGGGACCGGGCTCGCTACGGGCACCGACCCGGGCGAAGCGCTCTTGCTCGCCTCCGGTACCGTCGCGGTCGGCGAGTCCTTGCTCGCCTCCGTCGCTCCGCCAGGCGAGGCAACCTTCGCGCCCTCGGTCGGCGGCGGCCTCTTGCTCGCCTCCGTCGTCGGCGAGTCCTTGCTCGCCTCCGTCGCTCCGACAGGCGAGGCAACCTTCGCGCCCTCGGTCGGCGGCAGCCTCTTGTTCGCCTCCACCGTCGGCGAGTCCTTGCTCGTCTCCGTCGCTCCGCCAGGCGAGGCAATCTTCGCGCTCGCACCCGTCGCCGAACTCTCGCTCGCCTCCGTGGCTTCGGAGGCAACCTTCGCGCCCTCGGTCGGCGGCCTCTTGCTCGCCTCCGTCGTCGGCGAATCGTTGCTCGCCTCCGTCGCTTCGACAGGCGAGGCGACCTTCGCACCCGTCGCCGAGCTCTTGCTCGCGCCCGCCGTCTCCCCCGCATCGGCGGGCGAGCTCGTCAGCGCGAGCGCGAGCAGGGGGGCGGACAGCACGGCGAGCCGCTATATAGCCCGCCGAGGCCGACCGGGCGAGGGCTCAAGGTTGGCCGAGGCAGTCGGCCAGCTTCTGGTCGCACAGCGCGGGTTCCTGGCCTTCCTCGAGGCACGCCTTGTGGAGGTCGAAGCACTGGTCGGGCGCGGGCGGATTCGGCGGGCCCACGCACAGCTGCCACTGCGCCTTGCACTCCTCCGGCTCGCCGCCCTGTTGCAGGCAGACCTCGAGCTCGAGGTCGCAGTCGTTCGGCGGCGGCGGCGGCTGCTGGTTCAGGCACTCCTGCAATTGCCCCTCGCACTCGGCCGGGTCGCCGCCCTGCTGCAGGCACGCCTCGAACTGCCACTTGCAGTCGTCGGGCGGCGGCGGCGGCTCCCAGCACTGCTGCAATTGCGCCTCGCACTCGGCCGGATCGATCCCCTGCTCGAGGCACTGCTGGAACTGCCCCTCGCAGTCGTCGGGCGGCTTCGGCGCGCACAGCTGCTCGCACACCTCCGGCGGCTGGCCCTGCTCCGCGCACTTCTGCCAGCAATCGTAGGGCGGCGGCTGGCCCAGGCACTCCTGCAATGCGCCTCGCACTCGGCCGGGTCGCCCCCCTGCTCGAGGCACAGCTCGAATTGCCACTTGCAGTCGTCGGGCGGCGGCGGCGGCGGCTCCCAGCACTGCTGCAATTGCGCCTCGCACTCGGCCGGATCGATCCCCTGCTCGAGGCACTGCTGGAATTGCCACTCGCAGTCGGGCGGCGGCTGCGGCTCGCACAGCGCCTTGCACTCCTCGGGCGGCAGGCCCTGCTGCTCGCACTGCAGCCAGCAGGTCTCCGGCGGCGGCGGCTGCCCCAGGCACAGCTTCAGCTCGTCCTCGCACTTGGCCGGATCGATCCCCGCCTCGAGGCACACCTGGAACTGCTGCTCGCAGTCGTCGGGCGGCGGCGGCGGGCACGGGTGGGGCGGCACAGCTGCTCGCACACCTCGGGCGGCTGGCCCTGCTTCAGGCACTCCGACACCTCGAACTGGCAATCGACCGGCGGCGGCTGCGTCGGCAAGCACTGCTCGAGCTCGAGCTTGCAGATCGTCGGGTCGATCCCGGCCTCGAGGCACACCTGGAACGCCTGCTCGCAATCGTCCGGCACCGGCACCGGCGCCGGCTCGCAGCCCTCGAGCAGCGGCGCGCACTCGTCGGCGGTGTGGCCCTGGTCGAGGCAGTTCACGTACTGCTGCTGGCAATCATCGGGGGCCGGCTCCTCGTCCTTGCCGCCGCCCTCCTCGACGTCGACCTTCACGTCGCAGCCGGTGGGGACCAGCACGGCGCAGGCCGTGCATGAGAACAGGAAGCCGAGTCGGCGCAATAGGGGGAGTGTCTTCATGGCAACGTCCTTCTCGCGATGCGTTTGGCCGGTGAGTGACGCGGGCCCTGCCGCGATTACAGCCCGGCCTTGCGAATTGCGATCAGGGCGGCTGACACTCCGGCGGTCCGACGTACACGTCGTCCACGCTCCAGCCCGCCACCGGCGGCAGGCCCGGCTCGGGGTGGTGATGACAGAAGCGGACCTTCAGCGCGGGATTGACGAACGGCGTGAGGTCGAAGACGTGCGGCGTCCACACGGGCTCGTCGAGCGGCTCGTTCTTGCTCTCGAACACCGGGACCCACGCCTTGCCGCTCCACGCCTCGACGCGCGCGCTGGACGGCCCGCGCGGCGGCAGCGGCACCGCCGACAGCTGACTCCAATATTGCAGCACCACCGGCTGCGCCAGCAGCAGCGCGTCGATCGGCGGGCTCGTCAGGCACGCGTCCGCGGGCAGCGGCTCGTCCGGCAAGCAGCCGCCGATCGCCGCGCCCGCGAGCATGTTCTCGCCGCCGGGCGAGTGGTCCTCGGGCGGATCTTCGAACCCGTTGACCGCGCACTGCGAGGGGAACGCGGGCCCGATCATCCACGGCGGATCGGTCATCCACGCCCCGGGGTCGTTGAAGTCGAACAGCGACACCGGCCCCGGCTTGCCCACGCACTGGCCCTGCGCGCAGAAGTCGTCGAGGGTGCACGCGAGCCCGTCCTCGCACGGCTCGCCCTCGTTCGCGAACTCGACCGCGCAGTTGCCCGAGGCCGGGTTACAAAACGCGTGCTGACACGGCCCGTCGAAGCCGCCGCAGTCGCGCGGCACGCCCGCGCACTTGCCGGCCACGCAGAGGTCGCCGTCGGTGCACGGGTCGCCGTCGTCGCACTTGTCGCCGTCGAGGTCGAGGTACACGCACTGGCCGCCGTCGCACAGCGGCTGGCGGCAGAACTCCGCCGGGCAATCCGCGGCGACCCGGCACTGCGGCGGCGGGCCGCACAGGTTGTCGACGCACAGGTCGCCCTGGCAGTCCCACGGCCCCGCGCACTTCTGCCCGGGCCCGCACGGCGGACAGACCGGCCCGCCGCAGTCGACGTCGGTCTCGGCGCCGGAGACCACGCCGTCGAAGCACGGCTCCTCCGGGCCCTCGCCCGGCGTCGGCGGCTGCGGCCCGGTCACTGTCGAATCTGTCCCCGGGGACATGGTCTCCGAACCAGCTTCGGTGGCCGGGACGGGCGGGTCGGAGCTGTCCTGGAATTGATAGACTACCGGCGGACAGGCCGCGAGCGGCAGGAACGCCAGCAGCGCGGCCCGGCGAATCGTCGCGGCCGCGAGTCCGCCAGCGCGCCTCCCTGCGTCGGCCTCGATCGGCTTCGCCTCGACGCGAGCGCATCTCGCTGCGCCCGCCTCGATCGGCTTCGCCTCGACGCGAGCGCTCCTCGCTGCGTCCGCCTCGATCGGCTTCGCCTCGACGCGAGCGCTCCTCGCTGCGCCTGCCTCGATCGGCTTCGCCTCGACGCGAGCGCCCCGCGCTGCGTCCGCCTCGATCGGCTTCGCCTCGACGCGAGCGCTCCTCGCTGCGCCCGCCTCGATCGGCTCCGCCTCGACGCGAGCGCCCCTCGCTGCGCCCGCCTCGATCGACTCCGCCTCGATGCGAGCGCCCCTCGCTGCGTCGGCCTCGAACGGCTCCGCCGCGATGGCCCTGCGAAAGCCGCTCATTTCGGCCTCGCTCGCCGCCACTGCCCTCGCTGCGACCGCTTCGCCAGCGCTCCTCACCTCGGCGGCCGCGGCCCTCTCCCTCCGCTCCGGGCCGCGGCTCCCTCTCCGGCCCGCTCGCACCATTCGATCCCTCACGGCTCGCCCTCGAGCACGCGCGCCGCCTGGTGGCGATGCACCCCGTTCGGGAAGTCGGTCGCGTAGTCACGCCAGCAGCTCGCGCGCTCGCCCTCGTCGGCCCGCCGGCACAGGCCCGCGCGGGCGTCGTCCGCGTAGCGCCCGCGCGGGAACGCCTGCAGGTACGTCCGCCACAGCGCGACCTCCTCGTCGCCGCCGTGGCGCTGGCGGGCCAGCGAGAACAGGTCGCCGTAGGCCAGGTCAGCCGCGCGCGAGCCGGGCGCCAGCGCGACGATCTGCCGGTACAGCGCCTCGGCCGCGGCGAGGTCGCCCGCCTCCCACTTCGCCTCGGCCTCGCCGTCGAGCCGCCTCAGCCGCTCCGCCGGCGACTCGCCGCGCGGCCGCGCCGGCCCCTTCTCGGGGACATCCTTCCCACCTGCCTTTTCAGGCATGCTCTTCGGGACATCCTCGACGGGCGGCGTCAATTCGGCGGGCACCTCGGCCTCGCTCGCGGGCGCCGTCGGGCCCACGCCCGGCCGCGCCCGCTCGACCCGCGTCGGCGCCGGCGTGGGCGCCACCTCGTGCCGCGACGGCGACGCCTGGTCCTGAAACGGCGCCTGGAGGGCCGTATCGGGCCCGCCTTGCCCGCGGGTCAGCAGCGGGCGGACCCCGAACGCCAGCGCCGCGACCGCTGCCGCCGCCGCCGCCCACATCCACGCCCGTGACCGCGACTGCCTGGCCTTGGGGACAGGTACGGGCGGAGGCCCGGCCGCTCGCACGGCCGCGCAGTCGTGATCGATCTCCGCGCGCGCCGCTGCCAGCAGCGCCGCGAACTCGGCCTGCTCGCGCGCCGGCACCTTGCCGTTCGCGTCGCGGCGCAGCTGCGCCACCGGGGCCAGCTCGCGCACCTCGACCAGCGCGGCAGCAGGCACGCGCTTCGGGTCGCGCGCGTGCGCCTCGGCGACCACCGCGGCGAAGTCGGGCGCGAGCAGGTCGCGCCGCATCGCCTCGGCGAGGTCGGTCGCGGCGGCGTCGACGATGTCGTCGAGGTCCTTCACGCCGGCTCCTCCTCTGCGGCGGCAGCACGCCCCACTCCACCAGTTGTTTGCGGATCCGCTGCCGCGCCTGGCTGGCGCGCACCGCCAGGTTGCCGCTCGAGATCCCGAGCTGATCGGCGGCCTCCTCGGGGCTCAGGCCCTCGAGGTCGCGCAGCACGAAGGCCACGCGCAGGTGATCGGGCAGGGTCTCGAGCGCGGCGTACAGCGCCCGCACGCGCTGGCGCTGGTGCAGCGCCCCGTCGGGCGGCTGGGCGCCGGCGTCGAGCGACCGCATCACTTCGAGCCGCGCGTGCGCCTTGGCGGTGCTGCGCTGCGATCGCCAGTGATTGCGCACCACGTTGATCGCCACCCCGTGCAGCCAGGTCGACAGCTGCGAGCGGCCGTCGAAGCCGCCGATCTTCAGCAGCGCCTGCACGAACGTCTCCTGCACCAGCTCGCTCAGGCCCGCGTCGCCGGTGAGCGCGCGGACGTGGCGATAGACCCGCTCGTAGTGGTCCTGGTAGAGCCGCGACCACGCGCTCATCTCGCCGGCCTTGGCCCGCTGGACCAGCTGTTCGGTGCTCGCCCGCTGGGGCGGCGCCGCGGGGGAGGTCGGGCCCGGGATGGAGGGCACCGGCCGGAGGTGACTGCCGGGGGTCATGCGCTCGGACCGGTGAGCCGCGCGAACGGCCTCGAGATTACAGCCGATCGCACGACGCCGATGCGGACCTCCGCGGCCCGCTCATCCGCGCGCGCCTCAGGGCGCGTTGACGCCGCGCAGCGCCGCCGCGTGGGTGGCCACGCCGAACACCGCCGGCGCGCCCCACAGGATGTTGCCGCGGAAGCCGATGTAGAACATGCCCCCGGCCTGCGTGCGGACCTTCTCCGGCACGTCCTCGCGCGCGAGCGGGCTGTCGAACTGACCGCCGAGCACGATCGCCCCGAACCCGCCGAGGCCGATGCCGATGTCGGCGACGAAGCCGATCGGGCTGCGCACGTTGTCGAACCGCCCGTCGGGCTTCTGGATGCCGGCGACCTTGAACGCCAGACCGCTCGAGAACTCGATCGTCGGCGACCAGCGGCCGCGCTTGAACCAGTAGCGGCCGGCGAAGCCGACGTTACCCCAGACGTCCTTGCTGTCGCTGGCGATGATGCCGCCCTTCGGTCCGAGCGACACCCGCGTGTACTTGAAGCCTCCGCGCTGCTCGACCAGCGTCGGGATGCTGACCCACACGTCGTATTGCACGCGGGCCGAGCTCCACTTGTAGAGATCGCCGGGCGAGGCGACATCGCCCTGGCGCACGCGATACGCGTAGCCCGACGTCGCCTGCACCTCGACCACCAGGCCGCAGGTCGGGTCGGCGATCAGGCAGCGCCAGCGCGACTTCCGTTCGCTGGTCGGCGCGCTCGCCTCGAGGCCGTGGCGCAGCCGCAGCTCCTGCATCTCGGCGTCGGTGTAGAACGGCGGGCCGGGCTTCTCTTGCGGCCCGGGCGCGGCGTCGGCGGGCGGCGGAGCCGGGGTCTCGGCCACGGGCACCGGCACCGGCGGTTCGGGCGGGGCCGCGGGGACCGCCCCGGTGGCGCTCGGGTCCCACGCCGGCAGCTCGGCCGACTTCGGCGCCTGCACCGGCGCCCCGGAGGTCGAGGTCGTCGTCCCGGCCGGCGTGGTCGCGGTCGCGGTCGCGGTCGTCGTGGTCTTCGTCGTCGACGTCGTCGGCGACTGCACCGGCGGCGGCGTGCTGGTCGGCGTCTGCACCGGCGGCTGCGCGAGCGCCAGCGACATGGCCCAAGAGACAGGCAGGAAGTTGACAGAGAGAGACAGGAGCGCGCTCATTGCATCGCTCCTCCGGCCAGCAGGCCGAGCAAGACGAGGCCGATGGCCGGCAGCGCGGGGATGGCGTGGGCGCGGAAGCCCGTGATCACCCGCGAGTCGCCGTCGAGGAAGTCACCGCTGACGAAGAACCCGCCCCAGCCGGCCCACCCGGCCGCGACCTCGAGGTGCGTGCCGTTGTACCAGCCGGTGTAGGTGAGCACCGACGAGCGGACCACGCCGACGGTCAGGTCGACGTGGAACGCGTTGCGCTTCTGGCTCAGCCACAGCTGATTGACGAGGCCGAAGCGATACGCCGAGGTGTGCGGGGTCGTCTGCACCACCTCGTCCGGCGCGTCGACGACGGAGCCGGTGTTGGCGGCCACGCCGGTGCCGCGCGACCAGCTCGCGATCACGCCGACCGACCACGGGTTCCAGCGCTTGCGGGCCAGTTGCAGCGGACGGACCGTGAAGCCGCCGCGGAAGTTGTAGTGCGCGTAGGGCAGGTCGACGCCGCGGTCGCCGGCGATGCCGTTGATGCCGACGCCGACGTCGACGCTGGCGATCAGGGCCGAGCTGCACTGCGCGTCCTCGACGAAGCAGAACGCGCCCTTGCCGACGGAGAAGCGCGGCGGCGCGGCCGGCGGAGGTCCGCTCGGGAAGTGCGACTCGGTCGCCGCTTCGGGCGCGAAAAACGGCCCGTGCTCGGGAGGCGGACCCGAAGGCGCGGGAGCGGGCGCCTGAACCAGGGCGAGCAGGAGGACGGCCGTAGTCACCGAAGGGACCTCAGGATGCAGAACTCGCGCGGGACTTACAACCCACCCGCGATCGGACCTGCAGGGAACGGCCGGGGCGGGTCCTGAACCCCACACCGCCAATTCGCGCATGTCGCGCGAGCACGGCAGAGGGCCGCGACGGGGCGGAACGGCGGCCGAGCGCCCGTCACTCGTTGGCGAGGCGGTTGGCCCCGCGGGCGATCGCCTTGCCGATCGAGACGCCCAGCATCTCTTCGGCCTCGCGCTGGGCCGCCTCCCACGCCGGCGCGACGTCGGCGATGAGCTTCATGCCCTTCTCGGTGATCTGGATCTCGTGCGAGCGCGCGTCGTCGATGTCGGCCAGCTTGAGCCAGCCGCTCTTGCACATGCGCTCGACGTTGCGGCTGACCGTCGACGCGTCCATGTGCATCCGCTGCGACAGCTCGTTCGGCGTCAGCCCCTGCGTCTGCATCACCACGACCAGCGTGTTGAGCTGGGCGATGCGCAGCTCGAAGGGTCGCAGCGCGTCGTCGTAGAGCTTGCTGATCGCGCGGTTGATGATGCGCAAGCGATACGCCGTGCACTCATCCATGATGCGCGCCGCAATATCACTCACCTGCTTCGTCGCCCGCCGGCCACCCATCGCCGCGACATTGTATAGGAGAGGAATCGCGGGTCAACCAGCCCATGTCGAGCGCGGACGGTCGTTCGCGAGCCGAGGCGCGACATCGCCACATGTCTCTTGGGGCAGATCAAGGGCGCGGGCCCGCGCCTTCGCCCGTGGACAGGCAGCGGCGGCAGCTCTTACCGTCGCTGCATGAGCGACCTCCGCTGGTCCGACGAGCAGCTCGACCACCTGCGCACGTGCGGTGACGCCGAGGCCGACGACGTGATCCTCGACTTGTTCGCGCGCGGCGACGACGTCGTGCGCGCGATCAACATGCTGATGCGCGACCTCGTCGAGAACAACGACGTGCCGGCGGCCTCGCTGCCGCCCGGCGCGCGCGTACTTCCTCGCCACCGGCCTGCCGAGCTGGGCCGACCCCGCGCGCATCGAGCTCGGCCAGCGTGTGTTCCATCGCTACGGCCCGCTGGTGATCCTCCTGCTCAACACCTACTCGCTGCCGATCTGCTACGCCGCCGCCAAGGGCGCGCAGGTGCTGGTCCGCACCGGCCGGCTGCAGTCGAACCCGCGGCGGCGGATCGTCGAGACCGCCCAGCTGGTGGTCGACGTCATGGCGCCCGGCGGCCTCGACCCGACCAGCGACCGCGGCGCCGGCCTGCGCTCGGTCCAGAAGGTGCGGCTGATGCACGCGACGATCCGCCACCTGCTGCGCCGCGACCCGAGCTGGGACCCGGCGTTCGGCCTGCCGATCAATCAAGAGGACATGCTCGGCACGCTGATGAGCTTCTCGGTCGCCACCCTCGACGGGCTGGAGCGCCTCGGCGTCGCGCTCGCCGCCGACGAGGTCGACGCGTACATGCACACGTGGAACGTGGTCGGCGCGGTCATGGGGCTGCGGCAGGAGCTGCTGCCGCGCGACTACGCCGAGGGCCGCGCAATCGCCGACCGCATCGGCGAGCGCCACTTCGCGGCCTGTCCCGAGGGACAGGCGCTCACCCGCGCCCTGCTCGAGATGATGGAGTACCTGGCCCCGGGCACCGCCTTCGACGGGGTGCCCGCCGAGTTCGTGCGCTGGTTCACCGGCGACCGCGTCGCCGACATCCTCGGCGTGCCCGCCACCCGCGAGCGCTCGCCGCTCATCGATCTCTGGCGGCTGTTCGGCCGCGTCGGCGACCGCCTCGGCGACCGCTCCGAGACCATGCAGCACGCCGCCGCCCTGCTCAGCCGCGCCTTCGTCCAGGGCCTGCTGCTGACCAACCGCGGCGGCCAGCGCCTGCCGTTCCACATCCCGACCGAGCTGCGCCAGGTCTGGGGCGTCAACTGGCCGTAGCTTGCCGCGATCGGCCGAGCGCGGCGCCCGTCCGCCTGGCGCGCCTCGGCGGCCGACCGGCTCGGCCCCTCGCTCGCCGTCGATGCGCCCGCCCAGCGCTGCGCACGGCCGATCGCGGCAATCGCCGACCCAGGACAACTTCCACGGCTCTGCCGACTTCGGCAAACTCAGCCCTGGCGAGCCGAGCTCGCGGCCGCAGCCTAGCCTGGCCTTGCGACCCTCTTCGGTCCTGGCGCCCGTCGCCCGCCGCGCCGGCCTGTGCGCCCGCCCTGAAAACTTGGCCGCGGGCGCGCCTGCCGGTATGACCGGGCGAGCCGCTTGAGCACCGCCGCTGCACCGCCCGACCCGTCCTCGGGGTCCTCCGGCCCGGAGCAGCCGCCGGAGCGTCGCACCGGCACGGTCGCCTGGACCGCATCGACCTACTTCGGCGAGGGCCTGCCGTGGTCGATCCTCCACCAGGTCGCCGCCGAGTTCTTCACCGCCGCCGGCCTGCCCGCGCGCGAGGTCGGCTTCACCTCGGCGCTGCACTTCACCTCGAGCCTCAAGTTCGTGTGGAGCCCGATCGTCGACCTGATCGGGACCCTGCGCCAGTGGATCGTCGCCACCCAGTTCGGCCTCGGCGTGCTGATGGCGGTGCTCGCGGTGCTCGCCCACAACATGGCCCAGGGGGCAGGTTCGGGCACCGCCGCGATCTGGCTGGTGCTGATCGCCATCGGCCTGTTCAGCGCCACCCACGACATCGCCTGCGACGGCTACTACATGACCGCGCTCGGCCGCGCCGACCAGGCCCGCTACACCGGCATCCGCGTGGCCGCCTTCCGCGTGGCGATGCTGGTCGGCTCCTCGGGCCTGGTGTTCCTCGGCGGTCGCGTCCACTGGCTGGCGGGCTTCGGCCTCGGCGCCTTGCTCATGGTCGGGCTCGCCGTGGCCCACCGCGTGTGGCTGCCGCGGATCCACGCCGCCCGCCCGGCCGCCCAGTCCACCGGCGACGCGGCGGCCGACTGGCGCGCTCGCATCGCCCACGTCCGCGGCGCTTACTTCAGCTTCCTGCTGCAGCCGCGGGCCCTCGTCGTCCTGCTGTTCCTCCTCAGCTTCAAGCTGGGCGACGCGCTGATGTTCGGCATGTCGAAGGTGCTGTTCCGCGAGCTCGGCATCAGCACTCCCGACCGCGGCGTGCTCAACGGCTTCGGCACCGCCGCCAGCATCGCCGGCGCCATGCTCGGCGGTTTATGGGTGGCGCGCGTCGGCCTGCGGCGCGCTGCTGCCGATCGCCCTCATCATGTCGGGCACCCTGCCGCTCTACCTCTGGCTCGCCGCCCCTCGCCTGCCCGCCGACGTCATGCTCGGCCTCGGCGCCCCGCTGAGCCTCGCGCACACGCTGTCGCCGCCGCTGTGGCACGTCGGCACCATCCTCGTCATCGAGCAGCTGTGCGGCGGCCTCGCCACCGCGGCCCAGACGATCTTCATCATGAGCCGCTGCCACCCCGACCACAAGGCGGCCCACTTCGCGTTCGCGACCGCCATCTATTCGCTCGCGCAGACCATCTCGGGCACCTACAGCGGCTTTTTGTACGAGGCCCACGGACCGCTGGTGTACTTCTCGATCGCCGCCGTCGCGTGCATCCCGTGTCTGGTGCTGATCCCGTTCCTCCGCCAAAATAGTTGAAGCCGCATGGACCGCGTCGCTCGCAGCGCCTTCGACGTCGCCCGTCAGCGGGTCGGCCGCGTGCTCGCGCCGCTGGTCTTCTTCGCCCTGCTCGTCACCCCCACCGGCTTGCCCGCGCCGGCCCACCGCCTGGCGGCGATCTTCGCCGCCACGGTGGTCCTGAGGGTCAGCGAGGCGGTCCCGCTCGGGGCCGCGGCGCTGGTCGCCCCGGCGCTGGCGGTGGCGATGGACGTCACCCCCGCGGCCAAGGCGTTCGCCCCGTTCGCCAGCCCGCTGATCTTCCTGTTCCTCGGCGGCTTCATGCTCGCGCTCGGCCTCAGCGAGCAGGGGCTCGACCGGCGGGCCGCGCTGTGGCTGCTCGCGCGCGACTGGGTCCGCGGCTCGCCGGCCCGCGCGCGCACGGCCGTCGGCCTCGGCGCGTTCGCCTGCTCGATGTGGATCTCCAACACCGCCACCACCGCGATGTTGATCCCCGTCGCGCTCGGCCTGTGCGCGGCGATCCGCGGCGCCGCCTGTCCCGAAGACCAGCCGAAGTTCGACCGCTTCGCCGAGGGCATGCTGCTGACCCTCACCTATGCCTGCTCGATCGGCGGCATCGTCACCCCGATCGGCACCGCCCCCAACGTCATCGCCCTCGACTTCCTCGAGCGGCAGGCCGGCGTCCAGCTCGACTTCTTCCAGTGGATCAGCTTCGGCCTGCCGACCGGCCTCGCCACTCTGGCGATCGCCCTCGTCTACGCCCACCGCCGCTTCCCCGCCCCGGTCGCGCGGCTCGACCGCCTCACCGCCGAGGTCCGCGACCAACTTCACAAGCTCGGGCCGATGTCGGCCGGCGAGCGGCGGGCCGCCGGCGTGTTCCTGCTCGCGGTCGTCGGCTGGCTGCTCCCGTCGATCCTCAAGGTCACCCTCGGCGCCGCTCACCCGGCGGCGCAGTGGGCCGACCGCGGCTTGCAGGAGGGCGTCGTCGCCATCCTCGCCGGCGTGCTGCTGTGCGTCGTCCCCGGCGGTCGGCGGGCGGGCGTCCCGGTGTTGCCGTGGGACAAGGCGATGCAGCTCGACTGGTCGACGCTCTACCTGCTCGGCGGCGGCTTCTCGCTCGGCGCGATGATGTTCGACACCGGCCTCGCCGAGGCGCTCGCCCGCGGCTTCCTCGCCGGCGCCGGGCCGCTCGCCAGCTCGCCGTTCGGCTTGCTCGCCACCAGCACCTTCCTCGTGCTGTGGCTGACCGAGGTCACCAGCAACGTCGCGACCACCAGCATGATGGTCCCGGTGCTGATCGCCATCGCCCAGGCGGCCGGCATCGACCCGCTGCCGACCACCCTGTGCGTCACCATGGCCGCCAGCTTCGCGTTCACCCTGCCGGTCTCGACCCCGCCGAACGCGATCGCCTACGGCACCGGTCTCATCCGGATCCAGTCGATGATCCGCTTCGGCGTGGTGCTCGACCTGCTCGGTTACTTCGTGCTCATCGCGTGCGGGGCGCTCTTGCTGCCGGCTCTCGGCCTCGGCCCCTGATTGCGCCCGAGCGGCAACCGCGCACATGTGATACATCTCCTATCAAGAGATCTTCTGGGTTGAACGCATGTACAGATCGGGATAGCTTCCGGCCATGCAGTCCGGCGCGGATCAGCTCCACCGCCCCTACATTTTCAGAGACCCCTTGCACGGCGACATCAGTTTCGCCCGGGATGGGTTTCACGATCTGGTGCGTGGGATCGTTGATGAAGAGCTCTTCCAGCGCCTACGTGGGATCAAGCAGAACGGCGTGCTTAACCTGGTGTTCCACGGCGCAGAGCATTCACGCTTCGCTCACTCCATCGGTGCAGCCCATCTTGCCGGGCGCATGTATGACGCAGCTTGTCACAACAGTGGCCGACAAGCTGTCGCAGAAGATCGTAAGTTGGTCACGCTCGCGGCCCTTCTCCACGATGTGGGTCACGGTCCTTTTTCGCATCTTTTTGAGGAAATTCTAGGCAAGAAACTATTTCATCACGAGACACTTACAGCTCGGATTCTTACAGAAAAAGAGTCTCCAATCGCTCGTCGCTTGCGGGAAGCTGATGAGGAGCTGCCAGAAAAGTTACTCCCTTTATTGATGCCAAGCAGCGGAAACCTCGCCGTTGGTATCACACGCTAGTTTCGAGCCAGTTGGACGCCGACCGTCTAGATTACACCGCGCGAGACGCAATGATGGCTGGCGTCGTCAGTCATCGTTTTGATCGCGACCGACTGATCGGTTCTTTGTACGCTTGGGTGAAAGAGGATACGGAGCTAGTCGCCGTAGATGATCGCGCGAGAGACATCGTTGAGAATTATCTCCACGCGTTATATCATCTATACCAGTCAATTTACTTTCATCACACCGTGCGAGCTGTCTCTTGGGTGCTCAATTCGCACTCCGTCGTGCTAGAAGCCTCGCAAAAGATTCCGAACTTCAGAAGTGGCTATTCCCGAAATGGGAGAACGGCGCGATCCGCTCTGGGCACTGTTTGAGGACAAGAATAACATCCCCCTCGAAGACTACAGCCGCCTCGACGAATCTCACGTTTGGAGTCTTATTCAGCGTTGGCGGCACGCACCTGATAATACTCTCAGAGACCTGTGTGATCGCCTGAAGCGGCGGAGATTCTTCAAGACAATCGATCTCTTGACCGCGGACTATGCCCGTTGCGATGAATTGCGGGATCAGGCGAAAGCGCTTGTTCAACAAAAGCATGCCGACCTAGACGTCGAATTCTACGTTCGAGTAGACGAACCTAGCCGTGAAGGGTACAAACCTTATCGGTGGGGCCCTAGCGGAGAAAGGGGAGATGATTCAATCATGCTCATCTCGAAGCAGGGTAAGCTGCGCCCAGTTGAACAGGAAGCTCAAGGATTTCTCAATCTCCTTGATGCCAATTTTACCGTGAGACGTCTCATCGTACCGGAAACGGTCCGAGAAGATCTTCCAGTTCTCTGAAGAAAGAACGACCATGCCGACCTTCGACGAAGAATACAACCTCGCGGCTCTCCTCGCGTATGTCGTCCTGAAAACCGGCAAACTTCAGGGACGGCTTCGTGTGCAGAAGCTGATGTACCTCCTTCAACAAAAGGGCGTTCCGGAACTCGAGCCTTTTTACTTTGAGTACCACCATTACGGTCCGTTTTGCTCGGAGGTCGTCGATGTGATTCGTGGCTCGATCCGCTCCCGCATTGTCCAAGAGTTTGAGCAGAGCGATGATGACGGTTGGAGGAGATACGAGTACCTGCCCGACAACAAGGCCCCCACCTACGCAGGACGCGTTTCTCAAAGTACGCGCGCAATCGTTGAAGCCGTGCTTTCCGTTTGCGGAAATGCTCATTGGCGCACGCTCGAACTTGCAGCGACTGCTGACTTCTTGCAGCGCGCTTTCAAGATCGATCGCGAGAGTGGCTTTCGAGAAGCTCTCGAACGAAAGCCTCAGTGCAGGAGCTACGAGTCTGCAGCACGGCAACTCCTCCAACAGCTTGACTTGTAGCCAGCTCGACGTGCTCGGCTACTTCGTGCTCATCGCGTGCGGGGCGCTCTTGCTGCCGGCTCTCGGCCTCGGCCCCTGATTGCGCCCGAGCGGCACTCGCACCGTGAAGCGCGAGCCCATCTCGTACTCGCTCTCGACGCTGATCGTCCCGCCCATCGCCTCGACGAAGCCGCGGGCCAGCGCGAGGCCCAGGCCCGAGCCGCCGAAGCGCTTCCGCAGCGAGCTGTCGGCCTGGTAGAACGCCTCGAACACGCGCCGCTGCTGCTCTGCCCGGATGCCGATGCCGGTGTCGTGGACCACGAACTCGACCACCCCGTCGTCCTTGAGCGACACCGCCAGCCCGACCTCGCCGAGCTCGGTGAACTTGCAGGCGTTGGCGAGCAGGTTGAGCAGCACCTGGCGGACCCGCTCCGAGTCGCCGAACAGCGCCGCGTCCTGGTCCTCGGGCCACACCAGCGCCACGCCGCGGCGCAGCTGCGGCAGCACCGTCCCCTTCACCGTGCGCAGCAGGGTCGCCAGCGAGAACACGTCCTCGCGCAGCTCGACCCGCTGGGCCTCGATGCGCGACAGGTCGAGCACGTCGGCGACCAGCCGCAGCAGCTGCTGCCCGGCCAGCTGGATCCGCTGCAGGTCGTCGCGCATCTCCTCCGGCGTCGCCTCGCCGAGCTCGTCGAGCATCAGCTCGCTGTAGCCGAAGATCGCGTTGAGCGGCGTGCGCAGCTCGAGGCTCATGTTGGCGATGAACGAGCTCTTGGCCGCGGTCAGGTGCTCCGCCAGCTGCTCGGCCGCCTGCAGCTGCTGCGCCTGGCGCCGCAGCTTGTCGGCCAGGATGTTGGCGTCCGCGATCGCCGTCTGCATCGTCTTCATCACCACCAGCATCTCGGTGGTGGGGTCGTGCAGCGCGAAGTCCCGCAGCACCAGCCCGGCGGCGGCGACCTGCCCGAGCTCGGTCAGCCACGGCGTGCCGACGAACAGCGCCCCGCCGTCGACCTCGACGATCTCCCCGCGCAGGCGCAGGTCGAGGTCGCGGACCTGCAGCAGCACCACCGAGTCCTTGCGGGCCAGCAGCGCCTTGAGCGACAGCTCCTCCAGCACCGGCCGGTCGATCACGAACCACTCGTCGAACGGCCGGCCCGACACGTCGGCCGCCATCAACCGCCGCAGCGACCGCCCGAGGTCGAGGATCCGCATCTCCTCGTCGAGGGAGATCGAGAACGGGAACAGCCGCTCACATTGCTCGCGCAGAAGCAACAGCATGGTCAGGCGGCCGCCGGTTGGAGTTCGAGACGGAACAGGTCGAAGCCGCCGCGCTCGCGGCCGTGGACGTGCTCGACGGCGATGTCCTCGGCGAACGTGCGGGCCAGGCCCTTGAGCAGGCCGACCACCATCGGCGCCAGCCCCTCCGGCTCGAGTGATACTCGAGCTCGAGCGCCTGCGGCCCGGCCTCGCGGACCACGAAGCTGGGCGGCCGCAGCTTCGCGAACGTCAGGCCGACGCGCGCGTGCATGTTGTCGAGGTTGACCACGAACTCGCGCAGCGTCGCGCCGAACATCGGCAGCAGCTCGCCGTAGCCGTGGCGCGCGGTGAACAGGATCCAGTGCTCGCCGACCGCCTCGAGCACTTCAGCAGCCGGCGCGCCGAGCACCTCGCTGGCGGCGTCGACCAGCTTGTACGTGACCTCGTCGGGGTAGGACTCCATCGACACGAAGCCCGGCTGCTGCACCCCGGCGCGCGCCTGGATCTGCGCCCACGTGCCCTCGCCGTAGTGCGAGCACACCAGATCTTCGACCGCCTTGTTGACGAGACCGTACATCCTGTCGCCTCCGCGGACGCGCCGGCGCCCAGCTCGAGTGTCGGCCAAACACGGGCCCCGGGGCAACGCGGGGACGGGCGGGGTGTGACACGGAGCGAATGTCGCGCCGAGTCTCACACCCCGATCGCCCGGATCGTCACCAGCGGACCCTCGGGGAAGCCGTCGCCGCGCAGGTCGACCTCGCCCTCGATGTGCCACAAGTTGTCCTCTTCGGGGTCGACGAGCACCTGCGTGACCCGCCAGCGCTGGTCGGCGACCGCCTCGATGCGGGTGTACTTGGGGAACCGCGCCCCGTGGTCGAAGCGCAGCGTCGGGTACTCGGCGTAGTACTCGGCCATCGCCTGGGCGAAGCGATCCGGGGTCCAGGGGTCCTCGGGGTCTGCGCGCGTGCCGACCGCCGCGTCCTCATAGTCGCGCTCGGCGAGCGCGCGAACCAGCGCGTGCATCTCCGCGCGCACGCGCGCCGCGAACGCCCTGGGATCGGCCGACAGATCGCGCGGCCCGGCGGGCGCGGCTTCGCCCTCGACCACCGGCGGGTGCAGCATGCGCTCCCACTCCTGCAGGAGGCTGGTGTCGACGTGCTCGAACATCGCCCGCAGGAAGCCGATCACGTCGTGCACCTCGTCGGTCTTGGCCGCGTCGGGCACCGTCTGCACGAGGAGCTTGTAGGCCTGCATCAAGTAGCGGAGCAGCACGCCCTCGCTGCGCTGCAGCCCGTACTCCTTGACGTAGTCGTTGAACGCGACGTAGCGCTCGACCATGTCGCGCACCACCGACTTCGGGCGGATGTTCTCCTGCCCGACCCACGGGTGCAGCGCCGAGAACTCGTTGAAGGTGTCGTAGATGAAGTCGGCCAGCGGCTTGGGGTACGAGACCTTCTCGAGCTCCGCCATCCGCTCCTCGTACTCGACGCCGGCCGCCTTGAGCTCGCCGATCTTCTCCGAGCGGGCGCGGTGCTCCTGCGCCTGCAGCACCACCTGCGGGTTCTCGAGCAGCGACTCGACCAGCGACACCACGTCGAGCGCGTAGGTCGGCGAGTCCTGCGGCACGCGGCCGAGCGTGTCGAGCAGGTAGAGCGACAGCGTGTGGTGGAGCGAGAAGTCCTTCTGCAGGTGCTCGTCGAGCCGGACCGCGCGCCCGCCCCCGCCGTCCTTGCGCGCGTCGAGCGGCACCAGCTTGATGATGCCCGCCTTGCGCAGCGCCCGGAACAGCGTCGCCGCCTCGCGCCGGTGGCGGGTCTTGGCCCGCGCCTCGTCGTGCGCCGCCGCGATCAGCTCGACCAGCCGGCGGTAGCCGCCGCCCCACGCGTTGATGTTGGCCGGCGACTGGATGAGGCTCAAGATCATCCCGAACGACACGACGAAGCGCGACTGCAGCGGCTCCGGCTCGCGATCGATCAGCTTCTCGAACGTCGACCTGTCCCAGGGGACATACCCCTTCTCGGGCGGCTGCCGGCGCACGAACTTCTTCTTCTTCGGGTCGGCCGCCGCCTTGGCCTCGAGCTTCTTGTTCTCGATCACGTGCTCGGGCGCCTGACACACCACGTAGCCGTGATCGTCAAAACCCTTGCGCCCGGCTCGCCCGGCGATCTGCTTGAAGTCGCGGGCCCCGAGGATCCGCGTCTGCTCGCCGTCGTACTTGCACAGCTTGGTGAACAGGACCGTGCGGATCGGGATGTTCACCCCGACCCCGAGCGTATCGGTGCCGCAGATCACCCGCAGCTTGCCCTGCTGCGCCAGTTTTTCGACCAGCAAGCGGTACTTCGGCAACAGGCCCGCGTGGTGCACCCCGACGCCGTGCTTGAGGTAGCCCTGGATCTCCTTGCCGTACGGCGTGTCGAAGCGGAACCCCGCCATCGCCTCGGCGATCGCCGCCTTCTCCTCGCGCGAGCACAGGTTCGTGCTCATCAGGTTCTGCGCCTCCTCGGCGGCCTCGCGCTGGGTGAAGCTGACGATGTAGATCGGCGCACGCCCGCGATCGAGCAGGTAGCCGATCGTCTCGTGCAGCGGCGTCTCGCGGTACTCGAAGTCGAGCGGCACCGGCCGGACCGCCGAGCGCACCACCGCGACCTCCTGCTTGGTCAGCCGCTTGAGGCCCTCCTCGACCTTCGTCGTGTCGCCGAGCGTCGCCGACATCAACAGGAAGGTCGTGTACGGCAGCGAGAGCAGCGGGATCTGCCACGCCATCCCGCGGTCGCGGTCCCCGTAGTAGTGGAACTCGTCGAGCACCGCGTCGTCGACCGGCGCCATCCGCCCGTCGCGCAGCGCCATGTTGGCGAGGATCTCCGCGGTGCAGCAGAGGATCGGCGCGTCGCGGTTGACGCTCGCGTCGCCGGTCATCATGCCGACGCGGTCGGGTCCGAACTCGCGGCACAGGGCGAAGAACTTCTCGCTGACCAGCGCCTTGATCGGGCTCGTGTACACGCTGCGGCGCTTGCGGGCCACCGCGGCCAGGTGCATCGCGGTCGCCACCAGCGACTTGCCCGAGCCGGTCGGCGTGTTGAGCACCACGTGCTTGCCCGCGAGGAGCTCGAGGATCGCCTCCTCCTGCGCCGGGTACAGCTCGAGCCCCGTCTCGGTGACCCAATCGAGGAAGCACTCGAGGATCGCGTCCGACGAGGTGCTCTTGTCGGGCTGCTCGATCAGCCGGGTCGCGAACTCCCGCAGCGTGCGCGGGCCGGCGACGATGTTGTCGACCGCGCTCACTGCGGCAGAATCTCGCCGGCGAGCGGGTAAGAGGGGCGGATGTCGACCGGGATGTTCCCCAGCTTGTCGAGCGCGGCCTGCAGGAGCGGCGTGATCTTGCCGTGCTCGTCGAGCAGCTTGTCGGCCGCGACCTTGTCGCCGCTGTGCTGGATCAGGCAGATGTCGCGCACCAGGTCGCTGATGGCCTGCTCGAGCTTGGCGAGGTCGACCTTGAACTTGCCGCTCGCGCTGTCGGGCGTGACCGCCCCGGCCGCGAGGAAGCGGTTCAGCTGCAGCGCCGCCCCGCGCCCGTGCGCCTCGGCGACGCCGAAGCGGGCGCTGCGGAACAGCCCGGCGAAGTACGACAGCAGCACCTTGTCCTTCAGCTCGGCCGGCAGCTCGCCCTTCTCGATCATGTAGAGCACGTTGAACGCGCCCATCACATCGGCCTTGGCCTCCTCGAGCGGCGAGTAGCTGGCCTCGAGCGCGACCCGGACGTCGACCTTGTCCTTGCCCTTCGGATCGCCGCCGACGAACGCCGGCCCGAGGCTGTGCGACAGCTCGTGGAACAGCACCTGCAGGAAGAACGCCTCGCCCGACAGCGACGCGACGTGATCGGCGTGCAGCACCTCGCCCTCGATCGGGCGCATGATCGCCTCGATTGGTCTGGATGAGGTTGCGCAGCAGCACCTTCTTGGCGCCCTTCTCGGCGCGGACCCGCTCGTCGTTGGGCAGGTTGAACGCGATCGTCTGCACCGACTTGCGCGCGTCGCCGGCCGAGAACACCAGGTCGACCACGCGGATCGGGCTCTCGCTGCCGCGCTTCGTCTTGACGTCGTCGGGGATCGGCAGGTGCTGCTCCATCTCCGGCAGGTACTTCTTGTACTTCGCCAGCTCGGCCGAGGCCTTGGGGTGGCTGACGGTGACGAACGCCTCGAACGCGGCCTTGAGGCCGAGCAGCTCGTCCTCGTAGGTCTCGTAGGGCCCGATGGTGATCTCGACCAGGCTGTCGAGGTCCATCCAGTCCTTGTCGGACTGATAATAATCGTCGCTGCGGAACGCCTGCGCGCGCGAGCGCAGGAACTTCGTCAGCGACTTGTTCTTCGTCAGCTTGGCCGCGTCCTCGAGCGCCTTGGCGGCGGGACCGAGCCACTCGCCGTACTCGGCGCTGTAGGGCCGCGCCTCGAGCTTGTCGCCGACGCGGGCGATCACCGTGGTCAGGCTCTCGAACGCCGCCTTGTCCTCCGGATGATCCGCGACCCACTTTTTGAAGGCATCGGCGCCGAGGTCCTCGGGATAGAAGCCGGCGCCCGGCGGGTGGGCCAGCGTGGTCGCGAACGGGGCGTAGTGCTCCTGCCGGTCCCACGGCCCGCGCATCACCGTGAAGTAGTCGAGCTTGACGATGCCGAGGTCGCTGGTGTCCTTCTCGAGCTCGGCTCGCAGCGCCGCGTTGCCGGCCCACGTCTGGCGGTCGAAGATCGGGTCCATCAGCCGCGCCGCCTCGATGAGCTTGTCGAGCGCCGCCTTCTCCGCCGGCGGCAGCGCCGTCACGTCGGTCGTCAGCGGCGACCGCACGAACTGATCGATCTTCCCGCGCAGCAGCTCGGCCTGGGTCGGCGGCTTGACCTCCGGCTGCTTCGGCGCCGCCTCCGCCTTCTCGGCCGCCTTCACCGGCGCCTTCGCCCCCGGCCTGTCCCCCTGGCTCACGTCGGGGTTCTGGCACGCGGCGAGCGCGAGCGCCACGAAGATGGTCGAGCGGACAGGCGGCATGGGCCCGCAGGATACTACCCGGGGCCCGCCCCGTCGAGCGCGCGCCCGCAGGCAGGGCAGCGGCTCTTCGCGGCCTCTCGCGCCCCGTGGGGCGCGCGTCGCCCACGACGCCTCGATGCTACTCGGCCTTCGCCCCGTCGAGCGCGCGTCGCCCACGACGCCTCGATGCTACTCGGCCTTCGCCCCGTCGAGCGCGCGCCACAGGAACGGCAGCGACACGTCGAGGCGGTAGCTGGTGTTCGAGTGGTCGTCGGGGAACTCCTCGTACACGTGCGGGACGCCGTGCGCGGACAGTCGCCGCACCAGCGCGCGCGCGCCGAAGTGCGCGAGGAATTGGTCGCGCGAGCCGGCGTCGATGAACAGCCCGTGCAGCCGGCGCAGGTTGGCCTGCACCTCCGGCGCCTCGACCATCCGCAGCGGGTCCCAGCGCAGCCAGCGGGCCCAAGCATCGGCGTCGAGCTCGCACGTGTGCGGGTCGACCGGCAGGCGCACGCCCATGAACGCCGACGGGTCGGGGTCGTAGGTGGCCGCCATCGCCAGCAGCATCAGCGGCAGGTGATCGCCGCCGCCCCACTTCGGCGAGGCCGCGAACGCCTTCAAGTAGCCCTCGACCCCGCCGTGACGCCCCAGCGCAGTCAGCAGCTTGGGGAAATCTGGCCGATAGACCAGGTCGAAGTTGCAGTCGCCGGCGTGGCAGCCGACCGCGCCCCACACGTCGGCGCGGCGCATCCCGTGGACCAGCGCCCCGTAGCCGCCGCTCGAGTGGCCGAACAGCGCCCGCCCCGCGCGCCCGGGCTTGACGCGGAACTCGCGCTCCAGCCGCGCCGGCAGGTCCTCGGCGAGGAAGTCCTCCCATCGCCCGAGCGCGCTCGAGTTGATGTACTGATTGCCGCCCAGCGCCGTGAAGCAGTCGGGAAACACGCCGATCACCGGCCCCATCGCCCCGCTGGCGATCAGCCGATCGAGCCGCTGCGGCATCGACTCGCCGAACCCGGTCCACCCGAGCCGCTTGAGCCCCGAGCTGCTGTACCCCGCGAGGTCGACGAAGATCGGAAAGCGCTCGTTGCCGCGGTCGTAGCCCTCCGGCAAGTACACCGCGACCGCCCGCGACGACGGATCGCCGACCACGTTCTCCGCCAGCGCGGGCGAATCGATCTCGATGGTGACGGTGGTGCCGCGCGGTTGGGCATAGTTGTGAGTCGGCATGTCGGCGCGGCGGAGGATACCCCGCGGCCGCGCCCGTCGACCACGCCGACCGCGAGCGTCGACGGGGCCCGACTGCGCCCCGCGTCAGCATGTCCTCAAGGACATGACCTCGAGGCCATTATGCTTTTGAAGCGCTGATCCTCGACCCGCAACGGCGCTCGCATTCGCACGAGAACACCGCGATGAATCCATCGGTTCGTCCGCGTCTCGACTTCGGATCGCTCCTGGACGCTCGCGCGCCCGGCCACTGGCCCTTCGCAAGTCCTCCGGACTCGGCCCTGCGGCTCCGACCCCCGTTCTCCGGAAGGCGAAAACGACTTCCTGCACAACGTTCACTTCAGTCCGTAGGACAGACCCTTTGCAGAGAGGAGCGCTCCCGCCATGCCAAACCTGCCGATTCTCCGCCCGCGTTCCTCCCCGGGCAACCGCCTACCGATCTCGCTCCGAGAGCCCGCAGGCGAACCTACGAACGCAGTTCATGCGCGTTCATGCCCAAGCTTGATCAAAAAATCGACGATCGCCGGTCCCCTGTTGACAAGCCTCCGGCGATCGTGAGACCTTGGTGCGATGTCGCACATATGGCTGCTTATACCCGCTGCTGCGTTGTTATGGACCGGCTGTATCCCTGGCGAAGCGTATATCTCGACCCTCTCCTCGACTACAGGCCACAGCGATACGACCACCACTGGTGAAATAACCAGCTCGACGGACGACGCACCGATAATGACGACGGGCGACGCGGATACGAGCGGCGTCTCGCAATCCGGCACGGTATCGACGACCTCCAGCGACTCCAGCGGCGACGGCAGCACCGGCACGACCGGCCCCAGCGCCCCGATATGCGGCGATGGTATCGTCGATGGCGACGAAGAGTGCGATGATACGAACGACATCGCCGACGACCGCTGCCACCAATGTACAAAGAACCGGTGGATCTTCGCCTCTGCCGCACTACATAACGACCCCACCTGGGGCGGAGTCGAGGGCGCCGACAGCCTGTGTCGCCAGTACGCGCTGCAGAGCGGCCGCGCTGACGACTCGTGGACGACCTTCATCGCCTGGATGTCCGACTCCGAGAACGACGTCCGCGACCGCCTCTATCCCGGCCGCGGCCGCTACGTCCGCACCGACGGGGTCGTCGTCGCCGAGACTTTCGATCGGTTCTTCTCCGGCTCGGTCGCGGCGCCCATCAACGTCGACGAGCACGGCAACCAGGACATCGGTGGAGGCGTCGTCACCGGCACCAGCCCCGACGGCACAGCCGCCCCGGGGACGCACTGCGAGGACTGGACCGTCAAGAACCTGACGAACTTCGCGGCGTACACCGGCGGCGTCTCATCGACCGACGAACGCTGGACGATGGATCTCGATCCTCAGTTCAACCCTGTGCCGTGCGCCGGGCTGAATGCGCGGTTCTATTGTGTCGAAGGTAAGTGAGCATGCTGCCCGAGACACGCGGCATCAAGCTCGTGGCAATTTCGCTGGTGGCAGCTTGCACCGCTGATCCGCCCGCTTCGCCCACTACCGACAGCGAGAGCGGCGCGTCGACCGCCCCCGATCCGCCTGCTCGAGCGACGGCGTCGACCACGGCTCGACCGACCACCAGCGAGCCGACAACGGCGAGCCCGACCTCCACCGGCGAGCCCGGCGAGCCCGGCGAGCCTACCTCCACCGGCGAGCTCACGTCCACCACCTCGCCCACCTCTACCACCGCGCCGGACGGCTCGTTCTGCGGTGACGGAGTCCGCGATGAAAATGAGGAATGCGACCTCGGCCCGGCCAACAACGACAACGGCCTCTGCCTCTTCTCATGCAAGAAGGCGACTTGTGGCGACGGCCACATCCACGATGGCGTCGAGGACTGCGACCACGGCCCCGACAACAGCGATGCGTACGATGGATGCCTCGACTGCAAAAAGGGTCCGCACTGCGGTGACGAGATCGTGGACGAGGGTCACGAGAGATGCGATCGCGGCGAGCTCAACGGCACCAACCGGACCGACGATGAGTTCGCTCCGTGCTCGAATTATGCGGCTATTACGGCCGCATCATGTTCGTCACGAGTACGCATCCACGGGTGCCCTCGGCGGCGTCTCGGGCGCCGACCTGAAGTGCCGCAAGGCGGCCGAGAGCGCAGGGTTGGCCCACCCCAACACCTATCGCGCCTGGATCAGCGACGACTTTCAGTCGCCCGAGAACCGCTTCGACCAGTGGGACTTGCCGGGGATCCGCATCATACAACGTGGCGGCCTCGTCATCGCCGACGATCTCGCCGATCTCGTCAACAATGGCCCTCACATCAACATCGATAGGACCGAAGTCGAATTCGGCGACATCGTGATCGAGCGCCCGGTTTGGACCAACACCTCCGCGTTCGGCGAGATCTTCAGCATCCACGATCACTGTGACAACTGGCTCTCTGCCAGCGTTTCGTCGCACTCGCGCTGGGGACTCAACGCCCTCTCGGGGGCAAAAATAATCCGGACTGGGACACCTGGCGCGCGGAGCGGTGGTGGACCAGCAAGAGCCCCGGCAAATGCGACCAACTCGCCCGCCTGTACTGCATCGACGACGGTTTCGTCTTTGATGAATAGGCCCGAGCGAGCGAAGCTCGCGCTGCCCATGGCTCTCGCAGAGGCACAGCCCTCGAAGGGACGAGAGACCTCGGAACCTTGATGGAGGCGCACGAGCAGAGTGCACCCCGCGCGCCGATGGGCCCACCGCCGGGTCCTCGGCACCTGTTCGCCCGGATTGAGGCGCTCGAGCACGTTTGTCGGGCGACCTAAGCGGGAGCGGTCGGCCGACACGGCCTCGAAGTCGCCCGGGTCCGGCGAGCGCGGCCGCCGTCTCTGCAGCCTGCGCCAGCGGGCCACACTCGCGAATCCCTCCCCAGCCCCTCCACGCCGCCCGCTCGCCCATTTTTCGCCCGCCACGCGACCCGACTCACGTCCCGGGCGGTCCCGCTCGCGGCGCCGGCGGTTTACCCTTCGCGCCGCTCGTCATGGCGCGCACACCCCGGCTCACCCGTTCGCCTGCTCGAGAGCTGCGGCTCGGCGTCAAGTTGCGGGTCATCTACGCCGACACCGACCAGATGGGAGTCGTGTACCACGGCACCTACGCGCGCTACCTCGAGGCGGCGCGGGTCGAGTTCATGCGGGACGCTGGGCAGACTTACGCCGACGTCGAGGCCGCGGGTTTTGCCTTGCCGCTGACGGACCTGCAGATCAGCTACCTCTCGCCCGCGCGCTACGACGACATCTTGTCGGTCATGGTCGGCGTGGTCGAGATCGGCTACGCGCGGCTGATCCTCGGCTACCACGTCCTCGTGGCGCCCGGCGATCGCAAGGGCCTGGGGCAGCCCTTGACCATCGGCTTCGCCGAGACTTGCCACTGTTGTATCGCCCGCGCCGATGGTCGGCCGGCGCGTTTTCCTGGCCCGCTGCGGGCCGCCCTCGCCAACCTGGCTCCCGAAGGAGACGACTGACATGGACCGCACCCTCGTCCTCGAGTACACCCGCGTCACCGAGGCCGCCGCCATCGCCGCCTCGACCATGATCGGCCGCGGCGACCGCAACGGCGCCGACGCGGCCGCCGTCAAGGCCATGCGCGACGCCTTCGAGCGCGTCGCGGCGCGCGGCACCATCGTCATCGGCGAGGGCGAGCGCGACGAGGCGCCGATGCTCTACATCGGCGAAAAGGTCGGCCCGTCCGACCCGACGCTGCCCGAGGTCGACATCGCCGTCGACCCGCTCGAGGGCACCAACCTGTGCGCCAACGGCTTGCCCGGCTCGATCACCGTCCTCGCCGTGACCGACCGCGGCCTCCTGCTCAACGCCCCCGACTGTTACATGATGAAGATCGCCTGCGGCCCCGAGGGTCGCGGCAAGATCTCGCTGTCCAAGTCGCCGCGCGACAACCTCTACACCCTCGCGGCCGCCAAGGGTCGCCGGCCCGACGAGCTCACCGTCGTCGTCCTCGACCGCCCGCGCCACGAGAACCTGGTCGCCGAGCTGCGCGAGGCCGGCGCGCGGATCCACCTGATCACCGACGGCGACGTCGCGCCGGTGGTCGCCACCTGCATCCCCAAGAGCGGCATCGACATGGTGTACGGCATCGGCGGCGCGCCCGAGGGCGTGCTCGGGGCCGCGGCGATCCACTGCATGGGCGGCGAGTTCGTCGGCAAGCTGGTGTTCCGCTCCGACGACGAACGCAAGCGGGCGATCGCCATGGGGCACAAAGACCCCGACCGCGTGTTCGGGGTCGAGGATCTGGTCCGGGGCGACGTCCTCTTCGTGGCCACGGGAGTCACCGGGGGCCCCCTGCTGAAAGGTGTGCGGCGGATCGGCGATCGCATGCACCTGCAAAGCCTGGCCCTTCGCAGCAAGACTGGCACAATACGCTGGGTCGACACCTCGGTCGACGCGCACCGCTTCCTCCACGAGCACTGAGCCACATGTCCTTCAAGACCTGTCTCATCGTCACCGCCCTGGCCCTGCCGGGGCTCCTCCTCGGCTGCGGCGACCCGGCCACCCAGGGCAACAGCACCGAGACCGACGACACGACCGACACCAGCTCGTCCGGCGACCCGTCGACCGAAGCCACGACCAATCCGACCACCACCGAGTCGGTGATGACCTCGGACACGCTGACCACCGGCGACGTCCCGGAGGGCTGCGCCGACGGCGAGAAGAACGGCGACGAGACCGACGTGGACTGCGGCGGCGGCACCTGCGGCGCGTGCGACGACGACGCGGCCTGCGTCGAGGGCACCGACTGCAAGTCGGGCAATGCGACGGCGGAGCCTGCGCAGGCCTGCAGAGCAGCTGCCTCGCCCTGCACGAGGCCAAGCCCGACCTGCCGAGCGGCACCTACCCGCTCGACCCCGACGGCGACGGTCAGGCCGCCGACTTCTACTGCGACATGGAGGCCGACAGCCCCGGCTGGACGCAGGTGGTCGCGCCCGGCGGCGCCGGCACCTTCGACCCCGCGGTCGAGGGCGCCTGCGGCGACCTCGGCGACATGATGGGCCCGTTCGGCACCGGCGACGTGCTGGCGCTGACCGCCACCGCCGCCCAGGTCCCGCACACCGAGCTGCGCGTGGTCGCCGAGGCCGTCGTCATGGACTCGTGGGACGCCTTCAACGGCGAGCAGCTGATCATCAAGCTGGACGACGTCGACATCTACACGCACCTGTGCGACTCGGCCGCGCCGTTCAGCTGCAACCAGGAGACGAGCGCCTGCGGCAACGGCGACATCGGCGACGGCCTGCTGCCGATCGCCACCGAGGCGGCCGCGCACGACGGCGACGCCATCGCCCTGAGCTTCACCAGCAACCTCGACGAGCCCATCGACGACGAGTCGTGGGGCATCCGCGAGGTCTCCGTGTTCGTCAAGTAGCGGCGCGTGACCCACTTCCTCTTCTGCGTGTGCCAGCTCGGCGCCGAGCCGGCGGTCAAGTTCGAGCTCGCGGCGCTCCGCCCCGAGCTCCGCTTCGCCTACAGCCGGCCGGGCCTCGTCACCTTCAAGTCGCCGACCCCGGTGGCCGCCGACGCCCCGCTGCCGGCCGTGTTCGTCCGCGCCTTCGGGGCCTCGCTCGGCCCGGCCGACGACGCGACGAAGGTGTTCACAATGCTCTCCGGGACATGTCCTCCGGGACATCCCGTGCGTCTGCACGTGTGGGAGCGCGACGTCTCGCGCCCCGGCGAGGAGCCGCCCGGCTTCCGCTACGGCCCGCGCGCCGCCGAGGCCCGCGCGGCCCTCGTCGCCGCCTGGCCCGAAGGACAGCACCCGCTGCTCGCCGGCGAGGTCGCCGAGCCCGGTGACTGGGTGCTCGACGTCATCGTCGCCGAGGGCGAGCCGTGGTGGTCGGCTACCACGTCCACGGCCCCGGCCACTCGCCGTTCCCGGGCGGGCGGATCGCCGTCGACATGCCGCCCGAGGCGCCCTCGCGGGCCTATCGCAAGCTCGAGGAGGCGCTGATCTGGTCCGGCGCCCCGGTGCGCCCCGGCGACGTGGCGGTCGAGATCGGCAGCGCCCCGGCGGGGCCTCCTACGCGCTGCTGCGCCGCGGCGTGACCGTCTACGGCATCGACCCGGCGCTCATGGACCCGGTCGTCCTCGACTACCGCGGCGCGGCCCCGGCCGACAATCGCTTCATTCACCTCCATCGCCCGATGAGCATGGTCCAGCGCGCCGACCTGCCGGCCGCGCTGCACTGGGTGTTGATGGACGTGAACCTCGCCCCGCAGGTCGCCCTCATCACCGCCCGGCGCCTCGCCGCCCGCCCGCGCCACGCGCTTCACGGTGTTCTCCTCACCCTCAAGCTCGACGACTGGCGCGCAGTCCGGCACATCCCGCGGCTGCTCGCCTCGATCTCCGCGATGGGCATGGAAGAGGTCAAGGCCACGCAGCTGCCCAGCAATCGTATGGAGCTGTTCGTCTGCGGCTTGACCCGCGCCGGCCGCCAGCGCCTCACCGGCGATTGAGTTCGTCGCTTCGTCGGCGCCGGTGTGGTGTATTTTCCGCGCATGCGCAGACCTGTCCGCCACCTCGTCGTCGTCCTCGCGCTCGCGGGCGTCACCGGTTGCAAGGCCTCGGCCTCGCTGAACGTGTCCACGCCACCGATCGACGGCTCCGCCGACAAGCCGATCGTCCGCGGCGCCTCGGTGACGATCGTGCGCCACGGCGACAAGCTCGACTACGAGAACGGCGAGATCGAGTTCGAGACCGGCTCGGCCGCCCTGCTCGGCGGCGGCACCGACGAGATCCTCGACCGCTACGCCGCCGTCCTCAAGCAGTACCCGGAGCTGAAGATCCGGGTCGAGGGCCACACCGACAGCCGCGGCAGCACCAAGTCCAACCAGGAGCTGTCCGACCAGCGCGCCAAGTCGATCCGCAACGCGCTGATCCGCCGCGGCGTCGGCAGCGAGCGCCTCGACGCCCGCGGCTACGGCGAGAGCCAGCCCGAGCGCGTCGAGCCGCCCGCCTGTCGCAACCGCTCGGAGGACACCGTGGCCGAGGCCAAGCTCGCCGAGTGCCAGGAGATCTGGACCGCCAACCGCCGCGCCGGCTTCATCGTCACCGAGGGCGCCGGCAGCCTGCCGGCCGAGGGCGCCGTCGCCTCCGCGCCCGCGCCCGAACCTGTCCCTGCGGCCAGGCCGGCCAAGCGCCCGCCCGACTGGGCCCTGCGCCTGTTCGGCGGCTACACGATGATGTACCCGGGCAACGACTTCCACGGCGGTCACTTCGGCGTCGGCGTCCACGCCTCCCAGCGCTTCGGCGCCCGCGAGCGCGGCTACGTCGGCGGCGGCCCGCGCCTGCACTACCGCGGCGTGCGCGGCCGCCAGGAGGGCCTTCTCGCGTACGACATGGCCACCCACTTCATCGGCCCCGAGGGCAACTTCCTGATCGGCGGCGGCAACGAGCGCATCGTCGGCCTGTTCTCGCTGCGCCTCGGCCTCGGCGCCGCCATCACCCACGGCACCGTCCGCGGCGTCGATTTCGCCGGCTGGCTGCTCGGCGGGCCGATGATCCTCGGCAAGATAAGCGAGCGCTGGAGCCTCGGTGGCCACGCCGAGTTCGGCATCGCCGGCGGCGTCGGCTCGGTCGCGTTCGCCACCGAGATCGGCATCAACGCCGCCTGGCACTTCGGTCGCGGCCGCCGCAAAGGCATCTGAGCCCCCGGATTTCGCTGCCCGCCGGGGTCGGCCCGCACCACGCCGCGGCATCGCGGTCGTCGGCGTCGCAATGGAACATCGTATTGTTCCACGCGCGCCGAGCGACCGGGCGATTCCATTCGCATGATTCGGTCTGCATCTGCGGAGCCGAATCGACCCATTGAATTGGCGCTACTCTGGGCGGCCGTGAGTCGACTGTTCGAGACCGAGCTGTTCGTCCGCGTGGTCGAGGAGGGCAGCTTCACCGCCGCCAGCCGTCGCCTCGACGTCACCACCTCGTATGCGAGCAAGCTGGTGACGCGCCTCGAGGAGCGCCTCGGCGTGCCCCTGCTGATCCGGACCACCCGCAAGCTGACGCTCACCGAGGCCGGGCGGGTCTACTTCGAGCGGTGCGCCGAGGCCCTCCAGGCCATCGAGGCCGCCGCGGCGATGGCCTCCGAGCTGCAATCCGCGCCGCGCGGCAAGCTGCGGGTCACCCTCCCGACCGGCTTCGGCATCCAGTTCATGCTGGACATCATCGCCGACTTCAAGGGCCTCCACCCCGAGCTCACCCTCGAGCTGGTGTTCCTCGATCGCCACGTCGACCTGATCGCCGAGGGTTATGACGTGGCGATCCGCGCCGGCGACCTCGGGGACGGGCGCCTCATCGCCCGCAAGCTCGCCGCCACCGAGCGCGTGGTCTGTGCCAGCCCCGCCTATCTCGAGCAGTTCGGCGACCCTGGGTCACCGGGCGAGCTCGTCCGCCACGCCTGCTTGCAATACGCCTATCACGCCACCCCGGGCCGCTGGAAGCTGCGCTCGGGCGAGGCCGAGGTCGAGACCGAGGTCTCCGGGCCCATGGTCGCCAACAACTCGCACATGCTGCTGGAGGGCGCCATCCGCGGGTACGGCCTCATCTTCGTCCCCACCTTCACGTCGCCGCGGCGCTGCGCGCCGGTCGGCTGCGGCGGGTGCTGCCGGCGTGGAGCTGGCCGATGGGCGTGTACACCGTCTATCCACCGACCAACCGCCTGCCGATCAAGGTCCGCCTGTTCGTCGACTTCATGATCGACCGCATGCGCGACCCGCCGTGGTCGCGGGCGTGACGACCGCTCAATCCGCCCACCGCAGCTGCAGCTGCGTGCCCTCCGGGCGGTGGTCGCCGCAGTAGCCGCCGCCGGTGAGCTCCACCACCTGATCGCCGGCGCTGTACGTCACAGTGCCCGCCGGCTCGGAGCCCCAGACGACGAACTGGTCCTGCTCGACCGCGAACGGCGTCCCGGTCAGATCGACGTTGGCGCGCCCGGTCTGCGACCACGGGCTGCGGCAATCGGCCGCGTGCGCGTAATCCCACTCGTAGTGGTAACTCCAGCCGAATTGGGCCCATTTGCCGTTGCTCGTGCTGAAGCGCTTGTCGGTGATGTCCACAGTCAGGTCGACCGGATTCAGGCGCACCTTGGTGTACTCGGTCCTCACCGCGGGCGTCGAGGTGTTCTGGCCCGTCCCGTACGCCGAGTAATTCGCGCTTCCCGTGTTCGGCAGCGTCAAGTACTCCTTGGGCGTCGAGGCCATGTCCACGCACGTGACCACCACCTCGTGGCCCTCGATCTCGATCAGGTATTCACCGTCGCCGTTGCTCGCGTCGATGTCGCGGATCTCCGCGCATGACTCGGGCCACGAGCCCTCGCCGGAGCCGCTCCCGTAGAGGAAGCGGAAGCCGCGGGAATCGCCGTAGTGGACCGCGAAGTCGGCGCTGCCGTCGCCGTCGAAGTCGCCCGCCCTGGCGGTCGTGCTCCCCCACGAGCGCGTCCAGTACTGCTTGAACGACGTGCCCAGGGAATAGACGGCGCGCCAGCCGGTGGCGTCGCCGTAGTTGAGGAGGAGGTCGTCCCTGCCGTCGCCGTTGAAGTCGTCGACGGTGAGCGGCGTGACGCCGCCGGGCCGCGTGTGGAGCTGCGCGAAGTTGTTGCTGCCGGTCGAGTAGACGAAGCGCCACCCCGTCGCATCGCCGTAGTTGAGGGCGAAGTCGTCCTTGCCATCGCCGTTGAAGTCGCCGACGTACACGGTCGTGGGCGACCAGGCCAGGGTGTAGTTCTGGGCGAACCCGTTGCCCGCGGCGTTGGCGTATAGCACGCGGAAGCCGGTGGTATCGCCGTAGTTGATCATGAAGTCGTCCTTGCCGTCGCCGTTGAAGTCGCCGACCCACACGTTCGTGGCCGACCACGCCAGGGTGTAGCTCTGGGTGAACCCCGTGCCGGACGCGTTGGCATAGAACACGCGGAAGCCGGTGCTGTCGCCGTAGTTGATCAGGAGGTCATCCTTGCCGTCGCCGTTGTAATCGCCGACGTGGACCGGGGTGGAGACCCGCCGAAGGTGTGCCCCTGGTAGAACCCGTACCCCATGGAATGGGCATACAGCACGCGGAAGCCGGTGCTGTCACCGTAGTTGATCAAAAAATCGTCCCTGCCGTCGCCGTTGAAGTCGCCGACGTACACGTTGGTCGGCGACCAGGCCAGGGTCCACTCCTGTTTAAAACCCGCACCGGTGGAATACAGGGCCCGGAAACCGGTGGCGTCGCCATAATTGAGGAGGATATCCTTCATTCCGTCGCCGTCGAAGTCCCCGGCGTAGGTGATGGTATTCGACCACTGCAGGTCGAATCCCTCGTCGAACCCGGGCGCGGCGATCGCCGAACGGGACATTAACAGCAGGCCTGCCGCCAGACAGGCGGAGGGGATCACGAAGAGCGTCGTATGCTTGCGACAAAATCGGGGTGACATCGAAGTGCACCAGAAGAGGTCCGTCGCTCGCCATGACGCGAGCCTCCACATCGTGGTCCGCCGCCGCCCGGGCGAGTAGACGGCTGGGAGGACGGACGCCTTGTCCTGGGGCGCATGAATCCGGCCGAAGGCGTGGGACCGCGTCGATGCTGCCGCCAAAGAAGCGCCGTTTCACCGGTCCTGGCGCTGCAGTACACCGTTCTCCGTCCGCAGCCGGCGGGGCCGTGGATTCGTACCTCGACGGGGCGACGCTCGCCGCCGCGCACCCCGGGGGACTGCAGCAATGAGCGACGGGCCGCCGACTGCTATGAATCGTCGTCCGCGTCCGTCAGCGGCCGCGCGAGATAGAGCCCCGTCTCGCCGTCGTCATAATATTCATCGATCGCCCGCACCAGCACCATCCCCGCCCGGCGATTGAGCTCCTGCGCCGCGGTGTTCGACTGCCGGACGTGGGTCGTCTGCGTGCGATAGCCCAGTCGATACGCGATCCCGGCCATCCGCGCGCGCAGCCACGACGCGTGCCCGCGGCCCTGCTCGTCGGCCCGCGTGCACGTCTCGACCACGTAGACCCGCCGCTGCCCGCGATGCAGCTCGACCAGCGTGTAGCTGACGATCGCGTCCTCGCGGCGCAGCCCGATCGCCAGCGCGTGCGCGCGCTCGCGATAGAACCGCAGCTTCGCCGGCGACAGCGCCTCCTCGCCGAACGCAGTCGCGCTCATCGCCGCCATCTCCGGGATGTCCGCCGCCGCCATCACGAACGCCCGCAGCCCCGCGCCCGCGCGGCGCTGCTGCAGCTCCGCGGCCAGGCGACGCACGATCGCCGGCGTCAGCCGCGGCGGCGCCTTTTACGAGCCGCGCTCACACCCGCCTCCCGACGATCCCCGCCGTCCCGGCCACCCAGCCGCGGCCCGGCGCGAAATATGGCAGCCCCGCCGCGCACTCCGGTGGCGTCGCCCCGACGAGCAGCACCGGCTTGTACGCGTTTTCGTTGACGACCTTGCGCTTGGCGACCCCGATCGACGGCGGATCGTCGAGCCCGGTGCGGCAGGTCGGGTCGAGCCTTCGCACCGCCGGGAACGCCTCGACGAGCCGCGCGATCGCCTTCAGGTCGATCACCACTCCGAGGCCGTCGTGCTGCAGCTCGAGGTCGCGGCTGGTCGACTGCGACGTGATGATCTCGCCGCGCACCAGATAGCCGTTGAAGTACGCCAGCACGTCGCCGGCGTACACGCGCATGAACAGCGCCTGCCCCGGCCGCACCTCGGCGACCGCGACCGGCCACAGGTGCTGCGCCAGCGCGTACGCGGCGTCCTCCCCCCATTGTCGCGCGAGCTGTTCGCCGATCCACGTCAGCTCGGCCTCGCTCGGCGGCTCCGGCGTCAGCTCGAAGCGGAACCCCGCCGCCTCGTCGAATCGCGCCAGCAGCTGCGCGCCGCGCGACGCCGGTCGGCCGTCAGCGAGGCGAGGTAATCCGAAAATTGCCGTCGAAGCGGGCGCGCGGGCTCGCCAGCCACGCGAACGCCTGGCCCTCCGCGCTCGTCGGCTCGCCGAGGCCTTCCGCCTCGAAGGTGTCGGTCATGACCTGCGAATCACCACAGTCGTCCGCCAGGGTCGCCGCGATCGCCTCCGCCGCCGCGACGATCTCCGGCCCCGCCAGCGGCACCACCGGATGCGACAGCGCCCCGACCAGCGCCCACGCCCATGCACTGCCGCCCGCCAGCGGGTCGCGATAAAACCCCAGCCCTCCCGCCACCGCCACCACCGGCGCCTCGATCGGGCCGCCGAGCCAGCGCGCGTGCAGTTGCAAGTAGCGCGCGCACACTCGCGGGTCGTGCTCGGGTGCCGCCGCCGACTCGGAGAACCGCCCGAGCCGCGTCATCCAGGCGACGTACTCCTGCACGGACATCAACACGGCGCGGCACGTCCGGGCAAGTGCGAGCGGCGAGGCGGCGAGGCGGTCACGCGCCCACGCTTCTACCACCACCGGGCCGCCGCCGGCCGCCGTGGATCGCACGCGCGCAATCGCGCACCGCCCTCCAGACCCCGCGGATCGCCCCTACGCGAGCTTCCACGCCCACCTGTCGGCTCGCGCCGCCAGCGCTGGACCGACCTGGCGCTGCCGGCGACGAATTGCCACGACATCGCGCGGGGACGACAGCGTGTCGACCCCGCGCGAACCCCCTCTGTTGCGTCAGAGCTCAGGTCAGATCCCGTCGACGTCGACGAAGCCGTACACGGCGCATTCGTCGTCGCACTGGACGCTGCAGGTTTGGTCGGTGCCGCCCAGCAAGGTGAGGACGTCGGTGATCTCGGTGGTCGTCACGTCGCAGCGAGTCGCGCAGACTTCGCGCGGCTGGTTCTCGTTGGCGCAGTTGAGCACGCAGTAACAATCCGGGTCGTTCTGGCACGACGAGTAGGCGCCGCAGCAGCCGGTCTTGATGCACACGTCGCAGTCGGTGTCGTCAGCGTCCACCGCGCAGACCTGCTCCGCACCGTCGTCGTCGTCCGAGGCCGCGCAGCCGACCACCACCGCCGCGATCATCAGGCCCGCGTAGAACCGCCGCTTGGATCTCTTGTTAAAAATCATCGCTCGCACTCCTTGTCGTCCGCTGCGAGGGATCCGCCGCCCGCGCGGCGTTCGCGGCTCCCTCGTGGAATGCCGTGAGTCTGAGGGCGACTCGAATCGGGCGCCGCCGCGCTCGAAATCCCGCGATTCGGCTCAGGTCGCCGCGATCTCGCCGTGCAGGGGCTCCCGCGGCGGCGCGGCCCCGATTGTGCCCACCATCACACTATAAACATTCACCGACAAGCACCCGGCCGAGCCCGTCGTCCGCCGGCGCGATCGCGTGCCCCGCCCCGCCGAAACGCCTCCCCGACCCCGCACGGGCCGCTGTCGCGTCGACCTGGACGCGGCGTCCCGTCGACACCCACGATTCCCCGCGATTGACCACATCATCGCGCCACTGCGAGCGAGCGGCAGCATCCGCGCATTCACCCGCGCCCGTCGAGCGGCCGGCCGAATCGAGCGAGCGACCGCTCTGTCTTTATACATGTCTCTCGAGACATGTCGCATCGCACCGCTCACAGCGGCGCCTTGCGCATCGGCACGAACGTGATCGTCACCCCGCCGGCCAGCGGGATCTCCTGCGGCTGCGCGGCCTGATAGCCGAGCGCCGCGTACAGGCGCACCCCGGGCAGCGTCGCCATCAGCTCCGCCGCGACGAAGCCGGCCGCGCGGGCCTCCGACTCGCAGCGCGTCAGGATCGCCCGACCCAGCCCCTGCCGGGCCCACCCCGGATCGACGAAGAACGCGCGGATCCTCGCCGCCTCGCGGGCGGGGTCGAGGCGCTCGGCCTGGCGACCCGGCTGGTCGTCGCCGCCGAACAGCGTGCGCCGGAAGCTCCAGCCGCCGCACGCCACCGGCCTGCCCGCGGCCTCGGCCACGAAGTACGTCGCGTCGGCGATCAGCTGCGTGTCGACCCCGAAGGCCGAGCGCAGCGCCGCTTCGATCTGCGCCGGCGAGTAATCGTCTCGCTGCAGCCCGCGCGCGGACGCGGCGATCAGCTCGCGCAGCGCGGGCGCGTCGTCGGGGGTGGCGAGGCGGAGCGTCGGGCTCATGCGCCGATCTTGCGCCAACGCGCGGCCGGGCGCACCTGCGATTCAGGCGCCGTGCAGCTTGAGCTCACCGAACCGGCCGACGCGCAGCAGCACCCCGTGCTGCGCCAGCATGTCGACGAACTTGAGCCCGTCGACCAGCTTGAGGTTCGGCTCCCCGTGCGCCGCGCCGACCGCCTGCGGTGAGAACTCCGACGTCGTCACCAGCAGCGCCTCCGCGAATTGTTGGCGGCGGTAGGCCCCGAGCAGCTCGTCGACGTAGCGGCGCCCGACCGGCTGCGCGTAGCGCTTGGCCTGCACGGCGATCCGCGCCCGATGCCCCCACGCGTCGATGCGCGCCGCCACCACGTCGACCCCGCCGTCGAGCGGCCCGCCGCGCTGCTCGACGTCGACGTAGCCCATCGCCTTGAGCAGCTCCGCCACGATCGCCTCGAACTTGCGCGGGTCGACGCTCATCAGCCACAAGAGCGTCTGCTGCTTCACCAGCGCGTTGTGTCGCGCCACCAGGGCCTCGATCTGCGGCGCTGGATCTCCGAGCTCCAGCCCGCCCGGCGCCGCGTCCGGCCCCTGCAGGTAGCGGCGCCACTTGATCAGCGTGTGCGCCCGCCGCTCCGCCGTCGTCCGTGACAGCCCCGTCAGCACCTCGAGTCGGCGCGTCAGCGTCGCCAGGTCGAGCGGCTCGCCGGCGAAGAACGACGCGAACGGCCGCAGCGCTCGTGCCAGTCCGACCGCCTCCCCGAACACCTGCCGCTCCTCGCGCGAGCCCTCGCTCGTGGCCAGCAGCCGCTGTCCGAGCGACGTCACCAGCACTCCGCCGCGCGCATTGAACTCGATGACTCCGAGGATCACCGCCGCCTGGCGGTAGTAGAGGAAGTGCCGCCGATCGACGTTCAGCAGCTCGAGCAGCATGCCCGCGTGTTCGATGCCGTCGCGCACCGCCGCCACCAGCTGGCGGATGTTGCTCATCCGATCGGCCTGCGGCACGTCGAGGGTGCGGTGCAGGCGATCGACGCGGGTCGCCTCCTGCTTGTCGATCTTCACCACGCGCCGACCATCCCACGCCGCCAGCCCCTTGGGTACTGCTTTTCGGCCAGATCGCCCGCACCATGGGGCATTGCGGGCACTCGCCGGTACCCGCGGGGAATGACGACAATCACGGGTCGTCGCAATGAGCGGAACCGCCCCGGAGCCTCGCAGCCGCCGCCGGGCGCGTCCGAAGCTCGTTGTCGATACAACCGCTCGGCGCCCGAGCCCCGCAGGCGCCGTCCAAATGCTCGCCCGCGAGCTTCTTCGCTCGCGGGCTCGCGCTCTCGCGCCTCAGGCCACCGCGCTCTGCTTGCGCCGGCGGAAGCCCACCAGCACCAGCAGCATCGGCCACGCCGCGGTCGCGTTCGCGTTCGCGTCGCTCGAGCAGGCGCAGCCGCTCGCGTCGGTCTCGCTCTCGCCCGCCGTCGCAGCGTCCGCGTCGGTCGAGCCGCCCTCGGTCCCTGCGCTCGCGGTCACCGAGCTCGTCGCCCCGTCGCTGCTCGACACGGAGCCCGACTCGCTGTCCGAGTTCCCGCCGGTGCTCCCATGGGTCTCGACGCCCGTGTCGTCGCCGCTGTCGCTGCTCGGCCCGCTCGTCGGTCCGCTCGTCGGCCCGCTCGTCGGCCCCTCGGATGTCCCGTCCGTCGCCGTCCCGTCCGTCGACGTCCCGTCCGTCGTCGTCGTATCGCTGGTCGTCCCGGTGTCGGTGAACTCGTACGCGCCGACGTCGGGCGCCCCGTCGTCGCGCGGCACCCCGTCGTGGTCGTCGACGATCTCGTACTCGGGCACCGGGAAGCCCACGTTGCGCAGCGGCGAGTTCTCCGTCAAATGGAAGTCGCGCGCCGCCGCGTCGACGAACCCGAAGCCGTCCGGATCGTCGGCCGTCTGGTTGCCCTCGTCGATGAACGCGGGCACCTCGCCGCCGATCGCGATCTCCGCCATCCCCGCCCCGGCCACCGCGTTGTTGCGCAGGAAGCCCGGCCCGAGCGCCGCGCCGAACACCGCGATCCCCCAGTCGCCCGACGAGATCACCGTGTTGTGGGCGACCTCGATCTTCGAGCCCATGTCGAGGTTCTGATCGTTGATGTAGATGCCGGTGTCGGCGAAGTTGGCGACCACGTTGTTGTAGAGCTGCGTGTGGCCGGCGCCGAAGATGAAGAAGCCATTGGTCGGCCCATCCAGCAGGGTGTTCCCCCAGATCTTGCAACTCGACGCGCCGCCGACCTGCAGCCCCTGCTGCTGATACAGCTCGCCCTCGGTGCCGACGTTCTTGATCGTGTTGCGATAGAAGTGACAGTCCTTCGGCGTCACCCCGATCTGCGCCCCGTCCCACCCGGTGTTCTCGATGATGTTGTCGTGGATCCACGCCCCGTGGTGCTCGTGGGGATAGAGCGTCACCTCCATGCCGTCGCACGTGAACTTGCGCCCGCCGTAGCCGGTGCTGCCGAAGTAGATGCCCTCGCCCTTCACGTCGTGGATGTACATGTGGTGAAGCCGCGAGTTGTACATCACGAAGTTGCCGAGGTTGGCCGAGCCGTCGCAGCGCGACTCGGTCTTCATCACCACCCCGGCGAACCCTGCCTCGTACACCTCCATGTGATCGATCTCGACGTCGCTGCTGAGACCGCCCACCGCCACCCCGAACGCCGAGTAGTCGGGCCCCGTCCGCGACGCCCGCACCTTGAAGCCGTACGGGATGTCCGGGTCGCCCGCGCCGGTCACCCGCAGGTAGCGCGACTCGTCGACGGTGAGGCCGTAGCCCTTGTCGTCGTTGTCGATGTTGACCTGGCCCTCGCAGTTACGGACCTCGATCGGCGCGTTCTCCTCGCCGACGAACTTTTGCAGGCGCAAGAACGGCCGGTCGCCGCCGCGCACGCACACGCTGTCGCCCGGCTTCACGCCCATGTCGGCGCCGCTCACGACCTCTCCGGACAGCTCGATCACGTGGTCGCAATCGCACGGCGCCTCGGCTCGGGCCGTCTCCGGCGTGGTCATGATCAACGCGACGAATGGTGCGAGGACGACAAAGCGATGCTTCATCCCGCGAACGTCGACCACGGCCCGCCGGCCGTCAACCAGGACCTCACCGAGCCGGCGCCGCCGCTATCCCTGCACATCGCCGTCGACGTACACCCATCGTCCGTCCTCGCGGACGAAGCGGCTGCGCTCGCGCTGCACGAACCGGCGCCCCTCCGACTTGAGCGACGCCTCGAACTCGACCACGCCGGTGTCGTCCGCGGCCCCGCCTGCGACGGTATCGACGATGCGCAGCGACATCCCCCGCAGCCCGCGGCAATACGCGGCGAGCTGCTGGCGATCGATCGACCCGCGCGTCGTCGCGCTTGTGGTCTCGAGGAGATAGTCCACCGCCCCCTCCACATACGCCGTGTAGCGGCTGCGCATCAGATCTTCCGCGGTCTCGGCCCGCTGCGCGCCGGCGAGGAGCGGACCGCAGCAGCTCTCGAAGGTGCGACGACCGCACGGGCAACGCCTGGACATGCCGCGCATGGTGCCACACCTCGCGCCACCGCGACGACGCGTCGCACGCGAGGCTTCGCTCGCTGCAGCGGCCTTGTCTTCCCGCTCGGGGCGGGTAGAACTCAGGCGCCGGGCGCACCTGTTCTTCCGGACAGCCAGGCCTCGGTGACCCCCCTGCGAGGACGACCCGATGAACGACTGGAAGCTCCCCTGGACCGGCGGCTGTCGCTGCGATCGCGTGCGGTTCCGCGTCACCACGCCGCCGCTCGTCACCATGGCCTGCCACTGCCGCGGCTGCCAGCGCATGACCGCCAGCGCCTTCTCGCTGAGCCTGCTGATGCTCTCCGAGGGCTTCGCGCTCACCGCCGGCGAGCCGGCGATCGGCGGCCTCCACGGCCCGAACCGCCACTTCCACTGCCCCCACTGCAAGTCGTGGCTGTTCACCCGCCCCGACGGCATGGACCACCTCGTCGTGGTGCGGCCCACCATGCTCGACGACCACGCGTGGTTCGTCCCCTTCATCGAGACCGCGACCTCCGAGAAGCTCCCGTGGGCCAGCACCCCGGCGAAGCACTCCTTCCCCGACCTGCCCCCGCCCGAGCAGTACGGCCCCCTCATGCAGGAGTTCGCCGCCCGCGGCCCGCGCCCTGGCTGAACGCAGCCCGCGCACTGCGGCCGCGCTCGCGGCGGAACAGCGATAGGTCGGCCACCCACATCGAGCCTCTCCGGACGCGCGGCGCGCCCCTCGCCGGCGTGTCGGCTGAAGGCCCCACGCACGCGCTCCGCCGCGGTTGTATCGTGGCCCGCGGAGGAGCACCGACGACATGCGATATGCCAGGCCCAACACTCCCGGCGCGAAGGTCAGCTACGAGTCGCGCTACGACAACTTCATCGGCGGCGAGTTCGTCGCCCCCGTCAAGGGGCGCTACTTCGAGAACCCGAGCCCGGTGACCGGGCGGACCTTCTGCGAGGTCGCGCGCTCGAGCGCCGAGGACGTCGAGCTGGCGCTGAACGCAGCACATGGCGCGAAGGACAGGTGGGGCAGGACCCCGGCCGCCGAGCGGGCCCGCCTTCTCAACAAGGTCGCCGACGTCATGGAGGCCCACCTCGAGGAGCTCGCGGTCTCGGAGACGTGGGACAACGGCAAGCCGGTCCGCGAGACCCTGGCCGCCGACCTGCCGCTTGCGATCGACCACTTCCGCTACTTCGCCGGCTGCATCCGCGCCGACGAGGGCACCCTCGCCGAGCTCGACGAGCACACCGTCTCGTATCACCTCAAGGAGCCGCTCGGCGTGGTCGGCCAGATCATCCCGTGGAACTTCCCGCTGCTGATGGCCGCGTGGAAGCTCGCGCCCGCGCTGGCCGCCGGCAACTGCGTCGTGCTCAAGCCGGCCGAGCAGACCCCCGCCACGATCCTCCTGTGGGCCAAGCTGATCGGCTCGATCCTCCCGCCCGGCGTCGTCAACATCGTCAACGGCTTCGGCATCGAGGCCGGCAAGCCGCTGGCCCAGAGCCCGCGCGTCGCCAAGGTCGCGTTCACCGGCGAGACCACCACCGGCCGCCTCATCATGCAGTACGCCTCCGAGAACATCATCCCGGTGACGCTCGAGCTCGGCGGCAAGTCGCCCAACCTGTTCTTCGCCGACATCCTCGACCACGACGACGACTTCCGCCAAAAAGCGCTCGAGGGCTTCGCCATGTTCGCGCTCAACCAGGGCGAGGTCTGCACCTGCCCGTCGCGCGCCCTCGTCGACAAGAAGATCTACGGCACCTTCCTCGAGCTCGCGACCGAGCGCACCAGGCGGATCGTCCAGGGCGACCCGCTCGACACCGCCACGATGATCGGCGCCCAGGCCAGCAACGACCAGCTGGAGAAGATCCTCTCGTACATCGACATCGGCAAGAAGGAGGGCGCCCGCGTGCGCACCGGAGGCGAGCGCGTGCGCCTCGGCGACGGCCTGGAGGAGGGCTTCTACGTGGCGCCGACGATCTTCGAGGGCCACAACAAGATGCGCATTTTCCAGGAGGAGATCTTCGGCCCGGTGGTCTCGGTGGGCAGCTTCGACGGCTTCGACGACGCGATCGCCCAGGCCAACGACACGCTCTACGGCCTCGGCGCCGGGGTGTGGACCCGCGACGTCCACACCGCCTTCAAGGCCGGCCGCAACATCGCCGCCGGGCGCGTGTGGACCAACTGCTACCATTTGTACCCCGCCCACGCGGCGTTCGGCGGCTACAAGCAGTCGGGCATCGGCCGCGAGACCCACCGCATGATGCTGAACCACTATCAGCAGACCAAGAACCTGCTCGTCAGCTACGACCCCAAGCCGATGGGGTTCTTCTGATGAGCGAGACGCCGCCCGCGGTCAGCGCCACCCCGGCCGCTCTGGCGCTGATCGCCGCGCTGCGCGAGCAGCACGGCCCGCTGATGTTCCACCAGTCGGGCGGCTGCTGCGACGGCAGCGCGCCGATGTGCTACCCCGCCGGCGAATTGAAATAGGGGCCCGCGACGTCCTGCTCGGCCACGTCGGCGACGCCCCGTTCTACATCGGCGGCGACCAGTACGAGCGCTGGCGGCACACCCGCCTCACCCTCGACGTCGTCCGCGGCCGCGGCTCCGGCTTCTCGCTCGAGGCCCCCGAGGGCGTGCGCTTCCTGATCCGCTCCGACCTCTGCGGCGTCCCCTGAGCCGCGCCGAGGATGTCTATGGGGACATGTCCTTCATGGCATGTCCTCAGGAACATCAGCACAGCTTCTCGAGCAGCCCGCGCAGCTGGGCCTGCTCGCCCGCGCTCAGGCGAGCGAGCCGCTCGGCGAAGGCGTCGGCGAGCAGCGTCAGGCCGCGCTGCATCACCTTGCGCCCGGCGGGCGTGATGAGGAGGCGATGCTTGCGCAGATCGGCCGCGTCGATCTCCCGCCGCAGGAAGCCTGCCGCCTCGAGCCGCTTCACGTACACCGTCATGCTCGGCTTCGGCATCACCAGCGCGGCGGCCAGCTCGGCCGGGTACGGGTGCTCGTCGACCTCCGACAGCACGAACAGCTCCTTGGGCTCGAGGCCGAGCGCCCCCACCTCGGCCGCCACCGTGGCGATCACGGACATCAGCAAACGGTGATTGAGCGACCACAGCCTGGCGGCGTCGATTTTCGTCATGACCCCTCTTGCGCTCCAGTTAGTTCAAGACTAAACCAGTTCAAGGTTGAACAAGTTCGAGACTGAACCAACTCGAACATACCAGGAGTCACGATGTCCCTCGACCATTATGTGACGCTCGGCCGCTCCGGCCTGCGCGTGAGCCCCTTCTGCCTCGGTGCGATGACCTTCGGCGAGGACCTCGGTTGGGGTTCGAGCGTCTCGGAGTCGCAGAAGATCATCGACCGCTTCATCGAGCTCGGCGGCAACTTCATCGACACGGCGAACTTCTACACGAAGAGCCACTCGGAGAAGATCCTCGGCGACCACATCGGCCGCCACCCGGCGCGCCGCGACCGCCTGGTGCTCGCCACCAAGTTCAGCGGCAACCTCTATCCCGGCGACCCCAACGGCGGCGGCTCGGGCCGCAAGTCGATCCTCGCGGCGTGCGACAACTCGCTGCGTCGCCTGCAGACCGACTACATCGACCTCTACTGGCTTCACAACTGGGACGTCCACACGCCGATCGAGGAGACGATGGCGGCCCTGGAAGACCTCGTGCGCGCCGGCAAGGTCCGCTACATCGGCGTCTCCGACACCCCGGCGTGGAAGGTCGCGCAGGCCAACATGCTCGCGCAGTTCCGCGGCTGGTCGGCCTTCATCGGCCTGCAGATCGAGTACTCGCTGCTCGAGCGCTCGGTCGAGCAGGAGCTGGTGCCGCTGGCGCTCGAGTTCGGCATCGGCATCACCCCGTGGTCACCGCTGAAGAGCGGCGCGCTCAGCGGCAAGTACACCCGCACCAGCACCGAGAAGCCGGGCCGCGGCGCGTTCGTCGAGCCGTTCCTCAACGAGAAGACCTTCACCCTGGTCGACACGCTGCAGGAGATCGCCAGGGCCCACGAGACCACGGTCGCCCGCGTCGCGCTGGCGTGGGTGCAGGGCCGTCCGGGCGTGACCTCGACGATCATCGGCGCGCGCCTCGTGTCCCAGCTCGAGGACAACGTCAAGGCGCTGGAAGTGAAGCTCACGTCCGACGACCTGGCCCGCCTCGACGCGCTCACCAGGCCGACCTTCGGCTTCCCGCAGAGCATGCAGCCGTACTTCCCCGCCATCCACAACGGCGGCACGCGCGTCAACGGCGTGCAGGCCCCGCCGAGCCCGTTCATCCTGCAGAAGGGCGAGAAGCCGTACTGAGCGCGATACGGATCCGCCAGCTTCGCGCGAGTGCGACGAGCTCCCGCGCAGGCCCCGGTCGAGCGACCGCGCTCGACCGCTCGGCGACCCGCGATCAGTTGACCTGCCGCGTGCGCCCCTCCCAGTAGGGCGCGCGCAGCTTGAATTTCTGCAGCTTGCCGGTCGACGTGCGCGCCAGCTCGGTGCGCAGCTCGACCGAGGTCGGGCACTTGTAGTGGGCCAGGCGCTGGCGGCAGTGGGCGATCAGCTCCGCCTCGGTGGCCGACGTGCCGGGCGCGAGTACCACCAGCGCCTTGACCGTCTCGCCCCACTTCTCGTCGGGCACCCCGATCACCGCGGCCTCCGCGACCGCGGGGTGCGAGCACAGCGCGTCCTCGACCTCGATCGACGACACGTTCTCGCCGCCGCTGATGATCACGTCCTTCTTGCGGTCCGAGATCACCAGGTGGCCCTCGGCGTCGAGCGTGCCGCCGTCGCCGGTGTGGAACCAGCCGTCCTCCAGCGCCGTCTCCGTCGCTTTCGGCTCCTGCCAGTAACCCTCGAGCACCGTGTTGCCGCGCGCCAGCACCTCGCCGTGCGCGTCGACCTCGATCTCCGTCCCCAGCGCCGGCGCCCCCGCGCGTCCGAGCCTCTCCGCGCGCTCGTGCCCCGAGAGCCCGTCCCACTCCTCGCGCGTGCGGTTGATCGTCAGCAGCGGCGACGTCTCGGTGAGCCCGTAGATCTGCAAGAACTCCCAGCCGAGCTCCGACTCGACGCGCTCGATCGTCCGCGTCGGCGGCGGCGCCCCGGCACACACCACGCGGACCTTGCCGCGCCCCGGCACCTCTCCTGCCACTGCTGCGCCGCCGCCAGGATCGCGTTGAACACGGCCGGCGCGCCGCACATCAGCGTGATCCCGTGGGCCGCCACGCGGCGCAAGATCTCCGCCCCGTCGACCTTGCGCAGCACGTGCTGTCGCGCCCCCAGCCCTGCCAGCGCGAACGGCATGCCCCAGCCGTTGCAGTGGAACATCGGCAGCGTGTGCAGATACACGTCGCGGTCCGACACCCCCGTGTGCAGCGCGAACGTCGTCGCGTTGATCCACAGGTTGCGGTGCGTGAGCTGCACCCTTCGGCCGCGCGGTCGTCCCGCTGGTGTAGTTGATCGTCGCGGTCGCCTGCTCGTCGGCCTGCCAGCGCGCCGGCGCGGCCTCGTGGCGCAGCAGCAGCGCGTCGCTCTCGGCCCCGAGCACGAACCGCCGCGCGCACTTCACCTCCGCCAGCGCCGCGTCGAGCTCCGGGTCGACCAGCAGCATCGACGCCCCCGAGTGCTCGACGATGTACGCGATCTCGGCCGGGCTGAGGCGGAAGTTGATCGGCACCAGCACGCGCCCGTGACCGGCCACCCCGAAGAACGACACCAGCATGCGCGCCGCGTTGTGCGACACGATCGCCACCCGCTCGCCGAACCCGACCCCGAGCGCGTCGAGCCCGGCCGCCTGCGCGCGGGCCAGCGCGGCCAGGCGTGCGTACGTCAGCGGGCCGAGCGGCGCGGCCGGCTGCGATGGTTCGTCGAACACTGCGACGCGCTCGCCGTAGACCTGCTCGGCGCGGCGCATGAAGTCGAGGATCGTGAGCGGGACCAGCAAGACGGGCTCCTGCGGCGAGAGAGAGGCCGACAGGATCGCACGAAATCAGCGGCGCGGCGATCGCCTGCGCGCCGTCACGCCGGCTCCCACGCTTCGGCGTCGAGGTCGGGGAAGAAGACCTGGCAGGTGCCGCCGGGGATCCGGCTCAGCCGGGCGACGCCGAGGGAGTCGGTGAAGCCGCGCCACTCGACGCCGTCCGGCGCGACGATGCGATAGCGCTGCCCCGGGATCCCCTCGCCGTCCTCACCGACCAGCTGGATCTCCACCCAGTGCGTCGGCGGCCCCGCCTCCATCGCCGCGAACCCGTCCTCGTTCGCCCGCTCGCCCTCCGCCTGCTCACCCGCCGGCCCCACCAGCGGAGCCTCCGGCGCCCTCGCACGCGTGAACACCAGGCGGCCCGCCACCAGCGCCCCCGCCAGCCGACTCACCACGTCCTCGCCGCCGAAGAACTCGAGCTCGCCGGCGAGCCGGCGCAGCACCAGGCCGTCGCGCGGGTCGCCGAGCAGCTGCGTCACGAAGGCCGCCGCCGCCCGTACGTCGACGAATTCGACCCGCTCTCCCGACCCCGGCGCTTCGCCGAACAGACGAACCTCGAGGTCGGCGACGCGGAGCGAGCGGAAGTCCACGGTGGCGCCAAGCTATCGCAGCGGGCCGGGCCCAGCAAGGCGCGCCCGCGCGCGGCGCCCCGCGACTCACATGTCCTTCGGACATTCCGAGATCGCGCATCACCGCCGCCCCGCTCCGCGTCGGACTCGTCCGCCTACGCTCGCCCCCGTGGCAGGACCGCGAGCCAGTCCTCGCGCTCCGTCCGAGGCCGCGTCGTCGCTGCCCGTGGCAGGACCGCGAGCCAGTCCTCGCGCTCATCCGAGGCCGCGTCGTCGCTCACCCCGTGTGCCGGACCTCCAGCCAGTCCTCGCGCTCCATTGGGATCGCAGCGCGCGTCGCCGATCGCCCCGCGCTCTGGCGTACGATGCTTGCGTGCGCCGCCGCAGCTTCCTCGCCGCGACCGCCGCGCTCGCGTGTGGCCGGCGCGTCGAGCCCGGGCCCGGCTTCGGCGAGACGCGCGACACCGTGGCCGCCCTCATCGACGCCTGGCGCGAGAAGATGCCGGTCGTCGGCCTCAGCATCGCCCTCGTCGACCGCGGCGAGCTCGCCTGGGCCACCGGCTTCGGCGTGGCCGACCGCGAGGCGCGGCTCCCCGCCGCCGCCGACACCGTCTACGCGCTCGGCTCGCTCACCAAGATCTACACCGCCCTCATGGCCGTGCGCGCCTGGCAGGCCGGCGACCTCGACCTCGACGCGCCGCTGCAGCGCCACCTCCCGCATGCGCGCCCCCGGCAGCGAGGCGATCCGCCTGCGCCACCTGCTGTGCCACCGCTCCGGCCTGATCTCCGACTGGCACCGCGGCAGCCTCGGCGCCCGCCCGCTCGACTGGCGCCACCTCGCCGACGAGGTCGCCGACGAACCACTCGTCGCCGCCCCCGATCGCTGGTACGCCTACAGCAACGTCGGCTACACGCTCATGGGACATGTCCTTGATAACATGTCTAAAAAGCCATACGAAGAGCGCGCCCTCGACGTCGCCCGCCTCGCCCTCGGCGGCTCCGGCCTGCGCTTCGACCCGCCGGCGCAGATGGCCGCCAGCTACTGCGCCGGCCGGCGCGAGGAAGAGCCGCGTCTGCGCCTCCGGCCGGCCGCCGGCATGTACGGCAGCGTCCTCGACCTGGTCCCGCTGCTGCGCTGGCTCATGGCCGGCGAGGGCGCCGCGGCGGCCATGTTGACCCCGCAAGCCGCCGGCCCGCTCGACTTCGACGAGCGCTGGGGCCTCGGCCTCGCGCTGCAGCACGTCGGCCTGGTCCACGCCGGTCGCGTCGCCTGGCACACCGGCCGCACCTTCGGCCACCGCGCGGTCCTGTTCGTCCTGCCCGACCGCGGCCTCGGCGTCGCCGTCCTCGCCAACTTCCGCGAGGCCGGCGGCGTCGAGGACCTCGCCGCCTTCGCCCTGCAGACCGCCTTGCTCGAGCGCGACGGCCTCGACCTCCCGCCCAGCGCCGGCGACGCCGAGACCCGCGCGCGCGCCCTTCGACCGCGCCGCCCTGCAGGCCCACGTCGGCCGCTACGCCAACGAGTTCGACGTCGTCCGCCTCGACATCGAGCGCGGCGGCCTCGCCTCGCGCGCCGAGCTCGGCAAGACCGCCCTGATCCCCGCGCCCGGCGGCGGCTTCCACAGCGCCGACAACCCCGACGCCCACGTCACCATCGCCGACCGCGACGGCCACCACGTCCTCACCAGCACCGTCCGCGGCGTCCAGACCCGCGTCGGCGTCCGCTGTCCCGAAGGACCTGTCCCCGAGGACTGGCTGCACCGCGTCGGCCGCTACCGCCCCGAAGCCGGCCCCGGCGAGGTCGCCGCCTTCAAGGCCGCGCACCTCGAGCACGTCCCCGGCGGCCTCGAGCTCCGCCTCGAGCTGCCGCAGGCGTTCGCCACCAGCTCGACCCTGGCCCGCTACGCGCTCGTGCCCTCGGCCCCACACGAAGCGCGGATCTTCGGCGTCGGCCGCGGCAAGGGCCAGCGCGTCGCCGCCGAAGACGGCCCCGACGGCCCCGCGCTGTCGTGGGCCGGCTACCGCCTGGTCCGCAGCGACACCTGAGCCCGGCGGCCACGCACGGCGCCACGGGACCGCAGGCCTTCGCGCCCCGGGGCGCCTCGATAATCTGTCCTAAAAGACATACCGAAGCCTCACCCTCCAGCCTCTACCTGCCTCGAAAGACACATTTGTTGTTTAAAGACGCCGTCGCCGCCGCCCCAGCAGCATCAGCGCCGCCAACCACGCCCCGCCCGCCGCTCCACCGCTCGCGCACGCGCACCCGTGCTCGACCAATCCATCGGCCGGATTCGTCGTCGCCCCGTCGTCCGCCGTCGACCCCGCCGTCCCGCTGCCCGACTCGCCGGGCCCGCTCGTCGACCCGCCCGTCGTCGGGCTCCCCGTCGTCGGCTCCTCCGGCCCGTCGGTGTCCTCCTCGCTCGTCGGCCACTGCGTGCAGCGATCGGGGTCCCACGAATCACCGAGCTCGTCGATCTCGCACACGTACGGCGCGCCGACGCAGACCGCCAGCTCGGGCGAGTCCGGCGTCAGCGTCTGTGCCCCCAGTCGATCGACCAGCGCGTCGCCGTGGCACATCACCGCCGACATCGCCGTCTCGCCGGTCACCAGGTTGCGCAGCACCACCTGGTCGCAGAACGGCCCCGCCTCGCGCGTGCGGAACTTGAACGACTCCGTCACCAGCGTCTCGTCGACCACCTCGTCGCCGATCATCCGCGCCACGCTCAGCATCGAGGCCCCCTTGCCCGTGCCCGGCACCACGCCCGTGAGCTCGACGCCGAGCCGCCCCGTGTACTGCATCGGCGCGCAGTGACCCTCCGAGAAGTCCACGGTGTTGCCGCCGCTGCCGCACCCGGAGAACGTCACCGGGAACGCCCCGTCACAGCACACCAGGTTGTCGAGCGCGAGCGGCTCGGCGAACTCCACCGCCTCCTCGCCGCTCACCTGGGGCGGCAGCAGCGGCGGCATCACTTCGCTGGCGGTGCTCACCTCGAACTCGAACGGCTCGAACTCCAGCCCGCAGCTCGGGTTGCCCGGCATCGCGTCGAGGTTGTGGATCGTGCCTGCCACCACGTACGTGCTGTCGGCCTGCAGCAGCCCCGCCGGCCGCCACCCGAGCACCCCGCCGATCCCCGTCTGCTCGAGCGCGCCGTCCACCACCACCCCGTCGAGCGTCACCTCCACGGTCATCACGTCGAGCGGCACCGGCGTGAGCGCCGGCCCGGACACCCGCAGCAAAAACATCCCGTCGCGCGGCACCTTCTGCGACTCCGCCGTCGACTGCACCGTCGTCCACGTGGCGACATCGGCGCACGGAAGGCCGAGGTCGAGGCAAGCCGCCGCCTCGCGCGCGCCGAAGCAGGTCACGAGCACGAGCCCCAGCACCCCAGGCCGCGATTCGAAGAGAGCCATCGCCCTCTTTTATCACGAACCCCGAGCTCGACCCAACAGCGCAGCAGGTCCCGCCTCCGAAACCGCGTCACGAGCCTGGAGGCGGTGAGATGGCCAGATCACGGCCATTCTGTCATCGCTGCCGCCCGGCCCGCTCAACCCGCCTCGGCCTCGGCCGGCTCCGTCTGCCGCGCGGCCTCCTCGTACGCGAGGAGCAGCAGCGGCCGCAGCCTGTACAGGTCCTTCACGGAATTGATGTACACGAACCCCTTGTCGACCTCGAACCCGGGGGACAGCGCCTTGGCCTGCTCGGGCGACACCTTGGTGAAGATCGACTTCTTGCGCTGATTGAAGTAGAGGCGCACGAACCACCGGCGAATGGAGATCGTCGAGATCGTGAACCAGCTGCTCGTGTCCTTGTGAAGGATCGGCGAACTCGGGCTCACCGGCGAATCGGCGCAGATCGCTCGAATGATGTCCAGCGCCTCGAGCTCCTCCGGGGTCGTGACGATATTGGGCGTCGTCGGTGCCGCCGGGGCCGCCGGTGCCGCCGGTGCCGCCGGCGCTGGAGGCTTGTCCTCGACCTTCATCACGGGCGACGGCGGCAACGTGGCCACCACCTCGAGCTTCGGAGGCGGCGCGACGACCGGCGGCTCCGTCTTCTGTTCGCCCTGGTCCTTGATCGACCGCGTCGCCATGTCGAGCAGCGTGGCCTGGATCGCGCGCTTGATCGTGGGCGTGAACTTCTCGATGACCCGAGGGGTGAGCCGCTTGCCGGCGAAGACGCTGAGCTCGCCGAGGACGAACCGCGTGAAGTTCTCGGGCGGGTTTCGCAGGATGGAGCCGATGTAGCCGCTGATCTTGCTCGTGTAGATGATCTCTTCGGCCTGCTCACGGACCCCGCTCGGGTTGAATCGTTCGCGCGAGAACGACTCCAATACCTCGACATCGGCCTCCGTGAAGTTCAAAATGTCGAACTCGAAGAACGCCTTCTCGCTGAGGATGTTCCGCTCCTCGAGATCGGTGAAGAACATGTATTTCACGCCGTTCGTCAGCACCGCGACCGGACAGGCGGGAGTGGCGTTGAAGTAGCGTGCGAGCTGTCCGCTGAAGTTGTGGAGCGAGACGTCGGCCGCCTTGCACTCGACGAAGATGACCGGCGTCCCGCCCAGGTGAATGGCATAATCGACCTTCTCCGCCGGACCTCCAGGGCGCTTCTTGGCGAAGTCGGCCACGTATTCGGGCCGGATCTCCGTCGGATCGTAGATATCGTAGCCGAGGGCCGCGATGAAGGGCAGAATCAGCGCCTGCTTCGTCGATTCTTCTCCGTGCACATGAGGCAAGCGCTTGCGAATCTGCTCTGCGAGCCTCTGCAATTGGTCATGATATGCGCCCATGATCTCTCCGATCTTTCCAGTGTAGGTCGATGACGACCGTGGGGTCAATAAACCATACCGCGCGCGAGCGGTCTCGCCCTCGTCACGCTCGCCGCATTCAGACCCTTGTTCAGCGCGAACCGAGGCGAACCGATGGCCGAGAAGTACGAGATCGCGCCCGCCGACGTCCCCAGCCCGGCCGCCGCACGATTTCCGCTACGATGGCTCGCATGCAAACTCGCCCATCGGAGAGACGCGCGCGGATCGAGGCCCTCGTTCGCTACCTCTGTTCGCCGGAGTGCGCAGGACGGGCCCCTGGCACGCCCCAGGGGGTCGCAGCGCGCACCCGGATCGTCGACGAGTTTCGCGCCATCGGAGCCCGGCCCGGCGGCACCGACGGCTACTTGCAGCCCGTGCCCGACTGCGGCGCCAACGTCCTCGCCGAGGTCCCCGGGGCCGGGCCGCTCGGCGAGCGCACGATCGTCGTCGCCGCGCACTACGATCATTTGGGCTCATTGTCGGAAGACGCCGTCTTCTGGGGCGCCGACGACAACGCCGCTGCAGTCGCTATCCTCGTCGAGCTCGGGCGCGACCTGCTCGCGCGCGGGCGGTCGGGCCGGCGCGTCGTCCTGGCCGCGTACGACGGCGAGGAGCCGCCGCACTTCCTCCACGGCACCATGGGTTCGATGCATCACGTCGCCCACCCGACGGTGCCGCTCGCCAGCATCGACATGATGCTGTGCATGGACCTGTGCGGCCACGCGCTCGGGCCCGTGGGTTGCCCGAGCGAGGTCCGCGACTCGCTGTTCGTCCTCGGCGCCGAGCTCAGTCCCGGCACCGGCGACCTCGTCGAGGACGCGGCGATCGCCGGCGGCATCTACCCGCGCCGCGCCGACCTCGACGTCCTCCCGCCGCTCAGCGACTACCACGCCTTCCGCAAGGCCGGCGTCCCAGTGCTCTTCCTCAGCTGCGGGCGCTGGGAGCACTACCGCCAGCCGACCGACACCCCCGACCGGCTCGACTACGACAAGATCGTCGCCACCGTCGATTACCTCGCCCGCCTGGTCCAGCTGCTGCGCGAGCGGCCCGACGCGCCCGCGCCGTTCGACACCGCGGCGCGCGACGACGTCGCCACCCTCGCCTCCTTGCGGACCCTCGCGCGCCACCTCGCGCCCCGCCTCCCCGTCGCCTCTCTGGCCGTCGCCGAGCTCGACGCCCTGGCCGCCGCCGCCGCTCGCGGCCCGCTGAGCCATCAGCAGCGCCAGCAGCTGTCGTGGATGGTCGCCGGCCTCGAAGACGCCCTGTCCTGATCGTCTCTCGCTCTTTTATTAATAGGTCTGTCCGATGGGACAGGCCTGGAGCCGCGCGGACGTCCGCCGACAGGGGCCTGCATCGCGCTCGTCGATCCAGGCGCCGCGCCGCCGCCCATCCCCGCGAGCGGTCTGCGGCCCGCCGAGCTCTTGCGCGGCTATCACTTCGATCGAGAGGCCGACGGCGAGGGCGAGACGATCGCAGTCATGAGGACGCGGGCCTCGCAGCCGGGGAAGGTGTCGCGCGGGACGAGGGCATCACAAACGTCGCGCGCGGGGCCGCTGCTGGGGAAGCCGTCGTAGGCGCCCCAGTCGCCGCTGGCGGCGATCACCGTGACGAGCACGAGCCGTGGCGCGAGCTCGCGTGGAGCGCCCCGGTCTCGCCGGCCCTGCGCGCCGCCACTGGCCTGCCCGCGCTCGCCGGCAGCGGCGGCGTCAGCGTGCACGTACCGGTGCCCGCGTATCAGCGCGGCGTCCTGCCCGGCGAGTTCTCCCGCGGCCCGGATGCCGCCCCCGTGCTCGCCGCCGGCCGCGTCCAGCCCGACGTCTCTTTGATGGCCTGGGGCCCCGAGGCGACCGCCTACGCCTGCCTCCTCGACGGCGAGTTCCGGGACGACGCCGGCGGCACCAGCCTGGCTGCCCCGATCTGGGCCGGCATCGTCGCCCGCCTCAACCAGCGCCGCCGCGCCCACGGGCTCGCGCGCCTCGGGCAGGTCCAGCCGCGCCTCTACGCCGCCTGCGCCCGCGACTCCGCCCTGCTGCGCGACATCGTCGACGGTGACACCGACCTCGCGCTGCCGCTGCTCACAGCCGATGGCGAGCGCCGCTGGCAGGTCCTCCCCGGCTTCCGCGCCGCCCCGGGCTTCGACCCCGCCACCGGCCTCGGCGTGCCCGACGTCGCCAGCCTCACCGCGACCCTCGGCAGCTCCGATGATTCTTAATCAAGGACATGTCCCTTACGACATGTCCTTCATCATCAAAGCGACTTGCGCCCGACGCGAGCCCCGCTGCCGCGCGGCGGATCGTCTCGGCCTCGGCGCGCCCGATTTTATAGGAAGCGAACGTCGCGCGATCGATCGCCGCCGCGTCGTCCGGCGCCGCCGCGATCAGCGACGCGCGCACCGGCGCAGGCACCTCGGCCCAGCGAGGCACGCGGATCCGCCGCAGATACTGCGCCTGGAACCGCAAGAAGCCGCCCGCCATCTTGATCCCGTAGTTGGCGACGAACAGCACCGCCAGCGACGAGCGCAGGATCGTCGCCAGCGCCCGCAGGTCCCACGTCGACGACGTCACGTGATAAAGATTGTGGTGTGGATAATAGCGGCCCTCGTCGTACGCCACCGTCGCCTCGCCCTTGATGTCGGGGATCAGCAGCTTGGGCGTGCGCGTCAGCGCCGGCTCGATGCGATCGATCGTCCGGTACCACGCCTCCGGGCTGCGCCGGGCCACGTAGCGCCGCTGCAGCGCCTCGCGGTGCCCCCCCACGTACGCCGCGAACTTCGGATACAGACCCGCCTCGGCCAGCCTCCCGTCGGCCTCGAACGGATTGACGATTCCCCGACCGCGCCACGCGATCGTCCCCTCGCGCAGGTCCGCCGCCATCACCAGCGGCAGCTTGCGCGCCGGCTCCACCGGCAGCGCGGCGAAGTCGGCGATGAACACCCGGTCGGCGCCGGTCGCCACCCCGATCCCCACCCTGCAGCCGGCCTCCTCGAGCGTCACGAACTCGCGCTCGAGGCGGCGGAGCACCTCGAGCTGCTCGGCCCCGTCGAGCAACCACGGGTCCTCGCCGCGGACCGCCTGCGCCACCTCCTCCACGCGCGGGTCGCCGATCGGGCCCTCGCGCGTCATCGCCTGCACCACCGCGGGCAGCTCGCCCTCGATCTGCGGCCTGCGGGCGATCCGCGTCGTCTCGCCCGGCCCGCGCCGGATCACCGTGATCGCCGGATACGCGAACACCTCCGACTGGAACGCGTCCGTGCCCTCCATGTCGATGTAGTGCGACAGGTGATAGTCGCGGGCCACGAGCCCGCGCAGCGGCCCCCCGTAGCGGTTCTTCAGCCAGCGGTTGGCGCAGATGAACGCCAGCCGCCCGCCGTCGCCGAGCAGCTGCAGTCCGCGCTCGAAGAACGGCACGTACAGGTCGGCGCGGTCGTAGATGGTAGAATAGCGCCGGCGATATTCTGCGAGCAGGGCCTCGGGGATCCGCTCCTGCCGCACGTACGGCGGGTTACCGACCACGACGTCGAACGGGCCCGTCAGCGGCGCGAGCAGGAAGTCGTCGCGGGTCAGCCACGCGTCGCACAGCCAGCTCGCGTCGCGCCCGCTCGCCCCCCACCGGCGCAGGCGCGCCAGCAAGCGCTCGCGCGTGCGCGCGAACGACTCCGCGTGGACCTCGACCCCGCGCACCGCCTTACCGAGCCTCCGGGCGTCCTCGGGCCCGATGCCCGCGGACGCGCCAGCGCTCAGCAATCTCTCGACGATCGCCAGCAGAAAATCACCCGCGCCGAACGACGGCTCGAGCACCGACCAATCGTGAAGCGGCCGATCGGCCGTGTAACCTGCCAGGTCCAGCAGCGCCTCGACCACCTCGGGACGCGTGAACACGGCCCCGCGCTCGCTCGCGTCGGCCCCCGCGAGGCGGGACCTGGGCGCGCGGGTCTCGAGCGACGACTGCACGGGCTTGCGAGATCTTAGCGTGTCCTGCCCGCGGGTACTGCGCTCGCGCACCGCAAATCGGCCGGGCACCCGCCGATCGCTCGCGGTCGTCGGGCCTGCGGCTGCCGAGCTGCACGTGGCGAATGACATGCCGGCCAGGGCCGGCTGCACGCCCCACCTGCACCGCCGGCGCGTCGAGCCGCTGCCGCCGACGAGGGCGGACCTCGCCGGCCTCCTCGCCGCGTCCCCGTCCCCGGCCTCGCGCGCGGTCGCTGCCCGCGCCCTTGCTCGCGGTCCTACACTCCCGCGCGAGATGCCGCGGCTGCTCGACTATCCCAGCCAGTGCGCCGAGCTCGAGAAGATGGCCCGCCTCGAGCCGCGTCCGCCCGCGACCGCCGGGCCTGCGCCGCTCGCTGCCCCCTCGTCCGCGCACGCCTGCCTCGTGTGCGGCGCCAGCCCGGCCCGGGCCTGCCTCGGCTGCGACGGCGTCGCTTACTGCGGCGACCCGCACCGCGAGCTCGACCGTCGCTGGCACGGCTTCGTCTGCCCCGCCCTGCGGCGCATCGCCGACGACCTCGCCTTCCTCGCCGAGCACCCGCGCGACCGCCTCGAGGCCGTCTTCCTCGCCCGCGCGCGGCGCAGCGACCTCGTCCCGACTGGCTGGGACGACTGGCTCGGCCCCGAGCTCTCCCCTCCCCTGCGACGCTGCCTGAGCGACCTGGCCACGCGTCCGCTGACCCTCGCCCACGTCCTCACATTGCTCTCAGAACATGTCCTGAAGACCACATCCGAGACGACCTCCGTCCACGTGATCGCCGCCGCCCAGCGCGAGCGCGACGTCTCGCCCGCGCTGTGGCGCGGCCTCGAGCCGCTGTTCCCCGGGCGCCGCTTCGCCATCACCCTCGTCGGCCCCGAGCTGCTCGCGGGCGACCTCGGACCGGCGGTGCGGGCCGTGCAGGGCCTGTACCGGCGCGCGCTGTGGACCGAGCTCGGGCGGCCCGACCTCGTCATCGGCTACGACTGCGGCCTCCTCCTCTATCCCTCGTGGAAGCCGACCATGCACGAGCTGCGCGGCTCGGGCGTCCCGTTTGCGATCACCAGCTATCGCGGGTGGGAGGCCGCCGGCGAGGCACGCGTGCTCAGGGCCATCGGCGCCGAGCCGCTGCTGGCCCCGGCGCCGAACCCGTTCGCCTCGCTCTCGGCCCGGCGCTCGACCACGATCGCCAACGACCTCGCCTGCGACAACGCCTTCCTCAGCGCCTGGCGCTGAGCGCCCTGCCCTGATTCGCGCCCGCCGCGAGATCGGCGCTGCCCTCCCACTATTTGTGGACGATCTCGAACTCGTCGATCACGTCGCCCTTGATATTTTTAAAATATCCCTGGGCCGCGTTGGGGTCGCCGTCGACGAAGAAGCGGAGGAACAGGGCCCCGTGCTCGGCCTCGAAGTTCTCCTCCTCGACCCCGTTCTTGAGCCAGTAATTCTTCGTGTAGACGGAGCCCCACCAGTCCTCGTCGCCGTGGAGGCCCGAGTCCCAGTCGCGGATGCTCTTGCCGCCGAGGCCCGACACCACCGAGAAAGTGCGCCCCGGGCCCACCTCCAACAACTCGGCCATCCCGGTGGCACCATGGGATGCACCCTTGTTACCCACGTCGGTGAGCGTGCGCGTGCGCGCGTACGAGTGCTCGTGGCCCATGGCGATGATCGACCCGTCGTTCTGGCACGACTGCAGCGCCTTCCACGTCAGGTCGTCGGGCTTGTCGCCGGCCTGCAGGTCGCGCTGGTTCTTGTGGAACGTGCAGAGGCTCCACAGGTGGTCGTCGGCCGCCAGCACCTGGGCGATGTGCTTCTCGTGGTCGCCGTCGGAGCCCTTGGTGCCGAGGCCCGACAGCACGAAGTGGAGCCCGCGGTACGTGCAGCTCGACTTGACCCCGAGGTCGCCCTCGCAGCTGGCGCCGGCGATCTTCGCCAGGCGGGCCTTCAGCTTGTCCTGGTAGCCTGACCACGCGTCGGTGTCGTGATTGCCGATCACCCCGAACACCGGGAAGCTGTCGCCGAGCACGCTCTCCATCTCGCTGGCCCACGCGTCGGGGTCGTCGCCGTAGTCGAAGTCGCCGAGGATGATGACGAAGTCGGCCTTCTCGCTCAGCAGCAGCTCGTACACCGCCTTGGTGTCGCTGCCGGTGCCCTGGTCGCCGATCAGCGCCACCAGCAGGTTCTCGTCGGTGGCGTTGTCGGGGGCCGGCTTGCCCTGCCCGCCGGTCGTGCCGTCGCCCGTCGTCCCGCTCGTGCCGCTCGTGCCAGTCGTCGTCGCGTCAGGTCCGGGGTCTGTCGTCGCCGGCGCGTCCTGCGTCGTCGTCGGCACACCGCCGCTCGTGGTCAGGCCCGTTGTTTCGAACGCCCCGCTCAGGTTGCCGGTGGTGGACGCGCCGCCCGTGGTCGGCGCCGGCTCTGCGGCGGTCCCGCCGTCGGTGCTCCCTTGGGCTCCCCGCCGGTCGACCCACTGCTGCTCGTGTCGGCCTCGGTGAGCCCCGTCGACGCCGGCGACGTATAGCCGCTCGTGCCGAGGGTCGCGCTGCTGAATCCGGATTGTTCGGTCCCCGCGCCGCTCGAACAGGCGATGCCCAGACACGCAGGGAGGCCCAGGAGGAAATGACGGGAGTGCATAAGAAAGCAAGCTACTCCAGTTCATCGACGCGGTGTACACATTGATTTCGGCGCCGATACCGCCATTCGCATCCCTGGAGCCAGCAGTCCCGGCCACAGAACGCTGTGTCGCCCCAGATCTGACCGCTTCCTGCACCGGTGCGCAGGGCCAAACATCGCAGCAATCACGGCACAAATTGTGGCATACCGCGCCTGAAACGGCTCGCAGGCGCGCCACTGTCACATCCAACGCGGCACTCCATCCCACTCTCACAGACAGCTCGGATGAGTGACGATTCATCGGCGGTGACAACGCGAATGCGTGAAGTCCGCGACTCACGATGACAGGATCGTGACGCTCGCGATGGACGGCGACGGTGTGACGTGAACACCCGCATCAATCCACATTCATTTTTCATGAGAGGCGCGGATCGTTTCTCGAATTCGTCGACCCCTCACGGGGGCCGTCATCGACCATTGCGGTGGAGCCGGGTCTCCCCTGCCGCGCAGAGACCTGGGCCGCACTCGCTGAAGCGCTCGTCGCCGGCGCATCCGTCTTCTTTGACGCGCCGGTCGCCTCGCGGACGCAGGCCGAGCGCGCGATCACCTGTCCTCGAGGACATCCAGGCCCGTGCACCCGTCGAGGTCGTCGCGGTCGAAGTCGCTAGCGCGATCCAGGCCGACCAGGCGAGGACGCGAGCGCGGCGCATGGGGGTAGGCCTTATGGATCTCCGGTCTCTGACAGATCCGCGCGCGCACCGTCTCGAGTTCGCCCGGGCGCGTGGGCTGAAGCGTCGCCGGCGAGCCCCACGCACCCCGCCGGCGCGCGCGAAGGGCTGCGACAAGCGGCCGCAGCGCGGCCCTGCCGCCGCCTCGGCTACAGTGATCCGCCGGTCCGCTCGCCGCCGGCGTACGTACCGCGAACCCACTCGCCATGAAGACGAACCTCGCGCCCCTGCTCCTCGCCCTGGCCGCCTGCGGGACCACCCATTCCGGCACCGACCACGACTCGCACGACACCAGCGGCGACCACGCGCACAGCTCGACCACCGGCACCACCGACAGCACCGCCGGCACCACCGCGCACGAGCACACCACCGAGCACGAGCACGCCACCGAGCCGACGTCGACCGACCACGAGCACACCTCGACCGCGGCGACGACGGACGGCAGCTCGCCCGCCGCCGATTATTGCGAGTGCATGCTGGTCTATTGCCACGACCAGTATCACGGCACCTGGGGCGAGGAGCACCCGCAATCGGAGAACAACTGCAACGCCGACGCGGCGATGCTGCCGACCGTGGGCATGCCGACGATGTCCGGCAATTCGCTGGAGTGCCGGCTGTATCACTGCGAGCAGGCGGCCGGCGACGAATCGCAGTGCGAGGCCGCCATCGGCGGCGCGCCGTGTGCATGATCCCTGCGAATTCGCCGGCAGAACGGTGAAAACCATCGGTCCGCCGACGGACGTCCGGGCCCGTCTCCGGCCCGTCCGCGGCCGCCTCGGCTAAACTGGACGGATGCGCGCGCTCCTCGTGTCCCTCGCCGTCCTCGCTGCCTGCACCGAACGCGACACTGACGACGGCACCATCGAGCTGTTCTTCCGCCCCACCGTCGCCGGCTCTTACTTCAGCTGCAACGAGGTGTACCCCGAGGCCGTCGCCGACGTGAAGCCGCAGGACTTCCGCGTGTTCGTACACGCCATCCGCCTCGTCACCGCCGACGGCACCGAGCACCCGCTGGAGCTGATCGACGACGGCCAGTTCCAGGCCCGCGGCGTCGCCCTCCTCGACTTCGAGGACGCCAGCGGCGAGTGCCGCCGCGGCACCCCTGCCCTCAACAAGACGATCCGCGGCGTCCTCTCCGAGGCCCACCGCAGCGAGCGCGCCGACTACGTCGGCCTCCGCTTCCGCGTCGGCGTCCCGCCCGAGCTCGACCTCGCCGACCCGGCCGATCTGCCCGCCCCGCTCGGCGAACCCACCCTGCGCTCCGCGGTCACCGGCGCCCACGTCTTCTTCGCCGCGTGGGGCAAGTTCGAGCCCCACTCCGCCGCCGACCCCATCTTCTCCGGCGTCGGCGTCGACCTCGGCGCCGACGGCTGCCTCGGCACGTGCCAGCGCCCCAATCAATTCGACGTCGCCCTCGACGGCTTCGACCTCGAGACGAGCACCATCATCGCCGACTGGCGCAGCGTCTTCGACGGCCTCGACCTGCGCTTCTGCAGCCAGGGCGCCGGCGCGCCGTGCGGCTGCTGGTCGCGCCTCGTCGACCCGCTGTGCCCGCAATTGTTGCCTCGCCTCGGCGTCGACCTGGCCAGCGGCGCCAGCACCGGCGCGCAGGTCGTCTTCCGCGTCGACTGACCGCCGCACATCGAGCCGCACCGTCGCGCGCGGTGCTGCTCGCCCGGGACATCGCAGCGCCCTGTCGCCGCCGATCCGATCGGCGCGCCCGTCGTCATCGATCGGGCGACATGGGGGGAGACCGCGCGGGGGTCGAGCCGCGCGCATTCACGGCGAGAATCCTATTCGTTCGCGGGAGCGAGCGCGAGCAATGGGCGGTCGCCGCGGCGATGAGGTTACCGCCGGGCCTCTGGGCGTCGCGGAGCAGGCCCGCGCGCTCTTGCGGATCTTCGCAGCAATTGGCGAGCTCGACGCGCAATCGGCTATACACGTCCGACTCACCGTCACCGGCGAGGCCGGCGCGGAACGCCGCGACCGCCTCGGCCTCGCGCCCGAGCTGCACGAGCTGCTTGCCGCGCAGCAGATGCAGCAGCGCCAGCCGCGGCGCTGCTGTCAATGCCCCTTCGGACAGGTGGAGCTTCTCCTCGGGCGCCATCGGCCCGTCCTGTAGCGCGTGCGCGACGAGGAAGATCTCGTGCGCGACGGCCCCGGCCGCGAGCTGACCCGCGAGCCAGCGATCGGAGCGGCAGTGGAACCACCCGGGCGCCAGGCCCTCGACTTCCGCGTAGGCGGCCTCCGCTTCGGCGTAGCGTCGCAGGTGGAGCAGGGTGAAGGCGGCCTGGTAACGACAGTGTGGATCGTGGCGATCGGCGGCCGCAGCCCGCTCGAAATGAGCGAGGGCCTCGGCATGTTCGCCCTCGCCGCCGCGAGCCTCGCCCGCTTCGGTGGCCGCGGTCGCGCGGCGCAGGGTGATCCGGTCGCGCTCGAACACGAAGCGGACATGCCCCGTCGCCAGGGATTGCAGCTCGTCGAGCTCGTGCGGCGCGCCGTCGATCACCGCCAGCACGCGGTTGCGCGGCTCCCCTGCGGCGACCCGCGCGGCCCGGCGCAGACGTCGACGCTGCACCGCTGGATCGGCGGCCAGCTCGGCCAGCCTGCGCGCGCACGCGGCCGCGGCCTCGCGCTGCTCGAGCCAGCGATGGGCCTCGAACAGATTGCCGAGGTAGATCTGCACGCCCTCCGCGTCGCCGGCCTGCTCGCACAGCGCCAGCGCCTGCTGCATGTACGGCAGCGCCTGCTCGGCCTCGCCGAGCTCGAAGTGACACTCGCCGATCCGCCCGAGCGTGATCGGCAGCAGCGCCTCGACTCCGCTGCCCTGGAGGCCCTCGACCTCGGGCAGCACGCGCGTCAACAGGTCGCGCGCGGCCGCGAAGTCGAGCGCGCCGATCAGCGCCTCGGCCTGGCGCAGCGCCTCTTGCCAGCGCAGCAACGGATTGTCGCGCGGCGCGCCCATCAGCCGCTGGAACAGCGAGGCGTCGCCCAGCTCTTGCGCGAACACCTGAGCGATCGCCACCAGCGCCTGGACGTGCGACTGCATCGCCGCAGGGTCGGACCGCAGATGCTCCGGGACCTTTTGCCAGGTCGGAAACTGGCTCACGACCGCCTGTCGATGCGCGCGGCAGAGCTTCGCCAGCCGCGACAGGTCGCCGTGCGCCGCGGCGTCGAACAGCTGGAGACGGAGCTGCTCGGGGTCGTCGATGCCGGCGCTGCGCTTGCCGAAGAGGCGGTCGAAAATCCCATGGAGCGGCTCCTCGCCGCCATGATAGCCGAACCGGCCCGCGTTCGCGGCGGCGCGCGGAGGGAGCCGGGACTACGTTCCTCCTCGCGCCGCGCGCGACCGTCACGCCTGCGTATCCGCGAGCGGAGGCACCGTCGTGGGATTGCCGTGGGCATCGAGGGCCACCAGCACGAAGCGCCCGCGCGTCCCGAGCTGGCGATCACCCGTCAGCAGATCTTCAGCGAAGACCTCGACCTCCACGGTGATCGACGTCCGCCCCGTCCCGACCACGCGAGCGATCAGCTCCACCAGTTGCCCCTGGCGGATGGGCACGTGAAAGTCGACGCGCTCGCTGCTGGCGGTCACGACGGTGCGGCGCGCGTAGCGGGACGCCGCCACGAACGCCGCCTTGTCCATCAGCGCCAGCGCCTGCCCGCCGAACAGCGTCCCGTAGTGGTTCGTCTGCTCCGGGAACACCATCTCGACGAGCCGGGCCTCGCGCACGCGGCCCGCCTCGATCCGCTCGTCGTTGTCGTCAGAACGCTGCATCGAGCACCACCTGTCCGGTCACTCCGACCTGGTACGCCGAGACCCGGCGCTCGAAGAAGTTTGCCACCTCTTGCACGTCCTGCAATTCCATGAACGCCAGCGGATTCTTCGCCCCGTAGCGGCGCGTCATCCCCAGCGTCGCCAGCCGCTGGTCGGCGCAGAACTCGAGGTACTGGCGGATGTCGGCGACCGACAGCCCGGCCACCCCGCCGCCGACCAGATCCTCGGCGAACTGCGTCTCGCAGTCGATCGCCTCGGCGATCATCGCCTGCACCTCGGCCTCGAGCGACGCGTCGAACAGCTCCGGCTCCTCGCGGCGGATCGTGCTCACCACTTCGAACGCGAATTTCATGTGCGCGCTCTCGTCGCGGAACACCCAGTTGGTCCCGGCCGCCAGCCCGTGCAGGAGCCCGCGCGAGCGCAGGAAGTACACGTAGGCGAACGCGCCGAAGAAGAACAGGCCCTCGACGCAGGCGGCGAAGCAGATCAGGTTGAGCACGAACTTGCGCCGCTGCGCGCGGTCCTCGAGCCGCTCGGCGCCCTGCAGCGAGTCGAGCCAGCGCATGCAGAACTCGGCCTTGCGGCGGATCGACGGGATCGTCTCGATCGCCGCGAACGCCCGGTGACGCTCGTCAGGGTCGGGCACGTAGGTGTCGAGCAGCGTCAGGTAGAACTGCACGTGCAGCGCCTCTTCGTACAGCTGGCGCGACAGGTACATCCGCGCCTCGGGCGCGTTGATGTGGCGGTACAGGCTCAGCACCACGTTGTTGGCGACGATCGCGTCGCCGGTGGCGAAGAACGCGACCAGCCGCTGCACGAGGTGTCGCTCGGCCGGCGACATGCGCCCGCGCAGGTCGGCGACGTCGGTCGAGAAGTCGACCTCCTCGACCGTCCAGGTGTTCTTGATCGCCGCCCGGTACATCTCGAAGAACACCGGGTACTGCATCGGCCTCAGCGAGAGGCACATGCCGGGGTCGAGCAGGCGGGCGGGGCGGTGGACGTGACTCATTGGCAGGCCTCACAGGATTCGGGGTTCTCGAGCGAGCACGCGACCGCGGCCCGCGGCTCCGCGGTCGACACGGTGGCCTTGGCGATCCGCGTCGCCGGGCGCGAGCGCAAGTAGTAAGTCGTCTTGAGCCCGCGCTTCCACGCGTAGAAGTACATGCTCGACAGCTGGCCGATGCTCGGGCTCTCGATGAACAGGTTCAGCGACTGGCTCTGGTCGATGAACGCCCCGCGCTCGGCCGCCATGTCGACGAGCGAGCGCATCGGCAGCTCCCACGCGGTGCGGTACACCAGCTTGAGCGCCTCCGGCAGCTCCTCGAGCTGCTGCACCGAGCCCTCGGCCAGCTTGAGCCGGTCGCGGTTCGCCTCGGTCCACAGCCCGAGCTGCTTGAGCGTCGCCACCAGGTAGCGGTTGACCTGCAAGAAGTCGCCCGACAGCGTCTCGCGCTTGAACAGGTTCGACACCTGCGGCTCGATGCACTCGTAGCAGCCGGCGATCGCCGCGATCGTGGCCGTCGGCGCGATCGCCACCAGCAGCGAGTTGCGCAGCCCGTGCGCGCGGATGTCCGCCTTGAGCCTGTCCCATCGTTCAGGTTCGCTCGGCGTCACGTGCCACGCGTCGAACTGCAGCTCGCCGCGCGCGACCCGGGTCTCGCCGAAGGTCGGGTGCGCCCCGCGCTCCTGCGCGAGCGCGCACGAGGCCGCGAGGGCATGAAAATACACCTCTTCGGAGATCCGCCGCGACAGCGCCCGCGCGGCCGCGCAGTCGAAGGAGAGCCCGAGCTGGAAGAACACGTCCTGCAGGCCCATGAGCCCGAGCCCGACGGGCCGCCACTGATGGTTCGAGTCGCGCGCCCCCGGCAGCGAGTAGTAGTTGAGGTCGATCACCCGGTCGAGCTGCCGCACCGCCAGCCGCACCGTCCGCGCCAGTTTTTCAAAGTCGACCTCGACCTGTCCGTCTGGACATGTTCGAACATGCCGCGCCAGGTTGATCGAGCCGAGGTTGCACACCGCGACCTCGTCGCCCGCGGTGACCTCGACGATCTCGGTACAAGGTTCGAAAGATGCACCACCCGTCCCTGCGCCCCGGTCTGGTTGCAGGTGGTGTTGCATCGATCTTTAAAGTCATCCAGCCGTTGCCGGTCTGCGCCAGGGTCCGCATCATCCGCGCGTACAGGTCGCGCGCCGGGACCGTCCGCACGGCCAGGCCGGCCGCCTCGTACGCGACGTAGCGGGCCTCGAACGCCTCGCCGTACAGGTCGGGCAGGTCCTTCACGGTCTTGGGGTCGAACAGGCTCCATGCCGCGTCGGCCTCGACCCGGCGCATGAACAGGTCGGGCACCCAGTTGGCGAGGTTGAGGTTGTGCGTGCGGCTGGCCTCGTCGCCGGTGTTGTCGCGCAGCTCGAGGAACGCCTCGATGTCGGCGTGCCACGACTCGAGGTACACGCAGCACGCGCCCTTGCGCTTGCCGCCCTGGTTGACCGCCGCCACCGACGCGTCGAGGGTCTTGAGCCACGGCACGATGCCGCAGGAGATCCCATTGGTCACGGTGATCAGCGAGCCGCGCGAGCGCACGCGGTGGTAGGCCAGGCCGATCCCGCCGGAGAACTTCGACAGCATCGCCACGTCGTGGTAGCGCTGATAGATGTGCGACAGCTGGTCGCGCGGCGAGTCGAGCAGGAAGCAGCTGGCCAATTGTTCATGTCGCGTGCCGGCGTTGAACAGCGTCGGCGAGCTCGGCAGGTACTCGAGCGCCGACAGCAGCGCGTACAGCTCGCGCGCCTCGGCCACCGACTCGGCCAGGGCGCAGGCGATCCGCATGAAGAACTGCTGCGGCGTCTCGATCACCTGCCGCGTCTGCGGGTGGCGCAGCAGGTAGCGGTCGTAGACGGTGCGCAGGCCGAAGTACTCGAACTCGAGGTCGCGCGAGCGATCGATCACCGCGTCGAGCTCGTCCGCGGCCGCGCCGACGAACGCCTGCAGCCGCTCGTGGATGAGGTTCAGCCGCCGACCGAGCGCGACCGACTCGGAGAACGTGCGCACCCCGGAGAGCTCGACCTCGGCCTCGACGTAGGTCGACAGCAGCCGCGCCGCCAGCCGCGAGTACTGCGGCTCCTCGGCGATCAGCGCCGCCGCGGTCTGGATCGACAACGAGTCGAGCTCCTGGGTGGTCGCGCCGTCGTACAGCCCGCTGATCGTCCGCGTCGCCACGCGCACCGCGTCGACCCCGTCGAGGCCGGCGCAGCAGCGGTCGACCGCCTGCACGATCTTGTGGATGTCGACCGGCTCGAGCGCGCCGCTGCGCTTCTTCACCCGCATGCTGGTCTGAAAACCAGAGCGCGTCGGCTCGCCCAGCGTCGTCTCGCTCGTCGTGCTGTCCCTGTCCATCTCGCCCTCCTCGTGTTCGCGCGTGGACCGCGAGGAGGAGCCGGGGCAGAGAATCAGCGCGAGCGAACGCCCTGCACCGACCTCTCGCCCCCGCGGGCGACCGGAAGTCGGCGCGGGACAGGGGCAGAGGCGAGTCGCGGGGTCTCCGCTTCGCATGCACCGCGCCTCCCGCGAGGCTTCCAGGTCGTTCCGGCGGCGGATGTCTCCCGTCGCCGGGCGCAGGCAGGTCTTCGGGCTCACGAGCTGCTCGACGTCGCCGCCGAGTTCCTACTACCCACACTTCCCGGCTTCGCGGCCAGTGCTCCGTGGGGTTCGTTCTCGCTTACCGCTGCGGGGCAGCCCCGGATTCTCACCGGGTTCCCTTTAAACCCGCTGCGTCTTCGCAAACGCAGAGGGTACCAGCGCCGACCGCAATATATGGGGGTGCTCCCAGGGCGTCAACACAAAATGTGGGCGACCTGCGCACTTGCGCAGCTCTCCTCCATGCACTAGCTGTCCCGAAGGACAGGTCTTACGGCGCGCACTCGACCTCGCGGGAGATCCACGCGAGGAAGTCGACGTAGGCCTCGTCGGTCTTGTCGGCGAACTTGTCGTGCCCGCCGTGCATCACCCCGCCGGCGTCCTCCGCCAGCGGCTTCAGCAGGAGCAGGCTCTGCTCCGGCTCGTCGTAGTTCACGAGCCCGCGCTCCAGCACGTTGCGCATCGTCATCAGCGACCCGAGCTCGCACGAGCCGGTGGCGATCCACTTCGGCGCGTCGAAGTCGGTGCTGTCGAAGTGGCACGGGAAGCAGCGGTCGCGCCACGCGTACACCTTGTGGCGAAACAGCGACTCGCGGGTCAGCGGCGAGCAATCGCCAGGGTCGACCCACGCCGGCGCCGCCTCGTCCTCCTCGCAGTTCTCGCCGCTCGGCTCGCCGCACGGCGAATCCCCCGACCAGCACAGCCCACATTGCGCGGTCGCCTCGATCCACGCCAGGAACGCCTGGTACTCCTCGTCGATCACCGACTGGTCGATGAGCGGGCTCGCCGGGTCGGCGCGGGAGATCCACCCGAGCACCACGCTGGCCTCCGGCGCGCTCAGGTCGACCAGCCCCTTCGACTCGAGGCATGCCATCGTCTGACACGGCGTGTCCTGCACGAACATCTCCATGTCGACGCCCGACAGGTGACAGGTGTTGCACGTCTTCGGCCGGTCGGTCGCCAGCAACGGCGCGATCCTCTTTTCAAACAGATCGTCGGGACCACCGGCGCAGTCGATCGGCGCGCCGGTGCTCGTCGAGCTCGCGGCGCCGCTGCTGCTGCTCGCGTCGGTGCTCGCGGGCACGACCCCGCCGCAGGCGGTCAGGAGCAGGGCAGCGGCGAGGGCGACGCGCACGCCTCACCGTACCGGAGTTCCCGGCCTCGCGCACGCGATCGCGGGGTCGTCACCTGCGCGCGGCCGCCCGCGTCACTCGCTGCGCGCGGCCTGCTCGAGCTCGGCGACGGCGATCTCGCGCATCCGGTACTTCTGGATCTTCCCGGTCACGGTCATCGGGAAGCCTTCGACGAATTTCCAGAACACCGGCGCCTTGAAGCGCGCCAACCTGGCCAGGCAGAACTGCCGCAGCTCGTCGGCGGTGACGCTGGCCCCGACGCGCAGCTTGACCCACGCCATCACCTCCTCGCCGTAGCGCGGGCTCGGCACCCCGATCACCTGCGCCTCGCTGACGTGCGGGTGCGTGTGCAGCAGCTCCTCGACCTCGCGCGGGTAGATGTTCTCGCCGCCGCGGATGATGAGGTCCTTGATCCGCCCGACGATGCTGACGTAGCCCGCGTCGTCGATCACCGCCAGGTCGCCGGTGTGCATCCAGCGGGCCTCGTCGATCGCTGCGCGCGTGGCGGCCGCGTCGTTCCAGTAGCCGAGCATCACGCTGTAGCCGCGGGTGCACAGCTCGCCGCGCACGCCCCGCGGCACGACCGCCCCCGTCTCCGGGTCGACGATCTTCACCTCGAGGTGCGGGTGGACCCGCCCCACCGTGGTCACGCGTTGTTCGAACGGGTCGTCGCAGGCGCTCTGGGTCGACACCGGCGACGTCTCGGTCATGCCGTAGCAGATCGTCACCTCGTGCATGTGCATGCGCGACTGCACCTGCTTCATCGTCTCGATCGGGCACGGCGAGCCGGCCATCACCCCGGTGCGCAGCGTGCTCAGGTCGAACTCGGCGAACCGCGGGTGCTCGAGCTCGGCGATGAACATCGTCGGCACGCCGTACAGCGAGGTGCACCCCTCCTCCTGCACCGCCTCGAGCGTGGCCGCCGGGTCGAACACCTCGCCGGGGATCACCATGCACGCCCCGTGGCTCGTGCACGCCAGGTTGCCGATCACCATGCCGAAGCAGTGATAGAACGGCACCGGGATGCACACCCGGTCGCGCTCGCCGTAGCGCAGCGTCTCGCCGATGTAAAACCCGTTGTTGAGGATGTTGTGGTGCGACAGCGTCGCCCCCTTGGGCGCGCCGGTGGTGCCGCTGGTGTATTGAATGTTGACCGGGTCGTCGAATTGCAGCGTCGCCTCGCGCGCCGCCAGCTCGTCCTCCGAGACCGCCGACCCGCCGGCCAGCAGCGCGTCCCAGCCGTCCTCGAACACGATCGTCAGGCGCAGCGCCGGGCAGCCCGGCATCACCTCGGCGACCATCGCCGCGTAGTCCGAACCGCGGTGCCGCCGCGCCAGCAGCAGCACCGACACGCCCGACTGGCGCAGCGCGTACTGCAGCTCGTCGACTCGATACGCCGGGTTGATGTTGACGAGGATCGCCCCGACCCGCGCCGCCGCGTACTGCGAGATCACCCACTCGGCCCGGTTGGGCGACCAGATCCCGACCCTGTCGCCGCGCTGCACCCCCAGCGCCATCAGCCCGCGCGCGGCCTGCCCGGTCCACGCCCACAGCTGCGAGTACGTCGCGCGGAAGCCCTGCGAGCGGACCACCAGCGCGTCGGCGTCGGGCACCCGCAGCACCGTGCGCCGCAGGTTGTCGCCGATCGTCTCGCCCAGCAGCGGCGTCGCGCTGGTGCCGTGCACGTACGACAGCTTCGGCGTCGTCATCGCCGCGTCACGCCGCCGGGGTGAACTGGATCGCCCCCTGCGGCAGCAGGTAGAGCACGAACGCTCGCCCGCCCGCGACCGTCGGCGTGTGCGCGCTGCCCGGCGGATACACGCACCAGCCCGCGCCGTGGCCGTCGAACTTCGCCTCGCCCGCGAGCGGCATCACCATGTCGATCTCGCCCTGCGGATGCACGTGATGCCCGCCGGCGATCTCGTCCATGTCGACCACGTCGACCGAGAAGCCGTGCGTCGCCGGCCCGGCCTTGATCACGCGCCCGTACTTGATGCCCGCGTGCTCGCGGCTGCACATCCACCCGGCCGCCACCGCCTCGCGGCAGGCCTGCGCGATCGCGGCGAATTCGGGCCCGTCGGCTGGGATCTCGCGGTTGAGCCACTCGGCCAGATCGGCGTCGAGCGGGCGTCCTGCGACCTTCGCGGTGAGGTCGACCATCAGGGCTTCGAAGCGCGGCAGATCCATGATCGTCGGCCGACGCTAGGCCGTTTCACGCGCGCCCGCAACCCCTCACTTCGCGGTCCACGGCGGCAGCGCCGCGAGCGGGATCCGCCGCAGCACGCCGGGCTCTCCGCCCATCTCGCCGGACCCGATCCGCACCGCCACCTCGTCGCTCGTGATCCACAACACCCGCTCGACCATCCGACCGACCGGCGCACGCAGGGCCCGCTGCTCTTCCGGCTCGAGCCGCACGATCATCACTCCGTCCGCGCGCTCTCGCATGGGAATCGCCACCACCCCGTCGCCGAACTCCGGCTCCCTCATCGTCTTCAGCGGCAGCGGCAGCACCTGGCGCGCGTTCGCCAGCGCCGGTCCGTCGACCACGTCCGCGGTCCACAGCGCGATCGCTTTATAAAAATTGTTGTTGTCGCGCCCGCGACCTTCGAGCCACACCGCGCGCGCCCCGTCGATCATCACCGGGCTCGTGCCTGCGACCTGCCCGCTGCGCAGCGAGTGCGCCCGCTCGCCGAGCCGCGCCGCCATCGGCCGCTCGGGGATCCCCTCCAGCGAGAACACCACCGCATCGCCGTGCCCGCTCGCGCAGCACTCCCAGCCGCCGCGCGAGCCCGGCACCTCCTGCCACCGCCTGGCCTCCGCGTCGTACCAGCGCAGCGGCCCCCCGTTCTGCTCGACCACCACGTGCCCGCCGACCGACAGCACCGACTCGCCGATGAAGTCACGGAACTGCTTGCGCGGCAGCACCGCGGCCACCTCGCGCCAGGCCGCGTCCTCGCCCAGCGGCCCGCGCAGGTACGCGCGCGAGGCGTAGCCGCCGGCGTTGTCGAACACCACCTCGATCACCGCGCCGTCGTCCGAAAGACCGACCTGTCCCAAAGAACATTGAACGTCGCGCGGCCCCTCGACCGCGAAGAACGGCAGGCCGTCGCGCGGCGCCAGCAGGTAGCGCGAGCGCGGCCCCGACAGCGAGCGGAGCGTCGCGAGCGTCACCTGCCCGCCGCGCGACGACCCCACCACGTCGACGTCGGGCGCCAGCGCCTCTGCGGTTTGCGTCGGCGCCTCGAGGCAGCCCTCCGGCCCGTCCTTGCACTGCGTCCATACCAGCGGCGGGCCCAGGGCCGCCGGTGTGTCGGCGATCTGCAGTTCGCAGCCGGGCGTGACCGTCAGCGTCGTCCACGTCGTGCTCGCCGGCGGCGACTTCGGCGGCAACGGCTCACGCGGCTCCTGCTTCGGCGGCAGCGGCTCCCGCGGCGCCGCGGGCTCCGGCGGCCCCTCCGCGGCAGGATCCGCGACCGCGACCTTCGGCGACGGCGGCGGCGCGTGAGGGCTGCAGGCCAGCGTCGTCATCACCAGAGTGAGCGTGGAGCGTCGCATCCTCGCGACCATAACACGCCGGTTCTGCCGCTCGGTCCGGCTCGAACTCGCACGATTCGCGATCGGTCCGCGCTCGTCGCGCGCCTCCGTTTCGGCGCACCGCGTGCTAACCGAAGATCATGCCGACCCTCCATTCGTGCGGCGTCCTCCTGGCTTTGTTCGGCGGCCTCGTCCTCGCCGGTTGTCGACCCGGAAGCGGCGACAGCGAGACCGCGACCGGCGGCGAGACCGGGACCGGCACCACCGCCGGCGAGACCGAGGCCCCCAGCCCCTTGCCGGCGACGGAGGTCGGCCCGCGCGAGGGCCCGTGGGAGGTCGTCGTCGACGCCTTGCCGTTCCCGCTCGCCGACATCCGCACGCTCACCGTCGGCCGCAAGGAGCTCGACCGCAACTTCGCCAACCGCGGCCAGGTCGAGGTCCTCTTCGATCACGACGAGGAGACCATCACCATCGAGACTCGCAAGTACGTGTTCGGCGACGCGGTCGAGGCCGACGCCCTGGAGCGCCTGTCGCTGTGGGCATTCGTCTCCTCCCCCAAGCCGGTGCCGCACCCGCCGAAAGCCGAAGATTGCACCGACGGCGCGTGGAAGGACAATTGTGCGATCTACGCCTATTACGACGGCCAGTCGCAGCCGCTCCGCACCGGCATGGACTTCCGCGTCCACCTGCCGAGGGGTTACCGCGGCGAGCTGTTCATCACCACCGAGGACAACACCGCCGAGGACTCGTGGCCGCGGCGCAGCGACGTCACCGTCCTCGATCTGTGCAGCGGCGGTGAGATCGACCTCGAGGCCGGGCGGGCCAAGGTCCGCATGTGTCGCGACCTCTCGCCGGCCCCTGCCTGTCCGCCGGACGACGTCGCCGCCTGCGCGGGCTTCCCCGACGGCAGCGGCCGCGAGGCCTGGTCCCCCGAATGTCCGTGCGGCATCGACAACTTCGGCCAGCTCGTGATCCGCGCCGCGGAGCCGTGGGCCGCCGACATCACCCTCGACGTGCCGGCCGACGTGTGGTTGAACGCCACCCTGCAGAACGTCGCGCCCATGAAGCAGCCGCAGTGTCTGCCGCAGCTCGGCGATTGCGAGGCCCCGCGCTGCATCCTCGACGACACCGACCCGTTCTCGCCCACCGCCGAATTCAACTACCCGAGCGACGCCGCGCCGCACGGCGCCGGCTTCAACTTCTACGCGGTGAGCGGCGGCTGTACCCTCATTCCGTTCGCCGACCCCGGCGCGCCGTGGAGCCCCGGTCAGACGCCGCAGGAGGAGCTGCGCGGCAAGGTCCAGCTGTGCAGCGGCTGCCTGTGACGCTCGTTTTGCCCTGGTCGTCGCCGGCGAATCGTGGTATTCGTCGGCGATGATCTTTATGCACTTCGCCAGCGTCTGCGTCGTCGGTCTGTTGCTCGCCGCCTGTCCTGGTCGTCCCAGCGGGGGCGACACCGACGGCACCACCACCGGCGATCCGATCACGTCGACGACCAGCGACGCGTCCACCGCGACGAATCCGCCGACCTCCACCTCCACGGGCGCGACCGACACGGTCGAGCCGACGACCACCGGCGACGAGGTCGACCCGCCCGATGGTTCGTGGGAGGTCGTCGTCGACGCCTTGCCGTTCCCGCTCGCCGACGTTCACAAGCTCACCGTGGGCCGCCGGGAGTATGATGAGAACTTCGCCAACCGCGGCGTCGTCGAGGTCCTGTTCGACCACGAGGAAGAGACGATCACCGTCGAGATCCGCAAGTACGCGGTGGGCGACGGCCTCGACGTCCAGAACCTCGATCGCCTGTCCTTGTGGGCGTTCGCCGCCCCCGGCAACCCCGTCCCGAACCCCGACCCGGCGACCGATTGTACGCAGGACGCCTGGAAGGACGATTGCTCGATCTACGCCTATTACGACGGCCAGGCGCAGCCGATCCGCATCGGCATGGACTTCCGCGTCCACCTGCCGACCGGGTACCGCGGCCTGCTGTTCGTCACCACCGAGGACAACATCGTCGAGGACGCGTGGCCGCGCCGCGGCGACGTCACGGTGCACGATCTGTGCAGCAGCGGCGAGATCGCCCTCGAGGCCGGGAGGGCCAATGTCCGCATGTGCCGCGACCTCTCGCCGGCGCCCGAGTGCCCGCCGGCCGACGTGCAGGCCTGCGCGACCTTCCCCGACGGCACCGGCGTCGACGCGTGGGCCCCCGATTGCCCCTGCGACCCCGCGCTGTTCGGGCAGCTGCTCGTCCGCTCCGCGCAGCCGTTCGCCGCCGACATCGTCGTCGACGTGCCCGACGACGTGTGGTTGAACGCGACGCTGCAGAACCTCGAGGTCATGAAGCCGCACGACTGCAAGCCGCAGATGACCGACTGCGGGCCGAACTGCCAGCTCGACGACGACGACGAATACGCGATCACGGCCGAGTTCAACTACCCGAGCCCGGCCGCACCTGCGGGCGCCGGCTTCATTTCACCGTCGCCAGCGGCGCCTGCACCGGGGTCTCGTTCGTCGAGCCCGGAGCGCCTTCCGGCCAGGCCCCCGACGAGGAGCTGCGCGGCCACGTGAAGCTGTGCAGCGGCTGCCTGTGAGGCTCACGCCGCCGCCCGGTGCGCCAGCACCAGCGCCAGCTCGATCACGAGCACCGCGGCGATCCACGCGAACCCGACGCGCTGGCTCCACTGGGTCGCGCGGGCCGGCGTCCACCGCTTCTCCGCCAGGTTGGTCAGCGCCAGGCTCGCGCCAGTCAGTAGCAGCAGCCCCGCGATCGTCACGAGCTGCATCTGGTCGACCAGCCCGAGCGAGCTGCCGGCCGGCAGGCGGGCGTCGACCAGCAGGCGGTTGGCGATGCACACGAACAGCGCGCTCGACAGCAGCGTATAGCGCGGCGGCGACTGCTGGATCGGCAGCAGCACCGCGAAGAACGCCACGATCGCGCTCATGAACGTCCCGAGCAGCAGCGTCAGCAAGATCCGCAGCGAGTGCTTGCGGGCGATCTCGATGTGCAGCACCGCCCGCGAGTACTCGCTGTCGAGCGGCTGCGTCGGGTCGCCGTAGTTGGTCGGCTCCGAGTGGCGCTCGGTCGTCAGCGACAGCGCCCCGATGGTCCAGTCCTGCGGGTCGAGGTCCTGCGACACCGCCAGCGGCGCGCGCCCGTTCGGCGGCGCGTCCGGCACGAACACCACGCTCCGCGCGTCGCGCTCCGCGTCCTCGAGGTGGATCTCGAGCGTATGGCGGTCGAACGGGAAGTGGCGGACGTCGAGCTTCGCCCGCACCGACGCGCGGAACTTGACCTGCGAGTAGGACCCTGCCGGCGTCGTCGTCGTCACCGCGTACTGGCGGTCGCTGGTGGCCGCGTTGGTGATCTCGATCGTCCTGGCGGGGTCGATGCCGCCGGCCTGCGCGGGCGACAGCAGCCACACCCAGAACGTCACGTCGAAGCGGCGCTGCGCCTCGCTGACGTCCGCCAGCGACTGCACGAACGCGCCGATCCGCGTCTCCGCCGGCGCGGCGCCCTCCGTCATCAGCGTCAGCGCGAGCACATGTCCCAAGGACCAGACGGCGAGCGGCATCCGCCCTCACGGTCCGCGATCGCCCGCCGGTCCGCAAGCCCTGGCGATTTCGCGCCGGCCGGTGGATCCGCGTCACCTCGTCACGGCGCCACCGTCTCGAGCAGCGCCGGGTCGTCGGTCATGATCCCGTCGACCCCGCGGCCGATGAGGTCAGCCATGCGCGCCTCCTCGTTGACCGTCCACGGGTGCACCTTCATCCCCAGCTCGTGGGCGAACGCCACCAGCTCGGCGCTGGTCAGGTCCCACGGCGAGTGGACGAACTGCGCCGGCGCCACGTACTCCGGGCTGCCCACATTCAAATAGAGGTCGAGCATCTCCGGCGTGCTCAGCGACGTGAACGCCGCGGGCGCCGCCGCTCGCACCGCCACGATCGTGTCGAGGTCCCCCGACGCTATCACCACTCGCTCGAGCGCCGCGTGGTCCTCGATCGCCGCCAGCAGCGCGTCGACGATCGGCGGGTCGGTCTGCTTGATCTCGATCAGGTAGTACGAATCCGGAAAATTATTAAAGATCTCTTCCAGGGTCGGGATCGAGATCCCCGTCCCGCGGTACGGGAACGTCTGGCCGCCGTCGGGCGTGAAGCGGTAGCCCGCGTCGAGGGCCCGCAGCTCGTCCAGAGTCATCGCCTTGATCGCCCCGGTCCCCTCGGTCGTGCGGTCGACCGTGCCGTCGTGCATCGCCACCAGCACCCCGTCGCTGCTCGCGTGGACGTCGAGCTCGAGCACGTCGGCCCCGACCGCGAGCGCGTGCTCGAACGCCGGCAGCGTCTCCTCCGGCCGCAGCAGCGCCCCGCCGCGGTGCGCGATGTTCAAGAAATTGTCCGACAGCAGCAGGTTGCCCGGCGGCTCGCCGGTCTCGCTGTCCGTCGTCGTCGTGCTGCTCGAGCTCGTCGTCGGCGCCTCGCCCGTCGACGCGCTCGTCGTGCTCGTCGACGTCGTGCTCGCCTCACCTGTCTCTTCGGACATCACAGGTGAAGCGCAGCCCGTCGTCACCCCCGCGAATGCAGCAACGATCGCCCGCAGCATGCTTCACCGTATCACGGCACCGCGGCACCGCGCGCGCTGACGCGCCGATTGTGGATCGTCACGGCTCACCCGCCGCGCAGGGCGGCCGAGCGCTCGGCGAACGTGCGCACGTGCTGCAGGATCGACCGCAGCTTGGGCAGCCCCGCCTGCGACGCCGGGAACGCCACCATCAGGCTGCGCTGGCGGCCGATCAGCTCCGGCAGCACCGGCACCAGCAGCCCGTCGGGCACCCCGGGGTCGGGCAGCAGCGCGTCGGGCAAGAAGCCGATCCCCAGGCCTGCGATCACCATCTGACGCAGGCAGTGCACGTCGGCCGTCACCAGCGTCGGCTCGACCTCGAACGACTCGCCGGCCAGCGTCGGCAGCACGCGCGCGTCCTCGCCGGGGGGCGCCCACGCCAGCACCTCGTGGCTCTGCAGCTCTTCGAGCGTGCGCGGCGTCCCGCGGCGCTCGAGGTAATCGTTCGACGCCAGCAGCCACTCGCGCAGGCGCCACACCTCGTGCGACAGCCACGGCCCTTCCGGCCCCTCCGGCCCGAAGTGGCACAGCATGTCGACGTCTTCCAGCGGCCCCGCCACCGGGTCCTCGCTGAAGCGCAGCTGCAGCGACAGCCGCGGGAACGTCTGGCGCAGCGCCGCGAACAGCGGCGTGAGCGCGTGCGGCGGCAGCCCCATCGACATCAGCACCCGCAGCACTCCGACCGGCTCACGACCGATCTCCCGCACCGACGCCACCAGCGCGCTCGCCTCTTGCAGCACGTGGCGACCGCGGGCCGCCAGGACCGCCCCGGCCTCCGTCACCACCACCCCGCGGGCGCTCCGCTCGAGCAGCGGCACCCCGGCGCGGGCCTCGAGCGCCTCGACGCGGCGCCGCAGCGTCGCCCGAGCCATGTTGAGCTGGGTCGCAGCGGCCAGGAAAGAACCGGTCTCGACCACCCCGAGGAAGGCCCTGAACTCTTCGAGATCCATCCGGGGCGGAGCCTAGCTCAGCCGGTGGGAGCGGCGATAGCGGGCCGCCCCTGCCGCCGATGCGCCCCGGCGCGGAACCGCCCGAGCGAACGACGTACCGTTCGCTGCCGGCGCGCAACATGTCTCTTGGGACATCTTCCGTCGCCCGCGCAGGTCCGCGCTCTCCGGGCGATCGCACGCAGTGGCACCGGCCTTGACGGCGGCATACCCTCAGCGTCCCCATGGACCTCGAGCACCTCGAAGCACTCGCGCTCTCCGACGACCGCGCCGCCGCCCTCGCCGGCCTGTTGCCCGGCACGCCGGAGCACGACTACTGGCGCGGCGTCCACTCGCAGCACCATGGCCGGCTCGACGAGGTCGACGCGATCCTCGCCGGCTGGAAGAAGCGGCACGGCCGCACCGACGAGCTCCACGCCCGGCTGGCCCGCCGTCAGCTGCTCCTTCGGGCAGGTCAGGACCTCGGCAAGCACGCCGACACCCTCCGCTTCGAGGCCCACGTGCGGCTCGACGACGAGGCCGAGGCGGTCACCGCCGCCTACCGCTACCCCACGCGCCTCGACCCCGCGATCATCGACCGGGCCGCGCTCGTCCACGACGCGATCGGCCGCAGCCACGAGCTCAACTTCGTCACCGACTGGGGCCTGCCCGACCTCGTCGGCGAGGGCCTCGACGCCACCGCGCGGCGCAACCTGCTGCAGCGGCTGCAGCGCACCGACTTCCCCGGCCTCGTCGCCTTCGTCGCCGCCGATCTCGGCGAGAAGTCCTCGCGCGGGTTCGGCTCGCTCGCGGTCCACGCTCGCCTCACCCGCGCCCAGCTCGACGAGCTGGCCGCCTTGCGGCCCGAGCTGCGCAAGCACCCGAACTTCGTCGCCGCGGTGCTCGTGCGCATGCGGCCGCCGACCCACGTCGACTGGCGCACCGACCCGGCCCCGCGCGCCGCCTACCTCGCCGAGCTGTGGGCCTACGTCGCCACCCTGCCGCCCGCCTTCAACGCCCTCAAGGCCCAGGTCCTCTACCACCAGCTCGACCTCGACCGCCGCCGCGGCGTCCTCGACCGCGAGCGTTTTTTGAAATACCTCGAGCTCCCGCGCCGTGTGCACTACGCCGCCGCCGAGCGCCTGCGCCACGTCCCGACCGACCAGCAGGTCGTGCTCGGCACCGACGCCGCCCAGTCCGCCGGCCTCGAGCCGATCGCCGACGACGAGCCGCTGGTGCGCGAGTACCTCGAACAGTTGCTGCTGCAAGAAGAGGGCGACGCCTTCGCCGAATACCTGCGCGCCGACTGGCTCGAGGAGCAGCTCGCCACCGCCCGCCTGCTCGCCGGCGCCCCCGAGCCCGAGCGCTGGGCCGCCTTGCTCGGCCCGGTCCGCCTGGCCGCGTTGCGCGACCGCGTCGACCTCGAGCTCACCGTCCGCAACCCCGCGCGGATCGCCGCCGACGCCCCGGTCGCGCTCGAGGTCGACGTCAAGAACGTCCCGCGCCTGGTCGTCAAGACCTACCGCATCGACGCCGTCGCCCACTTCCTCGCCCGCCACGCCGAGGTCGACACCACCATCGACCTCGACGGCCTGGTCGCCAGCGACGAGCAGGTGATCCTCGGCGACGCCCCGGCGATCCAGCGCGTGCGCCGGCAGATCGCCCTGCCCGGCTGCGACCGCCCCGGCACCTACGTGATCGAGCTGATCGGCGGCGGCAAGTCGAGCCGCGCGCTGATCCGCAAGGGCGGCCTGCGCCACACCGTCCGCGTCGGCCTCGCCGGGCCCACGATCCGCGTCCTCACCGAGGACGGCCGCCCGCTGGACGACGCGCGGGTCTGGCTGGCCGGCCGCGAGTTCGAGCCGCGCGACGACGGGGCCATCACCATCCCGTTCTCGACCGCCCCCTCGCGCGCCACCATCCTGCTCGTCCACGGCGACATCGCCCAGGCCGAGACCCTGCAGCACCCCGCCGAGCACTACCAGTTCCACGCCGGCATCCACCTCGAGCGCGAATCCCTGGTGCCCGGCAAGACCGCGCGGATCCTGCTGCGACCGATGCTCACCGTCGCCGGCTGGCCCGCCCCGGTCGCCTTGATCGAGGACCCGGTGGTCGAGCTCGCGGTCACCGACGGCGCCGGCACGACCTCGACCAAGACCCAGCCGGTGCTCCTGCGCGACGACAGCGAGACCGTCGTCGAGCTCGTCGTCCCCGAGGACGCCGCCCAGGTCTCCGTCACCGCGCGCGGCCAGGTCCGCGTCGCCTCGACCCAGAAGACCGTCGACCTGGCCGACAGCGCCGGCGCCGAGGTCGGGCGGATCCACCGCAGCGAGTTCACCGAGGCGTTGCACCTGTCGTCCGGCGCCGAGGGTCACGTCCTCCACCTGCTCGGAAAGACAGGTGAGCCGCGGGCCGGCCGGGCCGTCGCGCTCAGCTTCAAGCACGTCGCGGTCACCTTCGAGATGACGACCACGCTCGAGACCGACGCCCGCGGCCGCATCGAGCTCGGCGCCCTCGCCGGCATCGAGCGCCTCACCGCCTCGCTGCCGACCAGCGAGCCGCATCACTTCCACCTGTGGCCCGAGCTCGACGGGGCCCGCGCGATCCACATCGTCGCCGGCGAGCAGGTCCTGCTGCCCCGGCCGCCGGCGATCGAGGCGCGCGACGTCTCGCTCGTCGAGCTGCGCGGCGGCGCCCCGGCGCGCGACGTGTCCTCCCGCGTCTCGCTGGGCGAGCGCGTCCTGGCCGTCGCCGGCGACCTCGCGGCCGGCGAGTACCTGCTGCAGAGCCGCGGCGTCGCCGACATGCGGATCGTCGTCGTCCCCGCCGACACCCCGATGAGCGACGGCTGGGCCGCCGCCGGGCCGACCTCGATCGAGCTGTCGCCGCCGCTGCCGCTGCTCACGACCTTGCGCGTCGACGGCGATCACCTGCGGCTCAAGCTGGGCGGCGCCGGCCCGCTGACCCGCGTGCACGTGCTGGCGACCCGCTACCGGCCCGACCGCGCCCTGCCTCGCAACCTGCGTCGCGCCCCGCGGCCGCCGCTGGCCGGCGCGGTCGCCCCGGTGCTGTCGCACTACGTCTCGGGCCGCGACATCGGCGACGAGTACCGCTACGTCCTCGAGCGCCGCAACCATCCGCGGCGTCCGGGCATGCTGCTCGAAAAGCCAGGTCTGCTGCTCAACCCGTGGGCCGTGCGCACCACCACCACCGGGGTCCAGCACGCCAAGGGCGGCGGAGGTTACGCCCCCAGCCCGCCGCGCCCTGCTTCCGCGCCGGCGACCGCCGCCCCGCGCCCGCAGGCGGCCATGCTCGGCGAGCAGGGCGGCTTCGTCGCGCTCGACTTCTTGCCCGCGCCCGCGGTCGTGCTCGCCAACCTGCGCCCCGACGCCGGCGGCGAGCTGCGCGTCCCCCTCGCCGACCTCGGCGCGGGCCAGAGCGTGCGCGTCATCGTCGTCGACCCCGCGCTCACCAGCGTCGCCGACCTCGGCCTCCCCGCCACCGAGCTGCGCCCGCGCGACCTCCGGCTGCGCTTCGCCCTCGCCCCCGACAAGCACTTCACCGAGCTGCGCGGCGTCGACGGGGCGCCCGCCGGCGCCACCCTCGTCGTCGAGGACCTGCGCTCCGGCAAGCTCGAGCTGGTCGACACCGTCGCCCGCGCCCATCAAGTCCTGCTCTCGCTCGGCGCCCCCGACACCTTGCGCGAGTTCGCCTTCGTCACCCAGTGGCACGTCCTCGACGACGCCGCTCGCCGCGCCCGCTACAGCAAGTACGCCTGCCACGAGCTGCACCTGTTCCTGTACTTCCGCGACCCCGAGTTCTTCGCCCGCGTGGTCCGGCCGTACCTCGAGCACAAGCGGCGCAAGACCTTCGTCGACCACTGGCTGCTCGGCGCCGACCTCTCGCAGTATTGCGAACCCTGGGCGTTCGGCCGCCTCAACGCGCTCGAGCGGGCGCTGCTGGCCCGCCGCCTGCCCGAGGTGCGCGAGTCGATCCTGCGCCTGCTCGGCGACGCGGTCGACCTGATCCCGCCCGACCCGGAGCGCGACGATCGCCTGGTCGACACCCTGCTCGGCGCCGCCGCGCTCGAGGGCGGGGCCGCGTACGCCTCCATGTCGCTCGACTTCATGGAGCGCGAGGTCGCCGAGGAGTCGGCGCCCGAGCCCATGGCCAAGGAGAAGGCCAAGAAGCGGGCCAGTCGCCGCAGCCGCAGCGAGGCGGACGACGTGGACAGCGACGACGAGGACGGCTTCGCATCGGCGCCCGCCGAGATCGGCGGCCCGCCGCCCGCGCCGGCCGCGGCGATGCCGATGCGCGCCGCCAGCCGCGGCGGCGACTTCGGCGACGCCACGGTGGCCGCCGACCTGCGTGAGCGCCGCCGTAGCGCCCCGCTGTATCGCGGCGCCGACAAGACCCAGGAATGGGCCGAGTCGGATTGGTGGCACATCCGCGCCGCCGCGGCCGACAACGCCTTGATCGCGGTCAATCGCTATTGGCGGGACTTCGCCCGCCACGACGCCGCGGCCGGTCCGTTCCTCTCCCCGCATTTGGGCGAGTGCGCCGGCGACTTCGCCTCGGCCCTGTGCGCATTGGCGGTGCTCGACCTGCCGTTCGTCGCCGGCGCGCACGCGGTCGTCGTCGAGGACACCCGCCTCAGCCTCACCTGCGCCACCCCGGCTCTGGCCGCGCGCACCCGCATCGCCGCGGTCGAGGCCTCGGACGACGCCCGCGCCGCCCTGCTGGTCGGCCAGAGCTACGTCCGCAGCGACGACCGCTTCGAGTGGGACGGCGCCGAGCAGCGCGAGAAGGTGGTCGAGGGCGAGCTGCTCGTCGGCGTCGTCTATCGCTGCCTGGTCGTCGTCACCAACCCGACCAGCCGCGATCGCCGGGTCGCCGTGCTGCTGCAGATCCCCCGCGGCGCCCTGCCGGTCGCCGGCGGCTTCTACACCCGCACCTTCAACCTCCACCTCGGCGCCTACGCGACCGAGCAGCTCGAGTACGCGTTCTACTTCCCGGCCGCCGGGCAGTTCCCGCACTTCCCCGCGCACGTCAGCCAGCACCGCGGCGAGCAGGTCGAGCTCGTCGGTTCGGCCCCGCCGGCGGTCCTCGACGTCGTCGTCACCCCGACCCGCGTCGACGCCAGGTCGTGGGCCCACGTGTCGCAGCACGGCACCACCGACGAGGTCCTCTCCTTCCTCGCCGGCGCCAACCTCGGCCGCATCGAGCTCGAGAAGATCGCCTGGCGCATGAAGGACAAAGACGCCTTCACCCGCGTCCTCGCCCTGCTCACCGCCCGCCGCACCTACCACGATCGCCTGTGGGCCTATTCGCTGGCCCACGCCGACCGCCAGCGCGTCGCCGAGTGGCTGCGCCACCAGAACGGTTTCGTGCAGAAGGCCGGCCCCGCGCTCACCGGCGGCATCGTCGAGGTCGACGCGACCCTGCGCAATTGGTACGAGCACCTCGAGTACGCCCCGCTCGTCGGCGCCCGCGCCCACCGCCTCGGCAGCAAGCGCCAGGTCCTCAACGACGCCCTCGCCGCGCAGTACAACCAGTTCCTCGAGCTGGTCGCCCACCGCCCGGCCCCCGGCCCCGACGACCTGTTGGCCGCGGCCCACTACCTGTTCAGCCTCGACCGCACCGACGACGCCCTCGCCGCGCTGGCCCGCGTCGACCCGGCGCAGCTGGCGACGCGCCTGCAATACGACTACCTCGCCGCCTACGCCGCCTGCTGCAGCGGCGACCTCGCGGCCGCGCGCGCCCTCGCCGAGCCGTGGCGCAATCACCCGGTCGACCGCTGGCGCAATCGCTTCGCCGCGCTGCTGGCGATGCTCGACGAGGCCGAGGGCCGCGGCCCCGCCGTCGCGGTCGACAACGACAGCCGCGAGCAACGCATGGACGAGCTGGCCGCGCGCCAGCCCGCCCTCAGCATCACCGCCGAGCAGGGCAAGGTGATCATCCAGCACCACAACGTGGCGAGCTGCCAGCTCCGCTTCTACCGCATGGACATCGAGCTGCTGTTCTCGCGCCAGCCGTTCGTGCAGGGCGATGTGGAGCGCTTCTCGTGGATCGAGCCGGGCGCGACGCTCGAGGTGCCGCTATCGAGCAACGAGGGCCGCACGGTCGTGGAGATCCCCCAGGGCATGCGCGGCGCGAACCTGGTGATCGACGCGGTCGCGGCCGGCCTGCGCCGCTCGATCACCCATTACTCGCACGACCTGGCGACCCAGCTGGCCCATCAATACGGCCAGGTCCGAGTCCTCCGCGCGTCGACGCAGACGGCCCTGCCCGCGACCTACGTCAAGGTCTACGCCCGCCAACACGGCGGCGCTGTCGTCTTTTATAAGGATGGCTACACCGACATGCGCGGCCGCTTCGACTACGCGACGCTGTCGACCGACGACCTCGACCGCGTCGAGCGGTTTGCGATCTTGATCGTGAGCGACGAGGCCGGCGCGACGGTGCTCGAAGCGTCGCCGCCGCCGCGCTGAACCATTCATTCCTCGTTGGCCGACCGCGAGCGCAAAGATCGATGCTCGCGGTCGGCGCCGAGAGGCCGACTTCCGCGGCGAGCGCGGGAGCGACAACCTCGCGGCGAAGTCCCAGCAATCCGGCGAAGTCGGAGCATTCGACCGCCGAGCGGCTGGCGTGACGTCTGCCGCCGCTCGAGCCGCCGACCTCGATCAAGCCGGGTCCGCGGGGCTCGTCGATGCCGCCGCAGCCCTGCGCCGGCGCTCCCGCACGCGCATCCCCGCGGCGGCGACGATCACCAGCGCGAGGGCGATCGGCGGCTCCGGCACCGTCGTGCCCGCCGAGTACCAGCCGGTCCCGCGGTGGAAGGCCGCGTCGGCCGGCGGCACGTCCGCGTCGGCCGGCGGCACGTCCGCGACCACGAGGAGGTTGACGAGCGCGAGGCTGAGCATGTCGTCGAGAGCGTACTACGCCACGCGCCGGCGAGCGAGTCCGCCGGCCGGGTCGGGACCGTCGCGCCGCAGGGGTGCTCGTCCGGGGACGTGGAGCGAAGCGTACCGTCCCGGCGCGCGCCGCGACCCGCGGTCTGAGGCGCGCGCGAACACGAGGATGGGCCGATCCCTCGAGCGCTCGCGGCGGCTGGTTCGGGCCTGCCGGGGGCTTCGGCACGAACATCACCCCGCCCCACCAGGGCGGGCCGCGAGCCACGACGACACGTCGCATTGAGCTGTCCTTCAGGACAGCTTTTCATCGACTTGAACCACGGAGATTCTTGGGCGACAATGCGCGAGTAAGCTCGGCATCCGCGAGCACGCCCTCGCTCGTGCACCCTTTCGCGGCGCTCCCTCGCCCGGCTTCGCCACCATGAGCGACACTGCGTCCTCGCCCCGCCGCTTCGGCACTCTCGCGCTGCGCTGGTGCGGACTCGCGTATACGTGCGTCGCCCTGCTCCTCGCCCTGGGCGTCGTGGCTCGGCCGGTGCTGCTCCTGTTCTCCGTCACGGCGACGATCGTCTCCGGCGTCGTTCTCCTCGCCAGCGCGTCGCTGGCCGTCGCTGCAGTAGCGCTCGGCTTGGCGGCGGTCTACCTCGGCATCTTCGCCCGAGCATCCGCCCGCGAGGCGCTGTTCGGGCTGCTCGCCGTCGCCCTGTGCCTCGGCGGGGCGGCGAGCGTCTGGCAAGGCTCCGGCTTCGTGTGGCCGATCGCAGGGCTCGCGATTGTGCTCTGGGCTGTCCTCACGGACATGCGCGACGAGCCGGCGCCGGCGCCGACTCGCGGGGAACCAGCGCCTCGAGCGAGCGGACCTCGAGGCGGCTTCGACTAGCTAGCCCTTCGACGGAGGGTTGTTGCCTCTGCCACCGCCCGAAGGGTTGCCGGTCTTGCTCGGCCAGTTCCCGCCGTTGCCCTTGCTACCGCCGTCACCACCGCCCTTGCTTCCCTCACCGCCCTTGTTCTCACCGCCACCCTTGCTACCGTTTTCCTTGCTCATGCTGTTGCCTTTCGTCGAGGTTGGGCGGCAAGTGTGAAGCGGCTCCGGGAGGCGGCAAGCGAGGAGCTCGTGGAACGTCGTCCGCGGTGCTGCGCATCGATCGTCTCGGCACGGATGGGTCCGCGAGGAACTCACATGCGCGAGGTTCGTCGACGGGAACGAGCGCTGCCGTGGAGCCCGCTCCAGCGGGAGGCGTCTCTGGCCTCACGCACGTCAGCAACCCTTTCTAACCGCGGGTCCCGCATGCGTGAAGTCTTCGCGCCCGGCGCTACGCTCACGGTGATGCGTCGTCTCGCGCTCACCGCCCTCATGCTCGCCGCCTGCAACCGCGACGGCGACCAGATGGCCTTCAGCACGAGCATCACGACCGCCCCCCCACCGGAGTCCACCTCGAGCGGCGGTGACACGTCCACCGCGACGTCGACCTCCACCACTTCGGCCGACGACTCGGCCGCCGCGAGCACGGCCAGCAGCTCCACCGGCTCGACGATCTCGGGCGGCATCCCCGACGTCGGCACCATCCCGGACGGCGGCGACGGCCCTCCCCGGGTTGCAAGGGCAAGGTCGACTTCCTCTTCACGATCAGCGGCGCGCAGACGATGGAGCCCAAGCAAGCGCGGCTCAAGGCGAGCTTCCCGGGCTTCATCGCCACGCTCGAGAGCGAGTTCGCGGACTTCGACTACCACATCCTGTCCGCGAACACGGCGGGCTTCTGGGGCTACCCGAGCTGCGCGGGCTGCCAGGATACGTGCGCCGACCTCCCCGAGTTCCCGTGCGGCGTGGCTCCGCAACCCTGCGACCTCGTCCGCGGCGCCGGCATGACCTACCCGATCGGCAAGGGCGCGAGCAACCAGCGTTGCGAGCTCGCCAGCGGCCTCCGCTACATCACGACAGGGCAGCCGAAGCTCGAGGACGCGTTCACATGCATCGCGTCGATGGGGACGAACGGCGCGGATGGCACCGCAGGCGCGACGGTCCTGGCACTCGCCGACGACCTCCACGCACCCGGCGGGTGCAACGAGGGGTTCCTCCGCGACGACGCGCTCCTGGTCGTGGTAGTGATCCAGGACACCTTCGACCAGGAGAGCGTGGGCGATGCGGAGGATTGGGCCGCAGCCCTCGTCGACGCAAAAGGTGGCGACGCGGACGCGGTCGTGCTGCTCGTGATCACGACTGACGTCGAGGATCCGAACGGCCTGTGCGGCTACACCGGGACGATTACTCCCCACGAACTGAGGATCTGGACCGAGCTCGTGCCGCACTCTGTGTTCGGCTCGATCTGCGCGGACGGTTACGCGGAATACTTCACTGCTGCAGCCACGAAGATCAAGTTCCAGTGCGACGTGTTCGTGCCGCAGTGAGGATGGGCCGGTTGGGCTGGAGACTTCGCTCCGTAGAAATGACCTGGCTCGCGGGCCTTGACGGCGCGGCTCATCATAAACCCGCACTCGCCGCAACAGCTGAAGCCCCGGGCCCGAGCAAAGCGGAGCTGGCCGCCTTTGGACCGCTCGTTACATCTACGGGTACAAACGCAGTGCGAACGCCCGCGGCTGTAGCGCATCAAACTCGCTGCCTACGACGTAGCTGTAGCCCCAGGCGTCGACAGCGAGGCCCGCGGCTTCGTCCGGCCCCTGGCCTGGCCCGTTGCGGACGACCTCCCACGCAGGGGCGCCGGCCGGGCCGGGGACCGCGAAGACCCAGGCGTTTGCGTCGGTCATGGGCTGCTGCAGGGTACCCACGATCACGAGCTTGCCCTCGCGATCCTCGCTGATTGCCAAGCCGACCGCGTCTGCGGTCGTCGGCTCGATTCGTACGGGGCCCGCCTCACCCTCGGCCGTAAACCAGCGCGTCAGCACCAGACGTGTGCTGCTTTGTAAGTTGCGGCCGAACCCGGTGACGACGAAGCCGCCTCCACGCAGCGGCGCGATGGCCATCCCCCGTCCTCGTCCATCAGCTCGCCCGGCGAGGTCCACTCACTGAGCGCTTCGCCAACCAGGCTGTAGCGCAGAACCACGGTACGGCGGACGAGAGCGTCGTCGAGGTTCTTGGTCTCACGCTCGCCGACCACGACGACCTCGTCGTCCACCATCGCGACGCCCCGCGCGACCTCGTCGCGCCAGTTGTTAGGGTCATCCCCAGGAGGCGGCGCGAACGTCTGAACGTCCAGAACATCCCCGCTCTCGGCCGAGACCCACCAGACCCCGAGGTCGTGCGTGTTCGGGCCGATCTCGATCCCACCGACCACGATCAGCATGTCATCGACCACCGCGATCGCGTTCGCCGACGTCTTGCTCGGCCCCGTCCACACAGGCCCTTTCGCCTCGCCGAATTTCACCCGCGACACCGCCCACCGTGTCGAGCCCTTGTCGGCCTGCGTCCATGCCACGAACGCCGCATCGTCGCCCGCCGCGGCGATCGCCGGTCCGCGGCCGCCGCCCGTCACGGCGACCGGCCCGAGCAACACGGGTGCGCCCTCCGGCTGGCCTTTCGTCCCGTCGATGCGCACCGCCACCGCCTCGAGCCCATCGTTCGTCTCGAAGTAACCGGCGACGTCGATCCCGTTGCCTCGCAGCGCCGCGCTCGTGAAGCCGTTGATCGGCCCGGCCTTCACGTAGGGCGGCCACACGTCGCTGCCGCCGGGTTGGACGTCGATCAGCAGCGCCTCGCTGCTCTCGCCGCTGACGCCGTCGGCCGCGTGAGCCACGGCGCGGATCGTGTGCATCCCGTCGCCGGGCACGTCCTCCGAAGTTACCTCGAACACGTGGACGGGGTTCCCGGGCGCGGCGCCCATCACCAGCGGCACGTCTTCGTTCTCATTCTTTTAAAGACATCGATCGATGCGACGGGGCGCGACGTCGAGATCGACACCTGCACTGGGCCGACCTCCGTGACCGGCGACGGCTCCACGAACACCTCGACCGCGACCGGCACTGCCTTGCCGTCGTCGCCCGTGCTCGCGCTGTCTCCGGCGGTCCCCTCGCTCTCGCTCTGCGTCGTCGCGGTCGCGTGCGTCTCGGCGGTGCTGTTCGGCCCGGAGTTGGTCAGCGGCGAGTCGCTGCTCGTCTCGGCGCCCGTGTCGTTGCTCGCCGAAGCCCCCGAGCTCCCGTCGCCCGCGTGCTGCTGCTGATAGATCGCGTACTGCGGGGAGGTGCACGCGGCCACGCTCGTCAGCAACATCGGGACGGCGAGGGACGGACGGGGCATGACGGGCACTATACGGGACAACGCGAAATCGCGCATGCTTCAAAATCTGCCCGTCAGCACCAGACCGCCGAGGCCTCGCGCTCCCCAGGGTGCGACTGCCACGCGGCGTGTGTCCATCGCCAGGAGAGCGATGCCCGTCACGGCGAGCACGCCACCGGTGATCCCGAGGGCGATCGCTCCGGCGGTCGTGCTCGTGTAGCGCTGGCCGAGTGCGGCCGCCGTCGCGTCCTCCGCTGCGCTCGTGGGCCGGCCGGCGGTGTCGAGGTTGAGGACCGCCAGCTCGCGCTCACCGGCCGCGCGATGGCCCAGGAGCGCGGCCATGGGGATGAACAGCAGCGCCCCCGGTACGAGCGTGCCCACGCCGATCCGCAAGAGAAGACGCTCGCGCTGCTCCTCGCGCGACAGGGTCGGGCGAACGACCTCGGGCGTCGCGTCGTGCTTGGCGCTGGTGTCCTTCGCGAGCGCGCCGACGAGGTGGGCTCGATGCGCTACGAGCAGGGTCATCGCGCGGTGGCGGTCTTGCTTCGCCGTCGTCGCGCGCCGCAGGTAAAGCCCGGCCTGGCATCGGTCGTCGGCGCGCTCGCACTCCGGCTCGCGGACCGGGGCTGGATCTGCGGCCTCGAACGCGAGCAGGCACGCGAGAGACAGGGACATCGGGCTCTGCATCACGGCTCGACAGGGTGCCAGATGTGATCCGCGCCGGGGAGTCTTCTCGGCCTGAACATCTCGTCATGTACGTTCGGTGCAACAGCAACGAAGTAGAGCTCGCTCACTCGGCACCACGCAAGCCAGTAGCGCCTGCGAGCTCCGCGAATCATCCTTGCACGCGGACCGTGCTCGATCGCGAGGTAGCGAGCTCTCACCCGCTTCCGCTGGGTCTCATCCGCCTCGAGCGCCGTCGTGTGAGCCCGCGGTGCACGGTGCCGCCTCGCTGCCGGACCTTCTGAATTCGCTGGTCCCGACGAGGCGCGCCGACCTCGTCTCGGCTGTCGTTCACGCCGGCTCGAAGGCGGCGATGCGGCTCTCGGGGCGCGCGTCGACCTCGACCCGGCGGCACCGGAGCGACAGCGGGCCCCAGTCGAGGTGCTTCGGCTTGTGGCCGGTCTCGGCCTGCGCCGCGGCGACGGCGGCCTGCAGCTTCTCGCCGTTCAAGGGCTGCGGGCCGTCGGCCTCGTAGATCGCCACGGCCCGCTCGAGCAGCGCGCGCTCCTCGGGGCTGGCAGGACCCGTGGCGCTGACGCACACCGTATAGATGCCCTCGTCCACGTCGCGGAACACGACCGGGCGGGCGGCATCCTCGCCGCCGAGCAAGACCTCCCGCACCACGCGGTCGCCCAGGTCCTGCTTGAGCGCCGCGTAGGTCGCGGGCGCCTCGCTGAGCTCGCCGGCGAGGAGCACGTGGCGCGATCGATGGGCGTCGGCCCGCACGCCGCCGTCGACCCGGAGCCAGCGCTCGGCGGCGAGCTCATCGGCGACGCTGGCCGCGTCCGCGCGCGCGAGCTCCCGCACGGCGGCGAGCTTGCCCGCTCGCTCTCGCATTCGCTCGACGCTCCGCGAGCTCTTCGGCTCGTCCGACGACTCGGCCGGTTCTTCGTCGCAAGCGGCGAGCAGCGCGGTGGATAGAAGGATGGCGGTGAAAGAGAGTCGGGAGGCAGGCATCGAAGTTTTTCCTGGTCGCAACCTGCACGTTCCACGCGCCGGCGAATCAATTACGGCGTCGGTAAAAAAATCGACCGCAGCCGCCGGAGGGGCCCGCCGCAGGCCCTGGGACGCAGATCTCGCAGGCCGCCCGATGCCTGTCCCGCCGCGCGGGCCGCACCAATCTGCTCCAAAAGACAGGTCCATGTCGCGCCTCGCTCCCGGCCCGAAAACGCGCCCCGGCAATTGATCGCCGGGCGACGGCCATAGACCAGATGATGGCCACCGAAGCCCCGCTCATTCATCAGCTCCTCGAGCAGCTCGAGCTCGAGGGGGTCTCGCACGTCTTCGGGGTCCCGGGCGGCCCGCTGAGCGCGCTGTTCGAGGCGCTCAAGGCCCGAGGGCGCATGCGCTTCGTGCTGGCGCGCCACGAGGCGGGCGCGGCCTTCATGGCCAACGCCCACGCGCGCGTCCGCGGCGAGCCTGCCGTCTGCTGCGTCACCTCCGGCCCGGGGGCCACCAACGCGCTGACGGGCGTGGCCTCGGCTCACGCCGATTCGCTGCCGGTCCTCTACCTCACGGGCCAGGTGGCGACCGGGATGTTCGGCCTGGGGGCGATCCAGGAGAGCACGTGGCACGGGGTCGATGTCGTGGAGATCTTGCGGCCCATCACGAAGCTGTCGGCGATGGTGGTGACCGCGCAGATGGGCATGCGAATGCTACGACACGCGCTGCGCACTGCGACCACGGGCCGCCCCGGGCCGGTCCACCTCAACCTGCCCGCCGACCTCGCGCGCGTGAAGGTGCCGTACGAGGTGCGCGAGCCGGCGAGCTACCGCCCGCAATGCGTGTCGGTGGCGCGCGCCGAGGACGTCGCACAGGCTGCGCAGCTGCTCGCGGGGGCGCGGCGGCCGACGCTGTTCGCCGGCCACGGGGTCGCGCTGGCCCGCGCCGAGCCGGCGCTGCTGCGCCTGGCCGAGCGGCTGCAGGCGCCGGTGGTGACCACGCCGAAGGGCAAGTCGGTGTTCCCCGAGGATCACCCGCTGTCGCTCGGCGTGTTCGGGATGGGCGGCCACGCGCGGTCCGACCGCTACCTCGAGGACGACGACGTGATCCTCGTGGTCGGCTCGAGCCTCGGCGAGTTCGCCTCGAGCGCGTGGAGCCAGCGGCTGCGCGCACAGGCGTTCTTGCAAGTCGACGTCGATCCGCTGCAGATCGGGAAGAATACCCGGTGACGCTCGGCCTCGTCGGCGACGCGCGGGCGACCCTCGACGCGATCGCCGAGGCGCTGCCCGCCGATCCGCCGCGCGCGACCCCGGAGGCCCTGGTGAGCCTCGCGCGCGAGGTGCCGCGGTGGGAGCAGCCGGAGCAGCGCGTCTCCGAGGCCTCGCCGCTGTCGCCGCCGCGGGTGATCACCGAGCTGCGCGCGGCGCTGCCCGACGACGGCCTGCTGTTCGTCGACACCGGCAACTCGAACCTGTGGGCCGGTCATCACTTCGAGGCGCGCCGGCCGGGCACGTACTTCAGCGACATGGGCCTGGCGGCGATGGGCAGCGCGGTCGCGGGGGTGATCGGCGCGGCGCTGGCCGCCCCCGGACGCCGCGCCATGGCGCTCACCGGCGACGCGGCGTTCGCCATGCACGGCTTCGAGGTCCACACCGCCGTCGAGCTCGGCGTGCCGGTGACGTGGGTGGTGCTCGACAACGCCGGCCACGGGATGATCCAGCAGGGCGAACAGCTGGCGTTCGGCGGCGACGCCGGCTTCTACGGCTTCCACCGGCGGATCGACGCGGCCGCGGTGGCGCGCGGCTTCGGAGCCGTCGGCGTCGACGTCGACGACGTGCCGTCGCTGCAGGCCGCCCTGCGCGAGGCCCTCGCCGGCTCGCAACCCACCGTCATCAACGTCCGCGTCGACCCGACGGTGATGGCGCCGACGCTGGCCCGCCGCGCCCGCGCAGTCGCAGAGTTCTTCGGCACCGACCGGTCGCCCGGCCCGGCCGGTGCCGCGTGAGTGCTGCGACTCCCGGCAGGTGCTGCGTGATCACCGAGGTCGGGATCCTCGGCTTCGGGCACGCCGTGCCCGACACGATCCGTCACAACGACGATCCGCTGTTCGCGGCGCTGCCGCCTGCCGGGCCGTTCACCGGCTTCCGCGAGCGGCGGGTGCTGGCCGCGGGCGAGCGCGTCGAGGCGCTCGGCGTGCGCGCGGCCCAGGCGGCGCTCGCGGACGCCGGCGTTCCCGCGACCGCGATCGATCGCCTGTACGGCGCAGTCTCGCCGGCCGAGCACCTGCTGCCGAGCGGTCTGTTCGCGCTGCACGCCGAGCTCGGTCTGCGCCGCGACGCGACCGTGGTGCCGATCCACTCCGAGTTCACCAACTTCGTGGTCGCGCTGACGAGCGCGTGCGAGGCGGTCGCGGCCGGCCGCTGCGAGCGCGCCCTGGTCGTCGCGGCGGCCGGCTGGAGCCGCCTGGTCGACTACGCCGACGCCGGGGCCTTCGGCATCGGCGACGGCGCCGGCGCGGTGGTGGTCGGCCGCGGCGGCCTGTTCCGCTTCGTCGACGAGCTCGGCGAGACCCACAGCGAGCTGCGCGAGGCGATGACGGTGCAGGTCCGCCGACCGCGGAGCGCCGCCGAGGGCACCGACCCGCGGCCCACCTACGTGTTCGAGGCCCCCGCCCGCCGCGTCTACGCCGAGCTGGGGACCGCGGCCCCGTCGCGGCTGTGGAGCGGCCTGCTCGCGCGCCACGGGCTGTCGCCGGCCGAGGTCGCGCTCGTCACCCACCAGCCCAACCGCCCCGCGCTGGACGCCTGGCAGCGCGAGCTCGGCCCGGCCGAGCTGCCGAGCGTGGTCGAGACGCTCGGCAACTGCACCCTGGCGACCGCGGCGATCGTCCTGTCGCTGCACGCGCGCGCGCTGCAGAGCCGCCACCTCGTGCTCATGGGTCTCGGCTGCGGTCAGAACTTCTCCGCGCTGCTGCTGCGCGCGCGTGACCGGCCAGAACGCTGTTGCGCGCGACCGGGCGACCCGAGGATCCGCCTCGCGCCGGCTCGCCGTCACGCGGCTCGCTGCAAGCGTCAGTCGGCCGCGTGCCGCGTGTTACCGTGCTGCGGTCATGAGAGCCCCGCACGACACGCTGACCTCCGAGCGCCTGGTGCTGCGCCGTTACACCGCCGACGACCTCGACCTGCTGGTGCGCCTGCATGGCGACCCTCGGGTCATGCAATTCGCCGGCGGCGTCTACGACCGGGCCCGGACCGAGGCGATGCTGCGCGAGCGGATCCTCGCCTACTACGATCGGCACCCCGGCCTCGGCATCTGGCTCACCAGCGAGCGAGCCACCGGCGAGCCGGTCGGCATGCACTTATTAAATCATGTCCGCGACGACACGGTGATCCAGGTCGGCTACCTGCTCTACCCCGAGTACTGGGGCCGGGGCTACGCCACCGAGATGGCCGCGCGCCTGCTGCGTTACGGCTTCGCCGAGCTCGGGCTGCCGCAGATCTCCGCGATCACCGACCTGCCGCACGTCGACTCGCAGCGCGTGCTGCTCAAGGTCGGCCTCCGCCGCGACGGCGAGCGCCACTTCCCCGCCTACGGCAGCGACCCGCTGGCCTTCTTCACCCGGGACGCCGCCAGCTGGCTCGCCGAGCACCCGGCGTGATCCGGGCGCCTGGCGTTTGGAGCATGCCCGATCGGACATGTCGTCAAAACCGGCGGCCCGCGGCGCGCGAGCGAGGCCGCGGGCCGATCGGCCGCCCGTTTCCTCGCGCGAATTCGTCGGCCGGACCGCAGCGTCCCGGCCTCCCCACAATCATCGCCGCGCGGCGCCGGCCAATCACCGCACCGTCCCTGCGGTGATTCGCCGCTCAGGCCTTGGGCCCGAACACCTTGAGGTATTCGTCGCGGTGCTTGCCGTCGAGCAGGGCCAGCGAGCTGTCGGAGTCGTCCTGGTGGTGGACCGCGTAGCCGGCGTCCTTGAGCGCGCGCAGGTGGCGGCGGACCGCCTCTGCATCGATCTGGAACACCTTGCCGATCTCCTCGGCGTCGCAGATCACGCGCGGCGCCTTGGCCGGGCCCTTGCGGTTGCGGTAGGTCGCGGCCAGGTTCGCGTCGACGAACGTCCACAGGTACGCGAGCACGACCTTGGCGCCCGGCGACAGCGGGTCACCCTCGGCGGAGGTCGCGGAGAACAGCTCTCGGGGCATCTCGGCCATGCAGTGATTGCGGGCTAACGCGATCGGCGCTGGGCGTCAAGTTAGAAGTCGAAACGTTGTACGGCCAACTCTGGAGTGAATACCACCTGCGCGGAATCGCTCTTCGCACGTGAGCGGCCTCTTTGGGGGCGATCGGCCGGCCGGCGCCGGCGTCTGCGGGCGCGCCAATCATGGCACTCTGAACCGGGTGTTGATCGCGCTCTCGGGGCTCCCTGGCGTCGGCAAGACCACCCTCGCGCGGGCTCTGGCCGCGCGCCTCGGCGGCGTCCACCTGCGCATCGACACCATCGAGCAGGCGCTGGTGCGCGACGGTCTGCCGCTCGCGGACCTCGGCGGTCGCGGCTACGCCGTCGCCCGCGCGCTCGCCGGCGATCTGCTCGCCGGCGGCTTCACCGTCGTCGCCGACGCGGTCAATCCGCTCGCCGCCACCCGCACCGCCTGGCACGACCTCGCCCGCGCCGCCGGCGTCGTCTGCTGCGACGTCGAGGTCGTCTGCGGCGATCGCCGCGAGCACCGGCGCCGCGTCGAGACCCGCCTGGCCGACATCCCCGGCCACGTCCTGCCGACCTGGCGCGACGTCGAGGCGCGGGAGTTCGAGCCCTGGCAGGCCGCGCCGCGGGTCGTCGTCGACACCGCGCAGCTCGGCGACGCCGCCGCCGTCGAGCAGGTCGTCGCCGCGCTCGGGCTCGACGCATACGGACTGTCGTGAGCGCCGCTCGCAATGTGCGTACCGGCGGCGCTGTCGACATTGCGTGGTCTCGTCATTCGCGGCGCCGCGCCCGATTTCGCGCATCGCAGTTCGGCCGGCTCCTTTCGCGCGCCTGGTGACACCGGAACTCCGCGCGGGCTGTCGCGGCGGGGCGACCTCGGGCCGGGCCCGAGAGCGGGGCGTTCGCCGGCGGGATTTGCCTTGACTGCGACGGCGGCCCGGGTAGCCTCACAGAAATGCCACTTAACTTCTTCTTACTGACAGTTCGTATGGCGGTCTCGCGGGCGCTCGAGCGATCGCGTGCCTGAGCGACGCAGCGGCCCCGCGACCGCGCCGGCGTGGGACCTCGAAGCTGCGCTCGCCGCGAATCGGCGCACCTGACTTGACTTGACTTTGCCTGCGGTTTTTTCGCCGCGGACTCGCTGACCGCCATGCTATCTATCGCCGAGACGACCTCGAAGTACCGATTTTCGGCATCGCTCGCCACCGCCGTGGCGCTCGCCTGCCTCGTCGCCCCCGACGCCCTGAGCTCGCCGCGGCTCGGGCTGTTCTTGTTCGGCGGCGCCGCCTTCCTCGTCGCCGGCTTCGTCGTCCTCGACCTGGTCGGCGCCGTGCTGCCGGCGGGCGGGCTGACCGTCCGCCGCCTGCGCCGGGTCGCGGCGCTGATCATGACCGCCCCGCTGCTGCTGCTGACCGCGCTGATCCTCGGCCTCCAGTCGCCCGCGGCCCTGACCGTCGCGCTGCCCGCCGGCCTCGTGTTCGCGGCCGCCGTCGTGGTCGCCGTCGAGCGCCTGGCCCCGCGCCTCGGCGCCCCGGAGGACCCGCGCTTCTGGCTCGCCACCGCCGTCGCCGCCGTCCAGCTGGTCGCCCTGTTCCTCTACGTACATGTCTCCGAGGACACCTTCGCGGTGGTCCGCGAGGGCACCGAGCGCCTGCACGCCGTGCTCTGGTTCGGCACCTGGGCCGCCTCGCTGGCGCTGCTGCTGCCGTGGGGCGCGCGCGTGGCCAGCCGGGTCGGCGTCGCCCCGCGCTCGCGCTGGTGGGCCGCCTGGAGCGGCCTGGCGGCGCTGGTCGGCCTCGGCTTCATGTTCGCCGACCGCCGCTTCATGGTCGGCCTCTACCCCGCGGTCCACCTGTGGCTGCAGCTCGTCGCGGTCCTCAGCCTCGACGCCGCCCTGAGCCGCGGCCTCGCCCAGCTCCAGCTCGAGCGCTGGCGCGTCGCCCCCACCACCATCCGCAAGCTCGCGCGCGCCGGCGGCCTCGCCCTCGGCCTCGTCGCCGCCGCCGCCGCCGGCTTCGCCGTGGTCGCCTTCGGCGGCTACGTCAGCGACCGGGGCTTCCGCGCCCAGGTCGGCGACTCGACGGTCGGCACCTCGATGATGCGTTACCTGCGGCGCGGCGAGGGCCGCACCCGCGGCCACCTCAAAGAGCTCGACCACCCGCTCTACCACGACGTCGAGGCCCCGAAGAACGACTGGAACATCATCCTGATCAGCGTCGACGCCCTCCGCGCCGACGCCCTGCCCGACCCCGACGACGCCGACAAGAGCGCCGCCCCCCGCCTGTCCGCGCTCGCGGCCCAGTGCGCCGATTTCCGCCGCGCCTACGCCCCCGGCTCGCGCACCGCGATCGGCATGGGCGCCTTGATGCTCGGCCGCTACAGCGCCCACATTCAATGGGACCTGTGGATGTGGGACGGCAAATTGATCAATCCCAACAAGGCCACCGCCGCCGACATCCGCAGCCTCACCAACGGCGTGCAATACACCACGATCCCGCAGATCCCGCCCGAGGGCAACCTGGCCCAGCGGATGAAGGGCGCCGGCCTGCGCACGCTCGCGACCCCGTGGGACGGCTACAGCCGGTTCTTCCGCAAGGACGCCGGCTTCGACCCCGGCTTCGACGAATACACCGACTTCAACACCATGAGCTTCCGCGAGCCGGCCAGCCCCAAGGTCCTGCCGCTGGCGCTGAAGCAGATCGACAAGGCCAAGGGCAAGCGGTTCTTCCAGTGGATCCACCTGTTCGACCCGCACGAGTCGCACGGCGACCGCGAGGCCTACGCCGAGCTCGTGCAGACGATGGACGGGGCGCTCGGCGAGTTCATCGACGGCCTCGAGCAACGCGGCCTGCGCGACAAGACGGCGATCTTCCTGGTCGCCGACCACGGCGAGGCGCTCGGCGACCACCGTAACAACACCCACGGCACCTCGCTGTACGAGGAGCAGGTGCGCGTGCCGATGATGATGTGCCTGCCCGGCCGCGGCGGCCAGGTGTTCCGCCAGCCGGTGTCGACGCTCGACGCCACCGCCACCATGCTCGCCCTCGCCGGCGGCGACCTCACCGGCATCGACGGCGTCAACCTGCTGCCGCTGATCGAGGACGGCACCTACCCCGCGGAGCGGCCGGTGTTCACCGAGCTGCACCGCTACATGTCGAACCAGGCCCAGCGCACCACCGACATGCAGGCGGTCGTCCACGGCCGCTGGAAGCTGATCCGCGACCTCAAGAACGACACCGCCCAGCTGTTCGACCTCGAGAACGACCCCAAGGAGGAGCAGAGCGCGCTGTCCGTCCGCCCCGACGTCGCCGACGACCTCGAGGACCTGCTCGACGCCCTCAACTCGGAGCGCGCCAAACCCAAGCCGCCCAAGCCGCTGTTCGCCGCCAAGCCGGCCGCCTTCGAGGTCGGCCAGGACTCGGTCCTCCTGTGGGCCCGCTCGACCCTGCCGGCGCCGATCCACTTCGAGCTGGCCAAGAACGCCAGGTTCAAGGACGCGCTCGAGACCACCGCCAAGGAGGTCACCGCCGAGGGCGACCACATCCGCCTCGTCGACGTCACCGGCCTCAACCCGGGCACCCGCTACTGGTACCGCGCCGTCCTCACCCACGAGGGCGAGCGCCTCGTCAGCGACACCGCCAGCTTCACCACCGCGCCCGACAAGCCGCGCAACGTCAAGATCGCCTGGAGCGCCGACCTGCTGGCCGACAACGCCCCGTTCCAGATCTTCGCCCCGCTCAAGCGCGAGAAGCCCGACGTGTTCCTGATGCTCGGCGACACCATGTACGCCGACATCCCGAAGAAGAACAAGGGCAAGGACCTCAAGACCTACCGCGCCCGCCACAAGCTGGTCCGCCGCGACGAGGCCCTGCAGTCGTTCCTCGCCTCGACCGCGACCGCCGCGATCTGGGACGACCACGAGATCAGCAACAACGCCCACCGCGAGACCGAGAACCTCGCCGTCGCCCGCCAGGTGTTCCGCGAACAGTGGCCGGTGCGCAGCGCCGACCCCGACGACGTCGGCCTCTACCGCTCGTTCCGCCCGGCCCCGCAGGTCGAGGTGTTCATGCTCGACGTCCGCAGCTTCCGCGACCTGCCCGGCGCCGGCAAGACCATGCTCGGCGAGGCGCAGAAGGAGTGGCTCGTCACCGCGCTGAAGTCGTCGACCGCGCGCACCAAGCTGGTCGTCTCCAGCGTGCCGATGTTCGTCCCGTTCGGCAAGGACAGCTGGCACGCCTACCCGGAGGAGCGCGACGAGCTGCGCACCGTGTTCGCCAGCGAGCCCCCGGGCACGGTGATCGTCCTGTCCGGCGACTACCACCTCGCGTGGCATATCGTCGACGGCGAGACGGGGATCCACGAGCTCATCGCCGGCCCGCTCGACGCCTGGGTGTTCGAGGACATGCTGCCCCAGCACGTCACCGACGTGGCCGAGCACGGCGGCTTCGCCATCATCGACGGCCCCAACTACGGGGTGCTGGAGGTCAAGCAGGACGGCTCGGTCGTGGCCCGCTACCACGACGACAAGGGCAAGCAGAAGTACCGCACGGTCCTGAGCGGCGCGGCGGAGGTGCCCGGGCCGGACCCGGCCGAGCAGCCCACCACCGCGCCCGCGCGGGCCGTCACCGGGTCTTCTTCAGCTTCGGCAAGCACTGCCCCGCGACGCTGACGAGGCCCTCGGCGCAGCGCGAGGCCTTGGCCACCACGGCGGTCGTCGGCCTTATCAGCTTGCGCAGGGCGTTGCTGCGCTGCATCGTCGGCTTGATGAGCGGCGTCAGCTTCTTGACGTCGGTCTGCTTGGGCGCGACCCAGCCGTCGGCGACGACGTCCTGGCGATTGACGAGGTCGAGGGGGATCGATCTCAGGTCGATCGACTGGCAGCCGATCATCGGGGTGTCGTTGCCGGAGCTCGAGTCGACCGTGCACTTCATCGAGGTCAGCACGCCGCGGCTGTTCTTGTTGAACGTCTCGGTGCGCGGGTCCTCGCCGGTCTTGCCGCTGAGCATGCCGTGGTACTTGATGTTCTGGAGCCCCGCGACGCAGTCGTCGTAGGCCTTCTTGTTGATCACCTTCAGCGGCGCGCAGACCGCCCCGACGTCGGGGCTCACGAACTCGGACTTCACGCCGGTGCCCGCGTACGAGCACTGGGCCAGCGTCTCGCCCGGCGACGGCGCCGCCAGGTCGAACACCGACGTCTTCAGCGTGGTCTCGAAGGTGGTGTGGTCGGCCTTCGACTCCTCCATCCGGATCTTCAGCGTCGACAGCAGCTTGCGCACGTCGAGCGGGTCGCCGCCCGTGTGGTCGGACTTGAACGTCAGGTTGGCGCTGAAGTTGACCGGCCCGCCGCCCATCTCGCGGTCGCCCTTGGTGTTGCTGAACTGACCCGTGGTGGTCGCCAGCGCCTGCCTCAGCTTGCTCTGGATCGCGTCGCCGGCGTCGCGCGCGGCGTAGCACTCCGACACGTAGCGCATCGGGAATTGGTCGTACTCGGCGACCACGAAGTCCTCGAAGTCCTTCCACGTGTTGTACAGCGACTCGCAGGCCGGCTTGCCCGTCCAGTCGACGTCGCAGTCGCGCGCCCGGTTGCGCATGTCGGCGAGCTGGGCCTGGTAGAAGGTCCGGCGCGACTTGATGTAGGCGATCCGAGCGTCGCGCTTGGCCGGCGTGGTCCCGAGCGCGAACAGCTTGGCGTTCTGGATCATGAAGTCCGAGTCGTCGATCAGCGCGGTCAGACCCCAGGCCGCCTCGGCCAGCTTCGTCAGCTTCTGCTCCGAGGTCAGCGGGGCCAGCGGGTTGCCCACCGGCCAGTTGGCGACGATGTCCTCGTACGGCACCGCCATCAGCTTGAACGTCTGCTTGGCCCCGTTCTGGCCGGGGAAGGCCTGCACCTGCTGCAGGAACTGGTCGACCGACAAGCTGGCGCTGTTCGTCCCGCTCGAGGTCACGTGGATCTCGAGGTCCTGGGTGTTGCTGGCCTGCTTGAGCTTGTTGATCGTGCTGACGCCGACCTCGGCGTTCATGGTCGCGTACTCGACCCCGATCACCCCGCTGGCCGCCAGCTTGCTCTCCGTCAGGGTGTCGCGCACCGACAGCTGGACGGTGCCGAAGAACCACCGGCCCTTCTGCTCGCCGATCACGATGTAGTCGCCGCACTGGGCGCGGAACGCCGGGGTGCCGACCATCGCCAGGTACTCGGGCTTGAGGTTGATGTCGCCGGCGACGAACTTCATCGGCTCGACGTTGTGATACTTGGCGAGGATCGTGTGCGTATTGAAGTTGGTCTTGGTCGTCTGGAAGAAGTCGACCTTCGAGCTGGCGTTGGCGCTGACGAGCCCCATCGACGCCGAGAACTTGGTATTGACGGCCAGGTTCATCTCGTCGGCCAGCTGCAGATTGGAGATGATCGAGCTGAACTTGAACTCGTCGCCGCTCGCGCCCGAGCCGTCGAGCAGGCCGTTGCCGAACTGCACACACTGGCGCAGCACGAATTCGCGGCTGATGCTGTTGTAGCCGTATCCGCGGCCCGTGAGCGTCTTCGGCGGCTCGAGCTCGAGGTACTGATCGGCCGCGAGACCCGTCTGCGCCACGCCTAGGGTCAGAAGACCGCAAGTCACACCCGCCAGCCGCTGCCTGGTTCCACTTCGCATCGTCCACTCCTTGTGCGCTCCGGCAAGCGACCGCGCCCGAGGGCCAGTGCCCCCGGTGTTCGCAATCGGCTGGGAACGCGTCGACACAAAGTGATCGTCGAGGCGAAAACAATTGCGACGATCTGCACGAGCGAGCTCGCCCGCGCAGGCGTGATACGATCGCCCGCGTGCGGACACGATGCGCGAGATCGGGGTGGGTCGTCGCAGTCGCGCTCACGAGCGCGTGCGGCGGCGGCGGCGGCGGTGGGAGCGACAGCGACGGCACGTCGAGCACGGGCGCGGCGACGACCGCGGCGACGATGACGGGCCCGACGTCGAGCTCCGGGGCGACGAGCGAAGGCGACCCACCGACCACGACCGTGGACCCGAGCACGGGCACCACGCAGACCTCCTCGACCTCGACCGGCGACGACACCGGCACCACCGGCGCGCCGCCGACCGCGTGCGCCGACGACTGTCATTATATCCGCGCCGGCGCGAAGGGCAGCGGCGCCGACTGGGACGACGCCCTGCCCGAGCTGCCGGATGAGCTCGCGCGCGGCCACGTCTACTTCGTCGCCGCCGGCACCTACCCCGCCTACCAGTTCGACGACGCCGAAAGCGGTGACGCGGTCATCCGCGTGCTGCGGGCCGGCGCCGACGACCACGGCACCGACGTCGGCTGGGACCCGGCGTTCGCCGCCGGCGAGGCGGTGTTCGGCGAGCTGCGCTTCGCCAGCGGCCGCTACGAGTTCGACGGCCGTGACGCCACGCGCGTCGTCGGCGGCTTCGAGAGCACCGTCGTCGACATCGCCGCGCCCGCGATCCGGTTCCTCCGCAGCGACGTCGACGGCGCCTTCGCCGAGCGCGGCGGCAAGCACGTCGGCGGCGCCTGCACGGCCATGAGCATCAGCGGCGACGACGTCGTCGTCGCTGGCAACCGGATCCACGACGCCGCCGACGACGGCGTCGTGGCCGCCGGCCTCGTCAACCTCTCCTTCACCGGCAACGTCGTCCACGCCCTCCACGGCTGCGGCACCGACGGCGACTGCGGCCCCTGCTACAACGGCCACAGCGACGGCCTCGAGCTGTTCGCGGTCAAGGACAGCGAGATCGTCGGCAACATGATCTACGACGTCGCCAGCACCGCCGCGGTCTTCTTCGGCAACTGGGCCGACGAGCTCGGCATGGGCGCGAGCGAGTACTGCGAGAACCTCCTGCTCGCCAACAACATCCTCTACAGCCCCGAGACCGGGTTCGTCGCCTACATCGAGGACGCGCGCGAGGTACGGGTGCTGAACAACGTGATCTGGGGCCTGCACCAGGGCGCGTACGGCGGCCTGTCGATCGGCGTCAACGTCAGCGGCCTCGACCTTTACAACAACGCGATCCTCAGCATCAACTACACGCACATCGGCGGCGAGTACGACCCGGCCGAGCACCGCGGCGACTACAACCTGTTCGGTTACTCGCTCGGACAGTGGCAGGACGGCCCGCACGACCTCGTCGCCGAGGACCCCTAATTCGCCGCGATCGCCGGCGGCGAGGGGCCCGCGAGCGACGACCCGCCCGCCGACGCGTTCGCGCCCGCCGCCGGCAGTCCGCTCGTCGACGCCGGCTGGCCCGGTGACGCCGACATCGTCATCCCCGCCCACGACTTCTTCGGCAAGCCGCGCGGCGACGCGCCGAACATCGGCGCGATCGAGTGACCGCCGCGTCGGCCAAACGTCATGCGCGCGTGGTAGCGTCGCGCCATGGTCGACCCGCATCGCATCACCTTCGAGTCCCACGGCGCGCCGATCGTCGGCCACCTGTTCCTCCCTGCGCGTGAAGGTCGGTCGCCTGCCGTCGTGGTCGACGGGCCGCTGACCTCGGTGAAGGAGCAGGCCCAGGGCAACCACGCCCGCGCGCTCGCCGAGCGGGGCTTCATCGCCCTCGCGTTCGACCACCGCTTCTTCGGCGAGAGCGGCGGCGAGCCGCGCCAGTACGAGTCGCCGCCGAAGAAGATCGAGGACCTGCGCGCCGCGGTCGACTTCCTGGCCGCGCACGAGCGCGTCGACGACAGGCGGATCGGCGCCGTGGGCGTGTGCGCGGGCGCGGGCTACGTCGCCGGCGCGGTCGCCGAGGACCCCCGGATCCGCGCATTCGCAGCCGTCGCCGGGTTCTTCCACGACGTGGCGATACAGCTCAAGTGGATGGGCCCCGCCGGCTTCGAGGCCACGCTCGCCAGCGGCCGGGCCGCGCGCGAGCGCTGGGAGGCCACCGGCCAGGTCGACACGATCCCCGCCGTCGGCGAGGGCGAGGTCGCCATGCCGCTCGCCGAAGCCTTCGATTATTATGGCACCCCGCGCGGCGCCGTCGCCAACTACCGCAACGCCTTCGCGGTCATGTCGCGCGAGCACACGATCCCCTACGACGCCCAGGCCGCGGCGCCGCGGATCCGCGTGCCCACGGCGATCGTCCACTCGGAGAAGGCGCTCGCCCCGGCCCTCGCCCGCAGCTTCCACGCCGCGCTCGGCGGACCCAAGGCGATCCACTGGCTCACCTCGCAGGGCCAGGTCGACTTCTACGACGACCCCGCTGATCGCCGCCGCCGCCGACATCGTCGCGGTGCACCTGCGCGCCGCGCTCGGCTGATCGCCCAGTACCTGTCCCGAAGTTCATATTCTCTCCTGAGGCCGGGCGCGACAGCACGGGCGCGACCGGCTATGCTGCGCCCGTGCATCGCGCCCGGTCATGCCTCGTCGCTGCGCTGCTCGCCGCCGGCTGTGAGGACAGCAGTCCGCCGTACTGCGACAACTTGTACGGCCTCGCGCGCCTCCTGCCCGAGCCTGGCGCGACCGAAGTGCCGGCCAACGCCCGGCTGTGGATCAACCTCCCCGGGCTGGAATTCGAGGACATCGAGACCCTCGAGCTCGTCGGCCCGGACGGCCCCGTCGAGCTCATGCACACGGTCGTCGACACGAACTGGACCTGGAGCGACTACAACGAGATCGCGGGCCTCGATCTGTGGATCTTCACGCCCGTCGAGCCGCTGGCGCCCGGCCTGCACGAGGTCGTCGTCGACGGTCACAGCGACTGGAGCTTCACCGTCGTCGACGCAGCGGACGACGAGCCGCCGCCGATCCCGGAGGTCGAGAGCATCGGTTACACCAGCGAGCGCGACGAGGGCGAGGCCTACATCACCCTCACCATGCCGCAGCCGCTCGTCGTCCTCGAGCAGGAGGGCCGGGCCGGGCTCGACCCGCTGCTGCTGTCCGGCGAGATCGGCGAGGTCTGGTCCGGCCACGAGATGAGGCTCGGCCGCGGCCTCTGCCTCGACAACTGGGCGGCCAAGGCCGGGTCGCACACGCGCGTCCGCCTCAGCGCGTTCGACGTCGCCGGCAACCACTCCGGCTTCGGCGAGTGGATCGACCTCGACATCCCCGACACCTGCTCGGTGGCCCCGTCGCGCCCTCCTCCGCTGCTGCTCCTGCTGCTCGCGCTGCTCGGCAGGCGCCGCAAGCCCCGCCGCGCGGCGGACGAATGACACATGTCTCAAAGACATGTCTTCGAGGTCATTACGACGTACGCACCCGCAAGCGCCGCGCCACGAATCCCCACGAGGCCGCCCGAAGGCTTGAGCAGTCGACGAATTGCGAGCCCGGCCTGCCGCGACGGGCACGAGGGTGCCCGGGTCGGAGGGAGCAGGGTCACGAGGCCATGCGTCGTCGCGCCGATGCGTCTCGTGGAGCGAGGCGATGCTCGCCGACCTCGCGCTCGCTGAGCCCGCCGGGGCGCGGCGATGGTAGCCTGCGCGCGTGCCCGGCCTCCTGACCGCCCTCGCGCTGCTCACCGCCCTCGCGGTCGCGGCGCTCCTGCGCGATCGCCTGGGGAACGCCGCGGCCCTCGGCGTCGCGCTCGCCGGCACCTTCCTCGTCGCCAGCGCCGTCGGCATGATCTTGCTCGACCTCGGCCGACTGCAGCCGTGGCCCCTGCGCCTCGGCCTGCTCGGGGCATTCGCGGCGTTCGTACTGTCGGCATTCGTCGCGCGCCGGCGACTGCCTCCCTCACTGCCATCATTGCCGTCCACGCTCGCCCGCTCGTGCTCGGCCTCGGCGTCTTGCTCGTCGCCGGCGTCGGCCTGCGAATGTGCCCGTCGCCCTACCTGCAGGGCGGCCAGGATCAGGGCATCTACGTCAACGTCGGGCATCACATCGCCCGCACCGGTCGGCTGCGCCCCGTCGATCGCTTGCTGCGCGGAGCGGTCCGCGGCGTCCCGCAGGCCGACGTCCTGGCCGCCTACCGCGTCCAGCCGCAGCCCGAGGATTCGCCGCTCGTCGGCGTCCGCGAGGGTCGCTGGACCGCGGGGCTCCACATCGAGGACGCCCGCGCGGGTCGCCTCGTCCCGGCCTTCTTTCACCTGATGCCGGTGTGGTTCGCCATGTGCGAGCTCGACTGGGGCTTCGCGCGTTCGACCTGGCCGCTCGTGCCGTTCTGGTTGTTGTCGGCGCTGGCGCTGTTCGGCCTCGCGCGCCGCCTCGCCCTGGACAGCGGCGATCCGCGAGTCCGCCGCCGCGCCGGCACCATCGGCCTCGTCGCCCTCGCCGGCCTCGCGCTGCATCCGCTCGACCTGTGGATCTCCAGCTTCACCGTCACCGAGAACCTCGCCCGCGCCAGCCTGCTCGCGGCCGCCTGGCTGTCCCTCGAGGCAGGTGCCGCCGAGCGCGACGGTCGCCCCGGCGCGCGGCTGCTCGCCGTCCTCGGCGGCCTCTGCTTCGCCGCCGGCGCCTTCACCCGCGGCAGCTTCGTCGCCCACGCGATCGCCCTCGCCCTCGCCCTGCTGCTCGCGCGCGACGAGGCCTCGCGCAGCCGCCGGGCCCTGTTCGCGGCGCTGGTCGTCGGCACCACGCTCGCGGTCGTGCAGGCCGTCCTGCACTCGTGGCCTTACTTCTTCTCCGCCGCCGCCAACCACTTCCACATCCCGCGGCTCACCCCGCGCCCCGCGGTCGCGGTCGCCTGGACGATCGCCGCCGGCGTCGCGCTGCTCCTCGCCGATCTCGCCCTGCGCCGCCTCTCCGCGCCGCTCCGCAACTGGGCCCGGCGATCGCTGCGAGTCGGCGCCGGCCTGGCCCTCGCCCTCGCCGCGTGCGTGCTCGTGCAGCGCGCCTGGCTCGGCGGCGACGAAACCGGCCCCGACCAGCAGGTGCTCGCCGTGCTGCTGCGCCACGGCGGGCCGCTGCCGCTGCTGCTCGGCCTCGTCGGAATGGGCCTCGCGGTCCGCCGCGCCGACGCCCAGCGCCTGCCCTGGGTCGCCCTCGCCGCGGTGATCGTCCTGACCGCCGCGCTCAAGTCGGGCGTGCGCTACGAGTTCTACTACGCCCGCTACTTCGTGGCCGACGTCGTGCCGGCGCTGACCGTCGCTTCGGCCTGTCTCTTGGGACACATCATCGCCCGCCTCGAGCACCGTCACGGCCCGCGGCGCTCCGCCCTCGCGTTCGCGGCCCTGCTGCTGGCGTGGCTGCTCCCGCCGCTGCGACTGCTCCCGCGGGAGGTCTACTGGACCCGCGACCTCGCCGACGACCCCGCCGAGCTGGTCGGCATCTTCGAACATGTCCCCGAGGACAGCCTACTCGTGTTCGACGACCGCGCCCCCGGCCGCTGGCGCGGGCTCCTGGCCGCCCCGGCCCTGCTGTCGTTCGGCAAGAGCGCCCTCGCAGCCCCGCCCGGCGGCCACATCGTCGAGGGCGCGCTCAAGGCCGGCACCCCGGTGTTCCTGCTCTCGGGCGGCTGGGAGCCCGCCGATCGCCAGCTCTGGCCCTCCGCCGCGCACGGCCCCTGGCGCACCCGCGTCGTCGCCCGCGGCATCTATCACGCCCCGCGGGCCGAGACCGTCGAGGGCGGCGTGCCGACGCGCATCGTCGACGGCGGCGGTCCGTGGGAGCTGCAGCAGCTCGACAGATCGGTCTGGCGCAGCTCCGGCGCCTTCAGCCTCTACCCGGGCAGCATGTTCGTCGCCGCGACGCCGGCCGGCTTCGTCACCGAGCCGCTGCCGCTGCCCGCCGGTGCCCGCGTCGAGCTTCGGCTGCCCGCCGGCGCCCCTACCTGCGAGATCACTGCCGCCCTGCACACCGACACTGGCCCGCTCGCGCTCGCCTCGCTTCCGCGCGAGCCCGACGGGCCGCTGCTGTGGGCCTTGCCCGCCTCGCCGCTCGCGACCGCCGCCCTGGCGATCGCCGCGGACTGCGGCAGCGCGTTCGCGTGGCGCTGGCTGAGCGTCCGCCCGGCGCCGTGACATGACCGAACGGACATGTCCCTGAATTCGGCCGGATGCCCCCGGAAAACCAGGGGCACCTCCCCAAATGTCCACCGCGATTCGACACATGTCCCCGAGGACACCCTCTTTTCGGAGACAGAACAAGACGGCCTGCTCCCGTGATTCGTCGCCGTGGATCCAGCAATCATCGGTGCTGGTGTGCCGCGATTCGCTTTGCTAGCGTCCGCCGCCACTGCGATGACGACGCGTACGACCCTCGCCGATCTTCTGGGAGCCGTGGACAGTCAGGGCGCGCGCGCCCTGTTCGAGCAATTGCCGGGGCGACCGGCCGACGACACCGCCGCGCAGCGGTTCTGGCGGCGCGCCTCGCATCGAGTCGCTCGCGGCGGCGCGCGGGCGCTGCTGCAGGCCGCGCTCGAGGAGGGCGGCGCCATCGCCGACGAGGCTCGTCCGCTGCTCGTCCGCGCCGGCGCAGTCCTGCGCCCGGTCGGGCCCGCGCCCTCGCCCGCGCTCGTGCAGGTCCGCGAGTTCCCGCAGGGCGCTCCCGCCTTCGTCGTCGCCCTCGCCGACGGCCGCTTCCTCGTCAGCGCCTTCGCCGGCCCGTGGCAGGGAGCGCTCGCCGAGCCGCCCGCGGTCCCGCATCCGCGGCGCGAGGTCACCTCGAGCCGCGTCGCCGCGCCGAAGCAGGTCCAGCCGTTCGGCGACGCCCTCCTCGGCTTCACCGCCAGCGACCTCGTGCTCCTCGATCGCCACACCCTCGCCGTCGACAAGAAGATCGCCGGCGGCCTCAAGCGCGCCAGCGAGAAGCTCACCTGCCTGATCGCCGGCCCGGCCGCCGCCTACACCGGCGACTCCGAGGGCGTCGTCCGTCGCCTCGACGCCAAGCACAAGCTCGTCGCCGCCAAGGTCAAGCACGCGAGCGGCGTGCATCACCTCGCACTCTCTCCCGACGGCGCGCGCCTCGCCTCGGTCGCGCCCGACGGCGTGCGCCTGTGGTCGGCCGACGCGCTCAAGGAGGAGCTCTTCCACGCCGAGAAGGCGGTCCGCTGCGTCGGTTTCACCGCCGAGGGTACGCTGCTCGCCGCGGTCGATCGGCCCAGGGACGGCGCGCGCGAGCTGCTCGTGTTCGCCGGAGGCGCCGCGCCGACGCGCACCCCGCTGCCGTTCTCGCCGCGCGAGCTGGTGGCGATCGACGGCGGTCGGGTCGTGATCGCCTGCGACGAGGGTCCGCTGCTGCTCGTCGAGCTGGCCACCGGGCGCGTCGTCGGCAGCCTGCTCGGTCACGGTCCGCAGCCCGGCGGCCTCGCCTGGTCGGCCGCGCTCGGGCTCGTCGCCTCGACCTCGAGCGACGGCTCCCTGCGCCTGTGGGACCCTGCCCGCGCCGAGCCGGTCGGACCGCTCGCGCGCGTCGACGGCCTCGCCGCCGGCGGCGCCTCGCTGCTCGTCGATCGCGGCGACAACGTCGAGTTCACCGTCGGCGGCGCCACGGTCCGCGTCGACCTCACCGGCGACGAGCTCGTCGTCCGCCGCGACGGCCAGCTCGCGGTCGTGCGCAACGGGCAGACCCTCCACTTCATCGCCCCGGACGGCAGCACCCGCGAGCTCGAGCTCGACCTCGACGTCCAGTGGATGACCTTCCTGCCCTCGGGGGCGCTGCTGGCGGCCGGCCCGGAGGGCGCCGCGTGGATCGGTCCGGCCGAGGCCAAGGTCACGAGCAAGGCCGCCTACGTCCTCACCGGTGACCTGTGCGCGCTCGGGGCGGTCGGCGACGCCGAGGCCCGCGTCATCACCCGCGCCGGCTCCACCGCCGTCCTCGCGCCCGGCAAGAAGAAGCCCGCGGTCACCACCGTCGAGCTCGAAGGGGGCGCCGACGCCGAGTTCGTCCTCGGCCCCGACGCCGTCGCCACGCTCGGCTCCTTCCAGGCCGAGGGCCAGGTCTGGTCCGCCCTGCTCGCCCGCGTCACCTATCCCGGGGGCCAGGTCCTCTCGACCTGGCCCAAAGTACAGCACGTAGAGAACGCCAACTACCCCGCGCCTCTCCCCGGCGAGCCGCACTTCCATGGGGCGATCGCCGCGGTCGTCGAGGCCGGCGCCGACGACCTCGCCGCGGTCAGCCGCGACGGCACCTTGCGGGTCGTCTCCCTCGCCGAGGGCACCGAGCGGCTGCGCTACGACGCCGACAACGCCCTCGTCGACCTCGCCGCCGCCGGCGACGGCGGCTTCTGGGCCGTCGACGTCAGCGGCCGGCTGCTCCGCCTCGGTCCCCCGCAACGGACTTGATACATGCATCATGCGCCATGTCCCTCGAGACATGGCGCATGAGACATCTACTCACCCGCCGATCGAGACCTCGATCTCGAGCGTCGCCGGGAAGTCGAGCGGCACGCTGACCTTCAGCTCCTCCGACAGGACGATGCCCCCGTCCACCGTGCAGTGACCGTTGGGGCTGGGCGAAGCGCAATCGCAGCTGCCGACGCACTGCTGGGCGGCCGTGACCGTGATCTCGTACGTGCCGGCCGGCCGCTCGCGCGCCGCCACGCACTCGCGCGCGCAGCCGGGTCCTGGCGCGCACTCGGCCGTCATCTCCATGAACTCGACGTCGGCCCCCGCCCACAGCAGCGAGAAGCTGGCCCCGGGGTCGAGTCGCAGGCCGGCCGGGACGACGCAATCGTCGCAGGCGACCGCGCAATCGCCCGCCATCAAGAGCTCACAGGGGAGGGGGAGCAGGGTTCGAAGACGAAGAAGTGGTCTTGTCCGTCGCCGTCGAGGATGTCCAGGTTCGGCAAGCCGGCGCAGCCCACGGCGCCGAGCCAGATCGGCCCCGCGCTGGCGTTGGTGAGCGTGATCGTGGTCTGCTCCGCGAGGATCTCGTCGGGCAGGAACCCCTCGCAGGACGCCGGCGCACCGGTCGACGTCGCCGTCGGGCTCGTGCTGGTCGGCGTCGCCGTCGTCGACGTCGTCGTGACCCCCTCGCTCGTCGACGTGCTCGTCGGCTCGAGCGTGGTCGTCGGTTCGGATTCGGTTGTCGTGGACTTGCCCGGCCCGCACGCGGCGCACGCGAGGGCGACGATCATGGCGACGCTGAGTCTCAAGGCAACCTCGTGCGCCGACGGTAGCGGCGGCCGCGACGACGCGTCCAGCGAAACCTCCCCCGCTCGCACGCCGCCCGCTGCATGCATCGCACCCGCGCCGACGTGAGGTCGTCGCGCGACGTGCTTCCTCACCACCCGAGCACGCGCTGCGCTCGCGGACCCGGCGCCGTGCATCCCCGGGCGCGCGTGCTAGGCTGCCCGGGTGCGCCTGATCCTCAACGTGCTGTGGTTCCTCGTCGCCGGCCTGCCGTTGTTCCTCGGCTACTTCGCCGCCGGCATCGTGCTGTGCTTGACGATCGTCGGCCTGCCGTTCGGGGTGCAGGCGTTCAAGCTCGCGCTGTTCGCCGCCTGGCCTTTCGGACGGGTCGTCGTCACCGTCCCGGGCGACGGCGGCGCCCTGTCGGCGGTGGGCAACCTGCTGTGGCTCGTCTTCGCCGGCATCTGGCTCGCCATCGGGCACCTGCTCGCCGGCCTCATCCTCTGCCTGACGATCATCGGCATCCCGTTCGGCATCGCCTGCATGAAGCTCGCCGGCCTCGCGTTGACGCCGTTCGGCAAGACGATCCTCAGCGTCGAGGAGGAGCGCCGGATGCACCAGCCGCACCAGGTCGTCGTGTCGGGCCTGTAGCTGCCTCGCCCTTGACGGCTCCGGCGGGCTCGGCAAGGCTCGCCGCCATGTCGAACAACCCCCGCACGTTCTATTACGGGTCCGGCTCGCCTTACGCGTGGAAGGTCTGGCTCGCCCTCGAGTTCAAGCAACTGCCGTACGAGTTCAAGCTGCTGTCGTTCGACAAGGGCGACACGCGCGCGCCGGAGTTTCTGGCCCTCAATCCGCGCGGCAAGGTGCCGGTGCTGGTCGACGAGGGCCACGCCCTGTACGAGTCGAGCGCGATCGTCGAGTACCTCGAGGACAGGTACCCCGAGCGGCCGCTGCTCGCTCGTGATCCGCTGACCCGCGCGCTGGCGCGGCGGCTCTCCGCCGAGGTCGACGGCTACTTCAACACCGCCACCCGGCCGCTCGCGCTGATGGTCTTCGGCCGCGAGGAGTCCACCCCCGAGAAGCTGGCCGCCGCGCGCGAGGGCGTCGTCGCCGAGCTGCAGCGCTTCTCCGGCTACCTCGGCGACCGCGAGTACTTCGCCGGCGACCTCGGCCTGGCCGACTTCAGCTTCTACCCGCACTTCCGCCTGGTGCAGCGCTTCGACCTGCGCCTGCCCGACCTCCGCCTCGCCGACGCGCTGCCGGCCAACCTGCGCGCCTGGCAGGAGCGCCTGACCGCGCTGCCCTACCACGACCGCACGATCCCGCCGCACTGGAAGGCGTGATCGCCGGGCGACCTATTTGCCGGTCGCTCGCACCAGACGGATCTCCAGCGGCGCCGGGGCCCGCAAGTCGACGGCCACCGGCGCCGCCGTGGAGAACATCAATTTGTCGTCGACGTCGCGCAAGCTGGCGCTCACCCCGTACTGCCTGTTCGGCTCGATCTTCGAGCCCTTGACCTCCAGCTCGAACGGGATGGGCACGAGCGACGCGTTGAAGTCGTCGGCGGCCACGGCCCCGAGCGCCGCGTCGGCGTGCTGCATGTCGACCACCTTCACGTGCAGCATCGCCCCCGGCGGCAGCGCGATCCTCTCGAGATAGAACGCCTTGCCCGTCACCGTCACCGTCTGCGCCGACGAGCTCGTCTCGGCGGTCTTGTCGGCGCCCTGGCACGCGGCCAGCGGCAGGGTCAGGGCGGCGCACACGGCCAGGCACGAACGGCGCATCGAGCTCTCCTCGGGACGTGGGGAAGGAAATCGCGCGACAGCATGACCGAGGTGACGCCGCGGCCCCGCGCGATGGCGCGAGCGACGACGAACTCCGGTGAATCACAGCACCCCGCGCCGGCGACGCATGCGACGGGCGCAATTGCGCAGGCGGCGCTCGGCGAGCCGCACGAGCGGCCGGCCGCGCTGATTTGTCCCCGGCGCGGCCATCGCCCATCCTCCGCGCCGTGACGCGCCCGCTCGCTTCCGCCTCCCTCGCCCTGTTGCTGGCCGCCTGCGGCTCCGGCAAGGACGAGCCCCACACCACCGACGACGCCACCTCGACCACCACCGGCCCCGCGGAGGAGGAGCCGTTCGGCTTCGTCTGCGCGAGCATCCAGCGGGCCCAGAGCGTCGAGACCGACCTGTTCGTGGGCACCGCCCAGATCCGCCTCACCCTCAAGTACGATCAATGCCTGATCGACTACTATGATAAGCGGCACCCGGAGCATCGATTCGACGCCGCCGACGGCGCGGCGATCGTCGAGGCATGGCGCGAGCGGCTGTGCAGCGAATCCGTCGCCGACCCCCTGGTCGGCTGCGAGGTCGCTGCCTCGGCCCAGACCTTCGACGAGGGCGCCTCGAAGTTCGAGATGGCCATCATCTATAAAATCGCCGACCCCACCCGGATCGACGGCCGCGTCCTCCTCTGGGGCCCCGGCCCGGTCGACGCCACCGCCGAATGCGAGGCCGGCCAACTGCCCTCGGCGCGCATGACCTCGCCGACCGACCTCGTCGGCCTCGACGCCGGCGGCGCCGTGCTATGGAACGCGCAGAGCTGGTCGATGCCGCAGAGCGTGTTTCAAAATGACGCGCTCGGCTGCATCGAAGTCGACGCCGGCCCGGCGTGATGGACGCGACAGGTCCGGCCTGAAGTGTGGTTCGGGATTCGATGGCGGCCGCGGCACGAGCCCGCTTCCCGCGCATCTTGCCCGTATCGGCGCCGGGGCAGATCATCGAGCCCATGCCGAGCCGTGAGCCCCGCATTGCGCTCTGTTCCCTCGTCATCGCGGTGATCGCGTGCGGCCCGGAGAACCCGGGACAAACCGCGACCACCGAAGCGCCTGGCGCGACCACCACGACCTCCGCCTCCGGTGCTGCGACGACCACGTCATCGACCCCCACGACGAGCGCTGCCTCCAGCGACGTCCCCACCGGTCCATCCACCCTCTCGGGCTCCACGGACACTCAGGACTTCGTGATGATGCCCGACCTGCCGTCACCGGTCGCGTGCGACCCGTGGAACGACACATGTCCCCGGGGACAGAAGTGCAAGCCCAACGACGAGGACGGCTGGCAGGCCCTCTGCGCCGACATCGATGACGATCCCGCCGGCATCGGCGAGGCGTGTGAGTCGAGCGAGCTCGCGTCCTTCGACGATTGCCCCGACGGCAGCATGTGCTTCGGCTTTAACAGGGGCCCGGACAGTCTGCGCTGCACTCCCATGTGCGAGGGCACGCCCGATGCCTGGTCTTGCGCCGATGTCTGCAGCGGCTGCATCAAGTATGAAGACGGACTCTTCGGAGTTTGCCCGGTCCGCTGCAGCCCGCTCGCCGATGACTGCCCCGCAGGTCTTCGCTGCGTGACGTACGTCTTCGAGCCGCGGTTCTTCTGCTTCTTGCCCTCACAGAGCGCCTTCGGAGCCGGCGAGCCGTGCCCAGACTCGTTCTCCTGCGAGGCCGGCACGACCTGCCTCCCGGCGAACATGCTCCCGTCCTGCGCCGGCGAGTTCTGCTGCACTCCCGTCTGCGACCTGACCCAACCCGACCCCTGCGACGCCGCCTACCCCGGCACCATATGCGCGGCGTGGCCCACCGTGAACCCGGATTTCCACGCCGAGTGTCTCCCGCCGGAGCAGGGCCTCTGCATGGCCGCACCGTGAGCCGGCCAGCAGGCGCATGGCGCTTGTTTGCCCACAAAAACCACGCAGTGCATGTCGCGCCCGTCAGGTCCGGACGCGCCCGCGGCTCGTGCGCCGCGCAGAGCCTCGTCTGCCTCGCTGGCTCGCGGGCCGGCGCGAGCGAACCCGATCTCCGCCTCATGCTCGCGGCGACGTCGCAGGGTCGACGATCGCCGATCGATCCCGGCCTCCCTGCGATCCGATACCCTCGGCCGATGCACCGCACCTTGAACGTATTCGGCGACGCGCGCCTCGTCGTCGCGCTCGCCTCGCTCGGCCTGGCCGCCTGCGGCGACAGCGGCACCGCCACCGACAGCGCCGCGAACTCCACGACCACCGCCCCTGTCACTGCCACCGACGGCACCGCCGGCACCACCACGACGGACGTGCCCACCGGCACTGGTTCGACCGCGACCGAGGGCTCCGGCTCGATGAGCGAGACCGTGAGCCCGACGGAGCCGCCGACCGGCACCGGCACCACCGAAACCGGCACCACCGACACCAGCGGCCCGGTCAGCGCCACCGACATCACCACCACCGGGACCACCGGCCCGAGCTGTCAGGGCGCGGAGTGCTGCGAGATGGGCCAGATCTTCTGCGGCGAGGTGTGCTGCAGCGTCGGCGAGGTCTGCAACTTCACCAAGTGTGAGCTGCCCGGCGCCGATTGCAAGGAGAAGGCCGACTGCGCCGAGACCGAGTATTGTGATTACGCCCTCGGCGAGCCCGACGTGAAGCCGCCCGACCCGATGTGCATGGGCGGCGTCGCCGAGCCGACCGGCAAGTGTCTTACCAAGCCCCCGCTGTGCGGGCCCAACGATCCGCCGCAAGATCCGAACGACCCCGAGTGTCTTCAGAGCTGCGAATATACCACCGGCGGCGAGTTCAACCCGACCCTCAAGTTCGCCTGGGGCGGCGTCGTCGACCCGCCGTACAGCAGCGACATCATGATGACCCCGATCGTCGTCCAGCTCGACGACGACGACTGCGACGGCAAGATCAGCGAGCGCGACATCCCCGAGATCGTCTTCTCCACCTTCACCAGCGGGGCGTACGGCACGAACGGCTCCCTGCACGCGATCTCGATCGAGGACGGCGTCGTCGTCGACAAGTGGAACGTCCTCGCCGGCACCGTCAACCCGACCAAGCAGCTCGCCGGCGGCGACTTCGACGGCCAGCCCGGCACCGAGGTCGTCGCGTGCGGCAAGAACGGCGAGGTGTTCGCGGTCAAGGGCGAGGACGGCTCGCTGCTGTGGACCGCCAACCAGACCTGCTTCATGCCGGCGATCGCCGACCTCGAGGGTGACGGCAACGCCGAGGTCATCGTCGAGGGCGCGATCCTCGACGGCGCCACCGGAGCCGTCAAGGCCACCTTCGACCCCCCGCTCAACACATCCTTCGTCGTCAGCGACCTCGACGACGACGGCGTCCTCGACATCATCACATCGAGCCGCGGCTATCACAGCGACGGCAGCGTCTTCGTCGACACCATGCTCGCCGCGCAGAGCCAGTTCTACGCCACCCAGGACTGGAAGAGCCCGTGGCCGGCGATCGCCGACTTCGACCTCGACGGCGTGCCCGAGGTCGTCGTCATCGACAACATCAACCACGCCCTCTCGATCTGGCGCCACGATCCCAACGCCCCGAACGGCTTCGTCGTCGTCCGCGGCCCCGTCGACATCAACGGCACCCTCGACCCCGCCTCGTGCGCGCCCGGCTCGTGGGGCCGCACCCACGGCGGCGGCCCGCCCACGGTCGCCGACTTCGACGGCGACGGCGTCCCCGACGTCGGCACCGCCGGCGGCATCGGCTACGCCGTGTTCAGCGGCGCCGCGCTCGTCGATCCCGGCGTCGCCGGCCCGGACACCTTCCTGTGGGTCAAGAAGACCGTCGACTGCTCCTCGGCCTCGACCGGCAGCTCGGTGTTCGACTTCGACGGCGACGGCAAGGCCGAGGTCGTCTACTCCGACCAGAACCGCCTGCGGATCTACGAGGGCCCGACCGGCGACGTCCTGCTCGAGCGCTGCAACACCACCGCCACGCTGATCGAGTACCCGGTGATCGCCGACGTCGACAATGACGGTCAGGCCGACATCGTCGTCGTCTCCAACGCCTACGGCAAGGCCGACCCGGCCATCACCTGCGTCGAGGACGGCGTCAACGGCCAGTCCGGCGTGCGCGTGTTCGGCACCGCCGGCGGCAAGTGGGTGCGCACGCGCCGGGTCTGGAATCAGCACTCTTATCATATCACCAACATCAACGAGGACGGCTCGCTCCCCGTCGGCGAGGAGCCCAACTGGACCGCCGCCGGCCTCAACAACTTCCGCCAGAACAAGCAGCCCGACAGCGAGCGCGGCGCCCCGGACGCGATCGTCGCCATCGCCCCGCTGTGCGAGGACGACGACTACTCCCTGGTCGCCACCGTCCGCAACGTCGGCGAGGCCGCCCTGCCCGCCGGCGTCGTCGTCGGCTTCTATACCGGCGAACCGAACACCGGCATGAAGATCGGCGAGCTCACCACCACCAAGGCCCTCTACCCGCTCGAGTCCGAGGCCCTCGCCCTCCCGTTCAACGACGCCCCCGCCGACGTCAAGAACGGCGTCGTCGACATCTACGCGATCGTCGACGACACCATGGTCCCGCACCCCGAATGGCAGGAGTGCCGCGTCGACAACAATACGGGCACCAGCACCGGCAAGTGCCTCATCGCCGGGTAGTGACGCCACCGCGACGCGCCGCCGGGTTCCCCTGAGCCCCGCGCGGCGCCTGGGCCGGCGTCCAGGTCGCAGGAGAGTTCGCTGCCAGGCTCCTCCGCCAGGCCCTCGACGGGGGAGCCGAAAACTCGTCCGAAGGCCCGACAATTTCGTGAGACTGTCGCGCTGCTCGCCGCGTCCTGCCGTGCGAGGAGATGACGACATGGATTTTCGCGCGCTCATCGAGCACGGTGTCTCGATCTTGAAGCAGAAGTCGGCCAAGTGGCCCTCGACCTTGGAGCGTTCATTCGAGGTCGGCGACCCCCGGAGGGATGACGAGCTGCGTGTGGTGGAGAAGAACCTGGGCTTCCAGCTCGCGCCGTCGTTCGTGGAGCTGTTCCGTGCTGCCAATGGGTTCCGAGTTCAGCGCGGCAAAACGAGGGCGCACGTCCGGCCCTTGCGGGAGCTCTTCGCCGTCGAGCGAGAGCGCTTCTTCCTCCGTGCGGAGCTGAACGGACGAAATTTCTCGGTGGGATGCAGAGCGCGACGTTGTTCGACAGGCAGCGGACCATCGGGGGGATCACGGATCTCGATCCCGAGGGAAGGGAGGTCGTCGCGCTCTACGCCGATGCCGCGCACCCCGATCCCATCGCCTTGCTCGTGACGGACTACGGCGCCGACGCCACGAATCACCGGCCCGTTCGGGCGCGCGACCTGCTGTGGCTGCTCGCGCTCTCGCTCGATCTCAAAGAGGTCGTTCTTCAGAGTTGGTTCGAGGCCCTCGGCTTTGATGGCGATCACCCCATCGTCGAGCCGGGGATCTCCGAATGAGAGATCGTCTCGTTCATCGACGACTACGACCACTACAGCGTCGAAGCGCTGAAGCACTTGAAGGGCAAGGTCGGCCTGAAAGGATGCCCTCCGATACCACCCCCGGTCCGGCCGCGGGGTTGAAGACGATCGACGGCCGGTCGCCGCCGAGCTCGCGTGTCATGCACTCGTGCTGGCGCGGATGCTGGCGGTCAGCGTCGCTTCGGCTCGCGCAGGTGGGCGAGGAACATGTCGGCGATCGCCGTCGCCCACGCGTCGACCTCGGCCGGCGTACGATCTGCCTCCGAGACCTGCTTTCCGATCGCGCTCATGAGGGTGACGTAGAGCTCCACCGCGAAGGCGCGCCGTCGCGGCGTGATGTTCGGCGCGGCCTCGCTGATGAGCCCGGCGAGCAGCGGCAGGCCGCGCTCGCGTCTCTCGCGCGCCTGCGGTGAATCGCGGTACAGCGGCGCGGCGTCCCCGAGCGCGCGGCGGAGCGGCGCCTCGTCGCACTCCGTGCGGAAGAACGCGCGCATCGCAGCCCGCAGCCGCTCGGCGGCGTCGAGGCGCGTGTCGCTGAAGATGCCGTCGAGGAGCTGCCCCGTCGCCTCCCACTCGTCCGCTTGCAGGCGGAACAGGATCGCCTCCTTGTTGGGGAAGTACTGATAGAGCGAGCCGACGCTGACCCCGGCCCGCTCCGCCACCCGAACGGTAGTGAACCCGGCCGCGCCGTCGCGCTCGAGAACGCGAACCGCGGCCTGCAGGATGGCCTCGACGAGGCGAGTCGAACGCGCCTGCTGCGGGTTCTTTCGCGGGGATAGGACGGGCTTGGGTCGTCTCGGCATGGCGGCGCTCGAACGCGATCGTGAAGGCGAATAATCATTCGTATTTTAACGAGGGACGCGACGAAGCGCCACTCCAAGAGGATCCATGTCGAACACACTCACCACTCCACCCGTCGCCCCGCTCCTCGAGCGGCTGTTCGCGGACGCCGCCCGGTCTCGCCGTCAGCTCGGCGAGCTGCTCGGCGACCTCTCGCCCGCCGAGCGCGCCGCCCGGATGTCCGATCCCGCCGCGGATTATCGGGCCTTCTACAGCAAGGCCAAGGACATCCACATGCCGGTCTCGTCGGACACCGGGACGCTGCTCTACATGCTGGCGCGAGCCAACCGCGCGCGCGCCATCGTCGAGTTCGGCACCTCGTTCGGCATCTCGACGCTGCACCTGGCGGCGGCGCTGCGCGACAACGGCGGCGGCCGGTTGATCGGCAGCGACTTCGAGCCGAACAAGCTCGCGCACGCCCGCGCCAACCTCGAGGCGGCCGGGCTCGCGGACCTCGTCGAGATCCGCGAAGGCGACGCGCTCGAGACGCTGGCGCGCGACCTGCCCGCGACCATCGACCTGGTGCTGCTCGACGGCCACAAGCCGCTCTACGCCCGGATCCTGGCCCTCGTCGCGCCGCACCTGCGCACCGGCTCGTGCATCGTCGCCGACAACGCCGACGCCTGCCCTGACTACAAGGTCCTGGTGCGCGCCCCCGGCTCCGGCTACCTGTCGATCCCGATCGCCGACGACGTCGAGCTGACGATGAAGCTGTGACCCCGCGAGGCGCGGCCGTCCGGCCCATCGATTCGCTCGCCGTCCCGATCGGCGACTCGACCCTCGACATGCGCCGCGGCCCGGCCATGAAGGCGCCGGACTGACGCCCGCGCGGGCACCTGATCGCACCTGATTCTGGCCAGCTTCACGAATCACCGCGCGAGTCGCAGCGGCAGATCCTCGACGCGATAGCTCGAAGAGAACAGCGGACGCCGGCGCGAGCGCAACAGCATCGGGCGGGCCAGCCCTGCTCGTCGCGCAGCGGCACCTCGAGCCGGTAGCTCACGGTGGCGGTGCTGTTCGGAGCGAGGTCCCGGACCTCGTGATCGGCGACCGTGGCTCGCTCGGGGAGCAGCGCGAGCTCGCGGCCGCCGGCGAGCACCAGGCTCAGATTCACCGGGATCGCCACCAGCCCATCGGAGCGGCTGGTGATGTCGACGGTGAGCCGACAAGCGGTCTCGCCGTGCGGCTCGGCCGCGCAACGATAATCCGTGGCGGCGAGCTGCAGCTCGCCGAAGCCCCCGGAACGCGAGCGCCGGGCCCAGCGCGCCACTTCGGGCGCCGCCGCGCGCTCGAAGCACAGCTGAGCCGCGAGCAGGCGATTCGTCCGCTCGCGCACCTCGGGCGCGTCCCAGCCGCGCAGCGACGCCGCCCGCTCCAGCGCCGCGCGCATGGCCGTCATGCCGCTGCCCGCGAGGCCGAAGTCCCAGTCGCGGGGCTCGAGCTGCGGGGCCCACCGCTGCAGGCCCGCGTCGAGCTGCATCAACGCATCGACGTAGGTCGACTGCACCGCGAACGCGTCGAGGTGTTCGCAGCGGACGTCGACCGTCCCGCGCCACATCGCTCCGCTGGTCCCGGTGAGCGCGGCCCCCGACCGGTAGGGCAGGGTGAAGGCGATCAGTGGGTCGTCGGTAAACGAGCTGCCGCCCCAGTGCACGTCGCGGTCGACCACTGCCATGCGCAGCGCATCCCCCGGCGCGAACTCGGTGACGCCGTCGAGCACGAACATCTGCGGCACCCCGTCAGGCCCGTGCACCCGCTGCGGCGGCGTCTTGCCGGGCACCTCGTATACCGTCGTGAGCTCGACCTCGGTCAGCGGATCGGCGGCGAACAGGCCGCGCCGGCGCGTGCGGTCGTAGGTCAGCCGGCACAGCAGCGGAGTGCTCGCGTCGCCGCCGGCGGGCCACAGCTCCCAGTAGCGGAACGACGGATCGAGCGGATACACGCGCGACTGACCCACCACCCACGGTGGCGCGGCCGCATGGTTACGCGCGGCCCGCCCGCGCAACTCGCCCGCATCGGGTGGGCCGGCATACCCCAGCGCAACCGACGGCTCGACCTCGGCCGCGCGATCACAGGTCCGATGAGCGGCCTCGAAACGCGCCGCAGCGCAGCCGGAGGCGAGCGTCACGAGCAAGCAAACCGCGACGAACAACCGTGCCCCAGGGCAGCTTTAAAACTCAGACGCATGCACGGGTGCTCGCGGAGATCATACAAAGATTCGCTCATCGGTGAACTCCCGCGGTTGCTCTCCGCTCACGGCGACACCAGCTGCGCGCGCATGAACTGCCCCGAGACCGACAGCGGCGTCGCCGGTGCACGCGGCTCGGGCTCGCCGAGCTCCTCGATGCCGCACGCGAGCACGCTCGCCACCCCGAGGAGCCCTGCGCGCAGCCGACGACGAGACATGGCGCAGCGTAACAAAGTGCGAGTGCTTCACGAACGAGGGCCCGGGCGAGCTCCACGTTCGTGTCGCGGCAGCGAGTGGAGCACGCCGGCGCTAGACAACGCCGATGCGACGTGGCAATTTCGCGCAGGTGACCAGCAGACCCGCCGCAGCGCCGAATCTGCAGGAGCTCGCGAAGCTGCGCCGCGTCCGCGACCGCATGGACCGCGAGTACGCCAGGCCGCTGGACGTCGAGGCGCTGGCCCGCGGCGTCGACATGTCGGCCGGGCACCTCAGCCGTCAGTTCAAGCTCGCCTACGGCGAGTCGCCCTACTCCTACTTGATGACACGGCGCATCGAGCGCGCGATGGCCCTGCTGCGTCGCGGCGACCTCAGCGTCACCGAGGTCTGCTTCGAGGTCGGCTGCTCCTCGCTGGGCACCTTCAGCACGCGCTTCACCGAGCTCGTCGGCGTCCCGCCCAGCGTCTACCGCCGCGACGCGGCGCAGGCCACGGAGGGCATGCCGTCCTGCCTGGCGAAGCAAGTCACGCGTCCGGTCAGGAATCGAGAAGCACCGACCGCGAGCCGCACGTAGCATCACGGCCATGGACATCACCATTCACGCCAGCTTCCTCCCGCACACCGATCCGGCCGCCTCCCTGGCCTTCTACCGCGACCTCCTCGGCTTCGAGGTCCGCAAGGACGTCGGCTACAACGGGCTGCGCTGGATCACCGTCGGCCCTCCCGGTCAGTCCGCCACCTCGATCGTCCTGCACCCGCCGGCCGCCGACCCCGGCGTCACCGACGACGAGCGCCGCACCATCGCCGAGATGATGGCCAAGGGCACCTACGCCAGCCTTTTGCTGGCCACCCCCGACCTCGACGGCGTGTTCGCGCGGCTGCAGGCCAGCACCGCCGAGATCGTGCAAGAGCCCACCGATCAGCCCTACGGCGTGCGCGACTGCGCCGTCCGCGATCCCGCCGGCAACATGATCCGCATCCAGGAGCAGGCTCGCGCCGTCCGGCGCACGCCGTCGTGACCGCGCCGGACGCCGCTCCGTAGACCGCGGACCGTCGCCGAGGACGGACCGCTCGAGAGCCGACAGATCGAGCCAGGGGCGGAGCCACGTCGGCCCCGCCCAACCGATGGAGATGACGATGAGCAAGGCCACCAGGACGGACACGCAGTCGCCTGCGCCGCACGCCGCGGACAACCACGACCGGATCCGCGTGCAGGGCGCGCGCGTCAACAACCTCAAGGACGTGAGCCTCGAGCTCCCGAAGCGCCGCCTCACGGTGTTCACCGGCGTGTCCGGCTCGGGCAAGAGCTCGCTCGTGTTCGGCACGATCGCCGCCGAGTCGCAGCGGCTGATCAACGAGACCTACAGCGCCTTCGTGCAGGGCTTCATGCCGTCGATGGCGCGGCCCGAGGTCGACGTGCTCGACGGCTTGACGACCGCGATCATCGTCGACCAGGAGCGCATGGGCGCCGACCCGCGCTCCACCGTCGGCACCGCCACCGACGCCAACGCGATGCTGCGGATCCTCTTCAGCCGGCTGGGCAAGCCGCACATCGGCTCGGCGCAGGCCTTCTCGTTCAACGTCGCCTCGATCTCGGGCGCCGGCGCGGTCACCATCGAGCGCGGCGAGACCACCACCAAGGAGAAGCGCAGCTTCAGCATCACCGGCGGCATGTGCCCGCGCTGCGAGGGCCGCGGCACCGTCAACGACTTCGATCTGTCCGCGCTGTACGACGACAGCAAGTCGCTCAACGACGGCGCGGTCACGATCCCCGGCTACAGCATGGAGGGCTGGTACGGCCGCATCTTCCGCGGCTGCGGCTTCTTCGACCCCGACAAGCCGATCCGCAAGTTCAGCAAGAAAGAGCTGAACGACCTCCTCTACAAGGAGCCGACCAAGATCAAGGTCGACGGCATCAACCTGACCTACGCGGGGCTGATCCCGACGATCCAGAAGTCGTTCTTGGCGAAGGACGTCGACGCGATGCAGCCGCACATCCGCGCCTTCGTCGAGCGGGTGGTCACCTTCTCGGTCTGCCCCGACTGCAACGGCACGCGTCTCAACGAGGGCGCCCGGTCGTCGAAGATCAAGGGCATCAACATCGCCGACGCCTGCGCGATGCAGATCAGCGACCTCGCCGAGTGGGTGCGCGGCCTCGGCGAGCCGTCGGTCGCGCCGCTGCTGGGCAAGCTGCAGCACACCCTCGACTCGTTCGTGGCGATCGGCCTCGGCTACCTCAGCCTCTCGCGCCCGTCGGGCACCCTGTCGGGCGGCGAGGCGCAACGCACCAAGATGATCCGCCACCTCGGCTCGTCGCTCACCGACGTCACCTACGTCTTCGACGAGCCGACGATCGGCCTGCACCCGCACGACATCCAGCGGATGAACGACTTGCTGTTGCAGCTGCGCGACAAGGGCAACACGGTGCTCGTCGTCGAGCACAAGCCGGAGGCGATCGCCATCGCCGACCACGTCGTCGACCTCGGCCCCGGCGCCGGCTCGGCGGGCGGCACCATCTGCTTCGAGGGCACCATCGAGGGCCTGCGCAAGAGCGGCACCCTCACCGGCCGCCACCTCGACGATCGGGCCGCGCTCAAGAAGAAGGTGCGGAGGCCGACCGGCAAGCTGAAGATCCGCGGCGCCAAGGCCCACAACCTGAAGAACGTCGACGTCGACATCCCGCTCGGCGTCCTCGTCGTCGTCACCGGCGTCGCCGGCTCCGGCAAGAGCTCGCTCGTGCACGGCTCGCTCCCCGCGGGCGCCGGCGTGGTGGCGGTCGATCAGGGGGCGATCCGCGGCTCGCGGCGCAGCAACCCCGCGACCTACACCGACCTTCTCGAGCCGATCCGCAAGGCCTTCGCCAAGGCCAACGGCGTCAAGCCGGCCCTGTTCAGCGCCAACTCCGAGGGCGCCTGCCCGGCCTGCAACGGCGCCGGGGTGATCTACACCGACCTGGCGATGATGGCCGGCGTCGCCACCACCTGCGAGGAGTGCGAGGGCAAGCGCTTCCAGGCCTCGGTGCTCGAGTACAAGTTCGGCGGCCGCGACATCAGCGAGGTGCTGGCGATGTCGGTGAACGAGGCCAAGGCGTTCTTCGGCGCCGGCAAGGCGCGCACCCCGGCCGCGCACGCGATCCTCGAGCGTCTCGCCGACGTCGGCCTCGGCTACCTCAGCCTCGGCCAGCCGCTCACGACGCTGTCCGGCGGCGAGCGCCAGCGCCTCAAGCTGGCCACGCACATGGCCGACGAGGGCGGCATCTACGTCCTCGACGAGCCGACCACCGGCCTCCACCTCGCCGACGTCGAGCAGCTGCTCGCCCTGCTCGACCGCCTCGTCGAGTCCGGCAAGTCGGTCATCGTCATCGAGCACCACCAGGCCGTGATGGCCCACGCCGACTGGATCATCGACCTCGGCCCCGGCGCCGGCCACGAGGGCGGCCGCGTCGTCTTCGAGGGCCCCCCCGCCGACCTCGTCGCCGCCCGCTCGACGCTCACCGGCAAGCACCTCGCGGCCTACGTCGGCGCCTGACCGCTGCCCGCGAGCATCATCCATCCGGCGGCCCGCTGGGCGCCACGTGCAGGCTCACCGGCAGTCCCAGGCGGGCCGCGCATCCGCCCGTCCCGCCGGTCGGTCTTCGCAACCGCAGCCGTCGCGCTGCACGAACTCCACGCGTCGGTTGTTGGCTCGCCCGTCCTCTGTGGTGTTGCGATCGATCGGCTTCTCGTGGCCCCAGCCGAGCGGTGTCAGCCGTGCTCGATCGATCCCCCGCCCGACCAGCGCCTCGACGACCGCCTCCGCCGTCCGCCCGGTCGCGCGCACCGCCGCCGACGCGTCGCGCTGCGCGTCGACGTGAGCCTCGACGTAGAGCTCGATGTCCGGCGCGGCCCGCAGGGTCTCGGCGACTGCGTCGAGGATCGCGTCGCTGCCGGGCAGCGGTCGTCCGCGGCGATCGAGTCGCAGGCGCTCGGCCAGCTTCACCTGACATGAATCGATGCACATCACGTCGGGGCAGCCGTCGTGGTCCCATTCGCCGTCGAGATCTTCGGGCAGGTTCCGGCAATCGGTCTCGTTGCCGTTCTTGATCCGCCGATCGCAATTGGTCCACCGGCCGTCGATCCACTCGTACGCGTCCGGCACGCCGTCGCGGTCGTTGTCGCGATCGACGCATCCGTCTTCGTCCTCGAATGCATCGACATCTTCGGGCTCGTCGGGGCATCCGTCGCGCGCGTCGGGCACGCGGTCGGCGTCGCGGTCGGCGTCGCGGTCGTCCGTGGTGTCGGGAGCCCGCACGAGCGGCGACGCGGGCCTCGCGGTCGTCCCCGAGGCAGGCGCCTGCGGCGACGACTTGCAGGCCAGCAGCGCGGCTGCGAGGGCGAGGCGACGCACAGCCCAGGATAACAAGTCCCCGCCAACATCGCCCAAGTCGCCCGCCCGCGCCGTCGGCTACCATGACTCCATGGGACATGGCTCAGCCCAGGCTCTCGGACGGACCGCGCGCGGGCGCTCGCAGGAGGCCGGCCCGCGCATCGAGCACTGGCGTCTCGAGGGCCTCGACGGCCTCCGGATGTACCGCGTCGAGGACGTCGCGACCCCGCTGTCCGTCTACTCCGACCAATACGGCGTCATGGTGATCTTGCAGGGCGCCTTCGACGGCTGGTATCGCGGCGACGAGCACACCCTCGCCGCCGGCGGCCTCAAGCTCAAGGAGCCCGGCGAGGTCTACCGCGACGTGCGGATCCACGCTCCCGTCACGCTGCAGGGCGCGGGGTTCGCCGCGGACCTGGTGGACGAGGTCGCGCGCACCCTCGGCGTCCCGCGCCCGGTGCACTTCGTGCCGCTCGAGCCAGGCCGCGCCCCGCGGGCCACCGCGCTCGCCACCGCCATGCACGAGGCGCTCGCCGAACGCGGCCCGGTCACGCCCGAGCGCAGGCGCTGGTGACCGAGACGCTCACCGAGGTGCTCGCCACCTGCACCGAGCGCGGCGAGGTGCCCGTGCGCCACAAGGCTCCGCGGGCGGTCCGCCGGGCCCGCGATTACTTGCGCGCCCACCTCTCCGATCCCGTCACCCTCGACGCGCTCGCCGCCCACGCCGGCGCCGACAAGTTCCACCTCATCCGGGCCTTCCGCGCCGAGGTCGGCATGCCGCCCTACGAGTACCTGACCCGTCTTCGCGTGGCGCGAGCCGCCGACCTGCTCGCCGCGGGCATGACCGGCGCCCAGGTCGCCCACACCGTCGGCCTCTTCGACGAGAGCCAGCTCCACCGCCATTTTCGCCGGATCTTCGGCGTCACCCCCGGCAGCTTCGCGCGCACCATGCACCGCCAACATCGTCCAAGTTACGCCCGCGTCTCGCGGCTAGCTTGCCCGTCATGAGCGTCGACCTCTCGCAGAAGCACCACGACTTCGCCGCCTCGCCGGCCACCATTCGCCTCGGCGATCTCACCGTCACGCGCCTCGGCTACGGCGCCATGCAATTGCCCGGCAAGGACGTCTGGGGCGAGCCCGACGATCCCGCCCGTGCGCGCGCCGTGCTGCGGCGGGCGATCGAGCTGGGCATCGACTTCATCGACACCGCCTGGTTCTACGGCCCGCACGTCGCCAACCGGCTCATCGCCGAGGCCCTGCATCCGTACCCGAAAGATCTCGTCATCGCCACCAAGCTCGGCGGCAAGCGCCTGCCGGACAAGTCGTGGGCCGCGTTCGCGCGGCCCGAGGAGCTCCGGCAGGGCTGCGAGGAGGACCTGCGCACCCTGCAACTGGAGCGCTGCGACGTCACGCACCTCCGCTACATGCCCGGCTCCGGCGTGCCCTTCCGCGAGTCACTCGACGCGATGATCGAGCTGCAGAGGGAGGGCAAGATCCGCCACCTCGCGCTCAGCAACGTCGGCACCGCGGAGCTCCTCGACGCGCTCGCGCGCACGCCGATCGTCGCGGTGCAGAACCTCTACAGCACCGCCGGCGGACGCGGACCGCTGGCCCGGATGGCGCACGCCGAAGTCGACTCGCCGGAGGCGGTGCTCGCCACCTGCGAGGCGCGCGGCATCGCCTTCCTGCCCTTCTTCCCGCTGGCGAGCGGCAACCTCGGCGCGGCGCAACCTGTCCGCGACGAGATCGCGAAGCGACACGGCGCGACGCCGGCCCAGCTCGCGCTCGCCTGGCTGCTCGCGCGCTCGCCGGTGATGCTCCCGATCCCCGGCACCGGCTCCCTCGCCCACCTCGAGGAGAACTGGGTCGCGCGGACGATCGCCCTGACGCGGGACGAGGTGGACGCGATCGCTGCCGAAGCAAGAGCGGCCGGTTGAGCCGCGCCGGCGATTCTTCGAGGCCGCGGGCGGCGGCCCGGCGATCGGGCCCTGCAGTCGAAGTTCGTCGCGGCACCGGCCACGAGCTGCAGCGATCGCCTCATTCGGGCGCGCCCGCGGCGATCCAGTCGTACACGAGCTGCGCCTCGGCGGCCTCGAGGCCCATCGAGCCCAGCGGCATCTTCGCCGCGCACATGTCACCGCCGTCGAGCGCCGCCGGTCGGACGCGGCGCCACAGCCCGCTCTCCTCCGGCGCGCCGGGGACCACCCGCACGCTCAGGCCGCACGATTCCTCCGCCGCCGCGACCTCGACGAGGTTGGCGTACGCGACGGCCGCGTCGGACATAACGAGCGAGGTCATCGTCCCGCCGTGGCAATGACCACATGTCTCGGTTGTCTCACCGAGACGTCGAGCCGACGCGCTGGCCTTCCGCGAGCCGCTGCTCGATTGCCGCCAGCGTGAACCCCTGCGCGAGCAGCTTGCGGATCTTCCTCGCCCGCGCGAGCGCCTCCCGGCTCCAGCGGGCCGGTCGTCCGCGGCGGCTCTCGACCGGCGGCGGCAGCAGCCCGCGGTCGATGTAGCGGTAGAGCGTCGCGCGGCCGCAGTCGAGCGCCGCCAGCAGCATCTCCACCGTGACCTCCGCCGACTCGGCCGCGCGCTGAGACATGTGAGACACCATCAGGTCGACCAGCCGGCGCAGGAACGCCTCGTCGACCGGCGTCTGTTCGAAGAAGAGCCACCAGTTGAGCGCCGCGCCGAGCACCTCGAACAGCAGCGCCGGGTCGGCGCCTGCGCCGATCTCCCCGCGCGCCCGGGCGGCCGTCAGCACCGCGCGGGGCACCGGCTCGAACGCCTCGCGCAGCGCTCGCACGATCGCCAGCAGCTTCGCGTCCTCGCCCTCGGCGACGAAGATCCGGAACAGCCCGCGGTACTCCGGGCGGGCCGCGAGCGCGGCGTTGCGGCGCACGTACGCCAGCAGATCGGCGCGCAGCGAGCCCGTGCGGGGGGAAGTGAACACCTCGCTCGTGATCGACAGCAGCGCCTCGCGCAGCAGCGCCTGCTTGGTCGGCCAGCGGCGGTACACCGTCGTCTTGTTGACTCCTGCCCGCGCCGCGACCTCTTCGATCCGCAGCCCGTGGTAGCCCGCGCGCCCTGCCTCGCTCAGCGCGGCCGCGAGCACCTTGCGGACCACCGCCTCGCCCCGCGCCTCCGACCCTCGCCGCCCCTGGCCCTTCGTGCTCATCCCGGCTCGCTTGCGCAGCGTACCGCGGCCGCCGGTCATTTCGCAACATCTTGTTGCGATCCGCGGAGCCCTGTGCCAGGCTGCGCCGGCACCATGCAGACGCCCGGACCTGGATTTTTGCGGTTCATCCACGGCGTGCGTACGCGCGGCCTCCTCGAGTTCGTCGGCAAGCAGTGGCGCGAGCACGGCGACGTCTTTCAGGTGCGGATCGGTCGGCGCAGGTTGCTCTTCGCCATGCACCCCGACGCGGTCGAGCACGTCAGCGTCTCGCACCGGCAGAATTACGACAAGCGCGCCAGCTACGACTCGGTGCGCAAGTACCTGATCGGCGACGGCCTCGTCACCAGCAGCGGCGAGCTGTGGCGACGCCAGCGCAAGCTGATGGCCCCGTTCTTCACGCCGAAGGGCGTGCAGACCTACGCCAGCCTGTTCATCCGCGACAGCGCGCGCCTCGTCGAGCGCTGGGACGAGCTGGCGGCGCGGAGCGTCGAGGTGGAGATCGCCGAGGAGATGACCCACATCACCGCCTCGATCATCCTCAAGGCGATGTTCAGCACCGAGACGATGGAGTCGATCCATCAGATGAAGGACGCGGTCGGGACGATGATCGCGTTCGCAGACACGGCGATGACGGGCTTCTACCTGCCGCTGTGGGTGCCGACGACCAAGAACCGCAGGTACCTCGCCGCGCGCGAGACCGTGCATCGATCGATCGCCGCGGTCATCGCCCAGCGGCGCGCCAGCGACGAGTCGACCTGGCCCGACGACCTGCTGTCGCGCCTGATGAAGACGCGCGACGAGGAGACCGGCCAGCCGATGTCCGAGGCCCTGCTGCGCGACGAGTCGATCACGACCTTCTTCGCCGGCCACGAGACCACCGCGCGCACCATGACCTTCGCCTGGTACGCCCTGGCAAGCAACCCCGCGGTGACCGAGCGCCTGCACGAGGAGCTGGGCCGCGTGCTCGGCGGGCGCCCGCCTACCGCCGACGACCTGCGCCAGCTCCCGTACGCCCTGCAGATCGTCAAGGAGGTGCTGCGGCTCTACCCGGCCGCGCCGTTCTACGTGCGCGACGCCGTGGCCGCCGACAAGCTCGCCGGCTTCGACGTCCCCGCCGGCACCGCGGTGATGCTGTCGCCGTACTACACGCACCGGCACCCGCAGTTCTGGGACGACCCCGAGAGGTTCGATCCCGACCGCTGGACCCGCGAGCGCGAGGCGGCCCGTCACGGCCACGCCTATCACCCGTTCGCCGCCGGCCCGCGGATCTGCATCGGCAACAACTTCTCGCTGCTCGAGAGCCACGTGCTCCTGGTCATGCTCGCGCAGCGCTTCACGCCGAAGCTGCGCCCCGGCTACGAGCCGCAGTGGGTCATGCAGGGCACTCTCGGCCTCGCCAACGGCCTGCCGATGACCATCGTCGCGCGCTGACGTCGCCGCGCATCCTCGTCAGTCGCGGCGCGCGAGCGGCTATCCTCGGAGGACCCGCCATGAGCAAGTTCCATCCCGACCTCGCCTTCATCGCGCGCCTCATCCCACGCTTCGCCTTCGGCCCGCGCCTCGTCAAGTTCATGCGCCGGATCGCCCCCAGCGACGGCGTCCCGCGCAGCACGCCGGGCGTGAGCGCCTCGCTGCGATCGATCCCGGGGGCCGGCACCGCTCGCGTCTTCACGCCCACCGGCGTCACCGGGCCCACGCCGGTGATGCTGTGGATCCACGGCGGCGGCTTCATCGTCGGCTCCCCCGCGCAGGACGACGAGCTCGCGAGCCTGTACGCGCGCGAGCTCGGCATCACCGTCGTCGCGCCGACCTACCGCCTCGCCCCCGAGCACCCCTTCCCCGCGGCGATGGACGACCTTTATGCGGCGCTCACGTGGATCCACGCCAGCGCCGGCGCCCTGCGCGTGCGCCCCGATCGCATCATCGTCGCCGGCGCCAGCGCCGGAGGCGGCCTCGCGGCCGGGCTCACCCTCCTCGCCCGCGACCGCGGCGAGGTCCCGGTGGCCTTCCAGCTGCTCGTGTATCCGATGCTCGACGATCGCACCGTCGGCAAGACCATCGACGGTACGAATCACCGGATCTGGACCGCCCCGAGCAACCGCTTCGGCTGGACCTCGTACCTCGCACGCGAGCCGGGCAGCGCCGACGTCCCGATCTACGCCGCCCCCGCGCGCGCCGAGTCTCTCGCCGGTCTGCCCCCCACGTGGATCGGCGTCGGCACCTTCGACCTCTTCCACGACGAGGACCTCGAGTACGCGCGCCGCCTCGTCGCCGCCGGCGTCCCCGTCGAGCTCGAGGTCGTCCCGGGCGTCTTCCACGGCTTCGACGCGTTTCGCAGCAAGAGCGTCGCCAAGGCCTTCAGGGCCAGCCAGCTCGCCGCCCTCCGCCGCGCCCTCGCTTGACCTCGAGCGCGTCCGCGATGTCGCTGGTCGCGTTCGCGCCGCTCGCGGCCCCGCGCGGCGATAAAAGAGATCCGCACCGCTGGGCCTGCTCCAGCGACGGCGAGAGCCCGCCCTGTTTCGGACCGCAGGCGGGCATATACTGGGTTCACCATGTCATCGTACACTCCGTTGATCCGCCGATCACCCGTCAGTCCGGTGTCGCCGCGAGCTCGCGCACCCCAGCGGAGCGGAGCGCCTTCCCGCACCAACATTCGCATCGGTGCGACCAACGACCCATTGGAGTTTGAGGCCGAGAGAACCGCCGCGCGCGTCGCCGCCGGTCATTCCGCGGCCCGGCCGCAGGGCACCGCGCCGACCCCCGTAGTGCGGCGCGCGTGCGAGGCGTGCAGCCAGGAGGAGGAGCTGGCGCGAGTCCAGCGAGCGGCCGTCCCGGGCGGAACCTCGACCGTCCCATCTGCCAGCGGTGCGGCGTCGCTCGACCGAGCGCGCACGAGCGCTGCGGTGCCGCTCGCGCCTGAGCTGCGTCGCCGCATGGAGGCATCCTTTCAGCTCGACTTCTCGGCGGTGCGGATCCACGACAACGCCGATTCGGCCCAGGCCGCCAGGCAGTTGCACGCCCGCGCCTTCACCCTGGGGCGCGACATCTTCTTCGCTCGCGACCAGTTTCGGCCGCACGCCCGCGACGGCGTCCAGCTCCTCGCACACGAGCTCACGCATGTCGCCCAGCAGCGCGGCTTCGGGACCAGTCCTGTGATTCGTCGTGCTCCCCAATCCAACGCGCCCTCCGCCGCCGAGCTCGCGCTCGCGCGGATCCGGACGCTCATTCACACGGGTCTGCTGTCCCAGGCGCTGCAAGCCACACGAGGCCTGTCTGCCGCCGATCGAAGGCACGTGATCCTGGCGCTCGACAACGTCGACGTCAACGCGCTGATCCGTTTCGCCGGGCCGGACGATCCCGTCCGCGCGCAGATCGAGAGTGATCGACGCTTCACCCGGCCCATGTTCCCCGGCGGCCAGGCCGGCTCCCAGGAGAACGCCTCCCGCGAGGCCCAGACCAGCGACATCGTCGACCCGATCCGTCGCCTCCTGCGCGAGGAGCGAGCGCACGAGGCCCTCGCGTTGCTCGAGGGGCTCAGCGACGAGCGCTTCGCCCTCGTCGTCGACACCCTGCAGGCGGGCGAAGCCGCCGCGCTGCTCCGCGCCGCGCGCGGGCGCCGAGGTTTGCGGAAGAGGATCCAGGGGCTGCGCAGCCGAGAGCTCGTGATCAACACCGTCCTGGCGACACCCGCCGCCGACAGCATCGACGCCCAGTTTCAGCGCGCCAACAATCTCTTCGCGCCACTAGGGATCGAAGTCGAGCGCGGCCGCCACACGGTGATCCCAGTCGCCCGGTTGTTCACCGGGATCCCGGTCGGGAAGAACCACGAACGCTGGCTCCAAACCGGCGGCAACACTCGGCACAGCGAGGACGAGCGCTCCGTGCTCAGGCACATCGCCGAGCCCGATCGCATCACTGCATTCTGGGTGCCGAATATCGACACCGGGGACACCCGCGGCAAGGCCCTGCGCGAGCTGGACAATCTCTTCGGCGCCCCGTTCATTCTGTTAAACGCGAGGAGATACGCGCCGGACACCCTGGCCCACGAGATCGGCCATATCGTGGGTCTACCGCATGCGCCTCAGGCCCCCGAGAACTTGATGAGCCAGGGCGGGAAGCGAAAGCTGTCGGGCGCGCCGGGGGCCTACGATCAAATCAACTGGTTCCAGGCCTCGATCCTACGCCGCAGCCGTCTCCTCGAGCTGGGCCGCCGGGGCCTCGGGCGTTGAGGCCGCACCGATTGTCTCACGGACACAACCGTTGCTGAGGCCACCAATCCGCGGACCGCTCACCATCGCAATGCTGTTGCTCGCCGGGGGCGGGACAGCCTGCGCTCGGCCCGAGCCGCCGTTCCTGCTGTCTTCGCAGGCGCGCGACGTCGAGGCCTGCAGTCAGGCGGTGAGCGCCTATTTGCCGGCTCGTGACGCCCTCGGGTTCTGCGAGCACGACAGCGATTGCGTCGAGATCGTGCCGGAGGCGTGTCTGTCTTCGTATTACGCGAATGTCGCCACCGCCGAGCGTTCGCTCGCGTCCCTCGAGCAAAGCCTCTCCGCGCAATGCGGCGTGCCCGCGTCGGACTGCGTGCGAACCCCGCTCGGCTGGCCGCGCTGCCACGAAGGCCACTGCCGCCGCGGCGGTCGCGTGCCGCGCCTCCGCGGCATGTCGTGCTGGGCCGAACGGTGGCAGCTCGTCACCCTCGATCGCCCGCACCTCCTCCACGCCTGGCACAGTCCGCCCGATCTAGCGCCCGAGAACGCCCGGCTCACCGTGGAGGCGCCGGGGCACCTGACCGTGCGCGTCGATTGGGGCGACTGCACCGGCGACAACGAGCTTCAGGTGTACGAACTCCACCAACGACCGCCCGAGCGACAGCGCCTCGGCAACCTCGAGGTCCTCCGCTTCCCGGTCTCACCCGGCGACTACACCTTTCGCCTCGAGCCCGCCGCGATGAGCTGCGAGCGCGCCACCCTCACCGCCCACCTCGATCGCGCCGACGGCACCCCGGCTGCGGGCCGGTTCCACGGCCTCGCCTACGAGCGCCTCTGCGAGGATTGACCGACACCCCGGGCTCACCACTTCGGCGAGCTCAACGCCACCGGCAGCACCGTCACTCGCCGCAGTGACTCGCCGACCTCCCACACCCGCGCCACGATCTTCGCCTCGGCGTCCTCGACGGTCACCCAGTGCAGCTTCTGCCCGTGCGTCAACGCCAGCACCGGCAGCGGCAGCGAGAACGGCAGCCCGCACTGGTGATCGCGCAGCAGGAACGAGTCGGGCCACGAGCGGTCCGCCTTTGCCACCAGCTCGGTCGCGGGCCCGTCGGCCTGCTCGCGCAGCACCGACCAGCGCGCCGCCTTGACCTTGCGCCCGTGCTCGGCCGCGTGCAGCACGTGCAGCGGCGCCTCGTTCGCGTCATTTTTATCAAAGTCGACCCGCACCGCCCGCCAGCGCTGCTTGCCGAGCCCCGCGATCTGCTTTTCGAATTGCGCGTCGATCGGCGCCTTCGGGTCCGCCACCGAAATCATCGCACCCGGCTCGTCGAAGTCCTTTTCCGGATCTTGGCACACCGCGTGGACCCGCACCGCGAAGCTCATCCGCACCGGCGTCGGCGGCGTGTGGCGGCGATGGAACGCGAACACGAAGTCCAGCGGCGGCCCGGGGTCGACCGTGTACGGCTTGGCCGCCCCGTTGCCGAGCGATTCGTCGCAGCGCAGCGGCGCCTCGGTCACCAGCGTCACCGCCTTCACGCACGTCTCCTCGTCCTCGTCCGACTTCGCCGCGCTCGATTCGACGATCCCCGGCCCGCAGTACTCGAACGACTTGCCCGCCGCCGCGCGCACCAGCCCGCCCGCGTTCGTCATCACCCACAGCGGCTCGCCCTCGCCCCAGCTCTCGGCCGCGCCCCCGACCACGAAGGGCCCCTCTTCCGCCTCGCCCTGACGACAGCGACCGAACGCCAGCGCCGCCGGCTCGAACCCCACCTGCTCCGCCGGATCGGCCGGCACCAGCGGCGCCGCGACGGCGGCCTCCACTGGAGCGGCCGCGACGTCCTGCGGCTCGGGCGACGCCGGCGGGGTCGGCGACACCGGCGCCCGCGGTCCGCACGACGCCAGTACCACTCCGCTCAGGATCCGCGCGACCCACCGCCGCGCGCTCGTCCACCCTGTCACTCGCCGCGCCGTCGCTCGCATGCACGGGCAGGTCTATCAACTCCTCGCAGACCTGTCCATGCGCGAACCATTCACCGCTTGGCAGTGACCGGGAACATCTGATTGACGCACGGCGCCCCCAGCATCCCGTTGAAGCACGAGCACTGATTGCCCGTGAACGTCAGCCGGTACGTCCCCGACCACGTGTCCTTGTCGACGAAGTCGCCCTCGAGCGCGTACGTCTCCGTGCAGCCGCCCGCGATCGAGCCCTCGTTGGCGAAGTCGCCGTCGGGGCACATCGTCGCGTCGCCCGTCATGCCGATCGGGTTCGACGGGCTCGACACGATCGTCGCCCCGTCGCCCGAGAACGTGAACGCGGTGATGTTGACCGACACCAGCCCGTTGCAACACGTATAAGCGATCGGCGCCCCCTCGACCGTGTAGAGCCCGTCCGGGTCGCACGCCTCGACCTGGCACTCTGCGTCGCAGCCGTCGCCCGCATCGACATTGCCGTCGTCGCAGCCCTCGCCCGCATCCACCTTGCCGTCGCCGCACGCGCTGCAGTTCTGCGTGTCGAACTCGCACGAATCGAGGCACCCGAGCTCGCCGCCGTCGAAGCCCTGCGACTCGCACGATTCGCCGCCGATCTGGTCGCCGTCACACAGCTCGCCGGGGTCGAGGATCCCGTCGCCGCACGCGGTCGGCCGCCCCGTCGTCGTGCTCGTGCTGTCCACCCCCGTGGTCGTCGTGCTCGTGGTGGTCGTCGTCCCCGGCTCCCCCGTCGTCGTCGGATTCGTCGTCGTCGTGACCGGCTCCCCGGTCGTCGTCGTCGTCGTCGTCCCCGGCTCCCCCGTCGTCGGCGCGTCCGTCGTCTCGCCCGTGCTCGTGCTCGTGCTCGTGCCCGTCGACGTCCCGCTGTCGGTCGTCGCGCCCGGGTCGTCCCCGCTGCAGCCGATCAGTACCAGCACCGCCATCCACCCCGCCCGACCAAGACCTCGCGCAAGCTCGTTCATCCCCCGATGAGACGCTGGAACACCGGTCCTGGCAAGCCCACCTGCGCGTTCGCGGGCGCGCGCGAGGACGACGTCCGCGGTGCGCTCGCGCCCCGGCCCCGCGCGAGGCCCTTACTTGCGTCGCCCTCGACCCGTGCGCGGCTCCGACTTCGCGGCCGGCCCCGAGTAGCCGGCCACCCGCAGCCCCAGGTGCATCGCCAGCAGCACCGCCGACTCCACCGGCACGATCGCCTCGCGGGCCTCGTTCGCGGCCGGATCGACGAACACCCCCGTCGCCGCCGAGAAGTCGGTCTTGCGCAGCTTGCAGCCGCGGAACACGCTGCCGGTCAGCGAGCTGCCGCGGAAGTCCGCCTCGCCGAGATCGACCTCGAAGAAGTTGGCCTCGGTGATCGTGCAGTCGACGAACTGCGTGCGGCACAGGCTCAGGCGCAAGAACGACGCGAACTGCAGCGTGCACTCGGAGAAGCTCAGGTTGACGAAGCGGCCGAGCTTCGTCCACTCGACGCCCATCAGCTTGCAGCCGCGGAACTGCAGCTTGCCGGCCACCATCCCGGCCGGTCGCGCCTGCGTCAGGTCGCAGCGGTCGAACACGCAGTCCTCGAGCCTGCAGCCGCGCCAGCGGCTCTCCTGCGCCTTGCAGCCGACGAACGTGCAGCCCGCGAACTCCTTGCCCGCGAGGTCGGCCTCCTGCATCTCGAGCCCGGTGAACGTCCGGTCCTCGAACGACCTGCCGCGCAGCAGGCTCTCGAGGTCGGACCCGTCGTCGTCGTCCGGCGGCGCCATGATCGCGCCGAGCTTTCACCGACGCCCCGCCGCGGTCAAGCCGAGCACCTGTCCCCGAGGACACATTGCCCAAAGGACAGGTCTCTTCCTTCGCCGCTTGACTCTCGCCCGAAATCCGTGACCCGTCCCATCCTTGCCGCGCTGGCGCCGGCCGCGGGCCTGCGATAGCCTCCCGCTCGTGCCGCGACACCCCGCCCTGTTCGCCTTCGAGGGCGACTTCCAGACCGACCTCCGCTGCATCCCGATGGCCGTGCGGCACCAGCTCGACCTGTGCGGGATCAAGCTCTCGCTCAAGGAGTGGGTCAGGCTCGGCCCCGAGCAGCGCAGCGCCGTCGTCGCCCTCCTGGGCGGCCCCGACCCCGCCAGCGCCGACGGCGTGCGCCGGTTCAACGCCGCCGTCGTCGACATGGTGGAGAAGCGCATGGGCGAGCCCCCGCGCGCTGCGCCGTCGACCCCGCGCCCGCCTGGGACGACACCACCCGCGTGCCCGACGAGGTCGTCACCAAGGCCGCGGCCGAGGGCGTCGCGTTGCTCCCCGCGCAGTGGGCGGCGCTCGCCCCGCTGCAGCGCTTCGCGCTCTACAAGCTCAGTCGCTCGAGCCACAAGAACGAGAACTTCGTGCCTGCCTGCCGCGAGTTCGGCATCCTCTCTGCGTGACCTCGCCCGACCCGCGCACGCGCCCGGTGGCCGCGGTCCTCTACCGCGGCGGTGAGGTCAGCGCTCGCCGCGACCTGCTCGCCGTCGAAGATCCGCTGGAGATCCGCGTCGCCACCGCGGACGACCCCGAGCCGCGCCGGCTGTCGATGACGATGCGCACCCCCGGCGACGACGCCGACCTCGCCGCCGGCTTCCTCTACACCGAGGGCATCGTCCGCAACCGCGAGCAGATCGCCGGCATCACCTGCTCCGAAGACCATGTGCGCGTCGACCTCGCCGCCGGCGTGCGCCTCCCCGAAGCTGTCCCGAAGCGCAGCTTCGTCATGACCTCCGCCTGTGGCGTGTGCGGCCGGGCCTCGCTCGACAACCTGCGCGCGCAGCCCCCCGGCCCGCTGACCCCGGGTCTCCCCCAGCTCGCCGCCACGGTGGTCCCCGGCCTGCCGGGCGCGCTGCTGCGGGCGCAGGCGACCTTCGCCGCGACCGGAGGGATCCACGCCGCCGGCCTGTTCGACCTCCGTGGTGAGCTTCGTCTCCTGCGCGAGGATGTCGGCCGTCACAACGCCGTCGACAAGCTCGTCGGCGCCCTCCTGCTCGCGGGTCAGCTGCCCGCGAGCGACGCCGTCCTGATGGTCAGCGCCCGCGCCAGCTTCGAGCTGGTCCAAAAGGCCCTGATGGCCCAGATCCCGATCTTCGCCGCCGTCGGCGCACCGTCGAGCCTGGCGGTCGAGCTCGCGGTCGAGGCCGACATGACCTTGCTCGGCTTCGTGCGCGAAGGCCGTTTCACCGTGTACAGCGGCGGCATCCGGATCACACGCTGAGGCGGCGGTGATCACTCCGCGTTTGGGGCCGGGCGCGGAACTCGGTAGATTGGCTGCCATGAGCTCCGACGCGATCGACCAGGCGCTGGCCCAGAGCGGGCACCTGCCTGGCGGTTTGTTGCAGGTCCTGCACGGCATCGCCGACCGCCTCGGCCACATCCCGCCCGAGGCCATCGGCCGCGTCGCCGCCGCCCTCAACCTCTCGCGCGCCGAGGTCCACGGCGTCGTCAGCTTCTACCACGACTTCCGCAGCGAGCCGCCGGGGCGCCACGTCCTCAAGCTGTGCCGCGCCGAGGCCTGCCAGGCCATGGGCAGCGAGGCCCTCGCGGGCGCGCTCGAGCGGCGCCTCGGCTGCAAGTTCGGCGAGACCTCGCCCGGCGGCGCCGTCACGCTCGAGCCGGTCTACTGCCTCGGCAACTGCGCCGCCGCCCCGTCGCTCCTGCTCGACGGTCAGCTGCGCGGCCGCCTCACCGGCGAGCGCCTCGACCGCCTCGTCGACGCGCTCGTCGCCCCCGCGGAGGAGCGCGCGTGACTCACATCGTCTACGTCCCGATCGACGCCACCGCGCGGTCCGTCGGCGCCGACGACGTCGCCGCCGCGATCGCCCGCGAGGCCGCGGCGCGCGGCGAGCCGGTGCAGATCGTCCGCAACGGCACGCGCGGTCTGTGCTGGCTCGAGCCCCTCGTCGAGGTCGCCACCCCCGCCGGCCGCGTCGCCTACGGCCCGGTCGACGTCGCCGACGTCGCCGCGCTGTTCGCCGCCGACTTCCTGCGCGGCGGCGCCCACCCGCTCGCGCACGGCCGCACCGACGACATCACCTGGCTGGAGAGCCAGGAGCGCCTCACCTTCGCCCGCGTCGGTATCACCGACCCGCTGAGCCTCGCCGACTACCGGGAGCACGGCGGCCTGAGGGGCCTGCGCGCCGCCCTGTCCGCAAAGACAGGTAGTGACATCGTCGAGGAGGTCGTGCGCAGCGGCCTGCGAGGTCGCGGCGGCGCCGCCTTCCCGGCCGGCATCAAGTGGCGCACCGTCGCCGGCGCCCCCGGCCCGCAGAAGTACGTCTGCTGCAACGCCGACGAGGGCGACAGCGGCACCTTCAGCGACCGCATGTTGATGGAGGGCGACCCCTACGTCCTGCTCGAGGGCATGACGATCGCCGGCCTCGCCGTCGGCGCCGACCAGGGCTACATCTACCTCCGCTCCGAGTACCCCGACGCCGAGCGCACCTTGCTCGCCGCGATCGAGGCCGCGCGGGCGGCCGGCTGGCTCGGGCGCGACGTCCTCGGCAGCGGCCGCGCCTTCGACATCGAGCTGCGCCGCGGCGCCGGCGCGTACATCTGCGGCGAGGAGACCGCCATGCTCGAGAGCCTCGAGGGCAAGCGCGGCATGGTCCGGCCCAAGCCGCCGCTGCCGGCGATCTCCGGCCTGTTCGGCAAGCCGACGGTCATCAACAACGTCATCACCCTCGCCAGCGTCCCGATCATCCTCGACCGCGGCGGGCAGTACTACGCCGACTACGGCATGGGTCGCTCGCGCGGCACCTTGCCGTTCCAGCTGGCCGGCAACATCAAGCGCGGCGGCCTGGTCGAGAAGGCCTTCGGCCTGACCCTGCGCCAGCTCGTCTACGACTTCGGCGGCGGCACGGCCAGCGGTCGTCCCGTGCGCGCGGTCCAGGTCGGCGGCCCGCTCGGCCCCTACTTGCCCGAGTCAAAGTTCGACGTCCCGCTCGACTACGAGGCCTTCGCCGCGGCCGGCGGCATGATCGGCCACGGCGGCCTCGTCGTCTTCGACGACACCGTCGACATGGCCCTCATGGCCCGCTACGCCATGGAGTTCTGCGCCATCGAGTCGTGCGGCAAGTGTACCCCGTGCCGGATCGGCTCGACCCGCGGCGTCGAGGTCATCGACCGCATCCGCAAGAATGAACGGCGCGGCCCCAACCTCGCCCTCCTGCGCGACCTCTGCGACACCATGACCCACGGCTCGCTGTGCGCCATGGGCGGCCTCACCCCCGCCCCGGTGCTCAGCGCGCTCGAGCACTTCCCCGAGGACTTCCAGCGCTGACGCGCGCAGGAGAGACGCCATGTACTCCGTCAAAGAGCCCGACGCCGGCACCCCCGAGCGGAAGAGCAGCGAGCAGGTCACCCTCGAGATCGACGGTCGCGCGGTCACCGTCCCGGCCGGCACCTCGGTGATGCGGGCCGCCGCCGACGCCGGCGTGCGCGTGCCCAAGCTGTGCGCCACCGAGTCGCTCGAGGCGTTCGGCTCGTGCCGCCTGTGCCTCGTGCAGATCGAAGGTCGCCGCGGCTACCCGGCCTCGTGCACCACGATCGTCGAGCCCGGCATGAAGGTGAAGACCCAGTCCGACCCGCTGGCCAAGCTGCGGCGCGGCGTCATGGAGATGTACATCTCCGACCACCCGCTCGACTGCCTCACCTGCCCGACCAACGGCAACTGCGAGCTGCAGGAGCAGGCCGGCGTCGTCGGCCTGCGCGAGGTCCGGTACGGCTTCGACGGCGCCAACCACTTCAAGCAGGCCGAGAAGGACACCTCGAACCCTTACTTCGACTTCGACCCCGCCAAGTGCATCGCCTGCTCGCGCTGCGTCCGCGCCTGCGAGGAGGTCCAGGGCACCTTCGCGCTGACGCTGCAGGGTCGCGGCTTCGAGTCGAAGATCGCCAGCGGCAACACCGACTTCAAGAGCAGCGAGTGCGTCTCCTGCGGCGCCTGCGTCCAGGCCTGCCCGACCGCCACCCTCGTCGAGAAGTCGATCGTCGAGCGCGGCCAGCCCGACCACAGCGTCGTCACCACCTGCGCCTACTGTGGCGTCGGTTGCTCCTTCCGCGCCGAGGTCAAGGGCAGCGAGGTCGTGCGCATGGTCCCCAACAAGGACGGCCACGCCAACCACGGCCACTCGTGCGTCAAGGGTCGGTTCGCCTGGGGCTACGCCACCCACAAGGACCGGATCACCAAGCCCATGATCCGCAGATCGATCCACGACCCGTGGCGCGAGGTCTCGTGGGACGAGGCGATCGCCTACGCCGCCTCCGAGTTCAAGCGCATTCAAGCCGAGCACGGCCGCGGCGCCGTCGGCGGCATCACCTCCTCGCGCTGCACCAACGAGGAGACCTACCTCGTGCAGAAGCTCGTGCGCGCCGCCTTCGGCAACAACAACGTCGACACCTGCGCCCGCGTCTGCCACTCGCCCACCGGTTACGGCCTCAAGACCACCCTCGGCGAGTCGGCCGGCACCCAGAACTTCGACTCCGTCGAACACGCCGACGTCATCGTCGTCATCGGCGCCAACCCGACCGACGCCCACCCCGTGTTCGCCTCGCAGATGAAGCGACGCCTGCGCGCCGGCGCCAGGCTCATCGTCATCGACCCGCGCGGCATCGACCTCGTGCGCTCGGCCCACGTCGAGGCGGCGCATCACCTGCAGCTGCGGCCCGGCACCAACGTCGCCGTCATCAACGCCCTCGCGCACGTCGTCGTCACCGAGGGCCTGTACGCCGAGTCGTTCGTGCGCACCCGCTGCGAGCAGCCCGCCTTCGACAAGTGGAAGGCCTTCATCAGCGACCCGCGGCACGCGCCCGAGGTCACCGAGGAGATCACCGGCGTGCCCGCGGCCGAGCTCCGCGCCGCCGCCCGTCTCTACGCCACCGGCGGCAACGCGGCCATCTACTACGGCCTCGGCGTCACCGAGCACAGCCAGGGCTCGACCATGGTCATGGGCATCGCCAACCTCGCCATGGTCACCGGCAACATCGGCCGGCCCGGCGTCGGCGTGAACCCGCTGCGCGGCCAGAACAACGTGCAGGGCAGCTGCGACATGGGCAGCTTCCCGCACGAGCTGCCCGGCTACCGCCACGTCAGCGACCCCGCGGTGCGGGCCCTGTTCGGCGCCGCCTGGGGCGTCGACATCGACAGCGAGCCGGGCCTGCGGATCCCCAACATGTTCGACGCCGCCATCGGCGGCTCGTTCAAGGGCCTCTACGTCCAGGGCGAGGACATCGCCCAGTCCGACCCCAACACCCAGCACGTCTTCGCCGCCCTCGAGTCGCTCGAGTGCCTCGTCGTGCAGGACCTCTTCATCAACGAGACCGCCAAGTTCGCCCACGTGTTCTTGCCGGGCTCGTCGTTCCTCGAGAAGGACGGCACCTTCACCAACGCGGAGCGACGGATCTCCCGCGTCCGCAAGGTGACCCCGCCGCTCGCCGGCAAGGCCGACTGGGAGACCACGCTCGCGCTGGCCGAGGCGCTCGGCTACCCGATGCAGTACACCCACCCGTCGCAGATCATGGACGAGATCGCCCGGCTCACGCCGACCTTCACCGGCGTCAGCTACGCCCGGCTCGACGAGCTCGGCAGCATCCAGTGGCCGTGCAACGACAGGGCCCCGGGCGGCACCCCCGTCATGCACATCGACGAGTTCGTGCGCGGCAAGGGCAAGTTCGTCATCACCGAGTACGTCGCCACCCAGGAGCGGGTCAATCGCAAGTTCCCGCTGATCTTGACGACCGGGCGGATCCTCAGCCAGTACAACGTCGGCGCGCAGACCCGGCGCACCGCCAACAACACCTGGCACGACGAGGACCGCCTCGAGCTCCACCCGCACGACGCCGAGCAGCGCGGGATCAAGGACGGCGAGTGGTGCAAGATCGTCAGCCGCGCCGGCGAGACCGTCCTGCGCGCCACCATCAGCGAGCGCATGCAGCCCGGCGTGGTCTACACGACCTTCCACTTCCCCGGCTCGGGCGCCAACGTCATCACCACCGAGAACTCCGACTGGGCCACCAACTGCCCCGAGTACAAGGTCACCGCGGTGCAGGTCAGCCCGACCACCGAGCCGGCGTCGAAGTGGCAGCGCCGCTTCGGCGAGTTCAGCGAGCAGCAGGACGCCCTGCTGCCCCCGCAGTCCGACCCCCGCTGACGGAGGCGACCATGGACGCGCTCAAGCTGGTCCAGATGGCCAACCAGATCGCCACTTTCTTCGAGTCCGACCCGGACCCCGCCGCGGTCCACGACGGCATCGCCGGCCACATCCGCCGCTTCTGGGACCCCCGCATGCGCCGGGCCCTGCTGCAGCACATCGACGAGCAGGCCGGCGAGGGCTGCCGCCCGGCGGTGCTCGCCGCGATCGCGGCCAACCGCGAGAACCTCACGCCGGCCCGCTGACGTGTTTTTCTAAGAAAGAACATGTCCGTTCGGACATTCTCGAGGCTGCCGCGCGAGCGCTGCCTCGAACCTGCACGAGCACGCCGCCGAGGCTGCCGCCCTGCATGCTCGCCGGGGTTGCGGCCCACCGCGACGACCTCACGCCGGAGCAATGATGTGTCTTTTGTGACATGTTCATTCGGTCATTCGTGAGACCGCCGCGCGAGCACTGCCTCGAGCCCGCACGCCGTGGCTCGTGACGACGGCCGGCGCCTCTCGAGACTCGTGCGCGCGCGGCCGCCTCGGCGCGATGCCGCGGTCTTCCCCACGATCTCGCCGTCGGCGTCGTGCGGCCGGAGTGACGCCCAGGCCGCGTCAATCGAGTGACGCAGTCGCCAGCGCGCCGAAGATCGCCGCGACCGCGACTGCCCCTGGATCTGGCACGCCTCGCAGCGCGCTCTCGGGCACGTAGCTCGCGCGACCGGCGTGCGTCCGGATCATCGTCCGCGTCGCCTCCGCGCCCCGCTGCGCCGCCGCTGCGGCCCCCGCCAGCCCGTCGCCGGCCTCGAGCGCCGCGATCGCCGGAAGCAGCGCGTCGAGCATCGTGCGATCGCCCGCCGCCGCCCCGCCGACTTGCTGGATCCGCTCCACGCCCGCGCGCAATGCCGCCGGCCAGTCCTGCGACGCTCTCACTGCGACCCCCATCGCCGACACCCCGATCGACAGCAAGATCCCGCTCGAGCCGCCCATCGCGCTCGACAGGCACCCGGCGGTCGCGGCACACAGCGCGCCCGCGTCGGCGAACGGGAGGCGATCGAGCTCGCCGAGCACGGCGCGCGCCGCGGTCGCGAACGTCGTGCCGGTGTCACCGTCGCCGACCTTCGCGTCGAGCGCGTTGAGCTCGGCCTCGCGGGCCATCAATTCTTCGCACACGACCTCGACCACGCGCCGGCGCACCGCGTGGACCGACGGCGAAGCCGGCTCGGGCCGCAGGCGCGCGGGCAACGGCAACGGCGCGACGCTGACGACGCGACGCCCGGGCACCCACGCGGCCGGGCCGACGGGGGACAGCAGCGCGCGCTCGAGCTCCGGGTCGAGCGCGAGCGCGGACAGCGACAGGCCCTTCATGTCGAGCGACGTCATCAACCGCGCCGGCCCGAACACCAGACCGACCTCGCGCCGCATCGCCGCCAGCAGCGACCCCGTGGCCACCGCGATCTCGATCGGCGGCACCCCGCCGAGGTCGTTTATTAATAGCGCCACCGGTGAGCCCGCGTCGCCGAGCCGCGCGTGGAGGCGCGACACGAGGACCTCGGCGAGCTCGCGCACCGGCGCGTAGCGGATCTTCTCCGCCCCGGGCTCGCCGTGGATCCCGAGGCCCAGCTCGACCTCGTCCGGGCCGAGCCGCGCTTCCGCCGGCTGGCCGGGGATCGTGCACGACGAGAACGACAGGCCGAGCGAGCACACGGCCCCGGCGACGCGCTCCGCGGCGCGCTTCACCTCCGCGAGCGACGCCCCTTCGCGGGCGAAGTGGCCGGCGACCTTGTGCACGAACAGGGTGCCGGCGACGCCGCGCGGACGCGGTGCGTCAGGGAGCGCGATGTCGTCGCCGACGACCACCATCTCGACCTCGAGGCCGAGCGCGCGCGCCTTCTCGGCGGCGAGCCCGAAGTTGAGGCGATCGCCCGTGTAGTTCTTGACGACGAGCAAGCACCCCGGCGCGCCGGTGACCGCGAGGATCGCCGCGAGCACCGCGTCGACGCTCGGCGAGGCGAAGATCTCCCCGCTCACCGCGGCGGTCAGCATCCCGTCGCCGACGAAACCGACGTGAGCCGGCTCGTGCCCGGCGCCGCCGCCCGAGATCACCGCGACCCGGCTGCGGTCCCAGTCGGCGCGGACGACCACCTTGATCGCGGGATAGCCGTCGAGTCGGGCCAGCTTGCCCTCGCCGAGCATCACCGCGGCGTCGATCGCCTCGCGGACGATGTCGGTCCGCTCGTTGATGAAGTGCTTCACGCGGCGATGGTCGCACGAACGCCTGCGTCTCGACAGGCCACGACGCTCACGCGAAGGTGCGCCGACCGGACGGCGACCTCTCGTGATCGGTTATCCTGCGGCGGCGAGCAGGCTCATGAGCGTCCCGAAGCGCGGAGCGAGGCGGATCGTCGTCGACGGGGTCGAGTATTCGTGGCGACTGCGCCGGCGGCCGACCCCCGATCAGCGCAGCGGCCGGACGCCCCTGCTGCTCGCCGTCGCGGCTCGCGGCGTCGACGGCCCCGCCATGTTGGTCCGACTCCATCGCCCTCACCCGGGCAACGAGGTCGGTCTCGCCTCCGCCGCCGTCACCCCGCGCGAGGTCGCCGAGCTCGTGCGCGAGGGCCTTCGCGCCGGCTGGCAGCCCGCGAGACCTGGCGCGCAGTTCATCCTCGCCCCGCGCGCCGGTGCTGCCCGCGGCCCGAGAACCTGGCCCCGAGGACATACGCATCATTCGCCCGAGCAGCTGCTCGCGCTCGCCCGCCGCGCCGAGGCCCACGATCGCCTCCGTCTCGCCGACAATTCGAGGTACGTCTCCTGGCCGGGCGGGGGCGGGTTTCAGCCGTGCGCGATCCTCATCAACGACCGTGACCTGATCGATCGGGTCCGCGACGCCGAGCGCCCGCACGCCGCGCGGGAGGTGGCCGAGCGGCGCCGTGCCGACCCCGAGCTCGACCTCACCGTCGACCAGCTCGCCGGCGACTACCTCCACTTGACGCGCGAGGAGCTGGCCCTCCCGAGCCGCCACCTTTTCGAGCCCTCGGGCGACGTCCGCCGCGGCTTCGCCGTCGCGGACGACGATCCGATCCACGCCAAGACCACCGTCCTCCAGTGCACCTGCGGGATCCTCGAGTGTTGGTTCTTGTTGGTCCGCATCACCCTCTTCGACGACTTCGTCGTCTGGTCGGACTTCGAGCAGTTCCACCGCGACTGGGTCTACGACCTCGGACCCTTCGTGTTCGATCGCCGGGACTACCAGCGCGCGCTCGGCGGGTGATCCCGGCCGGCGCTGCCGGTGTCGTCGCTCCATCGCTCCTCGGCCCCGGTGTTCGAGTTCGAGGTCGTCGGTCCGCCGAATCATTCGAGCTCTTCTTCTTCGATCTCGACCGTCGTCGCCGTCCGCGGACGCGTCACGCACGCGAGCACGTACCCTTGCTCGCGCTCCCTGGCCGTGAGGCTGTTCGGTTCGTCCAGTTCGACCTCGCCGCTCTTGAGCCGCACGCGGCACTCTCCGCAGTTGCCCATGGCGCACGAGAACGGCATGGGGAGCCCGGCCGCGAGACCTGCTTCGAGCAACGTCTCGCCCGGCGCGACCTCGATGGCGCCGATGCGCTGCCCCGACTGTTCGACGAGCAGCGGCAATCGGCGGCGCACCGTTCGCTTGCTCGCGGGGCTTCGCCGCGGCGGTGAGAAGCGCTCCTCGTGAATGCGCTGCGCCTCGACGCCCAGCGCTGCGAGGGCGTGTCGCGCCCCGAGCAGCATCGGCTCCGGGCCGCACACGAAGTAGTGCGCGGCCGACGAGGGCGCGATGCGCTCGAGCTCGCCGCGCAACGTCGCCTCGTCGAGGAGACCGCGTCCACCCGTCCACTCCTCCGGCGGATGCTGCAGGACGTGGCACACCTGGAGGCGCTCGCCGTGCTCGGAGCCGAGCTGCTCGAGCGCCTCCGCGAAGATGACGTCCTGCGCGCCGCGGTTGCCGTAGAGGAGCACGACGCGGCTCGCGGGCTCGTGCGCGAGCACGGTCCGCGCGATGCTCACGATCGGCGTGATCCCGCTGCCGCCCGCGACGAGGACGAGCTCGCGCCGCGTCGACGGATCGACGCTCACGGCGAACGTGCCCGAGGGTCCGAGGATCTCGAGCGCGTCGCCGACGCGGACTCGCTCGTTGACGTGGCTCGAGCATCGTCCGCCCGGGGCCCGCTTGATCGTCAGCGCCAGGCGCGTGCCTCCCGGCATCGACGACGCGGAGTAGGCGCGACGTACCGTCTCCCCGTCGATCTCCACGCAGAGCGTGAAGTACTGGCCCGCCCGGAAATCGAACGGCGCCCCGTCCTCGAGGAGGAGCGTCACCGCGTCCGCCGTCTCGCGGCGGATCTCGGCGACCCGCACCTTGCGACTCCCGAGCCCGGGTCTCACGTCCTCGTATCCTTCCTTGGCGAGGTCGCTGCGCAGCGCCTTGTCGATCAGGCGACGGAGCGGCGCGGAGAGCGGGCCGAGGACCCGCGCGAACGAACGCAGCAACGCCGCCTTCACGCCCCTGTCCTGGTTCCGGGCCAGGTGCTGCGCGGCGAGCTTCACCAGGTCCGGCACGTCGGCGCGGTTCACGTGGGACGACGGCTGCCACGGCCTCGCGGCGCGGATCGCCTCGTTGGCGACGAGCTCGGCGCCGAGGACCCGCACACACAGCGCGAGGTGCGGCGGCTTCCCCTTCAACGCCATGCTCGAGAGGATGGCGGGCTCGTCGGTGACCCATGCCGTCCCGTGAATGTGAAGCACCTCCTGCCGTCCGGGCACCACCGCGGCGAGCGCGATCTGCTCGCACGTCATCAGGTTGTGGAACGTGTCGATGCGCTGATTGCCGCGGCGGTCCGGGATCGCGAGCGTATGCGCGTCGAGGAGCTTGATGAAGCCTGCAGGATCTCCGCGCGGGCTCGTGTCGCTCGCGCCCGCCGCGTCCCACGTGGAGACGACGGCGAACGGCGCCGACGCGAGAAATTCTGCGAGCGCGCGGGTGACGAGCGCGCCGTCCCCCGGCGTGAGCTGCGGTCCGGCGCGGACGCGGCGGCTGCCACAGCCCCGAGCGCAGGATGCATTTCGGGCAGTGCACGAACGCCTCCGCGACCGCGAGCACGAGGTGCCCGTCTCGTCGCTCTTCGACGGCGCCGTTGAGGCGCAGCGTGTCGCCGACGCCGGGGAGCATGAACACGAACGAGGCCCCGCTGCCGGGCATCGGCGCCACCTCGGTCCCGACCTCGATCACGATGCGCTTCGGCGAGTCGACGCGGACGAAGCCCGGCCTGCCGCCGACGAACGTGCTGCGGGGGATCCCCGCCGCGTCCCGATAGCCGAAGCCCGCCAGCGGCGACCGGGTCAGCACGCGGCGACAGCCCTCGTCGAGGGCGTCGATCTGCTTCATCAGGACGGCGGGCATCGGCTTGCCCACGACCGCCTCGATCTCCGCGACACTCAATCGATGCATCGCGGAGAAAAATGGCATTCGCGTCGCTTGACCGCATCAGGCAATCCGGACAAATTGTTTTGAGATCCAGCCATGGCCCCGAAACGTGAAGAGCAGCACCGTCGCGCCGGCTTTACGGTGCGCGGCGAGCTGCGATTCGCCAGCGATTCGAAGGGCGCGGGCGACGTGATGGAGTCGCTCGCCAGCCGCTTCGTCGTGGAGGCGCGCGATCGGTGGAGGACCGCGGTGGCGCGGCCCGCGAACGCGATCGGCATGAGCATGGAGGCGGGCGGGATCGAGAGCGAGTTCCACTCGCACGCCGAATCGCAGCTCGTGTTCCAGGTCCGGGGCGAGCTCACGTGCGAGGCCTCGAACGCGCTGTGGATCGTGCCGCCTCAATCCGCGCTAGGGTCCCGGGCGGCGTGAGCCATCGGATCCGCGCTCGGGCGCCGCTCGAGGGTTACAGCCTGTTCGTCGAGCCGCGGGCGGGCGTGAACCTCCCGCGGGAGTGCTGCGCGGTGTCCGTGTCGACGCTGTTCCGCGAGCTCCTGTTTCGACTCGCCTCGCGTCCTGCCCAGTACGACGTCGACGGCCCCGACGCGCGGCTCGTCGGAGTGCTCCTCGACGAGCTGGCGGCCGCGAAGGTGGAGAATCACCGCTTGCCGATGCCGACGGAGCCGCGTCTCCGCCGCCTCGTGGAGGCGATCGTGGCCGCTCCCGCCGACGCGTCCTCCGCCGACACGTGGGCGCGACGCGTCGGCATCGGCGAGCGGACGCTCCATCGCCTGCTGGTGAAGGAGACCGGGCTCAGTTTCGTTCGCTGGCGGCAGCGCCTGCACGTGACGCTGGCGATCCAGCGAATGACCCGCGGCGCCTCGGTCAAGCAGGTCGCGCTGGAGCTCGGATACGCGAGCGCGAGCAGCTTCGTGACGATGTTCCGCAAGGCGCTGGGCACGTCGCCGGCCCGTTACATGGCGCACCGGCTCGAAGCAACCTGACGGCCCGCACGCGCGGCGAGAAACCGGGCGCCCGGGCAGAAGACGGAGGCGCCGACGGGTCCACTGCGCAGGCCGATCGCATCGGGCGACGCAGCGGAAACCGACCTCGTCCGCGCGAACAACCTGTCCGCAAGAACATATACGCCCCGGCGGGCGCTCACAGGTGCGGGCAGGGCATCCCGCCGTTCGCGCGCGTCCGCAGCACCGTGTGGATCGCCGCCACGATCGTCGTGCGATACGGGTGGCCGACGAGGTCCTCCATGCTGAACAGCCGGTCGGCGGCGAGGTTGATGAACTGCTGCTTCGCCGCGCCCCCGAGCATCGCGATGGTGGCCGCGATCGTGTCCGGCGCCAGCGCGATCTCGGCGGCGTTGCGGCTGGCGGTCGGCGTGTTCCACTGCACCGCGTAGTTGAACAGCGCGGCGTACCAGGCCTCGGGGTCGGCGTAGACGTCGGCGAGCGCGTCGACGACCCCGCGCTCGGACGACCAGCTGACGCGGCCGCCGAACGGGTCGTCGAGGTAGGCCGCGTCGTTCGAGGCGATCAGGTCGGCGAGCGCGCGGTCGATGTAGTTCGCAAAATCCGGGGTGGCGTTGTTCTCGTAGTCGAGGTCGTGCATGAACGCGAGGGTCGGCCCGCCCGCGGGACTCACGTACGACCCGCCCGAGTAACGGCCGTCGACCGCGTCGAACACGTACGATTTGAGGTGGAAGTACTTGTTGCCGCCGCCGCCGACGCACGCGAGGTACGAGTCGTAGAGGTAGCTGCGCCACGACGATCCGAGCATCCCGTCGCTGACGAGCCCGCCGGAGATCAGCGCGTCGAGGCCCGCGGGCGTGACGAGCGTGTCGAGCCGCGTGTGCGGCAGCATCGTCGCCGAGCGCGAGCCCGAGCCGGTCCACACGGTCCTGGTGATCGCGTTCGCGGCCGGCCAGGACGCGGTGTCGGCGTTGAAGGTGAAGGCGAAGTCGCAGCGATCGAGCGTGGCGCCGCTGAAGTCGGCGCCGTCGAGGTCGGCGTACAGGAACGGCGCGCGCCGGACCAGGCCCGAGAACACCGCGCCGTCGAGCTCGGTGCCGAAGAACCACCCGCCGTCGACCCCGCCGGCGAAGTGCACGTCGCGGAAGTCCTTCATCCCCACGTCGAGCGCGAACGGGAAGGTGATCGTCGCGCCGCGGACGTCGGTCCCGCCGGCGAGCGCGCTCTGCAGCTGCGCCGGCGTGTTGAAGACGAGCCCGCCGCCGCCGTCGCCGCCGCAGGTGCCGCCCTGCGACACCCATCCGTCCTGCCCGCAGGCGTAGTATTGAAGATCCTCGCCGCAGACCTGCTGGCCGCACACCGTCGCGTGCACCGGGTTGCCGAGCCAGTCCGTGCCGCCGGGGCAGTCGCAGCCGTCGTCGCCCCCGCACACGCCTCCCTGGGAGACCCAGCCGCTCTGCTCGCAGGCGTAATATTGAAAATCCTCGCCGCAGATCTGCTGGCCACACTCGGTCGCGTGCACGGGGTTGCCGAGATGGTCGGTGCCGCCCGGACAGTCGCAGTCGTCGCCGCCCCCGCTGTCGTCGCCGCCCCCGCACACGCCGCCCAGCGAGACCCACCCGCTCTGCTCGCATGCGTAATACTGAAGGTCTTCGCCGCAGACCTGCTGGCCGCACTCGGTCGCGTGCACCGTGTTGCCGAGCCAGTCAGTGCCGCCGGGACAGTCGCAGCCGTCGTCGCCCCCGCACACGCCGCCCTGCGCGACCCAGCCGCTCGGGCCGCACGCGTAATATTGAAAATCTTCGCCGCAGACCTGCTGGCCACACACGTCGGTGTTCACAGGGTTGCCGAGCCAGTCGGTGCCGCCGGCGCACGGACACGCGTCGCCGTCGCGCAGCTCGATCGCAGACGCGTCGACGGCCGGTTCGTCGTCGCAGGCCAGCGGCGCGAACACGGACGCGCCGAGCAGCAACGCAGGGCCGAGGCGCGACGCAGAGAGAAGAGAGCAGGAGATCGAAGCATGAGGACGCGAGAAGGTGGTGGACATCGGATGAATCCTTGGTGGCCGCGCGAGGCTCGCGACGCGGCGCAGGAGCCCGTCGCCGAGCACGACGCTCGCGTGGTCCGGCCTCCTGCGGGCATGACAGGCGGACAGATCGGATGTCGCAGCGCGCGACGAAAAAATCCGCTCGCGCCTCGGCACCCGAGCCCGGGGCGTGACGACGACAGTGGATCGCCCGAGCTTCCGCTCGCGGAGCGAGCGACCGATCACCTGCTGCGCTCCGGCACGCGCGTGCGAGCTCGGCGAGGCTCGAGCTGCCGCACGAGGTCATGCGACGCAGCCGCGACGATCATCACTCGCCGGTCGCGCCGCGGCTGACGGCGACTTCGATGTCGCCGAGGACGCACGCAAACTCGGGCGTGCCGATCGGCCTGCAGCTTCCAGCGGCCTTCGCACGCCCGGCGATACTCCGTCACGCTGCGGCCGACGGCGAGCTCGACGTCGTCGATGCCGCACACGGGCGTGCCGATCGGCCTGCAGCTTCCAGCAGACCTCGCACGCCCGGTGGTGCTCGCCGCGGTCGACGGCGATGTCGTCGATGACGCACGCAAACTCGGCGTGCCGGTCCCGCACCTCGCAACGGGCTCGCACACCCGGCGGTGCTGCTGCGCCCGCGTAGACGCCCGGCAATCGAGCCGGCGCGACGCGTAACCAACTCTTGACACGTGTGCGAAAACCCGTAACCTCTCCTTTACACATGACCTGCACCCCTCCAGCGACCGCTGCCACGCTCGACGCCGTGTTCTTCGCGCTGTCGGACCGCACGCGCCGCGACTTGCTCGAGCGGCTGCGCGGCGCCGAGGAGACCGCGGGTGCGCTGGCGCGGGGGTTTGCGGTCACGCGCCCGGCCGTCTCGCGGCACCTGCGGATCCTCCGCGAGGCGGAGCTGGTGGTCGAGCGCCGGCGCGGGCGGGAGCGGGTCTACACGCTCTCGCCGGCGCGCCTCGAGGCCGCCACCGCCTGGCTCGACGCCTACCGCGTGTTCTGGACGGCGCGCCTGCGCGACCTCCGGGACCTCGTCGAATCCCTGCCCGACGACGATGACGAACCCCCCGCGCCGGCACGCACGCTGGCGCCCCGCACCAAGAGGAAACCGAGATGAGCGAGCACCCCCCCGTATTCGAGCACCGCGCCAGCTTCCCGCTGCCTGTCCCTCCGCCGCGAGCCTTCCGCGCGCTCGTCGAGCCGTCCGAGCTGTCGCGGTGGTTCGCCGAGCACGTCACCGTCGAGCCGCGCGTCGGCGGCAGCTTCGCGTTCCATGGCAGCGCCACCCTCGGCGCCCCGGCGGCCGGCGACGCCACGCAGCGCCTCGTCGCCTTCGAGCCCGACGCCGCGCTCGCCTTCTCGTGGAAGATCCACGGCGTCGACACCGAGGTGCGCTGGTCGGTCGCTCCGACCGACGACCCCGCGAAGAGCACCCTCGAGGTCGTCCACACGGTCCGCGGCGCCCTGCCGTTCAAGCGCCCGCGCCACGTGCTCGACGATCTCTGGCGCCTGCACGCCGGCAACCTCGGCGACCACCTGGCCGGAAGGACAGCCGGCGTCGTGCTCCCCGACTTCGCCGGCGGGCGCAACGAGGTGCGCGTCTCGATCGACATCAAGGCGCCGCCGGCCAAGGTGTTCCGCGCCCTGCTCGACCCGGCGCTGATGAACCGCTGGCTCGGCGGGGCCGCCCAGGTCGACCTCGAGCGGCGCACGTACACGTACGGCTGGCGCTACGACATCGAGGGCCGCAGCGTCGACGGCGGCCCGACGCGGATCGTCGAGCTCGTCGAGGGCGAGAAGCTGGTCACCGACTGGACCGACTGGCGCGGCGAGCCCGACCAGCCGCTCACGCGCGTGACCTGGCTGCTCGAGCCCTTGGCCGGCGGCGCGGGCACCCGCCTGACGATCGTGCACGACGGCTTCGGCGCGCCGGTCGACCGCAGCGACTACCAGCAGGGCTGGTACGGCTTCGCCGAGCGGCTGCGCAAGCTGTTCGAGTGACGCGGGCTCGGCCTCGGCGCCGGCCCTCCTTCATCTGCGCTCGCCGAACGCCCGCAGCTCGCGGGCGCGCGGGCGCAGCGCCTGCCACACCGCCCACATCCCCGCCGGAAACAGCGCCTCTGCCCCTGCAAACCCCTCCTGCGACCAGTCGACCCAGAAATAGCAAGACTCCCCGTCCGGCAGCCGCCCCGCGCGGCACGCCGTCACCAGCTTCGCGCAGCGGGCCGCGATGTGCCGGCAAGCCAGCTCCGCGGTGTCATCTTCGTCCGCGAACGCCTCCGGCGCCCGCGCGGCGACAGCCTCGAGCTGCGCCAGCAACACGGCCCGCTCCGCCGCCGAGCTCGCGCAGTACCAATAGAACGGCAACCAGCACGGCGTGTTCCACGGATGGTCGTCGGCGTACGCCTCCTGATACGTCGCGAACAGCGGCGGCCGCGGCTCCCAGAAGCGATACGCCAGCGCCCCGATCAACAGCTCCGCGATCGGCCCTGAGGCCGCGGGCAAGCCCGCCGCGATCTGCCGCTGCAGCACCGTCGGCTCGCGCGTGATCGGCTGTCCCACAGGACATGCCCCCATGGCCATGCTCCGATCGGCCAGCGCCGCCGGCAGCGGCGCCATCGGCCGCAGCGCCGGCAGGTGGATCCGCTCGACCAGCCCATTCGCCCGGCTCTCGCACAGCAGCACCTCGTTCAGCACCGTCCACGCGAACCCCACGACCCGCAGCTGCGGCGCGCCCTCCGGCCCCACCCTGCAGACGATCGTGCGGTGTTTCTCCCGGTACACCATCACCACCGCATCGTCCCACCAGCGCAGGTGACCGACCTCGCAGCCGAAGTACGGGTTGTACGTGTCGACCGTCCACTCGCGGACCTGCGTCGCGCCGACCCGCATGCGCAGGAAGTAATCGACGTCGACCCAGCCTCCGTCGTCCTTCTCGACCTTCTCGACCCACGCCACCCGCTCGCCCTCGACCGCCCCGCCGACGATCGCGTGGATGTAGTCGTCCTCCGCCAGCCATTCCCGCTCCACCCCGAGCCGCGCGCAGACCGCCGCGATCGCCGCGGGCTGCTCCTCGCCGACCTCTTCCCACTCGGGGAACAACGCGCCAACGTCCATCGTCCCGCGAGTTTACGCGAGCGACGCGCCCGGCGCCTCGCGTCCTCGCGGCGACAGTCCCACGTGAACCCGCCCCTCGCGGGTGACTGTCACGCCGTGCGTCGACGCGACGCACCCGTCGCTCCTGGGGTGTGCCACCGACGATCCGCCCCACCCGGCCGCTCCCGGTCCCCGCGAACTTCGCTACCCTTCGACCCATGCGCCCCGACCCCGACCTCGCGCGCCGGCTCGAGCTCGCCGAGCACATCCAGCGGCAGTGGTACCCGTCGTGGACCAGCGCGTGGCTCAAGGCGGTCCCGGCGAGCGCCGTGCTCGAGTCGATCCACCGCGAGGCGCTCGCCGAGGCCGGCGCCGATCCGTCCGCGCTCGTGACCGCCAGGCGCGCCGTCGTCCAGACCTTCCTCGAGGATCACTTCAGCCTCTGCACCCCCGAGGACGCCCCCTACTGCACCTTCGTCGACGGCACCTGGCGCGCGATCGACCGCGCCGAGATGCTCGCCTGCGCCGACCGCCTCCTCGCCACCGCGCGCGCCCGGATCGTCGAGGTCGAGGCCGAGGAGGCCGCCGAGCGCGCCGAGGCCGAACAGGGCGGCTGGCTCGACGCCGTCAGCCCCTCCAGGCTGGCCGACCGGATGATCGACCTCGACGCCCTCCGCCGGTGGTTCACCGCCGAGCTGTGGGCCGACCCCGAACCGACATGGTTCACCAACACCCGCCCCGGCTTCACCGGCGAACCGGCCGTGGTCGGCATCGACGACCACGTCATCACGATCCTCTGGCTCCCCTGACCGATCACTCCGCGACGCGGCAGTACAAGAGAACATGTCCGAATGGACATATCATCGCACGCCGCCAACCTGAGCGCCGCAGTCCCTCCCGCGGTGATGCAGAAGCACATGTCCGAATGGACATATTGCCATGCGAGCCGGGTGAATCCTCGGCGACGCGGTGATCAGCGCGAGTCGTCCCCCGAGAATCCGGCGTCCAGCGCCGCGAGCTCGGGGTGCTCACGGATCTGGCGCCTCGTCGCCCGGGACCGCGCGCAGAGCAGCTCCCCCAGCGCCTCGCGGAGCCGCACCGCGTGGCCCTGCTCGGGGATGGTGAGGTCGTGGGGATCGACCGCCGCGAGCAGGCGGCGCAGCCGATCCGGCGGCAGCGGCAGAAGGCGGCGCAGATCGATCCGCTCGCCCAGGACATCCTCGATGTAGGGGCGCTGGCACAGCCAGATCGGCAGGAGCTCGTCGTCGGTCGGCGGCGGCATCGGGACGACCGGCCAGCGCGCGAGGTCCGGCGCCATCTCGCACAGCCGTGCCCACCCTGCCTCGGTCGCGGCGAGGATCAGCTGGAACGCGGCGTCCGGATCGAGGGCCATCTCCGCGGCGTAGCGGAGCAGCGGCGGGTCCTCCGGCACGCGCGTCCACGCGCACACGAGCCCCGGCGCGATCGAGGCGGGGACGGCGTCGGGTCGGGCGCGGTACCGCGGATCGGGCGAGCCCCCGCCGTGCCAGTTGTCGACGTTCATCCCGCGGGTCTGCAGCAGAAGGCGGCGGAGCTGCCGGATCAGGGCGCGTCGCCCCGAACACGCCTCGCCGACGAGAGCGAACCCCGGCCCGTGGACGAGGCGCTCGCGCCAGACGGCGTCCGGCTCCCGCTCGAGCCAGGCCGGCTGCACGGTGAGGCCGACGTGCCCCCGCGCGCCGAGCTGGTCGAACAACGCGCAGTACGCCTCACGGGCCGTGATCAGCCCCTCGGCGTTTCGCGGGTCGAGGGCGGACAGCGCCCATAGCGTGCGGTCCGGCAGGCTGCGGAGCAGCACCCCCGGATCCACGGACGCGCCGGCCGCCTCGCGGATCGCCCAGCGACGCCCCCAGCTGTAGGCCAGCGGCAGGTCGCTCGCCTCGGCGATCCGCTGCCGCCAGATCGCGTGGGCGCGGTCCAGGGGCGCACCCATGAGGGTCGAACCGAGCAGCTCGGGTTGCAACGCGACGATCGCCCGGGCGAGGTCGCCAGGCTCGACAGCACCTGCCTCGGGGTCGGGCCCGCCGTAGGGCACCGCGGCGAGCGCCTCCTCTTGCGCCACCCGCCAGCGCGCGAGCGACACCGCAGCGTCCCACAGCCGGCGCGCGTCCGCTTCACAGCGCGCCCGGATCTCGGGGACGGTGGGGGACGGGACGCCGAATGCGGGGTGATGGACATGCATCGCCGGTCCCTATACCCCGCTCGCAGGACAGACGGGGGAGGAGGGAAGCATGCCGCGCGAAACCCCTGGAGAACTTTGGGGCCGCTGTACTAGCGCGTGCCCTCGTCGTCCCCGTCGTGCGGCCACCCGGCGAGCTCCTGCTCGGCCTCCGCGATCGCCTCGAGCTGCTCCGCCTCGTCGCGCCACGGCAGATCAGCGGGCCGCTCGTGAAGATACCGCCGCACCAGCGCGCGCGTGCTCTGCGATCGCGGCGCCGCCAGCAATCGCCGCAGCAGCAGCCGTCGCACCGACACGCGACCTTCCTCCGGGTCTCGCACCACCCTGGCCGCCTCCGGGTCATCGCGCCAGTGCAGCGGAAAACGCTCCAGCGGCCCATGCATCTTCCCCCTGGGAATCCACGGCGGCTCGTTGCGAACCTTTATCAAAAAGGGTCGCTCCTCGTCCTGCAGCTCCCTGGTCTCACGCACGAACCGCGGCGACACCTCGACCTCGACCTGCGTGCGCTCGTGTACGACCGCCACCACCACCATGTCGATCCACAGCGGCACCAGGCCGTCGCGCCACAGCAGGTCGATCGTCTCCTCCGCCGTGCACGAGCGCCGCTCGCGGAACCTCTCGGCATCCTCCGCGAACAACACTTCCCCCGGCCCGAGCGGCACGTGCTCGACCCACGGCCCCATCGCCAGCGAGTAAGTCACCGCCTCGGGCAGCGCGTCGATCACGTACGTCCGCGTCAACGACAGCAGTCGGCGCGTCGCCTCGGCCAGGCGTCGCCTGAATTCCTCGCGCTCCATCGATCCTCAGCTCGCCAGCAACGGCCCCACGTACGCGACGACGTCGGCGCGCCCGCGATCTTCCGCCCGCAGCGCCTCTGCGACCTCCGCCACCACCGACAGGCGCCACACCTTCGCCGACGGATTCGCGGCCCGCACACGCTGATACAGCCCGCCGGCCCCGTCCACGTGGAAGCCACCGACCACCTGCACCACCGGCCGCGACCCCGCCGCCAGCGCGCGGCCGATCGACCCCGCCATCGTCGCGTCCCACACGTTCTGCGCCCGATAAAAGCCCTCGAGCGTGGCCGCGTCGACGCCCGCGTGCTGGCCCATGAGCGCCACGAACTGCTCGCGATATGTCCCTTCGGTCAGCTGCTCGGGCACCTCGACCAGCGCCTGCTCCTCGGGCCCCAGCGCCCGCAGCGGCTCCAGCCCCTCGAGCCGCGCCCGCTTCACCAGCGCCCGCGCCGCGTTGGCCGCGATCACCGGCCGCCCCTTCGCCTGCGCCGCCAGCACCATGCGGCGGTGCCCCGCGGGGAACTTGCGCTCGCCCTCGAGGTCGGCCGCCTTGCGGAACGCCGCCTCGTCGAGCTGCGCGCGCAGGAACGCGTCGAGCTCCGCCTGATGATCGCGCGTCACGCTCTCGAGCGCCAGCGCTGCCACGGCCCCGGTCGCCAGCAATTTTCGAACAGGTCCGCCGCCAGCTCGAGCCCGAGCGGGTGCCCGTGCTGCTCGCCGATCAGCACCACGTCGCTCGCCGCCATCGCCGCCACGATCTGCGCCTCGGCGACCTGCCCGCCATCCTCGCCGGAGAACAGCCGCGCCTCCGTCATCGTCGGCGCCTGCGTGGCCCGCCCGCGGCACGCCGGCAAGCTCATCGCCCCGCCCACGAGCTGCATCCACCGCCTCCGCGACTGCCCTCGCATCGCCGCGAGGCTCGCACAGCCCCGCCGGCGCCACAAGCCGGGGGATCTGCCCAAACCTCGGCGACGACGCCGAGCTCCCCGTGAATCACTCGCCGATGACGTCGCCCGAAATCCGTGGATCCGCCCGGCAACGACGCCGAGCTCCCCGCCACTCACTCGCCGATGATGTCGCCCCGAAGTCCGTGGAACCGCCCCGCCGACCTCGGCAACGACGCCGAGCTCCCCGCCACTCACCCGCCGATGATGTCGCCTCGAGTCAGGCTCTGCCCTGTCGGCGCCACTCACTCGCCGATGACGTCGCTCCGAATCGGAGCTCTGCCCTGTCGACCTCGGCGACGCCGAGCTCCCCGTGAATCACTCGCCGATGACGTGTCCCCGAAGTCAGTGGATCCGTCCCGCCGAGCCGAGCTTCCAGCGCACTCGCGCCAGCGTCAGCGGCACGATCGCCGCCTTCAGCTTCGCGTCCTTGCGCAGCACTCGCGCCGCCTCCTTGATCGTCGCGCCCGAGCCGATGAAGTCGTCGAGCAGCAGCACCTCGCCGCGCACGCTGCCGCTGCCGAGCTTCATCGTGTTCTCGACGTTCTCGCGCCGCTGGTCGTTGTTGCGCAGCTCGCTCTGCCGCGCCCCCGGCTCCTCGCGCCACACCACCAGCTCGGGCAGGGCCGGCACCCCGAGCGTCTGGGCCGCGATCTGCAGCGCCTCCTCGCGCTGACGCCAGTCGCGGCTCGGCACCGCCGCCACCGCCGCGAACTCGAACCGCTCCCCGAGCGCGCGCACCTGCGTCCGCAGCAGCTCGGCCAGCGCCGGCGGCAGCGGCTCCGCCGTCTCGCGCCCCTGAAAGAACTTGCGGAACAGCGGCCCGGCGATCTCCCCATCCAGCAGCGCCAGCCCCTCCGCCACCTCCGGCCGCGCGCTCGCGGCGATCGGCGACGGCCGCGACTCGAGCCAGCGCTGCGCCTCCGCGGTGGCCGCCTCGATGTCCACGCTCGACTGCTGCCCGCGGCACAGCGAGCAGCGCCCGCAGACCGCCGCCTCGCGGTCCCCGAGCGCGCGCCGCAGCGTCGCCATCAGGCAGTCCGCCTCGCCGCGCCCGTACGCCTGCATCTCCTCGAGATCTCGCATCCTCACCGCCTGCTGCGTGCGGTAGCGGCCGAGGTCCGGCGAGCCTGTCTTTTGGGTCAGCCCGTAGACCTGCTTGCCGCCGGCGCTCTGCTTGCGGACAAAGCCCTGCTCGACCAGCTCCGCGACCACCACCGTCACGCGCGTGGGGTGGAGCCCGGTGCGGACCTTGATCGCCGTCAGCCCGAGCGGCTCGTGCTCGATCGCCTCGACGATCGCCGCGAAGTCCTGCGGCTGCGGCTGCGCCGAGTCGATGAAGTGCTCCTGGATCCGCCTGTCCTCCGGGTCATACAGCAAGATCCCGCGGGCCGGCCGGCCGTCGCGCCCGGCCCGGCCGACCTCCTGATAATAGGCCGTCACCGAGCCCGGCACGTCGACGTGGATCACGTAGCGCAGGTCTGACTTGTCGATGCCCATCCCCAGCGCATTGGTCGCCGCGATCACCGGGCAATCGCCGTGCAGGAACGACCCCTGCAGCTCGCGCTTGCGCTCCGGCTCGAGCCCCGCGTGATACGCCGCCGCCTCCAGCCCGCGCGCCTGCAGGTAGCCCGCGACCAGCTCGGTGCGCTCGCGCGTCGCGCAGTACACGATCCCCGGCGACGGCAGCCGCGGCACGATCTGCGCCAGATAGGCCAGCTTGCTCGCCATCCCGTGCAGGCCGACCACCGCCAGCGACAGGTTGGGCCGGTCCATGCTGCTGCGATGCACCACCAGCGGCGTCGCCCCGGGCCGCTGCAGTTGCGCGCGGATGTCCTCCTCCACCCGCTCGTCGGCGGTCGCGGTCAGCCCCAGCACCCGCAGCGACGGGTGGCGCTCCTGCAGCGCGCGCAGCAGGTGGACGATCTGCCGGTACGCAGGGCGGAAGTCGTGGCCCCACGTCGAGATGCAGTGCGCCTCGTCGACCACGAGCAGGCGGATCGGCAGCGCCGCCAGGGCCTCGAAGCGATCGACGTGGTCGAGGTGCTCCGGCGACACGAACAGCAGCCGCACGCGCCCCTGGGCCGCCGCCGCCTTCGCCGCGTCGTTCTCCTCCTCGCTCTGGTCGCTGTTGATGCTGGCCGCCGCCAGCCCGAAGCGGTCGTTGAGGTGCTGCAGCTGGTCGCGCATCAGCGCCAGCAGCGGCGACACCACCAGCGTGATCCCGTCGAGCAGCGCCGCCGGCAATTGATACAAAAGACTCTTGCCGTAGCCCGTCGGTTGAATGCACAGCAGCGACCCGCTGCCGAGCAACAATTCTTCGACGCTGCGCCGCTGCCCCGGGCGGAACTCGGAAAACCCGAACCGCTCGAGGAGCACGCGGTCGAGCTCGGCCTGTTCGATCATCGCGCTTCTCTAGCACCACTTGGCCCGGCGGCCGCAGCGACGTGCATTTCGCACCCAGGCCCTCCGGAGGCGAGGACGAGCGCTCGAAACGCTCCGCTCGCAGCACTATCCTGCGCTCCCATGTCCGCGCCCCGGCTGCTCGTCGATCACGTGGTCGCCACCGACGCCGCGCTCGTCGACCTGCAGATCGAGATGCTCGAGCACGGCGCCCTCTCGGTCCGCGGCGTCACGGCCGTCGAGCTGAGGCAGGACACCTTCGCGTGCTTCTTGCGCTGCCTGGGAGATGCTGTCCCACCGGACATGTCCGGGCGGCTATACGACGAGCTGGCCGGCGATGGCCCGTTGTCGCTCGCACCCGACGTCCTTGCGGTCGCCGGCGCCCCGCTGCCCGCGGGGGTCTACGACGTCGTCCACGCCGAGGTCAGTCTCGCTACGACCCACCAAACCGGCCTCTGCATCACGTTCCCCGCCGACTATGGGCTGCACTGGACCGACCCGGCCGATCCGTGGGGCGTCGCGGTCCGTGAGGTCGGCGACGACCGTCCCTTCGGCTTCGCTCCTCGAAGCCCGGAGCCCGCGCCGGCGGTGATGTATCGCGACACGATCGGCGACCTCGCGGTCCTGCTGCTGCCGCTCACCACCGCCGCCGACGTCACGCGCATCGACCACTACACCCACCGCCTCGCGGCCGGCGCCCGCCCCACCGCGCTCGCCTACGGCTGCTACGCCAACGAGCGCTGCGCCTTCGCCGTCGTGCTCGACGGCCACCACAAGCTCGCGGCGGCCGCCGCCTGCGGCTCACCCGTCGGTCTGCTCGTCTTCCTCTCGCCGCGGCTGTTCGTCAGCTACGCCGATTGCGCCCGTTACCACGACCGCCCCGAGGTCACCCTCGAGGCCGCGCGCCGCAGCATCCTCGGTCCCGCACACGCCCGGCACGCCTGGGCCGACGAGCTCGAGGTCGACGGCGCGCATCGGCCCCCGCGTCCGCGCAGGTGATTCACCGGCCCCCTGGCAGGCGACCGGTCCCGCGGACGACCCCGCACACGGACGGACCGTATCCCTTCGGACACGCATGCCCGCCGGCCGGAACCTGTCCCTTCGGACATCCATCCAACCGACGCGCCGGTCGGACATATCCTTCAGACGGCTGTCCCTTCCGACAGCAGCCGCCGCGACCGCACCGCACGTCTTCACCCCGCCCGCGCGGCCAGCTCGCGCTGGCCGATCGCGTTGATGTCGCGCGTCTCGAGCACGTACTTGGCCGTCCCGTCGCGAGCCACCGCGATCATCGCTCGCGCCAGCTGCTCCGTGCTCGTCACCAGCCCCGGGAACAGCACCTTCCACAGCGGGTACAGCGGCGACAGCACCGCGTAGAGCGCGTTGTAAAGCCGCGTGCGCGAGCGGATGCCGTGCATCGGCTGGATGAAGCCCGGGCGGACCACGAAGCTCGCGCGGAACGGCAGCGCGCGCAGGTCGTTCTCGGTCTTGCCCTTCACGCGGGCCCACATCGTGCGCCCGCGCTCGCTGCTGTCCGCCCCGCTGCCCGACACATAAATGAACGTCATGTCCGGGTTCAGCGCCGCCAGCGGGCGCGCCACCATCAACGTCAGGTCGTGCGTCACCCGCGTGTACTCGGCCTCGGACAGCCCCGCCGACGACACCCCGACGCAGAAGAAGCACGCGTCGTGGCCCGCCAGCGGCAGGATCGGCCCCAGGTCGTCCAGGTTCGCGTGGACCACCTCGCGCAGCTTCGGGTGGTGCTGACCTGTCCGGCTGCGGCCGACCACCGTGACCTGATCGATCTGCGGGTCGAGCAGCGACTCGCGCAGCGCCCCCTGACCTATCATCCCGGTCGCGCCGAAGATCAGCACCTTCATCGCCTCGCTCCTTGGCGCCTGTCCGTCAGGACAGGTCGAACTTGACCCCCGTCAGCTCCTCCGAGCGCTGCCACAGCCGCGCCGCGGTCTGCTCGTCGCGGGCTTGCGGGGGGATCCACGCGTGGATCGGGGCGCCGCGCATGAGCATGAGCCACGGCCCGTAGTAATCGCCGCCCTGCACGTCCGGGGCAGTGGCCGCGCGCAGCGACGGCAGCGCCCCGGCCTGCGCCGGCTGCCCGAACCACTTGATGCTGCGGGCGAACGCGTGCTTCTGCAGCCCCGTCGACGCCCCGCCCGGGTGGGCCGCCACGCTGCGCAGGCCCGTCCCGCCGGCGCGCCGCTGCAGCTCGAGCATGAACAGCAGGTTGGCCAGCTTCGAGCGCCCGTAGGTGCCCATCGGCGAGTAGCGCCGCTCGCTCTGCAGGTCGTCGAGGTCGAGCCGCGCCGGCCAGGCCACCGCGCTGCTGACGGTCACCACCCGCGGCGCCGCGCTGGCCCGCAGCGCCGGCAGGAGCAGCCCCGTCAGCGCGAAGTGTCCGAGGTGATTGGTGCCGAACTGCTTCTCGAACCCGTCGACCGTGGTCTCGCGCCGCGGCAGCGCCATGATCCCCGCGTTGTTGACCAGCAGGTCGAGGCTCGGGTGCCGCTTCCGCACCTCGTCCGCGAACGCCCGCACCGACGCCAGCGACGACAGGTCGAGCGGCACCAGCTTGACCGCGCCCCCCGACTGCTGTCGCAGACCCTTGAGCGCCTCCTCGCCGCGGGCCGCGTCGCGGCAGCCGATCACCACCTGCGCCCCCGCGCGCGCCAGCTCCAGCGCCGTGTAATAGCCGATCCCGCTGTTCGCGCCCGTGACCACCGCGGTCTTGCCGTCCAGTCGTGGGATGTCCTTCGTGCCCCAGCCGCTCATCGCCTGCTTCTCCTCGGTTTCGGTAAACGAACGTTTACTTGCGGGCAAGCTTGGACCGCCCGTGCTAGAAGTCAACAGCCGTTTACAAAAAAGCCCCGATGGCCCAGCGCAAGAGCCCGCCCCGCCGCCGCCCCGCCGCCGCCCCGCGCCCCCGCGACGCCGAGCAGACCCGGTCGGAGATCCTCCACGCCGCGCGCGTCCTGTTCGCCACGCGCGGCTACGCCAACGCGGGCATGCGAGAGATCGCCGCCGCCGCCGGCATCACCCCTGCGCTGGTGGTCCGCTACTTCGGCTCGAAGCGCGACCTCTTCATCGCCGCCATCGAGTCCGACATCGGCCTCGGCCCGTTCCTCGGGCCCGACCGCGCCACCGTCGGCCGGCACATCGCCCGCTACTTCTTCAGCAAGCCGATGCGCGAGGCCGACACCCTGTCGATCCTCCTCCACGCCGCCGGCGAGCCCGAGGTGTGCGACCTCGCCACCGAGCTGCTGGCCGCGCGCGTGATCCAGCCGCTGGCCCGCTGGCTCGGCCCTCCACGCGCCGAGGCGCGCGCCGCCCTGCTGCTGGCCATCATCTCGGGCACCTGGCTGTTCCGCCAGGCGCTGCCGATGCGCGCCTTCACGGGCGGTCCCGACACGGCGCTGGCGTCGTGCATGGCCGCGCAGATCCAGCACGTCGTCGACGGCCTGCCGGAGGCTTGATCGCAAACCTCGCGTCGTGCTCACCATGAGCCATGACCCACGCGCCCGTGCTCGAGTTCACCGACGCCAACTTCGACCTCGAGGTGCTGCAGGCCTCGCTGCCGGTCCATGTCGAGTTCTGGGCCACCTGGAGCGCCCCGTCGCGGACGGTCGCCCCGAGCACGCAGAAGCTCGCCGACGACTACGCCGGCGAGCTCGCGGTCGGCCGCCTCAACATCGACGACAATCAGGACACGCCCCAGAGATACGGGATACGCACGGTCCCCACCGTGCTCGTGTTCAAGGCCGGCAAGGTCGTCGCCCAGGTCGTGGGCGCCAGGCCGTACTCGGCCTACCAGGCCGCGATCGTCCCGCTCCTGTAGTCGTCTCGCCGAGCGTCGCACCACCGGCACGCTCACGATGCGACCGGCGTCTCGCCCCGAGGCCGGCTGCGATCACGACCCGGCTCGTGCGCGCGAGGTCTCGCGCCCCATCGTGCCGCCTCATCGCGCCGTGGGTCTCGTCGCCGCGCAGTCGATCGCCGCGGTCGCGGCGGGATCGTTCGACTCGCTGTGCGAGCAGCGAGTGACGCGGCCCTCGCCGTCGATCTCGAGCACGAGGCCGTCGACCTCGCGATACGGATAACGCAGCGTCCCCGGCTGTCCTGTGGTCAACCAGGTCGGCGCTTCGCCGCCTGCTCGCACCAGCCTCGCCGCCAGCGCCGCGCGATCGATCTGCCGCGCGCACTGCTCCTCGCATAAGCACGTGGAGCGCTCGAGCGACGAGACATCGCGCCGCTCACATCCCCGAGCAGGCGCCGCGGCCTCGCGCTCCGCGAGCACCACCGGCGCCGCCGAGGCTGCTGTCTCTCGCCTCTCGGCCTCGGCCGATCGCGGCAGCACGATCGCCGTCGACTCCACGTCGGGAGCGACGACCGGCGCCCGTGAGCCACACGCACCCACGAACAGCATCGCCGCCGTCCATCGCCCGCGAATACGGCCGTGCAGACCGTTGACCGCGGCGATTCGGGCCCCACGCTGATCGCATATGAAGCACATGTCCGGCGCGATCATGACACTGATCTTCCTCGGCGTGCCCTTCTTGTTCGTGGTCGCAATGCTGGTCCGTGGCGCCCTGCGGACCGTGCAGCAGTGGCGCTTCCATCGCCTGGCCCGAATCGACGCACCCCGGCCGGCCCCCGCCGCAGCGCCGCTGCCCGCGGTCCGTCGCCCCGGCCCTCCGCGGATCGGCTGAAGCCGCCGAAGAACACCGCTCCGACGGCCTTCTCCGCCCGCGTGCATGCGTCTCGACGCCGATCGCTCGCCCGCTGACGCCGCGCATCCCCCTCCTCGCGTGCGCCCCCCGACGCGCGCACGCGTCCGCTCGCGCGATCACGCCGCCGCGGGCAAGAACACACGGAAGCACGAGCCGCGCCCGGATTCGCTCTCGACCGCGATCTCACCGCCGAGCAGCTGGCACAGCCGGCGCGTGAGCGCGAGCCCGAGCCCCGTGCCGCCGTGGCGGCGGGCCAGCACCTCGTCGACTTGCACGTAGGGCGTGAACAGTCGCCCCAGTTGTTCCGGCGTCATCCCGGCCCCCGTGTCCTCGACCTCGAACACCACCCCACGACGGCCCGAGCGGAGCGCTGGGCGGACGCGGACCGCCACGGTGCCCTCGCGGGTGAACTTGGCCGCGTTGCTGAGCAAATTATAAAGCACCTGGCGCAGGCGCAGCTCGTCGGTGCGCAGCCGCCGGGCCCCGGGCTCGACCGTCACGCGCAGCGCGTTGGCCCCGTCCTGCAGCTTCGCCCCCAGCGCGCCCGTGACCTCGGTGACCACGCCCTCGACGTCGACCTCGGAGAACGTCAGCACCAGCTTGCCCGCCTCGACCTTCTGCAGGTCGAGCAGGTCGTTGACCAGCGCGTGCAGGTGGCGGGCGGCCTGCACGATCTTGTCGGCCTCGCTCACCAGCTCGCCGGCGCCCGCGAACTCCGTCAGCTCCTCCGCGAGCAGCTCGCCGTAGCCGATGATCGCGTTCAGCGGCGTGCGCAGCTCGTGGCTGACCGCGCCGACGAACAGCGACTTGGCCTCGCTGGCCGCCACCGCCTCCTCGGCGATCCGGCGCAGCTCGGCGGTGCGCTCGGCCACTTGCTCCTGCAGCGTCGCCGCCAGCCGTTGCAGCGCTTGATTGGTCTCGTAGAGCTCGCGCGTCTTCGTCTCGGCGAAGACCTCGGCCTCCTTGCGGGCCCGGCGCTCCCGGTCGTAGCGGCGGCGGAAGATCTCGAGCTCGTCCACGGCCCTCTCGCTCACGCCGGAGGTTGTAGCTTGCGCAGCCGAAAACGCACGTGCGTCCGCGCGCCGCCCGACAGATCCTCGACGTCGACCGCGATCGCGTCGCCGTAGTGCTCCGCGGTCGCCTCGATGAGGCCGTGCGCCAGGTCGGCGAACCCGCGAGATGACTTATAGACCATGTCCATGCGGCCATCCGCGACCGGCGAGCACTCGAACGTCGGCAGCTCCGCGTCCTCGTACAGCTTGCGCACCTCGGTGTGGACGTAGCCCTCGACCAGCCCCAGAAACCCGAACGTGTCGCGCGCGGCCGTGAAGAAGCCGGGGAAGCCGACGGTGAAGCGGCGCAGCAGGTGGCGCCCGAACTCGTGGACCAGCGCGCCCGCCGGAGCACCTGTCCTTCGGACAGCGCGCCGACGAGCACGACCAGCTCGCGGTGGTCGTAGGTGCCGATCGACGTGTAGGCCCCGCCGGACGCCAGATCGCAGCTGCCGAGCAATTCTTCGACCATCTCCTCCGAGAACCGGGACTCGACCATCTCGAGGAACTCGGTGAACACGACGCCCTTCATCTGCGACCACGCTATCGCACCGCCCCCAGGCGTGTCATCTGGCGTCCCGCGCGCTCGTGAATTCCCGGACAAGCGTCCGATCAGGCCACCGCTGCGCCGTTTGATTACTATCTCCGCTCCGGATCTTCGGTGAACCTCCCTGGCCTCGCGTGCACGCTCGCGGCCGTCCTGGTGCCAGCCGGCTGCTCCGCGCCCGTGCCCTGCGACGGTCCGCTGGTGCCTCTCGATCGCCGACGTCTCGCGCGTGCAGGTCGGCGTCGCCCTGACGCGCTCACGATCGTCGACGTCGACTGCGACGGCGCGCGCGACCTCGTCGGCGCCAGCGGCCCCGCCGGCACCGTCACCGTCGTGTGGGGCGGCGACACCGGTTTCACTGTGCAACGACCTGGTCGATCGACCAGGAGGTCGCGGGCATCGTCGTCGTCGACCTCGACGACGACGGTCGGCTCGACCTCGCCACCGCGCTCCCGCGCGCCGACGCGGTCGCGGTCGTGCACGGCCGAGGTGGCCGCGAGTTCGCCGAACCGGAGCGCTTCGCCGCCGGCGCTGTCCCGCGTCAGCCTGCAGCCCTGCACGATCTGCGAGCACCCCGGCCTCACCGTCGCCGCCGACCACCCACTGCCGCGCACCGTCGCGCTCGCGGCCGGGCGCCACTCGTTGCGTCTACACGGCCCGGCCAGCATTCGCACCAGCCTCGGCGTCGGCATCGAGCCCGCGGACGCGCCCGTGCACACGCAGTGATCGCGCGCTCGCGTGCGCGTCGGCCTCCGCGTCCGCAGTGCCGGCGCACGCACCTCACGAGCGCGGTCTCGCGGCGGCTCGCATCCGTGTCTTCGCCCTTGTGATCGCGCGGCCGCGCGCGCGTGCGGCCGGCTTTACCCCTCGCAGCGATTGCGGTACCCACGATTCGTGCCGATCGCCTTCTCGCGCTCGTTGCGGGCTCTGGGGGCCGAGAGCGCTCGCGGCACCGCCCTCGGCGTCGCGCTCGCCGTCGGCTTCCTCGCCGCCTGGGCCGCGTGGCTGGTGCTCGCGCGGGTCAGCCTGATCGCCACCAGCGAGCAGGCGCGCCTCGAGGTCGCGCGGGCCGCCGTGCCGCTCGCCCCGGTCGTCGACGGACGTGTCCTCGGCCAGCCTCGCTCTCGGCCGCCGCGTCGCCGTTGGCGAGTTGCTGCTCGAGCTCGACAGCCGCGGCCTGCAGCTCGCGCGCGCCGAGGTCGACGCCGAGCGCCAGGGCCTGCTCACCGAGCTCGGCGCGCTGGCCGGCGAGCACGCCGCGCTGGCGGCCGCGATCGAGGCCTTCGAGGCCGGCGGTCGCACGCGCCAGAGCGAGGCCAGCGCCAGCGCGCAGGAGGCCCAGATCGCCGCCGCCTTCGCGCGCACCATGTCCGAGCGCAGCGAGAGCCTGCGCGGCCTCGGCGTCGAGTCGAGCGAGGCCGCCGAGCTGCTGCAGGCGCGCGAGCGGGGCAGCGCCGCGGTGGCGACGATCCGCCGCCTGCAGGTCGCGCGCACCCGGGCCGAGCTCGGCGAGCGGCTGGCGACGATGCGCATCGACCTCGCCCGCACCAGCCGCGAGGAGGCCGAGCTGCAGCGCGTGCTGGCGGCGAAGATCGCGGCGATCGCGACGCTCGACCACCAGATCGATCAACACTCGCTGCGCGCCCCCATCGCCGGCCGGCTCGGCGGGGTGGTGCCGCTGCAGGCCGGCGCCGTGCTCACGCGCGGGGCCGTGGTCGCGGTCGTCATCTCCGACGACCCGCTGCGGATCGTCGGCCGCTTCACCCCCGCCGGGGTCGGACGGATCCGCCCCGGCCAGCCCGCGCGCATGCGCCTCGACGGCTTCCCGTGGGCCGAGTTCGGCAGCCTCCACGGCCGCGTCGCCGCCGTCGCCAGCGAGGCCGAAGACGGCCTCGTCCGCGTCGAGTGCGACATGTCCGAACAGACAGATGAAATGTCCGGAGGGACAGCCAGCAAGATCCCCGCCGAGCACGGCCTCACCGGCGTGCTCGAGGTCGAGGTCGAGTCCGTCTCGCCCGCCGCCCTGCTGCTGCGCACGATCGGCCAGGCGCTCGCCCCATGACCGCCTCGCCGACGCGTCGCCGTCGCATCGTCGCCGAGGTCATCCAGAGCTCGGCCATGGACTGCGGCCCGGCCACCCTCAAGTGCCTGCTCGACAGCCACGGCCTCGCGGTCAGCTACGGCCGCCTGCGCGAGGCCTGTCAGACCGACGTCGACGGCACCTCGATCGACACCATGGAGGACGTCGCGGTCCAGCTCGGCCTCGAGGCCGAGCAGATCATGTGCCCGCCGGACCACGTGTTCGTCGCCGAGTCCGCGGCGCTGCCGGCGATCGCCGTCGTGCTCTCGCCGGGCGGCCTGACCCACTTCGTCGTCGTGTGGTCGTGCTTCGCCGGCCTGGTCCAGATCATGGACCCCGCCGTCGGCCGCCGCTTCGTCCCGCGCGAGCAGCTGCAGCGCGAGCTGTTCGTCCACCGCATGCCGGTCCCGGCCGAGGACCTGCGCGAGTGGCTCGACAGCGACGAGTTCACCGGCCCGCTGCGCGCCCGCGCCCGCGCGCTGAAGCTCGCCCGCGCCCGCGTCGACGCCTGGCTCGCCGCCGGCGCCGGCGACCCCGGCATCCTCGGCCTCGCGCGCCTCGACGCCGCCGTCCGCCTCGCCGAGTCGCTCGCCCGCGCCGGCGCCCTCGCGCGCGGCGGCGAGGCCCGGCGCTTCGTCGCCCGCCTGCTCGAGGCCAGCGAGGGCCTCACGGGCGAGGCCCTGTACGCCGTCCTGCCCGAGCAGTTCTTCACCGCCGCGCCGAGCCCGGACGACCCCGACACCGCCCTGCTGCGCGGCGCGGTGCTCGTGCGGGTCCGCGGCGTGCGAGCCGACGCGCCGGCCCTGCGCCCTCACGACCTGTCCCAAAGTACACTCTCGCCCGACCTCGTCGCCGCCCTCACGGAGCCGCAGATCTCGCCGCTGCGCCAGCTGTTCGCGCTGGTGCGCGCCGACGGCCTCGCGCTCCCGGCGGTGCTCGCGGTCGGCCTCGTCACCGCCGCCGCGGTGGTCGTCGCCGAGGCGCTGGTCCTGCGCGCGCTGCTCGACGTCGGCGAGCGGATCGGCGTCGGCGAGCAGCGGCTCGGCGCGGCCGCGGCGATCCTCGCCTTCTTCGTCGCCGTCCTCGCGCTCGAGCTCCCGCTCGCCGCCGGCGTGCGCCGGGTCGGTCGCCGCCTCGGCGCCCGCCTGCGCGTCGCCTTCCTGACCCAGGTCCCGCGCCTCGGCGACCGCTACCTCGCCAGCCGACCGATCTCCGACATGGCCGAGAGATGTCACCGAGGACATGTCCTTCGGCACCTGCCCGACGTCGCGGCTCGCCTGGTGCGCGGCGGCTTCGAGCTGATCTTCACCGCCCTCGCGCTGATCTGGCTCGACCCCGGCGGCGCGCCGTGGATCGTCCTCACCGCGGCCCTCGTGCTGGCGCTGCCGCTGGCGCTGCAGCCGCTCATGACCGAGCGCGACCTCAAGGTCCGCAGCCACGGCGGCGCGCTCGGCCGCTTCTACCTCGACGCCCTGCTCGGCCTCACCGCGATCCGCACCCACGCCGCCGAGCGCTCGCTGCTGCGCGAGCACGAGGCCCTGCTGGTCGAGTGGTCGCGCGCCCAGCGCTCGCTGTTCCGCGTGCAGGTCGTCGCGGTCGGCCTCAGCGCCGCGCTGGGGATGATCCTCGCGGCTGTCCTTTGGGGCACCTACGTCACCCGCCACCCCGAGCCGGCCGGCGCGCTGCTGCTGCTCTACTGGGCGCTGTCGCTGCCGGCGATCGGCGACCAGGTGGCGGCCGCGGCGTTCGAGATCCCCGCGCTGCGGGCCGCCGCGCTGCGCCTGCTGGAGCCGCTCCACCTGGCGGCCGACGCCGCCGATCCCGTGGACCACGCCGCGCCATGGCCGGGCAGCGGCGGCGTCGCGCTGACGTTCGAGCAGGTCAGCGCGGTCGCTGGCGGTCACCCGATCTTGCAGGAGCTCGATCTGGAAATTGCGCCCGGCGAGCACGTGGCGGTGGTGGGCGCCTCGGGGGCCGGCAAGTCGAGCCTGCTCGGCCTGCTGCTCGGCTGGCACCGGCCGGCCGGCGGTCGCCTCACGGTCGACGGCAGACCGCTCGACGAGCCCGCGCTGGCCGCCCTGCGCCGCGTCACGGCGTGGGTCGACCCGGCCGTGCAGCTGTGGAACGAGTCTCTTTAAGAAATCTGCACTACGGCAGCGACCCTCGGCACCACCAGTCGCCGCAGGCGCTCGAGCTCGCCGACCTCGGCCCCGTGCTCGAGCGGCTGCCCGACGGCCTGCAGTCGATCCTCGGCGAGGGCGGCGGCCTCGTGTCCGGCGGTGAGGGCCAGCGCGTCCGCCTCGGCCGCGCCCTCCTGCGCGGCGAGCCGCGCCTCGTCCTCCTCGACGAGCCGTTCCGCGGCCTCGATCGCCACGCGCGCGCCGCCCTGCTGACCCGCGCACGCGAGCGCTGGCGCGGCAGCACCCTGCTGTGCGTCACCCACGACATCGACGCGGCCCTCGGCTTCGACCGCGTGCTGGTGATCGACGGCGGCCGCCTGGTCGAAGAGGGTTCTCCAATCGACCTGGCCGATCGGCCAGACTCACGATACGCGGCTCTGCTGCGCGCCGAGGCCGAGCTGCGCGCCGAGGGCTGGAGCGACCCGCGCTGGCGCAGGCTCCGACTCGAAGGCGGCCAGCTCCGCGCCGGAGAGGCCCCGGCATGACGCGCAGCTCGACGGGGATCCTCGCGGCCGGCCGCGCGCTCGACATGTCCCCGGGGACATATGATTCGGTGGCATCGCTTGCGGCTCCCGTCCTGTCCCTAGGGACATCCGCGCCGACTTCGGTCTCGTCCGCTCGCAGTCCGTCCCCGCGGACATGGTTCTGCTCCGCTTCGACGCGCCGCACACCCTCAACTCGCGCCATGTCCCCGAGGACATGTCGCTCTGCCGCGGCTCGTATCGTCACCGCGCCCGTCGTGTGCCGCCGCGCCCGTGATGTCTCCTGTTCGCGTCCGCCGTCCTCTACCGCATCCGCTGCGGCCCGCATGATGAAATTGTCCATATGGACATGTCTTTGTGAGCATGTCCCGGAGGCCACGTGTTAGACGCGCTCGGCTGGCCGCTGGAGCGCGCCGGCGAGGCCCTCGCCGCGCTGGCAGGGGCGTCCGGCCTGCAGCCGAGCCTGCGCGATTTGGGCGCCCTCGGGCCGGCAGAGCTCGCCGAGCGGGACGACGCCGAGATCGAGCGCTGGCTCGCGGGCGCCGCCGCGGAGCTGGGGCTCGAGGCGGAGGCCGTCGACAGCGACCTGGCCGGCATCGACGACCTCCTGCGAGCGGCGGCGCCCGCGGTCCTGCGCGTCGGCGAGGGCGGGCGCGGCTTGCTGCTCCTGCTGCGCGGCGGTCGGCGCCACCTCGTGCTCCTCGCCCCCGACCTCCGCCCGCGCCGCGTCGCCCTGGCAGAGGTCCGCCGCCTCGTCTGCGAGCCCGTCCTCGCCCCCCTGCGCGGCCGCGCCGAGGCCCTGGTCGATCGCACGGGTTTTAAAGGGACAGCGGCGCGAGCGAGCCGTCGAAGCCCTGCTGCGCGAGCGCCTCGGTGTCTTGCGGGTCGGCCGCGCCTTCGTCCTGCGGCCCTCGCCGGCGGCACCGCTGCTCCGCCTGCTGCGCGCCGAGGGCCTCGTGCGCCGCACCGCCGCGCTCGCCGGCCTGCACGCCGCCGAGCTCCTGCTGATGATCGCCGCCTGGGCGCTCATCGGCGACCTCGTGTTCGCCGGCCGCACCGACGCCGGCTGGTCGCAGGCCTGGCTGCTCTTGCTCCTGTCCATCGTGCCATGTCGCATGGGACAGGCGGCGATCGCCGGCGACATCCTCCAGCGGGCCGGCGCGCTGCTGAAGCGCCGGCTGCTGGTCGGCGCGCTGGCGCTGCCCGGCGACCTCACGCGGCGCGAGGGCGCGGGCTTGCTGCTCGGGCGCGTGCTCGAGACCGCCGCGGTCGAGTCGCTCGGCCTGCGCGGCGGCCTGGTCTCACTCGTGGCCGCGCTCGAGTTCGCCGCGGCCGTGCCGATCCTCGCCCTCGGCCCCGCGCCCGCGCTGCACCTCGCCCTGCTGGCCGGCTGGGCCGCGCTCAGCGTCGTCCTCGTGCGCCGCACCGGCCGCCACCTCGCCGCCTGGACCGACACGCGCGGCGAGCTCACGCATCACCTCGTCGAGGCCATGGTCGGCCACCGCACGCGCCTCGCTCAAGAAGCCCCCGAGCGCTGGCACGACGACGACGACGCCCGCCTCGTCCGCGTGCTCGCTCGCGAGGCGCAGCTGAACCGCAGCGAGTCGCTGCTGGTCGCCCTGCTGCCGCGCGGCTGGCTGGTGCTCGGCCTGGCCGCCCTGCTGCCCGCGTTCGTCGGCGGCACGGCGCCGACCGCCACCGTCGCCGCGGCCATCGGCGGGGTGCTGCTGGCCCAGCGCGGCCTCTCGACCTTCGTCGTCGGCGCCACCGCGCTGCTCGGCTGCGGCGTCGCGGTGCGCCAGGCGCTGCCGATGCTGCGCGCCGCCGAGGCCGCCGACGACGGCGCGCACGGGCTGATGCTGTCTTTTCCGCCAGTACCCGAAGGACAGCCGATCGTCGTGGCCCGCGGCCTCGGCTTCCGCTACCCCGGGCGCGAGCGGCCGGTCCTGCGCGACGTCGACCTCGCCATCGCCGCCGGCGACCGCCTCCTGCTCGAGGGCGGCTCGGGCGGCGGCAAGTCGACCCTCGGCGCGCTGGTGGCCGGCCTGCGCGAGCCCACCAGCGGCCTGGTCCTGCTCGCCGGCCTCGATCGCCCGACCCTCGGCCTGGTCGGCTGGCGGCGGCGGATCGCCGCGGCGCCGCAGTTCCACGAGAACCACGTCGTCACGGCGCCCCTCGCCTTCAACCTGCTCATGGGCCGCGGCTGGCCGCCCACGCAAGCCCAGCTCGCCGAGGCCGACGCAGTCTGCCGCGAGCTCGGCCTCGGCGACCTGCTGGAGCGCATGCCGAGCGGCCTGCAGCAGATGGTCGGAGAGACAGGTTGGCAGCTGTCGCACGGCGAGCGCAGCCGCCTGTTCATCGCCCGCGCGCTGCTGCAGGGCGTCGACCTCGTGGTCCTCGACGAGAGCTTCGCGGCGCTCGACCCGGCGACCCTGCAGCAGGCGCTGCGCTGCGTGCTGAACCGGGCGCGGGCGGTCCTCGTGATCGCGCACCCGTGAGGGAATTCCCTCGATGCGACGTGGGGGCAGGGGGCCGCTTCGCGGACGGCGCAGGGTGGCGCTCCGCGAATCGCCGCCTATGACTTTCCCGCGGTGCCGGCGCGGACGCCGTCGTCGCTGCTCGCGCGAGTTCACGCGGGCGTCGACGAAGCCGCGCCCGCGCGAGTGGCGGAGGCGAGCGACGAGCGCCGCGGCCGCAGGGCGAGCCGTCGCGCCGCTCGCCGCGAGGTCCGCAAAGAGGCCGATTCACCGCGAGGCGTCTTGCACGCGGCGACCGGCCGAGCATGCAAGGTGGGCTCACAGGGATGATATGCACTACCCCGTGCGAGAGGGCGCGCTCTTCGCAAGAGCCCCGGGCGCTGCACCGACCCGGCGAGGCGACGCCTGCTCCTCGCCGAGACTGGAGACCCGATGAACTTCGACAGTCCGACCCTCCTCGCCGACCTGGAACGGGCCACCGCCAGCGAGCTCGATGACGCCGCGTTCGGCGTCGTCCGCATGGACCGCGACGGCGTCGTCCTGAACTTCTCCCGCCGCGAATCCCAGCTGTCCGGGCTCTCGCCGCAGGGCGTCATCGGCAAGAACTTCTTCATCGAGGTCGCGCCCTGCACCAACAACTTCATGGTCGCCGAGCGCTACGCCGAGTCCGGCGACCTCGACGAGCGCCTCGACTATGTGTTCACCTACCGCATGAAGCCCAGGCCGGTGCGCCTGCGCATGCTCAAGCGCGCCGACGGGGGCAACCAATACCTCGTCGTGATCGAGCGCTGAGGATGAGCATGGACGAGCTGCGGCCGTCCGCCGAGGAGTCCGAGCGCCTGCTTCGGTTCCTCTACCTGTGCCCGGTCGGGCTCGCCGACTTCGGGCCCGACGGCGAGGTGCGGATGCTGAACGCCGTCGCCGCCCAGCTGTTGATGCCGATCGCCCGCCGCGGACAGCTCGACAACTTGTTCCACGCGCTCGCCGACGTCGCTCCCGACCTGCGGGAGGCCGTCGCGTCCTACTCGCCGCTGTCCGGACCCGTCGTGCGCGGCCGGGTGCTGCACGTCGCCGCGGGCGCGACCCGCCGCCACTACTCGCTCGACGTGATCCGCATCGACCGCGACACGTACATGGCGGCGCTCGGCGACGTCACCGAGGCCGTGGACAACGAGACGGTCGCTCGCGAGGCGCTGCAGCTCACCGCCGTGCAAGAGGGTCGCTTCGAGGTGCTCACCAGCGTCCTCCACGACATCGGCAACGGCATCACCGGGATCGGCACGCGCACGGCCATGCTGGCCGCCGCGCCGGCGTGGGAGGAGATCGAGCAGCTCGACCGGCTCGCCGAGTTCGTGCGCAAGCAACGGACCGCGCTCGAGCCCGCGCTGGGCGCCGACAGGGCCGGCGCGCTGGTCGACTTCGTCGACGCGGTGACGGCCCGCCTGCGCGAGCGCATGAGGCATTGGCGCGAGACGCTGACCTTCTTCGTCGCCTCGATCGCGCACGTCCAGGAGATCATGAACATCCAGCGCCAGTTCATCCGCGGCGGCGAGGTCCGCCGGCCGCTCGCGGTGACCGAGCTGCTGGACGACGCGCTCGCGCTCCAGCGCGCGGCGCTGCACAAGCGCGGCGTGGCGGTGAGCCTCGACATCCCGCCCCACGTGCCGCGCATCGAGGCCGATCGCACCCGAATGATGCAGGTGTTCGTCAACGTCCTCAAGAACGTGGTCGAAGCGTTCGACGCGGCCCTGCCCGCCGGGACCGCGGGCCGTACGCTACAGCTGTCCGTAAGGACAGTCGCGGACGACCGGCTCGAGATCGCGTTCACCGACAACGCCTGCGGCTTCGCGGCGCCGGGCGGCGAGTTCCCGATCGCGCGGGGCACCACGACCAAGCCCGGCGGGACCGGGCTCGGCCTGTACGCCTCGGCGCAGATCGTCGCCTCGCACCACGGCAGCCTCACCCTGCGCAGCCCCGGCCCCGGCCTGGGCGCGACTTGCACCGTCACGCCCCGCTCCGCCAGCCGCCCGAGTCCGCACCGCCATGAACGCCGCATACAACACCCGCATCCTGATCGTGGACGACGAGGAGGTCGTGCGCGACAGCATCCGTGAGTCGCTCCTCCCGCCGCCGCGCAAGGACCCCGCGCTCGCGTCCGCGGCCGCGGCGCTGTTCGGTGACAAACCCGCCGCGACCGGCTCGACGGCCTCCGCCGAGCTCCTGGTGTTCGAGGTCGACGAGGCGGCGACCGGCCCCGAGGCCCTGGCCAAGGTCGAGGCCGCCATCGCAGCGGGCCGCCCGTACGCCGTGATCTTCCTCGACATGCGCATGCCCGGCTGGGACGGCCTGCGCACGGCGCAGCGGATCCGCGAGCGCGACACCCGGGCCGAGCTGATCTTCGTCACGGCCTACAGCGACGCGTCGCTCGACGAGGTGATCGCCAAGGCGGGCGCCAACGTCGGCTACCACTGCAAGCCGTTCGCCCCCGAGGAGATCCGCCAGATCGCCACCAAGGGCGTGCATGACTGGCACAAGGTCCGCGGCCTCGAGGCGCTGATCGAGGTCATCGGCGGGCTGCGCGGCGGCGAGCGCGAGGTCAACACCCTGCTCCACAACATCCTCGGCCAGGTCGTGGCCATGGTCGGCTCGGATGCGGCGCTGCTCGGGCGCACCGGGCCCGACGGCCGCTTCGACCCGCTGTTCGGCGTCGGGGCGTGGCAAGACCCCAGGCGCGCGGGGCCCGTGCTCGGGATCGTCGGCTCGCTGACCCACCGCGGCCCCGCCGGCGCCGTCACGCTGCGCGACGACCTGGCGATCATGCACCTCGAGTCGTACCGCATCGCCGCGGCGCTGCGCGAGACGAGCTCCTTCGACGCCGAGAAGGTCTACCTCCTGGAGCTGTTCCTCGCCAGCGCGGGCCAGGCGCTGGAGAACGCCCGCCTGCAGGAGCGCGTGGTGCAGACCGAGCGGCTCTCGGCGCTGGGGGGCGCGCTGGCGATGATCGTGCACGACCTGCGCACCCCGCTGGGCAACATCCAGGGGCTGTGCGACATGATCGACGAAGCGGTCGCCGTCGGCCGCACGGACGAGGTGCGGGAGTACGTCCCGTACGTGCGCGAGTCGAGCCACGAGGCGATGAGCATCGTCAACGACGTCCTCGACTTCACGCGCGAGGCGGCGATCGAGCGCGTGTCGGTGCGCCTCGGCGAGCTCGGGCGTCAGCTCCGCGACAAGACGCGCCACCTGTTCAAGTCCGACGCGCTGGAGCTGGAGGTGCTCGTGCCGACCGACGAGGTGGTCTCGGTCGATGCGCCCCGGCTCCAGCGCGGGCTCGTCAACCTGATCAAGAACGCCTGCGAGGCGCTGGCGAAGCAGCGCACGCCCACGCCGCGGGTGACGGCGACGCTCCGCCTCGACGGCGACGACGCCGTGTTCATCGTCGCCGACAACGGACCGGGCATCGCGCCCGAGCTGACGTCCCGGCTGTTCGAGCCGTTCGCGACCCATGGCAAGAGCGGCGGCACGGGCCTGGGTCTGGCGATCGTCAAGCGGATCGCGGAGTCTCACGGCGGGACGCTGACGGTCACGAGCTCGCCGGGCGGCGCGACGTTCATGGTGCGCGTGCCGAGGACCTGACGCGACAGGTCACTCCGCTGCCCGTCGCCTGCTCGCAATTCACCGCTGCGCGGCCAGCCACGCCAGCGCTGCTGCCATTGCGGGATCTCCGCCCGCCGCATCGCGTTCTGCCGAGGCCAGCGGCACGTCGGCGACGTAGTCGCCGCGGGGCGTGCCGTCGACGTGGAACAGCGACTCCCCGCCGAGCTCGAGCGTCGCGCCCAGGGCCGGCAGCTCGAACGAGTACACCGCCCCGAGCAGATCGCCGAGGTCCGAGGCGAACGTGCGCGCCCCCGCGGCCGCGTGCAGCCCCATCAACAGCCCTTCGCCCATGCTCCCGGTCCACCGGCTGCCGAGCACCGCGACTTTCCCATCGAAAAGAGGTGCGCGCGGCAGGACGTACTCGACGAAGCGGCGCGGGACGGTGGTGCTGCGCTCGACCGCGGGGATCTCGTGGACCTGATACGGCCGCGCCTCGCGGACGAAGTGACCGATGATCCCGCGGGCGACGTCGGTGTTGCCGCCGCTCGGTGTGTTGCGAAGGTCGAGGATCATCGCCTCGACCTCCGCGTGCTCGCGGATCGCCGCGTCGAACGCAGCGATCGTCTCCTGCCGATCCAGCGAATTATTAAAACGGAAGATCGCCACCTGCTCGCGCACCTCGACGCTCAGCGGCTCCATCTTCGCCACCGTGCGCGCCAGCTCGCGCGGGTTCGCCAGCTCGACCGTCCGCGGCGCGCCGTCGACCTCGAGCTCGAGCACGCGACCGCCGACGCGCTTGCCGTTGACCACCAGGATCGCCGCGTAGGTGCGCTGCTGCACGGTGGGTGCCGGGAGCAGGCCCTCGAACAGCGCCGTCACGCACGCCTCGATGTCGGCCCCGTCGACCTTGCGCACCGTCCACCCCGGGCGCACGCCTGCCGCGTCCGCGGCCGAGCCTGCGCGCACGTCGGCCACGACGTAGCGATCGCCCTGCAGTGCGACCGCCAGGTCCGCGCTGGTCGGCCACACGTTCGGGTCGTCGTCGTCGAGCGGCGCGACCAGCAGATGCGGGTCGGTGAACGCGAACGCCGAGCGGTGCAGCACCCGCCGCAGCTGGCTCGCGGTGGTCGTCCGCAGCGCCGCCTCGCGCGTGCGCTGCAGGTGGGCCTCGACGTCGAAGTCCTGGCGCTCGAGGTACGCGTAGTTGGCCCGCAGCTCTTTCACATTCGTCGAACGCCGCCGCCGCGTCGAACGCCGCTGCCGTCTTCGGGGCCGGGTCTGTCGGCGGCGCGCTCACGGGCGGCGTGCTCACCGACGGTGACTCCGCCACCGACGGTGACTCCGCCACGGGCGCCTCGCACGCCACGACCGCCAGCAGGAGCGCCAGACCTGCGCGAGCTCTTGTTCTCGAATTTTCGTGGTCAAGCGGATGGCCGCGTATAGCACGAGCGCCCCGCGCGAGCCGCCGCGCCGCAGGTCGTCGCGCACGCGAGCGACGCCGCGGAGCCTCGCCGGGTCTCTCTTTACGCCCGCTCTTCGTCGCGGTGTGGCAGCCAGGACGGCCGGACCTGCGCCCACATCACCTGCGCCACCAGCCCGAGCTTGTTGCTCGCCAGCATCGCCGCCCCTGTCACCTGGCGCAGGCGGTCGCGGGCCGGCAGCGCCCGCGCGTGGCGGGGCACCAGGCTCGTCTCGAGCGCGTGGCGGGCCGTCTTGAGGTACTCCGTGAGGAACACCGACGGTCGGCCCTCCGCGCACGACAGCAGCGCCATCGAGCGCACGCGCGACTCGTGGCTCGCCTCCCAGTAGTCGAACAGCGCCCGCTGGATCGCCCGCGCCCCCTCGTTGCCGCCGCGAAACACCTCATACATGCGTCGGCCAGCGCCTGGCGGGTCGGCACGTAGCGGTCGTGGATCGCCCGGTAGCGGCGGACCGCCGCGTCGTCGAGCCACGCCTCGTGCAGCGACGCCCCGGCCCGCAGGCGCGCCTGCTCGCCGAGCACCTCCGCGTCGCGCAGGCCCATCGTCATCCCGCTCGCGGTGATCGGGTGCGAGCAGCCGGCCGCGTCGCCGACCAGCACCAGCCCGGGGAAGCTCGCGCGCGGGGCCGGCAGGTTGACCGTCGGCGCCATCTCGAACGGCCCCTTGTGATTGCTGATCGCCGCCGCCAGCTGCTCCCCGAGCGCGCTCGGCAGGTACGGGATGAACGTCTCGAGCAGGAACTCCGCCAGCTTCGCGCCCTTGGCCGGCAGCTGGGCCGGCAGGTCGAGCGTCACCCGGTACGTCAGGCCCTCCGCGTCGCGGTGGATCGGGTAGACCAGCACCGGCCCCCACGCCCCGAGCACGATGTTGCCCCACGTCGCCGCCGACACCGCCGCGTTGCGCAGCTCGAGCCCCGCGGTGAAGCCGATCGTCTGCCGGTCGTCGGGCAGGCCGGCGAGGCGGCGGACCTGGCTCGCCTTGCCGTCGGCCGCCACCACCAGGTCGGCGCGCACCTCGACCTCTTCGCCGTCGGGCCCGCTGAGCACCGCCCCGAGCACGCGCTCGCCGAACCCGCGGACCAGCGACTTGATCGTCCAGCCCTCGTGCAGCTCGACCTGCGGCCGGCGCGAGATCACCTGCCGCATCACCTTCACCAGCGTCTTGTGGTGGACCGCGATCCCCTGCGGCCGCTGCCCCGCCACGTCGGCGTACGGCAGCTCGACGTAGCGGCCCTCGGCCCGCTCGCGCACCGTGAAGCCGTCGACGTCGACCGCGCCGGCCGCCTTGAGCGGGCCGTAGAAGCCGAGGTCCTCGAGCACCTGGGCCCCGCGCGGGTGGATGAACTCGCCGGCGAACCGCGGCGCCGAGCCCTTGTGGCGGTCGATCACCAGGATCTTGCGCCGCCGGCCCTTGTCGGCCAGCGCCAGCGCCTGGGCCACCGCGCAGCCGGCCATGCCCGCGCCGATGATCACGACGTCGTAGCGCGCCCCGGCCTCGCTCCCGCTTCGTTCTTGTCTGGCTGCATGGTCATGTCCTTTCGCGCATGTCTTTAAGAGAAGGTCAATCTCGAAGGTTGCCGCCGAGCGCCACGAACTGGTCGAGGGCCAGCGCCGCCTCGCGCACCCCGGCGGTCGGGTCGTGGCACACCGGAGACAGCCCGAAGCCCTCCGACCACGCCCCGCCGAGGTCCTCCTTGTCGGCCTCGATCGCCTGCACCAGCGCACGCACGGCCCGCTGCGTCTGCACGCAGGCCGCGCCCTCGAGCGCCATCAGGGCCTGGGCCGCCAGCGCCGTCAGCACCGGCGCGCCGAAGCTGCCGTCCTCGCGCTGGCGCCCGCGGAGCTGGCGCTCGACCGTCTGCCGCAGCGGGTGGGTCGGCGGGCACAGGGCCGCCGCGCACAGGCCGACCTCGGCGAGCGTCGCCACGTCGATGTAATCGGATGTCCGCGAGGACATATCAGATGTCTTCGAGGACAGGTCCATCGTCACCCGGCGCCACAGGAACTCGAGCCCGCGGGCCACGCGGTCGTCGTCGCCCTGGAACCCGAGGCGGGCCAGCGGCGCAGCGCCGCCGCGGTCACGCGCACGCGCCCGGGCCCGTGCGGGTCGCCGGCCGTCAGCAGGGCGACGTCGCGGATCGGGAAGCGGGTCATGAACACGTCGGACTCGCCGCGCTCGAACCGGCAGAACCCGCCGTCGAGCTCCTGCATCGCCAGCAGCACCTCGACCGCCCGCCGCGCGGCCGCGCGGATCCGCGTCTGCAGCGGCGACGACTTCGGCGCCGCCGCCAGCGCCTCGAGCACCGCGCAGGTCGACAGCGTGTCGACGTAGCGGTCGGCCCCTGGCTCGTACGGCCAGCCGCCCGCGGGCGCGTTGACCCGCAGCTGCCACTCGCCGGGCGCGGTGACCTCCTGGTCCAAGAGCCAGGTCAGCATCGCCTCGGCGTCGGCGTCGCCGGCGGCCAGGGCCACCCGCACCAGCCGGGCCGTGGTCGCCAGCGGCTCGCTCACCTGCCCCTGGGCCAGGTGCACCGCCTGGCCGATGGTCCCGCCGGCGAAGCGGGTGCGTCCGCGCGCGCGCCGGAGGTAGTCGAGGCCCTCGCGGATCCGCGGGTCGTCGAAGCTGGCCCCGAGCACCCGCAGCGCCATCAGGCTGAGGAGCGTCGGCTGGGCCGAGAACCACCCGCCGTGGCGCTGCTGCGCGTCGACCAGCCAGCGCTGCACGCGGGCGAGCGCGGTCGTCAGCACCGGCCCGCGCGGCAGCTTGCGGATCACCTTGACCGCCTGGTCGAAGCTCTGCAGCAGATCTCCCGCCAGTCCCGGCTGCGTCAAGCGCGGCAAGATCGGCTCGCCGTCGGGCCGCGTGAGCAGCAGCGCCCGCGGGTCCGACAGGTGGACCCGCGCCGGCGCGCGCGACAGCAGCAGGTACGGCGTCATCACCCCGCGGCCCCACGGCGCCACCCGGCTCGGCGACAGGATCGCCCACGCCGGCAGCAGCCACAGCTCGGCCGGGAAGGTCGGCACCCAGCTCCACGGGATCGCGTCGGCCATCGCCAGCCACATGCGCACCGCCGCGTTGGCGCGCTGGGCCCCGCCGAGCTCGTGGACCACGCGCCTGGCCCGCACCAGGTGCTCGGCCGACGGGTCGTCGCCCGCCTCGACCAGGGCCCACCAGCCGAACACGGTCAGGGACAGGTCGGGCCCGCCGCCTGGCAGGTGCCACGCCCCGGAGGGCTGCTGGTCGGCGCGGATCCACCGGGCCAGGCCTGCAGCTTCTTCGGGAGTGAGGTCGTGGAACAGGCGATCGGCCAGCAGCACCTCGCACGCGAGGCTGATGTCCGGGACACCCAGGGACCAGCGCGGCTCGCTACCGGCGCGCCCGCTCACCGCCGCCCGCTGCCGCCAGACGGCCGCGCGAGCGAACACTCGGGTCTGCGCCGCTGCCAGCCGCTCGTGAAGCGTCGATTTCGCCGCCGTAGCCGTCATGAGGCGCCGGCGACGCTAGCACGCGGGACCCAGCGGCCTGGTGATGCCCGTCACAGTCAAACCGCCGATCGGACACCGTCCAGGCTCATGCGCAGCCGCCGCCGCGCGCCCGTGAAACCGTCCGCGCGGCCCGCGGCGAACGTGCTTGCGACCCGGCGCTCGGGTTTGCAACACTGGCGGCGATGTCCCGCCTCTCGCTCATCGCCGCTCTCGGCTTCTGCTCTACCAGCGCTCTCTTCGTGTCCGCCTGCAAGGAGGAAGAAGAGGAGCCGTTCGGCTTCACGTGTGTGGAGCTGATCCAGGCCGAGAACCAGGACGAGAACCCGTTCGTCGGCACCGCGAAGATCAAGGTCACTCTCAAGTACGAGCCGTGCCTGATCGACTACTACACCAAGACCAACGTCGACCAGGCGATGAACGGCAAGGACGGCGAGGCCGTGTTCGGCGAGTGGGCCGAGCGCCTGTGCAGCGAGAGCGTCTCCGACCCGCTGGTCGCCTGCGAGGTCGAGAGCTTCGCGCAGACCCTGCAGGCGTCCGAGACCAACCCGATCTATCAGATGACGGTGACCTACCGCGTCACCGACCCGAGCAAGATCAGCGGCCGCACCCTGCTGTGGGGTCCTGGTCCGGTCGAGGCCTACGCCGACTGCTCCAACAACCAGCGCCCCTTCGTCAAGCTCACCTTGCCCTCCGACGTGATCGGCATCGACAAGGACAACAAGACCTTGTGGAACGCCCAGTCGTGGGCCAACCCGCGCGGCATCATGCAGCGCAACACGGCCGGTTGCATCCAGGCGTCGATCGCCCGCCAATGAGCCGCCGACATGACGCTCCGGCGCGTGGCCTTCGCGGCCGCCCTGGCGTGTAACCCTCCGGCGAGCAGCGAACCGGCCCCCGTCGCGCCGGTCGAAGCTGCCCCGCCGGAGCCGACCTGCGAGGAGCCCCCGCCCGGCACCCTCGCCTGGCTCCCCGAGCTCCCCGACCCGGCCCGTCGCCCCGACGCGCTCGCCCCCACCGAGCCGCGCCCCGTCGCGACCGCCCCGCCGTCGACGCACGCCGTCGCGACCGCCCCGCCGCCGACGCGCCCCGTCGCGACTGCCCCGTCGCCGACGCGCCCCGTCGCGACTGCCCCGTCGCCGACGCGCGTCGTCGCGACCGCACAATCACCGTCGACGCCCCCCGACGCGACCGCTCGATCGTCGTCGACTGGTTCACCGCGCACCGAAGCGACCGCTCTCGGCGCGGCCGCCCGCGAATCATCTGCCCGTTCGGACATGCCCGCCCAGACATGTCCCTGGGTACTCTTCGAAAAGGACGGCGAGCTCGCGGTGCGCCCGCTCGGCCGCGGAGAGGCCGCGCCGCCGCACGTGCGCGCTCCGGTGCCCGTCGTCCCGCCGGCCGGGTGCCGCCCGTGTCGCTGGTCGGGCGTGGTCACCCCTGCGGGACCCATCTTGCTCGCGGTGCGCCCGTCCCCCGACAGCGAGCTGGCCGCCGAGGCCTGGCTCGGCGCCGGCATGCCGCCCGACCCGCGCATCGACCTCGAGCCCGCCCCCGTGGTGTTCACCTCCTTGTGGTTCGGCCAATCTGGCTTTGGGGACAGCACGCTTCAGGGCCCTCCCTGGGCCCTCGCCCCGCGCCTGTGCGGCCGCTCCCTCGTCCTCCTCCCCACCCCGCGCCTGCCCGGAGCCGGGGTCGAGGAGCCCCCGCCCGCCCTCGTCCGCGCCGCCGGCGTCTACGCGGCCGCCGGCGGCGAGCTCCTGCGCCAGGACACCTCTGTCCCTTCGGACATGTCGATCTGCACCGGCGTCCCGCTCGAGCTGCCCTGACCCGCAGCCCACGCCTCGACCTCTCGCTCGAGCTGCCCTGACCCGCAGCCCACGCAGGGCAACTCGGATCCGAACTTCTGGGGCCCGACGTCGCGGGGCGCTGAGTTCCGATCGGTGCTCACGAAGATCGAAGGGGTCTCGCGCATGCCGCGGCGTCTCTACCTCTCGGTCGTCGCCAACCGTGAGGGAGTGGGAACCGCAAGGCCCGCAACCAGGACAAGGTGGAGACCGCAGCGTCCGCGGCAGCGATCGCGGCCGGTCCCGGTCGCAAGAACCCGACGCCGAAGTTCGCCACCTCCATCGCGGGCGCGGGCTCCGGCGGACTGTTCGGTGCGCTCGCCCCCTACGTCGCGTGCACGGGCCTCGACGAGGACTTCATGCCGTACCTCGACGAGGACTACACGATCATCGAGGACCCGATCGTCGCGGCGATCTGCGCCGCGAAGTACTACCAGCGGATCGTGATCTACTACCCGACGGCGTTTGCGGGCGGCACTCCGACGCCCGAGGACAACTACCGCGTGCGCCTCGGATGGGCGAGCCCCAACGAGCTGAAGAAAGACCCCGGGGGCAAGCTGTTTCAGGCGGTGAAGGGCCGCATGGACGAGGACCTCGCCGAGCTGGGCCTCAAGATCACCGACCTCCCTCCGCCGGACGCATCACGCTGGCCCGGCCTCAAGGCCGTGGTCGAGGGCATGAAGGGCCTGACACCCACGTGGAAGTGAGGCCGCACGATGGCCAGCAATAACACACGGGCACTCGCTCGGCTCGGTCTCGACAGCATGGCGAACACCAGGGCGCTCGGGTGGGGCATGAGCAGCGCGACGCGCTCACTTCGTGTCGGTGCAACAGCACTTGATCGCCCTAGCGCCAACGTTCCACATCTGGGGTTCGTCGCACGCCATGATCTTGTTGACACCGTTAAGGTCGTCCTCGCACCACATGAGATTATTGAAAGTTCGAGTCGTGATTCCGGCCCCGCAAGCGTTCTCGGCGCACGTCTCGCCAAACGATTGACAAGCAGCGGTGCAGGTGTCCAGGCCTTCATCGAAGTTGATGCATCGGCTAAGCGCCGGCCCGCATCCTCCGGCCTCGCATGCGTCCTGCCCAGAATCGCACGTACGGCCGCAGAAACCGCAGTTGAGGCCATCGAGGGCCAGGTCAGTGCAAGTGCCGGCACAGGCAGCACCACCCGCGCAGACCAGTTCGAGCGTGAGATCGTCGGTCGCCGTGAGCCCGCCCTGATCGAAGAACACCGCGCGGAACCCTCGCGGGCTCTCGCCGCCGTCGAACTCGATCGGCTGCGTCTGATGGAGCTGCGCCCAGGACAGCGAGAGCGAGTAGGCACCCGGCTGTCCCGCGGCGACGAAGACCCCGAACTCGAGCGACTCGTCGGCGCTGCGGAGGGTCCCGCCGACGATGTCCGCGACGCCGTCAGGGTCGGTCAGGATGGCGTTGAACGTGACCGACTCGTCCTGCGTGAGCGTGGCGACGTTCGTGCCGAAGCTGAGGAACATCGGCGCTCCCTCGACGGGTGTCGTGCCGGTCGTCGGCGTCGAGCTGGTCGCGTCCGTCGAGGTCTCGCTCGAGCTGGTGTCGTCCTCGGTGTCGGAGGTCGGCGGGTTATTCGTGGTCGCTGGGTTCGTCGTCGGTGCAGTTGTGGGTGTGGTGGCCGAGGTCTGCGTCATCGACCCGTCGTCTCCGCAAGCCGCCGCCAGGATGAAAAGGCTCGATATCGTGCGCCCGTACTTCATGGCGAGCATCTTGACACAGCCCTGCCACCAGCAGGGCACCATCGCTCCCACGCCGCATCGCGCCTGAGAGACGGCTCTCCGGTCCAGGGCCGGCGAGCTGGGGTGCTGCCGCTCCCGTCCGAAAGGAAGGTGAGCGATGGCGAGTAGCAACACACGGACGCTCGCTCGGCTCGGCCTCGGCGGTGTGGTGCTTGCCGAGTCCATGGCCGCATGGGCGCGATGGGAGCGGCGGCGGGCCCTGTGTTCGCGGCGGCGGCCGAGCGCGCTCGTGTCGAGCGGCGCAGGTTCGTGGTCGTGCTGCCCGAGCGGGAGAGCTCGATCACCAGGGCGCTGCGCGTCTACGAGATGGGCCGCCACTACCCCGAGGTCTTCCACATGCGGCGGATTCCGGTGGTGTCGTCGGTGGAGCTCGAACGTGGTCGAGTCGATCGGATCGCCAGCGACTCGGCGGTGGTCTACGCGGCGTGCGTGCTCGAGTACGTCTCGGATGTCCGCGCCGCGATGGACGAGCTCCTGCGCATGGCCGGCACGGTCGAGAACATCTTCGTCGTGACCGTCCAGCCCTGGACGCTCACGGCGACGCTGCACCCGCAGGCGCGGTGGGCCGGCATCGCCGACACACATACGGTCTCGATGGATCCGATCACGGCGCTGCATCGCGGCTTCGCGGCGGGACTCGTGCTGAGCCTCGCCGCGGTGTCGGCGACATCGGAGCGGGGGCCGGACGAAGCCCAGGGCGACGACGACGACGGAGCGATCGACGCGCACACGGTCGTGCAGGTGGACGAGGACTTCAAGTAGGGGGTGGACGGTGAAGCGCATGGTTGTTGGCGGGCTCGCCGCGGCGGGCGTGGTCGGAGCGGGGATCTGGCTCAAGCGCCAGGTGATCCAACAGGCGTTTCTCGCTCCGGAGCCGGACTCGCAGGTGGGTCGCGTCGCGGTCGAGCGCTTGTACGGAGGCGGCGATGCCCGACCTCTCGCTCGAGCTGCCCGGACCCGCAGCTTCGCCTCAACCTCTCGCTCGCGCTGCCCGGACCCGCAGCCCACGCCCCGGCCTCCCGCTCGAACTGCCCTGACCCGCAGCCCTCGCCCCGACCTCTCGCTCGCGCTGCCCCTGACCCGCAGCCCTCGCCCCGACCGCGAACGAGGAGATGCCGCGAGAGCTCACCGTCGTCACCGACCTATCTGCACGGAGCACGTCCCTGCCGTCCTGTGATCGATCCGGCTGCAGCGATGACGAGGATCAGCCAGACGGCCGCCGCCGGCATCGTCTTCGGGGACATTGGCGGTGAAACCAACACGATCGTGGTGGGCTGAACGTCTCGAGCTCGCTGCGGAGCCGGAACGGCGGGCACGACGATGGGTGGAAGTCCTTTGGGTTCACAGGCGAATTCCTTCCGGGCTGGGCCTTGGGCCGGTGCCCATTCACCGAGAGGGTAGCGCCGGCGGATTTTCGCCCCTGATCACCAGGCAGCGCACTGAACCCTCGGGCCCCTCCAGCGGCCTCTACGAATCGTTTTAGGTGCTCTGCGTACAGTCGCGCACGGGCTTCACTCGCTCGCCGAGTGTTCCCTCTGCCTGGCATGAAACGATCACCGCGCTCGACGAGCGATGGCAGTGATCGTCCGGCGATCTCACGCCCATCCCTCTCGCGCTCGAGCGCTCGTCGCGGAGAGAGCCACGCCGTTATTGAAGCGAGACGGCGGCTGTTCGGCGGCCAGACCTGGCCGTCGAACAGCCGCGCCATGACCTGTCCCCGGGGATATCCGCCATCGAAGCCCACGACGGCGAGGCGGCCTCTCACGGCTGCAGCCGTGCCAGGGGTCCGGGGAAGGGCCGGCCGCGAATTAGAGGCAGGATGGGTGCGAGGAACGAGCGCGCATCCTGCCGGTTAACTCGCGGCCGGACCTTCCCCGGACCCCCCGCGAGGCGCAGTCGGCAATATGCGAAGCGACGACCAGCCACACCGAGCCAAGCGACCAGCCGCGCCGAGCCCAGCGAAACAACCACTCGTGCCAAGCACACTTGCGGACCACAGTCATCCGACCCGGCTCTTCGCACGACCCGGCGCCGTCCGCCCTGCCGCGCAAGCCCCCCTGCTCCAGCGCAATTCGAGCGCATTGGGGTCCACAAGCCCGCGCGCCGCCGCCCATGTCCCAAAAGACATCCCCCGCCGACCGTACCAATCGTATACTCCCCGCATGAAGTATCGCTTGTGGTCCGCTCTATTGTTCATCGTCGCTTGCAGCCCCAAGTCCGAGCCCGGCGACACCGACTCGCAGACCGGCACCGAGACGGCGGGCGCCACCCAAGGTTCGACCGGCGAAGCCTCCGTCACCATGGGGCACAGCCAGACCTCGGCCAGCCCGAGCGAGCCCCTCACCACCACTGTCGGTCAGACCGTCACCACCTTCCCCACCAGTGACGGCACCACCCTCGTCCCGGTCACCGAGGGCTCCATCACCGACCCCAGCGACACGCACTCGAGCACCGTCACCACCGACGTCATCTCGACCTCGCTCATCCCCGAGACCACCGACTTCACCACCGGCATCTTCTGCAACGACCCCCCCGCCCAGCCGCAGAACTCCTCCTGCACCGACGCCAGCGGCTGCGGCTGCGAGTCCGGCAAGTGCTTCGTCGTCCCCGCCCTCGGCGGCTTCTGCGGCGAGTGCCTCGGCGACGACGACTGCCCCGACGGCGGCTGCACCGTCATCAACCCGGTCGCCGGCGTCGGCTCGAAGTGCAACCTCGGCAAGGCCGGCGACGGCTGCGAGAGCGACGCCGCGTGCACCGACCCCACCGCATCGGACTGCAGCCCCGTGCTCGAGGTCCCCGGCATCATCACCGTCGCCACCTGCGGCGAGTGCAAGACCGACCTCGACTGCCCCCCGCAGGCGCCCCACTGCACGCCCGACTACGACATCCCCGACTTCAGCGGCCAGAAGAAGTGCGAGCCCGCCGACTCGCTGCCGCAGAACGCCGGCTGCGACTTCGACGGCACGGGCAACCAGGCGTGCGCCTCGGGCTTCTGCGGCGAGGCCAACATCATGGGCCTGCTGAAGCTCGGCATCTGCGGCCAGTGCAACAGCGACGCCGACTGCCCGGTCAACCAGAAGTGCAGCGACCCGCTGGTCGACCTCGACATGGGCCTCCTGATCGGCTCGGTCTGTCAGTGAGCTCCGCGCGAGCGCGACCCTCGCCGACCCGCGCTATCCTCCGGGCATGACCCGCGACGACCTCGACCCGCCGTCCTCCGAAGTGGCCAGCGAGTGGCGCCCGGTCGAGGCTCCCCCGCCAGCGACCGCGACGACGAGCTCATGCGCAACCCGCCGCCCGGCGAGCACCATCTCGGCCGATTCGCCGGTTACGCGGCCGCCCGGCGCATCCGCCGCGTCCTGATCGCCTGCCTCGCCGTGCTCGTCGTCGGCACCATGTTCGCCTGGTACCGCTGGGCCCGCCGCGGCGCCGAGCCCACGGCCCTGCGCCAGTTCGAGCTCCCCGCCGGCACCGACACCTCCGAGCGCCCGCGCGTGCTCGCCTGGTCGCAAGGCAAGGCGCGCCTCGGCCTCACCCGCGAGCCGCCCGGCGTCGACACCATCGAGCTGCCCGACCGCACCCTGAAGCTCAAGGACGGCTCCGACATGGCTCAGTTCAAGGTCGTGGTGGAGGACGGCAAGACCACCGCGATCGAGCCGGTGTCCGGCGAGATCGTGGAGCTCTTGCACCCCGGCGCCTCGCCGCTCCTGAAGCCCTGAGAATCTCGCCCGCTCCGCGCAGCCACATGTCCCTCGAGACATATGCTCGCGGCGTGCCCCGGGCGCCACATGTCCTCCGAGACACGTGCTCGCAGCGTCGCCCACGCCTGCGCACCACATGTCCTCCGAGACATATGCTCGCGGCATGCCCCGGGCGCCACATGTCCTCCGAGACACGTGCTCGCAGCGTCGCCCGTGCTCCGCGCACCACATGTCCTCCGAGACATGTGCTGGCAACGTCCCCCTTGCCCCGGACGTCGCATGTCCTTCGAGACACACCCGCTCGGCGTCGCCCGAGCCTCCACCCAGCCCGGCGGCGCCCCGCTCACGGCGCCAGGATCGCAGCGAGCTCGGCCGGCCACGGCGCCGTGAACTGCACCTCCGCGCCCGGCCTCGGGCGGCGCCCCGCTCACGGCGCCAGGATCGCAGCGAGCTCGGCCGGCCACGGCGCCGTGAACTGCACCTCCGCGCCCGTCTTCGGGTGCGGCAGCGTCAGCGCCGCAGCGTGCAGCGCGTGGCGTTGCAGCCCGAGCTGGGCCCCGAGCTCGTGCAGCTTCCGCCCGCCCTCCACCACTTTAAAGTTCTTCTTCGGGCAGCCCGTACAGCTTGTCGCCGACCACCGCGTGGCCGATCTCCGCCAGGTGGACGCGGATCTGGTGCTGCCGCCCCGTCTCGGGCAGCGCCTCCACCAGCGTCACCGGCCCCTTATTGCAATTCGCCGTGCCGCAGCGGACGCACCGTCGTCACCGCCGGCAGCCCGCCGTCGGCCACCGGCACCGGCCCCATCTTGATCCGGATCTTCGAGCCGATCGCGAACCCGAGTGACATGTCGATGCGGACATGTTCCTCAAGACAGCCGTGGACCAGCGCCAGGTACCTCTTGCGCACCTCGCGGCCGAGGAACGCCTTCTTGAGCGCGGTCGCCGAGCCGGCGCGGCGGCCGAACACCATCACCCCGGACGTCTCGCGGTCGAGGCGGTGGGCCATGTCCCAGCCGTGGCCGGGCCCGAGGCGGTCGCGCAGCACCTGGGTCAGCGTGTGGCGGTGATAGCTGGCCGACGGATGCACCGGCAGACCGGCCGGCTTGTCGATGACCAGCAGCGCCTCGTCCCTGTAGATCTCCCGGTAATCGAGCACCACCTCCGGCTCACGCGGCGCGGGCCTGCGGATCACCAGCGCCTCGCCGGCGCGCACGCGCTGGGACGCGCGCAGCAGCACCTCACCGGTGTCTGCGCGCCGGACCTGGCCGTTGTCGACGATCGTCTGCACGCGGGTGCGCGACAGCCGGGCGATCCGGCTCGAGAGGAAGCGGTCGAGGCGAAAGCCGTCGCGGGCCGGGTCCACGACCAGCGGGATCTCGATGAACTCCTCCGGGGGCTCGCTCACCGCGGACATGCTATTCTCGCCCGCGTATGTCCGAACCTGGTCCCAAGCCGACGACCGCGACCCAGCCCGAGCCTGCCCAGGGTGGCGCGCTGTGGGCGCTGATCGTGGGCGGCGCGATCCTCGTGGTCGCCGCGCTCCTCATCTTCTGGCCCGGGGGTGACGCCGCCTCGGGCGCGGCCGGGGCCGGCAAGAGCAAGGGCAGCGCCGGCCAGCAGGCCAGCCTCGCCCAGAGCGGCGGCGGCCCGGAGTCGCAGGCCCTCGGCGTCGGCGCCCGCGACTACGACCCCAACCGCGGCAACGGCAAGGCCCGCATCAACCCGTCCATCCTCCCGGTCGGGCCCAAGTCCGACTCGCTGGCCCCGCCGAAGAAGCCCAAGCCCGAGCCGACCAGCTTCGCCAGCGCCGGCGCCGAGATCGCCTACTGGGAGAAGAAACTCGACATCGCGCGCAAGGACCTGGCCCAGCGCACGATCTTCCTCGAGCGGATGAAGAAGGTGAAGGAGAACGCCCGCACCTCCGAGCAGATCGAGCTCGCCGAGCGCCGCGGCGTCGTCGTCGAGAAGAACTACACCGACCAGAAGCAGCTCGTCGAGGAGCTCGAGCAGAAGGTCGCCCGCCTCAAGGAGAAGCAGCGCCAGTCCGGCCTGTGACCGTCCTGAGCAGCCTGTCCCGTGTGACAGGTCCGAAGGGGCATGCTCGCGAGCATGCCCCTTCGTGCATGTCCGAACAGTCAGCCATCGTCACTCGGGCAGCAGGAGCCCCAGCGCCGCCGCTCGCTCGACGCGCAGGTCGGCGTAGGGCCGGTCCCACAGCGGCGAAGCGGCCGCGTCCCAGGCCTCGACCGGCAAGAGCCCCGCGGCGGCCAGCTCGGCCAGCAGCAGCGCCTCGGCCTCGGGCTCGCGCGAGAACGGGAACGGGTTGCGCACCTGTCCTTCGGGCAAGCTGGGATAGACCGCGTCGTCGTCGGCGATCAGCTGCTCGAGCTCGCGGGCGCGGCGCTCCTGGTGGTCGATGAAGGCCGGCGCGAACGGCCCGACCCCCGCGCGCTCCTCCGGCTCGCGCTGGACCCACTTGGCCCAGTCGTAGCCGTACAGGAAGTCGTGGACGTAGCGGAAGCGGATCACCGTGTTGTGGCCGTAGAGCGCCTGCAACCCGGCGATCTGGCGCCCCAGGGCCGCGAGCGCGCCCGGGCCCGCGCGCAGCAGCTCGGCCGCCAGCAGCTCGGTGTCCCAGTAGATGTTGCCCGGGAACGCGGCGGCGGCCGCCGCCTCGATCTCCCGCAGCGCCGCCGTCAGCTCGGCCGCTGCGGGCGAGCCCCCGGCCACGTGGGCCACGACCTCCTCCACGCTGCGGCTGCGGCCGCGCCCCGGCGCCAGCGACCGCCCGGGCCAGCTCATGCCCACCCCACCGCGCGCAGCACCACCAGCGCCAGCGCCAGCGCCAGGGACGAGCCCCAGATCAGGCGGTGCAGCGCGGTCTTGTAGCGGCCCTGGGCCTTGAAGCAGTTGGTCAGCGCGTGCGGGCTCTCGCGGGTCAGCGCGCGCCACGGCAGCGCCGCCGCGAGCACGGCGATCTGCACCGGGATCAGCGGGAACGCGCCGCCGCTGGCGCGCACGGCGAACATCCAGGCGATGAGCCCGGCGAACGCCGAGTACTCGGCGGCCCGGCGCGCGGCCCGGTTGCCGTACATCGTCGTCAGCGTCGCCTTGCGGCCGCGGCGGTCGCTCTCCTCGTCGGACAGCCCGCTCGCCGCCGCCGACGCGAACGCCAGCAGCGCCAGCCCCGGCAGCGCCCACACGTACCACGGCGAGGTGAGCTGCCCGCTCTGGGCGTACGCGCTCCACCACGGCACGAGCACCCCGACCCCGAGCGCCTCGACGAACTCGCCCGCCCCGCGGTCGTTGAGCCGCAGCGGCGGCGCCGAGTAGACCAACAGCAGCCCGAGCCCGATGACCGCGCCGAGCATCAGCCCCGGCCGCCCGGGCAGGAACAGCTCGCCGCACATCGCCACCGCCAGCGCCATCACTCCGAAGCCCGCGCCGGCCAAGAGCACGCTCTCGGCCGGCAGGATGGCGTCGGGGATCGTCTTCGGCGAGCCCGCCTCGGGGAACATGCGCCGCTTCAGCGCGTCGACGTCGGCGTCGAACCAGTCGTTGAGCAGCACCACGTAGATCGTGGCGAACACCGCGAACGCCAGGCCGACGACCGCGGCGCCGACGCTGAATGTCCCCGAGGACATGACCCCGAGGACCTGTCCCAAGAGCGCGGGCGCCAGCACCTTCGGCCAGCTGGCCGGCTTGAACGCGTGGAGCCACCGGCGCAGCGGCGAGGCGAAGGCCGGGTGCATCCGTCAGCCCTGCGCGCGGGCCAGCTCGGCGTCGATCGCCTCCGACAGGCCGGCGACCGAGGGGTTGCCTTCGAAGGTCTGGCCGTTGATGTAGAAGCTCGGCGTGCCGCCGACCCCCGCCTCGCCGGCGACCTTCATGTCGGCCTCGACGAGCGCGCCGACGCGGGTCAGGCACTCGTCGAGCTTGCCCTGGTCGAGCCCGACCTTGGTCGCCAGCTCCTTGAGCTTGTCGGTCGACAGCTCGCGCTGGGCCGCGAAGATCTCGTCGTGCAGCGGCCAGAACTTCTCCTGCTCCTGCGCGCACTGGGCGTACTCGGCCGCCGGGCGGGCGTTCGGGTGGAAGCTCAGCGGGAAGTGGCGGAACACGAACTGCACCGGCTTGTCGGCGTACTTGTCCTTCAGCTGCTTGAGCGTCTCGGCCGCGCGCGAGCAGTACGGGCACTCGAAGTCGGAGAACTCGACCACCTGCACCTTCGCCTCGCTGCTGCCGATCCACGGCGAGTGGGTCGCCGCCAGCTCGAGCGCCGGCGGGCGCACGTCGGGCAAACGCTTGTCGATCGAGGCGGTCGCCCGCAGCTCGTTCAACATCGTCATGAACACCTCTTCCGACTTCTCGGCCTTGATCGCCTGGACCACCTGGTCGCGGACCTGGTCGAGCGGCGGCGCGTCGGGCGACTTGCGCGAGTTGTAGAACGCCTCGATGTCGGCGTCGCTCGGGGTCGGCACCGCCGCCTCCATGCGCTCCTGCACGAACTCGTTGATCGGCTTGCCCGCCTTCTCGGCCGCGGCGGTGAGCACCTTCTGCTGCACGAGGTTCTCGAGCGCGGCCTCGCGCACGCGTGCGACCTCGCTGCAGTACGTCCGCAGCGCCTTGTTCTCGGCCTGCGTGAGCTGCTCGCCGAGGTCCTCGAGCTTGACGTCGACGCCGTTGACCTGCGCGACCACCGAGCCGGGGGCCAGCTTGAGCGAGGCCTGCTCGCACAGCGACGAGCCGGGAGCGGCCGCGGCGCGCATCGCCGGCGGGCCCGACGGCGCCTTCGTCGTCGTGGTGGAAGCCGGGGCGCCCGCCGCGGCGACCTGCTTGTTGGCGGGCGGCTTGCCGCGCTCGGACAGACAACCAGCCGCGAACACGAGCGCCGCGGCACCGATCAGGGTGCGAACATGCATGAGCGGCGCGAAGGATATCCGCGGCCGGCTCGCGCCGCCACCGCCGTGGACCGGGCTCAAACACACGTCCGGGCCGCGGCACGGCGATTGCCCGGTCTGCCGCGTCCGGCGTAGGTTCGGCGCGTGAGCTCGCGTCGCCCTCGCTCGCCTGCCATCTCGGGCTTCGTCCTGTTCCTCGCGTGCAACCGCGGCGCTCCGCCGCAGCCGCCGAGCGACGTCGCCGCACCCGCACCCGACGTCGCAGGTCGCACCGCGGCGCCCGCGATCGTCAGCGACGGCCCGCCGCGCCTGTTCCGCAACGCCCGCATCATGACCGCCGCCGGCGACATCTTCGAGCGCGCCGACCTCCTCGTCGTCGGCGGCCGGATCTCCGCCGTCGGCCCCGGACTCGAGGCCCCCGACGGCGCCGTCGTCGTCGACGCCACCGGCAAGACCATCACCCCCGGCGTCATCGACACCCACTCGCACCTCGGCGTCTACGCGGCGCCCGGCCTCAACGGTCACAGCGACGGCAACGAGGCCAGCGCGCCCAACACCGCCCACGTGCGCGCGGAGGACGGCTACTGGCCGCAGGACCCGCAGATCGATCGGGCCCGCGCGGGCGGGGTGACGACGGCGCAGATCCTGCCCGGCTCGGCCAACCTGATCGGCGGGCGCAGCGTGACCGTGCGGTTCTTGCCCGACGCGCGCAGCGTCGACGACGTCAAGTTCCCCGGCGCGCCCTACGGCCTCAAGATGGCCTGCGGCGAGAACCCCAAACGCGTCTACGGCGACAAGGCCGGGCCCAAGACGCGCATGGGCAACATCGCCGGCTTCCGCGACGCCTTCCAGAAGGCCAAGGAGTACGAGCGGACCCTGGCGAAGTACCACAAGGACCACGCCGACTGGGAGAAGAACAAGGACAAGCCGCAGCCCGCCGGCAAGGACGGCCAGCCCGGCAAGCCGCCGGACGAGCCGCAGCCGCCGACCCGCGACTTCGGCCTCGAGACCCTCGGCCTCGTGTTGAAGGGCGAGATCCTGGTCCACAACCACTGCTACCGGGCCGACGAGATGTCGCAGATGCTCGACCTGGCGAAGACCTACGGCTTCAAGATCCGCAGCTTCCACCACGCGGTCGAGGCCTACAAGATCGCCGACCGCCTGGCCGCCGCCGACACCGCCGCCTCGATCTGGGCCGACTGGTGGGGCTTCAAGGCCGAGGCCTTCGACGGCATCCTCGAGAACGCCGCCCTGCTGCACGCCGCCGGCGGCCGCTCGATCATCCACTCCGACAGCCCCACCGGCATCCAGCGCCTCAACCAGGAGGCCGCCAAGGCGATGCACGCCGGCCGCCGGATCGGCATCGACATCAGCGAGAACGACGCCCTGCGGTGGTTCACCGCCAACGCCGCGTGGGCCCTCGGCATCGACCACGAGGTCGGCACCCTCACCCCCGGCAAGCGCGCCGACCTCGTCGTCTGGTCCGGCAACCCGTTCAGCGTCTACACCCGCGCCGAGCAGGTCTACATCGACGGCGAGCCGGTCTACCTCCGCGGCCAGCTCGAGCCCGGCACCGACTTCGAGCTCGGCTACAACCCGGGCGCCGCCCCGCCGGCCCCGGTCTCACCTGCCCCTTCCAACATGTCCCCTGCGAACTGACCGAGAGGACCTGTCCCATGAGCCACATCCTCTTCGTCGCGCTCACCCTGCTCGCCCCGGCCCCGGCGGCCCGCTCCGCGACCGCACCGGCCCGCCCCGCGACCGCGCCGACCCGCCCCGCTTCGCCTGTCGTGGTCGTCAGCGGCGGCGACCTCCACGTCGGCGACGGCACCGTCGTCAAGAACGCCACCGTCGTCGTCCGCGACGGCAAGTTCGCCGGCGTCGGCGGCCCCGAGCTGGCCGCGAGCGCCCCGGCCGACGCGCTGCGCATCGACGCCGCCGGCAAGGTCGTCACGCCGGGCCTCGTCGCCTGCGACAACCAGCTCGGCCTCGTCGAGATCGATCTCGAGGGCAGCACGCACGACGACGCCCGCGCCGGCGACCACCCGGTCCGCGCCGCCTACGACGCCAGCCGGGCCTTTCACGCCGAGTCGAGCCTGATCCAGGTGCAGGCGATCGGCGGCGTCACCACGGCCGCGGTCGCCCCCGCGGGCGGCTTGCTCTCGGGACAGGTCGCGTGGGTCGACCTCGTCCACGGCGATCACCGCGGCGCCCTCGCCAAGGCCGGCGTGGCGCTCGACGGCAACCTCGGCCACAGCTTCGGGGGCTCGCGCGCGGCCGCGCTGGCCAAGCTGCACGAGGTCCTCAGCGACGCGCAGGTGTTCCGCGGGCGCAAGGACGCCTACGAGCGGGCCCAGACCCGGCCGTTCGCCGCCCACGCGCTCGACCTGCAGGCGCTGCAGCCGACGCTGGCCGGCCAGATCCCGCTGACCCTGTCGGCCGACCGCGCGAGCGACATCCTCGCCGCGCTCGACCTGGCGAAGGAGTACAAGCTGCGGCTCGTGATCGTCGGCGGCTCCGAGGCGTGGAAGGTCGCGCCGGAGCTGGCGGCCGCCAAGGTGCCGGTGATCGTGCAGCCCTCGCGCAACTTGCCGAGCAGCTTCGACACCCTCGGCGCGCGCCTCGACAACGCCGCCCTGCTGGCCGCCGCCGGCGTGCCCGTCGTCATCGCCTGGCTCGACGACTCGCACAACCTCCGCAACATCACACAGGAGGCCGGCATCGCGGTCGCCAACGGTCTGCCGTGGGCCACTGCGCTGCGCGCGATCACCCTCGAGCCGGCCCTCGCCTACGGCCAGGGCGCGACGCACGGCAGCGTCGCCGTCGGCAAGGTCGCCAACCTCGTCGTCTGGAGCGGCGACCCGCTCGAGCTCAGCAGTCGTCCCACCGACGTGCTCGTCCGCGGCCGCGCGATCCCGATGGTCTCGCGCCAGACCCTCTTGCGCGACCGCTATCGCAGCCTCGACAAGTTCGGCGGCGGCAAGTCCACGAAGTCGACCGACGCGCGTCCTCGCCCCGACACCGGCGCCGCTGCGACCACCGCGGCACCCCCGCAAAAGTGACGCCCCCGCCCACGTCGCGGTATAGATCGCTGGACCCAATGACGAGTCACCACCGAAGCCCCCACCAGCTCGAGCACGGCCCGATCTTCTCGTGGCACCGCGACCACAACGGCTTCATCTTCACCTCCGGGCACGCCGCCGTCGACGTCGAGACTCTGGGCATCACTCTCGGTGACCTGGTGGCCGAGACCCACGCCACCCTCACCAACCTCCGTCGCACGCTCGAGAAGGCCGGCTCCGGCCTCGACAAGGTGCTGAAGATCACCGCCTTCATCACCGACATGGGCCAGTTCGCCGCCTTCAACAAGGTCTACGGCAAGTTCTTCCCGGGCCCCCAGATCCCCGCTCGCACCTGCATCGAAGTGGCGCGCCTGCCCTTCAACTTCAAGGTCGAGATCGAAGCCATCGCCCACCTCTGAGCGCGGCCGAGCTCTCGCTGCCGCGTGAGAGCCGTGCCGGTGACGACACAGGATGCGCGCTCGCGGTCGCCCTCGTCCTGTCGAGCCCGGCGTGAGCGTCGGGAACGAGCCGACCGACCCAAGAGACGCAGAGCCCCGCTGGCCTCCGAGTGCAGCCGCGGCCGCCCTCGTCCTGTCGAGCGCGGCGTGAGCGTCCGGGCTCACGAGCCGACCGACCGAAGAGTCGCGGAGCCCCTCCGACCGCCGAGTCCAGCCGCGGCCGACCACCGACGTCGCGCCGCTCGGTCCTCGCCCACGCCCGCGCGTCCCTGAGCGACGCCGCATGCTCGCGCCGTACCGACCCTTCGAGTTTTTCCCTCGCGGTCGCCGACCGAGAGGCCGCGCTCGAGCAGCCAGGGTGGAGCTCTCCGCGGAGCTATTTAAAACCCCGACTCCCCGCGAGGCAGTCCCACGACCGACCCGCGCCGAGATTCCCGGCATCCCGCCCCGGGAGCGAGCGCGACAGCAAATCGCCTCGGAATCAACGTTCCATGCGCAGCAAGATCGCCGCATCCCACGGCTCGCGCCATCCGTTCGCCTCGATGTAGTTCGCCCTGCGCTCACACCATTCCTTCGACTCACCCGCCTCCGCGCGGCCCCGCGGCCCGGGCACCCAACGCGGATTTGCGACATCTTCAGCGTCCATTGCATCCATTCGGAATCGTACGTCCATGCATTGACCTTTCGCCGGCGGCTCGTATAACGTCCGCCGCATGCCGACATTTCGCGCGTATTCGTTCTCACTCGCCGCATTTTTATTGGTCGCCTGTAGCGACTCCGAGAGCCCGCTTACGGCCGGGTCAATGCCAGGTCAGGTCACCGGCCCCTGTATCGAGGGTCAGTGTCTGCCGGGGCTCATGTGCTTCGTCGACACGTGTCAACCGGGCGGTAACAACAACACCCAGGGCAACAGCAGCCAACCCGACGACGACGACGGCGACACGTCGAGCACGGGCGACGCCGACCCCACCGCGGGCACCACCGGCGACATCACCACTGCGGCGACGAACCCGACGACGAACAGCACGAACAGCACGAATCCCGGCACGACCGGCGACGAGAGCACGACGACGACGAGCACCACCACCGGCGTCGACCGCACCACCGGTCCCTCGACCTCGGACTGGCCGAGCAGCGACACCGAGACCGACAGCGCCAGCTTCATCACCTCGGACTCCGGCGACGACGGCGGCACCTTCATCCGGCCGCCCGAAGATCCGTGCGACGGATGCGCCGCCAACCAGGTGTGCGTCGTCATCGACGACATCGGGCAATGCGTCGCCAAGTGCGACCCGCTGAACCAGGCCTTCTGCGGCGCGGACTACGAGTGCGTCGGCGTGGAGAACGAGTTCGCCTGCGTCCCGGACGCCTCTGGCAACACCGGCAAGGTCGGCGACGGTTGCATTTACGCCAACGGCTGCGACCCGGGCAACGCCTGCCTCAGCGGCGAGTACGTGGCCAACTGCAACGGCCAGGCCTGCTGCACGGCGTACTGCGACACCGACCTCGCCGACCCCTGCGTGCAGTACGGCATGGTGTGCGTCTCGTGGTACGGCGAGGGCGAGGCCCCCTCCGGGCTCGAAGACGTCGGGGTCTGCATCCTCGAGTGATGCCCGATCGAGACGGCTATCGGGACATGTTTTAAAAACATGCTCCAGGCGCCATGTCGCTCCGGCGACAGTCTCGTACTCGCCGTTCGCCGCCCGCAACGGCCGGCCGTCGGAGCTCGATCCCCGCGGAGTCAGGTCGAGCCGACCCGCGGCGCCAGCCGCAGTCCGCCGCCTCGTCTTTGATTGAACCTGGCCTTCAGCACATGCTCCGAAGAGCATGCCCCGAAGGCCAGGTCTCAAGGGTGCGCGAACTTCGGCTCGTCGACGAGGGGGATCCACTCCTTCTCGTCGCCGGGGACCCGCGGGAAGCGCTGCTCCTTCCACTCGTGGGCGGCCTGGACGATCCGCTCCTGCGAGCTCGACACGAAGTTCCACCAGATGTAGCGCGGCTCGCCGAGCGGCTCGCCGCCGATCAGCACCATCCGCGTCGGCGCAGTCGCCGTCAGCGCCCCGGCCTTGCCGCTGCGCAGCACCGCCATCGTGCGCGGCGGCACCGTCCGTCCGCCGCTGCGCAGCTCGCCCTCGATCACGTAGACCGCCCGCTCGGTCGCCAGCGGCGGCTCGAACGTCGCGCCCGCCTCGAGGTGGGCCTCGACGTAGACCAGCGGCGACGCGATCGGCGTCGGCGCCGTCACCCCGTAGGCCGAGCCCGCGAGCACGCGCACGCGCACGCCTGGGCTCGACAGTTCGGGGATCGTCTCGGTCGGGTGGTGCGAAAAGGCCGGCTCGGACTCCTCCGCCTCGCGCGGCAGCGCGACCCACAGCTGCAGCCCGTGCAGCCTCGGCCCCTGCGCGCGCGTCTCCGCCGGCGTGCGCTCCGAGTGGACGATCCCGCGGCCCGCGGTCATCCAGTTGATCGCGCCGGGGCGGATCGGCTGCAGCGAGCCCAGGCTGTCGCGGTGGAGGATCTCGCCCTCGAACAGGTACGTCACCGTCGCCAGGCCGATGTGCGGGTGCGGCCGCACGTCCATCCCCAGCCCCGCTTCGAGGTGCGCCGGGCCCATGTGATCGAAGAACGCGAACGGGCCGACCATGCGCCGGGCCGGCGCCGGCAGCACGCGGCCGACCTCGAACGCGTCGAGCCGGCGCGGCCGCGCCGCGATCTCGAGCTCGACCGCCGTCTCCTCTGAATCGTCTGTTTGCATGGCTGTGCTCCCTGGCGGTGTGATTCTTTTAAGAAGAATAGCGGGTGACCCAAGGGTCAGGCGAGCGACTGACGGATCTCCACCGTCGAGGTCGTCATCAGCTTGTGGATCGGGCAGCGCAGCACGGTCTCGTGCAGCTTGTGCTTGTCGGCGTCGGACAGCGCGCCCTCGAAGGCGAGCTTGACGCTGAGCACGTACGTGCCCTGGCGCTCCTGCGAGTCGTCGCGTTCGACCTCGACCGTCACGCGCTCGAGGGCGATGCCGCGGGACTTGGCGAACACGCAGGCGGTGAGCGCCTTGCACGTGGCCAGCGAGGCGTCGAACAGTTCGTGCGGGCCGGGCGCCGAGGCCGCGCCGCCGAGCGCGCTGCTCACGTCGGCGTGGAGCGTGTGCGCGTCGATCGTCACGACCTGGCGGAATTGCGGGGGCTCTCGTTCGTCGAGCGGATCGTCATGGGACCTACTTCTGTTTTACCAGAGAGACCTCGATGTTGATCGTCACCTCGTCGCCGACCATCGCCCCGCCCAGCTCGAGCAGCGCGTTCCAGGTGATCCCGAACTCCGAGCGGCGGATCTTGGTCTTCGCAGATGCGCCGATGCGGGTGTTGCCCCACGGGTCGGCCGTCTCGCCGGTCACGTCCTCGACCTTGAGCACCACCTCGCGCGTCTGGTCGCGGATCGTCAGGTCGCCGACGACGTCGTAGCCGTCGTCCGTGCGAGCCACGCGCTTCGACTGGAACGTCATCGTCGGGTACTTCTCGGCGTCGAAGAAGTCGGGGCCGCGCAGGTGCGCGTCGCGCTGCTCCTCGCGGGTGTGGATCGACCCGATCTCGACGGTCGCCTGCACGCCCGAGGCGCCGGGGTTCTGCGGGTCGAGCACGACCTCGCCGGCGAACTTCTTGAACTCGCCGCGGACGTTGGTAATCATCATGTGGCGCACGCTGAAGCCGACGCTCGAGTGCGAGGTGTCGATGGTCCAGCGGGTCGGGGTATTCGTCGCAGTCGTCATGGAGCCCAACGATGACCCCCGACCGCGCCCTCAACTAGCCCTCGCCCGGCGAACCGATTGTTGCTCTCGGGCGAACAATCCCGCGGGGCTTCTCGGCGCGGGTGCCCGCGCCGAGCTGACGGATGCACGCAAGCGCCCCCGGACCGCCGGCAAGCTCTACGGGACCGCCAAGTCCAAGCAACTGGCGGTGGACAACCCCGACCGGGCATTGAAGAACGCGGACAATTTTGGGTACTTTGTCCTCGAGTTCAAGTGACGCTCGCGGACCGACGCTCGCACGCCAGCGGGCCGCGCATGCGTGCGGCCTTCGCCATGAGCCTCGTCGCCGCCTGTACGCCGCCCCCGCCCGCTCCCGCGCCCCCGCTCCCGCAGGGCCACGGCTGCCCGAACTACACGCCGCTCCGCCACTTCGAGGACGACGCACCGCTCGTCGGCCCCTCCGAAGGCGGAGGCTTGCCCCGCGACCTCGCAGAGGCAGGCCGGTGGAAGGCGAGCAGGCGCACCGACGACGGCTACATCGCCCTGTACGTCGCAGAGGACCTCGACGGCACGCGCCTGTCGCTCGTCCGCTTCGACGCCCAGCTCCGCCAGGTCGGCCCCCCGAACGCCGTCGTCCATTACCCGGAGCCGAACACGTGGGCGATCTGGCACGCACATCTCGCGTGGTGGCCCGGAGGTACGGCGGTGAGCTGGGTCCTCTCTCCGATCGCGCGCCACGGTACGACACGCGATCCGCAGGGGTTCGTCGCGTTCATCGCTGGATCCGGCAGAACCGTCGGCGCCACCAACATCGGTCCGGTCCACGCCGCGCCAGTGTTGACCGCGACCGCGAGCGGCGTCGAGGTGGTCCACGACGACGCGCGGCACGACGGTCGACGGACCGTCGGGCGCCTGACGTGCGACCGCCTCACGCTGCCAGGACCCCCGCAGTAGCCCGCGAACGAGCTCCAGCGCAGCTCGAGTGTCCGCTCTCGACAGACCTCTCGCGTTCACTTGGCCGGGCGCGCAGAGCCGGGCTTCACCTCGCCGCAGCTCGCCTCGAGCATCCCCCCGTCGACGATGCCGAGGACCTCGCACGCCGTCGACGGCGGCCGATCTTTACCCGCGCAGTGCACCCACTGGCCAGGCTTCGCGCTGCCCTTCTCCGTCGGCGTGATGTACACGATCGTCCGCCCGTCCTCCTGCCGCGACGCGATCGCGCGCTCGCAGCCGATCGAGAGCGAGTCGTACTCGTCGCGGCCCGTCCCCGAAGGCACCTCGACCCTCGCCCCCGCGACCTTCTCGCTGTCCTCCTCGGCTCGCGCCACCGGCCCTGCGTCCTCGCCCTGCCGAGCGCTCACGGACGCCGCCGAAGCGCGCGCGGCATGCTCCTCGTCGGGGGCCGCGGCGCATCCGATCGCCCCTGCGGCGATCATCGCCACGCACCCGCCTCGCACCCGTCGCCGCCGTCCGCTGTGCTGATGCATCATCCCTCGCGCCCGGGACGGTAACATCGGAACGCGCCGGGCGTCCGACTCGACGCGTGGCGCGTTCATTTTCATCCCGTCGCGACGATCGCCGCGCCTCGCGAGCGCGGCGATCGTTTTTTTACAAAAGGAGCCTCAGCGCGACAGGTACGGGTAGCTCTGCAGCACCCCGAGCAGCCACGACTCGCCGAGCGTCGTCTCGACCGCGAGGTGGCGGTCGCGGAGCCAGCGGATCATGCGTTCGACGTCGAAGTCCATCGCCGACAGCACGTCCTCGCAGGTAAGGCCCATCTTGATCTCGAACGTCAAGTTCTCGCCGAGCTCGACGCGCTCGCTGCCCGGCAGCACCATGTCGTCGTCCGGGTTGCGGAGGATCACCTCGTGGCAGCGGGCGAACAGGTTGTGTACGTTCGCCAGGCTGTCCTGATACGCGCCCGTCATGAAGAACCCGAGATAATACTTCTCGTCCGCCGTGCGGCGCTCGTGCAGCGGCAGGTACGGCATGTTCTCGTCGGGGTGGGCGAACGTCTCGACGCAGCCGTCGGAGTCGCAGGTGATGTCGACGATCTGCGCGTTGATGGTCGGCTTCTCGCCGTGGCGGGACAGCGGCGCCGCGGGGAACACCTGGTCGATGCTCCACGCGTCGGGGATGCTCTGGAAGATCGAGAAGTTCACCAGGTACTTCTGGTGGGCCTTGCCGAGGAAGTCGACGATCTCCTCGGGCGGGTGCGGCATCGACTCGACGATCTGCTTGACCTTGTTGCGGATCCGTCCGAACAGGCCCTCGGCGCTGGCGCGGTCCTGCAGGCTCAGGTAGCCGCGCGAGAACAGCTGCAGGCACTCGTCGCGGTAGTCGATCGCGTCGTGGAAGTACTCCTCGACGTTCTTGATGTTGAGGCTCTCGAGCGTGCTGCGCAGCTCGTGGACCAGGCGGTGCTCCTCCTCGCTGGGCTCGGGCACCGGCATCAGCTCGCCCTGGACCTCGCGGAGGTCGGCGATCGTCACCGCGTGGTTGGCCACCACCACGCGGCCCGACTCGGTGAGCAGCGTCGGCTGGCGCGCGCCCACCTCGCGGCAGGCCTCGATCACCTCGAACACCACCTGCGACGCGTACTCCTCGAGCGAGTAGTTGGCCGACGACGGGTACGACGTGCGCGAGCCGTCGTAGTCGACGCCGATGCCGCCGCCGAGGTCGAGGTAGCGCAGCTGCGGCGCCAGCTGCTGCAGCTCGGCGTAGATGCGGGCGCCCTCGCGGACGGCCGTCTTGATGCGCTTGATCTGGGTGATCTGCGAGCCGATGTGGAAGTGCAAGAGCGACAGCTGCTCGACCATCCCCGCGTTCGTCAGCTCGCGCACCACCGCCAGCAGCTCGTTGGTCGTCAGGCCGAACTTGCTGCTCTCGCCGCCGGAGCTCTGCCAGCGGCCGCTGCCGCGGCTGTACAGCTTGGCGCGCATGCCGACCTCGGGCTTCGCCGTCCAGTCCTGCTCCTGGTAGACGTCGAGGTAGCGGCGGACCTCGCGGGTCGACTCGAGCACGATGATCACGTGGTGCCCGAGCTCGGCCGCGTGGAAGGCCATGCGCATGAACTCGCGGTCCTTGTAGCCGTTGCAGACCAGCAGCGAGCCCTTGAGCGGCGGCTGGGCCATCGCCAGCAGCAGCTCCGGCTTCGAGCCGGCCTCGAGCCCGTAGTTGAACTTCTCGCGCGCCTTGACCACCGTGTCGACCACGCTGCGGCGCTGGTTGACCTTGAGCGGGTACACGCCGATGTGCTTGCCCTGGTAGCTGTTGTCGGCGATCGCCTTGGCGAAGCCGTCCTTCAGCGTGCCCATCTGGTTCTCGATCATCGTCGGGAAGCGCACCACGTAGGGCGTGCGGATGCCGCGGCGGGCCAGCTCTTGCGACAGCGCGTAGAGGTCGACCGCCGGCGAGTTGGGCGCCGCGAACACCAGGTGGCCCTCGTTGCTGGCGCGGATGAACGCGCTGCCCCAGCGGTTGATGCCGTAGCGCTTGAACGACGTCTCGACCGCGAGCGCCTGCGCCTGCGCCGAGCGCTTGCTCGCGTCGGGCTCGACGCCCCCCGGCACCTCGACCGCCACCGGCGCCGCCGGCTTGACCACTTCTGCTTCCGTCGTCTGGCTCATCTCGCCGGGGATGATGGGTGCGCATCGGCCCCGGCCGCAAGCCCTTTCTCGGCCCAGGGCAGAGTACCCGTTCCGTTCCGGGCGCCTCTTGACACTGGCGCAGCGGCCGCGAACCCGGGCACCTGCTATGTTCGCTTGGCCATGACCCCTGAGGACCTTGACCGCCTGCTCTCGACGCCCTCGGAGCATGAACACCTCGAGTTCAAGGCAGCGCACGGCGGCTTCAACAGAGACAAGGTGGGAGACTACTGCTCCGCCCGCTACAACGAGGGGGGCGGGCGTCTCCTCCTGGGCGTCTCCGACAAGGCGCCGCGTCGAGTCGTGGGCACCACCGCCTTCGACGGCACGCTCCAACAGGTCAAGCACGAGCTCCTTCAGCTCATCGGGATCCGCATCGACGTCGAGGAGATCGAACACCCTGATGGTCGCGTCCTTGTCTTCACGGCGCCCCCACGCCTGCGGGGCCATGCGTTGAGCTGTCGCGGTCGGTATTGGATGCGCTCGGGTGAGAGCCTGGTCGCCATGACCGACGAGCAGCTCCGCAAGCTGCTCGACCTCACTCTCGACTTCTCTGCCGAGATATGTGGCCCGGCGGAGCTCTCGGATCTCGATCCGGTCGCTATTCAGCGGTTCCGCTCGGAACGGCGGCGTCATCGTCCCGGGCTGCAGTTGTCCGAATCCGATCGCCAACTCCTCGAGGATGCTGAACTGCTCGTGGACGGGAGAGTTACATTCGCAGCCCTGATCCTGCTCGCCAACGAACGCGGCTTGAAGCGACACCTGGGCAACGCGGAGATCATCTTCGAGTACCGCAACGACGAAGCCGCTATCGAGTACGCAGAGCGAAGGGACATCACCCGTGGTTTTCTCGCGGTGATGGATGACATCTGGGCGCTCATCAACCTGTGGAACACTGAGCATCAGTACCAGGACGGCCTGTTTCGGCGCTCGGTTCGAGCGTTCAACGAGAGCGCTGTTCGTGAGGCGCTGCTCAACGCCGTTAGCCACCGTGACTATCGCAACGGGGGCTCGGTCTTCATCAAACAGTTTCCGGACCGCCTCAGCATCACGAGCCCTGGCGGCTTCCCGGAGGGGATCTCTGCGGAGAACCTGCTGTATCGTCAGAGCCCACGCAATCGTCGTCTGGCCACCGCTCTCCAACACTGCGGCCTCGTCGAACGCTCCGGGCAAGGCGCAGATCGCATGTTCGCTGCGTCACTTCGTGAAGGCAAACTCTTGCCCGACTATTCGACTTCGGACGCATACCACGTGGCGCTGGACCTGTACGGACAGGTCCGCCGCCCCGCGTTCGTCCGCTTCATCGAGCGCCTCGCCAACGAGAGCGGTCGGCCGCTCGGCCTTGAGGACCTCCTGGTCCTAGACGCGGTCGACCGTGGACAACCCGTTGCACCTGCGCTGAGAGAGAGCGCGGCTGCTCACGGATCTCGGAGCGATCGAGAAGCGTCCCCGGAACCAGTACATCCTCGGGGCCCGTTTCTATGCCGACTCTGACGACCAGAGCGAGTACACGCGGAGGCGCGGCCTCGATCGGGAGACGAACAAGGCGCTGCTGCTCGACCACATTCGGCGCGCCGACGAACAGGGGAGCCCGATGGAAGAGCTCCTCCAAGTGCTCCCGGCCTTGACTCGAGAGCAAGTGAAGACGCTCGTCTCGGAGCTCAGGGATCGAGGCGATATCGTCCTCCATGGTGCTGGGCGCGGAGCGCGCTGGCACCCGGCCCCAAAGCGACTCCAATAAATTCGGCACGAAGTCCACCAAGCGGAGCGGGGCGCGATTTCTGGTCCCCATTCAGCCCCAATGTTTTGGGGGGCGAAGATCTAAGTGCTGGAATTGTATTTATTTTTCGACCCCAATTCTCCACGATTTCTCCCTGTTTATGGCGCCCTCCCCGCCGGGGGCATGCCCGCGCCTCTGCTATCCTCCCGCCCCGCGCCCGCAGGGCGCCCCAGGAGTCGTCACGCCATGGCCTCGTATCAGTACATCTACACCATGAAGGACCTGCGCAAGGTCTACCCCGGCGGCAAGGAGGTGTTGAAGGGCATCTGGCTCAGCTTCCTCCCCGGCGCGAAGATCGGCGTGCTCGGCCTCAACGGCTCCGGCAAGTCGACCCTCCTCAAGATCATGGCCGGCGTCGACAAGGAGTTCATCGGCGAGGCGTGGAGCGCCGAGGGCGTCTCGGTCGGCTATCTGCCGCAGGAGCCCGCGCTCGACCCCAAGAAGGACGTCAAGGCCAACATCGAGGAGGCCGTCATCGGCATGAAGACGACGCTGGCCCGCTTCGAGGAGGTCAGCAACAAGCTCGGCGAGCCGATGAGCGACGACGAGATGAACCGGCTGCTGGCCGAGCAGGCCGAGCTGCAGGACAAGATCGACGCCGGCAACGGCTGGGAGCTCGACCGCACCCTCGAGATCGCCATGGACGCGCTGCGCTGCCCGCCCGGCGACGCCGACGTCACCAAGCTGTCGGGCGGCGAGAAGCGCCGGGTCGCCCTGTGCCGCCTGCTCTTGCAGCGCCCCGACCTCCTGCTGCTCGACGAGCCCACCAACCATCTCGACGCCGAGAGCGTCGCCTGGCTCGAGCGCCACCTGCAGGACTACCCGGGCACCGTCGTCGCGGTCACCCACGACCGCTACTTCCTCGACAACGTGGCCGGCTGGATCTTGGAGCTCGACCGCGGCTCCGGCATCCCGTGGAAGGGCAACTACTCGTCCTGGCTCGACCAGAAGAAGAAGCGCCTGGCCCAGGAGGAGAAGGCCGAGTCCAACCGCCAGCGCACCCTGCAGCGCGAGCTCGAGTGGGTGCAGATGAGCCCGCGCGCCCGCCAGGCCAAGAGCAAGGCCCGCGTCAAGGCGTACGAGGAGCTGCTGGCGCAGGCGAGCGACAAGAAGGTCGACACCACCGACCTCGTCATCCCCTTCACCAAGCGCCTCGGCACCACCGTGGTCGAGTGCAAGGGCATCAGCAAGGCCTACGGCGACCACCTGCTGTTCGAGGACCTGACCTTCACCCTCCCGCGCGGCGGCATCGTCGGCGTCATCGGCCCCAACGGCGCCGGCAAGACCACCCTGTTCCGCATGATCACCGGCCAGGAGAAGCCGGACGGCGGCAACATCAAGGTCGGCGAGACCGTCGACGTCGCCTACGTCGACCAGTCGCGCGACGCCCTCGACCCCAACAAGACCGTGTGGCAGGAGATCTCCGGCGGCCAGGAGGTCCTCAGCATCGCCGGCCGCGACGTCAACTCGCGCGCCTACGTCAGCAAGTTCAACTTCAACGGCGCCGACCAGCAGAAGAAGGTCGGCGTGCTGTCGGGCGGCGAGCGCAACCGCGTCCACCTGGCCAAGCTGCTCAAGCGCGGCGGCAACCTGCTGCTGCTCGACGAGCCGACCAACGACCTCGACGTCGACACCCTCCGCCACCTCGAGGAGGCGCTCTTGGCCTTCCCCGGCTGCGCCGTCGTCATCAGCCACGACCGCTGGTTCCTCGACCGCATCGCCACCAACATCCTCACCTTCGAGGGCGACTCCAAGGTCACCTGGTTCGAGGGCAACTTCGCCGACTACGAGGCCGACAAGAAGAAGCGCCTCGGCGACGACGCCCTCCAGCCGCACCGGATCCGCTACAAGAAGCTGACCCACTGAGCATGCCCTGAAAGACATGCCCGCGAGGACATGTCCTCGCGGGCACGTTTTTTTGGGGCCGCGCGACCGGACCGATCAGTAGTTCCACGCGACGCAGTCGGTCGTCGTGCGCACGACGAATTCGGCCAGCGTGCGCATGTTCGTGACGAACGTCCGGGTGTCGAGATAGTCGCCGGGGGTGGCGCCGCTGCGCGGGCCGCCCGGGCTGTACGTCGTGATCCACCGCTCGTTGTTCACCGCCGTGTCGACGGCCTGCGCCGTGTCGGCGCGCAGCTCTGGCACGAACGCTTCATCACCGTCGTGTCGCTCGCCAGCCGGTCGTACTCGGCGTGGATCGCGGCCAGCTGCGACGGGACCTCCCAGCCGTAGTTCTGGTAGGTCGGCGGCGCCGAAGAGAACTGGACCGGATACCCGCCGGGGTTGACCGTGTAGAAGCCGACGTTCGACGGCGAGGTGTCGTCGAGCTCGATGTAGCGGTGGATCAGCGTGTCGTTCGCGTAGTCCACGGTCTCGAGGTACGCGAGCGCCGTGCCGACCGCGGCGCGGTTGGCCGGCACGCTCGGGTCGAGCTGGTAGAGGCGAAGGAGCGCCCACATGGTGTCCTGGCTCTCCTGGCCCGCGATGGCCGGAGTCTCCCAGCTCCGCGCCCACCGCGGCTGCATCTGGAGGTCGTACTGCTGCGCCCACGCGGGCTGCGGCTGAGGCATCTGCGCGCGGCGAAGGAAGTCGCCGTAGGCGGTCAGCATGCTCTGGTAGGTCGACGCCTGCGCCGGATAGACCTCCCTCGCCCAGTACAGCATCTCCACGAAGGCCGACGCGAGGTTGTCGTTCAGCGTCGGGTCGTCCCAGTACTCGGTGGTGTACGAGTTGGCGTAGCAATTGGCGAGGCCGCACGAGGTCCCGATCGAGGGCGGATAGCTGGCCTGCAGCGCCGGCCGGGCGGCGACGGGACCGGCGAACCCCTGCGGGAAGCCGCCGTTCGTCGGGTACTGCGAGGTCTCGACCCGCGCGCGGGCGTAGGCGGAGGAGCCGGAGATCGCCGCGTCCGCGAAGCCGAGGAGCTGGTCGGTGCGCATCATCGCGATCAGCGCGAGCTGGGTGACCTGGTCGTCGTAGACCGTGAACTTGCAGCCGCCGCAGCTACAGTTCGCCGTGGTGTTGAGGTAGCAGGCCTTGAGCACCGGCGTCGGCTTGAAGTCCGCGTACAGGCGCCAGCCGCCCGACTTGACCTGCCCGTGCCGCAACGCCATCGCCGCGTCCTGCGCGTAGGTCTTGAGCGCCGGGGTCGCCGGGTCGGCGAGCGCGGCCTCCACGAACGCGATCGTCACGTCCGCAGTGCCCGGTGACTGGATCATGATCTGATCGTCGTCGAGCTGGATGTCGCCCCAGCGCTCGCTCAGGTTGGTGGCGTTTTGGTGCCACGCATACCCGCCGTGGCGGGCAACGTTGTCGTGGAAGTACTTCGCCGCGTTGCGCATGCGCCCCAGCGCCTTCGCCCGCAGCGGGGTCGCGGCGGTCGGCTCCGCCTCGCCGATCGCGAGGGTCGGTCGTGAGTCGTGGCGCCCGAGCTCGGCGCCCGTCGAGTCACTCTCCAGCGCGGTGTCCGTCGAGTCGCTCTCCGCCTCGGTGCCCGTCGCGTCGCAGGCGAGCAGCGAGAGGGCAGGCAAGAGAGCGAGCGTAAGAAGTCTTGTCATGAACGAGATTCCCCTGTTTCTTGATCGATCGGTCGTCACGAGGGCGGCCTCGGCTCGGTCACCTGCCGATCCGCGCGCGAGCGAGCGCGGCCGGTCGTGCGACCGCGCTCCGCGGTCGTCGACTAACCACAGCCCGGCCAGCGCATCGGAGCGCGCCGGAGCGCGCAGCAGACGGAGCGGAGAACCCACGCGCGGGCACAGTGCCCGCTCGCCCGGCAAAGTTACAGGTCGCCGCAACTACGTCGCGAGACCGTCCCGCGACGGGCGCGAGCGAGCTCGTGTCCGTCGCCGACCACGACTGGGGCCGCACGCTCTCGGCGAGCGGACTACTCGAAAGGCCCGACCGAGGCCCCAGGTCCTGGCGCCCCGACCCCTCGGGCGCCCGTCGAATCCATTGCTGTCCGAAGGGACATGCCCTTCCGACCAGATTCGTTTTCTGTCCGAAGGGACATGCCCTTCAGACCAGCCGAGGCATCCGCTCCTGCGCCGCCTGTCGCTCGAGCAGCACCGCCGTCAGCACCGCCCGCACCCCCGACACCTCGAGCCCGCGCATGTGGCCGAGCAGCGCGTCCATGTGGATCTGGAAGCCGCACCGCGTCACCTCCACCGGCGTCAGCGGGCACTGCAGCTCGCCGCGGTGGAGCAGCGCCAGCAGCCGCTTGAGGTCCTCGGTGGGCACGCGGACGAGTGCGTTGTGCAGCATCGCCGGGGGCATAGCCCCTCGCCCGCCCGCGAGCAAGCGCATGCGCCTCGCGCGTCGCGCCCCTCGCTCGCCGGCGCCACACAGCCGCGTCGGCGCGCTCCTCTGCCGCGCTCGCTCACGCGGGCGGAGGACTCGCGGTCCCGCCTGCCCGGCATCCGGCCCCGCATCGACTCGGCCGCGCGCCGCCCTCGCCTCACTCCTCGGGCGGCGGGTCCGGCAGGCGGAACGACCTGATGAAGTCCTCGCCGGCGCTGTGACAGCCGACGCACACGTCGGGCCGCCCGGAGAAGCGGGGCTCCTCGCTGGAGCCGTCGTACTGCTCCCAGGCCCACACCCCGGCCTGCTTCTGCATCACCGCCACCTGCACCAGCGACCCGCCCTCCATCGCGTCGTAGCCGGCCAGGACCACCATCGCCTCGTCGGACCACGCGGGCAGCCCCTCGGGCAGCACCATCGCCTGGTCGGCGACCACCACGTCGTTGATGTAGATGTCGACGAACCCGCCGTGGGGCGCGACCACCGGCTGACGCTCCGCGCGGTTCTTCGGCCGGGCCCACATCGTGTAATCGCCGGCCTCGGCCAGCAGGGTCGGCGGCTCGGACACCGGCTGCAGCGGCTCCTCACAGCCCGCGGGGACGACTCCCGGCACCAGGGCGGCCAGGGCGGCGATCGCGGCGCGTCGGCGCGTCGACATCGCCGACACCATAACACCCTTTGCGGCTACGATCCGCGCCCCCGTGCCGAGAAACCCCATCACCGCCCGCGCGCTCGCCGTCCAGACCCTCCGGCAGATCGATCAACGCCGCGGCTTCAGCAACCGGATCCTGGCCGAGCACTTCGAGCGCCACCCCGACCTCGAGCGGCGCGAGCGCGGCCTCACCACCACCCTCGTGTACGGCGTGCTGCGCCACCGCGGCCGCCTCGACGCCCTGATCGACGCCGCCGCCGCGCGCCCCAAGGCCCTCAGCGCCCGCGCGCGAGAGATCGCCCGCGTCGCGGTGTTCGAGCTGCGCGAGCTGCAGCACCCGCCGCACGCGGCGATCTCCCAGGCCCTCGGCCTCGCCACCGCCCTCGACCCCAGCGGCGGCCTGGCCCGCCCGCTGCACGCGATCCTCGCCGCCATCGACCGCGAGGGCGCCGCTTTCGACGCCCGCCTCGCCACCGGCAAGCCGCTCGACGTCCTCGCCAATCGCTGGTCGATCCCCCGCTGGCTCGCCGGCCGCTGGCTCGCCCATCTCGGCCCCGACCTCGCCCTCGCCCGCGCCCGCGCCCTCGCCGAGCCGCCCGCGGTCGAGCTCCGCGTCGACCTGTCCCGAACGACAGCCGAGGACGTCGCCGCCGCCCTGCGCGAGGCCGACCCCAAGGCCTTCGTCGAGCAGCTCCCCGACCAGCCGCAGGCCCTGCGCGTGCGCGGCGGCGGCGAGTTGGTCCGCCACCCGCTGCACGAGCGCGGCCTGTTCTCGATCCAGGCCCTCGGCGCGCAGCGGGCGGCCCTGGCCCTCGCGCCATGTCCTGAAGAACATGTCCTGGACGCCTGCGCCGGCATGGGCACCAAGTCGCTGCAGCTCGCCGAGCTGATGCGCCGCCGCGGCCGCCTGGTCGCCGCCGACGCCAGCGAGGTCCGCCTCGGCGAGCACGCCGGCCTGCGCCGCCGCGGCGAGCTCGACGGCCCCGAATTCACCTTCACCACCGTGGTCGCCGACCTCGCCGCCCCCGAGCCGCAGCCCGGGGTCGACGACACGACCTACGACGCCGTCCTCCTCGACGCCCCCTGCACCGGCCTCGGCAACCTGGCCCGCCACCCCGAGCTGCGCGCCACGGTGCAGTTCGACGACATCGCCGCCTGCGCCGACCTGCAGCGCCGCCTGCTCGACCGCTGCCGCGCCCGCGTGAAGCCCGGCGGCCGCCTGGTCTATGCCGTCTGCAGCCTCGAGCCCGAGGAGGGCCCGCGCCTGGTCCGCGCCACCTGCGACGCCGGCGGCTTCACCCTCGAGCACGAGGAGACCTGGACGCCCGAGGCCCACCACACCGACGGCTTCTATCTGGCCCGCCTCCGCCCGGCCTGAGCGAAACACATGTCCCGCGGGACATGTCGCATCGCCGGCGAGCGAGCACGACGACCTGTCTCCCTGCGCCGGAGCCGTGTTGCATCTGGCCCGCCTCCGCCCGGCCTGAGCGATACACATGTCCCGAGGGACATGTCGAATCGCCGGGCGGGCGAGCACGACGACCTGTCCCCTGCGCCGGAGCCGTATTGCATCTGGCTCGCCTCGTCCGACCCGATCGATGCGACATGTCCCTCTGGACATGTCGCCCGACGACCTGTCCCCCTGCGCCGGAGCCGTGTTTCCGATCTGTCTTCAAGGACAGCGCGAGCCAAGACGATCCGCGACCTCTCCCGCCCCGCTGCGGGCAGCCGCTCCGCTGCGCTCGAGCTGGATCTTCGAGCCGTCTCCCAAGGTAGATCGTCTCGCCATCCTGAACGGGGCCAGCGACACCTCTCCCACCGCGCGAGCACTTCTGCACCACACGATGGCTGTCTCCAAGGACAGGATAGGTTCGCCGTGATGACGACCCGAGCGTCATCCCTCCTTCGCAGACAGACCTGCTCGCATGGGGGATGGCGCCTCCGCCCTCGCCCGCGAGTCCGCGCTGCGGTCGATCCGCGGCGAGTTCAGGGCGCCGCGCCGGGCGACGCCGGGGCCGGCGGGACTCCGCCGATCATCTGCTGCAGCTTGGCCGCGTTGGGGTCGTCGCTGGGGACGGCGTCGATGAACTTGCGGGCGTGGTGCTGGGCCTCGTCCTTGACCCCTGCCTCCCACGTGAGCACCGCCAGGTTGAAGCGGGCCGGGTTGTAGTTCGGGTCGGCCTTGAGGGCCGCCAGGTAGCGGCTGCGGGCGTTGTTGTACTTGCCGCGCTTCTGCGCCACGAGGCCGAGGTTGTAGAGGACCAGCGCGTCGCCGCCGTCGCTGGCGAGCGGCTCGAGCAGGCGCGTCGCCTCGTCGAGGTCTTCGCGGAGGATCGCCAGCTTGGCGGCGAGCAGCTTGGCGTCGCGGCCGGCCCCCGCGGCGATCGCCTGCTCCACCGCGAGCCGGGCCTCCTCGTGGCGCCCTGCCGCCTCGAGCTCGAGCGCCTCGCGGAGCTGCTTCTCGGCCTCGGGCGACGCGGCCGGCTCGGCGGCCGGGGTCTCGGCGCTCGGCCGGTCGGGCGGGGCGGCGGGCGTCGAGCCGTCGCAGGCCACTGGCAACGCGAGCAGGAGCGGGAGCAGCACGACACGGCGCAGGCACGGCAACATCAGGACCTCGGAGGCCTCGCAGTCATAGCATTAACCGGCCGTCGGGCGTCGGCGATCGCCGTCCCCGACGCGCGTCGGCGCGCCTGCCGCCGCGCCCGTGTCCCACCTCGCGCCGCGCGACGCCGCCCGACACCTGTCCCTTGGGCCATATCACGTGAGACGTCCCCGCCCCGTCCGCGGCGCGGCAGCATGTCCCTTGGGACATCCACAAGGCTTCACCGTGCAGCCGGCGACGCACTCGCCTCGCGCGAAAGTGTCGCTTGTGAACACGCCGGCAATCATGATAGCTTGCCGGGCGATCGTGGCGCTTTCGACGTGGGTCGACGCCGCGTCTCTCGTTGTAGACGTCGCTCTTGGGACTGGGGGTGAGCATGCGCCGAACCGCGCGTAAGCGCCGGTGTGAGGCTGGATTGGGGCTGATATGCGTCGCCGCGCTCGCGGCCGGCTGTGCCGACGACACCACCGCCGGCACGCTCTCCATTAGTGGTACCGAGGGCTCGACGGCGACCACCACCGACGCCCCGACGTCCACCGATTCGCCGACGTCCCCCGTCACCACCGACGCCCCGACCACCACCAATCCGGTGACCACCACCGATTCCACCACCACCGAGTCACCGACCACCACGGTCGACCCCACCACCACCGACTCGACCACCACCACCACGACCGACACCGACTCGACGACGACTTCCACGACGACCTCCGTCACCGACACCGACGCCACCACCGGCGATCCCCTCGTCGGCCGCTCCGTCACCCAGACCGTCAACAGCGGCACCGTCGCCTCCAGTCCCAACTTCCGCATGGTCTTCACCCTGGGTCAGCCCACCCAGAACCAGGCTGTCTACACCTCCGACAACTTTCGCCTCCAGGGCGGCCTCATCGGCGCCAACGGGAACCCGCCATGAAATCGCTACGCAGCTCGACGATGACGAAGAAGTGGTGGCTCGGTGCCCTCCTCGCCTCCGCCTGGCTCCTCCCCCTCGACGCCAGCGCCCTCGCCGTCCCGGCCCTCGTCACCCACCAGGGCCGCCTCTTCGACGCCGGCGGCGTCCCCGTCGACGGCACCCAGGACATCACCTTCGCCATCTACGACGCCGAGGTCGCCGGCAACGAGATCTGGGCCGAGACCATCAGCGTCACCTTCGATGAGGGTTTCTTCTCCGTCCGCCTCGGCGAGCAGCTCGTCCTCGACGAGGTCGTCTTCGACGGCAGCACCCGCTGGCTCGGCATCACCGTCGGCAGCGACCCGGAGATGACCCCGCGTGCCGCCATCGTCAGCGTCCCCTACGCCATGTTCGCCGGTGACGTCCGCGGCGAGATCAACCCCACCAGCGTCAACATTCAGGGCTTCGGCCAGGTCATCAACGAGAGCGGCCAGTGGGTCGGCGATCCTTCCGGCCTGATCGGCCCCGCGGGCCCGCCCGGGCCCGCCGGTCCTGCCGGTTCCGAGGGCCCCGCGGGTCCTGCCGGCGCCGAAGGTCCCGCCGGCCCCGCCGGTCCTGCCGGTCCTGCCGGCGCCGAAGGTCCTGCAGGTCCCGCCGGCGCCGAGGGTCCCGCCGGTCCCGCGGGCCCTGCCGGTCCTGCCGGCCCCGAAGGCCCTGCCGGCCCCGCCGGCGCCGATGGCCAACCCGGTCCCGCCGGCCCTGCCGGTCCCGCAGGTCCCGCCGGTCCCGAAGGCCCCCAGGGCCCTCAAGGGCTTCAGGGCGACATCGGCCCCGCCGGTCCCCAAGGCCCTCAGGGCGACATCGGCCCCGCCGGTCCCCAAGGCCCTCAGGGCGACATCGGCCCCGCCGGTCCCCAGGGTCCGCAAGGCGAACCGGGCCCTGCCGGCCCTCAGGGCACCCAAGGCGAACCCGGCCCGGCCGGTCCGCAGGGTCCGCAAGGCGATCCGGGCCCTGCCGGTCCCCAGGGCCTCCAGGGCGAACCCGGCCCGGCCGGCGCCCAGGGCCCGCAAGGCGACCCCGGCCCCGCTGGGCCTGCCGGTCCCGCTGGCCCCGCCGGTCCTGCCGGGCCGCAAGGCGTCCAGGGCGACCCGGGCCCCGCTGGCCCTGCCGGTCCGACCGGGCCCGCCGGCCCCGCCGGCCCCGCCGGTGCCCAGGGTCCGGCCGGCCCTCCGGGTCCCCAGGGCGCAATCGGCCCAATGGGCCCCGCCGGCCCGGTCGGCCCCATCGGTCCGCAAGGCCCTGCCGGCCCCGCCGGCCCGGCCGGCCCCACCGGCGCCACCGGCCCTCAAGGCCCGCAAGGCGCCACCGGCCCGCAGGGCCCGCAAGGCGTCCCCGGCCCGACCAGCATGCCCGCCTGCCCCGCGGTGGGCTTCGCCGATCAGCTCGCCGCGGTGAACACGACCCGCTCGCTGCTCTGCGTGTACCACGAGGGCTTCGCCGGCGACTGGAACAAGGCCTCGAGCGACTGTTACACCTACTACGGCGGCGCGCATCTGTGCCGCCACGAGGAAGTCCGTCGCGCCTGCCTCGCCGGCGGATTCACGCCCATCATCAATTCCTGGATCGCCGAACGTATCGACGACGACGACGCCATGTACGTCAACATCGCCGACTGCGGCAACTTCGACGGCCAGGACCCGGTCGGCAACAGCAAGGCCGGCAAGTACTGCTGCTCCGAATGGCCCAAGTACTGAGCCTCGCCCCGGCCCCGCGGCCGGGTGCTCGCAATCATCGTACATGACCCGAAGTTCAGACACCTTCGCGCGCAGCGGTCGACGGATCGCCGCCGCCCTCGCCGGCAGCGGCGTGCTCCTGCTCGGCAGCTGGTACGCGCTGTCCGGCGGCGAACCGCTCGCTCCGCCGCCCGCCCCCGAGCAAGAACCCGCCGTCGCCCTCGGCGTGGCGGCGGCCGACGTCGATTCGGCGCGCCGCCAGCTCCCCGACTTCGACCCGCGCCCCGACCACTTCGCCGCCGCCCCGCCGCCGATCGAACCTGTCCCCGAGGACAAGTTGTCCGACGACCGCCGCGCCTGGCTCGCCGATCCCGGCCCTCGCGTCGAGGTCGACACGGACGCGCAGACCCGCCTCCAGACCGCCCGCGAGCTCGCCAGCGCCGAACTTCAAAAACCCTCGACGACCGCGGCAGCGCGCTCCTGCGCGCTTGCGGCGGCAAGGACCCCCGCGGGATCTTCGTGGCCGCGACCTTCGGCCCCGACGGCAAGCTGCTCGAGCACCAGTTCGTCGCCCACGGCGACCCTGCCGGCGTCCGCGAGTGCCTCCAGTCGCAGCCCTTCGCCATGTCGATCCCTCCCCCAGGCGTCGAGCTCAGCGTCCGTGGCGTGGTCGCCCCGCCGTGACCCCGACCTGTCCCGAAGCACACGTCATTTAAAAGTCCGGCGGGAATCACTCCCAAAATCGGCCCGGCAGAAGCACCCTCGGCGCTCACGGCGTGGTCGCCCTCGCCAAGACGTGACCTGTCTTGAGGGACACATCATAGTTTTAAAAACTCGCCGGTGCACCATCGCCAGGACGGCATCGTGGCGCCGCGCGTGACCGATCGTGTCCGGCCTCGCGCCCGGGCCGGCGAGCCGCTCGGCGACGGCCGCGATCGAGCTGTCCTTTCAGGCAGCATGCAATCGCCGCTGTGAAGCCGCCGACGCACCCGCCTGCGCGAAACTGCCGTCTTGTTGGCCTGCGGACATTCGTGATAGCGTCCGCAAAATCGCCGCGTCACGACGTCGCGGCGATCCTGGACGGGGGGTGGAGCATGCGCCGAACCGCGCGTAAGCGCCGGTGTGAGGCTGGATTGGGGCTGATATGCGTCGCCGCGTTCGCGGCTGGCTGTGCCGACGACACCACCGCCGGCACGCTCTCCATTAGTGGTACCGAGGGCTCGACGGCCACCACCACCGACGCGCCGACGTCCACCGATTCGCCGACGTCCCCCGTCACCACCGACGCCCCGACCACCACCAATCCGGTGACCACCACCGATTCCACCACCACCGAGTCACCGACCACCACGGTCGCCCCCACCACTACCGACTCGACGACGACGACGACCGACACCGACTCGACGACCACGACCTCCACGACGACCTCCGTCACCGACACCGACGCCACCACCGGCGATCCCCTCGTCGGCCGCTCCGTCACCCAGACCGTCAACAGCGGCACCGTCGCCTCCAGTCCCAACTTCCGCATGGTCTTCACCCTGGGTCAGCCCACCCAGAATCAGGCTGTCTACACCTCCGACAACTTTCGCCTCCAGGGCGGCCTCATCGGCGCCAACGGGAACCCGCCATGAAATCCTCGCGACCCAACCCGATGAAGAAGTGGTGGCTCGGTGCCCTCCTCGCCACAGCCTGGCTCCTCCCGCTCGACGCCAGCGCCCTCGCCGTCCCGGCCCTCGTCACTCACCAGGGCCGCCTCTTCGACGCCGGCGGCGTCCCCGTCGACGGCACCCAGGACATCACCTTCGCCATCTACGACGCCGAGGTCGCGGGCAACGAGATCTGGGCCGAGACCATCAGCGTCACCTTCGATGAGGGTTTCTTCTCCGTCCGCCTCGGCGAACAGCTCGTCCTCGACGAGGTCGTCTTCGACGGCAGCACCCGCTGGCTCGGCATCACTGTCGGCTCCGACCCGGAGATGACCCCGCGCGCCGCCATCGTCAGCGTCCCCTACGCCATGTTCGCCGGTGACGTCCGCGGCGAGATCAACCCCACCAGCGTCAACATTCAGGGCTTCGGCCAGGTCATCAACGAGAGCGGCCAGTGGGTCGGCGATCCTTCCGGCCTGATCGGCCCCGCGGGTCCGCCCGGGCCCGCCGGTCCTGCCGGTTCCGAGGGCCCCGCGGGTCCTGCCGGCGCCGAAGGTCCCGCCGGCCCCGCCGGCCCTGCCGGTCCTGCCGGCGCCGAAGGTCCTGCAGGTCCCGCCGGCGCCGAGGGTCCCGCCGGTCCCGCGGGCCCTGCCGGTCCTGCCGGCCCCGAAGGCCCTGCCGGCCCCGCGGGTGCCGATGGCCCAGCCGGTCCCGCCGGCCCTGCCGGCCCACAGGAGCACAGGGACCGATGGGCGAGCCGGGCCCCGCCGGTCCTCAGGGCCCGCAAGGCCCGATGGGCGCCACCGGTCCGATGGGCCCGATGGGCGCGCAAGGTCCCCAGGGCGTGCAAGGCCCCGCGGGACCCGAGGGCCCGACCGGTCCCACCGGCGCCACGGGCCCTCAAGGCCCTCAAGGCCCCAAGGGCGACACCGGCCCGCAGGGCCCGCAAGGCGTCCCCGGCCCCACCAGCGTGGCCGCCTGCCCGAACTACCCCGCCTTCTCGACCTTCCAGGTCAACACGGCCACCTCGCTGCTGTGCCTCTATTACGACACCGCCGGCGGCAATCAGAACTGGTACCAGAGCGCCGATCGCTGCCGCACCGCCTACGGCGGCGCGTATCTCTGCACCTACGAGCAAGTCCGCCGCGCTTGCGCCACGGGCATGACGCTGCAGCTCAACACCTGGATGGGCGACCGCGTCGACGACGACCGGGGCATCCGCGTCAACGACACCAACTGCGCCAACTTCGACGAGGACGAGAACTTCGGCTCGGCCTTCGGCGCCCGCTACTGCTGCCTGCAGTGGATGAAGTACTGACGCCGACTCGCACGCGCGCGAGCGCGACTGCTGCCCGCAGCGCTCGAGCAAGCCGACCTCGACGACTCGCGCTCGCTCGAGCGCGGCTGCTAACTGCGGCGATCGAGCAAGCCGACCTCGACGACTCGCGCTCGCTCGAGCGCGACTGCTACCCGCAGCGCTCGAGCAAGCCGACCTCGACGACTCGCGCTCGCTCGAGCGCGACTGCAGTGATCGCACCCGCAAGAGCGCGGCCTGCTGTCTGGTTTGCCCGGAGACGAACATCGTTTCGTCGCCCAACGCGCTCGACTCGCCGGGCAACTCGAGAATGAATCGCAACCGTCGAGCCCGCTCGTCGCGCGTCCTCGCCCGCCGCCGCGCTTGACCGTTCCCTGGCCGTCTGCGACCACGGGTCGTGCTCCTTCCCTCGCGCCGTCTCCTGCTCGTGCGCCCGAGCGCCGCGGCGCTCGCCTTCCTGTCGGCGGCCTGCGGCGCCCCTGCGAGCGCCCCCGAGCCCCACGCGGCCTCGCCCCTCCCCGCGGACAGCTCGCCCCATGCACCTGTCTCTGAGGACACCTCGTCTCCGATCCCTGCCCCGAAGACCAGATCGCCCCTACCTGTCCCCACGGACAGACAATCATCACCTGTCCCCACGGACAGCCAAGCAACGCCTGTCCCCACGGACAGCCAAACATCACCTGTCCCCGCGGCCAGCCCACCTCCCGCCGACGCGCAGGCCCGCTGGTGGTGCGCCTGTTACTCGCGCGTCGGCCCGACCCCTGCCACGGCCTGTCGCAAGGCCGAGGCCGACTGCAAGGGCCTCGAGCGCAAGGCGCGTGGCGCCGGCAGCAGCGCGATCGTCCCCCGCTCCCTGACGCACGTCTGCCGCGAGATCGTCGCCGAGCACCCGGGCGACCTCCTCGGCGGGCGCGAGCAGTGGAAGCCGAGCGATCGACCTGGCGCTTGGGTCAGCTTTGGCGCCTGCCTGCTGCCCGGTCCGCCCGACGCCGGCGCCGGTGACGGCGAGCCGACCGAGGAGCTGCCGTCGATCCTCGGCCGCGAGCGGCTCGGCGAGCTCAAGATCGGCTTGCCCGCCGCCGAGCTTCCCCGGCTGCTCGGCGATCGCGGGCGCCGGGGCCCGGCCCAGCTGTCCGAGGCGACCGGCAGCTACGTCCAGCAGTGGAGCTGGCCGGACAAGGGCCTCGAGCTCACCCTCGAGGCCGCCGACAAGCGCGGCCCTTACGCGCTCGCCGCCATCCGCGCGTTCGCTCCTTGCGCCCTGCGCACGGCTCGCGGGATCGGCCTCGGCGACAGCTACAAGTCCGTCGAGACCGCCTATCTCGCCGACCGCGACCCCGAGGAGGAGCAGGACGAGCTGTCCTTCGTCGCCGGTTCGGTCTATAGCGGCGTCATCTTCACCTTCGACGCCGAGCGCGGCAAGGTCAGCGAAATCTTCTTCGGCGCCGCCGCCGAGTGAGCGCGTGCAGTCATGAACGAAATGCTCCCCTGCGTCGAGGTCGACGCCAAGGTCCCCGCCACCGCCAGCGTCATCTTCCTCCACGGCCTCGGCGCCGACGGCCACGACTTCGAGCCGGCCGTACCGCTGTTCGGCCTGCCGTGGGCGCGCTTCATCCTCCCGCACGCCCCCGCGATGCCGATCACGATCAACGGCGGCTACGTCATGCCCGCCTGGTACGACATCCGCAGCCTCGGCTTCGACCCGCACGCCGGCCCGCGCGAAGACGAGGCCCACATCCGGGCCAGCGCCGCCGCCATCAACCGCCTCATCGCCCGCGAGAACGCCCGTGGGATCGCCAGCGAGCGCATCGTCCTCGGCGGCTTCAGCCAGGGCGGCGCCATGGCCCTCTACACCGGCTCGCGTCACCCCGAGACCCTCGCCGGCCTGCTCGTCCTCAGCGCCTACGAGCTCCTGGCCGACAAGCGCGAGGAGCTGACCCGCGCCAACTTCGACACCCCCGCCCTGTTCTGCCACGGCCGCCACGACCCGCTGGTGCCGATGTTCGCCGGCCGCGCCGCCCACGACGCCGCCCTCCGCCCCGGCCGCGACGTCCGCTGGCACGACTACCCGATCCAGCACGAGGTCTCGACCGCCGAGCTCGAGCTCGTGTCCGGCTGGCTTCACGAACGCCTCCCGCGCTGAAGCCCTCTCTGCCGAGAAGCGGTGCATGTCTTCATGAACATGTCCCTCGAGGCATGTGAGACGTCGCGGCCGCGAGCTGCACGCCGAGGCGGTTCGCCAATCACATGTCCTTTCGGACAGCACCCCGTCCTCCGCGAACCCATCCGCGTCGCCGTCCACGACGCGTGACTTGCCCTCGCCAAGAGTGACGACAGCTTCATTTTTAAATAGACAGCACCACGTCCTCCGCGAATCCATCGACGTCGCTGCCCACGGCACGTGAACTGCCCCCGCCAAGAGCGGCGAGAGATCAGAAGCGCAGCAGCAGCGTGGCTCCGCCGATCGTCGGGGCCACCGTCGCCCGGCCTTCTTGCCAGCGGAGGAACGCCTTGCGGCGCAGCACCCCGTGGGTGAACAGGCCCCAGCCGATCGCTGCGGCCACCAGGCCGCCGCCGATCAGCGGCACCCCTGCGCGACGGTCTTCGCCGAACACGTCGGTCGTGCGCGCCGCGATCCCGAGGCCGAACACCACCAGCCCGATCGTGCCGAGCGCCGCGCCGATGATCATGCGCGGGGTCCCGTTGGGCGGGGTCTTGTCCGGATCGATCGGCGCCTCGGACACCTCCACCACCGCCGGCATCTGCCCGTTCGGCGGCCCCCAGCTGTGCTCCGCCCCGGGCAACGGCCGCTGGTAGATCTGCCACGTCCGCGGTTTCGAGCGCCCCGGCTCCGGCGGCGTCTCCACGGCCACAGATCCGCCCGGAGCCGTCGTCGGCGGCGCCTCGGCGCTCTCCGGCGGCGCTGCCGGTTTCGTCCCCTCGGCGCGCGCGGGCGAGCTGGCCGGTGCAGTCGGTCCCGTCGTCGACTCTGCCGGCGCACTCGTCTTCGTCGTCGACTCTGCCGGCGCAGTCGCCTCCGCAGGCGCCGTCGTCGTCGCCGTCGTCGCGCTCGTCTCCGTCGGGGTCGTCGCGCCCGGACTCGTCGACCCCGGCGCAAACGGAGCCACCTTCATCGCGGCTTTCGGTCCCGCGGACGTCGCCACCCCCGTCGCCGTCGTCGCGCCAGGAAGGATCGATCCCTCGAACCTCGTCGACGCGCCGCCCGAACCGAGTTCTCGCCGGATTGTTGCAGGTGCGACGTTCATCGGCGCCGCGTACACGAGCGACGGGGTCAACGTCAGCGACACCGTCACGCAGATCGCTCGCGAGCGCATGGACCTCATGGCGGGCGCATCCTCGCACATTCGCGCCGCGAAGTCGCGCGCGTGCGAGGCTCGCGCCGACTCGGTTATGCTCCAGCCTGCATGGCGCTGCGCATCAACGGAACCCTCGCCCCGCCCGGCTCTCCCTGGTACGAGCGACTGTTCGCCGACCAGCTCTGCACCGTCGTGATCGCCTGCGGCTTCGACGAGTACGGCGCCAACCGCTCGCAAGACCAGCTGCTCGAGACCGGCCTGGTCGCGCGCGGCTTCTCGCGCGACGACGCCGGCGCGCTCGCGCGGATCGCCGCCGGCAAGCGCGTCGTCCCCCAGCGACCCGCCGAGCACTGGATCGCCGGAGCCGCCGCCACCGACGCCGCCGGCCGCCCGGTCGACGTCGTCGTCACCCTCGTGCGCGCGGGCGACGGCAGCGCCGGCGGCGACGCGGCCTCCGCCTTCCTCGACGGCCTCGGTCGCTGCGACGTGGCGATGTACGGCGGCCACGGCCGCTACGGCACCGGCCCCGACTTCGACTACAACTTCACCGCCGACCTCGTCGACGACAAGGGCGCGATCGAGGCCAGCTTCAGCGAGTACAAGGACCTCGAGGAGTTCCTGGTCGAGCGCGGGCGGACGAGCAAGCGCTCGCCGCTGGTCGAGTACCGCGCCCTGGTCGCCCGGGGCCGCCTGCAGATCCGCCGCGTCAACTCCGGCAACCTCGTCATCAACCTGCGCAACTATCACACCGCCGAGTTCGGCGCGCACGTCATGGTCGATCAGCTCAAGACCGACCCCAACATCCGCCGCATGTCGAAGCAGGCGTTCGACAAGCGCTACCGGCTGTGGCTGTTCAACGGCTGCCGCACCAACGATTATTTTTACAACCTGCGCAAGCTCAACCCGAAGGCCAACGCCGGCGGCCTCGACCTGATCGGCACCCGCCGCGTCACCTATTGGAGCATGATCGGCGACACCATGCTGAAGCTGCTCGACGAGCTGCTGCAGCGGCGCACGTTCTCGCAGATCTTGCAATCCCTCCACGCGGTCAACCCCGACAACCCCGGCGACGACGCCCGGGGCCCGAGCCACGTCGCCGACCTCGGCCGCCGCGCCTGACTTCACGGAGCCGACCATGTCCACCCCCGACTTCGCCAGCCGAGTCCAGGCGTTCGCCGACAACCCCTCGCCCGCCGCCGCCAAGGCCCTCGCCGCCGAGCACGACGACCGCGCCTTCGCGGCCCTCGTCGACGCCATGAACGACTTCATGGAGGGCCCCGACGCGGTCGCCTACCGCGAGGCCGTCCGCACCGTCGCCACCCCCGCCGTCCTCGCCAAGTGGATGAGCGGCGACCTCGACGCCCGTCGGACCGCCGCCCACGCCCTCAGCGCCCGCTTCCCCGACCACGTCCCCTTCATCGCCCAGGGCCTGCGCGACCCCGACGACCAGGTCCGGGCGATCTGCCGCCGGTCTCTTCGGTCATGGTCTTCGAGCCCTGTCCTTCACGACCTGTTCCTCGAGGCAGTTCGGCACGACGACCCGCGCGTGCGCCTGCTGGCCGCCGAGGGCCTCGGCAAGCTCGGCGGGCCGGCCGACCTGCCGGCGCTGCAGGCGGCCCTCGACGCCGAGCAGGACGACCGGACGCGCGACCGGCTGGCCTGGGCGGTCGAGCGCATCGAGGACCAGGCCGCGGACGAGCAGGGCTGACCTTTGCGGACGGTCGTGCGGCCGGAGGTCCGGTCCGGGCCGTCCGCGATGCGCGAGCACCGACAGCGGACGAGCCGCTCCGACGTCGTCGCGCGAAAGCCTGCGCACGAAGCGGGCCCGACGGAGCCTCCGCACGGACGCGACGCCGTCGGCGAGCCGCGTCGACGGAGCCTCCGCACGAGGCCAACACGACGAGCCCTCCGCGCGCAGCGGCCACGCGACGACGACTCGTCCGCGAGCATGAAGATGCGACGCGTGAAGCGACCCGCAGCACGGAGCGCCCGCACGGCTCGGCGGCGGCGTAGCGGTCGGACCCGCGGGTGTGCTAGCTTCCCGCGCTCCTCAAAGCCTCATGGCCAGCCGCTCCACCGCCCGCAAGCAAACCCTCGCCGAACAGGCCGACCGCTTCGCCCTCTATCAAGAGGCAGTCAACGCCCCCGTCGACAACATCGAATTCATCGAGCGCGTCTACAACGAGATGCGCGGCGTCAAGCCCAAGGTGCTCAAGGAGGACTTCTGCGGCACCGCGCTGCTGGCCACCGAGTGGGCCAAGCGCGGCCCCCAGCGCCGGTCGATCGGCGTCGACCTCGACGCCGAGGCGCTCGCCTGGGCCCGCCGCCACAACCTCGGCCCCGCCGGCCCCACCATCGCCAGCCGCATCGAGCTGGTCCACGCCGACGTCCTCGCCCCCTCGAGCACCGCGCCGACGTCGTCTGCGCCCTCAACTTCAGCTACTTCCTGCTGCCCTCGCGCCAGCAGTTGCTCGCCTACTTCCGCAACGTCCGCCGCTCGCTGCGCCCGCGCGGCCTGTTCGTGCTCGACTGCATCGGCGGCACCGAGGCCGTGGCCGACTACCACGAGCGCCGCGAGTACGACGGCTTCTCGTACCTGTGGGACCACAGCGAGTTCAACCCGCTCGACCACACCGCGCGCTGCTCGATCAGCTTCGCCTTCCCCGACGGCTCGCGCATCGAGCCGGCGTTCGCTTACCGCTGGCGCGTGTGGACGGTGCCCGAGCTGCGCGACCTCCTCGAGGAGGCGGGCTTCGCCGCGCCGCGGGTGTTCTGGGAGTACACCGACGAAGAGGACGGCACGACCGAATACCGCGAGATCGCCCACGAGCAGAACCAGGAGATCTGGTTGACCTACCTGGTTGCCTCGACATGACCCGCAGCACGACGAAACCCCGCCCGTTCCCCGTCGTCGACCTGGTCCGCGCCGTCCCGGCCGTGCGCCGCGGCGAACCGCAGACCTGGCCGCCGCGACATGCCCTGGAGGACAGCCTGCCCATCGTCGCGGTGGCGCCGACTCCCCCGGCCGCCGCGCTTTATGTCCCCAAGGACAGCAAGAACATCTCTCGCGCTCCTGCTCGCCAGGACATGACCTGAAGGACAGCATGGCGAACTTCCGCTCCGACAACAACGCAGGCCTGGTCCCGGAGGCGCTGGCGGCGTTGGTCGAGGCGGCGCAAGGCGACGCGGTGGCCTACGGGGGCGACGACGTCACCAGCAAGTCCGCGACGCGGGTCGCCGGCCTGTTCGGCGCCGAGGCCCGCGCGGCGGTGTTCTTCGTCGCCACCGGCACGGCCGCCAACACCCTGGCGATCGCCGCGATGACGGAGCCGTGGCAGCGGGTCCTGTGCCACCGCTACAGCCACTACAACGAGGACGAGTCGACCGCGCCCGAGCGCATCACGATGTGCCGCACGACGCCGATCGAGCCCGGCGCGGACCCGACCCGCCTCGCCCCCGAAGACCTCCTGCCGCACCTCGTCGGTCGCCGCGGCGACGTCCACGAGCCCGCGCCCGGCGTGCTCACCCTGTCGAACCCGACCGAGCTCGGCACCGTCTACGCCCCGGCCGAGCTGGCGGCGCTGTGCCGCCTCGCCCACGAGCACGGCTTCCGCGTCCACGTCGACGGCGCGCGCTTCAGCCAGGCCGTGGCCCACGTCATGCGCGCGCACGACCTGTCCGAAGAGGCAGCCTGCCGCGCGCTCACCGTCGACGCCGGCGTCGACGCGCTCTCGTTCGGCGGCACCAAGGCCGGCCTGGCGATCGGCGAGGCGGTGGTGCTGTTCACCGGCCCGTCGCCCGCCGCGGCCCGGGCCGCCGAGCGCCTGCCGTTCCTTCGCAAGTCGACCGGCCACCTGCTGAGCAAGCACCGCTACGTCTCGGGCCAGTTCAACCGCGTGCTCGCCCACGGCGCGTGGGTCCGCCACGCGACCGTCGCGGCGACGATGGCCGAGCGCCTGGCCGCGGGCCTGCGGATCCGCGGCCTTGTGCCCGCCTTCCCGCGCGAGTCCAACGCGGTGTTCGTCGACCTGCCCCCGGCCGTCGACCGCCGCCTGCGCAACCGCGGCCACGCCTACTACCCGTTCGCCACCCCGTCGGCGCGCGCGCTCGCCTGATGTGCAGCTTCGCCACCACCCCCGCCGACATCGACGCCTTCCTCGCCGACATCCCGCCGCCCTGAGCGAGCCGAGAGCGGCACCCCCGACTCGAGCGCCCGCGACGCGTCTCTCTCGCGTCCTCGCAAACGCGAGATGTTCAAGCGCTCTCGCGTCCTCGCAAACGCGAGATGTTCCAAGTGCTCTCGCATCCTCACTAACGCGAGATGTTTCAAGCGCTCTCGCCTCCTCGCAAACGCGAGATGTTCAAGCGCTCTCGCCTCCTCGCAAACGCGAGATGTTCAAGCGCTCTCGCCTCCCCGCAACGCGAGATGTTCCAAGCGCTCTCGCATCCTCGCAAAGCGAGACGTTCCAAGCGCTCTCGCATCCTCGCTAACGCGAGATGTTCCACGCTCTCGGCCCGCGAGCGCTCGCGACTAACCGCGAGAGGGAGCATCAACGTCGATCTCCGCGTCCGCCCGAAGGCTCGCTCCGGCACTCTCTGCCCGAGCGACTCTCGTCGCGTCGCGGGATCCAGCGCCGGACACTTGACCGCCGCACCTCGGGACATGCCCCCTTCGACATGTCTTAAAAACAGGTCAAAGTCGCTCGTGTGCGGCTTTTCGCCCTCGCCTGAGGCCTAGAGACAAGCGCGGCGGACGCCTTGAGGGCTAGAGCCGGTATTCTCACGCAGCCCCGATCTGGGGCGGAAAGCCGGCCAGGTCGCTGCGCGCTTGCACGCCTCGGCACGCTTCTTCACGCTGGGGGGCGATGGCCATCATCCTCGCCTTCACCGTCGCCGCCCTCGCGTTCGCTGCGCCCGTCGCGCCCGGACCTGTGCGCACCGCGACGACTGCCGCGCCCGCCTCGCCGGGTGCGCCGGCGGCTTCGAAGAACCTGTCCTCAGGGCCAGCCACTACCGCCGGCACCGCCGAGCTGCAGGTCGACTGGCGCGACCGCGTCGCCATCGGCGTCGCCGCCATGCAGAGCGCCGACCCGGCCCGGCTCGCTCGCCTCGAGCAGCTGCAGCCCGACCGCAAGGTCGAGGACGCCGTGTTCTTCTCGCCCGGCGAGCTGCAGGACCCCAAGGTCGCGCCTGTCCTTTTGCGCAGGCTCTTGCAGAGCCAGGATCCGGTCAAGGTCCGCTGCGCCCTCGTCGAGGCGCTGCCGCTGACCGGCGGCGACTGGCAGGAGGGCGCCGCCGCATTGGTCGCGCTCGACGCCTCGCCGAAGGTGCGCAAGCAACTGGTCCAGGTCATGCGCTACGCCGGCGCGCCCTACAACGTCGACGGTCTGCGGCGCGGCTTCAAGGACGAGGACTCCGAGGTCAACATCGCCGCCGCGCGCACCGCCGGGTTCGCGCGCAACGGCGAGGAGCTGTTCCCTGAGCTCTACTCGAGCACCTTCGACGCCGACTGGGACCTGCGCGCCGCCGCCGTCCAGGCGCTCGGCATGCTGCGCCTGCCCAAGTCGCGCGACGTCCTGGTCAAGGCGCTCAGCGACGACGAGCGCGAGGTCCGGCTGCAGGCCTTCCTCGCGCTCGAGCAGATCGATCCGGAGGGCATCATCTGGCTGCCCGAGCTCGAGTCCCTCGCCAAGGATCGCAAGAGCCACCGGATCGCTCGCAAGGCCGAGCTCATGCTGCGCAAGCGACGGGCCGCCGAGAAGGCCGCGAAAAAGGCCGGGCGCCCGATCACCAACGCCGCGCGGCCGACCTCGCCCGAGCCGAAGCCCGCCGGTGGCGGCGGCGGCGCTGCGAGCGGCGCGATCAAGCTCGACCCCTCGGCGACGCACCCATGAGAGCGATCGGTCAGACCATCTTCGGCGGCCCCGAGGTCCTGCAGGCCTTCGTCGACGTCCCCGAGCCGGAGCCGGGCCCGCGCGACCTCGTCGTGCGCGTCCACGCCACCGCCACCAACCCGGTCGACACCAAGGTCCGGCGCGGCAGCTCGCCGGGCAGCCCCGTCCCGTCGCCGCCGCTGATCCTCGGCTGGGACGCCAGCGGCGTCGTCACCGCGGTCGGCGGCGACGTCGAGCACTTCCGCGTCGGTGACGAGGTCTACTTCGCCGGCAACGTCGCCCGCCCCGGCTCGTACGCCGAGTACGTCGCCGTCGACGAGCGGATCGTCGCGCATCGCCCCAAGACCCTGTCGCACCGCGACGCCGCCGCGATCCCGCTGACCGCCCTCACCGCCTGGGAGGCGCTGGTCGAGAACATGGGGATCACCCCCACCGATCGCAGCAGCGAGCACGCGCGCACCTTGCTGGTCGTCGGCGGCGCCGGAGGCGTGGGCTCGATGGCCATCCAGATCGCGCGCCAGGTGTGCGGCCTCCGCGTGGTCGCCACCGCCTCGCGGGAGGAGAGCGCCGCGTGGTGCCGCAGGCTGGGCGCCGACGCGGTGATCGACCACACGAAGCCGCTCCTCGCCCAGCTCCGGGAGGTCGGCGACGACGGCGTCGACTTCGTGCTCAACACCGTCCAGCCGACGCAGAACCTGCCGCAGGTGCTCGAGGTCGTGCGGCCGTTCGGCCACGTCTGCGGGATCGTCGCCCCGAGCGGTCCGCTCGACCTCGGTCCGCTGTTCCGCAAGCGCGGTCACCTCTCCTTCGAGTACATGTTCACCCGCCCCTCTTCGCGGCCGCCCCGTCGCGCCAGGGAGCGATCCTGGCGCGGGTCGCCGACCTCCTCGACCAGGGGGTCTTGCTGGGCACGCGCACCACCACCCTGCCCTGGGACCAGGTTCAGGCCGCCCACCGCCTGCTCGAGTCGGGGCGCTCGGTCGGCAAGACCGTGCTGGAGGTCGTCCCCTAGCGCCGCGCGAGTGCGCCGCGCGCCGGCGACTTGGTCTGAGCCAGATCGAAGCCCACCTCCCGCCGCCGGAAGTTCCGGGTATAACCCCACGCGTCGCCATGCTCAGTCCACGCATGCCCATCCCGACGGTGGAACAGCTCGGTCCGCGCTTCGCCGAGTTTCTCCGCGGACTCAAGCGGCCGCTCATCTTCTTCGACACCGAGACCACGGGCACCGACCCTGCGCTCGATCGAGTGGTCGAGATCTCGATGATCCGCCTCAGCGCCGAGCGCGGGGTCGAGCCGCCGCGCACCTGGCGGATCAACCCCGGCGTGCGGATCCCGATCGAGGCCAGCGAGATCCACGGCATCACCAACGACGACGTCGCCGACAAGCCGACCTTCGGCCAGATCGCCGAGGAGCTGCTCAGCTACCTCCGCGGCTGCGACCTCGCCGGCTTCAACGTCGGCCGCTTCGACGTCCGGGTGATGCAGACCGAGTGCGCCCGCGTCGGCAAGGCCTTCGACCTGTCCGGCGTGCGCGTCATCGATGCCCAGGTCATCTACCACCAGAAGGAGCCGCGCAACCTCACCGCGGCGATGCGCTTCTACTGCGAGAAAGAGTTCGTCGACGCCCACGGCGCCGAGGCCGACACGATCGCCACGCTCGAGGTGTTCGCCGGCCAGCTCGAGCGCTACGGCGAGCTCGGCCTCGAGATCGAGGCCCTGCACGAGGTCTCCAACATCACCAGCGCCGGCTACGTCGACGGCGCCCGCCGCTTCATCTGGCGCGACAACGAGCCGGTCTTCAACTTCGGCCGCCTCAAGGGCAAGTCGCTGCGCTGGGCCGCCAGCGAGCCGACCGAGCGCGCCTACATGCGCTCGATCGTCACCGGCAACTTCGACGAAGACACCAAGGGCATCGTCCGCGACGCCCTGACCGGCCGGATCCGCTTGCGCCCGCGCGAGACCGAGAGCTGACCGGAGCGACCTTCTCGAGAGGACATGTCGCTCCGGACATGTCCTTCGAGACAGAAGCAAATCAAGGCCGCCTCACGGCGACGAGCCGTGCCGGTTGGTGACAGCGGGGCGTTCGGCACCGCCATCACCCGCTTTATTGCCAGTCTGCATTCCGAACCGGCGTAGGCGGGCCGCGCAGGCCCGGTCGATCGTGCGCTCACCGCGGCGGGTGTTCAGGGCGCTCCGGACTTGTCACCGTGCTTCTCGAGCGCGCTCTTCTCGAGCGCGCTCTTCTCCATCGCGCTCTTCTCCAGCGCGCTCTTCTCCAGCCCGTTCTTCTCGCCGTTGAGGGCGAAGAAGCGGAGCGTGGGCGTATCGAGGACCACGGTGGTGCCTGGGGGGACGCTGCGGGTGAGCCACACGTTGCCGCCGATGGTGGAGCCGCGACCGATCACCGTATCGCCGCCGAGGATCGTGGCGCCGGCGTACACGGTGACATCGTCTTCGATCGTCGGGTGGCGCTGGACCTTGCGGCCGGCCTCGCGCGACTTGACCGAGAGCGCGCCGAGGGTGACGCCCTGGTAGAGCTTCACGCGGTTGCCGATCACGGAAGTCTCGCCGATCACCACCCCGGTGCCGTGGTCGATGAAGAAGCTGCGGCCGATGGTCGCCCCGGGGTGGATGTCGATGCCCGTGCGGCTGTGCAAGATCTCCGCGATCATGCGGGGCAGCAGCGGCACGCGCCGCTGGTAGAGGTGATGGGCGATCCGGTGGCCCGCGATCGCCGTGACGCCGGGGTAGCTCATGATGATCTCGGCGTCGCTGCAGGCGGCCGGGTCGCCGGCGAGGGCGGCCTGGACGTCGGCGGCGAGGGCGGCGCGGATCGACGGGATCGCCTGCAGCAGCTCGAGCGCGTGCTCGTGGGCGGCCCGGGCGATCTCGTCGACCGGCCGGCGGCCCGTGCAATCGACGGCGAGCGAGCGGGTGACGACCTGCTCGAGGCGGCGCAAGATCCGGGCGCAGCGGGCTCCCACGAAGTACCGGACGGTGAGGTCGTCGAGCGGCTCGTAGTTGAAGTAGCCCGGGAACACGATCGACAGCACGTCGTCGAGCAGCTCGGAGACCTCGCTGCGGGCGGGCAGGTTGTTGCCGTCGATGTGGTTGATGTTCCCGTGGTCGCGGTACGACTCGAGGACCCCCTCGACGACGCTCGCGAGCCGGCGTTCGTGGTCGTTCACGGCGAGAACCATAGTCGAAGCGGGGGCCGACTCCACGCGGCATGTGGTTTTTTGGCGTCGCACGCGGACCGGGTTTAAGCTGGTGCAGGTTTGCCCGCGTTACCGCTCCACATGCTCGTCCAACAGTTGCTCCTCGGTCGCACGGAGGGGCTGAGCGGGCCGCAGCTCGCGGCTTTCTTGTCCGGCTGGACGAGTGTCCTCGAGTTGTTGCGACGTCCTGAGCTCTGCGTGCCCGACGCCGCGCCGGAGGTGCAGGAGGCGTTGCGTTCGCTCGCGGAGCAGATCGAGCGCGCACAAGCGGAGATCTTGAGCGACGACGACGACCCGGACCTCTGAGGTCGTCGGGGAGCTGGTGAATCAGCCAGCGCGTGTCTGAGCGCTGGTTCGTGGGGTTCGGGTGGCGGGATGCGCGGTTCGACCCGTGGGTACGCCGGCTTTCGGCCCTTCGCCAGCGAGCCGAACTGTTGTTCAAGCTCACCTCAATTGCAGTGAAGTAAAACTGCCTTTTCACTTCACACTGAACCGCTGACGCGCTTCTTCGCGCAGTCGCGGAGCTCGAACAAAACTTCCAAACGTCGTCCGCCGCCGCGCGCGTTCGCCCATTCTGGCGAACATGGCTCTCCCGCTGTCCGCCCGCCGGACCGGCCAGAATGGCGAAACGACACCTGCACTCTGGGATCCGGAAAAACTTGGCGAGATCCCCGTGAGATCTCCGGAGCGCCCGCAAAGCCGTCCGCCGGGCTCCGACCTGCCGATCGCGCCACGCCAAAAACGTGCGCAGGACGCGGAATCGGGGCACTTCGCGCCGAACAGCCCGCTGAACGAAACAGCGCGTGACCGGGGGTCACGCGCTGGCTGGGGCTTCGGAGGTGAGGAGGCTCCGAGGCCCGGGAGGTCAGCTAGCCGAGGCGCTTACCGCCGCGGAATCGCTCGCCACGGTGCTGTTCGGGCGGGGCCACTCGATGCGGTGCTTGATAATGCGACGCTTGAGGGCGTGGCGGGTGATTCCAAGCAGCTGAGCGGCTTCGACGATGCTACCGGCGGCGTTGAGCGCTTCCACGCACAGCATACGTTCGGCGGCATTCAGATTCAGATCTTCGAGGATGAGGCGCATGGCGGCAGGATAGGCCAAGGCTTGGGGACAGGGAAGGACGTTTTTGTAAGGCGGCATCCAAAAAGAACAGTCGCCGAAACTGAACATCGTTTTGTATTATGCGGAAGATAACATCGTTTGCGCGCGATCACGCCCCCGGTTGCACCGAACGCCAGTCCACTTCGTGGGGCGGTTCACACCCCTTGCCGTCGGGCGGAGCTACACTTGCTGGCTCCTCGGACGGCCTTGAAGAGTTCAAAACCGATCCAGTTTGCCGGATCGGAGCCGCGAGAACATGGTGGATTCACCATGGCCCGAGCGCACGGGGCCCGAGGCCGGTCCTAGGTTGCATAAAAGCCCTGTCGCAAGGGCGCGCAGAGTAAGATAGGGAGCCGCGTGCCGCAGAACGCCAAGCCGAAGTCGTCCGCCATCCACACCCTCGTCGTGGTCGACGACATGCTCTTGCAGGCGGCGATCGAGCGTCGGCTGAAGCACGAGGGACACGTCGCGGCCTCGGCGAGCGGCTCGCGCGAGGCGATCGATCGCCTGCGCCGCGAGCTGTTCGACGTCGTGCTGTGCGACCTGCACACGACCTCGGGCGACGGCGCCGAGCTGCTGCAGTGGCTCGGCAGCTACTTCCCGTCGATCCCGGTGGTGCTGATCGTCGAGGCGCTCTCTCCGGAGTTCCGCGGGCAGTACGAGGGCGGCGGCTCGGTGCGGATCGTCGAGAAGCCGATCGACCTCGACAAGCTCGTCAAGGCGATCGAGGCCTGCGGGGTCCGCAAGGGCTTCTACGGCAACCAGATCGAGGTCGAGTTCTTCGACTACGTGCAGATGGTCGCCGGCTCGGGCCGCGACAAGGCCGTGGTGCTGACGACGCACGCGGGCACCGGCTACCTGTGGATCGAGCACGGCGACATCGTGCACGCGCAGTGGGGCGAGATCCGCGGCGAGCAGGCGTTCTACAAGATGCTGTCGGTCGGCCGCGGCAGCTTCCGCGAGAACTTGTTCCGCTCGCCGCCCGCTCGCACGATCGTCCGCTCGAGCATGCACTTGCTCATGGAGGCCGCGCGCCAGGCCGACGAGGGCATCCTCGGTCAGACCGACGAGACGGTCGAGGAGCGCGAGGACGAGAAGCCGCGCGCCGCTCCTCCGCCGCCCGAACCGGAGCCGACGCCGCCGCCGCGCCCCGTCGCCGAGGCGAGGCCGACGCGCGCGCCGATGCCGAAGCCGGCGACCTCGCCCCCGCGCTCGGCCCCGCCGCCGTCGCAGCCGAGCCCGTCGCACGGCGGCAGCGGTCTGCGTCGGGCCTCCGACGTGCGGCCCGACGACATCGACATGGCGAGCGTGGCCGACTCGGCGATCGCCCGCATCGACGATCTGACGCTGCCGCAGGACGACGACGAGATGGAGGCGCGCAGCCCCAAGGCCCCGCCGCCGCGCGCGCCGGAGCGGTCGTCCGAGCGCTCCGGCGAGCGGCTCCCCGAGCGGTCGTCCGAGCGCTCCGGCGAGCGGTCGCCCGAGCCGTCGAACGACGGCGTGCCGGTGCTGCGCCGCCGCGTGCAGACGCTCGAGCGCCGCGTGGCGCAGCCCGTGTCGCCGACGCCCGCTCGCGGCACCCCGACCTCGGTGCCGGCCCTGCGCGCCACCCCGGCCTCGGTACCGGTGCGCGCCACTCCGGCCTCGATCCCCGCGGTGCCGGCGCGCCACACCCCGACCTCGATCCCGGCCGTGCGCACCACGACGATCCCGCCGGGCCAGAATTCCGCCGCGGCCCGCGGTCCCGCGGCTCAGCCGGCGCGGAGCGACGCCCGGCCGATCAAGAAGGCCAACACCGTCGACCTGCTCGAAGATCCGGAGACGCGCGAGCTGATGCTCGGCCAGTTCTGGCAGTTCGAGGGCGTCAACGGCGTGGCGATCATCTCGAGCACCGGCAAGGTGATCGCCGAGGACATGCGCAACAACAGCACCGTCGTCACGCTCGCCGGCTTCTACATGCGTGGCGCCGCCCGCATCGCCCGCACCCTCGGCTATCACGTGTTCGACGGCGTGATCGCCCGCTCGGCCAGCGGTCAACAGATGATCATGGTCGGCATGGGGGCGACCTCGGCGGTGCTGTCCATCGCGCCGGGACATGACCCGGAGGCCATCCGCGACGCGATTATGGGAGTCGATACCAAACGATGAGCGCCGAGCCGAATCGCCAGCTAGTCAGCCTCCTCGAGGAACTCGACCGGCTCCCCGGCGTCCGCGGCTCGCTGGTGGCGACCGTCGACGGCGGTTACACCGCCAGCGAGAGCAACTTCGACGCCGCCACCGCGACCGACATCGCCAAGACGGTCCGGCGCATGGTCGTCGCCTCGGCCACCGTCGGCTCGCCCATCGAGGAGCTGCTGATCACCTTCCACACCGCCCGCATGATGATCGTCCCCGTCCGCGAGGAGGCGACGCTCACCATCATGCTCGAGCGCGACTCGGCCCAGCCCTCGGTGCGAGCTGTCCTGAAGACCAGGCTCGCCGGGCTGCGCTCGTCGATCGGCAGCTCGTCGGCCGAGAGCAGCATGTCGGCCGGCTCCGCGCCGATGCCCGAGCCCGAGGACGAGGTCGACCGCCTGATGCTCGGCGAGCTCGGCCCGGTCCTCCGCGAGGTGCAGAACGTGTTCACCTCGTACCTCATCCGCGGCGGCAAGACGGCCGGCGAGGCCGGCGTGATGATGCGCGAGCAGATCCGCGAGTGGCTGCTGATGGTCAACCCGTCGCCCTACACGTTCCCCGTGCTGGTCGACGCGCTGGTCCAGCTGACCAGCCGCGACGAGCGCGAGACGTTCAAGATCGACGTGCAGCAGGCGATGCGGAACTCGCGGCTGTGGCCGAAGAAGAACGTCCGCTGAGCGACGCGGGCGGATGAACCTCGGGACATGTCCTCCGGAGAATGCTCCGAAGGACATGTCCTTGAACATCAAACCGGCACGTCGAACTCGCGCAGCGCCTGGTTCAGGCTGGTGCGCTCGTCGGTGCTCTCCTTGCGGCGGCCGATGATCAGGGCGCAGGCGAGCTGGAATTCGCCGGCGGGGAAGCGCTTCGGGCGGGTGCCGGGCACCACGACGGAGCGGGCGGGGACGCGGCCCTTGTAGGTGACGGGCTCGGGGCCGGTGACGTCGAGGATCGGCGTCGACGCGGTCAACGTGACGTTGGCGCCGAGCACCACCTCGCGCTCGAGGTGGACGCCCTCGACGACGATCGCGCGGGAGCCGAGGAAGCAGCCGTCCTCGACGATCACCGGGGTCGCGCCCGGCGGCTCCAGCACTCCGCCGATGCCGACGCCGCCCGACAGGTGGACGTTGCGACCGATCTGCGCGCAGCTGCCGACGGTCGCCCAGGTGTCGACCATCGTCCCGCTGCCGACGTACGCGCCGATGTTGACGTAGCTCGGCATCAGCACCGCGCCCGACTCGATGAAGCTGCCGTGGCGGGCGGTCGCCGGCGGCACCACCCGCACCCCCGCGCGCGCCCAGTCGCGCTTGAGCGGCATCTTGTCGAAATACTCGTAGGGCCCGACCTCGATCGTCTTCATCTCGCAGACCGCGAAGTAGAGGAGGATCGCCTGCTTGACCCATGCGTGGACGGTCCACGGCTCGCCGGCCGCCCCCGGGGTGGCGACCCGCAGCTGGCCGCGGTCGAGCTCGGCGATCGTCGCCACCACCGCGTCGCGGTACACCTGGTCTTTGAGCAAGGTTCGATCGGCGAACGCCTCGCCGATCCGGGCCTGGAGGTCCGCGTGGTCGTGGGACGAGTGGTGCATGCCCGGGGCATCGCACGGCCCGGCGCCGGGGCGCAAGCGCTCTCGCGGGCGCCCGCCCGGCCGGCGCCCGTGGTACCCTCGGCGCCGAGGTGTCCATGATGTCCTGCCTCCGCCGCGTCCCCCTCGCGCTCGTGTTGTCCCTCGCGCTCGCCCCGCTCGCCCATGCCGGCGAGCCGCAGACCGTCTCTCCCGCCGAAGAAGAGGCGCTCTACAAGAACGAGCGGGCCACCGCGCTACCGGCCAAGGAGAAGCCCGCCGGCGTCAAGTTCGCCCGCGAGGGCTGCTTCAACGATCCGGCGAAGTGCAAGTGCCAGAGCAGCGACGCCGGCCAGAGCCAGTTCTGCGGCACGATGCTCGGCCACTTCTGCCCCGACAGCACCCTCCGCTACCTCGCCGCCGCTTGCATGGACCTGTTCGGCGGCGCGACCCTGTGCCAGTGCGCGGCCAAGCAGCAGATCGAGGCCCACATCAAGGCCGAGGACGCCGCCAAGGCCAAGGCCGACAAAGAGGCCGCCAAGAAGGCCGCCAAGCAGAAGAAGAAGGCCAAGTAAGCGCCGGCCCACGCCCGGACGGCGGAGCACCGTCGCTCACCGACCTGCGCGAGCGGTCGTGGCGCGCCTCGACAGCTCGTCGCCGAGCTCGCCCCGCGCTGGGGATCGCCTGTCTCGAAGGACATATCCCCATCGACCGACCTCGGCCCGAACCGGGGGTCACAGCGAGCGCCTGCGAACTCGGGCCCCGCGAGCGTCGTCCGGCGCACCTGCGCTGAAGCTCGGCCATCCTCCGCGCGGCCCGCTCGTCTGCCGGCCCGGGCGCCCTGTCCCGAAGGACATCTGACTGAACGCCGCGCCGTGCCGCGGGCGCGCGAATCACCGGGCCCCGGACGGCAATGAACTGAAAGCCGCGCCGTGCCGCGGGCGCGCGGATCACCGGCCCCCGACGGCAATGCGAGCCTGTCCCGCAGGACAGTTCATTCAGCGATCGAACAGCGCCATCAGCTCGGCGTGGCGGCTGGCGGCGTCTTGATAGCCGAGCTCGATGAGCTGGCGGCAGTAGTCGGGGTCGAACAGCAGGTACGACGCCAGGTCGCTCTCCTGGCGGGCGTCGTCGGCGGCCACGGCCCAGCGGATGAGGCGAGCGACGATCCCCGAGTAGCGGCTGAGCCCGGTGCGGCGGACCGTCTCGAACGCGATCCGGCCGATGTCCTGGCTCGGGCGGATGAGCAGCGTGTCGATCGAATCGTACGCGGTGCTCTTCTCCTTCTGCATCCCGTTCGCCAGCCGCTGGGCGAAGTCGGGCCCGAACTCGCGCGCGCCGGCGGCGAGGATCTGGTTCATCCGCGTCACCCGCTCGATGTCCGCCTCGACCTTCTCGAGCAGCAGCACGTTGAGCACCTTGCCGAGCATGAACATCGCGCTCGGGAAGGTGCCCTCGGCCTCGTGACGGATCTGCCGCACCTCCTCGTCGCCGGGGGTGTGGCGCAGGCTGACCACCAGGAGCCGCGTGGCGCCGAGCCGCATCGCCGGACGCAGCGGCGTCTGCTGCCGCAGGCCGCCGTCGGCGTAGAGCAGGTCGCCGACGCGCACGGCCGGGAACAGCACCGGGATCGCCCCCGACGCCAGCGCGTGCGAGGCAGTGATGGGCGTGAGCACCACGTTCTGCCGCTGACTCTCGGGCCAGCGCTGCGGCAACTTGCCGTCGGCGGTCTGCACGAAGGTGGTGACGGTGCCGGTCGCGACCTCGGTGGCGGTGCAGGCGACCGCCGAGAGGTGACCGTGGTGCAGGTTCTCGGTGATGCCGCGCCACGGCAGGCGCGCGCGCACGAAGTTCTGGATCGCGCGCGGATCGATGAGCCCGCCGATCTGCTGCCCGTGCCCGGCCTTGTCGCCGGTGCGGCCGAACAGCACCTGCGGCAGGCTGCGCATCTGCGTCCAGCCGAATCGACACACCTCGTCGAGGTCGAGCTCGGTCCACACGCGCGCGAGCAGACGTCCCTGCGCGCGCGGACGGTCGGCGGTGGCGGCCACATAGGCGCCGTTGACCGCGCCGATGCTGCTGCCGGTGATGATGTCGAAGCGCGCCTCGCCGCGGATCCGCTCGCGGATGTAACGCAAGACACCGACCTCGTAGGCGCCGCGCGCTCCGCCGCCCGACAACACGAGGCCGATCTTGGGGCGCTCGCCGCTCATGCGGACGCTCCGTGGCCCACGACCTCGCCGTCCTGGCGCGGCCGCAGCACTAGAAGCCGATCTCCTTGCAAGTGCACTTCGCCGCGTCCTTGCAGTCCGGCGGCGCCGGCGGATTGTTGGCATTCATCGACAGCTGGAACACGCGGCCCGCGTCCTGCGGGTACTTGTAGATGATCTGCCAGACCGCGTCGTAGTTGTTGGTGGCGTTGATCTCCTTGGCGTCCTCGTTGGTGAGGAACGGCAGCTCGAGCGTGCCCGTGCCCGTGATCGCGCCCGTGTTCTGCGTCGACAGCGGGCCCGCCGAGGCCTCGATCGTGACGTACTCGCAGTTGGCCTTGGGGAACTCGCCGAACGCGGCGGCGGGGCAGTCGGCGCCGACGGCGTCGGGCAGGTACACCACCAGCGCCGCCTCGCAGACCGTGCCGTTGCACTTGTACTGACTCTTGAACTTGTGACCCTTCGACGTCACGCATGGATCGACGCACATCTCGATCTTCACCGGGATCTTGTCGCCGGGCTGGACGTTCGTCGCCGCGCACACGGTGCCGCGGAAGAACGGCAGCGTGTCGGTGAAGCCGGCGGGCGCGGGATTGGGCCCGGTGCCGTCGACGTCGAGCATCTGCAGCTCGCACGTATTGGTCGTGTCGTCGCACGCCTCGCCGCGACGCGGACAGGGGCGCCCGCGCTGCACTCGCCGCTGTCTTCCGCGAAGCAGCCGAACAAGAACCCCGCGATCGCGAAGCTCGTGACACCGAACACTCTTCGAAGGCGAATCATGATCGTCTCGTTCCTCTTTGCTCTCAGCGGTGCATCGTAGCCGATGTTTCGCTGACCACGCACCTCCGCGATCGCCTGGGTGAGACCTCGCGCCGACCGCTGTTTCATGGCGCTGCGCGAGCAGATGCACGGAGACTACATTTCAACCCCAGGTATCTAGCGCTTGACACCGGGAACGCGGGAGCCGGTACGCATCGCCGCTCTCGCAGGCCCCTTCCAGGAGTTAGGTTCATGCGCTCAAACGCCCTTCTCGCTCTCTCCATGGTGCTCGCTTTCGCCGCGTGTAACGAAAAGGAACCCGCGACCTCGGCGACGGACGGCACCACCAACGGCACCACGACGGCGCCGGAAACCGCGACGGAGACGCCAGGGACGAGCACGACGACCACCACCGGGGAGAACACGACGACGACCACCACCGGCGAGACGGCCACCGAGGCGATTCCCACCACCGGCCCGACGCCGACCACCGGGACGACCGCCGAGGAGACCACGACCACGACGAGCACGACGTCGACGACGACCACCACCGGCGAGCCCGAGACGGCCGGCACGACGACGATGATGGTGATCCCCTCGACCGGCCCCTACGAGAGCTGTAGCGTGGCCAACAACGTCGAGTGCGACGGCAACGCCGCCTGCGTCGACTCGACCAGCACCAGCGGCAAGATCATGGGCTCGTTCTGCGCCCCGAAGTGCATGGGCCAGGGCACGTGCCCGATGCCCCCGGCCTCGACCCCGACGTCCAGGCGATCTGCGCCTTCGACACCGACATGGACCAGAAGGCCGACATCTGCGCGCTGCTGTGCGTGATCGCCAACGACGACTGCCCCGAGGGCTCGACGTGCGAAGACATCGGCATCCCCGAGATGCAGATGATGAAGTTCGGCGTCTGCACGTACCCGCCGGGCTGACGGGTCCGCGGTCGCGAGGGGCTCAGGCCGCGGCGGTGGCGGCCTTGAGCTTGTCCTCGAGCTCGCCGTTCGCGTCCATCTCGCGGACGATGTCGCAACCGCCGACGAACTCGCCGCCGATGTAGAGCTGCGGGATCGTCGGCCAGCTGGCGTACTGCTTGACGCCCTCGCGCACGGCCGGGTCGGACAGCACGTTGAAGGTCTCGAACGGCACCGCGTGCTTCTTGAGGATCTCGACGACCACCGCCGAGAAGCCGCACTGCGGGAAGCTCTTGTTGCCCTTCATGAAGAGCATGACCTTGTTGTTGGCGACGAGGTGGGCGATGAACTTCTGGACGTCCTCGTGGGCTTGCATCGGCGGTCTCACAATCAGGTCCGGAGGACCGTGAAGTCGGTGGCCCGGAGGCCGGTGAGTCGGAGGGGGCCGTGAAGAGAGTGGCCAGTCCGGGCGCGGACCGTGCCGGGAGTGGTCCCGGGGGCCGGGGCTCGCGCGCAATCGATCGCGGGGGCCGGCTCTCGCGGCGTTAGATACACGCTGGCCCGCACCCCAGCAAGGCGCCGCGAACGCCCTTCTTGCGGAAGGTCGGCCGCTCGGGTCATAACCACTTCCGCTCGCATGGCGCCGACTCTGCCCTCGCCCCAGTGCTCACGTCGGACCTGGCTGCACGGCCTCGCCGCCGCCGCCGGAGCCGCGCTCCTGCCCCGACCCACGCGCGCGGCCGAGGTCGCCGCCGAGCCCGCGAAGAAGCGCATCCTCATCGTCGGCGACAGCATGATCGCCGGCGGCGTCGGCCTGTTCCTCGAGAACGGCCTGCACAAGGTCCACGGCTACGTGGTGCGGCGCAAGGGCAAGAGCAGCACGGGCCTGGCGCGCCCCGACTTCTTCGCCTGGCCCAAGGAGGCGCAGAAGCAGGTCGACGAGTTCGCGCCCGACGCCGCGGTGGTGATGTTCGGCGGCAACGACGTGCAAGGCCTGCGCATGCCGGACAAGGGCTGGATCACCTGGCCGGAGCCGGAGTGGCCGGAGGAGTACGCGCGGCGCGTCAACGCCTTCGCCGACATCGTCGCCGCGGGCGGCAAGCCGCTGTTCTGGATCGGCATGCCGGTGATGCGGCCGGAGAAGTTTCACGTGCGGGTGCAGCGGGTCAACACGATCTACCGCGCCGAGATGGCGATCCGGCCGAACGCGCATTTCATCGACATCTGGCGGCTGCTGGCCGACGACAAGGGCGGTTACACCGACCGCCTCGACGCCGACGGCGAGCCCGGGGGCAAGACGGTCCGGGTCCGCGCGGGCGACGGGATCCACCTGAGCGTCGCGGGCGCGCAGCGGGTCGAGGCGCATGTGCGGGCCTTCATCCACGCGGTCCTGTCCGGGGGGCAGCCGGACACATCGACCGACCTCGCGGTGGCAGGTGCGCCGGCGGACGCGCCCACGCCCGCGGGGTGAGCTCGCCGGGTCTTTCGCGGGCGACAGCTGTCCTCGGGGTCCGGTCAGCGCAGACGGGCGTGGCAAAATTCGACGGGCAAACTCACCCGCGGAGCGCGCGACGATGCACATGCACCTCGCGCTCGGCCGGCCGCTTGGGGCAAGATGGCCCCGCCCGTGTCCGAGGCCTCGCACAAGCGCCTGCGTGAACGGTGGATCGCATGGGTCCTCGCGCAGCACCGCCTCGTGCTCGCGCTGGCGCTGGTCCTCACCGTCGTCTCCGTCTACATCGCGTCGCTGCTGCGCGTCGACAGCGACCTGCGCTCGCTGCTGCCCGAGGAGCACCCGGTCCTCGCCAGCATCGATCGCATCGAGACCTCGTTCGGCGCGCTCGGCAGCGTCAACGTCGTGCTCAAGGAGGGCTCGCCCGAGCAGCGCCACGCGCTCGCCGACGCGATCGCCGAGCGCGCGAGCAAGAGCCCGCTGGTGCGCGACGTCGAGTACCGCCTGCGCAGCGACTTCTTCGCCGAGCACGCGCTCTACTACTTGACCGACGCCGAGATGGAGGCGCTCGACGAGCACTTCCAGGCGTGGACGCACTACGAGCTGTGCCGCGCCGAGCCCGACGTGTGCCTCGACGAGCCTGACCCCGAGGCGCCCAAGGCCCTGCGCACGTTCATCCGCAGCAAGCAGGACGCGGCGCTGGCCCGCACCAGCTTCAAGGACTACTTCGAGCGCGACGACATCTCCGCGCTGGTGCTGCTGATCCACCCGACCCAGCCGTCGAGCGACCTCGACTTCGCCGAGGCGGTGTCGAACCAGGTCCGCGCCGACGTGGCCGAGGTGGTCAACCAGCCGGGCGCGGCGTGGGCCGACTCGGGCATCCACTACAGCGTCGTCGGCCCGTACACGATCAAGGCCGAGGAGCGCGAGACGATCCGCGGCGACATGCTGCGCAGCGGCGCGTTCGGGGTGCTCGGCGTCGTAGCGATCCTCTACCTGCTGTTCCGCTCGGGCCGCGCGGTGCTGACGCTGCTGGTGCCGCTGATCTGCGGCGTCACCTGGTCGATGGCCGTGACCCAGATCGTCCTCGGCCGGCTCAACGCGATCACCAGCCTGATCTCCACGGTCGTGGTCGGCATGGGCATCGACGCCGGCATCCACTTCCTCGTGCGCGTGCGCGAGGAGCAGGGCCGCGGCAGCGACCGCGAGGCGATCGCCCGCGCCTTCGCCAACGTGACCGGCCCGCTGCTGATCGCCTCGGCGACCACGCTCGGCGCGTTCGCGGTGATGGCGAGCTCGGTGTTCCCGGCGTTCCAGGAGTTCGGCCTGATCGCCGGCTTCGGCGTGGCGCTGTGCCTGCTGGCGATGCTCACGGTGTACCCGGCGATCCTCTGCCTCGTCGGCGTCAAGCGGGTCGGCGAGCCGCAGGCCGAGCAAGAGCGGCGCCCCGGCCTGCTCACGCGGGTGGTACTGGCGCGCCCGGGGCTGATGCTCGCGCTGGTGGCGGCGCTGACCGTCGGCGCGGCAGTGATGGCGCCCGAGGCCGAGTTCGAGAACTCGACGCGCGAGCTGCAGTCGGCCCGGACGCGGGCGCTCTACAAGCCCGAGGTGTTCCTCATCAGCAAGATCTTCGGCAAGGACATCCACGCCGGGGTGCTGGTGGTGTCGACGCTCGACCAGGCGCGGGCGGTGCTGACGCAGGCGCGCCAGGTGCAGGCCGACCGCCTGGCCGATGGGACAGGTACCGTCGTCGCAGAATTGCTCGGCGCGCCGGACCTCCTGCCCGACCCGTGGATCGATCCGGCCAAGCGCAAGGAGGCGATCGCGACGATGACCGCCGACATCCCCGAGCGCACGTGGAAGCGGCTCGAGGAGCGGGCGGCCGGCGGCGGCGAGGACGGCGAGGAGGGGCTCTCGCCCGAGGACGCGCGCCGGCTGCGGAACATGCTCAAGGCGGAGCCGGTGACGGTGGAGCGCCTGCCGCCGGCGATCCGCGACAAGGTGTACAGCCAGGACGGCCGCTTCGCGGTCTACGCCTACCCGAACTTCGACGCGGCCGACATCTCCATGGGCCTCAAGTTCATGGAGGAGACGGCCAAGTACACCGAGGGCGTCGAGGGCCTGCAGTCGGACGACGCGCTGTTCGTCGGCGAGACCACGGTCTACGCGCTGATGTACAAGCTGATGCAGTCCGAGGCGCCGACGGTGCTGGCGATGGCGCTGGTGCTGATCGCGGTGATCGTGGTGGCGCAGATCCGTTCGCTGTCGCGGACGCTGTGGACGCTGGCGCCGCTGCTGCTCGGGATGCTGTGGCTGGTCGGCCTGATGGCGGCGGCGGGCGTCCGCTTCACCCTGTTCAACATCCCGATCTTGCCGGCCATCCTCGGCATCGGCGTCGACAACGGGGTGTATCTGACCGACCGCATCCGCCACATGCGCCACGAGGCCGGCGGGATCGCCCACGCCCTCGGCGAGACCGGCGCGGCCATCGGCGCGGCCACTGCGACCACGGCGATGGGCTTCGGCGCGTTCTGCATCGCCGACTCCGGCGGCCTGCGCGGGATCGGGGTGCTCGCGGTGTTCGGCATCGGCATCGCGGCCGTGACCGCGATCCTGGTGCTGCCGAGCGTGGCCGCCATCGCCGCGCGGCGCAAGCGGTAGCGCGAGTGCGCTGAAGGACATGTCGCCGAGGACATGCCTCTAAGGGCATGTCGCCGAGGGCATGTCGCCAAGGGCATGTTATGAAAAGTATGGGGTCGCCGGTGTGAGCCGCGGCGTCCCGACCTCGCGGGAGGCGGTCGCATGGGCGGTGAATACGACCGCCCACGGACCACCTCGCGGAGGTCGGCCGGGCGAGCGGTGGCTGCGACCGCGAACAGGTTTCGCGGCCGCGACTTCGCGTCCCCGCGGGGGCCGGTCGCACGGGCGGTCTCTGCGACCCGAGCAGGTTCCGAGGCCGCGGCGTCGCGTCCTCGCGGGGATCGGTCGCCCGGGCGGTCACAGCGGCGCGAGTAGGGTCCGAGCCCGCGTTGTCACGCTCTTTCGGGAGTCGGTCGCATGCGCGGTCACTGCGACCAGCCAGTGGGGTCCGAGCCCCGCGTCGCGGCCTCGCGCGAGCTGCTAGCATGTGCCGGTGACGACGACCGGCGAGCGGGGGTCCGAGCTGCGCGGCGCGGTGGTGTTCGTCGCCGCGGTCGCCTTGCTGGCCGGGGCGCTCGCGCTGGTGCGGGCGCGGCTCGAGCCGCCGCCGCCGTTGGAAAAAAATGTCTCCGAGGACATGTTCTCGGCGACACGTGCGCTCGAGCGGCTGGAGCGGCTGATCGGCGACGACGCGCCGCACCCGGTCGGCTCGCCTGCGGCGGCGGCGTTGCGCGAGCGCATGCTGGCCGAGTTCGCGGCGCTGGGCGTACAGGCGGAGGTCCAGGAGGGCTTCGCCTGCGGGCCGCGCAGCGCCGGCTGCGGGCGGGTGTGGAACGTGGTCGCGGCGCTGCCGGGGCGCGAGGAGGGGCCGGCGCTGCTGGTCTCGGCGCACTACGACTCGGTCGCGGCCGGGCCCGGCGCCGGCGACGACGGCTCGGGCGTGGCCGCCTCGTTCGAGGTCGCGCGGGCCCTGCTCGCGGGTCCGCGGCCGCGCAACCCGGTCGTGTTCGTGCTGGTCGACGGCGAGGAGTCGGGCCTGCTCGGCGCGCAGGCGTTCGTCGACGCCCACCCGCGCGCCGCCTCGATCGGCGCGGTCATCAACCTCGACGCCGGCGGCACTCGCGGCGTCACCTCGCTGACGCGCACCACCGCGAACGACGACGGCCTGGTCGCCGCGATCGCCGAGGCCGTGCCGCGGCCGTACGGAGCCAGCGTGATCGGGGCCGTCTACGGCCTCACGCCCTACGACACCGACTTCACCGTCTACAAAAATGCGGGCTGGCCGGCGCTCGACTTCGGCTTCGGCGAGGACAAGGCCCACTACCACACCCCGCTCGATCGCCTGGCCAACCTCGACCCGGCGAGCGTGCAGCACCTCGGCGACACCGCGCTCGCGGCCGTGCGCGCGCTGGCCGGGGCCGATCTCGTCGCCCTGCCCGAGCGCTCGCGGGTCTACGTCGACGCGCTCGGGGCGAAGTTGTTGCACCTGCGGACGCTGTGGATCCCCGGGCTCGCCGCGCTCGCGCTGGGGCTGCTGGTCCCGGTCGCGCGTCGGCTCGCGCGCGAGGTCGGCGGCGCGCGCCGGACCTGGCTCGCGCGCGGGCTCGGCTTCGTCGCGCTGGTCGGCGGGCCGGCGGCGCTCGGGGCCGGGTTGATGGCGGCGATCGCCTGGCTCACCGCGGCCGAGGTCGCCGGCCACGCGGCCCCGCTGCCGGCCCGGGTCGCGCTGTGGACGAGCGTGCTCGCAACAGGCGGCGCGCTGGTCGGGCCGCTCGCGCGCGCCGACGCGGCCGCCCGCGCGTGGCTGTGGCTCGGGCCGTGGCTGTGGCTGGCGGCGATCGCCGCGGTCACCGCGGTCGCCCTGCCCGGCGCCAGCGTCGGCGTGCTGCCGCCCGCGCTGATCGCGGGGCTGCTGGCGTTTGGGGCATGTCGCATCGGCCATGACCCATCGGGCATGTCGTGGGGGACATGGCCTTCCGGACTGGTCGTGCTGCTCGGCCTGGCGTTGCCGGCGCTGATGTGGCTGCAGGCGGCGGTGCGGGTCGAGGCGGTGTTCGGCCTCGGGCCGGCGGCCGCCGGGGTGCTGGCGCTGCTGGCCTCGCTGCTGGCGCCGCTGTGGCTCGGCCTCGGGCGCCTGCGCAGGCCGCTCGTGCTGGCGCTCGCGCTCGTCGGCGCCGGGGCCACGGCGATCGCCGTCACCTCGCCCGCGTACACCGACGCGCGGCCGCGGCGCCTGAGCCTGCTGTATCACCTCGACGCCGACAGCGGCGCGGGGCGGTGGATCGTCGGCGCGGACGCGCCGCTGCCGACCGCGCTGCAGGCGGCCGCAGCCTTCGCTCCGGCCGGGCCCGCGTTCGCCTGGGACACCGACGAGTCGCCCAGCTTCGTCGCGCCGGCCGGGTCGCCGCCGCCCGAGCTCGCGCCGCCGGTCGTCGAGCCGGTGCCGGACCCCGAGCCGCCGCCGAGCTCGGGTCGGCGGGTGGTCGTGCGCGTGCGGTCGGCCCGCGGCGCGCGCGTGATGGCGATGTTCGTGCCCGAGGCCGCGGGGCTGCGCGCGGTGGCCATGAACGGGGTCGCCTTGCCGCCGTATCCGGAGCATCGGCGCAAGTACGTCGCCGGCGGTGAGGTCTACGGGATCGTCGCGCCGCCGCCGGAGGGCGTGGTGGTGACGCTCGAGCTGGACCGTGAAGCCCCGGTCGAGGCTGTTGTTTGGGACCTGTCGGAAGGGATTCCCGCGGCGGGCGACGCGCTGAAGGCGGCGCGCCCGACCTGGGCCGTGCCCTCGCACGGTGGCGACCGGACCATGCTGTCGCGCCGGATCTCGCTGTGACGACCCGCGCGCAGTTCCGTCCACATGGTCGCAGATGTCACGCGTCGACCGAGGCTCCCGCGGCACTCGGACCTGCATCGCACTGCGGCGGAGGCCGCGGGCCCGAGGCCGGCAGCGGGGCGGGCTCGAACGGCGCTCCGGGCTGCGCGTCTGCCGGGTCGCGTCGGCGAGCTCACCCGCGGCGCGAAGCTGCCCGAAATTGTCGTCCTCCGCACGTCCGGCGGCGACGCTCCGCGACATTTGCTATGGTGAACCGGAAGGCGGCTGGCCGCGCGAGCGACGGGCCGTGACAACTCTTCACGACGGACTACTCTGGCGCTCTCATGAATCGTCTCCGGCCCACGAAGGGGCGCCGGCCCCTCGGCACCGCGCGTCGCCTGCGCCCCGACCTCGCTCGTGAGGGCGGGCTGGAGGCCGACCGCGAGGCCTCGGAGTCGCAAGCGTTGGCGCGGCGCGGCGTCGGCTGGGACCAGTCGGCGGCGCTCGAGACGACCCCGTTCCGCGAGACCGACCCGCTCGATTCGCCGCTGTCGGCGCGGATCTTGAGCCTGCTGTCCGACCCGCGGATCGACTTCCTCACGGTGGCCTCGGCCGCCGACGCGCTCGGTTCGCCGCGACAGGACGTGGAGAACGCGCTCGAGGCGATGCGCCAGGCCGGCCTGCTGGTGGCGATCGGCGGCGGCTCGGTGGTCCGCTACGGGGTCACGCCGGAGACGAAGGGCGAGCTCGAGGCCGAGTTCCGCGCGGCCGCGCAGGAGCTCGGCGAGCACGCGCTGCTGGCTCGCCTGTCCACAGAGACAGCTCTGGTGCCGTTCGAGGACGAGGAGCCGCGCCTGCCCGCGACCGCCGGCCTGCTCAGCCTGTTCCTCCCCGGCACCGGCCAGCTGCTCAACGGCGACATCGGCCGCGCCTCGCTGGTGTTCGCGGTGTGGAGCCTCGCGTGGATCACCCACCTCTCGCCGGTGTGGACGTTCGTGTGCCTGTACGCCGGCGCCGAGGCGTTCTTGACCGCGAAGATCCGCAGCATGGAGCGCAAGCTGGCCGAGGACAACCACGCGCTCCCGCCGGGCGCCGCCGGGCCGAAGAAGCTGCCGTCGCCGCGCCCGACCTGACGCGCATGCCTTTTAAAGCATGCGCGAAGGGACATGCTCTCGAGCGCATGTCCGTTCAGGCATGTCTCTCGTGACAGATGAGGGATACGCAGCCCCCGGCTGGCGTCTCCGAGACGAGCGAACCCCGACTCCGTGCGCGGCGACCGAATCTGGCGTGATGGACACGCGGGCCCGTCCGAGCCGCGCCGCGGCTGACGCCTGAGCAGGCTCTGCGCATCGCGACTCGGCCGGCTCAGCCGTCCCGGGTCGCTCGCGGAGAGCGTCTGGCCTTTCGGACAGGCGCCTCAGCCGTGGTCGACCGGGCCCGGCGACACGCCCCGCGCGCGGCTCGGCAGGGTCAGCGGCACGTAGGGCAGGCGCTGGTCGGCGGTGAGCTCGGCGGGGGCGTGCAGCCAGCGGTAGCTGAGCCAACGCTCGAGCACCGACTGCGTGTAGGCGCGGGTCTCGTCGTAGGGGATGGCCTCGATGAAGAGGTCGAAGTCCCAGTCCTTGCGCTTCTCGAGCCACTTGTCGACCGCGCCGGCGCCGGCGTTGTAGCTGGGGATCGCCAGCGGCACCGCGGCATCGTCGCCGCCGTAGCGACGCACGAGGTTGCCGAGGTAGAGCGTGCCGAGGTCGAGGTTGAGCGACGGGTCGTAGAGGCGGGCCTCGTCGAAGCCGTCGACGCCGGCCTGGCGCGCGAGGTCCTTCGCGGTGGCCGGCATCAGCTGCACGAGGCCGCGGGCGCCGGCCCACGACGTCACGCCGGGCTCGAAGCGGCTCTCGGTCTGCATGATGGCGAAGGTCAAAAACCACGGGACCTGATGCGCGCCCTCGCCGGCGCGCACGAGGTCGGAGAACGCGAGCGGGTGGGCGATCGTCCACAGCTCGCGGTTGGCGGCGGCCGGCGGGCTCTGCCGCCAGGTGCTGCCGAGCGCGCCGAGCAGCCGCTGCGACTCGCCGTAGAGGCCGGCCTGGGCCAGCACCGCGGCCGCGGGCCAGCCGTCGATCTTGGCGTCGCTGAGCTCCTCGCGGGCCTCGTCGCCGAGGCCGAGGCGGGCCAGCAGGAGCGCGCGCTCGGCCGCCGGGGTGGCCGGCAGATCGAGGCGCACGGCCGCCTGATCGGCCGACTTCGACAGCGCCGCGACCCCGCGCGCCAGCGGCTCGTCGCCGGCCTCGCGCAGGCGTGACATGGCCTGAAGACCAGGATAGCTGAGCGGCGCGGTGGCGATGACGTCGAGCCAGGCGGCCACGGCATCGTCGGCGCGGCCGAGGCGGTGCAGGCCGCGGCCGCGGAAGTAGTGCAGCTTGGCGCGCTCGCGCAGGTCGAGGCCCTTCTGCGTCAGGCCGTCGTCGGCCAGCTGGAGCGCGTCGGCCGGGCGGTCCTGCGTCAGCGCCAGCACCAGCAGGCGGCGCCGCGCTTCGAAGGCCATGTCGCCGCCGCCGAAGTCGGCCAGCATGCGCTCGTAGGCCTGGCGCTCGCGCGGCTTGTCGCCCTTCTCGGCCCACGACTCGCCGGCCAGCAGCAGCGAGTCGTCGGCGTAGCTGTGGTCGGGGAACTCGTCGGCGACCGCGGAGAACTGCTTGGCCGCGCGCTCGTACTCGCCCTCGGCGTAGCGGCCGCGGCCGGCCTGGTAGAGGGCCTTGACGAGGGTGTCCTTGCGGCCAGGTCCGGACTTGCGGCACGCCGCCGCCGACGACTCGAACACCGGGCGCGACTTGGCCCGCTTGCGCTGCTTGAAGATCGCCGTGCCCTTGAGGAACAGCGCCTCGCAGCGGTCGGCGTCGGGGGGCTGCAGCGCGAGGAACTCGTCGACGTCGCGGATGACCCCGGCGTAGCGGCTGCGCGCCAGCTGGTCGCGGATCTTCGCCAGCTGGCGCTGGCGCACGGCGTCGCGGTCCTCGGTGAAGCTGCGCCGCAGGCCGACCTTCTGCGCCAGCGCCGGCAGCCGCTCCTCGGCCTCGGTGCCGTAGTCCGACAGCGGCACGTCGAGCAACAACTTCTCGTAGAGATCGATCGCCTCGCGCAGCTCCTCCGGCGCCTCGCCCTCGGCCAGCAGCCGGGCCCGCTTGGCCCGCACCTCGTGGCGCCGCGCGGACTCGGGGAACTTGGCGAGGAAGGCGGCGTACTGCGAAAGCGCGCCGGCCCGATCATTGGTACGGGCCTTGGCGTCGGCGCCGGTGATCGTCGCGGCCGGCTCGATCGCGGTGCCGGCCGCGGCTTCGACCAGCCCGGCGAGCGGCGCCTTGGCCTTGTCGGGCATGCCGGCGTCGAGCCACGCCTGAGCCTCGAGCAGGCGCAGGCGCGGGGCGACCGTGGCCAGCCCCGGCGCGGTGCGAGCCTCGGCCAGGCGCGCGGCGCCCTCGGCGAACCGTTGCGCCCGCAGGTCCTCGAGCGCGCGCAGCCACAACGCCGCGCCGCGGTCGTCGGCCGCGAGCGCGCCGTCCTGCAGCACCTCGTCGAGCAGCTTGATCGCAGCCGGGAAGTTCTGGCGCTCGCGCGCGAGGATCGCGTCGCGGCCGGGCCCGCTGGAGAACCTAGCTTGCGCTCGGGCTCGGCGACCGGCGCCGGCTCCTTCTTCTTGTCGGGCTCGCCGTCGGACTTGCCGAGGTCGCCGGTGAACAGCGGCGGCGTCGACTCGCCCCGACATGCCCCAAAGGACAGGCTCATCAGCACGAGCAAGGCGACCGGGCCGCGAATCGATGGGCGTTGCATCACCTGCTCCTTAGACCAGCCGGGTCGGCTCGTTCTCGGGGTCGTAGATCTCGACGCGGTCGCCGCCGGCGCGGCGGGCGATCATCAGCGCCGACTCGGCGGCCTTGATCAGCGCCTCGGCGGTCGGCTCGTGCAGCAGCGCCAGGTCGGCGACCCCGAGCGAGAGGGTCAGGCGCGTCGGCTCGGCCGCGGGCAGCTCGCGCGCCGCGATCGTCTCGCGCAGCCGTCGGGCCGCTCGCGAGGCGCGCATGGCGTCGACGTCGCGGCAGAGGAACGCGAAGTCCTCGTCGCCGAGGCGGGCCAGCAGGTCGTCGCTGCGGGTGCTCTCGACGATCGTCAGGCACATGGTGCGCAGGACATGGTCGGCCGCGGCGTCGCCGACGGCCGCGCGCACGTCCTCGAAGCGGTCGAACTCGAAGCGGACCAGCGCCAGCGGCTTGCCGTGGCGCAGGGCGACGGCGACGTCGCTCTCGAGGCGGTTGAGGAAGTACCCGCGGGCGAACAGGCCGGTGAGGCGGTCGCGCAGCGTCGACTCGTACAGCTCGCGCTGCTGGTCGTCGTCGGTGTCCTCGTGAAAGGTGAAGCGGAGCACGCTGGCGGCTCCGAGCTGGATCTTGTCGCCCTCGCGCAGCGGATGGCGGTCGACGCGGTCGCCGTTGGCGAACGTGCCGTTGGTCGAGCCCGCGTCGGAGAGGTAGTACACGCCCTTGTCGACGGATACGGCCGCGTGGGTGCGGGAGATTCCCTCGTCGTTGATCCGCACCGTCGCGGTCAGCCCGCGGCCGATGGTGGTGTACGCGGGGTCGAGCTCGAACATCTCGCCCATGCGGTCGCCCGCGAGCACGACGACGAACGCCCTCCGCGGTCCCTCCTTGTCGGAGGGGCGGTCGGGGGGCTGAAAACGTCCGGGCGCGGCGGCCACTCGCCGGCATCGTAGGGCCGGGGTCCCCCGTGGGGCAACAAATTGGGCCTCCCGCGCCGGGGCGCCCGCAGCGCGCGCTCGCGGCCTTGCGCGAGCCGGTCCGCCGACTCATACTCGTGATTCGCCGCTGCGCCCGTCGCTGCGACGAAGGTCCAACCACTCACGGGGGTGTCAGGTTTCGACGGGGGTACTGAACGTGACGGATCGCGTGCCGGGGCTGCCTACTCAGCCACGTAAAAATGAGTGGGAATCATAGCTGCCAACGACAACAGCTACGGCCAGATGGCCCTCGCGGCGTAAGAACCCGCGACATCCCCGCCCGAGAGGCTCCGATAGGAACGGGGGTGTGATTACCGGAGCTAGCGTGAGCGCCTCGCCCCGAGCGCACACGTGAAATGAGGGGATCGCACCGGAGAGGGCCTGCCGTGGGCATGCTCCGGGGCTAAATCAAATACAGCGGCTACGCACGTAGTGGTCCCACCGGATGGCTCGCGGACCCGGGTTCAATTCCCGGCGCCTCCACTCGGCCGGACTCGGCAACCAGAGTCCGGCCACCCCTCTTCGCACGGTGACGAGCAAGGTCTCGTCGACCTGCCGCCTCGCTGGCAGGCCGCCCTCCACGGCAGCCTGAGCGAGGCGTAACTTTCTTCGCACGGTGACGAGCAAGGTCTCGTCGACCTGCCGCCTCGCTGGCAGGCCGCCCTCCACGGCAGCCTGAGCGAGGCGTAGTTTCTCTGCACGGCGACGAGCGAGGTCTCGTCGACCTTGCCGCCTCGCTGGCAGACCGCCCTCAACGGCAGCCTGAGCGGGGCGTAACTTTTAACGTTCGGCTCTCTCCGAGCCCGGCCGTGTCCTGCTTGCCGCGAGCGGCCGCCGTGAGCGGCATGCTCGAACCGGCCTCGTGGGTTCGTCTTCGCGCCCTCGCTGCCCGCGCACTCGTGCTTTTTAGATTCCGTCGATGCAGTCGGCCACGGCGAACAGCGCCTGGTCGCCGGCGTCATCGGGGTCGAAGCAGGCCTCGTCCACGCTCTGGGCGGCCGCCGGCAGGGCGGCGATCCGGCGAAAACCCTGGCCGGGGCGCAGCCGCGGCGAGCGGAGCAGGTACACGCGGCCGCGCGAGACGTAGAAGACCCGGCGATCGTCGGCATAAAAACCGTCGCGGACGCGCACCAGCGCGAAGTCGTCGCCGTACACGTGCATCTCGAGCGTCGCGCCTGGCGCAGGGCGGGCCGCCGCCCGTGTCTCCGGGGTCATGAAGGTCGCGAAGTCCAGTTGCTCCCAGGCCTCGTAAGCACGCATCGATCCGCCTCCGACTCCAGAGGCCATTTAACAGCCTCCGCCGCCGCGGCCGTCAAGCGCCATCGCCGGCCAGCCCGCGAGCCGGTCGATCCGGAGCTGTGGAGCGGCGCTGTGGACAAGCCCGAAAACGCCTGCAGAGCCGCCGCAACGCCAGCTCCCCGGCGACTCGGGGGTGCTGTGGACGCGGCGTGAGCCGACCGCTCGCGCGCCCGCGCATGAGCTCGCCGCCTGCGCGCCCGTACAGCACCGCCTGCGCGCAGCCGCGCAGCCGCCATGCCCTCGAGGACATGCTTTTTAAAACATGTGCCATCGGGCATGCCCTTCGGAGCATGCCCTTCGGGTCAGCCGAGCTCGACGCGCACCGTCGAGATCATCCGGCGCAGCGCGCGGGCCACCACGTCGGTGTCGGGGTGGCGGAGGATCGCGTAGCCCTCGCCCTCGTACGACTCCGCGCGCGGCTGACCGATCTGCGGCAGCTTGACGTCGACCACCAGCTCGCCGAGCTCGCGCTGCGCCTCGGCCACGCCGTGCAGCGCGACCACGCGGGCGCCCGGGCGGGTCTTGCCCTGGCCGCGGAAGAACGCCACCCCGGCGGCGTACTTGCGCGGCGGCGCCTCCCACTGCTCGAACACGATCAGCCGGGCCCAGCGCTCGTAGAAATCGACGCCGTGGGCGTACGAGTTGAGGCTGACGATCTGGGCCCCCGGCGGGCGCGCGCCGACCTCGGAGATCGCCACCGGCGGGCCGCCCGGGCGGTCGCGGCGGAACCACTCCATGTGCGACAGGCCGGTGCCCATCCCGAGCGCCTGCAGGGCCGCCAGCGCGTGCGGGCGCGCGAGCCGGGTGTCCTCGGTCTCCTCCTCGCGCGGCATCAGCACGGTCCACTGGATCCACGGGTTCTCGAGCACGTGCAGCGGCGGCGGGTCGTACAGCGTCGACGAGAACCACACCGGCTTGCCCTGGATCGTCACCGTCTCGAACGAGCGCTCGCGGCCGGTGACGAACTCCTCGGCCACCGCCGGGCGCTCGGGCGACGGGCGCAGCGCCGCCAGGGCCTGGTGCAGCGTCTCGGCGTCGGTGACGCGGAAGGTGCCCTTGGCCGCGGCCGCGTCCGGCGGCTTCAGGATCAGCGGGTAGCCGACGTCGAGCGCGAACGTCCAGCCCTCGCCGGCCGAGGTGATCCGGCGGTGGCGCGCGCACGGGACCCCGGCCCGCTGCAGCACGTCCTTCATGCGCGCCTTGTCGCGGAAGTTGCGCGAGGCCTCCTCGCCCATGCCCTCGATGCCGAGGCGGTCGCGCAGCTGGCCGAGCTGGACCTGCAGCTGCTCGAGCGTGCCGATCAGGCGGTCGACGCCGCCGAGGCGCTTCGCCACCGCCTTGACCCCCGCCTCGAGGTGGTCGACATCGAGCGCGTCGGCGACCCGCTCGTAGGCCGCCAGCCGGCGCCGCAGATCGGGCGCGAGCTTCTCGATCGGCTCCTGCGAGATCAGCCCCAGGCGCACGTTCGGCAGCGCCGCGACGGCGTAGACGAAGCGCATCGTCACCGGGAGGTGGAAGGGCGCGATGAAGATGACGGCGGGCATGATTCGGATGTCTCTTCGCGCAGGTCCCTTCGCACAGGAACCTGCGGACAGGTGCTCAAGAGTGATCGGCGAGGTACTTGGGCAGCATCTCGCGCCAGGTCGGCCAGTCGTGGTCGTGGTCCTGGCCCCACAGGTCGACGCGGTTGGGCACGCCGCGGCGGCCGAGCACGCTGGCCATCTCCCACGAGTTGCCGGGGCGGTCCCAGCGGCCCTCGCCGACGGCGAGGATCGCCAGGCGCGAGCGCAGGCGGGTCAGCTGCGGGCCCTCGGGCAGCGTCGGGACGAAGTGGATCGGCGAGAAGTAGTGGAAGTCGAGCGTGTGCACGCCGTCCATCCAGCCGGTCAGGTTGTAGGTGCCGCTCATGCCGATCGCCAGCGCGAACGCGTCGGGGTGGCGGGTCAGCGAGGCCACCGCGTTGAGCGCCCCGATCGACGCGCCGGCCGTGACGATCTCGATGTCGGGCGTGCGGCAGTCGGTGCGGATCGCCGGCACCAGCTCTCGGCGACGAACGCGTCGTACTGGTTCTGCAGCCACGCCTTCTGCTGCGGCGAGCGGTCGTCGCGGATCCAGTTCTTCCCCGCCGTACTGTCGGGCGAGTAGACCTTGATCCGCCCGGCGTCGATGAGCGGCGAGAGGGCGCGGATCATCAGCATCCGCTCGCACTCCTCGCAGTCGCCCCCGGCCGTCGGGAACAGCAGCACCGGGCGGCCGTAGCTGCCCCAGCGAGCGAACGAGACCTCCTGACGGAGGCGCGACGAGTACCAGGTCGAGCGCGTCTTATCCATGGCCATGGCTGAGGGGGCGCCGCGAGGCGGGCCGGACGACCGGCGCCGGCCCCTCTTCGCGGGGCCGGACGAACCGGTTCTTGAGGACATGTCCTTCGGCACAGACTAGTTCTTGACCTTCTTGCCCTTGCCGCCCTTCGGCGGGGCGGCCGGCTTGACCGGCGCGAACGCGGCCGGCTCGGGCTCGGGCGCGGCGACCTCGGCCGCCGGCGCCTTCTCGGCCGCGACCGCAGGCTCGGCCTTCGCGGGCTCAGGCGTCGTCACCTCGGGCGTGCTGACGGCCTCGGGCGTCGTCACCACCTCGGGCGTGCTGACGGCCTCGGGCGTCGTCACCACCTCGGCCGCTGCCGCTGCTGCCTGCTCCTTGGCCGAGTTCATGCGGTCGGCCTCACACTTGCGCCAGAACTGGATCAGGCCGAAGAAGTGGTCGGTGAACATCTCCACTTCGTGGGCCGGGAACAGCGCGGCGACCTTCTGGCGCACGAAGCCCTTGGCCATGTCGGTGCCGAAGAACTCCCACGTCACCTCGTCGAGGTGCGACAGGTGCTTGGCGACGAACTCCTGGAAGCGGTCGTGCTCCATCCGCTCGCGGGCGATCTTGGCGTAGCCGGCCAGGCGCTCGCGGTACGGCAGGTCCTTCTTGGCGATCTCGAAGAACGGCGCCCAGTCGAGGTTGAGCGCCTTCTTGCGCCCGGTGGCCGCGCAGAACAGCGACCAGCGGACCATGTTCTTGACCAGCTCGGGGAAGTGGAAGTGCAGCGACGTGACCTGGAAGTCGGGGCACGCGTTGGCGAAGTCGATCGGGTAGAAGGTGCCCTCCTTCCGCAGCGACTCGCACGAGTTGAACTCCCAGCCGAAGAACGCGTTGATGGTGAGGCAGGTGTCCTGGAGGACGCTCCACTCCTCGCCGTCGACGAAGAAGAAGTCGACCTTGTAGCGGTCGTGCAGCGGGGCGTCGGGGTCGTAGCGGACGATGTGGACCTGCGGGCCGATGCCGATCGCGCGCACGAACAGGTCGAACGGGTCGACCGCGCGCTGCAGGTGCATCACCCGCCGGCCGCTCTGCTCGTAGGCCTTGAGCAACTGCTGGGTGTTGTTGATCTTGGTGACCCCGACCCACGCGCCGCCGTCGTAGGGCTTCATGAACAGCGGGTAGCCGAGCTTCTCGCCGATCTCAGCCAGCTCGAACTTCCGCCCGTAGCGCTCGAGGGTCGGATAGATGTCGGGGTTGTCGGGCGAGACCTCGCGCGGCGGCACCATCCACGTGTCGGGGATCGGCATGCCGAGGGCCATCATCGCCGAGTAGGTCGTGTGCTTCTCCATCGACTGGAGCGACCACGGATTGTTGAGGACGTACAGGCCGTCCATCACCACGGCCTTCTTGATCCACTCGCGGCTGGTGTGGAACCAGTGCGTCAGGCGATCGAGGACGATGTCGTAGCGGACCGGCTGGCGTAGGTTGAACGGCTCGACGCTGACGCGCTCGACGTGGAACTTGATCGCGTCCTCGCCGGAGGGGATGTTCAGATCGAGACGCTTGACGATCTCTTCGTAGCAAGCGGGCCAGCACAGGTCGGCCCCGAGAGACAATCCGATGTTCTTGGTGATGTTGGCCATGTCGGCGCCTCCTACGGCAGCCGCGACTCTTGCCAATTCGCCCCAGTTTGCAAGGGCCGCCGCCCGCGCCGCCCCTCACTCGTAAACCATCCACAGCGGCCCCGGGAACAGCCACGAGAGCCCGCTCCGCAGGCGATCGCGCCAGTTCTCCCAGTTGTGACCGTCGCGCGCCTCCTCGTACTTGACCTCCATGCCGGTCGATTGGAGGAGCGGCACCAGCGACCGATTCTCGTAGATCAGGCTCTCGTAGGTGCCGCAGCTCAAATAGACCTTGTCGCTCGGCTTGCCCGGGCTCTCGCGGAAGGCGTTGACGAACTCGACGACCCTGGCGAACACCGGTCCGCGCTTGCTCTCGCCGATGTCGGTAAACGCAAAGCTCCCCGATTGCAGGAGCAGCCGCCCGAACGTGCCCGGATAGCGCCACGCGGTCGAGGAGGGAGGCGACGCCGCCGAAGCTCGCGCCCATCAGGCAGCGCGCCGCGGGCGCCGCGTACAGCGGATAACGGCTCTCCATGAACGGGAGCAGGTGCTCGGCGATGAAGGCGGCGTGCAGGGGGTTGTTGGGGTATTCGCCGATCCGGTCGCCGGGGTGGGTGACCGCGGCCACCAGCGGCGCGACCTCGAGGCGGTGGATCAGGTTGTCGAGCACCGTCTTCAGCGCCGCGTAGCGCATGTAGTCGCCGCCGTCGTGGACGATCAACAGCGGGTAGCGGCGGCTCTCGCGGAAGCGGGCCGGCAGGTAGATGCTGACCCGCTGGGTCCCGAGCGGCGTGTTCTCGAGCTGGGTCTCGACCATCGTCCCGGGCCTGGCCTCGGGGTCATGTTCGGTCCAACCAGGGGTCTTGTAGCCCTGGCCGTGGGCCACCGAATTGGCGCCGAAAGGGTCGTGCGCGAGGTTGGGGTTGAAGGGGTCGCGGATCCACGTGCCCACGCCGCCGAGGATCACCTCGAGCTTGTACTCGACGCGCGACTGCGGCGGCAGCTCGAGCGTGTGGTACCAAAAGTCGCTGTTCCCGACCCGCGTGAACGGCTGCGACGAGCCGAGCCCGAACACCCAGTGGCGCAGGTTCACCTGGTCGCCCGGGCCGCGGTACACGAACGTCGCGTTGCGGCCCTCGATCAGCGGGAACGAGTGCGTCTTCAGGAACTTGTCGATCGCCGCCGCGTCGACCGGGCCGTGCGCGAGGAGGCTCTGGATCGCCAGCTTCATGGGCGGGTTCAGACGGGTGTTCATGGCCGGCATCAGTGCAGCGCCACCAGGTGGCCGTCGGTGCGAAGCTGGAACGTGTTGGCCCCGGCGCTCCAGCGCGGACCCTCGAAGTGGATGAAGCAGCGCTCGTCGAGCGCCACGCAGGTGGCCGGCGCGAACCGGCGGGCGAACACCGTGATGCGCCCCGGATCCTGCAGGTTGAGCCGCCGGCGCGCGTGCGGCAGCGGGACCACGCCCGGGAACAGCCCGAGCCCGCCTTCTAGGACCTCGGCGTTGCCGCGGCCCTGCGGCGGGCTGTCGTGGAACAGCACGATCCGGCTGGCCACCACCATGGCCCCGGCCGACCAGGCGATGATCGGCAGGTCGGCGAGGCGCGGGCCGAGGTCGAACAGCCGCAGGCGATTATAAAGGACGGCGACGTGCCCGCCGGCGATCGCCACCCCGGCGCAGTCGGCCAGGATCGCCTCGATCTCCTTCAACTGCTTCACCACCGCCGGCCGCTCCAGCGGCTTCACCTTGCGGTCGAAGTCCTTCTGGATGTGCTGCGTCTTGGCCACGTGGTGGGCGTCGAGCAGGCGGATCGCCTGGACCGCCTCCTCCAACTCGGACTCGATCAGGTCGCGCGGCGCTTGAGCCTGCTGGACCCGCCGCGCCGCCTTGAGGTGGCTGGCGAGCCGCAGGCGGTAGAGGTCCTGCAGCTGGCGCAGGCGGTCCTGCTTGGCCCGGTGGGCCGCGAACAGCTCGGGATCTTCGCGGAAGGCCGTCTCGGCCCGCGCGTGCAGCATCAGATTGACGGCCCGGTTGCCGAGGGCGGCGCACAGCTCCTGGTCCTCGGCCTCACGCTCCTGCCAACCCGCCGTGACGGCGGCGATCTGGCCGTCGATGCCGAGCATGTCGGCGGCCTTGTCGACGATTTGGTGGTGGCGCTGGGGGCCGAGGAGCACGCCGCGCGTCATGGAGTTGTTCTCCTGCGCAGGCCCGTGGTAAGGCGCTCGAGGGGCCCCTGCGCGTCGACCCGTCCGACGCAATCGGCGGCCCGGAGGGGTACAATCTCGTCATGCATGTCCTGTTCGTCGCCCCGCACTTTCCCTCTTACCAGAGGCATTTTGTCCGCGCCATGCATTCGGTCGGCGCCCGTGTGACCGGGATCGGCGAGGCGCATCCATCGCAGCTCGATGATGAACTGAAGAGCTGGCTGCACGGCTACGAGCAGGTGCCCTCGGTCGTCGACGAGGGCGCGCTGTACGACGCGGTGCGGCGCTGCCAGAAGCGCGAGTGGGTCGACCGACTCGAGTGCACCATCGAGGCCCACATCATCACCACCGCCAAGGTGCGTGAAGCGACGAAGATCCCCGGGCCCTCGGTGCAGTCGGCGATGCTGTGCCGCGACAAGCCGATGATGAAGGAGTTCTTGCGCAAGCACGACATCCCGTGCGCGCAGTCGACCGGCGTCGACACGATCGAAGAAGGCCTCGCGTTCGCCCGCCGGGTCGGGTTCCCGCTGATCGTCAAGCCGCGGGCCGGCGCCGGCGCCTCCGGCACCACCCGCGTCGACGAGGAGCAGCACCTCGTGCAGACCCTCCGCGAGATGAACGTCGGCCGCGGCGCCTCGGTCGCGCTCGAGGAGTTCATCGAGGGTCACGAGGGCTTCTACGACACGCTCTCGATCGACGGCCGCCCGGTGTACGAGTTCGTCTCGCACTACTACCCCAACGTCCTCGACGCGATGCGCAACCGGTGGATCACGCCCTACATCGTGTCCACCAACCGCATCGACGCCTCCGGCTACGACGAGCTCAAGGCGATGGGCCGCAAGGTGATCGAGGTGATGGACCTCGGCACCACCGCGACCCACATGGAGTGGTTCGTCGGGCCGAAGGGCCTCAAGTTCTCGGAGATCGGCTCGCGTCCGCCGGGCGTCGGTCAGTGGGACGTCTACGCCGACGGCAACGACATCGACATCTACCGCGAGTGGGCCAACGCGGTCGTGCACGGTCGCGTCGAGCGGCGGCCGTCGCGGCGGTTCGCCAGCGGCATCATCGCCCTGCGGCCCGACCGCGACGGACGGATCCGCGGCTACGAGGGCATCGACGAGGTCCAGCGCCGCTTCGGCCAGTACATCTGCCGCGCCCACCTGCCGCCCGCCGGCTGGCCGACTCAGCCGATCGAGGCCGGCTACATGGCCAACGCCTGGATTCAGATGCGTCACCCCGACTACGACACGATGCGCGAGATCTTCGAGATCATCGGCCGCACCGTGAAGGTCCGCGCCGGTTGAGGAGCCAGTCCATGAAGGTTCTCTTCATCTCCCCCCACTACCCCGAAGAGATGCAAGACTTCACCCGCGGCCTCGCCGAGGTCGGGGCGCAGGTCTACGGCGTCGGCGAGCTGCCGAAGGGCGCGCTGCCGGCGAAGGTCCAGCGGCACCTCCGCGACTACTTGCAGATCCCCAGCCTCTTCGACGAGGACGCCGCGGTCCGCCACATCGTCGAGGCGGCCCGGCGGATCCGCCCCGACCGCGTCGAGTGCCTGTGGGAGCCCTGCGTCGTGCTCGCCGCGCGCGTGCGCCAGGAGCTCGGCATGCCCGGCATGAGCCCCGACGTCGCCATCGGCTTCCGCGACAAGCCGATCATGAAGCAGCGGCTGTTCGAGGCCGACCTCCGCGTGCCGCGGTTCGCCCGCGTCCGCACCGCCCGCGAGGCGTTCGAAGCCGCCTACGCGATCGGCTACCCCGTGTGCGTCAAGCCGGTCGCCGGCGCCGGCTCGGCCGACACCTACCGCGTCGGCGACGACGCCGAGCTGCGCGCGGTCCTCGGCGCCGTCGAGCGCCACCCCGAGATCAACCTCGAGGAGTACATCGAGGGCGAGGAGTTCACCTACGACACCGTCTGCATCGACGGCGAGCCGGTGTTCGAGAGCGTCGCCCAGTACTTCCCGAAGCCGATGGAGGGCCGCAACAACGAGTGGATCACGCCGGCCCAGGTCGTCTTCCGCGACCCGTACCAGCCGGCGCTGATGCCCGGCATCGAGCTCGGGCGCAAGGTGATCAAGGCGCTCGGCATGACGACCGGCTTCACCCACATGGAGTGGTACAAGAAGCCCAACGGCGAGGCCGTGTTCGGCGAGATCGCCGCTCGCTCGCCCGGCGGCAAGCTCGTCGACCAGATGAACTTCGCCAACGACTTCGACCTCTACCGCGAGACCGCCCGCGCGATCTGCTGGAAGAGCTTCGAGGCCAAGCCGCAGCGCCGCTACCACGTCGCCGCGCTGTTCAAGCGGGCCATGGGCCAGGGCAAGATCCGCCGCATCGAGGGCCTCGAGCAGATCAAGCAGCGCCTGGGGCCGAGCCTGGTCGTCACCGACCTGCTGCCGGTCGGCAGCAACCGCCGCGACTGGCGCCAGACCCTGCTGTCCGACGGCTTCATGATCCTGCGCCACCCGGACTTCCGCACCTGCATGGACATGATGCGCTTCGCCATCTCGACCCTGCGGATCCACGCCAGCTGACACGCCAGCTGACACGCCAGCTGACACGCCAGCTGACGGTCGCTCCGGGCAGAGAACAAAGGGACATGTCCTTCCGGACATGTCCCTTTTCACATGCACGAATGAGCATGTCCTCTCAGACATGCCCCTTGCGTCGGCTCAGTCGGCCTTGACGCCGGCCGCGGCCGCGTGGGCGCGGTCGCGGACCCACTTGGAGATCGCCCGCAGCGGCTCGGCCCTGTCGCCGAGCGGGGCGGCGATCGCGTCGCACTCGCCGACCAGCTCGTCGACGCGGGCCAGCGCCTGCGTGCGCAGGGCCTTCTGGTCGTCGTCGAGGACGTCGTCGGCGTGCTGGAACGCGATGCCGAACTTGAGGCCCCACGTCTCGAGCGAGCGCACCGTGTCGGCGTCGGCGCCGGCGTAGAGGGCCCCGAGCGCGCCGGCGGCCGCGTAGAGCGCCCCGGTCTTGAGCGCGTGGACCTGCTCGAGCGCGGTGAGGTCGTGGGCGTCCTGCCCGAGGGCCAGGTCGAGCGCCTGCCCGCCGACCATGCCGTCGACGCCGGAGTGGTGGGCGAGGACGCGGGCGGCTGCGACCAGGTTGGCGGGCGGCACGCCGTCGGCCCCGCGCATCAGCGCCATGAAGGCCTGGCTGAGCAGCGCGTCGCCGATGAGGATCCCGCCGGCGTGGCCGAACGCGACGTGGACGGTCGGCTGGCCGCGGCGCTCGAGGTCGTTGTCCATCGCCGGCAGGTCGTCGTGCACGAGCGAGTAGGCGTGGACCATCTCCAGCGCGCAGCAGGCCGGCAGCGCGGCCTCGGCGGTGCCGCCGACGGCCTCGCAGGCGGCGATGATCACCAGCGGTCGCATGCGCTTGCCGCCCTGCAGCACCGCGTAGCGCATGCCTTCCTTGAGGCGGCCGGGGTCGCCGGCGCCGGCCTCGGGCAGCGCGCGCACGATGGCCTCGTCGACCAGCCGGCGGCGCTCGCCGAGGTAAGCGTTGAGCTCAAAGTTTTCGTCATCGTCGTCACTCTCTTCCGCTTCGCCGGCCCCGGGGAACGGCACCGCCTCGTCGCGGCCCTCGAGGAGGACCTCGACCCGCTGTTCGACCGCGTCGAGCAGGGACGTGCCGCGCCGCGCGAGTCGCACGCCGTCTTCGAAGCGCTGCAAGGCCGTCTCGAGCGGGAGGTCCCCGGCCTCGAGCTCGGCGACCACACGCTCGAGGCTGGCGAGCACCTGATCGATGGCGGGGCCGTCGCGCGCCGGCTCCGCCGCGGGGTCGGCGGGTTTCCCGGCGGCGGGGCGCTTGGATGGGTTCGGTTTGCCCGGGGACGCCATGCGGCCGCGGAGTATACGGGCCGGAGATCCGCCCTCGCAACGCTTGCCGCGGCGGCTTTGCCGCGATAGGTTTCCTGCCGATGCACGACCGTCGGCATTCCGCGGAGCCCGACATCGAGAGCTTGATGGGGCAGTTCCACGCCTACCTCAGCAAGAAGCAGCTCAAGTCGACCCGCCAGCGCGACCTCATCGCCCAGAAATTCTTCGCCGCTCACGGCCACATCAGCATCGAGGAGCTGCTCAACCTGAGCCGCGCCGAGAACCCGCGGATCGGCTACGCGACCGTCTACCGGACCTTGAAGCTGCTCGCCGAGTGCGGCCTCGCGGCCCAGCGCCGCTTCGGCGACGGCCAGACGATGTACGAGACCGCCGGCGACACCGAGCACCACGACCACCTGATCTGCATCGAGTGCCAGCACGTGCTCGAGTTCCAGAACGACGACATCGAACACGAGCAGGAGCGGGTCGCCCGCAGCTTCGGGTTCAGCCTGGTCCGCCACCGGCTCGAGCTCTACGGCCTTTGCCCCAGAGCGCGTGGGATCAAGGGCGGGTGGTGCCCGAACGAAGAGCAGCGCAAGCTCAGCGACTGACGTAAGCTTTTGTGCTCCGCGTCACCATGCCCGAAGCCGATCTCCAGGTCCTGCTGCAACAGCTCGCCGCGCTCGCCGCCGTCGCCCTGGCCGCGGGCTGGCTCACTGCGCGCTGGCTGATCCGCCGCCGGGCCGACTGCGGCGGCTCGTGTGCCCGCTGCGAGGGCGCGAGCGCGTGCGAGAAGGCTGGTGGGACAGCCCCGCCCGGGCCCGGGCCGAGCTCCACTTCGCCCCGCGGCGTGCGTGTACCCGCCCTCCGCGTCATGCAGTCCGGGCCCGGTTCGGCCGCTCACCCGGGAAATCTGCCCGGGCCCCCCGCCGTCTGACCCGGCACATCGGAGCCTCTCACCCATGCGCAAAGCCTCGCGTCCTCTCCTCCTCGTCTCCCTCGCCCTCGCCCTGGGCGCCTGCGCCGGCGGTTACTCCGGCAGGTTCAAGGGCAACGGCACCGGCGCGCGCGTGCCGGCCTCGCAGGTCAAGACCGTCGCCTCCAAGGAGGCCCTCGGCGACACCGCGTACACCCAGCTCGGCACCGCCATCGGCAAGGCTCCCACCGCGCAGGAGGCCGTCGACCTGGCCAAGCAGCACTGCGGCATGAACGGCGGCAACCTGCTGATCCTCAACACCGAGCCCTATCAGTCCGGCAGCCGCTACATCGCCGACGCCGCCTGCGGCACCGACGGCACGGCCCCCAAGACCGCCAACACCTCCGGCAAGGGCAAGCCCGCCCGCTGAGCCGGCCCGCCGGGCGCCCGCGAGCCGGGCGCTCGGACGTCCACGCGTGTCCCCCGAGGACCTGCCCCAGGAGACATGTCTCCGGGCGCATGCTCGCCTGGACATGTCCCCGGGCGCATGCCCGTCCAGACATGTCCGTCAGAGCATGTCCTCTCGGACCTGCCCTGACGGACCTACTTTAAAGATCCTGGTCGAACGAGCCGGACTGACTGGCGATCAGCCGCTCGAGGCGCGCGCTCTCGTTGGCCTCGTCTTCGCGGCGGGCGTGCTCCATCAGCAGGTAGGTGATCGACAGCGGCTCGAGCGTGAGGTCGTGCATCTCGCGCGGCTCGAGCGTGAAGAACTCGAACTGGCCGCCCTCCCAGCTCAGCAGGTCGAACACGCGGTCGATCGCGGAGGCGGCGTAGCCGAGGTTCTTGACGTCGCGCAGCGTGCCCTGCACGAGCCGCAGCACCGCGCTGTCTTGCCCGCTCTCGAGCCGCAGGTCGCCGGTCTTCTTCTCGGCCTCGAGGAACGACAGCACGCTGCCGAGGCGCACGTGCTGCAGGTCGCCCCGCAGCCCGCGGTTCTCGACGGCCCCGAGGCCGGCCCGGCGCGCGACCACTCCTTGCAGGCGCGCGACGATCTCGTCCGGCGACAGGTTCTTCGGCAGGTAGTCGTCGACGCCCATGCGATAGCCCTGGAGCCGCGACATGTCGTCGGACAGCGCGGTCAGGAACACCACCGGCACGTGGGCCAGCTTCTTGCGGCCGCGGGCCATCCGCAGCAGCGTCCAGCCGTCCATCTCCGGCATCTCGACGTCGGTGAGCAGCAGGTCCGGCTCGCTCTTGAGCGCGGCGGAGATCGCCATCAGCCCGTTGTCGGCGGTGGTGATGTTCAGCCCGCGTTCGCGCAGCGCCGCGGCCAGCTCGGTGCGCACGCTGGCCTGGTCGTCGACCAGCAGCACGTTGAGCGGGCGCGTCGGCGGCGGCTCCGCCTTCGGGCTGGTCGACGCGTCGAGCACCGAGTTCACGCACAGGCCGAAGATCCGCTCCTGCTCGGCCGTGAACGCGGCCAGCTGGATCAGCGTGCCCTTGCCGCCGTCGGCCCCGAGATCGACCGCCGTCCCGCTCAGGTACAAAATGGCGCGGTTGGGCAGGCTCAGCTTCACTCGCACCGGCTGGTTCGCCTCGAGGCTGCGCACGCCGGGGAGCAACAGGAACCCGCGTCGCAGGTTGTCTGTGTACTCTACGAGGAAGTCGTCGTAGGATTCGAGCGCACGCCGAACGTGGCGATCTTCGCAGGCTTCGGCGCGTCAGCCATTCCCGTCGCGACATCCTACGGGTTTTCCCCGCGAGGATCCAACGACAGTCTTCACTGGCCCCCACGCCACTCACTCGAGATAGTATCTGCAAGTGAACATTTCGCGCAGCGCACCGAGGCACGCCAGGCCGGGCATGAGCGCGTCCGTGGCGCTGAGCTCGCTCGGCGCCTTTGCGCTCGTCCTCGCGTCGATGTTCGTGGTGCCGTTCGCGCTGTGGTGCAACTTTTCGCTCGCGCGCACCGCCCAGCTCGACGCCCGCGTGTCGGCCCCGTGGCTGTGGATCCTCGCGTTCATCGTCACTCTGGGCCTGCCTGTCGCCCTCGCCGTGTGGAAGTACGGCACGGACGGCCGACGCCTGTCCGCGGCGATGATGTGGCTGCCGCTGCTGTGGATTGGCCGCGATCCTCCTCTGCACTCAGGTGATCCCGGGCCTGCTCGTCCAGTCGCTCCGGGCCCAGGGCGACCTCGCGGGCAAGCGCTTCGGCGACTCTCACAAGGTCGCGCGGATCCTCAGTGCGGTGGGTAACGGACTGGCAGATCGCCTCGCCCCGCCCGTCCCCGCCGCTCCCCGCGCCGCAGCGCGCGAGTCCGCGCCCACGCCCGCGCCGATCACCGCCGTCGCGGGCGCAGCGCCCGGCACCGCCATCGCCGTGCCGTTCTCCGCCGCCGGCAACGCGATCCTCATGAACGTCGAGCTCGAGGCCCCGCGGGTCGACTCAGCTTGCCGTATCTGTTCGACACCGGCGCCTCGTTCACCACGGTGCACACCGAGACCGCCGCCAAGCTCGGGCTCAACGTCCCGCCCGACGCGCCCACGCTGCAGTTCAACACCGCCAGCGGCCCGCGCGAGAGTCGGATGGTCTACTTGCCGAAGCTGCGCCTCGGCGGCATCGAGCTCAAGGGCCTGCTCGTGTCGGTGTGTGACGGCTGCGCCAACGACCGCTCGCAGGGTCTGCTCGGGCTCAACGTCATGCGCGAGTTCCTGGTCGAGATGGACTACCAGGCCGAGCGCATGAAGCTGCTGCCGCGCCCGCACGAGGGCCGGGCCAACCGCGCCTACGACATCTATCCGGCGGTGCAGATCGAGGTCGAGGGCTCGCCGGAGATCTGGCTCGGACGGATCCGCTGGGTCCTGCTGGTCAAGAACCGCAGCACCGTGGCGATCGAGAACGTGGTCCCCGAGGTCCACTTCTCCGACGGCCAGCGCATGGCCGGCGCGCCGATCGCCCGCATCGAGCCGGGCGGCTCCGGTCGCTCGCTGGTCGAGGGCAAGACGCTCGCCGAGGACCACGAGAAGCTCGGCTTCACCCTCGCGCTCGCCGAGGCCTACTGGTGATCGCCATGATGGTCGAAGAAGCCGCGCCGGCGTTCGAGTGGTCCTACGTCGTCCTCGCCGTCCTGATCCCGGTAGCGATCCTCGTCTACATGCTCGGCAACTTCCGGGCGAAGCGCCTCGGCAGCGCCCGCAACCTCGAGCCCAAGGGTCGTCGCATGCCCAAGGGCGCGATCAAGACCGACGCGCAGTTCTCCGGCTTCGTCGCCCGCGCCCTCGAGCGCGGCCTGCTCACGCCGATCGCCTCCGCCGAGGCCCAGCCGATCATGATCCGCGGCGTCATCACCTCCGCCGACGGCAACCTCGGCGGCCCCCGGGGCGCGAGTGCGTGTGGCGCAACCGCAGCGGCGCCCCGCGTGACGCCGCCGTCGCCGCCGAGTTCGTCGTCGTCGCCGACAGCAGCGGCCGCGCCACCGTCGAGAACCTCGAGCGCGCCGAGGTCATCGGCCCCGAAGAGAAGGCCGGCCCGCGCGTGGCCAGCACGGGGCTCTACATCGGCGACGAGGTCGAGGTCATCGGTCGGTTCAAACCCGAGCGCTTCGGCAGCGACCCCGACCCGACCCGGCTCGTCTACGGCTCGCTGGGCGGCGACGGCAACCTCTACGTGCGGGTTCACAGCCGGCCGAATCCGCCCGCGCCCGCAGAAACTCCCGTCCGCGCCGCCGCCGAGGCGCTATCCTCCCCTCCCTCCCCCGCACAGGCCCCGCAGGAGACCACCGAATGAAGCGCATCCTCGTCTGCCTCGCCGCGTTCAGCCTGACCGCCGCCTGCAAGAAGTCCGCGGACACCGACAAGCCGTCCGACGACAAGCCCACCACCGAAGTCGGCGACAAGCCTGCCGCCGCGCCCAGCGAGCCCGACCCGCCGGCCATCGCCGAGGCCCGCCAGAAGTACATCGCCGGCCAGTACGGCCAGGTCATCGAGAGCATGAAGCCGCTGGTCGACGACCTCAAGTCGAAGCAGAAGGCCCGCGCCTCGGGCCTCGGCGCCGCCTGGCTGTCGCTCGCGCTCGCCGAGGACGTCGTCGAGAACGCCAAGGACCCGGCCGACCACGCCCAGGCGATGGCCGAGCAGACCGGCGACCCCGAGGTGAAGATCGCCGCCAAGCTGGCCCAGGGCACCTACAAGCTCAAGACCGAGGACTTCGCCGGCGCCGCCGCCGACTTCGAGGAGGCCTACAACCTCCAGAAGGACGGCCCCAACGCCGGCCTCGCCCTCGTCATGTACGGCAACACCAAGATCAACCTCGCCTTCGGCGGCGAGGACAACGCGATCGTCAACCCCGGCGAGCTCGACTCCGCCGCCTCGACCTTCGTCAAGGCCCAGCGCCTGGTCGAGAAGCAGCCCGGCAACGAACTCATCGGCGCCCGCGCGCTCGAGGGCCAGGCCGCCGTGGTCCGCTACAAGGACAAGAAGAACACGCCCGAGGCGTGCCGCCTGATCGGCGAGGCCACCAAGATCTACACCAGCAAGGGCGCCGGCCAGCCCTTGATCGACGCGGCCAACGCGCTCCAGGACGAGGCCAGCTGCGGCCCCCGGCCGCCGCCACGCCCTGAGCACCCGCCCGCCCGCGAGCGAGGTCGTCGATTCGCCCTCGCTCGGGTCCCGAACGCCGCCACGCGCGGCGTTCGATCGAGCTCCGAACGCCGGCCCTCTCGCACGCACTGCCCCGGTGCGCCGAGACGGTCCCCTCCTGATCCGACCCACCTCGCGCGGCCCCCTTCTGCGCTCCGGCCGGCGCGCCTCAGCTTCGCGCGCGGCCCACTTCTACGCGCTCCGGAGGTCACGCCTCGGCCTCGCGCGCGGCGGCCGAGCTCCGACCGTCGCGCGGCGGCCGAAGCCTCCGACGGTCACGCCGCGACCTCGGCCTCGATCGGCCCCCGCGCCACGCACCGCGTCCGCCGCGTGGGTCGCCTCGCTCACGCCGCGCTCGCCGCTCGTCGATCGGCACCGCGACCCGCCCGCGACCCGCGGGTGCAGCGTTCAAACCCTGTCTTCTCCGCGCGCCGCCGCAAAGTCACCAGCGGTCGTGAGCGCGGGGCTTCTGCGGCGGCGCGCATCTGCGACAACACTTCCCGCCATGGATCCCGCAGCGGGTCACGATCCGTACCTCAACCACTGGGCCGACGCGGCCGCCGCCAAGACCCTCGCCGCGCACGCTGACGCCAAGGTCGTCACCGTCGCCGCCGGCATCACCCCGTCGGGCGTCGTGCACGTCGGCAACTTCCGCGAGGTCATCACCGTCGACCTCGTGGCCCGCGCCCTGCGCGACCGCGGCGCCGACGTGCGCTTCATCTACTCGTGGGACGACTTCGACGTCCTGCGCAAGGTCCCGGCCGACATGCCGCAGCGCGACATGCTGACCGAGAACCTGCGCCGCAGCATCAGCGCCGTGCCCGACCCGTACGGCGAGCACGACAGCTACGCCGGGCACAACATCGCCGCCTTCGAAAAGAGCCTCGCCCCGCTCGGCATCCGCCCCGAGTTCATCCGTCAGTCGCAGCGCTACCGCGCCGGCGCCTACGCCGACGGCATCCGCCTCGCGCTCAAGCACGCCGCCGACATCCGCGCCGTCCTCAACAGCGTCCGCGACAAGACCACCGCCAACACCCGCCTCGAGGACAACTGGCTGCCGCTGTCCGGCTTCTGCGACAACTGCGGCCGCGACACCCTCACCTTCGCCGTCGAGGGCGAGTGGACCGTCCACTACGACTGCAGCGCGTGCAAGCACGCCGCCGACGTCGACCTGCGCCAGGGCGGCAACCTCAAGCTCCCGTGGCGCATCGACTGGCCGATGCGCTGGGCCCACGAGCGCGTCTGCTTCGAGCCCGGCGGCAAGGACCACAGCACCGCCGGCGGCAGCTTCGACACCGCCAAGGACATCGTCCGCGTCGTCTATGGCTGGCAGGCCCCCGAGTACGTCGGCTACGACTTCGTGCGGATCAAGGGCCGCGCCGGCAAGATCTCGAGCTCCAAGGGCGACGTCGTCACCGTCTCCGACTGCCTCGAGATCTACGAGCCCGAGGTGCTGCGCTGGCTGTTCGTCTCGTTCCGCCCCAACACCGAGTTCCAGATCAGCTTCGACCTCGACGTCATCACCCTCTACGAGAACTTCGACCGCACGCGGCGGATCGCCTACGGCGTCGAGCCGGCCAAGGACGCCCAGGCGCGCCTGGTCGCCCAGCGCACCATGCAGCTGGCCAGCGTCGACCACCGGCGGATCGCCGAGGGCGACGTCATGCCGTTCGTGCCCGGCTTCCGCCACCTCAGCATGACGCTGCAGATCTTCGAGGGCGACCTCGACAAGACCGTGGCCTACTACGAGGAGGCCGGTCAGGTCGTCGGCGACGAGTCGCGCCGCCTGACCCGCCAGCGCGCCCGCTGCGTGTGGAACTGGATCGCCGAGTGGGGCCCCGACGAGTTCCGCTACAAGCTCCGCCGCGAGCCCAAGCAGCGCGAGCTGTCCGCCGACGAGGCCACCTGCCTCGCCCGCCTCGTCGCCCCGCTGCGCGGCCGCGAGGAGATCCGCGAGGACGAGCTGGTCCCGACCATGAAGAGCCTGTGCGAGGGCACCAGCCTCGACAACAAGACCTTCCTCCCGGTCGTCTACGACCTGCTCATCGGCCGCGACAAGGGCCCGAAGCTCACCACCCTGATCACCGCGATCGGCCCCGCCCGCGCCCTCTCGCTGCTGACGCCGAGCCTGCCCGCAGGGACATGAGCGAAGAGACAGGCGTCGGTCTGACCGCCGACGCCCGGCGCCGCCTGCTCGAGCTGCTCGGCACCATCGGCGCGTACAACGACAAAGGCATCGCCTGGACCCGCGCCAGCCCGGCCGCGGTCGCCGAGATGCGCGCCGGTTTCCGCCGGTCGATCGACGCCTTGATCGCCGACCTCGGCGCCGACAACCTGCCCGCGCCCGTGCTCGACTACCTGCGCTCGCCGCAGGCCGTCGAGGACGGCGACGGCGAGATGTACCTGTTCGTCCACCGCCTGCGCTGACGCCCGCGACGGTCTCGCCTCCGCCTCAAAGCTCTCCCGCAGCGATCACCGCCGCCTCGACCGCGCGCAGCCACTCCACGCAGCGCGACACGTCCTCGTCCGCGAGCCCGCGGACCCACTCGACGTGCTCGACGTACGGCTCCTCCGCCGCGATCGCCAGCGGGCACCCCAGCTCCGGCGCCGGCAGCTTCGGCATCGCCACCCCGCGCTCCTTTAAAAAGGCCGCGAGCCGCTTCTCGCGCTCGGCGACGCACAGCTCGAGCGTCGAGATCGCCGCCGCCATCACCTCCCGCACATCCGCCCGCGAGTTCGGCACCCGGGCCAGCCGCACTTGCCGGTACCACGCCAGCAGCGCGTGCAGCGGGCGATGTAGCGGACCTGCCGGCGCGCCCGCGGTTCGGCCGCGTCGAGGTGTTCGGACGAGTACGTGATGTCGACCGCGCGCGGCGGCTGCACCACCAACCTGTCCTCGGGGACATCCTTGCGCACCACCTGCCCCGCGCCCGTCACCGCGCCGAAGCCGACCTCGCGCGGCCCGACCATCCCGCCGGCGCCGCCGAGGAAGATCCGCCGCTCGCGCAGCAGCACCCCGCGGGGCACGTCGCCGACCAGCGACGCGGTCGCCTTGTCCCCGCGCGCCCCCCACGGCGTGAAGTTGAAGTGAATGAACCCGCTGCCGACCTCGGAGTGGTCCTCGCGCGACGTCCCGCCGGCCAGCAGCACGTCGCAGAAGTTGATCAGCGACCCCAGAGTCCCGAAGCACAGCACGATCGTGTGCTTGAGCCCGACCGCGTGGGCCGTGCTGGCCTCCTCTTCGAGCAGCGTCCCCTCGCGCAGGTGCGCCGCCGAGCCGGCCGAGGCCCCGCGCAGCAGCACCGCGCCGGACGCGTAGCCGCCGTCGATGCGCGCGCGTTCGCCGAGCACGCAGTCGACCGCGACCACCGGGCCTTCGCGCCCGAGCTCGGCGCCCGGGCCGAGAAAAGTGCGCGCGCCCTGCAGCCGCGTCCCCGGGTGGAGCACGACCCCTGCGTGGATCCGCTCGACGCGCACCTCCGGCCCCACGTAGGTCTGGCGCGGATCGATGATCTGCACCCCACGCCCCGCGAGCGCCGAAAGCCGCGCCTCGATCGCTGCGACGTCCGTCATGGCCGCGCTTTCTACCACGCGCCGGGAGCGCGAGATCGGGTACGCTTTGAGGGCGATGAACGCGGGACCTGGCCTTTCGGAACAGGAGCTGCGCGAGGCGGCAGCGGAGGCGGGGATCTCGCCGGAGGAGCTCCGCCGGGCGCTGGTCGAGCGCAACGGCCCACAGGCCACCGGCAAGGCCCTGGTGAAGCGCAGCGAGGGCGCCGAGCTGACCCAGTACAGCGCCGAGACCCGGCTCGACGTGCCGCCGGAGCAGGCGCTCGACGTCGTGCGGCGCGCCTTCGCCAAGCAGGTCGGTCACACCGGCCATCGCCAGGGCCCGAGCCGCGCCGACATCGTCGATGACAGCGCCGGCGTGGTCTACAAGATCCGCGCCGACGGCGACGGCCAGGGCGGCGCCCTCGTCAAGGTCGACGTCGACGCCGGCGCCGGCCGCAGCAACCTCGCCCTCGGCGGCTTCATCCTCGGCGGCTTCTCGCTCGGCATCACCGCCTTCGGCGCCCTGCTCGCCCCGCTGATCATGTGGGCCGGGATCACGCTCGGCGTCGTCGGAGCCGCCGCCCTCTTCCTCGCCGCCGCCCGCCTGAGCCAGGGCCGCAAGCGGGCCGAGCTGATCGTCGCCCAGGCCCTCGTCGAGGCCGAGGAGGCGCCGGCGCTTTCGGGCCCTCCGCGCGCTCCGCCCGGGCTAGACGATCGGGGTTGACCTCGGGCCGCCCGCGCGGCCATCGTCAGGCCCATGGCGAACGACGCGCCCGAGGGCGAGCGCCCCAAGGCGCCGCATTACATCACCGCCGACGGCATGAAGAAGCTGCGCGACGAGCTCGACCACCTGTGGAAGGTCGAGCGGCCGCGAGTGACGAGCGAGGTCTCGGCCGCGGCTGCTCTTGGGGACAGGTCGGAGAACGCCGAGTACATCTACGGCAAGCGCCGGCTGCGGGAGATCGATCGCCGCCTCGAGTTCCTGGCCAAGCGGATCGAGTCGCTGACCGTGTTTCATCCGCCGGCGCGCCCGCCCGAGAAGGTCAACTTCGGCGTGTGGGTCACGCTCGAGGACGAGGACGGCAACGTCGTCCACTACCAGCTCGTCGGCCCCGACGAGTTCGACGTCGACGCCGGCAAGATCAGCGTCGCCTCGCCGGTCGCGCGGGCCCTCCTCGGCAAGGAGGTCGACGACGAGGCCACCGTCCAGCGCCCGCGCGGCAGCGTCACCTTCACGATCACCGCCATCTCCTACCAGCCGCCCCGGCCCTGAACCCGCACGCGAGAACCCATGAGCACCCTGCAAGGCAAGACCCTCTTCATCACCGGTGCCAGCCGCGGCATCGGCCTCGCCATCGGCGTCCGCGCCGCTCGTGACGGCGCCAACGTCGTCATCGCCGCCAAGACCGCCGACCCGCACCCCAAGCTGGAAGGCACCATCTACACCGCCGCCGCCGCGATCGAGGAGGCCGGCGGCAAGGCCTTGCCGCTCGTGTGCGACATCCGCAGCGACGAGCAGGTGTATGCGTCGGTCGAGCGCGCGGTCAAGCACTTCGGCGGCATCGACATCCTCGTCAACAACGCCAGCGCGATCAGCCTCACCGGCACGCTCGACACGCCGATGAAGCGCTACGATCTGATGCACCAGATCAACACGCGCGGCACCTTCCTGTGCTCGCAGGCCTGCATCCCGCACCTCAAGCAGGCCCAAAACCCGCACATCCTGAACCTCGGCCCGCCGCTGTCGATGAAGGCGCAGTGGTTCAAGCCGCACGTCGCCTACACCATGGCCAAGTACGGCATGAGCATGTGCGTGCTCGGCATGGCCGCCGAGTTCGAGGACGACGGCATCGCCGTCAACTCCCTGTGGCCGCGCACCACCATCGCCACCGCCGCCGTCAACATGCTCGGCGGCGACATGATGATCGCCGCCAGCCGCAAGCCCGACATCATGGCCGACGCGGCCTATCACATCCTCACGCGGCCGAGCCGCAGCTGCACCGGCAACTTCTTCGTCGACGAGGACCTCCTGCGCAGCGCCGGCGTCACCGACCTCGAGAAGTACTCCGTGGTCCCCGGCGCCGAGCTGGCCCCCGACTTCTTCGTCGACTGAGCCCGCGCGCGCGTTGCTGATCGCCGGCGTCATCGCCTACGTCCTCGCCCAGCTCGCGCTCGGCCTGTGGATGGCCCGGCGCGTGCGCAGCCAGGAGGACTTCCTGCTGGCGGGGCGCAACATCGGCTACGTCCTCGCCACCTTCACCATCTTCGCCACCTGGTTCGGCGCCGAGACCTGCATCGGCGCCGCCGGCCAGATCGCCGAGCACGGCCTCGGCGGCGGCTCGGCCGACCCGTTCGGCTACGCGGTCTGCCTGCTGCTCATGGGCGTCCTCTTCGCGGCCGCGTTGTGGCGCCGCGGGATCGCCACGATCGCCGACCTCATGCGCCAGCGCTACTCGCCGGCGGTCGAGCGGGTCACCGCGCTGCTCGTCGCGCCGACCTCGTTCCTGTGGGCGGGGGCCCAGATCCGCGCTTTCGGCCAGGTCCTCGCGGCCAGCACCGGCATGAACATCGAGGTCGCCATCGCCCTCGCCGCCGGCACCGTCGTCGCCTACGCCTCGGCCGGCGGTCTGATGGCCGGCGTCGTCACCGACCTCGTGCAGGGCATCGCCCTCGTCATCGGCCTCGGCCTGCTCGGCTGGGCCGTCGTCGACGCGGCCGGCGGCCTCGGCCCCGCGCTCGCGAGCGTCGCTCCGGAGCGCCTGTCCTTCGGGTCATCTTCGACCTCGCTGGTCGAGACCCTCGACGCCTGGGCCATCCCGATCTTCGGCTCGCTCGCCGCCCAGGAGCTGATCGTCCGCGTCCTCGCCTGTCGCTCGCCGACGATCGCCCGCCGCAGCACCTTGCTCGGCGGCGGCCTCTACCTGCTGATCGGCCTCATCCCCGTGCTCGTCGGCCTCGTCGGCGTCGGCCTCGTCGGCCCGCTCGACCACCCCGAGCAGATCCTCCCCGCCGTCGCCTCGCGCTTGCTCGGCCCCGTCGCCTACGTCCTCTTCATCGGCGCCCTGATCTCCGCGATCCTCTCGACCGTCGACGGCGCCCTCCTGGCCGTCTCCTCCGTGGTCGCCCGCAACCTCGTCGAGCCGATGCTCCCCGGCATGAGCGACCGCCAGCGCCTGCAGATCTCGCGCCTGTGCACCCTCGTGTTCGGCGTCCTCGCCTACCTGGTCGGCCGCGCCGCCGACGGCGTCCACGACCTCGTCGAGGACGCCTCGGGCTTCACCGGCGGCGGCCTCGTCGTCGTCTTCACCTTCGCCCTGTGGAGCCGCTTCGGCGGCCCGAAGAGCGCCCTCGCGGCCCTGTTCGTCGGCCTGGTGCTGTGGCTGCTCGGCCGCTACATCGGCCTCGGCCCCGCCCCCTTCCTCACCTCGATGGCCGCCGCCCTGGTCGTCTACGTCGCCGTCGCCCTGCTCGAGCGCCGCGGCGAAGCTCGACGACCTGTCCCCACGGACATGGCCTGAAGATCATCCTCATACGTCTCGACAGTCGCTGCCGCCACGAGCGCCGCGAGACCGTCAACCTGTCCCGATAGACTTACTCTGAAGAGACCTCGACACACGTGTCCTCTCGGACACGTCGTCCGCAGCCCGCTCATTCCCTCAGCAGCGTCACCTCGAGCCGCTGCGGCCCGTCGCACGGGGCCCTGCAGCAGTACGACTCGTCCATCCCGACGCCGCGCGCCACCAGCCGTTCGCGCGCCACGCCGAGGCGCACCAGCTCGTCCACCACCGCCTCGGCTCGCCGCTGCGTCAGGTCGTACGCCTGCTGATCGCTCCGCATCCGTCGGCTGTGCGACGCGATCTCGACCTTGGCGTCGGAGTACTTCGCCAGCAGTGCCGCGTAGATCTCGAGCGCTCGCCGCGTCTTCGGCCGCAGCGTCGCGCTGCTGCCGACGCCTTCGGCCCTTCCATCGTTCCAGCGCAACGCGCGTCCACGGCCCCGTCTTCCTGCCGGTGCAGCACCGACAGCAGGCGCGGCACAATCGCCTGGGGCCCCTCGTCCGCAGCGCGTGGTCAATGGCGACCGTCTTCGTCTACGCTGCGCGCATGCTCGCCGGCTTCACCCGCGACGAACTCCTGCACGAGGCGCTCGTCTCCCCGCGTCAGGCCCGGGGCGCCTACGCCGACACCCAGGTCTACGAGCGCCCCGACTGGTTTCAGCTCCTCACCCCATCCTTCCGCCAGGGCGGCTTCAACGAGGTCGCCTTCGCTCGCCTCGGCGACGACGAGGTCGAGTCGGTCATCGATGCCACCCTCGCCCAGTACGCCGCGCACGGCCTGCGCTTCCGCTGGACCGTCACTCCCGACTGTCGTCCGCTCGACCTCGCCGACCGGCTCGCGCGTCGCGGCCTCCGCAGCGAACGCGTCGTCGTCCTGGCCGCCGCGATCGATTCCCTGCAGATCCCCGAGGCCGACGGCGTCACCGTCGAGCGCGTCGGCCTCGACACCGTCGAGCTCCACGCCGAGGTCACCGCGCGCGGCTGGAACGTCGACCCTGCCCCGCTCCTCGCCTATCAGCGCTCCCTCCTCGCCGAACCGACCGACGATCGCAACCACCTCTTCCTCGCCCGCCGCGACGGCGAGGCGATCGGCATCGGCAACTACGCCGCCCTCCCGCGCTCGGCCTTCCTCATCGGCGCGGTCGTGCTCGAGGATCACCGCTCGCGCGGCGCCTACCGCTCGCTCCTGGCCGCGCGCGTCCGCCACGCCGCCGCCCGCGGCCTGAAGCTCGTCACCACCCACGCCCGCGCCACCACCTCCGCCCCGATCCTCACCCGCTTGGGCTTCGTCCCCGTCGTCGAGCTGCCGGTCTTCTTCAATCGCTGAATTCCTTTAAAAGAGTGTTTCGGGACATGCTCGAAAGAGCATATTCCGGAACTTTAGTGCTCTGACCGCTCGACCGCCGCCGCTCCTCGGCTTAACCCTTCGTCGCAACTGCATCTCGGGACATGCTCGAAAGGGCATGTCTCTGGGGACTCATGCTCCGACCGCTCGGCCGCCGCAGGACTCGCCCACGCCATCGCCGCGCCTCCAGTCCTTCGTCGCCACCTTCATATCCGGACATGCTCGAAAGCGCATGTCCTGAAGATCTCATGATCTGACGACTCAGCCGAGCCGCCGCCGCAGGAACAGCGCGGCCCCGAGCGCCGCTCCGCCGACCACGCTGGCGATCGTTCGGCGCTGCCGGCGGCGCTCGTCCTCGCGGATCCCCTCGCGGGTCTCTTCGAGCTGTCGGCGCGTGTCCGCGTGCGCGGCTGTCTCTTCCGCCAGGGCCCGCTTCGCGGCAGCCGCTCGCTCGCCGAGCAGCCCCAGCTCCTTCGCCTGCGACTCGCAGCGCGACTGCGCCTCGAGCAGCACCGTCTGGTCGGCGGTCAGCTTCAGGCGCAGCTCGTTCGCCTCCGCCACCGCGCGCTCGACCTGCGCCTGCAGGGCCGCCAGCTCCTGCCCCGCCTTCGCGCGTCCGCTCTCGAGCGAGTCCGTCCGCTCTCGAGTCGCCCGATGATTGGTGCGTTCCGCCTCCAGCTGGCGGCGGGCCTCGTCCAGCTCGTGCTGCGCCTTGTCGGCGCGCTCGCGTTGGCGGTTCGTCTCGCGCCGCGCGTCGGCCAGCTCCGTCTGCAGCGTCGCCACCCGGCTCTCGATCAGGTCGTGGGCTCCACGGGTCTGCGCGTGCGCTTGCGACTCGGCGTCGAGCCTGCGGCGCGCCTCGGCCAGGTCACCGCGCAGAGCGCCGCGCTCGAGGTCCCACGCCTGGTGCTGCGATCGTTCACGCTCGAGCGTCTCGCGCGCCGCCTGCAGCTCGGCGCCCAGCTCTGCCAGCCGTCGCTCGGCGTCTGCGAGGGCTGCGTCGGCGGAGTGGACCTGATCATCGCTCGGAGACTCGGGCTTCGGCATGGCATCCGCATTATGCACCCTTCACCGCCGCAGCTCCTTCTCCTCCCCGGCCGCCGCCGCCGCGCGCCGTCGCGCCCCGCCTGCGAACGCGGCTCCTCGCGCCTCGCAGCGCGCGCCCGCGGCCGCGCGCCCGCTCGGGTCAGCGGACTCGACCTTCGCTAGCGGCTTGCTGGATCTCTTACGATGAGCCCATGCGCATCTTCTACTCTTCGCTTCTCCTCGGCCTCGCCGCCTGCCAGATCATCGGCGACCCCAAGGATCCGGGCAACGACAGCGCCAGCGACTCCACCACCGTCGAGCCCGACACCACCTCGACCACCACCACCGCCGCCACCACCGAGAGCACGGGTACGAGCGAAGGCAGCCTCACCGAGGCCCTCCCGACCACCGCCGCCACCACCGAAGGCCCCGTCTGCGACGGCCTCGACGAGCTCACCTGCGGCTCCACCTCCGGCTGTCGCCCGATCCTCGGCACCCCGTTCGAGTTCCCCGGCTGCAGCCCGCTGCCGGCCTACCTCGGGTGCATCGTCCAGACCGACTGCGGCTTGATGCCCACGACCGCCTGTCGCCCCGACAGCCTCGAGGTCTACCTCCTCGAGGACACTTGCATCCCACCCGACCTCGAACCATGCACGACCATGCTCACCCTGTGCGGCGAGGCGTGCCTCGGCTTCGACGAGGAGACCTGCGCCGCCGATCCCAACTGCACCGCCCAGTTCGGCGCCCCCCACGTCGAGCAGGACATGATGCTCTGCGCCGACTTCGACGCCCAGCAGTTCCTCGCCTGCGACAAGCTCCAGCCGCCCTGCCCGCCCGCGGTCGTCACCGTCTGTCCGACAGGCCAGCCCGACGTCGGCTTCGACGTCGCCTCCGGCTGCGTGCCTCCCGGCTTCGAGCCCTGCATGGACGGCCCGCTCCCCGAGTGCCCCTGAGCCCGCGTCGCGTCGACGCGAGCCGATCGCGGCAGCGAGTGACTCGAGATCAGCACGCCGTCGACCGGACCAGTGAACTCGTCGGCGTTCATCGCCGAACACGCTCCGACCGCTGCCGACTCGATCACGCCTCCGGCTCGCCGGCATCCACGCGCTCGCCGTGGCCCCTGAATCTCCGTCGCCTCGTCCTCCACACATGTCTCATAGGACATGTCCTCATAGACACCCAAGCGACGCGCGGCCGAGTGCATCCGGCCAACCACCGGACGGAGCCATCTCACCGCGCGAGTCCGCCCGGTTTGTCTCTGCACCTCGCGCGCATCGCTCCGGCCGCGGACGGGCCCCGAGCGCACTCAGCCGCCACGAACGGGCCCATGCCATCGACCTCGCGTCCTCTCGCAAACGCCGCGCCGTGAGCAGACCTCGCGCGCGAGGTCATCGCCAGCCTCGTGGGCACGACCGTCGTCCTGACGCGCAGGGCTACTCGGCCGCGGCGAACTCGCCTATGCTGCCGCTGTGCAGCTCTGTCCCGCGTGTTCCCGTCACATCCTGGGCGAAGTCGCCACCTGCTGCTTCTGCGGCGCTGCCCTGCGTTCATCCTCGATGATCCCCGCCCTCGTCCTGGGCGCGATGCTCGGCGTCGGCCTCACCGCCTGCGCCGATCGGCCCGTCGACGAGACCGTCGGCAGCATCAGCGACAGCGACGGCAGCGACAGCAGCGACGGCACCAGCACCAACGCCACCCAGACCACGCAGGAGCCCGTCACGAGCACCGGCACCGACAGCGACACCGCCGGGACCACGGGCACCACCAGCACCTCGACCTCCACCAGCACGGGCAACCCGACGGCCACCGACACCGCCACCGACGGTCCGGTCACGACCACGGTCGACACCGAGGGCACCACCACCTTCGACACGACCACGACCACCACCGGTGACACCGAGGGCACCACCACTCTCGACACCGAGGGCACCACCACCCTCGACACCGAGGGCACCACCACCACGAGCACCGGCACCGACACCGACTCGACCACCAACGACACCTTCGACACCCTGCCGCTGCCCTACGGCGCCCCGCCGGCCCAGAACGACGACCTCAACTAGCATATCGGGACATGTCTCTAAAGACATGTCCCAAGAGCATCTCTCAGAACTGGATCTGCAGCCCCGCGAGCGACGGCCTGGCCTGATAGCGCCGCAGCGGCCGGCGGTGGATCCGGCGAGCGATGGCCACCCCGGAGAAGCCGGCCAGGCCGAGGAGCGCCAGCGGCCCGGTGATCATCGCCGGGAAGATGCCCGGATAACCGTCGATGCAGCAGCGCGGGTCGCGGTTCGCCGCGAAGGTGCCGAGATAGATCAGCGAGCCGAGGAACAGCGCCCCCGTGAAGCCTGCGATCCCGCCGGTCACGACCATCGCCCGCGTGAGTCGCTCGTCGCGGGCGCGCCAGTCGGGGAACGCTCGCGGATCGACGATCCCGCTGGTCGCGGCGGGCAGCTCGACGCGATAGCGCTGCTGCGGCGAGATCGTCGCGCCGGTCGTGAAGCGCTCGGGACTCGACGCCGGCGCTGCGACGACCTCGGCCGGCGCGCCCAGGAGACACATAAGTACCAAGGGGATACGCATGCCTCGATTTACTCGCTTCGGGCGGCCGATGTCCGTCTTCCCGTCGCCGGTAGCCCAGAGCCATGCAGCAAACCCCGATGAACGGTCGCTTCTCGGCGTTCCCCGGTCCCCGCCGCCACGGACGCGAGCGAGCGAGCGGGCCGCCACGCTTCGCGGCGCCGTCCGCACCGCAACCACATGAGCTTCAGGTCATGCCCCGAAGGACAGCTCACTCGAGCGGCGAGCCCGGCCCGCGCGGCTCGTCGACCCGCGAACGCCGGGGCTCGTCGATCTGCAGCGGCCCGTGGCGCGCCCGCAGCTCCGGGTCCTTGTGCTCGAGGATCAGCCTGAACAGCCCGTGATCGAACGGCTGGCCCGGCGCGGCGCGGACCGGCTCGATGCGCTCGCGCAGCCCCTCGCGGTCGAGCTCGAGCGCGCGGTGGTGGCACATCGGGTTGTTGCCCGGGCGGCCGAGCAGCGGCTCGCTCATCGACGTGCAGCCGCCCATGCACACCGACGCGTAGTAGCAGCTCGCGCAGCGCCCCACAGCTCCGCGCGGGTCCGCTGGCGCATGTACACGATCTCCGGCGCGCGCTCCCACAGCGCCGCGAACCCGTGCTCGCGCCACGATCCGCCGACCCCTTCTTCGCCGAGGCTGGGGCAGCTCTTCACCTCGCCGTGGCTCGACACTGCGGCGCCGGAGATCCCCGCCTGACAGCCGAAGTAGTGCCCGCGCTGGGTCGAGTTGCGGCGCAGGCGGTGCTCGAGCGGACCGAAGTAGCCGAGGCTGTTGCCCGGGTACAGGCGGATCCCCAGCGCCTCGCAGCGCGCCAGCAGCCGCTCCACCACCTCGTACGCCGCCAGCATCTGGTACGGCTGCAGCAAGATCTCCGGGTGGTCCGCCGCTGCCCCGTGCGCCATCGTCACCTGCACCTGCCAGCTGTGGATCCCCTCCGGGTGCAACAGCTCGAGCAGTGGTTCGAGGTCCGGCAGCGTCTTCGCGTTCAGCTGCGTGTTCGCCGAGATCTGCGAGCCCGCCGCCTTCAGGTGGCGCAGCGCCGCGAACGCCCGCGCGAAGCTGTTCGGTCGCCCGCGCAGCGCGTCGTGACATGCTGCGAGCCCGTCGATCGACACCGACACGCTCTGCACCCCGGCCTCGACCAGCGCCTCGGCGATCTCTCGCGTCAGGCTGTAGCCGCCGGTGGTCATCGTGCAGCTCATCCCGCGCTCGCGGGTGGCTCGCACGATCTGCAGCACATCGGGGCGCAGGTACGCCTCGCCGCCGATCAGCGTCACTTCACCGACCCCGGCCGTCGCCAGCTCCTCGACCAGGCGCAGCGCCTCCGCGGTGCTCAGCTCGTCCGGGCGCCGCTTGCCCGAGCGCGGCCCGCAGTGGGCGCAGTGTTGGTCGCACGCGCTCGTGAACTCCCACACCACGATCCGCGGCACCGGGGCCTGTCCGGCGGCCACCGGCAGCGCCCTGCGCGAGCGCGTCGGCGGGGCCAACGCCACGATCGGCAGGCGGCGACGCTCTTCGCGGATCCCCACCGCTGCAGGTTATCACTGAACCTCGGACCAGCCGCTCGACGTGAGCCGCGTACGCCAGCTCGAACCCGGCCGCGCGCTCGAGCGCATGGACCGCCTCGGTCAGCATCGCCTCCGGCAGCGGCACCTTCGTGCAGCGGTACGTCTTCGCCGGCAGCATCGACTCCACGAACGGCAGCCCTGGCACGTACACCAGGCGCCCGCCCGGCTTCAGCGAGCGCAGCATCGCCATGTACACCCGCGCGTACGCGAACGCCTCCGGGCCCTGGGCCAGGTGTTGATGCACGAAGTGGAGCGAGAACGCCTGGTGCGACACGATCGTGCCCCAGCGATCCTGTCCGAAGGGGAAGGTCAGCCAGTCGCCGACCAGCGCCACGTCCTCCGGCGCCTCGCGGTCGAGCCCGGTGGCCGCCACGCCTTCGGCCCGCAGCGCGCGCACGAACCCGGCCGAGCGCCCGCAGCCGACGTCGAGCACCGGCGCCGTCAGCGGCGCGTCGCCGAGGCCGAGCGCGTCGCGCTGCAGCGTCACCGCGTACTCGCTGCAGACCACGTCGGTCTTGCCGCCGCCGGCCCGGACCAGCGCTGCCACTCGGGCCTGCAGCTCCTGCCCCGTGCGTACTAGCCGTTCGGACATGTCCTTTGCGTCAGGCTCGCCCGCCAGCTCGTCCGCCAGCTCGCTCGCCGCCCGGTCGCACGCCGCGGTCAACGCCGCCCGGTCGAGGCGCACGTACTGGTTGCGGCTCCACAGCCACCGCGCCAGCCGCACGCACAGCGCCTCCGCGCAGCCTGGCGAGCGCAGCCAGCCCGCCAGCGTCGCGCGGTGCGCCCGCAGGTGCTCGACCAGCGCCGCGCTCGGCTCCGGCAGCGCGCGCCCTGCAACCAGCTCCGCCAGCGGCACCTCGGCCAGCGCCTGCAGTACCTCTTCGAACAGCGCGGCGAGCCGCAGGACCTCGGGCGACACGCGCGCGAGCATAGCACTTCGCCTCGCGCGCGACGCCCCGTCGCCCTGCATTGGCCCATGCTCGACCGGGCGACTCTCTCGGATCACCGTCGCGGCGAGACCGACGACCCGCCGCCCGTACTCGCCATGCCCTCGACGTCACACATGCCCGAAAGGACATGTTTCAGTAGCCACCTACTCATCCGCGATCCCGGAGCACCCGCTGGCGGCGACGCCACCCGCGGCCCTATCCTCGCCGGCGGAGGCAGGCATGCGCTGGTACCACTACGTCGCGTACTTCTTCGGCGGGGCGTTCCTCGCCAACTTCGTCCCGCACTTCGTCCAGGGCGTCTCGGGCGCGCCGTTCCAGAGCCCCTTCGCCGACCCGCCCGGCGAGGGCCTCTCGTCCGCGACCGTCAACGTCGCCTGGGGCCTCTTCAACCTGCTCGTCGCCTACCTGCTGCTGCTCCGCGTCGGTCAGCTCGACCTCCGCCGCGGCGCGCACTTCGCCGCCACCGCGGCCGGCTTCGTCGCCATGTCCGTGATGCTCGCCCGCGTCTTCGGCCGGCTCCACGGCGGCGACCTCTGAAACTCGAAGAGACATGTCTCTTCAGACATGTCTCTCGACACTCCTCAAAGATCGACGAGGATCGTCGCCTTCACGCTCGTCTCGCCGCTCGGCGCCACCTTCACCGCCTGGTTCGGCACCGACACCCCGTCGCCCGCGTCGGGGAACAGCGTCTCGGCCATGTTGCCGTTGCGGTCGAGCACCACCGTCAGCTTGTAGTCGCCCGGGTGGAGCTGGTCGATCAGCAGCGACGCGGAAGTCGACCCCGCCGTCGCCGGGCCCAGCAGCGAGCGGCTGTGCTTGCAGGTGAATTGCAGGTCGCACGGCTCGGTCGTCAGGATCGCCCACACCCCGCCTTCCTCTTCCAGCGGCGCGGCCCAGCCGACGTCGATCTTCAAGCTCGGCATCGCCGGGAACGGCGCGTCGGGGGCCAGCGGCTCGAGGTCGGCCGGGAACGGCTCCGGCAGCGCGCGCGTCTCCTCGCGCAGCGCGTCCCAGTACACGTGCTGCACGCCCTTCACCTTGACGTCGAGGATCAGGTGGTCGTCGCCGTCGAAGCCGAACGTGGCATCGATGTACTCGCAGCCCTTCGTGGCCGAGCAGAAGCGCCAGCTCGAGTCGTCGTGCTCCGTCAGCACCGCCCGCGAGTCGCGGAGCAGGCCGAGGAAGTAGCCGCCGTTGCGGTACACCAGCACCGGCCCCGCGCCGTGGTCCGCGACCTCGAAGGCGAAGCGCAGGCTGTTGTTCGCGTCGAGGTCCACCCGGCTGAACAGCACGTCGCCCGACGCCGCGCGCACGTCCATGTTCATCAGCGGGAACGTCCCGAGCGGCGTCATCGAGGCCGGCCCGCTCCACAGGCCTGCCATTCGCTGCATCAGCTCGAGCCCCTCGACCCCCGCCTCGCCCGTCGTGCTCGTCGGCCCCTCCGTGCTCGTCGGCCCCTCCGTGCCCGAAGTCGTGCTCGACGTCGGCGCTCCCCCGCTCGTCGTGCCCGTCGTCGGCGCCTCGGTGGTCGGCGGCTCCGCGGTCGAGCTGGCCGAAGAGACAGTCGTCGCCTCGTCGCCCGGGCAGGCGGCGAGCAAGAGCAAGCATGAAGCCAATCGCGTTCGCATGAGCGGCCTCTTCTATCACTCCGCGGGCCAGCCCGAACACCGCGGAATCACTCGCGCGGATGCCCCATACAACATGTCCGCAGAGACATGCGTGGTGAAACACCGCGAGCGGGCTGTTGCAGATCGCCGCGAGCGAGCGGGCGCATCCATTTGTGCCCGCGGGGCCCGCCGCGCCACGTCGCGCAAAGTCCGCAGCCGCGCTCGGGGGCCTCTGCGGCGTCGAGCCGCGGGCGCCCGGGGCGCTCGGGGCGGGCCCGCGCAAGTGCGATCAGACTCGCCACATGCCGACTCGCTCGACCAAGACGTTCACCGAAGCCGAGGCGCGCCAGGTCGCCGAGGAGTCCCGCGAGACCGAGTGGAGCGCGCCCTCCTTCCTGCGCGAGCTGTTCCTCGGCAACTTCCGCCTCGACCTCGTCCACCCGTTCCCCGACGCCCCGCCGGAGCGCCCGGCCTTCCGCGCCTTCTACGAGAAGATGCGCCGCTTCCTCGCCAACGAGGTCGACTCCGACGCCATCGATCGCGACGGCCAGATCCCCAAGCACGTCGTCGACCAGCTCGCCGCCATGGGCGCCTTCGGCATGAAGATCCCCGTCGAGTACGGCGGCCTCGGCTTCACCCAGCGCGAGTACTGCGAGGTCATCAAGCTCATCACCAGCCAGGACGGCAACCTCGTCGCGCTCCTGTCGGCGCATCAATCGATCGGCGTCCCGCAGCCGGTCAAGCTGTTCGGCACCGACGCCCAGAAGGCCAAGTACCTGCCCCGCTGCGCCCGCGGGGCCGTGTCCGCCTTCGCCCTCACCGAGCGCGACGTCGGCTCCGACCCCGGCAACCTCACCACCACCGCCGAGCGCACCGAGAACGGCGACTACATCCTCAACGGCGAGAAGCTCTGGTGCACCAACGGCACCATCGCCGAGCTCTACGTCGTCATGGCCCGGCACCCCGACACCGGCAAGATCTCCGCCTTCATCGTCGAGCGCGACTGGCCCGGCGTCGAGGTCGTCCACCGCTGCCGCTTCATGGGCCTGCGCGCCATCGAGAACGGCGTCATCCGCTTCACCGGCGTCCACGTCCCCAGGGAGAACCTGCTGTGGCAGGAGGGCCGCGGCCTCAAGCTCGCGCTCGTCACCCTCAACACCGGCCGCCTCACCTTGCCGGCCTCGTGCGCGGCCGCCAGCAAGCGCGCGCTCGAGATCTGCCGCCAGTGGGCCAACCACCGCGTGCAGTGGGGCCAGGCGATCGGCAAGCACGACGCGATCGCCCAGCCTCACCGACATGGCCGCGACCACCTTCGCCATGGAGGCGCTGTCCGACCTGGCCTCGTCGATGGCCGACCTCGGTGACCGCGACATCCGCCTCGAGGCCGCCGTCGCCAAGATGTGGAACAGCGAGGAGGGCTGGAAGATCGTCGACCGGACCCTGCAGATCCGCGGCGGCCGCGGCTACGAGACCGCCGAGTCGCTCGAGGCCCGCGGCGAGCCGCCGATCCCGGTCGAACGCATGCTCCGCGACTTCCGGATCAACCTGATCTTCGAGGGCTCTTCGGAGATCTTGCGCCTCTTCATCGCCCGCGAAGCGCTGGACCGTCACCTCGCGGTGGCCGGCGACCTGGTCGATCCGAAGGTGCCGCTGAAGCAGAAGCTGGCCAAGCTGCCGAAGGTCGGGGCGTTCTACGCCTTGTGGTATCCGACGCGCTGGCTCGGCTGGGGCCGCTGGCCGCGCTACGCCCAGTTCGGCGAGCTCGCGCGGCACGTCCGCTGGCTCGAGCGCACCACCCGACGCCTGTCGCGGGCGATCTTCCACCTCATGGTCGGCAAGGGCGCGAGCCTCGAGAAGCGCCAGGCGCTGCTGTTCCGCTGCGTCGACATCGGCGCCGACCTGTTCACCGTCACCGCTGCCGTCACTCGTGCCGCGGCGCTGCAGCGCACCGGCCTGCCCGAAGGGACAGGCGCGGTCGAGCTCGCCGACATCTTCGCCCGCCAGACCCGCCGCCGCGTCGAGGACCGCTTCCGGGCCATCCGCTCCAACGACGACCGCGTCCGCTACGGCGCCGCCCGCCGCCTGCTCGACGGCGAGTTCAGCGAGCTGCTGGAGACCGGCCTGGCCGACAGCCCCGCGCTCCGCGAGCTGCAGGACGAGACGATCCGCCTCCACCGCGACGACAGCCGGATCGCCGCCGAGTGACGCGACATAGCCCTACGACGCCTCGCCTGCCCGCTCGAGACGCGGCTCCGACGGAAGCTCCCCTACCGCGCGACCGGTGGGGCACCTCGCTCCTCGACACCGACCGCTGTCGCCACGCGCAGACGCCCCGGTTTCGGCGTGCGTCAGCACCGTGAACGGCCCTGCGCGTTCTCGCCCCCGCCGAAACCCGGCCGCCGCCCTGCTCCGGCCGGCCGGCCACCTTCCCCAAAGGACATGTCGCCTCGGCCTCCCTCCGTAACTCACGGATCGGCGGCCAGGCCTGGCGGTCGGGCCTCATACCATGCGCTCATGGTCCGCTCTCTCGCGTGTGTGTCTCTCGTCCTCGCCCTCGCGGCCTGCGGTGACAGCACCGGCCAGGTCACCGGAACGCCGCAGCCCACCAGCGCGACCGCGCCGGAGACGACCACCACGTCGGGCGACCCGACGAGCGACGCGACCACCGACGCGCCGACCACCAGCACCACGAGCACCGGCGGCGACGTCACCACCGACCCGCCCACCACCGATCCGCCGGGACCCTGTCCCATGGGCCAGATCGTATGCGACGGCGACGTCGCCCAGGTGTGCGACGGCATGGGCGGCTTCAGCGACGAGACCCAGTGTGTCAGCGCCTGCGCCCCCGGGATCGGCTGCGCCGACTGCGTCCCCGGCACCAAGGAGTGCGACGGCCAGAACGTCCTCGTGTGCAACGCCGAGGGCACCGGCTACGAGGACGACGGGTACTGCGACCCGCTGCTCGGCCTCAGCTGCGACGGCCAGTGGGGCGGCTGCGTCGGCCCCTGCGCCCAGCTCGGCAGCCTCAGCTACATCGGCTGCGAGTACTACCCGACGGTCACCCAGCAGTACGACATCTTCGACCTCAACAACCCGTTCGCGGTCGCCGTCTCGAACGCCGCCGACGCCACCGCGATGGTGACGATCACCCGCGGCGACGAGCTCGTCGCTCAGGTCACCGTGCCCGCCGAGGACGTCAAGGTCATCACCTTGCCGTTCGTCACCGAGCTGATTCAAGGGTCAGGTCCGACCAAGCACGCCAAGAAGGGCGCCTACCGCCTGCGCTCGACCAAGCCCGTCACCGTCTACCAGTTCATGCCGCTCAACGCGGCCCAGTCGAACGACGCCTCGCTGCTCCTCCCCGTCAACACCTGGACCGGCAACTACCTGGTCGCCTCTTGGCAGTACTGGGACGACTACTTGCTGCCCGGCTTCTACTCCGTGGTCGCCAGCCAGGACAACACCATCGTCAAGCTGCAGGGCCCGCCCGGCGGCACCAACACCCAGGCCGGCGGCGGCGTCGACAACAAGGGCAGCGGCATGGCGCTGCTCAACACGGGCGACGTGCTCACCGTCTTCAGCGCCGCCGGCGGCGACCTCACCGGCTCGTTCGTCCACGCCGACAAGCCGGTGCAGGTGATCGGCGGCCACGAGTGCACGCAGGTGCCGATCGGCGTGGTCGCCTGCGATCACCTCGAGGAGTCGCTGTTCCCGCTCGAGACCCTCTCGGGCGAGTACTTCGTCGGCCCGCCGGTCCAGACCCCCGACAACGCGCTCGAGAAGGCGACCTTCGTCCGCATCATCGCCGCCGAGGACGACACCAACATCGTCTACACCCCCGACCAGGCCGCCGCGAAGACCATCGCCAAGGCCGGCGACTTCATCGAGATCGCCACCACCACCGACCGCTTCAAGGTCGACGCCGACAAGCGCGTCCTCGTCGTCCAGTACATGGTCAGCCAGGAGGCCGGCTACGGCACCAGCGACCCCGCCATGCTGCAGGCCGTCCCCATCCTGCAGTACCGCGACAACTACATCGTCTACGCCAACAAGCTGTGGGTCCAGAACTTCGCCGACATCATCGCCCCCGACGGCGCGAACGTGACGGTCGACGGCGCCATGGTCACCGGCTTCAAGCCCATCGGCGCCGGCTACTCCCTCGCCCACCTCGAGCTGCAGGACACCCCCACCGGCGGCCACAGCATGAGCTCCACCGTCAAGTTCGGCGTCAGCACCTACGGCGTCATGGACTACGGCAGCTACTGGTACCCCGGCGGCCTCGACCTCGCGCTGCTCCCGCCTGAATGAGCGCATGTCCTTTAAAGCATGCGCATCAGGTCATGTCCTGATGAACAGCCTCGCGCATCGACGCCCCTGAGAGAAGACTTCTCCTGGCATCGCCGGCGCAGCGTTCATCTCGCGCGCCAGAGATCTTCGCTCGGACCGGCCGAGCTCGCGCGCGGGGGATCGTTCGCTTGGGCTCGCCCGAGCTCGCGCGCGAGGCCTCGTTGGCTCGGGCTCGCCCGAGCTCGCGCCCTCACTCCGCCGCGTCGGCCGCCCGCGTCACCGCCGCCGCGCGCTGCTTGACCACCGCGCGCAGGATCGCCTCGGGCGTGCAGGGGATGCCGAGCTCGACCTCCCCCGGCCCGAACGCCGCGATCGCCTGGCGCAGCGCCGAGACCACGCCGAGGCCGAGCATCAGCGGCGGTTCGCCGACGGCCTTGCTGCCGTGGATCGTGCTGTCCTGTTCGGCGCGCTCGAGCAGCGCGACGTTGAAGATCGCCGGGCAGTCGCCGATCGCCGGGATCTTGTAGGTCGACGGCCCGTGCGTCAGGAGCCGGCCCTTTGGATCCCACACCAGCTCCTCGCCGGTGAGCCAGCCGACCCCCTGAATGAAGCCGCCCTCGATCTGGCCGACGTCGATCGTCGGCAGCAACGAGCTGCCGACGTCGTGGAGGATATCGACGCGCGAGATCCGGTGCTCGCCCGTCAACCCGCTGATCTCCACCTCGACCGCCGCCGCCCCGTACGCGAAGTAGTGGAACGGCTTGCCGCGCCCCGCGGTGCGGTCGTAGGCGATGTTGGGCGTCGCGTAATAGCCGGCGGCGCTGAGGGAGATCCGCCGCATCCACGCGGTCTTGGCCAGGTCGCTCCACGGCACGCTGCGGCCGCCCGGGCCGTGCGCCGCGCCGTCGGCGAATTGCACCGCCTCGGACGTCGTGCCGAGCAGCTCGGCCGCCAGCGGTCGCACGCGCTCGCGGATCTCCGCGCACGCCGCCTGCACCGCCATCCCGTTGAGGTCGGACCCGCTCGAGGCCGCCGTCGCCGACGTGTTGGGCACCTTGTCGGTCGCGGTTGCCATGCAGCGGACCTGCGCCGTCGTGACCCCGAGCTCGTGGGCGCACACCGCCACCATCTTGGTGTGCAGGCCCTGGCCCATCTCGGTCCCGCCGTGGTTGAGCTGCACGCTGCCGTCGGCGTAGACCAGCACCAGCGCGCCGGCCTGGTTGAGCATCGTGTTGGTGAAAGAGATCCCGAACTTCACCGGCATGAAGCCGAGCCCGCGCTTTTGCCACGGCGAGCGGGCGTTCCACGCCGCGATCTCGGCCCGCCGCGCCTCCCAGTCGCAGCGCGCCAGCAGCTCGGCGTGGATCCGCGGCAGCCGGCAGTGCGGCACCTCCTGGTAGTACGGCGTCAGGCAGCGCGCGCGCACCAGGCTGATCACGCTGGCGCCGGCGCTCGTCTGGTCCCCGTCCGGGACTGGCACATCGACCATGTTCTCCGGGCCATGTTCATCGGGACAGTCGCCGTAGTAGTTGCGGCGGCGGATCTCCGCCGGGTCGAGCCCGAGCCGCTCGGCCGCGCGCGACAGCACCTCCTCGATCACCGCCATCCCCTGCGGCCCGCCGAACCCGCGGAAGGCCGTGTTCGAGGCCTTGTTGGTGCGCACCGCCTTGCCGACGAAGCGCAGGTTCGGCACGAAGTAGCCGTTGTCGAGGTGGAACATCCCGCGGTCGAGGATCGCCGGGCTGAGGTCGACGCTCCAGCCGCCGTCGGCGACCAGCTCGACCTCGAGCGCGAGCAGGCGCCCGCGGACGTCGAGGCCGGCCTTGTAGCGCGACCAGAACGGGTGGCGCTTGCCGGTCATCGTCATGTCGAGGTCGCGGCTCAGCCACACCTTGACCGGCCGCCCCGTGTGACGGGCGCCGAGCGCCGCGAGGGCCGCGAACTGCGAGGCCTGCGACTCCTTGCCGCCGAACGCCCCGCCCATGCGCGGCACCGCCACGACGATCTGATTGCGGGCGCAGCCCAGCACCTCGGCGCAGGCGACCTGCACCTCGGTCGGGTGCTGCGTCGAGCTCTCGAGGTGCAGCGTGTCGTTCTCGCCGGGGATCGCCAGAGTCGCCTGGGTCTCGAGATAGAAGTGATCCTGGCCGCCGGTGTGCAGCTCGCCCGCGACGATCACCGCCGCGCGGGCCATCGCCCCTGCCACGTCGCCGCGGCGCATCTCGTGCGGCGGCGCCAGCAGCGACCCGGCCTCCAGCGCCTCGGCGACGGTGAGGATCGCCGGCATCTCCTCGAACTCGAGCTCCAGCGCCTTCGCCCCCGCGCGGCAGGCCGCGACCGAGTCGCCCAGCACCAGCGCGACCACCTGCCCCTCGGCGAACACCTCGTCCTCGGCCAGCAGCGGCTCGTCGTGGACGATCGGCCCGATCCGGTTGTGCCCCGGCACGTCGGCCGCGAACAGCACCGCGCGCACCCCCGGCAGCGCCAGCGCGCGCTCGGCCCGGCGCGCCACCAGCCGCCCCCGCGCCACCGGCGAGCCCACCGGCAGCCCGTGCAGCATGCCCGCCGGCTCGGGCAGGTCGTCGACGTAGCGCGCCGACCCGGTCACGTGCCCGAGCGCGCTCTCGTGGACGGCCGGCCGCCCCAGCGGCGATTGCGAGACCTCCGTCATGGCACCACCTCCCGGCGCGGCTCGACGGCCGTCGCGTGACAATCATCTTCGGACATGTCCAAATCGACATGTCTCCAAAGCCATGCATCCCATGCCCCCACGGAACGCTCCGCCCGCGCGCGGCCGAACGCCGCCTCGTCTCCGCCCGCGGCCGCATCACCGCGACGAGCCCGCCCCGCCCCGGCCTCACCGCCGCTCGCGGGCACCTCGCGGTCCGCGTCCTCGGTACCATGTCCTCCGGGACATGTCGTGAAAGCGCAAGAGGTCTCGCTCACGGCACCACCTCCAGACGCACCGTCGCGGCCGGGCGCGGCGGCAGGTCCGGGCGCGGCGTCGCGGCCGTCTCGAGATAGAACCCGCGGACCAGGTTCTCCGCCACCTGGCCTCTGAACCACGCCGAGCCGCGGTGGTCCGTCATCGGCGTGAAGTCGCCCGCCAGCGCCGGCAGGGCCGCCTCGACCGTCGCCTCCGTCCACGGCTTGCCGCGCAGCGCCGCCTCGAGCCCGCGGGCCCGTGCGGGCGTCGCCGCCATCCCGCCGAACGCCGCGCGCACTTCCGTGACAAGTCCCTCGGGACATGTCTCGACGTACAGCCCCGCCGCCACCGCGCTGATGTCGAGCTCGCGCCGCTTCGACACCTTGTAGGCCGCCATGCGCGCCCCCGCGGGCGGCTCCGGCACCCGCACCGCCGCCAGCACCTCGCCGGGCTGCAGCGCCGTCTTGCGGTAGGCGAGGAAGAACTGCTCGAGCGGCAGCGTGCGCGCCCCCGCGGCCGAGCGCAGCACCACCTGCGCGCCGAGGGCGATCAGCGCCGGCGCCAGGTCGCCGATCGGCGACGCGTTGCACAGGTTGCCGCCCACCGTCGCCCGGTGCTTGATCTGGCGCGACGCGAAGTAGCGCAAGATCCGGAGCAGCGGCGTCAGCGGGCGCAGCGGCCCCATGCACGCCGCCTCGAGGTCCGTCAGCGTCGTCGTCGCCCCGATCTCGAACCCCCGTCGGCCGCGCGCCCGACCCCGCGCAGCTCCGGCACCCCCTCGAGCGCGATCAGCTCCGGCAGGTCCTGGTAGCGCTGCGTCACCAGCAGCGCCAGGTCGGTCCCGCCGCACACCAGCCGCGCCTGCGGCCGCTCGGCGATCGCCTCCCACAGCGCCGCGAGGCTCGTCGGCTGCAGGTAGCAGCGCCCCGCGCTCGTGCGCCCGAACTCGAGGTCCGCCGGCCGCGCCTCGGCCCGGTGCCTTCTAAAAGAGTCTTCGGGACATGTCCCTGCGACCATGTGGACCGCGTCGCGGATCGGTCGGTAGCCGGTGCATCGGCACAGGTTGCCGCACATCTGGTCGTCGAGCTGCCACGGCTCGCGCAGGTCCTCGCGGTAGCAGGCCTCGAAGGCCGCCATCACCACCCCGGGCGTGCAGTAGCCGCACTGCGAGCCGAGCCGCTCGACCATCGCAGCCTGGGCCGGGTGCAGCGCCCCGTTTTGGCGCAGGCCCTCGATCGTGTACACGCGCCGGCCCTGCACCATCGGCACGAACATCAGGCAGGCGTTGACGGCGCGGAAGCGGGGCGCCGCGGGGTCCGTCTCCGCGTCGAGCACCACCACGGTGCACGCCCCGCAGTCGCCCTCGGCGCAGCCTTCCTTGGTGCCGGTGAGGTGCGCGCGCTGGCGCAGGTAGTTGAGGAGCGTGGTGGTCGGCGGGACCTCCGCGTCCTCGATCGGGCGGTCGTTGAGGTGAAAGCGGAGGGTCGACATCGGCGCCGCGACGGCCAGCGTAACACGCGAGTCACGGCCCGTCGAAGACGCCCGCATCGACGCGGGCGGTGGCTTTTTCTGCGCGAGCAGCACCGGTCCGCCTCGCCCTCGCCGTCGATCGCCTACGGCCGCCTCCCGCCGCGACGAGGCTGCTCAGGCGGCACTGCCCGCGTCGCGGCGGGCACTCATGGAGGGATCGAAACAGCGTGGCGTGATCCGGACCGCACCATCCGACCGTGATCGGACCTGCGCGGTCCCGGCGTCCTCGGCCGTTCGGCCCACCCATCGCGCCGCCTGGGCGTGGCGGCCTCGTCGCTCGTCTGGCGATTTCGCGGCCCCGATCGCCGTCCGCTGCGCCCTGTCCTTCGGGACACACGCGCCCCTGGTCAGCCCCGCCCCCGTCCGGCACCATCGGCGCATGCTCAGCTGGATCTTCGCGCTCGCTGCGGCCGCCGGCGCCCCGCTCCGGAGGCCCCACCGCCCGCGCCGCGCCTCGTGATCGCCGGCGGCCCCCTGTTCGGCCCGCACGCCCCCGGCGAGTCCACCTGCCAGACGCGCGACGGCGTCCAGCGCTGCGAGCACACCGGCAACTTCTTCGGCGTCGGCGCCAACCTCGAGCTGCGCGCGCGCCGTCGGCCCATTGTTCTTCCACGCCCGCGGCGCGGTGATCGGCAACGTCCGCCAGCGGCCCTACGGCGTCCACAAGGGCCTCGTCGACGTCGGCCTCGGCCTCGGCGTGTACTCGCGTCTGGCCTTCATCCGCGTCGAGTACATGTTCGTGCCGACCTTCGGCCCCAACACCTATCTCCCGCCCTTCTACGACAAGCAGGCCGGCCGCGACGTGTGGGGCAAGTCGGCCGGCATGATCAGCGGCGGCGTGCGCAAGTACATCACCCCGCGCCTCGCCGGCGAGCTGTGGGGCGGCCTCGTGATCGGTCCGCACTCGAAGCGCACCACCCTGCAAGAGGACGCCGGCATCGACCGGATCCTCGTCACCTTCCTCGTCAGCCTCGGCGTCTCCTTCGATCTGATCCCCGGCCGCGCCCCGCCGCCCCCGAAGCCCGCGCCCCCCCTGCGCCCGCGCCTGCCCCCGCGCAGCCGACCCTGCCAACGCCCGTGCTCACGCCCCAGCCCACGCCTCCCGCGCCCGAGGCGGCCCCGATCGCCGCGCCCTCCGAGTCCGCCCCGCCGCAGCCCGCCCCGCCCGCCGAGGGCGCCATCGGCCCCTGGCAGCCCGCGCCGCAGTGATCCGTCCGCTCGAGGACATGTCTTTAAGGACATCCTCGCAAGCCCGTTCGGACATGCCCTATTAGACAGGCGTCCGACATCCAATCATCTGTCGCTCAGGACAGGGTCCGTACCATCTGTCCCTCAGGCCATCTCCACCCGCCCGCTCGGACATGCCCCTTCAGCCAGCTCGTCAAGTTCAGCGTCCGCGCCGCTGCACCCACTCCCGGAACGCCGCCGGCGTCTCGGCGCGCAGGGCCGGGTTGGTCGCGAACTCGTAGCCCAGCGTGCTCGTCGGCGTCTTGCCGTAGTCGTGGCCCGGGAACACGCGGGTCTCCTCGGGCAGCGCGCCGAGCTTGCGCTGCAGCGAGTCGACCATCGCCTCGACGTCGCTGGCGCGGCCGCACGAGCCGACGAACAGCACGTCGCCGGTGACGAGCGCGGCCGGCTCGCGGACGAACCAGCACACGCAGCCGGGCGTGTGTCCGGGGGCGAAGATCGCCCGCACCCGGCCGTCGCCGAGCGGGACCTCCTCGCCGTCGGCCACCGCCTCCACGCGCGGCGCCAGCCGCCTCGCCGTCGCCACCTCGAGCGGATGGCAGCGCACCACCGCCCCGGTCAGCGCGGCCGCCTCGTCGAGGCCGGCGATGTGGTCGTCGTGCGTGTGCGTGAGGAAGATCGTCGTCACTCGCCAGCCGCGCCGCCGCGCCTCCGCCAGCAGGCGGTCGACCTCGAAGGCCGGGTCGACCAGCGCCGCCTCGCCGGTGCGCGGGCAGCCGATCACCTCGCAGAAGTTGTGAAGGAGCCCGACCTCCAGCTGCACGATCTCGAGCGCGTCTCCCGCCCGCGACGACGCCTGCGTCATTCCCCGCAGGGGAGCACATCGGCGGCCTCCGACTCAAGCCCTTGCGGTGCGCCACCGATGCGCCGTATGTCTGCGCCGCCTCGACGCATGGCTCTCGATCTCAGCGGACTGAACCCCGACCAGCGCGCCGCCGTGTGCGCCACCGAAGGTCCCCTCCTCGTGCTCGCCGGCGCCGGCTCGGGCAAGACGCGGGTCATCACTCACCGCGTCGTCTACCTGATCGAGCGCGGCGTGGCGCCCGGCAACATCGTCGCGCTCAGCTTCACCAACAAGGCCGCCGACGAGATGCGCGAGCGGTTGATGAAGATGACGACCAAGGCGGTCGCGGACGCGCTGGTGCTCGGCACCTTCCACAGCGTCGGCGCGGCGATGATGCGCGAGCAGCCCGATCACTTCGGCGTGCCGAAGAAGTTCGGGATCCTCGACCAGGGCGACGTCTACGGGCTCGTGCGGGCCGTCCTGCGCGACCTGGGGATCCACGGGCAGGGCGCGGAGCGGCGCTTCGACCTCGGGGCGATCGTGCAGCGGATCTCGCTGTGGAAGAACGACTTCGTGTCGCCGACCGACGCCCAGGGCCTGTACTTCGAGACCGAGTACGACGAGGCCGCCGCGGCCGTCTACGGCCCGTACGAGGAGCGGCTGCGGGCGCTCGGCGCCGTCGACTTCGACGACCTGATCTGCCGGATCGCCACCACCCTCGAGGAGAACGCCGAGGCGCGCGCCTACTGGCAGGCCAAGTTCCGCTACTTGATGGTCGACGAGTACCAGGACACCAACCGCGCCCAGCTCGAGGTCGTGCGGCGCCTCGCGGGCGAGCGCGAGAACGTGTGCGTCGTCGGCGACGACGACCAGGCCATCTACGGCTGGCGCGGGGCCAAGGTCGCCAACATCCTCGGCTTCGACATGTACTTCAAGCGCGCGCAGACCATCAAGCTCGAGCAGAACTACCGCTCGTACGCCCCGATCTGCCGCTGCGCCAACGCCGTCATCCAGCGCAACACCTCGCGCCACGAGAAGGAGCTCGTGCCGCAGCGGCGCGGCGGCGACAAGGTCACCCTCGTCGTCGCCCCCGACGGCGACCAGGAGGCGCGCTTCATCGGCCGCACCATCTACCGCGAGATCAAGGAGCGCGGCACGAGGCCCGAGGACATCGCCGTCCTCTACCGCAGCGCCAAGCAGTGCGACGCCATCGAGGCGCTGCTGCAGGAGCACGGCCTCCCCTACCGGATCCTCGGCGGCCAGGCCTTCTACGACAAGAAGCAGGTCAAGGACGCCCTCGCCTACCTCAAGGTCATGCTCGCGCCGCAGGACGACCTCGCGACCCGGCGCGCGCTCGACGTCCCGTCGCGCGGCGTCGGCCTCAAGACGATCGAGCACCTCAGCGAGTTCGCGCGCCACCGCAACCTCTCGCTGGCCGAGGCGATCCACCGCAGCGAGGAGATCGCCGACATCCCGGGCCGCGCGGCCGCCGGCCTGCGCAGCTTCTCCGCCGCGATCAAGCGCGCCCAGGCGCACTTCTACAGCAGCGGCTCCGCGGTCGCCCCGCTGCAGGGCCTGCTCGAGGGCGTCGGCCTGCGCGAGTACGTGCTCAAGGAGGCCGGCTCGGAGGCCGCCGGGACCGCGCGCTGGGACGGCGTCGTCTGGCTGCTCGAGGCGCTCGGCCGGTTCGAGCAGCGCGCCCGCGCCAAGGGCGGCCACGCCCGCTACAACGACTTCTTCCAGGTCATGAACGCGACCAAGGAGAAGGACAAGGACGAGGGCAAGGAGGAGGACGCCGCGCGCGGCCAGATCACCCTGTCCACCCTCCACAGCGCCAAGGGCCTCGAGTGGCCGCTCGTCTTCCTGATCGGCTGCGAGGAGGGCATCATGCCGCACAAGCGCGTCAGCGCCCCGCGGATCAGCGACGCCATCGCCGGCGACATCGAGGAGGAGCGCCGGCTGTTCTACGTCGGCATCACCCGCGCGCGCGATCGCCTCTACATCACCCGCGCCGCCACCCGCCTCGAGCGCGGCGCCGAGGTCCCGCGCAAGCCCAGCCGCTTCCTCGACGACCTGCCCGAGGCCGACGTCCAGGTCCACGACATCGCCCGCGACGAGCGGCTCGGCCACGACAACATCGCGTCGAGGGCCGAGGCCTTCCTCGCCAACCTGGCCAAGGGGCTATGACCTTCGGGTCATGCCCCCGGGACATGTTCAATCGAACACCTCGAGCGGCACCCGGTAGATCTTGAACGGAAGGTGCGGCGGCTGCTGCATGTGCACCATCCGCACCACCTCGCTCTTGATCACGTAGAGCTCGCCGTTCGCCGCCGTCGCCGTCGACAGCCCCGGCTCGCGGACCAGGCGGTTCTTGACCGTCCCGGCGCGGTAGCCCGGCGCGGTGAAGGTGACCTGCTGGACGCCGCCGTCGTGAATGACGTAGAGCGCTTCGCCGATGAAGATGATGCCGTCGGCGCCGAGGAAGTGCGGGTCGCCGGCGGGGGCGAAGGGGTCGCCGTCGAGGGAGATCTCGCGGACCTCGCCACCCGCGCGCGGGACGACGAACAGCTTCGAGGGCGAGGTGAACCCGCCGATCACGTACGCGCCGTCGGGGCTGACCGCGACGCCGTTGAGCCCGAACTGACCCATCGGCGCCGACATCCGGGCGTCACGCACGAATTCGTCGGCGGTCCCGGCCTCGAGGTCGATCCGGTAGATCACCGGCTGGAAGGAGTCGGTGACATACGCGACCCCGTCGGCCGCCAGCGCGACGTCGTTGCAGATGCCGCCGCGCGCCAGCTCGAAGCTCGCCAGCCGCGCACCCGTGTCGACGTCGAACACGTGGACCCCGCCGAGCATGTTCTGGATCTCCGAGTAGCAGACCCTAGGCGGCGACGGACCTCGTCGACCTTGGCGCCGGTGAGCTGCTGCGGCTGCCCCGCAGGCGCGTAGAACGGCAGCTCCGCGCCCGTCTGGGCGTCGATCTGCGTGATAGTGCCGCTGAGCAACCCGGTCGCGAAGAAACGCCCTGTCTTCGCATCGAAGGCCACGCCCTCCGGCACCGAATCCGTCGCCTGCAAGCTGTACTCGTCGCGAAAACTCTTCATATCCTCCGCGTGCCGTCGCTCGCGCGCCCGGCCGCACCATCTTCGAGGCTGGCCACTTTGGTGGTCAAGCGCCATCGCGGCGCGACGATGTCCCAAAGGACCGGTGACCGCGGGCGGCGCCTTCGCCGGTCGATGCCGCGCGAGCCGGCGCGCTCTCGCGCCGCGACGTCCGTCGGCCATCGATCTCCGTCGGTCCGCGCGGTGGCGTCCCGCTCGGAGGACGTCGGCTCGCGGACAGTCGTACACTGTGAGCGTGGTGGGGAACGGCCTGGCGGTCCCGGCGCACCGGCGATCGGGCAAATGGGGCGCAGAGGTCCGCCGGGCGCAGGCGCGACCCGGAGGGAGCGTTCCCGCACGGTCCATGGGTGTTTTGACCGACACCGAGGGTTGTCCTTCGCCCCCGAGGCAGCGAGAGTGGTGCTCGCGCGACCTGGATTTGAGGGGTGATCGCACTCACGGTGTTCGCGCTACGATCGAAGCCTCCAGCTTTTTCCAGCCCGCGCGGCTTCACTAGACTCTCCCTCTCCGCGTCCGCGACTGCCTGCCTGAATGCGAGAAAAGGATCCAAATAGCCGCGGCAACAAGGGCTCCAAAGACCTCGCGGGCGAGCCCTCTTCGGCCGGTCAGGATCCGCGGATCGGGATCCCCGACGACGACGACGATCCGTTCAAGGGCAGCATCCTCGAGGAGCCCGATCCGAGCCACGCAGTCGAGGCCGCTGCGGACGACTCGGAGCTCGACTTCACCGGCATCGCCACCGACGATCCGCCGTCGGACGTCACGATCGACGTCGACGACGAGCAGACGGCCTCGCAGATCCCGGGCTTCCTGCTCAACAGCGGCGAGAACTCGATCGTCGCGCCGATCCCGCGCGGCGTCTCGGCGCCCATGCCGAAGGCTGCCGCGCGGCCCGAGCCCGACGCACCGCGGGCGATGACGTCGTCGACCAAGCGCTCCTCGTCCGCGCAGCTGCGGCACGACCTGCGCACGCCGTTCAACCAGATCTTCGGCTACAGCGAGATGCTGCTCGAGGACGCCGAGGAGAAGAGCGACGAGTTCGTCGGCGCTCACGTCCGCCAGCTCAGCGACGGCCGGCAGCTGCTCGCGGTCATCGACGAGCTGCTCGATCCCAAGGCGCAGCGGCCGAGCCAGGAGCGGCTCAATCGCGACTTGCTGTTCCCGCTGGCGCACCTGCGGACGCACGTCGAGCGGCTGGTCCAGGTCTTCAAGCAGAACGACCGCGACGAGGTCAGCGCCGACATCGAGCTGATCGCCGACGCGGTGCAGCGGCTCGACGAGATCGTCAGCGGCGGCGCGGTCGCCCGGCTGCTGGCGACCTCGGGGCGGGTGCCCGAGCCGAGCCAGGCCACCATCTCGCCGGCCCTCTCGCGCCCGACTCGCATCGCGCGCTCGACCGACACCGGCCGGATCCTCGTCGTCGACGACAACGAGTCGAACCGCAGCATGCTCGCGCGCCGGCTCGAGCGCGAGGGCCACGCCGTGCAGCTCGCCGACAACGGCAAGCGGGCCCTGCACATGCTGCGCAGCCAGGACTTCGACCTCGTCCTGCTCGACGTCATGATGCCGGAGATGGACGGCTACCAGGTGCTCGAGCAGCTGCACGCCGACGACAAGTTCCGCGGCCTGCCGGTCATCATGATCTCCGCGCTCGACGAGATCGACACCGTCGTCAAGTCGATCGAGCTCGGCGCCGAAGACTACCTGGCCAAGCCGTTCGACCCGGTCATCCTGCGCGCCCGCATCGGCGCCTGCCTGGAGAAGAAGCGGCTCCGCGACCGCGAGCGCGCCTACGTCCGCAAGCTCCGCAGCGAGCAGGAGCGCAGCGAGCAGCTGCTCCTCAACATTCTCCCGCGGCCGATCGCCGAGCGCCTCAAGGAGGGCCAGCGGACCATCGCCGACGTCTTCCCCGACGTCACGGTGCTTTTCGCCGACCTCGTCGGCTTCACCCGCATGAGCGAGCAGCTCCCGCCGGCCGAGCTGGTGGCGATGCTCAACCGCATCTTCTCGATGTTCGACCAGCTGGCCGAGAAGCACGGCCTCGAGAAGATCAAGACCATCGGCGACGAGTACATGGCCGCCAGCGGCCTGCCGATGCCGCGGCCCGACCACGCCGAGGCGATGGCCGAGATGGCGCTCGACATGCTCGCGGTGATCGAGCGCTTCAACGCCAAGCGCAACCGCGGGGTCCGGATCCGTATAGGCCTCAACTGCGGCCCGGTCACCGCGGGCATCATCGGCACCAAGAAGTTCGCCTACGACCTGTGGGGCGACACCGTCAACATCGCCAGCCGCATGGAGTCGCACGGCATCGCCAACGCCGTGCAGGTCACCGAGGCCACCTACAAGCGCCTGCGCCACAAGTACGCCTTCCAGCGCCGCGGCATCATCCACGTCAAGGGCAAGGGCGCCCTCTGTACGTACTTCCTGGTCGGCCGCCGCCCGCAGAAGTCCGCCGGCAGCGAGCAGAGCGACGTGAAGCCGGCCGTGATCGTCACCCGCCACTCGGCCAACGTCGACCTCGGCAAGCCGCTGACGATGGACATCCCGGCCCGCGTCCCGATCATCGACGACGACTGACTCTTCCCGATTGCGGCTGTCCCAAAAGACAGCCGCGTCCCGCGTCCCGCGCCTCGACGACGATCGAGGATGTCCCAAAAGACAGCCTCGCCCCGTACGGACGCCAGGAACAAGTCCCGGCAGACATGTCCGGGAGGACAGCCGCCCCCTTCGCGCGTATCGCCTCACACCCGAGGTCCGCCGCTCACGCGGCTCGGTGACATGTCCGTGAGGACAGCCTCTGTCGCGACCGGGGCGGCCGCGCTCCTCGGCCTGGCGTCCGTCTGTCCGGCCTGATTTCGCCCGCCCGCGCGGCCGCCTCGCTCCGCGCGCGGGCGCTTCCGCGCCGAGCGCGCGGGATTTTGTTGCTGCGGTGGCGCGTTTTGCCGACCGAACAGCGTGCATCTGCGCCCGCCCGACCTTTCGGACGGCCCCGCCTCGCATGCACCATTGTCGCCGCGGCCCCGTGCCGCGATCTCTCGCCATGCAGCACCCACGCGGTCCTCGTCTCCGTCTGCTCACCCTCTCGCCGGCGCTGCTCGCCCTCGCCGCCTGTCAGCCTGTTTCCAAGCCTGCGGCCGAGACCGGCGCGAGCGAAGAGCAGCCGACCGGCGACTCGCTGGTGCGAACGATCCCTGCCGACAAGGCTGGCGCCGCGCTGGTGTTCCCGCCGCCGCCGACCGACCGCGAGCCGCGGCCCGAGCTCGACATCGCCGGCGAGGATGTCGGCAGCGATCAGCAGCTCACCGTCAACTGGCCCACCCTCGAGGACGGCAAGTTCGAGGTCGAGGGCCAGGTCGTGCGCCTGCGCTTCAACCGGGCGGTCAAGCTGCCGGGCAAGATCGTCAAGGACAAGCCGATCGCCGCCGCGGCCGGCACCCTCACGCTCGACCCGCCGGTCGCCGGCAAGACCGTGTGGACCAACAACCGCTCGCTCGAGTTCCGCGCCGACAAGCCGTTCGACCCCGACGCCACTTACACCCTCGCCGTCCAGGGCGTCACCACCGAGGACGGCGGCGCCATGGAGGCGTGGAAGGCCGGCTTCACCGCCGAGCCGCGCATCGACGTCGCCGGCAAGACGATCACCTACTTGCCGAAGCCCGGCGAGTACGGCGTCGTCAACGTCTACCCGCAGTGGGGCGGCCGCGTCCCGGCGGGCGCCAGCTTCTTCGTCGTCTTCGACCAGCCCGTCAACCTCAAGAAGGTCGGCGACCTCGTCGAGCTCGCCTACGACAACGGCGAGAAGATCGACGTCGTCCTCTCGCACCTCAAGGGCAGCCGCTTCGAGGGCTACACCGTCAACCCGCGCCAGGTCCTCGAGGTGAAGCCCGCCGCGCCCATGCGCGAGGAGGCGGCCATCGTCTTCAAGGCCCGCGGCGTACACGGCGACGAGTTCGAAAAGCACTACGAGATCGCCGGCCCGCTCGAGCTCGTCAAGGCCAGCTGCGGCTACGCCTGGGACCGCAGCGTGTGCGACTGGCAGAACCCCGTGCTGCACACCGACGGCCGCGAGGTCGCGCTCGAGTTCACCAACCGGCTCGCCGTCGATCAGGACACCCTGAAGGGCCAGCTCCGCGTCACCCCCGCGGTCGAGAACCTCAGCGTGTGGGCCAACGACACCTGGGAGAGCAACGGCCGGATCGTCGTGTCCGGCAACTTCCTCCCGTCGAGGACCTACCGCGTCGCTCTACCTGGCCTCAAGGACATCTACGGCAACAGCGTCCCCCCGACCGCGATCACCCTCGAGACCACCCCGCTGGCCGCCAGCGTGTCGATGCCCGAGGGCGTCCTGATCCTCGACGGCGCCGCCAGCCGCGCCTTCACCGTCACCTCGCGCAACGTCGCGCGCGGCGAGATCCAGGCCTGGGAGGTCACCGACGACGCCGCCGCGCTGAACCACGCGCGCGAGCAGATCGATCGCCATACCCCGCCCGAGGGCGCGCCCACCGTCACGATCCCCTTCGAGCCCGCCGCCAGCCCCGACCAGTTCGTCAGCACCTCGGTCGACCTGCTCGCCAAGCTCAAGCCCGGCAAGAACTACGTCCTCGCCGTCAACCTCGTCGCCCCCGTCGAAGGCGCCCACCCGGTGCAGTACCCGTCGTGGATGAGCGCCTCGCGGCAGCCGCTCGCCCTCGTCACCCCCGGCGACGACCAGGCCCTCGCCGTCCACACCCACGTCCTGCCCGAGGTCACCCTCGTCCACGTCGCGCGCCTGGCCACCGGACAACCTGTCTCCGGGGCCAGCTTCGCTCTCAACGGCGACAAGGTCGCCGGCCCGACCACCGACGCCAACGGCTTCGCCGTCCTCCCGGTCGGCCTCGACCGCGCCGGCAGCACCGCCGTGCGCGTCGAGGACGGCGCCACCGCGCTGACCGTCCAGCTCAAGAACCCCTCGCGCGAGAACCGGCTGTTCCCGCACTTCTCCGCCGAGTCCGCGCCGCAGCTCGGCGACCGCCGCGGCATGGTGATCACCGACCGCGGCATCTACCGCCCCGGCGCGGTCGTCCACGTCAAGGCCAGCGTGCGCCAGCGGACCGGCGAAGCCATCACCCCGCTCGCCGGCAAGCCCGTCGTCGTCAAGGTCATCGGCCCGACGGAAGAGGAGCTCGCCAGCTACCCGCTGATCACCGACGACATGGGCAGCGTCGCCGCCGACTACAGCGTCCCCGCCGAGGCCCGGCTCGGCCGCCACCTCATCGTCGTCAGCGAGGCCGGCACCGACACGCGGCTCGACGAAGCCGTCGTCCAGGTCGCCGAGTTCGAGCCGCCGCGCTTCACCGTCGACGTCGACGCGCAGGAGGCCAAGGGCGTGCTCGCGGCCACCGTCGTCGGCAAGTACCTGTTCGGCGCCGCCATGGACAAGGCCCAGGTCGAGTGGACCGTCACGCGCGAGCCCGCGGCCCTGCCCTCCGGCACCCTCGTCGACGCCGGCCTCGTCTTCAGCGAGCAGGAGGACGAGTGGTGGGAGGAGGACGACGGCGACGACGAGTGGTCGCGCGCCGGCAGCGGCGTCCTCGGCCCCGACGGCACCCTCAAGGTCACGCAGAAGCTCGACCTCTCGGGCACCGTCGGCCCGCAGAGCTTCACCCTCGAGGCCGACGTCGCCGACACCTCGTACCGCCACATCGCCGGGCGCGGCACCGTCGTGGTGCACCCGGCCGAGCGCTACGCCGGCCTGAAGATCGAGCGGCCGTGGAGCGACGTCGGCGCGCCGGTCAAGGTCCAGCTCGGCGTCGTCGACCGCGAGGGCAAGTCGGTCAGCGGCCTGCCCGTCACCGCGCGGCTGTACGAGGTCGACTGGACGTACAGCAAGAAGCCGATGAAGGGCGGCGGCTACGACTACCAGTGGCAGCGCACCGTCAAGGAGGTCGGCCACTGCACCGCCACCAGCACCAGCGTGCCCGCCAGCTGCGACCTCGTCCCGCCGAACTCCGGCTCCTACGAGGTGCGCGCCGAGGTCGACGGTCGCCGCGGCGGCCTCACCGACCTGTGGGCCTGGGGTCACGGCGGCGCCCAGCCGGTCGTCCCGAGCAAGGGCCGCACCATCGAGCTCACCCCCGACAAGGCCCGCTACGCCCCCGGCGAGACCGCCAAGCTGCTCGTGCGCAGCCCCTTCCCTTCCGCCACCGCCATCTTCACCCTCGAGCAGGGCGGCCTGCTCAAGCAAGAAGTGCGGCGCCTCGACGAGGCCGCCGCGCTGTTCGAAGTCCCGATCAACGCCGGCCACGCCCCCTACGTCCACGCCACCGTCACCTTGCTCCCGATCGGCAGCGGCGAGGAGCGTACCGACTGGAAGATCGGCGTCCTGCGGATCCCCGTCACCCTCGACGACGTCCGCCTCAAGGCCGCAGTCACCAGCGACAAGACCACCTACGAGCCGCGTGAGGAGGTCGCGATCACCGTCGACGTGGGCGACGCCGGCAAGCCCGTCGCCGGGGCCGAGGTCGCGCTCGCGGTCGTCGACGAGGGCGTCCTGCGCATGACCAACTTCCATGCCGAGGATCCCGCCGCGGCCTTGCGCCCTGGCCAGCCGCTCGCCTTCGAGGTCAGCGACTCGCGCGACCTCCTCGCCGCCCTGCTCAAGCACAGTCAGACCGCCGGCGACGGCGACGCCAGCGCCTCCGTCACCAACACCCGCAAGAACTTCGTCCAGACCGCCTTCTGGAAGCCCGACCTGCGCACGGACGCCAGCGGCAAGGCCACCGTCAAGTTCACCTTGCCCGACAACCTGACCCGCTTCCGCATGATGGCCGTCGTCATCGACCGGCAGGGCAAGGGCGCCGCGGTCGAGAACGACTTCACCGTGCGTCGGCCGGTCATGATGATCCCCGTCGTCCCGCGCTTCGCCGCCACCGGCGACAGCTTCGAGGCCGCGGCGATGGTCCACAACAACACCGACCTCCCGCTCGCCGCCACCGTGGCGATGAACGACGCCACCCAGGCAGTCACCGTCCCGCCGCAGGGCCACCAGCGCGTCGGCTTCCCGCTCACCGCCGCGACCGCGGGCGAGCTCAAGCTGAACTTCAACGTCCGCGACGGCAGCAACGCCGTGCGCGACGCCGTCGAGTCGACCATCCCCGTCGACGTCCCCGGCCTCGCCGAGCGGCCGCACCTCGACGGCGCCTTCGTCGGCGCGCAGGACATCGCCCTCGAGATCCCCGCCGGCATCCTCGTCGGTCGCGGCGACAAGGACTACATCAAGGTCCTCGCCGGCCAGCACCTGTGGCCCGAGCTCGGCGCGCGCCTGCAGTACCTCCTCGACTACCCGCACGGCTGCGTCGAGCAGACCACCTCGAGCACCCTCCCGCTGCTGGCCGCGCGCGACATCCTGCCGCGGATCGGCGTCGGCGGCATGACGCGCGAGGAGCTCGACAAGCGGATCCAGGTCGGCCTCAAGCGCCTCGCCAGCATGCGCACCTCCTCCGGCGGCCTCGGCTACTGGCCCGGCGACAGCGTCCCCAACGTCTACGGCACCGCCTACGCCGTGCGTGCCCTCGTCGCCGCCAAGGACGCCGGCCTCGCCCTGCCGGACGGCTTGCTCGAGGGCGTCACCGAGTACCTCGAGCAGATGCTCCTGTCCGACGGCACCGAGGCCGAGGTCCAGGCCGCGATCGCCCACACCTTGAGCGAGCTCGGCGCCCTGCCCGAGAGCGCCGCCGACCCGCTGTTCGACCGCAAGCAGCACATGGGCGTGTTCGGCCTCGCCAGCCTCGCCATCGCCCTCAACAGCCTCAAGGGCCAGGAGGACCGCGTCAAGCAGCTCGTCGACGAGGTCGAGGCCAGCTACGAAGCCGACGGCACGCTCGCCAAGACCGCCAGCTACCGCGACTTCTACTACTTCGGCTCGCCGACCCGCACCATGGCGCAGACCGTCATCGCTCTCGGCCGCCTGCGTCCGAACTCGGTGCTCAAGGCCAAGCTCACCCAGAAGCTCGCCGACGCCACCGAGAGCTACACCACCCAGGCCACCGCCTACTCGCTGATGGCGATCGCCGAGCAGCTCAAGAACCAGCCGGCCACCGGCGCCGGCGTCACCGCGAGCGTCGACGGCATCGCCCTCACCCCTGCCGCCGAGCTCGGCGCCGGCGCCCTCGAGTTCCGGGTCCCCGTCGCCGACCTCAAGGGCAAGAAGGCCGTGCTCAAACTCGCCAGCGACAGCACCGCCGCCATCGCCTTCATGGTCGAGGGCGCGTGGAAGCGGCCGCTCGACGACGCCCGCGGCCTCGTCGCCACCAGCGCCAAGGGCGGTCCCGACGTCTACCGCGCCATCACCGACGCGAGCGGCGGCCCGATCGACCTCACCACCGTCAAGCCGGGCCAGGTCCTGCGCGTCGCCCTGCTCGCCGATCTGCCCGTCGGCGAGCTCGACGGCAACCAGATGAACTACCTCGCCGTCACCGACCGCCTGCCCGCCGGCTTCGAGGCGATCCAGCCCGACCTCTGGACCGTCGCCCGCGCCCCCGAGCTGACCGACAAGCACCCCTTCTACGACCAGCTTCGCTGGAGCGGCAGCGACGCCAGCTACGTCGAGCTCCGCGACGATCGTGTCTACGTCTACTTCGACCGCGTCTGGGGCGACCGCGTCGTCGCCACCTACCTCGTCCGCGCCTCGACCCCCGGCACCTTCGTCCTCCCGCCCGCCTCCGCCGAGTTCATGTACGTCGGCGGCAGCCACGGCTACAGCACCGCCGGCAAGGTCCAGATCAAGCCCTGACCGAATCACGGAGAGGCGCGCGACGACCTCGCGCGCCTCTCCGATTCTCATCGCCACCGCCTCTCGCCTTCCGCGCGAGAATGTCGCGCCCCCTCTCCCGCGTTCTGTCTGCGATGCGACCTCGCCTCCGCCGCTGGCTCCTCGGCCTGTCTCTCGGGACACTCGCGATCGGCGCCCTCACCTGCGGCACCTGGTCGGTGATCCGCGCCCGCGCCGGCGAGCCCACCGCCGCCATGGGCGACACCTGGCACGAGGGTCACCGCGTCCTCGACCGCCGCGGCCGGCTCCTGCGCGAGCTCACCAGCGACCTCGGCCTGCGCGGTCAGCCGCGCGAGCTCGACGACATCGGCCCGCGCCTGCTCGCTGCCACCCTCGTCAGCGAGGACAAGACCTTCTTCGATCACGACGGCCTCGATCCGCAGGCCATCGCCCGCGCCCTCCTGCAGAGCGTCCGTCACGGTCGCCTCGTCAGCGGCGCCAGCACCATCACCCAGCAGCTCGTCAAGATGCTCGACGCCCGCGGCCAGGCCCGCGCGCGCGGCCTCATGGACAAGCTCTTCGAGGTCGCCCGCGCGCAGAACCTCGAGGAGCTGATCGGCAAGGACGAGATCCTCCTCGCCTACCTCAACCGCCTGCCGTACGGCCACGGCCTCACCGGCCCCGAGACGGCCGCGCGCAACTACTTCGGCGTCGCCCCGCGCGACCTCAGCTGGGCCCAGGCCGCCTTCCTCGCCGTCCTCCCGCGCGCTCCCAGCTACCTCGATCCGTACGCCCACCCCGAGCGCGTCCTCCTGCGCCAGCAGGCCCTCCTCGGCGCCCTGCGCGACGCCGGCGAGCTCACCGATCTCGAGCACACCCGCGCGGTCGCCGAACCGATCGAGCTGCGCCCGCTGACGCGCCCCTTCTTCGCCCCGCACCTCGTCGACGCCCTCCGGCTCGAGGGCCGCCTGTCCCCGGGGACAGCCACCACCACCACCCTCGACCTCGACCTCCAGCGCGACATCGAGGGCGCCGTGCGCGTCCACCTCGCCGCCATCGCCGATCGCGGGGCCAGCGACGCCGCCGTGCTCGTCGTCGACAACGACACCGGCGACGTCCTCGCCTACGTCGGCAGCGCCGACTTTCACAGCGACGAGATCAGCGGCCAGGTCGACATGGTCCGCGCGCGCCGGCAGCCCGGCTCCACCCTCAAGCCGTTCGTCTACGGCCTCGCCTTCGCCGCCGGTCACCACGGCCCCGAGCTCACCGCCGACGTCCCCACCACCTTTCAAGAAGCAGGCGGAGGCAGCTACACCCCCGAGAACTTCGACCGCGGCTTCGAGGGACCGATCCCCCTGCGCGAGGCCCTCGCCGGTTCGCTCAACATCCCCGCGGTGCGCCTCGCCGCCGAGCTCGGCCCGGCCGCGGTCCTCCGCGCCCTGCGCGACCTCGGCCTGCGCAGCCTCGACCGCGACGCCGACCACTACGGCCTCGCCCTCGCCCTCGGCAGCGGCGAGGTCGAGCTGCGCGAGCTGGCCGCCGCCTACGTCGCCCTCGCCCGCGGCGGCGAATCGATCGCCCTCCGCTTCACCACCACCGATCCGTCCGCCACCCCCGCCCGGGTCTTCACCCCCGAGGTCGCCGCCCTCGTCACCGAGGCGCTCGCCGACCCGCTCGCGCGTGCGCGGCCTCCACGGCCGCGGCCCGTTCGCGCTCGCCTACCCCGTCGCGGTCAAGACCGGCACCTCCTCCGGTTATCGCGACACCTGGACCGTCGGCTACACCCGCGAGCGCACCGTCGCGGTGTGGCTCGGCAACGCCGACGGCTCCCCGACCGCGCGCCTCACCGGCGCCTCCGGTGCCGGCCCGCTGTTCGCCGACGTCATGCGCCGCGCCATGGCCGACGTCCCCCAGCGCCGCCCGCTGTGGGAGCCCGAGCTGCTCGTCGACGTCGAGGTCTGCCCGCTGTCCGGCGCCCCGGTCGGCCCCGCCTGCGACGAACGCGTCCACCGCAAGTTCTCCAAAGAACATGTCCCGAAGGACACCTGCGCCTACCACGTCCACGTGCGCCCCGATCGCAGCGCCCCCGCCGGCCTGCGCTGCGACCCGCGGGGCTCCGCCACCGCCGTCGTGTTCCCGCCCGAGTTCGACGAGTGGCTGGCCTTCAAGACGATCGCCGGTGACACCCCCGACCTGCACGGCCGCCCCTGGCTCTCGCGCGCCCGCGTCCCCGACTGCGACGAGCGCCCGGCCGCGGTCCCCCTGCTCCGCGTCGTCGCCCCGGCCCCCGGCACCGTGTTCGCGCTCGACCAGCGCCGCGACGCCCAGACCATCGAGGTCCGCGCCGAGCTCGACGGCAGCGGCGTCGACCTCGGCCCGCTCGCCTTCCTCGTCGACGGCCGCGAGGTCGGCCGCAGCGACTGGCCTTACAAGCTGAAGATCGCCGCCGAACCCGGCGACCACGAGGTCCTCGCCCGCCCCGCCGACCCCCGCCTGCCCGTCCGCCTCGAGTCGACCCGCTTCAGCGTCCGCTGAGCCTCGCCTTCCATCGGTCCTTTAGAGCATGTCCACATGGACATGTCTTTAAAGACCGATGATTCGCCGCGCCTTCGCCGAGCTCGCCGCCGCGCGGCGCCATCGGCAGGCAGCCATCGAGCGCGAGCGCCCGCGAGTCTCAGCCTCGCCCCGAGGACTTCCCGCACGCTTCTCGCGCCTGAAAGCCCCGCCCCGCGCGCCTCGTTCGGCCCCTGCATGCGAAGCGAAAGCCTCCGGATCGTCGAGCCCTGCAGCGCGGATTGGGAGCGGATGGACGGTGATGGCGACGTGCGGTTCTGCCGCTTGTGCCAGAAGAACGTCACTGACCTCTCGAGCATGAGCGAGGAGGACGCAGACGCCTTCCTCGCCGCCGGCGCCCAGCCCTGCATCCGCTATGTCCACGATGCCCGCGGCGACATCGTCTTCAAGGACCGCCTCGGCCTCCTGCCGCGCCTCGCCGCCGCCGCCTCGCTCGCGTTCGGCGCCCTCGCCGGCGGCGGCTGCCTCATGGGCAAGCCGGCCCCTCAGCCACGCAGCACCTCGCCCGCGCCACAGGCAGCCCCGAGCGAAGCCCCCGCGCAACGAGCCCCCGCACACCCGGCGGCGCCCAAACCCACGTCTGAGGCCGCGAGCTCGGCGTCTCGGCGTCGCTGCCTCGCGCAGCGATCGCTCGCAACCTCGTCGACGCTCGCCGACGACCGCAGACCGCGAGCGCGCGCACCCGTCTCGCAAACTCGGCGAGCGCCTCAAGCCTGCGGCAGCGTCACCCCGCGCTGGCCCTGGTACTTCCCGCCGCGGTCCGCGTACGACGTCTCGCACGCCTCGTCGCTTTGGAAAAAGAGCATCTGCGCCACGCCCTCGTGGGCGTAGATCCTGGCCGGCAGCGGCGTCGTGTTGGAGAACTCGAGCGTCACGTGGCCTTCCCACTCCGGCTCGAGCGGCGTCACGTTGACGATGATGCCGCAGCGCGCGTACGTCGACTTGCCGAGGCAGATCACGAGCACGTCGCGGGGGATCCGGAAGTACTCGACGGTGCGGGCCAGGGCGAACGAGTTCGGCGGGATGATGCACATGTCGCCGGTGAAGTCGACGAAGCTGTTCTTCTGGAAGTCCTTCGGGTCGACCACCGCCGAGTTGATATTCGTGAAGATCTTGAACTCGGGCGCGCAGCGGACATCGTAGCCGTAGCTCGACGTCCCGAACGACACCACGCGCCGGCCGTCCGTCTCGCGCACCTGGTACGGCTCGAACGGCTCGATCATCCGGTGCTCTTGCGACATCTGGCGGATCCAGCGGTCAGACTTGATCGTCATGGCGGGCCCCGCATACCACAGCTGCGGCCGTCCCCCAGCGCCGGGCCCGCGTGAGCCCGCCCCGCCTGCTGCTGCGGCTGGGCCGCCGGTGCTATTCTCTTGCCCAGCATGCCGCGCCCCAAAGCCCGCGCCTCGCTCGACCTCCTGCGCGACGCCATCCGCGAGGCCGGCCTCCGCGTCACCGGCCCCCGGATCGCCGTCCTCGAGCACCTCCACGGCACCGGTACCCCCTCCAGCCACGGCGAGCTCGTCGAGGCCCTCGCCCACCACGGCTTCGACGCCGCCACCCTCTACCGCAACCTCATCGACCTCACCCGCGCCGGCCTGCTCAACCGCATCAACCTCGGCGACAACGTCTGGCGCTTCGAGCTGCGCGCCCGCGAGGCCCATCACCCCGAGCACCCGCACTTCGTCTGCACGCAGTGCGGCGAGGTCACCTGCCTCTCGACCGTCCGCGTCAAACTCACCCCCGCGCCCGGCTCGAACAAGTCCGTCGTCGGCAACATCTCCGAGATCCTCATCAAGGGCCAGTGTGCCCGCTGCGCCTGAGCCCGCCTGCCTCGAGCCCCTGTCCTCGCCTGGACGACGACCTCGGGCGCCGAGACCCGCCGCGCGCAGCCGGTCGTCCGCCCGCTCATGCCGTCGTGGCCCGCCCGCTTCGCGCGCTCACCGGCCTGACGTCGCCTCTCGTCACACGCCCTCTCGAAGTTCGCCGCCAACGCTCGCATCGCCGTGCGTGCATGGCTCGCAGAGCAGCCGCTCGCGTCACCACCGGCCTCGGAGCTCGCGCGCCTCGTCCTCTCGCCACCTCTTCGCACCTCGGAGCGATTCTCGCCCCTCGGTCTCGCGCGGCGGTGCGTCCTCACCGATGCGCACGTCGTTCTCCGCGCACGACGCTTCACCGTCGCCGCGCATGTCTCCGCTGCGCTATTCACGGCGACCTGATCTGATCCGGATAACCGCCCGAGTCATCGTGAAGGCGGCCTGAATTTCGCCGCTATACGGCCTCGCAGGCTTGATCCGCAGCGGATCAAAACCATCGCCTACGTTCCTTCTCGACTGAGGGAGCGCATGGATTCGACTCGCATCTCGTTGACCGACTTCGTCGACTTCGTCGGCCGGCCCAGCATGACCGGCAAGCTGGCCAAGGTGCGCGAGATCAAGCGCCGCGGCCCCTACACTGCCACCTCCGACCTCTACAAGCCCGTGCGCGAGGCCATCATCCGCACCCACGCCGCCGCCGCCGACAAGTGGGAGATCCGCGACCACCTCACGCGCAACAACGCCGGCGGTCGCTTCGACAACATCGCCGAGGCCTACCTCGGCTGGTGGGGCCAGCGGCAGATCGGCTGGTTCGAGCCCGGCTGGCAGATCGGCTATTTGCAGAGCCTGCCGATCAGCGTCAACCCCGAGCTCGGCCTCGAGATCGAAGGCCGCCCGCACCTCATCAAGCTCTACTTCAAAGAGGACCCGCTGCCGCACACCCTCTCGGACATCGCCGCGCGGCTCATGGCCCGCGTCCTGCGCGAGCAGACCCCGCCGGGCGCCGCCGTCGCCGTCCTCGACGTCCGCCGCAAGCGTCTCCTCTGCATGAACGACGGCCCCGACCTCGACATCCTCCTCGACGCCGAGGTCGCCGCCTTCACCGCCCTGTGGGCCCAGGCCTGAGGCCACGGGCCCGCCAATCACATGTCCTCGCGGACATGTCCCATCACGACCTGTCGCCGCACGCTCGGCCACCTGCCATGAAGGACATGTCCTGAGAGACAGTTGCGCCGGTCCGTCGCAACCCGGCGCGGCCGCGTCATCACCCGCTCACTTCGCCGGCATGACCGTGATCGCGTCGGCGAACGTCGCGAACGTCGGCTTCCACACCGCCAGCGTCGTCTCCGGGCCGACCGCCTTGAAAAAGTAAGGGTCGCCCGCGCCCTCGACGATCGCCGCCAGCATGCGGTAGTTCGGGTCGCTGTAGCGCTCCGACGCCCCGGGCGTCACCTGGGCGACGTACGTCCCGCTCAGGTCGACCAGCGTCACCGTGAGCGGCGGCTTCGACACCTCTTGCACCTCGCCGTCGTTGTCGCCGAGCGGCGACCCGTCGGACTTGGCGAACTGGGTGCGCCAGCGGTGCACGTTCGACTTCGCGTCGCCGCCTCCGCCCGCGAAGCGGTACGCCGCCAGCTCCGCATCCCCGCCCGGTCCGGGCAGCACGAACTCGGCCAGGCGCATCGCCGACGAGCCCGGCTTGCGCGTCCACTCCTCCGGCACCTTGTAGTTGAGCCCCGGCACCACCTCTTCGCGCGTCTGCCCGCTCGGCGTCACCGGGTGCGGATTGACCGCTTCACGCGCCGGCCGCTTCGTCTCCACCGCCGGCCCTGCCGCGCCGTGCGGCCCGCCCGCGTGCGGGTCGCCGGCATGCGGATTGGCCCCGTGCGGGGCTGCCGCGTGCGGGTCGCTCTTCGCCGGCGGCTCGGTCGCCTTGACCTCCGGCCCCGACTTGGCCGCCGGCGGCCCTGCGGGATTCTGACAGGCGAACACGAGGAGCGAGAGGACGAGCGGAGCGCGGTGAGTCATGGTCGCGCGAAGAGTAGCAAGTCCCGCGCATCCGTGCGCACGTCCTCGCTGCGACTCGCGGTCGCGGTCCGGCTACCCCGACCCGCGGCGAGCGAGCGGCGCATGCCATCGCCGAGCGCGCCGAGCCCCACGACACTCGAAAACGAGAACGCGACCGCGATGCACTCGCGGCCGCGTCCTCCTGGTCACCTCGGGCTCAGAACGCCCCTTCGGGCACCTCGAGCAGCTCGAGCGTCCCCTGCTCGATCAGCTTGCGCGTCAGCGTCACGCCCGGCAGCACGTTGCGGGCGTAGAAGCGAATCGCCGCCAGCTTCCCTTGATAAAAATCGCGGTCCTTGTCGGTCGCCGTCTCGCGGCGCTCGGCCGCCACGGCGCCCTGGCGCAGCAGCAGCCAGCCGATCACCACCTCCGCCAAGGCGAACAGGATCCGGTTGCCCTGGAAGCCGACGTGGTAGAGCGACTCCTGCAGCTTCTGCGGCATCGTCATGAAGATGCCCTGCAGGTCGGCCAGCGCCCGCGACATCGCCGCGTGCTCGACCGCCAGGGCCCTTCGGATCGACCTCGCCGAGCGTCGCCTCGATGCGGCCCATCAGGCTGCGCAGCGTCGACCCGCCGTCGCGCACGATCTTGCGGAAGAACAGGTCGAGCGCCTGGATGTGCGTCGTCCCCTCGTACAGCGAGTCGATCTTCTGGTCGCGGATGTACTGCTCGATCGGGTAGTCCTGACAGTAGCCCGAGCCGCCGTACGTCTGCAGCGACACCGCCAGCAGCTCGTACACCTTCTCCGAGCAGTAGCCCTTGACCAGCGGCAGCAGCAGGTCGTTCAGCTTGTCGAGCTCGTCGCTGTCGCCGCTCCCGTGGCCGCCCTTGAGCTCGACCGCGTCCTGCACCGACGCGGTGAACAGCGTCAGCGCGCGCATGCCCTCGGCGAACGACTTCTGCAGCATCAGCATCCGGCGCACGTCCGGGTGCTCGATGATCCGCACGCGCGGCGCGGTCTTGTCGGTGGCGCGCAGCAGGTCGGGGCCCTGCACGCGGATCTTCGCGTACTCGAGCGCGTTGAGGTACGCCGTCGACAGGGTCGCCATCGACTTCGCGCCCACGGCCATGCGCGTGCTCGATGACGTGGAACATCTGGCGGATGCCGTCGTGGACCTCGCCGACCAGGAAGCCGCGGGCCGGGTGACGCTCGCCGAACGTCATCTCGCAGGTCGCCGAGGCCTTGATCCCCATCTTGTGCTCGATGTTGGTGCAGTACACCCCGTTGCGCTCGCCGAGGCTGCCGTCCTCGTTCACCCAGAACTTGGGCACGATGAACATCGACAGCCCCTTCGTCCCCGGCCCCGCGCCTTCGGGGCGCGCCAGCACCAGGTGGATGATGTTGTCGGCCGCGTCGAAGTCGCCGTTGGTGATGAAGCGCTTGACGCCCTCGATCTCCCACACTCCGCCCTCGACCTGGCGCGCCTTCGTGCGGCCCGCGCCGACGTCCGAGCCCGCGTCAGGCTCCGTCAGCACCATCGAGCCGCCCCACTGATTGTCGATCATCGGCTTGGCGAAGCGCTTGCGCTGCTCCTCGGTGCCGAGCCGGTCGATGATGTGGGCGATCAGCGGCCCGAGCAGGTAGAACGCCACCGCCGCGTTGGCGCCGGCGGTCAGCTCGAACGCGCTCCACGCCACCGAGTGCGGCGCGCCGCTGCCTCCGAGGTGCTCGGGCAGGTTGAGCAGCGGCCAGCCTTGCTCGAGCGTGGTGCGGATCGATCGCACCACCGGCGGCGGCAGCTTGACGTTGCCGGTCTCCTTGTCGAGCTCGAGCGGGACCCGGTCCGACAGCGCCCACGACGGCGCCAGCTCCTTCTGACAGAACTCCTCGTAGCCCTCGAGCGTCGAGCGGACTGTCTCTTCGTCCATGTGCGAATAGACGCCCTTGCCGAGCGTGCCCTCCTGGATCTTCAGGACCTCGAACAGATTGAAGAAGATGTCGCGCAGGTTGCTCTTGTAGTGATTCTGGGCGGTGATCACGTCGGCCTCGATCGCCGGACACGTGCCGGCATGAAGCCCGTCGTAGTCCGATCCCGATCAGCTTGTCAACGACGTTCCCGGCCACGCCCCGCGCCCTTGTGGCGGACCTCGTCGCATGCGCCGCGCCGGCTCGCGCTCGTGCGCGCACGGCAACCGTTTGCCGGATCCGGCAGTCCTGCGGGCCGGCGGCGGCCGCGGCGCTCCCTGAGCATGCTATCCTCGCAGCAATCTCGTCATGTGTCGGATCTTCGGCTTTCGCTCCGTCATGCAGAGTGGTGTCCACCGGAGCCTCGTCAGTGCCGACAACGCGTTGATGCAGCAGAGCTGCCGCCACCCTGACGGCTGGGGCGTCGCCTACTACGTCGCCAACGCCCCGCACGTCATCAAGAGCGCCTCCGCGGCCGTCAGCGACCACCTGTTCCGCCACCTCTCCGGCATCGTCACCTCGGAGACCGTGCTCGCGCACATTCGCAAGGCCACCCAGGGCGAGCTGTCGACCATCAACACCCACCCGTTCCAGTTCGGCGCCTGGGTGTTCGCCCATAACGGCAACATCGCCGGCTTCGACGGCGTCCGCGACCAGCTCGTCGCTCGCGTCCCGCCGGTCTTGCGCCGCTTCATCCTCGGCAAGACCGACAGCGAGGTCCTGTTCTATCTGATCCTCGGCAAGATGGCCCAGCGCCACGAGCTCCACCGCCCCGGCTTCCCGCTCGCCGAGGTCGCCAGCGCCACCCGCGACGCCCTCGCCGAGGTCGAGTCGCTCGTCGGCCCCTGCAACGCCGACAACGACGGCCCCCCGCACGACACCTACCTGACCTTCGTCCTCACCAACGGCCACGTCATGCTCGGCCACCAGGGCGGCAAGCAGCTCTACTTCAGCACCCACAAGCAGCGCTGCCCCGAGCGCGAGACCTGCGCCTTCTTCTCCGGCGAGTGCGAGCGAGCCCCGCCGACCGAACGCGGCTTCGTCAGTCACCTGATCTTCTCGAGCGAGCCCCTCCACGGCGACAACGTGTGGATCCCGCTCGCCCCCGGCGACATGGTCGGCGCCGACGGCCGCATGCAGATGCAACGCTTCGCCGCCGGCGTGCCCGTCGACCGCCGCACCCACTGAGCCGCCACCCTCGCAGCATCCGCCGCGTACGCGACCCACGCGGCCGCGCTCCTGCTCGGCGAGCTCCGAGGTCGCCGGCCCGCTACCGTCGGCGCGGAGCTCATCCTCCGCGGCCTCGCGCCGACCCGCCGGGGCCTTCGTCATGCTGCAGCGCGCGCGCCAGCCTCAACCAAGACCTCGGGCTCGGCCGCGGCACGATCGCCGCGGAGCCGAGCCCGTGCTCACCTGTCCCCGGGGACAGGCCCGCCTAGTGCGCCTTCTTGCGCGGGTTGGCGATGTGGATCGCCTCGCCGAGCGCGTGCTTGGCCGCCTCCATCAGCGCCTCGCTGAGCGTCGGGTGCGGGTGGATCGTCAGCGCCACGTCCTCCGCGAACGCGCCCATCTCGATCGCCAGGCCCGCCTCGCTGATCAGGTCGCTCGCCTCCGGGCCGACGATGTGGACCCCGAGGATGCGCTCGTCGGCCGCGTCGGTGATCACCTTCACGAAGCCGGCCGTCTCGCCGATCGCCATCGCCCGGCCGAGCACCGAGAACGGGAACTTGCCGACGTTGACGGTGCGGCCCTGGGCCTCGGCCTCTTCCTTCGTCAGGCCCGACGACGCGATCTCCGGCTCGGTGAACACGACGTTGGGGATCTGCCGCGCGTCGTTGATCGTCTTCTTGCCGGCGATGACCTCGGCCAGCACCTCGCCCTCGTGCGACGCCTTGTGGGCCAGCATCGGCTGCCCGCACACGTCACCGACCGCGTAGATGCCGGGCACGTTGGTCTGCTGGCGCTGGTCGACCGGCACGAACCCGCGCTCGTTCACCTTCACGCCGGTCTTCTCGAGCCCGAAGCCCTTCGTCACCGGCCGGCGGCCGACCGCCACCAGGATCACGTCGGTGACGATCTCTGCACCTTGCCGTCGATCTCGGCCTTCACCACCGCCTCGCCGTTGCGCTCTTCCCAGCCCACGGCCTTCGCGTTGACGAAGATCTGCCCGCCGTCCTTCTTGATCTGGCGCGCCACGACGTCGGCGCACTCGTTGTCGACGCCGTTCAAGATCCGCGACAGCCCCTCGAGCACCACCAGCTGCGTGCCGAGGCGCTGGAACGTCTGCCCCAGCTCGAGGCCGATGATCCCGCCGCCGATGCACACCATCCGCTTCGGCACCGAAGCCAGGTCGAGCGCCGACGTGCTGTCGAGCACCCGCTTGTTGTCGACCTTGAAGCCCGGGATCTCGATCGGCAGCGAGCCGGTGGCGATCACCACGTGCTCGGCCTCGACGATGTCGTCCGGCTTGCCGTCGGCGTAGCGCAGGCGGACCTGCTTCGGCCCGAGGAACTCGGCCGTCGCCGTGACGTACTGCGTACCTGCCCCTTGACCAGGGTGGCGACGCCGCCGGTCAGCTTCTTGACGATGCCGGCCTTCCACGCCTGCATCTTGACCATGTCGGCCGTCGGCGACGAGAACGACAGCCCCATCTCGGTCGCGTGCTGCGCCTTGTGGAACAGCTTGGTCGCCGAGATCAGCGCCTTGGACGGGATGCAGCCCCAGTTGAGGCACACGCCGCCGGGCTTGTCCTTCTCGACGAGCATCGCGTCGACGCCGAGCTGGCCGAGCCGGATCGCGCACGGGTAGCCGCCCGTGCCCGCGCCGATGATGAGCGCCTTCTTCTTGATCGTGGCCACGACTGTCTCCTGTGCGAGCGGTCAGATTCCTGCGAGCAGCAGCAAGTTGGGGTCCTCGAGGAAGCGCCGCACCTCTTGCAGGAAGTTGGCGCCCTCGAAGCCGTCGACCACGCGGTGGTCGAGCGAGACCGAGAGGTTCATCAGGTGCCCGACGACGATGTTGTTGTGGTCGTCGACGATCGGCGTCTTGCGGATCGCGTGGACGCCGAGGATCCCGACCTCCGGGAAGTTGATGATCGGCGTCGCCAGCACCCCGCCGATGTTGCCGAGGCTCGAGATCGTGAACGTCCCGCCGGTCAGGTCCTCGCGCTTGGCCGTGCCGTTCTTCGCCGCCTCGCCGAGGCGCGCGATCTCTCGCCCGATGTCGAGGATGCTGAGCCGGTCGGCGCCGTGCACCACCGGCACCATCAGCCCCTGGTCGGTCGCCGCCGCCACGCCGATGTTGTAGCGCTTCTTCACCAGGATCCGACCGCCGGCCTCGTCGAGCTCGGCGTTCACGATCGGGTACTTCTTCAGCGCGTGGACCACCGCCTTGACGATGAACGGCAAGAACGTGAGGCTCACGCCCTGCTCCTGCGCCGCCGCCTTGGCCTCCTGGCGCAGCCGCACCAGCTTGGTGACGTTGACCTGCTCGACGTAGGTGTAGTGCACCGCGCTCGTGTACGAGCGCGTCATCGCCTCGGCGATCCGCCGCCGCATGCCGCGGAACGGGATCACCTCGTCGTCCGCAGCGGCCTCGGCCGCGTGCGGCTGGCGCACCGGCGCCGCGGCCGGCTGGGCGGGCGTCGGCGCGGGAGCAGCCTTGCCGGCGCTCGAAGGCGCTGCCACGGCGCTCGGAGGCGCTGCCGCCGGCGCAGGAGCAGCCTTGCCGTTCACGGCGGCCGCGACCGGCGGCGTCACCACCGGCGGTGCTACCACCGGCGCCGGGGTCTTCGCCGCCTCGGCCGCCTTCAGCACGTCCTGCTTGGTGATCCGGCCGCGGTCGTCGGTCGGCAGCCCGCGCAGGTCGATGCCTTCTTCGCGGGCCAGGGCCCGCGCCGCCGGCGTCGCCAGGACTGACCCCGAGGACATGTTCGAGGGAGCAGCCGCCGTCGTCGGCGCTGCAGGCGTCGCCGCCGTCGCGACCGGGCTCGTCGCCGGGCGGGCGCTGCCCACCTCGAGGATTGCGATCACCTGCTCGACCGCGCAGATGTCACCGACCTGCGCCTTGAGCTCGCGAACGGTCGCCGCCACCGGCGACGGCACCTCGATCGTCGCCTTGTCGGTCATCACCTCGACGAGCGCCTCGTTGGCCTCGACCGGCTCGCCGGGCTGCTTGTGCCAGCGAACGATCTCACCCTCCACCACGCCTTCGCCGATCTCCGGCAGCTTGAACTCGAGCATGAAGACTCCGGCTCCTGATCAGTAAGTCACGACTTGGTGGATGGCATCGACGAGCGCCGCGACGCTCGGCAAGCCCGACATCTCGTCTGCGCGGGCCAGCGGCCCCTCGCGTCCCGCGACGCGCACGATCGGCGCGTCGAGGTGGAGGATCGCCCGGTCGGCGAACAGCGCCGCCAGCTCGGCACCTGGCCCGAAGGACAGCCCACCGGCGTGCGCGATCACCAGCTTCCCGGTCTTCCCCGCCGCCGCGACCAGCGCCTCGACGTCGAGCGGCGCCAGGCCGCCGAGCTCGTAGACCGCCGCGTCGTGGCCCGACTGCTCCGCCGCCGCGCACGCGACGTCGACCGCCGCGCCCCACGCGAACACCGTCGCCGCCGCGCCCTCGCGCACGCAACGCGCCGCGGTCAGCGGGCGCCCGAGCGTCTCGACCACCTCGCCGTCCTCGACCTCGCGCAGCAGCAGCGCGCGCGGCAGCAGCAACACTGTCGGATCCTCGCCGGCCTCGAAGTTGGCGGCGGCCCGCAGCATCGCCCCGGCCTCGCGGGCGTCGCCGAGGATCGCCACGCGCAGCCCCGGCACGCCCGCGATCGCGCCGTCGGGCGAGGCGGCGCCATCACCTCCGAGCCCGAACCCGGGCCCGGTCGGCGCCACGATCAACACCGGCGCGCTGCGCTCGCCCGCCGAAACCGCCGCGATCCGGCCGAGCTCGCGTAGCGCCGCATAACCTTCGAGCAGCCCGGTCGCCGACGCCAGCGCGACGATCGGTCGTCGCCCGGCCAGCGCCAGACCTGTCGCATGGGCCAGGCTCGCGGCCGGCGTCAGCGGCGTCGCCAGCACGCGCGAGGCGAGGCCCGGGTCGCGCATCACCGCGCGCGACAGCCCGAGCATGCCGCCCTGGCGAACATCCTCGCCGACCAGCACCCGGCGGACATCGTCGCGCAGCAGCTCGGCGACGATCGTGGACAAGCGTTCGAGCGTGCTCATCGCCCCATCTCCTTGGCTTGCGCGTGCGTGAAGGCCCGCTCGAGCTGCCCCCGCACCTCCGCCTCGATCACGTCCTGGAACGTCGGCGTCCACTGCCCCTCGCGGTCGAGGTGCCGACGCAGCCGCTCGATCGGGTCGCGGTGCGCCGGGATGTCCGACTCCGCCGACCCCGCGTGCAGCTGCGTCACCACCACCTCGACCAGCCCGGGCCCGCGCGCATCACGAGCGCGCCGCAGCGCCTGGTCGAGCGCGGCATGCACCGCCACGACATCGGCCCCGTCGACGCGACGCGACCACAACCCGCACGCCTTCACGCGCTCGGCCACGCTGTCGCCGAGCAGGCCCGCCTCGGCCGGCGCGCCTTCGGGCCACAGCTGGCTCTTGCACACCAGCACGAGCGGCAGGTCGCAAGCCGACGCGAGCGCCACGGTCTCGTGGAAGAACGCCGTCGTCGTCAGCCCCTCGCCGAAGAGGGCAATCGTCGCCCGGCCGTTTCCGGCAAGCTTCTGCGCGTGCGCCTGACCGGCCGCGAGCGGCAAATGCAGCCCCAGGGGCTCCGGCGCGTAGGCGATGCCGAGATCGGCGGCCGCGAGAGCGCCCGGCCGCCCGTTGTAAGGCCGCTCGCCGTCCGCGGCACTCCCGAGGATCTGGCGCGCGAAGTCATCGAGATCGAGGCCGCGGATCGGCGCCAGTGCGAAGTCGCGGACGCCGGGATAAATCCAGTCTTCCTGCCCGGCCAGCATCGCCGTGAGCACCGAGACGGCCTCTTCGCCGGCGCAGGACACCCACATCGGCAAGCCGAGCCGCTCGACCCGCAGGTCGAGGCACCGCGCGGCCACCAGCCGCTTGTACAGCGCCCGCAGATCGACCCCTTGCGCCGCCCGCCTGTCGACGAGCTGCCCCTCCGGATCGAGGCAGACCTCCACTCCTTCGGGATCCCAGGGACAGTCTTCCATGCGCGCCGGGGGGTTGTAACTGCGCGCCAAACCCAACGTCAAGGCCGGCAGCCGCCCAGGAAGCCGCTTCTCCGCCCCCGTCGCCCACCCCCTCCGTGATCTTGCGCGCCGACTCATCCCTGCGAAACGACCCGCACGGCGCGATCACGGCAACATTGCCGCACTCGGCAAGCTCCACCGCTCGCTCGCGCCCCGCGCGCACTCCCCGCGCCCAATCACATGTCCCCAAGTCAGTGTTTTAAAGGACATGTCGCTCGGGACATCAAACTCTTCGACTCCCATTGCCGCCCGACTCTCGCACTCTCACCGCCGCAGCACTCTCCCTCTCTCACCGCTCCCTCTCCCTCTCTCACCGCCGCGGCCCTCTCCCTCTCTCACCGCTCCCTCTCCCTCTCTCACCGCCGCGGCCCTCTCCCTCTCTCACCGCCGCGGCACTCTCACCGCCGCGGCGCTCTCCCTCGCTCACCGCCGCGAAGCTCTACCAAATCACCGCCACGGCGCTCTCCCTCGCTCACCACCGCGAAGCTCTACCAAATCACCGCCACGGCGCTCTCCCTCTCACCGCCGCGAAGCTCTACCAAATCACCGCCACGGCGCTCTCCCTCTCTCACCGCCGCGGCGCTCTTCCACTTTCATTGCCGCGGCACTCTCCCACTCTCACCGCTCCCACTCGCCGCGGCGGCGCTCCGCCACTCTCACCGTCGCTGCTCTCTCCCATTCTCACCGCCGCGGCCCTCTCGACAAGTCATCCCCCAAGATCGCGCTCAGTCCCTCGCCTCCCCGTTCAGCCGAACTCTGCACCGACGCAGCAGCCATCGTACCGCTCCATCTACTGGGTGATCTCAACGACTGCATGACGATGCAGCCTCACCGCGCGGGCAGGCGCTCCTTCACGTGGGCTCTCCTCCTGCCCGGCGCATCCCCATCCCTCGGCCGGCGAAGGCCCTCTTTCCGCGGGAGCTCCTTGTCGACCAGGCGCATCCGCCTCCTCCTCGCCTCGCTCGGCGAAAGAGCTTCGAAGCTGCTCGCGCCCGCCCAGCTCGAGCCAACTCGGAGCGGATTTCCGGTCCGCCCCTCCGTACCTCGCTCCACAAGGAAGCGGCGAAGTCACCCAGGTGGACTGACGCTCGCCGCGGCTCTCCCCAGTCCCGTCCTCCGTCCCCGAGCGCTTCGGCGAGAACATGGAGGAACCCTGAGCAGGCTCACCGATCTCCCCGGGCGCCGGCGCCGCCTTCCGCCGTGAAACTTGGGCCACGACCTCCCCGGGTGTAAACCTCACCAGGTGACCTCGCCCGCCCCGGTCGTCATGAAGTTCGGTGGCAGCAGCGTCGCCGACCTCGAGCGGATTCGTCACTGCGCTCGCAGGGTGGTCGACCGTGCCGCCGAGCAACCTGTCGTAGTCGTCGTCTCGGCCATGGGCCAGACCACCAACGAGCTGTTGGCCATGGCGCGCGCGCTCATCGACCCGCCGCCCGCGCGCGAGCTCGACATGTTGCTGAGCACCGGAGAGCGCGGCTCGATGACCTTGCTCGCGCTGGCGATCACGGCGCTCGGCCGACAGGCGATCAGCCTCACCGGCTCCCAGTGCGGCATCATTACCGACCACCAGCACGGTCGCGCGCGCATCGTCGAGGTTCGTCCGTTCCGCGTCCTCGACGAGCTCGCCGCCGGCAACATCGTCATCATCGGCGGCTTCCAGGGCGTCAGCTACAAGCGCGACGTCACCACCCTCGGCCGTGGCGGCTCCGACACCACCGCCGTCGCCCTCGCCGCCGCCATCGACGCCGACTGCGAGATCTACAGCGACGTCGACGGCGTCTACAGCGCCGACCCGCGCGAGGTCGAGGACGCCGAGCGGCTGGGCAGCCTCTCCTATGGCGAGATGCAGGCCCTCGCGCGCGCCGGCGCCAAGGTCCTCCACTCCCAGGCGGTCCAGCTCGCCGAAGAACGCGGGATCGCCATCTACGCCCGCCACAGCAGACCCGACGTCACCGGCGAGACCATCATCCGCAAGAACCCGCCCACGAGACCCGGCGTCCGCGCGGTCGCCTCCGACGCATCCATCGTGGCGATCCATCTGTCTCTCAGCGCAGGCTCTTCAGGACATGTTCCCGAGGTCATCCGCAAGCTGGCCCCGCTCGGCTTGCGGCACTTGCGGATCGGTCCTCACGGCGCCTCCGGCTTTCTGTCCCAAGCGCAGCGCACCGACAGCAGCGAGGCGCTCGCCCGGCTCGGCGCGTTCGCGCGGTCGCTCGGCCGCGACCTCGCCGGCATCGAGTGCGTCGAGCGGTTCGCGCTGGTGAGCTGCGTCGGCTCCGGCCTCGAAGAGAACCCCGAGGTGATGACCCGCGCCTACGAGAGCCTGCACGCGCTCGAGATCGGCGTCCGCGAGGTCTACACCGACTCGCACAGCCTCGCCTTCCTCGTGGCGCGCGAGCAGCGAGCGCGAGCCGTGCGAGCCCTGCACGCGACCTTCATCCCTCGACGGCCCAAGCCCTGCTGAACCTGCAACGACGCAGCGAACTCGACAACCTCTTATTCAAGCGAGCGCGGCGCACAGCGCCGAGTCCGCCGGTGAATCTGACTCGAGGCCGGTCGTCCGAACGCACCCGCCGCCGCGCTCTCGAGCGCCGGCTCCTTCTGCCCACGGAGAGAATCATGCTCAAGAACCTTACGCTTGTCGCCTTCGCCGGCCTCGTCGTCAGCACCGGTTGCATCATCAACACGAACACGACCGACTCCGACACCAGTTCGGTCACCAGCAACAACACGACCGACGCCACCACCACCGACGGTACCACCACCGACGGCACCGCGACGGTCGACACCGAAGGCTCGACGGCCAGCCCGACCACCACGGCGCCCACCACGACCGAGACCGAGCCGACGAGCACGACCAGCACCGCGACCACCGACGACACCACCGCGGGCACCACCGCGGGCACCACCGGCAGCGGCTTCGGAAAGTGCGGGTGGGATCCCAACAACAAGTACTACGCGTGCGGCTTCGTCGGCGAAGAGCCCGATGGCGTCAGCCCGATCGAGTGCCCCGACGCGCTTCCTGCCGAGGGCGACGACTGCGACGAGAGTTCTCCGATCACCGGCACCGGCTGCTGCCTCCCCGACGGCAGCAACTACTACTGCACCGACCAGGGCAAGATCGCCGTCGACGCTTGCGGTGCCTGACCCCAGCAACCTGCACCGACCAGGGCAAGATCGCCATCGACGCTTGTGGTGCCTGACGGCAGCAACTACTACTGCACCGACCAGGGCAAGCTCGCCATCGACGCTTGCGGTGCCTGACCCCAGAAACTACTACTGCACCGACCAGGGCAAGCTCGCCATCGACGCTTGCGGTGCCTGAGCCTCGCGCCCGAGGGCTCCGCAGACAGGCCGCGACCCGTATCCCTATTTGCCCCTCTCGCAGCTCGCCGATACTACGAGTGCTTGCGCTGCCAGCACCCGCTCCGCCGATACGCAAGGCATGTCTCGCTCGCCGAGCGTTGCGAAATCGCCTCCTGTCGTGGCAGTTCGCTCGCCGACCTACCGCAGATGCCGGCTCTGCCAGCACCCGCTCCGCGGAGACGTCGAAGATGCACGTCTTGCTCGCTGAGGGTGAAGTGCTGCCAACCTCCCGCGACCCGCGCCACTACTGCCCCCTCGCACGGGCGCCGGTGATTCGAGTGCGGGAGCCGTTAGCACCCGCTCCGCCGATGCGCGCGGGGGAGGGCATGTCTCGCTTGCCGAGCGTTGCGAATCGTCTCCTGTCCCGACAGTTCGCTCGCTGACCTATTGAGGATGCCGACTCTGTCTCCGCGCTTCGCGGAGCCATCGACGGAGCCATCGAAGATGCCCGTCTTGCTCGCCGAGAGTGAAGTCCTCTCAAGGCTCCAAGCGAGCACCGCTCGAGCTCGCCTCGCCACTCGGCAACAGCGCAGTTCGCTGCTCGACAACAGCGCGCCTCGCTGCTCGGCGACAGCGCGCCTCAATCGCGCACGACCACCGTGCTACCCGGGCTCTCGTCGGTCGCGTTGACCCCGTGCCAGCCCTCCGGCAAGAGCGGCGTGCTCCAGTGGAACAGCCACCGCGCGTCGCTCGGCCCGAGGTTCACGCAGCCGTGGCTGCGGACCGCGCCGAAGCTGCGGTGCCAGAACGCCCCGTGGAGCGCGTAGCTACCGGAGAAGAACATGGTCCAGGGGACATCCTGGATCGAGTAGTTGCCGTCGGTGGCCGAGCTGCCGTCCATCGTCGTCGACACGTGCTTGCTGTAGATCCGCCAGCGGCCGCGCGGCGTCTCGTACGGGTCTTCCTTCGTCCCCTTGCGCCCGCTCGACACGAGCGTCACGTACACTGGCCGAGTGCCTTCGTACGCCACGAGCATCTGTTGCGAGACGCTGACGTCGATCCACCGCTCCCACGGGTCCAGCCCTTTCGGCAGCGCCTGCAGGTCCGGGATGAGCAGATGGTCCTTGCGCACCAACAGACCATCCGCAGTGATCATGTAGGCGCGCCCCGCGATCTCTGTCTCTTCGGTCAGGTCGAGGAACGTCCGCCGCTCGACCGTCTTCGTCGCCCTCAGCTTGTCGTCGGCGGTCAGCTGCAGGAGCTTCGTGTCCTTTTACATAGCCGAAGGGGTAGGTGATCCCCTGCTCGTCGAGCGCGACGCCGACATAGTCCTTGGCGTCGTAGCGCGAGATGTCGGCCGCCGCGACGTACGCCCCGCGGGCCGTGCGGTAGAACGTCAGGCCGCGCTCCACCACCTTCTCGCCCAGCGACAGGAAGAACCCGCGCTCGAGCCAGGGCGTGTTCGGGCTCAAGGGCAGCTTCACATCCGCGAGCACCGGGTCGGGCTTCGGCAGCTCCGGCGGCGCGGTGCCCTCGACGGGCTCCGCCGGGATCGGCGCCTCGGTCGGCGGCTCCTTCGTGGCCAGGCGCTCCGCCTCGCGCGCGACCCGCTGGACCTCCATCGCCGAGATCTCCTGGTCGCTCGGGATCCGCCACCACATCGGGCTGTTCCAGCGCCGCACGAAGCCGTACTCGTAAGGATGCCCCTGATCGAGCTTCGGCACCGGCGGGGGTATTTCATCGGCGGCGGCCTGTCGGCCTCGACCAGCAGGCCCTTGCTCGCACACGCGTAACCGCCGGCCGGCAGGCCATAGAACCCGCCCTTGCAGCTCTCGTGCTCGATTTTCTCGGTCGCCATCATGCGAGTCCCGATCCGCAGATAACCGAGCTTGTCGGAGGTCATGTCCGGGCGGGAGTAGACCGTCACCACCTCGTAGCCGGCCAGGGCATGCAGCTTCAACGACTCGGGCGTCGGCACCCCGAGCGGCGGGCGGATCAGCCCGTACCCCTCGGGCGGGCGGATCTCGTCATCTGCTGCAGGCTCGGCCGGGACCGCAGCCTCGGCCACGGTCGTCCCCGACGGGTCGGGCACAGAGCCATCGTCACCGCCAGCATCACCGGGAGCCTCGGCCGAGTCCTCCGGCTCCGGCTCCGGGAGCCGGGTCTCCGAACGCCGCTCGGCGATCACGGAGTCGGCAGCTCGGCCGGCGATTCGGTCTGCGGAGCCGAATCGCAGGCAGCGAGACCGAGTGCCAAGAGCCAGTTCCTGGGCGATCCGGGCATGCGGAGTGCATAGCCTACGCCGGGCACGAGGGGAAGATTTCCGCCCATGCCCTGTCGAGACCCAAATAAAAAGGCCCCCTTCTTACGAAGGGGGCATAGCGCTGGCGGCGTCCTACTCTCCCACAGGGTCTCCCCTGCAGTACCATCGGCGCTGGAAGTCTTAACGACCGAGTTCGGGATGGGATCGGGTGTGGCCCTTCCGCTATAGCCACCAGCAAAACTTGTCGACGAGCGGCGAGGAGAGATGACGGCAGAGCCGTCGAATCGCCTCGCAAGAGATCGTGCTGTGAAGTGAGCTCCGATTTGGAGCGGGCCATTACGGCCTTTGTGCAGGTGTCGCTCGGAACCTCGGACTGCAAACCGCCACACGGGACGGTGCCCAAGGTCAAGCCGAACGGTCGATTAGTACCGGTTAGCTCCGCGCGTCGCCGCGCTTCCACACCCGGCCTATTAACGTCGTCGTCTACGACGGACCTTCAGGGAATCCTCATCTTGTGGTTGGCTTCCCGCTTAGATGCTTTCAGCGGTTATCCGTTCCAGACATGGCTACCCGGCGATGCTCTTGGCAAAACAACCGGAACACCAGGGGTCTGTCCATCCCGGTCCTCTCGTACTAGGGACAGCTCCACTTCAAGATTCCTGCGCCCACGGCAGATAGGGACCAAACTGTCTCACGACGTTTTGAACCCAGCTCGCGTACCGCTTGATTGGCGAACAGCCAAACCCTTGGGACCTACTACAGCCCCAGGATGCGAT
>NZ_JAPNKE010000002.1:8390000-11948136 GCF_026626665.1 Nannocystis pusilla
GGAAGAGATCTCCCCCTCGCGGAGGGCGCGGCGAGCGACCATCTCGCGACAGCCCTGCGTCCGCCCGGCAGATGCTAGATCGGCCCGGCCTCCTTGGCCGCCTCCGTCGCCCAACTCCGCCGTGGTCTCGCCTGGATGCTCGGCGCCATGGCCGCTCTCGTCGCCATGAACGCCTGCGCCAAGGTCCTGCGCGAGGACGGGTTCAGCACGGCGGAGCTCATCTTCTACAGGACCACGCCCGGGCTCCTGTGGATCTGGCTCGAGCTCCGCCGACGACAGCTGAGTCTGCGGCCGGTGCGAGGAGATCTCGTCGCGCTGCGCTCGCTCTTCGGCATCGCTGCCATGGCCGCCACCTTCTATGCCGTGCGAGCCCTGACACTCGTCCAGCACCAGACCCTGCATCTGCTTCAGCCGGTGTTCGTGGCGCTGTTCGCCCCGCTCGTCCTCCGCGAGCGCATGCACCGGCTCGTCTTGCTCGCCCTCGTGTTCGCCGCGAGCGGCGCCTTCTTCGTGCTGGCGCCGCTGGGAGATCTCTCCGCGCTCCCACCGATGCCTGCGCTCGCCGGAGTCGCCGCCGCGGTCTTCTCGGCGCTGGCACATGTGACGATCCGCAAGACCTCCGAGACCGAGGCGCCCGAGCTGGTGGTCTTCCACTTCGCCTCGCTCGCCGCGATCGCCGGCCTCGTGTGGGGCCTCGCGCACGGCGACTTCCAACCCGGACACCTGACACGCAAGAACCTCGCGCTCATCGGCAGCACGGCGATGTTCGGGACGTGCGGCCAGCTGTGGATGACCCGCGCCTACGGCCTCGCGCCCGCCTCGAGCATCGCCATGGTCGCGTACGCCGCGATCCCGCTGGGCCTCGGCGTCGATATCCTCTTCTGGAATGCGCATGCGCCGGCCAGCGCGCTCGTCGGCGCGGCGCTCCTGGTCGTCGCCGGCTACTTGCTCACGCGCAGGCCGACCGGCGCGAGCCAGCCGGGTCGACCGTAGAAGAGATCTCGCTCGCCGCGGCGCTCAGCCGGGCCAGCCGTAGAAGATCCCGACCATCTCGCGCCGCACGTCGTCGAGGCGGGCGATGCTCTCGGGCGCGGCGGGATCGACGTCGGGAGGAAGTAGGCCGACGGGTCGAGCCGCGTGCGCATCATCTTGGTCTGCCAGATGTTCTCGTTCTGCAGGACCAGGTCCTCGCAGTGGTAGTCGGCGAGGATCTTCGGGTCGATGAAGTCCTGGATCGACTTCAGCGTGTGGTCCATGTACACGCGCCGGCCCTCGGCGTCGCGAGTGAAGCCGCGGACCACGTAGTCGATGATGACGACGTCGTTCTCGAAGCTCTCGAACATGAAGTTCAGGGCCCGCAGCGGCACGATCGTCCCGCAGGTGGCGATGTCGATGTCGACCCGGAAGCTGCAGATCCCCTTCGGGTCGTACCAATCCGGGTAGGTGTGCGCGCAGAGGTGGCTCTTGGTGAGGTGGGCGCCGACGGTCGTGTGGCCCATCACTTCGTCGGCGACCTTCTTTTGTCCGAGATCGCTCATCAGCACCAGCGAGCTCGCGCCCTGGGGTTCGTAGTCCTGGGCCGAGACGGACAGGACCTCGGCATCGATGATGTGCGCGATCTCGCGCAGCATGTCGGTGATGCGTTCGGCGCTGAATTTCTCGTCGATATAGCGGACGTAGGCGTGCCGTTCGTCGTCCGTGCGGGCGACGAAGAAGTCGTAGAGGTTGAAGCTGACCACCTTGGTCAGGTTGTTGAAACCCTGCAGGCGGACGCGTTCGCGCGGGACGAACATGGCCGGGGACGATGGCCGGGGACGCCGGTCGAGTCAAGCCTCGGCGGCGAGTGCGACGGCCAACACCCGCGGAAGGACTGGCCTTTTTGCGCTTGCGCCCGCCTAGTGCCGTCCCGGACACTCCCTGCCTATGCTTGGGTTCTCCTCGGCCGCAGCATTTGCGTTCGCGCTCGCAGACCCCGACCGGATCCCGAACGACGTGGCGATCGCCATGTCGCCGACCGTCGGGTGGGTCATGTTGGCTTGCGCCGTTTTTGCATGCCTGATCTTCCTGCTCCAAAGCGAGCGCTGGCGGCGCTGGTGGCTGACGAACGAGGACCCGCGGCCGATCGCGGCGTTCCGCATCGTCTTCGCCTTCCTCTGCATCTGCAACATCAACGACCTGTGGGAGTACTTCACCTTCCTCTTCTCGGACGAAGGCATCTTCATCAGTGATGCGGCCCGCCAGCTGGTGGCGCCGGCGCAGTTCAAGGGCTTCGGCGACGGCATCGGCGACGACCCCTACGGCTTCTTCGATGTCCCGGCGGTCCTCGAGTTCTTCAAGGGCCACAAGTACTCGCTGCTGTACTTCTGGGACACGCCCACGGCCATGTGGGTGCAGCTCATCGGCTTTTACACCGTCACCGTCCTGTTCATGTTCGGGTGGAAGACGCGGGTGATGGGCGTCTTGAGCTTCCTGATGATGAACAGCTTCTTCCTCCGGAACCACCTGTTCTGGGAGGGCACGGAGCTGGTCTATCGGGTGTTCTTCTTCTACCTGCTGCTGGCCAAGAGCGGCCACGCGTACAGCATCGACAACTGGCTGCGGACCCGGAAGCTGCGCAAGCAGGGCCTGCTGTCCGAGCGCCACGGGCCCGGCGGCGGCGCCGGTGTGGCCCCGAGCCCCGAGCACCCGCAGGGCCTGCAGGCGGTCTACCGGCTGATCCCGGCGTGGCCCTGCAACCTGATGATGCTCAACCTCGGGGTGCTGTACTGCTTCACGGGCGTGGTCAAAAACGGCCACGTGTGGGCCAAGGGCGACGCCCTCTACTACGCCCTCAACATGGACCACTTCTACCGGTTCTACCCGCAGGAAGTGTCGTCGATCCTGGGCCTCAACATGTTCCGCCTGGCCACGTGGATCACCCACTGGTGGGAGGCGATGTTCCCCATGATGGTGCTCGGCACCATCATCCGCTGGGGCATCCGCGAGCAGCTGCCGCGGCTCGAGGGCTGGCGCCTGTGGGCGGTGCGCGCCTGCTGGGTGGCGTTCGGCCTCGGCTGCCTGGCGGTGGTGCTCATCACTCTGCCGGTGCACCACGTCGAGCTGCCGAAGAGTTGGTGGACCACCCAGCGGGTGCAGATTTTCACGGCCGTGGGCTGGGTCGCGCTGATGGCGGCCATCGGCGGGGGTTCTGGTTCCTGAACCGGCGCCCGCCGACGCTGAAGATCCGCGGCAAGCGCTACCTCCTCGACCTCGACTGGTTCTGCCGGTGGTTCCTCGGCCGGCGGGTGTGGCTGACCCTCGGCCTCATCTTCCACGGCAACCTGCAGCTGCTCATGAACATCGGCATGTTCCCGCCGATCATGATGTCGACGTACCTGTTCTTCCTCCAGGGCAACGAGCCGGGGCGGATCCTCAGGTTCTTCGGCCGCGGCCTGGCCAAGGCCTTCCCGTGGCTGCCGCTCCCGGCCGACGTGCGCCGCGGCGAGCCGCCGCTGCCGGCCGAGGACCGCACGCTGCCGCATCACCGCCGCGACGGCCGCCGGCTGCCGCCGACCGTGCTCTACGGGATGCTCGTGGCCGCGATCGTCGGCGTGGTCCTGCACGCGAGCCCGCTGGTGCCCTGGTTCAAGGTGAGCGTGCTGGGCCGCGAGGAGACGGCGCCGGGGGCGAACCTGGGGATCCACTTCGCCTGGACCCTGATCGCCATGTTCTCCTTCATGACGATCTACACCTACGTGCAGGGCCACCGCGGGACGAAGCACTTCGTCCTCAAGCTGCTCGGCCTGGCGGCCCTGATCGTCGCCTACGTGGGCGTGATGAGCCTGACCGGCGAGACCACGCAGGAGAAGGACCAGCTGCTCTACTACAAGCTGGCGGCGAGCGGCACGCTCCTGCTGGTGTTCTGCCTCAACCAGGTCCCGGCGATCCACCGCCACCTGGCGAAGCTCGGTCTGACCTTCTCACCGCCCGACCGGCCCAAGCGCGAGCCCGACATGCCGGCGATCGACCCGCAGACGGGGCACACGATCGCGCCGTGGTCGTACGGGCCCGGCGGCCGCCTCCTCGTCGGCTCGCTGGTCCTCTATCACGTCATCGCCATCGCCATCTGGGAGCTGCCCGAGAAGGACTGCATCTCGACGTTCCGGATCAAGGCGCGCGAGCCGTTCTCGACCTGGGTGCTGGCGACGCAGACCGACCAGCAGTGGGGCATGTTCGCGCCCAACCCTCCGCGCCACAACGTGCTGATGCGCACCGTCGTGACCGACGAGACCGGCGAGCGCTGGGACCTGCGGACCGACACCTACGCGCTCGAGCGCAAGCCGATCCCGTGGGTCTGGAACGACCGCATGCGCAAGATGAACCGGCGCATCATCGGCGGCGAGTCGGGCAAGGGCGACTGGTACCAGCAGTGGTACGCGCGCTTCATCTGCCGCCAGTGGGCGCTGAGCCACCGCGGGGTGATGCCGCAGAAGGTCGAGCTCTACAAGGTCTCGTACCGCATGCCGGCGCCGGAGATCGTCGCCAAGCAGGGCTGGTACGTGCCCGAGAAGCTGCTCTACGACACCGGCCGCGAGGAGCGGCAGCACACCACCAAGTGCGCGTCCTCGGACCACGGGCAGCTGCCCAACTTCATCCGCGAGCGTCACGGCCTGCCGCTGCTCGAGGAGGGCGTGTTCAAGCCGTGGATCCACAACAAGAAGAAGGCGTGGGACAAGCGCTACGACCCGCCGAAGACCACCGACGGGACCCGGCCCAGCACGACCTCGACCACCGCCGGCAAGCGCGCCGCGACCGTCAAGCCGTCGCTGGCCAGGGGTGAGGGCGAGGCTGCCGCGCCGGAGCCGGCCGCGGCGGAGACGAAGCCGCCGGCGAAGCCGGTCGACTGAGACACGGCACCTCACAGCGGGAGGCCCGGCGCACTGCCGGGCCTTTGTTTTAATCCGTGCGCATGCTGCTGGGCTTACTCGCGGACGAACGGATCCCCAACGCCGAAGCGCTCGCGCTCTCGCCGACCGTCGGTTGGTGGATGCTGCTCGGCTTCGTCTTCTTCGTGAGCGCCTGCATCTTCCACCGCGAGGCGTTCCGCCGGCTGTTCCTGCGCGCCGAGGACCCGCGGACGATGGGCCTGTTCCGCATCGTCTTCGGCCTCGTCACGCTGTTCAACATCAACGGCCTGTCCGACCTCTTCGTCTACCTCTTCACCGACGAGGGGCTGTTCCTCACCGACGTCGCGCGCGAGGTGTTCGCCAAGGAGCAGTTCCTCGGCTTCGGCGACGGCATCGACCCCGAGCCGTACGGCTTCTTCGACTGGGGCGGCGTCGTCGAGTGGCTCAAGGGTCCGAAGTACTCGCCGCTGTTCTTCTGGGACTCGCCGTCGGCCTTCTGGTTGGTCCTCGGCGCGTTCGAGGTCGCCTGCGTGTGCATGATCGTCGGCTTCAAGACGAACATCACCAAGTGGGTCACGCTGCTGCTGTTTCACAGCATCATCCTGCGCAACCAGGTGTTCTGGGAGGGCACCGAGAACGTCTACCGCTGCTTCCTCCTCTACCTGTGCATGTCGCGGTGCGGCGCCGCCTACAGCGTCGACAACTGGCTGCGCTGCCGTCGCCTGCGCAAGCAGGGCCGCCTCAGCGAGCGCGACGGCCCGGGCGCCGGCGCCGGCGTCGCGCCCGGCCCCGAGCACCCGCAGGGCCTCGAGGCCGTGTACCGGCTGATCCCCGCGTGGCCGCGGATGATCATGATCCTCCAGCTCGCGGCGCTCTACTGCTCGACCGGCACCGTCAAGAACGGCGACATCTGGGCCAAGGGCGACGCCTTCTACTACGCGCTCAACCTCGACCACTTCTACCGCTTCGAGCCGCAGCAGCTGTCGGCCGTCTTCGGCACCAACCTGTTCCGCATCAACACGATCGTCACCCACTACTGGGAGGCGTTCTTCCCGCTGGTCGTGCTCGGCCTGGTGGTCCGCTTCGTCCGCCGCGAGCAGCTGCCGCCGCTGCCCGAGTGGCAGCGCTGGGCGGTGCGCGCCTGCTGGCTCGGCCTCGGCCTCGTCGGCCTGGTCGTCGTGTACATCACCCTGCCGTTCCACATCCCCGCGCAGCCGCGCGCCGGCATGGCCGGCCTGGCGACCTGGCAGCGGTGGTTCCCGGTGGTCTGGCTGGCCGGCATGGCGGTCGTCGGCGGCCTCTTCTACTGGCTCGGCCGACGCCCGCCCAGCGTCACGCTCCGCGGCGGTCGCCTCACCCTCGACCTCGACTGGTTCTGCACCTGGTTCCTCGGCCGCCGGCTGTGGCTCGGCCTCGGGCTCATCTTCCACGCTCACCTGATCGTGATGATGAACATCGGCTGGTTCACGCCGGCGACGATGGCGACCTACGTTGCGTTCCTCAACGGCAGCGAGGTCGCCTTCCTGTTGCGGGCGATCGGCGAGCGCCTCGGGCGCCTCGGCCTACCTGTCCCGAAGGACATCACCCGCGGCGACGCCCCGCTCCCGGCCGAGGACCCGAGCTTGCCGCACCTCCACCGCGACGCCGCGGCCCTGCCCGCGTGGGCGCTGTGGAGCGCGCTGGCGGTCGCCGTGAGCGGCGTCTACGTCGCGGCCGAGACCGACCTCGGCGTCCCGTGGGCGGCCACCGGCGCGGTGATCTTCGCCGGCCTGGCGGTGGTCGGCTTCGGCGTCGCCCAGCGGCGCGGGGCCCAGCAGCTTCCCGTCATCGACCCGCACAGCGGCCGCGCCCGGCGCCCGTGGGCCTACGGCTCGATGGGCCGCTTCCTCGCCGGCGCGTTCGTCGTCTACCACTGCACGGGCGTGGCGATCTGGCTGCTACCCGAGAAGGACAGCCTCGGCGGCGAGGGCAAGGACGGCTGGCGGGTGCGCGCGCAGGACCCGTTCAAGTGGTGGATCCGCACCAGCCAGACCGCGCAGGGCTGGAAGATGTTCGCGCCCAACCCGCCGCGCAGCAACATCTTCATGCAGGTCATGGTCACCGACCACGACGGCACCGCCTACGACCTCAACACCGACGTCTACCACCCGGCCAACAAGCCGATCCCGTGGCTCGGCTACACCCGCCAGCGCAAGATCAACCGCCGGATCATCGGCGGCGAGGGCGGCAAGGGCGAGTGGTACCAGAAGTGGCACGCGCGGTGGGTCTGCCGCGACTGGGCCCTCAAGCACGGCGGCCAGGCGCCCAAGAAGGTCGAGCTCTACAAGCTCTCGTACACGATCCCCACGCCCGAGGAGGTCGCCAAGAGCGGCCCCTACAAGCCCGAGGAGCGGCTCGCGGCCAACCGCTTCCGCAAGCTGGTCTACACCGGCGAGTGCACCGACATCAACGCGCAGCTGCCCAACACCATCCGCGCCCGCCACGGCCTGCCGCTGCTCGGCCCGGGCGAGTTCCGCCCGTGGGTGAAGAACCACCTGAGCGCGTGGAACAAGAAGAAACCGAAGTCGCCGCAGATCCCGTGGATCTTGCTCGTCAGCGTCGTCGTGGTCGGCGCCGCCGGCCTGCGCTGGCGCCAGCTCGACCGCGACAACAAGCGCCGCGCCATGGCCGAAAAGACATAGCGCTCGGGACATGTTCGATCGGGCATGCTCTCCAGGGCATGCCCGAACAGACAGCCGCGCCTACTCTTTCTTGCCCTCGCGCGCCGCCTCGCGGGCCCGGGCGCGGCGCCAGCGCCACAGCTTCAGCGCGGCGCTGGTGGTGGTCTCGCGCAGCGCCGAGGTGAGGCTCTTGCGCGTGCGGCCGTGCTCGTCGCGGGTGCTCTCCGCCAGCTTGGCGCCGAACCACAACCCCGCGATGATCCCCGCGATGAGGACGAGGATGGTGAAGATGGTGTTGAGCAGCTCGGTCATGGCGTGTGGCTCACAGGAGAGGCGCCCCGAGCAGTACCCGGAGCCAGTGCGGGTACAAAAGTAGCAGAGTCGTCATCGGCAGCCGCGGCGGTTGCGACGCAGGCGCCTCTGCGGGGCTCTCCGCGGCCACGGGCGCGTTCGGACAGGTGCAGCCCCAGCTCGCGGGCAGGCGCGGGCAAGCGGTCTCGGCGATGAGCCGGTGGCCCTCGGCGTTCGGGTGGATATGGTCGAAGCTCCGCAGCTCGGTGCGCAAGAACCAGCGCGGCACCTCGGCGGCCTCGGCCGCGTCGGCCTCGAGCGCCGCAGCGCGCGCCGTCTCGTCGAGCTCGGCGTGCTGCCGCTTCCACAGGCCGTCCTTCGTCAGCGCGGTGCGCATCGCCTCGAGGTCGCGCAGCGGCGCAGTCGTGGCGCGCAAGGACGAGCGGTAGAGGTCGACCGCGACCTCCGGCAGCTCCTCGGGTTGCCACGGCGCGTCGGTGCCGGCAGATCGCTTGCGGGCGTAGTCCCCGAGCGCCTGCTGGGGCGCCAGCGCCCCGAGCACGAAATCGACCACCGTCCGCGTCGCTCGCAGGTAACGCAGCCCAGCCGCGCCGGCCCAGCGCTTGGGGTCGGTGTCGTCGCCCCACGGCGTCAGGCTGAACGCGACGACCTTGAGCCCGCGCGCGTGAGCCAGGGTGAACAGCTCGCGGATGTCGTGGTTCGTCCGCTCGGGCGTGCCGACGCTGTTGAGCCCGCCCTGGAACACCAGCCAATACTCGAGCTCCGGGTCGCGCAGGTTGACGTACGGGTTCTCCAGGAACTGCTGCTTGAACCGCTGCTTGAGCTGCAGCGCGCCGAAGCCGACCTTCGACAGGTTGCGGACCTCGACGTTGCTGCACATCTCGGCCAGGCGCTCGGCGTACGGCTGCTTGGGCCACGCGCCGATCGACCCGGCCAGCACCACGACCTTGACCGGGCGCTCCTTCTGCTTGAAGCGCCACGTCGGCGGCGGCTCGACCTCGGGCGCCGCGGCCACCGGCTCGGGCTCCTGCGCGCGCGCCCCCGTCACCCACAACCAGCTCGCCAACAGTCCGACGACCACGCCACGCATGACTCACTCCACCACGACGAAGGACGCGGCCGCCAGCTCGATGCCGTCGACCGAGACCACGCGCGCCTTCCAGCTGCCGATGTACTCGCGCCGCAGCACCAGATAGGCCCGGGTGCGGTACGCGTGCAGCTCGGGGATCTGCATCGCCCGCCGGCGAAACAGCTCGCCGTCCTTCTCCCACAGCACGTCGACCTTCTCCTCGACGCGGCTGTGGACCACCCGGAAGCACACGTTGACGGCCCCGTGCTTGGCCAGCGAGAACTTGTCCGACTCGCCGGTGCAGCCCTCGCGCTCGTAGGCCTGCCCGACCCAAATCTTGTCGACGTGGATCCCCGAGGCCCCGATCGCGCCCACCGGCGGCTCGTCGTGGATCCCCACCGGCAAGCGCTCGAACACGCGGGCGATCGCGGGAGGCGTGCCCGCCGGCACGGTGCGCGGACCCGCCGCGCGCGGGTCTTCGAGCTCGGGCTCTTCGTCGGCGGTCGGCACGTGCGCGGCGGGCAGACGGATCTCGCGCGCCGCAGCCGGCGTCGGCGTGGGCTCGGGTCGCTCCGCGCGCTCGATCGCGTCACCCTCGGCCGCGCCGCGCTCGACGCGAGGCACCTCGAGGTTGCAAGCCAGGCACGCCAGCGCCGCTGCAGCGCCCTGCAGCCCGCAGCGACTCGCGCCCCTCGGGGCGCCATTGCCTGTTCGTCGCACGCTCGCGGCCTTCACGCGGTGGGGGGTGTACCGCGCAGCGCATCCTAACCGGTGCGTTCGCGGCCTCACAACCCGCTCGTCCGCAAACGCGTCACGAACCGGCCCCAGGGGCGTCCTGTGCGCTTGCTCATCGGCACGCGGCGGTCTAAAGAGTGCGGCATGCTTCGCGCTCCTCTGAATTGCTTCGGTACCGTCGTCCTGGCCGGCCTCGTGGTCGCCTGCACCACGCCGCACCACGCCGGCAAGGTGCCGAAGGAGAGCCCTCCCGCACCAGCGCCCGCCGCCGCGCGGCCGTTGCCGGCCGGCACCGCCGAGGGGGCGCCCGAGAGCCTGCTGCACGAGTACGAGAGCCGCGAGGTCGCGTCCGCCGCCGAGATCGCGACCTGGCAATTGCCCTTCCAGGCCAAGCGGATCGCCGTCGCGCTCCTGACCCTCGCCGCCAAGGACGACCTCGCTGGCCTGCCGGCCGTGTTCACCCGGCACGCGCGCTGGGGCATCCCCGACCGCCGCGAGTTCGACGCTCGCCCGATCTTCGCCGACGGCGGCCGCGAGTTCTTCGACGTGTTCCGCGACGCCGCCAGCCGCTTCGCCCGCAAAGAGGCGTTCTTCTGCCCGCCGGTGGTCCCGCCCGCGGCCCAGATCTACGTCCGCAACGGCGCCGAGCCGATGTGGTGCGCCTATCTCAGCAGGGACGGCCTCGACGTCCTCGCCTTCAAGTTCGTCTACGAGAACGGCAGCGCCAAGATCGACTACATCGGCCTGCTGCCGACGCGCGCGCCCGGGCTGCTCTCCGTCCACCGCGTGCCGGAGCCGCCGACGCCGCCGCCGATGACGCCGCAGGTCAAGCGCGGCACCGGCCCGGTCGGCCCGTTCATGAGCTCCGGCGGCGAGACGGTGCCGCTGCAGATCGAGCGCCGCCCGCCCCCCGGCACCGTCAACCCGCCGAACCCGGCCGGCTCCCTCGCCACGCCGCCGGCCGGCACGCCCGCCCCCGCCGGCGGCGCGACCTCCGGCCCGTCCGGCGCCCCGTCGCCCGCAGGCACCGCCCCTGCGCCGACGACCCCGGCCCCGGCGAAGGCCCCCGCGCCGGCCCCGACGACTGCCCCCGCGCCGGCCCCCGCGCACTGACCGTTCGGGCATGTTTAATAAGACATGCCCTTGAAGCCAGGGCATGAAGGGCATGTCCATTCGTACATGCCCTTTCGTACATTCGAGTCACATCGCGACGAGCGGGTAGACAGCCACAACGTTGCCGGCAACGGAGCATCACCGCTCGGCGCGGGGTCCACGCTCCGCTGCCGACGAGCTCCGCCGGCAGCAGAGCCTCACTGCTCGGCACGGCGTCCACGTTTCAGCGGAGCGTCACCGCTCGGCGCGGCATCCTCGTTCCGCTGCCGACGAGCTCCCCCGGCAGCGGAGCGTCACCGCTCGGCGCGGCGTCCACGTCAACGCCGCCATGCCTGCCTCCAGTTAGCGGCTCCTCTGCCCGCTCACGGCGACGACCTGCCGGCGTCGCCGCGCCGCTCGGCGCAGCTCCACATTACTCTTCCGACATGTCCGAATCGCCAGCCAGCCAGGCGGCGATCGTGCGGTTGTCCTGCGGTCCGAGCGCCAGCTCTTCGCGCAGCGCGATCCAGTCGGCGGCCCAGCCCGCCTGCGGTTCCACGATCAGGTCGGCGTCGAGGTCGGCGACTCCGCGGAAGTTGAGGCGGCAGGTCTTCAGCTCGTGCGGGCGTTCGGGGTGCCACAGCGGGATCCCGTACTTGCGGCAGATCCGGGGTCGGTGCGCGTAGAGCAGGCACGTCTCCGCGCTCCCGAGGGCCGGGCAGGCCTCGCCGGCCGCGTAGTTGCGGGCGCGGGCCACGATCTCGGCGCGGGTCGTCGCCTCGGCCGCCGCCAGCCCCTCGCGCAGCAGCGCCCCCTCGAGCTCCGACACCTTGAAGCTCTGGCGGCAGCACTCGCCGCAGCCCGGCCGGCACTGGATGTGCTCGCGGTAGCGGGCGACCACCGGCGCGACGTCGCCGTCGACGATCCGCAGGTGGACGCGCAGGCGCTGCAGCGGCCTCGTCACGGCGACGAGCGTCCGTCCTTCTGCTCGACGAGCGAGCGGTACGGCGACCACGCGTGTCGCTCGAGGAAGCGCCGCGCCGACAGCTCGCCGCGGTCGACCGCCGCCGCGTCCTCGGCCTGGCGCTTCAGCGACGCCTCGAGCGCCCGCGTGCGCATCCCGGCGGCCGCCTCGTCGTCGGGGTGGAGCTCGGCGAACAGCGCCGGCGACCCGCGGCCGCGCCCGACCCATGTCGCGTGCCACTGGGCCAGCTGCGCCCGCAGCTCCGGCAGCTTGACGCGCGCCGCCCAGCCGTCGCGTCCGACCAGCAGCGCCGTGAACGAGCCGAGCCCTCCGCGGCCGCGCGCGCGGAGCAGCGCATCCACCTCGGCGAACGACACCTCGACCTGCCCGTCCTGGTCCGAGCGGACCGTCATCACCGGCAAGCTCGTCCCGTCGCTCGCGCTCACCGACACCGCGAGCGGGCCGACGTAGCGGCGCACGTTGCAGCCGGCGAGCCGGGCCGCGCCCACGTCGAGCGAGGCCTGGCCCGGTGCGCGCAGCGGCCAGCGGCGACAGAGATGGGCCTGCGACAGCACCAGCCCCATGCTCGCCAGCCGCACCGTCGTGCGATCGACGAGCCCGAACGACCGCTGACGGGTGGCCGATAGGGCCTCCTGGGCCGCCCGACTCTGCGTCGTGGCGCACGGGCCGGCGAGCCGTTCCCCGGCGGTCATGGCCGTCGTCACTGCGGCGCGGCAGGACTCCGGCACGCGGGCGGCCACGGCGGCCGTCACTTGCGGATCGATCTCCCCGCGCACGGGCTCGCGGCCGCCGAGCCGCGCGCAGCCGGCGACCAGCAGCCAAGCCACCGCAGCAGCGCGCCGCGCCGGAGCTCCGATCCCTTGCCGCGCAGCACCGCGGGCAGCTTACCACGCCCGGCGCGCCCGCCGACTTGAGCCGGGGGGCGCGCTCGGGCACTCTCCCGGGCCATGTCTCTTGCACCCCGTCTCCGCCTGAGCGCCAGCCTGACCCTCGCGCTCGCCGCCGCCGTCCCCGGCTGTCTCAAAGTACCGGTCGGCGACCTCGACGCGCCCGGCGGCAAGGAAGGCAACCCGGCCGAGGCCAAGGCGGTCATCGACCGCTTCATCGCCGCGCTCGGCGGCGAGGAGGCGCTGCGCAAGATCGCCCAGCGCACCGTCGAGGCGCGCATGACCTTCCTGCCGGAGACCGGCTGCACCGACAAGGACGAGAACTGCCGCAGCACCGAGACCGTCGGCACCTTCACCTTGCAGTCGACCGCCGACCAGCGGCTCTACCGGCGCACCGTCATCGACAAGCAGATCGAAGAAGAGGGCTTCGACGGCAAGACCGGCTGGCAGTTCCGCCGCGGCTTCCTCGTGCTCGAGGACGAGGACGAGTCGGTCATCACCCGCGAGGACGCCGCGCTGCACTGGTACTTCGACTTCGACAAGCGCGGCATCAGCCTCGCGCTGGAGAAGCCGCGCGACAAGGACTTCGACGGCAAGGCGCGGGTGCTGGACGGCGTGCGCTGGTCGACCAAGAACGACCTCGTGCCGCCGAAGACGCAGTGGTACGACCGCGCGACCGGCCTGCTCGCCGAGGAGCTGCTCGAGGACGACAAGGCCGAGCCGCCGATCAGCCAGCACATCATCTACGACGACTACCGCCCGATCGACGGCGTCCTCGTGGCGCACAAGATCCGCCTCGTCAACAAGTTCGGCGACCGCACCCAGGAGGTCGTGTTCGTGACCCAGCGGGTCGACCACGCCCCGATCAAGCCCGAGGTGTTCCAGGTCCCCAAGGTCCCGCCGCCGGAGAAGGCCAAGGACGAGAAGCTCGTCGCCCTCGCCAAGGCCCGCGAGGCCGCCGCCGCCGAGCCCAAGAACCTCGACGCCCAGGTCTCTCTCGCCCGCGCGCTGTGGGCCGCCTCGCACTTCGACGAGGCCGCCGACGCCGCCCAGGTCGCGCTCAAGCTGCAGCCCAAGGAGGCCGAGGCGCTGTGGATCCTCGCCCGCGCGCGCTGCTGCAGGGCCGCTTCAAGGAGGCCGGCCCGCTGCTCGACCGCGCCGGCAAGGCGGGCGTGCGCGACGTCCTCGTCTACGCCCAGCGCGCCTGGATCGGCAGCCACCAGCGCGATTTCCCGGCGGTCGCCGACGCCCTCGACCACCTCGGCGAGGCCAACGCCCAGCTCGCCGGCCGCTACCGCAACTTCGCCGGCAAGCCGCTGCAGGTCAGCTTCAAGGGCAACGGCTGCACCGCCGAGCTGCCGATCGCCACCGAGGGCACCGTCACCTTCGTCGACGTCCAGATCGGCGAGGAGAAGGTGCGCGCGCTGGTCGACACCGGCGCGTCCGACGTCATCCTCGACGGCGAGGTCGCGGCCAAGCTGAAGCTCCCGGTGCGCTCGAAGTCGCGGCTCGGCGGCGAGGGCGGGCCGGAGATCGGCCACGGCCAGATCGACGCGCTGACCGCCGGCAACGCCACGATCTCGGGGATCCCCGTCGACGTGTTCCCGCACCAGGTGCTCGAGCAGATGACCGGAGGCGTCGGCGCCGCGCCGCAGGCGGTCCTCGGCGCCCGCGTGCTCGAGCTGTTCCAGGTCAACTTCGACCTGCCGAACAACAAGCTCGTGCTCGTCAACCCGGTCGCCAAGTGCAAGTCGGCGCTGGCCGCCAACCGCACCGGCAGCGGCGCGCCGTTCTACCTCCACGAGACGCACTTCCTCTACGTGCTCGCGGCGATGAACGGCGCGGAGGGCCTGTTCCTCGTCAACACCGGCATGCAGGGCGTCGCCGTCACCGCGACCACCAAGGCGTTCGCGCGCGCCGGCATCGGCGCTCCGCCGCTGCGCCGCAACGAGGCCGCCCTCGTCGACGTGGCCGAGTTCACCGTGGGCGACGCCTTCAAGGCCCTCGGCCTCCGCGGCGCCTACGGCTACTTCGAGCAGAACGAGAGCAGCGACCAGTTCCGCATCGACGGCATGCTCGGCCTCGACTTCGTCGGCCGCGGCCGCCTCACGATCGACTACCCCGAGCGCAAGCTCTACTTCGCCGCGCCCCCCGCCGAGGCCGCCGCACCGGCCGCCGCTGCTGCTCCGGCGAAGGGCAAGTAGGCCGCCCGCAAGCCCATGCCCGCGAGGCTCTCGGCGCCCCGCCCGGGGAGTTCCACCAGGCCTTCAGGACATGTCCCGAAAACCATCCACGCAACGTGTGGGGCGAGCAGTCATCAAAGCTCACCAGTCTTTCAGGACATGCCCCAAGAGCCATCTCTCCCAGGCGGGCGAAACGCCCTTCCCGGCGCTCTCTCGGCATGCCCCCGAGAGCCATCTCCGCGACGCGCAGGGCGGCGCCCGGCGGCGACCTCGCCAGTCTTTCAGGACATGCCCCGAGAGCCATCTCTCCCATGCGGGCGAAGCACCCTTTCCCGGCGCCCTCTCGGCATGCCCCGAGAGCCATCTCCGCGACGCGCGAGGCGAGCAGGTTCCCAGCGCCCGGCAGCGACCACGCCAGTCTTTCAGGACATGCCCCGAGAGCCATCTCTCCCCTGCGGGCGAAGCGCCCTTCCGGCGCTCGCTCGGCATGCCCCACCGCGGAGCGAGCGACTCGCCCTCGGCGACTCTCTACATGTCTCGAGAGACATCCTTCCCTCGGACCTCACACCACGGGTAAACGATGACCGAAGCAACACCTGACGATCGCGTCGGCTACCTCGCGGCCTGGGGCCTTTTGGGCGACAGCTGGGTCGAGCGGCCGTACGTCGAGGTCGACGGCCGGGGCGTCATCGTCCGCACCGCGAGCGGGCGGCCGGCGGACGCGCCCATCGTCGTCCACGACCTCGGCCGCCGCCTGCTTTACCCCGGCCTCGTCAACGCCCACAGCCACGCCTTTCAGCGGGCGATCCGAGGCGGCACCCATCGGCGCGGCGAGGGCGACCCGTCCAGCTTCTGGAGCTGGCGCGAGGCCATGTACCGCGTCGCCAGCAGCCTCGGACCCGACGAGGTCTACGCCGTCACCCGCCGCTGCTACGCCGAGATGTTGCGCGCCGGCATCACCTGCGTCGGCGAGTTCCACTACCTGCACCACGCGCCCGACGGCACCCCGTACGCCGACCCGAACGAGCTGTCGCGCCAGGTCTTGCGCGCCGGCGCGGAGGTCGGGATCCGCGTGGTCCTGCTCGAGGTCTACTACGCGCGCGCCGGCGCCGACCGGCCGCCGCTCGCGGAGCAGCGCCGCTTCTGCGACGGCACCGTCGAGCGCTACCTCGCCCGCGTCGACACCTTGCGCGGCGAGGGCCACGCGATCGGCCTCGCCCCGCACAGCGTGCGCGCCGTCCCGCTCGCCGCCCTGTCCGAGCTCGCCGCGTACGCCCGCGCCCACGACCTCGTCATCCACGCCCACGTGTCCGAGCAAGGCCGCGAGAACGAGGAGTGCCGCGCCGAGCACGGCCGCACCCCGACCGAGGTGTTCGCCGACGCCGGCTGCCTCGCGCGTCCCGGCAGCTTCACCGCCGTCCACGCGATCCACCTCGCGGACCGCGACCACGAGCTGCTCGCCGGCCACAACGTCTGCGCCTGCCCCACCACCGAGGCCGACCTCGGCGACGGCATCATCCCGGCCCCGCGACACCGTCAGCACGGCACCGGTCTCGCCCTCGGCAGCGACAGCAACGCGGTGATCGATCTCGTCCAGGAGGCCCGCCTGCTCGAGATGCACGAGCGTCTGCGCGCGCATGCGCGCCTGTGCCTCGCCGGCCCGGAGCCTGTCGCCCGCACGCTCCTCGACATCGCCACCGTCGGAGGCGCTCGCGCCCTCGGGCGCCCCGAGCTCGGCCGCCTCGTCCCCGGGAACCCCTTCGACGCCTGCGCCGCCGACCTCGACCACCCCCACCTCGCCGACCTGCCGGACGACCAGGCCCACGACGCCCTGTGGCTGTCCGGCACCGCCGCGGCCATCGACCGGGTGTTCGTCGGCGGCGTGCGACGGCGCTAAGGCGGGTGCGACGCCCTCACCGCGCGACCGGGTGTCGTCGGCGGCGCCACCGACGGTGTGCCGCCCTCACCGCGCCACCGGCGGCGTACGACGGCACCAGTGCGACGCCCTCTTCGCGCCTCTCCTCTCTCGTCCTTCCCGGTCGTCGCCTGCACGAGGGCGCGCGAGGCGTGGGACTCCGGGGTGAGAGGCCGTGCGTCCCCTCCTCGCTGCATCGCCTGCATCCCGCTCCCCGGGTCAGTCCGTGCATCCCCGCCCTGCGGCGTCGCCTGCACGCGTGACCGGGAAGCCGCGCGAGGCGTGGGGCTAGACCCCCACTGCCGCCGGTGCTACGTCCGCACCGTGCGTCCTCTCCTCGTCCTCGCGGGCGTCGCCTGCACGAGCGCGACGGAGAAGTCGCGCCGGAAGCCGCGCGAGGCGTGGGGCTAGACCCCCACTGCCGCCGGTGCTACGTCCGCACCGTGCGTCCTCTCCTCGTCCTCGTCCTCGCGGGCGTCGCCTGCACGAGCGCGACGGAGAAGTCGCGTCGGGCGTGGGACAAGGCCGTCACCGGGCGCGACGGCGCCAGCAAGGGCGCGGGCGGCAGCGGCGGCGGTCGCGGCAGCACTCGCGGCAACGCCCCGCGGGACAACTGGCAGGCGCTCGCGCAATTCACCACCGACGCCAGCGAGACCCTGTCCGGCGGCTCGACCACCGTCTCGGTCCCACGGCTGGCCAAGCAGATGTGCAGCGAGGTGCCGGAGGCGCTGTCGGAGGACCCGCCGCCCGACGCCGTCCGGTGCGCGCCGAAGTCCCCGTTCGCGGCGCTCGGCCACGAGTTCGAGCTCGAGCTCGGCCGCGACAGCACGATCGGCCTGGTCGCCCGGGACCTCTCCGATCAGGACAGCGGCGAACTGGTCCGTCAGATCATGCAGCGCCTGCGCGGCATCTGTCGCGAGCCGTGGGCCTCCGCGAGCCGCGCGGACAACGCTCTGGCCGACTTCCATCGCTGCCCGACCGCCACCGGCGCGGAGGTCGTGGTCGGCCGCTTCCCGACCAACTTGGCCGCGGGCCAGTGGCACTTCTCGCTGGCTGTACTCGGCCCGGGCTAATATCCTCCGGCCACCCGTATGGACACCCTCTCCACCGCGCCCACGAGCCACGGCGGGCTGATCTTCCCGCTCGACATGTTCCGACCGACGGTGCTTGCGGCCGTGATCGCCGAGCTGTTGCTCGGCAAGGTCCGCAACATCCTCGACGCGACGCTCGAGATCTCCCGGCACCCGACGTCGCCGCTGGCACTGGCGCGGATCCACGGGAGCGTCGTCGGCGAGGACCCCGCCGAGTTCTGGCGCACCAACCCGGACATCGCGCTGGCCGCCAGCCAGGCGGTGCCGCGCCAGTGCTTCGCCTACTACGTGCGCACCGGCCCCAACCGCCGCGAGGGCTTCCTGGTGGCGCAGCGGGGCCAGGCGCTGGCCGCCGACGACAGCGACCGCGACGCGAGCGGGCAGCACTGGCCGGTCACGCGCCTCGTCGATCAGCTGCGGATCTCCGTCAGCGACCTCGCCAACGGCTTCCCCGGCGGTCCGCGCATCGAGCTGTCGCTGATGGAGCCGACCGGCAACGACCAGAACCTGCTGATGACGCTGGTCGGCCAACCCCCTGGCGAGGCCGGTGACGAGGACCTCGACGACATGGGCGAGGAGCCGCCGCCCCCGCCGCCCCCGCCCTCGCGGCGGTGGTGGTGGTCTGACGCAGGGCTTCTCGGCCCCGCCGTCGCCGAGCGCTGCGGGCCCCACGAGCGCCCCGAGCCAGCCCGCCAAAGCTCCCGCCAAGGCGCCGCAGGTCAGCGCCGCCGACGACGCCAAGCGCCGCGCCACGGAGCGCGCGGCCGAGCTGCAGGAGCTAGCGCGCAGCGAGAGCGCCGCCAAGTCGCTGCGGTTCGTCGAGGACGAGCGCGGCCTCGTGGTCCTGGTCCCGGTCGAGCTGTCCGAGACCTCGGTGCTGAGCAACTACACGGTGCCGGTAATCGAGAGCTCGCTGCCCGACGGCTTGCCGCCCGCGTTGCTGAAGACGCTGACCGGTCGCTCGATCGACTTCGCGGTCAAGGTCGAGTTCTTCAGCGAGGTGTTCGTCGACGCCCAGCCGCTGAACCGCCCCAAATTCGAGGAGCGCGCCAAGGAGATCGATCTCGGCGGCACGAAGGTCAAGGCGCTCGAGGTCCTGGCCCCACGCCTCGGCATCGGCACGCTGCTGCGCCTCGGCAGCACCAACGTGTTCGTGTCCCGCCGCCCCGACGCCCCGCTGCCGGCGGAGCTGTTGCTCTCGCTGCTCAAGAGCTGAGCTGTACTTGCGTGCACGCGAACCGAGATCCGCCGGTTCGCGTGCTGCTCTCGCTGCTCAAGAGCTGAGCTGTACTTGCGTCCACGCGAACCGAGATCCGCCCGTTCGCGTGCTGCGCTCGCTGCTCGCGGTCTCAGCTTCCCTCCGTGCATGCGAACCGGGACCCCCGGTTCGCATGCTGCGCTCGCTGCTCGAGGTCTCGCTGCCCCCGTGCATGCGAACCGGAATCCGCCGGTTCGCGTGCTTCGCTCGCTGCTCGAGGTCTCAGCTGCCCCCGTGCATGCGAACCGGAATCTGCCGGTTCGCGTGCTGCGCTCGCTGCTCGAGGTCTCAGCTGCCCCTCGTGCATGCGAACCGGAATCTGCCGGTTCGCATGCTGCGCTCGCTGCTCGCGGTCTGAGCTGCCCTCCGTGCATGCACCGGAATCCGTCGGTTCGCGGCTGCGCCTCGGGCCGGGAGTGCTGTGAAACGCGCGCTGCGGGCCCGTATGACGGCGCATCTCTTCGCGGAGATCGCCTCTCGCGTGGCCTTCGGAGGCTCGCGCTCGCGCGGGGGCGCGGCTCGTGGCGCGCCCACGCGCACGCCGGCCTGCCTTTGCACCTGCAAGGATCGTCCGAGGCGCCGAGCGGAGATCGTCTCGCCGAGGTCTCGCGGGCGATGGTGCTGGCGCGTTGCGAGATCGCCTGTGAAGCGATCTCCGGTCGCGACAAACGGCACCGTCTCGGGAGGAGAGCGGTGCCGTCTGCGCTGGATGGGCCGAGGAAAAATATCATCGGGGCGACAAAGGGCATCGTCTCCCGGAGGGAGAGCGATGCGCCTGGTCGCCGCGGATGGTTACGCGGAGAGGTGCGTCTTGAGGCTCGACAGGATCGCCTCTTCGCGGGCGGCGATCGTGGTGTCGGCCGGGTCGCTGAGCTTGTCGCGGATCAGCGCCTCGAGGATCACCATGCGCTCCGGGTGCGGCGGCAGGTGCTGGGCGAGGCCCAGCTTGCGGCTGGCGAGCACCTTGAGGAAGGGTTCGATCTTGCGGATCTCCTGGGCGATCCGCATCGTCGCTTCTTTGCCCTCGCCTCGGCGGATTTGGAACTTCGGGGCGCAGCGTTCGACCGCTGCGACCAGGTCGCGGGCCAGGTCGACATCGACCTGATCTTCGACTCCGAAGCTTGCCACGACGATGGGTCGGCTCTGCGCCTTCTTGTTCCCCTCGCCGGACCACCAGACGTTGTGCGCGATGGACAGGTAGGTCCTGCGCGACTCACCACATCGGACTTTGTTTCTCCGCAGATACATAGGGATAATCCTTCCTCAGGCAATCCAAGGTTGCGTGCGTGACCCCGGCATCAGGCCGGCACCGTTTTGGACGCAGTTGCCGGGCAAACCTTCAACCTTGTCCCCGTGGTCTGTGCCCCTGTTTGCCTGCATCCCAAGGCCCCCTGTGCCCACGAACACAAGGCTAGCGTTTGCGCCAGAGGGTCGCCAGAGATTTCCGACTGCTGCAGCCAATTGCTCAATTTCTTTGGGTTTTTTCACGCGTTTCGGGGCCGTGCGCGACTCCCGCGGCGCCTGATACCTGGGCCCACACGGCCAGTGGCTCTAGAATTCGCAGTTCCGCGGCGTCCGCGGGAAGGGGATGACGTCGCGGATGTTCTCCATGCCCGTCACGTACATGACGAGGCGTTCGAAGCCGAGGCCGAAGCCGGCGTGGGGCGCCGTGCCGAAGCGACGGGTGTCGAGGTACCAGCCGTAGTGCTCCGGGTTCAGGCCCATCGAGCGGATCGCGTGCGTCAGCACGTCGAGCCGCTCCTCGCGCTGTGAGCCGCCGATGAGCTCGCCGATCTTCGGCACCAGCAGGTCCATCGCCGCGACGGTCTTCCCGTCGTCGTTGCGGCGCATGTAGAACGCCTTGATCTCGGTCGGGTAGTCGGTGACGAAGACCGGGCGTCCGACCACCGTCTCGGTCAGGTAGCGCTCGTGCTCGGCCTGCAGGTTGGCGCCCCAGTGGACCGGGAACTCGAACTTCTGGCCCGAGCTCTCGAGGCGGCGCACCGCCTCGGTGTAGGTCATGCGCTCGAAGCTCGACTCGAGCACGTGCTGCAGGCGGGCGACCAGGCCCGGATCGATCTGCTTGTTGAAGAACGCGAGGTCGTCGGCGCAGCGCTCGAGCGCCGTGCGCATGAGGTGCTTGACGAACGCCTCCGCCAGGGTCGCGTCGTCGTCGAGGTCGTACCACGCCATCTCCGGCTCGATCATCCAGAACTCCGCGGCGTGGCGGCTGGTGTTCGAGTTCTCGGCGCGGAACGTCGGGCCGAACGTGTAGATGTCGGACAGGCCGAGCGCGAAGGCCTCGCCGTTGAGCTGGCCCGACACGGTGAGGAAGCTCGAGTGGGCGAAGAAGTCCTCGTGCCAGTCGACCGCGCCCTCGGGCGTGCGCGGCGGCTTGTTCACGTCGAGGGTGGTGACGCGGAACATCTCGCCGGCGCCCTCGGCGTCCGAGCCGGTGATGATCGGCGTGTGTACGTACACGAAGCCGCGCTGCTGGAAGAACTCGTGGACGGCCTGGGCGAGGGCGCTGCGGACGCGGAAGACGGCGCCGAAGGTGTTGGTGCGCGCGCGCAGGTGGGCGATCTCGCGCAAGAACTCGAAGCTGTGGCGCTTCTTCTGCAGCGGGAAGGTCGAGTCGGCGAGGCCGATGACCGTCACCTCGGTGGCCTTGAGCTCGACGCGCTGGCCGGCCGCGGGCGAGGCGATGACCTCGCCGACGACCTCGACGGCGCTGCCGGTCGTCAGCTTGCGCAGCTGCTCGTAGTTGGCGAGCTCCGGATTGACCACGACCTGGAGGCTGGCGAAGCAGGAGCCGTCGTTGAGCTCGATGAACACGACTTGCTTGCTGTCCCGGACGGTGCGGGCCCAGCCCTTGACGCGCACGCCGGCGCGGGGGGCTCGAGCTGGAGCACGTCCACGATACGGGTCCGTGGAGTCTGCATGGCGGCCGGGAGCGTAGAACCCCTGGCCCGTGGTTCGCAAGTGCGGTACAGCGACGCCGCGAGCATGACCGCCGCCTACGACCCGCCTGGCCGCGCCCCGAATCCGGGCGGGCCGTCGCTCCCGACCGCGCCGCCGACCTGGCTGCCGATCCACGAGCGCTTCGTCTCGCTGCAGGGTGAGGGCACGCTCGTCGGCGTCCCGAGCTCGTTCGTCCGCGTGTCCGGCTGCAACCTCCGCTGCGCGTGGTGCGACTCCCCGGCGACCTCCTGGGCGCCCTCGGGCCGCCGCACCGACCTGGCCGAGCTGGTCGCCTTCTGCGCCGCGGGGCCGCGTCACGTCGTCCTCACCGGCGGCGAGCCGCTGCTGTTCGCCGGGATCGCCGCGCTCAGCCGCCGGCTGCAGGCGGCCGGGCATCACATCACCGTCGAGACCGCCGGCACCGTGTGGCTCGAGGGGCTCGCGTGCGACCTGCTGTCGGTGAGCCCGAAGCTGCGCCACAGCACGCCGTGGCAGCGCGACCCGGCGCAGGCCGAGCGGCACGAGCGCGCGCGGCTCGACCTGCCGGTGCTCGCGCGGCTGCTGGCGAGCTTCCCGTGGCAGCTCAAGTTCGTCGTCCGCGCCGACGCCGGCGCCGCCGACGTCGCCGAGGTCGAGGCGCTGCTGCGCGAGCTCGCGGTGCCCGACGACCAGCGCAGCCGGGTGCTGCTGATGCCCGAGTGCACCGACAGCGAGGCCCTGGGCGCGGCCTATCGCGCGCTCATGCCGATCTGCGTCGAGCGCGGGTTTCGCCTCGGCGAGCGGCTCCACATCCACATGTTCGGTCACACGCCCGGCACCTGAGCTCGCGCCGCGCGGAGGAGTAAAACAAGGCCGTGCTCTACTCCTGGCTCAAGGCGTTCCACATCATCGGCTTCGTCGCGTGGTTCGCCGGGCTCTTCTACATCTTCCGGCTGTACGTCTATCACGTGGAGAACCGCGACAAGCCGGAGATCGTCCAGCTGCTCACCGTCATGGAGCGGCGGCTGTACCGCGGGATCTGCTGGCCCGCGATGATCTTCACCGCGGCCTTCGGGATCGCGCTGTTCGTGCAGATGCCCGGCTTCTACATGGCGCAGGGGTGGTTCCACGCCAAGCTGCTCGGGCTCGTGCTGCTGATCGGTTACCACCTGTACTGCGGCAAGGTCCGCAAGGACCTCGCGGCCGGGCGCTGCGACCTGACCTCGCGGCAATGTCGGCTGCTCAACGAGGTGCCGCTCGTGCCGCTGTTCCTCATCGTCATCATGGTCGTCGTGAAGCCGCACTTCGGCGGCTGAGCGCGGCTGCTCGGCGGTCCGGCCGGCTGTTCGCGGCCGCGCGCGGCCGTACGACGCGGCCCCGGATTTTTGCTATCCTGCCGAGGATGGTCTCGCGGTCCCGCTGCGCGTCCTGCCTGCTGGCGCTGGCGGCGTGCGCGTGGCTGCCCGGCTGTGACGACGCCGACGCGTCGTGCGCCGCGCTCGCCGACGAGGGCCTGCTGGTCACCGCGTACATCGACCACAACGGCAAGCAGGCGCGCACCGAGATCGAGGTGCGGCGCGTCGACGACGACGCCGGGCTGTCGCTGGCGCTGTGCAAGCGCAGCTCGCTCAGCGTCGACGGGACCGCGGCCACGCGCGTGCGCCGGCCCAGCGGCTCCTACGTGTACAAGGTCGACGGCTTCGACATGGCCAAGGACGGCGGCACGGTGACGCACGAGCTGCGGCTCGTCGACGACGACTACGAGGCGACCTACCGCGTCTCGGTCGACGCGCCGGCGTTCGAGATCACCGCGCCCAAGGCGGGCGCCAAGCTGCCGCGCACGCAGGCGTTCGACGTCGCGTGGACGCCGGCGCGGACCGACGCGACGATCCTCGCGCGCATCGACGACGCCATCGACGGCATCGCCTGCCTGGCCGAGCCGATCGTGCTCGAGCTGCCGGACGAGGGCGCGGCGCAGGTGGCCCAGGGGCAGCTCAAGACCGGGCTGACCCGGCCCGAGCCGTGCAGCGCGACGCTCCGCCTGTCGCGCGTGGCCACCGGCGCGCTCGAGCCCGCGAGCGGCGCCTCCCGACTCCACGCCGACAGCCGCGCCTCCGTCGCTACCTGGCGCGAGCTCAAGTTCACGTCTGACCCTTGAGACATCCCATGAAACTGCCATCCAGAGGCGTCCTCATCCGGATCTGCATCTACGTCCCGCTGCTCGCCTTCTTCGGCTGGCAGGCCTGCGAGAAGTACAAGGCCGAGCAAGCGGCGGAGAAGGCCGCGCCGGAGATCGAGGGCCGCAAGCACACCTTCACGCTGCCCGACGGCAAGTCGGTCGAGGTCGTCGAGATCTCCGAGGACCAGGCGCGACAGATGGGGTTCGACCCCAGCAAGAGCGGGCCGCCGAGCAAGGCCGAAGCGCCCGCGCCCGCGCCCGCCGCGGAGGAGTCCAAATCGCCCCCGCCGGCCCCCGCCCCGGCGAATTGACCGGATCTGCGCGATCGCGTAACCCTCACGGGCCATGGAGCAGAAGGACTTCTTCAAGCGGTCGGCCAAGGCGCTCGAGCACATCGACGCCGGCCTCGGCGGGCTCGAGCTCGAGGAGCTCGACGTCCAGCTCGCCGGCGACGTGCTCACGCTCTCGTTCAAGGACGGCGCGCGCTTCGTCATCAACGCCCACAGCGCGGCCGGGCAGATCTGGATGGCCGCCGGCACCACCGCGTGGCACTTCGACTTCGTGCCCGAGCAGGGCCAGTGGATCGCGCGCAAGTCCGACGAGGAATTGATGGCGACCGTCGCGCGGGTGGTCGGCGCCAAGCTCGGGACCGAGGTGTCCCTTGACCAGGTGATCGCGTGCGCGAGGTCCGACCTTCCTCGGCGGCTCTGGGCCTCTTCGCGGCGCTCGCGGCCGCGTGCTCGCAGATCACCTCGGAGACCGAGCTCCGCACCACCGTCCGCCCCGACGCCAGGCCGCAGGTGAGCGAGACGAAGGTGGTGGCGATCGCAGTCGAGGCGCGCTGGTCGCAGCGCGGGGGCAACCTCGAGGTCGAGCTCCGCGAGCTCCGCTCGTGCCAGACGGTGGCGCACCTGCCCGCGCGGCAAGAGGAGCGGATCGTCCGCAAGCCCGACGCGATGATCTACTTCGAGTACGGGCTGGCCGCGGTGGCGCTCGGGGTGTCGGCGCTGGCGTTCGCGCGGCCCGAGCTGTTCGCGGCCGAGGCGGCGTACGACGCGGAGCGCATGCAGTACGTCCGCGATCCGAAGACGGGACGTCGCGTCGGCGGGGTGTTCACGGCGGTCGGCCTGGGGCTGTTGACCGCGGGCATCGTCGACAGCGTGCGCGCGCGCGACCAGGTTCGGGTCAGCGACACCGTGGCGCTGCGCGAGGGGCCGGTGCAGCCGTGCGACCCGCCCTCCGGGCCGGCCAGCGGTCGCGCGGTCGAGCTGGTGCTCGGCGACCGCGTGCTCGCCGGCAACGCCGACGCGGAGGGCCGCGTGCGCTTCACGTTGCCGGCCGAGAGCGAGATGTCTCCGGAGACAGATGCTTCTCCGAGAGCGCTGGCGGCGACGCTGCGGGTCGGCTTCGCGGGGGCGCTGCCGATCTCGCTGGTCGCTCCGTACGCGCACACTGCGGACGCGCCGCACACGGGCACGGCCCGGTCGGGGGCGCAGTGACGGCTGCGAGGCGCGAGCTCCCGACGGGAACAGCCCGGCGATGGATCGGTGCGAGCGGCAGGTGGCGGACGGCGCCGGCGCATCATGCTGGGATGAGCGAGGACGAGTTCGCTGCGTCGAGCTGTGCTGCGAGCGAGGTGTCGATGACGGCGGCGCACGATGCTCGAATCGGCGGGGGTGAGGACGAGGGCGCCGAGCGCTGCATTGATTTGCTGCGAGCGAGGTGGCGATGACGGCGCTGGCGTATGTCGGGCTCGGCAGCAACCTCGGCGACCGGCTGGCGACGCTGCGCGCGGCCATCGAGGAGCTGCGCGCGGGGGCGATTCCGGCGACCGAGCTGCTGCGTTGCTCGCCGGTGTTCGAGACGCGGCCGCTCGGGCCGTCGCTGCACCCGTTCCTCAACGCGGCGGTCGAGCTGCGGACGGAGCTGGCGCCGGAGGACCTGCTGACCGAGCTGCTCGCGCTCGAGGCGCGACACGGGCGGACCCGGCGCGAGCGCTGGGAGGCGCGCACGCTCGACCTCGACCTGCTGGTCATGACCGAGGACGGCCGCTCGCGGCAGGTCGACACCGACCGGCTCGTGCTGCCCCACCCGGAGCTGGCCCGCCGGGACTTCGTGCTGGCCCCGCTGGCGGCGCTGCGCCCGGACCTGCGCCCAGGAGGCGGCGCCACGGCGGCCGAGCTGCTGGCCGCGCTCCCCCCTGCCGACCGCACGATCCTCGCGCACGACGGCCCGCCGCTGTGCTAGCTTCCCGGCGCCCAGGCGGATAGCTCAGCGGTAGAGCGGCGCCCTTACAAGGCGCGGGTCGCAGGTTCGATCCCTGTTCCGCCTATGACAGCAAGAAGGGGTCGAGCGCGCGGATGCCTCGGCCCCTTCTCGTTGCCCGCACGAACTCAAGCGTCCATGCGCCTGTCCCTCGGGACAGCTCTGCTGTCCACACGCAGGACGAGAGCGCTCCAAAATGTCCTTCGGGACATTTCATGCATTCGCCGGCGAAGCGCGAGCGCGTGTCTGGCGAGCTCGCGGGGCCCGGCGGCTGCGTTCACTCTTAGTTCGAGAACCGCCGATTGGCGACGCCAGGTCGAGCGCGAGGTCGCTTCATCGATGTTCCATCGGACATGTTTTATATGACATGTCTCTGGAGGCAGACGATACGGCGCCCCTGTCCTGCTCCCCATCGGACATGTCCTTCTGGACAAGTTTCTTCGGGGCATACCGCGAACAACGGCAGAGGCCGAGCGCGCGGCGCTCGGCCTCCGGTTTCAGCTCTCGAACCTGGCCTTACGGGCAGGGGAAGATCGCGTCGAGGGCGGCGATGCCCTTGGCGACATCCTCGGGGGCGGGGCTCTCGCGCTCCACAGGCCGGTGAGGTCGGCGGCGGCGGCGGCGTCGCGCTCCGTGGCCTCGCGGTCGAGGACGGGGCCGGCGACCTGCAGGAAGGCCCACAGCACGTTCGTCTCGGCGCTGCTGCACGCGGCGTCGATGTACTGCTGCATGTGGTCGCGGACGATCACGGCGTAGCCGCGGTGGAGGCCCTGGTCGAGCTGCTCCCAGCCCTGCTCGAACAGGTCCTGCTGGTCGGCGGACGCTCGTCGAGCAGCGGGTAGTTGCCCATGTCCTGGGCGATGTCACGCCAGCAGCGGTTGGCCATGATGCCGTCGTGGATGCGCTCGTGGGCGTTGGCGCTGAGCGCGTTGACCTCGGCGCCGATGCCGATCGGGGCGTCGATCGCCTCGCCGCCGGTGTAGTAGGCCCAGGCCGAGTCGCAGTCCTTCGGCGCGACCGTGGCGCAGGTGTTGGCCTCCTTGTACACCGAGAGGTAGAGGAACCAGAGCAGGCCGCCGTGGATGCGGGCGGCGTGGATGTTGGCATCGCCCTCGCCGGCCTGACCGGCGGCGAACGCCTCGTCGACGAGCGGCTTCATCCCGGCCGGGCCGACGCAGCGCTCGGGGTACTTGGCGGCCAGCGCCTCGACGGTGCACTGCTTGTCGGCGTCGACCTGCGGGTCCCACTCGGCTTCGGGGATCGCGGGGTAGTGCAGGTCCTCGCGGCGGACGAGGCGCGACTCGAGGCCCTCGGGCAGGACGTACTCGTTGCGCGCGGCGGTGAAGTCGTCGGCGGTCGGGTCGGCCTTGCGCCACAGCAGGTCGGCGATGTTCTCGTAAGCGACGATGCGGGCGATGGTGCTCGGCGGGCTGTCGACGAGGGTGTACGGGCCCATGTCGGACACGCAAGCCGGCCACTCGTCGTCGGCCGAGTTGTTCTCGCGCGGCTGGTAGTCGGTGGCGAGCGGCTCACAGCCGGACTCGTCGATGCCGGGGATGTCGATGCCCTCGCAGGCACCTTGCGTGGTGGTGCCCGGGTCGGTCGTCCCCGTGGGCTCGTCGGTCGTCCCGGTCGGCGTGTCGGTCGTCCCGGTCGGGACGTCCGTCGTGGCCGTCGTGTCGGTCCCGTCAGTCCCGTCGGTCGTGTCCGTGGTGGTCTGGTCGGTCGTCGGGGCAGTCGTAGGCGAATCGGTGGTGCCCGGTCCTCGGCCGGACAGGCGGTGAGCGCCACCAGAGCGGTGCAAAGGGCTACTTCTCATGGGAAAACTCTCGGTGTGGGTTACCCGCGACGGTATCCACGCCGGTACCCTCGGCCTACGGCATTTCCCCGCGGTCGCCTTTCAGGTGGATCCACCCGGCGCAGAATCGCCCTGGGTGGCCCCCACGATCGGCCCAGCACCTGCCCGAATGGTCTTATGCGTCGGGCGAGACGAGGCCGATGCGGATCGCGTGGCGCACGAGGCCGGCGACGTGATGCACGTCGAGTTTGGCCATGATGCGGCCGCGATGGCCCTCGACCGTCTTCACGCTGAGACTGAGCTGACGCGCGATTTCCGGGCTGGAGCGGCCCTCGGCGACGAGCTGGAGGATCTCGCGTTCGCGGTTGGTGAGGGCGTCTCCCGGCTGCGGTTCGCGCCCGCCCGGACGCGCGTCGCGCCGCGAGTCGTGGAGGACGATCTTGGCGATCGACGGGCTGAAGAAGGCGTCGCCGTGCGAGACGGCCTGGATCGCGGCGACCAGGTCGGACAGGCCGGAGCCCTTGAGCAAGTAGCCGCTGGCGCCGGCGCGGATGGCGGGGCGCACGTACTCCTCGCCCGAGTGCATCGACAGGATGAGCACCTGCGTGGTGGGGAAGTCCTTGCGGATCGCTCGCGTCGCGTCGACGCCGTTCAGCTCGGGCATGCCGAGGTCCATGATCGCGACGTCCGGCTTGTGCGCAGCGACGGCCTCGACGGCGGCGCGTCCGTCAGCGACCTCGGCCACGACCTCGATGTCGTCGCGCACGTCGAGCAGCGCGCGCAGGCCCTCGCGCACGATCGTGTGGTCCTCGGCGAGGACGACCCGGATGGTCTTCTTGGTGCTCACGCGCGGACTGTATCATGCGACGACGACCGCCGAGTCGTCGCCGTCGTCGCTCAGGGCCCGCCGCGGCAGCTCGACGCGGATGGCGGTGCCGGAGCCGGGCGCGGTGTCGATGCGGAGGTTGCCGCCCAGCAGCTCGACGCGCTCTCGCATGCCGACGAGCCCGCGACCGCCACTTCCCTCGCCGCGCTCGCCGGGGACAAACCCTCGACCGTTGTCGTGGACCTCCAGCACGATGTGCGCGGGCTCGACCCTCAGGACCACCCGCAACTCGCTGGCGCAAGCGTGGCGGGCGGCGTTGGTGAGCGCCTCTTGGATCACCCGGTAACACACGCTCTCGAGCGCGGCGGACAGCCCGCCGTCGGGGACCTCGAGCTCCCGCGAGATCTCGAGGTCTTCCCGCTCGAAGTCGTCGCACAGCCGCTCGATCGCGGCGACCAAGCCGACGTCGTCGAGGATCGCCGGGCCCAGCATGCTGACGGCGCGGCGGATCTCCTCGAGCGTCGCGTCGACGATCGTCAGCGTCCGCGCGGCCATCTTCGCCACCTTGCTGTCGGGCTCGGCGAGCTGGACCATGAGCTGGAGGTTGATGCGGATCGCCGTGAGCGCCTGGCCGGCGGAGTCGTGCAGCTCGCGGGCGATGACGCGCCGCTCGGCCTCCTGCAGCAGCACGGCGCGGGCCGACAGCTCGCGCAGGCGGCCCTCTTTCTGGCGCAGCTGCTCGTAGGCCTCGCTGAGCTGCGACGAGCGCTCGGCGACCTGCTGCTCGAGCGTCTGGTTGAAGCGGGCGAGCGCGGCCTGGCTCTGTTCGATGCGGCGCTCGGCGCGGGTGATCGCGCCCAGCGGGATGAAGTAGAGCAGGCCGGCGAGGCCGACGCCGAGCAGGCCGAACGGGCCGAGCAGCAGCAGCGCGGCGGTGCGGGCCTCGGCCAGGCTGACCGCGACCCACGCGTGGCCGACGACCTGCTCGTTGAGGACGATCGGCGCGGCCTCCCAGGCGAGCGGGCCGGCGCCGGCGGTCGGGCTGGCGATCGACTCGGTGTCGAGCGGGATCCGCACGCCCGAGCGGTCGGAGATCTCGATGCGCGCGGCCCCGGCGTTGTCGACGTAGGCCCGCAGGTGCGCCAGCAGCTTGCCGGCGTCGTAGCGCCACAGCACCGGCCGCTCTTGCACCTCGCGCGCGATCGCGTCGGCCGCCTGCACCGCGGTCGTCCGCGCCTGCTCGCGCAGGCCCCGGGCCTGCAGCGCGGCGTAGGCCAGCGGCGCCGAGGCCGACACCAGCACGAGCAGCAGCACCACCAGCGGCAGCATGCGCGCAGAGAGGTAGCGGCGCAGGCCGACCTTGGCGGACCGGGCGCGTGCTCCGGGAGCTGTCTTTTCAGACATGTGCGGCCTCCGGGCGCGGCTCGGCGAATGACATATCTGTAAGGACATGTCCGTTCGCACCTGCGCGAATGGTCATGCCCATGAGGACATGCCCGATCGCCCTGGCGCGAGCGAGCATTGGACGGCTCGCGGTGAGGCGCGGCCGCTCGATGCGGCGGGCGCTCCCGCAGACATGTCCCTTCGTACCTGCGCGGAAGGTCATTGGACCTCCGGCAGCGGGATGTAGCCGTGGGTCTTCATCAGCGCCCGGCCCTCGTCGGAGTGGGCGAAGCGGATGAATTCGGCGGCGAGGCCGCTCGGGGCCTCGAGGGCGGCGAAGGCCAGGTCCTTGAGAAGGGGTAGCGCCCCGACTGGACGCTGGCCTCGCTGGGGCCGTAGCCGTCGAGCTCGAGCGCGCGGAGGGGCAGGCGCTGCAGGCTGATCGCGCCGACGTCGAGCAGGCCGACCGCGCCGGGGGTGATGGCGAGGGCCTCCTGCATGGCGCGATCGTGGAGGACGACGCGCCAGCGGTGCTCGCGGTAGGCGGCCTCGTCGGCGGCGGCGAAGGCCGGCAGTGCCTTCGCGACGGCGACGTGGCCCGAGTCGCCGCGCTCGCGCTGGAGCACCGTGATCGGCGCGCCGTCGGACCAGCGGGTCTTGCGACCGGCGAAGATGTCGGCGAGCTCGTCGGTGGTGATCGCGGTGTCGGGCACCGACAGGTTGACGGCGACGACCACCGGCACGCGGGCGTAGGGGATCGCGTCGACGCCGACCAGCGCCTCGCGCTCGCTCAGCGGGCGGGAGATCAGGCCGAGGTCGACGACGTCGTCGTAGACCGCCATGACGCCGCCCGACGAGCCGATGCTCTCGAACACGACGATGTGCGCGTCGGGGCTCCTGGCCACGAACGCGTCGGCCAGCGCGCGCGTCAGCGGGATGTTGCTGCCCGAGCCGGCCAGGTGCAGCACGCCGTGCGGCCGCGGGGTCGAGCGCTGGTAGAGCAGCGAGTTCTTCGGGACCTGTCCCTCGAGGAAGGGCGGGCCATTCGAGCCGGCCAGCAGCGGGGCGACGAACACCGCGGCGAGGATCGCCACCCCGGCCACGCCGAGCAGCACCGCGGCCCACAGGGCGGCGAGCGACGCGGAGGCGCGCGGGTCGGCGGTCTCGGCCATGGCCACGGTGTACTCCATTTTCAAAACCGACCTCGATGAGCACGTTGGCGCCGCGCCCGGGGCCGTTGATGCTGGAGCCGTGGTAGCGGTAGGCGGCGTTGGTGACGTTCTCGAGCACGAGGACGACGAGGGCGTGCGGCTGCAGGCGGTAACCCGCGCGTAGATCGAGCACCGCGAAGCCGGGGGTGCCTCCCTGAGGATCCGCTGGTCGTTCTTGTCGGTCTCGGTGAGGCGCGTCTGGGGCCGGGCCCAGCGCAAGGCGGAGCGGCGAAGAAGCCGAGGCGGTGGCGCCAGTTGATCTCGACGGTGCCGTTGAGCGGGGGGATCCGCGACAGCGGGACGCGCACCGGGTCGAGGCCGGCCACGGGGTTGGGGCCGTCGCCCCAGGTGTAGGCCGCGGTCGCGCGCATGCCGAAGCCCTTCGGCAAGAACAGGCGCACCGCGCCGTCGACCCCGCGGATGTGGCTGGTGCCGGCGATGTTGGCCAGAGTGACGTTGTAGACCGCCGCGCCGCACACCACGTCCTCCGGCGGGCACTGGTCGCGGTCGAAGCGGACCCGCGTGATCAGGCGATCGATCCACGACTGGAACGCGAACAGCTGCAGCTCGATGCGCGGACGCTCGATCTTGAGACCTGTCTCCAAGGACAGGGCTCGCTCCGGCCGGAGGTTGGGGTTCTCGTACTGCTGGCCGGCGCCGGTGGCCTGACGGCTGGTGAGGTCGTCGAGGTTGGGCGCGCGGAAGCCCTGGTCGAGGTTGGTGATCCAGCGCAGCCCGTCGACGAGGCGCACCGCGACGCCGCCGCCGCCGACGCCGCCGCCCCAGATCTGATCGATCGGTCGTCGGCCCACCATCGCGTCGAGGTTGCCCGGCGCCTGGGCGACGACCAGCGAGCCGCGGCCGCCGGCGCGCAGCTCGACGCGGTCGAACAGGCCGAGCCGCGCCTCGGTCCACACGCCGGAGGTCAGGTAGCGGCTGCCGCTGGCGTACTGCGAGGTGGTCGGGGTGGTGATGCCGACGTCGAGGAAGGTGTTCCAGGCGTGGCTGCGCAGGGTGTCGAAGTAGGCGTCGAGGCCGTAGTTGACCTGGAGGTCGACGCCGCGGGCGAGGCGGAACTGCTTGGTACCGATGTTGAGGCCGGTGCCGATCGTGTAGACCTCGTCGCGGCCGATGATGCGGTAGGTCGAGTCGGGCCCGCGGTCGAACCGGCGCCGCTCGTGCTGGTGCTGGTAGCTGACGGTCCAGCGCACCGTCTCGGCCGCGGACGGGCCGTCGTGCACGTCGTAGGCGCCGTAGACGAGGGTGCGGAACTGTTCGTCGTAGGTCAGGCACTCGCTCTGCGGCGCGGTGACGGGCGGGCAGCGGTCGGTGCGAGGGGCGTCGAACTGGCGGTAGTCGTAGTAACCGAGAGTGAGGCGGTGCTTGTCGTTGACCTGATAGACGAGGCGCGCGTCGGCCGTGAACTCGCGGAAGCCGGTGCCGCGCTGGGTCACGCCGTCAGAGGCGAACAGCGGCGACTTGACGGGCTGACCCGTGCTCGGGGACAGCAGCTTGCCGCCGGCGCGGAGCAGGCCGACGTCGCGGTAACCGACGCCGCCGAACAGGCCGACCTTGCCCTTGTAGCCGACGTCGAGCTGGGCCCGCCCGCCGATCTCGCCGTCGGCGGTGCCGGTGCGCATCATCGCCTTGGAGTGGCCGTACCAGCCGCGCGGGCCGCCGAGCGCGAGCGACGGATCGATCGGGGTGGCGAGCAGGGCGCCGCCCATGGCGTCGGAGCCGTAGCGCGTCGAGGAGGCGCCGCGCAGGACCTCGAGCTTCTGCAGGGTGCGCGAGTCGATGGTGAAGAAGTACTGGTTGGGGCCGTAGCGGAAGGTGCTGTTGTTGAGGCGGATGCCGTCGAACATCATCACGGTCTGCTGGCCGGTCAGGCCGCGCACGAACGGCGAGCCCTGACCGTGCGCGGTCTGCTGGACGTAGACGCCGGGCTCGAAGCGCAGGGCGTCCGGGGCCGAGCGCGGCAGCCGCTCCTCGAGGTCGCGCCGGGTGACGACGCTGGCGGCCCGCGTGTCGTGGGTGGCCTGCGCCTGCGTGTCGCGGACGGTGGTGCGCCCGACGGTGCGCGCCTGCTCGCTGGCCTCGCGCGTCAGCTTGGTCGGGGCCGCGGTCGGCGCGGAGGTCGGGGCGCTCGGGCCCTCGGAGACAGGTCCCTTCGGACCTGTCTGAGAGGGCATGCCTCGAAGGACAGGTGCCGGCGCGGCCGCGGCGGGTCGCGCCAACGCCACGACGACGGCGACGACGAGCCACGACGAACGGAGGGGGAGACCACCGGGCCCGCGGATTGTCGCGCCGAGGTGCCTGCAGGGCAAACCCCGGAATTGGAGCAGGTGGATCCACCCGACCACGCCGGCTCCCGGCGCGGACAGGCGCGGGAAAACCGTGAAATCCTCGAAAGGTGGGCAGCCGCCGCCGGCGCCGAGGCGACTTCGCCGCCGGCTTGGAAGGTCGGGCGCGCGCCGCCGCTCACGCGCCGAGCGGGACATGTCCCGGCGGACAGACTCGAGGCTCGGCAGATCTCCGGGCGGCGCGGGCGGTCGTACGGGGAGTGATCTGTCCTGACGGACAGACTCGAGGCTCGGTACATCTCCGGGCGGCGCGGGCGGTCGCACGGGGAGTGATCTGTCCTGACGGACAGGCTCCAAGCTCGGTACATCTCCGGGCAGCGAGGGCGGGCGCACGGGGAGTGATCTGTCCTGACGGACAGGCTCCAAGCTCGGGACATCTCCGGGCAGCGAGGGCGGGCGCACGGCGAGCGATCTGTCCTGACGGACAGGCTCCAAGCTCGGTACATCTCCGGGCAGCGAGGGCGGGCGCACGGCGAGCGATATGTCCTGACGGACAGGCTCCAGGCCCGGCACATCTCCGGGCGGCGGGGCCAATCCGGCGAGTCACGAGCGACATCTCCTCGCGGACGAGCTCGAAGCTCGGCAAATCTACGGACGGCGCGGACGGTCGGCCGCCGCGAGCGACATGTCCTGGCGGACAGGCTCGGCACACCTCCGGGCGGCCGGGCGCCGCCAGCGACATGTCTTCACGGACAGGCTCCACGCCCCGCACGTCTCTGGCCGGCGCAGCGGCCTTTCATGTCGACAAAGACATGTCCCACAGGACATACCCATTTCGACATGTCCTGTGGAAGACCGCGAGCGCTGCCTTCGCAGCGAGGTTCGGACGCTGCCGCTCAGGGGTTCGGCTCGTCGCCGGGGAACGGCTTGCGCAGCTCGGCGAGCAGGGCGGCCTCGGGGGTGCCGGGCGCGGGCTCCTCGGCGTAGCCCCACTGCACGTGCGGCGGGAGCGACATCAGGATCGACTCCGTGCGGCCGCCGGTCTTGAGGCCGAACACCGTGCCGCGGTCGTAGAGGAGGTTGAACTCGACGTAGCGGCCGCGGCGCAGCTCCTGCCAGCGGCGCTGGTCGGGCCCGTACTGCGTGGGCAGGCGCCGGCGCGCGATCGGCAGCCAGGCGTCGAGGAAGCGCATGCCGCCGTCGCGGATGAAGCGCAGGAGCGCCTCGTCGTGGCCGGGCCGCGCGGCGTCGACGAACAGGTGGTCAAAAAGATCCCGCCGACCCCGCGCGACTCGCCGCGGTGTTTCGAATAGAAGTAGCGATCGCACCAGTCGGAGAAGCGCGGGTAGTCGCCGATGCCGGGGTGGGCGTCGCAGAAGCGGCGCCACACGTCGTGGAAGTGCGCCTTGTCCTCGGCGAAGTAGTAGTACGGGGTCAGGTCGGCGCCGCCGCCGAACCACCGCCGGTCGCCCTGCTCGATGTAGCGGAAGTTGGCGTGCACCGTCGGCACGAACGGGTTCGTCGGGTGCAGCACCAGCGAGACGCCGGCGGCGAAGAAGCTGGCGCCGGTGCCGGCGAGCTGGCTGGCGAACTGCGGGTTGAGCTCGCCGAACACCGCCGAGGTGTTGACGCCGCCCTTCTCGATCACGTCGCCGCGGATCACCCGCGTCAGGCCGCCGCCGCCGCCGGGCCGGTCCCAGGCGTCGCTCTGGAACACCCCGCTGCCGCCGGCCTCGCGCTCGAGCGCCTCGATGGCGGCGCAGATCGTCGACTGCACCTCGACGACGGCGTCGTGCGCGCGGCGCTGAAACTCGGTGTGAAAACTGGTCGCGGACACCACGGGGCGAGTGTATGCCGCCGACGAGGACGCGCGCGCGCACGTTCTGCGGTAGGCTCACGCGCGTGGCGCCCGAACTCGCCGCCGAGATCCCACTGTCGACCGAACGCCTCCGCCTGGCCGTGACCGGGCTCGGCGGGATCGCGGGCGCGCTGGTGCTGCCGATGCTGTCGTCGTGGCTCGGGTTGCTCATGCAACTGCTCGAGGGCGACCGCGGCGGCCTCGGCCCCAGGCCGCGCCTGTCGGGCCTGTCCGCGCTCAAGGCGCTGGCGTTGACGGTGCTGCTGGCGTTCATCGCCGTGAACTGGCAGAAGGCCGCCGGCGAGCTGCGACAGATGCAGGCCGAGGCGCCGATCCTCGGCTCGACTCTGGCGGGCTTCGGCGTCGGCCTGGTGTTCTGGGCGATCTACGCGGTGGGGATATCCTCGCTGCGCGCCGATTTCGAACGCGCGCGCCTGAGTCGCCGGATCGGCGGCCTGCTGCGCTGAGGCGCGCCTCCGCGCCACCCACGTCGGCGATAGTTTGCCAAACTGCCGGGCGTGACCGCGCCGCAGCCCCCGGCCTCGAGCGACGCAGCCACCCTCCCCGCGTACTCGCTCGCGGATGGGGCCACCCTCGCCGCCGATCCGGCCGCGAGCGAGCGCCCGCGCGAGCAGCCGAGCCGGATCGGCCGCTTCACGATCATCCGCGAGCTCGGCGCGGGCGGGATGGGGGTCGTCTACGCGGCCTACGACGAGCAGCTCGACCGCAAGGTCGCCATCAAGCTGCTGCACGGCGCGGCCGACCACGCGACGACGCAGGGCCACGCCCGCCTGCTGCGCGAGGCCCAGGCGCTGGCCCGGCTGTCGCACCCGCACGTGGTCGCGGTCTACGAGGTCGGTAGCTTCTTGGACCATGTCTTTTTGGCCATGGAGTACGTCCAGGGCGAGCGTGCGCGCGTGGCTCGAGGCGGCCCCGCGGCCGTGGCGCGAGGTGCTGCGGGTGTTCATCCAGGCCGGTCGCGGGCTCGCGGCCGCCCACGCGGCCGGGCTGGTCCACCGCGACTTCAAGCCCGACAACGCGATGGTCGGCGACGACGGCCGCGTGCGCGTGCTCGACTTCGGGCTGGCCCGCGCGCCCGAGCCCGAAGCGGCGACGACGACAGAGCACGACGCGATCGCGACCACACGCAACACGCTCGGCTCGCAGCTGACCGTCGCCGGGGCGGTGGTCGGCACGCCGGCGTACATCGCCCCGGAGCTGTACCTGCGCCTTCCGGCCGACGCGCGCTCGGACCAGTTCGCGTTCTGCGTCGCGCTGTGGGAGGGGCTCTACGGCCAGCGTCCGTTCCAGGGCGCGACCTTGCAAGCGCTGGCCATGGCGATCTGCGAGGGCCAGGTGACGCCGCCGCCGCCGGGCCGCCGCGCGCCGGCGTGGCTGCACGCGGCGCTGGTCCGCGGCCTCGACCCGGACCCGGCGCGGCGGTTCCCGTCGATGGAGGCGCTGCTGGCGGCGATCGGCCGCGACCCCGAGCGCGCCCGCGTCCGCCTGCTCGGAGCCGCGGTGCTGCTGTGCCTGACCGCGCTGACCGGCCTCGGCGTGCGCAACGCGGTGGTCGGCCGCGCCGAGCTGTGCGTCGACGGGGCGGCGAAAATAACGAGTGTTTGGGGACAGGTCCAAAAGGACAGCCTCGCCGCGGCGCTGGCAGCGACCGGCCTGCCCTACGCCCGCGACCTCGGGGCGCGGGTCGGCGTGCGCCTCGACGCCTACGCCGCGGCGTGGGCGGCGGCCCACCGCGACGCGTGCGAGGACACCGCGGTGCGCAAGGAGCAGTCGCCCGAGCTGCTCGAGCTGCGCATGGCGTGCCTCGAGGGTCGCCGCCACGCGCTGGCCGAGACGGTCGCGCTGCTGCGCGAGGCCGAGGCGCCGATGCTGACGCGCGCGGTCGAGGCGGTCGAGGGCCTGCCGGCGATCGAGCCGTGCGAAAACCCCAGCTACGTGCGCGCGGAACACCCGCTGCCGGCGACCGCGGCCGAGGCGATCGCGGAGGCGGGCGCGCGCCAGCGGTTCGAGCGGATCGAGGCGCTGACGCACGCGGACCGCGGACGCGAGGCGGACCGCGAGCTGCAGCAGGTCGAGCGCCTGGCGCTGCCGCAGCACCTGGCGCCCGAGCTCGCGCTGGTCCGCGCGTACGTCGACGTGGCCAACTCGCGCCGCACCGCCGCTCGCGAGATTTCGAACAGGCCTACCTGGCGGCCCGTCGCGTCGGCGACGACGCGGTCGCCCGGCGCGCGGCCCTGTCGCGGATGAACCGCCTCAACGACGACCACCGCCTGCGGCCGCTGTGGGACCTGTGGTCGCGGCTGGCGGAGGTCGAGGTCGAGCGCTCGGGCACGCTGCGCGATCGGCTGTCGCTGCAGCTCGCCCGCGCCAACTACCTCCGCTCGGCCACGACCGAGTACGCCCGCGCCTACGACCTGCTGTTCCCCGCGCTCGAGGCGTGCGAGGCCGATCGCGAGTGCCGCAGCTCGACGCTCAGCCCGTATCTGATGGACGCGCTCGGCATCGTCTACACCGAGCTCGGCGACGGCGAGGCGTCGCTGGCGATGAACCGCCGCGCCCTGGCCCGCTGGACCGAGATGTTCGGCCCGCGCCACCCCGTCGTCGCCGGCGCGCTCGACAACATCAGCGGGTCGCTCGAGCTGCTCGGGCGCTACCAGGAGGCGGCCGAGGCCGAGGAGGAGGCGCTGGCGTTGCGGCTGGCCGCGGTCGGCCGCGACACGGTGGTGGTGGCCCAGTCGTACAACAACCTCGCCGGAGTGTTGATGCAGCTCGACCAATTGCCGCGCGCCGCGAGCTACCTGCGCGAGACGGCGCGGATCGAGGAGAAGCTGTACGGGCCCGATTCGCCGGAGCTGGCAGTGACGCTGATGAACCTGGGCAGCGCGCTGCACACCCTCGGCCACCAGGCGGAGGCGCTGCGCCTGCTGCAGCGCAGCGAGCAGATCCAGCGCACCACTCTGGTGCCATACCACGCGGAGACGATGTTCACGCAAGCGCTGCTGGCGGGGGTGTTCCACAGCCTCGGCGACTACGCGGCGTCCGAGCGCCACTACCTGGCGGCGCTGAAGGTGATCGAGCTGCGCCGCGCGCCCGACCACCTCGGCGCGGCGATGGTGCAGCAGAACTACGCGGTGCTGCTGCGCCGGCTCGGCCGGGCCCAGGAGGCGCTGGCGCTGGTGTCGCGCGTGCGCAAGCGGCTGTCCGAGCGCGTCGGCGAGTCGCACGTCTACCTGGCCGACCTCGACACGACGATCGCGGTGCTCGAGAGCGACCTCGGCGACGCCGCGGCGGCGGAGCAGCACGCGCGCCAGGCGATCGCCCTGCAGGACACGACGCTGGCGCCGGACGACCCGCGCCGGTTCGAATCGCTGCTGGCCCTCGCCGACCTGCTGCGCGAGCGCGAACCGGCGGAGGCGCTGGCGCTGGCGGAGCGAGCGCTGGCGCTGCTGGCGGACGCCCACCCCGACCTCGAGCCGGCCGCCGAGCTGCACGAGACTCTGGCGATCGCGCTGGTCCGCACCGGCGGCGACCGCAGCCGCGCGCGCGAGTCGGCCTGCCTCGCGGAGCAGCTCCGCCGCCGCTCGGGCGCCCCGTCGCCCGCGAATCACAAGCGGCTCAAGGCGCTGGGGCTGCTGACGCCGCCGTGCCCGTGAGGCTTCTATGCTGTCTTTAAGGACATGCTCTATTCGCCATGTTCTTTGAGACATATAAATATCGGGTCGACGTCACCTGTCTCGCAGGACATGGCAGGTGCGCGTGTCCCCGACGATGCGCCCCGGGCTCGCAAGTCGGAGTCGCCTGTCTCGCAGGACATGGCGGGGCGCATGTCCCCGACGATGCGCCCCGGGCTCGCAAGTCGAAGTCGCTCGTCTCGCGGGACATGGCAGGTGCGCGTGTCCCCGACGATGCGCCCGCGAGCTCGCGGCCCCGCCGCTGCTCACGGCCGCAGCAGGCCGACCACCGCCAGCGCGAGGCTCCACAGCACGCACTGCAGGTGGCCGGCGCCGGCGACGAGGAGGATGAAGCGGCGGCACTCGTCGCGCTGCTCGGCGTCGGCGCTGCCGAGCAGGGCGACGCTGCGGACCACCAGCGCCAGGGTCGGGACCGCCAGCATGGCGACGCCGACGACGCCGAGGCCGGGCACGACGAGGCCGCCCATCAGCGCGGCCATCACCAGCAGCTCGAGGCTGTGGCGCCGGGCCGCCCACTGCCCGCGGCGCACCGCGTAGCTGCGCTTGCCCGACGACCTGTCCGAAGGGACATCCGGAAGCGAAGTGAGGATGTGGCCGACCACGCCGATCAGGAACAGCGGCGCCAGCGCCAGCCACGGGAACGCCGCGAGCGAGCCGGCCTGGACGTAGAAGCCGAACAGCGGCAGCACGACGCCGGTGCCGAGGCCCTGCACGACCTCGCCGCCGCCGCGGTACGACAGGCGCAGCGGCGGGAAGTTGTAGATCCACACCAGCAACGCGGCCGCGGCCACGAACAGCGGGGTCCACGGGCGGCCTGTCCCGAGGGCCAGGTAGAGCGAGAGCCCGAGCAGACCGACCAGCGCCAGCCAGGCCGCGTCGCGCAGCTCGCCCGGGCGCAGGCGGCCGTCGGGCAGCACCCGCGAGCCGCCGGAGAACTCGTTGTAGGTGGTGTTGGCGGCGTCGGTGTCGCGGTCGGCGTAGTCGTTGCTGAACACGATCACCAGCAGCAGCAGCGCGGCGAACATGTGCGCGGCGTACAGGGTGCCCAGCGAGAACGCGCCGGTGTAGGCGAAAGCGAGCGCCTGCCCGAGCCACAGCGGGACGACGAGGTTGACCTGGGCCAGCGGCCGGGACGCTTGCAGCCACGCGGCAGGGTCGAACATACGCGCCACGGTAGCACTACTCGAACACGAGCACGTGGGCGGCCCAGTCGGCGCCGCCGCGGAGGAGCCGCTCGTCACGCACCGCGACGGCCGGCGACGCGCCTCGGCGGATCCGCGCGCGCACTGCGTCGAAGAACGGGCCGGCCTCGCGGTCCTCGACCGGCGCCGGCGAGGCGATGACGACCCGCGCGCCGGCCTCGAGGAAGGCGCTCGGCAGGCTCCACGCCTCGTGCAGGTACGGCGCGACCTGACCGGCGTGGCAGGCCCCGAGGATCACGACCGGACGGGCCGGCAGGGCGACGCCGCGGATCTGCCCGGCCGTCAGGGTGTGGCGGCCGTCGGCCTCGGGTGTCAGCGCCAGGAACGAAGCGTCCGAGACCGCGAGGTCGACCAGGCCGTGGACGTGGAACTCGATCTCCCCCGCCGCCGGCAAGGCCTGCAGCACCCGCGTCGGCGTCGCCTCGGGGCCGCTCAGCAGCCGCGTGGTGGCGTCGCTCGCACCTGTCCACGGGGACAGGCGCGGCAGGCCGAGCGCGGGCGGGGTGGATGCATCGGCGACGACCAGTCGAATGTCCGATGGGACATGTCCTTTGAAACTGTCCCGAGGGACTGGTGGCCGACGCGGTACGACCACGCGATCTCCGGCGGCAGCAGGCCCGGGCGGCCGGAGAGCGGCGGGCGGGCGAACACCGCGACCTCGGGGCAGGCGCGCACCGCCGCGATCGCGTCGGCGGGCACCAGCGACTCGTCGGCGGCGACAGGCGCGGTGCGGGTGACGAGGCCACCGAGCGCGGGGCCGGCCTGTCCGAGCGCGACGCTGTAGCTGCGCTCGTGATCGACGGCGAGGCCGAGCGCGCAGGAGGTCGGCGCCGGCGCACCGACCTCCTCGGCGAGCAGGCCGAGCGCTGCCGCGTGATCGCCCCGGGCCGCCGCGTCGAGCACGAGCGAGGCGTAGCTGAACGACATCGCCTTGAGCGCGTGCGGGTCACTGCGCGGCAGCTCGCGGGCAGCAGCGATCGCCTCGCGCAGCAGGGCGCGGCCGACCTCGGGCTCGCCGGCGATGCGCGCCCGGCCCTCGATGTGAGCCGCGAGCGCGGCCTCGCCGGGGCTCAGGCCGGCGGCCCGCAGCGCCGGCAGCCCGGCAAGCACCGCGTCGAGGTCGCCTCGGTCGCCGCTCATCCGCGCCAGGTCGGCCTCGACGAACAGCCGCGGCAGCGACGGCGGCAGCTCGCAGTCGGACGCGGCCTGAAGCTCGCGCCGCGCCCCCGCGACGTCGAGCGCGACGATCGAGAGGCCGGCGAGCACATCCCGCGCGTGGCGCTCGGCCCGGCAGCGAGCCGCGGGTGCGTCAGGCAGGCGCAGCAGGGTCTCGCCGGTGATCGCCCGCGCCAGGCCGAAGGCACCACGCAGGCGGGCCACCTCGGCGCGCAGCTGCAGGAAGGTCGTCTCGGCGCCCCAGTGTCGATCCTGGAGCACTCGCAAGGCGCCGGCGTCGAGCGGCGCCGCGGCCTCGGTGAGGCGGTGCATCAGCGCCAGCAGCTCGGCGTGGGCCAGCTCGAGCCGCGCGCAGCGGTAGCCGAGGCCAGGCCCGCACAGCGCCCGCGCTGCGGTCAGCGTCGCCTCGGCCGCCGCGTACTCGCCGGCGTCGACCTGCGCGGCGGCCCGCTCCTGGGCGGCGAGCATCCGCAGCCACGGGTCGCCTGTACTTTCGGCCAGCTTGGTAAAGCGCTCGAGATCGGCGCGCGCGCGGCCGGCGTGGACCAGGGCGCCGAGAGCGATGTCGTTCTGCCCGGCGGCCCGCGCCCGCGCGGCCAGGTCGGCCCCGTCGCCGCCGCGCCCGAGCGCGAGCTCGGCGTACGCCGCGGCCAGCGGGCCGCGCCGGGCGAACGGGGCCTTCGCTGTCTTTTGCAGCATGTCCCCAAGGACATGTCCTCCGGCGAGGCGATCGAGCCGCTCGGCCAGCGGCGCCAGCGCGAGCACCCGCGCCGGCGTGGGAGCGGCGCGCACCGCGTCGTAGAAGTAGAGGCGCACCAGCGACGGCGCGGCGGCGATCGTGGCCTCGGCGATCGGCTCGCCGCGCTCGACCAGCGCCGCCCCGGCCGCCTGCACGTCGGCGAACAGCTGCTCGCGCGCGGCCGGCGAACGCCGCAGCGCGGCGGCCTGGGCCCGCGCCTCGGCGCCCCACGCGGGGGTATCGACGGCCGCGAGCTGCTCGAGCGCGTCGGCGGCCAGGCGCGGCAGGCCCAGCTCGCGCAGCGCCAGGGCCCGGTTCCAGCGCGCCTGCAGGTGCTCGGGCGCGGCCGCCAGCGCGGCGTCGGCGAGCGCGAGCGCCGGCTCGGCCTGGCCCTGCATCAAGGCCAGCGCGGCGAGGTCGCTGTCGCGGTCGGGCGAGGGGCCGAGCCGCAGCAAGACGGCCTGGGCCTGGGCAAGCTCGCCGCGCAGCGCGTGCGCTGCCGCCAGGCCGCGCAGCTCGCCGGCCTGCTCGAGCCGCGAGAGCTCGCTCAGTGGGATCGGCTCGCCCGCGACCGCACCGCCGGCGCGCAGCACGGCGTAGTCGCGGTGGACATCGGCCGGCGCGAAGCTGAGGCGCGCCTCGACCCCGCGCGTCGGCGTCAGAGTGAGTGACCTAGCATCTGGCTCTTGCGACATGCCCTCGGGGACATGCCCGAGCTCGGGCCCGCCGCCCGGCCCGCGCAAGTACAGGGCGAGCGCGGCGGCGGCGGCGAGCAGCGGCACCGCGGCCCACCAGCCCCGCCGCTTGCGTGAGGTCAGCGAGATCACCGGAGCCGCCGGCGCGGCCTCGGGCCCGGTCGCGACCTGCAGCTGCATGAGCACGTGCAGCGCCTGCTGACAGCCCGCGCACTCGACGAGGTGGGCCTCGAACGCCGCGCGCGCGTCGCCCTCGAGCTCGCCGTCGAAGTAGCGGTCGATGTCGTCGCAACGGCGGGTCATGGGTGGCTCTCGTCGGCGGCGCGGGCCGGCAGCAGCAGGTCACGGAGCTTGCGGCGGGCCCTTGCGAGGCGAGTGCCGACGGTGGCCTTGGGGATCCCGAGGCGCGCGGCGATCTCTTGATACGGCACGCCCTCGAGGCTGTGAAGCTGGTAGACGCGGCGAAAGTCGGGCTCGAGCCGCTCGACCGCGGCGACGACGTCGTCGCGGGTCAGCGCCGCCCAGGCCGGCTCGGCCGCCGGCTCCGGCGCCGGCAAGGCGACCTCGTCGAGCGAGGCGTGCGTCGGCCCGCGCACCCGCGCGCGACAGCGGTCGAGGAAGAGGTGGTGCAGCATCGTGCACAGCCACGCGCGCAGGTTGGTCCCCGGCTGGAACTGCGCGCGTCGCTGCAGCGCCCGCTCGAAGGTGTCCTGCAGCAGGTCGCCGGCGTCGGCCGGGTTGCGACACAGCCGCAAGGCGAGGTCGCGCAGCGCGTGCTCGTGCTCCCGCAGGGCGCGATGGAAGTCCGCCGCGGCGTCGATCGGCGGATCGATGACTGGCGGCGGGACCATGGATGGCGACGGCGGACGATGCCACGCGACAGATCGACGGTCAACCGCGGCCGAGCTTGCCCTGGATCAGCTGACCGGCCACGCCGGCGATGTTGCCGGTGTCGAGGATCCTCCGCACCAGCTCGTCGGGAAATCCGGGCGGGCCGGGCGGCACCGGCGGGCGCAAGATGATCACCGCGCCGCTGCCCGCGAGGCCCATGATCGTCTGCGGCAGGCCCTCCTGGTACTTGCCGTCGAGCGGCGTCATGTGGCCGATCGTGGCGAAGTGCTTGTGGATGTCGCCGTCGCGGATCGCCGCGATCCGCTGGTCCTTGAGGTCGACGAGGAAGGCGACGAAGCGGTTCGGATCTTGCCCATGGTCGGTGACGACGACGACGGAGCTCTCGAGGTACGGCCAGTTCGGCCCGCCCTGCCAGTGTTCGAACTTCTCCAGCGGCAACACCTCGGGCAGCTTCATCGACTCGGCGGAATAACTGCCCGACTTGAACGCGAACTTGGGCGCCTGCGTGACCTTGGGCAGCTTGCTGGTGTCGATCTGCTCGGACTGCGGCGGGAACTGAGGATCTGCGGGACCTGGGGAAACTTGCCGGTGTCGACCTGCTCCGGTCGCAGAACCTTGGGGTTCAAGATCGGCACCTGACCCTTCGGGTTCGCCGGCTCGATCGGCGCGAGGACGGCCGACCACCAGGCGGCGATGATGACGAGTGCTAGGTTCATGGCTCCGATCCTCCTGCGCACGACTCGGCGCGCTCGGCCGCCCGCGCGGCGGCCCACTCTACCAACCTCGAGTTTTTGCAAACGCGGCCGCGACCGCGCGTGCTCGCGTTCACATGCGCGGCCTCGCGACCGCAGGTGCGTCGACTCGACGACGACAGCGTCGACGCGACGAGAGACCTCGACGAGTGACTCGTCGCGCTCACGGCGAGGAGACCCTCGCGGGCTGCTCGCGCAACGCATCCTATCTCTTGAATTTCTGGCGAGAGAGATGGCCGCTCGTGTCGACGGCCGGGGGCGCTCCTCCTTGGCAATTCGGCGGGGTGTTCCCTCCGACAACGCCGGGCGGCCGCGATCTTCCCGGGCTCGCACAATCTTTTTACGGCCCGACGGCGCGCGCCTCCGCGCCGTTCGTCCATCGGTCGGCAGATGCCGGGTCGGGTGCCGCCGGGCGATCTATTCGCATGTCCATGAGGACATGCTTTAAAGGACATCATGAAGATCGGCCGTCGCGCGCGGGCGCGCCTCGACTTCGGTGGACCCTCGTGCGCGCATCCTTCAGACTCGTCGCGGTCGCTGCCGCGGCCGCACGGGAGTCCATGTCTTCACGTCACCTGGTCGATCCGCAGCTGGCCCCTTTATTAAATGCTTTGCCGTCGATCGAGCTGAGCCCGCAGGCGCTCACGCAGATCCGCGCGCTCATGCCGCCTGCGAGCGAGCCGTTGCCGGATCTGGCTGCATCGGAGCGGCTCGTCCCCGGGCCCGAGGGGGCACCGGACGTGCGCGTGGTCGTCTACGAGCCGCGGCGGCGACTGGGGCTCGGGCCGGCCTACTTGCACATGCACGGCGGCGGTTACGTGATGGGCTCGCCGCACATGGCCGCCGCGCGCAACCAGGCGCTGGCGAGCGCGCTCGGCTGCGTGGTGGTGTCGGTCGACTACCGCCTCGCGCCCGAGACTTCGTTCCCCGGCCCGGTCGAGGACTGCTACGCGGCGCTGAAGTGGCTGCACGAGCACGCCGAGGAGCTGGGCGTCGATCGCAAGCGGATCGCCATCGGGGGCGAGAGCGCCGGCGGCGGGCTGGCGGCCGCGCTGGGGCTGCTGGCGCGCGACCGCGGCGAGGTGCCGGTGGCGTTCCAGTTGCTCGTGTATCCGATGCTCGACGATCGCACCTGCGTCGAGGTCGAGCCGAACCCGCTCGTCGGCGAGTTCGTGTGGACGCGAGACAACAACCACTTCGGCTGGAAGGCCCTGCTCGGCGGCCAACCTGGCGGCGAGGACGTCTCGCCATACGCGGCGGCCGGTCGCGCCGCCGACCTCTCGAGGCTGCCGCCGACCTACATCGCAGTGGGCGCGCTCGACCTGTTCCTCGCCGAAGACGTCGCGTACGCGCAGCGGCTCCTGCGGGCGGGCGTGCCGACCGAGCTGCACGTGTACCCGGGCGCCTTCCACGGGTTCGACATGGTCACGCACGCCGAGGTGGCGCAGCGGTTCGAACGCGAGCTGCGCGACGCCCTCCGCCGCGGGCTCCGCCCGAGCTGAGCCGCGACGCGACTTCATGACGCGGACTCACTGCGCCGGTCTTCGCTCGCAGCCACGGCGTCAGTGGGTGAGCGCGTCGGCTCGGCTCGCGCCGAGTCACGTCCTCGCCGATCGACTCGACTTCCGCGGATGAACGCGTCGACCCGTCGACTTCGATCGCGCCGAACGGCGTCGCTCGTGCTTCAGTGCGTCGCTTCGCGCTCGGGCAGCAGGAAGCGGTAGCCGACGCCGCGGAGCGTCTCGATGTACTGCCCCGCGGCGCCGAGCTTCTTGCGCAGGCGCTGCACGTGGGTGTCGACCGTGCGGGTCGTGACGTCGACCTGCACGCCCCACACGTCGTTGAGCAGCGTGTCGCGGGTCTGCACGCGGCCGCGGCGGGCCAGCAGCGTCGCCAGCAGGCGGAACTCGAGCGCGGTCAGGGTCACGCGGCTGTTCTGCACCCACACCTGGTGGCCGTCGTGGTCGACGCGCAGGAGCTCGTAGTGCTGCTCCTCCGTCGCGTGGTCGTCGGCGGTGCGGCGGCGCAGGATCGCCTTCACCCGCAGCAGCAGCTCGCGCACGCTGAACGGCTTCGTCACGTAGTCGTCGGCCCCGAGCTCGAAGCCGACCACCCGATCGATCTCCTCGCTGCGCGCGGTGATCATGATGACCGGCGTGCCACGTGTCCGTTCGGTCATCCGGATGTTGCGACAGACCTCGGTGCCGGCCATGTCGGGCAGCATCCAGTCGAGCAGGACCAGGTCCGGCGGCGGGCTCTGGCCCATGAGCGACAGGGCGGAGCTGCCGTTCTGGGCGGTGAGGGCGCAGAAGCCCTCGCGCTCGAGGCTGAAGCGCAGCGAGTCGAGCAGGTCGCGCTCATCGTCGACGATGAGGATCGTGGCGGGCATGGTTTCTTCCTAACAGGTGCGCTGCGGGGCGGCCCCACAGGCTCGCGACAACGTCGTGACTCAGTCGTGATCGCGGAAGCCGAGGAGCTTGAAGGTCTGCGTGGATTCGTGCTCGACGAGCGAGGCGAGGATCTGCAGGCGGCGCTCGGCGCCGTCCTCGCCGCGGACGACGAGGTGCGGGCGCTCGTGGAACACGATGCCGGCCCGGCGGACGGTCTGGCGTGGTTCGAAGCGGACGAACTCGAGCGCGGCGCCGCCGTGGTGGTCGAGCGCGCGCTGGAGGTCGTCGGCGCTCTGGCGGGCGTGCATGTCCCACAGCAGCTCGCGGCCCATCGCCTCGGCGGCCGGGTGGTTGGCGATCGCGGGGAACAGGCGGCCGGTGTACTCGTCGTGGCTCACCGTCAGCGCGGCGAGGGCCGCGGCGTCGCCGTCGACGAGGCCGGCCACCACCGCCTCGCCGAGCGCCTCGACGCTGGGCAGACCGCCCGCGAGCGGCTCGTCGCCGACGTGCGGCTCTGCGGGCGCGGTCGGGCTCGCGTCGCCGACGGGCGGCGCCTCACATGCCCCGAAGGACAGGCAGAGCGCGAGCGTGGCGGCGACGCGGAGCACGGCGATCCTGACTAGTTCGCGGCCCAGGTGGTCCAGTCGAGGGTCCAGTCGGCCTCGACGCTGCCCACGGCGCCGATGTAGTCGGCGGCGTCGAAGCCGGCCGGGGCCGCACCGGCGCCGCGGACCGGCGAGCCGTCCGCCGGGGCGAAGTTCGGCGCGGTGAAGTCGAGGCCGGTGAGCTGCGGGTCGCTGTCGATCAGGTTGTTGTTGGCCGGATCCTCGATGAACGCCTTGAGGTCGAACGTCGAGCCCTCGCCGACCACGTACGGGGTCGCGCCGTCGTCGACCGCCGAGTTGTTGAAGAACAGGTTGTTCTTGAACACGATCCCGCCGGCGGTGGCGACGGTCTCGGTCGCGCCCTCGGTCAGCTCGATCGCGGCGTTGTGGAAGCCGGTGAAGATCGCGTTGTAGAACTCGGCCGCGACGCCCTCCTTGAGGCGGACGCCGGCGCTCTGGGTCTCGATCTCGCCGCCCGCGGCGGTGCCGATCGCGGTGACGTTGACGAACTTCGGCTTGGTGCGCGGCTCGGCGTCGAGGTTGTCGGCCTGGTTCGACAGCTCGAACCCGTAGTTGCCGGCGGCCGGGTCCTGGATGATCGCGACGTGCTGCAGCGAGCCCGTGTAGCCCTGGTCGCAGTCGACCGAGTCGTCCTGGGCGCCGGAGACGACGATGTGCTTGCCGCTCCAGGTGCCGCCGAACATCTCGATGCCGTCGTCCTTGCCCATGTGGACCTGCAGGTAGTCCACCTTGGTGCCGGAGCCGCACGAGTAGAAGGTGACGCCGTTGAGCTCGTTGTCCTTCGTCAGCTCGAAGCCGACGTACTCGACGCGGACCCACTTGAGCGAGCCGCACGAGTAGGCGTCCTCGCCGCCGCCGTAGGCGTAGTCGGGGTTGCCGGCGTCGAGGCCCTCGGCGATGCCGGAGCCGGTCTGGAGGTTGTTCTTGGCGTCGCCGAGGAGGACGATGCCGCCCCAGTCACCGCGCGCGCGGCTGCCCTCGGCCAGGGCCGAGGTGAACACGATCGGCTGCTCCTTGGTGCCCTCGGCGATCAGCTGCGAGCCCTTGGAGATGACGAGCGCCGAGCCGTTGAGGCCCTTGATCGTGACGCCGGGGTCGACCGTGAGCTTGGCGCCGTTCTTGACGGTGACGACGCCGCTGAGGGTGTGACCGCAGGTCCACGTGGTGTCGGACTCGATGGTGCCCTCGATCTCGCTGTCGCACTCCTCCTCGCCGGAGGCGGTGTCGTTGGTGTCGGCGGTGTCCGAGGTCTGCATGCCGTCGTCGCCGCAGCCCTGGGCGAACACCAGCGGCAGCGCCACGGCGGCCGCGAACATCGGGAGAATCTTCTTGGTCGTCATCACGGGGAGAGCCTTCGTCGGAGTCGGAGAGGTCGCGGCGGTATCCTTAAAGAAGCCCGTGACGCCGGTCCCACGGGTCGGTGACGCGAACGCGACATTATCGCGCCCTTTCACCGTCACATGCTGTAGCTGAGGCCGAGGATGAAGGAGACGCCCTTGCGGGTCTGATAGAACACGCTGTCCAGCGGGCCCTGCACGTAGGTCTGACGCCAGTTGAGCATGTTGAGCGCCATGAAGCTGAGGCTCAGGCCCTTGTGCACCCGCTGCGACATCGCGAAGTCGAGGGTGTGGATCGGCTTCTCGTAGACGTCGGGCAGGCGGTTGGCGCCGACGAACGCGATCCGGCGGCCGAAGGTGTTGTAGAGCAGGCGCACGTTGGTGCCCGACTTGTCGTTGTCGTAGGCGAAGTAGGCGTTGACCACGAACGGCGACTGGCCCTCGAGCGGACGACTGGTCGAGGTGAGGGCGTTGAGCGGGTCGCCGGGCACGGGCGCGGGGATCTCGACGCGCGAGTGGACGTAGGCGAAGTTGGCCCCGATCGAGAAGTCGCGGGCGTCGCGGTGGATGAACGACAGGTTCTTGCGCAGCTCGAGCTCGACGCCGACGTTCTGCGCCAGGGTCGCGTTGCGGAAGGTCTGAACGCGCGGGAAGGTGGCGATGACGCGCTCGATCGGGCTGTCGAAGTACTTGTAGAAGACGCTGGCGGCGATGACCTCGTTGGCGCTCGGGAACCACTCCCACCGCAGGTCGGCGTTCCAGATCTTGGTGCTCTTGAGGTCCGGGTTGCCCTGCACGCCGAAGCCGCCGGCGAAGTCGACGAACAGGAACTTCGACAGCTCGCGCATCTCCGGGCGGGCGACCGTCTCGGCGCCGGCGAGGCGGATGTTCATGTCGCTGCGCGGCGAGAAGATCAGGCTGCCCGAGGGCAGGACCTGGCGGTCGCGCAGCGCGGCGCGGTAGGCCGGGTCGGCGTTCGGGCTGTACGGGCTGTACGGCGAGACGTTGATGTTGCTGGCCTCGAAGCGGGCGCCGCCGACGAGCCGGAACCACCGCGTGAACGGCAGGTCGAGCATGGCGTAGCCGGCGTAGATCTGCTGCGAGCCCTTGTAGCCGTCCTGGCCGCCGGGGCGGGTGATCTCGCTTATCACGAACGGCTCGCTGCCGCCCTGGTTCATCGGCACGCCGCCGCCGATGGTGTCCTTGGTGAAGATGTTGCCGGAGCCCGAGGGCAGCGCGCCGGTCCAGCCGCGCGGCTCGAGGTCGAGGGTGCGAGCGTCGAACTGCCGCTGCCGCGCCTCGACCCACCCGCCGGCCTTGACGCGGGCGTCGAGGCCGCGCCACTGCTTGAACGGCATGGTCAGGTTGAGCGCGCCGGTGCCGGTGTTGTCGCGCAGCTTGAAGAACTGGAACTTGCCGGCCTCGTTCGGCGCGACCTGGTAGTCGCCGCCGATGTTGTTGAAGAACATCTCGCGCAGCAACGGGTCGTCCTGGCGCGCCTGGGCGTAGCTGCCGAACCAGTCGAGCGTCAGGCCCTTGGCGCCGTCGAAGGTGTGACGACCGCCCAGGCGGGTGAACACCACCGAGCGCATGATGTAGCGCAGGCGGGTGTTGAGGCTGGTGGTGTTCTCGGTGGCGCTGGTGTTGCGCGCGTTGCCGGTGAGCGCGCGCGACTCGTTGTCGGCGTCGCGGGTGTAGACGGCGGTGAGCTCGAGCCGGTGGTTCTTGTCGAAGTTCCACTTGATGAGCGCGAGCGCCGAGCCCTGGACGTTCTGGGTCGTCTTGACGCCGTCCCAGCGCACGGTGGGCTGGTCGGTGTCGAGGGTGTAGCCGCTGTTCTGGTCGCCGGTGACGCTGTAGATCCGGTGGGTCTCGCGCAGCGTCTGGTGGACGTTCGAGTACTGCAGCGCGGTGAGGAAGCCGAGCCGCGTGCCCCACGGCTTGAAGGTGTTGCCGAGCTGCACGCCGGCGCCGAAGTTCGGCATCGCGGTCTTGGTGCCGATCGCGGTCTGCGTCGACGGCAGGCCCTCGCCGAACCGCTCGAGCTGCTCGGCCGAGTAGACCGGCTTGCCGCCCTCGATCTCGGTCGGGCGGATCGGCCGCGCGGTGTCGAAGCTGTCCGAAAGGCCACGTCCGAGGTTGCCGAAGGTGGCGTTGTCGCCGGCGAAGTGGTTGCCGGTGTTGGCGTCGCGGAAGGTGGTGGCAGTGTTGGCGCCGACGCGGGCGTCGACCGCGAAGTACAGCTTGTCGGGGGTCTCGCGCGTCTCGAGCTGGACCGAGGCGCCGGCGAAGTCGGCCGGGACGTCGGGGGTGGCGGTCTTCTGGACGTTGATCGCCGACAGCGCGCCCGAGGGGATGATGTCGAGCGGGACGGTGCGCAGGTTGGGGTCGGGGCTCGGCAGGCGGGCGCCGTCGAGGAGGGTGTTGCCGTAGCGGTGGCCGAGGCCGCGGACGAAGATGAAGCGGTCGCCGACGACGGTGGTGCCGACGATCCGGCGCGCGACCGCGGAGGCCGAGCCGCCGCCCGACTTGCGGATGTCGTCGCGGCTCATGACGTCGCGCGCGCTCGCGGCCTTCTTGCGCTCGACCAGCTTGCCGGCGGCGCTCTCCTTGTTGATCTCGGCCTTGACCACCACGGTCTGGGTCATGCCGGCGATCGGCTTGAGCTCGCGGCTCAACGACTCGGTCCCGTCCTTGGCGACGGCGACGCCGCTGATCGTCATGCCCTCGTAGGCGTCGTAGGAGATCCGCACCTGGTAGGTGCCGGGCGGGACGGACAGCTCGTACTCGCCGTTGATGTCTGTCTTGGTCTTGTAGTCGGTGCCGACCACCGCGACGCCGACGCCGATGAGCGGCGAGCCGCTGGTGGCGTCGAGGACGCGGCCCTTGATCGTGCCGGCGTCGCCGGCGACCTTGACCTGCTTCTTCGGCGCCATCTCCTTCTTGAGCGCCTCGGCGTCGTTGGTCAGGTCCTCGACGCAGAAGCCGTCGTCCTCGGCGCAGCCGCCCTCCTCTTCCTCCTCGGCGGGCGGCGCCTTGGCGGGCTGCTCGGCCGGCTGCTCGGCGGGTTGCTCCGCCGGCTGTTCGAGGGGCTGCTCCTGGGCAGGTTGCTCGCCGTCCGCGGGCGGTTGCTGGCCCGGGGCGGGTTGCTCGATCACGGTGCCATCTTCGTCGAAGCCGGTCGGGCCCTCGTAATCACGGGGACCCTCGGCTCGAACGGTACGCGCACAGACTCCAGCGCCGACCGCTGCCAGTAGCGACAGCAGGGCCGGGCTCTTGCAATGTCGCAAGAACATGGCGATCCAGATCTCGATTGTTGATGCGGCCCGGTCGGCCGCGCGGGGGTTGTACTGGAAACGAAACAGCCGCCCAAGGGGGCGGCTGTGGTGTCACCAAGAAGTCACGGCGGCTTCACTCGGGCTTCGAGGTGAGGATGACGATCGGGAACGCCTGCGCGCCGCGGGCGAGGTCGACGGCGCCGAGCACCATGCCGTACTCGGTGTCGTCGGCGGCGTCGAGGTACAGGGAGTTGTCGGGGCGCGCGTTGAACATGCGCGTGAGCTTGTCGGTCAGCTCGGCGCGGTCGACCTCGATCTTGTTGATCGCGGTCTTGCCGTCGGCGGCGACGCTGAGCACGAGCGGCTTGTCAGGGTCGTTGGCCTGGTCGAGCTGCTCTTCCTTGTCGTCCTTGGGCGGCAGGCGGACCCAGAAGCTCTTGGCCATCACGGGCGCGAGGACCATGAAGATGATGAGCAGCACGAGGACGACGTCGACCAGCGGGGTGACGTTCATCTCGGGCTGGACCTTGGCCTTCTTGAAGCCGGTGTTGAGGCTGGCTCCCATGGTCAGTCCACCTCCCCGCCGCCGTCCCACTTGCGCTGGGCGCCGACGGCCAGCGAGACGCCGCCGAAGCCGAGGTCCTGCACGTCCTTGAAGAAGGTGCGGACGGCCTTGTACGGGACCTTGGCGTCGCCGCGCAGCAAGACCTTGCGCTTGGGGCTCTTGGCGTACACGCCCTTCAGCACGGCGATCGCCTGCTCGCGGGCCATGTCCTGCTCCTCGAGCGTGTAGACCTCGTTGCGGTCGATCGTGACGACGAGCGGCTCTTCCTTGCTGTCGGCGTCCTTGTCCGGGAACATGACGTTGATGAGCTCGATCGGCTTGTCATCCTGCATGTTCGGGATGATGAGCATGAAGATGATCAGCAGCACGAGGACGACGTCGACCAGCGGGGTGACGTTGATGCTGGGCTTCGGCCCTTTACCGGGTTTACCGGTCTCGACCGCCATGCCCATGGGCGCCCTCCAGGTAGTCGATGAGCTCGCCGGCGGCGTGCTGCATCTGCATGTCGAGGCGGTCGAAGCGGCCCGACAGGTAGTTGAAGAACAGCACCGAGGTGATGGCGACGATGAGGCCGACCGCGGTGACGATCAGCGCCTCGGCGATGCCGGCGGAGACCGCCGCGATGCCACCACCGCCCGCAGAGGCGATGCCCTGGAAGGCGACGATGATGCCGATGACGGTGCCGAACAGGCCGATGAACGGGGCGGTCGAGCCGATCGAGGCCAGCATGCCCATGCCGCGCCGACCCTCGGCGCTGTAGAGCTCGAGCTTGCGCGCGAGCTCGCGGCGGGTCAGCTCGGCGGCCGCCGACGGGCCGCCGTCCTTGTGCTCGTTGGCCTGGAAGGTCTGCACGCCGATCGCGCTCAGGCGCGCGAGCGGGTTGCGGGTGAAGCGGCGCGCCAGCTCGAGCACGCCGGCGATGTCGCCGTCGGCGAACTGCGAGCGCGACTTGCTGGCGAACTCCATCGACTCACGGTCGGTGCGGCGCAAGACCCAGGTGCGCTCGATGATGACCGCGAAGCTGGCCACACCCATGCCCAGCAGCGAGATCGCCACCAGGCGGGAGAGGAGGCTCATGCTTTCCCAGATCTCGAACAGTGACAGCTCCATGACTCAAGTCCTCTCAGTGTTGCTGCGCGCGCGCGTCATCCGCCGCCGGTGAGCTTGAAGGGGAAGTTGACGATGATCCAAACCGAGATCGGCTCGCCGTCGAGCTTGGACGGGGTGTACTTCCACCCCTTGACGACGCCGATGACGGCGGCTTTGAACAGCTTCTCGGCGCCCGTCTTCTCTTCGTCGCCGGAGGCCGTGTTGGTGGCTCGCAAGATCTTGGCGCCCTTGACGGTGCCGTCGCGGTGGACGTGCAGCTTGAGCACGACCTCGCCCTCGATGCCGGCGTCGCGCAGCTCGCCGGGGTAGTCGGGCATCTTGTTGCCCGGGTCCGGAGCCGGCACGCTGGCCCGCTCGGGCCGATCGACCGGCTTGGTCGGATCGATCGGCTCCTCGACCTTCTTCGGCGGGTCGGGCTTCTTCGGCGGCGGGTCCGGCTTCTTCGGCGGCGGCGGCTTGTCGGCCTTCTTCGGCTGACCGTTGCCCTGGCCAGGCTCGCCTCCGCCGAAGTTCTTGTCGCTGCTCGGAGCGGCCTGCTCCGGCGGCGGACCCTCGGGGATCACCTTCGGCGGCTCGAGCTTGGGCTTGGGCTTGGGCTTGGCCTGCGGCTGGGGCTTCGGCACGTCGGGCGGCGGAGGCGGAGGCGGCTCTTCTTCCACCTCGGGCTCGGGCTGCTCGTCGACGGCGAAATCCTTGATCTCGGGCTCGAGGACGACGGCGACCTCGGGCTCTTTGAGGCGGTCACGCCAAGCCCAGGTGCCGATCACCAACATATGGCCGAACAGGGCCAGGACGATCGCCCGCTTGTTCCGGCGTACGAACACCTGATCGCGGGTCGCGGGGTCGAAGCCGTGGAACATCGGGACGCGAGGGTTTATGACGAACAGCCTTTGCAGCCCGATGTCGCGAATGTTCCATCTCTGTGACATCGCCCTGGGGCGTGACTTGTATTCTCACGCGTTTCTTGGCTGTCACATGCGACAGCCGTTACGCTGGTCGTGATGCGGGTCGACGACCTCGGCTGCACGATCGCCGGACGAACGCTGCTCGAAGCGGTGTCCTTCTCGATCGGCGAGGGCGAGGCGCTGGCCATCCTCGGGCCGTCGGGGGCCGGCAAGAGCCTGGTGCTGCGCTGTCTCCTGGGGCTGGCGCCAGAGCAGGCGAAGGTCACCGGGACGCTGCTCCGGGACGAGCGCCGGGTGCCGCTGGCCGACCGACGCGCGCTCGCGGGACTGCGCGGCCGCGGGCTCGCGCTGGTGCCCCAGGCCGCGGCCGCGAGCCTCGACCCGATGCGCACCGTCGGCGCTCAGCTGCGCGAGGTCTGTGCGCTGCACGCGACGGACAGCCGTCCGCGCGAACGCCTCGCGGAGGTCGGTCTGTCACAGGAGTTTGCCCTGCGCTATCCACACGAGTTGAGCGGCGGGCAAGCGCAGCGCGTGGCCCTCGCGCTCGCGCTCGCGTGTCGACCGGCGGTGCTGCTGGCGGACGAGCCGATGGCCTCGCTCGACTGCGTGAGCCAGGCGGAGCTCGTCGAGCTGCTGGTGACGCGCTGCGCGGCCGAGCGAGTCGCGCTGGTGCTGGTGTCGCACGACCTGGCGCGGGTGGTCCGCTGCTGCCCGCGGGCGATCGTGCTGGACCGCGGACGTGTGGTGGCCAGCGGGGCGCTGACGGAGCTGCTGGCGACGCCGCCCGAGCCGATCACCGCGGCGATGGTGGCGGCGGCGCGCCGAGGTTGATTTATGGGCATGTCGCAAGCGCCAGGTCTTTCAGGGCATGTTTTAAAGACATGCTCTTGGGGCGCGGGTTGACGGTCGGGGTGCGGCTCTGTGGGGTCGACCTCGAGCTCGAGCGGGGCGCGGGGCTGGGGGTGATCGGTCGCTCGGGTTCGGGGAAGTCGACCCTGGCGCGCGCGCTGGTCGGGCTCGAGCCGGAGCTCGCGGGGTCGTTGCGGATGAACGGGCGCGAGCTGATCGGGGCGCCGCGATCGGCGTGGGCGGAGCTGCGGGCGCGGGTGCAGCTCGTGTGGCAGGACGCGGCGACGGCGATGGATCCGCACCTGACCGTGCGGCACAGCATCGCGGAGGCGCGGCTGCTGGCGGGGCGCGACCGGTTCACGCGCGACGACCCGCGGCTGGCGGCGCTGCTGGAGCGCGTGGCGCTGGATCCCGTGCTGCTGGATCGGCTGCCCGGAGCGCTGAGCGGCGGGCAGCGGCAGCGGGCCGCGATCGCGCGGGCGCTGGCCGCGGAGCCGGAGCTGCTGATCGTCGACGAGGTCACGAGCGCGCTCGACCGGCCGGTCGCCTGGACGATCGTCGACCTGCTGCGCTCGCTGCGAGCGGCGGGGATCGGGCTGATGATGATCAGCCACGACCTGTCCTTTCTGCCAGGCACGGTGGATCGGGTGCTGGTGCTCGCGGACGGCCGCCCGGTCGAGGCGGGGCCGGTGGCGACGGTGCTGGCCGAGCCGCGGCACGCGGCCACCCGGGCGCTCGTCGACGCGGCGCCGCGGCTCTGATAAGAGGATCGCAGGATGGGGACCGAGCCCGTCGTCTACGTATTCCACCACGCCGCGCCGATCCCCGTCGGCCACCGGGTGGAGCTGCAGTTCTTCGAGCGCGACACGGGCTTCTTCAGCGTGGAGTACAGCGAGCAGCTCGACATGCCGCTGATCCGCGACCTCGACACGGGAATCGAGTACGCGCCGGAGTGGTTGTTCAAGCGCGAGGCCCGGGACCACCTGGGGCCGAGCTCGCCGCGCGTGCTCGAGATGTCACCGTCGGTCCGGCCGACGCGCGCGCTGACCGGGACCGTGGTCGCTTGCCGCGTGGTCACGGGGCTGGTGGCGGCCGACTGGACGGTGTTCACGTACCTGACGCTGCACGAAGACGAGACGCGCATCTATCGTTGACGTCGGCTGCGCGGCGCGAAAACCATGAGCGCGGGGCACGGGGCCGCGCTATATCTGGGGGCGATGATGATGCGGTGTATCGGAGTGACGACGGGGTGTATCGGCGCGATCGTGCTGGGCATGGCGTGTGGGCCCGATCCGATCGCGCAGGAAGAGCTCGAAGAGGTATGCGGCGAGAAGGGGCCGTTCCGCGTCCTCGAGATCGATCCGGACCAACAGCTGTCGCGCTCGACGCTGCGCATCGGCGACCGGCGGGTCTTCGTGGTCGACCGCGCCACGGATGACGGGGCGGGGCCGTTCCCGGACGTGATCGATTCGGAGATCTGGTCGACGGGGCTGTGCGGTGAATCGCCGATGCAGCTGGCCGACGATCTCGATCAGGTCTTCACGATCGATCGATGGCCGGACGTCCTGTTGGGGTGCAAGATGGCGACCGGCGAGATCTTCGAGATCGATCCGGCCGGCGAGCGCGCGCCGCACCTCGTGTTCAAGGGCGACGTGGAGAGGTACGGCTGCGCGCTGCGCTGGACGGACCACGGGCTCGTCAGCGTCGTCCGCGGCGACGAAGACTTCGGCGCGCTGATGCTCAGCCCGTACCCGGACGATCCGCGGACGCAAACCTCGGAGCCGGTGACCTTGCTCGACCCGGTGCGGATCACCTCGACCGGGCGCGGCGGCTCGAACATCATCGCCAACTCGATCCGCGCGTTCACCGACTCGGTGCTGGCGATCGACGCCGAGGACGCGCTGGTCCGCGTCGACCTGGCCGACCGCTCGGCGACGACGCTGCAGACGGGCGTGCGAGAGATCGAGGCGTCGCGCGACGGCAACTATGTAATGTGGCAGGACATGACGGTGACCCGCGAGGGTGAGCGCGCGCTCGAGGGCAAGGTCTTCCTGCGCGAGCTACCCGACGGGCAGGACGAGCTCCTGGGCGAGACGGCGCTGCAATACACCGCGCTCGCGCTCGGCTACACGCAGGCGGGCATGGTGCAGCTCGAGTTCGAATCGTCGTCGCAGAAGAAGCTGTTCTTCTTGCCGGGGCTGCAGTCGATGGAGGTGCCGAGAGACCTGTTCTTCAACGGGAGGCTGGAGGACGGGCGCTGGCTCGGCGGGTCGATGTTCGAGAACTTCTTCGAGCTGTTCGACCTGCAGGCGGGGACGAAGAAGCGGCTGTTCGAGCGGCCGGCCGATCTGGCGTGGTTCGAGGCAGACGGGCTCGTGTTGTTCGAGACGACGAAGCAGTGCTGCGTGGACGGCGACATGCGCGACGAGGGGCCGCTGTGGCGCGTGTCGTTCGACGGCGAGGCCGAGCAGATCGCGCCGCGCGGGAGCCGGCTGACGCGACCGCTGCCCGACGGGCGGAGCGTGGGGCCGGTGGACGTCGGCGAGGACTGGCTCGGGATGCTGGTGGTGAACGACGCGTCGAGCGGGGAGGAACGGCGCGTCGACGACCACGTGGCTGGCCTCTCGCTCGCAACGAACTGGTTCGAAGACGAGGGGCTCATCACGTACTCGGTGTCCGACGGCGAACGCTCGGGGGTGTACCTGGCCCGGCTGCCGCAGCAGGCGCGCAGCGGGGTGGTGAAGCGGGCGGTCGGCGACGACTTCGTGCGCAGGCCCGACGGAGAGCTGCGAGCACGGTGATGCTGGCGGTCAGTCCTCGTCGTCGTCGTGGCCGGGCGGGAGGGAGCCGCGCTGGGCGTGCATGCGGGCGGTCAGCTCGAGGAAGAAAGCCTCCATCGGGCGGGCGACGTCGGGGCCGTGGAGGACCTCGACGAGGCGGGTGGCGGCCTCGAAGGTGCAGACGGCCTCGGGGCGCGGGGCGTGGCGGATGCCCCAGCGCGAGGGGCCACCTGGCGGAAGGGACACTTTGAAAAATCGGCGATGTGGGCGGCGCGCCGGGCCATGCGCGAGCACTGGTGCCAGGTGCCGTCGAGGATGACGACGCAGCGCCGGCGGCCCGGGGCGGTCTGCAGCAGCTCGGGGCCGGCGACCTGGGCGTCCTCGGAAGGAAAGAGGACCACGTAGTCGAGGTCGGGCTCGGTGAGCGGGCCGGTCTCCATGGCCACGTCCTGGGCGCCGTAGTGGAGGATCGGCGCGCGCAGGACGGCCGCCGCGGCGCGGCCGGTGCTGGTCGGTTTGTGGCGCTCGCGGTTGTGCTGCACGAGGACGAAGCGGGTCGGCAGGTCGAGCACCGGCAGCTCGGCGCACAGGCACCGCTCGAGGTGGAGGCCGCAGACGGGGCAGCGCGGGCGTGAGCTCTTACGCGAGGACATGGGGCGAGGTCAGGTCGGGTTCGAGGGTCGGGGTGCTGCGGTCGCGGAGGCGAGACCAGGCTGATCGAGCAAGCGCCGCTCGAGCGAGATAGCAAAGGTCGTTGTGGACAGGTTCAAAAGGCAATGTCTGATAGGTCCGGTCGCCGGGGACAGGGTCGCTAGGCAATGTCCGAGGAGTCATGGTGGATGGGACATGCTCGAGAGGCAAGGCTTGAAAGGACAGGTGTTTCAGGTCATGTCCGCGAGGGCAGCCGAAACGCGGGCGCGCAAGGCGGGCGGGAAGACGGCGCGGTGGTGGACGAAGCGCTCGCGGGCGAGGCCGCGGAGCAGCGGGGAGGCGTCGAGGAGGCGCTGGACGCGGCCGCCGCCGCGCAGGACCATGAGCGCCTCGTCGTCGGTGTAGGCGTCGATCTCGACGCGGTCGATGGCGCCGAGGTAGGCGGGCGCGACGCCCTCGGCGGCGAGCACCTCGGCGAGGCGGACCTCGGCGGCGGCGGAGTCGACCTGCGGGCCGAGCCGCAGCGTCTTGAAAAGGCGCCGGCCGACGAGGCCGTCGGCGAGGTCGCGCAAGACGGGGTCGGCGCTGCGGGTGTAAGCGGCGAGCGCCTCGGCGAGGGCGTGGTCGTCGAGGCGGAGGTAGTCGTGGACGTGGACGGGGCGTCCGCGCAACAGGTCCTCGAGGACAGGCGGCGTGCCGGGCTCGGGGCCGAGCTCGCACAGGCGGCGGAACAGGGCGCGGATCATCATCTCGGCGGCGCGCGCAGCCTTGTGCAGGTAGACCTGGCGGTACATGTAAAGGCGGGCGAGGAAGAAGCCCTCGACCGCGGTGAGGCCCTTCTCACCGTCGACGGCGAGCCGCGCGGAGGTCGAACCCTCGGGGACGTAGAGCCGCAGCGAGGCGAGCAGCCAGTCGACGTCGAGCAGGCCGTAGCGCACGCCGGTCATGTAGCTGTCGCGCATGAGATAGTCGCAGCGGTCGACGTCGAAGGTGCCGGAGACGGCGCGCGCGAGGTGACCGATCGGGCCCTGGCCGTGGATCAGCCGCTCGACGAGCGCCGGCGCGGTCGGGTCGAGCTCGGCGAGCACGCGGTGCACCTGCGTGTCGGGGTCGAGCAAGATGTGCGAGGTCCACACCTCGTGGCGCGGGGCGCCGGGGAGCACGGCCTCGAAGGTGTGGCTGAGCGGGCCGTGCCCGAGGTCGTGCAGCAACGCGGCGGCGAGGGCGACGTGGGCCCAGTGATCGTCGATGCGATCGTGCGGCGGGAGCTCCTGCGCGAGGGTGCGGACGCGATCGAGGTAGCGCTGCATGACGTGCATGGCGCCGACGGCGTGGGCGAAGCGCGAGTGCTCGCCGCCGGGGAAGGCGAGCGCAGCGAGGCCGAGAGCGCGGATCCGTCGCAGCCGCTGGACCTCGGCGCAGTCGAGCAGCCGCGTGACGAGACGGGCGGTGGCGCCGCTGAAGGAGATCAGGCCATGCACGGGATCGCGCAGGAGCATCGCGCGGAGCCTACTGCAGGCGCGGGCGGCTGGCGATCCGGCAAGCCCGGCAGGCCGGCACTCGAAGGCGTTGGCGGGCGGCGAGCGCGAGGCCCTGGGGCGGTTGCGGAGGGAGGCCGCGAAGGCGCGAAGGTCCCGGGAAGGCGATGAGCGCGAGGCCTTGGGGCGGAGGCAGGGGAGGCTGCGATTACGCGAAGGCCCCGGGAGGCGGTGAGCGCGAGATCCTGGGCTCGGCGCGACTGCGGAGGTAGGTCGCGCGCGCTCGCAGACGAGGAAAGGTTCACGTCGTGAATCAAGTCTCGCTAGCGCGCGGCGCCGACCTCGGCGGTCGGCAGGTGGGCTTCGGGCCCGAGGCGGCGTGTTATCCTGCGCGCCGTCGTTCATGGTCGATTCGCCCGCCACGCCGCCGAACTCGCCCGCGTGCCGCAAGTGCGCGTTCGTGTTCGAGGCGGGGATGACGTTCGAGCGCTGCCCGGATGCGGGACGCCGACGCAAGCGCCGCCCGAGGAGCCAGGGCGCGTGATCCTGCCGCGGCTGACCTCGCTGCCGCTGCCCGGCACGCCGATCGGCAGCATCCGCAAGACGCCCGCGAACACGACGCTGGAGGGGTTCTTCGTGCCGCCGACGCTGGTCGGCGATCGGCCCCGAGCGAGCGCAGCGACGCCGCGAGTCCGCCGACGTCTTCGCCGCTGCCCGAGGCCGGCAGCGGCGAAGACGACCTGCCCGCGCCGGTGTCGACGACGCGACCGTTCACGCTGCCGCGGATCACGGTGCCGCCGCGGGTGCCGGCCGTGATCGACAGCCGCGACCTCGAGAACAGCGCCGAGCTGGACCTGCCGCACCTCAGCGAGATGTCGCAGATCACCTCGCGCGCGGTGTCGCGGTCGGACGACGTCGATGTCGACCTCGCGGACATCAAGGCCGAGACGCGCGAGCTGCCGACGCAACCCGACGCGCCGCTGCCCCCGCCGCGGCCGCAGCTGCAGTCGCGGCGGGCGACGGTGGTGCTGACGCCGACGACGCCGGAGCCGGGAGCGCTGGCCTACGCGGGCCTGGTCGGGCTGTTCGCGGCGCTGGTGGCGAGCTTCGGGTTCTACTACGGCTACGGCCGCGCGCAGGAAGTGTCGCTGGTGGTCGGGTCGTACGCGGCGAAGGTGCTGTCCGACCCGGCCGCGATCCGCGAGCGTGACGAGCGGCTGGCGGCGCTGTTCGACGACGACACGATGGAGAGCTACCTGGCGGCGATGGCGGTCGCGGAGCAGACCGAGGACCCGCTGGGACGCGCCGAGGCGGCGCTGCGGATCCACCTGCGCTACGGGCCCGATCCGGTGCGCGCGGCCCAGGCGAAGTCGTGGCTGACCGCGAACTTCCCCCGCGACGACCTCCGTGCGGCGCGGATCCGGGCCCTCGCCGCGATCGCCGACGGCGACCCGGCGCTGGCGCAGAGGCTGCTGGCGACGGCCGCCGAGCCGGGGGTGCCGCTGTACCGCGGGCTGCTGGCGCTGGCCGCCGGCAACCACGCGGCCGCGGCAGACTATGCCTCGGAGGCCATGTCCTTACGGCCAGGTGATCAAGCGGCGCGATGGCTGATGTTCGCGACCGAGCTGGCGAAGGACCGCCGGGCGACGCTCGACGCGCTGCGCGACGCGGCCGATCGTCAGCCGCATCGGCCGGCGCTCGAGCTCCTGCTGGTCGACGCGCTGATCGCCCGCGGGCGGCTGGCGGAGGCGCGCAAGCGGCTCGAGGCGCAGGTGCGCGAGCCGGGGGTGAGCGACATGCACCAGGCGCGGGTGCTGGTGCGCCACGCCCGGGTCGCGGCGGCGTCGGTCGAGGTGTCGCGCAGCGTGTACCTGGCCGACGAGGCGATCAAGCTGGCGCCGCGCGACCCGGAGGTGGTGCACGGATCGCTGCGGGTGCTGATCGAGGCGGACGAGCTGGCGCGCGCGCAACAAGGTCTGACGGCGCGGCTGCGCGAGGCGCCGGACGACCTCGCGGCGCAGATCCTCCAGGCCGAGCTGGCGCTGCGCGCGAGCAACGAGAGCGCGGCCCTGAAGGCGATCGAGAAGCTCGCGGCCGAGACGCCGACGCTGATCGAGTCGACGTTCCTGCGCGGGCGCCTGGCCCTGCTCACCGGCCACGGCGACGAGGCGGCCGATCATTTCAAGGATGCCGCCAAGGCCGATCACGTCCGCGCGGCGGTCGAGTACGCCCGTCTGCGGCCCAACGCCGACGCCCTGTTGCTGCTCGAGGATCTGGAGGAGCGACGCAGTCGCGACCCGACCGAGAGCGCGCGCCGATCTGCGGGCGCTGGCGCTGGCGCATGCCAACGTGCTGGTCGAGATGGGCCGGCGCGACGCCGCGGTGGAGGTCCTGGACACGGCGCTGGCGCGCGACTGCGACGACAACGCGGCGCAGCTGCGGCGCGGGGTGCTGGTGATCGACACGCCGCGCAGCGACGCCGGCCGGGTCGACCTGCTGGCGGTCCACGAGCGCACCGGGGGGTTCGCGGGGCTGCTCGGGCCGCTGAGTCGCCTGTACATTCGGTCAGGTGACCTGCGGGCGCTGGAGGCGTTGGTGCAGCCGCACCTCAGCGACGTGCGGGCGCCGGACGAGGTGGTGCTGGCGATCGCGCGCCTGCGCCTGGCCCAGGCGGCGGTCGAGGCGGCGGAGTCGCTGACGGACCAGATCTTGCTCCGCTCGCCCGACTCGTGGGAAGGGCACCTGCTGAAAGCCAAGGTGCTGCTGGAGCGCGGCGAACCGGGGCTGGCGCAGGGCGAGCTGCGGCTCAGTCGGCCGCCCCAGCCGCAGGCCGACGTCGAGCTCGTGGCGGGCAAGATCGCCGAGCGCGGGGTCGCCTCCAGGACGCGCTGCCGGCCTACCGCCGCGCGCATCAGCTCGCGCCGACGCTCCACGAGGCCGGCTACCTGTACGGCCGCGCGCTGCTGCTGCTCGGGCGCGCCCAGGAGGCCGTGACCGAGCTCAGCGCGGTCACGCGGGCGACGGACGCGTTCCCGGCCGCGTTCGTGGCCCTCGGCCAGGCGCAGTTCGAGCGCGGCAACTTCGAGGAGGCCCGCCGGCAGCTGCAGCGCGCCGTGGCGCTGGCCCCGGGCCTCACCGAGGCCCACTACTGGCTCGGCCGCTGCGAACACGACCTGCAACTCGACGCCGAGGCCGCCGTCAGCCTCGGCCGGGCGGTCCGCGGCGCCGCGCCGGGGACCCCCTGGCTGCCCGACGCCCACCTGTGGCTGGCGCGCGCGGCCGAGGCCCACGGGGACGTGGCTACCAGCCGCACTGCGTACGAGGAATTCCTGCGCCTGGCGCCCGCGGCCGCGCCCGGCCGACGTGAGGCGGAGCGCGCGCTGGCCCGCCTGGTGCGCACACCTTGAGCCCTTTACGCGCGGGCCCGGCTTGTCGATACTCGCCACCCCGCCGGAGGAGTGGCCGAGCGGTCTAAGGCAGCGGACTTGAAATCCGCCGTGTCCGCAAGGGCACCGAGGGTTCGAATCCTCCTCCTCCGCTACTTTCGCGCTTCGTCCCCCGGGGACTCCGTAAAAAAGTGCATGTTCTGCAGGGCATGTTCGAGGACATGCCTCGCAGGACATGCTCAATCGGGCATGCCCGTGGGGACATTTTTTTAAAAGAAGTCAGTAGCGCGTGGGCGGCTTGCCGTCTTTGCTGCGCGGCACCCGACGCTCGAGCCGCTGCTCCCACTCGACGCCGGCGATCGGCACGACGTAGACGGTGGGGCAGACCAGGCGGCGGTCGGTCGAGCCGAGGCGGCGGGCCCAGTACTCGACGTCGACGACCTGGTACGGCACGTCGTCGATGACCACGACCTCGTGGATCCGCGGGACGAATTGCACGTCCTCGGTGGTCTCGGTGCGGAACAGCAGGCGGCCTTCGCAGGCGTACTCGACGTAGGGCATAAGTCGCGCCGCCCGAGTCTACCGCGAAGCCCCGCCCTGCAGCGCCGCCCGCAGCGCGTCGGGAGCGTGGATCGGGGTGCTGCAGACCTGGGCCCGGCAGACCAGCGCCGCCCGCGGACCCTCGGCTGCCTCGAAGCTCACGGCCAGGCGCGCGCGCATGCCCGGGCGGGCCGCGGCGACGGTGCGCGCGAGCTCGGCGACGGCCTCGGTCGAGGCGCCGCGCAGGGTGACGTGGGCCGCCTCGGGCGCCGCGAACTGCGCGGCGGCGATGAGGCTGGCGAACGCGAAGGGCTGGCGGATCGCCGCGCCCTGCCGTTGCAGGCACGCCTCCGCGGCCGCGCGCGCCCCCGCCGGAGCGACGCCGGCCAGGTCGAGCCGCAGGAGCACCTCGACCAACACCCCGAGGCCGCTCGGGATCGCCGAGTCGTGCTGCGACTCGGTGCGCTCGATCAGCCGCTCGGCGTCGTCGGCGGTGACGTAGAAGCCGACGCCCCCGGCCACCGCGTGGTGCGCCAGCGCGTAGCGGGCCAGCTTGGCCGCGGCGTCCTGCCACGCGAGCTCGAGCGTGGCCTCGTGGAGGTCGAGGCAGGCGCGGGCCAAGAACGCCACGTCCTCGAGGTAGCCGCGCGTGTGCACGACGCCGTCGAAGTCGACGCGCATGACCTCGCCGTGGGCACCGACGTGGGCGTCGAGCAGCCGGCGCGCGGCCGCGGTCGCCAGCGCGAGGCACCGCGCCTGCAGCTCCGGCTCGCCCCACTGCTCGGCGGACGCGGCGGCGCGGGCGAGGCCGGAGATCAGGAGGCCGTTCCAGGAGGTGAGGATCTTGTCGTCACGCAGCGGCGGGATGCGCTGGTAGCGGGCCTCCAGCAGCCGGGCGCGCAGCGGCGCGAGGCGGGCCTCGAGCGCGGCCTCGGTCATGCCGAGGGCCTGGGCGATCTGCGCCGGCGGCTGGGCGAAGTGGAGGATCGACATGCCGTGCTCGAAGTTGCCGCGCGGGTCGACGCCGTAGACCGCGGCGAAGAAGGCCGCGTCGTCGCGGCTGCCGAGCACCTGCTCGAGCTGGGCGGGCGTCCAGCAGAAGTACTTGCCCTCGACGCCCTCGCTGTCGGCGTCGGTCGCGGCGTAGAAGGTGCCCGCCGGCCCGCGCATGTCGGCCTCGAGGTAGGCGACCGTCTCGCGCACGACCCGGCGCAAGAACCCGTGCTCCGGCCAGCGCAGGCTGGCGTCGGCGTACAGCCCGAGCAGCAGGGCGTTGTCGTAGAGCATCTTCTCGAAGTGCGGCACCAGCCACACGCGGTCGACGGCGTAGCGGGCGAAACCGCCGCGGAGGTGGTCGTAGATCCCTCCGCGCCACATCTTCTCGAGCGTCAGCAGCAGCTCGTCCGAACCTGTCCCATCGACCCTGTTCTGAAGCATGAGAACTTCGAGACAGGTGGCGTTGGGGAACTTGGGCTGGCGGCCGAACCCGCCCCACTCCGGGTCGAGGCGGGCGAGCAGGTCGCGCGCGGCGGTCGCCAGCGGCTCGGGCCCGACGATCGCGCCCTCGCCGTCCTGCCCGCCGGCGGCGAGCTCGCGGATGCCCTCGAGCAGCTGCTCGGCCTGGCCCTCCACGTCGTCGCGGCGGTTCTTCCACAGGTCGGTGAGCGCGAGCAGCAGCTGGCGGAAGCTGGGGCGGCCGTAGCTGGGGACCGGCGGGAAGTAGGTGCCGCCGTAGAACGGGCGGTGGTCGGGGGTCAGGAACACGGTCAGCGGCCAGCCGCCGCCCTGGCCCATCAGCAGCACGACCTTTTGGTAGATCTCGTCGATGTCGGGCCGCTCCTCGCGGTCGACCTTGATGTTGATGAAGTGGGTGTTCATCAGCGCCGCGGTGTCCGCGTCCTCGAAGGACTCGTGGGCCATGACGTGGCACCAGTGGCAGGCGCTGTAGCCGACCGACAGCAAGATCGGCTTGTCCTCGCGGCGAGCGCGCTCGAGCGCCTCATCGCCCCAGGGGTACCAGTCGACCGGGTTTTCCGCGTGCTGCCGGAGGTAGGGGCTCTTGGATTGCGCGAGGCGGTTCATGGCCGGTCTGGAGTGTGCGTGGTCCTCGCCCGGGCGCCGGCCCCCCGGTGTGCGCCGTTCCTCACGCCCGACCTCGTCCCAGGTCCCTCAAAGCCGCCCGCTCGCGGCGCTCGAGAGCTGGACCCTTTTAGAATTTCTGGTAATGTCCGCGCCCCGCCACCTGGAGAGGTGTCCGAGTGGTCGAAGGTGCCAGACTCGAAATCTGGTGTGGCGAAAGTCACCGTGGGTTCGAATCCCACCCTCTCCGCAAACTTTTCTCCGAGACGACGCCCCACAGCCCAGCAAACCAGAACACCCGGAGAGGTGTCCGAGTGGTCTAAGGTGCAAGATTGGAAATCTTGTGTGGGGCAACCCACCGAGGGTTCGAATCCCTCCCTCTCCGCACCGGCCTCAACAACCGGCACTTATGCCCCGAGCGACGGCTCTCTCGTAAACCCCGCCAGGACCGGAAGGTAGCAACGGTAGCGAGAGAACGGGTGCTCGGGGCGCTTTTATTGGGTCTGCGTCGAGTCGCGGCGAGCTGAGCTCCGGCTTGCGAGAGATTCCAGGCGCTCGGGATCGTCTCGAAGCCCGCGTGTCGCCTGAAGCAGCCTCAGCCGCGGAACTCGTCCTTGGCCCGCCGGCGCGCCGCCAGCTCCTCGACCGAGTCCGCGCGGACGAACGGGTTGGTGGCCCGCTCGTCGGCCACGGTGGTCGGCGTCGTGCGGCCCGGCAATCCGTCGGCTCGCTCGGCGACCGCCCGGTTGTCGGGCTCGACCGCCGCGGCGAAGCGCAGGTTCGCCGCCGTGTACTCGTGGCCGAACCACAGCTGCGTCGACGGAGGCAACGCCGTGAGCTGCTGCAGGCTCATGTGCATCTGCGCGGGAGTCCCCTCGAACAGCCGACCACAACCGGCGGCGAACAAGGTGTCGCCGGTGAACACGTCGTCGGGCTCACCGCTCTCGCCGACCAGCCGCCAGGCGATCGCCCCTCGCGTGTGCCCGGGGATGTGCAGCCCCAGCAATCGCCGCCCCGCGAGCACGAGGCCGGTGTCCTGCCACGCGTCGGTGCCAGCCTCGACGAACTCGGTCTGCCGGGGGATCCGCCCGCGATCGCTGGCGTGCCCGGCGACCCACACGTCCCCGTCTTCACCGACGAGCTCGTCGATGCCGCCGACGTGATCGTGGTGATGATGGGTGGCGAGGATCCCCCGCAGCCGCCCGCCCACCGCCGCGATCGCCCGCGCCGGCGGGTCCGCCTCCGAAGGATCGACGAGCCAGACGTCGCCCGTGCCCGGATCGCGCAGCAAGTAGGCGTAGTTGTCGCGCAGGCACGGGACGGGCTCGATGGTCAACACCCCGTTGTCTTAGCGGAGCAAACCCGCGAGCTCAAGTCGACATGCCCCTTGAGACAGATTATCTGTCCTTCAAGACATATCCTTGCGACGCCGGCTCTTGCTGACGCAGTTCGGTCGTCAGATCGGCCAGAGGCGCACGGCCATGCTCGTGCGCCCCCGGATGAGAGCCAGGTGCTCGAGCTCAGCGGCCGCGACCGCCGCCCCCGCTGAAGCCTCCGCCGCCTCCGCGACCGCCTCCGCCGCCGCCCCCGCCGCCGCCGCTGAAGCCTCCGCCGCCCCCGCCGCCGAAGCCGCCGCCTCCGCCACCACCACCGAAGCCGCCGCCTCCGCCGCTGCTGAAGCCGCCCCGGCTGCCGCCGAAGCTGCCGCCGCCGCCGCTGAAGCCTCCGCCGCTCGAACCGCCGCTGCTGAAGCCGCCCTGGCTGCCGCCGCTGAAGCCTCCACCGCTGTAGCTCGGACCGGTGCCCCGCGAGCCGCCCCAGCCGCCGCCGTCGCCGAACGAGCTGGTCGCGCTGCGCGGACCGCCGCGCGAGCCCGAGGTCGCCGGCACGTAGGTCGCCTGCGACGACGCGAACCCGCCGCCGCTGCTCGGCCGCGCGGCCCCGGCCGCCATCGTGCCCCGCTCGCCGCCGCCGCTGCCTCCGGGAGGCGCGTAGGTCGGGCGGTACGTGGCGCTCATGCCACCCGCGGTCTTGAGCTGCCGGCCGACAGATTACCTGCCCCCGGGGCCATGTAACCGCGACCGCCGCCGCTCGCCTCGCCGCCCGGCCGCGCGCCGCCCGACAGCGGCATGCTCGGATAGCTGGCGCTCGCGCCCGCGACCGTGCGCGTGCCGCTCGAGGTCCACGCACCCGGCCCCTGAGGCGAATGCGTCGGGCGCGAACTCGGAGCCGCGAGGTTCGACGGACCCGCCGCCTGACCGCCCGGGCCGAGGCCGCCGCGCCCGCCCTCGGGCGCCGCCGCGAGCCCACGCGGCCCGCTGGCGCCCAGACCACCGCCCTGCGGACCGGCGGCCAGGTCGTTCGGCCGCCCCGACGGGCCCAGGCCGCCGTTGTTGCCGTTCGGCCGGCCGAGCTTGTCGCCGAAGCCCTGATTCCCCGGCGTCCCGGTCGGGCCGCCCTGCGACGCGTTCATCGTGTGCCGCGTGCTGCCCGTGGGCCCGCCCTGGCTCGGGGTGGTGTGCCGCACCGAGCCCGGGTCTTGCGGGTAGTAGTTGTAATAGTACGACGGCGGCATGCCCCACGCGTGGTAGCCCCAGTAGCCCGGGCCGCCCCAGTACCAGCCGTTGCCGTAGAAGCCCCAGCCGTACGAATACGGCACCCACGGGTAGTAGTAGTTCCACGCGTACACCAGCGGCGACGGCGGGCCCCAGTAGTACACCCAGTTGTTGTAGTAGGGGCTGTAGTAAACGAAGTTGCCGTTGATGTTGTAGTACCAACGATTGGACCACCACACGCGCGGGTAGGTCTCGATCGCCTCGGGGTACGTGTGCACGTACGTCACGACCTTGACCTGCTGCCCGTCGCTGAGCGTCTCGGTGCCGACGAGCCCCGGCGGGTTCTCGATGTTCGCCTCGGTCTGCGCCGCCGGATCGACCGGCGCCTCGCCCGGGATCGCGTAACCGTTGGCCTGCGGCGCCCCCGTCGGCGTGGCGTAGGCCTGGCTCTGCACGTACACCGTCTCGTAGGCCGCCGGCGAGGCCGCTACCGAGCGCGGGATCTCGTCCGGATGGACCGCTCCGGCCCCGACGTTCCGCGTGCAACCGCCAGCGAACGAAAGCACGAGCGCCAGTGCGCTCACGGGGCCGATCCAGGGACGCTTGTTCATGACCGTGACTCCACCTCGGCGAAGATGTCGAGGTTGACGCCTAGCCTAGCGTTTATTGGCAGGCCGGGCCACGAAGGGGCGCCATCACCGCCCACGGTCGCGGCAGCGCCGCGCGAAACGTATCGTGCCGACAGCGAGCCGTGTGCGCCGTCACGGGTCCTGCGCCCCCGACCCCGCGTCCTGCTTCCCCTCATCCGCCACCGCACAGCGTTGACGTGGGTGTGGCTCCAAACCTATGCTCGAGGGTGCGCTCATGAGTGCGGAAATTCACGTCCTCAAGTTCCTGACGGGCAAGTACAAGGGCGAAGAGTTTCCCCTCGACGCCGACAAGGACCACTACATCGTCGGCCGCAGCAGCGAATCGGACCTCGTGCTCGCCGACGACGCCGTGAGCCGCAAGCACGCCCGCTTCTTCGCCGAGCGTCAGCGCGTATGGGTCCGCGATCTCGGCTCGCGCAACGGGGTCCACGTCAACGGCAACCTCATCCAGCGCCACTGCCTGCGCGCCGGCGACCGGATCTCGATCGGCGGCAGCCTCATGAGCGTGGTCGTCGCCAAGCCGAGCCAGGTGGGCGCCGCCCCCCGCGCCGGCGAGAAGAAGCACCGCGCGCCGACCACGGTCGACTTCTCCAACCGCTCGATGACCGGCAGCATCGAGGAGATCCCGCTGGTCGACGTGCTGCAGTGGCTGGCGGCGAGCCGCAAGACCGGCACGCTCAACGTCCGCAACCTCGACACCGTTCAGACCGGCCGCGTCTACCTCCGCGACGGCTACGCGTTCTCGGCGACGATCGACAAGAGCGCCGCGGCGCTGCTGCCCGAGAAGGCGCTGATGCGCATGCTGGCGTGGAAGCGCGGCACGTTCGCGCTCGAGAACGCCGCCCCCGAGCAGGCGCCGGCGCAGGAGATCCGCAGCGCCATCGAACACATCCTGATGGAGTCGGCGCGCCAGCAGGACGAGATCCTCCACCTGGCCGAAAAGACACCCGTGCCGACCTACGGCGTGGAGGTGTCGCTGGTCCAGCCGTCGCCCGTCCGCTGGCACACCCTGCCGCCCGAGCAGCTCGACGTCGTGCAAGACCTCGCCGAGGGCCGGAGCTGGTCATTCATCCTCGACTCGTACCCGCAGGACGACCTCGCCCTCACCAAGCTGATCGTCGAGCTGCGCAAGAAGCGAGTCGTCGAGTACTCGTGAGCCCGACGCGGGCGCGACCATCGTCCGCATGCGCCCGGCGCAGCTCACAGAATCTCTGGCGGCCGCGAACGCTCTGCTGGAGACGCACCCGCTGGCCGCGCCGCGCGTGGTCGCGGTCGACGGCGACCTCCTCGTCCTCGAGGTCCATCACTGCGAGGGGCCACCGCCCGCGCTGCCGGCCTTCGGCAGGCTGTGCTTCGTCGAGCCGTCGTACGTGCAGATGCCGCTCCGCCTCGAGTGGGGTATGACGCTGCAACTGTTCGACGGTGACGTCGCCAATCTTCTGCCGTCGCTCTCGTCGGGACCGATCGCCGACGCGCACGTGTTCGTGCTCCGCGCGCACGACGGCAGCAACCCGCCGGCCTTCATCGTCGCCGCGGCCCTGCGCGTCGAGACGGCCTGACGCGCGCACCGATCCGCCGCCAGGGCAGCGCCCCCCAGCGAAGGCGCTACCGCTTCTTCTGCTCGAGGCTCGTGCGGATGTCTTGCTCGATCCGCCCGATGCACTCCGGCTTGTAGCTGCGGTACGAGCCGCGGATCTTGCCCGTGTCGTCGATCACGAACGAGAACGGGAAGTTGGGGCTGTCGTACTGCTTGGCCAGGTCTTCGCCGCCGAGCGCCAGCTTGGCGGAGATCTTCCGCTCCTTGGCGAACTCGAGCACCTTCTCCGGCTCGGTGTCGGTGGCGATGGCGACCAGCACCGCGCCGCTCTTCTTGTAGTGACGGACGAGGCGGTCGAACTCGGGCAGCTCCTTGAGGCACGGCTTACACCACGTGCCCCAGAAGTTGAGCAGCACGACCTTGCCGCGCAGGCTCGCCATGCTGATGTCCTTGCCCTCGGGCGTCTTGAGCGCGAACGGCAGCGCGTTGGTGCCGACGCCGGCGTCGCGCCCGCACGACTCGTCGACCTTGGCGTGCAGCGGCGCCGGCAGGGCGCTCGCGGCCGCGGGCTTGGGCTCGCCGCTCGCGGGCGTCGGCTCGGCGGTCGGCGCCGGCTCGCTGGCGGCCACGACCTCGTTCGGCGGCGTGCCGACAGCCGGCGCCGGCGTGTCGCTCGCCGGCGCCTCGGGCGTCTCGCTCGCGGGCGCCTCGGTCTCCGGCGCGGGCGCCTCGGTCTCCGGCGCCGCCGTCGACTCGGGGGCCTCGCTGGCCTCGCGCTTGCACCCGAGCGCGGGCGCGAGCAGTGAGATGGCCATCAGGACATGTACTTTAGAACATTGCTTGAAGGTCATGTTGCCTCGGACTCGAGCGAGCGGCTGATCGCGCGCCACACCTCGCGCAGCTCGTCGGGGCCCGCGCGGTAGGGCAGCAGCAGGCGGATCGTGTGACCGCCGCAGACGGTGACGAGGACGCCGTGGTCGCGCATCATGCGGTCGCCGACGGCGGCGCCGAGCTGCTCCGCCGGCTTGCCGACCTGCACGCCGATCAGCGCCCCGTGGCCGCGGATCTCCTGGACCCGCGCGCACGGCTCCTCGCGCGCTATCGCCTGCAGCGTCGGCAGCTGCGCCCCCGCGGCGGCGAGCAGGCCGTCGCGCTCGAGGATGTCGATGCTGGCGAGCCCCGCGGCGCAGGCGAGCGGGTTGCCGCCGAAGGTGGTGCCGTGGGTGCCCTTGCCCATCGCCTGCGCCAGGTCGCCGCGGGCGAGGCACACGCCGATCGGGAACCCGCCGCCGAGGGCCTTGGCGATCCACATCAAGTCGGGCGCCAGCGCCGGGTCGTCGCCGACGATGTGCGCCCACGCCGACCACGAGCCGGTGCGCCCGAAGCCGCACTGGACCTCGTCGGCGCCGACCAGCGCGCCGTGCTCGCGGCACAGGCCGTGCAGTCCGACCAGGAACTCGCGCGTGGCCGGGTAGACGCCGGCCTCGCCCTGGATCGGCTCGAGGAACACCGCCGCGATCGCGGCGCCGTGCTCGGCGAAGGTCCTGCGCAGCGCGTCGAGGTCGCCGAACGGCAGCCGCAGCACCCGCGCGGTGGCGAACGGCTCGGCGGGCTCGCTCTCGCCGAGGCAGCGCACGTACGGGTGGCGGTAGGCGGTGTTGGCGGTGCAGGCCAGCGCCCCGAGCGAGCGGCCGTGGAAGGCCCGCTCGAACGCGACGATGGTGTTGCGCCCGGTCGCCCGCAGCGCGACCTTGATCGCCGCCTCGGTGGTCTCGGTGCCGGTGGTGGCGATGAACGCCCGCGCGTCGGGCACCGGCATGCGCGCGACGATCTCCGCCGCGAAGCGCCGCTGCGGCTCGGTGCTGAACGAGTTGGCGGCCGCGCTCAGCCGCTGCATCTGCGCCGTCAAGGCCGCGACCCACCGCGGGTGCGCGTGCCCGAGCGGCGCACAGCCGACGCCGTTCACCGCGTCGAGGTAGACGCGACCGGCGCTGTCGCGCACGCGCAGCGAGCCGCGCTCGTCGGGCACCGCTTCCTCGAGGACGAGGTCGCGGAGGGCATAGGTCGGCCACCGGAGCTCTTGCATGGGGTGAGTCATGGCAGCCCGGGCGCGCCGGTGCAAGCGCCTCAGAACGTGAGCTCGACGGTGGAGCCGAGCCAGCGCAAACCGGCCCGCGTCGCCACCGGCCGGCGCGCACGCTCGCGGCCCAGGGCGATGCCCAGCGCCAGCGCGGCCACCCCGACCGCGGCCGACACCGCGATCGCCACGTTGGTCGCGTCCTGCAGCGCGAAGAACGTGCGATAGAGCCCCTGCTTCTCGCCCTCCTCGCACAGGCCGTCGCACCCGGCGTGGGCGCGGTCGCGGGCCACGAGCACGCGCGAGCCGAGGATCGCCACCGTCACCCCGCCCGCGAGCGCCAGCGACGTCGTGGTCCAGAAGCCCGCCCGCAGCCCCTTGAGGCGCCGCGACTCCTCCGGGACGAGCGGCCCCGCGGGCGGCTTGACCGCGGGAGGCGGCCGCACCTCGGGCCGCACGAACCCCGGGAACACGATCGTCACCGTCCCGCCGGCGCGCACGTCGGCGCGCACGTGCTTGCGCTGCCCGGGCGCCTCGCCGACGAACTCGACGTCGAGCGGACCGGGGAGCGTGAGCCGCGGGAACGCGTCCTTGTCGACCGCGTCGCCGTTGATGCGGATCTCTCGGATCGCCTCCGGACTGTCGACCTGCAGCAGCACCTCGCCGAGCCGCTGCCGCAGCTGCTCGCTGCGCTCGAGCGCGGTGACGCGGTGTTGATCCTGCGTCTCGGCGTGCTCGAGGTAGTCGCGGTACGCCTGCAGCGCGGCGACCAGGTCGCTCGCGCGGTCGAGCGACAGCGCCTTGTTGTAGGCCGCGTTGATCGACCACGCCGCCGCCAGCGAGCGGTCGAACGCCTGCGCGGCCTCGGCGTAGCGGCGCTCGCTGTAGTGCTGCTTGCCCTCGCGGAAGTACACCAGCGCGGCCGCCTGGTCGGGCACCGGCGCCGCCGCCTCCGGCGAGCCCGGCGCCTCGTTCTCCGAAGAGGGCGACGGAGCCGGCGAAGACCCCTCCGAAGGCGATGCCGGCGCGACCGACTCCCCCGACGAAGCAGACGACGCCGTCGGAGCGACCGGCTCCTGCGCGCGCGCGATGACCGGCGCGAAGGTCAGCTCCGCGGCGCAGAGCACGGCCACGGCTCCGCGCCATCGCGACGGGCCGCGCCTCATCCGCCACCCTTGACGGGGCTGAAGATCGGCTCGTCCTTGAGCTCGCTCTCCTCGCCCTTCTCACTCTTGCTCGCGGGCGTCGGCGCGGTCGCGCCGGCCGGGTTCTTCGCGCTCGGCGGCTTCTTCTTCGGGCTCGCCAGCGTGTTCGTCACCGGCGTGATCGCCGGCACCGGCGTCGGCGTCTCGGGCTGCAGCTCGACGATGAAGTTCTGGTTGTCCATCGGGATCAGGCTGCGCTTGCTCGGCTTGTAGCCCTCGTGCGTCACGGTCAGCTGCAGCTGCACCTGATCGTCGTAGGGCACCACGAGGCGCAGCGGCGTCACCTGCCCCTCGATCTGCGGCGCCAGCGCGGCGAGCACCGACTCGGGGCCCTTGTCGATCGTCACCGTCGCCCCGACCGGGTCCGTCTGGAAGAACCACACCACCGTCGCCGGCCGCGGCGGCTGGGCCTGCGGCTGCGGCACCGTCGGCGCCGGCGCGGCCTTCGGCTCGGGCTGCGGCGGACTCTGGCGCGGCAACACGAACAGCAGCAGCACCGCCGCCACGCCCGCGCCCACCAGCGGCAGCGACAGCCACAGCAGCCACGGCCGCCGCGTCGGCACGACCGCCAGCCGATCTGTCGGCGAGGACATGTCGTCCGGGACAGGTACGGCCCCGCGCGGCTCGGCCAGCACGCGCGTCTGGGTCTGCTCGTCGGCGGCGGCGGGCGGCGGCGACAGCTCGGCGGCCGGCAGCGGCGCCGAGCCGATGTGGGCCGACCGTCCGCGCAGCTCGCCGCGCGAGGCGCCGCGGATCGCCGCCATGCGGTACTTCGCCTGCTCCGCGAAGTGGTGCCGCATGATCGCCCCCAGGGCTCGCCGCGGCTCGCTGGTGTCGCCGCACTCGCGCAGCAGCGCGCGGATGTCGGCCAGCATCGCCTCGGCGCTCGCGTAGCGCTCCTCGGGCGTCGGCGCCAGCGCGCGGCGCAGCAGCGCCTCGACCCCGGGCGGCAGGTCGGGCCGGAACTCGCGCAGCGGCGGCACCTCGCAGCGCATCACGTTCTCGAGCGTCTCGGCGTCGCCTTCGCCGGCGAACAGCCGCCGGCCCGTCAGCATCTCCCAGAAGATCACGCCGAGCGCGAACAGGTCGGTGCCGGCCGACAGCGGCTTGCCGCGGGCCTGCTCGGGCGCCATGTACGCCAGCTTGCCGCGCAGATGGCCGGTGTGGTTGCTGTTGCGCAGGCCGGTCGCCTTGACCAGGCCGAAGTCGACGATCTTGGTCCAGCCGTCGAAGTTGACCATCAGGTTCTGCGGCGACATGTCGCGGTGGACGAGCCCGTAGGGCCGGCCGTCGGGGTCGCGCAGGCCGTGGACCGCGACCAGGCCCTCGCACGCGTCGGCGAGGACCTGCAGGGCCACCGCCAGCGGCAGCCGCTCGTCGGCCGGACGCAGCTGGCGCAGCAGCGCCGACAGCGTCTCGCCGTCGATGTACTCGAGGACCATGAAGTAAAGCCGGAGTCCTCGCCGAGGTCGAGGATGCCGGCCACGTGCGGGCTGTGGATCCGCGCCGCGATCTTGGCCTCGTCGAGGAACATCCCGACGAACTCGGGCTCCGCGGCGAGGTGCTGGTGAATCACCTTGATGGCGACCACGCGTTCGAAACCTGCGGAGCCCGTGGCGCGTCCGAGGTACACGGTCGCCATGCCGCCGTGCCCCAGCCGCTGCACGACCTCGTAGCGGCCGATCCGCTGCAGCGCGTGCAGCGAACCGTCGCCGGGTGGCGGCGGCGCGACGTCGGCGTTGCCGCGAGGCAACACTTTCGTCTCGGGTTCGAGCTCCATGGTGCGGACCGACGAGGGCACGGTGCGAACACCCCCGAACAGGGCGATGGTGGCACGATACGTCAATCCCCGGGTGTGATCACGTCCGCGGTCCCGAGCCCTCGCTCACCGCCGCCGCAGTGAACGGTGAGGCCGACGAAGCCCGCATACCACGCAACCCGTGGGTCACCTCGACGTTCGCCGACGACTTCGTTCCTGAGGCCGCGTAGGTGCCCGTCGGCGATGCATCCTCGGAAGATGCCGAGGAGCCTGAACCTCCGCAGCTGCGGAAGGTCAGAATTCGCACCTGTTCATGGCGGCGATTTTTCTGTATTTCACATCACGGTGCCCGGTGTTTGGCCGTGCATTCGATGCGAAATTGCCCCTTGCTGCGGGGCTTCTGGCTAGGTTAAAATAGCTGAGGAGATCTCCGAGATCTCTCCGATTACAGAAAATATCTGTGATCCACCATGCTCGAACTCGACTGATTCACCAATGAGAACGAGCCTCACGGAGATCCGGTTCTTCTAACGATATCCTATACTTGACTGTCATGATGGCAGCCTCTACCGGGTTGCGCCTCTCGCGCATCCTAGGGCAGTGTGGAATGGGCCTTGCGTGCGGAGAGCGCTTGACGTAGAGGCTGGAGAGCAGGAGCCACCAGGCGAAGGGAGGACAGCATGGCGAAGCGACAGACCCGCAGGAGCATCTCGGTCAAGGGCATCACCTATCAGCGGCTCAAGGACTATTGCGAGTCCACCGGCCTCAGCGTCAGCGGGTATCTCGAAGAGATTATTGCGGAAAAATTGGATGCGGCCGGCGTGCCGGTACCCACCGTCGTCAAGCCCCGCCCCACGGCCAAGCTGATCGAGAACGAGGACATCGTCTCGCAGCACTTCACCTTTTAGCGCTGCGCCGTCGTCGCCGACCCTTCGCCCCTGCTCGAGCGCGCGCGACGACTCCCTTCGCGCGGCGCCGCGCTCGCCGCCTCCCGACGACACGCGGTCGCGACATCTTCGCGTAGCTCCAGCGAGCGGCCTCAGCGGGCCTGTCGGTCGGCGGATCGAGGCGGTAGTCTCGCCGGCGAATGACGAAGAAGTACCTGCGGGCCGCCCGTACGCGGTTCTCCCGACGACGCGCGCTGCAGACGATCGGCGCGCTCGTCGGCGGCACTGCGTTCGGCTGCGGCGACGACGGCAGCGGGCCCAGCGGCGCCACCGACGGCGGTTCGACCGATCCATCGACCGGCACCACGACCACCGGCGGCGACGTCTCGAGCACCACTGGCGTGCCGACGACGTCGGGCGGCAGCGACAGCGACACCGGCAGCACCGGCTCGAGCACCACCGGCGACGACACCACGACGACGACCGGCGACGACAGCACCGGCGAGTCGACCACCGAGTCGCCGGTCAGCGAGTGCGCCAAGAGCGATCTCAGCCCCGAGGAGCTGCTCGCGGGCATCGAGCACGTCGTCGTGCTCGTCATGGAGAACCGCTCCTTCGACCACTACTTCGGCTCGCTCGATTTCCTCGAGGGTCGCGTGGTGGACGGCCTGAACGGCGACGAATGGAACCCGAGCATCGGCCTCGGCGACGTCACCGTCTTCAAGCTCGACGAGTTCCAGCCGCAAGATCCGCCGCACGAGTGGGACGAGTGCCACACGCAGTTCAACCTCGGCGACTGCAACGGCTTCGTGTTCGAGAACGAGAAGAAGAACCCGGGCTACGGCGAGCAGGTCATGGGTTACCACGTGCGCGAGCAGATCCCCGTGCTCTACGCGCTGGCCGACAACTTCGCCCTGTGCGACCGGTGGTTCTGCTCGGTCATGGGCCCGACTTGGCCGAACCGCTACTACGTCCACGCCTGCAGCTCCGACGGCGGCAAGAGCAACTTCCCCTCGCCCTTCTTGCAGACCCTGTGGCACGCCTGCGACGACGCCGGCGTATCGAGCCGGATCTACTTCACCGACGTCCCGTGGGTCGCGGGCGCCTTCCCGCTGGTGCCGACGGTGTGGGGCAAGCTGGCTGACGGCATCGACGGCTTCAGCCTCGACGCGCTGACGAACCCCAACGACCTCGACCGCTTCTTCGCCGACGCGGCCGCCGGCGCGCTGCCCAACTTCACGATCATCGACCCCGGCTTCACCTCCAACGACGACCACCCCGACCACGACATCCAGCTCGGCCAGATCTTGATCGGCGCGATCTACAAGGCCCTCGCCGAGGGTCCGGGTTGGAGAAGACCCTCTTCATCATCACCTACGACGAGCACGGCGGCTTCTACGACCACGTCCCGCCGCCGACCACCGTCGACGACGAGCCCGAGTTCACCCAGATGGGCTTCCGCGTGCCCTCGCTCGTCATCGGCCCGCGCGTGCGCAAGGGCTGCGTCGTCAGCACTCAGTTCGAGCACTGCTCGATCGGCGCCACCCTCATGCGTCGCTTCGGCATCGCCGCCCTCAACGACCGCATGGCGACCGCCAACGACGTCTCGTCGTGCATCAACCCCGAGTACCTGAGCGACCCGCAGCCGGGTCCGCCGATCCCGCTCGTCGACGTCTCCATCGACCAGATCACCGCCCGTGTCGGTCGCACGACCAGCCAGCACGAGCTTTTCGACCGCCTCGGCGTCCAGCTCGACGAGAACTTCCGCGCCCGGCAGGTCGCCGCCACCCTCCGCCTGCTCAAGCACGCCGAGCGCCTCGGCGTCGCCCGCCTCCGCGCCTGACCCTCGGGACATCTTCTGTGAGCTGTCCCCGGGGACAGCTCACAGCTCGCGCCAGCCGCCGCGCCTTCGCATCTCGAACGCGCCGAAGCGGACGTCGAGCACCAGCTCGGCCGCCAGGTACGGGTACCAGCCCTGCATCGTCACGCCGACGCGGCGGGTGCCGAAGCGCAGGTGCAGCCCGCCGCCGAGGCGGTCGCGGACCACGAAGGCCGTGCCGTTCTGGAGGTCCTCGCCGGTGAGCAGCGCCTGCGCCTCGCGGCCGCGGGCCCAGCCGATGTCGAAGCCGCCGGTCAGCCACGCCTGCGACAGGCTCACGCTGGCCATCAGGTACTGCGCCTTGCGCTGGAACTCGATCGTCATCGGGTCGCCGTCGTCGCGCGTCGGCGGGTACAGCACCTGCTGATAGAACGCCCCGACCTCGAGCAGGCGCCCGCGCCAGAACGCCACCGCCGCCTTCGGCGACCAGTTCGGCCGCACCTGTCCCGGAAGCCAGTGTGCGGTCGCCCCGAGCGTCACGTGGTCGAACAGCCCGAGCTGCAGCTCGACGCGATAGATCTCGGGCAGCCCCAGCGCCACGCCCACCCCGATCACGCCGTGATCGAGGTAGCGGACCGAGCGCGCCACCGGACGAGTGAGGTACCGCCGCAGCCTCTCGCGCGCCGACGGGCGCGGCGGGGTCGCGCTCGCGGGGGTTTGCGGAACCTCAAGTCGCTGCAGCGTCGACTTCGGCGGAGCGACGGACACGCTGCCGAGCGCGGGCGCCGGCTCCGGCGTGGACGGTGGCGCGGGCGAGGCGAGCAGCGTCGAGGCCGCGATGACGATCGAGAGCAGCAACCTCCGTGATTGAAGCGCAAACCGTGAGGATGCTCAACCTTTCGCGGTCTGCACCCCTCCCGCATACTTCGAGCAACGAGCCCACGTATGACCAAGAAGCCACTCTCTCGCGCCATTCACATCGTCGCGGCCAAGCGCACGCCCTTCGGCACCTTCGGCGGCGCGCTGAAGGACTTCACCGCGACCGACCTCGCCGTGGTCGCCGCCAAGGCCGCGCTGCAGGCCGGCGGCGTCAGCCCCGAGGTCGTCGACACCGTGGTGTTCGGCAACGTCGCCCAGACCTCGGCCGACGCGATCTACCTCGCGCGCCACGTCGGCCTCAAGAGCGGCGTCCCGATCCCCGTCCCGGCGCTCACCGTCAACCGCCTGTGCGGTTCGGGCTTCCAGGCGGTCGTCAGCGGCGTCCACGACATCCTCGCCGGCGACGCCGAGATCGCGCTCGTCGGCGGCTCCGAGAGCATGAGCCAGGCCCCGCACGTCGGTCGCGGCCTGCGCTGGGGCGCCCGGCTCGGCGTCGACCTCAAGCTCGAGGACAGCCTGTGGACCTCGCTGACCGACCCGTACGCCGGCTGCTCGATGGCGATCACCGCCGAGAACCTGGCCGAGAAGTACGGCATCAGCCGCGCCGAGTGCGACGCCTACGGCTTGCGCTCGCAGCAGACCTGGGCCGCCGCGCAGGACGCCGGCCGCTTCGCCGCCGAGCTCGCGCCGGTCGAGATCAAGTCGAAGAAGGGCCCGGTCCAGTTCGCCGTCGACGAGCACCCGCGGCGCGACGCCAACCTCGACAACATGGCCAAGCTGCCCGCTTCCTTCAAGAAGGACGGCGTCGTCACCGCCGGCAACGCCTCCGGCATTTGTGACGGCGGCGCCGCGCTCGTGCTCGCCAGCGAGGAGGCCGTCAAGCGCCACAACCTCACCTCGCTCGCGCGCATCGTCCAGTGGCACGTCGCCGGCGTCGAGCCGACGATCATGGGCATCGGCCCGGTCCCGGCGATCCGCGGCGCCCTCGCCCGCGCCGGCCTCGCCCAGAGCGACGTCGACCTGTTCGAGATCAACGAGGCCTTCGCCGCCCAGTACCTCGCCTGCGAGAAGGAGCTCGGCCTCGACCGCGAGAAGACCAACGTCGACGGCGGCGCCATCGCCCTCGGCCACCCGCTCGGCGCCTCGGGCGCTCGCATCACCGCCCACCTCGTCCACGAGCTCCGCCGCCGCTCCGGCCGCTACGCCGTCGGCGCCGCCTGCATCGGCGGCGGCCAGGGCATCGCCCTCGTGCTCGAGCACAGCTGAGTCACCTGTCGCAAGGACCATGTCCCTTGCGACATGCTCCGACGCGCATGCTCCCAGGGCCCTGTCCGCGAGGACAGGGTCTTTCGTTCATGCGAGCCCCGAGCCACGAACCCCGCTTCGCGCCCATGTAGGAGCCGAGGCGACGGCCGCCCGCGCGTGAAAGCGCGAGCGCGAGCCAGCGGACCGAGCTGTCGGCGAACCGCGGCGACGCGCCAAGCGAGCAGCGCGAACCCGCTCGAAACGGCGCTAGACGGCCAGATAGACCTGCACGCCGACGAGCACGCCGAGGCCGAGCAGGATCAGAAGCGGCAGCCGGGTCTCGAGCCCCGAGCGGTCGTCGACGTCGCCGAGCGGCCGCACGTGCAGGGGGCCGGTGCGGACATGGCGACGCGCCACGAACACATCGACCACCTCGCGACCGGGCTCGGCGGACGTCGCCATGCGACGCACTGCCCTACCCGCCGTATCGCCCGCTAGCTGCACCCTTCTGTGATGCCCCCGATCGGCCGCCGCCGCAAGTTCGCGGCACGACCGCCGGTCTGTGCGTCAGCGATCGGGCGGCCCGCTCGCCTTACCGGCTGGACGGCTGACCGAGCGCGTCAATCGCGTGCCGGATCGCCGTCGCCAGCTCCGTCGCCCGCGCGCGGACCTCTGCCTGGGTCGAACCCACCAGCGCGCCGATCATCGCCGCGCCGGCCGCTCCCGCCCGTGCGCACCGCAGCGCCTCCTCGGCTCCGAGGCCGCCGATCGCGACCACCGGGTGCGGGCTCATCGCGCACGCCTGCTCCAGCTCCTCGAAGCCGACAGCGGGCTCCTGCGCGAGTTTGGAGCGGGTCCGCAGGATCGGTCCGAAGCCGATGTAGTCGACGTCGAGGCTCGCCGCGTGCAGGACCTGGGCCCGCGTGTGCGTCGACAGCCCGATCAAGAAGCCCGGCGGCGCGGCGCGACGCAGCTCTGCCAGCCACTCGGACCACGGCCGGTCACCTGTCCGCTCCGCCATGTCCTCTTGACCCAAGTGGACCCCGTCGGCCGCCGCCGTCGCCGCCTCGACGTCGTCGTCGACGATCAGCAGGGCTCCCGCCGCGCGGACCATGGGCGCCAGCTCACGCACCAGCCGCCCGCGCTCCGCCGCGTCGGCCTGCTTGGCCCGCAACTGCACGATCGTGGGAGCTTTCTCCGGACCGATCTCCATGACCCCGAGCAGCCCGGCCAGCGCCGCCGCCGGCGCGAGCCCACCCGCGTGCGGCAGGTCGAGGATCGCGTACAGCCCTCGCCACGCCGGAACTCGCGCCCGCATCTCGTCGGCTTAGCACCTCGCGCCGACCGTGCACAAGCCCGCGACATCCTGCCGCCTCGACTCCCGACCGGTCGTACTCTTGAACCGAGGCACCATGACCGACCTCCTCGCCGCCCGCGCCCAGATGGCGATGTCGCTGGCCTTTCACATCCTGTTCGCCATCGTCGGCATGGCGATGCCGCTCCTGATGGTGATCGCCGAGCGGCTGCACCAGCGCACCGGTGAGCCCATCTATCGCGAGCTCGCCGAGCGATGGTCGAGGGGCACCGCGATCATGTTCGCCGTCGGCGCCGTCTCGGGCACCGTCCTCTCGTTCGAGCTCGGCCTCTTGTGGCCGCAGTTCATGGCCTTCGCCGGCCCGATCATCGGCATGCCCTTCTCGCTCGAGGGCTTCGCCTTCTTCCTCGAGGCGATCTTCCTCGGCATCTTTCTCTACGGTCGCGACCGCGTCTCGCCGCGCGTGCACCTGCTGTCTGGCGTCATGGTCTTGCTCGCCGGCACCGCCAGCGCCGCCTTCGTCCTGTGCGCCAACGCCTGGATGAACACCCCGACCGGCTTCACCGGCAGCCCCGCCGGCGGCGTCACCGGCGTCGACCCGTTCGCCGCCATGTGGAACCCCGCCGCCTTCAGCGAGGTGCTGCACATGACCTGCGCCGCCTTCGCCAGCGTCGGCTTCGCGGTCGCCGGCATCCACGCCGCCATGCTGCTGCGCGGCGTCAGGCCCGAGCTCCACCGCCCGGCCCTGAAGATCGCCCTCGTCGTCGGCGCCGCGTTCGCCCTGCTCCAGCCGATCACCGGAGACGTCGCCGCCAAGCACGTCGCCGAGTATCAGCCGATCAAGCTCGCGGCGATGGAGGGCCACTGGGACACCGAGCGCGGCGCGCCCTTCCGGATCTTCGGCTGGCCCGACGAGCAGGCCGAGGAGACCCGCTGGTCCCTCGAGGTCCCGTACCTCCTCAGCTTCCTCGCCCACGGCGACCCGCACGCCGAGGTCGTCGGCCTCAGAGACTTCCCGCGCGACGAACGGCCGCCCGTCGCCGTCGTCCACGTCGCCTTCCAGATCATGGTCGGCTGCGGCCTCGCCATGATCGCCGTCGCCGGCCTCGGCGCTGCGTTCGCGATCCGCCGCCGCGAGCTGCCCGACTGGTACCTGCGCCTCCTCGTCGTCAGCGCCCCGCTCGGCGTCATCGCCATCGAGGCCGGCTGGACCGTCACCGAGGTCGGCCGCCAGCCGTGGATCATTCAAGGCATCCTGCGCACCGCCGACGCGGTCACGCCGACGCCTCACCTCGTCATCCCGTTCCTCGCCTTCACCGGCCTCTACGTCCTCCTCGGCGTCACCGTGATCGTCCTCCTGCGCCGCGTCGTGTTCGCCGCCGACCGCAAACAACCTGTCCCTTCGGACACCCACGAACAGCTCCCCACGGAGGCGCCGCGATGATTCCCTCGCAGCCACCTGGCGAAGTGCCCCGGCGGGCTCGCGGTCGCGGGCGCTGTTCACGACCTGCACCTCAAGACATGCCCCATCGGCCATCCAAGGAGGTCGCATGACCCCCGAGCTGATGATCGCCGGCGTCATGCTCGTCGCCCTCGTGCTCTACACCCTCACCGGCGGCGCCGACTTCGGCGGCGGCGTGTGGCAGCTGCTGGCGTCCGGTCCGCGCAAGGCCGCCCAGCGGCGGCTCGTCGATGATTCTATTAAACCGATCTGGGAGGCCAACCATGTGTGGCTGATCCTCCTGATCGTCCTCCTCTTCGTCGGCTTCCCCACCGCCTTCGCCGCCGTCTGTACCGCCCTGCACCTCCCGCTCGCGCTGATGTTGGTCGGCATCGTCCTGCGCGGCTCGGCCTTCGTGTTCGCTCACTACGACCCGCTCCACGGCCGCGGGGCCCTGCGCTGGGGCGGCGTGTTCGCGGTCGCCAGCCTGCTCACCCCGATCACTCTCGGCGTCGTCCTCGGCGCGCTCGGCACCGGCTTCGACGTCGACCCCGTGACCGGCCTCGTCGACACCGACTTCCTGTCCGAGTGGCTCGCCCCGTATCCGCTCGCCGTCGGCCTGTTCACCCTGGCGCTGTTCGCCTTCCTCGCCGCCGTCTACCTCGTCCGCGAGGCCGGCGATCCCGACCTGCGCGCCGACTTCCGCGCCCGCGCGCTCGGCTCGGCGGTCGTCGTCGGCGTCACCGCGCTGGTGGCCTATCTCGTCGCGCCGCCCGTGATCCGACATGACCTTTCGGCCAGCCCGTGGGCCACCCCGCTGCACCTCGCCACCGGCCTCGCCGCCGTCGTCGCGATCTACGCCCTGGGGACCCGCCGCGACCGCCTCGCGCGCGCGAGCGCCATGGCGCAGGTGACGCTGATCGTCGTCGGCTGGGCCGTCGCGCAGTACCCCTACCTCGCCTATCCCGGCTACACCATCGCCGGCACGGCCGCCCCGGCCTCGGTGTTGACGCCGATCCTCGTCGCCCTCGCCATCGGCGGCCTGGTGCTGTTCCCCTCGCTGGCCTACCTGTTCGTCGTGTTCAAGCGCCGTCCTTCCGCGTGAGCTTCGTACGACCCGCGCGGACTCGCCCCGCCCGACGCCGCTGCTAATCTTCGCCGCGATGGCCCGCAGCCGCGCCCGCAGTAAAGAACAAGTCCCCGTCAACGAGCCCGGCATCGAGTGGGACCTCGCCAGCGCGGTCAAGCCGACGATCGCCGCCGACCGGCCGTTCCGCCTCGTCACCCAGTTCGAGCCCGCGGGAGGCCAGCCCGACGCGATCAAGCAGCTCGTCGAGGGCGTCCAGCGCGGCGACAAATACCAGCACCTGCTCGGCATCACCGGCTCGGGCAAGACCTTCACGATCGCCAACGTCATCGCCCAGGTCCAGCGGCCGACGCTGATCCTCGCCCACAACAAGACGCTCGCGGCCCAGCTGTACGGCGAGTTCAAGGCGCTGTTCCCCGACAACGCCGTCGAGTACTTCGTCTCGTACTACGACTACTACCAGCCCGAGGCCTACCTGCCGTCGACCGACACGTTCATCGAGAAGGACTCGATGATCAACGAGCAGATCGATCGCCTGCGCCACGCGGCCACCTACTCGCTGCTCAGCCGGCGCGACGTCATCATCATCGCCAGCGTCTCCTGCATCTACGGCATCGGCGCGGCCGAGGCCTACTACGGCATGGTCGCCACCGTCTCGGTCGGCGAGAGCCTCGACCGCGACCAGCTGCTGCGGCGCCTGATCGAGATGCAGTACGAGCGCAACGACATCGACTTCCACCGCGGCACCTTCCGCGTGCGCGGCGACGTCGTCGAGGTGTTCCCCGCCTACGAGGACGAGAAGGCGATCCGCATCGAGTTCTTCGGCGACGAGGTCGAGGCGATCCGCGAGGTCGACGCCCTCCGCGGGGCGGTGCGCGGGACCATGCAGCGGGTCACGATCTTCCCCGCCAGCCACTACGTCACCCCGGCCTCGCAGCTGCGCAAGGCCATCAACGGCATCAAGCTCGAGCTGCACGACCGCCTCGTCGAGCTGAAGGAGAAGATCCGCCTGGTCGAGGCCCAGCGGCTAGAGCAGCGCACCATGTTCGACCTCGAGATGCTCGAGGAGATGGGCTTCTGCTCCGGCATCGAGAACTACTCGCGCCACCTCACCATGCGCAAGCCCGGCGAGCCGCCGCCGACGCTCATCGACTACTTCGCGCCCGACTTCATGATGGTCATCGACGAGTCGCACCAGACGATCCCGCAGATCGGGGCGATGTACAACGGCGACCGCAGCCGCAAGACCACGCTGGTCGAGCACGGCTTCCGCCTGCCCTCCGCGCTCGACAACCGCCCGCTCAAGTTCGACGAGTGGGAGAGCCGGGTCCACCAGGCCATCTTCATGAGCGCGACCCCGGCCGAGTACGAGCTGCGCAAGACCGAGGGCGTCGTGGTCGAGCAGATCATCCGCCCGACGGGTCTTCTGGACCCGGAGATCCAGGTGCGCCCGATCGCCGGCCAGGTCGACGAGCTGCTGGCGGAGATCCGGATCCGGATCGCCAAGAACGAGCGCGTCCTCGTCACCACGCTGACGAAGCGCATGGCCGAGGACCTCACCGAGTACTACAGCGACCTCGGCATCCGCGTCCGCTACCTCCACTCCGACGTCGAGACGCTCGAGCGCGTGGAGATCCTCCGCGGCCTGCGGCGCGGCGAGTTCGACGTGCTAGTCGGCATCAACCTCCTGCGCGAGGGCCTCGACCTGCCCGAGGTCAGCCTTGTCGCCATCCTCGACGCCGACAAGGAGGGCTTCCTCCGCGAGTACAAGAGCCTGATCCAGACCTGCGGTCGCGCGGCCCGCAACCTCCACGGCACGGTCATCATGTTCGCCGACCGCATGACCGACAGCATGCGCGCGTGCATCGAGGAGACCAGCCGCCGCCGCGAGGTCCAGGCCGCCTACAACAAGGAGCACGGGATCGTCCCGCGCAGCACCCACGCGGCCATCAACCCGCTCGAGGCCGAGGCCAAGCCCGACACGGCGCCGTCGCGCGGCAAGCAGGCCAAGGCGCCCGTCAACGAGCTGCCGGTGGGCCTCGGCCCGCTGACCGACGGCGAGCTGCTGCCGAGCGAGCTCGACTCGCGGATCGGCGAGCTCAAGGCGCAGATGGTCGAGCTCGCCAAGGCCCTCCGCTACGAGGAGGCCGCACGGATCCGCGACCGCATCCGCGTGCTCGAGGCGCGCCGCCTCGAGTTCGCGAGCTGACTCTGTCCTCCTCTTCGGGAAGACATGATCAAAGAGACCACGACCTCGCGCGGGAAACGCTACGGTCGCCGTGCTCCGGCGGCGCTCGCTGCTGCCTTTAAAATGTCTGAAGAGACCTACGACATCGCGCGCGAGCAGTACGAGCGCCACTACATGGCGGCGCTGGCCCAGCGGATCCGGGCAATCTGCGAGGAGCGCGGGCTGACCCAGCAGTCGGTCGCGCGCGCGGCCGGCATCGCGTCCGACATGGTCTCGCGGCTCGAGAACGGGCACTACACCAGCCCTGGCCTGCGCACGCTGCTGCGGATCGCCGACGGCATGGGCGTGCCGCTGGCCCTGCTCCTGCCGGACCTGCCCGGGCCCACTGCATCCCCGGAGAGCACGCTGCTCGCCCTGCTCAACTCGGTCGCGCAGCGGGCCCAGCCTCACGAGCTCGAGCTGCTGCTCGACCTCGCCAAGGTCGTCATCGGCCGCGACCGTCCCTGAAGGCCCGGAGCACCGGCCTGTGAGCCCGAGCCGCTACGAACTCGCCAAGGTCGTCCTCGGCCGCGACCGCCTGTGCTGCGCCGACCACACCAAGGTCGCCCTCGGCTGCGACCATGAGGCTGGAACCTTCACTGCGGCGCTTCGATACATGTCCGGAAGGACTCAAGCGCGGAGCGAATCGCCGGATGTCTCTTCAGACATGTTCTCGAGTTCGATCGGTTGGCAGCCCCGTAAAACGCGAACGAGGACGGCGCGCACCGTGCCGGTGCTGCGGCGTCCTCGCGGGGCGGGAGGCGTTCAGAACTTGAAGCTGACGCCGTTCGCCGTGAAGCTCGGGCGGAAGGCCGTCTTGGCGCGGGTCGGGTCCCAGTTCTCCCAGCGCTTGTAGCGGGCGCGGTAGGTCAGGCCGACGATGAGGAGGACCGCGCCGAGCAGGGCCGCGGCGCCGGTGGCGGGGACCGCGAACGTGTTGTGCTGGCGGTTCTTGCAGGCGAAGGAGTTCTCGATCTGCTCCTCCGGACAGCGCGTGAGGAAGTACGACGTGATGACGCCGACGAGGCCCGCGCCGAGCAGGACGCCGCCGGAGATCATCAGTCCGGTGCCCTTGGCTTCGAACTTGCCGTTGCCGAGCGTCGGCTCGGGCGGGCGCTCGGGGCCCTCGGGGACGACCGTCTCCGGGGTCTCGGGCGGCGGCTCCTCGGCCTTCGGCTCCTCCTTCGGCTCCTCGACGGGCACTTCGTCGGGCGGCGCGTCGCTCGTCGGGACCTCGTCGGGCGGCGCGTCGCTCGGCACCGAGTCGGCGGGCGGGGGCGCGTCGGCCGGACTGGCGGGCTGAGCCGCGGGTGCGGCGGCGGGGGCCGCGGGGGCCGCGAGGCCGGGCACCGGCACCATGGCCACGGCGAGGACGGTTGCGACGAACGATCGGGAGCGGAGCATGGCCGTCATTGGGGAAGGGCCGGACAGGCTAGCACCGGCGCTGTGGCTGAGTATTGTACGGTTCGTCCGCGCTTCACAAGCCCCAAGCGCCTGCGAGATCGGACCCTTGTGGGACCTCCACAGCCGCCGCAGCGCAAAATCCGCCACGATCCCGGGGGGATCTTATGCCGATGCTCGCCGATCTCGATGACCCACCACGCTCACGCACGCGGGACCTGCTGCTCGGTGCCCTCGTCGGCCTGCCCATCGTCGGCCTGATCGCGTGGTTCCTGCTGCCCGGCCTGGCCGGGATGATCCAGGGCAACGCCGTCAGCTACGACCAGCGCCTGCGGGCCGAGGACGCGTACATGCAAACCCTCTGCGCGCAGGCCATGGTCCTCCCCCGCGACGAGGAGCTGTGCGAGTGCGTGCTCGCCATCGAGGTCCCCTCCTCGACTGCCGCGACCCCTTCCTCGCGTGGAGCCTCGCGCGCCATCATACGACCTGCGCCGACGTCGCCACCCGCCGCGCCTCGCTGACCTTCTGCTCGTGCGTCGACGCCGTCCAGGAGCGCGTCGACAAGGCGGCCGACCCCCAGGCCGCCCGCATCGAGGCCCAGCGGGTCGGCAAGTGCCTCGAGCTGCCCGACGCCTTCCCGCTGCCCGAGATCGAGACGCTCATGCCTGGCGCTTGAGACAGCCCGGCCGGGCTCGCTCGGCGGTACCGTCCCGCGAGCTTGCGGGCGCGTCAGGTTGCGCGGGGGGGCGGTGAGTCCCGCGGACGCAGGCGGGAGCGAAGGCCGTGCGGCGCGATGCACGGCGCCGACCTGTCTTTGCACGCCGGCGGCTCGCACGCCGACATTCCGAGGAGACGGCCTCGCCGCGCCCGAGGGATACGTCCTGCGACCGCGCACGGCGGCCTGGTTGAGCAGCCTCTTCGGAGCGCGAGGTCTCACGCTCACGTGCGGAGTTTCGTCGATGACCCGTCGCCCGAGCGCCACGTGACCCGTCGAAAGTCTGCGGCGACGCTGCTGCGCGGTGACCCGAGAGCGGCTGTGCTCCCCGGAGCTCGGAGCTCGCGTCGGCTTGGGCGTCGAACCCTGCCGAGCTCGGCACGCCCGCGAGCGACCCCTCTCGCGGCCTTCGTGAAGTGCGGCGGCGACCCCTCGCCCTGCCTCGCCGATTTCCTCGCGTCCCTCGTCAAGTACGGCGGCGACCTCTCGCTCAGCCCTGCCTCGTCGCAGCGCCTCACCGGTTTCCCTCGCGGCCCCTGCCTCGTCGCAGCCGCCTCGCCGGTTCCTCGCGGCCCTCGTCAAGTGCGGCGGGCGACCTCTCGCCCGGCCGGCCTCGTCGTCGCCGCCTCGCCGGCGTCAAACGGCGCCGCGAGACACGTCCTTCAGGACATGTCCCTTCAAACCTGCCTTAAATCACCTGTCGCAATCGACATGTCGCTTCGGACATAGCGCACCCGCCACACCCGCTGCTGGCGGCGCAGCGTCGTCTGCTCGCGGCGGCTCGCCTCGGCGAACGGGTTGCCGCGCCAGAAGCTCCACGGGCCCGCCAGGTTGACGAGCCCCACGCCCGCCAGCTCGGGTCTTCCACCGTCGCCATGATCTCGAGCGCCACGTCGAACACGTCGCTGGCCACGTGCAGCTCCCCGCCCGGGCGCAGCTGCGCCGCCAGCGACGCCACCAGCGCCGGCTCGATGACGCGGCGCTTCTGGTGGCTCTTCTTCACCCACGGGTCGGGGAACAGCAGGTGGAAGCGGTCGACGCTGGCAGGTTCGAACACGCGGTCGATGTCGACGTTGAGGTTGACGTAGCCGAACAGCAGGTTGGCGAGGCCCTCGTCGGCCGCGCGCACGCGGTTGCGGGCCAGGCAGGGCTCGCGGATGTCGAGCCCGACCATCAGCGCCTCGGGGCGCGCCGCGGCGCGGGCGAAGCTGAACTCGGCGTCGGCGCAGCCGAGCTCGACCTCGATCGGGCAGTCGGCCGCGAGGCCTGGCGGGCGCGCGACCGGCTCGCGCGCGCTCGCATGAAGTGCGCGCTCAGCGGGTTGACGTGCTGGCGGATCTTCCGCATCCCCTCACCCGCATGTCCTTACGGACAGGTGCTCAGCTCTTCTTCGCCGCCGGGATCTTGGCCGCGTCGGCGAGGAAGCGGGCCAGGCCCACGTCGGTCAGCGGGTGCTTGATCAGCTGGTGGATGACCTTGAACGGCAAGGTCGCCACGTGCGCGCCGATCCGGATCGTCTCGAGCACGTGGAGCGGCGAGCGCACCGACGCGACCAGGACCTCGGTCTTGTAGCCGTAGTTGGCGTACGCCTCGACGATCTGGGCCACCAGCTCCATGCCCTCGTGGCCGACGTCGTCGAGCCGGCCGACGAACGGGGAGATGTACGTCGCCCCCGCCTTGGCCGCCAGCACCGCCTGGATCGGCGAGAAGCACAGCGTCACGTTGGTCTTGATGCCCTCGCCGGTGAGCGTCTTGACTGCGCGCAGGCCGTCCTCGATGAGCGGCACCTTGACGACGATGTTGGGCGCGATCGCGGCGAGGTCGTGGGCCTCGTCCATGATCTCCTTGTACGTCGTCGCCAGCACCTCGCCGCTGACCGGGCCGTCGACGATGCTGCAGATCTCCTGCAACACCGACCGCATGTCGCGCCCGGTCGCCGCCACGAGGGACGGGTTGGTCGTCACGCCGTCGAGGAGGCCCATGGCCGCCGCCTCCCGGATCTCCTTCACGTCCGCCGTATCGATGAAGAGCTTCACGGGCGCCCCATAGCACACAGCGGGGCGCGCTTGTATATGCCGCGCGTCCGCACTAGCCTCCGGCCGCCATGCCCCGCCTCGGTGTGATCCTTCAGGACGAGCACGCTCTCCGCGCCGCGCGTCCCGCCCGGCCCGACCCCTCCGATGAGGCCGGCGACGAGGCCGGCGACCCGGTCGAGCTCGTCGTGCTGCGCTCGACGCTGTTGAACCCGCCGCGCGCCGCGGCCGCGCGGGCGCTCGCGGAGCAGGTCCGCAGCGTCCATCCGAACGCCGTGGTGGTGCCGTACGTGTGGCACCTCGTCAGCCACGCGGCGAGCGACGGCCTGCGCGAGACCGGCACGCGCACGCTGCCCGGCGAGGCGCGTCGCTTCGGCCACCTGCAGGACACGCCCGAGGTCCAGAGCGCCTGGGACGCGAGCCTGCGCTGCGCCAAGGAGATGGGCGCCGACACGGTCGTTTTGCGCACGCCGCCGAGCTTCACGCCCGGCACGGTGAACCAGGCCCGGCTGGCCGCGTTCGCCGAGGCGCGCGCCGCCGAGGGTCTGCACGTGGTGTGGGAGCTCGACGGGCTGTGGGAGCCGGCCGCCACGCTCGCGCTGGCGCGCAAGCTGTCCATCGACACGTTGGTGCCCGCCTTCGAGGGCACCGGCCGACCGGTCCAGCAGACCTACGAGCACCGGTGGCTGCGCATCGACGCCGCGGGCGCGACCGAACGCCTGCGCGGCGCGCTCGCCGAGAGTCTGGTGTTCGCGCTGGCCAACGCCGACGCCCTGGAGGACACCACCATCCTCTTCAGCGGCGCACGCGCTCACGCCAACCTGCGCAGTTTTGCGCGCGCGCTGGACGCGGCCGAGCTGTAGGCGCTCTCGCGCGCCCGGCTTCTCCGGGCACGGTGCGCGCTCACGGCGCTCGCACGTGGGCCGCTTCGACGCGGCCCCGATCGCCCACCAACCTGCGCGCAGGCCGCTCGACGCAGTTTCTCGCGCTCCTCCGTCCTTCTAGCCGCGCGTAGGCCGCTGGAGTGCGGGCCCGCCTCGCTATCGAGGCCTTGTGACCTCTGGGCCGTTCGGCCTCGCGCCCGCAGCGCTCTCCTGTCTTCAGCTTCACGCATCGGCCGCCGGGCGCAGCTCGGACGGCTCGGTTACCGCGCTTGAGGCGCGAGAGCGCGGCATGGGGCTGCGCCGGGCGCGACGCGAGAACGCGGCATGGGGCTGCGCCGGGCGCGACGCGAGAACGCGGCATGGGCTGCGCCGGGCGCGACGGGAGAGCGCGGCTCGTTGGCGGGCGCTCGCCGATCGCGCGCATCGACCCAATGAAAATCGCCGCGACCTGGGCAGGTTCGCGGCGATTTTCGTGCGAATCGGGGCTCGGTCGGCCCCGAGAGGCAGCTTACGCGGCGGCAGAGCGCTTGCTGGCCTTCTTGCCCGCCTTCTTCGCGGTCTTCTTCGCACCGGCCTTGGCGGCCTTCTTACCGGCCTTCTTGGCAGCCTTCTTACCGGTCTTCTTGGCGGCCTTCTTCGCCCCGGTCTTCTTGGCGGCCTTCTTGCCCGCCTTCTTGGCGGCCTTCTTGCCGGTCTTCTTGGCGGCGCCGGCCTTCGCGGCCTTCTTCGCGCCCGCCTTCTTGGCGGCCTTCTTGCCCGCCTTCTTCTTGGCGGTCTTGCGCTTCGAGGCCTTCTTGCCCTCCTCGGGCGCAGCGTTCGTGTTGGTATCGTCGGTGAGCATCGTGTGGTCCCTCCTTCAGGGGCTACGTACTCAAAACGCTACATATAAAGAGCATGTAGTGTCAACGCCAATTAACATCTTTTTACTCAATTATAGGAAGGTGAACGATCTTGTAACACCTTAGGGGTCCAGGTGTTCGTTTCGCTAGAAATTTTGCGTGCATTCGCGCGACTGGCGTGGTTTTTGCGACTTACTCCGTGAGTCCCCTCCGTTTCCCGGCCGACCCCCGATCGGCTTGCGGCGGACGCGGCGGTGGGGGACAACAGCCGACATGCTCAGCATCGAGTGGACTTCTCAGGAGGCGGCCGGCACGGGCCATCATCTGCTCGCGGTGGCGGTCGCCAGCAGCGACACGGGTCCGGCGATCGAACGCCGTTTCGGTGCTCCGCTGGCGCGCGCGGCCCATGCGGCGCGGTTCCGCGGTGAACCGGGGGAGAAGTTCTCGTTCCTGCGCGAGCACCAGGGCGAACCACAGCAGGTGCTGCTCCTCGGCACCGGCGCGAGCGCGCCCTCGGCCGGGGCAGTGCGCACGCTGGCCTTCGACGCGGTGCGTGCGGGTTCGGCCGCGGGCGTCGCCGAGGTCGTCCTCGATCTGCGCGCCCTCGGAGCGACGAGCGAGCCGGTCCACTTCGGCGAGCTCGTGGCGCAGGGCCTCCGCTCGGCACCTACCGCTACGACCGCTACCTCAGCGAGGCCAAGCGCAAGCCCTCGACCGTGCAGCGCGTGCGCGTGCTCGGCGAGACCGCGGCCGGCGAAGGCACGTCGCGCGGCCAGATCGTCGCGGCCAGCGTGGCGCGGGCGCGTGACCTGGTCAATGGGCCAGCCAACCTCGTGACCCCGAGCTACCTCGCCGAGGTGGCCCGAGAGATCGCCGACGACCTCGCCGATCGCGGCGTGCGGCTCACCGTCCTCGAGCGCGAGGACTGCGAGAAGCTCGGCATGGGCTGCTACCTCGCGGTCGCCCGCGGCAGCGCCCAGCGGCCCAAGTTCATCCACTTGCAGTACACGCCGAAGGGCACCGCCAAGGGCCGCGTGTGCCTGGTGGGCAAGGGCGTCACGTTCGACTCGGGCGGCCTGTCGCTCAAACCGAGCGACGCGATGATGGACATGAAGATGGACATGGGCGGCGCGGCGGCGGTGCTGGGCGCGCTCGAGGCCGCGGCCAAGCTCGGCGTGCCGTGGGAGGTCCACGCGATCGTCCCGGCGACCGAGAACATGATCGGCGGCGACGCCTACCGCCTCGGCGACGTGCTCACGGCCAGCAACGGCAAGACCGTGGAGATCAACAACACCGACGCGGAGGGCCGCCTGACGCTGGCCGACGCGCTGGTCTACGCCGGCAAGCTGCAGCCGACCTACATGTTCGACTTCGCGACGCTGACCGGCGCCTGCATCGTCGCCCTCGGGCCCCGCTGCGCCGGCGTGATGTCCCGCGACGACGAGCTGACGAACCTCTTCACCAGCGCGAGCGAGCGCGTCGGCGAGGAGATGTGGCGCCTGCCGCTGCCCGAGGCGCTCAAGGAGCAGCTCAAGAGCCCGATCGCCGACATGCGCAACACCGGCGAACGCTACGGCGGCGCCATCACGGCCGGCCTGTTCCTCACGGAATTCACGGCCGGCCAGCGGTGGGTCCACGTCGACATCGCCGGCCCGGCGATGGTCCGCAAGCCGTTCGGCGTGTGCGACGAGGGCGGCTCCGGCTTCGCGGTGGCGACGATCCTCGAGTTCCTCGCGCGCGCCTGAGCTCGGCTGTCTCTCGGGACAGCCTTTTCAATAAAAGAGAGCCCCGGGTTTCGGCGCGCGAACTGTCCCTGCGGGCAGTTCGTGCGCCGGCGCCTTCCCCGACGAACGCGGAGCGACCTGCGCTTTCGGACAGGCGGCCCATCGCCTCGTCCGGGCCGAGTCGAGCACGCGCCTCTGCGCTGTCTCCGTTGGAGCGCTTGACGGTCCGCTCGCTGCCGTGCGAACGGCGAGGAATTTGCCGAAGGGTTCACTCCTGGCCGTGCTGCCGGACGGCCCGCTGCTTCGGTCGTGGACCTGTCTCGGGCGACCTGCTCCTTGAGCAGGCTCTCGCTCGTGGCGGCGGTGTGCCCGCGCCGGCGCACTCTGTCTCGGGCGACATGCTCCTTCGAGCAGGCTGAGGCCTCGCCCGTGGTCGGCGGTGCGCCCGCGCCAGCGCACCGCCTGTCTCGGGCGACAGGTTCCTTCGGACAGCCTCGTCCGCTAGTTGAGGTACTTGACCTCGGTGATGAGGCCGTTCTCGACCGCGATCTCGACCTCGCTGGAGGTGCCGTCGCAGGCGAGGTTGCTGGCGACCCAGCGACCGACGCGCGGCCCGCTGGTGCAGCGGATGAAGGTGTGGAAGCGGACGTTGCGCTCGGGCGTCTTGCTCTCCTGCGTGTCGGCCGGGGCGCCCCAGGCCATCAGCGCGGTGAACTCCTTGTAGCCCGCCTTGACCTCGCCGCGCTGGGCCGCCTCGCGCTCCTCGGGCGACAGCTCCATCCACTTCGTCCACAGGCCCTTCTGCTCGAGGAACGGCTTGCGCTCGGTCTCCTTGAGCTTGAGGAACTTGGCTTTGTCCTCGGCGGAAGGCAGCGTGTAATACAATTGGCGGTCGGGCGGGGGCAATCGATCCGGGGTCATCGCGCACGCCAGCGGGCCGAGGAACGCGAGGCCGAGGAGGAGCCGGGCCGCGGCCCGCTGAAAACGCGGGCGCAGAGAGCGGCGCGAGGAGGTGCGCGGTGACATGGGGCGCATCATAGGAGAGCGGCGTTCGGGTTCAAGAATGCAGCGATCGATGGGACGGAGGCCGGCACACTCCGTGGATTTACTCACGCGTCCAGCGAGGTCAGCCTGGCCAAATGGCCAGGACACCCGTTTTTGGCTTCGTGCTCCAGTCCAAGGTTGACAAAACTGCGCTTTTTTGCCATCGTTTCGCGGCTTTTGGGCTGGGAAGGGCCGTCTTTGAAGGCGCTCCATGAGCGAGTTCAACATCGGTGACAAGGTCGTCTACCCCGCCCACGGAGTCGCGGAGGTCACTGGCGTCGATCGGCGAGAAATCGCCGGCTCCGTCATGGAATTCTACGTCCTCCGCGTGCTCGAGAACGACATGAAGGTCATGGTCCCGAAGAAGAACGCAGGCTCGGTAGGCCTGCGTCCGATCGTGGACGACGTGCAGGTCCAGGAGGTCTACGAGGTCCTCTCCCGCCGCGGCGAGAAGATCTCGACGGCCACCTGGAACCGGCGCTACCGCGAGTACATGGAGAAGATCAAGACCGGGTCGCTCCTCGAGATCGCCAGCGTCCTGCGCGACCTCTGCATCCTCCGCGCCGACAAGGACCTGTCCTTCGGCGAGAAGAAGATGCTCGACACGGCCAGGACGTTGCTCGTGCAAGAGCTCGCCCTCGCCAAGGGCGTCCAGGGCGCCGACGTCGTGCGCGAGCTCGACGAGATGTTCCCCGCCCACGCCTGAGCACCGCCCTGATCGAGGCACGCGGGGGCGCATGTCCGTCGAGCGCGGCTCGTGAGACGCGCGCGGCGTCCTCGGCGGGGGACGAGTCCCCGCCTCGCTTCGACATGTCCCGCGGGGCATGTCTCCGGCGAGCGCACGTTCGGCGGCCCCGACGGGGGGCGGGCCCGTCTCGCTTCACCATGTCCCGCAGGACGTGTCTCTGACGAGCGCACGTCCCGCGGACCCGCGCGTGGCTCGAAGGGAACGGTCTTCACCGACATGTCCCGCAGGACATGTATCTGGCGAGCGCACGACCGGCGGGCTCGAGCGCGGCTCGAAGGGAAGGTCTTCGCACCGACTTGTCCCGCAGGACGTGTCTCTGGCGAGCGCACGTCCGGCGGACTCGAGCGCGCCCCGGCGGGGGAGCGGACCCCGTCCCGCTTCGAGATGTCCCGCAGGACATGTCGAGCACTAGCGGGTCGCGACCAGCCTCACAGGTCGGCGGTGCGCATGAACATCGGCTGGGCCAGCAGCCACAGGCTGAGCAGGCTCATGAGGATCATGCCGACCATCATCACCAGGTGGACGCGCAGCGCGGCCCGGCGGTCATCGGCGTAGAGGCGGTTCGACTCGCGCTGCGCGACGTAGATGCCGTAGATGTGGCCGATGACGATGAGCGCGACCTGGACGTACCAGATCGTCTCCGGCGACCACAACGCGGTCAGCGGCGCGCGGGCGGTGCCGAAGAAGTCGTGACCCCAGCCGAGCGGGTCGCTGACCAGGCGCCGCAGCTTCGACCACTCCCAGAACACGTGCACGGCGTTGTGGGCCAGGTGATAGAAGAGCGCGATCGGCAGCAGCGTGTAGCTGAACTTGACGAACAGCTTGCGCGTGGTGATGTCGCGGCGGCCGCTGGCCAGGCGCATCAGCCAGCACAGCGCGGCGTAGATGGCCGCGGGGCCGAGGATGCAGGCCAGCATCATCACCGTGAAGGTCATCGTGCCGCCGTGGCTGCCGCCGAAGCCGAGCACGTCGGCGCCGAGCAGCGCGGTCTGGCCCTCGATGATCGCGGTCCGCAGCGCGTTCTCCCACTCCATCCACAGCGGGATCATGGCCGCGCCGTGGAAGGCGCTGACGATGAAGATCAGCAGCGCCATGTAGGCCTCGTCCGAGCGCGAGCGATGGGCGTGCAGCACGTCCTCGCCGCTCGGCCGCAGGTTCAAGGCGATGTTGTCGTGCGGGCAGCTCTTCACGCACTCGGTGCAGAGCGTGCAGTACTGGTTCTCGTTCATCGCCCCCATGAACTCGTGCGTGGGGCAGGGATAGCCGCGCGGGCTGCCGCGGTAGCAGTCCTTGGTGCGGCAGTGGCGGCAGACGTCGTTGTCGCGGCGGCGCAGCTCGATCATCCCCATCATCGCGTACTGACCCGAGACGCGGCCGACGTAGCAGACGTAGCGGCACATCGCCTTGCGCTCGTACACGACCAGGAGCACCCAGCTCAGCAGGATCATGAAGATGCCGAGCACCGACGTCAGCCACGGGCGGTTGGCCGCGTCGAACACGATCTCGAGCCAGGTGATGAAGGCGAACAGCACGATCGCCGGCCACATCCACAGTTTGAAGCGCGGGTACTTCTTCGCCAGCGAGGCGACCGGGCGCACCTTGGTGAAGCTGCGGCGCATGATCCAGTCGGGGATCGCGGTCCACGGGCACATGAAGCACCACAGGTTGCCGAACAGCAGCACCATGAAGATGAGGCCGATCCACCAGATGTTCCAGGTGAGCACCGGCGCGAGGTTGCGGCCCGGCTCCTGCGAGCCGATGAGGCCGATGACGATCACGCCGAGGAACGCGAGCACCACCGGGAGCTGCACGGCCGGCTGGAACCACCGGCTCTTGATCGCCCGCTTCAGCCAGGCGAACTTGGTGAGCTCGAGGTGCCAGTAGTTGCGCGCCCGCTTGTCGCGGCTGCCGTGGCGCTCGAACAGGCTGAACGACAGCAGCAGAATGAGCACGACGCCGGCGAAGAAGGCCTCGTTCGGGATGCCGGGCATCAGGTGGACGTAGGCCTTCTTCTTGACCGTCTTGACGTCGTCGAAGGCCGTGGGGTCGAAGAAGCCGCCGCCGGCGATCTCCTTGCGCTGCTGCGCGGGCAAGCCGACCGACTCGTCCGGCTCGCCCTCCTCGAGCACGAGCGCGCCGGTGCCGGTGCGCTTGCGCCCGAAGGCGTCGGTGGACTCGCCGGGCTTGCGCGGCGGGGTGATGTCTTCGACCGGCGGAGGCGGCGGCGCGCGTGAAGGCGTGATGTCTTCGACCGGCGGCTTCGGCGGCGTGATGTCCTCTACCGGCGGCTTCGGCGGCGCGCGTGAAGGCGTGATGTCTTCGACCGGCGGCTTCGGCGGCGTGATGTCCTCCACTGGCGGCTTCGGCGGTGTCGGGGCGTCGGCCTCAAGAGGCCGCGGCGGCGTGATGTCTTCGATCGGCGGCTGCGGCGGGGCCTGCAAAGCGGTGTGGACGAGGACGACGGCGTGGGCGGTGTCGCGGGCCTCGACGCGGTCGCTGACGATCCAGAACAGGCCGACCACCGCGAGCGACGACGCGAACCAGCGGGCGAAGCGACCGCCCCGGAGCAGCGCCAGCGGATCTTCGTCGCCGCCCTCGAGGCGCGGTTGCAAGATCGGGAGACGCCGCCGCTGCATCACGAGCCTCCGAGCTCGGCGATGAGCAACATGTTGGGCGCACGCACCCACGTGCGTGGGTCGGTCGCCACGAATGTCCCTTCGGTCAGGTCGACCACCTCCGTGGCCGTGACTGCGCAGCTGTCGAGCTCCGCGACGTCGAGCGTGGCCCACAGGACCTGCCCGCGGCCCTCGGCGAACGGCGGGTTGCTGACGGGGCCGGCGCCGATCGCCAGGTGCGTGCGCGTGCTGTCGAGCGTGAGCGCGAACGGGGCGTTCTCGGCGCCCTCGATCGCGTCGATGCCGCTGACCTGGCCGCACACCGTCGGCGACGCGCCGCCGCGGACGATCAACACCCCCGGCGCGGGCGTCTCGCTGGCGAGCAGCCACATCGCCGGCTGACCGCCGCCCGCCGGGCGCAACAGCACCGGCTCGCGCACGACGCGGACGGTGTCGAGCTCGGGCGGGAGCTCGTCGCCGGGAGCACCGGCGATGCCGCAGTTGCCGTTGATGCTCCACAGCTTGGGAGGCTCGAGGATCTGCGACTGCACGGCGAGCAGACCGCCGGCGCCGTCGGGCGCGACGAACTGCGTGGTGACGGTGCCGCTCGCCAGCGGGGTGCTGCAGGCGCTCATGCCGGCGGCGGCGTCGGCCGGGGCGAGGCCGGCGAAGTCGCCCGGCAAGCTGACGACGGCGACCGCGTCGTTGCCGTCGCACGCGACCGCGACGCGCGAGACTGCGTCGTCGAGGGCGGCGATCTTCCACCCGCCGTTGCAAGGGGTGGTGTCGAGGTCGAGGCTGAACGCGCCGATCGCCTCGGGCCGCAGGTCGGTCGGACCGACGACGAGGAGCTCGCTGGGTTCGGGCCAGCTGGCGGCGCGGAGGTCGTTGGCGAACACGCCGACGAGGATCTTTCCGCTCGGATGACGCAGCAGGAAGATGGCCTCCTGGCGGCCGAACGGCAGGTCGAGCACGCCGGCCGAGAACTTACCTGCCCCGAAGTACTTGTCCTCGGCGAACACCTCGCCCTGCGCGACGTCGGCGAAGGCGGCGTGCGGGAAGGCGAGGAGCGAGCCGCGGTTGGTGTCGGGGTAGTGACCGATCGCCGCCCAGAGGTGGTCGCCGTCGAGCAAGAGGCCGTAGGGCTCGTCGAGCAAGTTGCCCATGACCTGCTCGCCGGAGGCGTCGAACTTGAGGTCGGTGCCGATCCGTCCGCGCAGGAACGGGGTCGCGGTCACGTCGTAGACGTCGATGCGGTCGTCGAGGGTCTGGCTGACGACCAGCACGGTGCAGGGCGGGCTCGCGCACGCGAGGAGTCCGTCCTCGGCGCCCGCGGTCGTCTCGCCGGTGCCGGCGGTCGGATCTTCGGTGCTCGCCGTGTCGGTCGGCTCGATGGGGTTGTCCTCGAGGCAGCCGGGCGACAGCACGAGGCTCGTCGAACAGAGCACGAGGCCGAAGCTGCGGACACGGAGCGCGCGGGACGATGCCATCGCCCGTGACGCTAGCACAGACGAGCGCGGCGGTTCAGCCGTCGCGGCGCCCCAGCGCGACCTTCATGAGCAGCAGCGCCTCGCGGGCGGCGTTGCCGACGAGCTGGCTCTCTTCCGGCTCGCCGCCGACGGCGACGAGGCCGCCGGTGCCCATCTTGAAGTTGGAGTCGAGCTCGCGGCCGCGGAGCTGGTTGAGGAACGCGTCCTGAGCGAGAGCGACGTTGCCGCGGTAGTCGTAGACCTTGATGCGGTTGATCTTGCCCTCGGCGTTGACACCGATCCCGACTTCGAGAGTCAAAATGCCGCCGTCGAGGATCTTCGGCTTCGTCCGCGGATCGATGAAGATGGCGACACCGAGGAAGTTGCCCTGCGCGTCCGAGGCGATGAAGAACTCGGGCAGCTTGTCCTCGGGATAGAGCTCGAACCCGAGCTCGGCCTCGAGCAGCTTCACTTCGCTGTCCGAGTACTGGTAACGCTTGATCCGCCAGCCGTTGGGGTCCGCTTCCGGAAACAACTTCATCAAGTTCCGGTGGGTAATCTCCCAGCTCCCCCACTTCGCCAGGTGCGCCTCGGACTGCTGAGGCGCGAGCGCGAGACAAAAGAGCAGTCCGGTACAAACCTTGGCGACGAAGCGGGTCAGGCGGGTCATGAACGTCCTGCGGGCCTTTGGGAAAGCATCCCCGCGTGATGGCCGGGACGTCAAGGCACCCAGAAAGCTTCAGCGAGCCGAACCGCCGCGCCAGCACCCCTGTGCGCGCTCGCACGGGCGCGCGTGGCGCTAGAAGTCGGCCACGGCCTGCAGGCTGAAAGCGTCGTTGAACACGCGGTTGCTGCGCCCGCCCTCCTCGCGCACGAACATGTATTCGCCCTTGAGGTTGAAGCGCGGCAGCACCGGGAACCGCAGGCCGACGACGTGCGCCTGCAACGCCTCGTCGTAGAGATACCGATCGGCGAAGTCCGAGAGCACGTAGCCGTCCTTGGTGCGGCCCGGGACGGCGCGATCGGGGTCGGCGAAGTCGAAGCGGTATTGCACGATGAGGCCAGGAAGCCTCGTCTTCTTGCGCCGCCACAAGGGCTGCGCGATCTGGGCGTAGCCGCCGAGCATGCGCCGATCGGCGAGCGCCTGCTCGCCGATCATCATGCCCGTGGTCTTGCCGACGCTGTCGACGCCGTACACGACCTCGCCGCGCAGGTGCGGCAAGGGGTAGCGGCTGGCGACGACCTCGTCGAGGTTCAAGTCGAAGTGCGCCCCGACGCGCCAGGTCGGCGCCTGCACGGTGTCGGGATAGCCCTTGCCCATGTACTGCGGCGACGGGAACTGACTCTGCGGGTGCGTGCCCCAGATGTACGAGCCGCCGAAGTTGAGCGCGGGCACCGGACGGATCTGGAGGCGAGCGAGCAGCGACTTGTTGCCGTTGTTGTCGGGCGTGATGCCGAGGACGAAGCCGTCGCCGCGCGGGACCTCGACGTCGCGCAGCTGTCGCTCGCACGGCGGCACCGCCTGGCCGACCGGCTGATAGCGGTAAAGCGCGTCCATCGTGCGGGTCTGCGTGCACGCGTCGCCGTTGACGACGCCGAGGTCGATCTCGATCGGGCGGATCGGGCGAGCCCCGCCGAAGGTCGGCTTCCACTTGATGGTGACGCCCATGTCGATCCACGAGCCGGGATAGACGCGACCGACGCTCATCGCCAGCGGCCGCGTGACCCACCAGCGCACCGGCGCGTCGTGCTCCTCGTCCTCGAGGCCGAACGGGACGATGAAGACGCCGCCCGAAATTCTGAAACCCTCGGCGAACCACCGCGGCCCCTTCTTGGCCCACGCGAACGGGTTCACCTCGAGCACCGCGGCCTCCATGAGCACGATCGGGGCGTAGTTCGGGGTGACGTCGGGGGCGACGGGGCTGGCGCGGGGGATCGAGATGAACTCGAAGGCGATCCGGGCGTAGACGACGTCGCTGTAGATCGGGGCGCCGACGTAGAGGTTGGCCGCGCCGCCGCCGAAGTACGGCAAGGTCTTGAGCTGCGGGAAGGTGCCGGTCTCAGGGTCGCGCGCGCTGAGGTCGGTGCGCTGGGCGACGGTGAAGTTGAAGCCGAGGTAGCCGCGGACTTGAATGCCGCCGCTGCCGCCCGGGCCGGTGTCGTCGAGCTTGCCGGGGTCGAAGAAACCGACGCCGCCGCCGCTGACCGGCTTGCGATCCTTGGGGCCGAACAGGGCCGAAAGGCCAGGTTTCTTGGCCGGCGGAGCGGAGCGCGACGGGAGGTCCTCGACCTCCGGCATCGGCGGGGCCTTGCTCGGGCCCTCGACGGGCGCGGGCGCAGCGGTCGTGACGTCGCCGCCGAAGAAGCCACCGCTCGTAGGCTTGCTGGGCTCGGTCGTGTCGCCACCGCTCGTCGGCTCGGTGGGTGTCGCGGTGCCGGTGCCGGACGGTTCGCTTGCGAGCGGGACGTCCTCCGGCAAGCGAGCGCTGGAGGCGGTCTCCGGTGGCGCCGGCGCGAGCCAGAGAGCGAGGACGGGCGCGAGCATGAGCCGGCCGGACTCTACCGCAAGGTCCACGCATGTGGTACGCCGGTAACGTGCCGAGGCGCATCCTGCTCACGTTCATCGCGGCCGTGGCCTGCAGCAGCGAGGGCGGCAAGTCTGCCCAACCGGCGCCGTCTTCCGTCGTGCAGCCCTACGTGACGATCCAGGAGACGCTGGCGGCGGACCGTCTCGACAAGCTGTCCGAGCTGTCCGCCCAGGTGGTGGTGGCGGCCGAACCGCTGCAGGCCGAAGCCGGCATCCCCGAGGTCGTGGCCGGCGCCGGGCGCGTGGCGGCCCAGGACATCGACACGGCCCGCGCAGGCTTCGAGAAGATGAGCATGGGCCTCATCTCCTATTCAAAGACCCACAGCGACCAGCGCGCCGGCTACGAGGTGGTCTTCTGCCCGATGGCCTTCAATAACAAGGGCGCCTACTGGGTGCAGAAGACGGGCGAAATCATCAACCCGTACCACGGGATGATGATGCTCCACTGCGGCGACAAGGTCGCGTGGGACAAGGCGCCGGGCTGACGTGATGTGTCCCTCGGGACATGCTGAGAACGTCTTGAAAATGCAGTCTTGAGCGAGGGCGTACACCCGACAAGGCCGATCAGCCCGCTGCCGCGCGAACGCTACGAGCGGCTGCGGACGCTCGCTCCGGATCATGAAACGCTGAAGGACATGTCCTTACGGGCATGTCCTTCACTGCACCTGCGAACATGTCCGAAGGGGCATGCCGCTCAGAGAGAACCTCAGATGTCGAGGTTGCGCGCGTTGAGGGCGTTCTGCGTAATAAACTCGCGGCGGGGCTCGACGTTGTCGCCCATGAGCACGGCGAACACGTTGTCGGCCTCGAGGTTGTTGCCGACGCTGACCTTGAGGAGGGCGCGGCGGCTCTTGTCCATCGTCGTCTCCCACAGCTGCTCGGGGTTCATCTCGCCGAGGCCCTTGTAGCGCTGGATCTGCAGGCCGCTGCGGCCGAGCTCGCCGATGTGGTGGACGATGTCGAGCAGGCGCTTGGGGCTGGCCACGACCTCGCCCTTGCGGCGCAGGGCCAGGTCGCCGGTGCCGTAGTCGACCAGCTGGCGGCGGATCTTGAGCAGCTCGGTGAGCTGGTAGCCGCCGAGCAGCTCGACGTTGACGAGCTCGTCGTGGCGCACGCCGTCGACGAGGATCTGCACGCGGAGCTGCTTGCGCGCGGGGTCGACGGGGTCGTCCTCGGGGTTGGTCTCGATGGCCGGGTTGTTCTCGATCTTGTCCTTCAGGCCAGTCACCAGCGCGGCGCCGAGGGCACGGACGGCGGCCTCGTCGGTGAATCTGGCGGCGAGGTTCGGGTCGGCCTCGAGCTGCTCGACCAGGAACTCGACCACCTGCGACCGGTGCTCGCGCGCGAGCGACTCGACCAGCTGCTTGTAGCGCGCGCCCTGGCGGGCGATCGCGGCGAACACCTCGCCCGAGACGGCGTGGCTGCCGATGACGAGCTCGAGGTCGCCGACGGCGTTGTTGATGATGAACTCGTCGAGCGCGGCCTCGTTCTTCAGGTAGGTCTCGACCTTGCCGGCCTTGACCTTGTAGAGCGGCGGCTGGGCGATGTAGAGGTGCTCGCGCTCGATGATCTCGGGGAAGTGGCGGTAGAAGAACGTCAGCAGCAGCGTGCGGATGTGCGAGCCGTCGACGTCGGCGTCCGTCATGATGACGATGGTGTGGTACCGCAGCTTGTTGATGTCGTAGCTGTCGGGGCCGATGCCGGTGCCGAGCGCGGTGATGAGGGTGATGATCTCCTGGCTGGAGAGCATCTTGTCGACGCGCGCCTTCTCGACGTTGAGGATCTTGCCGCGCAAGGGGAGGATCGCCTGGGTCCGACGATCGCGGCCCTGCTTGGCGGAGCCACCGGCGCTGTCACCCTCGACGATGAAGATTTCGGCGTGCTCCGGGGCCTTCTCCTGGCAGTCGGCCAGCTTGCCCGGCAGTGACAGGCCGTCGAGGATGCCCTTGCGGGTGATGGTCTCGCGGGCCTTGCGGGCCGCCGCGCGGGCGCGGGCGGCGAGGATCGCCCGCTCGACCACGAGCTTGGCCGAGCGCGGGTTCTCCTCGAGGTACTTGCCGAGCTCCTCGTTGACGACGGTGGAGACCAGGCTGGTGACCTCGCCGGAGACCAGCTTGTCCTTGATCTGCGAGCTGAACTTCGGGTCAGGGTGGCGGATCGAGACGATGGCGACGAGGCCCTCGCGCACCTCCTCGCCGGCGAGGTTCGTCTTGTGCGCCTTGAGCTGGCCGCTGCTGTCGGCGTAGGCGTTGACGACCTTCGTCAGCGCGGTGCGGAAGCCGGTGAGGTGGGTGCCGCCGTCGCGGTTGGCGATGTTGTTGGTGAAGCAGAGGATCGTCTCCTGGTAGGCGTCGGTCCACTGCATCGCCACCTGGACGCCGAGCGTCTTCTGCTCGCCCTCGTACTCGAACTCGATGTCGCGGCTGAACGAGATGAGGTCGCCGACGACTTCCTTGTGCTGCGCGAGCAGCTTGACGAAGCTCGGGATCCCGCCCTCACCGTCGAACACCTTCTCGCGGCCGCTCCGGAGGTCGCGCAGGTGCATCCGCACGCCCTGGTTGAGGAAGCTGAGCTCGCGGAAGCGGTTGGACAGGACCTCGAAGTCGATCTCCGTGGTGCTGAAGATCAGCGGGTCGGGGTGGAAGTGGACCCGGGTGCCGCGTCGCTCGGTGCGGCCCCCGCCTCGACCGGCGTCACCGCGTCGCCGCGCTCGAAGCGGACGTTGTGGACCTTGTTGTCGCGCCAGATCTCGAGCTTCAGCCAGTCGGACAGGGCGTTGACGACCGAGACGCCGACGCCGTGCAGACCGCCCGAGACCTTGTAGTTGTTGTTGTTGAACTTGCCGCCGGCGTGCAGGACCGTGAGGATCACGATCGCCGCGTCCATCACCTTGCCGCCGACCTCCATCGCGCCGACCGGGATCCCGCGCCCGTCGTCGTCGACCGAGACGGAGTTGTCGGGGTGGATCGTGACCTCGATGTTCTTGCACCAACCGGCGAGGGCCTCGTCGATCGAGTTGTCGACGACCTCGAAGACCATCTTGTGGAGGCCGGAGCCGTCGCTGGTGTCGCCGATGTACATGCCGGGCCGCTTGCGTACGGCCTCGAGACCCTCGAGCACGGAGATCGAGTCGGCGTTGTAATCGTCGGCGGGAGCTTGCGTCTTGTCGACTTCTGACATGGGGATTCCCAGGGCGCGGGCGACGGCCCTGCGGCTGAAAACAGCGCCCGGATCCTACCACCCGAAGGTCGCGCGTGCCACGCCCAAACAGGCGTTTTTCCCGGTTTTAGGCCGGTTTCGGGCCGCTGTCGCCGCCGAGTTTGATGTGACCCTTGTCGACTTCGATGTAACGGCAATCGCCGCCCGCCGGCAGGCCGATGAAGTGCGGGGCGGTGGTCGTGAGGACACACTGGCCAGCCTCGCGCAAAAGCGCCTCGAACAGCTGCGCAGAGCGCTGTGGGTCGAGTTCGCTCGAGACGTCGTCGAGCAGCAGCACCGGGGCTTCGCCGGCTCGCGCACGGGCGTCCTGCAGCTCGGCGATCTTGAAGGCGAGGATGAGCGCGCGCTTGACCCTGCGAGGCGAAGGCACCCGCGTCCTGGCCGTCGAGCCGGACGTCGAAGTCGTCGCGGTGCGGGCCGACGGTGGTGGTGCCGCGCACGAGGTCGTGCCGCCGCGCACCGCGCAATGCCTCGGCGAGGCGCATCTGCGGGTCACCCGGCTCGGCCCCGGCCTCGCTGGCGAGCTTGCTGACGTACTCCAGGGTGACGCCGAGGTGCCGGCCGTGGATCTGGGCGAAGGCCTCGGCAAAGGCGCTGCGGAGGTCGGCGAGCAGCCGCTCCCGACGGACCTGGATGCGGGCCCCTGCGGCGGCCAGGCCGGCGTCGTAGGCGTCGAGGAGGCTGTCCTGCTGGCCGCGCGCGATGCCGGCGTCCTCGCCGCGGAGGACGCGGTTCCGCGAGCGCAGGAGCTTGTCGTAGTCGGCGATGTCGGCGATGTGCGCGCGATCGCGCGCGAATAGCGCTCGGTCGAGAAACTGGCGCCGGCCGGTGGGCGAGCCGCGCAAGACGCCGAGGTCCTCGGGAGTGAAGAGAATGGCGCGCAGGCGGCCGTAGAAGTCGGGGCCCGAGCGCACTGTCTTGCCGTCGGCGATGGCGAGGCGCCGGGTCTGGCGCGCGGTGCGGGTCAGGTGGACGGCGAGCTTGGTGCCGAGGCCGAGCTGCCGGTCGTGTCCGCTGACCTCGACCCGCGCCTCGGCGGCGCCGTGGCGGACGAGCGGGCCGAGGTCGGCCGAACGGAACGACCTCAAGGTGGCGACGAGGTAGAGCGCCTCGAGGATGTTGGTCTTGCCGACCCCGTTGGGGCCATGCAGCACGGTGAAGCGGGCGCCGAAGTCGAGGTCACCGGCGGCGAAGTTGCGGAACTCGCGGAGACTGAGGTGTTGCAGCAGCACGCGCCCGAGAAGCCTCAAGTTCAGTTGGTGAAGGGTACTTGTTCATGCACCTCGGGATGCGAGATGCGTAAATCCCGCCCCAGGCAAGGCGACGTGCAGAACCCACTCGGGAAGAAGTCCGGCAGCAACGAGGCCGATGAGGAAGGCAGCAAAGCCTACCGTCACGTAGTATTTCTTGATATTCTCGCGATGGTTCACAGGGGACTTGGGCGTCACAGCTTGTTCTCCTTGTTGAGCTAAGCGCCTGGGTCGGGCTCCTACCCCCGACCTGGGCGCTGCCAATCTGGCAGGTCAGATCCGCATGGGCATGACGACGCCCAGGAGGTCGACGCCGTCGACCGGGCGGACGACGCAGGGGTCGAGCTCGCCCTGGAAGTCGAGCCAGACCTGCTTGGCGTCGATGGCCTCGAGGACCTCGATCAGGTAGCGGGCGTTGAAGCCGGCGACCAGCGGCTCGCCCTCGAAGTCGATCTCGAGCTCCTGGTGGGCGACGCCGAGGTCGGGGTTGTCGGCGGTCAGGTGCAGGGTGCCCTTGTCGAGCTGGACGCGCACGGTGGCGGTCTTCTCGGGGGCCATGACCTCGGCGCGCTTGAGGGCGTCGACGAGCTCGTCGCGGAGCGCGGTGACGCGGCGCTTGTGGTCGCCCGGGATGACCTTCTCGTAGGGCGGGAAGACGACGTTGTTGAGCTTGACCGAGAGGGTCAGGTCGGCGGCCTGGACGAAGATGTGCTGGCCGTCGACGGCGAGGCCCACCTCGCCCTGGACGCGGTCGAGCACGCGCTTGATCTCCAGCATGCCCTTGCGCGGGATGATGATGCCGCGCTCGAGCTTGGGGCCGGCGAGCGGGAGGCTGTACTTGGTGAGCCGGTGGCCGTCGGTCGACACCATGGTGCCGGTGACGCCGTCACACTCGAACAGGACGCCGTTGAGGTTGACCCGCGCTTCGTCGGTCGACACGCTGAACTGGGTGCGCTGGATCAGGTCCGAGAAGGCGTGGCCCGGGATGGTGATGAACTTCTGACCCTTGGGGTCGGGCAGCTCGGGGAAGTCGGTGTGGACCTGCCCCATGAGCTTGAAGCTGCTGCGCGCCACCGACAGCTCGGCCCAGTGGTTCTCCGCCGACTTCACCCGGATCGGCTTGCTCGGCAGGGTGCGCACGACGTTGTGGAGCGAGCGGACGCCGAGGGTGAGCGCTCCGGGGTCTTCACCTCGACCGGGATGCTCTCGGTGATCGAGATCATCATGTCGGTCGCGCTGCAGACGAGGCGGTTGTCCTTGGTGGTGCGCAGCAGGACGTTCGCCAAGATCGGCATGTTGTTGCTGCGCTTGTCGGCGACGGTCTGCGCGAGCGCGAGTGCGGAGAGGAACCTGGCTTGATCGATCTCGAATTCCATCGAGGCCTCGGGAGGATGTGGGCGGGAGATTTATTAAGGGTTTAAAGAGTACTAAAGCTCGTCCTCGTGATCGTCGCTGTGAGTCGGGGGAAGAAGCGGCGATCGGGCCGAGATGATTGGTGGATCGGGAGATCAGAGGGGGTGAAAGAGTGGTGAGCGAAGCCAGAGTTACCCCCGACGCAGGGGCGAGGCAAGGGTCCCCAGGTTGTCCGCAGGCTGTTCCACAGATCGTTGTGGAAAGTGTACGCGCCGCCGAGAAAGCACAAAAAGCCGGGCCGCTCGGGGCGGCTCGGCTGACGGTCGGCGAAGTCGTGGTGCGGCGGGGCCGGCGGTGGGCGACGGGCGTGAGCCCCACGCCTCGCGGTGCCGTGAGATACGGCGTCGACGAGGCGGGGAGGCCAGGGAGCTGGAATTGCTTGCTGAACGCGAGTCCGGCGAGCGGCGCGCTGGAGGGCGCGCTCGACGGACCGGGCGCTCGCTAGGGTGCCGATCAGGAGGGCAGCGGGCGGCGTGGGCGGGCTCGTGGGCGAGGAGCTGGCGCAGCGCGGCGACGGTCTCGCGGAGCTCGCTGTCCTCGCTCTGGATGCTCTCGATGCGCTTGCAGGCGTTGATGACGGTCGAGTGGTCCTTGCCGCCGAAGCGCAGGCCGATTTCGGGGAAGCTGGCGCCGGTGAGCTGACGGCTGAGGTACATGGCGATCATCCGCGGGCGGGAGATGCCCTGGTGCCGCCGCGGGCCCTTGAGGTCGGCGATCCGGACGGAGAAGTGGCTGGCGACGACCTTCTGGACGCTCTCGATGCTGATGGGCGCCGGCTGCGCGGGGGCGGCCGAGACGCCGAGCGCCTCGCTGACGAACTCGCGGCTCAGCGGTTGATTCTTGAGCGCGGCGAAGGTGGAGACGCGGACGAGCGAGCCCTCGAGCTCGCGCACGTTGCTGCGGACGTGGGTGGCGAGGTGGAGCGCGACGTCGTCGGGGAGGTCGATGCGATCGACGTCGGCCTTCTGCTTGAGGATGGCGACGCGGGTCTCGAGGTCGGGGGCCTTGATGTCGGCGACGAGGCCCCAGTTGAGGCGGGAGATCAGGCGGTCTTCCATGCCCTGCATGTCGCCGGGCATGCGGTCGGCGGTGACGACGATCTGCTTCTCGGCCTCGTAGAGCGCGTTGAAGACGTGGAAGAACTCGTCCATCGTGCGGTCGCGGCCGGCGATGAATTGGATGTCGTCGATGAGCAGGACGTCGCACTGCTCGCGGTAGCGGGCCCGGAACTGGTCGAATTGGTTGAAGCGGACGGCCGAGATGAACTCGTTCATGAACCGCTCGGCGCTCTGGTAGACGATGCGCAGGTGCGGCCGGTGGACGTGGATGTGCTGGCCGATCGCGTGCAGCAGGTGGGTCTTGCCCAGGCCGACGCCGCCGTAGATGAAGAAGGGGTTGAAGCGGTTGCCGGGGTCCTGCGCGACCGACCAGGCGGCCGAGGCGGCGAGCTCGTTGGAGCTGCCCTTGATGAAGTTGGAGAAGCGGTAGCGACTCGACAACCCGATCGGCGGCAGCGCGGGCAGGGGCGGCAGCGGAGGCGGCGGCGGTTCGGGCTCCGCGCGGGGCTCCGCGGCGGCAGCAGCGGCGTTCGGAGAGGCCTCGCCGGCGGCGGAGATGTCGATCTCGATGTGATAATCCTGCGCCGTGCGCGCGCGGAGCTCGTCGAGGACCACGTCACGGTAGTGGTTCTCGAACCACTCCTTCATGAACCGGTTGGGAGCCGTGAGAAGAAGGCGCTGGCCTTGAACCTGGCGCAATTCGAGCGGCCGGATCCAGAGGTCGTAGGTCTGTGCGCCGAGCCTCGGCTGCAGTCCTTGAATCGCCTCGCTCCAGATATTGGTCATGAAGCCTCCGTCCACAGGTTCCGAAGCCCTGTGGATTGCGTGAATTGCCCAATAGTGTCGTATGGATCGCCGAATCGTTTCGGCGATTCTCCACATCTGTGAATTTCAGGGGCCGGCGCGTGCCGGGCAGAAATTCAGGGCCCGGAGGCCGAATTTCGGCCCGCCGGGCCGGAGACAACTAGGGCTAACTGTCCGGTCTGGGGGGTGACCGTGGAGCAACTGTCCGGTCTTGCTGTCCGGTCGCTCCGGTCGCTGAGGTTCCAGCCGCGCCGTGCCCTGAGGGGGTGGCGACGCGGGAGGGCTCTTTTACTCGGGCGGTGGGAGGGGGGCAAGGGAGGAAGGGCCGGAAAGTGTAAGTGACGGCAATTGTTAGGAAAGGAGCGCACGGCGCGCGGGATCTGCGCGGTATCGATCTGCCGCGGGAGCCAGGTCGAGCCTGGCACCTACCCTGGGCCGAGCGTAATCCCGTGCTGTGGGGGAGGGTGGTAAAGCGGCTCTCCAGGCAAGCGACTTTGCGTGGGTCGGGGCGCGGAAGTTGGCTTGTGGAGCCGACGAGAGGGCCGCACTGAAAGTCGGGTCTCGCCGCCGGACCGGTCGCGGAGCCGGCGCGGCTTCGCGTGGGGACTGAACAGATGAGGCGGGGGCCGCTGTTCTGTGCCACTTTGGTGATGTGAACTACTGTGGAGGCGGAGCATTGCGAGCGAGAGAGAGAGACCGCGGTGACATGAGAGGGATCGCAGGGCCGCGGACGGGCCGCCGGGTGGGCTGGCGTTTGACAGGAGGGAGGTCCGCTGGTATCGATCCGTCCCCTTGTTCACAGGCGCTCGTCCGGGGCAATTCCCGCTTCCGCGACGACGTAGCCGCCGAGTCACCCAGGGAACGTCCCGATGAAGCGCACCTACCAGCCCCACAACGTCAGCCGCGCCCGTACGCACGGCTTCCGCGCCCGTATGTCCACCCGTGGCGGTCGCCAGGTCATCGCGGCCCGTCGTCGTCGCGGTCGCAAGCGGCTCGCGGTCCAGCTCGGCGGCAAGTGAGCCGCGCTGGCTCTGGACTGTCGAGATGAAGCCAGAAGGGTTCCCTGCGATCTTCCGGTTGCGGAAGCGCAGGGACTTCTTGCGGGTCCAGAACGGCGGCCAGAAGCACCACACGCGACACTTCCTCGTGTTCGTGGCGCCGGCCGGTCAGATGCCGGCGAGCGACCCGCAGAATAAAGCCGAAGAGCTCGCTGCGATGGTTCGCCTCGGCATCACGGTGACGCGAAAGGTCGGCCCGGCCGTCGTGCGAAATCGCATAAAGCGCCTCGTACGCGAGGCTTTCCGGCGTAAACGCAGCCAGTTCGCGTCACCGTGCGATATGGTCTGGGTCGCCAAACAGAGCGCGTCGACCGTGCGCTATGCTGAAGTCGTGGCGGCGATGGACGCCATGTCTCGACGAATCTCTCCGCGGCCCGCCGGGCCGGGAACACCTCCACGGCCCACCGGGCCTGGACCTCTGCCAGGGTCGTCTGCGTGCTAGGGCGCATCATCATCGCGTTGATTCGCGGCTACCAGGTGGCGATCTCGCCGCTGCTCGGGCCGTGCTGTCGATTCACGCCGAGCTGTTCGCGCTACGCCTGCGCGTGCATCGCCGACCACGGAGTGCTACGCGGCGGTTGGCTGACCGCGCGGCGGCTGCTCCGCTGTCACCCGTGGCACCCCGGGGGCGTCGACCTGCCGCCGCCGGCTTTACCACCCGAAAGCTGCTGAGCCGTGGATTTACAGCGTCGTACCCTGTTGGCGATCGTCTCGTGCGTCCTGATCTGGCTGGTCTACGAGCGCTTCTTTGCGCCGCCGCTGCCCGAGCCCCAGGCGCAGCAACAAGTCGAGGCCAAGAAGACGGAAGCCGACGCGAAGGCGGCGGAAGAGCGGGCTGAGGAGCGCAAGGCCGCGGCCGCGGCGCCCAAGGTCCCCGTCGCCGAGCACCGCCTCAAGACGGACCTGCTGGCGCTCGACGTCACGAACCACCGCGGCCTCGTCCGCGGCACGGAGCTGCTCAGCAAGCACTTCATCAACCCCGACGGCAAGGGCGAAGACTTCCTGAAGCTCGACGGGAACCGCAGCCTCGTCATCGGCTTCGACGGCTCGGAGACCGACTTCAAGTTCCCGCGCGACCCGGCGTGGGAGCCGACCGGCCAGAGCGACACGCAGTGGGCCGTCGCGTTCAAGAACGGCGACGTCGAGGTCAAGGGCACGCTCGACCTGACGACCGGCTACGAGGGCACGTTGACGGTCGACGTGGCCAACCGCTCGGCCGAGACGCAGCAGCACCGCCTGACGCTGCTCAGCGCCTACAGCATCGGCGGCGAGAACAGCTACGACATCCATCGGGGCGTGTGCGCCACGGCCGACGACTGGGAGGCCTACACCCCCAGCGACGTGAAGGACAGCTCGGGCGAGGTCCGCGGCCGCATCCGCTGGGCGGCGCTCGACAGCAAGTACTTCGCGTCGGCGGTGGTGCCGGCCCCCGAGGTCGCGGTCCAGGCGTGCCGCGTCGGCCAGAGCAGCGACGGCAAGGCGCTGACGACGACCCTGGCGGTCGAGCCGGTGACGCTCGCGGCCGGCGAGTCGCATCAGTACGTGTTCGGCGTCTACTTCGGCACGAAGGAGCTCGAGCGGCTCGAGAAATCCAGGCCGTCCCGGGCGTCCACCTCGAGGACATGATCGACTGGGGCTGGTTCGGCGGCCTCAATCGCATCCTCGGCGAGTGGATGATCTGGCTGCTCCGCGCCTTCTACAACCTCACCGGCGTGTGGGGCGTGGCGATCATCCTGCTGACGATCGTGGTCAAGGTGCTGACCTTGCCGCTGACGTTCAAGCAGATGCGCTCGATGAAGAAGATGCGCGAGATCCAGCCGGAGCTCGAGGACATCAAGAAGAAGTACGGCGAGGACCGCGTCCGCCAGGCTCAGGAGATGCAGGCGCTGTTCCAGCGCGCCGGCGTCAACCCGCTGGCCGGCTGCCTGCCGATGCTCATCCAGCTGCCGATCTGGATCGCGCTCTACGCGACCCTCAACACGGCCGTCGAGCTGTATCGCGTGCCGTTCCTGTGGCTGCCCGACCTGACCCAGCAGGACCCGTACTACATCCTGCCGCTGGCGATGGGCGCCCTGATGTACATCCAGATGAAGGCCACCCCGTCGGGCGTGGACAACGAGCAGGCGCGAATGATGGCGTGGATGATGCCGATCATCTTCACCGTCATGATGCTCTTCCTCCCGTCCGGCCTCGGGGTTTATATCTTCGCCAACGTGTTGCTGTCGCTCATCCAGACCCTCATCCAGGTCCGACCGACGCAGACCGCGGCCGTGAAGAAGTCCTAGGAGGCGATCAACAGCATGCCCGAAGCCAACGTTAACGACGCGCAGCTCAGCGCCGACGAGCGCTACGCGAAAGCCGTCCCCGTCGTCCGCTCCTTCCTCGAGTCGGTCCTCGGCCTCCTCGGCGTCGAAGTCGAGGTCGACATCGATGTCGAAGAGGACGGCCTCCACTGCGACCTCAACACGTCGGAAGAGGACGGCGGCCTGCTCATCGGCCGCCACGGCGCCACGCTCGACGCGCTGCAGTACCTGACGCTCCGCGTCCTCCAGGCCGAAGGCTTCGAGCGCATGCGGATCACCCTCGACGTGGGCGGCTACCGCATGCGCCGCGAGAAGAGCCTCCGCGAGCTCGCTCAGGGCATCGGTCAGAAGGTGCTCAGCACCGGCAAGCCGTACCACTTCGACCCGATGAGCGCGATGGAACGCCGCGTCGTCCACCTCGCCCTCGTCGACGTCAACGGCCTGCGCACCGAGTCCGAAGGCGAAGGCCGCTTCCGCCACGTGGTCGTGTTCCCCGCTCGCGACGGCGACCCGCCGCGCCGCGGTGGCAACGGCTTCGACGACGCCCGCGCTTGACCCGGCCGCGCGCCTCGCAGAGCCCCGATTCGACGATCGTCGGCGTCGCCACCGGAACCCCCGACGGCGGCGTGGCGATCGTTCGCGTCAGCGGAGCCGAGGCGCGTGCGATCGTCGAACCACTCGTCGAGTCGCTCCCGCCGCCGCGGATGCTCGCCCGTCGCCAGCTGCGCGACGGGCAGGGCGCGGCCGAGGAGGCGCTCGTGGCCTGGATGCCCGGGCCGAAGTCGTTCACCGGCGAGGACGTGATCGAGTTGCACGTCCACGCGGGCGTACGGAACGTGGGACGGATCGTCGCTGCGCTGCAACTGCGAGGCGCCCGCGCCGCGGGGCCCGGAGAGTTCTCGCGGCGGGCGTTCGAGCACGGGCGATTGAGCCTCGAGCAGGCCGAGGGGATCGCCGCTCTGATCGCAGGGCGCACGTCGGCGGCGATCGATCAGGCGCGACGCCTCGTCGCCGGCGAACTCGGTCGCGAGGTGGAAGCGCTGCGCAGCGCGGTGGGAGATCTCCGCGCGGAGATCGAAGCCAACCTCGATTTTCCGGAGGATGTCGCTGACGGCGACGTGAGCCGCTGGCGCGAGGAGTTGCGACGGCACGAGGCGACGGCGCGAGCGTGGTTGCAGAGCTTCGCGGCCGGACAGCGAGCCCGCGAACGTGCGCGAGTGGTGATCGCGGGCCCGCCTAACGCCGGCAAGAGCGCGCTGTTCAACGCGCTGCTCGGTCGCTCACGCGCGATCGTCTCCCCGACGCCGGGGACGACCCGCGACTATGTGGAGGCGGAGCTGCAGATCGACGGGCTCGAGGTGATCGTCGTCGACACCGCCGGCCTGCGCGGCGCGACCGAAGACGCGATCGAGCACGAGGGGATCGGTCGCAGCCGCGAGCAGATCGCGGGCGCGAAGCTGGTGTTGTGGTTGGAACCGGCCGACGCGGAGCCGCTCGACGCGGGACCGCCGGAGGCGCTGCGTGTGGAGAGCAAGCGCGACCTCGGCGCCCGCCGCCCCGACTGGCTCGGGGTGAGCGCGCAGAGCGGCGAAGGGCTGGAGGAGCTGCGCGCGCAGATCGGTCGGTCGGTGCGGGGGGATGAGGCGGCCCCGTGGATCGGGCTGGCGCGTCACCGCGACAGGGCGTCCGAGGCGGCCACGGCGATGGCGTCGGCGCAGGCGCTGCTGGAGCGCACGGCACCGCTCGAGCTGGTGGCGTTCGAGCTCGGAGTGGCAGAGCGCCAGCTGGCCGAGATCACGGGGCGCGACACGCTCGGCCCGGTCGGTGAGGATGTGCTCGGGCGGATCTTCAGCCAGTTCTGCATCGGCAAGTGAAATTGCTCAGGGCATCGGCTTGCGCTTGCGAGCGAAGCTCGCGCGGGAAGCGGATTGAGCGGAGCGAAAGGACAGGTCGCACGAACCTGCGAGGCTGAAGCTAGGACTTCCGGAGCCTCTGCATCGGTGATGCGAAGCTCCCGAGGAAGCAGGCTGCGCCGTGCGCCTTGCTGAACCAAGATTCTGGGCCGGGCGCGGGCGTCCGAGTTGAAGCTTGGGATATGCGCGGTGCTTGCCGGAGCGGTACAGACCGAGCGGACTGAGCTGACCGAAGGGACAGGTCGTTGGATCTGCGGGTCGGCGAGTTCGACGAGGGCTGACCGAAAGGACAGGTCGCGGGGGCACGAGCTCCGAAGGGCGTCTGCTCGAAGAGACAGGTGCTAAAGAGCAGGCCGCGATCGGGTCAGTGGGGCTCGACCGGCGGCCGCGTATCTGCGAGTGAGAGGCCGAACTGCTGCAGGAGGGAGCGCAGATCGGCCACGAGGCCGTGGATCTGGGCCTCGTCGTGAGCGGCGGAGATCGTGATGCGCAGGCGGGCCGAGCCCGCCGGGACGGTGGGCGGGCGGATCGCCTGGACGTGCCATCCGCGCTCGAGCAGGGCGCGGCTGACGGTGACGGCGAGGTGGTTGGCGCCGATCACCACCGGGAAGATCGGGGAGGCAGGTGGGGGGCGCTCGAGTGCGGCCGCCAGGAGGCGAGCGTTCGTCCACATGCGAGTGCGGCGCTCGTCTCCCTCCGGACCGGCCAGCATCTCCGCGGCGAGCCGCGCCTGCTCGGCGAGTACCGGGGCGTTGCCGGTGCTGAACACGAAGCTGCGCGCGCGAGTGCGGATCCACGTGCAGACCTCGTGGCTGCCGGCCGCGAAGGCGCCGGCCAGGCCGAACGCCTTGCCGAGGCCGCCCATGAGCACGGCGGGGCGGATCCTGTGATGCCGGGCGAAGCCCGCACCGGCGGGGAAGAGGCCGAGGCTGTGCGCTTCGTCGAGGTAGAGCATGCCGCCGCGGTCGCTGAACTCTCGCAGGAGGGCGGGCTCGGCGGTGTCGCCGTCCATGGAGAAGATCGACTCGGTCACCCACCAGCTCGGGCCGTCGCTGTCGCCCGGACCACTGCGGTGCGGGAGGATGGTCGGGCGCGAGCGCGCCAGGCGGAGGCCGTCGATGAGGCTGGCGTGGTTGAGGGCGTCGCTGAAGACGCGATCCTCCGGCTCGATCAGCGCCGGCAGCACGCCGACGTTGAGCTGGAAACCGCTCGGGAACAGCACAGCGTCGTCCGCACCAGCCAGCGCGGCGAGCGAGCGCTCGGCGCCGCGGTGAGCCGGGAGATCGCCAGCGACGAGGCGCGATGCGGTCGCACCAGCGGCGTCCGTGGTGTCGAGGGACGCGAAGCTCGCCGGGCGGAGGCGCGGGTGGTTGGCGAAGCCGAGATAGTCGTTGCTGCAGAAGCCCGTGACCCACTTGCCGTCGAGCTCGTAGCGAACCCCGTCTCGTCGACCGATCCGCGGCAACTCGCGGGTGAGGCCCTCATCCTGCAGGGCGGCCAGGCGGCGACGAAGTCGCTGGTTCAACAGCTCGGACATGCTTGACAGGAGCGAGGGCTCTTCTTACTCCGCGAGCGTGCAGGGGAGCAACGTCGATGTTGGCCACAAGCTCGAGGCGGCGGCGACGCGTCTCGGATTCGAGATCGAGACCGTCGCGGTGGATCGGCTGCGGCTGCTGCTGGGGCTGTGGCACCGCTTCGGTCGCGCCTTCAACCTGAGCGGGGCGACCGATGAGGCAGGTCTGTTGGGACATGTTCTCGAGGGCTTGCAGGTGGTCGCCCTGGCCCGTCGGATCGGCTGCGACTCGGCGCAGCGCTGGCTCGACGTGGGATCGGGCGCAGGCTTCCCGGGGCTGGTGATCGCCGCCTGTCTCGAGGTGCAAGTGACGTTGGTGGAGCCGCGAGAGCGCCGAGCTTCCTTCCTCGACCTGGCGGTCAACCAGATCGGGCGAAGCGACTGTCGCGTGGTCCGCGGGCACGTCGACGGATCGGCGTGGCGACCGATCAAGGCCGGGGAAGCCTTGGTCGCAGGCAGCTTCGATTGGGCAAGCGCGCGCGCAGTGTTCGCCCCCGAGGTTTGGGTCGAGCTGGGCAAGCAGTGGGTCAAGCCGGGCGGAGTCGTGGTCGCGCACGTGAAAGCGGAGAGCGGAGCGTTCGCGGGCGAGGTGGCGCGGGTCGATGGCGAGCGCTGGTCCATCCGTGGGGTGCGAGGCGGGTGAGCCGGTTTCGAAGATCGCGCGCGGGGCAGCGTGGCGATGGTTGCGGCCAGGGGCGGGCAACTCAGGGTCGGGCTAGCGCGGGTCGATGCCGCGCTAGTGCAGCCGTCGACCTGAGGGCTTGGGGCGAGGTTGCGCCAAGCGCGAGAGTTGGTCGGACGCGCGGTGGCTTCGCGAACGAGTAGGGGGCAGCACGCTGCTTGGGCAAAATGGCCCTTGGTCGAGGGTTCGCTCGCCCATTCGGCTCCGAGAAGATCGCGTGGCGGTTTCAGTTCTACAGACGGCGCTTACGAAGTTGTGCTCGCGGCACGGCGATTAAGGAGGTCCAGGCCGACGAGCTTCGTCCACACGTCGGCCAGCCCGGGGCGCGACAGTGAGGACGGCAAGCCGTCACAAGCGCCGACTCCGATGTTCGAGTGCGGGAGCGGCGAAGGTCCTGGATACCGACGTGGGGCGGGCGACCTGGAGTGCTGGTGGCAGACAGAGAAGCCGGCGGTGCGGGGCGGTGCTGGCCGGGCGTCAATTCGGGCAGTGGCGGCTGGAGCCCTAGGCGGGGGTCTGGTGGCGGGTGATGTTCCACGTGGAACGATGGCGGCAGGTCGCTACGAGCGACAGCTGGCGCTGGTCGCTGGGGCCGCGTGTCGGAGCGGAAATGGGGACTGGCGTTCCGGGGCAGCACGCGTGCTTCGGTGCAGGCGTGGGGCACGAGATTCGGCAGTTGGAGGGAAGACGATGAGGAGCGTCGTCTGCTGCTGCGCTCGCAAGGTTTTCGAACACTGGAGCGGTGGCCCCGGGGCGCTCAGTGGCGAGAGTATGGGTACGCGGCCCTTGCGTGCTCTGATCCAGCAGGGCGCAGATTGATGAATCGGAAGCAACCCAGCTGACGGTGGCTCGAGTGAGGCCGGCGTTCTTCACGCGCACATGCTGGATTGGCGTCTCGCGTGAATCACCTGCGGACTCGCCAGGGTGGTGACGCTCGGACCCGGAGAGGGCTGGGCGACGCGTTCGAGCGGAGTTGCCCAATGGGCTCGGAGAGGAGCCCGCCGGCACGTGAGTCCTGTGGGCTGAGACACCGAACGCCGATCCCATGATCGTTCCACGTGGAACGCCAGCGAGGCTCAGTCCGACGACTTCGAATGAGTCGTTGAGAGAATCGGAAAGCCCGGAAGTCGAGCCGGGAGAATCTCCCGGGCGCGAATGCTCGGACCCGGGGCTAGACGATCAACTTTGAACGTCTGCGGACCGGATGCCCCGTCGATGCCGTCCTCGGTTCACCCGTGGGCGTTGCGGAACGTGACGACCAGGTCGACCGAGTTCTTGTGCGCGAGCACCGGCGCCGACGGGTCGGTCACGGTCGCTACCTCGACCTTGTCGTAGACCGGGCGCGCCGGCCAGCTTGTCGAGGAAACTCTTGCCGTTGCGGGTCTGGTAGGCCGTGGAGCTGGCCCCTCTATGGATTGAGGCCGATGCCCCTGGACTCTGGGTTTCGCCGATGGCCACTCAAAAGAGTTGGGCCAACTGGCTCGTCGCCGTGAAAGGCCTGCCGAAGCGGCGCCAGAACTCAAGGGGCGGCGAGATCGCTCTGGAGTCGGTTGCCACGTTGATCACCGAGATTCGGCGAACGATCAGCTTGCGGGCCGATAAGGGTGTGATCGGTCGGTTCAATGCATGCGCAGAGTTCCACGTGGAACACCGAGCAACTCGGCGGCACGCGCTCGAGCGCGGGTGACGCGGTGGAACAGGGTGACCCGAGAAGCCGAGGGGGCGCCGAAGGACCGTCGTGAATCGGGCTTAGTTCGGAAAGAGGTTCCACGTGGAACACCGGCCGGGTTCGCCGTCCTCAAACCGTGGGCCGAGTGTTTCACGTGGAACACTGCGGGGCGCGGCCAAGGGACTGAGAAAGAAGCGGCGGGGAGCGCTTGATGCGGCGGAAGCTGGCGCTGGCGCCTTGCTCTGCTGCGGGAGCATCGCGGCAAGCGGAGCAGCTTCAGGGAATGACGGCCGAGCTGCGGTGACGCGGATTCCGCTGCGGGAAGGTCGCAGCGAATGGGCAGCTCTAGTAAGACAGCGGATAGCGCCGGCGCGCGGTGCTCTGCTACCGGGGCGCGAGTGGAGCAGCTTCAGGGTATGGCGGCCGAGGGGCAGCCGGCGAGGTGCTCGTCGAGCTCGGGGAAGCGGTCGTCTGCGAGCCATGCGGCTGCTTGCAGGACGCGGGTTCCAGCTTCGGCTCGTCCTTGCCGACACCAGATCCATCCGAGGTGTCGAGGTAGCTGGTGTTGAGGTGGTTGGGCTGTAGCGCGGCGAGGGAGAGAGACTCGGCGCGGTCGAGCTCGAGGCCGTCGACGGCCAGCTGGTAGGCGACGGCGTTGCTGAAGTTCGCGTTCTCGGGGTCGCGCTCGAGCCCCTTGTTAAAGAGGATGAGAGCGTCGGCGGGGCGTTCGTCGGCGAGCAGGCGGAAGCCGAGGATGGCGTAGTAGTTGGTGCGGTGAGTCGGGTGCGCGCCGAGCCACGCCAGGCCGCCGAGCAGGAGCGCGAGGGCGAGCGAGAGGGCGGCTCTGAGCCAGCGGGCGCGGGCGACACAGGCACCTCCGAGCAAGAGGCCGGCCGCCAGGCCACCGAGGTGTCCGGCTTGCGCGATCCCCGGGACCGCGAGGCCGAGGCCCAGACAGACGAGGATCAAGATCGCCAGGCTAGTCGCCGAGATCGGCGCGAGTTCCTCTTGAAGCTCAAGGGAGCCCCAGCGACGCGCGAGCCACAGCGCGCCGGCCTCACCAAGGATGCCCGCCGATGCGCCGAGGACGATCGGCGACTCGCACCAGGCGAGTGAGGCGAGTGCGCCGCCGATGCTCGCCAGCGTGAACAGCGCGAATGTTCGGAAATGGCCCCATGCTTGCTCGATCCACTCGCCGACCGAGAGCAGGGCGATGCTGTTGAGCACCAGGTGGAGCAGGCTGCCGTGCAGGAGGCCGGTGGTCGCCACGCGCCACCACTCACCGTCCAGCCACACGCGCGAGAGCTCGAGGGCGCCGAGCTGGCGGAAGATGTCGGTGCTGTCGGTGAGGCTCAGGGTCCAGAGGCTCCGCAGCGCGGTGTCCAGCGGGTCTGCGGCGTGAGCGAGGGTGGCGACGAAGGTGATCGCGTAGAGGACGATACACAGGCCCAGCAATCCGGCCGTGACGGGTGCGCGGCGGAGGCGGACACCGAGTGGCTCGAGCTGGGGCGGCAGTGCGGCGGGCGGGGACTCCGCGCCGGTGTGGCGGGGAACTGGCAGCGAAGGGTCCTCCGCGAAATCGGATGGTGGGTCGGACGGGGGCTTCGCGCCGGAGTGGCGGGGAACTGGCGGTGAAGGGTCCTCCGCGACATCGGATGGTGTGGCGGGCGGGGACTTCGCGCCGGAGTGGCTGGGAACTGGCAGCGAGGGGTCCTTCGTTACACCGGATGGTAGGTCGGGCGGGGGCTTCGCGCCGATGTGGCGGGGATCTCGCAGCGAAGGGTCCTCCGCGACATCGGATGGTGGCTTCGCGCCGGCGTGGCGGGGATCTCGCAGCGAAGGGCCCTCCGCGGCATCGAACGGTGGCTCGGGCGGGGGCTTCGCAGGGATCGCGTGGGGGTCTCGCGGCGACGTGTCCTCTGCGACATGTGACGGCACCCCGGCCACGGCGACAAGCTAGCAGAGAAACCCTGCGCGCGGAAAAGACGAGAGGCGCACTAACGTCCATGGCCTTTGGGACATATTAGGCCGCCAGCGCGCGGCGCGGCCGCTTGCCGCCCGGTTCGCGGGGTTGCTATCGTTTTACGAGCCGTGGGGAAGTCGGGGAGAGCAGGCGCGTCGTGGAGCCGGGGGGCCGGGGGCTCCCGCGCAGGTGAAGGCACATGGCCCGGCAGAACCTGCTGATCGTCGACGCCGACGCCCGGACCCGGCGGGTGCTCGAGGTCAGCCTCCGCAAGGCGGGCTACAGCATCACGGCGGCCGAGAACATGCAGCAGGCGCTGCAGTTCCTCGATCTCACCGACCCCGAGCTGATCGTGTCGGATACGCGGCTACCCGACGGCAGCGGCTTCGAGTTCTGCCGGATCGTCAAGAGCCACGCGAAGTGGGGCCAGATCCCCTTCATCTTCCTGACCTCGGCCACCGAGCTGGAAGACAAGGTTCACGGGCTCGAGCTCGGCGTCGACGACTACCTGACCCGGCCGATCTACGTCAAAGAGATCATGGTCCGCGTGAAGATGCTGCTGCAACGAAAGCAGCAGGAGCGGATCGGCAAGAAGGACGCGCGCACCAAGTTCAGCGGGCAGCTCGCCGACATGGCGATCGTGGACTTGATGCAGACGATCGAGATCTCCCGCAAGAGCGGGACGATCGAGTTCGAGACGGACCTGGGCCCGGCGGCGGTGTGGTTCCGCGACGGACGGCTCATCGACGCGGAGATGGGGCGCCTGCAGGCCGACGCGGCCGTGTTCCGCCTGCTCGGCCTCAGCGACGGGCGCTTCGAGGTCGAGTTCAAGTCGATCAGCCGGGTGCCGACGATCGAAGAGTCGACGCAGAGCCTGCTGATGGAAGGGATGCGCCGGGTCGACGAGTGGGGCCGCCTGCTCGAGGGCCTGCCGCCGCTGGACCACGTCCTCATCATCGACGCCAACATGGCGGTGAAGTCGGACCCGAAGCTGACGCCGAAGCAGCAGACGATCCTGCGCCGCTTCAACGCGAAGCGCACGATCATCCAGGCGATCGACGACTCGGGCCTCGACGACCTCGAGGCGCTCGAGTACGTCAGCGAGCTCTACTTCAAGGGGTTGCTGCTCGAGCCGGGCGAGTCGTCGCTGGAAGAGCGGTCGCAGGAGACGCCCGTCGAGGGGAACCTCGAGCTGTGGGATCTGCACAGGGCGACCTCGAGGGCGATCCAGATCCCGCCGTCGCTGGAGGCGGCGCCTCCCGAGGCGGTCGCCGATCTGCCGCCGCTGCCGAATTATCCCCAGCCGTTCCCGGGGGCGAGCGGGGCGGAGCACGACGATGTGCTGGTCGGCGGAATTCTGACGAGTCTCACGGGCCAGGTGACTCGCCAGACGAGGGGGGCGTGGGTCATCCTGATCGCGTGACCGATCGCCTGGGCCCGTTCACGATCGCGTCGCCGATGGGAGCGCCGAGCGCGGAGGCCGTCGGCGAGCTGGTGATGCCGCGCGACGTGCCGGCGCCGCGGGCACGGCCGTCGTCGTCGGTGATCGTGCGTCGGCGTGAACACAGCGGGGCGATCCCGACGGTGGGCGCGCTCGAGTCGTCGCTCAGCGGAAATCAGCCGCTGCTGTCGGACAGCGCGGCCGACCTGGGTCGCCTCAACGATCTGGTGGCGCAGACGCTGGCGATGAACTCGGGGGTGAACCCGGCGCCGGCGCCGTCGCAGCTGTCGGCGGCGAGCTTCGCGGTGGCGGCCGAAGAGGTGCCGCGCAGGCGCTCGCTGTGGCCGTGGGGGCTGATGGCGGTGGGGACGGCGGCGGCGATGGCGGCGCTGTTGTGGCGGCCGACTGCTGCGGATGTCCCAAGGGACAGGCCAGTCCAGGCGGTGGCGGGCAAGCCGGCGCCGCCGGAGCCGATGGCGGCGAGCGAACCGGGGGCCCCGGCGAAGGCGGAGCCGCTGAAGGCGGAGCCGACGAAGACGGAGCCGCCGGCCCAGGTGACGCCGCCAGCGCCCGAGCCGCCGGTGCCGACGAAGGCGGAGACGCCGCCGGAGCCGCCGTCGGCGATCACGCCGGAGCAGCAGGCGAAGCTCGAGCAGGCGCAGAAGCAGTACAAGAACGGCAAGGCGAAGGACGCCGAGGCGACGCTGGTCGAGCTGGTGACGGAGGCGCCGCGTTACGCGGAGGCGCAGGCGCTGCTGGCCAACGCGCGGCTCGATCAGGGCAAGTTCGCGGAGGCCCTGCCGGCGGCCAAGGCCGCGGTCGAGGCCGATGCGGACCTGGCCGACGCGCAGCTGGCCCTCGGGGTGATCGCGGAGGAGCTCGGCGAGGTCGCTACCGCGGTCCACGCATACGAGCGCTACCTTGAACTGGACCCCAAGGCGCGCTACGCCACCACGGTCCGCGCGCAGTTGCGCTCTCTCCAGCGCAAGCTCCCTGCGCCGTGACCGACCTGGTCGATGGCCGCTCCTCGCATCCTCGCGCTCGAATCGTCGTGTGACGAGACGGCCTGCGCCGTGGTCGAGGGGTTGTTCGTGCGCGCGAGCGTGGTGGCGTCGCAGGTCGAGCTGCACGCGCAGTTCGGCGGCGTGGTGCCGAAGCTGGCGAGTCGGCATCACCTGACCGCGGCGGTGCCGGTGGTCCGCGAGGCGCTGGCGCGCGCGGGGGTCGGCTTCGAGTGGTTCGACGCGATCGGGGTGACCGAGGGCCCGGGGCTGGTCGGCGCGCTGCTGGTGGCGGTGCAGCTGGCTCGTGGCCTGTCCCTTGCGACAGGTCTGCCGCTGGTCGGGGTGCATCACATGGAAGGTCACCTGGTGTCGCCGTTCCTCGGCGACGCCGACTCGCCGCCCGCCGAGTTCGCGCCGCACCTGGCGCTGTCGGTGTCGGGCGGGCACAGCGAGCTGGTCCACGTGCAGGCGCTGGGGCGCTACGAGGTGCTGGGCAGCACCCGCGACGACGCGGCCGGCGAGGCGTTCGACAAGGCGGCGAAGCTGCTCGGGCTCGGTTACCCGGGCGGGCCGGTGATCGATCGCCTGGCGGCCGAGGGCGATCCGAACGCGGTGCCGTTCCCGCGGGCGATGCTGGGGTCGCGCGAGAACCTCGAGTTCTCGTTCTCGGGGCTCAAGACGGCGGTCGCGGTGTACGTCGACCAACACGGGCAGCCGTCGTCGCGGCAGGCGCTGGCCGACGTGTGCGCGTCGTTCCAGGCGGCCGTGGTGTCGGTGCTGGTGGCGAAGCTCCGCGTGGCACGACGACGCGTGGGGACGTCGCTGGTGACGATCGTCGGCGGGGTGTCGGCGAACAGCGGGCTGCGAGCGGCGCTCGCGGAGGCAGCCGCGCGCGACGGCTTCACGCTGCGCGCGCCGCCGCTGCGCTACTGCGGCGACAACGCGGCGATGATCGGCGGAGCGGCGGCGCTGCGCCGGGCAGCCGGGCTCCGCCGCGAGCCACCGGTCGAGGTCTATGCGAGCCTGGCGCTCGACGAGGGGCGGGCACGCGATGGCTGAGCTGACCTCTAGGACAGGTTTAGAGACCTGTCTGAAGGGACAGGTTGGTGAGCGATCCGTGAAGGTCGCGCGGAGCGGCGAGGCGAGGTTGCGAAGATGTCCGCAGGGACAGGTCGAGGGGCGAGCCGTGAAGGTCGGGCGGAGCGGCGCGGCGAATTCGAGAAGATGTCCGCAGGGACAGGTCGATGAGCGAGCCGTGAAGGTCGCGCGGAGCGGCGAGGCGAGGTTGCGAAGATGTCCGCAGGGACAGGTCGAGGGGCGGGCATGACGATCGATTCACCGGGAGCGCTGCTCCGCCGCTACGGCCTGCACGCGCGTCACAGCGGGGCAGAATTCTTGATCGCGCCCGAGGTCCACGCGGCGATCGCGGTGGCGAGCGGGGCGCGGCCGGGGCGGCGGGTCATCGAGATCGGCGCAGGTCTTGGGACGCTGACGGACCGCCTGCTGGGGACGGGGGCGGAGGTGTGGGCGATCGAGCGTGACCGCGATCTGTGCGCGGTGCTGCGAGCAGAGCTCGGCGAGCGGCCGAACTTCACGCTGCACGAGGCGGACGCGGTGCGCTTCGACTACGCGGCGGCGATCGCCGGGCAGGCCGAGCCGGTGGCGATCGTCGGCAACCTGCCGTACCAGCTGACGGGTCCGCTGCTGTTCGCGCTGCTCGAGCAGGCGCCGACGGGCGGGCCGTGGGTGGTGATGGTGCAGAAGGAGGTCGCCGACCGGCTGTGCGCGCGGCCTGGCGAGGACGATTACGGCGGGGTGACCGCGGTGCTGTCGCGGGTGCGGACAATCGCGCGGGTGCGCAACGTGCCGCGAGGCTGCTTCCTGCCGGCGCCGCGGGTCGATTCGGCGGTGATCCGCCTCGACGCCCGACCGGAGCCGCTCGGGGCGGTGGCCGACGAGGCGGGGCTGCGGCACCTGGTGCGCACTGCGTTCCAGCAGCGACGCAAGGTGCTGGTCAACTCGCTGGCCGCGCTCGGGAGCCGGGCGGAGGCGCAGGCGTGGTGCGCGGCGGCGGGGATCGATCCGGGGGTGCGGCCGGAGACGCTGGGGCCGGAACAATTCGCGGCGCTGCAGCGCGCGAGAGGCGGCCGGTGCCGGAGCTGCCTGAGGTCGAGTCGGTCCGCCGCGGACTGCAGGCCGCGCAGCTGCGCGCGCCGGTGGTCGAGGTGTGGCGCAGCGCGTTCAAGCTGCGGGTCGGCAAGAGCTGGGCGGAGGAGAATCTCGCCTGCCTGAAAGACAATGTCCCGAAGGACATCCGGCGGCGCGGCAAGTACATCGTGTGGGAGTTCGCGGGCCCGGGCGGGGAGACGAACGGGCTGGTGATCCACCTGGGGATGAGCGGCCGCTGCGGGGTGACGACTGCGGCGCAGCCGAAGGTGACGCACACCCACTTCGCGCTGCGCATGGCCGACGATCGCGAGGTGCGGCTGGTCGATCCGCGGCGCTTCGGCGGGCTGCGGGCGGGGCCGCTGGCCAAGCTGATGGCGAGCGAGCCGCTCGGGGCGCTGGGGCCCGAACCGCTGGAGCGCGGGTTCGGCGGGGCGGTGCTGGCCGAGCGCCTCGGGTCGTCGCGCCGGCCGATCCGCGACGCGCTGCTCGACCAGGAGGCGATCGCCGGGCTCGGCAATATCTACGCGGTCGAAGCGCTGTTCGCGGCCGGGATCTTCCCCCTCGTAGAAGCGCAGCGACTGCACGCAAGCGCGTGGGAGCGACTCGCGGGGACGATCGTGACGGTGCTGCAGCGGGGGATCGACAACGGCGGGACGACGCTCAAGGACTTCCGCAACGTCGAGGGCGAGGTGGGCCGCAATCAGGACGACCTGCGCGTCTACGGGCGGGCCGACGAAGCCTGCCCGCGCTGCGGGGCGAAGCTGGTCGGGTTCGTGTCGGGCGGGCGCAGCGGGGCGTATTGCCCGCGCTGCCAGCCGCGACCCCGCACGCGCCAGGTCCGCTGAGCCGCTCGCGGCGGTTCTGGCCTGAGTCTTGCCAGAGCGCTGGCGGTGGGCGCACACTGAGGGCCGCCATCGAAGGCATGGACGACCCGCACCGCAACGGCCGCCCGCCCGAGCCGCGCAGCGACGAGGCGCTGATGCTGAGCTTCCGCGACGGCGACGCGCGGGCGTTCGAAGAGCTGGTCGCGCGCCACCGCCGCGGGCTGTTCAACTTCCTGCTGCGCAGCGTGCAGAACCGCAGCCGCGCCGAAGAGCTGCTGCAGGAGGTGTTCCTCCGGGTGGTGCGCTCGAAGGACCGCTACGAGCGCACGGCCAAGCTGACGACCTGGCTGTACACGATCGCCCGCAACCTCTGCGTCGACGAGAGCCGCCGCGCGAAGTTCCGCCGCACGACGTCGCTCGACACGCCGCGCCGCGGGGTCGACGACGAGGGCCCGGCGATGGTCGAGACCGTCGCGGCGGACGACGTGCCCACCGACGATCGCGCCGCCGCCCCGCAGATCCGCCAGCGGATCGCCCGCGCCATCGACCTGCTGCCCGAAGACCAGCGCGAGGTGTTTTTGATGCGCCAGATCAACGGGCTCTCTTTCAAAGAGATCGGCGACATCGTCGGCGCGCCCGAGAACACGGTCAAGAGCCGCATGCGCTACGCGCTCGAGAAGCTGCGGCAAGATCTGGCCGACTTCAACGTTTGATGTCGCGAGGACATGTCCCTCGCGACAGTCTTTGTAGAGCATGCGTGAATGGACATGTCCTTCGTGACATGGCTTCACGAGCATGTCACGAGAGACCTACGCGAAGAGACAGCCGGAGTCAGTCCGCCATGAGCGAGAGCTGATCGCCGGCGTCGACCTTCTCGGCGCCCCAGCTCTTGCGGGCCTCGGGCGGGAGGCGGGCGTGGACCTTGTTGTAGGCGTCGAGGAAGCGGCGGGTCGCCTTGTTGAGGTAGCCGCCGCCGGCGATCGGGCCGAAGTCGGCGGCGTAGCGGGCGGCGATGGCGGAGAAGGCCTCGTCGCGGGCGTGCTTGGCGACGATCGAGGCGGCGGCGACGGCGACGTGGGCCGACTCGCCCTTGTCGACGGCGCACAGTCGGGGGTAGCTGCGCTGGAGGGGCGTGAAGATCCGGCAGCCGTCAGCGATGATGTGGGCGTCCTCGGGGGTGCCGGCGTCGGCGAGCAGCCTGAGCGCGGTCTGCTGCTCGAGCACGTTGAGCTGGCCGCGGAAGGTGTGCTCGTCGATGACGTCGACGTGGATCTCGACGCACACGCACACGCGCGCGAGCCGGCGGATCTCGACGGTCAAGCTGGCCCGAAGTTCCTGTGCCTTGGGACCTGCCCCGAAACGCTTGCTGTCCTGCACGCCGAGGCCGCGGAGCTCGGTGGCGGCGGCGGCGTCGAGTGCCACCAGCGCGAGGGTCATGGGGCCGAGGATCGGGCCGCGACCGGCCTCATCGAGGCCCCAGGCGGGCCAGGTGTGTTCAAGGCTCATGGGCTCGAGGCCGGACAATAGCGCATCGCCGCGCGCGTGGAACAGGGCAGACCCGAGGGGACGGGGTGCCTGCGGGGGCGGCAAAGATGTAGACAGGCTCAGCTGGAGGCGAGAACGCGAACCGGAGGCAAGTTGCGGGCGGCGCGCGGCGCAGGCTCTCATCGCCGCGCGGTCGGCGGCGATGCCCCGACTGGGCGAGGGGTGGATGACTCGAAGGTCGCGTTCGGGTGTTCGTGGCCCAAGAGCAGACACCGGCGAGAGTGACTCGCGGGTCGCGCTCACGAGGTGACTTGTTCGTGGCCCGAGAAGAGAGGCGCGCTGGTGAGGGCGGCCGGAGGTCGCGCTCATGAGGCGACTTGTTCGCGGCCGAGAAGAGAGGCGCGCTGGTGAGGGCGACTCGAAGGTCGCGCTCATGAGGCGACTTGTTCGAGGTCCGAGAAGAGAGGCGCGCCGGTGAGGGCGGCTCGAAGGCCGCGCTCATGAGGCGACTTGTTCGAGGTCCGAGAAGAGAGGCGCGCTGGTGAGGGCGGCTCGGAGGTCGCGATCCGGAGCCGCGCGCCGAAGGTCAGGTGACGCGCGGTCCGGGGATTGGCTCGAGGCTCAGGGGGCGACTTGTTCGAGGCCCGAGAGCAGCGCGTCGACGCCGGCGAGGGTCGTGGCGCGGAGGCGCAGGGCTTCGGCGCTCGGGGCCGAGGCGGTGCGGTGCTGCATCTGCGCGATGCTCTGGCGGATCGCCCGGACCTGGCCGCGGATGAACTTGCGCCAGCTCGCGGCGACCGGGGCGAGCGCGCTGCGGTAGCGCTCGCGCAGGGCCGCCTCGCCCTTGGCGACGCCGTGGCCGTGCTCGTGGATCAGCGAGGCGATGAAGCCGGAAGACTCGAGGCTGTCGAGGTAGCCCTGGGCCCACGGGACCAGGCGGGCGGCGAGGATGTCGGAGAAGGCGTCGGAGTCTGGCTCTTGGGACAGCTCGCCGAGGTCGGCCTGGAGGGCGCGCAGGATGCTGTCCCGAAGGACAGCCGTCAGGTAGGTGACGTCTTGCTCGGTGACGAGGATCTTGCCGCCCGCGCCGGCCCGGAGGACGCCGAGGGCGAGGCACTCGCGGGTGAGCAGGTCGTCGAGGGCGAGGAGCTGGCCGTAGACCTTGTCGCCCAGCGCGACGAGGCGCGCCTCGAGGTGGGTGGGGTCGGAGCCGACGGGGCCGGTCTGGCTGGCACGGATCTCGAGGCCGGCGATCGCCTCGCGGACGGCGGCGCCGGTGCGGGCGAGCGCGTCGCCGAGGCGGCGGGCGGCGAGCGAGCGCTTGAGCTCGCGGGCGTGGGCGAGGAAGTGTTTTTCGAGCGCGTCCTCGACGGCGCGGAACGGGTCGTCGTGGCGCGCCTCGGGGTCGGCCGAGCCGGTGCGCAGCTCGAGCGCATCGCTCGCGCACACCGGGATGATGTCGAGCAGGACGTCGCCGAATTGCTGCTTGAGGTAGTCGGTGAGCTCGGCGCGCTCCTCCGGGTCGAGGGTGTCGACCTTGTTGAGCACACCGAGGACCTGGCGACCGTCGGCGCGCATGCTCTTGAGCACGCCCGCCTCCGAGGCCGCGCCGCCGCGCGTGGCCGAGAAGATCCAGATGATCGCGTCGGCCTCGTCGACGAACTCGCGGGCGACCCGCTCGTGGAAGCCGTCGAGCGCGTTGAGGCCCGGCGTGTCGACCACCGCCGCCTCACCCATGCGCGCCGAGGTGCGCTCGATCTCCATGTGCCGCACCCGGCTCGCCGCCACGTCGTCGAGGCCGCGCAGGAAGGTGTGGACCTCGCCGCGCGCGACGGTGCTGATGCTGCCGTCGCGGTAGTGGACGCGCGCGCCGCCGGTCGGGCCGCGGCGGAAGAAGTTGATCGTGGTGGTGGTCGGCAGCACGCCCATCGGCGCGACGACCTCGCCGAGCAGCGCGTTGACGAAGGTGCTCTTGCCCGACGAGAACTCGCCCATCACCGCGATCGTCAGCGGCCGGGCCAGGCGCTCGCGCGCCGCGATCACGCCGCTGAGCGCGTCGGCGACGCCGGTGATCGGGACGCCGAGGACGCGGCTCGGGATCGCCGCGAGCAACGCGGTGGCGGCGGCGAGCAGGTCTTCGAGGCGGTTGCTCTGCAGTGGTTGCGCGAGCTGAGCGAGGAGGGCCCGGGCCCGCGTGTGCTCGGGCGACTCGGTGAGGACCTCGACCAGGTACTCCTGCGCGGCCTCGTGGAGGTTGACGGGTTGGCTGTCCCCGGGGACATGGCTCTTGAGGCAGAACTCGGCGGAGGCCAGGGCCCGCTGGCCGCGCAGGACGCCGAGGCGCTGGCTGGCGTCGCGGAGGGGGAGATCTCGTCGGGGCCGAACGGACCGCCGAGGTCGGGCTGACTGCGGAAGCGCGGCGGCGGACCGGGGAGGAAGTCTTCGCCGGCGCGCTCGTCGTTGTCTTGCAGGCGCCGGCGGGCGTTGACGAGCCGCAGCTCCTCGGGGGCAGATGCGGCCCCGTCCTGCAGGCGCCGGCGGATCAGCGCGACTGTCCCATCGGACAGGAGATCGGCCCGCAGGGCGACGTGGGCCAGCTCCTGGAGGTGCCGCTCCTGCCGCTCGCCGGCAGCCGAGGCGGCGGCGTCGACGAGGGCGTCGAGCACGCTCGCGCGGATCGAGGGGTTCGCGTCGCAGCCGCCGACGGGCCAGGCCGCGACCTCGCACAGGGCCCACAACCGCTTGCGCCGCGGGCTCTGCGGGTCTTGCTGGAGGTGGCGGAGGGCGAGCGCGCGCGCCTCGGACCCTGTCCCGAGGAGCAGGTGAATGCGGACGAGGTGCTCCTCCCACTCGGGGCGAGCGGGGAGCTTCGCGCGCACGGCCTCGGCGCCGACGCGATCTCCCTTGGCCGCGAGGGCCACCGAGAGGTAAGCGCGCGGCGGCGGTGCCCTGTTCGACCTCGGCGGCGGTGTTGCCGAGGTCGGCCTCGCCGGTGAGCCAGGCGATCGCCTCGTCGAGGTGATCCTCGGCGAGCAGCAGCTGCGCGCCCTCGCGGATCAGCAGCGCGCGCAGCGGACCACGTGTCCCTTCGGGCAGGCGCGCGCGGGCCCGCTGGAACTCGAGCAGGCCGCGCTCGAAGCGACCGCGCCGGACCTGCAGCAGGGTGGTGAGGAGGTTGAGGAGGAAGCGGGCGTCGTGGAGCGCCGGCTCGGCGGCGTCCTCGACCAGCTTGCGGCCGCGCCGGAGCTGGTCGAGCGCGGGGTCGAACTCGTCGCGCAGGAGCAGGCGCGTGGCCTCGGCCAGAGTCTCGGGCAGGGCCCGCTCGCCGCGCTTGTTCGGCGGCTCGGCGAGCTCGAGCAGGACGCTCAGGTGCGCGTTGCCGGTGAGGACCTGGGCGACGCGGGTGATCGCCAGGGCGAGCTTGAGGTGGGCGTCGCCGGGGCGCTGCATCAGCGGTTCGCGCAGGCGCGTGGCGGCGCCGGCGTAGTCGCCGGTGAGGCTGAGCTCGCGGGCCTGGGAGATCGCGCGGGCCACCTCCTCGGGCGGGCCTTGCTGGGTGACCTCGCTGAGGATCGTACCCATGCGCTTGGCCCACCCGCCGAGGGCGGAGCCCATCGAGCGCAGCGGGTTCTTGTCTTCGTCCTTCGGCTTGCGGGTGTCGTCGCTGCTCATCGCGCTTGCTCGGGGGCGATCGGGACCGCGGCGATCTGGGCGCGAAGGTCGGCGAGCCGGGGCTCGAGCGCGCGGAGCTCGGCGGCCGCGGTCTTGCGCGCCTCGCTGGCTGAAGAGACAGGTTGTAGGACGGGCTCGCTCGCGGGCGGCGTCGGCGTTGGTGTCGGATCGGCGGGCGGCAACGCGGCGTGCTCGTCGAGGTCGAGCACGCGCTGCAGCAGCGACTGCAGCTGATCGCCGAGCTGACCGTGGGCGAGCACGAGGATCTCCTCGAGCGTGGCGACATGGTCGTCGACGGCGCGGACCAGCGCCGACTCGAGCTCGCCGAACGCGGTGGCCAGCGCCGAGGGGACGCTCTCGCGCGCGGCGGTGCGGACCTCGCGGACGGAGCGCTCGCGCAGGACCATGGTGGCCAGCGGGGCGGCGACCGTCATCACCAGGCCGGTGACGATGTTGCCGAAGTACATCACCGCGGTGCCGGCGATGCCGACGGCGAGCGTGCCGGCCTCGACGAACACCGAGGGCGGGCGGATGTGGATGACCGGGCCGCGCAGGCCGAGGCTGAGCATCGCGGTGGCGAGGCGGCGCTGCGCCTGCTCGCCGCAGGTCTGCATGACCTCGCGCGTGAGGCCCTCGAGCGCGAGGCGCAGCCGCTCGGCCTCGCTGTAGACGAAGTGCATGAGCGCGTCCTGCGAGGCGCTCGGCAGCAGCTCGGCGGTGATGCGCAGGTCGGCGCGCTCGAGCTGCTTGAAGATCGCCTCCTCGAGCTCGCCGCGGAAGTTGGCCAGGTGCTCGCGCGTGCGGGCGACGATCTCGGCGCGGCGGGTGGCGATGGTGGCGCGCTGCTGCTCGACGTCGAGCTGCTGCTCGATGAAGGCCTTGCGCACGGCCTCGAGCTCGTCGCGCACGGCCGCGTGCTCGAGCCGCAGGGCGCGGGCCAGGGTGGCGGCGTGGTGGGCGAGCAGGTCGGCGTTGCGCAGCAAGTAAGTGCGGGCGCGCGGCGGCGACAGGTCGCGGGTCTTTCCGGCGAGCTGCTTGAGGCGCTCGCGCAGGCGCAGCACCTCGCGCACGCCGAGGTGTCCTTGGCCGGGTCCTTGGCGGCGGTGCGCGCGTCGGTCTGGAAGATCTCGAGCGGGCCCGGGATCATGCTCGCGAGCTGGGCCTCGATGTGCGAGAGGACCGCCGGGCGCTCGGCCTCGGGGATCAGGTCGACGCGGTTGAGCGCGAGGAGCAAGGTGGCGCCGCTGTCACCGAGACCGCCCACGGCGATCAAGGCGTCGCGCAGGAAGGCGAGCTCGGTGCGCTTGAGCACCTGCGTGGCGTCGAGGACGAGCAACAGCGCGTCGCCGCGGGGCAGCTCGCCGCGGCTGATGAGGGTGCGCAGACGGAGGATGTCGTTGATGCCGGGCGTGTCGATCAGCTCGAGCTCGGGCGGGAGCTGCTCGCTGGTGGTGGTGACGACCAGCGAACCCTCGATCGGCGACTTGCCGCGCGCGAGCTCGGCGAAGCGCTCGGGTGCGAGGATCTCGGAGCCGGCGGCGCCGTGCAAGCGGCGCTCGGTGGTGTCGCCGCGGACCAGCTGGACCACCGCGCCGGTGGTCGGCGTGACGCCGGTGGGCAGCAGCGCCTCGCCGAGGAGCGCGTTGATCAGGGTGCTCTTGCCCTGCTTGATCTCCCCGAGCACGAGCACGCGCAAGCGCGACTCGGTGAGGCGACGCGTGGTCTCCTCGAGGACCTGGGCGCCGAGGCGCGGCAGGCCGAGTTGGTCCGCGGCCTGGCGCAGGCCATCGGCGAGGTGGAGGAGGGCGGAGGAAACGGAGTCCGTAGGAGAGCTCGTCATTACAGGAGCCTCAGTCGCGTGGTGAGGCGCTGATCACAGCGCGCGAGCGGCCAGGCGTCGGCCGGGACCTCGGCGGCGGGAGCGTCCGCCGGCTGCGCAGCGGCGCTGGTCGCCTCGCCGGCCTCGAGCGCCGCGACGATCTCCTCGGGCGAGGCTTGTTCGCGGCGGTGGCGTTGTTGCGAGCGAATGCGCGCGACGACGCGGCTGCGCTCGAACTCCCGCAGGGCGCGCTCGCGCTCGGATCGCGGCGAGAAGCTGGGGAGCCAGTCAGGCTGCGGGCGGCCGCGCCGGTCGAGCGCCTGCAAGGCGGGTTCGAGCTCGCCCGCGGCGAGCAGGCCGGCGCGGTCGGCCGAGAAAACGGCGACCTGACTCCACGAGCGCAGCGCGGCGCGGACGAGGCCGTGCGTGACGCGGTCGCGCGCACTCATGAGGTGTGCCATGAAGAGGCCGCCGTGGCCGCATTGCAGGTGAGCGAGGCCCTGCGCGAGGAAGAAGGCGCGCACGGCCGGGGCCTCGGTCTGCAGGCGGTCGTGGTCGAGGACGAGCCACGCGTCGCCGCCGCGAGAGTTGGCGAGCGGCGCCACGAGCGGCCACATGCCCGAGGCGCGACCCTTCGCAGAGACGAAGCGGATGCCGGGTAAGCCGGCGTGGAGGAGCTCGGCGATCTGGATGAGCTCTTGCAGAATCGGGAGACTCTCGGCACCTTCGGGGTACTGTAGGTCCCCCGCGGTCATCAGCGTCGTCGCATGTGTACTCCACCGCAACTCGAGCGCGCGCATGGCGGTTTGAGCCGCCAACGAGTGGCTGAGCCACTGGAAGCGGCGAAGGTCGACGCCGTAGGCGTAGGTGGCGCGGGCGAGGTCCTGCTCGTAGCCGCGGAGCTGACGGCGCTGGACGAAGCGGCCGAGGTCGAGTGGGGAGCTCACCGGAGCGATTCTAGCAGGCGTGCCACGCGATCTGTCGCCGGTCCGGCCGAAAAGCCGGAGCGGGCGCAACCAGCTTGCAGGCCTGCGCCGATCTAGGTATGCCCGGCTGCGGATAACTCATGGCAGGTCCCAAACACAGCGAGCTCCCGGCCGTCGTGGTCCCGCAGCACCTCTGGCTGCGGAGCCCCCGCCCCGTCCAGGGGAAGGTCGTGCAGTGGGCCGTGCCCGGGGTGCTGATCCTGGTCGGGCTGCTGATGTCGACGACCGCGCTGCGGGTCAGCTTCGTGCTCGCGGGCTTCGGTGTGTTCCTGCTGCTGCCGGGCCTGGTGACCAGCCGGCTCGAGGCGCTCGGCCGCGAGGTCCTGGCCGCCGATCGCTCCCGCGCCAGCGAGCTCATCACGGAGTTGCCCGAGCGGCCGATCGTCCGCCTGTTCGCGCCGGCCGGCTGGCGCTCGCTGCAGCTCGCGCTGCTCAACCTCAAGCTGGGCGACGGTCACGCGGCCGCGGCCGGCTTCGCCGAGACGGCCGAGCTGTGTGGCCAGCCCGAGGCGGTGATGCTGATCAGCGCGCAGGCCCACGCGCACGTGCTCGCCGGCGAGCGCACCAAGGCCCGCGAGCTGCTGCAGAAGCTGACGACGGCCAACTTGCTCGGCCCGCGCGACCAGCTCGACCTCGGCATCGTCCTGCTGATCGAGAGCAAGAAGTTCAAGCAGGCCCTGAGCTACATCGAGAACGCGCGCAAGACGATCGGCGAGCACCCGCGCGTCGTCGCCGCGCAGGCGCTCGCGCTGCAGAAGCTCGAGCGCATCGACGAGGCGTCGGTGCTGCTCGAGCAGGTGCAGATCGCGACCAAGGACGCGACGAACGACTCGGTCGCCGACGACCTGATCAAGCGCGCCCGCAAGGGGCTGCAGGACTACCTCGAGGCGCAGCTCCGTCGCGAGCGTCGCGCTCGTTCGCGGCGCACGACGATCGTGGTGTCGAGCGAGGCCGCAGCCAGCGAGATCGTGTCGGGCGAGATCGGCAGCGGCGGCGAGCCGACGGCCAGCGAGACCAACGAGGCGCGCTCCGAGGCCGCCGAGCCGACGCGGAGGTTCGGGCCGGTCGAGACGCCGACGCCGGCCCCCGTCGCTGCGCCGCCGAAGCCGGCCGCGCCGATCGAGCGCGACCCCGACGCGCCGCGCCAGGGCCTCGAGATCGATCTGTTCTCGACGCCGCACACGTCGGCGCCGCCGCTGTCGGAGCTGCTCAAGGACAGGAACAGCGACGACTCGAAGCCTCGCATCGACTCGGTCGCCGCGGCGCTGTCGTCCGAGGTGCCCGCGAGTCCGGCCCCGCCGCCGAGCCTCATCGTGCCCGACATCGGTCATACGCCGCTGCCGGTCGCGCCGCCCGTCATCGGGGCGCCGCGCGTCGGCGGGACGATGCCGTTCACGCCGGGCCCCGCTCCCGAGGGGAAGGCCGCGGCCCCGGCCGCTCCGCCGCCGGCTCCGACCCCGCGGGCGACGTCGCTTTTCATGCCCGGACCGGTGACGCCGCCCGTAGCGACGCCGGCCGCGACGCCGCCGGAGGCCAAGCCCGACAGCGACGCGCCGACGATGCGTCGGCGTCAGACGCTGCTCGGCGTGCTGCCGACGAACGAGCCGAGCAAGCCGCCGGCCCCGAGCTTGCCGTCGCTCAACAACGTCGGCGCACCGCCGCCGCCGCAAGGCGCACCGTTCGCGCCGGCGATGCCGCGGACGGGGCTGCCCACGCGCGGCACGACGCGGCTCGACTTGCCGGCGATCGGCTCGCCGCCGCCGCAGAACCCCGCCGGCCCCGCGCCGGTGTTCCGGGCGCCGCCGAAGCCGGGGCAGAAGAACGACGAGAAGAAGGGGTAGCCCGTCGCGCCGCGGCTGCCGGCGTCGGCTCCCTCGGACATCTCGAGCGGGCGGCAGCTCCTCGCTACGACACATGTCGAGCAGGCGGCAGCTCCCCGCTACGACACATGTCGAGCAGGCGGCAGCTCCCCGCTACGACACATGTCGAGCCGGCGTCGGCTCCCCGCGGACATCTCGAGCGGGCGGCAGCTCCTCGTGTCGATACATGTCGAGCAGACGGCAGCTCTTCGAGGCAACGCACCGCGGACTGCCGACGTGCGTCGCCGGCCTCGCGCACGCGGTCGAGGCTGGGCGCGTGCGGGGCCGAAGAGAAGGGGTCGCTCGTCGGCACGTGCGTGGCCCGAGCCGTCGATCTTCGAATGCACGAAGGGCCATGTCGCAAGCGACATGGCCCTTTCGACATGCGCGAGAAGTCAGCTCAGCGGATGCCGGCCAGCGGGTCGTCGGTCGACTCGATCTTGGTGGCCTTGTCTTCCTTCTTCTTCTTCGGCTCCGTGGAAGACGGCGGGGCGCTGCTGCTGCCGCCGCCACTGCCGCCGCCGGTGCGGCGATCGGTCTCTTTGATCTGGGCGCCGTGGGTCGCGTCGATCTCGCCGCCCTTGGCGGTGCGCGGGCCCTGCGTGTCGGGCGGGACCTCGCCGCTCTTGATCACCTTGACCTCGGTGGGCGCGGCCGGCGGGGGCGCCTCTTCGGCGGGCTTGCGGCCCAGGGCGAAGTAGGCACCGGCGCCGCCGAGCACGAGGACGAGGCCGATGATGATGCCGATCTTGCTGCCCGAGCCGCTGCTCTCGCCGTCGTCGCCGGAGTCGAACGAGGCGGCGGGCGTGGAGGCGAACGCCGGGGAGGACGCGAACGCGGGGCTCTCGGCGGGCGGCGAGCTGAACGGCGCGGCCGGGGGCACCTCGCCGAAGGGCGAGACGGGAGCCGCGCTGAACGGTGCGGCTGCGGGCGGCGAGCTGAACGGGGCCGCGGCGGGGGCGGCAGGACGGGCGGGAGCGGCACGAACGGGCTCGGGCTCCGGTGCCGCGTCGTCGAGGTCGTCGCCGGCGTCTTCGGCGTCGTCACCACCGTCCTGAGCGGCGACGGCTTCGAGTTCGGCGTACAGCGCCCGGATCTTCACCTCGAGGCGCTCGACGGCCTGCGTGTGCATGCGGAGCGTGGCGGGATCGCTGGCGGTCTCCAGCGCGTCCTCGTGCTTCTTCCGCTCCTCTTCGAGGCTCTCGAGCCGCGCGAGGGACTCCTGAATCCATTCTTCCGTGGCCATGATGGGGCTTCCGCTTCGGTCAGGCGGCTCGCGCGAGGCAGCGCGGACCACTCGAGGGGATAATACACAGCGTTAGAGGCGCTCCAACTGAATAATTCCGGGCTCTCGCGGCCGTAAGGCGGGGAACGCGTCGACCGAGCGGCCGGTGTGTCACGGCCGGGAGCGTCGTCCCATGCAGTCGCGGCCTCGCGGCTGTGACTTTAATCTCCACGCGGGCGCGACCACGCGACGGGCGCCGGCGGACTGCACGAGGCTGTCGCAAGAGACCTGTCCGATCCAACATGTCCGGACGTACAGAAAGCGAGCTGCGCTCGCAGGGCGCTAGGTGCCCTTGCGCAGCTCGGCGAGCACTTGCTTGGCGAGCGCCTTGAGCGTGTCGAACACGCCCTGACCGTTCGGTGCGATGGCCTCGAACTCGGGGACGCGAGTCGGGTTGAGCGCGGCGGACAGCTCCTCGATCGACATCGCGTTCGGGAGGTCGCGCTTGTTGTACTGCATCACGTACGGCAGCTTGTCGAGGTCGTAGCCCTGCTCCTGCAGGTTGATGCGCAGGTTCTCGAGGCTCTCGATGTTCGCGTCGTAACGGGCGTCCTGCGAGTCGGCGACGAAGCACACGCCGTCGACGCCCTTGAGGATCAGCTTGCGGCTCGCGTCGTAGAACACCTGGCCCGGGACGGTGTACAGGTGGAAGCGCGTCTTGAAGCCCCGGATCTCGCCGAGGCTGAGGGGCAGGAAGTCGAAGAACAAGGTCCGCTCGGTCTCGGTGGCGAGCGAGATCATCTTGCCCTTCGCCTCCGGACGCGTCTTGTTGTAGATGTACTGCAGGTTCGTCGTCTTGCCGCAGAGTCCAGGCCCGTAATAGACGAGCTTGCAGTTGATCTCGCGCGAACTGTAGTTGATGAACGACATCGGTTCTCGCTAGTCGTTGAACAGGTTGTCGATGTCCTGGTCGGTGATCTCCGCGAACGGGGCCGACTGCGTGGGCACCTTCTTGGCCAGAGCCTCGAAGATCGGCACGAGCTCGTCCTGGGCCTTCTTGACGCGGAGACGGACCAGTCCCTGCGTCGTGTTCTTGTCGAACAGCACGACAAGGATGATCCGCCGGCCCACCAGCGACATGTGGATCGACATGCCCTTGCCCTCGTGGAACTGGGCGGTGAACTCGTCCTCGCGCAACAGCTGAGCGATGCCACCGGTCGCCGCGACGTTGCCGGCCACCAGTGAGCTCAACGAGGTCGTATCGAGGGCGGCGCTGTCGCCCGCGGCTGCGACGAGCTGTCCGTTCTTGTCGATGAGGAGAATCGTTCTCGCTCGCGAGTCCTGATGGAGCCGCTCAGCGATCGCTTGGATCTGCTTCTGCTCCTCTTCATACATCACGAGCTGGGGATTCAGCGGGTTCAAGGGTGAGACTCCTGAGGCTCGACGTGGGGACCCGGACCTATGTCCATGGGCGCCAAAACCGTAACAAAGTCATTCGGGCAAGTCCATCACGGATGGCAGCCTCGAGCGAATGCCGGCGCAACACCTCTCCAGGGCCATGGCCCGACGTTCAGGGTCACGCGAGCGCGCGGCGCTCTGTCCGCGTGACGCGGCCATGGCGCGCGTGGGCATCGAGACCCCGACCCGGACCGCGTCCTCGCGACGAGTCGTTCCGCGCGCCCTCGGGCCCTACAGCGCGCGGCGATCCGCGAGCGCCCGATTCAAGGTGTTCATGTCGGCGTACTCGAGCTCTCCGCCGACGGCGACCCCGCTGGCGATCCGCGACACCTGCACCCCCAGCGGGCGCAGCAGCTTCGCCAGATACACCGCGGTGGCGTCGCCCTCGACGTTGGGGCTCGTGGCGACGATGACCTCGCGGACGCTGTCACCCTGCAGGCGCCGCAGCAGCTCCTTGACCCGCAGCTCGTCGGGCCCGACGCCGCCGAGCGGGTCGAGTACCCCGTGCAACACGTGGTAAAGCCCGTGATAGGCGCCGGTGCGCTCGATGGCCATCCGGTCCTGCGGCTGCGCGACGACGCAGATGATGCCGTGGTCGCGGCGCCGGTCCCGGCAACGCTCGCAGGTGCCGCCGGTACACAGGTCGAAGCAGACCTCGCACAGCCCGAGCTGACGATGGACCCCGGCGATCGCGTCGGCCAGCGCCGCCACGTAGTCGCCGTCGGCCTTGACCAGCGACAGCGCCAGGCGCATCGCGGTCTTCTCGCCGATCCCGGGCAAGCGGGTCAGCAGCGCCGCCAGGCGCTGCAGGGGGTTCTGCGCGTCGTCGCCGGTCACAGCCCAGGGAAACCGCCAGGGCCCATCATCCCCGGGGGAATCAGGTTGCCGACCCGCTGCTGCTGCAGCGACTTGGCCTTGTCGAGCGCGTTGTTGACCGCGGCGACGATGAGGTCCTGCACCATCTCCCGGTCCTCGGTCATCGCCGCCGGGGCGAGTTCGATGCTGATGAGCCGCTGGGTCCCCGACGCCTTGGCCTTCACCAGGCCGCTGCCCGCGCTGCCCTCGACAACCTCGTGATCGAGGTTCTGCTGCATGCTCTCAAGCTGCTGGCGCAAAACCTGCGCCTGCCGCATCATCGCTCCGAGGTCAAACTCGCTCATGATGGGTTCATCCTACTCGGAAAGCGTCCGGGCACAGGTCCAAGGCTCGGGGGCCCGTCGCGTGCGCCATTCTGCGCCCGGGTTGCTCACTAGCCTGCGGCGCGACCAGCGGCCGGACCCCCTGAGCTGACCCTCGAATTGGGCCAGGAGCGCCTGGATCTGGGGGTGCGTGCGGGCTTCCTGCAGCACCTCGGCCTGGAGCGCTTCCTGGCGCTGGCGCTCGATCTGGCGCAGCGACGGCGTGTCCGGCAGCACCGGCTCGCCCTCGATCAGCTCGAGGCGGAACGGCATCCCCATGTGCAGATGCAGCGCCTCGTCGATCTGGCCGCGGTGCTTCTGGAGCATGTCGCGGTAATAGTTGCTGCCGATCAGGCGGACGACCCCTTCGCCCACCCCGAGCAGCCCGAATTCGGCCAGGAGGGCGAAGATCGCCATCTCCTCGCGGCGCATTCGATTGCAGTCCTCCCAGGCGGTGAACGGCGGCAGCGTGGCCCAGGCGATCGCTCCGGTGCCGGGCGCTTCCCGCGGGGTGCCCGGGCAGACGGCGCAGGCCTCGGCCGCCGGCGTTGCCGAAGCCGGCGGAGCGGCAGGGGCGGGGGCCGCGAACGAGGCTGGGCCCGGCGGCGGCGAGAAGGAACTCGGAGCCGGCGGCGGCGAGAAGGAACTCGGAGCCGGTGGCGGCGAGAAGGAACTCAAGGTTGGCGGCGCCGGGGAACTCGAGCTGGCGGCGGCGAGAAGCTATTGGGAGGCGGCGGCGAGAAGGCCGGCGGCCCGGGCGGAGTGAACGGCGCCGGGGTCGCCTCGGGACGCCTTGGCGGGGTCGGGGCTGACGAGCGGGCGGCCTCTCGCGGCGGGTCGGGCTGGCGTGGCGGTGAGCTTGCCGGCTGCGGCGGGGGGCTGGCCGATTGCGGCGGAGCGCCCGAAGCGCTCGTGGGCGGCCTCAGATTCGCGAGGAACGTGTCGATATCCGCCGCGGGGGCGCTGGCGCGCTGAGGCGGCCGCGCGGGAAAGTCCGGGGTCGGGCGCTGAGGTCGAGACGCCTCACCCCCACCGCGCGGTGCCGAACCTCCCGGATTGAAGCCGCCGCTGTTGCCGCCGGGGCCCGGAGCAGAGATCTGCTCCAGGCGATCGATGAGATCGCCGAGCGGCATGAGCGGCTCGGTGTGGACCAGGTCCAGGAGGCCCATCTCGAGCACGAGCCGCGGCACGCGCGTGCGCTGCAGGGCGTCGACGACCCGGGTGAAGCGGTCGAACAGCTGCGACAGCGCGGTCGCGTCGACGCCCGCGGCCTGACGCGTGAGGTGCTCGAACTCCTGGTCTGAGGCGTCGAGCAGCACGTCGCGACTGCCGGTCAGCTTGACGACCGTGAGGTCGCGGAGGTGCTTGAGCAGCTCCAGCGCGAGGGCCAGGAGATCTTGCCCGGAGGTGAAGATCTCGTCGAAGCGCCGCAGGGTCAGGGTGGCGTCGCGGGCCAGGATCGCCTCGACCAGGCCGGCGACCGCGAGCGTGCTCGGGACGCCGAGCACGACCCGGACCTCCTCGGCGCTGATCTTGCCCGTGTCGCTGGCGAACGCGATGACCTTGTCGAGCAGCGTCAGCGAGTCACGCACCGAGCCGTCGCCGGCGCGAGCGACGGTGTAGAGGCCGGCCTCCTCGACGCTCACGCCCTCGCGGGCGAGGATCGACTTGAGGTGGCCGACGAGCTGCGCGCTCGAAAGCCGGCGGAAGTCGAAGCGCGACACTCGCGACAGGATCGTCGCCGGCAGCTCGTGGACCTCGGTGGTGGCGAAGATGAAGGTGACGTGCGGCGGCGGCTCCTCGAGCGTCTTCAACAGGGCGTTGAAGGCCGAGCCGGTCAGCATGTGCACCTCGTCGATGATGTAGATCTTTCGCCGGGCGGTCTGCGGCAGGTAGCGGACCTGCTCGCGGATGTTGCGAACGTCTTCGACGCGGTTGTTGCTGGCGCCGTCGATCTCGATGACGTCGACCGAGCGGCCCTCGGTGACCGCGACGCACTCGCTGCACTCGTTGCAGGGGTCGATCGTCGGGCCCTTCACGCACACCAGGCACTTGGCGAGGAGCCGCGCGGCGGTGGTCTTGCCGAGGCCGCGCGCGCCGCAGAACAAATAGGCGTGGTGGACCCGGTCGTGGGCGATCGCGTTCGCCAGCGTGCGCGTCACGTGCTCCTGGCCGACGAGGTCGGCGAAGCGCTGCGGGCGGTACTTGCGGGCGAGGACGACGTAGGCCACGGGGTTCGAACCCTAGCACGGCGGGGGCGCCGGCGGGCTGGCGAGCCTCCGCCGCCCGTGTTAATCAGGAGGGCGTGAACTCGGCGGCTCGCCCGTGCCCGGCCTGCGACGGCCCTCACGCCGACTTCGCGTTCCGCGTCCGCGACTTCGACCACGCCCGCTGCCGCCGCTGCGGCACGGTGTTCGTCACGCCGCTGCCCGACCCGCAGGCGCTCGAGACCCTCTACCTCGCGCCCGACTACCACGGCAGCGCCGTGGGCCAGGAGCAGCGCATGCGGGCCGAGGGCGACGCGCGCGCCGCCATCCTCCGCCGCTTCGGCGTGCGCTCGGTGCTCGAGGTCGGCTGCGGCCCCGGCCACTTCCTCGACGCCTGCCGCGACCTCGGCCTGCAGGTCGAGGGCGTCGACCGCGCTCGCACGGCCGAGGGCCCGCGCCGCCGCGGCCACACCGTCCACGACGTGTGGTTCTCCGACTTCGGCCCGCCCGCGCCGCGCTTCGACGCCGTGGCGCTGTGGGAGGTCGTGGAGCACGTGGCTGACCCAAAGGACATCTTGTTTCAGGCCCGCAAGTGGCTGCGCCCCGGCGGCTTCCTCGCCCTGTCGACGCCGTCGAGCTCGGGCCTGCCGGCGCGCGCGCTCGGGCCTCGCTTCCCGATGGTCATCCCGCCCGACCACCTGTCGCTGTTCAGCCGCCGCGGCCTGCAGACCTTGCTCGGCGCCGCCGACTTCGACCCGGTGCGCTGGACCAGCTTCTCCGGCCTCGACCGCGCGGCCCTCAGCCGCGGCTTCCAGCGCTTCGTCCTCGGCAGCTCGCTGCCCGCCCGCGCCGTGTCCGCCGGCCTCGCCCTGGCCGCCGAGCCGGTCGCCCGCCTGGTGGACCGCGCCGGCCTCGGCACCGGCTTCGAGGTCTACGCGGTCGCGCGCTGAGCAGCGGCTGCGCTGCGCTGCAAATCAGCGCCGGTCGTCGCGGGCGACCTCGACAGCCGCATGCACTGCACCGCGAATCAGGCCTGTGTGACAGCGCGGATGTCTTCGACGCAGCCGCCGTGCGATGCTCCGCGCGTGCCCGAGCCGACCCTCTCGACGCTGCTGGCCGCCCTCGGAGGCCTCGACGCCGCGAGCACCATCGCCGCCTACTGCGCGCACGGCCCCGCCAGCGTCCGCGAGTTCCTCGCCGCGCTCCTGACCGAGAACCGCCTCACCACGGCCAGGGGCTCCAGCCGCCGCGCGATCGAGAGCGAGGCCCACGCGTGCCTGATGCAGCTCGCCGAGCACCACCCGCAAACATTTTGAGTGAAGTCCGCGAGCAACCGGCGACCCTCGATCGGGCCGAGGTCGTCGGCGCGCTCGCCAAGATTCCCGGCCCGGACGCGGCCGAGCTGCTGATCGCCGCGCTCGGCCATCGCAAGGGCACGATCCGCTGGCACGCTCTCTACGCGTTGCTCTCGCGTGGCCAGGTCGAGGTCGCTCCGCGACTGGCGAAGTTGCTGCTCGACCGCGACGGCGCAGTGCGTGAGACCGCCGTCGAGGGTCTGCGCCGCTGGGGGACCGCCGACGATCTGCCCGCGCTCGTCGCCTACGCCGCCCGCGTCGCCACGCACGGCCGCAACGCCCCGCTCGATGCGATCGAGACGATCTGCACTCGCACCCATCGACCGCTGCCGTCTGCTCATCCGGGCCCGCGCCTCGAGATCGTGAAGGTCCGCGGCCAGGTCACGATCGAGGTCCCCCGGAGCGCACTCCTCTCCATCGGCGATCCGCTGGGCACCGTCGACGGCGCGCCGCTCCTCGCTCCGTGCGACAGCGTCTTCATCGCCGCGGATCGCGACCCCGAGCACACCCGCGTGACGCTGCGACGCCTCGTGCCCTGAGCGACCGGGCATCCCGTCCCCGGAAGAGAAGTCACTCGCCCTTGCGTCGAGGGCCGCGCCACCACGCGCCGAGCTGCACGACCTCGGCGAAGGCCAGCCCGATCGGCGACGCGATCAGCCCCACGAGCCCGGCACCGAACCCGAGGATCAGCGCTCGACCCGCGATCCCTCCGAGGTCCCAGGCCAGCAGCCCGCGTGGGTCGGCGGCCACCTGCGACTGCCGGCCGATCGTGTTGGCCAGGCGCAGCCCGGCGAACGGCGCGCTCCACAAGATCAGCACCCCCGTCTGCGCCGACACGTCCCAGCCGATCGCCCGGTCGATCACTGCCGCGGCGGGCGCCCACGCGAACAGCAGGCCCACCGCCGTGACCGCTACGGCACCGGCCACCCCGCCGAGCACCGCCCAGCGCCGCAGCGCCGCGTGGGCGCGCGCGGGATCGCCGGCCGAGGCCCGCAGCGCCACCACGGTCGCCGCCGCCGACGGCACCATGATCGCGGCGTTGACGAACAGATAGGCGTAGTTCAACCGCGCGAACCCGCCGACGGCGAACAGGTGCGACAGCGCCGCGTCGAGCAGCCCGAGGTTGGCGTACACCAGGGCGTCGACCAGCAGCGCGGTCGTCCTCCGGGTGTCTCATGGGGCATGTCCTTCGTCTCATGTCCTCCGGGACAGCGAGCCGCCGGCCACACCCCGACCACCCCGACCGCCAGCCCCGCCACCAGCCCGAGCGAGGGTCCGAGGGCCCCGCCCGGCAGCAGCGTCGCCCCGGCGATCGTCCCCAACGGGATGCCCCACTCGAGCGCGAAGCCGCGGCGCTCCCGTCCGGCCCGCTCGGCCAGGGCCCGCAGCGCCGAGCCGTGGACCGCCAGGCCCACGCCGAGCGCGAACACCCACACGGTGGGGTCCGCCCACGCGCGCGGCCCGACGATCGCCAGCAGCGCGGCCACGCCGACCACGGCCATCGCCAGGCTGACCCATCGTTCCTGTCGCAAGAGCACTGTCCCGAGGACCTCGCGGGGTGCGGGGATCCACCGCGACCGGTAGAGCGACAGGCCGACCATGCGCGCCGCCGAGATCGCGACCAGGCCGCGGAAGAACAGGTCGGCCGCGCCGCTGGCCCGCAGCTCACGGGCGATCAAGAACTCGCGGGTGGCCCCGAGCAGCAGCGTCACGACCGACAGCCCGGCCATCCACACGAACGCCGACGCGTGCCCGCGCGGGGTCTGCTGTCGCGCCTCGCTCACCGCGCGTCACTCGCCCGGTCGCCCACTACCGCACCCTCTCGAAGGCCACGCGCGCGAGGATCCGGTCGCAGCCGACCAGGCGGAAGCCCCACTCGGGATGGGTCGCCCAGAATTCTTCGAACGCGCGCAGCTCGTGGTTGCGGTCGGCGAACTCATCGAAGAGCAGATATGTCCCGACGGACATGTGCGGCTCCATCGCCTGCAGCGCCGTGCGCGTCGAGCTGTAGAGGTCGGCGTCGAAGTGCAGCACCAGCCGCTCGTGCGGCGGCACCACGAACTCGGGCAGCGTCGCGTCGAACCAGCCCTTGACGAACGACACCCGCCCGTCGCTCACCACCGGCGCCGCGCCCCCGGTCGCGAACGTGCCCTTGCGGTCGATCGCCGTCCAGTCCTCGGGCAGGCCCTCGAAGCTGTCGAAGCCGACGAAGCGGCAGCCTGTCCCCGGGAGCAGCTCGGCCCAGCGCGCGATCGACTCGCCGCGGTGGACGCCGAACTCGAGGTAGAGCACCTGCGCCGCCCCCAGCTCGCGCGCGATCTGCTCGTAAATCTCGAACCGATGCCCCGCGCGGCGCGACGTGTCGAACCCACGGGCCGCCATCCACCGCCCGACCTCGACGTAGTTGATCGTCGCGTTGAGCCTGTGAACTGTCCGCGAGGACAGGCGCGCGCCGACCCGCGTCAGCAGCTCTTTGAAAAAGCGCGCCGCCACTACGCGTCCTCCCCGCCCCAGCGGGGCGCGAACTCCTCGTCGAGCTTGCCGGCGCGGCGCAGCAGCTCCTCGTGGATCAGCAGGTCGATCAGCATCGGGTACCACAGCGCGTGCATGCCGGCGTGGAGGACCCCGGGGATCCCGTCGCGCCAGGCGCCGAGGCCGATCGCCCGGCTGAAGTTGATGAAGGGCCGCACGAACAGCGGCAGCTTGTTGTAGATCCGCCGCAGCACCGCCACGCGGCCGGCCTTGGTGCGCAGGTGCAGCTCGGCCAGCCGCTGCTGCTGGCTCAGGCCGTCGACGTAGACCCTGGCCTCGCGGGCCGCGTAGCCGACGTGCTTGCGGAACAGCTCGGACATCGGCTTGGCGTCGCGGTGGATCATGCGCGCCTTGAGCAGGGTGACCCGCAGGTCCTTGTCGTCGACGCGCTCGTTGATCCCGCGGCTGAAGCGGGCCACCGTCGGCCGCATCAGCCGCAGCATCATCGCGTGGGTGAACTCGCCGTGCTTGAGCTTGCGCCCGAGGATGCGCACGTCCCAGCGGACGTACGCGCCGTCGAGGTCGTCGCGCCGGATCGTCGCCTGCACCTCGTCCCACAGCGCCGGCGTGAACTCCTCGTCGGCGTCGAGGAAGTAGATCCACTCGAAGCGGTCCTGGACCTGCTCGAGCGCCCAGTTGCGCTGCTTCGAGTAGTCCTCGAACTTGTGGACCACGAACTCGGCCCCGTACTCGCGCGCGACCGCCTCGGTGCGGTCGACCGAGTGCGAGTCGACGATCAGCACCGGGCAGCGGCCCGCGATCGACGCCAGCGCCTTCGGCAGGTTGAGCTCCTCGTCACGCGTGAGGATGACGACGGCGAACGGTGTCATGAGCGGGCCCTCGGGACATGTTGTTGCAGCGCCGGCGAGCCGCCCACCTGGGCTCGCGCCGGCAGCGAGACCTGCAGCGCCGCGCCGACCACGATGCCGACCATCGGCACCAGGATGTAGCTCTTGTACGACGCGGCCGTGACCACGTACAGCATCACCGCCACCGCGCCCGAGAAGATCGTCGCGCGCAGGTGCACCGGCGTGCGCATCGCCTGCCGCGCCAGCGAGAACACCGGCAGGGCGAACAGCGCCGAGCCGAACAGCCCGAACTTCCACAGGTGGTACGCGACCATGTTGTGCACGTAACTCGCATGATGGCCGTCGACCTCGAGTTCCGCGCCCAGACCCGCGCCGAAGATCGGGTTCTCGGCGAAGATGTGCAGGCACTCCTCGATCTCCCGCACCCGCGCGTCCACCGTGCCCTGCTGCCCCAGGCGCAGGTACGTCACCGCGAAGTCCGACAGCACCGTGGCGAACACCACCGCCGCCAGCACCCCGAGCCCGACCACCAGCGCGCCCTTCCGCGGCGAGCGGATCGACAGGCTCGTCAGCCACCCGAGCGCCATGCCGAGGACCATGCCGCGGCTCACGGTGGCGATCACCACGACTACCAGCACCGCGCGCGAGAGCGAGCAGACCCGCCGCAGCGACCGGCTCTGCACGAAGTGCAGCAGGAACGTGGCGCAGAACAGCCCGACCAGGGGGTGCCCGATCGCCATCTTAAAGTAGTTGTAGACCGACCGGTAACGGCTGAGGTCCCACGTCGGCATCAGGTACAGCGACGCCAGGCCGTCGACCACCGCGACCAGCAGGATCGCCGCGAACAGCCACCGCGGCCGACTCGCGGCCCGCCCGGCGCACAGGCCGAGGGCGAACAGCAGGTACGAGAGGGCGTCTTCCAGCGACTGCCCGAGCGAGTTGCCGCCGATCGTGCCGACCGCGAGCCCGACGATCAGCGCCAGCACCCACGGCAGCAGCAGGGTGACCTGCGCTCTGGCCGCGGACGAGCGCAGGAAGCCGCCGAAGCCCGCCAGGGTCACGAGCAGCAGGTACATCGTGATCAGGATGGTCAGGCCCTGCGGGAAGGGCGGCAGGGCCAGGGTCAGGACCATGGCGGCCGCGGCGAAGACCGTCGTGAACACCCGGTCCTCACGCTACCACGCCGACCCCGCCGGACGCCGACCTCTGCCGCGCGTGAGGGTCACGGGCATGGCGCCGAGGCCGAGCCTGTCAAATTTTCGACAAATCCGGCGAGGCCGCAAAAAGCCGCGAATCTCCGGCGATGGGCCGAACTTCCGAGTCTGTATCGGACCTCACACTCGCGGCGGTCCCTTGTCCGATCTGTCCGATGGATCTAGCAGCCCCCAGGCCCGCTCGAGCGATCTCCGGCGCGCCGCGGCCCTTGCACGGCCCCTTTCGTTTCGTAGGTTGCCTGTCCGGCGAGAGGCCCATGCAGCGTCAATGGTTGGACTGGCAAGGGCCGCTGCTCCCCGCGGCCGCCGCCTGGCTCATCGAGCGCCACGCCGAAGGTCGTCGCTGCGACCTTCGGGCGGTCCGCTGCGTGCTGCCGGGCGCCCGCGCCGGTCGCGTCCTGCTCCACCTGCTGCTCCGGCAATGCGCCGAGCGCGGCCTCCGCCTGGTCCCGCCGCAGGTCCTGACCCCTGGGGCGCTCGCCGAGCTCCTGGTCCCCGGCGACTCCCGCACCGCCTCGACCCTCGAGTGCACCCTCGCGTGGATGCACGTCCTGCGTGAGGCCCGCCCCGAGCACATCACGCCGCTCCTGCCGAGCCGCCCCGACTTCTACGACTGGCCGGCCTGGCACGACCTCGCGGGCACCGTCGTCGGCGTCGTCGACGAGCTGTCGGCCGAGCTGCTCGCGCTCCGCGACGTCGCCCGCGTCGCCGCGCGCATGAACATGGACCGCGAGGCCGAGCGCTGGGCCGTGCTCGAGCGCCTCGAGGCCCGCTACCGCGAGCGCCTCGCCCGCGAGGACCGCATCTGCCCGCACGAGCGCCGCCGCGAGGTCATCGCGGCCCTCGTCGACGGCGCCACCCCCGTCGACCCCGATCACCAGCTCGTGCTCGTCGGCGTCGTCGACCTCGCCCGCGTCCATCGTGCCATCGTCCGCGCCTACGGCGACCGGGCCACCGCCCTGATCCACGCGCCCGAGCACCTCTACGCCGGCTTCGACGCCGACGGCTGCGTCGAGCGCAACTTCTGGTCCGGCCGCCCGATCGAGATCCCCGACGAGCAGCTCGTCATCGCCGACCGCCCCGCCGACCAGGCCCAGGCCGTCATCCGCTGCCTCGCCGACCTTCGCGGCGCCTACCGCCCCGAAGAGGTCACGATCGGCCTCGGCGACGAGAAGCTCGCGCCCACCATGACCCAGGCCGGGCAGTGGGCCGACATCGCGGTCCACGACCCGCGCGGCCTTTTGGCCCTGCACGGCCGCCCGTTCCGCCTGCTGCAGGCCGGCCTCGAGTGGGTCCGCGACTCGCGGTTCTTCCCGTTCGCCGCGCTCATCCGCCACCCCGACGTCGAGGGCTTCGTCCGCCGCCTGCTCGGCAAGGCCAAGCCGCAGGCCGGCCCCGCGCCCGAGTGGGCCGAGGGCAAGCCGGTCGAGCAGGTCGCCGAGGACGTGCCCTTCAGCGCAGGTCTCGAAGGACAGGGCTCAAAGGACAGCAAGGGCGACGTCGCCGCCGACGACCACACGATCGTCGAGTGGCTGACGGTGCTCGACCGCTATCACACCGAGCACCTGCAGGACAACCTCGGCAGCGCCTGGCTGGGCGACGAGAAGGTCGCGCGGCGGATGCAGATCCTCCACGACATCGTGGCCAAGCTGTACTCGCCGCTGGTCGGCGACCGCCGGCCGCTGACGCAGTGGTTCGAGCCGATCCTCGAGGTCTTGCGCAACGCCTACGGCCACCTCGACGTCCACGCCAAGGCGATCAGCGACCAGCGCGTCGCCAACACCTGCATCGAGATCGCCAAGAATCTCGGCGGCCTCACCGGCGCCGCGCCCGGCCTCCAGCCCGACGTCGACGGTCCGACCGCGCTGCGCCTCGTGCTCGCCCAGCTGGCCGGCCTGCGCGTCCCGGAAGATCCGCGCTCGGGCCAGATCGAGATGCTCGGCTGGCTCGAGCTGCACCACGACCCGGCGCCGGTGCTGGTGCTGGCCGGGTGCAACGACGGCGCCGTGCCGCAGGCGGTCACCGCCGACGCGTTCCTGCCCGACGGCCTGCGCGAGCACCTCGGCGTGCTCAGCAACGGCCGCCGCTACGCCCGCGACGCCTACCTCATCGAGGCGATCCGCCGCAGCCGCGTCAAGTGCACCTTCATCGCCGGTCGCCAGGCCGCCGACGGCGAGCCGCTCACGCCCTCGCGGCTCCTGCTCGCCGGCGACCTCGAGCGCCTGCCCGCGCGGATCCTCCGCCTCTGCGATCCGAACCACGCGCGCCGCTGGGCCTTGCCGTACGGCGCCCCGCCCTCGGGCGCCACCTCGGGCTTCCGGATCCCCGAACCCGGCCCCGCCGTCGAGCCCCCGGCGATGACGGTCACCGAGTTCGGCTGGTATCTGCGCTGTCCGTTCCGCTACTACCTCAAGTACGTCCGCCGCCTGCGCCTCGTCGACGACAGCGCCGTCGAGCTCGACGCCCTGCAGTTCGGCAACCTGACCCACGACGTCCTGCAGCGCTTCGGCGAGGACCCGTCGATCGCCGACAGCGTCGACCCCGAGGCGATCGCCAAGTACCTCGACGGCGTGCTCGACGACCGCGCGCGGGACACCTTCGGCGCGCGCCCGCTGCCGGCGATCCGGATCCAGATCTCCCGCCTGCGCCAGCGCCTCGTCGCCTTCGCGCCGCACCAGGCCCGCCGCCGCGCCGACGGGTGGAAGATCCGCCGCTGCGAGTTCGAGCTGCCCGAAGAGACATATCTGCAAATTCCCGATCAGGCGCCGATGCGGATCAAGGGGAAGATCGATCGCATCGATCAAAACGTCCGCGACGGCTCGTGGATGATCATCGACTACAAGACCAGCGAGTCCGGCCACAGCCCCGACAAGACCCACCGGGCGGCGCGCGGCTCGGCGAGCCAGTGGAGCGACCTGCAGCTGCCGCTCTACCACCACCTCGCGGCCCAGCACGGCTACACCGGGCCGGTGCAGCTGGCCTACATGAACCTGCCGAAGAAGCCGGAGCAGGAGGCGCTGCACATCGCGCGCTGGACCCCGGCCGACCTCGACGACGCCGTCGGCACCGCGCGAGACATCGTCCGCAGCATCCGCGCCGGCCGCTTCGACATCATGGGCGACTTCGCCGCCCGCTACCAGGACGACTTCGCCAACATCTGCCAGACGCGCGTGTTCGGCGGCGCCGACGACCTGGAGGCCGAGGCGTGAGCGACCCCGAGAAGCCGCCGCGCCCCGAGTCGCTGTGGCTGTTCGGCGAGCCCGAGGCGGCCGCGGCCCAGCCCCCACCTGTCCGCAAGGCCAGGCGCAACCGACCCGCGCCGCGCCAGGTCGCCCGCCCGGCCCGCGACCTCTTCAACGCGGTCGCCGGCGCCTTCGCCCGCAGCGCCGAAGCAGCCGCCCGGCCGGCGCCGCAGCCCGCGGAGCCGATCGCCGAGCCGCGCAAGCGCGGCCGCAAGGGCGACCGCGGCGGCGAAGGACATGTCCCCGAGGACAGGCAGGCCCGCGGCGCGAGCGACCCGCAGGCCGGCGGACCTGTCCCGACGGACAGGAAGACCCGCGGCGCGAGCGACGCGCAGGCCGGCGGACCTGTCCCGACGGACAGGAAGACCCGCGGCGCGAGCGACGCGCAGGCCGGCGGGCCTGTCCCGACGGACAGGCAGGCGCGCGGCGCGAGCGACGCGCAGGCCGGCGGTCCTGTCCCGACGGACAGGCAGGCGCGCGGCCTGAGCGACAGCCAGGTCGGAAGCTCTGTCCCTTCGGACAGGAGGACGCCGAGCGACACGCCGACAGGCGGACCTGCCCCCGCGGACAAGAAGCCGCGCCGCGTGAGCGACGCCTCCGGTGGGCCTGTCCCGACGGACGGGCAGGCGCGCACGACGGACGCGCGAGCGAGCGAATCTGTCCCGACAGACAGGCAGGGGCGTACGACGGACGCGCGAGCGAGTGAATCGCGGGGCGCGAGCGACACGCCGGCTAGCTCAGGAGCCGTCGTCGCGGGAGCCACGGGCGAGGCGGAGCGGCCTATCCTCGAGGGCAAGCCCGAGGTTTGGGGTATCGCGCTCGATGACCGCTATCTCGCGGAGCCGACGGACGCGGAGCGCTCGGTTTCTGCGGCCAGCGCTCGCGCGGCGCCAAGCCCGAGAAGACCGCCGAGGTCGGCGCCCAGGAGTCGAGGGATGCGCACTCGCCGCGCGGAAGCCCGCGCCGCGGAGGCCCGTCTTGACTCTCACTCCGAGCGCGAGCCTGGTCTTGAGAGCGTTCCTTCCGAAGACCTCGAGTGGTCGCGCCTCGAACCTGCGGACCCCGAGCTGAGCGCCGAGCGAGAGCTCGTCGCCGAGGACATGCGCGCCGGTCTCGGCGAGCTCGACGCCCTCGATCGCCACCGCGAGGCCTCCGATCGACCTGAACCTGCGGACAGCCTCGCCGACGCGATCGCTCTCGCCGAGGCCGTCGTGCTCGACCCGCCGCACGCGCGCAAGCGACATGCGCGAAAGGACAGGTCGCAGGTCCTCGAAGAAGTCCCGCCCGCGCCGCGGCAGGACGTCCTGGCGGTGATCGCCGAGGCCGAGCGGGTCGCCGAGGCCGCGCTCGACCTGCCGCCGGACCCGCGGCTCGCGGGCGGGCACCGGCTCGAGCACATGCGGATCCTCGCCTCCGCGGGCTCGGGCAAGACCTACCAGCTGACCAACCGCTACCTGCAGATCTTGAGCCGGGGCGCCTTCCCGTACTCGATCCTGGCCAGCACCTTCACCCGCGCCGCGGCCGGCGAGATCCGCGATCGAATTTTGCGCACCCTCGCCGAGGCCGCCGACGACGCCGCCAAGCGCGACGAGCTCGGGCATCGCCTGCACCGCGACCTCGCGCGCACGCGCGTGCTCGACCTCCTGGCCAGCCTGGCCAACAACCTGCACCGCCTGCAGATCCGCACGCTCGACAGCTTCTTCGGCACGATCGTGCGCTGCTTCTCGCTCGAGCTCGGCCTGCCGACCGACGCGCGGATCGTCGACGAGGACGAGGCCTTCCGTCTCCGCCGCGAGGCGATCGGCCTCATGCTCGAGGAGGGCGACACCGAGGCGATCATCGAGCTGCTCGCGTCGCTGACCGAGGGCAGCTCGGAGCGGGCCGTCACCGACACGATCGACAACACGGTCAGCTCGCTCTACGACCTCTACCGCGAGGCCCAGGACACCTCCGCGTGGGAGGCGATCGCGCCCGAGCCGACGTTGGGAGAGCAGGAGCTCGACGACGCGATCGCGGCGCTGCGCTTCGCGGTGCCGACCGACCTCGGCAAGCGCGGCATCGAGGCGCACACCAAGGACTGTCAGCGCGCCGAGCAGTGTCGCACCGGCAGCTCCGACGACTGGATGGAGTTCTTCACCACCGGCCTGGCCAAGAAGGTCGCGGAGAACGAGCTCGTCTACTACAACAAGCCGATCGCCCCGGGCACCGTGTTCGCCTACCGGCGCCTCCTGAGCCACGCGCGCGGGGTGTTCCGCCGCCGCGTCATCGAGCAGACGCGGGCCACCTGCACCCTGCTGCAGCTGTTCGACAGCTGTTATCGCCGGGTCAAGCGCGAGCACAAGGTCCTCACCTTCGCCGACCTCACCGTCGCGCTCGCCCAGGCCGACCTCGCCGGCCACCTCGACGAGATCTGCTTCCGCATCGACGCTCGCCTGCGCCACGTCCTGCTCGACGAGATGCAGGACACCAGCATCCAGCAGTGGAACGCGCTGCGGCCGATCGTCGACGAGACCGTCTCCTACTCGACCGACGAGCGCAGCTTCTTCTGCGTCGGCGACGTCAAGCAGTCGATCTACGGCTGGCGCAACGCGTGCCCGGAGATCCTCTCGCGCCTCGACGACCTGCTCCATCGGCCAGGCGGCCAGGTCCTGCACAAGGAGACCCTGGCGACCAGCTTCCGCTCGTCGCCGGCCGTCATCGAGGTCGTCAACAAGATCTTCACCAACCTCAAGGACAACCCCACGCTGCTGCGCTACCCGTACGCCGCCAGGCGCTGGGACTCCGAGTTCGAGCAGCACACCACTACCCGCAAGATCGCCGGCTACGTCCAGGTGCGCGCCGTCGGTCGCTGCGAGGACCAGGGCAAGCGCCAGGCGCTGCGCCTGCAGGAGGCCGCGGCGCTGGTCGCCGAGCTGTACCACCGCCACCCGGGCAAGACGATCGGCGTGCTCCTGCGCACCAACGGCGCCGTCGGCCGCGTCCTCTACGAGCTCGGGCCCACGCGCCTGAAGATCCCCGCGACCGGCCGCGGCGGCGGTCCGCTGACCGACGCCCCGGCGGTCAACGCGATCCTCGACCTCCTGCGCCTCGCCGATCACCCCGACCACTCGATCGCCGGCTTCAACGTGTTCGCCAGTCCTTTGGGACAGGTGGTCGGCTTCGACAAGGACGACCGCAACCTGCAGCGCCGCGTCGCCGCGCGGGTGCGCCGGCAGATCGCCAGCGACGGCCTGGCGCCGACGCTGCAGCAGTGGGTGCGGGCGATCGCCGGCCAGGTCGACGAGCGGCAGTACCGTCGCTGCATGCAGCTCATCCAGCTGGCCCAGGTGTGGGACGAGCGGCGGACCCTCCGCTGCGACCAGTTCGTCGCCATGGTCGAGACCCGCCCGGTCGCCGACCCGGCGGCCTCCGCGGTCCAGGTGATGACGGTCCACCAGTCGAAGGGCCTCGAGTTCGACATCGTCATCCTGCCCGAGCTCGAGATCGAGCTGGCCTCGACGCGTACGCTCAAGGTCGTCTACGAGCGCGACGGCGACGCCGGGCCGGTGGTGCGGATCGCTCGACATGTCTCGAAGGACATGTGGCAGCAGTTCGACGACCTGCGCCCGATCTTCGAGCAGCACATCGACCGCCTGGCCCACGAGAGCCTGTGCCTCCTCTACGTCGCGGTCACGCGCGCGCGAGGGCCTGTTCATGTTGGTCGACCCGCCGAGCGAGGGCAGCCGCGGCGCGCCGGCGAAGGCTTCGGCGCTGCTGATCCACGCGCTCCACGAGGGGCCGGTCGAGCCCGACAGCGTGCTGTTCGAGTACGGCGACCGCAGCTGGCTGGCGCCGCACGCCTACGTCGCGCCCGACGTGTTCGACCCGTCGGACCCGCACCTCGAGTCGTCGCGCCCGCAGGCGGGCGAGCGCCCGGCCGCCGACGCGACCGCGAGCGAGCCGACGAGCCTCAGCTTCCTGCCCTCGCAGGGCCCGCTGGTGCGCGCCGCCGTGATGGCGCAGGACCCGGGCCGCACGGTGGCCGACCACATGCACCTGGCCGACACGCCGCTGTCGCAGTGGGGCGCGGCCATGCGGGCGCTGTTCGGCGAGATCGCCTGGTTCGAGGAGTTCAACCCCAGCACCCCGCGGCTCGAGGCGATCGTCCGCGCCGCCACGCCGGCCCGCGACGAGACGTGGGTGCGCGCGCGGGTGCAGGAGTTCCTGCGCGTGCTCGAGGGCCCCAACCTGCGCGCCGCGCTGAGCCGCGGCGAGCGCGACCCGGCCGCCTCGCGCGTGGAGCGGCAGATCCCGTTCGCCCGCCTCGACGGCAGCGGCGCCCTCCAGACCGGCGAGATCGCCCGCCTCGTGCTCGAGCTCGACCCGAACCTCGACCTCGACCTCGACCTCGGCGAGCTCGACGCGATCGGTCTCGAGGGACATGTGCAAAAGGCCACCGTCTACGGCCTCTGCCTCGACAACATCGAGAAGCTGTCCGAGGCCGAGGAGCGGGCCAAGGGCTACCGCGACGCGGTGTCCGCCTGGCGCGCCGCCGCAGCCGAGCAGGCCGGCCTCGAGAAGAAGCAGGTCGAGGTCGTCCTGCTGTTCCCCGCCGCCGACGCCGTGCTCGCGGTGTGAGGAGCGAAGCGCGGCGGCCGAGCTGAGGCGGTTCGCTGCCGACGCGGCGCTCGCGAACCCGGGACGAGGCGCGACGACGTGAACATCTTCAAAAATGGCATGCTCGATCGAGCATGTGTGCGCCAAGGAAGCCTGGCGAAGGAGGAAGCAAGGAAGCAGAAACCTTTGAGAGTGACCCTGTGCGAGGGGACCTGCCCTCGTCCGGCAAGGCCGAGTCCCGGCCGGAACCGAGTGTTGCGCGGGATCCGGAGACGGAAACGCGAAGCGTACACAGGGAGCACGTGGGCCGTGGAATCAGCCTCGAAAGGTTCAGAAGTCGAGGAGGCCGACGCTCTACATGCGGCGGAAGGCAACATCCTCGGGCTGAAGGCTCGGTCGTTCCCGAGGACTCCTCCGGGGTCGTGGAACACGGCACGTGTGCAAGGGGGTCACCCAGGAACTTGGGAGGCCCTGCTGTCTCCACGGACAGGTGGTACATGCGACGCGAGGGCGAACCGAAGCGCGCGTGGAAGGGCAGCAGGGAGTCGGAGCGCCTCGTAGTACCGAGGAGGCCGGGGAACTCGACCCGCGAGGACCCGGCGGAGGGAAGGGGGCGCCTTGTCAGAGAACCGAGGAGGGAAAGATGTCGGGAACACCGAAACCCACCAACATCTCAACGAAACAAGATCGGATAGCGAAGCTTGCGCAGCAGATGCCCGGGACGGCGCTGAGGACGCTGGCGCACCACATCGACATCGAGTGGCTGACGGAGGCCCATCGGATGACGCGCAAGGATGCGGCACCCGGGGTCGACGGCGTGACCGCGGAGGCGTACGAGCGCGACCTCGAGGGAAACCTCGAGCGCCTGCTCGGGTCCGCGAAGACGGGGCTGTACAGGGCCCCGCCGGTGCGGCGCGTGGAGATCCCGAAGGGCGACGGCAAGACGCGGCCGCTCGGGATCCCGACGCACGAGGACAAGGTCCTGCAGCGCGCGGTGGCGATGGTGCTGGAGCCGCTCTACGAGACGGAGTTCTACGACTTCTCGTACGGCTTCCGTCCGGGCGCTCCGCGCATCAAGCGTTGGAGGCGTTGTGGCGGGGCCTGATGAACAAGCGGATCGGTTGGGTGCTGGACGTCGACGTCCAGAGCTTCTTCGACACGCTCGATCATCAGGTCTGCCGGGACTTGCTGAGCAAGAGGGTGAGCGACGGGGTGATCGTACGCCTCGTCGGCAAGTGGCTGAACGCGGGTGTGCTCGAGGGCGGCGTCGTGAGACGGTCCGAGGCGGGCACGCCGCAAGGGGGCGTGATCTCGCCGCTGCTGGCGAACATCTACCTGCATGAAGTGCTCGACCGATGGTGGGTCGAAGACGTGCTGCCGCGCATGCGTGGCGAGGCGTTCCTCATCCGCTACGCCGATGACTTCGTCATCTGCTTCGAGCACGAGGACGACGCGAGGAGAGTGCAGGCCGTGCTGCCGAAGCGATTCGAGCAGTACAACCTGCGCCTGCATCCGGAGAAGACTCGCTTGCTGCGATTCGAGCGCCCTCGCGGCGACGAAGCGCCGAGAAGCGGACCGGGTCAGTCGCGCTCGTTCGACTTCTTGGGCTTCACCCACACGTGGGCGAAGACGCTAAGAGGCGGGTGGGCCGTGCTGCGCAGTACGATGCGGTCGCGCTTCACGCGGGCGGTGCGAGCGATCACCGACTGGTGTCGCCAGCATCTCCACGCACCCGTGGCCTATCAGGCGAAGATACTCGCGGCGAAGCTCCGCGGACACGACCAGTACTACGGGATCACGGGCAACTTCCGTGCTCTTCGCAGGCTGCGATACTGGGTCGAGCTCGCCTGGTGGAAGAGTCTGAGGCGACGCTCGCAACGGAGACTCTCCGCGGCGCGCTTCTCCAAGACCATCCTGGCCAGGTTCCCACTCCCACTGCCACGCGTCGTGCACTCCGTGTACCGCTCAGCGAACCTCTGACAAGAAGAGCCGGATGCGGGAAATCTGCACGTCCGGATCCGTGGGGGGAGGACCGCGAGGAGACCTATCCGAGCGACCAGAGCGCTCGGCAAGACTCGGTGAACCTCGCGGCCCTCTCTACCCGACCCTTGACGCAGTGCTGCCTGCCCAGGGCCCGCCTCGCGTCGATCCAGCGGGAGATCGCACCGCGGGACATGTCCGAAGGGACCTGCGATCGACGACGTTCCCGCGGCGTCAGTCTCGCCGCGCGTCGACGGAGTCGCCGGCGCGGGCCATGAGGAGATCTCCCCCGCCGGAGGGCTTGGCCGTGTGCAGGGCGATCACGCTCACCCCGCGAGCCTTGCGCTCGACCGCCCCGGCGGCGAGGGCCGCGGTCAGCATCGACGTGCGGTCCTGATTGCGGCCATGGGAGCGCTCCCCGAGTCGGCGCTGGAAGTCAGGGAGCGCCTGGACCTGGTAGTTCCAGCGCGCGTCGCCCTCGGCGCTCTCCCAGCCGGGGAAGCGGTCGTGGATCGTCCGCAGCAGCACGCTGCGCGCGTCGCTCGGCAGCGCCGCGACGTTGGCGGCGAAGCGGTCGGTGTAGAACAGATAGTCCTCGGCGTTGCTGAGGTAGAGGACGGTCACGGGCGACGCGAGGGCGCGGGCGGCCGCGGCGATGTCGGCCATCGTCGTCCGGCCGGTGAGGTTGCCCTGGAGGACGCGGATCCGTCCGGCCGCGAACATCTTGCGGACATAGGTGTACGCGGCGGGGTCGGCCAACCATGAGCCGGCCTGCTCCTCGCGCACCCGTTGCAGGTACACCACCAGCGCCTCGCGCTGGGCCTCGAACAGCGCCAGCGCCCGGGCCCGCCGGTCCTGGCTGTCGCTCGCCAGCCCCGCCGCGATCGCCTCGTGCGCCGCGCCGCGGGCCCGCACCTCGAACAGCGCCAGGAACGCCGCGGGGTCGGGCGCCGCGGCGATGAGGGCCGCGTAGATCCGGTGCAGGTCGACGACCTGGCGGTCGATGTCGACGAGGAACGCGAACTCGCTGCGAGCGGCCGCCAGCAGCGTGTAGTTCTGGTCGGAGGCGACGCCCACGTAGACCCCGCCGAGCTCGCGCACGAACGGGAACCACAGCGCGTGGCGGTATTCGTTGCTGACCGTGAAGTGCTCGAGCGGGGTGACGAAGATCCGCTCGGACCGCACCCGCTCCAGCGCGGCCGCCTGCGACGGCGTCAGCGGCACAGGCTCGCCCGCGGCCCTTGGTGGTCCGCCCCAGTCGCTGTCTGCGGACGCTGCGCCGTCCGGTGTAGCTGCAACCGGCAACGCCGTCGCCAGCGGCACCGCGGCCGCGTCCGGTCGCTCGGCAGCGCGCGCCGGAGGGCCCGCAGAGGCGTCACAGGCCGCGTGTACGAGCCATCCGCTCGCGACCAGGGTCAGCAGCGTCCGCACCGACAAGCGGCCCAGGATAACCCAGCCCCCACCGCTTCGGCGCCGCGCTTTCTCGCCCCTCGCGGCGGCGGTAGCATCCTCGCCACCGTATGAACCGCAAGCTGTTGCGCGGCGAGCACCTGATCTCCAACTGGCGAGACGTCACGCTGACCTCTCACCGGATCTGGCAGGAGGCGCGCGAGGGCTCGTCGGCGGCGCTGACGTCGATCCCGATCGACGCGGTGCAGTATGTCCGCTTGGGACGTCATCATCTGCCGTGGCTGCTGTGGCTCGCGGCAGTGACCGCGGTGCTCGGGATCGCCGCCCTCGAGTACGACCGGACGATCACCTACGGCCTGTTCGGCGTGGCGCTGCTGCTCATGCTGCTGTACGGCACCTCGCGCCGGCTGGTGCTCGAGATCGGCGCCGGGACTGGCACGATCGTCGTGCAGGTCGTCGGCGAGGGCGGCAGCTTCGACGGCGCGCTCGAGTTCTTGTATCAGGTCGAGGGACGACGGCTGGCCCACGGCTCCGGTGCCGACGCCCGCAGCGGCGCATCCGCGAGCGGCGCATGGCCAGGACCGGCGGGGCCGTCGGTTGAGCGAAGGGCCCGCAGCGCCTCGGAGCGGCGCCTGCGCCGTATATACTTGCCGGCATCCAGGAAACGTTGAAAGGAGCGGTCGACGCGCAAGCGATGTCGGCCGGCGGCGAATGGACCCTTCCGCAACAGTTCGATGAGTACCGCCTCGTCCGCGTGCTCGGCAGCGGGAGCATGGGGGTCGTGTTCCTCGGCCACGACACGATCCTCGACCGGCCGGTAGCGATCAAGTTCATCAACGCCCGCGAGGCGAACCCGCGCACGCGCGAGCGGTTCGTCACCGAGGCGCGCGCGGCGGCCCGCATCGCCCACCCGAACGTGATGTCGATCCACCGGATCGGCGAGCTCGAGGGCCGGCTCTACATCATCTCCGAGTACGTCCGCGGCCAGCCGCTGTCGGAGATCAAGGGCGCGCTGCCGTGGCAGGAGGCGCTGACGATCGCCGTCGGCCTCGCTCGCGGTCTGGCCGCCGCGCACCGCCAGGGGGTGCTGCACCGCGACATCAAGCTCGCCAACGTCATCCGCAACGAGTTCGGCGAGATCAAGCTCCTCGACTTCGGCCTCGCCAAGCTGGTCCCGCAGGGCGGCCCGCGCCTGCCCGACATCAAGACGCCGCCGCCCGTGGTCGTCGACACCGACGACCACCTCGGCGACACCGTCCAGTTCGGGTCTCCGCGCGTCGACCTCGTCGCCTCGCTCGACGACCGCCTGTCGGGCGCCGCCCCCGACGACGACAGCTCCGAGGTGCTCGTCGGCACGCCGTACTACATGGCGCCCGAGCTGTGGCGCGCCGAGCCGGCCTCCCGCAGCTCCGACATCTACGCCCTCGGCGCGCTGCTCTACATGCTGTGCGCCGGTCACCCGCCGATCGAGGCCAGCAGCACCCTCGAGCTCGCCCGCCTGTCCCAAGAGACAGTGCCGCGTCCGCTGCAGGAGGTCGCGCCCGGCGTCGACGCCCGCTTCGCCGCGCTGATCGACCGCTGCCTGCAGCGCTCGCCGACGACCCGCTTCGCCTCGGCCGACGAGCTGTGCACCGCGCTCGAGCTGCTGCTCACCACGGGACCTATCGCCGAGGTCATCCACGGCAACCCGTACCGCGGCCTGCAGGCCTTCGAGGCCCGCCACCGCGCGGTCTTCTTCGGCCGGGTCCAGGAGATCCGCGCGGTCGTCGATCGCCTGCGCGTGCAGTCGTTCGTGCTCGTCGCCGGCGACTCGGGCGTCGGCAAGTCGTCGCTGTGCCGCGCCGGCGTGCTGCCGCAGGCGAGCGAGCCGCCCGGGGTCGGCGGTCGCACGTGGAGCAGCCTGGCGATGATCCCCGGCCGGCGCCCGCTGCAGACGCTGGTGTCCGCGCTCGCCTCTCACTTCACGCTGAAAGAAGAGGCCCTGCGCACGCTCCTGATGGGCGAGCCCGAGGGCCTGGTGCGCCTGCTCGCCCGCCGCCAGGGCAAGGACCGCGGCTTCATCCTCTTCATCGACCAGCTCGAGGAGCTCGTCACCCTCAGCGAGGCGCCGCAGGTCGAGCCGTTCGGCCGCTTCCTCACCGCCTTCGCCTCGGGCATCCCGAGCCTGCGCCTGCTCGCCAGCGTGCGCGGCGACTTCCTCACCCGCGCGGCCGCGCTGCCGCAGCTCGGCCCGTTCATCAACCCCGCGGTCTACTTGCTCACGCCGCTCACGCGCGAGGGCATGCGCGAGGCGATCGTCGGCCCGGCCGCGCTGCAGGGCGTGCACTTCGAGTCCGAGGGCCTCGTCGACGAGCTGATCCAGGCCGGCGTCGAGGGCAGCCTGCCGCTCTTGCAGTTCGCCCTCGCCGAGCTGTGGGAGGCCCGCGAGGCCGGCAGCAAGATCATCACCGCCGCCGATCTCGAGCGCATCGGTCGCGTCACCGGGGCCCTCGCGCGTCACGCCGACAACGTCGTCGCCGGCCTGCCGCCGTCGCAGCGGATCGCGGTGCGCCGCCTGCTGATGCGCCTCGTCACCATCGAGGACACGCGCGCCAGCCTGCCGCTGGAGGACCTCGTCAGCGCCGACCCGGCCAGCGAGGCCGCGCTCGAGGCCCTGGTCCGCGGCCGCCTCGTGGTCGCGCGCGAGGCCCAAGACGGCACGGTCCACGAGATCGCCCACGAGGCGCTGATCCGCAACTGGAGCACCCTGCAGCGGTGGATCAACGAGGAGCGCGAGTCGCGGGAGATCCGTCACCGCCTCGAGCAGGCGGCAGTGGAGTGGCAGCGCCTCGGCCAGGGCCGCGTCGGCCTGTGGACGGCAGAGCAGCTCGGCGAGGCCGACAAGCTCGAGGCCGCGAGCCTGCGGGCGCGCGAGCGCGAGTTCTTGACCGCCAGCGCGACCGAGCTGCGGCGTCGTCGCTGGCTGCGGCGCGCCGCGGTCGCGACCCTGCCGCTCGTCGCCGGGCTCGCGTTCACCGGCGTGAAGGTCCAGGAGGCGCGGGCGCTGGCGGGCAAGGTCGACGGCCAGCTCGCGCGCGCGCGCAAGGCCTTCGCCGCCGCCCACGCGCACGACCAGGCGGCCGAGACCAGCCGCGTGGAGGCCCTGCGCAAGTTCGACGCGCGCGACGTGCCGGGCGGCGAGGAGGAGTGGGCGCGCACGCTGCAGCGCTTCGACGAGGCCGACCGCACCTACAAGGAGGCGATCTCGGCCTCCGAGGTGGCCCTCGGCTTCGACCCGCTGCACGCCGAGGCCAAGCAGCTGATCGCCGACGCGCTGTACGAGCGGGCGGTGCTGGCCGAGGAGCGCTACAGGCCCGAGCTGGCCGAGGAGCTGATCGCCCGCGTGAAGCTCTACGACGACGGCTCGCGGCAGGCCCGCTGGAGCGCGCCCGCGTCGCTCTCGGTCGCGGTCGGGCCCGACGCCGCCAGCGTGAAGATCGCCCGCTACGAGCGCGACGACGCCCACCGCTACGTCCTCGTCGAGCCGCGCGAGCTGGGCTCCGCTCCAGTCGCGCCGCTCGAGCTGGCGCCGGGCTCGTACTTGCTCGAGATCGCGGTCGACGGGCGCGAGCCGATCTTCTACCCCGTCCTGCTTCGGCGCGCCGAGCAGCGGAGGCTCGCCCTCGACCTCCCGCCGGCCTCGGCGATCCCGGCCGGCTTCGCGTTCGTGGCCGCCGGCGCGTCGCTGTTCGGCAGCGCCGACGAGGACACGATCCGCCGCAAGTTCTTCTTCGCCGCGCCGCAGCACGAGGTCGTCACCGGCAGCTACGCGATCGCGCGGCGCGAGACGACCTATCGCGACTGGATCGCCTTCCTCGACGACCTGCCCGCGGCCGAGCGAGCGCTGCGGACCCCGGGCGTCGAGGCCGACAAGTTCCACGTCGGCGTGCGGCTGGAGCCGGAAGGGGGCGGCTGGCGGCTGGTGATGAAGGCCGGCGAGGCCACGTACGCCGCCCGCGCGGGCGAGCTGCTGAAGTACGCCGGGCGCGAGGTGCTGGCGGAGCAGGACTGGCTCGACATGCCGGTCTCCGCGATCTCGTGGGACGACGCGCTCGCGTACCTCGCCTGGCTCGATCGCTCCGGGCGCGTCCCGGGCGCCCGGCTTTGCACCGAGTGGGAGTGGGAGCGCGCGGCCCGGGGCGCCGACGCTCGCAACTTCCCCCACGCCGACACGATCACGCGCGCCGACGCCAACTTCGACGAGACCTACGCCCGCGTCGCCGAGCACGGCGGTCCCGACGTCGGGGGCGCTCACCCGGCCTCGCGCAGCCCGTTCGGCGTCGACGATCTGGTCGGCAACGTGTGGGAGTGGACGACTTCGTCCCTGGCCGCGAATGAGGGCATCATCCGCGGCGGGGCTTATTATTACGACGAGGTGACCTGTCGCTCGGTCAACCGTTATCCGTGGTCTCCGGACACCCGCGATTCGACGCTCGGGCTGCGTGTCTGCGCCTCGATCCCGCCGACACGGCCGACCGGCGGATCGTGAAGAGGTCATCCGCTCTGCGCGATGATTCGCGGGTGCGGAGGCGACAGTCGACAATAGTCGAAGACCCCGCGAGCGGGCGCTGGGCGGGCGCCCGGACAGCGCCGCGCTGCGAAGATTTCGCGGCGTCGCGTCGCTCGTAAAATCGGACCGCCCGCGTTATGAAGGGGACGGTGGCGCCGGATTGGCCGGTGCTCGGGGAGGGACGACATGCTTTCGTTTTCGCTTGATAAGAACATTTTCGCGGTCGCTGCGCTGTCGGTCGCCTTGGTCGGATGCGACGAGCCGATCGAGCAGGCCCACGTCGGCACGCCGATCGACGACGGCATCACGTTTCGCACGGTGATCGACAACGGCGTCGAGCTCAACGGCCCGCTGATGAACGGGATGCGGATGAACGGGATGCGAATGAACGGGATGCGGATGAACGGGATGCGGATGAACGGCATGCGCATGAACACATCCGAGCTCGACAACTTCGCCATCACCGCGGGCAGCCTCATCACCGCGCTGCTGGACTCGATCCAGCGCTCGGGGGCCGACCTCGCGGGCGCCGAGTACGACTTCGACTACGAGGTCGTGCCCGGCAACTATGAGAACAAGAAGCTGCGGATCGTCAGCGTCGTGCAGAGCAGCACCGACGCCGACATTTACTTCAACGACGTGCGCTACCAGGTCGACGCCGTCACCTGGGACTATCTGTGCCGCGACGGCGCCAGCAACCCGACCGAGGCGATCGCCCTCAATTTCGCGTGGGACGACAGCACCGGCAGCCGGCTCGAGTACGCCGACGCGTTCACCTGGGCCTGCCGCGGCGCCGCCCTGGCCAAGGCGGTCGAGTGGGGCTACGCGCCGTGGCGGAGCGCCGGCGCGACCCCGCTGAAGGACGCCCACCAGGCCGCGGTGCGCATGATCCGGGCCGACTACTGCGGCACGGGCGTGACCCACACCATCAACGGCAACCCGATCGACGTGAGCGACAAGTGGAGCATCCAGGAGCCCGGCACCGCCTGGCCGGTCGAGGCCAAGTGGGGCCCGAACGGCGCGGTGTGCCTCAACACGCCGCGGCGGCAGTCGTGGGCCCGCGCGACCGTGATCGCCGAGTGCGTGGCCGCCGGCAAGGGCGTGCTGCCCTACTGCACCAACAACAACCCGACCGAGTTCGGCGGCTTGCTGATGACCCAGGCCAATCCGCTCTGACCCGCGCGCCGCTGCCGGCGCCCCCTTGCCCTGGGCGCCGGTGGGCTGCTAGCAGGGTAGGGCCATGCGCAGCCCCCTCGTCGCGTCGCTCACCCTGCTCGCCGCCTGCGCCCCCGAACGCGGCGAAGCCCTATCCGAACGCCGAGCCGCCCGCGGGCGCGGCGAAGCCCGCGAGCGAGGCCGGCGTGGTCCGCTATTTCGACCGCGCCGTCGACCTCGCGCCGTTCCTCACCGGCTTCCCGTATGTGCAATGGATGCCGAGCCTGCGCACCGACAAGCTGTTCGTGCTCAAGACCGGCGAGCGCTACGAGCTGCAGATGCTCGACCTCGCCGGCGACGAGGCGAAGAGCCTGGCGCGGGCCGTCACCGTCTCGGACGTCGACTGGTCGCAGCGCAGCCTGTGGCGCCTGCACCACCACGCCGAGAGCGACACGCTATGGCTGCACGCCGATGCTCGCAATGACGAGCACATGAATCTGTGGACCCTGAATCTGAAGACAGGCGCTCTGGAGCAGGTCACCGACCACGATTACGTCTACGGATTCGGCCTCGACGACGCCGAATCGCAGATCGCTTACCTCCCGCGCGCCGGTGTGGCGCCGCCGTACCGCACCTGCCTGCGTGTCATGGACGTCGCCGGCAAGGCGGCGCGTGAGGTCGTCTGCGATACGCCTGCACTGTCGTTCACATGGTCGGTGCCGCGGTTCTCGCCCGACGGCCGCGAGGTCTACTTCGCCGCCCAGGTCGACGGCGACCGCAACCGCACCCAGCTCGTCGCCGTCGACCTGACCGCCGCGCGCCCGGCCGTCCGCGTCGTCACCGACCCCAAGCTCACGCGCACCGACGCCGAGCTGCTCGAGGGCTGGCTCGACGCCGACACCGCGCTCCTGCTCGCCAACGACGACGGCTACCGCAACCTCTTCAGCATGTCCCGAAAGACAGGCGCGATGAAGCAGCTCACCCGCTTCACCGAGGACCTGACCTCGGCGTCGATCACCGACATCGGCGTGGTCGGCGTGCACCGCAGCCCGCTCGGCGCGTCGCTGGCGGTGATCGACCCGCGCAGCGGCAAGGTCCTCGCGGCGCGCAAGCTGCCCGGCGCGGCCGACGTGCTCGAGGGCCGCGGCGGCCGGGTGCTCTGGACCCACGAGGCACCCGACCAGTACTTCGAGCTCAACGTCCAGAGCGTCCTCGCCGACGCCCAGGGCCCGGCGTTCGGCCGCGGCTGGAGCGTCGGCCTCACCCCGGCGGTGCGCGAGGCGGTCGTCCAGTGCAAGGCCGAGCGCGTCAAGATCCCGACCTTCGACCGCGACAAGGCCACCGGCAAGCCGCGCGAGCTGCACGCCTTCGTGCTCACCCCGCTGCACGCCCCGGCCGACCCGAGTCATCGCCTCGCCTTGATCGAGGCGTTCTACGGCGGCGAGAACCGCTACAGCACCTTCGCCCACGTCATGTGCGCGGCCGGCCTCACCGTGGTTTCGCCGACGGTGCGCGGCGGCGACGGCTTCGGCAAGGCGTTCGCCGCCCTCAACGACCGCGACCTCGGCGGCGACGAGATCGTCGACCTGTTCCACGTCGCCCGCTGGACCGAGCGCACCCTCGGCCTGCGGCCGGCGCAGATCGGCGTGTTCGGCGGCAGCCACGGCGGCTACGCGACCATGCGCGCCCTGACCTTTCCGCCAGGTACCAAGGGACATAACGAGATCTACGAGTTCGGCTTCGGCCTGGCGCACGCCGGCTTCTCCGACATCAAGAGCTTCCACGACCAGTGCAACATCCCCGACTGGGTGGTGCTCGAGAGCGGCGACCCGAGCCGGCCCGACGACCTGGCGCGCATGAAGGATCGCAGTCCGCTGACGCACGTCGACCGGCTCGCGGCGCCGCTGCTCCTCACCCACGGCAGCAACGACTGGCGCGTGCCGGTCGGCGAGTCGCGCGCCTTCTACGAGAAGGCCCGCGCGCTCGGCAAGCCGGTGACGCTGGTCGAATTCGCCGGCCAGGGCCACCACATCGAGGGTCTGGCGCGGATCGCCGAGCTCTATCAGGCCCGCTTCGACATGCTGCAGAAGGTCGCCGCGTCGCCCGCTGCGCCCGCGTCTGCGAGCGCCGCGACGGGCCCGGCGCGCGGGGCTGCTACGCAGTTGTGAAGCGCGTCACAGTCCGCGAACACGAGCGCCTTTTCGCTCCTTTCTGGTTCACCTGCCCGGGGGGCGTGTTAGGGTGCGGCGGAAAGGGCGCCAGGCGCCCCCTCAGGAGGCACTGACCTAATGATTCGCAACTTCTTCTTCAGCTCTGTGACGGCGTTCGGCCTGCTCGCTCTCGGCGCCTGCGGCGACGACGGCAAGACCAGCGACACCAACGTCCAGGAGACCCAGGGCACCACGGACACCACGGACACCACGAACGGCACAACCGAGCCGGGCACCACCAACACGCCGAGCACCGAAGGCACCGGCACCTCGATCACCGGCGACGACCCGACCACGACCGGTCCGCTGACCTCGACGTCCGGCCCGATCGAGACGACGACCGAGCCCGAGACGACGACGACCGAGCCCGGCACGTCGACCACGTCGACGACCGAGCCCGGCACGACGACCGAGGACACCAGCACCAGCACGACGACGACCGACGGCACCACCACGGACGACCCGGTCATGCAGTGCCTCGACGAGGTGAACCCGGGCGACCCGTGTGGCGAGTGCGCCTGCACCGAGTGCCTCGAGGAGCTGCAGATCTGCGCGGAGGACCCCGGCTGCCAGGCGATCCGCGACTGCGCCCAGATGGCCGGCTGCGGCGGCATCGACTGCCTCGGGCCGTGCGGCAACGTCATCCAGATGAACGGCGGCCCGTTCGGCCCGTCGGGCATGAAGGCCCAGGCCATCGGCACCTGCGTCGACCAGCAGTGCCAGGGCCAGTGCTGAGCCCCGGCTCGCACGCCTCGCACCGGGTCTGAACCCTCCCGGTGCCCACGCCGGCGCAGCCCCTGCGCCGGCGTTTGTTTTCGCCCCCGGGCGAGGTCACATTCGCGCCTGTTGCGCGATTTTGACCGGCGCGCAAGCGAGCGGGTATCGTCGGGCGATATGGATCGGCCCCCCGCCGCCCTCGTTTTGGCCGCTGCGCTCGCTCTGGCCGCCTGTAGCGACAACGGCGACGGCCCGACGACGATCGTCACCGGCGCCACCACCGACATCACCAGTCCCGCGACCGGCACGACCGAGGGCTCGACTTCGAGCAGCAGCGGCGGCAGCGACGCGGGTACCGGCAGCACGACCTCGACCGCGACCACGGAAGCGGGCTCGAGCAGCACGAGCACCTCGAGCAGCACGAGCAACTCGACGACGACCACCACCGGCGACGAGACGACGACCACCGGCGACGCGAGCAGCACGACGATGCTCGACCCGGTCGAGGCCTGTCTCGCCGAGGTCGACCCCGGCGACGAGTGCAACGAGTGCATCTGCACCGAATGCCTGATGCAGTGGGACGCGTGCCACGCGGACGAGGGCTGCACGGCGATCCAGCAGTGCGCGCAGACCAACGGCTGCTACGGCGACGAGTGCGACGCGCCGTGCGCTACCGTCATGAACTTCTACGGCCCTCCCGACAGCCCGTCGATGACCGCGTGGAAAGCCCTGACCGCCTGCCTCGTCGAGGCGAGCTGCGACCGGAAGTGTCCGTGGTGAACCTGTCCCTCGGGCCAGATGGCTCCTCCGCGTCTCAAGGATCGTAGGCGCAGCGGAAGCCGAGGTCGGGCCGCCTGTCCTTCAGGTCACGCAGGCGGCGGGCCGTGGTGCGCACGTCGGCGTCGTCGGTCGACAGGAAGCCGCCGCCGCGGGTGGCGCGGCGGCCGGTGTCGGGTCCGCCCCAGCCGATGTGCTGCTCCTCACCCGTTTGATAGGAGATCTCCGCGCTCGCGGTCCACTCCCACACGTTGCCGGCCAGGTCGGCCACCTGGCCGCGGCCGCGGCCGCCGGAGAAGCTGCCGACCCGCGCCGTGCCGACCACCCCGTCGCTCTTGTTGTGTAACTTGAGCCATGTCGGAGGGGGCATGTCCTTCAGGCCATGTTTGAGCTCGGGCTGCAGCCGCGCCCGCGCCCGCGCGCACTCCTCCCCGCAGGCGTTGACCAGCCGCGGCCCCGGCTCCTGCTCGCCCCAGGCGTAGGTGCGCTCCTGCTCGCCGCCGCGGGCGGCCCACTCCCACTCGACCTCGGTCGGCAGGCGGCCGCCGGCCCACTGGCAGTAGGCCGCGGCCTGGTTCCAGCTGATGCAGTTGATCGGGTGGCGGCGCTTGCCCGAGCGGTCGCCGTTGCACTGCGCGCTGGCCCACTCGAGCTCGGCGGCCGACGTCTTGAAGCGGGCGCTGGTGGCGGCCTCGGAGCACGGGCCCTTGGCGGCGCACGCGGCGTAGTCGGCGACGCGCACCTCTTCGCGGTCGAGGCAGAAGTCGGCCACCTCGACCTGGCCGCCGACGCTGGCGCGGAAACGGCCGCCCTCGACCAGCGCCGCGTCACGCGGGCACACCTGGCGGGCCCGCGCCGCCGCCACCTCCGCGGGCTCGCGGATCGCCTCGACCTCGACGCGCAGCAGCGCCCGGCAGCGGTTCGGCGGGCCGTCGCCGCGGTCGTCGCCGCAGGCCCCGAGGTCGCCGTCGCTGCGCACCAGCCCGCGCGCCGCCGACGAGCCGGCCCCGCCGCCCGCGTTCATCCACCCGACCTCCCCGCGGATCTCCGCACCTGCCTCGGAGGACAGGCGGAACGCCCCGACCGACAGCCCCGAGATCACGTGCGTCGCCCGCTCGCAGTCGCCGCGCAGGTCGACCCGCGCCGGCCGCCCGTGACCGCCCTGCCAGCGGCCCACCACGGTCATGCCGAGCGTCAGCGCCCCGTGGCGCTCGAGCTCCGCCTCGAGGTTGGCCGCGCCGAGCGGGATCTTGGCGTACAGGTCGTCGGCCCGCTTGAACACGTAGTCCTCGCGCTTCGGCTGCACGCCCTGGTAGCGGTAGCTGCCCGCCGCGGTGCAGCCGCGCAGCAGCTCCATCTCGCAGCCGGCGTAGCGGACCGCGACCATCCGCTCGCCCTCGGCCACCAGCGTCTCGAGCTCGCTGCGGTCGTGCGCCGGCCACTCGATGATCAGCGGCCGCGCGTGGCTGCGCGCGACCCCGCAGCGGGTCTGGCCCTCCGGCTCGTAGGTCGGCGTCTGGGCCATGGCGCTGGCGAGGTTGGCGTTGCGGCAACCTGTCCCGGAGGACAGGAGCACGGCGAACCCGAACGCGATCGCGGCCGGACGGGGGGCGGTCACGCCGCCAGAGTACCTCAATCGCGCGCGCGGCGGACCGCCGCGACCGCGCGGTTCATCGCGCCGACGCCGTCGCCGGGGAACGAGCGCCAGCGGACCCGCCCGCCGCGGCCCAGGACGAGGGTGGAGGGGATCTTGTCGACCCGAAAGCGGGCGGTGAGCACGAGGCCGCTGTCGTGGACGACCGGGAAGGCGACCCCGAGCGCGCGCACCATCGCCTGGGTGTCGCCCGCGAACTCGTCGGCGCCGATGCCGATCACCGCGACGTCGCGCTGGCGCGCGGCCCAGCGCTGGACCTTGGGCAGGTGCTTCCAGCACGGCTCGCAGTAGCGGGCGAAGAACTCGACCACGACGACCTGGTCGCGCAGCGCCGCGAGGTCGACCACCCGACCGTCGAGGCCCCGCCGCGAGAACTGCGGCGCCGCCTCGCCCAGCAGGCTGGTCGGCGCCGACGGCGGCATCTCCGGCGGGCGACACCCCGCCGCCACCGCCACGAGCCCCAGCACCCGCCGCCTGCTCCAAGGCACGGCTCTCCTGTACCGCGAACCCGCCCGCCCGCGAAAGCCCGGCGGCGACGGATCCGCCCGACCAGATGTCTCTCGGGACAGCTCACGGCGCGCGCCCCCGAACTTGACCCTCCGGCAGATTCCCCCGCCCAGGCCGCCCTAGTAGCCCCTATTGTGTCCATCGCGCAAATTTTGCACGCCGTCTTCCGGCGCTGAGGAGGGTCCTCCACGTGGTAGTGTCGGCGGCCTCACCCGATGTTGGCACCCGAGGCGCTCGACTTCAGCCGCGTCCCCCCGAGCTCGGCAGCCACGTCGGCTGGCTCTGTCTGGCGGTGGTGGTGGCGACGCTGGCGTGGGCGGCGACGCGGATGGAGTCGGTGCGCCGCAGCCTGCTCGGGCTCGAGGACCCGCGCATGTTCGCGACCCTGCGGATCGGCACCGCGCTGATGACGATCCAGTGCTTCTGGAACCTGAAGCCGTACTGGCGCATGTTGTGGAGCGACGAGGGCCTCTACGACCTCGACGAGATCCGCTCGCGGTTCGGCAGCTCGGCGCTGATGGGCTGGACCCCGGAGGACGGCTTCCTCGACCACTGGGCTGTCCTCAAGTACCTGTGGGGCAAGCACTCGCTGTTCTACTTCTGGTCGTCGCCCGACGGCGTCGAGTGGGTGATGTACGGCATCTTCGGCGTGCTGCTGCTGTACGCCTTCGGGGTGCTGTCGCGGCTCACCGGCGTGCTCAGCTGGCTGCTGGTGTGCAGCGTCTACAACCACAACGGGCTCTACCTCGAGGGCACCGACACGGTGTACCGCACGCTGTGGTGGGTGCTGATCTTCGCCCGCACCGGCGACGCGTGGAGCGTCGACAACTGGGTCCGCTGCAAGCTGCTGCGCCGGGCCGGCAAGCTGCAGGAGGTCGGCGAGCCGGCGCAGCCGGGCAAGCAGCCCGTCTACCGCCTGGTCCCGAGCTGGCCGCGCTACCTCATCATGGCCCAGCTGGTGGCGATCTACACCGCCACGGGCATCGTCAAGACCGGCAACGTGTGGGTCCAGGGCGACGCGCTGTACTACGCGCTCAACATGGACCACTTCTATCGCTTCGAGGACTGGACGCAGCAGGTCTCGGCGATCTTCGGGACCAACCTGTTCCGGCTGATGACGTGGGTGACGCGCTGGTGGGAGGAGCACTTCGCGATCGCCATGCTCGGGGCGATCGTCGGGTTCCAGCTGCGCCACCGCGACCAGCCGTGGTTTGTCGCCCAGGACCGGCCATGGCGTCGCTGGCTCGGCCGCGTCGCGCTCGTCCTCGGCTACCTCGCGCTCTACCGCATCAGCGTGCTCGCCTACCCGTACGTGGGCGAGCTGCCGAAGAACCAGCCCGAGCAGGTGGCGACGATCGTCAGCAGCGGGATCTTCCGCGTGCACATCACCATGGGCGTGGTGGTGCCGCTGCTCGTCGCGGCCTGGTTCGCGCTCGGGCGCTGGCCGCTGAAGGTGCGTCGGTGGACGATCGATCAGTCGTTCGTGCAGCGCTGGCTGCTCGGGCGCCGGCTGTGGCTGACCCTCGGGGTCGTCTTCCACGGCTTCCTGATCCTGTTCATGAACATCGGCATGTTCCCGTTCATCATGCTGATGGTCTACGTCGCGTGGCTGCGCGGCGAGGAGATCGCCGCGGCCCTGCACTGGGTGTGGCGGCAGCTCCGGCGCACCGGCCTGCGACGGGTCTTGCCGGCGAGCGGCGAGCAGTGGTTCGGCCCGGCCCAGCGGCCCGAGGACCTGCCCGCGCGGGGCAGCAAGATCGCCGACGCCGTCGTCGTCGTCCTCGGCCTGCTGCTCCTGGCCATCATCTACAAGCGGATCGGCGGCGACCGTGACGTCGGCGGCCTCGTCTACGCCTGGCTCGGCCTGGTCGCCGCCGTCGCTCTGGTGTTCCGCTTCGCGGCCCGGCGTCTTCGGCATGTCTTCAAAAACATGTCCGAAGTGCCACACAGCGCCGCGCTCGGGGGAGCGCCGGGGCTGGCCGGGGGCGCGCTGTACCGGGCAGTCGCTCCGGCCTGATGACCTGGCACTTCTGCGCCGTCGGCCTGAGCCTGTTCCCCGGCAGCAACATCTTCAGCCAGTGGCGGTCGGCCGCGCGCGGCGTGTTCGGCAGCTACCTCAGCGTCACCGGCACCTCGCAGAGCTGGAACATGTTCGCGCCCAACCCGCCGCGGGCCAACACCTTCATGAAGACGGTGGTGGTGCTGCCGGACGGGACCCGCTGGGACATCGGCTACAACAGCTACAGCTACCGCCCGTTCCCGTGGATCTACAACGACCGCATGCGCAAGATGCATCGGCGCATGATCGGCAAGGGCAAGTCGTACCTGCGGCCGTGGTCGTTCTTCGTCTGCCGCAACTGGTTCCTCGACTACGGCACCCCCGCGGCCAAGGTCGAGATGTGGCGGATCACCACGAAGATCCCCACCCCCGAGCAGGTCGCCACCAAGGGCTGGTACCGGCCCAAGGACCTCAAGGCCACCCACGAGCTGGTCGAGTCGCACAGCTGCCTCAAGAACGGCCAGCTGCCCGCGTTCATGAAGCAGCGCTACGGCCTCGAGCTCGACGAGGCCGACCAGCGCGAGCTCGAGGCCGCCCGGGACAAGCAGGCCCGCCAGGCCGAGCAGCGCCGGCGCAATGGGCCTCTCGCCGCGACTGGGGCGGGAGCCCCCAGCCCCGCACCCCCAGCGTCAACCCGCCTGCCGCCGCGCAGGAGCAGCCGCCGCCCGAGCCGGCCCGCGGCGCCGAGGACGGCGATGGCGAGTAGAATCGATCGCCGCGAGCGACCCGCCCGGGTCGCGGAGGACCTCGAGCTCCCCCTTTGTAAATTATCCTTGGACTTTCGTGATGGCTTACGGGACATGGCTTGAGAGACATATCGGACCGGGCCCCCGGCGAGCAGGGGCTCGCGGGATCGGGGTGGCGCGCGGGACATGGCTCGAAGGACAGGACGGTCCGCGCACCGGTCGAGCGGAGGCTCGCGGGATGGCGTGCGGGACATGTCTCGAGGAGCATGTGCGATGAGCCAGGCGGCCGAGCAGCCCGCTTCGCGGCTGGCCGACGCGCTGCTGCGCGCGCCCGCGGCCGAGGACCCGTCCGACGAGCCGTGGGCCTACCGCGGGTGGGCGGCGCTGCTGGTCAGCCTGTTCATCCTCTATCACACGGTCGCGCTGCTGCAGCACACCACGCCGGCGGCCGGGCTGGCGGAGCGGTTCAACCGCAAGCTGGCGGGGTTCCTGCGCGCGGGCGCGTACATGCGGGCCACCTCGAGCGTGCAGAGCTGGGCGATGTTCGCCCCCAACCCACACCGGACCAACCAGTTCTTGCAGGTGCGGGTGGTGACGCAGGACGGCGAGGAGCTCGACCTGCTGCACGACATCTACGGCCGGCGCGACTACCCGTACTTCTTCTACGACCGGATGGGCAAGATCAACCGCCGGCTGCTCGAGCAGGAGCGCTACCAGTCGCCGTACGCCGCGTGGGTCTGCCGCGAGTGGGCGCGCACCCACGGGGGCGAGGCGCCGGTGCGGATCAACTTCACCAAGATGTGGACGAAGGTGCCGCCGCCGGACAAGGCGATCGCCACCATGGGCTTCGACCCGTTCGCGCTCAAGCTGTACAAGGAGCCGCTCAAGGGCTTCGACTGCGCCACCACCCCGCACGCGCAGCTGCCGAACGACATCCGCGCGCGCTACGGCTTCACGCCGCTGCCGGACGGCGCGTTCGTCGACATCGAGGAGAACACCTGGCGCGACCGGGCCGACGCGAAGGCGCGGATCCTCCAGCGCCGGCGGGCCGCCGACGCGGGGCGCGGCAAGGCGCCCGCGGGCAAGGCCGCGCGGGGCGAGGACGCGGCGCCGCCGGCGGAGGGCGGGGCCGAGGGTGCGCCGGGCGAAGGTGGCGGGGCCGAGGGCGCGCCCGGCGACGAGCCGGCGCTGGCGAACGAGGGCGGCAACGAGGGCGGCGGGGCCGACGGGGGTGGTGACTGATGCTGGCCGCGCTGCTCGCCCCGGCCAAGGCGCCCGCGGTCGACCTGTCGGCGCACATGTCCCTTGCGACAGGTGCGCTGTGGCTCGGCCTCGGCTGCGCGGTCGCGTTCTTCCTCGTCCGGCCGGAGCTGTGGCGGCGGCTGTGGCTCGAGCGGGTCGATCCGCGGCCGGCGGGGCTGTTCCGGATCGTCTTCGGCGTGGTGGTGCTGTGGACGCTGCTCGACCTGATCCCGCTGCTGCGCTTCTTGTTCACCGACGAGGGCCTGTGGCTGCCGGCGATGGCGCGCAAGAACTACGGCGGCGAGCTGCGGCGGCTGTGGGACCCGGAGTACGGCTTCGAGAGCTGGTGGAGCGTCGTCCCGGCGCTGTGGGCCAAGTTCTCGCTGTTCCACCTGCGCGCCGACCCGGCCTTCGTGTGGGCGGTGTTCGGCCTGACCTGCGCCAGCGTCACCGCCATGATCCTCGGCGTCAAGACGCGCCTCAGCACGCTGCTCAGCTGGTTTCTCGTCAACACCTTCTACAGCTACAGCCCGGTCTTCTACAGCGGCGGCGACACCGTCCTGCGGGTGTTCCTGTTCCTCGGCCTGCTCACTCGCTGGGGCGAGGCCTACTCGCTCGACGCCTGGTGGCGACGCAAGCGCGAGCTCCTGGGCGGCAGCCTCGTCGTCCCCGCGCTGCGCAAGATCCCCGCGTGGCCGCTGCGGCTGATGATGCTGCAGCTCGCCATCATCTACTGCGCCACCGGGGCGCTCAAGAGCGGCCTCACCTGGTTCGACGGCACCGCGCTTTATTACGCGCTGAGCCTCGACCACTTCTACCGCCACCCGGTCCAGATCCAGATCGCCACGTTCCTGCACTGGATCGGCTTCTTGCCGCTCTCGACGTGGGTCACCAAGGCGTGGGAGACCCTGTTCCCGCTGGCGCTCGTCGGGGTGGCGCTGCGCCGGTTCGAACGCGAGGTGTCCGCAGGGACATGGCCGAAGGTGCAGGCGTGGCGCCGGCTGCTGTCGTACGCGCTGATCGCCGCGGTCGTCGGCGTGCTGGCGTACGTGGGCGGATTGACCGCCTGGTACTACTACAGCCCGGGCGAGGCGCCGGTGGCGATCACCCGCCAGCAGGCGCAGGCGCTCGTGGTCGCGGGGGTGCTGGCGTTCCCGGCGCTGCTGCTGGGTGCGTACTCGTGGCTGCGAGCCCGCCGGCCGCGGGCCCACGCGTGGGTGCTGCGGTGGCTGTGCGGCAAGCGGCTGTGGCTGGGGCTCGGCGTCGTCATGCACCTGGTGATCGACGTGGCCATGAACGTCGGGACCTTCGTGCAGGTGATGCTGGCGGTCTACATCCCGTGGCTGTCGGCGAGCGAGCTCGACGCGGTGTGGCGCACGCTGATGTCGCGCCCGCTCGGCGAGGGCGAGGGCGACCGACCGAAGCACAAGCCGGGCTGGAAGGCCTCGCTGCTGCGCCCGCTCGACCGTCTGCGCTACCGCGGCCCGCGCGAGCCGTACGTGGTCCATCACGCGGCCGACGAGGCGTCGATCCGCCGGGTCGCGCTGCTGCGCATGTGGGACCTCGGCGCGCGCCTGCGCTTCGAGACCGATCCGTCCGTGCCCGCGGGCGCGCTGGTGATCGTCACACCCGACGTCAAGACGCGCCAGGCCGGCGCCGAGGCCGGGCGCGCGCTGGTGCCGATCCTGCCCGGCTTCTGGTGGCTGTACCCGTGGTGCCTCGCGCCCGGGCTGCGCACCCTGGCCGGGCGCGTGGTCTTGCGGACCTTCGAACTGCGCTGAGCCACGCCCGCTGACGGGGCCCCACGAGCTCGTCGCTACGAGCTCTGAGCTCCTGCGAGGCGCCAGCGCTGTGACGCTCCTCGCTCGCCGAGAGCGGCGGCGGACGAGCGAGGCGCGCGGATCACTGCGGGATCGTGCAGTAGTTCTGCGGCGACAGCCACCCGAGGATGTTGACCCAGAACTGCTTGATCTGCGGGATCTGCTGCCACTCCGAGTCGAACTCGATCCACTCGTCGCCGAAGATGAACAGCTTGCCGTCGATGCGGGTCTGGCCCACCGCGACCGGGCCCTGCGGCAGCGTGCCGATCACCTCGTTGACGGCGACGCCGTCCTCGGTGATGTCGACGTAGAGGCCGCCGTAGAACGACACCGAAGTGATGCCCTGCGTGATCGGGTGCATCGCCCACTGCGTCACCGGACCGCTGAAGAAGCCCTTGCTCTGGTTGTAGGCCAGGCCCATCGGGGCGATGATCGAGTTCGGGCGCTCGACGACCGTGTTGTTGTTGGTGTGGCCGGTCATCGACATCAGGCCGCCGCCGCCCTCGATCCAGGTCTTGATGATGGCGGCCTCGTCGGCGCTGTAGGTGCGGACCAGCCAGTCGAGGATGACGATGTCGTACTTCTCGAGGGTGACCGCGTCGATCGGGGTGGCGTCGAGGGAGATCCGGTCGACCTGGGTGCCCTGCGCTTCGAGCCAGGCCTGGAACTCCGCGGAAGGGTTGGCGCCCTCGTTGCCGAAGATGGCGATGTTGAGGCAGTCGCAGATGCCGTCGCCGCCGACGTCGACGTCGTCGACGACGCCGTTGCAGTCGTCGTCGAGGTCGTTGCACACCTCCTCGGCCGGAATACAGTCCGGGCCGGTGGTGGTGCTCTCGCCCATCGTCGTGGTGCCCGGCTCGGTGGTCGTGCCGGGCTCGATCGTGGTGGCGGTGTCGGGATCGGTGGCGCTGCCGTCGGTGACGGGGCTCGTGGTCGAGGTCGTGTCCGGATCGGTCGTCGACGAGGTCGCCGAGCCGTTGCTGGTCGAGGTCGGCTCACCGGTGGTCGGCAGCGAGGTCATGCTGGCCGAACCGGTGCCGTCGGTCTCGCCGCTGTCGCTGTCGCTGCCGCTCGCGGTGGTCGTGCCGTCGGTGGCAGCGGAGGTCGGGCCGGCGGTCGCGTCGGAGTCGGAGCCGCCTTCCGACGCGGTGACGTTATTGTTGGTGTTGCCGCAGCCCGCGGCGAGGACGATCGCGGCGCCGAGCAGCGCAGAAAAAGAGCCAAACCAGGTTGTCATGCGCATCGATGGTAGCGAGTGTGACGCCGCGTTGCGACACGCTTGCTCGCGCGCCCACGCGCGCACGCCGTCGCGTGACGCTGCGAAGCGTGCAGATGGCTTCCGGTGACGAGGCGGCGCGAGTGTCATCCGGAGTTGCTGGAGCTGCGCCGGCCAGCGCGACGTGCTCGACACGTCGCCGAACGCGAACGTCTTGCGTGAAGCTTGCGCGCCGCCGAGCCGACGTCCGGCGACGATGCCGTCGTCGAGCCGGCGAAGGAGCCGCTGCAGGGGTCGCAGGAGGGGGCGAGCAGCGAAGAGATCGAGTTCGCGCGGGTGATGCCGGCGACCTCGCGGTGCGATCCGTCGTGCCCATCGGGCGGCCGCCGGCATCGCTGCTTTGACGGTCCGCCGGCGACCTCCGGGCGCTGCGGACCGCGGTCGAGGACCGCGAGGTCTGCCTCGACGACGCTCGCCGCGGATCGATCCCGGAGCCGTCGCGAACCGGTCGCGCGACGCAGACGAGGTGGTCGCTCAGCCGAGGTCGCGCAGCGCGACGTGGGCCGCGTTGTAGCCGCACATGCCGTGCACACCTGCGCCCGGATGTGCGTAGCTCGAGCACAGGTAAAGACCCTCGACGGGCATGCGGTGGCGGAAGTACGGGAACAGCGGGCGGAAGAAGAGCTGGCGGTGCCAGGCGTTCGAACCGCCGCCGAGGTCGCCGCCGACCAGGTTGGCGTCCATGGCCTCGAGGTCAGGTGGCGCGACGATCCGGCGCGCCAGCACGGTGCTGCGGAAGCCGGGCGCGAGGCCCTCGATGCGGGCGTCGACGCGGTCGGCGAAGGCCTCGGCGTGGGCCTGCCAGCCGCCGGCGGGGCGGCTCGGCACGCGCGAGTATGCCCACAGCGTGTGCTTGCCGGCCGGGGCGCGCGTCGGGTCGGCGAGGGTCTGCTGGCCGACGACGAGGTACGGGTTGTCGGGGAGTTCACCGCGACGGACCTGGGCGGTGAACCGCTCGAGGTCGGCGAGGCTGTCGCCGGCGTGCACGACCGCGGCGCGCCTGGCCTCGGGGACAGACCACGGGACCGGCGACGACAGCGCCCAGTCGACCTTGAAGGTGCCCCAGCCCTGCGGGAACTTCTCCATGAAGCGGACCACGCGCCGGGGCACGAGGTCGCGCTCCACGAGGTCGAGCAGGAGCGACGCGGCGGCGGTGTCGGCGAGCACGGCACGACGGGCGGCGCGCAGCTCGGTGCCGTCGGCGAGGCGGACGCCGACGGCCCGCCGACCTTCCGTGAGGATCCGTTCGACCCGACTGGCGAGGCGGATCTCGCCGCCGTGACGCCGCAGGTCGGCGACCATCGCGTCGGCCAGCGCCTGGGCTCCGCCGCGCGGGATCGAGTAGCCGCCGGTGGTCGCGGTCATGCCGAGCATGAAGCCGAGAGCGGCGCCGAGCGGGTCGCGCGGACCGACGTCGACGTGCAGCGCGAGGCCGGGCATGACGCGCCGCGCCGCCTCGCCGCGGAACAGCCGGCGCGCCAGACCGCCGCCGGAGGACAGCAAGATCCGCGCGAGCTTGAAGATCCCGAACGGCAGTAACTTCAGGACAGGTGCGATCGTCGGCAGCGTGTTGAGGAGGATCCCCAGCACCGCCGGCTCGACGCCGCGGTACCAGCGGGCCAGCGCGGCGAAGGTCTCGCCGTCGCGCGGGTCGCCGAAGTTGCGGGCGCAGACGTCGAGGTCGCGGCTGATACACGCGACCGAGCCGTCGGGCGCGGGTGACAGCTCTCGAACTCGGCGAAGCACAGCTCGACGTGCTTCTCGAGCTCGAGCGCGCGGAAGGCCGGGCTGATGCGCGGGAACGGGAAGAACGCGGCGCCGACGTCGTGGACGAAGCCTGGCAGGGTGGCCTCCTCGGAGCCGAGGGCGCCGCCCCAGCGCCGCGAGTGGGCCTCGCACACGAGCACGCGCAGGCCGGCGCGCGCGAGCATGCAGGCGGCCACGAGGCCGTTGGGGCCGGAGCCGATGACGATCGCGTCGGGGTCGCCGGCCATGGTGTCCTCACTGATCCCAGGTCGCCGCGGCGCTCGGGGTCTCGAGCAGCGCCTCGACGTCTTCCATGGTGAGCTTCTTGCCGGCCGACACGTCGCGGCCGAGCGCGCTCTCGGCGACCTCGCGCTTGCGGGCGCCGAGCTCGACCATCTTCTGCTCGACGGTGTCCTCGCAGACGAGACGGTAGACCATGACGGGCTTGTCCTGACCGATGCGGTGGGCGCGGTCGGTGGCCTGGTCTTCGACGGCGGGGTTCCACCACGGGTCGAAGTGGACGACGGTGTCCGCTTCGGTGAGCGTGAGGCCGGAGCCGCCGGCCTTGAGGGAGATGAGGAACACCGGCGGGCCGGACTTGTTCTGGAACTGCTGGACCAGCTCCTCGCGGTTCTTGGTGCCGCCGTGCAGCCAGAGGTAGGGGATCTTCAGCTCGGTGAGGGCGTCGCCGAGCAGCTTCTGCATCTCGACGAACTGCGAGAACACCAGGACCTTGCGGCCGGAGCCGACGCAGTCGGCCATGAGCTCCTTGAAGGCGTCGAGCTTGGCCGAGGGCGGCAGGGTCGACGCGTCGGGCAGGCCGAGCAGGCGCGGGTCGCAGCAGACCTGGCGCAGGCGCGTGAGCGCGGCGAGGATCGTCATCTGCGACTTCTCGAGGCCGACCTCCTCGATGCGGCCCTTGATCTCGTCCTTCGCGGTCTTGAGGATCCGGTTGTAGAGGCCGAGCTGGCTGCGGCCGAACTGCACGAACAGCGTCTGCTCGGTCTTCGGCGGCAGCTCCTGCGCCACGTCCTCCTTCTTGCGGCGCATGACGAACGGCCGGATGCGCGCGCGCAGGGCCTCGAGCGTCTTGGTGTCGTTCTCCTCGATCGGCCGGACGTAGTTCTTCTGGAAGTCGGACAGCTTGCCGAGGAAGTTGGGCGCGAGGAAGTCGAAGATGGCCCAGAGGTCGGCGAGGTGGTTCTCGACCGGGGTGCCGGACAGCGCGAGGCGGTGGTCGGCGGTCAGCTGCTTGGCGCTCTTGGCGGTGGTGGTGGCCCAGTTCTTGATGTACTGCGCCTCGTCGAGGATCGCGTAGCGCCAGCGGATCTTGCTCAGCTCGTCGATGTCGCGGCGCAAGATCGCGTAGGTCGTGACGACGATGTCGGCCTTCTTGAGCATGCGCCGGTTCTCGGCCCGCTCCGCGCCGTGCCAGGTGGTCAGCACGAGGCTCGGGGCCCACTTCTTGACCTCCTGCTTCCACACGCTGAGCACCGAGGTCGGGCAGACGATCAGCGTCGGCTGGTCGCCCTCTTCCTCCTTGGCCTTGGTCAAGAGCGCCAGCGCCTGGACCGTCTTGCCGAGGCCCATGTCGTCGGCCAGGATGCCGGTCATCTGGTTCTCGTGGAGCTGCCACAACCACGCGAAGCCGGAGCGCTGGTACTCGCGCAGCTTGGCGGTGAGCGACTTGGCCCGCTTGGGCGCCTTGGCCGAGCGCTCGCCGGTCATGTTCTCCATCAGGCGCTTGACCTCCTTGGCGACGTCGGCCGAGGGCACGGCGCCGAGCAGGCGGGTCAAGGTGCCGAGCTCGAGCGTGCTGATCTCGGCGTGGCCCTTCTTGTCGAACTCGATCGCGCCGGCGGCCTCGGCGATGGGCTGGAGGATCTGCGGGTCGAGCTTGGCGACCGAGCCGTCGGCCAGGGTGATCCACCGCCGGCCCTCGTGCAGCCAGCGCAGCAGGTCGCGGAAGGAGATCAGGTCCTCCTCGCCCTCGACGTCGACGATCGCGTCGAGGTCGAGCACGCTGCCCTCCTTGCTGCGCACGGCCAGCCGCGGGGTCGGCGACTTGCTGCGCACGCGCGGCAGCTGCGGGACCCGCTTCTCCCAGGTCTCGGGCAAGAGCGGGATGCCGACGATCGTAAACTCGACGGCGGCGTCGCCGGTGGCGATGAAGCCGTCGGCGTCGGGGTTGTACTTGAGGCCCAGGTCGGTCAGCGTCTTGCGCGCGACGGCCTCGCCCTCGAGGTCGCGGTAGAAGCTGAGCGGCTGGTCGCCGAGGTTGATGGTGTAGCGCGCCGACTCGGGCTCGCTGCCGGTGACGCCGATGGTGACGTTGCCGTAGCGGGCCGCCAGGCCGACCTTGATCTGCGCGGCGTCGCCCTCGACGGTGGCGATGATGGCGTCGATCTTGCGCGAGTCGGAGGCGAGCGCGAACAGGTCTTGATGCGGGACGCCGACGGTCTTGAGCGACTCGCTGAGGGCGTCCATCGCCTGCGCGCTGACGCGGGCGTCCATGACGATGCGCGGCTGCTTGGCGACCGCCTCGAGCACCCACGGCGGGGTGTCGGGGACGAGGAAGACCTCGGCGGTCTCGGGCAGGAGGTACCAGGTCGGCGCGCCGACGATGATGCGACCGGCCGGCACCTCGAGGTCGCGGCCGGTGCTGCGCTGCTCGAGGAAGGCGTGCAGGACGACGCTGTTGTCGCCGGGGCGCGGCTCGGCGCGCACGCGCAGGGTCAGCGGCTCGGCGGCGAACTGCAGCTTGCCGACGCCCTTGAGGCTGACGGTGCTGCCGACGCGGGCGAAGTAGAGGAGGCCCGAGAGCGCCATGTCGTCGATGACGTGGCCGCCGTCGTCGGCGTCGTCGACCTCCTGCGAGAGGTAGTGGTGGATGACGCGGTCGGCCGGGCTCATGCCCTCGTAGCGCCGCCGGCTGACCACCGGGGTGCCGCCGCCGCGGAAGGCCATGACGTGCCAGTTGCCGCGCCGCGCCTCGATCGTGTAGCGCTGCGCGTTGGCGCCGGTGCCCGCGACGTCGGCGGTCCACGGGTTCTGCGTCAGCGTGATCTCGCCGCCGGCCTGGTACTGTTTGCGCAGCGCGAGCCCCAGCGCGACCGCGTGGTGGCAGATCTTCTCCCAGCCGTCGGTGTACGTCGGGCAGTCGCACGTCGCCTCGATGGCGCCCGACTCCAACAGTTTGATGGTGGTCGCGTGCGGCTGCGGATGCGACCCCTTGACCTTGCCTTTGAGACAGTTGCCGGCGAACACGATGTCGCTGACGGCCTTGGCCTCGAACAGCTCGACGCCGGCGGCGTACGCCTTCTTGCTGGCGATCTTCGCCAGCGACTCCGGCTCGAACAGGGGGAGGAACGCTTCGAGTGTGGACACGCAGATCCTGGGACGATGACGGGCCAGACACGGTCGGCCACGCCTCGGTAGCCGGACCCGCGCGGCGACCCGCGGAAGAGTCGCCGAGAGCTCCAACAAGCACATGGGCCCGACGGCGACCGCGGCGAGTACACGCCAGGTCGGCGGAGGGTCCGCAGGTGCTTAACACGGGCCGTTTCGTGGGTCCACCCCCAATCTCGCATTCGGGCGCATTTGCTCGGCTGCTCGCGGCCGATCCACCGTGAGGGCGGTGTCCAGCGCGCATTCAGGGGCCGCTCCAGGGGCGTTTGGCGGGGGTCACCGTCGTGCGTGGACTGACGCGGGCGCAGGCGACGTCGACGGCGCTGCCAAGGAGCTGAATTGCGCGCCAGGCGCCCCGCTGTTATCCCTCCGCGCCGTGCAGGGCGAGAACCTCTTTAATCCCTCGGACCCGGGCGTGCGCCTGCTCGCCCAAGCCGTGCAAGACCTGCCGCCGCAAGCGCTGGCGCTGGTGTACGGCGGACCGCTGCCCGGCCTGCGCCAGGGCGCCACGCGCTGGGCCATCGATGTCCGCGAGCAGTCTGCGGAAGAACCCGCGGCGCTCGTGGCTCCGTGGGCAGTCGACACCACCCCGCGCTTCCGCGCCGCCGCGGTGTGGCCGCGCGCGCACCTCGGCAAGGACTTCTCCGAGGCCTGCCTGGCCCTCGCTGCCTCGGTCCTGCTGCCCGGCGGACGCCTGCTGTGCGCCGTCCGCAAAGACAAGGGCGCGCCCTCGCTGGCCCGCACGATCGCCGCGCTGCTCGGCTCGTGCGAGACGGTCGAGCGCGACCGCGGCTACCACCTGCTGGCCGCCGAGAAGACCGACCGCTTCGACGCGAAGGCGGCCGCCGAGCTGCTCGCGGTGCGCTACGAGATCGCCGAACCACTGCTCGGCGAGGTGCCGCTGCTGTCGGCGCCCGGGGTGTTCTGCCGCAAGCACCTCGACGACGGCACGCGCGCGCTGCTGACGGCGCTGGCCGCGGCCGAGCTGCCGACGCCGCGCCGCGTGATCGACCTCGGGGCGGGCATCGGACCGCTGGCGCTGTGGGCGGCGAAGAGATGGCCGAAAGGACATGTGATGGCGGTCGAGAGCAACGTGATCGCCGCGAGCCTGGTGCGCGAGAACGCGGCCCGCCTCGGCTGCGAGCGCGTCGAGGCGCTGCTGTCCGACGGGCTGCCCGCGGCCCACCCGTGGCGCGGGACGGTCGAGCTGGCGCTGGTCAACCCGCCGACGCACGCGCCCCCGGAGGCGTTCGCGGCGCTGGTCAAGCCGCTGCCCCACTGGCTGCGCGAGGGCGGAGAGGCATGGTTCGTGGTCAATCGCTCGGGTCGCCTGACGCAGGTGCTGAAGGACATGCGCGCGCAGATCGAGACGCTCGAGGCGCCCGGCTTCTGGATCGTGCGCGCGCTGGAGCTGAAGCTGAAGCGACCTGGCGCTCGGGACAGGTGGATCGAGGCGATCCACATGTTTTCGGGACAGGGCGTTGAGCAGTCGCCGGCGAAGAACGAGCTGCAGCGGCCTGGCGCTTGGGACATGTGCGACGAGGAGCATTCGTTGTCGCCGAAGAGCGAGTCGGGGCGCTGAAGCCGAGTTGACCTGGCGCGCGGGACACGTGCCGTGGGACCGACCTGCGCTCCGCGGCAGGCCGTAAAGAGTCAGTCGTCGCCGAACAGGGAGCGCTGCTGCGGCCTGGCCTTGGGGGCAGGTTCGGCGCGCATCGTCGCCTGGGCGGGCATGCGCGGCGGATCGGTGTTGAAGCCGAGGCGGCGGGCGTGCAGCTCGAACAGCTGCTCGATGGCCTGCCAGCGCGGGCCCTCGCCCTCCATGCGCCGGCCGAACTGGGCGTTGTTGAGGGCGCCGCGGCGGACGTCGCGGATGGCGGAGAGGACATGGGCGTGGCGCAGCGGCTCGGCCTCCTTGAGGCGGCCCTCGAACACCGGCAAGACCTCGGCCGGGAGGCGCAGCAGGGTGAGGAAGGCGTTCTGCGCCCCGCACTCGCGGGCGCGCGCGAGGATCTGGGGGATCTGGCTGTCGTTGAGGCCGGGGATCACGGGCGCCACCGCGACGCCGGTGCGGATCCCCGCGGCGCTCAGGGTAGCGAGCGCCTGGAACCGCTTCGACGGCCGCGCGACCGAGGGCTCGATCCGCCGGGCCATGGCGTCGTCGATGAAGGGGATGCTGATCGTGACCGAGGCCCCGGCGCGGCGGTTCAGCTCGGCCAGCAGATCGACGTCGCGGGCGACCAGCGGGCCCTTGGTGATGATGCCGACCGGATTGGCGAACTCGAGGCACGCCTCCAGGCAGCCGCGCGTGAGGCCATAGTGGGCCTCGAGCGGCTGGTAGCAGTCGGTGACGCCGCTGAAGGCGAGGAGCTCGCGGGTCCACTTGGGGCGGGCGAGGAACTGCCGCAGCAGGGCGGGGGCGTTGACCTTGGCGACGATCTTGCGCTCGAAGTCGGTGCCGGCGCCCCAGCCGAGGTACTGATGCGTCGGCCGGGCGTAGCAATAGGCGCAGCCGTGGTAGCAGCCGCGGTACGGATTGACGCTGTAGCGAAACGGGATGTCGGGGCTGTCGTTGGTGCTGACGACGCTGCGCGCGTCCTCCTCGAACACCTCGAGGCCGGCCGGCGGCGGCTCGCCGAAGTACTCGACGTGGGTCGACAGCCACGGGTTCGGCGGGTTGTCGATGGGGCGCGGCATGAGCGGCGAGCGTAGCAGGCGCGCGAGGGGGTGGCAGCGGCGTGCGCTGCGGAGAGGGATACAGGCCAAGATGCGGGCGGCGGGGAGGCCGCCCGCGGGTCGGAGGGGGCGAGGAGAGAGAAATGGCGTCGGGCCGATCTGCCGGGTCCGTGAGGCGGTGATGCCGAATGAGACAGGGACCTCGGGCTCAGTATGGTGAATCGGACATGCTCCGTCGGACAGGTTTTTGGGGAAGCATGACATGGCGAACGAGACATGCTCAAACGGACATGTCATGAGCAATTCGTCATGGCGAATGGGACATGTTTTAAAGATCATGTCGATGCGACGCGTGGCATGGCGAAGGAGGCCTGCTCCAAAGATCATGGTTCCTGCGACGTTGGCATGGCGAAGGGGACGCGTTCCCTCGCGGTCACCAGGGAGAGTGACCGTCGAGCGGACATGCTCCACCGGACATGTCGTGCATAAAATGGGCGGCTCATGAGCTGGCGAGGACCAGCCGCGCCAGCTCCTCGGCAGGTGCGAGAGGCCGAGGTCGCCGAGCACGCTGAGCTTGCCCTGATGGTGCCAGTAGAGCAGCGGCGAGACCGGGCCGGGGAGGGTGCGATAGGCGTCGCGCGCCCAGCCGGCCATGAAGCGGAGGGTGTCGCCGAGGTTGAGCGGCGCGGCCTCGGGCTCGGCGCACCAGAACTGCCGCAGGCCCCAGGCGACCAGCGAACGCCGCAGCCGTCGCGCGCCCGGGGCGATGAACAGGGCGGTGCCGCGAGCCGGGAACGCGACGACGGTGCCCACGGGACCCGGCGGCTGTCCGAGCAGCGCCTCGAGCTCGAGCACCGCGGCGGTGGTGTCGACCCGACCTGGCCCTCCGAGCATGTACGCATGGACACCCGGCGCGGGAGCGGCGAGCGCGAACTCGAGGCGCTCGCTGCAGGTGCCGAGGCGCGCGCGATGGAACAAGCCGGCCGGGCCGAGCCCGGTGGCCGCGAGCTCGCGGCGGTCGGGGATCTCGATGCGGCCGTCCGGAACGGCGCAGGCGACGAGCTCGCACAGACCCGGAGCGAGCTCGCGGGCGAGCGCGCCGGGGTGGCGGCCGCACTCGCCGGAATGGACGAGCAAGGACCGGAGCGCCGGCGCTGCGCAGTCGCGGGTGACGGACCGATGCTGCGTGGAGGCGACGATGGACGTCCTCGTGCCGGTCCGATGGGCGGCGCTCGGCGGGGGCGGGCGCAGCTCGGCCGCGGGCGCGGAAACTCGAGCAGGCGGGCGCGAGTTCGCGGCGGGCGACCTCGGCGGTCGCGCTGTCGCGGCGGGTGATTGAGGAGCGGCGGAGAGAGACGATCTCGCAGGCGGTGATTCGGCGGGCGGCTGAGGAGCGGTGGCGAGGGGCGACCTCGGAGGTCGCGGCTTTGCGGCCAGTGATCGGGGAGCGGTGGCGAGGGGCGACTTCGGAGGTGACTCGGCGGCGGGTGACTGGGGAACGGTGGCGAGAGAGACGGGCGGCCTCGGCGGTCGCGCCTTGGCGGCGGGTGATTGAAAAGCGGCGGAGAGAGACGACTTCGGAGGTGATGACTCGGCGGGTGACTGGGGCGCCGTGACGAGAGGTGACTTCGCAGGTGACTCGGCGACGGGTGACCGGGTCGCCGTGACGAGGGGCGACTTCGCAGGTGACTCGGCGGCGGGTGACGGGGGAGCGACGAAGGGCGACCTCGGAGGTCGTGGCTTCGCCGGTGCCGCCTGGGCGCCCGTGACCCGAGCGCGTGCGGACGACGCTCGCGGGCTCGTGCCGCTCGTCGCCTTCGAGATCTGCGGGGAGCTCTCGGCGGGAGCAGGCGAGGGCGAGGCTCGTCGGTTCGCGCGGGTGGTCGAGGAGCTCGCGGGAGCTTGCGAGGTCGTCATGCTTCGGCGGGCGAGCGCAGGGGCGGAGGCGAGGGCGGTGGTGCCGGCGGCGGGCAGGCGGGCCCGGAGGGAGCGAGCTGCGAGCGGTCGCGCGAGGTCGGGCAAGCGGACGGGTGCGGACGATCTCGGCGCGCGAGCAGCCCGGGCGCCCGGGGCTCGCGCATTCACCGATGCGGGCGGAGGGACGACTGCGAGCAGGGCGGGGCCGGCGGCGAGTGCGGGTGCGCGGGCCGAGAGCTGCGCCGCTCGGCGAGGTCGTGAGGCAAAATCAGGCGGGACGTGCGACATGGTCCCCCTGAGGTCGATGCGAGCCGGCCTTCTTTTGCACGGCGAGCAAAAATCCGCACGCTCCCGCCAGGCGGTCGCGTCGCGCTATGGTGAAGAGGTGCGCGACGCGTGGACCCTGCTGCCGACCCTCGTGCTGCTCCCCGGCTGCTCCGGCGAGGTCACGGCGCTGGCGGCCCTCGTGTTCAGCATGTCGTTCGGCGCGTGGCTGGTCGGGCGCGACCGGCGACGACGCGCGATGCTCGAGGCGGAGGTGCTGCGCCGCGCGATCGCGACCGGACGCCACCGAGAGATCGAGCAACACCTGCGGCGCGAGCTCGCGCTGGCGGCCGCGGGCGAGGCGGTGAGCGTCGAGCGCCAGTGGCTGGCTCGCGCGCAGCTCGGCGGGCTGCTGGTGGCGGAGTGGCGGCTCGAGGAGGCCGGCGCGCTCTACGACGAGCAGTCGACCAAGCTGTCGCCGCACCTGCACGCGCTCGCGGCCTTCGGTCGGCACGAGATCGCCTGCCTCGCCGAGCCGGCCTCGGCCGAGCGACTGGCGAGGATCCGCGGCGACCGCGACGCCTGCCTCCGCTTCGTCCCGCCGGCCTACCAGCCGACCGTGGCCCAGGCCTGGAACGCGCTCGAGGGCCTCTGCCTGGCGCGCATGGGTCGCGCACGCGAGGCGGCCGCGCTGCTCGAGCACGGGCTCGAGTCGCTCGGCTACAACCCGGCGCGCGTGGTCTACCTGTTCCACCTCGGGCAGGCGTACGAGCAGATCGGCGAGCGCCGGCATGCCGTCGCGCGCTACGAGCAGGCGATGCAGTCGTTCCCCGGCACGCGCCTGGCCAGCGAGGCACGCGCCCGCTGCCTCGCGCTCGGGACCGGCGGTCGCGACGAGCTGTTCCGCGGCATGCTGCCCGAGTCGCCGACGCCCGCGCTGGCCCTGTCGCGCTCCGATCGCACGCGCTGACCCCCGGCCTCCGGACACGTGTACGACCTCCGCGTGCGGCGCCGAGTCTTGCGACCCGGCCCCCTCGTGCTGCTAAGGTAGGAAGCAGTGGCGAAGCGACAGCGAGGGATGATCCAGCACGCGACGGAGACGATCAGCCACGGCTTCGGCTACGCCCGTCACCTCCTGCGCGGCAATCGTGTCGCCGGAGACATGTCCTGGGTCGAACCCGGCAGCCGGCCGGTGGTGCTGGTGCACGGCTTCCTCGGCACGCGCGGGACGATGTTGCCGCTGACCCGGCGGCTGCAGTCGGACGGCAAGGTGGTGTTCAGCTACCACCACGGGATGCTGCAGCTCGGCTCGCTGAGTCGCTCGGCCGAGGAGCTGGCGGTCAAGCTGCGCGGGCTGACGGAGAGCCTCGAGATCGATCGGGTCGACGTGGTCGGCTTCAGCATGGGCGGGCTCGTGGCGCTGCACGCGGTGAAGTTCCTGCAAGCGCACCGGCACGTGCGGCGGTTGGCGCTGATGGGCACGCCGCTCGGCGGGACGTGGATGTCGCTCGCGGGCATGGCGACCGTCGGGCTCGTCAGCGCCTCGGTGTGGCAGGTCCGACCGGGCAGCCGGTTCATCAAGGAGCTGCGCGCCGCTCCGCTGCCGGCGGGCGTGCGGCTGCGGCAGATCCACGCCGACGCCGACGCGCTGTGCCCCGACCCCGGGCCGATCGAGGGCGTCGACCGCGAGCACGACTACGTCGTGTTACCGGGCGGTCATTCTTCGCTGGTCATCGCGCAGCCGTTCTATGCCGCCGTCCGCGAGTTCCTCGACGAACCAGACGAGCCGGCGCGCGCGGTCCTGTCGCGCTGACGCGTCGCTGGCCGGCGAGCCGCCGGGCGCAAAGGCCATGTCGCCGGGGTCAGGCGAGATCGAGAACTGCGATTTGCCGGTTTACCGACGAGCGTGAAGTGCGCACTGGAGAGTGTGCGAAATCGCGCTTGGGCTGGGGCTTGAAGACGGCAGCAGTTTTGCCGCGCGCGACGCGATCTGCGTATAGTAGAGGTCATGCGTCGCTCGGTTCTTGCTGTCGCTTGTGTTTTTGTGTTGACGCCCCAGCTCGCCCTCGCAAACCCCTATGCGCGCGCGAGCTCGGTGTGGGCGCAGGCGGCAGCGACACAGCCCGCGACGACCACGACGACCACGACGACCACGACGACCACGCAGGAGACGACGACGACGCAGCCTGCGGGCGAGCAGTGGCAGCCGACCAGCTCGAAGGCGCCGAAGAGCAACGAGCTCGAGGAGACGCCGCAGCCGGAGCCGGCGCCCGAGGTGAAGCCGGAGCCGACGCCCGAGCCGGAGCCGCCGCCGCCCGAGCCGGAGAAGCCGAAGTGGACGCGGCACGGCTTCGGTATCCGCGGCGGCATCTCGATCATCCCGACCTGGGCGGTCCGCGGCTACGTGCAGAGCCTGACGAACGCGCTGTGCCGCGGTGACTCGATCCCCGGCGGCAAGTTCGGCGCCGGCCTGTCCCGCGTCGACGGCTGCAACTTCTACATCGGCGGCGAGTACATCTACCGCTTCTCCAAGAACTTCGACATCGTCCCCGCCGTCGCCTACCACCGCCTCAAGGCGCCCGACGGCCTGTGGCTCGACGACAGCGAGCGCGACGAGAACGGCCCAAAACTCGGGGCCGCCGACTACACGCAGGTCAACTTCAGCTTCGTCGCCCTGCAGGTCGACTTCATCGGCCGCGGGACGGTCGTCGAGACGCCCGACTTCGCGTTCCAGCTCGGCGGCGGCGGCGGTCTCGGCCTCGGCATCATCACCGGCAAGGGCCTGTGGCAGACGCCGCTCGGCAGCCCGGCCGCCGGCTCGACCGACGGCAACCCGCAGGCGACCTGCAACTCGATCTCGGACTACTCCGACTTCACCAAGTGCACGCCGCACTGGTCGCCCGATCCCGACAACCCGGGTGCGCCGCCGCCGGCCGCGGGCAGCCTGCAGCTCGACGACCAGCCCGGAGGGAACCCCGGCCGCTTCGCCAAGTGCAACAAGGACGGCTGCAACGAGGCCGACCTCAACGCGCTCGGCCGCGCGAAGGGCATCAACCTGCCGGTCATCCCGATCGTCAACCTGCTGCTCACCGCCCGCTTCCTCATCAAGGACACGTTCGGCATCAACCTCACCGGCGGCTGGAACACCGGCTTCTACTTCGGCGGCAGCCTGCAGTACTTCTTCGGCTCGAAGTGATTGGGCTGCGGGAAGTGCTCGCAGGGGCACGTCCTTTGGGGCATGTCCTTCGGGACATGTCCATCGCGCCGTGTCCTGATGGGGAAATGAGGAGCATGCCCTTTGGGGCATGGACATCGATGTATGGCCTGCGGAACATGTCCATCGCGCCATGTCCTGATGGGGAATGAGAAGCATGCCTCTGGGGCATGAGTGTCGGGAGGTATGACCTTCGGGACATGTCCATCGCGCCATGTCCTGATGGAGGCATGAACACCGAGGCATGTCGTCCTGCGGGACATGGTGTCGGCGCCACCTCCCGTGGCTCGCGTCCGACGCGACGGAGGGTTGAACCTCCGCCGTTCGCGGTGTTCTCGCTGCTCTTCAGCGACAGAGTTCGCCGCGTGGCGCGAGGCCGGCGCCGTCGAGCGTGAATTGCGGAGGAATGGCCGCCTCGGCGGGCGCGGGCGGGGTCGCGGCGGGTGTGTCCCCGGGGACAGGTGGCGGGCTGGCGTCGCCGTCGCCGCCGTCGCCGTCCGACGGGGGGCTGGCGGTGTCCTCGTCCTCCCAGCCGGCGTCGTCGTCGCTCGCAGTGGCGGAGCTGTCTCCGAGCGCCGGATCGACGGTCTGGGCGCCGTACGTGATGATGACGAGGTCCTGTCGGCGCGAGCTGGGGCCGGCGAGGCGAGTGCGGCGTGGCAACACCGTGCCGTCGACCGGGTGCAGCTCCTCGTGCAGGAGTGACCACATGCGCGCGAGCTCGCCGTCCGATCGGCGCTGCCACAAGGTGCCGCCGGCGGGCCACCACACGCCGTCGACGAAGGCGAAGCGCAGCTCCTGTTCGTAGCCGGGGGCGCGCAGGCGCAGCACCTCGTGACCGTGGCGTGGATCCCAGGACTGCGCCACGACCTCGTAGGGGAGCGAGCACCGGCGCTCCGCCGAGCACCAGCGAGACCAGCTCGCGCGCGGCGAAGGGCACCCCGAGCAGCCGCTGGATCGCGCAGTCGGCCGGCGGCCCGGCGAAGAAGCCGGTGGGCAGGTTGTCGGCGGCGACGTTGCGCAGGGTGTAGCCGCGCTCGTTGAAGGCGAGGGACACGAACTCGTGGCCGGCGATCTGGATCTGCCCGGAGAAGCGACCTGGCATTTGGGCCAGGAACATCAGGTTGCCGCTCGGGGCGCGACCGATCCGGATCTTGGCGACCGGGACCTGCAAGGCGGAGATCTTCGGCGCCGCTGCGCCCAGCAACGCTTGGGGTTCGGGCGCCTGACCGGTCGCGTAGGGCGGGAGGATCTCGGGCGGACGACACCCTGCCGCGGCAGCGGCGAGAAGCGCGGCGAAGACAGGAGCGAGGAGACGCGAACGCACGCCCCGGAACCTTAACCCGTCCCGGCACGACATGCACGCGGCCGCCGAGAGGCGCGCGAGCCCGGCGAAGGGGCGGAACTCGCGGGCGCGAGGTCGCAGGGCGATCGGACGCGGAGACCGAGAGGCGGAGGGCGAGTAGGGTGGTCGGAAGGAGGAGTCGCGTGAGAAGGAGACACGGAGGCCGCGCGAGGGATGGTGCTCGGAGTCAGGCGAGGATCGCGTGAGAGCGAGGTATGGAGGCTGCGAGACGGAAGCGCTCGAAGTCAGGCGAGGATTGCGTGAGAAGGAGACATGGAGGCTGCGAGAGGGGTGATGCTCGGAGTCAGGCGAGGAATGCATGAGAGCGAGGAATGGAGGCTGGGAGACGGAAGCGCTCGAAGTCAGGCGAGGCTTGGGAGAGAGCGAGACATGGAGGCTGCGAGACGGATGGCGCTCGGAGTCAGGCGAGGCTTGGGTGAGAGCGAGACATGAGGCTGCGAGACGGATGCGCTCGGAGTCAGGCGAAGAGCTCGGAGGACCGCGAACCGGCGGCTTTATCGTCGGTGGGAGGTGAAGGAGGGACGCTCGCCGAGCGCTGCGCGCCGGTCGCGGTCTCCCGAGGCGAGAGGAAGGAATGTCCGTCGAGACGAACCGGGTGAACGAGTCTGGCTTTTAGAGCATGTATTATCGAGCAGGAACCGGCCGAGGCACGGGCACGGACGCGACGAGCGTCATCGCCATGGAGGAGTGCAGACCGTCGCGATGAACGGGGCCACGGAGTTTCCCTCGCCCGTCGCGCCCGTGCCCGTGCCCCGGCTGGTCGGAGCGCGCGGACTTCAGGGCTTGGTCGCCAACTCGTCCTTCGGGACTTCGCGCAGGGTGGTCTCGCCCTTGAGCACGAGATACTGCTTGAGCTTGGCGTAGGTCTTGGGCCCGATGCCCTTGATCCGGACGAGGTGGCCCGTCTCCTGGAACGGCTTGCTGGCGCGGTAGTCGACGATCTTCTTGGCCATGGCCGGGCCGATGCCCGGCAACAGCTCGAGCTGCTCGACGGTGGCGGTGTTGAGGTTGACCTGACCCTCGAGCGTGGGCGCCGCGAAGGCCGGCGTGGCGGCGAGCAGCGTGGCGGTGAGTGCGGACAGGGACAGGAAATTGCGGATCTGCTTGAACATGGTGTCTCCGTTCGGCGTTGCGCCGACGCAGGACCTTGAGCAAGCCGAACGCCGCGACGTGGATCGAAGCATTTCAAGCGTTTGGCAGCGTGGCGCCGGGGCCAGGTGGCCAGCCGGCGGGACGCCCTGTCAGCCCGCTGGACAGCAGGGGGCGGAGCAGCGGAGCGGCCCGCGAAAGGGCGATGCGACCGGGCAGCCTACCGGGTAGCAGGGGCGAGGAAGCCGGGCAGCAGCGGCGATGCAGCGGGGCGGCAGTGGCGATGCGACCGGGCGGCCTACCGGGTAGCAGGGGCGATGCAGCCGGGTAGCAGGGCGATGTAGCCGGGCAGCAGGGGCGATGCGACCGGGCAGCAGGGGCGATGCGACCGGGCAGCAGGGGCGATGCGACCGGGCAGCAGGGGCGGTGCGACCGGGCAGCCGTTGGACTGCAGGAGTGATACTCCGCGCAGCCCATCGATCCACCTCGGCGTGACCCGCATCGCCCCGCGGGAGAAGGCCGCGCAGATCGAATCAAGGCCGGGTCGCCGAACAGCATATCGACCTCACTACCGGACATGACCCAAAGAACATGTCCATCGCACCAAGCGACCGGCTTGCTCGCTTCGCAAGATGTCCCTACGGACATGTCGCCAACGACAGCTCAGTCCGTGCTCTTCAGCCCTCACGCCCGCGCGCGAGCGGGCAGCGCCAAAATGTTACTCGCCGGCCTTCGGCTCGACGGGCATGCAGATCTTCTCGATCGGCAGCGACTCGGGGTTGGTCGGCGAGAACGCGACGTAGACGCCGTTGCTGCCGGTCTCGCGGCACTCGTAGCCGTCGCGGCAGCCGCGGTCGCTGTTGCATTCCTTGCGGCAGGAGATCCGCGCGCTCAGGAGGTCGGCGCACAGGCCTTCGGGCAGGCACAGCTCCTGGTCGGTGCAGCGGTTGTAGATCGTCGGGTCGTCGAGCTCGCGGCACTTGTACTGCGGGTCGTCGGGCGACAGCTTGTCGCCCGGGTCGACGGGGCGGCGATCTTCACAGTCGGGATCGCACGCGACGCTCAGGAACTCCGTGTTGAAGACCTGAATGCAGGCGCCTTCTTTTGGGCACGAGCCGGGTGTGCAGCCCTCGATCGTGCATTCGCCCTTGCCGTTGGGGTCGGGGTTGCCGTTGCTGTCGATGAGGTACGAGAGGTCGCAGATTCGCTCGCCGCGGAAGCTGCAGTCGGTGCTCACCCGGCACGCGCTGCCGATCTTTCGCTGACAGGCGCCGAGCGCGATGACTTGCGCGAGCAGCGCAACGACGATCAGGAGGCGGCTGGAGGCCATAGGCGCGCGCGGAGCATACACGGCCCTCTACTTGGGTCACGCCGCGATCCGTGGCACCCTCGTAGGCCGTGCATCCGACCCTCGACGAGCTGCTGGTCCAGTTCCGCGGGCTCCTCGACGCCCACCGCGCCGGGACGGCACCGACCCGCGCCGGCGAAGGCAACCTCCGTTGCGACGGCTGCCTCGATTGCAACCGCTGCCGCTTCTGCGTCCAGTGCGTCCGCTGCAACGACTGCAGCAACTGCGAGCTGTGCCACGACTGCCGCGCCTGCACCCGCTCGCGCATGAGCCGCTCGTGCGTCCGCTCGGGTCACCTCGAATTCTGCGAAGGTTGTGAGGATTCGCAGTACCTCGTGCTCTGCGTCGACTGCACCGGCTGCACGCAGTGCTTCGCCTGCGTCGGCCTGAAAAACGAAGAGTTCTGCGTGCTCAATCAGCGCTACTCGCGCAAGGACTACTTCCCGGCCGTGCAGGCGCTCAAGCGGCGGCTCGAGGAGGCGATCGCCGGCGGCAGCCTGTTGACGGAGATCGCCGCGATCGGTCGCGGCGCCTGGCCGCCTCGCGGGTTCGACATCCCGAGAGAATTCACGGCGGCGATCTCCGCGCCCATGGAGGCCGCGGCCCCGCTCGAGCCGGCCGTGGTCGCGGCCGACGACGACGTCGATCCATGGGTCGACGAGGCCGCGCCGAGCCGCGAGCCGGGCGAGGCCGTCGATCGTGAGCCCGTCGCAGTGTCGTGGGTGTACCAGCCCGCTCGCCCGTTTTGAGGCGCGAGCCCGCGGCCTGTGGTAAGCGCCGGCCATGCTGCTGGCAGGGCGCACTCTGGCGATCATCGGTTGCGGGACCATGGGCGAGGCGATCGTCGCCGGCCTGCTGCGCGCGGGGCTGCTCGCGCCGACCCAGATCGTGGCGACCACGCGCCGTCACGAGGCCGCCGAGGCCGTCCGCCAGCGCCACGGCGTCCGGATCGCCACCGACAACCTCCAGGCGATCGCCGAGGCCGACGCGGTGCTGATCGCGGTCAAGCCCCAGCGCGTCAGCAAGGTGCTCCACGAGGAGGGGGTCCGCGCCGCGCTGGTCGACAAGCCGGTCATCAGCATCGCGGCCGGCGTCACGCTCGCCCAGTTGCAGGGCTGGTTACCCGAGAGCCCTGTCATTCGGGCCATGCCCAATACGCCATGTCTCATCGGACAGGGGATGACGGTGCTCGCGCGCGGCCAGCGAGCCGGCGACGCCGAGGTCGCGCTGGCGAAGAAGTTGTTCGACACCGTGGGCCTGTGCCTCGAGGTCGAGGACAAGCTGATGGACGCGGTGACCAGCCTCGGCGCCAGCGGCCCGGCGTTCGTCTACGTGATGATCGAGGCGATGGCCGACGGCGGGGTGATGATGGGCCTGCCCCGCCCGGTGGCGCTGCAGATGGCCGCGCAGGTGTTCCAGGGCGCGGCGCGCATGGTGCTGTCGACCGGCTTCCACCCGGCAGCCCTGAAGGATCAGGTCACCACGCCCGCCGGCTGCACCATCGCCGGCATCCTGACCATGGAGGACGGCCGGATCCGCTCCGTCCTGGCGCGCACGATCCAGGAGGCCGCCAAGGTCGCCAGCGAGCTCGGCCGCGACAGCTCGGCCGAGAAGTGACGGCGCGGCGGTCCGCGCGGCTCGCAGGCGCGGGGCACCGCCGGTCGAAGACTTGCCTCGAGAGCGCGCGGGCTCGAAGATCGCGCGCGCGCGCCCGGGCAGGCCGCGCGCCCGGCCTCATGCGCACCCTGCTCAGCCTCGTGTTCCTGATCGCGATCCTGTGGGCGAGCTGCACGGTCAAGCTCGGCGCCTACACGCTCTCGGAGCACGTCGACCGGATCGGTGAGACGCCGCAGGCGAAGGAGCTGCTCGACGGGACGCGCGGGCGGATCTCGCCGATGCTCGAGGACATGAAGCAGCGGATCTTCGGCGAGTACGTCGAGGCGCCCACGCGCGCGACGAACTCGAAGGAGCCGCCGGGCGAGCGCCGTCGATCGCTGCCCCGGCCGTCGCAAGCCGCCGTCCGCTCGGCTCCGCCCGCCGAGACGAGAACCGCCGAGGCGCGGGCTCCGGCGCCGAGCCGCGGACCGTCGAGCGCGGACGATGCCCGCCTGCCCGGCGCGCGCCGAGCGGCGCTCCGCCGCGGCGAGCCATGAACGGCATGGACATGCCTTAAAAGACATGTCTTCGTTGCGATGATCGAAGGGACGACGCGGGAGCCAGGCCGGGAGCGCGTCTCGCGGGCCCGCGGCGCCCCGTCGCCGGTCACCGGAGGAAGGCCGGCCTCGCGCGCATTCGCGACCTCGACGCGGCGGACCTTCGATATCCTGGCCGCGTGGTGCGTCCTGAAGACGAGGGCGAGCAGGACCCCGAAGGGGCGGCTCGGCCGCGTCATGCTGCACCGTTCCAGCGGGTGAGAGTCCCGCCCGGGTAGGCGCCGGAGCGCCCGGTAGCAGGCCCCAGGCGCGAGGAGAGATTCTCGCGGCCCGAGCGGGGCGTCAAAAGCCTCTACGGAGGGAGCAAGAACGCGGGCCGCAACATGAAGTGAAGCCTGCAGCCTCGACAGAGAAACAATGGAGGAGCCGAGCCGCTCATGTCACGGCGAAGGCCACGTCCACCGCGCAGTCATCCGGATCAGAAAGCGCGGTGGGTCCTCCCGGGGTACGGGGCGCAGCACGCGTTCAAGGAGCGATGCGGAACAGGAGAGGCCCGTCTGCACGGCCCGTGTCGGGGCGAGGCGACTCGTATAAGCCGAAGGCGAAGTCGAGCGCTGTGCAGCGGGAGTCCGAGGGGGTCGTAGTACCGGCGATGGCGGCGCAGAACAACGCCGCCGGAGGGAAGGGCCCCTGGGGTGGTCGTGTCGGAGAAGAAGGTAAGCGCGAGGGCATGGCCTGCAGGACAGGTCCCAACAACCCCACGCGGCGCAGGCCGCGTGACAAAGTGCGAGAACTTCGACGCCGACTGTGGGCCGCGGCCAAGCGGCATCCGGGTCGCCGCTTCCATGCGCTGTACGACCGCATCTTCAGGCGTGACGTCCTGAGGGAAGCATGGAGGCGGGTGAAGAGGAACAGGGGCTCGGCGGGCGTCGACAGACAGACGCTGGCCGAGGTGGAGGAGTACGGCGTCGATCGCTTCCTCGAAGAGATCGCCGACGAACTCAAGGGCGGGACGTACCGGCCGAGCGCGGTCATGCGGCGGTACATCCCGAAGGCGGACGGGAAGAAGCGGCCGCTGGGGATCCCGACAGTCCGGGACCGAGTGGTGCAGATGGCGGCGAAGCTGGTGCTGGAGCCGATATTCGAGGCGGACTTCCTTCCGTGCTCGTACGGCTTCCGGCCGAAGCGCAGTGCGACGCAGGCGCTCGAGCGCTTGCGCGTGCTGGGAGCGCGCGGTGGGAACCACGTGCTCGACGCCGACATCCGCGACTACTTCGGCAGCATCGATCACGAGCGACTGATGAAGCTCGTGGCGATGCGAATCTCGGATCGCAGGGTCCTCAAGCTGGTGCGGCAGTGGCTCGAAGCCGGTGTGATGGAGGACAGCGAAGTGACGGCGATGCTCTCGGGGACACCCCAGGGCGGCGTCATCTCACCGCTGCTGTCGAACATCTACCTCGGCGTCCTCGACAAGCTGTGGCAGCGACGACACGCCCACCTGGGCGAGCTCGTGCGCTACTGCGACGACTTCGTGATCCTGTGCAGGACCGCGAAGGCGTGCGAGGAGGCCGAGGTCAGGGTCCGCGAGATCCTGCGACGGCTCAAGCTGGAGCTGCATCCCGAAAAGACGAGGCGCGTCGAGCTGAGCCGGGGACGGCAAGGCTTCGACTTCCTCGGCTGTCACCTGCGCAAGCGCATGTCCGGGCCGATCTGGGAGAAGGAGCATCGCAGGGTGTACTTCCTCCAGCGCTGGCCTTCGCAGCGCAGCATGACGCGGGTTCGGCACCGCGTGAAGGAGCTAACTGGCTCGAACCGCAACGGGGTCAAAGATGTCCGGGTGCTCATCCGCGACATCAACCCCGTGCTGCACGGCTGGGGTAACTACTTCCGCACCGGGAACGCCGCCGCGAAATTCAATCAGATCGACACGTACGTATGGCGCCGGCTCACGCACTTCATGGTGCGGCGCCATGGCCGACACCTGCGAGCCAACGACGTCGAAGGTTGGACAAGCGACTTCTTCCATGACCACGGGCTCCACCGACTACGTGGGACCGTGCAGTACCCGGAGGCCGCGTAATGCGACGGCCCGAGAGACCACCGGTAAGCCGTGTGCGGGAAATTCGCATGCACGGTTTGAACGGGGGTCTTGCCCAACTTCTCCGCCTCATGCGGAAAGGAAAGTAGGATCTACCAATGGTGCTCGCCCTCCTCTTTGCGCTCGCGCTGACCTCGGCGCCGACGAGCGCGCCTGGCGGGCCGGCCGCGAGTGAGACGACCGCTGCGACGCCCACGACCCCGGCGAGCCCGCTCGGACGAGCGCGGCTGCGCGGACGCGTGATGGTCTACGGCAGCCGCGATCCGGTCGCCGGCGCCCGCCTGCTCGGCGACGACAACTCGACCGAGACCGACAAGACCGGCCACTTCGAGCTGTGGCTGCCGCCCGGGGAGCACGAGCTGCTGATCCGCGCGGCTGGCTTTCAGGACCTGTCCGTAAGTATCAAGCTCGAAGACCGGCAGGACCTGGTCTACGAGTACCGCCTCGCGCCCGACGTCGCGGGCAACAAGTTCCGCACGGTCGTCCGGCAGCAACGCGAGGTCGCGGTGTCGAGCACGACGCTGCGCGACGAGGAGATCCGCGCGATCCCGGGGACCTTCGGCGACCCGTTCCGGGTGGTCGGCAGCCTGCCCGGCGTGTCGCAGCTCGCGGGCTTCCTGCCGTACGTGGTGGTCCGCGGCGCCGCGCCCGGCAACACCGGCTACTACCTCGACGGCGTGCGCGTGCCGATCCTGTTCCACGTCGCGCTCGGGCCGTCGGTCATCCACCCCTACTTCATCGACCAGGTCGACTTCTACGCCAGCGGCGCCCCGGTGCGGCTCGGACGCTACGCCAGCGGCATCATCGAGGGCCGCACGCGCGCGGCCCGGCGCGACCGCGCCTACGGCGAGTTCGACGTCCGCCTCACCGACGCCGGCGGCCTGGTCGAGATCCCGCTCAACTACAAGTATGATCGAGCATGTCTCGCAGAACAGCGCCAAAAGGCCAGGTCTAAAAAGACAGGTCGCGTCAAGCGCGAGGCGTGCCGGCGCGGACCGGCGCGCGGCTCGCTGACGTTCGCGGGCCGCTACAGCTACACCGCCGGCGTGCTGACGCTGGTGCAGGCCAACCTCAAGCTGCGCTTCTGGGACTACCAGGCCCGCTTCGACCACGCGCTCGGCAAGCGCGCGACCTACACCGCGTTCGCGCTCGGCAGCTTCGACGAGCTGGGCGAGAAGTCGAACCCGACCCCGTTCGTGCGCTTCGAGTTCTACCGGCTGGTGCAGAAGATCCGCCATGGATTGCCGCGGGGCGGCGTCGCCACCTACAGCCTCGGCCTCGGCCTCGACCGCACCGGCCTGTCGCGCACGCGCAGCAACGAGTGGCTCGTCGCGCCGCGCGTCGACGTGCGCGTGCCGGTCGGCGAGAGCGGCAACGCGGAGTTCGGGGCCGGCATCGATCAGGAGGTGCAGATCTTCCGCGGCGCGACGGCGGCGACGGCGAGCGAGGGGTGGAAGCTCGAGAGCCTGACGCAGCTGTTCAGCGACCGCGTGGTCTCGGCCACCGGGATGTACGCCGAGCTGCTGTGGCGCAAGGGTCGGTTCGACATCCGCCCCGGCGTGCGCGCCGACCTCTACGCCCAGGTCGGTCACTCGCCGGTGCTGCCGCAGGCGCGCACCGTCACGCACGCGTTCGGCATCGACCCGCGGATCCTCGTGCGCGAGAAGGTCGGCGAGCGCTGGACCCTGCGCCAGAACGTCGGCGTGTATCACCAGCCGCCGAGCTTCCCCGTGCCGCTGCCGGGGCTCGAGAGCTTCGGCTTCGAGCGCGGCCTGCAGCGCAACATCCAGGGCAGCGTCGGCTACGAGCTGGTGCTCGGCAACAAGCTGGCGATCACGCAGGACGTGTACCTCGGCCGGCTGACGAACTTGCAGGACTACGACCTCGCGTCGCTGTCTTCGGGCAAGCTGCAGGAGATCGACGACCTCGTGATCTCGGCCAAGGGTTGGTCGTACGGGCTCGAGACGATGGCGCGCCTGCTGCCCGGTCAGCGCGCCTACGGGTGGGCCGCGTACACGCTGTCGCGCTCGACCCGCGAGTACGAGTACGGCGGACGCGCCGCTTCGAACTGGGATCAGCGTCACATCGTCAACGTCGTGCTCGGCTATCGCATCAGCGATCGCTGGAGCTTCGGCGGTCGCCTGCACTTTCATTCAGGTCGCCCGTACACCGTCCAAATCGGCGATCAGACGGCTTCTGAGGCGCTCCTGTACAACCGCAACAACCGTCGCTTGCCCGCTTACTTTCAGCTCGATCTGCGCGCCGAACGAACCTGGCGCTTCCGCGCGTGGAGCCTGCACTTCGTCGCAGACCTGCTCAACTCCACGTATTCGAGCGAAGTGATCGCGTGCGTGCTCCAAGGAAATTCGGACGTCGCATCATCCGGTGCAGGCTCGATCGTCAGCGACACGGCTTGCGGCTCGCGTGGCTTAAGATACATTTTGCCCTCTCTAGGCCTTCGTGGGGTGTTCTAGGCGGGGGCCAACAAGCCCCGAAGGACAAGTCCCATGGGACATGCCCGTGTGAGCATCCGCAACGGAGGACGGTTCGAAGCACCAAGTAACTTGTGTCATGATGGGGCTCGGGACATCCGACCGAGGAGCTCAAGATGAACGAAGTTGCACAGGAAATCGGACGACGGATCAGGCTGTGGCGCACCGCGACTCCGCCGCCCAAGACCCGCCGCAAGCGTGAGGGCGAGACCGGCTGGCGGCCGCACCTGACGATCGAAGAGCTGGCCAAACAGACAGGTCTGACGGTCACCACGGTCAACAAGCTCGAGCTCGGCTACAAGGCTCCGCGTATCGAGTCGCTCCTGCTCCTCGCCCAGGCGTTCGGCTGCGAGCCGACCGACCTGCTGCCCAAGACCAAGGCGAAGAGCGGTCCCAAGGGCGAGCTTCTCGACGAGCTTCACGCGGTCGCCGCCCAGTTGTCGCCCAAGCAGATCCGCGACCTCGTCAAGGTCGCTCGTACGCTCGAAGGCGGCTGAGTCCCACCAGGCCCGATCGGCCGGTCGGTCCAGGCCGCGGGCCGCGTCGCAAGTTGGCAACGGTAGCCAAGCGCCGTTGCCATTTTTCTTGGGTCCCCCGCTCCCGGTTACCCTCCCGTCCCCGTAGCTCCTCGTCATCCCGCTGGCCCGCGACGTGCAAGACGGTCGGCACCATGCGCCTCCGTTCTCGCCCAGCCCTCTTTACCCGCGTATTCGTCGATGCTGTCACCACCCGCCCGCTGCTCCACGACTTGCTGGAGCAGCGCCGCGCGGCCGGACCCGTGACGCGCGAGCCCGCAGCGCCTGTCACCGCTCCGGCGGCCCTGCCGCACGCCGCATGACAGGTGCCGCCGCGCGCGAGGTCGGGAACCAACCTGGACCCTCGGGCGTCTTTCCGCCACGATGAACCCCGTGTCTCGCTGGCGCTCGCTTCTGGCCTTCTCGCTCGGCGCTGCGGCGATGTGGTGCGTGCAGTCGGGGCTCCCCGACGCGCAGGCAGGCAACAACCTCGGCACCGACGCCTACGGCAAGGCGCTCCGCACCGTCCTCGATCGCTATGTCGACCCGGTCGAGCCGAGCCGCGTACTGGCAGAGTCGCTGAAGCGGATCGTCAGCGGCCTCGATCGTCACAGTCACTATCTCACCGCCGACGAGCGCGCGCTGCTCAAGCAGCGCAGCCGCGGCGGGACGACCGGGATGATCGTCGAGTTCCAGCGCGCCGAGGCCGGCTCGCGCAAACCGGCGCGACTCGAGGTATCGGCGGTGCTGCCCGGCTCACCGGCCGAGAAGGTCGGTCTGCAGCCCGGCGACTCCATTTAAGAATCCGCGATCAGGACGTCGCCTTCATGCTTTCGCGGGCCGAGGTCGACGTGCTGCTGCTCGGCGGCGACGGTGAGACCATCGATCTCACCGTGCAGCGACGCAACGATCCCGGCCCCACCGCGCAACGCCTGGTGCTCTCGGGTCAGTCGCTCCCGGTCGTCAGCGGCGCGCTCGTCGAGCACGCCGGCCGCAAGTTCGCCCACGTGCGGATCCGTGCCTTCCGCGCCGGCGTGGCCGACAGCGTGCGCAACTCCTTGAAGGAGCTGCGTCGCTCCGCCGGCGCGGCGGGCCTCGGCGGCGTGGTGCTCGACGTGCGCGGCAATCCGGGCGGTGATGTCGGCGAGGCGGTGCTGATCGCCGACACGTTCGTCGGCGAGGGCGTACTCGTGCGGACGCGCGGACGGGGCGGGCAGATCCTCCGCGAGGAGCGAGCGACGCAGGCGGCCACCGACGACGCGACGAAGGTCGTGGTGCTGCAAGATCACCGTTCGGCCTCGGCCTCGGAGCTGCTGGCGATCGCGCTGCAGGATCACGGGCGCGCGAAGGTGGTCGGCGAGCGCAGCTACGGCAAGGGCACGGTGCAGGACGTCATCGGCCTCGACGACGGCTCGGTGCTGACGCTGACGATCGCGCGCTACTTCTCGCCGAAGGATCGCCTGATCGACGGGCTCGGCGTCGAGCCGGACGTCGCGGTCGCCGACATGGCGACGCAACCAGAGGCTGCGCTGCGCGCGGCGCTCACGGCCCTGTAAGTTGGACCAGTTCGATGGGACAGGGTCTTTCGACCCTGTCGTAAGAGACATGTACTAAGGGGAAGTCGATTCCGCGGTCGGGAACCCCTCGCGCCGGCCGCCGAACCGCGGGGCGCGAGCACGCGGGCGCGAGCGAGGGGTGGAGGCCACCCGGCCGCCCGGCTAGCTGAGGAGGATCCGCTTGGCGGCGTTGGCGCTGGTGGCCAGCTCGCGCTCGCGCGAGCCGAACTTGCCGCCGAGGCAGGCGACGTAGAGGGTCTCGCCGAGGACCTCGATCGTCTTGACGCTGAGGCCGCGCTCCTGGCCGTCGCGCTTGACGGTGGCGCGCGCGCGGCCGCGACCGACGAGCGGGGCGACGGCGGCGAGCATGGTCAGGTCGAGATCGGTCGTGCTCTGGGAGACGACGAAGCCGCTCTCGTCGGCGATGACCACGAGGTCGAGCTCGCCGCGGCTGACCGCGCCGTCGAACGCCGCGATCAGCGCGGACTTGGTGTCCTGGAAGCGGTTACGGCGCCGCTCGTAGAGAGGCTTGCCGGGCCGCGGGAGGGGGGCAGGCGAAGGGGGCGCTTCTCGATCTGCTGGGTTTCCATGGGTGGCTCCGTTCTCTGGCGCGGGGTGGTAAGTTGGCGCGAGTGTATGTCCTACATGTGGGCCATCCAAAAGATCGGCGAAGCCGGGTCCTGCGCCGTTCGGCGGGAGTTGCGCAAAACCGCTGACGGCCCCGGATGAACTCACTTCAGACCAAATGAGAGACTCATCATGAGCGCAAAACGGCTACACTTGCGCCATGCCGATCGAGGGCGCGGAAGTCGAACAAGTCCGCCAGGCGCTGCTGCGATACGCCGGCTGGGACCAGGTTCCAGAGGAGACGATGACCGAGCTATGTCTCGGCGCGAACCTCGTCGAGGTGAAGCGCAAACGCTCAGTCTTTCGCCGGGGTGAGCCAGGTCCCGGTCTGTTCGTGGTGAAGTCGGGCGAATTCAAGCTGAGCCTCATCTCCTCCGAGGGCCGCGAGCAGATCCTGTACCTCGCGGAGCCCGGGAAGCTGATCGGCGAGGGCTTCCTGCCGCGCGACGTCCAGTGCGCAGCCTCGGCCTTCGCCATGCTCGACTCGGAGGCGTGGCAGTTCGAGACGGACCCGGTGATCAACCTTATAGGGCGTTCTCAGCCGCTGGCGTTCGCGCTGATGCGGCACATGGCGTTCCGCGCCAACCGCCTGATCGACCTCGTGCTCGACCTGTCCCTTCGGTCAGTCGAGCGCCGACTCGCGTCGTTCCTGCTGTCGCTGGCGATGCGCGCCGGGGCCGAGCCGGGCAAGCCGTGCGTGATCCCGCGGCAGCTCGACATGAACACCGTTGCGGCCCGTCTGGGCACCGTTCGGGAGGAGATCTCGCGGGCCCTCAACCGCATGCAGCGCGAGGGCATCCTGAGCCTCAGCCGCCAGGAGATCGTGGTCCTCGATCTCAACGCGCTCGAGCGCGTGACCTACGAGTGAGCCGATGCGCTTCCCCAGGTTGGTGAGCGCCGCCGCGGTGGCGCTCGTCTGCGCGTGCGGCGAGCCGGCCACGTCCGGGAAGGCGGGCCAGGAAACGCCTGCCGCCAAAAACGAGAAGGCCGCGGGCCACGACGCGGCGACCGCCACGCCGTCCGGCGAGGAGGCGAGCGAGGCGCCGGGCTCCGCCGCGAGGCCGTCAGGCGACACCTGCCGCAGCTGGGCCGAGCTCGACCCGGCGACGCTGCCGCCGCTGCCCGAAACGCCGTACACGCCGACCTTCGAGCGCGTGTGGCGGACGGTGCTCGAGAAGCACTTCGACCCGACGCTGGCGTGCAAGGACTGGCCGGCGCTGCGGGCCGAGTACGGCGCCAAGCTCACCACGGTGGCCGACGCGCCTGCCGCGTACAAGGTGATGAACGACCTGCTCGAGACGCTCGGGCAGAGTCACTTCAAGGTCGTGCCTCCGTTCGGCGGCGCCGAGCCCGACGACACCCGCGGCGGTCCGGCGCGCGTGCCGATCCACGTGCGCATGATCGGCGAGCAACTCGTGGTCGTCGACCCGAAGGTCGGCGGCGTCGCCAGCGGCGTGCCCGCCGGCGCGGCGCTGGTGAAGATCGGCGACAAGACCGCCGAGGCGCTGATCGATCGCGCCCGCAGCGAGGCGATGCGCCCGGGCGAGGTGGCCTATCACGCGGCGTTCGAGGCGGGGCGGGCGCTGTCGTGCCAACCTGGCCAAAAGCGCAGCCTGACGTATCTCGACCCCCAGTCCAAGGACCGCGAGGTGACGAAGGAGGTCGCCTGCGTCACGCCGCCCGGAGAGCTGGTGTCGCTGGGCAACCTCCGCGATCTGCCGACCACGGTCGAGCACCGCATGCTGGCGAGCGAGGGCGGCGGCAAGAAGATCGGCTACATCGCGTTCAACTACTGGATGCTGCCGATGGTCGAGCGCGTGAAGGCGGCGATGACCGACCTGCGCGGGCAAGGCATGGAGGCGCTGGTGCTCGACCTGCGCGGCAACCCCGGCGGCGTGGGAGCGATGTCGATCCCGGTGGCGCGCCTCCTGCTCCAAGAGTCAGGTAGCCTCGGCAAGCTGCAGTTCCGCGAGTTCACGCAGGAGTTCAACGTGGCCGGCGATCCGCAGGCGTTCGCGGGGCCGGTGATCGTGCTGGTCGACGAGGGCACGGCGAGCACGTCGGAGATCTTCGCCGCCGGGCTGCGCGACCTCGGGCGCGTGCGCGTGGCGGGAGCGCGGGCCTCGGCCGGGGCGGCGCTGCCGTCGCTGCTCGAGCGGCTCGACAACGGCGCGCTGCTGCAATACGTCGTCGGCGACTACCACTCGGCCAAGGGCACGGTGGCCGAGGGCGACGGCGTGAGCCCCGACATCACCGCGGTCGAGACCCGCGCCGACTTCGTGGCCGGCCGCGACCCGGTGCTGGCCGCCGCGGTGGCGGCGTTCGACAGCAAGAGTCCCTGAGAACATGTCCCAAGGAGCTATCCGCATGCGACGGCTGCAAGTCCTGTGTCTGACCGCCCTGATGGCCCTCGGCGGGTGCGACGGCGGCGAGGCGAAGAAGGCCGAGGCGACGAAGGCGACGCCGGCGACCGAGGCCAAGCCGGCGGAGGCGGCGACACCGGCGGCCAACGCCATGCCGGACGCGGCGGAGCTGCTGGCGAAGGTGGTCGAGGCGAGCGGCGGCGCGGCCAAGCTCGACGAGATCAAGAGTTTTTATCAGGAGATGCAGGTCGAGATCCTCGGCGCGGGGATCTCCGGGGCCGGCAAGACCTGGTCGAAGGGCGACGATTTCTATCTCGAGATCACGCTGCCCGGGGTGGGCGTGAGCACGGGCGGCGGCAAGGCCGGGAAGCTGTGGACGCTCGACCCGATCCAGGGGTTGCGCGAGCTGACGGGCAAGGAGGCGGCGATGGCCGAGATGGGCACGTCGCTGAACATCGCCCACGACTGGAAGCGCTTCTTCGACAAGGCGGAGACGACCAAGGTCGAGGAGGTCGCGGGCAAGAAGTTCGCCGAGGTGACGCTCACCGCGAGCAAGTCGGGCAACTCGGTGACGCTGCGCATCGACCTCGGCGACAACCGGGTGGTGACGCAACGGCTCAAGCAGTTCAGCTCGATGGGCGAGATCCCCGTCGAGGTCACGCTGTCTGATTACCGCGAGCAAGACGGGGTGTGGTTCGCGTTCGAGCAGGTCGCAGACATGAAGCTGCAGAAGCTCAAGACGACGACCACCAAGCTCGAGCTGAACGTGCCGGTCGACGAGACGAAGTTCGCAGTGCCAGGCTCCGAGCCGCCGGCGGACGCGAAGGCGCCAGCGGACGCGAAGACCGACGCGAAGAAGTAAGGCTGTCCGCAGGGACAGGTCTGCGACGAGCTCCCTGGCTGTCCGGGCAGACGGATAGGCACGGAGCCGCGAGGGTGTTGCGGTCCGACGCTCGCGGCTGAACACGGAATGCGCGCGGCTGTCCGAGCGGCGGACCGAGGCGGTGAGCCGCGACGGACGCGAGGCGATGAGCCGCGCCGTCTGAGCAGGCGGCTGCTCAGGAGGACGGACGCGGGGCGATGAGCTGCCATCCGGAGCAGGCGCGGCAGGCCGCGAGGACGGGCGCGGGGCGATGAGCTGCCATTCGGAGCAGGCGCGGCTGCTCAGGAGGACGGACGCGGGGCGATGAGCTGCCATCCGGAGCAGGCGAGGCAGGCCGCGAGGACGGGCGCGGGGCGATGAGCTGCCATCCGGAGCAGGCGAGGACGGGCGCGAGGCGATGAGCCGTCGTCCGGAGCAAGCGCGACTGCTCGAGAGGACGGAGGCGAGGGGGTGAGCCGCCGCTGTCGCGAGCAGGCGCGGCGACCCGGGAGTTCGGACGCGATGATCCGCCGCCGTTCCGGCGAGAGCAGGTCGAGCTCTCGGACGGCGGCTTCTATCGGCCCTTTCAAAGAGCTGCCCGATGGGGCAGCGGATACTCGATGTGTGCGGAGGCGGCAGCGGTGCCGTCGCGGCTGTCCCTGAGGACAGCCGCGGTCGCTCTGCGAGCGCGCGGCGCTCAGAGCTGCTGGGCGCAGTACATCGGCTCGCCGAGCGCCTGGATCAGGCCGAGCTGGGTCTCGAGCCAGTCGACGTGCTCCTCCTCGGAGACGAGCATGCGCTCGAGCATCTCGCGGGTCGCGTTGTCGCCGAGGTCGCGGCACAGGGCGATGCAGGTGTTGAAGCGCTGGACGGCGTCGTACTCGAGCTTGAGGTCGAGTTCGAACTGCTCCTTCACCGACTCGCCGACGTTGACCTTGTTGTAGCGCTGGACGTTGGGGATCCCGTCGAGGAAGAGGATCCGCTCGATGAGGTCGTCGGCGTGCTTCATCTCGTCGATCGACTCGTCGCGAACCTTGTGGGCGATCTTGTTGTAGCCCCAGTTCTTACACATCTTGGCGTGGATGAAGTACTGGTTGATCGCCGTGAGCTCGGCTGTCAGCACGTCATTCAGCGCGTTGAGGATCTTGTCGTTGCCCTTCATCGTGGGCGCACGCTAGCACGGGCTCGCGCGAGCCGCCGACAGCAGCGCCGCGGTGAAAAAGACCTTCAACTTCGGCGCGAAGCCTCAGGTCGCTTCGCTGCCGCCGACGCTGCCGCTGTGATGCTCGTGCCGCGCCGGCGCGGCGCTCTCGAGGAGCTGCCGGATCTGCTGGACGCACGCGCCGCAGCCCGTGCCCGCCTGACAGGTCTGCCGGATCTGCTTCAGCGTGCAGGCCCTCGACGAGCCTCCGCGAGGATCGTGCGACACGAAACACCCTTGCACAGACAGACGATCATGATGCCTTACGCGCCCTGGTCCTGAGGATGGCGGTGAAATTCATTGTCAAAACGACTCTCTCAGGGTGCCCACCTCGAGGTCGGTTCGCAAGGAGTTTGAAAGTGATTTTCAGGATTGATTCCGCTCGCGCGGCAGGCGCGCCGGTGCGGGACAGAGTGCGGAGGGTGCGCTTCGAGGAATTGAGGCCCCGCTGCGGGCGCTTGGACATGCGGACGAGTCCGCTCGGCGGGCCGCGCTCCTGGCTCACGCCCGGCGGGGAGCGGGAGATCGGCGCACGAGGCAGGGGCGCGGGCGAGCCCGGGCGGGGCTGCGCCGGCAGCGACCGAGAAGGATGCCGCGCTCTGGCGGAGAGAGGAAGCGGAGCGAGGGAGACCTCGGGCGGTCCGGCGGGGAGGGATTCGCGGAGAGATAGACCCTGAAGGGAGTCTTCGATGAAGGGAGAGGCAGGGCGGCGGGGAAGGGATGGTGGTGAAGAAGGAGAGAGCCGCCGCGGAGCAGGCCGACAAGACGAGACTCGGCGGCTCGACCGGGAGCGACGATTCTTGCGACGAAGGGCGCGAGTCCTCGACGGTTTGGGAAGGCCGGTATCGAGTCGTAGCGAGCGAGACTGCTGCTGCAACGGCAGCTTCGAGTCGTGCGTCACGCGGGGCCGAGTGTCGGGAGGAGAGGCATCGCGTGAGTTCAGGGTCGTCTGCAGCACGCGCTCAAGGACGAGACGAACCTCGTCTGAAGCAGTGAGCGTCACGTCGATGCGAGTGACCGGGTGCATCGCCTGCAGCACGAAGTGCCGCGCGTCACCTCGACCTCAGAAATGCCGGGGGCGTCGTCTGCATCACGGAGCGGCGCACGTCACGAGATGCGAGGGGCGCGCTCGAGAAGCGAAGCCCGGGTGGACGGGGGGCTTGGAAGCGCTCGAGAAGCGAAGCCCGCGCGGACGCGGGCTCGAAGGCGCTCGAGAAGCGAAGCCCGCGCGGGCGCGGGCTTCGTGGGTTATCTGCGGCTCACATCCGCGAGACGCGGCGGGCGAGCGCGAGGGCCACGAGGGCGTGCGCGGCCAGCCACAGGCGGTCGATCGTCGGGCCGCCGGGCAGGCCGTTCAGCAGCGTCGGCAGGACGATCGCGCCGTGGAGGAGCAGGGCGGCGTAACCGAGGTTGAGGCCGACGAGGACGCCGCGGAGCGGGCGGAAGCCGACCAGCAACAGGGTGGCGAGCACGGGCAGCAGCGCCGACAGGAAGATCGGCGAGCCGATCGCGGTGGCGCCGGCGAGGTCGGCCGCGGCGTAGGCGATCGGCGCCAGGCCGAACGCGCCGGCGGCGAGACCTGCCCCGAGGAACATGCTCGCAAAGGCAGCCACGCGCGCGTCGACCCGCGAGGCCGGCGACGCCGAGACCCGCGAGGCCGGCGAGCCCGAGCAGGCCGAGGAGGCCGCCGCGCTCGACCTGGTAGCTCTCGATCGCGGCGTCGACGGCGGCGACGGCGTCGATGATGCCGGCGCCGTACTCCTTGTCCCACTCGATGTTGTTCGGGTGCTTCGCGGTCTTCTTCAAGATCCGCTCGACCTCGGGCGGGTTGTTGACGCCGCGCGAGACGACCAGCGCGGCGACGCCGGCGGCGTGCGGCGAGGCCATCGAGGTGCCCTGCAGCCACATGTAATCGTTCTTCATCGGATCTTGCAGGAGGATGGTGTTCTGCAGGACGCCGTCGGGGTAGCCGTCGCCGTTCTTGTCGACGCGGGTGTCGCCGCCGGGCGCGGAGACGTCGAGGTCCTTGCCCCAATTCGAGTACCAGGTGCGCACGCCCATCGCGTCGACGGCTGCGACGGCGACCGAGCCGTTGTTGGAGGCCGGCCAGCCGACGCGGCCGCGGCTCTCGTTGCCGGCGGCGCACACGACGGTGACGCCCTTGCTGTTGGCGTAGTCGATCGCCTTGGCGAGCACGCTCGACGGCATCGGCCCGCCGAGGCTCATGTTGACGACCTGGGCGCCGTTGTCGGCGGCGTAGCGGATGGCGTTGGCGATCCACGGGATCTGCCCGCGGCCGTCGCCCGACAGCACCTTGAGCGGCATGATCGTGCTCTTGAAGGCGACGCCGGTGACGCCGAGCGCGTTGTGGGTGGTCTGGGCGATGGTGCCGGCGACGTGGGTGCCGTGGAGGTGATCGTCGAGGCCGTCGGGGAGCGAGTTGGGGACGAAGCTGACGCCCTGGGTGAAGGCGGTGCCGGCCAGGTCGGGGGCCTGCTTGGCGACGCCGGGCAGGTCCTTCCAGGCGACGCCGGTGTCGATGACGGCGACGATGACGCCCTCGCCCTTGGTGACGCCCCACGCCTCGGGGGTGTGGATCATCTGCATGTGCCACTGGCGGGCGTACATCGGGTCGTCGGGCTCGAAGCGGGGCCGGCGCTCCTTGGTCGGCTCGATCTCGTCGGCGGACTCGGCGGGCTCGCTGACAGGCCCGGAGGGCCGTGAAGTGGCAACGTCGCCGACGAGCGAGTAGACGAGCTCGGGCTCGACGACCTCGACCAGCGGGTTGCTCGCCAGAGTGGTCTGCAGCGCGGCCAGCTCGTCGGGCTCGCCGACGACGCGGAAGAGGTGCTCGCCCTCGCTGTAGAAGCCGGCCGGCTCCCAGGCGAGGCCGAGGTCGTCGAGCAGCGCGCGCAGCTCGGCCTCGCTGCCGCCCTCGCCGTCCTCGGGTTCGACGAGGTCGAGGAGCAGGGCGCCGGTGCCCTCGGCGAGGTCGAGGTCGGCGACGGAGACGGGCGTGATGTCCGCGGCCCGCACGCCGTCGTCGGTGGAGCGGTGCTCGATGGCCAGCCAGACGCTGGCGGCGGCGAGGCCTGAGGCTGAAAGGAGGGTGCGGTGACGCGAGAGGGCCGAGACGAGACGCATGGGTGCTCCTGGGAGGGGCCTGAGGCCGGCGGTCAGTTCGTCCGTCAGTATAAAAGGGCGGCATGGCCCATGCACGGCGCGCTGCGCGTGCGCTTTTCGCCCGGCGCGAGTTCGGGTATCCTGGGCCGGCTGCGTTCGTAGCTCAGCTGGATAGAGCATCGGGCTTCGAACCCGAGGGCCGCAGGTTCGAATCCTGCCGAGCGCACCACCTGCGGGGCCACCTGGCCTCGCAACCCTCCGGGTCGTCCGAGTGACGGCCGCTTGAAGAAAGATCGGCGCCTCCGCGAGTCCGCGGATCACGCGCCGGTCTTCGAGCGACGCGATGCAGGGAGCGGTCGGCAGCTCACTCGGCTCCGCAGTGCCGACGGGCCGCGGTCGAGCTCGGTCGACGGCCGGGGCGCGCTTGGCGGTCGCATCCTCGCGGCGAAGGGCGTGCCGAGGGACGGGGCGGCGGCAAGGGGCGCGGCGCCTGGCTTGAGGGACAGGTCCGGACCGCGGAGGCGGCGGGAGGCGCCGGCGCGCTCGTGAGGCCTGGCCTGAGGGACAGGCACGACTCCGGCGCGAGGGCCTGTGGGCGTCGGACGACGCGGAGGTCCGGCTCCGTTCGAGCGCGCTGGTCTCGGTCGCTGCGCCTGGCCGAAGGGGCATGCCCTGAAGGACATGGTCTCACGGGCAGCCTGGACTGCCCCGAGGAGACATGTCCTGCAGGACAGGAGCGAGTCAGCGGCGGCGACGCGGCCGCAGGAGGGCGAGCAGGCCGAGGGCGAGCAGGCCGGCGGAATTGGCAGGCTGCTGGCGGCAGCCGCAGCCGCCGTCGTCGTCGACGCCGCTGGTGTCGCCGGTGCTGGCGGTGTCGTCGCTGGAGGTCGCGTCGGCGGTGGTGCCGGGCTCGCCGGTGGTGGTGCCGGGGCCGGGGCCGGTGGTCGGGTCGCCGCCGGTCGTGGGCGCGTCGCTCGTGCTGGTGGTGGGGTCCGGGCCGTCGCTGGTGCTGGTGGTGCCGTCGGTGTCGGTCTCGCCCGGGTCCTCGCCGAACATCACGCAGGTCTCGTTGCCGGCGGCATCGACGGCGCACAGCTGGCCGAACGCCTCGCTCGGGGTGCCGCGCCACAGCGCCTCGCCGTACCACTGCATGGGCACCTCGGTGCCGCCGGCGACCAGCACGACCGACTGGAAGTCGTGCGGCATGACGGGGGTCTTGTTGTCGTGGATCCGCGCGACCACGTCGCCGTCGACCAGGGTGACGAGGGAGATCTTCGGGGCCGCGGTGTCCTCCGCGACGTCGACGCCGAGGAACACGCGGTCGGCGCTCTGCGGCGCCTCGCCCTCGGAGAGGACGACGTCGATCTTCTTGTCGCCGTCGAGGTCGGCGACCGCGATGCCGAGGGTGCCCATCGAGTTGGCGGGCATGAAGGCGTCGGCGATCTCGAGGTGGCCGTCGCCGCTGTTGAGCATCAGGCGATCGTCGCTGCCGAACAGGCCGGCGATCACGAAGTCGGCGTCGCCGTCGCTCTCGTAGTCGAGGAAGGCGACCATGTTGTCGTCGCCGGCCGGGTTGTCGCTGTCGGGCCAGAGGTCGGCGGTGGCGTCGACGAAGCCGCCGGCGCCGTCGTTGACGAAGATGTGCTCGCGCGACTGCGGGCCGTCGTTGATCGTGATGAGGTCGAGGTAGCCGTCGCCGGTCAGGTCGATCGCCTCGAACTCGTAGTTGTTGCCGTACTGGGGCAGCTTGTCCGAGGCGTCGGTGAACACGCCGGTGCCGTCGTTGACGAACATGTACGAGCCCGTGCACGACTTGCACGAGACGAGGACGTCGAGGTCGAGGTCGTTGTCGACGTCGGCGAACTCGAGCTCCCACGACCACGCCACCAGGGCGTCGGGCATGTTGGTGTCGGTGACGTCGGTGAAGACGCCGCCGTCGTTGAGCCACAGGCGCGTGACGCCCGAGCTCTGGTTGGCGGCGCCGGGGCCCCAGTCGGCGAGCACGGCGTCGAGGTCGCCGTCGCCGTCGACGTCGCCGAGCTCGACGTCGCCGAAGCTGCGCGGGACCTGCGGGAGGTTGTCGCTCGTCTCGGTGAAGCCGCCCTGGCCGTCGCCGAGGTAGAGCCGGCTCGGGGTCTCGAAGGTGTTGGCGACGATGATGTCGACGTTGCCGTCGCCGTCGAGGTCGCGCACCTTGATCGCGCGCGTGAAGTCAGGCTCGCCGCCGAACACGTCCTCGCTGACGTCGAGGAACGGCATGCCGGGGCCCTGGTTGAGGAAGGCCCGGTTCAGCTCCGGGTCCTCGGGCGAGGCGTAGCCGGCCCCGTTGGCGAACAGGATGTCGACCCGCCCGTCACCGTCGATGTCGGCGAGCTCGACCTTGTTCGACCACTCCGCGGTGGTCCCGATCGTCATCGCCGTCGCGTCCTCCCACGGGGCGGCCCGCGCGGGCGCGGCGACGAGGACGACGCCGGTGACGGTCAGGAGTTCGAACATGTTCTTCAGGACATGTCCCGAAGAACCACCGCTCACTCGAGCACGATCCCGCGTTCGGCGCATACCGAGACCATCTGCTTCTGTCGGTTCGGATCGGTCAGCTTCTTGAAGGCGGACTTGGCCTTGGCCTGGTCGCCCATCTTGCACGCGGAGGCGCCCATCAGCGCCAGCGCGTTCGAGGTCTTGTCGATCTCGTAGCTCTTCTTGGCCAGGTCGTAGGCCTGGGTGGCGTTGCCGGCGAGGTTGGCCTTGCGCGCGTCCTCGAGGAGTTGCACCGGATCGCCCTTGGGCACCGGCGGCTTCTCGGCCTTGGTCGGCGGCGGCGGCTTGACGACCTTCTCGCCCTTGGGCACCGCGGGCTTGTCGGTCTTGGTCGGCGGCGGCTCCTCGACCGGCGGATCGCTCGGCTCGGCGGAGGTGACTCCGGGGACGGGATCGTTGGGCAGCGGCGGCTGCTCGGGCGGCGGCTGCTGCTCGGGCGCCTTGGCCTCGACCTTCGGATCGGGCGCCGGCGGCTCTTCCACCTTGGCCGGCGGGTCGACCTTCGGACCCTTCGGCGTCTCGGTGCCGGCACCACCACCACCACCGCCGGCGAACTGATAGGCGACGAAGCCTCCGCCGATCAGGAACACCGCGAGCAACGCGAACAACAAGCCGCGACCCTTGCCCTCAGCGGGCTGGTCCGTGTGCCGCTCGTCGTCGCGATCGCGCGACGTGTCGGGCAGCGGCGGCGGCGGAGCGATCATCGCCGTGGCCTCGGTGGCCGGGATCCGCGGCAGATCCATGCTGGGGGCGGCGCGCATCGGGTCGGTCCCCGGCACGCCACCCTGACGCTCGATGTTGAGGGTGGTCTGCTCGGCGTTGTTGGTGATGGCGAGGTGGTAATCGCCGATCTGCACCACGTCGCCCTCGTTGAGGTTGACCGTGCCCTCGATGAGGACTCCGTTCACCCGGACCCCGTTGTAACTGTCGAGGTCCTCGATCACCCACCCGTCCGAACCTGGGGTGAGCCGCGCGTGCTGTCGGGAGACGTTCTGCTCGGTGAGCTGGATGGTGTTCCCGGCTCCCGTCCGATCGTGATCTCCTCTTCGCCGAGCGGCACGATCGTGGTCGCGCCCTCTTCGTCCTCGATGATCAGTCGCAGGGCCATCCGTGTGAGCTTCAGGGTAGGAAGTTCAGCGAATTACTGTCAAGCGAGCCCGCGGCGCCGCGGCTCCGCATCCGCACGTTCGGAGCCAGCCAACCCAGCCGTTGCTGCCGGTTCGGCAATAACAACGTTCACTCCCGCACTTTGTCGAGGCCGCGGCGTGCGAGGATCTCGCGCAGCGAAAAGACGCCGATCCCGTCCCGGTAGAGCCGCGGAAGCTCGGTCCGCAGGGCTTCGACGACCTCCTGCGAGGGATGGGCAATGACGACGGTCGGGGCCTCGCGGGCGAGGGCGGCGGCCTGGTGAAGCTGGGCCAAAATCGCCTCGGGCCGCGGATCGTGGTCCAAAAACACGTCGCGCCCGAGCGCCGGGACCCCCGCGGCGCCCGCGGCCGCGAGGCCCTGGCTGTGCGCGGTCGTCCGTGAGTCGAGGAAGAACAGACCGCGCGCCCGCAGCTCGGGCATCAGCGCGTCCATGGCGGCCCGGTCGGCGGTGAGCCGCGAGCCCATGTGATTGTTGACGCCGACCGCGACGGGGACGCGGTCCAGCGCCGCCCGCAGCGCCGCCCGCAGCTCTTCGGCCGAGGCGCCGACGCGGAGGAATTGCTCCCGCGCCTCGGGACCGGCGGTCATCTTGCCGGCGTCGAGCGGCTCGCTCGGAAGGTGGAGGAGGATCTCCCGCGGCCGGCGACGGTCGCCCCGCAGCCGGAGCTGGGCGCCCGCGGCGAAGACCCCGCCCGGGACGACGCTGAAGGTCAACGGGAAGCGCAGCGCGAGCAGCTGGTCGAAGTAGTGCAGCTCGCGGCCGATGTCGTCGATGACGATCGCAAGGTGACCGCGCGCCTCGTCCCAGGGGATCTGCAAGTCACCGCGCGAGTCCTGCCAGCGACGCGTGCGCGCGACGGTCTCGTCGAGCTGGCGCTGGAAGATCGCCTCGTCCTCCGCGGCCGCGAGCGGGGCGAGCGGCGGGGCGGGCGCGAGCCAGAACAACGCCGCAGCGAGCACCCACCACGCGACCAACAAGCGCGCGCCCACGGCGGCATCGCAGCGGGCCGGAGCAGCGGAGCGCCGGGCGAGTCCAGGCGCTACCTCCGCCGACCGCCGCGCGCGGGCACCCGCACGAGGCCGCGCAGGTGCTGCACCGCGACGCGCAACTGGGCGTCCTCGCCGGCGGCGCGCACGGCCTCGCTGTCGTCGGTCAGCGGGACGGCGGGGTAGCCGAATTCCTCGGGCTTGAGGTGCCGCGGCTGGGCGCGCTCGGGCTCGAGCTCGGGCTGGCTGTCCTTGTAGGGGCGGAAGTCGGCGCCGACGACGACGTCGGGCTGGATGCCGCTGGCCTGGATGAGGCGATCGTTGGGGGTGTAGTAGAGGGCGATCGTCAGCTTGAGCAGGGAGCCGTCGCCGAGTTCGAAGGGGGCCTGGACGGAGCCCTTGCCGTAGGTGCGCTCGCCGACGATGAGGGCGCGCCGGTGATCTTGCAGCGCACCGGCGACGATCTCGGAGGCGGAGGCGGACGACTTGTTGACGAGCACGACCAGCGGGAGCTTGGACCAGGCCTGACCGGGAGTGGCGCGGGCCTCGTCGAGGAGCTCGCCGCGGCGGCCGCGGGTGCGGACGATCGAGCCCTCGTTGACGAAGAGATCGACGATGTGGATGGCCTGGTCGAGCAGGCCGCCGCCGTTGTCGCGCAGGTCGAAGACGACGCCGGCGAGGCCGTCGCGCGACTGGTCGCGCAAGGTGGCGAGCGCGGCCGCCAGCTCGCGCCCGCTGGTCTCGGAGAAGTCGCGCAGGCGCACGTAGCCGAGGCCCTCGCCGAGGGCCTTGCTGGTGACGGCGGGGCTGTCGATGTACTCGCGGGTGACGACGACGTTGCGCACGCTCGGCTTGCCGGGCTTGCCGTCGACCTTGGGCGCGGGCCGCTCGAGGGTGAAGGTGACCTTCGTGCCAGGCGCGCCGCGCATGGCCATGATGGCGCGCCGCAGGTCGAAGAAGTGGCTGATCGGCTTGCCCTCGATCGAGGGGATGAGGTCGCCGACGACGACGCCGGCGCGCTCGGCCGGACCCTTGGCGACGACCTCGCGGACCTCGAGGACGTAGCGCGCCTGCGGCTCGGTCTCCTGGCGCAGGATGACGACCATGCCGACGCCGCCGAAGCTGCCCTCGATGTCCTCGCGCAAGAGCCTCGCCTCGCGCGGCGGGAGGAACTCGCTGTGCGGGTCGAGCTCGGCGACGAGGCCGGCGATGGCGCCGTAGATCAACTTCTCGCTGTCGACCGGGCGGACGTAGTGGTTCTCGAGGATGGTCAGCGCCCGCGCGAACATGTCGAGCTTGCGGTAGCGCGAGTAGTCGGCCGGCGCCGACTGGGCGACCTGCGTGCCGGGCTGGGCGATGGCCGATTGGACATATCCCGAGAGACCTGCCCCGAAGAGCATGCCCATCCCGACGAGCGCGACGGCGCGGAGCTTGGCTGTCATGGTGCGTCCCTACGCGGCGACCTGGCCGTCGTCATCGGCCAAGAGTACCGCCCAGGGCCCTGCGGGCAACAGTGGTGCAGCGACGCGATGCGCGGATCCCGCTGGAGAGCAAGATCCGCGCACGGCGGACGGTTCACGAGCAGCCGCTGGTGGCGCCGCAGCTGACGCACTTCAGGCACGAGCCGTTGCGGACCATGGTGAAGCTGCCGCACGAGCCGCAGGCGTCGCCTTCGTAGCCGGACATGCGGGCGACGCGGACCTGCTCGCTGACGCTGGCGGCGGCGGCGGCCGGGCGCGGCTTGGCGGCGGCGCGGGCGGGTTCGGCGGGGGCGGTGCGGTCCTCGACCTCGATCGCGTGGCGCTTCTGGCCGGGGACGGGGCCGCGCGGGAGGTTGGCGCTGAGCTTGAGCGGGCCGGGGGTGACGATGCGCTCCGAGACGACCTCTTCGTCCTGGAACTCGACGCCCTCGTTCTGGCTCTGGTCACCGAGCGCGTCGGGCTCGAGGTCCTCGGGGTTGACGTGGGCCAGCTCGTTGCGGTCGAGGTAAGTGACGGCGAGCTCGCGGAAGATGTAGTCGATGATCGAGGTCGACATCTTGATCCGCGAGTTGCCGACCACCGGGCCGGCGGGCTCGAAGCGGCTGAACACGAAGGCGTCGACGTACTCCTCGAGCGGGACGCCGTACTGCAGGCCGAGGCTGATGGCGATGGCGAAGCAGTTCATCAGGCTGCGGAAGGCGGCGCCCTCCTTGTGCATGCCGATGAAGATCTCGCCGAGCGAGCCATCCTGGTACTCGCCGGTGTGGATGTAGACCTTGTGGCCGCCGATGGTCGCCTTCTGCGTGTAACCGCCGCGGCGGTCCGGCATGCGCCGGCGCTTGGCGAGGTAGCGGTGGACGATCTTCTCGGTGACCTTCTCGATCACCTGCGGCTGCGTGGTCGCCAGCGCGTCGCCCATGTCGTCCTCGGCCTCGACCGCGAGCGCGGAGGAGAGCGGCTGGCTCAGCTTGCTGCCGTCGCGGTAGAGGGCGTTGGCCTTGAGCGCGTACTTCCACGAGGCGACGTAGACGCTCTCGACCTCGCGCACGCTGGCGTCGCTCGGCATGTTGATGGTCTTGCTGATCGCGCCGGAGAGGAACGGCTGGGCGGCGGCCATCATGCGGACGTGCGCCATCGGGGCGATGTAGCGGGTGCCGTAGCGGCCGCACTTGTTGGCGCAGTCGAACACCGGCAGGTGCTGGGCGCGCAGGTGCGGGGCGCCCTCGACGGTCATGGTGCCGCACACGAAGTCGTTGGCGCGCTGGATGTCCTCGGCCGAGAAGCCCAGGCCCTCGAGGATGTTGAAGGTCGGGTCGTTGAGCTGGGCGTCGCTGAACTTGAGGACGTCGCGGCAGAAGTCGTCGCCGAGGACGTAGCGGTTGAAGACGAAGCCGATCTCGAAGGCGCCGGCCAGCTCCGACTCGATGCGCGCGAGGACCTCGTCGGTGAAGCCCTTGCGCTTGAGGTCGGTGTGGGAGATCCGCGGGCTGCCGACGAGGGTGCCGGCGCCCTTGCAGTAGCGGACGATGTCGGCGATCTGCGTCTCGGTGTAGCCGAGCGTGGCGAGCGCGGCGGGCACCGACTGGTTGATGATCTTGAAGTAGCCGCCGCCGGCGAGCTTCTTGAACTTCACCAGGGCGAAGTCGGGCTCGATGCCGGTGGTGTCGCAGTCCATCAAGAGGCCGATGGTGCCGGTCGGGGCGATGACGGTGACCTGAGCGTTGCGGTAGCCGTGCTGCTCGCCGAGGCGGAGGGCGGCGTCCCACTCGGCCTGGGCGGCCTTGAGCAGGTAGCTCGGGCACACGTGCTGGGCGATGCCCATCGGCGCGATCGACAGACCCTCGTACTCGGCGCGGGCGGCGTTGTAGGCGGCGCGGCGGTGGTTGCGGATGACCCGCAGCATCGGCTCGCGGTTGGCGGCGTAGCCGGGGAAGGGGCCGTGCTCGCGCGCCAGCTCGGCGCTGGTGCTGTAGCAGGCCGCGGTCATCAGGGCCGTGACGCCGCCGCAGATCGCCACCGCGAGCTCGCTGTCGTAGGCGATGCCGCGCAGCATGAAGTAGGTGCCGAGGTTGGCGTAGCCGAGGCCGAGGGTGCGGTACTTGTAGCTGCGGACCGCGATCGCCTCGCTCGGGAACTGGGCCATGAGCACCGAGATCTCGAGCACCATCGTCCACAGCTTGCAGGCGTGGCGCACGGCGTCGACGTCGAGGTCGAGGTCACTGGCGCCGCTGGTGCGGGTGAGGAACTTGGCCAGGTTCAGCGACGCCAGGTTGCAGGCCGTGTCGTCGAGGAACATGTACTCGGAGCACGGGTTCGACCCGTTGATCCGGCCGTCGTTCGGGCAGGTGTGCCACTCGTTGATGGTGGTGTCGAACTGCAGGCCGGGGTCGGCGCAGGCCCAGGCGGAGAAGGTGATCTTGTCCCACAGCTCGCGCGCCCGCACGGTGCGGTGGACCTTGCGGTCGCTGCGGCGGATGAGGTCCCAGGTGCCGTCCTCTTCGACGGCGCGCAGGAACTCGTCGGTGACGCGCACCGAGTTGTTCGAGTTCTGGCCGGAGACGGTGGCGTAGGCCTCGCTGTCCCAGTTGGTGTCGTACTCGGTGAACTCGATCTCGCGCGCGCCCTGCCTGGCGAGGGCGATCGCCCGCTGCACGTAGCTCTCGGGGATCTCGGCGGCGCGGGCGTTGTGGATCGCCTTGCGCAGGCCCTTGTTCTTGCGCGGGTCGAAGCGGTCGTCGCCGGTGAGGGCGACGTCGTGACATGCCCCGAGGACCAGGTTGAGGTGGCGGCTGCACAGGCGGCTGCCGGCGACCAACGCGGCGACCTTCTGCTCCTCGATGACCTTCCAGTCGATGAACTTCTCGACGTCGGGGTGGTCGACGTCGACGATGACCATCTTGGCGGCGCGACGGGTGGTGCCGCCGCTCTTGATCGCGCCGGCGGCCCGGTCGCCGATCTTCAGGAAGCTCATCAGGCCGCTGCTGCGACCGCCGCCCGACAGCGGCTCGCCCTCGCCGCGGAGCGTCGAGAAGTTGGTGCCGGTGCCCGAGCCGTACTTGAACAGGCGGGCCTCGCGGACCCACAGGTCCATGATGCCGCCGGGGCCGACGAGGTCGTCGCCGACCGAGGAGATGAAGCAGGCGTGCGGCTGCGGGCGCTCGTAGGCGTTGTTCGAGAGGCCGAGCTCACCGGTGACGGGGTCGCAGTAGCTGTGACCCTGGGCCGGGCCGGTGATGCCGTAGGCCCAGTGCAGGCCGGTGTTGAACCACTGCGGGCTGTTCGGCGCGACGGCCTGGTCGGCGAGCATGGTGGTCAGCTCGTCGTAGAAGACGCGGGCCGAGTCCTCGTCGCTGAAGTAGCCGTGCTTGAAGCCCCAGTAGGTCCAGCAGCCGGCCAGGCGGTGGAACAGCTGGCGGCTGTCGGTCTCGCCGACCATGCGCTGCTCGGGCGGCAAGGCGGCGAGCGCGTCGGTGTCGGCCTCGCTGCGCCACAGCCACTCGGGCACGCCCTCCTCCGCGACCTTGCGCAGGCGGGCGGGCACGCCGGCCTTGCGGAAGTACTTCTGCGCCATGATGTCGACGGCGACCTGCGACCAACCCTGCGGGACCTGGATGTCGCTCGCTCTGAACACCACCGTCCCGTCTGGGTTGGTGATCCGCGAGCTACGGCGCTCGAAATCGACGCCGGAGAAAGGACGGGGTTGATCCTTGGTGAAGAGCCGGGACAGCTTCATGACGGGGCGGACTCCGGGGGCAGAGTTGTCGGGGGGGCGGGAAAAGCGCGACCGGCCTTGCGAATGCAAGACCCGGCCAGCCGCGACCAGGCTCCGCGCGCTCCCAGGGCCGGGGCGAGCGAAGTCGAGCAGCAGGGGCGAATTGTAAAGTCGGGCAGAGATGGACCGAGGAGCACCCGGATGCAAGCCGGACGGAAGCGCTCCGCGACCCCCACATCTTGTGGGTGAGGGGCCTTGTAGCACGACATGTTGGGGCAGAGAACTTCCGCGCTCCGCGCTGTTCGCCCGTCAGCAGGCTCTAGGGAGGGGGCCCCGAGCCCTCCCGCATTCACAGGAATTCCGCAGTCGAGCCCGCCTGTCCTGCGCGAATCTGGAATGGTGTTTAGTCGAGCGGGGAGGTGCCTCGAAGGGTTCGCGCGGTCCGCACAAGGCGGCGGGCTCGCCAAGCGGCGAAAACCGCGCCGAAGTTGTCCACATGGGCCTTGGGGGTGTCAGGACTCGTACCTGTAGGGGCGCTTACGTACATTCCCGGGCGCGGCTTCACGCCCCTGTGCGGAGGCGACGAAGAGATCTCTCCGCGCGCAGGTGAATCCCGGAGGCGGTTGGGACAATGATTCCCCGATGTCCCGCCGATCGCGGCTTGCGCGGGCCGATCGGATGAGCAATACCCGCCGAAGCGCGCAGCGCCGGCTGGAACGCCCGCAGCGCCCGATCTGGAACATCCATGACACGTGAAGCCAGTGCCATTTTCCGCGCCGAGAGCGGCGCGCTCGAGCGGCTGAGCGCGCTCGAGACGCTCAAGGGCCTCAAGAACCGCGACACGGTGTCGCTGGGGGACCTGGTCCACTTCCTGGAGGCGCGCGGGCTGTGGGCGCAGTTCGGGAAGATCACCCTCGGCGACCTGCGCGACGGCTTCGGGCCGCCGCCGGAGCCGGTCGCCACCGAGCCGGAGCCGACGGGGCGCAAGAAGAAGCGCCGGATCCTCGAGGAAGAGCTGGCCGAGGTCGAGGCCGAGGCGAAGGCGCTGAAGAAGGAGAAGGAAGAGGCCCCCGAGGACGGCGGGCTGTCGACCGACGAGGTCGCGCGCCAGGTGCTGCCCTTCATCGAGGGCAACGGCGACGTGACGATCGAAGACATCGCCGAGTACTCGCGCATCGATCGCAAGGTGCTGCGCCACCACCTCGGGGTGCTGGTCAAGCAAGGCCGGGTCGAGCGCATCGGCGTCGGCCGGCACGCGGTCTACTCGACGCTGTGAGCGCGTCGGTGCGAAGTTCTCTGTCTGTCAAAGAGTAAAGTGGCCGGTCGAGCAGACCGGCTCGGATGGGTCGACGCCGACGGGCTGCTGTGGCCGGGTGCTGGTGGTGCGTCCTCGGTGAGCTGCGGCGGAGACCGTCCCCGGGGGTCTGCGGCGGCGTCTGGTCCGCCGACCCGGCGCGAGCATCTCGTCGGAGGTCCGCGGCGGCGAGCTTCGGCGCGCGGGCTGTTTCGCGGTGCAGGGTCCGCGAACTCGAGCGAGGCCGCGTCTCGGCGGAGCGCCCGGGTGCGAGCTCGTCCGGTCGGTGCAGGGGCGTCGGCTCGGTGCACGCGACCAAAACACGAAGCCCCGAAACCGGGTGGTTTCGGGGCTTCGCTTCAGTTTCTCTGGCGGGGCGGACGGGGCTCGAACCCGCGACCTCCGACGTGACAGGCCGGCGTTATAACCAACTTAACTACCACCCCTGAGCCCTCGCGCCGTTCGGTGCGAGGGGCCAGGAAGATGCTCCGGTTCTGAGCGGAAGTCAAGCACGATCCGAGGGTCCCAGCACCCGAAAGCGAGGGCGGCAAAGCCCGGATGAGGGTGGGGAGATTGGGCCGTGGGTTTTTCACTGCGCGTGTGCCCGGGCGACGACCACGAGGTTTGCACCCCAGGCGCAGTGGGCTCCGAACACGCCTTCGAGCCAGGGGCCGAGGGCGCTGTCGAGGCTGTCGAGGCCGCGGACGACCAGGGGCCCGGCGAGGCGCTGCCAACGCCGGCCCTGTTTGGAGGACCGAAGGCGATCGCCGGCGACGCCGGCGACGGTCGGGGCGGCGTGGCCGGGGCGGAGCTGGCGTCGGAGCTCGAGGGCGAGGTCGGCAGCCGTGAGCAAACTCGGCGCGAGCGAGGTGCCGATCTGCGGGGCGCTCCACAAGATCTCCGGCTCCAAGCCGGCGCGGGTGAGGGCGGCGGTGAAGGTGGCGCGCTCGAAGAAGCTGATGTGATCGCCGAGCTCGAGCGGGCGGAAGCGACGGCCCCACAGCGGTCGCAGGAGATCGCCCCAGTTCGGGACCTCGATCACGGCCAGGCCGCCGGGGGCGAGGTGGCGGCGGATCCACACCAGACCGCGCACCGGCTCGCGCAGGTGCTCGAGCACGTGGGTCATGGTGATGAGGTCGAAGCGGCCGAGGCCCAGGTCGGTGACCTCGATGTCGAGGGCGTGGACCTCGTGGCCGGCGGCCTGGGCCTGCGCGCCGGCGGGGGAGCGCTCGATGCCCTCGGTGCGGTAGCCGAGCTCGCGCAGGACGTCGAGCAGGAGGCCGGTGTCGCAGCCGATGTCGAGGGCGCGAGCGCCCGCGCGGGGGCGACCGAGGCGGCCGCCGCTGAGGCGATCGTAGAGCTCGACGTTGCGGCGCTTGCGGTCGGCGTCGCGGGCCGACGGCTGCGTGGGCGACTGGCGCTGCCTGGCGCGCGTGCCGTAGTAGGACTCGCTGAGGTAGGTGGCGGCGTAGTGGCCGGTGGCGTGGACGAGGTCGCAGCCCTGGCAGCGGACGACGCCGATCCGGTGGACCTCGGGGAGGAGCGGGCGGGCATCGCGGGCGCCGCAGACCGGACAGGCATCGACGGGTTCGACGGTGGGGGCGTCGGTGGGGGCGTCGGTCGCGGCGGTCATGATGAGGGCAGCTTCAGGCGGGCCGCGCCATAGTATGCCAAGCTCGCCCCTGATGCCGCCCTGGCGACCCGAATCTGGCCGATGCGCGCGCGCGCAGAGGGGCGGGTCCTGATGTGCGGGCTCGCCGGCATGGCGGGGGCGTGCGACGCGGCTCTGGTGGCGCAGATGACCGCGGCGCTGCGGCACCGCGGGCCCGACGGCGACGGCGTCCACCTCGAGCCGGACGTCGGGCTCGGTCATCGCCGCCTGGCGATCCTCGACCTCGCCGGTAGCCCCCAGCCGATGGTCGACGCCAGCGGCGACCTCGTCATCGTCTACAACGGCGAGATCTACAACTTCGCCGCGCTGCGGGCCGAACTGCTGGCGGCCGGCGTCCCGCTGCGCACGCGCGGCGACACCGAGGTGCTGCTCGAGCTGTGGCGGCGCGAGGGCCCGGCGGCGCTGCAGCGGCTGCGGGGCATGTTCGCGTTCGCGGTGTGGGACCGGCGGACCCGCGAGCTCCACCTCGTGCGCGACCGCCTGGGGCAGAAGCCGCTCTATTACTCCCAGCTGCCGGGCGGCGTGCTGCTGTTCGCGTCGGAGCCGAAGGCGCTGCTGCAGTGCCCGGCGGTCGACCGCTCGCTCGACCTCGCCGCGCTCGACGGCTACCTCGAGCTCTACTATGTCCCGCCGCCGCGATCGATCTTCGCCGGCATCAAGCAGCTGCCGCCGGGGCATCGACTGACCTGGCGTGAAGGACAGGTGACGATCGCGCGCTGGTGGGACTGCGAGCCGCGGCCGCCGGATCCGCGGCTGCCGAGCGTGCAGGCGTGGGCGGAGGCGGTGGCGCCGACGCTGGCCGAGGCGATCGAGCTGCACACGGTGTCGGACGTGCCGGTGGGGGCGTTCCTGTCGGGCGGGCTCGACTCGTCGACGATCGTGGCTGCGCTGGCGCGGCGGGGCTCGGCGCTGCAGACGTTCTGCGTCGGCTACGGGCCGGAGGGGGCGAGCTACGAGGAGCGGCACCACGCGCGCGGTGGCGCGGCACTTCGGGCTGCAGCACCACGAGCTCGAGCTGAAGATCGACATCCTCGACGACCTGGCGGCGATGGTGGCCGGCTTCGACGAGCCGTTCGGCTCGTGGACGGCGCTGCTGGCGTATCACCTGTCTCGCTTCGCGCGGCAGCGGGTGACCGTGGCGCTGGCGGGCGACGGCGGCGACGAGGTGTTCGGCGGCTATCCGCGCTACCGGGGGCTGCGGATCTCCGAGCACCTCGGGCACGTGCCGCCGACGGCGATCGCGCTGGCCGGGCGGGCGCTGCGGGTGCTCGGCGAGCCGACCACGGCGCTCAGCTTGCGCCGCTGGGGCCGGCAATTCCTCGACAGCCTGGCGCTGCCGCCCGGGGAGCGCTACGCGGCGTGGGTCGGCAAGGGCTCGGACTCGGCGCGCGACCGGCCCTACGCGCGCGAGACGGCGCGGCGGATCGCCGAGGTGCGGGCGCCGAGCTTCATCGCCGAGGCGTTCGATCGCCCTGTATTCGGCGATCTGGTCGCGCGAGCGTGGTACGCCGACATCCACGGGTTTCTGCCCGAGAACGTGCTGCGCTGCACCGACCGCATGAGCATGGCCCACGGGCTCGAGGTGCGGGTGCCGTTCTGCGACCACGTGTTGCTCGAGCAGATGGCGGCGGCGCCGTCGTCGATGCGGGTGACCGCGCTGGCGTCGAAGCGGGTGCTGCGGGCGATCGCCGGCAAGTGGCTGCCGCCCGCGGTGCTGCAGCGCAAGAAGCTCGGGTTCTCGGCGCCGTTCGGGGCGTGGCTCAAGGCCGCCGAGGCGCGCATCGTCGCCGACTGGCTGCACCCCGACGTGATCAAGCGGCGCGGGCTTTTTGAGGTCAACGGGGTGGCGCGCATCGTCGGCGAGCACCGCCGCGGCACCCGCGATCACGCGCTGCGGATCTGGTCGCTCATCGTGCTCGAGCAGTGGCAGCGCATGTACCTTGACTAGATGGCCGATCGGGCATGTCCGTTGGGGCATGCTCGATCGGGCATGGCCCACAGGGCATGTCTGAAAGAGCTCAGGCCTCGGCCGCGCGCGAGAGGGTGGCGGCGGGCGGCTCGGGGAGCTCTACGATTTGCAGGGCGGCGCCGGTGTCGGTGGTCTGGCGCGCGAGGTGCATCAGGTGGCGGTGGCAGGTGAGGAAGAGGATCTGGGTGGTACGGGCGACGTCGCGGAGGGCCTGCAAGGTGGTGGCGGCGCGGTCCTCGTCGAAGTTGACGAGGACGTCGTCCATCACCAGCGGGAGCGGCTCGTTGCGGTCGCAGTAGTCGAGGACGTAGGCGAGGCGGAGGGCGAGGAACAGCTGCTCGCGTGTCCCGAGGGACAGCTCGCTCGGGAGCCGCAGGCGGCCCTCGCGGCCGACCGCGGCGAGGGTGCCGGCCTCGGGCTGGGGGACCACGCGGAGGTGGCGGCCGCCGGTGATCGTGGCCAGCAGGTCGGAGGTGTAATGGAGGATCGCGGGCTGGTTCTCGCGGGCGTAGCGGTCGGTGACGCGCGCCAGCACCTGCTGGGCCAGCTGGACCAGGACGTAGCGGTCGACGTGCTGGGTGAGGTCGGCGTGGAGGGCCTCGCACTCGGCGTTGAGGCGGGCGGCGCGGTCACCCCCGAGGTGCTGCAGCTGGTTGTCGAGCTTGCCCTTCTGCTCGACGGCGGTGGTGCGGTGGCGATCGAGGTCGGAGATCCGTCGCGCCAAATCGTCGCGCTCGGCGAGCAGGGCCTCGCGCCGGGCGGCCTGCAGCTCGGCGTCGTAGCTGTCGCGCGCGGGGCCGTCGCCGAGCGCGCGAGCCAGCCGCAGCGCGAGCTCGCTCTGGCGCTTGTGCAGGCGGGCGCGCTGGAGTGCCCGTTCGGACATGTCCAAGAGTTCAGCCGTGTCGCGGGCGCCGGCGCGGGTGGCCAGGGCCGCGAGCTCGGCCTGGGCGGCGGCGCGGAGCTCCGCCAGGGCGTCGCGCTCGCGCTGCTTGGCCTCGGCCTGCTCGCGGGCCTGGGCGGCGGCGGCGGCGGCGGTGCGGGCCTCGGCGAGGCGGCGGCTGAGGCGGTCGACGGTGTGCTCGGGGGCCTGATCGTCGGCGGGGCGGCCGAGGCGGGCGAGGAGCGCCGTGAACTCGGCGTCGAAGCCGGCGAGCAGGGCCTCGCCGCGGGCCAGGGCCTCGCGGCGGGACTCGAGGTTGACTAGCTTTTGGGACATGTCCTCGAGGGCATCGATGCGCGCGAGCGCGGCGTCGGGCTCGAGGTCGGCGGGCAGGCCGAGGTCGACGAGCAAGGCGGACAGGGCGACGCGGATGTCGGCGAGCTCGCGGGTGAGGGCGGCGTGGGCGGCGTGGCCGCGGCCGACGGCGCTCTCGAGGCCGGCGAGGCGGGCAGAGGCGGCCTCGAGGCGGGCGCGCGCGGCCAGGGCGCTGCGCTCGCGGTCGCGGAGGCCCTGGGCGAGCGCGGGCAAGCTGGCGCCGGGCCAGGCGAGGCGGCGCTGCAGGCGGGCGGTGAACTCCTCGAGCCCGGGGCGGAGGCGGCGGACGACCTCCTCGCGGCGGACCTGCTCCGCGGCCAGCTCGCGCAGGTTGGCGGCGTCGCGGTACCACGGGATCATCGCCGCCGGCGGGCCGGGCACGATCTTGGTCGGGCGCCACAGCGCGGCCCACTCGGCGGCCCAGCGCTGCTCGGCGCGCGTGGCCGCGGCGACCCGCTCCTGCGCCCGGGCCACGTCTTGCTCGGCGCGATCGATCTGCCGCTGCAGGCCTGTCTTTTTGGCCAGCTGGTCGGCGGCGTCGCGCAGGCGGTCGGCGAGGTCGTCGGCGTCGGTCTGGGCGCGTTCGAACCGGCGCGTGAGCTGCTTGCGCGCGGCGGCGGTGTCGGGCCCGAGGTCGGCGTCGGCGCCGGCGAACAGGGCGCCGAAGCCCTCCTGGGTGTGCAGACGGCGGCGGACCTCGTGCCAGACCTCGTCGCGGCGGGCGCGGGCGGTCGCGAGGGCGTCGGGGTCGGGCAGGTCGGCGGCGGCGAGGGCCCCCACTCGGCGCGGGCGCGGGCGAGTTCGTCTTGCTCTCGGGACAGGTCCGAAAGGGCAGCCCGGCGCTCGCGCTCGAGGTCGAGGCCGCGGGCGTGGTGGTCGTCGAGCTCGGCGGGGCGCGGCAGCGGGGCGGCGGCGAGGTCGGCGGCGGCGAGCGGCGGGTGCAGGCGCAGCAGGCCGAGGTCGAGGTCGGCGCGCAGGCGGGCGAGCGCCAGCTCCTCGCGCTCGAGCTCGGCGCGGCGGGCCAGGGCGTCCTCGAGCTCGGCGAGCAGGGCGCTGTCCTCGGGGTCGGGCGCGGCGGCGGCGAGCTCGGCCACGCTGGCGCGCAGGGCCGCCAGCTCGGCCTCGTCGTCGGCGAGGCCGCGCGACGACAGCATCAGCTCCTGGCGGGCGCGCTGCCAGCGGGTGGCGAGGGCGCGCAGGCGGTCGAGCTCGTGCGGCTGGATGACCCATCGGACATGGTCTTCAGGGCGTGTCCCGGGGACATGGTCGCAAGGATAGACTCGAGCGCGTCGGTCTCGCGGGCCAGGCGCTCGCGCTCGCGCGGGACGACGAGCCGCTGCTCGGCGACGGCCTCGACGCGGCGGACGAGCCGCTCGACGGCCGCGGCCTCGGCGAGCAGGGCGGGGTCGGCGGCGGGCTGGTCGGCGCGGGCGAGCAGGCGCGCGAGCTCGGCGTCGAGGGCCCGCAGCTGGTTGTCGGCGGTCGTGAACTCGGCGTGGCGCTGGCGGGCCCGCTCGGCGGAGGGCTCGTCGAGGTCGGTGCGCAGCGACGGGTCGGCGAGGGCGCGGACGAGGCCGAGGTGCTCGTGGAAGTCCTCGAACACGCCGAGCAAGGTGCGCAGCCGGGCCTCGCGCTCGCGCAGGCGGGCGAGCTCGTGCTCGGCGGCGTCGGCGTCGTGGCGCGCGGCGGCGAGGTTGGTGGTCAGCGCGGCGTACTGCGGCTGGGCGAACATGGCGTCGCGCAGGGCGAGCTTGGCGTCGCGCAGCTGGGTGAGGCCGCGGTTGATCGCGGGGTTCTTGCCCTTGGCCTTGAAGAGGCCCTCGCTCTCGCTCTGGAGGCCGGCCAGGGCGCCGCGGATCTTCTCGGCGCTGCCCCCGAGCGCGCCGCCGCCGAGCAGCTCGGCGAGGCCGGCGACCTGGAGGACGTCGGAGCCCTGCTGCAGGTCGGCGTGGGTGAAGCCGAAGATCGCCCGGTAGAGCTCCTCGGTGATGGCGCCGAAGTAGCGGGCGAAGCGGGGGCCGTCGAGCGGGACCTCGCCGGCCTCGCTGTGCAGGCTGCCGGCCAGCGAGTCCTTGCGCTTCTTGAGGCGGGTGACGTGCAGGCGCTGGCCGGCGCTGTCCCGCAGGACCGCTCGCAGGGCGATCGCGCGGTAGTCGTACTCGAAGGCGTAAGGGGTGCGGTCGTCGACGCCGAACAGCAGGCCGTGGAGGGCGCGCAGGAGGGTGGTCTTGCCGGCCTCGTTGGGGCCGTAGAGGACGACGAGACCTGGCCCTCCGGGCAGGTCGATGTCGAGCGATTCGAAGTGGCCGAAGCGCTCGACGGTCAGGCGCTCAAAACGCATGGGGAGATCGGGGGACGGCGGCCCTCGCGGCGCTGCTGCAGAGGGGTCGAGAGGCTGGAGAGACGAGGTCGATGGCTGTCCTCGGGGACATGTCCGATGCGCCATGGACGGAGAGGGCGGAATGTGTCTCTTCAGACATGGTCCAGGAGACATGCAAAAACGTCGCGCGGCGCGAGCGAGTGCGGGCGCTCGCCGGGCCTCGGGCGAGCGGAGGCGCGAGAGGCGATCGGCTCACCGGGGCTCGGGGTGCTCGCTCGCGCGGACCGGGGCCGGGTCTTGCGCGGGGAGGTGCGCGGCGGGGCGCGGGTGCGGGTGGTCGGGGGCGAGGAGGCCGAGGAGGAGGGCCTCGACCTCGGAGAGGCGGGCGGCGAGGTGCTCGGGGTCGTCGGGGCGCAGGCCGAGGTAGGGGGCGACGAGCGAGCCGAGCGGGGCGAGGGCGGGGCCGTATTCGGCGAGGCGCTGCGGGTCGGCCGCGAGGGCCTCGAGCTCGTCGCGCAGGGCTTGATGCAGCGCCAGCAGCTCGCCGTGCTCGGTCTCCGCGGGCGGCCGGGTGCGGAAGCGGACTTGCTCGATCCACACGTCGCCGAGGTCGGCCGCGATCGCCCGCGCCTGGGCGGCGAAGGGCTCGGGGTGAGCGGCGAGGCGCGCGTGCAGGTGCGTGGCGCCGTCGACGAGGACGCGCGCGAGGACGGGCCGACCGCCGGCCTCGAAGACGATCTGCTGCAGGCGCAGGCGCAAGGTGCCGAGCAGGTCGTCGGTGTCGGCGGCAGCGGCGGCGGCGAGGGAGATCTCGGCCCAGCGGAGGACGTCGAGGTCGCGGTGGGCGACGCTGCGAATCTTCAATTGTCGATGTCGAGGACGGTGCAGCCGCGCGCGCCGGACTCGTGGGCGTGGCGGCCCTGCAGGTTGCCGGGGTAGACGACCCACGGGTCGGCGTGCAGGATGCTCCGCTTGTGGACATGTCCCAAAGCCCAGTAGTCGTAGCCGCGGCGCACGAGCTGCTGGACGGTGCAGGGGGCGTAGTTGCTGTGCTCGGCGGCGCCGATGGCGTTGGTGTGGAGGACGCCGATGTTGACGAGGTCGCGCCGGCGGTCGGGGTAGAACTCGGCGAGGTTGTCCTCGACGCTGCGGTTGCCGTAGCTCTGGCCGTGGACGGCGAGGCCGAGGCGGGGCAGCTCGAGGGTGCCGGCGGCCTCGGCGGGGAAGGTGTGCACGTGCTCCGGCAAGGGGATGTGGCGCGCGAGCACGGACTCGGCGTCGTGGTTGCCGCGGACCATGACGACGCGGGTGCCGACGTCGCGCAGGCGGGCGAGCTCGCGGACGAAGAAGAGGCCGGTGTTGAAGTCGCGCCACTCGCCGTCGAACACGTCGCCGGCGAGGATCAAGAGGGCGGCCTGGTCTTCGAGACAGGTGTCGACGAGGCGGCTGAAGGCGCGACGGGTGGCCAGGCGGATGTCGTCGACGGGCGCGCCCTCGATGCGACCGAGCCCGCGGAGCGGGCTGTCGATGTGCAGGTCGGCGGCGTGGATGACCCTCATCCCCGGTGACGGTGGCACCTTTGATCGCCCGGTGCCAGGGCGGCGGCGCCGGGGCGGCGCCGCCGCGGTCATGGATCGAAGCCGAGGAAACTGGGGGCCAGAGCTCCCTGGGGGCCGATCTCGCAGCCCGAGCCTCTGGGCCGACGAGATGTTTCTTCGCATCGCGGCGGTGAAATTTCCGGGCGCTGTCGGGGCGGCGCAGACGCCGTGGCGAGGCTCGGGCAGAGCCGCAGGAGAGCGTCGCAAGGAGGCGATCGCATGGCGACGGATCGTGAGATCGTGGGCGCCGCTCCTGCGTACGTCCCCAAACCCGGGAACATCCGCGGACCCTCGGGCGTAGCGGAAAAATCACATGTCCCGAGTGACACGTCGCCGAGACGAGAGACGCGCGTGCTGAAGGCCGAAGATCCACGGAAGAGACAGTTCGGGATGAAGGCCGGGTCGCGTCGAGGCGGCGAGCACGACGAGGCGGCGCTGAAGCGCGCATCGCCGGGAACGGCTGCCCTCGCCCGTCTCGGCCGGTGTCCGAGAGTTGGCATGGATCGGGCCGCGGCAGCGTGGGTGCGGGTCCGCGCGAGCGAGCGCGGCACCAGCGATTCGCTCGAAAAGCTGGCTCCGCTGGTCCGCGGGCGGGCGAGGCTCGATGCTCACGGCGCGGCCCGCGAGGCGAGCCGGCGATCGACTTCGCGCTCGCCGACGCGATCGAAGCGTGGAGCGTCGTGGAGCGTCGCGCGCGCGCAGGTCACGGGGGACGAGTCGCGCGGGGCGACGCGCAGCGACGAGGGGGAGCGCGGGCGGCTCGCGGAGGATGAGCCGCGCGGGGGGACGAGTCGCGCGGGGCGACGCGCAGCGACGAGGTGGAGAGCGGGCGGCTCGCGGAGGATGAGCCGCGCGGGGCGACGCACGGCGACGGTCGGATCGGCGTGGTGCGCGGGGAGATTTTCGCCGTGGGCGGTGCGCCGTTGATATGGTTTTGGAACATGCTTCTTCGAGCATGTTTGAAAGGATAGGTATTTCGTGAGCAACGACGAGACAGCGCGAGGATCGGGGCCGGTATGGCTGGTGGTCGCGGGGTTGGCGGGGGCCGCGTTATGGTGGTGGCGTAGCGGAGCCGAGAGCGCGACGGAGCCGGTGGCGGCAGAGTCCGGCGATGCGCCCGCGCAGGCGTTCGCGACGAGCTTGCCGGAGGTGCAGCCGGAGCTCGCGTTGCACCCGCGCTTCGCCGACCGGGCGACGGTGGCCGGGACGGTGCGAGACCCGCGGGGGCAGCCGGTGGCCGGGGCGCAGGTGTGCGCGGCCAATCACGCGGAGGAGCTGGCGTCGAAGGACAGGGAGAAGCCGATCTGCACGAAGACCGAGCGCGACGGTCACTACCGCATCGAGGGGCTGTTCCCGGTGCGCCACGTGATCCTGGCGAGCGCCCCCGGCTTCGCGCCGGGCAAGTACCGACACGGCGAGGGGGCGAGCCTGCGCGACTGGATCGAGCTGCGGCCGAAGATGGAGGCGCTCGGCATCGACATCGCGCTCGAGGACGGCGGCGTCGAGCTCCACGGCTTCGTCAAGGATCTGAGCGGCGGGCCGATCGAGGGCGCCCAGGTCGCGGTCGACGCGACGTTCACCTGGACGGCGGCCGACGGGTCGTTCTCGGCGTGGGTGAAGGAGGGGCCGATCTTCGCCATGGCGACCGCCGACGGTTATGCGATGGGCCACGAAGACGGGGTGGCGCCGGGGCACGAGTTCGAGCTGTTCCTGACGCCCGAGGCGGTGCTGGTCGGCAAGGTCGTGCGCGCGGGCGAGGACGGCGGGCCGATCGAGGGCGCGCGGGTGCTGGCGGTGTCGGGCGGCTGGGGCTTCGGTCCGAAGTCGGTGTACACCGACGCGAACGGCGAGTTCCGCATCGAGGGGCTCGAGCCCGGCGCCTACAAGCCGCGCGCCGAGGCCGACGACGCGCTCGGGCTGGCGAAGGAGCAGGTGATCCTCGGGCTCGGCGAGACGTCGGCGCCGATCGTGATCGAGGCGCACCCGGCGTTCACCATCGAGGGCAAGATCGTGACCGAGGGCGGCGGAGGCTGCGACAACGGCAGCGTGAACCTCGAAGATCCGGCGCAGGGGCGCGACGAGTGGATGACGATCGAGAGCGACGGCACGGTGCGCAAGCGCGGGGTGTTGCCGGGTGATTATCAGGTCAACGTCCGCTGCCGCGGGTACGTGTCGGCGGAGCGCTACGAGCGGATCAAGATCGTCGACAAGAGCGTGACGGGGCTGCGCTGGGACGTGTCGCGGGGGCAGTCGATCCGCGGGGTGGTGGTCGACGCGAGCGGCAAGCCGGTGGCGAAGATGGGCGTCAGCGCGTCGCTCAAGCCCGATCCGAGCAAGCCGCGGGAGCACCAGACCGCGAACGTGTGGGGACCCGAGACCGACGCGCAGGGGCGCTTCGAACTGTCGGGGTTGCTGCCGGGGACCTACGACCTGTCGGTGGAGGCGTGGCGGAGCCCGCGGGCGACGCCGGCGAAGCCGACGGTGGTGGAGGTGCCGAAGGGCAAGGACGCGACGGGGATCCGCATCGAAATGCCGGCCACCGGGGAGCTGCAGGGGTCGGTGCGCGATCCGAAAGGCCAGCCGATCGGCTCGGTCAAGCTGATGGCCAGCGACGGGGTGCACTGGCAGTCGACCACGGCGAAGGACGACGGGAGCTTCGTATTCAAGCACATGGCCGCGGGCGACTACCGCGTCGTCGCGCAGACGAGCTGGTTCGAGGGGGCGATGCGGGCGCCGGGGACGGGCGACGACGACGTGCAGGGCGAGCGCGTCGAGGTGCGCGACGGCAAGGTCGTGACGGTGAAGCTGGTGGTCGAGAGCGCGTCGGGGCGGATCTCCGGGGTCGTGCGCGACGAGGACGGCGGGCCCGTGGCGGACGCGTTCGTCGAGTCGTCGCGCGAGCCGGACAGCGCGACGAAGTCGGCGGGCGCAGGGGTGCGTCAGGGTCGCTGGGGCGAGTTTTTGAAAAACCAAACCTGACCGACCAGGACGGGAGGTTCACGCTCGAGCGGCTGCCGACCGGGAAGCACACGCTCCGCGCGCACCGCAAGGGCGGGGGCGAGGCGATCGTCGAGCACGTGGAGCTCGGCAGCGAGGTGGTGCTGACGATCGCGTCGCCGGGGCGGATGTCGGGCACGGTGCAGGTGCGCGGCGGAGCGGCGCCGGAGGAGTTCTCGATAGCGATCGTCGACGAGGCGACGGGGTATCGCCGCCACGACAGCTTCTTCCGCACCGGCGGGGCGTGGAGCGTGCCGGACTTGCCTGCGGGCAACTACAAGGTGTCGGTGACCGCAGGCGGCGGCACGGCCGAGACGCACGCGGCGATGGCCGCGGGCAAGGACACCAGCGGGGTGCGCATCGAGCTGGCGCCGAAGGTGTCGGTGCGCGGGACGGTGGTCGACACCGACGGCAAGCCGATCGCGGGGATGCAGGTTTACGTCACCGCGCCGGGCGTCTGGTCGTCGAGCGGCGACGACGAGGACAAGCGCAACGTGACCGACGAGCAGGGTCGCTACGAGGTGTCGAACGCGCCGAGCGGGAAGGTGCAAGTGAACGTGTACCCGCGCAGCTGGGGCAGCGACGAGTTCTCGTGGACGTCGATGCCGGTGATGCTGTCGTCCGACGCGTCGGTGACCGAGCTGGCGCCGATCAAGGTGGCGCGCCGGCGCGTGAAAGAGGGCGACAAGTCCGGCGAGCTGGGGATCAAGGTCAAGGAGCCGGAGCCGGGGGCGGACCCGCTGGCGCGGCAGCTGGTGGTGGCGTACGTGCGCCCGAGCAGCCCCGCGGCCGCAGCGGGGTGCAGATCGGCGATCAGATCACCAGCGTCGACGGGCAGGACGTGACCGGGGCGAACTCGTATCTGTACCAGGGGCTCACCCAGGTGCTCGAGGGCACGACGGTGACGCTGGGCCTGGCGAACGGAAAGAGCGTCCCGGTGACGGCCGGCAAGGCGCCGTGACCGAGAATCATATGTCTTGAAGGGCATGTCACGAAGGACATGTCCTTCGTGACCGTTGCGGCAGGAATACGGACGGGCGAGGGTAGGGCGCGTGCGGACGCGCCGAAGACCCGTCGATGCGCGAGCGAGGAGTGACGAGATGCGCGGGAGAGTCGTGATCGGTGTGACCCTGGTGGTGGTTGCGGGGGTGCTGTGGTGGTTGCGCGAGGAGAAGGAAGACGCGGCCGCCGTCGCGGCGAGCGAGGTCGGGGAAGCGGCGGTCGAGGCGGTGACGGTGGCGCGGGTCGAGGCGGCGGTGTTGCAGATCGATCCGCGACTCGGGGCGCGGGCGTCGATCGCCGGGTTCGTGAAGGACTCGCGCGGGGCGCCGATCGCGGGGGCGCAGGTGTGCGCGCTGGCGACTTCGGAGCGGGTGACGACGGAGGAGCGCCGCCGTCCCGACTGCGCGACGAGCGAGCGCGACGGGCACTACCGGATCGCGGGGCTGTTCCCGGTGCGTCACGAGGTCGTCGGCTCGGCGCCGGGGTTCATCCCGGCCCTGTACGCGCAAGGCGAGGGCGCGAGTCGGCGCGAGTGGGTCGAGCTGCGGCAGGGGATGGAAATGCTCGGGGCCGACATCGTGCTCGAGGCCGGTGGCGTCGAGATCCGCGGCGTCGTGAAAGATCTGAGCGGCGGGCCGATCGAGGGCGCGCAGCTCCTCGGCAATCGCCAGCCGGTCGTCGTCACCGGGCCCGAGGGCGAGTTCTCGATGTGGGTGAGGCCGGGGAGCTCGCGGTGCGGGCGATGGCCGACGGCTACGCGGACGGGCGCGACCACGGTGTGGCGCCGGGGCACTTCTACGAGGTGTTCATGACGCCGGAGGCGGTGCTGGTCGGCAAGGTGGTGCGCGCGGGCAGCGGTGAGCCGCTCGCGGGCATGCAGGTGTCGAGCGGCGGCAGCTCGTACACGACGACGATGACGGACGCGCAGGGGATGTTCCGCCTCGATCGCTTGCAGCCGGGCGGGTACAAGCCGAGCGCGGTGTCCGACGAGACGTACGGGCAAGCGGAGGAGCTGGTGATGCTGGGGCTGGGCGAGACGTCGGAGCCGCTGGTGATCGCGGCCCACCCGGCGTTCTTCGTCGAGGGGCGCGTGGTGATCGAGGGCGGGGGAGCTGCGAGTCCGGCTCGGTGGTGCTGCGCGACGGGGCGAGCGGTCGCGCGACGCGCGGGGCGATCGACGGCGGACTGCTCCATCTGCGAGCGGTGCGGCCCGGCGAGTACGGGGTCGATGTGCGGTGCACCGGACATGTCTCGGAGGACACGTACGAGAAAGTGAAGGTGGTGGACCGCAGCGTGTCGGGGCTCGAGTGGAAGGTGCGGCGGGCGCAGTCGATCCGCGGGGTCGTGGTCGATGCGCGCGGGCGACCGGTGCCGCAGGTCGCGGTGCGCGCGGATGCGAAGCCCGATCCGGCCCGGCCGCACGCGCAGCGGACCTCGGCGTACAACGGCAGCACGGACGCGAGCGGGCGCTTCGAGCTGGCGGGGCTCTTGCCGGGCAATTACGAGGTGGAGCTGTCGGCGTGGGACCCACCGCGCTCGACGCCGAAGCCGATGGAAATGACCTTGCCCAAAGGACAGGACGTGGAAGGGCTGCGGATCGAGCTGCCGGCTGCCGGGGAGGTGCGGGGGACAGTACGCGACGCGAAGGGTCAGCCGGTGCGCGGGGCGGCGGTGTCGTTGACCGGCGGGAGGAGTCGGTTCGGGGTGTCGGCCGCCGACGACGGGACGTTCCGCATCGAGCACGTGGGCGAGGGCGAGTACCGGGCCGAGGTGCAGAAGGCCTGGGAGAAGTTGCGTGCGCCGGGGACGAGCGACGACGACATCCAGGGCGAGAAGGTCGAGGTGCGGGCGGGCGCGGTGGCGACGGTGAACCTGGTGGTGGCGAGCGCCTCGGGGAAGATCACGGGAGTGGTGCGCGACGAACACGGAGCGCCGGTGGCGGACGCGTTCGTCGGAGCTGCGCGCGAGGTGGATCGCGCGGGCGCGGCCCAGGGGACGGCGTCACGCGAGACGCGGTGGACGTTCGGCAAGCAGCCCCACATGACCGACGCGGAGGGGCGCTTCACGCTGTCCGAGCTGAGCGACGGGAAGCACACGCTGCGGGCGCACCGTCGCGGCGGCGGCGAGGCGATCGCGGAGCACGTGGCGGTCGGGAGCGAGGTGACGCTGACTCTGGCGCCGGCGGCCCGGCTGGCGGGGACGGTGGCGCTGCGCGGCGGGGCGGCGCCGGAGGAATTCTCGGTGGCGATCCGCGAGGCGGCGTCCGGATATGGCCGCAGCGATTATTTCTACCGCACGAACGGGGCGTGGAGCTTCCCCGAGGTGCCGGCGGGCGAGTACAAGGTGCAGGTCAGCGCGTCGAGCGGAGCCGCGGAGACGACGGTGAAGGTGGCGGCCGGGGAGGAGCTGTCGGGGGTGCGCATCGAGCTGGCGCCGAAGGTGACGGTGCGCGGGACGGTGGTCGACCTCGAGGGCAAGCCGGTGCCGGGGGCGACTGTCTCGGTGTCGGGCAGCGGCGGCTCGAGCGCGCAGGACGGCAAGGCCAACATGACCGATGCGTCAGGTCGGTTCGAGTTCCGCAACGCGCCGACCGGGCTGGTCCAGATCTACGTGTCGCCGACGAACTCGGACGAGTTCAGCTGGACGTCGCTGCCGGCGACGCTGTCGGGCGAGGCGTCGACGATCGAGCTGCCGCCGATCCGCATGGCGCGTCGGCGGACGCCGTCCGGCGAGTACGCGGGCGACCTCGGCTTCACGACCCACGAGGCGGCGCCCGGCGCCGATCCGCTGAAGCGGCAGTGGATCGTGGCCCACGTGCGGCCGAACAGCCCGGCGGCGCAGGCGGGCGTGGCGGTCGGCGACGAGATCGTCAGCGTCGACGGGCAGGACGTGCAGGGGGCGAACAGCTACCTGTTCCCGGGGCTGACGCAGGCGCCGGCGCAGACGACGTTGACGCTGGGGCTCGCGCGCGGGGCGAGCGTGCAGCTGACGCTCGGAGAGCGGCCCTGAGGGTTAAAGACTGCGAGCTGGCTTTCGGGCCAGCTCGTATGTTCTGTCTCTCGGGATAGATGCCGACGCTGCAGCTCGACATGTCCCCCGGGACAGGTACTCAGGCCTGGTCGGGGAGGGCGGCGTCGAGGGCGTCGCGCAGGTCGGTGGTCGAGGGCCCTTGCGGCGCCGCGGGGCCTTGCGGCGGCCCTCGGCGAGGATGGTCTCGGGGACAGGTCGTAGGTCCCACACGAGGCCGACCCAGCTCATGGCCTTGAGGATGTAGTAGGTGATGTCGACCTCCCACCAGTAGAAGCCCTGGCGGGTCGAGCCCATGTAGTGGTGGTGGTTGTTGTGCCAGCCCTCGCCGAGGGTGATAAGCGCCAGCAGCCAGTTGTTACGGCTGGTGTCGGTCGTCTCGAAGCGGCGCTTGCCGAACACGTGGGCGAGCGAGTTGATGGTGAAGGTGCCGTGCCACAGCAGGGTGGTGCTGAGGGCGAAGGCGATGAAGAGGCCCGAGGCGCCCATGGTGAGGTAGACGAGGGTGCCGAGGACGGTCGGGGGGACGAGCCAGTACTTGTCGAGCCAGCGCAGCTCGGGGTACTTGGCGAGGTCGCGGACCTTGTTGTAATCGCAGTTGCCGGCGTTCTTCTCGTAGATCCAGCCGATGTGCGAGTACCAGAAGCCGCGCTGGATCGGCGAGTGGGTGTCCCACGGCAGATCGCTGAACTTGTGGTGGTTGCGGTGGTGCGCGGCCCACCACAGCACGCCGCGCTGCGAGGCGGTCTGGGTCAGGAAGGCGGCGATGAACTGGACGATCCGGCTGGTCTTGAAGGTGCGGTGCGAGAAGTAGCGGTGGTACCAGCCGGTGACGAAGAACATGCGCCCGAAGTAGAGGGCGAAGCACATGGCCCAGTCCTGCCAGCGCGTGCCCGTCCAGATGGCCGCGAGCGGGAGCAGATGGACGATCGCCACCGGCGCGATGCTCCCCCAGTCGTAGCCCGGGCGCTCCGGCGGCGGGAGGTCGCGGTACTTCTCGGGGATCGGGATCGGCGAGTCGATCTGCATTCGCACCGGTCAAGGTGCCGGAGATGCCCGAACGACGCCTGTCCTCGAGTGGTCAATCCGTGTCACGGTTTGGTCACCGGACTCGGGACCACGAATTGTAACCCGTTCCGCGCACCGAGACGAAATACACGGGATTCACCGGGTCGGGTTCGAAGTGGCGCCGTAGGCGCATGATGAAGTTGTCGACCATCCGCGTGTTGGGGTAGTTCGCCAGCTTCCACACCTGCTCCTGCAGCTCCTGGCGCGAGAGCACCCGCCCAGGGTTGGCCGCGAAGTAGCGCACGAGGTCGAACTCGAGGCGAGTGAGCTTGACCTCCTGCTCGCCCATGCGCGCCTCGCCGCGCTCGACGTCGATGACGGCGTCGCCAAAGCGGATCGGGGCGACCGCGGCCAGATCTTGCGCAGGTCGCTCTTGCGGCGGGCGTTGCTCGCGCTCCCACGAACGCCTGCGCAACAGCGAGCGCACCCGGGCGAGCAGCTCGCTGAGCTCGAACGGTTTGACGAGATAGTCGTCGGCGCCGACCTCGAGACCCCGCACTCGATCGTCGGTGGAGTCCCGAGCGGTGAGCATGAGGACCGGGGTGAAGTTGCCGCCGTCGCGCAACTTCTTGCACAGCTCGAAGCCGTCGGTGTCGGGGAGCATGACGTCGAGGACGATGGCGTCGTAGCGCGCCGCGAGCAGCAGCTCCGCGGCCCTCCGCGCGTTGCTGGCGAGGTCGATGGCGTAACCCTCGAGCTCGAAGTTCAACTTGAGCCCGGCGGCGAGGTGCTGCTCGTCCTCGACGAGGAGGAGTCGGGGCGAGGTGCTCACTCGAGGTCCTCCGCGAGTGGTTCGGCGAGGCGGCGAGGGCTCCAGAAATCTTCAGGCGGCTGGGAAAACATGCTGAATTCGCCGTCCTCTCCGAAAGCGTTCACGCCGAGCGGAGGCGCATGGGGAGGGTGACGCGGAGGGTGGTGCCCTGGCCGGGGCCGGGTGAGAGGGCTTCGGCGCGGCCGCCGAGAGAGCGGACCAGGGCGGAGACGACGTAAAGGCCGAGGCCGGTGCCGCGGCGCTCGCGGACGGCTTCGTCGGGGACGCGGTAGAAGCGCTCGAAGACGCGGCGCAGGTGGGTGCGCGGGATGCCGATCCCGCGGTCGCGGACCTCGAGCGCGACCTGGCCGCGGGCCTCGACGGCGTCGGCGCTGACGACCACGGCGACGTCGTCGCCGCTGTACTTGATCGCGTTGTCGATGAGGTTCTCGAGCACGGCCGCGAGCGCGACCTCGTCGGTGACGATGCGCAGCTCGGGGGCGATGTCGACGCGGACGACGTCGTCGGCCAGGTGGGCGCGGCGAGTGACGCCGGCGGCGCAGCGGCGCGCGAGCTCGGCGAGCGAGATGTCGGTGAGGTGCTGCGACGGCCGGACCTCGCCCGCGAGCCGGGTGGCGGTGAGCACCCGGTCGATGAAGGCGGTGAGCCGCTCGACGTCGTCGTGCATCATCCGCCGCAGCCGCTCGTGCTGGGCGCCGGGCAGGTCGGGCCGCGCGAGCGTCTCGAGGCACAGCTTGAGCGCGGCGAGCGGGCTCTTGAGCTCGTGCGTGACCGAGTCGATGAAGCTGGTCTGCCGCCGGACCTCGCGGATCTCCCGGACCAGGAAGACCGTGAAGAGGACGATCACGAACATGATGACCACCAGCGAGCCGATGCCCGCGGCCAGCAGCCACCAGTTGCCCCGCAGGTCGGCCACCAGCTCGGGGTTCTGCAGGAAGAGGTAGCTCCAGCCGACCAGCAGCGCCAGGCACAGGGCGACGGCCCCGGAGGCGAGGATGATCGGCAGGGAGATCGACCGCGTCATGCGGGCGATCGCCATGGTGCGTGTCCCTCGGGTCATGGCGATAAGCTCATGTTCCCGAGGACATGTGCGAAAGTTGTAGCGAGCCGGCGGCGCTGGGGCTGCCGCCGCGGCCGCGCGCGGCGCCAGGGTCGAGCTCGACGCGCTCGATGGCGGCGCCCACCGGGGTGCAGTAGTCGAGGACGCTGTCGTCCTCGGGGTCGCACGCGGGCGCGGCCTCGGCGAGCCGCTGCTCGGGGGTGCAGGCGACGTCGGCGACGGCGAGCGGCGGGAGGGCGCGACCGTCGGCCAGCGAGAGGCGCACGCCCGCGGTCCCCGCGGCGACCGGGGCGCTCCACCACGCGCACGGCGGCAGGGGCCCCGGCGCCGGGCTGGGCGGGGCAATCTGTCCCCTGGGACACGAGCTCGGCGGCGACGGGGAAGGGCGGGGCGTCGGCGGCGACGACGTCGGCGGACTGGCCGTCGAGGTCGCGGCCGTCGGCGTCGAACAGCTGGCCGGCGACGGTGACGCTGACGAGCTCGCGCTGCGGCGCGGGGATGACGAGCTCGAGCGCCCGGAGCTCGTCGCGCTCGCTGGCGGGGGCGAGGCTGGCGGCGATCGGGACGCGCCGGGTGCCGTCGCGGGCGAGGACGACGAAGCGGCCGGGGATCAGCGCGGCCGGGTCGAGCGGGCGGGTGAAGACGAGGTAGACGAGGGTGCCGACCGGGACGCCGAAGTACTCGCGCTCGTCGCCGGTGGGCGGGGGCTGGGCGTGGGCGGAGAGGATCCGGGTGGGTACGCCGAGCGGGCGCGCGGCCGCGGGGGCGCCGCCAGGAGGCTGCGGCGGCATGTCGGACGGGGCGACGGCGCAGGCGGCGAACGCGAGGGCGGCCGCGACACGGAACAGGGCAGGCACGCGAGCGCCAGGGTACACTGCCGCCGCCGATGCTGCACCTGGCCGCGCCGACCGATGAGCGCTGGGCCGCGCGAGCGCGCGAGCACCTGCCCGAGATCCTCCTCGACCACGCGCACTGCGAGAAGAAGGCGGCGTCGACGGCGTTGTCGCTGATCTTCCGCTACCCGGAGCGGCCGGCGATGGTGGTGCCGCTGTCGCGGCTGGCGCGCGAGGAGCTGGCCCACTTCGAGGAGGTGGTGGCGGTGATGCGCGCGCGCGGGCTGGAGTTCCGCCGCCAGACGCCGAGCCCCTACGCGGCCAAGCTGATGGCGGCCGCCCGCACGCACGAGCCGATGCGCCTGCTCGATACGCTGCTGTGCTGCTCGCTGATCGAGGCCCGCAGCTGCGAACGGATGCGCCTGCTGGCGGAGACGCTGGACGACCCGGGGCTGGTGAAGCTGTACCGCGGGCTCTTGGCATGTGAGGCGCGCCACTTTCACAGTTACGTGGAGCTGGCGCGGGAGCTGGAGCTGGTTCCTGAAGCGGAGCTCATGGCGCGGCTCGATGTTCTGGCTGCGCACGAGGCCGAGGTGTTGCGGGGCGACCCGGGCGAGCCGCGGCTGCACAGCGCGGTCGACCCTGCGCTACATTGAGGCCCGCATGACCAGCGAACACCGCCCGTTCCGCGTCCTCGGGGTCCAGCAGATCGCAGTCGGCGGCCGCGACAAGGCGGCGCTGCGCCGGCTGTGGTCCGACCTGCTCGGCCTGCCGATCGTCGGCACCTTCCGCAGCGAGCGCGAGAACGTCGACGAGGACATCGCGGTCGCCGGCACGGGGCCGTGGCAGGTCGAGGTCGACCTGATGCAGCCGCTCGACCCCGACAAGCGACCCCGCGTCCACGAGCCGGCCCTCAATCACGTCGGCCTGTGGGTCGACGACCTCGACGCGGCGGTGACCTGGCTCTCGGGACAGGGGGTCCGCTTCGCCCCCGGCGGGATCCGCCGCGGCGCGTCCGGCCACGACGTGTGCTTCATCCACCCCCGCGGCGACGACGGCGGCGCGCCGATCGGCGGCGAGGGCGTGCTCATCGAATTGGTGCAGGCGCCGGCCGAGCTGATCGCGGCCGGACGCTGAGGGACATGTCCCGAGAGACAGCCGCGGTCACGGCTTGCAGTCGCGCGAGATCATCGACTCGGCGACGCCGCGGTTGACCGGGCGCGAGAAGTAGTAGCCCTGGCCGAACTCGCAGCCCATCTCGGCCAGGAGGTCGAGCTGGGCCCGGGTCTCGACGCCCTCGGCGATCACGCTCATCCCGAGGTTGTGCGCCAGCGTGACGATGGTGCGCACGATCTCCGCGTTCTCGCCGTCGGGGCCGATGTTGCTGATGAAGGAGCGGTCGATCTTCAGCGCCGACATCGGGAAGCGGTGCAGGTAGCTGAGCGAGGAGTAGCCGGTGCCGAAGTCGTCGACGTAGGAGTGGACCTGCTCGAGTCGGAGCTGTTCGATCAGCTCGGAGGCGGTCTTCGGATCTTCCATGATCACGCTCTCGGTGATCTCGAGCTTGAGGCTCGACGGGACGAGCATGCTCTCGTGCAGGGCCTTGGCGATCAGCGCCGGCTGGGCGAACTGCTTGCCCGAGAGGTTGACGCTGATCGACAGCGCCTCGCGGTGGGGGTACTTGGCGTGCCAGCGCTGCATCTGGCCGCACGCCTCGCGCAGGACCCACTCGCCGATCGGGATGATGAGGCCGGTCTCCTCGGCGCAGCCGATGAACTCGCCGGGCAGGACCAGGCCGCGCGTCGGGTGGTTCCAGCGCAGCAGCGCCTCGAAGCCGCTGATCTGGCCGCTGACGAGGTCGATGACCGGCTGGTAGTAGACCTCGAACTCGCCGCGCTCGATGGCCCGCCGCAGGTCGCCCTCCAGCGTGAGCTGGGCGACGGCCTCGGCGTGCATGTCGGCGTCGAACAGCTCGTAGCGGCTCTTGCCGCGCCGCTTGGCCCGGTGCATCGCGGTGTCGGCGTCGCGCAGGATGTCCTCGGTGCGCTCGTAGCCGAGCGCGCTCCAGGTGATGCCGACGCTGATCGAGGTGTAGACCTCCTGGTCGCGCAGGGCGAGCGGCTGCTTGAGCTGGCCGAGGATCCGGTCGGCCACGCGGATGGCGTCGCTGGCGTCCTGGACGTTGGGCAGCAGGACCCCGAACTCGTCGCCCGACAGGCGCGCGAGCAGGTCGTCGGGGCCGACGCAGTCCTGCAGCAGGCGCGCGACCGAGATCAGCAGGCGGTCGCCGGTCGAGTGGCCGAGGCTGTCGTTGACGTTCTTGAAGCGGTCGAGGTCGAGGCACAGCACCGCGAACGCGGCCCGGCCCTGGCGCACGCCCTGCAGCGCCGTCTCGAGCTTCTCCATGAAGGCCTGGCGGTTGGGCAGGCGCGTCAGCGGGTCGTGCAGCGAGTCGTGGCGCGAGCGCTCCTCGCGGGCGCGCAGGGCGATCTCGGCGCGGCGGCGGCGGGTGATGTCGCGGGCGACGACCTGGACGCCGGTGACCTCGCCGTCGAAGTCGCGCAGCGGCACGACGGTCGACGAGAACCACCCGTTCTTGCCGCGGACCTCGATCATCTCCTCGACCGACACGCCGATGCCGCTCTCCATGACCTGGGCGAAGCGGGCGAGGTAGGCCTCGGCCAGATCGGGCATGTCGGGCGCGAGGTCGCCGAGGCTCTTGCCGATCAGGCTGTCGACGGTCGAAGAGAAGAGGTCGGCGATCAGCTCGTTGGCGTGGAAGATGACGCCGTCGCGGTCGAAGCACAGCAGGAAGACGTCGCTGGCCTCGACCAGCAGCTGGTACTTGATCTCGCTCTCCTGCAGGGCGCGCTCGATCTTGCGGCGCTCGCTGATGTCGACCAGCGTGATCATGATCGCCGCGCCCTGGTCGTCGTCCTCGACCGGAACGGCGGCGAGTTGGGTCCACAGCAGCTCGCCCCGGGCGGTGCGCAGGCCGACGGTGAGCGGCGGCTGCGGCTTGTGCTGCTCGAGGCAGCGCCGCAGCGGCGAAGCGGAGGCGAGCGGGTGGCCGTCGTCGCGCAGGGCGCCGCGCTCGAGGTCGTCGATCGTCAGCGCGGCGAGGGCCTCGGCGCTGTGACCGAGCAGCCGCTGCGCGGTGGTGTTCGACATGACGATCGCGCCGCGGGCGTCGAGCTGGAGGATGCCGGTCGGGACGGCGTCGATGAGGCGCAGCAGCGCCGGGGCGACCAGCGGGCGGGCGCCGACGGCCGGGTCGCCGAAGTGACGCGCGAGCCCCGGGCCTCGCGCAGCAGCCAGGCGTGCGTCTCGACCAGCGGCGGGTCGACGCGCTGCGCCAGGTCGGGGTGCAGCTCGAACCACGCGGCCCGCGCGCGCGTAGGCGACCAGCGCGGTCCAGCGGGTGTACAGCGCCGGCGACAGCGCCCCGGCCAGCGCGGCCCGCCCGTCAGCGCCGCCCTGCGGGTCGGCGGCGAAGGCCAGGCCGCAGGTCATGAGCCTGTCGTGAAGGACAGGGTCTTCAGGCCATGTCTCGAGGTGCAGGTGCTGCGCGGCGAGAGCGTCGCGGGCGGCCGGCAGCTGGGTGATGAAGGCGCGCGGGTCGTCGAGGGCCGCCAGCACGGCCGCGGGCGCGAGGCCCAGGCGGGTGAGCGCGAGCGCGTGCTCGACGAGGCCGGCGCCGGCCCGACGCAGGGTCAGGAGGAGGGTGAGCTCCTTGAAGACGGCGGGCAGCGGGCACTCGAGATAGGCGTGTCTGGCGGCGTGCCACAGGTCGGCGAGGGTGTCCGGACAGGCGAAGGCCGGCTCGAAGAACGCCGGCAGGTAGCCGAAACGCTGCTCGATCTGCGCGCGCAGGGCGGCCAGGCGGCCTCCGGCCCCGACCTCCCCCTGGGGTTCGAGCCCGCTCTCGGCGGGCGGTCCGGCATGTGCGTGGGCGTCCGTGATCGCAGCTCTCCGCGGGGAAAACCCCGCCAAAAGAGCGTTACAGGGGCCCGCGAGGGGTGTCAATTGCAGGACGCGTGAGGAGGCGGTCCGGACGCGGTTCTATCGCGGTTTTCCGGCCCCTCCGGCGCGATTTTCCGGGAGATCGGCGCTCGGACGGACGCACAGGTCCGCGGACGGGTGACCGCGGCGCGCCCGATGACATGGCGGAAAGGACAGACGCGAACGCGCCGTCGGTCGGGCCTGCGAGCCGGCATCGCAAGAGCCGGCGAGGCGGCGACGGACGACGCTGCGTCCGCAGAGTCGGTGATCAGCCGGCCCGGCTATCGCTGGGATCGCCGGCGCCGCCCTCAGGGTCGGGCACGAAGCGGTTGATCTTGGAGAGCAGCCGCCGCAGGTCGATCGGCTTGGTGTCGTAATCGTCGCAGCCGGCCTCGAGGGCCTTCTCGCGGTCGCCGGACATGGCGTGCGCGGTGAGGGCGATGACGGGGATATTCGCGGTCGCCTCGTGCTCCTTCAACACCCGCGTGGCGTACCAACCGTCCATGTCGGGGAGGCTCAAGTCCATCAGCACGATGTCGGGCTTCTCCTTCTTCACCATGGCGACGCCCTCGCCGCCGTCGACGGCGACGAGCACCTCGTAGCCCTTGCGACGCAGTCGCCTCGAGAGCATGTCCCGGCTGAGTTCGTTGTCCTCGACGATCAAGACCTTGGGCATAACCGGGTCCATCCTAACACCAGCGGCCGGCGAAGGGCGACCGCGCGACGCGCCGGGCGACTGCGCGCCGCCAAGCTCGCGTCTGGTAAGCCCGTGTACGGCGGCGCGCCCGTTCAGGTCAGGATGAACTGTCCGTCGGCCTCGCGGCGGACCCGGCCCTCGCCCTCGAGCTTGCGCAGGTGGGCGTCCAGGGACCGCTCGGCCAGCCACCAGATCTCCCGCGGGGTGTCGCCGTAGGCGCCGGCGAGCAGCTCGGGCATCCGCGTGGCGCCGGCGTTCAGGGCGGCGAGCACCCGGCCCTCGCGCTGTCTGCGATGGGTGATGTAGCGCTCGAGGCACTCCTGCGGCGCCGTGATCACGGGCCCGTGGGAGGGGACGAGGGCCGTCGGTCGCGCCGCCCCCAGGCGGGCGAGCGAATCGAGGTACGCCGACATGTCTCCCCCGTCGGCAGGGTCGATGAGGATCGTCCCGATGCCGGCGACGAGGTCGCCGGCGTAGGCGATCCCGGTCCGCTCCTCGCAATAGACGAGGTGGCCCGGCGCGTGGCCCGGCGTGAACAGGGCTCGAAGGACATATCCGTCGTCCAGCTCGAGCCGGTCGCCGTCGGCCAGGGCCACGTCGACCGGGAAATCCACGCGGGCCGCGGTGAGCGAGTGGGCGTAGATCGGCGCGCCCCACCGCTGCGCGAGCTCGAACGCGTAGCCGATGTGATCGCCGTGGTGGTGGGTGACGAGCACGGCGACGATCTCCGCGCCCACGCCGGCTCGCTCCGTGAGCAACGCATCGAGCGCGGCCCGCTCAGTCGCAAACGGCGTGGCCGGCTCGATGACCGCGAGGCGCCGCGTGCCGACGATCAAAGTATTGGTCGCAGTCGCCGGCGGCAGCGTCGGCGTCTCGTACGGGACCCGCCAAACGCCGGGGTCCAGGACTTCAGGCTCGGCCATGACACGCGAGTGTAGTGCCCAGTCCGCCCAGTACAAACCGATGGCGCGCCTCGCGGCGGCGAGGACCCGTATACTGACCGATGATGCGCTGGCGCCCCCGCTTGCTCGCGGCCGACCCGCCCGAGCTGCTGGTATACGACGAGGCGACCGTCTGCCCCTATCTCCAGGGGCGCGACGCTCGAATGCCGCTCCGCGTGCCGACGCGGATGCTCACCCCGCAAGAGTTCGCCGAGCGCCTGCGGGTGGGCGACCGCCGCCAGGGCGTCCTGCTGTACCGCACCTCCTGCCCGACCTGCCAGGCCTGCGAGCCCATCCGCATCGACGTCGACCGCTTCGTGGCCGACAAGACCCAGCGCCGCGTGTACCGTCGCGGCCTCGGCCGCATCGACGTCGAGATCGGTCCGCCCGAGCTCACCCCCGAGAAGGTCGCGCTCTACAACCGCCACAAGGCCGAGCGCGACCTCAACGCCGACGGCCACGACATCGACGAGGTCGGCTACCGCGCCTTCCTCGTCGACACCTGCTGCGAGTCGTTCGAGCTCCGCTACCGCGTCGACGGCCGCCTGATCGGCGTCGCCGTCGTCGACCGCGCCGAGGACGCCCTGTCCGCCGTCTACTTCTACTTCGACCCCGACTTCGAGCCGCTGTCCCCCGGCGTGTTCTCGATCATGAAACAGCTCGAGCTGTGCCGCGCCTGGGGCCTCCGCTACCTGTACCTCGGCCTGTACATCCGCGAGTGCCCGTCGATGGCCTACAAGGCCCGCTACCTGCCCCACGAGCGCCGGATCGCCGGCCGCTGGCGCCGCTTCGAGCGCGTCGGCGCGGCCGTCGAGGCAGTGTCCGAAGAGACATGACGCAAGAGACAGGCGTAGCGCCGCGCTCGCCTCGCCCGAGCGCTCGCCTCGCCGCTCCGAACCCCTGATGGTCCTCGGCCGCGCGTCGGCCGAGCCTCGCGCTCGAGTGCCCCGACTGCGAGGGCTCGCAATCGGCCGACCGTGAGGGGATGCCCTTCGGCCTGCGCATCCGCGCTAGCCCCGCGGCGCTCGCCCGGTTGCCGCTCGCGGCCGCCGCTCGGCCGATTCCGGCCGGCCGCGCCTCGGCCGCGAAGTCATGCGCATTTTAATAACTGGTATGACCAGTTGACCATCGAATCTCGGCATGACATGCTGAGCGCATCAGGCACCGCTCATGCGCCTCAAGCCCGTTGCCCGAAAGTCCCTGTCCGACGCTGTGTTCGAGCAGCTATCCCAGGAGATCGTGCATGGCCGCATGCGCCCCGGCACTCCGCTGCCGAGCGAGCGCGCGCTGTGCGACGTTCTGCGGGTCAACCGAGGGGCGGTGCGTGAGGCGCTCAAGCGGTTGTCGCAGGCCGGGCTGATCGCGATCCAGCACGGCGGTGGCACGCGGGTGCTCGATTTCAAGCAGACCGCCAGCCTCGACCTCCTCAATCGCCTCCTCTTTCACCACGACGGCACGGTCGACCTCCGCGTCGCGCGCAGCGTGATGGAGATGCGCGCCGCGATGGCGCCCGACATCGCCCGCCTGGCCGCGCTGCGCCGCAGCCCCGGCCAGGTGTTGCAGCTCGACGAGATGGTCGCCGCCATGGCCGCGCAGGAGCAGGATCTGCTCGCGCTCCAGGTCCTCGCGCTGCAGTTCTGGGACCTGCTCACGGTCTGCAGCGAGAACATCGCCTACCAGCTCGCCTTCAACGGCCTGCGCCACAGCTACGAGGGCATGCGCGAGGCCCTGGTCGAGGTCATGAGCGAGGAGCTGCGCGACCTCGCGGCCTACCGCCGGATCGCCGACGCGGTGCGCCGCAAGGACGGCGAGGGCGCCGGCCAGAGCGCCCAGGCGCTGATGCAGCACGGCTCGCGCGGCATCTTGCAGCTGCTCGCGGCGCTCGAGAGCTCCACTGACGATCAGGCAGCCAACGGAGAGGAGGACGACGATGACGAGCAATGAGCACGATCCAATGGGCGGCAAGAACCCCACGCTGGGCCAGGCCGCGCGCGCCTTCTTCACCTTTCACAGCCCGCGGATCTTCGCCGTCATGTGGCCGCTGCTGGTCGCCACGCGTATCGCCGTCGGCGACTTCGGCTGGGCCGACTTACTCGTCGTCCCGATCCTCCTCGCGGCCCAGCCCTTCGTCGAGTGGCTGATCCACGTCTACATCCTCCACTTCAAGCCGACCACGGTGTGGGGCCGCAAGTTCGACCTGCAGATCGCCAAGTTCCACCGCGCCCATCACCGCGACCCGTGGCGGCTCGAGCTGGTCTTCATCCCCCGACGCGCCGGCTGGCTCGGCCTGGCGATGTTCTCCGCCGTGTGGTTCATGCTCGCGCCCACGCCGCAGATGGCCCTCACCGGCGTCGTCGGCAGCGTGACGATGGCCTTCCTCTACGAGTGGACGCACTACCTCACGCACACCGGCTACAAGCCCCAGGGCGAGTTCTATCGCCGGATCTGGCGCTACCACCGCCTGCACCACTTCAAGAACGAGCACTACTGGCAGGGCGTCACCACCCACCTCGGCGACCGGATCCTCGGCACCATGCCCGACCACACCGCGGTCCCCAACTCGCCCACCTGCCGCACGCTTGGGATCGAGGCGCCGACCGACCTGCCCGGCCCGCCGTGATCGACATGTCCTTCGGGACAGCCGCGACCTCTTGCCCTCGGGCGCGCCCGTGAGGCACCCTCGCGGCGTGTCGCGTCTGTCGCCCGGGGTCCACTGGTTCTCGCCCACGCTGCCGATCCACGTCTTCGACGCCGCCGAGCCGGGCCCGGTCGCGCTGATCCAGGCCGGCATCCACGGCGACGAGATCGCCGGTGTCCACGCGCTGCAGGAGCTGCTGGAGGAGCAGATCCGTCCCGCGCGCGGGCGCCTGATCGTCGTCCCGGTCATGAACCCGCCGGCCTACCGCGCGCGCCAGCGCTGCGCCCCCGGCGGCCTCGATCTCAACCGCTGCTTCCCCGGCGACGCCGACGCACCCGAGCGCGAGCGCCGGCTGGCCCGCCGCTTCATGGACCTCGTGCTGGCCGAGCGGCCGGCGCTGATGGCCACGCTGCACGAGAGCCACAAGCGCTACCACCCCGACGTGAAGCCGTCGTTCGGTCAGACTCTGGTCTACGGCGTGGAGCCGATGCCCGCGATCATCGGCCGCACGATCGACCGCCTGAACGCGCGGATCGCCGGCGAGGACGAGCGCTGGGCCCCGCAGTACTACCCTGTCGCGACGTCGTCCACGGAGGTCATCGTCGACGCCACCGGCTGCGTGGGGATCTGCGTCGAGACATGGATGGGCCTGCCGGAGCCGCGGCGGATCGAGCTGCAGCGCCTCGTGGTAGAGCTGCTGCTAGGCGACCTCGGTGTGCGTCCGATGGCCTGAAACGCCGCCCCGCGCGCGTTCTGCCCCAGGCGTGCGTCCCGCTGCCACGGGCCTTGCGCGGGGGAGCCTCACGCCGGTTTTGTCGTGCCTCGCGCGGGTCTGCGGTAGATTTTGGCCAGTGCTCGAGTCCGCCACCGAGACCTTCACCGCCCCGGCCGCCCCCTCGTTACCGACGAGCCCGCTCGCCGCGCACGCGGAGGAGGTCTTCGAGGCCACCAGCCCCTACGACGGCGACGGCTTCCGCAACCACTGCCGGCGCCTGTTCCTGTTCACCGAGATGCTGCTCGCGCGCGAAGGCACCCCGCTCGCGCGCGACCTGGCGTATGCGATCGCCATGTGCCACGACCTCGGGATCGTCAGCCGCGGCGACACCGGGCGCACCTACCTCGAGCGCAGCCGCAGCCTGTTCGCCCGCGAGATGGCCGGCTTCAAGCTCTCCGCCGCGCAGGACGTGGTCGACGAGTGCCTGGTCTACAACCACCGCCTGCTGCCGGTGCCGAACCTGTCGCCGCAGGCCGACGCGTTCCGCCGGGCGGTCCAGATCGAGCACACCCACGGCCTGCTCCGCTTCGGCCTGCCGAAGGCGCCGGTGGCCGCCGTGTTCGCCGCCTACCCGCGCGACAACTTCGACCGCGTGCTGCTCGACTTCACCTGGCGGACCCTGCGCCACGAGCCGCTGACCCTCGTGAGCGGCATCTTCTTCTGAGCCCACCCGTGCGGTCCTGGTCGATCGGTCATGTCTCCCGAGACATGGCCCCCGGGACATGCACGATGTACCCTGTACGAGAGGACATGTCATGACGAGCGAGCGCCTGACCCCGGAGCAGACCGAGCAACTCGAGGCGGCCGCGTTCCGCAGCCTGGTCGCGCACCTGCGCGAGCGGACCGACGTGCAGAACATCGACCTGATGAACCTCGCCGGCTTCTGCCGCAACTGCCTGTCGCGCTGGTACCAGGAGGCCGCGACCGAGCGGAGCATCCCGCTGACGCAGGACGAGGCGCGCGAGCGCGTCTACGGCATGCCGTACAGCGAGTGGAAGGCGAAGCACCAGAAATGACGCTGTCGCTCGCATCCCACGAGCTCGAGGTCGCCACCCGCGGGCGCGGCCTCGTCGACGTCACCCCCGAGGTGCAGGCGTTCGTGCGCGACAGCAAGCTGCGCCACGGCCTCGTCACCGTGTTCATCCACCACACCAGCGCCTCGCTGCTGATCACCGAGAACGCCGACCCCGAGGTCCACCGCGACCTCGAGCGCCTGTTCCACCGCCTCGCGCCCGACGGCGACCCGCTGTTCCGCCACGACGCCGAAGGCCCCGACGACATGCCCGCCCACGTCCGCAGCGCGCTGACCCAGACGTCGCTGTCGATCCCCGTGCAGGCCGGCCGCTGCGCCCTCGGCACCTGGCAGGGCATCTACCTGTGGGAGCACCGCCACGCGGCCCACCGCCGCCGCCTCACCCTCACCCTCATCGGCTCGTGACCGACTCGACCGACGACAACGCCGCGGCCACGCCCAAGGCGCCTCACCCTCACCAGCTCATGACCGACTCGTCGCAGGACACGAGCGCCGTCTCATCGGCGCCTTTGTCCCCCGAGCTCCCGCCGAGCGGCCGGTCCTCGCGGCGCCGCCTGCTCGCGCGCGCGATGGTCAAGACGATCGCCAGCTACGAGCTGATCGGCGCCGGCGACCGCGTGATGGTGGCGGTCTCCGGCGGCAAGGACAGCTACACGCTGCTCGACTTGTTGTGGGAGGCGAAGGCGCGGGCGCCGTTCCGCTTCGACGTGGTGGCGGTCCACCTCGACCAGGTGCAGCCCGGCTACGACGGGGCGCCGCTGCGCCGCTGGCTCGAGCGCTTCGGGGCGCCGTTCGAGATCTTGCGCGAGGACACGTACACGCCGGTGGTGGCCCACACGCCCGCGGGCAAGGCGTTCTGCTCGATGTGCTCGCGGCTGCGGCGGGGGATCCTGTACACCGCGGCGGAGCGGCTCGGGTGTAACAAGATCGCGCTCGGCCATCACCGCGACGACAGCCTCGAGACGCTGCTGCTCAACCTGTTCTACGCCGGTCGCTTGCAGGCGATGCCCGCCGGCTACACCACCGACGACGGCCGATTCCGCGTGATTCGCCCGCTCATCGAGTGCGCCGAGGCCGACATCGCCGCGCACGCGAGCGAGGCCGGCTACCCGATCCTCCCGTGCAACCTGTGCGGCTCGCAGGACAACCTCCGCCGCGACAAGATGTCCGCCCTCATCACCCAGCTCGAGCAGGACAACCCCGACGTCCGCTCGGTGATGCTGAGCGCGCTCAAGAACGTGGCGCCCTCGCACCTGCTCGACCCCCGCCTGCTCGCGCGCGGCGAGCCCGACGAGGTCGCCGTGCCCGACCTGCCCCAGCCCACGAAGCCGGGCCCGCGCCGCCTCACCGTGCTGCCCTGACGCTGCGATCAACATGTCCTTCGGGACATGTGTACGTGCCGCGCGCGACGAGCACCGGCAACCCGGGCTACGGCCGAAGTCGGGTCCGCGCCGCCCGACCGCGCTGCCCCGGGCGCAGTCCGGGCTCCGACTGGGAGCCGAGCCCGCGCCGTCCCGGCCGTTGCTCCGAAGATGTCCTTCGAGACATGTTCTGAGGCATGCCTCTGTGACGCGTCGCAGAAGCCGCTCGGTGACCCGCGCTGAGACCTGCACTCGGCACCTGTCGCTCATGCCCGAGCGAAGAAGGCCATGAGCGCGCGATCGCGCGACCCTCCGAGGGGCCGAGTCACGAGGTCGGCGCGAACACGCGCGAGGTTCGGCCGCAGCGTCGCGATGAGCCCGCGGTCTCGACTCGAGCGCAGCCGTGCCCCGCGCGCAACCGCGCCGTTCGGCGGCGGATACTCTCTGAACAGGTCGAGAGTTCGCGGCCTCAGACCACCGAGATCTTCAGGCAGGCCTCGGCAGTCTTTGTAGACATGTCCCTCGGGACCTGGCACGCGAGACATGCTCCTCGCGCCAGGTCCTCGCGGCCAGCTCCGCCCGCTGCGGCGGCTCAGAACGGGATGTCGTCGTCGCCCGGGTCGGACGGCATGTAGTTGTTGTCGTACGGCTCGTTGCCCGGCCCGGCACCGCCGCCGCCGTCGTCGTCGAAGCCGCCGCCGCCACCACCGCCACCACCGCCGCCGAAGCCGCCGGCACCGCCGCCGCCGCGGTTGTACCCGCCGCCGCCGCCGCCGCGATTTCCACCGCCGCCGGCACCGCCGCGGTTGTAACCGCCACCGCCGCCGCCGCGGCTACCACCGCCGCCGCCGCCACCGAAGCCGCCGCCACCGCCGCCGCCCTCACCACCACCGCCGCCGCCGCCTTCACCGCGGCCGCCGAGGAACTGGACCGTGTCGGCCACGATCTCGGTCGTGTAGTGCTTCTGGCCCTCTTTTTCGTACGAAGAGGTGCGCAGGCGGCCTTCGACGTAGACCTCGCGGCCCTTGGTGAGGAAGTTGTTGCAGTGCTCGGCCTGCTTGCCCCACACCGTGATCCGGTGCCACTCGGTCTCCTCGACCATCTCGTTGTTCTTGTTCTGGTACTTGCGCGAGGTCGCGACGTTGAGCTTGCAGACCGGCTGCCCGTTCTGCATGTAGCGGAGCTCCGGGTCGCGGCCGAGGCGGCCGAGGACGATGGCTTTGTTGACGCCAGCCATGAGATTGCTCTGGTTCTTCCTGTGGTCGCACGAGGCCCGTGAGGGGCAATCACGAGCGGCGCGCGGATGATACGCGAAACTGCCCCCGCGGGGAGGTCGCTCGGTGCGGCTGCCTGTTTGCAGGTGCCGCGAAGAAAGTCGAGCCCGTCGTGTCGCCGTGGCGACCCCTGCGCGCGCTCGGACGCGGCGTAGCGGCAAAGTGCGCTCGGACGCTTGACTTTGCGCACGATAGTTTGGGCTCGGGCGACGCTGCCGAGATCGTCGCGACTCGGGCCCGCCCTGAAGTACACCGCTCCGCCCCCGAGTGGGGACGCCGCGATCCCTGATTCTTCCGCGTCCGCCTGGCCGCCAACCGGTGATTTGTTGACGATGAGCGGCGTTCGGGACTATTACCGGGCATAGTGAGGAGTACTCCCCACGTACGCCGCCATGCAGTTGTCGCTCAGCGTCATCCTCTTGCTACGGAACCGTGAACCGGCCGTGACCCAGATGGTGCGGCGGGCTGTCGACGTGGTGCGGAGTCTCGGGGCCAAGGGGCGGCCGTTCGAGCTGCTGGCGGTCGACCAGACCTCCGTCGACAACACGCTCAGCCTGCTGAGCGTCCTGCACGCGCGGATCCCCGAGCTGCGGATCCTGCAAGACGTGCGTCAAGGCATGGCGGTGATCGAGGCGGCGCGGGCGGCCCGCGGCGATCGCTGGTTGCTGGTCGACCGCGTCGTCGACCCCCAGCTCATGACCTGGGGCTTGAATCAGCTGGAGAGCGGCAAGCGGGCCGCGATCGTGCCGGGGGAGATCCTCGCGGTCGAGGCCAAGCTCGGCGCGCAGGTGCTCGGCCACCTCGCCGGTGGGCTCGTTTCGGCCCAGCAGGCCGTCGAACACGAGCTCGCGGCACGGGGTCAGCGGGCGGCGTGGAGCCCCGCGCCCGACCGCGGCGTCGCCGAACGCGCCGCGCTGTTCGTGCGCCAGCGCCTGGGTTGGGTCGGTTTGAGCCAGCTCGACCGCCCGCTCGGGACCTGAGCTCGCCCGCTGCTATAGTCCCGCGGTGGCCACAATCCTCGCCATCGTCGCGCTCTCGCTTTTAATCATCGTTCACGAGTTCGGGCACTACATCTGCGCGGTCGCCACCGGCATGAAGGTCGACCGCTTCAGCGTGTTCGGCATCGGTCCGGTGGTCGCGCGGCTCGGCGTGTGGCGCGGCACCGAGTTCGTCATCAGCGCGATCCCCTTCGGCGCCTACGTGCACATCGTCGGCATGGAGGCCGACGACGCCCCCTCGCTCGCGGTGGCCGAGGGCGGGCGCCCCGGCGAGGTCCCCCAGCACGACCCGAACGATCCCACCCTTTATCGCAACCGCCCGATCTGGGCCCGCATGCTCGCCATCCTCGGCGGTCCGCTGGCCAACTACCTCACCGCGATGGTGCTCGGCTTCGTCGCCCTGACCATGATCGGCAACGAGGTCCCGCTGTCGATGCGCGTCGACAACGTCGTCGAGCCGGCGGCCCAGACCGCGGGCCTTCTGCCCGGCGACGAGCTGTACAAGATCGCCGGCGAGGATGTCACCGGTCGCGGCACGCAGGACAAGATCCTCGCCACCACCGCCGCGCACAAGGGCGAGACCGTGGCGATGGTCGTGCGCCGCGACGGCCAGGAGGTCGCGCTCGACCTGCCGCTGACCGCCGAGGGCAAGATCGGCATCCAGATGTCGCCTGGCGACGTCACGCGTGAGACCCACCCGGTCGGCATCGCCGCCAAGACCGCCGTCCTGTTCCCGATCAAGTTCAGCGCCTTCCAGCTCGACGCGCTCGGCAAGTGGGTCACCGGTCGCATCGAGGGCAAGATGAGCGGCCCGGTCGGCATCGTCCGCGAGATCGCCAAGTCGGCCGAGCGCGGCATCGAGGCCTTCCTCGAGATCGCCATCAAGATGAGCACCCTGCTCGGCCTGTTCAACCTGCTCCCGCTGCCCGCCCTCGACGGCGGCCGCTTCGTCTTCCTCCTGTGGGAGGCCGTGACTCGCCGGCGCGTCACCCCGCGCATCGAGGAGACCGTCCACGGCATCGGCATGCTGGCCCTGCTCGGCCTCATCCTCTGGGTCACCATCCGCAACGACCTGTTCTCGCACCTCTTCGGCTGAGATGGCCCATGGCCGCGCGTCAAGGACGACCCCCGCACAAACCCTCCGCCTCCCCCGCCGCCGCGCCGCCGCCCCCCGCCGGTCCTCCGGCTGAAGGTGCTTGGGACAGGCCCCCGAGGACATGTCCCAGGCAGCAGGCGCTGCGGGACAGGCTCCTGAGGCCATGTCCCAAAAGCCATATTCCGACGACGCCCCGAAGGCGCCGTCGACCGAGGCGTACACCCCCGAGACCGAGGACGTGCTCGAGAGCTTCGAGGTCGCCGACGGCGGCGCGGGCGACCTCGACGCGCCGGGGCGGTTCGTCGGCTCGGCGCGGACCGAGGCGCTGGCGGCGATCCAGGCCGACGCCGAGTGGCAGCCGCGCGCGGGCACGGCCGAGGAGCTGGCGGAGATCGTCGAGCGCCTGCCCGACCTGCCCGGCGTCTACATCATGCGCGACCGCAAGGGCGACGTGGTCTACGTCGGCAAGGCCAAGCGGCTGCGCGCGCGCGTGCGGCAGTACTTCAACGGCACCGACCCGCGGCTGTTCGTGCCCTACCTGGCGCACACGCTCGGCGACATCGAGACGGTGGTGACCTCCAACGACAAGGAGGCGCTGCTGCTCGAGAACAACCTCATCAAAAAGTACAAGCCGCGCTTCAACGTCAAGCTGCGCGACGACAAGCAGTTCCTGGTCCTGCGCCTCGACCCCAAGGCCAAGTGGCCGCGGCTCGAGCTGGTCCGGCGCATGCGTCAGGACGGCGCCCGCTACTTCGGCCCGTACCACTCGGCCCAGAGCGCCCGCCACACGCTCAAGGTCGTCAACCGCTACTTCAAGCTGCGGACCTGCACCGACTACACCCTGACGCACCGCAAGCGCCCGTGCCTGCAGCACCAGATCGGCCGCTGCCCGGCGCCGTGCGTCTACCCCGTCGACCGCGACGCCTACGGCCTGCAGGTCAAGGGCGTCGGCCTGTTCCTCGAGGGCAGGCACAAGGAGCTGGTGGCCGGCCTCACCACGCAGATGGAGGACGCCGCCGGCGCGCTCGAGTTCGAGACCGCCGCGCGCCTGCGCGACCAGCTGTCGGCGATCAGCACCAGCCTCGAGCGCCAGCAGGTGGTCGGCTCGGCCGCGCTCGACCAGGACGTCGTCGGCATGTACCGCGAGGGCGGCCAGGTCGAGTTCGTGGTCATGCACGTGCGCCAGGGCAAGCTGCTCGGCACGCGCACCTTCTCGGCCCGCGGCATGGAGCTGCCCGACCCCGACGTGCTCGGCAGCTTCCTCGTCGCCTACTACGACGACGCGCCGACGATCCCCGACGAGATCCTCCTGCCCGCCGAGCTGCTCGACGACGACGAGGCGCCGCTCAAGGCGTGGCTGCGCGAGCACAGCGGCCGCAAGGTCGCGCTCCTCGTGCCCGAGCGCGGCGACCGCAAGAAGCTGCTGCTCCTGGCCCAGCGCAACGCCGCCTCCAACTTCACCTCGCGCCGCAACCGCGCCGAGGACAGCGAGCAGGCGCTGCGCACCCTGCAGCAGCGCCTCGGCCTCACCCGCCTGCCGCGCGTGATCGAGTGCTACGACATCAGCCACATCCAGGGCCAGGACACCGTCGCGTCGATGGTCGTGTTCGTCGACGGCGCCCCGGCCAAGAAGCGCTACCGCAGCTTCAAGATCAAGGGCCTCGGCGGCCTGGCCCAGGGCGACCGCCAGAACGACGACTTCCGCAGCATGTACGAGGTGCTCGGCCGCCGGCTCAAGCGCGCGAATGTCGGTGAGGACATGTCCGAAGAGGCAGATGAATCCGCTGAGGCCGAGGTCGAGGCCGAGGCGACGATCGACGCGCTCGACGAGGTCGTCGAGAACACCTGGGCGCTGCCCGACCTGCTGGTCATCGACGGCGGCAAGGGCCAGCTCGGGCGGGTGATCGCCGCGCTGCACGACCTCGGGGTGCCGATCGGCGAGGGCGGGGTCGACGTCGTCTCGCTGGCCAAGGAGCGGCGCCAGGGCCTGGGGCGCGGCAAGGCGGCGCTGCAGCGGCTGCGCACCTTCAAGACCTACGCCGACGCCGCGGCCGCGCTCGACGCCGCGGGCACGCTCACGGCCGAGGACGCGCCGACGCCGGTGGAGCCCGACCCCGACGCGCCGCAGCGCCCGGGCCAGAGCTACCAGGACTTCGTCGTGCGCACGCCCGACGACGACCCCGAGGAGTGGGAGGTCAAGCCGGAACGCGTGTTCGTGCCCGGCGCGAAGGATGCGATCCGCCTGCGCCCCGGCAGCTCCGAGCTGTACTTGATGACGCAGATCCGCGACGAGGCCCACCGCTTCGCGATCACCCACCACCGCAAGCGCCGCGGCAAGCGGGCCCTCCACAGCGCCCTCGACGACATCCCCGGCGTCGGCCCGGCGCTGAAGAAGGCGCTCATCCAGCACTTCGGCACGGTCGCGGAGATCCGCAACGCGGCGCCGGCGCGGTTGACGGAGGTGAAAGGCGTGGGCGCAGCGCTGGCGCAGCGGATCCACGAGGCCCTCAGCGAGGGCGGGGCCGCAGCGAGTGCGCCCCCGCGCGGCGAGTCGTAGTACCGTCGTCGCCGCATGGCCGTCATCAGCTTCGACTGCCCCAACTGCGGCGCCAAGCTCCAGCCCGACGACAGCAAGCGCCGCGCTCGTTGTCAGTACTGCGGCGCCAACTTCGACCTGCCGCGCACCACCGCGGTGCAGCCGCAGCACATCCACGCCGGCGCCCAGGCGGCCCCGAAGGTCGTCGGCGCGCTGGTCACCGGCGTGGCGACGATGACGGTGCTCGGCGTCGTCACCTCGTATCTCGCGATGTCGCCGGCGACCTCGACCTCGGTCACGCAGGCGCTGGTGCCGACGACCCCGGGCGCGCCGGCCCAGACGCCGACGATCGGCGGCCCGCCGGTCAAGGCCGACCCGATGCGCAACGAGGCCGACTTCATGTGGGACGAGGTCGGCGGCCCGCCGATCGTCGTGACCATCGAAGGCAAGGAGCACGTCCTCGGGCGCCTGCGCGTGCGCCCCGACGACCAGCTGCACGTCGCCGTGTTCGCGGCCGACGACGGCAAGGAGCGCTACCGCGTCGGCCCGTTCGGCAGCTACGGCGAGGCCTACCGCGCGACCCACTTCAGCGTGGTCGGCGAGCGCCTCTTCGTGACCGACTTCCGCGGCAAGCTCAAGGCGTTCGACCTGGCCAGCGGCAAGTCGGTGCAGGAGATGGCGCTGACCGATCGCGCCGAGCGCTTCTGCCTGCTCGATGAGACAGCCGAGAGCCCGCGCCTGTACCTCGCGCTGGTCGACCGGCGCCAGTTCATGGTCGACGTGGCCACGCCGGCGCTCAAGGAGGAGAAGCTGCCGAAGGCCTGCGACGCGAAGAACGTATGGGCCCCGCGCGGCGGAGACCCGTCGCTGTCGACGGGCGAGCGGCTGCGTCGCGCGCCGAAGGTCGAGGGCATCGAAGTCTCGGGCGTGCACCTCGACGGCACGCTGGGGGTCGCGCGCGGCGTGAAGTCGCCGGGCACCGCCTATCCGATGGTCTTCGGCTTCGACCCCGCGTCGCGCGAGGTCCGGTGGAAGAGCCCGGTGCCCGCGGTCGACCTCGCCTCCGTGCGCGAGCGCGACAACGAACAGGACATTTTGGCCGGGGGTCGCTACTTCGGCACCTACGGCGAGGGCCCCGAGCACTGGCACCTCGTCGCCTTCGACGCGAAGACCGGCGATCGCCTGTGGGACAACAAGCTGCGCAGCATTTTCGCGGTCGACTGGTTGCGCGGCATCGAGGCCAGCGCGAACCACGTCTTCCTGGTGCGCATGAGCTCCGTCGAGGTGTACGACGCCGCAACCGGTGCGCTCAAGGCCACGATCGGCGACGAGAGCTACGACGGTTGACGCCGTACGTCGCCTGTCGCAAAGGCCACATGGGGTCCCGCCGCGGCTTGTCGCTGCCGCGCGCGGTTGCTAGCATCGATGATGCGCAGAAGCAGCGCGAAGTAGATAGCTGAGGGACGGACACTGCGAGGGCCCGCGCGGGCGCCGGCAAAGCCGGTCGGTCGCGCCCGGCCTGCGGCCCACAAGGACATAAGGACATGTCCTTGTGGGCAGCGATGATTCGCTAGGGCTGGCCCTCGACGAACTTCTTGATGTCCTTCTCGGCCGTGCGCACTGCGATGAAGCAGCAGGTCGCGGCGAGGATCAGCGTCGACGACGTCACGAGGAACGTCTGCTGCGAGCCGTAGATGTCGGCGACCTTGCCGAACAGCGGCGGCGCGGCCATGTCGCCGAGGAAGTGCAGGATGAACACCGCCAGCGCGTAGGCCATCGCCCGCTGCGTGCCGGGCACGACGTTGGCGATCTGGGTGTTGACCGACGGCATGCACAGGAACAGGCAGGTCGCGCCGACGCCGAGCGCGGGCAGGAAGATCGCCCGGCTCTCGGTCGAGAAGCCGATGAAGAAGGCCGGCAGCGCCAGCGCGTAGGCGATGCCGGCGAGCAGGGCGTAGGCGCCGCGGGTGCGGCGGGCCAGGCGGTCGCCGAGCAGGCCGGCCAGGCCCGAGCCGATGAGGCCGCCGACCAGGCCGATCACCCCGAGCGCCAGCGACGCCTCGACCTTCGTCATGCCGCGCTCTTTCTGGAAGAACTCGATGCTGTAGTGGAGGATCGGCACCAGGATCATCACCGCGAACGCCTGCGCGAGGATGATCAGCATCAGCGTCTTGTTGCGCAGCAGGGCCAGGTACGACTTGACCCCCGAGACATGTTCTTCGGGACCTGTCCCGGACTGTCCGGCGCGCGGCGGCTCGGCGAGCATGGCGATCAGGATCGCGACCAGCAGCCCCGGCGCGCCGGCCACGAAGAACGCGTTCTGCCAGCTCCCGGAGTAGTGCGTGACGAGGCCGCCGATCAGGTATCCGGCGGTGCCGCCGAGCGGCATGCCGAGGAAGAACAGCGCCAGCGCGCGGCCGCGGACGCGGTCCGAGAAGTAGTCGGCGACCAGCGTCGGGCCGATGACGAGGCAGCCGGCCTCGCCGACGCCGATCAGGAAGCGCGACAGGAACAGCCCCGTCTTGCCGGTCGCCAGGCCCGAGCCGATCGTCGCCAGCGACCAGATGAACACGCACGCGGCGAAGATCATGGTGCGGCGGTAGCGTCCGGCCCAGTAGCCGATCAGCGGCGCGAACACCATGTAGCCGAGCGTGAACGCCGACCACAGCATGCCGAACTCCGCCTTGTCCATGGCGAAGGCGCCCTTGATCTCGACCTCGAGCGCGCTCACCACCTGGCGGTCGGCGTAGTTGAGGAAGTTGGCGAAGAACACGACCGCGAGCGCGTACGCCAGATACCGGGAGGAGAAGCGGGGGCGCTCGGCCATGGGCGGCCGGAGCATAGCGCTGCCCGGCAGCGTCACCGACGCCGACCCGCGGTTCGCACGTGCACGGGCTCACGCGCGGGTATGCGCGCCTCTGGACTATCCTGCGCCGCGCCATGGACCTGCGCGGCAGATCGATCCGCACCCTCGCCTGGCTCGGCGACGCCGAGTTCGAGCGGGAGGTCCGACTTCGGCTGGCGCGGCGGGGCGACTACCCGACCGACCGGCTCCACGCCATCAAGGCCCGCATCGTCTGCGCCGAGGCGCAGGCCGAGCTGCTCGCGGCCATCGAGCCCGAGCTCGACGACGACGAGGCCGGGGTCGTGCGGCGCGGCCGCAACGTCAATCTCAAGGCCTCCGGCCGCGGCGTGCGGGACGTGCGGGCTTACCGCGCGGCGACCGGCCTCGAGGCGCTGGTGGCTTACTGGTGTTTCGGTGACCCGGCGGTGCGGGGTCGCTTCGAGGCGCTGGTGGTGCCCCGGTTGGAGGCGGCGATCGACGCGGTGTTGGCGTCCCAGACGGCCGCGCGCAGGTCTTCGTAGCCCGGCGGCGGGGGCGATGATATTTTGCCGTGGGGCGGCCCGGGCCGGTCCTGGAGGCATTGTACATGCACGCGCTGGCGCGCACGGCCGCGGCGGGCTTCGTCGCTGCGAGCCTGTCCTGTCGGACATCCGAGAACCCGGCCGCGACCGAGACCACCGGCGACACCGGGACCGCGAGCGGCGGCGAGCCGGACGACGGCTCGCGGGCCACGCTGGTCCACACCTACGGGCTCACCACGCTCGCGGCCTTCGAGGAGACCGAGCCGTGCGTGCAGTGGACGCTGCACAACGATCAGCCGCTGTACGTCAACGCGGTCACGCTGGTCAACGACGGCGGCTTCCACCACAGCAACTGGCTGACGGTCCCGGAGGACAAGTTCACGGGCGAGGACGGGTTCTTCCGCTGTTCCGACCGCGGCTACTCCGAGCTCGACGCCGCGCTCTCGGGCACCGTCGTGTTCGCCCAGTCGACCCAGTCGCGCAGCGAGGTCCAGCAGCTCCCGCCGGGCGTGGTCATCAAGATCCCCCCGCGCCACAAGATCATCGCCGGCGTCCACCTGCTCAACCTCGCCAGCGTCGCCATCGAGACCGAGCTGCGCATGGCCCTCGACATCATCCACCCGCGCGACGTCGAGGTCCTGGTCGCCCCGTTCCGCCTGACCTACTACGACCTCGACATCCCGCCGAACCGGCGCAGCCGCTTCACCGGGACTTGCAAGATCCGCGGGCCCTACGTCGGCGCCGTCGGCGGCGAGTTCGACCTCAAGCTCTACCACGTCTTGCCGCACACGCATTACCTCGGCGACCAGTTCCGCCTCGAGACGTTCGACGCCGACGGCAACAGCGAGGTCGTGTTCGAGAAGACCGGCTTCAACGCCGACGCCGGCGGCAAGGCGTTCGACCCGCCGCTCGCCCTCGACGGCAGCGAGGGCCTGCGCTTCTCGTGCGGCTTCGACAACTGGCGCGACGTGTCGATCGGCTGGGGCATCGGCGACCAGGAGATGTGCGTCATGCTCGGCCTCGCCGACAGCCGCGCGATCATGGACGTCAGCGTCCTCGTCAACTCGAAGCCGACCGGCGTCGAGGGCGACGTGCTGCTCCACGAGGGCCCGTGTCAGGTGCTCGCGTTCCCGAGAACGGCGCCCAGACCGAGCCCACCGCGGAGGAGAAGGCCGCGCCGCTGTACGTCCCGCCGGGCGCCGCGGGCGACGTCGACCTCGAGCCGCTCAAGCAGTGCGTCGACGCCGATCCGAGCGTGCCGTCGAAGGGCGCGCCGAGCCTGCGGGACATCTCCGGCGCCATCTTCGCACCGGGCTGCGTGTTCTCGTCGTGCCACGACGCCAAGCAGCCCGCGGCCGGCCTCGACTTGCAGTCGCCGGGCCTGCACGAGCGCTTGCTCGCGCACGAGGTCGCGGCCCGGGTCGACGTCCCGCTCGTCGCTCCCGGCGACGCCGAGGGCAGCTGGCTGTACCGCATCGTCTCGCGCTGTGACCCGACCGACAGCGAAGGCCAGACCGTCCGGCACATGCCCTACAACGCGCCCACCCTGCTCACCGACGGCGCCGTCGCGCTGATCCGCGCGTGGATCAACGCCGGCGCCGAGAATACTGAGTACTGCCATGACCCGTCGCTCGCTCGTCGTCCTCGCCCTCGCGTGCGCCTGTCGTCCACAACCTGGTTCTTCGGACAGCGATGGTTCCACCAGCGGGACCACCTCCGGGGCGGCGACCGGCACCACCGGCGAGCCGCCGACGTCGACCACCGGCGAGCCGGCGACCGAGACCGCGACGGTGGTCCACAGCTTCGGCAGCTACTTGATGACGCCGTACCTCGAGATCGAGCCGTGCGTGCAGTGGACGCTGCACAACGACGAGGCGATCTACGTCAACGCGGTGACGCTGGTCAACGACGGCGGGTTCCACCACAGCAACTGGTTCGCGGTGCCGGAGGAGGTGTTCCCGGGCGAGGACGGGTTCTGGGACTGCGCCTCGCGCAGCTACAACGAGATCACCGCCGCGGTCGAGGGCACGGTGCTGTTCGCCCAGTCGACCCAGTCGCGCCAGGAGGTCATGCAGCTGCCGGCGGGCGCGGTCATCAAGATCCCCGCGCGGCACAAGATCATCGCCGGCACCCATCTGCTCAACCTCGGCAGCACCGACCTCGACTCCGAGCTGCGGATGGCGCTCGACATCATCCACCCGCGCGACATCGGCGCGGTGCTGGCGGCGATGCACCTCGACTACCGCGACCTGGCGATCCCCGCGAACAAGCACAGCCGCTTCACCGGCAACTGCTCGTTCAAGGCGACCTTCGAGAAGTCGACCGGCAAGCCGTTCGACATGAAGCTCTACTACGTGCTCCCGCACTACCACTACCTCGGGGAGTACTTCGGCCTGCAGGTCCTCGGCGGCGCGCGCGACGGCGAGTTCCTGTTCAAGCTCGACGGCTTCAACGGCGGCGCCAACGGGGCCGCGTTCGACCCGCCGGTCGACCTGTCGGACGCCGAGGGCCTGCGCTTCGCTTGCGGCTTTAATAACTGGCTGGGCAAGGACATCGGCTACGGCATCGGCGACCAGGAGATGTGCATGATGCTCGGCCTCGTCGACGCGCGCGTGATGATCGAGTCGCGCGTCAGCGAGGGCTCGCAGCTGGTCGGCGTCGACGGCGAGGTGGTGCTGCACGAGGCCGAGTGCGCCAACTATGCCGTGTTCAAGAACCCGGCCCAGGGCCCGCCGACGCCGGAGGAGATCGCCCGGCCGCTCTACGTGCCGCCGGCCGACCCGGGCGACGTCGACCTCGAGCCGACCAAGAGCTGCATCGACAGCGCGCCGACGGCCGCGCCCGACACGCCCACCACCCTGGCCAGCGTGCGCGACTCGATCTTCACCCCGAGCTGCACCTTCTCGTCGTGCCACGACGCCTCGGCGCCGGCCGCCGGCCTCGACCTGCAGACCGCCGAGGGCCTCGGCGCCCGCCTGCTCGCCCACGAGGTCGTCGCCGACACGCCCGACGCGCTCGTCACCCCCGGGGACCCGCAGGCGAGCTGGCTGTACCGGCTGGTCGCCGAGTGCGAGCCGCAGAACGGCGACGGCGCGACCGTCCGCCACATGCCGTTCAACGCCCCGACCCTGCTGCCCGACCCGCTGGTCGCCAAGCTGCGCGCGTGGATCGAGGCCGGCGCGCTCGACGACTGAAGGACATGTCCGAAGGGGCATTGCCCTTCGGACATGGCTCAAGCACCCTGTACCAGCGGACAGAGGGTCGCCCGGGTCGCGCGCACGTAGTCGTCGGGGTGCAGCACGATCTGCAGCCCGCGCGTGCCCGCCGACACCGCGATCTTTTCAAAGAGGATCGCGGTCTCGTCGAGGTAGACCGGGTAGTCCTTCTTGCCGGCGAGGGCCGTGACCCCGCCGCGGACGTAGCCGGTCAGCGGCGTCACCTCGCGCAGGGCGACCAGCTCGATGCGCCGGTCGCCGCTGGCGCGCGCGAGCGCCTTGAGGTCGAGGTGACCGTCGCCCGGGACGACCGCCAGGCACACCCCGTTGCGGTCGCCGCGGGCGATGAGTGTTGAACACCTGCTCGGGCGGCAGGCCGACCAGGGCTGCGACCTCGGCCGCCGTGAGGTGCTCGGCGTCGACCGGGTAGGGCCGCAGCTCGTAGTCGATGCCGAGGTTGTCGAGGATCCTGGCGGCGTTGGTCTTCACGTTCGCGTCACTGCGGGACGACCCGCAGGATCTTGCCGTCGACGGGGGCGTTGAAGCCGTCGAGCTCGACGACGGTGAACAGCACGTCACCGAAGCCGTTGCTGCCGGAGCCGAGGACGCGGTCCTCCTGGCCGGCGACCATGCCGAGGAGCTCGACGTTGGTGCCGTCCCAGTTGAGGGCGTAGACCCCGCCGGAGCAGTAGTCGCCGTAGAAGTAGGTGCCGTTCCACTCGGGCACCTCGCAGCTGCGATAGACGGTGCCGCCCGTGATCGAGCAGCCCTCGCCGTGGTTGTACTCGGCGATCGGGGTGGTGAGGCCCTGGTCGTTGACTTCGTTGACGCCCTTGCCGTCGTCGCAGCCGCCGTTGAAGCAGTGGTTGCCCTCCATCAGGCTCCAGCCGTAGTCGGCGCCGGCCGCGACGACGCTGACCTCTTCCCACTGGTTCTGGCCGACGTCGGCGGCGTACAGCGTGCCGTCCTCGTCGAAGCTGAAGCGCCACGGGTTGCGGAAGCCCCACGCGTAGATCTCGGGCGCGAACTCGGGGTCGTTCACGAACGGGTTGTCGGCCGGCACCGTGTAGTCGAAGCCGTCGAGCATCTCGCACTGGCCGCACGGCTCGTTCATGTCGGGCGTGCCGTCGGGCTCGACGTCGATGCGGAGGATCTTGGCGAGCAGCGACTGCTTGTCGCGGCCGGTGTCGAACTGGTCGTCCGCGCCGCCGCCGTCGCCCATGCCGATGTACAGCATGCCGTCGGGCCCGAACTCGATCATGCCGCCGTTGTGGTTGCTGGCCGGCTGCGAGATGGCGATGACGAGCCGCTCGGACGCCGGGTCGACCTTGTCGGGGTCGTTGGGGTCGAGCGTGAACTCGGCCACGTACGTCGGCCCGGGGCCCTGCCACATGCCCGGGTTGTAGTTGACGAAGATCCGCGGGTCGGCGGGGAAGTTCGGGTGGAAGTCGAAGCCGAGCAGGCCCTGCTCGGGGCCGATCTGGTTCGGCACCTTGTTCTTGACGTCGATGTCGAGGAAGCTCTCGGCCGGGGCGGTGTTCTGCCCGGGCTCGAGGATCTTGATCCGGCCGCCCTGCTCGAGCACGAACAGGCGCTCGGGGTCGCTGGGATCGGCGCGCACCATGAGCGGGCGGTCGAAGCCGGTGGCGACGACCTCGAGCGCGAAGCCGGGGCGTCCGGGCACCGGGGTGTAGGGACACGCGGGCTCGCCGGTGGTGGTCGAGGTGCCGTCGGTGGTCGGGTCGACGGTGGTGGTCGACGTCGGCGGGGTGTCGGTGGTGGGACCGGCGGAGGTGGGATCGACCGTCGACGTGGCGGTCGCAGTGCCGTCGGTGCCGGTGCCCGTCGTCGTCGAGGTGTCCGTGGTCCCGGTCTGGTTGTCGGTGGTGGGACCGGCGGACGTCGAGGCGTCGGTGCCGGAGGCCTTGCCGTCGTCACCGCACGCGAGCAGCGTGACGCAAGGGAGAAGGGTGAGGCGGGCGAAGTTCTGCCAAGACATGGCGGGCAGCCTAACACACGCCTGGGCGCGCCTGCGCGCCGGTCTCACTTGAGCGCGACGCAGGTGACGTCGATCTTCGGCGTGTTGGCAGCGACCTCTTCGACCGCGCCGGTGTTGGTGTCGACGACCTTGACTCGACCCGCGCTCATCTCGCTGGTCCACACCTTGCGATTGGCGAGCTTGGGGTTCTTGCGGAACTTCAGCACCTCGCCGCTCTTGGGCAGACGCCAGGTCTTGAGGCCGGCCTCGGTGGAGCTGTCGCAGTGCTCCTTGGCCTTCTCCCACAGCATCTTGCCCGGCAGACGCAGGCCGGGGACGTCAGCGTCGCTGATCAGCTCCTTCGGCTTGGGCGTCGGCTTCTTGGTGTCCTCTTTCTTGTCTTCCTTGTCTTCCTTGGTGTCGGGAGGCGTCTCGACCTTGGTGTCGGGCGGCGTGTCGACCTTGGTGTCGGGCGGCGTGTCGACCTTGGTGTCGGGCGGCGTGTCGACCTTGGTGTCGGGCGTCGGCGGCGTGTCGACCTTGGTGTCGGGCGTCGGCGTCGTCTTGGTCTCGCTGCCCGCAGTGCCGGCGCCGACGAGCTCGGGCGGAGGCGGCGGCGTGACGCTCGCCTTCGGCTTCATCATCAGGAACACGCCGGCCCCGGCGCCGCCGAGCACGAGCAGCACCACGAGGATGAGGATGCCCTTGCCGCCGCCGCTGCTCGTCGGCATCGGCGGCTGGGTGCTGGTCCCCTCGCCGCGGCCGAGCGACCACGACTCCTCGGCGAGGTTCGGCTTGCCGAGTTCGCCGGACCAGGTCGGCTTGTTGCTCGCCGGCTGGAAGGTCGGCGGCTGCGAGACCGGCTGCGAGACCGGCGGTCCACCTGTGATGAGAGTCGCGACCGGCGGCGCGAAGCCGGGGTTCGACGTCGGCGGCGGTCCACCGGTGATCACGGTCGAGGCCTGCGCCGGCGGCACGGACGACGGCGCGCCCGTCATCGGCGCCGAGGTCATCGGCGGCGCGTGGGTGTGCGAGGCCATCGCCGGCAGCGGCGCGCCGAGCTGCTCGAACGGCGCGAGCGCGGCCGACAGCTTCGAGCACGAGGCGAAGCGGTCGTTCGCCTCCTTGGCCAGGCAGCGCTCGACCACGGCGATGAGGCCGGGCGGCACGTGCGGCGCGAGCTGGGCGATGGGCGTCGGCTGCTTGGTCGAGACGGCGACGAGGATCGCCGCCATCGTCGCGCCGCTGAACGCGTCGGCGCCGGTCAGCGCCTTGTACAGGATCGCTCCCATCGCCCAGATGTCGGTGCGGTGGTCGACCCCGGCCGCGCCCTCGGTCTGCTCGGGCGACATGTACTCGGGCGTGCCCATCAGCACGCCGGCGCTGGTGCGCCCGCCGCCCTCGGTGCCGCCCTGCGAGAACTTCGAGATGCCGAAGTCCATCAGCTTGACCAGCAGGTGCCCGGGCGAGGGCTCGTGGAGGAAGATGTTCTCGGGCTTGAGGTCGCGGTGGACGATGCCGACTGCGTGCGCCGCGTCGAGGCCGATGAGCGCCTGGCGGAGGATGAGGACCGCGAGGCCGGGGTCGACCTGACCTGTCTGTTGGACCAGCTCACCGAGCGAGCGCCCGTTGAGCATCTCGAGCACGATGTAGGGCCCGAGGACGCTCTGGCCGAAGTCGTAGATGTCGCAGATGTGCGGGTTGCCGATCTGCCCGGCCGCGGTGGCCTCGTTCTTGAAGCGGTCGAGGATGCCCGGGTTGCCGGCGAACTCGGGGTGCATCAGCTTGATGGCGACCGCCTTGCGCACGCGGATGTTCTGCGCCCGCCACACGGCCCCCATGCCGCCGGCCCCCAGCAGCTTGGTGAACCTGAACTTGCCGTCCAAGAGCCTCCCTTCGAGCGGCAGGACCTTCCCCGCGGTCGGGCACACGAACACGTCTTCCGGGTGCGACTGCTGGCAGAAGGGGCATGGGGCTGGCGCGGCGGCACCGTTCATGGTCGGCAAGGTATATCACGGCGCTGGGCGAAACCCCGCCTGCGCGGCTTCGGCCTGCACATAAATGCAGCCCTCGCGGCCGTCAGCGGGTGCAGCAGGCCCTTGCGGACGCCGGGCGGGCGCCTAAAACAGAGCCAGCCATGGCCGCCTCACGCCGTACTTTGCTGTCTTCGTCCCTGGTCCTCCTCGGCTGCCTCACGGTGTTGCCGGGCATGACCGAGTGCCAGGCTGCAGCGCCGCCGTCGCCCCAGCCCGAGACGGTCGCTGTGTCCGCCCCCGCGCCGCGAGAGATCGCCCCGGACATGGGCGCGCACGCCACGCTGACGGGGCTCGCGGCCGCACCGGCACCGTCGCAAGCGACGCCCGAGGTCAAGGCACCGTCGCCGGCCGCGCGCCTCGAAGCTGAACAAAACGTCATCGACGTGTTCCGCGCCGCCGCGCCCGCCACCGTGTTCGTGACGCAGAAGCGGCTGGTCCGCGACTACTCGATGCGCGCGCTCGAGGTCCCCGCCGGCTCGGGCACCGGCTTCGTCTGGGACACGCAGGGCCACGTCGTCACCAACTACCACGTCGTCGACGCCGGCCGCGCGCGCGGCACCTACAGCGTCACGCTCTACAGCCAGAAGACCTACGACGCCCAGCTGCTCGGCGGCGATCCCAACAAGGACATCGCCGTGCTCAAGCTGATCAACTGCGACGAGCCGCTGACCCCGATCCGCGTGCTCCCGCAGGGCGGCCCGCTCGAGGTCGGCCAGACCGCGATCGCCATCGGCAACCCGTTCGGCCTCGACCACACGCTGACCACCGGCGTGGTCTCGGCGATCGGCCGCGAGGTCCAGGGCTACGGCGGCGTCACCATCCGCGACATGATCCAGACCGACGCCTCGATCAACCCCGGCAACTCCGGCGGCCCGCTGCTCGACAGCGGCGCCCACCTCATCGGCATGAACACGATGATCTTCAGCAAGACCGGCAGCAGCGCCGGCATCGGCTTCGCGGTGCCGGTGGCCACGGTGCGCCGCGTGGTCCCGCAGATCATCGACAAGGGCCGTGTCGAGCACCCCGGCCTCGGCATCGAGCCGCTGCCCGACGCCTACGCCGCGCGCGTCGGCGTCAAGGGCGTCGTCATCACGCGCACGGCCCCCGGCGGCCCCGCCGCCAAGGCGGGCATCCGCGGGCTGCAGCAGGACCGCACCGGCGAGATCTTGCTCGGCGACATCATCGTCGGCATCAACGAGCACAAGGTGAAGAACTACGACGACCTGTACAACGCCCTCGACCGCTACAAGGTCGGCGACGAGGTCGAGGTCAAGCTGGTCCGCGACGGCGCGCCGGCCAGCGTGCGCCTCAACTTGATCGACCTGCCCTGAGCGGCGCGCTACCCTCTCGCCGTGGACGTGCTCCTCCGCGCAATCGCCGCTGCGCCCGACTCCGACTCGCCCGAAGCGCCGGCGATGCGCACGCTGGCGGCCGTCACCACCGACCTGGTCCAGGAGTCGTGCCGCCGCCACGGCATCCGCGGGCTCGAGGCGATCGCGCTGGGTCGGGCGCTCACGGCCGGCTGTCTGCTGACCACGCTGACGAAGTCACCGGCCGAGCGCCTGCGGGTCGACGCGCGCTGCTTCTCCGACCTGCCCGGGGCGGGCGGCGGCGACGGCGAGCCCGGCGGCTTCCTCCTCGACGCTCGCGGCGACGGCACCGTGCGCGGCTGTCTCCGCCGCGGCTTCGGCGACTCGCCGCTGCAGGCCACGCTCGAGCGCGCGATGGGCCGCCTGCCGCTGTCGCCGTTCCTCGGCCGGCGCGGCGCGCTCACCGTCACCCGCGACTTCGACCTGTCCGCAGAGACAGACTCGCGCTATCAGGGCACCGTCGAGCTGGTCGCCGGCGAGGTCGACCTCGACCTCGAGCACTACCTCAACACCAGCGAGCAGGTGCCGTCGCTGCTGCGCTGCGAGGTGCTGCTCGACGCGACCGGCGGGGTGCTGCGCGCGGGCGGGATCCTGTGCCAGACGCTGCCCGGCAACGACGGCGAGGTGCTGGCGCCGCTGCGCGAGCGGCTGGCGGGCGAGGCGCTGTCGTCGCTGCTGCTCCTGCCGCGCGCGCCGGCCGACCTGCTGCGATTCGCGCTCGGCGACGCCCCGTTCGAGGTCGTCGGCGAGACGCCGCTGGCGTTCCGCTGCAACTGCGGCCCGGCGATGGCCCGCGACATCGTCGCCATGCTCGGCGCCGACGACGTCGACGCCCTCGCCGGCGAGCGCGAGGCCACCGAGGTCCGCTGCTCCTACTGCGGCGAGCGCTACCTCCTCTCCGCCGCCGAGCTGCGCGAGCTGGCCGGCGAGCTGCGCCTCCGGCGATCGTAGGCATGTCCATGCAGTCATGTCCTCACCGCCATTGCTCAAAAGACATGTCGCACGAGACATGGGCGACCAGTAGTGCGCCGCGGCGAGGGATGCGCTTTCAGACATGTTCTGTGGGCCATGTCTTGAATGGCATGCCTCCGACGAGCCGAGGCGACGCCGGCCGGTCGCGCTCGCTACGGCGCGGAGGGGCGGCCGCGACGAGAGAGGTGGGCAGGTCCGTATGAACAGGTCCGACGAGCCGACGCAGCCGGGACCCGCCGCGCAGCCGGCGGGGCGGGTGCGGGTGCGGGTGATCTCGATGGAGGACGGCATGACCCTGCGCCAGCTGCTGGGCCGGCGCCTCGGCCTGGGCGTCACGCGGGCGTCCGACCTCATCCGCGCCGGCGGGGTCTACATCGGCAACGTCCGCACCTGCATCCCGACCCTGCGCGTGCGCGAGGGCGAGCGGGTCACCATCTACGCCAACGCCGCCAGCGCCGAGCCGCTCGCGCCCGAGAGCCTGGTCGTCGTCCACCGCGACGAGCACTGCATCATCGTCGACAAGCCCCACGGCGTCCCGGCGGCGGCCACCCGCGAGGGCAGCCGCGGGGCGGTGAGCCAGGCGCTGGTCCATTTGCTCGCGCGCGACGGCGTCCTGCGGCCCTACGTCGGCCTCGTCCACGCGCTCGAGCCCGGCGCCGCCGGCCTCGCGCTGTTCACCGCCCGCGGCCAGGACCGGTCGAGCTTCCTGCCCAAGTTCAGCGAGCTCGACATGCTCAGGGTCTATCGCGCCAGGCTTTCAGGACATGTCGAGAAGGACATGTCCTGCGAGACACCTCTGGTCAAGACGAGCGCGGGCGTCCGCCTGGCCCGCCCCGAGGACCGCGAGGTGGTGGCGGCGCGCACGGAGTTCCGCCCGCTGGCCGCGGGGGACGGCGCGACGCTGGTCGAGGTCGAGCTGCGGCGCGGGCCGACCGAGCAGATCTCGCTGCACGCGCAGGCGCTGGAGCGGCCCATCATCGGTCGCGCCGCGGCCGGCGAGGTGCTCGAGCTGGCGTGCGTGCGTCTCGCCTTCACGCACCCGCTGACCGGCGTCGCCGTCGACGTGCGCGCCGAGCCGCCGCCCTGGGCCGATCCTGGCGCGATTGAGCCGGGCTCGCCGGTCAACGCGGTCGGGTCGCTGCCGGCGCGCTCGGTCCGAGCGGCGATGCCCTGGCTCGCGCCCGCACTCGCCCTGGGCCTGCGTCGCCGGGTCGATCGCGCTGGATGAGCCCGCTCCGGGCGAGCGCGTCGTCATCGCCGGCGCCGGCTGTTATCCTCGGCGCAAGGACGCAAAGACTGATGGATCTCAAGACGATCACCGCCACCCTCGCTCTCCTCGGACTCGGCGCGGGCGCGTGCGGCGGCGAGGCCAAGAAGGACGCCAAGGAAGCCGCCCCCGCCAAGGCCGCCGACGCCAAGCCGGCCGACGTGAAGCCGGCCGACGCGAAGCCGGTGGACGCCAAGCCGGTCGACGCCAAGCCCGCGGACGCCAAGCCCGGCGAGATGAAGTGCGGCGAGGGCAAGTGCGGCGAGGGCAGCTGCGGCGGCGCCAAGCACGGCGACGGCAAGGCCGGCGATGGCAAGGCGATCCCCGTCGACGGCGCCCCCGCGGCGGGCGGCACGGCCCCGGCCGACGCGAAGGCCGACGACGGCAAGAAGACCTGAGCGGTCGCGGAACGAGCTGTCCTTCGGGACAGCTTCACGGGAGCTCTTCGGCGAGATCTGTCCCGAGAGGCAGCTCAGGTCGTCGGCCCGGCGAGCTCGGTCAACAGCCCGCGCTCGCGCACGACCCCCACGTAATACTCCGCCGGCTGACCGGCCTCGATCTCGCCGGCCTCGCACAAGGCCGTCAGGCGGTTGCGCAGCAGGCCGATGATCTTGCCGGGCGCGAGGCCCAGCTCGCGGATCAGCACGTCGCCGACGCCGGAGGGCAGCGGGGGCACGCGGGCGTCGAGCTCCGCGATCTCGCGGATCCGCCGGCTCAGCTCGCTGATCAGGAAGAGGCAGCGCTGGCGCTTGCCCGGCCGCTTGCTGGTCACGTCGGCGCGCGACAGGTCGAGCAGGTCGGTGAGCAGCGGGCCCATCTCGTGGTTGAAGCGCCGCACGGCCGCGTCGGTCCAGCTGCCGTCGTACTGGCCCGGCCGCAGGTGATGGAGGATGAGCAGCTCGACCTGCTCGCGCAGCTCGGGGGAAGCCGATGCGGCGGGCCGGGCCGCGCCGGTACATGCGAACGCCCTCCTCCGCGTGGCCGTGGAACGTGACCTTGCCCGGGCCGACGAAGCGACGGGTCGTGACCTTGCCGATGTCGTGCAGGACCGCTGCCCAGCGGACGGCCGGGCGCGGCACCGACTGGCGCACCACCGCCTTCGTGTGCTCCCAGACGTCCTTGTGCCGGCGGCCGCCCTCCTGGGAGAACGCGACCGTCGCGTCGAGCTCGGGCAACAGGTGGACCAGGAGGCCGGCGTCGCGGAGCCACTGCATCGCGACCTCGGGGTAACGGCCGCAGAACGCCTCGCTGAGACGGTCGAAGGCCTCTCGCGGGTCGATGGCCGCCACCCGTTCGGCGCAGGCGGCGATTTGCGCAGTGAGCGCGCTTTCGGGGATCTCCCCCGTTTTGCCGGCCTGGACGGCCGGTGCGAGCAATTCGCCGGGGGAGGGGAGGAGCGGGACGACGGCTGCGGACACGGGACTTCGCGGCCCGACGATGTCGGGTGCCGCAGCATAGCAGGAGCCTTCGCCGCCGTAGTTACAGGACATTTGTGTGAGTGGACCGCCTGCGAAGTACAGTTGGGCTTGCGGTGCGCGTAAATCGCCGGCAACCTAGACCGGCACGCTCCTGCGAGCAGCACCATGGCGGCCAACCAGTCCCCCCAGCTCGGCTACAACCACAACATCCCGCACCGGGGGCGGCTCTATCACGTGCAGACCGAGGATTCGGGCATTCAGAAGGCCCACATCTTCACGCACGTGTTCTACGACGGCACGATCATCTCCACCAACAAGGTCGACTATCGCGACCGGTTGGAGAGCGAGAACCTCGACGCGGTGATCGTCGCGGCGATGCAGGACTCGCACAAGTCGATGATCCGCCAGCTGCGCAGCGGGTCGTTCGACGAGCGGATCATCAAGTACATCGGCGCTCACCCGGAGGCCTCGAACAAGCCCGAGGTCGCGGCGCCGGTGGTGCAGGAGAAGGCGCCGGCGAAGCGACCCGATCGGCGGCCGCCGCCCGAGCCGCGCGAGGTCGTGCCGCAGGGTCCGCCGCTCGCCGCCGGGGAGCCCGGCCCGACCCTCGATCCCACGCTCGGTCACGTCGTGTTCACCGCCCCCGAGGCGCAGGCCCAGGTGGCCGCCTCGGCCGCGGGTCAGGGTCCGCCGCGTCCGAGCCGCGGGCCGAGCCGCGTCGGTCGGCGCCCGATCGGCGGCATCGGCGGACAGGGCGTCACCGCCGGCACGCCCATCGCCCAGCGGCGCGACGTCATCGTCGGCAAGTTCGCCAGCGAGCACCAGCACAAGCTCGACGACGAGATCCTCGCCCTGCTCGCCGAGGACTGATTCTCTGCTACACCCTCGGCGAGAACCGTCATGGGTGTCGCCGAGGCCATCACTGAATTCAAGACGCCGGAGCAGCTCGGCGCCGACGTCGTGTTGTACGTGACCGACACGTGCGGGTACTGCCGCATGGCCGAGTCGCTGCTGCGACGGCGCGATATCGCGTTCGTCGCCGTCGACGTGACCGACCTGCCCGAGGCCCGCAGCTGGCTGATCGAGAGCACCGGCCGCCGCACGGTCCCGCAGATCTTCATCAAGAATCGGAGCATCGGCGGCTTCACGGAGCTGGCGGCGATGGACCGCAACGGAGCGCTGGCGACGGCCCTGGCTGGCTGAGCCCGCGCGTTTTGCACGTGCTTTCGCTCCGGGGCGCGCGGCAGCGGGACGTATCTTGGGGTTCACAGTCCCCGGCGCGGGCTGTGCTACCCTCCGTCCCGACCGCCATGACAAGCACACCGCGCATCAACTTCCTTCGACGCTTGACGCTCTCCTCGGCGTTCGCGCTGGCCGCGCTCAGCAGCGCCGCGGCTTACGCGGGCGAGGTGAAGGTCGGCGCCACTCCGATCGAGATCGACGGCACCGGCAAGATCACCGCCACGGGCAAGTCGGCCGTCGTCGACACGCTCGACGAGGTGCCCGGCGAGGACCGCTGGATCGCCTACATCCACGCCAAGCTCGACAACCCGGCGCCCGGCCCGCTCTACATCGAGTTCTTCCAGGAGCTCGACGGCAACAAGTCGTCGGTGTGGCGCCACGACGAGAACGACTTCGCCGGCGACAAGTGGTTCTACGGCGAGCTCGAGCTCGACGGCCGCAAGGGTTTTGATAAGAACCGCACCTACGACATCAAGGTCACGCAGGTCAACGCCAAGGGCAAGGAGCTCACCCTCGCCAGCGGCAAGATCAAGCTGATCAAGAGCGGCAAGAAGCCCGAGGCCCCGAAGGAAGAGGAGAAGGAGGACGAGGCCGCGGCCGAGCAGGACGCGCACGACTCCCTCGGCGGCGGCGACGGCAACGAGGGCGACGGCAGCAGCACGCCGAACCCCGGCTCCGCCAGCGAGGGCCCGCCCCCGGTCGAGAAGAAGAAGGGCTGCTCCGTCGACGCCGACGGCAACGCCTGGAACGGCGCGATGGTCCTCCTGGCCCTCGGCGCCGGCTTCATCCTCCGCCGCCGCCGCTAGGCGCGCTGCGGGCCCGAGAGCACCCTGGCCCTCGGATCCGCGCAACCCGAAAGCGGAAGAGCCTGGTCTTCAGGTCAGGCTCCGCATCGACGTCGGCGGTAAACATGAGCGCTTTGGGACATGTGCGTTGCGCCATGTCCTGAAGGGCAGGCATTTCGCGCCCGGCACACGCGCAGGCCCGCGGGCTCGACGCGCCAGCGCTTCGGAACATGTCCGAAGTGCCAGGCTCGCGGTGGAGGAGCGCCACCGCGGCGCCGATCTGCGGGTCGCGGAGGGCGTCGAGCCAGCCGGGCGGCGCGTTCGTCGGCGCCTGGAAGTGCGCGCGGACGGCCTGCACGAACAGGATGTCGAGCAGTCGATCGAGCAGCAGCTTGCGGCCGGGGCTGGTGGCGTGGGCCTCGTGGTCGAACGCGCGGCCCGGGTGGTGTTCGACGCGCGGCCGTTCACGTCCGCTGCTCCGCCGAGCTCGAGCCGTTCGTGAAGCGGAAGCCGCGCTCGCGGGGCCTCGCGGCATTGCGAGCTGCTCGACCCGTCGTCGAGAACAGCCGCTCCGGGGCCGAGCCGCCGTATCCTGCCTGAAAAGACAGGTCGCTCTCGGACGAGCGGGACCGTCTCGGCGACCGGCTAGGTCGCGCTCTTCGGCCGCGTGTCGGCCAGCCAGTGGGCCAGGGTCGGCTCGATCTTCGCAGCCTCGAGGCGCTCGATCGCCTGCTTCATCTCCTCGCGCGGCTTGCCCTCGTCGTCGAGCAACATCAGCAGCGGATACGAGCCGGTCTGGCCGACCCAGCGGCGGCGGAGCTCGTTGAATTCGTCCATGCGGGCGGCGGCGCTCCAGTCCTCCTCCTTGAGCTCGAGGAACCGGACGTCGCCGATCTCCGCGGCCGGGTGGCGGTTGCCGAGCTCCTGCTCGAGCTCGCGGCACGGCTCGCACCAGTCGGCGCTGAACAGCACCGCCACGCGCTTGCCCTCCGCCAGGGCTTGAGCCCGCAGGCGGTCGAACATCGCGGCCAGGGTCTCCTCGTCGCGCGGTCGCAGGCGCCGCAGGTCGTAGCCGACCAGCGCCTCACCGGCGGGTTTAGTAATCGGCTTGGCAGGAGCGGCGGCCGGCGCGGGCGGCGGGTCGGAGCTGCACCCGGAGACATGTGCGAGGAGACATGTGCAAACAGACAGGCTTACGAAGAGATCACGCATCGTCGCACCTTCACGAGACGGTCGCGCTCGCGGGGTCCGGCGTCAGCTCGCCGGCGAGGTCTTGCTGCATGCGCGCGCGGACGGCGGCCGGCGCCAGGCCGGAGGCGAGCAGGCAGTAGAGCTTGGTGAGCGCGGCCTCGGGGGTCATGTCGAAGCCGGACAGCACGCCGGCGCGGGCGAGCGCGGCGCCGGTGCTGTAGGTGGTCTGGCGGACCGAGCCGCCGTGGCACTGCGAACAGTTGACGATCACGACCTCGCGTGGCGGCGCGGCGCTGCGGGCGATCGCCGACAGCAGCGCCTGGTCGCGGCTGGGCGCGTTGCCGACGCCGTAGGTCTCGAGCACCAGCGCCTCGAGCGGGGGCTCGAGCAGCTTCGACATCATCGCCGCGCCGATGCCGGGGAACAGACGGAGGGCGGCGACCTCGGGCCGGCGCACCTGCGGGAGCATCGTGAGGCCGGCGGCGCCGGCTGAACCTGGCTTTCGGACCAGGTGACGCGCGACCTCGATGCCGACCCCGACGTGGGCGAGCGGCGGGAGGTTGCCGCTGTCGAAGGCGACGAAGTCGAGGTTGTGGACCTTCTGGGCCCGGTTGCCGCGCAGGAGGCGAGAGGCGAAGTAGATGCACACTTCGGGGATCTCGCAGGTCCCGGCGAGCAGGATGGCGGTGATGATGTGCTCGCGGCCGTCGCTGCGGACGTGGGTGAGGCTGAGCTGCGAGCCGGTGAGGATGACCGGCTTGGCCAGGCCGGGCAGCAGGAAGCTCAGCGCCGAGGCGGTGTAGGCCATCGTGTCGGTGCCGTGGACGACCACGAAGCCGGTGTAGTCGGCGTAGCGAGCGGCGATGGCCTCGGCGATCCGGACCCAGTCCTCCGGCGCCATGTCGGCCGAGTCGAGCAGCGGCTCGAGCGAGACGACGTCGAAGGTCGGCAGCTCGGGGCGGCGCAGCTCGGGCATCGCGTCCATGTACTCGCCGAGGAAGCCCGGCTGCGGCGCGTAGCCGGTCTCGGTGCGGACCATGCCGATGGTGCCGCCGACGTGCAGGACGCAGACTCGCGGGCGCGTGCTCACGCGCGGATGATAGCAAAAGGAGGCGGGGGACCGATGCGACGACCTGCGTCGCATCGGTCCCCCGCCGGGGCCTGAGGTCACCACGACTCCAAGCCCGAAAGGCCAGCTTCGGCCCCGGGGCGATGGAGTCACCCTCCCAGAGTCAATCTCCCCTCGACCTCGCGGAGGAGCTTGCCACGGGCGCTTGATCCGCGGCAGACAACGCGCCGCTCACGCCTGCGCGCCGTGGCGATCGAGGCGATCGAGGAAGGCGCGCGCGTCGCTGACGACCTCCTCGCGCAGCTCGGTCGGCTCGATCGACTCGAGGCCGTCGACGATCGTGAACAGCCGCCGCGCGAACTCGCGACACGAGTGGTACGGCACCTTGCGCTCGAGCAGCTCGCCAGGCTCGATCCACTTGTCCTCCTGGCCGGGGTCCCACACGAGGTTGGCGATCCACCGGGCCACGCCGCCGCGCACGCGCAAGGTCGCGACGCCGGGGCGGTCGCTGTCGATCCCGTAGCCCGGCTCCGACCCGCCCCACAGGTTGCTCTTGGTCGGCACGGCCTCGCGCGGGGTCTGGCCCGGGAGCACGCGCGCGTGGACGATCTGCGCGACCCGGAAGCTGCGCGCGTCACCGGTCGTCCGCGAGAACGCGCGCATGTACATCACGCCGTCGTGCAGCCGCAGCTGCCACGGCTCGACGTCATGGGTCTTGCGCGTGCCCGACCACGGGCTGTCGTACTCGATGCGCACCACGCCCGAGCCGACCGCCTGCAGCAGCTTCGACACCAGCCGCGAGTCGACCCGCGTGCCGGTTGTCATCGTCGCGGTGACGCTCTTCGGCCGCACCTTGGCGGCGTTCTTCTGCGTCTCCTCGACGGCGGCGTCCATCTGCTCGACCAGCCGCTTGACGCGAGCGTTGAGCTCGGCGTCGGCGACCGGCTGCAGCAGCGCCGAGGCGAACACGACCGCTGCGAGATCTTCGGGGTCGGGGTCGGTCAGCGGCAGCGTGAACTTGTCGTCGAGCAGCTTCCACACCTTGCTCGCGTGCACGAACTCGAGCGGGGCGTCCCACTCCTCGCGCATGTACTTGAGCGCCCGCTGCACCGTCACGCCGGCGACGCCGGCCTTGGTGGACAGCGTCTCCTTGGTCGCGCCGTCGCCGTTCTCTCGCAAGTAGCGGAGGATGAAGCGCGCGGTCTCCTGGACGGTCCTCGACGAGTCTGGCTTCGCTTCGCGGGTCACGGTCTGCTCCGTCGCCCATCCTACAGGCTCGCGGGCCCGGCGGCGCGGGCTCCTCGCAAGGCCGGGCGGGCGGGGCCCCGTCCCCGCGAGCGCCCGGGCCGCGGCTCGGAGGGGCGTTCGGCCCGATCCCGGCGCGGACGACCGATCTGCGGCGTTCGCAGCGCCGCCTCGGCGAGACCGCGGGGCCGCGGCCGCGAGCCAGCGCACACGGGGACGCGGGTAATCACTCCCTCGACGGCGAGCCGCAGGGCAGGACGAACTTGCTCGTAGGAACATGTCCCTCAGGACATTTATTCCCGGGCGGAAGACCTGTCCCGAGGGACATCTGCGTCAGGTCCGCCGGCGGCGGTCGGGTCACGGTCAGGTGGCGGCGAGGCCCGCGGGCGCGGGTCTGCGACGCGCGGGCGCGTGGGCTTGCGCGGGCCTGAGCGGGCGGGCAGAGTAAGAGGAGCGAGCGGCGCGATGAACGAGGGCCCGGTCACCAAGGGGAGGCGCTTCTTCAAGCTCGCCGGCATGACCGCGCAGGTCGCAGGCAGCTACGCGAAGACGCGGATCAAGGGCCTGTTCCAGTCGGAAGAGGACGCCGAGCGCGAGCGCAACGCGGCCCACGAGCTCAACGGCGGGCGCATCGCCCGGACGCTCGGCGAGCTCAAGGGCGCGGTGATGAAGGTCGGGCAGATGGCGTCGATCGCCAGCGACCTGTTGCCGAAGGAGCTGGCCGAGGCGCTGCGCTCGCTGCAGCGGCAGGCGCCGCCGGTCGACTTCGCGGTGATCGCCCGCCAGATCGAGAGCGAGCTGGGCGCGGCGCCGGAGGTCCTGTTCAAACGCTTCGAGGTCGAGCCGTTCGCGGCAGCCTCGATCGGCCAGGTCCACCGCGCGACCACCGACGACGGCCGCGAGGTCGTGGTCAAGGTGCAGTACCCGGGCGTCGACGGCGCCGTCGACTCCGACCTGGCGCAGCTCAAGTTCGCCCTCAAGGCCGGCGGGTTCGTCAAGCGCGCCACCGGCCTCGTCGACGTGAAGCAGCAGAGCCTCGACGAGGTGTTCGCGGAGATCCGCGCCCGCCTCGTGGAAGAGCTCGACTACTGCAACGAGGCCGACAACGTCCGCCGCTTCGGCGAGATCCACCGCGGCGACGCGCACATCATCGTCCCCGAGGTGGTGGGCGAGCGCTCGTCGCAGCGGGTGCTCACCCTGACCTTCGAGCCCGGTGACCGCATCGACGAGCTCGACGCGCGCGGCTACCCGCAGGAGGTCCGCGACCGGATCGGCGACAACCTGTTCCGCGCGCTGGCGGCCCAGCTGTTCGAGCACCGGATCCTGCACGCCGACCCGAACCCGGGCAACCTGGCGTTCCGCCCGAACGGCGAGATCGTGCTGTACGACTTCGGATGCGTGAAGCAGGTACGGCCGGAGATCGCCGCGGCCTACGCGAAGACGATCCGCCGCGGGATCGCCGAGGACTGGGACGGCGTCGACGAGGCCCTGCGCGAGCTCGGCGTGCGCAACCCCGAGGGGCCGCCGGTCGAGCCGGCTTTTTACAAGCAGTGGCGCGACACCCTGGCGCTGCCGTTCCTCACCGGCGAGCCGTTCGACTACGCCCGCGCCACCCTGCACGAGGACGTGATCCGCCTGATCCCCGCGGCCATCAAGCGCATGGCCTCGTTCCAGCCGCCGCGCGAGATCATCTTCATCGACCGCGCGATCGCCGGGCACTACGGCAACCTCCGCCGCGTCCGCGCCCGCAGCCGCGTGCTCGACATGGTCCAGCCGTACCTCGACGTCGCGCTGGCGAACGCGCCGGAGTGAGGCTGGCTCGAGCCCGACATACGTGGGCGCATGAAACCTGAATGGGCGCCTCCGCTGAAGTGACGTGAGCCGTGCGGATCTTCAAGCGCATCACCTCGATCGTCCGGCGTCTCTTTCGAGCGGCGGGCGTGGACGAGCCCCTGGTGCGGGAAGCCGCGCTCGCCGAGGCGTTCACCAGGAAGCGGGCCGCCTTCGTGTCGTTCGTCGCCCAGAGCGCGCTCTCGGAGGATCTCAAGGGTCGACTGATCCGTTCCGCCGCGAAGTGCTCACGGTGGGACGAGTTGAAGGACAAAGTCGAGAACATGATGGCTTACATTCAAGATCTCCACGATGGCGGGGGCGAAGACATCTACGAGACGCTCCGCGTTACGAGGTACCTCCGCTCGATGACTTGACGAAGAACTTCGGTCCTCGCTACCACTGTCTTCGTCCTGCGGCTGACGGCCCCTGAACTCAGCGCGTGGGCCCGCTTCCGACCGGACACAGCAGTACCTGCGTCCCGCTCGGCGCCTCTAGCGGGCCCAGGCTGGCGAACACCCTCACCCCCAGGGTACCCCTGTACACGTGCGTGTCGAGCAAGGCCGACAGCCACTGAGTGTCGTCGAACAGGCTGTCCACGGCGAGCACGTTCAAGGGGACCGCGCCGCCGCGGACCGGAGCGCGGAGCATCAGTTCGATCATGGAGGCGCAGGCCGTCTCGACGAAGTCCGCGAGCATCGAGGGCGGCGGCAGCGGCCCGGCGAGCAGGAGGACGAACCGCTCGACGACGAGCCGCCCCACGCGTATCTGGGCAGCGCGCGGCGCCCGGGGCGGGAAGGTCGTGACCAGCAGCTCGGCGACCGTCGGACGTGCCGGAGGAGTGGCGGCGTCGCCGAGCGTGCCGTACTCGGGGTGAGCCGCGCCGCAGCCGGGGCAGCGAATGTCCACGGGGCCGGCGGGTCCGTTCAGAGTGGCGAGGACGGTGACCCCGGGCGCGAGCGGCTGCGATACCGGTGCGAGTGCCAGGCCAAAGTATGCGTTGCACGCCGGGCAGTAGTAGGCCTCGTCGAACGGCGCCGGTGGAGAGGATCGCTCCCTCGCCAGGCGAGGAGCACGCGCGGCTCGGGCGATGTCATGCCCTCGCAGCATCACGCCCCGTCGGGCGAAAGGCAAGCCGATGTGCCGCGACTACCGGGAACGCGCGCGGCATGACGCGGCGGAGAACATCGCTCAGACGGAGAGGTTCGCGTGGCGATCGTGCGTGCGTCACAGCGCGGGGCCGCTGCTTGCGGCCGCGCGCAGCGACTCCGGGGCTGGCGAGCGCGACGTGCAGCCGCGAGAGGCGGCCAGCGGCAACAGGCGAGGCTGCGCGAAAGGACAGGTCGGGCGTCAGCTCCACGCCGGCTGCTCGCCGCCGTTGCGGTTGAGCAGGGCGGGCGGGCGCAGGGCGCTGAGGCCGACCACGGCGCCGTGGACCGCGAACCAGCGGGAGATCAGCCGGGGCGTGTTCAGGCCCTGGGCCCGGCGTTCGCCGGCGGTGCTGCGGCAGTGCTCGCGGGCGGCCTCGAAGGCGGCGTAGTAGCGGGCGATGCTGCGGTCCGGGTCGGCGCGGTCGCGGGCGTGACGGGCTGCCTCTTCGGACATGTTTTTTAGAGCAGCCTCGTCGCGCAGCAGGGCGACCACGCGGGCGCCGAACTCGGCGTCGGCGGCCTCGGCGTCGGGCCCGGGCTCGACCAGCCAGCCGTCGCGGCCGCTGCGGATCTGCTGCGACACGCCCATGCCGTCGGCGAAGGCCACGGCCGCGCGGCCGCACCACATCGCCTCGCTGACGACCTGGCCGTAGGTCTCCGACAGCGAGGTGTAGACGAACAGGTCGGCGTGCCGGTAGTAGTTCGGGACCTCGGTGACGGGCACCTCGCCGACGAAGTGCGCGCGGCCGCGGAGGCCGAGGCGCTCGGCGAGCGCGCGGAAGACGTCGTGGTCGGGGCCGTCGCCGACCAGGGTGAGCGACGCCTGCGGGCACGCGGGCGCGACGTGGCGAGCGAACAGCCGCAGCAGCCGCTCGACGCCCTTCTCGCGCGAGTGGCGGCAGACGACGAGGAGGCGCTGGCCGGCGGTGGCGCTCGCGGGGAACGGATCGGCGCCGGCCGGGGCGTCGAAGATGTGCGGGGCGACGGCGCGCGGGATCACGTGGATCGGCACGGTCACGCCGCGCTCGCGCCAGTAGTCGACGAGGCCCTCGGCGAGGACGATGAGGCCGTCGCCGAGGTTGTAGACCTCGGCGGAGTGGTGCTCGAGCCACGGCATCAAGCGGTCCTGGAACAGGCCGTTGATCGTCCGGTTCTTGCGCATGCGATCGGTGAGGACCACGCCGTAGACGCTCGGCAGGTGCAGCGTGTTGACGCACAGCAGCGGCACGTCGTGCTTGAAGCGCAGCCACACGCCGAGGTCGCACAGGTCGTGGTTGCTCTGGCTGAGCACGAAGTCGAACTTCTGCGCCGCGGCCTCGCGAAAGCTCCGCGCCGAGGGGAACGGCATGTACACCCCCGGGTGATTGCGCAGCGGCAACGAGGGCAGCAAGATCCGCCGCGGCGGCAGCTGGTCGGGCCGCGCGTGCGGGTCGTTGGGGCCGATGACCGTGACCTCCTGCCCGCGCGCCGCGAACTCGCGCCGCAGCATCTGCGAGGCGAACGAGGAGCCGTTGGCGTAGGGGACCCGCGCGTAGTCGTTGAGGATGGCGATGCGCCGCAGCCACGGCGGCGGGGTGGCGCGGGTGCTTGCCTCGGTGCTCGTCACGTGCGGCGAGTATAACGAAGCGGCGCGGCCGGCCCAGGCGCGCCGGCGTGCGAGGCCTCGCGCGGGTGACGGGGCCGGGGACCGCGCGGGAGGACCGGGGAGCTCGGTCGTCGGGGCGGCGGTCTCCTCTGCGAGGAAAGATGTCCTTCGGGACAGCCTTTGATTGCGCTCGCCAGCTTTGCGGGCGGGCCGTGGCTCGGCGGCGGCTGTCTTTCGGGACAGCCAGCGATCAAGCGTCGGGCTTGTCGCGGGGGCGGGCGGCGTGCCTGGCGGAGGCCTCGGCGGCGGCGCGGACCTCCTGGGCGCGCTCGAGCGGGCACACGAGGATCCGGCCGCCCGAGGAGATCACGGCGACGCCGTCGAGGCCGACGATGGCGACGTCGGCCCCGTCGGTCCACACCAGGCCGTCGCGGCCGTCGACGACGTGGACGGCCGCGCCGTTCTCGGCGTGCACGGCGAAGCCGTCGCCGTCGCGCGGCAGGGCCTCGCGGATGGCCGCCCACGAGCCGAGGTCGGTCCACGCGACGTCGCTGGCGGCGACGCGGAGGTCGGCGAGCTGCTCGAGGATCGCCACGTCGATCGAGGCCGGCTGGATCGCCGCGTAGGCGGCGGCGGTGCGCGTGCGGGCCAGCTCGGCCTCGCCCTCGCGCAGGGCCGCGACCACCGGCGCGAACGCCTGCCACAGCGCCGGCGCGTGGCGCTGGTACTCCGCGAGCAGGCGACCGATCGGCGTGATGCACACGCCGGCGTTCCACAAGAAGCGTCCGCTCGCCAGGAACTCGCGCGCGCGGGCGAGGTTCGGCTTCTCGACGAAGCGCACCGCGGAATAGAGGTTCAGCGCGGCGCAGGCGGTGTCGCCGGGGGACGAGCGCGGCAGGCCGTCGCGCTCGATGTAGCCGTAGCCGGTCTCGGGCCGCGTCGGCGTGACGCCGAGGACCACCACGTCGCGGGTCTCCGCGGCGCAGTCGCAGGCGCGCGCGAGCAGGTCGGCGAAGCGGCCCTCGTCGCCGATGTGATGATCGGACGGCAGGACCATCAGCGCGGTCTCGTCGATCTGTCTCTCGGACCAGCCGCGCGCGCAGGCGCTCGACGATGTGGACCAGCGACAGGGCCACGCAGGGCGCGGTGCTGCGCGGGCACGGCTCCTCGATCACCTGCTCGGGGGCGAGCTGCGGCGCCGCTGCGCGGACGGCGGCGGCCAGGCCGTGGGTGGTGACGAGGAAGGTGCAGTCGGCGCCGGCGACCGCGGCGGCGCGATCGACCGCGGCGGCGAGGAGGCTCTGCCCGCGATCGTCGCGCAGCGCCATGAACTGCTTGGGCCGCTCGGGGGTCGAGGCGGGCCAGAGCCGTGAGCCGCCGCCGCCGGCCATCACGAGGGCGATCCGCATACAGCCCTCACTTTAGCGGCTTTGCCCCACAGCAGGCCAGTACGCGCGCTTGCGCGCGGCCGACCCGTGCAACCGCGAGCACGGCTGCCCGGCCGCTCCTGCGCCGGCCGGCAGGACGGCGGCGAGCGGCGCCGGAGGCTCGTCTGGCGTTCGGAACATGTCGTAAAGGACCTCTCATTCGCCGCGCCGGACCCGCAGCCACTCGCCGAGGCGCAGGCAAGCGGGCACGAGCGTGAGCGAGGCGACCAGGCAGAAGGTCATGCCGACGACCGCGGTCCAGCCGAGCGAGCGCAGGCCGACGTGGTCGACGAACAGCATGCTCGAGAAGCCGATGACCGTGGTGACGGTGGTGAGGACGACGGCGCCGCCGGTCTCGCGCATGGTGTGGGCCAGCCGGCCGAGGCCCTCCTCGCGGTAGCGGTGGATGATGTGGAGCGCGTCGTCCTGGCCCATGCCGACGAGCAGCGGCAGCGCGACCAGGTTGAACAGGTTGAGCGTCCAGCCCATCGCCACGAACACCGCGGCCAGCCAGCCGAGCGCCGAGCCGACGGTCGCCAGCACGATCGCCGCGTGGCCGACGCTGCGGAACATCACCAGCGCGGTGAAGATCAGCACGCCGAACACGGCGCACATCACCAGCGGGCCGTCGCCGCGGATGGCGTCGACGACCTCGGGCACGACGAAGTGCGAGCCGACCGCCGGGGCCGGGCCCAGCGGCGTGTCGATGGTGTCGAAGGCGTCGTGGATCCGCTTGGCGTGGGCGTACTCCGACTTGGGCCCGCGCTGCCAGCAGGCGACGAAGCGCCCGAGCTCGCCGTGCATGTCGGTGAACTGGACCTTGACCCACGGCGGCAGGTCGTCGGGCCCGACCGGGCGGTCGACCTGCAGGTAGCGCTCCCACGACTTCAACTTCTCGAGGTCGGCGTCGCTGAAGGAGCCGCGCTTGTTGTCGATGCGCGTGCGGATGTCGCGGATGACCTCGAGCTTCTCCGCCTGCAGCTCGGGCACGAAGCTGTAGATCGACAGCACGCTGCTGAGCAGGTCGTCCATCTCGCGCAGGCGCTCGGGCGAGTACTGCTTGAGCTGTTCGAGCACCGCGGGGTCGACCGCACCGCGGGTGCGCGCGAGCTCGCCGAGCCGGACGAACTTCGGGTCGTCGGGCTCGACGTCGTCCTCGTCCTCTTCCTCGTCGGCGGGCTTCGGCGCGGGCGCGGGCTTCGGCGCGAGCTTCGGCTTGCGCGGGGTGTCGGGGTAGGGCTCAAGGCCCGTGATCTCAGCGATCTGCTCCGGCTCGAGGTCGAGGATCGCCTGCAGCTGGCGGTTCACGGCCTCGGTCTGCGGCAGGCTCTCGGTCAGGACGATCGTCGGGTCGGTCGACTGCGTGCGGCCGACGGCGTCGCGGTACTCGTTGGCCCGCTGCTGCTCCTCGGGGCTGGTGCGGTCGGGCGGGCCCAGTTTGCCGAGGTTGTACTCGAAGCCGATCCGCGGCAGCTGGGCGGCGCCGAGGGCCCCGCCGACGAGGCAGACCAGAGCTGTCCCAAGGGCCAGCCATGGGAAATTGCGCGAGACGACGCGGGCGCCGGGAGCCTGGGTGGCCGCCGGTGCGGGCACGCGCCAGGGGACGATGCGATCGAGCACCAGCACCAGCGCGGGCAGGACCACCAGCGCGGCGACGAAGGCGATCATGATGCCGAGGCTGCCGATCACCCCGAACTGCGAGAAGCCGCGGAACTCGGCCATCACCAGGAACAGGAACGCGAACGCGGTGCTCAGCGCGCCGCCGGCCGTCGACATACCGGTGGTGGCGATGGTGGTGCGGATCGCCGCGAACTGATCGAGGCCGCGGCGCCGCTCGTCGCGGTAGCGCGACAGGATGTGGGTGCCGAAGTCGATGCCGAGGCCGAGGGTGACGGCGAAGATGAAGGCGCTGACGAGGTTGAGCTCGCGGTAGAGGGCCCAGCCGACGGCGAGGGTGGTGACGACCGCGATCAGCAGCGGCACCAGCACCAGCGGGACCGCCCGCAGGCCGCGGAAGTAGATCGCCACCACCAGCAGGAGCAGGCCGAACGCGAACGCGGTGCCGGAGATGATGTCGCGCTCGAGGCTGCTGGCCTGAGCGGTGTGCTCGGCGTAGCTGCCGTCGATCGTGACCTCGATGTCGGGGTGGAAGCGCTTGGGCTCGAGTCCGTCGATCGCGGTCTTGAGGTTGCGCGACAGGCCGCGCGCGAACGAGATGTCGGTGTTGGGCCGGGTCGGCCGCGCGCGCACGACGACCAGCCGGCCCTCGTCGCGCTCGAAGTACTCCGAGGGCTCGCGGTCGAGGCCGTAGCGCTCGCGCAGGGCTTTTTCGTCGAGGCCGAGGTCGTCGCCTTCGCCGCTCGCCTCCTGGTCCTCGGGGAACATGCTGAGCTCGCGACGGACGCGGGCCTGGATGGCGTCGATGACTTGCCGGCGGAGGTCGAGCAGGTCCTGCAGCCCGGCGTAGAGCAGCAGGTTGTCGCGGAAGAACGCGGGGTCGCGGCGGAACAGGACGTAGTGGATATCCTCGCGCTGCTCGAGGTCGGCGGCGATCGCCGCGCCGAGGGCGAGGTTGGCCTCGCGCGAGGGGCCGCGGATCGTGACGTAGAGGTCGGACTGATTGCCGAGCCGCTCGGTGACGGCGTCGAGGCGGGTGACGCTGGGGGCGTCGTCGGGGAGGAGCGCGCGCAGCTCCTGGTCGATGCCGAGCCGGCGGGTGCCGAAGTAACCGAGCACGCCGAGCACCAGCGCGACGACGACGATCGCCAGCGGGCGGCGCACGACGAGGCCGGCGAGGCCGGTGGCGCGGGACGACGACTCGGACATGCGCGTGGGCCTTATACCAGGAGCGCCGCGACGGCGCTGACGACCACCTCGGACACCGGCGGCATGGCGGTGACGAGGTCGGGCGCGGCGAACTCACCGCCGCGCACCCGGGCCAGGAATTCGGCGATGTCCCCCGGCCGCAGGTCCTCGAAGCTGCGCGCGAGGGCGACGCCGGCGTGCTCGGCGAGCCGGGCGTTCAGGGCCTGCTCGGCGTCGCCGCGCTTGTACAGCGCCAGAGCCGGCTTGCGCAGCATGACGCACTCGGCCAGCACGTTGCTGCCGGCCGAGGTGATGACGCCGTCGCAGCGCCGCAGGTGGTCGGCGAAGCCGGCGCGGTCCGAGCGGTGGAACACGAGGCCGGGCAGCTGCGGGTCGCGCTCGCCGAAGCAGACGACCTCGGCGCCGGCGGCGAGGGCCAGGGCGAGGGCATCGCGGCCGTTGTCGTCGCGGAAGTAGGCCAGGAGGAAGCCCTCGCGGGTGACGGGGCCGCGCAGGTCGTCGCGCAGGTCGGGGCGGGCGACCGCGACGCGCGCGTCGGTGACCTCGAACGGCAGGAAGTGGACGGCGACGAGGCGGTCGGCCAGCGCCAGCGGGGCGTTGTTGAGCCGCTCGTACAGCCGCATCGCCGCGGGCGGGCGGATCGGCAGGCGGCTGTGGGTCAGCGCGAGGCCGTGATCGATCGCCACGCTGCCGACCTTGCGCCGGCGCGCCACCACGAGGCTCGGCTGATCGCCGTCGCTGACGACGCACTCGGGCGCGGCGGCGGCGAACCGGTCGGCGTCGCTCGCCAAGCGCCCCAACCACCCGCGCACGGCGCCGAGGCCGGGCCGGACGATCGGGACGGATGTCACTTCATACATGTCCTTGAGGACATGCTCCGCGTCGCCGCCGGCGAACACGTGCAGGGCGTGGCCGGCGTCGCGCAGGGCGCGGGCGCAGGCGACGGCCCGGCTGGCGTGGCCGCGACCGCGGCCGTGGACGACGAGGCTGACGCGGGCCATGGCTCAGGCCTCGACGAGGGCGCGCGCGGGCACCACCGCGTCGCCGACGGCCCAGCGCAGGAGGCCGCGGATCTCCTTGCGCAGCACCTCGTGGCGCATGTCGGCCGGGTGGATCGCCACGCGCGCGGGCACGAAGCGCCGGGCCGGGCGCGCGAGTCGGCAGTAGATCAGGCTCGACCACAGCCGCGCCGGGGTGCGGCTGGCGTAGTTGAGGACGACGCTGGTCCGGCGAGCGCCGGCCGCGGGGTCGTACACGTGCAGGTGATCCTCGGTGTAGCGGTAGCCGCGTTCGCGCAGGACCGCGTGCATCCACGGCGGCATCGACCACGCGGGGGCGATGAAGCCGTCGAGCTGCCCCAGGCCGGCGCGGCGCAGCACGGCCTCGCCGTCGTCGAGGCGGCGGCGGGCCTCGGCCTCGTCGACGTCGCTGAACTCGGCCTCGCCGCCGGACACGACCTTCTGCGCCCACAACTTTCGCAGGCCGCGCGGCGCCGCGTTGCCGGCCGTGGCGGTCGCGCGGCGATCGGCGCCTGCGAGGTGGTAATAGCCGTGCAGGAAGATCTCGTGGCCGTCGGCCTGCCACTGTCGCAAGCGCCGGGCGTAGTCGGGGTGATCGTCGAGCGGCCAGGCGCCGTGATAGTTGGGGATGACCAGAAGGCCAGGCTTGATGCCGACCTCGGCGCACGCCTGCAAGGCGGCGTCGACCTCCGCGGCCCAGGCGGGGGTGACGTCGTGGATCGATACGTGGACCGGCACGCGCGGATGCTGGCACGCCGGAGGTGCGCTCGCAATGACGCCGCGGTCCACGCGGGTCCTGCGGGCGCTGGCGCAGTGATGCAGCGCGCAGCCGGTGCGGGCGCGGGTGATTTGTTTTTCTCAGCGCGCCAGCAGCTCGCGGTAGCGGCCGAACAGGGCGTCGAAGTGGTCGACGACGCTGGGCACGCGACGGGCCGCGATCGCGGCGCGGGCCCGCAGCTCGGCCGGGTCGACGGCGAGCAGCGCCTCCGCGGCGGCCACGCAGGCGGCGACGTCGCCCGCCGGGTACTGCACCGCGCTCTCGGGCGGCGCCTGCTCGGCCGCGCCGCCGGCGTCCGGCACCACCACCGGCAGGCCGCTGGCGATCGCCTCGGCGACCCCGAGGCCGAAGGTCTCGAACGGGCAGCCGTGCAGCAGCAGGTCGCCGCTGGCGAGCGTCACCGCCAGCAGGTCGCGGTCGCGCTCGAAGCCGAGGACGCGGACGTCGTCGCGGTCGCCGAGCCTGTCCTTGAAGACATGTCTCTCGGGACCGTCGCCGAACACCGCCAGCACCGCCCCGGGCCGACGCTCGGCCAGCCGCGCGTAGGCGTCGACGACCACGTCCCAGCGCTTCTCGACGGCGAAGCGGCCGATCGCCAGCACCAGCGGCCCGGTGCGCCCGGCCAGCAGCTCCTGGCGGCGGGCCTCGCTGCGCCGCTCGGGGGCGAAGCGGCCGGGCTCGATGCCGAACGGGATGTGCTCGACGCGGGCGACGCCGTGCTGCTCGAGCTTGTACTTCTGCCAGCGCGAGCCGACCACGGTCATGGCGCAGGCGTCGGCGATCCGGCGCACGTGGGCCCACAGCGGCTCGACCAGGCGATCGGCGGCCCGCGGGGCGCGCCCGCGGAACAGCAGCGCGAGGCGCCGCTCGAGCCCGCCGCGCAGGTAGGTGTCGATGAAGTCGGAGTGCCAGACGAAGGTGCGCGCCCCGAACTCGCCCGGCCGCAGGCCGAGGGCCGCGATCGCGGCGACGTAGGGCGAGTGGATCTCGAGCACGTCGGGCCGCTCGGCCCGCAGCAGCCGCCGCGCCGCGCCGATCCGCCACAGCAAGTGGTAGGTCGGGTCGTAGGGCAGCGAGGGGCCCGGGATGTAATGCACGCCCGGGTCGGCGGCGTGACGCGGACCTGGCGCGAAGACCAGGTGCTCGTGGCCCCGACGCGCCGCGGCGGCGGCCTTCTCCGTCAGGTGCGTGCGCACGCCGCCGCCGCGCTGGGAGTAGAACTCGGTCACGTCGACGAGCTTCATGGCGCGGGCGCCGGGTTTTACGCGGGCGGCGACGAGGCAGTCAAGCAGTCCCGAGGGACATGTCCGAAGAGGCATGCGACCTCTTCGCCGTCTTCTCGGGCCCCCAGCGCGGGCGCCGCTGTGCGGGCGGCCGATGCGCAGCCGTCGCAAGGGCGCCCCCGATCGCGGCCGCCATCTGTCTCGCGGGACAGGTCACACTCGTGGGCGGCGCGGTCGGGCGGAGCGCGGCCGCATGCGCGCGTGCGCAGGGGGGTGCGCAGCGGTCCTGTGATCCCCAGCACGGTCTGAACGCGCCGCTTTGTGGACATTTCCTGGGGCTCTGAAGTCTCCTGATCGCATGCTGACCCTGCCCGAGCGACTCGCCCGTCGTGTCCTCAACGTCTCCGGCCTGAAGAGCCGCCGGGTGGCCACCCGCGTCGGCGACATTCACGTGCTGGACGGGGCGGGCGGCGGTGGTCTGCCGCCGATCGTGGTGCTGCACGGGCTCGCCGCCCACGCGGTGTGCTACGGCGGGCTGCTCAAGCGCTTCCAGCCGCACGTCCGCCGGGTCATCGCGCCCGACATGCCGGGCCACGGCTTCTCCTCGCTGCTGCGACCGGGCGACCCGCCGACGGTGCTGCTCGACGCCCTGGTCGAGACGCTCGACAAGGTGCTCGACCAGCCGGCGCTGATCCTCGGCAACTCGATGGGCGGCCTGGTGGCCATCCGCTACGCGCTGGCCCGCCCGCACATGGTCCGCGGCCTGGCGCTGGTGTCGCCCGGCGGGGCCCCGCTGCCCCCCGCCCAGCACGCGGCCTTCCTCGACCGCTTCCGCATCGACACCTACGGCCAGGCGCTCGATTTCGTCGACGACGTGTTCGCCAAGGTGCCGCCCCTCATGCGGCACCCGATCGCGCACAACCTCCGCCGCCGCTTCAACCATCCGCAGCTGCGCCAACTGCTCGGGGAGATCTCTCCGTCCGTGCTGCTCACGCCGGCGGAGCTCGCGAGCCTCCACATGCCCGTGCTCTTCGTGTGGGGGCGCGAGGAGCGGATCTTGCCGCGCGCGCACTATCGCTTCTTCGCGCAAAATCTGCCCGCGCACGCCGAGTTCGAGGAATTCACCGACTTCGGTCACATCGGCTTCATGGAGCAACCAGAGGCGCTGACGCGTCGCGTGCTCGATTTCGCGCGGCGCTTGCCTGCGCAGGATGTTTCACAGCGCGGCTCGACGTGTGCCCCGGGTCATGACACTTTTCGAGCATCCGCCTAGCAAAGCCATACCCCCTCGAGGGCTTCACGCCGCAGGCTGCTGAGGGAACGCCCCCCCGTTGCTGCGCGCGGCCCCTGCCGTGGACTCAGCCGCTCCCTCCGGCAACCTCCAGGGGGTGTGCCGCTCGACACTGCGGTCGGCGGTGGCCGGCTTCGACGTGCTGTCCCGCTACCACCGCTGCGAGGTGCGCGGGGTCGAGAACGTCCCCGAGGGCCCGGCCCTCATCGTCGCCAACCACAACGGCGGCCTCAATCCGGTCGATGGCCTGTTCCTGGTCGAGTACTACCGCCAGCGCGGCTACGACCAGCCGATCTTCATCCTCGCCCACGACATCCTGTTCCGCATCAAGCGGGTGGCGAAGCTGCTCGAGTCGGTCGGCATCATCCGCGCCCGCAAGGGCCAGGCCCGCTCGCTGCTCGAGGCAGGGCACAAGGTGCTGGTGTTCCCCGGCGGCGACGTCGAGTCGATGCGCCCGTTCCGCGACCGCCGCCGGATCGTCCTGGCCCAGCGCCAGGGCTTCGCCCGCCTGGCTCTTCGCGCAGGCGTGCCGATCGTCCCGGTCGTCAGCGCCGGCAGCCACGAGACGATGATCGTGCTCACCCGCGGGCACCGACTGGCGCGCCTGATGCAGACCCAGAAGTGGGCCCGCATCAGCTCCCTGCCGATCATCCTGGCCGCCCCCTGGGGCCTGCTGCTCGGCCCGACCTGCGCGCTGCCCTACCTGCCGCTGCCGTCGAAGATCACGTTCCAGGTCGGCGAGCCGCTCGCGCTCCACGACCGCCCCTGCTGCGAGGTCGAGGCGGCCGAGCGCGCCCCCACGATCTACGAGAGGGTCGAGCAGACGATGCAGACGATGCTCGACTCGCTCTACGAAGAGCGCCTGCTGCCGATCTTCGGCTGACGCCGGCCCAGGCGGGTCCCCGCCCGCACCACCGCGGTCGGATAGAAAGTCCCGCGCCACAGCACGCCGCCGCGGCGCCACGCGAGCACCGCCGAGCGCATCAGCACCCAGCCGAGCGGGACGATCGAGAGCCCCGGCACCACCGCCGGCCAGCGCGGCATGGTGAGCCAGCGGCTCGCGGCGTACTGCGTGCTCGCGGCGACGACGAAGGTGACGAGCGCCAGCCAGCGCGCCGGCTCCGGCTGCGCGAGCCCGGCGAGCCACCCGAGCTCGAGCGTCGCGAGCACCGCGACCCCGGCGATCACGGCCGCTGCCGACGCGTTGGCGCCGGTCCGCTCGAGCGAGCGCTGGAAGACTGCGAACGACGGGTAAAACTCGAGGCGCACGAACTCGCCGCCGACGACCATCGCCTGGCGCGCGCCCGAGCGCTTGAGCATGACCCCGAGCGCGAAGTCGTCGGCGACCTCCATCTTCAGCCACTCGAGCCCCGGGCTGCGGTCGAGCGCGCTGCGTCGCACGAGGTTGAAGGCGCCCGAGCCGGCCGCGGTCTTCGCCGACGGGTCGGCCACCGCGGTCAGCGGGAGGAGGGTCGTCAACAGGCGGAAGAACCCGGCCAGCGTCGGCTCGAGCGAGCGCCTGGCGGTCATCGACGGCAGCGCGGCGACGTGGTCGACGCCCTCGCGCTCGGCCCACGCGATCACCCGCTCGAGGGTGCCGGGCGCGAGGTGGATGTCGGCGTCGCTGAAGAGGATCCAGTCGCCGCCGGCGCGATCGAGGCCGCGCTGCATCGCGTGGACCTTGCCGAGCCAGCCGTCCGGCAGCGCATCGAGGTGGACGACGGTGATCCGGCGATCGCCGGCCGCGAGCCGATCGGCGATCGCGCCGGTGTCGTCGTCGCTGCGGTCGTCGACGATCACCACCTCGAGCTCGGGATAGCCCTCGGTGAGGCGGGTCCGCACGGCGTCGGCGAGGTGCGTCGACTCGTTGCGCGCCGGCACCACGAGCGAGAGCCGGGGCCAGGCGGGCCTGGTCTCGCGCGGCATCCCGGACACGTGCGGGAGCACGCGGATCGCCCCCAGCAGCCTGAAGGTTTGAAACAGCCACCACACGGCGCTCAGCGCGACGACCACGAACGTCCACGATCGCATGGCCGCGGCCCCGTGCAAGCCTTGGACCGCGAGTCGCGCGGAGGAAAGACCAGGCGACGAGCCCCCGAGCGCGACGCGTTGCCAACCGGGGCGGGTCACCGCTGACAAGTTGTCGCGGGACCCGCGGCGAATGAGATGTCCCCAAGGACAGCTTATAAGATCCGCGCGCGCCCGGCTGTCGGAGACGAGCGATGGGGCAGGTCAGAGGCGGAGCGCGGCCCGGCGACGGGAGCGAGCTGTCCCATGGGTCAGGTCATGGCGGCCTGCGGGCCGCAGTCGCAGGACCCCAGCCGCCCGGGTCAGCGCTCGTCGACCTTGCGGTAGGGCGACGGGATGAACTCGACCGCGGGGCGCTGGCGGGTCGGCTGGGGGTAGAGGCCCATCAGGCGCATGAACTCTTGCGGCATGTCCTCGGAGACAGGTAATCCGAGGTCGCGGGCGACGCCGGCGGTGATCGGGTAGTCGTGGGTGAAGTGGCCCTCGGACAGCAGCTCGACCAGGCGGCGGCCGGCCTCGGTGTCGCGGTCGGCGGCGGTGAGCTCGCGGACGAGCTCGCGGATCTGCTCGAGCGCCTTGCGGGCCTGGTCGGCCCAGATCAGGGTCTGGTCGTCGATCTCCGCGACCGGCTTGTCGCGCACGACGGTGAGGATCGAGGCGGCGGAGTTGGCCCCGATCTGCGGGTCGACCGGGCCGAGGACCGCGTGCGGGCTCATGACGATCGCGTCGGCGGCGAGGGCGATCAGCGTGCCGCCGGACATCGCGTAGTGCGGCACGAACACGGTGACCTTCCCGGGCCGGCGGTGGATGGCCCGCGCGATCTGGGAGGCCGCCAGCGCCAGGCCGCCGGGCGTGTGCAACACGAGATCGATCGGGATGTTCGGATCGGTGAGGTCGAGCGCGCGCAGCACGGCCTCGCTGTCCTGGATGTCGATGTAGCGCATGAGCGGGAAGCCGAGCAGGCTCATGGTCTCCTGCCGGTGGACCAGCAGGATCACCCGCGAGCCGCGCTGCCGCTCGATGGTGCCGATCATCGCGCGCGCGAGGCGTCGAGCAGCCGTTGCTTCAGCGCCGGCTGCAGCGTGACGAGGATGAAGAACAGCCAGAAGACCTCAGAGACGGACACGGCGACCTCCGCGGGGCGGGAGCTCCCAGGCGCGCGCGAGCGGCCCCTCGTCGTCGCAGGGGGCGCGCCCGCCGTGCGGGATGAACAGACGGTGCAGGGCGAAGCCGGCGACGAAGCCGCCGATGTGGGCCCAGTAGGCCACGCCGCCGAGCGACGGCTCGAGGCTGCTGCTGACGAGCTGGACCAGGAACCAGTAGAAGAGAAAGAACAGCGCCGACACCTGCACGAACAGCGGCCAGAAGAACAGCGGGATCAGGAGGACGATCCGCGCGTGGTGGTACATCGCCAGGTAGGCGCCCATGACCCCGGCGATCGCCCCCGAGGCGCCGATGACGGGGACCGTCGAGGTCGGGTGGACGATCAGCTCGGCCAGCGAGGCACACACCCCGCACGCCAGGTAGAAGGCGACGAAGCGCGCCGGGCCCATGCGGTCCTCGACGTTGTCGCCGAAGATCCACAGGGTCCACATGTTGGCGATGAGATGCACCCATCCGCCGTGCAGGAACACGGCCGTGAGCGGCGACCAGTAGGGGGCGGGCGGGCCGGCGGTCAGCTCGGCGGGGACCATGCCGAAGGTGAACAGCACCCGCAGCAGCTCTGGGTCGGACAGCCCCAGCTCGAACATGAACACAAAGACATGCGCGGCGATCAGCAGCCAATTGGCGACCGCGGGGTAGCGCCCGGGGATCGTGTCGTACAGCGGGAGCACTGCGCTGCTGCTTGTGAAGCGACGCCTCGCGCGTTGCAAGCGCCAAAATCGCCGGCCGCGGCGGCGCGCTCGGTCGTCGTCTCGGGGCCGCGGCGCGGGCCTTCGTCGCAGCGAGTCGCAGCGAGTCGCAGCGAGGCACACCCTGCGTGACCGCCGCTGGCCGCGGGCCTGCGCGGTCACCTCCGCGTGCGACCGGGTGCGCTTCACCTCGGGCTCACCCTTGCCCCGGCCCGGCGGCGAACTTGCGGCGCGAGTGGCCGTTGGCCTACGATGGCACCAGCATGTCCTCGGAGACAGCCTTCACCGCGGCGCTCGCCCAGCACCGCGCGGTCGCCATCATGCGCGCGACCAGCCGCGACCACGCGGCCGCGGCGATGTGGGCCGCCGTCGAGGCCGGCTTCCGCGTGCTCGAGTTCACGGTGACCACGCCCGACGCGCTCGGCCTCATCGCGGAGTTCGCCCGCGACGGCCGCCTCACCGTCGGCGCCGGCACGGTGATGGACCCTGAGACCGCGGGCGCGGCGGTCCGCGCCGGCGCGCGCTTCCTGGTCTCGCCGGTGCTCGACGAGCGCGTCGTCGCCTGCGCGCGCGCGCTCGGAGCCGCGGCGGTGCCCGGCTGCTTCACCCCGACCGAGCTGTGGCGAGCCCACTCCGCCGGCTCCGCGGCGCAGAAGCTGTTCCCGTCGCCCGGCGACGTGGCAGCGTTCGTCCGCGCGGCGCTCGGGCCGATGCCGTTTTTGCGCATCCTGCCGACCAATGGGGTCGACGCCGCGAACACCGCCGCGGTGCTGCGAGCAGGCGCGGTCGGCGTGGGCTTCACGACGCCGCTGTTCCCCCCTGAACTCGTGCAGTCCGGAGATCTCGCAGCGATCGGGGCGCGCGCGACGACCCTGCTGACGGCCGTCGGGAGCGCCGCCGCATGAACCGCGAGCTCGCGCCGACACGTCGGGAATTGAAGGCAATGCGCCGCCCTTGTCGACTTCGCGCGCCTTGCGCTATCGTCGAGGCGTTGCGAGCCGAGCCTACGCGCCGCGTTGTCTGAGGAGCCGTCGATGTCTGCGCGCCGTTTGCCGAAGACTCTGGCTCCGTGGCGTGAGGTGCTCGCGTCCGCCGAGCGCGAGTCGTGGTTCCCGTTGATCTTCGATCGCTCCGTGCCCGCCGAGGCCGAGGCGATGGACGAGCTGATGAACGACGGCGAGGTCGTGTACATCCACGACATGCTCGAGGCCCAGCTCAAGGACCTCGTGCGCTCGCGGACGCCGAGCAAGAACTACACCGACGACGAGGTGGCGCAGGAGATCGTGCGCCTGCTCGCCGACCAGACGCCGCAGAACTACGGGCGCTGGGCCTTCTATCCGTGGTCGCGGCGCATGGTCCACCTGCTGCCGCCCGACTCGTTCATCGAGCTGCGCTCCGATCGCAACCGCAACAAGATCACGAGCGAAGAGCAGGCTCGGCTGCGCAAGATCAAGATCGCCCTCGCCGGCCTCAGCGTCGGCAACGCGGTCGCCGTCACGCTCGCGCTCGAGGGCGTGTTCGGCGAGCTCCGCCTCGCCGACTTCGACACCCTCGACCTGTCGAACATGAACCGCATCCGCTGCGCGGTGCATCACCTCGGGCTCAACAAGGCGATCATCGCGGCGCGCCAGATCTACGAGCAGAACCCGTACGCCAACCTGGTGCTGTTCACCGACGGCGTCACGACCGACAACATCGGCGAGTTCATCGACGGCACCGGCCCGGGCGACCGCGCCGACATCGTCATCGACGAGTGCGACAGCGTCCAGATCAAGCTCAAGCTCCGCGAGGAGGCGCGGGCCCGCCGGCTGCCGGTGCTGATGGAGACCAGCGACCGCGGCATGCTCGACATCGAGCGCTTCGACCTCGAGCCCGACCGCCCGATCCTCCACGGCCTCGTCGGCAACGTGACCTCCGACCAGGTCAACACGCTGTCGCCCCCGGCCCGACTCGGCCTGGTCCTGCAGATCGCCGGTCTGCACACCATCTCGCCGCGCCTGGCCGCCTCGCTGCTCGAGCTCAACCTCACGCTCAAGGGCTTCTCCCAGCTCGGCTCCGACGTGACCCTCGGCGGCGCGACCACGACCACCGCGGTCCGCCGCCTCGCGCTCGGCATGCCGCTCGCCTCGGGTCGCGTCTACATCGACGTCAGCGGTCAGCTCGCCGAGGTCACCTCGCCGCCGCTGCCCGACTTGAGCCACCCGCGGCGGCTCCGCGAGACCGCGGAGGTCCGTGAATTGGTGCAGTACGCGATCATGGCGCCGTCGCACGGCAACGACCAGCCGTGGCGATTCGAGTACGGCGACGGCGTCCTGCGCGTCCTCCACGACACCGAGCGCGGCGGCGGACGCGACGAGATCGGCCGTCACTGGGCGCTGGTGGCCATCGGTGGGGCGCTGGCCAATTTGCAGATCGCGGCGGGGGTCAAGGGTCGCGAAGCCAACATTCAGCTGTTCCCGCCCAAACAAGACCCGTCCCTGGTCGCGGAGGTGCGATTCGGATTGCGCGCCGGCGGACCGGCCGACGACCCACTATTCGAGGAGATTCCGCGGCGAAACACCAACCGCGGCCTCGGGACCCGTGCGCACCTGTCGCCGGTCCATGTGCAAGCGTTGTCGGCAGCCGCCCGCGACAGCGGGGCCAAGCTGCAACTATGTACGGACCGCGCGCTGCTCGGCGAGCTCGGGCAACTGATCGGTGAGGCCGAACGGCTGCGACTGCTCACCCCGACGCTTCACGGTCCCACGATGCGCCAGATCCGCTGGTCGGAGGCCGAGGCCCACGACACCCAGGATGGCATTCGCGTCGAGGCACTGGCAGTGACACCGATGGACTTCGCGGCGTTTCAGCTGCTGCGCTCGACGGATGTCGCCAAGGTGCTACGAGACACCAATGGTGGGCGCTTGCTGATGATGTCCTCGGTTCAGGCCCTAGCCTCATCCGCAGCGGTCGGCCTGCTCACCATTCCGGGTCAATCGCCCACGGCGCTGGTGCGCGGGGGCCAGGCGATGCAACAACTGTGGCTCACCGCCAGCGCCCTCGGGGTCGCCGTCCATCCGATGAACACGCTGATTGATATGTTCGCCCGGGTGGAACGCTTCCACGGGGCCGGCTTCGACAAACGCGAGATTCAGCGCTTCCTCGAGATGCGCGAGCGCTTCACTCGCGCTTTCACCGTCGCGCTCGCCGATGTCGAAATCCTGCTGTTTCGCCTCTCCTACGCAGACCCCGCGCCGTTGCGGACCTTACGCAGACCGGTCGATGCCGTGTTCTCCGTGCCGCAACCAGAGAAGAAATCGCCGTGATTCTCTCGCACGCGAAGGGGCCCAAAGACCGCAAACTCGTTGCAATTGTGTATCGCAGCACACATTTGCTGCATGTGCAAGAAAGCAGCGCGTCTTGACACTGCCAGGTGATTCCCGTACTCTCGACCGAACATGCGGTGGCGGGAGGCAAACAGGGTTTTGCGTGCTAGTGAGGGTTGCCGCGCCCTTTCCACACATGGACGGTGGTTCCACACATGCTCTCGCTCTCCCTGGTGAACCCGCATCTTGAGCCGTCCGTGGTGGACGAGTTCTCGCAGGCCCAACGGGCCTGCTATGAGGAGTTCTCGGCGGAAGCGGCGGTCAGCGAGGTCGCGCAAGACGACCTGATGAGTGGCCGCGTGGTGTATTTCGTGGCCCGCGACGAGACGGGGGCGATGGTCGGGGGTCTGCGCCTGCACCTCAGCTTTCCGGGCACCAAGTTGCCGGTCGAGCACACGCTCTCGCAACTGTCACAGCTCGCACGATTGTTGGAGAGCCGGCGACAGCACGGTGTCGCCGAGGTGTGTGGCCTGTGGGCCTATTCGCGGTATCGCGGCACCAAGCTGAGCAATGCGCTGGTGCGCACGGCCGTGGCCGCTGCGCCGCTGTGCGAGACGAACCTGCTGATCGCGCTGTCGCACCACTATGTGGTCAACCACTGGGCGCCGATCGGATTCACCGCGGAGCCGCGTCTCGGCGTGCATTCGTACCCCGACGCCCGCTACTTCTCGAAGGTCATCCTCCTCGACCCCGTCCGCCTCGCCACCGCCGAGCCCGAGCACAAGTGGCGGATCTTGGGCCTCCGCCAGGCGCTGCGCATGCACTGCCCGATCTTCTGGTCGCCCGAGACCGAAGAGCACGTGCCCGTGCAGCCCAGCGAGCACGTCCCGGTCTCGTCGTCGTCCGAGCACATCGCCGGCATCGCGCAGGCCGAGCACCCGGCGTGACGCGACAGCGCGCCCTGTGACGCGGAGCATCGTCGCGACCTCCGCCGTCGCGTGGGTGTCGGGCCGAGCACCCGGCGTGACGCGACGGCGCGCCCTGTGACGCGGAGCATCGTCGCTACGTCCGCCGTCGCGTTCGCGCTGGGTCGCGATCGACGACGCGCGCGACCGCTGCGGGCTCGTCTGACGGGGACTCGCGGGGCCGCTAGGTCATCGCGCTCGAGATGCCGACCTTGTCCCGCAGCCGCTTGATCTCGGCCATCAGGCGCTCGTGGTGGTCCTTCGGGATCTCGAGGTACTCGATGGCCGCGGGGATCTGGACGGTCGTGAACGCCTTGACGTTGGGGTTGAACCAGCTGAGGGCGGTGACGATGCCGCGGACGAGGCGATTGAGCGTCACGACCGAGACCTTGCCTTTGAAGCCGTTGGCCTCGAGCAGGTCGTTCATCGCCCCGCGCTGCGTCGCGTTGGGCCCCCCGCCCTCCGAGATGACGAGCGAGCTGGTGTATTTGCCCATCTGCTTGCGCCCGAAGTCCACGTAGCCGCTCCACTCCTCGTCGGTGGGGTTGTCCTTCGTGTGCACGGCCACCAGCACCGAGTGGTAGAGCGAGTAGGCCATCGTGGGGGCGGACATGGGGCGCGCTTCTTCTGGGCGTGGCGACGGCGGTGCGGACCCCGCTGAGCCTGCGAGAGTATAGACCAAGAGCGTGGAGACCGGGCCGCGGAGGGCGCGCGATTTCGCCCATCGGAGGGTTGCGGGGTTTGCGCATCGTCGCGCTCGCTGCGGCCATGGAGCTGTTTTTTGAAACATGTCCCTTGCGACATGCCGTAAAGGGCATGTCGCGAGGACGCGGCGGAACGGGCGTGCGGTGCGTTACCGCCCGCAGGCGGGCTGCGGCTCCAGGTTCCGCGCCCGCGGCGCCGGACGGGCGCGATCGAGCGCGCGCGCTGCGGTGGATCGACGCGACGAGCCCAGCCTATCATGGCGGGGAGAACGGGCCGCGCAGGCGCGACGGGCAGCGGCGGGAGAGCACGTGGAAACAGGGGACCGACTGGGCAAGAGGCTGCTGGAGGCGCGTTACGAGTCCGAGGCGTGGCGACCTCAGCTCTTTCGCCTGGCTGTCGCCGAGGACCGGCGTGCGCTGTCGAAGCTGCTCGACGAGGTGCCTGGCCTCCAGGTCTACGACGCCATCGAGGAGCAGCTGATCGACCTGATCCGCACGCGCAACCCGAGCGAGCGGATCAGCGACCTCGCGGCGCGCGAGCGGGTGCAGGTGTACCTCGGCGAGACGCCGCCGGACGAGTACGGCGTGTGGGTCTACTACCCGTGGGCCGCGCGTCTGGTGCACTTGCTCGACGAGGCCGAGTTCGTCGAGCTGCGGACCAACCGCAACAAGTACAAGCTGACGCCCGAAGAGCAGGCCCGCCTGGCCAAGAAGCGAGTCGGCGTGGTCGGCCTGTCGGTCGGTCAGACGGTGGCGACGACGATGGCGCTCGAGCGCAGCGTCGGCGAGATCCGCCTGGCCGACTTCGACCGCCTCGACCTGTCCAACCTCAACCGGATCCGCAGCTCCGTCCACAACCTCGGCGTCTCCAAGGTCCTGATCACCGCCCGCGACATCGCCGAGATCGACCCCTTCCTCAAGGTCGTGCTCTACCCGGTCGGCGTCCACGACGACAACCTCACCGCGTTCCTCTTGCGCGGCGGCAGGCTCGACGTGCTGATCGACGAGTGCGACAGCATCGACATCAAGCTCAAGCTGCGGTTCACCGCGCGGCTGCACAAGATCCCGGTGTTGATGGAGACCAGCGACCGCTCGCTCATCGACGTCGAGCGCTTCGACCTCGAGCCGACGCGGCCGATCTTCCACGGCCTCGTCGGCAACATCGAGCCCGAGCGGATCGCCAACCTCTCCACGGAGGAGAAGATCCCCTACGTGCTCAAGATCATCGGCGAGGGCACCATGTCGAGCCGCATGGTCACCTCGATGATCGAGATCGAGTCGACCATCAAGACCTGGCCGCAGCTCGGCTCGTGCGTCGTCTACGGCGGTGGTGCGGCCGCCGACATCGTCCGGCGCATGAACCTCGGGCAGATGAACTACTCGGGCCGCTTCATCGCCGACATCGAGAACATCGTGCCCAACGATCCGGGCGGCGGCGACGGTCAACCAGGGCTCCCGCGCGTGCCCGAGTGGACCGCCGAGGGCATGGAGCGCGCCGCCGATCGCTGGTCGCACGGGCGCCCGGCCGCGCACGCGTGGCCGCCCGAGCTGGCGCGCGAGCTGGTCGAGATCGCGGCGCGGGCCCTCCGGCGGCAACACCCAGCCGTGGCGCTGGCTGCTGCGCGGCGGCCGGCTGTTCCTGTTCCACGAGCGCGCCCGCTCCGAGGCCCTCGCCGACTTCCGCACTCTCGGCGGCGTCGCGGCCCTCGGCGCGGCGGCGGAGAGCCTGCGGCTGGCCGCGCACGCCCGCGGGCTCGAGCTGTCGCAGGTCGCGTTCCCCAGCCCCGACGAGCCCGACCTCGCGGCGGTGTTCGAACGCCTGCCCGGGCCCGGCCCCGGCGCCGCGCCGCACTGGCGCGACGAGCTCGCCGGCGCGCTCGGCCTGCGCCACACCAACCGCAAGAACTCGGACCGCGCGCCGTTCGACCCGGCCCACCACGCCGCGCTGGCCGCGGCCGCCGGCTCGGTCCACGGGGCGCAGCTGCTGTTCGTCAGCGGCGACGCCGAGCTGGCCGAGATCGCCGAGCTCGTCGGCATCGGCGATCAGCTGCGCATCATCGACGACCGGCTCAACCAGGAGATGTTCCGCGAGGTCCGCTGGACCCCCGAGGAGGCGGAGGCGACCCGCGACGGCATCTACATCGAGTCGCTCGAGCTCAGCGCGGCCGACCTCGCCGGCCTGTCGATGTGCCGCCGACGCGACGCCCTGGCCCTGCTGCGCGCCCTCGGCGGCGGCAAGGGCCTGCGCAAGTCGGCCGCCAAGGCCATCGCCTCGGCCTCGGCCGTCGGCCTCCTGACCATGCCGCGCGTCAGCGCCGACGACTTCTTCCGCGGCGGCCAGGCGCTCCAGCGCATGTGGCTGGTGGCGCACACGCTGGGGCTGGCGATCTATCCGATGACGACGCTCGCGTACATGTTCCTGCGCGCCCGCCACGGCGGCGAGGGCCTCAGCGAGGCCGCAGTCGCCGCGCTCGCCGAGGCCCGCCCGCGCTTCACCCGGCTGTTCCCGGTGGGGCCCGAGCAGGCCGAGGTGCTGCTGTTCCGGGTGTCGCAGGCCGAGGCCCCGACGCAAGCGTCGCTGCGCCGCCCGGTCCCGGAGATCTTGCACGTCAGCGGGGCGGGGTCGTGATAATGTCCCTCGGGACATGTCACAACAAATAGGATCGCGGAGTCTCGTGATTCACGATCACGGCGAGCAGCGCTGACAGGCCTCGGCGGCCTGGCGGCAGTCGTCGTCCGCGCGCCGGCACAGGTCGCCGTAGCGCGGGTCTTCGGGGTGCCGGGTCGCGAGGTCGCAGATCTTGCCTTCGAGCTCGCAGGTCGCGGCGGACAGGTCGCAGATGTTCTGGCAGCGGTTGCCCGTCGCCTCGTCGTCGACGGCGGTGTAACCCCGCGCGCTCGCCTCGGGCTTGGCGTCGGCGTTGTACGCGACCTTCTTCTCGCGCGTGGCCGAGGGGCCAGGGGTCGTCGCGCCGCCTTTCGGCTTCACCGGCGCGGGCGCGGGCGCCTGGGCGACCGTGGGCGCGTCGGCGGCCCGTCCGGCGCTGGCGTCCTTGCGCGGTCGCTTGGCCTTCGCAGCGTTCATCTGGAACTCGCCCGCGACCTCTTCGGCCGGCACTGGCGCGGGCGGAGGCGGCGGCGCGAAGCCCCCACCCCTGGCATCGGCCGCGAGCCCCGAGTCGCGCGCGGCCAGCAACACCCCGGCGGCGCGCAGACGCGACTCCTTGTCGGCGAGCAGGCGCTCGTACTCGGCGAGCCCGAGCTCGTCGTCGGGGTTGCCGCGCTCGGCCTCTTCGCGCTCCGGGGCCACCGGCGCCGGGGCATCGAGCGGCGCGGGAGTGGCGAAGCGCTCGGCGTCCTGCGAGGCACAGGCGGCGGTCAGCGCCAGCAGTGAAGCGCCGGCGAGATCACGAGCACGCATGGCAGGCCTCCGTGGCGAACTCGCAGTCGGTGGTGGCGCGCTCGCACGCGTGCTGGTAGCGCGGCTCGTCGGTGTGACGCGGGGCGAGGTCGCAGATGTGATCGCGCAGCTGGCAGATCGACGTGGTGATGTCGCAGACCGACTCGCAGCGCGCGGGCGAAGGCTCGGCGGGGGCTGCGGATGGCATCGGCGACGCGCTCGGGGGCACGGGTCCTGCCGAGGGCGTCTGCCGCTCGGCCGACTTCGCCGCCTTGTCGCCCGCCCGCACGTCCGCGTCCGCTTGCGCGTTGCGGTCCTCGGCCTCGGCCTTGGCCAGCGCCTCGCCGCCGCCGCCGGCCGCCGCCGGCGGGGTCGCTCCGAGCGCGCGCAGCTGGTCCTCGCGCGCGGCCAGCTGGGCCTCGAGCGCGTCGATGTCCTCGGGCCCGGCGGCGCCGGCCGCCGCGGACTCCGCCTGGGGCGGGGCCGACTCAGCCGCCCGCTTGGCGCACCCGGTCGAGGCCAGCCCGGCGAGCGCGAGCGCGAGTGTTCGCAAGGACATGTTCATTGTGACAGGGCCGAAACGCAAGGTCCGAAGGAACAGGTCTGAACGGACAGGCCCCAACATCGCGTTCATGGCGCGGCTCCGGCGAGCGCCTGCTGGAGCAGCGCGCGGTTCATGTCGAGGGCCTCCTCGTAGGCGAGGAGGGCGTCGCCGTCGCGGCCCTGCTTCTCGGCGATCTCGCCGCGCAGGCCGACCAGGCGGGCGGTGAAGGCGTTGGTGGCGATCGCCTTGTAGTCGACGCCGAGCCCCTCGCCGACCAGCTCGGCCAGCGCGTCGGGGGTCTTGGGGTCGACGTCGGGGTGGTCGAGGCGGAGGCGGACCAGGCGGCCGTAGACGTCGTGGCGCAGGACCGCCGCGGCGTCGCCGGCGACCGCGGGCTCGGGCCAGGCGATGGTCCGCATCTGCTCGAGCGCCGCGATCGCGCCGGCGTAGTCGCGCTGCTTCAGCAGCACGTCGACGCGGCGGTGCTCGGCGTCGACGGTCTGGGCCAGAGTGACGAGGACCTCGGGCCGTGGCGCCGGCGCCAGCCGCCCGGCCTGGGCCAGGCCGGCCAGCATCACGCCGGCGCCGACGACGGCGCCGAGGAGCGTGGCGATCCACGTGTGGCGCGTCATGGCTTGTCTCCGAGTGACATGGCCAAAAGGTCATGTCGAAGGACGCCGCGATCGTCGTCGACGCGGTCGTCGAGGTCGCGGCGCGCGTCGTGCTCGAGCTGGGCGAACTGCTGCGCGAGCAACTTCGAGGTGGAGGGACCGGAGGCCGCGGCAGCGGTAGCGGCGGCGGACTCGGCGGTGGCGACCCGGGGCGCAGACTCCGGCTCGGGCCCGCGGACCACCACCAGCACGACCGCGGCAGTGGCGACCGCGGGCACGGCGCCCCACAGCCAGCGACGGCGCCACCACGGCGTCGGCGTCAGCGCCGGGGCGAGTTCGCCCGACCACAACTTGTCGAGCTCGCCGGCCGTGAGCGCCTCGGGCGCCCGGGCGTGGCGCAAGAGGCGGACGATCGCCAGCTCGTCCTCGATCGAGCCGGCCTCGCCCTCGGCCTCCTGGCCGCGTCGCAGCTCGTCTTCCCACGCCGGGTCGAGGACGCCGCGCGGCGGCGCGGTCGATTTCGGGCTTGGGGGACGTGGCGGACGGATCAGACCCGGTCATGCGAGCCTCCTGAGGCGCGGTCTGGTGGCTGAACGTGGGCAGCCGGAAGAAGCTTACGCGAGGCCATGAAAGTCATAACTCGGCGCCTACGGGTAGGCCGCGTTTTTCGCACGCGGCGCGGAAGGCTTTGCACGCGCGGAAGAGGAGCACGTCGAGCGTGCCGATCTTCACGTCGAGAGTCGCGGCGCACTCCTCGCGCGGACGATCTTCGAGCAGGCGCAAGCGCAGCACCAGGGCGTAGCGAGGGTTCAGCTCCGACAGCACGGCCTCGATGCGGACCCGCAGGGCGTCGCGCTGCAGCTCCTCCTCGGCCGGGTTCTTCGGCTCGGCCGCGCCGGCGTTGCCGAGGTGCTCCTCGAACGCGCCGCGCAGCCGTTGCCGCCGACCCGAGGCCCGCAGCAGGTCGCGCGCCTTGTTCTTCGCCATCGTCTTCAGCCACGGGTAGACCCCCGCCTCTTGCCACACGAAGTTGGGCAAGTGGCGATACGCCGAGAGGAAGGTCTCGCGCAGGCAGTCGTTGGCGTCGTCGCGGTCGCCGAGCATCGGCACCAGCACGTACGAGAACAGGGTCGGCGCGTAGGCCCGGTACAGCCGCTCGAAGGCGCGGCGGTCCCCGGCGGCGGCCTTGTCGACCACGCTGCGTTCGTCGGGGAGCGGCTCGGGGCGACCCACGCGCCGCGAGACTATCGCGCTTTTCGTCGGTGTGGCGAGCGCGGCGAGGTTAGGCTCCGGGGTGCCGCGGCTCGACCTCCTCATCGCCCACAACCTCGGCCTGTCGCGCGGGCAGGTGACCCGGGCCGTCCGCGCCGGGCGCGTACGGTCGCCCGAAGGTGCGCCGCTGAAGGACCCGGGGCTGAAGATCGCGCCGAGCGCCCTGCCGCAGACGGTGATCTTCGCCGACGAGCCGCTGGTGCTGCGGGTCCGCTATCACCTGCTGCAGCACAAGCCCGTCGGCGTGGTCACGGCCCTGCGCGACGATCGCCACCGCACCGCCTACGAGCTGGTCCGCGGCGCGCCGCTCGGGCGCGATCTCCGGGCCGTCGGTCGCCTCGACCTCGACACCTCCGGCCTCTTGCTGTGGACCACCGAGGGCGCCCTGCTGCACCGGCTGACCCACCCGCGCTACGCGGTGCGCCGCACCTACCAGGCCGCCCTGACCGGCCCGTGGCGCGCGCCGCCGCCCGAGCTCGAGCTCGACGACGGCCACCGCCCCGAGATCCTCGACCTCCGCCCGCTCGCCGCCGAAGAGGCCCACCCCGGCCTCCACGTGCCCGAAGGGACAGGTGCGCTGGCGAGCATCACGATCGCCTCCGGCAAGTTCCACGAGGTTCGAAGGATCTTCGCCGCCCTCGGCGCCGAGGTCCTCGGCCTGTGCCGCGTCTCATTCGGCCCGCTCGAGCTCCCGCGCGACCTGCCCGCCGGCGAGCACCGCGAGATCGACCTGCACGCCCTGTTCGCCGGCACCCTCCACCCCGCGCCGCTGGCCCCCGGCGAGGCGCCCGACGAGGCGCCGCCCGACCCGCTGCTCGAGGACGAGTGACATGTCCGAAGAGACACCCGGGGCGAGGACCGACACGGCCGCACGGGCGAGGCCCGGCGAGCGCGCACCCGCGGCGAGCGAGGCGTCGAACGAGCAGCGCTCGCCGCTGATGGGCTCGCTGTCTGAAAGGACAGGTAATTCCGCCGCGAGCTCGTCACCCTGCAGCTCCGAGATTCGCCGCGAACTCCAGCTCCGCGTCGCCGCCCGGGTCGCCTGCACCGAGGCCGAGGGCCCCGGGCGCCGGTTCGCGGTGTGGGTGCAGGGCTGCGACCTGCGGTGCCCCGGCTGCTGCAACCCCGAGTTCTTCGCCCGCGAGGGCGGCGAATCACTGGCCGTGGCCGCGCTGGCGGACGAGCTGCGCGCCGCCCGTGACCTCCACGCGATCACCGGCCTCACCGTGTTGGGCGGCGAGCCGAGCGAGCAGGCCGAAGCAGTCGCCGCCCTGTGCCGGGCCGCGCGCGAGCTCGGCCTGAGCACCATCGTGTTCACCGGTCGCACCCACGCGGAGCTGCAGGCCCTGACCGAGATGCGCGCGCTGCTCGACGCCGCCGACACGCTCGTCGACGGCCGCTTCGACGCCCGCCGCCGCGAGCCGCCCGACGGTCGCCGGTGGATCGGCTCGACCAACCAGCAGATCGTTCACCTCACCCCGCGCCACGCCGACCCCGCGCAGTGGCGCGGTCGCAATCACGTCGAGCTGCAGATCGACGCCGCCGGCCGCATCACCGGCCACGGCGCGCCCGACATCCTGCGACGTGTCTTGAAGAACATGTCCTGAAAGACATTATGTGGCTGCGAGAGCGGCGCCCGAGGAGACGCGGCGCGCCAGGAGCGAAGGGTCGCCTGCGTCCGCGAGCGCTCGCCCGGCGCGTCCCCCGAGCGGCGGGGCCACGAGCTTGTGGCGTTCGGGCTCGCCTCGACCAGCACGACTCGCGGCCCGGCTCCGTGAAGAATCACAGCGACATCGTCGCCGTGCCCCAGCCCCACAGCTTCTTGATCTTCGGGCAGCGGCGGCGGAGCTCGAGCATCGCCGCCTCGTTGCCGCCGTAATTGGGAAAAATGTCGACCAAGGCGACGTCGGCCGCGAGCGTCGGCAGGACCGCGAACGCGTCGCCCACGATCACCGTCAGCCGCTTCTTCACGTGCGGGCGGATCTTCGGCAGATAGAAGTCGACCAGCTCCTGACTGAGCTCGACCAGCACCACTTCCTTCACCTGCAGCCGGCGCGACACCTCGATGAGCTGGTGGCCGAGGCCGAGGCCCGCGATCACCACTCGGCCCTTCGCCAGGCGCGTGCCCTCGCGCAGCGTCATCAGCTCCGCGGGCGTCAACGACATCCACGGCGACTCGCTCCACACCCCCGGCTCGCCCTCGCGGCACTGGAAGATCGCCGGGATCGGCACGTCGCTGTCAAAAATCACCGAGCCTGTCTGCGGGCCCCACCACGTCAACAATCGGCGACCGGCGCGGTGCAGGCGGATGCAGTAGCGGAACAACTTGTTCGGCGAGTCGGCGTGCTCGGCCGGGTTGAGCTCGGCGACCGGCGCGTCGCTCGGCGCCAGCTCGGGGAAGGCGATGAACGGCCGGTACGACGCGCCGACGATGTTGAGCTCCGGCGCCCACTTCATCGCCGAGTCCCACGGCACGCAGCTGCGCATGCGTCGCTGGTACTCCTCGAAGATCTCCAGCTTCTGCGCCGGCGTCAGCTCGATCTTGGTCATGCCGCGCCCAGTGTATCAGCGCGCAGCCAGCGGCACGCCGCCGCCGCGACGGGCACATACAGGAGTACGAGGAGCTCGCCGTACACGCGCGGTTCGTAGATGTTGGCGACCAGCATCAGCCCGGCGAACCAGGCCAGGGCGACCAGCGCCAGGCGCCGGTGGTCCGCGGAAATTGTCTTCCACAGCAGCACCCACGCCAGCGGTAGCAGCGCGAAGTACATCGGCAACCACAACCAGTGGACCGGCTCTGCCAGCCACTCGAGATTGTGCAGCCAGCGCGGCGTGTTTTTTCCAATTGCGAAGTGCAGGGCTGGGCCGGGGTTGTCGGGCAGCGCGAGCGCGACCGCCAGGCGCGCCGCGACGAACGCCGCGACCATCGCCAGCGCGGGCCGAATCATTCCCCGAATGTCCCGAAGCACATGTCCCGAAGACCCGACGTGCAGCGCGAGCGCGGCCGCCGGGATCAGCGCCGCGCTCTCGCGATTGAGCGCCGCGACGAAGCAAAGCGCGGTCGCGGCGGCGAACCTCCGATCCGCGACCAGCGCCAGGCCGGCGGCGGTGAACGCCATCGCCGGCGTGTCCCACGGGTAGAACACCGCCCACTTGTGCTTCAGCAGGAACGGGAAAGCCAGCAGCGCGAAGAAACATGTCGCGAAGAACATGTCCCATCGCGCACCCACGAGCGGACGCAGCGCCACGCGCAGGGCGAACCACAGCCCCAGCGCCGCCGCGGCCTCGCACACTCCCCACACCAGCGCCAGCGGCCAGTCGGTCGCGGCGCGCAGCGGCCAGGCGACGAGCGCCATCAGCGGGCGGTGGCCGAACGGCAGCGGCGCGGTGAACTCGGCGATCTGGGCCCACGTCGCGCCCTTGTACTCGCCGTTCATCTGCAGGCGGAGGGCGGCCCAGCCGGCGGCCAGCAGGACCAGCGCCCCGCCGCGACATGCCCTTGCGAGCATGTCCCCAGAGACAGCTACTTCCCGGCCGTCGCGCGCTTCCACAGCGCCTTGCCCATGTCGACGAGCCCGCGGGCGCGGCCGGCCAGGCTGGTGCTGTAGAGGATGTGGAGGATCGCCTTGCCCTGCTCGTAGGTGCCGGGGCGGACCGGGTACATCTCGACCGCGGCGTGGATCGGCAGGCGGTCGGTGATCACCGCCTTGACGTTGGACAGCCCGCGCAGGCCCTCGGGGCCGTTGAGGCGGCCGAAGCCGGAGCCGCGCACGCCGCCGAACGGCAGCTCGTGGGCCATGTAGTGCATCGCGAAGTCGTTGATCACCGTCGAGCCGGCGACGATCTGGCGGGCGATCCGCTCGGCGCGGGCGCGGTCGCGCGAGAACACCGACGACGACAGCCCGTACGCCGAGTCGTTGGCCAGGCGGATCGCCTCCTCCTCCGAGCGCACGCGCATGATCGCGATCACCGGGCCGAAGGTCTCCTCGCGCATGATCTTCATGTCGTGGTCGACGTCGACCAGCACCGTCGGCTCGAAGTACTGCCCGCCCGGGCCGCGCTTGCCGCCGGCGAGGATCCGCGCGCCGCGGTGGACCGCGTCGGCGACCAGGCGCTCGACGATGTCGACCTGGCCCGGCATCGTCATCGCGCCGACGTCGACCGTGCCGCCGCCGAGCGGCGGGCCCTGGCGCAGGCCGCCGACGATGCGCGCGACCGCGGCGACGAACTCGTCGTAGACCGCGTCGAACACGTAGATCCGCTCGGCCGCCATGCACAGCTGGCCGGCCGACGTCAGCGTCCCGATCAGCGCGTTGTGCAGCGCCTGGTGGATGTCGGCGTCGTCGCAGACGATCATCGGGTCCTTGCCGCCGAGCTCGAGGATCACCGGCGTCAGCGTCTCGGCCGCGGTCTGCAGCACGCGCTTGCCGTTGGCCATCGAGCCGGTGAAGATCACCTTGTCGACGCCCGCGCCGACCAGCGCCGCGCCGGTCTCGGCGTAGCCGGTGATCAGCTGCACGAGGTCGGTCGAGTGGCCCTCGGCCCGCAGCGCCTCGTCGAAGATCTGCTGGATCCGCGGCGCCGACCACGACGTCCACTCCGACACCTTGATCATCGCCGCGTTGCCGGCCATCAGCGCCGGGATCGCCGGCGCGAGCACGTTCTGCAGCGGGAAGTTCCACGGGCAGATCGCCGCGATCACCCCCAGCGGGTGGTACTCGATGCGCGCGGCCTTGTGCATGAGTACGCCGGACGAGGCCTTCTGCGGCTTCAGCGCCTGCTCGGCGTGGGCCAGGTTCCAGCGCAGCATCTCGCAGATCGGCCACATCTCGACGGTCGCGTTCTCGAGCGTCTTGCCGGAGTCGCGGCTGATGAGGCGGCACAGCTCGTCGGTGTGGTCGAGCAGGTGCTCGAGGATCCGGCGCACCACCCGGCGGCGCTGGGCGAAGCTCGTCTTCGCCCACGCGGCCTGCGCGACCCGGGCGCGCTCCAGGCGGGCCTGGACCTCGGCGCGGTCCATGGCCGGCACTTCGCCGAGCGACTCGCCGGTGGCCGGGTCGGAGCAGGGGATGGTCGAGCGCGCGGCGGCGAGGCTCTTCGGCGAGGCGGCGTGGTCCATGGCGCGGGGACCCTAACCCAAACCGCCGCCCGCCTGCGCGTGATCCGCCCCACTGTGGCCTCTCGTGGTCCGCCCCATGCGGGCCGGCCGGCCGGCGTGACAGTTTGGCAGCCGGTCGCACTTGAGCGCGTCATCGTGTCCGATTAGCTTGTGGGTATGCGGGTCGCGTCCACGCTCCTCGGCCTCTCGGTGCTCGCCGCGTGTACCAGCGAGTTCACCTTCTCGGATTCGGTCAACAGTCGGCTGTACGAGTTCAAGCCGCGCGCCGAGTACGGCGACGAGCTGAGCACGCCGTACGTGCTCGGGGCCCAGTTCGAGGTGTTCGTCGAGGACAACGATCAGGAGACCGACTTCCTCGGGTGGAAGGTCGAGAGCATGGACCCGAAGGTCCTGCAGCTGCGCGCCGAGCCGTACAAGATGAGCCCGCACATCCTCGTCGTCGAGGTCGGGGCCATCGGCGAGGGCGTCACCGAGCTGCTGCTCAAGGACACCTCGGGCGCGATCCGTGGCAGCGCCGCCGTCGAGGTCAAGCGGCCCACCCGCGCCAAGTTGTTCGCCGCGCCGATCTACGCGCTCGACAACCCCGACTTCCGCGGCGAGACCCCGCACCCGCGGATCCTCGTCGGCGGCACCGCGACCTTCGCCGTCGAGTACTTGCACGAAGACATCCGCCTGCAGGGCTCGACCGACATCCAGGTGGCCAGCAGCGCGGCGATCGACGCCACCATCCGTCACTCCGAGCTGGTCGACAACCGCAACTGGTTGCAAGTGAGCGTCGGCGCCCAGGGCCGGCACAGCGCCGAGCTGTGGCTCGGTGACACGCTCGTCGAGGAGGTCGACATCTTCGGCGTGCCGAGCAGCATGATCGCCGGCGTCGAGCTCATCGACGGCGACGCGACCAACCCTGACGAGCTCGCCGGCGAGTGGCTCCTCGTCGGGCAGGCGGTCGCCGAGGACAAGCAGCCGATCTACGGCGTCGACTTCGAGTGGGCGCTGCCGGACCGCGGCTTCACCGAGCCGGGCGACGTGTTCATCTACGAGCACGACCCCGAGCAGGAGTTCCGCAAGATCACCGCGCGGGCCTACGGCGTCGAGTCGCAGATCTCGGTGCGCGTCGCGGCCGGTGAGCCGGCCTCGTCGAACGACACCTCGCTGACCTGCAGCGTCACCGGCGGTCCGCCGCCCTGGGCGCTCGGTCTGTTGCTGCTCGGCCTGCGACGTCGTCGTCGCGCTTGAGCGAGTTTCCGCGCTCGGCGAACCCCGGATTCGCCCCTCCGTACCGGGAGGGGATCTCCGCTTCCGCCGACGAGAATTTCCCCTCGCTGTGCTAGCGTGCGGCTTCGGGGAGTTCTCATGAGAAACGAGCTTAAGTCCTTGATCGCCGCCTCGGTGGTGTTCGCCTGCGGGGACAACGGCGGGCGCGACGACGGCGGGGCGTCGGCCACGTTGACGCCGCCGACCTCGAGTCCGACTGCGGTCACCGCGACCGAGCCGGGCACTGCGTCGGAGACCGCCGGGCCGACCAGTGAGACGCCCACGATGGGGACCGGTAGTGACAGCAACGCTACCACCCAGAGTCCCACCGACCCGACCGAGGGTGTCACCGGGACCTCGGTGACCGCGAGCGGCGGGCCCAAGTTCGACCTCGGCATCACGCCCGACGGCGGCATGGCCTGCAGCGGCGGCGGCGGCGGCGAGCCTGACTTCTCGTACATCTGGATCGCCAACAGCGGCCAGGGGACGATGAGCAAGATCAACACGGTGAACCTGGTCGAGGAGGGGCGTTACATCGTGCGTCCCGACTCGGCGGGCAACCCGTCGCGCACCTCGGTCAACCTCTCGGGCGACGTCGTGATCGCCAACCGCGCCGGCGGTCTGACGAAGGTGTACGCGCAGCCCGAGCGCTGCGCCGACACCAACGGGACGCCGGGGATCCAGACTGCCGTCGACGCCAACTTCCTGCCGTGGGGCGCCGACGAGTGCGTCGCCTGGTACACGCCGATGAGCTACATCAGCCAGCGGCCGGTCGCGTGGACGCAGGGCAACTTCAACAAGGCGACGTGCCAGTGGGAGAACCAGAAGATCTGGACATCCGGCAACAACGACGACTTCGTCAACGCCGATAACCAGCTCGACGTCCTGCTCGTCAACGGAGACACCGGCGCGATCGAGGCGACCGTCAACGTGGTCGGCGTGAACCCCGACTACTACGGCATCTACGGCGCGGCGGTCGACGGTAACGGCAACTTCTGGGGCTCGCAGCTCGGCGTCGGCCAGCTGGTGTTCATCGACCGCCAGAGCCTGCAGGTCAAGATGTGGCCGATGGCGATGTCGGGCTACGGCATGACCGTCGACTCGAAGGGCTACGTGTGGACCTGCAGCGGCAGCGGCGCGGCCCGCTTCGACCCGATGACCGAGACGTGGCAGACCGTCGTGGTCTCCGGCGGCGGCGGCTGCATGGAGGACGGCGCCGGCACCCTCTACATGTCGGGCAACCCCAACCTCATCATCGCGGTCGACACCGAGACGATGGTCCAGAAAGACGTGCTGAACGTCCCCAGCTACGTGCACGGCATCAGCATCGACTTCTACGGCTACGTCTGGGGCGTGACGCTGTCGGAGCCGTACGCCTACCGCGTGCACCCGGTCATGAAGACGGTCGACACCTTCACCGGCCTGACCGCGCCCTACACCTACAGCGACATGACCGGCTTCGCCCTCAGCAACGCCGGCTCGCCGTCGGGCTAGCGGCCAAGACGAAGGGCCATGTCCTCGCGGACATGGCCCTTCGGGCATGAGCGTAGCGACCTGTCCTACAGGCCAGGCTCGGCTCAGCTGTTCTGGATCTTCACGCCCGAGGCGGTGAGGACGTACTCGGTGCGCTCGCCCGAGGCGGCGGCCGGGTCCTTGCCGGCGTCCTTCTCGAGGTGCTTGACCTGGGCCTCGGTGAAGGTGCGGGCCTCGATGGTGCCCTCGACGACCACGGGCTTGCCCTTGGTGTCCATCGGCACGGTGAAGCCGTGGTCCTTCATGAGGATCCGGGCCTCTTGATCGCCGTCCTTCATGACCATCCAGCAGCCCTTCTTCTGGCACACGCTGTCGACGGTGCCGCTGACCTGGACGGCGTCCTTGGGCAGGGCGTCCTTGCCGGCGGCGAGGATCGGGCCGAGCGGCTTGGCCTCCTTGAGGGCGAAGGCCGCGCCGAAGTGGTTGGGCTCGCCGGAGTTCGGGGTGCCCTCGGCGCCGCCGTGCGGGCAATCTGCCTCGTCGCCTTCCTTCTTGTGGGCGTCGGCGTAGATGCAGCCCTCTTCGGCCTCGTGCTTCTCGGCGACGGCGACCTTCTCTTCGGGCTTCGCGGGTTCGGCGGCCTTCGCGGGTTCGGCGACCTTCGCCGGCTCGGCAGCGGGCTGGGCGGCGGGGGCAGCGGCGGGGCCCTGGCAGGCGACGACGGTGCATCCGAGGAGCGAGGCGAGGATCGCGTGGCGGACGTGCATGGCGCGGAGTGTGAAAGGGCGACCTGGGGCTGTCAATGAGTGCCTGCCTCACACCTGGACCCTGGCGGCGAAGGGGCGTAGATCTGCCGCCGCATGCCCGCAGCGAAGCACACTGCGCTCTCGTGGACTCTTGCCCTCGGCCTGGCCGCGGCTTGCACGCGCGAGTCCGGCGGCCACTCGACGGTCTACACGCCCGAGGTCCCCGAGGCTGCAGTGCGCGGCCGCGCCTGGTGGTCCTCCTGGTCGTCGACCAGATGCGCGCCGACTACCTGTCGCGCTACGCCGACCTCTATACCGGCGGCCTGGCCCGGTTGCGCCAGCAGGGCGCCCTGTTCGAGGAGGCGCACATCCAGCACGCGCTGACGTTCACCGCCCCCGGCCACGCCAGCGCGTCGACCGCGACCCACCCGAGCCACCACGGCGTCATCGAGAACGAGTGGTACGACCGCTCGATCCGCAAGAAGGCCTACGCCGCCGACGACAAGGACGCCCGCATCGTCGTGTCGGGCCAGCGCGCCGGCTCGCCCGACGGCCGCTCGCCCGAGCAGCTGATGCGCCCGGCGATCGGTGACTGGCTCAAGGAACAGGTCCCGAAGGCCAGGGTGTTCGCGGTCGCCTTCAAGGACCGCGCGAGCGTGATGATGGGCGGCCAGCACCCCGACCGCGCCTTCTGGTTCGACGCCGCGGCCGCCGGCTACGTGTCGTCGAGCTGGTACGGCGAGGCGCTGCCGGCGTGGGTCGCCGACTTCAACGGCGAGACGAACGTGTTCCGCCGCTTCGCCGAGGGCTGGCAGCGGCTGCGCGACCCGGCGACCTACTCGCGCTCGGGCGCCGACAAGGCCGATTTCGAGGCCGACGGCGTCCACTCCGAGCTGCCGCACGAGTTCGACGATGGCTCCCCGCAGGCGCGCGAAACCTTCCTCAAGGAGCTGCAGTGGACCCCGTTCGGCGACGAGCTGACGCTGGCGTTCGCCCAGCGCATGATGAAGGAGGAGCAGCTCGGCGCCGACGCCGACCCCGACATCCTGCTGGTCAGCTGCTCGAGCGCCGACTACGTCGGTCACCGCTACGGGCCGATGAGCCACGAGGCCCAGGACTACTACATGCGCCTCGACGGCTACCTCGACGTGTTCCTGCGCGAGCTCGACACCCAGGTCGGCGCCGGCAACTACGTCCTCGCCCTCACCGCCGATCACGGCGCGATCCCGATCCCCGAGCTCCTCAAACAGACCGGTCAGCAGAAGGACGCGCGTCGCGTGGTCATGGCCGACTACAAGACGCAGGTCACCGAGAAGGTCGGGCTCGCGACGAAGGCGCTGAACCTGCCGCCGGAGACCTTGCTCGACATCGGCGAGACGGGCGTATGGCTCGACGTCGCCGCGGCGGAGGCCAAGGGAGTCAAGCCCGAGCAGCTGCGCGCGGCCGTCGGCAAGGAGCTGGCGAAGCTCGACTTCGTGGCCGAGGTGTTCACCGCCGACGTGCTGTCGGGCACGGCCCCCGACACCGGCGCGTCCGAGTTCCTCGAACGCTACCGCCGCAGCTTCTTCTCCGCGCGCAGCCCCGACGTGACCCTGCGCTTCAAGGAGTGGACGCTGGCCGCGAGCTTCCCGAGCGGCACGAGCCACGGCTCGCCGTACCGCTACGACACGCACGTGCCGGTGCTGTTCTTCGGCGCGAAGGTGGTGGCGAAGACGCTCGCCGAGCCGGTCGGGACCGTCGACGTCGCGCCGACGCTGGCCGAATTCCTCGGTATCAAGCCGCCGGAGCAGATCGACGGACGCAGCCTGGCGAGCCTGGTCACGACGCGATAGCGTGCGGCCCATGGCCTCGCGCGCACCTACTCTTGCGATCCTCCTGACCCTCGCTCCGCTCTCTCCCGCCTGCGGAGACTCCGGCGGCCAGACCACCGCCGACACGACCTCGACGAGCGACGCGACCACGACGGACGCGACCTCGACGACGAGCGACACGACCTCGACCGCCGAACCGACCACCGGCACCTCGGAGCCGTCGACGACCACCGGCGAGCCGCCGACGACGTCGCTGACCAGCACCGATGCGACCACGTCGACGTCGACCACCGAACCGGTGACGTCGACGAGCACCGACGGGACCACCGGCGACGACCTCGACTGCGTGACGATCGCGCCCGGGCCGTTCACGCCCGAGCTGATCGCCGGCGGCTTCGACGGCAGCGAGGACCTCGGCTTCGACGGCCAGGGCGGGCTCGCCCTCAAGCGCGGCGACACCGTGGTGATCGTCACCGGCGAGATGCTGGAGACGGACCTCGCCGGCGGCTTCCCGCAGGTCTACGGCACCCGCTTCGCGACCACGGGCGAGTTGCTGGTCGCGCTGCCGCAGTCGGGCGATCTGCAGGCGATCGCGGGCGACGGCGCCGTCACCGATCTCGCAGGCGGGCTCGTCAGCCCCAACGGCCTCTACGTCGACCCGGCGGGTCGCGTGTGGCTCACCGAGTTCGGCGGCAGCCGGGTCGTCCGCTTCGACGCGCAGTTCAACAAGACCACGGTGTACGAGGGTCCGATGGCCGCGTCCGCCAACGGGGTGGTGCTCGACGAGGCGCGCAGCCTGCTGTTCTTCACCAACTACGGCGCCGGGCGGGTGCTCAAGCTCGCGGTCGACGACCTCGGCGAGGCGGTCGGCGAGCCGAGCGAGGTCCTCACGGTCCCGGGCGCTCGCCTCGACGGCCTGGTGCTCGATCAGTGCGGCAACATCTACGCGGTCGACCAGGGCGGCAGCCGCCTGTTCCGCGGGATCCTCGACACCGAGGCCGCGCTCGTCGGCCAGCCCGAGCTGCTGGCCGAGTTCGACAGCAACGTCGCCAACGCCCAGTTCGGCTGGGGCGTCGGCTGGGACCCCGAGAGCCTGTACCTCTCGGGCAACCCCGGCGACCTCTACCGCCTGCCGGTCGGCATCACCGGCGCCCCCATCGGCCTGCCCTGAAGGGCATGCTCTAAAGAACATGCATGAGAGGGCATGTCCATGAGGGCATGCCCTGCGGGACACATGCCTATTTGAAGGTGATGCGGAACACCTGCGAGGTGCAGGTCTTGACCGCCTTGCCCTCGACCATGAACGGGCGGAACCGCCAGGTCTTGATGGTCGAGCGGATCACCTCGTCCACGCCCGGGTCGCCGGGGAACGCCTTGAGGGTGCGGATCTCCGTGGTGCGGCCGGTGGCGTCGACGCAGAACGAGGTCTCGTTCTCGCCCGGCCGCTTGTCGAACATGCCGGCGCGGGTGGCCGCGAGCCGCTGCTGGTCGGGGTTCGGGGTGTAGACGCCCTGCGCGCGCACGACCGCGAGCGGCACCGGGGCTCGTTGCTCACTCTTCGGCTGGCGCGGGGCGGCCAGCGTCGGGGCGTTGAAGCCGGGCGGCAGACCGGTGACGCCGGGGATCCCCGTGCGCACGCCCGGCACGCCGATCGGCGCCGTGCCGGTGGCCGTGGGCGCGCCGTTGCCCACCGGACCGGGGCGCGGCTTGGGCGGCGGGAGCAGCTCGGTGAAGTCTTCGGGTGGCTCGTCGTCGGGCTTCGGCTCCTCCGGAACCACCTTGTCCTCCGGTTCGGTGCGCGCCGGCGCGGGCGGCAGCGGAGGCGGCGGCAGCGGGGTGTCGAGCGACATCTGCACGAGCACGAAGCTGGCGTTCGGCGGCGCGACCTGGGCGATCTGCAGCTTGCCCATGAGCCAGGTGAAGCCGAGCGCCCCGACGGTGGACAGCGCCGCGAGGTGGGCCGCCACCAGCAAGCGCAGACGACGACGACGATCCGGGGCGTGCTGATCCAGATAGTGCTCGAACATGGTCTCACGTTAACGGCACGAGACCTCGCACGGACCGGACGCGCTTCGGAACCAGACGTCGTCACGCGAGGAGCTCGCGGAGAGACGTCGCGCGGACTTCGAGAGCCTGTCGTCGATATTCACTCGCGACATCCGACCTCGAGCGGACTCCGCTCGACGACCCGCAAGCAATGCGAGCGTCGCAGACGAAGATGGGACTCGCACTGCCTGCGGCTCGTCGCGGTCGAGCTCGAGCGCGATGCGGCGCGAGCTGGTTTCAGCACCGGCGCCGCTCGAGGAGGGCCGAGCGCGAGCTCGAACATGGCGGAGGAGGCGACTCGTGCGAAGAGTTCGGTCGTTGCTGGCGAAGCGCGGGCCGTCGAGCTGCAGCGCCGATGCGAGCGAAGGTCACGACCCGACGAGAATGATCATTCGCCCTGCTGCCGATGGGTTCGCTGTGCCATCCTCGGGCCGTGAGCGAGCGACACCATCACGTAGAGCACGCCGGTGGCCATCAGCAGCCGCCCCCCGTCGCCGCCGCACAGGAGTCCCAGGAGCAGCACCGGCGGACCCAGCGTCGCAGCCGGGGCGGGCAGCGCCTGACACCACTCGAGCGCGTGGTCCGGGGCGTGCAAGTTTGCTGGTCGTTCATCGTGCTCGTGTTCGCCGGCGGCTTCCTCATCGTCGGGCCGTGGTGGGCGTTGAGAGGGATCCCCGCCATGGCCGTGGTGCTCGTGGCGATCGGCCTGTGGTTCGACCTCGCGGCGCTCGCAAACCTGCTCGAGTGGGCGCCCGCGTGGGTGCGACGGGCGGCGGTGCGACTGGCGGTGGCCTCGCACCTGATCGTCGGTGGTTGGGGCGTGGTCGAGTGGTTGCGGCCCATCGATCCGGCGTGGACTCCGCTGGCGGGCAGCGCCGACTGGTCGGACCCGCTGCTCGTCTTCTCGCAGGTCGACGGCTTCGTCGTGCAGAGCGGCGGGGGTCGCGTGCGGGCGTGGACCGGCGATGACTGGCGCGACCTCGGTGAGCCGCCCGGCGGGCGCGCCTGGGAATTTCACGCCGCGCCCGACGGCGCGCTGTGGACGGCGCCGACCGGGGTGGCGCGGCTCGACCGGCGCGACCCGGTCACCGGGCAGTGGCGCTCGATCGGCCGGCCGGCCGGTCAACTGAAGTCGCTGGCTGTCGACAGCGGCGAGCTCCTGGTGACCGTCGACGGTGCGTTGCATCGTCTCGACATGGCGAAAGGGACATGGTCGAAAGAGCAGCTTGCGGGTCGGGTGGAGCAGGTCGCGCTCGGCGGCGGCTCCGCAGCGGCGCTCGGGTGGTCATGGTGGTCGCGCGATGGTGCCGTGGCGTGGGTCGATCGCACGCCGCCCGAGCGCGGGGACGGGTGGTTCTATCCGGCTGTCGGCGGCGGGTGGCGCTACGCGTGGCACAGCGGCATCTGGTCGAGCGATCTCCATGTCGCACCGCCTGGCCGGTCGTTCGAGCCGAGGACGCCGCCGGCGCCGGACTTGCGGGTGATGGTGCCCGACCCGGACGACGGGGCCCGGGTGATCGCCGGGTCGTGGGGACAGGGTGTTTGGGGCAGCGACGACGGCGGCGCGACGTGGACGCCGCTGGGGCTGACGCGGGTCCAGGTGCGCTCTCTGGCCGTCGATTGGCGCCGCGGTGTCGTCTGCGCCGCGTCTTCGAACACGATCTGGGACCGCGGAGTGTTCTGCCGCGAACTCCCACACGGACAACCGTCCGGCGGTTCAGAGGCGGCAGCAGCGACGGGAAGTCCCTGACGACCGGGGCGCGGAGCCCGGCTTTTGCGATCTGGGATACACAGTTTTCCCACCTCGACTCGCGTCGATGGATGGATCGCGCGTTCCAGCCCATAGTACTCTGAAGTCCCCCTGGCGGAACACCTGGAGTTCGGTGTCGTGATCGCTAACAGTCCTCGCCGTTACACGCATCTGGTCAACCTGATCGCGCAACGCAGCAGTGCATTGCTTACGCGCGATCCCAACTGCTCGCACGACTACATGACGTGGGTGCGCTCGCTCGAGCAGACCTTCGGGGTCAGCATCGAGGTGCAGACCGTCATGGACCCGGAAGGTCGACCCTCGGCGATCGGCGGCACGATCTGCGAGAGCGAGCGGCCCGACTGTCGCTTCATCTTTCAGGTCGACGGCGAAGAGACCCGCTGCGCGCTCCGCTACACGTAGCGACCGCCCGTCGTTTTTCGCATGGCGCATGGGCCATGTGACCTCGTGACGTAGGGTCGCACGCGTGACGACGGAGGCCGAGAACGCGGCCCAGAACATCGAAGGCGAGCCCGAGCGGCACAGCTCGCATGCGGGCGGATCTGCGCGAGCACGGGGCCGTCCGGCGGGTCCGGCGGGGCGTGCCCGTCGAACAGTTGATACGCCCGCGCCGATGGTCTAGGCTGCCATTCTAGCTACAGGACGCGCTCCGAGCCCGCGGACGCGTCATCTACCTAGCCCTTCGAGTCATGATCCGGAAGTCGCCCACGCCGCTCGCGTTGCCCGAGATCGTCCGGATCGTCGGAGCCGACGCGGCCTACCTGTACTTCTACTCGGAGAGCACCGAGCGGCTGCACCTCAAGTCGGCGCGCGACGCCGAGGGCAAAGAGGCCGACCTCGCGCTGGCGAGCGCGGCGGTGCTCGAGCGGGTGCGCCTCAGCCGGGAGCCGTTCGCCGTCTCGGGCGACGCCGCCGGCGCCGAGCAGCTCGACGGCAGCCCGCTGCCGCCGCGGCACATGCTGGCCGCGCCGCTGCTGCTGGGCCACCGCTTCTTCGGCGTCATCTACCTCGACCGGCCGCTCACGCGCGGGCCGTTCACGCAGGACGATGTCGACATCCTGCTGGCGATCGCCGACCACCTGGCGCTCGCGCTCGAGACGGCTCACACCGAGCGGCTCGAGCTCGAGCGCAACACGCTCGAGCGCCGCGCGCGTCGCCTGGCCCGCTCCAACGAAGAGGCCCTCGACGCCTCGCGGGCCAAGAGCGCCTTCATCGCCCACATGAGCCACGAGCTGCGCACCCCGCTGTCGGCCATCATCGGCTACAGCGAGCTGCTCGAGGACGAGTTCAACGATGTCGTCCAGGCGGGGAGCTTCATCCCCGACATGCAGAAGATCCAGGCGGCCGCCAAGCACCTGCTGTCGCTGATCAACAACATGCTCGATCTGTCGAAGATCGAGGCCGGCAAGATGGAGCTCTTCCTCGAGGAGTTCGAGCTCGGAGAGGTCATCGACGAGGTGTCGATGACCGCGCGCCCGCTCATCGAGAAGAACCGCAACACCTTCGCGTCCCGCTGCGAGGAGGCCCTCGGCCCGGTCCGCCTCGACCGCGTCAAGGTCCGCCAGGTCCTGCTCAACCTCCTCAGCAACGCCGCCAAGTTCACCAGCAGCGGCGAGGTCGTCCTGGCCGCCCACCGGACCGCCACCGACCACGGCGAGCAGCTCGTCTTCACGGTGTCCGACTCCGGGATCGGCATGTCGCCGAGCCAGATCAAGCGCATCTTCCAGGAGTTCGCGCAGGGCAGCGCCGCCACCACCCGCCGCTACGGCGGCACCGGCCTCGGCCTCGCCATCAGCCGCAACTTCTGCCACCTCATGCGCGGCGACATCGAGGTCGAGAGCGCGCTCGGCCGCGGCACCACCTTCACGGTGCGCCTGCCCGTCCGCCTCGCCGAGGCCGACCTCGAGCCCCCGTGGAGGTGGAGGCCGCCACCAGCATGGACGGCGAAGAAGAGTCGATCGAGGAGAGCCCCGCGCGTTCGGGAGTCTACCCCTGGACCGTGTGAGCCCGTCGCCTCCGGACGGCCGCCGACCGCTTTCGTGGTCCCGGTAGCCACGTTCGCGGTCGCGTTCACGGCGGCCGTGAAGTCGTGTTCGCGTCCGTGGCCGGAGACGCAGGACGCCGCCGCGGTCGTCACTCGCGCCCGACGCCCGCGGCGAGGACGGCCCCCGCTAGCGAGCGTCGGAGACGTCCGATCGACGAGCGCCGCACCGCGAGAGCGACGGCGCGCGCGTCGTCCGTCGCCGCGTGCTCTGGTCCAGATCGACAACGTCGTCGCGCTCCGTGGCAAACTGCTCCGGTCACAGTAGCCCCTCGAAAGAACGAGCGGGCCTGGGGAGGAGGAGCGATGGCTACGTCATATCGGAAGAAGGCAACGAAGAAGACCGCAAGCAAGAAGACGGCGAAGAAGGCGGCGCCCAAGAAGGCGGCGAAGAAGGCCGTGGCGAAGAAGCCGGCGGCGAAGAAGCCGGCCGCGAAGAAGACCGCCGCGAAGAAGACCGCGGTCAAGAAGACCACCGCGAAGAAGGCGACGGCGAAGAAGACGGCGAGCAAGCGCCCGCCGCAGGACACCGCGCCGGTGACCGCCGTGACCGCGAGCAACGAGGGCGACGGCGGCGGAGCAGCGGCGGCCGAGACCTCGAGCGGCAGCTCCGACTCGGAGGAGGAATCAGCCGGCGACGCCGAGGATGACTTATCGGACATGTCCGAAGAGACCGGGCCATCGGAGCTGGAGATCAGCCGGCGCCTCAGCGCCGACCTCGATGCGACCGCCGAGACCGACGACGAAGACGAGCACCCCGCCGAGCTGGCGAACGCGCCGGCCTCGGCGGCCCCGCTGGACGACGACGTGCTGTCCCGGCTCGGCGACGACGACGACGACCTCGATTGAGCCCACCGCGCGTCCCTGACCGCCGGACGACGCGCCCGCAGGCCCGGCGACGACGACTCGACCGGGCGCGCCGCGCATCCCGGCGCCGCCGGACGTTCTCTGGCTCGGCGACGACCTCGAACTCGCCGCGCATCCCGGACGCCGACACGTCGTCCCGGCGACGACCTCGAGCAGCGATCGCTCGCCGCGCTCGTTGCTTCTACAAGGGTCGGAGCAGTTCCGCGCGCATAACGCGCGCTAACAGATCTTGCGACGACCCTTCGTTCTGTTACAACTGGGAGTCATGGACGTTACGCGTACTCGAGATTTCCCGATGCTGTTCGAAGAAATCTCCCCCAGGGCCCGCTCGCCCTGGCGCGGTTGCGCAGGCTCAGAAGTGACCTCTGCTGCCTTTTCGCGGCGGGTGGCGTGATCAGCGCGGTCGTCCGCCTGGTCATGATGGGCTGAGCGAAGGTGACAGTCTCGCGACGTGCAGGTCACGTCGCGGCGCGCGAATCCGCGCGCGAAGGTCCCGCCAAAAATCCGTGATCCGTTGAGGACCGAGGCGACGCTCATTCATCGAGTCATCGGTCTGTGTCCTCGACCGGTCACGGCGCACCTGGGCCTTGGTGTCCAGGGTTCGGGTCCAAGTGCGCCGTGGCCGGTCGCAATCTTTTAAAGAAGAAAAGGACCCGAGGCCGGCGTCGCTGTCACTTGCCCTGGTCGGGCGGTGAGACGACGGGCGGGAGCACCGGCGGCAGCGGCAGGTCCGGCGGCGGAATCGTCGGCCGTCCCCCTTGAGCGACGTGTCGGGGTGGAGGAAGGCGTCGAACAGCGCCAGCGCGATGGCGAGGATCACAGGGCCGAGGAACAGGCCGACGATCCCCCACAGCTGCAGCCCGCCGAGCACGGCGAAGAAGATGAACAGCTCGTGCAGCTTGGCCTTCTCGCCGACCAGCTTCGGGCGCATGAAGTTGTCGACCAGGCCGATCACGATCGTGCCCCACAGCGACAGGCCGATGGCCGCGCCCCATGAGCCGGTGATGGCGAGGTAGATCGCCGCCGGCACCCACACCACGAACGAGCCCGCCAGCGGGATCAGCGACATGAAGGTCATCACCAGGCCCCACACCACCGCGGAGGGCAGGCCGATGAACCAGAAGGCGATGCCGCCGAGCGTGCCCTGGATGATCGCGATCACGAACACGCCGTAGACGCTGGCGCTGATGACCTCGCGGACGCGGACGATCATCTGGTTCATGGTCTTCCCGCGCAGCGGCAGCGCGTTGGCCAGGGCGGCCCACAGCTTCGCCCCGTCGCGGAACAGATAGAACATGGTGAAGAAGACGAAGAAGGCCTCGATGATGACGCCCGCGATGCCGCCGAGGATCCCGCGCACGTAGCCGATCGAGTTCGTGGTCACCTCGCCCATCGCCGCCTGGGCCTGCTCGATCGCCTGCTGCTTCGCCGCCTCGATGTCGATGCCGTGCTCCGACAGCCACTGCGTCAGCTTGCCGATCACCGGCGAGTTCGGGTCGAGCAGGCTCGAGATCATGGCCTGCAAGGTCTCGAAGGCCGGCGCGAGCTCGCGGACGAGGGCCAGGCCGATGAGGGCCGTCGGCACGCCGATCGTCAGCACGACGGCGAAGCAGGACACCAGGGCGGCGATGTCCGGGTTCTTGATGCGCTGACAGATCCGCCGGTGAACCGGGCCGAAGGCGGAGGTGAGGACGAGGCCCCACAGCAGCACCCGGACGAAGGGCTGCAGCATCAGCCAGCAGAGGTAGAAGGCGAGCGCGACTCCGCTCAGGAGGATGAGCCAGCGGACCTTCTCGCGCTTGTCTTCGGCTCGTTCGTCCACGGATTACCTCTTCAGCGGGGGTCAGAAAAAACGCATCGACCTGTCATCCAAATCGGTCGGACAGGCACTTCATGATCACGCGGGTTCGCTGGTCCGCAGTCAGCGGATCCGTCGCCAACTGAGGCCGTCCCCCCTCAACGCTATCTAAGTCGACCCCCACCTGCTATCGCTATGCCGGGTGGGGTTTCGTATTTTGGTCGTCCGCGGCGTCGACCGGCTCGACCTCGAGGAGCGGGTCGCCCTGCGCGACATCCGACTCGTCGGCCTGGCAGATCCGGACTACCCGGGCGCGTGACGGCAAGGCGTCCCCGCCGTACAGCACGCGGCTGAAGGTCTTCATGACCTCGATGAGGCCGACGGTCTGCCCGGGCTCGAGCACGGCGCCGACGCTGACGAAGGCCGGTTTGCCCGGACCGGAGCGGACGTAGAAGCGGCCGCTGGTCGGGGCCCGCAGGACCGCTCCACCGCTGACGCCGGGACCGGCGGCCGGGCCGGACTGGTTGGCGGCCGACTCGCTGCGGGTGGCGCTCGGGTCGAGGACGAGCAGCAGGTCGTCGAAGCCGACCGCGCGACGGGCGGGCGCGGAGGTGCGGGGCGCGTCCTCGGGGGCGACCACGAGGCCGCCGGCGCCGACGGGCGCGAGGACGTGGTGGACGACGCCGAGGATCTCGAGCGCACCGATCGCCTGATCGGGCCCGACGAGCATGCCGGGGTCGGGCGCGCCGCGGAACATGCCGACGCCGGGCGCGAGCAGGCGCTGACGACCGTCGGGCCCGGCGGCCAGGCGCGCGCGGAGCACCGGCGGAGTGAGGCGAGCGTCGAGGACGAAATTCTTCACGGGCATGTCAGCGGATCCCTCCGGTAAGCACCGCGAGGTCGTGCATGGTCCAGATCCGCGGGTTCTTGACCCGCCGGTATCCTGTGTACTGGTAGCTCATCTCGACGAGCGCGCAAAGGTAACTGCGGAGCTCGCGGACGCCGACGATCTCGTCGGTGTCCATCTGCCGGGCCGCGACGTACGGGTCCATGTCGGCCTCGATGCGCTGCTCGACCGAGCGCATGCCGGTCTCGATGGCGCGCCGCTCGTCGGGATCCTTGGCGAGGATCTCGAAGTTGTCGTCGAGCTTGGTGTTGTAGGTGGCGATCGCCAGCGTCCGACCCTCCATCACCGACAGCCGCGTGAGGCAGGTGGAGAGCTGCACCACCGGGTCGTAGGGCAGGCCGGCCATGGCGTAGTAACCGGCGCCGGAGGCCTTGCGCAGCAGCACCGTGAACATCGGCGTGGTGTTGGTGCTGTTGGTGTAGATGAGGTTCGACCCATAGGCGAGCAGGCCCTGGCGCTCGGCCTCGACGCCGATGTCGAAGCCAGAGATGTCCTGCAACCAGATGATCGGCAAGCCGTCGCTGTCGCACGCGCGCGAGAAGGCGGAGATCTTGGCGATCCCGGCGCGGTAGAGGGTGCCTCCGGGCCTGCGCGCGCCGGGATGCTCGGGGTCGCCGACCAGGCCCTGGCGGTTGATGATGAAGCCGGCGTAAAGCCCGCCGATCCGGCCGACGCCGCAGATCATCTCCTCGCCGGCGTCGGGCATGAGCTCCCAGAACAGGCTCTGGTCGCACAGGCGCGCGAGCACCTGGTACGAGTCGTAGCTCTCGCGGTGGTCGACGGGCATGAGGCCGCACAGCTCGTGCGCGGGGAACAGCGGGTCGATCGCGCCCGCGTCGCCGCGGTAGAAGTCGGCGCCCGAGCTCGGCAGCTTGCGGACCTCGCGGCGCAGGCAGTCGATCAGGACCTCGTCGTTGGGCACGCGTCGGTCGGCGCAGCCGCTGAGGTGGACGTGCACCTCGGGGCCGCCGATGTCGAGGCTGGTCAGCTTCTGGCTCTTGGCGCCCTTGATCAGCGCGGCGCCGGCGATGACCATGTACGCCTGCTCGGTCATGTAGACGCGGTCGCTGATGATCGGCATGTAGCCGCCGCCGGCGATGCAGTCGCCGAACACGCCCGCGAGCTGCGGCACGCCACTCGCCGACAGCAGGCTGTTCATCTTGAAGATGTGGCCCGCTCCGGTGCCGCCTGGGAAGCTCTTCGACTGCTCGGGGAGGAACAGGCCGGAGCAGTCGACGAGGTAGATCGTCGGCAGACGAAGACGCAGCGCCATCGTCTGCGCCCGCTCGATCTTCTCCGGCGTGCGCGGCCACCACGAGCCCGACGCGACCGTGTTGTCGTTGGCGATGACCATGCACCACCGCCCCTCGACGCGGCAGAACGCGGTGACCACCCCGGCGGCCGGCGAGGTCAGCTTGTCGCCGAACACCAGGCCGTCGTTGACGAAGGTGCCGACCTCGAAGATCCGCGTGCCGGGGTCGATCAGCTGGGCGACGCGCTCGCGCGCGGTCAGCTTGCCCTTGGCGTGGACGCGGGCGACGTAGGTGTCACCCCAGCCGGCGTGGACGGCGGCGCGGCGCGAGGCGAGGGTGGCCTCGAGGTCGCCGAGCGCCTGGCGCTGCTCGTCGAAGGTGCGGGAGTCGGCGGCCTGCTCGCGCGGGGTGCCGATCGGGACCAAAGGGACATGTGCCATCGGTCAGGTTCCTGGGAGCGCGGGCGATCTTCAGATGCCGGGGATCGCGCGGGTGTCGTAGTGATTGCTGCGGAAGGCGGGGGAGCGGAGGATCTGCAGGTGCAGCGGGACGGTGGTCGGCACGCCCTCGCACACCAGCTCGCCGAGAGCGGCGATCATGCGGCCTATGGCCTCGTCGCGGGTGGCGCCGGCGGTGATGACCTTGCAGAGCAGGCTGTCGTAGTGCGGCGGGACCTCGTAGCCGCTGTCGACGTGGGTGTCGACGCGCACGCCCTCGCCGGTGGGGCTGTGCCAGCGCACGATCTTGCCGGGCGCGGGCTTGAAGTTGTTGGCCGGGTCCTCGGCGTTGATCCGGCACTCGATGGCGTGGCCGGTGAGGACGACGTCGGCTTGCCCGAAGGACAGGGGGTGGCCGGCGGCGACGCGGATCTGCTCGACCACGAGGTCGCGGCCGCTGCGGACCTCGCTCACGCTGTGCTCGACCTGCAGGCGCGTGTTCATCTCCATGAAGCGGAGGGTGCCCTGGTCGAGCAGGAACTCCATGGTGCCGGCGCCGACGTAGCCGATGCTGGCGGCGGCCCGCACGGCGGCGGCGAGGGTCCGCTCGCGCTCGTCCGGCGACAGCGACGGCGAGGGCGACTCCTCGAGCAGCTTCTGATGATTGCGCTGGACCGTGCAGTCGCGCTCGCCGAGGTGGACCACGTTGCCGTAGCGGTCGGCCATGATCTGGATCTCGACGTGGCGGCCGCCCTCGATCAGGCGCTCGAGGTAGAGGCGGCCGTCGCCGAAGGCGGCGATCGCCTCGGCCTGCGCGTCCGCGTAAGCCGACGCGACCTCGTCGGGGCCGCGGGCGATCCGCATGCCGCGACCGCCGCCGCCGCTCTCGGCCTTGAGGAGGATCGGGTAGCCGACGCGGTCGGCGACCTCGCGCGCCTGCTCGACGCTGTCGAGGATGCCGTCGCTGCCGGGGATCAGCGCCAGACCGGCGGCGCGCATGGCGGTCTTCGCCGGCGTCTTCTTGCCCATCAGGTGCATCGCGCGGGCGGGCGGGCCGATGAAGGTGACGCCGTGGGCCTCGCACAGCGCCGCGAACACGGGATTCTCCGAGAGAAATCCCCAGCCCGGATGCAGCGCGGTGCACTCGCTCTGGCGCGCGGCCTGGACGATCGCCTGCATATTCAAGTAACTCTGCGGCGAGCGTGCGGCGCCGATGCATACGGTTTCGCGCCCGCGCAGATAGCCGGCGTCGCGGTCTGCGGTCGAGGTGGCGAACACCGGCGTGATGCCGAGGAGGTCGCACGCCCTGGCGATCCGGACCGCGACTTCGCCCCGGTTGGCGACCATCAGCCGGCGAAACATCGGTACAGCGGGTGTGCCGCGGGTCTTGGCGCTCATGGAGGCGCCGAGGCTACCACCTTTTGCGCGGTACTGCCCCGCCGCTCGTCGCGCGCACGAGGTCGGTGCGCGCCGACGATCTCGGCGCGCGCTTTCCATTTATAATCGCCGGCGAGGTTCTCCTTATGGCGGACGAGGACAAGGGACGCGGTCAGAGCGACGACAAGGGGCGCACGGTCTTCGGCATCGGCTTGCCGGCGTCGGTCCAGGCGGCCACTCGCGCGGCTCCGGCCGTGTCGCCGCCCGCGCCCCCGGTCCCGAGGCCCGCGCCCCCGGTGAAAGTCCCCGCGAAGCCGGAGGACGAGGACACCATGCGAGACGTCCGGGACCTCACCCGTCCGGACGACAAGCGGGTCGCCGACGACAAGCGCACGATCGTCGCCAGGCCCGGGCAGATCTTCGGCTCCGCGGCCACGCCGGCCGCCGCGGAGCGGCCGGTGTCGGACCACACGATGCCCGACATCCGCGCGGTCACGGGCCAGAAGCGGGACACCGGCGAGTTCACGCCGCCCGCGATAGCGAACGCCGATACGCACCTCGAGCTGCGCACGCCGGTGAAACTCACGGCGGGCAAGGCGATCCCGGGCACCCGCTACAAGCTGCTCCGCTGGCTCGGCGAGGGCGGCATGGGCGTGGTTTATGAAGCCGAGCACATCGACATCGAGCGGCGGGTGGCGCTGAAGATCCTGCGCGCCGAGCTCAGCCTCCGCAGCGACACGGCCCAGGTGTTCCGCGACGAGGCGCGCGCGGCGACCCGCGCCGGCTCGAAGAACATCGTCGAGATCTTCGACTTCGGCGAGCTGCCCGACGGGCGCCTGTTCTTCTGCATGGAGCTGCTGAACGGCGTCGACCTCGCCAGCCTGGTCGAGACCGAGCTCGAGTTCGGCCGCCTCATCGCCGTGCTGCGCCAGGTGTGCCGGGGCCTCGGCATGGCCCACAAGGCCGGCATCGTCCACCGCGACATCAAGCCCGAGAACATCATCCTCGTGACGCACGAGGGCCGCCGCGACATGGCGAAGATCGTCGACTTCGGCGTGTCGGCGATGCTGTCCAACGACCGCGGCTCCGGCCCGATCGCCGGCACCCCGGCCTACATGCCGCCGGAGCAGATCAACAACACCGACTTCGACGGCCGCCTCGACATGTACGCGATCGGCTGCGTGATGTACGAGCTGCTGGTCGGCCACCCGCCGTTCGTCGACGACAACCTCGCCGAGGTGCTGCTGGCGCACATCAAGATCACGCCGCCGCTGCCGAGCCAGATCAAGCCGGAGCGCAACATCCCGAAGGCGCTCGAGGACGTGGTGATGCGCTGCCTGGCCAAGTCGCCGGCCGACCGCTACGCCAACATGGCCGAGCTCGAGGCGGCGCTGTGCGAGGCCCAGATCGCGGCCAGGATCACCACCGAGTGGGACGACCTGCCGCTGCCCGACATCGATCCGGAGCGGCGCGCTGCCTTGCTCGCGCGCATGCCGGGCTCGCAGTCCGAGCAGGCGGAGAAGCGGCGCTGGGTGCTGCCGGTGGTGGCGGCCGTGGGCGCGGCGGTGGTCACGGCGGTGGTGCTGATGCTGACCTCCGCGCCGGAGGTGACGCCGGAGGAGCAGGAGCAGATCGAGTCGCTGAGCCGGATCGCCCGCCAGGCGGCGAGCATCGGCCACTACGTCAACCTGCCGGAGGACGGCGGCCCGACGGCGCTGCTCAAGGTCAAGGAGCTCGAGGCGGTCGAGGGCAGCGGCGAGCGCATGGCCGACGAGCGCGGCGAAGAGCTGCGCAAGGAGTTCTCGAACCAGCTGCTGACGATCGGCGACAAGTTCTGGGACACCGACGGCACGCGCTCGCTGTCGCGGGACTACTACGCGTGGGCGCTGGCGTTCGACCCCAAGAGCGAGCGCGCGTTGACCCGCGCGGCCCGCTCGCAGGCGGAGATCGACGACTACGTCAAGCGCGCCGAGGCCGGTACGCTGAGCCCGGGCGAGAAGGCGAGCGGCGAGATCGCGGTGGCGATGATCCAGCCCGACGAGAAGAAGCGCGAGGCGGGCTTCAAAAAGGCGATCGCCAAGGCGCGGACCGACGCGCCGCTGTCGGCCCAGACGGCGATCCTCGAGGTCGCGCGCGGAGCCGGCGTGGCGGTCGAGCCCGAGGCGGCGGCGCCGAAGGAGACGGAGCCCGAGGCGGGGCCGCCGAAGCAGGTCGATGCGCCGGCGGAGCCGAGCGAGCTCGAGGTGGTCGAGACGCCGCCGGAGCCGACCGCGAAGCCGACGCCGAAGTCGGGCAAGGGCAGCAAGAAGAAGAGCGAGGCGGAGGACCCGGGCGACGACGAGCGCCCGACGCGCCGGTCAAGCGCGACCCGGCCAAGGCGACCGAGATCGCCGGCCAGGGCAAGGCGGCGCTGGCGTCCGGCCGCCGCGACGAGGCCGAGTCGCTGTTCAACCAGGCGATCAGCTACGACCGCCGCAACGCGGAGGCGCTGATCGGCCTGTCGGACATCTACTTCGACCGCGGCTCGGCCGACAAGGCCCAGCGCTTCGCCGAGAAGGCGGTCGCGGTGGCCCCCAACAACGGCACGTACCGGATCAAGCTCGGCGACGCTTATTACAATGCGCTCCGCTACCGCGACGCGCTGCTGCAGTACGAGAAGGCCCAGGAGCTCGGCGAGGCCAAGGCCGCCCAGCGCATCTCCAAGGTCAAGAGCAAGCTCGGCGGCTAGGCTGGCCCTCGGGGCATGCTCCGGACGACATGTCCCTGCGGGCATGTGCTTCGGAGCATGTTCTCGAAGGCATGCGATCGATCGCCGGCCCGGCACGATGGGCGCGCGGCGTTCAGCCTGTTCGAGAGGACAGGCGGGAACGTGCGGCGCGCCGTGGGCTCAGGCGCCGACTTCGAGGCGCTTCGGCACGGGGATGACGTCGCAGTCGCGGGCGGCGATCACGTCGGGGTGGATCGCCCGCGCCTCGGCGACGAAGGCCTCGGTGTCGGTGTAGCGCTGGGAGAAGTGGGTGAGGACCAGGCGGCGGACGCCGGCTTCGCGGGCGATGGTCGCGGCCTCGACGGCGGTCATGTGGCCGTGGTCGTGGGCGAGGTCGGCGTCGCAGTGGAGATAGGTCGACTCGCACACCAGCATGTCGGCGCCGCGGGCCAGCGCGACCGCGTTCTTGCACATGCGGGTGTCCATGACGAACGCGAACACCTGGCCCGGCTTCGGCAGGCTGACGTCGTCGAGCCGGACGGTGCGGCCGTCGACCTCGAGCGAGCCCTCGAGCATCAGGCGGCGGACCATCGGCCCGCGCACGCCGGCGGCGGCCAGGCGGTCGGGCAGCATGGTCCGCTTGGCCTTCTCCTCGAGGCGGTAGCCGTAGGCCTCGACGCCGTGGTCGAGCGGCAGGGTCGACAGGGTCAGGTCGGCGTCCTCGTAGATCGTGCCGGGGCCGCGGATCGGTCGGGCCGTGATGTGGGCGACGTCGTGGAAGATCGAGGCGTGGCGCAGGCGGTCGAAGTACACCTGGCCCGACGCGGGGTAGTGGACGGCGACCTCGTGCTGGACCCGGTCGAGCGAGATGCGCTGGGAGATCCCCGCCAGCCCGAGGCAGTGGTCGCCGTGGAAGTGGGTCACGCAGATCCGCGTGATCGCGGCGGTCGTCACCCCGGCGTAGATCATCTGCCGCTGGGTCCCCTCGCCGGGGTCGAACAGCAGGCCGTGGTCGTCCCAGCGCAGCAGATAACCATGTGGTTGCGGTAGCGCGTGGGCACCTGGCTGGCGGTGCCGAGGGCGATCAGTTCGCGGGCGGACATAAGGGCGCGGAGCATAGATCAGGCGGCGCGGCCGCGGGGGCGAGCGGACGGCCAGCCGCGGCGTTCTCTCCAGTAGCGACTGAAACTTTGGGACAGGTCTGTTGGGCCAGGCGGCGCCGCGCGGGCTGATACGATGTTCAGCGGTGTGCGCGCGAGTTCGCCGCTTGTGGTAGGATCCGCGCCGTGCATTCTCGCCTCCTGAGGCTGGTCGGCGGCTCCACGGTGTGGATGCTCGGCGCGTGCGGGGCCCAGCCGACCGAGGTCGAACTGCGGCTGTATCCCTGTGATTTGATGAGCGGCGCGCCGACGAGCGTGTCGCTGCGATTCAGAGCTACGGGGCCGACGGCGCCATCGGTGAGCCGCTGAGCAAGACGTTTCCGATCGCCGATCAGGGCGTGTTCGCGGACAAGTTCGCCACGGTGGGCTTCACGCCGCCCGCGGGCACGCTCAGCGCCGACATCACGGTGACGTGGATCAGCGCCGACGAGATGGTCCAGGCGATCTACAACGAGGCGGTCCCGGCGCTCGGCGAGGCGCTCGAGCTCGGCAAGGACGAGTGCGAGGGCGCGCCCGGCACGACGACGACCCCGACGACGATCGATCCGACGACGGCCGGGCCGGGCACGAGCGAGACGGGCACGAGCACCGAGACCGGCACGACGACGACGACGACGGACCCGACCGAGACGACGAGCACGAGCACGAGCACGACCGAGACGACGAGCACGAGCACGACCGACTCGACGACCACCACCACGACGTCGACGACCGACACGACCGACACGACGACGGGCACGAGCGGTGGGCCGATGGAGGGTGGCGATTGCCCGGGCGAGGAGGGCATGCTGGTGTGCGACGGCGGGCCCGGGGTCCTCGGCGACCTGCTGTACTGCCAGGGGGGCAAATGGCAGGTCAAGAACGACCTCCTCTGCGATCCGTCGAAGTGCGCGGACACGGGGCTCGCCGACCCGCAGATCGTCGGCTGCATGGGTTCGCTGATGGCGTGGTCGTGCGCCTGCGCCGACACGCCGAAGGGCGAGTGCTCGATGGGGATGCAGAGCCAGTGCGGCGATCCGGCCGGCGACGGCGTGAAGGTCGAGCTGTGCGTCGAAGACGCCGGCAAGACCTACTACTACGTGGCCATCTGCCCTGCTTGCGACGAAGTGAACGGCGAGCCGCTGTGCTCGCTCCGCTGAGGTGCCGATGGTCCCGGTCGACATCGCCCATCACGTGAAAGAAGCTGTCCTCGAGGTCACGTGGGACGACGACTCGGTGTCGCGTCTGCCGGCGGCGCTGCTGCGCGGCTGGTGCCCGTGCGCGACCTGCCAGGGCCACACGCCGGGCATTCGCTTCAACGAGCCGCCCGCGGGCGTGACGATCGCCGAGCTGCACGAGGTCGGCGCCTACGCGCTCGGCATCCGCTTCTCCGACGGCCACGACAACGGCATCTACACCTGGCCGCACCTGCGCTGGATCGCCGCGTACGGGCAGGGCTGAATAGCTGCGGGACATGTCCACGAGGACATGTCCCGAAGAGAGCACCTCCGCGTCGACGCGGAGGTGCGGGGCGCTCCATGACTAGCGGACGAAGCTCTCGGTCCACGACGGCCGGGGCGGCGGGTCGCCGGCGAGCTTCTCGGCCCAGGCGGAGTCGGTCTGGCGGTCGTAGTTCTCGGTGAGGACGCTGTGGAAGCTGGAGACCGGGCCGACGTAGGCGCGGGTGCCGGAGCAGTCTTCGAGGGTGAAGACCATGAGCATCGGGCGGCCGGTGGCGGCGTGGAGGACCCAGCCCTTGGGGACGCCCTCGGCGTCGGTCGGGGCGGTGTGGACGTCGGCGATGGTCGGCTCGAACTCGGCGATCTTCGCCTGGTCGAAGAACAGCTTGCCGTACCAGCCGTCGTACTGGACCTCGCCGCAGCCGACGAGCTCCATCTCGATGGTGCCGCGCAGGAAGTCGTACTCGGCGGTGGTGAGGGCCTGACCGTCGATCTCCTTCTGGGCGATGCTCTCGAGCGTGGTCGAGACGTCCTTCAGGTGGGTGAAGAAGTCCTGGGCGTGGCTGACCTCGAAGCCCTCGCCGCCGAGCTCGCCGGTGAGCTCGAGGCCGAGGTCGCCAAGGTGGGCCAGGCGGTTGTAGAGGGTCGGCACGGGCTCGACGTAGGCGTCGATGTACTCGCAACCGTTGCCGCCGGAGTACGACTGCTTGACGTAGAGCAGGGTGTCGTGGCGCAGCTCGGCCCACGAGGCGGTCTGGGTGTTGAGGCCCTTGTCGGCCCACGCGGCGGTGCGCATCGACTCGGGCAGGTTGTCGAACTCGCTGTGGTCGCCGAGCGCGCGGATGGCGTTGAGCCAGCCGTTGTAGAAGTTGCCGTCCCAGAACTCCTGCGGGTGGCTGTCGACCAGGAAGCGCATCTCGTGCAGCGTGCCCTGGTAGCCGTACTCGTCGAGCTCGGGCTCGAGGTGGTGGGCGGCGGCGTTGTTGCCGAGCACGAACTGGACGTCGAGCTCGCTCGGCAGCATGCGCGTGACCTTGGTGCCCGTGCGCAGGTCCTGCACGCGGTCGTAGGTGACGTTGTTGAAGACGTACGAGTCGATCGTGAAGCGCTGACCCATCAGATGGAACACGCGCGGCAGCATCAGCTGCGGGGCGTTCGGGTCGGTGTACATGATCTGCGACATGATGCGCTGGATGCCGTAGTCGCCGTCGATGAGGGCCTTGTAGACGACCTCGTCGGACAGCTCGACCAGCTCCTCGGGGGTGTGGGCCTTGACCGCGTCCATGTAGGTGGTCATGTCGGCCGGGCTCATGCTGTCGCGCTCGCCGATCAGCAGCGAGATGGTCTTGTCGATGCGCTTCCAGTTCTTCTCGGCGCCGCTGTCCTGAAGGACATGGTGCATGAGGAAGGCGGCCTCGAGGCCGCGGCGGTTGAACTGCGGCTTCTGGTTCTCGTCGTAGACGACCATCGGCAGGTCGGTGCGGCCGAGCCAGATCATGGCCTGGAAGTAGGTCTGGAGGTCGGTGTCGTCCTCGTAGTGGCCGCGCGGCTTGAGCTGCGAGAAGTCGTAGTCGACGGCGACGCCGAACAGGTCGAGCTGGGCCGGCTGCAGCGAGGTGGCGGCGGCGAGGATCCGGTCGACCTTGTCCTGGACGGCGGGGTCGTCGCTGACGGGCTGGGCGAAGCCGGACAGCAGCGAGCGGGCGACGGTGAGGAAGACGTCGAGGTCGGCGGCGGCGGCGGCGAGCTCGGGCGGGAGCTTGGCGAGCCGATCGCCGAGGGCCTTGTGGCTGGTCTCGAGCATCGTCGCCATCTCGACGCGGAGGACGGTGCGCTCGAAGTACATGAGCATCGAGTCGAACGACTTGTGCAGCGCGTAGAGCATGCTGTCGGCGGTGACGAGCACCGGCAGGTCGTTGTCGTAGATGTCGAGGTAGGTGGTGGCGAAGGTCTGGGTCTCGGCGGCGTCGACGGCGACGAAGCCGTTGTTGGCGAGCAGCTTGTCGTGCGCGTCGGTGAGGCCGGCGTAGGGGCGGATCAGCTCGAGGCCTGCGGCCTTGAGCGCGTCGTACGAGATGGAGGCGACGTAGGCGGGCTGCGGATAGAGCTCGAGGAACTTTTCGACGCTGAGCTTCTTGGCCTCCTCCTGCACCGGCGCGTAGTTCTCGGCGATCCACGGATCGGGCGCGGGTTGCTCGACCTCGGGGGCCTGGCTCGGGCCGTTGCCGTCGGGGCCGTCGGGCTGACAGGCCGTGACGGCGAGCGCGAGGGCGATAAAGGAGGAAGACAGACGAAGCAAAGTCATGACCCCGAGGGTAGATGGACTTGCGGCCCCGTCAACCAATTGTCAGGTGCGTGTCGACATGACGCCCGCGCCATGACGCGGGGGTCATGCTGGGGGACGAGGCGACGCGCGAGATAGATGTCGTGCTGGCCGAATCCGTTGGCGTCGGGCATGACGCCGATCACCGAATAGCCCAGCCGGCGATAGAAGCCGATGGGGTGTCCGCGCAGGTTCTGCAGGCGCGCGAGGTGGCCGATCACGTCGGGATAGAGGTCGACGCCGGCGAGCGAAGTCGGCCCGAGCTCGTCGTCGGAGCCGACGAACATCGTATGGATGCCCATCGCGCGCACGCGGTCCTCGAGGTCCCGCACCAGAGTGCGGCCGACGCCGGAGCGCTCGCGGTCGACCCGGACCACGAGCGGGTGGATCTCCCACACGTGATCCGTGTACCGCTCGTTGGCCGCGGCCCAGCCGAGCAGGGTGTCCCCCGCGACCACGGCCCGCGCGATCCGGGCCGGGTCCAGCGCCGCGTCGACCTCCTCGCGCGCGGCCGCCACGTCGGGCCAGCCCTCGGGCATCCGCGCGTGCAGGAGCTCGGCTGCCTGTTCGAGCAGGTCCGGACGGTCATAGGTGAGGTCGACGAGCTGCACGCGGGCAACCAGCCAGCTTTTGCCCGGGGCGACAAGCGTCGCCGGCTCAAGCGTCTTCGGTGACGCTGATGGTGGCGCCGTTGAACGGCGTATTGTTCATGATCGCGATCGCGGCGCTGCCGGACTGCGTGTTCGTGAACTCGACGTGGGCGACGCCGGTCGACGCGCCCGTCTCGTCGACGTCGAGCTGGCAACGGACGATCGACCCGAAGCCGTCGAAGCCGGCCTTCACCTGCGCCGGCGTGGTGGTCATGGACATATTTTCTACGCGGATGCGCTTCGGCATCGTTGACTCCTTTTCGCTAAACTGAAGGTCGTCCCGCGGTCCTGGAGCCGCACGTCGCGGTGTAGCACGGCGAAACCGAAGCGCCGGTCAGCTCGCCGCGTGGCGGTCTCGCCGATCGTCAGTGTCTGGCCGCGGCGCGTCCGTTCGTCGTGAACGTCGTGCCGGATCGCGATCGTCGGGCGCGGCCGAGGACCGCAGCCGTCGAGCGCTACAGCTCGGAGACCAGCTGCGGGAAGCGCTGGAGGATCTTGCCGGCGTACTTGCCGTCGGGGTGGCGCCGCAAATAATCGCGGCCGTGCTCGATGGCCTCGTGGATGTCGCCGTTCTCGGTGCTGGCGAGCCACAAGCGGTAGCGCGCGAGCTCGACGTCGGCGTGGTCGGGGGCGCGGGCCAGGAACTTCTCGAACGCCTGCTTGGCGGCCGGGTAGTCGTTGGCGAAGTCCATGCGCAGGATGCCGATCAGGAGGTGACCCTCGGCGATGTCCTCGTCGCCGTGCTCGCTCATGAATTGAGTGAGGCAGCGGGCCGAGAGGTAGCGGGTCTCGGCCGACTCGTAGAGGCCCTGGCAGTGGGCGAGCGAGGCCATGAAGCTGCTCGCGGCGCGAGGCCCTGGTCTCGCGCACGAGCTTGTCGATGAGCGCCTGGCCGTCGTCGCCGCGGACCTGGCGGCCGCGCTTGGCCGCGGAGGTGTGCGGACGATCGACGCGGGGGCGATCGTCGGCGGCGGGGGTGCGCACGACGATGTGCTCGAGGCGGCGCAGGCCGGGGACGTCGGGCAGGCCGGGGACGACCCAGCTCGGCGGGATGGTGCCGTCGGCGAACACGAACTGACCCTCGCCGTCGCCGTCGCTGAGCGGCATGGCGAGGCCGACCTCGGGCCGACCGACGTCGGCGTAGGTCGAGCGGGCGACGTCGAAGCGATAACCGGCGCTGACCTCGGCGAGCAGATCTTCGGTCTTGAGATCGAGGACCTCGACCTCGCCGCGCAGGACGGCGACGGCGGTGTCGCCGTGGTCGTCGACCTCGACGGTGAAGACGGTGCCGACGACGCGGACGATCGCGGAGGGCGTGCGGATCTTGAGGATCGGATCGGCGGGCAGACGCTCGTAGCGGACGGCGATCATGCCGCGGCGCAGGTCGAGCTCGACGAGGCCCGGATCGGCGCGCGTCCAGTGGATCTCGGAGCCGCTGCCGAAGTTGGCGAGGATCTTCCCGACCAGGCCGATCTGCATGCTGCTGCCCGGGAACACCTCGAAGCGGGTGCCGACCGGGAAGGTGTCGGTGGCGACGGGGCGCTCGCCCTCGGCGACGAAGCTGTTGCCGGCGACGACGCGGCCGTAGTCGGCCTGGGCGTGGTGATCGAGGCCGGCGGGGCGCGCGGGCTCGGCTCGCGCGGGCGGCTGGGCGGGCAGGCTGGCGAGCAGGTCGGGCGCGTCGCCGCCGGCGTCGGACGAGGCGGCGGGGCCGCGCGTGGGGCTGACGACCAACCACGCGAGCACTGCGGCCAGCGCGGTGACGCCGGCGAGGCTGACGTTCTGCCTGTACCAAGGGACAGGTGCGGAGGCGCGGACCTTGCGGAGGATCGCGCCGAACTCGCGATCGCGGGCGACCATGCCGGGGCCCGAGCTGGCCGGGTCAGGGCCGCGGTAGACGGCGGCGAGCAACTGATGAGCGCGGCGGCAGGCGTCGCAGCCGCGCAGGTGGGCGTGGTAGCGGGCGAGGCCCTCGGAGTGCAGGCGATCGCACACGACGAGCTCGGCGTCCTCGCGGCACTCGAGGCAGCCGTAGCGCGGAGCGGAGTCGTCGTGGAGCGCGGGGTTCATGCGTCGCCGTGGACGAGGTCGTGGAGGCGCTTGCGCGCGCGGGTGAGCCGGTCGCCGACGGTCGAGACCGGCTTGTCGAGGATCTGGGAGATCTCCTGCAGGGTGAGGCCCTCGTAATGATAGAAGACGAAGACCTCGCGCAGGTCGGGCGCGAGCCGCTGCAGCAGCCGCTCGGCCTCGCCGCGCACGTCGACGCGGCCGGTCTGCAGGTGCGCGTCACGCCCGTCGGTCCACCACTGGAAGGCCGACTTGACGCGGTTGCGACGGAAGCGCTGGCGCAGCAGGTTGTGCGTGGTGTTGGTGGTGATCCGGTACAGCCACGTGCTGAGCGCCGAGTTGCCCTTGAAGCTGCCGAGCGCCGCGAAGGCCCGCGCGAACACCGTCTGGACGATGTCGTCGATCTCGCTGTCGGGCCCGAGCAGGCGATAGAGGTGGCCGCGGACCTGGGACTGGTGCGCCTCGTAGAACTGCCGCAAGGCCCGCGGGTTGCCGGCGCGCGCGCCGGCGAGGACGAGCTGCTCCTCGGTGGTGAGGTACTCGGGGGCGCGCGCCTCGGTGGTGGCGGCGGCGTCGGTGGTCGCGTCGGCGGCGAACAGATCGGTGATCGGCAGGGCCTGATCCATGGGGCGGGCGTTGCGTGTCACCGATCCGACAACCTTTCCGCGGAATTTTTCCGGGCGCTTCGCCTCACCATAGCAGGGTTACACTGGCGATGTGATCGATCCGGCGACGGGCGCGCTCTCGTCCTGGCGGGCCCGCTACTGGGACCGGCCCCTGGACCGGGCGACGTGTACCGCGATGGCCGCCAAGTACGCGGCCCTGGCCGCCCTCGAGGCGCTGCCCGGCGGCGCCTCCCAGGACGCGGCCCTCCGTGCGGCGGCCGAACGCTGGCCAGGCTGCCTCCGCGAGTCGCAGCTGGCCGGTCCGGCTCGCTGTCGGCTCCGTCATGAACAGGCGGCGGCCGGCCTGAACGGCGAGGAGCGGCCGCGTGCGCGCTGGCGCGAGGCCGGGGCCGCTCCGGTGGCGCTGTGGGCCGACCTGCATCCGCTGCTGGCCGATCTGCTGGCGTGGCGGCGGGCGACGGCCGGAAAGGGCGGCCCAGCAGGGCTGCTGGCGTTCGTCAAGGGCACTCCGGCGGCCGATCGCTGGCCGGCGGATCCCGCGCTGCTGGTCCGGGTCGGCGGTCCGCAAGCTCGGGTGCGCATGGCGTACGCCTGGCTGGCCGCCCAGGCCAATCTGGACCTGTCGGCGCTCAACCTGGAGTTGTTCGGACGTGAGGGTCCGTGGGACGCCAGGGCAGGCGATCCACCGCCAGTGCCCTAGCGGCCTCAGGGACCGTCTTACTGCTTGAGATCCCTCGTTTTTTCCGCCTAACATCATCGTCCCCGGCGGTCTGGGAGATCTGCGACGTGACCAAATCCGAACTCATCGAGCGCGTGTCCGAAGCTGCGAAGCTGACCAAGGGCAAGGCCGAGTTGGTCGTCGGGACGATCTTCGGGGCCATGACGGAAGCGATGGTCCGCGGCGAGGGCATCGAGATCCGCGGCTTCGGCAGCTTCACCGTGCGGCAGTACAAGTCCTACGAGGGCCGGAACCCGCGCACCGGCGGGTCGGTCCACGTGAAGCCGAAGCGCCTGCCGTTCTTCAAGGTCGGCAAGGAGCTGCGCGCCCGCGTCAACCTGTCGACCGCCCCGCTCGCCGAGGACGACGGCGACGACGTCGAGGTCCAGGAGCGCAAGACCACCGCGCCCAAGCCGGCCGCCGCCGCCCCCGCGGCCGCGAAGCCGCGCCCGGCCCCGAAGCTCCGCGAGGAGCACCTCTCGGAAGACGAGATCTAGGCCGCGGAGGCGGCGCCGGGGCCGGCGCACCTGGCGGAAGGGACAGGACCGCTATCTGTCCGAAGGGACATGTCCCGCCGCGGCGGTCGACAATGACCTGTGCTTCAGGACAGGTCGGGAGAGCGCACGCGCAGGCGACCGACGCGGGTGTCGAGCTCGACCTCGAGGTCGTCGGGCAGCTCGGTGCAGCCGGTGCAGCCGATCAGCGCCGACAGGCCGAGCTCGCGGGCCATCAACGCGGCGTGGCTGAGCGCGCCGCCGTACTCGCAGCAGACGGCGCGCACGCCGAGCGCCCGCAGAGCGACCGCCGCCTGGGCGGTGAGCGCCGGCAGGACGACCACTGCGTCGGGCGCCGGCGGGCGCGCGAGCAGGTCGGCGAGGTCGCTCCGCTGCGCCACGACGCCGCGCACGGAGGGACCGACGGGGATCCCGCCGAGCCGCCGCCGCGGTGAGACGGGGACGGGCCGACCGTCGAACAGGGCCGGTGGCGGCTGCAGCGAGGCGAACTGTCGCTGCTGGCGGCGGCGCGCGGCGAGATCGGGGAGGTCCTGGCCGGCGAGCGCGTGGCCCAGCTCGTCGGGCGCGAGCAGGAAGACGTCGTCGCCGAGCCCGAGGCGCCCGCCCGCTGCGAGGTAGATCCGCCGCAACGGCGCCAGGCCGAGGGCGAACAGGTGGTCGTCGAGCTCGCGGACGAGGACGGCGGCCCGCTGCGGGTCGGCGGGGTCGCTCTCGAGCCCTCGATCGCAGGAGGCCCGGGGATCGCCCGTCGCGCCGTCGGCCGCGAGACCTGTCGGATCGACCAGGTCAGCGAGCGCCGGGCTGGCGATGTCCCACGCGGCAGGCAGGACGTCGAGGTAGTCGCCGCGGTCGCGCAGGGACAGGAGGGACCGCGGATCGGGCGCCGGGAGATCTCGGGGGAGCTCGACGCGCAGCTCGGCGTGGACCGCGATGATGGCCCGCAGATGCTCGAGAGCGCGCGGGAGCAGCGGGCGGAGATCTCCGGCGAGGTCGTCGACGAACGCTTCGAGGGCCCGCCGCGCGGCCGGGAGATGACGCCGGCGCAGCTCGGTCAGGGCGCGGTGCGGGTCGACGCCGGCCCGGCCGGAGGACGAGGCGCGCTCGTACAGCCAGCCGGCGAGGACGCGCAGGCCGGCTCCCTGTCCGATGAGCCAGGTGACGACGCCGGCGTGGGCGGGCGAGAGGACGGCCGGGTTGTGCTCGCCGTCGAGCTTCCACAGGCCGGGCGGGTCGGGGAGGCGGTCGGCGCCGGGGGCGACCGCGGCGAGGAATTCGGGCCAGCCGGGCACGAGGGGGCGCGCGAGCGGGCGAGCCTGGACCAGCCACACGGAGCCTGCCGGGTCGACCACGAGCTCTAGGTCGAGAGCTGGCACTTCGGACATGACCTCAGAGACATGGTCGAAGATGCTTGTGATGGCGGCGGCCAGGGCGGGCTCGGCGAGCGCGAGCGGGCCGGACCAGCTCGGGCTGGCGCCGGCGGCGAGGGCGTCGGCGCGGCTGGGGTCGTGCAGCTCGAGCAGGCGGGCGCCGCCGCGATCGGCGGCAGCGACTGCGAGCCAGCGGCGCTCGACCTGACGCTGGACGAGCAGCGGCAGGTCGGCGCGCCGCCGCTGTAGCGCCGGAGCCACGGATCGCCGGCGGCCTCGGCGATGGCAGCCGCGGCCCGGTCGACGTCGGCGAGATCGCGGCAGTCGGGCACGGACAGGCCGAGGCCGGCAGCGGCAGCGTCGACGGTGTCCTCGCTCGCGAGCGCAGCCCGGACGATCACGGGGCCGCCGGCCAGGAGGTCGGCGAGGCGCTCGCGCACCGCGCTCCCGGTCAGCTCCTCGGCCGCGCAGGCGAGGCCGGGCGGGACCGGGAGGCCGGCGCGGAGCAGGCGCGACAGGACAGCCGGCTTGGGCGGGATGTCGGGCCCGGGCGAGTCGCCGAGGACGAGCACGGCGAGACTGTAGCGGATGCGCGAGGACCTGGCCCGACCCCATCGCGCTGCGAGCTGGTGAGGACGTCGAGCGCGTGCCGGGCCCCGCGTCCCCGGAGGGAGGACCTGTCCGGCGTCGCCGCGCCGCGCACGCTCAGCCAGTCTCGGCCTTCGATCGCCGGGCGGTCCCGTGGATGAGATCGCCCGTAGCTCGCTGCAATCCGCAGGGGATGCGCGACGGATTCAATCGCGCGTGCTTCGGCGGTCGCGGACGTCGTGCGGCAGTGAGGCTGCAAGTCGCGCGCGTCTCGGTGGGAGGATCGAGGTCGGCTTCGGGCGGGCGAGTCGGCGGGTCGAGAGGGTCGCGGCGGCTCGGCGGACGCGGGCGTGGTACACCGCGCGGGTCATGGACCTGCTGCTGCCCGGGCCGGGGCTGGCCGAGTGGTTGCTCGCCGCGCTGAGCGGTAAGAAGGTGGCCCTTTGGACAGGTTCGGACGCGGGCCGCGGGCGCGGAGGTCGGGCCGCGCGGGCGACCACCACGGCGCTGCGCGACCGGCTGGGATGGGTCGCTCCCGCGGGCGCGAGCGGGCTCGACGGCCTGGTGGTGGTGATGGCGCTCGGGGGCGTGGAGCCGCCGGCGGACGTGCTGCGGGTGGTGCAGGGCGGCGGCGCGTTGATCGAGCTGGCGCATCCGCCGGTGGTGCCGTGGTGGCGGCCGTCGCGATGGGCGGCGCGCGCGGAGCTGGTGCGGCGGGCCTCGGAGGTGCGGGCGGGGGTGTGGCTGGGGCGTGGGTGCTACGCGGTCGAGCAGTGGGCGCCGATCGACACGCCGCGGCTGCTCGTGACGTGCGGGCGGGTCCGTGCGATACCCGGCGCATGAGCTCCGACTTTTTGACCGTCGAGGTCGACGACGCGACGTTCACCGAGCCGGTCCAGCTGACCTTCCGCCGGCTGGAGCCGCCGCAGCGGGTGCACACGGTCGACCTCGACGGCGCGGGGCCCCGGCGGGCGCGCGGCCTGCAGCGCCGCAGCGACGGCAGCCTCGACGCCGACGCGCCCGCGTGGGCCTGCCCGGTCGAGGACAGCGGCGCGGGCGTGTCGTGGCTGGTGTACGGCGGCAACGCCGGGCTGTGGCTGGCGCCGGCGAGCGCGGGCGAACCTGACCTCGAGGACAGCGGGCAGGTGGTCGAGACCTACGTCCTCGTCGACCGCGGCGACATCGTCCTGGCGGAGTGAGCTCGAAGAGACATGTCGTCGTGGACATGTCCCTTGAGATAGGTCACTCGAGCATGTCCTGGCGGACGAGCAGGTCCTCGAGGATCTGGCGCTGGGTCTGGGCCGCGCCCTGGTTGGCGGACAGCAGGCGGAGCAGCGTCTCCTGGGCCGGGCGCGGCTCGTCGGGGGGCGTGGGGGCGCAGCGGACGTAGCTGCCGTCGGTCTGCAGCTCCCACGCCTGGGTGTTGTCGGCGAGGTAGGTCGTCAGGCCCTCGGTGACCACGCGCGCGCGCAGGGCCGGCTCTTCGATCGGGAACGCGGTCTCGACGCGGCGCAGCAGGTTGCGCGACATCCAGTCGGCGCTGGCGCCGTAGGTGACCTCTTCGCCGGCGTTGTGAAAGTGGTAGATGCGGTGGTGCTCGAGGAAGCGGCCGACGATCGAGCGCACGCGGATGTTGTCGGACACGCCCTGCACGCCGGGGCGCAGGCAGCAGACGCCGCGGACGATCAGGTCGATGGACACGCCGGCCTGCGAGGCGCGGTAGAGGGCCTCGATGACCTTGACCTCGGTGAGCGCGTTGAGCTTGGCGACGATGCGGGCCGGCTTGCCCTGGCGGGCGTGCTCGGCCTCGCGGTCGATCAGCGCGATCAGCCGGTCCATCAGGGTGAACGGCGAGACCAACAGCTTGTTCATGCGCGGCACGGTGCCGAGGCCGGTCAGCTGCATGAACACGTTGTGCACGTCCTCGCCGATCGCGTCGTCGCAGGTGAGGAAGCTGAAGTCGGTGTAGAACTGGGCGGTCACGCTGTGGTAGTTGCCGGTGCCCAGGTGGACGTAGCGGCGGTAGCGGCCGTCCTCGCGGCGGACGATGAACAGCGCCTTGGCGTGGGTCTTGTAGCCGACGATGCCGTAGACCACGGTGACGCCGGCCTGCTGCAGGCGGGTGGCGAGGTCGATGTTGGCGGCCTCGTCGAAGCGGGCCCGCAGCTCGACCACCGCGGTGACCTCCTTGCCGGCGCGCGCCGCCTCGAGCAGCGCCTCGGCCATCGGCGAGTCGGCGCCGGTGCGGTAGAGGGTCTGCTTGATCGCCAGCACCTTGGGGTCGCGCGCCGCCTGGCGCACCAGCTCGAGCACCAGCGAGAAGCTCTCGTACGGGTGGTGCAGCAGGATGTTGCCGCGCCGCAGCTCGGCGAACAGGTCGATCTCGGCGCCGGGCGTGCGCCGCGGGCCGGGGATGAACGGCGGGTACTTGAGCTCGGGCCGCTTGATGACGTCGTAGATCGCGGCCAGGCGGTGCAGGTTGACCGGGCCGTCGACGCGGTACAGGTCGTCGGGCTGGAGGTCGAACTTGCTGAGCAGGAACTCCGCCATCTCCGGCGGGCAGGTGTCGCTGACCTCGAGGCGCACCGCGTCGCCGAAGTTGCGGGTGCGGAGCTCGCCCTTGAGCGCGTTGAGAAGGTCCTCGACGTCCTCCTCCTGCACCCACAGCTCGCTGTCGCGGGTGACGCGGAACTGGTAGCAGCCGCGCACCTGCATGCCGGGGAACAGCTTGTGCACGAAGGTGGTGACGATCGAGCCGAGCAGGGCGTAGCCGTGCGGGCAGTCGGCCACGTTCGGCGGCAGGAACACCAGGCGCGGCAGGCTGCGGGGGATCTGCACCACCGCGGTGCCGCTGTCGCGGCCGAACGCGTCGCTGCCGGCGAGCGCCACGATCAGGTTGAGGTTCTTGTTCTGGATGTTGGGGAACGGGTGCGACGGGTCGAGGCCGATCGGCGTGAGCACCGGCAGGACCTCGCGGTCGAAGTAATCCTCGAGCCAGGCGCTCTGCTCCGGGGTCCAGGTGTAGAGCTTGAGCAGGCGGATGCCCTCGGCCGCGAGCGCGGGCAGCAGTTGCTGCTGCAAGAACAGGTACTGCTCGCGCACGAGCTTCTGCGCCGCCTCCTTGAGCGCGCGCAGGGCGTCCTGCGGGGTGCGGCCGTCGGGGCCGACCTGCGGCAGGCCGAAGCCGACCTGCTCCTTGATGCTGGCGACGCGGATCTCGAAGAACTCGTCGAGGTTGGTGCTGACGATGGTGGTGAAGCGCAGGCGCTCGAGCAGCGGGACGCGCGGGTCCATCGCCTGCTCGAGCACGCGGCGGTTGAACTCGAGCTGGCTCAGCTCGCGGTTGATGTAGAGACTCGGATGGGTGAGCTCGACGGGCGCCATGATCGCAGCGGGCACCAGGGTATCAGGCGCCGAGCGTTCGCAGCATTTTCGGCAGAACGAGCGCTTGCAGCTCCATCGACCCCGGACGCAGCGGTCCGGAGAGCAAGGCGAACCCGCCCTTCTTGAGCGGAAACCGCTCGCCGCGAGCGATCTCACCGACCGTCAAGAACGCCAGCAGCGCGCTGAGGTGCGGCTCGTGGCCGACCAGCGCGACGCGCTCGCCCTCGACGTGCGCGAGCATCTCGAGATCCGGCGGGCGCGCAAGGTCGGCCAAACTCTGGCTTGTGCCCTCCAGCAGCGGCTGCAAGAGCTCCGCGGTCTGGACCGCGCGCAGGAGCGGGCTGTGGTAGAGGCGGTCGAAGCGCCAGCCGAGTCGGCGCGCGCCCTTCACCGCGGCGGCGAACTTGCGCTCGCCCGCCTGCGTGAGCGGGCGTGACGCGTCGGGACGGTCGGGCGTGGCCTCGGCGGCGATGGCGTGACGAACGAGAAACAGGAGCACGACGGGTGAAGTGTGCCGCAAAAGAGCGCGGCTTGCTGGGCTGCTGGGGCCGCTGTTACACTCCGCCGTCCGGAATAAAGGCCCGGGAACGCGGTCCTTCGCCCGCGGCGGGCCGCGCGAGACAGGCCTTATGACGACGACACCGGAGACCGAACCGCCGAAGGGACGCCTGCTGCGGGCCATCGACGCGACGGTCGCGCAGCTGTGGAGCTGGGGTCCGCTGTACCTGCTGATCGCCATCTCGCCGGGGCTCACGCTGTGGCCGCTGCTGCGCGCACCGGCGCTCCGCTACGTCGTCAAGAACGACCTGTCGATCGGCCAGCGGTACGAGGTGCTGGCGGCGATCGCCGCGTCGATCGTGGCGACCACCGCGGCCTATGTGGCGATCTGGCGGCGCCGCCGGCGGACCGAGCCGGAGCTCGGCCTCGGCGCGTCGTTCGCCGCGACCAACCGCTGGGCCTTCGTGGCGCTCGCGGGGCCGCTGCTGATCGGCCTCAGCGCGGTCCGCATCGAGGTCAAGCACCCGGTCTTCACCGCGTTCCTGACGGCGGCCGTCACGGCCCTGGCGATGGCGTTCTTCTACCGCGCGCTCGGGCTCAAGCGGTTCGCGCCGCCGGAGGACCCGTTCGTGCCGGCCCGCGACGGGCGGCTGGCGCGAGGCGTGTTCGCGGCCGGGCTGCTCGGCTACTGCGCGCTGCTGTGCTGGTTCGCGCTGCTCGACCACCGCAACATCGCGACGACGGTCTACGACCTCGGGATCTACGACAACCTGGTGTGGCAGACGGCGCACGGGCACTTCCTCGATTGCTCGCTGATCCGCGGCGGCAATCACATGTCGGCGCACTTCGACCCGATCTTGCTGCTGATCGCGCCGCTCTACCTGCTCTACCCGCACGCCGAGACGCTGCTGGTGGTGCAGACGCTGTGGCTCGCCAGCGGAGCGCTGCCGCTGTGGCTCTCGGCGCGGCGCCGGCTGAAGAACGAGTGGATGGCGACGGTCCTGACGATCGTCTACTTCCTGTACCCCGCGCTGCACGGGGTCAACATGTTCGACTTCCACTCGGTGGCGCTGATGGTGCCGCTGGCGATGTGGGCGGTGTACCTGCTCGACTGCGGCCACCTGCGCCGCTACTGGCTGGTGTTCGCGCTGCTGCTGGCGACGCGCGAGGACATGAGCCTCCTCAACTGCTTCATCGGCGCCTACGCGATCCTCGTCGGCCGCACGCGCACCGGGCTGGTGACGATCGCCGTCAGCCTGATGTACCTGGCGTACGTCAAGGCGTTCGTGATGGCCGACTCGAGCCTGCTGATGTCGGCCGACAAGGCGTACTCGTACATCTACTTCTACGAGGAGATGATCCCGCACGAGAAGGAGGGCGCGCGCGGGCTGTTCACCACGCTGGTGGCCAACCCGCTGTTCGCGCTGCTGGTGCTGTTCAAGGAGGAGAAGCTGCTGTTCTTCTTCCACCTGCTGCTGCCGCTGCTGGCGCTGCCGTTCGTCGCCGGCCGCAAGGTGGTGCTGATGCTCCACGGCCTGTTGTTCCTCGGCCTGGCCAGCCGCAAGCACCTGTTCTCGCTGCACTACCAGTACTCGGCGCTGCTGTTCCCGATGCTGTTCGCGGCGCTGCCCGACGGCCTGGCGCGCGCGGTCGACAGCGAGCGCCTGCGCAAGCTCGGCCTGGCGCGCGCCCGCGTGGCCTGGACGCTGCTGCTCGGCATGCTCACCGGCTCGCTGCTGGTGTCGTGGAAGCGCGGCGTGCTGTTCGAGAACAGCTCGTTCGTGGCCGGCTGGACCCGCCTCGAGCGCCGGCCGACGCAGCACATGCTGGACCGCTACGCGAAGGTGCAGGAGATCGTGGCGCGCGTCGGCCCGGACGCGAAGGTGACGGTGAGCCACGAGATCGGGCCGCACTTCTCGAACCGGCGCTACGCGTACCACTGGCCCATGATTGCCGACGCGCAATACGTGGTCCTGTTTACCGACGTCTACAGCTTCAGCAAGGACGACGACCGCCGCTACAAGCGGCTGGTCGAGCGCGGCAAATTCCGCGTGCTCGAAGACACGATGGGGCTCATCCTGCTCGAGCGCGTCGACGGCACGGAGCTGCCCGAGGAGCTCCGCGGCGAGCCCGGCGAGCGGCCGAGCGAAGACGCGGCGATCGAGGCGGCTTCGGGGCAGGCGAGCAAGAAGGCCCCGGGCGCGCCCCCGGCTCCGCAGGCGCCGCGACGAGCGCGAACGACGAGGGCCGCAAGGCCGAGGCCGCGACCACGAGCCCGTGAGCACACGCGCGGGCTTCTCGCCACGATCCTTGACGGGGGTGGACCCGGGCATTAGTTTTTGCGATGCGGCGCGGGAAGCCCGCGCTGCGAAAGACACCATGAAAAGTCCACTGTCAATGGTTGCGGTCCGTCCTCTCGTTGTCGCGCTCTCGGCGGCGGTCGCGCTGGGCGGAGTCACCGGCTGCGAGTCGGGGCGCTCGAACGAGCGCTGGGTCGTCACCGAGGACACGCGGGTCGAGATCGACTGGGACGCGGTCAACCAGGCCTACCGCGACGCGGAGGGGCCGGAGGACTTCGAGAAGCGCGTCAACGAGATCTACACCGGCGACGAGGTCATCAGCGTCTCGGTGCGTGACCAGGACGACAAGTCGCAGGTGGTCACCGGCTTCTTCGACAAGGACGGCGACGGCAGCGCCGGCGAGTCCGAGAAGATCTTCACGATCAAGCGCGACATCGTCGGCGAGGGCGCCGCGCAGTACCAGATCGCAGGCGCCGGCCCGTACTCGCACTACCACTCGCCGATGTGGGACATCGCCGCGGGCATGATGCTCGGCTCGTTCCTCAGCAACATGTTCATGCCGGGCTACCGCCCGATGTACATGGTGCCGTACAGCACCAGCCCGGCCCGCGCCGGGGCGCTCGCGGCTCACCGCGACAGCTACCGCGCGGCCAACCCGAGCAAGTTCCCGGCGAAGTCGGGCGCGAGCTCCGGCCGCTCGTACGGCAGCCGCGGCGGCGCGTGGGGCTCCGGCGGCTCGGGCCGCTCGAGCGGCGGCGGCGGTCGACGCGGCGGCGGGTTCGGCATCCACTCCAAGTTGGGGTCGAAGCGGAGCCGGGTGCTGCTGCGCGCCTGACATGAGCTCGCTGCGCGACCTGCCGTTCGAGCAGACGCCGCCGCTGGCGCTGTTCGGGCTCGACCGGGACGGCGATGTCCCGGTCGGCCACGAGCACACGCGCTACGGCTGGTGCGCGCTGCCGGGGGTCGAGCTGGTCGGCGAGGACCAGACGCTGTGGGTCGAGTCGCCGCTGGTGCTCGCGCTCCACAGCCCCGACGAGGACGAGATCGCGGTGCCCCGCCGAGGCGGGGTGCCGAGCGACATCAACCTCGAGTTCACGCTCTCGGACGAGGACTCGGCGATCGCGCTGCTGTCGGAATTCCTCGCCGCGCGCGCGCCGGCGATCGTCGGCGACGCCAGGTCGATCGTGCTCGCGCTGTGCAACCCGCGGCGCGCGCGGATCTCCAAGCCGCCCGCGCTGGCCGGGCGGCGCATGTACTACGGGACAGGCGATGTCGTCGCCTGGCTGCGCCGCCGGCCCGGCGCGACCGACTGGTCGCTCGGAGGCGGCGCGTTCGTCCAGCTCGAGGCCGCACGCTGGTACAGCTGCTGACAGGAGCACCATGACCGTCTCGCACGCCAAGAAGCTCGTCTACGCCGGGATCTACGTCCTCAAGAAGCTCGACCTCAAGGGCGGTGAGGGCGGGATCCGCTTGCCCGTGCTGCTCGAGCCGCAGCACGCCCCGCTCGAGGAGGTGCTCGAGAAGCTGGTGATGGACGGCTACATCGAGATCGATCGCAAGGCCCAGCTCTACAAGCTGACGAAGCGGGGGATCTCCCACCTCGGCAAGCTGATCGACGAGGCCGAGAGCTACATCGACGAGTTCGACGAGCAGGAGATCGCCGACATCGTCGACGAGCTGCGCGCCCGCAACATCGACCCGCTGCGCGTCCGCTTCCTGTGGGGCTGGTACCAGGGCGAATTCGACGACGTGGCGATGTTCCAGGAGCGCCGCGGCTTCGTCGAGATCGAGCCCGACTGGCCGCTGTTCATCGTCAGCGACGACTTTTATGAGAACCTCGAGCTCGACGTCGAGGGCGACGAGCCGGACGCGCTGCCGGGGTGAGATGTTCGTTGGGACATGTTCTTGAAGGCATGTCCGCGAGCGTCCGCTGAGGCCTGAGAGGGCTCGGGCTCGCGCCGATGCGGGCACGAGCTGGTTCGCTCGCGCGCGTCGGTGCAAAGTCTGCGAGGGTCGACCGTCCGCGATCGAAAGCCGAGGTCGTGACACTGATGAAGAGGGAGGCCTTACGCCTCCCCGGCGCTCACGGGCGCCGGCTCTCACTTTGTCACGAGCCGGACGGCTCGACGAGGACGTTATGCGTAAAGATCGAAGCTTGAACAGGCAATGGTCAGGCGGCACCGGCTTGCTGGTGCTGGCGCTGGTGGGTTGCGACTACTTCTACGACACGACGGTGCCGGCCAGCGACAGCACGCCGCCGGTCGCGTGGGCGGCGGTGTATCACGGGGGCGAGCACGTGGCGATCAGCAGCAGCAACAGCGGCTCGGCGCTGTTCTTCCCGATCGACGACCCGGACGAGTACTACCTGCTCATCGGCGCCGGCACCGACGACGGCGGCACCAAGAAGGTCACGTTCAGCCACGAGTTCTCTCGCACCTGTATTCAGGGCAACCTCGGGCAGAACGCGACGGGGTCGTTCGTCCCGATGGTGGAGACGCAGACGGGCTCCGTGGGCGCGACCGTGTCGAACGGGGTGTGGACCGGGCCGACGGTCCGACTCCGCGACTACGCGACCTGCAACTCGGGCTGGACGCTGGCCTCGGTGTCCTACAAATGGCACGTGACCGCGGAGGACTTCCACGGCAACACGAAGTCGCACGGTTGGGCCGAGATGCGCTGGGTGCCCTGACGCGCCCGGCCCCTCGCGCGACGCCGATTCGTCAGTGATCGTCGTCGGCCTTCGGGCACTGCTGCAGCAGCAGCTTGGCCACCAGGGCGGTCCAGCCGGTCTGGTGGCTGGCGCCGAGGCCCTGGCCGGTGTCACCATGAAAATATTCGTGGAACTGCAGGTGCTCGCGCCAGTGCGGGTCGCGCTGGCGCGGGTCGTCGCCGGCGTACGGGCGACGGCCGCGGGCATCGGGCAGGAACAGGCGGGTGAGGCGGCGCGACAGCTCGTCGGCGATCTCGCGGATCGACATGTAGTTGCCGGAGCCGGTCGGGCACTCGACGCGGAAGTCGTCCGAATAGTAGTGGTGGAACTTCTGCAGCGCCTCGATGATGAGGTAGTTGATCGGGAACCACACCGGGCCGCGCCAGTTGCTGTTGCCGCCGAACAGGCCGGTGCGCGACTCGCCGGGCTCGTAGCCGATCGAGAGGGTGCTGCCGTCGATGTGCAGGCGGTACGGCTCGGTCGCGTGGATCTTGCTCAGCGAGCGCACGCCGTAGTCGGACAAGAACTCCTTGGGATCGAGCATGCGCCGCAGCAGGCGCTTCATGCGGCTGCCGCGGACCAGCGCGAGCAGGCGGCGCTCGCCGGCGCCCGGCTCGTACCAGCGCGAGACCAGGCGCGCGAGGTCGGGGCGGTGGGCCAGGAACCACTCGAGGCGGTGGCGGAAGCCGGGCATCTGCTCGAGCAGCAGCGGCTCGACGGTCTCGACCGCGAGCAGCGGGATGAGGCCGACGAGCGAGCGGGCCCGCAAGCGCAGCGCGCGACCGTCGGGCAGGTGCAGGACATCGTAAAAGAACTCGTCCTGGTCGTCCCACAGGCCGATGCCCTCGCCGCCGAGGTTGTTCATGGCGTCGGCGATCGACAGGAAGTGCTCGAAGAACTTGCTGGCGATCTTCTCGTAGACCGGATTGCCCTGCGCGAGCTCGAGCGCGATCGTCATCATGTTGAGCGAGAACATGCCCATCCACGCGGTGGCGTCGCTCTGCTCGAGCACGCCGCCGCGCGGCAGGCCGGCGCTGCGGTCGAACACGCCGATGTTGTCGAGCCCGAGGAAGCCGCCCTGGAAGATGTTCTTGCCGGCCGAGTCCTTGCGGTTCACCCACCAGGTGAAGTGCAAGAGCAGCTTGTGGAACATCGCCTCGAGGAAGGCCCGGTCGCCGTGGCCCCCGTGGCGCTGCTCGATCTTGTAGACCCGCCAGGTCGCCCACGCGAACACCGGCGGGTTCACGTCGCTGAAGTTCCACTCGTACGCCGGCATCGCCCCGTTCGGGTGCAAAAACCACTCGCGCGTCAGCAGGTCGAGCTGGGCCTTGGCGAACTCGGGGTCGACGAGCGCCAGCGGGAGGCAGTGGAACGCCAGGTCCCACGCGGCGTACCAGGGGTACTCCCACGTGTCGGGCATCGACATGACGTGGTGGTTGTAGAGGTGCTTCCAGTCGACGTTGCGCCCGCTGGCCCGCTCGCGCGGCGGCGGCGGCTGGGCCGGGTCGCCGGCGAGCCAGTCGCGGACGATGTAGTGGTAGAACTGCTTCGACCACAACAGGCCGGCGATCGCCTGGCGAAACACCTGCCGCTCGTCGTCCGTCATGTGCGCGCGGACGCCGTCGTAGAAGGTGTCGGCCTCGGCCCGGCGGGCCTGCATCACCGCGTCGAATTCGGCGAAGGGGGCGAACCCGGGGCCCGCGACCGGCTCGCTCGGGCACTGCGGTGATTCTGTCTTTTGGGACAGGCGCAGGCGGACCGTCCAGCTCGCGCCGGGGGCGACCACCGCGCGCAGGTGGACGGCTGACTTGGTGCCGTCGGCGGCGAGGACCCCGGGCTCGCGGTCGACGACGTGGCGGTGGAAGGCGTCCTTGACGTGCGCGGTGCGGTTCTCGGCGCCCCACAGGCGCGCGGCGTTGGTCTCGTTGTCGGTGAAGAGGAGCTCACCGGCGGCGTCGGCGACGAACCAGAGTTCGCCGAGCTCGCGGTGCTCGGCGACGATCGCCGGCAGGCCGTCCGGGCGGTCGATCGGGGTGAGCGAGGGGACGCGCGGGTCGCCCGACCAGGCCCAGGTGTTGCGGAACCACAGCGTCGGCAGCAGGTGCAGCGGGGCCGGCTCGGGGCCGCGGTTGTGCGCGGTGATCCGGATGAGGATGTCGGTCGGGCCGGCCTTGGCGTACTCGACGAACACGTCGAAGTAGCGGCCCTCGTCGAACACCCCGGCGTCGACCAGCTCGAACTCGGGCTCGGTGCGCGAGCGGCGGGCGCTCTCGGCGAGCAGGCGCTCGTACGGGTAGGCCGCCTGCGGGTACTTGTAGAGCGCCCGCATGTAGCTGTGGGTCGGCGTGTTGTCGAGGTAGAAGTAGACCTCCTTGACGTCCTCGCCGTGGTTCCCCTGCGGCCCGGTGACCCCGAACAGCCGCTCCTTCAAGATCGGGTCGCGCTCGTTCCACAGGGCCAGGGCGAAGCACAGCCGCTGGTGGTCGTCGCTGAAGCCGAGGAGGCCGTCCTCGTTCCACCGGTAGGCCCGCGAGCGCGCGTGGTCGTGCGGGAAGTAGCGCCACACGTCGCCGTTCTCGCTGTAGTCCTCGCGCACGGTGGCCCACGCGCGTTCTGCGAGGTAGGGCCCGAACAGGTCCCAGCGGCGCTCTCGTCGACGTTGTTCGGCTTGGCGCTGGCGCTCGGGATCCATGGCCGCGCGCAATGTACCACGCGACCCCGCGTTCGCCCGCCCGGCGGTGGGGGCTGCCGCGCGCGGCGATGCGGGCTACCATTGCCGCGCCTCATGTCCTCCTCACCTCCGGCGCACGTCGTGATCTTCGGCGCGAGCGGCGACCTCACGCTGCGCAAGCTGATGCCCGCCCTCACCAGCCTCGCCGCCCGCGGCCGCCCGAGCGGCGGCTTCCACGTGCTCGGGGTCGCTCGTCGTCCGCTCGACGACGAGGCCTACCGCCGCCAGATCCGCGAGGCCATGCCCGAGGAGCAGCGGGCCGACTTCGACGCCCTCGCGCCGCGCGTCCACTACCTGCCCGGCGACGTCGGCGCGCCCGAGGACCTCGACCGCCTGTCGCAGCGGCTCGACGAGCTGCCCGGCGGGCGCGAGGCGGGGCGCCTGTTCTACCTGTCTTTGAAGCCAGAATTGTTCGCGCCCACGGTCGCGCTGCTGTCGGTCGGCGGGCTCTTGCACGTGCGCGCCGACGACGCTCGCGCCTGGCGGCGGGTGGTGGTGGAGAAGCCGTTCGGGCACGACCTGGCCTCGGCGGCGGCGCTGAACCGCCAGCTGCACGAGTCGCTGCGCGAGGAGCAGATCTACCGCATCGACCACTACCTCGGGAAAGAGACGGTGCAGAACCTGCTCGGGTTCCGCTTCCACAACGCGATCTTCGAGCCGCTGTGGAACCGGCACCACGTCGAGCACGTGCAGGTCACGGTCGCCGAGGATCTGGGGATGGAGCGCGGGCGGGCGGCCTACTACGACTCGACCGGCGCGCTGCGCGACATGCTGCAGAATCACATGCTGCAGGTGCTGGCGCTGGCGATGATGGAGCCGCCGAGCTCGCTCGAGCCGGCGGCGATCCGCGGGCAGAAGATCCAGTTCCTGCGCAGCCTGCACGTGCCCGGGCCGGAGCACGCGCTGCGCTACTCGGTCCGCGGGCAGTACACTGCGGGTCGCGTCGACGACAAGAAGGTGCCGGGCTACGCCGAGGAGGAGGGCGTGCCGCACGGCTCGCGCACCGAGACGTACGTGGCGATCCGGGCCGAGTGCGACTCGTGGCGCTGGGGCGGGGTGCCGATCCTGCTGCGCCACGGCAAGCGCCTGCCCAAGAAATTCACGGAGGTGCGGATCCAGTTCCGCGTGCCGCCGGTGCAGCTGTTCAACCGCCCCGAGGGCATCAGCGACGACGAGTTCCGCGAGCGCCTGCGCCAGGGCGACCTGTGCCAGATCCGCCCCAACGCGCTGACGATCTCGATCCAGCCGCGCGAGGCGATCCGCCTGGCGTTCGGGGTCAAGCGCCCGGGCGCCGCGATGGTCATGGCCCCGGCCGAGCTCGACTTCGACTACCGCGAGCGCTTCGGCGACCGCACCGCGCCGGCCTACGAGCGGCTGCTGCTCGACGCGCTCTCGGGCGACCAGACGCTGTTCCTGCACGCCGACGAGATCGAGGCCAGCTGGCGGTTCGCCGACGCGTTCCGGGGCGCCTGGGACCGGCCCGACGCGCCGCCGCCGGCGCAGTACGCGGCGGGCTCGTGGGGGCCCGAGCAGGCAGACGAGCTGTTCAACGGCTGCGAGGGCGGGTGGTCGGAGGGATGACGCCGACGCTCGAGATCGTGCGCACCTCGCAGCCGAGCGAGGCCGCGGCGGAGCGGCTGGCGCGGGCGATCGCCCGCGTCGACGCCCAGCGCGGCGCGTGCCGCCTGGCGATCCCCGGCGGCTCGGCGCTGGCCGTACTCCCGTATGTCCTCAAGGACCTGCCGCAAGGGACATGGTCGAGTACATCTCACGTGGGTCGACGAGCGCTGCGTGCCGGCCGGCTCCGAGGACAGCAACCGCGGGGCGTTCCTGCGGCTCGGGCTGCCGCCGCCGGGCGCGGCGCTGCCGCTGTGGGCCGACGACGACGCCGACCCGGCGCGCGCGGTGGAGCGGTTCGAGCGCGAGTTCATGCGCACCTTCGCGGGCGCGCTCGACGTGGCGCTGCTGGGCCTCGGCGAGGACGGGCACGTCGCCTCGCTGTTCCCCGGGCACCCGGCGCTGCAGGCCGCGGGGGCGGCGGTGTTCGTGGCCGACAGCCCGAAGCCGCCGGCGCGGCGGATGAGCCTGACGCTGCCGGTGCTGCGGAAGACGCCGCTGGCGGTGATGATGGCCGCGGGCGCGGGCAAGCGGGCCGCGCTGCGGCGAGTGACAAGGCGCGAGGCGGGGCTGCCGACGACGGCGCTCGCGTACCTCGTGATTGCGACCGACATCGATTCGGAGGGTGAGAGCGATGAGTGAGACAGGGCTGTGCGATCTGGCCGTGGTCGGCCTCGGCGTCATGGGCGGCAACCTCGCCCGCAACTTCGCCAGCCGCGGGTTGCGCGTGGCGGGCTATCAACGCACCGTCGAGCACGCGCACGCGCTGGCGGCGGCGCATCCGGAGGCGCACCTGCGGATCGCCTCCACGCTCGAGGAGCTGGTCGGGATGCTCGAGCGGCCGCGGCGGCTGGTATTGATGGTCAACGCCGGGCCGGCGGTCGACTCGGTGCTCGACCAGCTCGACCCGCTGCTCGAGGACGGCGACATCGTCGTCGACGGCGGCAACAGCCTCTACACCGACACCGACCGCCGGGTCGCGCGCGCCGAGGCGCGGCCGTGGCGGTTCGTCGGCATGGGCGTGTCGGGCGGCTCCGAGGGCGCGCTGCTCGGGCCGTCGATCATGCCGGGCGGCGACCGCTACGCGTGGGAGCGCCTGCGCCCGCCGCTCGAGGCGATCGCGGCCCGCAGCGCCTCGGGCGTGTGCGTGACCTACTGCGGGCGCGGCTCGGCCGGGCACTTCGTGAAGATGGTGCACAACGGCATCGAGTACGGCGACATGCAGCTGATCGCCGAGGTCACGTCGTTGATGCGCGAGGGCATGGGCTGGCCCTGGGGACAGGTCGCCGACACGTTCGCCGAGTGGAACCGCGGCGAGCTCGAGAGCTACTTGATCGAGATCACGGCCGACATCCTGCGCGCGCCCGACCCGCAGAACCCGGGGGCGCTGCTGATCGACGCGATCCTCGACCGCGCCGGGCAGAAGGGCACCGGCAAGTGGACGGTGGTGGCGGCGGCCGAGCACGGGGTGCCGATCCCGACGATCGCCGCGGCCGTCGACGCGCGCCTTCTGTCGGCCGCCAAGGACCTGCGCACGCGCGCCGAGGCGGCGCTGCGGCCGGCTCGCGGGGTGATCCAGGGCGTCTCGTCGGCCGACCTGCGTGACGCGCTGTACGCCAGCAAGATCGCCAGCTACACCCAGGGCTTCGCGCTGCTGCAGGCGGCCAGCGAGGCCCGCGACTACGGCACCAACCTCGCCGAGGTCGCCCGGATCTGGACCGGCGGCTGCATCATCCGCGCGGTCTTCCTCGAGCGGATCCGGGCCGCCTTCGCCCAGGCCTCGGGCGACAAGTCCGAGCTGCTGGTGCTCGCGCCCGACTTCGCCGCCGACGTGGCGCGCCGCCTGCCCGGTTGGCGCCGCGTGGTCGCGGCGGCGGCTGCGGCCGGTCACCCGATCCCCGGGCTGTCCGCTTCGCTGGCGTGGTTCGACACACTCACCCAGTCGCGCGGCAGCGCGTCGCTCATCCAGGCCCAGCGCGACTACTTCGGCAGTCACACCTACGAACGCGTGGACGCCCCCGGAGTGTTCGTCCACACCGAGTGGCCCAAGTCCTCGCAGTAGCGGCCCCGGCGACATTCGCCATAGTTGGGCCATGGCGACGTACATCGCATGGCTCTCCGAGCTGTCGGCCGCCGACGTCCCGAGCGTCGGCGGCAAGGGCGCTAACCTCGGCGAGATGACCCGCGCCGGCCTGCCCGTGCCCGGCGGCTTCGTCGTCACCACGGCGGCGTTCCTCGCCGCGGTCGACGCCGCCGGCGTGCGGGCCGAGCTCTTCGACATGTTCAAAAAGGCAGACGCCGAGTCGCCGCAGGGGCTGGCGGAGGCGTCGGCGCGGATGCGGGCGCTGATCCAGCGGGCGGGCGTGCCGGCGGACGTGCGGGCGGCGGTCGCCGGGGCCTACGCGGAGCTCGGGGCGGACGTGGCGGTCGCGGTGCGGTCGTCGGCGACCAGCGAGGACACCGGCTCGACGTCGTTCGCGGGGATGCACGAGACGTACACCAACGTCGTCGGCGCCGCGGCGCTGTGCGAGCGGATCGTCGCCTGCTGGGCCTCGGCCTACGGGCAGCGGGCGCTCGCGTACCGCAAGGCCGAGAGCATCGGCGAGGAGCCGACGATCGCGGTGGTGGTGCAGGCGATGGTCGACGCGGCCCGCTCGGGGGTGATGTTCACCGCCGACCCGGCCAGCGGCGACCGCGAGACGGTCGTCATCGAGGCGGCGTTCGGCCTCGGCGAGGTGGTGGTCGGCGGGCAGGTCGAGGTCGACACCTACGTGCTGGCCAAGGCCGGGCCGACGGTCCGCTCGGCGCGCGTCGGGTCGAAGCAATTCAAGATCGTCCGCGACGCCCGCGGGCACGAGAGCAAGGTGTCTCTCGGGACAGACGAGGCGAACCGCCGGGTCCTGAGCGACGAGGAGCTGCTGCAGCTCGCGCGCCTCGGGGCGCAGGTCGAGGCGCACTACGGGGCGCCGCAGGACATCGAGTGGGCCGAGGCCGGCGGCGCGTTCTTCCTCGTGCAGACGCGGCCGATCACGACCCTGCAGAAGGCCGCGCCGGGGCCGTCCGAGGCGGAGCGCGGGCGCGTGCTGCTGCACGGGCTCGGGGCGTCGCCCGGGACGGCCAGCGGCAAGGTCCGGGTGCTGCGCTCGCCCGACGAGGCCGGCCGCCTCGAGGCGGGCGAGGTCCTGGTCGCGGCGATGACGTCGCCCGACTGGGTGCCGACGATGCGCCGCGCCGCCGCGGTCGTGACCGACTCCGGCGGGATGACCTGTCACGCGGCGATCGTCAGCCGCGAGCTGAAGATCCCCGCGATCGTCGGCGCGCGCGAGGCGACCCGCGTGCTGCGCGACGGCGAGCTGGTGACGGTCGACGGCAAGCGCGGGCAGGTGCTCGCCGGCGCGAAGCCGGAGCGCGTGGAGGTGGTGACTCCGAGCGTCGGCGAACCGACCGCGCCGAGCGAGGCGCTGGCGACCCGGCTGTACGTCAACCTGGCGCTGGCCGAGCGCGCGGCCGAGGCGGCGGCGCTGCCGGTCGACGGGGTGGGGCTCCTGCGGGCGGAGTTCATGATCCTCGACGCGCTGGCCGGGCAGCACCCGCGCGACCTGGTGGCCCGCGGGGGCGGCCGCGAATTCGTGGCGGCGATGACGGAGCGCCTGCGGCAGATCGCGCGAGCGTTCGCGCCGCGGCCGGTGATCTACCGGACCTACGACTTCCGCAGCAACGAGTTCCGCGGGCTCAGCGGCGGCGAGCGCCACGAGCCGCGCGAGGACAACCCGATGATCGGGTACCGCGGCTGCTTCCGCTACATCAAGGATCCCGCGCTGTTCGACCTCGAGCTCGAGGCGCTGGCGCAGGTCCGCGAGGAGTCACAAAACCTGCACGTGATGATCCCGTTCGTGCGCACCCGATGGGAGCTCGAGCGCTGCCTGGAGCGCCTCGACAAGAGCCCGCTCGGGAGCGACCGCGGCCTGCTGCGCTGGGTGATGGCGGAGGTGCCGTCGGTGGCGTTTTGGATCCCCGAGTACGCGCGCATGGGGATCCACGGGGTCTCGATCGGCTCGAACGACCTCACGCAATTGATGCTCGGGGTCGACCGCGACTCGGAGCTGTGCGCCGAGCTGTTCGACGAGTCCGACGCGGCGGTGGTCGACGCGATCGCCCGCATCATCGCCACGGCGCGCGCGCACGGCCTCACGTCGTCGCTGTGCGGGCAGGCGCCGTCGAACCGGCCCGAATTCGCGGAGACGCTGGTGCGCCTCGGGATCACGTCGATCTCGGTCAACGTCGACGCGGTCCACCAGACCCGCGCGACCGTGGCCGCCGCCGAGAAGCGGCTGCTGCTGGCGGCTGCGCGTTCGGGCATGTCCGAAGGGGCATGTCCGAAGGAGTCGCCGCTGCGTCGAGAACTATGACGATTGTCCCGAGAGACATGTCATGAGGATGACGCGGTCGCGCGATTGGCCAGATGTTTGAAGGGACATGTCCCGAGCGCCGGGTTCGTCGCCGGTCACGGCAGGCGGCACACGCCGAGGTGCAGGCACTGCGGGGCCTCGTCGGGCCCGTAGAACGGCTGGCAGGCCTGGCCCGCGCCCGGACACCCAGAAGGCTGGGTGAGGTCGCACCACGGGACGCAGCAGCCGGCGGCGTCCGGATCGCACTCGAGCGCCGCGCCCGGGTCGGCGCAGTGGAGGCCGGGGTCGCACTCGCTGCCGTCGTTGCAACCGTCGCCGAAGGCGCCCGCGGAGCCGGAGGCGTCGGTCAGACACTCGAACACGAGGCCGCGGCCGAGCGCGAGCGGGACGCACACCTGGGAGTCGGAGCAGGGATCGTGGATCGGGTCACAACCCGGGAGGCAGACGGACAGGCCAGAGCCGGAGATCGAGCACCAGTGGGCGGTGCTGCACTCGGGCAGGCCCAACGGCGGACAGCGGGGGCGTCGGGGCTGCCGGTGCAGAACGAGACGCAGACGCGGTCGGACGGATCGGCGGCCTGCTCGTAACAGAGGGAGCCGGCGGCGCACGAGTCGAGGCCGTCGAACGCGTGCTCGCCGGTCGAGCACGGCTCGCCCGGATGGTCGGGATCGCGGGCGACGGGGACGCAGCGAAAGGTGTCGAGCGGGCCGCTGCCGCTCAGCGCGGTGCACTTCTGTCCTTCGGGACAGTCTTGGAGAAAGAGGTCGCACTCGAGGATGGCGGCGTCGGGGCGCGCGATGAAGGCGCCCGCGCTGGCGTCGTCGCCGGTGGTCGGCGTCGCGGTGGTGAGGGTCGTGAAGGTCGAGGTCGAGCCGCCGAGCGAGGTCGTGGTGGTGGTGCCGTCGCCGGTCTGATACGCGGGGCCGGTGCCACACGCGAGCAGGCCGGTCAGCGCGAGTGCGACGACAGGGGACGAACACGACCTCCGCATCGCGCCCAGAGTAGCAGCGCTGCGCCGGCGGCGACCGGCAGGGTCCTAGTACAGCCGCTCCGAAGTTCTCCAGGGGTTTATCGACGGCGGCGGTTCATGGATCCACCTGGATCCATCGCTGAAGGGGCCGTAGGCCTTGAAATAGAGAGCGCGCGAAAACGATCTCATTGGTGTGCCGGGACCGAGAGCGCAGCGACTCCGCCTGGCGCCGTCCGTCCGCAAGGAGCTGGAGGCGCTGGCGCGGAGTCGTTGCATCGAGGCGCGCCTGGTTCAGCGAGCCAGGATCGTGCTGCTGGCGGCCCAAGGGCTCCCGAACGCCGAGATTGCTCGGCGAGTGGGCTGCCACGTCGACACCGTGAGGCAGTGGCGCCAGCGCTTCGCCGAGGACGGCCGGGTGAGCACGCTCGCAGATCTGCCGCGCAGCGGCCGTCCAGCGCGGGTCTCCGCGGCAACGCGGTGCGAGCTCATCAAGCTCGCATGCGACAAGCCGGAAAACCACGGTGTCAAGCACCAGACCACGTGGACCTACGGGGCCCTGGCGAAGGTGCTGCTGCGCGAGACGGGCGTGAAGCTCAGCGTGTCCGAGGTGGGCAGGATCCTCCGCAACGAGGACTTCAGACCTCACAAGATGAGGTTGTGGCTGCACAGCCCCGATCCTGAGTTCTGTCCCAAAGTACAGCATATCTGCGACCTCTATCATCACCCGCCGGACGAGGCTCATGTCATCTGCGTCGACGAGAAGACCGGCATGCAAGCACTCGGACGCCGGTTTCCGACCAAGCTTCCGGCCCCTGGACGGGCCGGTCGCTTCGAGTTCGAGTACATCCGACGTGGTACGTGGTGCCTGTTCGGCGCCTTCGATGTTCGCACCGGCGAGCTGTTCGGCGAGTGCAAGGCAGGGCGCGAAGCCAAGGACCTCGTCGCATTCATGGAGGGCCTGGCGCGCAAGTACCCGACCGGCGACGTGTACGTCGTCTGGGACAACCTCAACATCCACTACGATGGTCGAGAGGAGCGCTGGGCCCGCTTCAACAAGCGTCACGGCGGCCGGTTCCACTTCGTCTACACGCCGCTGCACGCGTCGTGGGTCAACCAGATCGAGATCTGGTTCTCGCTGCTCCAGCGTCGCGTCCTGCGCCACGCCGACTTCCCCGACGCCGACGCGTTGCTTCGCGCCGTGAGGGGCTTCATCCGGCACTGGAACCGCAAGGAGGCCCACCCGTTCAACTGGACCTTCCGCGGCCACTTCGTCCAGAATGAGCGGCGACTCGCCTCATGAGCCGCCCTCGAACCACCGCCCGCCGCGCCGTCCCCGACACGGACGACGACCTTCGCGCCGTCGAACAGTTCTTTCGCCGTCGTCCAAACCTCGCGCACATCCGCGTCCGCCACCGCGGGGCGCTCATCACCCTCGAGTCCGGTCCCTCAAACGACCCTATCCCGCACGCTCGCCTGCGCCGCGTGGCCGGCCAGATCTGGCAGCTTGAGATGGCCACCCACACGGGCCGCTGGCAACCGACTCCCCTCCGCGCCCCCCGCGACGCACTGCTCGAGGCGCTCGTCGCGGACTTCGGGTGGGTCCTCACGCCACAGGCCTAACAACCCTCGAAGAACTTCGGGGCGGCTGTACTAGTGCCGAGACGACGGCCTCGGCCCGCGAGTGCTGCGAGCAACACGCGACGCGCGGCAAAGCGAGGCGAGGTGACCCTGGAGCCGCGAGCAGATGACGCGGGTGCAAGGTGAGGTCGTCGTGTGAGGTGCATGCTCACGGGACGAGGACCGCGGCGCCCGTGAAAGCGCCGGCGCGCAGGTCCGCCAGAGCCCGATTGGCCTGATCCAGCGGATAGGTGTGCGTGGCGAGCACGAGCGGGGTGCGGGCCGCGGCGGCGAAGAAGGCGTGACCGTCGGCGCGGGTCAGGTTGGCGACCGAACGCACCACGCGTTCGCCCCACAGCAGGCGGTAGGGGAAGCCGGGGATGTCGCTCATGTGAATGCCGCCGCAGACGACCACGCCGCCGGGACGCACGGCCTGGAGAGCGAGGGGGACGAGCGCGCCGACGGGGGCGAACAGGATCGCGGCGTCGAGCGGTTCGGGGGCGGGCTCGTCGGAGCCGCCGGCCCACGTCGCGCCGAGGCTGCGCGCGAAGCTCTGGGCCTCGAGGTCGCCCGGGCGAGTGAAGGCGTGGACGCGGCGGCCCTCGTGCGCGGCGAGCTGACAGAGGATGTGCGCGGCGGCACCGAAGCCGTAGAGGCCGAGCGCGACCGGGTTGCCGGCCAGGCGGTAGCTTCGGTAGCCGATGAGGCCGGCGCACAGCAGCGGAGCGGCCTCGACGTCGCGGTAGCGCGCGGGCAACTCGAAGCAGAAGCGCGCGTCGGCGACCGCGTACTCGGCGTAACCACCGTCGAGGGTGTAGCCGGTGAAGCGCGCGGCGGGGCACAGGTTCTCCTGTCCCCGGAGACAGGCGTTGCAATGTCCGCAGGCGCCGCCGAGCCACGGGACACCGACACGTGTCCCGAGAGGCAGGCCGCTGGCGTCCGCGCCGCGAGCGACGATCCGGCCGACGACCTCGTGGCCGCAGACGAGCGGGAGCGACGGGTCGGGCAGGTCGCCGTCGATGACGTGCAGGTCGGTGCGACACACGCCGCAGGCGGCGACCTGGATCACGACTTGATGGCGGGCCGGCTCGGGGACCGGTCGTTCGACGAGCCGCAACGGGTCGCCGACGCGCTCCAAGATCATCGCGCGCATGTCAGGAGGTCGGTGCCTCGAGGGCGACCGCGGCGCGCCGGATCGCCCCGAGCCAGGGGGTGGCCTTGCGGATCAGGCCGTGGACGTGGATCGGCTGCCCGAGCACGAGGTCGTCGCGGCGCAGGACGTCGAGGGTGAAGCTGACCTCGCACGGGCCGCCGCGGTCGGCGGTGACGAGCCGCAGCTGGTCGCCGCCGTCGATGATGAGCTCCCCCGCGAGCGCGCCGTAACCGACGGTGCCCTCGCCCCCGACGCCGGAGACGGCGGCGAGCTGAGCGGCGTCGAGCCGCCGCAGGTGCAGCTCGTGGACGACCTGGGCCCGCTTGGCGACGAGCACGAGCTCGCCGTCGGCGTCGCGTTCGAGCACGCCGGTGAGCAGGACGTCGTGGCCGAAGAAGTCCCGCAAGCCGCGTGGATGCCGGCCGCCCGGCCCGGCCAGGCGCGGCGAAAAGTCGTCCATCGGCAACCACGGGGTGACGCGCAGCCGCCGACCCTGGGTGTCCTCGAGGACAGGCCACATGGCGGCGACGCCGTCGCCGCCGCACCGCCGCAGGTGCCCGCGGCCGGTGACGAGCCGCCGCAAGAGCCGGTCGGCGTGCTCGAGCAGCGTGCTGAGATCGATGGCACGCGAGGCGTCATACATGGCCGGGAACCATGGCCGGCGGCGCCGCCGCGGCAACCACGAGAGCCACCAAGTCGAACACGGCCGAGCTCACGAAGTTGTGGTGGCGAGACAGCCGCCGGCGCGGCGCTCACGGCGGTCGTTGTGGTGCGGCGCGCCGAGCGAACGACGGACGAGACGAGGATGTCTCAAAGGTCATGTGGCGACACCGAGTCACGCGGATAGGCTTGCGAGCTCGAGCGCGAGTTCGCAGTACGCGTCGACGTCGGCCGGGGTGGCTGGATCGCCGGGCGGCCGTGGTACTCGCGGGGAGACAGTCGACGATGCAGGTCGCGGGAACAGCAGCTCCCACTGTTCGTCGTCCTCGTCGTCGAGGAAGGCCGCGCGCGCCTGACCGGCGGCGGCGAGCGCGGTCATGACCTTGCGGAAGCCGCCGGGTGCGGCGAAGAGTCGGCTCATGCCGCTGCTCGCGGCGGACAGGTTGAGGGCGATGTACCGCGCGCCGGCGCTGAGCTTCATGTACACGAGGCCGACGCCCGCCTTGCCGTCTCGCACGTGGCGGGCGATCGGCTCGCTGTAGCCGTCGAAGTAGCGTCGGACCTCGGTGTCGACCGGGACCATCACGACGAGGTCGTGGTGGTTGACGATGTCGAACACCGGCGGCAAGCCGCGGATGCCGGCGTTCGCTCGTTGCGGGGTGTTCGGTGACCAGGGCAGACAGGCGCGCAGGCGGCGGGCGTAGCCGTCGTCGACGCGATCGGCGAGGGCGGTCAGCAGCGCGTCGCCGCTGCTGCGGCGGGCGATGAACTCGAAGCTGTAGCTGAGGCCCATGGCGCTCCTGCGGAGAGAGGAGTTTCAGGGAAGCGGGCGCTCACAGGTGGCGCAGGTCTTGGAAGACGGCGCTTCGAGCTGGTTCGCGCGGCGAATGAACGCGACGAGTCTTTCGAGCTGAGCCTGCAAGTCTGCTCCCGCGGGGCCGGCGAACCATGTCTCCTTGGGGAGAGACTTTTTACGATGCGCTCCGCATGGGCGGTCTTGCGTTCGCCTGCGGTCGCCGTGCCGCGGATGCCCGAGGCCTTGAGATGCTCGTAGAAGGGTACGTCGGCGGTGGAGCGTTGCTTGCGAACATGTTCGGCCACGGCAGCACCCCACAGATGTTCGACGCCCTCGTCCGGCAGGTACCACTCGATCTCGTAGCCGTGGGTGATCCAGTGGTTGTCGCCGACGAGCTTGTCGATGTCGCGCACGGGCTCTTTCGCCGGATCTTGGCCGATGCCGGCGTCGCGGTCGCATATGAAGTAGTTGTGGCGGCAGATCCGGTTGATGTCCTGAATCCACGCTTCCGGGTCAGGGGCGATGTCGGCAGCGAGGCTGAGGATGTTCGAGCCGCCGGTCTGGGCGAAGGTGTAGTGCTGGTTGACGAGGAGCTTCGGAGCGACGAGGCCGAGCCAGTGCGTGACGAATCGTACCTCGGTCGGGCCCTCGACCCAGATGACGCAGTTGGTCTGCGTGAGGCTGCTGGGGAGGACTCCGAGCTCGTCGAGGACCTGGCGCTGTTCGGGCTTAGAGAGGCAGGAGTATGCACTGGTCTTCTTGGTTGTCGGATCTCGCGAGAGGCGGTAGACGTTGGCGCCGGGGAACTCGTTGACGAAGATCGGGCTGTGCGTGGCGAGGAAGACCTGGCGCTTGCCGCGGTATAGCTCTATTTGCTCAATCAGGCGGCGCTGCGCAGACTCGTGTAGGTGCGACTCCGGCTCCTCGATGAACACGGCGCCCTCGTCAGGCTCTGCGAGGAGCACGAGCGCAAGTGCAAGAACTTGTTCGACTCCACCGCCGAGGTCCTCGAGGCTGCGCATGCCAGAGCCATCCTGGAAGGCGGTAGAGATCTCCGTCGATGATTCCCTTCTGACTCGATGGATTCCAATGGTGCCGACGCCGGGAATGACAGAATTCATGAATCTATCGATAGAACTTTAGGGCACCGCCCTCGAGGCTCGATAACAAATGGTCAAGGCGCCCGGTCAAATGTTCCGCCTCGGAATCTAGTCGATTATGAAAAGCACCCAGTTGTTCGGTATAACGAGATTTTCTGCGATGCCATAAGAAATAGAGACTCTTGAGCCAGGTAGTGTGAGTCGACCTCGCCTGATGTGCTAGAGGTTTAAGCTGTTCCGCCTCGATGTGACCATCTCGCCATTCTATGATACTTTTCAAGAGTCCTAGGCGAAGAGTGTTCCATTGCTGGTGAATGCCGTAAACCTTCTGTGCTTTATCAGACCAGAAGGCTAGTAAGCCTGTATTCGGTGTGGAAGACCAAACGAGGTCTATGTCTCGTATATGACTGAGATGTTTTCTAAGCGATGCTGCATCCGATGCGGTTAACTGGGATCCAACATGCAGAACGCATGTATGATCTTTTGCGTCGAGCCTGGGACGAACGCCTGAATGCCGCGGAACAGCGTCGTCTTGCCGACGTTGTTCGGCCCGACGATGATGTTCACGGGCGCGAGGTTGCGGAGCTGGAGCCCCTCGAGGTGGCGGAAGTTGAGCAACAAGTCACTGATCATCGTCAGCTCCTCTCGGGGCGACCGCCGCCCTGCTGGGTTGTCTGAGGGAGGCGCGCCCGAGAGCGCGCTCCCCTTCTTCTCTTCAAAAAGCCTTCAAAACGGCTGCTGCTGGCTCAGGCAGTGCAGCGAGCCGAGACCGACCACAAGATACTTCGCGGCCACCGGGACCACCACGCGGTCGGGGAACAGCTGCTCGAAGATTTTGAGCGCCTGCGCGTCGGTGGGTTGGTCGAAGGTCGGCACCAGCACGGCGCGGTTCGCGAACAAGAAGTTCGCGTAGCTCGCGGGCACCTGGCGGATGCCGCCGGGCCAGTCGTCCTCCGCGGGGAAGTCCCAGAAGATCGGCGCGGGCACGGGCAGCTCGACGAGCTGCAGCTTTTGGCCGTTCTGGTCGCGGGCTTGCGTCAGCGCCTCCCAGTTGCGCTCGAGCACGTCGTGGTCCGGGTGGCCTTGCGGCGCGCGCACGGCGGCGATCGTGTCTTCCTTGACGAAGCGGGCGAGGTCGTCGATGTGGCCGTCGGTGTCGTCGCCGGCGATGCCGGCGGGCAGCCAGATCGCGTGGGTCGTGCCGAGGGCCGCGTGCAGCTCGCGCTCGATGTCCGCGCGGCCCAGGTCGGCGTTGCGGCCGGGGTGGAACAGGCACGACTCCGAGGTCATCACCGTGCCGACGCCGTTGACCTCGATGCTGCCGCCCTCGAGCACGAAGTCGTGGACCCACAGCGGCATGCTGAGCATCAGCGCGACCTTCTGCGGCACCACGTCGTCGTTCGCGCAGTCGCCGTACTTGCCGCCCCAATTATTAAAATGGAAGTCGTGCAGGGCCAGCGCGCCGTCGGACTTGCGCTTGACGAAGATCGGCCCGTAGTCGCGGATCCACGCGTCGTCGGTGGCGATCGAGATCGACTCGCCGAGCATGCGGACCGGCACGAAGCGGCGCACCGCGGCGGCGAAGTCGGCGTGCTGCGTCTGCGCCTCGGCCAGGCAGCCGGGCCAGGTCGTCGGGTTGTGCGGGCGCGCCAGCCAGATCGACGACAACGGCTCCCACTCCGCGGGCATGCGGTAGCCGAGCTCGGCCGCCGACTGCTTCAGTTCGTTCAGGGGATGGTTGATGCGCGGGTGCTTCACGACGTCACCAGCCGAGTACGTAGGCGAACACGAGCGGCGCGACGATCGTCGCGTCGGACTCGATGATGAAGTTGGGGGTGTTCACGCCGAGCTTGCCCCACGTGATCTTCTCGTTGGGCACGGCGCCGGAGTACGAGCCGTAGCTGGTGGTGCTGTCGCTGATCTGGCAGAAGTAGCCCCACAGCGGCACGTCCGTGCGCCGCAGGTCCTGGTGCAGCATCGGCACCACGCAGATCGGGAAGTCGCCGGCGATGCCGCCGCCGATCTGGAAGAACCCGATCGAGCTCTTGTCGGCGGTGCCCGAGTACCACTTCGCCAGCTCCGTCATGTACTCGATGCCGGTGCGCACCGTGTGCACGTTCTTCACGTGACCCTCGATCACGTGGCCGGCGTACATGTTGCCGAGCGTCGAGTCCTCCCACCCGGGCACGAACATCGGCAGGTCGCGCTCGGCCGCCGCCATCAGCCAGCTGTCCTTCGGGTCGATCTGGAAGCTGTCCTTCAGGACACCCGAGCGCAGGATCTTGTACATGAACTGGTGCGGGAAGTAGCGCTCGCCGGCCTGGTCGGCGCGCTCCCACTCGGCCAGCACCGCGGTCTCGATGCGCCGCATCGCCTCCATCTCGGGGATGCAGGTGTCGGTCACGCGGTTCAGGTGGCGCTCGAGCAGCGCCTGCTCGTCTTGCGCGGTCAGCGAGCGGTAGTGCGGGACGCGCACGTAGTGGTCGTGGGCGACCAGGTTGAACACGTCCTCTTCCAGGTTGGCGCCGGTACAGCTGATCGCGCTGACCTTGCCCTGGCGGATCATCTCGGCCAGGCTGAGTCCGAGCTCAGCGGTGCTCATCGCGCCGGCGAGGGTCACCAGCATGCTGCCGCCGCGGTCCAGATGGGCCCGGTACGCCGTCGCGGCGTCGACGAGGGCCGCCGCGTTGAAGTGGCGGTAATGGCGGCGGATAAACTCGGAGATCGGTCGGTCCTGCATGCGGCGGGCAGAGAATACGCGATCGCTGGGCCCAGCGGCACCGTGTGAACGGCGTCTCGCGGACAATGCGCACGAGGGCCTGGCCGCCGGGTCGGAAGGACAGTAGGTTTGCCCCGCATGCGGAGCCTCGCGCGCCTGGCCCAGCAGACCTACGACCTCGTGATCCTCGGCGGCGGGATCACCGGCGCCTGTGTCGCCCGCGACGCGGCGCTGCGGGGGCTGCGGGTCGCGCTGGTCGAGAAGCGCGACTTCTGCAGCGCCACCTCGGGCGCGTCCTCCAAGCTGATCCACGGCGGCCTGCGGTACCTCAAGAACCTCGAGTTCGGCCTGGTGCGCGAGTCGCTGCGCGAGCGCCGGCTGTGGAGCTGCACGCGCCCCACCTGGTCTACCCGCTGCCGATGCTGATGCCCGTCTACGCCGGCGCGGGCAATTCGCTGGCCGAGATGCGGGTCGGCCTGACCCTCTACGACCTGCTGTCCTGGGACCGCAACGACCTGCCCGACCCCGAGCAGCGGCTGCCGGCCCACCGCGGCCTGAAGCCCGCCGAGGTCCTCGCCACCGAGCCCAGCCTGTCCCCGGAGGGCCTGAAGGGCGGGGCGCTGCTGTGGGACTGTCAGATGTTCTCGCCCGAGCGGCTCGAGCTCGAGTGCCTGCTCAGCGCTGCCGCGGCCGGGGCCGAGCTGGTGAACTACGTCGAGGCGGTCGGCTTCGTGCGCGAAGGCGCGCGGGTGGTCGGCGTGAAGGTCGAAGGCCGCCAGCCGGGCGACGGCTTCGTCGAGCTGCGCGCCCCGGTGGTCGTCAACGCCACCGGGCCGTGGGCGGACCTCATGCTCGAGACCCTCGGGCAGCAGCCGCACGCCCACCTGGTCCGCTCGAAGGGGATCCACATCATCACCCGCAAGCTGACCCGCGAGGTCGCGCTGATGATGGCCGCCGGGACAGGTCACTTCTTCGTCCTGCCCTGGCGCGACCACGCGCTCATCGGCACCACCGACGAGGTCTACTCCGGCCACCCCGACGCCTTCCGCGTCACCGAGGCCGACATCACCGGGCTCATCGCCACGGTCAACCAGTACTACCCGGCGGCCGAGCTGCGCCGCGAAGACGTGCTGCACAGCTACGGCGGCATGCGCCCGCTGGTCGACGACGCCGGCCCGAAGTCGGGTTCGTATCAGAAGAGCCGCCGCGCCGAGGTCTGCGACCACGGCCCGACCGACGGCGTGCCCGGGCTGATCTCGGCCATCGGCGGCAAGTGGACCACCTCGCGCGCGCTCGCCGAGAAGGTCGTCGACCTGGCCCTGCGCCTGCTCGGCCGCCGGCGCACCGCGAGCATCACCGACCGCACCCCGCTGCCGGGCGGCGCGATCGGCAACTTCCGCGCCTTCGTGGCCGGGCTGCACGCGCGCCACCCGAGCCTGCCGGAGTCGCTGATGTACCACCTGGCGCGCAACTACGGCGCCCGCGCGGGCGAGCTGCTGGCGCTGATCCAGGCCGACCCGACGCTGGGCGCGCCGCTGCGGCCGGGGCTGCCGGAGGTGGGGGCGGAGATCGTGCACGCGGCGCGGGCGGAGTGGGCGCTCGAGCTCGGCGACGCGGTGCTGCGGCGGACGGGCCTCGGGCAGCTCGGCGATCCCGGGCTGCGCGCGCTGGAGGCCGCCGCGCGCCTGATGGGCGGGCCGCGCGGCTGGGACCGCGCCGAGCAGGTGCGCCAGGTCGACCGCGTGCTCGACCGCTACGCCGCGCCGGCATGACAGGCCGGGCCGAAGCGACATAAGCTCAGGTCCGGGCCATCATCGGCCGCGAAGGTTCCTCGTATGCGCGCGCGAGCGATCGTCAACCCGAACTCCTCCCGCGGCCGCCTCGCCCGCGCCTGGCCCGAGGTGCACGCGAGGTTGCAGGCGGCGCTCGGCCCGGTCGAGGTCGCGTTCACCGACGCGCCGATGGCCGCGGCCAGGCTCACGCGCGAGGCCCTGCGCGACGGCGTCGAGCTGGTGATCGCCTGCGGCGGCGACGGCACCAACAACGAGGTGGTCAACGGCTTCTTCGAGCCGCCCGTGCCCGGCGGGCCCGACGTCCGCGTGGGCGAGGGCGCGGCCCTGTCGATCCTGATGCTCGGGACCGGCGGCGACTTCCGCAAGACCTTCGGCGCCGCCGGCGAGGTCGACGCCCAGGTGCGACGGATCGCCGAGGGCACCCTCCGGCCGCTCGACGTCGGCCGCGTCGACTACGTCGCCGACGACGGCTCGCCGGCCGCCCGCTACTTCATCAACATCGCCAGCTTCGGCGTGTCCGGCGTGGTCGACCGCGAGGTCAACAAGGCGCGCCTCACCAAGTTGTTCGGCGGCACGTTCACCTACTTCGCCGCGACCGTGCGCGGCCTGCTGCGCTACCGCCCGACCGAGGTGGTGATGCGGGTCGACGACGGGCCCGAGCTGAAGCTGGTCGTCAACACCGCGGCGGTGTGCAACGGCCGCTACTTCGGCGGCGGCATGCACGTCGCGCCGATGGCCGACCCGAGCGACGGCCGGCTCGAGGTCATCGTGATGCACGACATGGGCATCCTCGATCTGCTGAAAGACCCGAACGCGATCTACCGCGGCGAGCACCTCCAGAAGCCCAAGGTGCGCCACCTCTCGGGCACGCGCGTCGAGGCGCGCGCGCCCGCGGGCGCCGAGGTGCTGCTCGACATCGACGGCGAGGCCCCCGGCCGGCTGCCGGCGACCTTCACCGTGTTGCCCGGGGCGCTGACCCTGCGCTATTGAGTCTCACCACATGTACGAAGGGACAGATCGATGATCGACCGCCGCGCGCTGCGCTGGAACGGCTGGGGCTTCGTCCACGCCGGGTTCGAACTGGGCCGTCGCGAGCCCGAGGTGTGGCGCTGGGTCGCCGACCAGCTCGGGCGCAAGACGCTGCCGCACCGCCCGGCCGCGCCGCTCGACCGCCTCGAGCTGGCCGCCAGCGCGCTCTCCGAGGCCGACCTCGCGGCCCTGCGGGCGATCGTCGGCGCCGACCACGTCAAGACCGACCGCTACGAGCGCGCCTTTCACTCGCGCGGCAAGAGCTACCTCGATCTCCTGGCCGTTCGGGCAGGTGACCTGCGGCACGCCCCCGACGCGGTGATCTACCCCGGCAGCGCGGAAGAAGTGCAGGCCGTGGTGAGCCACTGCGACCGCGAGGGCGTCGCTCTGGTCCCGTTCGGCGGCGGCTCGTCGGTGGTCGGCGGGGTCTCGGCGATCCGCGGCGACGCGCACAGGGCCGTGGTCACGCTCGACACCACGCGGCTCGGGCGGGTGCTGGCGATCGACGGCGAGTCGTTGACCGCGCGGGTGCAGGCCGGCATCTACGGCCCCGAGCTCGAGCGCACGCTGCAGCGCGAGGGCTTCACCCTCGGCCACTACCCGCAGTCGTTCGAGTTCTCGACGCTCGGCGGGTGGATCGCCGCGCGCGGTGCCGGGCAGCAGTCGTACCGCTACGGCAAGGCCGAGAAGTGGCTGGTGTCGGCCGAGCTGGCGACGCCGAAGGGCCCGTGGCGCACCGAGAGCTTCCCGCCTCGGCGGCCGGGCCCAACCTCAACCAGTTCGTCGCCGGCAGCGAGGGCATCCTCGGCGTCATCACGGCGGCGACGGTGAAGATCCACCGCGTGCCGGCCGAGAGGGACTACCGCGGCTTCTTCTTCAAGGACTTCGAGGCCGGCGCCAAGGCGGTGCGGACGATCCTGCAAGAGGAGCTGCCGGTGGCGATGCTGCGGCTGTCCGACGGGCCCGAGACGCACTTCCTGCAGAGCTTCTCGGCGGCCCAGAAGCCGCCGGGGGCGCTCGAGCGCGCGGCCATGCAGGCGCTGGCGTGGCGAGGCTACGGCGAGGGCCGCTGCCTGATGATCGTCGGCCTCGAGGGCGACCGCGAGACGGTGCTCGAGTCGCAGGTCCGCACCCGCGCGATCATCGAGCGCCTCGGCGGCGTGCACCTCGGCAACCGCCCCGGCGAGCGCTGGTACTCGAAGCGGTTCGCCATGCCGTACATGCGCGACCCCATGCTCGACCGCGGGATCGCCGTCGAGACGCTCGAGACGTCGGTCCGCTGGTCCGACCTGCACAACCTCTACCGCGGCGTCCACCTGGCCATCCACGACGCCCTGCGCGACAACGCGGCCGACCCCGAGGCGCGCGCGATCGTCATGTGCCACCTGTCCCATGGTTACGTCGACGGCGCGAGCCTCTACTTCACGATGATCTTCCCGCAGAAGCAGGGCGCCGAGGTCGAGCAGTGGCTGGCGATCAAGCGCGCCGCCTCCGACGCGATCGTGGCCGGCGGCGGCACCATCAGCCACCACCACGGCGTCGGCACCGACCACGCGCCGTGGCTGCTGCGCGAGAAGGGCGAGGTCGGGGTCGCGCTCCTGGCTGGCCTCAAGGACAGCCTCGACCCCAAGCACACGTGCAACCCGGGCAAGGTGCTGCCCGGGTGAGCGCGCCCGCCCCCGCGCCCGCGCGCCCGCTGCGACGCGACGTCGCCGCGGCGCTGCTGGTGCTCGTGGTCTGGGTGGTGCCGATCAGCCAGGGCGCGATCCAGGCGGCGCCGGCGACGTGGTGGCCCACGGTCGTCCGCGATCTCGGATCGATCTCCTGCCTGTTCCGCCACCGGCCGGAGAGCGTGTCGTACTTCTTCATTCAAGTGCTGCGCGACGGCCGGCGCGAGTGGGAGCCGATCGACGAGCGGGCGCTGTTCCCGATGGAGCCGTTCGGCTACCGCAGCCGCTTCGACCGCTTCATGGAGCGCTTCGGCGCCAAGCACGAGGCGTCGCGCCTCGACCTGGCCCGCTGGGTCGCCGCCCGCGACCGCGAGCTGAACCCGACCCGCGCGCCGGTGGTGGCGGTCCGCTTCCTCGCCGGGGCGCAGAAGATCGACCCCGCCCGCCCGCCGACCGGCCACTGGCAGAAGCCGGCGCCGACGCCCCAGACGGTCCGCGTGCTGTCGAGCCACGACCTGCGAGTGACCGAAGGGACAGGCGGGCGATGACGCCGCTGCAGCGGGCCCAGGCGTTCGTGTTCGGGCCGGTCGCCGCCGGGCGGCTGGTCGCGTTCCGCTCGCTGTTCGCGGCGACGCTGCTGTACTACGTCGTGTTCCGCTGGCGCTTCGCGGCGGAGTGGCTCACGCCGGTCGGCTATCACCCGAGCGGGGGCGCGAGCGCGGGCTTTCAGCAGGCGGTGCCGCTGCTGTCGGAGGCGATGCTGCCGTGGTTCGGCGTCGTCTACTTCGCCGCGATCGTGGCGCTGATCGTCGGCATCAGGCCGCGCCTGGCGATCTGGCCGGTCCTGCTCGGCACCGCCTACGTCACCGGGGCCGACCGGCTGGCGGCGTTCACCATCAACAAGATCTTCCTCGGCGGCCTGTTGATCCTCGCCCTCGCCCCGCCGATCGTCACCGACGCCGAGGGCCGCGCGAGCATCCGCTCGGCCTGGCCGCTGCGGGTGCTGCAATTCACCCTGATCGTCCAGCTGTTCGGCGCGGGTGTCTGCAAGGTCAGGTACGGCGATTGGCTGGCGCACAGCGACACCCTGTGGCATCAGGTCCAGCTCAACTTCATGACCGACAGCGCGGCGTGGATGGTCCGCACCCTGCCGATGTCGGTGTGGGCCGGGCTGCAGCACCTCGCGCTGGTGTTCGAGCTCGCCTCGCCACTGCTGTTCACCGTCCGCCGCCTGCGCCCGCTCGGCTACGCGATGGGCTTCGGCATGTTCCTCACCATCGCGGTGACCATGCGCGAGCTGGTGTTCTTCGCCCTGCAGATGTGCGCGTTCTTCGTGCTGTTCGTCGACGAGGAACGGCTCTATCGCCTGCGGCGGTCGTTCAGCCGGAACGGAGCGTGACGCCTCATTGCGCGGCCGGCAGCCGCGCGCGGTCGATGCGTCGCAGCAGCTCGGGGACGTCGAGCTTGACGAAGGCGTCGCCGGCTCGCGCCTCGAGCGGGGTGAACGGCCGCGGGCGGGCGCGCAGCCACGCGGCGATCCGCTCGGCAGCCGCCGCGGGCACGCGCTCGCCGGCGCAGGCGCGGATCAGCCACAGACCGAGTTGCATGGGCGGGGGTAGCTCGCTCGCCCGCGCGTCGACGTGGCCGGGCTCGTCGAGGTACGCGCTCCACAATAGCGATTCGGCGGCCGCGTCGCCGCCGGGCATCGCCTCGGCGTATTCGTCGTACCGGCGGGCGCGGTAGAGGCCGGGCAGGTCGACGAGTTTGGTCAACAGGTCCATCACGGTGATCGCGTCGGCCTCGAGCGCGGCGTCGCCGAGCAGCATCCACAGCTCGACGTCGCGGTGCGGCTGCACGCGACCGGCCCGCACCAGCGACCACAACAAGAGATCCCAGTCGTCGCCGGCCGCCCACTGCAGCTTGCCGAGCATGGCGAACTTGCGCCGGTGCGCCCTCAAGTTGCGGGCGACCTCGCTGGCGACCTCGGGCTCGATGCCCGGGAGCGCCTTGAAGCGCCGCTCGGCGATCGGGAAGAGCGCGCCGTCGATCAGCAGCCGCGCGCCCCGGGCCTGCAGCGCCGCGACCTGGCGCTCGAGGAACGCGGCCGCGGCCGCGGGCGCGAGCGTGGTCGTCGTGCGCGCCGCGAACCTGCGCTCGGGCCGGCCGCGGGTCGCCGTCACGGTCCCGCCACACCGACGCAGCTCGTACGTCCGCACGGCGCCCGACCGCTCCGCATGCAGCAACCGCCGGACCTCGTCGAACTCGCCGGGCGGCTCGTGGCTCCGCGGGTGATCGGGGACGACCATCAAACCGCGGGACACTTTGACCCAGCTTCACCGATTCGTCAAGCCGCCATGGTTTTGGGCAATGGCCCGAGTCGAGAGGCGAGGAAATAGCAGGTCTGTCTTTCAAGGCAGATTGCTATTCGCAGGCCCTTCGGCGGCCCACCTTGGAGCCCGGAACCGCGAGCGACGCGGTCCCGGGGCAGAGCTCAGCGGATGTTGCCGATCGAGTTCTTGGCCGTATCGTGCCGCGTGCCGGCGCGGACGCCCGTCTTGATCGGCAAGGGATTGGTCTGCTTCTTGGTCTTCATCTCGAACCTCCTTTGGCAACTACCGTAGCACGGTGGCGCGAGCGCCTGAGCGCGGCGGGGTGGCGCGGTACCGGCCCATCGAGGGCCAGCGCGTACCTCTCGCTCGCGGCCGCACGTCGATCGCCATCGCGCATCGCGCCCGAGGCAATGACGGGTTCGGCCGATCGGCGACGAGGGTTGAGCTGGCCTTTCGGACAGATTATTTCGCAGACTCTCGGCCCGCCGGCGACGACCCCGAGGCGAGCGCGGGATCGACCCACGTCCCGTTTGGAAGAGTTCCAGTGCTCGCGCGAGTCGTCACGCCGAGCCCAGCGCCCACGCCAAGCGCCCGATGCCCTCGGCCAGGAACGCGGCGCTCGCCTTGACCCGCGGCACCGAGCGCGCGTCGCGGTGGACCCCGAGCCACAGCTGTCGCCGCGGCCCCGGCACCGGCGTCGGCAGCAGGCGCAGGTTGGGGGCGCGGTCGCCGAGGAAGCGCGGCAGGCAGGTCAAGCCGAGCCCCGCCGCGGCCATCGTCACCATCGGCTCGCGCCCGTTGGTGCGCACGGCCACGCGCGCGGGCGGCGATCTGCGGCAGCCACTCGACATCGGGGATCTTGCCGAGCGACTCGCTCATCGCGACGAGCACGTGCCCCTCGCACTGCGCCGCGAAGTCGGGCATGCCGCGCCGCGCCAGGTAACCGTCGGACGCGTACAGCCCGAACGCGACCACCCCCACCTGTCGCTGTACCACCTCGGCCTGCTCGAAGCGCGACGGCCGGACGGCGATGTCGGCCTCGCGCCGTGACAGGCTCAGATGCCGCGCGTCGGCCACCAGCTCGAGCTCGAGCCCCGGGTGTTCGGCGACGAAGGGCCCCAGCAGCGGCCCCAGCACGCTACCGACCAGCCACTCCGAGGCCGTCACCGCCACGCGTCCGCGCAGGCCCGCGTCGCGCCCCGAGGCGACCCGCTCGGCGGCCAGCGCCGCCGCCTCCATCTGCTCGGCGCGCGCCAGCATCATCCGCCCCGAGCTCGACAGCGACTGGCCCGCGGGCCCCTGCACGAACAGTCGCGCCCCCAGGGAGCGCTCGAGCGCGGCGATCCGCCGGCCTACCGTCGGCTGGGTCACGCCCAGCCCGCGCGCCGCCGCCGAGAACGAGCCCGCGCGAGCCACCGCGAGGAAGAAGCGCAGGTCGTCCCAGTCGAGCATCGCGCGCCAGCATACGCGGCCCCATACAAAAATGCATGGACGCAGTACGCCCTTCGCCAATCGACGGCGGCGTCCGGACCCGCGATCCTCGCCGCATGTCTCGCCGCCAGTTCCTTCAGTGGGTCGCGGGCGCCGGCGGCCTGCTCGGCGCGTGCAGGTCCGGACCCGCCGCCAGCGGCCCACGGCCGCCCCCGAGCCGGCGCACCGTCGTCCGCGGGATTTGCTTCGACCTGTTCACGCTGTTCGATCCGCGGGGCGTCGAGCGGGTCGCCGAGGCCATCGCTCCCGGTCAGGCCGCCGACCTGTGCCGTGAATGGCGCGTCCGCCAGTTCGAATATGCATGGCTGCGCGCCACCGCCGGGCAATACCGGGACTTCGAGGTCGTCACCGGCGAGGCCCTCGACTACGCCGCCGGCGCGCACGGCCTGAGCCTGTCCGCCGCCGACCGGCGACGGCTCGTGGCCGCGTACTCCGAGCTCGCGCCGTGGCCCGACACGCGCGCCGCCCTCGAAGCGTGGCGGCGCGACGGCCTGCGCCTGGCCCCGCTCGCCAACTATTCGCCGTCGATGCTCGCGCGGCTGCTCGAGCACGCCGGCCTCGCCGACCTGTTCGATGCGCACATCAGCACCGACCGCGCCCGGACCTTCAAGCCGAGCCCGCAGGCGTACGCGCTGGGGCCGGCCGCTCTCGGCCTCGCGCGCGAGCAGATCGTGTTCGCCGCGTTCGGCGGCTGGGACGCCGCCGGGGCCGCGTGGTTCGGCTTCCCGACGGTCTGGCTCAATCGCCTGGGCGTCGCCCCCGAGGCCCTGTCGGGGGCCGCGCACGCCACCGGCACGACGCTCGCCGACCTCGCCGCTTTCGTGGTCGCGTGATCCGCCGAGAAGTCAGCGTCACGCCGCATAGCGAGCCCACCTGCGCGCAGGCTCGCGGAGGATCGATCACCTCGAAGAGGAACGACGACGCGGACACCCCGCGTCGAGCGAGACGCAATCCATCCGACGGATACGTTCGAACGCGATCTTCGTGAATGCATCCCTGTACTGAATCGATCCACGTGGCGACGGTGACCACCGAGACATGGCCAATACGACGGCTGTCCATTCGGACAGGTCTCGAAGATCCTCGGCTCGGGGCCTGAGAGCCACGGGCCTGCGTATGTGGATATTTTGGAGGACTTGCCCGCGACGGTGGCCCGTGGATACCCTCTATAAAATGCAACGCTGCATCGATCCGTCGCGGGTCCTCGGTTCCACGCTCGTGCTCGCGCTCGTCGCGTGCGGCGACGCCGGCACGGCCACCACGGCCGGAGACACCAGCACCACCACCGTGACGACCGCGCCGCCGGGGACCACCGCGGACGCGCCGACGAGCACGGGCAGCGGCGGGCAGACCACGACCACGAGCAGCAGCGGCGCGAGCGACTCCGACAGCGACGCGACCACCGTGGCGCCGACGACCAGCACCGCGACGACCAACGGCCTCAAGCTCGACGTCGCCGCTCCGGACCAGGGCGGCTCGTGTGCGACCAAGTGCGGCAACACCGACTGGAGCTACGTGTGGATCGCCAACAGCGGCGAGCACACGATCAGCAAGATCGACACGCGGACGATGGAGGAGGAGGGGCGCTACATCACCCGCGCCGACCAGGCCGGCAACCCCTCGCGGACCTCGGTCAGCATCGACGGCAAGGCCGTCGCGGTCGCCAACCGGGCCGGCGGGATCACCAAGATCTGGGCGCGCCCCGAGTACTGCACCGACAAGAACGGCAACGGCACGATCGAGACCTCGCAGGGCAAGGACAACGTCTTGCCGTTCGACCAGGAGGAGTGCGTCGCGTGGTTCACCGCCTTTCCGGATGCGACCACGCAGCGGCCGATCGCCTGGACCTCGGGCACCTACAACGAGGCCACCTGCGAGTTCGAGGAGCAGAAGATCTGGACCGCCGCGGCCAACGGCACCAAGGGCGCGGTGTGGCCGTGCGACGGGGCCCAGGGCTTCTTCGTCTACCGCCTGAACGGCGACACCGGCGAGGTCGAGGACACCATCCACATGCCGGAGATCACCTGCGGCGGGACGTTCGGACCGTACGGCGGCGCGGTCGACAGCGACAACAATTTTTGGATGTACATCTGGTCGGCGGGCACGATCGTGCACGTCGACCACGAGACGCTCGAGCACTACACCATCAACGGCGGCTCGTACGGCATCACGGTCGACACCAAGGGCCGCGTGTGGATCGACAGCGGCCAGCGCTACGACCCGGTGACGATGCAGTGGGCCTCGCAGATCGGCAACCAGCCGGGCAACGGCGGCAGCGGCGTCGCGGTCGACCTCAAGGGCCGCGTGTGGAAGGCGACCACCGGCGGGGTCGGGTGGGTCGACTCCGAGACGATGATGGTCGGCGACACCGTGACGCTGCCGAACCCGGGGCTCGCGCGCGGGGTCGGGATCGACGTCGACGGCTACATCTGGGCGGTGATCCTCGGCGGCACGCAGGCCTTCCGGATCCACCCGGACACCTACGAGATCGCCACGTACGACGGGCTCAACGCGCCGTACACGTACAGCGACATGGCGGGCGGGCAGATCAACAACGTGACCTGCAACCCGCAGGGCTGAGCGCGGCTCAGCGCGCGGCGGCGGGGGCCGCTGCGCCGCTCCGCCGGCCGTCGGTGCACTCGGACAGCTTGAACGCGACCTTGGTGACGCCGAAGTGAGTGCGTCGCTGCGCGTACGAGTGCGTGTGGAGGTTGACGACCGCGGTCACGGCGTTGACGTTGGCGTCGGCCTCGCCGCGGTCGGCGACCTCGTTGAGGCTGTTGTGGGTCCAGAAGCCCATCGCCGAGATCATGCCGCCGCGGGGTCCGAGGATCTGGTCGCCGTCGGCCATGATGTCGACGCCGGACCCGGGGAACTTGGCGTTCATCTCGGTCTGCACGCTCTGGAAGTTGCCGCGCCCGGTGAGCTGCAGGTAGCCCTTGCCGCGGTAGCGCCAGCCGTCGCCGCTGGCGATGTTGCCGTTGCCGTTGCGGTTGGCGTAGGCGCGGTTGGCGATCGCCTGCTGCTCTGCCGCGTGGCCCGGGGTGCGGCCGAGCTGCTGCGCCTCGGCGCGGTTGCGGGCGAAGTAGCTGAACGTGCTGATGAGGCGGTCGGGCGGATAGTCGAGGCTCTCGGCCAGCGCTCGCACCGACGCGCCGACCTCCTCGCGCACCTGGGCGAAGAAGTGCGCCTTGCGGCGACAGGTCACGATGTCGAACTTCTTGAACGCCTCGTTGAAGACCGCCTTGACCTCGTCGATGCGCGCGTCCGTGGCGCTGGGGAAGATCTGCTTGAGCGCCTCGGCGGTGATCTCGGCCTCGCAGTTGGGGCAGCCGCCGCCGGTGCCGAGGAAGTTGGCGACCAGCGCGATCGGGTGGATGTGATGCACCATCGGGCTCGCCGGGAAGCCCTCGACCTTGCCCGCCACCTCCGTCCACCAGCGCAGCTTGTCGATCCGCTGCTTCTCGACCTGCCACTCGGGCAGGCCCTCGAGCATCAGCGGATCGAGCTCGTTCCACTTCGTCATCTCGCCGCCCCACTCGCTCTCGTAGTGGGCGACGATCCGCGCCAGCGCGCGCGCCAGCAGCGGCTGCCGCATCGCCGTCTTCAACTCCTGGGCGTCGAGGTTGCCGTCGCGGTTCTCGTCGATCGTCTCGTAGATCTTCGTCACCAGCGCGCTGCCCTCGGCCTTGTCCGCGCGCGCGGTGAAGTCGCCCTCCTCGCGCAGCGTCGCGGCGCCGTCGCGCAGCAGGTCGCGCGCCATCAGATCGACCGGCCGCACCTCGCCCTCGGACACGCACTCGAAGCCGGGCCAGGCCCACGGCGATTGCCACGACACCTTGTCGTGCCCGGTCTCGCGGACCCACCCGCCGCTGCTGCGCCGCGCCGCCGCACCGCCGGCCCCGACCCCGTCGAGGCGCCACCACTTCTTGCCCTCGTGATCGACGGCCTTGTCCTCGGCGGGCAACGCCTCGAGCTCGGCCTTCGGGACCACGCGCGTGAAGCCGGCCTCGGGCCCTGCGGGATTGGCGACCTGCAACGGGAACGCGCTCCACCCCGAGGCATCGGCAGCCGGCCCCGCGCCGCCCTCGCCGAGCGCGCCGCGCTCGACCCACAGCTCCGGCCCGCTCGGCATCATGACCTCGCGCCGGCGATAGTTGCCCCGCTCGGCCTCGCCCTCGTTGCGCGTGCGCTGGTCGTCACGCGCCCCGACGTACCAGCCGGTCCACACCGCGCCGCTCGAGTAGGTGTTGGTCGCCGACGTGAACGTGCCGAGGGTCGAGCGCTCGGCGACCCGCACCTCGCTGCGGCGGACCTTGACCCATCGCCCCGCGGCCGCGCCACCGACGGGCGCCAGCCGCGATCCAGCCGGGACCGTGACGTCGGGCGCGGCCGGCTGCACGAACTTGGCCGTGCTCTCGACCAGCAGCAGGGTGCGAGCGGTCTCCGGCAGCGTCTTCGCGTAGGTCCGCGAGCGCTCGATGAACGCCGGCACGTCGTCGCCGCTGAACACCTCGACGTGCAAGAGCGGCCGCTTGCCGCGCTCCGGCACCGGCTTCGCGTCCTCATAGCGCTGATATTCGCCGAGGTACCCGATCTGCTTGCCCGCCTGGATCGCCCGCGGCGGCTTGACCGCGACGACGGTGTCGAGCTCCGGCTCGGTGTTGGTGTCGGGGTCCAGCTCGCCGAGGAACACCCAGCCGGTGGAGGCGGCAGGATCGACCGGCGTGCCGGCGCGCACCGGCGCGATCTGCCCCTCGATGACCTTGGAGATCCGCCCCCACTTCTTGTCGGCCGAGCGCTCGCCGACCTCGATGCGAGCGCCTCGCGGCAAGATGCCGACCTTGGCGCTGCGGCTGGAGGCTTCCTTGCGAATGTTGAGCCCGACGATCGGTTCGGTCATTGCGTGCTCCTCGCCCTGCCCTCCGTCTCGGGCGCAGGCGGCATGGTCCAGGGGCACGACGAGCGTCGCGCGAATGTTCGTACCGCGACCCGCCCTCGGCTCGGCCGCCGGAACCCAGTTCCCCGGTGGTATGGCGGCATCGCGCTCCCCTCCGGCCTTCCCCGCGCCCCCGCGAGCGCCCCATGGCCACGCTACCACATCGACCGCGGGCGAGTGACCTGCCGGCGACCCGCGACCGGGACCCTCGCGCTGGCTCGTGCTCGTCGGCGAGCAGGCCAGTTACGCCGGCGACAGCCTTCACGACCCGTCTCCAAGACATCCTCACGCGACGCGCCGAGCGGCGACTCGTGGTGCGCCCGAACCGCTCGAAACCGCAGCGAGGGGGTCCGCGGGTGCGTCGGTGGAGGACAGCCACTCCGTCACCCCGGGGTTCGAGGTGCGCTCGTAAGCGACACGACGGAGCGGGCAGCCATGTGGATATCGACATTCCGGGCACATGACATTCACCGGCGTCGCAACCATTCATGGCATGACTTATCGGACATGTCCCAAGGATAATGAAGTGCGAAGCTCGGCAAAGCCGCGTGGTCCTCGGCAACCCCCAAGCGTTGTGGCGAGCGAGCCGCCGCGGCATCGCGCGCGACCTGGGTGGAGGGCGCCGGCGCGCCCCTCGTCGCCTGTGCATCGAGCCGGCGATCCGCGGTAACGTGCCGCGCGCGCGAGGATTCGTCGCGCAGGAGCACGATGGCGATGTCGAGCAAGCGGTGGTTGCGTTCCATGGCGCTGGTGGCGTGTGTCTCGGGGGTCGCGCTGGCCCCGTTCGCGGAGGCCGAGGCGGCGCTCAACGCCTACCTGCGGATGAAGGGCCAGAAGGTCGGGGACATCAAGGGCAGCGTGGCCAAGAAGGGGCGCGAGAGCTCGATCGAGATCCTCTCGCTGAACCACGAGGTCAGCGCGCCGCGCGACCCCGCCTCGGGCCTGGCGACGGGCAGGCGCCAGCACAAGCCGATGGTGCTGACCATGGAGCTCGGCAAGGCGACGCCGGCGATCCAGCAGGCCTTCCTCGACAACGAGCTGCTGACCTCGGTCGAGCTCAACGTGTTCGGGCCGGACGCCAAGGGGGCGGAGACGCTGACGTACACGGTCAAGCTGACGAACGCGAGCATCAGCGCGATCCGTCTGCTGCCGGGCCCGAACGACAGGGTCGTGCAGGAGGTCAGCCTGACCTACCAGAAGATCGAGTGGATCTGGCGCGACGGCAACATCACCGCGATGGACGACTGGGAGAAGCAAAGCGCCAAGAAGTGACACGCCTCTCCGGGGCATGTCCTTCAGGACATGCCCTTTACGCCAGGCCGAGGGCGCGCGCCAGGTAGTGGCCGGTGGCGCTGTCCTTGACCCTGGCGACCTGCTGCGGGGGGCCGGCGGCCAGCAGCTTGCCGCCGCGCGCGCCGCCCTCGGGGCCGATGTCGACGACCCAGTCGGCGCACTTGATGACGTCGAGGTTGTGCTCGATGACGACGATGGTGTTGCCCTCGTCGACCAGGCGGTCGAGGACCTTGAGCAGCTGCTTGATGTCGCCGAAGTGCAGGCCGGTGGTCGGCTCGTCGAGGATGAAGAGCGTCTTGCCGGTGCTCTTCTTCGCCAGCTCCTTGGCCAGCTTGATGCGCTGGGCCTCGCCGCCCGACAGGGTGAGCGCGCTCTGGCCGAGCGTCACGTAGCCGAGGCCGACGTCGCGCAGGGTCTCGAGGCCGCGGCGCAGGTTGGGGTAGTTGGCGAAGAACTCGCAGGCGTCGGCGACCGACATCTCGAGCACGTCGGCGACGCTCTTGCCGCGGTAGGTGATCGCCAGCGTCTCGCGGTTGTAGCGGCGGCCGTCGCACGAGCGGCAGGTGACGTACACGTCGGGCAGGAAGTGCATCTCGATGCGCCGCACCCCGTCGCCCTGGCACGACTCGCAGCGGCCGCCCTTGACGTTGAACGAGAAGCGCGCCGGCGTGTAGCCGCGGATCTTCGACTCGCTGAGGTTGGCGTACAGCGTGCGCAGCTCGGCGAACAGGCCGGTGTACGTCGCCGGGTTCGAGCGCGGCGAGCGGCCGATCGGCGACTGGTCGACGTGGATCACCTTGTCGAGGTGCTCGAGGCCGGTGATCGAGTGGTGCGCGAGGCCGAAGCTCGAGGCGCCGTTGAGCCGCCGCGCCGCTTCGGGCAGCAGCGTGTCGATCACCAGGCTCGACTTGCCGGAGCCGCTGACGCCGGTGACGCAGGTCAGCGCGCCGAGCGGGATCTTGACGGTGATGTCCTTGAGGTTGTGGCCGGTCGCGCGCGAGATGCAGATCGCCGGGCCGCTGCTGCCACGCCGCTTCTCCGGCACCGGGATCGTCATGCGCCCGGTCAAGAACGCGGCGGTCAGCGAGCGCTTGTTCTGCAGCACCTCCTGCAGCGGGCCCGCGGCGACGACCCGCCCGCCCTGGCTGCCGGCGCCGGGGCCCATGTCGACCAGGAAGTCGGCGGCGCGGATGGTGTCCTCGTCGTGCTCGACGACGATCACGCTGTTGCCGAGGTCGCGCAGGCGCACGAGCGAGGCGATCAGGCGGTCGTTGTCGCGCTGGTGGAGGCCGATGCTCGGCTCGTCGAGGATGTAGGTGACGCCGACCAGCGCGGCGCCGATCTGCGTGGCCAGGCGGATCCGCTGGGCCTCGCCGCCCGACAGCGTCATCGTCGTGCGGTCGAGCGTGAGGTAGCCGAGCCCGACCTCGAGCATGAACTTCAGCCGCTGCTTGGCCTGGGCCAGGATCGCCTCGGCCACCTCGCCCGTCTCGGGCCCGAGGTCGAGCGCGTCGAGGAACGGCACCAGCTGCTCGATCGGCAAGGTCGCCAGCTCGGCGATGTTGCGCCCGCCGATCTTGACCATGCGCGCCTCCTGGCGCAGCCGCTGGCCCTCGCACGCGGGGCACGGCACCTCCGCCATGAGCTCGGCGATCTCCTCGAGCGAGCCGCCGTTGTCGTCGGCGTCGACCTCGTCGACCTTGTCCTCGGCCTCGCGGAGGCGCCGCTGCAGCCCGGGGATCACGCCCTCGAACGGCGCGGCCTTCTTGCCGGCGAGGCCGGGGATCGCCTCGCCGCCGGTGCCCTGGATGATCGCGATCTTCACTTCCTCGGCCAGGTCGACCCACGGGGCGAACAGGTCGAAGCCGTAGTGCTCGGAGAGCGCCTGCAGCTGGGCGTGGGAGGTCTTGCCGGCCCGCCGCGTCCACGCCGAGAGCGCGCCCTCCTTGATGCTGAGGTGCTCGTTGGGGACGATCCGCCGCGGGTCGAAGATCCGCTTGCCGCCGAGGCCGTCGCACTCGGGGCAGGCGCCCTCGGGGCTGTTGAACGAGAACAACCCCGGCGTCAGCTCGGGGTAGGCGAGGCCGTGGTCGAGGTCGGCGAAGCGCTCGGAGAACTGCAGCTCCTCGCCGTCGAGGGTGACGACCTTGAGCTGGCCGCCCGACAGTCGCAGCGCCGTCTCGACCGAGTCGGCGAGGCGGCCGCGGACGTTGTCCTTGAGCACGAGGCGGTCGACGTAGACCTCGATCGTGTGGCGGACCTTGGGGTCGAGCTTGACCTCCTCGCTGCTGAGGTCGCGCACCGCCTCGTCGACCGCGAGGCGGGCGAAGCCCTGGCGGCGCAGGTCCTCGAGCAGCTCGTGGTGGTCGCCGGGGGTGTCGCGCACGACCGGCGCGAGCACGCTGAAGCGGGTGCCTGCAGGCAGGGCGAGGACCGCGTTCAGCATGTCCTCGACGCTGTGGCGCTTCATCGGCTTGCCGGTGCGCCAGCTGAAGACCTCGCCGCAGCGGGCGAACAGCAGGCGCAGGAAGTCGTAGACCTCGGTCGAGGTGCCGACGGTCGAGCGCGGGTTCTTGCCCGGCGACGACTGCTCGATGGCGATCGACGGCGACAGGCCCTCGATGAGGTCGACGTCCGGCTTCGGGAGCTGCGCGAGGAACTGACGCGCGCTGGCCGAGAGGCTCTCGACGTAGCGGCGCTGGCCCTCGGCGAAGATGGTGTGGAAGGCGAGGCTCGACTTGCCCGAGCCCGAGGGGCCGGTGAGGACGACCAGCTTGCCGCGCGGCAGATCGAGGTCGATGCCCTGCAAGTTGTGCGTGCGGGCGCCGCGGATCTTGATGCTGTTCGGCGGGACCGGGATCGCGGAGGTCGAGGTCACGGGCGTGACGGTCTCGGGAGCCGGGGCGACGGTCGTGGCAGCAGTGGCAATCGGTGCGGCTTCGGGAGCCGGCGACGGCGCGGATGCTGCAGGCGTCGCAGCGGCGGTCTTGGTGGCCTTCGCGGTCGGGGCTGTCGGTTCGGCCTCGGGCGTCGAAGATGCCGCGGAGGAGCTGGCCTTCGCAGCAGGCGCCTTGGCGGCCTTCGCAGACGGGGCTATCGGTTCGGCCTCGGGGGTCGACGATGCGGCGGAAGAATTGGCCTTCGAAGCGGCGGCCTTGGAGGTCTTCGCAGCCGGGGTCGGAGCGACGACCTGGGTGGCCGACGAGGTGGCCGCAGCGGCCTTGGAGGTCTTCGCGGTCGACGCGGGAGCGACGGCCTGCGCGACCGACGAGGTGGCCGCAGCCGCGGCCTTGGAGGTCTTCGCAGCCGGGGCCGCAGGGGCGGCCGACGCCGACGCGGCCGCGGCGGACTTGCGGGTCTTCGATACCTGGCTCATGGTACATGTCCCCGAGCGAGGGCGACGGCCGCCAGCATGCTGCTGGGATCGGCGACCCCGCGGCCCGCGATGTCACGCGCGGTGCCGTGGTCGGGCGAGGTGCGGGTGAACGGGAGCCCGAGGGTCATGTTGACGCCGTCGCGCATGTGCAGCAGCTTGAAGGGCCCCAGGCCCTGGTCGTGGTACATGGCGAGCAAGCCGTCGAGGCCGCCCTCGAGGTGGGTGACGAACGCGGAGTCGGCCGCGAGCGGGCCGACGAAGCTGCACTGCAGGGATTCGGCGGCGGCCCACGCCGTCAGCTCGGCGACCGCCGGCTCGATGATGCGCTGCTCCTCGTCGCCGAGCATGCCGCGCTCGCCGGCGTGCGGGTTGAGCCCGAGCACGCCGATGCGCGGCGCCGGGAGGCCGAGGTGACGCAGCAGCGTGTGCGCCAGCAGCTTGCCGCAGCGGACGATCGCGGCCGGCGTGAGCAGCTCGGGCACGGCCCGCAGCGGCACGTGGATCGTCACCGGCACGACGCGCAGGCGCGGGCCGATCATCAGCATGGCGAAGTCGTCGACGCCGGCGCGGTGGGCCAGGTACTCGGTGTGGCCGGGGAATCCGAAGCCCTCGGCCTTGCAGGCGGCCTTGTCGATCGGCGCGGTCACCAGCGCGGCGCCGGGCTGCTCCAGGACGAGATCGACCCCGCGGACCAGAGCGGCGACCTGACCGCCGCGCACGTCGTCGACCAGGGGGGCGATCGCCTCCCAGCCGCGGGCAGCCCACGGGGTGGCGAGAGCGCGGGCGAGCCCCTCGAGGCGCTCGCGGTCGGCGACGACGCGATCTCCTGTGCGGAGCGCGCCGGCCTCACCCAGACGGAGCAAGAGCTCGGGACCGATCCCCTCGGGGTCGCCTTGGGTCACCACGAGATGCGGCACAGCTGGCAGTGCGGTACTCAAGCGCTCCTTGAAGTTGGCGGAAAAGGGCCGGCACTCTACCATCTTTGCCTCGCGTCATGACGAAGCGCCCTCCCTCCTCGCGGCCTACACGCGCGACCTTGAGCGCGGCCCTCGCGGCCCTCGCTACATCGGTGCTGTGCGCCACGGCGACGGTGACGACCTGGAGCATGGCGCGTGAAGCCGCAGCCCGGACCTCGCACAGCGAGGCGCCGGCGAACGCCACGCCGACCGCGACGGCCCCGGCGCCGACGACTGCACCTGCAACCACCGCGACGACTGCACCCGCGACGACTGCACCCGCGACGACTGCACCCGCAACCACTGTCCCCGCAACCAAGGACAAGTCGGTCCGCATCACGCCGTCGAAGCAGCCGCGCAGCGAGCCGCCGCCGGAGCCGGCGCCGCGGCCCGAGGGTCGACTCGCGGCGCCGGAGATCGACCTCGGATTTTTGCAACAGATGGCTCTCGCCTGCCGCGGGTCGAGCCGCCGAACGCTCTGGTGCAGGGGCGCGACGAGCAGGGGCTGTCGCCGCTGGTCGGTCGCAGCGGCGAGCTGGCGAGGCCGCCGCTGGTCGACCGCTCGCGGCGCCTGCGAGCGTCGCCGCGGCCGCCGGACTTCGGCTTCACGCTGCAGCCGGGCGAGCGCTTCAAGTACGACATCCTGTTCGGCGGCAACCCGACCGGCATCGCCGAGGCCGGGGTCGTCGCGCGCGAGCCGGGCCCGAACGGCTCGCCCGACCGCCTCCGCCTCGAGGGCTTCGCGCGCACCAGCGGCGTGGTCGCGCTGCTCACCACCCTCGTCTACGACATGGCCGCCTACGTCGACGCCAAGACCGGCGCGCCGCTCGAGACCGGCTCGATCACCCGCCGCGAGGGCCTGCCCGGCTCGTACAAGCGGCGCGAGACGACGACCACGTTCTTCGGCCGCGGCTTCGTCGAGATCCAGGACAAGCGCGACGAGCGGTCGGCGACGCAGCGGCGGCGCTTGCCGGTCGACACCTTCGACCCGCTGTCGATCATGGCGTGGGTCCGCTCGCTCGACCTCAAGCCCGGCGAGAAGGTCAAGGCGTACGGCCTCGACGGCACGGTGCTGCTGCGCGTCGACATCACCGGCAAGGGGCCGGTGCGGTTCGAGGGGATGCCGCCGATCGGGACGGCCCTGGGGATCGCTCCCGACCAGGTGCAACAATTCGAGGGATCGATCACCCGCGTGGACCGCTACGGGGCTGCAATTCCCGGAAAAAAGTCGTATAAAATGCGGGTCTGGGTGAGCACGGACGGCCGGCGCATCCCTCTGGCCGTCGAGAGCGACATCTGGTTCGGTGTCGTCCGCCTGGTGCTCACGCAGTACGATCCACCGCGTCCGCAGACAAGCTCACAAGCGCCCGCCGGACCGCCTGCTCGGCCCCCGGCGGCGGTTCCGGCCGCCGGGCCCGTGCCCGGATGAAGCGCGCCCTGGAGCCGAAACCTTTGTTACACTGCCTCGCGTTTTCGCGGTTTGCCACCGCGATTTGCACGCTCCGCGAGATTGAATATTTCTCCGCCCGACAGGGCCGACCCGCCGAAAACTCCGCGCCGTCATGACCTCGCAACGCTACCGACCCCTCTTCAAGCTCGACGCCGGCGGCATGGCCGAGGTGTACGTCGCCGAGGCCGAGTCGATGGCGGGCTTCAAGAAGAAGGTCGCCATCAAGCGCATCTTGCCGGGCCTCATCAAGGATCAGCGGTTCGTCCGCATGTTCCTCGACGAGGCGCGGCTGAGCCTGCGACTGGCCCACGCGAACATCGTCTCCGTCTTCGACATCGGCGAGAGCGACAGCACCTACTTCATCGTCATGGACTTCGTCCATGGCATCAACATGAAGACGCTGCTCGAGCACCAGGTGAAGCGCGGCGGACCGATGCCGGTGGCGCTGACCGTCTTCATCCTCAACGAGGTGCTGAAGGGCCTGTCGTACGCCCACCGCCTCACCGACAGCGAGACCGGGCGGCCGCTCGGCATCATCCACCGCGACATCTCGCCGCCGAACATCCTCATCTCGTGGAACGGCGAGATCAAGCTGACCGACTTCGGCCTGGCCAAGGCGACGACGCAGCTCGAGTCGACCGACCCGGGCGTGGTCAAGGGCAAGTACAGCTATCTGTCCCCCGAGGCAGCTCGCGCCGAGGAGATCGACGCGCGCGCCGACCTGTACGCGGCCGGCATCCTCGGCTTCGAGATGCTGACCGGGCGCCGGCTGTTCCGCGGCAAGAACGACTACGAGACGATCGCCCTCGTGCGCGCGGGCGAGGTCCCGAGCATCCGTCAGTACAACCCGAACGTGCCCGAGGACCTCGAGCACGTGCTGTTCAAGGCGCTGCACAAGGACATCTCGCAGCGCTACCAGACCGCCGACGACTTCGCCGAGGCGCTGCTCGGGTTCCTGTTCACGCACCGCCTCAAGGTCTCGGCGCGCGACCTGATCGACTTCTGTCGCCCGGTCCGCGAGGAGCAGGAGGCCGAGCGCCGCCAGGCCGAGACGAAGGCCCAGCAGGAGCGCTCGCCCGGCGGCAACAACCTCATCATCAACCTCATCAACGAGGAGATGCTGCACTTCCGCTCGCTCGGCCAGGAGGAGAAGAAAGAGGCCTCCGCGGGCGCGCAGCCGGTGGTGGCGATCGGCGAGCCGAAGGCGCTCGACCCGAGCCAGCCGCTCGACGTCGACGTGTTCACGCCGGCGCCCGGCGGGGTCACGCCGAACCGCCTGGCGCTGTCGCCGACCCCGACCGAGCCGCTGCCCGACAAGAACGAGCCGTCGCTCGTCGACCAGCTCGGGCTCAGCAAGGACAGCCCGCGGCCGAAGACCTCGCCGAGCGCCGCCGACAAGCTGCCCAAGCGCCCGCCGCCCGGCAACCGCACCATCCCGCCCGACCCGCGCACCGCCCGTCCCCGGAGCCCACCAACAAGGGCGAGGGCGGCTCGGCGTGGATCATCGTGCTGCTGTTGCTGCTGGTCGGCGGCGGCGTGGTCGCCTTCCTGGTCCTCACCTGACCTTTCGGCCAGGCATGATCGAGCAGCTCCGCGGCATCCGGCCCCAGGTCGACCCGACCGCGTTCGTCCACCAGGCGGCGACGCTGATCGGCGACGTGGTCGTCGGCCCGCGCGCGTCGATCTGGCCGGCCGCGGTCCTGCGCGGCGACGACGGGGCGATCGTGATCGGCTCCGACACGTCGATCCAGGACGGCACCGTCATCCACGCGACCGAGGGCGTCTCGCACACCACCGTCGGCGCGCGCGTCACCGTCGGCCACAAGGTCATCCTCCACGGCTGCACGATCGGCGACGACTGCCTGATCGGCATGGGCTCGATCGTCCTCGACAACGCGGTCGTCGAGCCGTGGTCGTTCGTCGGCGCCGGCACCCTGATCCCGCCGGGCAAGGTGGTGCGCTCGGGCGAGATGGTGATGGGCAACCCGTTCCGCGTGGTCCGCCAGCTCACCGCCAAGGACCGCGAGTGGATCGAGTACGCCTGGACGGTCTACGTCAAGCGCGCCGCCGAGTACCTGGCCGAACGGTCCGAGTGACGCGGGCGTGAGCCGGGCTTCGGGGCGGGGCGTCGCGCCTGCCCCGAAGGACAGGCGCACGGCGATCGGCTCAGCTGCACAGGCCGTTGCACTCGCCGACGCACACCTCGTCGCAGAGGCACTGGATCTGCGCGTTGTAGAGGTCGATCGTCGAGGCCTCGACGTTCTCGCCGCACATGTAGAGGCACTCCTGGGTCTGGCAGCCGGCGATGCAGGTCTCGAGCGCCTTGCAGGCCGCGTTGGCGGCGCAGGCGTCGTTCTCGGCCTTGCAGCCGCCGGTCTGGGACTCCTCGGCGCAGGCGTTGCAAGCCTCGATGCCGTTGCAGGTGCCCTCGACGCAGGCGTCGTCGCCGGCGCAGGCCTTGCCGCAGCCGCCGCAGTTGGCGGCGTCGTACTGCACGTCGACGCAGGTGTTGTCGCACACCGCCTCGCCGGGGTTGCAGCCCTGGAACGCGTGGAACTCGGTCGAGCTGGTGATGATGTTCAGGTAGCCGACCGGCTGCACGGTGACGCCGGTGAGCTCGCCCTTGGTGGTCAGGTCCTTGTACACGTCGACGCGCTGGCGCTGCACCGACACGGCGATGTTGACCGCCGGGTCGCCGTCGACCGCCGCCTCGAGCGCGGCGCGCGGGATGTCGAACTTGCCGCTGGGGTCGTCGGCCTTGCAGGTGATGGTGCCGACGGCGAAGTCGCTCGAAGTGACGGTCGCGGTGATCGTGACCTCGCCGTCGCCGGCGTTCCAGCGCACCGGCAGCGGGCCGTCGCCGAACACCTCGGCGAAGCCGAGGGCGTCGAGCTTCGGGCTGGTCTGGATGAACTCCGTGCCCGTGAACTCCTTCTCGAACGCCGCGAAGCCGGCGTTGCTGGCGCCCGAGGCCTGCACCGAGGCCGTGCCGCCGGGGGCGAACGGCGAGGCGTTGTCGTCGCTCATGAAGGCGTACGGCGGGAACAGGGTGATCGGGATCGGCGTGCCGAGGAAGGTCAGCGCGCCGGCGTCGAACGACTCGATCTTCTTGCAGCCGGGCGTGTTCGGGGCCGGGAAGTAGCAGACCTCGTCGGCGCCGCACGAGGCGTCGCAGATCCGCAGGCACGCGGCCTCGCAGCTGTCGTCGAAGCCGCAGTACTCGTCGGCATCGCAGCCGCCGCCGCAGTCGGGGACCAGCGCCAGCTGACAGCCGGCGACGCTCTCGGTACAGCCCTGGGCCGCGCCCGTGCCGGCGTCGGGGACGAAGCTCGCGGACACGGCCGGGGAGCTGTTGCCGCCGGCGGCCGGGTGGCTCTCGCCGAGGAAGATCGTGCCCAGCGCGTGCGGGCCGTCCTGCGGCTCGCCGGTCGGGTCGTCGGTCTCACCGGTGCCGCCGTCGGTGGGGTCGCCGGTGGTGCCGTCGGTGGGGTCGCCGGTCGGGTCGCCGGCGGACGACGGGTTGCTGGTGTTCGGGTTCGAGGTCGGGCCCGCGGTGAGGGTCGCGGTGGCCGTCAGCAGCGGGTTGGAGTCGTCACCGCAAGCGGTGAGGGAGAAGAGGCCGAAACCGGCCGCGAGGAGCGCGGCTACGCGGGGGGGAGCGATCGTGTGCTTCAAGAGGTCCATCCTGTGGCCCGCCGTCGACGGAGGCGGGGCCGAGAGCACACAAAGTTACTGCTGAGTTCGCTTCGCTGTGGGCGAAATTCGACGTGAGCTTCTTCATGTTTCGGGTCAGCCCGGTCAGCCCGGGATGACGAAGCACTGGATGCTGGTGTCGATGCGGAAGTTCGACTCGGTGGTGTGGCGCTCGGCGTGGAAGATGTCCATCGCGTAGTTCTGGCCGATCGAGATCCCGAGGTAGCCCGCCTGGGCGTCGAGGTCGATCGTGTCGGTCAGCTGGGGGTGCAGCCCGCCGAGGTCGATCGCCAGCTTGCCGTTGATGAACAGCCACAGATCGTCGTCACCGGTGAACGTGAACACCTCGCCGCCCTGGTAGGTGAACTCGGTGTGGATCTCGGTGGTGAAGTGGAAGTTGTGCGGGTTGCCCTCGTTGCCCCAGCCCTGGTCGTCGATGGGGAAGAAGGCGTTGTTCTGGTAGGTGAACTGGCCCGGCGACACCTCGGTCAGCGGGATGTCGATCTGGAACGCCATGTTGACGTCCGGCGTGTCGTTGTACCACTGCGCGAACTCGTTCGGCCCGGTGGTCTGCGGCGTACCGCCGGGGTGGGCGTAGACCGGCTTGTGGTCGGGTCCGAGGTCCTGCTGGACCAGGCCTTCGTAGGCCGTGTCGCCGCCGAAGGTCTCGAAGTCGGGGTGGCTCGTGCGGAAGTCGCGGATCGTCGCCTTCATCACCGGGTCGCACTCCGGCGGCTCGAAGCCGGTGGTGTCCGGCAACGAGGTGACGGTCATCGGGAAGGTCGTGCTCGTGCTCGTCGTGGTGTCGTCCGGGCCGGTGGTCGCGGTCGTGGTCGGGGGCTCCGTGGGCGACACCGTCACCGCCGTCGCCGAGCCGTCGCTGCCGCCCTCGGTGAGCGCGCCGGTCTCGCTGGTGTTGGCGGTCGCGCCAGGGTCGGTCGAGGTCTCGCTGGCGGAGGCGGTGCTCAGCGAGTCGATGCCGGTCTGCCCGGTCGAGTCGGTCGGGTCCTTGCTCTGGACCGAGTCGCCGCAGGCGGGCAGGAGCGGGGCGATGGCGAAGATGGTTTTAAGGACATGTCGCATGGTGTGCTCGCTTCCACGGATGATGCGGCCCGCGGCGGCGGAGGTCCGCGGGGACGCGGCCGGACCTACCACCGCGGCGGCGGGGCGCCGGTGCGCGGGCGACGGGGCCCCGCTCCGACGCGAGCCGCCGCGCCGCGGACGGGCCGGCTCGTCCGCGGCGAAGGACGCGCGGGCCGGGCACGGCGGGGCGCTCGCAAGTCTCTTCGGACATGTCCGAATGGACATGTCGAAGATGAAACCGCGCGAGCGCACCAGCCACGTCGACGAGGATAGCTCGCGCCGCCGCAGCGATCGCGGGGGGATGCACCCGCGGGCGTTTCGAGCGGCCTCTGCGCACTTGACGCGACGTGCGGCGGGCGGTAGCCCCGCGGCTGAACAAGCCGCAGCGTGCGGCTTCGAGGCCGCGCCATGTCGTCGTTCGAGCTCATCGAGGTCCCCCTCAGCGACCGCAAGCTGGTCGAGCGGTTCATCCGGGTGCCCTGGTACGTCCACCGCGAGCATCACCCGAGCCCGCGCTGGGTGCCGCCGCTGTTGATGGACCGGCGGGACTATCTGAACCCGGACAAGAACCCGTTCTTCAAGCACGTGCAGGCGGCGTTCTGGATCGCGCGCAAGGACGGGCGCGACGTCGCCCGGGTCGCGGCGGTGCGCGACGAAGACTTCGTGAAATTCCACGGCCTGCAGACCGGCTACCTCGGCATGTTCGAGTGCCCCGACGACCGCGAGCTCGCGCAGGCGCTGGTCGACACCGCCAAGGCCTGGCTCGCCGCCCGCGGCTGCACCGCCATGATCGGCCCGTTCGAGCTGTCGATGAACTACATCTCGGGCGTGCTGGTCGAGGGCTTCGACCGCGACCCCGGCATCAACATGCCGTACAACCCGCCGTACTACGACCGCCTGCTCAAGGGACAGGTATGGCCAAGGCCAAGGACCTGCTGCACTGGGGCATCGATCCTCAGCGGCCGATCCCCGAGCGGGTGGCGAAGATCGCCGCCAAGGTCGCCGAGCGGCGCGGCATCACCATCCGCGACATGCGCTTCGACGACTGGGACGCCGAGGTCCTGCGCTCGCTCGAGGTCATGAACGACGCGTGGGAGAAGAACTGGGGCTTCGTCCCGGTCGGGCGCGAGGAGTACCTGCACATCGCCAAGGACCTCAAGATGGTGCTGGAGCCCGGGCTGCCGATCATCGCCGAGGTGAAGGGCGAGCCGGTCGCGTTCGTGATCACGATGCTCGACGTGAACCCGGTGCTGAAGAAGCTCGACGGCCGGCTGTTCCCGTTCGGGATCGTGCGCCTCCTGTGGGACTTGAAGGTGCGCAAGGTCGTCAAGGGGGCGGCTCATCCTGCTCGGGATCAAGGCCGCCTACCGCGGGCAGGGCATCGACACGCTGCTGTTCCTCGCCACCCACCGGGCCGCGCAGCGGCTCGGCTGGACCGAGGGGCAGATCGGCTGGACCCTCGAGGACAACGACCGGGTCAACGCCGCCGTGAAGAACATGGGCGGCTACCCGATCGCCAAGTATCGCGTGTACGAGACCACGCTGTGACCCCGCTAACGGTGGCCGGCGCGCGCGCGGCTTCCGGTCGCGCTCCAGTTGCGATATAGCCGCCGGTACTCCGGGGAGCGCCGTGACCGAAGCCGCCAGACCCACCTACGAAGCCGTGCTCGCCAAGATCTACGCCTACTTCGACGAGAACCTGGCCGAAAAGCCAGCCGCTCCCGTGAGCGAGCAGTCGCACCTGATCCAGGACCTGCGGCTCGACTCGATGCAGAGCTTCGAGATGGTGTCCGACCTCGAGGACCACTTCGGCATCACCATGCCGATGGAGCTGTTCCAGCACGTGGTCACCGTCGGCGACGTGGCGCGCGAGGTCGTCAAGGTCATCGCGCAGGAACGCGGCGAGGCCTGAGCGCGATGACGCGGCCAGAGACGCTCACGCAGGCCCTCGACGCGGCGACCGCCCGCGCCGATTTTGGTTACTCGCACCTCGTCCAGGAGAAGGACCCGGTCAGGTTCCTGTCGTACGCCGAGACCGCGCGGCGGGCCCGACGCTTTGGCGCGGCGCTGCAGGCGGCGGGGGTCCGCCCGGGCGAGCGCGTCGGCCTCATCCTCCCGGACTCGTCCGAGTTCGTCGAGGCGATCTACGGGGCCATGTACGCCGGCGCGATCCCGGTGCCGGTGTACCCGCCGATGAACCTCGGCCAGTTCGAGGGCTACCTCGCCAACACCACGCACATCCTGCGCCAGGCCGGCTGCTCGCTCGTCGTCACCGACGGCAAGGTGCGGCCGATCCTCGGCAAGCTGATGAGCAACGTGCCGAGCGTGCGCGCGGTCGAGGTCTACGCGGCGTTCGTCAAGCAGGTCGACGAGCGCGCGGCGCCGATCGGCGTCGACGTGAAGCCCGACGACGTCGCGTTCCTGCAGTTCACCTCGGGCAGCACCTCGCAGCCCAAGGGCGTCACGCTCACCCACGCCAACCTGATCGCCAACATCGCGGCGCTCGGCGCCGGCCTCCACGCCGACGGCGACACCGTCGGCCTCAGCTGGCTGCCGCTCTACCACGACATGGGCCTCATCGGCTTCGTGTTCGCGCCGGCGGTGCTGCAGGTGCGCGGGGTCCAGTTCATGTCGCCGCTGCTGTTCCTCAAGCGGCCGGCGCTGTGGCTGCGCCAGCTGTCGGAGCGCAAGGCGACCGTCACGTTCGCGCCCAACTTCGCGTACGGCCTGTGCACCGCGCGGATCAAGGACCACGAGCTGCAGGGCGTCGACCTGTCGCACCTGCGCGTGGCCGGCTGCGGCGCCGAGCCGATCCAGTACGACACGCTCAACGCGTTCGCCGAGCGCTTCGCCGCCTGGGGCTTCAAGCGCACCGCTTTCCTGTCGTGCTACGGCATGGCCGAGCACAGCCTCGCGGTCACCTTCGTCGATCTGCAGGAGGACCTGCGCGCCGACGTGGTCGACCCCGACGCGCTGGTCCACGGCGAGGCCAAGCCGAGCGACGGCGCCGACGCGCTCAAGGTGGTCTGCTGCGGGCGCACCTTCCCCGAGCACGACCTGCGGATCGTCGACGCCGAGGGCAACCCGCTGCCGGAGCGCCGCGTCGGGCAGATCGAGCTGCGCGGGCCGAGCGTGATGCGCGGCTACTGGGGCGACGCCGAGCGCACGCTGCAGGTGCTCAAGGACGGCTGGCTGGCCACGGGCGACCTCGGCTACCTGGCCGACGGCGAGCTCTACGTGTGCGGCCGGATCAAGGACCTCATCATCATCCACGGCCGCAACTACTACCCGCAGGACCTCGAGTGGCAGGCCTCGCAGGTCGAGGGCGTGCGCCGCGGCAACGTGGTCGCGTTCGGCATCGAGGACGCGTCGCTCGGGCGCGAGCGGGTGATCGTGGCCGCCGAGGTCCGCACGCCGCACGCCGACGACCTGCGCGACAAGATCGCCGCGAAGATCCTCGAGACCCTCGCGCTCAAGCCCGACGAGGTCGTGCTGCTGCCCCCGGGCAGCCTGCCGAAGACCTCGAGCGGCAAGCTGCAGCGCAACAAGACGTCGGAGCTGTACCGCGACGGTCAGCTCGGCAAGGGCGCGGTCAAGGCCGGCACGATCGACGTCATCAAGCACCTGGCGACGTCGCGCTGGAGCTACATCCGCGCGGCCTTCGGCAGCCGCGACGCCGAGGACTGAGCGCGCTCGCCCGGCGCGGCCACGCGCCCGCGACGTCGTGGCGACGTCGCGGTCGCCTTGGCGTATCGTCGGCCGCGGAGGTGCGAGGATGAAGGCAGCGACTCGGAGGATCTTGGGCGCAGGGGTGCCGGCCCTGGCGATCGCCTGCAGCACGGCGGCCGGGGCCAACGACACCGACGGCGGGCCCACGGGCAACGCCACCGACCCGGTCACATCGATCTCCTCCACCGGCGATCCCAGCAGCCCCACCGCCTCGGCCGGCGGCAGCGAGGGCACCTCCGACGCGCCGACCTCGACGACCGACTTCGACCCGACCGGCCAGCCGGAGGGCACCACCAGCGGCACCACCGGCGAGCCCCCGGCGCCCAGTTGCGACGGCAGCGGCGGACCGGCCGTCGCCGCCGAACCTGTCCTTTCGATCACATTGAAAGATCGCTGGGAGGAGGCCTGGCTCGGCTCGCCCGCGGTCGCCGACCTCGACGGTGACGGCGACAACGAGATCATCGTCCCGCGCGGCCAGGCGCTCCTGGCCTGGGCCGCCGACGGCGAGGTCTTGTTCAAGTTCGAGGCCGAGGGCGGGCGGAGCTGGGCGAGCCCGGTGGTGGCGAACTTCATCGGCGGGCCCGAGCTCGAGATCGCGTTCGCCGCTCGCGACAAGGTCTACTTGCTCGACAGCACAGGGGCGATCGCACCTGGCTTTCCGGTCACCTGGGAGGACGAGCTGCGCAGCATCGCCGCCGGCGACCTCGACGGCGACGGCGGCCTCGACATCGCGGTCAGCGTCGGCCACGGCGGCCCGACCGACGTCGTCAACGCCTGGCGCAGCGACGGCACCCCGCTGCCGGGCTTTCCGCCCAACCAGAGCGGCAGCTTCGGCTGCGACGACAAGTGCTACCTGGCCGGCTGCTACGACCAGAACCTGGCTGTCGGCGACCTCGACGGCGACGGCAAGGCCGACCTGGTCGCCCCGCACGACAACGCCTACGCCAGCATCCACAAGGGCAGCGGCGAGGCCTTCGACGCCGCCGACCTGTTCCCCGTGACCAAGACCCCGGGCGTCCGTTACTTGCACGTCCTCGCCGAGGCGATGCAGGGCTACGCCGAGGACGAGGAGACCGCGCTGCAGGCTCACTTCACCAACACCGCGCCGGCGATCGCCGACCTCGACGGCGACGGTCAGCGCGAGGTCGTCATGCTCGCCAGCGTGCAGAACGCGGCCCAGAGCGACCGCGAGAAGGGCGTCGCGGTGTGGGTCGTCGGCGCCGACGCCAGCCGCCGTCCCGGCTTCGACCCGCCGGTGCACCTGCCCGACTATCTCGGGCCTGTGGGACTACGGCGACACCAACATCGTCGGCATCACCAACCAGGTCGCGGTCGCCGACCTGCGCGCCGACCACCCGGGCCTCGAGATCGTGTTCGTCGGCTTCGACGGGCGGGTGCACGCCGTGAGCGCCGCGGGCCAGGTGCTGTGGAGCACCGAGTACACCACCGATCCCGAGGTCGCGGCCGGCGGCGTGGTGATCGGCGACCTCTCGGGCGACGGCGCGCCCGAGGTCGTGTTCAACAGCTACAGCACCGGCGACGACAAGGGGGCGCTGTTCGTGCTCGGGAGCGACGGCGCGGTCCAGCACCAGCTGCCGCTGCCGCGCCGCGGCGCCATGCCCGTGCCCACGCTCGCCGACGTCGACGGCGACGGCCAGGCCGACATCGTCGTCTCGCTCAAGGACGCCGAGGACATGGTCGAGAGCGTGCGCGTCTACACCGTGCCCGGCTCGACCGCCTCGTGCCTGCTGTGGCCGACCGGCCGCGGCAACTACCTTCGCAACGGCCTCGTGCCGTAGCATGTCCGAAGGGACATGCTGTTGCGGGGGACCGGTGACGAGCGCGTCCTCGAGGACATGTGACATGTCCTTGAGGACAGTTCGACGCGCCACGCTCGCCGAAGTTGCCGGGGCTGCGCCGGCACACTGCGTTGCGCGGCGCGGCAGCGGGTGATAGCACTGCGCGTCATGAGCGGTCTCGAGACTATCGCCATCACCCGCTGGGGCGCCGGCGGTCCGCGCATCGTCCTCGTCCACGGCGGCGCGCAGGGCAGCGGGGTCGGGGGCGAGCGCCACTTCTCGGCGCAGGCGCGGCTGGCCGATCGTGGCTTCGAGCTGCTCGTGCCCGATCGGCCGGGCCACGGCCGCACTCCGGCGCCGGGTCGCCCCGACGACGCCGAGGCCGACGGCGAGTGGGTCGCGCAGCTGCTCGGCGACGGCGCCCACCTCGTCGGTCACTCGTTCGGCGGCTGCGTCGCGCTCGCGGCCGCGGCCCGGCGACCCACTGCGGTCCGCAGCCTCACTCTCATCGAGCCGGCCATGCTGGCGGTCGCGCTACCGCATCCCGCCGTCCTCGGCTTCGTGCTCCGCACGGTGCTGACGCTCAAGCTGTCGCGCTCGCCCGAGGCCCGCGCCCGCCGCTTCGCCGAGCTCATGCACATCCCCGACGACATCCGCGGCGGCGGCTCGCCCGCGGAGTTCGTCGCGATGGGCCAGGCCATCGAACGTCTCAGGGTCCCCGCGCGGGCCGACCTCGAGCGCGAGCTCGCCGTCGTCGTCCAGGCGAACATCCCCCTGTTGGTCGTGACCGGCGGCTGGAGCCGCGCCATGGACATCACCGCCGCCCGGGTCGCGTCGCTCGGCCGCGGCCGTCTGATCACGATCTCCAGCCCGCATCACTTCCCGCAGCTCGTCTCCGAAGAATTTAATAAAGAGCTCGACGCGTTCGTCGCCGGCGCGGAGCGCCGCGCCGCTCCGTGAGCCGAGCGAGTCCTCGGCGTGGCGAGCTTCCGGATAGCCTCGAGTTCGCAGTCGTGCTCGCCGAGGCTGACGGTTCCCCGACCGACGAGCTTGTGAAGTCGGCGGTGACGCACGCGCCTCGTCGTACCGAGTGCAGCGCGCAGGGCCGTGACGTGAGAGTCTCGGGGCCGGCGTTCCTCGTTCGTGCGGAGAGCCAGGATGCGCCGGATCGAAGCATATGTCCGAAAGGACATGTGCATTTCTATAAAAAAAGCACCTGCGAACTCCCGTGCGCCTCGCGGACTCGGCGCCGCGCCTGCGTAGCCGTCTGCACGCCCCGCCGGGTGCGTGCGTCAGCACTTCGTCGCCGTCACGGGCCTTCGCCCGCGCAGTTTGCTAGCGTCTCCATCATGCAGGACTCTGCCCGCAGTCACCGCGATCTCGTCATGGGGGCGCTCGCCGGCCAGGCCGCCCTCGCCGCTCGTTCCGCAGCGCGCGCGCTGTACGAGGCCGGCGGCCGCGACGTCCTCCCGACCGTCGCGCAGGCCGGGCTGCAGACCGTGCTGACGCGCACCGCCACCGGGACCGTCGCCGCCGCCGCGCCGACGCTGCTGGTCGAAGCCGCGGTGCAGGCCGGCGCGGCCGAGGTCACCAGCCTCGCGGTGGTCACGACGGCCCGCGCCGCGGGGCCCAGATCGCGCGCACCGCCGCCCGCGCGGGCGTGGTCGGCCTCGTCGTCGACGCCGCCTTCGGCGCGGCCGAGGGCGTGATGGCCTACCGCCGCGGCACCATGACCGGCAAGCAGGCCTGTGTCCACGCCACGGTCGAGGCCGGCACCGGCGCCGCCTCGACCTCGGTCGGCGTGCTCGTCGCCGCCGGCGCGGTCGCCCTGACCGGCGGCCTGGCTGTCCCTGCGGTCATGGCCATTGGGACAGGTACCGCCCTGGCCGCCAAGCTCGGCCTGCGCCGCCTGTTCGTCCGCAACCGCGCCAGCAAGCCCGCCGCGCCGCTGCCGGCCGCGAGCTGAGCCCGCGCCACGAACGCGCGAGCGGCTCAGCTCGCCGGTTCGCAGCCACCTCCGTCGCGGCAGCCGGCGAGCAATAGGTTCGCCGGCGGGCACGATGGATGAGCTCACCCGGCACCTCCGTCGCGGTCGCGCTCGACGAGCCCGGCTCGTGGTCATCTTCGTGGCGGTCGCGCTCGATGGGCCCGTGTCGTGGTCACCTTTCGGGGTCGTGCTCGATGAGCTGACCCGGCTCGTGGCCACCTCGGTCGCGGTCGCGCTCGATGAGCTCGTCCGGCTCGTGTGGTCACCTTGGTCGCGGCAGCAGTCGCCTTCGTCACGAGGGGCTCGCCCGGTCGAGGAGCCATCGCCGACGTCGAGCTCGTCGATCCTGCGCCGCGAGCCGCCGACACCTGCCCGCGTCGCCATCGGATCATCGTTCTGCTGGCTGATCCCCGCGCCAGCGCGTCGTCGCGCCCGCGCGCGGCTCGAACCCGCGCGCTGCGTCCTCACCTCTCCCGGCCGAATCGCCTGCTTGTGCCCTTCTGCGGCTTCTGGCAGGCATATGAGGTCTCGTGGCGACAGTGTGCGGAGATTCGCCCCCATGCGTGGGGTGAGCGGTCGGCGAGGCGTGGAGGATGCACATGCGGATGATGGAGCTTGGACTACGGCGATCTGTCTTTTCGACCACCTTGTTGTTGGCGGCGTGCGGTGAGACCGACACGGCCGGCACGGCCAGCGCGAGCGAGGCCACGACCACGAGCGGCGACGTGCAGACCAGCACGGGCGCGCCGCTGACGACGACCACCGTCGGCGTGACCGACACCCCGACCACGACGCAGGGCATGTCGGGCGGCGAGACCGTCGCGCCGACCGAGCCCACGACGACCACCGACAGCACCACCACGACCACCGGCGACACCGACACCACGACCACCGGCGAGCCCGATCCGGTGTGCGGCGACGGCCACGTCGATCCGGGCGAGGCCTGCGACGACGGCCCCGACAACGGCGCCGGCAAGCCGTGCAACCTGCAGTGTCAGAGCAACACCTGCGGCGACGGCGACCAGGGCCCCGGCGAGGAGTGTGACGACGGCGCCGACAACATGGATTCCAACAGCTGCAAGGCCGACTGCACCAACAACGTGTGCGGCGACGGGGCCGTCGGTCCGGGCGAGGGCTGCGACGACGGTAACGACGACGACGCCGACGACTGTACCAACGCCTGCGCGCTCGCCAGCTGCGGCGACGGCATTGTCGCCCCGACCGAGCAGTGTGACGACGGCAACGCCGACAACACCGACGATTGCACCGACACCTGCACCGACGCCATCTGCAGCGACGGCCACGTCCAGGACAGCGTCGGCGAGGAGTGCGACGACGGCAACGACAACGCCGACAACGCCGCCTGCACCACCGCCTGCAAGCTCAACGTGTGCGGCGACGGCGCCCTCTACAACACCGGCAGCGGCGTCGAGGAGTGCGACGACGGCGTCGACAACGGCCCCGGCAAGGCCTGCAACGCCGACTGTCAATTCAACACCTGCGGCGACGGCGACCAGGGCCCCGGCGAGGCCTGCGACGACGGCAACATCGACCCGGGCGACGGCTGCTCCGCCACCTGCAAGCTCGAGGAGTGCGGCAACGGCACCCTCGATCCGGGCGAGGACTGCGACGACCAGCAGAACGGCGACGACGACGACGGCTGCACCGACAGCTGCGAGCTCCGGCCTGCGGCGACGGCATTCATCAACCCAACGAGGGCGAGCAGTGCGACCTCGGCGGCCTCAACAGCGACAGCGGCGCCTGCACGGTCGCGTGCAAGCTCGCCACCTGCGGCGACGGCCTCGTGCAGGCCAACGTCGAGCAGTGCGACGACGGCGCGGCCAACGGCCCCGGCAAGCCGTGCAACGCCATGTGCAAGACCAACGTCTGCGGCGACGGCGACAAGAGCCCGAGCGAGGCCTGCGACGACGGCAACCAGAGCAACGACGACGCCTGCACCAACGTCTGCAAGCTCGCCACCTGCGGCGACGGCTTCAAGCAGCCCGGCGAGGAGTGCGACGCCGGCATGAACAACAGCAACACCGGCGCCTGCACCCTCGCCTGCAAGAACCCGGTCTGCGGCGACACCTTCGTCCAGCCCGGCAAGGGTGAGCAGTGCGACGACGGCAACCTGTCGAACAACGACGCCTGCCTCAACACCTGCAAGTCCGCCACCTGCGGCGACGCCATCGTCTACCAGGGCGTCGAGCAGTGCGACGACGGCAACCAGAGCAACAACGACTTCTGCAGCAACCAATGCGTGTTGCCCACCTGCAGCGACGGCGTCAAGAACGGCAGCGAGACCGACGTCGACTGCGGCGGCTCGTGCGGCAAGTGCGGCCTGAACCTGCAGTGCACCGGCGGCCTCGACTGCACCACCGGCTACTGCAACGCCGGCAAGTGCGGCATCGCCACCAGCTGCAAGGCCATCAAGCAGGCCACGCCCGGCGCCGGCAACGGCGTCTACCCGATCGATCCGGACGGCGCCGGCGCCCAGCAGCCGTTCAACGTCTTCTGCGAGATGACGATCGACGGCGGCGGCTGGACCCTCGCGCTCAAGGCCAACGGCACGCAGAGCACCTTCACCTACGCCGCTGCGCTGTGGACCAACACCGCGACGCACCAGCCGCAGTTCCCCGACCTCGACCACAACGAGGCCAAGCTGCAGAGCTTCAACACCGTGCCGTTCGCCGACGTTCTCGTCGGCATGGAGTACCCGATCGGCAACGGCCCGCTGGTGCTGAAGACGGTCAAGCTCGCGGGGCTCAACCGGCCGTCGCTGCAGAACTTGATGAGCGGCGCCTACGTCGCGACCGCCGTCGGCCGCAACGCGTGGAAGAGCCTGATCGACAACAGCTCGCTGCAGCCGAACTGCAACCGCGAGGGTTTTAATAGTGTGCCGTGGAACGTCGCCGGCTGGCCGCGGACGCGGATCGGCATCGTCTCCAACCAGGAGGCCAACTGCGACTCGCCCGACTCGTACATCGGCATCGGCGGCGACGGGGGCCAGTGCAACGTCAGCGGCTACTCCGTGGGTGACCTCGCCAGCTGCGGCGGCGACAACGGCGACAAGAACCTCGCGGCGTTCGGCGCGGTGTTCGTCCGCTGAGCTCGCCGGTCGCGGCGTCGGTCGTCTTTCCGGCGCCGCGACCCGTTCCCATGTTCTGCGTTGCCGGGCCTGCGGAAGGGCACCATCCTCTCCGCATGCCCCGCGACGCCGAGCAGCGCGCTCCTGACGACGTGCGACAGATCGCCACCTGGCTCGACAACGCGGTGCGGATCCCCGGCACCGACTGGCGGGTCGGCCTCGACCCGCTCCTCGGCCTCGCGCCGGGCCTCGGCGACACCGTCTCGTCCGTGCTGTCGGGCTGGATCGTCGTGCGCGCGGCCGGCCTCGGCGCCTCGCCGGCCACCCTGGCGCGCATGACCGGCAACGTCCTCGTCGACGCCCTGGTCGGCTCGGTGCCTGTCCTCGGGGACATGTTCGATTTCGGCTTCAAGGCCAACCAGCGCAACCTCGCCTTGCTCGAGGGTCACCTCGCCGACCCCGCGCGGCGCCGCGTCGTCGATCGCCGGCTCGTGATCGCCGCCGCAGTCGCGGCCGTGCTCATCCCCGTCGGCCTGGCCGCGCTGGTCGGCTGGCTGGTGTTCGCGGCCGTGCGCGCGGTCGGCTGGTGACGCGCGGGAGCGAGCCGTGGGCGCGCGAATTTCGACCGCGCATCGACCGTGGCCACGGCGCATGGGTCGCGAGGCTGACGCGCTCGCCGCGATGGCGGAGCGACGGGCTCGCGCCGACCTCGTGTCACGGCGCATCGATCGTGAGGCCGACGCGCCGGCACCGAAGCGGAGCGACCGCGAGGGCTCGCGCCGGCCTTCCTCGCCTGCACCGCGCCGATCGATGCAGCGGTTCTCAGCGGCAGCCCGCCTTGCGCGCCGCCACCGCGAGCGCGTCGGCCCCGAAGCGGCGCCCGATCTCCGCCTCCATGACCTTATTAAAACCGTGGGCGCGCATGCGGAGCTCGTCGACGGCTGCGCAGTCCGACAGCGCGCGGTGCTCGATCCGGTGCTCGTGCCACAGCAGTCGGGCGTAGCGCTCGCGACACGGGGCGGGCAGCCCGAACGTCTGCAGCGTCAGCTCGCCGCGGCCCAGCGCAGCCCGGGCCTCGCGCTCGCCCTGCGCGTACGCGGACGCCTGCAGCGCCTCGAACGCCTTCACCGCCGACTCCGGGATGCTCGGGCCATCCCACTCGGCCAGCGGCGGCGGTGGGCTTTCGGGGTGCGAGGTCGCGGGTGAGGGTCCGTGTTCGGCGCAGGCGGCGAGGCTCAGGGCGACGAGCAGGGACCGGCGAGCGGTTGTCATCACGCTCAGAGCGTGACTCGCCGGCGATCCGCTCACATCCGACCCCGATCGGCCCCTTCGGGTTGCCCGCGCCCGCGGACCTGCGCTATGAGCCATCGTCGCACTCCTTGCCACGAACGGCCGCGCGATGCACCGACGCTTCACGATCCTCCCTTCCGTCGTCCTCGGCGGCGCCCTCCTCGCCGCCTGCGGTGGCGGCACCGAGAGCCCGGCCAAGCCTGCCCCGGCCGCCCCGACGGCGCCCGCGACTTCAGTCGAAGCGTCGGTCCCGGCGCCGGCTCTGCCCCCGGTGCCTGTGACGCCCCCGCTGACCGCCGACGAGCGGGCCGTCGCGCCCGGGCGGATCTACTTCCTCGCCGAGCGCGAGGGCGGGGCCACCATCGACGTCATCTTGCCCTCGGGACAGGGCGCAAAGACCATGCTCCAGGGGACAGCCGGCGACGGTCCGCCGTCGGTGCTGCCCGGCCCGGTCGCGCCCGGCGGCGAGCTGATGGCGATCATCACCGTCGACGAGCACGAGGGCGCGCACTTCGAGCGCATCGAGGTCCGGCCGCTCGGGGCCGAGGGCGAGCTCGGCGAGCCGCTGTGGCGCAGCGACGCCGCGCCGCAGGTGCGCAGCCCCGCGTGGTCGCCCGACGGGCGCACGCTCGCCTTCGAGGCCGCCTTCTCGAGCTTCCGCGACATCTACGCGGTCGACCTGGCCGACCGCACCAAGCCCAAGCTCAACCGCCTGACGGACCACCCGGCCGGCAACTACGAGCCGGCCTGGTCACCCGACGGGCGCCGGATCGCCTTCGTCTCCAGCCGCGACGGCAACGCCGAGATCTACGTCATGCACGCCGACGGCAGCGAGCCGCAGCGCGTCACCCACTTCCAGCTCGACGACTGGGGGCCGACGTGGTCGAAGGACGGCGGCCTCCTGGCGTTCGTCAGCAACCGCGAGAGCGCCGACCGGATCTTCCTGTGCAAGCCCGACGGCAGCGAGCTGCGCCGGTTGACCGCGGAGAAGGCGGCGCCGGACGCCAAGTTCGAGCCGGCCGAGGCCGAGCCGACCTTCACGCCCGACGGCCAGGGCCTCGTGTTCAGCACCCGCACCGGCTCGCAGCAGGGCGCGCTGCGCTGCGCCGACCTGGCGACCGGCGCGATCACCCCGCTCACCGCCGGCACCAGCTTCGACCGCGAGCCGACGTTTTCGCCCGACGGCAAGCTGCTGGTGTTCGCCTCCGACCGCGACGGCGACCCCGAGCTCTACCTCATGCGCCCCGACGGCACCGGCGTCACCCGCCTCACCGAGCGCAAGGGCGTCGACTGGCTGCCGCGCTGGAGCCCGCGCTGACGACATGCCCTGAAGGGCATGCTCTGAAGGGCATGCTCTGAAGGGCATGCTCTGAAGGACATGTCCTCGGTCATCGCCGAAAGAACGATGACCCCTCGCATCGGGCCGCTGGCGGTGAAGTGGCCCGTATCAGGGCGCCGCGGCATCGCGCGCGGCCTGGCGGCGCGGGCACCAGAGCGGCGCCCGGCGCTCGCCCGGCGATGCGTTCAGGTCGCCGCCGGCGCGGCGTTCTTGGCCTCGGCCTCGGCGCGCTCGCGGGCGATGCGCTCGCTGTCCTTGGCGTAGGCGAAGTCGTCCGGCTTCGGCTTGCGGATGAACACCAGGTACACGCCGGCGGCGAAGATGATCATCGTCGCGTAGTGGGCGGTCGTCAGGCCGAAGTACAGCTTGTCCTTCTCGCGCATGAAGTCGAGCGTGAAGCGGAACGGCGCGTAGAGCAGGCACATCAGGCCGGTGATGCGGCCCGGGGCCGACTTGGCCCAGCCGAACACGAAGTGCACGAACAGGACGATCGGCACCAGGTACATGAACTCGAGCAGGCCGTTGTCGAAGCGGTACTCGCCGCCGGGCCAGGGGCCGACCGCGAGCGGGTGCGACGGGTCGACGATCGCGCCGGGGTGGTCGTGGACGAGGGCGCAGCCGAGGCGGCCGAGGGTGAAGCCGACCAGCAGGCCGAACACCAGCATGTCGGACCAGATCAGGTACGGCTGCTTCACCTTGCGCAGGTACCAGAAGAACCCGACCAGCGCGCCGAAGAACCCGCCGACGCTCGACAGGCCGTTCCAGATCATCAGCAGCACCGCGGGGTTCCGGGCCACGTCCTCCGGGAAGTAGAACAGCACCGAGACCCAGTGCGAGATGACGAAGCCCGTGATCAGGATGTAGAACATCAGGTCGCGCGCGATGAACTCGTCCATGTCGCGCTTCTTCGCGAACGCCAGGCAGCGGTGGTACCCGAGGATGACGCCCACCGCGACCAGCGGCCCGAACACCTGCAGCTTCAGCGGCCCGATGACGGGAAGATCGGCGATCAGCTTCTCGGGCGGCTTGATGTACGGGATCAGTGCTTCGAGCATCGGAAGCCGCAAGGTAGCCGAACCCCCCGGCCCTGCAAAACCCCGGGCCTCAGCGCGCCGGGCCCGGAGCCCGGCTCGCCGTAGCCTCCGCCGCCGGGCGTCTCGATCGTGAGGCGCTGGCCGGCCTGCACCGTGATTCGCGCGCGTCCAGGCAGCTCCGCGCCGTCCAGCAACTGCGCCCGCAGGCGCCCGCAGCCCCGCCTGCGAGCCCGAACGGCGCTCTGCTGCGCCGCTCCGCCACGATCGAGACTTCGATCCCGCCGCGCAGGAATTCGAGTTCGCGCACGAGCCCGTCGCCCCCGCGCCAGCGCCCGATCCCCCCGAACCGCGGCGCAGCGCGAACCGATGCACGCGCACCGGAAATCGCGCCTCGAGCACCTCCGGGTCCGTGATCCGCGTGTTCGTCATGTGCGTGTGGACCCCGGACGCGCCGGCCTCTCCGGCGGTTGCGCCGCTGCCGCCGCCGATCGTCTCATAGTAACCAAAGCTCGCGTCGCCGAAGCTCAGGTTGTTCATCGTGCCCTGGCTGGCGGCCGCGGCCCCCAGCGCGCCGAGCAGCACGTCGACCACGCGCTGCGCCGTCTCGACGTTGCCCGAGGCCACCGCGGCACCTGTCTCCGGGGACAGGATCGTCCTCGCGGGCAGCACCAGGTCGACCGCGCGCAGGCAGCCCGAGGCCAGCGGGATCGGCCGCCCCGCCAGCAGGCGCAGCACGTACAGGAGCGCCGACACCGTCACCGCGCGCGGCGCATTGAGGTTGCTCGCCGACTGCGGCCCCGTGCCCGTGAAGTCGACGCCGAGCCGCGCGCCGCGGCTCGTCAGCGTCACTGCGATCGCGGTGCCGTCGTCGAGCGCGTCGGTGAACGAGCGCGCGCCCGCCGGCATGCGGGCGATGAGCTCGGCGACGCAGGCCGCCGCGTCGTCCTGGATCGCCCGCAGATAGCTCGCCAGGCCCGCGCTGCCGCAGCTCGCGGCGAGCTCTCGCAGGAGGCGCGCGCCGGCCTGGTTGGCCGCGATCTGCGCCTCGAGGTCGGCGAGGTTCTCCTCCGGCCGGCGCGCGGGCCATGTCCCTTGGGTCAGGATCGCCAGCACCCCGTCGCGGTCGAGCCGCCCGCCGCGGACCGCAGGGAACGCGCGGAACACCACGCCCTCCTCGGCCAGAGTGCGCGCGTCCGGCGGCATCGAGCCCGGCGTGATGCCGCCGACGTCGGCGTGGTGTCCGCGGTTGGCGACGAACCCGCACAGCGCGCCCGCGGCGTCGTGGACCGGCGCGATCACGGTGATGTCCGGCAGGTGCGAGCCGCCGGCGGCCGGGTCGTTGGTGACGAACACGTCGCCGATCTGCGGCGAAGGGTGCGCCGCCAGCACGCCGCGGATCGACTCGCTCATCGCCCCGAGGTGGACCGGGATGTGCGGCGCGTTGGCCACCAGCCCGCCCTCGGCGTCGAACACGGCGCACGAGAAGTCGAGCCGCTCGCGGATGTTGGTCGACAGCGCGGTCCGCTGGAGGACGACGCCCATGTGCCGGGCGATGCCGGAGATCCGCGCCCCCATGATCTCGAGGCTGATGGGGTCGACCTCGCCGGCGCGAACCGGTTCGGCGCCCGCCACGTCGCGCGCGACCAGGCTGCCGCCCTCCGCCAGCTCGGCGACGAAGCCGGGATCGAGGACGATCGTCGCGGTCGCGTCGAGGATCAGCGCCGGTCCCGCGACCCGCTGCCCGGCCGCGATCGCCTCGCGCCGCAGCGTCGGCACCTGCTGCCACTCGCCGGCGATCCACATGTCCGAGAGCGCAGGCACGTCGGAGCGACCTGTCTCTTCGGGCACCTGGCTGCCGACCGCCTCGCCGGTGACCACGAGCTCGACCCGCGCGCTGACGACCTCGATCGGGTAACCCGGCCGGGCGTAGCCGAACTCGCGCGCGTGGGCCTGCTCGAACGCCGCCCGCAGCCCGGGGCCCCAGGGGACCGTCAGGGTCACGTGCGTCCCGCGGTAGCGCAGGTCGACCCGCTGCGCCGCCGACACCTCGAGCTCGCTCTCGGCCGCCAGCGTCGCCCGGCCCTCGCTCTCTAGCCTTTGGAACATGTCCGAAAGGTCCAGTGAATCCGCGAGCTCGACCCCGCCGACGTCGGCCTGGCCGTGCCAGCCGGGCCGGGCCGCGCCGATGCCGACGGCCGACAGCACCCCCGCGAGCGGGTGGAACACGAGCGTGCGGATCTGCAGCGCCCGCGCCACCGCGCACGCGTGCTGCCCCCGGCCCCGCCGAACACCACCAGGGCGTGCTCGCGGACGTCGTGGCCGCGGCGCACCGTGACGTCGCGGATGGCCGCGGCCATGCGCTCGTCGGCGATCTGCCGCAGCCCCTCGGCGACCTGCAGCGGCGACATCGCGGCCCCGCCGGCGTTCACCGCCTCGGTCAGCGCCTCGAGCCCGGCGAACGAGCGCTCGCGGTCGAGGGCGAACGGGAAGCGCGCCGGGTGCAGGCGACCCAGCACGAGGTCGACGTCGGTCAGCGTCAATGCCTGTGCGCTCGCTCGCCCGTAGCACATCGGCCCCGGATCGGCGCCGGCGCTGTCTGGCCCGACGGACAGCTTGCGATCGCGGTACCTGCAGATCGATCCGCCGCCGGCCGCGATCGTGTGGACCGCCAGCATCGGCGTGCGCAGGCGGACCCCGGCCACCCGCGTCTCGTAGCTGCGCTCGAGCTCGCCGCCCCAGCGCAGCACGTCGGTCGAGGTCCCGCCCATGTCGAAGCCGATCACCTGCGGCAGGCCGAGCCGCGTCGCGATCGCCGCGCACGCGACCGCCCCGCCGGCCGGCCCCGACAGCACCGCGTCGCGCCCGCGGAACCGCTCCGCCGCGCACAGGTCGCCGCTCGACTGCATGAGCTGCAGCTCCGCCGAGCCCAGGCGCTCCCGCAGCCCGCGCACGTAGGCCCGCAGCAGCGGCGTCAAGTAGGCGTCGACCACCGCGGTCTCCGCCCGCGCGAGCAGCCCCTGCGCCGGCGCCACTTCGTGCGACAGCACCACCTCCTCGAACCCGGCCGCCCGCGCCGCCGCCCCGACCTCGCGCTCGAGCCCGCCGTCGCGGTGGTCGTGGATCACCGCCACCGCCGCGCTGCGCAGGCCCTGCGCGCGGATGTCCCGCAGAGCATGTTCCAATGCACCTGTCTCGAAGGACACAATCACTGCGCCGTCGGCCGCCCGGCGCGCGTCGACCTCGACGACCGCGGCGGGCAGCGGCGAGGGCTTGTGGATCGCCAGCGCGAACAGCTCGGGCCGGGCCTGGTCGCCGATCTCGAGCAGGTCGGCGAAGCCGCGGGTGATGAGCAGGGCCGTGGGTGCGCCCTTGCGCTCGAGGAGGGCGTTGGTGGCGACGGTGGTGCCGAGGCGGATCCGGCAACGCGGCAGGGGCTCGTGCTCGGCGAGCCCGAGCAGCCCGCGGATCGCCCGCAGCGGCGCGTCGTCGGTCGACAGCACCTTGATCGCGCGCAGCCGGCCGGTGCCCGGCGCTCGACCGACGCAGTCGGTAAAAGTCCCGCCGCGATCGATCCAGAACTCCCACAGCTCCTCGCGCATCGCGGTCTCCTTACCACGTCTCACTCGGGTCGCTCGGCCAGGCTGAGCGTGTCCCACAGCGCCTCCCACACCTCCTCGGCCATCGCCGACTCCTTGCGCCCGGGGTCGGTGGCGATCGGCGCGGCGATGTCCCAGTGGACCACCTCGCCGCGCCTGCCGTCTCGCCGCTCGATGATCATCAGCTGGCCGTCGAACCCGCCCGGGGGCGCGAATTTCGCCTGGTCCGGCAGCTTCCACGCCGGCTGCAGCCGGGTCGCCACCATCGCCCAGTCGACCGGTTGCCGCGGCCGCGGCCGACACATCCCGAGGCCGTGGCCGGTGCGTCGGTCGACGCAGTCGATCCAGTCGCGGTACTCGGCGAACACGCCGTCGTCCTCTTCTTGCGTGGGCGCCGACCAGAACACCCACATCTCGCCGGTGACGCCGTCAGCGCCCTCGCGGACCTCGACCAGAGCGCGCCGCGCAGGGGTCCGGATCCACACGCGCAGCTCGGTGTCGAGGGCCCCCAGCCGCGCCTGCGCCAGGGGTGGTGCGCCGCGCAACAGGTCGGCGCGGGCCAGCTCGTCGACGCGGGCGGCGAGCCAGTCGACGGGCGGCAGCTCGCGGACGATGGTCGCGTCCCGCGGCGCAGCACAACCTGTCCCAAAAGTCCAGTGGAGGCCGAGGAGGGCCGCGGCGGCGAGCCGACGAGACGAGACATGCATCGCAGCGGCGAGCGTAGCGGGACGGGCGAGCGTTGCCAAACCGCGGGGGACGTGCCAACTATGCCGACCTCGGGCGATGACGACCGGCGAGAAGATCTTTCGTCAATTGCGGCGCCGCGCCAATCAGATGTTCGCCCGCCTGCGGCCGCCGCCGGCCGCCTTCGTCTACGGCCCGCATTACGAGTGTTCGTGGCCCGGCTCGGCGGTCGACGAGGTGCGCGGCGAACGGATCCTCACCGCCCTGGCGGCCGAGGGCCTCGTCACCTTCGAGCAGGTGCGGCGCCCGCCGCTGGCGACGTATCACGCGATCCGGCGGGTCCACGACGACGCCTACCTCGACGCCTGTCAGCGCCCCGAGGTCATGATCGACATCCTCGGCGGGCTCGAGGTCAGCGAGGTCGACACTGCGCGGATCCTCGACCTCCAGCGGGCGATGACCGGCGGCACCATGGCCGCCACCGACATCGCCCTCGGCACCGGCAAGATCGCCATCAACCTCGGCGGCGGGTTTCACCACGCGCATCGCCAGGTCGGCCGCGGCTTCTGCGTGTTCCACGACGTCGCGGTGGCGATCGCCGAGCAGCGCGCGCTCGGCTTCCACGAGCGGATCCTCGTCGTCGACCTCGACCAGCACGACGGCGACGGCACGCGCGCCCTGTTCGCCGACGACCCCAGCGTGTTCACGCTGTCGATCCACAATCAACACTGGGGCGACACCGAGGCGGTCGCCTCGACCAGCGTCGCGCTCGGCGACGTCGTCGGCGACACGCTGTACCTCGAGACGGTGCAGCTGCACCTGACCGAGGCGCTGCGGCAGCACCGGCCGCGCCTGATCTACTTCCTCGCCGGCACCGACCCGGCCGTCGGCGACCGCGTCGGGGTGTGGCAGATCAGCGCGGAGGGCATGCTCGAGCGCGACATCGCGGTGTTCGAGGCGATCCGCGAGTTCGCCCCGGACGCCGCGGTGGTGGTCTGCCTCGCCGGTGGTTACGGGCCGACCACCTGGCAGCACAGCGCGCGCAGCTTCGCTGGTTGCAGAGCGGCCACCGCGGCTTCGAGCCGCCCGACAACGACGAGCTGACGCTGATGCGGGCGCGCCACTACGCGGCGCTGCTCAAGCCGTCCGAGCTCACCGGCGAGACCGACGACCTCGGGCTCACGCTCGAGGACCTGGTGCCGAGCCTGGCGGCGGCCGCCCGCGAGCCGCGGTTTTTGGGCTACTACTCGCGCCAGGGCCTCGAATTGGCGCTCGAGCGCCACGGCTTCCTCGGCCGCCTGCGCGGCAAGGGCTTCCAGCCGTCGCTCGAGTTCAACCTCGTCGATCCGCAGCGGCACATCCTCAAGATCTTCGGCGACGCGGAGCACAAGGAGCTGCTGTTCGAGCTGGTCGTGCGCCGCGACCGGCGGACGATCTCCGGCTTCGAGTTGCTGGCGATCGACTGGCTCCTCCTGCAAAACCCGCGCGAGCACTTCTCCGCGGACAAGCCGGCGCTGCCCGGCCAGCGCTACCCCGGCCTCGGCCTCTTCGAAGAGACCGTCGCCTTGCTGATCATCGCCTGCGAGCGCGTCGGCCTGGCGGGCCTGGTGGTCACGCCGTCGCAGTACCACCTCGCGGTGCAGTGGCAGAAGCGGCTGCGCTTCGTCGACCCCCGCGCCGGCGCGCGCATGCGGGCGATCCGCGAGGCGCTGCCGGGAGCGAGCCTCACCGAGGCCGCGCGCGCGCTGCAGGAGGGCCACGTCGTCGACCAGTCCGGAAAGACATGTGCATACGAACCCTCGCCGATGATCTTCCCGATCTCCGACGAGCTCAAGGCCGAGCTCGACCCCGAGAACTACCTGCGCGCGATCGATGAGGCCGCCGACGAGTTCCGCTTCCAGCTGTCGTCGCCGCGGTGAGGCCATTCGCGCGGACTCGATGGATTCTCGTGTCCGGTTGCCGTCGCGCTGCTCCCGGCCGTCCTCGGGGCTGGTTCCAGGTGCCTTCGCAGGATTGAAGCGCCCGGCTCCGTCGCAGCCCTGAAGAGTCCGCTCCCGGCCGTGGTCTTGCTGCCCGGGCGTGCGTCCTTCAGCCGGGATCGGCGCGCTGATGGGCGTCGCCCCTCGCGGCCGCGCGGCTGGATCTCTCCGCTCGGGGACCTCGCGGCCCGGACGTGTTCCGAGCCCGAGCGCCGCCCGGATGCGCGGTGATGCGCGCGGCGTCGGTCGCATTCTCGGTTACGCTGCCGGTATGGTGTCGCCGTGCAATCTCTGGCTCCCGGTCGCGCTCATCGTCGCGCTCGCAGCGAGCGCATGCACCGGTCACGACGTGGCCACGCGGGCGCGAGCGCAGCCCGTCACTCCCGCGACCGAAGACGAGGCGGACGCCGAGAAGCTCGCCCCCTCGCTCACGCCGCAGGTCGCAGTCGCCACACCGAGGCCGTCACCTGCGCCGCGGGCCCCAGCCGTGCGGCCTCCGGCTGAGGTTGCATCGACGGGGTGGGTGCAGCCCGGCCGCTACGCGGTCGACATTCACAAGAAGCTGTCGGGCACGCACGCACGCAACTGGCTCAGCGAGGACAGCCGGGCGTCGTTCGTGTTGAACCTGGACGCGAACGGTCAGGCGGACGCGTGCCGGGGCATCCGCACGCGCAGCAGCCACTCGGGGCCCGGGGTCAATTCGTTCTCGAGCACGGCGCACCAGCAGGGCTACCGCGGCCGCTGGGAGCTCCAGGGCGAATGGCTGCACGTGACGCTGAACGTCGACGACGGCCGCTGCGGCCGCCAGCAGCTCTACGAGAACCTCGCGCCGCAGCGCTGGCTGCTGCGCTGCCGCAAGCTCGAGGCCGCGGAGCACTCGCGCTACGCGGAGCCGCTGCTGGCGTGCACGCTCGACAATCCGCAAGAGCACCAGTACCGCGAGTCGTTCGGCTACTTCGTGCCCGAGGTGATCGCCGACGAATGGCTGCTGCTGGCCCCCGGCGACGGCCTCCACGTCGAATGGCTCGACGACTCGGTGCCGCCCGCGGCAAACCCGTCGCAGGTGGCGCTCAAGCCGGCGCAAGGGCGAGTGGAAGACGACACCTGGACGAAGCAATGAGCGAGCGCGAGCGTTCGAGCAGAGGGGTCACGAGCCGCGTGCGCGATCCTCGGGGAATGGCGAGATGTCCTGAAGGACATATCGTGTAGCAGGCAGCCTTGCGCTCGCTTCGTCTGCAGCGAGCGCGGTAGAGACGAGCCTCCGCACAGGCGCCGCGTAGCCCGACGCTCACCGCTCCTGCTCGAGCACGAAGCCGTCGTCGACGCAGTAGAGGTGCGCGAGCTTGTTGCAGCGCTGGTTGAGGTAGCTGGTCTACCATCGCTCGTCGCGCCAGCTCTCCCAGTCTGGACCATCCTCGACGGCAAGGGCGTTCAAGCCCTGCCGCGCCGTCGCGAGATCACTCGCGGAAAGCCACGCCTCGCAGTGGTCGCCGATGCTGAAGGTCTCACCGAAGGCCGAGGTGTTGGTCCAGACCGGCTGCTGAATCAGGCTATCGCCGAGCTCGGTGCGGGCGATGCCGATGCGGGGCCCGTTGTCGACGAGGTCGAGGAGATCTTCGGCGACGACGAGACCGCCGCTGAGGATCAGCGGGACGGCGAGTTCCCACTGCTCGAAGCGCGTCACGGGTGACTGGAAGTCATCGCTGATCCACGCTCGATAGGCGTTCGAGTGCGGGAGGCCGGCCTCGGAGGCGGCGGCGTGACACTGAGGTCGGCGCCGGACACACCGCCGAGCTCTCCGTCGTACGCCTGCGTCGTGATGAACAACAACCGGCCGTAATAACCATGGTGGAGATCGCACGGGGCAAACTCGTCGTCCGAGATGCCGCTGCCGTTTTGATCCCCGCGATCGCAGAGCTCGTGAGCGGGATCCACCACCCCGTCGCCGCACCGAGCAGCCCAGTGGCAAGTATCAGGCCTGCAGCCGCCGTACTCGTCGCTGTTGCCGGCGCCCATGTCGAACTGCTCGACGCCCTCCCACACGAGGCCGTCGCCGCAGGTGGCGAGCTTGCACTCGATGGTGCAGCCGGCGTCTTCGGCGTTGGCCTTGCCGAAGTCGCACTCCTCCGCGCCCTCGGCGATGTCGTCGCCGCAGACTGGCTGGACGGAGGTCGTCGAGGCGCTCGTGAGATCGGTCGAAACTCCGCGGGTGGTGCCTGGCTCGGTGGTCGTGGGCTCGAGTGTGGTGGAAGAGGTCGGGAGCGGGTCGAACGACGTCTGCCCATCGCTCGCGCTCTCGCCGTCCGAGGCGGGCATCGAGACGAGTGGATCGTCGGTGCAGGCTGTCCCGAAAGCCAGGGCGATGATCCCGAGGCGGCGAACCTGCGGAGCCATGAGCTACTTCCCCTCGATGCAGTAGAGCCGTGACAGGAAGCCCGCGCAGGGCGTGGGCGGATCGGGGTACATCGTCCAGAATTCGTCGGTGGCGGAGGAGCTACCCTCGTAGACCGAGAAGTCCGAGAGGGCGCTGCTGGTCCAGTTGTTGCAATGCGTCCCGGGCGCGGCGGTGCCGTCGGGCTGCGTGCCGGTGAGGACGCCGCCGCCGATGTCCTGGTTGCCGAGCTCGTCGACGTTGATAGGCGTCTCGAGCGAGCCGGAGAAGAACTGCTCGACAGTCTCGGCGACGACGACCCCGTCGGTGCGGACGTAGCGGCCGCGCCCGGGGTAGAGGCGATCGCGGACGTCGTGGTCGGCGTCGGAGAGCCAGGCGATGAAGGTCATCCAGGTGTCGTCGGCGAGGCCGCTCTGCAGGGCGTACTGGCGGCAGCGGCTGTCGGCGCCCTCGAGGCCGCCGAGGTCGCCGTCGTTGTGGAGCGCGGCCGAGGCGAAGATCCACCGGTTCTTGGCGCATGCGTGGCAGCGGTCGTCGGCGACGTCGTTGGCGTCGTCGCACTCCTCGTCGCCCTCGACGATGCCGTCGCCGCACACTGCTTCCGCTGCGGCGGTGGTGCCGGTCGTGATGGTGGCGGAGTCACCCGAGGTCGCGTCGGCGCCGGCGGTCGTCGTGGTGGTACTCGACTGCGAGGTCTGGCTGTCGCTCTCGCTGGCGCTACCTGCGTCCGTCTCGCTCGCGTCCCCCGGGGTCGTCATGACCGCGGTCGCCTCGGCCTGGCTCGTGGTGCTCGAGTCGCCGGTCGTCGTCATCGGCGGCTCGTCGATGTACTTCAGCGCAGGCGCCACGCAGCCGCCCAGGAGTAGCGCGGAGGGCAGAAGCAGGCGGATGCGCGACATCGCGCGACGATGTCATGATCGTCGGGAGCCTGTCAACCACCGCGATCGCGCGGGGCAATCTCGCAGCGACGGAACTCGGACATCGCGATCGCCTACATGCTCGCAATCGCCAGCAAGGCAGTAGAGATGCTGAAGCTCTCGGGCTCGTGAGAGAGAACCATCGAGCGATGCCAGCGTGCAGGCTGGCAAGGCAGTAGAGGCTCGCAACCATGCTGGAGCGACGCAAGCGGGTTCAGCGGCAAGGCAGTAGAACTTCCTGGATGCGGGGAGAGCTCGGGAAAGACGTCTTGGGTGCCGCGAGCCATGCAAGGCAGTGAGAGGCTCCTTTGCCGGGGCGTGCAGACGGCAGCGGCGGATATCTGCCTCCATGCCGCGACGTGGGTTTCACTGCCCGTGAGTCCGAAAGGACATGTTTTCCAAGGTTCATACCGCGAGCGAGAGGCCCCTGCCGACCTCGTCGTCGGCGCGAGGTGCTCGCCCGGCGGGTCGAGGCCAGACGATGCGGTGCTTCTTGATCCGGCGCTTCATCGCCTGCCGGGTGATGCCGAGGCGCCAGGCGGCGTCGACGATGTTGCCGGCGAGCTCGAGCGCCTGAACACAGAGGCGGCGCTCCACGGCATCGAGGTCGAAGTCTTCATGGGACATGGGCGGCCTTGTACTGCCGCCGCTTGGTCTCGCGCAGACCAAGACCCGACCCAGCAGCAGGCCGAACCTGTCGAGAAGAAGTCGCCACGGCCGGACATCACGAGCCGAGCTCCAGATGGCGTGATTCAGCACGAGAACGTCGGGCAGACGCACCGCTCCGGCTCTCCGGTGAGGCGTGAGGTGGAGGCGCTGGACGACCTGGAATTCGTCATCGGCTTGCCGCACCGCACTGCGTTTCTCGCACGGGCGAGGAGCCCCTGCTTGTGAGCCCTGAAACCCCGCGGTAAAAGGCGCCTCATGGGGTCTCGCCTCTTCGCCCACGCGCGAATCGGGTCGCTCACGCTCGTGCTCGCCGGCTGCCCAGATTTCTCCAAGCCGGGCACCAGCGCCACCTCCGCCACCACCTTCTATGAACCCTCCGCCACCACCGGGCCGACGGACGGCGGCACCACCGTGGGCACCACCGCGCCCACCACGTCCACGGGCTCGGGATCCACGGCTGTCACGACCGACGCCTCGACCACCGGCGGACCTACGACCGACGCCGGGACCTCCGAGAGCACAGGCACCGATGCCGGCAAGATGGCCGAATGGGGCCACGCCTGCGCGAACGACGACGAATGCGTCGCACTCCTCGGCGCCGGAGCCGTGTGCCTGACGGACGTCCTCGGCATCTACGAGCTGCCGGACGGCTACTGCAGCAAGACTTGCGAGCTTCCTCCCAAACCTTCTATGTTCCCGACGACTCCGCATGCGGCCGCGGCGTCTGGTGTATTGGCGCCGATGGCTACTTCGAGGCCTGCGCGGTCGAATGCGACGACGACAGCGAGTGTCCGCGGGAGGGCTACGAGTGCCGTATCATGCCCACCATCGGCCAGGACATGGACCCGAAGTTCTGCCTCATGACCGACGAGCACATGCTGTAGCGGCCCGCCACGCGCGGGTCGCTGTTCGCTTCGTATTCGTCAAACCCGCTTCGGGGCGGTGCTTGCCGCCAGGCCGAGTCTCGCGCGCAAGGCTTGGGTCTCGTGCGTGGCCGCTCGCTGGAAGCCTCGGTCGCGCGCTACACCCAAAGAGTCGTCGAGAGCGCTGACGCGTGGGCTCCCGCGGAGCCCACGCGTGTATCGCGGGTCCGAAGAATCACGTCAGGCGATCGAGTTCCCCCGTCGTGGGCAATTGCGTGTCGCCCTTGAGCGTCACGCTGGTCTCGCCGACCTGGTCGACGTCGGCGCCCATCGCCCTGGCGATCGACACCAGCAGGCGGTTGTGCGGCGGGCCCTGCGGCTCGTCGCCCCACGTCCCTTTGATGATGTTCTTCTGGGCCCAGCGGACGTATCGACCCGTTTTGAAATGGTTGGTCGCGCCGGCCATCACGATCGGCCACTGGTTCATGCTGTGTTCGCCGGTGCACAGCTCGTTGCCCCACACCACCAGAGTGTCGTCGAGCAGCGTGCCGCTCTCGCTCGGCACGGCGTCCAGCGCCGCCAGAATATTTTTAAAATCTTCGGCGTGGATCTTGTGGTAGTTCGTCATCACCTGCATCGCCGTCGGGTCGGACGAGGCCTGGTGCGCGTAGTCGTTGTGGAGGTCGCCGGGCGGGGCGCTGACGTGCTCGTTGCGCAGGCCGCTGAAGGCGAGCACCGCCACGCGGGTCAGGTCGCACGACAATGCCAGCGTCGTCAGCGTCGTGAACACCTGGGCGCGGTGGAAGTAGAACTGCGGGTCCTCCCACGGCGGGCCGCCGTCGGGCTCGGCCGGGGCCTCGCACACGATGTTGGCCAGGTTCTCGAGCTGCTGGCCGAGCGAGTGCAGGAGGTCGCGGTGCTGCTCGACCTTGAGCTTGTCCTCGCCCGACATCTTCGGCGCCAGCGCGTGGTACTGCTCGCGCACGAGGTCGACCACGCTGCTCTGGCGGTTGCGGATCGTCTTGAGGTCGTCGGGCGGCTCGTTGGGGTCGACCGGGCCGTTGGGGAACAGCTTGCTGTAGAGCTGCCACGGATCGGTGATCCACGGCAGCGCCTTGCCGCTCGGATCGTAGCTGTAGGCCCAGTTGCCGTGCGACACCTGCAACGACGCGATCTGGCCCGGCTCGGCCACCGCGCCGGCGACGATCTGGTCGATCGAGGGCCCGGCGGCGAGCGCGACGCCGCCGTCGACCGGCTGCGCCAACGTGCCGGTGAGGCAGGTAGCGTGGCCCTCCTCGTGCTCGTTGATCCCGGTCATGTGCCCGGTCGCCATGCCGACCCCGTCGAGCACCAGCAGGCGGTCACGGAAGCCGTGCAGCGGCCGCAAGATCTCGCTGAAGTCGGACTCGCCGAGAGCCCCGAGCGGCGCCTCCCAATCTGTATCTTCGGGCAGGTTGCCCGGGCGCATGCGCCAGTTCTGATAGACGGTGCCGTGCTCCGTCATCAGCATGAGCAGCCGCTTGACCGGGCCCGGCGGCTCGGCGCGGGCGCCTCGCGGCAGCAGCGAGGGCAGGCACAGCGCGCCGAGGCCGAGGCCGAGGCCGCCGAGGAAGCTGCGCCGGCGCAGACGCGGGGCGCGGAGGTGCGAGGCGGTCATGGGGCCTCCTTTCGGGTGCGGAAGGCGTCGCTGGTGACGACGGCGAGGAGGAGGGCGTGGATGTCTCCGCTGGACTCGGCGAACTGGGCCCGCAGGTCGCCCAGGCTGCACAGGTCGGCCGCGGTGGTGCCGCGACCGAGGGCGTAGCGGTAGACCTGCGAGACCACGCAGTCGTGGGCCTGGGTGCTGGTCGCCAGCTTCTGCGACAGCTCGACCGCGCCGTCGAAGGCGCCGTCGACGTCGGTGCCGACCAGCTCGCCGCTGGCGTCGACCGGCTCGCCGTTGTCGAGGTCGCGCCAGCGGCCGAGCGCGTCGTAGTGTTCGAAGCCGAAGCCGACGCCGTCGATCGTGGTGTGACACGAGGCGCAGTCGGCCTGCGCGGTGTGCTTGGCGTAGCGCTCGCGGTTGGTCTTGGGCTGGCCGGGCTCGCCCTCGTCGGGCGGGTTGGTGTTGACGTTGGCCGGTGGGGGCGCGGGCGGGACGCACAGCAGCCGCGCGAGCACGAACACGCCGCGCTTGACGGGCGAGGGGTGGACCGCGTGGGCGGTGCGGGCGAGGAAGCCGGCCCTCGTGAGGATCCCGCTGCGCTGGGCGGGGTCGAGGCTGACGGGCGCCCACTCGCCGGGCGGCGGAGCGTCGACGCCGTAGAGCGCGGCGAGGGTGGCGTCGACGTCGGTCTCGGTGCTGGTGAGCAGCGAGGCGAAGGTACCTGGCCCTTCGAACAGGGTCGACTCGACGAAGCGGTCGAGCTCGGCGCGCATGGCGGTCCGAAGCTCGGGGGTGTAGTTCGGGTAGGTCGCGGGGTCGGGGTTGATGAGCGCGACGCCGTCGAAGTCGAACCACTGGCGGTGGAAGTTGACGAGCGCGCCGCGAGCCTTGCTGTCGCCCAGCATGCGCATGGCCTCGGCCGCGAGGCCCTCCACCGTATCGAGGTCGCCGGCGGTGGCGGCCGCGAACAGCTGGGCGTCGGGCATGCTGTCCCACAGGAAGTAGGAGAGGCGCGCGGCCAGCTCGTGGCCTGTCAACGCGACGGCCTCGCCGCCCTCGACGGGCTCGCCGCCGAACTCGAGGAAGTAGAGGAACGCGGGCGACTGCAGCAGCGCCTGGGTGGTGAGCTGGAGGGCGACCGTGAAGTTGGTCTCGGCCAGCTGCTGGTCGAAGAAGCCGAGGAACGCGGCCTCCTCGTCGGCGGTCATGGGCCGCCGGAAGGCGCGCGCGCCGAAGTCGAGGATGAAGGTGTGACCGCACTGCTGCGGCTCGCCGCCGCCGTCGGCCGCGCACGGGAGGAAGGCCTCGGGCGAGGCCCACGCGGCCTCGGTGACGGCCAGCGCGGCGCGCTGGTACTGCTCGATGAGCAGGGCCGAGGGGGTCTGCACGTCGGCGTTGTTCTCGAAGCCGTTGACCTTCGGGTCGACGGAGATCGTCTGCGGCGGCAGCGTCACGCCGGGGAACAGGTCGCGGACCGTGTTGTTGTACTGCGTGTGCGTGAGCCGCCGCAGCGGCGCCGGGCCGGGGTCGAGCGGGCCCTCGCAGTCGGCGGGCGCGCCCTCGGTCGGGTCGACGCCGGTGCCCTCGCTCGTGGTCGGCGTCGTCGTCGCTACATCGGTGGCGGTGCCGGGACCCTCGGTCGAAGCCGCGGTCGCAGTGTCGTCGTCGTTGCCGCCGCCACCACCGCTACATCCCAGGACCAGCGTGCCACCGAGCATCCATGCTCGTGCCTGTCGCCTGTCGATCATCACCTGTCCTCCCGCCCTCGCCACACGGCGCGGCGATCACAGCTACAGGAGGGCGCAGGGGGCTGTCAAACGCGCGTAGACGCGCGATGCGAGGCCGCGCGCGACGATGGGGGCGCAAGACACCTTGCGAGGTTCGCAGCGACCTCGTTACCGTGATGCGGTGCGGCAGATGTGGATCGGGGCGGCGCTGGTCGTCGCATGTCAGGGCGGGAGCAAGGAGTCGGCGGGCGTCGACGGCACCAGCGAGGCGAGTTCGACGACTTCGACGTCGGGCACCTCGCAGGAGGTGACGTCGTCGCCGACGACGCCGGGGACCACGGCAGTCGAGACGACGACGGGGAGCACGTCGACGAGCACGACCGAGGCGCCGACGACCACGGAGGCGCCGACCGGCACCGACGCGACGTCGACGACGACGGGGCCGCCGCCGGTGACCGCGGTGCCGGTGTTCATCGCCCAGGGGCACTACGGGCGCACGACGATCTCCTGCGACGACGGCCGCACGTGGATTCAAGATCAGTCGCAGGACGACGCGGTGCGCTGCTTCGAGGCCGGCCTCGACTGCGACCACAATCCGTTCGCGGGCCGCGGGATCGCCCACGGCGACAAGACCTTCGTGCTCACGTGGGGCTGGGGCGCGCCGGGCTCGGTGGTGCGCAGCGAGGACGCCTCGGCGTTCGAGACCGTGCTCAGCGACACGCCCACGTTCGCCGACATCGCGTTCGGCAACGGCCGCTTCGTCGCCAACAATTCGACGACGCAGATCTCCGATGACCTCGGCAAGACGTGGACGGAGGGCGGCCCGCTCGACATCGGCATCAACACCCGCGCGATCGAGTTCTTTCCGCATGACGCGGGGTGGTTCGTGGTCTCCGGCGAGAGCGGCGAGCAGCGGGCCATCGTCCGCAGCGCCGACGGGGTGACCTGGACGCCGGCGACGACCCGACCGCCGCAGTGCGGGGGCTACGTGATCGGCATGGCCTATGGGTCAGGTGTGGGCGTGATGGCCAGCGGCAACGGCCACGTCTGTCGCACCACCGACGGCGGCGACAACTGGGAGTACGTGCCGGTGTCCCAGGGCCTGTCGTCGCCGCCGATCTGGACCGGCTCCGAGTTCTTCGTCTACGAGGGCTCCACGCTGCACCGCAGCGCCGACGGGGCGAGCTGGCAGAGCGAGCCGATCTCGCCGGGCGACATCTCGATCGGCCAGGTCGCGCGCAGCCCCGGCGGGACGTTCGTGGCGAGCAACGCCGGCTGGATGGTCTGGTACGAGAAGCAGAAGTTCTTTCGCAGCGAGGACGGGGTGAACTGGGAGGTGCTGCCGGCGGAGGCGTTCGCCGGCAGCCACCCGATCTACTTCATGGCCCACGGCGAGGTGACGCCGGGGGCCGGGTGCCCGGCCGAGTAGCGGGCGCGGTCACGAGAGATGCTCGTCCTCACGGTCGAGGACGGAAGAGGTAGGGAGACATGAATGTCCGAAAATACATGTCCTGGAGGACATGGACGGTGCTCGCCTTCATGGCTGGTTGCGAGCCCGAGAGGGCGGCGTCGGGGCCGGAGTTGCCGCCGCTCGCGTGGCACGGGGAGCGGGTGTCGGTGGGGACCGACCTCGTGCCGGAGGTGTGCGCCGGCACGCTGGAGTTCCTCGACCGCCGCGTCGCGTGGATGGAGGCGGAGCTCGAGCTGGCGCCTCGTGCGGAGACCCTCTCGGTATGGATGCTGTCGCGCGACTTGGCGGCGGAGGCGTGCTCGGCCTTCATGTTCAGGGGCGGATGCGCCAACGGCAGCCGGGTGTATCTCCGTGGTGACAGCTTTCGCTCGGCGGTGCGGCACGAGCTCGTGCACGCGCGGCAATTTCAGGAGGACGGCAGCGACAAGCCGCTGTTCGGCGAGGGCCTGGCGCAGGCGATCGGCGGCGGCTCGCTGACGCAGGGGTGCCTGTCGACGCCCGAGTGTATGGCGGTCGACCTCGAGCTCTTGCTGGCCAAGACGCGCTCGCAGGCCTTGGACCGCGACGGTTACGACGCCGGCGGCGATCTCGTGTACGGGATGCTGAAGGCGTTCGGGCCGTCCGAGGTGCTGGCGCTGTTCGCCGAGACCACCAGGGACACCGCGCCGGACGTGGTGCGGGCCCGCTATCGCGAGCGGTTCGGCTCGAAGCTCGACGACGACTTCCTCCGCTGGCGGCGCGGGCCGCTCGACCGGTTCGAGCCGATGCATCTCGGCTGCGACGCGCCGCCGGCCCCGGACGGCGGCACGCCCGGCGCGGCGCTGCTGCAGGCGCGCATGGACTGTCGCTCGCCGCGGGTCGTCAATGATTTTGCCGCTGCGGACGATCCCCCGCGCGAAGGCGAGGGGGCGCAGGAGGGGTTCATCGAGTGGACCTTCGAGGTCACGCCCGAGCACGCGGGCGCGTTCGAACTGCGCAGGGAGGTCCGCGGGCGGCTCAGCATCTCGCTGTGCCAGCCGGACGATTTCGCGTGGCGGTGGGTCGACGTGCACGCGCCGTGGCGCACCGACTCGACCTTGCCGCCGCGGCAGGAGGGTCCGTTGATGCTGGGGCTGGGGCTCTACACGATCCGCTGGCACCACCCGCTCGACCCCGCGGCCGACCTGGACGTCGTCCTCGCGCCGGTGTGCGGCGTCGCCGAGCAAGACTGTCCTGAAGGACAGGTTTGCACGATCTGGCGCCGCTGCGAGGCCCAGGTCGAAGACCCCGCGCCGCTCGGCGCCGCCTGCGAGCAGGCGCTGGACGGACCGCGCGCCTGCGAGGTCGGGGCCCGCTGCGTCGGCGGGGTGTGCACGGCGGAGTGCGACGATCCAACGACATGCCCCGAAGGACAGGGATGTGCGCGCCTGCGGGTGTGCGGCCAGGACTGCGCGCTGCTGGAGGACGACTGCGCGGAGGGCTTCACCTGCCTGGCGAGCGCCGAGCCGAAGCTGGCGGCCGCCGGGCGCGGCCAGTGCGTGAAGGCCGAAGAAGGGGTCTGGCTGGACGCGTGCGATCCGTGGCTGGGCGGCTGCGCCGAGGGGCTCAGCTGCGAGACGACGCGGGTCTCCGACCTGCCCGAGGGGGCCCCGTGTCGCGAGGCCGCAGGGTGCTGCGTGCCGCGGTGCGACCCGGGGGCGGCCGAGCCGGGCTGTCCCGGCGTGGTGCCGCAGTGCGACCGGATCGAGGGCGGCGTCGCGGGCGTGTGTCGAACCGCCACTTGACGGTCGCGCCTCGGATCGAGCAGCGCATCATGACATGTCCAAAGAGACATGTCACTGCATGAGCTTCAGCGGACGCCGAGGCCGAGCAGGGCGGTCTGGTCGTAGGCGACCTCGCCGGCGCCGAAGCGCTCGCGCAGGCGGGCGAGCACGTCCTGCTCGAACCTCTGCCAGCGCTCGGGGGCGAGGCGCTGGTGGAGGAGGGCGATCGGGGCGTTGCCGCGTTTATTAAAGGTCCAGAAGGCGTCGACGTCGGCGAAGCGGAACTCGTGGGTGACGGGCTCGACGCGGATACCGGTGAAGCCGGCGGCGCCGAGGGCCGCCGCGAACTCGCCGGGCTGGCCGAGCGGGGCGGTGCCGGAGCCGAGCGGAGCTCGGGCATGACGTCGCGCAGGGCCGCGAACATCATGGAGAGCGGGTGCGACGGTTCGAAGGGGATCCACGAGCCCACGACTGCGCGGCCGCCGGGGCGCAGCACGCGGTGGAGCTCGCGCAGGCCGCGGGCGGGGTCGGGGAAGAAGATCAGGCCGAACATCGAGAAGGCGGCGTCGAAGCTGGCGCCCTGCCACGGCAGGTCCTGCCCGTCGCCGACGCGGGCGTCGACTTCGATCCCGGCCCGGTCGGCGCGCTCGCGCAGGCGGTCGATCATCGCCGCGGCGAAGTCGAGAGCGGCGACGTGCGCGACCTCGGGGGCGACCAGCAAGGCCAGAGTGCCGGGGCCGCAGGCGACGTCGAGCACGCGCGCGTCGGCGGCCGGGGCGGCCAGCGCGATCGCGTCGCGGGCGTAGGGGTGCAGGAAGTGGACGCCGCGCTCGGCGTACGCTTCGTCGACGAGGTTCCACGAGGCCGGATCGGCGAGAGGCGACTGCGAGGTCATGCCAGACGGTGACAGCCGCGGACGCGCCGGACAAGCGCCGCCCGGCGTGCGCAAGGTCAATTTTTGCAAACGCATTGCAAGAGTAGACCGTGTGCGGGTGAGAAGCAGGCCCGCGCGGCCCGAGGCGCAGCTCTCGCGGCGAGCGGTGCGGCAGTAAATGCAAGCGAAGGGCTTTTGCAATTTGACTTGCAAGAACGCGCGGCGTACCGTCGCGCCGTGACCGCCGCCGCGCTTCGCCTGTCCGTCGCCGCCGGGCCTGTCGGGCCGGGTGCGGGCCCCGCAGCGCCCGATCGCGGCGTCCCCGGGGCCGACGCGCGCCTGGCCGAGCGCGGCGCGGCGGTCCGAGAACTTGCAAACACCCCGCGTCATCGCGCAAGGAGAGTCGTCATGCCACGTCCGAAGAAGGTCCTCGTCCCCGCCCTCGCCCTCGCCCTGGTCGCCGGTTGCAACGGCGGAGGCGGCGCGACCGGGAGGGTGCAGGTGTTCGTCGAGGCCGAGGACACCATCCCCGAGGGGCTGCAGCCGGGCACCGGCGAGGAGAACATCGTCGACGGGTGGGCCGCGGATTACACCAAGTTCCTGGTGGTGGTCGGCAACTTCCGCGCCGGCCGGAGCGCCGACACGTCGGCCTCGCTGTCCGACCCCGCGGTCTACGTGGTCGACCTGCTCAACCTGCCGGTCGGCGGGTTCGTCCTGACCGAGTTCGACGACGTCGACGCGGTCCGCTGGGACCGCGTCGGCTACGACATCCCCGACGCCTCGGCGTCGGTCGAGGCGGCCGAGGGCACCTCCGCGGCGGATCTGCAGTTCATGATCGACAACGGCTTCTCGATCTACGTCGAGGGCGCGATCACCAAGGCCGACGGCCAGTCGTGCCTGCCGGGCACGGACGACTGCGCGCCGGCGACCGAGGTGAAGTTCGCGTGGGGGCTCGCGGCCGGGACGTCGTTCGACGACTGCGCGCCGGAGGAGGGCGACGCCGGCTTCGCGGTGCCGTCGGGCGGGACGGCGCAGATCAAGCCGACCATCCACGGCGACCACTGGTTCTTCACCAACATCACGCAGGGCGCCGAGATCACCGAGCGGCGGGCGCAGTGGGTCGCCGACAGCGACCTCGACCGCGACGGCGAGACGACGCTCGACGAGCTGCGCATGGTGAAGGCCGCCGAGGTGTTCACGCCGGAGCTCGGCTACTCCGTGACCGGCGCGTCGATCCCGGTGACCACCGCATACGACTACCTCGCGGCCCAGGCGCGCACGCTCGGCGACTTCCAGGGCGAGGGCGAGTGTCCGACGCGTGCGCCCCTGTGAGTCGATCGCGCAGGAGCGCGATCGCGGACGCGGCTCGGCGGAGCAATGAGGAACCTCTCGCGTCCGCGGGCGCGTGGGCGCGCGAGGCCGTCGCCGGGGCGAGTTCACACCCGCGCCGGCGCTGTTAGGCTCGGATGGGATGCCGAGCAAGTTCGCGGGGTCGAGCCTGATGATCGCGCTGTTGATGGGGTGTGCCGAGGGCACCATCAGCGACACCGGGTCGATCCCGCTGCCCACGACGCACAACATCACCACGGCCCACCCGAACACGTCCGTCAGCGACAGCGACGGCAGCAGCGGCGACGGCGGCAGCGGCAGCGAGAGCGAGACCGGCGAGGAGCCGACGTCGAGCTCGCCGGGGTCCAGCGACCCGATCACCACGGGGACCAGCGCGCCCGCGGGGGTGTGCGGCGACGGCAACGTCGACGCCAATGAGGCGTGCGACGGCGAGTCGCTGGTCGGCAGCACGTGCATGACCGAGGGCTACGGCGCCGGCACCCTGCTGTGCGGGCCCGACTGCAAGCTGTTCATCGACGGCTGCTACACGTGCGGCGACGGCATCGTCCACATGGCCGAGGCGTGCGACGGCTCCAACTTCAACGGGAAGAGCTGCCAGAGCCTCGGCTACGGCGGCGGCAGCCTGGTGTGCGCGCAGAACTGCAAGAGCATCGACACGGCCGGCTGCACGCCGCTGGCGTCGTGCGGCAACGGGGTGCAGGAAGGCGCGGAGCAGTGCGACGGGGCCCAGCTCGGCGGCCAGACCTGCATCAGCCTCGGCTACGACATGGGCGCGCTGGGCTGCACCCCGTCGTGCACGCTCGACACGTCGGGCTGCGAGACGCTGATGTGCGCCGGGCAGGGCGAGTTCTGCATCTTCGACGAGAACAACCCGCAGTCGAATTGCTGCCCGGCGGGGGTGAAGGACAACATCCTCGGGATCTGCGACTTCTTCATCTGCTTCTGACGCGGCTGTCGCGGCGCGCCGACGCGGCGTATCCTCGCGGGTAACAGGAGCACCATGGCCAGCGAAACCGCCGTCAACGCGCAGATCACCGACGCCGTGCCGACCGCCGTCAACTCGCAGATCACCGACGCCACCGCCGTCAATCCCCAGATCACCGACGCCGTCAGCCAGAGCAACGCGAAGGTCCTCGGCGACGCGCCGTCGCTGGCGATGGCCTCGCTCTACCAGACGATGGCGCACGCGACGGGGCTGATGATGCAGAACGCGGTGACGGCCCAGCAGCAGCTCAACGTGGTCGCTCAGGCGGCCACGACCCAGGGGGTGTCGCTGCTCTACACGGTCGACACCGCCTCGGGGAGGGGGAAGAAGTGACGGCGGCCGAGGAGGCCGAGGCGTTCGCGCGCACGGCGACGGCGGTGACGTCGGCGGTGACGCAGGCGATCGCGCAGCTCGAGGCGGTGCTGGCCGCACAGCGCCGCGGGATCGTGGCCCTGGCCGCGTGCGGCGGGCTCGAGCTGCCGACGCTGCCGGTCAGCACGCCGGCGTTGAGCGAGGATGTCCCGAAGGACATGACCGAAGGGGCGCCGACGGGCGCGGCCGCAGGAGATCCCGCAGGCCTGGCCCGCGCGGCGCTCTATCAGGTCGCGGCGCACGCGATCGGGATGGCGCTGCACAACGCGGTGGCGGCCCAGCAACAGCTGAGCGTGCTCGGGCAGGCGGTGGCGGCCCAGGCGGCTGCGCGGGTGCTGGCGGGCCGCGGCGAGTGAGGGACGAGGACGACGACGAGGACGAGGCGATGCCGCGCGCGAGCGTCGAGGCGGCGCTCGCGTGGCTGGCGACGCGGGCGTCGCTGCAGCGAGCGCCGCGAGGGGCGCTGCCGGGGGCGATCCTGGCGCTGCGCCACCGCCTGGGCCGCGAGCTGCCGGTGAGCCTGGTCGAGTTTCTTGAAGACTATCACTGGCTCGCCACCAACTCGGTGACGACGCTGGCGATCGAGGGTAGCGAGCGCCGCACGATCGAGGCGGCGCGCCGGGTGGTCGCGGAGTTCGTGGCGACGACGTGGCGCTCGCTGCCGCAGGTCGACGCCACCGCGCGCGCGAACGGTGAGGCGCTGCTCGCGTGGATCCCGGTGGTCGAGATCGGTAACCCGCTGCCCTTCGGCAGCGCGCTGTTCCTCGACGAGGCGGGCTCGTTCCGCTGGGCCGGGGTGCGCGAGTTCCCGTTCTCCCGCTTCGCCGCCCATTCGACGCCCTCGTTCACGTCTGCGCTGCTGACCACGCTCGCCGAGTGGCACGACGGCTGAGCGCGTCGCGAGACGGCGGCCGCGAGCGAGACCCTCCGCGGCCGCGGACGCGATCGCCGCGAGTTGCCGCGCGTGCCGATCGCCCTCAGTCTTGCGCTCATGCAGCACCGCCGATTGTCACCCCTGAGCCTGCTGTTCTGGATCGGCGTGGCCTACGTGCCCGCGCTGTCCGGGTACTTCTTCGGGCCCGACCGCTGGTACCACCGCCTCCACAAGCCCGACTGGACGCCGCCCGACTCGGTGTTCGGCCCGGTGTGGCTGACGCTCTACGCGACCATGGGTCTCAGCATCTACATGGTGGCGCGCAAGGACAAGCACCCGCTGGTGCCGTGGGCGATCGGGCTGTTCTTCCTCAACCTGCTGCTCAACGCCGCCTGGTCGCCGCTGTTCTTCGGCCTCCACCGCCCGGACCTGTCGCTGGTGTGCGTGGGGGTGCAGTGGTTCGCGCTGATGTCGATGACCCGCGCGTTCTTCAAGATCCGCCCGGCGGCAGGGTTGCTGCAGATCCCCCACCTGCTGTGGGTGTCGTTCGCGTTCGCGCTGAACGCGGCGATCTGGAACCTCAACCGTTGAGCGTGGGCCGGTTGAGGATGTCCCAAAGAGCATGTCCTGGAGGGCATGTTCTGCGGGACATCTCTAGGTGCCGGCCGCGGCCGTGAGGTCGAGCGCCGCGGCGGGCTCGGGGTCGGCGGCGAGGCGCTCGTCGGGCTCGCAGCGGTAGCGAGTGATCTGTCCGTCCTCGGCGATCTGCACGCCGTACTCGCCGGTCCACACGCCGAGCTCGCGGCGGAGGTCGAGCGCAGCGCCGGGGGCCTGGGGGTCGAGCCGGCGTGAGCCGCCGTCCCAGGCGACGTCGAGCACGGGCCGACCGGCGCTGCAGCGGAGCTTCAAAGCGGTGATCGGGGCGCCCTGCGGGCGCTGCGCGGGGTGAGGGGCCGATCTCGCAAGGTGACGAGGTGGACCTGCGCGCAGCGAGCGGCAGGGTCGTCGCTCAACCGACAGCGCTCGTCGAGGCCGGCGCCATCGCCGGCGCACCACGAGACCAGGGCCTCGCCGTCGAAGCCGCGGTGGAACGGAGGCCGACAGCGGACGCGGCGGAACTTCGGGGTGGTCGCCCTGATGGCGCCGCGCGGGAGGTAGAGGTCGGCGTGGCTCGGTCCGCCGTGCCACGCCCAGACGTCGAGCAAGACGCCGGCGCCGACGTCGACGAGCGCGCCCATGTCGGACTGGCCGCCGTCGACTCCGACCTCGGCGGCGTGTCGGCTGTTAAAATCGTCGCCGCGCACGGTGTAGAGGTGATAGCCGGGACACGGTCGGATGCCGCCGACGACGCGATCGCGGCACGGCACCGGCGCGCCGATGGCCGCGATCACTGCGTCGTCGGGGGCGAGGGCGAGCACCCGCACGCGGTCGCCCTCCCAGGCGGACAGGGCGGCGGCGGTGAAGCGATCGAGGATGCGCGCGCCGGTGACGGACAGGTCGGGAGCGAGGGTGGCGGCGCCGAGCAGGCCGCTCGGCGCCTCGAGCTCGGCGACGTAGGCGAGCCAGGCCTGACCCTTCGCGGTGCTCACCGCGAGGTCGACGATCTCACCCTCGGTCCGCAGGACGTGCCTCGGCGGCGCGAGCGGGCGGCCGCGCGGGTCGAGCTGCTGCGCGACGATCTCGCTGGCCTCGCCGTCGTGGCGCGACCACGCGACGAGGACGCCGGTGGGGCTGGCGGCGTAGTCGAGCGGGCCGGGCGTCGCGAGGTCGGGAGCCGCGGCGACGTCCGGCGGCGGCGGCTCGGCGGGCGCAGGCGCGGCCGGGCGCTGCTGGACTGCGATCGCGGGCTCCGCGTCGACGCGCGGCGGGGGTTCGGGCGCGGGCCTCGGCGAGCTCGACGGACAGGCGAGGAGCACGAGCGCGCCGGCGAGGTATCGGCGCGAGGTGAAGAAGCGGCCGAGCATGCGCCGAGGGTAACAAGAAGCGCGAGACGTGCGCGACGAGGGCGGTACAATCGTCGCGTGGCGAACGAGCGACCGCTGCGAGAGCTGGTGAGGAGCCGCGGCGTCGACGATGCGTGTCGCGTGATCGATCCGGCCGATCCGCAGCTCGAGGGCCTGCTCTACGAGGGCCGCCGCGCGATCGTCGGAGACGCGCGGGCGGCCGAGCTGGAGGCGCGCGCTTGCATTCGGGCCGGCCGAGTACGCGGCTTGGCGGGCCCAGCAGCGGCGGCCGCTCGATCACATGATCTCGGGCGCGCCGCTGTCCAGCGAGGCGCCGGCGCCGTTCGTGCTCGACCGCGTCGCGTGCCGCAGCGTGTGGAGCTTTTATCAGTGCTTGAAGCTGGAGGAGACCGATCCGGCCCGCGCGGCGGTGGCGGACGGGACGTCCGGGCGGCGGCGGGTCGTCACGGGCGGGCGGCGGTCGTTCCGCTGGCGCGGCGAGGAGATCGCGGTCGGCTCGCCCGCACACGGGGCGCTGATCGCTCGCGCGACCGAGGCCAAGCTGCTGGCCCACGCGCACGTGCGCCAGGCGCTGCTGGCGACCGGGATGTCGCTGCTGTACATGGGCCAGAGCGGGGGGACGGCGCTCGGGCGCTACATGCCGCTGGCGCTCATGGTGCTGCGATTCAGGCTGCAGCAGCGAATGATATGAGGTTTGCGATCGAACATGTCATGAAGAACATGTTCTGAGGGTCATGCGAAGCGGCGGGCGAACGGGCCCATGGTGCGCTGCTCGAGGCTGGTGTCGAGGACGGCGAACACCACGCGCTCGAAGGCGCCCCGGAACGGGCCGGTGAGTGCGGCGTAAAACTGGTCGGCCACGAGCTCGGGGTCGCAGCCGAAGGCGCCGCAGCCCCAGGCGCCGAGCACGACGCCGTCGTGGCCGTGGCGGGCGGCGAGGGCCAGGACGCGGGCGATCCGCTCGGCGAACACTTGCGGCAGCTCGGCCTCTCGCGCGGGCGCGCGGCTGCGCAGGGCGTTGCGGTTCGGCGCGGCGGCGGTGATGAAGCCGCACTGCCACGGCTGCTCGAGCAGCGGGCCGTCGTCGCCGCGGAACACCGGGACGGCCGGCGAGTAGATCATCGCGTCGCCGTGCATCGCGTCGTGCCAGCCGCCTTGCTCGCCGTACATCGCCCGGCCTTCGAGACACACGTACAGCGCCGAAGCGCGGCACAGCGACTCCTCCTGGGCTCGCGCACCGGACAAGAAACCGCCGCCCGGCCGGCGCGCGGAGGCGAAGTTGAGGGCGACGACGTCGAGGCCGTCGTCGTGCATGCGGCGCGCCGCGACCAGGGTGCTGTCATTGACGACCTCGATGCGGGTCGACCGGCGACCGCGGGGCGCGAGGTCGAGGGCGAGCGCGGGCGGAATATCGGCGGTGTCGGCGATCGCCCGCGCGATCGCGTCGCCCAGCGCGACGACGCGGCCCGACGGCGCGGTGTAGCTGCCGGCGCGACAGGCCTTCAGGGCTTCCGCCCCCATGGCCGCGGCGTCGGACCGTGAGATCTCACGAGGATCGCGCATACGGTGAGGATCGTCGATTCACCGCTCGGCGTCCATGGATCGGGAACGCGCACCGATGATTCGCCGGATTTGGTAGCGTGACGCATGATCCGCGGATTGCGCGAATTCTCGTGGGCGGCGTGGCTGGCGGCCGGGTCGATCGGCGGCTGCTCGGGCGGCGGCGACGGCAGCACCGACACCACGGCCGCGACGACCACGACGGGGACGACGGAGCCGCCGGCGACCACCACCGAGGCGGCGAGCGACGCGACCACCACGAGCGGAACGACCGCCGAAGCCTCGACGAGCACGAGCACGGGCACGACGGCGGCGCCGACGACGGGGGAGCCGACGACCGAGGCGCCGGCGACGACCGACGGGACCACCACCACGGACGGCACGACGGGCGCGGCGGGCAGCGCGGGCTGTGGTGTGATGAATCCTGCGAGCGGGCCGCTGACGATCGAGGTGCAGGATCAATCAGGGCAGTACATCGTGTCGCTGCCGCCCGACTACGACCCGAACACCCCCTATCCGCTGGGCTTCGGATTCCACGGCCGCAATCGCACCGGGCCCAATTGTCAGGACGGCGACTGCGCCGGGTTCCAGGCGGCGATGGGCGATCACGCGATCCTCGTGTACATGACGTCGCTCGGCGGGACCGGCTGGGAGGGCGACGGGGAGCGCGAGATCAACGCCGAGTTCTTCGCCGCGGTGCTGGACCGGCTGACCAGCGAGTACTGCGTCGACGAGGCGCGGGTGTTCGCGGCCGGCACCAGCTCGGGCGCGCACTTCGTCAACATCCTCGGCTGTCGGTTCGGCGACCGGCTGCTGGCGATCGCGCCGGTGGCCGGCTATCTGCCGGAGAAGGACGATTGCGTCGATCGGGTCGCCGCGCTGGTGATCCACGGGATCGCCGATGTCCACGTGCCGTTCGCCAACGGCGAGGAGGCGCGCGACTTCTGGCGCGAGCGCAACGGCTGCGACGCCGCGACGACGCCGCCGATCGCCGAGGTCCACGCGGCGGTCGAGGCCGAGCCGGAGAGCCACGCCTGCGCGACTTACGAGGGATGCGACGCCGGCCAGCCGGTCGTGTGGTGCGAGCACAGCGAGGGCGGTTACGACGGCACCACCCACGGGTGGCCGCTGTTCGGGGGCCAGCAGATCTGGGAGTTCGTGCAGGGCCTGTGACGCCGCGAAAGCGGCCGCGACCGGCGAAGCGCCGATCGCGGCCGTGGGGTGGGCGCTGCGCGGATCAGAGGCGGTCGGGGTCGATCACGAGGTCGAGGCAGATCTCCACGTCGATGAAGATCAGGCCGTCCTCCTCGTGGACCTCGATGTTCCCGTCGATGTTGTCGTCGTCGTCGTCGTCGTCGTTCTCGTGCTTGTCGTTGTCGTCGTCGTCGTGGTCGCCGCCGCCGCGGGCCTTGAGGTCGTCGTCGGCGTGGCAGAAGGCGGCGCCGCCGGTGTCACACTGACTGCGGCAGGTGGCCAGGCGCTCCTCCACGCAGGTGTCGAAGTCGCCGGCGCGGGCGCGGTTGGCGATCTCGCTCTGGCACAGCGGGGCGACCGCCTCGGCGGAGCAGCTCGCCAGGCACTGCGGACCTTCGACGAGGTCGCACGAGTAGGAGCGGTTGTCCTCGTTGAGCACGAGCTGCGCCTGGAAGCAGACCATGATCGCGATCTGGTCGTCGCCGCCGTGGTCGTCGTCGTCGTCGTCGTCGCTGTCGCCGTGGCGGTCGTCCCACAGAGTCTCCTGGGCCTGAAGGGCGAGGGGACGCGCCATCGTCGGCTGGGAGGTGACGAACGGCAGTGCGAACGCGAGCGCAGGGGCCAACATGAGAATGTTGCGAGACATGGTAGCAATCCTTTCTTCCGGATGACGGCGAGTGAACTCCCGCCGCCGCTCCCGACTCGAAGGATGATTGCGTCGCGCGGCCGAGCAATCGCGATTGTGGCCAGGAACGGCCGAGCGGGCCCCTCGCCGCGGTCCGGAGCGGCGAATAGACCGGTGATATCGCGTGTGCCGGCCGGTCGCCGGACGAGGCCGCGCGGCGACGAATTGCCGCTCTCGGTCCTGCGGGATGTAACGCGCTACACAATATACATAGTCCATCATGTGAAACGCCCGCCGCGCCGCCCCGATCGGACTGCGCGCCGCAGCCCGCGTCCGGGCCGCCGGCGACCCTCCCCGGCGAACTGGCCGGATTCATTGGACAAGCGGCGCGCCCGCGGCGGCCCCGGAGCCCGCCGCGCACGCCCGGGCCGATCGAGGCCTCGTGTCAATCGTCGGTCTTTACATATGAGCCGTCGCCCACACGAGGCCGCGGCCGGCCGCGAGTGCCCGCCTGTGCGACATTCATCGCACCCGCCGCGCGGCGACCGGCGCGCCGTCGTGATATGTATATATGTCTTCATGGACAGGTTCTCCGGTCGCACGACGGCCGACGGCGGGTCGTCATGGGCGTCCGCGAGGTCGTCGGCGCGGCTCCGGGTCTGCACCCGCGCCGTGCCGTGCCGCGGAGGTGTCGCCGGCGGGAGGGTCCCATCCTTCGCAGCGAGGGCGAGGCATGACATGAAGGTCCTGGGGCGAGCCCCGACGCCAGGACGAGCGGACCTGAGAATTTTCGCTGGGCGTGAACCGGAGGGGCACGGTCCCCGACTGTCCGCAGTGAGACACGATGAACCGCGAGACCGAACGCATCCGTCACGAACTGCTGGCGCTCCGCTGCCGGCGAGGGGAGCCCGCCGCGCTGGCCGAGCTGGTGCGCGCGTGGGAGCCGCGGCTGTTCTTCTACGTCCGACGGATGCTCGTCGACGAGGAGGAGGCGTGGCCGGTGATGCAGGAGGTGTGGGTGGCGGTGCTGTCGCGGATCGATCGGCTGCGCGAGCCGCAGTGCCTGCCGCAGTGGCTGTACACGATCGCCCGCAACACGCTGATGACCCACCTGCGCGGGCGCTACGCCGAACGCGAGCGGGCCGGGCCCGAGGCGGCGGAGCCGATCGACGAGGACGACCCGCTGGGCCGCTGGGCCGACGCGGAGCAGGTCTACGCCGGGCTGGCCCGCCTGCCGCCGGTCGACCGCGAGGTGCTCACGCTGTGCTTTTTGAACGACCTCTCGATCGCCGAGATCGCCGAGGTCCTGACGATCCCGCCGGGCACCGTGAAGTCCCGGCTGTTCAAGGCGAGACAGGCCCTGCGGGCCGTGCTGGAAGGAGAAGGGTGATGGCTGACCGTTCGGACAGGTTCTCTGACGCGCTGCTCGAGCTCGAGCAGGCGCACACGACGGCGGGGCTGCGCGAGCGGCATCGGCGGCAGATGGAGGCGATGCTGGTGCGCCCGCTGACGCCGCCGCAGCGGCTGCTGCACGGGGCGGTGGCGGCGGCCGGGCTGGCGGGCGCGGGCGTGTGCACCGCGCTGGCGCTGACCGAGCCGGATACGCTGCCGCCGCTGACCCGGGCCGCGCTGACGCTGCTCGCGGCGTTCGGGGCGAGCTGGTCGCTGTGGGCCGCGGGGGTGCTGCGGCGCGGGGCGGTGCATCGCCGCCGCGATCGCGGGGCGGCGGCGCGGATGGCCTTCGGCTTCACGCTGACCACGGTGTTGATGACCGCGGCGCTGGCCGCTGCGTCGCCGGGCCAGGGCGCGCTGGCGATGCTGGTGGTGTCGCTGGCGCTGCTGGTGACGGCCGCGGTGGTGATGCTGATGCACGCGATCGAGCAGGCCGAGCTGCGCGGACGCGAGCAGGTGCTCCAGCTCGAGCTGCAGGTGCTGACGCTGATGGCGAGCGTCCGCGGCCCAGACGGCGATTGTGCATAGTTCGCTGCAGGGGGTCTTGCGAATCGCCGGACCCTCTGGCAACTTGCGCGGCCTTATGTCCGATATCGACGTCGTCCGCGCGCTCCGCAGCGAGGGGCTCGACGGGCTGGTGCGGCGCCTGGCGCTGCAGACCCGCCGGCACCGCGAGCACCCGCAGCTGGTCCTCCTCAAATACGACATGATCGAGACGCCGATGGGCGATCCGGTGGCCCGCCAGTGCCGCGGCCTGGTGGTCGACGAGGCCGACGGCTTCCGCCCGGTGGCGTACCCGTACGACAAGTTCTTCAACGCCCACGAGGGCCACGCGGCGCCGATCGACTGGAGCACCGCGCGCGTATTCGAGAAGATCGACGGGACGCTGGCGACGCTGTACTCGTACCGCGGGGCGTGGCACGTGGCGAGCGCGTCGCTGCCCGACGCGCAGGGGCAGCTGCGCAACGCCAAGCGGAGCGTGGCCGAGGCGTTCTGGGAGGTGTTCCGCGCCGGCGGCTACGCGCTGCCCGACCGCACCGACCACTGCTTCATGTTCGAGCTGTGCCTGCCGAGCGATCCGGTGCTGATCCGCCACGCCGCGCCGCGCCTGCTGCTGCACGGGGCGCGCGACCTGACGACGATGCAGGAGGCCGAGCCGGACCCGTTCGCGCGCGCGTACGGGTGGGAGCTGGTGCCGACCCACGCGGTCTCCGATCTCAAGCAGGCGCTGCAGATCGCCCGCGACCTCGACCCGGCCCGCCACGAGGGGCTGGTGGCCCGCGACGCGCGCTTCAACCGGGTGAAGATCAAGTCGCCGGCGTTCGTGGCGCTGCACCACATGCGCGGGGCGACCAACCTCCGCCACCTGCTCGAGGTGGTCCGCACCAACGAGAGCGACGAATTCCTGGCGTACTTCCCGGAGGCCCGCCCGGCCTGGCAGGCGGTCCGCGAGCGCTTCTTCGCCCTCCGCGCGGAGGCCGAGGCGGCGCTGGCCCGCGGCAAGGAGATCGCCGACGACCGCACGTTCGGCCAGTCGGTCCGCGACCTGCCCTACAGCTCGATCCTGTTCGCGGTCCGCAAGGCAAGGCGCCGTCGATCGCGGCGGTGTTCGGCGAGATGTCGCTGCAAAACTTGGAGAAGTTGCTGCACCTCGGCGAGCTCAGCCGCGAGCTCGGGGTGCCGCTCGAGCCGCGCGCGCGGACCGGTCGACGACGCGTGATCTTCTAAAAGAAAGACGTGTCGGGGGCGCGGCCGGGCGCGCTTTCGCGGCCACGCACATGGCACGGACCACGCTCGAGGGTCCTGGAGGAGCTGGCGGCGAGCCGATGGCCGTCGATGTGGAGCGGAGGCGAGCGGCTCGCAGCGCGGCGGAGAGGCCGCTGTCCCCTGGGACATGTCTTGGAAAAAATGTTCGATCGGGCATGCTCTTTGGGGCATGTCCGAAGGCGCAGCTAAAGACCGATCGCTTGCAGGCAGGCGAGGACGAGCGGGAGGGTGGCGAGCGACAGCAGGGTGGTGACGACGGAGGCGGCGGCGGCGAGCTGGGCGTCGCAGCCGGCGTTGGTGGCGATGATCGCCGAGACCACCGCGGTGGGCATGGCGGCCTGCAGGACGGCGGTGCGGGCGACGTCGCCGCGGACGTCGAGGAGGAGCAGGACGAGGCAGGCGATCGCCGGGGCGACGAGCAGCTTGATGGCGGCGATGCCGGCGAGCGGGACGGTCTGGCCGCGCAGCGAGCGGAGGTCGAGGCCGAGGCCGATGGTGAGGAAGGCGAGGACGGCGGTGGTCTGGCCGACCTGGGCGAGCGGGCGCGCGAGCGCGGCCGGGATGGCGAGGCCGCTGACCGCGAGCGCGAGGCCGACGAGCACCGCGACGATCATCGGCTGACGCAGCAAGGAGCCGCCGGCGCGGAGGAGCCGCGGGCCGAGCGGGCTGCGGACGGGAGCCCGCGGCCGCGCCATGGCGCCGGCGAAGGCGACGCCGAAGGTGAGCAGGAGGATGGTGGTGTCGACGGTGTCGATGATCACCGCGGCGGTGGCGGCCCCGCGCGAACCAGGGAACACGGCGAGGACGAAGGGGACGCCGAGGAAGGCGGTGTTGGCGAAGGCCGCGGTGACGCCGGCCGCTCCCTGGGCCGGCCGCGAGGCGCCGCGCGACCGCATGAGCAGGACGCCGAGCGCACAGGCGCCGAGCAGGGCGACGGTGCAGGCGAGCACGGCCGGGACGAGCGCGGGCTCGAAGCGCGCGTCGGCGAGGATGACGACGATCAGCGCCGGCATGGTGACCGTCAAGATGAGGCGCGCGAGCACGTCGGGCGCGCTGGTCGGGACTGCGCCGGTGAGCCGCAACAGCTGGCCGACGGCGACGAGCCCGAAGAGGGCGATCAGGAGCGGGAGGATGTCGCCGGTCGGCACTGCGCGAGTGTTTTACTCGCAATCGCCGGCGCTTGCCGCGGAGGCGAGAAGGACAGGTGACCGCGCGGGGCGGCTGGCTGCGGTGGTCGCGGACGAGGTCTTCTCTCGGCGGTCGCGCGCCGCGGGGGCTTCCGAGCGGCGGTGCTTCGGCGGGAATCGGGGCCGTCGCTACGAGCGAGAGAATGCTGTGAGACGAAGGTTGCCGCCGGAAGAGCCGGCGAACACGCGGCGAGCACATGGTCGATGGGCCATGTGCACCGCGCGGCTGCTTCGGGCTTGTCAGCACCGGGCCGATGCGCGCACCATCGAGCATGACCACGTTCATCGCGCTCCTCCGCGGCATCAACGTCGGCAGCACGCGCAAGCTGCCGATGGCCGAGCTGCGAACCCTGTGCGGCGAGCTCGGCTTCGCCGGGGTGCAGACGTACATCCAGAGCGGCAACGTCGTGTTCTCGGCGGACGGCGCGGCAGAGGACCACGAGGCGGTGCTCGAGCAGGGCATCACGCGGGTGTTCGGGCTGCAGGTCGAGGTCATGGTGCGCACGGCGGCCCAGTGGGGGCAGATCGTGGCGGGCAATCCGCTGTGGGCAGAGGCCCAGGCGGAGGCCAATCATGTGCTGCTGGGGGTGCCGAAGCGGCCGCCGCGGACCGACGCGGTGGCGAAGCTGCTCGAGCGCGCGACGGCGGGCGAGCGAGTGGTGGCCGCCGGCGAGGTGCTGTGGTTCCACTATCCCAACGGGATCGGGGGCACCAAGTGGTCGCCGGCGCTGGTCGACCGCCTGGTCGGATCGCCGCTGACGGGCCGTAACTGGCGGACTGTGCTGCAGCTGGCCGCGATGGCCAAGATCTAAAAGCAAGACGGACTCAACGACGGGCGAGCGGCCAGTCCCAGGCCAGGCCGAGCAGGCCGCGCAGCAGCGGTCGACCGATGGCGAAGGCCTCGACGCCGCCGCTGCGGATGCTGAGCGGGGGCAGGAGGACGTCGATGCCGGCGCCGCAGTGCGCGGACAGTCGCGGGCCGAGTCGCACGGCGAGGGTGAACGTCGCGGAGAGCATGCCGATCGGCTGAAAGTCGCTGGCGCTGCGGTACGGACTGATGGCGCGACCGAGGGCCCAGCCGAGCGCGAGACCGCCGCCGAGGCCGAGGCGCAGCGTGGTGCGCGAGCCGGGCTGCCAGCGCAGGCCGAGCTGCGCGCGCCCGCCGACGAGGCCGAGCAAGATCGATCCGCGGAGATCCGTTTGCCAACCGGGCGTCACCAAGCCGGTGAGGCCGCCGGCGAAGTCGAGGCGAGGTCCGAGCTCGCGCCAGCCCGTGAGCTCGAGACCCGTGAGCACACCGGCGCCGCCCGGGCCGCCGCCGACGTTGGCGGCGACGAGCAAGCCGTGGCGCTTCTCGGGAGCAGCAGGGGTGATGGGCGGCGGGAGGTCGTCGGCGAACTCGGGCAGCGCGGGTGACGGGCGGGGGAGCGGTGTGAGCGGAGGGGGTGCCGGGACTGAGTTCGAGGCCGAGGTCGCGGCGGTGGGATTCGCGGCGTTCGAGAGGGGAGCAGGGGAGGTCGGAGCGGCCGAGGTGGCGGTGGTGGGATGGGTCGAGGTCGAAGGGGTGGTTGCAGCGATCGAGGTCGCAGTGGTGGTCGCAGCGTCCGAGGTCGTGGTGATTGGGTTTGTCGAGGTCGAAGTGGGGTTCGCGGCGGCCGAGGTCGACGGCGGTACGCTCGGGGAGCGCGGGGCGTCGGGTGGCGCGGGGGCGGCCCACGGGGCCAGCGGGACCAGCGGGGCGGCGGGCGTCGAGGCGGCGGCGAGGGGCTCGGCACGGTCGCGGGTCTCGGTGTGGATCAGCTCGGCGGCGCGGAGGGCGACGAGGCCGGGTTGGCGGCCGTCGCCGATCGCAAACTCGAGGCGGCGGGGCGCGGTCGCGGCAGGATCGACGAACCACAGCGTGATGGCGGCGCGCTCGTCGTCGCGGGACAGCTGCACGGCGGCGGCGGCGGCGTGCTCGGCGAGCAAGGTCGCCATCGCACCGTCGTCGCGTCCGCGCGCGGCAGCGTCGGTGACGGTCATGCCGAGCGCGCGCAGCTCGTCGCGGACGCGCAGCTCGGCCAGGCGCCAGCGCGCGTCGGGGGCGTGGACGAGGACGACGGTGGCGGCGTGGGCAGGGCCGCTGCCGGTGAGCCAGACCGTGGCGGCGAGCAGACATGCGGCGCGGCGAGCCATCGCGCGACAAGGATGCCCGATGCCCCGGCGATCGGCGACCGCATCCCGCGGAGCTGTATCGGACCCGTTCGCGGCGCGACGACACGACGAGCCCGCGGCTCACGAACGTGGCTGAATGGACATGTCTTGAAGGGCATGTCCAGGAGTTCGTTCAAAATGAAGTGAAGAGTCCGCGCGAGGTCACGGGAGGGTGCACACCCCGAGGTGCTCGAGCCCGGGCGGGGGCGGGGTGTCCGGGTAGAAGGTCTCGCACGCTCGCCCGAAACCCGGGCAGGCGGGGGCGTCGAGGTCGCAGAAAGGGATGCAGCAGGCGACGCCGTCCTGGTCGCACTCGGCGGCGGTCATGGTGTTGGTGCAGATCTGGCCGTCCTCGCACGGGTCGGCGTACTCGCACACCTCGAACAATCCCTTCTTCGGCTGTTCACCGGCGGGCCAGCAGCCGAACTCGTGGCCGAGCCAGAGGCAGGTGTCGCCGGCCGGGCAGAGATCGAGCAGCGGGTCGCATGCGGGGAGGCACAGCGGGAGGTCGTGCTTCAGGCACGCCTGGCCGATGGGACAGGACGGGGCGGCGAAGTCGCCGGTGCAGAGCGGGATGCAGGTGCCCTTGTGACTGAAGGGATCGATGTCGTGGCAGTAGAGGCCGAGGTCACACGTGTCGGGCCCGAGGTACCCCTCGGCGAGCATCTGGCACGGCTCGCCGAGCTGATCGGGGTCGGAGACGATCGGCGCGCAGACGATGCTGTCGGCTTCGAGCGGCGGGGGGCCAGCAGCGGTGCACTTCTCGCCCGGGGGGCAGTCCTGGGCCCACACGTCGCACGCGGCGGGCGGATCGGGCGGGACGATGAAGCTGCCGTCGTCGGTGGTGGCGGTGCAGACGAAGGTGCAGTCGTCGGGGACGCCGGAGCTGAGGGTCGTGAGATCGGGGCCCGGCGAAGAGCCGGAGGCCGAGGAGATCGAGGCGCCGGAGGGGGTCTCCGGCAGACCGTCGGTCGCGAATGTGGTGGCTTCGCCGGGGCTCGACGGGTCGATGCCGGTGGTGAGGATCGGGTCGAGAAATCCCGGCCCGCAACCGGTGTGGAGGATGGCGAGGAGGAGCGCCCGGCGCATGCGAGGATAGGTCGCGCGAGGCCGGGCGGATGGCTCAGGAGAATTCGCTCGCCCAGGGCGGGACGGAAGGGTCCGCTGCGGCGTCAGGGGAGGGAGCAGGCGGTGATGAGCGATGGAATGTCGGCATGCGCGTGGAGTCGCGGGAGGCGACGGCTCATGCCTTTGGGAAAAACGCGACGACCAGCGCGGTGATTCTGCGAGCAGCGGGGCTTGGATCGCGGGATTCGGCAGATCGGCCCCGGCGGGGCGAGGGAGGCGGTGCGAGCGCGAGGCAGGACGTCCGACCGAGGTCGGATCTGCTAGCGGTGCGCGTCGAGCTCCTCGAGGCGGCGACGCGCGTCGGCGGCCAATGCACCGTCTGGCGCTTCGGCCAGGTACTTTAAACCAGTCGGCGGCGCGGGTGGGGTCGTGGTCGAGGTCGACGACGATCCGGCCGAGCAAGAAGGCAGCCGTGCGGGCGCGCGGGTCGGACGGGAAGCGCCGGCGCAGGGCGAGCAGGGCCTCGCGCGCGCGGGCGGCGTCGCCGGTGACGCGGGCGCAGTGGGCCAGGAGGTCGAGGTCGCCGGCGGCGAGGGTGCGGTGCAGCTGCGAGAGGCCGAGGCGCGCAGCGCCGGCGAGCGCGGCGGTGCAATCACCGGACTCGGCGAGGGCGAGCCATGTCGGTGATTCGGCGGGGGTGGAGCGCGAGGGCGCAGCGGCACCGGAGAGCGGGGCGCTGGGGCGGGGGAGTGATGGAGGCCGGGTCGGCGCGGAGGGATTCGCGGCGGGCTCGGCGGCGACGGGAATCGGGGCAGGAGAGGGGTCGGCGTCGGGAGGGAGTGATTCGCGGCGGGCGAGGACGTCGCTCGCGGCTGCCGGGGCGCGCAGCTCGAGGCGCTGGCCTTCACGGAGGTGCGTGGTGCCGGCGGCGTCGGTGACATCGACGCTGCCGCGGTGGACCTCGACGCGCAGGACGCCGGTCTCGGCGCTCCACGTGGCAGTGACGTCGGCGTCGGTGAGCGCGACGGTGAAGGGGCCGGCGGTGACGGCCCAGGCGCGGCCGGGGACGGGCGTGACGTGAAGCGTGAGAGCGCCGCGCTCGAGGGCGAGCTCGACACGCGTGGGTTCGGCGCGGGTGAGCCGCGCGCCGGCCCGGGCGGCCAGCTCGGCGCGGCTGTCGTCGGGGAAGTCGAGGACCAGGGCCTCGCGCTCGGGGGCCGCCAGCCAGGCGCCGACCATGACCGCCTGCTGGGCGACGGTGACGGTGAGCGGCGCGCTCACGGCCGCGGGGCGGGCGAGGAACATGGCCAAAAGGACAGCCGCGGCCAGCGGCACGAGCCACCACGTGGCGGAGGCGCGGGGCCGGGGCGCGCGGGTGAGGCGGGCGACCGCGGCCCGCTGACGCTCGCGGCGGACCGCGCCGGGGCCGTCGCCGAGGTTGCGGGCGACCTCGCGGGCGAGGCGCTGTACGGGGTCGGTCATCGCTTCACCTCGAGTTCGCGCAGGTGCTCGGCGAGCATCGGGTCGCGCTCGGCGAGCCGGCGGAAGCGGGCCTGAGCGGCGGACAGGCGGCGCTTGACGGTGGCGAGCGAGCAGTCACAGGCGGCGGCGACGTCGCCGAGCGGCTGCTCGTCGATGAAGCGGAGGGCGAAGGCGATCCGCTCGTCGGCGGGGAGGCGGGCGAGCACGCCGTAGGTCCGCTCGAGCAGCTCGCGCGCCTCGTGCGAGGCGGTCAGGGTGTGGACCTGCTCGGCGGCGGCGGTCTGCAAGCCGAACAATCGCCGCACGCGTCGGCGGCGAATCTCGCTGCGCACCGTGTTGACGGTGACCGCGGCGACCCAGCCGCGCAGGGCCGCCGGGTCGCGCACGCGCCTCAGGCCGGCGAGGAGGGCGACGAAGACCTGCTGCACGAGGTCGTCGTGGTCCTCGTCGGCCCCGAGCACGCGCCACACGAGCCGGTTGACCTGGGCCCCCACGAGGTCGAACAGGGCGGCTCCCGTGCGCGGGTCACCGGCATGCGCGAGCTCGAGCAGCGACGCCGCGGCGTCGGCCGCTCCCGGCCGCTCGGGTTCGTGATCGCTGCGGACGACTCGCAGGGGCATCCAGGTCCAGGGGTCGCACGAGCCGCCTGCGATGGCTCAGAATAACTTCGGACCTGCGGCGATGGCGCGCAGGAGGAGTGCGACGGGGCGAGGTCGGTTGCCGCGTCCGGCCGGAGAAGGCGGGCGTTGCCGGATTCGGCCGGATGTGACAGGTCGGCTCAGGACTCGCCGAGGGGGCCCAGCGGGGTTCGCTGGGTCAGCTGCCGCAGGGGGTCGCGGGAATGCGAGCGCCGAAAGCGGCGACGAGGCCGCCGGGCTCGGGAGCCGCGGCAGCCGCGCGAGAGCGCGACGGCCGGGGTCGGCATTCGCACGACGGGCGCCGACCGGTCACGGCCGAGGCAGTACGACGGCGACGACCGGAATCGGCACCCGCACGACGTGCGCCGGGCGGCCGAGGCAGTACGACGGCGATGGCCGGGGTCGGCACTCGCACGCCGTGCGCCGGGCGGCTCGGCGCGAGGGCGACGGCCGCGGCTCGCGGTCGGCGACGGACCGCATGCGCGTGACGACCCGGTTGGCACGAGCACCGCGTGCGTGGACCATGAGCGTGACGACCTCGGTCGGCACGAGCAACGCGTGCGTGGACAGAGTCGCGGCCGAGGCAGCGCGCGTCGATGGAGGTCGGCACGAGCACGGAGTGCGCGGACGGGTTCACGGCTCATGGCGGCGCGAGCGGGACGAGCCGGGTCGTGGTGACTCTCGACGTCGCGGCTCGAGGTCGTTCGCCGAGCTCGACGTCGTGGGCTTGCCGGCGTCGAGTCGGCCGTACTCGAGCGGATTCCTCCCGCCCCGTCGACGCGCGCGGATGGTCACGCGGACAGGTCCTCGCAGGGTCGCCGGCGATCATGAAGTTTTCTTTGCCGTCGGCGAGCGCGCCGCCGCGGCCGGTGATGTTGCTCGGCGACGTCGCATCGCGGACACCTGACCTGACGACCGCGATCCTCACGAGGCGAAGCAGGCGCCGTCTGCCGATTCGACGACCGCGCGTGCTCACAGCAGTGATAGCGACATCGAATCTCGGTGCTGCGAACGATCGGTCGCACTGCATCGAGCCGGTGATTCGCGGCGTCGATTCGTGCGCCCGCGGGTCGTCGCAGACGCGGCGCTGGACCGGCTTGCGATGGCAGCCGAGTCCGCTGTGCATTGATTGCAGCGTCTCGCGGACCGCGCCGCGTAGACTCACGGTTCGGGTGATAGCAAGCGCGATTCGCTTGGGCTAAGCCCCGCCGCGCAGGCAAGAGCTCGGCGTGAGCTGGCTCTTGCATCATGACCCACGAGACATCTTCACCATGCCCGAACACGTGATCTTCGGCCTCGATCCCCTCTGGCTGGCCACCGCGCTGCTCGTCCTCACCTACGCCGCGATCATGTCGGAGAAGATCAATCGCGCCGTGGTGGCGCTGCTCGGCGCGGGCTTGATGATCTGCCTCGGCGTGCTCACCCAGGAGCAGGCCATCCACGGCGTCGACTTCAACACCATCGCGCTTTTGACGGGGATGATGATCCTCGTCAACATCACGCGGAAGAGCGGCATCTTCCAGTTCATCGCGTTCTGGTCGGCGCGCAAGGCCGGCGGCGTGCCGTGGAAGCTGCTCATCATGCTCACGCTGGTGACGGCGGTGCTGTCGGCGCTGCTCGACAACGTGACGACGGTCCTGCTCATCACGCCGGTCACGCTGCTGGTGGCGCGCGAGCTCGACGTGCCGGCCTACCCGTTCCTGTTCGCGGAGATCTTCGCCTCCAACATCGGCGGCACCGCGACGCTCATCGGCGACCCGCCGAACATCCTCATCGGTTCGGCGACTTCGCTGTCGTTCAACGACTTCGTGCGCAACCTGGCGCCGGTGGTCGGCGTGCTGATCGCGCTGCAGGTGCTGGCGCTGCATGCGATTTGGGGCAAGAAGCTGCGGGCCAACCCGGAGGCGCAGCGCAAGATCATGGCGCTGGAGCCGGCCGAGGCGATCAAGGACCCTGGCCTGCTGGTCAGCTCGCTCGGCGTGCTGTTCGCGGTGCTGGCCGGCTTCGTCACCGCGCGGCAGACCGGGCTCGAGCCGGGCACGGTGGCGATGTTCGGCGCGGCGGTGCTGATGTTCCTCTACATCCGCAAGGTCCCGGGCCACGACCAGTCGCACCGCGTGCAGGACATCTTCGGCGAGGTCGAGTGGGTCACGATCTTCTTCTTCGTCGGCCTGTTCATGGTCGTCGCCGGGGTCGAGCACGCCGGCCTGCTCGACCACCTCGCCCACGGCCTCGTCGACGTCACCGGCGGCGACCGCAACGTCACCGCGGTGGTGATCCTCTGGGCCTCGGCGGTGCTGTCGGCCATCATCGACAACATCCCGTTCGTCGCCACCATGATCCCGCTGATCAAGAGCATGACCCCGGCGATGGGCGGCACCGAGGGCGTGATGCCGCTGTGGTGGGCCCTGTCGCTCGGCGCGTGCCTCGGCGGCAACGGCACCCTGGTCGGCGCGAGCGCCAACCTGACCGTGGCCGGTCTGGCCGAGCGCGAGGGCGTGCAGTTCAAGTTCCTGACGTACCTCAAGCTGGCGTTCCCGCTGATGCTCGGCAGCATCGCGGTCGCCCACGCGTACCTGTACTTCTGGTTCCTGGACTGAAGTCGGCGCCCACCGGCGAGCGACGCGGCCGCGCCCGATCGGGTGCGGCCGCGGTCGCGATCAGGGCCCCAGCAGGTCGACGGGCACGCGGGCGAGGAGGCCGTAGGGCTCCGGGGCGTCGAACCAGTGGCGGAACAGCGAGACGGGGCCGGCGAAGTGGGCCAGGAGCACCACATGTCCTTCGGGATAGGTGGCGACGCGGTCGACCCCGCCGCCCGCGGCGGCGCACACGGGCATCGACCAGCGGTGCGCGCCGCCGTCGTCGAGGCTGGCCAGGAAGGCGCACGGGGCTGTCTTTTTGGTCAGGAGCTCGCCGCCGAATTCGATCTGCCGGTTGAAGGTGCCGCCGAGCACCCAGCTGCCGTCGGGGCCGGCCGCGACCCCGCAGCCCGAGTCGACGCCGGGGCCGCCGTGCACGCCGGCCCACGCGAGCTCGCCGCCCTCGTCGTACTGGGCGGCGAAGTAGTCGGCGTCCGCGTCGGTGGCGAGCAAGGGTCCGGTGCCGAAGTCGATGCTGCCCTGAAACCACCCCGACAGGAGCAGGCCGCCGTCGGCGGCGAAGCGGACGCCGCAGCCGGCCGAGTTGCCGCTGCCGAACTGCTTCGACCAGCGATGCTCGCCGCTGTCGCCGTCGAACACCGCCAGGTAGGCGCCGCCATCGAGGAATGGACCGCCGCCGAGGTCGATCGAGTTGGCGAACCAGCCGGCGACCGCGACGTCGCCGTCCTCGCTCACGGCCAGGTCGTGGGCGCCGACGTCGGCGAGGTTGCCGAAGGTCTTCGACCACAGGTGGACGCCGCTCGCGTCGAGCTTGGCGAGCAGGAGGTCGTGCGCGTCGGCGGCGACGAGCGGGCCGCCGCCGAGGTCGACGATCGACTCGAAGGCGGCGGAGAGGAGGATGTCGCCGGCGTCGTCGAGGACCGCGCGCGGCTCGAGCTCGAGGCCGGGGCCGCCGAAGCTGCGCGCCCACTCGGGCTCGCCCCCGGCGTCGAGCTGCAGCACGAGGATGTCGCTGAGGCCGAGCGAGACGAGCGGCGGCAGGCCGGGCAGCTCGAGGGCGTCGCTGAACTCGGCGACGAGCAGGACGCGACCGTCGCTGCCGGCGGTGATCGTGGCCTCGTGCTCGTCGCCGGGGCCGCCGAAGCGCCGGGCCCACAGGAGCTCGCCCGCGGCGGTCCAGCGGGCCACGAACAGATCGAGGCCGCCGGCGCTGGTGAGGATCTCTCCGTCCAGCGGGGTGATGCCGCCGAACACGCCGGCGACGACGATATCACCCTCGTCGGTGACGACGACGCTGTGCCCGCTCACGGGGCCGGTGGCCGCGAGCGGGACCATCCACAGGCCGACTTCCTCGGGGCCGCCGCTGGTGGTTGCGTCGGTGCTCGCGCTCGAGGTGCTCGCGGTCGTCGGCTCGGCGGTGGCGGTCGGCTCGCCGGCGGTGCTCGCGGTCGCGCCGTCGCCGGTCACGGTCGAGCCCGCTGTCGTCGCGCCGGTCGAGCTCGACGTCTCGCCCTCGCTGGTGGTCGCGGGTTCGCCCGGACACGCGCTCACGAGCGCGAGCACGAGGGCGAAGGAGCAAGAGCGCGCAGGCGAGTTCATGCGTGGAATGGTACCAGGCGGGCGAGCGCCGCCGATCGAGGGCTGACGGGTGGGCGAACTCGTGCGACCATGACGCGTGCGCTCGTGGTCCCTCAGGCGGCCCGACGGCGTGGCGCTGGTCGGCGAATCGCGCGGACAGGGCGAGCCGGTGGTGCTCGTCCATCCGACCGGGATGACGCGACGTGGGCTCGCCGCGGCGGCCGAGCACCTGGCGCGGCACCTCCGCGTCGTCACCTACGACCGCCGCGGCTGGGGCGACAGCCGCGGGACGATCGCGCCGCAGCGCTGGTGGGCGACCCACGGCGACGACCTGATCGCGGTGATCGAGAGCATGGGCGAGGCGGCCGAGGTGGTGGCGTGGGCGGGAGGCAGCGCGGCGGCGATCCACGCGGCCCTGCGGCGGCCCGAGCTGGTGCGCCAGCTGGTGCTGTTCGAACCGACGATCGGCGCCGGACCGCCGCGGGCCCGCCGGCTGCGGCACCTGCGACGCGCGCTGGCGTGGGCGGCGATGGGCGAGCACCGGCGCAGCCGCGCGGTGTTCTGGCGGGCGACGACGCAGCGCGGGGTGTGGTCGCCGGAGGCCGGGCACCGCGGACTCACATGCGCTTTCGACCATGTCCGTTCGGACATCCGTGAGATGCTGCTGAGCGCGCCGGGGCCGCTGGCCGAGGAGCTGCGCGCGGGCACCGAGGACCACCTGCTGGCGCGGCTGGAGGAGCTGCGGCCGGAGGTCCACATCCTGCTGGCCGGGATGAGCGTGCGCTCGCTGTACCGCATCGCCGACCGGTGGGTCGAGCGCTGCCCGACGGCCGGCTTCCGCGGCGAGGACGACTGCGACGGGCTCTTGCCGCTGAACCGCCCGCGGGTGTTCGCGGCCTGCGTGCTCGAGATGCTCGGCTACGCCGACTGGCGGGCGATCGCGGCGGCCCGGCTGGCCGAGCTGCGCGAGGTGCTGCGCCTGCCGGCGCTCGAGCGCGTGCGCGTGAGGTGCGTGCGCAACAGCGAGGTGTTCGTGCCCGACGCGGTGTCGGGCGCGCTGCGCTGGGACCCGGAGCTCGAGACGCGGTGCGCGAGCCTGGTGGTCGGCTCGACGTACGAGGTCACCGGCGTCAGCGCGCGAGTTCGGGGTGATCGACGAGTGCGGCGAGGACTACGGCTACCCGCCGCAGTGGTTCGAGCCGGTGGCGATCGATTGGTAGGAGCGCGGGGGGCGGCGATTCACGGCCCGACGCACGGGCCGGTGCCGTTCTTCTCGCCGCCGTTCTGCCAGCAGTCCAGCCAGTCGTCGAGGTACGCCGCGCGGTCGGCGATGAACTCGCGCATCGTCTCGACGCCGTTGTAATACTGGGCGTTGGTGAACGGCTTGTTCACGTCGGTCAATGCGGCCTCTTCGATCTGCGCCGACCAGGCGTCCATGCGGGCGTGCAGCACGCTCACGTCGTAGGCCGTGGCGCGCACGTGGGCGAGCGCCTCGATGTACCTGGCGAACCACTCGGGGTCGTCGGTGACGATGTCGTAGAGCGGGCGGCCCTTGTCGTTGGGCTTGATATAGGTGTACGGGTCGACGTCGGGCTCGACGCGGTCGAAGGTGGCGTCCTTGTCCCACGGGATGATGTTGAAGCCGGTCTTGGGGTCGTTGTACACGTAGAGGTTGAGGCCGCCGGCCCAGGCGCCGTCGTTGTCGGGCATGACCGCCTCGGCGGCCCACTCGAGCACGGCCTCGTCGATGTTGAGGATCGGGGTCAGGTCGGCGAGCGTCTCGGCGTCGTCGAGCGCCTCGATGTCGCTCTCGTCGGGGTCATCCTCGTTGGTCTTCTTGTCCCAGCCGCCGCCGCGCTTGTAGAGGTTGCCCTCGGAGAGCTCGAACACGCGCTCGAGGAACTCGCTGTCGACCTTCTCGATGCTGGTGAAGAGGCCGTAGTAGTCGCCGTTGAGCATCAGGCGGGCGTTGTTGGCGCAGGGCGCGGGCAGGCCGAGGTCGCGGAAGATGTGCATCGCCATGCGGTCGCGCAAAAAGGCGCGGTTGTACTCGGCGGCGTCGAACAGGATCTTCTTCAAGCCGCGGAACCGGCCCTTCTTGTCGTAGGTGTTGAAGCCGATCTCGAACTGCATCTTGCCCTGGCCGGGCCACCAGGTCGCGTTGCCGCGCAGGCGGATCGAGGCGTAGGTGATGATCTCGTCCTGGTACTTGAACTGCTTCACCGGGTGGTCCGGGGTGTTGTTGTCGTCGCCGGCCTCCCACTCGGCCTTGAGCTCCGCCAGCTCCTCGGGGTCCAGCTCGATTTCGAAGGTCGGCAGGATGTCCTGGGCGTAGATCTCCGGGCAGTCCTTCGGCGCCCACGCCGGCGGCGGCGGATCGACGGCGCCGGTGGTCTCGTCGCCGGTGGTGGTGGTCGGCTCGTCGCCGGTGGTGGTCGAGGTCGTCGTGCCGGTCGTGACCTCCACGCCGCCGGTGGACTCGCTGCCGCCTCCGGTGGTGGTCGGATCGTCCGCGGTGGTGGTGGCGTCGGTGCCCGGCTGGACCGGGTCGGTGGTGCCGTCGTCCTCCTCGGCGCCGGTCGTTCCCGTGCCGGAGGCAGTGTCGAAGCGGGACATCCAGTCACTGTGATGATAGCGAGGAGGGTCATCCAACAGCAGCGCATATTCGACCAATCTGCAGAGGGTGGTCCGCGGTTCAAGGGCGGCGCGCCGCGGATCCAGGGTCCGCTCCTACGATGCGCGCGCGCGAAGTCGACGATTGCAGCGTAGACCCATTGATCACAGGGCGCCACGGATCCGCCTCGCGGGTGTCGAATGCGTCACGTGAGGGGTGGCCCGACGCGGGTGGTCCGCGTCACCGGGGTACGGCGGCGAAAGCCGGCGGGGCGGCCGCGGCGGGGGCCCCCGGCGGTGATTTCGGCGATGGAGTGATCGCCGGGGCCGCGCGCACGAATGCGCCGAAAGAGCGACGTCCGCCACGATCGCCGGCGGGCCCGAGCGAGGCGGACGGGGCGGGCGCTGCGCGTGTGATCCGGGCGGCCGCGGGCGACGCCGTGGAGCGGGCCGGCGACCGGGTGCGCGGCCCGATCGAGCCGGAGAATGCTCGAGCTCACGGTCCCGGAGCGCGGGCGGTCCTAGGATGGACGGATGTGAAATGACGGGCATCCCCGGCCCGAACGATCGCTGCGGCGATTGGAGCACAACCAGCGCGCCGTGGGGCGCGGCGACGGAGGGCGATGTGTCATGTCCGTAGTGACGGCAAACGTGATCGAGAGGCGCGAATACAAGTACTTGATCGACGACGCGACCGCGGCGCGGCTGCGCGCGGCGATCCGGCCGTTCTGTGACATCGATCCGTACGCCGGCCGCAGCCCGGGCGGGCGCTACACGATCGAGAGCCTCTACCTCGACTCACCGCTGATGGGGCTCTACTGGGCCAACGAGCACGAGCAGGTCGACCGCATCAAGATGCGCGTGCGCGGCTACGCGGAGTCGCCGGGCAGCCCGGTGTTCTTCGAGGTCAAGCGGCGCATCAACGACGTCATCACCAAGACCCGCGGCAGGGTGCCGCGCGCGTGCTGGGCGGCGCTGCTGTCCGACCCGGCGGCGCCGATCCCCGCCGAGATCGCCGGCAAGGACCGCATGGCCGTCGAGCGCTTCCTGGCGCTGTCGCGCACGCTCCACCTGCGCCCGTTCACGCTGGTCCGCTACGACCGCGAGCCGTACTTCAGCCGCGTCGACGACTACGTGCGGGTGACGATGGACACGCGGATCCGCGCGCAGGCGATGGACAAGTGGACGTTCACCGCGCCGCCCCGCAACTGGCGGGCGCTCGACGACGGGGTGACCATGAAATCGCCCGAGTCGCTGATCGTGCTGGAGCTCAAGTTCACGACGCAGGTCCCGCTGTGGCTGCACAACATCGTCGAGCGGCTCGACCTGACGCGGCGCTCGTTCTCGAAGTACGGGACGTCGATCAAGGCGTTCTACGGGGCGATGGACGCGCGGACCTGTCGGTTCGCGGGAGGCTGGCGATGAACCCGACCGACATGCTGCTGGCCGGCGACGCCGAGCCGTTCGCGCTCAAGAGCGCCGCGCTGGCGCTGCTGCTGGCCTTCGGGCTCACGCAGGTGCTCGGCGCGGTCTACGTGTGGACCTTCCGCGGGATGTCCTATTCGCAGGGGCTGGTCCACGCGATCGTGCTCGGCAGCATCATCGCCTGTATGTTGATGCTGGCGATCGGGGGCAGCATCGCGGCCGGGCTCGGCATCGCCGGCGGCCTGGCGATCGTCCGCTTCCGCACCGCGCTGCGCGACCTCGCGACATGATCTTCGTGTTCGCGGGGCTCGGCACCGGCATCGCCGCCGGGCTCGGCGCCCACGCGGCGGCCTTCTGCGGCACGGCGCTGTTCTGCCTGGCGGTGTGGCTGCTGACGCTGTCGGAGTTCGGCAGCCAGCGCCGCTTCGACGGCCTGCTCCGCTTCCAGCGCCGATCGGCGCCGACGAGGCGCCGGTGATGAAGCTGCTGCGCCAGTACAGCCGCTTCCTCGCGCTGGTGACGCTGCGCGAGGTGGCCCAGGGCGAGGCGATGGAGCACGCCTATCAGGTCCGCCTCGGCGACCCGCGCCACCGCGCGGCGCTGGTGCGCGCGCTCGAGGAGCTGCCCGGGGTCCAGGACGTTTCGTTGCTGCTGCAAGAGCCGACGGTGGAGATCTGAGCCATGATGACGGGGTATATCAGGACTCGCATTCTCCCGTGGGTGGTGTGGGCCGGGACGATGGCCGGCGCCGGCTGGCTGTGGCTCGACGTGCGCGCCGAGGGCAGCGCGGTCGGGTTCGCGCTGGGGGTCGAATACGCGGTGCAGCCGGCGACCGCCGGACGCGTGCAGACGATCGAGGTGGCGCCGGGCCAGCACGTGCGCGCGGGGCAGGTGGTGGCATTGCTCGACACGGCCGAGCTCGACGCGGAGCAGGCGATCCTGGCGGCCGAGCGCGCGCGGCTGGAGGCGTCGGTCGGGGCGGTCCGCTCGGAGACCACGATGCAGATCGACGACAAGGCGCGCGAGGCCGACGAGTCGGTGGCGGCGGCCGAGATGGCGGTGCGCTCGGCTCGTAGCAATCGCGAGGTGCGGGCGGCCGAGCTGCGGGCGATCAGCAGCCAGTTCGACACGCTCGCCGGGCTGGTCCAGGAGCGCATGGCCGACCGCCGCGACCTCGACGCGCTCGGGGTCAAGCGCGCGGCGCTGCGCAAGGAGGTCGAGGCCGCCGATTCGCTGGTGCCCGAATTGGTGCGCCAGGCGGCGGCGGCCCGGGCCCGGCGCGCGGGGCTGCCGACCGACGCGACCGAGCTGGCGTTGCGGCCGGTCCGCGCCGAATTGGCAGTGGTCGCCGGTCGCGAGCAATTGTTGGCAGTGCGCCGCGAGCAGACGGTGCTGCGCGCCCCGGCCGACGGCCAGGTGGCGGAGATCCACGCGCGCGCCGGACAGGTCGCCGGGCCCGACGCGCCGGTGTTGACGATCGTCGGCCGCGGCCCGGGCGAGGACGACGAGATCACGGTGTGCCTGCGCGAGCACCAGGCCGGGCAGGTCCGCGTCGGCGAGGCGGTGGCGCTGCGCTCGCGCGGGTCCGGCGGGCGAGCGGTGGCCGCCCACGTGACCCGGCTGGGGCCGCAGATCGCCGAATTGCCGCAGCGCTGCCGCCGGAGCCCGGATTGCCGGAGTGGGGCCGCGAGGTCGCGGTCGCCCTCGACGAGCACGCGCCGCTGCTGCCGGGCCAGGCGTTCGCGGTCAGCTTCCTCGGCTATCCGTCGCCGTGCGCGGCGGGGAGCCCGAGGCGGCGACGGACGAGCAGGTGCTGGCGGCGCCGCTGGTCGATGCGATGATTCAGCCGACCCGCGCCGTCGCGCCGGAGAAGCCGGGGGTGCCATGATTCGCGCGGGCTGGATGGTGGTCGCGACCATGTCGATAGTCGGCTGCGCGAGCGCGCCGGCGGTCTCGCCCGAGCGGGCGATCGCGACCTGGCGCGAGATGCAGGTCGGCCAGCCGCGCGGGGCACTGCCGGAGAGCGCCGCGGCGGCGCTGGCGGGCGGCGACGCGCTGACGGTCGAGCAGGCCTACGCGCTGGCGCTGGCGAACAACCCGGAGCTGGCGGTGGTGGAGGCGCGCGCGGAGGTGGCGACGGCGGAGATCGGGGCGGCGCGGCAGCTGCAGAACCCGACCGTCCGCGTGTCGAACGTGGGCGTCGACGACTCGTTGCCGGGGCGGATCGGCTTCAACCTGGGCCTGCGTGCGCCGATCCCCGACCCGGGAGCGTGCGCGCGCGCCGATGCGGCCCGTCACGCGGCCGCCGGGGCGCACGGCGAGGCCGAGGCGGCGCGCAGGCAACTGCGGGCGAAGGTGTATCGATTGTTCGCCCGCCTGGCCTGGCTCACCGCCGACCTCGAGGAGGTGTCGCGCGCGGTGTCGCTGTGCGAGGAGCGGCAGCGCCAGCTCCAGGCCCGGGTGGCCCGCGCGGTGGCGACCGAGGTCGCGCTGGCGATGGCCGAGGTGGCCCGCGCGGAGGCGGCCGACGAGGTCCGCAAGCTGCGCGCCGAGCTGGCCCGCGTGGAGGCCGAGCTGGCGCGAGTGGTCGGGCCGGGGCCGGCGTTCAGCGTGCGCGTCGACCAGGCCCAGCTCGACATCGATGCGCTGGTGCTCGACCCGGCGGCGCTGACGGAGCAGGCGCTGCGCTCGCGCCCGGAGCTGCGCGCGGTGCAGACGAAGGTCGGTCAGGCGCGCTCGGCGATCACCCTGGCGAAGGTCGAGGCGGCGCCGTGGATCAGCTGGGCTCAGGTCAATTACTTCTTCGGCCCGGGCCCGGCGACGCCGTCGTCGTTCGGGGTCGGCTTCGCGGTCGATGTCCCGCTGCTCAGCCTCAATCGCGGCAAGATCAAGACGGCCAAGGCGGTCATGCGCCAGCGCCAGGTCGAGGAGCGGGCCGAGGTCGCGGCGATCGCCGGGGAGGTCGACGAGGCGATTGCGCGCGCGCAGCGGGCCGACGCGCGGGTCCAGGAGATCGAGCACGACCTGCTGCCGCAGGTCGATGCGGCGGCGCGTCAGGCGGACGCGGCGCTGTTGGCGGGGACGCTCGACGTGGTCGAGGTCCTCGATATCGAGGCCCGCCGGGTCGCCGCGCGTCGGCTGCACCTGGCGGCCCGCTTCGAGCGCCGGGACGCGCTCATCGAGCTCGAGGCCGCGGTCGGGGGGCCGCTGCCTCGCTGACAGGGCACGTCTTCACGCCCCTTTGCCATCATCGAGAAGGTGTCATGTTCGATCGTCGAATCGTAGGAGTATCCCTGTCACTATTTTTCATCTCGGCGTCGGCGGCCCTGGGCTGCAATCAGGGCGGCGGTATGAACGACGCCACCACCGACGACGCGCCCCCGGCGGGCTCCAGCGAGACCGGCGACGAGCCGGCGCCGGGCACCAGCAGCGGCGACGACCCGGCGGTGACCTCGGAGGGGCCGGGCCAGCCGGTGTGCGGCGACGGGCTGGTCGAGGGCGACGAGCTGTGCGACGGGGCCGAGGTCGGCGGGATGTCGTGCGCCGACATCGACCCGGGCTTCACCGGGGCGCTGGCGTGCGCGGCCGACTGCCTGGCGTTCGACATGGCGGACTGCGAGGGCGCGCCGATCGAGTGGCTGGTGGCGCTGAACGAGCTGACGTCGAAGGGCGCGGAGTCGGGGCCGTTCGCCGGCAAGGGCGACGCGGTCGAGCTGCTCAACGCCGGCGGCGCGCCGGCCGACCTGTCGGGCTGGCGGCTGTCCGACGACCCGACGCTGCCGGCCGACAAGACCTACGTGTTCCCCGAGGGCACCACGCTGATGCCCGGCGAGCGCCTGGTGCTGGTCGAGCTCGACCCGGTGTCCGGCGAGGGCGACCTGCCGTTCGGGATCTCCTCGAGCAACGAGGAGACGCTGACGCTGGTCGACGGCGGCGACGAGGTCATCGACGCGCTGACGGTCGAGGGGGTGGCGGCGATGGTGTCGTGGTGCCGCCTGCCCGATGGGACAGGTTCGTGGGGGCACTGCGAGCAGACCCTCGGCGCGCCGAACATCGAGGCGCTGACGATCTGCGGCAACGGCGTGCGCGAGGCCGACGAGGCCTGCGACGGCCTGGACGTCGGCGCGGCCAAGTGCGCCGACCGGGGCTTCACCGCCGGGGCGATGACGTGCACGCCGAAGTGCAACCTCGACACGTCGATGTGCATGTCGGACCCGGCGGCGGCGATCAACGAGCTCGAGTCGACCAACGACGAGATCGAGCTGTTCAACGCCGGCGGCGACATGATCGACATGGCCGGGTGGATCCTCACCGACCAGGCGTTCGACGCCGCCTACGACCCGGCGGTCGACGACGAGAAGCTGGTGTTCGCCGCCGGCACGAAGCTGGCGCCCGGCCAGTTCCTGGTGGTGGGCAAGGGCGAGGCGGCCGGCCAGCACCCGTTCGGCCTCAGCTCGAACGGCGACACGGTGACGCTGCTGAAGCCCGACCTCACGCCGGTGTCGCAGGTCACCTACGGCGCCGACCAGGCCGCGTTGTCGTTCTGCCGCCTGGCCGACGGGCCGCAGGGCAGCTGGTCGTCCGGCTGCAAGCCGACCTTCGGCGCCGCCAACTCGAAGTAATGATAAGACATGCTCGAAGGAGCATGTCCGAAGGAGCATTGACAAAAGGCCGGCTCGGGTCCGCCCACGGGCGCGGCCGCTCGCCCGCCGCTGCGCCCGGCGGCGGGAGACGGCCGCCGGCGCCCGTGGTATACGTCGCGGCCGCCCATGTCCGCGAAGGTCCGCAAGCTGCCGCTCGTCCTCGGCCTGGTCGCCCTGGTGGCGACGCCGCTCGTCACCCGCCTGCGGGTCTACGGCGACATGCCCGACACGTGGGGCAAGTTCCCGCCGCCGAAGAGCCCCGACGTGCCGGGCTTCAGCTGGCTGGTGTTCGGCCTCGGCGTCGCGCTGGCGCTGGGCATCCTCGAGTTCCTGCGCGCGCCGCAGCGGTTCGGCTTCGCCCCGCCGGCGGCCGCCCGCGAGGAGTACGTGCCGCAGGTCCGGTTCCCGCCGTGGTGCGTGCCGGGAGCGCTGCTGGCGATGGCCTCGTGGGCGCTGATGTGGGGCGAGCTGCCGGCCGCGGCGGCGCCGCTGGTGCCGTTCAGCTTCGTGCCGCTGTGGTGGGGCTTCATCCTCGCGCTCGACGGCGTGGTCTACCGCCGCACCGGCGGGCTGTCGCTGGTGGCGCGCCGGCCGTGGACGATGCTGGCGATCGCCGCGACCTCGTGCGTGAGCTGGTACTTCTTCGAGTACCTCAATTACTTCACGCGCTCGAACTGGTACTACCCGAACGACGCGATCTTCTCGCAGGGCGGCTACCTGCTGTGGTTCGGCCTGGCGTTCACGACGGTGCTGCCGTCGATCTTCGTGGTCTATCAATTGCTGACGACGATCGCGCCGCTGCGGACCCGCTTCGAGCACGGGCCGCAGATCGAGCTGTCACGCGGGGCGGTGCGCAAGCTGCTGGGGCTCGGCCTCGGGTCGCTGGCGGCGCTGGTGCTGTGGCCGGCGCCGCTGTTCCCGCTGCTGTGGTTGAGCCCGCTGGTGGTGCTGGCGGCGGCGGTGTCGCTGTCCGGCGCGTGGACGCCGTTCACGCCGATCCGCCGCGGCAACTGGGCGCCGGTGGTGCTGATCGGCCTGGCGACCGCGCTCAACTACCTGGTCGGCGAGATGTGGGATTTCTACAGCACGCCGCAGAACCCGAACTTCTGGAAGTACGACGTACCGTACGTGGGCGTGCTGCACGTGTACGAGATGCCGCTGCTCGGGTACTTCGGCTACCTGCCGTTCGGCATGCTGTGCTGGGTGTGGTGGATCCACCACGCGCGGCTGCTCGGGCTCGATCCGGCGATCGACGTCGTCGCCGGCGGCGGGCCGACGCTCACGCGGCACAGCGACGCGTGAGCGGGTGACCGGAGGCGCCGCAGGCGTCGTCCCGGCTCGTTCTCCAGTGCATACGGTGGGGGCCGGTGCACCCCGCTTTATCGCGGTGACTCGCTTCCTTTGTCCGGCGAAGCGTGCCGGCGGCCCGCACAGCGAAGCGCTTGACGCTGCGCCCCGAGGTGCAGCGCTCGCGCTCGCGGGGTCGTCAGTAGCGGTCGCCGCCGCGGCTCGGCTTGCGGCCGTAACCGCCACCGCCACCGCCGCCGGACGGCGGACCCGAGAAGCTGGGGCGCCGCTCCTCGGCCTCCGAGACCCGCAGCGGGCGGCCGTCGAGCGAAGCGCCGTGCAGCGCCTCGATGGCGCGCTGGGCGTCGGCTGCGCTCGTCATCTCGACGAACGCGAAGCCGCGCGAGCGACCGGTCTCCCGATCGGTCATCAGCTTGACCTCTTTGACCGCGCCGTACGGCTGAAACGCCTGCTGGAGGTCGCTGTCGGAGATCTGGAAGGAGAGATTGCCTACGAAGAGTCGGTTACCCATTGTCTTGATTCGTCTGGATCGGGCTCTCGGCGCGACGCGCCGGTGTGGGGGAATTCTCGGTCGAAGAGCCTGCGCTCGAGCGAAGACCGCAGCAAGCAGGTGCTGCACCATCAACGTCGCCGGAAATGACCCCAAAACCTTCAGTCGACGCAAAGTCGACCGAGTGCCCGAGCGTGCAAGTGCGCCAGAAACGAATGACGACGAAGAGATAGCACGGCACCGCGGCGATGGCAACGCGGCCGGCGCTCGCGCCCGAGCTCGACGGATGAAGCGAGGCGCCCGCGTCGGGGCCGCCGCGCTAGCGCACGCGGCGAGCGGGAGCGCACGAATCGAGGCCGCTCAGCTGCAGGCGAGCGAGCAATTGTTCGATGTCGTCGGCGACGGTGATCCACTGGTCGCCGCCGGAGTGCAGGTAGAGGACGCGAGGGCTGGCGCCGGAGACGCGATAATCGAGCGCGAACGGCATGTGGGGGCCGAGGAGCCCGAGGAGCAACGAGCGCGCGGGGTCGATGTTGCCAGGCGGCTTCTTGTCGTCCGAGCGGCCGAAGTAAGCGGGATCCTTCTCGTTCAACCACCGGTGATTGGCCGCGTGCAGGGCGTCGAGATCGTAGAGCCGCACCTTGATCGGGCTCTCGCGGAAGACGCGTCGAAGGGCGTCGACCGGGGGATGGCGCCACCGTCGCTCGCCGATCGCCTGCGTCAAGGCGGCCGGCAGGTCGAGTCCGTTGATCTGCATCGGCTCAGGCCCGCGCGCCGCCGTCTCGGCGAGGCGGCGCAGGCGCGGCGACGCGGGCGTGAGAATGTTGAACGCGCGACGATTCGAGGCTCCGTCGTCGCCGTTCGACGATCATCGTGAACAAGACGGACCACGGTAGCACGTGATCGCCCGCGTGTCTCCCGCGCGCCGACGATTCGAGGCCCTTCGTGATTCGCGACGCAGGTGAGGACCGCGGGCCGAATCACGCGGCTCGCAAAGACCTCGCATCGAGATGCAGGGCCGTGGTGAACGTCGTCCCGTGAGCTCGAGCGACGCTGCGCCGCCGCCGTGCGCCTCGGCGCAGCCGCGCATCAGGTCGCCCTCGACTTTCAGGCCCTCGACGCGTTCTCCCAGAAGGTGCGCAGCCCGCACGATCGAGGCGCAGTCGAGGCGATCGCGGACCTCCGCGCCGGTGAGGCTCGCGGTCGACGAACGCTTCGGCCAGCGGCACGCCGGGCGATCGTAAAGACGAGCGAGCTCGGCCGGGAGCCGAGGGCGGTCCGACCCCGGCGCGCGGCGGTGATCGTGAAAGTGTCTCGAGGGACAGGTGATGCGACGGCTCGTCGACGTCGCCGCGCTCACGCGAGGCTCAGGGGGCCGGTGCAGTACTTGGGGTTGCCGAAGGTGGTGGTCTCGAGGCCCATGGCGTTCATGCAGCCGACCAGCAGGTTGTTGTGCGGGACGTCGCCCTGGACCTGCATCCACCGCCCGGTCTTCATGGCCCCGCCGCACTTGCCGGCGAGGACGTAGGGGATCTCGTGGCGGTCGTGGTCGTTGCCCTTCTGGTGCTCGTTGACCCAAATCAGCAGGGTGTTGTCGAGCACGGTGCCGTCGCCCTCGGGGATCGCCTTGAGCTTCTCGATCAGGTAGGCGAACTGCTCGCAATACCAGATGTTGATGCGCGTCAGCTTCTCCTGGGCGTCGGCGTCGCCGTCGCCGCGGTGGGCCAGCTCGTGGTGACCTTCGGGGATGTCGAGCCACGGGAACGGCTTGGCGGTGGCGCTGTTCATCCACATCAAGGAGGCGACGCGCGTCAGGTCGCAGGCGAGCGCCATGGCCAGCAGGTCCATCTGCAGCTTGCCGGTCGCGGGGATGTTGCCGACCTTGCTCGGATCGTCGACCTCGCCCAGCACCGGCGGCTGGCAGGCGCCGCCGATCGTGCCGCCGGTGTCGAGCCGCATAGCGATGTCGCGCACGGCGTCGAGGTGGGCCTCGAGCTTGAGCTTGTCGGCCGCGCCGACCTTCTTGACGAGGCGCTGGTAGTCGTCGGCGACGGCGTCGAGGACGATCTTGCGCTCGGCGATCTTGCGCGCCTGCGCGGCCGGGTCGCTCTCGAGGTCGCCGAAGATCCGGTCGAAGGCGGCGGTGGGGTCGTTCTCCGGCGGGATCGGCTGGGCGGGGCCGCGGTAGGAGATCCGCGAGCCCACGTTGGCGCCGTAGACGTGCACGCCGAACTCGAGCGAGCGGAACTTGGTCTCTTGGCCGACGGCGTCGGCGATGGCCTGGTCGACGGAGATGCCGTCGGCCCAGCCGGCCGAGAGACCGTCGGCGCCGGCGAAGTCGCCCTCCTGCAATTCGGTGCCGGTGAGGCCCTGGCCGGTGCCCTTCTGGTGCGCGTCGCCAGGGCCCTTGTAGGCCGACAATTCGTCGACGCCGTCGAGGACGAGGACGTCCTGCTTGTGCGACTCGAGCGGCTGGAGGATCCGCCCGAAGGAGTAGGCGTCGGCGCTGCCGCTCGGCCGCCAGTCGTTCATGATGGTGCCGTTCGGGGTCCAGAACACGACGAAGCGCTTGGGGCCGCCGGCGCCGCGGAACTGCTGCGGGAGGGCGCTGACGGGCGGGGCGTCGCAGCCCTGCATGATGTCGAGCAGCGGGAGGGCGAGGCAAGCCCCGCCGGCGCCGCGCAAGAAGGTGCGGCGGGACAAAGTCGAGCGTTTCATGGTCATTCTCCTTCGGGGGCGCGGCGGAAAAGGAAGGCTTCGCTCTGGGTGAGCGCGACGATGAGGTCCTGGATCCGTCGACCCGAGCCGGCGAACTGGCGGGTGAGGTCGTCGAGGGTGCAGGCGTCCTCCTTGGCGTCCGCGCGGCCGTAGGCGTAGCGGAACCACTGCAGGGTCATGCAGCGCTCGACCTCGGGTGAATCGACGAGCAACGACGCGAGCTCGGGGACGCCGTCGAAGGTGCCCTTGGTGGTGCCGCCGAGGATCTCGCCGGTGGCGTCGATCGGCTGGCCGGCCTCGACCTCGCGCCAGCGGCCGATGCCGTCGAAGTGCTCGAAGCCGAAGCCGACCGGGTCCATCATGCCGTGGCAGCCGGAGCACGCGGGGTCGATCGAGTGCTGCTTGAAGCGCTCGCGCGTCGGCAGGTTCGGGTCGACCTCGGGCGGGGTGATGTCGACGTTGTCGGGCGGCGGCGGGACGACCTGGCACAGCAGCCGCTCGCGCACGAACTTGCCGCGGTGGATCGGCGAGGTCTGGTTGGGCTTGGCCAGCACCGACAACAGGCCGCCCTGGGTCAGGAAGCCGGAGGCCTGGCCGGCCGGGAGGTCGAACTTCTGGAAGGTGTCGCCGCTGGGGCCTTCGAGGCCGTAATACTCGGAGAGCGCGCCGTTCAGGAAGGTGTAGGGCGCGAGGTACATCGAATCGAGGTCGCCCTTGTCGTCCCAGATCACGTGGTCGAGGAACTGCTCGGCCTCGGCGCGCAGCAGCGGCCGCAGGTCGGGGTCGAATTCGGGGAAGGCCTCGTCGTCCTTCTCCAGCTCCTCGATGCGCCTCAGCTCGAGCCACTGGCCGTGGAAGTCGCGCACGGTGGCCCGCGCCCGCGCGTCGGCGAGCATGCGCGTGGCCTGCTTCGCCACGTCCTCGGGCTCCGCGAGCCGACCCTCGGCGGCGGCCGCGAACAGCTCGGCGTCGGGCATGGTGCCCCACAAGAAGTAGGACAGGCGCGAGGCGAGCTCGTACGGGGCGACCTTGAGCGCGTCGCTGCCCTCGACCGGCTCGCCGAACTCGACGCGGTAGAGGAAGTGCGGCGACTGGAGCATCGCCGTCAGGGTCAGCCGCACGCCGGTGGCGAAGTCGAACTCGTCGGCGGCGGTCTGATGCACCGCGAGCAATTGCGAGACCTCGTCGCCGCTCAGCGGCCGGCGATAAGCGGCGCGCCCGAACTCGGTGATGAACCGCCCGGCGCACGCGTCCTCGCCCTCGACCTTGACGTCGCAGCCGTGCAGCAGCGCCGGCAGGTCCTTGACGGCCTCCTCGGCGAGCGCCTCGGCGGCGCCGAGGTAGCCCTCCGCGAGCAGCGAGGTGACGACGAGGGCGTCGGCGTTGTTGTTGAACCCGAGCGCCTCCTCCTCGGCCGGAAAGGCCTGCGCCGGCCGGCTGTCGACGCCCAGCAGGTCGCGGACGGTGTTGTCGTACTCGCGCCGGTTCATGCGCCGGATCGGCGAGGGACCGGGCTCGATGCCCTTGCACTCGGCCGCCTCACCGCCCTCGGTGTCGACCGCGACGCCGTCCGTGGTGCCGTCGCTGTCGCTGTCCCCGGTCGTGGCCCCCTCGCCTCCGGAGCCGTTCTGACAGCCGCCCGCAGCGGCGGCCACGATCGCCCACACTACGATCCCTCTGACATTCATACCTGGATCCTTGACGGGCATGAGGACCGACAGGCTGTGCGCTGCAGCATCGCGGCCGAGGCCCGCGCAGCCGACCCGCGCAGAGGGTCCGCCGCGGCGGCTGTCCGGACATTCGTTCATTCGTCGACCGATCGCGCAGCGCCCGCCCGCGGGTCGATTGATAACACCGTGAGATTTGCATTGTCATGACCGCGGGGCCGGTGTGTGGTCCGCTCGACGACGGCCGTCCGCGAGCGCACGGGCCGTGACGTCCGCCAAGGTGCTTGCGCGCTTTTACGCCGCCGGCTACGTTCGCCGACGAGGACGACGGGTGCCGAAGAAGCCAGAGAAGATCACCCTGAACCACGACTTCGCGTTCACCAGCGACGCCCACCTCGACGAGCAGATCGCGGCGTTCCGCGCCGCTCACGAGGCCGAACACCAGCAGATCCTGGCGATGGACGCGCGGCGCTCGCTCGGCCCCGGGAAGGTGCGAGTGACGTTCCGGGTGATCGAGAAGAAGCCCCGCCGGGGATAGCGAGGACGTGTCACTCCGGACATGTCCCGAAGGATAGATGCCCTATTGGGCGCGGGCGCCGCGGCTAGGGCTGCTCGGCCAGGCGCCACGGCGGATTACGCCGATTCTCGCCGGCCCAGAACAGGCAAACGACGTTGCCGTCGGGATCGCGCAGGTAGGCCTCGCGCCACAGCCACGCCTGGTCGACCGGGTCCGAGTCGAACTCGAGGCCCTGCTGCTTGAGCGCGGCGACGCGGGCGTCGAGGTCGGGGCACTCGAAGTAGACGACGACGCCGGTCGGCCCGAGGAGGCGATCGGCGTGGTGGAGCGAGAGGGTGCTGCCGCCGTCGGGGCACTCGAAGCGGGCGTACTTCGGCAGGTTGGCGACGATCTGGCGCAGGCCGAGCCGGCGGTAGAAGGCGGCGCCGCGTGCGACATCGGCCGACGGCAAGGTGACCTGATTGAGCTGCATGGGCGAACAGTAGCGCGGAATGGAGCGCGCCGGGCGAGGCCCACGCGCGCGCTCGCCCGCGGCAGAGCGTGGTAACCTGGGCCGGAGATGGCGAAGCGATACGCGCTGGAGCTCGACGAGGCGCTGCACGCGGGCTGGGTGCGGGCGCCGGGCGACGGTTACTTCGACCTCGATCCGTGGCTCCGTACGAAGGAAGGGGCGCTGCTGGTCGAGCCGGCGCCGCCGTTCTGGGACTGGGTCGAGGGCAGCCTGTACGACGAGCGGCGCGAGGCGGCGATAGTGGCGTTCGACGCGGAGGGGCGCGAGGTCGAGCGGCTGGTCCTCGGCGGGGCGCGAGTGGCCGAGCTCGGGTTGCCGTCGCTCGACGCCGAGGGCGTGGGCGCGCTGTGGCTGCAGGTCGAGGCGAAGACGGCGGAGATGCAAGGCGGAGCCGCGACGGCGGAGGCGCGCGGCGAGGCGCCGACGATCGCGGGCTGCCGCGTCCACCTGCACGGCCCCGAGCCGCAGCAGGTCCGCGAGATCGACGCGCTGACGATCACTCTCGGCCGCCGCGGGCTGCAGCGCGTGAAGCTGGCGGTCGAGGGCGAGGCGGACTGGGAGGCGGCCGAGGCGCTGGTCGACCGCGAGGGCGCGCTCGAGTACGTGGCCGCCGACGCAGGGCCGGTGCTGGCGCGGGTGGAGTTCAAGATCGCGGGCATCGACGTGGAGCGGGTGGAGGCGGCGGCCGAGGGCTCGCAGCGGGCCAAGCTGGTGCTGGCGTGCCGCGGGCTGCGGCTCGGACCGACGGGCAGCGGCGAGTCGTCGTAGCGGCGTTCCTTCGAGCCGCGACCTGGATCGCCGCGGGAGCCGCGGGCTATCCTGCGGCGAGCAGGAGCGCTCGGCCATGCGATGGCAACGCTACGAGGATGACGAGGATGATCGCGATCCGGTCGAGGCCGAACTCGGAGGCGGCGCTCGCGACCGGGCGCGCTCGAGTTCCTCCACGGACGGTGGATCGACGAGATGCGCCACTCGACGATGTACATCGACGCTCGCACGAGCCCGCCGCGGGTGGTGTACTGCTCGGGCGGCGATCACGAGCTGACGGGGGTGTACGAGGACTGGTACTTCGACGGCCGCCAGTATTACGCCAAGTTCCGCTGGCTGAACGGATCGTTCGCGGGTTACCTGGTGCTGCAGGTCGAGCGCCCGGACGTGATGCACGGCGGCTGGTGGTACGACCGCGACGTGAAGGAGCGCGACGTCTCGCGACTGCCGTTCGTGGCGGGGATGCAGCCGTGCTGCTGGGTCCGCTCGTCCGATCACAAGGTCTGGCCGGACTGGGCCGCAGCCGGGCTCGGGATGCCGGGGCGCGAGGTGACGGCCGACAGCCTGCTGGCAGAGCCGGCGCCGGCGACGGTGCCGGTGACGAAGACGCCGGGCTCGGTGCGGGTGGCGATCGCAGACACGGCGGCGCTGCGCTATCGTGACCGGCTGTCCTTGTGGACAGGTCACGGCGGAGTCCGCAGCCGGCTCGCCGGCGCGCTCGGCCACCGCGGGTGGTGGCTGCTGCACAACCTGGTGGCGCACCCGCTGCTGGCGCTGTGGCCGGGCCGGGCCGCGGTGGCGCTGCACGACTGGACCAGCCGCGGGCTCAACCGCGACCCGTCGCTCGCGCCCTCATCGCCGCCGCAGATCGGCGAGCGGCTGTGGTGGGTGGTGCACAACCTGGTGGCGCACCCGGCCATCGCGGTGGCACCCTGCGCGGCGACGTTCCGCTGGCACGACGCGACGGCCCGACGCATGCGCGTGCGCGGCTGGGTGTGAGCGCGAGGAGCCCTCGCGGGGACGATTCGCGGGCGAGGGACCGAGATCGGCTGCGGTCAAGCTGCTGACCCGAGGAGCTGCTCGCCCGCCGCGAAGCTCGTCGTCGTCGCCGAACCCGAGGTCGCTCTCGTCGATGCTCACAGGACGAGGGCGAGCCGGTCGCCCGACGATCAGTAGACGGCGAGCTCGCTCCAGTCGGCGTCGTCGCGGGCGGTGCGGCGGTGGACGAGGTCGAAGCGATCGCGGCCGTCCGGATCGTGGGCGGTGAGCAGGTGGCCGGGCTCGTCGAGCTCGAGGCGGCGCCAGGCGCCCCAGCGCTCGAAGCGGTACTCGAGGCCGCGATCGCTGTCGCGCGGGTTCCACATCAGGTCGTCGGTCGGGGGGCGCGGGGACGGGAGGACCTGTCCGATAAGACAGCCGTCATGCAGCCAGGCGAGCACGCCGCGCGGGTGCCAGATCGCGTCGACGGGGACGAAGTGCTCGTCGTGGCTGCGGGAGTCGTACTCGATGGCGACGGTGTGCCAGCGCGACGGATCGGCGGTCGGGGCGAACACCTGCAGGCCGCCGTAGCGGTCGCCGTAGGAGCCGTAGTCGGTCCACGGCTGGCCGGACTCGAAGCCGAGGATGAGCTGTCCCCCGGGACAGAAGCGGGCGAAGGTCCAGCGGTCGAAGAAGTCGATGGTGGGCAGGTCGACGACGCGCGAGCCGCCGCGCAGGTGGCCGGCCTCGAAGCGCCACACGCCGTCGGGCGACTCGGCGAAGATGTCGGGGTCGGCCATCGCAGAGGCAGGATCGCCGAGGCGCGCCGAGGTGTCGAGGCCGGGAATAGGAGCAGTCGCGGGGCGGTTGGGGCGGCAGATGCACCGCGTCGAGAGCAAAGAGCACTGGGTCGACCGCTGATGACTGGCCGAGCTGGCGGCTCGTCACGCGGCGGTCCACCTGGACTTCGGGACAGGTGACGGGGCGTTCGCGCTCCGCCGCGCGCGCAGCGAGCCGTCGACGCTGGTGATCGGGGTCGACGCGAGCGCGGAGGGCCTGCGCGAGCCGTCACGCCGCGCGGCAGCCAAGCCGGCGCGCGGCGGGCTGGCGAACGCGATGTTCGGAGTACTGCCGCTGGAGCGCGCGCCAGGCGAGCTGCTCGGGCTGGTCGACTCGCTGACGGTGCTGCTGCCGTGGGGCTCGCTGCTGCGCGCGGTGGCGCTGCCGGAGGCCGAGGGGCTGGTGCGGCTGCGCGGGCTGTGCAAGCCGGGGGCGTCGCTGCAGATCGTGTTCGGCTACGGGCCCGGCGATCCGCTGGCAGTGCAGGCGCTGCCCGGATTGCAGGCGGAGGCCCGCGCGGCGGCGCTGGTGCAGGCGTACGCGAGCGCGGGGTTCACGGTGACGGCCCGCGCGACGAGCCGCGAGGAGGTGGGCGAGCTGCCGACGACGTGGGCGAAGAAGCTGGCGTACTCGAACCGCGAACGCGAATTCGTGGCATTGACTGGAGTGGCGCGCTGATGCAGGTGGCGACGAACCGCAGGTCGAAGGATCGCCGGCGCTCGCGGAACGAGGCGCCATGGATGAGCCCGGTGCGCGGCGAGTAGCGATCTTCACCTGTGATTCGCCGGGTCGAGAATGTGGCCATGTCGCTCGAACCGATCGGTGTCGGTGAGCACTCGTGATTCGCCGGGCCGAGAATGGTGGCCCTGTCGCTCGACCCGATCGGTGTCGGTGAGCACTCGTGATTCATCACTACGAGGATCGGCCCATGTCGCCGGAGGGCGCGGTACACCCACATCCGCGTCGGCGATGAACTACCGTGATTCCGCCCACCGAGACTCGAGACCGACGAGGCCCAAGGGAGCAGCGAGGCGGCCGCGAGAGCGCGGGCCGCTCACGCGCCGTTGCGCACCGGTCGCGGGTCGCGGACGGCGCGATAGGGGAAGCCGGGGCGGCGCAGCGGCTCGAAGGCGGTGACGAGGGCGGAGAAGACCTCGGCCTGCTCGGCCTCGCTGGCAGAAGACTCGGCGGCGACCCGCAAGAGCACGGCGGACGGGAGGGCGAGCACGAGAGAGAGGAGGCCGAGGCTGTGCCAGGTGGCGACGACCAGGCCGACGACGAAGATGCCGGTGACGACGCTGGCGGCGTCACCCAGGTCGCGCGGAAACTCGAGCTGCGAGCCGCCCGGCGCCGAGGAGACATACACGCGATAGGAGCGCGGGGCGGCGCCGGTGTGGACCTCGATGTAGAAGCAATCGGGCTGGTCGTCGGCGCGAAAACGAAGGCGGGCTGAGGAAACAGCGGGAAACCGGGCGGCCGCGTGGGCGACGGCGGTCGCGGGCGGGACGACGAGCAAGAGCTTCGGCACAGACATAAGCGGGTCCTGTTAGCGACACGAACGGGCCGACAGATCGAGGCGTCGACCGTGAATAGGAGTTCAAACGCTGCACGGTAACGAGGTTCGAGTCCGCCGCGCGAATCCGCGCCCCGGCCTCGAAAGGCGCTCGCCCAGACGGCGAGGCGGTCCTCGTGAATCGCAGCAAGGCCGTCAGTATGACCGATGCGAAGGCTCTGGGGCGGATCGAGGAGATCTCGCACGCCAGGCGCGGGCCGGTTTAAAACCTGCGAGCTGCCCCGCGAGCCGGCCGAGATCGAGGATCGATGTTGCACAGCACGGAGGACGCAGATCTCGAGGCTGGAGGCGACGAACCGGTTCATCGAGCTCTCGGCGAGATCTGCATGGGTGGCGTCGCGAGCACGAGCGCGCCCGCGAGGGCCTCGGCTCGAAGCTCCTGGGCAGAAGCGTCGCCGGAGCCGGCGAGACTCAGCGCAGGTCGTCGGTGATGCGCCTCAGGCGCGTACGCAGCTCGGGCGCGGCGACGGCGGTGGTGACGAGTCGCAGGCGGGTGCCGTTGTCGGTCTCCTCGGCGAAGAGGCGGCCGAGCTCGAGGAGGCGCGCCACTGCAGCGGTGTCGCGGACGTAATAGGGCGACGCAGGTCGGTAGCGCTGGCCGGTGGGCAGCGCCTCGGCGAGGTTGAGCCGGGCCAGCACTGCCCGCAGGTCGCCCTCGGCGGCGACGAGACCGGCGACGCGATCCCAGGCGCCGAACAGGGCGGCGTGGGCAGCGAGGGCCGCGGCGGTGACCTCGAGGATCGCAAAGGCGCCGTTCAGCTCGAAGTCACCGGTGAGCACGCGACCGACGAAGACTTCGTCGGCGTCGGACAGGTCGGGTGAGCTGGCCAGCGAAGAACAGGTACCAGGATTCGCCGGGGTCGAGGAGCGCCGCCAGCAGATCGACGAGGCGCGCGCGCCAGGCCGCCAGAGCGTCTTCGGCGAGGACATCGGCGAGGCCGCGGTAGCGCCCGACGCCGTCGCCGACCGAACCGGAGTAATCGGTGATGTAGTCGATGTCGTCGAGGATCGGCCCCTCGACGAGGCCGAGCTCGAGCGCGACGAGGCCGGGCGGCAAGGAGGTGCGGGTCCCAGTCGGCGTGGGCGGGGTTGCGAGCGGGCTCGAGGGTGAAGCGAGGAATGTTCATCGCGGGCGCGGAGCCAGGGATCGTCTACCGCGACAGCTCGGTCGCGGTCACGCGGTCGTGCGCCGCCGGCATCGCGGGGGTGAAGCGGGCGGTGAAGGCGGCCTGGACGCGGGGCAGGGCGGTCACGTCGCCGGCGCCGAAGATCTGGCGGTCGGGACGGACGAGGACGAAGTCGAGCCGGCGCGCGCGCAGGAAGCGGAGCAGGGCGCCGGCGTGCTCCTCGAATTCGACGCCGGGGCGGACGAGGACGATGTCGTGACCGGCGGCCCACTCGCGCAGGCGCGAGGTGAGGCACTCGGCGCGGACGACGAGGGCGAAGCGATAGCCGAGCAGGTCGTCGAGCGAGAGGTCGGCGCCCTGGTGGCGCACGCGGACGTGCGGCAGGGGGTGACCGTGCCAGCGCGAGGCGAGGTCGAAGCAACCGTCGCGCAGCCGCGGGCGGCGCAAGGAGAGGCGCCGGGCGAGGGCGAGGAGCGGGGAGACGCGGCCGATCAGGCGCAGGAGTCGACGCCGCCACCAGCGCTGCACCGCGTCGTCGGCCTGCAGGCGCCTGCCGAGGAACAGGGTGCCGCGCAGGACCTGCTCGACGTGCGGCCGGCGCTCGCGTTCGTAGCTGGCCAAAAGGTCATGTGATGCGCGGCCGGTGATCACGCGCTGGAGCTTCCACGCGAGGTTGACCGCGTCGCGGATGCCGGCGCACATGCCCTGGCCGGCGGAGGGCGGCATCATGTGGGCGGCGTCGCCGGCGAGGAGGACCGGGCCGGACCGCCAGATCGTGGCCAGGAGCGCGTTGTGAGCGTACTTGGCGATCCGCGTGATCTCGAGGCGATCGGGGTCGATGTCGCGGGCGAGCCAGCGCCGCACGGTGGCCTCGTCGGGCGGGTCCTCGTGCTCGCCGAGCTCGAACTCCCAGCGGCGGTTGCGGCCGATGCCGTGGGCGTAGATGCTGAGCCGCTCGCGTCCCAGGCGGTAGCGGAAGCGGCCGGGCAGGGCGGCGGCGTCGGCGAGGTCGCGCAGCAGGGTGTCGACGATCAGCCAGTGACGCCGCGGGGCGAGCGAGGTCATCGTCGCGCCGAGAGCGGCGCGGGTGAGGCTGCGGCCGCCGTCGCAGCCGACCAGCCAGGTGGCGCGCAGGTGCAGTGATTCGCCATCCTGGCGCCGGGCGGCGAGGACGACGTGATCGGTGCGGACGTCGATGTCGACGACTTCGAGGCCGAGCTCGAGCCGGACCTGCGGATAACGTCGCAGGCCGTCGCGGAGGATCTGCTCGAAGGCCGGCTGGTCGAAGAAGCGCGAGCCGCTGTAACCGTGGGGGCTGTCGCGCTCGCCGATCCGGTCGGCCAGGAGCAGCTCGCCGCCTTCGTCGACGATCTCGGCCTCGCCGAACTCGCAGGTGTGCGGCCACAGCTCGGCGAGCAGGCCGGTCGCCTGGAAATTGCGCAGGGTCTCCTCGTCGATGTGGGTGGCCCGCGGGATCGGGTGGACCGCAGGCTCGCGCTCGCAGACGACGACCCGCAGGCCGAGGCCCCCGAGCAAGTTGGCCAGGACGGCCCCGGTCGGGCCGCAGCCGAGGATCGCGACGTCGAACGACGGTGTGGACATTCCGAGGAAAATAGGCGCACTCGAGCCGCCGGGGAATGTTCACAGGAAGACACCCGGTGGCACCGAATCGGCCAGCCGGGTGTCTTCGGGGCGCAGCCGCGCCGAGGCCCGCAGAGGGGCCGAATTCAGCGCGGGACGAGGGTGTTGCGGCCGACGAACAGGTCCTTGACGTAGCTCGGCGAGGGGTGCTCGTCGCGGACGACCGGCCAGCCGCAGAATTCGCCGACGCGCGGGTCGACGGCATAGTCGGGGCGGAGCTTCCCGCGAAGCTCGTCGTCGGCGACGGTGCGAAGCTTGGTCTTGGGGACAGCGGCGCCGAACAGGGCGCCTTGGGGGTGGCGATGCGGGCCGACGACCCGGTAGGCGCCGAGCGAGCGGCCGCCGCCCTCGCCGTCGACGAAGTACAGGTGGATGACGTCGCCGAAGTCGACCTTGGCGACGTTGGCGATCATCTGGGCGTGGGCGACGTCGGCGAAGGCGCTGCGGCAGATGAAGCCGAAGTTCTCGGCGATTTCCTGCGTGGTGGAAGAATCAGCCCTGGCATTGCTCGCGCGGTACAACCACTCTTGCATGCCGGGGATGCTCACGTCCGCCCCGCAGGGTCGCGGGGCATGTTTGCCCGGAGCGCCGGCGCGCTAGACCGGCGGCGGGTTGCGCTCCTCGAAGCCGCGCTGGTGCCAGTACGGGTAGGGCGGTGTCTGCTCGCTGGCGGCGTCGAGCCGGGCGACCTGCTCGGCCGAGAGATTCCAGCCGACCGCACCGAGGTTCTGCTCGAGCTGCTCCTCGTTGCGCGCGCCGAGCACCACCGTGGCGACCGTCGGCCGCTGCAGCAACCAGTTGATTGCCACCTGCGGCACCGTCTTGCCGGTCTCGCGGGCGATCTCCTCCACGGCGTCGAGCACGCGGAAGAGGTGATCGTCGCTGACCGGCGGTCCGAACTCGGCCGAGCCGTGCAGGCGGCTGTCCTTCGGCAGCGGCTTGCCGCGGTGGATCTTGCCGGTCAAACGACCCCAGCCGAGCGGGCTCCACACGACGGCGCCGACGCCCTGATCGATGCCGAGCGGCATGAGCTCGTGCTCGTAGTCGCGGCCGATGAGCGAGTAGTAGGCCTGGTGGGCGACGTAGCGCGGATAGCCGTAGCGATCGGCGACGGCCAGCGACTTCATCAGGTGCCAGCCGGAGAAGTTGCTGCAACCGACGTAGCGCAGCTTGCCGGCGCGCACGAGGTCGTCGAGGGTGGAGAGCACCTCCTCGATCGGGGTGACGGCGTCGAAGCCGTGGAGCTGGAACAGGTCGATGCGATCGGTGCCCAGCCGCTTCAGCGCGGCCTCGACGCTGCGGATCAGGTGGAAGCGCGAGCTGCCGACGTCGTTTTGCCCCTCGCCCGCGCGGAAGGTGGCCTTGGTCGAGATCAGGAGCTGCTCGCGCCGGCCCTTGATCGCCTCGCCCAGGATCGACTCGGCGGCGCCGGCCGAATAGACGTCGGCGCTGTCGAACAGGGTGAGGCCCGCGTCGAGGCAGATGTCGACGAGCCGCCGCGCGGCGGCGACGTCGGTGTCGCCCCAGGCGCTGAACAGCTTGCCCACGCCGCCGAAAGTGCCGGTGCCGAAGCTCAGCACGGGGACCTTGAGACCGGATGCTCCGAGTCGTCGGTATTCCATGATGAGCGATCCATAACACCGGACCGCGCGGGTCTGACCGGGCTCGAGCGACGAGAGGTCGCGCGCGGGCCGACCGCGGGCCACAGTGCAGCGCGACGGTCAGCGCGAAGCTCGCTCGCGCCGAGAAGCTTACACACGACTCGCACGTGCGAGCGGGGGGCGCGGGGGCTCGCGCCGGCGGTCGAGGTCGTATGCTCGGGCAGGACCGGAGGAGCGATGGGGTTCGACCGAGAGGCATTCTTCGCCAAGGCGATCGCGGAGGCCCGCGACGAGCACGGTGACGTGGCGCCGCCGTGGGCGCGGTACCCGGAGATCCCAGCGCGCAGCATCGGCTGGCGCATGGGCTACGGCGAGAGCTGGGCCGAGGTATGGCACGAGTGGCTGTCGCGGGCGCCGAGTGATCGCGCGTGGCGTCTGGCCTATTTAAAGGCACGCGCCGGCGCCTCGGACTTGGGTGGGGTCGGTGATGTCGACGGTGATGCCGAAGCTGCGTGCTAGCGAGGCGCTCTCGGACGCGTTGCCGGCGGAGCTCGAGGCGGCGGGGGTGATCGGCGACGACGTCGGGCTCGTGGCGTGGGAGCGGCTGCACGGGGCGAGCCCGCCTGCGCCGTGGGCGAGCCGCGAGGAGGCGCCGGCCCACGCGGTCCGCTACGGGACGCGCGAGTTCGACTTCTGGGCCCGCTGGTGCGCGAAGCGTCGCGCCGAGGGTTCACTGGCAGCCTGGTTGGCCGCGGTGGCGCCAGCGCCGGAGCCGTGGAGGGCGGTGCGCGAGGCGGTGGAATCCGGGACGCCGGTCGAGCCGCCGAGCAGCCACGTGTACGAGCGCGCGGGGGTGCTGCTGGCGGCCCACGCCACGCTGCCGGCCCCGTGGGCGCTCGGCGAGGAGGCCGGGTCGCTGCGCGAGAAGTTCGACGAACACGACAGCTACGCCGACGCGTGGAGCCTGTGGGTGCGCCATCGCTTCGACGATCCGAAGACGTGGCACGAGTACCTGCAGGCGCAGCCGCACCACCCGAAGGCGTGGGCGAAGGCGGTGACGCGGCTGTCGCGGTGATGAAAGACATGTCTCTCAGAGCATGTCTTTTCTGAAATGCTTATGGGACATGTCTTCATGGGCATGTCCTCGAGGTCATTGAGGCGGCCGCGTCAGGCGCGGCCGATCGCCAGCAAGGTCGCGGGCGGCTCCTGCATCACGATCGCCGTGGCGTCGCCGCCGAGGCGGGCGGCCACCGGGAGGAGCAGGCGGTCGCGCAGCCAGCGGGCGACGGGACTCGTGATCTCGGCGAGCGCGCCCATGCTGCCGGCAGCGCGGGCGACTCGCTGCACCGCGGGCCGGCGCCGCCGCTGATAGGCGTCGAGGCCGCTCGGCAGGTCGGCGGCGCGGCGCAGCTCGTCGAGCAGGACTGCGGCGTCGACCAGGGCGCTGTTGGCCCCCTGGCCGAGGTTGGGCGACATGGCGTGGGCGGCGTCGCCGAGCAGGGCGAGGCGACCGTCGACCCACCGCTGACAATCGACGCGGATCACGCGATTGAAGATGAGGTCGTCGAATCGACGCACCGCGCCGAGCAGGGGGATCGACGGCGGATAGGCGCGGGCCCACACTGCGCGCAGAGCGTCGAGGTCGCGGGCCGCGATCGCGTGGCGGCACGCGCGGGCGCCCGCGGAGGCGAAGAAATAGGTGCCGCGGTCGACCGCGAAGCTGCCGAAGATGCCGGCGCCGGTCCAGGCCTCGACGCCCTGGGCGGCCTCGACGTCGACGAGCGCCCGCAGGTACGCGATGCCCGGCGGACGCACGCGCGCGCCGAAGTCGCCGGCGGTGCGGATCCGCGAATGCACCCCGTCGGCGCCGACGACCAGATCGGCGCGCTGTTCGACGGTCCGACCGTCGATGCGAGCGATCACCCGGCCGTCCCGCTCGGCGCCGATCACCTCGGCGCCGAACTGCCGCTCGACGCGAGGCTCGGCCGCGAGGGCGTCGAGCAGCAGGCCCTGCAGGTCGCTGCGCCGGATCATCCGCACGCGCGGGGTGGGCCGCGGGGGCGCGAGCATGAGCCGGCTGCGCCCGTCGACGATCGCGGGCGAGTCGACGGCGCGACCGTGCGCGGCGATCGCAGGGCCGAGGCCGATCGACTCGAGCACTGCGAGGCCGTTCTCGGCGAGGCCGATGCCGGCCCCGACGGCGCGCGGCTGGGCGACCTTCTCGAGCAAGGTGACGCGGGCTCCGGCGCGCGCGAGGAGGAGGGCCGTGGCCGCGCCGCCAGTGGCGCTGCCGACGACGAGGACGTGGAGCTGCGAGAGGTTCATGGCGAGGAGGATGAGGCGCGGCGCCGCAGGCCGCCTTGACCGCGGTCGCCAAGCTTGTGGCTTTGCCGGCCATCGTCGACAATCCGCGCGGATGGCGAGCCCCTCGGTCCTGGCGGCGATGACGACGCAGGTGCTGGCGGCGGCGGAGAGCCTCGGGGCGGAGGTGCCGGCGATCGTGCGCGAGGCGGGGATCGATCCGTCGCTGCTGGCGGACCCGGACGCCCGGGTGCCGCTCGAGCGACACCTGAGGATGTGGGAGATCCTGTCGCGCCGCGGCGACGGGCTGCACATCGGCGCGCGGATCGGGATCGCCGCGCTCGGGGTGATCGGCTACGCGATGCAGCACGAGGCGACCGTGGGCGACGCGCTCGAATGGCAGCAGCGCGTCGGCGCGGTGCTGTACCCGGGCCTGGTGCCGCAGCTGGAGCGACGATGCGACGCGGCGGGCGATTATATGGTGTTCGTGCGCGCGATGGTGCCGGCGTTCGCACGGCTGCGCGAGCCGATCTTCGCCCAGGCGGCGTCGATCGTGGCGATGATGCGCGCGCTGGCGGGTGGGGCGGCGCGGCCGGCGTTCGTGGCACTGCCGCTGTCGCGGCCCGGCGATCCGCGCGAGGTCGAGGCGTACTTCGCCTGCCCGGTGGCCTGGGAGGCGCCGCTGCTGCAGATCGGGTTCGATGCGCAATTGCTGGCAGTGCCGCTGCCGCGCGCCGATCCGCAGCTGTTCGGTTACCTGGCGCGGCGCGCCGAGTCGATGCTTCTTTCAGAAAGAATGCCTGCCGACGCGAGCTGGGCCGACCGGGTGCGGCGAGAGATCGGCGCGGCCCTGGCGGAGGGCGAGCCGCGGCTGCAAGCGGTGGCGAAGCGCCTGGCGGTGTCGGAGCGGACGCTGCACCGGCGACTCCTCGACGAGCAGACCAATTTCGCCGGGCTGGTCGAGGAGGCCCGGCACGCGCGGGCGCTGCAATTGCTGGCGGACCGCTCGCTCAGCGCGTCCGAGGTGGCGGTGCTGCTCGGTTACGCCGAGCCGGCGGCGTTCTTCCGCGCATTCAAGCGCTGGACCGGCGAGACGCCGCAGGGCTGGCGTCGGCGCGGCGAGACGGGCTGAGAGGGCGGAATGATCGCAGTGAACATTCACGCGGGACGTGGCATTGCCGTGCGAATGCATGGGGCGGCGAAACGCGCGGGTGCCGTCAATCGACTGCCATTATAGGCAGTCCACACCCTGAATAAAATACTGCGCGGAACTGACCATTGAGGGGAGCGCGGGCCCGCGCGGCTGTGGGCGCGCGGGCGCGTCGGGGTGCGGCGCCGGCTTCGCGGGTTCAGGGGGTGGCTCGCCAGATCCGCAGCAAGATTCGACCGAGCTGGACCGGGCGGTAGCTCTCCTTGGCGCGCACCAGCGAGGGCGAGCCGGCGCCGTCGCCGGTGTTGATCAGGGCGTCGTCGTCCAGGAGGCGGCAGAACTCGCGGAAGATGAATTGCGAGGCGCCCGGGACGTCGAGGTCGGTCTTTTCGAACAGCACGTTGACGACGCCGGTCGGCAGACGCTCGCCGAGGGTGATGCCGGCGAGGGTGTCGCCGATCATGAGGCGCACGCCGAACAGCCCCAGGGCGTCGAAGTGTTGCATGGCGGCGGCGAGGGCGAAGGCCTCCTCGTCGTGGGCGTGGTCCTGCTCGCCGCCGCGCTGGCTCAGCCACAGGCGGGTCAGCCTGGCCACGGCGTCGGCGTCGCACTGGCGCAGCGGCTCGGCGCGGGCGCTGGGGTAGGTGCGCAGCAGCTGGTTGATGTCGTTGCGCTTCGACTTGTAGCGGGCGCCGCGGAGCTCGACCATCTCGCTGCGGCGGTAGAGGAAGTCGGGGCTGCCGGGCACGAGCTCGAGGGTGTGGCCGCGGAGCCAGCCGTCGCCGTGCTCGCGCAGGCGGGCGACGCACTCGGGGGCGACGAAGCGCAGCTCGCCGACGACCGGGCCGGTGTTGGCCCGCTCGAGCAGGGCGACGCACGCCTCGAACGCGGCGGCCTCTTGCCACGGCGCGCCCAGCGGGGGCAGCTGCATCGACAGGACGCCGTCACGCTCGCCGAACAGCCCCAGCGAGCCCGCGACCGAGGCGATGAACAGGCGCTGGCTGAGCTGCCAACAGACGTTGTTGGCGAAGCTGTAGTCCGACAGCGAGACGCCGGCGGCCGCCAGAGCCCGGTCGAAGGCAGGCTTGTGGTCGAGCGCCAGCGGCTCGATGGTCCAGGGAGCAGGTTGTAAGAGGGTGTCGAGGGGTCGACTGGGGTCAGGCATGCAGGAGCCGACACAGGGGCGGCTGGATCGCGACCCTAGCACCGTGTCTGTCGGCTGTCACGGGGAGGGTGAACCGGTCGGCCGCGGCGCGAGCCGCGAGCGGAAGACCGGGGGGTGCAGACCTGCCCTCGGGTCATTGCCCCGGCGCGAGGCTGCCCGCGGCCGGGGCGATTGGTGGGAGTGGGAGGGCGATTGCGGGTAGTATTATGAAATGTGTTTCATCGCAGTCGCCGCCGGATTCGGGGGTCGGTGGTGTGACCTACGCGGGCTCGATGCGAATCGGCTGGGAGCGGGCGGCCTGCTGCACCTGCTCGGCGGGCTCGGGTCGCTCTCGCGGATCAGCACCGGAATCCCTCGGCACGGGCACCTGGGCGCCTTCCTGCGCGAGCCGCCGCTCTCGAGCAGCCTGCGCGGGGGGGCGCTGAGGACGAGTTCGGATGCTGCCGTTCTCGACCGTGAGATACTGGCGCAGGGGAGCGGACAGCATGACGCCGGGACGGCCGGCCACGCTCGAATGCGCGAACGAGGACGGACCGCGAAGTCGGGTATGCGAGTGGTCTCTTCAGAGGCGTTGAACTTGATTCAACGAAGGTCGATGGTCGAGCGTCGATTGCCGATCGGACGGCAGGTATCGCGGAATGAGGAGAGTGGAATCGAGGGACGAGGTCGTGCTCATTGTGAGTTCGGCGCTGCACGAATGACATTCGGACGTCAACGGAGGGATCGCTTCGTACTCACAGGTACGGGCGTCGAGGTCGTCGGCGAGGCCCGCGGGCCGGACGGTGACCTGTGCGGGCGACGCTCTCCTCTCCTCGGCGCCTTCACGGCCCCTCGCCGTGGGCATTCGAGCGAGCTCGTCGCCCCGGCGCTCGCTCTCAAGCCGCGCGCAATCGTCTCTTGTCGTGAGATGCCGCCGCGAGTAGGCTCGTTCGAGGCCGCGCAATGCGATACTGCCTCGCCCGGTGACCGGATATCGACGCCATGACATACGCACCCCTGAAGCCGCGAATCGTCGCCCCGGCGGCCCGACAGCCGCATAAGAAGCCATCGACGCTCAAGGGAATGGGGCTCGGTCCGGTGCACGCATCGGATCCTCGAACCAAGCTCGTCGTCGGCGAGTCGAACGACCCGCTCGGCGCGGACTTCTCGAACGTCGGGGCGGCTGACAGCGAGTCGCACATCCACGCGGCGAAGCCCGCAGTCGCCGTGCAACCGCGGCTCGAGGTCGGACCGGCGGATTCGCCGCTCGAGGAAGAGGCCGACGCGGTCGCCGAGGTGGTGACGCAGCGCCTCGCGGGCACCGACGGCGACGGACCGGGGTTGCGACCCTCGATCTCTTCGACTCGCGAGTCCAGGCTGCAACGCTCCTGTGCCGCCTGTTCGCAGCGAGACGAGGACGAAGTGGGAATGTCACTACAGCGGCGCGCGAGCGAGCTCCAGCCCGCTCGGCGTGCGGTGGAGCTGTCGTCATTGGCGCAAGTCAGGGCCGAAGGCGGGCGGCAGATCCCGCTGCGGGTGCGCGCTCCGCTTGAATCGATGCTGGGGCACGACTTCTCCTCCGTACGCATCCACACCGGCCCGCTGGCACGACGGGTCGCCAGAGGCCTCGGCGCCGAGGCCTTCACGTCGCGCAACGATGTCGTGTTCGCCCGCGATCGCTACCGCCCCGATACGCCCGAGGGCCTCAACCTCCTGGCGCACGAGCTCGTCCACACGATCCAGCAGCGTGCGTCACGACCGATGTCGAACGCTCTGCCCGTCGCGCGCGCGCCGACGCACGCGCAGGCGCGCATGGCTCCGCCATCCGTCGAGGAGCAGCCGGGCGAGGAGGTGTGCAGCCCCTGGGCGGCCGTCCTTTGCGAGCAGGTCGACCTGACCACTGTTGCGCGCGATGTCCAGCTCGAGGCGCTCCGCGAGCTGGCCCGCGAGATCGATCGGGTCGAAGCGGAGCTGCGCGAGAGCGAGGGCTGGAGCGGCGATGGTGCGGCGACCTCGAAGCTGGCGCAATCGGCGATGAAGGGGCTGCGAGACAAGGCGACGGCCGTGGTCGCAGCGGGGCCCGAGAAGCCGACGCCGTACAAGCCGCCGGACAAGGGGGCGTCTTCGGCGAGGAGCGCCTCGAGATGCTCCTCAGGGCCATGATCGTGCGCCTGCGGACGATCGAGCTGCGGCGAGAAGGAGACGACCCGGCCACGGCCGCGTCCACGGTCTTGATCGATTGGCAGCACCGGATGGACACGTCCAAGCTCGGCAGACCTCCGGCGAGCGAACCGACGCCTCATGATATCCGCGCGTTCACTGCCGACTTCGTGCTGACACAGCACGCCGTCCGCGCCGCGGACCTGGACGGCAACCTCCAGGCGGTGGAAGACCTGGTCACGGCCATCGAGCTGCGCCGCAAAGCCCTGCGCGAGCATTCTCGCCAGGGACAACCCATCGAGAACTACTTCGTGCACCTCCAGCCGTTCGTGCAGGCCGCGATCGACGAGCTCGTCCGGCGGGCGGCCAGCAAACAAGCCATCAGGGAGGAACTGCGGCGGCTGTTCGTCGTCCTGAAGCGCCTCGAAGGCGTGGTCTTCCGCGAGATCCCGGATCCGTCCGACTCCGAACGCAACGTGCGGCTCGGGTCGCTCCAGGTCGACAGCACGAAGGGGCCGCTCGATGCCTCGGAGGGCCGACATGACGACTTCTTCGGCACGAAGGCCAGCGTAAAGGTCTACCCCTACAGCGTCGAGGGCGGGTTCGACCAGGGCCAGCTACAACTCTCCATCTTGGAGCTCACGCGGTCGCGGATCAAACAGGTCGAGTTCCTGGCCGAGATCTACGGGAACCGGCTCCATCGGTCCGACGAAACGGACGCGACCGACAAGGTCCGCGCCGAACTGGCGCAGCTCGACGGCAGGGGCTTCGATCTGCACAGCGACTCGGATTGGCGCGAGTACCTTCTCAAGCGCCTCCACGAGCATCGGCAGACGGGGGCCACGGACGAGGTGGCCTATCGCGACCTGGTCGAGACGGTCCGCATTTACTTCGCCACGTTCGCGGTCCATAGTCCGTACAATATCGAGGACTTCGGCGACAGCTACATCGATCGCGATTTCCGCGCGCGCTGTCCGGCCAGCTCATCCACGATTGCGGGGTCTACGCCCTGCGCGTGGCCTATATGCTGTCGCTGGTGCGCAAGGAGCTCGGCCTCACGTTCCACTTCGTGCGGCTGCCGTTCCACTTCGCCCTGGTGATCCGCGGGGGCGACGGCCTCCCCACGCTCATCGTCAACAACGACGACCTCGAGTGGGTGGAGGACGGAGCGGCCCGAGCTGGTCAAGCAGCACAACCTGGGCGAGGCCCAGCTCGCGGGCGAGCTGGCGAGCCACCACTTCGCCCCCGGCACGCGGATGCCGTTCTTCACCAGCGAGCTCGGCCCGCGGGACTTCGACAAGAAATCGATGTGGCGCGAGTACAAGGAGCTGTCGGGCAAAAATCCGTTCTCCGAGGCGGTCGCGGACCCTGCGAGTCCGCTCCACGGGCGCGACCTCGCTTACCTCGAGTACATGCGCACCGCCATCGACGCATTCAACGAATCGGTGTACGTCCTGTGGACCGGCACGCTCCCTCGCTATGGCGTTCGAGCCGAGGGCAGCTCCGTAAGTGCCGAATGAGCGGAGGTCCCGACGAGTCCAGGACAGCCGCGGAGTCCATGGCCTGCGAGGTGGAGATCCTGCAGGAATACCGCAGGAAGTCGAGATCACGCACGATCAAGGCGATCAACACGTACCTCGCCGCGACGACCACGGCGCTCGCAGCGGTCCCGAGCGCGATACCGCCGCAGCTCGTGCTCGGCTTGGTGCCGTCCGGGACTCGCTTGCTGAACCTCGGCTCGACGCAGATCCCGGCGCGGACGAGGGGGCTGGAGCCGGGTCTCGCGGCGCAGGGAGCGGCCGAGTCTCATCCCGAGATCATGTTCGACTCCGGGTCGAGGCCGGCGTCGGCTCCGGCGACGCGTGTCGAATTGATCAACTCCTGATCCTGTCCGTCCAGGACGCCGAGCTCGACATGGCGAATGCCGTCGTTCACGGCGATTCGTTCGAGATCTTGTACGCCGATAGCCCGGCGGATCCCGCGACGGGCGTACAGTTCGGAACCAGCGACAAGGATGCTCCCGCCGAGTACTTACCGCCCTTCGCTCGCCGCGAGTATCAGATCGAGCGGCTGCGGTGATCACGGCGAGCTCGCTCGAGCGCGTTCGCACGACCGCAACGGGAGCACCTCGAGCGTGCCGGTGAAGCGGTCGGCGAGGACGATCTCCGGCCTTCGGTCGTCGTCCACGTCGGCGACGACGAGCCGATGGGCGCCTGCGCTCGTGCCGAAGACCACCGCCGGCCCGGGGCCCGCCGCGTCGGTGGGCGTGAAGATCTTCAGCGCCGCCTCGCGGTCGGAGAGCGTCACGAGCTCGTCGGCGCCGTCGCCGTCGAGGTCCCCTACCGCCACCGCCAGCACGTGACCGACTTGCCAGCGCACCGGCGGGGCGAACTCGGCGTCGCTGCGCCCCCACAGGACGTGGAGGTGGCGCCGCCGATCGACCACGACGAGCTCGATGTCTCCGTCGCCGTCGAGGTCGCCGGACGCGAGCGCGGCCACGTCGCTCGAATGGGCGATCTCCTTGGTCGTGCGCCTCATATCGACGAGGTAAGAGCCGGCGGACTCGCCAGGGTCGTCGGTCAAGCTCCCGAGCCGGATCGGCGCTTCACCTGCACGCACGAGATAGAGCGCGAGCTCGGACTCGTCCTGGGCAAAGTCCGCGCCGTCGAACGACTCTCGATGCGCGTCGCGCACTGACATCAGATAGTCGTCGGGACCGCCCCCGCGTCGCCGCATCGGTCCGTGCATGCGCGCGACCGCGAGGAGGTCGTCGTGGCCTCGCGGGATCGGCGGAGGCGCGACGAGCTCGGGGCCGTCTCGCGGGGGCTCGGTCTCGACGCGCTCCGCGGGCTTTGCACGGCCAAATCCGACGCCGAGCTCCTTCCGTCGCGGGGGGCCAGCGGGCGCGACCTGGCCGCGATCCGGCCCGCACGGGACCCTCGGCGCCGCCTCGCCGCGCCCGAGCGGTCGCAGCCGCAGCGCGCCTTCCTCGAGGACCAGGCGCATGCAGCCGCCCTCCCGTTCGACCACCACCTCGTCGTCGCCGTCTCGATCGACGTCGAACGCGAGCATCGACCGGATCCCGTCGGCCGGTCGCGGCCCGGCCGGGCGCAGCGGGAACACCGTGGGATGCACGTAACCGCCTCTGCAACGCTGCGACGTCGAGCACACCATCGCCGGTGAGGTCCTCGACGAGAAGCCGAGACCGTCGATCGGGTGCTCGCCGCGCAACGTGAGTGTGTCTCCTTGCAGGCCGTAGATCTGCAGCCGCGGCGAATCGACGCGTTCGGTCGGGTCGAGCGGCGTCAAGGGGACCGGAGCTCGCGTGTCCGGGAACCGCTCCATCGTCGAGACGACGCCCGCGAAGACCAGGATCTCGGGCGCCGCGTCGCCGTCGAGGTCGCGCACGAGGACGCGATGCGGTGACGGAGCGACCTTCGTGAAGCGCTGGGGCATGAAGATCTCCAGGCCCTCGTCGCGGTAGATCGTCAGCCGGCCCGCGTCCTCCGACCGTTCTCCCAGAGAGACGCCGACCGCCTCGAGGCGGCCGTCGCCGAGGAGGTCGGCGAGCGCTCCCCGGTGGTCCTGCTCGTCTTGCAGCAAATACCATCGCGGTACATCTCCTCGCGGCGGCGGCGACCCAGGCTCGTGATCGTCTGGGCCCACGAGCGATAGTGAAAGACCGCCAGCTCGGATCCTGGGTCGCTGCGGATGTCACCGATAGCCACCGCGCTGGGGCGCCGACCCACGAGGGCACGCCAGACGTCGTGAACGTGACCCTCGCGGTCTGTGCGGAGCACCCGCAAGTTGCCGTCTCGAGTCTCGGAACCTGACCCGAAAGCCAGCTCGACGGCGCCGTCGCCGTCGAGGTCGCCGGCCGCCAGCGTCAGCGCCGGTTCGTCCAGAGCGAGCGTCCGCGCGGGCCCCAGAGTCCCGTCGGCGGCGCCGAGGTGCAGGCTGGCCGCGGGCAGGTCACGATGAATCGCGATGACGTCGGGGTTCCCGTCAGCGTCGACGTCGCCGATCGCGAGGGCGAACGGCGCCGGCGCGGTGCTCACCCGCTGGACCTCGCGCCAGCGGTCGCCGTCGCGGCGCATCAGCGAGAGGTCGTTCGAGCTCGCGTTCGCCACCACCAGCGCCGGCGATCCGCCGGCGCGCGAGAGCACCGCGAGATCGACCGGCCCCTCGCCGACCGCGAACGAGCGGTCGTCTGGCAGACACCGCGCGAACTGGCTCCGCTTTCGCCCGGGCCCCGCTGTCGAGTCCGGCGCGACGACCGGGTCGCGCGACCGCGCCGACTCCGAACTTCGCACGCAGCCGCTCGGCGCCGGCCAACCTGCGAGGACCGCGACCGCGGCGATTTGCAGCGCCCGCCTCGTCGGTCCGCGTCGGTCCGTCATTCGTACCTGCACGGCCGCTCCAACCTAGCACAGGCCGAGCTCGCCGACTGCGCGGACGGTCGAGGCCGCATGGGGCGAAGGTGTCTCTCCCGTGGGATCTCGAGCGCGCCGCGGCCCGTCGTGGGCCCGGGCGAGTCGCGGCGCGCGGCGGCGTTCGGGCTCAGCCCGGCGGGATGCAGACCTTGTCCATCGGCGAGCTGTTGTTGTCCTCGACGCACTCGTTGAGGACGCCGTTGCCCATGCCGTCGTCGTCGGCGGCGGCCCAGACCGTGACGGAGTCGAAGATGCCGGGGTACTCGAGGGTGACCTGCTCGGCGGCGCCTGCCACCAGCGGGCCCTGGGTCGCGACGACGCCGAGGAGGCCGAGGTTCTCCTCGTAGAAGGCGACGTTGACGCCGGGGCCGACGCCGAGGCAGCCCTGGTTGGCGACCCACACCGAGAGCTTGAGGCCGGTGGCGCAGACCTGGGCGTCGAAGGTCAAATCGTAGGGCACGAGGTCGGGGGCGCAGAAGTCGGCGGCGCCCTGGACGTTGTTGCGGTAGCTGTTATACGAGCTCCAGTTGTTGTCCTCGACGGTGGGGATCTCGCCGACCAACCCGACGTTGGTGATATGATAGGAGTGCTGATTCCAGACGGGGCGGGTCGAGACCCAGTTGTCGAGCGAATCCTTGAAGACTTCGAGGCCGGCGTCGGTGACGAGCGAGGCCTGGCTGTCGTTGTTGGTGGTGAACACGATGTCGGCCTTGAAGTCGCCGTTGACGTCGGCGATCACCGGGTACTCGGTGCGCGTGCGCGAGGAGTTGCGGTCGCGGAACAGGACCTCGGCGTCGGTCATGTTCTTGTTGCAGCCGGGGCCGGGCGGGTTCATCGCGCAGTCGGGCTCGACGCCCGGGTAGATGCGGATGTACGCCTCGTCGTTGTAGACGACCTCGGCCCGGCCGTCGCCGTCGAAGTCGAACACGGAGGAGCCGGTGACCTGCGAGCTGTCGTCCTCGGTGGCGGCGGTCCACAGCTGCGACAGGGCCATGCCGTTGAACTGGAACACGGTGTAGCGCGCGGACCCGGCGACGCCGATGTCGCGCACGCCGTCGCCGTCGAAGTCGGCGATGTTCGGCGGGCCTCCGGTGCCCTGCTGCGGAATGTTGGCAGTGGCGATCTGCACGCCCGTCTGGCCGTTGAGGACGCGGAGGGTGCCCTGGGTGACGAGCACGACCTCGGGCTTGCCGTCGACGTCGAAGTCGGCGACGCCGCAGAAGCCGTCGGTGGCGACGTTGGAGGTCCACAGCACCGAGCCGGCGAAGTCGTTGCCGGCGACGGTGCCGGTGGTCTTGTAGGCGGTGCGCCCGCCGATGAGCTCGGGCCGCGTGTCGCCGTCGAGGTCGGCGACGCAGGAGATCGGGCCCTGGCCGTTGAGGCCCTGGCCCTGGGCGCCCGGACCCTCGTAGAGGAGCTTGCCGGTGCTGCTGAAGATCGCCCGGCCGAACAAGATCTCGGGGGCGCCGTCGTTGTCCATGTTGGCGATCGCCACCGAGCCGCTCGAGTTGGTGCCGGCGAAGTTGTCCGACTTCCACAGCGGGGTGCCGTCGCTGTCGATGGCGATCAAGTACTTGCCCGCGCCGCTGGCGACGATCTCGGCCCGGCCGTCCATGTCGATGTCGCCGGCGGCGATGTTCGAGGTGCTGTTGGTGCGGTACATCGGGTCGGTGACGGTCCACAGCTTGGCGCCGGTGTCGCCGCGGATCGCCCGCAAGACGCCGTCGGCGGTGATGTTGGTGCCGGTGTACGTGTTGAAGATGATCTCGGGCACGCAATCGTCGTTGAGGTCGACGACGATCGGGATCGACGAGCTCTGGTAGTGATTCGGCATGTCGTCGGCCGCCGGGATCAGGTGATTCCAGGTCGGCGTGCACACCTTGTCGGTGCACACCTCGGCGACCTGACAGTCGGTGTCGGCGTTGCACGCGATCACCTTGCGCCGACCCCAGGTGAACAGCGGGGTCGGCTTGAAGACGTTGGCCGGCGGGATGTACTGGCAGGTCGGGTCGGCCTGGCTCGGCAAGCACAGGCCGAGGTTGGGGTCGCAGATGAAGCCGTCCTCGCAGGTGTCCTGCGCGGGCTTGGTGGCGCACGCCTGGTCGCTGCACGCGGCCCCGGGGGTGACGCAGGCGCCGAGGTAACACAGCTGGCCGTCGCCGCAGCACTCCTTGGCCTCGCCGCACGGAGGCGGGCCGCCGCAGTCGGGCACGCACTGGCCGTTGTCGCACAGCTCGCCGTCGCCGCAGCAGGCGCCGCTGCACAGCTGGTCTTCGGAACATGTCCCGGAGGTCGTGTTGCCGGTGTCGCTCACAGTGCCGACGGTGTCGGGGCCGCTGGTGGGCGCGGCGGTGTCGGTGCCGGTCGGGGTGGCGGTGGCGGTGGCAGTGGCGGTGCCGGTGCCCTCGGTGGGGCCGCCGGTGGCGGTGCCGTCGGTGCCGGCGGTGGCCTCGGTGGGGCCGCTGGTGATGGGCAAGGTGCCCTGGGTGCCGGCGACGCCGCTTTCGCTGTCGACGCGCGAGTCGTCGCCGCAGGCAATCGCGAGCAGGACGGACGAGGAGAGGATCGAGACGCAGGTTCGCGAGGCGCGGGCCATGAGACCACCTATCGGGGCAAGAGAGAGGGGGGCCGATGATAGCCCAGGGCCCGCGAAGGTCGGGGCGAGGTCGAAGGTCACGTCTGCGCGAGGCGATGCGCGCAACGGCTCGCGCGCCGACGTCAGCGCGAGAGGCGGCCGTGGATTCGCCACAGGCAAATCGCACGATGGCGAACCGGAGGTCGCCGATCGCCGGCCGGGCCGACGTGAGGACGTCGCAGTCCGGAGCGCCCAGTCGCGCGCGCGCTCGCGGTCCTGGGCGTCCAGAGACTCAGAGCGCCCAGGCGCGCGCGAGCTCGCGGTGCTGCTCGGTCCGCGCGTCGTCGCCGGCGGCGGCGGCCAGCTCGGGCCATACGAGCGGATCGGCGAGGCCGGCGACGACGGCGGCCAGAGCGTCGGAGGCGACGCGGAGGTCGGTGTCGGGCGCGAACGCGGCGAAGGCGTAGAGGCCGGGCCGCTCCTCGCCGGCGGGCGAGGTGAGGCGATAAGCGTCGCCGCTCTGGACCTGGAAGCTGCCCCGGTGGGCCTGCACGACGCGCCGGAGGTCGCCGAGCACGGCCTCGCCGGGGTGGACGCCGTCGATGCTGAAGGCGCGATAACCGGCGCGGTGCAGCGGCTCGACCTCGGCGTAAAGGTAGACGGGCTGGCCGTCGCCGTCGTCGATGCTGCCCAGCGGCCGCGCGTCGAACACGACCTGGTCGAACAGCCGCTGCGGCTGGTCGATGCGGGAGATCTGGAGGAGCCGCGCGGTCACCGGGCCGGTGCGCGCGGCGTAGAGGTCCTGCCGCTTGCCGTTCGGGTGCTCGAGGCGGATCCGGCACAGCTCCCAGCGCAGGTCGATGGGACCCTCGCCTTCGATTTCCATGGCGAGCCGCGCGGCGCTGTGACGCACACGGTCCCAGGCGCCGAGGAGGGTGGCGGCGACCATGCGGTCCCAGTCGTGCGCGCCGGGCGGGAGGTCGGGCTGCAGCGCGAGGGCCTCGTCGACGAGGCGCAGGAGGGTCGGCCAGTCGGCCTGCTGGCGGGCGTTGCTGACGTGGGCCAGGCGGGCGGCGAGGGCGTCGGCGGGATCGGCGGCGAGCTGCTCGAGCAGGCGATTGGCGGCGTCCCAGTCGCGCGCGCGGGCGTGCCGGCGGGCGCAGACCCACCGGCCGTGGCGCTGCTTGGCCGGATCGGGGCTGGCGAGCAAGCGCTCGCCGAGCGCGCGGTGACGGTCGTCGTCCTCGCCGTCGCGGTAGGCCATCTCGAGCAGCTGGACGGCGTCGTCGTCCTCGGGGTGAGCGTCGACGTGCCGCTCGAGCAGGTCGGCGGCCTCGCGCGCGAAGCCGAGTTGGAGCAGGGCGACGGCGTGAAGCCGGGCGTGCTCCGATGGATCGGCGCTGCCGTCGGCGGCGAGGCGTCGGCGCAGGCGCTCCTCGGGGTCGTCGGGCCGCTCGTCGCGGGGCGCGGCGAGGGCTGTCTCGAGGGACAGGCGAATCGCGGCGAGCCGCTCGGGGGCGCTGCCGGGGCGATTGAGGCGGGCGGCGAGCCGCTTCATGGCGGCGAGGTGCAGGGCGGCCACCTCCGGGCTGCCGCGCTGGATGGCGAGGTCGGCGGCGGCGGCGGCGATGTCGAACGGGAGGCGGTGCGAGCCGTTGAGCTGCAGGCGGGCGATGAAGCGCTGCAGCAGGCGCCCGAGCTCGACGTCGTTGGGCCGAGCGCCGAGCCGCACGAGGTGGACGAGGGCGTCGGTGTACGGCTCGTAGTGGCTGGGGGTCGGGAGGATGTCCGTGGGGACAGGTAGATGGCGGAGGGCGTCCTCGCCGCGGCCGAGGCGGGCGTAGATCCGCGCGAGGTCGATCTGCCGGGCCCGCCGCTGACTCTCGTCGCGCCGACCGTTGGCGATCGCGTCCTCACAAGCGGCGAGGGCGTCGTCGGTGCGGCCGAGCGCGATGAGACAGGAGATCCGCTCCGGCAACAGAGAGGTGCGCTCGCGGCCCAGACCGGCGGTGACGAGCTGCTTCTGCTGGGCGTCGAGGAAGTCGAGCGAGGCCTGCGGGTCGCCCTGCTCGCGCAAGGCGCCGGCGTACTCGCAGCTGATGCAGGTGAAGCACGGCCAGGTCGGGTCGATGCGCGCGAGGGTCTCCCGCGAGACGTCGGCCCGCTCGCGCGCCCACCCGGGGCCGTCGACCTGGGAGTAACAGGCGGCCAGGTCCTGCACGGTGCAGACGGCCTGCGGACAGCCGCGCGCGGCCTCGCCGTGGGCGTAGTCGACGAGGGCGACAGCCTCGCCCAGGGCCATGTCGCCCTGACAGCGGTGGAGGACGCGGCTCTGCAAGTGCCAGTGGCGCACGAACACCTCGACCCACGGGAGACCGGCGGCCTTGGCCAGCGCGAGCGCCTCGGGGGCGAGGGCGTCGACGCGATCATGGTGATCGTCGACGGTGGCGGCGGGGATCCGCCGGATCAGGTCGGCGAGCCGGACGTGGCCGCCGCGCCGCAGCTCGGGATCGATGTCGTGGACCCACTGCCAGATGTCCATGGGGGCATGTCCTTTAGGGCATGTTGAGACGGAAAGAGGGAGACGAGCCGCAGTTGTTATGGACCAGTTGCAGGGAGTCGAGGACGCCGCGCTGGCCGAGGAGGATCGGGACTGGGAGGTTCGCGTCGGTGAAGTAGACCGTTCGCTGCGACAGGATCGGCCCATCGGGCTGGCGCCGGCGGCCGATCCGGAGGTCGACGCGGGCGGCATGGCAGGTCGCGGCGCCTGTCGCCGAGGCGAAGCTCTGCGGCGGTCCCAGTCGCTCGGGGTCGAGGCCCAACTCCCTGAGGTAGGGGCGCTGGATCAGGGTGATGGAGGCGCCGGTGTCGACGAGCGCCCTGATCTGCAGCGACCAATCGCGCGACGGGTCGGCTCGGAGCTGGACATGGACGAGCGGTTGGACGAGCGCGCCGAAGCCCGAGACGGCCGTCTCCGTGAACGGATGGGCGATGCCGTGACGCGAGTTCATGGCGGGTCAGAACGGCGAGTCGGAGATGAAGTCGAGCACGATGTCGTCGAGCGGGAGGCCGCTGGCGCGGACCTCCGCGACGACCGCGTCGAGCTCGACGCCGTGCGCGACGACGCCGCGGGTGGGGTGAAGCGCGACGTGCTGGCCGTGGTACTGCACGATCGAAGGGTCGCGAGCTTGCGCTGGCTGTCGGCGAGCTCGCGCTGTAATGCGGCGAGCGTGTCGGCAGACCTCTTGCCGGCTCCTGGCTGCTCGGCCGCCATGAGCGCGACAATCCGGTGGATGACAGCATCGTCCTTCTTGAAGAGCCGCTCGACGATCTCTTGGGGGCTCTCCGACAGACCGGAGCTCTTGCGCGGCTTCTTCGCGACGGCGACCGTCTTGGCGGTCGCCTTCTTTGGCGACCGCCTTCTTTTGGCGGTCGCCTTCTTGCCGGCGGCCTTGCGAGCCGCGGGCTTCTCTTTGGCGACCGCTTTTTGGCTCGCTTCTTCGGCTTCGCGTCGGGCTCGGCCCAGGCGTCGCTGCTGCGCGGCGAGTGTTGCGGATGCGGCTGCATCGTCCGCTGCGCAGGTTAGCGCGCGGGGCGGGGGGTGTCGAGGAGCTCGCAGACGGCCCGGCCGTACTCGGCGAGGGCGGTGTGGAGGCCCTCGGCCTCGTTGGCGGCGGCTTCGCTGGCGCCGGCGACGAAGGCGACGAGGGCGCGCAGGAGCTTGACGCCGGGGTGCGTGACGTCGATGCCGGCGCGCTGCTCGAGCAGGCGGACGATCGCGGGGTTGTCGAGGTTGACGTAGAGGTCGGCGTCGACGCTGGCGTCGATCTTGGCGGTGAACATGCGCATGAGGCCGAGCGCGCCGCCGGCGATCCGGCCGGCCGCCTCGTCGCTCTCGACGCGGCGCTTGAGCTCGGCCTCGCGGTCGGGCACGAGCACGAGCGGGAGCTCGGCGGGGGCGAAGCGGGCGGCGATCAGGCGCTGACCTGGCCTTGTGAGCATGTCCGAAAGGAAAGCCTGCTGGTCGGCCGGGAGGTCGGCGGGAGGAACACGCGCCGGTTGCCGGCGGCGGTGCCTAACTCGATGACGGCGCCGCCGCGGCGGTCGGCGTGGCGGCGGATGAACGGGAGGGCGCCGTAGCGGGTACCGACGACGACGGGGACGCGGAGGGCGCGGAACAGGACCTCCTCGAAGCCGCCGCGCGGGCTGAGGCTGGCGTACAGCTTGCCCTGGCCGCGCCGCGCGACGACGGCGACGGGCAGATCGCCCTCGCTGGTGGGCACGGTGAGCTCGTCGGCGAGCAGTTCGAACAGGCGGTCGTCGCACAGGGCGGCGCCGAGGAGGGCCTCGTTGTGGCGGAGGAGGACGCGCCGCCAGGCCTCGGGCTCGCGCTCGGCGACCTGCTTCATGCCGTCGACGAGGGCCTCGGCGATCGCGGCGGCGACGGCCCGGTAGGCGGGGTCGCGCTGGAGGTCCTCGCGCGAGGCGGTCGGGGTCAGCTTGGCCGATTCGATCGCGCCGCTGACGAAGCCGGCCCACGGCGGCAGGAGCTCGCGCGCGTCGTCGTCGAGCAGCATGCCGCGGACGTAGACGTGGAGGTTGCGGTTGTCGGAGGTGCCGTAGGTGGCGGCGTCGTGGATCCACAACAGACCGCGCACGTCGGTGCCCTCGCGCGCGCCGAGGTCGATCGTGCACAGCGGTTCGAACCGACGCTCGAGGCGGCGGGCGAACTCGAGGCGGAGGGCGCGGGCGCGGGCCGGGTGGACGTCGCCGGCGCGCCACGGGGCGGGCTGAGCGTTGACCGCGAGCTCGTCGTCGTCGACGTAGACCGGCAGCGGCAAGAGGGCGCAGTAGTGAAGCAGGCGGGCGCGCAGGGCCGAGGCGTCGCTCAGCTCGCGGAAGTTGTCCTTGAGGTGCAGCGTGACGGTGGTGCCGACCGGGCGGCTGGCGGCGGGCTCGATGCTGAAGCGCTCGCCGCTGCGCGATTGATAGAGGAGGGTGGTGTCCGGCGATTGATAGGAGGTGGTGGTGACGGCGACGCGGGTGGCGATGACGAAGGCCGAGAGGAAGCCGAGGCCGAACAGGCCGATCAGGTCGTCGCTGCCGTGCTGCTCGCGCAGCTTGCGGGTGTAGCCGGCGCCGATGGTGGCGAGGTAGCGGACGATCTCGTCGCGCGTGAGGCCGGCGCCGGTGTCGCTGACCGAGAGGGTGCCGGCGCCCGGATCGCAGACGACGCGGATCTCCGGCGCGAACGCGGCGGGGTCCTCGAGGCGGCGGCGCACGCACGAGTCGTGGGCGTTCTGGACCAGCTCGCGCAGGGCGACGAAGGGGGTCGAATAGAGGTGCTCGCCGAGCACCGTCATGAGGCCGAAGAGGTCGACCTGGGTGGCGAGGATCTCGGGGGTCGTCATGGTCCGATCAGCTTCTTGACCTTGTCGATGCGGCCCTGGGCGCCGTCGTCGCCGAGGTCGCGCGCCTTCTCGTAGTGGGTCAGGGCGTCGCGGTAGCGCAGCACGACGAAGTAGGCGTCGCCGAGCTTGAGGTGGTACGACTTCGACTGCGGCGCGGCCTCGACGGCGAGCTCGGCGAACTGCACGGCCTTTTGCTTGGCGCCGGTGTCGAAGTAGACGTCCGACAGGCCCATCAAGGCGCGGGCGTTGCGGTTGTCGTAGAAGATCGCCTGGTGGAACAGGCTCTCGGCGTCGTTGCGCCGGCCGGCCTTGAGCGCGACGACGCCGTCGTCGGCCAGCTTCTTGGCCTTGGCGGGGTCGCGGTTCGACTTGAGCGTGGCCTTTTGGGCCGCTCGACGTCGGCGGTGGGGGCGACGTCGGCGGCGGGATCGGGGATGTCCTCGGGGACAGGTACGGGCTCGGGCGGCGGCGGCTCGGGCGGCGGCTCGGGCTCTGTTCGCTTGGCGGCTGGCTTTTGGGGCAGCTGGATGCCGGCGCCGCGGAGGCCGGCGTCGAGGTCGAGGTGCTGGGAGATCGACAGCTGCGAGGCGTCCTGGTGGGCGGCGAGGGTGCGTCGCTGGCGGCGCTCGGCGTCGTCGTCGGCGAGGGCGCTGACGAGGCCGAGGGCCTGCAGCTCGCCGAGCGACCAGCTGCCGCTGCGAGCCTTCTCCTGGAAGAGGGTGAAGGCGCCGGGGGTCATGCCGCTGCGCTCGACGGCCCGCGGGTGGTCGGGGTGGAAGGCGCGGGCCCAGATGTAATACTCGACGGCGAACGGGCGGGCGCCGGCGACGTCCCAGTACTTGTCGCCGAGGTTGACGAGGCCGGCGGCGAACTGGCCGCGCAGCTCCTCGGCGCGAGAGTCGGCGAGGCCGGCGGCAGGTCCGGTGATGGCCTCGAGCTCGAGGACCTTGGTGTAGGCGGTCGGGACGTCGGGCCGGTCCGGCGGCGGGGCGACGTAGAAGGTGTGGCTGGCGGCGACCAGCGCCTCCTCGGCGAGGGCGTCGATGCGCGAGCGCTCGGCGGCGGGCGGGTCGGGGGTGCGCAGGGCGACCGCGACCGCGACGCCGGCGGCGATCAGCGAGACGCCGGCGACGACGGGCCACAGCCACCGCCGCGGTACGGCCTGCGGGCTCGGCATGCGGGCGCGCAGGCGCTCGAGCCGTTCCGGGGCGCACTCGGGCAGCGGGAGGTCGTCCCAGGCGGTGCGCAGGCCGCAGGCGATCTGCGCCTCGCACAAAGCGGCCTCGAGCTCGTGCATGTCGGCGTAGCGGTCGCCTGGCTGTTTGGACAGGCAGCGCAGGACGACCTGCTCGAGCTGCGCGGGCAGCTGGAGGTCGGGCCGCACCTGGCGGAACGAGGGCGGCGGCTGATGCACGTGGGCGTTCAAGACCTCCTCGAGCGCCTCGCTGGGGAACGGCGGGCTACCGGTGAGCAGCTCGAAGGCGACGCAGCCGGCCGCGTACATGTCGAGGCGACCGTCGAAGGCGTGGCCGCGGATCTGCTCGGGCGCCATGTAATGCGGGGTGCCGGCGATCTTGCCGCGCCGCTCCTGGCCGAGCACGGCGCTGATGCCGAAGTCGACGACCTTGACGACGCCGTCGCGCCCGCCCTTGCGCACGAGGATGATGTTCTCCGGCTTGATGTCGCGGTGGACGATGCCGGCCTTGTGCGCGGCGCCCAGGGCCTTGCACAGCTGACGGAAGATGGCGATCACCTCGGCCGGCGGGCGCACCTCGGTCTCGGTGGCGGGCACGAGGTCCTTGCCGTCGAGCAGCTCCATGCAGATGAAGAGCCGGCCGTCGGGCAGCTCGCCGAAGTCGTAGATCTCGACGATGTTGGGGTGACCGGTGCGGCTGGCCGCGCGCGCCTCGGCGCGAAACACCGCGGCCATCTCGGCCCGACGGCTGAGGTCGTAGCGCAGGACCTTGAGCGCCACCTTGCGCTCGATGTCGACGTGCTCGGCCTCGTAGACGACGCCCATGCCGCCCTCGCCGAGCCAGCGCACGAGCCGGTAACGCGTGCCGGGGACGACCCGCCCGCTGACGAGGCGCACGCGGGTGCGCTCGCCGCCCGCGCCCGCAGGAGCCTGCTCCGGCTCGAGCATGGTGCCGACGGTGGCGTCGATCGAGCTGGCCGCAGGGACAGGTTCGGTGATGTCGGGCGAGCTGGCCTGAAGGACAGGTTCGGTGGCGCCGGCCGATCCACCCGCGGCCGCGACCGCCGCGCCCGGGCGCGCGACGCCCGGGGGTCGTCGACCCCAACGGGCTCGCCGGTACGGCCGGGCTCGGTCATTTCGCTACGAGTCTAGGCCAGTTTGCCGGCGCCGACCGAGGGGCTGTCGATCGAAGGCGGAGGGCGTCGTGCGGATCCGCGCAGGCCATGCCGGGCAGCGAGATCGAGCACCGGCGAGACCGCGCAGGCCCGGATCGCCGTCCGCCCGAAGTTCCGCGGGGCGCATCGGCGGGGCCATGATGGCTGGCGAGGCTCGACGAGATCGGTGGCGGCAGGAGGGCTCACGAACACGAGGCGCGCGCCGCCGAGGATCGATCGCGGTGCCCCGGAGCGGGCGGCGACGGAGCGGGCGCTCTCGAAGCGAGCAGCGACCGGGCCAGCGATCACGGAGCGGGCGGCGACGGGCAGGTGCTCGGAGCGAGTAGCGGCCGGGCCAGCGATGACGGAGCGGGCGGCGATGGAGCGGGCGCTCTCGGGGCGAGCCGCGACCGGGCCAGCGATCACGGAGCGGGCGGCGTCGGAGCGGGCTGTGACGGGGCCGGCTGCTTGTCTTGCGGGTAGACGAGGATCTTGGCCAGCTCGGGGGTGACGCGCAGCTCGCCGGAGTGAGTGATGAGTGCGGCGTCGAGGCCCGGGTGCGACTGGATGAACTCGAGGCCGGCGTCGGCGCCGAGGACGGCGACGGCGGTGGCGTAGGCGTCGGCCTCGGTGGCGTTGGGCGCGAGGATCGTGATGCTCTGGAGGCTGCGCTCCTCGGGCACGGGGAAGCCGGTGCGCGGGTCGAGGATGTGCGAGTAACGGACGCCCTCGAATTCGATGAAGCGCTGGTAGTCGCCGGAGGTGACGACGGCCCGGTCGCGCGCGGGGATGGCGGCGACGGAGCCGGGGCCGTCGGGGCGCTGGATGCCGACCATCCAGGTCTTGCCGCCCTTGGTGCCGGACACGAAGGTGTCGCCGCCGCCCTCGACGATGTGGTCGGAAAAGCCGCGCTCGCGCAGGACGGTCGAGGCGCGGTCGACCGCGTAGCCCTTGGCGATCGCGCCGAGGCCCATCTTCATGCCCGGCTTGGCGAGGCGACCGCTGCGGGTGGTCGCGTCGAGCTCGATCGAGCGCCAGTCGACCAGCGGCAGCTTCTCCAGGATCGCCTCGCGCGTCGGCGGGCGGCTGCCGGGGTCGTACTTCCACAGCTGGCCGACGCCGTAGAAGGTGGGGTCGAAGGCGCCGCCGGTGGCCTGGGCGATCTCCTTGCTGCGCTGCAGGACCTCGAACAGCTCGGCGCTGAGCGGGCGCAGCGGGCCGCCGGCGCCGTCGTTGAGCTGCGACAGCTCGCTGCTCGGGCGCCACTCGCTCATGATCTGCTCGATGCGCTCGATCTCCGCGAACGCGGCCTCGATCGCGGCCCCCGCCTCGGCCGGCTTGCGCTCGCCGACGTGGACGTTGATCGAGACGCGGGTGCCCATCTGCTGGGTCTCCGCGTAGATCGTGCCGTCCTTGCGCACGGGCGGGCCCTCGGGCTCCGGGGCGGGCGCGGGGGCCGGCTCCGGGGCTGTCTTTGCGGGCATGTCGCTCGGGACATGTTTGTTCGGACCTGTCCCCTGGGGCTGGTTGCAGCCGAGCAGGAGGACGGCCAGGGCCGCGAGCGCGGGGCGGGTCACTTCTTCTTGTCCGGGCTGAGGCTCGGCGGGCGCGGCGGCGGGGCCTTGGGCGGGGGCGGTCGCGGAGCGGTGACGACCGGGGCCGGCTCGTCGTCGGGCTCGAGCTCGTCGACCGGCTCGAGCTCGTCGATCTCCTCCGGCTCCTCCTCGTCCTCGTCGACGGAGCTCGGCGGCGGGCGGAAGGTCGACTTCACCGGCGGCAGGCTGTCCTCGCCGCCGGGCAGCTTGAAGCTCGGCGGCCGGAACGAGGTGCCGCTCGTGCTGGCGCTGGCCGGGGCCTTCGGCTCGGGCAGGCGGAACGACGAGAACGAGGGCTTGGGGGCCTCCGGCGGGGCCGCCGGCTTGGCGGCCGGACGCGGCGCGCTCGGCTCGGGGGCCGCGGCCGCGGTCGGCGAGGAGGGCGAGCGCTCGGCAGCGGCGGTCGGCCCGGAGGTCGGCTTGCGCAGGTCCGGCAAGGGGCGCTTGCCGGAGGCGGAGTCGGACAGGGCACGGCTGCCGGAGGCGGCAGCGTCGGGCAGCCGCTGCGCGACGGAGGTCTCGGTGATGGGGCGCTTCCCGGAGGCAGCAGCGTCGGGCAGCCGCTGGGCGACGGAGGTCTCGGTGATCGGGCGCCTGCCGGAGGCGGCAGCGTCGGGCAGCCGCTGGGCGACGGAGGTCTCGGTGAGCGGGCGCCTGCCGGAGGCGGCAGCGTCGGGCAGCCGCTGGGCGACGGAGGTCTCGGTGAGCGGGCGCTTGCCGGAGGCGGCAGCGTCGGGCAGCCGCTGGGCGACGGAGGTCTCGGTGGGGCCGAGCGGGCGCTTGCCCGAGGAGGCCGAGTCGGCGGCGTCGAACGGGCGCTTGCCGGAGGTCTCGGCGTCGGCGATCGGGCGCCGGCCGGAGGAGGAAGCGGCGTCCGCGTTCGGCTCGGCTTCGGCGGCCGGGCGCTTGCCGGAACCGGCGAGGCCGGCGGCCGGCTGGCGGAGCTGGCTGGCGGAGGGCTCGCTGCGGCGGAGCTGGGGATCGGTCCGCTGGGGCGGCGACCGGCGGTGGCGGAGTCACCTGGCCGAAGGGCCAGCTCGGCGAGGGCCCGGTGAGCGCTGCTCTCGCCGTCGCCGCGGAGCTCGGCGGGGACCGGGCGGCTGGAGGACGACTCGGACGGCGAGCGCCGCAGGCCGCCGGAGTTCTGCCGGCGCGGCAGCAGCGGGATGTCGTTGAGCTCGGAGAAGTCGTCCTCGGTCTCGGCGAGGCGCGACAGGTCCTCTTCGTGCTCGCTGGTCGGCGCGGGCTCGGCGGTCTTGGCCGCGGAGACGGTCTTGTGTGAGCGCGTGTCGGGGTTGTTGAGGTCGGAGAAGTCGTCCTCGTCGACCGCCACCGGGGCCGGGCGGAACGAGCCGTGCTCGATGACCGGCGCGAACAAAAACTCGCGGCCGCTGGGGAACAGCAGCTGGAAGCGCTCGTGCTCGATGACGTAGTCGTCCTCGACCGCGCCGAGGTTGCGCAGCATCTTGCCGAGCTGCGGCCCGGTGGGCCGGATCGCCCGCAGCGCCTCGAGCCGGCGCAGCGCCGCGGTCATGCCCGCGTCGCGCAAGATCTCCGCGAAGATGTCCTCGACCTCTTCCCAGGTGCCGTGCAGCGGCACGGTGGCGAGGATCCGGCCGCCGATCTTGCCGACCCGGATCATCTCGCCCAGGGCCGGCTCGAGGTCGACCGACTCGCCGAGCACGAGGTTGGCGACGACGAGGTTGTAGCTGTCGTCGGCCATCGCCGTGACGTCGTCGAAGTGGCCGGACTTGAAGTAGACCCGGTTCTTCCACTCGGGGCGGATCCGCGTCTTCGCCATCTCCAGCGCGCCCTCGTCGGGGTCGATCGCCAGGATCTTCGCGCCCGCGCCCAACCGATGCAGCAGCTTGCCCGTGCCGCGCCCGGTCCCGCAGTGGATGTCGAGCGCGAGCACCTCGGGCAGGTTGGGCAGGTTGCGGACGATGAGCCGCGCGAAACGGTCGTGCCAGACCGGAGAGATCTCGCGGTCGAGCACCCGGGCGACCCTTCGGTCGCGGAGCCCTGAAGCTCCGCCGCCGCGACTGTCTTGTGTGCTCAAGGGATGGATGGCGTCGGCCCGGTAGGGCTCAGTTCTTGGGCAGGATGATCAGCCCGAACTCGTAGTTGCTGCCGCCGCCGTTGGCCCGGATCAGCGCCGCCTTGGCGGCCGGGTCGGCCTCGTTGTTGCCGCAGTCCTGGTCGTTCTGCGCCATGCAGTAGTCGAAGCTGATGTTGGTGACGAAGGCCCGGTCGCCGTAGTTGCGCAGGAAGGTCTCGTCGCCCTCGGTGACGCGGATGGCGTGGGTGAAGCCGTCGAAGCCCATGGCCGGGAACTTCGCCGAGGGGCTGGCGCTGACCGAGGCGGCCGCCGAAAGGGCGTTGTACGAGAAGATGTAGGCGTAGAAGCAGCTGCCCGCGCAGTCCTCGTTGTACGTGACCGTGACCTTCGGGTCGGGCACGTCGGTGCCGAAGGTGAAGGTCGGCGGGTTGGCGGCCGCGACGTCGAACACGAGGTGGCCCGGCGAGAGGGTCTTGTCGGCGCCGGTGTCCTCGCGCAGCACGTCGTAGGCGGTGCCGGCCTGGACGTCCTGCGGGGCGCAGTACGGCAGGTAGGCCTTGGTGCCCGACTGCTCGATGGTGGTGATCCACGCGTAGGCGCCGTAGCGGAGCTTGGTGTCGATGGTGCCCGAGAGCTCGCAGGTGTCGGCGCTGACCGCGATGCCCGGCGGGAAGCTGTCGGGGGTGTCGGCGTTGCCGTCGAAGTTGCGGCTGCCGTTGCCGCGGCCGGCCACCAGCGAGCAGGTCGGCGGGACGGTGGCGTCCTTGACCGGGATGACGATGCCCTTGGCGATCAGGCCGTCGAGGTCCTCGCCGTAGGTGATGCAGCCGTCGGGATAGGCGGCCAGCAGCGAGTCGGTGTCGACCTGGATCGGGTCGCGGATCTCGAGGACGCCGCACTCGCTCACGATCACCTGACCGTCGGCGTCGGTGGTCGTCAGCTCGACGTTCGAGATGCCGGTGACCTCGGGCGTGCCCGAGATGACGCCGCTCGTGGGGTCGATCGTGAGGCCCGCGGGCAGGGTGCCGTTGTCGGTCCAGTTGGTGTACGGCGGGCGCCCGCCGACGCCCTTGGCCTCGTAGTTGTAGACGAGGCCGACGAAGCCGTCGGGGATGTCGCCGGGGGCGACGCTCTCGTCGCGGCAGTCGATGCCGGCGCCCGCGTCGATGATGATGTCGCCGCAAGTGATGACCCGCTCCACGTCGCGCCCGTCGACGACGACGACCTTGAGCGGATACATGCCCTCGGCGGTGGGGGTGCCGGAGATCGTGCCGGTGGCCTCGTCGATCATCAGGCCGTCAGGCAGCGGGGTGGACGGGTCGACCGAGAACTTGAAGGGCGCCACGCCGTCCACCGCCGGCGTGTACGAGTAGGGGACGCCGACCTGCCCGCGCGCCGGGTTGGCACACTCGAGCGAGACGTCCTCGGCGAAGCCCCACGGGGCGAACTCGTCGCGCGAACACCCGACGAGGGCGCTGGTGACGAAGGCGGTGGTAAGGACGAGGGGGCGGAGGTGCATCGTCGACTCCTAGGGACGCCTGCGAGGGGCGCCGGGGCAAAGTAACACGAGGAGTTAGCGCTGACTACGCGCCAGGGCAAACAAACCGCGCATCCGCCGGGCGGACGCGGCTGCAGGGGCGCCCCGGCGGGAGGGGCGGAAGCGGGCGGCCGCGCGCAGGCGGCCGATTCGGGGCTGGACGGCCGAACAGGGGCCCAGGCGGCGGTTCAGTTCGCGTCCCGCGAGGCGCCGACCAGGGCCGCGACCGCGTCGGCGTCGCGGGGGATGGCGGCCGTGAGGACGTCCGGGCTGGCCTCGGTGCACAGGACGTCGTCCTCGATCCGGATCCCGCGGACGTCGGCGTAGGCGGTCAGGCGCTCCCGGTCCAGATCGGCCTCGAAGGGGCCGCACAGGGCCCTGTCGCCGAGGATCGCCGGGACCAGGTAGAGCCCCGGCTCGATGGTGACGAGCATGCCGGGCGCCAGGTCGCGGTCGAGGCGGAGGTAGCAGGTGCCGAACTGGCCGCTGCGGGCCCGACCGGGGGCGTAGCCGGCGCGGTCGCCGAGATCTTCCATGTCGTGGACGTCGAGCCCGAGGAGATGCCCGACGCCGTGCGGGAAGAACAGGGCGTGCGCACCCCGCTCGACCAAACCCTCGGGCTCGCCGTGGAAGATCCCCAGGTCGACCAGGCCGCGGGCCAGAGTGAGGCAGGCGCGGAGGTGGATGTCGCGGTACCGGACCCCCGGACGCACCAGGGCCGTCGCGTCCTGGTTGGCCTGCAGCACCACGTCGTAGAGCGCCCGCTGGGTCGGGCTCCACGCGCCCGCGACCGGCCAGGTGCGAGTCACGTCGCTGGCCCAGCCGTGACAGTCGGCGCCGCAGTCGGCCAGCAGGAGATCGCCGGTCCGCAGCGGGTGATGACTGTGCTCGTTGTGCAACACCTCGCCGTGGACGGTGACGATGCTGCCGTAGGCCGGGGTCATGCCGCGGGCCGCGAACTCCGCCTCGATCGCGGCCCGCACGTCGCTCTCGTGCCGCCCCGGCCGCGTCGCCGCCATGCCCGCGAGGTGACCGGCGCGCGCGGCCTCCGCGGACTGCCGCAGCAGCTCGAGCGCCGGCGCATCATGTTGCAGGCGCAACGAGATCACCGCGTCGGCGAGCTCGGCGTCCTTGCCGGTGAGCGCGACGGCCCCGGCCTCGGACTCGTCGTGCGCGCCCCACGGCCGCCCGAGCAGCGAGGCCTGCCGCGCCCGCGTGCGCGGGTGGATCGCCGGCAGCGTGGCGACGCCGCGCAAGGAGTCGAGCGCGGTCCGCAGCTCGGCGAGCGGGCGGATCTTCCGCACCCCGGTGGCTGCCTGCAGCTCGTCCCAGGTGGCGCTCGGACCGATCCACAATGGATCGTCCGGCGCTGGCGGCGCGGCGAAGATCTCCCACCCGTCCCCGCTGCCGACCAGCACCGCCCCCGGCCAGTGCACGCCGGTGAAGTAGAGGAAGTGGCTGTGCGCGCGGTACGGGTAGACGTTGGCCGCGTAGTTGCGCGGCACGAGGTCGCCGGCGAAGAAGATCGCGGGCTCGCCGGCGAGGGCGCGCGACAGTCGCGAGCGACGAGAGGCGTAGACCGCGGCCGGCTGCGGCGGGACGAGGACGGACATGCGCCGGAGCTTACCGCAGGTGGCAGAAGTTCATGAGGGCCGTCGGTGCGCGATGTGCGCGTGGCGTCACGGGCCGACGCGCTGGAGGTTTATCGTCACCACGGTGTCGAATGGCATGACCATCTCGAGGGCATAAACGCCGGCCTCGAGCTGCAATTCCTCATCGGCCTGCCGGAAGGTGCGAATCGACTGCTCCTCACAATCTCCGCAGCGAGTCATCACGACCTGAGAGCGCGGATATTCCGTCGAGAGCGGCGGCACGTCGTAGGCGATCTCCAGGCGATAGGTCCCCCCGGTTCTTACCTCGATCGTCTGCTGCGCGGCGATGTCGAGGTCGTCCTCGCCCGCGCTGCCGTAGAAGTCGGGATCGTCGCACGAGGCGGCGCGCGTGAGGTGGAAGCGGTCTCCCACCGCGATGGCAGACTCCGGCTCGCAGACGTCGAGCTGATACTGACAGCGCGCCGGCCCCGACAGATACTCGGCCTCGAGCGCCTGGAAGCTCGCGCCGTAGATGCTCGCCATCAGCGCCTCGATCTCCGCGCGCGAGCGCCCGAGAGATCGCTGGAACACCTGCTTGAAGCGCTCCAGGCCGCGTGTGTCGACGAGGAATCGGACGAAGTAGGCGGCCGCGCCGTAGTCGACCTCGGCGGGGATCCGGTCCAGCATGTCGCCCACGGGCGCGGGCGGCGGCGGCGTGGCGCGGTCGAGGGTCTGCGACAGCGACTCGGCGAGGCCCTCGTTGAAGAAGGGGGCGCTCTGACCCCAGAGCCGATCGATCACCGCATGACCGAGTTCGTGCCGCACCACCCCGAGCGTCCTCCGTCCCTCCAGGTCGAGATCTGCGAGATAGACAGTCTCTTCGGCGGCGACGTAACAAGACGACGACGCATACAAGTCGGCGCAAGGAGACTCGGTGCCGACAACCAGAACGGGCACGTTCAGATAAGCTGGTGCGGCAACTCCGAAGAAACTGAAAATACGCTCGATATAGCGATCGAGGTGCGGAATGCTTCCCGCGCAAACTTCCCGCGCGTCGTTCTCGAGCGAGAGCTCGACGTGCTGATCGTGGGATGCGCCGGGCTCGGGAGTGCAAGCGAGCACCCAGACAGCGATGAGCTGTAGCGCGAGAGAGGCGTGTCGGCGCTGGGTCATACGTTGCCACAATCTTCCGGGTCGATGACGCAGAGTTCGGTGCCGCGGCCGAGCCAGCCCATCGCCGCGTCGCAAATGCCGTCCTCCGGCCAGGGGCACGGGTCCAGTTCGGTGTCCTCGCCAAGGTTGTCGCCGACGCGGATTTCGGCCCCTACGGTGATGCGCGCGAGCAGTGAGTCGACCATGGACGGTGGTAAAGATGCATTGCCATACAAGGAAAAATTTCCCGACACTTCGGCGAGCGCCGGAAACCACGCGTCCGAACCGGTGAAGGCCGCGTTGCGGACGACCGCCAGGTCGCCGATGCGCGCCAGCGCGGAGAAGGCGACAAGCTCGGGCAGCGCCTCGTTTTCTTCCAGCGTCAGGCCGGCGAGCGATTCGACCGCGCCGAACCCCGTCACCGTCTGCAACGCGGGGTTGAGCGCGATGTGCAGACGACCGTCAGCGGCCAGCGCGGACGGGGCGCCGTCGATCCGCTCGAGGCCCGCGTTGTCCGTGATCGTGAGCCACGAAGTGCCGGGCGCGGTCCAGTGGATCTCCTCGAGGGCGTCGTTGTCTTCGATCAGCGCGGCTCTCACGGTTTCCAGGGCCGAGAACCCGTCCAGGGATTCGAGCGAGGCGTTGCTGACGAGCGAGAGGGTCTGGGCCGCTCGGAGCGCCGGCAGCTCGGCGGAGCGCAGGCTCGGGTTCTCTGTCACCAGGAGGTCGCCGCCGACCTCGCGGAGCGCGGGGAGCTCGAGGGCGAGCAGGCCGGCGTTGTGGGTGACGCGGAAGTCGCCCGCGATCTCGGTCAGTTCCGAAAGACCCTGGAGCTCGAGCAGCGACGGATTGAGGGTGATGAACGCCGTCTCGACGGCCGTCACGCCCTCGCCCAACTGCAGCTCGACCAGCGCCGGATTCTCCGCCACGTAGAGCCCTCCGGACAGGTCCTCGAGGACAGGGAAGCCACGCACGGCGGTGAGGGCGGGGTTGTGCGAGATCGAGAGCGAGCCGCCGATGCTCACCAGCGCCGGCCAGGCCGGCAGCTCCGCGAGCGCCGGGTTGTCGTGAACGATCAGGGAGCCCTCGATCGCCTCGACGCGCGCCAACACCGTCAGTTCTTCCGGCGCTCGTCCCTGCACGACCAGATCGCCGCGCACGCAGAGGAGACCGGTGGGAGGCGATTGCCATAGTTGCGCGCCCTCGATGCAGGCAGCATCGTCGGGCGCGCAACCCACGAGGACGGCGACGCAGGAGCTCAGCGCCCATGTTGCCCGGTAGTGCGTCACGTGCCCGATCTCGCGTAGCATAGTCAAAAGGTCCCGTCCAATCGGGTTGCGCGCAAGTGACGCGCGCTCGGTCCGGCGCGCCCTCGCAGGTGCGACGGACCGGGCGAGTCCGCGTCAGCTCCCGGTGATACGCAGCCAGAGCGACATACCCTGCGACGACCAGTTGAGGTCGAGCTGGAGTTGCTGGCCGTTCCAGGTACCGCGGGCGCCGTCGACCACGACCACCGCACCGTCGACGCCGGCGCTCAGCGGCATGCCGTCGAGGGTGACGCCGCCCGTCGAGACGGTGGCGAACAGATCGGCGTCGGAGAAGGTGACCAGCCCGGTCCGCTGATTCAGCTCACCGAGCACCGGCTGCAGCAGCCGGACCTCGAGGTCCGAGACGGCGAACGGCACCGAGGTCGTCGCCCCGTTCGCGTCCCTCGTGGTGTAGAGGCCGTGCACCTCGGCGGAGCCGGCGCGGATGTCGTTGAGCGAGACGTCGCAGACCAGGACCCCGGGCGGGCAAGCGGCGAGGGAGAAGTCGAGGACCCCGTTCAACTCGTTGGTGCTGGCCGAGCCGCCGCCGATCGTGAGCTCGGCGGATGCGGCGAAGGACAGCGGATCTTCCAGCCACATCGGGCCGCTGCCCGAGCACATCGTGAGGGGATGGGTGGCCTCGGTCGGGGTGAAGTTGTAGAGGTCGCCGCACGGGAACGTGGGGCTCCAGATCTTCGTCTCGCTGTTGTCGGCCTCGGTCTGGTGGCCCTGGTTCTTGAATACGCACAGCTCGTAGCAACTGTTCGCCGCGGTCTGCTCCGAGTCGGCGGTGACGCAATCCGGGACGAGCCCCGGAGGCATGCAGCGCTCCTGCTCCGTCGTCGGCGGGAAGGTGTCGGTCATCACCCCGCAGATCGTCGGGGAGCCGTTGCAGATCCAGATGCCGGTGGACGGCGGCTCCTCGGGGCCGCCGGTCGGATCCGTCCCGCCCTCGCACCACTGCTCCAGCACCTCGTAGTCGTTCAGCCCGTTCTTGGCCGGGCACCACGACAGCTCGTTCCACGCGTCCTTGGGCATGTTGTCGTTGAGCCAGCCGGCCACCTGGTTGCCACACGCACGGCAGTCGTCGCACCCCGACATGAACCAGCCGTCGCGGATCTCCGGCACCGACTCGTCATCCTCGGTGTCGGGGTCGTCGGCCGCCGGGGCCGGCAGGTTGGCGCAGTCGACGACGCCCTGGAACGGCGCTCCGGAGAGCTGCGGCTTGCCGTCGTAATCCGCCGGTGTGCCGCCCCACAGGTCGGCGCAGATCGACTCGCGCACGTAATGGCCGCGCGCGGAGCAGTCCCAGTCGTCCTGCGTGATGCAGACGAGCTGGTCACCCGAGACGTCGGGCGTGCATTCCACGACGTAGCCCGGCCACACGGGATCGGCGCCTCCGCCCGTCTCGCTGGGCGTGCTGGTGTCGGTCGACCCCACGCTGTCGCCGCAGCCCGCGAGCGTGCAGGCCAGGACGAGGATCGAGACGAGGGAACGATGGATGATACGGGATTGCATGACTACGGGGCTCCTTCTACGATTCGGTCGCGGCGAGATAGCGTCTCGCCCGCGCTGCAGGTAAAGCACCCGTCGACCTCGTCTTCAACCCATTTCAGCGCACCCTCGATTGTGAGGACCAGGCTCAACTCGAGTTGGGGCACCGAGACCGGCGTTGGGAAGCGACCCCGGTCATGAAGATAGTCACTCATTGTCGTGAGCATTTACGCCGACCAGAGTTGGCAATGCACAATCCGAGTTGGAGGCCGCGCTGCAATGGTGTGTCCCACGATCTCGATGTCATGAGATAACTCTCGCCTTCCTCGCGCGGATTGGGCCTCTTCTCTTCGGCCGCGCGGGCCAGTACCCTCGCGCGCGTGGGCCAACCCCGGAACGGCGTCTGTTGTGGATCTTGATCGGCCTGGCGCTGCTGTCGCGCCTGGTCTGGGTGCTGTGGGTGCATCCGCCGGGGGAATACCTGTACAGCGACATGCGGCTGTACATGGAGCGGGCGGTGGCGCTGGCGGACAAGGGCATCCCGGCGCCGACGCGGACGCTGGCGTGGCAGGCCTACGGCACGCACATGCTGCTGGCGGCGCCGCTGCGGCTGTTCGGCACCGCGCCGCCGATGCTCTCGGGGGCGCTGCTGTGGGGCCTCCTCGGCGCCGCGTCGGTGCCGCTGGCGTACCTGCTGGCGTGCCGGGTGCTGCGCGAGCGCTGGCAGGCGCGCACGGCCGGGATCGCGGCGCTGCTGTGGTTCCCGAACCTGTCGACGACCGGCTTCTTCCTCTCGGAGACGCCGTTCTTGCGCGCAGCTGCTGTCGCTGTACTGGCTGGTGGTGTGCTTCCAGGAGGGTCGGCGCGCCTGGCCGGCGGGCGTGGCCTCGGCGATCGCGTTCATGCTGCGGCCGCAAGCGGCGGTGTTCTACGTGTTCGTGCTGCTGATCTGGCTGGTCAACGTGCGCCGGCTGCAGCACATCAAGTGGCACCACATCGTCGGCGTCGGCGCGCCGCTGGTGCTCGCGCTCGGCTTCAGCCTGTGGCGCTTCCACTACCACACCGGCTATTGGGGCGGGATCGCCGAGAACGCCAACATGAACCTCACCGCCGGGCGGTGCCACAACATCAACACCCAGGCGTACCGCACCGAGCGCGAGTGGCGGACGGCCGAGCGCAAGGACGACCAGACCAATGGCCGGCGCGTGACCCTGCCCGGCTTCCGCACGCTCAAGAACTGGGTGCCCGAGTGGTCGCCGCTGGCGCTGCGCCCGGCCCTCAAGGGCGACAGCATCCGCTTCGTCGGCTACATCGGCGACCCGTTCATCCACAAGGACATCCGCGCCAAGTGCTACGCGGCCACCGGTCTCTTGGAGCAGGTGCGCTACAGCTTCGTCAACATGATGCTGCAGTGGTTCGTCGCCGGGCAGTGGCCCGAGACCAGCAAGGGCCACAAGCACACGCTGGTGGTCGCCGAGGTCTACCGCTACTTCTTCAACACGGTGGTGCTGCTGCCGTCGCTGGTCGGCGTCGGCCTGGCGCTGCGCGGGGTCCGGCGCGATCCGGCGCTGGCCGTGCTGGCGGCCTGCCTGGTGGGGGCCATGATCATCGCCGCGATCTTCTTCGGCGACCCGCGCCTGCGCACGCCGTACGACCCGGTGTCGATCATCCTCGCGCTCTACGCGGTCGCCGTGGTCCTGCCGGCGTGGCGTGCGTGGCGGGCCCGGCGGGCCGGCGCCACGCCCTCGCCGGCGGCGTGAAGGGCCGCTCACGGGCGCGGGCGAGCGGCCGCGGCGGTTTTCGCGGTGCCGCCGCGCGAGAGGTGTGTTACCCCTTGGCCGCGCCAAGCCCGGAGGAACCATGCCCGTCGCCGACTACGCCACCTACTGCCGCATGCTCGACAACGCCAGGGCGAACAAGTTCGCCTACCCGGCCATCAACATCACCTCGTCGAGCACCATCAACGCCGCGCTGGCGGCGTTCAGCGAGGCCAAGAGCGACGGCATCCTGCAGGTGAGCACCGGCGGCGGCGAGTTCGCTTCGGGACAGGGCGTGAAGGACATGGCCTTCGGCGCCATCGCGCTGGCGGAGTTCATCCACCGCGTCGCCGAGCGTCACCCGCACTACGTGGCGATCCACACCGACCACTGCCCGGCCGACAAGCTCGACAAGTTCATGCGCCCGCTGCTGGCCGAGACCCGCCGCCGGCGCGCGGCCGGGCTGCCCAACCTGTTCTCGTCGCACATGTTCGACGGCTCCGAGCTGCCGCTCGGCGAGAACATGAAGGTCGCGCGTGAGCTGCTCCAGGAGTGCGCCGAGCTCGACATCATCCTCGAGGTCGAGGCCGGCGTGGTCGGTGGCGAGGAGGACGGGGTCAACAACGAGCACGCGCCGGCGTCGAAGCTCTACACCACCCCCGAGGACATGGTCGCGGTGGCGCGGGCGCTGCGCGAGATCAAGGGCGGGCGCTACATGTTCGCCGCCACCTTCGGCAACGTGCACGGCGTGTACAAGCCGGGCAACGTCAAGCTCAAGCCGACTATCCTTCGCGACGGACAGCAGGCGGTCGCGCGCGAATTCGGCGAGGCCGCGCGCTTCGACCTCGTGTTCCACGGCGGCTCCGGCAGCGAGCTGAGCGAGATCCACGAGACCCTCGAGTACGGCGTCGTCAAGATGAACATCGACACCGACACCCAGTACACCTATACCCGGCCCATCGCCGACCACATGCTGAAGAACTACGACGGCGTGCTGAAGATCGACGGCGAGGTCGGCAACAAGAAGCAATACGACCCGCGCTCGTACCTCAAGGCCGCCGAGAAGAGCATGCAGGCGCGCGTCAAGCAGGCCTGCGCCGACCTGCGCTCGACCGGCACCTCGCTGTTCAAGCGCTAGACTCCACTCGACCCTCCACGAAAGCTGCACGAAACGATCATGCGGGTACACGTCGACGCCGAGCGCCCGAACCCGCGCAAGCTGCAGCCCGCGGTCGACGCCCTGAAGAAGGGGCAGGTGATCGTCTACCCGACTGACACCGGGTACGCGTTCGGCTGCGCCATGTCGAGCCCCAAGGGCATCGCGGCGATCCGCAAGCTCAAGGGGCTCGACGAGCGCTCGCACAAGCCGTTGACGATGATCGTGGCGGGGCTGACCGACGTCGGCCGCTTCGGCGTGCTCGGCAACACGCACTTCCGCCTGGTCCGCCGCCTGCTGCCGGGGCCGTACACCCTGGTGCTGGCGGCGACGTCCGAGGTGCCGAAGAGCATGCACAACCGCCACCACGAGGTCGGCCTGCGCGTGCCCGACCACCTGGTGTGCCGCATGTTGATCGGCGAGCTCGGCGAGCCGCTGCTGACCGGCTCGGTCACGCCGGGCGAGGACGCGACGCCCGAGCTCGAGGACGCCGAGGAGCTCGAGAACCGCTACGCCCGCGAGGTGGCGGTGACGGTCGACGTCGGCCCGCAGTGGCCCGACCCGTCGACGGTGCTGCGGATGATCGGCGACGACATCGAGGTGTTGCGCGAGGGCAAGGGGACTACCGTCCGTGAGCGACGAGGCGGCGCCGCCGCGGCCGCGGGCGCGAATCGTGCTCGCCGACAACATGGACCTGCTGCCCGGCCTGCCGGCCGGCGGCTTCTCGCTCATCTACATCGACCCGCCGTTCAACACCGGCCAGACCCAGCGGCGGGCGCAGCTGCGGACCGTGCGTGACGCCGACGGCGACCGCACCGGCTTCAAGGGCCAGCGCTACCGCACGATCAAGCTCGGCGAGCGCCGCTACGCCGACGTCTTCGACGACTACCTCGAGTTCCTGTGGCCGCGGCTCGAGCAGGCGCACCGCTTGCTGGCGGCCGACGGCAGCTTCTTCCTGCACCTCGATTACCGCGAGGTGCACTACGCGAAGATCGCCTGCGACCAGATCTTCGGCCGCGAGTGCTTCATGAACGAGATCGTGTGGTCGTACGACTACGGCGGTCGCTCGAAGTCCCGCTGGTCGGCCAAGCACGACAACATCCTGTGGTACGCCCGCGACCCCGCGCGCTACACGTTCCAGTACGAGGCGATCGATCGGATCCCCTACATGGCGCCGGGCCTCGTCGGGCCGGAGAAGGCCGCCCGCGGCAAGACCCCGACCGACGTGTGGTGGCAGACGATCGTCAGCCCGCAGGGGCGCGAGAAGACCGGCTACCCGACGCAGAAGCCGCTCAAGATCCTCGAGCGGATCGTGGTCGTCCACTCGCGCCCCGGCGACCTGCTGCTCGACTTCTTCGCCGGCAGCGGCAGCTTCGGCGAGGCGGCGCTGCGCCACGGTCGCGACGTGGTGCTGGTCGATCAGAACCCCGAGGCGGTCGAGGTGATGCGCCGGCGGCTCGAGTTCGCGGCGCCGACGCTCGAGGCGCTCGGCTCGCTGGTGTTGTTGCAGCGCGAGACCGTCGCGGCGGCGCCGGACGAGGCACCGGCCACAGGGCCGCTCGCGGCCGAGTCGCCGACGGGGGAAGATCGGCCAGCGGCGGCGTCCCTGGAGCAGGACGCAGCGCCGGGCGACTCGCCGGAGGTCGAAGATCGGCCCGCGGCGTCACCGGAGTCGACGCGGCAAGACGCAGCGCCGGGCGAGTCGCTCGCGGACGAGGCGCCGCGCGAGGCCGAGGTGACGCTCGCGGCGGAGACGAGCGAAACGCCCGCGATCGTCGGCGAGGGCCCGGCGGCGGCCGAAGAGGTCGGTTGAAACGTGTTTCTTTTACCCATGCGAACATTCGCGGCCGAGCGCGGCAAGATGTCCAAGGGACATGTGCGCGTAATTGCGCGGACTGTCGACCGCGGCGATCGACCGCGGCCGGCGCGTCGCATGGTGTGATTGCCGGAGGTGCGAGCGAGGGCGGTCGGTCACGACATCCGTGTCGTGCCGTGAATCGCATGAGCCCGGTGGCGTGGTCGGCACGGCTTGGCTAGGTTTCCCCCATGCGCTCCTACTTTGACGTGACCCGCGCCTTCTACGTCGAGCTGATGGCCGGGCTGGGTCTGGTGGCGGCTTGTGGCGGCGCGAGCGGCGAGACCACGGCGGCCACCGACCCGGGCTCCACGTCATCGACCGGCGCGGCCACGACGGCGGTGACGACCAGCGCGACCGACGACTCGGGCGCGGTGACGGACACCACGGAGGGCGCGACGACGACGACGACGACGAGCGAGGGCACGAGCGCCGGCACGATCACGACCACGGTGAACTCGATCACCGGCGAGGAGACCACCACCGCCGAGACGACCGGCGAGGCCAGCGGCACGACGACGACGACGGGCACGACGTCGACGACGACCTCCACGACCGGCGAGCAGACCACCGGCGACACCAGCGAGCTGACGTGCGACCCGCCGCCGCCCGGGATGATGCAGAAGTACGTGTGCTTCCCGGTGCCCGACGGCCTGGCCGACTGCGCCGCCTGCGACGCGGCGTGCACCGAGAGCTGGGCCAACGCGGCGGCCAGCGGCGATCCGTTCTGCAGCTACACCGAGCTGATCGTGCAGTGCGGCCCGGACCCGATGCCGGCGCAGCCCGACCAGTGCTGCTACTTCGTCGCCCACGGCGACGGCATGGTCTGCGAGGGCCGGCCGTTCGTGGTCGAGGGCGAGGGCCGGGTGGCGCCGAACCTGCGCCGCAGCGACTGGGGCGGCCAGGTGCTGCCGTCGCTCGCGGGCCTCGACGATCCGACCCGCGCCGCGCTGGCCGAGCTGTGGGGCGCCGCGGCGGCCGACGAGCACGCGTCGGTGGCCGCGTTCGCCCGCTTCGCCCTCCAGCTGCTGGCCGTCGGCGCGCCGGCCTCGCTGGTCGACGGGGCGCAGCGCGCGATGGCCGACGAGATCGCCCACGCGCGCGCCTGCTACGCGCTGGCGGGCGCGTACGCGGGGACGCCGATGGGACCTGGCCGATTGGACATGTCCTCTGCGCTAGGCGACACCGACCTGCCGGCGCTGGCGGCCGCGGCGGTGCGCGAGGGCTGCGTCGGCGAGACGCTGGCGGCGCTGCTGGCCCAGGTGGCGACGTTCCAGGCCGACGACTACGCGGTCCGCAGCGCGCTGAAGCAGATCGCGGTCGACGAGGGCCGCCACTCGCAGCTGGCCTGGCGGTTCGTGCAGTGGGCCCTGGGCCGCTCGCCCGCGGTGCGCGAGGCCGTGCGCGAGGCGTTCGCCGCGGCCCTGCGCGAGCCGATCGCCGTGCGCCCGTGGCCGACCGACGCCGACCCGGAGCAGCTGCGCGCACGGCCGCCTGTCGCCCGAGGTGCAGATGACGCTGTGCCGCGACGCGCTGGTCGGGGTGATCGGCCCGGCCGCCGACGCGCTGCTCGGCCGCGCCGAACAGGTCGCGGCGGCCTGAGCCGGGGATCACTGCGGGCAGCGCGGGGCGATGAATTTGCCGTCGAGCTCGGATGGTTGTCGAGGCCCGACCACTTCACGTGACACAGGCGACCGACGACCTTGTCCTCGTCGATGGCGATGATCTCGAGCGTGCCCGTGGCCGTGCTGCCGCCGCCGTCACAGTCATCGGCGGGGGCGTCGTTGCCGGTCTCCTGGCCGAAGCCGAGGATGTCGGTCCACTTCACGGTGTAGAGGCCGGGGGCCTGGAATGCGGCGGGGATCCGCAGCGACAGCTCCCACTGGTGATCGCACGAGAGGCGCTCGTGCGGGTCGGCGCAGGTGAAGGTCTCGCTCGAGAAGCGGACGTACAGCAGGTTCGGATCGTCGTCCTCGCCGGTGGTGCCGTCGCTATCGGGGTTCGCCGGGATCTGCGACTCGAGGTAGGCCAGGACCTCGACGTCGAGCGGCTCCGCCTCGCCGTCGCACGGCACCGGCTCCTCGGGCTGGCTGGTGGTGTACTGCGAGGTGGTGTCGCTGGCGGACCCGGGAACTCGCCCGTGCTCACGTCGGCGGTGGTCCAGCCGCTCTCGGAGACGATCGTGGTGCTGGTCCAGCCGGGGCCCTCGGTGTCGGAGACGCCGGTGGTGGAGGTGACCGGCGGGCCCTCGGTGTCGGAGGTCCAGCCGGGCCCCGCGGTGGTCGTCGCCGGCCCCGGGCCGCTGGTCTCGAGGGTGGTGCCCTGCCAGGTGTCCCAGGTGCCGTGAGAATCGCCGGTGGTGGCTGTGTTCGCGGTGTCCCCGTCGTAGAGCTTGCTCTCGAAGGTGCACGCCAGCACGGTCGAGGCGACGATGAAGAGGTGGATACGGTTTGTCATGTGCATGCGAGAATCAATAGCATGCACTCCGATGATTCGATCGGACCCGTTTCGGTCCATCGGACCGCGATCGGACGTCGGCGCTGGATCGGCCGAATTCCGGAGAATGGGCCCGATTCGGCGCAGGCGGCCGGAGCGGCGCCGGCCGTGGTGTGTGCATTCGGGCGGCGGCTCGGTCGCTATTGTCGCATTCGCCGGTCGGCGCCGATCTTCGCCGTCGCCTCGCCGGACTTGCGGCGGGTGTGCGGATCCGGGTCGGCCGCGAGCGCGGCCAATGACGGCACCGCGCAGCTCGCTGCGGCGCCGCAATTGCCGAGCGCGAGCGCGGCCTGGCGGCGAATGGTGGGATCGGCGTCGGCCAGCAGGCGCGTGAGGTCGGGGATCGCGGCGGTCGCCCGCGGGCCGAGGTCGATCAGCGCGGCGATCGCCTCGGCGCGCTGATCGTCGGGCTCGCCGGGCGTGACGAGGCGCAGCAGCGTCGGCAAGGCCGCGATCGCGGCGTCGCCCCAGGGCAGGCGACGAAACGCGGCGAGCGCGACCCGCCGCACCGCGGGCGACTCGTCTTCCATGATGACGCGCAAGGCCGGCAGGATCGCGGGCGGAAGCGACGGATCGGCGGCGAGCAGGTCGATCGCCGCCGAGCGCACGCCCGGGTCCGGATCGGCGACGAGCGCGACCAGCGGGCAGGCGATCGGCCTGGGATCGGCGCCGACGCTGCGCAGCGCGAGGAGGGCCGAGCGCCGCACGAAGCTGTCCTGGTGATTGAACAGGGCGACCATCTCGGGCGCGGTGTGCCGGGCCTTTTCGCCGTGGCTGGCGAGCGCCTGCAAGATGTCGAGGATGATCGCGGCGACCGGCTCGTCGTGGAGGTCGCGCGCGAGGTCGTCGACCAGCGCGGCGCCCGGCGGACCGAGGGCGAGGATCGCCCGCGCGCCCCGTCCGCGCACCCGGTGATCGCGGCTGTGCAGCTCGGCGCGGTGGTAGGCGAGGCGATCGTCGATGGACTCGAACTCGGCGAGCGCGAGGGCGGCGAGCGGATCGTCGGTGTCGTGCGCGACGCCGAGGAGGCGCCCGCCGGGGGCGATGAAGGCGACCGCGGGGTAGCTGCGCGCGCCGAAGCCCTCCCACTGCTCGTCGGTCTCGGCGTGGATGAAGCGCAGCGGGCCGCCGGTGCGCCGCGCGAGGTCGGCGAAGGTGGCGCGGAACGGGACGCACGCGGCGCACCAGGTGGTGGAGAGGTTGACGACCGCGATCTGCCCCGGCGCGAGGTCGGCGACGGCGGCGTCGAGCGCGGGCCGACCCTCGACCTCGAGCGGCGCGCTGCCGCGAGCGCGGGCCTGGCGGCGCGCGAACGACAAAGTGCCGAGCGGGTCGACGAAGCGCACGCCGCCGCGATCGATGCGGTGCGCCTGCGCGGCCCGCTCGCGCACCGCGATCACGCCGTCGCCGTCGCGGTCGGGGACCTGCGGCGACCAGAAGGCGCGCGCGGCCCGATCTCCGACCTGTCCCGAAGGGAAGGTCACCACCACCGCGGCGGCGTCGGCCAGCGCGCTGAAGGCCAGCCGCGGGCGCGCCTGCGCCAGCACGACGACGCGCGCGCCGGTGCGGAGCTCGGCGAGCTCCTGCTGCAGCTCGCCGAGCGGCAGGCAGGCGTCCTGCAGCGGGATGCAGCCCCACGCGTCGTCGGCCAGCTCGTCGACCTCGGCGGCGAGGAGCACCAGCATCGCGCCGGGCTGCAGCTCGCGACGCAGGGCGGCGAGCAATTCGGCGACGCCGGCGCGGGTCGGCGGGGCGTGGTGGGCCGCCCCGCGCGGCGCCCGGGTGCCGGCGACGAGCAGGCGATAGTCGGCCTCGGCGCGCAGCGTGCTCAGTGCGTGCTCCAGCCGCGGGCCGTCGCGGCCGTCGAACACCAGGGCGTAGCGCGGCAGCTGGACGTCGAGCGGCGCCGCCTCGCGCGGCGGGAGGTCGGGTAGCGACGAGAACGACGAGCCCGCGTGGATCCACCCGGCCGCGCCGGGGCGCGGGTCGCAGACGAATGCGCTGTCGAGGTTGGCCGTGAGGGCGGAGGGGCCGGCGGCGGGCGACGGTCCGTCACAGGTCGAGACCTCGGGCGCGGTCGTGGGCGCGGGTGGGGGCGGCGCGGGGCGACATCCGCTCGTCAGCGACAGGCATACGAATACGTCGAGGCCGACCGAGCGCATACAAAGCCCCAGGATAGCACGCCGCACCGGCGCGCACGCGTCAGCCCTCGAAGGCGCGCAGCTCGACGCCGGAGACGAAGAACCGACGCTCGCGCAAGTCGTCGGCGTCGACGCAGGCGTGCACGCGATCGCTGAGGTACAGCTTGCCCCACTCGCCGCAGTCCTGGGCCATCTTCGAGGCGATGTTGACCGGCATGCCGGCGATGTCCTTGCCGCCGCCGGCGAGGTCGAACACCAGCACGGGGCCCTGGTCGACGCCGATCCGGCAGTCGATGCCGCCCTCCGCGAGCTCGCTGCGGAAGGTCCGGGCGAACGCGAGCGCGCGCGCCGGCTCGTCGAAGGTGTAGATGCCGAGCGGCCCCGAGACCTTGACCTCGACCCCGCGCGCGGCGGCGAGGTGACGCAGGCCCGCGTCCTTCATCTTGGCCGACAGCGACAGGTTGTCGAACAGCGCGACCGCGCGGCTGTCGGCGTCCTGGGCGTGGCGCTCGACGAGCACCACGACCTCGTGCCGCGTGTACTTGGCGGTCATCTCGCGCGCCAGCTCGCGGTCGCCGAGGCTGGCCGCGAGGCGCGTGAGGTCGGCGTGGAAGGCGTCGGAGTAGGGGATCGGGTAGCGCCTTCCGCTGGATGTCCCGAGGGACAGGCGGGGACCGTCGACGAGACGCCACAGCGGACCGAGCCCGTTCGCCTCGCCGATGGCGATGAGCGTGAAGTCGTGCGCGGGCGGCAGGCGACCGGCCACGGCCTGGCTGACGACGATCTCGCCGCCGGCGACGTGGTCCTCGGCGAGCGCCTCGATCGCGTCCGAGGCGTCGCCGTAGAGGCCGCCGCTGGCGCTGTAGAACTCGCCGAAGTGGGCGGCGAGGCCGATCTTGATCGCGCAGCGGCGGGCCACCAGGTCCTGCACCGTGAGCAGCGCCGCGAGCAGGCGCTCGGCCGGGACCGCCTCGGGGTAGAACATCTGCGTGTTGTCGGCCGCCCAGATCCCCACGCTCTCGCCGCCGATCGAGAGGCCCAGCTCGTGGACGATCGCCTTCGGCTGGTCGATGATGGCGAGGATCTCCATCAAGCCGCGCTCGGCGGTCATGCGCGTGAGGCCGGCCGCGTCGGACACGACGTTGTAGCCGGCGACGCGGCAGGCCGCGAGCAGGCGCAGGGCGTCGGCCTCGGTCTGCTCGCTCTCCCACCACCGCTCGAGCAAGCGGAGCGGAAGGCCGCCGACGATGTCCTGGGCGAGGTCGAACAGCGCGGGCGAGTACTGCGTGCGGGCGAACTTGGCGGCCAAGGCGAGCGGCTCTGTGGGTAGCAAGGCGCGGCGAGGTTGACAAGCGGCGCGCGGCGGCGCGCCGGCCGACCTGGGCGGAGGATGTCGGCCGCGACGTCGAATACGCGTAACACTGGAGCCGGCGCCTCGTTGGCGAGCTGCGACCAGGAGGTCGCGCGGACCATCACGACTGCGAGGAGTTTTATGAAGATCTGGACATGTCTTGTCGCGCTCGCGCTGCTCGCGGGCTGCGGCGACGACGGCAGCAGCACGACCGACGACGGCCCCGAGGACGCGACGCAGGTGCCGCCGACCACCGGCAAGGTGGCGATGCGCGAGTGGCTGGCCGCGGGCCACTACAAGCAATGGGCCTGTGAGGCCGACGCCCACGACGCGACGATCGGCGTGTCGCCGCACGGGAAGCAGCGGATCTGCAGCAACGACGCGCTGGCGGCCCACGGCGACGGCGAGTACCCGGTCGGCGCCTCGGCGGTGAAGGAGCTGTACGACGCCGAGGGGGCGAGCATCATCGGCTACGCGGTCTACCGCCACGTGAAAGCAGGGACCGACGGCGGCAGCTGGTACTGGTACGAGGAGGTGCCGGCCGATCACCCGGCGCCGCACGACAAGGACGGGATCGTGGCCGACGGCCTCGGCGACGCCGGGCCGGCGATGAGCGTGTGCGTGAGCTGCCACCAGGCGGCCGGCAGCGACGCGGCGCACCCCGGGCACGACTTCGTGTACGTGCAGGTGCAGTGATCCGCGGTACCATGCCGGTCGCATGAGCGAGGCGACCCTCGACGACGCGGCGCTGCTGGCCGGATTCGTGGCAGCGACCCTGCCGGGCCCGGCGTTCGGGCACCGCGAACATGTGCGCGTGGCGTTCCTGTTCCTGCGCACGCACGCCGACTTCGGCGCGGCCGCCGTGGCCTTTCGCGCGGCGCTGCGCCGGTTCGTCGCCGCGCTCGGGGCGGAGGACCGCTACCACGAGACGCTGACGTGGGCCTACCTGGCGCTGGTCCACGAGCACATGCACGGGCACGACGACGCCGACTCGCGGGCGTTCCTGGCCCGTTGCCCGCGGCTCGGGCAGCACCGTGGCGGCGAGCTCGAGGCGCGCTGCGACGTCGCGGCGCTCCTGGCGTCGCCGCTGGCCCGCCGCGTGCTCGTGTGGCCTTCGCGCTAGCGCGGCTCAGCTCGCGCCGGCGAGGCCGTTCGCGGCGGCGAACTCGTCGAGCTCGGTCACGGTGGCGCGCATGAACCGGCGCTTCTCGTGGTACGGCAAGAACGCGCTCTTGAAGCCGTTGAGGATCACCTGGCGCAGGGCGGCGAAGTCGAAGCCGAGCTCGGTGTGGAGCAAGTGGAGCTCGCGCGACACCGTGGTGTCGGTGATCAGGCGGTTGTCGGTGTTGACGGTGATGCGCGCGCCGAGGTCGAAGTAGAGGCGCAGCGGGTGGTCGGCGATGCTGCTGACGGCGCCGGTCTGCACGTTCGACGACGGGCAGCACTCGAGCGGGATCCGGTGGTCCACCACGTAGCGGAGCAGATCGCCGTCCTCGCGCAGGCGGCAGCCGTGGCCGATCCGGTGGGCCCCGCACACGTGAAGCGCCTGCGCGATCGAGGCCGGGCCGTAGGCCTCGCCGGCGTGGATCGTGACGTTGATGTTGTTCTGGCGCACGAGGTTGAAGGCCTCGTGGTGGTCCTTGGGCGGGTAGTCGTACTCGGCGCCGGCGAGGTCGAAGCCGACCACGCCGCGGTTCTTGTAGGCGACCACGAGCTCGGCCATGCGCAGCGAGGACTCGGGCGAGATGTTCCTGATCCCGCACAGGATCAGGTTGCTCTCGATGTTGTGGGCCTGCTGGGCGTCGTGCAGGCCGCGCAGCACGGTCTCGACCACGCGCGTGAGGCCGAGCCGGCGCCGGGTGTGCAGCATCGGCGAGTAGCGGACCTCCATGTAGCGCACGTTCTCGGCGGCGGCGTCGGCGGCCAGCTCGAAGGCGGCGCGGTAGAGGGCCTCCTCGTCCTGCAGCACCTGCAGGGTGACGTCGAAGGCCTTGAGGTAGGCGACCAGGCTGCCGGCGTTCTGCCCGAGGTGCATGGCCGCGGCGAGGCCCTCGGGCGTGTCGGCGGGCAGCGAGACGCCGCGCTCGCGCGCGAGCTCGAGGATCGTGGCGAGCCGCATCGACCCGTCGAGGTGGACGTGCAGGTCGGTCTTCGGCAGGCGCTGGATCTGCTCCAGCGTCAGGGGGTCGGTCATGCTGGCCTCAGGGACATGTCGTAAAGATCAGGTGGTGTAGATCGCCGGCTTGAGCACGCCGATGTACGGGAGGTTGCGGTAGTGGCCGGCGTAGTCGAGGCCGTAGCCGACCACGAACTCGTTGGGGCACGGGAAGCCGACGTGGCGGACCTGCAGCGGCCGCTTGCGCGCCTCGTGCTTGTCGAGCAGCGTGCAGATCTCGAGCGAGGCCGGGTGGCGCGTGCGGAGGACGTCGCACAGGTAATCGAGGGTCAGGCCGCTGTCGACGATGTCCTCGACCAGGACGATGTGGCGGCCCGTGGCCGCGTTGCTCAGGTCCTTCAAGATCCGCACCTCGCCCGAAGAGGTGGTGCGGTCGCCGTACGACGAGACGGCCATGAAGTCGATCGACAGCGGGATGTTCATGTGCCGCACGAGGTCGGCCATGAACAACAGGCTGCCGCTCAAGATCCCGACCATCAGCGGGTCCTTGTCTGCGTACTCGCTCGCCAGCGTGCGCCCGAGCTCGGCGACGCGCTGGTGGATCTGCGCCTCGGTCAGGAGGATCTTCGAGAGGTCCGCGGTGAGGCCGCCCTGCCAGGTGTCCGTGGTCGTGTGTGTCATGCGCGCTCTTGCGCGGGAGGATACACGAGCGCCGCGGGCGCGTCAGCCCGCGCGCGGGCCGGAATTGCCGCTCCGGCGCGGACGCAGCGGTCGCCGCGGGTGACGACGACGTCCGCGACGTCCGCGAGCTCCGAGAGCGGAGGTCGAGCGATGCGAGCGGCGTGGCCGAGGCGCGTCGAGGCGATCGAGTTCACGAGGCCCGCCGCGGCGTCGAATCGGCCGGGCCGCCGCGCGCTCACGGGGCGGGCGGGGCCAGCAGCGGGCGCGGGGCGCCGAGGGCGAGAGCGGGGCGCGGCTCGGGGGCGGGCAGGGCGACGGGCTCCGGCAGGCCCTTGATGTAGACGTCGTGCTTCGAGTAGGGGATCTCGATGCACGCGGCCGTCAGGGCCTTGTAGACGCGGCAGTTGAGGTTGTCGAGCACGTCCTCCAAAAGGCCCGGCTGGACGATCCACACCATCAGCGAGAACTCGAGGCCCGAGGCGCCGAAGCTGGTAAACACGACGGTGGGGGCCGGGTCGCTGCAGATGTGCGGCTGGCCTTTCGGACATTCGAGGAGCACGCCGCGCACGAGGTCGATGTCGGAGCCGTAGGCGACCGACACCTTGATCGCCACGCGCTCCTTCTCGGCCGGGCCGGCGCTCTCGTTGACGACCTTGGAGTTGCCGATGATCGAGTTGGGGACGGTGATCTCGATGTTGTCGCGGGTGAGGATCCGGGTCGAGCGCAGGCCGATGTCGGTGACGCGGCCGCGCGAGCCGTCGTCGAACTTGATCATGTCGCCGATCTTGTAGGGGGCGTCGGCGAGGATGAAGATGCCGGCGAACAGGTTGGCCAGCGAGTCCTTGGCGGCGAAGCCGACGGCGATGCCGACGATGCCGGCCGAGGCGAGCCAGCCGGTGACGTCGACCTTCCACGCCAGCAAGGCGAAGTAGGTGGCGCCGCCGAACAGGATCAGCTTGGCGAACATGTCGAACAGCGGCAGCGTGCGCGGCTGCAGGAACGAGCCCTCGCCGGCGCGCTGGCTGAAGTGACGCAGGACGAGCGTGGCGATCCGGATGGCCGCGCCCGTCCACACGATCACGGCCACCGTCTCGAGCAGCGGGTCGCCGATGTGCTTGAAGCGGCCAGCGCTGTCGACGATGCTGGCCGACCAGCGCAGCCCGACCAGCAGCACGGTGATGAAAATCGGGCGTCGCAAGATCGCGACAATTTGATCGTCGAGGTCGGTTTGGTCTTCCGCACCAGGATCAGCACGACGCCGCGGAAGAACAGCTCGATCAGGAAGGCAGCGACGAAGGAGCCGAGGAGGACGGCGCCGGCGCGGATCGTGGGGACTTCGAGCAGCTCCAGCAGCGCTTCGGGCATACGCGGACGCCCGAGGATGCCGTGCTGTCGGGCCGCGGTTCAAGTCATGAGAGGGGATACGCGTCTTCGAGTGTGGTCTTCGGACCTCAGGGGCCCAGAGCGGCGCGTACGGCGTCGACGAGCGCGCGGGGGCCTCCGGCGCGGGGCCGCTCGCGACGTGGACGATCCGTCCGTCGCGGCCGAGGACCAGCGCCGTCGGCAGCGCGGCGACCTGCAAGCGGGCCGCGAGGGCGCCCTGCGGATCCCAGCCGAGCTCGAAGCCGTGGAGGCGCAGGTCGGGCTCGGGGCTGAGGCGGCTGCGGTCGCTGTCGAGGGCGACGACGACGACGGCGAGGCGGGCGGCGCCGTGCTCGCGCAGGAGGTCGTTGTAGAGGGCGAAGCTCGCCGGCCACGAGGGCAGCGCCGCCGAGGTGAGCTCGAGGACGACGACGCGGCCGCGCAGGCTGGGCAGCGGCAGGCCGGGACCGGCCAGCAGGGGGACGGTGAGGTCGAGGACCTCGCCGGCGCCGTGGCGGATCGGCTGCGCGGGCAGGACGGGGGCGTCGGGCGGCGGTGGTTCGGGCGGCGGGGCGGTCTGCGGGCGCGTACACGCGGCGGTCAGCGCCGCGAGCGCGGCGGGCAGGAGCACGCGTGACGAGAGGCTCATGCGTCGTGGACCGTGTCGACCAGGAGGCGGGCGATCGCCGGGTCGGTGTGGCGGGAGATCCCATGGCCGAGGTTGAAGATGTGGGCCTTGGCCCGCCGCCCGGCGGCGACCACCGCCCGCGCCTTGCGCTCGACCAGCGCGGGCGGGCCGAGCAGCGCGAACGGGTCGAGGTTGCCCTGCACGACCCGCTCGGGGCCGACGACGTCGATCGCCTGGGCCATGTCGATCGACCAGTCGATGCCGACGACGTCGGCCGGCATCTCGGCCGAGGAGGCGAGCAGGTTGGCGTTGCCGCGGGTGAACATGATGAGCGGCACGCCGAACTGGCGCACGGCGGCGCACAGGCGGGCGGTGTGCGGCTGCACGTGCTCGCGGTAGTCGTCGGGCGCGAGCGCCCCGGCCCAGCTGTCGAACACCTGCAGCGCGTCGACGCCGGCCTCGACCTGGCCGCGCAGGTAGTCGATCAGGAGGTCGGTGATGCGCGCCATCAGCTGTCCGAAGAGACCTGGCTCGCAGAACATGAGCGATTTGACATGTTCGAACTCGCGGCTGGTCTTGCCCTCGACGAGGTAGCTGAGGGTGGTGAAGGGGGCGCCGCAGAAGCCGATCAGCGGCACGCGGTCGGCGAGGGCGGCCTTGCAGGCGCGCACGGCCGCGTAGACGTAGTGGCAGGCCTCGCGCGGGTCGATCCACTGCAGGCGGTCGACGTCGGCCTGGGTGCGCACGGGGGCGGCGACCACCGGCGAGGGCTCGAAGCGGACGTCGACGCCGAGCGCGTCGAACACGACGAGGATGTCGGAGAACAGGATCGCGGCGTCGACGCCGAGGCGATCGATCGGCTGCAGCGTGACCTCGGCGCACAGGTCGGGGCTGCGGCACAGCTCCTCGAAGCTGACCTTGGCCCGGACCGCGCGGTACTCGGGGAGGTAGCGCCCGGCCTGTCTCATGAGCCAGATCGGGGTCCGCTCGGGGCGTTCGCCGCGGCAGGCGCGGAGGAAGCTGTCGTTGTGCATGGCCCGGGCACGATAGCGCACCCCGGGGGGCGCGGGGCCCCGCGTGCGAGGCGCGGATGCACACGCGGCGGCGCGGGCGGTTCGGCGCCCCCTGGCGCGTCCGCGGGCCCTTTGCCATCCTTCGGCCCATGCGACTTAGATCTCTCTTTTTGATCTCCAGCATCGGCCTCGGGGCGTGTTCGACGGCCGCTCCCCAGAGCAGCGAGACCCTCGGCAACAGCACCGCCTCGGCCTCGAACACCGAAGGCTCCACCGAAGCCAGCGGGCCGGGCTCGACGGGGTCGTCGAACTCCACCGATTCGCAGTCCACGAGCCTCGACCCGACCGCCGACAGCGTGACCACCGCGAGCTCGACGACCGCGCTCTCGGCCACCGGCGAGCCGACGACCTCGGACACCGGCACGGGGGCGCCGAGCACCACCGAGGCGATGAGCACGACCGGCGAGACGACAATAGCGACCACCGGCGAGACCGGCGAGACGACCGAGCCCGACACGAGCGGGACGGACACCGAGGGGACGACCGGCGGGATGGGCGGCGGGCCGTGCGAGGTCGACGCCGACTGCAAGCTGCACGACGACTGCTGCTCGTGCTACGGCATCCCGAACGATCAGACCGACCCGATCTGCAAGTCCGAGTGCGACCAGACGCAGTGCGAGCAGATCGGCATCGACGAGGCCAAGTGCGTGCTCGGCCAGTGCACCACCGAGAAGGTCGACTGCAGCAGCGAGGTCGCCTGCGACTCGTTGCCGCCCGACTGCCCGCCGGGCACGCTGCCGGGGATCGCGGGCGCGTGCTGGAGCGGGGCGTGCGTGCCGGTGCTCTCGTGCGACAAGGTGCCCGACTGCAAGCTGTGCCCCGAGACGCAGATGTGCGTCGAGTTCCAGGCGTTCGAAACCAACCGCACGTGCCTGCCGCTGCCGACGGACTGCAACGGCAAGGCGAGCTGCGAGTGCGCGGGCGAGGCATGCGCCGAGCCGTTCGGCCTGTGCGGCGCAGGGGGGGCGAGGTCGACCTGGCGTGCGCGTGCCCGAACTGCTGAGGCGCGCGGCGCCGCGGCGAGCGAAGGACGAGCCGCGACCGCGAGGTCGCGGCTACGGCTGGCAGCGCTCGGGCGACCACAAGTGCGCGGCGCGACCCTCGAGGAAGCGGACGCACAGGTCGGGGTAGAGGATGTCGAAGGCGCCGAAGGGCCCGAGCTCGACGAGCTTGTCGGGCTTGCCGCGCACCGCCTCGACCTCGGCGAGGGACATGCCGGCGTGGAGCTTGCCGACGCCCCGCTCGTACTCGGCGATCTCGTCGGCGACGCCGAGCATCCGCTCGCCCCGGCGGGTGCGCGGGACGCTGTAGCGCGCGGTGACCTCGTAGGTGCCGCCGAGCTGCCCGGGGTGCCAGCGGGCGAGGATGAAGATCAGGTCGTCCTCGTCGAAGGCGTGGAAGAACCAGGCGACGTGGCCCTCGTCGCGGGCGGTCCGCTGCAGCTCGTCGCGGGCCCGCTCCTGCAGGCGCAGCGCCTCGCGCCACGAGAGGTCCTCGCGCGGGGCGCTGTCGATGCCGGTGAAGACGACGTGCACGAGGCCCTTGGGGATCTCGTGCAGCCGACCGCCGTCGGGGTTGGTGGCGCAGGCGCCGGCGAGGAGGGCGAGCGCGAGCGAGCTCCGCTTCAACATCGCGGCGGATCGTAGCCGGGGAACACGGCGCCCACCAGCCGGGCCTCGTGGGCAAGGAGCCACCGCTTGCGCTCGAGGCCGCCCCCGAAGCCGACGAGGCTGCGATCGCTGCCGACGACCCGATGACAGGGGACGATGATGGGGATCGGGTTCTTGTTGTTGGCGCCGCCGACGGCCCGCGTGGCGGTGGGCCGCCCCATGGCCCGGGCGATGTCGCCGTAGCTGCAGATCGCGCCGAACTCGACGGCCATGAGCGCGGCCCACACGGCCCGCTGAAACTCGCTGCCCTCGGCGCCCAGCGGGACGTCGAAGCGGCGACGCGCACCGACGAAGTACTCTTCGAGCTCGCGCCGCGCCTGCTGCAACACGGGCTCGTCGTCCCGCTCGCTGCCGTAGGCGGCCGGGGTCGGGTCGCTCCGCCGCTCGATCAGGTGGACGCGGCGCAAGGCTCCGCCGCCGGCGACGAGCCGCAGGTCGCCGATCGGGCTGGACATCCATGTCCAAAAGGTCATTGTCATGACATGTTCCTCGAGACAGGTTTATTTTTTGGAAAAAAAGGCGCCGGCCCGTGAGTCGAGCGATGGGGGGAGGACGGGGGCGCGGGGCACTCGACGGGTGTACACCGGGGCGCCGACGCGCGCCGCCGAATTCGCGCATCGCGGCGAGAACGCCGTCTCGAGCCCGGATCGGGGCGCTCGCGGGTGACCGATTCGTCGACGCGGACGGAACGGCGGGGGCGACGAGCGGCAGCCGAGGATGCGGGCCGATCGGGCGATGGCTCGTGCCCCCGAGGGGTCGCGGCGGGCGCTGGTGACGGCGGCCGCGGCTCCCGACGAAGGATTGCGACGGTTGCGAGGCGCCCGATAGCTCGCGCTCGCGACGGTCGCGCTGCACACGGGGCGCACGCGAGTCGCGAACCGCGACGAGACATCTCGAGAGCGCGCAGCGCTCGCGCTCAGGATGCGTGGACACGGTCGCGCTCGCTCGCGCTTGCTCGCGCGTGCAGCAGAGCGCGCGACGATGCTGGATGCAACGCGCGCCGCGGCCCTGGTAAAACGGGCGGATGCTGCACGTCGCCGCGGGCCCCGAGCTGTTCGACCACACCCTCTGGGCGAGCGCCACCGACGAGCGCCGCGAGGAGCTGGCGCAGCTGGTCGCGGCGGAGCTGGGGTCCGACTGCAAATACGAGGGCCTGCGCCGCTACGGGCAGGCGAGCGCGTCGGTGGCGGTGTTCGTGCACGCGACGGTCGGCGAGCTGAGCCTGGTGCCGGGAGGCGGCTTCGACATGGGCCTGTCGCCTGAAGAAGAGCAGACGATCCGCGCCGCTCGTGATCGGGCCGAGGCCGCGGCGGAGGACTTCGATCAGGAGTTCGATCTGCTGCTCAGCGAAATCGGGCAAATGCGTCCGCTGCACCGCGTGGTGGTGCCGCCGTTTTTGATCGCGCAGCGCGTGCTGAGCGTGGGCCGGGCGCTGCGCTGGTTGCCGAACCTGCGCGACCCGCTCTACGGCCACGTATCGAAGGCGCCGGCGCACCTGAACCCGGAGCAGATCACCGCGGTGCTGCTCGGCACGGGGCTGCGACTGCCGGCGGAGGCGGAGCTCGAGTACGCGGCCCGCGGCGGGCTGCACCGCCGCCTGCTGCCGTGGGGCGACGCGTTGCCCGACGACGCGACGATCGAGGCGATGCTCGCGGACGAGGACGGCTCGACCCACAACACGTTCGGCCTGCACGGCTACGGCCTCTACCCGGAGCTGTGCGCGGACCACTGGCACGATCACTACCGCGGTGCCCCCGACGACGGGGCGCCCTGGCCCGGCTCCGGGATGCACGTGGTCCGCGGCGGCGCCGGCGATTGCTACCCCTGGCAAGGTTGCGGCGAGTGGAACCTGATGCTCTGCGCGATGCGCATGACCGAACGCGCGGCGGAATTCGGGGCGTCGATCCGCCTGGTGTACGGGCTCGGCGAGCACGAGGACTTTAATGAAGAAGAGATGCCTGAAGAGACAGATGATGGGCAGCATATCCGCGCTGGCTTGGAAGCGAAGAAGAGCACCGCGAAGAAGATCCCAGCTGCGAAGAAGGCGGCCGTGGCCAAGTCCGCCGATAGCGGGGCGAAGAAGAAGTCGTCCGTGAAGAAGGCGGCCGTGTCCGCCGATAAAGGGGCGACGAAGAGCTCGGCGAAGAAGGTGGCCGTAGCCGAATCCGCCGACAAGGGCGCGAAGAAGGCTGCGAAGAAGGCGGCGGCCGCGACCAAGCCGCGCGATCAGTCTGCGGCGAAGAAGGGTGCGACGAAGAAAGCTGCGACGAAGTCTGCTCAATCGAAAATGGCCGCGAAGAAGTCGGCGAAGAAGAAGTCGGCAAAGAAGCCTCGGTGAAGACGCCGGCCGCGAGGAATCCTCGTAGTACAGTGTTTTCGCCGAGTTTCGCCGCGCAGTAGGAAAAACCCGCGGACTCGGCGTCGCGGGCCGGCGCGCACGGGCTGCGCATCGGCGAAGTCCAGGCCGCCTATGCGGCGAGATCTGCCGGTCGATGGATAACGATGTTATGTGCGCAGGCCGATGCGTGCTTCTCGGCCGTGGCCGGATGGACCGACAGTGAGACAAAGGTTGGACGAGAAAGCGAAGGGCGGAGCCGCCCGTCACGGCTTCCACGTTTTGCGCTTCGTGCTGGCGCGGCGGGGGTTTGCCGCCGTCTCCGTCGCTTGAGCTCGCCGGCTCGCCGGGCGCGCCGCGGACCTGCACCGCCCGTATCTTACAGCAGGGTCTGTCTGTATACCCCATTGCGGCGCCCATGGTTCTGGACAATGGTTGGTTCGACGTAGGCCATGCTCTACCCGTCTCAGCCGACGAATGAACGGCAGCGTCTGCAGGTGCTGCAGAGCTGCGGCATATTGGACACCGAACCGGAGCCAGCGTTCGACGACATTGTGCAATTGGCCACCCATTTGTGCAATGTCCCCAGAGCGGTCATCACCCTCACCGACGCCCATCGGCAATGGTTCAAGGCCAAGGTCGGGATCCCGCAGCAGGAGAAAGAGGCCCCGCGCGAGCTGTCGTTCTGCGCCCACACCATCCTCGAGCCGGACGAGGTCATGGTCGTGCCCGACGCGCTTCAGGACCCCCGCTTCTGCGACAATCCCTTCACGCTGGCCGACCCACCGGTCCGCTTCTACGCCGGGGTGCCGCTGGTGATGGAGGACGACGTGGTGCTCGGGACGCTCTGCGTGTTCGATCATGTCCCGCACGGCATCTCGCCGCGGCAGCTCGATTCGCTGCAGATGCTCGCCCGCCAGGTCACGAACGAGCTGAAGCTCCGCCGGCAATTGCGAGAGGCGCGGGCGACGACCTCCGCCCCGCCGGCGCTCGACCCGGCGCTGTTCGCCGCGCGCTCGACGGTGTTCTCCGACGTGTTCACCGACGTGCCGCTGCCGATCGACACGGTGGCCGGTCGCTATCGCATGGGCGACATCCTCGGCGTCGGCGGCATGGGCGTGGTCGTCTCGGCGACCGACCTGCAGGAGAATCGCAAGGTCGCCATCAAGTTCCTCCTGCCGAACGCCCGCTTCGATCAGGCGATGATCGAGCGCTTCGCCACCGAGGCGCGGGCGCTGATGCGCGTCCGCAACAAGCACGTGTCGGAGATCCTCGACGTCGGCAACCTGGGCAACGGCGCGCCGTACATCGTCATGGAGCGGCTCATCGGCGAAGACCTCGACACGTGCCTCGACAAGCGCCGCGTCCTGCCCGTGCAGGAGGCGCTCGACTATGCGCTGCAGGCCTGCGCCGGGGTCCAGCAGATCCACGCGGCCGGCCTCCTGCATCAGGACATCAAGCCCTCGAACCTGTTCCTGGTGCGCGGTGAGGACGACAGCGTCGTCGTCAAGGTGCTGGACTTCGGCGTCGCGCGGGCTTTGCCGGGGAGCGACCCGATCGCCAAGCCGTCGGTCGCTCCCGAGGGGCTGACGGGCTCGCCGCAGTACATGTCGCCCGAGCAGATCTTGCAGACCAGCGAGGCCGATGTCCGCAGCGACATCTGGGCGCTGGGGGTCGTGCTCTACGAGATGCTGGCAGGGATGCGCCCGTTCGAGGGGCTGAACGTGGAGTCGATCTGCGAGAGCGTGATCGTCTCGCGACCCAAGCGCCTGAGCGTGCTCAATCCCCAGGTCTCCACGGAGCTCGAGCAGGTCGTCGCTCGCTGCCTCAAGAAGGACCGCGAGAAGCGATTCGGCTCGGTGCGAGAGCTGGCGCAGGCGCTCGTCGCCTTCGTCGGCCGCCCCTCCGAAAGCAGCGACCGGCTGGTGCGGTGCGAGTCCATCGAATCGAGCCGGCCCCTGCCCGGGGCGCCGACAAAGACCGAAGGCCGCGGCGCCGGGGGCCGTTCTCCGGCTCAGAACGGGTGAGCCGACTGCGGGTCGGTCTCGGGCGCGTGCTTGATCTTGCCCTTGCGGCCGATCCTGATGTTGACCATCTCGATCGCCACCGAGTAGGCCATGGCGAAGTAGATGTAGCCCTTGGGCACGTGGATCTCGAACGCCTCGGCGGTCAACAGCAGGCCGATCGTCAGCAGGAAGCTGAGCGCGAGCACCTTGATGGTCGGGTGGCGGTCGACGAACACCGCGATCGACTTGCTCGCCAGCAACATGATCCCGAGGGCGATGACGTTGGCCGCGACCATGATCCACAGGTCCTGGGCCATGCCGACCGCGGTGATGACGGAGTCGATCGAGAACACCAGGTCGAGCAGCAGGATCTGGAAGATCACCCCGCCGACGGTGGCCGCGCCCTTGGCCGCCATGTGGCCCTCGGCGTCGCCCTCGATCTTGTCGTGCAGCTCCTTCGTCGACTTGTAGATCAGGAACAGACCGCCGAGGAGCAGCACCACTTCCTTGCCGGTGAAGGGGTGACCGAGCAGCTCGAAGAACGGCTTGTCGAGGTGCATGATCCAGCTGAGCGTCGCCAGCAGGCCCAGGCGGGTGACGAAGGCGCCCATGAGGCCGATCCGGCGGGCGCGGTCGCGGTTCGCCTCGGGCAGCTTCCCCACGAGGATCGAGATGAAGATGATGTTGTCGAGCCCGAGCACGATCTCGAGGGCCGAGAGCGTGAGCAGGCTGATCCAGACCTCGGGAGTGGCGAGTGAGGCGGGGTCGAACACGGGCCGAAGCTTAACCCGATTTAAGAATCACGGGCCGACGAGCCGACCCCGGGACGAGCGACGGCGAGCTCAGCCGACCGCGCGGTACGGGTGCTCGGGCGCACCCGCCAGCAAGGCCCGCTCGCAGGCCTCGAGGTCGCGGATCAGGGCCAGGACGAGCTGCTGGACCGCCGTCACGTCGGCGACCGGGAACGGCTCGAGCGCGGGCGCGCGGACGCAGCGACGCACCGCGCGGCCGAGCTCCACCCGGCGCTCGCCGAACTGCCGCGCGGTGTAGCCGTACTCCTCGAGCCGCCGCTGTTCGTGCTCGGGCAGGCCGTCGTAAGCCCGCAGCCAGGCGTTGGCTGCCGACCAGGCGCCCGCCAGCGCGAACCGGAAGCGGAAGTCCCGGACGCACCCGAAGGCCACGTCCGGGTCGACGACGAGCACCTCGGTGACCTGCCGCGCACTGGCGACGAGCTGCACGCGGCCCGCGTGGCTGTGCGAGAGCAGCCGGGTGAGCGAATCGCCGAGGTGGGCGGGGGCCTGAGCCGGCGCGCCCGCCCGCGGCAAGTCGCCCCGCATGCGAAAGAACCGCCACTGCCCCCGCGCCCACAGGGCCGACCGCATGGCGCCGTAGACGAGCATGAGGGCGAGGAGGACGAGCGACACTCGAGCTCCACCATAGCGCAGGTCGGCAGCGTCGCGCACTCACGCGCTCACCGCGCCGGAAGCGAATCACGGCGCCGCGCGGGCCCGCCCGCGCGCGAACGCGTCGATTCGCGGCTCGGCGCTCACGCCAGGTCGACCAGCAGCACCGTCGCGGCCAGTCGATCGGCGTGGTGTTGCTGCTTGATCCCCACCGCCACCACCGGCCTCGCGGGATGCGCGGCGAGGGCCCGCGGCGAGCCCCGTTCGGGCAAGAACCACGCGCCCAGCGAATCATCGCCGCGCCACAGGCGAAGCTCGCCGCCGGCGGTCACGCTGACCCACCGCTCGCCGTCGGCGAGGGCGCAGATGGCGACGACGCTGTGCGGCGTGTACGTGGCCCACGCGAGCTCGCTCGCGCGATCGTGCGGGTCGCCGCCGCGTCGCAGCAGCAGCTCGGACCGCCACGCGCCGGCCCAGGTCCAGCGGTGCACCTCGCCATCGAGGTCGCCGGTCACGAATCCTTCGCTGCCCGGGCGGGTCGCGATCGCGGTGATCCGGCGGCTCGGCGCGGGGATGAACTCGAGCGGGCCGTCGCCGGCGAGCGGCGCCGACACCAGGCCGTCGGCGGCCTTGCCCGCCTCGTACCTGCCGAGGTCGCGGCGCCAGCCGCCGAGCGCGAGCGAACCGCCGCCGCCGGTGAACACCCTGTCGCCGACCGCCGCGATCCCGCTGTGAGCGCGCGGATGCCCCTGCGGGCCGGCGATCCGCAGCTCCGGCGGAGTCGGCCACAGCGCGAAGACATCCGCGGCGATCGAGGTGTCGTTGCGGACGATGACGCGCTCGCCGGTCAGGAGCACGCCGGTCGGGCAGGGATCGCCGATCGGGTCGCTGTAGGCGTGGACCAGCGTCGCGGCGGGGCGCAGCGACAGATCGTTCACCTCCCACAGGTGCGTGGGGCCGTGGTGGTGGCTGCTGCTCCACGTCGACGCGGCGAGGTGGCGATCGTCGCCCGAGAAGCACACGCCGGAGACGGTGAAGCGCGCCTCCGCGGGCTGCAGCGCGAGTTCGTCGCTGCCCAGGCGCGCGAGGAGGATCCCGCCGCCGCCGTACCAGGCCCCGCCGCCGACCGCGATGCGCTCGCCGTCGGCCGCGAACGTCAGGGAATAGGGGCACCACGGCGTGCGTAGGAGCCGAACGACGCGCATGGCGAAATCTTACCACATGACCGAAGAGACATATGTGCAATCGCGACGACGGCGAGCGTCGTGACGACGCTCGCCGCGCGGTCGGCCCTGAGCCGGGGTCGGCCTCAGTTCTCGACGAACGCCTTGAGGCGCTTGCTGCGGGACGGGTGACGCAGCTTGCGGAGCGCCTTGGCCTCGATCTGGCGGATGCGCTCGCGGGTGACGGAGAAGTCCTGACCGACCTCTTCGAGGGTGTGGTCGGACGACTCGCCGATGCCGAAGCGCATGCGGAGGACCTTCTCCTCGCGCGGGGTGAGCGTGGCGAGGACGCGGCGGGTCTGGTCGGCGAGGTTCATGTTGATGACCGCGTCCGTGGGCGAGATCATGTTCTTGTCCTCGATGAAGTCGCCCAGGTGCGAGTCCTCTTCCTCGCCGATCGGGGTCTCGAGCGAGATGGGCTCCTTGGCGATCTTGAGGACCTTGCGGACCTTGTCGAGCGGCAGCTCCATCTTCTCGGCGATCTCTTCCGGCGTGGGCTCGCGGCCCAGCTCCTGCACGAGCGAGCGGCTGGTGCGGATGAGCTTGTTGATCGTCTCGATCATGTGGACCGGGATGCGGATCGTCCGCGCCTGGTCGGCGATCGCGCGGGTGATGGCCTGACGGATCCACCACGTCGCGTAGGTGCTGAACTTGTAGCCGCGCTTGTACTCGAACTTGTCGACGGCCTTCATCAGGCCGATGTTGCCCTCCTGGATCAGGTCCAGGAACTGCAGGCCGCGGTTCGTGTACTTCTTGGCGATCGAGACCACGAGGCGGAGGTTGGCCTCGACCAGCTCGGCCTTGGCCTTCTCGGCCTGGCGGCGGGCGGTCATCAGCTGCTCGTGCAGCTCGCGCAGCTGGGGCGCGCGCATGTTGGTCTCTTGCTCGACCGCGCGGATGCGCTTGATCGCCAGCTTCATGCGCGCCTCGATCTCGTGCAGCTCCGAGGGGTGGAGGCCGAGGCGGCGACACAGCTTGAACTCTTCCTCTTCGGACAGGCGGACGTCCTTGAAGAGCTTGCGCAGCTCCTTCAGGTCCATGCCGGCCCGGCGCTCGCACTGGATGAGGTCCTTCTCGGCCCGGGCGACGCGCTCGACGAGGAGGGTGAGCTCGCCGACGATGCCGTCGATGGGGCGGCGGCCGAGCTTCATGTCCTGGATGGCCTCGAGGATCTGGCGCTTGTGCTCCTCGCCGGCCTTGGCGTGGACCTCGCGGGTCTTGTCGTCGAGCGGCGGGGTGGGCGGCTCGTTGACGGCGACGACGACGGCCTTCTTGGTGTCGACCGCGAGGATGAGCTTGATGCGGTCGAGCTCTTTCTGGTGCCGGCGGATGCGCTCGACCTGCTTGCCGAGGTTCTCCATGGCCGCCTCTTGATTGAGGGCGGTCGGGTCGTTGCTCATCGGCAGCGCGCCGGGGCCGGCCTCGGCCGGGTTGGAGATGTTGAGCACGTCCTTGGCCCGGATCTGGCCGCGCTTGATGCGGTCGAACATCTCGAGGATGTAGGGGACCGAGACCGGCGACGCGAGCGCGATCTCGAGGACCCGCATCTCGCCCTGCTCGATGCGCTTGGCGATCTCGACCTCGCCCTCGCGGGTGAGCAGCGAGACGCTGCCCATCTTGCGCAGGTACATGCGGACCGGGTCGTTGGTGCGCGAGGGCTCGTCCTCCGGGTCCTCGTCGCGCTTCGGCATGACCTTGCGCGTGGCCAGCTTGGGCTTGGCGGCCTCCTTGGCGGCGGCCTCGCCGGCGATCACCTGGACGCCCTCGTCCTGCAGCGTCCGCTCCCACTCGCTCAGCTCCTCGGGGTCGATCAGGTCGGGCGGCAGGAGTTCGTGGAGCTCGTCGTAAGTGACGTGGCCCTTCTTCTTGCCGAAGGCGATGAGCTGCTTCTTGAGCTTCTCACGGTCCACGGTGCGCGTCTTGCTGGGGGTCATAGGGTGCTCTGGCCTCGGAGTGACTGCGTATGCGACAAAGGCGAGAAGGAAGCTCCGCGCCCCGGAGGACTACGGACGATCAGGCCCGCAGGCCCGATGGTGGTTGCGACGGAGGAATCAAGGCGTGCTCGTCGAGGTTGGCGAGCTGACGGTTGTGCTCGATCTTCTTCAGCGACAGCTCGCGGGCGCGGTCGAGATCGCCCCGCTCCTTCGCCTCGCGCAGCTGGACGTCGAGCCGCCGCGACTCGGCCTTGAGCTGCTCGCGTCGGCAATCGAGGATGCAGTCCTTGAGCAGCATCACCGGGTCGTCCTGCGTGTCGCGGAAGGTGCCGACGAACACCGCGTCGTGGACCTGGCGCCGCGTCTCGGGCGGGATGAGCTCGAGCAGCTCGCCCTCGGTCGGGTTCTCGCCGACGAGGGCCTGCCGCACCACCATCTCGGCGATGGGCGAAAGTCTGCGATCTGTCACGTAGTGCTGCACACCCGCCTGCTCGGCCTTCTCGGCCAGGTGTGGGTTGTCCACCAGCAGGGCGAGCAGCGCAACTTGATGGCGCGGAAGCTCGGGCAAGGGCCGTGCAGGCGCGGACGGCGAGGCGGCGTGGCGAGACGGCGGGCTGGGCGCGGCACGGTTTCCTTGAGGACCTTGCGGTCCGTGCGGACTCTGGCGCGACGATATGCGCCCCACCGGCAGCCTGAGCAACTTTGCGGCGCGCTCGGCATAGCGCTCGCGGGCGGCGTCGCTCTTCACCTTGCCGAGGAGCGGCTGCAAAGCGGAGATCGCGCGCTCCTGCGCGTCGATCGAGTCGAGCGCGCCCTGGGCCACCCATTGCTTGACCAGCCACTCGAGCGCCGAACCTGGCTCTTCGAGCAGGGCGGCCAAACGCTTGGGGTCGGTGCTGTCAGGGTCGGCGCCGGGGTCGAGCGCGACCACGCGGGCGTCGAGGCCCTCCTCGAGCAAGATCGGGATCGCGGCCCGGATGGCCTTGCGACCGGCGTTGTCGCCGTCGAAGCACAGCACCACGGTGTCGGTGAAGCGCTTGAGGATGGCCGCCTGCTGGGCCGTCAGCGCCGTGCCCAGCGGCGCCACCGTCTCGACGTAGCCGCGCTGGTGCATGCTGACGACGTCGACGTTGCCCTCGACGAGGATCGCCCGGCGCGCCCGGCTCATCGCCTGGCCGGCGACGTGCAGCCCGAACAGGGTCTTGCTCTTGGTGTAGAGCAGCGACTCCGGGCTGTTCAAGTACTTCGGCGCCTCGCGGCCGTCGGCGTCCTTGGCGTACTCCGGCAAGATGCGCCCGGAGAAGGCGATCGGCTTGCGGTTCGACTGCAGCACCGGGAACATCAGCCGCCCGCGGAAGCGGTCGTAGACCGAACCCTTGTCGCTGCGCACCAGCAGGCCCAGCTTCTCGGCCAGCGCGAGGTCGCAGCCCTTCGACTGCAGGTGCAGCTTCAGGCGGTCCCAGCTGCCCGACTCGGCCGGCGCGGGCGCGTAACCCAGCATGAAGGTGGCGGCCAGCTCGGGGCTGATCGCGCGCTGTTGCTGATACAAGCGCCCGAGCTTGCCCTCGGGCCGGCTCTCCAGCATCTCACGGTAGAAGTCGGCGGCGACCTGGGTGATCTCGCGGGCCTTCTCGAGCTCGAGCTGCTGCTCGTTCGACTTCCGGTCGACCAGGCCCTCGGGCAAGGTGACGCCGAACACGCCGGCCAGGTGCCGCGCGGCCTCGAGGAAGCCGAGCCCGTCCATGCGCATCACGAAGTCGAGGCCGTCGCCCCACACGCCGCAGCCGAAGCACTTGTAGCTGCGCCGCTCGGGGTTGACGAAGAAGCTCGGCGTGCGCTCCTGGTGGAAGGGACAGCACGCGGTGAAGTTCTTGCCCGCCCGCTTGAGCCCGACGTAGCGCCCGATCAAATCGACGATGTCGATCCGATCCCGCAGCTCCTGCAGTTTCTCATCGGGGATCATCACAGAGGTTCTGGCCGCGCGCGCCTGGTTTCCGCTGATTCTGCTGTGAAGGCCACCGGGGCCCCGAAGTTCGGGCGCAAGAGGCTTTGACCGCCCGCTGCGCCCTACCGGCCGCTTCGAGCGGCACAGATTAGGACAACTCCTCCGGCCAGGCCCTGCGCGCGCTCGTTAGGATCTTCACGCAGGGCCGGACAGACCGGCGAAGACGTGAACATCTGCTCCGATGAGCAGGCGTGGCGCGCGTCGGATCGGCCGTGGAGGACCACGCACGAGGATTTAGCCGAAAACTTGCCGGGCGCCGCGATGCCTGCCATGCCACCGCCATGCCCGAGTCGCTGGCTCCCCCCTGCCCCTGGATGGTCCAGAAATTGCTGAGGCTCGCGAGCTCGACGGCCGGGAACGCCGCCGCAGCGGCAACCGCACCCGCGCCCGCGACCGCATGATGGACCGCGCCTCGCGCGACTACCCGGAGAGCGACGCCCTCCGCGGCGTGCGGGGCGTCGAGAACCTGGTGCTGTTCATCGACGACGACCTCCGCGAGACGGGGATGGCGCTCGGCCACGTGGAGGGCTATCTGACCGAGATCTTGCGGATGCTCGAGAGCCCCCGCATAAAGCGTGAGGATGTCCACGCGCTGGCCAGCGACGTCCGCGTGCTCGACCACGTGGACATGCTGGTCGAGAACCTCGAGACGCTGCGCCGCCGGCTGACGAAGCTGGCGACCAGCCTGCGCTGAGGCCAGTGAGGTAAGCTCGCGCGCCGTGACGTCCCCCGAGGCCAGCCGGCGCGCCCGCACCGCGGTGCTCGCGACCTGCGGCCTGTACGCCGCATACGGCCTGCTGGGCCTCGTCCCCGGCCTGTCGATGGTCCGCGGGGCCGGGCTGGTGGCCGCGTTCTACTTCCTGCCCGGCTGGCTGCTGCGCGACGAGCCGGAGGTCCAGGCCCGCTACCAGGTCGGCCCGGACGGCCCGATCCCGCCGTGGAGCTGGCGCGCGCTCCGCTGGGCCGTGGGCGCCTGCCTGCTGGTGTTCCCGCCGTTCGTGCTCGGGTTCTGGTGGTTCTACGACCAGGTCTGCGCGGGCGACCTGCGAGTGCTGGCCCCGGCGCTGTGGGCGGAGCAAATGACGCCGTGGGCCGGCGGCCTCGAGAGCTACCTGGAGCGGCTGTGCCGCGGCCACTCCGGCGGCTTCTGGCCCGAGTCGCTGCGCCTGCCGGCGACCTGGACCGCCACCTTCGGCCTCGGCTTCGTGTTCCAGGTGGTCGAGGGCCTGTTCGCGGTGGCCCTGGCCGAGGAGGTGTTCCACCGCGGCTACCTCATGAGCGCGCTGGAGGAGCGGTTCCCGCCGCGCCGGCGCATCTTAGGCGCCCAGATCGGCGTGGCCGCGGTGCTGTCGAGCCTCCTCTTCGCCGTCGGCCACCTGGTCGGGATGGCCCAGGCGGCGCGGCTTGCGACCTTCTTCCCGGCGCTGGTGTTCGCCTGGCTGTGGCGCCGCAGCGGCAACCTCTGGGCCCCCGCCCTGTTCCACATGAGCGCCAACCTGTTGATGGAGCTGCTCCTGGCGAGTACCTTCCGCGCGTGACGACCAGGCCCGAACCGAACCCCGTGGGGGCCTTCTTCGACGTCGATCACACGCTGCTCGCCGTCAACTCCGCGGTGCTGTGGGTGCGCCACCAGCGACGCATCGGCAAGATGTCGGCGGCCAAGGCGCTGCGCTCGCTGACGTGGGTGGTCCGCTACCGCCTCTCGCTGCTCGACCTCGAGGCGATGACCACCAAGGCCGTCCGCGACTACGCAGGGGTGCCGGTGGCCGAGGTCGAGGCCGAGACGCGGGCGTGGTTCGAGGCCGAGATCGTGCGCTGGATCTGCCCCGAAGGACAGGCCCGCGTAGCCCGCCACCGCCGCGACGGCCACGTCGTCGCCCTGCTCTCGTCGGGCACCCGCTTCTCCGTCGAGCCGCTGGCCGAGCGCCTCGGCGTCGAACACGTGCTCTGCACCCGGCTCGAGGAGCAGGACGGGGTCCTCACCGGCAAGCACGTGGCGCCCGCCTGCGCCGGCCCGGGCAAGGTGGTGCTGGCCGAGCGGTTCGCCGCGGAGCACGACATCGACCTGTCCCGAAGTTACTTTTATTCGGACAGCTTCTCCGACCTGCCGATGCTCGAGCGCGTCGGCCGGCCGCAAGTGGTGAGCCCCGACCCGCGGCTGCTCCGGCGCGCCCGCGCGCTCGGCTGGCCGATCGAGCGCTGGCAAGCGGCGTGACCGAGAGGGCGAGCCCGCGACGGAGGTCGGGTGACTCGGCCGCGTCGATGCGAGCGAGGAGCGCAGGCCGTGCGCAGACAGGCGGGGCGCGCAGCAGGCAGGACGCGCAAGCAGGCGGGGCGCGCAGACAGGCGGGGCGGGCAGGCAGGCAGGGCAGGCAGGGCGGGCAGGCAGGGCGCGCAGGCAGGCAGGGCACCGCGGTGGCGGCGGGCAGGGCCGTGTGGCACCCTCCCGGCCATGCGTGACCCCTGGAGCGAGCTCGGACCCGTCGCGGCGATCATCGAGACGGCCCTGGCGGAGGACCTGGCCAGCGGCGATGTCACCGGCCGCGCGACAGTGGGCCCCGAGGTGCGCGCTCGCGCGCACATGGTGGCGAAGGCGAACCTGGTGGTGGCCGGCCTGCAGGTGGCCGAGGCGGTGTTCCGCCGGGTCGAGCCGGGCGTCGGCTTCGCGGCGTACGTGCGCGACGGCGCGCGCGTGGCCGTGGGGACCGAGATCGCCTGCATCGAGGGACCGGCCCAGGCGCTGCTGGCGGCCGAACGCACGGCCCTCAACCTGCTGCAGCGGATGTCCGGCGTGGCCACCCTGACCCGCGCCTACGTCGACGCGGCCGGCGGCCGCTGCCGGATCACCGACACCCGCAAGACGATGCCCGGCCTGCGCGCGCTCGACCGCTACGCGGTCCGCTGCGGCGGCGGCCACAACCACCGCAACGACCTCGGGGCGGCGGTGCTGATCAAGGAGAACCACGTGCGCGCGGCGGGCGGGATCACGGCGGCGATCGCGGGCGCCCGCAAGCTGGCGCCGCACACGATGAAGATCGAGTGCGAGGTCACCAGCCACGAGGAGCTGCGCGAGGCGCTGGCCGCCGGAGCCGACATCATCATGCTCGACAACATGGACGACGCGGCCGTGCGCGAGGCGGTGGCGATCGCCGCCGGCAAGGCGATCCTCGAGGTCTCCGGCGGGGTGGGGCTCGAGCGCATCGCCGCGGTGGCGCAGCTCGGGATCGACGTGATCAGCGTGGGCCGCCTGACGCACAGCGTGCCGGCGGCCGACATCTCGCTGCTGTTCGAGCGCGCCGACGGGACGTGGGCCTGAGCGAAAGGACATGTTGGAAGAGACATGTTCCGAGAGGAATGTAGTGGGACAGTGAAGGCTCACTGGACTCACCGCCGAATTGCCGGACGCATCGCGACGGGCCGAAGGCGATCGTCCGCGGTCCGCTCCGCCGCGCGAACGGTCGGGACAGAAGGCGGGCGCGATCGGCCGAGGTGCGGCTCGATGCGCGAAGTGTCGGGATTGTGTATGAGGGCGGCGACCGCCGGGCCGCCGCACGGTCGGCGACCGTGGTGCTCGCGGCGCGGAGTATGTCCCTCGAGGCGTGGTGCTCGCTCGCAGAGAGGTGCGCGTGAGCGACTCCTTTGAAAACCTGACGTTCGCGACGCGCTGGCTCGGGCGGCCGCGCGAGCACTGGGCGGAGCTCGGGTCGACGAACGACCGGGCGACGGCGTGGGCCCGCGCCGGGGCGCCGCACGGGGCGCTGGTCACCGCCGACGCGCAGACGGCGGGCCGCGGCCGCCTCGGGCGCGCGTGGGCGTCGGAGTCGGGCGAGGACCTGTACGTCAGCGCGATCTTGCGGCCCGCCCCGGGCAAGGCGATCGGGGCGCTCGGCCTGGCGGTCGGGGTGGGGCTGCGCGAGGGGCTGGCGCGGTGGCTGCCGGCGGCGCAGCTGAAGTGGCCCAACGACGTGCTGGTCGCCGGCCGCAAGCTGGCCGGGATCCTCTGCGAGGCGCGGTGGGTCGGGACGTCGCCCGAGGTGGTGGTCGGCTTCGGCGTCAACGTCGGTCGGGCGCTGTTCCCGGGCCCGCTGGCGCAGTCGGCGACGAGCCTGCGCCGCGAGCTCGAGGCGGCGGTGCCGAGCCGCGAGGAGGTGCTGGCGCAGGTGTTGCCCGCGCTGGAGCGGGCGCTCGACGCGTTCTTCGCCGGCGGCTTCGCGGCGATCCGCGGCCGCTACGAGCCGCACTGCGCGCTGGTCGGGAGGGCTGTGCTCGTGGACATGTCGAACGGGACAGGTCCGAAAGAGCAGGCGACGGCGCTCGGGCTGGCGGACGACGGGGCGCTGCTGGTCGCGCCGGCGGACGGCGGGCCGCCGCGCCGGGTCGAGTCCGGCGACGTGTGGCTGGCGCCGTGAGCCCAGATCTGGACCGCGGCCCCGTGGGTGGGGTCGGGCGGCTCGACGAGATCGCGCAATCGGGTGGTTTTGGTTTCGAGCGAGATCGCCTCTGAAGTCCCGCTATCGTGATTGCGAGCCTCGCGCGCGAGGGCTCGGATGCAGCCATCCTTCGCGGAATTCCACGAGACGCCTGTCGTATCATAGCAATGGAGCAGCACGAGGTGGGGATACTCGGGGCCCAGCTCCGCGGCACTCGGAGCGGATTGCGCGCTGCGGGCGGTGGTTCAGCGGGTGGCGCCGCGGACCAGGGCGGCGCAGGCTTCGTCGCACAGCGGGCGCCAGGCGCCGCGCTCCGGATGGGGCTGGTTCATCGCGTAGCTGAGGAGGCCGTGGCTGGTCAGCCAGGCGACCTGGGCCAGGCGGGCCGGGTTGGCGTCGGGGTGGAGCAGGCCGGCCTTGCGGTCGCGCTGCAGCTTGGCCTCGAGGGACTGACTGACGACCGCGGTGAGGGGCAAGATCTCCGCCAGCACCAGGCGCTGGGCCGCGCCGAGCGTCGGCGCCCAGGTGTAGAGGATTCGAAAGGCGTCGGGGTCGGCGAGGTAGTGCTCGACGCGGCCGCGGATCAGCGCGGCCAGGCCGTCGATGCCGCGCTCGGCGGCGATCACCGCCGCGCTCACGACCTCGACCTCGCGGCGCAGGGCCTCGATCGCCAGGGCGGCGACGACCTCCTCCTTGGCCTGGAAATAGTAGTAGAGCGCGGCCTTGCTGGCGTCGGCCGCCCGCGCGACCTGCTCCATCGTGAACGCCTCGGGGCCGCTCGCCAGCAGCACCTCGCGGGCGGCGCGGAGGATCTGCTGGCGGCGGTTGTCCTGGCGCCGCGACTTGCGGGCCAGCCGCCGCGCCTCGGGGCTCGGCTCGGCGTCGGCGGAGGTTCGAGGCTGTCCCATGCGACCTGGCTCAAGATCCATGGCTCAATAACCATGTGGAGGCCGCGCGCACGGCCTCCTTGCCGCCGCTGGGGAGGATGTCGCGGTGGCTCATGACGACGCGGTCGAAGTCCCACTGCAGCAGGCGCTCGACCGAGGCGCGGGCGGCGGCGCGGTCCTTGATCAAGGACTTCATCACCGTGGTCTGGGTCGGCTTGCCGAGGGCGCGCGTGAGGCGGAGGTAGAGCCCGGTGAGCCAGTTGGGCGAGTCTTTGAAGTAGAACACCCAGTCGGTGAGGATCAGAGTGCGAGAGGCGCGGTGGAAGAAGGCGACCTCGCCGAGCTTGGGGGCGCCCTCGAGCTCGAAGTGGTCGAGGTCGCCGGCCCAGAGCAGGTCGGGGTTCTTGGGGATGCTCTCGAGCTGCAACTCGGGGTGCTTGGCGATCGCGCCCGGGGCCGCGTAGCCGCGGGCCGAGGGGTAGGCGGCGAGGAAGGGCCCGAGGAACAGGTGGTGCATCGCGTTGGGGGCGATGACGGCCTGCACCGGCCCCAGGCTGTCGATCGCGGCCCTCAGCTCGGGGGTCAGCGCGATCGGGGCGTGGACCAGGAGGCCGCCAGAGCCGAGCCGGACGATGGTCATGCGGGCGCCGATCTGCAGGCCGAGCATGCTCAGCGGCTGTGTGGCGGTCCACAAGTTGGTGTCGATCGTCTGCAGCAAGCGGGCCTCCTTCAAAGGTGTCGAGAATCTGACCGAGGGTTGAAAAATGTGCAAGCGGCGCGGGGCGGGTGGCTCAAATGGCGATCTGGGCCTACACTGCCGGGATGTCGGAGCGGCGGATCGAGCTGGTTCGCGGGGACATCACCCGCCTCGCTGTGGACGCGATCGTCAACGCGGCGAACACGTCGCTGCTGGGCGGCGGGGGGGTCGACGGGGCGATCCACCGCGCCGCCGGGCCGGAGCTTGTCGCGGAGTGCCGCATGCTGCACGGCTGCCCCACGGGACAGGCGAAGATGACCCGCGGCTACCGGCTGCCGGCCAGGCACGTGATCCACACGGTGGGTCCGGTGTGGAACGGCGGCCACCGCGGCGAGGAGGCGCTGCTGGCGTCGTGCTATCGCAACAGCCTCGAGCTGGCGCGCGCCCACGGGCTGCGCACGATCGCCTTCCCGGCGATCTCGTGCGGCATCTACGGCTACCCGATCGAGGCCGCCTGCGCCGTCGCGGTGCGCACGATCTCGGCGTTCCTGGCCGAGGACGCCGCGATCGAGCGGGTCGTGCTGGTGTGCTTCGACGAGGCGGTGCATGACGCGTATGCGGCGATTCTGGCCGACCCTGGCACCTCGGCAAGCGTCGACGCGCACGCGCGCATGCTCGGGTGCCTGCTCGGGGCCGTGGTCGGCGACGCGCTCGGTGTCCCCGTCGAATTCCGCAGCCGCGAGCAACTGTCCGCCGACCCGGTCACGGGGGTGCGAGGCCACGGGACCTACAATCAGCCGCCGGGCACGTGGTCGGACGACAGCTCGCTGCTGCTGGCCACCGCCGACAGTTTGATTAATCACGGGTACGACCCGCCGGACATGATGGGGCGGTTCCTGGCCTGGCTCAAGGGACAGGCTTATACGCCGCACGGCGAGGTGTTCGACGTCGGCATCGCCACCCGCAGCGCGATCGCCCGCTACGCCAATGGGGCCCCGCCCGAGGCGTGGGGGCCGCAGCGAGCGCGACAACGGCAACGGCTCGCTGATGCGGATCGCCCCGCTGGCGCTGTTCACCCGCGCGCTGACGCCGGCGGAGATCGTCCGCTGCAGCATGGAGGTCAGCGGGCTGACGCACGCGCACCCGCGCTCGCAGCTGTGCTGCGCGTACTTCTCGCTGCTGCTGGCGCTGGTGGTGCAGGGCTGGTCACTGCAAAAGGCGATGGCGCAGGCGTCGCGGCACCTGGCGCCGTTCGTGCCCGACGAGGAGCGCGACGTGTTGAAAGAATTCTCGACGGGTCGATCGTCGAGGCGCCGGCGTCGGCGATCCGCGGCAGCGGCTACGTGGTGCATTGCCTCGAGGCGAGCCTGTGGTGCGCGGCGAATCACCGGAGTTATGAAGAGGCGGTGCTGGCGGCGATCAACCTCGGCGAGGACACCGACACGACGGCGTCGGTGACGGGAGCGCTGGCGGGGGCGATGCACGGGCTGGCGGCGATCCCCGAGGCGTGGCTGCGGGCGCTGGCGTCGCGCGAGTACGTGGAGACGATCTGCGCGCGGCTGGTCGAGCGCATCGAAGCAGGGCGCAGCTGATCGACGGGCGCTCGCTGCCGCCGCGCGCGCGGCAGCGACGAGCGCTCGCTGCCGCCGCACGCGGGGCAGCAAGGTCGCGCGCGCGATGGGACCGTAACCTCGGCGATCCTCGCGGCGAGATCGGACGGGACTTCGGTGATGCGAGACCCGCCCGCGCGGTCGCAGAGGTGTGAGGCGTCGGGCCGCACGTGGTGGGCTCGTCTCACGGCCGGGTAGAGCGTTCGGGACATCCTCGAGGTCCGGGAGGTCGCGCCTTGCGGCGAAAAGGTCGTGGTCTCGGACAAGCCGGGCCCGAAGGCGTGGCGCACGGTCCTTCCTCGCGGCCCGAGGTCAGCGCGAGGGCAGACGGGTCGCGTGCAGGGCCGCCGGCGAGCGGTGCGCGCTTGCGCCGCGTCGCGCCGGCGTGTCATTTTGGCGCCGACCATGCCCCCGCGAGGTGGTTCGAGCGAGGCGCCGCGCTCCTTCGTGGAGGAGGCGCGGCGCGCCCAGATCGTGCAATGCACGATCGAGATCATCGCCAGCATGGGCTACGCGCAGGCGTCGCTGGCGACGATCGCGGAGCGGGCGGGGATCAGCAAGGGCGTGATCTCGTATCACTTCGCGGGCAAGGACGAGCTGATCGCGCAGGTCTATACGTCGGTGATGACGAAGGTGACGCAGCTGGTGCTGCCGACGGTCGCGGCCCAGGCACGCGCGGCGGGCAAGCTGCGCGCGTACATCGAGGGCAGCATCGCGTTCATCGCCGGCCACGGGCAGGAGGCGGTGGCGCTGCTGGAGATCTGGAACGGCCTCCGCACGAGCACCGGGCAGCAAGTGCTCGACGCGCGCACGTACGAGCCGGGCCTCGAATTGTAAAGGCGATCTTCCTGGAGGGGCAGGCGGCCGGAGAGTTTCGCCGTTTCGCGCCGCGGCCGATGGCGGTGGCGGTGCGCTCGGTGATCGACGGGGTGCTGATCCAGCGCGCGACGTACGGGGAGAAGGTCGATCTCGCCGAGGCGTCGCGCGAGGCGGTGGCGCTGTTCAGAGCGGCGACGCGCGCGACGCCCGACGACACGATTCGCTCGAAGGGCCCGACCCGCCGCGCGCGGCGCTGACAGCGATGCGATTCGCTCGATCGCCGGGCCGTGGCCTGGTCCCACGCGCGTGGTGACGATGGTTCCTCGCGATCGAGCGATGGATCGGTCGAGGCGCGGGCCGACGAGCGTAGGCCCAGCTCGCCGACGAGGGTCACTCGTCGTCGTGGGCTTCGATGAATTCGACCAGCGCGTCGCGGAAGCCGGGGTCGATGAGGGTGGTGATGTGGCCGCGGCCGGGGATCACTGCGCTCACGAATTGCGGCAGCTCCCGGACCATGCGCACGGTCTTCGAGTAGGGCCGGTCGAACTCGCCGTTGACCGCGAGCACCGGGAATTCGATGTCCGTGAGGTCGACGGGCGGCGGGCCCCACTGGCCCCAGCCGACCGCGAGCGCCTCCATCGCGGCGTCGTCGAGCTCCGGCGCCTCGAGCGTACCTTCCTCGATCATCTTTAAAAGTTCGGTCTCCTCGGGGTCGACGCCGACGGGGTCGAGGGCCTCGGCGGCGGCCTTCAGCGCCTCGTCGGCCTCGGCCACGCCGGTGCCGCACAGGCTGGCGGTGATGAACCGCTCGGGGGCGGCGTTCAGCAGCACCGCGGTGATGTTGCCGCCCATCGAGTAGCCGGCGATGTGGGCCCGGTCGATGTCGAGGTGGTCCATCAATTCGACGATGTCGGTGAGCATGCGCCCGCCGTAGGCGGCAGGGTCGTGCGGCTTGTCGCTGTCGCCGTGGCCGCGCTGGTCGAGGAGGATGACGCGGTGATTCTCGGCCAGCGCCTGAGCGATGCCGGGCGCCTGCCAGGTCGCGTCCGCGGTGCTGGTGTAGCCGTGGAGCAGGACGACGGGGCTGCCGTCGCCGGGGTATTCGACGTAGTGCAGGTCGATGCCGTCGCTGGCGAGGAACCGGGCGTCGACGGGCTCCACGGGGGTCGAGCCGGATGAATCACCGCAGGCGGTGAGGGCGGCGAGGGCGAGGATGAGGGGGTCGGTCTAGACAAGGGAAGTCTCCTATTGCCGGCAGCGCGCGTGGACGCGCTTGGGTTGGCCGATCGGTCAAAAAAATAGTCGACTGGTCAGATCGGGGCAACGATTCGGCAGCGACCGGCGGTCTGCCGCGCGAACGCGGAGAAACCGGGGCTGGGTGTCCATGCGGCGGACAATGCCGATGAGGCTGCCGCCGCGGCGGGACGAAAACCTGGCTCTTGCGCCATGTGACTGCGCAGGCGATCTCGGCGTCTTCACGCGACGGAGGTGCCGGGCCTGCTTCGCGCGTCCGCGAGGTCCCGGCTCGGAGGTCGGGAGCGCGGAGGGGCTCGACCCTGGGCAGGAGGAGGAGGGCTGCCGCGGGTGATACGATGTGCCCTGTCGGCGGCGGGTTCGGTCAGCGACACCATCGCCGCCGAGCCGTCGGCGGAGCGCTCTCCGCGACGTGCGGCGGGTGCCGACCGGCCGATGTTGCGACATGTCCTCGCGGACAGGTCTCAGTCGGCGAGCAGGCGCAGGCGGGTGACCGGGAGGGCGGCCTCGACGAGGGCGGCGGCGAGCGGGCCGTCGGCGACGGGCTCGGTCAGCATCACCATCGCGGCCGAGCCGTCGTCGGAGGGGGTCTCCTGCGACATGCGGCGGATGCTGACGCCGTGGCGGCCGAGGCAGGCGGCGACCCGGCCGAGCACGCCGGGGACGTGCGGGGCGCGGAAGCGCAGGTAGTGGGCGCAGACGACGTCGGCCAGCGGGCGCAGGGCGATCGGAGCGGGGATGGCCGAAGGGACCTGTCCCGTGGGACCTGGCCGGGAGTACAGGCCGGCGAGCAGGTCGCGGGCGACCTCGAGGATGTCGGACACGACGGCGACGGCGGTCGGCATCATGCCGGCCCCGCGGCCGTAGTAGAGGCTGGGGCCGAGCGCGTCGGACTGCACGAGCACGGCGTTGAAGGCCCCCTGCACGCCGGCGAGGACGTGGCCGCGGGGGACGAGCGTGGGGTGGACGCGGAGGCCGACGCCGTGCTCGTCGCGCTCACCGATCGCGAGGCTTTTGATAATGAACCCGAGCTCGGCGGCGGCGCGGATGTCGAACGCGGTGATGTGGGAGATCCCCTCGGTGGGGATCGTCGCCGGGTCGACCTGCACGCCGAAGGCGACGAGGGCCAGCAGCGCCAGCTTGTGGGCGGCGTCGCCACCGCCGACGTCGAGCGTGGGGTCGGCTTCGGCGTAGCCAGCCGCCTGGGCCCCCGCGAGCGCGTCGGCGAAGCCCGCGCCGGTGCGGGTCATGGCGTCGAGGATGTAGTTGGAGGTGCCGTTGACGATGCCGCACAGACCGGTGATCCGGTCGCTGGCGAGGCCCTCCCGCAGGCTGCGGAGCAGGGGGATCCCGCCGGCCACGCTGCCCTCGAAGACGACCGCCCGGCCGACCCGCGCGGCCTCGGCGAAGATCTCGGCGCCGCGCTCGGCGAGCACCGCCTTGTTGGCGGTGACGACGTGCTTGCCGGCCCGCAGCGCGGCCAGGATGTAGCTGCGCGCCGGTTCGACGCCGCCCATGAGCTCGACGACGATGGCGATGTTCGGGTCGCCGAGGACATCCTCGATGTCGGTGGTCAGCAGCTCCGGCGCGACGTCGACGGCCCGCTCGCGCGCACGGTCGCGCACGAGGACGCGACGGATCGTAAGGGGCACCCCGAGGCGGGCCTCGATGCGCGCGCGGTGTTCCGCGAGCAGTCGCACCGTTCCCGCGCCGACGTTGCCGAGGCCGAGGATGCCGACGCCGAGGGCTTTCACGCGCCGACAGTACCAGACGGGCAGCGATTGTGCGACGCTGGCGGCTGCGATGAACGCGCCCGTCGATGTCAGTGGAACGCCGTTCAGGACCATGCCCCGGGCGCCCGGCCTGCCGTGGCTGGGCAGCATGGTCGACATCGCCAGGAAGACCAACTTCGTCGGCATGACCGACCTGGTGCGCCGCTACGGGGCGCCGCTGTCGGTCCACTTCGGCAAGATCGTGGTGGTGCCGACGGTCCGGCCGGAGCACGCGCAGCACATCCTGGTGGAGAGCCGCGGGGCGTATCAAAAGCTGGCGGAGATCGACGGGCTGCGATTGTTGGTAGGGCAGGGTTTGTTCTCGTCCGAGGGCGAGACGTGGACCAGCCAGCGGCGCCTGATGCAGCCGCACTTCACGCCGAAGGCGGTGCAGCGCTACGTCGACGACATGCGCGGCGCGGTCGAGCAGATGCTGCAGCGCTGGTCGCACGAGACGGAGATCGAGGCGCTGTTCGAGTCGATGCGGATGGCGATGGACGTGATCGGCCGGACCATGTTCGGGGTGCCGGAGATCGGCGACGCCGGGCCGATCGGGCGCGCGATCGGGACGGCGCTCGAGCTGGCCAGCCGGCGCCTGTTCGAGCTGTTCACGCCGCCGCTGTGGATCCCCACGCCGCAGAACCGCCGGTTCGTCGCGGCCAAGAGAGGTCGACGCGTTCATCTACGACCTCATCGGCAAGCGCCGCAAGGGCGCGTCGGGCTCGGAGCAGCGCGACCTGCTCGACGTGCTGATCGCCGCCAGCGACGACGAGTCGGGCCGCCGCATGAGCGACGAGCAGCTGCGCGACGAGGTGATGACGGTGTTCATCGCCGGCCACGAGACGACCGCGGTGTCGCTGACGTGGGCGCTGACGCTGCTGGCCCGCCACCCCGAGGTGATGGCCCGCCTGCAGGCCGAGGTCGACGCGCTCGATCACGACCTACCTGGCCTCGAGGACATCCCGAAGCTGCCCTACACGCGCCAGGTGATCGACGAGACGCTGCGGCTCTACCCGGCGGTGTGGGCGATCCCCCGCACCGCGGCGCGCGACGACGTGCTCGGCGGCTACCCGATCGCCAAGGGCTCGATCATCACCGTGATGGTCCACGAGCTGCACCGCCAGCCCGACGTGTGGCCCGACCCCAACCGCTTCGACCCCGACCGGTTCGCGCCCGGGGCGGCGCAGGCCCGCCAGAAGACGGCGTACATGCCCTTTGGGGCAGGTCATCGCATTTGCATCGGCATCCACTTCGCGCTGCTCGAGCTGGTGATCGCGCTGGCGGCGGTGGCCCGGCGCTACAGCTGGCGGCTCGTGACGCCGGAGGTGCCGAGCGTCGGGGTCAGCACGCTGCGGCCGGCGCGGCCGGTTCGGCTCGCGCTGGCGGCTCGGCGGGCAACCGCACCGTGAAGACGCTGCCGTGGCCGAACTCGGAGCGGACGCCGATGCTGCCGCCCATCATCTCGACGAGGTGCTTGCACAGGGCGAGGCCGAGGCCGGTGCCCTCGTAGCGGCGCCGCGGCGACGAGTCGACCTGCGTGAAGGGCTCGAAGATCCGCCGGTGGTCGCCCTCGCGGATGCCGATGCCGGTGTCCTCCACCGCGAACACGACGAAGCGGGCCGGGCCGACCTCCTCGCTGCGCACGTGGACGGTGACGCGGCCGCGCGCGGTGAACTTGAGGGCGTTGCCGATCAGGTTGATGAGGACCTGGCGCAGCCGGCTGCGGTCGAGCGTGGCGTGCAGCGGGGCCGGCGGGCCATAGACCTCGAGCACGTTGCCGCGAGTGCGCGCGAGCGGCTGCAGCGCCTCGGTGACCTCGCGCGCGACGTCCTCGGGGGCGAGCTGCTCGCGCCGGAGGTCGAGCTTGGTCGCCTCGACGCGCGAGAGGTCGAGGACGTCGTCGATGAGCCCGAGCAAGTGCTGGCTGGCGCCGACGATCTTGACGAGGTCGTCGCGCATGTCCGGCAGGCCCTGGGCGTCGGCGTCCTCGACCAGCATCTCGGCGTAGCCGATCACCGCGTTGAGCGGGGTGCGCAGCTCGTGGCTCATCGTCGCCATGAAGGCCGACTTGGCGCTGTTGGCCGCGACCGCCTGCTGGGCGAGGATCCGCGCGCGCTCGATCTCGAGGTCGGCGTGCTCGAGCTGGGCCGCCGCCGCCTCGGCGCGGGCGATCGCCTCGTCCTTGGCGAGGTCGGCCAGGTGGCTGAGGCCGTGCACCGCGAGGATCGTCATCGCCCCGTAGATCGCGGTGGTGGTGGCGTAGCGGTCGGGGTCGTGGAACTGCGGCAGGACGTCGGTGAAGTGGTCGGCGAAGAACAGCGCGCACACGCCGACCAGGCAGATCGCGCCCCACAGGTGACCCGCGCGGCGGCCCGCCATCTGCGCCGCGAGGAAGGGCACGATGGCGAGCAAGATCCAGTAGGGCGAGGCGAAGGCGCCGGTGGTCGAGACGGCGTAGACGGTGCCGGCGAACACGCAGCCGGTGATCCAGTGGCCGGCCGCCACGGGCGTGCCGCGCCGGCGCAGCAGCCACGGGCCCACGAGCGTGAGCGCGAGGGTGCCGACATCGGCGGCCAGCGAGGTGATGCGGCCGATGCCCGTGGTGGTGGCGGCGATGACCGGCACGGTGAGCGCGCAGGCGAGGACGACCAGCCAGGCGGTGCCCTCGATGAGGAGGGCCCTGCGGCGCATCTCGTGGTCTTCCAGCAGCGCGGGCGGCAAACCGCGCTCGAGCAGGGCGATCAGCCGGCGCGACCAAGTTGGCTGGCGCTTTGCCATCCGGGGCCGAGAGCATAACGCAGCGGTTGTCGCGGTGCGACGTGGGCCACGTCGCGAGGCCGGTGCGCTTTACAGGGCGCGGTCGCCGTGGTCTCGTTGCGCGCCATGACGACCCCTCAGAGCAGTGTTCCGACGCCTCCCAACGGCAAGACCCTGGTGACAGGCGCCAGCGGCCACGTCGGTGCGAGCCTTGTGCGACATCTGCTGGCCGCGGGCGAGGATGTGCGAGTGCTCGTGCATCCTCGGCACAACAATCGGGGCGTGGAGGGTCTGCAGGTGGAGCGCATCGAGGGCGACCTGCTCGACGCCGACGCGGTGGCTCGCGCGGTCAAGGGTTGCACCCGCGTGTATCACACCGCGGCCAAGGTCTCGGTGCTGAGCCCGACCGAGCCGCAGATGCGCGACCTGTGGAAGATCAACGTGATCGGCACGCGCAACGTGCTGCGAGCGGCGCAGCGGGCCGGGGTGGCGCGAGTGGTCCACACCAGCTCGTTCTCGACGATCGGCTTCGACCCCGACGACCCGCAGCGGCCGTGCAACGAGGACATGCCGTTCTACCCGTTCGTCGAGTGGATGCCCTACTCGCGCACCAAGGTGCTGGCCGAGCACGAGGCGCTGCAGGCGTGCGCCGACGGGCTCGACGTGGTGATCGCGGTGTCGACGGGGGTGGTCGGGCCGTACGACTATTTGCCGTCGCGCACGGGCAAGGCGATGATCGACTTCTCGCGCGGCAAGCTGCGGGCGATCATCCCCGGCGGCTACGAGGCGGTGACGACCGAGGACCTGGCGCGCGGGCACGTGCTGGCGATGGAGCGCGGGCGCACCGGTCAGCGCTACATCTTCAGCACCCGCTACGTGACGATGGACGAGATGCTGGCGCTGTTCGCCGAGCAGATCGGCACCGACCGGCGGCCGATCGCCCTGTCGCCGCGGTTGATGTCGGCGGTGGCGCGGACGATCTCCAAGCCGATGGCCAAGCTGTTCCCCAACGTGCCGCAGCACCTCACGCCCGGCGCGGTGTTCGTGCTGACGATGCAGCGCCGCGCCGACACCTCGCGCGCGCAGCAGGAGCTCGGCTTTCAGCCGGGCGACCTGCCGGCGGCGGTGCGCGCGTGGTACCGCTTCTTCGTCGACGAGGGGATGATCGCCCGCTGAACGATCAGTGGGTGTGGGCCTCGAACTGCAGCTCGAACACCGCCTTGGTCTCCTTGGGCAGCGAGGTGTGGAGCTTCCAGCCGACCGAGGCCTTGGCCAGGCAAGCCTCGATCTTGCCGATCGAGAGGGTCGACCAGTTGACGCGGGCGAGGGTGGCCTTGCCGGTCGCGTCGAAGTGGACCTGGAACTGCATGATGCCGGCGAGCTCGGGGTCCTTAGCCAGCGCCTGTTCGTAGCAGGCGCGCCACGGGCCCGACCGCTTGCGCGCGTACTGCTTCAGCTCGTTCTTGTCGAGGCCGGCGTCGCCGGTGATCGTCGGGCCGTCGATGTGGATCCGGGCGATGAGGCGGCTCTCTGCCAGCTCCTCCTTGGTCGGCGGCGGCAGGTCGAGCGAGGCGGTCAAGGTGACCTGAGAGACAGGTGCCTTCTTCGGCTCGGGCTTGTCGGTGTGCACGCCGCCGCCGCGCTCGGTCTCGGCGAGATCGAGGCCGCCGAAGTGCTTGCTCGTGCGCGGCGGACCGCCGGTGGCCTGGGCCCACCAGGCGTCGTCCTGGGCGTTCTTGTAGGCCCGCTGGCCGTTCTTCATGTTGACGGTGTACTCTTCGATCGCGTTGACGAAGCCGGGGTCGCCGAGGGCTCCGGCGACGCGGTCGTAGTCGAAGCGGCGATCGAAGCGTGAGCCGACCCCGGGCTTGGTCGGGCGGCGGGCGAACGCTGCCGGTGACGACGGCGCGACCAGGCCGCTGGCCTCGTCGACCGCGAAGCCGACCGGCGGCGATTCGGGCTCGGGCGCGGGCTCCGGCGGGCGCGCGGGTTTTTCGACAGGGCGGGCGGCGGCGACTCGCGGGGTCGTGATGGGTGGAGGTTGCGGGGTCTGCTCGTTCTTCTTCGGCGCCGGCGTGATGTAGCGGGCGGCCAGCTCGATCTGCGCCGCGTGGTCGAGCTCGATCGTGGCGATCGGGGAGTGATCGATCCACCACACCCAGCCGCCCACCAGCAGCGCCGCGCCGATGTGACTGAGCCAGGTGAGGCGGTCGAACTCGAGCGGGTTGTGCGGCGCGTCGGCGGGCGGGACCTGGGAGATCTCGAAGGCCAGCTCCCCGAGCTCCACGACGGCCTTCGCGCCCGCGGGCAGGGCGAGCGAGCGCCGGCCCTGCGCGGCTGCCTCGGCGAGATCGATCGAAGCGTCGCCGTCGATCGTGCCGCGCACGCCGGGCGGGAGGCCGAGCACGAAGCCCTGCTCGAGGGCGATGATCAGCGGGATGCCCTCGGCCGGGGCGCCCGGGACCGCGACCGTGAAGTCGGCCTCGGGGCCCTCGCCGAGGGTGTAGCGGGCGCGGGCGCGGTCACGCCAGCGGACCAGGCCGACGACCAGCGGGAGCAGGCCGGCGGCGATCAGGAAGGCGCCGAGGCCGGCGCCGGCGCCCACGCTCGGACAGGGGGGCAGCTCGCACTGCGCCGCGGCCTCGACCTGAGCCAGCCCGCGCAGGGCGAGGGCGAAGCCGAGCAGGAGGAGGGCCGCGCCGCCGCCGAGGAGGGCGGCCGGGGACACTGCCGGCGGCTCGCTCCAGCGGACGTGCTGCACGTCGACGACCCGGCCGCGATAACGGGCGACCACCTCGGCGACGGCTGGGACGACAGGGGTCACGCTGGGAGCGCTCACGCAGGAGGGTGTCACGTTCGAGGACGGGGAAAGTTCCCGCGCCTGTGAGATCGACGACAATGGGTGGGCGCGTGAAACCGGCCGCTGTTCGCTGGGGTCGCGCGGCCGCGGTCGGCCGAGTCGGTGGGAGATGTCCGTAAGAGCATGTCCGATCGGGCATCCGCGGAGGGAGAGGTCGTGAGGCAGCGTCGATCGCCCCGCGTATTGCTGAGGCCGCTGCTCGGGCAAGCTGGCGATCATGCGCAGGTTCGTGGGTGCGTCGCTGGTGTGGCTCGTGGCGTGTGGCGGCGGGGACGGCAGCACGGGCGCGACGACGTCGACCGCCGAGGGGCCGAGCACGGGCGCGGGCACCGAGGCGACGAGCACCACGACCGGCGGGGCGACGAGCGAGTCGCCGACCGACACGGGCGAGGCGACGAGCACCACGGCGTCGCCGACATCGACGACCACGAGCACGACCGACGCGAGCAGCACGACCGGCGATCCGGTGGTGGGCTGGCGCAGCGAGCTCTATCCCGAGGACTGGACGCCCGAGTTCATCGGGCCGGACGGGCGCTTCCTCCACGACTTCTCGTACGCGGGCTATCGCCTGGCCGCGGCGGTTCCGGGCAGCGAGCTGCCGGCGCTCACGATCGACGCGGTGCGCGACCACGGGGCCGACGCGACGGGCCAAAGCGACGCCACCGCGGCGCTGCAGGCCGCGCTCGACGCCGCGGCCGAGGCCGGCGGGGCGGTCGTGCGCCTGCCGGCGGGGCTCTACCGGGTCGACGGGCGGCTCACCGTGAACGCCTCGAACACCGTGATCGCCGGCGTCGGGGCCGAGCAGAGCCGGCTGTGGTTCACTGCCTTTTCAGACATGTCCTATGAGGCACATCTGACCTTCGCCGGCGCGCCTGCATCGGGGCCGACGTCGCGCTGGCCGAGGACGGCCAGGTGCGCGCGCGGACGATCACCGTCGCCGACGCGAGCGGTTTGAAGGTCGGCGACGAGATCGCCATCGGCTGGCAGATCTCCCCGGCCTTCGTCGCCGAGCACGCGATGAACGGCACCTGGATGGTCTTCAACGACACCTGGCAGCCGTTCTTCTGGCGCACCGTCACCGCGGTCGACCCGGACAGCGGCGCGGTCGAGATCGACGTGCCGCTGCGCTACCCGGCGCTGGTGCGCGACCAGGCCAGCGTGCGACCGGTGACGGGGCTGCTGCGCGAGGTGGCGTTGATGGACGTCGGGGTCGCCAACGCGGTCGGCTGGGAGGACGCGTGGTCGCAGGACCAGGTGTACGCGGTGGCGATGCTCGGGGTGCGCGACGCGTGGGTGATGGGCGTGAAGTCGTTCGTGTCGCCGGGTGCGCCGGCCGAGGGCAAGGGCTCCGGGCGCCACCTGCAGTCGGGCGGGCTGACGATCCAGCGCAGCGCGCGGGTGACCGTCGCCGACAGCACGCTCGAGCTGGCGCAGCACCGCGGCGACGGCGGCAACGGCTACCTGTTCGAGGTGATGCAGAGCGGCGAGGTGCTGGTGCGCGACTGCGTGGCGCGGGCGGGCCGGCACAACTTCGTGCAGAACTGGGGCTTCGGCGCGACGGGGATCGTGTGGCTGCGGGTCCACTCGTCGGAGGGCAAGGCGGTGGCGCTGATGGGCAGCGAGTTCGGGACGGTGGGGCTGTCGGAGTTCCACCACTCGCTGGCGACCGCCAACCTGCTCGACCAGAGCGTGGTCGACGACGGCTGGGGCGCGGTCAACCGTCTGGCGTGGTCGAGCGGGGCCGGGCACAGCGCGACGCAGTCGGCCGTGTGGAACGCGAGCGGCAAGGGCGTGGTGCGCTCGCGCCAGTTCGGCCACGGCTACGTGATCGGGGTCGGGCCGCAGCTGACGGTCGAGACCAGCCTCGAGTCGCCCGACGCCGCCGGGACCGCGCCCGAGGACTGGGTCGAGGGCCCCGGCCAGGTCGGCGTGCTCGACCCGCCGTCGCTGTACGAGGACCAGCGGCGCGCCGTCTCGGCGGCTGAAAGCTTTCAAAGACCATGAGATGTCCGAAAGGACATCTCGACGATGGCGGCGTGTGCAGGGTTTGTGTCTGAAAAGACATGCCTGTTCGCACATGCGCGAACGGGCATGCTTTAAAGACATGCCCGTTCGGGAAGGTGCGGCCTCAGGGCCGCGGGCGGCTCAGTTGACCGAGGCGGAGGCGGAGGCCTTGACCTTGACCTTGCCGCCGCTGCCGCTGTCGCCCTGGATCTTGCCGGTGTCGACGACCTCGCCGGTCTTGAGCGGGAACACGGGCGGGGTGTTGGGGTCGCAGTCCGGCGGGGGGCCGAAGCCGTCGGCGTTGAAGTCCCACTCGAGGTCGCCGGAGCCCTTGGGGTTCTTGCTGTTGGCGACGATGCGGACGGTGTGGGTGCCCTTGCGCGCCGGGGTGCAGTACGACAGCAGGTAGAAGCGCTTGGTGTGGCGCTCGATGCGGTCGGCGACCTTCTCGAAGGCTTGCTTGACGCCGGCCTGCTCGGTGGCGAGCTCGGTGCCGTCGCGGCCGATGTCGCCGAGGCCGGCCTTCTTGATCTCGGCGCCGACGCCGATCGCGTAGATCTCGTAGTCCTTGTACTGCTCCTTGAGCAGCTCCTGCTTCATGTCCTCGCGGCTGAAGCGGGCGGCGCGGTCGGTGCCGTCGGTGAACACGACGAGAGTGCCGAACTTGAGCGGCTTCTTCTCCTTGTCGAGCGACTTCTTGAGCTCCTTGAGGCCCTCCATGACCGCGCCGTGCAGGTTGGTCGAGGGGTCCTTGGGCTTGTAGGTGCGGAGGCCGTCGAGGCCGCCGGACACGGCGCCCTCGGACTCGGTGAAGGGCGTCACCGAGTGCAGCTCCTTCTCACCGTCGAACGCGTAGACGCCGACCTTCTGGGTCTTGCCGACGCGGTCGGTGAACAGCTGGGCGGCGTCGACGAAGCTGGTCGGCCGAGCCCGACTCCGACACCGAGCCGGACACGTCGAGCAGCAGCATGGTGTACATGACCGCGGCGACCTCGGGGTTCTGGATGACCTGCTTGCTCTCGTAGGTCGAGACCAGGTCGCCGTCTTCGTAGATCTGGAAGTCCTCGGCCTGGAGGCCGGCGACCGGCTCCTCGTTCTGCTCGACGGTGAAGAACACCCACACGTTGTTGGGCTTCTTCTGCGCCGAGTTCAGGCGAGTGAGGGTCAGCGAGGTGCAGGCGACGAACGGCACGGACAGCGCAGCGCAAAGAGCGATGCTGCGACCGATCCGCCGCGAATCGAAAAGTCGGGAGAAGGCGCGGCGAATGCGCATGGTGAGGGGCGTGACGGGCGGCACGGCCCCAATTCGTCCGACGGGCCCCCGCTTGTCAATCGCCCGGACCCCCCCGCGCCGACTTACGGCGCTTTTGTGGCAATTCGCGCCGCCGCCGGGCGCGCCTTGAATTCATGCGCCGGGCTCGCGAGGCGAGCCTGGTCCGCAGGACCTGCCCCCAAGGCCAGCTATGACCAGCAGCACGGCTGCTCTTCGTACTCCTCCAAGTTGTCGCCGCCCCACGGAGAGAAGCTGGGCGCGACCGTAAACGGGGCGTCATCCGCGGCGGTCATCCCCAGCGGGAGGTTCGGGTGCTCCCGATGGTCGGGGGATTGATGGGTCTCGTTGTGGTCACGCATGGCTTCCTCTGTCGGAACGGGTGAGGCACCGTGACCCCCTGCATGGTATGCCCACGGCGAGAAGCAATCGCGCTGCGTGCGCCGCGCATAATTTGAAAAAGGCGCCACAAACGGGTCGTAGCCAGGTTGGCGGCGGCTGCGGTGGCTGCGCAAAAAGCGCCGTTCACAGACTGCGCAAGACGCGACGTTTGGCCGAGCGGTTTCGCGCGCGGTGAGCGCCGCGCCGGTGATTGCTGCGAGGGCGTGCTCGGCGGGGGGGACGTGGGGGTCGCGAGTTCGTCGCTGTGGGCTGCGAGGGGCGAGGTGCGGCGGCCGGGAGGCCTGGGCAGCGAGGCGACGTCCTGGCGGACCGCGGCGTGCGAGCGCGACGGGTCGGCGGGGTGCGGCGGGGGTGATGGGGCGATGCATGGAATCGACATTCGTCGTAGTTGCGATGCCGACGAATGCGCGCAGCGTAGGCCAGGCTGGTTCGGCGCGCCAGCCAACTGCGGTTGGTGATCGGCGCTGGAGTTGCCAACTGCAGTTGGGAATCGACGGAGGCACCAAGCGGAGTTGCGTCGGCGACTCACATCAAAGTGGGGCTGGATTCATGCGAGGCGGCTTGTGACGGCGATCGAGCGCGTGCTAGATCTGCTGGCGAATCGACGGACCGCCCGTGCTCGCGGCGGTGCGTCGAATGTTCGGGCCCGGCTGTCGAGCCAGGCTCTACGAATGCTTGTATCGCGTCCGGGAGGTCGATCGTGTCCATCTATCTGCGCTTTTCTCTGTTCTCTGCCTGCATCCTCGGCTGTCTCCCGTCCGGCCAGGTGCAGGGCGACGCTGCCGAGATCGACAGCGACACCGACACCAGCGGCGATGACGAGTCGACGGGCGCGCCGGTCGAGGACGACGCCGTCAGCACCTCCGGGGAGCTGCCGGATCCGGTGATGACCGTCACCGGCGCGACGGACGAGGACTTGCCGGAGGCGCCGAGCCTCTCGCTGGGCTTCTCGGCGATCAAGCAGTTCGACTTCACGTGGTCGCCGAGCGCCGGGGCTCGCCATTATCAGTTGCTCGAGCAGGGCGGCGAGGCGGGCGAGGTCGTGCTGGCCGACGAGATCCTGGGCACTTCGCTGTCGCTGGCGATGCCGCTGCACCTCCAGGCGGGGGCGAGCTACGTGGTGCGGGCCTGCAACCAGGTCGGCTGCAGCGACTCGGAGGTGGTCCGCGTGACGTCGGCGATGGTCGCGGCGGTCGGCTACCTCAAGGCGGGCAACCCCGACAAGAACGATTACTTCGCGGCGAGCGTGGCGCTCTCGGCCGACGGCGAGACGCTGGTGGTCGGGGCGCCGCTCGAGTCGAGCTGCGCGTCTGCGGTCAACGGCGACGCGTCCGACAACGGCTGCACGGAGGCGGGCGCGGCCTACGTGTTCGTGCGGACCGGGCAGACGTGGACGCAGCAGGCATACCTCAAGCCGTTCAACCCGGGCTCGCAGGACCAGTTCGGCGGCGTGGTCGCGATCTCGGGCGACGGCGAGGTGGTGGCGATCGGCGCCTGGGACGAGGACAGCGGGGCGTTCGGCATCGACGGCGACGCCGGCGACGAGCGCGCCCACCTCCGGGGCCGTCTACTTGTTCGCGCGCAACGGCAGCGGCTGGTCGCAACAGGCGTACCTCAAGCCGTCGAACACCAAGCCGGATGCGTGGTTCGGCGCGAGCCTGGCGTTGTCGACCGATGGCGACGTCCTGGCGGTGGGCGCTCCGGGCGAGAGCAGCAGCGGGAGCGGGGTCGACGGCATCCAGACGGACTCGGCCGCGCCGGTGTCGGGCGCGGTGTACGTGTTCGCCCGCGGCGAGGACGGCTGGTCGCAGCGCGAGTTCGTGAAGGCGTCGAACGCCGAGGCGGAGGACGGGTTCGGAACATCGGTGGCCCTCGCGGGCGATGGCCGCACTCTGGTGGTCGGCGCGCCGGGCGAGGACAGCGGCGTCGCAGGCGAGGACGACTCCCCGCACGACAACGCGGCGCCGTGGAGCGGCGCGGCGTACGTGTTCACGGCGGACGACGGGGAGTGGTCGCAGCGCGCGTACCTCAAGGCGTGGAACGCGGACGCCAGCGACTTCTTCGGCGGGGTCGTGTCGATCTCGCGGGACGGACAGACGATCGCGGTCAGCGCCGACAGGGAAGGCAGCGCGGCGACCGGCATCGACGGCGACGAGACCGACAACAGCGTGCCCGAGGCGGGGGCGGTGTACCTGTTCGCGCGCGCCGGTGGGTCCTGGGTGCGCGAGGCGTACGTCAAGGCGCCCGACACCGAGCCGGACCGCTTCGGCACGAGCATGGCGCTGTCTGCCGATGGCTCGACGCTGGCAATCGGTGCGCCGAGCGAAGACGGGGCGGACGTGGGCGTCGGCGGCGATCCATCCAACAATTCGCGCAAGGACTCCGGGGCAGTGTTCGTGTACCGCCGCACGCCGGGCTCGTGGCAGCTGCAGAGCTACGTCAAGTCGCCCAACTCGGACGAGAAGGATCGCTTCGGGCTGGCGCTGGCGCTGTCCGGAGACGGGACGACCCTGGCGGTGGGCACCTCCGACGAAGCGAGCCTGGCGACGGGCGTGGGCGGGGACCAGAGCAACAACTCGGGCCCGCGTACGGGGGCGGTGTACTTGTATTGAGGGAAGAAGGCCGAGGCGACGGCTCTCAGGGAGTGGTGTTACGCGTGAAGCACGCTGCGCGGCGGGGAAGAGCCGCGCAGCGGGGAAGCACTGCGCGGCATTGACAGGCGACGTTGACCCTGCGATGGCAAGGCGCGTGACGGCCGGTCGCGCTCTCGCCGAACTGCCAGCCGCGTGGGCGCTGGCACGAGCGCTCACGCTGACGGCCGGCGCGGAGGCGCTGCGCCGCGGAGTGCCCGTGTACGTCGGCCTGCTGGCCGTCGGGGGGATGCTGTTCGGCGGCAACGGACTGTCGGCCAAGACGGTGGTCGAGGGGGCCGAGGCGTCACCGATGGCGCGCGCGCTGCTTTGGGGCGCTTGGCTCGTCGCGCTGACGCCGACCATGGCGGCCCTGTGGCAGACGAAGTCGAGCTTGTGGTTGCGCTCGCTGCCGGCGCCACGCACGTGGCACCTGGCGATCCTCGTCGGGTTGTCGATCGTGGCCGAGTCGATGTGGACGATCCTGTGGGGAGTCGGCGGCGGAGCGCCGGCGGCCGCAGGGGCGCTCGGCGGGGCGCTGGCCGGACACGGGGTGCTGCTGGCACGACCTGCGGGGATCCGCGGGTGGGTGATCGTGGCGGCGACGATGACGGGCCTGCTCCTGGCTCCGTCCTCGGTGCTGGCAGTGGTGAGCTGGCCGATCGCCCTGTTGACGCTGCGGTCGGCGTGGCTGGCGGCTCCGACGCGCTCGGCGACAGGGCGCGGGCTGGCGCGCGGGCTGCCCGGGCCGTGGCTGCTGGCATTGGCGCTCGGGCTCAGCGTGGCCCGCGGGCAGGCGACCGTGCTGGCCCGCGCAGCGCTGGTGATGGCATTGGCGGCGGCGGCGGCGTGGCTGGCGGCAGGCACGAATCAGGTGAGCGATCCGGCGGGGCTGCAGGTGTATCTGTGCGGGTTCATGGTGCCGGCGGGATTGGTGGCAGGATCGGCGGTGAGCGGGCCGCTCCTCCGGATCGAGCAAGCAGCATCGTGGCTGCTGCGGACGGCCGGAGCTTCGGCGCAGGTGCGGCGAGGGGCGGCAGCGCTGACGCTGGGGGACTGGGAGCCGGGCTCGGGGCCGTCTGTGGGGCGGGGCTCGCTCTGGGGCGCGCGCCTTCGGCAGCGCCGCGACTGCTGCTGGCGGGCGCGCTGGCGGGCGCGAGCCTGCTGGTGTTCGCCGGACTGGCGGCGCGCTGGACCGAGCGATTCGGCAGCCGCGGCCCGGGACGGTTGGTGCTGGTGCTGCTGCTGACGGCGACGCTGGCGGTCGCGTCACTGGCGTGGTGGCCGACGACGGCGGTGCTCGGGTGGGCGCTGGCGACTTTCATGATATGGCTGATCGGACATGTTCGATCGAGCAGCACGGCGACGGCGAAGGCGGGTGAGACGGTGGTGCTGGAGATGCTCGGGGTGCGCAAGCGGCTGGGGACGCGGATCGTGCTCGAGAAGGTCGACCTGCGCTGCGCGGCGGGCGAGGTGCGGCTGCTCCTGGGCGAGAACGGGGCGGGCAAGTCGACGCTGCTGCGGATCGCGGCAGGGCTGGTCGAGCCGGACCGCGGCTCGGTCACGGTGGCAGGAGCGGCGCTGAGCGACGGGACGGCCGCTCGACGCGCGCTGGGCTACGCGCCCGACACTGCCGATGCATTTCCGGACCTGGGAGTGCGCGAGCTGCTGGCGCTGGTGGCGGCGATCAAGCGCGCGCCGCTGCCGAGCCCGCAGCTGTGCGAGCGCCTGGGCCTGACGCGGGTGATGGATCAGCGGATGCGAACCTTGTCTTTCGGACAGGTCAAGCGGACGTACCTGGCGGCGGCGACGATCGGCGCGCCGCCGCTGTGGATCCTCGACGAACCGAGCAACGGGCTCGACCCGGAGGGCGGCGCGCTGGTGGCGACGCTGCTGCACGAGCACGCGGCCGCAGGCGGAGCGGCGCTGGTGGCCACGAACGACGCCCGCTTCGTGTCGCTGTGCCCCGGGCGAGTGGTGCGACTGATCGATGGGACGCTGCGCGAGGAGCCGGGCGCGGAGGGGTGAGGACGCCGGGAGGCGTGCGAAGTGCTGCGAGCGTATCCTGTAAAGACGAGCGCGAGGCCGTGGTGGGATGGATCGGTGGGGCGCTGCACGAGGTGCGGCGAGCGTAAAAAGGGCGAGTGCGAGGCCGTGGTGGGATGGATCGGTGGGGCGCTGCGCGAGGTGCGGCGAGCGTAAGAAGGGCGAGTGCGAGGCCGTGGTGGGATGGATCGGTGGGGCGCTGCGCGAGGACTCGTGCGCGGATGGCAGGAGATTCGCGAAGGATGCCGCTTGCATGCCCGCGACGAGCGGTCTCAGAGAGCCGCGGGGCGGTACCAGGCGATCGCGTTGTCCCACAAAGCGCGGCGGGCGAGCTCCGGGCCGAGGGCCTCTCGCAAAAGGTCGAGGTCGTCGCGGGTGAAGGGGCGGGGGCGCGGGTGGAAGGGAGGTCGGTGCCGAACATCAGGGCGCCCGGATCGACCGCGGCGATCTGGCGCAGGACGCCGGCGACGTCGAAGTCGACCCGGCCGAAGCCCGTGGCCTTGACGCGGACGCCCCGCTCGACCAGGGCGAGCAAGGTGGGCAAGCCGGCGGCGGACAGGCCGAGGTGGTCGATGCTGACCCGCGGTAATGCACACAGTCGCGCGGCGAGGCCGGGCAGGTCGGCAGAATCGACGTAGAGCTCGACGTGCCAGCCGGCGAGGTCGTAGACGCGGCGGGCCAGCGGTTCGAGGTCGGCGAGGTCGGCGGAGCCGCCGCGGCGCAGGTTGAAGCGCACTGCCCGAACACCGCGGTCGTTCAGGCGCAAGACTTCGGCGTCGGCGACGTCGGCCGAAAGCTGGGTGACGCCGACGTAGGTCGGGCCGAGGCGTGCCAGAGCGTCCTCGAGGTAGGACTGATCGAAGGCCTGGAACGAGCCCGAGACGACGGCGCCGCCGGTGATGCCGAGAGCTGTCGCATGGGACATGTACTCGGGGACATCGAAGGGCGCGGGCAACCAGCCCCGGTTGGGGACCAGCGGGAAGCGCGGGTCGATGACGTGGAGGTGGGCGTCGAAGATCATGAGACTGCGGCGCGGTGGCGGCGGCAATCCTCGCGTAGCACGGCGAGGGCGCGGTCGTGCGGGTATTCGCCCGCCAGACCGGCGAGCACCTGCTCGGCCTCGGCCATGCGCCGCTCGTCGATGGCGCGCACGGCGGTGACGACCGCGCCCCGGGTGATTCGCTTGTCGGCGCGCGGGCCCGGCGGGTCGGCGGCGAAGAGCTCGAAGATCGCCGGCGGGCGCTGCTCTCCAGGCGCGCGACTGCTGCCGAGCGGGCGGCTGTCGCGGGCGAGGTCGGACGGGAGGCGAGCGTGCACGGCGTCGGTGACGAGGAGGTCGACGTCGAAGCGCCGCGTGAGCCCTTCGAGGTGGGCGGCGAGGTGGAGCGCGCCGGCGACGACGGTGCCCTGCATGCGGCCATCGACGCCGACGAGGCCGAGAGTGACGGAACCGAATTGGACGCCGACGCCGAGGTCGACGCCGAGGTCGCGCGCACAGGCGAGGAGGGCGAGGGCGGCGCGCACGGCCTGGGCCGGCGAGTCGGGGAAGACGGCGACGAGGCCGGCGCCGAGGTACTTGTCGACGACGCCGCCGTGGGCGTGGATCGGCGGGACGATGGCGGCGAACAGGCGGTTGAGCGCGGCGAAGGGGGCGTCGGCGGGACCGCGCGGACCGACGCAGACGACGGTCATCTCGCGCTCGACCCGATCGCCGAGCGCGGCCGCGGCGACGTCGTCGCGCCCGAGCAGGGTCAAGAGGCGCGCGGGGACGAAGCGGGCGCAGGCGCTGCTCAGGGCGCGCTCGCGGCGGTGGAGGGCGGCGATCGCAGTGAGGTCGCGGTACGAGCGGACGGCGCCGACGACGGTGGTGGCGAGTCGCCGGGCGGTCAGCTCGGTCTTGTCGCGGTAGTCGTGGATGTCGTAGTCGGACATGACCTTTTGTTCAGGTGCAAGCCCGGGCTGGCCGGTGCGCAGGACGATGCGGACGTGCGGGTCGCCCAGCGCCTCGCGGATCCACCGCGCCAGCTCGAGGCCGGCGTGGTCGGACTCCATGACCACGTCGAGCATGACCACGCCGATGTCGCGCTCGGCCGTCAACGCGTCGCGGGCCGCGGCGGCGCTGTGGCGCGAGCGCAGGGCGATCGGCCGGCCGTCGACGGCGAGGCCGGCGAGGGCCAGGCGGGTGACGTCGTGGACCTCCGGGTCGTCGTCGACGATCAGGATCTTCCAGGGAGGCGCGGACGGGGGCGCGGGGGCGGGCTCGTCGTCGGCGGCGAAGCGGACCAGGTCGTCGTCGTGCGGGTGAGTCATGAGTCTCCGGGGCGCGCGGGGAGGCGGACGACGTCGATGATTGCCGCGGAGCAGGTCGTGATCGTCAGGCGGGTCATGATTGCCGCGGAGCAGGTCGTCGTCGTGCGGGCGGCTCATGAATCTCCGGGGCGCGCGGGGAAGCGGACGACGACGGTGGTGCCGCGCTCGGGCGTGGCGCGGGCGACGATCGTGCCGCGGAGCAGGTCGGTGACGAGGTTGTGGACGATGTAGAGCCCGAGGCCGCTGCCCTGGTCGCGGGCGGTGGTGAAGAAGGGCTCGTAGATCCGCAGGAGCGTGGCCGCGGACATGCCGACGCCGTCGTCGCGGCAGCCGATCTCGACCAGGCCGCCCGCGACCAGGTCGACCCATACGACCACGCGGCCGGGCCTGCCCGCGGGGAAGGCGTGGGTCAGGGCGTTGTGGACGAGGTTGGTGACGACCTGCGCCAGCGCGGCCGGGCACACCGAGACGACCGGGTCGGCGCGCACGTCGACGCCGACGCGGTGCGGGGTGCCGGACGAGAGCGAGCTCAGGCTGGCGACGACGGTGCTCACATATGTCCCGATGGACATGTCCTCGCGGACTTTTTCGGAGCTGTCGAGGGCGATCTGCTTGACCCCGGCGACGAGGGCAGCGGCGCGGCGCAGGTTGGCGAGCGCCATGTCGGCGGCGGCGAGCGCCTGCTGCAGGTGGTGCCGCATGTCGCGCTGGCGCAGGATGCCGGCCTCGAACGAGGCGCGCAGCTCGTGCAGCTGATCCTGGGCGAGGCTGGCGGCGGTGACCGCGACGCCGAGCGGGTTGCCGATCTCGTGGGCGATGCCGTCGACGAGCCCGCCGAGCGCGGCCCGCTTCTCCTTGCGCAGGAGCTCCTCGCGGGCGGCGTCGAGGGCGGTCCGCAGGCGCTCGGCCCGGCGCCGCTCGGTGACGTCGCGCAGCGTCAGCCACACGCCGGCGAACCGCTGCCGCGGCAAGGCCAGCGGGCGCGCGGCGAACTCGAGCCAGCGGCCGCGGTGCTGCATCGCGGCCGAGCGCGGCGCGGCCGGCCAGGTGGTCGCGCAGCGGGGCCAGCGAGTCGCCCTGCAGCAGGTCGCTCAGCGCCGCGCCGCGCACCGCCTCCTCGCTCAGCGGGATGTTGCGGGTCGAGCGGAGGTCGAGCAGGCGGAAGAAGGCGGGGTTGTACTCGAGCAGCTTGCCGTGGCTGCCGAGCACGCCGACGCCCTCGGCCGATTGATTCACGACCTCGCGCCACAGCTCGCGGCTCTGGGCCAGCTCGCACACGAGGTTGCCGGCGCCGCCGAGGTCCTCGACGAAGGCGAGCCAGCCGACGTCGGTGCGCGAGAGGAGCAGGCGGGTGAGGACCTCGCGGGCGCCGAGGCGGAGGTGGATGTCGAGGTCGATGTGGTCGGCGTTGCTGTGGCTGACGAGCTCGTCGAAGCGGAGGATCCCCCGGCGGTCGCGGACGCTGAAGAGGGCGTCGAGCGGGCGCCCGAGGACGTCGTCGGCGCGCTCGCCCGCGATCGCGGCGAAGCCGGCGTCGAAGCTGCGGACGACGAATCGCGGGTCGAGCTCGAGCCGGCCGAGGTGCGGGACGACCGGCGCGGAAGAGGCCCGCGGCGCGCGAGAGTGAGTGTCGGGTGGGGTCATGCCTCGGCGTGGGCGGGGAAGCGGACCGTGAAGCGAGCGCCGCGCCCGGGGGCGGACTCGGCGCGGATCGTGCCGCACAGGAGGTCGGTGACGAGGTTGTGGACGATGTGGAGCCCGAGGCCGCTGCCGCCGCTGCCGCGCGCGGTGGTGAAGAAGGGCTCGTAGACGCGGCGCAGCAGCTCGGGCGCGATGCCGACGCCGTCGTCGCCGCAGCCGAGCTCGACCTGGCCGTCGGTGGAGCGGTCGATCCACAAGATGACCGTTCCGACATGTCCCGAAGGAAATGCGTGCACCAGCGCGTTGTGCAGCAGGTTGGTGACGATCTGGGCGATCGCGCCGGGGTAGGTGGTGACGACGAGGTCGGCGCGCACGTCGACCTCGACCCGGTGCGGGCCGCGGCGGTACAGCGGCGCGAGGCTGGCGAGGAGCTCGTGGACGTGGGCGCCGAGGGCGACCGCGCGTCGCGATTCGCCGCTCTGGTCGACCGCGAGCTGCTTGAATCCGGCGACGAGGCCGGCGGCCCGCTGGAGGTTGCCGAGGCCGATGCGGGCGGCCTCGCGCGCGCCCGAGGCCGCCCGCGAGGTCGCGCTGGCGCAGGGCCCCGGCCGTGAAGGCGTCGCTCAGCTCCTGCAGGCAGTCCTGCACGAGCGAGACGGCGGTGATGGCGACGCCGAGCGGGGTGCCTACCTCGTGCGCGACGCCGGCGACGAGGCCGCCGAGCGCGGCCAGCTTCTCGCGCCGCACCAGCTCGCGCTGGGCCTCGTCGACGACCGCGTGGAGCTTGCGCGCGTAGGTGTCGGCGGCGAGGAAGGCGGCCTCGGAGCAGGCGGCGTCGACCCGGCGCAGGATGGCGAAGGCGAGGTGGTGCGGGACGCTGTGGCGGGCGAGGACCGGCCCCACGGCGCGGTGGAACGAGAAGAGGCCGCGCAGGAGCGTGGAGATCCGGAACCGCTGGGTCGAGCGCAAGGTGGTGACCCGCTCGATGAAGGCGTCGCGCGGCTGCGGGTCGCCGTCCAGCAGCAGCGCGGCGTAGGCCCGCACGCTCTCGGCCACCAGCGCCCGCGTCTCGGCCACGGGTCGATCCGCGAGGTCGACCGCGGCCGCGTCCCGCACCCACGCGGTGCCGGCCTCGATGATGGCCTCGTCGTGGACCGCCAGCAGCCGGCGCAGCGTCATCATCGATTCGTCCATGCCGGTCGCGGGCGAGGATAGGCCCGCGCTTTGCCCCGTACAAGGGGCGCGTCAATGGGCGATCGCGAGGAACGATGTATTCGAACCGTCGAAGCGCGGGCGCTCCGTCTGCTGGGGCCTGCGGGCGACGGTGCGGGGGCGATCGCGGACGCGGCGAAATGTGCTGAGCACAAACTCTGTAGATTCGATCCTCCGCACCCGCTGCACGAATGATGCGTCGAATGTAGAGTGTATACAGGGGTGTGATGCGACAATGTCCGAAGGGACAGGTCGAGCCGCGAGCGCTGCAAGCCGTGCGCGGCGCGGACCGAGCTCAGCCGACCCGCGGGGCGCCTTACGCACGCGCGAGGCGCGAGGACACGCGGGCCGGGGACGCGGCGCGACATCCGGCCTGGCCGCAGGCAAGAGTCTGCCGGCGGGGGCGGCGGCGGCGATCTCCCTGGTGCGAGTCGCGCCGCCGGGCGCGTCCCGGGGCAGGTGACGGCGCGGTGACGGCCGGCGGGCGTGGCCCCGAGTCGGCGCGCGGGCGCGGGCCCTCGCCGGCCCTCGGGGCCCCGGGGACGCGAGGGCCGGCCGAACCGCGTGAGCGGACGCGCGATGGCGCCGCGGGCCCGAATCTCTTATGCTGCCGGCCATGAGCCCGGGCGAGCAGGACCGCACCGTATTGCCTCGACGGTGCCCGACGTGCGGGGAGCACTTTCCGCTCGATTACAAGGTCTGCCCGCGCCACGCGGTCGAGCTGGTGGGGGTCGATTCGCAGACCGACGACCCGTACATCGGCTCGACGCTGGCCGAGAAGTACCGCATCGAGGCGGTGATCGGCGACGGCGGGATGGGGCGGGTCTACGAGGCCAAGCACATCCGCATGCCCGGCCGCACCGTGGCGGTGAAGATCCTCCACCGCGTGCTGGCGAGCGACGCCGAGGTGGTGTCCCGCTTCCGCCGCGAGGCCGAGATCGCCGGGACCATCGTCCACCCCAACGTCGTGCAGATCCACGACGTCGACCAGACCATCGACGGGACGCCGTTCATCGTGTGCGAGCGGCTGGTCGGCGAGGACCTCGGGCAGCACCTCGACCGGGTCGGCCGCATCGGCGTGCGCGAGACGGTCCACATCCTGCGCCAGGCGGCGGCGGTGCTGATGGTGGCGCACTCGCGCGGGGTCATCCACCGCGACCTCAAGCCGACCAACCTGTTCCTCGTCGGCGACCCGGCGAGCCCGACGGTCAAGTTGATCGACTTCGGCATCGCCAAGCTACATGACCCAAAGGCCAGCCAGACCCAGACCGGGATGATCATGGGCACGCCGGCCTACATGGCGCCGGAGCAGGCGCGCGGGTCGAAGGTCGACGGGCGCGCCGACCTCTACGCCCTCGGCGCGATCGCCTATCGCTGCGTGACGGGGCGGCCGCCGTTCGACATCGACGACGCCGCGGCGGCGCTGCACGCGGTGCTGACGTCGGAGCCGCCGCGGCCGCGGGCGATCCTCCGCGAGCTGCCGGAGGCGTTCGAGATGGTGCTGCAGCGGGCGATGGCGCGCGAGCCGGCGCAGCGCTACGCCGACCTCGAGGAGTTCGACGCGGCGCTGGCCGGCTTCGTGGCGCCGACGAACCCGACCGAGGCGGTCGCGCTGCGCGCCTCGACGTCGCTGGCGGCCCGCACGGCCACCGACATCGACGAGCTGTCGGCGGTGGCGCGGCGCGCCCGGCCGGAGATCGCGGCTTACTCGGGCATCGGCGCGGCGCTCCTGATCGGCGGCCTGGCCGACGTGCTGGCGCTGATCTTCTCGGCGTCGTCGCTGGCGGGCGGGCTCGCGGTGGCGGCGGCGTTCGGGGTGCTGGCCACGCCGGGCTACCTCTACGTCCGCTACCTGCAGCGCGAGGTGTGGAGCAACAGCCCGCGCGCGGTGGCGTGGGCGCGCTCGCTGGCGGCGATGGTCAGCGCGGCGGGGATGGTCTACGCGGCCTCATTCCTGTGCCTGCGCCTGCTCGACCTGTCCCTCGGGTCAGGTGACGGTCCGGGCGGGTGGGGCCGCATCCCGCCGTGGGTGCTGGCGCTCGGCGCGGCGGTGGCGGTCTGGCGGCTGCGCCAGCAGGCCCGCTCCACCCGCGAAGAGGCGCTCCTGTCGATCTCGGTGTTCTGAGGCCTCTTCGGCCGCCGCACGCTGCGCCAAAGAGGCTGCGGGATCACCGCCGAACGGGCCGCCGGCCCCGGAAGTTGACGCAAAGCACACTTTGCGGCAGCGCCGCGGACGCCGCTTCGACGCGTCGCGCAGGGGTGCTCAGAATCCCAGAACCCATGACGGAGGAGGGCCCTTGAACGATCTCGTGGACCCGCGAGCCCGGAATTTCTACGTCCGCACGATGCAAGCGCTGACGGCCGCCGAGGTGCCGTTCATGGTCGGAGGCGCCTACGCCTTCGCCCGCTACACCGGCATCGAGCGCCACACCAAGGACCTCGACATCTTCGTCGTCCCCGAGGACGCGGAGCGCACGCTCGCGGTGCTGGCCGCCGAGGGCTACACCTGCGACATGACGTTCCCGCACTGGCTCGGCAAGGCCCACTGCGGCGAGGACTTCGTCGACGTCATCTTCAGCTCCGGCAACGCGGTCGCCCGCGTCGACGCGCGGTGGTTCGACCACGCCCGCCGCGACCTGGTGCTCGACCAGGACGTGCTGCTGGTGCCGCCGGAGGAGATGGTGTGGAGCAAGGCGTTTATCATGGAGCGCGAGCGCTTCGACGGCGCCGACGTGGCCCACGTGCTGCGCGCCTGCGCCGACGAGCTCGACTGGTCGCGCCTGGTCCGTCGCTTCGGCGACCACTTCCGCGTGCTGCTGTCGCACCTGATCCTGTTCGGCTTCATCTACCCCGGTGAGCAGAGCAAGATCCCCGGCCCGGTGATGCTCCACCTGCTCGACCGCCTGCGCCGCGACACCTACGCGCAGAAGAGCGTGTGCAAGGGACATTGCTCTCGAGACAGCAATACCTGACCGACATCGACTGCTGGAAGCTGGCCGACGCGCGGCTCGAGGAGCGCTGGATGTCGCGCGAAGACATCGCCCACTGGACGGCCGCGATCGACAAGCACGGGAGGTGACGGATGGACGCAGCGACGGGTACGACCATCCGAATCGCGGCGGTGAGCGATCTGCACTGCACCAAGCAGTCGCACGGGGTCCTGGCCCCGCTGCTGCAGCAGGCCGCCCAGGCCGCCGACGTGCTGGTGATGTGCGGCGACCTGACCGACTACGGCCTGCCCGAGGAGGCCCACGTGCTGGCCCGCGAGCTCCACGGGCTGCGCGCGCCGATCGTGGCGGTGCTCGGCAACCACGACTTCGAATCCGGCCACCAGGCGGAGGTGACGGAGATCCTCACCACCGCCGGGGTGACGGTGCTCGACGGCGAGTCGGTCGAGGTGCGCGGGGTCGGGATCGCCGGGATCAAGGGCTTTTGCGGCGGCTTCGGCCGCTACTCGCTGGGCCCGTGGGGCGAGGCCGGGACCAAGGCGTTCGTCCGCGAGACCCTCGACGAGGCGCTCAAGCTCGAGTCGGCGCTGGCCCGCCTGCGCACGCCGCAGCGCCTGGCGCTGCTGCACTACTCGCCGATCCGCGCGACCGTGGAGGGCGAGCCGCTCGAGATCTTCCCGTTCCTCGGCTCCAGCCGCCTCGAGGAGCCGCTGATGCGCTACCCGGTGTCGGCGGTGATCCACGGGCACGCGCACAAGGGCTACCCCGAAGGGACGATGAGCAACGGGGTGCCGGTGTACAACGTGGCGCTGCCGCTGATGCGCCGGCTCCACCCCGACGGGCCGCACTTCCGCCTGATCGAGCTGCCCGGCGCGGAGGCGTGAGCCGCGAGATGGACATGTCTTGAGGGACATGTCACGGGTAGAATGAAGCGCCGATGGTGGACATGTTCTGAGGGACAGGTTATGACGGCGTGCGGTCGCGCGCCGTCACTGCGCCGCGAGGGCGTTGGCGGCGAGGAGCCGGTCGTACAGCTCGGCGGCGACGGGCTCGCCCGCGAGCGGCCGCGGCCAGGGGGGCAGGCGCAGGTCGCTCCACGCGTAGGCGTCGAGGACGGCGCGGTCGAGGAGGTCGTGGGCGGTCCGCAGGGCGTCGAGCAGCGGCTCGCGCCGCGGTGCGAGGAGGGCGTTGTACAGGCCGGTCAACGAGCGCACGGGGCCGAGGAGGGCGGCAGCGCGAGCGGCGAGAAGTCGCGCGGCCGAGGTCGCCAGGGCGGGGCTGTCGACGCGTGGGCCGGCGGCGGGGAAGGGAAAATTATTAAAACAGTCGGAGATCGAGTAGCGCAGGTCGGTCTTCATCGACGAGGCGAGGTGGCGGGCCCACACCTCGTGGACCCGCGACTGCAATACTGCGAACAGGCTGAGCGGGGCCGGGCTGGCGTAGACGTAGGTGGTATGGCTATAGACATAGTCGGTGGCCACGAGGTCGAATACGAGGTGCTTGCCGACCTGTGAATTGACGACGCAGCGGTCGAGGCCGCGGAGGGCGGCGTAGAGGCCGGGCGCGGGCTCGCCGAAGCGCCACCAGTGCCGCCGGCGGAACTCGCGGGGGTTGCGGTCGCGCTCCGGCTTGACGCGCTCGCGCACGAGCGCCAAAAGGTCGGGCCAGGCCTCGGCCTCGGCCAGGCTGCAGGCGCCGAAGTTGATGACGAAGCGCCGCGGCCCGCCGGCGTGGGCGATGTCGTCGCCCCCGAGGTACGGGAAGATCCGCAGGCCGTTGCGCGGGTCGCGGGCGACCAGCTCGGCCCGCTCGGCGGCGGTGAGCAAGAAGCCCTGGCCGTAGATCTTGCTGCCGGCGAAGGCGATCCGGCGGTTCGCCGCGAGCGGACGCGGGTCGGGCCGCTCGCTCCCGGCGTGCAGGTGCGAGGTGAGGCCGGCGACGACGCGCGTGCGGTGGGTGGAGGCGGTCGATTCGTCGGCGAATGGTCGATGGGACAGGTTGAATGCGGGTGTCTCTCGGGACAGGTCGTGAGAGTACGGCGTGGGGGCATCGAGTGAGGATGGCTCTTGAGACAGGTTCGAGGCCGACGCTGGTTCGCGCAGCAGGTAGGGCGCGGCCGCGGACGCCGCGGCCCCGCGGGCGAGGTGGACGACCGCCACCGTGACGACCGCCGCCTCGGGCCAGGGGAGGTCGCGGGTGACGTCGTAGAGGACGTGGCCGCGAGCGAGCAGGGGCTGCAGGCCGGTGGACCGCGTGTCGCCCTGGCCGATCGTATTGGTGGCGATGAAGCCGATGGTGCCGCTGTCGGCGAGGAGGCCGTCGACGCGGCGGAGGAAGTGCGCGCACAGGTCGGCGTTGCCATGAGCGCCCGGGTGGAGGGCGAGCAGCCAGGCGAGGTAGGCGTCGCCGAAGGCGCCGGAGATCTGGCTGCCGCCGAGGAAGGGAGGATTGCCGACGAAGGCGTCGAAGGAGTGCGGGAAGGCGAGCGGCCAGTGCAGCGGCGGGGCGAGCGGGGCAGGCGCGGGGAAGGCCGGCAAATCATGGCCGTCCGCGAGCGCGGCCTCGACGGCGAGGAGCCGGCGGCGGCGCTCGCCTTCGCGGTCCCGAGCTGTCCGCTGGGACAGGAAGGCGCCGACGACGAGATCGCCCAGACGAGCGGCGAGCTCGGGGTCGCGGTCGACCGCCGCGGCGATCGCCGGCCGCACGGGAGCGGGCCGCCAGTGGAAGGCGCGCAGGCCGGCGAGATCGAGGCCGAAAAGAGCATCACCGTGGCGAAGATTTTAAGGAGAAAGCCGGCGGGCGGCTGACCTGTCCCGAAGAGCAGCCAGAGCGAGCGCCGGGCGAGGGCGACCGCGAAGGGGTCGGCGTCGACGCCGAAGACGCAGCGGTCGACGACGAGCCGGCGCGCGAGCCGGTGCGGGTCGGGCGGGAGGTCGCCGGCGCGCTCCCAGGCGGCGACGAGGTGGAGGGCGAGGCGGCGGGCGACCGCGAGGAGGAAGGCGCCGCAGCCCATGGCCGGGTCGCAGATCTTCAGCCGCAGCAGTTGGTCGGCCGCGGGCGCGGGGCCCAGCGCGGCGAGCAGGGGCCGCAGCGCGGCGCGGACGACGGCGTCGGCGAGGGGACGCGGGGTGTAGTGAGCGCCGGCCCGGCGGCGATCGGAAGATGGCTGAAAGACCAGGTCGCCGGGGCCGCCGGCAGGCGGATCGCCGCGAGCACGAGCGAGGACGTCGCGCGCGACGGCCTCGTCATTCACGCCGGCGAGCTCGCTCACACACCGCCGGGCGGCCTCGCGCGAGAGGCCGAGGCCGCGCAGGTGGTGGGCACGCGAGGCGTGAGGCGCCGCCAGGAGCTCGGGCAGGGAGATCCAGGTGGTGCGACCATGGTGGTCGCGCAGGGGGAAGGCGCCGGCGTCGAGGCGGACGATCCGGCGACCGGCGAGGGCGGCGTAGACCTCGCCGAGCGCCTCGACGGGGAGCGGCGGCGAGTGGTCGCGAACGGCGATCTGGGCGGTCCCGAGGGACAGGTCGGAAGGGACAGGCGACTCGATCGCCGGCGCGGGAGGGTCGGGGCCGGGGAGGGCAAGCGGCGCGGAGACGAGAGGCTGGCGCAGCGACGGGGGGCGGCTCGGGGCCTGCGCGGGCGAGCGCGGAAGATGGTCGAAGGGGCAGGTCGCGCGTCGCGGGCGGATCGGGGCCGGCGCGGGCGAGGGAGGAAGATGGCGGAAGGGGCACGTCGCGCGCTGCGGGCGGCTCAGGGCCGGCGCGGGCGAGGGATGAAGATGGCCGAAGGGACAGGTCGCGCGCTGCGGGCGGCTCGAAGCCGGCGGGGGCGAGCGAGGGAGATGGCGGAAGGGGCAGGTCGCGCGTTGCGGGCGGATCGGGGCCGGCGCGGGCGAGCGCGGAGGATGGCGGAAGGGACAGGTCGCGCGAAGCGGGCGGATCGGGGCCGGCGGGGGCGAGGGAGGAGGATGGCGGAAGGGACAGGTCGCGCGCTGCGGGCGCGGGAGGGTCCGGGCCGGCGCGGGTGAGAAAATCAGGTGGCTGAAGAGACAGGTCGTGCGGCGGGGGCGCGGGCGGGTCCGGACCGGAGGGCGGGTCGGGCCCGAAGGCAGTGACATCTGACTCTGGAGCGCTATAAGATGGCCGAAGGAGCAGGTCTGAAGGGACAGGTGACTTGCGCGTGCGGGGCGGTTCCTGGCGCGGCTCGATAGCCGCCTTGAAGGACAGGTCGTCAGGGACAGCCTCCGAGAAGAGCTCGGGCGGGGCTGCGAGCAGGGCGCGGGCCAGGAGCTCGGCGTGGGCGGCGGCGCCGTCGTGGGCGGCGGCGCGGACGAGCTCGGGGCTCGGCGCGACGAGGGCGGCGTCGAGGGCGGCGGCGACTCGCTCGAGCAGGGCGCGCGGCGGGGACATGGGGCTCAGCGCGCGGCGGCCCGCTCCTCTTCGCGGAGGCGACGCTCGAGCACGAAGGCGCCGAAGGGGATGACGCTGGCGATGAAGGCGCCGGCGATCTTCGCCAGCGGCCAGCGCGCGGCGGTCGAGGCCGACAGCAGGGCGAGGATGAAGAGCACGAACAAGAGGCCGTGCGCCCAGCCGACGTAGCGCACCGCCTCGGGGATGCCGGCGGCGTACTTGAGCGGCATGGCGATCCCGAGCAGCACGAGGAACGAGACGCCTTCGAGGAGGCTGACCAGGCGGAACCGACCGATCTCGGTGTTGAGCATCGAGCGTGAAGCTAGCGCGTCCGCGCCAGCGCGACCACCGCTCTGCCGGCTGCGACGATCCGCCGCGGATTCACCGGCAGGGCGGTCCTCGGCTCGCGGACGACGATCGGCCGCAGACTCACTTGCCGGCGACTCGTCGATCTCGCGGTGGCACGCGCTACGAGAATCCGCCCGTGGACGCGCGGGTAGGGATGGTTTTCGTGATCTCGCGGTCGCACACGCGAGAGGCCGTTCCGCTGCGGACTCACTGGCAGGGAGGTTGCTCGAGCTCGCGGTCGCAAGCGCGGACGACGGTTCGCCGGGGGGCTCGCTGGCAGGAGCGCGGGTCATGAACTCGAGGTCTCGGGCGCGCATGCTGGCTGGCCCGTGGACTCGCTGGCAGGCGTCCCATGATCTCGAGATCTGTGGCGCGGACGACGATCCGCCCGCGGACTCCTCGCCGCGCGCGCCTGCGAGAGCTCGCGGTCGCCCACGGTTTCCGTGCGGATGGCGAGCTCGGAAGGGGCCCGGGAGCCCCGGCGCGGGCGGGCGACAGGCCGGGGCAGGTGCGCTAGGCTCGGTCATGGCCGAAGAGCTGCAGATCGAAGACATCGTGGTGGGCACCGGCGAGACGGCGGAGCCGGGCAAGCAGGTCAGCGTGCATTACACCGGCTGGCTGGTCGAGGGCGGCAAGAAGTTCGACAGCTCGCTGGACCGCGGGCGCCCGTTCAACTTCCAGCTCGGCGCCGGCGACGTGATCAAGGGCTGGGACCAGGGCGTGGTCGGCATGAAGGTCGGCGGCAAACGCCGCCTGACGATCCCGCAGCACCTCGGCTACGGCCGCCGCGGGTTCTCCGACGTGATCCCGCCGCGCGCGGATCTGCTGTTCGAGGTCGAGCTGCTGGCTGTGAAGTGACTCGAAGCGCGGTGAGCCGCGCGACCGAGGTTGCGAGCGAGGAGGCGGCGAGGCGAGCGCTCGCGCGACTTTGAGGTTGCGCTCGCGGAGCGACGAGGCTGACGCAGCTCGGCGAGCGCTCGCGCGACCTTGAGGTCGCGCTCGCGAGGCGGCGAGGGCTGACGCTACTCGGCGAGGGCGAGCACGAACTTGAGGTAGCGACCCTCGGGGAAGTGCAGCGGGGACGGGTGGTCGGGCGGCTCGTGGCGCACCTCGAGCAGCCGCAGCGGGCGCCGGGCCTGCCGCGCCGACTCGCTGAGAATTTTAAAAACATGTCCATCGGGACATGGCTCGAACAGCTTGGCGGCGGCGAGCAGGCCGCCGGGACGGACCTGGCGCAGGGCGCTGGCGTTGAGCCTCGCGTATGCGGCCTCGGCGGCGCGCACGGACTTGTGGTTCGGCGCGAACGAGGGCGGGTCGACGACGACGAGGTCGTAGGTCGTGCCGGCGGTGTCCTCGAGAAAGGCGAAGGCGTCGGCGGCGACGAAGCCGTGCGCGGCCGGGTCGAGGTCGTTGAGGGCGAAGTTGTCGCGCGCGGCGTCGACGGCGTTGCGCGCGAGGTCGACGCTGGTGACCCGCGGGGCCCCGCCGAGCGCGGCGGCCAGCGAGAAGCCGCCGGTGTACGAGAACAGGTTGAGCGTCTGGCGGCCGCGCGCGACCTGGCGGATGAGGCGCCGGTTCTCGCGCTGGTCGAGGAACATGCCGGTCTTCTGGCCGCGCCGGACGTCGACGTGCATGCGCATGCCGTGCTCGCAGATCTCGACGCGCTCCGGCGGGGCTTCGCCGGCGAGCACGCGCGGGCGCTGGGCCCCGGGCACGTCGTCGCCGCCGCGCTGGCCGCTCAGGCCCTTGAACCACAGCGAGCGCGGGCGGACGACGTCGACGATCGCCTCGGTGAGGTCGCCGAGGTGCGGCAGCCAGGCCGGGGTGTCGAGCTTGAGCACGGCGCAGCCGGCGTAGAGGTCGACGACGACGCCCGGCAGGCGGTCGCCCTCGCCGTGCAGGACGCGGAAGGCGTCGGTGGCGGCGAGGTCGAGGGTGGTCTGGCGCAGGCGCCAGGCGGCCTCGATGCGCCGGCGCCACAACGCGGGCCCGGGCTGCTCGTCCTTGCGGGTGCCGACGACGCGCAGGGCGATCGGCGAGTCGGCGTCGAACAGGGCGTGACCGATCGGTCGCCGACCCTGACCGAGCAAGGTGACGAAGTCCCCGGTGCGGGCGCCGACGACCTCGGGGACGGCGTCGACGTACAGCCACGGGTGGCCGGCTGCGACGTGGCGGGTGAGGCGGTCAGGGACGAGGACGGCGGGCACGCGAGGCGGAGTCTACGCGATCTCGCGCGCAGGGGATTCGGACTCGCGGAGGCGCGAGCGACTGCGACGTGAGCAGAGCGGCGCTGGGGTCGGGGGCCGGCGCGGAGCGCTCCGGGGCGGCTCGCGCCGGGACCTGCTGCTCAACGCAGGGGAGACATGCACCGAAGGGCGGGCATTTCGTGGCTGGCCGCAGGTCGACTGCGGCCGCGCGGGTCGTTAGGGCATGGCCCGACGAACATGCCCTTGCGGGCATGTCTTTCAGAACATGCCCGATCAGGCAGCCGGCTCGGCGCGGCAGACCTCGTCGGTGTCGAACTCGGCGCCGTAGTCGACGCCGGGGATCGAGAAGCCGCGGGTGCGGGCGTACTCGTCCATGAAGCTCTGGTAGAGCTCGGGGTCGAACGGGTCGCCGGGCTTGCCGGCGAAGAAGCGCCGCGAGAGCTCGGCCTGGACGGACTCGTCGAGCTCGACGTCGTCGAGGCGGACCAGGCCCTCGGCGTCGACCACGGGCTCGCCGCCGGCGGGCAGCTTGTCGCGGAACAGGCGGAGCATGGAGGCGAGCGGGTCCTCGAAGCGGTCGCCGAGGACGTCGCGGACGAGGGCCATGTAATAGGGGACGCCGGGGATCCCGCCGGACGCCTCGGTGACGACCGCGGGGCCCTCGACGGCCACGGCGCGGCCGTTCACGCGCGCGCGCAGGACCGCGTCGATCGCCCGGGTGTAGAACTCGAGGTCGGCCTTGGCGAGGCCGATCAGGCCGTTGCGGTAGACGGCGGCGTTGAGCGGGTTGCCGCGGTACGAGATGGTCGCCAGCGTGAAGCCGGGCGCCAGCAGGTCCTGCTGCAGCAGCGCCTCGATCCACTGCTCGACGATCCGCCCGCCCATGACGAACTGGGTGTTCACCGCCTCCTCGGGGCTGCCCGGCGGCAGCTCGAGCTCGACCAGCTTCGGCGCGTCCTCGGGCGTCTCGCCGCGGCCGCTGAAGGTGCGCACGGTGGCCGGCTTGCCGAGCGGCTTGAGGGCGCTCTGGACCGGCTTGCCGGTGCGCGGGTCGGTCGCCCGCGGGGCCGCGAGCGCCCACACCAGGCCGTGCAGCTTGCCGCCGAAGTGCGCGCGGATCTCCTGGATCGCGGCCGCCAGCACGGCCGGGTCGAACGCGTCGCCGAGCACCGTGCGGTGCGTCGTGCCGCGCGCCCGCAGGCGCCGCTCAATCGCCAGAGTGCGGTGGAACCCGGGCGAGCCGATCTTGCGCAGCTTGTTGGAGCTCTCGGGCTGCGGCGCCGGGTCGTAGGAGACGTTCAGCGTATGTGCTCCGAGACATGTCCCCAAGACCACACGCGCGGCGCTGCCGAAGCCGCCCGAGCCGCCGACCACCAACCAGGCGCCCGGCTCGCCGCCCGCGCGCGACAGGCCGCTGGCGGCGGCGCGGTCGACCAGCGCCTCGGCCGAGCGCTGGACGCCGACCGGGTGGAAGTTGCCGGGGTGGATGACGTGGCCGAGCGAGGGCACGAAGCGGAACTGGAACTTCGGGACAGCGAGGCGCATGACGGGGCGCCTTCTACCACGCCCGCGCCGCCGCCGGGGAGCGCCGGGCGACGGCGCGCATCCGCAGGCGCGACCGGGCCTGCGCGGGCGCGCCGGCGTTCGCACGCGCGTGCGGACGGCCGTGCTGCGGGCGCGGACGGCGCAAAGCGGCCGATCGGCGCAGGTTCAGGCGGGCCGCGGAGCAGTGTGAGACGCGTCGGAGGAGGGCGGAGCGTGACGGGGATCCGCGGTGGTCGAGCGGAGGTCTCGAGTCATGCTGCAGGTCATGGCCAACATCAGCATCCGCCGCTCGAACGCCCTGGGGAAGGCGATGGCGCGGCAGAAGACGGAGTCCCTGGCCCTCAGCATGGAGGCGAAGCTGGGGATCCGCTGGCACTGGAGGGGCGATCAATTGAACTTCGACACGCCGCGCGGCGCGGCGCGCGGGACCTCGGGGACGGTCAGCGTCGACGACACCAGCGTGCGCGTGGAGATCGACCTGCCGCTGGTGCTGCGCGGGTTCCGGGGCGCGGTCGAGGGCAAGATCCAGGACGAGCTCGACCGCCTGCTGCGATAGCGCGGTGGACAATAGACAATGTTCTTCGGGACAGGTCCCGGAGTTTTTTGCGCTCAAAGCTCGGCGGCGACCGCCTTCAGACGGGCGGCGGTGAGGGCCTGGCGCACGCGCGCCGCTCGCGCCAGGGATCGCTGCGCAGCTTGGCGAGGCGGGCGACGGTGCTCTCGAGGTCGTAGGCCTGGGGCGTGGTCAGGCCGGCCAGCTCGTCCCAGCGCAGCGGGACGGACACCGAGGCGCCGGGGCGAGCGCGCGGCGAGTAGGCGGCCACGCTGGTGGCCTTGCGGTCGTTGCGGAGGTAATCGACGTAGATCTTGCCGCGGCGCTTGTGCTTGGCCGCGACGTCGACGAAGTGCTCGGGGTCGGCCGCGCTGAACTCGCGGGCGATCCCGCGGGCGAACGCCTTGACCTCGGCCCAGCTCTGGCGACCCGCGGTCATCGGGACGACCACGTGCAGCCCCTTGCCGCCGGTAGTCTTTAAAGCTGTCGAGGTCGAGCTGGGCCAGGCGCTCGCGCATGGCCACGGCTGCTCCTTGACCATGTCCCACGGGACATCCTCGGCCGGGTCGAGGTCGAGGACCATGCGGTCGGGGGCGTCGGGGTCGGCGACCTTGGCGCCCCAGGCGTGCAGCTCGAGCGCGCCGATCTGCGCCAGGCCGATCAGGCCGCGAGCGTCGCGGACGTAGACGTAGGCCGGCTCGTCGTCGTCGTCGAGGTCGATCGCCTGGATGCCGGCGGGCAGGTCGTGCTTCATGTGGCGCTGGAAGAAGCACGGCTTGCCGATGCCGTCGGGGCAGCGCACCAGGCTGAGCGGACGATCGGCGACCTGCGGGAGGATCCACTCGGCGATCTTTTCATAATACTCGGCGAGGTCGCGCTTGGTGATGCCGTCGTCCGGCCACAGCAGGCGCTTCGGGTTCGACAGCGGGACGCCGAGGACCTCGAGGCCGCCGGTGCTGTCGGGGGCCCGTGCGGGGGCCTCGCGGAGGACCTGCTTCGGCCGCTTGTCCTCGCGCACGCCCTCGTAGACGGCGTGGCGGATGCGGTCGTCGCGGGTCCACTCGCCGAAGCGGACCTCGACCACGACCTCGGGGCGGACGAAGTGAACGTCGCCGAGGCCGGTGGGCAGACGGGCCGCGAACGGCGAGTGCGAGGTCTCCCTGGTTGCGAGCAATTTCTTGAGGCGCTCCGCCTCGGCGAAGTCGAAGCCGGTGCCGACCTTGCCGGCGTATTGCAGCTTGCCGTCGTCGTCGAACACGCCGACCAGCAGGGCGCCGAGGGCCCGCGGGCCGCTGCGCGCGGTCGCGTAGCCGCCGACGACGACCTCCTGGCGGCGGCCGCACTTGATCTTCAACCAGTCGCGGGTGCGGCCGCTCTTGTAGGGGGCGTCGGCGCGCTTGGCGATGATGCCCTCGAGGCCGAGGGAGCAGGCGCGCGAGCAGCTCTTCGCCGCCGCCGACGATGTGCTCGGACAGGCGCACGCGCCCGGGGGCGTCCTCGGAGGAGCAGCTCGGCGAGCAGCTCTTTGCGCCCCAGCAGCGGCAGGGCGCGCAGGTCGTGGCCGTCGAGCCACAGCAGGTCGAACGCGTAGAACACGAGCTCGTCGGGGCGCTCGGCCGCCAGCGCGGCCTGCAGCGGGCCGAAGTGGGTCAGGCCGTCCTCGTCGACGTGGACCAGCTCGCCGTCGACGAGGGCCTGGTGGTCGCCGAAGCGCTGCTGCAATGATTTGGCGAGCGGGCCGAGCCGCTCGGTCCAGTCCTGCTCGCCGCGGGTGATCAGGCGAATGTCGTCACCTTCGAGGCGCGCGAGCAGGCGGTAACCGTCGAACTTGATCTCGTGGCACCATTCGTCGCCGGCCGGGACCTTTTCGACGAGGGTGGCCAGCTGCGGGGCGACGCGCGCGGGGAGCGGGCGCTCGGGTGATTTCTTGCCGGAGGTGGGGCGCTTCTTGGCGGACTTCTTCTTGGCCGCGCGCGGGCGCTTGGTGGTCTTCTTGGCCGCGGTCTTCTTGCTCGCCGTTTTCTTGCTGGTCTTCTTCGTCGTCGACAGGCGCGCGGGTTCGTCGGTCTTCTTCTTGGCCGACTTCTTCTTGGTCGCCTTTTTGGCCGTGGTCAGGCGCGCGGGTTCGTCGGACTTCTTCTTGGCCGACTTCTTCTTGGTGGTCTTCTTCGCGGTCGGCAGGCGCGCAAGTTCGTCGGATTTTTCGCGGCCGACTTCTTCTTGGTCGCGGGCTTCCTGGCGACCGCCTTGACCGCAGCGTTGGCGGCGTCGCGCTTGGCCGGCTTGTTGCCGCCGACGCCTCGCGTCGACTTGTTGCTCGGCTTGTCCGCGGCCTTCTTGTTGGTGGTCTTGCGCGGCTTTTCTTGGCCGGCTCGCCGGCGGCGATCTCCTCGACCGTGCGGCCGCTGACGACGCTCTCGGGTCGGTCGCGCACGAGGGCCTCGCCGTCGTCGCTGGCCTCCTCGTCGTCCTCCTTGATCAGCAGCCAGTTGTCGTGGTCGTCGTCGCGGCGGCCGTGCATGCGCACGAGGGTGTAGGCGCCCTGCAGCTTGTGGCCGTCGAAGCGGAACTTGAGCTTGCCGGCGCGGTAGTCGGCGCGGGCGTCGCCTTCGGGGTACCAGCGGCCGCGATCCCACAGGACCACGGAGCCGCCGCCGTACTCGCCCTGCGGGATGGTGCCCTCGAACTCGCCGTACTCGAGCGGGTGGTCCTCGACGTGGACCGCGAGCCGCTTGTCGTGCGGGTCGAGGCTCGGCCCCTTGGGACAGGCCCAGCTCTTGAGCACGCCGTCGAGCTCGAGCCGGATGTCGTAGTGCAGGCGCCGCGCGGCGTGCTTGTGGATGATGAACTCGCCCTGCGAGCGGCGCTTCGGCGACTTCCCGCGCGGCTCCGACGTGACGGTGAAGTCGCGCTTCCGATGGTAGCGCGCGAGCGACATCAGGCCGCCTTTCGGCGGGAGGTCTTGGCCCGCTTGGCCGTCTTCTTGCGGTTGGTGGCGGCGGCCTTCTTGGCCTTCGCCGGGCGCGGGTTACGAGCCGCGGTGCGCTTGGGCTTGTTCTTCTGCTTGTCGGTCGCCTCGGCGGAGGCCTTGCCGCCGCCCTGGAGGCTCTTCTTGAGCAGCGCCATCATGTCGACCACGTTGGTCGCCGGCGCCTCGGCCTCGACGTCGACCTCCTCGACCTCCTCGCCCTTCCACTTGCGCTTGATGAAGGCCAGGAGCTCGTCGCGGTAGGTGTCCTTGAACTCCTCCGGCTTGAACTCGGCGGTCATCTCGTCGATGAGCCGCTCGGCCATCTTGAGCTCGGGCGCGGAGATCTTCGGGGCGTCCTTGCCGGTCGGGAGGTCGTAATCCTCGAGCGAGTGCAGCTCGTGCGCGTAGCGCAGCAGCTCGAGCACGAGGGCGTCGTCCTTGACCATCACCGCCGCCAAACTCTCGCGGGTGCGGATGACGACCCGGGCGATGCCGACCTTGCCCGACTTGCGCAGCGCCTCGCGCAGCAGCACGTACGGCTTGGCGCCGCGCTTGCCGGGCACCAGGTAGTACGGCTTCTCGAAGTAGGTCGGGTCGATCGCCTCGGCGTCGGTGAACTGGACGATGTCGACGGTCTGGGTCGCCTTGACGTTGGCGCGCTTGAAGTCCTCGTTCTCGAGGATCACGTACTCGCCCTTCTTGACGGCGTAGCCCTTGACGATGTCGTCCCAATCGACCGGCTCGCCGGTCTCGCGGTTGTACCGCTGATAGCCGACGGGCGACATGTCGCGCTTGTCGAGCAGGTCGAAATTGAGCTCGTCCCGCGATTCGGCGGAGTACAGCCCGACGGGGATCTGCACGAGACCGAAGCCGATGGTTCCTTCCCAAATTGCTCTGGCCGCCATGCCGGGCTTGTTAGCGCGCGAGGCCGCGCTGTCAAGCCGCCCGGCCTGTCGGAGGCGGCCGAGGCTTGACCAATGCTCGCGTCCGCGGCGAGTTCGAGAGATGCCGACGCGAGCAGGCTCAGCGCGGCGGCAGGGCCCCGAGGCCCAGGGCGGTGATCACGCCCGCGGGCCCTGCAGGCGCTGCGGCGGTCGCGGAGGCGGCGGCGAGGCCACGGCCTCGCGATGCGAATGAGATGTCCCCGGGGACAGGTCGGCTTGACACGGGCGACCCGGTGGCGGTCAGCTCGCTGCATGCTCCGCCCCGCATGGTTTTTCCCCGTCGTCCTGTCGGCCTGCGGCGGCGCCCCGGGAGCGACCGCCGGCGGGAGCGAGTCGGGCACCGGCGCGAGCACGACGACCGCGAGCGCGGCGCCGACGACGAGCCAGGCGCCGGGGACCACGAGCTCGGGGACGGCCGAGCCGACGAGCTCGACCGCGACGAGCTCTTCGACGAGCTCGACCGTGACGACCTCGGAGACGACGGAGGACGCGACGACGGGGGACGCGACGACGGAGGACGCGACCACGGGGGCCGAGGCGAGCGGCCCGCGTTATCACGAGGTGCGGCAGAAATCGTCGCACAACGCGTTCCAGCGGCACGAGGCGCTCTTCGATCAACTCGTGTACCACCGGATCCGCTCGCTCGAGTTCGACATCTTCACGAGCAAGGCGTTCGAGTCGGCGCTGACCGGCGATTGGTTCGTCTATCACATCGACGTGATCGACGACGACACGCACTGTCGCACCCTGTCGCAGTGCCTCGATCAGGTGGCGGCGTTCGCCCGCGCGGTGCCCGAGCACGAGGTCGTCACGCTGTGGATCGATCTAAAGAATACTTCGGCGCCGGGCACCAGCCGGAGGACCTCGACGCGCTGCTCGAGGCCGCGTTCGCCGAGGCGCTGGTGCGACCGGCGGAGCTGCTCGCGGCCTGCCCGGGGGCGACGACGCTGCAGGAGGCGGTGACGACCCGCGGGTGCACGTGGCCGCACCTCGAGAGCTGGCGCGGGCGCGTGATCGTGATGCTCACCGGCGGCGACCTCGTCGACCCGTCCGGACCGCTGGCGACCTACGTCGGCGCCGACGCCGGGGCGCGCGCGGCCTTCGTCGCCCCGGGCCTGAGCGACGCGCGGGACCTGTTCACGCATCCGGAGGCGATCGTGCACAACCTCGAGCTCGGCGACGTGGCAGTGGCCGGCGCGGTGCGGGCGGCCGGGATGGTCAGCCGCGTGTGGGTGGTGGACGACGAGGACGCGTGGGCGGCGGCGGCGGGCACAGGGGTGCATCACATCGCCACCAACCAGATCAACCGCGGCGAAGATCCGTGGGCGAACACGGCGGGGCCGCAGGGGTGGCCGTTCGAATGCATCGACGTCTGCGAGGCGCCGGCGAGCGAGTCGGCGGCGATCGTGACATTGACGGTCGACTCGGGCGACCTGTGGGACAGCAGCGACGAGGGGCTGTTCGCGGCGATGGAGATCGGCGCGGGCGAGGTCGCGTGGACGGCGGGGATCGCCGCGCCGAACAGCCACGTCGAGCCGTGGGCCAAGGCGTGTCTGGCGGCCCGCGCGGGGCTTCAGGCCGACGCGGCGTACCTGGCGATCTGTCGGCCCGCCGACGATCACCCGCTGCGGGTGCAGCTGCGCGAGGCGACCGGCGCGGGCACCGAGGCGTTCGAGTTCGCCGGCGTGCCGGGGTTGACGGGCGAGTCGCCGGCGTTCGTGCGGCTCGAGCGGAGGGCCGACGGCACCTGCGTGCGCGGGCTCGGGTCGAGCGACGGGGCGGCGTGGACGGCGATCGCCGAGCACTGCTTCGCGCAGCCGCTGACACATGTGGGACTGGCGGCGGCGTCGCACGGGGCGGGCTCGCTGCCGCTGCTGTTCGTGGCGCCGACGGCGACCCCGGGAGGGCCGGTGGTGGCGGCCGATCTGGCCCTGACCTCGCTCGGGGCCGGCGTCGGCGGGGTCGCCGACGGCTGGTGAGGATGTCTCGAAGGACAGGTGCGACGACGAGCGAGGTCGGCAGGCCACGCGACGCGGGCGCGCGGCTCCGGTAAGCTCGGGCGGCATGACTCACGACGAGCGCGACTCCGGGCGACTCTGGCAGCGTGTGCGGGATCGACTGGCGACGGCGGTGCGCGGGCGCTTGCCCGATCCGCCGCCCGACCTGCAGCTGCTGCGGGTCAGCTGCGAGGTGGCGCCGGCCGCCCTCCGGCCGCTGCTCGAGGCGCGCCGACTGACCGAGGCGATCCTCGGCGAGGCGCGGCCGAAGCCGCCGGACCGGTCGAAGTCGCTGCGCCGGCGCACGCTGTTCGGCGAGGCGCCCGAGCGCGCCACCGAGGCGGTGCTGGTCGAGCTGTGGAATCACCTGGCCGGGCAGCCAGGTTCGCGGTGGGTCGTGGTGTTCGACGCGGTCGAGCAGGCCGACGAGGCGACGCTGGCGGCGCTGACCCAGATCGTGCGGCGGCAGGGGTGGCTGCAATGCCGCTGGTGCTGGTGTTCCACGGCGAGCCGAAGGAGGCGGCGGCCGAGCTGCTGCTGGCGGTGCGGACGCGCGACGCGGCGGGGGTGCTGCGCGGGGAGGAGCCGCCCTCCGGCGAGGCGCAGGCGATCCAGTGGCGCACGCTGCCGCCCGAGGTGCTGCGGGTGCTGCGGGCGGGCGCGCTTGTCGGGCCGGGCTTCGAGACGCGGATCGTCGCCGACCTGCTGTCGCTCGAGCCCCTGGTGGTGCTGGAGCTGCTGCAGCAGGCGACCGACCTCGGCCTGCCGGTCGAAGATCGCGGCGAGGGGCGGTTCTCGCTGCCGACGTCGGCGCTGACGGCCCTGTCGACGTCGCTGATGCCGTCGCTGGCGCAGGCGTGGCACCGCAAGCTCGGGCGCTTGCTTGGCGCGCGCGCCGGCGAAGAAGTCGCGGGCGCAAGGCCCCCGCGGCCGCCCGTGCCCAAGCCGCGCGGGAAGATCCCCAGCGCCGCCCACGTCGCCGAGATCATCGACCTCTCGGCCGAGGTCGTCGACCTCGTCGACGACACCGGCCTCGCCGCGCAGGTCGCCAGCGAGATGGCCGGCGGTGGCGTCACTCACGACATCGGCGCCGCTCCGCCGGCGGGCGCGGATACCTCGCAGATGTCCGAAGAGTCAGGTGTGGCGGCGAGCGGTGACGTGTCCGCGGGGACAGGTGCTGCCGAATCGACGGAGGTGTCCGCAGGGACAGGCGGCGCCGCGACCGACGCTCCGAAGTGGACCGTGCCGCGCAAGGGCGAGCGGTCGGGGCCGATCGACGTGTCGCTGGGGGCGAGCTCGTTGAAGGGGCTGCGGGCGACGAGCGCCAATGTGTCCGCGGAGACAGGTGCGAAAGAGCAGGTCGAGGAGCGCCCGGCGGGCTGGTCGCCGGCGCGGCGCAAGACGATCTTCGCGGCGCCGGCCGCCGAGCCGGGGCCAGACGAGGCCGATCCAGCCGGCTGGGGGGCGCCGTCGCGGGTGGTGCCGACGCGGCTGGAGGACCCGCTGGTCGACGAGGCGCGGGCGGCCGAGCACATGCGCCTGGCGGGCGAGTTCGACGCGGCGGCGCAGCACCTGTGCGAGGCGGCGCGCAAGGCCGCGGAGATGGGGGCGCCGCAGGCCGCGGCGCAGCACGCCCAGAACGCCCTGTCGCTGCTGGCGACGCTGCCGGCCAGCGCGACGCGGCGGCTGCTCCGGGTGCAGGCGCTGATCGAGCTCGGGCGGCTGCAGTGGCAGTCGGCGGGCTACGAGTTCGGGTTCACGCTGACGCAGGCGCAGGCGACCCTCGACAGCGCGCGCGCCGAGCTCGGCGCCGACGCCCCGGTGGTGCTGGCGGCCGACCTGGCGCAGGCGATCGCCGGGGTGTGCTTCGACCTCGGCGACCCGCGCTCGCTGGAGCGCGCGCACGCCGAGCTGGTCGCGGCCGGGAGCATGCTGCAGGCCGCGGGCGACGCGATCGGCGCGGCGTGCCTGCTCAACGACCAGGCGGCGGTGCTCGTGCGCATGGGCGATCCGGGGCGCGCGCTGCAGCTGCTCCGGCAGTCGCGCAAGGTGTTCGACCCGCACGTCAACAGCGACCCAGTGGCCCTGCGCGAGCTCGCGGAGACCGAGCACCTGTTCGCCCGCCTGCCGCTGCACGCCCAGCTGCGGGCCGGGCGCGAGGCGGAGGGCTTCGAGATGGGGCTCGACCACGCGCGGGCGGCCGAGCGCGCCTATCGCGACCTCGGCGAGGTCCGCGAGCTCGGGCGCGTGTGGGAGACGATGGGCTGCCTCGAGCTGCGGGCGGGGCGGACCGAGGCGGCCAAGCAGCGCTTCGACGCGGCGGCGGAGGTGCAGACCCAGCTCGGCGACCTGACCGGCCTGGCGCAGACGACGGAGGGGCTGTCGCAGGTGCTGGCGCTGCTCGGGCGCGACGCCGAGGCGGTGACGCTGCTGCGCGACTCGGTGGTGTTCAACCGCGACAAGGGCTCGCCGCTCGGGCTGCAGCGGAACCGCCGCGCGTTCACCGAGCTGGCGGAGCGGCTGGCGCCGCGGACGGAGCACGCGGCAGGCCTGCAAGAGGTGGCGATCCTGCTGTCGGCCGGCGAGCGCGAGCTCGGGGCGTTGCTGCAGCCGCCGGCGTAGGCAGCAGGATCGCAGGTCGGCGCGCTGCGGCTCGAGCGGCCGGCAGACTGCTGGAGCTGACGCCGCGGCCGGCAGGAGTGTCTCGAGAGACATGTCGAAAAAGACATGTCTCGACATGTCCGGGCGGACGTGTCGCCCGGGCCGCCGCGCGGCGCCCGCGCTCGCCCGTGCGACGGCCCCGGGCGGCGATTCAGCCGGGGCTGCGCCGGGGCCCGGGCGCGTGATACCTCTTGGCGCCGTGATCGACGCGCTCGAGCTTGTCCGCCCCGACGATTGGCACCTCCACCTGCGCGACGGCGTCGTGCTCGCCGACGCGGTGGCCCACACCGCGCGGCAGTTCGCGCGGGCGATCGTGATGCCCAACCTGAAGCCGCCGGTCACGCGGGTCGAGGACGCGGCGGCCTACCGCGAGCGCATCACGGCCGCGGTGCCGCCGGCGCTGGCCGGGCGGTTCACGCCGCTGATGACGCTGTACCTCACCGACGCGACGCCGGCGGAGGAGGTCGCCCGCGCCCGCGACTGCGGCTTCGTCCACGGCGTCAAGCTGTACCCGGCCGGCGCGACCACCAACTCGCAGTCGGGCGTGACCGACCTTTCGCGGGTGTTCCCTGTCCTCGAGGCCATGCAGCAGGTCGGCCTGCCGCTGCTGGTCCACGGCGAGGTCACCGACCCGGGCGTCGACGTGTTCGACCGCGAGGCGGTGTTCCTGGAGCGCCAGCTCGCGCCGCTGCTGGGGCGCCTGCCCGACCTGCGCGTGGTCGTCGAGCACATCACCACCGCCGAGGCGGTCGCCTTCGTCCGCGCCGCCGGCCCGCGCGTGGCCGCGACGATCACCGCGCACCACCTGCTCTACAGCCGCAACGCCATGTTCACCGGCGGGGTGTGCCCGCACTACTACTGCCTGCCGGTGCTGAAGCGCGAGCGCCACCGCGAGGCGCTGGTCGAGGCCGCGACCAGCGGCGAGCCGAAGTTCTTCCTCGGCACCGACAGCGCCCCGCACCCGCGCCGGGCCAAGGAGAGCGCCTGCGGCTGCGCCGGCATCTTCACCGCCCACGCGGCGCTCGAGCTGTACGCCGAGGCGTTCGAGCGCGCCGGGGCGCTCGACCGGCTGCAGGGCTTCGCCAGCGAGTTCGGCCCGCGCTTCTACGACCTGCCGGTGAACCGCGACAAGGTGCGGCTCGAGCGGGCGACCTGGGAGGTCCCGGCCGCCTATCCCTTCGGCCACGACGAGCTGGTGCCGCTGCGCGCCGGCGAGCGGCTCGCCTGGCGCATGGTCGATTGAACATGTTCAAGGGCATGTCCATCGGGGCATGTTCCGATGGACATGCACTGATGGACATGTCACCGGCCGGCGAGCAGGTGCTCGCCGCCGCGGCCGCCCTCGTGGGCGCGGACGGGCGGGAGCTGGCCGGTGGCGATCCAGTAGCGGAGGTACTTGGCGATCAGGGCCCGGTCGAGGGCGACGAAGCGGACGCCGCTGCCGGCGAGCGCCTCGGTGGTGTTGCTGGTGTCGTACTGCGGCATGTCCTCGTAGAGCTCCCAGCGGGTCAGCTCGTCGCGGTAGACCCGCTCGAACAGCATCGGCAGCAGCGAGCACAGCGGGTTGTCGCGCTCGCGGCTGTCCTGGACGGCGCGGTCGACCCATTGCGCGTAGGTCCACTGCGCCAGCGGGTAGCCGAACTCGCAGATCATGGCGAAGAACTGGCCCAGGTCCGGCGACTGGCGCAGCTCGGGCGGGACCAGGTGATAGGCGCGACCCTGCGTGCCCGCGGCGCCGGCGATGTGGAGGATCGCCCGGCTGACGAAGTCGACCGGCACGAACTCCTTGCGCTGCCGCGGCAGGTCCGGGTACCCGCCGATCTGCACCGCCCCGCGCACCGAGCGGCCGACGAAGTCGTCGGCGTTGCCGGCCCCGCTGCGGCTGTCGCCCATGATGAAGCCCGGGCGGTAGACCGTGACCGGCAGGCCGAGCGCGCCCGCCGACCACACCGCCTTCTCGGCGACCCACTTGCTGGCGGTGTAGCCGATGTCGAGCTGAAGGTACTGCAGGTGGTCGTCGATCGAGTCGTCCTCGCGGACCACCCGCTTGCCGCCGAAGAACCCGCTCGGGCCGAACACCGCGATCGACGACACGTGGTGCACCGGCTTGAGCCGGCCGGTGGCGGCGAATCGCAGCACCTCGAGCGTGCCGCCGACGTTGGCCGCGCGGTGGGCCGCGTAGGGCTGGACGTAGTTGACCTGCGCGCCGGCGTGGAGGACCGCGTCGACGCGCCCGGCGAGCGCGGCGAAGGTCGCCTCGTCGAGGCCCAGGCGCGGCGCGGCGAGGTCGCCGGGGACGGCGTCGATGCGCGCGGCGAACTGCGGCTGCCACAGGCCGTACTTGGCCAGCGCCTGCTTCACGCGGGCCAGCCCCGCCGCCGGGTCCGCCGCGCGCACCAGGCAGTGCGCGCGGGCCTGCGTGTGCGTCAGCAGGTCGCGCAGCAGGAAGGCGCCGAGGAAGCCGGTCGCGCCGGTCAGGAGCACCTCGCCGGTGCGCCAGGCGTCGGCCGCCGGGCGCGGCTGCCGGGCCGCGCGGACGATGAGCTCGCGGACGTCGTCGGGGATGCGGGCGTCTGCCTGCCACGTCTCCGGCCCGACCTCCGCGGCGCCGTGGATCGCGTCGCCGCGCAGCGCTCGCCGCGCTGGGCCGCGAACTCGCGCAGCGTGCCGGCCTCGTACAGCGCGTAGACCGGGAAGCGGACCCGGTACACGTCGCGCACGCGCAGGACCAGGCGGGCGGCCAGCAGCGAGTTGCCGCCGAGGCGGAAGAAGTCGTCCTCGGGCAGGACCACCGGCACGCCGAGGAGGTCGGCCCACATGGTCGCCAGCTCGCCGGTCAGCGGATCGTGCGTGACCGCGAGCATCGCATTGAGGCTGAAGACCCCCGAATGCGCCTGACCGGCGACGAGCGCCTTGCGGTCGACCTTGCCGTTGGCGTTGAGGGGCAGGGCGTCCAGCTCGACGAACCGCGACGGTACCATGAATCGCGGCAGCCGCTGTTGCAGGTGCTCCTGCAGCAGCGAGGCCCGGAAGTCGGCGCGATCCTTCGGGACCACGTGGGCCACCAGCGATTTGTCGCCGCTCGGGCTCTCCTGCACCGTGACGGCCGTCGTCGTGACCATCCCGCTGGCGAGCAGGGCTGCCTCGATCTCCTCGAGCTCGATGCGATGACCGCGGATCTTGACCTGAAAATCGGTGCGTCCGACGAATTCGACGAGGCCGTCGGGGCGCCAGCGGACCTGGTCGCCGGTGCGGTACAGGCGAATCGGCGCGTCACCTGTCAATCCTGCCAGTGAGACGAAGCGCTCGGCGGTGAGCTCGGGGCGGTTCAGATAGCCGCGGGCCAGGCCGTCGCCGCCGATGTAGAGCTCGCCGAGCTCGCCGACGCCGACCGGCCGCTGCTGCTCGTCGAGGATGAAGGTCAGGGTGTTGCTGATCGGGCGCCCGATCGGCACGTTCAGGCCGGCCGCGCGCTCCCGGTCGAGCTCGCAGGTGACCGCGAAGGTGGTGCTCTCGGTCGGGCCGTAGCCGTTCAGCAGGTGCTGCGGCGGGGCGGCCTCCAGGACCGCGCGGATCGCCTCGGCGTTGAGCTTCTCGCCGCCGACCAGGAGGTAGCGCAGGGACGCGAACGCGTCGGGGCAGACGCCGGCGACCAGGTTGAACAGGGCGGTGGTCAGGAACATCACCGTGACGCCGCGGGCCGCCAGCTCGGACCGCAATCGTGGGGGTCGAGGGCGCGGCGGCGGGGGATGAGGACAATCGCGGCGCCGTTGAGGAGCGCGCCCCAGACCTCGAAGATGGCGGCGTCGAACGAGAAGTTGGCGATCTGCGCGACCCGGTCGGTCGGTTCGAACTGCACGTAGTTGGTGCAGAGCACGAGGCGGCTGACCCCGCGGGCGACGATCTCGATGCCCTTGGGCCTGCCGGTCGAGCCGGAGGTGTAGAGGATGTGCGTGCGCTGCTCGGGGCCGCCTTGGACCCGCAGGAAGGTCGGCGGGTTGCGTTCGAATCGCAGGCGCTCGCGGTCGACGCACAGCTCGCGCCGGCCGCCCAATGCCAGCCCGAAATGTCGGCGGTCGGTGAGGACCAATTCGACCCCGGCGTCGGCGATCATGAACTCCAGCCGCTCCCGCGGATAATCGGGGTCGAGCGGGACGTAGGTGCCCCCGACCAGGCAGATCGCCACCTGGGCGACGATCTGCTCGATGCGAGGACTCATGAAGACCCCGACAGGCGTCTCCAGGCCGACGCCGGCGACCTTCAGCGCGTGCGCCATCTGGCTGGCGCGACGGTCGAGCTCCGCGTAGGACAGCCGCTCCTCGCCGGCATCGACGGCCAGCGCGTCCGGGCGGCTGCGAACGTGGCGGGCCAGCAGCTCCGCGAGCCCCTCCGCGTTCGGATATGGGGAAAAGCCGCCGGTCCACGCTGCGTCGATGGGGCGGGCGTCAAACTCGTTCATTCTCGGTCCTCCGGCGAATCGAGGTCACGACGGCGCGCGCTAGACACGGCCGTCCCAGCGTCTTGATCCTGTCTTGATTATATAGACTACTATGATTTAATCATGCACAATTTTCGTGCCCGCGGGCGGACCCATGTCGTCCGCGGGTGACCGACGTGTGGGTGAGCACTTTTGCCACTTTGTTACTATTGCACGCGCCTGATTCCACTCATGCGTCTGTGGCAATCACCACACCAGCGGCGAGCGCCACACATCGGCCCGCGCCTCGCGCAGCGCCGAAAGCGGCCGCAAGCCCCCGCCGTCGGCCGTCCGACGAATGTACGCACGACGTCCCGGGTCGATTCGACCCCGCGGCGTACCGGGGGTGGAGCCACCCCAAGAATGTACTGACAGCGGCGTCAGCCTTGCTGCATGGCGAAGGCGATGCCGCTCTGCAGGGTCGCGCGAGTGACGATGCCCTCGAGATTCGTCCCGAGGTTGACCAAAGTCTGCGCGACGTCGGGGCGGATCCCCGTGAGGATCACCTCGGCCCCGAGCAGCCGCACCGCGCGAGCGGCCTTCAGCAGCGCGTCGGCCACCTGCGTGTCGACCACGGCCACGCCGGTGATGTCGAGGATCGCCGTGCTGGCCCGGGCCTCGCTGATACCCGAAAGCAGGGTGTCGATGATCCGCTGGGCCCGCGCCGCGTCGACCGAGCCGATCAGCGGCATGGCGACGATCTTGGCGCTGATCGGGATCAGCGGCGTCGACAGCTCGGCCAGCGTCGCCGCCTGCACCGCGATCACCTCCTCCTGCAGCCGGCGGCGCTCGTCCTCCTCCCGCTTGCGGTCGGTGACGTCGACCCCGAACGACACCACCTCCTGCAGCGAGCCGTCGGCCCCGAAGCGGTGATACGAGTTCCACGCCAGGACCCGGCGCTCGCCGGTGTGCGACTCGATCGTCAGCTCGTAGTCGCTGACGTCCCCGCCCTCGGCCGCGATCTTGAAGTACTCCTGGACCGCGGGGTACAGGTCGCCCGGGTACAGCAGCGGCATGATGTTGGTGCCCGCGATCTGCTCGGTCGTCTTGCCGATCAGCCGCTCGCAGGTGGCGTTGGCGTAGATCATCCGCCCGTCCGGGGTCATCCGCGAGATGAAGGCGGGCGCGTGATGCACGACGTGTTTGAACACGTCGCGCTCCTGCTCGAGCGCCGCGACGGTCTGCTCCAACTCCGCCACGCGCCGCCGCAGGGCCTGGATCTCGGTGTCGGATTCCGGGTGGTTGGAGGCGCTTTTGTCGTTCATCGGAGCCGCTCCGACCCGGCGTGCGGGCCACAATCCAGGTTATATAGCCGGCTTCGCGCTGACCAGCCCCCCGCGATTGGTGAACAGCGCTCCTTGCGGTCGCGCAGGCGCCTACGCGGGTCGCTTCCGCGCGAGGTCGGTGTCGCGGCGGTATCATCGTACATACGGTGTTATGATCAATACATTGTTCTGCGCAGTACAATGCATGTCTGTTCGCACATGTTTGAACAGACATTGAACAGGTTTCAACGAGCCTGCGAATGGGACTGCAGGCGTTGCGCTCGCCGCCAAGGATGCCGCAACGCCGCAGAATCGCCGCTCTCGGGCGCTCGGCGGCGAGGCCGCCGCTCCCGCCCGCAGCGGGCGCCGAGCCGCGAAAGTTGAGCGAACGCTGTCTCATCCCCTGTGTGATATGGTGGCAGCGACGCGAACGACCAAATCGCACTGATCATACGGCGGCATCCGGCTCGTCCGGATCGTCGTCGCGCTCGAGAGCGCAGACCAGGCAAACCCGTGAGCTCGCCTCCGTACGGTCCGGGCTCCGGGAAAATGCCAGGACAGAACCCGGTTCTCCGGCGAATCACCGGATGTGTCGATCTCCGCCGTTCGTCGCCGTGGGCGTCGCTCGCACCGCCTCCCCGTTCCAACACCGCGCGGTCACGCTCGCGTCCGGCGGGCTCAGCGGCGGCGTCGCGGGCGCCTCGCGGCCTCCGAGCACGCTCGCGCGGCGGAGCGAGCGTCCCCCTGTCATCCTCACGCGGCTCGCCCCGCGGCGTGGGTATCGATACCATCTCCATCATGTCAGGCCCACATTTGCGCGATTTCAAGCGCATCGTGTTCTTCACCGGCGCCGGTATGTCGGCCGAGAGCGGCGTGCCCACGTATCGCGGGGCCGGGGGGATCTGGAAGGAATACGACTATCGCCGTTACGCCTGCCAGGAGGCGTTCGTCCGCGATCCCGCGGCAGTGTGGGAGTTTCACAACTACCGCCGCGGCCTGGTGGCCGCCTGCTCGCCGAACCGCGGGTACCACATCGTCGCCCGCGCCGGTGAGCGCTCGGCTCGCGTCACCGTGGTCACCCAGAACATCGACGGTCTGCACGCGCAAGCCGGCAGCCGCGAGATCTGCGAGCTCCACGGCAACCTGTGGCGCGTCCGCTGCGACCGGTGCCACGTCAAGCAGCAGGACGGCCACGTGGTCCGCGAGGAGCTGCGCTGCGACGGCTGCGGCGGCTGGTGGCGGCCCGACATCGTGTGGTTCGGCGACCATCTGCACGCGCCGATCCTCGACGCCGCCCAGGCCGCGATCGAGGGCTGCGACCTGTTCGTCTCGATCGGCACCTCGGCCGTGGTCTACCCCGCCGCCTATCTGCCCGAGTACGCGCGCAAGGCCGGGGCCGTGCGCGTCGAGATCAACCCCGACGAGACCCCCGCCTCGCACCTCTACGACGTCCACCTGCGCGGGCCGGCGACCGAGATGCTCGCGCGGCTGGCCGACGGCGACGCGGAGCTGCTGGCGTGACCGCGGCGCGCGCCCCCGAGACGCTGGCCACCGCGCGCCTCCGGGGCGCTCGCATCACCGCCGACGACCGCCCGTTCTACCGCGCGCTGTGGCAGGACCCGGCCGTCGCGGCGACGCTCGGCGGCCCGCGCACGCCGGCGCAGATCGACGCGAAGATCGATCGCCTGCTGGCGATGTGGCCGGACCGCGGCCACGGCGTCTACACCCTCCGCGAAGGCGACGTCGCCTGCGGCTACGCCGGCCTGGCTCCGACCGACGCCGGCGGCCGCGGGAGCGTGGAGATCCTCTACGGATTCACCCCGCAGGTGTGGCGCCGCGGCCTGGCCACCGAGGCCGCGGTCGCCCTGGTCCAGCTGGCGCTCGCGGCGCTGAGGCTGCCCGAGGTGTGTGGATACACCTGGACCGAGAACCTCGGCTCCCGCCGCGTGCTCGAGCGCGCCGGGCTGGTCTATCGATTCGACTTCGAGCGCGCCGACCTGCCGCACCGCTATTACAGCCTGTCGCGAACGTCCGCATAAACTGCTCAGGGCGCTGCGGCGATCGATTCGTCGCAGCGAGCTCGGCCCTGGCTCGTCGCGAGGGTGACGATGTCGGCGAACTGCAGGTCGAGCCTCGAGACTGGCTTTCAGGTCATGTCGGAACGGACATAAACTGAAAGATAGGTCACTCCGGGACGAACACCGCGAACAGGGCCGCGTCGCCGCAGCAGCCGCCGGTGCGGACGGCGCTGTCGAACACGTTGGCGCCGACGGCGAGGTCGACCGCGTGGGGGCCGGCGCCGGGCAGCAGCGCCTCGTTGGCGAGCACCAGGTGGCCCTGGCCGCCCGAGGCCGGCAGCAGCATCTCGGCCTGGTGGAGCACCGCGCCGCCGTCGCGCAGCTGACTGACGAGGGTCTGGGTCTCGGCCCCGCACACCGCGTTGGGGTTCTTGTCGGGGCTGCCCTCGACCACCGACATCAGCAGCGCCTGCGTCCCCGGCGGCGTGTCGATCGCCAGCGCGAGGATCGGGCTCATCATCGTCTGCCACACGTAGGTCGCCTCGAAGCCCTGCGTCGCGTACCAGCTGGTGTAGGCCACGCGCTCGCAGCCGGGCGTCGGGTCGGCGTACCACAGCGTCAGCGTCGAGCCGGCGCGGACCGCCAGCGCGCCGTCGGTGCACGGCGCGGAGCCCTGGTACATCGGCACCTTCACGCGGTCGCTCGTATCGGTGAGCACGCCGTAGCCGAGGTTCTGCTTGGTGACCGGCTGATAGCCGCTGCACAGGTCGTCGCCGATCCCGAAGCCGTACTGCGACTCGCCGACCCGCACGGTCGCGTTCCAGAAGTGGATCACCGGCACCGCCTGCGTGTGCTCGATCGTCAGCGTCGCGCGGGCGACCGCCGGGCCGCGGTGGGGCAGCGGCACGTCGAACACGTCGACCGCCGCCATCGCCCCGCACGCGAGCAGCACGTCCTGCGCGAGCGTGAAGACCTCGCTGGTGACCGGGGCGCATTCGCCCGGGCCGGTGGTGATCGCCGTGGTCGCGACCTCCGTGGTCGAAGTCGCGTCGCTCGTGCTCGCGTCGCGCGTCGTCGAGGTCGAACTCGACGTCGTCGGTGCCGCGCTCGTGGTCGCGCTCGCGGTCGTCGTGGTCGTGGTCGCGGAGGTCGTCGAGGTCGACGAATTCGCGGTCGTATCGCCGGTGGGGCGGCCCCCCGCGCAGGCCGAGGCGATCAGGAGGAGCCCGCACGCATGCGGGGGTCGATACCTGACGGCGGGGGTCATGCCCCGTCATCGTACGCGAGCGTGGCGCCCGCGCGGCCGTGTGAGAACTCGCGCCCGCACCTCGCCCGCGCGGGTGGGTGCGGGTCCTATCGTGAAGCTCCGCTCGAGGTTCTACGCATGCACATCGTTTCTCCGCGGCTCGCTCCTCTCGGCTCGTTCCTGCTCCTGCTCGCTGCCTGCAGCGACGACGGCCGCAACGAGACCTCCGCTCCGGTCACCGGCGTGTCCTCGATCGCCAGCCTCGGCCCGACCGGCAGCCCGACCACCGAAGAGCCCGGCACCGAGTCCGCGAGCGGGCCCACCAGCACGGGCGGCAGCACCACCACGCCGGCGGGGCCGACCGAGGCGACCTCCGTGAGCAGCGACTCGACCCCGAAGTTCGACTTCGGCAACGAGATGCAGCCCGACTTCGGCGGACCGGACGAGGGGCCGATCATCCCCGAGACGTGCGACCAGGCGTCGGCCGGCAAGAGCACCGTGGGCTGCCGCTTCTACGCCGTCGACATGGACTCGCACGACTCGGTCGAGACCTCGCAGTACGCGATCGCCGTCGCCAACGTGCAGCTCGCGGCCTCCGCCAACGTGGTCGTCGAGGTCAAGAACGGCGGGGTGTGGAGCCCGGTCGGCGGGCCGCAGGCGGTCGCGCCGCTGTCGCTCTTCACCTTCAACCTGCCCGACCGCCACATCGACGACTCCGGCGTCAACCCGGGCGGCTCGTACCGCGTCACCTCCGACGTCCCGGTCGTCGCCTACCAGTTCAACCCGGTCGACGGCGCCTCGTCGTTCCTGTCCGACGCCGCCATGCTCTACCCCGCGGCCGCGCTCGACACGATCAACCGCGTCACCGCGTGGAAGTCGATGTACGACAACACCAACGGCTTCCAGCACAGCTACGTCACCGTGATCGCCACGGTCGACGGCACGATGGTGCAGGTCGAGCCGAGCGTGGTGACGGCGGCGGGCCCGAGCGTGCCGCAGGGCGCCCCGGGGCCCCGTTCACGGTCCCGCTCAACGAGGGCGACGTGCTCTCGGTCGCGGTGCAGTCGATCCCCGACAGCATGACCGGCACCAAGATCAACAGCAACGAGAACCACCCCGTCGCCGTGTTCGCCGGTCAGGAGTGCGCGCTCATCCCCGAGTCGACCTGCTGCTGCGACCACATGGAGGAGCAGCTGGCCGGCGTGCGCCAGTGGGGCAAGCACTTCATCGCCTCGCGCATGCCGATCCGCAACGGCGGCGCGCCCGAGAACACGCTGTGGCAGATCTACGCCTCCGAGGCCAACACCAACGTCACCATCCACGCCGACGCCGGCGTGACCGGCATCCCCGCCACCAACTTCGTGCTCAACGCCAACCAGATGAGCGAGTTCTACGCCACCGGCCCCGCGAGCGAGCCCGGTGACTTCGAGGTCATCGCCGACAAGCCGATCGCGGTCTACGGCTACATGGTCGGCGCCGAGGCGTTCGGCAGCTCGATCGGCGACCCGGCGATGGTGCAGATGGCCCCGGTCGAGCAGTACCTGCCGCGCTACGTCGTCCTCGTGCCCGGCACCTGGATCACCGACGTCGCGGTCGTCACGCGCCCGGTCGGCGCCCCCATCACCATGGACGGCGTCGCGATCTCCGACGCCGAGTTCAACCCCGTCGGCGCCAGCGGCTACGAGGTCGCCCGCATCACCTGCCCCGACGGGGTGCACGTGTTCGACGGCGGCGACTCGCCGTTCCAGGTCATCATCGTCGGCTACGACCAGCACGACTCCTACGCCTATCTGGGCGGCACCGGCACCGGCAAGATCAACCCCAACCCCCGGGCTGAGCGATGGACCTGCGCGCGCTCGTCGAGGCCAGGCTGGGCGCGTACCCGGGCGACGCCCTGTGGTTCGCGCAGGGCCATCCGCTGGGCGAACCGTTCCTGTCCTATGAGACATATCGGTCCCGTGTCGCCGCCGAGACCGCGCGCAAGCTGGCCAAGAACTGGAAGGACGTCCCGCCGCCCGAGCGCGCGACCCTCGAATCGTGGGACCGTCCTTACGACGGCGACGAGCGGCTGCGCGGCATGGCCGGCGCGGTCTACCTCCGCCTGCAGATGTACGGCGGCGACGGTGGGTCCTGGTTGTCGTCGGCCCGCTGGCGCGAGTACCTCGCGGCCCTCGAATCACCCGAGCGCTGGCTCGCGGCCGGTCGCGCGCGCGAGGCCGAGGGCTGGACGATCGAGGCGAACGCCTGCTTCGCCGCCGCTCGCTGGCTCGAACCGGGCTGCGCCCGCGAGATCGCGGCGGTCGCCGCGGCCCGGCCGGCCGGCCTGCCGGAGCTGGTCACGAGTCAGCCGCTCGCCGACTTCCCGCGGATGAACTTTCGCGGGCGTCACTCGCAGGCGTGGAGCATGAAGACGGCCGGTCGCCTCTACATCCCGTCGCTGCTGCGGTGGGAGAGCGACCCCAACTTCTCGGTCCGCGCCCGCATCTACCGCTCGCTCGGCCAGCGCCCGCACCCGGCCGCGATCGCGGCGCTGCGCGAGGGCACCGACGACCCGCACCCGTTCGCCCGCGCCCAGGCGGTCCGCTCGCTCGGCTGGTGCGCCGACCCGACCTTCGTCCACCGCCTCCGCGAACTGGCGGTCGCCGATCCCCACGCCGACGTCCGCCGCACCGCCGCCAAGGCGGTCCAGCGAATCGTCGGCTACTGGACACACTACGGCGAATGGTCGGCGATCGCCGCCAGCAAGGCGCGCACGGTCGCCGTCGTTCACGCATCGGCGGCCGCCGGACTGCCCGCATTCGCGTACGAATTGGCGTTCCGCTCCGGCTGGGTCGACGACGGCGAGCTCGCCGGCTTCACCGAGGCGCTCGAGCCCGAGGCGCTGTGCCGCGATCTCGCCGACCGGGCCGGCAACTACGACCACTGGTTCGCCGAAGCCGCGGCCGTCGAAGCGAACCCCCCACCCGTGCTCACCGACGCCGCTGCGCTGGCCGCCTGCTCCGAACCCGGAGGCGAGGGCTTCGAGGCCCGTCGGGTGCTGCGTCAGCGCGAACTGGGGACAGGCGCCCAGCGCCGACGTCACCGGCTCGATGGGTCATAGGCAGCGACGCGACCTCGGAGTCATGAAACGGCGGTGACGATCTTCAAGAGACTCACCGCTGAACGATGAGCTGCAGCAGGTCCCCGACCTGGCGGTGGCGGGCGATCGAGCGGCGCAGCGGCTGGCGCTGATGCACCAAATAGCGATTCCGACGGCCGTTCCGTTCGCGCGTGATGTAACCCGAGGTCGCCAGTTCCTTGACGATCCGCTGGACGCCGCGTTCGGTGAGGCCGACTTCGGCCGCGACATCGCACAAACGAATCTCTGGGTCTTGCGCCAGGCACAGCAAAACGTGCGCGTGATTGGTAAGGAAGGTCCAGCTGTCTGGGTTGTCGGGCATGAGTTCGCTCATCATCGGAAGCATCCAGAGGGTCTTCGATGTTGCGGCAAGGGGCTGGAGGCGTCAACGGCGAGGCCCCCGCACGACCGAGAGCATGCGCATCGCACTGCACACTCGTCGCTCACGGGCGCCAAGACGCCGGCGCACGCGAATGGAGTCGTCGCGAAAGGTGAACTCGAATGCGCTTATCGACGGGCGCAAGTCGCTCAGTGCGTGCGCCTCGGGAATTCGCCGAACCGTTCAGGGCCCCGAAACAATGCGCCGCCGCGCCCGACAACCCGCGAGAAACAGAGCGGCCCGGGGGCGCGCGGTCTGCGAGGAAAACCCCGGAGGCCAGCGGACGCGGCCGTGATCGATGTGCCCCGCCCGTGCAAGCCGGTTTCTGCGGCCGACTTTCGGTCCTGTCATACGCGCCGATCAGCATGTAGTAAATGCCGGCACCCTCGCGCACCTGTTTGTGCCAGTGGCCGCTCGCGCGACGGCGTCGTTGAGGCGACGCACGACCGATCGTTCCCCGGTCGCGGCCGCTCGCGCGAGCGGCGGAGCGGCGCCCGACCGCCGCAAGGTTTACGCGTGCGCGGGCCGGCGTTCGCTCCCATCCCGGAGCATGGCCCGGGCGGCCGCGAAGTCACATGTCCCTGCGGACAGCTCCGACCGCGCCGCCAACCTGCGCGTCGCCGCGGTGTTCGGGGAGATCGCCGACCTGCTCGAGGTGGAGGGGCAAAATCCGTTCCGGATCCGCGCCTACCGCAACGCGGCGCACGAGCTCGGCGGACTCGGTCGCGACCTCGCGGCGATGGTCGCGGCCGGCGACGACCTCACCGAGCTGCCCGGCGTCGGCGACGACCTCGCCGGCAAGATCGCCGAGATCGTCGACACCGGCCGCTGTGCCGCGCTCGACGAGCTGCATCGGGCGTGGCCGCCGACGATCCACGACGTCCTGCGCGTCCCCGGCGTCGGCCCCAGGCGCGCCCGCACCCTGTTCGAGCGGCTGGCCGTGCGCACCCTCGCCGACCTGCGGGCCGCCGCCGAGCAGCGGAAGATCCGCGAGCTCCCCGGGTTCGGGGCCACCAGCGAGCGCAACATCCTCGACGCGCTGGCCGGCCTGCTCGGCACCGGTCGACGCTTGCCTCTGTCAGACGCGCGCGTCCACGGCGAGCGCCTGCTGGCCCGCCTGCGCGCCGCGCCCGGGGTCATCGAGGCCGTGATCGCGGGCAGTTATCGCCGCGCCCTGGCCACCGTCGGCGATCTCGACTTCCTCGTCACCGCGCGCAGCCACAACGGGGCGATCGCGGCGCTGGTGGGCGCGCCCGACGTCGCCCACGTGCTCGCCGAGGGCCCGACGCGCGCGACGGTGGTGCTGCGCTCGGGTCTGCAGGTCGACCTGCGCGTGGTCGGCCGCGACAGCTTCGGCGCCGCGCTGCACTACTTCACCGGCAGCAAGGCCCACAACATCGCCGTCCGCCGCCTCGGCGTCGCTCGCGGGCTGAAGATCAACGAGTACGGGGTGTTCCGCGCCGAGCGGCGGGTCGCCGGGCGGACCGAGGCGTCGGTGTTCGCCGCCGTCGACCTGCCGTTCATTCCGCCCGAGCTGCGAGAGAACCGCGGCGAGATCGCGGCCGCCCGCGCCGGCGCGCTGCCGCGGCTGATCGAGACCGAGCAGCTGCGCGGCGACCTGGTGCTGGTCGAGGCCGGCGACGAACCGAGCGCAGTGGTCGCGGCCGCGGCCGCGGCGGCGCGAGCCCGCGGGCAGCAGTACCTGCTGATCGTCCACGAGGTGCCGGCCGCGCGCGCGCCCGCGTCGGCTGGGACGCGCGCCTGCGGGCCGCCGCGGCCGCCTGCGCCGAGCACGAGCTCGCGCCGCTGCAGGGGCTCGAGCTGGACGTTTCTCAAAGGACATGTCCCGAAGCGCATGTCGATTTCGTGGCCGCCCGCCTGTCGCACGCCCCGCGGGCCGGCTCGCACCCTGCGCTGCTGCGGATCGTCGGCGGGGCGCGCGAGGTCGAGGCGGCGCGCGACCCGACCGCGCTGGTGCGCCTGGCCGTCGGCGGGGCGCTCGCGGTCGTCGGCGACCCCTCGCGCCTGACGGCGATCGAGCCCGAGCTGCAGGCGGCGCGCGCGGCCGGCGTGCCGGTGGTGCTCGGCTCCGGCGGCGAGCCGGGCGGCGGTCAGGTGTCGCGCCTCGAGCTGGCGGTCAGCCAGGCGCGCCGGGCGTGGTTCGCGGCCGAGGCGGTCATCAATTCCCGGCCGCTGGCCGAGGTCCGTGAGCTGCTGGCGGCGGGGCGCGCGAGCCGGCGGCGCGCGTGATAGGCTGGCGCCGACGTCGTGACCTACCAGCTCTTCGAGCCATGTTCGATCGGACCTGTCCGATTGCGCAATCGCAGCATCCGCGCCGCCGCCTTCGAGGGCATGTGCCCGGGCCACCTGCCGTCGCCCGAGCTGCTGGCCTACCACCGCGAGGTCGCCGAGGGCGGGGTCGGCATGACCACGGTCGCCTACGCCGCGGTCGAGCAGAGCGGCCTGTCGTTCCCGCATCAGCTGTGGCTGCGGCCCGAGGCGGTCCCGGGCCTGCGCGCGCTGACCGACGTCGTCCACGCCGCGGGGGCGCGCGTCGATCCAGATCGGTCACTGCGGCAACATGGCCAAGGCCGCGGTCGCCGGCGGCCGGGCGCTCGCCCCGTCGGCCCGCTTCAACCTCTACGGGCCGGTGTGGCCGCGCGCCATGGACCCGCACGACATCGACCGCGTGGTCGCCAGCTTCGGCCGCGCCGTCGAGCTCGCGCGCGAGGCCGGCTTCGACGCGGTCGAGGTCCACGCCGGCCACGGCTATCTCATCAGCCAGTTCCTGTCGCCGGCCACCAACCGCCGCCGCGACGGCTACGGCGGCCCGCTGGCGCGGCGCATGCGATTCATGCGCGAGGTGATGGCGCGGGTGGTGGAGGCGGCGCGCGGCGAGGTCGCGGTGCTGGTCAAGGTCAACATGCGCGACGGCTTCCGCGGCGGCGTCGAGCTCGACGAGGCGATCGAGGTCGCGCGCACGCTCGAGCAGGACGGCGCCGACGCGCTGGTGCTGTCCGGCGGCTTCGTCAGCCGGGCGCCGATGTACATCATGCGCGGGGCGATGCCGACGCGGGTGATGGGCCGCCTCATGACCGACTGGACGCTGCGCCTCGGGCTGGCGCTGTTCGGCCAGACGCTCATCGCCCCGTTCCCGTACAGCGACAATTATTTCTTGCAGGACGCTCGGGCGATTCGCCAGGCGGTGCGAATGCCGCTGGTATACATCGGCGGCGCCGCCTCGCGCGCCGCGATCGACGAGGCCCTCGGCCACGGCTTCGTCGCGGTGGCGATGGCCCGCGCGCTGATCCGCGATCCTGCCTTCATTCGCAACCTCGCCGCCGCCGACGGCAGCGCGGCGACCGACGGGGCCGCAGCGCTGTGCGATCATTGCAACTACTGCGCGGCCCGGATCTACACCACCCACATGGCCTGTCACCACCGCGAACCACCGCCGGCGAGGCTGCGCGCATGAACGTCGATACCGCGCTGGTGACCGGCGCCTGCTCCGGCATCGGCCTGGCGATCGCGCACCGCCTGGCGGCTCGCGGTCATGCCCTGATCCTCGTCAGCAACCGCGAGGAGCCGCTCGCGCGCGCGGCCGCCGAGCTGGCCGCCGCGCACGCGGTCCAGGTCCACACGATCGTCCAGGACCTCGCCATGGAGGGCGCCGCCGAGGGGCTGGTCGCCGCCGTCGACGCCCGCGGGCTGCGGGTCGACGTCCTCGTCAACAACGCCGGCGTGTTCTTCTTCGGCGAGGCCGTCGACGCCGACCCGGCGCGCGCGCGGGCGATGCTGCAATTGCACGTCACCACCCCGTCGCTGCTGTGCACGCTGCTAGGGGCCCGCATGCGCGCGCCGGCGCGGGCGGATCCTCCTCGTCTCGAGCATCTCGGCCTGGCGGCCGTTCCCCGGCATCGGCTACTACGCCAGCAGCAAGGCCTACCTGCGCAGCTTCGCCGCCGCGCTGCGCTCCGAGCTCGCGGTCTACGGCGTCGGCGTCACCTGCCTCGCGCCCGGCGCGACCGCCACCGCGCTCTACGACCCGGACGTCGTACCTGTCGCAAAGGCCAGGCGGCTCGGGGTCATGATGGACGCCGAGCGCGTCGCCGAGGCCGGGGTGCAGGCGCTGCTGCGCGGCGACGCGGTGTGCGTGCCGGGCCTGGTGACGCGGGCGATGGCGACCGCCGCCGTGCTGACGCCGCAGCCCGTGATCGACTGGGTGCGCCGGCGGGCCCCGTGGCTGCGGCCGCGGCGGCCGTGAGTCACTCGGCGGCGATCGGCAAGGTCAGCACCGGCGCGTTGTTCTTGATCTCGCCCGACTGCAGCTCGAGCACCTGGGTGATGAACGAGAACGTCGACTTGGAGTCGAGGTCGTTGTCGGCGATCCAGAACCACAGGCCGCGGTAGAACACCGAGACGTAGGCGTTCTTGGGCTCGCGCGCGGCGTGGTGCACGCGCATCAACGCGCCGGTCATGCGGGCCCAGTCGAACACGTTGCCGTCGCCGTCGCGGGTGGTGGGCACGCGGCCGATCGCGTAATCCTCGGGCGGGACCTCGACCCCGTGCGATACGTAGTACATGCCGCCGAGCAGCGAGCGTGTCACCAATTGCACCGCCCCGACCTCGTCCGGGCGCGGCGCCTCGGTCAGCGTGATCTTGTAGGTCGGGCCGGGCAAGCCGAGCAGCGCGCACAGCCGGGCGATGCGCGCCTCGGAGTCGGGGCGGGCCGTGAGCCTGAGAGAGGCTGTTGCCGGCGACGCTCGGCAGGAAGCTCATGTCGACGAGGCCGTCGGCCCACAGCGAGCGCATCAATTCGGTCGCGGCGAAGAACGACTCGAACTCGGGCGCATTGTAAGGGGTCGGCCCCGACGCGCGCGGGGCGTTCTGCAGCGGCCCGAGCTTCTGCACGAACACGCGGAAGATGCGGTCCATCGCCCAGCCGGCGTGGTAGAGGAGCAGGATGTCGTTCAGCTCGACCGGGCTGAGGAATTGCGTGCCGAAGCGCGAGCCCTGCAGCGGGGCATAGGTGATCGTCGGGCGATCGATGTAGGTGACGGCGGTGCCGGGGGCGACCGAGCTGTTGGCCTGGCTGACGGAGCCGCCGAGGCCGGCGCCGAGCTCGAGCGAGAGGCTGCTCGAGATGCTGGTGACCTCGAGGAACAGCGGCGAGTCGCGGTAGCGCAGGCGGACCAGGTTGAGCAGCAATTGCTCGCTGTTGGTCTGCTGAATCGCGCTATTGTAGGTCCCGCGGCCGTAGCGGAGCGAGCGCGGGCCGACGGCGCCGCAGGCGAGGGTGAGCGCCGTGGCGGTGACGAGGGCCAGGGTGCTGCTGTGCGCCTCACTGCGGGCGCGAGGATACCCGAGAACGAGCCCGTCGGCGGCGCCAGGCCAGGGACGCGAGCAGGAGGCCCAGGGGCGCTCCGCGGCCGTTCGCCGCGCAGCCGCAGCCCTGGTCGCCGACCGCGGCGCCGCCGCTGTCGCTCGCTCCGCTGCTCGTGCCCGGCCCGTCCGTCGTACCCGGGCTCGAGTCCGTGGTCGACGCTTCGCCCTCGCCGGTGCCGCTGTCTCCCCCGGTGGTCTGCGCGCCGGTCGTCGGCGCGCACGCGAGGTCGCCCTCGCCGTCGCAGTCGTTGTCGATGCAATCGTCGGGGTCCTCGAGCGCGCCCGGCGTGCGCGCGGGGTCGGCGTCGTCGCAGTCGCCGGCGCACAGCAGGACGCCGTCGCCGTCGCCGTCGACCTCGTCGTCCGGCACCGCGCCGTCGCAATCGTTGTCGCGTCCGTCGCACGATTCGCTGGCCCCGGGGTGGCGCGCAGGGTCGGCGTCGTCGCAGTCGTCGCCGCCGCAGGCGCCGGCGAAGTGCCCGTCGCGGTCGCCGTCGGTGCACGTGCAATAGAGGCCCGCGGCCGCGTAGCCGTCGATCATGCCCCAGCCGCCGTCGTTGTCGGGCGCGTCGGGATGTGACGCGGTCGCCCGCAACAGCGCCAGCATCTCGGCGGGCGTGAGCTCGGGCCAGGCCTCGAGCAGCAGCGCGCCGACCCCCGCGGCCAGCGGGGTGGCGAAGCTGGTGCCGTTGCCCGCCAAATATTCATTCGTGGTACCCGGGCGCGCCACCCACACGTCCTGGCCGGGCGCCAGCAGGTCGGGCTTGACCCGCCCGTCGCTGGTCGGCCCGCGCGACGAGAAGTCGGCCACCTCGCCGTCGAGGTTGGTCGCCCCGAGCGCGATGATGCCGTCGACGTCCGCCGGGGCGATCAGCGTGCCCGGCTCGGGCCCCTCGTTGCCGTTGGCGGTGAACATGACGAGGCCGTTGGCGATCGCCACCACCGCCGCCTGCGACACGACCGCGGTCTTGCCGTCGTATTGCGGGTGCTCGTACCACTGAAGTAGCCGAGCGAGGCCGTGAAAAGATCGGCGCCCATGCCCTCGATCCACTCGAGGCCCTCGACGTACAGGTCCTCCTCGTACGGCTCCTCCTCGTCGATGCGCTCGGTCTTGGCCAGGATCACCGACACGCCCGGGGCCGCGCCGGAGTAGAGGTCGCCGTCGTCGCCGGCGAGCAGCGACAGCACCATCGTGCCGTGACGGTCCTGGCCCTCGCCGTCGCCCGGCTCGTCGGCGACCACGTCGTCCCCCTGCACGAAGTCGCGGGCCGCCAGCACGTGCAGGCCGGCGAACGCGGCGTGCTGCAGCGAGAAGCCGCTGTCCTGCACGCCGATCACCACGCCCGCGCCGGTCAGCCCGCACTCGCGCAGCGCCGGCACGCCGAGCAGCGCGAGCTGGGTCTCGGCCACGCCGAAGGCCGCGGACGTCGGCGATTCGGCGGTCCACGGCGGATCGTGGGCGGCCCGTCGCGTGCGGGCGACCGGCCGGGTGCCGGCGACGAACGGCAGGTCGGCGATCGCGGCTCGCTGGGCCGCGTCGGCCTCGACGCTCACCGCATTGAGCCAGCGCGAGGCGGCACGGATCCGCGCCCCCGTCGCCGCGACCGCCTGCACGTACTGCGATGCCGGTGAAAGATCGCGGACGTCGACCCCGCGATCGCCTCGCACCCGCATGCGCCGGCGCAGCGTCCGCGGCGCCATTCGTCCGTGCGTCGCGCCAGCGCTGCCTCCAGTTCGTCCGCGGTCAGGCGCTTGTCGGCGAAGAACACCCACGTCGGCGGGTCGGGGGTCGGCGTCGGCGCCAGCAAGATCGTGGCGAGGGCGAGAGCGGCGATCGGCGGCACGAGGAGCGTCCTTTCGCGACCGGACCGCGCCGGCACACGACCTTGGCATTATCGCCGGCCGGTCGCGCGCCACCGGCCGGGCAGGCTCGAAAAGGCGTGAGACTTATCTCGGACTTTCGCCCCCAGGCAGCAATTGATGGCACTTCGTGGTGCGAGGTATCGCGGCCCCCGGTGAGCCGCGATCACAGCGATGGCGCCCCCTCGCTTTGATAGACTGCGGGGCCTGTGACGGACCGAGACGAGGAGTTGGAAGCGTTGCGTGCCGCCGTGAGCGCGGCCGAGGCCCGGGTGGCCGAGCTGGCGCGCGAGCGAGACGAGCTGGCGCTGCGCGAGCGACTGCTGCGCGAGCGGCTCGACGGGCTGGCCGCCCACATCCCCGGCATCCTGTGGGAGAGCTACTTCGAACAATCGGCGGAGAAGATGACCGTCGATTACGTCAGCGACCGCATCGAGCCGATGTCCGGCTACACGGTCGAGGAATGGAAGCAGCCCAACTTCTGGCTCGAGCTGGTCCACCCCGACGATCGCCCGCGGGCGATGGCCGACGCCGGCGAGGTGTTCCAGGGCGGCCGCGGCGAATCGTCGTACCGCTGGATCACCCGCGACGGCCGCACCCTGTGGGTCACGAGCCGGATGTCGCTGATCCGCGGCGACGACGGGGCGCCGATCGGCCTGCGCGGCGTGACGATGGACGAGACCGACATCAAGCAGGCCGAGGCCCAGCGCCTCGAGATGCGCATGCGGGAGGAGGTGATCCGCGCCCAGGACGAGGCCCTGCTGGCGCTGTCGACCCCGCTGATCCCGATCGACGACGCGACCGTGGTGATGCCGCTGATCGGCACGCTCGACCCGCGCCGCGTCGAACGAGTGCTGCAGACGCTGCTCGACGGGGTGGCCGCCACGCGCGCCCGGATGGTGATCCTCGACGTCACCGGGGTGCCGGAGATCGACGCGCCGACCGCCGATGCGCTGCTCCGGGCCGCCCGTAGCGCGGCGCTGCTGGGCGCCGAATCGGTGCTCACCGGGATCCGCCCGGGCCTGGCGGCGACGCTGGTCGACCTCGGGGCCGACCTCGGCTCGGTCGTCACGCTCGGCACGCTCAAGGCGGGTATCGCCTATGCGATGAATCGCCGCCGCGGCTAGCAGTCGTCTTGCGGCGCTGTCACGTCGCCGCGGCCTCGATCGTGGCACTGGGCGAAAACGCGCGGAATGTGAAGAGGCCCCGACGGCCCTGCGCAGAATTGCCCCGCGATCCGCCGCCTGTGGTATGAGCCGGCGATGCGACGCTCCGCCCCGCTCCTCTGCGCCCTGGCCCTCGCTTGCGGCACCGACGACGCCACCACCGATCAGGCCGCGACCGCCACCGCGGACACGACCACCGACACGACTGCGAGCACCGCCGAGACGGACACCACGAGCGACAGCGCCGGCACCGGCGATGGTGGCACGATCGCCACGACCACCGAATCGTCGCCGACGACGTCCACGGCGCCGACGACCACCGAGGGCCTGTCCGAAGGGACATCCACGACCGAGACCGTGACCTGCCAGCCGGGCGAGGAGAACCCGTGCTACACCGGCGACCCGGCCCACGCCGACGTCGGCAACTGCAAGTCGGGCGTCGCGGCCTGCGAGGACGGCGAGTGGGGCGCGTGCGTCGGCGACGTGATGCCGGCGCCGGAGACCTGCGAGTCGGAGGGCGACGACGACTGCGACGGCGTCGACCCGTGCACCGGCGACGGGGCGGCCGCGTGGCACAAGACGTGGGGCGACGCGGGCGACCAGCGGGCGCTGGCGGTCGCGTTCGACCCGGACGGGGCGGTGGTGGTGCTGGCCCAGGGCGCGGGCACGTCGAACTTCGGCGGCGGCGACCTGGCCAGCGCGGGCAACTACGACGTCTACGTGGCGAAGTTCGCGGCCGACGGCGCGCACGAGTGGAGCAAGCGCTTCGGCGACCCGGCGATCCAGCTCGGCGACGGCTGGGGCCTCGCGACCGATCCGGGCGGCGACATCGTGCTCACCGGCGACTTCGCCGGGTCCATCGATTTCGGCGGCGGCCCCCTGGTCGCGGCGGGCGACCGCGACGTGTTCGTGGCCAAGCTGTCGTCGGCCGGCGAGCACGTGTGGAGCGCGGCGCACCCGTCGACGGGCTCGGCGATCCCGCGCGACCTGGCGATCGACGCGTCGGGGGCGATCGTGGTGGTCGGCTACTTCACGGCCTCGCTCGACCTCGGCGGCGGGCCGCTGCTGGGGCAGGGCGACTCGCTCGACGCGTTCGTCGCCAAGTTCGCGCCGACCGGCGAGCACGCGTGGAGCTTCCACTTCGGCGACGACACCGAGCAAGACGCGCGCGCGGTGGCGGTCGACGGCGACGGCAACGTCTACGTCGGCGGCTCCTTCCAGGGCACGATCGACCCCGGCAACGGGCCGCTGGTCAGCGCCGGCAGCAGCGACGTGTTCCTCGCCAAGCTCGACCCCGACGGCGCCGCGCTGTGGGCCGCGAGCTGGGGCGACGCGAAGGAGCAGAAGCTGTCGGCGATCGCGGTCGACCCGCAGGGTCGCGTGACCACCTCCGGCCACTTCGTCGGCGCGCTCGACTTCGGCGGCGGCCCGCTCGAGGCGCCGATGTACCGCGGCTTCGCGGCCCAGTTCGCGGCCGAGGACGGCGCCCACGCGTGGTCGAAGCTGCTCGGCGACGGCATCGTCTGGCCGGCTCACCTGGCGGTCGACGAAAGCGGGACGCTGGTGATCGCCGGCCACTACTACAGCGAGAACGACTTCGGCGGCGGCCCGCTGCCGTGGGCCGGCATGCGCGACGCGTTCGCGGTCAAGTACACCTCGGCCGGCAGCCACGTGTGGAGCAAGCACTTCGGCGACGCGACCGAGCAGGAGAGCGACGGCGTCGACGTCCGCCCCGACGGCACGACGGTCGTCTCGGGCGCCTTCTACGGCGCGGCCGACTTCGGCGGCGGACCGGCGACGAGCAAGGGCCTGTTCGACGGCTTCGTCGCCGTGTTCGCGCCGTGAGCCCGGCGAATCATCAGAGTCGCGCATGAGCGCGCGCGATGGACCGTAGCGCGGGGCCTGCGGGCCTCTGGTGATCGATCGCCGCGCGGGCGACAATCCCCGCGATGCCGCCGCCCGCAGCCGCGCCCACGCCCGCCGGCACTTTCGTGCGCGTGCTGCTGACCGGCTGCTTCCTGGCGCTCGCGCTCGGCTTCCCGGCCTTCGCGGTCGCTTCGTCGCTCAGCGGGGCGCCGCTCGGCGCGGTCGCGGTGGTCAAGGCGGCCGCGGTGGCGCTGCTGGGCGCCGCGATCACGACGTGGATCGTGCGGGGCGCGGTGAGCCCGCTGTGGATCGCGTGGGTGGGCCTGCTCGGCGGGTTCGTGCCCGCGGCCCTGGCGGCCCCGCGCTCGCGCTGGATCGGCCTCGCTCTGGCCCACCTGGCGGCCGGCGGCCTGCTCTTGCTCGCCGGCCTGCGTCTGGTCGCGATCGCAGTCGAGGCGGCCTCCGACAGCTGGTCGTTCTTCGGCCTCGTCACCGCGCTGGTCGGCCTCGGCCTCGGCCTCGGCGGGGCGGCGCCGCGGCTGTGGTGGGCCTGGCGCGGCGGCGAGGTCGAGCCGGCCGACGACGCGGTCGCCCGCGACCTGCAGTGGCTGCTATGGCTGGCCCTGGCCGCGCTGTCGCTCGCGTCGGGGCTGGCCGAGACGCTGCCGACCGCGCTCCAATTCGACGGCACGATCGCGCTGCGCCGCGGCCACTGGGAGCACGGCTGCACGTCGACGCTGCCGGGGGTCCAGGACATCTGCCCCGAGCAGCGCCGCTACTCGCTGCGCGCCCGCGGCGGCGAATCGATGCAGATCGAGTGGCGATTCCCCCGCGATTGCACCGTGACGATCGCAACGGCCGAGGCCTCCGCGACCTTCGCGGAGTCATCGTCGCACCAGGTCGAGGTCGGGCCGGGCCGCGAGGTTCTGGTGACGGTCGCGGGGCTGTCCCACGAGTCGTGCTGGTACGATCTGCGGGCGCGGCCGGTCGCGGGAGGAACACGGTGAGCCTCGCGACCCTGCACTGCGAGGGCTGCGGGGCCGCGGCGCCGCTGGTCGCTGCGGCCGCGATCGATTGTCACCACTGCGGCCGATCGATCGCGGTCCCCGCGGCCTGGCGCGCGGCCGCGGAGGGCCATGCCGCGGCCGCGCGGGTGCGCCGCGAGGTCGAGCCGCGCTGGCAGCAATTGGCGGTCGGCGTCGGCGCGCCGGCGCTGGCGGTAGCGAAGGCGCTGCTGCTGGTGCTCCCGCCGCTCGCGACCTGGCTGGTCCAGTCGCGGATGGTGCCGCCGCCGACGCCGGTCGAGAATTTCGGCTACGTGGCGTTCCCGGCGCTGCTGCCCGGAGCGCTGCTGTGGTTGTGGGCGACGACGGTCGACGCGGCGGTGCTGCGCGTGCGCCGGGACGTCAGCGCCCGCGAGGCCGCCGGCGCGCTCGCCTGCCGCAGCTGCGGCGCCCCGCTGGCGCCCGAGCCCGACGCCCTGGCCACGACCTGCCTGTACTGCGGGACCGACAGCCTGGTCCGCGACCTGCCCGCGAGCACCCGCGTCCGCGACCACGCGGTCCGCACGCTGGCCGAGGCCGCCGACGTGCTGCGGCGCCGCCGACTCAACCTCGGCCTCGGCGTGGCCCTGCTCGGCCTCGGCGCGGCCGCGATGGTCGTCGCCGCGGCGCTGGCCCTGTCGCTCGCGTTCGCGGGGTGAGCCGTAGAATCAAGATGTCCGTGAGGACATGTTCATGGGGGCATGTCTCGAAGGGCACATGCTTCCAAAGAAATCAGAAGGCGGAGACCATGATGCCGGCCTCGCGTGGGTCGCGGGGGGTCGCGGGCACCTGGACGCGGAACACCGAGCCCTTGCCGAGCTCGCTCTCGGCGCTGATGTCCCCGCCGAGCAGGTTGCAGTAGTGGCGGCACAGCGCCAGGCCGACGCCGAGGCCGCCGAAGCGGCGCGTCGGCGAGTCGTCGGCCTGCGAGAACGGGGTGAACAGCCGCGGCATGTAGGCCGGGTCGATGCCGACGCCGTTGTCGCGGACGCTGAGCAGGTACACCGGGCCGGTGGGGGTGACCATGGGCTCGACGCGCAGCTCGACGAGGCCGCCGTGGGTGAACTTGCAGGCGTTGCCGAGCAGCTGCACGACCACCTGACGCAGGCGCGTGCGGTCGCTGCGGATCGTGCCGAGCTCGCGCGACAGCTTGAGCTTGAGCTTGTTGTGCCCGCGCTCGGCCAGCGGCGTCACGGCGGCCACGCACTCGTGGACCAGGTCGTGCAGCGCGAACTCCTCGATCTGCAGCTCGAACTTGCCGGCCTCGAGCCGCGCCAGGTCGAGCACGCTGTCGATCAGCGCCAGGAGCTCGTGCGCGGCCCCGAGGATCCGCGTCAGGTCGGCCTGCAGCTCGCCCGGCTCGGCCTCGTCCGGGTGCTCGAGCAGCAGCTCGGTGTAGCCGACGATCGCGTTGAGCGGCGTGCGCAGCTCGTGGCTGATCTTGAGGAGGAAGGAGGTCTTGGTCCGACTGGCGTCGAGCGCCTGCTCGAGGACCCGCCGCCCGCGCTCCACCTCGGACTGCAGCGCCTGATTGGCCCGCGTGAGGGCGACGAGCCGGCCCTCGGCCCCGGCGACGTGCTGGGCCCGGAGATCTCGCAGCTCGCTCCGCACGCCGGCGAGCTCGCTCTCGCGGCGCCGGAGGGCGTCGTCCCGCGCCTCGCCGCGCCGCTGCTCCGCCGCAGCGAACAGGCCGACCGCGGCGATCGCGACGGCCGCCGACAGCGCGATCGATCCGGCCCCCGCGATGAAGAGGCCCGCACCGGCGGCCACCCCGAGCACGACCGCGGTGATCCCCGTAGCCGCGCTGGTGGCATGCACGGAGACCGCCGCGATCGGCAACAACAATAACCAGAGCGGCGTCGTCGCCCCCGCGACCAGCGGCCCCGCGATCGCCACCGCGGCGACGATCACTGACCAGAGGAGCGCACCGATGCGAGCCCGCGAACTCTCCCCGCGCCCCAGGAACACGGTCGCCGCGAGGTGTCCTCCGAGGAGGAGCGCGCCGCCGACGGCCGCGGTCAAACGATGTTCGCTCGCAGCGGCCACAGCCACGCCGAGGAGCAAGGCGAGGCTTGCGATCACCAACACCAGGCGCGAGCCGGTGTCACGCGACGACACCGCACTTGCGGATCGTCCCTCTCGTCGCGCGTGGTCTTCGCCGGTCGTCATCGGAGCAGAGGACTCCTCCATCATAGAAGGTGCGACCCGTGCCGCGCCACGTCCCGACGTGAGCCGACCCGATGCCCACCAGGAAGCCTCTGACGCCCGTGAAAGACGCACGCGCGTTCTCGCCCGGCGCCCGAGCCTTCACGCCGCCGAAACCCAGGGATAGGATCGAAGATCAGCAGGGCTTTCTTTTGTGGAGGATGGAACGATGGCGCTCAAGACCGGCGTGGTGAGTGGTGCGGTGGTGCTCGCGCTCGGATGTATCGGCTGCGACGAGGTGGAAGTGGAAGGTGAGGCGGTCGGCTTCGGCGAGGGCGAGGCGGTGCAGACGCGCAGCACCCAAGAGAACGGCTGGAACCTCAACGGCTGGAACCTCAACAACTGGAAGCTCAACGGGACGAGGCTCAACGACACGAAGCTCTACCGGGACGCGGGCCAGACGGACTACATCCAGCTCTTCGACATCTGGCTGCCCGACGGCGACTATGTCACCACCGGCTCGCTCGTCGGCGGCATGCTCAAGGTCGGCGGACTGACCGGCTGGGACGTCGAGGACACGACCTTCGACTTCAAGGTGAAGGAGGGCGCGACGACGTACTGGAAGTACGTCTGGCTCAAGTACGCCTATCCGGTCGCGGGCTTCTCCGACGTGTGGGAGTACGACATGGATCTCCAGGTCGCTCTCACCAACGATCCGCTGTGCGTCGACGGGACGGGCAAGCGCACGCGTGCGCTGCTCCTGAACGACATCTGGGATCCGGCCACCGGCGCGAAGGTCTCCCCGCGGCCCGACAAGGCGCTCACGTTCGCTTGCAAGGACGGCGCGCTCGCCAAGTGCGTGCTGTTCGGTTATCGCCCGTGGGCCACCGTCAACGGCGTCTCGCTGGCGGACCATCATCAGGCGTGTACGCGAATGGTGCGCGCGGATTACTGCGGCGACGGGCAGGCTCACACGACGCTCGGCACCCCGATCCACGTCCTCGACCAGCTCGGGATCCAGACCCCTGCCGCGAACACGTCGTACGTCGTCGAGGCCGAGTGGGGCCCGAACGGCGCGGTGTGTCTGAATCCGAGCAACACGCGTCATGCGAACCAGACCATCGGCTGCAACATCCCGACCTGCGGCGCCTCGTTCGCGTCGGGCGGTTTGATTCAGAGCGGCAAGATCGTACCCTGAAGGGCGTGACCGAAGGCGCAGAGCCCGCCGCGATCGGCCCGTTCGTCGTCCTCCGCAAGCTGGGCGAGGGCGGCATGGGGGTCGTCTATGCGGGCTACGACGTCGCGCTCGACCGCAAGGTCGCCCTCAAGCTGATCCGCCGCTCGCTGATCGACCGCAGCGAGGTGCGCGCCCGCATGGTCCGCGAGGCGCAGGCGATGGCCCGCCTGTCGCACCCCAACGTGGTGCAGGTCTATCAGGTCGGCGAGCACGGCGACGGCATCTACCTCGCCATGGAGTACGTCGAGGGCCAGACGCTGACGGCGTGGCTGCGCGCCGAGAAGCGCCCGTGGCAGCAGGTGCTGCGCACGATGATCGGGGCCGGGCGCGGACTGGCGGCGGCCCACGCGGCCGGGCTCGTGCACCGCGACTTCAAGCCCGACAACGTGCTCGTCAGCAAGGACGGCCGCCCGTGCGTCCTCGACTTCGGCCTGGTCCACGCGGAGAGCAGCCCCGCGCTGCCGCTCGGCGGCATCGACGTGCGCACCTCGGTCACCGGCCTGCCGACGATCTCCCGCATGTCGACCCAGCCGTCGGGCCCGCCGTTCAGCTCCACCGGCAGCGGCCAGACCGACCGCGGCGACGTGCTCGACATCCGCCTCACCCGCGCCGGCAAGGCCCTCGGCACGCCGGCGTACATGTCGCCCGAGCAGCACTTCGGCGACGAGGCGGTCGGCCCGGCGTCGGACCAGTTCAGCTTCGGCACGACGCTCTACGAGGCGCTGTACGGCACGCGCCCGTTCCCAGGGGCGACGTGGGAGGAGATCAAGCGCGAGGTCCGGCGCGGGATCGTGCCGCCGCCGCCGCGTGAATCGGCGGTGCCGGGGCGGATCTTCCGCATCATCGTCCGCAGCCTCGCGCCGACGCCGGACATGCGCTGGCAGAGCCTCGAGCACATGCTCGACGCGCTGGGGCGCGACCCGCGAAAGTCGATGCTGCGAGCGGCGGGCATCGTCGCGGTCGCGGGCGCGGCAGCGATCGGCAGCTACGCGTTCGCGCTGTCGCAGCGCGAGGCGTCGATGCAGTGCAACGGCCTGGCCGCGGAGCTGGCAGGGGTGTGGGACGACGCGCGCTCGCGGGCGGCGGAGCGGGCCTTCGTCGCCACCGGCTCGCCGTTCGCGGCCGACACCTGGCGCCGCGTCGACGGGCGCCTCGACGCCTACGCGACATCATGGACCGAGGGCCGCACGCAGGCGTGCGAGGCTCACGCCAGCGGCTCGCAGTCGACCCCGCTGTTCGACCGCCGCACCGCCTGCCTGTCGCGCCGCCGCGCCTATCTGTCGGCGCTGGTCGACGTGTTCATCGCCGCCGATCGCTCGGTGATCGAGAACGCGGTGCAGGCGACCGCGGCGTTGCCGAGCCTCGAGTCGTGCGCCGACGCCGACGCGCTGCTGGCCGCCGTCGCCCCGCCCGACGATCCGCATGCAGCAGCCCAGGTCGAGACGCGGCGCAGCCAGCTCGCGCGAGCGGCCGCGCTCGAGGGCACCGGGCAATACACCGAGGGACTGCAGCTCGCCCGTGAGGTCCGCGCGGCCGCGGAGGAGTTGCATTACCCGCCGCTCACCGCCGAGGCCGCGCTCGGCGAGGGCACCCTGCTCATGGCGGTCGCGCGGGTCGACGAGGCGGAGGCGGCGTTGACCGCGGCGCTCAAGCTGGGGATCGTCCACGGCCTCGACGCGATCGCGGCGGAGGCCGCAGCCAAGCGGATCTTCGTCGTCGGCGATGGTCAAGGCCGACGCCAGTTCGCCCTCGACGACCGACCCGTGGCCGAAGCGCTGGCGGAGCGGGCCGACGACGTCCGGATCGCTGCGCTCCTCCACAACAACCTCGGCGCCGTCTACGAGCGCGAGAACGCCGACCTTCAGGCGCGTGAGCACTATATGCGCACGCTGGAACTGCTCGGCCGTAACGTCGGTCCGCCCGACCCGCTGATGGCGATCGTGCATCACAACCTCGGCGGGCTGCACCAACGTTACGGCCGCCTCGCGGAGGCTCGCGAGCATTTCGTCCGCGCCCGCTCGCTGTTCTCGGAGCTGCTCGGCGAGCGCCACCCGATCGTCGCTCACCCGATCGCCAGCCTGGCCGAGGTCGACCAGCTGGAGGGCAACTCGACGCGGCCGCCGACAACTACGCCCGCGCCCTCGCGCTCATGGAGGAGTTCTACGGGGCCGAGCACCTGTACCTCCTGCAGCCGCTCGGCGGCGTGGCGGAGCTCCACGCCACGCGGGGTGACAAGGCGGCGGCGGTGGCCGCATACACTCGCGCCGTCGCCATCGGCGAGCGAGCGGGCACGACGCACCCGTATTACAGCCGGGCCCTGGTAGGGATGGCCGAGCTCGTCCCGATCGCCGAGGCGCGCAGCTTGCTGGCTCGCGCCATCGCGGCGTACGAGGCCGACGGCGGGCCCAAGAACCCCGCGATCGCGCCGGTGGCCGTACGCGCCGGCCAGCTCGCGTTCCAGGCGAACGACCTCCTGGCGGCGCGTCAGTGGTTCGAGCGAGTGCTGGCTGATGCGACAGGTGCAAAAGACCAGCTCGAGTCTCGCTCGCTCGCGGCCCTGGAGCTCGCTCGCCTGCTCCTCGACGCCGGCGAGCGTCAGCGCGCTTGCTCCTGTTGATCGACGCGCGCGTCGGCCTCACGGGCGAAGCGCACAAGGCCGAGCTCGCGGAGCTCGAGGCTGCCTGCGCGCGCGGAGCGTGAGCCGCATGTTCGGCTATGATCGCGCGCCTCGCCCATGACCGAGCGCGCGCCACTCTTCAGGATCGGCCCCTTCGCCGTATCGCGCAAGTTGGGCGAGGGCAGCATGGGGATCGTCTATGCCGCTCACGACGCCGCGCTGGCGCGAGAGGTGGCGATCAAGGTCCTGTCGCGGCGGCACTTCGACAATCGCCAGATCCGGGCCCGCATGGTCCGCGAGGCGCAGGCGCTGGCGCGGCTGTCTCATCCGAACGTCGTGCAGGTGTACCAGGTCGGCGAGCACGACGAAGGGATCTACGTCGCCATGGAGTACGTCCACGGCCACACGCTGCGGTCGTGGCTCCGCGCCGAGCGACGCCCGTGGCAGCAGGTGTTGCGCACGATGCTCGGGGCCGGGCGAGGCCTCGCGGCGGCGCACGCGGCCGGGCTGGTTCACCGCGACTTCAAGCCCGACAACGTGCTCGTCGGCGAGGACACGCGCGCGCGTGGTCGACTTCGGTCTGGTCCACGCCGACGGTTCGGTGCTGGCTGCGAGCCTGGAGGACCCTCTGCCGCAAGCGGCCGGCGCGATGTCGCTGTCGCACGCGTCGACGCAGGTGCAGCCGGCCGCCGAACCGCAGGAGGAGCCGCTGGGCGATCGGCTCACGCGCACCGGGACGATCGTCGGGACGCCGACGTACATGTCGCCCGAGCAGCACTTCGGCGGCGCCATCGGGCCGGCGTCGGACCAATCCAGCTTCGGCGTCACGCTCTACGAGGCGCTGTACGGGACTCGCCCGTTTCTCGCCGCGAGCTGGGAGGAGCTGCGGCAGAAGGTTCGTCGTGGGTTCGTGCCGCCGCCGCGGCGCGACTCGCCGGTGCCGAAGCGGATCTTCCGCATCCTCGTCCGCAGCCTCGCGCCGGCGCCGGAGCTGCGCTGGCCGAGCCTCGAGCACATGTTGGACGCGCTCGAGCGCGACCCACGGAAGACGATGCTGCGGGCGGCCGGCATCCTGGCGGTGGCGGGCGCGGCGGCAGGGGGCAGCTACGGGTTCGCGCTGTCGCAGCGCGAAGCGTCGATGCAGTGTGACGACCTGGCGGCGGAGCTGGCCGGGGTGTGGGACGAGACCCGTGCCGTCGCGGCCGAGAAGGCCTTCGTCGCCACGGGTTCGCCGTATGCCGCGGATACTTGGCGACGCGTCCACGCTCGCCTCGACGCATACGCGCTGGCGTGGACGGAGGGACGGACGCAGGCGTGCGAGGCCCACGCCAGCGGCTCGCAATCGACCTCGCAGTTCGACCGCCGCGTCGCCTGCCTCACTCGCCGCCGGGCCCATCTAACTGCGCTGGTCGACGTGTTCATCGCGGCCGACCGCTCCGTGGTCGAGAATGCCGTCCAGGCGACTGCCGCGCTGCCGAGCCTCCAATCGTGCGCCGATGCCGACGCGTTGCTGGCCGCCGTCCCTCCGCCCGACGATCCGCACACGGCTGCTCAGGTCGAGACCCGACGCGGCCAGCTCGCCCGCGCAGCCGCCCTCGAAGGTACCGGGCAGTACACCGAGGCTCTGCAGCTCGCGCGCGAGGTCGGAGCCGCCGCCGAGGAGTTGCGCTTCCCGCCGCTCACCGCCGAGGCCGGGCTGCGCGAGGGCAGCTTGTTATTGGTGATGGCGCGCGATGCCGAAGCGGAGGCTGCGCTGACCCGGGCGATGCGTTTCGGGCTGGTGCACGGCCTCGATGCCATCGCGGCCGAGGCCGTGGTCAAGCGGATCTTCGTCGTCGGCGAGCTGCAGGGTCGCCGCGAGGTCGCGCTTGACGCCGAGGCCCTGGCCGAGGCGCTCACCGAGCGCGCCCGCGACGACGGTCGGCTCGAGGGCCTCCTGCACAACAACCTGGGCGCGGTCTATTCACGCGACATCACCGACGAACGCGGGCGCCTCCGTTACTTGCGCTCGATCGAGGTGTTCGGCCGCCGCAGCGAGGGGCCCGATCCGATGATCGCAGCCGCACACCACAACCTCGGTGGTCTTTACCGCAGCCAGGGCCGACTGGACGACGCACGCGAGCACTACTCACAGGCCGTCGCGGTGGTCGCAGAACTCCTCGGCGAGCACCACCCGATGATCACGCACCCGCTCGGCGGCGTCGCCGACGTGGACCTGCTGCAGGGTCGACGTGACGAGGCCGCCGCAGGGTTTCGCCGTCAGCTCGCCTTGATGGAAGCCATCTACGGCCAGCATCACCTCTATCTGCTGCATCCGCTGGTGGGCCTCGGCAAGGTCGGTCTCGCCGACGGAGCGATCGATACCGCCACCGCCGAGTTTCGCCGCGCCGTGGCGATCGGCGAGCAACTCGGCACGACCCACTCGATGTACGCCGAGGCGCTGGCCGGCCTCGCCGAGTGCCTCGCCGCTTCCGACATCGCCGAGGCCCGCAGCTTGCTCGCCCGCGCGATCACCGTCTACGAGGCCGACGGCGGCCCGAAGAACCCGGCGATCCCGCCCTTGGCCGTGCGCGCGGGCCGGCTCGCGGTCGCCGCCGAAGACCTCGTCGAAGCACGCCGGTGGCTGGAGCGTGTGCTGGCCGATACGACAGGTGCCAAAGGACAGGGCCAAACGCGCTCGCTCGCCGCCCTCGAGCTCGCGCGCCTGCTCCTCGCCGCCGGCGAGCGCCAGCGGGCCTGCTCCCTGTTGTCCGACGCTCGCGTCGCCTCGGTGGGCGAAGCGCACGAGCCCGACCTCGCCGCGCTCGAAGCCGCCTGCGCGCCTTGAGAAGTCGGCCCCGGTCCCGTGCTGGCCTCGTCCGCACCGCGATGCGCTGCCGGCCGAGCGCAGGTCCTCCGTAGACGACGAAGCGGTGCGCCGAGGCGACCCCGTGGCGCGCACCTCTCGGGCGAGGCGGGTGGGCGTCGCTCGCGGCCTGCACCTGCTGCCGACGCGCCCGCGGTTCCTTGCCTCGGCCGTCGCTTCAAGCGGCCGGCAGCGCCGCTGCGCGGCGTCGGCGCAGGTGGGCGCGCCAGAGGCTCACGAGCAGCAGGGTCAGCATGGCGGGGACGCGGGAGATCGCACGATTTCAGAATAGCGGAAATTCCTCTCGTGCCATGGAGCCGGCTGAGCTCGCTCGCAATTTCCTCCCTCTGCCTGCAGACCCTCGAACAGCCCCGTGCGGCCGCGCCTGCCGCCCTGGCGCAAGCCTCGCATGGGACGCCGCTCTTGTTCATCGACTTGAAAATTCCATTTTAATGAAATACTGTGATGGCATGCGCGTGGGCATCGTCGGCGGCCTCGATCGGAGCGAACAGAGCTACCAGCGCGCTGTGCGCGCGATGGGCCACGAGCTCGAGCACCACACCGGCTATATGCGGGGCCACGCTTCTCCGAGCTCGAGCGGCTCGTCGACCGCAGCGACCTCGTCGTCATCGTCACTGAGGTGAACAGCCACGGCGCGGTGCAGACCACCCGCAAGCTGCTCCGCGAGCGCTCGCGGCCGGCGGTGCTGGTGCGCAAGCTCGGCCTGTCGCGGCTGGTCGCGCTGGTCGAGAACCACGCCTCGGCCCTGGCCGCCGAGGCACCTGCCCGCTAGGACAGGTCGGCATTCCGGCGCGGCCCCTCGCGCCGAACCTGCACGGCCGAATCACCTGTCCCGAGAGACAGACACTCGCCGACCTCGCCGACGCCTGTCCCGCGGGACAGGCACCCGCTCAGCGCAGCTCGACCGCCGCCCCGACCTCGACGAGCGCGGCCTGCAGCCGGCGAGCGGCCGCCAGCTCGAGCTTCGCCTTGATCAGCGTCGGCGCGGACTCGACCAGGTCCTTGGTCTCCTTGAGCCCGAGGCCGGTCACTGCGCGCACCTCTTTGATCACCGAGATCTTGTTGGGCCCGACGCTCTGCAGGAACACGTCGACCTCGGCGGGCTCGCTGCGGCGCCACATCTCCCGCACCTCGACCGTGGCCCCGAGCGCGATCAGCTTGTGCGCCAGCGCCTCGGCCTCCGGGCGACCGATGCCGTCGCGCAGCAGCGCGCCTGGCGTTTCGGACAGGTCCTTGGCCTCCTTGAGGCCGCAGCCGAGCTCCTCGCGGATCGTCTTGATCACCATGATCTTCTGCGGCCCGCAGGCGCTGAGGATCACGTCGCACGGCGTCGTCGCGTCGGGGACGTCGTCCTCGTCGTCCTCCTGGCCCGCGCCCCACGCCGGGCTGCGGACCTCGACGCGCGCGCCCACGGTCGTCAGCGCCTGCGCGAGCGCCCGCGCCTCGCCGCTGTCGAGGCCGTCCTTGATCAGGACGTCGGTCGACTCGGCCAGGTCCTTGGCCTCCTTGAGCCCGAGCGCGGTGGCCTCGCGGATGAGCTTGATGACGCTGATCTTGTGCTCGCCGCAGGACCGCAGCACCACGCCGTAGCCGACCGTCGGCTCGGGCAAGCGCGCCGGCTCCGGCGCCGCCTCGCCGCGGATCGACACGCGCGCGTCGACGGCCGTCAGCGCCTGCGCGAGCGTCCGCGCCTCGGCCTCGCGCAAGCCAGCCTTGATCGTCACGTCGGTCGACTCCGACAGGTCCTTGGCCTCCTTGAGCCCGAGCCCCGTGGCCTCGCGGATCAGCTTGATCACGTCGATCTTGCGCGTGCCGAAGTGGTGCAGCACCACCTCGAAGCCGCCGGTCGCGCTGACGGGCAGGGGCGCCGCCGGGGCCGCGCTGCGGACCGAGGCGCGCGCGTCGACGGCGGTGAGCGCCTGCGCGAGCGACCGCGCCTCCGGCTCGCTCAGGCCCTGCTTGACCACCGCGTCGGTCGACTCGGACACGTCCTTGGCGTCCTTGAGCGTGAGCCCCGTGTGGTCGCGGATCACCTTGATCACGTCGAGCTTGCGCGGGCCGCACTGGTGAAGGATCACCGCCAAGCCCCCGCCGGACGGGCTCGTCGCCGCCCCCGGGCGCGCCGGCTCGCTGCTCGCCGCGCCCCACGTCACCGCCGACTCGCCGCTCACCGCCCGCTCCGGCGGCGCGCTGCTCGTGGGCGCGGACGTCGACGGTCGCTCCGGCCTCGACCAACTCGTGGCGCAGCGCCTCGGCCTCGTCCTGACCGATCCGCCGGCGCACCAGGCACGGCGCGTCGTCGACCAGCTCGACCGCCTCGCGCAGCCCGAGGCCCATCATCATCTTCAGGGCGCGCACGACGTTGATCTTGCTCGTGCCCTTGTCTTGCAGATACACGTCAAAAAACTCGGGGGCCGGAGAGGCGCCATGGGTCCGCAGCTCGACGGTCGCGCCGGCGGCGCTCAGCTTGACGCGCAGCGCCTCGGCCAGGGCGGGGGCGATCCGCGTGCGGACCGTGCTCGGCGTGCGTGCCACCAGCTTGGCGGCCGCCGCCGGCTCGAGGCCCGTCATCGCTCGCACCACCTCGGTGACCGCCGCCGGGTTCGACCCGGCGTGGCGCAGGATCACGTCCTGCGGGATCACTTCGCCCGACTGGCCTCCGACCGTCATCGCTCGCCCTCCACGGGCGACGATACCCGAATCGCCGCCGGACCGGCGCGCCGACCGGCAGCGAGCGCGAGCGCACCATTCGGGGCCCGCGGTGCTCTCGGGGTACCTGTAGGGCGATCGACCTGTCCTCGCGGGCATCCGCATCCCGGGCGGCGTGCGGTCGAGGCCGAGCTCGCGCGTCCGGCGAGTGCCCGGTCGTGCGGGGCGATCTGCCGCCGCCAGCGAGCGACCTGTCCTCGCGGGCATCCGCATCACGGCGGCGTGCGGTCGAGGCCGAGCTCGCGCGTTCGGTGGGTAACCCGGTCGTGCCGGGCGATCTGTCCGCCGGCGAGTCGCTAGCGACATGTCCTCGGGGACATCCGACTCATTCGCGGACGAACGGCTCGCGGTCGATGCCGAGCTTGCGCATCTTGCTCTGCAGCGTGCCGGGCTTGAGGCCGAGGGCCTGGGCGGCGCCGCCGGGGCCGTAGATCCGCCCGTCGCAGGCTCGCAGGGCGGCGGTGATGCAGCGGCGGATCGCCGCGTCGAGGCGCTCGACCGCGGCCGGGGTCGGGGCCGGCGCGGGCTCGACGGCGAGGGCGGCGTCGAGGGCGAGGGCCGTGCCGCGACCGAGGATGATCGCCGCCTCGAGCACGTTGGCGAGCTCGCGCACGTTGCCGGGCCAGTCGTGGCGGGCCAGCCGGACCAGCGCGGCGGGCGGCACCGCGGGCGTGGGCAGCTTGAGGCGGGCGGCGATGTCGGCGACCAGCGCGGCGGTGAGGGCCGGCAGCTCCTCGAGTCGCTCGCGCAGCGGGGGCACGCGGATCTTGAACACACATAGCCGAAAGAACAGGTCGCGGCGGAAGCCGCCGGCGGCGACCATCGGCTCGAGCTCGCGGTGGGTGGCGGCGATCACCCGCACGTCGACGCGCACCCGCTCCTCGCCGCCGACGCGCTCGAACTCCTGCGACTGCAGCGCGCGCAGCAGCTTGACCTGCACCTCGAGCGGCAGCTCGCCGACCTCGTCGAGGAACAGGGTGCCGCGGTCGGCCCGCTCGAACACCCCGAGGTGGCGCTTCGTCGCGCCGGTGAAGGCCCCCGCCTCGTGGCCGAACAGCGCGCTCTCCACCAGGTTGGCCGGCAGCGCCCCGCAGTTGATCGCCACCATCGGCCGGTGCCCGCGCGCCGACAGCCGGTGCAGCCGCTGGGCCAGCAGCTCCTTGCCCGTGCCCGACTCGCCGGCCAGGAGCACCGTGGTGTCGAACGGCGCCACCGCCTCGAGGCGGCGCAGGACCTCCTGCATCGCCGCGCTGCGGGCCACCAGCGGCCGCTCGCGCTCGCCGTGGCGGGCCTGCTCGCGCAGCTCGCGGTTCTCCACGTGGGCCCGGCGCGACAGCTCCGCGACCCGCTGCGTGACCTCCTGGCCGCGCAGCAGGTGGAACAGCACGTCGCCGAGCGTCGCCGCGAGGGCGGGCGTCGGCCGCTCGCCGGGGCCGAGCGTCAGGGCGACGAACATCGCCGCGCCGGCGCCTCCGAGGGGGAGCACGAGCCGCGAGCGCCCGCCCGGGCCGCGCCGCTCCGTCTCGTCGATTCGGCCCGCGCGCAGGGCGGCGATCTCCCGCTCCTGCAGCCGACGGCGGGTCGTGGCCACCGCGCCGTCGCCCGGCGCGCCGCTCACGACCTCGACTTCGTCGGTGCCCTCGACGCGCTCGCCGAGCTCGAGCCGCGCCAGGGGCAGCGCCCGCGCCAGCGCCTCGATCACCCGCCGCACCCACGTCCGCCGCGTGTGCGCCTCGCTGGCCGCCGCCACCAGCGCCGCCAGCAGCTCGACCGGCTCCAAACCCGCCTCAGGCATCGCGCAGGGCAGTGTAGCGCACCGGCACTGAAATATCAGTGCGATGTCACTGAAACTTCAGTGCCCTCGCCTCGAGCCTCGAGCTCCGTTCCCAAGTGCTTGTATTTGCCGTGGTTCTTCCTCGTCGCCGGCCGGCGCGAGGCGTGCTGGGGGCAGCCCGCAGAGGAGAAATTTCAAACGATGCCCCACGTCATCACCCGTCACTGCGCCGGCACCTGCGACACGGCCTGCGCCCAGGCCTGCCCGATCGATTGCATCCACGGGCCGATCGCCGACGCCACCCTGCGCTCGGTGCCCGCGGCCGAACGCGGCGTGCGCTTCCCCGGGGTCCAGCTCTACATCGATCCGGACGAATGCATCGACTGCGGCTGCTGTGTGGCGGTGTGCCCGGTATCGGCGATCCACATGGACTGCGACGTGCCGCTCGAGCTGCGGGACGACATCGAGGCCAACGCGCGCTTCTTCGGCCGGCGCGGGCGATGAACCGCGCCGACGCCGCGGGCGCGGGCCGTCCGCTCGACGCGTGACGGGGCGGCGCGGGGCTTTGTACACTCTCGGCGTGCTCCGCCGCGTCGTCGCTGCTCGTTATGTGGTCCCGCTGCGCGAGGGCGGCTCGTTACCCGCGGTCGTCGAGGCCGAGGACGGCCGCTCTTACGTCGTCAAGTTTCGCGCCGCCGGTCAAGGCGCGCGCCCTGATCGCCGAGGTGGTGGTCGGCGAGCTCGGGCGCACGCTCGGCTTGCCGGTGCCGGAGCTGGTGATCATCGAGCTCGACGCGGCGGTCGGCCGCAACGAGGGCGACCCGGAGATCCGCGACCTCGTGGTGGCGAGCGCCGGCGACAACGTCGGCATGGCGTTCCTGGCCAGCGCGATCGGCTTCGACCCGGCGGCCAAGCCGAAGCTCGACCCCATGCTCGCGGCCCGGATCGTCGCGTTCGACGCGTTCGCGCAGAACATGGACCGCACGGCCAAGAACACCAACCTGTTGTGGTGCACCGGCCAGCTGTGGCTGATCGACCACGGCGCGGCGCTCTATTGGCAGCACGACTGGGACGGCGGCATGGATGGCGCCGACTCGAAGTTCCCGCTGATCGCCCGCCACGTGCTGCTGCCGTGGGCGGGCCCGGTCGCCGCCGAGGCGGAGTGGCTGACCGCGGGCCTGACCGACGCGGCGATCGACGCCGCGACCGCGGAGGTGCCCGACGCGTGGTGGACGGCCCCGCCCGCGCTGCCGCCCGACGAGTACCGCGCCGCCTTCGCGGCCCGCCTGCGAGCCCGCCGCGACGCGGCGTCCGTCTACCTCGAGGAGGCCGACCGTGCGCGCGCCGTTTGATTACGCGATCGTCCGCGTGGTGCCGCGAGTCGAGCGCGAGGAGTTCGTCAACGCCGGCGTGATCGTCCACGCGCCGACGCTCGGCTTCCTCGGCTGCGCGCTGGCCCTCGACCGCCACCGCGTGCTCGCCCTCGCGGAGAAGGTCGACCTCGAGGCGCTCACCCGCCACCTCGACGCCTTCCGCGCGGTCTGCTACGGCGACCAGGGCGCCGGCTCGATCGCCGCGCTGCCGATCTCCGAGCGCTTCCACTGGCTGGTCGCCCCGCGCAGTACGATCATTCAGACCTCGCCGGTCCACGGCGGGGTGTGCAGCGACCCCACGTTCGCCCTGCGCGACCTGTTCAAAAAGCGCGTGGCCTGATCGCGGCCCGGCGTCCTCGCGGAGCCGGGGCTCGGGAGAGGCCCTGTCTCCGACGCTCCGACGGCGCCTGCGACCAGGGGAAAGGTGAGACCGGCCTTAGGGCCCTGAATTCGCCGGTATGCGCGACCACGGCGATTCGATGGGTCGTCGGCTGAAAAAATGGCGTGACTCTTCTCGGCAGCCACCATGACTCGTGATTCGCGGTCGAACGGTGCGCGTGCTATCCCGTCTCGTATCGATGTTGATGAAGCGAAGTGCCATTCGCGCTATTCCTGGTATCGTCACGCTCGCGCTGATCGGCGCCTGCGGGTCTCCGCTGCCCCCGGCCCAACCCGAAGAGGCCGATTATCTGGCGCAGTGCGACCTCCCGTCCGGGCTGTCGGCCTATTGCTCGGCCTGCGCGGGGGGCAGCGCGGGGGCCTGCCTCGCGGTCGCACGCGCGTACGAGCGGGGCGAGCAGCTCGGGCGCGACCCGCTGGGGATGGTCGCCTTCGAGCGCCAGGCCTGCGACCTCGGCTCCGGCCGCGGGTGTACGAACCTGGCCGGCTCCTATCGCAGCGGCGAGGGCGTCGAGCGGCGGAGCGGGCAGGCCGACGCGCTGTGGAATTACGGCTGCGGCCTGGCGGAGCGCACCTGCAACAAAGAGCAGCTCGCCTACGAGTGCGTCGCGGCGAGCAAGTGCCGCAGCGCGCGGAACGAGCCGCTCGAGCGGCGGCACGTCGAGCAGGCCGAGGTGGCCTGCGAGGGCGGCGACCGGGTCGGCTGCGAGGTCGCGGTCGACGCGGCGATGCGCGGCCCGGAGGTCGATCCGGCGGAGATCGCCGGCCTGTTCGTCCATATGTGCGAGTCCGGCGGGGAGTTCGGCTGCGAGGCCGTGGCGATGCAGCAGTGGCTCGGGCTCGGCGTCGTCGCCGACCCCGAGGCGGCGCGGGCGACCTTCGCCCGCCTGTGCGCCGGCGGCCTGCAATCGTCGTGTCACGCCGAGCGCGGCTACATGCACCTGCTGCTGGTCGCGCCGTTCATCGCCGGGGCCGCGACGCCGTACCCGCACAAGGCGATCGCCGCCGCCGTGGCGCGGAGCCGCGGGCCGGTGAAGGACGGCGGCATGGTCGGCTTCTGCGTCGCGCCCGACGGCACCACCGACAAGCCGGTCGTCCTCGACAGCTCGGGCAGCGAGGAGGTCGACGGCGAGGTACTCGCGGCGGTCGAGACCTGGCGGTTCCCGAGCCGCCTCGACACCCCGCAGGCGGAGCTGTGCATGCAGACCGCGTTCCTGCTGCCGCGGTCCCGCTGAACGGCCGACGCGAGCGTGACCCGGATGAGCCCCGCGATCGGGCGCCCCCGGCGTCCTCGCCGGACGAGCGCTGCGCCCCGGGCCGGTCCGCCTCGCGGCGCGCCCGCCTCGGCGCGGAGGACGGTGCGTCCGCCCATATATAAAACATGTCCGAAGGGACATTCATCGCAGTCTCCGCGCCCTCGCGCCGCCCGCCCCGGCGGCGCGTGTATTCGACGGACCGCGAATCATCGTCGTCGCGGGCGCCGCGCGAGCCGGACGGGCCCCGGGTGATGAATTCTCCGTCTCGGCCCACCCCGTGACGAGCATCCCGGTCGGTGCTCAGAATCCTCGCTGCGCCGTCGGCGAGCGACATGGTTATCCGCGGAGAATTCGACAATGCGCAAAGCATCGATCGTCACCGTTTCTGTGTTCTCGCTGTTCGGCTCGCTCGCCGTCGCGGCCCCGCCGCCGTTCAACAGCCTCCCGACCTTCACCGACAATGGCACGACCTTGACCGCCGCGGGCAGCCTCAACGGCCTCGGCGGCGGCGACCTCGAGATCACGATCGAGGCGACGGGCACGGAGACCGTGGTCTGCGCCGACCCCGTGGGCGTGGATCCGCCGGCGCCGACGGAGGTCGTCCTGATCGGCTCGAAGGTGGTGACGGCGACGGCCAACACGCCCGTCGCGTTCGCCGACCTGGTGTCGTCGCTCCCGCCCGCGCCGGCCTGCGCGCTGGCCGAGGGCGAGGGGCTCGCCCCGCAGCACGACGTGAGCTTCACGAAGGCGTCGCTCAAGATCCGCCCGGTCCAGACGGACCCCATGCTGCCCCCGCTGAAGATGCTGCGGTGCATCCAGTGCACGTTCAAGGCGCCCAGCGTCGACGGCCCGGCGAAGCCGCAGCACTGCCTGAGCATGACCATTTGCTGACCCCGTAGCGGATCGCTGCGGCGTCGACGGTCCGCCCGAGGCGGGCTGTCTCGTGCGCCGCCTGGCTTGGAAAGGAGGGACTCGGGCGGGCAGAGGCCGACGCCGCCGAACCCGCCCGGCGCTGACATTCACCTGCTCGAAAAGACATGTCTTTCCGCGCCGCGGCCCGGCCACGCGCGCGGGGAGGCCCAGGCTCGCGCGCAGGCTCGTGCGCGCGGGAGGCCCAAGCTCACCTCAGGCTCGCGCGCGGGGAGGCCCAGGCTCGCGCGCAGGCTCGCGCGCGCGGGAGGCCCAAGCTCGCCGCAGTCTGGCGCGCGAGGAGGCCCAGCTCCGCGGCATCACGCGCGCGGGTCCTGCGTCACCGGCGGGGCGCCCCGACGCGGAGGACCTGTCGCGTCTCGCGTCGGTCCCGACGGACATGCTCTAGAAGACATGACCATCAGGCCATGCCCACGAGGACATGTCCGTGGGGACATATTCCCTCGCTCAGCGGACCGTGGCTCGCCGGCCGCCCTGCGCGCCGCGGCTCGGCGCCGCGGCGGAGCGCTGCTGCTGCGGGCGCGCCTGCTGAGCCCGCTGCTGCTGGCGCGGCTGCTGCGGCTGGCGCGATTGCTGCTGGCGCGGCTGCTGCGGACGGGCGGGCGCGGCCTCCGCGACCATGCCCGCGAACGGGTGGTTCTGCACGACCGGCACGCGGCGCTGGATCAGCCGCTCGATGCCCTTGAGGCGCGTCTGCTCGTCGCCGCTGCAGAACGACAGCGCGACGCCCTGCGAGCCGGCGCGGGCGGTGCGGCCGATCCGGTGGACGTAGGCCTCGGGGTCCATCGGCAGGTCGTAGTTGATGACGTGGGAGATCCCGCTGACATCGATGCCGCGGGCGGCGAGGTCGGTGGCGACGAGGACGCGGACCTCGCCGTCGCGGAAGCGGGACAGGGCGCGCAGGCGGGTGCTCTGGGCCTTGTCGCCGTGGATCGCCTCGGCGTGGATCTGGCCCTGCGCGAGCTGGCGAGCCACGCGGTCGGCCCCGTGCTTGGTGCGGGTGAAGACGATCGCCCGCGTGACCGCGCGGTCGCCGAGGACGTGGCGCAGCAGCTCGCGCTTGTGCTCCTGCGCGACCAGGTAGACCGACTGGGCGATGGCGTCGGGCGCCGACGCGACCCGCGTCGCCTCGATGTGCAGCGGGTCGCGCAGCACCTGGGCGGCGAGCGGGGCGATCTCGGGCGGCATGGTCGCCGAGAACAGCAGCGTCTGGCGCTGCTTCGGCAGCACGCCGACGACGCGGCGGATCGACGGCAAGAAGCCCTCGTCGAGCATGCGGTCGGCTTCGTCGAGGACGAAGAACTCGACCCGCTGCAGGCGGACCAGGCCCTGGGCCATCAGGTCGACCAGCCGGCCGGGCGTGGCGACCAGCAGGTCGACGCCGGCGCGCAGCGCCTGGACCTGGTTCTGCATGCCGACGCCGCCGTAGATCACCGTGTGGCGCAGGCCGCTGAAGCGCGCGTAGACGCCGATCCGCTCGCCGATCTGGGCCGCCAACTCGCGCGTCGGCGTCAGGATCAGCGCGCGGACACCCGCGTCACGCGGCGCCGGGCGCTGCAGCATCTGGTGGACGATCGGCAGCACGAACGCCGCCGTCTTGCCGGTGCCCGTCTGGGCGCAGCCGAACAGGTCGCGGCCGAGGAGGGCAGGGGGATGGCCGCCGCCTGGATCGGCGTCGGCGTGGTGTGACCCTCCTGGCGCAGCGCGCGGAGCAGGGTCTCGGACAGGCCCAGCGCGGCGAAGTCCGACGCGTGGGCAGGGGTAACGACAGGAAGGTTGTCTTGCACGGAAACGTTCTCAGGGGCCCTCGAGGGCCAGGTCTTCGCCCGGGCGGCGCGATGCGGCCCACGAGTCCGGGCCCGGAGGCCGATTCGGTCGGCTCGCCGGACACGTGGGGGTCGGCCGAAACCGAGGCACAAGGCGACCTCGCTCCGCGGACGAAGGACGCGCGGACGGGTACCACGCCTCGGCGGCCGACGCAACGACGCGGCACGGACGGCCGCGTCGCGGCTCAGCGGCGCTCGGTGGCGACGTTGACGACGATCGAGGAGCCCTTGAGGTCGGCGCCGTTGAGCGCCTCGATCACCCGGGGGGCGTCCTTGCGATTGGACATCGTGACGAAGCCGAACCCGCGCGAAGCGCCGGTCTCGCGTTCGGTCATGACGACCGCGTCGGCGACCGGGCCGTACGCGCTGAAGGCGTTGCGGAGGTCGCTGGCCGTGGTGCTGCTGCTCAGACTGCCGACGAACAGGCGGACCGGGATCGTCGCGGCGGAGCGCTCCTGACCCGGATTCTCGATCGCCCGCATCGCGTCCTCGATCGAGGGGAGGTTGCCCGTGACGTCCTCGGCGGTGGCGATCGGGATCTCCCGCGGACCGCGCTCCCGGCGGGCCTCGCGGGCCTGCGCCTTCTCTTGCTGCTTCTTGGCCTTGTTGGCCTCGCGGGATCGCTTCCCGGAAGAGTAGTAGTTGCTCACGTCTGGTCTCCCTGGTGAAGGTCGAGCGCGTGACAGCGGGAAGTGTGATATTTTTTCATGCGTCTCGAAGGTTGGCGGCGAACGGATCGCCAGGTCCGTTCAGCTTACGGCAAAAACCGCCGCGGCGCCCCCCATCTCGCCGCTGCCGGCGCCGGTCCGCCCGAGCACGCCCGTCTCGCCCCGGTGACGGGCGTTTGCGCCGCCAGCGTTCGCTTGCGCACACGCCCCGGACGCCGCCACGCGGGCGCTTCACGCGGGGCCGCGCGCCAGCGGGAACACGGCGACGGTGCACAGTCGGTTGCCGAGACGGTCGCCGATCGCGAGCGACCGCTGCTCGCGGGGCATGAGCCGCAGCCCGCGCAGGCTGGCGCCGGACGACCACACGCCGAGGTCGTGGTCGGCGACTTCGGCGTCGGTGGTGAACAGCACCAGCACCGCGGCCCCGTGCAAGATGTGCGGGTCGGCGGCCAGCTTGTCGATGTCCTTCCAGACAGGTCGCTGCAGCGCGCTGGCGTAGGCGCGGTTGGGCCCGCGCTCGTTGTGCTGGGCCACGACCTTGACCTCGAGCCAGGCGGCGTCGACCAGCGCGACCGCGTCCTCCGGGGCGAATAGACCGATCTGCTCGGCGGCGTCCGCCAGCGGCCGCCCACCTGGCGTGACGACCATGTCGCAACGGACACCCTCGCTGCGCCGCCGCAAGACCCGGTCGCGCGGGAATCGGACCTCGGCCGCGACGCCGTAGCCCGCGGCCTGCAGGCCCCCGCGCAGCACCGGGTGCAGCTCGAGCTCGCTGCGCCCGTCGAGGCCGCGGACCGCCTGCTCGAGCTCGACGGCGGCGGCGGCGGCCCGCAGGCCCGCCGCCAGCGCGTCGGCGAGGTCGTCCCAGCGCCAGTCGATCGCGGTCGTCGTCACGCGGGGCGAGCTTAGCGCTGCGACCCCGTCGCGCTCGCACCGGCCTCCGCGGCCCCGACAAACGCGGAGGACGTCGCCCTCGCCCCGTCGCCGAGGCCTGACTCACACGGCGCTGGGGTCGCAAGCCAGGTCGGCGATCTCGCCGTGCCGGAGGCCATCGCGGCGGCGACGGCCCTGACGCGCCGATCGCAGCTGCGCGAACGGCCCTCATCGACGATGCGGGCTCGTCGTTAGCGGTGACCAGGGAGCGCCGATCCCTCCGTCTCACGTCGCTAGCCGACGTCTGCGGGTCGCGGCACGGGAGCGCAGCAGTCGCTGCGAATCACTGCCACGCCGGGCTCGACCGCGAGGTCCGCACGCGCACGTGGGTGGGCCGGGGTTGGGATCACCTGTCCTTTCGGTCATCTGATTCGCGCCGCGCGGCCCGCCGGCGCTGTTGTGCGGAGCGCGCGCTTGCGACGCGCGACGGGCCTCGGCTATGCCTCGCGCTCCCCGACAGGAAGGTCCCCCCAATGTCCCTGCTGACCCCGGGCGCCGTGCTCCGCTACGAGATGGCCGACTTCGACGCCGCCGACAATTATGAATTCCAGATCCTCGAGACCGACGATCAGCTCGTGCTGTCGAGCGCGTTCGAGGACGGCGAGCCGGAGGCGGTGATCGCCTTCTCGAACGACAGCCTGGCCGACAGCCGCACGATCGCGGTGCTGTCGCAGGGGGCGTGGCTGTCGCACGCGCTCGAGCAGCCGACCCGCGACGACGAGTGCGAGCGCCTCGACGCCGACCTGCCGCCGTTCTTGCTCAGCCGGACCCAGCTGATGGAGCTGCGGGCCGGGGCGACGCGCCTGCGGCCGGAGTGGTCGCCGCCGGGCAGCGAGCCGGAGACGGTGACGTTGAAGGAGCGGATCGTGGTGGAGGTCGAGGTCGACGACGAGCCGCAGGAGTTCACGGCGCTGGTGGCCGCGGGCGACGGCGTCGAGGTGACGGTGATCGACGACGAGGCGTGGCCGCTGGTGGTCGAGCGGGTCGAGGGCGACAACTACTGGCGGCTCCTCGCCATCGAGCACGGCGAGCTCGGCGACGGCGAGAACGACGAGGACGACGACGACCTGCCGCCGCCCGAGCCCGCCGGCCCGCTGGCGGCCACCGGACAGATCGACAGCGACGCGTTCGTCGCCCTGTGCCAGCGCCTCGGGGTCGCCGGCATGGACATGGACTACCAGGGCTCGCGCTTCTCACTGCTCGACGCGGAGCGCAAGATCGTGATCTCCGCCGAGTACAAGATCGTCCTCGTCGCCATGCCCGGCGGGGTGCTCCGCCGCGCCCACGTGTTCGACCGCTACATCCCCGACCAGGTGCTGGGCCAGCTCGAAGGCGACGACCCGGTCGACCAACCCGGCAACCTGAAGGACGGCCTCGCAGTCGCCGAAAAGCTGGCCGAACGCGCCGGCGCCGACGTGCTCTACCCCGACGCGCTCGGCCCGATGTACATCGCCCTGTTCAACGTCCGCGCCCTCGCCGATTGATCGGCGCGAACACGCGGCACCTCGCGCGCGAGCTCTCCTCGAAGACGAGGCGACCTCGCGGATGAGGCGGCCTCGCGCGTGTGGTTTCGAGATCTCGCGTCACGCGGCGCATCCTCATCCACGCGCGCCGGGACGAATTGTTTCGCCTGGGGTCGCGCGGCATCGCGACGCTCCCGGCCCCGCGAGCCCGTGCGCTGCTCGCTCCGACCGCCCGCCGTCGCCGCGTGTATAGTCGCCCGCCTCGTGGCCGGCGACCGCCCCTTGACCCCTGCCGCGGCGATCGTCCTCGCCTGGGCCGGGCTCGCGCTCGTCAACGCCGGCTGCATCGCCGCCCGCGCGCTGCCCAATGCGGGCCTGCGGGTGCGCGCGCTCAATCACTTGTTCGACGCCGGCCAGCTGCTGTTCCTCGGCCTCGTCTGCGGCCTCGCGGTGGCTCTGTGGCTGCGGCTGGCCCCGCGGCGCGCGTGGCTGGCACCGCTGGCGCTGAGCCTCGTCGCCGTGATCCTCGCTCTGGCGATCGTCGCGCCCGACCTCGACAACTTCGCCCTCCGCCTTGCCGGCCGCGAGCGCGCCGGGCTCGTCGACGTCCTCTTGACCGTCGCGCTCGCCCAGGCCGTCCCGCTGGCGTACCTCCTCGGCCGGCGCATGGCCCGACCGCGCGTGCGCTGGCTCGCCGTCGCGGTCGCCACGTTCGCCGCGATCGTCAACACCCGGATCTTGCCGCTCGACTACCCGGGGGTGCACGCGTTCCTCGCCTGGACCGCGGCCACCGCCGCCGCCGCCGCGCTCGCCGGCATGCAGTGGCGCCGGCGGCTCTCGTCGGCGGCGGAGCGCGTCGTCGTGGGCGTCGCCGTGATCTTCGCGGTCGGCGCGGTCGTGATCGATCCGGGCAACACCGTCCGCGTCGAGCTCACCCGCCTCGACTCGGCCCTCCTCGCCGCTCACGTCCCGCCCTGGCGCGCCGAGGTCGACAATCTGCAATACGGTCACATCCCGATCCCGCCCGAGCTGGCCCCGTGGTTCGAGTGGAGCGCCGACGCCCCGCCGATCGCCGCCAGCGAGCCGCCGCTCTTGCCGCCCGACGCGATCGTCCTGTTCTTCACCCTCGACTCGATGCGCGCCGAAGTGCTGCAGAACCCGGCCAACCGCGCGCTGCTGCCGACGCTGCACCGCTGGCGCGACGCCGGCTTTTACGTCCCGCGGGCGATCAGCCCCTCGACGGTCACCCGCTTCACCCTCGCCAGTCTGTTCACCGGCCTCGAGGTCCCGCAGCTGAAGTGGGCCCGCGACAGCGCGACCCAGGGCTCGCTCGTCAAGGAGGAGCGGCCGCGGGTCGCTGACCTGCTGACCGCGCGCGGCGTCACCACCGTGCACGTCATCAGTCAGTTCGAGCTGGTCAATCACGTCAACAAGATCGGCCGCGGCTTCTCCGAGGAGATCGAGGTCCCGATCGCGCGCGGCGATCGCCTGGCCTACGCACCGGCGGTGATGGACGCGATCCTCACGCGATTGCGGCAGCACGGCGACGGGCCGCTGTTCCTGTTCAGCCACTTCATGGACGCCCACCACCCGTTCGACTCGGGCGACCGCAAGGGCCGCGCCTACGAGCGCCACGTGTCCGAGCTGGCCAACATCGACCGCGAGCTGGCGCGCCTCGACGCCTGGCTCGACGAGGCCGGGCTGTGGCCGCGCACGCTGATCGTGGTCAGCGCCGACCACGGCCAGGCGTTCGGCCAGCACGGCGTGCAGCACCACGGCGGCCCGCCCTACGAGGAGCAGTGTCGTGTCCCGCTGATCGTCATCGGCCCCGCCGTGCCCGCGCGCACGAGCCCGTGCGACCTGCCGCTGCTCGACCTCTCGCCGACCTTCCTCGACCTGTTCGGCCTCGAGGGCCCCGGCTGGTTCGTCGGCCGGTCGCTCGTGCCCGCGCTCCGCGGCGAATCACCCGCGTGCGGCCGCCCCGTCCTCAGCACCACCTGGGACGTGTTCGCGCTGCTCCTGCCCGAGGGGATCAAATTCTCGACAACCGGCGCAAGCGGACCCTCGAGGTCTACGACCTGAAGGCCGACCCGCGCGAGGCGTTCAACGTGTGCGACACCGACCCCGCCGGCTGCGACGCCCGCGTGGGCCTGCTGCGGCGCTACCTCGAGCTGCACGGGGCGATCGCGGCCCCGCGGTAGACATGTCCTATAAAACATGTCCGATGGGACTCGTCGGATCGCGCCGATTCTTCCACCGGGCCGCGGCGCTCAGGCGCGGAGGTCGCGGAGCGCGAACAGCCGCTCCAGCACCAGCCCGCGCTGGTCCGCGGAGATCCGCGCGAAGAGGCTCTCATCGACGATCTCGCCGTACGTCGAGCCGGCCACGAAGGCGGCCACTGCCCGCAGCTCGTCGTGGTTGCCGGGCGACAGGACCGGCTCGAGCGCCTCGACGGCCGCCACGAACGCGCGCGGATAGGCGACGAAGTTGTTCGGGCCGTCGGGCAAGCGGAGGTCGAGCTCGGGCCCGTCGAGCAGCGACGAATCGACGATCGCGCAGCCGCGCAGGTCGACGCGGGTCGCCGCGGAGGCGGTGAGGTTCACCGTCCGGAGCGCGCCGGTGAAGGTGGTGTCGACCAGGGCGCACCGGCTGAAGTTGGTCCTGGCGATCTCGCAGCGGGTGAACGCCACGTCGTGGAACGAACACTCCGAGAGCTCGGCGCTGGCGAGGGTGCAATCGACGAAGGTGCAGGCCCGGAACGCGCAGCGAGAGAACGCGCTGAACAGCCGCCGGCCGACGGAGAGCCGCTCGAAGGCGCAATCGACGAAGCTCGTGCGCGTGGCGTTGACGCCGTCGAGGTCGCAATCCACGAACACGCAGCCGCGGAACGTGGGCCGGGTCCAGAACGACCCGAACAGCGGGGCGCCGAAGTCGACCCGCTCGAACCGCAGCCGATGATTGTCGCGCAACGGCCAGGCCGAGCGCGGGTCGAGCACGACCCCCTCGACCCGGACGACGCCGTCGCGATCGCGTGGGGTGGCCTCGATCAGCCGCGCGAGCTCCTTCGGGCGCATCGGTTCGCCCGCGAAGGTCGCAGCTCGCCGAGGGCCGCGTCAACCTCGGCCGAGGACCCGCAGCACCGAACCCTCGGACAATTTCCGTCGAGCCCCTCGCCGAGCCCTTGACAGGTGCTTCTCCGGGTCGTAGTTAACCAACAGGTTTCATAACCGAACGGTTTAATGAAGAAGATGCCGGCCAGCGACCTCGACGCCACCTTCGCCGCCCTCGCCGACCCCACGCGGCGGGCGATCCTCGCCCGCCTCGCGCAGGGGGAGGCGTCCGTCTCCGAGCTGGCGGCGCCGTTCGCCATGAGCTTGCCGGCGATCTCCAAGCACCTGCGGGTGCTGCAGCGCGCCGGTCTCATCAGCCGCGGGCGCAACGCCCAGCAGCGGCCGTGTCGGCTCGAGGCGGCGCCGCTGCGCGAGGTCGCCGAGTTCACCGCACATTACCGCAAGTTCTGGGAAGAGAGCTTCGACCGCCTGGGCGAGTACCTGCACGAGCTGCAGGCCGACGACAAGAAGCCGCGGCGCAAGCACTGACGGCGCGCCCTACCCATCATGAGTCACCCCGGGCGCTCGCCCGGGCCCCCGAGTATTTGTCCGACTGCACGGATTGCACCGACGACAAGGAGAACGCATGCCCGCGAATATGTCCCGACCCCCGAACCTGCCAGCGACCGCGAGCTGGTGATCACCCGCGTCTTCGCCGCTCCGCGCGAGCTGGTGTTCAAGATGTGGACCGAGCCGCAGCACGTGGTGCGCTGGTGGGGCCCGCGCGGCTTTACCACCACCATCCGCGAGATGGACGTGCGCCCCGGCGGCGTGTGGCGCTACGTCATGCACGGGCCGAATGGCGTCGACTACGACAACCGGATCCGCTACCGCGAGGTCGCCGCGAACGAGCGCCTCGTCTACGACCACGACAGCGACATCGACGACGACCCGCGGGGGTTCCACGTGGTCACCGAGTTCCGCGCCCGCGGCGAGCAGACCGAGGTCGTCATGCGCATGCGGTTCGCCTCGGTCGCGGCGCGCGACGAGGCGGTCAAGTACGCGGGCGACGGCGCGAGCTCGACCTTCGACCGCCTGGGCGAGCTGCTGGGCGACCTCGAGGTCGAGTTCGTGCTCACGCGGACGTTCGCCGCCCCGCGCGAGCTGGTCTACCGCGCCCTCACCGAGGCCGAGCGGCTGGCGCAGTGGTGGGGGCCGAAGCATTTCGAGATGCAGTCGCGGCGGCTCGACCTGCGCCCCGGCGGCCACTACCACTATTGCATGCGCGCGCCCGACGGCGGCGAGCTGTTCGGCAAGTTCACCTACGTGGAGATCGATCCGCCGACCCGCCTGGTCTTTACCAATGCGTTCGCCGACGCCGAGGGCAACACCGTGCGCCCGCCGTTCGAGGACGACTGGCCGCACGAGATCTTGCACACCATCACGCTCACCGAGCAGGACGGCAAGACCACCGTGATGCTGCGCGGCGTGCCCCACAACGCCACCCCGGCCCAGCGCGCGACCTTCCTCGCCGGCCACGAGTCGATGGACGGCGGCTACTCCAGCAGCTTCGCCGAGCTCGCACGCCACCTCGCCGCGGGCTGATCACCGCGGGCCCGGATCGTCGGTCCCGTTCTGCTTCACCGTGCCCAAGGAAGGGGCGCGGCCCGGCGGGACGAGGACCCGCCGGCGCACCGGGCGTGGAGACACGGAGGTGTCCACGCCCGGCGCAGCGGTGATCTCGCGTGAGGTGCCGAACAGGACATGTCTTTATAAGCATGTCCTTTGAACAATGTAGGAAAAGACATGTATTGTCGAAGGACAGGCGACTCGCTCAGTGAGCAGCGCGCCAGGCCTCGATCTCGCGCAGCAGCGCAGTGTCGGCCGGTGAACTCGAATTCTTCAAAGCCTCCGCGGCCACGGCGGCCTCGCCGCGGGCGCGGATCGGGCTCTCCGGCCACAGCGCGCGGGCCATGTCGAAGTGGGCGCTGGCGATCCGCTCCGGCGTCAGCGGGCGCGGGGCCGGCGGCAGCGTCGCGGCGCGACCCAGCGCTGCGACGGCCGCGGTTCGTTCGCCGCGGAGCAGCTGCACGTGGCCGAGGGCGCGCAAGATCGCCGCCAGCTTCGGATCTTCGGCGCCGAGGCGTTGCTCGGTCAGCTCGAGCGCGTGGGTGTAGTGATCCGCCGCGAGCTCGAGCTGCTCCCGGGCCTCGGCCAGGCGGCCGCGATCGAACTGCAGCGTTTCGAACTTCGGGTGGCCTGCGGGCAGGTGCGCGTTCCAGATCGCCTCCGCGCGGCCCAGCTCGAGCTCCGCCGTGTCGAGGTCGCCGGCCTCGCGCGCGGCGTCGGCGAGGTTGCGGTGGGCGCTGGCGACGATTTCGTGGTCGGCGCCGTAGGCGGCCTGGCGGATCCGCAGCGCCTCGATCAGCAGGCGGCGGGCCTCCTCGTGGTGGCGCTGTTCGAGCGCCAGATTGCCGAGGCCCGTCAGCGTCTCGGCGACGTCGGGGTGATCGGGCCCGAGGATCCGCAGGCGGATCGCCAGCGCCTCGCGCAGCGCCGCCTCGGCCTCGGCGTGGCGCCGCAGGTCGGCCAGCGCCTCGCCGATCTGCGACAGCGAGAACGCGGTGCGCGGGTGGTCGCGGCCGTACGCGCGCAGGCGGATCGCAAGCCCGCGCTGGAACAGCGCCAGCGCCTCGTCGGCGCGCCCGAGGTCGAGCAGCGCCGCCCCGCGGTTGTTCAGCGGCACCACCACGCTCGGGTGCGACTCGCCGAACGCCGCGCGCAAGATCTCCTCGTCGCGCGCGAACGCCTGCATCGCCTCGTCGACGCGGCCGAGGTCGCGCAGGGCGATCCCGCGGAGCAGGTGGACCCGCGCCAGCTCGAACGCGTCGGGGCCGAGCGCTCGCTGCAGCGTCGTCAGGGCCCGCTCGAGGGCGATCAGCGCCTCCGCCGGGCGGCCGGCGTCGCTCAGCGCCTCGCCGCGGCGCAGCTCGAGCTGGGCCAGCGGGACCTCGCCGAGCTGGCCGCGCTGCAGCGCGTCCTCGGCGTGGTCGAGCCACTCCTCGGCGGACGCGAACTGGGCCCGCCGCGACGCCACCTCGGCCAGGGCGATCGCGGCGCGGAAGCCCAGCTCGTCGTCGCCGCGGCGGATCGCGCCGTGGAACGCGGGGTGCAGATCGTCGGCCGCGAGGTCGAGCTGCAGGCCGGCCAGCGCCGCGCGCCCGCGCCAGTAGCGGGCCTCGTCCTTCAGGACAGGTTCCGAAAGACCTGACCCTTCGGACATGACCGATTGTGCCGACGCGAGCGCCCGCGCGTCGTCGCCGGCCGCCATGGGCGCTGACGTCGGCCAGACGGGCCTGCAGCGCCGCGGTCTCGCGACCGGCGACGCGCACCTCGGCGGCGCGCGGCTGCAGGCAGCGGTCGGGCCGCGGCAGCTCGCGCACGGCCGGCAGGGCCCGCTCGGCCGCGGCAGGATCTGCCAGCACCGTGAGCAGCGCCTCGAGCTCGCGCAGGCGATCGCGCAGGCACGCGCCGCGGCGGTCGAGCAGCTCGCTCGAGGCCTCGTGACGGATGTGCGTGGCCACGCAGGCCTGTTCGGCGGTGCGGGCCCAGCGAGCGGCGTAGGCGTCGAGCTCGGCGACCAGCGCCGGGGCCGACGCGCGGGCGTAGGGCAGCGGACTGCGGGCGAAGCTCGTCAGCAGCGCGTCGCGTCGGCCCGGGCCATAGACCTCGCCGACCCCGGCCGCCGCGGCGCGACAGTCGATCTGCGCCGGCTGGACCAGCGCAGTGCCGGCCGCCACGGCCACCAGCAGCGCCGCCAGCCCGGCGACTGCCTTGTGCGTGCGGTACGGGTCGCGCGCGAGGGCGGCGAGCAAGGCGGTGAAGTCGGGGTGACGCGCGCCCGGATCGATGTGAAGGCCCTTCTCGACGGCGCGGCGGATCGTCGTCGGCACGCGGTCGTGCGCCGGCGCGGCCGGGCGACCGCGCAGCAGCGCGCCGCGGATCTGCTCGACCGTGGCGCCGGGGAACGGCCGCTCGCCGTAGAGCGCCTCCCACAGGGTCACGCAGTAGCTGAACTGATCGCTGCGCGCGTCGGTCGGCGTGCCGAGGAATTGCTCGGGCGACATGTACGCGGGCGTGCCGACGAAGCCGCCGTCCTGGGTGAGCAGCAGGCTGGACACGCGCATGTCGCCGAGCGCGTCGAGCTCGGCCTGGCGATCGATCGGCGCCGCCAGGCTGAAGTCGAGCACGCGCGCGCGGCCGTCCTCGCCGACGACGATGTTGTCGGGCTTGATGTCGCGGTGGACCACGCCGCTCGCGTGGGCCGCCTGCAGGCCCGCGCCGACTTGCATGAACACCGCCAGCACCGCCCGCCAGTCGCGCGGCGCGTCGGCCAGCCACTCGCGCAGGGTGCGGCCGTGGACCAGCTCCATGGCGATGTAGATCCCGCCCTCGACCGGACCGACCTCGTAGATCTGAACCACGTTCGGGTGCGACAGCCGGGCGAGCGCCTGGGCCTCGCGCTCGAGGCGGGAGGTGCCGAGCTCGTGCTCGCCGGGGTACTTGTCGCTGAGGACCTTGATCGCCAGGCGGCGGTCGAGCTTGGCGTCGTACGCGGCGTAGACGACCCCCATCGCGCCTGCGCCGAGCTCCCGCAGGACGACGAAGCGGCCGATCCGCGACGGCGCGAGCAAAGCCTCGACAGTGTCGCCGCGGCCCGCAGGCGCGACAAGGTCTCCGAGCGCGTGTGCGTCGGTTGCTGCGCCCGGGGTGACGCGGCGACGAGGGTTTGTCCGCGAGGCGAGGACGGACGTCGACGTCGTCTACGCCGCGCGGCGACCCGCCGGAGCCCTGTTACACTGGCGCCGTGACCCATGCTTCGCTGCTGTCGGCGGACCTCCGCGCGCGCCGGGTGAGGCGGCGTTCGCTCGCCGTCCTCCTGTTCGTCCTCCTCGCCTTCAGCGCCGCGCTGGGCCGTCCGGTCGAGCCCGCTGGCGGCGTGCTCGCCGAGTCGGCGCTGCTCCAGGCGACCGCCGAGGCGCCGCCGATCGAGGTCGAGGCCCCGCCGACGCTCGAGCAATTGCAGGCTCGGGTGGCCGCCGTGCTCGCGCGAGAGGGCGTCCCCGGCGTCGGCCTGGCCGTCGTCGATCGCAACGGCGTCCGCTGGGCCGGCGGCGTCGGCGTCGCCGACCTCGCCACCGGCGCGCCCGTCGGCCCCGACACTCAGTTCCGCGTCGCCTCGATCACCAAGAGCTTCGTCGGCCTCGGGGTCATGCGCCTCGTCGAGCAGGGCCGCCTCGACCTGGGCCGCCCGCTGCGCGAGTTCATGCCGGACATCGCGCTCGCCAACGACTGGGAGGCGAGCTCGCCGATCACCCTCGCGCACGCGCTCGAGCACACCGCCGGCTTCGACGAGATGCGCTTCAACGAGTACTTCGCCGCGGACGACGCGACGGCGCCGCGCGACGCTCTGGCGATCAACCCGCGCTCGCGGGTGGCTCGCTGGCGGCCCGGCAGCCGGCCGTCGTACGCGAACCCGGCTACACGGTGGCCGGCCACGCGATCGAGCTCGCCACCGGCGAATCGTACGAGGCCTACCTCGAGCGCGAGGTGCTGCGCCCGCTCGGCATGCCGACGGCCCGCTTTCGTCGCACCGCCGAATACGCGGACCGCCTGGCCACCGGCTATCACGAGCCCGGCCGTCCGGCGGTGTTCCGCCCGATCTACCACGCCCCGGCCGGCGCCTTGCTGGCCTCGCCGCGCGAGCTCGGCCAGCTGGTCCACTTCTGGCTGCGGCGCGGCGAGACCGGCGGCCCGGCGATCGTCGGGCCCGAGTCGCTGGCCCGCATCGAGCGGACCGAGACGGTGGCGTACCGCACCACCGACACCAACTACGGCCTCGGCAATTACGGCGACGTGATCCACCCGGCCCGCGGTCGCGGCCACGACGGCGGGCTGCCGGGCTTCCTGTCGTGCTACCGCTATTTCCCGGAGCTCGGGGTCGGGTACGTGATGCTGCTGAACAGCACGCATTCGCTGCAGGCGTACCTCGAGATCCGCGCGCTCCTGTTCGGCTACCTCACCGGCGGGCGCACGGTGGTGCCGCCGCCCCCCGTCGAGCCGGACCCCGAGGCGATCGCGGCGCTCACCGGCTATTACGGGTACGCCAGCCCGCGCGTGCAATTGTTCGGGTTCGCCGAGCAGGCGACCCTGGGGATCTCCGTCCGCCCCGACCCCGCCGGCATCGAGGTCGAGACGCTCACCGGTGGCCGCGCGCAGCTGGTCGCGACCGGGGACGGCGGCTTCCGCCACTGGCGCGAGGGTGGTACCCCCATTCGCCTCACCCGCGGCGACGAAGGTCGGCGGATCCTCGTCGGCGGCTTGGCCTACTTCGAGGAGGGCTCGTACACGTGGGCCCGCGCGCGCCTGCTGCTGCTCGGCGCGGCGATGCTGTTGCTGCAGGCCGCCCCGCTGTGGGCGCTCGGGTGGGCCGTGCTGGCGCCGATCCGCCGCCTGCGGGGCCGCGCGATCGCCAGCGGTGAATTCGCCCTGCACGCCTGGCCGGCCGCCGCCGGGCTGGCGTGGCTCGTGCTGCTCCTGGTGTTCGAACACATGGCGCGCGCCGAGGCGTACGGCACCGCCAATCTGCTGAGCGTCGGCGTGTGCGTGGGCAGCCTGGTGTTCGCCGCCTGCTCGGCGGCCGCGGTGGCCGAGGTCGTGCGCGCCGGCGTGGCGGGGACCGTGCCGCTGGTGCTGCGCCTGGTCCCCAGCACCGCGGCGATCGCCAGCTTCGGCATGACGCTGTGGTTGATGTTCCACGGCATCATCGGCCTGCGCATCTGGGCCTGGTGAGCGCGGAGAGCCCCGGGCCTGTCGGCGTCCCCGAGCAGGCCCGGCGAATGGTGGGTGTGACGATCGTGACGAGACCGAACGGAGGGCGCTGCGAGGGCGCCCTCCGCCGTGGACCCTTTACTTGCACTGCTGAGTGCGCGGCACGCAGCCCTCCCATTCGCCGCAGTGGCAGTCGTAGTTGCCCGGGCACGGGCCGCAGGTCGGCTCCGGCTCGCAGTAGCCCTTGATGTCGTTGATCTTCCAGGTCGAGTAGTAGTTGCTGGCCGCGTACGCGTACGACTGGCAGGAGGACGTCGCGCTGGACAGGGTCGAGTACGAGCCGCAGCCGACCGAGAGGCCGGTCTTCGGGCCGCAGCTGTGCGTCGTGGTGATCACGCCGCAGGTCGCGTAGGTATAGGTCTGGATCGTCTCGGTGGTCGCGTTGCAGGCGTTGTTGTAGGTGACCCCCGCGTTGGCCTGGACCGCGTTGCACGAGCTCGGGCCGGCCAAGGCGGTGTGCGTCAGCTGGGCCTGGCAGCGGAACGACGTCTCGTCGCTCGGGGCCACGATCTCCGCGTTCTCCATGTCCACGATGATGGCGCGGATCTCCGCCAGCTGGGCCTGCGACGTCTCGCTGCCCTCGGCCTCCGCCGCGATCGCCAGGTGCTCCTCGGCCGCGTACAGGCTGGCGAGGCCGTGCAGCTTGCCCGGCGCGCCGACGCCGACGAACTCCTCCACCCCGTCGGCGCCGATGCGGCTCCACAGGCCCTGATCTTGCTCGACCCAGCCGTCGCCGAGGCCGAGCTCCGCGGGCGTGCGCAGCGTCGATTGCGACTCGGGGGTGGCGCCGCCTTCGGGGGCGTCACAGGCGGACAGAGTGAGCGCCGAGGCGGCGGCGCAGAGGAACGAGAGGGCGAAGACGTTACGGATGTGCTTGTGCATGGTGACCTTCGGGGCGATCGCTGATGTTCCAAAAAGGAGTCCCGACGTCCGACCGCCATGGTCGAGCGAGGATCGACGTGGGAATGCCCACAGTCGTCGGGGCTCGTTCGTGCCGGCCCGGCGGAGCGTCCGGCTTCACGAGGGGGTTGCTCGGCCGCGACGATTCCTGACACATCCAATCGGATTTTTTCGGCGACGCTCGCGGCGCGCTTCGGGGTCGGGCGGACCCGGTCACCGCGACGCGCAGGTCAGGTCTGAAGCAGGACCGAAGCGAATCGCGTAGCGATCGTGCTCACGGCGACGAGGCGAGGTCCGACGCTCGCGAGCGATCGAGGATGCGAGCGAATGAAAGTGTCTGAAAGAACATGTCGCGATGAAAGCGACTGAAAGGGCACGTCGTGCCGGACGCGTCGGGGCTTGAATTCGAGCGCCCGGGGCCAGGCATCCTCGACACCGCGAGCTGCGTCTGCAGCAGGCCAGCGACGACAACCTCGACTGCGCCGAATTCCTGTTCTGGATCTTCCACGACGAGACCGAGCGCCGCGAGACCAGGCAGCTCTCGCTCCGGATCCGCCGCGCCGACTGCGAGCACGAGCGGACATTCGAGAGCTTCGAATCCAGCTTCGACCCACTTGGGGCAGCAAGCCCAAGGCGGCGGCTCGCGCATCATGGTAGCTCGCACCGGGCGCGATGTCACGCCTCACCGCGCCCGCAGGGGCGGACAACTTCCGGTCCGGCTCGGATCGGCCTGGGCGTGTACGTGGCTCGAGGCCCGCCTGAAGCGGCGCGTCCGATGCCCGGCGTATTGCGACGGGGTCCGCTCCCTGATAAAGAGCGCTGATGAAGAAGATGGCGCTGGTCGTGATGCTCTCGGTCGCGTGTGGTTCGGACAGCGACCCGCTGGCGACGCACACCGGAGCGGTTAATCCCTCGAGCGGCGGGCCGGGCCCCTCGAGCGAGCCGCCGGGGACCAGCGGCGAGCCACCGGGGACCAGCGGCGAGTCGACCGGCACCACGGGCGGTACGACCGAAGGACCGACGACCGGCGCCGACACGACCGGCGGGCTCGTGCCGTCGCGCGAGCTGTGCGAGCTGTACCTCGCGTGTCTGGCAGTGACCCAGCCCGAGGCGTTGCCGGCCGCGCAGACGGGCTTCGGCGCCGACGGGACGTGCTGGGACGGTCCGCCGGACCAGGTCGAGCAATGCATCACCGCCTGTTACACGGCGCTCGGCGACTCGCACGAGGCGTTCCCCGACGAGCCGAAATGCATGCAGTGCACCGACAATGCCGACTGCGTGGCGGGCGAGCGCTGCGTGCTCGGCGGGTGCTACACGAGCTACTGCGGCGACGGATTGGTCGAGGACGACGAGATCTGCGACGATCCGTCGGATCCCAACTGCGACAATTGCTACTCGTACGATCAGGAGTGCAACCCGTTCAGCAACGCCGGGTGCGCGCCAGGAGACTTCTGTATCCCGGGCGTCTTCACGACCTGCTCCCCGGAGCCGGCGTCGGGCCCGGGCGATGGTCAGGTGTGCGACTTCGAAGGCAGTTTTTTGTGCGGGGAGGGCCTCTACTGCGTCCCTATCGTGGGGTGCCCCGGCGAGGGCTGTTGCACGCTCGTGTGCAACGTTCAGGAGCCCGACACCTGCCCGAAAGGTCGCGTGTGCCAGAGCGTCGGCTTCAGTAATTACATCGGCGCCTGCTTGCCGCCCGAGTGACGGCCCCGCGGTTCTGCCGCGTATCCCAGCGTGAAGCCGTACCGGGTGCCCGATGCGGCATGGGCCGCGCGCCGGGGCTTGAATTCGAGCGGTCGGGGCAGGCGCTGCGGCGAGTTTTTGCCGGAGAGAACCCACACCGGCCTGCAGGTCGGACTGCGAGGGTGGCGCACTCGGGGCGGACGTGACGTGCTGGCCTGCAGGCGCGTGGCCATGCTTCGTCGCGACATCGTCCTGCTGCGGAGGTGTTTGAGGGCCTCGGCCCGGTCGCATCTTGATACGGGCGGGGGCTGAATAGATGCGCGTGCGACGAGCGACTGTGTCGGGGTTGATCATGGCGACCATGGCGTGTGATGTGGACGACATCCCCCGGGCGGATCTGTCCGACGAGGTGAGCGTCCGCGAGCTCGAGATCAACGGGTTTCGGCTCAACGGATTCCGCCTCAACGGGTTTCGGCTCAACGGATTTCGGCTCAACGGATTTCGCCTCAACGGCGATAGCGGCACCGGCGATTACATCGACCTCGAGATGTTCCAGCTCCACCAGGGCTGGACCGTGACGAACGCGTGGCTCGAGGGCAGCGAGCTGCGGGTCCAGACCTCGAGCGGGGCGACGCTCGTCGGGACCCAGCTCGTCGGCGCGATCTTGCATTTCGGCCTGGTCGACGGGGCGCCGAAGAAGCGCAAGGTGAAGATCGCCGGGGCGACGGCGCAGCCCTCCGGGCTATGGCTGTACGACCTGCAGATCAAGGACGACGTCGGCGCCTGGGAGCCGCTGTGCATGAACGCTTTCGGCGGCGCGACGCAGGCGATCCTGGTCGGCGAGGTCTGGGACCCGGTGACGGGCGACCGGGTGCCGATGGACAGCGGCCTGGTGACGCTCGCCTGTCGCGACGCGGCGATCGGCAAGTGCGCGGATTGGGGCTATCACCCGTGGGTGTGGCCGGACCACCATCAGGCGTGCACGCGGATGGTCCGCGCCGATTACTGCGGCGACGGCGAGTCGCACACGATCGACGGCATGGTGATCCACGTGCTCGACGAGATCGGGGTCGAGAACCCCGAGCCCGGCACGAGCTACGCCGTGGAGGCAGAGTGGGGCCCCGACGGGGCGACCTGCCTCGACCTCGCGCACACCCGGCTCGCCGCCTCGACTTTGGCCTGCGAGCCGGCCGCCTGCGGCGAGTCGTTCGCCTCGGGCGGGCTGATCCAGTCGGGCGTCACGGTGCCCTGATTCGCGGAGATGTCGGAGTCACAGGCACAGCCCACGGCGATCGGGCCCTTCGTCGTCCTGCGCAAGCTGGGCGAGGGGGCGATGGGGGTGGTGTACGCCGGCTACGACCTGGCGCTCGACCGCAAGGTGGCGCTCAAGCTGGTGCGCCCGTCCTTGCTCGACAACGAGTCGGTGCGTGAGCGGATGATCCGCGAGGCCCAGGCGATGGCCCGCCTGTCGCACCCGCACGTGGTCCAGGTCTATCAAGTGGGGCCGCACGAGCGCAGCCTCTACATGGCGATGGAGTACATCGAGGGCGAGACGCTCGGCAGCTGGCAGCGGGCGCACCCGCGGACGTGGCCGGCGGCGCTGCGCACCGTCTGCGACGCGGGGCGCGGGCTGGCGGCGGCGCACGCGGCGGGGCTGGTCCACCGCGACTTCAAGCCCGACAACGTGCTGGTCGACGCCGACGGGCGGGCGCGCGTGGTCGACTTCGGGCTGGTGCAGGCCGGCGCGGGCGAGGAGCGCGAGCTCGAGGACGAGCAGACCGAGGAGCCGGTCGAGCAGTCGACCTTGCCCATGGGACAGGTGAGCGGCGAGCGCTCGGGCGGGGTGCGCTGGTCGGCGCGGCTGACCCGCCGCGGCAACGCGCTCGGCACCCCGCTGTACATGTCGCCGGAGCAGCACTTCGGCCAGCCGGTCGGGCCGTGGTCCGATCAATACAGCTTCGCGTTGACGCTGTACGAGGCGCTGTACGGCGAGCACCCGTTCTGCGCCGATTCGTGGGAGGGCATCCGCAAGCAGATCCGCGTCGGCACGGTGCCGCCGCCGTCGCCGGGCTCGCCGGTGCCGTGGCGGCTGTTCAAGGTGATCCAGCGCGGGCTGGCGTACCGGCCGGAGGACCGCTGGCCGAGCCTGGCGGCGATGATCGCGGCGTTGGAGCACGACCCGTGGCGCCGGCCGCTGGCGGTGACCGCGGTGGTCGGGCTGCTCGGGTTGGCGTCGGCGATCAGCTACACGGCCGCGAGCCGTAGCCAGGAGGCGCCGCGCTGTCAGGCGGCCTTGCACGAGCTGGCGGGCGTGTGGGACCGCGGGCGCGCCGACGCGGTGGCGGCCGCGTTCGCGGCCACGCAGGCGCAATTCGCCGGCGAGGCGCTGGAGCGGGTGACGGGCCGGCTCGACGACTACGCGCGGTCGTGGACCGACGCCAGCCGCGAAGTGTGCGAGGCGCACGCTGTCGGCAGCCAGACCGGGAGGATGATCGACCTGCGGAGCGCCTGCCTCGGCCGGCGCAAGGCGCACCTCGCCGCCCTCGTCGACGTGCTCGCCGCCGCCGACCGCGACGTGGTGGAGCACGCGGTCCAGGCGGCCGCGGCGTTGCCGAGCATCGGCGCGTGCTCCGACGCGGAGGGGCTGCTCGGCGGCACCGCGCCGCCCGACGATCCGCGCGCGGCGGCCCGCGTCGAGGAGCTGCGCACCAAGACTGCGCGGGCGGCCGTGCTCGAGGCGACCGGGCAATTCGAGCCCGGGCTGGCGCTGGTGGCCGGGGTGCGGAGCGAGGCCGACGCGGTCGGCTACGGGCCGGCGATCGCCGAGGCGGCGCTGGTCGAGGGTCGGCTGCAGGTGGGCGCGGCCGATCCGGCAGCGGCCGAGGCGGCGCTGGTGCGGGCGATTCGCCTCGGGATCGCCCACGACATGCACGCGGTGGCGGCCGAGGCGGCGGCGCTGCGGATCTTCGTGCTCGGCGAGGGGCTGAACCGGCGGGCGGAGGCGCTGGCGGCGGAGGTGTTCGCGGAGGCGCTGGTCGAGCGGGCCCACGACGACGGGCGGCTGCAGGCGCTGCTGAGCAACAACCTCGGCGCGGTGCACGACCTGCAGGGCGACATCGACACCGCGCGCGACTACTATGAGCGCTCGATCGCCGGGCTGGGGCGGCGACCGGGGCCGCCCGATCCGCTGATTGCGATCACCCACAACAACCTCGGCAGCATGTACCACGAGCGCGGCGACTTCGTGCGCGCGCGGGGCCACTATGAGTTGTCGATGCAATTGTTCACGGCGATCCTCGGCGACGGCCATCCGTTCGTGGCGCACGCGCTGGCCGGGCTCGCCGACGCCGACGCGGGCGATGGGGCGCTGGAGCGGGCGCAGGCCAACTACGAGCGATCGCTGACGCGCATGGAGGCGGCCTACGGGCCCCGGCACCTCTATCTGCTGCAGCCGCTGACGGGGCTCGGGCGGGTCCACGCGCGGCTCGGGCGGGCCGCGGAGGCCGAGCAGGCGTTCGCGCGCGCGGTGGCCATCGCCGAGGCCCTGAAGCTCAGCCACCCGCTGCTGGCGCAGGCGCTCGAGGGCCTGGGCGAGCTGGCGGCGCAGCACGGCGAGGGCGCCCGCGCGGCGTCGTTCTACGCGCGGGCGGCGGAGGTGTGGACGGCCACCGGCGATGTCGAGGCGAGCCAGCGGGCTGTCCTTCGGGACAGGGAGCTGACGGGCGCGCCGACGAGCGAGCGCTAGCGATCGCGTCGACGATCCGACGGTCACTTCGCCCGTCCGAGCGGCCGAGTTCGTCGCGCGGACGTCCGGACGCGAGGCCCGAATCGGAGCGCGGCGCGGCGACGCGGTCGAACTTCGTTCGATCGCCATCAATGAAAATTGAGGGTGACGCGCAGCACATGTCGAGCATCCTTGTCCGCAGATCGGCTGCACCGATCTTTGAAAGCACCATGCGACACATCCTCGTATTCGCGCTCGCGTCGACGATCTCTTGCGGCAACCCCGATCCCTCCGAAGGATTCACGGAGACGGCGTCGGGAGGCGAGACGACGAGCTCCGGCGACAATGGCGGCACCGCGAGCGACAGCGCCGGCGTCACCGACAGTGACAGCGGAGAGTCGGTCAGCGAATCGGCGTCGACGTCGATGCCGACCACGACGGCCGGCGACGACGCTGCGACCAGCGGCCTGCCCGGCGATCCGAGCGACTTCGACCCGAGCGGCGAGGGGCCGGACGGAGGGAGCGACGAGGGCGACCCAGGCGGCAGGGACGAGGAAGGCGACGAGGGCGGTCCGAATGACGACGGCGGAGGCGAGGACGGCGGAGGCGACGGCGGCGGTCCGGATGACGGCGGCGGCGAAGACGATGGCGTGGGCGAAGACGACGGCGGTGGCGACGGGGGCGAGGACGGCGTGGGCGAAGACGACGGCGGTGGCGACGACGGCGGCGGTCCGGATGACGACGACGGCGGCAATGGCGACGACGGCGATCCGAATGACGATAGCGGCGACGGCGATCCGAATGACGATAGCGGCGACGGCGATCCGAATGACGACGGCGGCAATGGCGACGACGGCGATCCGGATGACGACGGCGGCAATGGCGACGACGGCGATCCGAATGACGAAGACGGCGGCGGCTGGGACGACGACGACGACGATGACGACGGTGGCGGCGGCTGGGACGACGACGACGACGACGATCATGGCGGCGGAAAGCACGACCACGGCTGTTGAGACGACGACGAGCGATGCCGTCGTTCGTCTGCGCCGTGGTCGGTCAATCCGGCGGCCCCTTCGCGGGCCGGCTCACTGCGGGATGATGCCGCAGCTGTCGACCTCGTTCGGGACGCAGCCCATGCAGTCCCAGCGGAACTTGTCGATGATGCCGACCGTGTCCCACACGTTGTCGCCGAGGTCGAACACGGAGATGGCGATCGTGAAGGTCTCGCCGGGCGCGGCGGAGCCCTTGGCGGTGTACCAGCCGGTCGCGGCGCCCTCGCCGTCGCCGGGGAAGCCGGTGCCCGCGAGCAGCGGGTCGCCGGGGAGGATCGTCATGTACGGGTCGAGCGCGGTGACCGTCAGCGGCTGCTCGTCGATGAAGGTGACGTTGCCGGTGAAGGTCTCGCTGGTCGACCACACGATCAACATGTCGTTGACCGTCGCGTTGACGTAGTTCGGCCACTCCTCGGTGAAGTACGCGAAGTCGAGCAGGTAGCCGTGGGTGCCCTGCGGGACCTCGAGGTCGAACGACATGTAGAACACGTCGTAGGCGACGCCGGCGCCGATGCCGTTCCACTGGTTTGCGATCGTGTCGGAGCAGTCGTGGACGCCGTCGCAGTTCATGAAGGGCGTGCCGCCGGCGCCGTTGTTGCTGCCCACCTCGTGGTGCATGACGCCCGGCAACTGCATCAATTCGCCAGGGTTGCCGTTCGGCTGGGTGTCCTGGCCGTTCTGCTCGACGAGGCCGCCGTCGCCCTCGAGGTTCGGGAAGGTGCCCGAGCCGATCACGAGGAACCGCGAGCCCTCCTTCGGCGCCCAGGCCCACTGGTTCGGGTCCATCGGATCTTTCGCGGTGCCGAAGTGGGTGGCGACGCGGTAGCTGCTGGTGTCCGGCGCCATGATCACCGGGTTCTTGATCGGGATCGCCATCGCCTTGTTGTCCGAGCAGTTGAGGCCGATCGCCTTGAAGATGTCGTCGCCGGCCTCGTCGCACGGCGGCTGCGTCGCCGGCGCCTGACACTCGTCGATGTCGCCGGTGGTCCCGTTGCCGGTGGTCGTGTCGTCGGTCGTCGACGAGGTGCCGTCGGTCGTCGTCGCGTCGTCGGTCGTCGTCGAGGTGTCGTCGGTCGTCGTCGCGGCCTCGGTCGTGGTGCCGGTCGCGGTCGCGTCCGCGGTGGTGCCGGTCGGCTCGGTCGCCGACTCCGAGTCGCTCATCGTCCCCGAAGGGTCGGTGGTGCCGGTGGTCGGGTCTTCCACGCCGGACGTCGACGTCCCGGGGAGGGTCGGGTTGAGCGTGGTGATGTTCGCGGTGTCGGAGATCGATGGGCCGCCGTCATCACCACAGGCGGTCAGAGTGAGGGTCAAGCAAGCAGAGAAGGTAAGGGTTCGTGGTTGACGCATGTCGGTGTCGCTGCCGTCTCGCGTGGAGGCCGCTCGTCATGAGCGGCCGGCGAGATCGTCACGTCACCTTAGCCTGCTTTGAAGCGATCCATCTGTCGTCCGCGCAATCTCCCGATGGAGTGAGATCGCGGTGAGGGTATCTCCGTGATGGCGACCCGGGCGAGTGACTTCGCCGACTTCGCTCGAGTCGCCGCTCCCTGCATGGACCCAGGAAGCGGTGTCCAGAAGCGCCGGTGAGCTCGCGGCTCACCTGGCTCTAAGGTCAGCTGAGGCGGAGCGAGCCGGTCGGCGAGCGCGCGCCCGGGGGCACGCTGGCGACGCGGTCGGAGTAGCGTCGTTGCGGGCGCAAGGCGACCAGGACGCGGGCCTCGGGTGAGGGCGTGTCTTGCCCGGGCGCGAGCACGCCGAGCTGCTGCAGCGCCTCGCGGCGGACCAGCACCTGCGTGGGCGAGGCGCCGGGCGGCGTGTCGGCGCCGAACAGGGCCTGCGCGGGGGTCCAGACCGCGCGGAAGTGGGGCGCGCGGTCCTGCACGACCGCGACGATGCCGGGCTGAGCCGTGGGGTCGGGCTCGCCGACGACGGGCGCGTAGCCCTGAGTGTCGCGGACGATGGTGACCTGGTCGGTGTCGGCCTCGTAGTGCGGGCCGCCGTCGAACGGGTCGACGCGGCCGCTGTACTGGAAGCCGATGCTCTCGAGCAGCCGCTTGGCGCCGACGGTGTTGGGCCCGACCTGACCGATGATGTCCTGCACGCCCTCGGGCAGCAGGCACGCGTGGATCGGCATGGTCGGGAACAGCCGCCAGATGAACTCCTTGTTGAAGCGGCTGAGGCGGTCGGCCTCGTGGTAGGTGAGGCCGGTGAACTTGTGGCCGAGCGCGTCCCACAGCGGCGAGCGCGTGGTCCCGCCGGGCCCCTGGACCAGCGGCGGCAACAGCTCGGCGAGCAGGCGGTCGCGGAACCACCCGCGGTGGCTCGAGATGAAGACGAAGCGCGCGAGCGACAAGAGGCGGCCGAGCTTGTCGGGGTGATGCCGCAGCTCGGGGCGCAGCACGAGGCCGCCGAGCTCGGTCGGACCGTCGTAGGTCTGGCCGAGGTACAGCATCGTGTGCGTCATGTGGACGTCGTGCACCTCGGAGTTCGGGGTGACGCGGAGGTCGGCGTAGCGCTCCTCCTGCATGACGCGGAAGAACACGTGCGGCTCGTCGGTGTCGCCGTGCTGGGCGTGGATCATCGACGTGCCGACGACCTGGCCGTCGTCGCCCTCGAGCACGAACAGGAAGCGGCGCGTCGGGTCGAAGTCGGGGCTGCCGCGGAACGAGGCCAACGAGCGCTGCAGCAGCTCGTGGATGTAGGGCCGCTCGGGCGGCAGGTTGAGGCTGTTGAGGTGGCGCGCGAGCTCGAAGATCGCATCTTCGTCGCTCATTGCTGCCTCGCGGAACAGGAACATCGGGACACCTTCCAGGGGCTCGATGGAGCGCGTCGTGGCGCCCCGGATCGAAGCTTTCGCCCCAGAGTGTGGCACCGAGGCACGCATGCGGGCGCTCGCAGTGCGAGCCCTCACTGCGTCCGGCACTCACATCACGGTTCGCGCAGCACCGTGATCTTGTCGCCGACGATCTCGAGCGCCTCGGGGTGACCGCCATAATAAGCGGCCATGCCGACGTCGATGCACCACACCGCGCCGTCGCAGGCCGAGAACACGCCCTCCTTGTGGACGGTGTGACCGACGACCAGTCGCTTGGCCGGCACCGCGGCGAGCGTCTCGCGCAGCACCTCGCATTCGGCCGGCTTGGGCTCGAGGCAGTAGCGGCGCACCCAGACCGGGCTCTCGTCGTCCTGCAGCAGCTCGGGGGAGATCTCTCCGTCGCCGCGGAGCCAGCGCTGGACCTCGTCGTTGATCGTGTCGAGGCCGCGACGCACGTGTTGCGGCAGCAAGCCGCCGTGCGTGAACACGGTTTCGCCGACGACGAGGACGACCGGGCGGGTCGCGAGCTTGCGCGCCCACGGGCCACCCGGCGCGAACGCGAGCCAGCGACCGCGCATCGGCTCGGGCACGCGGGCGGCGCGCGGGTCGGCGAGGTCGACGCCGGGCTCTTGCTCGAAGTCGAGGAAGCCGCCGGCGGTCACGTAGCGCAAGTCGCCGGCGGCGTTCATCAGCTCGTGATTGCCGTTCAGCACGTGCAAAGCCCCGCCCGCGGCCCGGGCCTCGGTCTGCAGGCGCTCGAGCAGCTCGAGGATCTTGCGCTCGCCGTCGCCCCGGTCGAGCTGGTCGCCGGTCTGCACGACCACCAGCTCCTTGCCGATCCACTTGTCCTGGGGGTCGATCGCCCCGGCGAGCCGCAGGGCCGCGCGCGTGGCCTCGAAGTCGCCGTGGAGGTCGCCGAGAGCGACCAGGCGCGCCGGCGCTGGCAGACGCGTGGTGGTGGGCGCGGCCGCCGGCGCCGCAGTCGCAGCCGACGGCGAGGCCGGGTTTTGCTCCGCGACCGCCGCCGGGCGTGCGACCTGCTGCGCGCTCGGAGGCCGCCGCGCCGAGTCACAGGCCGCGAAGGAACATGTTCCGAGTGCCAGGATCGCCCCGCACAGGGCAGTACGCGTCGCTCGCCGCGGGTCCTCACGCATGGACCGGGAGCGTAACACGGCGCGCGGATCCGCGGGCCCCGCGGGCGCGGCGATCCGCGGTAACGTCCGAGTGATGGACAGCGGCGCTCCGCAGCTCAACGGCGGCCGGATCCTCGTCGTCGACGACGAGGCGACGATGCGCCGCCTGCTCGAGAAGTTGCTGCGCCTGGAAGGCTACGACGTCGCCCTCGCAAGCTCCGGGGAGCAAGCGCTGCAAGAGGTGTTCGCCCGCGGCGCCGACACCGTGCTGCTCGACATGCGACTGCCCGGCATGAGCGGCCTCGATGTATGTCGAAACATCCGCTCGCACGCGCGGGGGTTCACACGCCGATCGTGTTCATCACCGCGGTGAACGACCGCGAGCTGCGCCGCAAGGGCATGGAGGCCGGCGCCGACGACTTCCTCAGCAAGCCGTTCGACGAGGTCGAGCTGCTGGCACGGATCCGCAACAGCGTGCGGGTCAAGCGCTACTACGACAACCTCGAGCTGCAGAAGGGCGCGCTGGCCCGGGCGATCGACGACCGCACCACCGAGCTGGCGGCGGCGGTGGCCGAGCTGACGCGCATGCAGAGCGAGCTGCGGGCCTCGCACGAGGAGACGATCTATCGCCTGTCGCGCGCGGCCGAGTTCCGCGACGACGAGACCGGGCAGCACCTGCAGCGCATGAGCTGGTACTGCCATTTGATCGGCAGCAAGATCGGCCTGTCCCCGAGCACCTGCGAGCTGCTGCGGATCGCCAGCCCGATGCACGACGTCGGCAAGCTGGGCATCCCCGATCGGATCCTCCTCAAGCCCGGGCGGCTGACGCCGGAGGAATTCACGATCATGAAGACGCACGCGGAGATCGGGTACCGGATCCTCCACGGCTCGACGGCGGAGCCGCTGGAGGTGGCGGCGACGATCGCCCACACGCACCACGAGAAGTGGGACGGCAACGGCTACCCCCGCGGGCTGCGCGGCGAGGAAATCCCGCTGCCGGGCCGGATCGCGGCGATCGCCGACGTGTTCGACGCGCTGACCAGCGCCCGCCCGTACAAGCCGGCCTGGCCGCTCGAGGCCGCGCTCGACCTGATGCGCAAGAACGCGGGCTCGCACTTCGACCCGAACCTCATCGAGGTGTTCTTGAGCCACATCGACGAGGTCCTGGCGATCCGCGACCGCTTCGTCGACGGCCACCCGGAGCCACACCCCGAGTCGGTCGCCCTGGTCGGTTGAACGATTCGCAACGGGCGCCCGGCGCGCGAGCTCGGTGAGGCCACCAGAGCAGGCGCGGCGCGAGAAATCCGCGCGGTCGCCAATTGATCGGCCGCCGGGGACCACTGACCCGATGAGAGGCGTCCTCGGCGGGCGCGCAGGCGCGGGTATGGGACGCCCGCGACCGGCGCGCGGCGCGAGGGGATGTCGACGTATCTCCAGCGAGGCGAGCGGACGATGTTCGGACTGTTTAATCATAAGGGTAATCGCAAGAGCGGCTATGTGCATTGTGGCGGCGCCGCGGCGGTGGCCGTGAGCCTGGCGCTCCTGGGTTGTTCCGGCGGCGGCGGCGGCGGGACCGAGGCCGCGCCGAGCACGGGCGACGAGCCGGGCTCGTCGAGTGACACGAGCGACACGTCGAAACCGTCGACGGACAGCTCCAGCGATCCGGGCGGCACCGACACGACGGCGCCGGGTGAGGTGATCACGGAGGGCGATCCGACCGAGGGCGATCCGACCGAGGGCGACCCGACGGAGGGCGATCCGACGGTGGGGCCGACGACGGAGACGACGACGGAGCCGCCGGGCGAGGCGTGCCACCTGGCCGACGACGACGTCGAGTGCAACCCGCTGGTCGATCGCAGCGCGGAGGTCGCGTTCTCGCCGGAGCACCTCCATCCGCACGCGAGCGAGCTCAAGGCGGCGGACGAGCCGACGGCGCTGGAGGCGTGCGACATCTACGCCCAGGACTGCCCCGAAGGCCAGAAGTGCACGGTCATCGGCCAGCAGTGGGACGAGGTCGCGTGCGTGCCGCTGACGCAGTTCCCGCGCCAGCTCGGCGAGTACTGCGGCCAGGAAGGCGACGGCGACACCTGCGACACCGGGCTGCTGTGCCGCTGGGACCCGCTGGTCAGCAGCCAGATCTGCCAGCCGCTGTGCGGCTGCAGCGCGACGAGCCCGACGTGCAGCGAGAACGAGCGCTGCGTGATCTACAACGGCGGGGCGCTGCCGATGTGCGAGCGCCTTTGCGACCCGCTCGATACCTCGACCTGCAAGGAAGGCGAGGTGTGCATCAAGGGCTCGTGGGTCAACGACTTCTTCTGCAAGATGGACGTGTCGGGCGCGACCGGGAAGCTCGGCGAAGCGTGCGAGGCGGCCAACGGCTGCGATCCGGGCTACTCGTGCGAGGCGCCGGAGTACGTGCCCGGCGGCTGCCCCGAAGGGGCGATCGCCTGCTGCACGCCGTTGTGCGACCTCGAGAATCCGCAGTGCCCGGAGGACTCGAAGTGCCTCGAGTACTTCGGCGGCTTCGGGCTCGAGCCGGCGCAATGCCTCGAGGACGTCGGCTTCTGCACGGTCGAGACGATGCCGCTGACCCGGGCGCAGGAGATGCGATTGTCGATCTGAAGTCGGGGCGCGGCGATCGGGACCTGGGGTTCGCGATTGCCGACTGCGCCTCGCGGGGGTCCGGGGAAGGACCGGCCGCGAGTTAACCGGCCGGATGGGCGCTCGTTCCTCGCGTCCATCCTGCCTCTAATCGCGGCCGGCCCTTCCCCGGACCCCTGGCACGGCTGCAGCCGTGAGAGGCCGACACCCCGTCGCGGGCTTCGATGTGGGCTGTCCTTCGGGTCAGGTGGTGGGGCGCCTGTTCGACGGCCAGGGCTGGCCGCCGAACAGACGCTTCTCGCGTCCTTACCGGGGTGTCTCGGCGGCGCGGGGGCGATAGGGACCTGGGGTTCGCGATTGTTCACTGCGTTGCAGCGAGTCGCGTGGTAATCCCGGCTCCTCGCGGGGAGGGCCGCGGGTCGGCGCCACGGCGTGCTCAGCATCTCCAGCAGATCGGTCAATTGTTGTCTGCGGGGCAGCAGCTCCTGCTGCTTTCTGCGGCTCGTCTCATGGTTGGTCCAGTCGATGGAAACCACGGTGAAGACGATCATCCCGGCGTCGAACCAGACGGTCGTGTTGTCGTTGATCTCCGCGATGAGCCAGAGGACCACGGATGCACCCACCCATATCGGCGCCGACCACAGCATCAGGATGCTCCACCGCCTGGTCTGCGCGAGCTGGTAGTCGACCAGCGAAAGGTTGCGGCGGACCTCCTCCTGCAGCGTGTTGCCGAAGCCGCGCTCGCGCGCCGCCTGGCCCGCGTGGTTAGTAGCGGCGCTGGCGAAGTTTCTTACGCTCGCCGAAAAAATAAGCGGGCGGCCGGGTCATCGTGGGGCGGACCGAGTCGGGAGCCCCCGGTTGGGCCCGGAGTGCCCATCGCGCGCTCAGACTTACTTCACGAGGATGTTGCCGGCGATGATGGCCACGCCATCGATCGTGTCGGCCTCGCCGGTCTCTCGGTTATCCGTGAAGACCAGGCAGCCTTCTTCTCCGATTGCCTGCTCGCGCGGCGCGTGAACGACCACGCCGCAGACCTCCGCGCTGTTGTCGGAGAGAAAAGTAAGACTCGTCACATCGATGAACCAAGGGTCGGCAGGGCCGCCCTTGTCCTGTGGATCGCCAGGCACAAACGCGAAGTCGCCGATCCAGATGATCCTCCCGTGGGCGCCCTCGCTGTCCAGCCACGCGTTGATGCTGATCTGGCTGGGTAACAAAGCTCCTTCTTCGGTGGACGGCACCTCACCGTGCCCGCGGACCACGCCTGTCGCGGCGCTCTTGGCGTTCCCGTCGAGCGAGAGGACGGCGGAGAGGAGAGGCACTACCAAAATGAGGGGAATGTGAGACATCGCGGTTTCCTTCTTGTTGGGGATGCCTCCCGACGTCGCGAACAACCGGTCTATAGGATTGGTCTCCGATGGAGCGCCTGTTCCGTGCGGCGGAATCGGAGGTGTGCCGATGGCGACAGCCGGGATTGCGGCTCGAGAATATCGGCAGTGCGAACATGCGCGACAGACATGCCTGAGATTTTGTCTACAGTCGCACCTGATCGGGGCAAGCGGGCTATTGCGAGCAGATAGCGCAGGGGGCGCCGACGCCCCTCGATCAGGATGGCGATGTTTCAGGGCGTTCTCCGGGGTTCCAGCTCGATTCGCCCGCGGCGCCGGTAGAGCTCGGTGGCGGAGCCTCGCGGGGCGACGCCGGGCTTCCACTCCTGTGACACGATGCACTCCGGCGATGTCGACGGGTCGGTGATCACGTCGACGAACGGGGCGGGAGCAGATCGTCCCAGGTCACGTCCAATAGTGACGACATTCACAATATGGTGTTCAGCGATCTCGCCTCGACCGCAAGCCGCTCACGAGGGCCGCTGGTTCGAGCTGCCGGGCCGCGGCCGACGCGGAGCAACGCCTGGGTTGCGGCGATCCGAGTGCGACGCCGGCAGGCTTCCGTGGGCCCGTGGAAGTCGGGAGGCACGGCAGGCGGCGCCTCGCGTCAGCCGGGCTTTTTGGCCTGTCCCTTGGGACCTGCCCGATCGACCAGCATGCCCTCGCGCAGCATGCGGTCGCGATGGCGGCGCATGCGGGCGAACTCCGGCTCGGCGAAGCTGAGCTCGCCGGTGAGCCAGGCGACGCGCGGGGCCTTGTTCATCAGGCTCTCGTCGTAGGTCGAGTGAGGCAGGCCGAAGAAGTGGCCGAGCTCGTGGGCGAGGGTCAGCGCGCCGGCGATCTTCGACAAGATCACCCAGCGGCGCGAGCGGTCGTCGCGGAAGCGCCAGTGGACGCCGCGGATCTCGCTGCCCGCGACGTCGACGTCGGCGAGGCGGCCGACCACGAACACGTGGGCGACGCCGCGGCTGAAGTGCGGGTCGCCGAGGGCGTCGCGCTCGCTGCGGTCATCGATCTCCGCGTCGGTGGCCGGCAGCGGGTCGGCGGCGACGACTTCGAACTGACGTCGATGGTGGAAAAGCGGGTGTTGGCCTCGGCAATTTGAGAGGAGACCCACTCGACCGTCTGGCTCGCCGCGCCGTCGGTGACGACGAGGTGGAGGTGGACGCCGAAGCAGCGCTTGACCTCGGCGCTGCAGCGCGGCGTCTGCTGCACGTAGGCGGCCAGATCGGGGCTCGTCGGCGAGGCCGCCAGAGACGCCGCGAACGTGGCTGCGAGCAGCATCATCGTCGTCACACCGCCACGTGGGCGAGCCGCAAGATCTCGAAGATCGCGCGGGTCGCCGGCGACTTGTTCAGCGTGTAGAAGTGAATGCCTGGCACGCCGGGGCGCGGGGTCGAGAACGGATCGCCGACCGGCGGGGTGAGCAGCGCGCGGCACTGGTGGGCGGCGTACGAGACGCCGGTCCAGAACACCTCCTGCGGGTCGCCCTCGGTGCTCTGCAGGCGCTGGCGCAGCGGCGCGGGGATGGTCGCGCCGCACATCTGGGTGAAGCGCTGGATCTGCTCGTAGTTGGTCACCGGCATCACGCCGGCGAGGATCGGCACGGTGATGCCGGCCTCGGTCGCGCGGCGGACGAAGTCGTGATAGGTCGCGTTGTCGAAGAACAGCTGGCTGATGAGGAAGTCGACGCCGGCGTCGACCTTGTGCTTGAGCCACTGGAGGTCGGAGGCGCCGCTCTCGGCCTCGGGGTGGACCTCGGGGTAGCAGGCGGCGCCGATGCAGAACGGGCCGCGCTCGCGGATGAAGGCGACGAGCTCGCTGGCGTGGCGGAGGCCGCCCTCGGGGGCGACGAACTGATCCTCGCCCTTGGGCGGGTCGCCGCGCAGGGCGAGGATGTTGCAGATCTCGCGGTCGCCGAGCTGGTCGATGGTGCGGGCCAGCTCGTCGCGGGTGGCGCCGACGCAGGTCAGGTGGGCCATCGGCTCGATGCCGAGCTCGCGCTTGATGCGGGCGACGATGTCGAGGGTGCGGGTGCGGGTGCTGCCGCCGGCGCCGTAGGTGACGGACACGAAGTCGGGGGACAGCGGGGCGAGCTGTTCGAGGCTGCGCCACAGCACGGCCTCGCCTTTTTCGGTCTTCGGCGGGAAGAACTCGAAGCTGAACACAGGCCGTTTGTGGGCCAGGCGCTCGCGGATCAGCATGTCCCCGTCCTCGTAGCACGGGCCCCGGGTCCTGGTCCAGCGGCGCGCGGTTTGGTACATCGGGCCTCATGCGCTGGTTTCAACGCGGCGACATCGACGGGTTCTTCGGCCTCGCGGTCGACAACCTCGTGCAGCTCCTGCTCATCGACGCGCTGTGTCGCCACGTGCTCGGCTTCTCCGACGCGTTGCTCTACGGGCAGGTGCTGCCCGGCGCGGCCGTGTCGCTGCTGGTCGGCAACCTCTACTACGCGTGGCAGGCGCGCCGCCTCGGCCAGGCGCTCGGCCGCAACGACATCTGCGCGCTGCCCTACGGCATCAATACGGTGTCGGCGTTCGCACATGTCTTTTTGGTCATGTTGCCGGCGAAGCTGGCGGCGACCGCCGCGGGCGCGGCCGACCCGACGACGATCGCGTGGCAGGCGGGGCTGGTGGCGTGCTTCGGCTCGGGGCTGATCGAGCTGAGCGGCGCCTTCGTCGCCGAGCGGCTGCGCAAGGCCACGCCGCGGGCGGCGCTGCTGTCGACGCTGTCGGGCGTGGCGCTCGGGTTTATCAGCCTCGGGTTCTTGTACCGCAGCTTCGCGCGCCCGGTGGTCGGGCTCGTCACGCTCGGGGTGCTGCTGCTGGTGTACTTCGGGCGTCTCAAGTTCAAGGGCGGTATCCCGGGCGGGCTCGTCGCCGTCGCGCTGGGGACGCTGATCGCGTGGCTGACGGGCATCGCTCCGGTGGGCGAGGCGCCGGCGCACGGCCACGGCTTGCAGGTGCCGCTGCCGGTGCTCGGGCCGCTGATCGACGCGCTGACCGGCGACATGCTGTGGGCCTACCTCGCGGTCATCGTGCCGATGGGCGTGTTCAACGTGGTCGGCTCGCTGCAGAACATCGAGGCCGCCGAGGCCGCCGGCGACCCGTTCCCGACCACCCCGTCGCTGGCGATGAATGGTTTGGGCACGCTCGCCGCGGCGCTGTTCGGCTCGTGCTTCCCGACCACGATCTACATCGGCCACCCCGGCTGGAAGGCCATGGGGGCGCGCGCCGGCTACTCGATCCTCAACGGCGTGTTCGCCACGCTCGTGTGCCTCACCGGCACGCTGGCGTACATCGCCTGGGCGGTGCCGATCGAGGCCGGCATGGCGATCATCCTGTGGATCGGCATCGTCATCACCGCGCAGGCGTTCGAGGCCACGCCGCGAGAGCACGCGCCGGCGGTGGTGATCGGCATCCTGCCCGGGGTCGGCGCCTGGGGCGCGATGATGGCGAAGGCGGGCCTGCGCGCCGGCGGGGTCGACGGCATGACGAGCGCTATGTCACCCGCGCTGGTGCCCGTCTTCCAGCGCGCCGACGTGTGGATCGACGGGGCCTTCGCGCTCGAGCAGGGCTTCATCTTCACGTCGATGTTCCTCGCGGCGGCCACGGTCGCGGTCATCGAACGCAAGCTGCGTCACGCCGCGGCGTGGTGCTTCGCCGGCGCCGCGCTGTCGGCGCTCGGGTTCATGCACTCGTACGTGTGGACGCCGGCCGACACCGTACTATCCTTGTCGCCCGCCTGGCCTTTCGTACAGGGCTACTTCCTGATGGGCCTGGTGTTCCTCGTCGCCCCGCTGGTCACCACCCGCAGCGACGGCCCCGCTCACTGAGAACCGCCTTGCTGACGATCGCCTCCTGGAACGTCAACGGCCTGCGCGCCCTGGCGCGCAAGCAAGCCCTCACGCCCTGGCTCGCCAGCGGGCCCACCATCGTCGGCCTGCAAGAGGTCCGCGCCAGCGCCGAGCAGCTCGGCGAGCTGGCCCGGCCCGAAGGCTGGCCCTTCGCACATGTCTCATCAGCCAGGAGGCTGGGCTACAGCGGGGTCGCGCTGTTCAGCAAGCTCGCGCCCGACAGCGTCGACACCACGCTCGGGCCCAAGTTCGACGTCGAGGGCCGGCTGCAGCTGGCGCGCTTCGGCAAGCTGGTGGTCGCCAACGTGTACTTCCCCAACGGCAACGGGCAGGACCGCAGCAACGACCGCGTGCCGTACAAGCTGTCGTTCTACCGCGCGCTGCGCAAGCGGCTCGACGCGCTGCGGGCCGAGGGCCTGCGCGTGCTGGTGATGGGCGACTTCAACACGGCCCACCAGGAGATCGATCTGGCCCGCCCGCGCGACAACCTCGGCACCAGCGGCTTCCTGCCGGAGGAGCGGGCCGAGCTCGACCGGTGGATGAAGCGCGGCTATCACGACACCTTCCGCAAGTTCGAGGCCGGGCCGGGCCACTATTCGTGGTGGTGCCAGCGCGGCGGCTGCCGCCAGCGTAACGTCGGCTGGCGCATCGACTACGTGCTGGCGTGCGCCGAGGCGCTGCCGTTCGTCAAGGCCGCGGCGATTCACCCGAGCGTGCTCGGCTCGGATCATTGCCCCGTCAGCGTCACGGTCGATCCGGACATCGTGCGCTGAACGGCTGGGGTCTTCAGGCCCGGCGCTGCGGCGAGGCCTCGTGCTCGCATGGACCCGCGCGCGCCCGCGGTGGTTTCGCCGCCGCCTGCACGCGGGTTCGCCTGCGGATCCAGCGACCTCGGCGTCGCGGGATTTCCGCTGACAAGCGCGGCGACGCGAAGTATGGTGCCCGCCATGCTCCGCACACGCGTCGCCGCAGTCCTCGTCCTCTCGTCGCTCCCCGTGCTCGCCTGTCAAGGCAGCGGCGAACAACAGCCGCCGGCGGCGCAGAAGGGCAAGCCGGCGCGGGCCAAGACCGAGGCCAAGGCCGAGACGAAGCTCGACAGCAAGGAGGTCGAGAAGGCCGGGCCGAGCCAGGCGGCCGAGGCCAAGGCGTTCGTCGACCGCGTCGACGGCGAGCTGCGCACGCTCGCCGTCGCGGCCGGCAAGGCCGAGTGGGACAAGAACACCAACATCACCGACGCCACCGAGAAGGCCGCGGCCGAGGCCAACGAGAAGCTGATGGAGTTCATGGCCAAGACCATCAAGGAGGCCACGACCTTCACCGGCAGCGACATCGACCCCGAGACGCAGCGCAAGCTGCACCTGCTCAAGGTCGCGGCCAGCCCGCCGCCGGCCCCCGGCGACGCGGAGAAGCGCAAGCGGCTGGCCGAGCTCGGCGCCAAGATGGAGGGCATCTACGGCAAGGGCAAGGCGTGCGAGGGGGCGAAGTGCAAGGACCTCGGCGCGCTCGAGGACATCATGGCGTCGAGCCGCAAGTACGACGAGCTGCTCAAGGCGTGGACCGGCTGGCACAAGGTCGCCGTGGAGCTGCGGCCGCTCTACCAGGAGTTCGTCGGCCTGGCCAACGAGGGCGCCAAGGAGATCGGCTACGCCGACCTCGGCGAGCTGTGGCGCGCCGGCTACGACATGAGCCCGGCCGAGTTCGAGCAGGAGACCGAGCGGCTGTGGACGCAGGTGCGGCCGCTCTACGACAAGCTGCACTGCTACGTGCGCGGCAAGCTGGCCGACAAGTACGGCAAGGACAAGGTGCCGGAGGACGGGCTCATCCCGGCGCACCTGCTCGGCAACATGTGGGCGCAGGAGTGGGCCAACATCTACCCGCTGGTCGAGCCGTTCCCCGGGGCTGCCAGCCTCGACGTCACCGGCGCGCTGAAGAAGGCCAAGTACGACGAGGTCAAGCTGGTCAAGCTGGGCGAGTCGTTCTTCACCTCGCTGGGCCTCGACCCGCTGCCGGCGACCTTCTGGGAGCGCTCGATGCTGCAGAAGCCGAAGGACCGCGAGGTCGTGTGCCACGCGAGCGCCTGGGACGTCGACCTCAACGACGACCTGCGGATCAAGATGTGCATCAAGATCAACCAGGAGGACATGGTCACCGTCCACCACGAGCTCGGGCACAACTATTATTATCACTACTATTACAAGCTCCCGGTGCTGTTCCAGAACGGCGCCCACGACGGCTTCCACGAGGCGATCGGCGACGCGATCGCGCTGTCGATCACGCCGGCCTACCTCAAGCAGATCGGACTCATCGGCGACGTGCCGGCCGACGAGAAGGGCCTCATCAACCTGCAGATGCAGGACGCGCTCGAGAAGATCGCGTTCCTGCCGTTCGGCAAGCTGATCGACCAATGGCGCTGGGACGTGTTCTCCGGCAAGACCGCGCCCGAGAAGTACAACGAGGCGTGGTGGGCCCTGCGCGCCAAGTACCAGGGCCTGGCGCCGCCCGAGGGCCGGCCCGACCCGGACTTCTTCGACGCCGGCGCGAAGTACCACATCCCGGCCAACGTGCCGTACACCCGCTACTTCCTGGCGCGGATCCTCCAGTTCCAGTTCCACAAGGCGCTGTGCGAGGCGGCCGGCCACACCGGGCCGCTGCACGAGTGCTCGATCTACGGCAAGACCGCCGCGGGCGACAAGCTCAAGGCGATGCTCGCGCTCGGCTCGAGCAAGCCGTGGCCCGAGGCGATGGCCGCCATCACCGGCACCAAGCAGATGGACGGCGGAGCGCTCATCGAGTACTTCGCGCCGCTCGAGAAGTGGCTCGACGAGCAGAACGCGGGCAAAAAGTGCGGCTGGTGAGCCGCTCGTGAGCCGCGGCGATCCGGCGTATGTTGTTCGACATGCGCCGAGTCGCCGGCCCCTTCCTGATGGCCCTGGCCTGCGGGCCCGAGCCCTCCGACGAGTCCGCGGGCAGCACGAGCGCCGTCACCAGCTTCGGCGAGATCGGCGAGGCCGCGAGCGCGCCCACGACGACGGGCGGCGAGACCTTCGTCGGCTGTGATGTCTTGCTGCGCGGCGACGTCGACGACACCGCTGCCGTGCAGGCCGCCCTCGACGGCGCGAGCGACGGCGCCACGGTCTGCTTCGAGGGATTTTCAAGCTCGGCCCGATCCACGTGGCCGACAAGGCCGGGCTGACGTTGATCGACGCCTACGCGGTCGCTCGCAGCGGCGCAGACGTCGGTCATCCGTCTGCGATCCTCGACTTCGAGGGCGCGACCGCGGCCGTCGGGCTCGGCTTCGAGCGCACGCCGGGGCTGACGCTCTCGTTGCTGGAGATCCGCAACGTCCAGGGCACCGCCCTGAAGGTGGCCGAGAGCGAGGACGTGACGCTGTTTCGCCTGACGCTGCTGCAGGGCACCAGTCCCTCGCCGGACCACGGTCCGGTCGGCCTGCACGTGGAGCGGTCCGGGCGGGTGGCGATCACGGGGTGCCAGGTCGCCTATGCCGCGGACACGGGGATCCTGGTGAGCGACTCGCACGACGTCGCGCTGCGGGGCAACCAACCGGCGGCGAGCGGCGTGGGCCTGCAGGTCCGCGGCAGCGAGCGGGTCGAGATCGACAATCATTATGCCCGGTACAACGCGCTCGGGATCCTCGTGGTCGGCTCCGCCGACGTCGCGCTGTTCGACAGCGACGTGATCGGCAACGATGGCGACGACTCCGCCCCCGCCGGCACGCTCGCGGCGGCGGTGCCTCCGCACGTCGGGGTGATGGTGCTCGCCAGCGATGCGGTCGAGATCCACGGCAACACGATCGAAGACAATCCGACCACGGGGGTCGCGGTCGTCAGCGTCGAGGCGCTGGTCGCGTTGGGCTTGCTGGGGGGCGATCACGGGCTCGAATTCGACGGCTACTCCGAGACGGTCGACATTCACGACAATCTGTTCATGAACAACGGCCTCGCGCCTGCCGAGCTGTTCCGGGACGTGTTCATGCTCGATCCGATGACCCAGCTGGCGTGGGACGGCGTCGTCGACGGAGCCAAGGACAACGGCGACGGGCACCTGAACCTGTGCATCCGCAACAACGGCGACGCCGACTTCGTCGACTTCGACGCGCTCGGGTTCGGGGCCGGCAAGTCCTTCGACCTCGCCCCCCACGATTGCGCTCACCCGCCGCTGCCGCCGGTCGACGTGCCGAGCGGTAGTTAGTCGCCAGCCCGACGAGGAGAGCCGACCTCCTGCGCTCTGGGGGGCGCGGAGGTCGGCTCGGTGTCGGGTCGCTGGATGTCGGTGCTTACGGGCAGGCCTTGGTGCGGCCGACCTTGAGCTGGCAGATCGCGTCGGAGAAGGCGGCGGAGAACACGTCGCGGCGGACGCCGGTGTTCTTGCCGAGGTTGTCGAGGTCGGGGCTGAGCTGGCCGAGCTTCTCGCGGAGGGTCGACTCGGTGGTCCACAGCTCGGCCGCGGCGCGGCGGATCTCCACGTCCTCGTCGAACGCGTTGAACACCGTGACGATCGGCTCCTTGTCGCCGCCGAGGGGCACGCCGGCGGCCTTGACGGCGAGGTTGAAGCGGTCGGCGTCGAGCGAGAACAGGACGTTGAAGTCGTCGCGCGAGGGGTAGAGGGCGCGGATGGCGTCGAGCTCGTTGTCGTCGAAGTCGCCCTCGCCGAGGTTCTGGTCGACCTCCCAGCGCAGGTCGTCGTCCTTGTTGATCATGCCGACGTTGTGGCAGCCCATGCACGACTTGCCGTTGCGGACCACGCCGTCGGGGGCGTTCTTGTCCTGGACGATCTGGATCGGCGCGTCGTCGATGCGGCCGCCGAACTCGTCGACGATCATGTAGCCCTGCAGGCCGTTCGGCAGGTTGTAGATGATCTCGCTGCCGTCCTCCTTGAAGTCGAACGGGTCGACGAACACGTTGGCGTCGCCGGCGTTGCTGCCGAAGTCGTAGCTGATCCAGTACGAGCGGTTGCTGGCGTTGGGGAAGTCGTGGCGCTCGATCACGCGGTGGTTCTCGGACACGCCCGAGTCGTGGAAGGCCGAGCGCGCGACCCGGTTCGGGTTGGTCTCGACCTCCTCCTGGATGTTGGCGTCGACGTTGATGCCGAAGCTCGCCTCCAGCTCCTGGCGGGTCAGCGGGATCCGCAGGACATCGTGGTAGAGCGGCGGCTGGGCCGCTACCTCGACGAACGCGTCGGCCTGCAGCAGGAAGAACTTGGTGCCGGTGGCCTCCTTCACGTCCTCGGCGCTGTCGCCGATGAACTCGATCGCGTAGGGGTCCTTGGCGGCGATGAGCTCCCAGGTGTCCTTGAACGTCTCGGTGACGCCGCCGACGGTCGGGTCGAGCACGTTGCCCGGGGCGTCCCAGTCGTAGTCGCGGATGTCGATGCGGAAGATCAGGTTGTCCTGGTCGATCGGCGTCGGCGCGACGACCTTGATCTCGTTCGACAGGCTGTTGACCAGCTTCGACAGCGCGTGGCGGTAGATGTCGATCTGCTCCGAGCACCAGCCGTAGTTGTAGAGGTGGACCAGGCTGAAGTAGCGGATGAAGGGGCGCGCGTCGGCCGAGATCTCCTGCGTATTGAGCAGGTCGGCGCGGATCATGTCGATCACCGCCGAGCGGGTGATCCACGGGTTGTCGCCGCAGCCGGTGACGCCGGCGCACTCGCCGATCCACTGCTCGACGACGCGGACGTCGTCCTCGGTGGGCCGCTGCGTCTCGCTCGCCGGCGGCATCGGGGCCATGGTCGCGGCCATGCGGCGGTACAGCGCCGAGTTGTTGGGATCGCCGGGCTCGACCTTGCCGTTCTTGATCAGCGCGTCGAGGTTGGTGATGTAGTTGATGCTGCCGAGCGCGGCGCTGTCGGGGCCGTGACACTTGGCGCAGTTGACGTCGAGGATGTCGAGCGTCTTGGCCGACAGCTCGCCGCAGTTGGCGGAGCCGGCCATGCCGTCGGTGCCGCCGTCCGTGGTCCCGGCGCCGGGGCCGGTGGCGGAGTCGGTGCCTTCGGTGCCCTCGGTCTCGTCGCCGCTGTCGTTGCCGGGCAGGACGACCGTCTTACAGGCGCCAGCGGTGAAGAGGGTGAGCGCGGCGGCGGCGAGCGGGATGATGGAGTACGTACGCTGGGACATGGTCGAATGCGTTCGTGAGGGAAATGGACGGGTGGCCTCGCGCCGGGGAACGTCGCGCCCTCCGTGGCGCCCCGAGCGAGCAGGCCGCCTCACGAGCGGCACCACCCGCGGTCCGAGTAACGTCATGCGTCCGCCTCGATCACCGCGGTCGGTAGAAAGTCTAAAGGCGGCTAAAACGTGCATTGAGCCGCTGCTACGCGTTGCAGACATTCTTAGCCGGAATTTTCGAGCACGCCAATGCATTCGAGTCGACAGAGTCCTATGACGCATTTCTCTGTTTTTCGTTCGCGGACCGGTATGGCGCGAATGGCCCATGTTCGATTCGTCGCCGCGCAATCACGGCTCGTGCGACGCGCGCGGCCGATTGGCGCGAGGGCGCGGGGCCGCCTCCACGGCCGCGCTGGGGCTGTTCTCGGCGGGCCACATGGCCTTCGGGACACATGGATGGATCGCCGCGGGCCGCGGGGATTCGGCGGGGTGCGGCGCCGCATTGCGGTCGAGCCCGCTGGCAGAGCGGTCGAGAGCCCCGCGAACCGGCCCGCGCGGCCGAGTCGCCTCGCGGACGGCCCCTGCGATGACGGCCCGAACGCCTGCTCTCGCTCGACTTCGACGAGGGCGATGTCGCGGTCGACGGCCGGCCGACAGAGCCCGTCGAGGTCGGCGACGCCGGCCGTCAGCTCGAGCTCGAGCCCCGCGCCGGTGAGTGCGGCGCGTGATGTCTCTCAAGACATGTCCCGAGCGCCTGGCGTGGGACGGCCTCGCTCGCTCGCCCGCGCCGCGAGCTCGAGGAGCGAGGTCGCTGGGCGCAGGAACAGCGCCCCGCCGTCCTCACACTGGCTGCTGCAGGTCGCCGCCCGGTCCTCGAGCTCGTCGGCGCATTGCGCGAGGCAGGCCGCGCCGGTCAGGGTGTCGCAGTCGTACGAGCGAAGCGGAGGATGGATGTCTCTCAGGACATGTCCCGAGAGCCCGGACGATGGATCACAGGGCGGCGCTGCCGGCGAAGGTCGGCTGGTCGCTGGTCTCGCGGTGCAGCCATTCGATCGCCTGGGCCTCGTCGGTGAACATCAGCATCGGCAGCGAGCCGGGGTTCTGCGCGATGTAGTAGCGGCCGAGCTGGTGGCCGCCGGGCGTGGCGACCAGGAGGGCGAGGGCGGCGCAATGCCGGGCGAGCTCGGGGTCGGTGTAGTGCTCGCGGACGCCGGGCTGCAGCGCGCGGATGATGCGGATGTCCATCAGGACCCGACGCGGGTGACCCCGGCGATCCGCACGAGCGCGGAGGTGTTCTCCCGTGCGTCGGTGAGGGTCTGCGTGCGCGTGGTCAGCAGCCGCTGGACGATGACGCCGTCGGCGCGCTCCTCGTAGCGCGAGGTGCTGGTCGTGAGAGACCGGAGGATTACGGCCATGTTCATCGTTCTGTCTCGGTTGGGGGGCATAATCCACAATGCCGTGGTGCCCGGCAACCGCCGATCGTCCGGGCCCGCCTTTGCGCACGGTGACCGGACTCCCATGCGCGCCGAGCGGCGAGGGCGCGAGGGCGCGCGTTGACTCGCCCGGGGCTTCGGCAACACACTGCGCGCCCATGAAGCTCGGCCTCGACACGCTGCGCGACCCGACCCGCGTCCTCGACATGTGGAAGAGCCTGTCTGCAAAGACATTCGGCAAGCAGCTGTTCGCGCGCGCCATCTCGCTGGCGGTGCCGTACACCGGCAGCATCTCGCCGCTGGTGCTCGAGCTCGAGGCCGGCCGCGCGAAGGTGCAGATGCGCGACCGCTGGGGCGTGCGCAACCATCTTCGCTGCGTCCACGCCGTGGCGCTGATGAACCTCGGCGAGGCTGTGACCGGTTTGGCCGTGATGAGCCTGCTGCCGCCCGGGGCGCGGGGGATCGTCCGCGAGCTGGCGATGGAGTACGTGAAGAAGGCGCGCGGGACGATCACCGGCGACGCCCAGGTGCAGGTCCCCGCGGGCCCGGGACGCACGAATTCGCGGTCACCGGCGAGCTCCGCAACAGCATCGGCGAGGTCGTCGCGCGCGTGCGGGCCCGCTGGCGCATCGACGTGCCCGAAGGCAACGTCGTCGATGCCGAGGCCGGCGCCGCAGCCGCGTCCTGAGGGACCGCGCGCCGCCGCAGAAAATTCCAAGGCGCTACGCTCGCGTAGGTGTCGGCCGAGCTCACGGAGCCGACGCACGCGCCTCCACGCCCGAGGTCGCCGCGGACGGCGTGATGCGGTGAAGCGCACGCGCGCCGCGGCGACGCGATCTCGCAGGCGCCGGTGACCGGCGGAGCACCCGCGCGAGGGACCGCTCGTGGGATGCACCGGAGGACATGTCCTGGGGGACATGTGACGAGGCGCCGCCGTCGGACTCGGAGGGCCTCGCGGAACGATCGCGCGGCGAGGCTCTCGACGGGTCGGCGGCGAGGCGGGGACACACCTCGAGGGGGAATGAGCCCGCTCGCGGCGGTTCACGCGGCCTGCGACACGAGGGCGGCCGAGGGCGACGAGCTCGGCCTGCGCCAGGGCGCCGGCGAGGAAGGTTCGCTGGGCCGTGCGCGGACGCGCGTGGGCGCCCGACCGCGAGCGCCCCTGCGGCGGCGCAGTCGCGCGCGCGCCCCGGCCGCGCGGGCCTGGTAGGCTCCCGGCGCATGACCGCGAGCGCCTCGACCTTCCCTCCGCTGCTCGTCACGCCGCCGGCCGGCGGCTTCGATCGCGCCGCCGCGCGTGACCTGGTCAAAGAGTCAGGTCTGGCGGCCGCCCTGCACAAGCTGGTGCGCGCGCCGTTCGGGCACACCGTGCTGAGCCTGCGGGCCCTCGACGCGGCGATCGAGGCGGCCGACCTGGCGCTGCAGGCCGGCGAGGCGCTGCACGCCGCGCTGCTCGAGGACATCGCCCGCGCCGGCTCGCTGGCGCTGCCGGAGCCGACCCGCGACCAGCGGATGTTCGTCGGCGCGTTCACGCTGACGGTCCTGGGCGACGCGGCGGCGCCGCGGCTGGCCCTGGTCGCGCCGACGCCGGAGGTCCACGGCGAGCTCGAGTCGGATGGCCTCGAGGACCTGCTCGTTCGGCCAGCCCGGAGGCGGTCAAGAGCGCGCTGGCGATGGCCGGCAAGTACCTCGAGCTCCAGGCCCAGCGGCAGCCGGGGGCCAGCGCGCCGCGGCTCGACGAGCGCGAGGTGTGGGCGGTGACGACCCTGCACGCGTTCGTGCTGCAGCGGCAGGCGCGCTGCGGCGCCTGACCCACGCCGGGCGCCTGCGGCCGTTCGGCGTGGCCCTGGCCCAGCGCAAGGTGGTGGTCGGCGAGCTGCGCTACGAGGGCTTCGTGGCCCGCGGCGCCGAGGGCCCGGCCAGCGACCTCAAGCCGGTCAAGCTGCAGGACATCGTCGGCAACCAGGAGTACCTGCAGGCCGGCCTCAAGCTGGCCCGCGACGTCGCCGCGTATGACCTCAAGGCCAGGCGCGGGCCGAAGCAGCTCAATCCGGTGCTGTTCGGCCTCGGCCGGCCCGGCTGCGGCAAGACGATCACCGCCCACGCGATCGGCAACTACTTCCTCGACTTCTGCAAGCAGCGCGACGTCCCGGCCCGCTTCAAGGTCATCCGCCGCACCGACTGGGCCTCGTCGTACCAGAACGCCAGCGCGGCGACGCTGGTGAAGATCTTCAAGGAGGAGGTGTACGGGTTCGAGGGCGTGCGGGGTCTACTGGCCCGACATCGACACCGCGTTCGCCTCGCGCGGGTCGGGCGACCTGCGCTCGGAGGAGAAGAACAACCTCGGCGCGGTGTTCGGGATCTTCGACGGAACGCTTATCCCGAAGGACGGCAAGTGGTTCATGATCTGCGACGCCAACTACATGCAGATGGACGAGGCGACGCGCTCGCGGATCGCCCAGAACCCGTTCACGGTGCGCGGGCCGACCACGGCCGACGACTACGTGCACCTGCTGCGCGACGTGCTGCTCGGCGACCTGCGCCCGTTCGTCGCCCACGGCGAGGAGGCCGGCTGGGCCGAGGTCGGCGCCGACCTGGTCAAGGCCGACCTCAGCGGCCGCTCGGTCGAGAGCGTGGCCAACAACATCCGCGCCTACGTGCAGGACTTCGAGTACCCCGACGAGTACTTCCGCGCCGACTACGAGCGCCGCAAGCAGCTGATCCACGAGCTGTCGCGCCGCGTCGACATCGCCGGGGTGCGGCGGGAGATCGCCGACTACGTCAGCTTCCACCGCGAGGCCGAGGAGCGCGAGGCCAAGGACCGGTTCGAGCGCGAGGTCGAGGCGATGGTCCAGCAGCTCAACGCCGGACGGGCCGCGACCGCCCGCGCGGCCGCGGCCGCGGCGCGGGAGATCGTCGGCGAGTGAGCGCGCTGGTCGATACATTTCCTGAGAGACATGTTCTCGGGGGCATGTCCCCGGGGGCATGTCCCGAGGTGTGGGTGATCGACGCGACGGCGCTGCTGTTCCGCGCCTACTACGGGATGCCGGCCCGGCTGTCGCCGGCGGGCGAGCACGTGGGGGCGGTGCTGGGGCTCGGGCACCTGCTGCGCGGGCTCTTGCGGCGGGCGCCGGAGCGGGTGGTGCTGGTGTACGACGCGGGGCGGTTCACGTTCCGCAACCGCATCGACCCGCGCTACAAGGCCAACCGCGGCGAGCCGCCGCCCGACCTGGCGCCGCAGTTCGAGCTCGCGCGGCAGTTCGGCGCGGCGGCCGGGTTCGTGGCGCTGAGCGTGCCCGACTTCGAGGCCGACGACCTGATGGCCACGCTCGCCCGCAGCGCGGCGGCCGCCGGTCTGCGCACGCGGCTGTTCAGCGTCGACAAGGACCTGTGCCAGCTGGTGCGCGACGAGGCGCCGGGGGTGGTGCTCGAGGACCCGCGCACGCAGGCGACGTGCGACGCGGCCGGGGTGCTGCAGCGGATGGGCGTGCGGCCGTCGCAGGTGGTCGACTACCTGGCGCTGGTGGGCGACACCAGCGACAACGTGCCCGGGGTCCCAGGGGTCGGGCCGAAGGCGGCGCAGGCCCTCATCGCCGCGTTCGGCGACCTCGACGCGCTCTACGATTCGCTCGAGCGGGTCGCCGCGCTGCCGCTGCGCGGGGCCAAGGGGCTCGCGGCCAAGCTCGAGGCCGGGCGCGAGGCGGCCTTCCTCGCGCGCGCGCTGGTGCGGCTGCACGACGCGGTCCCGCTCGGCGCGCTCGACCTACACGCGCACACGCGCTGGGGCGGGCCGCGTGAAGACGCCGACGAATTCTTCGCCGCGCTCGGCAGCCCGGGCGCGCTCCGCGGGCTGCGATCGATCGCGTCGCAGCCGCGTGCGTGAGGGACAAGCGCGCGCCGACGCGGTAGGCTCTCGCGGCCCTCGATGACGACCGCCGCCGAACTCGCGTCACCGCCCGCAGAGCCGCCGCCGTCGGGCCACACGCGGGCGCTGGCGACGGTGTGGTTCACGCTCTTCCTCGACCTGGTGTCGTTCGGGATCGTCATCCCGGTGCTGCCCTTCTACGCCAAGAGCACCGGCGCGTCGGAGGGCCTGATCGCGCTGTTGGCGACGGCCTACTCGGCGGCGCAGTTCGTGATGTCGCCGGTGCTCGGCCGCCTCAGCGACCGCCACGGCCGCCGCCCGGTGATGCTGATCTCGATCTTCGGCAGCACGATGGCGATGCTGACCCTCGGGTTCGCGCAGGCGCTGTGGATGCTGTTCCTGTCGCGCACGATCAGCGGGGTGTGCAACGCCAACGTGTCGACGGCGCACGCGTACGTGGCCGACCGCGTGCCGCCGCACCAGCGCGCCCGCTACATGGGCATGATGGGCACCGCGGTCGGCCTCGGCTTCATCGTCGGCCCGTCGCTCGGCGGCCTGCTGGCGCGCGCCGACTGGCCGCAGTTCCCGTTCTTCGTCGGCGCGGCGCTGAGCCTGCTCAACTTCCTCATGGCGGTGATGTGGCTGCCCGAGAGCCACCGCCCGCGCGCGGCCGTCGCCGGGCCGCCGCCGCCGCGCCCGTCGCTGCTGGCGGTGGCGCGCGACCCGGCGTTCTGGCGCAGCCAGATCGGCGTGATGGTCGCGGTGTACTTCAGCTTCTTCTGCGCGTTCGCGGCGATGGAGGCGACCTTCGCCCTGTTCGCCGAGGCCTGCTTCGGCTGGGGCGAGCAGGAGAACGGCCGCTACTTCGCGTTCATCGGCACGGTCATCGTCCTGTTCCAGGGCTTCATCGTCGGCCGCGCGGTGTCGACGATCGGCGAGCGCCGCTCGCTGGCCCTCGGCCTGACGCTGAGCTTCACCGGCTTCCTGGTGCTGTGCGCGTCGCCGTCGTGGCTGTTCGTGGTGCTCGGCGGGTTCTTCATCGCCGGCGGCAACGGCCTCATCATGCCGAGCATGTCGGCGCTGGTGTCGCGCAACAGCACCAGCGAGAATCAGGGCATCAACGCCGGCTTCGCCCAGTCGGCCGGCGCGCTCGGGCGCATCGCCGGCCCGATGATCGCCGGGGTGCTGTTCGAGGTGATAGGTCCGCGCGCGCCGATGGGCTCGTCGGCCACCCTGGTGGTGCTGGTGTGCATCATGGTGCTGGCGCGGGTCCACGAGTCGCGGCCCGAAGCCGGGCGCTGACGCGCCGACCGCCGAGGCCGCGCGAGGCCTGGCTTGGGGACAGGTCATGGCGCACCGCCGGGCTGGTGCCGGGCGGGCCATGTTATACATGGCCTTTGGGACATGTCGTGGTGCACCGCCGGGCTGGTGCCGGGCGAGCCGGGGAGATATGGCTTTTGGGACATGTCGTGGCGCATCGCCGGGTTGGCGCGGACCGGGCGGGGTCGAGGCGAGACATGTCTTTAGGGACAGCCTGAGGGAGCGGGGCCGTCGCCGGCTCAGCGATCGTGCTGCACCCGGCCGTCCGGCTCCCAGCGGAGCGTGCGATAGGCGAACACGCCGTTGCCGGCGCGGTCGCCGTCGGGCTGGACGGCGCGCACGTCGACGTGCCGCGACGGACCCCAGCCGAAGCCGAGCGAGACCCTGCCGATCGTCAGCGCCTCGGTGGCGGCGCCGTGGAGCCGCAGGCGCGCGTCGCCGCGGCTGACGCCGGCGAAGTAGCCCTCCTGGGCCTGGAGGACGGTGTGGACCAGGTGCGACGGGGCGTCGCCGCGCCGGCGGGCGCGCGACCCCAGGAGCGCCGCGAGCTCGTCGAGCCGGTCGTAGCGGACGACCGTGTAGGCGGCCACGCGGCACACGAAGGTGTCGTCGCCGGCGAACAGCACTTCGGCCTCGTCCTCGACGGGGACACGCACGCCGTCGGGGCCGACCACGAAGTCGTCGCCGCGCGGCGATTCGCGCCGCAGCTCGGCGCCGGCCGAGAAGTCGGAAGGACCCACGGGGGTGACGATGGTCGGCCATTCGCGCAGATCCGCGCCCCAGCGGTCGAGCGAATGGTGGGCCACGAAGCGCTCGTGGTCGAAGCTGCCGACGTCGCCGAGGCGGACGGCGGCGGAGAACGGCGGCCACGCCCCGAAGCCCAGCTCCATGACGCGGCTCGTGTGGCGATTCCAGGCGCTGAACAAGCTCATCGATCCCTCGAACGAGGCATAGCAATCATCAGCTCCGACGATTGTGTCGCTCGATAATTTTTTCGCAGCGTTTACCCTCCGTATACATGCACGACCTCGTCGAAGCTGCGACTCGCGCCGCCGCCGCCGTGCGCTCGGCGGACGCCCTCATGATCTGCGCGGGCGCCGGCATGGGCGTCGATTCCGGACTGCCCGACTTCCGCGGGCCCGAAGGCTTCTGGCGCGCGTATCCGGCGGCCCGCCGGCTCGGGCTCCAGTTCCACGACCTCGCCGACCCGCGGTGGTTTCACGGCGACCCGGCGCTCGCGTGGGGCTTCTACGGGCACCGCCTCAACCTCTATCGCGCGACCACGCCGCACGCCGGATTCGCGCTGCTCCAGCGCTGGGCCGCGCGCGCCCGCGGGGGCGTTCGTGTTCACGTCGAACGTGGACGCTCAGTTCCAGCGCGCGGGCTTCCACGAGGAGCGCGTGGAGGAGTGCCACGGATCGATCTTGCACCTGCAATGTCTGAAAGGCTGCGACCTGCCGCCGTGGTCGGCCGCGCAGACGGCGGTGTCGGTCGATGTCGAGACGCTCCGCGCCGCGGAGCCGCTGCCCGCGTGCCCGCGCTGCGGCGGCCTGGCCCGCCCGAACATCCTGATGTTCGGCGACCTCGGCTGGGACTCCAGCCGCGCGAACGAGCAGCGCGAGCGCCTGGCAGAATGGCTGGAAGAGCTGGGCCAGCGCCGCGCTCGGGTGGTGGTGCTGTGCCTCGGCGCAGGCACTGCGATCCCGTCGGTGCGCTTCCACGCCGAGCGCACCGCGCGTCGCCTCGGCGGGGCGCTGATCCGCATCAACCCGCGCGACACGTGGGTGCCGACCGGCCAGATTTGTCTCGAGAGCGGGGCGCTCGCGGGCCTGTCGGCGATCGAGGCGGCGCTCGCTCAGGGGTGAATTGCAGCCGCAATGGCGCGGGCCGGAGCTGTCGGACGTGCTGGGGCAGGCGCGGGGGGATGGGTAGCGACATGTCCTTCGGGACATGAATCGACGTCCGCCGATGACGGGGCGCACGGGCGGGCTGGCGGCGCGTCAGGAGCGGCGGGTCGTCGAATTGAACAAACATGTCCCGTGGGACATGTGGTTTCACGCGGCGCCGGCGCGCTGGCGGCGGTTGGGGGCGAACGCGGTGACGAAGGCGGGGTGACGGGCGATGAGGTCGAGCGCGCGGGTGAGGAGGGTGCGGCCGGGTTCGACGCGGTGCCAGGTCGACGCGCCGCTCGGGTGCGGCAGGCAGATCGCGTCGGCCTCGACGCCGTGCCAGTGGACCCGCCGGGCCGCGCCGATCACCTCCACGAGCGGGCCCTTGTGCCCGAGGACTTGCTCGATCGCCACGCCGCCGACCGGGATCACCAGGCGCGGCTGCAAAATGTCGACCTCGCCGGCCAGGAACTGCTGACAGCGCGCCATCTCGTCGCGGTCGGGCTTGCGGTCGCCGCCCCCGTTGGCCTTGCCCGGGAAGCAGCGGGCCACCGCCGACATGTACACGCTGTCGCGGAACTCCTGCTCGCTGACGCCGGCCGCGGCCTCGAACCAGCGGAACAGGGTCTTGCCGGCCGTCCACGCGAACGGCCTGCCGAACCCGCCCTCGCGCGGTCCGGGCGCCTGACCGACGAGCAGCACGGGCGTGACGATCGGCGGGCCGTGGACGACGGGGCCGATCATCGCGGGGCACGCCTTGCAGGCCTCCAGGCGCCGGTGCAGCACGGTCAGTCGCGTTCGCGGGTCCATCGTGGAGCGCTCTCGCGCCAGTCTGCGGCACGCGGCGGCGATCCGCCAGCGCAGGCGCGAGGACTCACGCGCGCGTGGCCGCCGCCGCGAGCGTCGAGACTTTTAAAAGAGAGAAGGAAGGAGAACGACGAGGTTGCCGCGAAGCCGAGCGTCGGCTCACCGGGGCTGTCGAGATGCGTGCCGCGAGGTCGGTGCGAGGGCGACTTCTGCAGGCCCGTCATGGCCGAGGCGAGGCAGGACTCCGGCGAAGCCTCGTGTGAGCGAAGAACGGTCTCCCATGTGATTCGGATGTTCGCAGCCTTCGTTCGCGGCGACCTGGCTCGTGCGAGGGCAATGCATTCAGCGATGTATACCGAGCGAGGCCGCTCCTCCTATGATGATAGGAGTTACTCGGCTGGGAAGGGCCACCACGGGTCGGCGACGAACAGCTTGCCCGGGGCGCGCTGGAACAGCCAGGCGCCGTACAGCTGGAGGGCGGCGGAGACGAGCACGAGGGGCAAGAACCACCGGCTGCGCGCCGCCGCCGGCGACCAGCAGGACCAGCACGAACGGTAGGAAGTCGAGGGCGAAGCGGTAGGAGAACTGGACCTGGCCGCTGTTTTGATAGAGGAGCGCCGGCACTGCGACCGCGAGCGCCGCGAGCACGAGGCCGCGGCGCTGCGGCAGCGGGTCGCGGGCGTTCAGCAGGCACAGCAGCCACGGCGAGGCCAGCAGCAGGCCCATGCCGTGGATCGACCAGCGCACGTGCAGCGGCGACAGCTGGACCTGCGGCCACAACCACAGCATGCACTCGAGGTTGCGCCACAAGTAGTGCAGGCCGAACATGCCGTGGGTCTGGATCCGCTCTTGCCAGCGGATCTCGAGGTAGCGATGGCCGAACTCGAAGATGTCGTCGAAGCGGGCCCAGTTGAACCATGCCAGCGCGCCGCCGATCAGCATCAGCGGAACGAAGAATCGCAGCAGCGCGGCCGGGCGGCGATCGACCCGCCACCACTCGAGCAGATAGAACGGGGCCGCGAACGCGACCTGCGGGCGACAGGCGGCGGCCAGGCCGAGCCACAGACCGGCGCCCGCGGGTCGGGCGGCGTTCCAGGCGGCGCCGAGGTGCAGCACGAGGAACAGGTCGGCGAGGATCTGCGCGGTGAACCACACGCTGCCGTGGGCGGCGACGAAGCAGGCCGGGCTGGCGAAGGCCCAGGCGACGCAGGCGAGCAGGTGCTCGCGCGGGCGGCCGGGGCGGACGCGCTCGAACAGGCGCAGCAGCAGGGCGGGGATCAGCGCGCCGACGATCACCGTGAGCAGGATGTCGGGGAAGCCGAGGCCCCACAGCGCGACGCCCGGGAGCATGACGAGCGCTGGACCTGGCGGAAAGGTCACGTACCAGGTGCCGCCGCGCGCGGCCACCTGCGCCAGCGGGACGTCGTGGACGCTGCCGTCGGTGGCGCGGAAGGTCTCGACGCGCTCGCGCCGGCGCTTGGCGACGCAGGCCTGGGTGCGGCACGGGAAGCCGCGCAGGACGGTGCCGTCCTTGAGGGTGAGGCTGTGAACGCGGCCCCAGTCGTCGTAGGCCTTCGGGTAGCCCGGCGGCTCGCCCGGCAGCGCGAGCCGGCCCTCGAGCCAGCCCTGGGCCATGTGCGCGAAGTGATTGTTGGCGCTCGGCTGCAGCAGGTCCTTGCCGGCGAGCACCGCGAGCACCGCGAAGGCGACGGCGAAGACGGCGATGGCGCGGAGCCGGGTCACGGGCGCGCGGAGCATAGCAAGCCGCGGCGCCGCCAGGGGCGCGGGGCGGGCGCTCGTGAGAGGCGCGACGGATGCCGCGGGCGTCGGTCGTGAGGTCCGTCGGTCGCAGGCAGATCGGCGTGGTCGAGCCACCTCGAGGCCACGCGACTGAGTCGGCGGGGACGCACGTCGGCCGCGGGCGTCGGCTGCGAGGTTCGTCGGTCGCAGGCAGATCGGCGTGGTCGAGCTAACTTCGCGGCCGTGGCGACTGAGTCGGCCGTGACGCCACAGGACTCTCACGTGCCGAGGTCGACGATGGGAAAGACCCGCGTCGCTCCATGGTGACGCCAGAGAGCGCCGCGGTGCCGTTGTCGTTCAGCGGCCCGGGTTGACCTTGACCGTCTCGGCGGGGGCGTTGACGCTGGGCTGCGGCTGCGGCGGGTCTTGCGAGCGACTGAGCTTGCACGCGCCGCCGAGCAGCGCGCCGATCACCGTCGCCGCGACGGCGCAGCGGACGTACGCCGCGCGGACGTGGCCGCGCTCGGCGAACACCTCGGCGATGAGGCCGTGCTGGATCCGCTTCAGCTCGGTGAGGAAGCGCTGGGCCGGCCGCGGGCCGCGGACCGTGCGGTCGCGGACGAAGCTCTCGGGGCGGCCGCGGACCATCGCGCGGAGGATGACCAGCATCAGCTCGTCGCGCCAGAACGGCTCGCGGATGCTCTTGCAGCGGTTGCCGTAGTTGTCGCGCCGCGACAGGCTGACGCGATCGAGGCGGCATGGTTGATCCTGCAACGAACCGACCAGGTGGCTGAGCGCGTCGACCTGGTCGTGGCGGCCGGTGAGGATGTAATAAAAAATCGCGCCGAGGGCGTAGACGTCGTGGGCCTCGCCGAGGGGGCGCACGATCTCGAGGTGGCGGCCGTTGGTGTTCGGCTGGGTGCCGCTGAAATAGGCGTGGCGGTGGCCCGGCTGGCCGTCGATCTTCTGGATGACGATGTCGCGCTCGTGCAGGTAATCGTGCGGGTCGGCGATCAGGTCGTGCTCGTAGATCGAGGCGGCCGACTGCTCGAGGCTGTCGGGCACGCGGAAGCGGCTCTGCGGGGCGTCGAAGTCGAGCTGGCAGCCGATCGCCTGCCGGCGATGCCGCGCCTCGGGCGACAGATACGGCAGCTTGGTGGTCGCCATGCTGGTGTCGGCGTCCTCGTACCACGAGCGCGTCAGGGTCTCCTTGTCGGACAGGCCGAAGTCGATGACGCAGATCTCGGTGCAGAGGTTGGCGGCCTGGTCGAGCTGACGCGTCAGCGGCTCGTCGGCGAAGGCGGCGCCGCGCAGGTCGCCCGGGGCGTGGCGGATCATGATGTTGTCGGGCGCGAGGTCCTTGTGCACGACCTTCTTCTCGCCGTGCAGCCAGGCGACGGCCTCGGCGATCTGCACCATCAGGTGGATCTTCTCGAGCAGCCGCACCTTCTGCTCGATCATCCGCTGGCGCGACCGCGGGGGCAGCATGCCGAAGTAGTGCAGCGCCCGCTCGCCGGCGCCCAGCGGGATCCCGTGCTGCTTCTCGCGGTAGGCCGCGTAGTCGCCGAGGCTCATGTCGAGCGACTCCATCACCATCGCCTCGCGCAGGACGAAGTTGACGATCGTGCCGACGCCGGCGAAGGTGTCGTCGTCGTTGGTGCAGCACGGCTTGGCCCGCGGGCCGTGGAGCTCGTGCCCGCGCTGGTGGACGAACTCGGCGCTGAGCTCGTACTCGCACTTGCTGCAGCGGAGCGCCGGGAACTCGCGCGTGGGCGGGTCGAAGCGCTGCAGCGGCAGGTTGCAGCCCCGCGGGCAGCGCGGGTGGTAGAGCGTGCCGCAGCCGCACATCACCAGCGGACCTAGATGAATGACGTCGAGGATCGGCGCGACGCCCTGCAGCGGGCCGCTGGCGAACTCGCGGTTGAGCGCGACCTCCTGGCTGAACAGCAATTCGGCCCGGCGGTCGGCGTGGTCGTGAAGCACCTTGATGGCGACGCTGCGCGACTCGCGACCGACGATCGTCTGCTGGGCGGCGAAGACCTTGGCGAACCGGCCGGAGCCGAGCAGGCTGGGCCGATGCCCCGCGCCGCTGCCCGGGGGGACGCGCACCAGATCGTACGCGACCTGCGACGGCAGGGTGAGGCGAGACCGCTGGAGCGTGACGACGGGGCTGAGGGCTGGCTGGTTCATGAGGACCTCGGCGCTCCGAGGCGGGAGACGGAGGATGGATCGAGGTGCCGAACGGGCAATCGCTAGCGGGGACCGCGTTCGATGCAGATGCATTCGAGGTGGTACGAGCGCGTCAGCTCGTGATGCGCGACCAGGACGACGAGCAGGTGCGCGTCGCGCGGGGCGATCACGGTGAGCGCAGGATGTGCGATCCGGACGACCCATCGATCGTCCTGGCGCAGGCCGACGAGGGGCTCGATGCGCTGGACCTGATGGCGCCGGTGGCCGACGTCGAAGGCGTGCGGCACCGACCCGTCGCCGATCAGCAATCGCTCGCGGCGCGAGCTCGGTTGACGCGCGTCGCCGTAGAGCGAGGCCCGCGTCGACGGATCGACGGCCCCCTCACAATGAATGCATAGAGCGCCGCCTGCGCAAGTCGCCAGCAGCGGCGCCGGCAACAGGCCCTCGATGGTGGAGAGCGCGAGTCGACGCGGGCCGCGGCCGGTGATGGGCATGCTGGTGGTGCGCAGGGTCAGCCGCTCCCCCGTCGCCAGCTCCTGCTCGAGCTCGAGGGTGTGCGCGAGGTCGATGCGCGTGGGCTCGGCGCCGGCGGCCGGAGGCGGGGACCGACCCGCGGGCCCAGGTCGTCGCTCGTGCGCACCGGCGGCGGAGCGAGCGAGACGCCGCGCTCGTGGAAGTGGCGGGCGACGGCCTCGGGGCCGCCGCAGCCGCGGCTGCGCGCGTAGGTCCACAGCGCCTCGCCGAGGGCGTCGATCGAGCGCGGACGCAGCTTGGGGTCGAGCGCCAGGCAGGCGCCGACGAGGTCGCCGAGGGCGGGCGGAGCCTCGGGGCACAGGCCGCGCAGCGGCGGCACCGCGGCGCGCCACTGCTCGCGCTTGAACGGGTGAACGCCGGTCGCCAGCTCGAACAGGATCAGCGCGGCGGCGTAGACGTCGACGGTGCGGTCGAGCTCCTGGCCCGCGAGCTGCTCGGGGGCCATGTACGCGATGTTGCCGCGGACGATCGCGGGGTCGGTGGCGACGCGGCGCACGTTGGCGCGGGCGATCCCGAAGTCGATGACGCGGACCCGGCCGCGCTCGTCGAGCATCAAGTTGGACAGCGAGACGTCGCGGTGGATCAGGTGGAGCGGGCGGCCGCCCTGCTGCAGCTCGTGGGCCGCGTGCAGGCCGTCGCAGGCCTGGGCCACCAGGGCGGCGGCGACCGCCAGCGGCAACTTCCGCGTGCCGGCGCGCCGGAGCAGGTTGACGAGGTTGATGCCGTGGATCCGCTCGAGCGCGACGAACAGGCGCCCGTCGTGTTCGCCGACCTCGTAGACGGTGACGACATTGGGGTGATTGACGAGCGCCGTCAGCTGCGCCTCGTCGAGCAGCATGAGCCGGAGGTCCTCGCCCATCGGCTCCTCGACGCGGATCACCTTGAGCGCGACCTCGCGGCGGAACCCGCCCGGGCCGGTCTGCTGGGCGAGATAGACCGAGCCCATGCCGCCCTGGCCGAGCAGGCCCGAAAGCTGGTAGCGGCCGAAATACTGCGCTGGGTATGCATCCGCCATGATCGCACGATACGCGGCTTATGGCCCCTTCGAGAAACCTTTGCACCGTTCGCAACGGTGTCAAATCGCGTCGCGGCACAACGGCCGTCCATGGGCCGCCCGCGGCGTCAGAAGCGGCCGGACACGGTGAGGCCGGCGAAGCCCGGGGCGATGCGCAGGTGCGGCTGCTCCGGGCGGGCGCCGCTGCGCGACCGCCTGTGATCGCGGGCGCCGACGACGGTCAGCGGGACGCCGATCGCCAGGCCGGCGAGACCGCCGACGAGGCCGACCGCGAGCATCGATTCGGCGCCGTCACGCCGTTCCGCGAGGGCGGCGGTATAGGCGGGGTCGGTGGCGGGATCGGCGGTCTGCGCGGCGTCGACCCGCGCGGCGAGCGTGGCCCCCGAGACGAGCAGCGCGGCCCCGGCGACGCCCAGGCCGAGGAACACGCCGCCGGCCGCGAGCTCGGCGCGGCCGCGACGTTGCAGCTGCAACCGTTCGCGACGCTGTTCCACGCGGCGATCGAGCTGGCCGGCGAGGTCGAGGACGCGGGGCACGACCGCGGCGGGCACCAGGGCCTGCTCGGGGGCCTGGGCGGCCTTTCGCGCCCTGTCCGCGAGGGCCCCGGCGGTGTCGAGCTGGCGCGCTCCGGCGCGGTCGTCGACGAGCTGGAGGTCGGCGGCGGCGAGGAAGAGGACGGGATCGCCGAGCGCTTCGGCGGCGCCGCGCACCAGCTCGGCGGCGTCGACGGTGCGCCCGGCCGCGACCATCTCGGCGCTGACGGTGAGCAGTCGATCACGCCGGGCCGCGGCCTCGACGAGGCGCGGGTCGATCTGCGGCGCGCGCGGGTCTTGCGAGTGACGCGGGCCGCAGCGGCCCTTCTTTTTGCACACGAGCGCCTGGCGCGGGGCCGGGGCGCCGGGTCCGGGGTCGCGGCATCGGCCGGGGCGGCGGCCGGTGGGGCCGTCTTCGCCGGGGGACGCGGCCAGTCGTCGGCGGGGGCGAGGCAGAGGAGCAGCGAGAGCAGGATGGACATGATTGGTTCTCCGGAGCGGGAGGAAAGATCGGTGCGACGCATCACCCGGGATCGATGCCTTCGGGGCACTCGCGGGTGCTGCCGAGCTTGAGGACGCAGGCGGCGGCGGCGAAGCCGTTCTCGAAGGCGTCGCGGCGGAGGGTGCTGCGGTCGAGGCCGACCAGGCCCTCGAGGCGGCTCAGGTTCTTGAGCAGCTCGTCGCGGGAGATGCCGAACTCGGCGGCGGCGCGGCGCAGGTCGACGTCGAGCTCGAAGGCGATGTGGGCGGCCATGACGGGTTCGTAGCCGCCGACTCGCCCGGCCGAGCCGGTCTTCGCCAGGCTGGCGGCGAAGGTCTCGATGTCGCGCTGCTGTGCCCGGTCGAACACGTCCTGCGGCGCGTAGAGCTTGGCGATCTGCTCCTGCTGGGCGGCGTCGAAGACGGTGTTGCTCTCGGCGTAGGCGCGGATCTCGTCGGTGGCGCGTCGCATGCCCTCGCTGTGACAGCTCATGCAGCTGAGGCCGTTGATGACCTCGGGCTCCTCGGAGACCTCGCCGTCGTGGACGATGGCGATCGGGGCGCGATCGATGCGAGCGCCGGCGCCGTCGACGATCATGTAGCCCTGGAGACCGTTGGGCAGGGTGAAGATGATCTCGCCGCCGTCCTCGACGAAGTCGAGCGGTCGGACGATGATGTCCTTCTCGTCCTCGTTGTCGGCGAAGTCGTAGCTGAGCCAGTAGGCGCGGTAATCGGCGCTCGGGACCTGGTGACGCTCGATCACCCGGTTGGACCGCGAGACCTTCGAGTCGCGGAAGCCGGCGCGCAGCACCTCGTCGTGGTCGAGCTCGAGCTCCGCGAGGATGTTGGCGTCGACGTCGACGCCGAGCTCGCCCTCGAGCTCGGCGCGGGTGCCCGGGATGCCGAGGACGGTGTGGTAGAGCGGCGGCTGCGAGGCGGCCTCGATGAACCAGTCGCCCTTGACCGAGAACAGCTCGACCTCGGCGGCTTGCTGGATCTTCCGCGCGTCGTCGGAGCGGAAGGCGATCGCGTACGGGTCGGCGGCGGTGATCTGGGCCCAGGTGTCGGCGGTCCAGCCGTAGTCGACGAGGTCGATGCGGTAGATCGTGCGGGCCTCGTCGATCGCCTCGGGCACGCGGATGGTCGGCGCGAGCGAGAGGTGGTTTATCAGCTTGGCGAAGGCGTGGCGGTAGCCCTCGAGCTGCTCCTCGCAGAAGCCGGCGCTGTGGAGGTGGGCGAAGGTGACGTAGCGGGTGGTCCGCTGGCGCGCCGAGTCGAGCAGGGTGAGGTCGGCGAGGATCTCGGCGAGCACGTCGTCGTGGACGACGAACTCGTTGTCGAGGCAGCCGGGCTTCTGCGTGAGCTCGACGTCCTCGGCCGCCTCCTCGGCGGGGGTGCACACGTCGATCCAGCGCTCGATCGTGGCCTGCTCGTCGGCCGGCAGGTCGTCGGCGCCGACGGGCATCTCGCCGCGGGCGATCCGCTGGAACAGCAGGGAGTCGGCGGCGGCGCCCCGCACGACGTAGCCGTCGGCGATGAGGCCGTCGAGGTCGCTGACGCCGCCGAACTTGCCCTGGGTCTGGCCGCCGTCGTGGCAGGCGCCGCAGCGGGCCCGCAAGATGCCCTCGGTGGCGGCGCGGGTCTCGATGCACTCGGGGGTGACGAGGCCGGGGTCGTCGGCGGCGCCGGAGGTGTCGCCGCCCTCGCCGGCGGGCGGCGTCGGCAGGTTGCAGGCGGCGGCGAGGAGCAGCAAGGACGAGACGCGGGCGAGCGGGCGGATCATGGGAACTCCTTCGGGACAGGAATGAAGGGACAGGCCGGCGGTCGGGCGAGCATCGGCCGGAAAATCTTCGAGACAGGTAAGAAAGGACAGGTCTCGGGCCAGGGGGAGTGAGTCGCCGGTGGCCGAGGTTACTTTTGAGACATGATCGAAGGGACAGGTCGTGCGGTGGCGCCGGTCGGGCCGGCGGTCGAGGTGCCGGGGGATAGGAACGAAAGGACAGGTCACGCGGTGGCGCCGGTCGGGGGCCGCATATTTGGGGACATGAATGAAAGGACAGGTCAGGCTGTCGGCTCGGGGTGGGCGGCCAGCCACTCGTCGATGACGTGGACGCGGTCCGGGCGGCTGCGGCGGTCGCCGAGGACGCACCGGCGGGCCGCGAGGGCGCTGGCGCGGGCGGCCGCGGGATCGCGCGGCCAGAGGGCGCGGGCGAGGAGGAAGTGGCCGCGGGCGAGCAGGGCGGCCGGGGCGGGGGTCGAGGCGACGACCGCGAGGGCGTCGACGAAGCTGCGCTCGGCGGCGTCGCGCTGGCCGAGCTGGAGCTGGGCCTGGCCGCGGGTCATCCGCACCAGCGCGAGCGCGGGCCCGGCCTCGCCGCTGCAGCCGTCGAAGATCTGCAGCGCCCGCTCGAGGTGGGTCAGCGCCTCGGCGGCCCGCCGCAGCCGCAGCAGGACGGAGCCGAGGCTGGTCAGGGTGGTGGCGACCGTGGCGTGGGCCCAGCCGAGGACGCGCACCTTGATCGCCAGGGCGCCGAGGAAGTGGGTCTCGGCCTCCTGCAGCTGGCCGCGGCGGCGGGCGACGAAGCCGAGGTTGTGCAGGAGGACCGCGTCCTCGAGGCCGAGGGTGGGCCGCAGCGCCCGCGCGAGCTCGAGGCCGAGCTCGAACAGCGCCTCGGCCTGCGAGAGGTCGCCGCGGTGGACGGCGACCACGCCGAGCCGCCCAAACGCCTGCGGCAGGCCGAGCCGGGCCACGCCGCCGCAGCGCTGGCGCAGCTGCAGGGCGCCGCGGAAGTGCTGCTCGGCGGCGACGAGGTCGCGGTTGCTCAGGGCGACCTGGCCCAGGCGCTCGGCGAGCGCGAGGGCGTCGGCGTCGCGCGCGTCGACCCGCGAATCGGGGTCGGCCACCGGGGCGGAGACGGGGGAGAAGAAGAGGGTCGGAGAGACGTCGTCGGCGGCGTCGTCGGCGTAGAAGTGCAGCATCGGGTCCTCGCTCCCATCCCAGGGAGCAATCGATGCGCCGCGGCCTCGCGCCGATGAAAATCAACGGGTTGCCGGCGACGTGTGACCGCGGTTCCGCGGACTTCAGGCCGCTTTGCGGACTGGGGGCGCATTGCGGTGTTTGACAGTCCGCGGCGGGCCGTGCGATCGATCGAAGATGGAGCCGGAGGACGACACCCCGACGCGCGCGGTCGCCCGCGGCACCGTCGGCTACGAACGCCTGGGCCGCGTCAGCCTCAAGGTGCTGAGCGGGCCCGACGCCGGCCGGGTGGTGCAGGTCCCGATCGGCCGGGGGCAGCAGATCCGCGGCGGCCGCAGCGAGACCTGCCACGTCGTCCTCCGCGACGACGACCAGGTCAGCGGGGTCCACTTCTCGCTGCATTTCGAACCGGTCGGGGCGGTGCTGCGCGACCTCGACAGCACCAACGGGGTGTACGTCCACGAGGTGCGGGTGCGCGAGGCGATCATCGAGCTCGACACGGTGTTCCGCGTCGGCGCGACGGCGCTGCAGCTGACCGCCGCCGAGCGCGTGGTGGTGCCGCTGTCGGCCAAGGACCACTTCGGCGAGCTGTACGGCTGGTGCCCCGAGATGCGCGAGCTGTTCGACGAGCTGGAGCGCGTGGCGGCGATGCCGTCGAGCGCGCTGCGGGTGCTCATCACCGGCGAGACGGGCACCGGCAAGGAGCTGGTGGCGCGCGGGCTGCACGACCTGTCGGAGCGGGCGCAGCACCCGTTCGTGGTGCTCGACTGCAGCACGCTGCCGCGCGAGCTGGCGGAGGCGATCGTGCTCGGCTACGGCCGCGGGGCGTTCACCCACGCGGCGCCGGAGCAGCCGGGGGTGTTCGAGCAGGCGCACCGCGGCACGCTGTTCCTCGACGAGCTCGGCGAGCTGCCGCTCGACCTCCAGCCGAAGCTCTTGCGGGTGCTCGAGCGCGGCGAGGTGGCGCGCTTCAACGAGCGCAACAAGCTGCGCAAGGTCGACGTGCGGGTGATCTGCGCGACCAACCGCGACCTGCAGAAGATGGTCAGCGAGGGCCGGTTCCGCAGCGACCTGTACTTCCGCATCTACGGCAAGCACGTCGAGCTGCCGAGCCTGAGCGAGCGCGGCGACGACGTGATCCTGCTGGCCGAGCGGTTCTTGCGGGCGATGGGCGAGTCGCTCGGGACGCCGCCGAAGCAGCTCACCGCGGCGGCGCACCAGGCCCTGCGCGCGGCGCCGTGGCCGGGCAACGTCCGTCAGCTCAAGCAGGTGATCGAGTGCGCGGCCCAGCTGACGCGCGGGCCGACGATCGACGCGCGCGACCTCCACCTCGGCCCCGGCGGGATCACGCGCCGCGACCAGCTCGACGCCAGCCCGCTGCTGTCGCTGCGCTGGGACGAGGCGCAGGTCGGGTTCCAGCGCGAGTACTTCAAGGCGCTGATGCAGCGGGTCGGGGCCCGGCGCGGGTGGATCGGTCGCGCCGCCGAGCTCGCCGGGATGGACCGCAGCGGGTTCGTCAAGGCGCTCAAGCGCCTCGGGCTGTACCGCCATGCGATGGAGGACGCGGCCGAGGAGCCGTGACGGGCGGGCGCTCCCGCGCGAGGCGGGTGGCGAAAGCACGATTGTGCCGGGCGTACTGTTGACATTCGCGGCTGGTCGTTCTATACCTCTCTTCACCATGCAGGCGACCCGACAGCTCGACCCTCGCCCGCGGCTCCGCGCCGCGCGCCAGGTCGCGATTGCGCAGTCCCTGCCGCTGGCGCTGTTTATGTAGCCAGGTCGGCTCCGAGCCCCGGAGCCGCCCTGGCGTGCGCTCCGGCCTGTCCCCGGCTCGTCCACGCGATTACGCGTGATTGCGAGTCCGCGCGAGCAGGCCGTCGCAGCGGTGCGTATCAGCGCCCAGAAAGCTAACCGGGTGGAAGCACTCCGCTGAAGCCGGAGAGGGGTTGGTTCGAGTCCAACTCTGGGCATTCGCCTTCGTGCGAAAGAATGCACATTGCGATCGCGCGATCGCCAGTGTGTGCATTCGCGAGGGCGCGGAGAGATCCGCGCCCCCGATTGATAATTGTCAGGGGCTGACGTGGCTGGCTTCGCCGGCCAGGAGCGCCTCGATCCACGCGGTCAGCGGCACGCCGCCGACCTCGGTCGAATAAAAGTCGGGGCTGGAGAGGATCGTGTGGCCGGTGCCGGGGACGAAGTAACTGCCCCACGGGGCCCTCGCCGAGGATCTCGTCGCGCAGCTCGTACAGGCCGGCCTCGAAGGCCTCGCCGGTGTAGCTGCCGCCGCTGCAGTCCTCGAGGCCGTAGCCGAAGAAGGTCCGGATCACGCCGTCCCGTTCGCTCGAGAACAGGGCCAGGCGCTGGTCGCTCCACTTCTCGCCGAGGTAGGTGGCGAGGTTGGAGATCCCCCGCCGTCTTCGCCGAAGCAGTCGGCGCAGTCGGCCGGCAGGGTGGCGTCGAAGTTGAAGAGGTCGCGCCACAGCTGCATGCACACGGGCATGTACTGGTCGGACATCGGCGGGCCGGAGTCGTCGAGCAGGGTGACGGCGCTGCCCGGGAAGGCCTCGGCGATCCGGTCGTAGTTGAGCGCGGCCCCGAAGCCGCCGGCGCTGCTGCCGGTGACGAGGACGTGGCCCGCATCTTGGAAGGTCGGGACGAGCCGCTCGAGGTAGGCGGCGACGTTGCGGTAGCCGACGAACTGCTGGGCCCCGAGGACGCCGTCGATGCCGACGTTCTCGCGGTCGCCGGCGTGGACGTCACCGGTGCAGTACGGGACGTAGATGAAGCTCCAGTCGCGCACCGGGTTCTGCGGGTCGTCGTCGAAGATGCCGCCCTGGCCGATGCCGAGAGCCCAGGCGTCGAACTTGAACTCGCCGAAGTTTTTCCAGAGCTCGTTGAGGGCGCAGGTGTCCGAGTTGAAGCAGGCGCCGCCGCCCTCGAAGTAGATGACGAGGTCGTCGCCGGCGCCGTAGCGCACGCCGATGCCGGTGGTCGAACCATCGCGGCACATGGAGTCGGGGAAGGGGACCCACGACCAACTGCCGGGCGGCCCTGACGGCAAGGGCTCGCCGTCCCACGGCGAGGGCTCGTCGCCGGTGGTGCCGTCCGTGGTGTCTGCGCCCGTGGAGTCGGGAAGACCGGAGGTCGAGGTGTCGGGAAGGCCGGAGGTCGCGTCGCCGGTGGCCGAGTCGGTGGTGGTGGAAGTGGACCCAGTGCTGCCGGTCGGAGGCGCTTCGGGGGTGGTGCCCGTGCCGGTGTCGGCGGTGCTGCTGGCTTCGCTCGCGGAGGCGACGGAATCCCGGGATCTCCGCAGGCCGAGCTCAGCAGAAGGATGACGATCAAGGGCGGTCGAGTGCGCAACATCGCCCACGACTGTAACTGGAGCCACAGTTAGTGAGGGATGCCGGGGCTCGTGACCTAGATCTGCGGGCGTCCGCATCAGGGCGCGGAGGAGGAGCGGACAGGTGGGTTGCCGCAATCGGCAAAGGTCGGACCTCGGCCTCGCCGGAAACAGCAGCGCATGGCCGCGGCTCATCGCCGCTCTGAACATGCTCAAGTGCTGGACGGGCACCCCAGTGACGGGGACTTCAGCAGCAGGCAACCGCCGCGGCTGTCGTCTCCGCGCTGCCGCACTCGGCAGGCGAACGGGGTCGGGGCAGAGGCCGCACCTCGGCAGGGACGGTGTTGCGTGTTGCCGAAAGCGGCAAGCGGCGCAGGTGGGGGCCGAGCCGCGAGGCCGGTGTTCCGTGTTGCCGCGCTCGGCAGGCGGGCGCAGATCGCGGCGATACAGCGCTGTCGACGAGGCCAGCGGGGGCCGAGGAGCAGCACCGTCGACGAGGCCGATGCTCCCGAGTTGCCGCGATCGGCAAGTCGGCGCGGCTCAGGGGCGGGCGATGCCGCGCAGGAAGGCCTCGGCGGACTTGTCGAAGCGGCCGGGATCGGTGATGGGGGTCGAGCAGGCGGAGTCGGTGCAGAGGTAGGCGGCCGCCTTTTTTAAATCGGGGTAGCGGGTGCCGGGGGCGCTGAGGCTGATGTTGCCGCGCGGCTCGTCGTAGGCGAGGGCGGCTCGCAGGAGCGCCTGGGCGGTCGGGTCGTCGGGGCGGCCGACCACGGTGATGTCGATCGGGGTGGCGGTGAGCTCGGCGAGGGCGAGCAGGTAGTCGCCGACCTGGCGCATCTGGGCCTTCACGGCCTCGGGCTGGGAGATCGATCGGATCGCCAGCTCGGCCGCCTTGGCGTAGGGGAGGTCGTCGGCGTCGTGGTCGAGGCCGCGGTGGAGCTCGAGGAGGAAGCGGGCCATCCGCGCGTTGTCGTCGAACGGCTTGCGCCGCTCGGCGAAGGCGCCGGTCGCCTCGGGGTCGACGGTGTGGGCGTAGAAACCTCCGGCAGGGTCGGCGAGCTCGCGCAGCGAGAAGTCGGCGACGTCGCGCGCGAGCTGCTGCCACTTGGCGTCGCCGGTGTTGCGCCACAGCGCGAGCAGGCCGCGGCCGACCTCGACCTGGTCGCTGAGGTGGAGCAGGCCGCGGTCGCCTTCGGCGTGGCGGAAGCCGCCGCGGTCGTCGCGACAGGTCCGGACCAATCGCTCGCCGGCCTGCAGCGCGGCGGTCCGCGCAGCCTCGTCGGGGGCGACCGCGTCGAGCAGGAGGAGGCCGCGCAGGATGGCGCCGTTGCGGTCGGCGTAGACGTGGGTGTCGATGACGGGGATGCCGAGGGCGCGGCGGGCGGCGTCGTCCTTGGCGTAGTACTCGTCCCCGAGGACAGGTTCTTTGCGACCTGTCGGAAGACGCAGGTCGGCGTCCTGGCTGGTGTAGAAGCCGCCGTCGGGGTCGCGCCAGAACTGCAGGAGGTAGCGGGCGATGTCGCCGGCGGCGGCGCGCCACTTGGGGTCGCGGGTGCGCCGGTAGGCGAGGGCGTAGCTCTCGAGCGCGCCGGCTTGGATGGGGGCGATCTTCTCGAAGTGCGGGTCGGTCCACACGCCGTGGACGCTGTACTGGTACATGCCGCCCCACACGGGGTCGATGAGGTTGCGCTGGCGATCGAGGACGAGGAGGCCGCGCTCCTGCCAGGCTGTCTCTTGGTACAGGTAGGCGCGCAGCAGGCTGTACTCGTTGTTGGCGGCCAGCGGGTACTTCTGTTTGCGACCCCAGCCGGCTTGGTCGTCGTCCCAGGTGCGGTCGAGCTGGTCGCTGGCGATCTTCCGCAGGTCGAGGAGGTCGCCGCCGCGCGGCGGGGGGCAGGCAGGGCGACGCGACCGGTGAGCTTGCCGGCCTTCTGATCGGCGACGAGCCGGCGCAGCAGGGCGGCGAACTCGCGCGGGTCCTGGTAGCCGCGCAGCTCGAGCACGGGGCGGGCGTCGCTGGTGAGGATGGCGGTCGCAGGCCAGCCCCAGTCGGCGTAGCGCTCGGCGACGTCGGGTCGAGCGTCGCTGTCGACGCGGATGGCGACGAAGTGCTCGGCGAGCAGGGCGGCGACCTCGGGGTCGGCGTAGGTCTCCTCGTCCATGACGTGACACCAGTGACACCAGCTGGCGATGACGTCGACGAGGATGATCTTGCGCTCCGACTTCGCGGCGGCGAACACGGCCGGCTCCCAGCCGCGCCAGGCGGTCTCGGCGTGCGCGGCCGGAGCGGTCGGCGGGGCGGCGGGCTGCTTCTTTTGACAAGATGTCCCGAAGGACAGGAGCGAGGCTGCGAGCGCGACGGCGAGGCGGGCGGGCACGGGCGAGGTTACGCGGGGCGCGAGGGGGCGGATCAAGGCCGCCAGGATCGGCGAATCACGGGCGCGGCGCGAGAGGGCGCGGAGCGTCACGGAGGCGGCGCGAGCGGCGAAGCTCGCGGGCCCGGGCGAAGCACAGGCGGAGCGCGAGAGGGCAATGGGCGCGGAAGCTCGCAGGCCCGGGAGAGCACGCGAGAGGGCGATGGGTGGCGAGGCTCGCAGGCCCAGGGGAGCACGCGAGAGGGCGATGGGTGGCGAGGCTCGCAGGCCCCGAGGTAGCACGCGAGAGGGCGATGGGCGGCGAGGCTCGCAAGCCCGGGGGAAGCACAGGCGGGGCGCGAGCGGGCGACGGGCGGCGAGGCCCGCAGGTTCTCGCCATGGGGGAGCGCAGGCGCGCGGCGCGGCTGCAGTCCCGGTGAAGGCGGGCTCGTGAGTCGCGAGCGGCCGGCTCAGGCGGGCGGCGGGACCGGCAGGTTCTCGCCGGGCGGCGGGACGGGGGAGGTCTCGGTCGGCGTGGCCGCGGGCGGGGGCGTGGCCGCGGGCGGATTTGCGGGCGAGGGCGTCTCGACCGGCGTCGGCGGGGGCGTGGGCTGCGGCGGACCCTCGGGCGGAGCTTCGACCGGGGCAGCGGGGGTCGGCGGCGGGCTGGCGTTCGGGACAGGTTGGGCCGGCGCCGGGTAGGACGAGGCGGGCGGCGGGGTGTATTGGGCCGGGGGCGAGGGCTGCGAGGGCGGCGAGGCCTGGCGGCGACCGCCGAGGCCGAACACGAGGCCGGCGCGGAAGCCCCAGGTGAAGCCGCAGGCGTAGTCGGTGATCGGGTCGAGGTAATTGTAGGCCTCCTGGCAGCGATCTTTCGTGAACCGCATGCCGAGGCCGATGCCGAGGTCGAGCCACAAGGAGCCGCCGGCGCGGAACATGACGCCGGGGCCGATGGTCCACTGGCCCATCACGCCGCGCTGCTTGTTGAGGAACACGGGGCCGACGCCGAAGGAGAGGTACGGGGCGACCCGCTCGCCGCGATAGATGACCCACAAGAGGCTGGGCGTGAGGCTGAACTCGTTGGTGGGGATCTTGGCGAAGATGTCGGGGCCGACCTGCTCTTTGAAGTACTGCGAGTAAAAGGTGGTGACGTTGCGCAGGTGCAAGCCGACGGCGAAACCACCGGCGACGAAGTAGCTGGCGCCGGCGCCGACGAGCAAGGAGCCGCCGTAGTTGCGCGAGAAGGAGCCGCCGAGCGAGAAGCTGGGCAAGATGGTGCCGCGGCGGAAGGGGCGATAGTCGTCGTCGGCCTGGGCGGCCCGGACCGGCAGGGCGAGAGCGACGAGAGCAGTGAGGACGACGGTTCGGCGCACGGAACCTCCGGCGAGGACGCTTGGAGATGGTCGCGCAAAGCGCGGCGCGGCGCAAAGGCCGACATCGCGGTCCGAGAAGGCTATCACCCGCGACACGCGAAGCCAGCCCGCTGGCGCACACGCGGCCGCCGGCCCGCGGCCGAGCCCGGCAAGATCGCGCTCGCCCGCCTCACGCGAGGCCCGCGGACGGATCGCTCGCGGTGGGGGGAGAGGGCGGCCAGGCGAGCACCCGGGGCTCGCGCACCGAGGGGTCGGGCAGGCCGCGGCGATGCCCGGCGGCGACGACCGAGGTTGTGGGGCTCGCGGAACCGGATGCTGGTGACATGTCCTTTGAGGCATGTTGAAGATGTCGCGCTCTGGCTGCGCCTCCATCCGCGCTTCGACCCGCGGGCGGGGTCGTTCACGGACCTGCCCGAGAGGCTCGCGCGCTGAGGCGTCGCGCGGGGGACTCGAAGCGCCGGACGGCATGGGCCCTCCACCGCGTGGGTCGGTGGCTGCGGCGGAGCGGTGATCGGCGCACCGCGCGAAACGAGTGCAACGACGATGACGCCGGCTCGTCTTACTGACGAAGGCGCCGATCGATGGCGGACCGGTCAGGCCAGGTCATAGCATGTCCTTTAGAACATGTCCCATGCAACATTGTTGAAGCGCATGCCCAACGAATACGTCCGTCGCCGCCGGGCTGAGGGCTGAATCGGCGGTGCGGACTGGATGGGTCACTTGCCGACGCCGAGCAGCGCGCCGACGCTGTACTCGACGGCGTCGAACGGCTCGGGGCGGACTTGTTCGGGCGGCTCGGCGGAGAGCACCACGAGGTAGCCCTCGGGCTGCCAGCGGAACACGGTGAGGGTCTGCTGGTCGGGGTCGGCGATCCAGTAGTGCGGGACGCCGGCGCGGTGGTAGATCCGGAGCTTGCGGACCGTGTCGCGCGACGGGCTCGACGGCGAGACGACCTCGCAGATCCAGTCGGGGCGGATTTTTACCGGGAAGCCCGTGGGCGGCTCCGGGACGCGATCGATGCGCCAGCCGACCACGTCGGGGACGACGATGTCGGGCGCGAGCTCGACGTGGACCTCGGTGCCGATCCACCAGCCGCCGGGCTCGTCATCGGCGGCGTCGTCGCCGAAGTGGGCGATGATCCGGCCGGCGAGGCGAGGTTGCACCCGGCCGTGGCTGAAGAGCGGCGCGGACTTTTGGCTCAGCTCGCCGTCGAGGAGCTCGTAGTAGGGCTTCTCGTCGGCGACGGTCAGCAGGTCGGCGAGCGTGGCGCCGTGGGCAGCGGGCTGCATGATCGCAGCTTAGCGGAAGTCGGCAGGGTGCGCGAGGCCGAGCAGGACGGCGGCTGCAGAGGCCTCTGTTGCCGCGGGAGTCTACCTGCTTGCTCGTTCTCGGCCCGCGGGTCGGCGACCACGATCTGCGGCTCGCGCCTATCCGAGCGAGTTCCGAGATCAGGCGCGGCGACCACGGCCTTCGTCAGCAGGTCTCTTGGCATCGGCGGGGTCGCTGGCCGGCTCCTACGCCCTTGCTGGATTGGTCCTCTGTAGATCTCACAACCCGGAGAAGTCGCGTCGCGGCGTCGTCGCTTCGGTCTACTTCGTTGCTGGAAATGCCTGGTCGCTGCGGCCTCCGCCGCATCGGCGCAGCCGCTCGGCTGCGCCAAAGTCACTGCTGGGTCGCTCGCGACCGCGGCTCACTCTGCGACCGCGGCGGATCGCGGAGCCGACCCACGCCACTGACGAATGCCGTGCTCAACGCTGTTCGATCGCCCATGTCCTCAAGGACATGATCACCGATCGGCGAGCGCGACATCGAAGCCGAATCTGGGAGGGGCTTCGCCGGTCGGGGTGATGCGGACGGCGAGGTCGGCCGCGCGCTGCATGTCCTCGGGGACAGGAATGCGCGGGCGCTGGCGGTCGGGGCGGTGGGCGGCGGTGAAGTCGGCGAGCGGCGTCCAGGTGGCGCTGCCGGGCGAGCGGGCGTCGATCTGGACGCGGTAGGAGCCGCGGCGGCGCTGTTTGGCGTCGTCGTCGTCGAGCGCGAACCAGGCGTCGAGCGCGGGGCCGGGGGCGACCCCGGAGAACACGACCTCGGAGGGGCGGCGGGGGTCGGCGACGACGGCCGGGAAGATCAGCATGTCGGTCTTGAGCGGGCCGCTGCGCGCGTGCGTGGCGGCGGCGCGGCCGTCGGCGACGCGGGCGCTGGCGAGCGGGCGCTCGCGCTCGGCGGCGGTGCGCCAGCGCAGGCCGGCGCCGACGATCGCGGCGGCGGCGACGACGGCGAGCACGGCCGGGTGGGCCAGGCGGCGGGCGAGCGGGCGCAGGCGGTCGACCAGGCGCGGCGAGCGGAGCAGCGAGGCGCAGGCGAGCAGGGCGGCGAGGCTGGCCAGCAGGCCGGCGGCGTCGAACCAGCGCCAGCGGGCGTAGCGGAGCTCGAACACGCCGTCGCGCGCGGGCGCGGCGATCAGGGTCGGCTCGCTGCCGTCGTCGCCGAGGGCCTTGCCGCCGCGCAGCTCGCCGCGCAGGCGCTGCTCCGGCGTGGCGGTCGGACCGTCGCCGACCACCGGGACCTCGATCCACGGCACCAGCTCGGCGGGCGCGCCGTCACCTGCCCGGAAGGACAGGTCCCAGCGCGGGTAGCCGGCGACGTGGAACACCAGGCGCGAGTCGGGGGCGGTGCCGGCGAGGCGCACGCGGACGCGGCCGGCCTGCAGATCGGCGGCCTCGACGAGGAGCTCGCCCGGGCCGTCGATGCGGGCGATGCCGGCGGCGTTCGGCCGCTCGAACACGCGGAGCGGGCCGAAGCTGGCCACCTGCGAGCCGCCGCTGCCGCCCTGGGCGAGCAGGTAGCGGGCCTGGGCGAGGTCGAGGACGCGGGCCGACCCAGACTCGGGCTTGTGGACGAAGTTGTCGCCGGGGGTGAAGCCGATCTTGTAGACGGGGGTGCCGGTGTAGACCGGGCTGTCCATGAACCAGTGGGCGTTGCGGTCGGTGCGGACCGCGATCCGCCCGTCCGCGGGCTGGCCGTGGCGGGCGCTCGCGGCCCACTGCAGGAACTGCTCGTAGGCGGCCTCGAAGGCCGGGTCGCCCGGCATGCGCTCGACCTGGACCACGCCGACCCCGTGACGCCGGGCCAGGTTGCTCGCGTCGCGCGCGAGCCAGGCGACCAGGGCTGCGGCCGCCGCGGCTGTCCCGAACGACATGGCCTTTTTGACATTGCTCTTCGACCATGTCCGAACGGACAGGACGGAGAGACCGCCGACGACTGCGCCGGTCAGCAGGAACAGGCCCGGCTTGGCGGCCGTCAGGAACCGCTGGTACTGGATGTGCGAGAAGCCGCCGCTGAGGCGGTCGAGGCGGAGGGTCCAGAACACGTCGGTGCTGGCCAGCAGCCAGTGGACCAGCGCGAGCAGGGCGAGGAAGCGGAGGAAGCCCGCGCCGCGGACCGCGGCGACGAGGAGCCCGAGCAGGGCGGTGAAGCCGGCCGCGGGCGCCATGAGCTGGGTCCACTGGCCCGCCTGCAGCATGCGCAGCATGGCGTCGAGCGGCGCGTACAGCCAGCCGTAGCTGGCCATGTAGCCGCGATGGGCGGCCATCGGCCACAGCCACCAGGCGGCGAGAGCGAGGGCGAGGCCGAGGGCGAGGGCGAGGTCGAGGGCGGCGCCGGCGAGCCGCTCGCGGCGGGTGAGAGGGACGGAGGGCCGGGGGCCCGGGGCCGGGCCCTGCGCGGACGAGGTGTCCGTAGGGACAGACGAGGCGGCGGGCGCGGTGAGCTCGACGGGGCCGAGGGTCGGCGGGTAGATGTCCGCAGGGACAGGTTGCGACGCGCCGGCGGCAGCGGAGGCGAACGCCGCGGCGGCCGCGGCGACGGGCAGGCCGACCGGGGTGGTCGCGCCCGTGATGTCCTCAGGGACATGTCGGAGAGGAGCCGCGGCCGTCGGGTTTTCGGGGGGAGGCGGCGGCTCGGCGTTGCGCTGGACCGCGGCGTCGGGCGCCGGCTCGAGCGGGCTCGTGACCGGTCCGGCGACCGGCCCGGCGCCACGCAGGCCCACGGTGATCAGCCACAGCGGCGCGGCCATCGCCAGCATCGGCAGGCTCATCGGGTGGGCCAGCAGCGCGGCGGCGGCGGCCAGGGCGGCGAGCGCGAGGTGGCGGTGATGTGTCCCCGGGGACATGCCCTCGCGGACACGTGCGGCCAGGGCCAGCTCGGCCAGGGCCCAGTAGGCCAGGCTGGTGGCCAGCGCCTGCGGCCACACGCCGTAGGTGACGGTGTAGATCCACCCGCCCTCGCGGTAGGCCCCGGCGTCGAGCAGGGCCAGCGCGGCCGCGACGACGCCGGCCAGCGGGCCGAGGCCCAAAGCCCGGCCGCAGCGCAGCAGGGCCCAGCCCTGCAGCAGGAACACGAGGGTGAACGCGAGCGCGTAGGCCTGGGCCCAGTCGAGCAGGCCGAGAGTGACGAGCCGGACCGCGATCACCAGCAAATCGCCGAGGGGCGGATAGAGCTCGCCGAGCGGGAAGCCGAAGAACCAGAACGGGCTCCAGCCGACCAGGTGGCCGCCGGCCAGCTGCTGGCCGTACAGCCAGGCGCGCGTGAGGTGGACGGTGTGGTCGGCCGACAGCGGCATGACGCCGGCGGGCACCGGCCACAGCAACCACAGGCCGAGCGCGGTGACCAGCGCGAAGGGCCATGTCCGAACAGCCAGGCGGAGCAGCCGGCCGCGCGGGGGCGGACGGCTCACGACCACCTCGAAGCTGGGAGGTCGAGACCCTCGCGCGGCTCGGGCTCAGCGCGGCTCACCGAGGATCACCGTCCAGGGCAAGGGCCGGCGCACCTCGACCACGCGCAGGCGCGTCTCGGCCAGGCGCAGCAGGGCGCGGCGCGAGAAGTGCTGGATGTGCCCGGGGGTGTTGCCGAGCGCGCGCACGTAGCGGCCGCGGGCGAGGTTGAGGGCGCGCCACACGGGCTCCCACGGGGTGCTGATCAGCACGGCGCGGCGGGCGACGCGGGCCAGCTCGCGCAGGCCGGCGGCCGGGTCCTCGAGGTGCTCCAGCACCTCGCAGGCGAGCACGAGGTCGACGCTGCGGTCGGCGTGCGGGAGCTGGTAGATCGAGGCTGTCTGAAAGGACAGGCCCGGGTCGAGGCCGGGCGAAAGGCGCGACAGGTCGACGTCGCAGGCCTCGAAGCTGGCCGGGCGGCGCAGGCGGATCAGGCTGTCGGCCAGCAGGCCCTCGCCGCAGCCGACCTCGAGCACGCTCTCGGGACATGTCCGAAGGTACAGGTCGCCGACGGCCCGCTTGAAGCCGGCGACCAGGCGGCGGGCGATCGGGTTCGGGTGGTCGTACTTCGCCTCGGCGTTGCCGACGACGTTGCCGACGTCGACCTTCACGTCCGCTCCTCCGACCGCCAGGGCGCGGCGGCGGTGCGGCGGTGGCCGGCGATGGCCGGGGCGATCTGCTGGGCCGCGAGCGCCGCCGACAGGCCGCGCACCTGCGTCAGCACCTGCTCGGTCAGGCGGCGGTTGGCGGCGCTGAGGTCGCCGAGGAACGCCATCAGCGCGACCAGGAAGGCCAGCACGACCGCGCCGACGCCGACCAGCAGCGACTCGGTGTGGCCGCTCTCTTCTGGCCAACGGGACAGGTAGAAGTAGGTGAAGCGGCCGCCGAGGGCGAGGCCGAACGCGAGCAGCAGCAGGGCGATCACGCCGAAGGTCTGGACCGGCCAGTACATGCCGTACGAGCGGACGATGACCGCGCCGTTGCGGCGGACGTAGCTGCCCATCGAGCGGAACAGGCGCGAGCGCCGGAGCTCCGGGTTGGTGGTGATCGCCACGTCGACGATCGTCAGACCGGCCGCGCCGGCCTGGATGATCGACTCGAGGGTGTAGGTGAAGCGGTTGTGGACGAACAGCGCGGCGGCGGCCCGCCGGTTCATGGCCCGAAAGCCGCTCGTCGAGTCGCGCACGGCGGTGCCCGAGGCGCGCCGCACCACGCGCGAGCCCCAGCGCTGCAGCAGCCGCTTGAGCGGGCCGAAGTGCGGGATGGTGTCGGTCTGGCGGTCGCCCACGACGAGGTCGGCGCGGCCGGCGAGGATCGGCGCGCACAGGCGAGCGATGTCGGCGCCGGGGTACTGATTGTCGGCGTCGGTGTTGACGATGATGTCGGCGCCGAGCGCGAGGCAGGCGTCGACGCCGGCCTGGAACGCGACCGCGAGCCCGCGGTGGCCCGGGAAGCGCAGCACGTGGTGCACGCCGATCTGCTCGGCCACGGCCGCGGTGTCGTCGGTGCTGCCGTCGTCGATGACGAGCACCTCGATGCTGTCGATCCCCGGCAGCGCGCGCGGGAGGTCGGCGAAGGTCGCCGGCAAGTGCTCCCGCTCGTTGAGGCAGGGGATCTGGATGATGAGCTTCACAGGGCCGGGCGGCGCACCTTATACCACGGCGCGACGGATCCGCGCGTTCGCCCCGCAGACCCCCGCCAGGGCCGAGATCGCCTCAGATCTCGAGGCCGTCCAGCCAGGCCAGCCCCTCGGCCTCGGTCGTGAAGAGGTGCAGGTTCGGCGCCTGGCCCGTCAGCCGCATCATCATGTTGATCGCGGCGCGGACGATCGGGCTGGTGACGACGACGGCGATCGCGCCGTACTTGGGCTGCAGGCTCGGGAAGTACTTGCGGGCCCCCGCGGAGTACTCGGTGCCCTTCTCGACGATCGAGAGGATCCGCCAGCGATGATTCGGCGCGCCCTCTTCGATGCGGGCGCCGAGCGACTCGGCGTCGGCGAGCGTGACCTCGCCCTGGGCGGTGAGCCGCAGCAGCGGCTTGCCCTGCGGGGTCGTGGCCTCTTCGTAAAAGAACGGCATGCGCGGTGACTCCTACTTGTGCGGCTGGGCGAGCGCGCCCTTCTCGGCGAGCACGAGGGCCAGCGCGTCGGACAGCTGCGCGAGCGCGCGGACGTGGCCGTCGGCGCCGCCGCACGCGACGATCTGCGGGGCGACGTCGGGGCGGATGCCGGTGAGCAGGCACTGCGCGCCGAGCAGGCCGATCGCGCGGACCATGCGGAGCAGCGCCGGCATGGTGGGCCCGGCGATCGCGGCGACGCCGGTGAGGTCGAGGATGACGTGGGTGGCCCGCTCGGCGGCGACGCGGCCCAGCAGCACGCTGGTGATGGTGGCGGCCCGCGCGTCGTCGATGCGGCCGACCAGCGGCAGCGCCAGCACGCCCGGCCAGGCGACGATCACCGGGGTCGACAGCGCCTGCACGAGCTCGTCCTGCTGGCGCGCGAGCAGCCGCGTGCGCGTCAGCAGCTCCTCCTCCTGGGCCTCGTTCTGGTCGCGGCGGTCGATCAGGTCGTCGAGCAAGTAGTTGATGCCGAGCTCGACGTCGAGCAGAGCGTCCTCGTTCTCCTCGAGCCGGACCCGCACGTCGTAGTCGCCGCTGCCGGCGTTGACGAGCACGTCGAGGAGCCCGTGGAGCCGCGCCTGCGAGATCGTCAGCGACACGTCACCCCTCCTGGTCTTCGAGCCAGGCCATCGCCTCGAACTCGTTGCCGAACACGCGGTACCTGCTCGGGTCGGTGGACCGCGTCATCAGGTTGATCGCCGACCGCACCAGCGCGCTGGTCGTCACCGTCGCGTGCGGGCCGGCCTCCTCCATCGCCAGCAGGTGCTTGCGCGCCTTGGCCGAGTACTCGGTGCCGCTGGCCACCACCGACAGGACGTGCCGGCCGCGGTACTGCCCGAGGAACTTGGCCACGTACTCCTCGGCGTCGCCGAGGCTGATGTCGCCCGACACGTGGACCCGCACGTACGGCCGACCCCGGGGTCACGAGCTCCTCGTAGCGGAACGGCATGCTCAGCCCCGCAGGGCGCCTTTCTGGGCCAGGACGTGCGCGAGCGCGTCGCTCAGCTGGGCCAGCGCGCGCACCGGGGCGCGGCCCTCGACCTCGCCGAGCGCGACGATCTGCTGGGCGACGGCGGGGCTGATGCCGGTGAGCAGGCAGCTCGCGCCGAGCAGGCCGATCGCGCGGACCATGCGGAGCAGCCCCGGCATGGTGTTGCCGGCGATCGTGCCGACGCCGGTCAGATCGAGGATGACGTGGGTGGCCCGCTCGGCGGCGACGCGCTCGAGCAAGACGGCGGTGATCCGCGCGGCGCGCTCGTCGTCGATGCGGCCGACCAGCGGCAGCGCGAGGACGCCCGGCCACACCGCGATGACCGGGGTCGACAGCGCCTCCACGAGCTCGCTCTGCTGGTGCGCCAGCTCCTCGGCGCGGGCCTCGAGCTGCTGGCGCTGGCTGTCGCTCTTGGCCTTGCCGAGCGCGAGCTCCTCCAACAAGTAGTTGACCCCGAGCTCGACCTCGAGGAACTCGTCGTCGTCCTCCTCGACGAGCGGGACCCGCAACTCGTAGTCGCCCGTCGCCGCCGCCACGATGATGCGAAGGAGTTGATCGACGCGCTCGCCCTCGATCGTGACCGACACTGCCAGGCAATTGAGAAGCCCGCGCGAACGTGTCAACGCTCTCTCGCGGTGAGCGCCGCGCGCCTTGACCCACCGCGGCGGTGCTCGTACGGTGACGAGCGATGGTCGCGCGAGTGATGCATGTGCATGTCCGCAGGACCGACACGCGACCCGCCGCGGGCCCACACGCGAGCGCGATCGTGCGCGCGCGGGCACGCGCGGACTTGCTCGGCGCGACGGAGGCGAGGTGACGTCGACGTCGCGTCGCACGTGGCTGCGCGGCGGGCTCGGGCTCGGGCTCGGGGCGCTGTGTCTGCCGTCGCTGCTGCCGCGCGGCGCGCGAGCACAAGCGGAAGCGCCGGTGCGACGCCTGCTGGTGGTGATGACGGAGCACGGCGCGGTGTACCCGCGCTGGCGCATGCGCCCCGGCGAGATGCCCGAAGACGAGGACTGGGAGGTGCCGCTGTCGCCGCTCGCTGCGCCCGAGTTCAGCGAGGTCTTGCAACCGCTCCACCGCCACCGCGCGCGCCTGTCGATCCTCGACGGGCTCGGCAACGCGGTGGGCCTGACGACCGCGCTCAACGAGCACAAGGAAGGGCACGCGACGGCGCTGACGGGGACGCAGGCGGTGGAGCTCGAGGACGGCCCGGCGCACGCGCAGGGGCCGTCGATCGATCAGATCGTGGCGTCGGCGATAGCCGAGGCGGGCCAGATCGCGTCGCTGCAGGTGTCGCACGGCAGCTGGCCGTACTCCTACGACGCGAGCGGCAAGACGCTGCCCTACATCTACGAGCCGGCCGAGCTGTACACGCGGCTGTTCCCCGACGGGCCCGGCGGCGCGCCGCTGCCGACCGACGTGGCGGCGATCCGCGTCCGCCAGCGCCAGGTGGTCGAGCTGGCGCGCGCGCAATTCTCGGCGGTCGCGCCCCGCCTCGGCGCGGCCGACCGCGTCAAGGTCGAGCAGCACCGCGACCTGCTGCGCGCGCTCGAGCTGCAGCTGGAGGCGCTGTCCCAAAAGACATGTGACGTGCCGGCCCCGCCCGGAGAGGTGGCGCCCTGGGAAGAACCCGAGTGGTACGATCAGCGGACTGAGCTGTTCACGACGCTGATCGCGCTGGCGCTGTCGTGCGATCTCACCCGCGTCGGGGTGCTGGCGCTGTGGGGACTCCGCAACGAGCAGGTCGGTGCGCCGCCGGGAGACATCCACAACGACTTCGCCCACGCGGTGTCGTCGGACCCGGTGGCCGCCCAGGTGATGACGAACTTCGGCCGCTACCACGCGGAGGACGTGGCGAAGTTGCTGGATGTCCTCGAGGACATCCCGAGCGCCGGGGGACGCTGCTCGACGACACGCTGGTGGTGTGGTCGAGCGAGCTCGGGACGCCGGAGCACCAGCTGCACCACCTGCCCGTGGTGCTGGCCGGGGGCACCGGCTACTTCGACAAGCCGGGGCGCTACATCTACTGGCGGCAGACGAACGTGGTGCCCGGCCTGCTCGGCGACGAGCCGCAAGGCCCGCCGCACAACCGCCTGCTGGTGTCGATCGCCCGGGCGATGGGGGTCGAGCGCGAGGCGGTCGGGGTGACGTCGGTGCCGCTCAAGGGCGGCGCGAAGCTCGACTGCACCGGCGAGCTCGATCGCCTGCGGTGAGCCGGTCAGCGGCCGAGCAGGGCGCTGCGCTTCATGATCGCGAGGTTGATCGCCGAGGCCACTTCGAGCGCGACCTTCTCGTCGCGGGCGCGGAACGCCTTCTGCTCGGCGGCGCCCGTAGTGAGGACGACCTCGGTGTATTTGCCGAAGATGGCGTAGAGGACGCCGGCGACGATCACGACGGCGCCGATGACGATGGCCTCGGTCGAACGGGTCAGCGCCAATGTCAGGCCGACGAGGGCGATGACCGTGCCATGAATGCGGCAAGCTGTGTCCGTCGCCGCCTTTACGGAGGTGATGTTGGCGACCGCATAGGTGGTGCCGCCGCTCACCACGCGGGCCGGAGTGATTTTGACGGCGCCGAGCTCGAACAATACTTCTTCAGCCATACGCCCCAGGCTGCACCGCTGCTCGTGGAGTCGTCAATGTCCACAGTATATCGAGTGGATGCGTGTATCGTTACGCCGTTTCCGGTCACCCCGTTTTTCGATTTTCTGCGTAACGTTGCGCACGCTTCGATGGACGCGGCCGATGCTCGCGCGTAGCGCTCACGACAGCCAGGCGACGATCAGCGAGGCGAGGGTGGTGGCGGCGGCGGGCTCGTCGAGGCGGCCGCGGAACAGCTCGCGGCCGAGGGCCTCGGCCGCGCCGATGATGGCGACGCAGCGGCGCTGCAGCTCGCGGGGCGGCAAGGAGGAGAACGGGGCGAGGGCGTTGCGGTAGATCGTGACGTAGCGGTCCTGTAGCTCCTGCGCCACGGCCTCGGACTCGCTGTCGCCCTGCAGGGCGGCGAGGATCGCCAGCCACTCCGGGCCGACGGTGACGTAGCAGTGCATGTAGTCGAATGGTCGAGCCCGCTATCTTCTTGCAGCTCAGTTCGTGATTCGGAATGCACGGTCCGCATAAATGCGCGGCGCCTTTTTTGCGCGGGGCGATGCGACAACGAATCGTCGCACCTGTCATCCCCCAGGAAGGCCCGGGAATGGGGCTCACCGACCGAACCGAACTGAACCGTAAGGAGAACGATCCATGACGAAGAAGATGTTGGCCGGACTGGGCGTGATGGTGTTTTCGCTGGCGATCGGCGGCTGCGACGAGGCGAGCTTCGTCGCCGAGGAAGAGGCGCGGATCGACGCCGAGGAGCTGGCCGTCGCGGAAGACGAGGCGGAAGAGCGGCAGAACTCCGTCGACGACGGGCCCCGGGATCTGGCGGCGCCGGTCAGACCGGCCGAGGATCCGTGCAGCGACCAGTACATGGAATACAGCCACGCGTTTCATGCCTGTGGCACCTGCTCGAACGGCCGGGTCAACAACATCATGAAGCGGACCTGCTTCGGGACCGGCGCTTGGTGCCCGAAAGAATGCACCGGGTGGGAACCGCACATCTCGACGTGCGTGCCGTGCGAAGACTGGTGAGCCGTCGCGGCGCTTCCGGCCAGGCCGTCGATTCGCGCGACGGCCCGGCCTGCTCGCCGCCGTGACGACGGCTCACGTCCAGGCGTCGCAGAGCTCCGCCGCGATGCTCACCGTTTTGAGATGAATCTCGACCACGTCCTCGAGCTCCTTGGCGTAGCCGCCGGCCATCGAGATGGCCGTGGGGACATGTGCTTCACGCAATGTCCGTAAAACCAGGCAGTCGCGCTGCGCCAGGCCCTCCTTCGTGAGGGCCAGACGGCCGAGGCGGTCGCCCTCGTAGGGGTCGGCGCCGGCGAGGTAGATGGCGAGGTCGGGGCGGGCGCGGGCGAGCGCTTCGGTGAGGCCGCGGCCCAGGGCGGCGAGGTAGTCGGCGTCGCCGGTGCGATCGGGCAGGTCGATGTCGAGGTCGCTCGTCTGTTTTTTGAAGGGGTAGTTCTTGGCGCCGTGGATCGAGAAGGTGAAGATGGTGTCGTCGCCGGCGAGGATGCTGGCGGTGCCGTCGCCCTGGTGGACGTCGCAGTCGACCACGAGGACGCGGTCGGCGCGGCGCTCGGCCTGCATGACGCGGGCCGCCACGGCGCTGTCGTTGAACACGCAGTAGCCGTCGCCGTGGTCGCGGGAGGCGTGGTGGGTGCCGCCGGCCAGGTTGACGGCGAAGCTCTGGTGGATCAGCGCGGCCCGGCAGGCGCCGATGGTGGCGCCGGTCGACCGCAGGGAGCGCTCGACCATGGCCTCCGACCAGGGGAAGCCGATCTCGCGCTGCTCGCGGGCGCTGAGCTCGCCGCGGCAGACGCGGTCGACGTAGCCCGGGTCGTGCGCCAGCGCGAGCTGCTCCCGGGTGGCGCGCTCGGGCACGTGCATCTCGGAGGGGTCGACCAGGCCGCTGGCGGCCACGCGCGCGCAGGGCGGCGTATTTGGCCATCGGGAAGCGGTGGCCGGGCGGCAGCGGCAGCACGAACTGGTCGGAATAAAACACGTGCATGCGCCCTGACGATGCCACGCCCCGGCTGCGCGCGCATCGGACGGGGAGCACTGGCGAGGAGACCAGACCTCGCGCTATACCGGCGCCATGGCCGCGATCGACTCGCTGCTCAAGATCCTCGACGCCCAGAAGGCCGACGGCCTGGTCCTCGCCTCCGAACGCGTCCCCTCGCTCAAACGCGCCGGCGCCGACGTGCCGCTGTCGATGCCGAAGGTCAGCCACGAGATGGTGGCGATGTTCTTCGAGGACCTCGTCACCCCGGAGCAGCGCCAGGAGCTCGACGCCCGCAAGTCGGTCAAGGTCGAGCACACCTTCGAAGGCCAGCGCTTCTCCGGCGAGATCAAGATCGACGGCGGGCGCTACCACCTGAGCCTGGCCAAGGCGCGGGTGGCCGCCGGGGCGGGTGCCGGAAGACCTGTCCCTCAGGACAGCCACCCGGTGCCCGACCTGCCGCCGGTCCGCGCCCCCGCGCCGCCGCCTCCCGTGCGACCGGCGCCGGTGCGCAGCGCGGCCGCCCCGGTGGCCGCGCCGCAGCCGGTGGCGCCGGAACCTGTCGTCGAGGACATGTCCGAAGAGCCCGACGAGGAGGCGCAGCGGGCGGCCGACGAGCTGCGCGGGGTGCTGCAGCGGGCTCACTGGGAGGGGGCGGCCGACGTGATCTTCTCGGCCGGGCTGGCGCCGCGGGTGCGCACCGCCGGCGATCTGCGCGAGATCGGGACGCCGGCCTCGGAGGCGGCGATCGCGGCGCTGTTTTCAAAAGTGCTGGGGCCGGAGCAGCGGGCCCGACTGCGCTCGGCGGGCAGCGTCGACACGGCGCTCGACCTCGGCGGGCTGCGCTTCCGCGCCAACGTGTTCCGCCAGCAGCGCGGGCTGTCGGCCGCGCTCCGGCCGGTGCGCGACAAGGCGCCGACGCTGTCCGAGCTCGGTCTGCCCGACGACTTCACCGCGCTGGTCGGCTACCCGGCGGGGCTGGTGCTGTTCACGGGGCCGACGGGCTCGGGCAAGTCGACGACGCTGGCGGCGCTGGTGGAGCACGTCAACCGCTCGGCGGCGAAGCACGTGGTGACGCTCGAGGACCCGATCGAGCACGTGTTCACGAGCAAGAAGGCGCTGATCCACCAGCGCGAGGTGGGGCGCGACGTGGCCAGCTTCGCCGAGGGGCTGCGCGCGTCGCTGCGCGAGGCGCCCGACATCATCCTGCTCGGCGAGATGCGCGACCCGGAGACGATCTCGGCGGCGCTGACGGCCGCGGAGACGGGCCACCTGGTGCTTTCGACGCTGCACGCGGCCGGCGCGGCGATGGCGGTCGACCGCATCATCGACGGCTTCTCCGGCCACCAGCAGGCGCAGGTGCGCCTCCAGCTGGCGGGCACGCTGAAGGCGATCGTGACGCAGGTGCTGGTGCCGGTGTCGCGGAACGAGCGCGCGGTGGCGTTTGAGAAGATGCTGGTGACGGCGGCGGTGGCGGCCCAGATCCGCGAGGGCCGCGGGCACCAGATCGCCACGGCCATCCAGACCGGGCGGGCCGACGGGATGGTGTCGCTCGAGCAGTCGCTGGCGGCGCTGGTCCGCGCGCGCAAGGTGTCGCTCGAGGCGGCGATGGGCGCGGCGCAAGACCCAGAGGCGCTGCGTCGGTCGCTGTGATGCCGGCCAGGCGCGGGCAGAAGATCGCCGTCGTCGCGCTGGCGGTCGCCACCGCGGTCGCGCTGCTGCTGCACGCGCGCGCGTGGCAGTTCGTCTGCGACGACGCGTACATCTCGTTCCGCTACGCCTGGAACCTCGCCGAGCACGGGGCGCTCGAGTACAACCTCGGCGAGCGGGTCGAGGGCTATACGAATTTCTCGTGGGTGGTCGTGCTGGCCTTCGGGACATGTCTCGGAGCGCTGCCCGAGGTGCTGGCGCCGTGGCTTACGCAGCTCGGGGCGCTGGCCGGGGCGGCCGCGACCGTGGTGCTGGTGCGGGCGCTGCGAGGGGCGAGCGCGTGGTCGGCGGCCGACCTCATCCCGGCGTTCTTGCTGGCGGCGGCGCCAGAGTACGTGGTGTGGGCCCACGGCGGGCTCGAGACGTCGTGGGCGGCCGCGCTGACGATCGCGGCGATGGCTGCGACCGCGAGCGGGCGCTGGCGCGCGGCCGGGGTGGCGACGGCGCTGGCGGGGCTGACCCGGCCCGACGCGGTGCTGCCGATCGGGGTGTTTTTTGCGACATGGTCGATGGGGCATGTCCTCGGGGGCAGGCGAGAGAGGTTACCGTCGGTGCGCGAGGCCGCGGTCGCGGCGGCGCTGGCGGGCGGGCCGTTGCTCGCGCACCTGCTGTGGCGGTGGACGTACTACGGGGAGTGGCTGCCGAACACGTGGGCGATCAAGCAGCACGGCCGGCTGCTGCGCGACACGTTCGGGGTCGCCTACGTGACGACGTGGGCGAGCGCGCTGCGGCTGGTGTGGCTGGCACCGCTGGGGCTGCTGCTGCGGGCCCGGCACGCGCCGCTGGTGCTCCCCATCGCGGCGGTGCTCGGTTACGCGTGGTCGGTCGGCGGCGACTTCATGGCCTACGGGCGCTTTCTAGTGGCCACCGCGCTGACTGCCGGGCTGGTCGGCTGGCTGCTGGTCGAAGCAGGCGAGCGCGTGCTCGGGCCGCGCGGACCGGCGGCGGCGACCGGCGTGGGCCTGGCGCTGGCGGCTGTCCTCGGGGTCATGTCGCGCGATCGTTTGATTGGGGATCGGGCGACGCCGACGGGGTGGATCGACGGGCGCTGGGAGGGCGTGACCGCGATGGATCGGTTCGCGCGCGAGCGGGTGGCCGCAGGGACATGGTTTAAAAATAATGTCCCGGGGGACATCACGATCTCGGTCGGGGCGGCGGGGGCGTTGCCGTACGCGTCGAAGTTGCGGGCGGTCGACGTGTACGGGCTGGTCGACCGCTGGCCGCGCGAGGTCGAGGTGCGGCCGCAGGCGAAGGCGCGACCCGGGCATCAGCTGATGGCGCCGCAGGCGGTGATCGTCGCGCGCGACCCCGATCTGCTGTGTCACGTCGGGTACGTCGGGCCGAAGCGGCCGCCGCCGTCCGCGGCGCAGAACCGGGGCTTCGGGCGCGACATGGTGTGGGCGTGCGCCGAGCCGGGCTCGGTGGCCGACCCGCATGAGGCCGATGGTGTGCTCGAGGTCGGCTATTACTGTTGCTTGCGCCGGCGCGGGCACGCGGTCGGGCCCTTCGTCGACGGGGTGGCGCAGTGAGCGTGTGGGTGGCGCGCCTGCGGGCGCTGGTGGTCGCGCTGACGATCGCGTGGGCGGTCGCGATGGCGGTCGTGTTCGCGTGCCGGATCGGCTTCCCGCTCGAGCTCGAATGGATGGAGGGCGGCAGCCTGCACACGGCGCTGCGGCTGCAGCAGGGGCAGAGCATCTATCCCGAGCCTTCGGCCGAGTTCGTGCCGTTCTTGTACACGCCGCTGTATCCGGCGGTGCTGGCGGTGCTCGGCTGGGTGCTGCCGCTCGGCTACGTGCTCGGGCGGGCGGTGAGCGTCGCGGCGATCGGGGCGGTGGCCGCGGGGCTGTGGCGGCTGGTGCGATTCGAGGGCAAGCCGCGCGCGCACGCGGCGGCGGCGGTCGGGCTGTTCCTGTCGGGCTACGTGTTCACGTTCCGCTGGTACGACGTGGCCCGCGCGGACAGCTTGTTCCTGGCGCTGTTGCTGTGGGGGTTGATCTTGCTGCGCGAGAGCGCGGGGAGCCTGCGCCGGGTGGTGGCGGCGGGCGTGCTGGTCGCGTCGGCGTTCTGGGCCAAGCAGACCGCCGCGGTGTTCGTGCTGGCGAGCGGGGTCGCCGGGCTCATCGTGGCACCGCGACTGGTGTGGATCTACGCGGCCACGATCGCGGCGATCGACGGCGGCGGCGTGCTGCTCGGGCAGTGGCTGACCGAGGGGCGGCTGTGGACGTATGTTTTTAAGTTGCATCAATCGCACGCGTTCAACGCGGTGCGGTTCTGGCGCAAGACCTGGGGGATGTTTTTACACGCGGCGCCGTTCCTGGCGGTGCTGGTGGGGCTGATCGGCGGGCGTTGGCTGGCCGCTCGGGCATGGCGTAAAGGGCATGTCCGTGAAGACAGGTGGCGGGGGCCGGCGTACTGGGGGGTGATGGCGGCGGCGGGGCTGCTGGTGTCGGCGCTGGGCTATTCGACGCAGTGGGCCGAGCCGAACGCGTTCATGCCGGGGGTGTGCTTCGCGGCGGCGTGGCTGGCGGTGGTGCTGCCGGTCGGGCGCGGCGAGGCGGCGGCGTTGGGGCTGGTGGCGGCGCAGCTGGTGTTCGCGCTGGTGACCGAGCCGACCTATCAGCCGATCCAGGACCGCGGGCTGGCGGGTCTTCGGGACAGCTATGTGAAGCAAGACCTGTCGCGGACGATCCCGCCGGCGGCGCTGCGCGAGCGGGCGGCGGCGCTGCGGGCCGAGCTCGCGGGCGAGCCGCGGGCGATCCTGGCGCTGCACCGGCCGTGGTGGAGCGTGCTGGCCGGAGGACCGGGGCACGTGGGGTCGATGGGGATCCATGATGTCCCGAAGGACAGGCAGAAGGAGATCGAGGCGAGCCTGGCCGCGGCGGTGAGTCGCGGGGATTTTGCGGCGATCTGGATCGAAGGCGACGCGCCGGCGTGGCTGCGCGGGCCGCTGCGGCGGCGCTACGCGGCCGGGCGCCAGCTGGCCGGCGAGGAGCGCGTGCTGCCGATGACGGGCTACATGTCCGCGGCCGGGATGGTGACGCCGTGGACGGGCGTGCAGCACGAGTACGTGCGGCGGAGCGAGTGAGCGCGTCGGGTCCGTGCTCGGCTCGCGGGAGCGTCGCGGGCGGCGCGATCGCAAACGCGCGGCGCGGGGCGAGCGACCGCGCCGGCGGGCGGTGATAAGCTCGGCGGGTGCGGACGCTGCGACCGCTCGAGCTCGACGACGCGGGCTGGCTGGCTCGTGCGGGCGCGGGAGAGCCGGAGTTCGGCGACGCGATCCCGCTGCCGGGCGCGGAGGCCGAGGGATGGGTGCGCGAGCAGCTGCGGCGGCGTGAGGCGGGCGAGGCGTTCGTGTTCGTGGTCGTCGCGGCGGGCGTGCCGGTGGGCACCACACGGCTGGGCTGCTTCACGCCCGATCGACGGGCGGCGCAGGTCAGCTACTGGACGGCTCCGTTCGCGCGGGGGCGCGGCCACGCGACGGCGGCCGCCGGCTCGACCCTGGCGTTCGCCCGCGACGCCCTGGCGCTCGCGTACGTGCACAGCTACGTCGCGCGGTCCAACGTCGCCTCGCGCCTGGTGCTCGAGCGCAACGCGTTCGTGCGGACGGCGGTGGGGCGGCGGCGCGGTCGCCTCGAGCTGGTGGACCGCTACGACCGGCGGTGGACGGAGGGAGGGGCATGGAGATAAGCGACAGCGAATTCATCGTCGACGACGAGCTTCCGGACGACGGCATCTACGAGGACGACGACGGCGAGTACCTCGAGGACGATGTCGTCGTCGTCGACGACCCCGGCTCGGGCAAGCAGGAGGAGGAGGACGAGTTCGTCGACCCGTTCGAGACGCCCTCGGACGAGGGCGCGCCGTGGCTCGTGCCGCTGCCGCAGGTCGAGGTCTCCCGGCTCGACAGCGGGCGGAGCGTCCACGACCCGCAGTGGACCCGGTCGGTGCTCACCATCGATCTGTCGCGCACCGTCGACCTGGGTATCGCCACGTGGAACATCAACCACATGAACCAGACCAAGCCCAAGTACTTCTCGAAGAAGTGCAGCATCGGGCGGCTGTTCAACAAGAACGACTGGCTCGACGTGCTGGTGTTGCAGGAGATCAACCAGGTCTCGCTGAAGTCGCTGCCGGACGACATCGCGGGCCACGACCTCCAGCTGATGCTCGGCCCGCATATGGTCTCGATCGGGCCCAGGGGCGGGAAGGGCCAGCACGAGTACTACCCGATCGTCTACCGCGGCGATCGCCTGGCGTGCGACCGCTGCTGGGCGCTGCACCGCGGGCGCTGGGTGGCCTGCGAGACAGGCACCACGATCTTCTGGACGAAGCCGGAGCACAAGCGGAAGAACAAGCAGCTGCGGAAGTACGCCTCGTACCGGCCGATCGTCGTCTATCGGCTGTTCAACAGCAACGGCGGCTACTTCTACGTGGCCAACGTCCACACCACGCCCAAGGGCAGCGGCCTCAGTCGCAAGCACGAGTTCGACCAGATCCGCTTCATCCTCGACGTGGCGCGGGCGCGGCAGGCGGTGGGCGAGCACTGGATCGTGGTCGGCGACTATTACCTCGACCCGGAGGCCTCGGTGATCGACCGCGGGCACGAGCAAGGGCGCGCGGGCCGGTTCGAGCGGGCGGTGACGGGCCGCGGGCTCGAGCTGGTGATCCCGCTGTCGGCGACCAACCAGACCGGGCTGTCGTCGATCCGCGAGGAGTACGGGATCGAGCTCGATCCGGACGACGAGGAGAGCGAGCAGGACGGCGACGCCAAGGTGGAGAAGAAGCTGCTGTTCGCCAAGCTGCAGGAGGCGGCGGAGAACAAGGTGTTCGAGAGCTCGACCCCGGTGCCGGCGCTCGAGCGGTTCCTGCAGCAGCAGAAGCGCAAGCCGAAGAGCAAGGGCGCGTCCGACAACTTCCTGGCCGACCGCGTCGTGCTGTTCTCGAGCGAGGGCGGCAAGCGCATCAAGGTGGTGCTCAACAAGCGGGCCGACTTCTTCATCTGCACGGTGGGGCTGGTGAAGCGCTTCTGCGGGCTGGTGTCGCCGGTGAGCGGGATCCTCCACGTCGACCCGAACCACAACGCGCTCAACTGGTGGTGCACGGTCAGCGACCACGCGCCGATCGGGGCGATCTTCTGCAACCAGAATTACTCGCCGAAGCTGACGGCGTACGAGCTCGAGTTCAAGCAGACGTACTGCGAGGAGCTCGACGACTCGAAGATGGAGCTGGAGAAGATCCGCGCGCGCGTCAAGTTCGAGGCGCTGCAAGTCCTCGAGGGGTTGCTCGTAAAGCTCGAGGCGTACCCGACGCTGGACTACACGTATCTGCTGTCGCGGCGGGTCTGCGTGTACCTGACCTGCATGTTGCGGCTCGTCGATGTCGACCTGACCGCCGTGAGTCGGCCGATCCCCGGCGACGTCGGGGAGGAGGTCGTCAACAACCAGGCGCTCCGCGAGTTCATTCAGGTCCACGCGTTCGCCAAGGACACGCCTCGCTGGTCGCGGGAGCAGGACAACCTCGTCACGATGGTCTACGCGGCCGCGCGCGCGGCTCATCGCTGCGAACGGATCTCCGGCTACGTGGTCGCCGACTTCGACTTCATCGACGAGACCGACGTCTACGACGACCGCTTCACCGAAGACCTGTGAGTCGGCGGTGAAGCGGGTCAGGAGCCGTTGCGGGCGACGAGGCGCTCGCGCGTGGCGTCGTCGATCGCGCCGGTGACGGGGAGCTGCGCGGCCGCCTGGAACTGGCGCAGGGCGGTCTCGAGGTCGGCGGTCGGGGCGTCGAGGGCCGCGAGGAAGCCGAGGCCGCACAGGCGGCCGCGCACGCCTCGCTCCTCGCTGACGGGCTCGAGGCGGCCGACCGCGAGCTCGTAGACCTCACCGGTGGCGAGGGTCAGGCGGGCGGTGCGGACGGTCGTGGCGAGCCAGTGCTCGATCTGCCCGGACGGCGACGTCTGCCCGTGCAGCTCCAGCCCGCCGATCGCCAGCGTGTAGGCGACGCCGGCGCAGGGCTGACCGTCTCGCAGCAGCCGCACGTGGATCTGCGCCGGCACGCCGCGCCGCTTGAATACGCTGCGGGCGTCGGTGGGGGCGTCGGCACGCTTCTCGCGCGGGGCGGGGATGAAGACCGCGTCGCCCGGGACGAGGGGTTCGCGCGGGCTCGCGTGCGCCGCAGCTCGGCGTTCTCGGGGGCGTTCCACAGGGTGTCGGGGAAGAAGCCGAATCGGTCGGCGACGCTGAGCAGACACTCGCCGGGTTCGACGGTGTGGAAGTGGGCCATCGGCCCCAGTGTGCGCGCGACGACGGGGCGCGGGCAAGCCCGCGGGCGGCCGCGAGAGGGGGCGCCTCCGGGGTCGCGGGCGCGCGGGCGAGCGCGCCGTGCGACGGTCTGCTCCGGGGGCACGCCGCGCGGGCAGGCCATCGAGACATGTCTTAATGGACATGTCTTTCAAGACATGTCCGAAGGCGCGTCTCACTTGCTGCCGGCGTAGAGGCTGGTCAGCGGGACGTCGTCGAGGGTCACGACGTCGAGGGGCGCGCTGTTATTGAAATGGTTCCAGAGGTCGACCTCGTTGGAGAGCATGTGGCGCTCGTGGAACAGCAGGCCGGTGCGGGCGCGCGACAGCGGGGCCGCGGTGACGCCGGGGGGCCAGCGGCCCTCGCGTTCGTACTGCAGGCGGGCGAGCTCGTGGAGGTCGTGGACGTAGAGCGGACCTGGCCGCTGGGACATGTCTTCGAACAGCGGGAGGACCGAGCTGCCCCAGAAGCCGCGGAGCAGGCCGAGGTCGGCGGCTCCGCGGGCGCCGCCGGCGAGCGGGGCGTACTGCGACAGGTTGTGGGGGTGGCCGTGGATCGTGCTCCACAGCGCGGGCACCAGCAGCAACGGCAGCAGGGCGGCGGGCAGGTGGCGGGCGCGGCCGGTGGGCGCCAGGGCGCGCCACAGGGTGACGTAGGCGAAGGCCGCGGCGAGGGCGAGGAAGGGATAGGCGGTCAGCCAGTGCTTGGTGCCGCCGAAGATGGGGATCGTCGGCAGGCTGATGAGGATCAGCGGGAACAGGCCGAACAGCGCCCACAGCAGGCCGTCGCGCGCCGGGTGGCCGCGCAGGGGGCGGTGAAGCGCGCGGGAGGGATGTCGTCAGATGGCCTTGCGGACAGGTCCTTGCGGACAGCCAGGACGAGGCCGAGCGCGGCGAGCAGGAGCAGGGCGGTCGGGACGGTGGCCCAGGTGAGGACGAACGGGTAGCTCCACGGCAGCGGCGGCTGGTTGTAATTGATGTGGAAGTACTCGGTGTTGTAGTAGGCGTGGAGGCGGTGGAACTCGACGTACTCGCCGAGGCGCACGAGCGGGTCGCTCCACAGCCACGGCCACAGGGCGAGGACGGTCGGCGGCGCCAGCACTGCCATGCTGAGGAACGGCAGCGGCAGGAGCTGGCCGCGGCTGGGGCGACGACCGGCGAGGGCGAGGCAGGCGAGGTAGTGGAGGCCGAGCAGGACGGGGATGAAGAGGGCGTTGTGTTTAGTGAAATCGCCACGCCCAGGAGCGGGCCGAGCAACAACGACCAGCGCCACGAGGCGAGCGCCCGCCGGTAGCACAGGACGACGGCGAGGGTCAGGACCGCGACCGGGACGTCGAAGCAGTGCAGGCCGGCGTGGACCCACACGTGCGGCAGGCCGATGAACCACAGGGCGGCCAGGGCGGCGGGGATCAGCGGGGAGAGGGCGAATGTCTCGGAGGACAGGTCGGACGCCGGAGAGGACGATGCTGGCCCGGAGGACAGGTCGGAAGCGGGTGAGGACGCGGAGGCCGGAGGGGGCGGGTTCGGAGCGGCAGGGTCGTGGCTGTCTCCGAGGACATGTCTTTGGAGCGGGCGAGGCCGGCGCCCGCGAAGAACAGGAGGGCGACGCCGAGGCCGGCGAGGAGCTGGGCGGGCAGGCGCATGGCGGCGCCCTCGGGCATGAGCGGCAGGAGTCCGGCGGGGGCGCGGGCCTCGGGCGGCTGTCCTTCGGGACCTGGCGCGGAGAACAGGCGCGCGGACAGGCCGCCGGCGAGCTTCATCAGGGCGGGGTGCTCGTGGTTGACGGCGAAGGCGCGGTCGCGGGCGGCGCGGTCGAACAGGACGGAGGGCGACTGCAGGCCGCGCACGGCCCAGTCGGCGTAGGCGCGGCTGGCGTGGAAGTAGATGCCCTCGTCGCGCACGTAGCCGACGTCGCGGTGGCCGCGGGCGAGCAGGAGGACGACGGCGAGGCCGAGCGCGACGGCGAGGAGCGCGGGGAGGCGACGGGTCACGCGAGCTCCGTGGGCGTGGCGGGGTGAAGGCGAGCGTTTGCGCGGGCTCGTCGCGCCCGTACGCCAGGGGCGGGGTGAAGGCGAGCGTTTGCGCGGGCTCGTCGCGCCCGTGCGGCGAGGAGGCGACGGGTCACGCGGGCTCCGTGAGGGCGCGCAGGTCGAGGCAGGGGACGCGGCGCGTGTCGGGGTCGTAGCCGGCGGGGGTGAAGGTGCCGGCGAGCAGGTTGGTGACGCGTACGGTGAGCTCGGCGGGGCCGGGCGTGGTGGCGAGCTCGAAGGCGGCCCAGCCCTGGTTGTCGCTGACGAGCCAGCGCGCCCGCGGGACGCCGTCGAGCTCGAGCTCGACGACCGCGGGGGCGTCGTCGCGCAGGCGGCCGTTGAAGTCGGAGAAGCCGAGGTGACCGCGCAGGCGCGCGCCGAGCTCGACGCGGCCGCGCAGCTCGAAGGCGGCGCCGTCGCTCATGTCGATCGCCAGGCAGCGGCGCGGGCGGTAGCCGATCTCGGCGTAGCGGACGGTGGCGCGGCCGTGCTTGCAGGCCCAGGTCCGCGGGGCCTTGCGGCAGGCGCCGGCCCGATCGGCGGCGAGCAGGGCGGGCTGATCGAGGATGTCCCACAGGACATGTCCCGAAGGCGCGGCGAAGTGGTGGAGGGCGAGAGGGCCGAGGTCGTCGGCGCCGAGCGACTCGGGCGTGAGGTCGCCGAGGTCGGCGCGGAGGTCGGGGGTGAGCGGCTCGCCGAGCGCGAGGACGTGGAAGCGCGGGGCGCCGTGGAGGTCGGGGCGGCCGAGCGAGCGCTGCAGCGGGAGGAGGTGCCGACGCGCGACGGGGCCGAGCCAGTCGTCGGCGAGCACGACGGGCTCGTCGGACGGGAGCGCGGCGAGGGCCGTGGCGGCGGTGTCCCAGTCGGCGGGATCGAGGACCGAGCGATAGGCGCGGGCGGCAGCGATCCACTCGACGGCGGCGACGAGGCCGACGAGGCCGAGCAAGATCGCGGCACGGCGTCGGTCGGCGTCGAGAGGCACGGGGCGCAGTGTAGCGAAGGGGGGAGGCGAGGGGGAGCGATCGCGCACGGACCGAAGCGGCTGGAGACGGCCTGCAGGCGGCTCGCGGCGAGGACGGCGCAAGCGCCGATCTCTTGCTTCGGCCAGGAGTTTGGGCGTAACTCCGCCCGCCGTGCCCGGACTGGTTCGCGTCGTCGCTGCTCTCGTCGCTCTCGCCTCCGTCCCGGGTCTGTCGGGGTGCTCGGGGGCGGGGCGCGACAGCGCGACGGTGGCCCAGCCGACGTCGCCGGCGGTGGCGCCTGCACCTGTCCCGGAGGACAGTCGCCCGGCAGGGCCGCGGCGCACGGAAGAACCTGTCCCGGAGGACAGCCAGGAAGAGGCGCGGCCCGAGCCCGTGGCGGCGGCCCCGGCAGCGCGCGAGCCGCTAGAGATCACCTTCGTCGGCGACATCATCTTCGGCCGCTACCGGACGGCGGGCTTCGACCCGATCGTCGGCGAAGGCGAGCGGCCGTTCGACGATATTTTAAATACGATGCGCAGCGACCTGCTGATCGGCAACCTCGAGACGCCGCTGGTGTACGAGCTGCCGGTGAAGAGCCCGATCGGGGCGAAGTTCGCGTTCGGGGCGTCGAAGGAGATGGCGCAGCACCTGGTCGACGGCGGGTTCGCGGCGCTCAGCCTGGCCAACAATCACTCGTTCGATCAGCGGGCCGAGGGGCTGCTGCAGTCGCCCAAGATCCTCGATGAGCTGGGGATCGTGCCGCTCGGAGCGTCGCGCAGCGAGCCGCCGGTGTTCCGCGTCGAGACCTTCGAGCGCCGCGGGTGGAAGATCGGGCTGATCGCGGTGACGTCGCGTCGCAACGCGCCGCAGTTCCCGAACACGCCCGAGCTGCCGTTCCTGTCCACCAACGATTTTGAAATGACGCTCGGGCCGCTGATCGACGGGGCCAGAGCGACCCATGATCTCCTCATCGTGTTCGTCCACTGGGGCGAGGAGTACGCCGACGCGCCCGGGGCCCATCAGCAGCGGCAGGCGCGAGCGCTGCTCGACCGCGGGGCCGATCTGGTGGTGGGGCACCATCCGCACGTGCTTCAGGGGATCGAGCAATACGGGAAAAAAGCGATCGCGTACTCGCTGGGCAACTTCCTGTTTGAAAACACCCACGAGATCCCCAGACTCACCGGGGTGCTGCGGGCGCGCTTCTCCGGCAAATCGTGCCTCGAGACGCTGACGTTCCACCCTGCCTATATCAAGAGGACGCCGAGCAAACACCCGGTGCCGGCGACGAAGGGGATGGGCAAGACGGTCCGCGCGCGCATGCTGTCGCTCAGCGAGGCGCAGGGGACGAAGCTCGAGGCGAGCGGCGAAGACCTGGTGCTGCGGGGCGACTGCGCGGCGAGCGGGTGAGAAGGCTGCCGGTGTCACGGCGGTGCGGCGAGACTTGCAGGAGGGCCCACTGCTCGATGAATGTGGCGAGCAAAAGGTCCCGCTGCCCCACATTGTCCGATTGCGGCGGTGACGGTACTTGAGCGCGGACCGAGACGCTGAACGGAACGTCCCGGCGCGGAGATCGCTGCTGGGTCGACCCCAGCTCCTGGGCGTCTTACCGACGCTCTGGTTCTGGAACTCCTGGGACGCTCAGCGCCTGCTTCTACCGTTCACTTTGTTCTTGCTCCCCGTCTCGCTGATGGTCAGCCTGTTGCAGGTGTATTGGGGCCTTCCGGCCTGGGTCTCCTTGCAGCCGGGGTCCTGATGTCTTTTTTGATGATGGGTCTGGTCGAGCGATATGTGCGAAGGCAAGCGCGAATGCGTGCTGCCACGACCGGCGCCGACTCGCCGCGAAGCGCCGTCGTGCCAGGGCCGTCCGGCGCCACGCTCATGCTCTCGATGGCCGGTGTCGCCGGTGCGCTGGCCTTGTTGTTGCTGCTGGAGGCCAGCTTCGTCGTCCTTGGCGCGACGGCGGGTGTCGGGGCCCTTCTCATGGCGATCGTCGCGCGGCGTGGTGCGGAGCGGCGGAGTCGGAGCCTGCCGGAAGCGAACTCGGGATTGACGCATCGTCCCGGTGAAGTCGGGTGACGACGCGACGATCTCCGCGGCGCACATCGAATACGCGACGCTCTTCGCAGCACGAGGATCGGTGGCGCGAAGGCCTCGCAACCCGTCGATCTTCGCTGTGATACATCGCGGGTGCGAAGTTCTCCGCGCCGCCTCGCATTGAAGGTGGGAGGAGCTTCGCAGCGCGAGCGAGGACGCGACGATTCTCGCGGGGAACAGGTGGGACGATGCGAACCAGCGCGGCGATGATCGAGCGGTTCGACGCGTCGGGCGGCCGGCGGGCGCGAGTGGATCGCAGGGCCAGGTCTGAACGGGCATGACGCATCGAACATCAAGAATGCGTCAGGGGGCTTCGCGTGGTGCGCCGGCTGCGACGGAGTGACTCGAGTTCGGTAGCGCGCTTGACAGGTCCGGCGGACCGTTTCATGAAAAGTGCGAAGACGCGAGGCGAAGGATGCTCATCTGGACGGTCAGCTTCTTGACGCTCGCGCTCCTCGCAGGGGCGCTGGGGTTCTCGGGATACACGAGTACCGCCCCGAAGGTCACGGCGACCACGGCCGCCGGGATGGCGCGCATGCTGTTCCTGGTGTTCCTGTTCGCCGCCCTCGTCACGCTGGGCCTGGGGTTCGTCCGGGGCTGGTGACAGCGCTGACTCCTGCGCGACGTCGCGGCCCTCGCGGCGCCGCACCGTAAACTTCCATTCGTTCGTACAAGCAGACGCAGCACCCCCGCGCAGGCAGGACTCGACACACGGCCTGCGCGGGGTTTTTTACGTCGCGCGGCCCGTATGGGCTACGGTGTCGCGTCGGCCATGCCGTCCAGGTGGGCGGCGATGGGCGGCCAGGCGGCGGCGGTCTTGGTCGCGTGGAAGTGCGGCTCGAAGCGCGGGTCGAGCTGGGCGGCCAGGCGCAGCCATTGCTTGACGCGGGCCACCGCGCGGCCCGGCTCCAGCCCGTCGTCGCGCATCGCGGCGTGGTAGTCGCGCAGATTTCGGCCAGCTCGGCGAGCGGCAGCGGTCGGTCCTGGCGCGCGCCGCGGATGACCGCGAACAGGTCGGGACGGGCCATCGCCGCCCGGCCGATCATGAAGGCGTGGCAGCAGCTCTGGGCTGCGCAATGGGACAGGTCCTCGGGGACACGCAGGTCGCCGTTGGCGACCACGGGGATCGGGATCGAGGCGCGCGCGCGGGCGAGGTCGGGCCAGCGCACCGGCGGCTGGTAGAGCTGGGTGCGGGTGCGGGCGTGGACGGTGAGCCAGGCGGCGCCGCCGCTGGCCGCGGCGACGGCGATCTCCTCGAGGCCGTCGCTCGAGTCCCAGCCGACGCGGACCTTGGCGGTGACCGGGATGTGCTCGGGGACGCGGTCGCGGACGCGGCCGACGATCGCACGGATCCGCTGCGGCGCGCGCAGCAGGCTGGCGCCGCCGTCGTGGTTGTTGACGGTCTTGGCCGGGCAGCCGAAGTTGAGGTCGATGCCGGGGGCGCCAAGCTCGGCGGCGCGGCGGGCCGTCTCGGCCAGCGGCTCGGGGTCGCCGCCCAGTAGTTGCACGTACACCGGGACGCCGGCGCGGGTGTGACCGCCGCGGGCGAGCTCGGGGACGTCGCGCAGCAGCACGGCCGCGGGCACGGGGTCGCGGGTGACCCGCACGAACTCGGACACGCACAGGCTGATGCCGCTCGCGCCGCCGAACTGGTCGGTGAGCAGGCGGCGGTAGACGGCGTCGGTGATGCCGTCCATCGGCGCGAGGGCGAGGTAGAGGCCGGGCTCGCCGGGGCGCGCGGCGACGCGGTGGCGCTCGCCCCAGGTCGCGGACCAGCGGGCGGCGCTGTCGCGTCGCATGTCCTCGAGGACAGCTTCGGCGACGCGCCGGCCGGGGTCGGCGGCGAAGCGCTCGCAGGCCCCGATGGTCATCGCTCGGGGTCGTCTTCGTCGTCGACCTCGGCCCCGTCGGTGGCGAGGTCGAGGTCGAGCTGGTGGTCGAGCTCGCTCGACCACGGGGCCAGCAGCAGCTCGTAGCAGCGGGTCTGTACCATCTCGCCGAAGGGGTCGCGGCGGCGCAGCTGCCGGCAGAGGAAGCCGCTCGGCGTCAGGCGACGGGCGCCGAGCAGGGCCCAGATCGCCTGCTCGACCGCCTCGGGCGTGTAACCGCGGCCGACCAGCGCGTCGACCAGCTGACCCATCGCCACGCCGCGGGTGCCGGCACCGTCCGCGTGCTCGAGGATCGCCTGACTGATTCCGTCCATGGGAGGCGGGAGGATGGCGCGGCTTGCGTCGGCCCGCAACCAAGATCGCGCATCGGCCGACCGGCGATCAGGCGTCGCCGAAACTGATGCCAAGGCCGCGAGCGTGGGCGACGAGCTGACCTTGTGGGTCGACGGCCCGCATCTTCTTGACGGCGAGCTCGAGCGGCACGGTGCGGATGTCGGGCGGCTGTGACGAGACGAGCACGCTCCGCTCGCCGCGCAAGGCGGCCTCGACGGCCTCGACGCCGAGGCGGCTGGCGAGCAGGCGATCGTAGGCGGTGGGCGTGCCGCCGCGCTGGATGTGACCCAGCGCGGTGACGCGGAGCTCGAGCTCGGGGACGATGGCGGCGATCTCCTCGGCCACGCGCTGGCCGGCGCCGCCGAGGATCGACGACGGGCCGAGGCGACCGGAGGCGACCGGCCGATGCGTGACCTCGCCGCCGACGCAGGCGCAGCCCTCGGCGACGACGACGAGGGCGAAGTGGCGGCCGCTGGCGAAGGTGCGCTGGAGGTCGCGGGCGACGTGGGCCGGGGCGTAGGGGAGCTCGGGGATGAGGATGACGTCGGCGCCGCCGGCGATCCCGCTGTGCAGGGCGATCCACCCGGCGTGGCGGCCCATGACCTCGAGGATCATGGTGCGGTCGTGCGACTCGGCGGTGGTGCGCAGGCGGTCGAGCGCGTCGGTCACGACCTGGACGGCGGTGCCGAAGCCGAACGTCTCGACGGTCGCGTCGAGGTCGTTGTCGATCGTCTTCGGCACGCCGATGACCGTCAGGCCGCGGCGCGCCAGCTCGAGCGAGATCGCCTGCGAGCCGTCGCCGCCGACGTTGATGAGGACGTCGATGCCGAGCGCCCGGGCCCGCGCCAGCAGCTCGTCGCCGCGGTCGCGCGTGGCGCCGTCGGGGTCGCGCCAGGCGAACGGGCTGCAGCGGTTGGTGGTGCCGAGGATGGTGCCGCCGCGGCCGAGGATCGGCGCGACCTCGACGGGGGTCAGCGCGCGCACGGTGGCACCTGTCCCTTCGAGCAGGCCGTTGAGGCCGTCCTCGACGCCGAGCACCTCGAGGCCGGCGGCGTGGGCCCGCAGGACGACGGCGCGGATCACCGCGTTGAGGCCGGGGCAGTCGCCGCCGCCGGTCGCGATCGCAAGCTTGCGCGGAGGGGTCGGCATCTGTCCTTCAGGGCAGGTTGCCCGGGGCCTGCAGGGTGGGGTCGACGGCGGGGAACCAGCGGGCGGCGATCCGCACCGCGTTGGTGGCGGCGCCGAGGCGCAGGTTGTCGGCGGCGACGGTGAAGCAGACGGTGGTCGGGTCGTGCGGGACGACGCGGACGCGGCCGACCAGAGCGAGGTCGCGCTCGTGCACGGTGGCGAGCGCGGACAGGCCGGCGCCGTCGGCGGTGGGGACGACGCGGAGGAAGGCGCCGCCGGCCCACGCGGAGGCGACTGCGTCGAGGCTGACGGGGCGCTCGCAGGTCAGCCAGACCTGCTCGTAGTGGCCGACGGCGACGGGGACGCGGCAGGCCTGGGCGGAGATCGGCAGGTCGGGGAAGGCGAGGATCTTGCTGCTCTCGATCATGAGCTTGCGCTCCTCGGCCGAGAAGCCGCTGTCGTCGGTCTTGCCGTTGTGCGGGACCGTGTTGCCTGCGTACCCCGAGGGCGAAAAGGCTGCGCCGAGGCGGTTGTGCGCGGCGTAGCCGACCTGGGCGTCGAGCAGGAACTGGTCGAGGGCGGCGATGCCGGCCCCGCTGATGGCCTGGTAGGTGGAGACCGCGAGCCCGCGGATGCCGAAGTGACGGCGCAGCGGGGCGAGCGCGAGCGTCAGCGGGATGGTGGTGCAGTTGGGGTTGGCGACCAGGCGGACCTCGTCGGCGACGAGGCCGTCGTTGACGCCGGCGGCCACCAGCGGGACGGCCGGGTCGCCGCGGTAGGCGTTGGACTTGTCGATCACCCGATAACCGAGGGCCAAGAGCCGCGGCACGTAGCGGGCGCTGTGCTCGTCGTCGAGCGCGACGAACGCCAGCTCGCCGCCGGTCGCGTCGACCGCGTCGAGCTGAGTCGCAGCCTTGACCTCGAAGCGGCGGCCGTCGACCTCGAGCTCCTGGTCGCGGCTGGCATGGAGGGCGAGCTGCGCGCCCGGCCAGGCGCGCGGGATGAGGTGGAGCAGCTCGCGGCCGACGAGGCCGGTGGCGCCGAGGATGCAGACCCGCATTGTGCGCGGCAGTGTAACACGGGTCGCCTGCCCGCGCGCGCTCCGCGGGGAACGGCCCGGCGAGGCCGTGCGGACGGTCGTCGGACATGTGACCCGAAAGACATGTCGAGAAAGACATGTTGAGGGCGCCCGCCCGGCGCCCGCCCGACGACCCCGACTTTCGGCGCGTCGCGGGTGACGGGCATACTCGCGGGGTGAGCGAGCGGGTGAGTGACACCGCCGAGGTCCGGCCGGCCTCGGCAGAGCCGTCGCGTATCAGCCAGGCCGATACGCTGACGAGCGAGGGCTCGCCGAAGCCGGGCGACGCGACGCACGACGAGCTGCCCGCCGACATCCGCCTCGGTCGCTTCACCCTGCTGCGCGTGCTCGGCCGCGGCGGGATGGGCGTGGTCTACACCGCCTACGACGAGCTGCTCGACCGCATCGTCGCCATCAAGATGGTCCGCAGCGACCGCGACGACAGCCACCTGCTGGCGCGAGTGCTGCGCGAGGCCAAGGCGCTGGCCAAGCTGTCGCACCCGAACGTGGTGCAGATCCACGACGTCGGCGAGAGCGACGGCCAGGTCTTCATCGCCATGGAGTACGTCGACGGGCCGACGCTGCGCGCGTGGACCTGTGCGCGGCGCGAGGCGGGGGCGCGCTGGCACGAGCTGCTGCCGGCGCTGATCGACGCCGGTCGCGGGCTGCAGGCGGCGCACTCGGCCGGCCTCGTCCACCGCGACTTCAAGCCCGACAACGTGCTGGTCGGCGCCGACGGCCGCGCGCGCGTGCTGGACTTCGGCCTGGTGGCGGCGCGCGGCGAGTCGCCGCAGCCGCGGTCGGGGGCGCCGCTCAGCAGCACGGAGCAGCTGCTGACGCGCACGGGGGCGATCCTCGGCACGCCGGCGTACATGTCGCCCGAGCAGTGGCTCGGTCGCCAGGCCGACGCGCGCTCCGATCAGTACAGCTTGCGCGGCGGTGTACGAGGCGCTGCACGGGGTGCGGCCGTTCTCCGGCGGCCACGCGACCGAGGTGCTGGCGGCCATCTCGCACGCGACGCTCGAGTCGGGCCCGCGGACGCTGGCGGTGCCCGCCCCGATCTCGGCGGCGCTGCGGCGCGGCCTGTCCTTTCGGCCAGAAGCGCGGTTCCCCGACATGGCGGCGCTGCTGGCCGCGCTCGACCACGACCCGGGGGCGACGCGGCGACGTCGGCTGCGGGTCGCGGGGGTCGTGGCGGTGACCGCGGCGGTGGTGATCGCGGGGGCGCTGCTGTGGCAGGGCTGCAGCAGCGCTGGCGTCGCGAGCAGCGTGAGGAGGACGCGGCCGCGGCGCTGGCCGAGCTCGAGGCGCGCATCGCCGAGGCGCGGGCGGACCACGACCGGGCGGCGGCCGAGCGGCTGTTCGCCGGCTTCCTCGAGGAACCTGTCCACAAGGACACACGAGCGATCGCCCGCGCGTGGCTGGCCGAGGCGGGCCGGCGCGGCGAGGACGGCGATCGGCGCGGGGCGATCTCGGCCCACGCGCGCGCGTTCACGCTGGCACATGACCCAAAGGACAGCCGCGAGGCGCTGCTCGGGCTGGTCGGGCTGTTCCGCGCGGAGCTGGCGTGGGACGGGCTGGCGCAGGTGCTGGCGCTGCTCGACGAGCGCCACCCGGAGGCGGCGGGCGACCTGACCCTGGCGTCGGTGCGCGGCGACGTCGCGCTCGCCCGGCGCGACTTCGCGGCGGCCGCGAGCCGGCTGACCGGGCCCAAGCGCGCGCTGGCGGAGGCGCTGGCGACGGCCCGGCGCGCGCCGTTCACCGACGTGCGGCAGGTGTTCGGGCGCGTCGGCGACGAGGTGTGGCTGCTCGCGCAGGGGGCCGGCGCGCCGGTGTTGCACGCGGCGACCGCCGACGCCGCGCTGGCGCCGAAGTGGCAGCACGCGTTCCCGGACGGGACCGTCCGCGTCGAGGTGGTCGACCCGCTGGCCGGCCAGGCGATCGCGTGGGAGGACGGGCTGGCGCTGTACGCCGCGAAGGCCGGCGGCGGGCTCGAGCGGGTCTTCACCTGGCCCGAAGACCAGATGTTCGCCGCGGCCGCGGCCGACCTCGACGGCGACGGCGCTCGCGAGCTGTACGTCGGGACAGGTACTTCGTGCCAGATCTCCGCCCTCGTTCCTGATGGGAGCGGCGGCTTCACCCATCGCGTCGTCTACGACGTCGGCGACAGCGTCGAGTCGGTCGTCAACTCGATGCTCGTCGCCGACCTCGACGGCGACGGGCGCGACGAGCTGGTGGCGGCGTTCGGCGGCTGGCGGGCCTACGACGTGCGCGTGCTCCGGCTGGCGCCGGGGACCGGCGAACTGGTGACGGTGGCGCGCGACAAGATCGGCCAGGTGTTCGGGCTGGGGGCGCTGCGCGCGGGCCAGGGCGAGGCGCGGGTGGTCGCCGAGGTGTTCCACCGCGAGCCCAACCCGCTGGTGTTCCCTGCCGACGAGCCGCACGGCGCGCCGGCGGGGACGTACCTGCTGGCGCTGGCCGGCGACGGGCTGGTCCGCCGCGCCCACGTGCCGTTCGCCCGCGCGCACGAGGGCGCGCGGGCCGACGGGGTCCACCAGCAGCCGCTGGTCGGCGACGTCGACGGCGACGGCCGCGGCGACTTCGTCAATCAGTACTACGAGCGGGGGTCGTTCCACTCGGTGATCCAGCTGCAGGACGAGCGCGGCGGGTTCGTGCCGGCGGTGCTCGACGGGATCGAGGTGCTGCGGCTGGCGCAGCTCGACGACGATCCCGCGGAGGAGCTGCTGGCGCGGGTGCAGGCGCCGACCGGGGCGGCCGAGCTGTGGCTGCTGGGGGCCGGCGAGGAGCGGCTGGCGGTGCGTGGGCCTGTCTTCGAAGACATGGCCGATCGGTCATCCGTGAGCGACGCGGCGCTACGGCGGGCGTTCGTGGGAGCCGACGACCTGCGCCGGCTGGGCCTGTGGGCCGAGGCGGCCGAGGCCTACGAGGCGCTGGCGCGGCGCAGCCCGCCGGGCGAGCTGCGCGAGCAGGCGCTGCTCGACGCGGCGCGCCTGCGCGAGCGCCTGGGCGACGACGGGGCCGCGCTGTCGCTGTACGGCGAGGCGGGCGAGGGGACGGAGGCGACCGCGGCGCTGCAGGGGGCGTTCCGCTCGCACCTGCGGCTCGGCGAGTACGACCGGGCCCTGCGGGCGCTCGAGTCGCTGCGCACGCGGCCGGGGCTGGCCGCGAGCGAGGCGGCCGAGCTGCTGAGGCAGCGCGAGCGGCTGGTGGGGGCGACCTACGAGCACCCGCCGATCGACATCGACTTCGACCGGCCGCTCGCGCCGGCGTGGACGATCGGCGATCCGCTGGCGCTGCGCAGAAGGCCGCTCGAGCAGGCGCTCGAGATCCGCACGGCCAGCGCGGGGGTGCTGGCGGAGCTGCCGCTCGAGTGGGACGGCGAGACGATCGACGTGAGCATGGATGTCACGGTCGAGCACAGCGAGTGGAGCTCGAATCTGGTGCTCGAGCTGGCGCCCGAGGCCGAGCCGGACCGGCCGGTGCTGCGGCTGGCGATGAGGACGCACGGGACCAGCCGCGGCGGTCAGCCGACGCTGCGCGAGTACCAGTGCCAGGCGGGCGGGCAGGTCCACTACGTCAATCACACGCCGTCGCTGCTGAGTCCGGACCCGGCGGTGCGCTCGCGGGCGCGGCTGCGGGCGTTCGCGGTGGCGCCGCTGGGCGAGTTCGGCTGCGCGCTGACGGACCTCGAGCGCGACGAGTCGCGGACGCTGCGCGAGCCGCTGCCGACGCGGCTGGGGCCGCCGGGGCGCTATCGGCTGCGCCTGCGCGCGGGGGCCGATGTGCCGGCGTGGTTGGTGGCGCAGGTGCATCACGTGGCGATCCGCGGGGCGCGGATCGTGGAGCCGGCCGCGGGCGATCCGCAGCGCGCGGCGTTGCTGGCGGCGGCGATCGAGGGCGACGCGGTGGCGACGCTGGCGGCGCTGGCCGCGGCCGGGCCGGCGGGGCCGCGCGAGCAGGCGCTGCAGGCGTTGCTGCTGGGCCGCACCGGCCGCGCGGGCGAGGCGGCGCCGCTGTGGCAGGCGCTGCTCGACAGCGAGGACGCGACGGCTCGCGCGGCGCTGCACACGTTGCTGCGCAGGTACCATGCGGAGGTCGGACCTGTCCTTCGGGCCATCTCGGAGCCGCGCTACCTCGACCTGCTGGCCGAGGCGTGGCGCAACACGGCGGTCAATCACGAGGGCGACCCGCGGGTGGCACCTGGCTTTTTGGACATGTTGTCGGGCCTGGCGTCCGAGCGCCTGGCGCCGGTCGGCAGCGGAGCGGCGGCGATGACCCGCGCGGGCGACCTGCTGAGCTGGCGGGCCCGCCTGCAGCGCCGCGCGGGCCGACCGGCGGCGGCGCGCGAGGATTTTACCCGGGCGCTCGAGCTGTACCGCCGCGCCGACCTGGCAGTGTCGCTGCGCGCGAGCATGCTGCTGCTCGACCTGGCGTCGCTGGCGGCTGAGGAGGGCGATCGCACGCGCGCGGCGGAGCACGTGGCGGCGGCCCGCGCGGCGTCGGACATGCCATTGCTGGTCGAAGACATCGTCCGCGCCCGACCCGAGCTGGCCGCGCTCGCAGGGCCGTGACTCGGTGGATCCCGCACCGCGATCCTTGATACGAGAGACGTGAATATGACCTACGCGATCCGCCCCGCCCGCCTCGCCGAGATCGAGGCGATCCGCGGCATCGAACGCGCGTCGGCCCGGCGCTTCGTCGGCATCATCGACGAGATCGTGGACGACGAGCCCTCGCCCGCGGCGGTGCTGGCGGCGCGGATCGCCAGCGGCGGGCTGCTGGCGGGGGAGTGCGAGGGCGCTCCGGTGGCGTTCGTGATGTTCCGCCCCGTCGAGGACGGCCTCTACATCGAGCAGATCGATGTCCTGCCGGCGTTCGAGCGCCGGCGGATCGGCGCAGCGCTGCTGGATGCGGCCGCGGAACGGGCGCGAGCGGCGGGCCTGGTCCGCCTGACGCTGTCGACGTTCCGCGAGGTGCCATGGAACGCGCCGTACTACCGGCGCCTGGGCTTCGTGGACATCGCCGACGACGCGCTGACCGAGGGTCTCGCGGAGATCCGGCGCGAGCACGTGGCCCGCGGGCTCGACGAGAGTCGGCGGACGTTCATGGCCCGACCTGTCTGAGCTCGGCTGGGCCGGGCTCGTGGCCGGCAACGACATCGGATATTTTAAAGAATATGCGCTTACGACTGACTTTGATTGTGATGTCGCTGGTCGGCCTCGGGCTGGTGATCTTCTTCGCCGGCGGATCGCCGTCGACGGCCGACGGCTCGACGACCGAGGGCGCAGGACCACGAGCCGAGAGCGAGTCACACCCCGCGTACGGCACGGTGACGGAGGCCGGGGAGGTCTCGCCATTATTGAATCGGCGTCTGGAGAACTTCACCGAGGGGCTCGTCGAGCTGCTGTCGCAGGTGCCGCAACCGCCGAGCCACGACCAGGCGCAGGCGGCGGCGCAGGTGATCGCGATGTTCAACGAGTTCGACCTCGACGCGGCCGCGGGTCTCTTTGAAAAACCGTCGGCGGGGCTGGAGGAGTGGGTGCAGTGGTTGCGGGCCCGCGTGGGCGAGTGCGGGGCCGGCGAGCCGATGATGGTGAAGGACGACTCCGTGCGCTACCGCTACACGTGCGAGCACGGGCAGCTCGAGGCGCAGTTCTCCCTGTCGCCGGAGACCGGCAAGATCCCGGGCCTCATGATGGCCGCGCGGGGCATCGAGCTCGCCGAGCCGGTGCGCGAGGCCGCCGAGACGGTGATGCGGCTCTACGACCAGTGGGACCCGGCGCTGTTTCGCCGCAGCTTCAGCGAGAAATTGATGAAGAAAAAATCCGCCGGTTCCTGCTCGACGTGCGCTCGAAGCACGGCGACTGTTCGCTCGGCGAGCCCGACCTCGTCAGCGTGCGCGGGACGTTCATCCACCTCAACTGCGAGCGGTCGGTGCGGCTGATGAAGCTCGAGCTGATGCAGGAGGACGACCGGATCAAGATCCTGTCGATCCGCGACCCGCGGCAGTGAGCGAGGCTCAGGGCGGAGTGACGGGCAGGCCGCGGTTCGGATCGAGGATCGATCGGACGAAGCCGGCGCGGGAGATCTCGCCGCCGGAGCCGAGGTCGGCGATGTCGGGTCCGAGGTCGGCATAGAGGGCGGCGGCGAGGGCCCGCGGGTCGCGGGTGCTCAGGCGGTCGGCGGCCTCGCGGACGCGCTCGGCCTCGCGATCGATCCACTCGGCCATGTCCGAAAGGACACGTGCGCCGTCGGGCTTGATCCGGCCGTGCGTCGGCAGCACGACGAGGTCGGGGGCGCGAGCGGCGACGCGGCGCAGGGAGGCGACCATGTCGTCGGCGGCCGACTCGAACCAGCCCTCGAGCGGACGCGAGGTGTAGAGGTCGGCGGTGAGGGCGTAGGTGGCGGCGCCGTCGCGGGCGACGAAGGTGATGTGATGGGGGGTGTGGCCGGGGGTGAGGACGGCCTCGAGGGCGACGGAGCTGTCCTCGAAGACAGCCCCGGGGTCGTACGGCTCGACGGGGCCGCTGGGCTCGGGGTGACCCCAGAAGATGGCGCGGTACTCGGGGATCCGCGCGGTCGTGGTGACGATCGGGACGTGGTGGCGCGGGACGAACACCGGCAGGTCGCCGAAGACGCGGCGGATCGCGGCGATGTTGCCGACGTGGTCCTCGTGCTGGTGGGTGCAGACGATCCGCCGCGGCGGGCGCTCGCGCAGGAGGGCGAGCAGCTCGGCCGTGGCGACCATGCCTCCGGCGTCGATCAAGGTGTCGCCGAGGCGGTAGACGGAGTGCTGGCTGCGACCGGTCGGCGTGTCGAAGGCGAACGACAGCCGCTCGAAGGGCCCGTGTGTGGTGCGCGCGACCTCCACGCTGCTGAGCTTGTAGCACAGCAGCGCGCCGCCTTCACCTGTCCTTTCAAACAGATGGCTCGGCGCCCGCGGCCAGCAGCGTGCGCACGAAGCGGTCGTGGTCGTAGCCGGTGATGATCCACGTGTTCGAGCCCGGGCTCGGGCGCGAGCCCCAGCCGCCGCGGGCCCGGAACAGCTCGACCTCGGCCCACTCGCCGATCGCCTCGTCGATCGCGCAGCAGGCCGCGAGCGGGTCGTGGAACTTCTTACCCTCGGGCGACTTGTCGAGGTAGACCTCCATGCCCTGCCAGATGCGCTGCAGCGACGGGCTGCGGTGCTTCACCGCGGCCACGGCGGTGTGCATGGCGGCGTCGTAGTAGACGCCGTGGCACACGTTCTTGGAGACGAAGCGGCGCACGCCGATGCCGGGGTGGACCAGCGCGGCCTCGGCCGAGCGCGGGTCGCCGTTGAGGTTGTAGGTCGGGCAGGTGACGAGGCCGCGGAACTTGTCCAGCTGGCGCTCGGGCGGGACCACGCCCTCGCCGGCGAAGCCGCCCTGGACGACGAGGCGGCCGACGCGGAAGTTCGGCAGGCGCATGGCGGCGCCGAGGTTCTTGAGCGGCGCGCCGGTGACGAGGGTGGTCGACTCGTCGCAGTGCGCGTGGAGGACCTCGCCGCCAGGCGCCGCGTCGCGCGACGACGGGATGTCGCCGTAGGCCTTGTAGTGCCACGAGGACACGCACACGCCGCGCGGGCCGTGTCGGCCCTCGCCGGGGTCGCCCTGCTCGCGGACCGAGCGCGGCTGATGATCGAGGTTGTGCGCGCCGACCGGGATGTCGCGGCCGAACCACTCGAGCGCGCGGCGCACGACGCCGACCTGGTCGGGCGTGCCGGGCGTGACCGCGACGGCCTTGAGGTTGACCTGCGGGTGGCCGAGCAGCAGCAGCAGCGTGAGGAAGTCGTCCGGGTCTCCGGTCTCCATGTCCCAAACCACGTCGATCATCGGGCCTCGCTCTTCGCGGCCGAGGATGATGCCGGCGCGGGCTCAGAAGCGCAACGTGAGGCCGCCGGGCGCGAGCGCGACCCGCCTGGGGACCGGGCGATCGAGCCAGTGGCGATCGAGGCGGACGCCATAGACGATCGTGGGGATCACGGTGACGACGGCGGCGGCCGCGAGCATGATCGAGCCGTAGACGCGCCCGTAGCCCTCGCCGCAGCCGAAGTCCGGATCGGGGTCGCGGCAGGTCGAGGGCAGGAACAGCGCCGTCGGGATGCCGACGAGGAAGGCGGCCACGAGGCTGCCCGAGATGCCGGTCTGGATCTGCAGGCGGCGTCGCTTCTGGCCCAGGCGTCGTGGGCGGCGACGAAGTCGTCCGCGGGCAGCTGCATGGCGTACGGCGAGGGGATCGCGGGGGCGAGCGCGGGGCCCTCGAGCTCGAGCTCGCTCGCGGGGTCGCTCGCGGCCGCGGTGGCGGGCGACAGGATCGACGCCGCGAGCGCGCACCCGACGAGGCGGCGTGACCACGAGGGAGCGATTGCGGGAGGCTGGAGTTCGGCTCGCGGAGACATGGGGCGCTCGGCGCTGAAGTCGCCGCCGCGGGGCCGCGAATTGCGGGTCGGCGAATTCTCTCGCCGGGCGAGACGACCGCGCGCATGCGCGCGACGGCCCCATGGGGCGGTGGGCCGGAGTCACGGGAGAGGCTGGCGCGCAGAGGATGGCGAGGTGATGCCGTGCGGGTCGTCGGCGTGCGCGAGCAAGTGGATGTCGGCGTGATGTCGGCGGTGCGGGTGAGCAGGTCTGTCGCGGTGAGGCCGCGCGACAAGTTGCGCGCGCCGGAGCTGTCGATGCCGACGAATTGTCAGGCGCTCCGCGCGACGAATTGTCAGCGGCCGCGAGCCTGTCAACGGCGAGGAAGGTGTGCGCCGCGGTGATGGGAGTGCGGCGGAGGCCTCGATGGTCGCAGAGCGGGTCCGCGTCACGATGGCACGCGGCCGCGGCGCTGCGTGTCGGCTCGTGACGTCCTGTCCGCGAGTGGTGGCGCGAGGACGTGGCTCGCGATTGCTGTGGGGCGAGCCGGAGGTGCGCATGGACTTGAGAGACGCGATCGTCGGCTGCCTGCTCGGGGGCGCGGTGGGGGACGCGATCGGCCTGCCGTGGGAGGGATTGTCGCGGGCGCGGGTCGGCGCGGCGATCGGCGCGGGGCCGCTGCGACACGCGCTGATCGGCGCGCGCGGGATGATCAGCGACGACACCGAGCACGCGTGCATGACCGGGCAGGCGCTGCTGGCCGCGCCCGACGACTCCCGCGCGTTCGCCCGCTCGCTGGCGTGGCGGCTGCGCGGGTGGTTGCTCGGCCTGCCCGCCAGCGTCGGCTGGGGCACCCTGCGCGCGCTGGTGCGGCTGTGGCTCGGGTGGTCGCCGGAGCGCAGCGGGGTCGACTCGGCGGGCAACGGACCGGCGATGCGAGCCGCGATCCTCGGCGTGTGTGTGGGCGACGATCCGGTGCGGCTCGAGCTGTTCGTGGCCCGCTCGACGCGGATGACCCACACCGACCCGCGGGCGCTCGCCGGAGCGCTGGCGGTCGCGCGCGCGGCGGCGGCGATCGTGTACGACGACGCGGCCGACGACCCCGCGGGGCTGCTGACGGCGCTGGCGGAGGCGACCGACGATCGCGAGCTGGCGACCGCGCTGGCGCTGGCGGCGGCGCACCTGCAGCGCGGCGAGACGGCGGAGGCGTTCGCCTGTGCTTTGGGACAGGTGCACGGCGTGTCGGGCTACATCCACCACACGGTGCCGGTGGCGCTGTACTGCTGGGCGAGCGCGCCGCGCGACGTGGGCGCGGCGGTCGAGCTGGCGGTGCGACTCGGCGGGGACACCGACACGGTGGCGGCGATCGTCGGTGGGCTGGCGGGCGCGGCCGGGGGTCCGCGGTCGATCCCGGCGCCGTGGCTGACGGGGCTGCACGAGGCGCCGCGCTCGGTCGCGTGGATCACCCGGCTGGGCGACCGCCTTGCCCGCTGCTTCGGCCAGCGCCCGGCTCGCAGCGACGAAGGGCCGCTGCCGATCTCCTGGCCGGCCCTGCTGCTGCGCAATCTGAAGTTCACGGCGATCGTGCTGGCCCACGGGGTCCTCCGCGTGCTGCGGCCGCGCGGTGCGTGAGGGCCGAGGAGGCTCATGGGGCATGTCTGAAAGGACATGTCCGTCGGTCGCCCGGCGACGATGGGTGCAGAAGCCGCCGCGGAGCGGCGCGACGACCCGCGTGCCAGAGACCCGCGCATGAGCCGGGCGGCCACCGGCCACGCGCTCGCCGGGCGGCCGCGTGGAGCTCGGCCATGAGTCTCATGAGACATGCTTTAAAGCATGTCCGTTCAGACATCATCCGGAGTTTTGGCCTTCGCCCGCGGCGCCCCGGTCCGCCGGTCACGCGCTCGGCGCCGGTCCGGTCCGGAAGGGCGCGGAGGGTGCGGACCTCTTCATGAAAAATTTGCGGACCGATGTCGATTTGGCCGGTCCGGCTTCGACGTGGAGGTGACGGACAGGAGAACGGCCATGGAAGACCACGGAATGTCACGAATCACGGAGTCGGGCCCGGTCGCGGCGGTGCTGCGGCGGGTCGGTCCGGTGCTGGCGGGGCTTTTGACCACGGTGGTGCTGTCGGTGGCGACCGACGCGTTCATGCACGCCAGCGGGGTCTTCCCGCCGCTGGGGCAGCCGATGCCCGCGGCGCTGTTCCTGCTGGCGCTGGTCTATCGCTCGGCCTTCGGGGTGCTCGGCGGGTTCGTGACCGGCCGGCTGGCGCGGCGCCGACCGATGCGCCACGTGGCGGTGCTGGCGAGCATCGGCGTGGTGCTCAGCGCGCTGGGGGCGATCGCCACCTGGGACGCCGGGCCGGAGTTCGGGCCCAAGTGGTACCCGCTGGCGGTGGTGCTCACCGCGTTCCCGACGACCTGGTGGGGCGGCCTGCTCGCCGCGCGCCGCCGGTGACTCGGGACATGCTCGAAGGGGCAGGTTTTAAGGGCATGCCGGAAGGGGCATGTTCTTCAAGACATGTCTCAGGGGGCGCGCTGGAGGGTGATCGCAAACACCGCGCCGGGGCCTTCCTCGGCGGCGACGACGACCTGGCCGCCGTAGGCGTGGGCGATCTCGCGGGCGATGGTGAGGCCGAGGCCGGTGCCGCCGTCGTTGGCGCCGCGCTCGCGGGTGCCCCGGTAAAAGGCCTCGAAGATCTGCTCGCGCTCGGCAGCGGGCACGCCGGGGCCCTCGTCGCGCACGCGCAGCTCGACGCGGGTGGGCCCGGGGCGGCAGCGGACGCTGACCTTGCCGCCCGGCGGGGTGTGGCGGACCGCGTTCTCGAGCAGGTTGCGGATCAGCCGCACCAGGTCGTGCGCGCGGCCGATGACGCGCGCGCCGGGGCCGTCCCACTCGATGCTCACGCCCTTCGCGTCGCTCTCGTGGCGGACCAGCGCGATCGCCTCCTGGCCGAGCTCGGCGATGTCGACCGGCTCGCCGACCTCGTCGCCGGCGGCGCCCATGCGCGCGACGGCCAGCAGGTCCTCGGTGAGGCGACGCAGGCGCGAGGTGCTCTCGAGCGCCTCGCGGATGGCTCGCTCGTACTCGCTGGCGTCGCGCGAGCGGCGGAGCGCGTGCGACAGCTCGCCGTACAGGGTGGTGAGCGGCGAGCGCAGCTCGTGGGCGGCGTTGGCGACGAAGCGCTGCTGCAGGCCGAGCAGCAGGCCGAGGCGCTCGATCATCGCGTCGATGTCGCGGGCGAGCTGGACGATCTCGCGGTCGCCGTGCCGGAGGTCGATGCGGGCGGCGAGGTCGCCGGCGGCGACGCGGCGGGCGACCTCGGCGATCGTGCGGTGGTCGCGGGTGAGGCGGTGGACGACGGCGAGGGCGACGAGGACGGTCCACACCAGCGCGACCGCGAAGCCGGTGCCCATGGCGCGCTCGAGGAAGCGGGCGTCGCCGTCGAGGTCGGCGCGCGGGGCGGCGAGCAGCAGCGAGGAGCCCTCGTGCGAGGGCAGGTCGACGTGGACGGCGCGCAGGTGCTCGTGGGCCGACCACAGGTCGAAGCAGTTGCCGTCGGGCGGCGGCAGCTCGGACAGCGGCGGCGGGTCGCGCTGCCACGACAGGGTCTGGGCGATGACGCGGTCGCCGGGGCCGTAGATGACGGCGTACTTGGTGAGGGGGCCGACGTCGTTGGCGAACGGGCCGGGGCGGTTGGAGATGGCGAGCTCGTCGCCGCCGAGCTTGTCGGCCTCGGCCGCCTCCTCGCGGGCCTCACGGACGAGGGCGAGGTCGAGCTGGTGCTCCTGGCTGGCGTTGACGGCGAGGGTGACGGCGATCGACGCGGCGCCGAGCGTGACCAGGGTGATGGCCGAGGTCGCGACGACGTAGCGGACGCGGAGGCTCATGGAGGATCGCGCCGCAGACGGTAGCCCTTGCCGCGCACGGTGTCGATCATCCACGCGTGGTCGCCGAGCTTGTCGCGCAGGCGACTGATCTGGACGTCGATGAGGTTCGAGCCGGGGTCGAAGTGCGTGGCCCACACCTGGGTCAGCAGCTCCGAGCGGGCGACCACGCGGCCCTCCTGGCTCGCCAGGCACAGCAGCAGCGCGTACTCGCGGCCGGTCAGATCGACGGGCTTGCCCTCGAGGGAGACGACGCGGCGCAGGCGATCGATCTCGAGGACGCCGACCTGCAGGCGGCCGAAGCCCTGGGTGCGCCGCAGCAGCGCGTTGATGCGCGCCAGCAGCTCGTCGATCTCGAACGGCTTGACCACGTAGTCGTCGGCGCCGGCCTCGAGCCCGAGCACGCGCTCCGAGACCTCGCCGCGCGCGGTCAACATGATGATCGGCGCGACCGAGCCGGCCCGCCGCAGCTCGCGGCACACGGCCAGGCCGTCGATGTCGGGCAGCATCCAGTCGAGCAGGACGACGTCGTACTCGACCGAGCGAGCCTGGCGCACGGCGTCGGCGCCGTGGGTGCACTGGTCGGTGACCCAGCCCTCCTCCGAGAGGACGCGGGCGATGAACAGCGCGACCTTGACGTCATCCTCGACGATCAGCGCCTTCATGGGCCTGGAAGCATACACGGCGGCTTTTTGTTCTGACATTACAGGTGCGTCATGTTCTCGCTGGCCCGGCGCTCGCGGCGTAGCACCAGCCGCAGCAGCGCGGGCAGCAGGAAGAGGGTGAGGATCGTCGAGGCGCCGATACCGAACACGACAGTCGTCGCAAGCGGCCGCTGCACTTCGGAGCCGGCGCCGGTGGCCAGAGCCATCGGCAGGAAGCCCAGCGCCGCGACCGCGCCGGTGGTGAGGACGGCCCGCATGGTGTGCGAGGAGCCCTTGAGCAGCGCCTCGTCGAAGGGGTGGCCCTCGTCGAGCGCGCCCCGGACCTCGGAGGCGAGGACGACGCCGTTGAGCACGGCGACGCCGGCGAGGGCGATGAAGCCGACGGCCGCGGGGATGCTGAACGACATGTCGCGGAGGATGAGGCCGGCGAGGCCGCCGATGAGGGCGAACGGGACCAGGGCGAACACGGCGGCGGCGTAGCGCACGTCGCGGAAGTTCCAGAGCAGCATGCCGAAGATGAGGATCAGGCAGATCGGCACGACCACCGCGAGGCGCTGGCTGGCGCGCTGGAAGTTCTCGAACTGGCCGCTCCAGGTGACCTTGTACGGCGGGGTCAGCGGCACGCTCTCCTTGACGGCGGCCATGGCGTCGCCGACCCACGAGACGAGGTCGCGGCCGCGCAGGTTGACCTCGACGCGGACGACACGGACGCGGTCCTGACGGCGGATCTGCGCCGGACCCTCGGTCTCCTCGATCGTCGCCACCTCGGACAGCGGCACGCGGTGGCCGTCGACGGTCTCGACGAACAGGTCGCCGAGCGCCTCGGGCCGGGGCTCGCGCGGCGGCACCAGCAGACGCGCGTCGAAGCGGCGCTGACCCTCGTAGACGAGGCCGATCGGCAGGCCGACGCGGGCGGCCTCGACCGCGAGCAGGGCGTCCTCGAGGGCGACGCCGTAGCGGGCCAGGCGGGCGCGGTCGGGCTTGACGGTCAGCTCGGGCATGCCGAGCACCTGCTCGACGCGGAGGTCGCCGGTGCCGTCGATCGGGCGGATGGCGGTGGCGATCGAGTCGGCGATCCGCTTGAGCTCGAGCAGGTCGGGGCCCAGGACCATGATCTGGATGTCGGCGCGCGAGCCCGAGATGATCTCGTTGTTGCGGTCCTCGATCGGCTGCGAGATCGACACGAAGGTGCTCGGCACCCGCGACTCGATCGCGTCCTTGAACACGACGCTGAGCGCGTCGAGGTCGTGGGCGGTGACCCACTCCTCCTTGGGCTTGAGCGGCACGACGATGTCGGTCTTGTCCTTGCCGGCGGGGTCGATCGCGACCTCGGCGCGGCCGGTGAACGCGAGCGTGCCGTCGACCTCGGGGAAGTCGAGCAGGATCTTCTGCACCTCGAGGTCGAGGCGCTTGGCCTCGGTGAGGTTGATCGACGGCGGCCGGCGCAGGCTGACCACCATGTCGCCCTCGTCGATGCGCGGGACGAAGTCGGCGCCCTTGCCGGCGAAGATCCCGCCGGTGATGACGAGGATGGCGGCGGCGCCGGCGAGCAGCGGCCAGCGCAGCTTCAGCGCCCACGGCAGGGCGCGCTCGTAGCCGCGGGTGAGGACGCGCAGCCAGCCGCTGGTGCCGTGCTTGGCCGGCGGGACGAACAGCGCCAGCAGGGCCGGCAGGAACGCGACCGAGTAGACGAGCGCGCCGAACAGCGCGAACGCCATGGTGGTGGCCATCGGCTTGAACAGCCGGCCCTCGACGCCCTCGAGGCTGAGCAGCGGGATGTACACCAGCATGATGATCGCCACCGCGAAGGCGACCGGGCGGACCACGCGGGACAGCGAGCTGGCGTAGGCGTCGGCGCGCTCGCGCGAGGTCAGCTGCTGGCCGGCGAAGGCGGCGATCAGCGCCTCGAGCAGGACGATCGGGCCGTCGACGAGGAAGCCGAAGTCGATCGCGCCCAGCGACATGAGGTCGCCGGCGACGCCGGCCCAGTGCATGCCGAACAGCGCCACCGACATCGAGGCCGGGATGCCGAGCACGCACACGAGCGCGCCGCGGACGCTGCCGAGCAGGACGATCAGCACGAGGAACACCACCGCGGCGCCCTCGAGGATGTTCTTCACCACCGTCGACAGGGTGCGCTCGACGAACTCGGCGCGGTCGTACACCGCCTCGATGACGACGCCGGCCGGGAGCTCGGCCTGGACCTCGGCGACGCGGTCCTTGACGGCGTAGATGACGTCGCGGCTGTTCGAGCCGAGCAGCATCATGATGACGCCGGCGACCGCCTCGTCCTCGCCCATGTACGTGACGATGCCGTGGCGCAGGGCGGCGCCGTCGCGCACGGTGGCGACGTGCTTGACGAGGATCGGCGTGCCGTCGGGCGCGACCTTGAGGACGACGCTCTCGAGGTCCTCGACGCCGGTGTAGGTGCCGACGGCGCGCAGGGTGAAGGACTCGGCGGTGCGGTCGATGTAGCCGCCGGAGATGATCGCGCTGGCCGACGACAGCGTCTCGCTGAGGTGGCGCAGGGTGAGGCCGTAGGCGGCGAGGCGGTCGGGCTGGACGATGACCTGGTACTGCTTGAGCTCGCCGCCCTGGGTGTTGACCTCGATGACGCCGGGCACGCCGCGCAGGCGCGGCACGATCTCCCAGTCGAGCAGCGTCCGCAGCTGCTTGCGCGAGTGCACCGGCGAGCGCACCACGAACTGATAGATCTCCCCGAGGCCGGTGCTGAGCGGGGCGAGCTGCGGCGTCGGTAGGCCGTCCGGCAGGTCACCCCGCGCCTGCAGCATGCGCTCGAACACCAGCTGGCGCGCGAACCAGGGATCGGTGCCGTCGCGGAACACCACCGTGATCGCGCTGAGGTCGGCGCGGGACACCGAGCGCAGCTCCTCGAGCCCGGGCACGCCGTTGAGCGCGTTCTCCATCGGGAAGGTCACGTTGCGCTCGACCTCGGGCGCCGACAGGCCGGGGGCCTCGGTCAGCACGCTGACCTGGATCGTCGAGATGTCGGGCAGCGCGTCGATCGGCAGGCTGCGCGCCGCGAGGCCGCCTCCCACGAGGAGGGCGAGGAGGAGACCCAGCATCAGGAGACGGAGCTGGATCGATTGATGGATGAGCCAACCGAGCATCTGGGCGAGGCGCGGACGAGGGTGATCGTCCGCGTACCCCAGCGATTAGCCGCAACGGTGTTTCTCGGTCGATTAACCGCGGATTACATCTCTGACAGGCGCGCCTGGGCCGCGGACTCGAGCGGCGCTTCGGGGCGGATCCACGTTGCCGGAAGCAGGCTTCGTTCGACCTTCATGAGGTCGACGTCGGGGTCGATCAGGAACTGGGGTTCGCGCCCGTTGAGCGAGACAGGGGCGAGCGCACGGATCTCGACATCGGGGATGCCCTCGGCGCGCAGCTGCTCACCGAGGTGATGCGCGAGCTGCAGGATCATCTCTGGCCGGCCTGTCATTTCGGACAGCTGCCACTTTTGACCCGGCCGCGCAGGTCGATCTTCCACGACTCGCCGGTCGACGGGTCGGTCGCGTGGAAGCTGACGCTGCCGCCCTTGTCGCGCAGCTTCATGCGCCACGAGAACTTGTGGCCCTCCTCGGTCCACGCGACGTCGCCGGGGTAGAGCCAGTGACGCAGCGGGAACAGCAGCTGCCACGCGGTGTAGACGCCGAGGAACGTCAGCAGGCACTTCTGTGCGCGGCCGAGGCGAGTCGGCAGCGGCGGCGGCGGTGCAACGGGCGTGGGCTCGGCGGGCGGGAGGCGCAGCAGCCGGCCGAGGAAGTCGCGGAAGCGCCGCGGCCAGTCGGGCGGGAAGTACATCAAGGTCGCCGCCGCCATCACCCACGGGAAGATGCCGATGGTGAAGATGTTGCCGTTGATGAAGTGGAAGCCGAGCGCCGCGACGAACGCGTACGGCCGGGTGCGCCGCCACAGCATGGCCGGGATGATCAGCAGGTCGAACAGCAGGCCGCCGTAGCTGAAGAAGTAGACGACCCACTCCTGCGTCATCAGCGGGCCGATGAGCGGCCGCTCGGCGCGCTCGGCCAGCCACATGCGCATCGGCTCGCCGCGCAGCCAGTCGTGGTTGATCTTGGCGATGCCGCCGTAGACGTAGGGGATGCCGATCTGCAGCTGCACCAGCCGCAGCGCCCACGCCGGCGCGGTGTCGCTGCGCAGCTTCGGCCGCAGCCAGGCGTCGATCGAGAAGGCTCGATGCGCCGGCACGAAGATCATGATGAAGGCGATCAGGCACAGCAGATAGATGTGGTTCAGGTAGCGCGCCTGCTCGAGCAGGAACATGTAGCTGAAGCCGAGGAAGAACACCGTGGCGGCGGCGCGGTAACACAGGCCGATCGTGACGCACAGCGCGGCCAGGCCGAGCACGCCGAAGTGGACGTACATCCCGTCGCCCGGCCACGGCTGGACCCAATCGAAGCCGTAGTACGAGAAGTGGAACGGCGGGTCGATGTAGTAGCGCTCGATCCGCGGGATGTAGCGGACCACCTCGGCCATCATCAGCACGCCGAAGGCGACGCGGAAACAGACCAGCGAGGCGATGTCGACCGGACCGAACAGCCGCGCCCACAAGGGCGCGCGGGGCGGAGGAGGCTCGTGGTGTTGGCGGTCTTCCATGTCCGTTGCGATAGCGCCGATCGCCAGAGTCAGAATGTTCTTTGGGCCACACCTTCGGCGGCCGCCACGCTCGTCCACACGGACATAGTTCTACCAGCTCTTCGCGGCCGCGTGCGCCGACTTGCGCGGACGTCATGCTGTGCGCCGCGTGGTCACACCCGATCCGCGAGGGTCCTCCCCGGTCTGCGAGCGAGCGCGCCGGTCTCTCCGCGTTCCGGCACAAGTCGCGGCCTGGCGCCGAGTGACCCGCTGCACAGGCCGGGACGAGGTTTGGAGTCACATGTTCTTCGGGACAGGTCGCTCGGCGCGGGGATCGGTGTGTGCCGGCCCTTGCGGCTCGGCGTGGTGCCGAGGTTCGCCTCGGGTGATCGCGGCTCCTTCGCTGCGCCCGCGGCGCCGGGGATCGCACGCGCCGCGACAGGTCGCGCGAGCGAGAGAACTTCACGTCGTTCCGGCAGCCCGTCCTCGAGGTCGTCGCCCATCGATCGCAAGGTCGCGACCGCGCGTGGTGACGGGAGCGCGCATCCCCGGCGCGCGCCGGCGGCTCCGCCGGATCGGCTAGAGTGCCCGTCATGCAGGATGCACGCGGAGGTCGCAGGAGTCGCGCGGGCGCGGCCGTGCTGGCGCTGCTCGCCGTCACGGGCTGTCTCGGCGCCGCGGAGCCGGGGGCGTACCGGCAGTGGATGGGCGGGCCGCCGATCCTCGGCGACCTCAACGGTGACGGCGTCGAGGAGGTCGTCGGGTGGTTCGCCGACGAGGGCGTGGTGGCGTTCGACGGCCACAGCTACGAGCCGCTGTGGCGGCGCCCCGATCGCCGGATCGAGGTCCACGACGCGCGACGGCTCGGGGTCTTCGCCGGCGGCGCGGTGGTGCTGGCGCAGCCGCGCGCCGTGGAGATCCTCGATCCGGCGAATGGCACGACCCGCACCGCGCTCGCGTTGACCGACGAGGTCGACTGGCTGTGCGCCGAGGGCGACAAGGTCGGGGTCTATCAGCGCGACAAGGTGCGCTTCGTGCTCGACGCGGCGACCGGCCAGCGCGACGACGCCGCGACGCCGCCGACCTGCCCCGACATGGAGACGCGCCCGGTCCTGTGCGACACCGCGACCCACGCGCGCTGCGAGGGCGACTTCAATACCAAGAAAGCGCGGCTGACCGACTTGGTCACCGGCGACTCGGTGGGCGTCGAGATCAAGGACCCCGGGACGCCGGAGGTGACGCTCGTCGGCTACGACGGCGCGGGTCAGCAGACCTGGCGCGTGCTGTTCGATAGCGAGGGTCACAGGATCGAGGCCCTCGATCTCGTGGGCGGAACCCTGCTGATCCGGCAGACCTACATCACCGCGGTGGACGCTCGCACCGGGGCCGTGCTGTGGACGTCGACCTGCGGCGGCAGCAGCGGCGACGCGATGGTCGGGACCGCGACTCGCGTCTATTACGAGTGCGACGGGCCCAAGACCGCGGTCGCTCTGCGCATCGTCGACCGCGCGACCGGGGCCGTGCTCAAGGACCTGGGCCGGCCGCGCGGTGGCTGATCGGACATGTTCCCAAAACATGTCCTATCGGCTAGGCGAGCGCCTCGCGGCCGCAGGCGTCGACGATCTCGAGCGTCGCGTCGACGTCCGCGATCGTCGTCGCCGGGTTGATGAACAGCAGGCGGAAGCAGTTGGGTCCGCCGTCGACCGGCTGGAAGCCGAGCATCGCCTCGCCGCGGCGCAGCATGGCGGCCTTGATCCGCGGGGCCAGGGCGTGCAGCGTCGCGTCGACCTCGGGGGTGCGGCCGGCGAAGGGCCGCAGGTCCGGGGGATCCACCAAAAACACACGTTGACCCACGAGGGCGGGGCGGCCAGGCAGAAGCGCGGGTCGCCGGCGATCCGCGCGGCGCAGTGCTCGGCGAGGCCGACCGCGTGGTCGATGCGAGACGCGAAGCCGGCCTCGCCGCGGGCCTTCCACACCAGCCAGGCCTTGAGGGCGTCGACTCTGCGGGCGCACTGAAAGGTGGCGTCGCCGCTGTCGAGCTCGGCATACGGCTTGTCCGGCTGGAACAGATAGCTGGCGCCGGTGGCGAAGGCGGCCCGCAGCGCACCTGTCCCGCGGACCAGGAAGGCCGCGCACTGCTGGGTGACCCCGAGCATTTTATGGAGATTCCACGCCAGCGAGTCGGCCCGGGCGACGCCGTCCATGAGGTGCGCCTGCGCCGATGAGAACAGCGCCGAGGCGCCGAAGCTGCCGTCGACGTGCAGCCACATACCGTGGCGCTCGGCCAGCTCGGCCAGCTCCGGCAGCGGGTCGAAGCCGCCGAGCACGGTGGTGCCGGCGGTGGCGTTGACGAAGAACGGCCGCTGGCCGCGGGCGAGCGCGTCGTCGATCGCGGCAGCGAGGGCGTCGGGGCGCATGCGACCGCGCTCGTCGCAGGCGATTTTAATAAGGGCGCGCCGGCCGAGGCCGAGCAGCACGACTGATTTTTCCAGCGAGTAATGAGCGTGCGTCGAGGTGAACGCGACCAGCGGCGCGCCGTCGTGCCCGCGCTCGCGCGCCTCGGGGTCGACGCGCAGGCGCGCCAGCTGCAGCGCGTAGAGGTTGGAGAACGAGCCGCCGGGCACGAACACGCCCTCGTGCGCGGCCCAGCCGGCCAGCGCGGCCAGGCGCGCCAGCACCTCGCGCTCGATCAGGGTGAACACCGGCGCGGCCTCGTAGGTGGCCATGGTGGTGTTGAGCGCGGCGCCGAGGAAGTCGCCGATCACCGCGATCGGGTCGGCGCCGGCGAAGTTCTGATTGAAGAACCGCGGGTGCAGGGTCCGCACCGAGCGGGCGACGATTGTTTCGAGCGCCCGCGTCAGGGTCGCAGGGTCGAGCGGTTCGTCACCTGGCCCGAGAGACAGGGGAGCTCCGAGCGCGGCGAAGGCGTCGGCGTGCGCCTCGGGTCCGACGAGGTCGGTGATCCGGACGTCCCGCGCGTCCGCTTCCCGCAGGAGCTCGAGGATCGGTCGCACGAGCGCGTCGAGGTCCACGGGAGGCACTTCGCGGGCCGGGCGCGGCGGCGTCAAGGACGGGCCTTCATGAAGGCTTAACAGGCGCCCCGCGGCCGCAGGCGGCATCCTGCCGGCATGCACACCTTCGTGATGTCCCTCGTCCTGTCGCTCGCGCCGGCCTGCAGCCACGCGGCGACCTCTGCCAACACCTCGACGGCGCCGGCGGCGACCGCGTCCCGCGACACCGCCGCGAAGCCGAAGATCACCGCCGAGGCCGCGCAGCAGACCGCGCTCAAGCAGGTGCCCGGGACGGTGCTCGCCTCGGAGCTCGAGCGCGAGCACGGGCGGTGGATCTACAGCATCGAGATCCAGCCGACCGACCGCGCCCAGCCGCGCAAGGAGGTCGAGGTCGACGGCGACACCGGGGCGATCCTTGCCGTCGAGGACGAGGACCGCGACGACTGAACCGCGCAGCGCTCGATTCGCCCGCCCGGCGCGGTCGCGCTGATGTGGCGCAGGGCGTGATAACCTGCGCCGCGGATGCGCGGCTCCTGGCTTCTGGTGGCGTTGGTCTGCGCGTGCGGCCCCACGCGCGAGGATGACACCGCCGGTGACGGCCCGAGCAGCGACGACACCAGCGGTGACGCCGGCGGCACGAGCAGCGGAGGACTCGACCTGCCGGCGAGTCGCTGCGGCGACGGCATCGTCGATCCGGGCGAGGCGTGCGACGACGGCGACGACGGCTGCGACGCATGCACCGCCGCGTGCACGCTGCCGGTCGAGCCCGAGCTCGCGTGGACGGTCCCGCTGGCGCCCTTCGACCGCGTGTGGGGCTTCGACCTGACGCAGGAGCAGCGCGCGTGGGTGGTCGGCGAGACGCTCGCCGGCGAGATCTTGCTGCAGCGGATCGAGGGGTCGGGGCTGACGAGCAGCGTCGATCTCACTGCGCTCGCGGGCTTCGCCTCGGTCGTCGCGTTCCACGTCAACGGGGTGACGGGCGAGGTCGGCGTGCTCGGCAGCTCGCCGGACAGCGCGTTGATGTTCGTGCGAGCGGGTGGCGACGGGCCGATCGGCGAGCCGCTGATGGTGACGAAGGAGGTCGCCTCGCAGCACATGGCGATCACGTCGGTGGGCTTGAGCTTCGCCGTCGATGACGAGGTGACGACGCTGTCGTGGACCGGTGAGCCGCAGGCGAGCTTCTCCGGGCCGTCGTGGGTGCGCTTCATCGACGCGATGGGCGACCGGCTGGCGGTCGGCGGGACGCTCGTCACCCTCGTCGATCCGGACGGGGCCAACCCGGTCGAGACCTCGTGTGCAGGCCAGGGCCTCGCCACGTCCGGCACGCACGTGCTGTTCGACGGCTCGGACCCCTTCGAGGGCGAGGAGGCGATCATGGGCAGCTGCGAGCTGGCGAGCGGCGAGAGCGTGTCGGAGGTGGTCGCCAGGGGCGCGGCGGGGTACCACGTCGGACCCTCGACGCAGGTCGTCGACGTGGCACCGAACGGCAACCCGCTCGGCGGGTGGTCGGTGTGTCCCAGCCTGTACAGCGTGATGGGTTGCGACGTGCCGCGCGAGCGGGGCTTCGGCGGGCCCGGCGAGCCGGAGACGATCGAGCTCGACGGGTGCGACGAGCCGAGACAAGCCCGGCTCGGCAGCGACCGCGGGGTCTACATGATCCGCCGCGATCGCAAGACCGGCGCGTTGTCGCTGGTCCGCCGGCACACCCTGCCCGTCGCGCCGCCGTGGGGCTGAGGGCCGCGTACGGCCACGAATTCCGGCCTTGACGGCCTTATCTATTTTGCTGAAACTCGTTTCAGCATGACAGACGCACTCCGGGACGCGGTCGAGCTCCACGGCGACTGGTTGCGCGTGCCGCTGGGCGGCGGGCACACGGCGGATTTTCATTATCGGTGGCTGCGCCACAACTGCGACCGCGAGCGGCACCCGCTCACGCGCGAGCGGACGCGCTGCTCGTCGGAGCTGCCCGACGACGTGCGGCCGCGGGTGGCGTCGCTGGCCGGCGACGCGCTGTTCGTGGTGTGGGAGCCCGACGGTCACGAGAGCCTGTACCCGCTGGCGTGGCTCGACACCCACGCCTACGCCCGCGACCGCGTCGACGTGCCGGCGCCCGCGGCCGACCTCGCGGCGATCGAGGTGTCCGCGGTCGACCTCCCGCTGGGGCGCCAGATCGCCGCGGCGCTGGCCCGCGTGCGCGAGCACGGCGCGGCCGTCGTGCGACGTGACCCTTCGGACAGCCGCTCACCCGAGGCGCAGACCGAGGCGATCGTGACCGCCTTCGAGGCCGCGGGGCTGCGCGCGGTGGCGACTCACTTCGGGCGCATCGAGGACCTGCGCACCGACAACACCACCAACCAGAACACCGACCAGCTCGGCTACACCGACGCGCCGATCCACCTCCACACCGACCAGCCGTTCCTCGACCGCCCGCCGCGCTACCAGGTGCTGCAGTGCATCCGCGCGGCCGAACAGGGCGGCGACAACCTGCTGGCCGACGCGCGCGGCGTTCCGCCACCTCGAGGCCCACGACGCCCGCGCGGCCGACCTGCTGGCCACGGTGCCGGTCCGCTTCGATCGCAAGCAGCAGAACTTCGCCCGCGTGGTCGAGTCGCCGATCGTCGCCCGCCGCGGCGACCGCGACTTCCTGGTCCGCTGCTCCTACTTCACGCTCGCGCCGCACCGCCTGCCGTTTTCGCAGATGGGCGAGTTCTACCGCGCGCACGACCGCTTCATCCGCTTGGTCCGCGACCCGCGGCACCACGTGCTGGTCGGGCTGCAGCCGGGCGACTGGCTGGTCTACGACAACCACCGCACGCTGCACGCGCGGACCGGCTTCACCGGCCCGCGCTGGCTGCGGGGCGTCTACTTCGATCCCGTCGATCCCGCCGACCCCACCGGCGCGACCTAGGCATGCGTGTAGAGGTCGTTGACGAACGCGATGATCGCGGCCTCGCGGGCCTGCGGCGGCAGGGCGTCGAGCAAACCGTTGATCGCCGCCATCTTGTCGGGCAGGCGGCCGCCCTGGACCCCGGCGAGCGCGAGCGCCTGCATGAATGTCTCTTCGGACATGTTCGAAAAGTCCAGCGCGGCGGCGGCCTGCAGCAGCATGGCGAGGCCCGGGTCGGGCGGATTGCTCTGGACCTCGGCGACCGCCGCGCGCAGGTCGGCGAGGAAGCGGTCCTTGACCGCGAGGTGGGCGGCGCTGATCGTCAGGTGCAGGTTGGCCGGCGAGCCGAAGCCGGAGAACTGCGGCTGGATCAGCCAGCCGCGCAGCTTCATCGCGTCGGCCAGGGCGAACAGCGGGAAGTCGGGGCGCGCGCCGGTGAAGGCGACCAGGCTCATCTCCGGCTCGCCGAGCACGCGCAGGCCGTCGATCTCCCGCAGGGCGCCGACGATCGCGCGCGTGGCCTCGAGTGTCCTTCGGGCCAGGTCCAGGTAGCCCTGATCGCCGACGGCGCGCAGCAAGGTCCACGCGGCCGCCAGCGGCCCGCCCGACTTGGTGCTCTGCACCGTGGGGTTTACCACCGTGTAGCCGGTCCAGCCGGCGCACGCGTACATCTGGTGCCGGCGCAGCGCCTTGTCGCGGTACACGATCACCGACGCGCCCTTGGGTGCGTACGCGTACTTGTGAAAATCCATCGACACCGAGGTGACCCCGGGGACCGAGAGGTCGAACGCCGGCACGCTGGCGCCGAGGCGGCGGAAGTACGGCAGGAGGAACCCGCCGATGCAGCCGTCGACGTGGAACAGCAGCTCGTGCTGCAGCGCCAGCTGGCCGATCTCGGCGATCGGGTCGACCACGCCGTGGGCGTAGCTCGAGGCCGAGGCGGTGAGGAGGATCGTGTTCGGCGTGATGGCGGCCGCGATCGCGGCCACGTCGGCGCGGAAGCTGACCGGGTCGATCGCGGTGGGCACCAGCGTGACGTCGAGGTAGTGCGCCGCCTTGTGCAGCGCCGCGTGGGCGGTCGCCGGCACGACGATCTCCGGCTTCGTGATGTTCGGCCGGTGCACGCGGGCCCACTCGCGCGCGGTCTTGACCGCGAGCATCAGGCTCTCGGTGCCGCCGCTGGTGAACGAGCCGGCCGCCTCCGGCCCGCCGCCGAGGTGCTGCGCTGCGAAGCCGACGACCTCGTTCTCGAGCCGCAGCAGGCTGGGGAAGGCCGTCGGGTCGAGGCCGTTGCTGCCGAGGTACATGCGGTACGCCTCGGCCGCCAGCTCGCTCGCGGCGCGCTCGCCCGAGTCGTAGACGTAGGCGAAGGCGGCTCCGCCTTCGGTGGGCAAATCACCCGCACGCAATTCGGCGAGGGCGGTGAAGATCTGGTCGCGGGTCCATCCGGTCTCGGGCAGCTTCATGGTCAGGTCGCTCGGTTCCTGGCAGATTCGACGTGGTGAAACAGCAAGGGGAGACTGAGAACGGCGCACGCCGCCGGGACCACCGCGGTGGCCACGAGCACGCCGACGAGCGCCGCTTCGGGCTGGCTCACGAGCTCGCCGGCGCGCCGCTCGACGAACCCGGTCGCGGCGAGCACCTGGCTCACGAGCCATGCCCCGAGGGTCAGGCCGCCCTTCTCGCCGACGAACCACAGGCCGGTGAAGATGCCCTCGCGGCGCTGGCCCGTGACGGCCGCGTCGTCGTCGATGAGGTCGGGCAGCATGGCGAACGGGAACACCTGCAGGCCAGCGAAGCCGACCCCGAGCAGCCCGACCTGGGCGGCCACCAGCGCCAGCCGGCCCTCGGCGCCGACGAGCAGGCTGAGCGCGAATATGGCGAACACCAGGACCGCGGCGATGTAGCCGACGCGCTTGCCGAACCGCCGCGAAACCGCCATCCACAGCGGCATGGCGACGATCGCCGGACCGACCAGCGACACGAACAGCACCGTGACCGCCTCTTCGCCGCCGCGCAGCGTGTAGTGGCAGAAGTACGGCACCGCGGCCAGGATGGCGCCGATGCCGATGTTCTGCACGGCGAAGCCGACCAGCAGCCGGCGGTACGGCCGGTGCGACAGGGCCACGCGGATCTGCTCGCGCAGGCCGGTCGTCTCGACCGGCGCGGGCAGCTGCGGCGCGTCGCGGGTGCCGAAGAACGCGACCAGCATGGCGACCGCGGCGATGATCGCCAGAGTCACCGCCATGACCCGGTAGCCGGCCGGGCCGCCGCTGTTGGCCTTGATCAGCATCGGCGCCAGCGCGCCGCCGGCGAGGATGCCGATCGGCAGGAAGGCCATGCGATGGGCGACGACCCGCGTGCGTTCGTGGTAATCGGCCGTCATCTCGGCCGGCATCGAGGCGTAGGGGATCTGGAACAGCGTGAAGGCGCCGGTGGCCCAGATGAAGGCCAGCAGCACCCACGCGAAGCTCAGCGACGGGTCGCCGACCGGGGCCGAGAACAGGGCGATGAAGCCCGGCGGCAGCAGCAGCGCGCCGGCCAGCAGGAACGGCCGGCGCCGGCCCCAGCGCGAGCGCGTGCGGTCGGACCAAGCGCCGACGAGCGGGTCGGTGGCGATGTCCCAGATCCGCGGCAGCAAGATCGCCAGGCCGGCGAGGCTGGCGGCCACGCCGAGCGTGTCGGTGAGGTAGAACAGCAGCAGCAGGCCGGGCACGGTGCTGAACAGGCCCGAGCCGATCGAGCCCGCGGCGTAGGCCAGGAGCAGGGGGCGCTTCAAGGGCGAGCTCGACACGCGCCGACCTTACCACAGCGGGCCCGCGCGTCACCTGTCTTTTCGGGCATATATGCATTGTGCCGCAGCCGGCTGCCCGCGCTGCTGGCGGTGTTCGTCGTCGTCTCGGCGCTGACGCACGCGCCGGCGGCCGAGGCCCGCAAGGAGAAGATCAAAAAGCCGAAGAAGCCGAAGGGCCCGCCGAAGCCGGAGCGCATCGAGGTCGGCGCGCTGCCGGCCCTCAGCTACGACAGCGACCTCGGGCTCGGCTTCGGCCTCATCGCCAGCGTGGCCCGCTTCTCGCCCGGCTATCGCCCGTACCGCTGGCGCCTGGAGTTATTGCTGTCGGCCAACGCCAAGCGCGCCCCGGGCAGGGGCATCGAGGTGCCGTTCCACGACGACTACCTCAACATGGACTTCCCCGGGCTCGCCGGCGACCGCCTGCGGATCACCGCGCGCGTCGGCTTCCGCAAGTTCGCCAACACCGGCTATTACGGGTTCGGCAACGACTCGGCGGCCACCGAGCCGTGGGAGGGCATCGACCCCGACCAGGACCTGATGGCGTATCAGGCGGCGCGTCGCTACCACCGCTTCGATCACATCTATCCGCTGCTGCTGTTCAACGCCCGCATCAAGGTGTGGGACCGCTCGACGGTGCTGCAGCGCCGCCGCATCGAGGCATTGGTCGGGCTCAACACCACCTACAACATCGTCCGCCCGTACCCCGGCAGCTTGCTCGAGCAGGACATCGCCCTCGAGGCCTCGGGCACGCCCGACGGCGAGGCGCTCGGCAACCTGCTCCAGGGGACAGATCCACACGCGCTCGTGGTCCTCAGCGCCGGCGCGCTGTTCGACACCCGCGACCACGAGTACACGCCGACCCGCGGCACCTTCACCGAGCTGACGGTCCGCGCCTCGCCCGGGGTCCAGCAGGACCTGCGCTACGCCGCGTTCAGCATCAACAGCGCGTGGTACAAGGCCTTCATCGGCGAGTACCTGTCGTTTGCGATCCGCGGGGTCGCCGACGTGATCGCCGGCGACGCCCCGTTCTACGAGCTGACGCGCTTCGGCGCGCTGATGCCCCGCGACGGCCCGGGCGGCGGCTGGTCGCTGCGCGGGGTCCCGCGCCAGCGCTACGCCGGCAAGATCAAGCTGATCCAGAACCTCGAGATCCGCAGCATGTTCTGGAAGTTCACGATCAAGAACAACCACTTCGCCGTCGGCGCGGTGGCGTTCCTCGACGCTGCGCGGATCTGGGCCGACTTCGGGCGGACCGAGCTCGGCGGCGTCGGCATCGACGGCGGCAGCTTCAAGCTCGGCACCGGCGGCGGCCTGCGCGTGCGCTGGGGCGAGACCTTCCTGGTCCGCTTCGACGGCGCCTACTCGCCGACCGACAAGACGCAGGGCTTCTACGTCGACGTCGGCCACGTGTTCTGAAGGACAGGTGCTCAGGGCTTCAGGGCGGGGTCGGCGACCATGGCGATCTTGGCCACGCCCGCGGCCTTGGCCCGGTCCATGACCTCGATGACGCGGGCGTACTCGACGCTCGCGTCGGCCTTGACGTGGAGCGCGAGGCCGGGCGTGGCACCGACGCGCTCGCGCAGCAGGGCTTCGAAGCGGTCGAGATCGACGACCTCGTCGCCGACGCGAAGGCCGTCGGCCTTGACCTCGACGACGGCGCTGGCCGGCGGCGCGCCGGCGCTGGCCGGCGGCAGCGACGGGAGCTTGGCGATCTGCTCGAGGCGGAGCCGCTCCTCGTCGAGGGACTTCATGCGCGCGGTCAGGACCGCGGTCTCCGCCTCGAGGCGATGCACCCGGTCCTCCAAGGCCTGGACGCGGGTCGTCTGCGCCTCGAGGGCCCTGGAGTCGCAGGCGAGGAGCGGGAGGCCGAGGCCGAGGAGCAGGACGCGCGGGCGAGGCATCGCCGCGAGCATCGCACATATGCCGAGGTCCTGTTGCGCGGAGGGTGCGGGGGGCGAACTTCGGGAGCCTCGTCGGCGCCATTGCGCGCGACCGTGGCAAAACGCAGGGCTTGTCCGCCTCGCCCACGGCGACGACGATGCCGCGATGAAGACGAGGAACGGGTCAGGGGGCGCGATATTGTTGTTGCTGGCGGGCTGTAGCGACGACGGGGTCGGCGGCTCGAGCGGGTCGATCGAGCAGACGAGTACGTCGGATACGACGGCGACGACGACGACGAATCCGGCGACGTCGGACACCCCGACGACCGATACGCCGACATCGACGACGGGCACGACGAGCACGTCGAGCACATCGAGCACGACGACCGGCGAGGAGACGTCGACGACGACCTCGGCGGTCACCGACACGTCCACCAGCGCGCCCGGCGTGTGCGGCGACGGCGAGGTCGACGACGGCGAGGAGTGCGACGACGGTAACGGCGAGGACGGCGACGACTGCACCAACGCATGCACGGCGGCCAAGTGCGGCGACGGCGTGCCGCAGCCCGGGGAGGAATGCGACGACGGCAACGGCGAGGACGGCGACGACTGCACCAACGCATGCACGGCGGCCAAGTGCGGCGACGGGATCGTCGGCCCCGGCGAGGCGTGCGACGACGGCAACGCCGACGACACCGACGCCTGCACGTCGGCGTGCGCGGCGGTGACGTGCGGCGACGGCCTTCCCCAGGAAGGCGAGGAGTGCGACGACGGCAACGCGGTCGACACCGATGCCTGCCTGTCGACCTGCAAGAAAGCCAGCTGCGGCGACGGCAAGGTGCAGGCCGGGATCGAGGAGTGCGATGACGGCAACGCGATCGACCCCGACCTGTGTACGAACGCGTGCAAGCTGCCGAAGTGCGGCGATTCGATCGTTCAGGCGGGCGAGGCGTGCGACGACGGCAACGCGATCGACACCGACGCCTGTCTGCCGAATTGCGAGGAGGCCAGCTGCGGCGACGGCAAGGTGCAGGCCGGGGTCGAGGCGTGCGACGACGGCAACGTCGTCGGCAACGACGGCTGTAGCGCCACCTGCACGGTCGAGGCGAACGTGTGTGCGTCCAACCCCAAGTGGATGCCGGTGAACTGCTCGACCCCGAAGTGGGTGTGGTCGAGCGACAGCGCGCTCGCCACCACCCTCGCGGCCGCCAACGCCCAGAAATTGCTGTGGGCCGGCTGCAGCCACGCCCCCGCCGACAGCACCTGCAGCCTCGACGGCACCGGCTGGGTGTCGACGCAGGTGTTCACGATGAGCGGCTGTAACGCCAGCTGGTATCACCTCGGCGGCGAGTACACCGGCGCCTGCGGCGGCCACGACGGCGACCAGGTCCGCCGCCTCGTGCTCGGGCCGAACGACTGCTATGATTATTGAGGCGAGCTCGTCCTGGCTCGCGTGGCCGGGGCGACTCGCAGGCGCCCGGGCGCGGCCAGCCTGCCGCGCCCGGGTTCATCTTCGGCTCAGCGGACGCGCGCGACGATCCACGCGACGATGTCGGCCAGCACGGTCTCCTTGCCGTAGTCGGCGAGCAGGTCGTGGTAGTGGCCCTCGTACAGCTTGAGCGTCTTGTCTTGCGAGCCGGTGGTGTCGAAGAAGCGCTGGCTGCCGCGCGGCAGGGTCACGCGATCCTCGGTGCCGTGGAGGATGAGCACCGGCAGGGTGATCAGCGGGAACTCGCGCTTGAGCCGCTCGTCGGCGCGGACCATCTCGGCGACGGTGTACGCCGGGTAGCCCTTGCGCTCGATCAGCGGGTCGTTCTTCATCGCCTCGACCACCGCGGGGTCGCGCGAGAAGGCCTCGTCCTCGAGCTTGAGCACGTGGGCGTGCGGGGTGATGTGGCTCAGGCCCTTGAGCACCGCGAGCACGAAGTCGGGCGCGGGCACCTCGTGGGCGAAGCTCTCGCAGATGAAGCCCGCGAGCTCGCTCTGGTGCTCGAGGGCGTAGACGCTGGAGACCACGCCGCCGGCGCTGTGGCCGAGCAAGAACACCTGGAGGCCGGGGTTGCGCGCCTTGGCGAGCTTGACCAGAGTGTGGACGTCGCCGACGTAGTCGCCGAACTTGCCGACCTCGAGCCGGTCGCCCTCCGACACCCCGTGCCCGCGCAGATCGAGCGCGTAGACGGCGAACCCCTGCTCGGCGAGCTGGCCGCCGGCCCACTCGTAAAGGCCGCCGTGGGCCTTGAACCCGTGCACGACCACCACGACCGCGCGCGCGTTCGCGGGTTGCCACGAGCGCAGGTGCAGCTGGGTGCCGTCGTTGGCTGCGAACTTCTCTTGCTTCATCTCGACGTTCCTTGTGAATGAGGGCGACTCACGCATCGCCGAGCGTCAGCGTGGCAGGAGCTGCTGCGCAGGCATGGGAGCCGTACCCGTATCGCCGCGTTCGCGGGCCGGGAAAACCCGACCAAGGTCGGGTGCCGCGAATCGACCGTACGCCGGCGCAGGACCTCCGGAAAGTTGCTTCCGGGGACCGTTACGGGTCGAGCTCCGAGGGGTTCCATGAGTCTCACTCTGCGCGGGCATGCCAGTGACATTCGTGTCGATGACGGTGACGGCGAGCGTCGGCTGGCGCGGGCGCACGGCGACGCGTGGGGCATCGCCACGTTCGAAGACGAGGGGTCGCCGCGCGACGACCTCGACGCCTCGCCACCGAGGTCCGAGCGATCGGTCGCGCCACGAGCCCGCGAATGCGGCGGGCGCAGGCACCCGACCTTGGTCGGGTTTTTCTGTCGCGGGCATGGCTGCGATACATCGGGGGTCCGATGTCCAAGCCCAAATCGACGCACGCGACGGGCGCGCCCGTGGTCGACAATGTCAACATTCAAACGGCGGGTCCGCGCGGGCCGGCGCTGCTGCAAGACATCTGGCTGATCGAGAAGCTCGCGCATTTCGACCGCGAGGTGATCCCCGAGCGGCGCATGCACGCCAAGGGCTCGGGCGCGTACGGCACCTTCACGGTGACGCATGACATCACCCGCTACAGCCGGGCCAAGTTGTTCGCCGAGGTCGGCAAGCAGACGCCGGTGTTCGTGCGCTTCTCGACGGTCGCCGGGGAGCGCGGGGCCGCCGACGCCGAGCGTGACATCCGCGGCTTCGCCGTCAAGTTCTACACCGAAGAGGGCAACTGGGACATCGTCGGCAACAACACGCCGGTGTTCTTCTTCCGCGACCCGCTGCGCTTCCCCGACCTCAATCACGCGGTCAAGCGCGACCCGCGGACCGGCATGCGCGACGCCGACAACAACTGGGACTTCTGGAGCGGGCTGCCCGAGGCGCTCCACCAGGTGACGATCGTGATGAGCGAGCGCGGCATCCCCCGCAGCTATCGCACGATGCACGGCTTCGGCAGCCACACCTTCAGCCTGCTCAACGCCGCGGGCGAGCGCGTGTGGGTCAAGTTCCACTTCGTCAGCCAGCAGGGCATCGAGAACCTGACCGACGCCGAGTCGGAGGCGGTCATCGGCAAGGACCGCGAGAGCCACCAGCGCGACCTGTTCGAGAGCCTCGAGGCCGGCCGCTTCCCGCGCTGGAAGTTCTGCATTCAGGTCATGACCGAGGCGCAGGCGCGCACGCACAGGCACAACCCGTTCGACCTCACCAAGGTGTGGCCGCACGGCGACTATCCGCTGATCGAGGTCGGCGTGCTCGAGCTGAACCGCAACCCCGACAACGTGTTCGCCGAGGTCGAGCAGGCCGCGTTCTCGCCGGCCAACATCGTCCCCGGGGTCGGCTTCTCGCCCGACAAGATGCTGCAAGCGCGCCTCTTCTCGTACGGCGACGCGCAGCGCTACCGCCTCGGCGTCAACTTCAACCAGATCCCCGTCAACGCCCCCAGATGCCCATTCCACAGCTTCCACCGCGACGGCGCGATGCGGGTCGACGGAAACCTCGGCGCGACCAAGCATTACTGGCCCAACCGCCGCGGCGAATGGGATGACAACCCCGGCGCCGGCGAGCCGACGCTCGCGGCCTCCGGCGACGTCGCGCACTGGGACCACCGCGTCGACGAGGACCACTGGGAGCAGCCCGGCAACCTGTTCCGCCTGATGACCCCGGCGCAGCAGCAGGCGCTGTTCGCCAACACCGGCCGCTCGCTCGGCGGCGCCTCGCTCGAGGTGCAGCGGCGACACGTCGCCAACTGCACGAAGGCCGATCCCGCCTACGGCGCCGGGGTGGCGCGCGCGCTGGGCATCGACCAAACCGACGCCGCGCCGCCGGCGAACGACAGAAAGGATTGAACCGTCATGGCCACGATCACCGTCAAGGATGGAACGCAGATCTACTACAAGGATTGGGGCACGGGTCGCCCGGTGGTGTTCAGCCACGGCTGGCCGCTGACGGCCGACGCGTGGGAGGACCAGATGGTGTTCCTCGCCGCGCACGGCTTCCGCTGCATCGCCCACGACCGCCGCGGCCACGGCCGCTCGAGCCAGCCGTACGACGGCAACGAGATGGACACCTACGCCGACGATCTGGCGCAGCTGATCGAGCACCTCGATCTAAAGCAGGCGACGTTGATCGGCCACTCGACCGGCGGCGGCGAGGTCACCCGCTACATCGGCCGCCACGGCACGATGCGAGTCGCCCAGCTCGTGCTCGTCGGCGCGGTGCCGCCGCTGATGCTGAAGACCGAGGCCAACCCGGGCGGCCTGCCGATCGACGCGTTCGACGGCATCCGCGCCGCGGTCAAGGCCGACCGCTCGCAGTTCTTCAAAGACCTGCCGACGGCGTTCTACGGCGCCAATCGCCCCGGCGGCAAGCTGTCGGACGGCGTGCGCGACAGCTTCTGGCTGCAGGGCATGCAGGCCGGCCTCAAGAACGCGCTCGATTGCATCAAGGCGTTCTCCGAGACCGACTTCACCGAGGACCTGAAGAAGGTCGACGTGCCGACGCTGTTCATCCACGGTGACGACGACCAGATCGTGCCGTTCGGCGCGAGCGCGCAGGCGGCCCACAAGCTGGTCAAGGGCTCGCAGCTCAAGGTCTACGCGGGCGGCGACCACGGCCTGCCGACGACCCAGAAGGACCGCGTCAACGCCGACCTGCTGGCGTTCTTGCAGAGCCGCGCGGCGTCGTGAGTCCGCCAGGAGCCGCGCGATGGAGCTGACGTACCTCGGCACCGCGACGCTGGCGATCCGCGTCGGCGAGACGCGGCTCCTGACCGACCCGGTGTTCGACGCGATCGGCAGCACCTACGACTTCGGCCTGTGGTGTACGCCGCGCTCATGGTTCGCCAGCGAGAAGCGCTACGAGACGCCGGCGGACCCGGCGTCGCTCGGCCGCTTCGACGCGGTGCTGCTCAGCCACGATCACCACGCCGACAACCTCGACCTCGCCGGTCGCGCCCTGGTGGCCGACGAGGCCCGCGTGGCGCAGGTGATCACCACGGTCCCGAGCGCGCGCCGACTGGCAAAGCCGCTGGCGAAGCACGACGGTCCCGGCCGCGGCCTCGGGCTCGGCGCGCGCGGTCGGCCTCGCGCCCGACGCCCGCACCCGCGTCGGTCCGCTGACGATCACCGCGATCGTCGCCCGCCACGGCCCCCGCTACGCGCCGCAGGTCCACGAGGTCACCGGCTTCGTCGTCGACGTCGACGACGGACCGCGCGTGTGGATCTCGGGGGACACCGTGATGTTCCCGGGCCTCGCGGCGAGGCTGACCGAGCTCCGCCGCGAGCGACCGGTCGACCTCGCGGTGGCCCACTGCGGCGCGGTCGGCTTCCCGCACGCGCTGGGGTTCCGCCACGCTCGCTTCACCTTCGACGCAGCCGAGGCGATCGCCGCCTGCCGCCTGCTCGATGCGAAGACGATCCTGCCGATCCACCGCTCCGGCTGGGCTCACTTCCAGCAGCCCGAGACCGACCTGCGCAGCGCGTTCGCGGCCGCGGGTCTGGAGGAGCGCGCGCGCTTCCTCGAGCTCGGCGCGACGCTCACGCTATGATCATAGCGGGAATGGATGCACCCGACGCGGCGTTCGGGGTCCGCGGCGGGGAGGGGTAGCGAGGCGCGCGGAACCGTCCACCGCCCCGCGCGGGTCGTGGTACGCTTTGGCGATGCAGATCGGTCACGGCCCTCCCTCGCGTCGCCAGGCGATGTTCGGTGGTCACGGCGAGGTGCTCGTCTGGGACCTGCTCGCCGGGCAACCCGCGGCGCCGTTCACGTCGGTGCTCTCGTGCGTGCTGGAGGCGGGGGGCCACGTCGGGCGTCACGTCCAGCAGCGCGACTCGGAGATCGTCGTCGGCCTGACCGGCTGTGGCGAGGCCACGGTCGACGGCCGCGCGCAGCCGTTCGGTCCCGGTACGGTGGTGTTCTTGCCGTTCCGCTCGACGCTCGAGCTGCGCAACGAGCGAGCCGACGCCCCGCTGCGCTACCTGATCGTCAAGGCGACACCGGCTGCCTCCGAGCCGAAGCCCGCGCCGGCGCGTGACGACGAGCCGCCGGAACGGTGACGCCGGCAGGGGCGAGAACCGTGGAAGAGGAAGAGAAGTCGAAGTCCGCGCCCGGAGAGTTGAACTCCGAAGGGCTCGCTTATCAGACGAGGTGTGGCACCGTCCACTGACGCGGTAAAAAGACCCGAGCCGCGGCAGCACCCCGCGACCCGGGAGAGAGTTGGTCGGAGACCGGGGTGTCGCACCCCGCCTACGTGTTCCCGAAACACGCCTCGCACTCCGCGATCCGTCTCCGATGACGTACTGTCTGCTTGCGAAAGAAATCGAGGTGGTGCGAGTCGAACGCACAATCTCATGCTCCCCGAGCATGCGGCTTACCCACAAGCCTTCACCTCGTATGAAATGACCCTGCGGAGTGACGATCTCCGGTCTCCGCGTCGAGGGCGCGGATTCTGCCGTTGAACTACAGGGCCAGGTTGCTGCTTCTTCCCGATAAAAGTGCCCGCGGAGGGTGTCGAGCCCCCGACCTGCGATGTGTAAGAACGCCGCTCTCCCGTTGAGCTACGCGGGCATGCCAGAGAGGATGGCGCGCGTCGAGGCGCGCGGGTGGGCTAGAGGGTTCCGCCCCCTCACCTGTGCTGTCACAGAGCACCGCTCTTCTCACGAGCTTTAGACCAACAGGGGAGCCGGGACTCGAACCCGGTTCGCAGGATTTGGAGTCCCGCATGTCACCGTCAACACCTCTCCCCTACAATGATGCCTCGACGAAGCACTCGCGGCAGGAGTCGAACCTGCGTCCCTTGGTTTAGAAGACCAATGCTCATCCAGCTGAGCTACGCGAGCCTGGCAGCCCCGCCGGGGGTCGCACCCAGTCCTCGACCTTCGGACGGTCGCGTGCAATCTGATACACTTCGAGGCCATGCGTTGTTTTTAATGAGAAAGTACTCTCGGGTGGAATTGCACCACCGTCTCAGGCTCCGTAGACCTGGGCCCTGTCTTCTAGACCACGAGAGCAAGCAGAGAACGAACAAACAGAGTACTCTCGGGTGAATTGCACCACCGTCTCAGGCTCCGTAGACCTGGGCCCTATCTTCTAGACCACGAGAGCAAGAAAGTGTTGGTCCATCGAGGAATCGAACCTCGTACCTCCTGCGTGTCATGCAGGCGCTCGACCGGGGAGCTCCTGGACCTTTTAATAAAAGAAAGAGCCCCGCCCGGGGATCGAACCCGGCGACTCCGCGCTACGAGGGCGGCGCATCACCATTGATGCTTGGGGGGCAGGAGGTCCCGCAGGACCGCGGCGGAGCCCTCGCCGGGTAACGCTCCCGGACTGCGCTACATACCAAGCAGCGCCCTCCCTTGGAGCAAGGGCAATTACGGTAGAGCAGCTCCCCGGGGTCGCACCGGGCCCTCGTGGTAGGCAACCACGCGTCTCACTGACAAGACCTGAACTGCAGTATTCTTGAAAAACAGCGCGGCGCAGCGCGCGAGAGCCGATGGCGGGAATCAAACCCACGTCTTCACCTTGGAAGGGTGACGCCCAGTCACTAGGCCACATCGGCGAGCGAGTCGTGACACGCATACGAATCACGGGGGAGAAGATTCACGAGAGATAAGGGGCGGAGAGGCTCGAACTCTCCTGGCGAGGTTCAAAGCCTCGCGTAGCTCACCGCGCGCGCCCCTGCGCGAGACGCCACCGGCGGGTTCGAACCCGCGATCTCCTCGCTGACAACGAGGCGGGGACTCCAGCTCCCCTACGGCGGCAAACGGCCTCGAGTCGGCGAGGCCACCGGATTGGCGAAATAATACGGATACGAGCTCCCCGAGAGTCGAACTCGGTCGAGCGCACGCGCTCGGCATACGGATTAAAAGTCCGCCCCATTCCCGTCCTGGCCGGAGCCCGGGGTCGATAGAGTATTCTTAATTTAAAGAATAGAAATAGTGACGAGCCGAGCTGGTAACGATCCAGCCTGAAGCGGGGTAAGAATCCGCCGGACATCCATCTGTCCCATCGGCCCAAGAGCGGAAGCGGCAAGAATCGAACTTGCATCGAGTGGGCCAAGCCCAGGCAGATTAACAATCTGCTGTCCTACCATTGGACGACGCTCCCAGGTGTCGGTGCGAGCACGGCTCCGACCGCCGTGTGTTGTGCTGAACGCTCGCTGTGACGTAACAGGCGTCGTTACGCCGCCAGTGGACCGCTCGGGTACCGCCCCCGATGTGAACACGAACCTTGCAAGGGTTCGCCAGCGCCTTCGCTCGCAGCCCGATTGTCGTCAAGGGATGGTGCCGGCAGGTAACGAGCCTGCGTATGGCGCCTTATGAGAGCGCTGCCTGTCACTCGGCCACGGCACCCCTTCGCGCGGCGTCGACGAGACGTCGAGGCCACGGCATGAATTGCGCCGGCTGGTGTCGATCCAGCAAGCCTCGGGTCAGAGCCGAGGGTCGGGGCCGCCCGACGACGCAATCTTCTCTTCCTCTTCCACGATTCAGTTGTAAAACAGCGCGCGTCGAGGACGCGAACCCGGCCGGAGCGGCCGATGCCGGCGCCGTGAGACGCCGACCCGAGGCGTGACCCCGGACTCCCGAACCCGGAAGCGAGGGCGACCTGGAAGAAGCTCGCAGACGAGACGCTTTGCCGACGCGCCGCGAACTGAGCGTCTGGCGGCGGTTTGTTTTGCCGCCAGTTGGACGCTCGCCGACTTCGTGGTCGCGGACGGTTGCAGTGCTCTACGTCAGCATCCGCGACCACGTCGCCACGGCCTAATACGCTTGCCCATCGCATCGTCGGCGACGGGCTGGTGCGTATCTTTCGTGGTGACGGCGATCGGTGCCATGACGCAGGTCCTTGCCCCCACTTGAGCACGCGGCAGGCCAGGAGTCAACCGCGGAGGCAAAGCGCGTGATTTCAACAGGTTGCCGATTGGACTCGGGGAGACTCCGGGGCGGAATGCTATCCTATCGAATCGGTTTGTATCGAGATGTATCGCAGGGCCTCGGCCGCAAGAGCGCCGAGGTTCGGCCCCGCGCTTCGAGGCTGTCGTCGAGGCGCGATTGAGGACGCCACGGGCGAACATGAGCCCGCCGCGGACGATGGCAAGGGGGCACGCCGGGCGTTGCCGTCATCGCCCGCGCGCGCCCGGGTCAGACGGCCGGCTTCGTTCGGGGGCAATCGGCACAGGCTCGGATCGCTTCGGCGTAGGCCGGGTCTCGCTGTCGCTGCGCGGCTGAGCGCAGCCACTCGGGCACGCCCGGAAGCGGTTCATTGAGCCCCAGAAGGGTGAGCATCGAAGCACGAAAGCCTTCCGCGGCCTCGTCGGACCAATCCTCTTGGAGCAGCTGGAAGATCCGGAGCTTATCCCTGGATAGAAGCGTGCCGTCACACTGCGCGAGGAAGATCGATCTGACCATGTTGCTCAGGAAATCATAGTAGAGCTCGGTGGTTTCCTGGCGGTCGGTGGCCGGTGTCGACAGAAGCTCGTGCGCAAGAAGCCTGAGCTCTCCGCAGTCGCCGCCGAAGCGGATATGTGCGAGGCGTTCATCAATGGATTCGAGCAAGGTCAAGGCAGCCTTGATCATTTCGGCGAGGTTCATGTCACGTGGATGCCTCGGCTCGCGGGACGGAAAATGCCCACTTGCGGAGGAGCGGCCAGCACCTTCGGGTAAGCTCTGCCGGGTCGCCCGAGAACAGCACCCCTTCCTCCCAGGGGACGGCCTCGAGGTCGGCGAAGGGATCGTCGGCTTTGTCTTGGAGCGCCTCACGGGACATGTAGAGCCTCTCCATCTCGACCCGGAACGGGTTTGTCGCTTCTCGTAACTCGGCCAGGGATGGACCGCGGAACAACGACGAGCCGAGGGCGGCGATGGGCGGGCGGAGGCCTTGAACGAGCTCCCGTAGTGACGCCAGGCTCTTCTTCGGGCTCTCCTTCGAGAGCAGGAGCTCGATCGGGTGTTCCGAGGCCGAACACGCGATGGAGCTGATTCCGAGCTGCAGGCGACGTTCGTGCGCGCCCTGGCGGACGAGACTCCGTGAGGGCTCCAGCAGCAGTTCGAGCGGCACCTGCTCGTTCGGCGGGTCACCCGCGCACTCTCCTCGATCGCGCTCGATGTCCGCAATCGACTGAAAACTGTTCGGGAGCGATTCCCTCCGGACGACGAGCGCTCGCTCGATCCGCCATCCCCGTGAGAGATGAAAGTCGATGACTCTCCGCATGTGACGAGAAAAATCGTCGTCCGCGAGGATGGTGATGACGGGGTAGAATTCTCCTTGTCGCCTCATTGTGCTCCTATGGGCCGTCTCGGCGTGCTTGCCGCAGATACGTGCCGAGCTGACGCTGGCTCGGCCACCATGCGCTGGCGACCTTCCCGGTGTGCGGCCCGTCGCGGAAGAAGTGGACCACGATGTACTTGCCGTCGATCCTTGCGAGGTGAGCGATGGTGGCCGATGAGGCTGAATGCGAGAAGAACGTGAGACCGCTCCGACGCGCGCGGTCGAGGATCGAGACGAAGGCGGAGCGGTGGACGTGTCCTTGCATCGCGCCGCCGAGCAGCTCGCCGGCGTGGCGGCTCCAAGCATGCTCGATGTCGAGGTGATCGAGGGGACGCGTTTGCCGTGTCTTCTTGTCGCATCTGTGCAGCCCGAGCGGGTCGAAGGAGCTCAGGGGGTCGGGGACGTAGGCGTAGAAGGCGAGGCCTGCCGCGAGGCCGAGCGGATCCTGGCTGATGTACTGGCCCGCCTCGGGGTCGTAGTAGCGAAAGCGGTTGTAGTAGAGGCCGGTCTCGGTGTCTTCGTATTGGCCGGGGTAGCGGAACGGACAAAGTTGTCGGTCGCCCGCGAGGTCGCGGACGCGGCCGTGAATGTCGAAGGCGACGGACCAGACCGGGCGGCCCTCGGTGTCGAAGGCCGCGATCGGGGTGCCGAGGTGATCGGCGACGAGGCTGACAGCCTCGCGTGCGTGCGAGGACAGGCGCGCGACGGGCGTGAAGGTGGCGGGCTCGAAGATCCACGTGAGCAGCTCGGGATCGTCGGCGCTCGGAGAGCGTATGCTGATGTCGAGCGGTCGCTCGTCCGCCGGATTGGTCGGTGCGCGCGTCGGTAACTCGGGCAGGTCCGGCGAGAGGGTCCACTCGTGGAGCGGGACGTCGCCGTCCCATAACCACCGGGTACGTCGAATATTTTTAAAAGGACTTGCTGGTGCGGCGGCCGAGCGCGTCGTACGTGAAGCTGACGCGCTCACCATCGGGCCGGCACACTTCGGCCAGGTTGCCGCTGGCGGTCCAGCGGTAGAGCCAGGTGCCGGCGTCGTCGGTCTTTTGGATGAGGTTGCCTTCGGAGTCGTATTCGAAGGCGGTGTCCTCGGACTTCAGGAGCTGGCCGGCTGGACCGTAGGTGCGGCGGTGCTCGCCGTCGCGGAAGAGGTTGCCGGCGGCGTCGGGTCGACGCAGGACTACCTGTCCCTGGGGATAGGTGGCGGAGACGAGGAAGCCGCGCTCGTCGTGCTCGTATTCGATGGCGCCGCGGTAAAGGTCGTCGATGCGGCCGAGGCGCGCGCCGCACGTCCAGGTGTGGCGCCGACGATGATGCGCGAAGGTGTGCGTGCGCGCTCCGAGCCGGGCGGGCGTGAGGTGCTCGATGGTGTGCTCGGTGGGCAAGCCGAGCGGGTCGTGTTGCCACCGCGAACAGATGTCGCCGGGGAGGTCGCGCTGCGCCTCGAGACCACCGGCCTCGCGTCGAAAGGTGGCCGACCACGCGCTCGCCGGCCTCGATGCGCAGGACGGCGCCCATCACGTCGCGCGAGAGCTGCACGCGCGCGCCGAGGGACGAGCGCAGACGCGAGCGCAGGCCGTCGGGGCCGAGTTCCTGCTCGACCCAGTGTTCGCCCTGCGCCTCGCGGACGACGCGGCCGAGAGCGTCGCGCTCGAAGCGGACGATGACCGGCTCGGCGTCGGGCTCGACGTGCACGGCATCGAGCATGGCACCGTCGGCGCGGTAGGTGAAGACGTCGCTGCTGCCGTCCGAGTGGAAGACGCCGGTGAGCTGACCGGCGGCGTCGCGCGCGTAGGCGGTGCGGAGCCCGCCCGGACGGAAGACCTCGGTGACGCGCCCTGCCAGGTCGCGGCGGTAAATCCGGCGGAGCCCGTCGAAGCCGTGCTCGGCCTTGATGTCACCCGCGGGGTCGAGCTCGAAGCGGTAGACGGCGCCGGCTTCGTTGGTGATCGCGGTGAGGCGCTCCTCGGTGTCGTGGGCGTATCGCACGGTGAATCCGGCCTCGGTGCGGGCGACGAGGCAGCCCATGCCGGTATATGCCATGCGAACGTCGCGGCGAGCGTCGCTGACCTTGAGGACATGTCCTTCGGGATCGTAGCCGTAGGTGCGGCGGTCGCCGTCCGGGAGATCGACGCTGACGAGGCGATCGAGCAGGTCGTAGCAGCGGCGCTCTAGGTTGCCGCGCGCGTCGGTCCATGCGACGGGACGTCCGCGGCGATCGTACGCCCATGCCTCCGTGGTGCCGTCGGGGAGCTGCACGCGAGTGAGCGCGCCGGCGGCGTCGTGGACGAATCGCACCGCGCGGCCGGCAGGGTCGATCACCGCGGCGAGGTGCAGCCGCTCGTAAAGGTAGGTGGTCCTCTGGCCGAGCGGATCGGTGCGCGTGGCGAGGCGGCCCCGCTCGTCGTGGACGTAGCGCCAGCGGCCGCCGAGAGCGTCGACCGCGGTGTGCGGCAGCCCGGTCGCGCCGTACTCGACGCGCTGGGCGCCGTCCGGGCCGACGACGCGGGTGCAGTTGCCCCGGGCGTCGTACTCGTAGCGGGTGACGCGGTCCAGCGGGTCGATGTCGGCGGTCCTGCGCAGGTGCTCGTCGAACTCGAAGCGGGTGATGCCGCCGCGCGGGTCGGTGATCTGCACGACCTCGCCGCGACCGCCGGCGGCGTAGACGGTCGGCTCGCCGCACGAGTTGGTGACGACGGTGACGCGGCGCTGCTTGTCGTAGACGAGGGTATGATCATAGATCCCGCCGTCGCCCCAGGTGTGAACGCAGGCGGCCCCGGGCTCGGGGCCGTCGTATTCGAAGTGGAAGCTGAGGCCCGTCCGCAGGGTGTGGCGGACGAGGCGGTGACGATGGTAGGCGTACCGGGTGGTCTGGCCGAGGGCGTCGACGACCTCGATGAGATCGCCTTCGGACGAATAGCGGTACTCGAGGTGACGGACGAGGCCCTCGCGGTCGGGGTGCGGGATGAAGATGCGGTGCAGGCGGGACTGGCGATCGTAGGTGAGGCGGTACTCGCGGCCGGCGCTGTCACGGACCCGATGCAGGCGAGCGCGGTCGTCGTGGTCGCAGGCGATCGCGTGACCGGCGAGGGTGCGCACGGCGACGAGGCGAGCGTGGCCGAGCTCGCCGGAGGTGTCCCCGGGGACAGGTGCGAACTCGTGCAGGCGTCCTGCGGCGTCCTCGACGGTGTAGCGGCCGTCGCCGTCGCTCGAGAGGGTCAGGCGGTTGCGCGGGTCGAACAGGCGGAGCGGCCTGTCGAGGCGGGCGTCACGAGGGAGCTCGAAGCAGAGCTCGCGGCCGTCCTCGGCGCGGTAGACGAGCTGCCGGCTCTCGCGCCATACGGCCTGATCGAGGCTGTGCGACCAGCCGTGGCCGATGACGGAGTCGCGGGCGCTCCAGGTGGAGCTGTAGTTGCGTTCGAAGCCGAAGCGCAGCGGGCCGGTGAGCTCGAGGTCGATGTCGTCGGTGATGACGCGGCCGGCGATGACGTCGACCGGATGACCGGTGAGGAAACAATCCTGCTTGTGCAGGGCGTTGTCGAGCCGCCCGGGTTTGAAGTTCCCGCGCGCGCGGGCGTGCAGCGCGTCGGCGAGGTTCTGATTGCGCGTCGTCGACTTGAGGCCGCGCGCGAGTTTCCCGAGAGCGCCGATGGTGACGCGCCAGGGGGGCATGGGAAAGCCGCCGATCTGCACGTCCGAGGCGCCGGTGATGATCGCGCCGAAGCACGGCGGAGTGCCGGGGTCCTTGCCCATGAGGAGGCGGGCGGCGAGAGCGACCGCGTCGACGGCGGTCTGGGCCGCTTGCGTGGTCGCGCCGAGGGCCAGCCCGGCGCTGACCTCGGTCATGGCCGCGGCCATCGTGGTGTCGCCGGCGGCCGCGTATTCGCGGCTGTCTCGCGCGCACGCTTGCGATTGCTGGTGCTGCAGGACCGCAGACGCGGCGCCGAGGGCCAGGGGGAGGCTGTTCAAGGCGCCGGCGGCCACCTTGGCGGCAGCGCCGGCGGGCGGCAGCGGGGTCTGGCAATGACGGGTGATGTCGAGCGAGCGCGCGGCCCGGCCGCCGCCGATGAACACCTTGCTCGAGCCCGTCATCACCTGGAACGGAGGCGCGAGCGAGCCGCAGGTGATCGAGAGGCCGAGGTCGCCGGCGCGGGCGGCCGGCAGACCGCCGATCAGGACGGAGGTGCAGCCGCCGAGCATGACCGGGCCGATGCTCGGCAACGGGAGCGGCATGGCGGGCGGATGCGAGTGCAGGTGCGGGGCGCCGAGGTGGAGCGAAGCGAGGGTGGCGGCGGGCAGCGGCGGGACCGCGGCGCCGAGCGGGGCGGTGAGGAGCGCGAAGCCGGTGCCGAGGAGCTCGATGGGGACGTTGAGCAACGCGAGACTGCCACCGAGGAGGCGGGTGGCGGTGGCGAGCGGGCTCTCCTCGTCGCGTTGTCGCTGCTCGGCCGGCGAGCGCGGGGCGATGAACGGCGCGACGCGGACGGCGACGACCTCTTGGAGGGCGCTCAGGATCCCGCCGGTCTCGTCGCCACCGACGGAGGTGTTCTTGGCGGGCCGGATCTGCTTGCCGACGATCAGCATGACCGGGCCTCCTGCAAGCGAGTGGTGATGGTCGCCTGTTCTTCGAGACAGGCGCGGTGTCGGGCGCGATCGATCGGCCTGTGATGGGCGGCGAGGTGGCCGAGGATGCTGTGGAGCCGCTGCGGGTAGTCGATGGCGCGACAGAGCTCGGCGGCGTCGTTCCACACGCGAACGGCTCGAGCAGCGGCGCCGCGGGCTCGATGGCACACACCGAGCGACTCCTGCACGTCTGCGCGGGTGTGCGGGCGCAGCAGCTTCGCGGCGAGGGTGTCGGCCAATTGATAGTAGCCCTCGGCGTCGATCGGCTGCGCGAGGGCGAGGCAGGTGTCGGCGAGGGCGACGACGATCTGCAGGGTCACCGGAAACGCCGGGGTCGCCGCTGCCTCGAGCAGCGCGGTCTCGTAGGTCCGGCGGGCCCGGGCGAGGTCGCCGCGGGCGCGCTGGACGTCGCCGACGCCGGATCGCGCGAGGGCGGCCAGCGCAGGGCTCGCAGTGCGAGCGTGAAACTCGGCGCAGCCGGAGAACTTCTGCTCGGCGTCGACGAGGCGACCGTGGCCGAGGTCGAGCCAGGCGAGCTCCAGGAGCGCCTGGATCCGCGCAGCCGCCGGGCGCTCGGGGTCGCGGGCGGCAGCGGCGGCGGCCGCGACGGCGTCCTCGGGCGTGAGGTCGAGGCTGTATGCGAGGACATGTTCATCGGGACATGTCATTGCCGAGGTGAAGTGCGCGGGGCGAGCTCGATCGTCGCGCAGGACCAGGCGCACGCGCGGGTGCTGTGAGGCGCGCAGCAGCGGCTCGGCGAGCTCGACGCTGAAGTCGGGTGGGAGGCTGGAGGGAGGAGGGCGATGACGAGGCGGTGATCGCCCGGCGGGAGCAGAGCGAGCACGTGGTCCACGAGCGCGTGGAAGCGCGTGGCCGGAGAGGCAGCGGGGTCGCGCGCGAGGGCGGGAAGGTCGGGCAGGGCGGCGCCGGGGCCGAGCTGCTCGGCGAGGTTCGCCTGCTGCAAGGCGAGGTTGTCGGCGAGGGCGTCGACGAGCGCGGCGGTGGTGGCCGCGGCGTCGGTGAAGGTCAGGAAGAGGTCGGACTCGGAGCGCTCGTCGAGGCGGGCGAGGACCTGGGCGAGGTAGAGCGTCTCGACGTCGCTGCAGGCGACGACGAGGACGCCGGGGAGATCGCGCTCGACGAGGCCGGCGAGCAGCGATTCGAGCTCGGTGAGGACGGCTTGCATACGACTCACCTCAGTTGATCTTGATGAGCGCGCCGGTGATCTCGTGGATCCCGACTGCGGCGCTAGTGATCCGCGGCCCGGAGATGGTGACGCCGGCGGGGTCGAGGGTGATGCTGGTGGCGCCGACGCTGAGGACGATCTTTTCCAAAGCGGACAGACGGATCGTGCCGCCGCTGATGTCGACGAGCTGCGGGCTCGTCACGCACACCTCGTTCGGCGCGGAGATCTCGACCTTGGTGGTCTTCGAACTCATGGTGACGTCGGTGTGGCCCCTCAGGGCGAGGGTTTCCTTCCGTGCGACCAGCTCGGCCCTCGTCTCGCCGATGAGCGAGAGCAGGGAGTCGTGCGAGCGGAGCACCATCTGCCCGCTGCTGGCGAGGTGCATCCGGCCGATACGCGAGGAGAGGTCGACGTCCAGTTCGGCGGCGGTCGTATGGCCGCCGCGGTGCACGTTCACGACATCGTCGCCGTGCGTGACGACGACCTGGTGACGACCGCGGACGATGGTAGCGCACCTGCCGTTGAGGACTTCTTGGATCAGGTCGCCATGGTTGACGTTGACGAGGCGATGGCCGTCGACCTCGATCGACTGGCGTCTACCGACCCGGACCTCTTGAACGCCGGTGATTTCGACGTGCTGGTCGCGACCGATCACGCTCTCGTGGTCGTGCCGGACGACCTCACGCAGATTGCGCTGGGCGTGGACGAAGATCTCCTCGCGGCCGCGGGCGTCCTCCACCCGCAGCTCGTTGAAGCCCTCGCCGTCGGGCGAGCTGTCCGACTTGAAGGTGGTGCGCGTCTTGTGGTCGGGGAGCGCGTGCGGGGGGCGGTTGATGCTGTTGTAGACGCAACCGGTGACGAGCGGGCGATCGGGGTCGCCGTCGATGAATTCCACCAACACCTCCATGCCGACGCGCGGGATGGACATGGCGCCCCAGCCGCTGCCGGCGCTGGCCTGGGCGACGCGGATCCAGCAAGACGCGGTGTCGTCGGGCGGGGAGCGGCGATCCCAGTGAAAGCGGACCTTGATCCGGCCGTGCTCGTCGGTGTGGATCTCCTCGCGCGGCGGGCCGACGACGATCGCGGTGTGCGGACCGTAGACGCGCGGGCGCGGCGGAGCCTGAAGCGCGCGCCAGGGGCGGTCGGCGCGGACGCACTCGAAGGTGTTGACATAGCGCGGCTCGGCGGCGCCGCCGGCGAACTGGTCGTGCTCGGGGGCGTCGCCGCGGTGATGGACGCGGACGATGAGGTGGTCGCCGTCGAGCTGAGGGCGCGGGAGGCCGTGCAAGGTGATGGTGTGACCGGGGAGCATCTCGAGGACGTCGCTCTCGGCGAGACCGAGCTCGGCGCCGGCGCGGTGCGCCTCGAGCTCGCGGCGGGCGCGGGCGCGGCCGTCGTCGTGTTGCAGGCGATGCTCGTCGTGGTGATGGTGGGCGCGGACGCGACCCCGGGCGTCACGGCCGTCGTCGACGCGGTGATACGGGGCGGACTCGACGTCGCGCCAGTTCCAGTCGCGCTGCTCGACGGCGGTGGTGGTGAGCCGGCCGTGCCAGTCGAAGGCGGCGAGGGACTGACAGCGCGCGACTCCGGTGTGCCGGGCGACGTAGGGCACTGCGCGGAGCGGGTGCTCGAGCTCCTGGGCGCGGGTGGTGCTGTCGAGGATGACGAGGGTCTCGCCGGGGCGATCGGCGGCGTGGGTGAAGAACCAGACGAGGCCCTCCTCGTGCATGAGGCGCGCGGCGAATTCGAGGTCGGACTCACGGTACTGGACGCAGTACTCGCGGGGACGGAAGGCGGCCTCCTCGACGCGCATGTCGAGGCCGCCGCCGAGGTCGCGCAGGGCGGGCGCGAGCACTTCGCGGAGGATCTGCGGGGCCGTTCGGTCCTGCCAGAATCGCGTGTCTGTCTGTTGGGACAGGAGTTGAAGGGCAGGCGCGACCTCGAGGCGCAGGGCCAGGCGACCGGAGAAGACGCCGAGGGTGCGAGCCTGGGTGACGAGGCCGTGGACGAGGCGGCCGTCGACGCCGCGGCAGAGCTCGAGGGTGCAGCGGGCGCCGAGGAGCGCGGCGACGTCGAGATCGACGCTGGCGGTGAGGAGGTCGATTGCGAGCGAATAAGGCTCGCAGAGGGCCTCGCGGAGGGTGAAGCGACGGACGTGCCATTCGGCGGCCGAAGCTTCTTCACAGGTGAAATGGAACTCGGCCGGTGGGAGCGGCTCGGAGCCGAGAGTCGCCTGGGGATCGGGATTCAAGAGGAGCATGAGGGTGGAGGGCGATCCCGCGCGGGACTGCCGAGGCACGCTCGTGCAAGGTCGAGGCCGAATGCCTGCAGGGCTCTCGGCGGCGCTTCTCGGCCGAGATGCGGCAGGGGGAGTTGGGGCGGCCAACCGCGGTTGGGACGTCGAGTTGGGCCTTCGCCGGTCCGGCGCGCCGAGGGTCGTTCACGCGTGGTCCCGACGCTCACAGTCGGGGCGCGGGGTCTTCGGTCATGACGCGGTCGGGTCCGGTCGTTCGCCTCTCACCCTGTTCACGATCTCGGCCAGCGATGCGATCAGCACCTCGGGCGCGTACTGCGGCGGCGGGCGCAGCACCGCCTCGAGCACGGCGGCCCCGGTCATCGTCGCCAGCAGGTACACGGTCGCGTCGGGCACCATCGCGGTCCTGACGGCGCGCGCGCGCAGGTCACGAGACGCGAACGCCACCTCGAGCAACAACCCGCGCGCCTGCTCGACCGCGGGGATCTCCCACAGGAACGGGACCTCGCGGAAGATCACCCCGACGATCGAGCGTCGCTTGTGGACGGCGGCGAAGATCGCCGCGATCCAGGCCCGCATGGCGTCCTCGTGCGGCGAAGCGGCCACCAGCGTGACGTTGGCGCGCAGGTCGGCCAGAAATTCTTCGAGCACGTGGCGGACGATCTCGGCGACGAGCGACTGCTTGTTGGGGAAGTACTCGTAGAGCGAGGCGATGCCGACGCCAGCGAGGTCGGCCACGTGGTTGGTGGTCAGCGCCTCGTAGCCGCGCCGCTCGAGGATCCGAGCGCCGGCTTGGACGATCGCCAGGTAGGTCCGCTGCGCTCGCGCCTGCGTGGGACGCTTGCGCGGGTGCAACGGGGATGTGGTGCGTTTTCTGGCCATGCGGGGGACCCGAGTCGAACCGACGATGACTCGGATGACGGTTGTAGCACCAACGCCGTACCGTCGACCGCCGCTGGGGGCGGGCAACAACACGCTCAAGAGGTCGGCGCCGCGGCCGTTGCTCGCCCGAGAAACCGAGCATCTCGAGCGATGAACGGGGCCAAGAACATGGAGACGCACATCCGCGGAGGAGATGGAAGGCCGTCCAGCGGGCCGATACCGGGAGGTTTGGCGGAGGCGGCCGGCGAACCGAACGGCGCGCGGGAAACCGAGTATGTCCGGGCTTTGCTCGGGTTCATCATCGGTGATGAGGTGAGAGCCGATGTCCATCGCCAGCCGTGTCGTCTCGTTCGCGTCCTTGATGATCCTTCCCTGCGTGGCTTGCTCCGACGAACCCGCTGCAGGCTCGTCCGCCCCCGATGACAGCGACGCGGTCGACTCGACGACCACGGGCGTGGGCTCGACGACGACGGGCGCGGGCTCGACGGACACGGGCGTGACGCCGACGACGACGGGCGTGGACCCGACCGGGGCCGGCGACTCGGAGAGCAGCGGCGACCCGCCGCCGCTGGGCTGCGTCAATCCCGAGGCTCCCTGGTTGCAGGGCTACCCGATCCCGCGCGAAGAGTCTCTGCCCGGCGATCCCGTGATCGGCCTCGAGGCGCTGCTCACCGAGGATTACGTGTCTTGCGGGATCCCGTGGGAGCTGTTCCCGATCGCGCAGCCCCTCCTCGGCACGTACGCCGACGGGCCGAGCCTCGCCTGGCGCGAGGGGAAGAACGCCCAGGTGCCGGTCGGGTGGAACGTGCTCGAGATGAAGGACGGCTCGGAGCTCGTCGCACCCAATTGCTTCAACTGCCACTCCGCCGAGTTCAACGGCGAGCTGATCCTGGGTCTGGGTCGCCACGACGCCGACTTCACCAGCGACCTCTTCGCGCTGATGCAACTCGTCCCCTCGCTGCCGGCGCTGAACGACGCGGGCAAGGCGTTCAACAAGTTCATCCAGCGCTTCGCGGTGGTCGGCCCGGCCTCGATCATGCTCACGGCGGGGACCAACCCGGCGATCGAGTTCGCGTTCATCCTGCTCTCGCACCGCGATCCCGTCACGCTCGAGTGGTTGGACGAGCCGATCCAGGAGTTGCCGGAGGACATGATGATCCCCGCCGATCCGCCGCCCTGGTGGCACGCGCGGAAGAAGGCCTCGCAGTTCGCCAACGGCATGTCGCGCGGCGACCACCGGGGGACCATGATCCTGGCCTCCTCGCTGTGCACCGACACGGTGGCCGAGGCGGCGGTGATCCTCGACTACTTCATCGACGTCGTGGCCTACCTCGAGTCGATCGAGCCGCCCCAGTACCCCTATCCCGTCGACGAGGAGCTCGCGGCCGCGGGGGCCGAGGTGTTCCAGTGCCACTGCGCGGGCTGCCACGGCAGCTACACCGCCGACGGGGAGAACGAGTACTACCCCAACATGTTGATCCCGGTCGATGTCATCGGCACCGACCCGGTGTTCGCCAACTACGGCGCGAACGAATTCAACTACCTCGAGGATTGGTTCGAGTCGAGCTTCTTCGGGACCGTCACCGAGCTCGGGGTCACCGAGCCGTTCCACGGCTACGTGGCGCCGCCGCTCGACAGCGTGTGGGCCAGCGCGCCCTACTTCCACAACGCCTCGGTCCCCACGCTCGAGCTCGTGCTCGACAGCGGCGCGCGGCCGACGTACTGGAAGCGCGTCGACTTCGACAGCACGAACTACGACTGGAGCGCGCTGGGCTGGCCGTTCGAGGAGCTCGACCACGGCCAGGATCAGGCAGGGCCGTTCGAGCAGCGCAACCTCATCTACGACACCACCAAGCCGGGGCACAGCAACGGTGGCCACGAGTTCGGCGACGCGCTCACGCAGCAGGAGCGCGCGGCGGTGCTCGAGTACCTCAAGACGATCTGAGCCGGCGTTCGGCGCGCCGGCGCGTCTCCTTCACGGATGGAAGAGAACCCGGCCGGCGCGAGCGCTTGGAGGCGGCGCGTCACATCGGGACGGCGCAGATCGTGGTGTCGATGCGGAAGTTCGACTCCACGGTGTGGCGCTCGGCGTGGAAGACGTCGAGCGGGTACGTGTTGCCGAGCTCGAGGCCGAGGTCGTCGAGGTCGACGGTGCCGGTCGTCACGCCGTGGACGCCGCCGAGGTCGATGACGAGGTCGCCGTCGATGAAGACCCACACGTCGTCGTCGCCCTGGAAGGTGAAGGTCTCGCCGCCGGTGTACTGGAACTGCGTGTGGATCTCGGTCGTGAAGTGGAAGTTGTGGCCCTGGCCCTCGTTGCCCCACAGGATGTTGTCGACCGGGAAGAAGCTGTTGTTCGTGTAGGAGAACAGGCCCGGCTGGATCTCCGTCAGGTTCAGGACGATCTGCGTCTTCTGGTTTACGTCCTGCACGTCGGTGTACCACTGCGCGAAGGTCGGCGCGTCGGTGAGCATCTTCGGGTTGCCGACCGACGCGAACACCGGCTTCTTGTTGGGGCCGAGGGCCGCTTGCACGAGGCCGTCGACCTGGCCGCAGCAGTAGTCCTCCATGTCGGGGTGCGAGAGCTTGAAGTCGCGGATGGTCGCGGTGAGGGTGTCGCCGCAGCCGACCGGCTCGCCCGTGGTGTTGCCGTCGGTCGTGCTCGACGAGGTGTCGTCGGTGGTCGAGCTCGCGGTCTCGCCGTCGGTGGTGCTCGCGGTCGACGTCGTGGAGTCGGTGGTGCCCGTCGTGGTGGAGTCGGTGGTGGTGCCCGTCGTCGTCGTCGTCTCGGGCGTGGTCGTGGTCGTGGAGTCGGTCGCGCCGGAGTCGGTGATCGCCTCGGTGGTGCCGGTCGAGGTGGTCGCCTGCGTGTCGCTGTTGCTGGCGCTGCCCTCGCTGTCGCTCGTGCCGGTCTCGGTCGCCCCGCCCGTCGGTCCGGTGGTCGGCACGGTCGACGAGGTGGTGGTGTCGGCGACGGTGGTCGACGAGCTGTCGCCGAGGTTGCCGGTGTCCCCCTGGGTCGCGGGGCCGCCACAGGCGGCGACGAGGAGGGTCATAACAGCGTGAGTTAGGGCGAGGTGTTTTGAACTCATAGCTGCTCAGGATACCGATCGCCCTGACGGGCGCAACTCGCCGAGGCAGCCGAAAGCCCGCGGTTCCGGCCGCCTCAGCGAGCGCCGGACCACACGGGCCGAGCAGGTAGGATGTCCCGAAGGACAGGTCAGCGTCGCGCGGACGGGAGCGCCAGCGCGCGCCTGGCGGTGGACGGTAGCGAGTCGACCCTGGTCGACGAGGCGGAGGTCGCGGAGCTCGTAGGGCCCGCGCAGGCCGGCGGCCTTGAGCGTGGCCTCGTCGAATTCGAGCACGAGCTCGCCGGGGCCCGCTTCGAGCCAGCGGGCGGCCTGGCCGACGCCGATCGGCTGGAGCTTGCCGGAGCGGTTGGTGCCGTGGAGGACGCCGCTGACGGCGAAGCGGCTGGCGGCGCCGACCTCGACCTGGAGACGAATGCGCAGACGTCCGTCGGCCACGTCCTCGACGGTGACGCCGCCGGTGTAGCGGGCCGTCGGCGCCGCGATCGACACCGCGTTGGTGGCGGTGCGACGGACCGGGACGCCGCGCGCGGTGACGCCCTCGGCGTGGATCTGCAGGGTGTGCAGGACGCCGGGCGCGGCGGCGCGACGCGGGGCGGGGACGTCGGCGCGATAGCTGCCGTCGGGGGCGCGGGTCAGGTCGAAGCGGGTGGTCTCGCCGTCGGGGGCGATGAGCTCGCCGCGGATCGATCTGGCCTTGAGGACAGCCTCGCCGTCGCGCAGGTGGGCGCGCACCTGCAGCCGCCCGCCGACCAGGGCGAGGTCGGTGTCTGGCTCGAGGGACAGGTAGGCGTCGGCGTCGCGCTCGAGCACGTGGACGAGCAGGGGGGCGCGCACGCGGGCGCGGAGGACGAAGGCGCCGGCGCCGAGGTCGGGGCGCAGGGTGAACATCGCGGTGCCGGGGGCGAACGAGGCGCCGGCGCTGCGCAGGTGGCTCGGGTCGGTGAGCGGACGCAGGGCGTCGATGCCGGAGTAGACGCGGCCCTGCGGGTCGACGAGCTCGAGCGCGTCGACGGCGATCGCGGCGCCGTCCTGCGGGCTGAGCTTGAGCAGCGCGCCGGGCTCGCTGATCGGCAGGGGGACGCCGGCGGCGAGGGCGGCGACGTCGAGGCGGCGCCACCAGGCCCGGCTCTCGGCGCGGTGGGCCGCGGGCCGGTCCTGCAGGTCGTCGGCGGACTGTTCGATGGGCCAGCTCATCGCCACCGGCGCGCGGTCGATGCTCGCGGACACGGCGGGGACGTCGGTGGCGAGCTTGTCAGCGGCGATGTCGCCGGCCACGGGGGCCGAGAGGCGGGCGCCGGGGGCCGCGGGCGCGGCAGCGACGGTCGGAGCGGCGAGCAGCACGGCGCCGAGCGAGAGGAGACGGAGGCGGGTCAGCATGACGGAGGTTCCTCGAGAAGAGATGAGAGTGCGGCGCGGTGGAAGCGTCAGACGTCGTTGCGCAGGACGACGTCGAGGCCGAAGCAGTTGCGCCGGCTCTGGTTGTGGCTCAGCGGCTCGCCGCCGGCGGCGAAGTCGGTGTCGTAAAGCCACACGTAGCCGGCGCCGCCCTGCGAGGAGCACTCGAGGAAGCCGTCGGAGCAGTCGTCGAGCCAGTTCTGGGTGGTCTCGAGGCCGACGTTGAGCGTGTAGCCGCCGCAGTAGGAGTCGTTGTCGAGCGGGGAGGAGTCGACGTCGGTGCCGACCACGGCCCAGAACTGACGCGACAGCGCGGGCCGACCGGCGGTGCCGTAGAGGTAGTTGCTGTTGTAGAAGGCCATGTGGCTGGTCTGCTGCATCGTGACCGCCTCGCTCTTGTAACCGAGCAGCCAGCCGAGCGACTTCTCGAAGGTGTTGCCGGCGGTCACCGCGTCGGCGAGCGGTGTGCCGAGGCTCGAGGGCGCGAGGGCGTCGACCCACTGGATGGTGCTGATGATCTTGGGGTAGCGGCTATCGTAGGTCGGGTTGGAGAGGATCCACCGCAGCACGTTGCCGCCGTTGGAGTGGGTGATCACCACCATCGAGGTGATCTTCTTGTTGTTGATGAAGGTGGTGAGCTGGCCGGCGAGGCAACCGGCGGCCTCGGGGTCCCACATGTATTGTTCGAAGTCGCAATTGATGACGACGTAATTGGCGGGGTTCGGCAGGCCCTGCCGCACCGAATCGACGAAGGGGGTGGTCCAGTAGTCGGCGAGGGCATTCGTCTGCTTGCCGGTGCCGTGGACGAAGGCGACGCCGACGTTGGCGTGCGCGAGGCCGGGGAGGGCGAGGACGGCCATACAGGCCAGGGACGACAGCACGCTGCTACGCATGAGGCAGGGACACTCCAGCGCGCATCAGAGCTGGATCGCGCGCCGGACGTCAATCGAAAAGATGCGCGAAGTCGCCCCTTCTGCATGAGCGGGCGCGCAGCTGCATTCACTGGATTGCGAGCGGTCGATTCCTGAACTCGGCTGCGGGGAATGTTGGCAGCGGGCCCGGTGTCACGGCCGCGGCGAGAGCTCGAGCAACGCCAGGCAGGGGCGGCCGGATTCGCAGGGGAATTCGTGGCGGGCGACGATCGTCCGACCGGCCGCGGGCAGGGCGGAGACGAGGGCGCGCTCGGTGGCGGCGTTGTCGGTGAAGGGGCCGTCGAACAGATTGGGGCCAGTCGACAACACCACGAAGCGGGCTGGATAGGTGTGGAGGATCTCCCGCCACGCGGAGGCCGTCGCTGCGTCGTCCCCGCGGCGGAGCGCGCGATAGGCGTGAATCGGCGGGTGTGGTGATTGCGGCGCCCAGGCCTCGAGCATGCCGACGTGATTGTAAGTAGTGGTGACGATGTCGCCCTCGCCGGGGTGACGCGCGGCGAGGGCGGCGGTCAGCTGGCGCTGCGCGGCGCCGCTGAGCATCGGGTTGGTGCCGGCCTGCTCGGCGGACAGGAGGGCGCCGCACTGCCAGGCGCGGGCGGTCAGGAGGGCACCGGCGGCGAGCGCCGCGAATCGCGGCGAGCGCAGGGACTGCAGCTGATGGGCGACCGCGAGGACGAACAGGGGCTCCAGGGCCATGCCGAGCTGGAACTGCTGCGGGTCGCCGTACAGCCAGGCGCCGAACAGGGCGTTGCCGAGGGCGGCGGCGACGAACAGGCACTCGCCGTCGCCGGCGCGAGCGCGCCACCAGCGGGCCAGCGCGAGCGCGAGGACGGCTGTCCCGAAGACCAGGCCGGGCAGCGGCGCGCGCGAGAGGTCGGCGACCAGCGGCAGCAAGACGGTGTCGGGGTCGGCGACCCACGCGAGCTGGGCGGCGAGGGTCGCGGGGGCAGTGGCTGTCCGTTGGGCCAGGTCGGCGAGGGGCAGCTTGGCGGCGGGGGCGGTGCCCGCGTGCAGCGGGAGCGCGAGCTGGACGGCGAGCGCGAACAGCAGCGGGATCGCGGCGCCGAGGCCGAGGGCGAGCGCGGGGCGGCGCAGGCCGACGCGGCGCTCGGGGTGGGCGAGGAGGAGCAGCAGGGCGGGCAGGAGGGTGGCGGCGATCGTGGCGCGGCAGAGGATCGCGGCGGCGAGGACGAGGCCGAGGGCGAGGCTGCGGGCGACGGTGAGGGGGCGCGTGGCGAGCACGAGGGCGGCGAGCATGGCGACGCGGCTGGCGAGCTCGAAGCCGTAGCCGGTGCGGGCGAAGAAGAAGAGGCCGGGCGACAGGACGCAGGCGAGGGCGGCTGCGCCGGCGAGGGCGAGGGCGAGGCCGAGGCGGCGGGCCAGCGCGAACACGAGGCCGACGAGCGCGAGGCCGAGGAGGACCGAGCTGCGACGGACGCCGGCGACGCCGTCACCGAGCGCGGGAGCGGCTGCGAGGCCGGCGTAGGTGCCGAGGGCGCTCTGGTGGCCTTTAATAAAAGGGGCCAGGTGCGGGCGTCGCCGACGTAGGCGAGTTGGGGCCACTGCGCGGTCGAGACCCAGCCGCGGCGGTCGGGCTGGTCGTGCGGCGGCAGCAGGCGCACGCCATCGCCGGCGAGCACGACGGGGTGGCGCGGCAGGTAGGGCGTGATCTCCTCGGCGATCACGCCGCGCTCGCCGGCGCCGGGCCACGCGAGCGCGAGGTGGACGGCGGCGAGGCCGACGAGCAGCGCGGGCGCGGCGAGGCGGGCGAGCTTCATGTGGGCTCACGGGGTGAGCGGGCCGAGGGGCGGCGGGCCGGCGGCCTCGCGGGCTCGCAACGCCTCGGCCAGGGCGGCGGCCGCGGTCAGGGCCGCGGGCGGGGTTGGGCTGTCCGCAGGGACAGGTCCGGCGAGGAACAGCGCCAGGTGAGCGGTGCTGGCGAGCGGGCGCGGGCCGTGGGCGTCGAGGCGGGTGACCGCGAGCTCGAGAGCGGGCTGGCCGGCGGCGCGCAGGGTGAACACGACGGCGCCGCCGCGCGGCCTGTCGACCTGTGCGATCGACCATGTCCCGAGCGACATGCCCGGAGCGACAGGTCCGAAGAAGGCCCACAGCGCGGTCTCCTCGGCGGCGGTGCCGGCGCCGCGCGGGGCGTCGGCGCCCGCGCAGGCGGCCGCGCGCGAGAGGACGCAGACGCCGAGGGTGAGGGCGCCGTAGGCGAGCAGCATGCCGAGGAGGCTGGCGCGGCCGAAGGCGGGCACGAGGGGGCGACTATAGCACCAGGTGGAGGATCCCGACACGGGACGACATGTCTCATGGAGCAGGTGAGAGAGCCGCGGGAGGCGGGCCGTCGCGCGGCGCCGCGGCTGTCGCAAAGGCCAGGTCGCAGGGGCGAAGCCGGCCGGCGTGGGCGGTGATGATCATCACGGTAGGGGCCTTGAAGGGGCGGCGGGAGGTGGCGATGATGACCGCGTATGAAGCGGACTTCCCCGGCGTTCGGACGGCGCGGGCTTCTGCGCGGCGGGGCCGCGATCGTCGGCTCGTCGGCGCTTCCGTTCACGTACACGTATCACCGCATCGCCAGGGCGGCGAAGTACGGCGAGCTGGTGCCCGACCCCGACGGCATCATCGATCTGCCGCCGGGGTTCACGTATAAAGTACTCACGCGGCTGTTCGACCCGATGAGCGACGGCTATCGCTCGCCGGGGCTGCCGGACGCGATGGGCGCGTTCCCGGGGCCCGACGAGGACACGGTGGTGCTCATGCGCAACCATGAGCTCGGCGTGCTCGACATCCTTCACACGCCGCTGCACCCGGAGCAGCAGGCGCCGCCGGAGTCGTACAACCCGGCGGCCTCGGGCTGCGTCACGCGGCTGGTGATCGACAACGAGACGCTCGCGGTGAAGTCGAGCAACCTGGTGCTGTTCGGGACGCTGCGCAATTGCGCCGGCGGCAAGAGCCCGTGGGGCTGGTTGTCGTGCGAGGAGACGGTCGACGGCAAGCACGGGTACACCTATCTGTGCTCGACCGAGGCGACGAGCGTGCAGCCGCCGCGGCAGATCGCCGGCTACGGGCGGTTCAGGCACGAGGCGGCGTGCGTCGACCCGGACACGCTGGTCGCCTACTTGACGGAGGATCGCGGCGACAGCTGCTTCTACCGGTTCGTACCGAGCGACAAGGCCGATCCGTTCACCGGCAAGCTGCAGGCGCTGCGGGCGGTCGAAGAGGACGAGTTCGCGACGTCGGACATGGAAGTGGGGCAGGTGGTGCCGATCGCGTGGATCGACGTCGACGAGCCGACGCCGGGCGACGACAGCGTGCGCGGGCAGGCGCAGGCGAAGGGCGCGGCGATCGTCAAGCGCGGCGAGGGCATCTATTACTGGCAGGGCGCGGTCTACGTGTGCTCGACCAGCGGGGGGCCGGTCGGCGGCGGGCAAATTTCCAAACTGGTCGACGGGCCCGAGGGCGGGACGCTCGAGCTGCTGGCGCGCTCGGAAGACCTCGAGGTGCTCGACCACCCGGACAACATCGCGATCGCGCCGTGGGGCGAGCTGTTCATGGCGGAGGACGGCGACGGCGAGGACTACGTGCGCGTGCTCGACGCGAAGGGCCAGGTGTTCGACTTCGCCCGCAACGCCAAGAGCGACAGCGAATTCTCGGGGGTCTGCTTCTCGCCCGACGGCAAGACCCTGTTCGTCAATTTGATGTTCGATCACCTGACTCTGGCGATCCGCGGGCCCTTTCCGGAGTTCACGCCGCCGCCGGAGACGACCGGCGGGGAGACGGAGACCGGGGGGGACTCGGAGTCGGGCGGGAGCGCGGCGCCGACGAGCGGGGGGGTGAGCTCGACGAGCGCGGAGGTCAGTACTTCCGGGGAGAGCACCGATGCGGACGCGACCGGCTCGGCGAGCGGCGGGGCGCTGGACGACGACGGCGGCTGCGGCTGCAAGGCCGACGCCGGCGGGCCGGGGCTCGGAGCGGTGCTGGCGGCCGCGGGGGCGCTGGCGCTGCGCAAGCGGGGGGCTGCTTCGGAGGGATGAACTTCGGGGCATGTTCTTCGGGACATGCTTTCGAGGTCTTGTCTGCGGCCGCCGTGAAGGGGTCACTGCGATGTCATCTGCTGCGCTCACGATCGCGTACGTGTCCGGTCACCTCGACCTGACGGAGGAGGAATTCGCGGCGCACTACGTGCCGCAGATCGAGGCGGCCTGCGCGGGCGAGTGCCGGTTCGTGGTCGGGGACGCGCGCGGGGCCGACCTGCTGTTCCAGCGCCACGCGCAGGCGAAGGGGCTGGCGGTGACGGTGTTTCACATGTTCGAGCGGCCGCGGCACAACGTCGGCGAGTTCGCTACGGTGGGCGGCTTCGGCTCGGACACCGCGCGCGACGAGGCGATGACTGCCGCGTCGACGATCGACATCGCGTGGGTGCGGCCGGGGCGGGAGCGCAGCGGGACGGCGAAGAACCTGCTGCGGCGGGCGCAGGCGAGGCAGTGACGCTGCTCAGTCCGGCGCGAGGATGCGGGCAGCGCCCTCGAGTCGTCCGCGGGTCGGCGAGGGCCGAGTCAGCGCGCCGAGAGGCTGGGTCGATCGATGGATGTCTCTTCGGACATCCGGTGAAATTCTCGGCACGGCGGGGCCTCCCCGGCCTCGGTTCAGCCTGCCAGGTGGGCCGGAAAGCTGCGGACCGTGAGCAGGTGGTGCAGGGCGCCGCGCGGGGTGGCGGGCAGGCGCGAGAAGTAGCGCATGGTCGAGGTGAGGTCGCCGAACACCCGCTCCAGCTGCATGTAGCGCGGGTCCTTCAAAACTTCGTCGCACAGGAGGGGAGTGGCGACGCGGCGGCGGAAGGCGCGGAGGCGGGCGAGCAGGCGGGCGTGGTATGCCGGATCTTCGACGGTGGCGGCGAGCTCGGCGGCGCGGGCGTGGGTGCCGGCGAGCAGGGCCTCCAGCTCGGCCTCGAACTTTATTAAACCGTCGGGGAAGGACTCGAGCAATTGCAGGTCGTAGTCGGGGTTGGCGTGGACGACTTGTAAAAGATGGTGGACGACGGTGTCGCGGGCGCTGTGGAGGCCGAGCGGGTCGACCATCGAGGCCGGGTCTTCGAGGGCGCGCAACAAGGTGTGGAAGCCGAAGTGGATGTTCTTTTGTGAATAGTAGGTGGCGGCGCAGGGGACGAGGAAGAAGCGCAGCATGTCGATCGCGCCGACCATCCGCTGGATCGCGGTGGGCAGCGGGGCCTCGAGGCGGCCGAGCGCGTGCAGGTGCTGCAGGCGCCGATCGACGGCGCGCGCGTCGGCCCAGCCGCGCAGCGCGACCGCCAGGCGGCCGAGCTTGTCGCGCCAGTGGGCCGGGCGGCCCACTGCGCGGCGGAGCAGCTGCAAGGTGGATTCGCGCAGGCGGGGGCTTCGGCGGGCATGATCGAGGGATCATGACGCCGATCGGGCAGGCGGGCCAATCGCTGCCCGCCTGCCTGGAGCCGCGTAGTTCAGCGCATGGCGGCGTAGAACTTGAGGACGCCGCCGTCGCCGCTGGCGTTGTTGCAATCGACGTCCCCGCCGGCCGGCGTCTTGGTCCATGCGCCGAGCGGGATCTCGGCGTCGTAGCCGGCGTCGACGTCGGGCAGGCCCAGGTCGGGGTTGCTGGCTTCCTTGGTCGTGCGGCTGTACAGGTAATGGAATTCGCAGCAGGCGTTGAGCGCCCACGCTTCGCCGACCGCGTTGGTGAAGCCCTGGACGGTGGTGGCGCCGGGCGGGACGAGGTTCGGGCAGGTGACCTGGCCGTCGGGCGAGGCGGTGATGCCGAAGTCGCCGCCCTTGTAGTTGTTGTCGGCGTTGCTCCACGCCATGAAGCCGGTGGCGTTGGTGCCTCCGCTGACCGTGATGTTGACCGCGCCCTTCCAGTTCTTGTTGGGGAGGGCGATGTTGGAGGTGAAGGCCGGCTTGTTGACCTTCAGCCACACGTTGGCGGGGGACTGGCGGACGAAGATGGACTCGGTGGAGATCAGGCTCAGGCCGGCCTTCTTGAGCCGGCTGACGCTGTAGTACTGGAACTGCATCGGGTTGCCCGCGAGGTTCTCGACGTTGCCGGTCAGCGGCTGCTCGTTGCCGGCGCCGGTGTTGGCGTGGAAGACGGTCCAGCCGCCGCCGTCGGTCACCATGTCGCACCACACCTCGAACGGCGGCTGGCCGAAGCCGGGGTCGATCGTGTACTTGCCGCTCGGCAGGGCCGGGTTGCCGGTGTGGATCTGCTTGCACGACTGCGGCGGGGCGCAGACGTTGGCGACGCAGTTGCCGGTGATGCAGTCGCTGGGCTGGAGGCACGCGCTCTGGGCCGGGCACTTGCCGCACGTTCCGCCGCCGCAGTCGACGTCGGTCTCGGCGCCGCTCTTGATGCCGTCGTCGCAGGCGGGCGGCTTGCACAGGTGGGTGCAGGTGTCGCTGTCGATCTGGTTGCCGTCGTCGCACTGCTCCTGGCCGGCCCACACGTGGCCGTCGCCGCACCCCGCGTTGATGCAGCCGTTGAGGCAGGCGTCGGTCTGCAGCTGGTTGCCGTCGTCGCACTGCTCCTGGCCGGCCCACACGAAGCCGTCACCGCACCCGGCGTCCTTGCAGGTGTCGAGGCAGGCGTCGGTGTTCGACATGTTGCTGTCGTCGCACTCCTCCATGTTGGAGGGCTGGACGAAGCCGTCGCCGCAGTCGGGCAGGTTGCAGGCGAGGGTGCACTGGCCGAGGTTGTCGTTGAGGTCGCCGAGGTCGCACTGCTCGGTGCCCTGCTCGAAGCCGTCGCCGCAGGTGGCGAACTTGCAGACGTTGGTGCAGGCGTCGTTGTTGCTCTGGTTGCCGTCGTCGCAGGCCTCGCCGGGGCCGACGTCGGCGTCGCCGCAGAAGTTGGCGGAGCAGTCGGCCTTGCAGGCCTGGCCGGGGCCGTTGTTGGCGCCGTCGTCGCATTGCTCGACGTTGGCGTGGATCAGGCCGTCACCGCAGGCGGCGGAGAGGCAGGCGAGGGTGCAGTCGCCGCTGTCGCTGTTGTTCGCGCCGAGGTCGCACTCCTCGCCGAGGCTCGGCTGCTCGAAGCCGTCGCCGCAGTCGGGGAAGGCGCAGTTGTCGGTGCAGCCGTCGTCGGGGTCGCCGTTGGCGCCGTCGTCGCAGGCCTCGCCGAAGTCGAGGACCTCGTTGCCGCACTCCTCGAGGCCGCAGATGGCGTTGCAGCCGTCGCCGTTGTCGAGGTTGCCGTCGTCGCAGGCCTCCTCCGGGCCCTGGTCGCCGTCGCCGCAGACGTTGAGCTGACACTGGGCGTTGCAGGCCTTGCCGGGGCCGTTCTCGGCCCCGAGGTCGCACTCCTCGGTGCCGCCGCCGCTGCTCCACACGTGGCCGTCGCCGCAGGTGGCGGCCTTGCAGGTGGTGGTGCAGTCGGCGTCGTCGGCGTTGTCGGTGCCGTCGTCGCACTCCTCGCCGACGCCGGCCTGGATGAAGCCGTCGCTGCAGGCGGCGTTGGTGCAGGTCTCGGTGCAGAGGTCGGTGTTGTCGGCGTTGCCGTCGTCGCACGCCTCGGTGGCCGCGACGATCGCGTCGCCGCAGGTCGCAAGGGCGCAGGCGTTGGTACAGTCGTCGTTATCGTTGTCGTTGCCGTCGTCGCAGCCCTCGCCCGGGCCGACGGCACCGTCGCCGCAGACGTTGTCGGTGCAGTCGGCCTTGCAGCTGTTCATGTCGCCGTTGCCGGCGCCGTCGTCACACTCCTCGCCGGGGCCGACGTCGCCGTCGCCGCAGGCTTGGGTCTGACACTCGGCGTTGCAGGCCTTGCCGGGGCCGTTCTCCCGCCCGTCGTCGCAGGCCTCGCCGTCCTCGACGATGCCGTTGCCACACTCGGCGACCGGACCGCCGGTGGTGGTCGTGGTGTCGGTGTCGCCGTCGGTGGTGGTCGAGGTGGTGGTGCCCTGCGTGGTGGTCAGCGGGTCGGTGGTCGCGGTCGTGTCGGTCGTGTCGGTGGAGGTCGTGGTCGACGTCGGGCTCGTGGTGGTCGGCAGCGAGGTGGTCGGGACGCCCGTGGTCGGGTCGGGGCCGGTGGTCGGGCCGCCGGTCGTGGTCTGTTGCGACGTCGTGCTCTCGGTCGTGGTGTCGGTATTCGCAGTGTCCGTCGTCGTGGCGGTCGAGTCGGAGCACGCCGTCAAGTACACGCAGGTCGCCAAGCCAAAGATAAACCTCAAGCCCTTCATGTTCTCCAAGCCTCCAGCGAGGCGACGCTACCACGGGCGATCGTCTAGCAGCAACGCGAGCGCGCGCTCGCAAGCGCGCGAGCATCTTCCGGGCGCGAAAGGTCGACGGCGAATCATTGCGCGGCGAGCGGTGTGAAGCTCCGTCGCGCGGCGATCAAATCACCCCATTGATAGGGCACGGCCCACTCGGGGCGGGCGCTCGCAGGGGCGTCGGGCGCGAGCCCGGGCGCGAGGTCGACGATCGTCCACGGCGCGGCGGTGGTGATGTCTGCGACGACCTCGACGCCCTCGGCCGGGCAGCCGAAGACGGTGACGATGCGGGTGTCCGAAGGACCAGGTCGCAGCGCCGTCACGTCGAGGACACGGCCGCCGACGCGGAGGGTGGCGACGGCGCCGCCGGGGATCACGAGCATGGAGGCGAGCGCGCCGGGGCGGGCCCGCAAGGTCATGGTCGCGCGACCGGGCGGGTCGCCCTCGGCCGGTGCGCGCAGCTCGAGGCGCGGGCCGGCGTCGCCGAGCAGGGCCGCGGGCGCCGAGGGGACGGCGCGGCTCGACCACGGCAGCAGCGGGCGCGGCTCGTCCCACGCGAGAGCGGCGGCGAGCGGCTCCGGCACACCGGCCGGGGCCTCGACGACGTGCCACGCGCGGCCGGCGTCGAGGTCGGTGAGGTGGACGAGGTTGGCCCTGGCCGGGTGGTCGATGTCGTGGCGCGGGGCGACCGCGGCGAGGCTGACGGCGAGGATGGCGACCAGCGCGAAAGACCATGTCCAGAGAGACAGGGTCTTTTCGCCAGGTTCCTCGGCGCAGGTGGGGAGCAGGGCGGTGCACAGCCAGCCGACTGTGGCGCCGACGAGCGGCGCGGACAGGCCGAGGGCCTCGACCAGCGCCGGGGCGAGCGGGGCCCAGACGGCGACCGCGAGCAAGGCGGCGGCGATCGGGGCGAGGCGCGAGGCGGGGGCGAGGGCGGCGAGGACGGCGGGGGCGAGCAGCAAGATCGCGGCGCCGGGGATCTGCGTGGCCACGAGGAGGCCGAGGCCGGTCCACAGCGACCCGGTGACGAGCGACTGGGCGAGCGGGCCGGCGCGGCGGACGAGCGGGCGCGCAGCGGCGAGGGCGGCGGCGAGGGCGGCGGCGGCGAGGCCGAGCAGAGCCGTCGAAGTGGAGGCGCACCAGGGGCCGAGCGGGCGGGTGAGGGCCTCGGCGGAGAAGAGGAGGATGGTGGCGGCGGCGACTGCGGCGAGGACTGCGACGAACGGGGCGGCGAGGGCCAGCAGGACGGCGCGGACGGACAGCTCGCGGCGGCGCAGGATTGCGGTGACGAGCAGCGCGAGCAGGGCGGCGGCGGCCAGCGGGACGTCGAGCCAGGCGGGCCAGCGCAGCAGGACGAGGCCGAGCAGGTCGACGTAGTGGGCGTTGTGCGGGGCCGGCGGCGGCAGATCGGTGGCCAGCAGGTTGCGCGCGGTGGCGAGGACGGCGGCGCCCTGCTGTTGCACGCTGCCGAGGTCGAGGTGGGCGAGGTCGTCGCGCGGGGTGTGGTAGCGCAGCACGCCGCCGATGAACGCGAAGTTCATGCCCTGAAGGCCATGTTCCTTGAGGACGGTGAGATCGGTGTCGTTGGGCAGGCGGCGGTAGATCTCGTAGGACAGCGACAGGGCGTTCGCGCCGGCGCCGGCGAAGGCGGCGATCAGGGCGCTGTTGCCGTCGCTGGTCTCGAACATGCTGGAGGCGCCGGTGGTGCCGCGGGCCTCGAGGTTGAGGACGACGCCGATCTCGCGGGCGCGCGGGTGCTCGGCGAAGGCGCGCATGCCGAGCAGGCCGGCCTCCTCGCCGTCGGTGAACACCAGCGCCAGCGGAGGGCGGCGCGGGAACGGGAGCAAGATCTGCAGCAGCTCGAGCGCGGTCGCGACCCCGTGGCCGTCGTCCGCCGCGCCCGGGCCGGCGCCGACCGAGTCGTAGTGCGAGGTGATCGCCAGGGCCGGGCCGGCGACCTGTCCCGGGAGCCAGACGATCACGTTGGTGACCGGGGCACAGTTGCCGCCGCTGCTGCAGGCGAAGCCGCGCTGCTCCTCGGGCTCGGTGCCGAGGGCGCGCAGGCGGGCGACCAGGCGCGCGCGGACGGCCTCGTTGGCGGCCGAGGCGACCGGGTGCGGGCGCTCGTCGCCGAGCAGCCGGACGAGTTCGTCGCGGGCGCGGGCGGCCGAGAAGGTCTCGCGGGGCGCGTCCGGGCCGGCGGGCGCGGGCGGCTGGCTGCGCACGAGGGCGAGGGTGGCGACGCCGAGGCAGGCCGCGAGGACGACGTGACGGAGGCGGCGCGGGGACACGGCGGTGCGCGCAGGATAGCGCACCGCCGCCACGGACGGCGGGCTCGGCGCGGAGCGAGGGGCCTCGGCGAGGGCAGCTTCGCGGAGGTCGCGGATCGGCGAGGCCACCGGTGCGGGCCGAGGGAGGGCGGAGCCGGGCGGGCCGAGCGAAGTCGGGGAATCGAACGCGAGACGCGAGCGAGGAGCGGGGGCTCCTGCTCGCGTCTTCAGTGTCGTCAGGGACGGGCTGGATTACCAGCGGCCGCCGCCGCCGCCGCCGCCGCGGCCGCCACGGTCGCCGCCACGGCCACCGCCGCCGCGGCCGCCGCCGCCGCCGCCGCCGAAGCCGCCACGACCGCCGCCGCCGCCGCCGAAGCCACCACCGCCGCCGCCGCCGCCGAAGCCGCCGCGGCCGCCACCACCACCACCGCCGCCGAAGGAGCGGTTACCACCGCCGCCGCCGCCGCCACCCGGGCGATCGCGGCGCTCTTCGGCCTCGTTCACGCGGAGCGGGCGGCCGTCGAGCATCTGGCCGTTGAGGCTCTCGGTGGCGCGCTTGGCGGCCTCGTCGTCGGCCATCGCCACGAAGGCGAAGCCGCGGGAGCGACCGGTGTCACGGTCGAGGACGAGGCGGATCTCGGCGATCTCGCCGAAGTCTGCGAAAACTTGCTGGAGGTCCTCCTCGGTGGTCTGGAAGGACAGGTTACCTACGAACAGTCGGTTGCTCATGTGCGTCGTCTCGTGCGTGCGGCTCGTGGGCGCTCTCGCCCCGTGTTCACACCCCGACCGCCGTGGGAGCCGCGCCACGATGGTCAGCGTCGCCGGAGACAAGGACCGATACAAACTCAGAGACGAGCGTGCAAATGAGCCGAGTGCCAGAAACGTTTGTGCGCGCGTGGGATACCACGAGGTTCGCGGGCGCGCAACGAAGCGGGGGACGGGCCGGCGCACGCCGCGGGGGTGAACGGTGGTGCACGGCCGTTCGCTGCCTCGCCGGGCCAGCGGACCCGGGCGTGAGGGTTCAGTCGGCGAGGGTGGTGTCCAGCTCGCGCTCCTCGTCGAGCACGGCCAGGACGTCGACCTCGGGGCGGATTTTGTCGTACAGGTCGGGGAAGGCGGCCGAGGCGCCGTAGCGCTCGCGGACCTGGCGGTACAGCCGGAGGTCGAACATGACCTCGAATTCCTCGCGGGTCATGAAGGTGTCGGCGTAGAGGAACGGGAAGCCGCGCACGCTGGCGGTGAACGCCTCCATGGCCCGCATCGCGTGGACCGTCTTGAACGGCAGGCCGCGCTGGATCGGCCCGGGCACCCCGTAGACCCCGAGGTCGAAGTACATCGCGTAGTCCTTGCCGGGCACGATGTCCTCGGGGAACGGGCGCGGCAGCTGGCCGCCGGCCTCGCCGTGGTCGTACACCCGCGACGGGTACAGCAAGATCGGGAACATCTCGAACCGCTCGTCCACGAGGTCGATCGCGCGCTTCATCGCGCTCATCGGCAGGACGATGTCCTGGAACACCTGCATGGTGAAGGTCATCTTGCGCACCGCAGGGGTGGTCGAGAACTTCAAGAAGGCGATCCGCGGCGGCATCATCCACCCGAGCAGGGCGCGGAACAGCGGGTGGTTGCCCTCCGGGATCATGTGCGCCACCACCCAGAAGATGCTGCGGTTGTGGCGGAGGATGTAGTCCTGCAGCGGGATGTACTCGTCGCCGCCGCGCTCGGCGAACGTCTCGACGTGCTTGTAGAACCACGGCTTGTACCAGCGGCCGACGTGGTTGATCTTGGCCCGCTCGGCCGGACCCTCCGGCTCGTCGGCGAAGTCGCCGCACATGATCACCGCGCGGTCCTTGGCGTAGACGGTGGCCTCGAGGAAGTGCGGCGCGTCGTCGGCGTTGGCGAGGCGGTACATCTCGTCGCAGTAGCCCTGCTGCGAGTGGACCGGGACGTAGCGCATGTGCACGTACTTCTTGATCGGGACGACGGCGAGCTCGACGCCGACCAGCAGGCCGAGGGTGCCGTGCGACCAGCCCATGGCGCGGAACAGGTCAGGGTGGCTGTCCTTCGTCACGCGCACGAGGCTGCCGTCGGCCAGCACGACCTCGTAGGCGACCACGGTCTCGAACAACATGCCGACCTTGTGCGAGTGCGTGGTCATGCCGGCGGCCAGGGCGAGGCCGCCGATGGTGGCGTCGGCGATCTCGAGGTGGACCGCCAGCATGTAGCCGCGCTGCGCCAGGAAGCGCATGGCCTGGCCGACGGTGACGAACGGCTCGACGCGGACGGTCCGCGCCTGCTCGTCGAGGCCGAGCACGTCGCGCAGCGCGCCCATGCGCACCTTGTGCCAGGTGTGCTTGGGCTCGAAGCGGGTCGAGAGGTTCATCCACGTGCGCCGGTCGGTGCACATCGGCTTGCGCTCGTTCGCCGGCTGGCTGGCCCAGCGCCGCACCTGCTCCTGGATCTCCCGCACCTTCTCGTCGTGGCGCTCGGGCGCCGCGCCGAGCAGCTCGTAGGCCCGCGCCCGCGCCCGCAGGACGGCGTCGAAGACGAAGCCGACCGGCAGGCCGACGCCGACCAGCAGCAGCGAGCGGTACTTGGTGAGGAGGTCGACGAGCTTCTGGCGCATGATGTTTTAAGGGGCAGGTGCGGAGGGACAGGTTCGATGGGACATGGCCGAAGCGACAGGCTTCAGCCGAGCAGGCGCGGCAGGTGGACGGCGACCTGGCGCTGCCACCAGTCCCAGTCGTGCCGCGACTCGCGGCCCCAGATGTCGGTGACGCTGGGGATGCCCTTCTCCTCGAGCAGCTGGCCGAGGGCGATCGTCTCCTCGATGCAGCCCTCCTCCCACTTGCCGCGGCCGCAGACGAGGGTGAGGTGGGTGTTGCGGCGCAGTCGCTCGAGCGCCTCGCCGTGCAGGCCGGGGACGAAGGCCAGCGGGTTGTTGAAGTAGAGGTCCGAGTCCGGGTGCTTGCCGGTCAGCTCGGTGGTGAGGTAGCGGCCGCTCATGCACAGCACGCGGCGGAAGGTCTCGGGGTACTTGAGGGCGAACAGGGCGGCGTAGGTGCCGCCCAGGCTGCAGCCGACGGCGGTCATCGGCGCGCCCTCCCAGCGGCAGTCCTCGCGGATGAACGGCACGAGGGTGTCGAGGATGAAGCCCTCGTAGGCGCGGTGCCGCTGCATGCGCGCGGCGATCGAGCTCTCCTTGTCGGTCCACACCTGGGAGACGTTGCTCTCCGGGCAGTAGAACTTGACCTTGCCGGCGCGGACCAGCGGGCCCAAAACCTCGAACATGCCGTGGCGGTCCCACTCGTGGGCGAAGCCGGCGGCCGAGGGGAAGGCGATGACGGGCGGGCCGTAATGGCCGTAACACCACAGGTGAACCTTGCGCCCCATGGCGGGGCTCTCGAGCATCAAGTGACGGGCGTGCATGCGTGCGGCCTCGATGATGCCGGCGCTCGTCGGGCGGGCGCAAGGGTCGGCCGCGGCGGGGCCCGGACGGGCGAATCGGGCCGGTCCAGGGGCGACCGGGGCAGGCGGGGCCGGGCGGCCGCGGCGGGACCTAGCCTTCGGGACAGGTCTCGGCGAGGGTGCTGCGCGTGACCGCCGGGTCGCCGGCGGCGAGCACGAAGATGCCGGGGAAGCCGGCGGTCTCGAAGCCGTCGCTGGGGTTTTCGCACAGCAGCGAGTCGGTCAACGCGAGGGTCCCGCTGCGGTCGTTGCTGACGAAGAAGATCGCGCCGCCGCCCTCGTTGGCGTGGTTGTCGCGCACCTCGGTGCCGCACAGCGAGAGGGTGAAGGTGTTGCCGTCGTTGTAGATCGCGCCGCCGCTGCCGCCGCCGGGGGTGCCGCTCTCGGCCGGGTTGGCGCCGTCGCCGATGGCCCGGTTGTGCGAGAAGTGGCTGTTGATCACGGTGTACGAGACGCCGATGCTCGACAGGCCGCCGCCGTTCGAACACACGTTGCCGAGCTCGGGCGCGCCGCCGAAAGTGCTGTTCACGATGTAGACCGGGCGATCCTCGTGCTGGTCGAACACCCGGATCGCGCCGCCGCCGACGTCGGGCCCGGTGTCGGCGCAGGCGTTGTTGAAGAAGCGCGTGTTGACGGCGCGAAACCGGCCGCCGCGGACGAAGATCGCGCCGCCGCCGTCCTCCTCGCTCCGGGCGTCGCCGTCGACGAAGGTCAGGTTCTGGACGACGAGCCGCGGGTGGTCCTGGTCGTCGCAGTGGTCGGTGGTCCAGCGCTGCGCCTGGTCGCAGGTGTTCTGATAGAGGATCCGCCGCGCCCCGCCGCCCGAGAGGGTGACCTTGCCGCCGCCGTCGATGACGATCTCCGGGCCGGTGTCGTTGAAGATCTTGGCGGTGCGATCCAGAGTGATGACGACCGGCTCCGGGCCGCAGTCGAAGGTGATCACGCCGCCCTGCTCGACGGCGGCGATGAAGGCGTCGCTCGTGCAACTGGCGGCGGTGCCGTCGCCGACGACGCGGTCGGGCGCGCTGGTGTCGACAGGCCGCGCCTCGTCCGGGATGTCGCAGGCGCCGTCAGGGTTGCCCGCGGGCGGGCCCTCGGCGGGATCGGTGAGCGGGTTGTCGACGGGGTCGCGGTCGTCGCCGCCGCACGACAGGAGGAGCAGCAGGGCAGAGGCGAGGCGCGCGGGACGACGGGGCATGGGGCGTCACCTTAGCGCGGTGAGCGGAGCGGACGGGCGCGTATCAGCGCACAGGGCGGGGCTCGCCGACCAATGGCGTGTGACCTGAACCGTGGGTCCGCGACGCCACAGAACTCGCGAGGGCGCCGGGCGATCGCGCAAATACAATGATGGGAGTGACAATGGGCCAGGGCGCGGATCTTCGCGCGGAATCGCGGCGCTGCCGGAGCGAGATGCGGCGTGAGGCGAGGCACGGTAAGATGCGGCCATCCAGCCGACGAACCGACCCACACTAAAGCCGATGAAGATCGCAATGATTGGCGCCGGGATCTCCGGGATCGCGGCGACCCGGATGCTGCAACGATTCGGCCACGAGGTCGTGCTGTTCGAGCGCGGACCCCGGCCGGGCGGTGTATGGGCGGTGGCGTATCCGGAGGTCCGCCTGCAAAACCTGGCCGAACACTATCGATTGGCCGAGTTCCCGTGGCCGTTCGCGCCGGACCTGCACCCGACGCGCGAACAATTGATGCGCTACATGGAGGCCGCGATCGCCCACTTCGGCCTCGACGTGCGGACCGAACACGAGGTGCGCGCCAGCGAGGTCCGCGAGGACGGCTGGTCGCTCGAGCTGAGCACGCCGGCGGGGCCGCGGCGCGAGCGGTTCGACTTCGTGGTGGTCGCGAGCGGGCAATACACGCAGGCGCCGCACAGGCCAGAGCTGGCCGACAGATCATGTTTTCCAGGACAGGTGCTGTCCGACCGCGAGGTCCGGGATCTGTCGGTGCTGGCGAACAAGCGGGTGGCGGTGATCGGGTTCGGCAAGTCCGCGGTCGACATGGCGAGCTTCGCGGCGGCCCGCGGCTCGCACGTCGACCACGTGTTCCGCGAGCCGCGCTGGCTGATCCCGCGCAAGGTCCTCGGGGTCCTCGGGACGCGGCTCATGTTCATGCGCGCGAGCACTGCGATGATCCCGGCGTGGGTCCATCCGACCCCGGCCGAGCGGCTGCTGCACACGCGCTTGCGCCCGCTGGTGCGCGGGTTCTGGGCGCTGATCGCGGGGATCCTCCGCGCCGAGGCCGGGCTGCACGGGCTGTGGCGCGACCCCGAGGTGCGCCGCCGCATGACGACGCTGATCCCGGGGTCGCCGGTGCCGTTCGAGATGCGCTCGGCGGTGGCGGTGGCGCCCGACAACTACTACCGGCAGGTGATCCGCGGGCAGATCGAGCCGCACCGCGGAGAGCCGGTCGGGTACACGCCGCGCGGGCTGCGGCTGGCCGACGGGCGCGAGCTGGCGTGCGACCTGGTGGTGGTGTCGACCGGCTCGCGGTCGCCGCAGTTCCCGTTCCTGCCGCAGGAGTACCGTGATTTGCTCGAGGCGGAGCCGGACGGGGTGCAATTGTATCGTCACGTGATTCATCCGAAGGCGCCGCGGCTGGCGTTCGCGGGCCATAACCACGGGTTTTTGCACGTGCCCGGGGTGGAGGTGGCGATGCTGTGGCTGGGGGCGTACCTGCGCGGCGACCTCGAGCTGCCGCCGGGGCCGGAGATCGAGCGGCAAATGGCGGAGGTGCAGCAATGGAAGCGGGCGAACATCTTGTTCGAACCGGCGCGCTCGGGTGCCATCAATACGCGCTTTCACCAGTACCTCGACGTGATGCTGTCGGACCTGGGGGTGTCGCCGTACCGCAAGCGCGGGCTGCTGGCCGAATTGACGGCCCCCTACACGGCGGCCGACTACGCCGGGATCTTCGAGGAGTACGAGCGCTCGCGCGAGGCCGGGCCGCGGCGGCCGCTGCCGCTGTCGACGTGACTCAGACCCGCCGCACGTGCTGCCAGTGCAGGGCGGTGACCAGCAGCCACGCGCAGGCGAATGTCCATAGCAGGCCCTGCTCGAGCAGGATGGCGCCGGCCCGCGGCAACGCGTGGTCGGCGGCGGCGGCGGCGACGAAGGACAGCGCGCGGGCGATGCCGGCGACCCCCGCGGCGCCCCAGATCCACGCCCACGTGCCGCCGAGCTGCAGGGCGGCGCCCGCGAGCACGACGCAGTAACCGCCAGCGAGCGCGCCGACGCTGGCGGCGAGCAGGCGAAAGGTGATGATGCCGTGGTCGGAAGGGGTCGGGACGACGTCCGCCTGCAATGCGTAGACCGCGAGCGGCAGCGGGACGACGAGGAGGACGGCGAGCAGGTCGCGCGGCCGCGTGCGAATGCCGAGACCGCTGCGCCGCAGACCGCGGAGGGTGCGGACGACGCCGAGCAGCAGGGCGAGGTCGGCGGCGATGTAGAGATAGCGCAGACCGTACAAGAAGGCGTCCGCGAGGGCAGGGTGCTTCAAGATGACCGAAGGGACAGCCGCCAAGTACATCAGGCCGAGGCGCAGCTCGGCGGCGACGCGCAGGGCGAGGCCGAGGCAGATCGCAGTGCTGGCGCCGCGGGTCGGGTCGTCGCCGGCGAGGGCGCGCCGGCCGGCCATCGCGGTGGCGAGCGCGAGCACCTCGACGACGACGGTGGCGATGAAGAGGGCGAGGCGCACGTGGGCGGGCTCGACGTCGCGGAGGAAATCGATCGCGGCCAGCACCGCCGCGGCGAGCCAGATCACGAGGATCGGGGCACGGATCGCGGCGAGGCGGGGCGACAGCACTGGCCCGAGGGTGCGCCCGGGTGCGCGGCCCGGTCAAGTTGTGGGCAGGCGCGCGAGGCCGCGCGACGGCGAGCGCGGACAATGTCATCACCCGCCGACCGGGGCGGACAGGTGATTGCGAGGACTCGCGCAACGGCGATTGAGAGGATCCTGCGGCGCGGACGGGTGCCCGGTCACAGGCCCGCGCAGGCGCGGGAGGGTCGCCCCGCGCGGGCCGCCGGCGCGAGGCAAGCGCGAATGCACCAGGTCCGGGCGGTCAGCAGTCGTTGGTCGAGCAGATCACCCAGCCGGTGTACATGACCGAGGCGTTGGCGTCGTTCCAGCCGCCCTCGATGCCGCAGCCCTCGTTCCACTTGTAGATGCGATAATTGAGGAGGTTGTCGCCGTTCGGCTCGAACGAGGCCGGCGGAGCGAGGCAGGACACGTTGCCCTGGGCGTTGTCGGTCATCCAGAAGTCGCAGGGCTGGCCCTGGCAACGGCCGATCCAGTTGGTGATGTACTGGGCGCCGACGTACTTGGGGAACACGTTGTAGAGGTTGGGCACGACGCCGCCGTTCCAGCCGACGATCGCGGTGGCGTGGGCCTTCGTGCGCGGGACGATGACCTCCATGCCGACGGCGGCGCACTTGTTGGTGTAGGCGTCCTGGTGGCTGCCGAGCGCGCCGTCGTTGAAGCGGACCATGGTGTAGCCGCAAGCGCCGGCGTCCATGTCGCAGTGGACGCCGAGCGGCTGGATCGCGCCGGCGCCGTCGGGGTCGATGGTGTAATCGCCGTCGCCGAGCGATGGATTGACCTGCTTGAGCTCCTTGCAGCTCTTCGTCAATGTGCAGACATTGTTGACGCAGGCCTGCTGCGCGCAGTCGCTGTTGCTCTGGCACGAGCCGCCGAGGCCACACTTGCCGCAGGAGCCGCCGCAGTCGACGTCGGTCTCGGTCCCGTTCTTGACGCCGTCGCTGCAGGTGGGCGACAAGCACTGGTTGCTGCAGAAGTCGTTGTTGCTCTGGTTGCCGTCGTCGCACTGCTCGACGCCCTGGTAGACGATGGCGTCGCCGCAGGTGGCGGACTTGCAGGTGTTGAGGCAGGCGTCGTTGTTCGACAGATTGCCGTCGTCGCACTGCTCGCCCTTGCCGGGCTGGACGAAGGTGTCGCCGCAGACCGGGTTCTTGCAGGCGAGGGTGCAGGCGCCGGTGTTGCTGTTGTTCATGCCGGCGTCGCACTCCTCGCCGGGCTGCTTGAAGCTGTCGCCGCAGGTGGCGAGCTTGCAGACGTTGGTGCAGGCGTCGTCGTTGCTCTGGTTGCCGTCGTCGCAGGCCTCGCTCGGGCTCTTGTCGCCGTCGCCGCAGACGTTGGTCTTGCACATGGCGTTGCACGGCTTGCCGGGGCCGTTGGCCGCGCCGTCGTCGCACTGCTCGACGTTGGCCTGCACGAGGCCGTCGCCGCAGGTGGCGAGCTTGCACGCGACCGTGCAGGCGCCGCTGTCGCTGTTGAGGCCGCCGAGGTCGCACTGCTCGCCCTCGTTGGGTTGATGAATGCCGTCGCCGCAGGCCGGGAGCTCGCAGCTGTCGGTGCAGCCGTCGTCGTCGTCGCCGTTCTGCTGGTCGTCGCAGTCCTCGCCCGGATCGAGGGTGCCGTTGCCGCACTCCTCGAGCTTGCAGGTGGCGGAGCAGCCGTCGCCCGGGTCGATGTTGCCGTCGTCGCAGGCCTCGCCGGGGCCCTGGTCGCCGTCGCCGCAGGTGTTGAATTGACAGTCGGCGTTGCAGGCCTTGCCGGGGCCGTTGTCGACGCCGTCGTCGCACTCCTCGACGCCGCTGCCGGTGTTGTAGAGGGCCCCGTCGCCGCACACGTTGAGCTTGCAGGCGGTGGTGCAGGCGGCGTTGTCGGCGTTGTCGTTGCCGTCGTCGCACTCCTCGCCGACGCTGTCCTGCACGTGGCCGTCGCTGCAGATGGCGTCGGTGCAGGTGTCGGTGCAATCGTCGGTGTTGTCGGCGTTGCCGTCGTCACACTGCTCGGTCGGGGCGACGATGCCGTCGCCGCAGTTGGCGAGCGCGCAGGCGTTGGTACAGTCGTCGGCGTCGTCGTCGTTACCGTCGTCGCAGCCCTCGCCCGGACCGACGGCCCCGTCGCCGCACACGTTGTTGGTGCAGTCGGCCTTGCAGCTGTTCGAGTCCATGTTGTCGGCGCCGTCGTCACACTCCTCGCCGGGGCCCTGGTCGCCGTCGCCACAGGTGTTGCTCTGACACTGCAGGTTGCACGGCTTGCCGGCGCCGTTGTCGGGGCCGTCGTCGCAGGCCTCGCCCGGATCGACGTGGCCGTCGCCGCACACCGGATCGGGCTCGCCGGTGGTCGTGGTTTCGGTGTCGCCGGTGGTCGTGGTGGTGGTCGTGGACGCGTCGGTGGTGGTCGGCCCGCTGGTCGTGCCGCTCATGCCCATCGTCGTGGTCGGCGGCGTGCCGGTCGAGGTCGGGTCGGGGCCGGTCGAGATCGGCGCGCCCGTGCTGGTCTGCGCGTCGGTGCCGGACGAGCCGTCGGTCGCGCCGCCGCTGGCGGTCGGATCGGTCTGCCCGCAGGCGCCGATGAACAACATGGTCGAAAGGACAGCCGTACAATCGCTAATTCGGATGATCGATCGCTTCATGACTCCTCCACGTCCCGCGCCAACCCGCTCAAACCCATGCAATGTGGCCCAGAGACCTCTCTTGGATATCAGAGCGGGGTCTGTGGGCACCAGCGGCGCCTGCGTTGCCGCTGGGCGCCGAATCACGGGGCGCACTCGCGCGCACGGGGCCGCGGACCGGCGCGGTTTCCCTTGCGCGGGGGTATGGGCGATCCGCAGTTGGAGCTCGGGAGGGGTACTGAGTCGCAGCGGGGACCGGAGGCTCGGGCGGCTCGGGTCGCATGGTCGTCGGGGCGGCGGCGGATCCGCCTCGAAATGACCTGTCTCTTGGAGCATGCGAAGCGCGTCGCTCCGCTTCGCGGCTCGCTCGCGCGCGCAAGGCTCGACCGGCACCGAGCTCGAGCGAGAGGACCGTCTGCGGCGCGGGCATGCGGCGCAGCGGGGGACGTCGATCGACATGTCTTTTCAGACATGAACCAAGCACCACGTCTCGCGCGCCGTCCTCGCAGGAGGGGCTTCATCGATCGTTATCGAGCGAGGCGCAGCCGACGCGGTGTGCAAGCAGGCGCGCGCGTCGGTCGGCTTGCCCCGGTCGCGGGGGCGTCTGTACCTTGCGCGGCATGATGACGAGCTTGCGGGGACTGGGCTGGACGACCGCGCTGTGCGGCGCGCTGAGCGGGTGTGGTGACGACGGGCGGACGGACAGCGCGGGGCTGACGATGACGGGCGGCCTGACGACGACCGGGGCGAGCGCGCCGACCGGGACGGACACGGAGGCGGCGACGACCATGACCGCGCCGACGTCGACGAGCGAGGGCGGGATGAGCGAGTCGGCCAGCGAGGCGACGACTGGCGAGCTGACGGCGACCGGCGAGGCGACGACGACGAGCAGCACCGGCGAGACGACCGCGGGCGTGTGCCCGGCCGACTGCGAGGCGAAGGGGGAGTGTGCATCGGCGAGGCGTGCTGCCCCGACGAGGACCACGCGTGCGGCGACGTGTGCTGCCCGCAGGGCGACATCTGCTCGTTCAACACCTGCGTGACGCCGGGCGACTCGTGCATCGACGCCAGCGAGTGCGAAGACGACGAGTACTGCGAGTACAGCCTCGGCGAGCCGGCGATGATGGGCGGCGACGAGATGTGCATGGGCGGGATCGTGCCGGCCACGGGCAAGTGCCTGCCGTCGCCGCCGAAGTGCATGGAGGGCGAGGACCCGGGCGACCCGCCGACGTGCCTGGCGACCTGTCAGTACATCCCGGGCGCCGGTCAGTTCACGCCGTCGGTGAAGTACCACTGGGACGCCGGCACGGTGATGATGACGCCGATCGTCGTGCAGCTCGACGACGACAACTGCGACGCGATCGTCGACGAGCGCGACATCCCGGAGATCGCGTTCACCACCTTCGTCGGCGGGGTGTACCAGGAGAACGGGACGATCCGCGTGATCTCGATCGTCGGCGGCGAGATCGTCGAGAAGTGGACCTACAACGCCGGGATGGTCGACCCGATCGCGCCCGGGCGCGAGCTCGCGGGCGGCGACATCGACGGCCTGCCGGGCAACGAGCTGGTGGCCTGCTCGACGACCGGCAAGACGCGGGCGTTCACCGGCGATGGCCAGCCGCTGTGGACTTCGACGTACACCGGGGCGTGTCACTTCGTGTCGATCGCCGACCTCGACCAGGACGGCAAGCCGGAGGTGATCGTGCCCGGCGCGGTGCTCGACGGGGCGACCGGGGCGACCGAGCTGATGCTCGGCGTCGGCGGCCACAACATGGCGGCCGACCTCGACAGCGACGGTCAGCTCGACATCGTCTACTCGCGCGGGGCCTTCAACGCGGCCGGCGGGGTGCTGGCGACGACCGGGCTCGAGGGGACCTATCCCGCGATCGCTGACCTCGACCTCGACGGCAAGCCGGAGGTCGCGGTGATCTCGAACGCCAACAGCATGACGGTGCCGCACCACCTGCTGCTGTGGCGCCACGACCCGCAGGCGATGAACGGGGCGCAGATCCTCCGCGCTGGCATCGACATCAACGGGGCGCTGTCGCCGGATCTGTGCCCCGAGGGCTCGGCGGGCAACCTGCGCGGCGGCGGGCCGCCGACGATCGCCGACTTCAACGGCGACGGCACGCCCGACGTCGCGGTCGCGGGCGGGGTCGGCTACGCGGTGTTCGACGGCAAGAAGCTGATGGACCCGAACGTCGCCGACGAGGACACGTTCATGTGGATCAAGCAGACGCGCGACTGCTCGTCGGCGTCGACCGGCTCGTCGGTGTTCGACTTCGACGGCGACGGCAGCGCGGAGGTGGTCTACTCCGACGAGATCCGCCTCCGCGTCTACCGCGGCAGCGACGGCGAGGAGCTGTGGAGCACCTGCAACACGACGGGCACGCTGCAGGAGTACCCGGTGATCGCCGACGTCGACAGCGACGGCCACGCGGACATCGTCGCGGTGTCGAACAACTACTCGGGCATCACCTGCGACGGGACCAAGCAGACGGGCGTGCGGATCTTCGGCGACAGCGAGGGCCAGTGGGTGCGCACGCGGCGGGTGTGGAACCAGCACGCGTACCACGTGACCAACACCGAGGAGGGCGGGAAGATCCCGGCGATCGAGCCGACCAACTGGCTGACGCCCGGGCTCAACAACTACCGCCAGAACGTCCAGCCCGAGGGCGAGTTCGCGGCGCCCGACCTGATCGTCGACCTGCGCCTGTCGTGCGAGCCTGACCCGTACGGGCTGGTCGGCCGCGTGCGCAACGTCGGCGAGGCGTCGGTGCCGGCCGGGGTGCCGGTCCACTTCTTCGAGGGCGACCCGATGAACGGCGGGGCGCCGCTCGGGAGCGGCGTGACCACCAAGGTGCTGTACCCCGCCGAGGCCGAGGACGTGACGCTGCTGCTGCCGAACGCGCCGCCGGGGGTGCTCGACGGCTCGTCCGTGGTGTGGGTGGTCGTCGACGACGCGATGCCGATGCACGCGTGGCACGAGTGCCGCGTCGACAACAACTCGGCCAGCGGCACCGGTCAGTGCCCGCTGCCGGGGTGAAAAGCGAAAGGCGAGCGTCGGGCGCTCGCCTTCTGTCCTTTGGGGCAGGCTGTCTTTCGGGGCAGCCTGCGATCGGCTGCCCCGAGGGACAGGTCACTTGACGGTGTAGCAGGTGCCGCGGCCCATGCCGTGGCGCTTGAGGCGGCCGTGCTTGACCAGCTGGCCGATGTGGAAGCGCAGCTTGCGGCGGCCCATGCCGGTCTGCTCCTCGAGGTCCTGCATGGTCGCCTCCTTGAGCTTGCGGACGATCGGGACCAGCAGCTTGGCGGCCTGGTCGAGGTTCATCGCGTCGCTGTCGTCCTGCATCGCCGGGACGTACATCGCGGCCTTCTTGGCGGCCTTCTTGCTCAGCTTCTTGCCGCCCGCGGCGCCCTTCTTGGCCGGCGCGGGCGGGATGTTGGGCAGCGCGGTCTGGGTCGGGGCGGCGCGGCCGCCCTTGCCCTTGGCGGCCTTGGTGGCCTTCTTCGCGGCGGCTTTGGTCTTCTTGGCGGCCTTGGGCGGGGGCGGCGGCGCGACGTCCTCCTCGGTCTCGCTGAGGTCGTCGTCGTCCTCGACCTCTTCCTCTTCTTCGTCCTCGTCCTCGGGCTCCTCGGCGAACGCCTCGACCTCTTCCTCTTCTTCTTCCTCGGGCTCGCCGGCGTCGGCGACCGCAGGCGGCACAGCCGGCGCTGCGACCTCGCCGCCGAGCAGGGCTTCGGCGAACTCGCCGAGCGACAGCTCACCCATCGCGTCGCCCCAACCGAGCTCTTGCGCGGCGTCGACGATGTCACCGAGCGTCGTCGTCGGGCTCAGTTCGCGGGCGATGGTCTCGAGCACGGCCTTGCGTTGCTCGACGACGAGGTGACGACGGTAGCTGTCTTCGAAGCCGGTCGAGAGGTTGCGCTGCACGGCGCGGAATCTTGCTCCCGGGCCGGCGCCTCAGCAAGCGCGAACAGTGGACCGGCGCGCCGCGCGAAGCATGCAGCACGCGAGGGCAGCGGCGAGGACATCGGGGGTGGGTGCGCTAACCCACATCAACTGGGAGTCTGTACGTTGTTCTCGGCAGGCGCAGCGGCCTCGGCAGGTCCTGGCGCGGCCTCGGCGGCCGGGCCGTCAGCGGGGGCAGGGGTGTCGCTCGGCTTGGGGATGTAGCCCTCGATAGGCTTCTGCCGCGTGCCCTTGATCCGACCCTCGGTGACGTCGACGGCGATCGGCTGCGCGAGCTTGTAGCGATAGCCGCGGGTCTTGAGGGAGATCTTGAAGGTCTGGTCCTCGTGGACGAATTCGCGGGAGAACCCGAGCTTGATCTGGCCCTCGCGGACGAACTGCCGGTGGCCGAGGATGAACGAGAACAGCCGCACCGCGGACATGTTGTAGAGGCGGTGACAGCCGTGCGAGTAGCGGCGGAGGATCGACATGTAGTCGACGCTGCCGTGGGTCCGGATCGAGTTGTCGAAGTCGGCCTTGAGGGTGCCGTCGGGGTTCTTGATCTCTTTGATATGGTAGGCCGCGACCAGGCCGTAGGCCGAGGTGTAGCTGGGCCCGAACTCGGCGTTGTTGACGACCGTGCGGACCCGGCCGTCCTTCCACTTGCGGCGCACCAGCTCGCGCGGCGGCGTGGTGGCCGGCGGGATCCACACCGGCGCCGCCACGATCTCCTTCCACACGCGCGGACCTACGTCGGAGTCCTTGTACTTGTAGTACTCGCCGCCGTTGTACAGCTCGCTGCGCCACGAGCCGATCGTGGTGCGCCAGTGGATCAGCGGGATCTTCTGGCCCTCGTAGACGGTGTAGACGGTGATGTGCGGGTAGCGCTCGCGCGGCTGCGACAGGCGCTTGCCGGTGCTGTCGAACGGGAAGTCGTACCAGACGTCGCCGCGGTCGATGACGACCTCGTAGGTCATGTCCTCGAGGTAGTAGTCGGGCCGCGGCGGCAGCTTGACCGCGACCAGCAGGTCCTCGAAGTTGCCGGCGCCGAGCTCGCTGAGCTTGTCGAGCTGGCGTCGGGCGCTCTCGGGCGTGCCGAGGTCGAGGGCGGCGACGGCGGCGTCGACCGACTCGCGCACGACGTCGCGCAGCGGCTGCTCCTCGCCGCGGCGGTCCTTCCAGCGGAACTTCGGCTTCCAGCGCGCGGCGCTGCCGTCCTCGAGGATCGCCGCGCCCGAGACGACGCGCTCCTCGACGACCCGCAGCAGCCGGCGGTGGGCGCTCTCGTCCTGCGTGCGCGCGAGGGCCTCGAGGTTCTCGCGCGTGAAGTGGCCCCAGCCCATGATCGCGTGCTTCTTCTCGAACTGCGCCAGCGCGTGGGTGGTCGCCGAGTCGAACTCGCCCTTGGTGTAGGTGCCCTCGCCCTCGGCCGACTGGAACATCTTCTCGCAGCGGAGCCGGCGCTGGGCGTGGTCGATGACGTCGACCTTGCTCTGCAGCGCGCGCCAGTTGTCGTAGGCGCGGCCGAGCTTCGGGTGACCCTTGGCCTGCTCGAGGTCGGCGGGGTCGAGCTTGGCCTTCTTCAGGTCCTTCTCGAGCGAGGCCTTGAGCCGCGCGAGCTTGCGGACGTCGCCCGTCTTCTTGTCGGCGTAGGCGATGCCGCCGCCGGTCCACGCGCGCAGGACCTCGGGGTCGAACCCGGCGGCCTGCAGACACGGCCCGATCTCGCTGTCGACGGTGCGCCACTCGCCGGCGACGACCTGCAGCGTCGGCGGGATGCCGTACAGCTCGAGGAAGTTGCGCTCGTGCTTGTCGAGCGCCTCGCCGTCGGCGTCGACGCGGTTGTTGGCGAGGTCGATGTAGCGCTTGCGGTAGTCGTTGGGCTGCGCGTCGTCGACGGCGACCGTCTTCTCGCTGAAGATGTACGGCACCCAGCTGTTGCTGAGGTCGATCACCGTGTAGCCGGCGGCCTCGACCGCGGCGATCTCCTGCCGCTTGGGCTCGGCGCCCGGGCCGTCGAACACCCACGCATGGCCCGCGGACTGCTCGCGCTGGCTGGTCTTGGGGAACACGAGGGCTGCGGGCGGCGCCACGGGTTCGCTCGGCTGCGGCGCGGCCCCGGCGGCGGCTCCGGTGGGGACCTGGGGCGCAGGCGCGGAGGGGAGATCCGCAGGCGGGGTGCTCGAGCAGGCGAGACAGAGGGCGAAAAACGCGCTCCAGCGGACCGCAAGCGGTCGCGCGCGCACGAGCCGGGGCGAGGCCCCGCGACCCAGCGATACTGGCATGGTGGACCGAGGATAGCCGGCTGCAAGGAAACTGCCAAAAGCCTGGCCAGAACCCGGCGAGAGCGTCTCCTGGGCCACGCGCGCGAAGTCAGCGTCACGCGTGCGTCGCAGCGCGGTGCGTGGTGAAAACGTGGACACACGGACGGTACGCGCCACGCCGTCCACGCCATCCATCGCGGCGCGCGGCGGCGGGTGCGTGGCGACGCGTACGGCGCGACGGCTGCAGGGCGGCGTGTGCGAGGGGCGTGCCGTGTGCGAGGGGCGTGCCGTGTGCGAGGTGGCGCAGGCGGGCGGGCGCGACGGATGCTTTACAAGCTGTGGCCGGATGTGCCACGTTGACGCTGCCGCAAGGAGACCGCGTTGAACCTCCTCAAGACTGCCCTGACCTACGCCGTCCTGTTTAGCGTGGGCGCCGTGACCTCGGTCGCGTGCTTCGAGCCGGAGCTCGATATCCCGTCGTTCCGCTGCAACCCGGCGCAGGCGACCGCGCAAGGCGACAACGGCTGCCCAGGCGAGGAGACGTGCTGCTCGGACGACCCGGCGACCGTCGGCGGCAAGATCCCAATACTACATGGACGGCGTCAGCAACGAGCGGTACGGCGCCCCGCTGTTCTCCGACAACAACAACGCGCTCAGCACCCAGGGCATGTGCGTGAAGACGGGTGACTTCGACAGCCCGCTCATCAACGGCTGCCCCGTGCCGTGCAACCCGCATTGGGACACGGCCACGATCAACGAGATCTGCATGGGCTCGCAGTGCTGCCAGACGCAGGAGCTCGACCCGGCCCGCGACTGCATCATGGTCGACGGCAAGTGGCGCGGGGCCAACGGCTCCGACATCCTCGCCATGCGCTCCGGCTGGGGCGGGCAGCACGCGACCAATCAGGACCCGGTCGCCGCGGGCTGCACGGTCTTCGCCCAGGGCGACCAGAAGAGCCTGCGCGACTGCATCGAGCAGCTCGGCGTCGCCAGCTCGCGCGGCTTCTGCTACCTGCTCGGCTGCCCGTGCGTCGAGGACGTGTGCGAGATGAAGAACCCCGACTACGTGCCGCGCTGCACCGGCGGCGCGCCGGGCGTGTGAGCACCAGCGCCGCGGTCGCGTCGCGCGCCCGCGCGTAAGATCGCCGGAGGCGTCGAGCAAGGCGGCCGGCGCGACGAGATCGCACGATCAGATCCGCGCGCCGAGATCTTGCACCGCCACTCCAGGGGCCCAATGCTCCGGACCCGGACCTGAACTCGCGCTCGGACCGCCAGTCCGCGCCGGTCGCCCTCGTGCGTCGGCGTTCGCGTCTCGCTGGCGCCGCCGTGAGGCTTCTATTAAAGAGGTAGGCTCCGGTGGACCTGGCGGCGCCAGGTCCGGGGCTTTTTTATTGCCCCTCCTTCCTGTATCTCGTCTCACACGTGACCCCCATGGCGCGAGCTTCTTCTGCAGACGGCACCAAGACCGACGCCCCCACCAAGACCCGCAAGGTCGCCAAGGTGAAGGCGAAGGCGACCGAGGCGGCCACGCCGGCGAAGCCGAAAGCCAAACCGAAAGCCGCCGAGGGCGCCGCCAAGAAGGCCGCGCCGGCGAAGAAGGCGGCCAAGGCCGCGACGCCCAAGGCGGCCAAGGCGCCCAAGGCGACGAAGGCGCCCAAGGCGACGAAGGCGCCCAAGGAGCCCAAGGAAGCGCCGGAGGCCGCGCCCGAGGAGGGCGACGAGGCCGAGGGCGCGTCGGCGCGCGGGAAGCAGCTGGTGATCGTCGAGAGCCCCGCGAAGGCCAAGACGATCAACAAGTACCTCGGCTCGAACTTCGTGGTGCAGGCGTCGGTCGGCCACATCCGCGACCTGCCGACCAAGTCGGAGAAGGGCGCCAAGCAGCCGGTGCCCGGGGTCGATCTCGAGCACGGCTTCCGCCCGACCTACGTGGTCCTGACCAATAAGAGCAAGACGGTCGCCGACCTCAAGCGGCTGGCCAAGAACGCCTCGCAGGTGTGGTTCGCAACAGACTTGGACCGCGAGGGAGAGGCGATCGCCTGGCACCTCGCGGAGGAGCTGCGCATCCCGCCGCAGGCCGCCCGCCGGGTGGTGTTCAACGCGATCACGCAGCAGGCCGTGCACCGCGCGTTCGCCAACCCGCGGCCGATCGACGTCAACAAGGTCAACGCCCAGCAGGCGCGCCGCATCCTCGACCGCATCGTCGGCTACCAGGCGTCGCCGCTGCTGTGGAAGAAGGTGGCGCGCGGGCTGTCGGCCGGGCGCGTGCAGTCGGTCGCGGTCAAGCTGATCGTCGAGCGCGAGCGCGAGATCGCGGCCTTCGTCCCCGACGAGCGCTGGGAGGTCACCGTCCGTCTGTGCGTCGACCCGAGCCAGGCTGCGCCGCTGGCGTCGGCGTGGACCACGTTCCTCGCCACCGTCGACGAGAAGGGCAAGGGCCCGACCCTCAAGGCGCAGAACACCTGGATGTCGCAGCACGCGGCGATCGAGTCGGAGCTGGTCGAGCTCGGCGGCGAGAAGTTCTCGCTGACGGCCGCCTCGACCGCGCCGCGCGACCTGTCCGCCGACGTGTCCCGCGTGGTCGAGGCCGTCGGCCTGGTCGACGTCAAGGCGACCGCGCGCGACAACCCGGAGGGCAAGGGCCCGCAGAAGACGCTGCGCACGATCACCGGCGCGCTCGACCCGGCGGCGCGCTACCGCGTCAAGTCGGTCGAGACCAAGCGGACCAACTCGCGCCCGCTGGCGCCGTTCATCACCTCGTCGCTGCAGATCGCCGCCGCCAACCAGCTCGGCTTCACGACCCAGCGCACGATGCGGGCGGCGCAGCAGCTGTACGAGGGCATCGCCATCCCGGGCGAGGGCCAGGTCGGTCTCATCACGTACATGCGCACCGACGCGACCGCGCTGTCGGCCGAGGCGCTGACGCAGATCCGCGGCTTCATCGAGTCGCGCTTCGGCGAGCCCTACCTGCCCGAGAAGCCCAACATCTACACGTCGTCGAACAAGGACGCGCAGGAGGCCCACGAGGCGATCCGGCCGACCGACATCAGCCGCCGCCCGGAGGACCTGCGCGAGGCGCTGACCGACGAGCAGTTCAAGCTGTACTCGCTGATCTGGTCGCGCACGGTGGCCTGCCAGATGACGCCGGCGCAGTGGGACGCGACCGCGGTGATGTTCGAGCGCGCCGACAAGCCGACCGGCGCGGTGGTCCGCGCCACCGGCCGCACGCTGGTGTTCGACGGCTTCCTCAAGGTGCTCGGGGTCCAGGCGACCGACGAGCAGACGCTGCCGACGCTCGGCGAGGGCCAGGCGTTCGGGACGTTCTCGATCGAGCCGCAGCAGAAGTTCCAGAGCCCGCCGCCGCGCTACACCGAGGCGTCGCTGGTCAAGACGCTCGAGGCCGAGGGCATCGGCCGGCCGTCGACCTACGCGTCGATCATCTCGGTCATCCAGGAGCGCAAGTACGTCGAGCAGCTCGACCGCCGCTTCTACGCCACCGACCTCGGCGAGGTCGTGACCGACAAGCTGGTCGAGGCGTTCAAGGACCTGATGGACGTCGGCTACACGCGGGCGATGGAGGCCCAGCTCGACGAGATCGAGGACAAGGGCGCCGACTGGCAGAAGATGCTCGAGCGCTTCTACGGCGGCTTCCGCCGCTCGCTCGACATCGCCAGCGACACGATGACGCACGCCAAGGCCGAGGCGCAGCCGGCGATCTACAAGTGCCCGAAGTGCGGGTCGCCGACCTGCTACCGGTTCGGCAAGAACGGCCGCTTCCTGTCCTGCACGACCTACCCCGAGTGCGACTACGCGGCGCCGATCACCCGCGACGGCCGGCCGCTGCTGCCGGAGCGCGTCGACATGGTCTGCCCCGACGACGGCTCCGACATGGAGCTCCGCAACAGCCGCTTCGGCCCGTTCCTCGCGTCGGTCAACTTCCCGCACACGAAGTTCGTCATCAACCTCGACAAGAAAGAGGGCGTCAAGCTGCCGACGCCTCCGGCGCTCGAGGTCGACGTGCCGTGCCCGAAGTGCGGCGCGCCGCTCAACCTGCGCATGGGCAAGCGCGGCCCGTGGCTCGGCTGCTCGAAGTTCCCCAAGTGCCGCGGCCGCCTGGCCTGGACGGCCCTCGACGAGGAGAAGCAGGCGGCGCTCAGCAAGCAGCTGACCGCCCACGAGAAGGCCCACCCGCCCGTGGTGCTCAAGCGCCGCGACGGCCGCGTGATCGCCGAGGGCACGCCGGTGGCGAAGCTGCTGATCCCGGGCGGGCTCGCCGAGCTCGAGATCCACCCGGACGCGCTCGCCGCCAAGAGCGACGGCGAGAACAAGCCCGCGACCGTGGTCGCGGCGCCCGCGGCCGCGCCCGAGAAGACGCCGGCGCTGCGCAACTGAGCGACGCGGTCGCCCAGACGTGAAGAGCGGGCGCCGCGAGGCGCCCGCGGCTCCTGCCCGGACCCATCACCGCGCGAGGCGGCTTGGCGAGGCGCCCCGCGTAGCGAAGCAGCGAGGTGCTGCAAGAGCGCGGTCTGTCGCCGAGGTCGGGATCACGCCTTGCGTGGGTCCTGCACGCTCGGGTGCTCCTTGTAGAACGAGTCGAGGCTCTCGCGGGAGATCTCCGCTTCGATATCGCCGTCCTTCAGGATCTTCGCCTGACAGCCGAGCCGGCTCGAGGCGCGGACGTCGAACGCCTTGTCGAGCATGTCCTCCTCGTCCAACTCGGCCTGGGTGAGCAGCTCTCGGCCCTTCGTGACGTAGACGTGACACGCGGAGCAGGCGCAGACGCCGCCGCACATGTCGCCCTCGGGTGCGCCCACTCTTTTCGACGCCGCGAGCAGTGTCGAGCCGACAGGGACCTCGGTCTCCCAAGTTCGGCCATGGGCCAGTAATCGGACTTTCGCCATCAGTGCCTCCTCGATTCGTGCTCTGCCACGGCGCGTCGACGCCCTGGCCGCCGCCCCATTGTCATGAATGTAAACGTACCACGAGACAGAGGCCCGCCGGCGCAAGAGCCTCCCAAGTCCCAGCTTCTCGACCAGCCGATCCTCGTGTCTCGCGAACGAGGGCGGCGCGAAGGGCAGCGTGACGGCGAGTTCGCGCCTTGCCGCGGTAGGGGGCTCTGCCGTCGCGTGTCCGATCGAACATGCGTGATTGCACATGCCCGAAGCACCATGTCCGAGCGGCCATGCCTTTCAAAGCAGGCCACGAAGTTATGTCTTGACGGACAGGTCGTCGAGCAGCGCCGCGCAGGCGCGGGCGATCTGCCGGTACGCCGAGAGAAACCCTCGGGGCCGCCGCGCACGGGGTCGGGCACGTCGAGGTCGGCGCCGCGGGCGCTGGGGTCGGCGAGCGACGCGAGCAGGCGGATGCGCGCCTGTCGGTCCGTGCCGGCGATCGGGCCGAACGCGGAGCCGGCGGTGAGGCGGCGCAGCTCGGACGCGACCAGGCGGTCGAGCAGCAGGACCTCGTCGAATTCGAACAGGTCGTCGCGGCGCAGCAGGCGGCTCGAGTGGGTCAGCGCGAGGCCGTGGTCGGCGGCGACGCGGACGCTGCCGGCGTGGGCGGGGTTGCCGGCGTCGGCGGCCACGCCCGCGCTGTCGATGCGGAAGCGGCCCGCGACGCCGCGCTCGTCCGCGAGCCGCGTGAACACTGCGGCGGCCAGGGGCGAGCGGACGATGTTGGCGTAGCAGACGAACAGGACGCCGACCGGACGCGCGCTCATTTGATCAGCTTCTGCACCTCGGCGTCGTCCTTGACGATCTCGAAGGTCGGGTCGAAGCCGACTTGCTTGAGCAGCGTCTTGCCGCCGCGCTTCGACACTTCCTTGAGCAGCTCGACGGTCTGCGGGACCTCGCCGGCGTTGGCGCTCTGCTTGGCGAGGTTGAACACCGGGTTCGGGTACGTGGTGTCCTTGTCCTTGGCCCACGTGAAGAACGCGGCGGCGCGCTCGGGCTCGTCGAACAGCGCTTCGCCGCGGGCGTTGGCGGACTCGGCGAGCTCGCGCACGGTGGCGCCGCCCTTCTCGGCCTCCTCGAGCGCCTTCTTGGCGCGCGTATCGGACGTCTTCTTCGCCTTTGCCTCGTCGAGCAGCTTCTTGTTGGCCTCGGCGGCAGCGGCGGGATCGGCCGCGGGCGCCGGCGGAGCGGCCTCGCCAGCGGTCGCGGCGGCGTCGGTCTTGGCGTCCTCGGGGACCTTGGCGTCGCCGGGCGGAGGTGTCGCGGGGTCACCAGCCGTCTTCGTCTCGGTCGACGGGGGCGGCGGGGCGACCTTGGCGTCGGCCGGCGGCGCGCCCTTGGTCTCCGGGGCGTCGGTCTTGCCGGCGACGACGGGGGCGTCTTTCGTCGCCGACTCCGGGTTCGTGTTGCACGCGAGGAGCGTCAGCGACGCGAGGACGAGCCGGGAGAAAGCTGGGCGCATGGCGCGGATATTATCGGAGAGTCCTGCGCCGCGCATTGTGGTAACACTCACGGTTGACGCACATGCTCGCGCCTGCAGCACCACTCGTTATGGCTGTCGTTTCGGCCCTCGCGCCGGCCCCTGACCTCGAGGCGAAGGTCAAGGCGATCTTCGAAGACAGCTGCACCGCCTGTCACGATGATGGCGCCGACGAGGTCTCGCTCGCGGGGTCACCTTCACGGCTGACCTCGGTGAAGTCGAAGGCGACCGGCAAACCGATGGTCGTCGCCGGCGACCCCGACGCCAGCTACCTCTACGCCAAGGTCATGGGCACCAAGGGCATCGCCGGCGAGGCGATGCCGCCGGGTGACTCGCTGCCCGCGGCCCAGAAGAAGGTGCTCAAGGAGTGGATCGCCGGCCTCAAGCCGACGACCGCGCCGGCGCCCGCGGCCGCGCCGGCACCTGGCCCTTCGGCCAGCAGCGGCGGCGCGGCCGGCAACAAGAAGGCGGCCGACCTCGAGGTCAAGGTCCGCAAGCTGTTCGACGACAAGTGCAGCGCCTGTCACGAGGCGGGCGGCAGCGAGGTCGTGCTCGTCGGCGACCTGGCGCACCTGTCGCGCGACAAGTCGAAGGAGTCGGGCAAGCGCTTCGTCGTGCCCGGCGACCCCGAGGGCAGCTACCTCGTCGCCAAGCTGGTGCCCGGCCACAAGGGCATCAAGGGCGACGTCATGCCGATGGGCGACGACCCGCTGAACGCCAAGGAGATGGAGCTCGTGCGCTCGTGGATCGTCGCGCTCGGCGAGTCGTCGGGCGGCGCGGCGGTCGAGACGCCGGCGCCGAGCGACGGCGCGGCGGCCGAGCCGAGCGAGGGTCCGAGCGAGGCCCCGAGCGACGCCGGCGGCGGCGACAAGCCGGCGGAGAAGGAGCGCGGCAAGCCGCCGTTCCACGGCACGTTCCAGATCAACCTGCCGACCACGACGACGCTCGGGCGGCGCACCTTCGAGTTCCGCATCGACCACCGCTTCGGTCAGGTCGGCGCCGAGCGCGGCGCGTTCGGCCTCGACGCCGGCGCCAACATCTCGTACGGCTTCGCCTACGGCATCCTCAACGGCTGGGACGTGCTGATCCGGCGCACCAACTCGCGCAAGGGCTACGAGCTCGGCACCAAGTACATCCCGATCCGCCAGGAGGACGGCAAGAAGCTGAGCTTCGGCGGCTACGCGTCGGTCGAGTACCTGCGCGACTTCCCGAGCAACACCGCCAACCCGTGGGCCGGCAACTTCCAGCTGCTGCTCAGCCGGCTGTGGTTCGACCGCTGGAGCACGCAGCTGACGGTCGGCTACCACCTGCGCACCAACCACTCGGCCAACGTGCAGGTCGACCTGCCCGACGACGGCGTCGACGGGCCGGTCAAGGTCCGCGACAAGCGCGGCACGCTCGGCATCGGCATCGCCTCGACGGTGTGGCTCGGCCAGAAGAAGCGCTGGGGCATCGACCTCGAGTACCACCTGCCGATCCCCGCCGACGTGTTCTTCTACCGCGGCGGCAACGCCGACCGGAACGGCAGCAACATCGGCTCGTGGGCGATCGGCGGCTCGGTCAACACCGGCAAGCACTTCTTCCAGATCTTCATCACCAACACCCGCGAGATCCACACCAACCTGTACGCCCCCGGCGGTCAGAGCAAGAACCCGTTCAGCGACCGCGGCAACTTCTTCTTCGGCTTCAACCTCAGCCGCAAGTGGAGCCTGTAACGACATGTCCCGGAAGACATCCAAGTCCGTGTCCCTCGCCCTGGCGACGACGACGTTGCTCGCGGGCTGCAACCAGCTCGAGGCGATCGAGACCGAGGGCAGCGGCGGCGGCGGCGGCGGCGGCGTGCCCCCGGCCGTGCGCGAGGCGTTCGAGGCCAGCTGCGGCAAGGGCGGCTGTCACTCGCCCGGCGCGACCCTGCCGGTGCTCGCCGGCGACGAGCTCGACGGCATCCTCACCGGCGAGATCAACGGCGTGCCGCTGGTGACGCTCGGCGACACCGCGAACTCGTACCTGGCGATCGTGATGCTGCCCGACGCGCTGCTGTCGAGCCTCGGCCTCACCCGCACGGTGCCGCGCATGCCGGCCGACAACGACTTCCTGAACCCGAACAACCAGGTGATCCTGTCGTGGATCGGCGGCGCCGAGTTCGAGGGCGGCGGGCCGGCCTCCACCGGCGGCGACACCGACACCGACACCGGCGGGACCGACACCACCGGCGAACCCGCCGAGCCGACCTTCGCCAACGTGCAGGCGATCATCGACGCCAGCTGCTCGTGCCACTTCTCCGCGCCGAGCGCCGCCAACGGCATGCTCGAGATGCCGATGGGCGACTCCTACGGGGCGCTGGTCGGCGTCAAGTCGCCCACGACCGACCTCAACCTGGTCGAGCCGAGCGACTCGGCGGCCAGCTACCTGTACCTCAAGCTGGCCGGCGGCTTCGAAGAGGCCGGCGGCGCGGGCACGCTGATGCCCCCGGTCATGGGCCTGATGGACGACGCGAAGGTCGCCCTGGTCAAGGCGTGGATCGACGCGGGAGCGATGGACAATCGAGGACATGGTCCCGGGGACATGGTCCCCGGGACATGGACGAAGGCACAGGACACCGAGGACAGGGCCGATGGGACAGGAGCTCGAAGTGGTCCAGGCGCTCGTGTGCGTCGACGGGCGCGTCCAGGGCGTCTACTACCGCGCCAGCGCGCAAGCCCGCGCCCAGGCCCTCGGCCTGCGCGGCTGGGTCCGCAACCTGCCCGACGGCCGCGTGGAGCTGCGCGCGCAGGGGACCCGCGCGAGGGTGGAGGCGCTGGTCGACTGGTGCCGCAAAGGCCCGCCCTCCGCCCGCGTCTCGTCGGTCGACGTCGACTGGGAACCAGTCGACTCCGAGATGCCGCTCAGCTTCATCGTGCTGCGCTGAGTCGCGGCGCGAGTTCGGGGCTCCCAAGTCGGGTTGGTGATCTTTCGCCCACAGCGCGTCGCCTGGACGACCTCGCGTGCTCGAGCTAGGTTGCGCGAACATGACCCTCCCTGCGCTCAAGTCGGTCGAGCTGGGCGAGCGCCTCCGGACCCTCCATGGGGATGACGGTGCGCTGCTGGCGGAGATCTTGCGAACGCTGGCGCAGGAGGTGGAGCGCGAGCCACGAAACCTCATCGCCTCGACGGCGTACGGCCATGCCCTGGTGCTCGCGGGCAACGCTGCCGAGGCCCGACGCGAGGCTCGGCGGGCGCTCGAACTGTGGCGGAGCCTCCCGGCGGTGCCGCCCGCGGTCACGCTCAACGTCGTCGCCGGGCTCGCCGATGCAGGGCTGGCCGCGGAGGCGAAGCGAACGCTGGAGAGCCTCGACGGTCGAGCGCTCGGGGAGCGAGAGGAGCAGCTCCGTGCCGAACACGCGCTTCAGATCGGCGTGCGCTTCGGGGAGGTCGAATGGTGGGCGAAACGCTCTGCGACGCCATCTTGCCGTTCCTCTCCGAGGCCGGCCTCAGCGAGGGCTGGCGGGCCATCGTCTCGTCGGTCGAATCGGCGCTGGGCCCTCGCATCGTTCGTCTTGATGCTTCGCTCGAGGGCCCCGAAGACGGGCAAAGGGAACTCGTGTTGCAGTACTGGACCGATTCTCATTCGTACTCCGAGCTCAGCCGGCTGCACGACGAGGTCTGGGACGCGGTCGAGCGGGCAGTCGCGGCGGGTGCCCCCGACCCTGTGAGGCACGTCGTGTTCATGGTCTACGGCCCCGCCGTTCCGCTCGAGGAGATCGGCGCGTGATCACCCCCGACGAGCTTTGGTCCGAAGCGTTGCGCCAGTGCGGCGAGGCCTCGACGACCTCCGCCACCGAAGCCGCGCGGCGACTGGCGATCGCGGCGCTCTACTACGCGACGTATCACGCTGCAGGTCGGGTCGTCGCCGTCGATACGACGGCGAGTAACAGCAATCATGAGCGGCTGTTCGCCGCGCTTCGAGATTCGCGCGAGGTCGCCGTACAGCGAGCCGCGCTGCGCTACAGGAGCTTGAAGGCGCTGCGCGTCCGGTCGCACTACTACCTGCGAGAGCACGTCGGCTCGCAAGATCTGGGGCAGGCGCAGCACCACGCACGGGCCGTACGGACGCTGTTGAGGCTCGACTCCGAGTGACGTAGCGCGGCGTTGTACGACGTCTGCGGCGGCGGTGGCCCGCTCGGGTCCGGAGCACTCGGAGCTCACCTTGCCGATCGCTGCGTGCGAACGTACCTCTCGTGGGGTAGGACGAGGGTGCGAGCAGTGGCCGGGCGACGCACAGCTCGGGAGCCGAGGCGCCGGGCACTGCTCGCGCGAGGCGCCTAGCACGGACAGCCGACGTAGGGCACCGAGTAGGCGTCGCGGAGCTCGGCGCCGTTCGGGTCGTGGGTGCGGAGGACGGTTTCAAAACCGTCGTCGGTGACGGCCTCGAGCACGCCGTCGCCCTCGAGGTCCATGAGCGCGGTGAGGCCGAGCCAGCCGGGCTGGTCGACGCGGACGAGTCGGCCGTCGCGCCGCTCGAGCAGGAGGGCGAGGCTGCCGCCGAAGTCGTCGCTGCAGGCCATGCGATCGACGAGCTGCAGCTCGACGCTGACGATCTGGCGCGAGCCGCCGATCTCGTGCCACGCGGTGGTTCTCAGGTTGATGGCGACGAACTCGTCCCAGGCCGGCAGGTCGGCGCGGCGCTCGGCGTCCATCGGCGCGAGGTACTCGGCGTACTCGCCCGTCAGGGCGGTGAACTCGGGCTGGGCACGCACGACTGCGGCGACCTCGGCCTTCAGGGCGGCGGCCTCGGCCTCGCTCGCGCCCCGGCGCCCGAACACGGTCGCGGGCGGGAGGTCGGCGCGGCGGGCCCACAGGCCCTCGCAGGGGCGGCCGTCGGCGGCGCGCTGGCGGGCCAGCAGCAGCAGGTCGTCCTCCTCGGCGAATAGCTGTTTGACCATGTCCCGAAGGACAGCCTTGTCGGCCGGCGGCTCGAAGCTCTCGTGGCCGTCGTCATCCATCGAGTGGAAGACGTCGCCGATCTGCTCGAGGTGGAGCCGGGGCGCGTCGACGCTTGCGACGCAGGTGCTGCCGTCGGCGGCGTGCACGACCATGGTCGCGTCCTGCAGGCCGCGCAGGCGCTCGGGGAGGCTGTCCCAACGGGCAGATCGGGTGGCGAGCAAATGGCTGGGCTCGGCCTTGATCACGGGGCGACCGCTGGCCCAGCGCAGGTCGGCGTGGGTGTGGAGGACGAGGGCGTCCTTGCGCACGAGCATGGCCTGGCCCACGCCGGCGGGCGGGGGCACGGGAGCGGCGGTGGGCTCCGCGGCGGCGACCACGGGAGCGACGGGCGTCGGCGGCTCGACCGTCGCAGGCGCGGGCGTCGGGGCAGGCGCGGGCGGTGCGAGCGCGGCGAGCGGTTCCGAGCTCGCCGGCGCAGGAGCGTCGAGCGAGGGGAGCGCTTGCGAGACGAGGATCGCAGCGAGCGGGGCGACGAGGATGGCGGACAGGGCGACGAGATCGCGGGTGCGGGCCATGACGCGGCGTCAACGAGCCGCCGCCGGGCCGTTATTTCGTGGCTCGCATGCGCGTGCTCGCGTGCAAGTCGTTGCCGGCGCGTCACGGCGTTCGCACGCGCCGCGACGCCGGCGCCGACACTCCAGGAGTCGCGTCAAAGCGCCGCGCCGAGGCTCCAGATGGCGCCTCGATAGCGTTCGCTGTTGCGGTACGACGCTCTTCCTCGAGTCGACGCGGCGGTGAGCAGCGCGAGGGCTCGGCGCTCCTGGTCGAAGACGTGAGGCGACGACCTCGAGCGTCCGCGAGACGAACGACTCCCGCCGGCGGACCTACCGCGCGCTCGATCCGAAGCCGGAGGGGCGACTGCGAGGAGGTGTCACTGTCGGCGCGCTTGGTATCGCGTCGGAGAACGACTTCACGAAGACGCCGGCGTGGCCCACCGCGCGCTCGGTGTGACGGCCGAGAAACGACTGCAAGAGGGGCGTCAGCGTCGGTCGGAGGACTTACTGCACGACCGCGCCGGCGTAGGCGACCACGCGCTCGGTGTCGCCGGTGACCTGGCCGGAGTGGGTGTAGCCGACGAGCTCGGCCCGGCGCGCGCCGAGCTCGAGCGCGGCGACCAGCGCGACCGTGGCCGGCAAGATCCCGCACATGCTGATCTGGTGGCGCCGGACGGTCTCGTGAAGGCCTGCGGGGTCGAGCGCGAGCAGGCGGTCGAGCGCGAGGTGGTCGAGCGCGGCGGCCTCGTCGGCGCGGATGTAGTGGGACATGTCGCTGCTCGCGGCCAGCAGCACCCGCGGGGCGGCGTCGGGGTTGCCGGCCTCGAGCTCGCGGATCGCCGCGGCCACGCCGACGCCCACCACCTGGCACTCGGCGAAGTCGAGGCCGCCGAGGCAGACCGCGGCGATCTCGGCCTGCGGGTTGCGGGCGCGCAGGAACGGCAGGTGGACCTCGATCGCGTGCTCGCGCAGGTGCGCCGCCGTGTCGGGCTGGAGGCCGGCGTGGCGGATCAGGGCGTCGGTGAGGTCGGCGGCGATCGGCACCGGGCCGGCGGGGGTGTCCCACGCGCCGCCGGGCCAGATCGATCTCCGCGCGCCGCGCCCGGTGTGGTTGGGGCACAGCAGGATCACGCGGTCCGGGACATGTACTTGCGACCATGTCTTTCCGGCCAGGGCGCCGCTGTAGACATAGCCGGCGTGGGGGGCGAGGATCATGCGCGCCGGCACCGGCCGGACGTCGCGGTCGAGGCAGCGCTCGAGCTCGCGGCGGAGCGCGCCGGGCTCCCCGGGGTAGAAGCGGTCGGCGACGGCGGGCGGGCGGTGCGACTCGAGGTTGGACATGGCGCGGCTCCGTTCACGATTCACAGCAGATGATAGCGCCGGCCGCCGGAGGTCGACTGGCTGCGGGCGTCGAAGACGCCGGGGATCTGGCGAGCACAGCCGGGGCAGGTGCCGTCAGCCTTGACGCGGTTGGCCGCGACGGCGTGCCAGCGGCGCTCGATCAGCGGGAGGTCGCAGCCCGGGCACGCGGTGACGGAGCCGACGCGGTCCCAGATGTTGCCGGTGTAGACGAAGCGCAGGCCGAAGCCGCGGGCCTCGTCGCGGGCGCGGATCAGGGTCTCGGGCGGGGTGCGTTCGACGTCCTGCAGCTTGTAGTCGGGGTGGAAGGCGGTGAGGTGGAGCGGGACGTCGGGGCCGACGTGCTCGGCGATCCAGCGGAACTGGGCGCGCAGCTCCTCGGGGTCGTCGTTGTGGCCGGGGATCACCAGCGTGGTCAGCTCGACCCACAGGCCGCGCTTGACCGACCACTCGATGGTCTCGAGGACCGGTTGCAGGTGCGAGAAAGTCAGCTTGTGATAGAAGCGCTCGCTGAAGCCCTTGAGGTCGATGTTGAGGGCGTCGAGCTCGGGGTACATGTCGGCGCGTGCGGCGTCGGAGATGTAGCCGGCGGTGACGCCGACGGCCGCGACCCCGGCGGCGCGGGCGGCTCGCGCCGCGTCGATGACGTACTCGGGGTAGATCGTCGGGTCGTTGTACGTGAACGCGACCGAGGCGGCGCCCTCGCGGCGGGCCAGCGCCGGCACGTCCTCGGGGGCCAGCTCGAGCGCGCGCTTGTGGTGCGACTTGGCCTTCGACAGGTCCCAGTTCTGACAGAAGCGGCAGCCGAGGTTGCAGCCGGCGGTGCCCATGCTGAGGATCGTGGTGCCGGGGAGGAAGTGCCACAGCGGCTTCTTCTCGATCGGGTCGACGGCGACGGCGTTGGGCTTGCCGTAGGCCAGCGACACCAGGCGCCCGTCCTCGTGCTTGCGCACGTAGCAGAAGCCGTGCTGCCCCTCGGACATCGTGCACAGGCGCGGGCAGGCGGTGCAAACGATGCGCTCGCCCTCGCGGTGCCAGTAGCGGGCCGGGTGGGTCATGAGAATCGAGCTTTGGCCCGGGCGGCGCGGCATGCAAGTCCGCGCCGGGGTGTGTGCTTGCGCCGCCATGTCAGGACGCCCCCACGACGACCAAGCCCGCGCCGACCTTCATGCCGAGCTCGCTCGCCTCGAGCACGTGTTCGTCGCGCACGACGATGTCTCGCTCCATGTCGTCCGCAGCCGCCCGTGGGACCGCGGCGAGCGCCGGGCGCCGGTGCTGTTCCTCCACGGCTACCCCGACACGCTCGACACGTGGTCGCTGCAGCTGGCGTCGCTGGGCCAGTCGCACCCGGTGGCGGCGTTCGACCAGCGCGGGGTGGGCCGCTCGACGGCGCCGACGAGCCGCGACGGCTACGCGTTCGCGCACTACCTGGGCGACATCGAGGCGGTGATCGACGACCTCGCCGGTCCCGAAGGACAGGTGCACCTGGTGGCCCACGACTGGGGCGCCGCGCTGGCGTGGATGTTCGCCGAGCAGCCGCGCTACGCCCGGCGGCTGCGCTCGCTGTCGATCCTGGCCGGGCCCCACCCGAACCTGATGATGCGCCGCCTCGGCCGCGCGGCCAAGAACCCGCGCGAGCTCGGGTTCTTCTTCGATCAGCTGCGCAAGAGCTGGTACATGGTGTTCTTCCAGCTGCCGTGGCTGCCCGAGCAGCTGATCTCGCGCCAGTTCCCGCGCCTGTGGATTCAAGCGCTGCGCAGCGGCGGGGTGGCCAAGGACGACCCGCTGCTGCGCGACTTCGACGCCGAGGGCGCGCGCCGGGCGGCCCTCACGCCGCTGGCGCTGTACCGCCAGGCGCTGTTCCGCAAGCTGCAGCCGCCGCGCCCCATCGAGGTGCCGACCTGCCTCCTCGTGCCGCTCCACGACATGGCGCTGCGCCCGGAGCTTTATGACGACATCCACGAGGTGGCCGCCGACCTCGAGGTGCATCGCCTCGACGCCAATCACTGGGCGCACCGCCAGCGGCCGACGGAGGTGTCGGGGATCCTCGAGGCCTTTATTCGCAGGGTCGAGCACGACTCCTGACGGGCGCCTGCGGGACAGAGGCGCCTGTCCCATGAGCCATGTCGTGGAGATTGTCGACACATGTCTTACGGGACATGTGTCGTGTGCGGGTTTGAAGGCCTGTCCTTCGGGACAGGCATCGCTTTACGCCGCCGCGGCCGGCAGCGGGGCGAATTCGACGCTGGGGCCGGCGCGGAGGGCCTCGGCCCACGTCTCGACGGCCCGGGCTTCGGGGCAGGCGAACGGGTCGGCCCAGAACACGCAGGTCTGGTAGCGGGGGTCGGGGTAGGGGTGGACGCCCAGGGTGTCGTCGACGACCGCGCCGAAGCGGCGGTAGAGGTCGAGGACGTGCTGGTGGGCGCAGCCGACGATCTGCGCGGCCCCGAGGGCGCGGGCGACCGCGAGGGTGGCGGCGGTGAGGTTGGCGGCGAGGTCGGTGCGGCGATAGGAGGGGGCGACCCAGGTGCCGCACAGCTCGACCAGCGGGCCGGGGGCGCGGGCGACCGCCTGTTCGATGGGACATATCGCGGCGAGGGCCCGCTCGACCGGCAGCGGGCTGCCGGAGCGGCGCAGGTGGACCCGCATGCCGCCGGCGGCGGCGCCGTCGTGGGCGCGCGCGAGGACCACGAAGGCCTCGGCGATGTGGACGGTCCAGAGCGCGGCCACGCTGCCGGGGTGGCGGCGGTAGCTGTCGGCCTGGCCGAGACAATAGAGCTCGGCGAGGTCGGGGCGCTCGGCGGCGCAGAAGGCCTCAAGGGTCAGCGAGGAGGGGTGGGGTGAAGAGGGTGAGATAGTCGGCATAGGCGTCATAGCTGGCGGTGAAGGCGTCGGCGGCCAAATGAAGGACGGCGAGGAAGCGTTGCTGGGTGGTGTCGTCGCGCAGCAGGCGGGCGAGGACGGCGAGGGTGGCGTTCCAGTGGCCGTCGTCGCCGCCGTCTTCGCGTACGTGGCTGACGAGGAAGCGGGTCGCTCGCGCGGGCTCGCGGTAGCCCCAGCGGCGGACGTTGTCGGCGAGGTCGTCGAGCACGAGCGGGCCGACGCGGGCGGCCAGACCCTCGGCGACGAACGGGGCGGCGAGGAAGCCGGTGAGGTCGCCGTGGAACGCGACCATGCTCTCCTGCACGCTCATGAAGGTCAGCGTCGGGCCCCACGGGGCCATCGCGCGCAGCACGAATTCGACGTCGGCCTCGAGGTAGCGGAGGTCGGCCTCGATGAGGCGGTCGTGCTTCTGTTCGCCGCGGAAGTGGCGGGTGAAGTGATCGCGCAGCGGCTCGTCGTCGCACACCGAGATCGCGCGGGCCAGCAGGCGCGGGGTGTAGCGGACGTACTGGTGGGTGTTGGCGAGGGCGGCGACGTACTGCTCGCGGGCGAGGCGACCGGCGTGGACGGCCCGGCACCAGGCGTTGCCGGCGAACGCCTCGGCGTGACGGGACAGGCACGCGGCCGCCTCGGCGACGAAGCGGCCGGCCAGCAGCGCGCGGCCGGCCTCGTCGCAGGCGAGGAACAGGCGGTGCATCGTCGCGTCGAGCGGCGCCGCTCGCAGGCCGCCGTGCGCCAGCGGAGGCAGCTGCAGGGGCGCCAGCGACGGCTCCGCGCTGACGACCGCGGCGCGTCGCCAGATCCGCGCCCGCTGCAGCGCCACGTAGAGGAGCAGCGCCGTGTCCGGCGCCCCGAGGGCCGCGTCGAGGTCGCGCAGCGCCGCGGCCCGCGAGGCCCCCGTCAGCGACGCGGTCGCCAGCTCGACCTCGGCCGGGACCACCGTGACCGCGATCGTCCGCGCCCCGCCCAGCAGCTCGACGCGCACCGCCGACGGCGCGGCGTCGAGGGCGACCGCCTCGCCGCCGAAGTCTCGCTCGCGGATGAACAAGCTGTTTGAAGGGACAGGTGACAGGGCGTTCGCGCGGTGATGCATGACGGCTCGGTCCGCCCGAGTTGCAGATCACATTCCAGGCGCGCAACGAGGCGCCCGCGGTTGTGGGCGGCCTCGTTGTCCACGAAGCGCGACGGCGGGCGTCCGACGGTGTCAACCGGAGTGGACGCCGGGCTCGGCCCGGTCTGCTGGATCTCCGCAGGATCGAGCGGGGTCGCGGGCACCGGCGGGGACGCGCGGGGCATGGCCGGGCGCGCGGGCGCCCGCGGCGGACCTTGGGTTTCACGGATGTCATGGCGCGTGGACAGGGTCGTCCATCGCCGACGGCGCGCGGCCCGTTCGCGCGGTCAGGGGCGCGAGATGTCCAGCGTCTGCATCAAGTTGTAGATGTGCGCGCGCGTGAGCGCGAGCCGGCGCGCGGCCTCGGCGACGTTCCAGTTGCTGTCCTCGAGGGTGCCGCGGACCAGCTGGGTCTGGAAGCGCCGCAGCGCCTCGCGGTAGTTGAGCGGGCCTGCACTTTCGGACCTGTCCTCGCGGTCAGGGAACAAGTGGCGCGTCTCGACCTCGCGCGCGTCCTCGCCGGCGGCGCGGATGACCGCGGCCTCGACCGCGTTGGCGAGCTCGCGGATGTTGCCGGGCCAGCTCGCGGCCTGGGCGGTGACGAGCGTCCATTGGGACAGGCGCAGCGGCGGCAGGCGGTGGCGCACGCAGGCGCGGACGCAGAAGTGCTGGGCGAGCTCGGGGATGTCGTCGCGCCGCTCGGCCAGCGAGGGCACGCGGATCGGGACCACGTGGAGGCGGTAGTACAGGTCCTCGCGGAACTCGCGGCGGGCGACGCGGGCCTTGAGGTCGCAGTTGGTGGCGGCGATCACCCGCACGTCGGCGGCGCGCGGGCGGCTGGCGCCGAGCGGGTAGTACTCGCGCGACTGCAGCAGCTGCAGCAGCTTGGCCTGCGCCGGCAGCGAGAGCTCGGCGATCTCGTCGAACAGGAGGGTGCCGCCGCGGGCGGCGAACACCTTGCCCTCGACCGCCTTGACCGCGGTCGAGTGGGCGCCCAGGGCCGCGCCGAACAGCTCGCTCTCGACGAGGTTGTCGGGCAGGTTGGCGCAACTGAGCTCGACGAAGTTGCCGGCGGCGGCCCGCGGGCTCGAGGCGTGCATCACGCGGGCGACGTGGGTCTTGCCGGTGCCCGAGGGGCCGGTGAGCAGGACCGAGACGTCGAGGGGGGCCAGCAGCGAGAGCTGGCGCAGCAGCTCGATCATCGGCGGCGAGCGGCCGATAAGGTCGTCGGACCGGAGCGTGCTGCGGAAGCGGTGCGTCGGGTCGCGCTTCTCGCCCGGCGAGAACAAGGGCCCTATCTCCCCGTGAGCCTCGGGATGCGCGCTGTCCATGCCATCATAGTAGACGCGGACGGGCGGCGGCCGCAGGGCCGGCGCGCGTGAGGACATGTCCTTTAGGACATTATGAAGCGCACCTCATGCGCGGGTCTAGGTGATCGTTCGCGGGAGCGCGCGCGTCACTTCGTCGGACCGGCGAGCCACGCGTCTCGCAGTTCGCGGACCGCAGGTTCTGGTGTCGGCGAGGCGGCGAAGCGGAACGCCTTGCGCGGGTCGTCGGCGATGGTGAGGCGGCGTTGCAGCAGGCGACCGCCGCGGAAGAGGGCGACTTCGACCGACTGCCCGGGAGCGTGGTCCATCAGGCGTTCGGTGGCCTCTTCGCCGGTGCGGGTGCGGCGAGCCGCGACCGCGACGACCTCGTCTCCGGGCAGCAGCCCGGCGAGCTCTGCCGGCGAACCAGGGGCGACGCTGCGGATCGCGTTGTCGGTGAACACGATTCCGGTCCAACCCTGTTTGCGGCGAGCTGCCAGCGGAGAGGACTCACCTGCCGACGGCGCGCGAATCTCGACGTCCACGCCCATTCGCGCCAGCTGCGCGGGAAGCGGAAGTTCGTCGGTGCCCTCGATGTAGCGGCGGAAGAAGTCGCGCACGTCGCTGCCGGCCTCGGCCGACGCGGCGGCGACGATGTCTTCGAAGGTGATGCCCTTGCCGCGCGCGCCGTGGCTGGCCATCAGCCGGCGGAACACGCCGAGCAGCGAGCCCTTGCCGCGCGAGCGCAGCCGCAGCTCGAGGTCGAGGCACACGCCGGCGAGGTGGCCCTTCTCGTAGTAGCTGATGGTGGTGGTGAAGTGGCCCGGCGACGGCTTGTACTGCTTGACCCACGCCTCGACGCTGGCCTGCGTCAGCGGCACGTGGTTGCGCCCGGGCTTCTGCAAGTAAGCGGTCCACGCGGTCGCCAGCTCGCGCAGGAACTCGTCGGGGCTGGTGGCCCCGGCGCGCACGAGGATCTGGTTCTCGACGGTCTCGGTGAAGCCCTCGTGGAACCACAGCAGCTGGCTGTAATCCTCGCGCGCGTAGTCGTAGGGCACGAGGGCCGCGTCGCGCAGGCGCTTGGCGTTCCACAAATGGAAGAACTCGTGGCTGGCGAGGTGGAGCGCGCGGCGGTAGCCGCCTTCATCTTGGAACATGTCCCGAGGGACACGCATGAGCGTGCTGTCGGCGTGCTCGAGCCCGCCGTCGCCCTTCTCGTCGGCGAGCATCAGGAACACGTAGCGCGCGGTCGGCAGGCCGCCCATCGCCTCGGCGAAGGCGTGGACGACGGGCCTCAGCTCGCGGGCCAGGCGCTCGCTGTCGGCGTTGCTGCCGCCCGGGGCCGAGAACACCAGCTCGACGCGCGTGCCGCCCTCGTCCCATGCGTGGACGACAGGGGTGCCGAGCTCGAGCGGCGAGTCGACCAGGACGTCGTACGAGGACGCGCGCAGGGTGCCGGGGGTCGGCTGCGGCAAGGCGGCGTGCACGGTCCAGTTCGCGGGCAGGCCCGTGAAGCGCAGCTCGGCCGGGCGCGCCGTCTCGCCGACGAGGTAGAGGAACAGGCCGGTGCCGTTGAGGGTCGCGTGGCTGTCGTCGACCACGCTGGTGCGCACCCCCGGCTCGTCGGCCCACACCCGGTAGCGGGCGCGGAAGCTCTTTCCGCCATGTCCGATGCGCCATGTCTGTTTGTCCAGGCGCTCGACCGGCACCGAGACCCCGGCGAGGTCGGTGACCTCGATCCCGTCGAGGTTGCGGGCGAAGTCGCGGACCAGGTAGGAGCCGGGGATCCACGCCGGCAGGGCGACGTCGCTGCGGCGGCCGCGAGGGCGCTCGACGGTCATGACGACCTCGAGCCAGCGCGACTCGGGGGCGGCCAGCGCCACCTCGTACTGGACCAGCTGCTTGCGCTCGCGCGCCGACCAGTCGGCGGGCGCAGGGGCCGGAGCGGCGACGGCCGTCGCACACGCGCCGCCGAGCGCGAGGGCGAGGAGGAGCGGCGAGAATCGCATGCGCGGCGAGTGTACCGGCGAGGCGAGGTCGGCGCGCTCCGATGTCACGCGAGCGCGACGCGGCCGGGACCGGCGGGGCGCGCGTTCCGCTATCCTGGTCGCGCATGAACTCGCCGCCGCGCCCGCCTCGCCCGCGACCCCACACCGCCCCGACGCGCCGTGAATTCCTGTGGCAGGTGGTCGCCGCGGCCTCGGCGAGCGCCTGCGGCGGGGTGAATGGGGGCACCGACGGGTCCGGCGAGGTCAGCAGCTCGAGCACCACCGGCACCTCGACCGAGGCGACGCCGACGACGACCGACGCGCCGACCACGACGACCGGGACGACGGGCGAGCCGGCGCTGCCGGGGCCGCCGTTCACGCTCGGGGTGGCTTCGGGAGATCCGCTCGCCGACCGCGTGATCCTCTGGACCCGCCTCGCGCCCGACCCACTCGCCGGCGGGGGGATGCCCGAGACCGCGATCGCGGTCGCGTGGGAGGTCGCTACCGACGAGGCTTTCACCGCCGTCATCGCCAGCGGCGAGGCGCTCGCCGAGCCGGCGTTCGCCCACTCGGTGCACGTCGACGCCACGGGGCTGCAGGCCGACAGCTGGTACTTCTACCGCTTCCACGCCGGCGACTTCACGAGCCCGGTCGGCCGCACGCGCACACTGCCGGCCCCCGACAGCGCGCCCGAACGGCTGCGCCTGGCCTCGGCGAGCTGCCAGCGCTTCACCACCGGCTATTACACCGCCTACGCCCACGTCGCCGCCGAGGAGCTCGACCTGGTGCTGTTCCTCGGCGACTACATCTACGAAAACGGCGACAGCGGGCCGGTCCGCTCGCACATGAGCGAGGAGTGCCGCACCCTGCTCGACTACCGCAACCGCTACGCGCTGTACCGCGGCGACGCGCAGCTGCAGGCGGCGCACCACCGGTTCCCGTGGGCGGTGATCTGGGACGACCACGAGGTCGACAACAACTACGTGGCCGACATCTCGGCGGTCGACGACCCCGAATTCCTGGCCCGCAGGACCGCCGCGTACCAGGCCTTCTACGAGCACATGCCGATCCGCGTCGCCCCGCCGACGCCGGAGGGGCTGGCGATCTACCGCAAGTTCTCGTGGGGTGACCTGGCCGAGGTGTTTTTATTGGACACCCGCCAGTACCGCACCGACCAGCTGTGCATGGACGAGCCGGGCGAGGACTGCGGCGAGCTCGAGACCGAGGACGGCGACATGCTCGGCCCGGAGCAGGAGGCGTGGCTGACCGAGGGGCTGTCAGCGTCGCCGGCGATCTGGAAGCTCATCGCCCAGCAGATCGTGTTTTCGAAGGTCGACTTCAGCGGGCTCTTGATCAACTGGGACCAGTGGGACGGCTATCCGAAGGCGCGCCAGCGGATGCTCGACTTCATCGCCGGCGAGCAGCTCGAGAACGTGGTGATCCTCGCCGGCGACCTGCACGTCGGCGGCATGGCCGACGTCAACGCGGTGGCGGGCGACACCAACACGCCGGTGGTGGCGGTCGAGATCGTCACGACCTCGATCACGTCGAGCTCGGAGACCGACGTGCCGCCCGAGACCATCGAGCAACTGGTCGCCACGATCCCGCAGATCAAATATTTTAATGCCCACTCGCGCGGCTACGTGAAGGTCGAGCTGTCGCGCACCGAGCTGCGGGCGAAGTTCAGAATTGTCGACACGATCGAGGCCGAGACGGCCGCGGTCGAGACCGAGGCCGAGCTGAGCGTGCTCGCCGGGGTGGCGGGCATCCAGGTGCCCTGAGGAGCATGTTCTCAAGGACATGCTCCCGAGAGCATGTCCTCAGGAGAAGGTGACGAGCTCGGTGGCGGCGCCGAGGCCGTGCAGCAGCTCGCGGTAGTAGGCGGCGGTGGCGGCGGCGAGGCCGGGCAGCTGGCTGGTGCCCCAGACGATCGACAGGGTGCGGCGGGTGCCGGGGTGGGTCTTGGTGCGCTGCGAGTCCTTGACCGGGCCGGCGCACGGGCCCTCGGCGTCCAGCAGCGAGACCAGGCCGCCGATGTCGATGACCTGGCCGCTGGCGTTGAACACGTAGCTGGTGCCCATGGGGGGCACGCCGACAGAATAAGGAGGGACCGCGCGGTCGGTGTCGACGACGCTGATCGGCAGGCCGCTGTGGAGCGAGGCGACGTTGCAGGCGTCGACCGCGGCGTTGATGCTGCCGAGGCTGCCGTCGCCGGCCGCCTTGAGCAGGTACTCCGAGGCGGGCTTGCTGCGCCCGGTCGGCTTGAAGCCGGCCTTGCGCAGCAGGTCGCGGACGGCGGCGCGGACGCGGTCGTCGGGGCGCGGGAGCGGCGTGGCTGTCCCCAGGGACAGGCCCGCCTGCAGCGCCGCCGACGTCGGGAGCTCACCGAGCTCGCGGCCGAAGTCGGTCGTGAACGCCACGAAGTCGACGAGAGGCAGCAGTGGTTGCAGCGAAGGGTCGGTCTGCATGCAGCGGGCGGGAGTATACGCGGTCCGGGCGCCGTGGTACCGTGGGCCTGATGTCCGATCGGGCTGGCATTACCCGTCGCGGGCTCTTCCGCGGCATCGGCACCGCGGGCCTGCTCGCCGGCTGCAAGCCGAGCGAGCGCCCGCCCACCACCACCGACGATCCCGGCGGCGCGGCCGGGCCCGGCGCCGGCGAGGCCGCGCTCGGGCCGGGTCCGGCGCCGCTGGCCTTCACGCTCAACGGCGAGGCCAAGACCGTCGAGGTCGCGCCGCACGTCACCTTGCTGGCGGCGCTGCGCGAGCAGCTGCGCGTCACCGGCACCAAGGTCGTGTGCGACCGCGGGGCCTGCGGCGCCTGCACGGTGCTGATCGACGGCGTGGCGCGCAACAGCTGCATGACGCTGGCGCACGACGTCGCCGGCGCGGCGGTGACGACGGTCGAGGGCCTGGCGAGCGGCGGCAAGCTGTCGGTGCTGCAGCAGGCGTTCATCCGCCACGACGCGCTGCAGTGCGGGTTCTGCACCTCGGGCATGTTGATGTCGTGCCAGGGGCTGCTCGAGCGGTCGCGCGGGCAGAAGCTCGCGCGCGAGGACGTCGAGGCGGCGATCGCCGGCAACCTGTGCCGCTGCGGCACCTATCCGAACGTGGTGGCGGCGGTGCTCGACGCCGCCGGAGGGAGCGCGTAGCCGTGCCGGACGATCAGAGGGTCACGCTCAAGGTCGGGTTCGCCGAGCAGCTGCGCGACATCGAGGTCCAGCTGCCGGCGGGCGAGCCGAAGCCGTGGGACGCGCGCAGCGAGCTCAAGGTGGTCGGCAAGCCGCACCCGCGCGTCGAGGCGCCGCTCAAGGTCTCGGGCGCGGCGAAGTACACCCACGACATCGTGCCGCCGAACGCGTTGTGGGCGGCGGTGCTGCGCAGCCCGCACCCGTGCGCGGTGGTCGAGTCGATCGACGTCGCGCCGGCGCAGTCGCAGCCGGGGGTGTCGGCCGTGCTGGCGCTGGTGAAGCCCGGCGAGCGGGTGATCTTCGCCGGCCAGGACATCGCCGCGGTGGCCGCGAAGACGCCGGAGCAGGCCGAGGCGGCGCTGCGGGCGATCGCCGTCGGCTACAAGACGGAGCCGTTCGTGGTCGACACCGCGGCGGCGATGCAGGACGGCGCGCCGCTGGTCCACCGCGGCAAGGTCACCGAGCGCAGCACCGAGGGCGACGAGCCGGGCGCGGGCGGCAGCGCGGGCCAGCGCGGCAACGTCCGCACCTCGCCGTCGATGAAGAAGGGCGACGCGAAGAAGGGCCTGCGCATGGCCAAGGTCTCGCACGAGGCGACGTACACCACGCAGGTGCACACGCACTCGGCGCTCGAGACTCACAGCATCGTCGTGCAGTGGGACGGGCCCAAGCAGGCCACGGTGTGGTGCTCGACGCAGGGCATCTTCAGCGTGCGCGACGAGTTCGCCGAGGTGTTCGAGCTCAAGCCGGCCGACGTGCACGTGCACACCGACTTCCTCGGCGGCGGCTTCGGGGCCAAGTTCGGCGCCTCGGCCCCGGGCTCGCGCATGGGCTTCATCGCCGGCGAGCTGGCGCGCAAGGCCGGCGCGCCGGTGCGGCTCTTGCTCGACCGCAAGGAGGAGCACCTGTGCACCGGCAACCGGCCCGACTCGCGCCAGCACGTGAAGATCGGGGCCAGCGCCGACGGCAAGCTGACGGCGATCCACGTGGTCGCCCACGGGTCGGCGGGCATCGGCACCGGCGCGGGGGTCGGGCGCAACGCGTTCGGCATCTACTCGCGCTGCCCGAACGTGCTGGTCGAGAGCCACGACGTGTTCACCCACGCCGGGCCTGGCACGGCCATGCGCGCGCCGGGGCACCCGCAGGGGGCGTTCGCGCTCGAGCTGGCGATCGACGAGCTGGCCAAGAAGCTGAAGATCGATCCGCTCGACCTGCGCCTGTCGCACGACGAGCACCCGGTGCGGCGCCACCAGTTCGAGCTCGGCCGCAAGCAGTTCGGCTGGGACGCCGGCCGCAAGCAGGCGGCGGCGCTGCGCGACAAGCAGGCCCGGGTGCGCCGCGGCTTCGGCGTGGCCGCGTCGATCTGGGGCGACTTCGGCCGCGGCAAGGCGGTCGTCGCCACCGTCAGCGTCCTCCGCGACGGCAGCGTCGAGGTCAAGAACGGCCTGCAGGACATCGGCGGCGGCATCACCACGGTGGTCGCGCAGGTGGTCGCCGAGGTGCTGCAGCGCCCCGTCGAGGCCGTACGCGTGCGCCTCGGCGACAGCGAGCTCGGGCCGTCGGTCGGCAGCGGCGGCAGCGTGACCACGGCCAGCGTGACGCCGGCGGTGCGCGCGGCGGCCGAGGGGGTCAAGACCCAGCTGACGGCGCTCGCGGCCAAGCAGCTCGGGCGCAAGCCGGAGGAAGTGACCTGGTCCGAAGGACAGGCGCGCGCCGGCAGCAAGTCGATCGCGTGGGCCGAGCTGTGCAAGAAGATCGAGGGCGAGGCGGTGGTCGCCACCGGCACCCGGCCCGAGACGTACGGCGCCTATCCGGTCAAGTTCATGGGCGGCAACAGCTACCAGATCGCCGGGGTCCAGTTCGCCGAGGTGCGCGTCGACACCTGGACCGGCGTGGTCGGGGTGGAGCGGGTGCTGGCGGTCCACGACTGCGGCAAGGTGATGAACCCGCTGACCGCCCGCTCGCAGGTGCAGGGCGGGGTGATCCTCGGCACCAGCTACGCGCTGACCGAGCAGCGCGTCATGGACCGCGTGCGCGGGGTGATGCTGAACCCCAACCTCGAGACCTACAAGATCGCCGGCGCGCGCGACGTGCCGCGCGAGATCGACGTGGTGTTCACGCCGGTCGACACCGGCGCCAACAACACCGGGGCGATCGGCATCGGCGAGCCGTCGACGATCCCCACCGCCGCGGCGATCGCCTGCGCCGTCCACGACGCGCTCGGCGTGGCCGTCCGCGACCTCCCGCTCACCCCCGACCGCGTGCTCGCGGCGCTCGGCGCGGTGCCGACCCGCGGAGGCGGCTGACCGGCTGACCTCCGAGGTTACCTTCGGGACATGTCCTCTCGAACATGATGGAAAGACCATGCAACCGTTCGTGCTGAGCCGCCCCAAGACCCTGGCCGAGGCCGCCGAGCTGGCGAGCGCGCGCCCGCAGGACAGCGCGCTGCGGGCCGGGGGCATCGACCTCATCGACCGCATGAAGGAGGGCCTGGAGGCGCCGGCGCGGCTGGTCGAGCTGCGCTGGCTGGGTGAGGCGGACCGCGAGGTCATGCGCGCGCTCGGGCCCGAGGGCGACGGCGTGCAGGTCGGCGCCCTGGTGACGCTGGCGCAGCTGGCGGCGCACGAGGGCTTCGGCGAGGCCCACGCGGCGCTGCGCGAGGCGGCCGGCTCGGCGGCGACGCCGACGATCCGCAACGCCGCGACGCTCGGCGGCAACCTGCTGCAGCGGCCGCGCTGCTGGTACTTCCGCCACGCCGATCTGGTGTGTTTAAAGGGCGGCTCCGCCTGCCTGGCGGTGTCGGGGGAGAACAAGTTCCACGCGATCCTCGGCGGCGGGCCGAGCTTCATCGTCCATCCGTCGACTCTGGCGTGCGCGCTGACGGCTCTCGACGCGCGGGTGGAGATCCGCGGGGCCTCGCCGCGCACGCTGCCGCTCGCCGAGCTGTTCGTGACGCCGAAGCAGGACGCGAAGCGCGAGCACGCGCTGCAGCCGGGCGAGGTGCTGGTGCGGGCGATCTTGCCGAAGCCGGGGCCGGAGCAGCGCTCGGGCTACGCGGCGGTCAAGGAGAAGCAGTCGCACGACTGGCCGCTGGCGGAGGCCGCGGTAAAGATGTCCCTTCAGTCAGGTGTGATGACGGACGTGCGCGTGGCCCTCGGCCACGTGGCGCCGATCCCCTGGCGCAGCCGCGAGGCCGAGGCGGTGCTCGAGGGCAAGCCGCCGAGCGAGGCGCTGTTCGCCGCGGCCGCCAAGGCGGCGCTGGCCGAGGCGAAGCCGCTGCGCGACAACGCCTACAAAATTCCGCTGGCCCAGGGGCTGCTCCGCGAGGTGCTGCACCGCGTCGCCGGCGTGCCGCTCCCGGAGTGAGAGAAAGCGAGCCCGCCATGCCGACTTTTCTGCGCGTCGTCGACCCCGACCAGCCGGTCTGCCGCCACCTGCGGACCAAGGCGATGCACGTGTACGGGCGCGACACGCCCGACGCGTTCAGCACCAGCCGCTCGAGCACTATCACTGCCTGCGCACGCAGTTCGTGACCGGCCCCGACGGCGGCCTCAGCGTGCCGGAGAGCTGCGCCGAGGGGCGCGAGTGCTTCGAGCGGCGCTGAGGCGACGCGGGGCACGCGACTGGGCGGCAACGGGGCGAAGCCACCACGCGAGCGCCTCGTCGACCATCTGTCTGAAGAGACAGCTACGGGCGCGTCAGGGCGTGAGTGAGGAAGCGCGGCCGCGCGGCGTCGGCCCGCGGCTGCTCGAAGGGGCAGGTCGTGGCGCGCCGGGACTTGGGGTCGAGAGACAGGTCGCGGCGCCTCAGAATTCGGCGTTGGCGATGACGATCAGCAGCAGCAGCTCGGCGCCCGCCAGCAGCGTGGCGAGCAGCGCGAGGGCCACGCCCGGGCGCGAGGGGCCGCTCAGGTGGCGCCAGACCGCGGCCAGGCCCATGGGCAGCGCCAGCGGGACGCACAGCAGGCTGAGCTCGAGCAGCGACGAGGCGATGTCGGCGGCGAGGCCGGTGCCGCGGACGAAGTCATCGAGAAGGAGCCGCAGGCCGAGCGCGAGCAGGGGCATCACCGCGAGCACCGCCGACGCGGTGGACAGGCGCGAGCGCGTGGCGGGCGGTGACGGGTCGGCGGGCATGGGACGATGACAGCACATCGGCGGCCGCGCGGCGATCAGGAGGCGTCGCCGCTGCGGCCCTCGTAGGCGGCGATGCGATCCTCCAGGACGCGCTCCATCGCCGCGAACGCGCCGGCGGCGTCGCCCTGGCGCCGGCGCACGGCCGCGAGGGTGAGCTTGAGGCCCGAGTCGTCGATCAGGCCGGAGCGCTGGTAGTGCGGCCCGAGAGCCGCGAGGCCGTCGTCGACGAGGTCGAGGGCGCGCACGAGGTCGCCGCTGCCGGCAGCGGCGCGAGCCTCGGCCAGCGACTCGACGGCGATCCGCATGGGCGAACGGGAGTCCACGCCCTCAGTATGACGGCCCGCGGGGGCTCCGGTACATTGACCCGCGTGACCGAGATCGCCTGCTTCCACGTCGACGCCTTCACCGACCGCCGCTTCGCCGGCAATCCGGCCGCGGTGTGCCCTCTGCGGGCGTGGCTGCCCGACGCGACGATGCAGCAGATCGCGGCCGAGAACGCGCTGCCGGAGACGGCTTTCTACGTGCCGCGCCCCGGTACGGACGACTTCGACCTGCGCTGGTTCACCCCCGAGGTCGAGGTCGATCTCTGCGGACATGCCACCCTCGCCGCCGCCTTCGTCCACTCGCGCCTGCGCGCCGGCGCGCCGACCCACATGCGCTTCTGGACGCTGTCCGGTCCGCTCGCGGTCGCCCGCGTCGGCGAGGAGTTCACGCTCGACTTCCCGGCGCGCCCACCTGTCCCACAGGACATGTCCGGAGAGGTGGTCGCGGCGCTCGGTCGGCGGCCGCTCGAGCTGCTGACGTCGCGCGACCTGGTGGCGGTGTTCGCCAGCGCGGCGGAGGTCCGCGCGCTGCGGCCCGACATGGCGGCGCTGAGCCGGCTGTCCGGGGTGTTCGCGGTGATCGCCACGGCGCCGGGCGGCGAACCCGACGCGGACGTGGACTTCGTGTCGCGCTTCTTCGCGCCGGTGCAGGGGATCCCCGAAGACCCGGTGACGGGCTCGGCCCACTGCACGCTGACGCCGCTGTGGAGCGAACGCCTCGGCAAGTCGCAGCTCCGCGCCCGCCAGGTGTCCCGCCGCGGCGGCGAGCTGCGGTGCGAACTGGCGGGTGAGCGGGTGCTCATCACCGGCCGCGCGGTGCTGGTCAAGTCGGGGACGTTCTATCTGGAGGACGAGGCTGTTCTGAGGGACATGTCGATGTAGACATGGCCTGTGGGACAGTTGATGGCGGACGTTCGAGAGGGGCGGGAAAGGCGCGAGCGGCGTAAACTTTGACTACTCGGAAGAATGAGTGGACATAGTTTTTAGGAGACGTGAGATGGGCAGAGCGCTTCGTCCGTCCGCTGCTCGAAGAAGTGTCATGATCCTGTCTCGCGGGACAGGCGCTCGGCGAGGCGGCGCCACAGCGGGCGCGGGGCGATGAAGCTCAGGCCGGAGAACTGGGGGTCGCCCGGTTCGATGACGATCCACGCGCCGGACTCGAGCTGGGCGATGTCGAGGGACAGCAGCGGGGCGTCGAGGCGGGCGGCCGCGCGGCGGGCCAGCGCCAGGACCTCGGCCTCCTCGGCGGGGGACAGCGCCACGAAGTCGTGGAAGTACGGCCAGTAGTAGCCGTGAGCCAGCGGCTCGCCGCGATAAAGGAAGACGCGGTACTCGCGGGCGATCGGGACGTCGGTGGCGGCGACGCGGTGATGGCGGAGGGGAGCGAGGGTCCGCACGATCGCCCGGCCGCGGGAGTGAAACGGGCTGCGCAGCACGGCAGCCACGCGCTCGCGCAGCTCGGGGATCGTCGTAGCGACGCAGTGGCGCCAGCCGAGGTGCTTGCGCGAGAGGACGGCGCCCTTGACGAAGGCGGGCAGGCCGGCGACGGCGGCGGCGGCCTCGATGTCACGGAGATCGGTGACGACGACGCTGGTGGGAGTGAGCCCGGCGAGCCGCGGGTAGGCGCGGTCGAACTCCATCACCTGCAGGTGCGCGTCGGGGTCGTTGACGAGGTCGAGGCCGCGGGCGCGCAGGGCGGCATACACGGCGCGATAGGTGGCAGGTTCGGGGATCGTGCCGATCCACACGGCTGGCTCGCGGACGGGACGCATCGCCAGGGCGGCGATCGGGCCCAGCAAGTCGCCGCGGTGGTCGGCGTCTGGCGGCAGATGCAACGAATCGAAGCCGGCGGCCACGGCGGCGCGCGTGGAGGCGACGATGTCATCGCCGTCCTCGGGCGGCGGGTCCGGCGCCTGCGTCAACAGCAGCACGGGTTGAAAACTTATCAGCGCGGACGGCGAAGCGCGCAGTTCCTCTTCGGGAGACCGAGCGGCCGCGGCTCCATGACGAGAGATGCTCGGCGTGCGCGACCTCGTCATCCGACTCGGCCCCTCGTGCCGCTAAAGTGAGGCGTGTCGACTCTGGTCCATTCGCTCGTGGCTCTCCGCGGCTGTCCTCTCCGGGCCTCGTGATCGTCGGTGACGACGGCGCGACGCGGGCCCGCAGCTTCGGCGAGCTGGTGGTGGCGATCGAGGGCTTCGCGGCGCGGCTGGTGTCGCGGGGGATCCGCCGCGGCGAGCGAGTGGCGATCGCGGCACCTGACCCCGAGTACATGGTCGTTGCGACACTCGGGGCGCTGCGCGCCGGGGTGGTGCCGGTGGTGCTCCCCGATCCGTCTGGCCGCTCGCCGGAGGTGTGGCGCGCCGAGGCGACGGAGGTGATGCGCGCGACCGAGGCGCAGCGGGTGATCCGTCCGTCGACGCGTGGATCGCTGCCGCCGCTCGGCGAGGTGCGCGAGCAGCTGATCGACGACCTCGGCGAGCACCCGCTGGGCCCGGTGTTCCTGGCGCCCGCGGCACTTTAAGGGGACGATCTGGCGCTGCTCGTCTGTACGACGGATCGCACCGGGACCGGGCAGGTCACCAGCTACACGCACGCGGCGCTGGCGGCCGCGGCCGACGCGGCGCTGGCGGAGACGCGATCGCCCGAGGCGGGCGACAAGGTGCTGGCGTGCGCCGGCCTCGACCGCTGCTTGATCGCGGCAGTGCTGGCGCCGCTGCGCCGCAAGGTGCCGTTCGTGGTCCCGAGACCCGCAGTCCGTGATGCGGTCCGCTGGCGACGAATGATCGACGCGCTCGGCGTGACGGTGGCGATCGCGGAGTCGGCGCTGGCAGCGAGCGAGGAGCAGGCCGAGCCGTCGCGCGTGCGAGTGTTCGGGACCGGCGGCGAGAAAGTGCAAGCAGCGGCGGCCGAGTCGGCAGTCGCGAATCAGGCTCAGGAAAAGCTTATGGGACGTCATGAACAGATCGTGGCGAGCACTGCATCGAGCGCGGGGGCTTCGGGCCTCGGCGGGCCGGGCGGGCGTAGCGAGCAGGACATGAGCGTCACGGCGAGCGAAGCGACGGCGGCGCTCGCGGGACCTCGCGGACCGGATGCAAACAGCGGCGCGCCGGCGAGCGAGCGGGCGGAGCCGGTCCGCGTGCTCGCTGGACCTCGCGGACCGGATGCAAGCAGCGGCGGGCCGGCGAGCGAGCGGGCGGAGCAGCTCCCCGCGCTCGCTGGACCTCGCGGACAGGATGCAAGCAGCGGCGCGCCGGCAAGCGAGCGGGCGCAGCAGCTCCGCGTGCTCGCTGGACCTCGCGGACAGGATGTGAACAGCGCGCCGGCGAGCGAGCGGGCGGAGCAGCCCCGCGTGACGAAGGGGCCGGTCCTGGGAGAGGTCGTGGTCCGCGAGGGCGCGACGGTGCTCGGCGGATCGAAGGGGCGAGACGTGCTGTCGCTGGTCGGCGCGGCCTTGCGACCGCAGGACGTGGGGGGCGAGTCGCTCGAGCGGACGGCGAAGGTCGGCGGAGCGACTGTCCGTAAGGACATGTCCTACCCGACATTCGCTTCGGCGGTCGAGGTGGGGGGCGCGGCGCCTCGCGCCGAGGTCGGGCTCGCGGCGAACGACGACGCGATCGTGGTGCAGGGCTGCAGCTACGACCCGCAGCCGATCGAGCGCGAGGCGGCGCGGGTGCCGGGGATCTGCGCCGGCCAGGTGATCGCGCTGACGCGCCCGGGCAAGCTCAGCGACGAGCTCGTGGTGGTGGCGGAGGGCCGACCGGTCGATCGGGTGGTGTTGAACACGATGGCCGCGACCCTGCGCAGGCGGATCCAGGCGGCCCTCGGGCTGCAGGTCGCGGCGCTGGTCCAGGTCCCGGTGGGCGCCCTGCCGCGGACCGTCGGCGGCGAGCTGCAGCGGGCGGCCGCGCGAGCGCTGTACGCCAGCCCGCCGGGGGCTTGACTGGACGTCGCGCTCGCGCAGGCGGGCGATCGGGCAGAGTCGGCGTCGGGGGCTCCGGCGAGCGAGCCGATATGGTTTAAAGAACATGCCCTGAAAGGCATGTCCTCAAAACCATCCGAACTCGAGCATCACGGTGCCCACGGGTCCGCCGAGGTTGGCCGGGCCGGTCCAGGTGCGGGCGGCGACGAGGCGCCAGCCGAGGGCGAGGTGCAGGCGGACGATGGGGGCGAGGACGATGCGGAGGCCGGCTCGCGGCTCGCCGACGAAGAAGGCGGTCTTGTCGGCACAGCGGCCGTTCTCGGGGTTCTGCACGCAACCGCCGCCGCCGCCGAGCAGGCCGCCGAGCGTGCCGGCGACCCGCTTGCCGCGGACGTAGGCGACGTCGACCACTAGGCCGCCGTAATTGATGTTGATCCGGGTGGCCGCGCCGCGGGCGAACGGCCCGGCGTCGACGGGATTGAGCAGCCACTGCAGCGAGGCGCCGATGGTGAGCCGCTGCAGGATGTTGATGCCGCCCTCGAGGCCGACGAAGGCCGCGAACGCGCCGTTCAGGCCGGACAGGCGCAGGGCGGGGCCGCCGTAGCCGCTGACCTTCGGGCGCGGATCGGGGCCCCACCAGCGCGGGCGCGTGGGGGGCGGGGAGGCGACAGGGGACGGCGAGGCGGTGGAGGACGTCGCGGGGGCGGTCGACTCGGGAGGCGGTGACGTGACGGGTTGGGGTGCGGCGGCGTCGACGGGTGACGGCTGGGGTTCGGCGACATCGGCGGGCGCCTCGGTGACGGGCCCGGGCTCGGTGATCGCGTCGGGTGACGAGGTCGCGGGCGCGGATGTCGACGGCGCGGGCGCGGGTGACGAGGTTGCGGGCGCGGGTGACGAAGTTGCGGGCGCGGCGGTCGATGTTGCGGGCGCGGCGGTCGACGTCGCGGGCGCGGACGGTGGGGGCGAAGTCGAGGGCGCGGCGGTCGAGGTTGCGGGCGTGGATGTCGAGGTCGCGGGCGCGGCGGTCGAGGTCGAGGGCGCGGCGGTCGAGGTTGTGGACGCGGATGACGAGGTTGCGGGCGCGGATGTCGAGGTTGTGGGCGCGACGGTCGAGGTCGCGGGCGCGGCGGTCGAGGTCGGGGGCGCGGAGGATGAGATCGCGGGTGTCGATGCTGGAGTCGCGGGCGCGGCGGTCGAGGTCGGGGGCGCGGAGGATGAGATCGCGGGTGTCGATGCTGGAGTCGCGGGCGCGAGCGGGGTGCCGACTTCATGGCCGCGGAGGTCGAGGTCGCGGGGGCCGATGGACGTGTAGCGATCGCGGTGGCGTCGACGGGTGACGAGGTCGCGCTCGACTCGGGGGCTGCGGCCGCGAGTCCGAGCGCGAGGAGGGGGGCGTACACGCGCGCGATGATACCCGGTTCGCGCTTGCACGCGGCCGGCGAGGATGGGAGCCTGCAGCCCATGCGTACACTCGGGGCAGCGGTGGTCTGCGGGCTCGTGGCGCTGGTCGCGGGTGCGGCGTTCGCCGGTGAGTTGGCGGACGCGAGCCCGCCGCCGCCGCAGCCGATCTTCGGCGGCGAAGAGGCGGGCGAGTGCGACTTCCCGAGCGCGGTGGCGATGCTCGACGCCAGCACCGAAGGGTTCTTCTGCACCGGCTCGCTGGTGCACCCGAGCGTGGTCGTGTTCGCGGCCCACTGCATGGACCCGCAGACGTCGTGGGCCGTGCCCGGCAGCGTGATGTTCGGCGAAGACGTCGCGGCGCCGGTGCGCCAGGTGCCGGTGACCGAGTGCGCCACGCACCCGCAGTGGGACCCGAACGCGACGGTGAACGACCTCGCGTTCTGCAAGCTCGCGCAGCCGGTCCCCGAGGTGCCGCGGGTGCCGCTCATCATGGGCTGCGAGGTCGACCCGCTGCTGAACTCGCAGGTCACGATCGTCGGCTTCGGCGCGACGAATGCCGTGCTCGACCCCGAGGGCAACCCGCTGCCCACCGGCGGCGGCCGCAAGCGGTTCACCACCCAGACGGTCATCGAGGTCTCGCTCGCCAACAACGACATCGTGATGGTCGGGCCCGAGCACGGCGGGTGCTTCGGCGACTCCGGCGGGCCGGCTTACTTGCGCATGGGCGACGGCACGTGGCGGCTGCTCGGCGCGGCCTCGACGCTGCACCTCGGCGATCAGTTCCCGGGGCCCGGCGAAGAGGTCTGCGGGTTCGGCACGGTGTACGAGATGTTCTGGCCGCACATGCAGTGGCTCGAGGAGGCCGCGGGCGTCGACCTGTCGCCGTGCTTCGACACTGCGGGCAACTGGACGCCCACGGCCGAGTGCGGCGGCTTCCCCGGCGACTTGATGGATCCGCAGAGCGCGTGGAGCGACGGCTGCCGGAGCGCGCAGAGCGGAGGCTGGAGCGCCATCTGCGGCGAGCCGTTCAGCCAGGGGCCGTTCCCGGGGCCCGAGCCGGAGCCGGAGCCCGAACCCGAGCCCGAGCCCGAGCCGGAACCGGAACCGCCGCCTCCCGAGCCGGAACCGCCGCCGCCGGAGCCCGAGCCCGAGCCTGAACCCGAACCGCAGCCGCAGCCGCAGCCGCAACCGCAGCCCGAGCCGCCGGGGCCGATCGACCCGACCGGCGACACCGGCGAGGAGGACAGCGGCGACGAGGCGAGCGCCGGGGCCGACGGCGGGGAGCTGGCCGAGCGGGGCTGCTCCTGCACTTCGGGACAGCCTGGCCTTCGGGACAGCTCGTGGCTGCTCGGCGGCCTGCTGCTGCTGGCGCGCCGGCGGCGAGGACGATGACGCGGCGCTCGCTCCCGTGGTTGCGTGGCCTCGGCGTGCTCGTCGGGGCTCTGGCGGCGATCGCCGCGGCCCCACCGATGACGCCGGAGGACGCGCAGATCCTCGCCGACGGGGTCGCGGTCGCGCAGGCCGGAGATCCCGCGCGCGCCGGCGTGCGCCGAGCGGCTCGAGAAGCTGGCGCAGCGGCTCGGCGACAAGCACGAGCGAGCCGCGGAGGCGCTCGAGTACGCGGCCCGCTGTCACGAGGCCGCCGGCCAGTACGACGCGATGGTGGCCACGCGCGAGCGGCTGGTCGAGAAGTTCCCGACGCTGCCGGCGACCCGCGTCGCGCTGCTGGCCCTCGTGCGCCACCTGCGGGCGACCCTGGCGTTCGAGCGGGCTGCGGCGGCGATGGAGCGGTTCGCCGAGCGCTACCCGGGCGAGGCCGAGGCGAGCGAGCTGCTGCAGGAGGCGGGCCTGCTTCGCGCGCAGCTCGGCCAGGATCAGCGGGCGCTGGCGCTGTTCGAGAAGGTCGAGAAGAACTACGGCGCCAAGGACCCGCAGCGCGCCGCGATCGTCCACTGGGCCCGCGTCGACCTGCTCCCGAAGACATTGCCCGACGACCAGGCGCGGCAGAAGCACGCGATCGAGTACCTGGTGCGCCACGGCAACAAGGGCGGGCCGGGCCGGCGGATCGTCGCCGAGGTGACCGTCGCGGCGATCGAGTGGCGGCGCGCGTGCAACCAGAAGGGCGGGCTGATGGACCTGTGCGTCACGTCGAAGCCGGCGCCGATCGACGCGCCGAAGCGCGGCAAGCCGCCGACGGTGACGTGCGCGGGGCCGGCGGCGCAGAGCGTGACCGTGTTCCCGCGCGACCGCCAGCTCGCCGACTCGGCGCAGCGGCGCCTGAAGCAGGCGATCGAGCTCGGCCAGGCGCTGCCGCCGGTCGAGGACCCGTGGCTGCGCATGAAGGTCGCCGAGGCGCTCGACGAGGCGGAGGTCCTCGTGGCCGACCGCGAGCTCGAGGCGGCCCTGGCGGTGCGGCCCCCGACCGACCTGAACTTCCGCGTCGAGGACTACCTGCAGTACTCGTCGAAGGCCAGCGACCGCCAGAAGTACGCCGCGCAGAAGCGCAAGAGCGAGGACTCGCGGCGGCGCTTCCTCGACTACTGGACGAAGATCCGCGAGCAGTCCAACGACGTGACCCGCCGCTACGAGAAGATCGCGGCGCGCAAGGACAGCGCGCGCGGGGCGTTCGCGGCGGCGGCCCGGGTCGCCGTGCTCGTGCAGGCGCAGGTCGACACGCTGCTGGCCGCCGAGGTGCCGGACGGCCTCGGCTCCGAGGAGGCGATCAAGGCCTACTGCGGGGCGCTGCGCGACTACACGACGCCGGTCGAGGCGTCGGCGACGCAGGCGCTCGAGTTCTGCTGGGAGCGCGCGGCGGCGTTCGCCTACACCGACGCCTCGGTGGAGTTCTGCGGCGCCGAGCTGCAGCGCCGGCTGCCCCGCGCCCACCTGCCGCAGCGCGAGCTGTTCGGCTGGATGGCGCCGCCGCCGATCGAGCCGGTCTCGGCGCCGGTGCAGGTCGAGCCGCCGCTCACGGAGGAGTGATTCTTCGAGATCACCGGGCTGCTCCCTGTCTCGGAGAGCATGTTCGGATCGACATGTCCATTCGGACATAAAAAAAGCGACAGGCCCGAGAGCCTGTCGCGTCTTGGTCGGTCGATCGGGGGGCGGTCAGGCGGCACATTCGCCGCGGCCGATGGCCACGTCGAAGGTGCGCTCCTGGCCGAGGTCGAAGATGTCGTCGTCGCGGAGGTTGGTGAACTGGCTGTCGAGGATGGCGTCGCCGAGGGCCTCGACGACGTCCTCCTTGGTGACGCGGCGGAAGAAGGTGCGCGCGTCCTCGCCGTCCTCGCGCTCGTCGCGGTAGAGGTCGAGCAGGCGCAGGAGAGCCTCGCCGGCCCGGCGGGCGGGGATCTTGACGATATGCCGGCCGAACTGGACGCCGTCGGCGTCGAAGCCGCCGCCGAGGTGGAGCTGGTACTCGGGGACCTGCTTGCCCTCGCCGACGTGGCGCACGGTGCCGTGGAAGCCGATCGCGGCCACGTGGTGCTGGCCGCACGAGTTGGGGCAGCCGGAGATCTTGATGTCGGCGGAGCGCGCGAGCTCGACGCTGCCCGTCGACTTGCCCGCGTTCTTGAGGAAGCGGGTGAGGTGCTTGGCCAGGCTCATGCTGTGGGTGACCGCGAGGTTGCAGCTGTCGGCGCCGGGGCAGCTGACGACGTCGTGGATCGTGTTGGAGCCGAGGTCGGCGAGGCCGATCTGCTGCAGCGCGGTGAACAGGTGCGGCAGGTACTCGGTGCGGACCCACCGGACGATGAGGTTCTGGCGGTTGCCGGCGCGCAGGGTGCCGTCGGTGAAGGTCTCGGCGAGCTCGGCGAGCTGGTCGAACTGGTCGGCCGAGATGTCGCCGCGGTCGAGCTTGATCGTCACCGCGGCGAAGCCAGACTGCTTCTGCGGGTCGACGGTGCGCAGCCACTCCTTGTACTGCGGGTCGTCGTCGGCGGCGCGCGGACCGGCCAGAGCGCGGTCGTTCCACGCCGGCGCGGTCTCCTCGGGCGGCAGCTCGACCGGCCGCTGCAGCGTGCCGGCGGCGACCAGCAGGGCCACCTCCTCCTCGTACGCCGCCACGAAGCCGGCCTCGCCCAGCGTCTTCATGACGTACTTGAGGCGGGCGCGGGCCCGGTTCTTGCGGTTGCCGTGCTTGTCGAACACGCGGATGATCGCCTCGGTGCGCGCCAGCATCTCGTCGGCCGGGATGAAGTCGTGCAGGCGATAGGCCGGGCGCGGGCTGGTCGACAGGCCGCCGGCGACGAACACCTCGAAGCCGCGCACGCCGTCCTTGATCTTGGCGCGGAAGCCGACGTCGTTGATCGCCGTCTGCGCGTGGTCCTCGTGGGTGCAGCCCTCGAAGGCCATCTTGAACTTGCGCGGCAGGTTGTTGGCCCACTCCTCGCGCAGGCACATGCGCACGAGCGCGTGCATGTACGGGGTGATGTCGTACGCCTCGGTGCCGCTGACGCCGGCGTACGGGCAGCCGGTGACGTTGCGGACGGTGTTGCCGCAGGCCTCGCGGGTGGTCGCGCCAGTGAGGTCGAAGCGGCCCATCACCTCGGGCATGTCGGCCAGCTTGACGAAGTGGAACTGGATGTTCTGCCGCGTCGTGATGTGGCCCTTGTGGTACTGCGTGTACTCCCGGGCCACGCCGGCCGCGGTGCGCAGCTGGGCCGCGCTCATGATGCCGCCGGGGAACTTGACCCGCAGCATGTTCACGTCCATCTGCCGCTGGCCGTACACCCCGCGCTTCAAGCGGAAGGTGCGGAAGTCCTCCGACGAGATCTCGCCGCGCTCGAACCGCTCGAGGACCGAGACGAACTCCTCGACGTCCGCGGGGCTCGAGAAGTGGGTGTCATAACGTGCTTCTTGGGACATGTGCGGCCGCTCCGACAACTTCGCTAGACTGAAGCGTTGTTCAGCATATGGGACGAGGGCGTCCAGTTCAACGAAAAACCTTCAGGGTATTTTACACACGACATGTCGCAAAATAGAGCATGGCGGGCGGCCGATGTCGGCGGACGGCGGCCGATCTGCGCCTGTCTATTGCGACATGATCGAAAGGCCAGGTGAGGCCGTACAGCCGTCCGCGGCGCAGCGGACCAGCCATCCGGCGGTCGCCCCGTGGAGCCAGACCCACCCGGCGGCGAACAGGAAGGCGACCCCGAGGAGGAGGCGGATCTGGTTCCAGTAGCGCGCCGGACGGCCGAGCGGCAGGGTGACGCCGATCATCGGCGGGACGGCGACGAGCGGGTGGACGGCGACGGCTGCGGCGGCGGCGCCGAGGACCAAAAGCCCGCGGGCGAGCGCGAGGGTGCGCGGCACCCCGAGGGCGACGGCGGTCGTGCGCACGCCGGTTTCGCGGTCGGCGTCGTGGTCGCGGATGACCTGGATCGTCTCGAACACCGCCGAGTCGAGCGCGAGCAGGCCGGCCAGCACCCACCCGAGCACGTGCGTCGGCGGGAAGGCGACGGTCAGCATCGCCGCGCCCCAGATCATCATCGCGGTGATGTCGGCCCCGGCGACGTGCTTGAGCCGCGCCGAGTAGAGCCAGCACACGCCGCCGCCGACGACCAGCGGGACCAGCAGGCCGAGGTCCCACACGCCGGCGACGAGGAGCATGGCGCCGACGAGGCCGAGCTGGGCCCCCACGGCGGCGCCGCGGTGGTCGCGGAGGTACCGCGTGTTGGCGTCGTCGCGCTCGGGCGAGCGCAGGTCGGTCGGCAGGTCGAGGAAGTCGTTGTTGAGGTAGACGAGCAGGTTGAGCAGGAAGGCGAAGCCGAGCCGCACCGCGACCTCGGTCGGCGACAGCCGCAGCGCGAGCATGATGAGCAGCGCGCCGCCCATGTTGGCCATCTCGAGCCGCTGCAGCCGGTAGACCGCGACGTTGAGCAAGATCCGCAGGGCCGCGATCATCGCCGGGCCTCCCCGTAGCCGTTGACGAGCTCGAGGTCGGCCGGGTGCGGCGCGGGCACGCGGATGAAGCCGACGTGGTCGAGGTCGTCGATCTTCTCGCGGCGGATCTCACAACCTGGCTCACAGACCAGGTACTCCATCCAGTGGAAGCGCAGCACCAGGTCGACGTTCGGGTCGCTGCCGGTGACGCTGATCCGGTTGGGCGCGGCGACCACCTCGCCGCCGCCCTGCTGGATCAGGTGCGGCTCGATCGTGGTGCGGAAGATCCGGTGGTGGCCGATCTTGCCGGCCGGGACGATCAGGTCGGGCTTTTGGTTCCACCAGGTCGCGTTGCTGGTGACGATCACCCAGCGCACCGCGTAGGTCTCGAAGTACGTGCGCAGCTGGTCGTCGCCGGCGACCCCGAACTTGTGGCGCCGGTAGAGGTTGGCCATGCTGTGCTCGAGGTTGCGGAAGCGGAAGCCGCCGATGATCTGGGCGTCGGTCTGCCAGTGCAGCCGCTCGCCCACGGCTGGCTCTTCGACCAGGAAGCGGCTCTGGCCGTCGTCGACCTCGCGGACCCACTTCGACACCTCGCCGTGCTCCGGCCGCGACGGGAACAGGCGGTAGTCCGGGTGCGCCGGGTAGCCGCTGGCGGCCAGCAGGACCTTCTCGCCGCTGTAGAGCGGGGCGACCTCGGGCAGGTGCGCGGGGGTGAAGTAGAGGATGTCGCGCACGAGCATCTGCCCGGCCGGCAGGGCGAGGACGACCAGCAGGGCGCGCGCGGGCGGGGTGAGCGAGCGCCACAGCTCGCGCAGGCGCACCGACTCGAGCGCGGCGGCGGCGGGGATGACGGCGAGGAAGGCGAGCGGGAGGACGTGGCGGTAGGGCTGGATCTGTCTGAAGAGCCAGATGTACCCGGAGGCGTAGGCGAGCAGCACCATCGCCACCACCGCGACGACGAACGGCAGGGTGCGAGGGTCGCGGGCCCGTCGCCAGCGCCACAGGCCGACCAGCGCGCCGCCGAGGACGAGGAAGCGGAAGCCGGTGCGCGTGCCGAGGAGGCCGGAGGTCGCGGTGTCGAGGACGAGGCCGAGGTAGTCGGCGAGCAGCCACTGCAGGCCCGACTGGCCGAAGAACCCGGAGTCGAGGATGTAGTGCCAGAACTGGACGGCGACCGCGAGCCACCAGGTGTTGAGCACCAGGGTGAAGACGACCATCGCCAGGACCGCGAAGTGGCCGCGCGCGCCGAGGCGACGCAGCTCGCGGAGGTACAGCACCAGCATCGGCGCGACCAGGACGACGAAGGTGTAAGGATGGACGAGGTGGGCGACGCCGAGGGCGAGGCCGGCGGCGAGGCCCTGCCACGGCCTCCGCTGGCGGGTCCAGCGGTAGAAGAGGGCCAGCGGCAGCAGCGAGAGGTAGCCGCACAGGGCGTAGGCGACCATGCCGATCCACCAGCACCAGTGCGAGAAGGAGTCGAAGAACCACAGCGCCGAGGCGAGCGCGGCGGCCCACAAGGCGGCGCGGCGCGACAGGTCGAACAGCCGCGCCGAGGCGTAGACGACCGGCAGCACGCCGAGGTGCGCGGCCGCGGCGAACAGGTTGAAGGCGAGCCCGGCCGGGACGCCGAGATGGCTCAAAAGCCAGGTCCAGACCTCCCAGCCCTTGTTGTCGGCGTCGAAGATGACGCCGTGCAAGTAGCCGGCGAGCAGCCGCGGGTCGTACAGCCAGCTGTGACCCCAGCCGTCCATGGCCTCCATGAAGCGCCAGGTCTGGCCGACGTGGGTCTCGAAGTCGACGCCGGTGATCGGTGTGTCGGTCCACCAGACATCGAGCGGGACGAAGTAGAAGAACCACGCCAGGTGAAACGCGACGATGAGCAGCGCGGCGAGGACGAGCCGCACGGGCCGCTCCGGCGCGGACGACCCGGATGGCTCGGGCCCGCTCGGGCGCGCGGCAGGGTCGTCGGCAGCGGGCATGTGGGCGCGGATGATACGAGAAAACAAACGGGTCCGGCGCGTCATGAACGATCGCCGCTCCGGGCCCGGGAGCGTGATGGCCGCCGCCCGGGCCGGGAGCGGCCTGGTGAGCCCCGCGGACCCGTGTGATAGGGTCGCGGAGCATCCGGGGCGAGCATCCATGACCAGCGAGAGCAGCCGGATTCCGCCGTCCGACCTGGTGATGGTCGCCGACCTCGTGCTGCCCTGCAGCCATTGCGGGATCCCGTGCACCGGCACGGTGATGGTCTGGTTCCTCCGCGAGGAGATCCGGCACGCGATCGAGGTCGACCGGCCGACGTTCGACATCCTGCTCGGGAAGCTCTGCGTCGGCGAGCGTGCGAGCGACGAGCTGCCGCGGTTCGTGACCGACTGGTGCGCCTCGACCGGCTGGATGGACATCGACGCCGCCGAGGTCGGGACGCCCGTCCCCCACATCGAGATGACGGCGACGCTGACGCGACTCGCCCAGGTCGAGCTCGACGAGCGCGAGCGCCAGCTCTTCGACGCGCTGCGGCGCGTCACCCGCGAGGGGCTGGCGACGGACTCGCCGCTGTTCGTCTACTACGACTGAGAGCGCGGCATCGCGCACTCGACACGCGCGCGCGATCGCGGTACCCGGCTTGGGTGAGCGCTGCCCGCCCCCGCAGGTTCGTCGCCGTCGCCGGCAACATCGGCGTCGGCAAGTCGACGCTCGTCACGTTCCTGGCGCGGCAGTTCCGACTCACGCCGCACTTCGAGCCGAACGAGCAGAACCCGTACCTGGTCGACTTCTACTCGGACATGCCGCGGTGGGCGTTCCACTCGCAGGTGTTCTTCCTCGCCAAGAAATTTCGCATCCACCAGGAGCTCATCCGCGCGACGCAGCCGGTGATCGGCGACCGCACGATCTACGAGGACGCGGAGATCTTCGCGGAGAACCTGTACCGCCGCAAGCAGATGACGCGGCGCGACTATCAGACCTACCGCGAGCTGTACGAGGCGATCGTGCAGCAGCTGCCGCCGCCCGACCTGATGATCTATCTAAAATGCTCGATGCGGACGCTGCGCAAGCGGATCGCGCTGCGCGGGCGACCGGAGGAGCAGGCGATCCCGACCAGCTATCTGCGGCGATTGCAGGAGCTCTACGACGCGTGGTTCTCGCGCTACGACCTGTCGGAGACGGTGACGATCGAGACCGACAAGCTCGACTATCTCCACGACCTGGTCGACCGCATCGACCTGTTCGAGCGCATCGAGAAGATCTTGAAGTTGCGGCGCGATCCGGACGCGGCGCTCGAGTAACAATAAAAACCGGGCGGAGCCGCGAGGGCGCCGCCCGGTCGGGCGAGGCTGTCCTTCAGGTCAGCCGGGCTGGAGGATGAACGGGTAGGTCACGATCGCGGCGCCGCCCGAGGCCGGCTTGGGGAACGACCAGCGCTTGACCGCCTGGGCGATGCAGGACCCGACGGCGCGGTCCTTGAGGTCGGTCTCGCCGACGACGGCCGAGGTGACCTTGCCGGTGCCGCCGATGGTGAACTGGACGGCGACGCGGCCCTTGAGGTTGGCGTCCTTGGCCAGCCCCTGGTTGTAGCAGTAGCGCACCTCGTTGATGTGAGCCCGCACGACGCGGCGGATGAGGTCCTTGTCGAGCCCGCCGACGACCTCGGCCTTGGTGGCGAGGACCTGCGGGGAGCGGGTCTTGCGGGTCTCGAAGCCCGCCGAGCGGCGGAGCAGCCCGCCCTCGCCGTCGCCGGGGCGGTTGTGACCGATGAGGCCGACCGAGGTCAGACCCACCGTGCCCTCGCCGGTGCCGCCGCCGGAGCGGCCGGTGCCGACGAGGCCGAGGCCGCCGATGCCGTTGGACTCGGCGATGTCGCGGCCGACGAGCTGGCCCCACACGTCGTCGTTGTCGTTGCCGACCGCGAAGGCGTCGCCGAAGGGCGTGGCCATGAAGTGACCCGAGTCGGCCTTCATCAGGCCCAGGACGCCGGTGTTGCGCGCGTCCATGTCCGGGTCGAAGTTGCGGGCCAGCTTGGGGACGGCGGACGCGTTGCCCTTGATGGCGTAGCGGCCGCTGACCTGCTTGCTCTCCTTCTTGCCGGCCTTGCCCTCGTCGCCGACGTGGCGCTCGCCCGCGGCGCCGCCGGGCTCGTCGGCCTGCTCCTCGTCGGTCGGGATGGCCTCGTCCTTCTGCTCGTTCGGCTGCGCGAGGTAGCCGACGAAGCGGCTGTCCGCGAGCTCCTCCTGTAGCGCCAGCGCGCCGGCCTCGTTCGGGATCATCTGCGTGAGCAGGATGAGGCTGCCGATCGCGGCCGCCGACAGGCCGTTGTGGAACCAGAACGGCTTGTCGATCTCGCTCTTGCGAGCGAGCACGCGGCCGGGCGCGACCGAGTGGATGAAGAAGGTGAGGCCCTGCCAGCGGATCCGGGCCTTCGCGCCGGCGGCCAGCGGGTAGCTGTAGACGCCGGCCTCGACCTGGCGCGCGAGACCGTTGCGGATCAGCTCCTCGAGGGTCACGTGGGTGTCGCCGATCCGCACCTCACCGGCCATGTCGGCGGTGAACTGCAGGTTGTGGTCGCGCTCGCCCTGGACGATCGGGAGCTCGCGGCGGCCGGGGACGGCGACGTGGAAGGCGGCGTCGTGGCCCTCGCCGAGGGTGTAGGCGGTGCGCGAACGGTCCTGCATGCGCATGGCCGCGACGCCGAACGGGATCAGGCCGAGCATCGCCAGGCCGAAGCCGAGGCCGCCGAGGCCGGTGCCGGGGGCCTTCGGGGCCGGGGCGCTGACCTCCGCCGCGGCCTTGACGGCCTCGGCGTGGCCGTCCCAGTCCTGGGCGGCGTCGTGACCGAAGAGGGCGAGGCCGCCGAGCACCAGGGCGCCGCCGGCCGCGAGCCACTTGGGCGCGCTGCGCCGGCCGTCACGGGTCTGGCCGAGGTGCTGCACGTCGAGGACGGTGTCGTTGTACATGGCCACGACCTCGGCGACTCGGCCGCCGTCCTGCACCTCGGACTCGTTGTGGAGGGAGCTGACTTCGATTCGATGGTTGCGGGTGGTCATGGCGTCACGGACTTTCATACAATCGTTGGGTGACCGAATAGACATGTTCTTTGGGTACTGTCTCGACGAGCAGGCTCGTCCAGCCGCGCGGGGGTCCGTCGCGGCGGCGGATGGGCCGCTTTCGCAGCCGCTTCCCGTCTCGCCGTCGCAGCACCGTCGACGCGGCTACAGACAGAGGTCAGGGGTCGCGGTTCCTCGGGCGACGAAAAATTGTGTGGGCCGCACGCGACGAACTCGCCCGGGAACCTGCGTCAGGCCGCGTTGTCGCGGCGCCCGGCCGGGGACCCGCGCGTGGGGGCGATGTTTTCGGGCGGCGAAAGTGACAGCGATCGCGGCGCCGGGAACCCGGCTGCGGCGGCGCTGTCGCGCGCCGCGTGTGGGACAGCGTGGGGGCCGAATCGGGCGCGCGCGGCGGAATGCGAGCGGGGGGGTTGCGGCAGCGGTCGCTGTCTCTTTCTCGGGCAGCGGCGCTGCGAGGATCGGCGCGGTGCCGTCGCGCGGAGGTCCGATGTGGGTGCGAGCCCTGCAGCGCGCAGTGGACTCGGCGACGGCGACGAAGGTGCCCCGGCGCATGGAGTGGAGGCGGTGAAGACGAAGCTTGCCTCGCCATCGCAGCCGCTCGTCCTCCGCGGCGAGTGTTTTAAACAGAAGCGCGCGCGGGCTCAGCTCGACTCCGCACCCGCGGAAGAGCTCGCCCTCGGCGGCGAGCGCTTCGCGAAAGCGCGAGCTCAGCTCACCTCCGCAGCCACGAAGGAGCACGTCCTCGGCGGCGAGCGCCTCTCGAGGAAGCGCGAGAGCAGCTGGCCTGCGCAGCCGCGGAAGAGCTCGTCCTCGGACTCGGCTCGCCATCGCCGCCGCGGAGGTCTGCGTGCACCGCGGCGAGCCTTTTGGCGAAGGACGAGCGAGCGAGCTCAGGCGGCCTGGCGCAGCGCCTCGAGCGTCGGGTTCACGAGCTCGCGGAGGCCCTCGCGCCACAGCGCGGCGCGCAGGGGCGCGTCGACGACCCCGTGCGCGTGCAGCTCGGGCGCGCCGGGCTCGCGCGCGAGCGCCTCGATCGTGGCCTCGGCGCCGGCGATCGCGGCGGTGAACACCGCCTCCGCGCGCGCGCTGGTCCGCGTCGGCGCGCGCGAGGGCCCACTGGACGACGCGCCAGCCGAGCTCGGCGTGGCGCTGCTCGTCGGCGGCGATCTGCTCGAGGATCCGGCGCACGGCGGGATCTTCGGCGCGCAGGGCGGCCTCGCGGGCCTCGAGCGCCGACAGCGTCTCGCCGACGCAGGCCTCGCGGATGACCGCGGCGACCACCGCGTCGAGGTCGAGCGCGCCGAGCGAATCGGCGGCGGTCAGCGGGCCGGGACCGACACCTGTCCCTTCGTACAGGCTGGCCAGCGCGAAGCACAGGCGCGCGTGCTCGATCTCGTCGGCGAGGGCCTGCTGCGCGTCCTTGACCAGGTCGGCCGGCGCGCCGACGGCCAGCAGCTGCAGGATGAAGCGCGCGAACGAGGCCACCGAGGCGTGCTCGCACAGGCCGATCTGCTGCCAGTACGCGGCCAGGCGCGCGCGTCGGCGGCAGCGCGACCGGGACGCGGACGAGGGCGCGCCAGTCGTCGCGTGCGCACGCCGGCGCGGTGACGGCCTGCTCGTCGACGAGGAAGGGCCGGCCGCAGGCCGCGTTGGCGCAGGCCCACGACTGGACGCTGTCCTCGAACACGCACGGGGGGCTGGGGCAGTCGCTGTCGCCGGAGCAGGCGTCGTCGGGGGTGGTGCAGTGCGAGGAAAACAGACCGGGCTCGCAGATGTCGGCCGCGAAGCCGCAGAGCTCGCCGGGGCAGTCGGCGTCGGTGATGCAGGTGGCGGGGATGCACTCGGTGTAGAGGCCGAGGCCGTCGCCGGCGCAGCGGCACACCTCGCCCGAGGCGCAGTCGCCGTCGGTCTGGCAGCCGTACACGCAGCCGCAGGTGTCGCCGGGCGCGAGGATGCCGCCGAACACCATGTTGAGCTGGCACGAGCCGAACGGCTTCTCGGTGCAGTCGGCGTCGGTGAGGCACTCGCCGTCGGGTGAGGCGTCGGCGGGGCAGCTGCTCGGCGTGAGCGGCGACAGGCACTCGCGGGGCTCGGGGCGGTGGACGAGGCCGTCGTCGCACTTCACGAAGCCGGAGGGCGTCGGCGGATCGACGAAGGCCTGCATGAGCTCGGTGACGGTGCCCTCGCAGACAGGCGGGATCGGGCCGGTGGTCGAGGTCGGAGCGTCGGTGGTGGCCGTGGTGGTGGTCTGGCCGCCGCTCTCGGTGCCGGTGCCGGGGTCGATGGTGCCGGTGCCGGGGTCGATGGTGCCGGTGCCCGGGCTCGTCGTGCCGGTGGTCGCCGGGTCGGTGGTGGCGCCGGTCTCGGACAGCGAGGAGGAGTCGGTCTCGGTCTCGTTCTTGCCGGGCCCGCAGGCGACGAGCAGGCCGAGCGCGGCGAAGAGGGAGGCGCGGACGGGGTCTAAGGAGGTTCGGATAAGCGTCATGGCGGGAAAGGTGACGCATGAGCGCGGTGCGGGTCAAGCCGCGCGGTTGCCAGCGGCTGCATCGGTTCGTACCGTCCTCGGGTGACGGACCGCGCCGCGCCGGCCGGCCGCTTCGGCTGGATCTCGCCCGACTCGGGGCCGGTGGTGGCGCGGTTGTTCCACGCGCTGCTCGGGTTGGTGTTCGTGCTCGCGTTCGGCTCGTTGCGGGCGCAGGTGGAGCCACTGTTCGGCGCCGAGGGTCTGTCGCCGCTCGCCGAGGCGGTCGCGGGGGCGCGCCCGGGCGGGTGGTCCGCGACGCCGACGCTGTTCTGGTGGGGCTCCGGCGACGCGACGCTGCGCGGGGCCGCGACGGCGGGGATGATCGCGGGGGCGCTGGCGCTCGTCGGCGTGTGGCCGCGCGTGTGGCTGGCGATCGCCACGCTGCTCTACCTCAGCTTCGTCAGCGTCGGCGCGCCGTTCCTCCAGTTCCAGTGGGACAGCCTGCTGGTCGAGTGCGGGGTGCTGGCGCTGCTGCTGCCGCGCGATCGGCCGCAGCAGGCCGCGCACCTGCTGCTGCTGTTCGCGGCCTTCAAGCTGTACTTCGAGTCAGGTCTGGCCAAATGGGGCTCGCCGCTCGGCGACTAGATCGACGGCAGCGCGATGTCCTATTATTACGAGACGGCGCCGCTGCCGGCGCCGCTCGCATGGTTCGCGCACAACCTGCCGGGCTGGTGGCACGCGCTCGAGAGCCGGGCCACTCTGGTCGCCGAGCTGGTGGTGCCGGTGCTGCTGTTCTGCGGGCGTCGCGGGCGGCTGATCGCGCTTGTGGTGCTGACGGGGTTCCGCTGCTCAACCTGGCGACCGCGAACTACGGGTTCTTCGTGTGGCTGGCGCTGGCGCTGCACCTGTTCATGCTGCGCGACGCCGATCTGTTGAAATTGTACGCGCGGTTGCCGGGGCGCGCGGTGTGGGGGCGGGTGCTGCTGCCGCGCGAGGGCGTGTCGGCGCCGGCGTGGCCGCGGCTGCGCGCGGGGCTCTTGGTTGCGTTCGGGGTCGTGTACGTGACGCTGTCGCTGGCGACCGCGCGGGTCGAGCTCGGCGCTGGCGCGGGGCGGTGGGCGGCGGCGCTGCAGCGGTACGCGGAGCCTTGGCACGTGTTCAACGCGTATCACCTGTTCGCGCAGATCACCCGTGTGCGGATCGAGCCGGAGTTCGCCGGGTTCGCGGCGGGGGCGTGGCGGACGTACGACATGCGCTACAAGCCCGGGCCGCTCGATCGGGCGCCGCCGATCGTGGCGCCGCACCAGCCGCGGCTCGACTTCATGCTGTGGTTCTACGGGCTGCGGGCCCGGCGAGCGCCTCCCGGGTACGTGCGCCGGTTGCTGACGCAGCTGTGCGAGCAGCCGGCGCGGGCGCAGGGGTTCTTCGTGACGCCGCTGCTGGACCGGCCGTCGCACGTGCGGGTGCAGTTCTGGCGCTACAGGTTCACCCGGCCGGGCGAGGCGGGATGGTGGCGGCGCGAGGCGGCGGCGCCCGAGCTGGTGGTGGCCTGCTCGAAGGGACAGGTGGAGCGGTGAGGCGGCGGCGGGCGGGGCGGAGGTGGGGGCGAAAATCAGATGTCCGAAAGAGCAGGTAGAAGGTGGGTCGGCGTGCGGCGAGCGGTGGTGCGAGGCTCGCGGTCGCGCCGGTGGTTCGGGCTTGACTTCGTCGGGAGGTGCTCGTAACTTCCTCGCCGTTCCGCGGCTGCTGCTCGGGATTCTCTGGGCCCTGGTGCACGGCTGTCCGTCGCGCCAGGGTGGATAGGACCTGTGCGTCACGACACGGCCCCGAAGGTCAGGTCGCACAGGCACGAAGCGCGCGCCACCGAATCGGCGCGTCGCAATGCTCGCGCGTGGGCCGACGCGCGCGCAGGAGCAGCACGTCATGCAGCCAAAGAACTTGCAACGGGTCTTCGCCGCGCTCGCGCGCGAAGGCCTCCATGTCGAGCGCGACGGTCGTGTCTACCGTGTGCGGCTCAAGGACGTCGAAGGTGCCCCCGCGGGCGAGGTGCTCCTCCCCGACGAACTCCCGGTCGAGGCCAAGGCGCTGCGCCAGCTCGCCGGGCTCGCCGCGCTGCGCCACCCGGCCGGCGGCGGCGTGACGACCGTGCGGGCCTCGCCCGACTTCCACCCCGGCGACGCCGGCGTGGCGATCGGCTCGATCGTCGAGACCGAGGGGATCGTCGTCCCCGCGGCCGTCGGCACCGACATCAATTGCGGCATGCGCCTGCACGTGGTCGACCTGTCGGCCGAGCAGCTGCTGGCCAGGCGCGATGTGTTGGTGGAGCGGCTCAAGGGCGACTACTTCTTCTCGTCGCGCGACCTGCCGATGACGGCAGAGGCGATGCAGGGGCTGTTCCGCGAGGGGCTGGTCGGGTGGCTGTCGGCGGTGCGCCGGCGACCGCTCGGGCGCTGGCTCGGGCAGACCTCGATCAGCTCGAGCAGGAGATCGATCGCGTCCACCTCGGCGGTGCGCTCGACGGGGACCCGCGCTGGGCCCCCGAAGACATCGTGCCGGCGGAAGGGGTGGTGCGCGACGGGGGGCTGGCGACGATCGGCGGCGGCAACCACTTCGTCGAGATCCAGGTGGTCGAGGAGGTCGTCGACCGGGCGCGCGCGCGGCAGTGGGACGTCCGCGCGGGGCAGGTGGCGATCATGATCCACTCGGGCTCGCGCGGGGTCGGCAAGCACGTCGGCGCGATGTGGCGCGACCGGGCGCGCAGCATGTGGCCGAAGGGCCAGAAGTTCCCGCCGGAGGGGCTGTTCTCGCTGTCGCTGGCGGATCAGCCCGAGGCCGTCGCCGGCTATATGCAGGCGGAGGCGACGGCGGCGAACTACGGGTTCCTCAACCGCTTGCTGCTCGCCGAGCTGCTGCGACAGCGCCTGCGCGAGCTGTTCGGCGAGGTCGCCGCGCCGCTCGTGTACGACCTGCCGCACAACATCACGCTCCCCGTGGAGGGTCCGGCGCGGCGCTGGATCACCCGCAAGGGCGCGTGCCCGGCCGGGCTCGAGCAGCCGGTGATCATCCCCGGATCGATGGGCGCGGCGTCGTACCTGCTGGTCGGGCGCGGCTCGCCGCACCTGCTCGGCTCGGCGTCGCACGGGGCCGGGCGGGCGACGTCTCGCTTCGAGATGGGTCGGCGCGGCCGTGAGACCGAGGACCTCGGGCTCGCCGGCGTCGACTGCATCACCCTCCGCGAGGAGCGGCGGATCGAGGAGGCGCCGGCGGCCTACAAGCCGATCGGCCCGGTGATCGCCTGCCAGGTCGAGGCCGGGCTGTGCGATGTGGTCGCCCGCATGCGGCCGCTCATGACCTTCAAGGCGTGAGCGGCCGCGGCGGGCGCCGCGGTGTGGTGATTCGCCCGCGAATCACATCGGGATGAAGCAATTGATCGAGGTGTCGATGCGGAAGTTGCTGCCCGCCTCGCAGCGCTCGGCGTGGAAGGCGTCGAGGCTGTAGGTCTCGCCGACGGTGAGGCCGAGCAAGTCGAGCTCGATCGTGCCCATGGCCGGCGGGTGGAGGCCGCCGATGTCCATCGCCAGCTTGCCGTCGATGAAGATCCACACGTCGTCGTCGCCGCTGAAGCTGAAGGTCTGGCCGGCCTCGTAGACGAAGTTGGTGTGGATCTCGGTGGTGAACGAGCCGTTGCGGTCGGGGTAGGTCTCGCCGGCCCAGTTCGGCGTCACGTTGTTGCCGAAGCCTTGACCGGTGAGCGGGAAGAACTCCTCGCTCTCGAAGCTCCAGATGCCTTGCTGGATCTCCGTCAGCGCCAGCTCGCCCGCGATCTCCACGTTGATGCCGTCCTTGGTGTTGTACCAGTCGCTGAACGACGCGGCCGAGGTGATCTGCGGGTTCGAGCCGCCGTACCCCGGCAGGGTCGGGCCCGGCTGCGGGTTGTAGACCGGCTTGCCGTCGCCGCCGAGCATCGGCTGCACGAGGGTCGGCCGCACGCCGTTGCCCCACATGTGACAGCCGAAGTCGGAGTGCAGCGGCTTCATGTCGCGGTAGATGACCGGGAGGTTGCCGCACTCGAGCGGCGGCTCGCCGGTGGTGCTCGTCGTGGTGGTGTCGGTGGTCGCGTCGGTCGTGGTGTCGGTGGTCGCGTCGGTGGTCTCACCGGTGGTCGTGGTGGTGGTCTCGCCCTCGGTGGTCTCGCCCTGCGTGGTGGTCTCGCCCTCGGTGGTCGTGGTCGAGGTCACCGGCGTCGACGTGGCGGTCGCGGTGTCGGTGTCCGTCGCGCTCGGGTCGGTGGTGCTGGTCGGCGCCGTGGTGGTGGTCGTCGTCGACTCGGTGCCGCTCGCGGTGCCGCTGTCGGTGCCGTCGGACGCGGAGCCGGTGCCGGCGGTGGGGTCGTCGGTGGTGGCGGTGCCGTCCGTCGACGCGGTCGATTCGGTGCCGGCGTCGGAGTCGGTGCCGTTGCCCTGCGGCGCCGGACTGCCACACGCGATCGAAAAGCTCATCACCATCAGGAGGGCCGAGGGGCCCCCACGAGAAGGAATGCCAGACATCGTGCGAATGTAGCGGATCTGCGCACGGCCGCAAGCCGCCGCGCTCGCGCGCGCGTCGGGGAACGTCACGCGCGAGGCGAAGGACGATCGCCTCGCGGACGTGATTGTCTCTTCACGCGGCCGCTCACGCTACGGGGTGAGCGGCCGCGGTGGTGGCAACATTCGCCGCGGGGCCGGCGATCACATCGGAATGAAGCAGGCGATCGAGGTGTCGATGCGGAAGTTGCTGCCGCTGTCGCAGCGCTCGGCGTGGAAGGCGTCGAGCGAGTAGCTGTTGCCGGCCACGAGGCCGAGGGTGTCGAGGTTGATGGTGCCGTTGACGGGGCCGTGGAGGCCGCCGAGGTCCATCGCCAGCTTGCCGTCGATGAACACCCACACGTCGTCGTCGCCGCTGAAGCTGAAGACCTGGCCGGCCTCGTAGATGAAGTTGGTGTGGATCTCGGTGGTGAACGAGCCGTTGCGGTCGGGGTAGGTCTCGCCGGCCCAGTTCGGGGTGACGTTGTTGCCGAAGCCCTGGCCGGTGAGCGGGTAGAACGAGTTGCTCTGGAAGCTCCAGATGCCCATTTGAATCTCGGTCAACTCGAGCTCGCCTTCGACCTCGAAGTTGATGTCGGCCTTGGTGTGGTACCAGTCGTTGAACGAGGCGGCGGAGGTGATCTGCGGGTTCGTGCCGTTGTAGCCGGGCGGCGGACCCGGGGGTTCGGGTTGTAGACCGGGGTCTGGTCGCCGCCGAGCATCTGCATCACGAGGCCCGGGCGGGCCATGTTGCCGTTCATGTGACAGCCGAAGTCGGTGTGCAGCGGCTTGAAGTCGCGGTAGATGACCTTGAGGTTGCCACATTCGAGCGGCGGCTCGCCGGTGGTCGTGGTGGTCTCGCCGTCGGTGGTCTCGCCGGTCGTGGTGGTCTCGCCGGTCGTGGTGGTCTCGCCGGCGGTGGTGGTGGTCTCGTCCAGCGTGGTCTCGCCGGTGGTGTCGCTCGTGGTCGAGGTCACCGGGGTCGTCGTCGCGGTGGTGGAGTCCGAGGTCTCGCTGACCGTGGAGTCGGTGGTGGTCGTGGTCGGCGACGTGGTGGTCGGCGACGACTCGGAGCCGCTGTCGGTGCCGCCGCCCTCGGTGCTCTCCGTGGCCGAGCCCGAGGCGGTGCCGTCGGTGGTGACGCCGGTGCCCTCGGTGACGGCGGTCAGGCCGGTGCCCGTGTCCGAGTCCGACTCGGTGCCGGTGCCCTGGTTGGCCGGGCTGCCACACGCGACGGTAAAGGTCATCGCCACCAGGAGCGTCGACACGCCCCCGCGAGATTGAATGCTAGACATTGCGCGAGGGTACCGGATCGCCGCAGGCTCGCAAGAGCCGGTTTCGCTCGCGCGCGCCGGGGCAGGCCCGAGGGGCGGCGAGGTGCGACGCGAGCGCCGAGTCGACCGATTGACAGCTCACAATGAAAGCGAAGACAGGCGCCGGATTTTATGCCGATGCGCGCAGCCGCGCGGCGACGGCTGCCGGCGTCGTCCGATTCGCGACCGGTGTATGACGATGGTGCGATACGCGGCTCGCATCAGTCACTGACTGCCGTCCGCTTCCGGCGCGCACCGCGGGCCGCGAAGGCGCAAGCGCAGGCGAGTGGACCTCCGTCCAGGCCGGCGCAGACGCCTGCACGGGGCGGTGGCTGATGGAGAGGACGATTCGCCGGCGAGGGGGCGCAGCGGACGCGGCCAGGACGAGATTGGTGAGAGTGCCCGCCCGACGATTCTGAATCGAGGCATTGGGGGCGGCTGATGTTTGCAAATAGGTGCTTGCCCGGCCGAGCTCATTTCGGTGTCGAGGGCTGTCGGGAGAAGAGGAGCGATGAATCGGCCTACGACGAATCATGGACGTCGAACCCGCTCATCATCCGGTTCGCCGCGCCGCCCTAGATGCGGGGACTTCGGTGGAAGTCCCCGCTCGTACTGGGCCACAATCAGAGGATGCAGCCGATGCGGACGCCGTCGATGGCGACCTCGTCGATCCACACGTCGTAGTGGTCGGGGTTCGGGTTGCCCTGGTAGAGCCACCAGCCGACCCACGCCGACTCGAATTGCGGCATGACGTAATCAGCGCCCTGATTGCCGCCGTGGCTCGTGGCGGTGGTGGCGAGCGAGGGGTGCTCGGTGGCGTCCCACCAGAACTTCGTCTCGTCGTTGGCGCCGTCGTGCAGCCATTCGAGGCACACCCAGTCCTTCACGACGACCGCGGTGGGGGCTCCGCGCGGGTCGCCGTCGAGGTTGGTCCAGTCGCCGGTCGGGCCGCCGTCGGAGCCGACGCCGAACAGGTTCTTGCCGACGAACGGGTTGTACTGGCCGCCGACGCGGATCTCCCCCGGCTCGCCGGAGCCGACGGCGCCGACGAGGGTCCAGTGGGCCCAGTCGGGGGCGATCGGGACGGCGTCGATCCACACGAACATGCGGCCGTAATAGGTGTTGTCGGGGGCCGGGAAGGTGACGACCTCGCGAAGATAGGAAAAACCATTGCCCTCGGTGTGGACATGGGCGGCGCTCGCCCCGCGCGGCGTGCTGCGAATCGATGGTGACGGTGCCGGTGACCTGCCACTTGCCCAGGTCGATCGCGCCGGCTTCGAAGGAGTCGCACAGCAGGACGTCGGCGCCGTCGCAGCGCGGGTCGCCGAAGAACTTGGTGCGATCGCTGGAGTAGTCGCGCAGCGGCTCGCCGGTGGTGCTCGTGGTGTCGTCGCCGGTGGTGTCGGTGGTCGGGCCGACTTCGCTGGTCGAGGTGGTGCTGGTGGTGGTGTCGGTGGCGCTCGCGTCGGTGGTCGCGGTCGAGGTCGTCGTCGAGGTCGAGGTGGTCGGTGCGTCGGTCTCGCCGGTCGACGGGGCGGCGGTGGTGCCGGTGGTCGGATCGGTCGAGCTCGCGGCGTCGCTGCCGGTCGAGTTGCCGCCGTCGTCGCCGCCGCAGGCGCCGGCGAACAGCAGGGACATTGCGAGCATCGTCGCGCGGGTGCAGGTCATGGCGAAGAACCTCCGCGGCGAGGTTAACCCGGTCCTCGCGGCCGGCCGACACGGCGTTCGGATGCGAGAGGACGGGTGCGCAGGGCCTCATGCGCGCGGCCGGGCGCGGGCGCGAGGATGCGGGGGCGGGGTTCCCCCCGGCGCGTGATGTGGTGATTGCCGCTTGATCCTGTCTCGCGGGACAGGTTGTCTCGCTCCCGGATGCAGACCCGGTCTGGCGACGAGGACGATGGCGAGGGGCTGTCGACATCGGCGCCACGGACGGTGGGCGGGCTGGTGCGAGTGGCCGCGCGCTTCGTCGGTTCGACGCTGTCGCGCAGGCCCCGGTCGCAAGTGCACGCGTGGGCGACGGCGATCTCGCACCGCGGTTCGTCCGGTGCTCGGAGCGGCGGGGCGCGGCGCCGTCACGCTCCTGCGGCGCGGCAGGCTCGGCAGCGAGGGGACGGACAGGAGCCTTCGCCGTCTGCGAGGGCAGCTTGCCGATCGATCCGTCGCGTGAAACGTCCTCCATAGGCTGTGAGGATCCGCGACGGCCGCTGCCGACGACGGCGGGCCAAACAAGCGAGGACGAGCCAACCGAGATTGGCTCCGGACATTCGCGTCATTCCACAGGTACACCCTGCTTTATCCATCGGTTCGCTGTCCGAGCTCGTACCCTCCGCCGAGTCGCTCTCGCCTCCCGAAATCGTGCTCGCATCGGAGGCCGAGCTGTCGCTTGCCTCGCTCGCGGGCTCATCTTCCACCGTTATTTTGGTGGGGCCGGAGTATTCGGCCGCGGAGCCATAGGAGGCGCGCGCCTCAAGCTCGTAGGATCCTGGAGCGAGCGTGATGTCAAAGTCGACTTCGCCCGTCAGGCAGGGATCACATTCGTCCGTTAATGCACTGTCTACGAGGAGATATACGACATTCGCGGGGACGTCGGCGCACGTGTCCGTGTCACAATATTCGACATCGCCGTAGGTGACCTTGACCGAGAATTGCGTCGGAAGTACGGCCCCATCCTGGGGCGAGACGATGACGACTGGGTCGGCGCGTGCATCAGATCCCGCCACGAAGCCCACGAAGCAGCAGATGAGCGCGGCCAGGGACTTTCCTGGTCGATCGAGGAAACGCATCTCCGTCGAGTATAAACGGCAGACGGCCCGAGGCGACGTCCGGTGCGCGAAAGGTGCTGCGAAACTGCTGTGCTCGACACCGGCCGCGGCCGAGACATGGAGAGCGAAGCCTGGGCGTTCCCTGACTCGATCGTGACGTTCACCTGCGACCCGTCACTGCTCGACGCAATAGAGGCGCAGCTTCAGCGAGCAGTCGACGGCGGGGCAGCCTTCGGTCCAGCCGAGGTTCGTCGCGTGGACGAGGCCGGCGACGGCGGTGCCGCTGCCGAGCAGCCAGCCGCTGCACGGGTCGCCGGGGAAGGGGCTGCCGGTGGCGCGGGTGTGGGTCCAGGCGAGGTCGGCGGGTTCGTTGCAGGCGAGGCCGCCGGTGAGCGCGGCGCCGTCGGCGGTGTGATCGATGGCGTGGGCGAGGTCGCCGTCGACGAGGTCGAGCCAGTCGGCGGCGACGGGCGTCAGCGAGCCGGGCAGGACGTAGGGCGCGTCGTGGCGCGCGAAGTCGGCGGCCGGCGGCGCGCCGGGGAAGGTCAGCCAGGCGCGGTACGTGCCCGGCAGCTTGGCGTCCTTGGCCGATTCTGGCAGTGGTCGTCGGCGGCGGCGACGTTGCCGAAGGCGCCGGAGAAGGTCTCGGCGGTGACGAACACGAAGTAGGCGTCGCGCTCGCAGGTGGGCGAGCAGCCGTCATCGGCGACCTGGTTGCCGTCGTCGCAGGCCTCGCCGGCGACGAGCAGGCCGTCGCCGCACTCCTCGAGCTGGCAGTCGGGCGTGCAGCCGTCGCCGGAGACGAGGTTGCCGTCGTCACACGTCTCGGTCAGCGCGAGCACGCCGTCGCCGCAGACGTTGAGCAGGCACTTGTCGGTGCAGGTCTTGTCGGCGACCTGGCACTCCTCGCCGGGCTCGGGGTCGGTGTTGGCGACGCAGCTGGCGAGGGCGCAGCTGACGTCGCACGGCGGGTCGGCGTCGGCCGGCTCGCAGGCCTCGCCGGGGCCGACGAAACCGTCGCCGCAGGCCGCGAGGGTGCAGGCGGTGGTGCAGGCGGCGGTGTCGGCGTTGTGCGGGCCGTGGTCGCAGATCTCGCCGTCCTGCAAGATGCCGTCGCCGCAGCCGGTCTCGCGGCAGTTGTGGGCGCAGGCGTCGCCGTCGTCGCGGTTGCCGTCGTCGCACTGCTCGTCGTCCTGGTTGACGATGCCGTCGCCGCAGCGCACGAAGGTGCAGTCGGGCAGGCAGTCGTCGCCGCCGTCGCAGGCCTCGGTCGGGGCGAGGAAGCCGTCGCCGCAGGCCGCGACGGTGCAGTCGGTCTTGCAGATCGCCCAGTCGCCGTTGAGCGGGCCGGCGTCGCACTGCTCGCCCGCCTGCAGCAGGCCGTCGCCGCACACCGGCGCGGGGCCGGTGGTCGGATCGCCGGTGGTCGTGGCGGTCGGATCGCCGCCGGTCTGGCCGGGCAGAGGGCCGTCGCCGGGCCCGAGGTCGGAGAAGCAGCCGGCGAGGGCCAGCGCGGCGAGGAGAGGAGAGAATGTCCGAAGAGACATGTGCTTTCGGACATGGCAGAGAGGACCGGCGGCGAGGCGCGCGCTCGCCGGGCCGTGACGGGGGCCGCCGGTCACGACGGCTGCTCGAAGCAGTAGATGCGGGCCGACAGGTTGCAATCGACCTCGCCGCAGACATCGGTCCAGCCGCCGTCGTCACGCTTGACGCTGCCGGCGAGGGCGGTCATCTGCATGTCGCCGCTGGCCCACTTGGAGCAGTGGTTGCCGAAGCCGTTGTCGGCCTTGATGCCGGTCCAGACCACGTGGTTGCCGTCGCAGTCCGAGCCGCCGGTCAGCTCCATGTTGGTGTCGGTGACGTCGATGCCGGTGATGATGTCGGCGTCGACCAGGTCGGTCCAGCTGTCGGCGATCTTGGCGGTGGTGGTGTTGCGCAGGGTGTAGTAGGGGACCGAGCTCTTGTGGAAGTTGTTGCCGGGGCCGACGGCGCCGTCGCCGAGCCAGGCCTTCCACTTGTGGCCCTTGATCTTGAGCCAGCCCATGTCGCTGGCGGCGAGGTCGGCACAGCGGGCGTCGGCGGCGGCGATCGAGTTGAAGTCGTTGTTGCCGGGGATGTAGAGCTTCGAGCTGACGAACACGAGGAAGCCGTTGCGGGTGCAGTCGGTCTTGCACGTGCCCTTGGCCGGGTCGCTGTTGTTGTGGGCGCCGTGGTCGCACTCCTCGGTGGAGTCGGCGTGCAGCCAGCCGTCGCCGCAGGAGGCGGGCTCGCAGTTGTCGAGGCAGTCGTCGGTCTGGTCGTCGTTGCCGTCGTCGCAGTCCTCGACGCCCGTGTAAAGGAAGCCGTCGCCGCAGGTGTTGCTCTTGCAGTCGTCGAGGCAGCCGTCGGTCTGGACGTCGTTGCCGTCGTCGCAGTCCTCGCCGTCCTGGACGATGCTGTCGCCGCACACCGGGTTCTTGCAGCCGTTGGTGCACGCGTCGTCGTCGACCTGGTTGCCGTCGTCGCACTGCTCGACGCCCATGTGCGGCTTGCCGTCGCCGCACACGTTGTCCTTGCAGCCGAGGGTGCAGGCGGCGTCGTCGGCGTTCTGGGTCACGCCGTTGTCGCACTCCTCGCCGCTCTGGACGATGCTGTCGCCGCACGCCGGGTTCTTGCAGGCGTTGCTGCAGCCGTCGTCGTTGACCTGGTTGCCGTCGTCGCACTCCTCGCCGGGCGACTTGATGCCGTCGCCGCAGCCGGGCGGGCCGCAGCTGTTGGGGCAGTCGTCGTCGTCGACCTGGTTGCCGTCGTCGCAGTGCTCGTTGCCGTCCCACACCAGGCCGTCGCCGCACACGGCCATCTTGCAGCCGTCGACGCAGGCGTCGGTGTTCAGGTCGTTGCCGTCGTCGCACTGCTCGACCCCGACGTGGGTGAAGCTGTCGCCGCAGGTGGCGTTCTTGCAGGTGCTGAGGCAGGCGTCGGTCTCGTCGGCGTTGCCGTCGTCGCACTCCTCACCGGCGTCGGTCATGCCGTTGCCGCACGAGGCCAGCTGACAGTTGACGCAGCCGTCGACCGCACCCTCGCAGTCCTCGCCGGCGCCGACGTAGTTGTCGCCGCACACGTTGTAGGCGCAGCTCGGCGTGCACACGCCGTTGCCGTTCGGCCCCTGGTCGCACTCCTCGCCGGCGTCCTGCTGATAGTTGCCGCACAGGTCGCCCGGCATGGTCGTGGTCGTCGGCTCGGTGGTGACGTCGCTCGTGGTCGTGGACGTCGTCGTGCCGGTGGTCTCGGTGCCCGCCTGGGTCGTCGGGGGCTGCTCGCCGAAGCCAGAGCTGTCGAAGGTGCAGCCGGCCAGCGCGATGCAGGAGAACAGCAGGGCCGCGGCGTTGCGGGTGATCATCGGAAGGCGCTCCTAAGAAGGCGCCCGGCGACGCGGGCGCGCAGAATTGCCGACACGATACGAGAGCGGGCGGGTGCGCGTCCACCCGGTCGCGTGTCCTCATCGGTGCGGCTGCGGGCCGCCCGCGTAGGTCATCAGGCCGCCCGGTGCGCGGGCGATCCGGCGCGCGCCCCACAGGAGGACCAATCCCCCGAGCAGCACCGGGATCGCGGTGGTCGCGATCGCAAGGTTGAGGCCCGCGGCCTCCGCCGCGCGCACGGCGGCCTCGGTCGGCTCCTGACCGGCGAGGTAGGCGGTCTTGGCCCGGTCGCTCACGTAGCCGATCAAGGTGCGCGACAACGCGTCGCCGAACGCGTGAATGCAGAAGATGTTGACGGCAAACGCGGTGCCCCGCAGCCACGCCGGGACGCAGCCGACCAGCGCCGCGTTGAGCGGGCCGGTGTTGAGGAACAGCAGCAGCTCGGCGAAGAAGGCGACCACGAACAGCGCGACGAGGTGGTCCATGCGGGTGAGCAGGACGATCAGCGGGGCGCTCAGGACCAAGCCCACGCCGCTCAGCCAGAAATAACCGCCGGCGGAGCGGGCCTGCAGGCGGTCGCCGAGGCTGCCGCCGAGGAGGGTGCCGCACAGGCCGGCCAGGACGGTGACCGCGCCGAACACGGGGCCCGCGCTGGCGGTGCTCATGCCGTGGACCCGCTCGAGGTAGGTCGGCATCCACAGCGAGAGGCCGCCGACGGTGAAGGTCATCATCGCCAGGCCGACGGTGTTGATGCCCCACGCGGGGGTGCGGACGATCCGCCCCAGCGCGGCGAAGAAGGTGCCCTCGGTCCGCGCGGTGACGGGGTCGAGCCGGCCGCGCTCGGGCTCGACGATCCGCGCGGCCAGTGCGGCGAACAGGAGGCCCGGCAGGCCGCCGACCAGGAACACGGCGCGCCAGCCGAAGTGCTCGCCGATGAGCCCCCCGAGGATGAAGCCCAGCGCCGAGCCGACCGGGGTGGCGACGTAGAACAGGGCGAGCTTGCGGCTGCGCTCGTCGGGGCCGTAGAGGTCGGCGATGATCGAGGGGGCGGTGGTGGCGTAGGCGGCCTCGCCGATGCCGAGCAGCGCGCGGCACACGAGCAGCTCCTCGTAGGTGCGCGCGAACGCGGCGGCGAGGGTGGCGAGGCTCCACAGCATGACCCCGCCGGCGATGATGTTCTTGCGCTTGAAGCGGTCGCCGAGGTACCCGAGCGGGGCGGCGATCGTGTAGGTGATGACGAACAGGCTGCCGAGCAGGCCGCCCGCGGTGTCGCTCAGGGTGAACTCGAGCTTGATCTGCTCGAGCACGGAGCTGAGCAGCATCTGGTCGATGTAGTTGAGGAAGTTGATGACCGTGAGGACGGTCAGGATCGCCGCGGCCCGGCCGCGCCAGCTGGTGCTCGGATCGCTCATGCGTCCCCCAGCGCGGACCGCAGCTCGGCCACCCGCGCGGCGTGCTCGCGGTCGGTCAGCACCGGCTCGACGTCGCCCGCGATGACCTCGGCGAGGTCGACCCACGAGTGACAGCCGGCGTACTCGGCCCGATCGGCGATGTCGATGACCTGTCCCGAGCGATAGGTCCGAAGGAACAGGACCCAAAGACCAGGTTTACGGTAAGCAAAGCGGTCGGCGACGCACCCGGGGGCGAGGCCGTGGGCGTCGCCGAGGCGAGCGAGGCGCGCGAGGTCGTGGACCTCGACCGCGGCGTCGACCTCGGCCCACAGCGAGAGGTGCAGGCGGCCGGCGGGCGGGGCGTCGGCCAGGACCTGCGGCAGGCGGGCGCGCGCGGCCGGGGCGAGGTCGCGGTCGCGCCCGGGCTCGCGGGCGTGGAAGAAGGTGGGGAGCAGCCAGAAGCCGCGGTGCTCGGGGGTGAAGGTGGGAGCCTGTCCGGCCGCGCGGGGCTCGCGGATCCCGCCCTTGCGCACGAGGACGCTCTGGTCGCCGGCGCCGAGGCCCGCGCAGAGGACGGCCCACTCCTTGAGGGCGACGGGGGATGTGACCCGCATGGGCGCTCAGGCTACCATGGGGCGGTGTTCCGGCGCCGACGGCGAGCCGCGCTGATGGTCGCGCTCGGGCTCGCGGGCTGCGCCCACGGCCCCGGGCGCGGGCAGGACGGGTCGCTGCGCTGGCGCTACCGCGTCGAGGTGCCGGCGACGCTCGACCCTCTGCGCGTCGAGGTCTGCTTCCCCGACAAGGCGCCGCGGCGGCTGAAGATCGACGAGGACGACGCGGCGGCGGTGGCGGCGGTGACGGAGGTGTCGGCCGACAAGGGCTCGGCGCGGCTCGACCGCGAGGCGGCGACGATCGTGCTCGGGCCGCTGCCGCCCGGCGCGTGCGTGCGCTACTCGGTGGCGACCGAGGCGCTGCTCGAGGGCTCGGGTTCGCGCCTGTCCGCGCGCGCCGGCGAGGTGGTGTCGGTCGACCCGCGGCTGGTGCTGTGGCGCCCGGCGACGCTCTACTTCGAAGCCGACGTGGCGCTCGAGCTGGCGCTGGCCGACGGAGTGGTCGCGTCGGTGCCGTGGCCCGCGACCGGCGAGAACAAGTTCCACTTGCCGGTGACGGCGCTGATGTGGGCGTCGCAGGCGGTGTTCGGCGGCCTGACGACGCAGACGGTCGAGGCGGCGGGCGCGACGTTCTCGGTGGCGATCGTCGACCAGCCGCGCAAGCTCAGCGCGGCCGGGGTGGAGAAGTGGATCGCGACCGCGGCCGAGACGGTGGCGACGCTCTACGGCAGGTTCCCGGTCGAGCGCATGCAGGTGGTGGTGCTGCCGTTCCCGGGCGGCGGGGGCCCGGTGTACTTCGGGATGGCGCTGCGCGGCGGGGGCCGTCGGTGCAGCTGCTGGTGTCGAGCGAGGCGGCCGACCACGCGTTCCCCGGCGAGTGGGTGGCGATCCACGAGTTCCTGCACCACGGGATGCCGTTCGTGCAGCAGGCCGACGCGTGGCTGTCGGAGGGCTTCGTCACGTACTACACGGAGATCTTGCCGACCCGCCGCGGCTTTCGCAGCGAGTCGGCCGGCTGGCAAGCGCTGCTCGACGGGTTCGGCCGCGGACGCAAGGGCGGCACCGGCCAGCCGCTGGCGCAGGAGAGCCGCGAGATGCACGAGACGCACAGTTATCAGCGCGTCTACTGGTCCGGCGCGGCGCTCGCCTTGCTCGCCGACGTCGGCCTGCGCGACGGCGGCGGCGAGAGATCGCTCGACGCCGCCATGCGCCACTTGCTGCGCTGCTGCGCCCGTACGCCGCGAGTGTGGACGGCCGAGGCGGCGCTGCGCGAGCTCGACGCCTGGGCCGGCAGCCCTCTGTTCACCGAGCTGGCGACGTCCTGGCTGCCGCGCGCCGAGTTCCCCGAGCTGGACGCGGTCTATAGGAGGCTCGGCCTCGATGTGATAAACGGGGAGGTGAAGATCCGCCAATCCGCCCCCGCTGCCGCTGTCCGTCGGGCCATCTTCGCCAGACCTCCCGGCCCTTCCGCAGGCCCCTGAGCGGGACCGACTCTCGCGTCCGCGGGCGCCCAGACCCACCAAGCAAGAAGGAAGCACTCACCATGAACGTCAAGCACATCGCCGCCACCCTCGCCATCCTCGGCTCGGCCTCGTTCGCCGTCACCGGCTGCAAGAAGAACGCGGAGGGCACCGAGGTCCCCGCCGAGGGCGAGAAGAAGGCCGACGGCAGCTGCGGCGCGAACAAGGACGGCAGCTGCGGCGCGAACAAGGACGGCAGCTGCAGCGCGAAGAAGGAAGGCGAGGGCGACGCCGCCGCCGAGCCCGCGGCCGAGGCCACCCCGCCGGCCGCCCACTGAGCCCAGACGGCCCGCTCGTCCGGCCCGGATTCGGCCCGCCTCCGCGGCGCCGGGCCCGGGCCGGGCGCTTTCCCGGCGTTTTCCCGGCGCCCTGCTATACTGCTTCTTCGGACATGTCTTTTCGAGCAGGCATCGCCGCGCGCGCCGCGGTCCCCACCGGCGTCGGCCTCGGCCTGCGCAGCACGTTCCTCGCCGAGGTCGATCGCGGGGCCGCCGACGGTCGCGTGCCGTTCTGGGAGATCTCGCCCGACAACTACGTGGCCCGCGGCGGCAGCCGCCCGGTCCGCCTGGCCCGCGTCGCCGAGCGCTTCCCGATCCTGTCGCACGGGCTGTCGCTGTCGCTCGGCGGGCTCGACCCCCTCGACAGTGACTTCCTGCAGGGGCTGCGCGGCTTCCTCGACGCGAGCCTGCCGGCGCCGTGGCACTCCGACCACCTGTGCTTCTCGGCCCACGACGGCAAGATGCTGCACGACCTGCTGCCGCTGCCGTGGACGACGGCGTCGGCGAAGCGCGTGGCGGCCCGCGTGCGCGAGGTGTCCGAGCGGTTGGGGCGACCGATGCTGGTCGAGAACATTAGCTACTACCTGCCGCTCGGCGGGGCGCCGCTCGACGAGGCCGCGTTCGTGGTCGAGGTGCTCGAGCGGGCCGACTGCGGGCTGCTGCTCGACGTCAACAACGTGTTCGTCAACGCGACCAACCACGGCTTCGACCCGCTCGAGTGGCTGGCGAAGATTCCGCTGGGCCGCGTGGTCCAGCTGCACGTCGCCGGCCACGAGTTCTGGGACGACGCGCGCCAGGACCTGATCATCGACACCCACGGCGCGCCGGTCCGCAGCGAGGTCGACGCGCTGCTGGCATGGGTGGTCGAAAGGACAGGTGCGCTGCCGGTGCTGCTTGAGCGCGACGAGAACATCCCGCCGCTGGCCGAGCTGCTGGCCGAGCGCGATCGCGTCGACTCGGTGTACCAGGCGGCGCTGGTCCGCCACGCGGCGTACAAGGAAGGTGCCGCATGAGCGAGGAGGCGCTGATCCGGGCGTTCGCCGCCAGCGTGATCGAGCTCGACGCGCCGGCCGCGGTGAAGGCCGATGTCCGCGAGTTCTTCGCCCGCCACGGGGTGCCGCCGGAGGTGGCGGCGGGCTTGCCGGAGGCGGCCGCCGAACGCCTGGCGATCTACCGGACCATGGTCCACGGCCGCCTGCGCGCGGCGGTCGCCGAGTTCTTGCCGAAGACGGCGGCGCGGCTCGGCCGACCGCGGCTGCGCCAGGAGATCGAGCAATTCGTGGCCGAGGCAGCGCCGAGGGCCCCGTACTTCTGGCGGCTGACCGGCGAATTCGAAGTGGGCCGGGCCGCGCTGGACAGCGGACGCGACGCTGCCGGACTACCTGCTCGACCTGGCGCGGCACGAGTGGTCGGATGCCGAGGTCGGCAACGATCCCGCCGGCGGCGAGGCCGCGAGCGGCAAGCCGCTGGCGCTCGACCAGCCGGTGCAGTTCGACGGCACGGTCCGGCTCCACCGCTACGCCTGGGCGGTCCACCAGGCCACCGAGACCGAGGCGCCCGCGGCCGAGGCGACCGCGCTGCTGCTCTACCGCGACCGCAAGGACCACCAGGTCAAGGTGCTGGAGCTGACGCCCCGCGCCGCCGCGGTGACGACCCGCTTGCTGGCCGGAGAGCCGCTGCAGGCCGCGCTGATGCACGCGTGCGCCGAGCTCGGCACGCCGCTCGACGACGAGTTCCTGGCGGCGATGGCCGGCTACTTCGCCGACCTCGCCGAGCGCGGGGCGCTGCTCGGCGCGGCGTGAGCTTCGGACATGTCGTGATGGACATGTCGTGCGGGACATGCCCTTGTGGGCATGTCCCGAGCGCCAGGCTCAGGCCGGGGCGCCGTTGAAGATCCAGCGGAACAGGATCTGCACCTTCTCGGCGTCGAGCGGGGCCTTGCCCTTCGGCATCTGTTCGCCGGTGGTCTGGACGGTGCGGGTGAGCTTCTTGAACAGGTAGCTCTGGCCGGGCAGGTCGGGGATGACCCGCTTGGTCTGCGCGTCCTGGGTCGCGGGGGCGAGCAGGGCGGCGTGGACGTCCGGGCCGGCGAGGTCGAAGGCCAGGCCGGCGGGGGGCATCGCGCCCTTGTGGCAGCCGCAGTTGGTCGACAGCACGTTGAGCGCGTCGGCGAAGGAGGCCGCGGCGACCGCCTGGTTGTTGAGGACCGAGACGGTGAGCGGCGCGCTGACGACGCCCTCGACCTCGGCGGTCACCTCGGAGGTGCCGGGGTTGAGGCCGAGGAGGGTGCCCTTGGAGTCGGTGTAGAGGACGGTCTCGTCGCTCGACAGCCACTTCACGGTCGCGCCCATCACCGGGTCGCCGTTCTGGTCGAGGACCGTGACGTCGAGGTCCACGGTCTCGCCGATCTCCACGTTCACCGGGCCCTGCTCGTCGATCGTCACCGACCCCGCGCCGGGGTCCTCGCCGCCGCCGCAGTCGAAGCTGCCGGCCTCGGGCGCGCCGGCGTCGATCCACGTCTCGATCAGCGCGACCTGGTCGGGCTGCAGCATGCCGCCCTCGGGCATCTGCAGGCCGACCGGCGGCGCGGGCTTGATCTTGGTGACCAGCCAGCTGCCGGCGGAGTTGCCCGGGTCGACGTAGGGGGTGCCCGGCTGGCCCATGCTGTCGACGCCGACCAGCGCGGCGAACGACTGGCCCGCGTTCAGCGCCAGCCCCTTCGGCGGCATGTTGCTCTGGTGGCAGCCGCAGCTGGCGTCGAAGATCGGCTGGATCGAGGTCGGGTAGTCGCAGTCCGCCGGCGGGGGTTCTTCCGTGGTCGGATCGCTGCTCACCGTCGAGTCACTGCTGGGCCCGGCGCTCGGGTCGGGCCCGGTGGTGCTGCTGCTCGTCGACGAGGTCGTCGGGTCGGGCGGTTCGGTCGTGGCGTCGTTCGAGGTGCCGGTGGAGGTCAAACCGGTCACGTTGCCGGTCGCTCCGGTCGTGTCGGTGTCATCCCCATCGGGGACCTCGTAGACGGTGCACGCGGTCAGCAGGACCAAGAAAGACATCGTGTCGAGCGCATGCGCACATGCAACCGCATGCGCAGGCGTGAAGACAGTCCTCCCTCGCCGGGTGTAGGAGTGAAAAACGTCACGCAGACGCAGGACGCGCGAGACCTGTCCTGAGAGTCAGCTCGTAATCCGCTCGTGCGGGGCGCCGAGGCGGCGGGCGATCGCCACCGCGACGCGGAGGCCGTCGAGCGCCGCGGAGACGATGCCGCCGGCGAATCCGGCCCCTTCGCCGCACGGGTAGAGCTGCGGCGTGCTCGGCGACTCGAGCGTCTCGCCGTCGCGGTCGACGCGGACGGGACAGCTGGTGCGGCTCTCGACACCCACGGCGATCGCGTCGTCGCCGAGGAAGCCGGGCATGCGCGCGCCGAGGGCCTGCAGCGCGCTTTGGAGCGGCGGCGCGAGCGGGCCGAGGAGGCGGTCGAGGCGGGCCGGCTGCAGGCCGCGGTGATAGCTGGTGGCCGGCAGGTCGCGCGAGGCGGCGCCGGCGACGAGGTCGGCCAGGCGCTGGGCCGGAGCGACGAAGGCGCCGCCGCCGGCGCGGTAGGCCTCGGCCTCGAAGCGGGCCTGGTACTCGACGCCGGCCAGCGGGTCGTCGGGCGACAGACCGGCGGCCGCGAGGTGCTGCGGGCCTACCTCGGTGACGAGCCCCGAGTTGGCGAACTTGCCGCGCCGGCTGTGCGGGCTCATGCCGTTGACGACTTGCATCCCGGGGTCGGTGGCCGCGGGCACGATGTAGCCGCCCGGGCACATGCAGAACGAGAAGGCCGCGCCCGCGGCGGTCTGCTCGACCAGGCGGTAGGAGGCCGCGCCGAGGGCCGGGTGCCCGGCCAGCGCGCCGAACTGCAGGTGGTCGATGAGCGCCTGCGGGTGCTCGATGCGGACCCCGAGCGCGAACGACTTGAACGACAGCTTGACCCCGGCCGCGCGCAGCCAGGCCTGGACGTCGCGGGCCGAGTGCCCGGGCGCGACCACGACCGCGCGGGCCGGCACCACCTCGCCGCCGCGCAGGCGCACGCCCGCGGCCGCGCCGTCGTGCACCACCAGCGCGTCGGCGCGGGCCTCGAAGCGGAACTCCACGCCGGCGCCGATCAGGTGCTCGCGCATCGCCGTGATCACCCGCGGCAGCTTGTTGGTGCCGATGTGCGGGCGCGCGTCGACGAGGATCTCCGGCGGCGCCCCGTAGCCGGCGAACGCCCGCAGCACCAGGTCGACCGGGCCGCGCTTGGTCGCCCGCGTGTACAGCTTGCCGTCGGAGTAGGTGCCCGCGCCGCCCTCGCCGAAGCAGTAGTTGCTCTCGGGGTCGAGCTCGCCGCGCTGGCTCAGGCCGGCGAGGTCGTGCCGCCGCGCCCGCACGTCGCGCCCGCGCTCGAGCACGACCGACCGCACCCCCGCGCGCGCCAGGCCCCAGGCGCAGAACATGCCCGCCGGGCCGGCGCCGACGATCACCACGGCTGGCTCCTGCGACATGTTCGGCAGGACATGTGGCAAGTAACATGGCTCTTCGGGCATGTCCTTGCCGACATGCACGAGCAGCTCGACGTGGACGCGGACGCGGCCGCGGCGGGCGTCGATCGAGCGGTGGGCGACCGCGACGTGGCGGACGTCGGCCTCGCGCAGGCCGGCCGCGCGGGCGCCGGCGCGGCGCAGAGCGTCGGGGTCGAGGAGGGCGTCGGGGTGGAGGTCGACGCGCACCCGCTGAACGGCGGAGGACACGGCGCTCACTCCGCGGCGGGGGCGGTGACCGAAGTCGAGGTCCCTGGACCCGCTTGACGACGGTGTCGGGGTTCGACCCGGGCAAGCCGGAGGCGAGGCCGCCGCCCTCGGGCGGGGCCTTGTAGGTGATGGGCAAGCCGTCGGCGACCGCCCGCGTGACCCCGTGCACGAGCGTGCCGATCGCGACCAGGCCGTCGTAGTTGATCTTGTCGGCGTGGTCGCCCGGCCGGTGGTAGTCGGCGTGGGTGCCGGTGAAGAAGAACAGCACCGGCAGGCTCTTCTTGTAGAAGCTGGCGTGGTCGCTGCGGGTGGCGACGCTGGCCTCGTAGAGGATCGAGAGGCCGGCGCTGCCGATGCGGTCGAGCAGCGGCATCCAGGCGTCCGACGAGACGATGCCGCCGATCGCCAGGCCCTTCGGTCCGAGTCGGCCGATCATGTCGAGGTTGACCATGGCGACGACCTTGTCGAGCGCAAACGGCGGCTTGTCCGCCAGCGCCTTCGAGCCGAGCAGCCCCAGCTCTCGCCGGCGAAGTGGGCGAACAGGACGGTGCGCCGCGGCCGCTGCTCGGCGAAGTGCCGCGCCAGCTCGAGCAACATGGCGGTGCCGCTGGCGTTGTCGTCGGCGCCGTTGCAGATGACGTCGACCACGTCGCCCTTGCGGCTCTCGCCGCACTCGCCGCGGCCGACGGCGCCGATGTGATCGTAGTGCGCGCCGACGACGACGATCTCGTCGCGCAGGTCGCTGCCGGAGATCTTCGCCAGCACGTTGGGCACCTTCACCTGGACCGGCTCGACCACCACCGACAGCTTCAGCGCGACCCCGGAGCTCGGCCGACTGCGGCGCGAGCTTGGTATCGATCGCCTCCTGCAGCGCGGAGATCTTCTGCTTGCCCTTGCCCACGCGCAGCAGCCGGTCGGCCGCTTTCCACTTGAGCTGGACGATCGGGAGCGCGAGCGGCTCGCCGATCACGCCGTCCTCGCGCTGCAGCGGCGCGAACGCGTCCGCCTCGCGCTCCTCGGCGTCGAGGAAGCTCCGGGGACCCCTCACGGTGACCACCCCGACGGCGCCGGCCTTGGCCAGACGCTCGACCTTGGTCCGCAGCGATCCCGCGCCCGGGCCGAACTGCGGGCCCTTGCGCTTGCCGGCCTCGCGCATGACCGGGCCGACGAGCGCCTGTAGATCGAACTCGACCGTGAGCGGGTCGGCCGGCAGCAGCCACATGTCCTTCAGGTCAGCCTCGGGCATGAACCGATGCAGCATGGCGATCACGCGCCCGCGGGTGCGCTCGTGCAGCGCGCGCAGGCCGGCCGCGTCGCCGCTCTGCTTGAGCGGGGCCGCCGCTGCCGCGAAATCGCCCGCTTCGCGCTGAAGCCTGCGAAAGAAGGTCATCGTGTCGGGCCGACCCGGAGCGTCGAGCAGCACGACCGCGATCTTTCCTTTGAGGTCGAGCCCGGCGAGGTCGTCGTAGGGCTTGGCCTCGGCCGGCTCGCCGTCGGCGCCGGGCGTCGACTCCGAGGCGGCCGCGTAGCCGACGAACACGGCCGGTCCCTGCACCTCGCCGCTCGCGGTCTGCGGCGAGATCGAGAACTCGCCGCCAGCGATCCCGGTCGCCCGCTCGCCGCGGACGACCTGCAAGCTCACAGGCTGACTCGGCCGCACGCCGACGGAAATCGAAAAGTCGGCCATGAACGAATCGCCCGCAACCGGCTCGAGGCCGAGCGCACGGTGCCTCTGCGCCAAGTACTCCGCGGCCTCGGCGAGCTCGGGGCTCAGCGTGAAGCGGCCGCGCAACTCGTCGCGCGCGAGCGCAGCGATGTCCGCTTGCAGACGGGCGCGGTCGGGAGTCCACGTCAGCGGCGTCGGGGATGGCGACGCATCAGCTCGCTCGACCGGTGCAGCCGTGGTGGTCGCGGCGGGCCGTGTGCAGCCTGGCGCCAGCATCAGGGCCGCCGACAACAGAAGCGACGTGGACGAAAACGGCGTGCGCACGAGCGACTCTTAGCGCCCTTTGACCGCCACCTCGGGCATCGCGGTGCTCCCGCTTGCGTGCGTTGCTTCACGCATCATCGTCCCACTACTCGACCGAACCTGACGATTCATCGCGAACTCGACGGTGCTCGAGGGGCACCACGCAGCACGTGCAACCTGGTTGCACGGCCGCGCTCCGGTGTATTGACGCCCTCACGGACTCTGGCGTACCGTGCCCCCCGCTGTCCCAAACCCGCGAAACGTTACGCGCACGCGCGTGGTGTGTCGGAACCGGTCACTAAGCCCCACAAGGATTACCAGCAATGAAGCGTCTCAGTCTGATTGGAAGTTGGAAGCGCCTCGGCGTGCAGGTCGGTCTCCTGGCCGGCGTCGGCATCGCCTTCATCGGCGGCTCCGAGCCGCCGCCCGCGATCGCGGCCCCGGTCTGTGTCGAAGAAGGTCAGTGCACCTTCGTCAAGCCCCTGTTCCTGATCGTCGCCGACTACTCGACGTCGATGAACACCATGTTCGACGCCAACCAGACCCGCTGGGAGGCGGCGGTGAGCGCGATCGTGGCGATGGTCGACGCCGACAACGGCTACCTGCAGGGCAACGTCCTGCTCGGCCTCATGCGCTTCGGCCACGACCCCAACGTCGGCCAGACGGGCACGCTGATCCAGAACGACTCGTCGGGCATCACCGACGGTCAGAAGATCGACGTCGGCTTCTACGACGAGGCGGCCCCGGACAAGGCCTACTACCAGTGTAACGGCGAGGCGATCAAGACCGCCATCATGTCGGTGCCCGCGCCGATCAACGGCAACCTCGTCGGCATCGGCACGTGGACCAAGGGCGCCCTGGACAGGGCCAAGGCCTACATCCAGCAGACCTGGACCGACCACCCGAACGACAAGCAGCAGCGCAAGGGCGCCATCGTGGTGCTCACCGACGGCGAGTGGACCGACCCGTCGGGCACCCAGAAGCTGCAGCCGGCCAACCAGAACCCGTCGATCACCGCCAAGGACCTGTTCGACAACAACGGGGTCCCGACCTACGTCGTCGCCATCGGCGAGGCGATGGGCAAGATGTTCGCCGACGAGCTGGCGATGAACGGCGGCACGGGCACGGCGTACGACGCCTCCAACCCGCAGCAGCTGATCGACGCGCTCAAGATGGTCGTCCAGGCGATCATCAACGACGTCATCCAGCCCGTGTGCGCGCCGGGCCTCCCGCGCATCATGGTGCTCCTCGACGCCTCGTCGTCGATGCTCAACATCAACAACGGCACCCAGGCCGGCCCGATGGGCATGACCGGCTGGGACGCGGCCCGAGAGGCGCTCGCCGGCGCCAACTCGCTGTTCGACCAGGTCGTCATGGGCAACCAGGCGGTCGAGAACCTGGTGCACCTCGGCCTCGCGGTGTTCGGCTACAACATGCCGGCGCCGGGCGAGCAGAAGCTGCTCGTCGACTACGGCCCGTGCATGAAGGACAACTTCCAGTGGGCCCTCGACCCGAACACCTCGTGCGAGGCGCCCGGTTGCACCGACCCGTGGGGCGGCCCGCCGATCACCTGGACGTTCAAGGACGGCTCGGCGATCGACCCGCCGGGCTTCGACGCCCAGACCCTGAGCCACATGCCGAAGTGCGACTTCGCCGGCAACCTGCCGAACGCGTGCGTCGGCTCCGGCACGTACACGCACCTCGGCCTCCAGCTGGTCCAGCAGAACATCACGGACTACAAGGCCGCCTGCTCGAACCCGATGTTCCCGTACCCGTGTGACGCGAACACGAAGTTCATCAACATCCTGGTCACCGACGGCGACTACCAGTCGACCGACGCGCAGGTCCAGGCGCCGCTGCAGGCGATGTTCAACGCGGGCGTCACGACCTACGTGATCGGCTTCGGCGACCTGGTCAACTCGCCCATGTCGATGACGAAGCTGAACAACATGGCGAACTGGGGCTCGGGCGGCGCCGAGATGTACTACGACGCCAACAACCAGATGGCCCTCGAGGCGGCGCTCGCCAGCATCATCGAGCAGATCTCGTTCGACCCGTGCTGCGGCTTCGTCAACTGCGCCAACGTGCCCGAGCCGACCACGGACGAGCCCGATCCGCTGCCGATGGACACGACCAGCACCACCTCGGAGTCGGAGAGCGCCACCGACACGGCGACGGACACCGAGACGACGACCGACACCGGCGTCACCGCGACGGACACCGACGCGACCACCGACACGCCGGTCACCACGACCGACACGACCGAGACCTCGGCCGGCCCGGGCACCGACACCACGCCGACCACCACCGAGACGCCGACCACCGGCGCCACCGAGTCCGGCGGCACGGACAGCGACTCCGGCGAGCCGACCACCGGCAACAACCCGACCGGCGGCCAGGTCACCGCGACCGCGGGCGACACCGAGGGCGAGTCCGAGACCTCCGACACCGAGGGCACCGACTCCGCGACCGGTGGCAGCACCGACAGCGCGGGTGGTTGCGGGTGCAAGGTCGACGACGCCGAGGGTCAGACCCGCGGCCTGCTCGCCTCGCTCTTCACTCTCGGCCTGGCGGGCTTCATCCGCCGCCGCCGCCGCGCCTGAGCGGACGACTCGGACCCGCGAGGTCCGTGAGCGGCCGAGCCGCACGCAGGGGCCGCCTCCGGTTTTCGGAGGCGGCCTCCGCCTTTTTTGTCGTCGGTCCCGATCGCCGCGGGTCGCCGCGGGCGCGAGGGGTCGATTTTTTGCCACAAAACCCGGCGCAGCGGCCCGCAGCGGCCCGCGTGGCGTTTTTATGGGTCGCCTCACACCGAGGCGTGCTCGGCTACTGGCCGGCTAGCGGCCCTTTTGCTATGCACACCGATCGTGTCGCAGGAGCACCAGGACCCCGACCTCAACGCGCTGTCCGACGAGGGCGGCCGAATTGTCGCCGAAGAGCTCGACATCTTGCGGCGGATCCAGGAGCGCCTCGATCGCGAGGCTCAGAACGCGCCCGGGCAGATCGAGGACCTCGACGCCCAGCTCATCGAGCTGCGCGACGCCCTGGCTGAAGCCAAGGAAGAGGACCAGGCCTCGCTGGTCGAGCAGATGCACCAAGTCGCCGCCCTGAGCCGCACGCGCGGGCAGGGCCGCGACGCGCCGGTCGATCCGAAGAACCCGTACTTCGGCCACCTCCGGCTGCGCGAGGCCAAGTCGAAGCGCCTGCGCGACGTGCTGGTCGGCAAGCGCACCCTCCTCGACGACGGCGACGGGCTGTCGATCGTCGACTGGCGCAACGCCCCGGTCTCGCGCCTCTACTACCGCTACGAGGAGGACGACGAGTACGAGGAGGAGTTCGACGCTCGCTCGCTCGAGGGCACCGTGATGGTGCGCCGCTCGGTCGCCGTGATGGAGTCGAGCCTGCGCCGCGTGTCGGCCCCGCAGGGCACCTTCGTCAGCGACCGCCGCGGCCGCTGGCGCGACGCCGTCGGCGCCGCCAAGCCGATGCTCGAGGGCGGGGTCGGCACCGCCGTCCGCGTGCCGCAGGGCCAGCTCGGCGTCCACAGCGACGACGACCAGCCGCGCGCCGACAAGCACCTGCAGGAGATCACGGCGCTCATCGACAAGGAGCAGTTCAACCTGATCACGCAGCCCGAGTCGGGCATCGTGCTGATCCAGGGCGGCGCCGGCTCGGGCAAGACGACCGTCGCGCTGCACCGCGTGGCCTACCTGGCCTATCAGGACCGCCGCCGGTTCGCGCCGGCCAAGATGCTCATCATGGTCTTCAACGAGGCCCTGGTCGAGTACATCCGCCACGTGCTGCCGTCGCTCGGCATCGACGGCGTGCCGGTCACGACCTACCGCAAGTGGAGCACCCAGCTGCTGCGCAAGCTGAAGCTGCGGATCCCCATCAGCCACATCGACGGCGTCCCCGACGCCGTCAGCCGCTTCAAGAAGCACCCGGTCGTCCTGCGCATGATCGACGACCGCATCGGCTGGCAGCTCGAGGAGGCCGAGGAACTGCTCAAGAAGCGGCTCGGCGAGCGCGCCGGCGCCGACGCGGCGTTCGCGGTGTGGCAGCGCAACGCCGACCTCCCGCCGGTCGTCCGCGCCGAGCGCACGCTCGACCAGATCAAGGCCGACCCGAGCATCCCCGGGCCCGCGCGCGCCGCCGCCGAGACCGCCCTGCGGACCATCCGCGACGACCTGCGCGACGTCTGCGACGACTGGCTCGAGCTCATGACCGACAGCGAGGCCCTGCGCACCGCGCTGCGGGAGTACGCGCCCGGGGCCTTCAACGACGCCGACGTGGCGACGATCGTCCGCTGGTGCGCCGCCAAGGCCGAGCTCGACGAGGAGCCCGAGGCCGAGGAGGAGCGCGACGAGGACGAGGCCGAGGAGCGCGCCGCCGAGTCGACGATCGACAGCGAGCCGGCGCCGCCGAAGGGCGAGGCCGACGCCGACGGCGAGGACGGCGAGGCCGAGGCGCCGCCGCCGCGCACGCGCATGGGCCACCACAGCGTCGGCCTCGACCCCGAGGACGACGCGATCCTGCTGCGCCTGCTGCAGCGCAAGTACGGCGGCCTGTTCCTCGGCGGCAAGCGCTTCGAGTACGAGCACATCGTCATCGACGAGGCCCAGGACCTGGCGCCGATCGAGGTGCGGGTGCTGCTCGACTGCGCGACCGACGGCCAGAGCGTGACCATCGCCGGCGACCGGGCGCAGAAGATGATCTTCGACAACGGCTTCGTCGACTGGCCGCAGCTGCTCGGCGACGCCGGCCTGCCGCACGTGGCGATCCAGCCGCTCAAGATCACCTACCGCTCGACCCGCCAGGTGATGGAGCTGTCGCGCTTCGTGCTCGGCCCGCTGCACAGCCCCGAGGACGCGCTCATCGCCCGCGAGGGCGCGCCGGTCGGCTACTACCAGTTCGGCGACACCGGCGAGGCGGTCGCGTTCCTGGCCGAGGCCCTGCGCGCGCTGATGCAGCGCGAGCCGACCGCCAGCTGCGCGCTCGTCACCCGCTACCCCCAGCAGGCCGACGTGTACCACGACGCCCTGCGGATCGCCGAGGTGCCCAAGCTGCGCCGCGTCGGCCGCCAGGACTTCAGCTTCACCCCCGGCATCGACGTCACCGACATCCGCCAGGTCAAGGGCCTCGAATTCGACTACGTCGTCCTGCTCGACCCGACGGTCCAGAACTACCCCGAGGTGGTCGAGTCGCGCCACCTCCTGCACATCGGGGCCACCCGCGCCGCGCACCAGCTGTGGCTGGTCTGCTCCGGCCCGCCGAGCAAGCTCATCCCCGAGGACCTGATCGTCGCCAGCCTCGAGTAGCCGCGAGCAGGAAAGAACAAGGGACATGCTCCGCGGAGCATGTCCCTTGCATGTTCTATGGGACATGCCCGCGAGGGCATGTCCCGAAGACCCGCTCAGCTCGCCGACTGCGCCAGCTTCTGCAGCGCGAGGTCGGCGATCGCCTGGCCGACCTCGGAGCAGCGGGCGGCCTTGGCCTCGCCCACGAGGTCGTAGGTGAGGGGGTGGCCGTCGCGGAGCACGTCGACCACCGCGGCCTCGATGGCGGCGGCGGCGCGGACGAGGCGGTCGTCGTTCTTGCGCTCGCCGAGCCAGTCGAGGCCCTCCTTGACGGCGAGGATCATGGCGATCGGGTTGACCTTGTCCTTGCCGGCGTGCTTCGGCGCGGAGCCGTGGATCGGCTCGAACATGCCGTGGTCCTTGCCGACGTTGGCGCCGACGGCCATGCCCATGCCGCCCTGCAGCACCGAGGCGAGGTCGGTGACGATGTCGCCGAACATGTTGGTGGTGACCACCACGTCGTAGTACTCGGGCTGGCCGATCAGCCACTGCGTGAAGGCGTCGACGATCGCCGAGTCCTTCTCGATCTGCGGGTACTCCTCGCCGACCTGTTGGAACACCTCGGCGAACAGGCGGCAGCCGTGCAGCACGTTGTCCTTGACGACCGCGGTGACGCGCAGCTTGCCGTCCTTCGGCGCGCCCTTGTTGCGCTTCTTGCACAGCTCGAAGGCCTTGCGGATCACCTGCTCGCTGGCGCGGCGCGTGATCACGCGGGTGTCGATCGCCAGCTCGGTGGTGCCGCCGGGGGCGAGCTTGCCGCCGACCTGCGAGTACAGGCCCTCGGTGTTCTCGCGGATGATCACCATGTCGACCTGGCCCGGCTGCCACACCAGCTTGTTGGCGCCGTGGATCCGGTGCTGCACGCCCTCGTACAGCTTGACCGGGCGGACGTTGGCGAACAGGTTGAGGCGGATGCGGTTGCCGATGACCGGCGAGTAGCCCGCCATCTTGCCGTCCTTCATCAGCACCGGGCCCGGGCCGGTGGGCGACGGCCAGCCGACCGCGCCGAGCAGGATCAGGTCGGCCGCGTCGCAGCGCTCCTCTGCTCCTTCGGGCCAGTCGCGGCTGCCGTGCTCGAGATAGAACTGCCCGCCGCACGGGATGTCCTCGACCTCCCACGCGACATCCAGGACCTTGGACAGCGCCGAGAGCACGCGCAGTCCCTCGCGCATCACTTCCGGTCCGGTCCCGTCCCCGCCAAGGGTCACCAGCTTGTACGCCATGGTTTCCGGTGTACACGCGCGTCGGCGCGAGCGACCGACCGCGCCGTTCGCCGCGCCGGTGTGGATCCTCACCCAATCTGCGCGCAGGACGCGGTATACATGCACGGCCAGCCGCGAACCTTTGCGCGGCCTCCTGGGATCTCGACGTGGTCGCGCAGCTCCTGCCTGTCTGGGTCCTGGTCGCGTGGGGTGTGTCCGCACGGGCCTTCGCCCCCGCGCCGGCCGCAGGCGCCGCCGAGCCGCCGAAGCCCACGGCCGCGCCCGCCGTCGACAAGCTCGCGCCCGGTGCGGGCGCCCCGTTGCCGGCGCCGGCGCCGAAGGCTCCTGGCGTTCAGGACATGTCCCAAACGCCATTGTGGGTGCGCCCGACCAGCGCGCCGCCGCTGCGGCCGGTGGTCGGCAAGGCGAGGATCCGCGACTTCAAGCTGAAGTCGGCGCGCATCGACGACGACGCGATCGACATCGACGGCCGGACGTCCGAGCCGGCGTGGCTGGCGGTGCCGCTCTTGCCCGACCTGGTCCAGATCGAGCCGCGCTACGGGCACGCGCCGACGCACGAGACGCGGGTGCGGGTCGCCTACGGCACCAAGGGCCTGTACGTCGCGTTCGACTGCATCGACGACCCGAAGCACGTGCGCGCCGGCGTGTTCCGCAAGGACCAACTCGGCCCGTCCGACATCGTCTGGCTCGAGCTCGACCCCAACAACAACGACACCACCGGCTACTCGTTCGCGCTCAACGCCTCCGGCTCGCAGGAGGACTCGCAGCTGTTCCGCGACGACTCCGAGGAGCTGCTGTGGGACGGCGTGTGGAAGGGCGCGGCCAAGCTGACCGACACCGGCTGGTCGGCCGAGATGTTCATCCCGTGGTCGACGATCCGCTTCACCGCCCGCGACGAGTACACCTTCGGCGTCAACATCGGCCGGTGGATCAACCACGACGGTGAGACGCAGATCCTCTCGCCCACGCCGCAGGGCCTGCCGGGGCGCATGAGCTGGGCGCTCGACTACGTCGGCGTCAAGAACATCCAGCCCGGCCTCAACCTCGAGCTGCGGCCGTTCTTCTCGCTGCGCGGCGTACCGCGTCGCGGTGACGACAGCCTCGACCGCTCGTTCCCGCTGCTGCCCAACGGCGGCTTCGACCTCAAGTACGGCCTGCGCGGCAACCTGACCCTCGACCTCGCGGTCAACCCCGACTTCGGCCAGGCCGAGGTCGACCCCGCGGTGCTGAACCTCGGGCCGTTCGAGGTCTACTTCCCCGAGCGGCGCACGTTCTTCCTCGAGTCGAAGGAGATCTTCGAGACCCGCTTCCAGCTGTTCTACTCCCGCCGGGTCGGCCGGATCCCGCGGGCCGCGCTGGCCGATCAGACGCCGCGCGGCGGCGAGGACGGCGAGATCGTCGCGCTCGATCCGCTGACGCGGATCTTCGGGGCCCTGCGCGTCACCGGTCAGGTCAAGCCGGGCTGGAGCCTCGGCGTGCTGACGGCCAACACCGGCGCGAGCTTCGGCGTCGAGCGCTTCTCCGACGGCTTCGAGCGGCGCGTCACGGTCGACCCGATCAGCGAGTACTCGGTGATCCGCGTGCGCCGCGAGTTCGACGGTCAGACCAGCATCGGCGCGCTGGTCACCGGGGTGGTGCGCGGCGGCGGCGAGCCGTCGGCGTTCACCGGCGGCTTCGACTACCGGATCCGCTTCCGCGAGCGCTGGCGGCACTCGGCGCAGATCATCGGCACTCACAACGGCCGGCGCGAGGGCATGGGCGCGGTGGCCGACATCAACCGCACCAGCAAGAACCTGTCGATGGGGGCGGTGTTCGAGACCTTGACGCCGCACGCCGACTTCAACGACCTCGGCTTCATGCGCTTCAACAACTACATCGACGGCAAGGCCAACGTCGGTGTGTTCAACGCCCAGCCGGTCGGCAACGTGCGGCGCATGGCGGCGACGCTGTCGTCGCAGGTGGCCTCGTCGTACCAGGGCTACCTGCTGCAGAAGCAGTTGCACCTCGACCTCAGCCTGACCACGCTCAAGCTGCAGGGCACCTCGCTGTGGGCCGGCGGCCACCTGCCGCAGTACGACCTGTTCGAGACGCGCGGCGGGATCCCCTACCTCGTCCCGTTTCACTGGTGGATCGGCGGCACCTCCTCGAGCCCCGACAACAAGAAGATCGTCGGCGTGTTCAACTGGGCCTACGGCGAGCAGAACGGCCGCCCCGGCCCCGACTACGGCCTCGAGGTCCGCCTCCGCCCGGTGCCCCGCCTCGAGCTCACCCTCCGCGGCGACCTCAACCTCAGCTTCGGCCGCCCGCGCTGGACCACCACCAACGACCTCGACGAGGCGGTGTTCGGCCGCGCCTACGTCACCCAGTACATCGGCGTGCTGCGCGGCACCCTCGGCATCCTGCCCAACCTGACGCTGCAGACTTTCAACCAGCTGTACTTCCTCTCGGCCCGCCACACCGACTTCTTCATCCTCGAGCGGCCCGGCACGCTGGTCCCGACCAACCCCGCGCCCTACGCCGGCGAGGTCGACCAGGGCCTCACCAGCTTCATCTCCAACTCGATCCTCCGCTGGGAGTACCGCCCCGGCAGCTTCCTGTTCTTCGTCTACACCCACCGCACCGTGCTGTCCGACTTCAGCCCGCGCTTCAGCTACCGCCCGCTCGGCGGCTTCGCCAACCTCGTCGCCCCGGGCGTGGCCAACGAGGACATCCTGTTCCTCAAGCTGCAGCACATGTTCGGCCTGTGAGCGCATGGGGGCATGTTCCGAAGAGCATGTGTGAACGGCCATGTTCTCCGGGGCATGTCCGAAAGAGCAGCTCCGTCGAATGCGCCGAGCGCGCCAGGGGGCGACGGTAACGCAGCCTTAATGTCGCCTACGGGTCGGGCGAGACCAGGCCGGCCCGCACGGCGTACTTGACCAGGCCGGCGAGGTGGTGGACATCGAGCTTGGCCATGATCCGGCCGCGGTGGCCCTCGACGGTCTTCATGCTGAGGCCGAGGTCCCGCGCGATCTGGTTGCTCGACTGGCCCTGGACGACGAGCCGGAGGATCTCGCACTCCCGGTTGGTGAGGGCGTCGGCCGGATGGGTCTCGCGCCGGCGCGAGTCGACGAGCACGAGCTTGGCGATCGCGGGGCTGAAGAAGGCGCCGCCGCGGGCGACGGCGGCGATCGCGGCCAGCAGCTTGCTGAACGCCGACCCCTTTAATAAATAGCCGCTCGCGCCGGCGCGGATCGCCGGACGCACGTACTCCTCGCCGGAGTACATCGACAGCACCAGGACCTGGGTGCCGGGGAAGTCGCGGCAGATCGCGCGCGTCGCCTCGACGCCGTTCATCTCCGGCATGCCCAGGTCCATGACCACGACGTCGGGCCGCAGCCGCTCGACAGCCGTGACCGCGGCGCGCCCGTCCGCGACCTCGCCGACGACCTCGATGCCAGGCTGCTCGGCGAGCAGCATGCGGACCCTCCCGGACGATCGCGTGATCGTCCGCGAGCAACACCCGGACAACCTGCTTCTGTTCCACGCCCCGAACCCTAGCACGCGCCGCCCCGGCGCGCGCGCGAGAGCCGCCGGCCGTATGAAGACCGATTCATGACATTTCTTAAAAGACATGTCTCAAGGAGCATGTTGGTCGGGCCCGCCGCACGGGCGGGACGCGTTTTCGAGACAATTACAATCCGCCGCGGTGGAGCGGGCGCGCGGAGCTGGCTGGCGCATGAGACATGTGGTCTCCTTCGAGTTTGGGTCGAACCCGCGGCGCGGACTGACGCGGGACCCGGGCTCGCTCGCCGCGTCGAGTCGAGCCGCGCGGATGCCCGGCGACGCTCCGCCTCATGCACGGCGAGGCTCGAGCTTGCCGGGCTCGGTCGAGCATTCCGAGGCGCGCCGCCGCAGTGGACGCGTCACCACGAGATGCCGAGTCGGGAGACACGTGCTGCGAGATCGCGGTGCCTCGAGCGCGCTCGCGCGTGAACGCGAGGAACGACCGTGTCCACGCCTTCTCGGCGGTCGGGGGACTGGCTTCGTCCCGTGGCTCGATCGCGAAGGCTTGCGCAGCGTCGTCTGCGACTCGCCGTCACGCCCTGCCTCGCAACGGTCCGGTCTTCGCAGATCGGACGTCTGCGCGGCGCGACGGCCCGGCAGACCGGCATTGTGCCGGTGGTTTTCTGACGAGGCTCGCGCAGCATCGTCGCACTTCGTCGGACCCTCGCCATCACACCCACGCCTTGCAGCGGCGCGTCGTGGCCCGGGTCGTCGTCGTTGTGGCGATGTCGCCGGCGGGCCGGCATGGACTGGCGGTCCGCGGCGCCGGTGCTCGCGCAGCATCGCCGTCGCGCCCCCGCCTCGCAGGGTCCGGTGCGTCGCGGCTCGGCCGTGTCCGACGTGCCGCGATTCGCCGGCAGGCGGCTCAGCGGCGAGCGAGCTTGCGCAGCATCGCCTGCACCTCGTCGCGGGCCTCGCCGAGGCGCTGCGAGCGGTACACGCCGTAGGCGCTGCCGAGGACCGGGCCGGTGATCATGCCGACCACCGGGAGGACCGACGCGGCCAGGCCGATCTTGGCGCCGCTGATCAGCGCGCCGCCGGGGGTGAGGCGCTCGTGGAGGGCCAGCAGCTCGTCGGCGAGCTTCTGCCGCTCGTCGGCGTCGAGCTCGCTCAGGCGGGCCGTGCGCTCGCGCAGGGAGCCCAGCTCGCGCTCGAGCGCCGTGTCGCTGAACGGCGCCACGTCGACCATCTGCTTCAGGCGCTCGCCCTGGGCCTTGGCCCAGCCTTTCGGGTCGCTGCGGAGCTGGTCGGACTGCTGCTTGGCCCAATCTCTCGCCTGGTCGCGGATGGACATCGCGCGCAGCATAGCAGAGGCTCCGGCGGACGCCCGGACGGCCCGGCCGGCGGGACCGGCCGCGCGGCCCGTGCTATCCGAGGGGCATGGACGACGTCGCCCAGGTCCAGTGCCCGTACTGCTTCGAGGTGGTCGAGATCGTGGTCGACCCGGCCACCCGCGGAGAGCTGATCCAGGACTGCGAGGTCTGCTGCCGTCCGTGGCGCATGCTGGTCCGGCGCCGCCGCGACGGCTCGCCGCTGGTCACCGTCGAGCGCGCGCAGTGAGCCGACCCCGCCTCGCGCCCGCACGCAGGACATGTCCTTCGGGTCATGTCACTGGCCGCGACGGCGCGGGCGAAACGGCGTCCTCTCCGTCGCGCCCGGAGGGGCGGCGCCGGCCGATCCCGGCGGCGATCGGCCCCGCGGCGGCGGCCCGCGTCGAGGTCGGACCGCCGCCGCGGGCCCGCAGGCGAGCGGTTCGGCCTCGCGGGCGTGATGTCCCTCAGGGGCCCGTCCCGCCGGGGCCCCGTCATGTGGCCCGGCGAGAGCAGCTATCCTCCGACCTCATGCCGACGCACAGCAGAGTCCTCATCCTCGGTTCGGGCCCCGCGGGCTACACCGCCGCGATCTACGCCGCGCGCGCGAGCCTGGAGCCCGTGATGGTCGCCGGCCCCGAACCGGGCGGCCAGCTCACCACCACCACCGAGGTCGAGAACTATCCGGGCTTCCCCAAGGGCATCACCGGCCCCGACATGATGGAGGAGTTCCGCGCGCAGGCCGAGCGCTTCGGCACCAAGCTCCACTACGACATGGGCGTGCGCGTCGACCTGTCGCGCCGGCCCTTCGTGGTCGAGGGCGAGGCCGACACCTATCACGGCGACGCGCTCATCATCGCCACCGGCGCCTCGGCCAAGTGGCTCGGCCTGCCCAACGAGCAGCGGCTGCGCATGTCGGGCGGCGGCGTCACGGCCTGCGCCACCTGTGACGGCGCGTTCTATCGCAACCAGGACGTCGCCGTGATCGGCGGCGGCGACACGGCGATGGAGGAGGCCACCTTCCTCACCCGCATGTGCCGCAGCGTGCACCTCATCCACCGCCGCGACACCTTCCGCGCCAGCAAGATCATGCAGACGCGCGCGATCGAGAACCCGAAGATCACGGTGCACTACAACACCGAGGTCGCCGACGTCCTCGGCGGCGACCGGGTCGTCGGCCTGGCCCTGCGCGACACCGTGACCGGGGCTGCGCGCGAGCTGGCGGTCACCGGCCTGTTCCTCGCCATCGGCCACCAGCCCAACAGCGACATCTTCAAGGGCCAGCTCGACATGGACGAGACCGGCTACCTCAAGGTCCGCCCCGGCTCGACCTATACCAACATCCCCGGCGTGTTCGCCTGCGGCGACGTGGCCGACAAGGTCTATCGCCAGGCCGTCAGCGCCGCCGGCACCGGCTGCATGGCGGCGATCGACGCCGAGCGCTGGCTCGCCGAGCACCTGTAAGCGGCGCGCCTGCAGGGCGCGGGAGACGAGCGCGGCGCGCGGACGGGGCGCGGGCGCTCGTCTCGTCGCAAGTGGCCTCCGGGACATGCTCGATAGAGCATGTTCTTGGGGACATTGCCTCTCTGACATGCCCTTGTGAGCATGTCCTGAAGCGCTAGACGGCGCCCCCGCAGCGAGGGGCCGGCCGCGCCGTTCATGGCTGGCCGCCCGCAGGCCCTCGCGTTCGCGCGAGCCGGCGCGGCGAGGGGCTGGCCAGCGCTGTTGCTCGCGCGCGAGCCCGGCGCCGCGAGGACGTCCGGGCTCGTTCGCTCGCTCGCGCTGGCGGGCTCAGCGGCGCTCGATCATCGCCGAGTGGGTCGAGCCGCCGCGCTTCACCTCGACGGCGACCTTGCCGTCGTCGCTCGCCAGCGCGCTGGCCACGTCGCCGACCTGCGACACCTTCTGGCCGTTGATCGTCTGCAGCACGTCGCCCTCGCGCAGGCCGAGCTCGTCGGCGAGCGAGCCGGGCATCACGCTGCGGACCGTCAGGCTTCCGTCCTTGGCCTCGACCTGGGCGCCGAGGCGCGGCTGGCCGTCGGGGAACAGCTTGCCGGACTCGCCGTTCATGCGGCGGGCCGAGCGCTGCAGCTCCTCTTCGCTGGGCAGCTTGCCGATCGTCGCCTTGAGGTCGACCTTCTTGCCGCCGCGGTCGACCGACAGGATGACCTGAGAGCCAGGTTTGGTGTCGGCGACGCGGCCGCGCAGGTCGCTGAAGTTGAGCACTTCGCGGCCGTTGATCGCGGTCACCCGGTCGCCCGCGCGCAGGCCCGCCTCGGCCGCCGGAGTGCCGGGCTGGACCGCGCCGACCACCGCCCCGGCCTCGGGCGTGCGGCCCACGGCCGGCTCGATCTCCCGGCCCGAGATGCCCAGCCAGCCGCGCACCACCTTGCCCGACGCCTTGAGCTGCGGGATCACCGTCTTGGCCTGATCGATCGGGACCGCGAAGCCGAGCCCGCGGCCGATCCCGCCGACCGCCGTGTTGATGCCGACGACCTCGCCCGCCATGTTGAACAGCGGCTCGCCGCTGCTGCCCGGCGCGATCGAGGCGTCGGTCTGCAGGAAGTCGATGTAGCTGTTGGCGTAGAGGCCGAGGCTGCCGCGGCCCTTGGCCGAGACGATGCCGGCGGTGGCCGTCTGCTCGAGGCCCATCGGCGAGCCGATCGCCATCACCCAGTCGCCGACCGCCAGCGCCGTGCTGTTGCCGAGCGTCGCCGTCTTGAGGCCGCTCGCGCCCTCGAGCTGGACCAGCGCGATGTCGGTGTACGGGTCGGAGCCGAGCACCTTGCCCTTGTACATGCGGCCGTCGTGCAGCTTGACCTCGAGCCGCTCGGTGCCGTTGACCACGTGGTGGTTGGTGACCACGAGGCCGTCGGACGTGAGCACGAAGCCGGAGCCGATGCCCTGCTGCGGCGGCGCCTCGGCGCCGGGGCCCATGTTGAACTGATCGAGGAAGGGCAGCATGCGTGGGTCGATGCCCTGCATGTCGAGCTGGGCCCGCTTGCCATAGGCGCGGATGTTGACCACCGCGGGCGACAGCTCCTTGACGAGCGGCGCCAGGCTGCGGCGGGGGTCGAACTCGCCGCCGACCACCGGCGCGCCGCTGCCCTCGCGCCACAGCGCGCTGCCGGTGTTGGCCGCGGCGACCTCGCCTGCCGCCTCGGCGTGGTTGTGATAGCTGAGTGCGACCGCTGCGCCACCGAGTGTCGTCAGGCCGAGGAAGGCGAGCAGCGCCTGCGGCGAACGGAGTCGTCGGGACCGGATCGTGGTTGAGCTCATGCCGCGGGAACCGGGGCTGAGCGCCGCTATTCCCGTCGTCGGTTTCCTCTTTGAAGCCCATGCGATAGAGCTCGGCGTAGACGCCGCCGCGCGCGAGCAGGACGTCGTGCGGTCCCTGCTCGACGACCACGCCGTCCTGCAGCACGAGGATCTTGTCGGCCCGCCGGACCGTGCTTAACCGGTGAGCGATCACCAGCACGCTGCGCCCGCGCAGCAGCCGCTCGATCGCGGCCTGCACCTTGTGCTCGGTCATGCTGTCGACGCTCGCGGTCGCCTCGTCGAGGATGAGCAGCGTCGGCTGGCGCGCGGCCACCCGCGCGAACGCCAGCAGCTGCGCCTCGCCGGCCGACAGGTTGCGCCCGCGCTCGCCCACCACGAACTGTAGCCCGCCGCGCTCCTGCACGAAGTCCCACGCCTGCACCGTGCGCAGCGCGGCCTCGATGCGCGCCGGGTCGTCGGCCAGCCCGGCCTCGCCGAGGCTGACGTTGAACGCCACGTCGTCGTTGAACAGGAACACGTCCTGTTGGACCATCAGGACATGTCCCCGGAGACAGTCGGGGACCACGTCGCGGACCTCGAGCGCGCCGGCCGGCGCCTGCAGCGAGACGCTGCCGCGGTAGCCGTCGTAGGTGCGCGTCAAGATCCGCCCGAGGCTGGTCTTGCCCGAGCCGGTGCGGCCGACCACCGCCACGACCTCGCCGGGGGCGATGTCGAAGTCGATGCCCTTGAGCACGTCGGCGGCGCCCTCGCGGTAGCCGAAGCGGAGGTCGCGGACCTGCAGCCCGCCGGTCCAGCCCTGCAGCGGGTCGGCGGCGCCGCCGAGGCGGGCCTCGGGCTGCTCGTCGAGGAGGCCGTAGATCCGCTCGAGCGAGGCGACCGCGCGCTGGATGGTGGCGAGCTTGGCCGAGAACTCGCGGATCGGGATGAACACCCGCTGCAGGTAGTCGATGAACGCGAACAGCAGGCCGAGGGTCACGCCGCTGCGGGCGACGTCCTCGAACAGGTACGGCGCGGCGAAGTAGATCAGCAGCGCCACGCACAGCGCGCTGACGCCGTCCATCACCGAGTAGAGCCCGGCGTCGTACCAGTTGGCCGTCTTGACCGCGCGCAGGAAGCGGTCGCCGAGCCGCTCGAACTCCTGCACCGCCGCGCGCTCGCGGCCGAACAGCTGCAGCACCGTCACGCCCGCCAGCTGCTCCGCCAGGTACCCGCTCTGGACCGACTGGGCGCGCCGGATCTCGAGCTGCAGCGTCCGCAGGCGGGCCGAGAAGTGGGCCACGATCACCCACAGCAGCGGCGCCGCGGCCAGCGACACCAGCGTGAGGCGCCAGTCCATCACGAACATCGCCACCAGGATCGACAGGATCACCGCGACGTCGGTGAGGATCGTGAACACCCCGAACGCGAGCGTCTCGCTCAGCGCCTCGATGTCGCTGGTGCTGCGCGCGAGCAGGTTGCCGATCGGCGTCTTGTCGAAGAAGCGGGCCGGGAGCCGGAGCACGTGGCCGAAGATCGAGCGGCGCAGGTCGGTGATGGTCGCGTGGCCGGCCCGCGACAGCGCGTAGTTCTGGACCGCGAAGGCGAGGAACTCGGCCATCACCGCGCCGAGGAACAGCATGCCGGTGACGCGCAGGCCGATCAGGTCGCCCTTGGCGATGTCGGTGTCGACGGCCGCCTTGACCAGCAGCGGCCGCAGCGCCGACATCGCCGCGACCACCGGGATCATCCACAAGCCGAGCCACAGCCAGCGCTTGTGCGCCTGCGCGTACGGCCAGAACCGGCGCAGCGCGGCCCAGGTGCTGCCCTGCGGCGCGCCCTCCGGACGGCCCTTCGACCTGGTCTTCGGGTCAGCCATGGTGCGCGGCCTCCTGGTGGCGGTGGGTCTCGGCGTAGACGCCGTTCAGCGCGAGCAGCTGGGCGTGCGTGCCGCGCTCGACGACGGCGCCGCGCTCGAGCACGAGGATCTCGTCGGCGTGCTCGAGCACGCTGGTGCGGTGCGACACGATCACCGTGGTCGCCGCCTGCTTCATCAGGCCGCCGCCGTCCTCGTCGTGGAGCCCGCGGATCGCCGCCACCAGGCGCACCTCGGTGCCCTGGTCGACCGCCGACAGCACGTCGTCGAGCAGGAGCAGCCCCGGCCCGCGGTACAGCGCCCGCGCCAGCGCCGTCCGCTGGCGCTGCCCGCCCGACAGCATCACCCCGCGCTCGCCGACGACGGTGTCGAGCCCCTCGGGCAGCGAGCGCACGTCGTCGACCAGGCAGGCCGCGCGCAGCACCTGCTGCAGCCGCGGGTCCTCCCCCGCGTCCGCGCGCAGGTGCGACGACGAGGCCGAACCGCCGCCGTCCTCGCCGCGCACGTGCCCGGTCCGCTCGCCGCGCAGGCGGATGTTGTCGCGCAGCGTGGTCGAGAACAAAAACGGGTCCTGCGGCACGACCGCGAGCTGGGAGCGGACCTGGTCCAGAGGCAAGGTCGTGACGTCCTTGCCGCCCACCCACACGGTCCCGACCGGCGGCGTGTACACGCGCGACAGCAGGTGGATCAGCGTCGACTTGCCGGCGCCGGTGCGGCCGAAGATCCCGAGCGTCTTGCCGGGCGCGAGCGCGAACGAGATGTCGCGCAGCGACGGCTCCACCGCCCCGGGGTAGGTGAAGGTCATGCCGCGCAGCTCGAGCGACGGCGGCGGCCCGGGCGGCAAGATGTCCGTCGGGACAGGTAGACCGTCGGGCGTGGTGACGACCTCGTCGACCCGCTTGATCGCCACGAAGCCGCGCGACACCGAGGCCAGCACCCACGCGACCGCCATCAGCAGCGCGACCAGGCTGCCCAGCAGGGTGGTGAAGGTGACGAGCGCGCCGACCGGCAGCTCGCCGGCGATCACCCGCGCGCCGCCGACCCACAGCACGATCGCCGCCGCCACCTGGCCCGACAGCCCGAGCACCGGCATCGAGAACGCGCGCATCGACGACAACCGCAGCTGCAGGTCGAGATAGGTCTGGTTGCGGGTGTCGAAGTGGCGCAGGATCGCCGCCTCGGCCGCGTGCGCGCGCACCGTGCCGATGCCGGCGTACGACTCGAGCACGCGGTCCGACAGCCGCCCGAGCTCCTCGAACGACACCCGGATCAGCGAGTAGAACCGGCGCACCACCGCGATCGTGTAGGCGCTGCCGATCGCGATCGGCAGCAAGCACCACAGCGTCAGCCAGGCGTCGGTGAGCAGCATCTGCCCGAGGTGCAGCGGGACCGCGACGGCGACGTTGCACACCTGCAGGCCGGCGAAGCCGATGAGCAGGCGGATCGACATCGTGTCGTTGGTCGCCATGCTGACCAGCTCGCCGACCTTGCGCTTGAGGAAGAACGGCCGCTGGAGCGCCAGCAGGTGGCTGAACAGGTCGACGCTGACGCGGTACTCGACCTCGCGCCCGGGGTTGAAGAACAGCACCCGCGACAGGGTGCGCACGACCACCACCGCGACCGCCCAGATCATCAGCTCGAGGGCGATGCCCTGGCCGACCGCGAGGGCGTCCGCCTTGCCACCGCCGAAGGCGTCGAGGGCGTTGCCGATGAGGGTCGGGATGCGCACCACCGCGTAGTTGGTGGCGACCAACATCGCGAAGCCCAGCGCGTACTGCGGCAGGTTGCGCCGGACGTACCGGTGAAAGAAGCGGGTGGCGAGCGACACGGGCGAGCCGGGGTCCGGGGCCTATAGCAGAAATCGACGCCGGGGGTCGGACACTACACTGCAGAAAAAAACATGGGCCAGACCGGCGAATCGCCAGTCTGGCCCATGGAGCAGCAAGCTGAGATCTCCCGGAGGGAGACCAGGCTTACGGGGTGGGGGCAGCCGCGTCGCCACCCTCGGCCGGGGTACCCTCGGCCGGAGTCTCCTCGGCGGTCTTCTCACCCTCGGCGGGGGTCTCCGCCGGGGTCTCGGTCTTCGCCTCGTCGGGGTTGGCGGTGTCGGTCTTGCTCTTGTTGCAGCCAAAGGTCGCCACCGAGAGGGCGGCGAACACGATCGCGATCGTCTTCTTCATGAGTTCTCCTGAGCTTCCCCTCGCGGGGCGAATGCACGGCCCCTTGCGAGGGGCAGTCGTCGTGGACGGTGCTTTAGCCAGGTACCGCAAAACTTGGCCAATTACCAGATTCTTGAACGTCGACCGCGCAATGCGCGCAAAATGCCCGCCAGACGCCTGAATTCATGGCTCTGCGGCCAGTTCTTCGTCGTGCTCGATCTCGTCGAGCATGCGTGACACGGCGGTGAGCGCGTCGCGGAGATCGACGAGGAGGGCGGAGAAGCGCGCGTCGGCAGCGACTTCTCCGCCGAGATCTTCCCGCAGCTCTTCCCACCGGCGATAGGCGTCGGCCAGCAGACGCTGGGTCTGACCGCCGTCGAAGCCGTCATCGGCGACGTGCTGATACAACCCTGCGACACGGTCGGCGCGTCGTCTCGAGACCCCGCGCCAGCGCTCGTAAGCCCGCTGCGGATCGCTCGCGCGCAGCCATCGTCGGGCCGCGCGCTCGATCTCCGCCACGTTGCCGCGCAGCGCCTTCACCACCTCGCGGTACGCCGGCAGGTTGGCGCGCACGTAGCTGCGAGCCACTCGCTCGCGCGCCTCGGCGCGCTCCGCCTCGAGCGTCGCGCCGTCCTGGAAGCCGGCCTTGCGGCGGGTCTCGGCCAGCTCGTCCGGGGTCATCGACGCCGGGGCCGCGGCGACCGTCGGACGCACCGGAGGAGGCTCCGCCCGCGGCGCCGACTCCGGCTCCGCGCACGCTCCGAACACCAGCGCGACCGCTGCGACCCTGCGCATCTCTCGTCCGGCCAACCTTGTAACTGCCCGGCGCCTCGAACAAGCCCCGGGCTACACTTCGCGGCGGTGCTCCCGGTCGCTCGTGCCGTCGTCGACGTCCTGTCCGGAAGGACGGGTGGGCCCGCGGCTCTGGCGACCGTGATCGGTCGTTCGGGCTCGGCGCCGCAGGTCGTGGGGGCCCGTCTGCTCCTGCGCGAGGACGGCGTGCAGGTCGGCACGGTGGGCGGTGGTGCGATCGAGGAGCAGGTGCTCGACGCCTGCCGCGCATGTCTGCGCGACGGCAGCCCGCGGGTGGTCAAGGCGCACCTGGTCCGCGACCTCGGCATGTGCTGCGGCGGCGCCATGGAGGTGTTCGTGGAGTATCTCGCCCCTGAAGCGCGGCTCGTCCTCGTCGGCGCCGGCCACGTGGCCCAGGCGGTGGCTCCGGTGGCGGCCGGGGTCGGCTTTCGCGTCGTCGTCGTCGACGACCGCGAAGATCTGCTCGAGCACCCCGCCTTCGCCGGCGCCGAGCGGCACGCCCGCGACGTCGACGAGCTCGAGCTCGCCGTGCCCGACCTCGGCGAGCGCGACTACGTCGTCATCCTCACCCGCGACCACGCCCGCGACGAGCGGGCTCTGGCGCATCTGGTCCGCCGCCCCCACCGCTACCTCGGGATGATCGGCAGCGTCCGCAAGGTCCACGCGATCGTCGCTCGCGTCCTGCGCCGCGAGCAGGAGCTGGGCCGCCCGCGGCCCGACCTGTCGCGCGTGCGGGCCCCGGTGGGAATTGCGCTGGGCGGGCGCACCCCGGCCGAGATCGCCATCAGCATCGTCGCCGAGCTGCTGGCGGACCGCCACGGCGGCACGGGGGCGGCCATGAATGTCGTCCCGCAGGCGCTCGCCCGGCTCGGCGCAGCGGCCTCGACCGGCGTCGAAGGCCGCGAAGGCGACGCGCGCGACGACCGCTGATACACTCCGCCGCGATGTTCACCGCCCGCGTCGCGCTCGTGACGGCCGCCATGGTCGTCGCTCCTGCCACACTTGGCTGCGCCAAGAAGACACCGCCGCCCAACGTCGTCGTGGTCGACGAACCGCAGTCGGACGGCGCCGGCGGCGCTCCGGGTGAGGGCCAGGCCGGGACTCCCACGCGCAAGCCGCCCCCGGGCAAGCCGCTCAAGCTGCGCGCCACTCTCCACGGCGCCGGCGATCTGATGGCCCTGGTCAAGCAGACCACCACCGCCTGGACCCCCAAGCAGCCGATCGATCCGTCGGCGCAGATCCAGGCGATGCTGCTGCAGATGGGCTTCGGACCGGGCCTGTGGGCCAACCTCGATCTGGCCGGCCCGTTCGCCGTCGACGCCACGTTCTTCGCCCAGGACCCGAGCAACGACCTCAAGCTCGCGGGCACGCTCGCGGCCGTCAGCGCCAAGGGAGTCATGGACGGCATGCCCTCGGGCCAGCGGCCGCAGCCGCTCGGCAACGGCCTGTGGGAGCTCGTCCAGGGCGAGCTGCGGGTGCTCCTGCGCGAGAAGCCGAAGGCCCTCGAGTTCGCGCTGTCGAACGCCGACCTCGAGCGGGCCGCCGGGCTCGCCGAGGAGGCCGGGCAGGGGCGGCGGCTGCGGCTGCGCGGCACCGACCTGCCGCCCGGCATGCTCGAGACCAGCGCCATCTCCGGGCTGCCGGCCGGCCTGCGCCGGCAGGTCCTCGCGGTCCTGCGCGAGGCCACCGCGGGCTCGCTCGAGCTCGACGCCGGCACCGACCGCGACCTCGTGCTGCAGCTCTCGGCCGACGCCCCGTTCTCGCGCCTCGGTCTGTCGCCGCTGGGCCCGGCGCGCACCGACCCGACCGCGCTCGAAGCTGTCCTTCCGGCCAGCCCGGCCCTGGTCGTGGCGATGCCGTGGGGCACCCCCGAGGTCTTGCACACCGCCCTCGACAAGGGCGTCCCGTTGAGCCAGATCCCCGCGCCCTTCGACGTCGTCGCCAAGGACGCCATCGCGGCCGCCCACGCCGTCCTCGACCAGGTCCAGAGCGACGTCGTGTTCGCCCTCTACCTCTCGCCGAAGGGCGAGGCCACCGCGGTCCTGGCCGCCAACGTCAAGGACGAGGCCGGCGCGCGGGCGGCCATCCGCGGCATCGAGCAGGCGCTGGCCAAGGGCTTCGCCGCGTTCGACAGCCTGACCGGCGAGGACAAGTCGGCCAAGATCAACTTCACCCTCAAGACCGACGGCGCCAAGGCCGGCCCGGTCAAGGGCGACCTGTTGACGATCCCTGTCCCGAAGAACATGGCCAAAGAGGCAGCCGATCTCGAGCCGTTCCTGGTCGGCAAGAAGAAGCTCGAGGCCGCCTCGTTCGTGACCGGCAACCTCGCGGTGTTCACCGTCGGCGCCGGCGCCACCAAGGTCGCCGGCGACATCGGCGGCGCGCTCAAGGGCCGCAAGACCAGCCTCGGCGCCGACGTCGGCCTGCGCCTGGCCCGGGCCGCCAGCCAGGGCTGCCACTTCTGCGTCAGCGTCGACCCGGCCGCGCTGCTGCGGCTGTCGGTGCTGAGCAGCGCCGAGGCGCGGGCCGACAAGGCGCGCCTGAAGAAGATCGAGACCGGCGCGGCCGCCTTCACCCGCATCGGCGGGGCCGTGGGCGTCGGCGTCAAGCTCGACCCCAACCTCGGCAGCCTGGCCGTCGGCGTGCCCAAGGCGGTGCTCGTGCCCTCGCCGGCCGACGCCGCCCAGCTCAGCGAGCTGTTCGGCGACAAGGCCGAGCCGGCCCGCCCGAACGACAAGCCGCTGTCGAACAAGGGCGCGGCGCGCGAGCCGTCGCCGGCGGGCCCGCCTGCCTGAACGGACAGGTACGTACGCGCACCTCGAGCCCAGCCGCGCTCCTGACCGAAAGGACTTGTCCGGGCGGACAGGTCCTTTCGCCATGTCTGCAGGGACATGCCCGAACGGCCAGCCATCGGCACCCGCCGCGGGCCGCGAGTGGCTCGCTCGGGCGGACCGTGGCGTCCTGCCGCGCGATCGGGGCTCACGTCGGGCCGCAGGTCTCGAGCTCGCGTCGCGCACGTCGCCGAGCCGCGTTGCCCGGGGCTTCGCCGCACCGCCCCGCGGAGGCCGCCCGTGACCGCCCTCGGCGCGGTCGTCCTCGCTGCCGGCGCCGGCGAGCGCATGGGCCGGCCCAAGGCGCTGCTCGAGTGGCGCGGCCGCAGCTTCGTGCGCCACGCCGTCGCCCAGGCCGAGGCCGCGGAGGCCAGCCCGATCGTCGTCGTCGAGGGCGCGGTCGTCATCCCGGCCGAGGACCTCGGGCCGGCGATCAAGGTGACCAATCCGACATGGCCGCAAGGACAGATGGACAGCCTGCGCCGCGGCCTGGAAGAGTTAGACATGCTCGCGCCCGGGTGCGCCGCGCTGGTGCTGACGGTCGACCGCCCGCACGTACGGCCCGAGACGGTCGCGGCGCTGGCTGCGGCGTTCCGCGCGGCGCCCACGCAGGTGTGGCAGCCGGAGCACGGCGGTCGCCGCGGACACCCGCTGATCTGGCCGGCCGAGTGGGTGCCGCAGCTGCTGGCGCTGGGGCCGAGCGACAGCCCGCGCGACCTGCTGGGACGACCGCAGGTCACCGGCCTCCGCCGCGCCCTCGCGGTCGACGATCCCGCCGTGCTGGACAACCTCGACCGGCCCGCCGATCTCGCGCGGCTACCGTGAGCCGAGTGGGTCCCGTTACCCGCTGGCACTCGCCCGGCGGCCCTCGTATGGTCTCCCGCGCACATGTTCGAGCGCATCGAGGCCCTGCATCCGCACTACGACCCCGAGCTCCGGCTCCTCACGCTGACCCTCGACCACGGCAAGGCCAACGAGGTCGGCACCGTGACGCTCGACGCCTTCGAGGCGCTGTGCGAGCTGCTCGAGCACGGCGAGGTCGCCTGCCTGTGCACCACCAGCCGGCGCACCAGCAAGTCGGGCACCCCGATCTTCGTCTCCGGCGCCGACGTCACCGAACGCGTCGGCTGGCCCGACGAGCGCGTCAAGGCCCACGTCCGCCGCCAGCGCTCGATCCTCCAGCGCCTGCGCCACGTCCCGCTCTTCACCGTCGCGCTGAGCCACGGCGTCACGCTCGGCTGGGGCCTCGAATTCTTGCTCACCGCCGACTATTGCCTGACGACGCCGACGGGCCGCTTCGGCCTGCCGGAGACGGGCCTCGGCATCATCCCCGGCGCCCGCGGCACGGCGGAGCTGGCGCTGGCGGTGGGCCCGGCGCACGCGCTCCGGCTCGGCTGCACGGGCGAAGAGATCGGCGCCGACGAGGCGCTGCGGATCGGTCTGTGCCACGAAATCGTCCCGGACATCGACGCAGGTCTCGCCCGCGTGCGCACCTTCGCCGAACTCCTGCGACGACGCTCCCCGACCGCTGTCGCGGTGTTCAAGCGTGGCCTGTTGGGGGCCACGGGGCAGGCCGAAGCGGAGCGCCTGTGCATCGAGGCGGCCGCCTACGAACGCTGTATCGACACCGGTCAGGCCGCGATCGGGCGCGCCTCGTTCAGCGCGATTCGCGCGGGAGAAGTGCCACCGTGGGGTCCCCGCCGGTCTTGAGCGGCGGTGCCCCAAAACCCGCCGGCCTGCGAATATTTCAATTGATACGTCACTGGGACGTTGCTGTGGAATACTCGTCCCTCGCGTTCGGCCGGTTCCGGGCGGCGGCACGGGTCCGTTGTCCGCGCACCGCGAGCGCCTGATCGCCCGTCCATCTCGCGCCATGAACCAGCCCGACGCGCAGCAATCGAAGCCCACGGCGGACGGGGCGGAGCCGCCGATGCCGGACAAGATCGCCGGGCGCTATCAGGTCCGCGGGCTGCTGGGGCGCGGCGGTTTCGGCGCCGTCTACGAGGCTTACGACGAGCTGGAGGAGCGCCCGGTGGCGCTCAAGCTGATCCGCCGCGACGCCAGCCTCGACGCGCCGGGCTCGCGCTCCAGCGAGGCCGCGCCGGCCAGCACGGTCCAGCCGACGGCGGCCGCCGCGAGCTCGAGCGCGCGCCTGGACGGCGCCCGGCGGCCCCCGATCACCCGCAGCTTCGGCGCCACCCAGGGCGCGGTCAGCGACGACATCGCCGAGTTCAAGGCCGAGTTCCGCCTGCTGACCCAGCTGCACCACCCGAACCTCGCCGCGGTCTACGACTTCGGCCGCTGCGAGGACGGCGGCGTGTACTTCACGCAGGAGCTGCTGGCGGGCGTGTCGCTGCAGGAGTGCCTGCGCACCGCCTCGCGCGAGACGATCGTCGAGCTGTTCGTGCAGCTGGCGCGCGCGCTCGACTACATCCACGCCGTCGGGTTCGTCCACGGCGACATCAAGCCGAGCAACGTCATCGTCTGCCAGCCCGAGTCCGAAGGCGGCCAGCCGCAGGCCAAGCTGATCGACTTCGGCCTCGCGCGCCTGTTCCGTCACAGCCGCAAGCTCAAGGACCTCGCGCTCGACCAGCTCGACGAGAACGAGGAGCTGATCAAGGTCCGCGGCACCCCCGGCTTCAGCGCGCCGGAGAAGGTCCGCGGCGAGGTCATCGACAGCCGCGCCGACATCTACTCGCTGGCCGCGACGATCTACACCGCGGTCCGCGGCGTGCGGCCGTTCCCCTCGCGCACCTTCAAGGAGGCGCTGCGCAACGCGATCGACTGGCGCCCCGAGCTGGCCGGCGCGCTGTTGCAGCAGTGCGGCCCGGTGGTCGCCGAGCTGGTCGGCCGCATGCTCTCGCCCGACCCGGAGCTGCGCCCGCAGAGCGCCCGCAGCATCGTGCTCGAGCTGCTGCGCCGCGAGTCGAGCCACATCCGCGACCGCCAGAAGTCGGCCCAGGACCGCCGCGAGTTCGCCCGCGTCCTCGTCGAGCTGCTGCCGTTCGTCGACCGCGCCGACTACCTCGACATCCTGCTCCTGCGCGCCCACGACGTGCTGCGCCCCGACTCCGCGCGCAACCGCGGCAGCCGGGTGATCCGCACCGTCATCGTCGAGGCGCCGGAGGGCATGGGCAAGACCCGCCTGCTGAGCGAGCTGCGGCGGGAGATCCAGCTCGGCGACGGGCTGTTCGTCGAGGGCTCGTGCTGGACCGGCGACGGCGAGGGCCTCGGCCCGTTCGCGCCGGTCGTGCTGCAGCTGGCGACCGCGCTCGGCGAGCGCAGCGAGGCCGTCCGCAAGTACCCCGACCTGATCCGCGCCGCCCGCGACCGCAGCCACGAGTCGGCCGCCGCCGCCCAGCTCACCGAGTTTTTGGTCCGCTGCGCCGCCGAGCACCCCTACGTGCTCTACCTCAGCGACCTGGCCCGAGGGACAGAGACCACCCGCGTCCTGGTCGAGCAGCTCACCCGCGCCTTCGACCACAACGAGGCGCGCGCGCTGCTCTGCATCACCACCGAGCCGCACCCCAAGTTCCGCCCGCAGCTGGTCGCGCTGAGCCGCGAGCAGCTGGTCGAGCTGTGGAACCTGCGCCCGTTCACGCAGAAGGAGATGATGGATGTCCTCAAGGGCATCCTCGGCGACGCGCCGGCGCTGCGCGAGCTCGTCACCATGCTCGACAAGCTCACCGGCGGCCACCCGCTGAGCTTCCGCGAGACCCTGCGCGTGCTGATCGAGGAGTCGATCCTCGTCCGCGACAACGACACCTGGGTCCTGCGCTCCGCCTCGGCCGCCGCCGAGCAGCTGCACAAGACCCTGGCCCAGCGCAGCGAGGCCCGCCTCGACGCGCTCGGCGTGTCGGCCTGGGAGGTCGCCAGCATCCTCTACCTGATCGAGGCGCCGATCGACGAGGAGCGCCTGGCCCACCTCACCGACCTGCGGCGCGAACGGTTCCGCCGCACGCTCGAGCGGCTCGAGGGCGAGGGCCTCATCCTGCGCAGCGCCATCACCGGCGCCTCGCAGGTCGTGCTGGCCCACGCGAGCGTGCGCGAGGCGGTGCGGATCCGCTACGAAGACTCGCTGTCCGAGACGCGCCTCGAGCTGGCCGAGCGGATCGCCGAGCAGACCACGGTCGACCCGCAGTTCGTGTTCCTGCGCGCCCGCCTGCTCGACGCCGCCGCCGACGGCCTCGAGTACCTCAGCGAGCTCGAGAAGGCCGCCGAGGACCTGTTCTCCACCGGTCAGCCGAACCTCGCCGCCCAGGTGCTCGAGCGCGTCATCATCCGCCTGCGCAAGTTCGGTCGGGTCCAGGGCCTGCCGCGCCTGCTGCGGGCCCAGCTCAACCTGGTCGAGCGGGCCCCCGGCGCGCTCAACGACCCGCGCCGCGAGGCCGCGCAGCACGAGGCCGGCATCCTCGTCGCCGAGCTGCTCGGCGACCATCGGGCCCAGGCGGTGTTCTGGCTCGGCCTCGTCGACCGCTACACCCTCGACGGCGGCTCGGACGCCGAGATGGCGCTCGGTCGCCTGCAGAACGCCGCGGTCGCGGCCAAGCAGGCGCGCGACCGGATCCTCGAGCTGCGGATCGCCAACCGCCGCGCCGAGATCTTGCTCGGCGCCGGCGAGATCGACGGCGCGGTCCGCTGCTCGAAGGAGGCGATGGAGATCCTCGACCTCCCCGACGCGCAGGATCACTACGTCTGCCACGTCATGGGCACCCGCCTGCGCTGCCTCTCGCTCGCCGGACAGCTGGCCGAAGCTCGCCGCCTGCACGACCAGGCCAAGCCGCTCGCCTCGCGCGTGTCGGTGCTGCAGCGCCAGGCCTATATCTCCGGCATCGCCTACCTCGCGGTGCTCGGCAACGAACCCGAACGGGCGATTCCGGAGACCCGGGCCGCCCTGGAGCAATTGCGCGCTGCAGGGGTGACGCGCATGCTCATCAACCCGCTTCACAACCTCGGCGACCTGCTCCTCCGCAGCGGCGACTTCGAGGGCGCGTCCGAGAGCTTCCGCGAGGCCCTGCGCTTCGCCGGCCTGCACGGCTTTGCCTACCACCTGCACCTCAACCGCGGCTTCCTCGGCTACACGCTGGCCCGCATGGGCGAGGTGGAGGAGGGCGCCGCGATGCTGGCCGAGGCGCGGCGCGGGATCCAGACCATCCAGAACGAGCAGTTCGCCCACCATCAGCTGCGCCTGCTCGACGCCGAAGTCGCGCACATGCTCGGGCAGAGCCCGAGGCGCGCCGCGAGCTCGAAGAGATGTTGGCCGATTTCCACTCGACCAATGAGCTCAGCCTCGCGCAGTGGGCTCAGGAGGCGCTCAGCCGCATCGAGCGCGACCGCGGCACGAGCTTCATCGAGACCCCCGACGAGGCCGACGCGCAGACCGTCTCCCCCGACCAGGACACCGTGCGGACCAAGCCCCTGCGCTGACGCCGGCACAGTGTTCTGCCCCACGCGCGCCCGCCCTTATTTCCGCTTCCCGGCCCTCCGGGCCTGCATTAATGTCCGTGTTGCCTCGAGCCCTCGAGGCCACCTCATGACCCCCACCCTTAGACTACGCGGCGACGTTCGAGACCAGGCCCAGCTATGAACGCCGCGGCTGGCACCTCTCGCGACCTCGCGTCGCTGGTCGGCACCGTCCTCGACGGCACCTACCGGCTCGACCAGCTCATCGGCGAGGGCGGCATGGGCGCGGTGTTCCGCGGCCGCCACGTCATCATGATGCGGGACGTCGCGATCAAGGTCCTGCACCCGGACTTCAACCGCGACCCCGAGCTGGTGCGACGGTTCGACCGCGAGGCCCAGAGCGCGGCCCGGCTCGACCACCCCAACTGCATCCACGTGTCCGCCTACGGCACCACCGAGGACGGCATGCGCTACCTGGTGATGCAGCTGCTCGAGGGCGTCGAGCTGGCTGACCTGCTGACCGAGCCGACGGCGCCGAAGCGGGTGGTGGAGTGGTCGATCCAGATCTTGCGAGGCCTCGAGCACGCGCACAGCCAGGGCGTGATCCACCGCGACCTCAAGCCGCAGAACGTGTTCCTCACCCGCGACGCGCACGGCAACCAGCTGCTCAAGCTGGTCGACTTCGGCATCGCCAAGCTGGTCGGCAGCGACGCCGGCGACCCGCTCACGCGCGCCGGCATGGTCTTCGGGACACCTCAGTACATGAGCCCGGAGCAGGCGCTCGGCGTCGAGATCGACCCGCGCGCCGACCTCTACGCCGTCGGCATCCTGATGTTCCAGATGCTGACTGGGCGGCTGCCGTTCAACCACGAGGACGCGATCGCGCTGATCCGCATGCAGGTCAGCACCGAGCCGCCGCAGCTGCCCGACAACGTGCCGCAGGAGCTGGCCGCGATCGTCTACCGCCTGCTGGCCAAGCAGCGCGAGCAGCGGTTCCCCGACGCCCGCACCGTCCGCGCCGCGCTCGAGCGCTACCGCAGCAACATGTCGCACAAGGGCCGCGGCGACACCTCCGACCCGCTGCTCGACATCGGCTCCGTCACCACCGACACCGCCACCCGCCCGCTGCCCGAGGCCCTGCGCCCGCGCCAGCTCGACTTCGTCGAGTCGGTGCTGCAGACCGACCGCTGGTCCCGGCGCACGTGGTTCAAGGCGGCGATCGCCGGCTGCGTCGTGCTCGCGCTCGCCTCGGTGGGGCTCATCTACTGGCTGTTCTTCAGCGGCGACCCGCCCGCGCCGGCCCAGCCCGAGCCGCCCGCCGCCGAGAGCCCCGCCGACCCGAGCAAGGCGGGCGATCCGGCTGGCCCTTCAGCCATGTCCCCTGCGCCAGGTCCGAGCGAGCTCGAGCTGGCGACCCTCGACGACCTGATCAAGCAGGGCAAGCTCGACGAGGCGCAGACCCAGATCGACGCCCTGCTCGAGCGCTACCCGGGCCACGCGCAGCTGGTGTGGCGCGACGCCCGGCAGCTGGCCAAGCGGCCGACGATGCACGAGTCGGCGGTGCGCCGCTACGGCGAGGTGCTGAAGAAGTCGCCCGACCTCGAGCGCGACCTCGGCTTCATCGACGAGGTCGACGCCCTGCTGCGCAAGCGGCCCTACACCGACGCCGCGATCGCCCTGGCGACCGACCTCGGCGCCGCCGGCGTGCCGATCCTCGTCCACTACATCAACGACGCCAAGCCGTGGGCCACCTGGGCCCAGCGGCGACAGATCCGCGACGCCCTCCCGGCCGACGCCGCGGCCCAGATCGACGTCGTCCTCAACCGCCGTCGCGACCTCGAGCAGTTCGCCGAGGCGCCCGAGCCGTGCGCGGCCGCGTTGCCGGTGCTGCAGGCGATCCAGGCCGAGCCGCTGGCCGACTATGTCCCGGCGCTCAAGGCGGCCGTGGCTCCGGCGACGTCCGCGGGCGCCCCCGCCGATCCGGCCTGCGACCAGGCGGCGGCGCTCCTGGCCACCGTCCGCACCGCCTACGCCGGGCGCTTCCCCGAGGCCTTCGCCCCGGCCAAGCCGGTCAAGAAGAAGCCGGTGACGAAGAAGAAGAAGAAGAAGAAGTGACCTCGGGGACGACGAGCGCGATCAGGTCACTGACCTGACGGTGCGCCTCGATGCGATGGCGCAGCGGCAGGTTCTTGTGCACGACGTACAAGTTGCGACGTCCACTTCGGTGGCGGGTGATGTACCCCGACTCTTCGAGTTCGGTGACGATCCGCTGGACCGCTCGTTCCGTGATGCCGACTGCCTCTGCGACGTCGCGCAGACGGATCTCCGGGTCCTGCGCCACGCAGAAGAGCACGTGCGCGTGATTGGTCAGAAACGTCCACTCCGAGGGCCTATCGGGCACAATGAGTCTCCGGAGTCGAATATGAAGAAATCATCACCTTCGGTCAACTCGCTCGCGCCGTCCCCGCCCGTTTTGTCATGAGAGATTCCCGAAACGCATGCGGAACCTTGTTCTAGCGTCGACTTCGCGCTACCGGCGCGAACTCCTGCAGCGCCTCGATGTTCCGTTCTTCACGGCGGCGCCCGCGTACGACGAGCGAGCCGAAGACGCGCATTTCGGCGAACTCGGCGCCCCGGATTCGCTCTCAGGCTGGCCCTGGGCAAAGCAGAAAGTTTGCGATCTGCGAACTCGGATGCGTGGATCCTCGGGGCCGACCAGGTCGCGGTCGGGCCCGGTCCCGAGCTGCTCCATAAGCCAGGTACCGAAGACCAGGCGATCGCCCAGCTCATGCGCCTGTCCGGGGCGACCTTTCAGCTGGTCACCGGCGTGGTCCTGCTCGACGCCACCTCCGGCGTCAGCGACACCGCGATCGACATCCAGACCTTGACCATGCGCGCCTACGGCGAGGACGAGGCCGCCGCCTACGTCCGCCGCTACCAGCCGCTCGACTGCGCCGGCAGCTTCCGCATCGAGGACGCCGGCATCAAGCTGTTCGCCCGCATCGACAGCGCCGACTTCACCGGCATCATCGGTCTGCCGCTGCTCGCGGTGGCCCGACTGCTCCGCACCGCCGGCCTGCTCCCGGGCCCGTGAGCGCCGGGCGTCGCACCTGCCTCGCAGCCCGGATGCTCGCGCGTCAAGGCGAACGCGGGCGGGTGGGCACGATGTTGCGCAGGTTCGCGGTGAAGTCGTCCTCGACGATGCTCGCGTCGCCGCGGCGCCAGCGGGCCACGAAGGCCTTGATGGCGCGGACGACGTCGTCGATCGAGCCGTCGAGCGCGTGCGACTGTTCGAACCGCCGCAGCATCTCGGACGCGTGCAGGCGCGCCTGGGTCGGCGACGCGCCGTTGGGCGGACTGACGCGGTTCGGGTCGCCTCCCTCGCCGTCGTCCTCCCACAGGCAGACGGCGCACAGCTCGTAGCTCGCGCGCTCGCTCAGGGTCGGGAAGCCGCACGTCGGGCAGGTGTGCACGTGGTGGAGGATGTTGCTCGCTGCGAGGTCGGCCTCGAAGGCGGCGCGCCGGCGCGTGAACTCGGCGAGCAACTCCGTCTCCTCCGGACCGAGCGGGGCCGCGGGAGCCGCTCGTGGTTTGCCTCGCCGCGCCATGCAGCGCAGATTGTGGCAGATCCGCGGCCGAGGAGATCGTCCGCCCGCGAACGAGAGCTCGGCGCGCTCGCTCACCCGCACGCGCCGTCGGTGAGCGCGCCGTCGCGATCGCAGCTCCGGGTCAGCTCGGTGCTCGTCTCGCCCTCTTCGCGCTGACGGTTCGGCCGTGGACCCGCTATCTTGCAGTCATGCACCGATCGCTGCTCGCGCTCGCGCTCGCGCTCGCCCCGGCCGCCGTCACGCCGGGCTGCACCGGCGCCGCGAAGACCGAGGTCGAGCTGGTGCGGCCGCTGGTGCTGACGCCGGTCGACGACTCGAAGGGCGCGCTGAAGCGGGTCGCCGAGGCCGTCCGCGCCGATCCGCAGTCGGGCCTCGAGGTCGAGTCGGGCGAGGTCGCCGGCGAGGGCGGCGGGCCGGCGGTGCAGGAGAACTTCGCGACAGGTCCCGAGAAACATGTCCTCGAGGACTACATCCGCACCCACCCCGAGCTCGCCCCGCCGGCCGATCAGGCGTTCGGCTACGAGCGCCTGCGCGACGGCGAGGGCCGGACCTCCTGGCGCATGCACTGCGTCCGCGCCGGTGGCCTCGCGCTGCGCGAGCTGGCGGCCGCCGACCTGATCGAGGGCCCCGACAATCGGCCGCGGATCCGCCTGCGCCTGGTCCCGGAGGACAGCCAGCGCTTCGCGGCGCTGACCGCCGAGCATCGCGGCCGTCGCCTCGCGGTGGTCCAGGACGACGAGGTGTTGACGGCGCCGACGCTGCAAGGGCCGCTGACAACCGGCGAGCTCGAGATCCCCCTCGCCGCGGCGACGCGCGCCGAGGCCCAGGCCGCGCTCGACCACCTGCTCGGGCGGTGACTTTTTCCGACGCGAGCTCGACCGTCACGCTGCCTCGCCGCCGTCGCGCTCGGCCTCTCGCTCGAACGTTGATTCGCGCCGACGCGAGCCCGGTCGCCGCCGTCTTCAGCCCGGGCGCACCGCGACCGGCTCGAGCAGCGACAGCGTCGCCCGGCGGGGGTCGAGCTCGACGCGGGAGCCGCAGGGCAGGGCCGCGTGCTCGTGCGGCAGGTGTCCGAAGGGCAAGCCGAACACCAGCGGGACTCCGAGCGACTGCAGGCGCTCGCGCACCACCGTGCGCGCGTCCGGGCTGTCGGGGTTGCCGGCGGGGGGCTCGTCGCAGGCGTACAGCTGACCGATCGCAAACCCGCGCACCCCCGCGAACGCGCCGCTGGTGATGAGCTGCGTCAGCGCGCGGTCGATGCGGTAGGGCCGCTCGCCGATCTCCTCGAGCGCCACGATCGTGCCGGCCAGCTCGGGCAGCCACGGCGTGCCGACCAGCGAGCGCAGCACCTCGAGGTTGGCCGGCACGAGCGGCGCTGCCACGCGGGCCTCGCCGACGCCCTCCTCGCCGGTCAGCGTGGCGGGGAGCTCGCCGCGCAGCAGCGCACCGAGCCGCAGCGCGTCGGCCGGCGGCAGCGCGCCCATGCGTCACCACCGGCCCGTGGACGCTGCACACCCCGGCGCCGAGGGCCCAGCACAGCAGCGCGGTCGCGTCGGAGAAGCCGACCAGCAGCTTGGGCGCGGCCTGAAACCGCTCCGCGCGCAGGTGCGGGAGCAGGCGGGTCAGGCCGTAGCCGCCGCGCGCGCACACGATCGCCGTCACCTCGGGGTCGTCGAGCGCCGCCTGCAGCGCGGCCAGGCGGACGGCGTCCTCGCCGGCCAAATAGCCCGTCTTGACGCCCAGGTTGGCCGCGAGCGAGATCTCACCGATCTGCAAGTCGCGCAGGGCCGCGAGGCCCTCGGCGAGCCTGGCCTCGGGGACGGGGCCGGACGGGGCCACGACGACGACGCGGCCGCTGGGGCCAGACGGGGGCGGACGCACGAGAGCGGCCTTCACGGGCGCGACAGTACCAGCGGGCGTGTCAGTTATCGCCTTTCTTCTGCGACCATGCCGCGTGGACACGGGCGCGCCTCGCCCGTACCCTTTGCCCCGCGCACGGCCCGCCATGTTCAACGGACTCATCAAGAAGATCTTCGGCACCAAGCACGAGCGGCAGATGAAGAAGCTGCAGCCGCTCGTGAGCGCGATCGCGGGTTTGGAGCCCAAGATGAAGGCTCGCAGCGACGCCGAGCTGAAGGCGCTGACGGCCGACTTCAAGCAGCAGGTCGCCAACGGCAAGCCGCTCGACGACCTCATCCCCGAGGCCTTCGCGGCGGTGCGCGAGGCCTCGGTGCGCGTGCTGGGCATGCGCCACTACGACGTGCAGATGATCGGCGGCATCGGCCTGCACCAGGGCAAGATCACCGAGATGCGCACCGGCGAGGGCAAGACCCTCACCGCCACCTCGGCGCTCTACCTCAACGCTCTGGTCGGGCGCGGCGCCCACCTCATCACCGTCAACGACTACCTCGCCAGCCGCGACGCCGAGTGGATGGGCCAGATCTACGGCTTCCTCGGCATGTCGACCGGCGTGATCGTCAACGGGATGTACCACACCGAGCGGCAGAAGAACTACCGCGCGGACATCACGTACGGCACCAACAACGAGTTCGGCTTCGATTATCTCCGCGACAACATGAAGGAGACGATCGAGAAGTACGTGCAGCGCGACCTGTACTACGCGATCGTCGACGAGGTCGACTCGATCCTGATCGACGAGGCCCGCACGCCGCTCATCATCTCGGGCGAGAGCGACAAGCCGCCGGAGACCTACATCACCGTCAACAAGGTCGTCCCGTCGCTGCGGCGCGACCTCGACTACACCGTCGACGAGAAGGCGCACAGCGTGCAGCTGACCGACGCCGGCGTCGACCGCATCGAGCGGCTGCTCGGCTGCAAGAACCTCTACGCGCCCGAGAACAACGAGCTGCTGCACCACGTGTTCCAGGCGCTGCGGGCCCACGTCCTCTACAAGAAGGACGTCAACTACATCGTCGAGAAGGGCCAGGTGGTCATCATCGACGAGTTCCGCGGGCGCAAGATGGAGGGCCGGCGGTGGAGCGACGGCCTGCACCAGGCGGTCGAGGCCAAGGAGGGCGTGGAGATCCAGCCCGAGAGCCAGACGCTGGCGACGATCACGTACCAGAACTACTTCCGCATGTACGACAAGTTGGCGGGCATGACCGGCACCGCCGACACCGAGGCCGAAGAGTTCCACAAGATCTACAACCTCGACGTCATCGTCATCCCGCCCAACCGCACGATCCAGCGCAAGGACGAGGACGACCTCGTCTTCAAGAACGAGCGCGGCAAGTTCCGCGCGGTCGTGAGCGAGATCGTCGAGGCCAACAAGCGCGGCCAGCCGGTCCTGCTCGGCACCGCCAGCGTCGAGAAGTCGCAGGTGCTGCACGCGATGCTCGAGCGCGCCGGCATCCCGCACGAGGTCCTCAACGCCAAGAACCACGAGCGCGAGGCGTACATCATCGCCCAGGCCGGGCGGAAGTTCGCGGTCACGGTCGCCACCAACATGGCCGGCCGCGGCACCGACATCCTCCTCGGCGGCAACCCGGAGATGATGGCCCGCGCCCGCTTCGACCCCGACAAGGAGCCGGAGAAGTACGAGGCGCTGTTCAAGCAGATCAAGGCCCAGTGCGACGAGGAGAAGAAGGAGGTCCTCGCCGCCGGCGGCCTCTACGTCGTCGGTACCGAGCGCCACGAGAGCCGCCGCATCGACAACCAGCTGCGCGGCCGCTCGGGCCGCCAGGGCGACCCGGGCCGCTCGCGGTTCTTCCTCAGCCTCGAGGACGACCTCATGCGCATCTTCGGCGCCGACCGGATCACCGGCCTGATGGAGCGCCTCGGCATGGAAGAGGACGTGCCGATCGAGGCGCCGCTGGTCAACCGGGCGATCGCCAACGCCCAGTCGCGCGTCGAGGCGATGCACTTCGACACGCGCAAGAACCTGTTCGAGTACGACAACGTCATGAACGACCAGCGCAAGGCGATCTACGCCCTGCGCAAGCAGATCCTCGAGGGCCGCTACCAGCCGGAGATCCTCGACGAGCAGGCGCGCAAGGAGCAGGCCAAGAGCCTGCCGCCGCCGCCGGAGAAGTCGGGCTCGCACACCGTCGGCTCGCTGTCCGAGGCGGTCCGCACCCGCCTCACCCAGATCCTGAACAACCACACCGCCGCGCTGTTCGAGGCGCAGGGCCAGCCGATCGTCCCGAACGCGCTGCCGCCCGGCGGCATCGTCCCCGACAAGCTGACCCACGAGATCTACCGCCACTACGGCGCGCTGGTGAACCTCGAGGACGTGAAGCACGACCGCGAGAAGATCCTCGCGCGCATGATCGACGTGGTCGCCCGCTCGCTCATCCAGCAGCGCGAGCGCGTGCACGACCTCGCGTTCAAGCTGGTCGAGCAGACGGTGCTCGAGCTGTGCCCCGAGGACGTCCACCCCGACGAGTGGGACCTGCCCGGCCTCGAGAAGGCGCTGCTCGAGCGCTTCAGGGTCAAGACCGACCTCAGCCAGGTCGAGGACAGCGTCGACAAGCTGGTCGACCGCGTGTGGCGCTCGGTGGAGGCGCTGCTGACCCGGCCCGAGCAGGAGTTCGACCTCTACACGTTCCTGTTCTACGTCCGCCAGTTCTACCTCGGCGAGATCGACGAGCAGTGGATCGCCCACCTCAAGAACATCGAGCACCTGCGCACCGGCATCGGCCTGGTCGGCTACGCCACGCGCAACCCCAAGAACGAGTACAAGATCCGCGGCTTCAACCTCTTCAAGGACATGTGGGAGGGCATCGAGAACACCGTGCTCGGCAAGGTGATGTCGATGAAGCTGACCGCGGACCAGAAGCGGCAGGCCGAGGAGGGCGCCGAGTACGAGACGGCCGTCACCCGCGCCACCCGCCAGGCCGGCGACAAGGTGTCCTCGGCGCAGCGGCAGATGGCCCAGGTGCGGGCCGAGCTGTCCAAGCTGCAGGAGGCGTCCCGCGCCGTGCGCGAGCGCGTCGCTCAGCCCGCCGGCGCAGCGGCCCCGGCGGCTCCGGCGGCCGAGGCGGAGGCGCCGCCGCCGGCCGAGAAGAAGCTGCCGAAGGTCGGCAAGAACGACCCGTGCCCCTGCGGTTCGGGCAAGCTCTACCGCAAGTGCCACGGCAAGGAAGTCGCGGCCTGAGCGGCCCGAGCGGAGTCGGTCCCCGGCGCTCCGTGACGGCCGTTGCCGCTCCGGACGTCGGGGAGTACCTTCCCGGCCATGCGCAACCTGTTCGCAGTGGTCCTCGGGATCGCGGTCGCCGTGTTCGCGATCATGGTCGTCGAGCTCATCGGCCACGCCGTCTTTCCGCCGCCGAGCGAGCTCCGGGTGGATGACCCGGAGGCCATCCGCGATTACATCGAGCAGGCGCCGTTCCTCGCGCTCGCCTTCGTGCCGATCGCCTGGGCCACCGGCGCCTTCTGCGGCGGAGCCGTGGCCGCCATGGTGGCCAGCGGCCGCCGCCCGCAGCGCTTCGGGGTGATCGTCGGCCTCGTGGTCCTCGTCGCCAGCGCGATGAACCTGTGGGTGATCCCCCACCCGATGTGGCTCGTGCTCGCCGCCCCGTTCGCGTGCCTGATCCCCGGCCGGCTCGGCGGCGCGCTCGGGGCCCGGCGCGAGCTCTGAGGTGGCGCTCGGGACATGCCTCTTCGGGCATGTCCCTGAAGCCATGTAGCTAGGGCGTCTCGACGACGCAGTCTTGCTCGATGTCCTGGCAGACGTCGTCCTGGTTGCCGAGGATGCAGAGGAAGGTCGGCTTCACCGTCATCGCCGCGGGGACGGCCACGGCGTCGCAGGTCGCCAGCGCCAGGTTGCCGACGATGCTGAGCCCCTCGGCGGTCGCCAGCGAGCCGCCGGCGCCGAGCTGAACGGCGGCGACGGAGGTGAGCGCGGGGTTGGCCTCGACGTTCACGAACTCGGCGGACTCCAGGCCCTCGAGCCCGGCGAGGCTCGTGAGCGCGGGGTTGTGGCCGATGTGGAGCGCGGCGCTCCGGAGCGACGCGAGGTCCGAGAGGTCGGTGACGGCGAGGTCCGAGAGCGTGAATTGCTCGTCGACGGTCTCGAGCTGACCGAGCCCGACGAGCGACGCGAGCTCGGGGTTTCCGACCAGGTCGACGCGCCGGATCTGCCGCAGCTGCGAGAACCCCGTCAGCGCGGCCAGCGAGTCGTTGCTGGCGATCTCGAGGCTCCCAGGGCTGGTCATGAACGCGCCGAAGCCCGCGATCTCCGTCAAAGCTTGGTTGCCGTAGATCCGCAGGGTGTCGACGGCGACCAGCGCGTCGAACCCCGCCAGCGCCGTCAGGCCTCCGTTGAACTCGACGGCGAGGAGGCCGACCGACTCGAGCGCGGGGAAGCCTTCGGCGGCGAGCAAGCCGGGGTTGCTGGAGATCTCGAGCGCCGCGCCGACGGCGGTGAGCGACTCGAAGCCGGCGAGGGACGCGAGCGCGTCGTTGTCGGCGAGCTTCAAGTCGGCGCCGACGGTGGTCAGCGCCGGCAGGTCGAGGCTCTGCAGCGCGGCGTTGTCGACGATCCGCAGATCGCCGCTGATCGTGGTCAGCGCCGGCGAGCCGAGGTGCTGGAGCGCGTCGTTCTGCTCGACCTCGAGGTACTCGCCGATCTCGGCGAGGGCGGCGAGGCCGGTGAGGTCGAGGAGCTGCGGGTTGCGCTCGATCAGCACGAACTGTCCGACCGAGGCCAGGCTGTCCAGGCCCGCGAGGCTGGTGAGCGCGTCGTTGAACGAGACCGCGAGGAACTCCTCGATCGAGGTCAGGCCCTCGAGCCCGGCGAGCGAGGTCAGGCCGGTGCTGCTGATCTGGACCGCGCCGGAGACGTGCTCGAGGTGATGGAACGGCAGACTGGTGATCGGGATGCCGTCGAGGTTCAGGTCGCCGTCCGTGATCTCCTGCAGGTTGGCCAGCGCGCCGATGTCGGTGAGCATCGGCCCGCTGGTGATGCCGAGGTGGCCGACGCGCTCGAGGTTCTCGAGCCCGGCCAGCGAGACGAACTTGCTCTGACTGATCTGGAGGTAGTCGCCGACCTGCCGCAGCGACTCCAAGCCCTCGAGATCGGGACGGTCGACGTTGAGGAACGACAGGGCGCCGGTGATGCACTCGACGCCGGCCAGCGCGGCGATCGCCGCCTCGGTGTCGTGTTCGTCGATGAAGACGTCGCCCGCGAGGCAATCGGCGGGCAGGGCGTCGGTGGTCGTGGGCGCGACGGTCGTGTCGGGCGCGTCGGATGTGGTCGGCTCGGCCGCGGTGGTCGTGGTCGCGTCGCCTTCGGTCGTGCTCGCGCTGGTGGTCGTGTCGTCGCTGTCGCTGTCGCTGTCGCCGGGCGTCGGCCCGCACGCCGCGAGCAGCAGCACCTAGCCGCCGCGCGGCGCCTGCTTCCATCGAGGGCGATCATGCCGCCACGATTTCACGCCGGGCGGCTCGCGCACAAGGTGAGCTCGCGGCCGTCGGAGGTGACGGTTCGCGAGGCCGCGCCGCCGGTGGGGGACCGACTGCGCGACGGAATCCGGCGGTGATGGCCACGCGCGTGGCGTCGGGCGCGGGATCAGTTCTTGGTCAGGTCGTCGAGCTGGAGCACCTGGCGGGCGGTCTCGAGATCCTTGACGTCGCGCAGGCGGCCGCGCTGCGGCGCGTCGGCGTGCGGCACGTTGGTCTCGAGCAGCTCCTTGAAGCGCTGCAGGTCGGACTCGATCTGCTTCTGCGGGTTGGCCCCGAGCGCGCTCGAGATCATGGTGCCGATCACGCCGGCCGGCGGGTGGTACTCGAGGTTGACGGTGATGCGCGTGGTGTGGCCGCCGACGCCGCGCTCGAACCGGACCGAGCCGGCGTTGGGCAGCTCGGCGCCCTCGAGCGAGCGCCAGGCGATCAGCTCGCCCGGGACGTCGTTGATGATCTCGGCGTCCCACGACACCGAGATGTCGGCCGGGCCGCGCACGCGCCAGCGCGAGCGCCGTTCGTCGAGCACGGTGACCGACTCGAGGTGACGCATGAAGCGCGGCAGGTTGTCGAGCTCGCGCCAGAACCGGTAGACGCGCTCGGGCGGCTGGCGCACGGTGATCGTGTGCAGCAGCTTGACGCCCTGGCCGTGCGGCACGCTGGCACTGGGGCCGCGCACGCCGTGGGCGGTGCTGACCTTGAGGCGGGCGTAGAGCGGGCTGTGGCCGGTCAGCGCCCGGTGCAGCAGCGCGCCGCCGACGGCGATCACCGGGATGCTGCCCCAGGTGCGACGGATCGCCGCCAGGGCGAAGCACCCGACGGCGCCGGCCAGGGAGGCGGCGCGCTCGAGCGGATGCACGTTGACTTCATCAGGCCAATCGGTTCGGTCGCCGAGGTGGCGACGCAGGTCTCGGAGCTTGTCGAACATGGCACCTCTACCGCGGCGCGGCGCCATGCTTTGGTTCTGGTCGCCGCGTCGTGCAAGTCGCGGGCTCACGGTCGAGCCCGCTGAGGCGGCCGCGCCGACGGGTTCGCGGCCGCCAGTCGCCTGCTCAGGGCGCAGCGCCGGCGACCTCGCGCTCGGCTTCTTCGGTCCACGCGCGCATGTCGGGGGTGGCGAGGACCGCGTCGACGTAGGCCGCGCACACGGGGTCGAGCGCGACGCCGTAGCTGCGGAAGCGGGTCGCGACCGGGGCGTACATGCAGTCGACGATCGTCCATGTCCCGAAGAGCATGTCGCCGCCGGCCCCGAAGCGAGCCCGACAGTCGCGCCACAGCTGGCAGATCCGTTCGATCTCGAGCTGGGTCGCGGGCGACGGCGTGACCCGCGTGCGCAGCGTCAGATCCATCGGCAGCTCGCCGCGCAGGTTGGCGAAGCCGCCGTGCATCTCGGTCGCCGCGCTGCGCGCCTGCGCGCGGACGCCGGGGTCGGCGGGCCAGAGACCAGCGGCGGGGAACCACTCGGCGAGCGTCTCGCAGATCGCCAGCGACTCCCAGATCGGCAGCTCACCGTCGAGGAGCACCGGCACTCGGGCGGTCGGCGAGGCGGCCTCGAGCTCGGCGCGCGTGCTGTCGCGATCGAGGAGGATCTTGCGCTCGCGAAAGGGGTACCCGGTGGCCCGCAGCGCGAGCCACGGGCGGAGGCTCCACGACGACTTGCGCTTGTCGCCGATGACGAGGACGAGCTCGGGGCTGTGCGGCCTGGACATGCGCTCCGGAGCGTAGAGCAGCGGCTTGGCGGTGGACAGTCCTGTTGCTATCGTGCGCCCGCCATGATCGCACGCCAGGCCGCCTACCCCCTCACGCTCGCCCTCGTCCTCGCTGCCTGCGGCGGCGCCAGCGACCCCGCCAAGGGCGCCAAGGCCGACGCCAAGGACGCCAAGGCCGACGCCAAGACCGAGGTCATCGACACCAAGCGCAACGACGCGACCAGCCTCGACAAGGCGGTGCAGGCGCTCGACCTCAGCGGGCCGGTGCCGCCCGAGGCCAGCGTGGTGTTCTTCACGGTCGACGGCGCGCTCATCCCGATCGGCTGCTACGACAGCGCGAAGAAGAAGCTCGCGGGCGGCAAGGACTGCCTCGGCCTGGTCAAGGCCGGCGACGACGTGTACCTGCGCTCGAACAGCGTGGAGAAGCTCGACAAGGCCGGGGCGCCCAAGAGCTCGATGTGCCAGCCGGGCGAGGACAAGCCGACCAGCATCGGCATCCCGTCGGTCGACTCCGGCGAGACGTTCGACTACGCGGTGTTCCCGAAGTCGATGGGCAAGCTGATCAACCGCGTCGACCCGGAGACCTACAGCGAGAAGGGCCGGGTGGCCAGCGAGGACGAGAAGAAGGCGCTGTCCGAGCTCATCAAGCCCGACGCGGAGATGCAGATCAACCAGTCGGTGTCGTTCGACGTCGACGGCGACGGCCAGGCCGACAAGCTGTTCTCGGTCTACGTGGTGAACCCGAAGGACAGCGAGAAGCTGTCGTACAGCGGCGTGCTGCTGCAGCGCGGCAACGCCCCGGGCAAGTGGGTGCCGCTGCACGAGTCGCGCAACGACACCGAGACCTACACGGTCCGCGCGTTCATCGACCTCGACGGCGACAAGTCGCAAGAAGTGTGGGTCAACGCGGTCCTCACCGACGGCGGCGGCGGCGACCGAATCTTCAAGCTCAAGGACGGCGGCGCCGACCCACTGGCCAAGTGGTCTTGCGGGATCTGAGGCGAGCCTGAAGCGGAGCGAGAGCGCGGCGGGGCGACCGGCCGCGCTCTTTCCCTTCAGTGATATGGCCGAAGAGACAGGTCTCGGCGGGCGACTCGAGATGGTCGGAGAGACAGGTGATGCGCCGTTCGCCGGCAGCGCGAGGGCGATGCGGTCGCAGCCGAGCGTCGGTGAGATGGCCGAAGAGACAGGCCGCGCTGGGGCCGACCCGCGATGGAGATGGCCGAAGAGACAGGTCGTGTCCGCGCGCGAGGACGGCGCGAATTCGCCCGAGGTGCCGCGGTAGAGGCGGTGCGGCGCGTGCTACCGTGGCGGGGGCGATGGGCGCGAGAGACGAGCCGGGCGGGCCGGGCCGAGCCGGGCTCGAGGAGACGCGGGCCGGTCTGTCACCGTTCGCAAGCGAGCCGACGCGCGACCTCGAGGACGTCCCGATCGCGGCGCCGATCGCCGTAGCAAGCAGGAGCGACCTCGCGGAGACGCGGGCGCCGACGGGCATCGGTGCGGCGGAGCGCGAGCAGGTCAAGAGCGGCCTCGCGGAGACGCGGGCGCCGGCGGGCATCGGTGCGGTGGAGGGCGAGCAGGTTGCGAGCGACCTCGCGGAGACGCGGGCGCCGGCGGGCATCGGTGCGGCGGAGGGCGAGCAAGTTGCGAGCGACCTCGCGGAGACGCGGGCGCCGGCGGGCGCCGGTGCAGCGGAGCGCGAGCAGGTTGCGAGCGACCTCGAGGAGACGCGGGTGTCGGCGGGCACGGTCGGCGCCGCGGAGCGCAAGGAGGGAGCGACCGAGGAGACGACGCTGAGCGCCGAGCAGCGGTTCGCCGCCGGCGATCCGCCGGCCCTGCGCGCGGTGCTGCAGCGCGGGCGGATCGGTCGCTTCGTGCTCCTGCGCGAGCTCGGGCGCGGGGCGATGGGCGTGGTGTTCGCGGCGTACGACGAGGAGCTCGACCGCAAGGTGGCGATCAAGCTGCTGCACGCGGCGCGCGGGCAGGAGGCGTCGCAGGGGCGGGCGATGTTGCTGCGCGAGGCCCAGGCGCTGGCCCGGCTGGCCCACCCCAACGTGGTCGCGGTCCACGAGGTCGGGACCGTCGAGGAGGCGGTGTTCGTGGCCATGGAGTACGTCGCCGGCGTCGACCTGCAGCGCTGGCTGACGGAGGCGCCGCGAGCGTGGCGCGAGGCGCTGGCGGTGCTGCGTCAGGCGGGCGCGGGCCTGGTGGCGGCGCACCGCGAGGGGCTCGTCCACCGCGACTTCAAGCCGAGCAACGTGCTGGTCGGCGAGGACGGGCGCGTGCGCGTGGCCGACTTCGGGCTGGCGGCGCGTCGCGGCGGGATGACTGGATCTCGCGGCGAGCCGGCGCTGGGACCGGGAGGCACGACCGCGACTCTGGCCAGCGAAGGCGCGTTGATCGGCACGCCGGTGTACATGGCGCCGGAGCTGCTGCGCGGCGGCTCGGCGACCGCGAGCAGCGATCAGTACGCGTTCTGCGTCGCGCTGTACGAGGCGCTGTACGGCGCGCGGCCGTTCGACGGCGAGACGCTGGCGACGCTCACCGCCGCGATCGAGCAGCACGCGCTGCCGACCTCGCCGCCGCGCGCGGGGGTGCCGGCGTGGCTGCACGCGGCCGTGTGTCGCGGGCTGGCGAAGCGGCCGGAGGAGCGCTTCGCCTCGCTCGCCGAGCTGGTCGAGCTGCTGACCCGCGACCCCGAGGCCGAGCGGCAGCAGCGAAGGCGACGGGCGCTCCAGATCGCCGGGTCGATCGTCGGCACCGCGGTGCTCGTCGCGGGGGTGATGTTCGGCTACGCCGCGGCGAGCCGCTACGCGGGCGAGCGCCGGGCGCTACGCCGGCTGGAGGCGCTGCACGGGCAGATCGAGGCGCTCCGCGCTCGCGGCGACACCAACGAGGCGCGCCGATCGCTGCGCACGTTCGTGGCCTTGCCGGAGAACCGCGGCCTGGCGGTGGTCGCTCGCGCGTACCTCGAGTGGGCGGCGGCCCAGACCGACCACGCCGAGGCGGTCGACGCGTACGGCAGCGCCTACATCGCCGCGCGCACCGAGGAGGATGCCCAGGCCGCCCTGCTCGGCCTCATCGAGCGGCTGAGCGCGCAGCGCAAGGTGCCGGAGGCCGCGGCCGCGCTGGCGGTGCTGGAGCGGCAGGCCCCGCAGGAGGCGACGCGGCCGGCGCTGCAGGCGGTCCGGCTGGCGGCCGCGCTGGCGCAGCGCGACCTGCCGGCGGCGGCGCGGGTGCTGGCGAGCGGCGATGAGGACAATTGGGGACATGTCCTGGAGGACCTGTCCCGTGTGACAGAGATCGATCCGGGCCGCCTCGGGCCCGAGCCGCAGGCGCTGCCGCGCACGCTGGCGGCGATCGACATCGACGGCGACGGCGCGCGCGAGGTGCTGTCCTGGCGCTCGGGCCCGATCGCGCAGCTGCTGCGGGCCGACGTCGCGTTGACGCCGATCGGCACGATCGAGGTCGGCGAGGCGCGGCGGGTCGAGGCGGCCGACGGCGAGTCGCTGCTGTTCGCCAGCTATCCGACGCCGGACCCCAACCGCTTCGAGGTGCGCATGCTCGACGTCGCCGGCGAGTCACCGCGCGTGGTCGACGTGTGGCCTGACAGCGTGCAGATGCACGCGACGACGCTCGACTTCGACGGCGACGGCCGGCGCGAGGTCTACCTCGGCACCGAGGCGTACGCGCGCCGGTTCTGGCGCATCGAGCGAGACGAGGCCGGCAGGTGGACGCGACGCTCGGCCCACGGCCCGACCGAGGCGGCCGGGTCAGATCTGTCGGCGGTGCTCACCGCGGACCTCGAGGGCGACGGACGGCCGGAGATCGTGGTCGCGGCCGGGCCGTGGAAGGCCTACGACCTGCGAATTTTCAAACCGACGCCCGCGGGCGAGCTCGACCTGGTGGTGCGGCGCGCGTTCGGCTCGTACCAGGCGCAGGGCGTGCAGAGGATGCGTGCACCCGGCGGCGACCTGCTGGTGTTGTCGAAGATCGACGGCCAGATCGCCCCGGGCAGGTTCCCGGTCGACAAGCCGCTCGGCGAGCCGGCGGGGATCTACGTGGTCGGCCTGCGCTCGGGGGCGCTCGAGATCCTCGGCCACGTGCCGGCGCAGGCCGAGGACGGCGCGCAGCAACGATTCACGCGCGTGCACACGGGCGACCTCGACGGCGACGGCCAGGACGAGGCGGTGATCGGCGTCCAGGGGCTGGGGACGATGCTGCTGCGCTGGCGCCCCGACGCGCCGCTCCGACCGCAGCAGATCGGCGGCCTCGCGCCGCTGCTGGTCGAGGACCTCGATCACGACGGCCGCGCCGAGATCGTGGCCGCGACGTTCGAGGCGAGCCCGCGCCTGCTGGTGCTCGGGGCCGGGACCTCGCCGCTGCCGCCGCTGCCGCCGCTCGACCGCGAGCCGCGGCCGATCCCGCCGGGCATCACCGACCCGGCGATCGCCCAGGCGTGGGCGAACGCCGAGCAGCTGGCGGCGATCGGGCTGCCGCGCCGGACCGCCGACGAGCTGTCCGATATCGCAGGTTTTTCGGGCAATGTCGAAAAGGACATGCTCCTGCGGACAGGCGAACTCTACTCGGCGATCGGCGAGGACGCGCTGGCGGCCGAGCGCTACGTGGCGGCGGCGAGCCGGCCCGACCTGGCGCCGCGGGCGCTGGCCGGGGCCGCGGCGGCGCGGCGCCGGCTGGGCGAGTTCGCGGCGGCGGAGGCGTTGACGCGCCAGCGGCTGGCGGTGGTCGAGACGGGCGAGCGGGCCGCGGTCGAGGCCGAGCTGGCGGCGCTGACGACCGCCACGGCGCCGCGCCCGAGCTCGCGCTCGGCTTCGACAGGCCGCTCGACCCTCGCTGGCGAGTCGCCGATCCGGTGGCGTTGCGGCGCGCGCCGGGGCGGCAGGCGCTGTCGTTGTGGGCCTCGCGCTCGCCGGTGCTGGCCGAGCTGCCGCTGACGTGGGACGGCGGACCGGCGGCGCTCGAGGTCGAGCTCGAGGTCGACCGCATGGAGTGGGGCAACAAGCTGTCGCTGGTGGTCGCGGATGGCGACCAGGAGCCGTGGCTGGCGGCGACGGTCGGCGGGTTCGGCCAGAGCGACCGGCCCGAGACGCGCGTGAGCCTCGGCAGCCAGGAGCCGGTGCTGGTGGTGCAGGACGGCGCGACGGTGCGCGTGCGCATGGCGGTGTACCCGGGGCTGGCGACGACGATCCGCGAGCTCGAGTCGGGCGAGCAGCGGCGCCGCCTCGTGAGCGCGTGGAACGACGCGACGCGCACTCCGCCGCCCGGTCCGCTGTCGTTGCGCGTGCTCGCCGAGGCGGTCGAGCCGGACTTCGTCGGGCACGTGTGGGTGCGCTCGCTCCGCCTCACCGGCTTCACCAGCGATTCGGCCGCTGCGAGCGCGGACGCAACGGCGTGGCTGCTGGCCGAGGGTGAGCTGGCCGCGGCGGTGCAGGCGTCGACGTCGGCCGCGCCGGGCAGCGCGCAGCAGGTGTGGCGCATCGACGCGTGGCTCGGGCTCGGCGAGGTCGAGCGGGCGGCGGCGGACATCCGGACCTTCCTCGCGGTCGTCGGCGAGAGCGACCCGGTGTACGACGCGCTGCACCAGCGGCTGCGACGGGGCGACGCGGCGGCGTGGTTGGCGGCGCGCGCCTCGTTCGGCCCGCGGCTCGTCGATCTGGTGCTCGACCCGTCCGTCTCGCTGTCGCTGCGGCCCGAGGACGTCGACGTCGTCCTGCATCACCTCGCGGCCACCGATCCGCGCGCGGCGCCGGAAGATCCGCTGGAGCTGCAGCGGCTGGTGACGATCGACTATGCGCGCGGGCTGGCGCTGACGCGGGCCGGACGGTTGTCGGCCGCGCGCGAGGCGTTCGGCGCCGCGTACGCTCGGGTGACCGCGGACCGGACGTTCCCGGCGCGCGACAAGCTGCACACGCGCTTGCTCGCCGAGCAGCTTGACCTCGCGGCGGCGATGGAGGATCGCGCGGCGGCGCTGCGGTGGATCGACGCCGCGTTGACGACCAGCGAGACCCCGTACCTCGCGCTCGAGCGCATGCAGTCGCACCCCGGGTTGTCGCGGTTGTTCGGGCCGGAGGTGTGGGCTCAGTTGAAGGCGCAGGTCGTGGCCGCGCGGCCGTGACGGAGCGGCGCGACGTCACGCGGGGCCGCCCATGGCTCGCGGCGCGCGGACGTCGGGGTTTGCTACGCTGGCGCGGTGATTCGCCCCGGCGGTTGGTTCGGATTGGTGTTGGCGCTCGGCTCCTGTCGCAGCCCGGCGGAGCGGCTGGCGAAGCCGCCGGAGCTCGAGATCCCCGGGCAGGGCAAGTGCGTCGTCGGTGGCGCCGCCTCGCACCCGCTGGTGGTCGAGTGGGCGGCCGCCGAGCGGGCCTCCCTCGAGGCTCGGCTCAAGCGCGGCCTCGTGGCGGTGCGCGTCGATGGTTGCGAGATCTCGGTCTTGAGACAGTGCGACGTCCAGGGCGAGTACTCGTACCTCGGCCTCACCCGCAAGAACGATCGCGTGAAGATCCGCAGCGCCGACGAGCTCTACGCCCAGCTCCTCTCGGCGCCGCCCGGCTCGAGGGCAAGCTGGCCCGCGCCGGCGAGCTCGACGTCGAGATCGCCCTGGTCGGCATGCTCGAGGCGCCGCAGGCCCGGCCCGGGCGCGACCTGCTGGCGGGCGACTGCGACGCGGCCACGCACATCATCTCCGGCGTGCAGGTCGGGGCGTTCCACTTCTTCGCCGGCGGGGCCGGGGAGATCAAGGTCGGCGCCGGTTTCAATCAGATCGGCGCCGGCGGTGGTTCGACTGCCGAGCGCGAGACGCTGTCGGCCGACGGTCAGCCTGCGAGCTGCGACGCCTCGACCACGGCCGACCTGCGGCCGCCGGAGGGGTGCGGCGCCTTGATCCGCATCGAGCTGAGCGCGCTGCCGGGGCTGGCGGTCGCGCAGCCGACGGCGTGTCCTGCCGGGAGCCGGTGGGACGGTCAGACCTGCGCGATGGAACCTTGCCCTGTGGGCATGTCCCGAAAGCCAGACGGGACCTGCGTCGCGTCCGGGTACCCCGGGCCGACGACGCCCGCGTCGCCGGGCAGCGGGCCGGCGCCGGCGACGACGACGCCGGTGAGCGAGCCGAGGCCGGCCAACGACGAGGCTGCGCTGTGCCAGCAGCTGTGCGAGCGCCAGCTCGGGTGCGAGTCGGAGGCCAACAACATGGCCCCGCCGGAGGGCAAGGCGCGCGAGCGTTACGTGCGGTCGTGCGGGCGCATGTGCGAGTTCGCGGTGACCGACTGGAACCGGCCGCAGATGCGCAAGTGCCTGACCATCGAGAGCTGCGGCGAGTTCACCCGCTGCGTCCAGCCGCCCGACTCGCCGTGACGCCGCGGGGCCCGGCCCTCAGGACATGTCCGATAGAGCATGTCCCAACAGCAAGTCGCCGCGGCGGTCTTTCAATCGCGCAGGATGCCGAGCTGGTAGCGGCGGACCACCGGGGCCTTCTGCGGGTTCTTGAGCCACGACCCGCGGGACGGGTCCGTCAGGCCGTGGAAGTCGATCTCGCCCATCATGTGGACCACGCCCTCGTGGTCGAGGCGCTCCATCGCCGCCAGCTCGTCGGGGGTGACGCCGATGACCTGGAGGAACAGCAGCGAGCCGTAGGGCCCGGTGATCTTGCCGAGCAGCGGGTCGGGGACGCAGACGAGGCCGGTGAGCTCGGTGGTCACGCCGGGGGCGATAGGTCCGCCGAGGTCGGCGCGGTGGCCGGTGTCGAAGCCCTTGCGGCTGCCGAGGACGTAGCGGCCGAGGCTCTGCAGGGTCCGCAGGGGCCACGCGGGCGGCTGGTCCTCGCCCTCGGCCCGCGGCACCCGCATCGTCAGTTCGAAGCCGAAGCCGGACACGTTCGGGTCGTGCGACGTCTTTTCGAACAGCTCGGTGAGGCCGTAGGTGACGTAGTGCCAGTGGGCCGGGCGCTGGCCCTCCCACACGGTGATCGCCGGCAGCGGGCTCGCGGTCTCGAGCTCGTAGGCGGTCTTGCTGGTGTACTGGTGCGGGACCTGGCGCGCGTAGAGCCGCTGACACGCGGCGTCGATCGCGGCCCAGCCCGGGGCCTTCATGGTTTCGGACATGCGGCGGAGGTCGTGGGCGAGGCCTACAGGCGGCGCTCGAACTCGGTGATGAACTCGCACAGGGCGGCGACGCCGGCCTCGGGGAAGGCGTTGTAGATCGAGGCGCGGAAACCGCCGACGGAGCGGTGGCCCTTGAGGCCGTCGAAGCCGAGCGCCTGCGCCTCGGCCAGGAACTTCTTGGCGATCGACTCGCGCTGGGCCTCGGGCGCGCGCCCGCAGGTCCACGCGACGTTCATGTGCGAGCGGCTGCCGGGCTGGGCGTGCGCCTGGAACACCTTGCTGTCGTCGAGCACGTCGTACAGCTTCTGCGCCTTGCGCTCGTTGCGAGCGCCGATCGCCTCAAGGCCGCCCTCGTCGCGCATCCACTCGAGCACGAGCTTGAGCACCAGCACGCCGAAGGTGTTGGGCGTGTTGTAGAGGCTCGGCTCCTTGGCGTGGGTCGCGTAGCGCAGGTACACCGGGACGTGCGCGGCGGGCTTCTTGGCCAGCAGGTCCTTGCGCACGTAGACGAGCGTGACGCCCGAGGGGCCGAGGTTCTTCTGCGCGCCGGCGTAGCCGAGCGCGGCGCGCCCCAGCGCCATCGGCCGCGAACCGGCGTGGCTCGAGAAGTCGATCACCAGCGGCACGCCGCCCTGAGCCTCGGGGATCTCGGCGTACTCGGTGCCGTAGATCGTGTTGTTGGTGGTGATGTGGAGGTAGCTGGCGCCGGCGTAGCTGTCGGCCGCCGGGAACTCGGGGATCCGATCGTAGTTGGTGGCCTTGGAGCTGGCGATGACGCGCGTCGCTCCGAGGCCCTCGCTCTCGGCGATCGCCCGGCCCGACCACACACCGGTGTCGACGTAGGCGGCGAACTTGTCGGCCTCGCGCAGGTTCATCGGCACCATCACGAACTGCAGGCTGGCGCCGCCCTGCAGGAACAGCACCTGGTGCGTCTCGGGGACCCCCAGGACCTCGTGGACCAGCTTCTCGGCGCCGAACGTGATCGCCTCGTAGGGGGCGCTGCGGTGCGAGATCTCGAGGATCGACATGCCGACGCCGGCGGCGTCCCTGGCGTGCCCGTCCTGACGCAGCTCGTGCACGGCCTCGGCCGCGCGCTCGAGCACCACCGGCGGGAGAATGGCCGGACCGGCCGAGAAGTTCCACAGCTTGGGCTTGCCGCTGTCCATGGCGCAGGAGCATATCAGCGCCGCTCGCGGCCAAGGTCGTGGGTTTGCGCACTCCCGCGCGGCCGCGCAGGGCCTCAGCGGCGCGTGTGACCGCGGAAACGTCGCTCGAGGAACTCGCTCGCGTGGACCACGAGCGCGTATGTCTCCGGGGACAGGTGACCCTCGCGCGCCGCGACCCGCGCCCGCGCGAGCGCCGGACCCTCGCCGGGCAGCGCGTCGGCGACGGCTGCCAGCCGCGCCCTCGCCTCGGCGACGGTGGCGAGGGCGCCCTCGAGCCCGACCTCGTCGGCCGCGAGCGCGGCGTACAGCATGCATTCGTAAGTGCGACAGGGGGCGGGGCGGTCGTCGTAGATCGTGCAGCTCCGGGCCTGCAGGGCGGCGCACGGCTGGGCGAGGGCGGGCCCCGCGTCGCGGTCGAGGACGACGAGGCCGCGCCGCCGCACCGCGTCGACTTCGCCGGGCTGCAGCGGGACAGTAGCGAACAGGTCGCCGTCGCAACACAGGGCGCAGCGCTGACACAGAGTGGCGAGGGACATGCGGAGAGCGGGAGCGAGTGAGTCGCCGAGGACGTGAACGAGAGCGCGGATCGCAGCGCGACGCCGCACGCGGCGCGAGGCCTGGCACGTAGACGCGTGGCGTCAGCGCGAGGAGTAGCAGTGCTTCTCGTTGGGGCCGCAGCGGATCCGCACGTGCATGTGCGTCGTGTGACCCTCGACGTGGCGGATGAGGACGCGCTTGTTGCTGCGCTTCTTGATCTTCACCGGCCACTCGAGCCACGCGTCGAGCTGCTCGCGCGACACGCCCGACTCGCGGGCGGCCTTGTAGAGCCGCTTCTGCAGGTTGTACTCGAGGAAGATGTACTCGACCTCGCCGGTGTCGAGGAAGGCGCGCATCAGCTGCCAGGTCGCCTTCCAGTCGACGTCGGCCGAGGTCGTGTGCCGCTTGCCCTCGGCCGAGCGCAGGACCGGCAGGCGGATGTCGACGTCGCGGCCGCTCTGGTGCGACTTGTGCGGCCGGAACCGGCCGCCGCGGGCCCGGCTCATCCCGCCGATCACGACCTGGCCCTTGAAGCTGCTCTCGTGGCGGAAGCGGGTGATCGCCGCCATCGTCTGCATCACCGTGTGGGTCGAGGCGTACGACTCGTCGGGCTTGCGCTTGACGTAGAGGTCGGGGCGGTCGGGCAGCTTGACGCCGCGGACCAGCTTGCCGCGGTTGGGCTTGCCGATGCTGAGGCCGCCGGCGCGCACGCGGATCTGCGACAGCTTGGTGCCGAGGCCGGCCGAGGGCGAGACGTCGAGGTCCTTCCAGGCGACGACCTTGAGCTTCTGCTTCGGCTTGGGTTCGAGCTTGTCGCCGAGGCGCGGGTTCTGCTGCCGCAGCGTGGCCACCTCGACCCCGAACTCGGCGGCGATCTTGTCCCACGTGTCGCCGCGCTTGATGAGGTGCTCGAGCTTCTCGCGCGGCGGCGGGCTGTGGGTGGTGATCACCCGCAGGTCCTTCTTCTTCTTCGGGATCGGCTCGCCGGCGCGGATGCCGTTCCACCTGGCGAGGTCGCCGACCTCGACCTTGTAGAGCGCGGCGACGTCGTCGAGGGTCTCGCCGGGGATCAGCGCGTGCTTGAGCGAGCGCGGCTTGACCGGCGGAGGCGGGGGCGGAGGCGGACCCTCGGCGTAGACGATCTCGGGCTCGGGGCCGGCCGGCTGCGACAGCAGCTCGCGCTCGATCGCCTCGAGCTCCGACTCCGGATCTCCGGCGTCCCCGGTGTCCTCCTCGAGGTCGCCCTCGCCGTCGGTGTCGGTCTCGCCCTCGGCCCAGTCGCCGTCGGGGACGGCCTCGGGCCCGACCACGTCGCGCTGCAACGGCCGGATCGGCTTCGGCGCGGCGGACTTGCTGCTCGCCTTCTTGCCCTTGCCGCCGGACTTCTTCTTCGCGCTCGACTTGCCGCCGGACGACTTCTTCTTGCTGCTGCTCGACTTGCCGCTGCTCGCGGCCGCTGCGGCCTCGGACACCAGCGGCGAGGCCAGGCCGGCGCACAGGACCACGAGCAGCGCCCAGAACGACCCCCACCGCGCGAAGGCGGCGTGCCGGAAGGGGTGTGCGGACGAGGACCGGGTCATGCGGGCTAGAGCACCGGACAAGCTAGCAGAGGCTGTCCGTTGCGGGCACGTCAGTCGCGCGCACCTCGCCCTCGTCGGCGCCGGCCGCGGAGCCTGCGGCTATTGCCGCGCCGTGCGGCCGAACGGCGGCGAACACGTGGCGCGGCAGGCAAAATTGCAACTACAATCGGGTTGCAAATCGGTCAGGTGCGCGGCGCGCGAGGCGTCGCGCAGGGAGATCTTCCCCTGTCACTTCTGGGGCTTCTTGCCCTCAGCGGCGTCTTCGACGCCGAGCACGCGCAGCACCTCGGGATAGACCTTGTCGGCGAAGAACTCGCTACCGGCCATCGTGAAGTGGATGCCGTCCTCTTCGCGGAGGGCCTGGGCCTTGCGCTTGCCGACCGTCGCGGTGTCGATGAGGTCGCCGTCCGAGTCGGTGATGAAGGGGCTGGTGTCGAGGTAGACCCCGGCTTCGCCGAAGTCGGCGAGCGCCTGGCTCTGCACGTCGCGGATCGTGGTCAGCTTCTGTTCGAGCTGGTTGTGCCGGTGCGCGGCAGGCCGAGCCACAGGACCTTGCGGCCGTCGGCGGAGATCTCGCTGAGGAATTCAGCGACCCGCGCCTTGTAGGCGTCGTTCCACCCGTCGGACTTCCAGGCCACCCGCTTGCCCTTGCCGGACTTGGTGGTGAGGTCCTGGCCGTCGTTGCCGCCCATGATGACGACGACGAGGTCGGGCTTGCGCTGCTCGACCGCTTTCTTGGCCTCGGACTCCCAGTCATAGAAGTCGGGCCGAGCCAGGCCGGTCGCGCTCTTGGCCTTGCGGAAGCACTCGATGTCGGGGTGCTCGTCGAGCTTCTTCTCCAGCATCGCGCCGAAGCCGGTCGCAGCCAGGCTGTCGCCCAGCACGAGCACCTTGCGCGGGCCGCTGGGGGCGGCGGCAACCTCTACGGGCGCGGGCTCCGGAGTCGCCGGCGCGATCGCGGGCTCCCGGGGCGCCGCCGCGGCCGCGGGAGCAGGCTCAGCGGCCGGCGGCTCATCCGAGGGGATCGCCGCGGGCGGGGGCGTCAGCGCCGGGGTCGCAGGCGTCGCCTTGTCGCAGGCGAGGGCGAACACCAGGGTCAGAGGGACGAACAGCCGCAGGAGGGGCATGGGGCCACGCCTATAGCCCGAAGGCCGGCCGCTTGGCAAAGAAGGTGGCAGTTCGCCGGGGCGAACCCGAGCAGGAGCCGGGAATGGCGCCGCCACAAGGCCGGTATTTGCGCCGCTGGCAACCCCCGCGAAGCTGTGAAACACTCGACAAGCCTGAGCATCCACGACCTCGAGGCGTCAGGCACAGGAGCGATGGTCATGCACAATCCAGAGACCGACACCAACCTGGCCACTTCGATCTCCCGCTGGCGGACAGCGCGGAAGATCATCCTCGGCTCGATCATCCTCGCAGGTTCGATGGCCACCTCGGCCGCCCTGCTGCAGCGCTACGCCGGCACCAACTGCAAGGCCCAGCGCACCGTCGCCGTCGCTGAACGCGGTTACACCTACTCGGGCATCGGCGCGGTGATCCAGCAGCGCGGCGAGTTCGTGGTCGTCCGCGATGTCCTCCCCGGCGCGCCCGCCGACGGCGTCCTCCGCGAGGGCATGCACCTCGTGTCGGTCGACGGCATGTACCCGGTGAGCGTCGAAGACTGGGCCGCCGCCCTCCGCGGTCCGTCCGGCACGAGCGTCACCATCGAGGTCGCGACCCGCTGCAGCGGGCACAAGTTCGTCACCCTCGAGCGTCAGCTGATCCGCGTCCAGAAGTGAGCCCGAGCCGCACGGCTCAGCTCCCGGCGGTCCTCCTGTCCGCTCCCGACGGCCCCCGGCGCCTCGCGCCGTGGGGCTGTTCGCGTTATTTTCCGGGCCGGCGCGCGGGCTCGGTCCGGGACCGGGTCGCGGGGCGGGGCGGTCGGTGGGCGTCGTCCGGCTGGACTCGAGGCTCGGCGACCTTCCGCCCCGAGCGCTCCCTCGCGGCTTCGGGCCTTCGCCGGACCTTCTGCGGCTCGCGGCGCGAAGAGGCTGCGTCACAGCGTTCCGCACCCGCATTCGCCTCCGGGCTTGCCCGGGCGGGCCGGACCCAAAACACTCGCGGACATGATCGCCGCCGAGCACGAGGCCCGCGTCCACACCATCGCCGCCGAGGTCCGCGAGCGGGCCGCTCGCGGGGAGCGGGTCCACATCGACAAGGGCGGGGTCCACCACGTGGTGCCGCTCCCGGGCGACCGTCGCTTCCGCAGCCCGGCGATCGACGTGTCGCCGCTGCGCAGGGTGCTGCACATCGACCGCGAGGCGCGGCGCTGCGTGGCCGAGCCGGGGCTGACCTTCGCCGACCTGGTCGATGCGACATTGCCCCTGGGACTGGTGCCCGCGGTGGTGCCGGAGCTCGAGGGCATCACGATCGGCGGGGCGGTGGCCGGGTGCGCGGTCGAGTCGAGCTCGTTCCGGGTCGGCGGCTTCCACGACACCTGCCGCGAGCTCGAGCTGGTGAGCGGCGCGGGGGAGGTCCTCACTTGCTCGCGCGAGCGCGAGTCGCTGGCGTTCGACATGGTCCACGGCTCGTACGGGACGCTGGCGATCGTGACGCGCCTCGAGTTCGACCTGGCGCCGGCCGAGCCGTTCGTCGAGCTGACCTACGAGCGCCACCGCGACCCGGGCAGCTACTTCGCGGCGATGCGGACCTACTGCGAGGCCGGCGACTACACGTTCATCGACGGCATCGTCCACGGGCCGGACGAGCTGGTGCTGTGCCTCGGTCGGTTCGTGGCCCGGGCACCGTACGTCAGCGACTACCGCCGACAGGACATCTTCTACAAGAGCACGCGCGCGCGCGGTCGACTACCTGCGGACGCGCGACTATTTCTTCCGCTACGACACCGAGTGTCACTGGCTGACGCGCACCGTCCCGGGGCTCGAGAACCGGCTCGTGCGCAGGTTGGTCGGCAAGCACGTGCTCGGTTCGACCAACCTCATTCGCTGGTCGAACCGGCTCGCGCCGCTGCTCGGGGCGATCAAGCGGCGGCCCGACGTCGTCGTCGACCTGTTCGTGCCGCACCGGCGGATCCTCGACTTCTACGGGTGGTACGCCCGCGAGCCGCGGTTCTATCCGCTTTGGGTGATCCCTTATCGTCTGCCGAGGTGGTATCCGTGGCTCAGCCCGGCGATGGTCGACAAGATCGGCGACTCGCTGCTCGTCGACTGCGCCGTGTACGGCATGCCGAACGGCGATCCCGAGCTCGATTGGTCGCAGCTGTTCGAGGCGCAGACGTACGCGTGCGACGGGGTGAAGACGCTGATCTCGCGCAATCACTACACCCGCGAGCGCTTCTTCTCGATCTACGACGAAGACAACTACGCGGCGGCCAAGCGGCGCCTCGATCCGCACGGCGTGTTTCCGGGCCTCTACGAGAAGCTGCACCGCGTCGGTTGAGGGACGACATCGCGCCTGGACTTCGCAGGGCGCCCGCTGCACCCTTCGCCGCATGAGCCTTACGCTTCACACGAACCTTCGCGCGCTCCTCCTCGCCGTGTGTACGCTGCCGCTGGCGGCGTGCCCCGAGAAGGAGAACGAGACGGACAGCAGCACCGGCACCGCGACCGAGCCGAGCACCGCGACGGAGCCGAGCACCGCGACCGAGCCGGGCACCGAGGGGACCACGAACACGCCGACGTCGACCGGCACGCCGACCGAGGGCAGCGCGACCGGGACCGAGACGGCGGGCACCGACACGATGGGCGGCGAGACGACCGTGGGGACGACGGTCGACGAGACCACGACGATGCCCGTCGACACCGACACCGACACGGGCGAGCCGGTCCCGCCCGAGCTCGACGCGGCCTGCATGGCGGCCTGCGACAAGTTCTTCGAGTGCTTCCCGATGCCGCCGTTCCCCGACGTCGCCGCGTGCAAGGCCGACTGCGCGGAGGCGACCGGCAGCGGCGAGGGCTGCCTCGAGGTCACGGTGGCGTTCAACTCTTGCGTCGGCGACATGACCTGCGACGAGCTGATGAAGGCGTTCGAGGACGAGGAGTTCGGGCCCTGCCAGGACGAGTTCGACGCCGTCGGCATGACCTGCGCCGGCTCCGACTGCGCCGGCTTCGGCTCGAGCAACGGCGCCGACAGCTGCTCGATCGGCCAGGAGTGCCCCGAAGGGATCGTCGAGTTCAAGTGCGAGGGCGACACCTGCACCTGCCTGGTCGACAACATGCCCCAGGGCGAGTGCCCCGCGCCGGCCGGCTTCTGCGACCAGGACACCGAGCAGCAGTCCCAGGCGGCCGCGGAGTGCTGCGGCTTCGACCTGTAGAGGTTGGCAGCGGGGCGCGGGTCGGGTAGGTTGCAGCGCCGATGCAACCGGACGACCCGCGTCTCGCGTATGTCCTCTTGTATACCGACGGCGCCTGCGCCGGGAACCCCGGCCCGGGCGGCTGGGCGTACGTGCTGATCCACCCGGCCAGCGCCAAGCAGCGCGAGGAGTCGGGCGGCGAGCCGCACACGACGAACAACCGGATGGAGCTGATGGCGGTGATCCGCGGGCTCACGGCGCTGCGCCGGCCGATGACCGTCGACCTCTACTCCGACTCGCAATATGTCTTGAAGGGCATGTCCGAGTGGCTGCCCGGGTGGAAGCGCGCCGGCTGGCGCACCGCCGACCGCCAGCCGGTCAAGAACCAGGACCTGTGGCAGTCGCTCGACGGCTTCCTCGCGACCCACAAGATCCGCTTTCACTGGGTCCGCGGTCACAGCGGGCATCCTGAGAACGAGCGCTGCGACCGGCTCGCGGTCGCCGCTCGCGACGCGGCTCGCAGCGGGTACGCGCCGAAGGACAAGATCTCGGTCGGCGACGCGCCGGGCCTCGCGGTCAAGCGCTGAGGCCACGCCGGACATGACCTGAAGGACAGGCTGTCGCCGGACGGAAGAGCCTGTCCAGGAGGACAGGTCGCCGGCGAACGCCGGGCACGCCGATCTGCCCCGAAGGACGTGCGCGTCGCCGCGGCCTCGGGGTCACGCGGCCTCGGGGCTGGTAGGCGAGCGGCGTGACCAGCCTGTCCCGGAGGAGACGGCGAGGGGCTCGCCTCGGCCTCGGTGTCACGCCGCCTCGGGGCTGGTAGGCGAGCGGCGTGACCAGCCTGTCCCGGAGGAGACGGCGAGGGGCTCGCCTCGGCCTCGGTGTCACGCCGCCTCGGGGCTGGTAGGCGAGCGGCGTGACCAGCCTGTCCCGAAGGACAGGCCGAGGCGCACGGCCGCATGCTTCGGCCGCCTCAGCGCTGGTAGACGATCACGTTGTGGACCAGCGTGTGGGTGCGGCCCGGGTTCTCGTAGCTGTGCGGGACGTCGGCGGCGAAGCTGGCGGTGTCGCCGGCGGAGAGGTCGTGGACCTCCTCGGCGACGCGCAGGCGCAGTGGCCGACCAGGACCGTGACGCTCTCGCCGGTGCCGGGGGCGTGGGGCTCGGAGCTGTGGACCGCGCGCGGGGCGAGGCGCAGCTCGTAGACCTCGACGCCGCCGAGGGTGCCGGCGGGGGTGAGCGGGCGGCTCTCGAGCTGGCCGTCGGCCGAGCGGAGGACCCGCTGGTCGGGGCGGCGGAGCACGCTGACGCGCTCGGTCTTGTCGGCGCCGAGCAGGGCCGAGAACGGGACCTCGAGGCCGGCGGCGATCTTCCACAGGATGGCGATCGTCGGGTTGGTCTTGGCTGTCTCGACCTGCGACAGGCTGGCCCGCGAGACACCTGACCTTCGGGCCATGTCGTCGAGCGAGTAGCCGCGGGCCTTGCGGAGCGTGCGGATGTTGTCGGCCAGGCGACGCGTCAGCTCGGCCGCGCCGATGTCGCCCTCGCCGAGCAGCGCGATCTCCGACGCCGCCTCGGCGGACGAGCGGCCGCCGGACTCGGGCTCGGCCCCCGCCGGGCGCGGGGCGCTCGCAGCGGGAACAGCCTCCGAAGCCGGGCGCCGTGGCGTTCGTGAGGCCATTTCGCGGGTTCGTTATATGTCAGAGGCCGCCGCGTCCGCAAGCGCGGCGTATGCACGCCCGCGGTCGTTGACGGCCTGGCCGACCTCGCGTAAGCCCAGGCCGCTTGCGCCCCGCGTCGTCATCCCCGGCCGAGCTCGTGCTGGTCCGCCACGGTGAGACCGAGGGCCAGTCGTCGATCCGCCTGCACGGGGCGACGGACGTGGCGCTGTCGTCGCTGGGGCTGCAGCAGATCGAGCGGGTGGCGGCCGCGCTGGCGGCCGAGCCCGGCTTTGCGGCGGTGCTGGCGTCGCCGCTGCAGCGCTCGCGGGCCGCGGCGGCGCTGGTGGCCGCCGGGCAGCGCCCGCCGCCGCCGGTCACGGTGGTGCCCGAGTTCGCGGAGGTCGACTTCGGCGCGTGGGAGGGCCTCACGTTCGCCGAGGTCGCCGAGCGCGACCCGAGCGGCCACGGCCGCTACCTCGCCGAGGGCCTCGGCTTCACCTATCCCGGCGGCGAGTCGCGCCAGGCGTTCTGGGACCGCGTGCAGGCGGGTGCGCGCCGGGTCCTGGCCGCGCCCGCGAGCCCGCGCGTGGTCGCGGTGCTGCACAAGGGCGTGATCAAGGCCGTGATCGCCGCGCTCACCGGCATGCCCCACGCCGAGGCCATCGCGCTGCCGGTCTCGCTGGCGGGCGTGTACCGCCTGCGCCACCGCGCGGATGGCCGATGGGACATCCATGTCCAGAATGCCACGGACCACCTCGGAGAGCTCGATCTCGGAGGATGAGGCCCGAAGACCTCGGGCCGCCTCGGGCCGCGGTTGGCAGGACCTGGGCCGCTTGCTACCGTGAGCCCGAGCGAGGACGGGCATGCTTGAGTTCGTGGTCGCTGCGAGCGTCGTCGTGCGACCGACCGATCGCGTCGGCCGACGGCGCGCGCGAGGTCCGGCGATGAAGCTGCGACTGGTGGCCCACGCGTCGCTGCTGATCGAGGCCGGCGGCGCGACGATCTGGACCGACCCGTGGCTCGGCGGCAAGGTCTTCAATACCTTGGTCGCTGGTGGCGCCGCCGGCGTGGGACGCGGCGTGGCTCGAGCAGGTCGATTACCTATGGGTCTCGCACGAGCACCCCGACCACTTCCACCTGCCGACGCTGCGCGACCTGCCGGCCGCGTTCAAGCGCCGCGTGACGGTGCTGTTCCAGCAGATGCCCTCCGACAAGATGCCGCAGGCGTTCGCCCGCCTCGGCTTCGCGAACGTCCGTCTGCTGCCGCACCGCGCGCTGGTCGACCTGCGGCCGGGGCTGCAGGTCTACTGCTACCAGGTCGGGCAGATGGACTCTGTCCTCGCGGTCATGGCCGATGGGACATGTCTCGTGAACGTCAACGACGCCGAGGCCGACGCCGGTGACTGCCGGCTGATCCGCGGCGACCTCGGGCCGGCGCAGGTGGTGCTGAACCAGTTCTCGCTGGCCGGCTACGGCGGCGAGGCCGACCGCGACGAGCGGCTGCCGCGGAAGGCCCGCGCGGTCGTCGACAGCATGATCGCCAACCATCGCGACCTCGGCGCCGAGACGACGATCCCGATCGCCAGCTTCGTCCGCTTCTCGTGCGAGGACAACGCGTACATGAACGCGTACGCCAACACGCCGAGTCACGTCGCGGCGGCGTTCGAACACCTCGGGCTGCGCCTCGACGTGCTCGCGCCCGGCGAGGTCTACGAGGTCGGGCGCGCGTGGGACTCTCGGCCGGCGCTGCAGTTCTGGGACGAGGCCTTCGCGCGTGGGGGCGCGGCCCCGCTCGACCCGCCGGCGCCGGTCGAGCTGTCCGCCCTCGTCGCCGCCGCCGAGGCGCTGGCCGCCCGCCTCGCCGCGCACTACCCGGCGTGGCTGCTGCGCGGGTGGCTGGGGCCCGTGATCGTCCGCGTGCGCGACCTCGAGGTCACGCTGCGCCTCGACCTCGCGCGCGGCCGCTGCGAGCCGGTCACCGGCGGCAAGGTCGACGTCGAGGTGTGCGGGCAGCCGCTGCTGTTCGCGCTGACGCAGCCGTTCGGGCTGCAGACGCTGGGGGTGTCGGCGCGGCTGGTGGTGCGGCGCGGGGCCAAGAACTGGCGCCGCCACCGGATCCTCCTGTCCATGTACAACGCCGAGGTCTACCTGCGGCCGCGGCAGCTGCTGACGCGGCGCAACCTCGGGCACCTGCAGGCCCGCATGCGCGGCGGTCTGCGACAGCTGCGGTACCAGCTGCAGCGGATGCGATGAGCGCGGCCGCGTGATAGGGTGAGGGGCGATGATCGAGGAGACTCCGGAGATCCCGATCACCGTCGTCGGGCTCGACGGCGAGGTGATCACGCTCGACGCCCGCACCTGCGCCCTGGTCCAGTCGGTGCTGCCGACGGCGATGAACCACCTGCGGATCGGCGACGTCATCGCGGCCGGCGGCGTGGGCTCGGTGCGGCTCGTCTTCGACAAGTCGCTGCAGCGGCGCATGGCGCTCAAGACCCTGCAGGCCGGCTCGTACAACTATTACTTGTTGGTCCACGCGTTCATCCGCGAGGCCCAGGTCGCGGGCCAGCTCGACCACCCCAACATCGCGCCGATCTACGAGCTCGGCCGCGACCCCGAGGGCGGGATCTTCTTCACGATGAAGCTGATCGAGGGCCGCTCGCTCTACTCGCTGATCAACGGCCGCCCGGCGCGCACGCCCGACCAGCTGCAGCGCCGCCTCGACGCGTTCGTCAAGGTGTGCGACGGCGTCGCGTTCGCCCACAGCCGCGGGGTGCTCCACTGCGACATCAAGACCGCCAACATCATGGTCGGCGCGTACGGCCAGGTGTTCGTGATGGACTGGGGCAACGCGTTCCTGCTGCCGCCGCGGCCCGGCAGCGAGGAGGTGTGGGCGCGCGAGAGCCTGCCGCCGCTGCGGCCCGAGGAGGCCGACAACATCGTCTGGGGCACGCCCGAGTACATGTCGCCGGAGCAGGCGATGGGCCGCCGCAAGTCGCTCGACGAGCGCTCCGACGTGTTCCTGCTCGGCGGCCTGCTGTTCGAGCTGCTGACCGGTCGCCCGCTCTATCAAGACCCCGACCCCAAGCGGGTGTTGAAGATGGCGCAGCGCGGCGAGGTCACCTCGCCCGACGTGGTCGTCGGCCCCGAGGTCAGCTTCCCGCCCGAGCTGGTGCGGATCTGCATGAAGGCGCTGGCGGTCAAGCCCGACGACCGCTACCGCCGCGTCGACGACCTCATCGACGACATCAAGGCGCTGCTGCGCGGCGGCGGCAGCTTCGCGGTCACGGGCGTCGCCGCGGGCGAGCTCGTCATCCGCGAGGGCGAGGTCGGCGAGGCCGCCTACATCGTCCGCGCCGGCAAGCTCCAGGTTTTGAAGCTGGGCCAGGGCAGGGTGGTGCTGCGCCAGCTCGGGCCCGGCGACGTGTTCGGCGAGACCGCGATCTTCGCCGCCTCGCCGCGCACCGCCAGCGTGGTGGCGCTGACCGACAGCGAGCTCGTGGTCGTGACGAAGAAGACGATCGAGCGCGAGCTCGACGCGATGCAGCCGTGGCTGGCGGCGTTCGTCCGCACGCTGGCGACCCGCTTCGGCGGGGTCGGCAGCCCTGAGTACCTGGCCTGAGGGACAGGGGCGCTCGTCAGGCCGCGCGAGCAATGCGGCGACCTGCGACCGGGTCGACGCATTCGAGCTGACTGCAGCCGAGCGCCGACGCGCGGAACGTCGATAACCACGTCATGGTATTCGCGGGGCCGAGCGCGTCGACGGGGTGATGCGCGCCCGCGCGACCAGTCTGCGTGAAGGCCGCGGAAGGGCGCGACGTAATCTGGCGAGAAAAATCAATTGTGCGGAACCCGGCGCGCTGCGGCTGTCATGGCGTCCGGAGGCATCCGGCTGCATGGGCGACGACGGTGAACGCTGGAGTCTGGCGCGGCGAATAGGGCTGTCTTTCGTCGGCATTTATTTTTGCCTCAACATCGTGCCGCTGATGCTGCTGTCGGTGCCGCTGCTCGACGACTGGTTCGGGATGTTGTGGTTGACGCTGTGGGTGAAGTTGATGCCGATCCTCGGCAACGCGGCGCTCGGGATCGAAGGGCCCATCTCGATGGAGATCGCCGGCAGCAGCGACATGACCTGGAACTACGTGCAGCAGTTCTGGTACCTCGTGCTCGCGGTCGTCGGCGCGCTCGTGTGGGCCGCCTTGCCGCACCGCCGATCGCCGTTCCCGACGCAGTACGCGTGGCTGCGCATCATCCTGCGCCACGGCCTGGCGATGATGATGCTGTCGTATGGCTTTATCAAGGTGTTCGGCGTGCAGATGCCGCCGCTCGGTCCGGCGGAGCTGTCGCGGACCTACGGCGAATCGTCGCCTGGCGGCCTGCTGTGGTCGTTCATGGGCTTTTCGCCCTTTTACAAGGGGTTCACGGGGATGGCCGAGGTGATCGGCGGGGCGCTGCTGTTGTGGCGTCGCACGGCCACGCTCGGGGCGCTCGTGACGGCCGGCGTGATGGCGCACGTGGCGGTGCTCAACTTCTGCTACGACGTGCCGGTCAAGATCTACTCGTCGCTGTTCCTGCTGATGGCGCTGTTCCTGGCGGCGCACGAAGCCCGCGCCTTGATCGATCTGTTCGTGCGCGGAAGGCCGGCCGCGCTCGCCGATCCGCCCCCCGTGCTCGGCCGCCGCATGCGGATCGCCCGCGTCGTGCTCAAGGCGGTCGTGTTCGTCAGCATCCTCGAGACGCCGGTGAAGCTGGCGATCCGTCAAGCCACGCCGAGGCCGGAGCCCGGGCCGCTGGCGGGCGCGTGGGAGGTGGTGGAGTTCGTCCACGACGGGCAGGTGCGCCCGTGGTCGCAGCACGACGAGCTGCGCTGGCGCCAGCTGGTGATCATGCCGTATCCGATGGCGATGGTCCGGGGGATGCGCGGCCAGAAGACCGGCTACGGCGTGGCGTACGACGAGGCGGGCGGGAAGTTGACGCTGACGAGCATGGCCGATCCGGACGCGACCCACGTGCTGGCGCTCGAGCGGCCTGCGGTCGACGAGATGATCCTCCGCGGTCCGCTCGCCGGCGGGACGGTGACGGTGCGACTCCAGCGCCTCGACACCGAGCACGCGCCGCTGATGACCCGCGGCTTCCGCTGGGTCATCGAGGACGGCTTCGGTTGAGAGGATGTCGTTCAGGACATGCTGTTCAGGGCATGTCCTTCATGACATGTCCTATGGGTAACTTCACTTGCGCCGGTGAGCGCGGGCGGCCTCGTCGTCGGCGGCGCGGGCCATGGCGTCGGCGCGAGCGATGAGGCCCTGGGCGCGGAGGGCCTGGGCGAGGGCGGCGAGGGTGGCGGCGCGGCGCTCGGAGGGCGGGCCGACCTCGCCTTGCAGCTCGAGCGCGCGGTGCAGCACCGCGGCGGCGCGGACCGGGTCGCCGACGGCCAGGTTCGCCTCGCCGGCCAGGGTCCACGCCTCGGCGCGGGCGTCGGCCCCGGCGGCGATGCGCTCGCGCAGCTCGGCGGCGCGGGTGAACGCGTCGCGTGCGGCGGTCGCTTCGCCGCGGGCGGTCTGCGTGCGGCCGAGGTCGATCAGCGCCGCCGCGACGTCGGGGTGGTCGGGGCCGAGCAGGCGCTCGCGCAGGGCGAGGGCGTCGTTGTGGAACATGAACGCCTCGTCGACGGCCCCGTGCGCCAGGTGGGCGTCGCCGAGGTTGCGCATCGAGGTGGCGACGTCGTGGCTGTCGACGCCGTAGGCCTTGCCGCGGATCGCCAGGGCGCGCTCGTGGTAGCGCACCGCCTGCTCGTACTCGCCGCGGGCCAGGGCGACGTTGCCGAGGGTGTTGAGCGAGCGGGCGACGTCGGGGTGCTCGGCGCCGAGGAGGGCCTCGCGCAGGGCCAGGGCGCGCTCGGAGTGCTCGCGCGCGGCGTCGAGGTCGCCGCGCAGACGGTAGACCGTGCCGAGGACGCTGTGCAACCGCGCGGCCCGCAGCGAGTCCTCGGCGCCGAGGCGGTGCAGCGCGGCCTGGCCGAGGCGGGCCCAGCGGAGCGCGTCGTCGTGGCGGCCGGCGCGGAAGCTGACCGTGAAGGCCAGGGTGGAGGTGGCCTCGGCGACCAGCTCGTCGTGGCCCTCGCCGGTGGCGATCCACACCGCCTCCTCGAGCGCGCGCTCGGCCGCGGCGGCGTCGCCCAGGCGCTCGTGGAGGTTGCCGATCCGGATCTGCGCCTCCGCCCGCAGGGCCGGCAGGCCGAAGCGCTCGGCCTCGTGGAGCACGTCGCGCGCGGCGGCCAGGCCCTCGGCGAACTTGCCCGAGTCCTCGAGCGCGGCGGCGCGGACCAGCCGTCGGCGCAGCGCGATCGGGTGCGCGGCCATGGCTGTCCCATGGGACATGTCGACCGGGGGCGGGCTCCGGACCTCGCGCAGGCACGTCGACGCCGGCACCAGCCCGGACGCGAGGTACGGGGCGCGCTGCACGACCTCGGCGTCGGCCTCGACCAGCACGCCGACCACCGCCTCGAGGTCGATGCGGCGCTCGTCGAGGCACGCGACCTGACCGGCCGCGAGCTCGAGGGCGTGCGTGTGATCGACGGTGGCGGCGCGGCAGACCGCGACGCGGGTGGTCTTCCAGTCGGCCGCGATGCGGTCCAGCCACTCGGCGCTGTGCTCGGCAGCGATCGCGCCGAGGCGGGCGCCGGTGCCGGCGAAGACGGACGCGAGGCGGGCGCGCACGCCGTCGTTCCACACCTGATCGACGGCGGCGCCGGCCCGCTCGCACGCGGCGACGGTCTCGGCGGCCTGGAGCTCCTGCGCGCCGAACAGGCCGCCGAGGCCGAGCAGGCCGCTCGTCAGGGCCGCGCCTTGCCACCACCGACGCGCGCGACCCTGGCCGTGCGCGAGCTCGGCGAGCAGGTCGTCCATCGCGGCGAAGCGGGCCCGCGGCTCGGCCGAGAGTCCGCGCTCGAGCGCCCGTCGCAGCCAGCGGGGGGCCGTCGGCGGCGGAGGTCGCAGCGCGCCGCTCCCGACCGCGAGCGCGAGGTCGACCAGGCTGTCGCCGGCGAACGGCCGCTGGCCGTAGAGCGCCTCCCAGCAGGTCGCGCACCACCCGAACTGATCGGTGCGCGCGTCGGCGGGCAGGCCGGCGAACTGCTCCGGCGCCATGTAAGCCGGGGTGCCGAGGATCGCGCCGACATGGGTGGCGACGAGGTCCTGCGGGACGTCGCTCGCCGAAGCCTTCGCGGGCACGAGCTCGCCCGCGCCGCTGCGCGCGAGGCCGAAGTCCATCAGGCGCACGCGACCGTCGCTGCCGACCATGATGTTGTCGGGCTTGACGTCGCGATGCACGAGGCCGGCCGCGTGCGCCGCAGCGAGCCCGCGACCGGCCGCGCACAGGACGTCGAGGACCTCGCGCCAGCTGCGGCGCAGCGCCGCCGACCAGGACGACAGCGCCTGGCCCTCGACGAACTCCATCGCCACCCACACGTGGCCGCGGAAGGCCCCGACGTCGAACACCGCGACCACGTTGGGGTGCTGCAGCCGCGCCATCGCCTGGGCCTCGCGCAGCAGCCGGGCGCGCGTCGGCCTCGTCGGCGCGGGCGCGCAGCAGCTTGAGCGCGACCTTGCGGTCGAGCTCCGGATCGTAGGCCGCGTAGACGACCCCCATGCCGCCGGCGCCGAGCCGCGCCAGGACGATGTAGCGATCGACCGCCTCGCCCGAGGCGAGCTCGAGCGGCGGCTCGTCGGCCCTGGCGGCCCCGAGAGTCGCAGCCAGCACCGACGCGCTCAGGTCCGACGCCTGCGCCAGCGAGCTCGCGCGGATGGTGTCGCCGGCCGGGTCCGACAAGCAGCCGAGTATAAACGCTGGCCGGGTCGCCCCTGTCACATGAGGCAGCATTCACGCCCGCGTTCACGGACCGGCCCGCTCGAACTCGCGCGGGCCGAGCGAGATCATGTTCTAGTTCGGGAGTGTCCGTGAGGACATGTCTGATGCGACAGCTCGACGGATCCCGCAGCTTCACTTCGGCGGGACCACGAACAGGCCGGCCAGGCACATCTCGTTCTGCGTGCCCCAGCCGGGCGTGATCGGCTCCTTGTCGGCGCTGGTGTCGAACTCGCACGTGATCTTGAGGCGCGACTTCGGGGTGATGAGCGGCGGGTCGGTGAAGAAGTAGTACATCTGCCAGGCGAAGTCCCAGCGCTGGACGTCGCCCAGGCACTGCTCGCCGGCGTCGTCGGACAGGGTGACGCGCCACTTGCGGCCGCGCTCGTGCATGTGCGGGAAGATGCCGTGGACCTCGAGCGAGTCGGCGCCGACCTCGGCGAGCAGCCAGTCGCCGACCTCCGACACGGACTCGTAGCGCGCCGCGGGCTGGCCGGGCGGGAGCTCCGCGGGCTCGCCGTAGAACAGCGTGTCGAGGAAATTGTCGATCATGAGGAACACGCCCTCGCGCTCGACGGAGTCGGCGAGGCGCAGGCGCACCTGGGTGCTGTCGGAGGCGGTGCTGTCCGGGCCGTCGTGGAGGTTGTAGTGGATCTGCACGACGAACACGTCGGTGTCGCGGACGCGCACGCCGGTGCCGGCGGGGTAGTCGACGAAGCCCATGCCCGGGGCCCAGGTGACCGGCTGCTGCTCGACCGAGACGCCGTCGCCGGCGGCGCTGAAGCACGGCCAGCCGTCGCGGCCGTCGGCGTCGAGCTCCTCGATGACCTCGCGGTTGGTGCTGCCGTCGCCGCGCCACGACTCGGCGTCGAGGTCGACCGGCATGGCGAGCACGTGGTGCACGAGCTGCGGGTTGCCCGGGGTGACCTCGTAGCCGGTGATGAACTGGTCGTGGTCGAGGCCGGGCTCGACGAGGAAGCAGCGGTACTCGTCGAAGGCCGCCAGCGGGCCGCCCTCGGCCTTCGGCACGAAGTCGGGGGTCACGAGGTCGAGGCCGGCGTCGAGGCTCGGCGGGCTCGCCGGCTTGAGGTCGTCGCGCGGCTCGCCCTCGGGCGCGTCGGCGTCGGCCCACGCGGCGATGGCGTCGATCTGCTCCTGCGACAGGGCCATGGAGTCGCGGTACTCGCCGCAGCTGCCGTCGGAGGTCAGCAGCCACGGCGGCATCGTGCGCGCGGCCACGGCGGCCGCGCTCGACTGGGCCCAGGTGCGCGCGTCCTCGTAATTGTCGAGGCGGAACGGCGCGATGCCCCCCTCGGTGTGACAACCGACGCACTTGTCGAAGAAGATCGGCGCGACGTGCTGCCAATAAGTAGTGGTCGTCTCGTCGGCGGGCGGGGGCTCTTCGTCCTTGCACGCGCTCGCGAGCACGAGGAGCGCCGGGGTGAGATAGCGGAGGTCACGGAGCATGCGACCTCGAACACCGCGCGCTCGCGGAAGTGTCACCGCCTGCGTCGCGCTTGCGAGGCGGTGTGCGCCTGGACCATCATCCCGCCATGCCGCGCGGCGCGAACGGGGGGCAGGGCGGTCCCTCACAGGGGCTCGCCCGAGCGGCCTCGCAAGCGCGGCCGCCGACGCCGGCGCGGCTTCGCGCGCATGGCCGCGCGAGGGGGCAAAAAAATCGCCGACGCGGTGACAGGCCCGGCCGGCGGCGGTGTTGCAGGGTCGAGGCGAGCGGGGGCTGATGGCCATCGACGTCGAGGAGACCTACAAGCGCCACGGACCGATGGTCCTGCGCCGCTGCCGGAGCCTGCTGCGAGACGAGCAGCAGGCGGTGGATGCCATGCACGATGTCTTCGTACAACTACTGGTGCACCGCGAGCGCCTGGTCGACAAGGGCGCGTGCAGCCTGTTGTGGCGGATCGCCACCAACGTGTGCCTCAACAAGATCCGCTCGCGCAGGCGGCGGCCCGAGGACCCGCAGTCGGAGCTGCTGGCCGAGATCGCGGCGATCGACGACGCCGAGTCGCGCGGGGTGGCGCGGGTCGTGCTGGACAAGTTGTTCGCGCGCGAGCCGGTGTCGACCGGGACGATGGCGGTGATGCACCTGGTCGACGGGATGACGCTCGAGGAGGTCGCCGAGAGCGTGGGGATGTCGGTCTCGGGGGTCCGCAAGCGGCTCCGGACGCTGCGCGCCGGCGTGATGGCGCGAGAGGGGCCGCATGAGCGACGCGGAGACGAGGAAGCGACCGGCGCTGCACGTCGAGGAGATCGCGGCCGGCGAGCGGCGCGGGGTGATCGACGAGGCCGAGCTGGCGGCGCTGCGGGCCTCGAACGCGGCGATCCTGGCCGCCCACCCGGCCGCGGCGGTGGCCGCCGAGGTCGGGCGCCGGGCCGGCGAGCGGAGGGCCGAGGCCCGCGCGCACCGCCAGCGCCACGCGGCGTGGTGGTTCGGCCTGCCGACGATGGCCGCGGCCGCGGCGGTGGCGATCGTGATGCTGCGCCCGGGCGACCCCGAAGCGCCGATGGTGGGACCATCTGTCCTTGGCGACATGTCCCAAGGGGAATCTACCGACGGGGTCCGAATCAAAGGTCTGGCCTCGCACCTGGTGCTGCATCGCCAGGTCGGCGAGGCGGCCGAGCAGCTGCGGGCGCCGGCGCGGGCCGGGGCCGGAGATGTCCTTCAGGTCAGCTACGTCGCGGCCGGGGCGACGCACGGGGTGGTGGCCTCGCTCGACGGCGCGGGGGTGGTGACGCTGCACTTCCCGGCCGAGGCCGGCGGCGCGACGCTGCTGCGCCAGGGCGGGGCGATCCGCCTGGCCCAAGCCTACGAGCTCGACGCGGCGCCGAACTTCGAGCGGTTCGTGTTCGTGACCGCGGACGCGCCGATCGACGCGTCGCGGGTGGTCGCGGCGCTCAAGACGGTGGCGCCGTTCACCGACGCCCCCACGCGGCCGCTGGCGTTGCCGGCGAGCTGGGCGCAGTCCTCGTTCCTCGTCGAGAAGGTGTCGCCATGATCACGCTGACCTCGCTCGCCGCGCTCACCCTGAGCAGCGCGCTGACCGTCGCCCCGCGCGAGCCGGTCTACGACGACGCCGCCGCGGTGCCGGTGCCGCAGCCGCAGACGCGGCGCGTCGCGCTGATCGTCGGCGCCAACGACGGCGGGCCCGGCCGCGTCAAGCTGCGCTACGCCGGCAGCGACGCCAAGGCGCTGTCGCGGGTGCTCGCGGACGTCGGCGGCATCGATCGCCGCGACGCCTTCGTGCTCCTCGATCCGAACCCCACCCAGTTGCTCGACGGCTTTCGCTGGGCCCAGGACCGCGTCGCCAAGGCGCGGGCCGCCGGCGAGCGGGTGCAGTTCCTCTTCTATTATTCGGGGCACGCCGACGATCGCGGGGTCCACCTCGGCGCGTCGCAGATCGACTACCCCAAGCTGCGCGGCCTCATCCACGCGGTCGACGCTCAGGTGCGCCTCGGCCTGCTCGACTCGTGCTCGTCGGGCGCGTTCGTGCGGCTCAAGGGCGGGAAGATGCGGCCGCCGCTGTCGACCGGCGACGCCAACATCCAGGGGCACGCCTTCCTGACGTCGAGCTCGGCCGAGGAAGCCGCGCAGGAGTCGGACCGGATCGGCGGCTCCTACTTCACGCATTATCTGGTGTCGGGTCTTCGCGGCGCGGCCGACGTCAACCGCGACCGCCGGGTCACGCTGCACGAGGCCTACCGCTTCGCGTTCGACGAGACGCTGAAGGGCACCGAGACGACGCTGGGGCGGGCGCAGCACCCGGTCTATGACATCCAGCTGGTCGGCACCGGCGACCTGGTGATGACCGACCTGCGCGAGACGACCGCGGTCCTCGACATCCACTCGAGCGTCGGCGGGCGGGTCTACGTGCGCGACGCCGACGGCCGGCTGGCGGCCGAGCTGTACAAGGGCGTCGGCGCCGGCGCGGTGTCGCTGGCGCTCGAGCCGGGGCGTTACTCGGTCGTCATCGACGACGGCGCGAAGATGTGGCGCGGCACCGTCGACGTGCGCCCGGGCGTGCAGAACGAGCTCACGCGCGCGGAGCTGACGCCGGTCGGCGCCGAGACGACGACGATGCGCGGCGACGAGGTCCCGATCGATCCGTCGCAGTACCGCGTCATGCCGTTCCAGTTCGGCCTCGTCTATCCGCTGACCACGAACAAGATCGAGAAGCAGCGCAAGGTCATCAACCGCTTCTCGCTCAACCTCATCCTCGGTCGCGCGGCGCAGATCCACGGGGTCGAGGTGTCGAGCGGCGGCAACTGGGTCGACGAGGACGTGCGCGGGGTCCAGCTGTCGGCGGGCGCCAACTACGTCGGCGGCAACGTGCACGGCGTGCAGTCGACCGCCGGCGTCAACATCGCCCGCGGCAACCTGCGCGGGGTCCAGGGCGCGGCCGGCTTCAACAGCGTCGGCGGCGACGCCCTCGGCGTGCAGGCGGCCGCCGGCGTCAACGTCGTCCGCGGGCACATGCGCGGGATCCAGGCGGTCGGCGGCGTCAACTGGGCCCGCTCGGTCGCCGGCGTCCAGATCGCCCCGGTCAACGTCACCAAGGAGATCCACGGCGCCCAGGTCGGCGTCATCGGCGTCGCCGCCGGCAAGGTCCGCGGCGCGCAGATCGGCGTGATCAACTACGCCGACGAGGCCGACGCCCAGGTCGGCGTGATCAACGTGACGCGCAAGGGCGGCGTCTACGCCGACATCTGGACCTCCGACATCGCGGCGCTCAACCTCGCGGTCAAGTTCCGCGCCAAGTACACCTATTCGTTCCTGGCGATCGGCCTCCACCCGGCCGGTCAGGGCCGCGGCTTCATGTCGGGCGTCGGCTTCGGCGGCCACATCCCGATCAAGCAGCGCTTTTACCTGGACATCGACCTCGCCACTTACTGGGCCCAGCCGCAGTTCCGCTTCCGCGACAACCCGGCGCTCATCAACAGCCTGCGCGTGATGTTCGGCTGGCAGGAGAACCGCAGGTTCGCGGTGTGGGGCGGCCCGACCCTCAACCTCGACATCGACTTCCAGGGCGGGCGCGAGCGCATGGGCTACGGCTGGGTGGTCAAGCGCGCGCCGATCGACCCGCACGAGATGCGCGTGTGGCCGGGCTTCGTGGTCGGCATCTCGCTGTGACCCTGCGCGATGGAGCATGTCCTTCGGGACACGTCACGGCGCGGGCGGCTGGTTCAGCGCCTGCTCGCACACGGGCTCGAGGACGACGTCGCTTTTGACACCCGAGATCTCGCAATGCAGCTCGAGGCTGCCGGTCTTGAGGCAGCCGGCGAACGGGCCGCACGGAGGTTCGCCGAGCGGAAACAGCTGATCGGCGACGACGGCCTGCACGCAGGCGGCGAAGTTGGCGGCGAGGAAATTTCATAATGGGTGAGCGACTCGAGGACGCGAGCCTTGCAGCCGGCGAGGGCGCCGCACGGGGCCGTGGTCGCCGGGTCGGCGATCAACTCGTCGAAGCGGAGGAGCGCGCCGAGGCAGGCCCCGTGGGCGCAGTCGCTCTTGCAGGTCGCCGCCAGAGCCTCCGCCGACGCGCCCGCCTCGCAGCAGGCTGCCACCTCGTCGTCCGCAGGGAAGGCCACCGGCTCGACAGGTTTTTTGATGGGGTTTCCGCAGGCGAGCTTGCATTGATCGTAGTAGAAGAACGACTTGGCGAGCTGGCCCTCGCAGCGCACGAGCGTGCCGGGGCCGGCGCTGTCGGCGAATTGCGGCGTGGCGCACGAGTCGAGGCCCCGCGCGGAGAGAATGTTGGAACGATCGCCGGCGCGCGCGAAGGCCTCGGCGCCCGCTCGCTCCGGCTCGCCCCATTCGGCGCTGCACGCGGCGGTCGCGAGCGCGAGGGCGAACGGCCATTCGAGGGTGCTTCGCGGCATGGGCTGCGACGAGACAGCATAATCGAGATTTCCTGACCGGCATCTCGCGGTACGCCGACGGCGGCGAGGCGTTCGCCGCGGCGCCCGCCCCTCGCGGCCGAAGGTTGCCATTCACAAGATGTCCTCCGGGGCATGTCGTCAAAGACATTCCATGGAAGATCCATCAAGCCGGCGGCACCTGGACGATCGAGATCGCGTGGCGTCCGGCCAGCCCCTTGAGCCCCAGCTCCTCGGTGCGAGCGGGCAGCTTCGTCTCGGCGAGGGCGGCGCGGACCTCGGGCAGCTCGAGCATGGCCGGGCTGAGGGCCACCTCGTGGCCGCCGGCCACGCCTTGCACGCGCGCGGCGGTGTTGACCGTGGTGCCGAAGTAGTCGATGCGGTCGTTCGCGGTCATGGCGATGCACGGCCCGCGGTGGAGGCCGATCCGCAGGGCCAGGCCGACCCCGCCCTCGGCCTCGCGGAGGCCGGGGATCTTCGCGTGCATCGCCAGGGCGGCGCGGAAGGCGTCGTCGCCGCGGCGGAACACCGCCATGATCGCGTCGCCGATCGTCTTCACCAACGCGCCGCCGTGCTGCGAATAGATGTCGGCCAGCAGGTCGAAGTGACGGCGCACCAGGCCGAACGCGGCCGCGTCGCCGAGCCGCTCGTACATGGCGGTGGAGCCGACCAGGTCGGTGAACAGGAACACCATGTTCTGGATCGAGAACTCGGCGCCGGGGGCCAGCAGCTCGCTGCCGAACAGCCCGCGGAACTCCTGCAGCGCGGTCAGCTCGGCGACCGTGACCGCGCCGTCGGCCCAGCGGGCGCGGGCGATCATCAATTCGGCGGGCACGCCGAAGTGGTTGTCGACCGCGAATCGTACGACCCCGGCGCGCACCTGCTCGGGCGCGCCGGACAGGCCGTCGGTGGCGAGGGTGAGGGCGGCCTCGCGCGGGGCGTCGGGCTCGTCGACGACGTCGAAGTAGACCGAGCCGGCCTGCGGCGAGACGAATTGATGGCGGCCGGCGCCGAGCACCGTGTCGACCTGTCTCGAAGTACCTGGCTCGAAGTTCCAGCCGGCGACGCGGTGCGGGGTGTTGCGCGGGCCGGCGTGGCAGTATTCGGCGGCCTCCTCGCCGACACCGAGCGGGCGGGGGGAGAAGCGGACCTCGACCGCGCGGTCGAAGTCGACGCCGAAGCGGATGTTGCAGCTCGGGCAGTGGCCGTGCTCGCGCAGATCGACGAGCGAGGCGACGCTGGCCTTGCTGCGCCGGCACGACGGGCAGATGAGGTGGTACTGCAGGTCGAACAGGCCGGCCTTGGTGGCGTGGAGGAACAGGCGCAGCAGCGGCCGCCGCTCGACCTGCCACTCGCCCGCGAGCACGTACGGCGCGAGGCTGTCGAGCTCGCTGTCGGGCTTGGCGAGCAGGTGATGCGACAGGTGCTCGGCGAGCGCGGGGTCGCCGAGGCGGTGGGCCAGCGGGACCAGCACGCGCCGCAGCTCGCGGGCCGCGAACCCGCGCGACGGCACGCGCTCGCTGCCGATCGCCGGCAGCTCTTGCCCTGCCGCCCACTGCGGCGCGAGGGCGTAGGCGCGGGCGAAGCCGGCCCGCGTCTGCACGCCGATGGCCACCCGCGCCAGCACGCGACCCATGAAGTGGCGCGGGGTCACCGTGATCGTGTGCGTCAACTGGGTGCTGCCCGGCCGGTCGCCGTCGCGCAGGCGCACCTCGGACACCAGGCGCACGAACGGGCCCTTGCTGTAATCGCGGGTGAAGCGGAAGTACTCCGGCTCGACCCATTCGCACGGGCGCTCGACCCATCGCAGCAGCATCCCCGCGGCCCGCGCCTCGGCGACGACCTCGCTGCCGCCGGTGTCGAGCGGCTTGTATTGATAGTGGACCGGGAACGCGCCGGCCAGCCGGTTGAGGCGGTCGGTGTCGGACACGAAGGCCCACAGCGAGGGCCGGGCGACGGGGATGTCGAACTCCCAGGCGTAGACTTCCGGCTGCATCACGCCCGACTTTAGCAGGGCGGCGCCGCGCGGCCGAATTGCGCGGCGCGCGTTCACGCACGTTCGCGCGTCACATGTCTCCGAGGACATGTCGTGGCAAACGCAGGGCCGGCTGCCGGAGCGACATGTCCCTGGGGACATCTTCCTTGAAGGAACGGCGCTCAGCCCGGCGGCTCGGTCGGCGGGACCCACAATGACTTGAAGTTTAGTCCGCCGGGGTAGCCGTAGGAGGTGGCCCAGTCGAGGCCTGCGACCATCACCCCGATCGGCGCGTCGGCGCTGATGAAGTGGGCCCCGTCGACGCAGTTGCCCTCGCCGCTGTTGTCGTCGAGCTCGACGTAGCCGACCTCGTAGTTGGTGCCGGCGATCGCGGTGAAGTGGTCGTCGGGGACCACGCCGAGGCAGGCCAGCTCGATCGTCGTGCCGGCCTCGCGCATGAGGATCGCGAAGTCGCGCGGGTACGAGGTGTCGGTGAGGAACGGCAGCGCCGTCATCCATTGCTCGATCGGCGGCACCTGGATCATGTACGGATCGCCGGTCGCGCCCTGGCTGCAGCTGTTGGGGTTGCCGGTGGTCTTGATCACGTTGTAGCAGCCGGTCATGAATTGCAGCAGCATGAACGGCTGGTCGCCGGTGGCGACGAAGCTCTCGGTGCTGGCGAACTCGACGATCTGGCCGGCCTTGGCGATGTTGATCTGCCCGCCGACGCCGGGCTGCGGCGGCTGCAATTGCACCGTGGTGCCGTCGACGGCGCCGACGATCCGCCAGCGGACCTCCTCCGGCGCGGGGTTGATGTCGGGCACGCGCTGCGGGTGGCGGGCGCCGACGTAGCTGGTGCCCCACGAGGCCAGCGGCACCACCTGCTCCTCGAGGTGGTCGCACGCGAACCACGGGTCGCCGGGGATCAGCACGCAATCGGTGCCCGAGAACACGGCCACCGGCTTGTCGGAGCCGACGAAGAACGCCTCGGTGTCGCTGCCCGGCGTGAAGGTCCAGGCGTCGAAGGCGTCGAGCGCGGCGTCGCCGGTCGAGGTGGTGATCGTGGTGCCGTCCTCGATCGCGACGACCACCGTCCAGATGCCGTAGGACCAGGCGTACGAGGTGGCGAAGTGCGACGTCGCCAGCGCCTGGCGCGGCAGCAGGAGGCTGGCCTCGGCGACGTGCGACGGGCCGCCGCCGACCGGGTTGATCTGCATCGCGGTGACCGGGACCGTCGAGGTCACGCGGAACGCCGCCGCCGGGGTGATGCCCTGGGCCGCGACCTTGTGGTCGCCGCCGATCACGCCGTCGATGCCGTTGATCTTGACGAGCTGGCTCTGCTTGGGCGCGACTTCGAACTGGGTGACGACGCGCAAGCTGCCGTTCGGGCCGCGCAGGTCCTCGATGGTGACCATGGCTGGCTCTTCGGCCATGTTGCCGACGCTGATGCCGTAGGCCATCTCGTTGTACTGCAGCATCGGCAGGTCGACGCCCCAGAACTCGCAGCCGACGCTGGTGGCGGCCTGCATGGCGATGTTCTCGCAGGTCAGCGGCAGCGGCTGCTCGTCGCCGGTGTCGTCGGCGAAGTCGGGCAGGCCGCCGATGTCGAGCTTGGTGTGGTGCCCGGTGCTGTCGACGCCGTCGGTGGTCGGCGCGGGTTCGCCGGTGGAGGCGGTCTCGCCGGCGGTCGAGTCGGTCGCGCCGGCCGTGGTCGACGGCGTGACCGTGGTGCTCACCGTGGGGTTGCTGTTGCTGCCGACCGAGGTGATGCCCGAGCCCTCGCTGGCGGAGTCGCGGCCTCCCGGGTCGCTGCAGCCGGCGAGGGCGAGCGCGAGGGCGCTGAACGAGAGGAGCGGACGCGTCGTGCTGCGCTGCAAGAGGAGCCTCCAGGCTCACGCTACGTCGCCGCGCGCACACGCGTCAAGCCGAGCGCGAGGCCTCGCTGCGCGCCCGCGCCGGCGGCTCCGCAGCCGCGCGCGGCACCTCGCGTGTTCGCGCGTGACGCCCGGTCGGGGGCGCGTGGAGACCCTCGCGGCCGTCGAGGGTGCGTCCGTGCGGCGCGGGGCAAACGAGCGAGCCGGGGGAGCTTCGACCTCGTGTGCAGCAGGGCGCGACGCGAGCCGTCGCGTCGGTTCACATTCTCCGCCGCCGCATCATTGTCGTCGGCGGCCAATCACCGCAGCGCACCGCTGTTCTCGATCTGTCCCGAAGGACAGAAAATGGCGACATGGCGGATGGAACAGGTTCTTGTAGATACCGCGATGTCCTCCGTGGACTACCGGTAAACGTGAGAGTTTGGATCCAGCCACTCATACCATTCGCCCGAATGCGAGTGGAAATTCTGCCCCCAGTCGCTGGGGTTTCGCCGCATGCGGGGTGTAGCGACCGGAACACGGATCAGGCCGCTGGACATTTTCGCCCTGCTTTGCAAGGTTGCGCACCCCATGACCAAGACCCACCCCTCATTCCTGTTCGTCGCGCTGACGCTCCTGCCGCTCGCGTGCAGCAACACTGCGAAGACCGACACCGCGACGCCGGAGTCGACGGCCTCGGCTCCGCCGGCGCCGGCACCCGAGCCGCCCAAGCCCGAGGTCAAGCCGATCCCCGAGGGCTTCTTTGCCGTCACCCCGCAGATCGTCGTCAAGGGCGTCGACGAGGCGGTCGACTTCTACACCAAGAACCTCGGCGCCACCAAGGTGATGACGATCCCCGGCGAGGGCGGCAAGTCGATCCACGCCGAGGTCAAGATCGGCGACTCGATCGTGATGATCGACGAGGAGTCGGGCGACATGAAGAGCCCGCTGACCCTCGGCGGCTCGCCGGCGCCGCTGGTCATCTACTCGCCGGACGTCGACGCGACGATCACCGCCCTGACCGCCGCCGGCGCGAAGGTGACGATGCCCGCCGAGGACCAGTTCTGGGGCGACCGCTGGGGCGAGGTCACCGACCCGTTCGGCCACCGCTGGGAGATCGCCACGCACGTCGAGGACCTGACGCCGGAGCAGCTGGCGGAGCGCGCCAAGATCGCCTTCACGCCGACGAAGAAGAAGCCGAAGAAGGGCGCGGCGCCGGCGTGGAAGAAGATCGCCGGCACCCCGGCCGCCGACAAGCTGCCGAAGGACTACCACACGGTCACGCCGAGCTTCGCGGTCGCCGACGCCAACGCGGCGATCGAGTTCTACAAGAACGCGTTCGGCGCGACCGAGAAGTCGCGCATGCTGGCGCAGGACGGCAAGAAGATCATGCACGCCGAGATCGTGATCGGCGACAGCGTCATCATGCTGTCCGACGGCTTCCCGAGATGGGCAGCAAGTCGATCGCCGACTACCAGGGCACGCCGGTGTCGCTCCACCACTACGTGACCGACGCCGACGCGGTGTTCGCCAAGGCCACGTCGGCCGGCGGCAAGCCGCTCATGCCGATCGGCGACATGTTCTGGGGCGACCGCTACGGGATGATCGTCGACCCGGCCGGCCTGGCCTGGGGCATCGCCACGCACAAGGAGGACGTGTCCCCCGAGCAGATGGCGGAGCGCATGAAGGCCGAGATGGCCAAGCAGAAGCCGCAGTCCTGAGCGGACCTCCGAGCGGACGCACCGGCGGCGCGCCGACCTCGAGGGCGAGGCGGCGCGCCGTCGCATTTGGGCCGCAGGAGCCTTGGGACATGTCTTGAAGGACATGCTATTCTCTTCGCACCCTCGGGCTGTTCTCGGACTGGTTCGGCGAGGTGTGCGCTGGAAGCACGCGCCGGTCGAAGCCGCTTTGTATGCGCGGGTGCTCGCCGCGCTCGACCGCGTGAAGGCCCTGAGCACCGAGCCGATGCTGGCCTCGGACGCGGGCCGGCTGCACGGCGACCTCGAGGAGCTGCGCGGCGCGTGAGCGTCAGCGCGCCGTGAGCCGGAGCGCACCAGCAACCTGGCGCGGCGGACATGTTTTAAAAGACAGCTCAACCCGCGAGCACGCGCACCACGGATCCGGCCACCTTGTGATCGAGGCGGCGGGCCGCGCGGTCCCACGCCTCTTTAAATGCGCCGGGCGGGACCAGCTCGATCCGCGGCGGGCGGAGCAGGCGTTGCGCGCGGAGGTGGGCGTAGGCGGGGCTGCGGCGGATCAGGTCGTCGTCGATCGAGCGGCCGAGGCGGGCGCGGAAGTCGGCTCGCGCCACCCCCTGGACCTCGACCTGCACGTGCAAGCCGGTCGCGCGCAGGGGTTGGCGGATCCCCGACACGTCGGCCGAGCCGAGCTCCGTGTCGACGAAGTGGTTCGGGCGCGAGTCGGCGGGCGACGGCGCGTCGGCCACGCTCTGCGGGTCGGGGCCGACGGTCGCCGCGACCAGGGCCGGGTCCTCCGGGCGGAACGCCGCGCGCACGCTCGCGGCCAGCTCGGCGCCCGGCAGCGACAGGCCGGCGAGCGGCACCGCCGGGTCGGGCGCGGGCAGGCGGACCACGCGGGGGCGGGGGAACGGGACCAGCGCGGTCGGCGGGTCGAAGCCGACCACGCGCACGAACTCGCCGGTGCGCAGGCGCAGGCAACCTGTCCCCGAGGACACCACCAGCTCGTAGCGCTCGCCGACGATCGCGTGCTCGGGCCACAGCGCGGCCGCCTCGTCGGAGCCGCGGCGGTCGTCGCCGGGCGGCAGCAGCTCGACGATCGCGCTGGCGAGCGCGAGGGTGAAGCCGCGGGCGGGCGGGCGCAGCGACGGCAGGCCGAGTCGGCCGGCGCGCGGGTCGATCCACCCGCCCGAGTGCAGCTCGGCGCGCGCGCGCAGGCGCAGGCGCACGTCGAAGCTGGCCAGCAGCAGGCGCAGGCGGGGCAGGCGGCGCTCGAGCGGGCCGCGGACCTGCTCCTCGAGGCAGGCGAACCCGGCCGCGCTCGGGCTGACCAGAAGGCCAGGTTCGAACGCGGCCAGGCGCTCGAGCGCGTGGGCCGGGTCGTCGAGGGCGTGCAGGCGCAGCACCTCGGCCCCGAGCGCCGCGAGGTCGTCCTCGGCGATCGCGTCGACGGCCGGGTCGGCGCGGCGGGCCTGCAGCAGGCCGGCGCGCAGATCGGTCCCTTCGGACATGCCCGAACGAACATGCTCGGAGAGCCATGTCCTCCAGACCGTCACGACCTCGGCGCGCTCGGCCGCCGCGCCGGCGTCGGCCGGGCCGTCGAGGTCGAGCAGCGGGTCGACGCGGGCCGCGTGGGCGCGGGCGTCGAGCAGGGGGACCTGGGCGCGCAGGTCGGGCAGGCCGGAGATCCGTCGCAGGCCGAAGGAGCGACCGAGCTCACCGGCGCCAAGCTGGTCGACGAGGCGCTCGAGGCAGCGGTCGCGTCCGGGTGCGCGCAGCGGCCTCGGGTCGGACATGCGCGGGGCCTCTTTCTCAGCCGGAGCCGAGCTCGCGGCGGAGGGCGGCGACGACGCGGGTCGCGTGTTGCCGGCGCTCGCGGAGGGAGCCGGCCTGCTGGGCGGCGGCGAGGCCGTCGACGCCGGCGATGAAGCGCTCGAGGTGGGCCAGCGCCTGGCCCTTGCCGCCGACGGCCAGCAGCGCGCGGGCGAGGCCGTAGTGGGCCTCGAGCGAGTCGGGCACGGCGCGCAGCAGCTGGCGGTAGCCGGCGATCGCGGTCTCCGGGTCACCTGTCCGCAGGGCCAGGGCCGCGAGGTTGGCCTGGGCCTCGTGCTGACCGGGGTCGCAGCGCAGCGCCTGGTCGAAGTGGTCGCGGGCGCCGTCGAGGTCGCCGACGGCGGCCAGCAGCGCGCCGAGGTTGGTGTAGGCCGCGGCGAACTCGGGGTCGAGGTCGAGGGCGCGGTCGTAGGCCTCGCGGGCCTCGGTGAAGGCCGGGTCGTCGGGGTCGTCGCCCGACCACGCGGCCTCGCGCTCGCAGGCGTAGAGGAACCACTCGTAGGCGCTGCGGTCGGGCGTCGGGCCCTGCGGGCGCGGCATCGCCAGCACCTGCGCGACCTCTTGGTGCAGCGTCTGCACGTTGAGGTCGAGCAGCACCTGGCCGGTCGCGGCTTCAGGCTGTGGGTCTGGTCTTCGACGACCACGCGCTCGTGCTCGCAGCGGACGCGCAGGCGGGCCAGCGGTTGGTCGACCTCGGGCAGCTTCACGCGCAGCGAGTCGAGGCTGCGGCGCACCCGTTGCAGCGGCATCCCGGCGCCGAGCAGCTCGCGGGCGACCTTGATGGCGATGAGGTCGCGGAAGCTGTAGAAGGTGCGCCCGCGGACGCGGATCGACGGGCTGATGAAGCCGGTCTGGGCCCAGTAGCGCAGGCGGCTCTCGGGCAGCTCGAACAGGCGCGACACGTCGCGCACCGCGTAGGCCGACTGCGCCGACGGGTCCGACGTTGCGATGGTGGTCTCGGTCGTCTCGCTCATCGCTTGCTCGCCTCGCGTGCGGTCTCCAGCGATACCATGGCATCGCCGTCGATGAAGACTCGGGTGCCCTCGCTGCGCACGTGATGATCGATCTCCACGTGCAGCTGCGCGGCCGGCACACCCGCCAGCCGCGCCAGCTCCGGCCGCGCCAGCGCCACGAGCTTCTGCCGCACGCGCACGCTGCCCAGCATCAGCTCCGCCAGCTTGTCCGCGGTCGCCACGTCGGCCGGCTCGCAGAAGTGGGCCGCGCAGCGCCGAGGTCGACGGTCACCATGACCGTCGCGTAGAACCGGTGGCCCGGCGCGCGGCGCCCGCGACCGAGCTCCGGCCCGGCCTCGATCACCAGCTCGCCGTACTTGAACAGCAGCTCGAGGGCGCTCGGCGCCAGGATCTCGCGGATCTCTCGCCGGATGAGCTGGACCTTCTGGACCTTCACCCAGCCCGGTTCGGGCAATTGCGCCTTGGGCGCGGATGCAGCGCGGGGTCTTCGGGCGGCGGCGGCCATGGGTCCACAAGTATGTGCATGTAGGACATGCACCTCCAATTCCTGCGGGCGCGGGACCGCCCCCAGAGCGGGTATCCTGGGGCCATGCCGATCGCCAAGCATGCCCGGGGGGACGTGCTGTTCGTGCTCGACCCGCTCGAGACGATCCACCCAAAGAAGGACAGCTCTTACCTCATGATCGCCGAGGCTCTGCGGCGTGGATATCAGCCGTGGTCGGTCGAGCTGCCCGGGCTGCTCCTCCGCGGCGCCGAGGCCGTCGCGCGCGCCGTGCCGCTGGGGCTCCACGAGCCCGGCGCGCCGCTCGCCCCGGCCGGCGACCCGCAGGTGCGCGCGCTGGCCAGCTTCCGCGTGGTGGTGATGCGCAAGGACCCGCCGGTCGACCCCGACTTCGTGACCGCGACCTGGTGCCTCGACCGGGCGGTGAGCCACACGCTGGTGATCAATCAGCCGCAGGGGCTGCGCGACCTGAGCGAGAAGCTGGCGATCCTCGACTTCCCGGAGTTCATCCCGCGCACGTTCTTGCTGCGCAACATCGGCGACCTGCGCGACGCCCTCACCGAACTCGGCGGGCAGATGATTCTGAAGCCGGTGTTCGGATTCGGCGGACGCGAGGTGCTCATCGCCCGCGACGGCGACCCGAACCTCAGCACGTTGTTCGAGCTGGCGACCCGCGACGGCCGCACCTGGACGATCGCGCAAGAGTTTGTGCCCGCCGCCAAGCACGGCGACAAACGTATCTTGTTGGTGGACGGCGAGCCGATCGGGGCGGTGATGCGGGTCCCGGCGGAGGGCGAGCTGCGCAACAATTTCCATGCTGGCGGCAGCCTGGCGCTGACGCAGCTCAGCGCCCGCGACCGGGAGATCTGCGCCGCCCTGGGGCCTTTCTTGCGCGAACGGGGCCAGTTCTTCGTCGGCATCGACGTGCTCGGCGAATTCCTCACCGAGATCAATGTGACCAGCCCGACCGGCATGCAGGAGATCAATCGCCTCGGCGGCCTCACCGGCGACGAGACCATGCAGGCGAGGTTCTGGGCCGCCCTCGAGCCGCGGCTGCGCTAGCACCGCCGCGCGACCCAAGCCGCGCGATTGATGCTAGATTGAACTCGCCCCCGATGTCCAACCCGACTGAGCTCGCGACCCTGGTGCGCGCCGCGATCCCGCGCCTCTACGCATTCGCGTACGTGATGTGCGGCGCGCGTGACGAGGCACTCGTCCACGTCCGCGAGTCGCTCCGCACGCTCGACCGCGACGCGCTGCTGGCCGCCGAGCGCCCCAACGATTACCTGCTCGGCAAGCTGGCCCGCGGGATCGAGGAGGCGCTCGGGCGCAAGGCCGACCACAGCTTCGTCATCCTCGACAACCTGCTGCGCAGCGAGGAGACCCAGCCGATCGACGCCGAGAAGCCGCCGATCGAGGGCGACCTGAGCCGGCTGCCGGTGCTGCTGTGGGAGCTCAAGCGCACCTGCCTGGCGTCGGTGCTCGGCGCCTTGCCGCCGGGCGTGCGCGTGTCGTTCGTGGTCACCGACCTGTTCGGCTTCCCGCCCGGGGCCGCGGCCGAGCTGCTCGGCATCAAGGAGAGCGCCTTCCGCGTCCGCCTCACCCGCGCCCGCCGCCGCCTCGAGGACTACCTGGCGCCCCGCTGCGGCCACATCGACCGCCACAACCCCTGCTATTGCGAGGGTCGCCTCAACCTGGCCCTCGAGACAGATTTCGTCAGGCTCCCGCCGCACACCGCCGACGTGCCGGCCGCCGCCTACAACGACGAGCCCGAGCACCGCGACATCGCCGAGCTGTACCGCACCCTCCCGCCCGTCCAGCCGTCCCCCGAGCAGTACGAGGCGCTCGTCGGCGTGGCCCTCGGCGACGACGGGGTGCCAACATAGTAGGAAACGCCCGCGCGGCGGGCGGACACCAGTAGTAGGAATGGACGGCGGGTCCCGGGGCCCTCTCGGGGCGGGACGCCCCGCAGACGACGTGGGTTTCGGATGTCCTGAAGGACAGGTCACGGCCGCCGGCCGGTGTCCGCCGGCGCTCGCCTCCGGAGGGTCATGGGCGGTCGCGCCGGGCGCGGCGTTCATGGATGTCCTGAAGGACAGGTCACGGCCGCCGGTCGGTGTCCGCCGGCGCTCGCCTCCGGAGGTCATGGGCGGTCGCACCGGGCGCGGCGCTCATGGATGTCCTGAAGGACATGTCACGGCAGGAGCCGCCGCAAGCCCGCGGCATCGAGACGAACGACATGTCCTGAAGGACATGCCAGCGTGACCCTCGCCGCGAAAGAGGTCACTCCGGCTCGTCGCCGAGGACCTGGACGCGCAGGCGGGCGGCCCAGGCGTCGAGGTTGGCGAGGGTGCTCTGCAGCAGCACCGCCGAGGTGCTCAGCTCGCGCAGGCGCTCTTCGAGCAGCTCGCGACCGCGGCGCAGGCGGGTCTTGGCGGTGCCGACCGGTATCGAGAGCACCTCGGCCAGCTCGGCCGCGCTGATGCCCTCCCAGTAGTGCAGCTCGAGCACCACCTGGTAGTCGACCGGCAGCCGGCGCAGGCCCTCGAGCAGCAGCCGCTGCTCCTGCCGCGCCGCGACCGCGCTGATCGGCGACGACAGCTCGTGCGCCGAGTCCTCCGCGAAGTCGACCCGCGCCTCGGCGCGCCGCTGCTCGCGGTAGTGCTTGCACAGCACCTTGTAGGCGATGGCGAACAGGTAGCTGCGGAAGGCCGCCTCGTGGCGGAAGCGCTCGCGGCCCTCGAGGCAGGCGAGGAAGGTCCGCTGGATCAGGTCCGGCCCCGCCTCGCCGACCTTGTTGCGGAAGAACCGCGCGATCGCGGCGTAGTGGCGCTGAAACAGGCGCTTGCCCGCCTCCCGATCGCCGCCGCGCCAGGCGTCGACGAGCGCCGCGTCGCTGTCCTCCACCACCGGGCGGCGATGCTAACAGACTGCCGCGAGGGCGGGCCGCGGGCCGAAGTCAGCGGCCCCAGGCGAGAGTCCTGCCGAAGCCGCCGCGAGCGCGTCGTCGCCGGTCGCTCGCGCAGGTGGACGAGCCGCGGCTCGGCGCCGGCGACGAGGCCTCCCCGGCCGCGGTCGACGACGCCGAGACCAGAGTGCGGACGAGGTCCTCGCGGACGCACGCGTGGCGACGGCGGACGATCGGAGCCACGGCCGACGACCGGATCTCGCAACGAGAAGGACGGCTCGGACGAGGCCCGCGGCCGCATCCGCGGGGCGGCGCTCGCGGTCCGCCGGGTCGCCGCGGCGAGCGAGCTCGGAGCGGCTCGATACCAGCCGCACGAGCGATCCCCCTGCGCTCGTCTCGACGCGCCCGGACAGAGCAGCCTCACGGCGATGAGCGATTTCGCACCCTGGCTGCTCCCGCCGGGGGATCTCAGCCCCCAGCCCGCTCGCGCGGCCACGCCCCGGTCCGCACCCCCGGCCCGTTCCCCGCCAGGCCGGGCCGCTTGGCTGCCAGGGCCACCGCGGTCGGGAAGAGCGGCGCGTTCGTGCGCGTACGGGGGCCGGGCGTCCGACGGGCCTCTCGCGAATGCAGACTTCCTCGTCCCGGATGGCCCCGTCACCATTCTCCGGGTTCGCCGTAGCGAAAAAAGTTCCCAGGGCCGCGATCCAGCAGGCCCCTTCCGGGACAGCACCCTGAAAGCCGGTCGTCATGCCAGGGCTCCGAGACCGAATCCGCGCGTTGTCGTCCTCCTCCTCGGGAGAGCCGACGCTGCAGCACACGCCGGCCGGGGCCACGCCTGACGGGCGGCAGATCGACCCGAACGCGCCCACGCTGATCCCGATCGTGCCGGCCGACACCCGGCCGCTCGCCCGCCCGCCGCGCGTCGAGGAGGCGCCGCCGCCGGCGAAGATCGGCCGCTTCACCGTGCTGCGCGAGCTCGGCCGCGGCGGCACCGGGGTGGTCTACGCCGCCTTCGACGAGCAGCTCGACCGCAAGGTCGCGGTCAAGCTGCTGCACTCCGAGACCCGCGAGGACGTCGCGCGCGCCCGCCTGATGCGCGAGGCGCAGGCGATGGCCCGGGTGTCGCACGCCAACATCGTCGGCGTCCACGAGGTCGGCACGTTCGGCCGCCAGGTCTACGTGGCGATGGAGTTCGTCCGCGGCATGACGCTGCACGCCTGGCTCAAAAGGCAGCGGCGCAGCTTCGCCGAGATCGCGGCGATGTTCGTGCAGGCCGGGTCGGGGCTGGCCGCGGCGCACGAGGCCGGGCTGGTCCACCGCGACTTCAAGCCGGCCAACGTGATGGTCGGCAGCGACGGCCGCGCGCGCGTGCTCGACTTCGGCCTGGCCCGCGCCGAGCTCGAGCCCGGGCCGGCACCTGGCCTCGGGGACATGCGACCCGCCGAGGCGCACGCCTCCGCGGTCGCCAACCTGCGCTCGCTCGACGCCTCGATCACCGTCACCGGCGTCATGCTCGGCACGCCGGCGTACATGTCCCCCGAGCAGTTCCTCGGCGGCCGCGTCGACGCGCGCGCCGACCAGTTCGCGTTCTGCGTCGCCCTGTTCGAGGCGACCTACCGCGAGCGCCCGTTCAAGGGCGACACCCTGGCCGAGCTGATGTCGAGCGTGCTGGCCGGCCAGGTGCGCGACGTGCCGGCGCCGGCCGGGGTGCCGCGAGCCGTCCGCGCGCTGCTGCTGCGCGGCCTGGCGCGCGACCCCGACGCTCGCTGGCCGAGCATGCGCCCGCTGCTGGCCGAGCTGGCCAAGTTCGCCCGCCCGCCGGCGCGCCGCAGCTGGGCGATCGCCGCCGGCGTGGCGGCGACCCTGCTCGGCGGCGGCGTCGGCCTGGCCTATCAGACAGGTGCGTTCGCCGAGGCGTGCAGCGGCGAGGAGCGGCTGTCGGCGGTGTGGAACCACGACGTCCGCGAGCGCCTCGCCGACGTCGCGCGGGCCTCGGGCGTGGCCCAGGCCGAGGCGGCGTGGTCGCGCGCGGCCGCGGCGTTCGGCAGCTACGGGGCCGAGTGGGCCGAGGCCTACGGCGAGGCGTGCCGGCAGGAGTCGGCCGAGCAGCTCGACCTGCGCATGACCTGCCTGGGCGAGCGGCGCGACCGGCTGGCGGCGGCGATCGACATGTTCGAGCGGCCCGACGACATGCTGGTCGCCAAGGTCGACGAGCTGACGGCCAGCCTGCCGAGCATCGCCCAGTGCAGCGACGACAAGTACCTGCGGGCCAAGGTCCCGCCGCCCGACCCGGCGGTGGCCGACAAGGTGGCGGCGGCCCGCGCCGAGCTGGTGCGCGCCGACACGCAAGAGCTCCTCGGGCGCTTCGACGAGGCGGTGAAGGTGCTGGGCGCCGCCGAGGCGGCCGCGGCCGCGACCGACTACCTCCCGGTGCAGGCCGAGCTGGCGTTCCGCCGCGGCTCGGTGCGCGAGAACGACGGCGACTACCTCGGCGCGCGCGCCAGCCTCGAGGACGCGTTCTTCCTCGCCATCGCCGCCGGCCACCAAGAGGTGGCGATCGACGCCGCCACGCGCCTGGCCTACGTGGTCGGCCGCCGCCTGTCCGACTCGTTCGCCAGCCGCGACTGGCTCAAGCACGCCGAGATCTACGCGGCCCGCAGCGGCGACCCGATCCGCCGCGCCCGCGCGCTGACCAGCCGCGGGGCGATCGCCAACCTCGCCCGCGAGCACGGCGAGGGCCGCAAGGCCCTCACCGAGGCGATGCGCCTCTACCACGAGGCCGGCCAGGAGGACACGGTCGACTTCGCCAGGGCGCTGCGCTTCTACGGCGACAACCTCATCGGCAACGGCGAGACGAAGCAGGGCATCGCCCAGCAGGAGCGCGCGCTCGCCATCATGCGCGCCAAGCTCGGGCCGCAGCACCCCGACGTGGCGATGATCCACAACAGCCTCGGCCTGGCCCTCCGCATCGACGGCCAGTACGAGCGGGCGCTGGCGGTGTTCAAGGAGGCGCTCGACGCCGCGGTCGACCTGCCGAACCAGCGCAACCACGTCTACATGACCCTGTGGGCCAACACCGGCTTCGCGCGCGAGGCGATGCAGCAGCTCGAGCTGGCCGAGCAGCCGCTGCGCGAGGCGATCGCGGTGCTCGAGCGCTCGAGCGACCGCCTGCTCGGCGACAGCTACGAGATGCACAACAACCTCGCCATGCTGCTGCGCAAGCTGAAGCGCCCGGCCGAGGCCGAGGCCGAGCTGACGGCCACGCTGGCGCGCGCCGAGAAGAGCTGGGGCCCCAGCGATCCGCGGCTGACGCACGTGCTGCTCAACCTGGCCGAGCTGAACCACCTCGAGGGCCGCCCCGAGGCGGCCGTCGCCTACGCCGAGCGGGCGCTGGCGCTGACCCGCCGCGACCCCAACCCGGCCAACGAGCACTGGCACTACTACGCGATCTGGCGCCTGGCGCTCGCGCTGGCCGGCGTCGGCGAGGACGCGCGCGCGACCGGGCTGGCCCAGGAGGCCCGCGCCTTCGCGGTCAAGCAGCGCATGGACAGCAAGAAGTGGGTGACGGAGATCGACGACTTCCTCACCAAGCAGGCGATGAAGCGCGGAGGCCAGCGATGAGCGGACCGACCCTCTCCCCCGAGGTCCTGCGCCCGCAGGTCGAGGGCGACTTCGCCAACGAGCGCGTCAAGCAGGCGATCATGGCCAGCCTGTTCGACGAGCCGGTCGCGCCCGGCAAGATCGGCCGCTTCACCGTGCTGCGCGAGCTCGGCCGCGGCGGCACCGGGGTCGTCTACGCCGCCTACGACGAGGAGCTCGAGCGCAAGGTCGCGGTCAAGCTGCTCCACTCGGAGGCCACCGCCGACGTGGTCGAGGCGCGCACCCGCCTGCTGCGCGAGGCCCAGGCGATGGCCCGCCTGTCGCACCCCAACATCGTCAGCGTCCACGAGGTCGGCACCCACCACGAGCAGGTCTACGTCGCCATGGAGTTCGTCCACGGCGTGACCTTGAGTACATGGCTCAAGAGACAGCAACGGCCGTGGCGCGAGATCGTCGACGTGTTCCGCCAGGCCGCCTCGGGCCTGGCCGCCGCCCACGAGGCCGGGCTCGTCCACCGCGACTTCAAGCCGCAGAACGCGATGGTCGGCGACGACGGCCGCGTGCGCGTGCTCGACTTCGGCTTGGCCCGCGCCGAGGGCGACCCGCAGCTGTTCGCCGACCTCGAGCGGACCCGCGAGCAAGGGCTCGGCTCCGGCTCGTCCGCCGGCGCCAGCCTGCGCGCCCTCGACACCTCGCTGACGCTCACCGGCTCGCTGATCGGCACGCCCGCGTACATGGCCCCGGAGCAGTTCCGCGGCGACCGGGCCGACGCGCGCTCCGACCAGTTCGCGCTGTGCGTCGCGCTCTACGAGGCGCTGTTCCGCAGCCGCCCGTTCCCCGGCGACAACCTCGCCGAGCTGATGCGCGCGGTGCTGGCCGGCCACCTGCGCGAGCCCGGCAGCGCCAAGGTCCCGCGGGCGCTGCGGGCCGCGGTGCTGCGCGGCCTGCAGGTCCGCCCCGAGCACCGCTACCCGTCGATGGACGCGTTCATCGCCGCGATCGACCGCGTGGTCGAGCCGCCGCGCACCGCCTGGCTGGCCGCCGCCGGCCTCACCGCGGCGTTCGCCGCGGTCGGGGTCGGTCTGTCCTATCAGACAGGTGTGGACATCCAGGTGTGCGAGGACCGGGCGCGGCAGGAGATCGCAGAGGTGTGGAACCCGGGCCGCTTCGCCGGCATCGGCGCCTCGCTGCGCGCGGTCGATCCCACGGTGGCGCAGTCGTGGACGGTCGCGCGCCGCCAGTACGACGAGTACGCCGAGCGCTGGGTCGAGGTGGCGGCCGACGCCTGCGTGGCCGCCGAGGTCCGCCACGAGCAGTCGCCCGCGCTGTACGAGCTGCGGCGGGCCTGCCTCGGCGACCGCCTGCGCGACTTCAAGGCGGTGCTCGACCTGTTCGGCCGGCCCGACGTGGCGCTCGCGGTGCACGCGTCCGACCTGGTCGCCGGGCTCGAGTCGCCGCAGTCGTGCTCCGACCCGCTCGAGCTGCAGCGCCACGCGACGCCGTCCGGCGACCCCGAGCTGGCGCGCACCCTGGCCGAGCAGCACGCGGCGATCGCCCGCGCCGAGGCCCACCGCCGCGCCGGCAAGTTCGGCGAGGCGCTGGCGGTGCTCGACTCGCTGGCGCTGCCCGACGGCCAGCTGCCGCTGCGCGCCGACTACGAGCTGACCCGCGGCCGCGTGCTCGTCAGCAGCGGCCGGCCGAAGGACGCCCTGCTGTCCCTTCAGACAGCTTACTTCGCGGCCCTCGAGTCGGCGCGCGAGCGGGTGGCGATCGCCGCGGCCATCGAGCTGGTCCAGGTCACCGGCGTCCACCTGGCCGACTTCACGGCCGCCGAGCGGTGGGTTCGCCACGTCGATGCTTTGCTCGCCCGCGGCGGCGCGCCGCCCCAGCGGGCCGCCCTCGCCGAGGCCCAGGGCCAAGTCGCGCTGGCCACCGGCCGCCACGCCGAGGCCCTCGGCCACTTCGAGCGCGCGATCGCCATGCACGAGGCGGCCGGCTCGTCGCACCTGCCCGAGGTCAGCGTGCTGTTCCGCCTCGCCTCCGACGCGGCCACCAGCCTCGGTCTGCTCGACAAGGCCGAGCAGCACGTCGACCGCGCCCTCGTGACCCTGCGCGAGCGCCTGTGTGACGCGGGCACGACGACCGCGAAGACGGTCGACTACGACACCCTGATCGCGGCCGGTGACGCGGCCCCGCCCGAAGCCGGCTGCTGCCAGAGTCACCCCGAGTTCGCGGCCAGCCTGCGCTCCGCCGGGATGCTGGCGCTGCGCCACGGCCAGTCCGACGCGGCCGCGGCGATCTTCGAGCGCGCCCAGCAGGGCATCGCCGGCCTGGTGCCCGACGACAGTCACCTCGCGCTGCAGCTGACGAACGGCGCGGTCGAGGCGCTGATGCAGCGCGACGACCTGGCGCAGGCGGTCCGGCTGATCCGCCGCGCGCTGTTCGGGGCGACCAGCGCGACGGTGGGCCTGCCGATCGACGCGCGCCCGCTGCACCCGGAGCTGTTCAAGCTGCGGGTGTGGCTGGCGCGGGCGCTGCTGCGCCAGGGCGATCTCGCCGGCGCGGAGGCGGAGATCCGCGCGACCGTGGTCGACGCGGAGCGCGCGTGGGGCGAGGACGAGCCTTACATCGCCAGCGCGCTCGAGGTGCTCGCCGAGATCCTCGCCAACTCCGGCCAGACCACCGAGGCGGTGACCGTGGCCGAGCGCGCCTACGCAGTCGCCAGCGCCCGCGGCGAGCTGGTCCAGCCGTCCCTCCGCTACGCCAGCGCGTTCCGCCTGGCCCGCTCGCTGGCCCGCGCGGGCCAGAGCGAGCGCGCCGAGCACGTCGCCGAAGAGGCCCGCGCCCTCGCCGCCGCAGCCAGCGACGTCCGCATGGTCGCCGCCGTCGACGCGTGGCTGCAAGAGCGCAAGAGCGGCTAGCGCCCGCGGACAGGGCGCTGCCCCTGACGATGCGAGCGCAAGGAGCCGCACGCGGCCGACGAGGCGCGACGGCAGGCCGCGCGAGCGCCACCCGGGCGCGCGCGGCCGAGGAGGCGCTCCGCGAGCGGGGCCGACGAGGCGCGACGGCAGGCTGCGCGAGCGCAAGAACGACCGGCGCGACCGGCGAGGCGCTGCGAGCGGCCCTCGCTGGCGCCTGCCGTGCCGGCTCGGTCCGCACTCGCGCTCGTGGAGGGGTGCATCCAATGACCATTCGGACATGTCCAAGAGGACATATGCTCGGACGCGTGTCCGTGGCGCTGATGAAGACCTGTCGCAAAGGACATGTCGGACGGCTGTCCGCAGTTCGCTGCCGCAGATGTCTCAAGAGCCAGCTCCGGTGCGCCCCGAAGCGCAGGCGCAGACGGCGCGACCCTCGGCCGCGGGGAACTGTGTTGCTGCGCCCCGTCGAGCTCGCCTACGCTGAGATGCATGAAGGTCGCCCCGCTCCCGCAGGATGAACCCGAGCGACTGGCGGCGCTGCGCGGCTACGCCGTCCTCGACAGCACGCCCGAGGCCGACTTCGACGAGCTGACGCGCTTCGCCTCGGAGCTGTGCGGCACACCGATCGCGCTGGTCAGCCTGGTCGACGCCGGGCGGCAGTGGTTCAAGGCGCGCGTCGGCCTCGACGCCGCCGAGACGCCGCGCGACATCGCCTTCTGTTCGCACGCCATCTTGCAGCGCGGCGTGTTCGAGGTCGAGGACGCGAGCGCCGACCCACGCTTCGCCGACAACCCGCTTGTGGCGTCGCAGCCGAACATCCGCTTCTACGCCGGGGCCCCGCTGGTCAACGCCGAGGGCTTCGCGCTCGGCACCCTGTGCGTCATCGATCGCGTGCCGCGTCACCTCGACGCGGTGCAGCGCCAGGGCCTCACGGTGCTCGGTCGTCAGGTGATCGCGCAGCTCGAGCTGCGCCGACAGCTCGTCGAGCTCGCCCACGCGCGCGACCGGGCCCTCGCCGGCGTGCGCGCCAAGGACGTGTTCCTCGCCACCATGGGCCACGAGCTGCGCACCCCGCTCGGCGGGATCCTCGGCCTCAGCGAGCTCCTGCTCGAGGGCCCCGTCGGCGCGCAGGGCGGCAGCGCCGACGACCTGCGGGCGATCCACCGCGCCGGCTCGCACCTGCTCGAGGTCGTCGAAGACATTCTCGGGTATGCCCAGCTCGAGCTCGACCAGCCGCGCCTGCGCTCGCGCCCGTTCGACCTCGGTGAGCTGCTGGCCGACGTCGAGGCGACCGTGCGCCCGCTGCTGCGCGGCCGCGCCGTCGCGCTGAACGTCGCCCGCGGCCCGGCGCCGATCGTCGCCGACCCGACCCGCGTGCGCCAGATCGTCTACAACCTGGTGGCCAACGCGATCCGCTTCACCGAGCGCGGCTCGGTCGACGTCACGCTCGCGCCCGGTGATAGCACGATCGCCGTGCGCGTCCGCGACACCGGCGTCGGCATCCCGCGAGAAAAGCTGGCCCTGCTGTTCCAGGACTTCTCCCAGGTCCACGGCGACCACGAAGCCGAGCTCCGCGGCTCCGGCCTCGGCCTCGCCATCAGCCGCCGCTACGCGCGACTGATGGGCGGCGACATCGTCGCCGAGAGCGAACCCGGCCGCGGCTCGACGTTCACGCTGACGCTCCCGCGCGAGACCTCTTAGATGATGTGACATGCTCGAAAGAGCATGTCATCAACGCGCTCGATGTTCGTGATTGACGAGCGCCCGCAGAGAAGCGCCATCTCAGGTTGTTTGTCCACGACTAGCATAGTAACTGGCGAATGCGTTCGCCAAAAGTCTGTGTTTAGAGATTACGCGAATCGTGGATTGGGTCGTACGCTCAACGAGACGATAGCTCTCCTCGCCCCGGACGAGATCGAGATCGAGGCTGTTCTCAAACAGGCGCCGCAACAAACCAGCGCAAGATTCTACTGAACGGGCTACAAGGATACCATTCAAGACACCCGTGCTCAGGATGACTTGCAGAGCAAGGGGATGCTTTTCCCGAAACAGCGAAGCGCGGCGCTCGAAGCGCACGGCCGAGGCAACGAGAATGCCCTCGATGTCCTTTCGGAGCCCATCAGGGATGCTTGGAGGTGAATCCGGAGTAGTGGTCACGCCGCGTAACCACTCCAAATAGATTCCGCGTGTTTCCTTGAACCGCTCGGTCTCGGCGTCGAGTCCGAAATCGGCCCAATGACGCGCGACAGTGCGCGCGATCACGTTGTCCGAGGCTCCCGTGAGTCGCCGAGTGAGAATCGCACCAAGGATGGCTTCATTATCCATCGCCGGAGAGAGCTCGTCTGGATCAAGGCCGTGCAGCATGCGACGGAGATCATCTTCGGGTGCCATGGCTAACGCCGAGGAATCCAAATCTAGCTCTGGAACCACGAGTTTTGGGACATAGACGATTACAGGTTTGCCTTGTCCCAGCGCCACCGATGCCTCAGAGTCTTTCCCGAATGTGTCACCTTTCTGGGCCATGTATATGGTAGCCTTTGAGCGTCGAAGCATCAGGGCCTCGACGAGCCCTTTGGCGATTCGATCTTCAACCCAAGACTGTGTCGGGTTGAAGTATCTCAGCTTCAGCGGTTTCACTTCAGGATGCTCGAAGAGCTGCAGCACGAATCGATTCACGGACACAAAATCCGAGTCCTCTCGCATCGACGTGGCAACGTATACGTCCATGTGGTCGGCGGCGAGGTACTGCGACAGGTTGCGCAAGCCGGCCGCCTGAGTCGCAGCGATCCGAGCGCGGTCTGTCTCGTCTTTTGGTGCGAGGTTCTCCGCTTCTGCCTCCAATTCCTCGGGCGCCGGGCTGAACAGGGGCGACATGGGTCCGTGGTCCAATCGCGACCAATTTCCGAAGCAAAGACTCCATCTCTCGGCGCCGCTTCGGCTTATACTTTTCGATATCACCTCGCCCCTTCTCGCGAATGAACGCAGCCATCTCCCGCAGCCACGTTACGAGTTCTTCGCGCTCCTTCCGTTCCTGTTCAAGCTTTGCCGCGGCGATGTACCCTAAGTCACGCAGGTGTCCCTCGTCGATGTTCTCAACTCGGTTCCATGGCGCTCGATTGCGGTATTCGTCCAACGTGCGGCTTCCAAGGTCAGCCACCAAGTTACGAAGGTCACCGCGGTTCATCGCGGCGTATGCCTGCATGAAAGTAGGGAATAGGCGGATAGCCTCAGACTGATAGCGTTTCACTGCCAGCGAGAAGTGGCCCTGATCTTGAAATGAATCGGCCTTGAAGTATCGTTCGAAGAATTGCTGCGACACGGGAGCGATGCCATAGAACACCTGGATCTCCCGCAGTGTATCGAATGCCTGTTGGTTAGTTAGAGCCGCCCCCATGAGCGCCGTGATCGCTGTCTCCACGGCAAGTGCCGCTTGCCCGTCCAAGTCAGCGATAGACACTGTCTGTCCCACTAATTCTCCTAGCTCGGCCTCAAACTCGACACGCCGCGCCGCCTCTGGTCGAAGGAACGGTTGAACAAGGCCATCCGGAAGGTCCAGATGCTTGGCGAGCTTCCTCAGGTGGTCTGCGGCTGGTAGCCGATGTCCCTGCTCAAGATGCGCCACGGCGGTTCTTGGTACGTCACCTGCGTGTTTCGCTAGTTGTTCCTGTGTGAGACCGCGATGCTCACGAAACAGCCGTACCAGGGCGCCCAGCTCTTCAAGGGTATGGATGGCCATACAATCTCCCGGAAGTTCATGACTATTCATGGAATCCCATCGGAATGCAAGACCCTACGCCGATGGGATTTAAGTTATGGGATAACACTGTTCGCTGACATTATGCTCGGATACGCGCCGACACGGTGTGGATCACACTGCGTCGCCTGATCCTCGCGATGGCGCCGATGCGCGCCTCGCGGAGGAGGGGCTTCGTGTCGAGCACGCACTGCTCGCCGCTCGACGTGCCGGTATTAGGCCGAAGCCTCTCTCAGGTCAGCTTCTCACGGCTGTAGCCGGTCCTTCCCCGGACCCCCGCGAGGCGCAGTCGGCAGTCGCGAAGCACGACAAGACAATCGTCGAGCAATGAGCATCACTCCGGCGCCGGCGCGTACAACGAGAGCCCGCGATAGTTCGGATCGACCCGCAGCGGCACCTTCAGCGAAGGCAGCGCCCGCTGCTCGCAAGCCGTGCGCTCGCACAGCCTGCAGCTCACCCCGACCGGCGTCACCAGCCCTGGATTGTGCAGATCGACCCCGTCCGCGTACACCAAGCGCGGCGCGTGTTCGACCGTGCACCCCAGGCCGATCGCCTGCACCGGCTGCTGCGCATGATATCCCCCGAGTCTTTCTGAATCGTGCGAGCGATACAAAAGAAGCTCGCCCCTTCGGGCATGCGCGACACCTGCACGCGGATCATCCCGGGCGTCTGGAACGCGGTGAAGATGTTCCAGCGCGGGCACACCCCCGCGTAGCGGGCGAAGCGGATCCCGCTGGCCGAGAAGCGCTTGGAGATGTTGCCCGCCACGTCGATGCGCACCATGTGGAACGGCACTCCTTCCTGCGTCGGCCGGCGCAGGGAAGTCAGGCGGTGGCACGTCTGCTCGAAGCCCACCCCGAAGCGGCGGCCGAGCACGTCGATGTCGTAGCGCAGCTCCTCCGCCGCGCGCAGGAACTCCGCGTAGGGCATCCACACCGCCCCCGCGAAGTAGTTCGCCAGCGCCACGCGGGCCAGCGCCCGGCTCTCGGGGCTGGTGAGCAACGGGTCGCGGCCCAGCCCGTCGAGCACGTCCGCGTGGGCGATGAGCGCCACCTGGGCCGCCAGCTGGAACAGCCGCGAGCGCGTCGGCAGCAGCTCCGACAGCGTCAGCACCCGGCTCTGCGGGTCGAAGCGCCGCAGCGCCGCGCCCGGCTGCCCGCAGCGGGCGATCTCTACCCGCACCTCGCACGCGCGCGCCAGGTGACGGACCAGCGCCCCGAAGCGGTCGAGCTCGCCGAGCCCTGCCTCGCGCCGCAGCAGCTCGGCCCGCTCCTCGAGCCCCGGGAAGTAGTTCATGTGCTGCTGCAGCAGGTCGCTGACCTCCTCGCTCGGCAGCGACGAGCGCGACGCCCCGCCCGCCTCGTCGCCCGCCTCGAGCCGCGACGACAACGCGTCGGTCGCCCCCTGCGCCCCGCGGTACGCCCGGTACAGCTGCAGCACCGCCCGCGCCGCCGCCGGGCTCGCCGACGCGACCTCGCGGATCTCCGTGTTCGTCAGCGGCGCGCCCTCGAACAGCGGGTCGGCGAACACCTCGAGCAGGTCGTGCACCAGCCGCGCGTCGTCCTCGCCGGCGAACGAGGCGAGGTCGACCTCGAGCACCCGCGCCAGGCGGATGAGCAGCGGCGCGGGCAGGGCCCGCTTGTCGTGCTCGAGCAGGTTCAAGTACGACGGCGAGACGTCGAGCCGCTGGGCCAGCTCGGCCTGCGACAGCCCGGCACAGCGGCGCAGGCTCCGGATCTTCGCGCCGAATCGCGGGGCGTCGTGGGCGCCGGCGGCGGGCTTCGGGGGGCGCTCATCGACACGATTTACAGCATGACATCCCGGTGTCGACAATGGTGAAATGCCGTTGCAACCCTTACAGCTGCGCTTGATTGAGTCCTGCATCGACTCGGTCCATTGTCACGGGCGTCGATGCAGCCGCTCTCCACACCCCCGGCGTGATCCTGCGCGGCCCCCGCGTCCCCGGCGATTTCACCGTCCTGAGCCATGAAGCCCTGGCCTTCGTGGCCGAGCTGCAGCGCCGGTTCGGGCCGCGATTCGCCGGCAGATGGTGGCACGCCAGGCTCGCCAGTGCCGCCTCGACCGCGGCGAGCGGCTGGACTTCGCCCGCGACACGCGAGACCTGCGCGAGGCCGCGTGGACCTGTGGACCTGCCCCGGAGGACATCCTCGACCGCCGTGTCGAGATCACCGGCCCGGTCGAACGCAAGATGATCATCAACGCCCTCAACTCGGGGGCGCGCGTGTTCATGGCCGACTTCGAGGACGCGACCGCGCCGACGCTCTACAACCTGGTCGACGGCCAGCGCAACCTGATCGACGCCGTGCGGCGGGAGATCCGCCTCGAGCAGGGCGGCAAGCTCTACGAGCTGGCCGAACGGACAGCCGCGCTGTTCGTCCGCCCGCGCGGGCTCCACCTGCCCGAGGCGCACGTCCTGGTCGACGACGCCCCGGCCCGCGGCTGCCTGGTCGACTTCGGCCTCTACGCCTTCCACAACGCGGCCGAGCGGCTGCGCCGCGGCCTCGGCACCTACGTCTATTTGCCCAAGCTCGAGAGCGCCGCCGAGGCGCAAGTGTGGGCCGACGTGCTGCGCGCCAGCGAGGAGATGCTCGGCCTGCCGAACAGCACGATCCGCGCCACCGTGCTGATCGAGACCCTGCCGGCCGCCTTCCAGATGCACGAGATCCTCCACGCCCTGCGCGAGCGCTCGGCGGGGCTCAACTGCGGCCGCTGGGACTACATCTTCAGCTTCATCAAGCGCCGCCAGGGCGACCCCGCCACGCTGCTGCCCGACCGCGCGCTGGTGACGATGGACCGCGGCTTCCTCCGCGCCTATTCGCAGCTGCTGATCCAGACCTGCCACCGCCGCGGCGTGCACGCGATCGGCGGCATGGCGGCGTTCATCCCGATTAAAAACGACCAGCGGCGCAACGCCGAGGCGATCGCCAGAGTCCGCGCCGACAAGGAGCGCGAGGTGCGAGACGGCCACGACGGCACCTGGGTCGCGCACCCCGGTTTGGTGCCGATCGCCCGCGAGGTGTTCGACGCCCACATGCCCGGGCCCCACCAGATCTGCCGCGTCCGCGAGGACGTGCACGTGCAGGCGGCCGACCTGCTTGCCGTCCCCTACGGCCCGCGCACGGCCGAGGGCCTGCGCCGCAACATCGCCGTCGGCGTGCAGTACATCGAGGCCTGGCTGCGCGGCGTCGGCTGCGTGCCGCTCTACGATCTGATGGAGGACGCCGCGACCGCCGAGATCTCCCGCGCCCAGGTGTGGCAGTGGCTCAAGTACTCGGCCACCCTCGAAGACGGCACCGCCCTCGACTTCCCGCGCGTGCGCGAGGCGATCGACGCGGTCGAGGCCGAGCTCCGCGCCGAGCTCGGGCACGAGCGCTACGCCGCCGGCCGCTTCGCCGCCGCCCGCGCCCTGTTCGAGCGCCTCGTCGCCGCCGAGCGCTGCGAAGAATTCGACGCTGCCCGCCTACGAGGCCCTCGTCGCCGACGACGTGACCGCGGTGGAGCCCGAGCTCGCCGCCCAGTGACCTGACCCGAGAGACATGCGCGTCGGGCCCTCGCCCGCGCGGCGCTCTTTGCCCATTCGACAAGCTTCGGCGACACGATCGCCGGGGAGAGGACAGCCATGGACATCGTGCATCCGCAATCGAGCCCGATCCTTCGCCCGTACAGCCGCGCCGACGTCGAGCGCCTGCGCGGCTCCTTCACGATCCGCCACACCCTCGCCGAGCTCGGGGCCGCCCGCCTGCGCGAGCTCCTCGCCGCCCGCCCGTTCGTGCCCGCGCTCGGGGCGATGAGCGGCAACATGGCGGTGCAGCACGTCAAGGCCGGGCTCGAGGCGATCTACGTGTCCGGCTGGCAGGTCGCCGCCGACGCCAACCTCGCCGGGCAGACCTACCCCGACCAGAGCCTCTATCCCTGCAACAGCGTGCCGGCGCTGGTCGAGCGCATCAACCACGCGCTCTTGCGGGCCGACCAGATCGACAGCGCCGAGGGCCACAAGGGCCGCCGCTACTGGCTGGCGCCGATCGTCGCCGACGCCGAGGCCGGCTTCGGCGGGCCGCTGCACGCTTATGAATTGACGAAGGCGATGATCGCCGCCGGCGCCGCGGCGGTTCACTTCGAGGACCAGCTCGCCTCCGAGAAGAAGTGCGGCCACCTCGGCGGCAAGGTGCTGGTGCCGACCCGCCAGTTCGTGCGCACCTTGACCGCGGCTCGCCTGGCCGCCGACGTGCTCGACGTGCCGACCCTGATCGTCGCCCGCACCGACGCCGACGCGGCCAAGCTCATCACCTCGGACGTCGACCCGCGCGACCGCGAGTTCATCACCGCGGCCGAGCGCACGCCCGAGGGCTTCTTCCGGCTCCGCGGCGGCCTGGAGGCCGCGATCGCCCGCGCCCGCGCCTATGCGCCGCACGCCGACCTGGTGTGGTGCGAGACCTCGACGCCCGACCTGGCGCAGGCCCGCCGCTTCGCCGAGGCGGTGCTCGCCGAGCAGCCCGGCAAGTGGCTCGCCTACAACTGTTCGCCCTCGTTCAACTGGAAGAAACACCTCGGCGAATCGACGCTGCGCACGTTCCAGCGCGAGCTCGGGGCGATGGGCTACAAGTTTCAGTTCGTCACCCTCGCCGGCTTCCACGCCCTGAACCACGGGGTGTTCGAGCTGGCCCGCCGCTACCGCGACGACGGCATGGCCGCCTACGCCGCGCTGCAGGAGGCCGAGTTCGCGGCGGAGGTCCACGGCTACACCGCGACCCGCCACCAGCGCGAGGTCGGCACCGGCTATTTCGACGCGGTGGCCGAGATCATCTCCGGCGGCGACACCTCGACCCTGGCCCTCAATGACAGCACCGAGGCCCACCAATCCCACGACCCGCCCCGGCCGCGCGCGATCGCCTCGTGAGGCCGACGGGTTTCGTCCGGACGAATGCGCGGGGTCGGAGCCGTGGGTCTGGCTTGAATGCGAGGAGACCGGCTCGAGCCGTGGATGGATCTCCATGACACCTCGAGCCGTTCGACTGTGCCGAATGAATCGACGATACGAAGGCTCCGGTCGGGAGCCGCGATCCGCGTCGAACGACGGTCGACAGCGACTCGCCGGGCACCGGCCCGGCCGCGCGCAAACGCGCGGGTCGGCCGTGAACCGGGCGTACGACGGCGCGCGGCGCTTATTCAACCGGTGTTGATCCGCGCTGGAACAAGCTCGTGAAGTACAAGACTTCGCATGCAGCAACAACTCGTCCTCGAAGACTTCAACCTGGGCGCCGCCGAGCGCCGCCTCTGCACCACCGCCCTCGAGCGCGCCGGCAACATCGTCGGGGCCGCCCAGCTCCTCGGCATCACCCGCCACGCCATGAAGCGCCGTATCATCAAACTCGGCATCGACTGGCCGCGCCGCGTGACCGCCCCGGTGGTGTCCGCCAGCTGACCCGGGCGCGCAGATCCGCGCTCGCTTCGCTTACGCCTATTGTATTGAGCTGATTCGCCGACCGCTCCTCCGCGCAATCGCTGGCGCGCGATGGACCCGTCGATCGCGGTATCGATGGTCGGCGTCAAAACCTACGCATGGCTCGAGGGTCATGACATTCGCTTAAAAAATAACTGTCACCCAGCCGGGCGTGCGAGGGCCGCGATGCGGTCTCGCAGCCCTCCGCCCGCCGCTCCCGGCTCGGGCTCGATGCGACCTCGCCGATCGGCGGGGCCGCACCATTTCATTTAAACGTCGCGTTCGCAGCGGACGTCGAGCAGGACGAAGCGGTCGCCGCCGCGGACCAGCTCGAGGCCGCGGCGGAGCGCCTCGGGCACCGCGTCGGGGCGATCGACGCGCACGCCGACGCCGCCGCAGGCGCTGGCGATCTGGTCGTACGCCGGGTCGGCCCCGAGGTCGCACAGCGCGAAGTTGCCGGTCGCCTGGGCGTGGCCGCCGGGGAAGTCGCCGCGCGTCGACTTGCGGATGGTGCTCCACGCGCAATCGTTGAACACCACGATGAGGATCGGCAGGCGGTGCGCCGTCGCGGCGTGCAGCGCCGACAGCGGCGTGTTGAACAGGAAGCTGCCGTCGCCGACCGCCGCGATCATCGTGCGGTCGGGACGGGCCATCTTGCCGCCGAGGGCCGCGCCGAGGGCCCAGCCGAGGCCGCTGGCGATCGAGTTCTCGAACCAGCTGTCGGGCAGCCGGCGCGGCACCAGCAGCGGGTCGAGCGGGTACTCATTAAAAATCACGACCTCGTCGTCGACCGCCTGGCCGACGCAGCGCGACAGCCAGCGCTTGGTGATCGCCGGGCGGTGAGCGTCGGTGTCGGCGGCCACGCGGGCGTTGGCGAACGCCACCTCGTGCTCGATGCGCAGCGCCCCGCGGCGGGCGACCACGTCGGGGACCGGGTCGGCGTCGAGCAGGCGGGTGAGCAGGCGCAGGCTCTCGGCCGGGTCGCCGGGCAGCGCCAGGTCGCTGGGGAAGCCGCGCAGCGGCAGGTCGGAGAACAGCGGGTCGACCCCGATCTGCACGATCGGCGGCACCTGTCCGTGCGGCAAGGCGACGAACGCGGGGATGAACGGCACCGGGTCCTCGACCGCGAGGATCAGGTCGGCCTGCGGCACCTGCGTGCCCGGGTCGAAGCCGAGGTGGACCGGACAGTGCGTCGCCAGGTTGAAGAAATTGCGCTTGCCGAACTCGACCACGCCGATGCCGTGGCGGGTCGCCAGCTGCCACAGCGCCTCGGGCCCGCCGCGGTAGCGCCCGAGCTCGGCGGTGAGGATCAGCGGCCGCTTGGCGTTGCGGATCGCGTGGGCCACGCGGGCGAGCGCGACCGCGTCGGGGCGGGCCGGCGGGTTCGGGCGCAGCCGCGGCCGCGGCGACACCGGGGCGTGGCTGGCCGGCGCGCACAGGACCTCCTTGGGCAGCGTCAGGTAGACCGGGCCCGCGGGGTCGCTGTCGGCGATCGCCAGCGCGCGGTCGACCGCGACCTCGAGGTGATCGGCGGTGGCCAGGCGGTAGTCCCACTTGGTGAACTCGCGGAAGTAGGCGGCCTGGTCGAAGCTGTCCTGGCCCCATTGCACGAAGTTGGTGCGGTGGCCGGGGACCGCCGGCGAATCGGTGTAGGGCGTGAGGCCGGCCATCACCAGCATCGGCACGCGCGCGCGGCGGGCGTTGATCAGGCCGAGGCCCGGATTGGCGGTGCCCACATTGACGTGGGCCATGACCGCGGGGACCTGTCCCGAGAGCAATTGATAGCCGTGGGCCATGGCGATCGCGGTGTTCTCGTGGGCGGCCGCGACCACGCGCGGGGCGGGGGCGCCCGGGCGCGCCAGCGCCTCGATCAGCGGGGTGAAGTCGGTGCCCGAGTTGCTGAACAGGCACGGGACGTCGCGGCGATGCAGCTGGTCGAGCAGCGCCTCGGCGACGGTGGCGGCGCTGCCGGCGGCCGGCGGCGCGGGGGGCAGGGCCAGCGCCTGCGGGGCGCGGGCGCGGGCGCGGCGGAGGAACGGCACCAGCGCCGCGTTGAAGGCCTCGGCGCGGTCGAGGTTGCAGAAGTGGCCGCCGCCGGCGAGCACCCGCAGCTCGGCCATCGGCACGCGCGCGAACAGGTCGAGCAGCAGCGGGTCGACCGGGGTGATGCGGTCGTCGCTGCCGCCGACGAGCAGCACCGGCACGTCGATCCGCGGCAACAGGTCGCGGTAGTCGACCTGGAACATCGCGTGCCACGACTGCAGGAACACGTCGCGGTCCTTGCCGCCCTCGATCGCGATCGCGGCGTCGATCAGCTCGCGCGGGGCGTCGCTCGCGTACAGGTTCGGCATGTCCATGGCGGCGCTCTCGGCCATCGACATGCGGTTCAGCTTGTCCTGCATCCACGTCCGCCGCGCCTCGGCCTGCGGGTGGAAGCACCACGTGGCCGCCAGGGTCAGCGACTGCACCCGCTCCGGCGCGCGCGAGAAGATCTCCTGCGCCACCACGCCGCCCATCGACAGTCCCACGAAGTGGGCGCGGTAAAACCCTGCCTCTTCGACCAGGTCGATCGCGTCGTCGGCGAAGTTCTGGATCGAGATCTCGGGCCGGTCGGCGCTGAAGCTGCGGGCGTGGCCGCGCATGTCGAAGGTCAGCGTGCTGTAGCGCGCCCGCAGGGCCTCGACCTGGGGTCGCCATGTGCTGTGGTCGCCGCCGACGGCGTGGAGGAAAACGACGAGCTCGTCGCCCCCCTGGGTGAGCGCGGTGTGGATACGGGGCATCGGCCCGCGAGGGTAATGCGGTGGGCGGAGGTGGGCAAACCATGCGACAATGCCGCAGCTGACGAGAGGGCGCCCGGAACACCGTTCACCATGGCCCCGGGGATCCACGATACCGCGCTCCAGACCACCGGCCTGGCCGGTTCGCCGGCGCTGGGCGACCCCGAGGTGTCGTCGGCGATCGAGCCGTCGACCACGGTCGCGGGCGGCAAGCTCGGCCGGTTCATCATCTTGGAGCCGCTCGGCTCGGGGGCGATGGGGGTGGTGTACACCGCCTACGACGAGACCCTCGACCGCAAGGTCGCGGTCAAGGTGCTGCGCGACACCGGCGAGAGCGCGCAGCGTCGGCTGCTGCGCGAGGCGCAGGCGATGGCGCGCGTCTCGCACCCGAACGTGGTCACCGTGCTCGAGGCCGGCGTGGCCGGCGGGCAGGTCTACGTGGCGATGGAGTTCATCCGCGGGCAGACGCTCGGGGCGTGGTTGCAGGCGGGGCCGCGCGGCTGGGCGGAGGTGGTCGAGGTGTTCGTGCAGGCCGGGCGCGGGCTGGCGGCGGCGCACGCGGCCGGCCTGGTCCACCGCGACTTCAAGCCCAGCAACGTGATGATCGACGACGCCGGGCGGGCGCGGGTGCTCGACTTCGGGCTGGTGCGTGCGGCCGTGCCGGAGGTGACGCGCGGGGCGCCGGGCTCGGGGAGCAACAGCAACAGCAACGGCAACAGCAAGCTCGACATGCACCTGACGCACGACGACCAGATCGTCGGCACGCCGGCTTACATGGCGCCGGAGCACTGGCGCGGCCTGTCCCCCGAGCCAGCCGCCGATCAGTTCAGCTTCTGCGTCGCGCTGTACGAGTCGCTGTACGGGCTCGCGCCGTTCCCTTACGGCGACGCGGCCGAGCTGGTGCTCAAGGTGCTGCACGGGCAGGCGAGCGAGCCGCCGCGCAAGCGCGGGCTGCCGGCCTGGCTGGCGCCGGTGGTGATGCGCGGTCTGAAGAATGACCCAAGGACAGGTACCCCGGGATGCCGGCGCTGCTGTCCGCGCTCGACCGCGGGCGCGCCCGCGGGCGCCGGCGCTGGGTGGTCGCGGCGGTGCTCGCCGGGACGGTGGCCGGCACCGGGGTCGTGTTCGCACGCACCGGCGACGACGACACCTGCGCGCGCGCGCCGGAGGAGCTGGCGCAGGTGTGGGGGCAAGCGCAGCGCGACGCGGTGGCCACGGCGCTCGGGGCCGCGGCTCCCGGCTACGCGTCGGTGGTGTGGCCGCGCGTGCAGGAGGAGCTCGACGGCTACGCAGCTGGCTGGGGCGCGGCCCATCGCGAGGCCTGCCTCGCCCACCGCCACGGCGAGCGCTCCGGCGCCCTGCTCGATCACCAGATGCGCTGCCTCGACCAGCGCCGCGGCGCGCTCGCCGAGACCGTCGCCACGCTGGCGGCCGCCGACGCCGACGTGGCCCTGCGCGCGCTCGAGGTCGCGGGCGACCTGCCGCCGCTCGAGGGCTGCCGCAACCTCGAGGCGCTGTCGTCCGAGCAGCCGCCGCCCGACGACCCCGACAGCGCGGCGCGGGTGGCCGAGCTGCGCGGGCAGATGACGCAGGCGCAGGTGCTGGCGCGCTCGGGTCGACTGCCGGACGCGCTGGCGCGGGCGCACGAGATCGTGACCGCGAGCGAGGCGCTGGATTATCCGCCGGTCCGCGCCGAGGCGCTGCTGCTGCGCAGCAAGCTCGAGCTGCACCTGCCCGATCAGACAGGCGAGGAGGTCGACCGGTTGACGCGGGCGATCAGCGCCGGCTTCGAGGCGCGGGTCGACGCGATCGCGGCCGAGGCGCTGGCGCTGCGGATCTACGCGCTCGCGCGCCAGCCCGACCAGGTCGCGCGGGCGCTGGCCGACGAGCCGCTGGCGCTGGCGCTGGCCGACCGCAGCCCGACGCCGGCGGCGCTGCGCGGGCTCGTGCTCAACAACATCGGCACCGCCTATCTGGCCCGACAGGAGCCGGCGCAGGCGCGGCGCTACTTCACCGAGGCGCTGGCGGTGCGTGAGGTGGCGCTCGGCAGCGAGGACCTCGAGGTGGCCTATGCGCTGGTCAACCTGGCGCTGGCCAGCGAGCCCGGGCCGGAGCGCGAGCGCCTGCTCGCGCGCGCGGTGGCGATCTTCGAACTGGCGCTGGGGCCTGCGCATCCCGAGACCATCGAGGGCCGGCTGGCCGCGGCGCACCTCGCCGACTTCGCGGCCGGGCCGGGCCTGTTGCGCCCCGGCTGCGCGGCGCTCGACCGCTTCTTGCCGGGGGACGTCGTCGGTCGGGCGCGCTGCCTGCTTTATCTCGGGCGCCTCGCGCTCGAGCTGGGCGACGACGACGAGGCGGAGCTCGCGTTCGTGGCCGGGGCGGCGCTCGTCGACGACGTGCGCGCGGGCCCGCGGCTGACGGACCACGAGGCGGCGGCGCTGGTCGGCTACGCCGCGCTCGGCACGGGCGCTCACGAAGCGGCGATTCGGCGGATCGAGGCGGCCCTGGGGCAGCTCCCGGAGGCGTGGTGGTCCCGGGCCGACGCGGCCGAGCTGCGATCGATCCTCGGCCACAACCTGCTCGCGGCCGGCCGTCCGGAGGAGGCGCGCGGCAACTTCGTGACCGCCGTTGCGGACTACGCGGGCCTCGTCGACTCGGAGCCGCGCCTCGGCGCCGCGCTGGCCCGCACTCGCCGAGGGTTGGTCGAGGCATGGGTGGCGCTGGACCTCGCCCGGACCCCGGAGGCTCGCGCGAGCCTCGCGGCCTCGCTCGGATTTTATCGCAGCGCCGGGCCCAGCTTTGCGCGACAGTTGGCGCGGACCGAGCGGTTTGTCGCCCAGACGGGCACCCCGACCGCGATCGGCCCATAAAGTGGGCGGACACCGGAGGCGTAACCGACATGTACAGAAAGACATATCACTGGATCTTCGCCGGAGCCGTGGCGCTGGCCGCGGGTTGTGACGAGGCCGAGCCAGCCGGCGGCGACGATATCGCGCTGCGGCCCTATGCGTGCCCGGTCTGGAAGTGCGGCTTCAACTCGGCCGAGGTGAACGGCAGATCGATCCGCGAGCTCAACCTCGACGGCGCTGCCAACAGCGAGGGCATGCGGATCGTCGGCTTCGTGGCGCCCCTCGGCCTGCTCGGCAACTATCAACTGACCGTCGAGAACGACGCGCTGGTCGCCCGCAACCCGAGCGGCCAGACCCTCAAGGGGCTGCAGCTGGTCGGCGCGACGATCCTCGTCCAGGCGCCGGGGCTCCTGGCGCTGCCGGTGCCGATCTCGGTGCTCGGCTACCAGGAGATCGATTCCTGGGCCGAGGGCGCGCCGAAGGTGCCGACCTACGCGCTCCTCTACCCCGACCTGGCGGCGCTGCTCGGCGTGCGCAACGTCTGTAGCGGCAACCTGCTCGACACCCTCGCCAGCGCGGCGACGGTGATCGGCGGCGAGACCTACGACCTCGCCGACAAGACGGTGAACGCGGGCCGGTCGCGGTGGTTGACGATCGCCTGCGCCGGCTCGGCCGCGGCCAAGATGCGCCTGCTCGGCTACGGCCCGCAGTCGAGCGCGACCACGCCGGCGCAGCGGCAGGCGACGCTCAAGATGGTCACCGCCGACTACTGCGGCGGCGGCGAGAGCTACACGCAGGACGGCACCGAGGTCCACTGGGCCAACGCGAGCGGCACCGTGGCCCCGCAGTCCGGCCAGCTCGGCGACGTCGAGGCGGTGTGGACCGAGGACGGCGCGCTGTGCCTCGGGACCCCGCGCATCGCCGGCACCGTGGCGGACTGTAGCCTGCCGAGCTGCGCCGGCCTCGCGGTCGACGACGGCGAGTGGGTCACCTACGCGGCCGCGCCGTGAGGTGGTGATGGGGGCATGTCCTCGACAGCATGCTCTCGAGAACATGCTCGAGAACATGCTCTTCAGGACATATACATTCAAACATGTCCGGAAGAGCTTGAGGCGGGGCCGCGCTGCGGAGGCCTCCGCGAGCGCACGTCGTCGCCGAGCGGGCGTTCGCGGCGGCTCACGGCACGCGGGCGATGATCGCCAGCGGGCCGCCGCCGAGCGGGCCGTGGTGTTCGGCGCGAGTGCTGACGTAGATGCAGGGGTCGCCGATCACGCTGGCGAGCACGGCCGCGAGGGCGCCGCGGGAGTGGCGGGTGTCGTCGATGTCGTCGTCGGACAGCATCGTGTGCCGGCGGCCGCGGATCGAGCCGCGGGGGTCGGCCTCGGACTTGGCGAACACGCCGAGCACGTGGGCGCGCTGCTCGGGGGCCAGCTGGCCGCCGGTGACGGGCAGGCCGAGCTCGGCGAGCAGGGCGCGGACAGCGTCGACGTCGAGGATGTCCTTGAGCACGGTGTGGCCGACGACGAGGTCGCCGCCGGCGCGGTCGCTGTTGCCGAACATCAGGATCTCGGTGCGCTGCAGGCCGGGCTTGGCCGAGCACGAGGCGACGCCGGAGTAGAGCGACCAGTCGTCGCAGACGACGTCGTCGGACAGGTCGGCGCGGGCGACCTCGCCGAGGGCGAGGGCGACGCCGAGGGCGCTGGCGGCCCGCGAGTGGACCATGTCGTTGCGCAGCGGGGCGCCGGCGCGGCGGGCGGCGAGGACGGCCTCGTGGTCGGCCTTCGGGATCGCGCCCTTCATCTGCACGAGGTGGACGTCGCCCGGCGCGAGGCGCAGCTCGCCGGCCAGCTCCGCCACCGCGCGGGCGGTCTCCTCGATCTGCGGCATCCGCCCGATCTCCGCCGGCGTGAACGGCCGCGTGTGAGCTGTCCCGACGACCAGGCGCTTCGGGCCAGGTGCTTCGGACCAGGCGCCCGAGCGGGCGAACGCGACCACGTGCGGCGAGACCACCCCCTCGGTGCCGCCCGACAGCGAGAACACCACGCGGTCCTGCACGCGGGCGGGCGGCAGGCCGAGGCGCGGGGCCAGCAGGTCCTCGAGCGCACGCATGGCCAGGTCGCGGGTGAAGTCGTTGCGGCCGCCGTTGCCCTCGGTCTTGCCGAGGACGCACACCAGCTCGTCGGCGCGGACGGCCCCGTCGTCGAGCAGGGCTTGCAGGCCGCGGACGTCGGCGGGGCCGTCGGTGGGCAGCTTGAAGGCGTCGACGCGCATCAGAACAGCACCGCGCGCAGCGGGCCCCGAGGCGCTTGCGGATGTCGATCTTGAACACGTCGCCGTGGGCCATCTCGCTCGGCTCCTTCATGCTGGCGAGGGCCTCGACGACCTCCTCGGAGTTGGCGGTGAGGACGGTGACGGGGCCCTCGACGGCCAGCGGGAAGTCGTGCCAGGTGCCCTCGTGGATCATGATGCCGCTGCCGGGCGGGAGGACGAAGCAGCGCACGTCGTCGAGGTCGGGGGTGTCCATGCCGCGCTGGTGGGTCGGCTTGCCGAGGACCATGGCGAACGGCTGGTCGCCGAGGCCGACGAACAGCTGGGTCATGTTCATGTGGCGCTCGAGCCAGGTGACCTCGGCGGGGCGCCGGTGGATGCGAGCCGAGCGGATGACGCAGCGGCCGTTGCACTTGAACGCGAAGTTGTGGCCCTCTTCGACTGCCCCCTTGTAGAAGGGGATGCCGAGGCCGGCCTGGGGGACCTCGGTGCCGATGTAGAGGCCGTAGTCGGCCACGGCCTCGCGGGTGGCGGGGACGACGGGGACGTCGATGTCGCGGACGGCTTGCATGACCCGTTCATCTTGCCACGGGGCCGCGCGGCGAAGCAATCCGCGCCGGGCCGCGGCCTCGATTCACGGGCGCGAAAGGAGTGCGCGCGTCGCCGCGGCGTCTCGCCGAGGAGGCAGACCCGTGTCGCTGTCGAGGTGGTCGGTCCGTCTGCCGGCCGGCTCGACGCGGGGCCGGCGCGGCGCATCCCGGGGCCGGCGACAGGCGCCTCGGCGTCGCCATCGCTCGCTCCCTCGCCTGCGTCCTCGGCGACGACGAGGAGCCGGACCCGCCTGGTCCTCGCCCGCCGCATCGATCGGCCTCGACCCGATCGCCACGGCCTGCTCGAGCGCCTCGTCGTCTCCGGTCACGCGAGAGATTCGTGCTGTCCTCGGGGACATATGATCGTACCGCCGCGTCACGGGCGGCGCTCGTCCGTCGCGGGGACGGTGAAGCGGAGGACGGTCCCGCGTCCCGGCGTGCTCTCGACCCAGATCCGTCCGCCGTGCGCCTCGACGATGCCCTTGGCGATCGTCAAGCCGAGGCCGGCGCCGGCGCGCGAGGTCCGTTTGGCCTGCCAATAGCGGTCGAAGACGTGGGGCAAGGCCTCTGCGTCGATTCCGCGGCCCGTGTCCGCGACCGCGATCTCCACGTCGCCGCCGGAGCGGCGGGCCTGCAGGCTCACCCGACCCGGAGGCGGCGTGAACTTGAGCGCGTTGTCCAGGAGGTTCAAGAGCACTCGCAGGAGACGACTGCGATCGCCGCTCACCTCCAGGGGGTCTTCGGTGATCGCGTAGTCCAGGACGATCCCGAGCTCCGCGGCGCGCGGCTGCATGAGCTCGACGGCGCCGCGGAACAGCGCGGCGAAGTCCACCCGGGAGCGCTCGATGGCGAGGGCGCCCGACTCGATGCGGGAGGCGTCGAGCAGATCGCGGATGAGGTGCTCCGTGGCCTCCGCCGAGCGCTTGATCACGGCGACCCGCCGGGCGCACTCGTCCTCGGAGAGCTTCGGCCGCTCGAGGCGGGCCACGCCCAGCAAGATCGTGCTGATGAAATTGCGCAGGTCGTGGGCGACGACGGCGAGCGTCTCGTCGCGCTGGCGGGTCGCTCGCTCCGCCTGCACCCGCAGCTCGCGCTCGGCGTCGAGCAGCCGCTCGCGGTCGGCTTCGGCCTGCTTCAGCGGCGTGATGTCCTCGAGCGTGCCGACGTAGCCGACCAGCTCGCCGTCGACGAACATCGGCGCCGCGCGGCCGCTCACCCACACCACGCGGCCGTCTCGATGCAGGAAGCGGTAGGTCTGCGACCACGGCGCCTTCGCCCCCGCGGCCTCGTACCACGACGACACGACGCGGGCCCGATCGTCGGGATGGATCGCCTCCGTCCACCCGCGGTCATGGGCGTCCCCGAGGTCCAGGCCGTGCAGCTCCACGCACTTCGGGTTGAAGAACACCGGGTGACCGGCCAGGTCCATGATGTCGATGCCGAGCGGCGAAGCGTCGACGAGGGCGCGCATGCGGGCCTCGCTCTCGCGCAACTTCGCCTCGGCGAGCTTGCGGTCGGTGACGTCGCGGTGCACCGCCACGAAGCCGACGAGCCGTCCGTCGTCGCTGCGGCAGGCGCTTAGGCTGGCCGCGACCCACAGCGTCGTGCCGTCCTTGCGGGACGACACGAACTCGAGCGCCCGCGTGGCAGCCCCGTGCGAGCGCAGCGCGTGGGGCGTCTCGCAGGCAGTCGGCGCGGAGCAGCTTCGGCAGAGTCCGGCCTGCGGCCTCGGCGGCGGTCCAGCCGTACATCTGCTCGGCCGCCTGGTTCCAGAAGGTGACGCGTTCATCCTCGTCGAGGGCGATGACGCCCTCGTGGGTGAAGTCCAGCAGGTTCTGCTGGTTCGGCGGCGTCGCGCCCGGCATCGCCGGAGTATCCTTCCGCCGCTGCGTACGACCAGCGGTCTCATGCGATTCGTGGCGCGAGCCGACGCTGCAGACGCGCTCTGCTCGCCCCGAGCAGGCTGGTGCCGAAGGCGCGGCGATCCTGCGTGCGGCGCGTCTCGCCGCGCGCCTGCCCCGTCGCGGCGCTCGAGTCGCGGCGGGTCGTCGGAGCAGGCCTCGGGCAGCCGGATCGGCCCAGGCGCACGCCGCGGGCGCGCTCGCGTCGCCCTCCTGGCCTCGCCGCCGTCGCGGGAGCGGGCCGACGATCGCTTCAGCTCTTGGGCGCGGTGAGCGAGGCCTGGATCTCCTTGGCCGTGTTGTAGTGGCGTTCGAGGGTGGAGCGGAAGTTGTTGAGCTCGACCCGCAGCTCCGGCATCTGGGCGTGCGGCAGCAGCTTGGTGTCGATGAAGTTGATCCACATGGCGTGGGCGTCGACCTGCATGTCGATGTACGTCTTGTCGAACGCGTCGCCCTTGTCGACTTTTTCCAGGACCTCCATCTTCTGCTTGGCGTCGTTCTTGATGTCGTCGCGCAGGCGGCTGTCGGTCTGGCGCAGGCCGAGGCGGTCGCGGGTCTCGTGCTCGCGCGACTTGATGGCGCCGTGGTCGGTGATCATCAGCGCGGCGAACTCCTTGACGCGGGTGCCCTTGGCCCACTTCTTGGCGTACTCCGCCATCTTCATCTCCTCCTCGTTGATGATGTTGAGGACGCCGAAGATCTCGTCGTCGTTGGTCATGTACTCGGGGGGCCTTGACCTTGGCGTCCTCCGGCATGGCGGCCACGGCGACCGCGGCCGGGTCGTCCGGCTTGGCGTTGGTGGCCGGCAGGTCGGTCGAGACCTGGCTCGGGGGGATCGTGTCCGGGTTCGTGCGCGAGCACGCCGCGGCGAGCACGAGCGACAGCGTGACCAGAGAAAGCTTGCGGTGGTGCATGGCCCGAGGGGTGGCCGCAGTCGCCCCCCGGTGCCACGTGCTGTGGATCGCAAGCGCATCTGCGCGCCGTCCAGCCCGCCCGCGGCCGGCGGGCGGGCCGCGCGACGCGGGCGCGGGCGGGCGTGCGCAGGCGCCACCACCTTCGATATATGACCGAAGGGTCATGTCATGCCATTGCTCTCCGCTCGCCCGCTCCGCCGGAAGGTGGCCCACTCGCCGTCGTCGCGCGAGAAGCCGCTGCGCGGCGCAGGCGGGGGTGACCTTGGCCGCCGAAGCCGCCGTGAAGACCGAAGGTCATCGGCCGCATCTCGGCGAGCCGGCGCAGGCGATCGTCAGCCAGCGATCGCGCCCGGGCACGACGGACTTGTCGTCACGGAGCAATGATAGGGGCGTAACTCGATGGCCTCAGCCTGGGGGTCGTCGCACCCCACGAAGAGCGCCGCCACCAGCGCGATGCAGAGCTGCCGGTCCGCGCCGTATGCCCTCCCTGTGCGGCCGCCCGCCGGAAGGGACGCGGCTCCGCGGAGGGATCGTGTTCCCGGTCGTGGGCGCGGTCGGACGCGAGGCAGGGGCGGAGGTGCGAGGCCGCCGCCGTCGGCATATTCGTGAATACGGGGCGTGGGCGAGCGAGAATGAAGGGTCAGTGGGGCACCCAGGTCGACCATTCGCCGGCAGGCCCGGTATAGGTGGAGCACGATGGCCGCGTGCACGCGACGTCGACGTCGGGCAGGCGCGTGGCGTCGAGGCAGACCGCGCCGGTGGCGGTCCAGATCGCCTCGAGGTCGCCGTAGGGGCCGGGCGAGGCGACCGTGCCGTCCTGGTTCTCCCACTGCAGCGGCGTGCCGTTGGCGGTGTAGCTGTGACCCGTGCCGCAGTAGTCGGCGGTCAACATCTTGAGGGTGGCCTGCCGCTGCGCCACCGTGGCCGGGTGGCCCTCGCCGTCGAAGTCGGCGTGGGGACCGTAGTTCATCAGCCGCATCTTGGCGGCCGCCGAGCCCGCGCAGGCGAGCGTCAACCACCGAGTCTGGCCGGCGTTGACGGTCTTGTGCGCCAGATCGTAGGTCTCGCCGCCGATCACCGTCACCGCGGTGGCCAGGGCGTCGAGCAGGTCGCCGTTGCACACGTTGCGCACGCCGAGCAGGGCGCCGAGGTCGGGATAAACGAGCGCGTAGGTCGGCACCTTGGCCGCGCCGGCGGCCCACGAGTCGATCTCCTGATAGCCGAGCACCGTGAGCGGGACCGGCAGCTCGAGCAGGCCGTCCCGCTTGACGAGGATGATCGAGCCGATAAGCTGCAGGCCGCGCAGCGTCTGGCCCTGCTCGTTGCGGGCCACCATCTGGTCGCCGTCGGTGTCGAGCTTGAAGTTGCCGAGGAGGCCCTGCGGGGCGACGAAGCCGACGACGCGCACGCCGTCGCCGTTGGCCTGACCGTCGAGGTTGAGCTCGCGGATCGAGCGCCCATTCACCTCCGCGGAGTTGAAGCCACACTGCCAGGTCGGGCAATGTAGGGGCGAAATTCGGTGTCCTCGATCGAGGGGTCGTCGCACCCCGAGGCGAGGGTAGATAGGACCACGATGACGCCGCTGATTCGCCAGTGTCGCATAACACCTCCGAGTGCCTCGATTGTGTTGTGCCCCCCACGGGAGGAAGGGGACGGCGCCGCGGCGAATGATGGGCGCGCCGGGAGGCCCCGCGCGGGCCTCGCGGCGGCGAGTGCGAGGATGCCGCGAATGATTTTCTCCAGTCACTGACGTCTATCGGCGATTGTGGGCAGGCGCCAGGCGAATTCGCCCCCGGACTCGCGGTACCATGATTCGGCGGCGGCGAGCTCATGCGCGGCGGCCTCGGGGTCGAAGCCGGCGCTCAGCGCCGCGGCGAGGCTCATGCGAGCCGCGGCGAGGGTGCGCGGCAGCACGTTGTCGTGGGCCTTGGCGGCGATCTGCTCGAAGATAGCGACGCTGTCCGCGAGCGCGCGCCGGGCCGCCGGGACGTCGCCGACGGCGAGCAGGTTCAGGCCGATGCAGAGCTCGACCTCGGCGACCTTGCGGCGCTGCCACCATTCCCCGCCGCGCAGCTCGTCGAAGGTCCGCCCGAGGTACGCCAGCGCCGCCGCGTGCGTGCCGTCGACGAGGCCGGCGTAGCCGTGAATCAGCGCGTTGTCGAAGCGAAACGGGTCGGCGTCCGGCAGCTGCTCGATCAGCGCGCGCGCGCGCGAGATCTCCTCGTCCGCGAGCGCCTGCTCGCCGGCGTCGCGGGCGTGCGCGGCGAGGTGCTGCAGGCATTGCGCCCGGGCGCGCAGGTCGTCGCGGCGGTACTCGTCGAGGGCGTCGCAGCCGCGCTCGAGCAGTTGGACGGCGTCCAGCGGGTCCTGGGCGAGGGCGCCGGCGAGGATCCGGACGCCCATGGCCTCGGGGTGGGCGACGCCGAGGTTGTCCTCGAGGATCTGCAGGGCCTCGCCGACGAGCTCGCGGGCGCGCGACGGGTCTCTCGCCAGCAGGGCGAGGTTGCTGAGGGTCTTGGCGACCTCGACGTCGTCCTCGCCTGCGGCCCGGCGCAGGCGCAGCGACTCGCGCAAATAGGGCTCGCCGTGCTCGGCGTCGCCGGCGGTGAGGTAGAGCGAGCCGGCGTTGTTGAAGGCGAGCGCCCGCAGGCTCGGCGGGTCGCCGATCCGCGGCAGCATGGCGGTGACGACGTCGAGATCTTCGAAGGCGCGCGGCAGGCCGTCGCGGGCGTGGCTGCGGGCGTAGAGGCGCAGCGCGAGGGCCTCGACGACGCGGTTGTCTTCGCCGGCGCCGAGGGCCACGAGGTAGGCGCGGCCGAGGAATGGTTCGGCGTGGGCGGGGTCGACCTCGAGGTCGAGGCGGCCGCGCTGGAGGAACGCCTCGGCGAGCGTGGGTCGGTCGCCGAGCGCGTGGGCCTCGCGGATCACGTCGTCGGCCAGATCTTTCGCGGCGTCTATCCGGCCCGCGCGCGCGTGGACCTTGACGTCCTCGAGGGCGGCCATGACCCGGCGGCGGCGCACCGCGGTGCCGATGTCGCGCGAGGCCTGGGTGTGGGCGACGAGGCTGGCGCTGCTGCGACACTCGCCGGGGTCGGGCAGCGAGGTCGCGACCTCGAGCGCGTGCAGGGCGACGTCGGCGTCGGCCTTGCGCAGCACGTCCACCGCCGAGGCGAGCGCGGCGCGGGCCCGCTCGAGGCAAGCGGCGCTGCGCAGGGCCAGCTCCTCGGAGAACTCGTGGCGCTCGCGGGCCTCGCAGGCGGCGCGGTAGTTCTGCTGCCATTCGGCGCCCCAGTCGTCGAGCACGCGGCGCGCCTGCGGCCACAAGTTGGTGGCGAACGCCGGCGGCAGCGCGTCGAAGGCGTGCTCGATCGCCGCTCGCGAGTCCGCGTTCCACACCTGATCGATGTGCGCCGCGCCGCCGCTGCACGGGTCGGTCGCCTGCGGGCGCGCGCCGAGGTAGCCGCCGCCGAGCCCGAGGACCGCCGCCCCGGCGACCGCGCCCATCAAGGTGCGACGGCCGCGGGTGCGGTCGGGATCGAGGTCGCGCAGCAATTCTTCCATGCTGGCGAACCTGTCCTTTGGGTCCTGTCGCAATCCTCGCAGGATCGCCGCGCACAGCCGCGACGGCACGCGGACGTGGCGCGGCGGGCTGCGCACCTGGCCGCTGGTGATGCTGAGGCGCAGCTCGTCGGTGCTGTCGCCGGGGAACGGCAGCTGGCCGAACAGCGCCTGGTACAGCGAGGCGCAGAAGCTGAACTGGTCGGACGCGGGGCCGACGGGCTGGCCGAGGAACTGCTCGGGGGGCATGTACGCCGGCGTGCCGACGACCTCGCGGCCGGCCTTGGCGGGGGTGCAGGACAGGCCGAAGTCGAGGACGCGGACGCGGCCGTCGTCGCCGATCATGGCGTTGCTGGGCTTGAAGTCGCGGTGGACGAGGTTGGCGCCGTGGGCCGCAGCGAGGCCGCGGCCGGCCTGGATGAACGCGCCGAGGACCTCGGTCCAGCCGCGCGGCTGCCTGGCGAGCCAGGCGTGGAGCGTGCTGCCGCGGACGAACTCCATGGCGATGAAGATGCCGTCCTCGTGGAGGCCGACCTCGTGGACCACCGCGACGTTGGGGTGCGAGACCTTGGCCATCGCCTGGGCCTCGTCGTGGAGGCGCACGCGGCCGTGGCTGTCGGGGCGGCCTTGCGGGCGCAGGACCTTGAGCGCGACCTTGCGGTCGAGCTCCGGATCGTAGGCGGCGTAGACGATGCCCATCGCGCCGGCGCCGAGGTACGAGAGGACGGTGAAGCGACCGATCTCGTGGCCCGGCTCGAGCGCGATCGGGTCCGGCAGGGCGTGGGGGACCAGGGTCGTCCGCGTGGACCCGGTCGGCATGCCCGCGCCCTGCCGGGGGCCGCGGCCGCCACCTGCAGGAGCGCGCATCGTTGGAGACGAATTCGACACGAGACGCTTTTGCTAAGAGGCCCGATCCTCCGACGTAGTCAAGCTCTGTTCATGGTGTCGAGGCTTTGGAAAAATCTCCGATCGTGCGACTGGCCGCAGACTGCTCGCATGTGCCGGGCGCGACAGGTGATGCGCGAACCCGCGGCCATGGTGCGTGCGGGTGCGAGCGCGGAGACGTACCGACCTGCGGGGTCGGCGCGAGCGGCTCAGGTGACCAGGGCCCAGATCGCCATATAGTGGACCAGGGCGGCGCTGAACACGAAGACGTGGAACAGCTCGTGGTATCCGAACACCAGCGGGGCCGGATTGGGCCAGCGCAGCGCGTAGATCACCGCGCCGCAGACATAGAGCAATCCGCCGGTGGCGAACAGCAGGAACACTTCGTCGGCGGCGACGCGGAGGACCGGCGCGGTGGGCAGGGTGAAGCTGCCCATGAGCACGTAGAGGGCGGCGCTGAGCTTGCGGGGCGCGCGGGGCCAGGCGAAGGTCTTGATGATGCCGAGGCCGGCCGCGAGCCACATGGCCGACAGCAGCCACACGCTGGCGGCGCCGTCGAGGGCCAGGGCCAGCGGGGTGGCGGTGCCGGCGATGAGCAGATAGATGTTGGCGTGGTCGAGCTTGCGCAGCCACAGCGCGGTGCGCAGCGGCCAGCCCGGCAGGTGGTAGACGGCGCTGCCGACCAGCAGGACCACCAGCGAGACGCCGTAGACGAGGGCGGAGAGGGTCGCGGCGCCTTCGCGGGCGCACACGACCAGGGCGACCACGGCCGGGACCGCGAGGGCGGCGGCGTAGATGTCGGCGACGCCGCGGAGGCGCGGGCGCAGGACCGAGGAGGTCGGCGAGGTCGAGGACACGCGGGCGCGAGGATACACGAGCGGCGCGCGGACGCGAGGGCGAGGCCGGCGGGCGGCGACCGCGGACGTCTCCGGGGCGGAGGAATCGATCGACCCCCGAGAGTGCAATGGTGGGAGCGTGGTGCGCGGATTCGGGTGGCGTGATGCGGGGGAGGGTCGATTGTGGGGACTGTCGGGCGACTCGCGAAAAAATCGTGCGAGGGACTTGACCGGCGAATCGGCATGCTGTACATACCCCGGACCGAGTCAGGGTGAAGGTCGTGACGAACCATCAGCACATCATCGGGTCGATGCTCCAGGGCCAGCCGCGTACGGCGGGGCTCCTGCTGCTCCCCGCGCTGTTGGCCCCGCTACCGCCGTATCTACGCCTGCCGTATCTACCCCGGTGAAGGGGCGCCCCGGTCGGGGTGCAGGCAGCGCTGCGACGAGCGCGGGAGAAAACCGAATCGTCGCACCTCCGCGTGAGCGCGTCGGCGCGCGCACGTGCAGTTCGATCGATGATTCGATCGCGCTGCCGGGCGACGGGCATGTGACAGTGGCTTTCGTGCGAGGTCCCGTCATGATCGTCTTCGGGGCGTAGCTCAGCCTGGTCAGAGCGTCTGTCTTGGGCACAGAAGGTCGTGGGTTCGAATCCCGCTGCCCCGATCCCCGTATTCGGGCCACGGAAGGCCCGAGGGGTACGAGTGACGACAATACGCGCAGGTGCTGGAACTTGGTAGACAACTGGCCTCGAGAGCGCCAGGCCCACCGGGCGTGAGGGTTCGAGCCCCTCCCTGCGCATTTTTTCATGCGGCGAACGAACGGACGACGAACGAAGAGGAGAGGATTTTTTGGAAAGCGCGCAGGTGCTGGAATTCGGTAGACAACCGGCACTCAAAACGCTGGGTCCCGGGAGGGGCGTGAGGGTTCGAGTCCCTCCCTGCGCATTCACGAGGGTTGAGCAATTTCCGCGGGACGCCTCAATGGTGGGGCAGTCGGCTGTAAACCGACGGCGCTTCGGCGCGGGCAGGTTCGATCCCCGCCCCGCGGACTTTTTGAGGAGGAAGGGACCAGGAGACGGAGAGGCACGCGCAGGTGACGGAATGGGTAGACGGCTGGCGCTCAGAACGCCAGGCCCCGGCTGGGGCGTGAGGGTTCGAGTCCCTCCCTGCGCATTGTTTTTTGAGGGGGAAGATGGCGAGAATTTCCGCGGGACGCCTCAATGGTGGGGCAGTCGGCTGTAACCCGACGGCGCCTCGGCGCGGGCAGGTTCGATCCCTGCCCCGCGGACTTTTGTGAAGAGGCGGAGAGATACGCGCAGGTGACGGAATCAGGTAGACGGCTGGCGCTCAGAACGCCAGGCCCCGAGCGGGGCGTGAGGGTTCGAGTCCCTCCTTGCGCATTGATTTTGGGGAGAAGTGTAGCGATTCGCGCAGGTGGCGGAACTGGCAGACGTACGGCGCTCAGAACGCCGGGCCCCGAGAGGGGCGTGAGGGTTCGAGTCCCTCCCTGCGCATGTCGAGAGAGGAGAAGAAGGGGAGAGACGAGGGGAGAAGATTTTCCGCGGGACGCCTCAATGGGAGGCAGCCGGCTGTACACCGGGGGCGCTTCGGCGCAGGCGGGTTCGATTCCTGCCCCGCGGACTTTTTTGTCGTGGAGAAGAGAACGAGAGCGCGCAGGTGACGGAATTGGTAGACGGCTGGCCTTGAGGTGGCCAGGCTCCAGCTGGGGCGTGAGGGTTCGAGTCCCTCCCTGCGCATTTTGTCGAGTGAGTGAGGAGAAGATTTTCCGCGGGACGCCTCAATGGGAGGCAGCCGGCTGTACACCGGGGGCGCTTCGGCGCAGGCGGGTTCGATTCCTGCCCCGCGGACTCATTTGTGAAGGCGGGACGAGAGGCGCAGGTGACGGAATTGGTAGACGCCGACGCTCAGGCGGAGGGCCTCGTGAGGGGCGTGAGGGTTCGAGTCCCTCTCTGCGCATGCGTGTGTGTCAGCTCAGGCGCAGGTTGACCAGCGGCGAGGGCTTGTAGCAGGGGCGGCTGTCGTTGCAGGCCTCCGGGGCGGCGAGCTCGTCGTCGGGGCCCCAGGGCTGGCAGGTGTGCAGGCACGAGTAGGGCACCTGGTTGCGGGCGAAGGTCAGCTGGAATTCGGCCAGCTCGGCGGCGTCGTGCGAGTGGCCCTTCCAGCGCAGGTGGCGGCACAGTTGCATGGCTGTCCTTTCGGTCAGGTCGGGGCCGGGGCCGGCGGTGCGGCCTGGGTGGGGGGCTGGGCGAGGGCGCGCTCGAGCGCGTCGAGGACCGCGCCGCGGAGGAGGTCGAGCTTGTAGGCCGTGCCCGCGAGCGGCTTGGCGCCGTCAGCCGCGACCGCGGCGGCCGCCGCGAGCGTCTCGGGTGTGGCGGGCTTGCCGACGAGCAGGGCCTCGACCGCGCCGAGGCGGAGCGGCAGGTTGGCCACGCCGCCGACGGTGATCCGCGCGGTCTGCAGCTGATCGCCCGCGACCACCAGGCGGGCGACGACCTCGACCAGCGGCCACTCGGCGCGGGCCCGGCTGGTCGCGCGCACGTAGGCGGCCTGCTCGGCGGCCAGCGGCGCGCCGAGGCCGACGCCGGTCAGCAGCGCGCCGGGCGGGAGCATGTGCTGGCGGCGGGCGTCGGAGGCGTCGCCGTAGAGGCTGGCGAGGGTGTGCTCGCGGTCGCCGGCGACCTCGACGCGGACGTCGTGGGCGAGCAGCGCCGTGGCCAGCGACGACGGGTGCGGCGCGACGCAGGGGCCGAGGTCGAAGCAGGCGTGGAACAGGTGGTCGCCGGTGCGGGCGGGGCAGCCGCTGCCGCCGCTCTTGAGGCAGTCGGCGCCGGGGCGGCGGTAGTACCAGCAGCGGACGTGCTGCAGGAGGTTGCCGCCGACGGTCGCGCGTGCGCGGATCTGCGGGGTCGCGATGCTGGCCGCGGCGGCGGCCACGGCCGGGTAGCGGGCGCGGACATCCGGGTGCTCGGCCACCGCCGCGAGGGTGACGAGGGCGCCGAGGTGGAGCTGTCCTTCGCGCCAGGCGATGGCGTCGAGGCCGGGGACGTCGCGCAGGTCGACGACTGTCCCTCGGGACAGGTGGAGCCTGCGCCGCTCGGTGAGGTCGGTGCCGCCGGCGCGGGGCTCACCGCTGCGCCCGAGCGCGGCGTCGAGGGAGGTGGGGAGCTCGAGCGAGGTCATCCGCGTCCTCCTCGGAGCAGGCGCGCGCGCGAATCGGTGACAGGAGTGATGGGGGATATCCGGGGGCTGTCGGAAGCGAGAGCGAAGCGCGAGCGCGAATCGGTGACGGGAGGGATGGGGGACATCCGCGGGCTGTCGGAAGCGAGATCGAAGCGCGAGCGCTTGCGTGAGCCGGTGGCAGGAGTGATGGGGGACATGTGCGGACCGCCTGAAGAGAGAGCGGGGCCTTCGGCGAGGATCGTGCGGGTCATCCGCGGAGTCCTTGCAGGACGCGGTCGGGGCGGAGCGGGAGCTCGCGCGGGCGGAAGCCGGTGGCGTGGGCGACGGCGTTGCCGATCGCGGCGGCGGGGGCGAGGGTGACGAGCTCGGCGAGGCCGACGCTGCGGCCGTTGACGCGCTCGTAGCCGTCCTCGACGAAGTGGACGTCGAGCTCGCCGATGTCGCCGATGCCGGGGATTCGATAGTCCTCGAGGCCGCCGGTGAGGAGGGCGCCGGTTTTGGGGTCGAGGCGGCGCTCCTCGTAGAGGGCGTAGCCGATGCCCTGGATCACGCCGCCCAGGGCCTGGTTGCGGGCCAGCGCGGGCGCGACGATGTGGCCGGCGGCGATGCCGGTGTGCGAGCGGAGCACGCGGATCCGCCCGAGCCGGGTGTCGACCTCGACCTCGATGATCTGCAGCGAGCCCGCGACGTAGCGCCCCGGAGCGATGTCGGCGATCGGCGGCAGGAAGTAGCCGCCCTGGTCGCGCTTGCGCGTGCCGACGAAGCGCAGCGGCGGCGAGCCGGCCAGCAGTTGCTGCCAGGTGACGACGCCGCGCGGGTGGCGGACGCCGCCGGGGACGGCCACGCCCTTGACGCCGAGGAGCTGTTCGGCGCGCTCCAGCAGCTCGTCGCGCAATTGTTCGGCGGCCATGATCGCGGCCGGGACCAGCGAGGCGGTCGTGCGGCTGCCGCCGGTCATCGGCCCGGGGACCAGCGAGGAGTCGCCGATCTGCACCTTCACGTCGGCGGGGGCGATGCCGAGGACCGAAGCGACGGTCTCGGCGATCACGGTGCGGGTGCCGTTGCCGATGTCCTGACACGCGGTCGAGGCGACGATGCCGTCGGGGCCGGCGTCGATCTGCAGGCGCGCGCTCGGCTGGACGAAGTAGAACCACCCGCCGACGGCGAGGCCCATGCCGCGGCGATAGCGGCCGCGGTCGCTCTGCGCGGGCTGTCTCTCACGCCATGTCCTCAGGGACAGGGCCCAGTCGTACAGGCGGTTGCGCGCGGGGTTGGGGTCGAAGCGCTTGCGCAGCAGGATCGGGTCGAGCTTCAGGCGCTCGGCGGCGACGTCGACGGCCTGCTCGAGGGCCCAGAACACCGGCGGGCCGCCGGGGCCGCGGAACGGCTTGCCGGGCGGGGCGTGGTTGACGACGTCCCAGTCGGCGATGTCCTTCGGCGCGTTGGCGTACATCAGGCGCAGCAGCACGGTGCTGTTCGAGCCGACGCCGCAGCCGGCGTCGGCGAAGGCGCGCGCGGTGACGCCTTGCAGGTAGCCGTCGCGGTCGGTCGCCAGGGCCAGCTCGATCTCCTGCGCCGGACGCAGGCCGCCCGTGGTCAGCTCTTCGCGCCGCTCGAGCACCACCCGGACCGGCTTGCCGGTGACGCGCGCGAGCTCGACCGCGGCCACGCACTCGAGCTGCAGCGTGGCCTTGCCGCCGAAGCCGCCGCCGATGTACTGCGCGAGCACGCGGACGTGGTCGCGGCGCAGGCCCCAGCGCTGGGCGATGTCCTCGGCGACGGCGTGGACCGACTGGGTCGAGAGGTGGACGGTGACCGCGTCGGCGGCGGTCCAGTGGGCGACGCAGGCGTGCGGCTCCAGGGCCGAGTGGCACTGGACCTGGGTCTTGTATGTCCCTTCGACCAGGATGCCCTCGGCTGGCTTTTCGCGCAGCTTGTCGACGGCGCGGCGGGCCTTGTGCTTGGCGGTGCTGAACAGCTTGAACGGGCCGCGCAGGTTGCCGTCCCAGCCGAGCGGCAGCAGCGGGCCCTCGCTGGCGTTGGGGGCCGACTTGCGGGTGTTGCGGGTCGGGTAGACGGGGGCGCGCCGTCGGCCCGCGCGGCGTCCATGCCGACGAGCGCGGGCAGGACCTCGAGGTCGAGCTCGACGGCCGCGAGCGCGGCCTCGGCGGTGCGCGCGTCGACGGCGGCGATGGCGAGGATCTCCTGGCCGGCGAAGCGGATCGTGGTGCCGCCGTTCAGCAGGTCGACGGCCCCGAACACGCCGGGCAGCGCGAGGGCCTTCGACCAGTCGACCTTGCGCACGCGCGCGTGGGCGTGCGGGGAGCGCAAGATCTTGCCCTCGAGCTGGTCGGGCAGCCGGACGTCGACGGTGTACTTGGCGGCGCCGGTGACCTTGTCGCGGGCGTCGTGGCGCGGGGCCGCGGGCTCGGGGCCGAGTGGTTTTTCGTAGGCGCCGGAGCTGGCCTTTTGGACAGCTCGGATGATGCCGTCGTAGGCGGCGCAGCGGCACAGGTTGCCGGCCAGCGCGGCGGCGACGGTGTCGCGGTCGGGCTCCCGGTTGCCGTGCTCGGCCCGCCAGCGGGTGTAAAAGGCGCTGGCGGCGACGACGAAGCCAGGGTGCAAAAACCGCACTGCAGGGCGTCCTCTGCCATGAAGGCGCGCTGGACCGGGTGTAGCTCGCCGGCCGGGGCGAGGCCCTCGACGGTGGTGAGGCGCCGGCGGTGCAGCGCGACGGCGGGGAGCAGGCAGGCGGCGACGGGGACGTCGTCGAGGAGGACGCTGCAAGCGCCGCACGCCCCGTGACCGCAGCTCTCCTTGCAACCAGTGAGGCCGAGGTCGCTCCGCACGAGCTCGAGGGCGGTGCGCTCGGGGTCGACGTCGAACGACTTGACGGCGCCGTTGACGGTGAGCTCGAGCTTTTGCGCGGGGGCGTCGGGGGCGGTGCCAGGGGCGGCCGCAGCAGGTGCCTCGGCGCGCTCGCTGACGATCTTCGGGGCGCAGCTCGCCGACGAGGACGGTGGTGCCGCCGAGAGTTCCGCGCAAGATGCCGCGCCGCGAGATCGGTGGGCTCATGCGTCGGGATGGTGCGGCGTGCGCGCGAGGCTTGTCAATGGTGCGCAGCGCGAGTTTGCGTGGCTGACGGGTTCGAGGCATCCTCAGCCAGACCCGGATGCCGAGGCTCAAGCGACTGACGATCCACAAGTTCCCACGGGTGAAGCCTGGGACGGAGCTCGTGTTCAACGAGGGATCGAACGTGCTCCTCGGGATCAACGGGTCGGGTAAGACCACGCTGCTTAAGCTGTTGTCGATGGTGTGTAGTGGGCTGTTCGCAGGGCTGGAACGTGTCGATTTTCATGTCGAATACGAGTTCGAGCACGCGGGTGTCACCTACGCCGTCGAAGTCCGATACGGTGCACCCGAATCACCCCAATTGCCGTTGGCTGACGAATCAGGGCTGGCACCGACTGCTCGCTTACGCGCTTCACAGTCGCGTGGCCATCTGGTGATTCAAAGCCGAACGAGGAGCCCATCGAGTTCGAGTTTGAAGATCGTGAAGCTCGCGTCCGACAAGGCGAGCGCAGTAGCGAGTTAGGGCCGTTACCATCTTTCTTCGAGTACCCCTTTGTCACTGGCTCGACGTTGGCGCTCTTCAACTCAGCTCGAGTGCGTGTTGCGCAGCTCGACCGGCTCTTTGCGGTGGATGGGCGCCCTATAGCTCGCCTCGATGAAAGCACCCGATGGCTCGAAGATAGCCTTCGCGACGGAGGGTTCAAGATTTACGAAACGAGCCCTCATGCACGTGGAGCGGTGGGCAATTCCACCCCGGATAGCGTGCGTGAGTCAGCGGTTGCGCAATTCGACGTCGGCGGACGAGGGCCATTGTTGCTCAGCCAGGATCATCTGGAATTTCTGGCCCAGACCGTCGAGGTGCTCGGGTACGCCAAAGCATCGATGCGGCTTGATGTCGTCCGCGTCACTCCCGCCGCGCCCGAGCGCCTCGAACCGGCGATCCACGCTTACGGGCGCTACGAGTTTCGCTTCGTCAAGCGCGACGGATCGCGGCTCAGTCCGGAAGAGCTCAGCTTCGGGCAGCAGCGCCTGTTTGCCTTCCTGTACTATGCGGCGATGCATCCCCACATCGTTATCGTCGACGAGCTGACGAACGGTATGCATCACTCTATGATTGAGCGCTGCCTTGAAGTCGTCCGTGGACGGCAAACGTTCCTGGCGACCCAGAACCCGCTGCTGCTGGACAACTTGGAGTTCGAGGATGCAGAGGAGGTGCGACGCACGTTCATCCTGTGCTCGAATGACGAGGTAGACGGACAAGAGCAGATGGTCTGGCGCAACATGACCGTCGATGAGGCCGAGAATTTTACCGCGATTACAAGGTCGGCATCTCGCACGTCAACGACATCCTGCGGAGCTGGGGCCTGTGGTAGTGGACGAGCTCTCGGTGCTACTGCTCACCGAGGATACAGGTGACGACGCCCATGCGGTGGTCAAGTCGCTAGTCGAGAAGATGTTGTTCCTCGTCGAGCCCGGCCTGGATTCGAAACGTTTGAAATACCCGCGTGCCGACGAGCGCGCCAGGAAGGGGATGGGTTTCAACTGCTACAAGAGCAGAAGCCCGCGCGACTACGCCAAGAAGCTGTTGTTGGCAGAGGCGATCGTCACGCATCTCCTCCGCTCCGAGGGGTCGGCGCTCGTGTTTGTGCATGTCGACGGTGATCGACGCTGGTCCGAGCGCGACCCTGAGCACCTGTGTGAGAACGTTTATCGGTTCGACGAGGAGATCCTCGCCCGCGTTCGAGCCATCCTCGACAGGCACGGGCGCGTCGACGTGATTGACCGCATCATACACGTCGTTCCGTTCTGGAGCGTCGAGAGCTGGTTGTTTCAGAACACCGAAGAAGCGCTCAGAATCCTGGCCGAAACCCGTCCGCGGTACGACGAGGCCCTTGCTCGTTCCGAACAGTGGCAGCGTCAGCCGCATCTATTGGATGAGCAGGTGCGTCCCAAGGATGAAGTCGCGTTCCAGGCGAAGTACAACCGGCGGCTCGCGGAGACCCGTTTTCCCGCCCGTAGGGTGAATGAGTTGGGATTGTCCTTCGCGGCCGTAGTCATGCGTCTCGAGCAGCCGACCCTGCGCCGTCTGCTCGCCGGTTTCTCGCGGCACGCCTCGCCGTGAAGCTCAGCCGCACAGGACGCTGCCGCCGTTGACGTTGAGGATCTCGCCGGTGATGTGGCGCGCCATGTCGGAGGCGAGGAAGGCGATCGGGGCGGCGATGTCGTCGGCAGTGGCGACGCGGCGCAGGGGGATCTGGCTCTCGATGCGAGCGCGCGTCGAGGTCGTGGCGCAGCGGTCCGGCGGTCATGTCGGTGTCGACCCAGCCGGGCGCGACGCTGTTGACGCGGATCGCCGGGGCCAGCTCGACGGCCCACGACTTGGTGGCGGAGATCAATGCGCCCTTGGAGGCCGCGTAGGGGCTGTAGTCGGCCTCGCCGCGCTGGCCGGCGGTGGAGGTGACGTTGACGATGGATGCCCTTTGGGACAGGCGCAGCAGCGGCAAGGCGCGGGCGACGGCGAGGAAGGGGCCGAGGACGTTGACGTCCATGGTGTGCGGCGATAGACGTCGACGTCGAAGCGCGACAGCTCGTCCGCCTCCCACACGCCGGCGTTGTTGACGAGGCAGTCGAGCCGGCCCCACTCGCGCGCGACGTGCTCGAACATGGCGTCGACCTGGGTCGGGTCGGCGAGGTCGGCGGCGAACCGCAAGTGCGAGGCGTCATTGACGGCGCGCAGCTCGTTCAGAAAAGACTCGGCGACGTCGTGGCGGTCGCGGTAGTGGACGAGGACGACTGCGCCGGCAGCGGCGAACCGGCGGCAGACGACGGCGCCGATGCCACGGCTGCCGCCGGTGACGAGGACGTGAAGACCGGCGAGCGAGAGCATCGGGCGCGACTTTGCCATGGATGGGGGGCAGGCGCGAGACGGCAGACGGGCGACGTTCGCGCGTAACGCCGCGAACGTCATCGAGCGAACCGAGGAACCACAGAGGTTCTTTTCGCGCGGCGAAGAGGTGACGCACGCGTTGTGACAAGGACGGAACGACGCACGGCGACTAGAGCGCGTCGCGCAAAGTGTGACGTGGGCGGATGGGTCGCGGCGACGAGGACGCGAAGAATATGTCGTGATGCGGAGCGAGAGGCCGGGGAGAGGTCTTCGTCGCGGCGACGAAGATGCGATGTGCACGACATGATGCGGAGCGAGAGGCTGCTGCGAGGCTCTCGTGGCGAACACGAGGACGCGAGGCGCGTTTGGTGATGCGGAGCGAGAGGTCGGCGCGAGGTCCTCGTCGCGGATTCGAGGCGTATGGGTGATGCGAGCGAGGGCTCGCCGCAAGGTCCTCGTCGCAGAATACGAGGTGCACGTGTGATGCGGAGCGAGGTCCTCGTTGCGGATGCGAGGCGCATGTGCAATGAGAAGCGAGGGTCGCCGTGAGGTCTTCGACGCGGACGGAGGACACGCCGTAAAGGTAGCGAAATGGCGTCTGTTCGGCGGCCAGCCCTGGCCGTCGAACAGGCGCCCCACGATCTGCTCGTTGCGACACCCGGCATCGGAGCCGACGACGGCGAGTCGGCCTCTCACGGCTGCAGCCGTGCCAGGGGTTCGGGGAAGGACCGGCCGCGAATTAGAGGCGAGATGGATGCGAGGAACGAGCGGCCATCCTGCCGGTTAACTCGCGGCCGGTCCTTCCCCGAACCCCCGCGAGGCGCAGTCGGCAATCGCGAGCGACACGCCCCGCTCTGCGCGCGGCGAAGTCCGCGCGCCACCACTCCGAGCGAAAGCCCCTCAGAGCCCGCCCTTGATCGCCACGCCGACGCCCGTCAGGCACATCTCGTCGAGGGTGCCCTCGCCGAGGCCGACGTCGACCGGCGCGTCGAGGCCGGCCTCGGCCAGCATCTCGACCACCCCGGGGTTCGACATCGTGTTGTTGTAGACGCAACGCAGACGCACCCGGTCCCCGCCGCGGACCCGGAAGCTCTCGGTGATCGGCGCGTCGTATTGATAGGAGCGCTGCCAGTTGAAGTCCCACTTCGGCGTGTGCAGCAGGCAGGTCTCGCCGCCGGCGTTCTCGACCCACACGCGCATGTCGACCCCGACCTTGTGCATGTGATTGAGGACCGTCCACACGCGCACGTCGGCGAACGCCGGGATGTTGTCGGGGACCACGTACTCGTACTCCTCGACGTGGGCCGCCTCGCCGGCGGGGATCATCAGCGGGCCGTTCAGCGACTCGCCGACGCCGGGGGCGCCGATGAGCGTGAAGAAAGTCGACCACTCGGCCGCGGTGTCGCTCCAGCGCAGGGCCAGGCCGGTCGCGCTGTCCTCCTCGGGGCCGCCGCCGGTGGCGTGGTAGTGGACGTTGAGGATCAGCCGCGCACCGGCCGGCAGCTCGGTCGTCACGCCCGTGGGCGCGACCATCGGCATGCCGCCCGGGACCCAGCCGCCGATCAGCTGCGCATTGCCGATGCCGGCCCCGCCGCCGCAGTTCTGCTTGACCCCGCCGGGCCAGCTCGCCGAGTCCGCGCCGGCGTCGACGTAGATCAGGACGTGATGCACGATCTTCGGGTTGCCCGCGAGCACCTGGATCCCGTCGACGTACACCGGCGCGTCGTTGCCGGGGTCGAGGCTGAGGCAGTGGAAGAAGTCGAGCGAGTTGCCGACCTTGTCGACGGTCAGCGGGGTGCTCATCGTGATCGATTTGGTCGGGTTGGCGAGGTCGAGCGAGGGCGGCGTCGGCAGCGGGGCGGCGAGCGCGGGATCGCCTTCGGGCGCGCCCAGATCGGCCCACTGCTGGAACATGTCCTTTTGGTCATCCGACAGCCGCGGGTCGTGGAGGTAGGGCAGCGGCGGCTGGCACTCGTCGGTCTCGAGCGCGTGCCACGGCGGCATGATCCCCTGGGCGACGTCGCTGGCCATGACGCCGGCCCACGGCTTGGCCTCCTCGTAGGTCATCAGCGCGAACGGGGCGATCCCGCCGGACGCGTGGCAGCTCTGACAGCTGGCGGTGACCAGCGGGGCGATGTCCTGGTGCCAGTTGGGCCGCACGTCCTCGCCGGCCTCGGTGGTGCTGGCGGTGGTCGGCGGGGCCTCGGTGGTGGTCGGCGCGCTGGTGGCCTCGCTGCCGCTGCTCGCCTCGCTGTTGCCGGTCGCCTCGCCGGTCGACTCGGTGGCGGTGGCGGCGGTGCTGCCTTGCGAGTCGCCGCAGGCGACGAGGACGAGCGAGGTGAGGAGCAGGGAGCGCGAGACGGAGACCATCGCAGGATGCTGCCACGCGCGCCGGGAAGCCGTCCACGCCTGCCGTGGCGGGCGGCGGGCGCTTCCGCACGGCCACATCGCGCGCGCCGCGAGGGCCCGGACGCGCTAGGGTGCCGTCCGTGCGCAGGACGATCGCAACGCTCGCGCTGCTGGCGGGCTGTGAGCTGAAGGGCGACGGGGTGCCCAAGGAGACGGTGCGCACCGTGCCGCCGTTCTCGCAGATCGAGGTGTTCGACGACTTCGAGGTGACGGTGACGGTGCGCCCCGAGCTCGACCCGGAGGCCGACGTGACGCTGCACGTGACCGGCGACTCGAACGCGCTCTCGCGGCTGTTTACTGAAGTCCATGGGGATGGACTGTTGTCCATCGCGGCCAACCCGAACCTGCTGCAAGAGCTGAAGGTGATCCCGACGGTGACTCTGGAGGTGCCGGCGCTGAGCGGCGTGTTCGCGACCGACCGCGCAGTGGTGCGCGTGCACGGGGCGAGCGAGGCGCTGGCGATCGAGGCCGAGCTGACGAGCGTGGTCGAGGCGAGCGAGCTGACGCGAGTCGCGGCGAACGTGGTCGCCCGCGACGTGAGCTACGTGATGCTGGCCGGCTCAGGGCCGGAGCTGGCGGTCGCGGTCGCCGACATGGCGCACGTCGAGGCGTCGCGGCTGACCGCCGAGCACGTGACCGTGACGATCGAGGAAGGCGCGCCGAGCGTGACGGTGTGCACCAGCGGGGCGCCGCCGGAGATCGTCGGCGAGGCCGAGCGGGTGACGGTCGTCTGCGAGTGACCGAAGGGGCATGTCGGAACGGACATGCGGGCGGCCGAGCGCAACCGCTTGCGGTCGGAGGCGCGCCGAGGATCGTGGGCGCAGCCGAGCGGGTGACGGTCGTCTGCGAGTGACCGAAGGGGCATGTCGTATCGGTCATGAAGGCGGCCGAGCGCGGCCGCTTGCGGTCGGAGGCGCGCCGAACCTCGTGGGCGCAGCCGAGCAGTGGTACTTGCCAGGAGGTCAGACCGCAGGTGCGCGGATTTCGGTGCATGACGGAAAGGACATGCTACGAAGGTCATGTCCTTCGAGGCATGTCCATGACGATCACGCCTGCCGCTGCGTCGTGACGGGGGAGTCGCTCGCTCGGGTACCGCCGTGAATGGCGGCGGTCAGCTGCCGTAGCGGCGGAGGTAGTCGCGGGTCGGCATCTTGCGGGCGGTGTTGTCGCTGCTCATGTAGCGGATCTTGCCGAAGATCGGGCGCTCGGGGCCCCAGGGGCGGTCGTAGCGGCCGAAGATCCACAGGATGTTGGTGTAGGAGTTGGGGTCGCGGCCGTCGAGGGCGTACTTGTCGTTGAGGCGGATCAGGCAGGCCAACGCTTTTTGCGGGCTGGGGCTCCACTCGAGGATCTTCTTGCCCCACAGCATGCGCAAATAGTTGGTGATCACGCCGTCGCGTACGAGCTGGGTCTGGGCGGCGTTCCACAGCGGGTCGGCCGTGGCGGCGCGTTCGAGCTGGTCGACCGTGTAGAGGTGCGGGCGCGGGTCGTCGGCGTGGTCGGCGAGGGTCTGGCGGGCCCAGCCGGGCAGGCTGTCGTAGTCGGCGTAGTCGTCGCGGTAGGTGCACATGTTGAAGCCGAGCTCGCGCCAGGTGACGAGCTGATCGAGGAAGGCCTCGGTGTCCTGGGCGACCCCCCAGAAGCCGTGACGCTTGCCGCCGGCGTTCTTCTTGAGCTTTTCCACGCTCCAGCCTGCCCGGCGCATGACGGCGTCAAAGACCTCGTGGGCGCCGACGTGGCCGAAGTGAAGGTACGGCGAGAGACCGCTGGTGCCGTGCTCGTCGAGGGTGTTGTGGCCGGTCTCGTAGCCGGCGAGCGTGTCGCCGAGGAAGGCGTCGAGGCGCTCGTGGCCGGCGACGCTGCCGCCGCGGCCGGCCGGGGTGACCTTGTGGTCGATGGGCAAGGACGCGAGGTCGTCGGGGATCTGCGCGGGCCAGCGGCGGGTGACGGCGGCGGGCAATGCGGGCAGCGCAGGCAGGCGCAGGCGCGCGAACGGGTCGGCGCGCGGCCCCTCGTCGATATTTTTGATGAATGTCGATTGCAGGTAGCGGCGGAAGGCGAAGGCGGTGGGGAAGACGCGGCCGGGAGCGCGGATCGGGAGGAGGCCGTTGCCGTCGACCTGCTCGAGGCGGACGCCGAGTCGTTTGCCGGCGGCGGCGACCATGCGCGGGAGGAAGAAGCACGGCCAGTCGTCGGTGACGACCACGCAGGCGCGCTCGGCCAGGGCGGCGAGCAGGCCGGCGCCGGCCCGCTGTTGCGGCTCGACGTAGGGGTAGTAGCCCACGCCGGCCTCGGCGCACCGGCGCTGATTGTCGCGCATGCCGGCGAGGACGAAGGCGTGCAGGCGGTCGGAGGCCCACGGGTAGTCGCAGCGCAGCGGCTCGAACACGAGGAGGGGCTTGTTCAATTCGCGGGCCCAGCGGAGGGCGCGGTCGAGGCTGTGATTGCCGCGGGTGCGACGATAGGCGATCATCCAATATAGGACGTAGTCGCCGTCGGGGCGGACGGGGGCGTCGTTGACCGCGGTGACGCGGGCGTCGGGGAGCTCGTGAGGGGTCGGCATGGGGAGGTGCGGGGACGGGCGGGGAACGTGATGGCGAGGATGTCCTTCGGGACATGTCACGCGAATGACCTGAAGGACATGTGATTTTTAAAAGAAGTCAGGCGGCGGTGGGACGGCGGCCGAGGCGGTCGGGCATGGGGTAGGTCGGGCGCTCGCCGTTCATGCCGACGTCGACGACGAGGTCCCAGTAGCGGCGACCGAGCGCGGCGGCGGAGGCGTCGATCGGCGGCAGAGCGGCGCGCAGGCGATCGAGGCCGCCGAACACGGAGGCGAGCAGAGGGACGGAGAAGGGGTGCCGCTCGGACGGGACGCCGAGCGCGTCGGCGAGGCCGTGGCCGACGAGGTGGCGGCATAGGCTGCTGCTGAGGCGCACGCGCGCGGCGGCGAGGCGACGCTCGCCCGGGGTGCGCGCGGCCTGAAGGGGAGCCTGCAACAGGGCGGCGGTGAGCGCCCGCGAGTCGGCGTCGGGCGAACCCTGGGTGAGGAAGATGCACTCGGCGAGGCGCCGCGCAGCCGGCTCGCGATCGGGCACGAGCTCGTCGTCGACGCCGAGGATCCAGCTGGCCAGGCGCCACAGATGGACGTAGTCGTCGGCCTCGTCGGCGCCGATCTGGAGGCCGAGCAGGCGCAGGCCGTCGAGGTAGACGTGGCTGAAGAGGAGGCCGGTGGCGAGCATGTCGTGCTGGTTGATCGGCACGGCCCAGGCGGCGCGGTCCCAGCGGCCGGTGGCGAGCAAGAGGCGGCGCACCTGGGCGTGCATGAGGCGCACGTGCAAGGCGATCGCGCGGCCCTCACCGCCAGGCAAGAGGCCGCCCGGCTCGCACACCGCGGTGACGAAGCGGGCGGTCTCGGCGAGGCGACGCGGGGCGGCCTCGCGCAGGCGACCGCTGAAGGCGAGCGGCTTGTTGCCCGCCGGCGCGGCGTAGCCGAGCACGAGCGAGCGCAGGCCGAGGACGAAGCCGCCGACCACACCTGCCCGCGAGAACAGGTGACTGGCGCGCGCGAGCCGGGCCGGCTCCACCCACGCGGGCACGCCGGCGACCGACTCGAGCAGGGCGGCGAGCGGCTCGGGGGCGCGCTCGGGCGAGACCAGCGCGGCCTGGAAAACGACATGTCCTTCGGGACAGGTGGCGAGCCACGCGGCGGCGGCGTCGGCGAGCGGGTCGGCGCGCTCGAAGGCGGGCAGGAGTCGGCCGATGAGGTCGCCGAACTGAGCACGCGCGGCCGGGAGGTTGTGGACGCGGGCTGGGACGCCGGACATGGCCACGAGCGTGCCACACGTCGGGCGCCGCGCACGCGAGGAGGTGCCCCGCGCGGCCGGCGGCGTGGTAGGGTGCCGGCCATGCAAGGCCCCGCGCTCGACCACGAAGTCCGGACCCTCGCCGGCGCGACCCGCTCGCTCGCCGATTACCGCGGCCAGGTGCTCCTGATCGTGAACACCGCCTCCCAGTGCGGGCTGACGCCGCAGTACCACGCGCTCGAGGCGCTGCACCAGAGCTTCAAGGGCCGCGGCTTCTCGGTGCTCGGGTTCCCGTGCAACGACTTCGGCGCGCAGGAGCCGGGCTCGCCCGAGGAGATCCAGCAGTTCTGCTCGACCCGCTTCTCGGTCAACTTCCCGCTGTTCGAGAAGGTCAAGGCCAAGGGCGACAAGTCGCCGCTGTACCGCACCCTGACCGAGGAGCTCCCGAGGGCCTGCGCGGCGAGATCAAGTGGAACTTCACCAAGTTCCTGGTCGGCAAGGACGGCCGCGTGTCGCACCGGTTCGAACCGCAGATCGAGCCGCTCGCGCCCGAGGTGATGCAAGCCGTCGAGCGGGCACTGTCCGCATAAGCGACTCTGTCGAACATGACCATTGACAGCCCCGGGCCGATGCGGGCAGGGTGCCTCCGCACATGCGCGCTGGCTCGAGGGTTGGAGTAGCATTCGTCACACTTGCGCTCGGTTTCGCGCTGGGCAGCTGCAAGAAGTCGGGCGGCAGCGGCAGCCCCGATTGTGATAGCGAGATCCGCTACGACGCGCGCAAGGTGGAGGGGCGCGTCAACGCCGGCAATTCGGCGTCGAGGCCGAGACGTCGGTGGCGGCCGTCCGCGAGGTCGATTCGGCGGTCGAGCGCTACCTGTCGCGCTGGCGAACGCTGTGCATGGATTACAAGAACGGCGCGATGTCGCCGGACGAGTACCGCGGCGAGGCGAGGTCGCTGCGCGAGCGGATGGAGAAGCTCGAGAGCCTGCTGCTGGTCCTCGAGCACGCGCCCGACGCGGAGTCGTACCAGAAGGCGCTGAAGCAGATCTACGTGGCCATGGTCCCCGCCGAGCAGGCGGTCGACCTCCAGGTCGAGTTCGGCGTGCTGGCGCAAAAGCCAGGCGAGTCGCAATACTCGGTGGTCCCGCCGAACGGCTCGATGCCGACCGGCACCAACGTGTACTTCACGCTGCGCACCAGCGCGCAGGCGCACGTCTATCTATATCAAGAGACGCCGGCGGGCGGGATCAACGTGATGTTCCCGCATCCGCAGATGCCCATGGCCAATCCGCTGCCCGCGGGCAAGGACCTGCGGATCCCGCCGCAGCCGGGCTTCTTCACGCTGGAGGCCGAAGGGGTCGGGCTCGAGCAGGTCCACATCGTCGCGTCGGTCGAGCCGCTGACCCGGCTCGAGACGGCGCTCGGCAAGCAGAACACGACGGCGGACGAGCTGGCGTGCGGCGCTCGCGACCTTTCATACAATCCAGGGACAGCGTGCGGCGGCGCCCAGGCGCGCACGTTCGGCCTCGCCCAGCCCGGCGACGCGCCGGGTGTGTCGATGAAGGCCGCCAACACGGCGGGTGCGACCAGCATCCACCAGATCTTCGCGTTCCAGCACACGCCCTGATCGCGGGCTTCGAGGGTCGTCTCCGGGCCGGCCGAATCGGCCGGCCCGGGTCACGCGGGCGCGGCGGGTATCGCCGCAGCGAGGAAGTGATACGATGCGCGCAATGACGGCGCCGGGTCGGGCGGGTGTTCGAGCTCTGTGTGTATTGGCGGCGACGCTGGCGTTCACGTCGGTGGCCCACGCGGGGCCGCCGTGGGGCACCGACGACGCCAGCTTTCAGGCGACGTATCTGCAGGCCGGCGACCTGGCGAGCCCGTCGGACATGACGGGTGATTGGGCCAAGGCCGGGTGCGAGCCGGGGGCGGCGCAGTTCGGCTGCACGCACTGGGGAAAGAAGCTGTGGACGGCCAAGGACGCGTCGACGGCGGTGTGGCAGGTGCACGATCTGCGGTGGGTGTTCCCCAGCGCCGACGCGGCCCAGCGGTTCATGCCGGCGGCGATGGAGGAGCTGCGCGAGGGGCTGCCGCCGGTGAACACGCCGCCGGCCGTCGGCGCCGATACGCGCATGTTCACCGCGCAGGGCGACACGTACGGCATCGGCATCGAGGTCATCATGTACAACCTCGTGTTCCGGGTCGACAACGTGGTCGTCAAGCTGTTCGTCGCCCAGGGGCCCGAGGCGCAGCAGCGCAAGATCTTGACGCCGCTGATGGTCGCCGCGCTGGGGCAGAAGGCGGTCGAGCGGATCCGTGCCGCCGAGCCGCGCGGGGTCGCGGCGGCGCCGGTGCCGGTGACGCAGCCGGAGCCGTCGCAACCAGTCGAGCCGGTGCCGGCTCCGTCGGCGCCGGTCGAGGCGGTGCCGGTCGAGCCGACGCCGACGCCGACGCCGACGCCCGAGCCGGAGCCGCGGCGATCGAAGGGGCGCCTGGCGGGCGAGATCAAGGACTACTGGCGCAGCAGCTCGCCGAGCTCGTACATCTTCGTCGGCGGCGACTACAGCAAGGCGTTCGGCGAGTACTCGCTGTCGGGGCTCAAGCTGCAGGAGAAGAGCGCGTTCGACATCTCGATCGGGGCGCTGCTGCACCCGCGGGCGTACGTGCAGTTCATGTTCCACCGCGACGTGTGGCAGGTGCCCAAGGTCGAGGAGCTGCTGGTGCGCCGCGTCGAATTCATCTACGGCTTCGACGTGCTGGCGTTGCCGCCCGACTGGCGGGTGCGCCCGGCGCTGATGGTATTGCTCGGGTTCGGGCTCGGCTTCGGTCGCAGGGATTCGCTGGTCGGCGAGGCCGACCCGAACCTGCCGGTGCCGACTGTGAACGAGGGGCGGGCGATCGGCATCGGCGGATTGTTCGGCGGCGACTTCGCGCTGCACATTCGCGTGACCCGCAAGTTCGAGCTGGCGCCGTACGCGGGGGTGACCCTGCCGGCCTATGCTTATACCAACGACTTCCCGGCGGCGGAGCGGCACATCGACGGCGAGCGCGGGTTCGGGCGGGCGTGGCGCTGGCACGCGGGGCTGAAGATCGGGTTCCAGGGGTCGCGATGAGGAAGTCGATGATGCGGGCGTGGGGGCTCGCGGGGCTCGGGTGCGCGACGCTCGGGGCGAGCGCGTGCAAGCGCGAGTCGGTGCGCGCGCCGGAGGAGGCGGCGGTAGCGAGCTCGGAGGCGGGGCTGCAGCCGGAATTGGTGGTGCAGGCCGGCTCGAGCCACTGGGTGAAGGACACCAAGTTCTCGCCCGACGGCCGGTGGCTCGCGGTCGCCAGCGTCGACGGTCTCATCAAACTCTACGACGTGCGCATGGGCAAGGAGTGGCGCACGCTGTCGGGCGCGGCGGGGCCGGTGTACACGACGGCGTGGAGCGCCGACGGCAAGCGACTGGCGGGCGCGGGCTTCGACAAGACGATTCACGTGTGGGACGTGGCGAGCGGCGCCGAGGTGGCGACCTTGCCGGGGCACAGCGGGTGGGTCGGCAGCATCGAGTTTTCGCCCGACGGCAAGCGGCTGGCCAGCGCGGCGCAGCTGCAGGACCAGGTGGTGGCGATCTGGGACCTCGAGCAGCGGGCGGTCAAGCACGCGCTGATGCACACCAAGGCGATCAAGGATCTGGCGTGGTCGCGCGACGGCAAGACGCTGCTGACGGTGACCGACGAGATCCACGTATGGAACGCCGAGGCGGGCGGCCTCCTGGGGACGATCGCGGTGGCGGCGAACGGGCCCGGCGGGAGACTCTTGCGCTTCAGCCCCGACGGGAAGCTGGTGGCGTTCGACGTCGGCGACGCGGTTCACGTGTACGACGCGGGCTCGTGGGCCGAGGCTTCGCGGGTGCCGGGGACGCTGGTGGGCTGGGCGTCGGACGGCGAGATGGTGGTACACCGCGGGCGTGAATTGCTGCGGGTCGAGCCGCGCAGCGGGCGGAAGCTCGGCGGGTTCGCGGCTGCGGAAGATTCGGGGCTGGTGCGCGCCGAGCTGTCACCGGGCGGGCGGATCGCGGCGGCGATCGACGACATGCAGGTCGACCTTTACGACGGGTCGACCGGCGCGAAGCTGCGGACGTTCCGCAGCACGTTCTGGAGCACCGTCGGCGGGGCGTTCGGCAACGACGCCGAGTTGTTGCACGTGGCGTGGAGCCCGACGGCGCCGGTGATCGCCACGGGGGGCTTCGACGGCATGCTGCGAGTGCTCGACCTGCGGCGCGGGGCGGCGCCCAAGGCGGTGACCGCGGGGCCGAAGATCGAGCGCGACCCGTCGGAGGAGAACTTCCTCGGGTTTCAGTGGGCCCAGGTCGGGCTCGTCGACGACGTGCAGTTCTCGCGCGACGGGCAGCACGTGCTCACGCGCGACTTCGAGGGCGTGTCGATGTGGGACGCGCGGACGCTGACGCTGTGGCGGCGGTTCGCGGTCGGCGGGGCGACCGCGGAGTCGATGGCGCCTGACGGCAAGTCGCTGGCGATCGCCCACGGCGATGCGATCGTGTCGGTGTTCGACGTGGCCACCGGCAAGAAGCTGCGCAGCAGCAAGGGCGGGGGCTCGACGCCGACTGTCAGAAGAGCATGGGGTCGGAGACGATCTCGACGTCGGCGTCCGTGTCGGGGCTCGGGTGGTCGGCCGACGCGAAGAAGCTGTACGTGGTGTTCCGTGAGACGGCGACGTTCGTCGAGTTCGACGCGCAGACGTTCGCGCTCGGGCAGGGCGGCTGCGCCCACCGCAACCGCATCAACGGGGTGACCTGGTCCGACGCGCGCGACAAGGTGGCGATCGGCGCCGGCACGCACATGCTGGCGCAGACGATCAGCGAGGTCAGCTTCGGCGACAACTCGGTCCACGTGTTCGGCCTGGCCGGCGAGATGCCGCTGCTGCACCGGCTGCAGGGGCACTCTCTGGCGGTGCTCGGGGCCGACTTCAGCCGCGACGGCAACGTGCTGGCGACGGCCAGCGCCGACCGCACGACGAAGCTGTGGGACATGCGCTCGGGCTCGCTGATGACGACGTTGGCGGGGCACGCGGCGGAGGTCGACTCGGTGGCGTTCAGCCACGACGACCGCTATGTCGCCACCGCGAGCTACGACCTGACGGTGAAGGTGTGGGACCTGGCGACGAAGGCCGAGGTGGCGACGATCGTGACGATCGGGGCCGACGGCTACGTGATCGAGACGCCCGACCACTATTACACCGCGTCGCGGCAGGGGTTCGAGTCGGTGTCGTTCCGCCTCGGCGAGACGGTGGTGCCGGTGGAGCTGTTCGACCTGCGGCTCAACCGCCCGGACCTGGTGCTGAAGCGGTTCGGCTACGCGCCGCCGGAGCTGCTGGCGCTGTACGAGAAGGCCTATAAAAAACGCCTGAAGAAGATGCGCATCGACGAGGCGGCGCTGCAGCCGACCTACCACCTGCCGACGGCGAAGATCGCCGGCGAGGTGCCGGTCAGCACGCCGGGACGCACGTTGCAGCTGCAAGTGACGGCCGACGACGCGCGCTTCGAGCTCGACCGCCTGCTGGTGTACGTCAACGACGTGCCGATCCACGGCTCGGGGGGCATCGACCTGCGCGGCGAGAAGGCGCGCCACCACGAGCGATCGATCGCGGTCGAGCTGCTGCCGGGGCGCAACAAGATCCAAGTGTCCACGCTCAACTCGGCCGGCACCGAGTCGCGCAAGGATACGGTGGAGGTGGTGTCGACGGCGCCGGCGCCGGGCTCGGACCTGTACGTGCTGGCGGTCGGGGTGTCGAAGTACGCCGACGTGAAGATGAACCTGAAGTACGCGGCCAAGGACGCGCGCGACATCGCCGGGATGTTCAAGGCCCGCGGGTCGCGGTTCGGCAAGGTCGAGGTGCTGCAGATCCTCGACGGCGAGGCGCGGCGCGAGAACATCCTGGCGGCCCGGCAGAAGCTGCTCAATACCAAGATCGACGATCAGGTGGTGGTGTTCGTGGCCGGGCACGGGATGCTCGACACCAACCTCGACTATTACTTCGTGACCCACGATTTCGAACGCGAGGCGCCCGGCAAGCGCGGGCTGTCGTACGATCAGCTCGAGAGCCTGCTCGACGGGATCCCGGCGCGGCGCAAGCTGATGATGATGGACACCTGCCATTCGGGCGAGGTCGACGAGGACGCGGTCCGCACGCCGCCGCCGCTGCCGGGCGGGGCGGCCCGCGGCGACGCGGGGCAGGTGAAGCTGGCGACCGACTTCCGCTCGTTCAGCTACAGCGGGGCGATCCAGAGCCCCGACAGCTCGCACGAGGTGCTGGCGCAGCTGTTCGCCGACCTGCGCCGAGGGTCGGGCGCGGCGGTGATCTCGTCGGCCAGCGGGGCCGAGTTCGCGCTCGAGTCGCCGCAGTGGCAAAACGGGGTGTTCACGTTCAGCGTGCTGCAAGGGCTGACGTCGGGCCAGGCCGACCTCGACCGCGACGGGACGGTCCGCGTGTCCGAGCTGCGCGAGTACGTGGTCGGCGAGGTGCGCCGCCTGACGCAGGGCGCCCAGACCCCGACGTCGCGGCGCGAGAACCTCGAGTTCGACTTTCCGGTGTTGTGAGCCGGCCGGGCCGTTGCGAGGCGCACGCGTCGTGATGTACGTTGCGGCGCGATGTCACGCGACGGCCTGGCGATCTTCTTCGTGATTGCGATGACTGCGGGCTGCGACCGCGCGCCGGCGCCGAAGAGCGAGCCGGCGCCGACGGAGGTGGCCAAGCCGGAGCCGCCGAAGTCGCCGCCGCTGCCGGCGGCGGTGACGTCGCTGGCGCAGGCCGAGCACCGACAGAAGGGCGGCGGGGCAGCGCAGATCTGGGCGCTCGCGCGGGGCCAAAACGCGTTCCTCGGCAAGCTCGAGATGGCCCCGGGGGGTAAGGTGCCCGAGCACCGCGACCCGACCGAGGAGTACATCCACATCCTGAGCGGCGCGGGCAAGTTCACGATCGACGGCCAATCGCACGAGGTGGGCCCGGGGACGACGATCTACATGCCGCCGGGCGCGCTCGTCAGCTTCGAGAACGGAGCCGAGCCGCTCGTCGCCATCCAGGTGTTCGCAGGCCCGGAGCCGGCAGCCAAGTACGACGCGTGGGAGAAGGTGCCGCCGTCGCTCTGAGGCCGGCGCGCGCGGGCGAACGCCGGCGCGTCGACCCGGTGCTAGGATGGGACATGCGCTCGCATTCGAGGTCGAGGTCCGCGGTGCTGGCGGCGATGCTCGTGGCCCCGAGCTGTCGGCCCAAGCCGGAGACGGCGACGTCGCCGACGACGTCGACGACGGCGCCCGCAGCGACGACGTCGCGCAAGGCCGCGCGGCCACCGGCTCTGGTGCCGGCGCAGGCGCCGATCGACCTGCTGCCCGAAAGGACAGGCGTGGTGGTGAGCGCGGCGAGCGTGCGCCACCTGCTGCGAGTGGTCGACGTGGCGACGCTGATCGGGACGTACCGCCCGTATTACGAGCAGGCGGGGGCGTACTTCGAGCAGTCGTTCGGCCACAACCTGCTCGACCCGGCGCGCTGGCCGGAGATCGGTGTCGACCCGGACCGGCCCGTCGGCGCGGCGCTGCTCGACGCGGGCAGCGAGACGAGCTGCTACTTCATCTCGCTGACCGACCCGCTCCGCTTCCGCGACTTCGTCGATCGCGTCGGGGCGAAGCTCGGCGGCTCGCTCGAGCCGATCTACGAGGACCGCGGGATCGTCCTGGCTCATGAGCCAGGTGCACGCAATCAGCTGGTGCTGCGCGACGACTTCGCGTTCATGGTGATCGTCGGCAACCCGAGCCTGGCGCCCTACGACTTCGCGCGCGAGCTGGCCAGCGTCGACCCGGCCCGCGGCCTGACCGCGTCGCCGCGCTGGCAGCAGGCGGTGGGCCCGGCGGAGCCGCGCGACCTGCTCGCGTTCATCGACGCCGGCGGGATGGTCCGCGCGGAGGTCGAGGCGGCCCGCCGCCGCGACGAGCAGGGGGTGGAAAGCTGGGCGGAGCAGGAGCTGCAGCGGCTGCGCGAGCACGGGGGCGCGGCCGAGGAGATCGCGCGCTGGGAGCAGGTGGCGGCCGAGCAGAAGGCGTCGGAGCAGCAATTCCGCGAGAAGCGTCGGCGCGAGCAGGAGCTGTGGAGCGCGGTGCTGGGGCCGCTGGGGCCGATCGTGATCGAGGTGTCGCTCTCGCCGGAGGCGATCGCCGGGACTGCGCGCGCACGGGTGCCGGAGACTGCGCTGCTGCGGCGCGTGGTGACGGCCGGAGCGGGGCCGCCGCTGGCGATCACCGCGGCCAACGAACGCGTGCTGTTCGGGGTCGGCGGCAAGCTCGACGTGAGCGAGGGGCTCGACGCGTCGCTGCGCGCGATCGGCAAGAGCGCCGACGAGCTGTTCGCGGAGCTGCAGCGCAACGTCGGCGGCGATCCGAAGGCGGCGCTCGCCATGCTCGAGGGGACGGTGAGCTTCGCGCTGACGGCCGCGGACGTGGCGGCGATGGCCCGCGGCGGCGGCAAGGCGGAGCTCGGCTTCAACCTCGCGCTGTCTTTTAAAGATCCGGTCACGGCGGCGGCGCTGGTCGCTGTGACGATGGCGAAGCTCCCGAGCTCGCCGCTCGGCCTCGCGGGGTTGAAGGTGAAGCGCAGCAAGTCGCGCGGGCACGTGGTGACCGTGCCGAAATGGCGCGAGGTCAACGTGGCCCTGGTCGGCTCGACGCTGACGATCTCGACCGACCCGAAGTTCGCGCAGCAGGTCGAGCGCGGGTCGACGTGGGAGCCGCGGCTCGCCAAGGTCGGACCGATCGTGACGGCGCCCGGGGCGGCAGCGACGCTGCTGCTCGACCACGCGTTTTTAATGGGGATGTTCATGGGCCGCCGCCACTTCGAGGGCGAGCGCTACCTGCCGTCGCAGAACCAGCCTTACTGGCGGTTTTCGTCGCTGACGCCGGAGGTGATCAACAAGGTGCCGCAGTCGGCCGCGTACAAGGCGCGGCTCAAGGAGTGGCTGCGGCTCGACGCGAAGATCGAGCGGGTCGAGAAGGTGCAAGAGCGGCGACGCATGGAAGGGACGCTGGCGGCCGCGGACAGCCTGGGGGCGCTGGCGCTGCAATTGCGCGAGACGCCGGAGGGGCTGGCGACCGAGGGCGGGCAGTACTTCGGCCCCGGCGGGCTGGCCCGCACGATCGAGCGTTTTATCGAGGGGACGTCGGGAGGCGAGACGGACTACTCGAGCTACGAGGAGCGCGGGCGGATCGAGCAGGAGCTGATGGAGATCCGCGTCCGCGACATCGAGCGGTCACTCGGGGTGCGCGCGAGCGAGTGACGATTCGCTAGCGTGGGTCGATCGCGCCGTCGCCTGTTCGGTCGACGAGGCGCGGCGTGGTCGCTAGAACCTGGCAGCTTCAGCCTGGCCCAGCAACTCCTGGATGTAGCTCGAGAAGGAGTCCCATTGCGGCATGGGACCCACCGCATCAGTAACCCCGAGCACGAATTGGAGCACCGGCGGATCTGCGCCCTGGTTCAGCATGAAGCTGCAAATCGTATCCCTGATGCATGGAGAAGACGAACATGTCGGGAGGCAGGATGTAGGGGCAACCTGCATCGGCGAGACATTGGGCCGCCCACTCTCGCAGGCGAAAGAGGACAGGATAGTAAGCGTCCGAGCCTCGGGTGATGGTGTCCGAATCGCGGCCCGCGAGGCGCAGGAACCGCTCGTACGCGTCGGGTAGAGGGTGCCCGGCGAATCGAGCGACTTCGTCGATCTCGCGGGTGTGCACCCTTCGAGCGAGTAGACCCCGAGCAGCCCTCGCTTGGTCAGCCGGAGGAGGACTTCTTCGATGCGACTCATGCTTGACTCGGGCATGTCTTCGGGGCAGGTCTCGCTCAGCGGTTCGGCAGGCCGAGGATGAGCTCGACGGTGCCGGGGCCGAGGGGGTCGTCTTCCATGGCCGGGCGGCCGCCGGCGGGCGGGTTGAAGACGACCGGGTAGCGGAGGCGGTAGATCTGGTCGTCGAGGCGGCCGGCGGGGATCTCCAGGGCCCAGGCGGCCTCGAGCAGGCAGGCCTCGAAGCCGGGCTCGCGGTGGTTGAGGCCGGCGGCGTCGACCTTCGCCAGCATGACCTCGCCCTTGCCGACCTCGAGCTCGAACACGACCTTGCCGCCGAGCTGCTGGTCGCGCGTGAGGGCCTTATTGAAGCAGGCGCGGGCGCGGGGGAACACGCGGATGCCCAGGTAGTTGCGGAAGATCTTCTCGTCGAGGAAGCCGCGCTCGTCGCCGTTGCCGCGGCCGGCCCAGGTGATGCCGAGCCGGGCCACGCGCTGCTGATTGAGGCCGAACCACGGCGGGCGGGTGAAGCCGTCGGCGGCGGCGCGGTCGAGGTCGGACACGCCGAACGAGGCGACCAGGGCGGCGGGCGGCGGCTTCGAGGCGACGGCGCGCAGGGTCCGACTGGTGCGGACGCCGGCCAGCTTGCCGCGCACGCCGACGCTCGGCGGGGCGCCGGTGTAGTGGCCGCGGACGACGAGGACGTTGCCGGCGACGAGGCCGCCGGGGGCGGGCTCGTCGAGGGCGGCGCGGCGCGGGAGCTGCAGCTCGAGGTCGGAGAGGACGGCGGGGGCGGCCAGGAGCGCCTCGGTGAGGCCCTCGGGCGGCTCACCGCCGCTGCGGCGGGCGTGCTGGGCCAGCGACTCGAGGCTGATGCGGGCGCCGAGCGCGGTGGCGACGCTGGTGATCGGGTGCTGCGGGGTGATCCCGCCGCGCAGCATCATCGGCTCGTCGACGATGAACAGCAGCTCGGGGCGGGTGGCTTTTGTCAGGCTGTCCGAAAAGACATGGCCGATCTGCTGCGCGCCGATGCCGGCGGGGAGCATGCCGTCGGTGATGACGACGACGAGCGGGCGGTGGGCGTCGCGGGCGGCGATCCGGCGGCCGGCGAGGGCGAGGGCGGCGGCGAGGTCGGTGCCCTGCTCGCGCGCGCCGGCGTCGAGGGCGGCGGCGACGCGGTCGCGGGCGCCGCGGTCGCGCACGCTCGGGAACTCGCCGCCTTCCAGCAGCGGGCGGGCGGTGCGGGCGAAGCTGATCGCGTCGAAGGTCAGGGTCGGCGGCAGCTCGTCGAACAGGCCGGTCAGCGCGGCGAAGGCGTCGCGGTGGAGGTCGGGGGCGGTGCTGCGCGAGCGGTCGAGGACGACGACGACGTGGTCCGGGCGGGGCGGCGGGGCGGCGCCGAGGCGCAGGTAGGCGCGGAAGCGGCCGCCGCTGGCCTTGACGCCGGGCGGGGTCGGGTCGGGCAAGATCTCGAGGTGGCCGTCGAGGATGCCTCTGTCCTTCGAGACATGTTTATGAGGCCATGAAACTACGGACCTGTCCTCGGGGCGCGAGAGGAGGACGCCGGCGCCGTCGCTGGGGCGGTCGTCGAGCCAGAAGCGGGGGATGTCGCCGGGGCGGGCGCCCTGGACGACGACGCGGCGCTCGGGGGCGAGGCCCCAGCGGTCGTCGCCGCGGCTCGGCAGCTCGAGCTCCCAGCGATCGGCGCGCAGGCGCGGCGGGACCTTGAGCTGCAGCTCGAGCTGGATCGTCACCTCCGGCTCGAGGTTGAAGACGACGACCTCGGCCGCGGGCAGGTCGCCGGCGACCGCGGGCGCGAGGGCGCGGGCGAACACGGTGCCGGAGGCGCGGTGGGCCGGCTCGACGGCGACGCCGGCGGGGCGACCGGGGCTCCACGTGCCGTCGCGGGCGACGGCGAGGCCGAGGAGCTCGGCGTCGCGGGGCAGGGCGAGGCTGAGGACGGCGTCCTGGCGGCGCTTGCTGGCGTTGTGCAACGTGACGCGCAGGCGCAGGTCGACCTTGTAGCCGTCGACGCCAGCGACGATCGCCTCGTAGGCGAGCTCCTGCACCGGGGTGAAGTTGCGCTCGGGGTTGGACTGGACGTCGATGTGCAGGTTGTCGGCGCGGGCCGGACCGGCGACCAGGGGACCGAGGACGAGGGCGGCTGCGACGGCGAGGGTCCGGGACGCGGCAGACACGATGGTTCAGTGTAACGCGGCGACCCGCGGGTGGTCTCGGGACCGCGATCAGCCGCGGCTTTCGCGGAGGACGGTGCGGAAGGTCAGCGACAGCCGGCGACCGCGTGGGCCGCGATCGGGGTCGCTCTTGCGCGCGGGGATGGCGTGGCGCCAGCGGTAGCGCGCGTCGTCGGCGAGGACCAGGAGGCTGCGCGGCGGCAGCCAGACCGCGGCCCGCGAGCCCGTGGTCGGGTGCGACAATCCCATGCTCGCGCCGCTGCCGAGGCTGAGCGAGGCGACCACCGGGCCGAAGCAGGGGACGCAGTCGATGTGGGCGGAGATCCTGGCCGGGCACATACTCGTTGACGATGACCTGGTCCGGAGGACAGGTGAAGATCGACTCACGATGCAGCCGCGCCGCCAGCTCGGCGGCCCAGCTCGGCAGCGGGCCGAGCGGCTCGGCGGCGTCGACCTTGCGGCCGCGGTAGGCGTAGCGGTAGCCGTGGTGCTGGACGCGGCGGCGCAGGCCGTCGTCCCACGGGAGGGCGTCGACGGCGGCGATGATGTCGCGCTCGGATTCGCCGGAGATCCACTCGGGCACGAGGGTGAGGCCGGGGACCGCCGCGGTCATGCGTCATGCTGCCACGCGCCCGCCGCCGCCGCCGCGTGCAATTGCGCGCGTGGGCTGGGCTTGCAAGCGGGGCGAACTTGCGAGATGGCGGCCAGGCCATGCGCTCCCTGCTCGCGGCGACCCTGCTCTGGGCGTTCTCCTTCGGGCTGATCAAGCGCCACCTGGGCGGCCTCGATCCGAACTTCGTGGCGGCGATGCGGCTCGTGCTCGCGCTGCCGCTGTTCCTGCCGCTGCTGCGCGCGCGCGCTCGGGGCGGGGCTCGTCGCGCGGCTCATGGCGATCGGCGCGGTGCAGTACGGCCTGATGTACGTCGGCTACATCACCGCGTTCCAGTTCGCGGCCGCCCACGAGGTGGTGCTGTACACGGTGCTGACGCCGCTGTACGTGGCGCTGATCTGCGACGCGTACGCGCGCCGGTTCGACGCCGTCAACGTCGCGCTGGCGGCGATGGCGGCCGCGGGGGCCGCGGTGATCCAGCACCGCGAGGGCGCGGGCGTGGCGTGGCTCGGCTTCTTGCTCGTGCAACTCTCGAGCGTGTGCTTCGCGTGGGGCCAGTCGGCGTACCGACGGCTGCGGCGCGAGCGGACCGACCTGCGCGACCGCGAGGTGATCGCGCTGCTGTACCTCGGCGGGGTGGCGGTGACCGTGATCGCGACGACCCTGAGCGGCGGGTGGGCGACGCTGACGAAGGTGTCGAGCACGCAGTGGCTGGTGTTCGCGTACTTGGGGGTGCTGGCCACCGGGATGGGGTTTTATCTGTGGAACCGCGGGGCGGTGCAGGTCGGCGCGGGCGCGCTCGCGGTCGCCAACAACCTCAAGGTGCCGCTCGGGGTGCTGGTGGCGCTGACGGTCTTCGGCGAGCAGGCCGACCTGCTGCGGCTCGGGATCGGCGGCGGCTTGATGGTGCTCGCGGCGGCGCTGGCGGCCCGGCGCGGCGAGGCTTGACAGGCCGCGCCGGACCGCGTGAGCTGGGCGAGCGATGACGGAGCCCAAACCCCCAAGGCCGACGCCGCTGCCGCCCGGACCAGCGCTGGTGCGCACGACGCTGATCGCGGTGACGCTCGGCGCCGCGGGCTGCGGCGAGGGCAAGAAGACCAGCGAGTCGGCCAGCGAGACGACGCAGGCGCCGATGCCCGGGCCGACGTCGAGCGACGAGCCGACCGAGACGTCGATGTCCACCACCGGCGAGACCTCGGCGAGCACGACGCTGATCCCGCCGATGGTGCCGCCGACGCCCTCCGAGGGCACGACCACGGTGTCGCCGATGGCGCCGCCGACGACGACCCACAACCCCACCGAGGACACCGCCGGGACGACGGCGATCCCGCCGATGCCGCCGCCGGAGACGACGAGCGAGGGCGGGACGACGGCGATCCCGCCGATGCCGCCGCCGCAGACGACGAGCGAGGGCGAGACGACGGCGATCCCGCCGATGCCGCCGCCGCAGACGACCGGCGAGGACGAGACGACGGCGATCCCGCCGATGCCGGCGCCGTAGGCCGGGAGGCTTTATGGACATGTCGCCCGGGGCATGTCCATGGGTACATGTTCTTGAGAACATGCCGCAAAGGGCATGCGCAAAGATGCAGGTGCGGACATGAGCTTCAGGGCGGTCAAGATGGCGGCCCGGCGCGGGCGGCCGCGGCTGACCCCGGCGTACCGGGCGTGGCTGGCGGAGAACCTGCTGCGCGGGGCCGAGGCGGCGGCGATCCGGGCGGCGCTGGCCGAAGGCGGGGTGCCGGAGGACGCGATCGCCGGGGCCCTGGCGCGGGCGCGGCGGTCACCCGAGCTGGCCGGAGGCGCGCGGCGGCGGCGGGACTGCGGCGCGAGGCGCTGGTGAACCGGCTGCGCGGGGCGCTGCGGGCGATGTCGCCGGCGATCGAGCGCGTCGGCTTGCCGTCGCCGCGGGAGTTTTTGGCCCGCTATTGGTCGACCGGGACGCCGGTGATCTTCACCGACGTGGTGCCGCGCTGGCCGGCGTTCTCGCGCTGGAGTCCGGCATTTTAAAAGAGCGCTTCGGGGCGGCGGAGATCGAGATGTCGATCGGGCGCGCCGCGGACGACGATCCGGATGTCCGCTTCAAGCAGCACCTGCGTCGGGCGACGCTCGGCGAGTACGTCGAGCGCGTGCTCGCGGCGGGCGAGACGAACGACCTGTACCTGATCGCCAACAACCGCAACCTGGCCCGGCCCGGGCTCGCGGGGCTGCTCGACGACGTGGCGCTGCCGGCCGGCTACTTCGACGCGTCGCGCAGCGCCAGCTGCGGGGCGCTGAGGTTCGGGCCGGCAGGCACCGTGACGTCGCTGCACCACGACACCTCGAACATCCTGTTCTTCCAGGTGGTCGGGCGTAAGCGCTTCCGCCTGTACCCGCCGGACGAGCCGCGCTTGCTGGCGGCGGCGCGCGGGGTCTACAGCACGCTCGACCCGGAGCGGCCGGGCCCGGAGCTGGCGCAGGCGTTCGGCTTCGACGAGGTGCTGCTGCCGGGCGAGGCGCTGTTCTTGCCGGTCGGCTGGTGGCACCACGTGCGCGCGCTCGACCTCAGCATCAGCGTGGCTTTCAATAACTTCGTGTGGCCGAACGACTTCGAGTGGTACAAGCCCGGCGCGCCCGGCTGAGGCCGGCGAACGGAGAGGCGTCGCATTCGCCGATTGCGCGCCGCCCGGGGGCCGGCGCTCACGGCGATCTCGGCGGCCGCTTCGCGGCAATCTCGGCCGTGCGCGGTTGACAGCCGCAGGCCCGGACCGAATACTCGGAGGACGCGCGAGGCAAGACGCCCGCGCGGTCCGGACAGCGCCGGGAGCGAGAGCCCCGGCAGAAAGCGACAATCATGCATCCCTGGTTCTCTGCGTGGCGCGGGTTTGCGCGCCGGGTGGCCTCGTCTCGACATTACGGGCACGAGCACGCGCATTGCGGTGGTTTGGTAGGGGTCGCTGCGGCGACCAAGACGAAGGTGGTGGCGGCGGCGATCCCGGAGGCGGCCCGGAGGGCTTCTTCTGGGGCGGCGGCCCGTTCGGCGTGCGCCGGCCGCTGCGGTTCCTGGCCTACAAGCTCGGGCTCGACGAGCGACAGGTCGGCGAGCTGGCGGTGATCCTCGACGGCCTCAAGGTCGAGCGCGCCCAGGCCGAGCTCGACCTCCGCCGCACCAGCGGCGGCTACGCCGATCTGCTGGCGGCCGACACGTTCGACGAGGCGGCGGCGTCGCAGATCGCGGCCGAGCGCACGCGTTCGGCCGAGCGCGTGCAGAAGGCGGTGCAGGTGGCGGTGGGCAAGATCCACGCGCTCCTGGCCGAGGAGCAGCGGCGCCGCTTCGTGTACATGCTGCGCACCGGCCTCGTGCGCCTGTGATCGCGGCGAGCCGCGCCGCGCGGCTCTCGGTTCGCCGCGGTCCTCCCCAGCGGAGCGATCCGCGGCGTCGGCCTCGTCGGTCACCCTGTGGTGATTGACGAGGTGCGCCGGGCGTGCTCGCCCGGGTGTTTGCATTGCCGATTGATGGGAGTAGCGTCGCCGTCCCTCGGCGCGTCGCCGCGGCAGGCCCGTCGCGCGGCGAACGATCCCGGTCCCGGACGCGATCCGTCACCGCGACGAGGTCGGCCTCGGTGCGCGAATTCGGGTTCGGGCGCCGGCCCCGCCGCTCCCGAGGGCGAGCGCGCGGAGCGTGTCGGACGGCGACGATCTGGCCCAAGGGCCATTTGCCCGGCGAAGTCGAGTTCGGCCGACATGTCTCGCGCGACCTGTCGTGAGCGGCGTGTGACCACGTTCGTCCACCCAGGCGTTTCCGCAACGGCGGAGGAGTACTTCACCGCAGGGTCTGGGTACTCTCGACCCGTGGACGAACGCAGCGACAGGGCCCCTCACGTCACGATCGAAGTGGACGACGTTCTCCGGGTCACCGGCTGGAACCGGCGAGCCGAGCGGGTGTTCGGCGTCGCTGCGGACGAGGCGGTCGGTCGCCTCCTCGAGGAGCTCGTCCCGGTGGCCGGTGAGACCGAGGGGTGGACGCGGCGCCTCGCGGCGGACAGCGAGGAGCCGGAGGTGCTGCGGATCGACCGACCCGCGGGCGAGCTGTACTTCGCAGCGTGGTGGGAGGCGACGCGTGACGGCGAGGGTCGGGTCGCCCGCGCGACGCTGCACGGTCACGACATCACCGCGCGCGAGCGAGAGTTCCGCCGGCGCGGCGTCGACTCGACGATGCTCGCCGCGCTGCTCGACAACCTCGACATCGTGGTGTGCTCGATCGACAAGCAGGGCAACTTCGCGTCCCAGCGGGGCAAGGCGCTGCGGACCGTCGGGCTCAGCCCGGATCAATTCGTCGGTCAGAACTACTTCGACCTGTTCGGCGACATCGAGGCGTGCGAGGCCACCCGCAGGGCGATGAACGGCGAGGCGCAGGTGGCGGTGCCGTCGGAGGTGTACGGCGTCCACTGGCTGTCGTGGACCCTGCCGCTGCAGGACAAGGACCTGTCGGTCATCTCGGTGTCGCTCGACGTCAGCGAAACCAAGCGCAACGAGCTCGAGCTGCGGGCCAAGCTCGAGCTGATCGAGCGCCAGCAGCAGGTGATCCGCGAGCTGTCGACGCCGATCATCGAGGTTTGGGACGGGGTGCTGACGCTGCCGATCGTCGGCCTCATCGACACTGTCCGCACCGCAGAGATCATGGACAACCTGCTGCAGGCGGTCACGAGCACGCGGGCGAAGTTCGCGATCCTCGACCTCACCGGGGTGGAGGTCGTGGACACCGGCACCGCGAGCCACCTGATCGGGATGATCCAGGCGATCCGCCTGCTCGGGGCGGAGGGCGTCCTCACCGGCATTCATCCGCTCATCGCCCAGACGATCGTGTCCCTCGGCGTCGACCTCTCGCGCGTGCCCGTGTTCGGCAAGCTCCGCGACGCGCTCACGCACTGCATCACCCGCCTCGGGCGGCCGTCGCGGCCGCGCACCTGAGGCGCGGGCGTCACCGCCATTCGAGCGCGCCGAGAGTGCACGGGTCGCCGCGCGGCTCGCCGCGCTGGTCGGTGGGCGGGCAGTCGCTGCCGGCCGCGAGCGCGGGGCTGCCGGCGAGCGGGGCGACCGTCTGGGTCGGGCCGCCGTTGTCGGCGAGCGCGCCGAGCAAGGGATCGACGCGGGAGATCCCCGGCGTGCAGTCCATGTCGTCCTGGGGACCGGTCGGCCATTGAATGTTGTGATCGCCAGTGCCCGGCGGCGTGGCGAACATCGAGCCGGTGCAGTTGAGCGGGGTGTATTGATTCTCGGCGTCGTTGCTGATGATGGTGTTGCGGACCACGAGCGGGGTGACGCGCAGGATGCCGGAGCCGAATTGAGCGGCGTTGCCGGCGATCGTGCAGTTGAGGATCGTGCCGGTGGTGTCGTCGCCGATGGTGAGGCCGGCGCCGATCCCCCGCGTCGTGAAGTCGGCCTGCGGCCAGGTCGAATTGCCGGTGATGGTGACGTTGGTCAGGTCGGCGACGGCGGCCTGGGCCCCGTGGCCGAGGATCCACACGCCCGCGGAGCCGCGGGCCTTGTTGCCGGAGATCGTCGAATTGGTGAGGGTGACCGCGGTGCCCTGAATGTAGAGCGCGCCGCTGCTCGGCGAGTCGTCGTCGTCGTGGTCGGGGATCTCGTTGTCGGCGAAGGTGCTGCGGTCGATGATCGTGGGCTCGCCCTCGTAGCCGGTGCGGAACAGGGCGGCCCCGAAGGCGCCGCCCTTGTTGCCGCGCACCGTGGCGCCGCAGATCTTCAGCTCGCGGCCGCTGCCGTCCATGACGATCGCGCCGCCGTTGCCGCCGTTGCCGGCCTGCTCGCCCATCATGTCGATGTAATTGGCGCCGCGCCCGGTGGCCTCGTTGGCGGTGAAGGTGGAATTGACGATCGTGAGCGCGGTGTGCAGGGCGCCGACGGCCCCGCCGTTGGCCGCGCGGTTGTCTTTAAATGTGCAGCCGACGATCGTGGTGGCGCCGACGCCGATGCCGTAGATCGCCCCGCCGGCGACGTCGGGGCCCCAGGTGGCGGCCTCGTTGTTCTCGAAGGTGCTGTCGATCGCGGTGACCTCGCCGCCGAGGTGGAAGATGGCGCCGCCGCCACCGTCGACGTCGGTGCCGAGCGGGGTCTCGGTGCCGCTGGCCCTGGCGTCGATGAAGCGCAGGCGCTGGACGGTGAGGCGCGGACCCTGCGACTCGAAGTTGCCGGTGTTCATGTCGAGGATCCGCGTGACCCCGCCGCCGGACAGGGTGACCTCGTGGCCACCGTCGAGCACGAGGTCGCCGGTGACCTTCAAGGCCTGAGAAAGCGTGATGGTGACGGGGCCGCCGCAGTCGAAGGTGACGACGCCGCCGGCCGCGACGGCGGCGGCCAGGGCGGCCTCGGTGCAGCTCGCGGGGTGCCGTCGCCGACGACGGTGGTGGGGCTCGAGGTGTCGGCGAGCTCGACGGGGACGTCGCAGGTGCCGGCGGGCGGCGGCGGGGGCGGCTCGCCGGTGTCGGTCGGGTCGCCGGAGGGGTCGCCGGTGGCGGTGGCGCTGGTCGGGCTGCCGGTCGCGTCGCTGCCGCCTTCGGTCGGCCCGCCGGTGGTGCTGCCCGTCGGCGCGCCGGTGGGACCGGCGGTCGAGTCGCCGCCGTCCGGACCGCCGGTGCCGATGGAAACTGTCCCTTCGGTCATGTTGGCACCGCCGTCGCCGCAGGCCGCGAGGGCGGCGAGGAGGGCGAGGCCGAGCTTGGGCTGCTGCATGGGCCCGAAGGTACCGCGCGCCCGGCTGCGACGGCGCGGGGGATCGAGGCGACACGAGGGGCGCGGGCGCGCGAGGCGGGTGATGACGGCGCCGTCCTTCGCGGGGGCACCGCGGGCCGGCCAGCGGGGCGCTCGGGAATCGCATGAGTTTGCGGAAAATGCGGGGACGTCGGGCCCTGGCGCGCTCGTGCGGCGAGGTCCGCGGATGCGGCCTGGCAGGGTCGACGGACCGCACCATGGTTCGCCTGCATGCACAGGGCGAGGCTTCGATGGCTCATGCGCACGATGACCGCGGCGGTGGTGAGCGCGGCGATCCTCGGGTTCGCCTGCGGTGAGCCGCCGCCGGACGAACAGCCGACCGGGTCGCTGTGCGCGGAGGCGGCGGACTGCTACCGCGAGGTCGACCACGCGCTGCTCGGAGAGGTCTTCTGCGAGACCCAGTTCGAGGCCGGCTATTGCACGCACACCTGCGAGCGGGACGAGGATTGTTGCGCGCTCGCGGGCGAGTGCATGCCGGGAGTCGCCCACGTCTGCACGCCGCTGACGAATGACGAGACGAAGCGCTGCTGGGTCAGCTGCGAAGACGAGGCGCGCCTCGACGCCGACCCGATGGCGTATTGCTTCACGCACGCAGGTCCGGGGACGGTGTGCCGCTCGTCGGGCGGCGGGAGCGAGAAGCGCAGCATCTGTGGGCCGCCGTGACGGCGCGCGGCGTCACGACGAGGCCGGCGGAAGGATGAGCAGGCGCGGAGCGATGGGCGGTGGCAGGGCGCGGAGGTCGTTCGTGAGCGGCGCGGGATGATGGGCGCGGCGAGCGGGCGGGCGGCGGCACGAGATGCGGAGGTTGGCCGTGAGCGGTGAGTGAGGGGCGTGATGGCTCGCGGCGATTCGCGGGGCGCGATGGTTGCGAGCGCGAGTGATGGGTAGCTGTCGCGGCGTGATGCTGGCGGCGATTCGAGGGGCGCGGAGGTTGGTTGCGAGCGGCGATCGATGATGGGCGCTGCGACTCGCAGCGGCTTGAGAGGGGCGAGGGTGCGTTGCGAGCGGTGAATGATCCGTGGATGGCCGCGGGCGCGAATGACGGGTGCCGGTGAGCGTCGTGCGAGGTGTCCTGGCCGGTTCGTGAGGGGGACGGCCGGGCCGGCGTCGGCGTGGCGATGGCGCAAACGGACGGGAGACGCGCGCTTGCGTACGCCGGGGGTGTTGGGGCAAGTTCGCCCTGGAATTGGCCTCCGTGAGCGATCTTGCCCCGAACTCTGCCGCCCCGCCCGAGCCCGTGCGGACCCTCTGCCCGCCACGCTGTGGCTCCGCTCGAAGCGGCCGGTCGCGTCGGCGGCGGCGCGGATCTACGTGCCGATGGCGGTGATCGCGGGGGGCTGATCTTCGCGCCGCGCGGGCCGGTGTTCTGGGGGCTGCTCGCGGCGGCGGTGCTGAGGTTCGCGCTGTTCCCGGTGATCGTGCACGGGCTGCTCGGTCCGCTCGAGCGGGCGGTGCTGGCGGCGACGCCGAGCACTGCGCCGGGGCTGCTCGACGCGCTGCGCCAGCAACGGCGGGTGCGATGGTTCGCGCCGTTCGCGTGGACGGCCGTGCAGGAGGGGCGGCTGCACCTGGTGCGCGGCGAGGGGCGGGCGTCGGCCAAGGCGCTGACGGAGGCGGCGCGGCTGGCCGGGTTGATGGGCGATCCGCCGGCGGGGATCGTGTCGGCGCAGGCGCACGCGCTGCTGGTGGCCGACGTGCCGGAGCAGGCGCGCGACCTGCTGCAGTCGCAGGCGAAGCGGCAGGCGCTGGGGCCGTGGGACCTGCTGCACCTGGCGGCGGCGCAGCTGCTGGCCGGGAAGCCGCGGGCCGACGAGGTGCGGGCGCTGCTCGACGCGGCCCAGGCGGCGCTCGGGGCGACGCCGCGGGTGCTGGCGACCCGGGCGTTGCTCGAGCAGCGCGCGGGGGCGTCGGAGACGGCGCTGTCGGCCTTGCGCGGCGCCGAGGCGGGGCTCGAGGCCGGGCCCGACGCGCTGGCGCAGGCGCTGGTCGAGCGGGCGCGCCGGCTGCTGCGGCCGGCGGCGAAGGCGAGCGAGAAGCGGGCGCGCAAGCTCGAGACGCGGGCGGCCGATCGCAAGGACGATGCAGCGAAATCAAAGGACATGGCGCCGGGGGCAGGTCCGAAGGGACAGGTCGCGGGGGCGCCGGCCGGCGGGGCGAAGCGCGAGGCGGCGGCGAGAATCGCGACGCGGGCCGCGGTCGAGACGCGCCCGGCGGCGGCGGCTCCGGGCGGGGTGATGCTGGCGCTGCCGGTGGCGGCGGAGGTCGAGGCGGAACGATCGGCGGAGCGCGAGGCCGAGAAGCCGCGCGGGAAGCGGAACGCGCGGCGCGAGGAGCGACGGGCGGCCCGTCGCGCGGCCAAGGCCGAGCGGCGGGTGACCCAGCGGGCCCCGAGCACGCCGGCGCGCAGCGCGGGGCGGCCGGTGAGCAAGGTCGCCGCCGGGCGCGAGGACGTGGCCTCGGGTGGCTTGAAGGACAGGTCCGGCGGCGCCGAGGCGCCGCGGACGGTGACGGCGGGGGCGAACGAGGTCGCGCCCGCGAAGGTCGGCGGGGCTGTCCTTGGGGACAGGATGGCCGAGGGCGCGCGGGCGAAGGTCGGCGGGGCGACGGAGGCTGTCCTTGGAGACAGGGGAGCCGAGGTTGCGAAGGTCGGCGGGTCGACGCTCGCGGGTCGCGGGGAGGCTGTCCTTGGGGACAGGGGAGCCGAGGCCGCGAAGGTCGGCGGTTCGACGCTCGCGGGTCGTGGGGATGCTGCCCTTGGGGACAGGGGAGCCGAGGTTGCGAAGGTCGGCGGTTCGACGCTCGCGGGTAGCGACGAGGCTGTCCTTGGGGACAGGGGCGCTGAAGTTGCGCGCGAGGTGACGGTCGGTGGGTCGACGCTCGCGGGTCGCGACGAGGCTCTCCTCGGGGGCAGGGGCGACGAGGTCGTCCGCGAGGTGGTTTCCGGGGCTGTTCGAGAGGACAGGGCTGAAGAGACAGGTGTGTCCTCGGCTGCTCCCGCTGCGGGGCCGGCGGTTCCTGGGACACGGTCGCCGGGTACGGCGCCGTCGGTCGGGTCGTTGTTCGGGCACCTGGGGGCTCCCTCGGCGCCGCAAGCCGGGTCGTTGCCGGGGGCAGGCCGCGCGTCCGGGCCGTCGCCTGCAGCAGGGGGAAGCCGCCGGCGTTCTCGGTGCCGCTGCCGAAGCCGGCCGTCGCAGGGGGGTTGCCGGTGGGCGGGGGCTTGCGCCCGCCGCCGGGGGTCCCGTCGATGGCGGCGAAGAGCCCGGCTCCTGCCGTGCCGGGGACGAGCGGCGCTGACGTCCCGAAGCTGACGGGGCCGTCGCTGTCGGGGACCCACGTGGGCGCGCCCGGGGCGGGCCTGGCCGGGCCGTCGCCGGGCGGGACGGCTGGGAGCCCCCTGGCGCCCCTGCTGCCGTCGAAACCCGCTGCAGCTACGGGGAGCGCTCCGATCGCGCCGGCGGTGTCGAGGCCGAGCGGGCCCGTGGCGGCCCCGGTCGTTCCGGTGGTGTCCGTGGTGGCGCCGCCGCGGGTGGGGCCGGGCGCGGGATTGCTGCCGCCGGTGGCACAGGCGCCGAGCGTCGCTCCGCCCGTGATTTCGCCCGCGCCGCCTCCGGTCGCGCCGTTGCTCGGCGGCGAGGCGGGAGCGCCTGCGGCCGCAGCGGACGACGCGGAGTGGGATTCGCTGCTCGACGCGCTCGACGACGCGCCCGGGCCGAAGCCGGTGTGAGGTCTCTATTTAAAAGGGCATGTCTCGAGGGACATGCCCTTTCAGACAGCTGGAAAGGGCCGACGCTCGGGCGGCCGGGTCGCGGCGACGAGCGTGCGCGACGGCGTCACCGAACCCGCTACACGTGGCTGGGCTTCCACGGGCCGAGAGGCACGCGCTCGCCGTGGATGTCGCGCCGGCTACGCGTCCGGTCTGAGCGCGGCTGGCCTCACATCCGCGGGTCACGCGGGGACCTGCCGGCTCGCTCCGATGCCGAGGCGGCGCTGCATGCCGTCTCCGGGCGGGCGGGCGGCCCCGAGCCCGAAGCGTCGTTCGCGTCCTCTCGCGTCCTTTTTGCTTCAGGGGGAATGGTCGGCGTTTTATAGTCGCGGGCGAGATGACGATGTCAGCCAGCGGTTCATCGGCAGCAGAGCTCACCCTCGACAAGAGCGACGTCGACCGGCTCTGGGAGTCCTTTCGTATCTTCGACACCGACGGCAGCGGCGCGATCTCCCCCGCCGAGCTGGCGGTGGTGATGCGATCGCTGGGGCAGAGTCCGACGGACGCGCAGGTGCGCGGTCTCATCGAGGAGGTCGACACCGACGGGTCGGGGCACATCGACTTCGGCGAGTTCACGACCCTGATGCTCGCGCGCTACGGCGACCGCCGGAGCCGGCTCGAGCTCGCGTTCGCGGTGTTCGACCGCGACGGCAGCGGCCGGATCACCGCCGAGGAGATGGGCGGGGTCATGAGTCAGGTCGGGCTGACCGCGCGCGAGCTCGACGAGATGATCAAGGAGGTCGATGTCGACGGCGATGGATCGATCGGCTTCGACGAGTTCTGCCAGCTCGCGCAGGCCGTGCCGACGCGGCCCTCGGGCGCGCTCGAGACCGCGGCGCCGCTGGCCAGCGCGGGCGCGACGGCGGCGGCGATCGCCGGCGAGGTGGAGGCCCGCGAGCGGGCCGAGGCCGAGCCCGAGCCCGCGCCCGCGGCGGACGAGCCGCAGGCCACGGTGGAGGCCGAGATCGCCCGCTTGCGCGAGCAGAGCGCGCGCAACTCGGAGGCGGGCAAGGTCCGCGGGACCTCCGTCCTGCAGCTCCAGATCGGTCTGTTTCGCCTGATCCAGGGCGCGGCGTACCGCTGCTTCCGCGAGAGCTTTCGGCCAACCACGAGACGCACCTGCGCGTGCGCAACCTGCCGTACCGGATCTCCGAGTTCGTGCCGTTCGTGCGCACCGCGATGAGCCTGTACAAGGCGCTCGGGGTGGTCGAGGAGGTGCCACCCGACGCTCGACGCGGTGGTCGAGTCGCTCGAGGCCGAGTACGCGCGGCTGCAGCATCGCATCGCGAACTGGCAGACCGTGCCGAAGACGGCGGAGATGCTGGCCGAGCACGAGGCGATGGTCGCGGCGCGCAGTCGGTCGGAGAACACGCGCGAGAAGTTCGCCGCGGGCGTCGAGTTCGCCATCAGCATGCGCAAGCAGCGGCTCGGTCTGGGCGACGTGGTCGAGGGCGTGCTGGCCCTCAACGAGCTGAGGCGCCTGCGCACGGAGGAACTGGCGCAGGAGCTGGCGCCCGGGCAGGCGCAGGCGGCGGGCGACGCGAAGGCCTACCTCGACCGGTGGCACCGGGTCATCCTCGACAACGCGCTGGAGACGGTCGACGGCGCGATGATGCCGGTCCGCTACTGGTACGAGGACTTCATGCCGAAGCTCCTCAGCGCGTTCTCGGTCAGCAACGCCAGCCACGTCGCGACCTGCGAGGCGCCGACCGACCCGGTGATGGACGGGTGGTTCCAATGGATGCACGACGCCGGGGAGTTCGCGGTTTACGGCAAGGAGCTGGTGGCGGCGTTCCCGAGTTGCAGCCCGCCGGAGAAGCTGCGCCTGTTGCAGAGCTGGTGGCTGTCGCGCCATTACTTGAACGGGGTGCAGAAGCGGCGCGAGCGGGCGGAGTTCGGGCGCGACTCGGGCAGCATCTCGCAGTACGTCAGCTTCATCGACGTGTACGTCGGCCGCAACGACGTGCGCGACGCGCAGATGCGGGTCAGCTTCCCGTACTTCATCGGGCCGGCGGTGTGGCGCTTCCTCCACACGGTGGCGGAGATCGCGTGCGACAAGCCCGCGGCCGAGCAGCAGCGGCTGGCCGCCGGGTTCAAGCAGTTCTTCAAGCTGTTCGCCACGATGTACCCGTGCCCGTACTGCCGGCACCACCTCAACGCCTACGTGGTGCAGAACCGCGAGGTCGACATGTACCCGGTGGAGTACCTGCTCCTCGGCCACGACCTCGAGGCGACCAGCTTCAACATGTCCATCGACGACAAGCTGGGCTCGGTGAGCGACGGGCCGTCGCTGCGGCTGTTCCTGTGGAAGCTCCACAACACCGTGTCGTCGTCGATCGCCCGCTCCGAGGAGTGGTACCACCGCGACGACGGCGCCTTTTACACGACGCGCTATTGGCCGAGCCTGGCGGCCGAGCTCGCCCGCGCCCGGGCGTTCAATCAGCCGAGCATCCCCGTCGAGCGGGTGGAGAGCAACTTCCGGCTGATGGGCCCCGTGGGCAGGCTCGCGGGCGTGCGCCTGGAGCTGCACCGCCTGCTGGCGCGAGGCGACGCCGCGAGCGCCCTGCAGGCCAAGACGATCGCCCAGGACTACATCCGCCAGCTCGAGACCCGCGTGATCGAGGAGCGCTTCCTGCAGGACAACTATCACTTCGATCCGAACCTGAGCGACCCGCTGACCGTCGGCTTCTCCGAGGCGGAGGAGAAGCTCGGGCGGAGCGGGCTCTACACCGAGGATTGAGGGCGCGAGCGTCTGAGTGGACATGTCTTCGAGGACATGTCCATTCAGGCACCTCGATGGTTCAGGCGCGCGGGAGGCGGAAGATGACCTCGCCGCTGCGCGAGCGGCCGACGTCGCTCCAGCCGGCGGCGCGGTAGAACGCGTCGGCGCGGGTGCCCACGGCGGTGGTGAGCTGGATGGCGTCGAGCTCGGGGTGCGACCACAGCCAGGCGACCGCGCGGTCCAGGAGGGCGCGGCCGAGGCCGCGGCGCTCGTGGGCGGGGTCGATGAAGAGGGCCCAGATCGATCCGGGCCGCGGGTGCGCGGAGGAGAAGCCGAGGACGAGGCCGTCCTCCTCGCCGACCCACGACCTGCCGGGGCCGCGGATGTGCTCCTCGTAGTCGGGGACGGTCACGAGGCCGGGGTTCGACAGGACGTTCTCGCGGACGGCGGCGCGGATCACCTGCAGGCGGGGGATGTCGGCCAGCGCGGCCTCGCGGTAATTCAACATGCGGCGGAGGATACTGCGCGACGCGGACGGCGACCAGGCGGGCTGCGTCGACGCTTGGGCGCGGAGCGCTTCGCCGAGCGCCGCGGCTCAGTCGGCGAGCTGGGCGAGCACTTGTGGGAGCTCGCGGGCGGTGAGGCCGTGGACGCGGCAGGTCTTGACCAGGTGTCCCGGCAGCTCGGGCATGTCGAACTGATCGTCGATGGCGACGTAGCGGGTCGGCGGTTCGGGCTGCGCGTCGAGCCACGCGCGGATCTCCCGGCCGCGCCGCGGACCGTCGACGTCCGGCGTGATGCCGACGACCTGGGCCTCACAGCCGGCCGCGGCGAAGCTGGCCCGCAGCTCGGCGAGCGGCAGCGACAGGCGCCACGACGACGACAGCACCACCACCGCTCCGGTGGCGCGCACGATCTGGTTGAGCACCGCGACGTTGTCGGGATCGAGGCACGCGGCCATGCCAGGGCGCTCGGGCTCCGCTCGCGTGCCGATGTTGTTCATGACGCCGTCGATGTCGAGGAAGATGACCTTGACCGGCACGATTCGAGGCTAGCACCGTGACAGGGCCGACTCGAGCGTCATGGATCCGCGCGGTCCGACTCGTCGGACATGTCGTCAAGGTCAGGCCGCACGCTCGACTCGGGCACTCGCCGAGCCGCGTCGCGACCACGCATCGGTGTTCGTGGAACATGGGAGCTGCAACGACTCGGGCGGCCTCCGACCTGCGATCGCAACGCACGCCGAAAGCGGCGAATGAAATGCGCCTCATTTGAATTTTGCGGCCACGAACTGTCGCGGCGCGCTGCTAGAGTGAATGTTTGCACCTGTCTTTTCAGGCAGGTCCGCAAGGGGCGTTCAGGCCCGGCCCTTGCTGTACCCGCGCCCGAATGCGCCAGCGATCAGGTGGGCCAGGCGCAGCGGCTCGGGCAAGGCCCCGTGAACCCGCCCGCGCTCGAGCAAGAGGGCGGCCTCGGCGACGGCGAGCCCCTTGCGCTGGACCCATACGCCGCCCAGCGGCTCCATCGCGCCGGCGCGCTGGATCAGGTTCCACTTGCGGGCCCCACCGGGGAGGCGCTCCAGGGCGGCGCGGATCTTCACGAGGTCGGGCGGACGACGAGCGACGACGAGGATGGGGCGAGCGATCGCCTCGTGCAGCGCGTCGAGGTCGACGACGTTGAAGCCGGCGAGGGCGATGCCCTGCAGGACGACCGCCTGGACCGCCTCCGCGAACGGCGAGCCCAGCAGCATGGCGGCGATCCGGCGAGCCGCGTCGGCGCCGTCACGGCGGACCTTGCTGCGCAGGACGCCGTCGAGCCGGCCCGAGGTGCAGACCGTGCCGATGATCGCCACGTCCCCCCGGTGCTCGCGCGCGAACGGGGCGTCGTCGACGCCGAGCAAATTCGAGAGACGACGGATCGCGGGCATCAGCGGCTCACGCCAGGGGCGAATCGCCCGAGCGGGTCGGGCGGGTCATATGAACATTGTTCTTCGGCAATTGCGGCCGGTGTGCCGCGGTGGCTGGCCCGAAAGACAGGTGCGACGAGAGCGCGGGCGGCGCCTGGGACGATCGGCGAAGTCGAGGACGTGGGTGCTCGCAAGGACATGTCGCTTCGGACATGTCCCTAGGGCTTGGTGCAGAGGCCGCACTGCGAGTCGACGCCGGGGGCGAGGCGGGTGCCGCGGAAGTTGCCGCCGAGGCTGTCGAGCGTGAGCCCGGCGGCGGCGACGAGGTGGCGCAGCTCTTCGGGGAAGATCTGGCGATGGGCGAGGTGGACGACCTGCGCCGGCTCGGGCGGCGGCTTGAAGGCGCGCGGGCGCTTGGGGGCGTCGTCGTAGAAGATCCGCACGTGGCACACCTGCGTGTGCGGGTCGTAGGTGTGATTGGTCGAGTAGACCATGGCTGCGCCGGTGCGCGGGTGGGTGAAGTGGGTGACGCTGTGGCGCTCCTCGGGGTCCCAGGTCAGCCACTCGAGGTCGGGCAGGAGGACGTCGAAGGCGAACCGCCCGCCGGGCACGAGCACGCGCGCGGCCTCGCGGAAGCAGCGCAGCAGGTCCTCCCACGAGTACAGGTGCATGAGGACGTTGAAGGGGGCGAACACGAGGTCGGCGCTCGCGTCGGGCAGCGGCAGGGCGGTGATGTCCCCGAGGACAGGTTCGAGGCGCGCGGCGACGTCGCCGGCGACGCCCTGGGCCTTGCGCCGCAGGTGGTCGAGCATGGTGGGCATGCGGTCGACGGCGACGACGGTGTGGCCGTCGTGGCACAGCGGCAGGCTGATCCGCCCGGTGCCGGCGCCGAGCTCGACGACCCGCTGGCGCGGGCCTCTGTCGCGGGCGAGGCCGCGGTACCAGGCGACGTCGTGGCGATGGTCGCGGTACTCGAAGTCGTACAGCTCGGGGTCTTCGTAGTGCTCGCTGGTGCCCAGTCGCAGCAGGGCCTCGGGGTCGAGGGGGCCCTTGCTGCGCCGCGTCACGGCGAACCCGACTCGGCGGAGTGACGGCGACCGTCCGGGCGTGTCCGCCGACGCCGCTTGCGCCGCGGGCCGCCGTCGAACTCGCCCTCGGACTCGATGCGCATCGGCTGGGTGACGGCGGCGAGGCGCTGCCAGTGTCCGAGCTCGCTGCCGTCGCCGCCGCGGGCCTTGACGGTGAGGCCGAGGAAGACCAGCGCCTCGTGGAAGTACTGGCGCTGGACCAGCGAGGGCCGCCGCTTCTTGCGGTTCAGCGACTCGACCATGCGCCGGTGGGCCATGAGGATCTGCCGCGCCAGCTCGCGGTCGCGGCGGGCGACGCCGAGGCTGACGCAGACGGGGCCCATGAGGTCGTCGATCAAACGATCGAGGCCCTGCCGGCTGGCGGTGTGCCACTGCTCGTCGAGCAGCGGCGCGAACAACACCGCGAGGAGGACGCCGTTGCTGGCGACCTGGCTGGTGGCGCTGGTGTACTCGTCGAGCGCCTCGAGCAGGTTCCACATCACCCGCGAGGGCTCGCCGGGCCGGGTCTTGCTGGCCGGGCCCGCGAGGCCGCTCGCGCTCAGCTTGCGGTAGAGGTCGACGTAGCTCGGCATGAGCTCCGTCATCAGCCGCGACTCGAGCAGCAGCTCGAAGCTGCGCCGCGCCGCGCCGCCGCGCAGGAGCTTGTAGATCTCCTCGAGCACGCGGGCGCGCGAGCACTTGCCGATGTGGCCCACGGTGTCGAGCAGGGCCCGCCAGGTGGCCTCCTCGATCGTGAAGTCGAGCCGCGCGGCGAACTTGACCGCCCGCAGCATGCGCACAGGGTCCTCCTGGAAGCGCAGCAGCGGGTCGCCGATCGTGCGGATGACGCCGCGCTCGAGGTCGGCCAGGCCGTCGACGAAGTCGACGATGGCGTCGGCGTCGGTGTCGTAGAAGAGACCGTTGATGGTGAAGTCGCGCCGCCGCGCGTCGTCCTCGACCGAGCCCCACTCGTTGTCGTGGGTGATCAGCGGGTCGTCCTCCGCGGTGATCGGCGTGGTCCGGAAGGTGCTCGTCTCGATGATCTTCGGGCCGAAGAACACGTGCGCGAGCTTGAAGCGGCGGCCGATGATGCGGCAGTTGCGGAAGGCCTTGCGGATGGTCTCCGGCGTGGCACTGGTGGCCACGTCGAAGTCCTTCGGCCTCCGCTTGAGGAACAGGTCGCGCACGCAACCGCCCACCAGGTAGGCCTCGTGGCCTCCGGCCACCAGCTTGCGGACGACCTTGAGCGCGTCCGGGTCGACATCCCGGATGGAGATGGCCCCCTGAAGGCGCGGCGGCGTCGGAACAGAGGGGCTGCTTGCCTTCACTTCGGGCATCGCGTGCTGCTGCGCCTCTACCACACGGGCGGTCCGAGATGGTGGAAAGCCGATGATGCGCGCTTTTGCGCAAGGTCGCGGACAGGGACGGGGAGATCGGGCAACGGGTCGGGGCGGGGGGCGGTGAAAGGAGTGGAAGGGGTTGATTTTGTTTTGTTTTGCGGCGAGTGCCGGCCGCGGGCTCGCGGTGAGTGGCCAGGGAGCCGCCAGCGCAGCCCGTTGCGGTAGTTTTCGTGCGCGAGTCCCGCCAGCAGATGCGGCGGCTCGGGGGCCTCACGCGCGAGCGAGGAGGCCTCGGGGGCGGGCGCGACGCGACGGCTTCTCGGGCAGGGAGGGCGGTTTCGCGCTGGGCGCGCAGGGGGAGGCGGCGGGCCTGAAGTCGTGGCTCGAGTCGCCGGCGGAGGTCGCGCGCCGGCGCTTGCTCGGGGTTCATCGACTCGTCGGCTGCACGAGCTCACCTCGCGTCCGAGATCGTCGTCGGTCGCGGTCTGGCCGCTGGCCTCGTCGTCGGGCGGCGGCGCGGCGCTGCGCTGGCGGTTCTGACCCGCGACGGGCTCTCGCGCTCAGGGTCGGAGCTTGCGGACGCTCAGGCCGAGCGGCACGGCGATGAGCGCGACGATCGTGGCCACCAGGTAGACGTCGTTGATGCCCGCGACCAGCGAGAGCTGCTCGATCGCGGCGCGCTCCGTCACTCCCTGGCGCACCAGCGCCTCCGCCTCGTGGCTCGAGAAGACGGACAGGAGCGCCGTGAAGATGGCGATCGAGAAGGCCCCGAACACGTTGCGCAGCCAGTTGCTGATCGAGGACGCGTGGCCCATCTGCTCGCGTGGGATCTCCTCCATCCCCGCGTTGCTGGCCGGCATCATCGCCAGCGAGATGCCGACGTTGCGCACCAGCATCCACACCAGCACGTAGGTCTGGGAGATCTCCGGCGTCAAGCGGCTCAGGGCGTAGGTGCCGCCGGCGATCATCAGGACGCCGGCCGTCATGAGCGAGCGGGGCCCGAGCGGGCCGTACAGGCGCCCGACCACGGGCATCAGGAGCGCCATCGCCAGAGACGCGGGGAGCAGGACGAGGCCGGTCTCGAGCGGGGTGACGCCCTGGATCGTCTGCAGGAACACGGGCACGAGGAAGGCGCCCGAGTACAGGCTGATGGTGATGATGATCGCGACGATCAGCGTGACGAGGTAGCGGCGATTGACGAGGACGCGCAGGTCGAGCAGCGGATGGCGCGTCCTCAGCTCGCGGACGACGAAGGCGATCAGCGAGAGGACACCGAGCGAGATCAGGGCGACGGTGCCGGCGTGCGTCCAGCCCCAGGCCCGGCCCTGGCTCAGGGCGATGAGCAGTGACAGGGTGCCGATGATGACCGTGAGCAGCCCGGGCAGGTCGAAGGCCTGCGGGACCTGCAGGCGGTAGTACGGGATGGTCCGCCCGGCCAGGGCGACCGCGAGGACGCCGAGCGGGACGTTGATGAAGAACAACCACCGCCAGTCGCCGAGCGTGATGAGCCAGCCGGCGAATGTCGGCCCGAAGGCGGGCGCCAGGCTGGCCGCCAAGCTCCACAGGCTGGCCGCCAGCGCCTGCCGCTCGCGGGGCAGGAGCTGGTAGATGAGGGTCATGGTCACCGGCATGATGGCGCCGCTGAACGCACCCTGGAGGAACCGAAACGCGACGAGAGAGCGCGCGTCCCAGGCCATGCCGCACAGCACGGAGGCGAGGGTGAAGCCGACGAGGCTGGCGACGTAGAGCGACTTGAAGCTGAAGCGCCCGCCGAGATAGCCGGTGAGCGGGGCGCAGGTGCCCATGGCGAGCATGAAGCCGGTCAAGGTCCACTGCAGCAGCGAGAGCTCGGCGCCGAAGTACCGCTGCAGCTCGGGGATGGCGATGGTGATGGTGCTCGAGCTCAGCACCGACATGAACGACCCGACGAACAGGGCGAACATGAACGGCCAGAAGCGAGTGACTCGCGGCTCTTCGAGCGGATCCATCAGGCGGGCCGTCCCCATACCAGCGGACCGCCGCGACGTCATCACGCGGGCGGAGTGCGCCGATTCGCCGGGTCGACCTCGCGGGGCGCACGGCCGCGCGTGATCGGCGGCGGTGTCGGGCGAATCGGACGTCGAGGACTCGCGAGGTCGCCGACCTGCGACCGCACGTCAGGCGTGCAGACGATGACGGTCGGAGCGCTGGAGGCTGCGCGCGCGAGCCGACGCGAGACGTGCTGTCCCCGCGCGACGAACGCGTGCATCACCGGCGCAGCAGATGCGATCTTCGGAACTTCAGGCGGCCGACGACGAACGCACCAGCGGTGCGCGCGCGAGCCGGTGGCGACGTCGGCAGGTCCCGAGCCCCAGGCGAGGTGCACCACGAACCAGAGGCCCGTCGGGCCGCTGATGCATCCGCAGGACGAACTGGGCCTCGCTCGCCGCGAGGACGATGAATGAGGTGAGCCGCAAAGCGACCGGTTCGCGTGGGCACCCCGCGCAGAAGTCATTCCCGGCGGAGGAGCGAGTCACTCCTTACGGCGTCGATCGCCTGCGCCGGCCTGCTTGTGTCAGTGGCAATGCCGAAGTCGGGGCCGCCGACGCCGGGAGTGCGCCAGTGAGGGGAGCGCGCGCGGTCGCCGAGACGCCCGGACCGGCCCGTGGTCGTGACCGGCGAACCCCGGGCCGGGCGCGAACACGCCCGCCAGGAGTCCGGGCGACTCTGCCCCTGCGGCGCAAAGCGTCGCCGCCCGGGCCCGGAGTCAAAGCGAAGCAGGAAGCGACGTGCAAAACCGAGCAGCCATGGAAGTGATTGAAAACACTATATAAAATCATCGGTGAAACATGGGGATAGGGCTCGCTCGCGGGTCGCTTGATCTGAACCAGATCACGCGCTGCATTGACCCCACTGCTTGCCAGGCGCACTTTACTGAACAGGCGAGCAAGCTGACCATGAGTTCCGGATTCACCACCCTGCAAGTCCTGTCGTCCTGCACCGGCCTGCACGTGATCCTCGGCAGCCGCGCGGGTGCCCCGGTGCCCTCGGCCTCGCCGGAGCTGGCCCTGGCCGGCCTGCTCGGCGAGTTCGAGGCGCGGGGTGAGCGCGTCACGGTGGTGACCCTTCGCCTGGCCCGACGCGAGGACGCGACCTGGGCCGAGCCGGCGCTGCGCTGGCTGACGGCCCACGGCCGCCGCGTGATCCTCCGCAGCCCGGCCACCCTGGCCCGCTCCCTGGTCCTGCGGGCCAAGGACTGCCAGGCGTCGGTGGCGTACGAGATCGCGCACCAGAAGGTGGAGATCCAGCGGGCCCTCCTGGGCGCCGAGGCAGAGGCCGCTCCGAAGCTGTTGCTGCAGGCCCAGTACCTGCGCCGCCTCGGGGTGCCGGTCTCGGTCCACCTGGGGCCGCTGCTCGCAGGCCTCCACGACCGCCCGTTCGGCCCCGACTTCGAGCCGCTGCTCCGCCACATCGCCGCGGCCGAGCTGCGCGACCTCCACTTCGTGCCCGGCCGCCTCACCCCGGCCCGGATCGGGGCGCTGTCGGCGGTGCTCGACGCCGACACGATGACCTCGGTGCTGCGCCGCTACGGCGTGCCCCCGGCCGCCCAGAGCCGCGACGCAGCCCCCACCAGCACCGGCTGGCGCCTGACGGCCCAGGCGACCGGCGCCCTGGTCGAGGGCCTCAAGGGCCTGGCCGAGCGCCACGGGATGCGCCTCGACGCCTGCGGCTGCACCGCCCACTGCCACCGCGACGAGCAGCGCCGCGAGGTGGTCCCGGTCCAGGGCCCGGGGCTGTTCGCCGCCCACGGCTGGTGAGCCGCGATAGCCGGGTCACCAGGCCGGGAGCTCGGCCCGTGAAGCAGCACGCCTCGCGCGCGTGAGTCTCGTCTTCCGTCGGGCGCGAGGCTTCGGCCGCGCGTCGCGGCCCGTGGTTCGACCGCGCAAGTCGCGGTCCGCGGAGCATTCGAAAGCTCGACGCCCGGGAGGTCGCGGAGGCGACCTGTCCCGAGCGCCAGGTGTTGCGAGGGCCGGAGCGGCTAGGTGGCGCCGTCGGTCTCGTCTTGCTTGTCGAACTCTTCGACGGTCTGCAGACAGGCCATGCTGCCGGCGGCGATCATGAGGGCCGTGAGGAGCAGGAAGGAGAAGAACTTACGGCTCATGGGCGAAGACTCCGACGGGGTCGGCTGAGAGTATCGTGGAAGGATCGAACAGCCGCAAGGCGTCACGGTGCCGCGCGACAAGCGCGGTCCGATCGTCGGGATCGGCGGCGAGCCAGGCGGTTTTTTCACGGAGCAGGAGCTCGGTGGCGTCGGCCGGACGTCCGAGGTCGAGGAGGAGCTCGACGTTCGCGAGCAGGGCTTCGGGCCGCTCGGGGGCGAGGTCGAGGAGCGGCGGTAGTGCGCCGCGGCCTGCTCCGGGTCGCCGAGGCGATGGAAGATCCGCCCGGCCGTGGCGTGCAGTTCGGGGCTGTACGGGTAGCTCGCCAGGCCCTCGGCGAGGTGACGGCGGGCCAGGTCCGTGCGCGTCGTCTCGGACGTCGCGGGCAGGTCGAGGCTCACTTCGGCGAGGCCGGCGAAGATCCCCGCGTTGCGGTCGGGGCTCACGGCGAGGGCCGCCTGATAGCGGCGATAGGCCTCGGGCCAGTCCTCGCGGGCCGCGGCGAGGCGCGCGAAGCACAGCTGCGGCAGCTCGTAGCGGGGGTCGTGGCGCTCGGCGTTGCGGCAGTGGGCCTCGGCGCGGGCGTACGCGAGGGCCTTGTCCTCGCGCGGGGCGTCGGCCGGGACGTTGCGGACGACGAGCTCGCCGAGCACCGCGTGGGCGCGGGCCGAGTCGGGGGCGCGCTCGCGGGCCACGCCCCACAGGTGCGAGTTGTCGCGGTAGACCGCGGCCGTGGCCACGCGCACCGAGCCCTGGACGACCACGACCGCGGCCAGCGGGGCGACGCGGGCGACCAGCTTGATGTCCTCGGGGACATGTCCGGAGAGCCAGCGACCGGCGGCCAGCAAGAGCGCGACCAGCCCGAGGCACGCCGGGACGCTCGGCAGGTACATGAATCGGTCGGCCCGCATGTTGGGCATCGGGAACAGGTTGCTGGTCGGCACGGCGAGGGCGAAGGCGCCGAGGATCGCCAGGGCCACCAGCGGGCGGCGGCGGACGCAGGCGAGGCCGTAGCCGGCGAGCGCGAGCAGGGCGGCGCCGGCGAGCACGACGGCGGGGTCACGGAGGCCGGTGCCGTGGTCGGGGTACTCGGGCGAGAGGCCGAACGGGACCAGCATCTGCTGCAGGTAGCCGAGGTGGATCGGCAGCGAGGCGGCGAGCACGGGGCCGAGGCCGACGCGGTGGCTGAAGACGCGCAGGTTGTCGGCGCCGTACGGGTCGAGGGCGCCGTAGAGGGCGAAGGTGTAGGCGAGGACGGCGGCGACGCCGAGGCCGAGCGCGAGGGCGCCGCGGACCAGGTGGGCGGCGGGAGGACGCGGGCGCCACGGAGAGAGGCCCTCGGCGAGCAGCCACAGCGCCGGGATCGCGCCGGCGCTGAGCTTCATCGAACATGCCCCGAGGGACAGGAGCGCGGCGGCGGCGAGGCGGCCGCGCGTGGCGGCGAGGGCGGCGGCGAGGCCGAGCAGGGCGGCCAGGAGGTCCTCGCGGTAGGAGACGACGGCGACGGCCTCGGCGTGGAGCGCCAGCAGGCCGAACAGAGCGGCTGTCCCGAGAGCCAGGTCGAAGGGGGCCCCGAGGACGCGCAGCCAGCGGACGAGCACGGCGCAGACGCCGAGATGGAGGCCGATCGACAGGGCGTGGTGCAGGCCGGACGACAGACCCAGCAGCTGGTAGCCGAGCAGGTCGAACACGACGAGGCCGGGGCGGAACGCGTCGGGCACGTGGCGCGCGACGGCCTCGGGCGAGAACAGCAGGCCGAGGTCGGTCGGCACGCGCAGAAAGCCGTTGGCCACCAGAGTCCAGCCGTCGTCGTAGACGAACTGGTAGCCGAGCAACGGCAGGTGGACGAGGGCGATCAGCGAGAGCACCCCGAACAGCGCGAGCCGCGGCGAGAGGTTCTTCTCGAGGGATCGAACGCCCCGGAGGACATGTCTGAAGGGGCAGAGATGCCCGGATCGGCGGGCGATCGCGCTGGCGCCCCCGATGCGCGAGCCTCGGCGGGCGAATCGCATGTCCCGGAGGAGATATCCGCAGCAGCGAGGGGGTGAGGATCCGGAGGCACGGAACCAGGCGACCGCGTCGGCGCCCCCGATGCGGGGGCCCCGGCGAGCGAATCGCGTGACCCGGAGGACACGCCCGGAGCGTCATGGTCGTGCGACTCCGGAGGCGCGCGACCAGGTGATCGCGCTCGCGCCCCTGATGCGGGAGCTTCGGGGGGCGGAGGCGAATCATGTGTCCCGGAGGACATGTCCGAAGCGACAGGGCTGCGCGGGTCCGGGGGCGCGGCGTCCGGCGCAGATGTTCCGGGCGTCCCGGATGTCATGGCCGAAGCAGCAGGCCGCGGCGAATCATACGCTGTCCCGGAGGACATGTCCGAACGCGCGGCCGGGTCGGCCGCCGGCGGTTCAGACATGTCCTTGGGGCCAGATGGCTCGGAGGACATGGCCGCGGGGGCTAGTTCCCGGGCGCCGCGGGGGCGGGGCCCTCGGCCGCGGGGGACGCCGGGGCGGGGCTCTGGGGGGCCGCGGTGGGCGTCGGGGCGAGGCCGGGGCCGGCGGGCGCGGGCTGGGAGGAGGGGGCGATCAGCGGCCCGTCGGGGCTCTTGTGATCGGGGTGGAACTCCTCGCAGCGGCCGCGCGGCGCGGTGTCGCGGCGGCGCTTGGGCGCGAGCGGGCCGCAGCGGGACCAGTCGACGCTGTAGGAGATCAGGGCCATCGCCGCGAACGCGACCGCGGTGAGGCCGAGGCCCTAGCTGGCCTTGCTGAGGCGGTCGCCGGTCTGGACGGTGCGATCGTACTCGTCGTAGTCGAAGCCGTTCTCGAAGTAGTTGTCGTCGAGCTTGCGGCGCAGGCCGTACGAGGCGAAGCTGGTGGCGATCGTGCCGACGCCGGCGGCCACGGCCATCGAGATGCCGAGGTAGAACAGGATCGGCGTGACCGGGCGGCGGCGCTTGCTCGAGCGGTCGTCGGCCGGCGGCGGGGCCGGGTCCTGCGCGGCGTAGAGCGTGCGGATCTCGAAGTTCGAGCGCGTGCCGACGTTGCCGATCGAGGCCAGCCGGTGGTCGGGCTGCGGCAGGTCGGCCGTGGTCGTGGCGCAGGCGGTGCTGAGCGCCAGGGCGGCGACCCAGAGCCGGCGGGAGACGTCGTGGCCCGCGGGGCGGTGGAGCGGTGGGTGAGTCATCCGCTGGTCTCGGTTTCGCTGGTGGGAGCTTCCGTGTCGCTGACGTCGGTGGTCGAGTCGGTGTCGGTCGGGAGATCCTCGGGGACGCAGATCGCCAGCTCCTCGCTGCACGTGAAGCCGTCGCGGCAGGTGGTCGCGTCCTCGCCGAGGCAGGTCGACAGGCACAGGCCCAGGCCCTGGACGCAGATCTCGCCCTTCTCGCAGGTGTTCTCGCCGTTCGGGTCGCACTTGGCGATGCAGGTCGAGAAGCCGCCGAAGGCGAAGCACTGGGCCGTGTCGGCGCACGGGGTCGCGCCCTCGTGGGCGCAGTCGGGCAGGCACATGGCGCCGCTGCAGTACTGTCCCGGAGGACAGGCGCGGGCGCCCTCGGCGTCGCAGCGGATGCCGCACACCCCGGTGCCGATGAGGTCCTCGACGCTGGTGCTGCCGCCGCCGCCGCCCGGGAAGCCGCTGTTGCTGCCGCCACTACCACCGGCGCTGCCGCCGAGCAGATCCTCGATCAGCGCCAGCTCGATGTCGTCGCCGTACAGGACGCACTGCTGCTTTCCCGAGCAGGTCGCGTCAGGGTCGGGGAAGCGCTCGTCGTCGAAGCCGCAGGCGGTCGCGCAGGTGCCGTTGAAGCAGAGGTTATAGCCCTTCCCGGCCGGGCAGACGTCGGTGCTGAGCTCGCACGGGTACTCGCACAGGCCGTCGAGGCAGGCCTGGCGGGCCTCGTAGTACTTGCTCTTGTCGGCCTCGAGCACCTCGTCGCAGTCCTCGGCCAGGACGATGCCGGCGGCCTCGGCGTCGGAGATCGCCACCAGGTCGCCGCGGCAGGTGAGCACCCGGCAGTCACTGTCGGCCGAGCAGTGGTAGCGGAACGACGGCGGCGGGTTCGGGGTGAGGAAGCAACCGCCGAGGGCGCCGAGGGCGAACGCGAGGGCGAGGAGCGGGCGACGAGACATCGACAAGGCGCTCATATCACACGGGTGGCTGCGCGATCAGCGCTGTTGGCCTGGAGAGCAGGGACGGGGCCGTCCGATCGCGTGAGACGCGGACCGCCGCACCTCGCCGGCTTGGACCCGGACGGCGACGGCTGCGGAGTCGCGGGGCCAGACGAGCAGGCTCACGCGTCCGGGCGCGAGGCCCGGGGCTGCCCGGGGGCTTTCGTGGGCGCCAGCGAGTGCGTTTACGGGGGTGAGGCGGCCGGGTCGGCGGGGCGGGCGGCGCCTTGCCCGGTGGCCGGGGTGCGTGCTAAACGGCCCGCCCAACCAACACACATGCCTCGGGAGGGCCCCGTGGCGTCACCGTGGTCGCGGTGTTCGGGGTCCGAGGAGCGGGGCAGCGGCCCAACGCCAGGAAAGAACAAGAAGATGAGCAATCAAGATGTCTCCCAGGGCGACCTGCAGCAGTCGCTCGACATGTCGGACGGCCAGCGGATCATCACCGTGCGCCAGCTGCTCGAGGCGGGCGTCCACTTCGGTCACCGGACCGAGCGCTGGAACCCGCGGATGAAGCCCTACATCTACGGGGCTCGCAACGGGATCCACATCATCGACCTGCAGCAGACCGCGGTCATGTTCCGGCGGGCGTACGCGTTCATCCGCAGCATCGCCGCCGAGGGCAAGCCGGTCCTGTTCGTCGGCACCAAGAAGCAGGCCGCGGACGTGATGAGCCAGGAGGCCGATCGCGCCAACCAGTTCTTCGTGTGCAGCCGCTGGCTCGGCGGCACCCTGACCAACTGGACGACGGTGCGCCAGTCGGTCGACAAGCTGCGCAACATCGAGCGTATGAGCCAGGACGGCACGTACGAGGCGATCACGAAGAAGGAAGCGCTGATGTTCGAGCGCAAGCGCGGCAAGCTCGAGCGCAACCTCGGCGGCATCAAGGACATGCCGAAGCTGCCCGGCGCCGTGTTCGTGATCGACCCGGTCAAGGAGCACATCGCCGTGGTCGAGGCCAACCGCCTCGGCATCCCGGTGGTCGCGGTCGCCGACACCAACGCCGACCCGCGCCTCATCCAGCACGTCATCCCCGGCAACGACGACGCCATCCGCGCGATCAAGCTGTTCTGCAGCAAGATCGCCGACGCCTGCCTCGAGGGCGCGCGCCTCGGCAAGTCGCGCGCGGTCAACGAGCCCGAGGGTCACAACGTCCCCGAGACGATCCGCGTGACCACCGGCGGCGACGGCCCGCGCGTCGAGGTCGTCTCGCGCCGCACCCAGCTGCCGGCCCCCGAGGCCGCTGCCACCCCCGACGAAGACGCCGGCACCAAAGAGGACTGAGCCATGGCCACGATCACCTCCGACATGATCAAAGACCTCCGCGAGCGGACCGGCGCGGGGCTGATGGACTGCAAGAAGGCGCTGACCGAGGTCGACGCCGACATGGAGAAGGCCGTCGAGTACCTGCGCAAGAAGGGCATCGCGGGCGCGGCCAAGAAGGCCGGCCGGATCGCCACCGAGGGCGCGGTCACCTCGTACATCCACATGAACAATCGCGTGGGCGTGCTGCTCGAGGTCAACTGCGAGACCGACTTCGTCGCCAAGACGGCCGACTTCCAGGCCTTCTGCGCCGACGTGGCGATGCAGATCGCCGCGATGAACCCGGTCTGCGTCCGTCGTGAAGAGATGGACACCTCCAAGGTCGAGTCCGAGCGCGCGCTGCTGCGCGAGAAGGCGCTGGCCGAGGGCAAGCCGGAGAAGATCGTCGACAAGATCGTCGACGGCCAGGTCGGCAAGTTCTACTCGGAGCACGTGCTGCTCGAGCAGAAGTTCGTCAAGGACGACAAGAAGACCATCGAGCTGCTCCAGCAGGAGCTGGTGGCGAAGCTGGGCGAGAACATCAAGATCCGCCGCTTCACCCGCTACGAGCTCGGCGAAGGCCTCGAGAAGAAGTCGGAAGACTTCGCCGCCGAGGTCGCGGCGCAGATCAAGGCGTAAAGACGCGAGCGAGAGAGCGGGTGACCCCCGCTCTCTCGCTATTTGCGTACTGATGTTTCCTTTGTGCCGGCCCCGCGGGCCGGAGAGACGGTCCGCATGGCAGCCGCCCCCCGCTACAAGAGGATCCTGCTCAAGCTGTCCGGCGAGGCCCTGCAGGGCACGCAGGGTTACGGCGTCGACGCCGAGGTGCTGCGCACGATCTCCGAGGAGGTCAAGGAAGTCGTCGGCCTCGGCGTCGAGGTCGCGCTCGTCATCGGCGGCGGCAACATCTTCCGCGGGCTGTCCGCCGCGGCCTCCGGCATGGACCGCGCCAGCGCCGACTACATGGGCATGCTGGCGACGGTGATGAACTCGCTGGCGCTGCAGGACGCGCTCGAGCAGCGCGGGGTCTACACCCGCGTGATGTCGGCGATCGAGATGAAGGAGGTCGCCGAGCCGTACATCCGGCGGCGCGCGACCCGGCACCTCGAGAAGGGCCGCGTGGTCATCTTCGCGGCGGGGACCGGCAACCCCTACTTCACCACCGACACGGCGGCGGCCCTGCGGGCCATGGAGGTCCACGCCGACGTGCTGATGAAGGCGACCAAGGTCGACGGGGTCTACGACAAGGACCCGCACAAGCACAGCGACGCGGTCCGCTACTCCCGCCTCACCTACCTCGACGTGCTGGCCCGCGGCCTCAACGTCATGGACAGCACGGCGATCTCCTTGTGCAAGGAGAACAGCCTGCCCATCCTTGTCTTCAACATGCTCGGGCGGGACAATATTCGCCGCGTGGTCTGCGGCGAGGAGCTCGGCACGCTGGTCTGCGCGGAGTAGCCCGCGCCCTCTCGAACCACACCCATCCTAGCGACGGAGCACGACGATGAACGACGCACTCGAACTGGCCCAAGACGGCATGGACAAGGCGCTCGACCACCTGCGCAAGGCGGTCTCCAAGGTCCGCGCCGGCCGGGCCAACCCCGCCATGCTCGACGAGATCCGCGTCGAGAACTACGGCACCCTGATGCCGCTCAACCAGGTCGCGACGGTCTCCATCGGCGACGCCCGCCTGCTCGTCGTCAAGCCGTGGGACCGCAACATGGTCGGCCCGATCGAGCGCGCCATCAACGCCGCCAACCTCGGGATCAACCCCCAGAGCGACGGCGTCGTGATCCGCCTCGCCATCCCGCCCCTCACCGGCGACCGCCGCAAGGCCCTGGTCAAGCAGGTCAAGGACCTCGGCGAGGAGGCCAAGGTCGCCATCCGCCAGTCGCGCCGCGAGGCCAACGAGTTCCTCAAGGAGGCCGAGAAGGGCCGCGAGATCACCGAGGACGAGCTCAAGAAGGCGCTCGAGAAGGTGCAGGAGATGCACGACAAGTTCGTCAAGCAGGCCGAGGAGATCTTGAGCAAGAAGGAAGCCGAGATCACCGAGGTCTGACACCTGTCCCGAGGGGCAGGTCGCGCGTCGCCCGGGCGGCGCGCGGCGGGGCGGCGAGCGATCGTCGCCCCTTTTGTTTTTGTGCGCCGGCGAAGGATGCGTCGGCCGGGCGGGCGAGGCCGCTCGCGCCGGGGGTCACGATGCGATCCGTCGAACGCTCGCCGCTCACGGGAAAGGGCAGGCCCAGCTCACATCGAAGCCCCAGTAGCAGCAGGCGTCCTGGCGCCGCGGGTCCGGACCGCACATCGCCTCTCCGCCGAGGCCAGCGCACCGCGAGCAGTCATTGAGCAGATCCAGGACCGTGGCCGCCGCGGCGTCGGGGCAGGCGTCGGGATCGGCGCCCTCCAGGCATGCGTAGATGAACTGCCAGGAGCGGTGCTCCAGGACCTCGCAGTGCGCGTCCGCCGGGACTTCGGGGGGCGGATCGCAGGCGGGCGGCGAAGGAGGCGGCGGCTCGTCGGGTGGCGGCGTCAGGTCGAGCTTGCCGATCGTCGGATCGACGCTCGCAGCGCTGCCGCTGTCGTCGGTCGCGCCGGATGTGGAACTCGTCGTGGTCGTCGGTGCCGGGCCCGTCGTGGTCGCCGGTGCCGGGCCCGTCGTGGTCGTCGCGCCGCTGCTGGTGTCGCCGACGGTAGCGCCGTCGTCGGGCGGCTGCGGGCCACAGGCGGCGATCACGAAGATGAACAGCGAGCGCTCCAGCATGGTCCTCATGAAGATGGCCAGGGGGCCCGCGATCTGTCGCTCGCTCGCGACGCGGAAGAGACGAGCCGACCGCGAAAGTGACACGTCTCAGCGCACCACTTGCAGTGCGGGTCGCTCGCGCAGCGACGGGACGGCGTCGAGCAGGCGGGCCTGGGTCAGGTCGATGTATTCCTGCTCGAGATCGATGCCCATGTAGCTGTGGCCGAGGGTGACCGCGGCCACGCCGGTGGTGCCGGAGCCGTTGAACGGATCGAGCACCTGGGCGTTGTCGGGACAGGAGGCGAGGAGGAGGCGCTCGAGCAGGGCCAGCGGCTTCTGCGTCGGGTGGCGGCCGAGCAGCTTCTCTTTCTGGCCGGGCGCGGTGAGGCGCCACACCGTCTTCATCTGCTTGCCGTCGTTCATCTCGCGCATGCGGTCGTAGTTGAAGACGTGGCGGCTCTTGCGGCTCTTGGCCGCCCACAGCAGCGTCTCGGTCGCGTGCGTGAAGTAGCGGCACGACAGGTTCGGCGGCGGGTTCGGCTTCTCCCACACGATCTCGTTGAGCATCTTGAAGCCGAGCTGCTGCATCGCGTAGCCGACCGAGTAGATCACGTGGCCCGTGCCCGAGACCCACATCGTGCCGTTGGGCTTCAGCGCCCGCTGGCACGCGCTCAGCCACCGGTGATTGAAGGCGTGGTTCTCCTCGACGCCGTTCGACTTGTCCCACGCGCCCTTGTCGACGCTGGTCCGCTTGCCCGCGCGGCAGGTCGATCCGCCGTTCGACAGGAAGTACGGGGGATCGGCGAAGATCACGTCGACCGACTCGGCCGGGACGCGCTCCAAGATCTCGAGGGAGTCGCCCTTGTAAAGTCGCGCCCGGTTGTCGGCCGAGCGCCAGGTCGGCTCGGGCAGAGGCTTCTGCACCACCACCGGCGTGGTCGCGCGCGCGCTGGTGGCCCGGGCCGGGCCCGATTGCGGCGTCTGCACGCCCGGGGCCGGGGCCTTCGGGCTCGCGGGGGCCCTCAGGTCCGAAGGAGGCAGTGCGGTCTCGGTGGCGCTGACGCTTTGGAGCACGGGCCGCAGCTTCCACGGGGGCGCCCTGCGGGCCATTGTGACGAAAGCCTGCGGGCCCCGTGGCGCCCGCGCCGCCCCCGGTTTGCAGGACCCGCGAGCTTTTTGGTACTAAGACTGGCCGATGCCGAAGATCAACCTGTCCCGCAACCACTCCCTCGAGCCCGCCGTGATCAAGGAGCGCATCAGTACTCTGGGCGCGAAGCTCCAGGAGAAGTACCAGGCCAAGACCTCGTGGGCCGACGATCGCACCCTCAACGTCAAGGGGACCGGCGTCGAGGGCAAGCTTATCATCAGCGACAACAAGGTCGACGTGAACCTCGACCTCGGCTTCATGCTCACCCCGCTCAAGGGCAAGATCGAAGAGACGCTGGGCAAGGAGCTCGAGAAGCTCACCGCTTCCTCGTGAGCCGCTCGTCCGTGCCGCTGCGCCTGATCACGATCGGGTTCAGCCACTTCTGCGAGAAGGCCCGCTGGGCCCTCGACCACGCCGGCCTCGATTACGTCGAGGCCGACCACGTCCCGCTGTTCCACTTCGCTGCCACCCGCGCCGCCGGTGCCAGGCGCACCGTGCCGGCCCTGGTGACGCCGCGAGGCGTGCTGTGCGAGTCGACGGACATCGTCCGCTTCGCCGACGAGTCGCTGCCCGCGGTGCGCAAGCTGTTCCCGGAGGAGCCGGCGCTGCGCGCCGAGGTCGAGCAATGGGTCGCGCGCTTCGACGAGGTCGTCGGGCCCGCGGTCCGTCGCGTCGCTTACTTTCACATGTTCAGCGATCGGCGGGGCTCGCGAGATCTGCTGACCTGCACCGGACCTGTTTGGGAGCGCCGGCTCGGCCGCCTGCTGACCGCGCCGATGCAGTCGTTGATGACCCGCGCCCTGAAGCTCTACCCGGCGCCGACGGGCCGCTCGCAGGCGCGGCTCGACGCGATCTTCGACGAGGTCGCGCGGGCCCTGGACGGCGGCAGGCGCTACCTCGTCGGTGACCGCTTCACCGCCGCCGACCTGACCTTCGCGGCCCTGTGCGGCCCGGCGCTGATGCCCCCGCAGTACGGCTATCCCATGCCGGCGCACGCCCTGACGCCGGCGTTCGCGGAGTGGTCGGCGCGCGTGCGGGCGGCCCCGGCCGGGGCGTTCGCGCTGCGGCTGTTCGCCGAGGAGCGGTCGCCGGTGCGCGCGCAAGGCCGTTCGGACATGTCCTCCGGGACAGGATAGAACCGCGTTCCGGCCAGGTTGCCGCGCGCGCGCTCGCGTGCGAGCATCGAGGGATGCTGTCCGGCCTCGAACAGGCGCTCCTGGCCCTGCTCCTCGTCGTCTTGATGATGGGGATGGGCGCCTCGCTGACCGTGGCCGACTTCCGCGCGGTGCTGAAGACCCCGCGCGGGCCGCTGATCGGGCTCGCCTCGCAGTACGGGTGGATGCCGCTGATCGCCTTCGCTCTGGCCAGGGCGCTCGGCCTGCCGAACGACCAGGCGATCAGCCTGATCATCGTCGGCTGCACCCCGGGCGGCACGACCTCCAACCTGTTCACCTACTACGCCCGCGCCGACGTGGCGCTCAGCATCAGCATGACCGCGGTGTCGACGATCGTCGCGGTGGTGGTGATGCCGCTGCTGCTCGTGGTGTACGCCAGCGGGTTCACCGACGCGGCGCTCAAGGTCCCGTACGGCAACATCACGACCACGCTGGCGGTGATGCTGGTGCCGCTGGGGCTGGGGATGGCGATCCGCGCCCGCTGGGCCCGCGCTGCGGCGGCGCTCGAGAAGGTCGGGAGCCTGTCCGGGATCGGCGTGCTGGCGCTGCTGATCGTCACCGGGCTGGTTCACAACGGGGCGCTGCTGGCCCAGACGACGCCGGCGATGTACGCGGCGGCGATCGCCCTGGGCGTGATCGGCTTCGGGCTCGGCTATCTGCTGGCCGCGCTGCTCAAGGTGCCGCAGGCGGGGCGGCGGGCGATCGCGTTCGAGACGGGCATCCAGAACAGCCCGCTGGCGCTCGGCATCATCCTCGCCAGCTTCCCGGCCGCGCTCCACGAGCGGATGCTGTGGCTGCCGCTGCTGTACGCGCTGTTCGTGCTGCTGTCGGCGTCGCTGCTGACGCTTTGGTGGCGCTATCGCGGGTGATCCTCACTGGCAGCGCGGGACGTAGTCCGGGTTCTTCTGCGCGCACACGTCCTCGACGCACGGGCACTCGCCGCTGAAGCAGAAGCCGCGCCGGTCGGCGACGGCGAGCTTGGCGACGCAGTCGACCATGGCGTTCTCGTCGCCGGCGGCGAGCTGCGTGCAGCTCTCGAGCTGCGGATCCTGGTTGGTGGCGTGGGCGTCGCCCCACTCGCTGCGCTTCAGCAGGACGTCGGAGCCGTTCACCGTGCGCCAGCGGCCGGTGTCCGGGTCGAGGATGCAGTCCTTGTTCACGTCGACGGCGGTGAACGGGCAGCACTGCGAGCCGCCGCAGATGAGGACGCGCTCTTCGAGGTTCCAGTGCGGGTCGCACGGGACCGGGCAGCCGTTGCTCAGCGGGCTGGGGAAGCCGCCGGTCTCGATGCAAAAGCCCCAGGAGCTGAGGTCGTTGTTGGTGTCGGAGAACAGCGGCGGGCCGAACTGGTCGTCGACCACGTCGGGGTTGAAGTAGTTGGGCAGGGCGCCGAGCGCCGCCGGGTCGTCCGAACAGCAGGTATGTCCCATCGGACAGGTGTTGCCCAGGACCGGCTTGCACGCGCCGGCGTGGACGCCGGGCACGCCGTCGCCGGTGGTCGAGTCGCCGGCGGTCGAATCGCCGGTGGTCGGTTCGGCGGTGGTAGAGTCGTCGGGCGCGACGGTGGTGCCGGGGGACGGCGCGGTCGAGCCGCCGCTGTCGCTGTCGTCCTCGGGCGTCGTGCGGTCGATGCACGCGGTCAGGGCGAGACAGGCGACGAGGCGGAGCAGGCCATGCACGCATGGATCGTCGGCGAGCCGCCGGGATCCGTCAACTCGGCGGCGCGCAGAAGATTTTGCCGGGCCTGGCGGGCGCGCGTAGTCGCGCGCGCCCGCGAGGCGCCTCGCTCACTGCGGGAGGATGTCGAGGTCGAGGCCGCCGGGGTACCAGTAGCTGCCGTAGCTCTGCACGCCGTAGACGCCGATGCCCACGCCGACGTCGCCGACGACCGTGTGGTTGCCGGTGCCGTTGTTGTTCAGCTTGATGTGGGCGACCTGGTAATTGGTGGCACCCACGGCCTGCCAGTTGCCGACCGCGGCCCCGTCGACGGTGACGGTGGCGTTCTTGGGCGCGAGCACGTCGACGTAGTTGGCGGTCCAGCTCGGCTGGGCGTGGAACAGGTAGTTCTTGCGCCACTGCAGCGGGTTGACCGCGAGGAGCATGGCCGGGTCGCTGGTGCCGTAGCCGCCGTCCTGGCCGACCATGTACTGCGACACCAGGATCTTCTTGTCGGCGGTGACGACGAACTTGGCGGTCGTCGTGGCGAGCTCGACGAAGTCGCCGGCCTTGGCCAGCACCTTGTTCACCGGCTGGTCCGGCGTGAACACCAGGGTCGTGTTGTCCTCGCTGGCGATCACGCGCACGATCTGGGCCTTGTCGAGCTGGTCGTTCGGGACCTGCACCGGCGGCACCACCACGTACTCTTTGGCCAGCGTCTCGATCGGGAACATCGTCTCCTCGAGGTGATCGCAGGCGGTGACGTTGAGCGGGACGTTGGTGCACTCCTGGCCGCCGAACACCTGCACCGGCTTGTCGGCGCTGACGATCGTGCCGGTCAGGTCGCCGCCGACCCCCGACATGACCTGAAGGACATCGTCGGCGTTGAGCGTGACGACGCCGGCGCCGTTGGCCGCGACGCCGCCGCCGGCCTGGACGATCTTGCCGGTGGTCGAGGGCGTGAGGGTGACCTTGGTGTTGTCCTGGTTGGCGACCACGGCGTAGAAGCCGGGGTAGTTGGTGCCCGGGGTGAAGGTCCAGGTCGGCCAGGCGGCGACCAGGTAGTTGCCGGTCCAGGTGTTGACGGGCAGCAGCAGCGAGGCGTCGTTGGTGGTGGTCGCCTTGAGCGGGTTGTACTGGTAGACGGTGACCGGCCGGGTGCTGCGCAGGCGGTAGGCGCCGTCGGTGACGAGCACCGAGGGGCCCTGGCCCTTCGTCAGCTCGTTGACCCACGGCAGGACGATCAGCTGCACGCTCATCGGCGCGACCATGACCTGGGTGATCTGGTTGGCGCCGCGGGTGACGGTGACCTGGGCCGCCTGGTCGGAGGTGTTGGCGACCGCGACCGCGTACTCGGCGCTCGGCGCGGTGTTGTAGCTGTCGTGCTGCTGCAGGACCGTCGGGTAGTAGTCGCAGCCGATGTACGACAGGCCGAGGCCGGCGCAGGCGCCGAGGCAGGCGCCGACGTCGGCGTCGCACGCGAGGCCCTGCAGGCCGTCGCAGGTCTCGAACGCCTCCCAGGTGCCGCTCTCGCTGCACTTCTGGACGTCGTTGCCGACGCACTGGCTGTCGCCGGGGACGCACTCGGTGCAGCCGATGCCCGGCGCGCAGGTGACCGGACACTCCTCCTCGCTCTTGAAGCCGCCCTGGCCGTCGCACACCTGGGCGGTGTTGCCGTCACAGACGATCTGGTCTTCGAGACAGGCGGGGTTGCCGGTGGTGCTCGTCGACGAGTCGGTGGTCTCGCTGGCCGACACGTTGTCGGTGGTGCTCGTGGTCGCGTCGGTGGTGCTGGTCGTCGCGTCGGTGGTGCTGGTCTGCGGCCCGGCCGTGGTGTCGTCGGTGGTGACGACGGTGGTCGCGGCGGTGGTGCCGGTGGCAGACTCGCTGCCGCCGTCGGTGGTCGGCGTGCCGGTGGTCGGCGCGTCGGTGGTCGGACCGGCGGTGTCGGTGGTCGGCCCGGCGGTGGCGCTGTCCGGGGAGGTGGTGGAGAGGGTGGCAGAGGCGACGGTCGAGCCGTCGTCGCCGCAAGCGGCGGCGAGAGGCAAAGCGAGCAGGGCGTAGTGGCGGAGGCGGAGCATCCGCGCGTCATACCATGAGGGGAAATCGCCGGGTGCGCAGGGGCGGTCGCGCCCGCAGAGCTCGCCATTCATACGACCGTAACGGCCGCCGAACGGTCGCGCGCGCGCATGCAGACGCGGACAGTCACGCGATGGGGACGAGGTGAACTGCGGGCGGCTCGCAGCCGCTCGCACGCGGATGGCGCGGACGGGTGCGATGATTCGCGCGCCGCCGCGGGGTGACGGCGGCGGCGCGGAGGGAGTGATGATTCGCGCGCCGCCGCGGGGTGACGGCGGCGGCGCGGAGGGGGTGATGATTCGCGCGCGGCCGCGGGTGAGCGACGGCGGCGCAGAGGTGCGATGATTCGCGCGTCGCCGGGATGTCGGCGACACGCGAATGTCAGTACCCGCTCACTGCGGGATGAGGTCGAGGTCGAGGCCGCCGGGGTACCAGTAGCTGCCGGCGCTCATGACCCCGCCGACGGCGACGCTGACGCCCTGATCGGCGGTGATGCGGTGGTTGCCGTCGCCGGCGTTGCTCAGCTTGACGTGGGCGACCGCGTAGCCGGTGTTGCCGATCGGGGCCCACGAGGGGACGTCGACGTTGTCGACCTTGACGGCGGCGCCGGTCTTGGCGATGAGGTCGACGTAGTTGGCGACCCAGTTGGTCGGCGCGTGCACGAGGTAGTCCTTGCGCCACTGCAGCGGGTTGACGGCCAGCAGCATCGACGGGTCGCTGGTGCCGTAGCCGCCGTCCTGGCCGACCATGTACTGGGCGACGAGGATCTTCTTGTCGGCGGTGACGACGAACTTGGCGGTGGTGGTGGCGATCTCGATGAAGTCGCCGGCGTTGGTGAGGGTCTTGGCGACCGGCTGGTCGGGGTTGAAGCTGAGGGTGGTGTTCGGCTCGCTGGCGATGATCCGCACCATCTGCGCCTTGTCGAGCTGGTCGTTGGGGACCTGCACCGGCGGGACGACCACGTACTCCTTGGCGAGGGTCTCGATCGGGAACATCGACTCCTCGAGGTGATCGCAGGCGGCGACGTTGGTGGGCACGTTGGTGCACTTGTGGCCGCCGATGACCTGGACCGGCTTGTCGGCGGTGACGATCGTGCCGGTGGGATCGCTGGCGGTGGCGACGACCTGCAGGACGTCGCTCTCGTTCAGCACGACCACGCCGGTGCCGTCGGCCGCGACGCCGCCGCCGGCGGAGATGACCTTGCCGGTGGCCGAGGGCGTCAGGGTGAGGGTGGTGTTGTCCTGGCGCGCGGTGACGGCGTAGAAGCCGGGGATGCCGCTCCACTGGCCGCGCGCGGCGACCAGGTAGTTGCCGGTCCAGGTGTTGACGGGCAGCAGCAGCGAGGCGTCGTTGGTGGTGGTCGCCTTGAGCGGGTTGTACTGGTAGACGGTGACGGGGCCGGTGGTGCGCAGGCGGTAGGCGCCGTCGACCACGAGCGCGCTCGGGCCGTCGCCCTTGGTCAGGGCGTCGACCCACGGGAGCTCGAGGATCTGCACGGTGTTGGCGGCGACGGTGCTGGAGGTGACCATGTTGGCGCCGCGCGTGACGGTGATGTTCACCGTCTGGGCCGAGGTGTTGGCGACGGCGACCGCGAACACGTGCGTCGGGGCGGTGTTGTAGAGGTCGTACTGCTTGGTGACCGTGGGGTAATAGTCGCAGCCGATGTACGACAGGCCGAGGCCGGCGCAGGCGCCGGCGCAGGCGCCGGAGTTGGCGTCGCACGCGAGGCCCTGCAGCGGGTCGCAGCTGTCGGTGATGTCGAAGCCGGTGCCGGCGTCGTTGCAGGTGGCGACGTTGTCGCCCTGACACTCGGTCTCGCCGGGGATGCACTCGACGCAGCCGAGGTCGGGGGCGCACAGGGTCGGACAGGCCTCCTCGCTCTTGAAGCCGCCCATGCCGTCGCACACCTGGGCGGTGTTGCCGTCGCAGACGATCTGGTCTTCGGGACAGATGGGAGGCTCGCCGGTGGTGCCGGTGGTGCTGGTGCCGTCGGTGGCGGCGGTCGTCGAGACGCTGACGTTCTCGGTGGTGACCGTGCCGGTGGTCGCGTCGGTGCCGGTGGGCGGGGTGTCCGTGGTGCCGACCGAGGTGCCTTCGGTGGCGCTGTCGGTGCCGGTGCCATCGGTGCCGGTGCCGGTCGGGGCGGTGGTGGGGCCGGCGGTGTCGGTGGTGACGTCGGGGTTCGAGGTGACGGGCACGGTCGTCGGCGACGAGTCGGTCACCGCCCCGGTGTTTTCACCGCCGTCGACACAGGCAGCGAGCGGCAGCGCGAGGAGGGCGTAACGGCGAAGGCGAAGCATTGAGGGGTCGTATCACGACCGCCGCCCGGCCCGCCGGCCGGCGCGTCCGGGGCGATCAGGCTCGCGATCGCGGACGGGCAGGAGCGCGCGGGCGCGGCGCGATACGCGAGCCGGCACGGGCAGGCACGCACATGGCCTTCAGGACAGCTCGTGCGAGCTCCGTGGCGTCCTCCGACGCGCTCCCCAGCGCGCCGTCGACCCACGTTCGGGCTCGCTCGATCGGGCGCGGCTGCGGGCGTCACGGAAGGCCGCAGCGGCCGACGTCCTCGAGGCCGGCGGGGGCCTGGCCCATTTCATAATAGGGCAGGCAGACCTGGCCGGCGCCGGGGCAGTCGGGGGCGCCGAGGTCGCACAGCGGGGTGCAGCAATTGGTGTCGGGGGCGCACTCGACGGCGGCGGCCCCGGGCTCGCTGCACAGCAGGCCGGCGGCGCAGTCGGCCTTGCCGCACGGCTCGAAGGCGGCGCCGAGCGAGGCGTCGGGGGTGCAGGCGAACAGCTCGGGGGTGAGCGCGCTCGGGTGGCAATGATGTCCTGCGGGACAGGTCGGCTCGAACGGGTCGCAGGTCGGCAGGCACAGCGGGGCGTCGAAGCCGTCGTGGGCGAGCACGCAGGCGGTGCCGGGCACGTGCGAGCAATCGGGGGCTTCGGGGGAGCCGTGGCACAGGCTGACGCAGGTGCCGAGCAAGCTCTCGGGGTCGATGAACCAGCAGGTGGCGCCGAGCTCACAATCATTGAAGCCGCTCAGCGGACGGCCCTCGGATTTACAGGTGCCGCCGATCGGCACAGGCCGGCTCGAGAGCTCGTCGCAGACGGTCTGGGTGAAGACGTCGCAGCCGCCGTCCGAAGGGGCGCACTTTTCGTCGGGGGGCAATTCTGCGACCATGGATCGCGAAGCTGATTCGTGGACAGCCGGGGCCGCCGAAGTCGAGGGGCGTGATGAAGGGCGTGCCGGTGGTGTCGGTGGTCTCGCCGCTGTCGCTCGTGGTCGTAGGATTCGCGGTGGTGGGATTCGGCGCGGTCGAGCCGGCGGTCGAGGGATTGCCGCCGGTCGTCGAGGTGGTCTCGACCAGGGTGGTGTCGCTGGTGGTGCCCGGGCCGCCGGTAGTGCCCGGGCCGCTGGTGGTGCCCGGCGAATCGATGGTGTCGGTCTCGGCGGGCGACTTCGGGCCGCAGGCACAGGCGAGGGCGAGGGCGAACCAGACGACTCGGCGGCGGGGCTGGGGAGCCATGCCGCCGAGAATATCACAAAACTTTCGGTTGAAAATATAAAAACTAACGTCGCGTCGGCCGTGGGAGCGCGAATCCGCTCATTTGACTGTCGGGGCTTTGTCGGTCAGGGCGCTCTCGAAAAAGTCGGCGATTCGGGTCATCTCGGCCGGTTCGAAGGCGACGTAATGGCCGTCCTTGCCGGCGGGCGCGGGGAGCATGCGGGTGACGACGGTGAGCTGGCCGCCGCCGGCGTTGCCGGTGACCGGGAGCGCGACCTCGGGCAACCATTGGCCGGACGTCCAGCCGCAGGCGATCCGCTCGTTCTCGTCGGTGTAATCATCACAGGGCGGCTGGAACAGATTCTTGCCGGCGATCGGGGCGCCGAGGCCGATGGCGAGGTTGCCGGCGGCGCGCAGCGGGCTGTAGCTGTCGACGTGACCGATGTAATTCAAGACGTGCTTGGCCGGGACGCCGCCCTGCGGGCGGCGGCGAATCAGCGGTGCGGTGTTGTCGGCGTCGGAGCGATTGACGAAGGTGTTGAGCAGGACGAGCATCGGGTGCGGCGTGTCGAGCGGGCGGTCGGGGCGCTCCTGGAACGCCAGCTGCAACAATTCGCGGGGAGCCAGCGGGTCGCCGCCCGCCGGGTTCTCGACCTTGGGCTCCTCCTTGCCGAGCAGGGTGCGCGGCAGCTTGGCCCCGCCGCCGCTCAGCACCGCGGCGCGCACCAGCGGCTCGAACGGCAGGAACAGCGCGCCCGATTGGCGCCCTGGCTGTGGCCCATGAAGAACAGCGCGCTCGCGTCGAATCGCAGCACCTGGCCCTCGAGCAAGGTCGCGTCTTGCCACTCCTCCGCCAGGCGGACCGCGGTGAATTGATCGATCGCCCCCTGCACGATCGTGTCGCGCGCCGACTCGGGGTTGTAGACGTTGAACACCAATTGATCGACGTCGAGGCCGCCGACCTCGCCGTCGTCGTCGCTGTCGTTGCGGCGCTCGCCGTGCATCACGCCCTCGAGGGCGATCGTCGCCAGGCCGCGCCCGGCCAGCGCGCGGGCGGTGCCGTCGATCAGCGGGCTGCGGAAGCCGCCGCCGGTGCCGTGGGCGTAGACCACCGCGGGCCAGCCCGCCGCGGGCGCCGGGCCGGCCGGCAGGGTGAGGCTGAAGCAGGCGTCGAAGCTGCTGCGCTGGACCGGCATGCCGCCCTCGACGTCGATGCGGCCGCCGATCTCGGCGTACGGCGGGATGCCCTCCTGGAAGATCGGCAGGCGCACGCGGCCCTGCACCTCGAGGTGGTCCGGCGACGGCGCGCCGCACTCGCGCTCGGCCCGCTCGTCGGCGGTGAGGCCGGGGAAGCCGGAGCACGGGCTCGGCCCGGCCGCCTGGCACAGGTGCAGGTCGGAGACGTAGAGCGGGGCGGCCCGCGCCGCCGCGCGCGCGCCGACGAGGACGTCGGTGTTGGCGGCGGTGGTGAAGACGCTGCCGCCGATCAGCTCGCCGGCGGCGACGTCGACGCCGGCGCCGTTCTCGGCGCTGGCGAGGAACTGCCGCAGCGGGGCGAAGGTGTCCCACGCGGCCTTGCGCCGGGCGTCGGCCGGGGCTGTCCCTTGGAGCATGGCCGAAAAGTCAGCGTCCGGGCTGAACCGGTCGCCGTCGACGGTGCGCAGCTCGTCGGTGATCAGCACCGCGTAGGTGGTGCCGGGGTCGAGCGGGACGCCGTCGATCGTCTCGACGGCGAGCCAGTTGCGGCAGATGTAATTGTTGCCGCTGGTGTCGCCGTTCTTGGCGCTGTACGACAGGCCCTCGAGCTTCTTGCCGTAGCTCGGGTGGTCGGGGTCGATGTTGACGATGAAGATGCCCTGCGGGCTGCCGATGCCGTGGGTGCTGCGAAAGAGGACCGCGCTGTTGACCGCGAAGCCCGGGGCGTCGGCGCGCAGATGCGACAACCAGCGCCCGACGACGCTGCCGAAGGCGGGGTCGAGGTCCGGGGGCGGGCTCGGGAAACCGGTGAGGTCGATGCCGCCGCCGCGCCGGCGGGCGTCGAGCGGGAAGGGCAGGCGGAAAAAATCGCGGCCGCCGACCCGGCCGGCGTCGAGGTCGAAATAGATCTTCGGCCCGGACTCCTGCTCCTCGGCGGGCGGCGCGCAGGCGACGCCGGGCCAAAAACCAGGCGGTAGCTCGGCGCCGGTGGTCGGCTCGCCGGTGGTGGTGGTGGTGGTGGTGGTGCCGTCGCCGTTTCCGCCGCCCTGGGAGGCGGTCGAGCCGTCTTCCTCAAAACCACACGCGAACGGAAACAGGAGCACGACGAGGCGGGGGGACCATCGCATGCCAAGAAATATACCAGCGATGTGCGGGACCGCGCAACGCGCCGCAGCCGGTCGATGCACGTACACGGGCTGCTCTCGGTGACTACAGACTGGGAGTGCCCCCAATCGCCGCGATTGCTGATAGTGCGACCGCCCATGATTCGTCGGCTTCGCCGCACGGTCCGTCAGGCGGGCCGCAGCGGGGCAGCAGGAGGCAAGGGGAAATTCTTGCGGGTATCGCCCTGCCGCGATAACGTTGCGAACGCGCGCGATAACGCACGAGAGGTGATTCCGCGGACTCCGCTCCAAGCGGCCGCCAGAAGGCCGCTAGAGGCCTCGTAGCTGGTTGCAGTCCTCGTTTGCGGGGTATTTCGGTCACGACGAGCACATGACTTGAGAGGCTGTGCCTCCATCGCTGCGACCGCGATTTCGAAGGTCCGCGCGGAGGTGTTATGGCATCGATCGTGACGACGACCGCGCGGAGGCCCGCGGACCAGCGCTTCGGCGGCCACCTGAGGCCGGGACGCCGCCCGACTGGCGGTGATGTCCGCGTCGAGCGAACGAGACCAGAGGCGCTCCATGCGGCAGTGCGGGCCCGCCCGCCGGCGACGACGCGGCTGGTCGGGGCGACGACGGCCGGGGAGATCGATCACGAACGGATGCCGACCGTCGGTGTCGTCGATCAGGAGCGCGCCGCGGCGATCTCCTCGCGTACCCTCGAGGAGGTCACTGCCACCGACGACGCCCGCACCGCGGCGCACGTGGTCGCGCTGGCCCGCGCGACCCGCCTGCTCGGAGCCCGCTGCATCGTCTGCGGCCTGCAACCCGCGGTGGCGGGGGTGATGGTGAGTCTCGGGCTCGAGTCGACGGCGCTGGCGGCGACGCGCGACATGGCGGGGGCGCTGGCGGAGATCTTGCGCGCCTGGACGGCCTCTCGCGCGCAGTCGAGGCCGCCGAGCGCGTAGGCCGCGATGGGGACGATGCGGCGCCGTTTCGTTGCCTCTGCAAGGAGCGATGCACGCCGGCGATTCGCGCGACGTTCGCAGCCGTGAAACTCTTGCGAGCGAGCATACAAAAACGGCGAATGCTCGGGCCTTGCTGCGTCGCGCGGTTTCGGCGTATCGCGACCCTGTCATGATGACGACGATCGCCGCCGAGCTGCAGGCCGCAGCCAGACGTCTCGCGGACGAGGTGCGGAGCCTCGCGTTCTCCGAGCCGATCACGCACGTGTATCACCCGCTCGACTACGCGTGGGCGCCCCACGCCGCGTACATCGCCGCGTACGGGCGCGGGCGCAAGGACGTGGTGTTCCTCGGCATGAACCCGGGGCCGTTCGGGATGACGCAGACGGGGGTGCCGTTCGGCGAGGTCAAGGCGGTGCGCGACTTCCTGAAGATCGAGGCGCCGGTGTCGCGACCGGCGCGCGAGCACCCGGAGCGGCCAGTGCAAGGCTTCGCGTGCACGCGCGCCGAGGTCAGCGGCTCGCGCCTGTGGGGCGCGGTGGCCCAGCGCTGGGGCGCCGCGGAGCGGTTCTTCGACCGCCACTACGTCGCCAACTACTGCCCGCTCACCTTCATCGAGGCCAGCGGCAAGAACTTCACGCCCGACAAGCTGCCCGCCGAGCAGCGCGCCCCGCTCGAGGCCGCGTGCGACCGCCACCTGCTGCGCCTGGTCGAGCTGCTCGAGCCCACGTGGGTGATCGGCATCGGCGCGTGGGCCGAGAAGCGGGCGCAGAAGGTCGTCGGCGCGCGGGCCAGGATCGGCAAGATCCTCCACCCGAGCCCGGCGTCGCCGATCGCCAACAACGGCTGGGCCGAGGCGGCCGCGGCCGACCTCGCCGCGCTCGGGGTCTGTCCGCTCGCGGGCCTGCTGCAAGAGACAGGTCCGAAGACACAGGTCGAAAAGGTCAGGCGCGCCGCCGGTCGCAGGGCGTCCGCGGGCTGAGGGCGGGCGCGGATCCGCCCAGGCGCGCCGCGCCGTCAGTCTTGGCTATAGTTCCCGCATGCGCGAGCAGACGGTCGATGTCGCGGTGATCGGCGCGGGGACGGCGGGGCTCAACGCCAGGCGGGCGGCCGAGAAGGCCGGGGCGCACGCGGTGGCGATCGATCCGGGGCCGCTCGGGACCACCTGCGCGCGCGTCGGCTGCATGCCCTCCAAGCTGCTGATCGCGGCCGCGGAGGCGGCGCACGCGGTCCGCGAGGCCAGGCACTTCGGCGTCCACGCCGGCGAGCCGCGCGTGGTCCCCGGCGAGGTGATGGGCCGCGTCCGCCGCGAGCGCGACCGCTTCGTCGGCTTCCAGCTCAAGGACGCGAAGTCGCTGAGCGAGCGCGGGCTGCTCATCGACGGTCGAGCTCGCTTCGTCGCGCCGAACGTGCTCGCGGTCGGCGACGACCTGCGGGTGACCGCGCGCCGGGCCGTGGTGGTCGCGGTCGGCTCGGCCGTGCGATTGCCGCCGATCCTGGCGCGGCTCGAGTCGTCGCGGGTGATCGACTCGGACAAGGTGTTCGAGCTCGAGGCGATCCCCGAGCGCCTGCTGGTGGTCGGCGCGGGGCCGATCGGGGTCGAGCTCGGGCAGGCGCTGGCGCGCCTGGGCACGCGCGTGACGGTGCTGTGCGCCGACGGCAAGGTCGCGGCGATCCGCGACCCCGCGGTGCTGGCGGCGGCCAAGTCGGCGCTGGCGCGCGAGATGACGCTGCACACGCGTTCGAACCTCGAGGCGGCCGAGGAGCGCGGGGACGAGGTGTGGGTCAGGTTCCGCGGCGAGGACGGCGAGGTGTCCGAAGGGACATGGCCCCTGGTGCTGGCGGCGACCGGCCGCGCGCCGCGGCTCGGCGGCCTCGAGCTGGAGCGCGCGGGGGTCCTGCTCGACGACAAGGGCCGGCCGCGCGAGTTCGACAAGACCACGCTGCAGTGCGGCTCGGCGCCGGTGTTCATCGCCGGCGACGCGGCGGGGCTGCGGCCGCTGCTGCACGAGGCGATCGACGACGGCCAGATCGCCGGGCGCAACGCGGCGGCCTTCCCGGAGGTGCTGCCGGGCGAGCGCCGCGCGCCGCTGGCGATCGTGTTCACCGACCCGCAGGTCGCGTCGGTCGGCCGCCGGTTCGACTCGCTCGACCTGTCGACCTGCTCGATCGGCCAGGTCGACTTCGCCGACCAGGGCCGGGCGCGGGTGATGGCCAAGAACCACGGGCTGCTGCGCGTGTACGGCTCCGACGCCACCGGCGCGCTGCTCGGCGCCAAGCTGGTGGCGCCGGCGGGCGAGCACCTGGCGCACCTGCTGGCGTGGGCGATCCAGAGCGAGCTGACGGTCGACCAGGTGCTGCGCCTGCCGTTCTACCACCCGGTGGTGGAGGAGGGCCTGCGCTCGGCGCTGATCGACCTGCGCACCAAGATGTCCGCAAAGACCGGTGGCGCTACTTCACGCAAGTCCAGTGGACCGTGACGCAGAGCAGGGGCCCGAGGCCGTCCTGGCCGCAGGCGCCGCCGCCGTCGAACACCTGCTGGCCGTTGGACTGACAGCTGGTGCCGCCCTCGCAGTAGCCGCACACGTTGCCGCAGGTGCCGCCGATCTGGCCGACGCCGGCGTAGCCGAGGTTCTGGCAGATCAGCTCGTGGTGGTAGCTGCCCTGGTTGTTGGCGGAGACCCACGCCCAGTTGGCGTTGGCGTCGCACACGACCCACGGGGCGCCGGTGCCGGGGTCGTTGCCCTGCTGGCACTTCTGCGCGAACACCTCGATCTTGCACGCGGGTGAGCAGCCGTCGTTGGCGTTGACGTTGCCGTCGTCGCAGTCCTCGCCGGCAGCCGCGTTGATCTTGCCGTCGCCGCAGGCCGCGGTGGTGCAGTCGTCGTCGCACTGCGCGGTCTGGCCGCCGGCGTCGCACTGCTCGCCGGCGGTCGGATTGACCTTGCCGTCGCCGCAGGCGGACGCGGTGCAGTCGCCGTTGCACTGCGGGGTCTCGCCGCCGCCGTCGCACACCTCGACGCCGGCTTGCACGACGCTGTCGCCGCACTTGGCGACCGCGCAGGTGTTGAGGCACGCGTCCTCGTTGACGACGTTGCCGTCGTCGCAGGCCTCGCCCATCTGGACCACGCCGTCGCCGCAGGCGCCCGCCTTGCACGCGTTGCTGCAGGCGTCGTCGTCGACCTGGTTGCCGTCGTCACTGGGCCTCGGCGCCCATCTGGACCACGCCGTCGCCGCAGGCCGCGGCGACGCAGCTGTTGCGACAGGCGTCGGTGTCGATCTGGTTGCCGTCGTCGCAGGCCTCGCCCGCCTCGATGACGCCGTTGCCGCACACCGGGTCCGGCTCGCCGGTCGTGCCCATCGTCGCGGTGGCGGTGGCCGTGGCCGTGGCAGTGGCGTCGGTGGTGGCGTCGGTGGTGCTCGTGCTCGCTTCGCTGTCGCTGCCGCTCTCACCGGTCGAGGTCGGCAGGCTCTCGGTCGTCGGCGCCCCGGTGCTGGTGTTCTCGGCGGTGCTCGCCATCGGCATGGTCGGCGGTGCGGTCGTGAACGCGTTGGTGTTACCGGTGTCGAGCGCCTCGCCGCCGCTGCATCCTCCGAGCCAGAGCACCGCCAAACCCCCGATGATCGCGCGTACCATGCGCCGATCTTCCCGGCGGCTCCGGGGCCCGTCAAGCCGACGCACAGGTCTCCGAGTGCCGAGCGGTAGGCATCCGTGCGCCCACGGATGGATCCGCGCGCGCGGGCCAGTCCGCGTGCGCGGTCCAGGTCGCCTCGCTGCCAATGATGACATGGTGGAAAGGGCAGGTGCGGTGATCGATGTACGAGCAACTGCGCCATCGCGGCGCGGCGGCGGGCTCGGCCGCAGGCGGCGAGGCGCACGATCTGCTGTGATTCGCGGGATCGTGGGACAATTGCCAATGCGCAAATTGCGCGACGCGCTGGTGTGATCATTCGAAGGCGCGCGATTCATCGCCGGCCGCGGGGCTGCAGCCCGCCACGGGTCGACAGCCGCCGCCTCGCACAGGGTTTCAGCACCCCCGTCGATGGACGGCTTGGAAAGGAACAGTCGTCATGAATCACGCCTTCAAAGTCCTCTTCGTCCTCGCGCTCGCCGTCGGCTGCGACCAGCAAGACATGCTCAAGAAGGAGATCGCCGTCGCCTCGGCGGCTCCCAAGGAGGGCAAGGCCACCGCGCCCGCCGTGGTCGCGCCGAAGACGGCGGCCTCGGCCAGCGGCGTCGGCACCTTCGCTACCCTGTCGGACTGTCTGACCTCGTGCGACGACATCCACGCGGCGACCGACCGCAAGACCTGCCGGCTCAACTGTGACACCGCGTACGGCGCCGAGGCCCGCGGCGCCGCCGAGCCGACCGAGAACGACGCGATCGCCCGCATCACCTCGTGCCTCGGCAGCTGCAACGGCAGCCAGGACGGCGACGCCTGCGCCAACTCGTGCAACACGATGGCGGACCAGGCGGACTTCTCGCCGCCGCCCGAGGTGCTCACCAAGCTGTCGTCGTGCGTCAAGCTCTGCCACACCGGCAAGGGCGTGCGCGCGACCGACCAGGCCACCTGCGAGCTCAACTGCGCCCAGGTCGCCCGCGTCGAGGCCACCCCGCCGCCCAAGGCCGTGCCCGCTGCGCCGGCCTCGTGAGCCGCGAATCCGCGAATCATGGGACATGGCCCTCGGGTCATGTCCTTTGGGTGACTCGTGCAAATGCGAGGTGTCTGAAAGGCCAGCTCGGCGGTTTCAGGCCCGCGGCCTGCGGCGGATCCGGCAGCGCAACTCGCGGGTGGGTGACAGCACACCGAGGCCGGCGCGGGTCTTGTCGAGCGGCGGCAGGCTCGGCTCCAGCAGCTCGATGTCGAGTCGCGTGAGGGCGAGGCCGGCGAACAGCATGACCTCGTTGTTGGCGAGGAAGCGGCCGGGGCACATGCTGACGCCGCCGCCATAGGGCATCAGCGGGATCGGCACGCGCTGGCCGCCCTTGCTGAATTGCCGCGGGCCGCCGCCCTCGGACAGGAAGCGGTCGAAGCGGAAGCGCTCCGGGTCGGCGAAGATCTCCGGATCGCGGTGCATCAGCTGGGGGCACAGCGCGACCCGGTCACCGGCTCGCAGCGCGACCGTGCGGCCGTCGGCCAGGGCGAGCTCGCAGTCGCGGTGGACCAGGCGGATCGTCAGCGATTCGCTGCACAGCCGCAGCGACTCGCTGATGCTGCTGAACAGTTTGGGCAGGCGCTTGAAGTCGGCGAAGCCGCGCTCCTCGACCTCGGCGACGATCGCGGCCCGGCCCGGCGGGTCGCACAGCAGGTGCGCCAGCGACCAGAAGGCCGCCGGCAAGGTGTTGGCCTGCGAGGCCCACACGATCGCGGCCTGCAGGTGCTGGCGATTGCGCGGGGTGGTCGTCCGGGCCAGCAGGAGGTCGCGCGCGCGGATGAAGGCGCTGGCGTCGGGGCGCATGCGGTCGACGCGGGCGAGCAGGCGCTCGCGGGCGCGGAGCAGCCCGGGGAACGCGCCCGCCGGGACGCCCGCGGCCAGCAGCGGGAACCATCGATCGGTGCGCTGGAAGTCGCGCAGCGCGGCGTCGTCGGCGATGCCCTCGCCGTACAGGGTCTCCATGCCGGCGGCGAAGATCACCCGGGCGCTGAAGTCGAACAGGCCCTCCTCGCGCCAGTCGTCGCCGGTGAAGCGGTCGAAGGCGACGCCCAGGCGCTCCTCCATGCGCGCGGTCAACGGCGCGAGCGCGGCGTTCTTGAGGTGGTCGTGGTAATAGCGCTCGAGCTCGTCGAGCTCGGGGCCGGCCGGCGGCGAGAAGTAGCCGAACGCGCGCGTGCCGATCTCCTGGCCGATCTCGTGGAAGGTCAGGTTGTCCTGGGCTTTGAGCACGTGCGGGTAGCTGAACGGGTCGCACACGAAGTGCATGCGGCGACCTGCGACCAGCAGGGTGAAGACGTCGCCGTGCTCGCGCTGGCACGCGCGCAGCAGGGCGGTCAGGTCGCGCCCCATCTCGAGCGCGTGGCCGAGGAAGGGCAGGCGCGGGCGGACGATCGGCGGCTCCCCGGCTCGCCGCGCCCCGCCGATCATACGAATGGCGGCGCGGTCGGTGGTGCGGACGATGGCGGTGCGGAGCGACGCGAGCATCGCCGCGGATTGTATCACGCGGCGATCGACGGACGCGGGTTACCTGTCCGAAGAGTCATGTCCCCGCGCCGATCCGGCGGAGGTACTCGGCCCGCGGGAAGTGCTTGCCGGGGCACTGGGTGAGCTTGTCGTCGACGACGCGGTGGGTGCTGACGCGCTCTCCGGGGATCGAGCACTCGCGCATGAGGGCGGCGGTGAGGTCGACGAGGGCGCCCAACATCGGCGCGGGCAGCGGCCGCTCCTCGAAGTTGCCGATCAGGCAGATGGCGATCGAGGCCGGGGCGTTCTCGGGCTTGAAGAGGTGGGTGGCGAGCTCCTGATAGCGCCAGCGCGCCGCCTCGACGAGCCCCGCGGGGCGCTTCTTGCCGTTGTGGATCACGAAGTGGTACTCGGCCCCGAGCGGGTCGCCGAAGCGCTTGCGGTGGTAGCGGTCGATGCCCTCCAGCGTGGCCCACTCGGCCGCGGTGTGATGCACGACGATCCACTGCCAGTCCCGCAGCGGCGCGCCGGGGGCGCGAAGGCGCGCGAACAGCTCCGCGTTGCTGGCCGCGACGTCGATCTCGGGCGGCCGCGCATGCGTGCGCGCGGGCAGGAGGGCGGTGCAGGCAGCGGCGAGCAGGGAACGACGACGCATGGCTCGCCGCCACTACGCACGGACCCTCCGCCCGAGTCCGACCCGCCGCCGTAACAACGTACGAATGGGCAACCGGCCGCCCCGGCCGCGAAACGTGGCGGCCGGCTCGGCGCGGCCTCGCGGCGGCTTCGAGGTGGTTTCGCGGCCGCGGCGCGAGGGAAGTCGCCGCGGCCGCGCCGCCCATGAGCCGCGTTTGCTCTTGCGGACGGCCGGGCGATGCGCGAAAAGGCTTACGAGGAGAAACAATGGCCACACGGCACCTGCTCTTGCCTCTCGCGCTGCTTCTGAGCGCGGCGGCTCCCGTCCAGGCGGCGCCTGCGAAGCCCGCCGCGGACTCGCCAGGGGTCGACATCCCCTACGAACGCTACGTCCTGCCCAACGGCCTCGAGGTGATCTTGCACCGCGACCAGGCCGCGCCGCTGGTCGTCACGAACCTCTGGTACCACGTCGGCAGCGGCGACGAGACGCCCGGCAAGAGCGGCTTTGCCCACCTGTTCGAACACATGATGTTCCAGGGCGCGAAGCACATCGGCAACGACGTCCACTTCAAGATCCTGCAGGAGATCGGCGGCACCGGGATCAACGGTACCACCAATTCGGATCGCACCAATACTTCGAGGTGGTGCCCAGCCACCAGCTCGAGACGGCGCTGTGGCTCGAGTCGGATCGCATGGGCTACATGCTCGACCTGCTCGACGAGAAGAGCCTCGCCAACCAGCGCGACGTGGTCCGCAACGAGCGGCGCCAGCGCTACGACAACGTGCCCTACGGCCGCGAGCGCTTCGCCGTCGCCGAGGCGCTGTACCCCGAAGGCCACCCCTATCGTTACCTGACGATCGGCCGCCACGAGGACCTCGAGGCCGCCGGCGTCGCCGACGTGCAGGGCTTCTTCCGCAAGTGGTACGTGCCGAGCAACGCGACGCTGACGATCGCCGGCGACTTCGAGCCCGAGCAGGCCAAGGCGCTGGTCCAGAAGTGGTTCGGCACGTTCCCGACGCTGCCGCAGCCGGCCCACCAGCAGATCGGCACGCCGGCGCTGACGCAGACGGTCCGCCGCGAGCTCGACGACCCGTTCGCCCGCCTCTACCGCATCCACTACGCCTGGCACAGCCCGCCGCGCCTCGGCGGCGGCGACATCGAGCTCGAGGTGCTGGCCGACGTGCTCGGCTCGTCGGGCTGGGGTCGCCTCTACAAGGCGCTGGTGCTCGAGGACAAGAGCGCGCAGTCGGTCTCGGCCTACCAGGGCGGCGCCGGCCACTCGGGCACGTTCCACGTGATCGTCGACCTCAAGCCCGGCCAGGACCCGGTCAAGGCCGAGCTGACGATCCGCCGCGAGCTCGAGAAGATCCTCCGCGAGCCGGTCAGCGACGCCGAGCTCAAGCGCGTGGTCGTCGGCACCGAGTCGTCGTTCGTGTGGGGCCTCGAGGACGTGATGGGCCGCGTCGAGCGCCTGCAGTACTTCAACCACTACGCCCGCGACCCCGGCTACGCCAACACGTACCTCCAGCGTCTGCGCGCGGTCACGCCGCAGCGGGTGCGCGAGGTCGCCAACCAGTGGCTGGTCAAGCCGCACGCCGAGATCCTCACCAAGCCGGCCGCGCCCGCCGCCGGCCCGCCCGAAGGGACAGGTCCCAAGGGACCTGGCGCTTCGGCCAAGGCCGAAGGGACAGGTGTCAAGAAGCCCGCCGAGGCCGGCGACGCCGCGGGCAAGAAGAAGCCCGCCGCCGACGCGGCCGGGACCGACGCCGCGGCCAAGAAGAAGCCCGCCGCCGCCGACAAGCCGGCCGACGCCGCCGGGGCCGAGAAGCCGGCGCCGAAGAAGCCCGCAGACAAGCCGGCGGACGCCGCCGCCGCGAAGGAGGGCTGACATGAAGACCACGATTACGCTGAGCCTCCTCGCACTGTCGGCCGCAGTCGCCGCGTGCAAGCCCAAGACCGCCACCCAGGAGCCCGTCGAGCAGCCGTCCACGGCGCCGGTCGCGACCGCGCCGAGCGACACCGAGGCCGCGCCGCCGCCGGCCAACTGGCCCGACGAGCCGTACCGCGCCACCCGCCCGACCGCGGGCCAGGTCGCCGAGCTCAAGCTGCCGCAGGTCGAGACGTTCAAGCTCGACAACGGCCTCGAGGTCTACCTCGTCCGCAACGACAAGCTGCCGACGGTGTACATGAACTTCGAGTTCGACTTCGGCGCCGTCAGCGACCCGAAGACCCAGGTCGGCCTCCACTCGATCTGCCTCGACCTGCTCGACGAGGGCACCAAGAACCTCGACAAGGTCGCGTGGGAGGAGAAGCAGGCCGACCACGCCGTCAGCGTCAGCGCCGGCGCCGGCTCCGACACGTCGAACCTCAACGTCCGCTCGCTCAAGCGCGAGCTGCCGGCCGCGCTCGACCTGCTGGCCGAGATGCTGCGCGAGCCGGGCATGCGCGAGGCCGACTTCGAACGCCTCAAGGACCGCCGCAAGGCCTCGATCGCGCAGGCCAAGGGCAACCCCGGCTCGATCGCCGGCCGCGTGATCGGGCCGCTCCTGTGGGGCGCCGACCACCCGTACGGCCGCATCGAGACCGACAAGACGATCGACGCCGTCCAGCTCAAGGACTGCGCCAAGGTCGTCGGCAAGCTGAAGCCCGGCGGCGCGCGCCTGTGGGTGGTCGGCCAGATCTCCCAGGACGAGATCAAGCAAGAGCTGGCGTCGCGCCTGCCCGAGTGGAAGGGCAAGGCGCCGGCCAAGGTCAACGTCGCGGCCGCCAAGCCGCGGCTCGGCTCGGTGTTCTTCGTCCACGTCAAGGACGCGCCGCAGTCGTCGGTCTACGTCGGCCACGCGGGGCCCAAGCGCAACGCGACCGACTACGAGGCCACCGACCTGATGGCGGAGATCCTCGGCGGCTCGTTCTCCAGCCGGATCAACATGAACCTGCGCGAGGACAAGGGCTACACCTACGGCGGCCGCGCCGGCTTCGGCTACCGCCGCGCCGGCAGCACGTTCGCCGCCAGCAGCCAGGTCCGCACCGACGCGACCGGCCCGTCGCTGCGCGAGATCGCCAAGGAGATCGCGACCATGCGCACCACGGACGCCAAGCCCGACGAGCTGTTCCGCGTGCAGGAAGGCGCCCTCCTGGCCCTGCCCGCGGAGTTCGACACGCCGACGTCGACCCTCATGGCGTTCCGCCAGCTCAAGTTCTTCGGCCTGCCGCTCGACTGGTACGACGGCTATCAGAAGCGCCTGCGCGCGGTCGACATCGCCGCCGTCCGTAAGGCCGCCGAGAAGCACCTGCGCGCCAAGGACTTCGTCGTCCTCGTCGTCGGCGACGCGAACAAGGTGCTCGGCGACCTCGACGCGATCGCCACCGAGAAGCTGTTCGGCGCCGGCGGCGTGGTCGTGCTCGACGCCGACGCCCAGCCCACCAAGCGCCCGACCGAGTAGGCGAAGCCGACTTCGGAGATTGTAGCGAGCGCGCGGTCCTCGGACCGCGCGCTCGTCTTTGACCGTCAGGCGGCGGGAGGCGGGGGAATGTACATAGTCGAGTGCGCGTGGGCGCGCTGGTCCACGCATTCCAGGTCGCAGGATTGACCGCATCCGCGCGCGAGCGCGCCCGACGGGCGGGACGCCGTCCGCACATGGTTTGCGCGTGGACAGCTGGCGTGTTTGACTCATGAAATGGCAAACCCCTCCGATCCCGCTGCCGAGGCGCGGGAGGCTCGACTCCTGCGTGGCGCGCCGTTCATCGCCGTCGAGCTCGACGCGCGGCGGAAAGTCACCGTGTGGAACGGCGCCGCCGCCCGGGTGTTCGCGGTGCCGGCCGCGGAGGCGCTCGGAGCCGCGATCGAGGAGCTGCTGCCGGCCGAGGGCGAGTTCTGGGCCGGCCTCGCCGAGGACGGCCCGCGGACGGTCACCCACACGCGCAAGGACGGGGTCGAGGTCACCTGCGAATGGACCTGCCAGATCGAGCACGACGCCGAGGGACGAATCGCGTCGGTCGCCTGCTACGGCCAGGACATCCGCGACAGGGCCGCCCGCGACACGACGCTGCGCCTCGAGGGCGCGATGCTGCGGGCGATCATCGAGAACATGAACATCATCGTGTGGACGATGCGGCGCGACGGCCTATGTACATACCACCGCGGCAAGGGGCTGGAGAGCATCGGCATGCCGCAGCACGCGCTGGTCGGCCAGAACATCCGCGAGCTCTACAAGAACCTCGGGCCGGAGCCGCTCGACGCCGCCCTGGCCGGGGCGCTGCAACACACCGCGACCGAGGTGCACGGGGCGAGTTTTGAAGATTGGATGATCCCGGTGCGCGGCGACGACGGGACGATCGAGCTGCTCGTGGCGCTGTCGCTCAACGTGACGGAGCAGCGCGAGGGCGAGAAGGCGCTGCGCGAGAAGCTGCAGCAGATCGAGCAACAACAGCAGGTGATCCGTCAGCTGTCGACGCCGATCATCGAGGTGTGGGACCGGGTGCTGACGGTGCCGATCATCGGCATGATCGACAGCGGCCGCGCGACCGAGCTGATGGACAACCTGCTGCAGGCGGTCGCCAAGACCCGCGCCCGCTTCGCCATCCTCGACCTCACCGGCGTCGAGGAGGTCGACACCGGCACCGCCGGCCACCTCCTCGGCCTGGTCCGCGCGGTCCGCCTGCTCGGCTCGGAGAGCGTGGTCACCGGCATCCACCCCAACATCGCACAGACCATCGTGGACCTCGGCCTCGAGACCACAGGGCTGACCGTCCGCGCGACGCTGCGCGAGGCGCTGGTGCACTGCATCCGCGCGATGGCCGGCGCGCGCAAGTGAGGGCCGCGGAGGAACCTGTCTCGAAGACCAGGCGATGGCCCCGGCGCATCACGACTTCATGTTGCGGTGCCCGCCGAAGGTCGACTTGAGCGACTCGGCCAGGAAGTCGCGCAGCAGCGCCACGCGCGTGGGCACGTGGCGGCCGGTCGGCAGGACCAGGGACAGGTCGGCGTGGGTCCAGCAGTGCTCGGGCAGGACCCGCACGAGGCGCTTCGCGGCCACCGAGCGGGCCGCGAGCACGTGCGGCAGGTAGGCGACGCCGGCCCCGGCCTCGGCGGCGTGGACGACGAAGGACAGGTCGTCGGCGTTGATCGAGCCGACCACCTCGACGTGCTCCTCGCCCTTCGGCCCGCGCAGGGTCCAGGTGCTGCGGCCGCCGCGGGCGCGGAACAGTACGCACTCGTGCTCGGCGAGCTCGGCCAGGGCCGTCGGCGTGCCGCGGCGCTTGAGGTAGGCCGGCGCGGCGTACAGGCCGTCGGCGAAGCTGCCGAGCTTCTTGGCGATCAGGCTCGAGTCTTTCAGGCGAGATGCCCGAAGGGCCAGGTCGAAGCCCTCGCGCACCATGTCGACGATCCGCGCCGTCAGCACCAGATCGATCTGGATCTGCGGGTACTCGCGGACGAACCGCGTCAGCGGCTCGGCCAGGAACTCGCCGAGGTCGACCGGCGCGGTGATGCGCACCGTGCCGCGCGGCTCGTGCCCGTGGTCGGCGGCGGTCAGCGCGGCCTCCTCGAGCGCGGACAGGGCCCCGCGCGCCTTCTGATAGAACGCGCTGCCGGCGTCCGTGAGGTGCAGGCGCCGCGTGGTACGCTGCAAGAGCCGCACGCCGAGGTCCTCCTCGAGGCGGGCGACGCTGCGGCTGACCGACGACTTGGGCAAGCCCAGCTGCTGGGCCGCGGCGGTGAAGCTCTCTGCCTCGACCACCCGCACGAACGCGGCGACCTTGACCGGATCGATTGTTGTCATGGGAGCAACGATGAGTTGTGACTATCCCATCTGGTCGGCTCCGCGGCAAGCCCTAAGCTCGGCTGCATGTCCCGCCTGCTCCCCACCGTCGCTCGCTCCCTCCTCGGCCTCCTGTTCCTCGTGTTCGGGCTCAACGGCTTCCTCCACTTCCTGCCGATGCCGCCGCACCCGGGCCGCGCCGGCGAGTTCCTCGGGGCGCTGGCGGCCAGCGGCTACATGTTCCCGCTGATCAAGGGCACCGAGGTGGTCGGCGGCGCGCTGCTGCTGTCGGGCCGCCTGGTGCCGCTGGCGCTGATCCTCCTCGCGCCGGTGATCGTCAACATCGTCGCCTTCCACCTGGCCCTCGAGCCAGGTGGCTACGGGATGCTGGCGTTCATCGTCGGCCTCGAGGCGTACCTCGCGTGGGCCTACCGCGACAGCTTCGCCGGGGTGCTGAACCCGAACGCGCGCCCGGTCGCCGGCGAGCACGCGGCGCCGCAGTGGCCCGCGCCCGCGCGTGAGCGCGCCCGCGACCGTGCGTCGCGCGGGCCAGGGCGCGCCACCCGGCGGGAGCATGGGGCTGATGCTCCCGCCGCGGCGCGGCCCGGCCCGCGCGACGCGCGATCGAAGGGTCAGCGCTGCGCGGCGTCGGTGGCGAGCCGGTAGTCCTTGAACTGCTCGCGGAGTTGCAGCTTGGAGATCTTGCCGGTGGCGGTGTGCGGCAGGGCGTCGACGAATTCGACGGCGTCCGGCAACCACCACCGCGGGACGCTCTCGGCGATGTGCGCGAGCACGGCCGCTGGGTCGACGTCGGCGCCGGGCTGCTTGACCAGGACGAGCAGCGGCCGCTCGGCCCAGCGCGGGTGCGCGACGCCGATCACCGCCGCCTCGGCGACGCCCGGCACGCCGACCGCGAGGTTCTCGAGCGCGATCGACGAGATCCACTCGCCGCCGGATTTGATGACGTCCTTCGAGCGGTCGGTGATCTGCATGTAGCCGGCCGGGTCGATGGTGGCGACGTCGCCGGTGCTGAACCAGCCGTCGTGGTGCGCGGTCGACTCGGCCTTGTAGTAGGCGCTGCACACCCAGGGGCCGCGGATCTGCAGGTCGCCCGCGGCCGCGCCGTCGTGCGCCAGCGGCCGGCCGTCGTCGCCGACGATGCGCAGCTCGACGCCGAACACCTGCCGGCCCTGCTTGCGCTGCACGGCGATCTGCTGGTCCTCGGGCCAGGTGCGGATCGCCGGGCTCAGGCCGCACGCGGTCCCGAGCGGGCTGGTCTCGGTCATGCCCCAGGCGTGCAGGACCTCGACGCCGTAGTCGTCCTGGAAGCCGCGGATCATCGCCTCGGGCGCGGCCGAGCCGCCGATGACGACGCGCTTCAGGGTGGTGAAGCGCTTGCCGTGCTGCTTCATGTGCGCGAGCAGGCCCATCCACACCGTCGGCACGCCGGCGCTCATGGTCACGCCCTCGTCCTCGAACAACGAATAGAGGCTCTCGCCGTCGAGCCGCGGGCCGGGCATCACCAGGCGCGTGCCGGTCAGCGCCGCCGCGTAGGGCAGGCCCCAGGCGTTGACGTGGAACATCGGCACCACCGGCAGCACCGTCTCGCGCTCGCTCAGGCGGAACACGTCGGGCAACGAGATGCCGAACGAGTGCAGCACGGTCGACCGGTGGCTGTAGAGCACGCCCTTGGGCTCGCCGGTGGTGCCGCTGGTGTAGCACAGCGACGAGGCGGTGTCCTCGGGGAACGTCGGCCACTCGAGCGCGCCGGGCTGGGCGGCGAGGATGTCCTCATAGACATGTGCGTTCGGCAATGTCGTTTGGGGCATGTGCTCGCGGTCGGTCATGACGACCACCGCGCGCAGGTTCGGGCAGCGCAGGGCCAGCTTCTCCACCAGGGGCACGAAGGTGAGGTCGGTCAGCAGGACGACGTCCTCGGCGTGGCCCAGGATGTAGACCAGCTGGTCGAAGAACAGGCGCGGGTTGAGGGTGTGGCACACCGCGCCGATGCCGGACACCGCGAAGTAGGTCTCGACGTGGCGGAAGCCGTTCCACGCGAGGGTGGCGACGCGGTCGCCGGGGCCGACGCCGAGGCCCTGCAGCGCCTCGGCGAGCCGGCGTGACCGCTGCTCGAGCTCGCCCCAGGTGGTGCGATGCAGCGGGCCCTCGACGGTGCGCGACACCATCGTCTGGTCGGCGTGGACCCGCGCGGCGTGGCGGATGAGGCCGGAGATCAGCAGGGGTGAGTGCATCATCAAGCCGGTGAGGTACATGCGGGGCTCCAGGCCGGCGAGTTTGGGCCAACGCCGCCACGCGGCGCAAGTGGCTCAGCGGCGCGCGAACGGGTTCAGGCGCGGGATCTGGGACTTGTAGCCGTCGTAGTGCGCTCCGTGCTGGGCGCGGAGGTCGCGCTCCTCGAGCTCGAGCGCGACGAGGACGTAGAGCGTCATCGCCAGCGCGAACACGAGGTGGCCGACGCTCATCGTCGGCGCGGCCCAGAAGGCGATCAGAAACCCCAACATGATCGGGTGACGCACCAGGCGATAGGGACCGCGGACGCGGAACTCCGGCTCGTGCGGCGGACGGCCCAGCCAGTGGTCGACGACCTGGCGCAGGCCGAACAGGTGGAAGTGATCGACGGCGAACGTGGACACCAACACGAGCCCCCAGCCGCTCGCGGCCAGGCATTGCACGATGCCGGCGACGAGGCCGTCGCCGAGCTGCCAGATCGGCGTCGGCAGCGGACGCCAGGCCCACATCGTCAGCGCGAGCTGCAGCGACGCCAGCAGGACGTAGGTCGAGCGCTCGGCGGATTCGGGCACGAACACTGTCCATAGGCGCTTGAACCATGGTCTGGCCATCACGCTGTGCTGCAGGGCGAAGCCGGCGATGAGCGCCAGGTCGATCGTCAGCGCGCGCGGCCACGGTCCGACCGTGCCGTCGTCGATGGCCTTCGGTACGAGTACGTCGGCGACGAAGCCGGCGAAGTAGGTGAACACCGCGAGGACGACGATGTAGGTGACGACGCCGTAACCGAGGACGAGGACGCGGCCCATGCCTGCATGGTACGAGGGGGCGTGTCGGCGCGACAGCGCAGCGCCGGCGCATACGTGGCACACTGCGGGCAAGGGGACTTATGTTTATGGAGATCTCTTCCTCGCGGAACGTCTGGTCCTGCGCTACGACGCGGCGAGCGGTCGGCGGGTGATCGCCGGCAAGGACGTGCTGCTGCACTGCCATCACTACAACGCGCGGCTGCAGCGGACCGTGGAGTCGGCCGACCTCGTCGACGGCAAGCAACTGATCGTCGGCGCCGCCGAGTGCGTGTTCGCCGAGCACGTCGAGCAGGCCCTGCGCGCCGGGGACAGCACCGCCGTCCGCTGGGCCGTGGCCGAGCGCCTCTATGCGCACCTCGGGTTCGGCCGGCTCGACCTGTCGCGCGTGGCCGAGGGGGTGGTCGTTGCGACCGCGTCGCACTTCGTCGAGGGCTGGTTCGCCGGGCTCGGGCGGCCCGAGCGGATGGTCTGCAGCTTCGCCGAGGGCTACTTGCAGGGGGCCGTGCACGCGGTCACGGGCGAGCGGGTGTACGTGCGCGAGGTCGAGTGCATGGCCCAGGGCGCGCCCATGTGCCGCTTCGCGGTCGAGCGCGGGCGGACGGAGCCGCTGGCGCTCAACACCAAGCGGCCGCTGGTGTTCCGCCCGCGCGAGCGCGGCGAGTGGTTGCGCTCGCCGGCGATCGACGAGCAGGCGATCATCGACGCGCTGGTGGCGATGCCGGTGGCGGGCGGCGACGACGGGCTCATCCCCGCGTTCGGGGTCTACCTCGCGTGCATGCCGGCCGATTTTTACAATCGCGTGTGTATCGGGTTCTTGGCGGAGATGCGGCGGGTCGGCCGCGGGGCGACCGCGGAGCGACTATTGGCGGCCGAGGCCGAGTATTGCGCGCTCAATACGTATCGCGGGGTGATGAGCTCGCCCGAGTGGGAGGGGCTGGTGACGCCGATGGTGCGCGGACCCGACGACCCGCTGTTCGCGGCGATGACGTTCTGCAACGCGCTCGGCTTCGGCCAGTGGCACATCGCCGGGCTCGAGCCGGGCCAGCGGATGATCGTCGAGTCGGTCAACGGCTACGAGGCGCTCGGCGCCCTCGCGTACCTGGGCTCGACGAGCACGCCGCACTGCCACGGCCACAAGGGCGCGGCCGCCGGGATCTTCGCCCTCATCTACGGCAGCGGGCCGCTGTCCGAGCGGTTCGGCACGTTCCACACGGTCGAGGAGACGTGCATCGCCTGCGGCGACCCGGTGTGCCGCTTCCGCGTCGAGCGGCTCGGTTGATCGGCAAATTTCTTTTGAGACATGTCCAAAAGGGAATGTCTGAACGGACATGCCTTATAGAACATCTTCGAGAGGGTCCTAGGCGCGGCGGCGCAGGCCGACGCCGGCCGCGACCGCGACCAGCAGGCACGCGCCGCCGTAGAGCAGCGGCGGCGGGGGCCACGGGGTGGCGGAGATCTCCCCGGCAGGTTCGTCGCCGGCGGGTGCCGGAGCCGTCGACGACGGAGGCGCCGGCGTCGATGTCGGGGTCTCGGCCGGGGTCGGCGGGGGCGCCGGTTCGGCCTTCGCCTGCGCCGTCGCGGCCGGGTTCGGCTCGAGCTTCGCCTCGGCCGGCGCCCCGGCGCTCGCGGGGGCCGGCGCCGCGGGCTCCTGCGCCTTCAGCCGCCGGATGTCCTCCTCTCGCGGGAGCCGCGGGCGACGGCCCTTGTGAAAGGCGCGGTCGAAGATGTGTCCGTCGCCGAGGTCGAAGCGGACGCGGGTGGGGGTGAGCGTCAGGACGGCGCCTTCGATGCCGACGCGGTACACGTCCTCGATGCCGTGCAGGTCGATGCTGACCTCGTCCGGCACCCACCACCGCTGTTCGGCCTCGATCTCCCGCACCAACACGCGGGGGTCGCTCGGCGGCTCGTCGCTCAGCTGGCGCAGCCCGTTCTCGGTCAGGTCGCCGTCGTCGTCGGAGTAGGCGTCGCTCGGGAAGGCGAACAGCCGCTGCTGGTGGCAGCCGCCATAAGAGTCCTCGAAGTCGGGGTGGCCTTGGTCGTACTCCGATTCAACACGGTGTGCGCGGCGCGGTTCTCGGAGTTGAGAAGGCAGGCGGCGGGCCACAGGACGAACAGGTATCCCGGGTACGCATCGAGGTTTTCGATCGTGATCGTGACCTCGACCGCGCTCTTGTCCTCCGGTGGCCTGAACTGGTCGGCGCGGGCGAGCTGCGACCCGAGGAGCGCGAACACGAGCCCGAGCTGCGGTCGAACGCGAGGCATGCCGCACCTTAGAGGACTTGCCGGCCGTGATCGAGGTTGCGCGCGAGTGATCGCACCCGTCGTCGGCGCAGTGACATGTCCGAAAGGACAGCTTTCGACCGCGCGCGGGAGCGCGCCCGGAGACGGCGAACGCGGGCGCGGACAGCCGACCTCGCGTTGGGATAAACAATGGTTCGTGAGCCAAGCCAGCCAGCTGCAGGGCGCACCCCTGATCGTGATCGAGGTCGACCCCCGGCTCGTGGTCACCGCCTGGAACCGCCGCGCCGAGCTGGTCTTCGGGACAGACGCGGCGACGGCCGTCGGCCGGCCGCTGACCGAGCTGCTGCCGCTGAGCGAGGGCGAGTGGAGCGCGCTGCTCGACGAGGGCGACGGCTCGCCGCGGGTGCTGACGATCCGCCGCGCCGACGCGGCCTGGTCCATCGAGGCGTGGTCGCAGGTGCTCCGCGGCGAGGGCGGCGGGACGCTCGGCGCGCGGCTGTTCGGTCACGACGTGGGCGCGCGCGTGGCGGCCGAGCGCCGGGCGGCGCTCGAGACGACGATGCTGAAGGCGATCAAGGACAACCTCGACATCGCGGTGTGGGCGATCGACGAGCGCGGGGTGTTCCTGTACCAGGACGGCAAGGCGATCCGCGACATGGGCATCGCGCCGCACCAGTTCGTCGGCCTCAACATGCTCGAGCTCTACAAGGACCTCGGCAACAACCCGCTGATCGAGCGGGCGCTGGCCGGCGAGCCGGCGCGCACGTACGCGGCGGAGAGCCACGGGATGTTCCTCGACACGTATTACATCCCGATCGCGGGCAAGCCGGGCGAGCCGCGGCTGGTCGGGGTCACGCTCAACGTCACCGAGGCCAAGCGGCTCGAGAACGAGATGCGCAGCAAGCTCGAGCTGATCGAGCGCCAGCAAGAGGTGATCCGCGTGCTCGCCACGCCGATCATCGAGGTGTGGGACGGCGTGCTGACGATGCCGATCGTCGGCCTCATCGACACCGCCCGCACCGCCGAGATCATGGACAGCCTGCTGCAGGCGGTCACGCAGACGCGGGCCCGCTACGCGATCCTCGACCTCACCGGCGTCGAGGTCGTGGACACCGGCACCGCGAGCCACCTGATCAAGATGATCCAGGCGATCCGTCTGCTCGGGGCGGAAGGGATCCTCACCGGCATCCACCCGACGATCGCCCAGACGATCGTCGCGCTCGGAGTCGACCTGTCCCACGTCGCGGTGTACGCCAAGCTGCGCGACGCCCTCAAACACACGCTTCTCGCCGCCCGCAAGGCCTGATCGCCGCGATCGCGCGGCGCCGGCGCCCGGGCGAAGCCGCCCGCAAGGTCCGCACAAGTGGATACGGACAGCTGTCCGCGGACACGGTACAAAGGAAGCGTGGACGAACGGACCTTGCTGCAGGACGCGCCCCTCGTCGTGATCGACGTCGACCCGGCGCTTCGCGTGTCCGGCTGGAATCGGCGGGCGGAACAGACCTTCAAGACCCCGCAGGCGGCGGCGCTCGGGCGCGGGCTCGACGAGGTGCTGCCGCTGCACGGGACCGCGGACAGGTGGACGTCGCTGTTCGAGCCGGGCGCGGATGCGCGCGTCTGGGAGATCCGCGGCGCCGGGGACCAGCCGATGCTGTTCGAATCGTGGTGGCAGGTCGACCGGGGCGGCGACGGCGAGCCGCGCGGCGCGACGCTCTACGGCCACGACGCGACGTCCCGCATCATCGTCGAGCGCCGCTCGCTGCTCGAGTCGGCGATGCTGCAGGCGATCAAGGAGTACCTCGACATCGCCCTGTGGGCGATCGATCGCAAGGGCACGTTTCTCTATCAGGACGGCAAGGGCGTGCGCACGGCCGGGATGTCGCCGCATCACTACGTCGGCCAGAACATCTTCGACGTCTACCGCGAGGGCGGCGACCTGGGAGGCGTGACGCGGGCCCTGCACGGCGAGCCGATCTCGGCGCTGCCGGCCGAGGTCCACGGGATGCACTGGCAGACCTGGTACATCCCCATGCAAGAGAACGCCGCCGACGCGGCGGTGGTCGGCATCACGCTCGACGTCACCGAGGCGCGCCGCAGCGAGATCGAGCTGCGCACCAAGCTCGAGCTGATCGAGCGCCAGCAAGAGGTGATCCGCGAGCTGTCGACGCCGATCATCGAGGTGTGGGACGGCGTGCTGACCCTGCCGATCGTCGGCCTCGTCGACAGCGTCCGCACCGCCGAGATCATGGACAACCTGCTGACGTCGGTGGCGCGCACGCGGGCCCGCTACGCGATCCTCGACCTCACCGGCGTCGAGGTCGTCGACACCGGCACCGCCGGCCACCTGATCGGCATGATCCAGGCCATCCGCCTGCTCGGCGCCGAGGGCATCCTGACCGGCATCCACCCCACGATCGCGCAGACCATCGTCGCGCTCGGCGTCGACCTCGCCCGCGTGGCGGTGTTCGCCAAGCTCCGCGACGCGCTCAAGTACTGCATCGTGCAGATGAGTCAGCGCAAGCCGACGACCGTGACGGCCAAGTGACGAGCTGGCGACGATCCCCGATCGACGCGTCCTCTATCCATTGCGCATGCACCGACCCATTGTGATGAACGCCGCCGCGCAGCCGGCGTCGACGCGGACCCGCCGCCACGAGCGCGGGTTGCGAGGACTTTCTGCGCCAGGCGCGCATTGCGAGGAAGGCCCGCAATTCGGCCACACAAGGCCGAGATCCATTCGGGCGTCCCGCGTCGCTCATGGTGCGCGCCACCCTGCCCCCGGCCCGGCGAACCATAGCTTGCGAAGTTGCCGGTCCAGCGACCCTCGGACAACAAGACCTGACCCCCCCATGACGACCCTCTCGCCCGTATCGGACGCGACGAACGAGTTTTTTGTGACCTCTCGACCCGAGCCCCTGGCGCCCGGTGTGCGCGCGCAGCTGCTCGGTTTCTCCCCCGACGACTTCGTGACCCTGGCCCCGCGGCGCGAAATCCGCGCGCGGACGAGATCGAGGCCCGCTCGCTGGCGCTGGCGGAAGGGCTGGGCCTGGTCCACGCCGACAACCGCGGCCGCTTCGACGCCTTCAACACGCTCGGGCGCCACGTGTATCCGGCGGCCAGCGTCGAGCGCGGGGTGCTGTGCGCGACGTGGTGTAACTGGCTGTTCTTCTTCGACGACATGCACGACGAGGAGCTGCGCAGCCGCGAGGACCAGAGCCGGGTGCGGCGGCAGATCGATCACGCGCTGGCGCTGCTGTCCGGCGCGCGCCAGCCGACCGGCGAGGTCGACGCGCTCGACCGCCTGCTGCTCGAGTTCCGCCGCGGCGCGCTCGACCTGGTCGGTGGGGCGTGGCTCGACAGGCTGTGGTGCGTGACCGCCGATCACATGTCGCTCGGCGTGCTGCCGGCGGTGCGCAACTGGGGCACCTCGCGCACGCCGCCGCTGCGCGAGTACCTGAGCCAGCGCGAGCACGACAGCGGGGTGCTGACGGCGCTCGACCTGATCGAGGTGGCGGCGCAGATCTCGGTGGCCCCGGCGGTGCGCGACAGCCCGGCGGTGCTGCGAGCCCGCCGCGCGGTCAGCCGCACCGTGGGCTACTTCAACGACATCGTGTCGTTCCCCAAAGAGGTGCTGCGCCACAAGAACCCCAACAACCTGGTCCACGTGCTGATGTGCGAGCGCGGCTGCTCGCTCGCGGCGGCCCTGCGCGAGGCGACCGAGCTGGTCAACGCCGAGGCCCGCGAGCTCGAGACGAGCGTGCGCGAGGCGATGGGGCTGTACCCGCACGACGCGGCGGTGCAGACGTACCTGCAGGGGCTGCTCGAGTGGCAGCGCGGCAACATCGAGTGGTCGCTGGCGAGCCCGCGCTACGACGCGTCGCGCGGGTGAGGCTACTCCCTGAGTTGATCGCGCTCACGGCAGCGTGGCGCCGGGGAACTTCGCGGCCGCCTCGGCGCGCAGCTGCTGGTAGGCGGCCTGGTCGCCGGCGGCGCGCAGGTGGAGCAGGTAGGCCTCGTAGACGCGGGGCTCGTCGGGCGTGCGGGCCAGCATGCGCGGGAGGAGCTTCGCGGCCAGGGCCTGGTTCTTGCGCGCGATCGTGTAGAGGGCGCCGCGGGCGGGCGCGAACGCGGGGTCGGCCTCGTAGGCGCGGACGAAGTGCTCGGCTGTCTCCCAGGACATGCTCGAAAGGTCAGCCGTGTCGCCGCGGGCGATCTCGCCGGCCAGGTAGTGGCGGGCGGCGGCGGTGAACGGCGCGCTGGCGGCCGCGAGGGCCTCGGCGCCGCTGCCGGTCAGCAGGGCGGCCGGGGCCGCGACGGCGCGCTGCAGGATGACGCCGAGGTTGTGGGCGCCGAGGGTGCGGTCGTCGCGGTAGGCCACGCGCGCGGCCTGGAACGCGATCTCGGGCGCCAGGTCGGTGTTGCGCGGGCCGTCGCCGGCCCACGCCGCGAGCTCGCCGGGGCCCATCACGTAGGACGCCAGCAGGTCGCGCGGATCGACGATGTTCTGCAGCTCCGCGGTGTCGGCCTGCAGGCGCGCGACGTCGAGGTGGAGCTGGCCCGCGGCCGGGTCGGGGGCGCGGCCGATCAGCGCGAGCGCGGGGTTCTGGGCGTTGTAGATGCCGAGGAACGCGTACGACTCGGGGAACACGTCGAGGAAGGTGCGGACGATCGTGCGCACGTCGGCCTCGTCGAGCTGGTAGAGCGGCAGCCACTGGCACATCAGGCCGCCGGGGCGCAGGTGGTCCTCGCGGCGGCGAAGTGCTCGCGGGCGAACAGGCTGCTGGCGCCGGCCTGGCCGGGGTGGAACAGGTCGGCGACCACCAGGTCGTAGCTGCCGGGCGCGGCCGCGAGGTAGCGGCGGGCGTCGGCGGCGTGCAGGGTGACCTCGGGCCGCTTGGCGAGGTCGTGGTTGATGTCGGCGAAGTGCGGCAGGAGCTCGACGATCTCCGGCACCAGCTTGACGCCCTCGGCCGCCGCGTGCGGCACGGCCAGCGCGCCGCCCATGGTCGATCCGGTACCTAGCCCGAGGTACAGGGCCTTCGGGATAGGTCCTTCGGGACCTGACGCATGGGACAGGAGAGAGCAGACCTGGCCCATGCGCTGCTCGCCGAAGCCGGCGGCGCCGCCCATGCGGAAGCGCTTGCCGATCTGCAGCCGGCGCAGCGGGGCGCCGCCGGGGCCGGGGCGCTCGCTGACGGCGACGAGGCCGTGCAGGGTCTGGCGCTCCTCGCGGCGGACCCACCCGTCGCTGTCGCTGACGAGGGCGAGCGAGCGCGGGCCGGCGGCGGTCAGGGCGACGCCGACGAGCACGCCGCCGATCAGCTTGACGGGCGAGAAGCGGCGGAACCACCCGAACACGGCGAACAGCGCCAGGTAGGCGTAGAGCACGGCGTAGAAGGCGTCGGCGTAGCCGAGCCGCGGGACGGCGACGAGGCCGAACAGGAACGGGGCGGCGGCGCAGCCGAGGGCGTTCCAGGCGTAGGTGCGGCCGACGCCGCGACCGGTGGCCGCGACCAGGCCGATGACGTGGCTGAGCAGGGCGCCGAGCAGCAGGGCCGAGGGCGCGAACACGAGGGCCGCGACCGCGAGCTCGGCCGCGCCGGCGCGCGCGAGCCCGGCCGCCTCGGGGGCCAGCGCCTGCAGCAGCGCGGGCCCCTGGGCGAGGACGATCGCCGCCGGGACGACGAGCAGGGCGAGCAACCACAACAGCATCGCGGTGACGGTGCCGGGCCGGCCGGCGACGGCCCGCGCGGCGAAGCGCTGGTAGACGAGCGCGCCGACCCCCGTCGCCAGCAGGTAGGCGGCGAGGATGTGGGCGAAGGTGTAGATGGTGTTCTCGAGGTGCTGGCCGAGCACCCGCACGCCGACGACCTGCAGGCCGATGCCGGTCAGGCCGGCGCCGAAGGCCACGAGGTCGAGCAGCCACGGCTCGCGCAGCAGGTCGGGGTCGGGGTCGCGCGAGGCGTCGACCGCGACGGGCGGTGCAGAGGTGTCCCGAGAGACAGGTGATGCGAGGACCGCCGGGGCGCCCGGCGAGCCGGGCAACCTCGCGCGGCGGGCGAGGGGGTGCCGGAGAAGTCGCCGGGGACCGGTGATGCCGGGGTCTCGGACGCGAGGTCCCGGGCGGCGGGAGCAGAGGCTCCGGGGACGGCGGCCGATGTCGTTCCAGACATGTCCCCGTGGACATGTCCCGAGGGACCGGTCGAAGAGGGCATGTCTGAGGGGACATGCCCGGCAGTGCGAGCGCTCCAGGCGCGGGCGGCGAGCGCCGCGCCGACGCCGGCGAGGGCGGCGAGGGCGGCGCCGAGGCCGTAGCCGAGGGCGGGGAACACCAGGTGGACGCTGACGAGGGCGGCGAGGGCGGCGCCGAGGGTGTTGGCGCCGTAGATCCGCCCGAGGCCGCGGCCGTCCTGGTCGGAAGGACAGGTGCGGCGGCGGGCCTCGACCAGCGCGGCGAGCGAGGCGCCGAGCGGGGCGGCGCCGAGAGCGAGGACGGCGGCGGCGACCGCAGTCGAGGCGGCCAGGGCCGCGGCCCCGCCGGCGGCGGCGACCGGGCCGAGCCAGGCCGGCAACACGCGCGCGAGCAGCTGCAGAAGATGCGGCGAGACGACCGCGAAGCCGGCGGCGACCAGCTCGAGCGCGACGAACAGGCGCGCCGGGTCGCGGGCGCGGAGGCTGCGGTCGTGCAGCAGCGCGGCCCCCAGCGCGAGCCCGGCGAAGAAGCCGGCCAGGGTCGCGAGCACGCCGACGGTCTCGCTGCCGAGCGACAGCGCCAACATGCGCGTCCACAGCATCTCGTAGGCGAGGGCCGCCGCGCCCGAGGCGAACGCGGCGACCAGCAGGAGGCCGTCGCGCGGGCCGGTCGTTGCTGACATGCCGCGTGAGCATACACGGCGGCCCCCCATTCGGCGCGGACCCGAAGACGTTCGCTCGCAGCACCGCGAGGCTTCTCACTTGGGCGGGCGCCGAGCGGCGGGTTAGCATTGCGCGGTGAAGATCGCGGTCCTCGGCGGCGGCCCTGCGGGCCTGTATTTCAGCGTGCTCATGAAAAAAGCGCGGCCCGACTGCGAGGTCGTGGTCGTCGAGCGCAACCGGCGCAAGGACACGTTCGGCTGGGGCGTGGTGTTCTCGGACGGCACTCTCGGCAACTTCCGCCGCGCCGACCCCGAGACGTACGCGGCGATCACCGATTCGTTCATCCACTGGGACGATATCGACACCTGCTTCAAGGGCCAGGTGATTCGTTCGGGGGGCCACGGGTTCTGCGGGATCGCGCGGGTGCGCCTGCTCGAGATCTTGCAAGACCGGGCGCTGGGGCTGGGGGTGCACGTCGCGTTCGAGACGGAGCACGACGGGCTGAACTCGCCGGCCGTGGCGGGCGCCGATCTGGTGGTGGCGGCCGACGGGATCAACAGCAAGGTGCGCTCGCAGCTGGCGGAGGTGTTCGCGCCGACGATCGCCGAGGGCAAGGCGAAGTACATCTGGCTCGGCACGACCAAGCATCTGTCGGCGTTCACGTTCTACGTCCGCGAGAACGAGCACGGGCTGTTCGTCGTGCACGCCTATCCGTTCGACCGCGACACCAGCACGTTCATCGTCGAGACCGACGCGGAGACGTGGCGCCGCGCGGGGCTCGACGCGATGAGCACCGACGAGTCCGTGGCCTACTGCGAGCGCCTGTTCGCCGAGGAGCTGGGCGGGCACCGGCTGATGAGCAACAAGTCGAGCTGGCTGTCGTTCCGCGAGGTCAAGTGCGCGCGCTGGTGGTCCGGCAACGTGGTGCTCATCGGCGACGCGGCCCACACCGCGCACTTCTCGATCGGCTCCGGGACCAAGCTGGCGATGGAGGACTCGATCGCGCTGTGCGAGGCGCTGCTGCGCGAGTCGACGGTGCCCGCGGCGCTGGCCGCCTACCACGAGTCCCGCTGGCTCGAGGTGGCCAAGCTGCAGCGCGCCGCCAAGGTCAGCCAGACGTGGTTCGAGGAGGTCCGCCGCTACAAGGAGCTGCCGCCGCAGCAGTTCGTGCTGAGCATGATGACCCGCTCGAAGCGGGTGACCTACGAGAACCTGCGCGTGCGCGACCGCGAGTACGTCGGCCGGCTCGACAAGTGGTTCGCCGGCGAGCACGGCTGCGAATCGCACGAGCCGGCGCCGCCGCCGATGTTCACGCCGCTGCGCCTGCGCGCGCTGACGCTGCAGAACCGGGTGGTGGTGTCGCCGATGTGCCAGTATTCGGCGGAGGACGGGCTGCCGAACGAATGGCACCTGGTCCACCTCGGCGGCTGCGCCGTCGGCGGGGCCGGCCTGGTGATGACCGAGATGACGAACGTGGCCCCGGAGGGGCGGATCACCCGCGGCTGCACCGGGCTGTGGACGGAGGCGCACGCGACGGCGTGGCGCCGGGTGGTCGACTTCGTGCATTCGCACTCGACGGCCAAGATCGGGGTGCAGCTCGGACACGCGGGCCGCAAGGGCTCGGCCGAGCACCCGTGGGAGGGCGCGGACAGAGGATTGGCCGAGGGCTGGGAATTGCTCGGACCGTCGGCGGTGCCCTACGCGCCCGGCTTCGCGGTGCCCAGGGAGATGACGCCGGCCGACATGGCGGCGGTGGTCGAGCAATCCGGCGCGCGGCGCAGCTGGCCGAACAGGCAGGTTTCGACCTGGTCGAGGTGCACATGGCCCACGGCTATCTGCTGGCCTCGTTCATCTCGCCGCTGACGAACGCGCGCACCGACGCGTACGGCGGCTCGCTTCAAAATCGCATGCGCTTCCCGCTCGAGGTGCTCGGCGCGGTGCGGGCGGTCGTGCCGGCGCACAAGCCGGTGTCGGTGCGGATCTCCGCGACCGACTGGATCCCCGACGGCCTCGACGAGGAGGACGCCGTCGAGATCGCCCGCCTGCTCAAGGCCCACGGCTGCGACCTGGTCGACGTGTCGGCCGGGCAGACGACGCCGGAGTCGCGGCCGGACATCTACGGCCGCATGTTCCAGACCCACCTGAGCGACCGGATCCGCCACGAAGCGGGGGTGACGACGATGGCGGTCGGGGCGATCCAGGACTGGGACCAGGTCAACACGATCATCGCCTCGGGCCGCGCCGACCTGTGCGCGCTGGCCCGCCCGCACCTGCTCGACCCACACTTCACGCTGCGCGCGGCGGCCGAGCAGAACTACCGCGGACCGGGGTGACCTGGCCGCCGCAGTACCTGGCGGCTCGCCCGCGCGGGTGAGCGCGGTTGCAGCTGCAACCGCCGCGGTGCGATGATTCACGGCGCGTGCTCATGGCCTGGGCGGCCGCGACGAGCGCGTCGGTCCGCGTTCAGCCATGAACAGATTCACGGCGCGTCGTCGGTGCCGGCGAGGATCTCCGCGTTCTGTTGCAGCTGCGTCTCCGACAGGGCGGTGGCGTAGATCGCCGCATAATACAGAGTGCCCTGGAACGAGCGGTCGCCGTCGGCCCCGCGGTTGCCCAGCGCGAAGTACAGCGGGATGTTGGGGTCGGTGGGGATTGCGACGGCCTCGTTCTGGTTGGGATGGACGAGCGAGATGTCCATGCCGTCGGCCACCGCCGCGCCGTCGACGTAGAGGCGGACGCGGTGGATCGGCTCCGGCTGGCCGGTGTCGAGGACGACGTGGACGACGGCGCGGCCGAGCCCGGCCCAGTCGACCGGCCACACGCCGGCGAGGTTGTTGCCCTTCCAGTAGAACTCGAGGCGGTCGAGGGCGCTCGAGCGGAGGGTGAAGTGGCCCATCTCGAAGCTGCGGCCGACGTGCACCAGGCGCGAGCCGAGCAGGGTGACCGCGTCGATGTCGACGACGAGCTCGAGCGTGGCGGCGGTGCGGTTCTGCAGGGCTGTTTGAACCTTGGTGTCGGCGACGGGGAGCGTCGCGCGGCCGTGGAGGCCGGCCATCGGCCAGCGCAGGCCGCGGTGGCCGCGTTGTTCGGCGTAGACCGGGTTCATCGCGCCCATGTCGTAGACGAGCGGCAGGTCGAGCGGGTCGGGCGCGGCGTCGAGGGCGTACTTCGGGCCCTGGCCGCCTGCCGCCTCGTCGAGGAAGTAGCGGACCAGGAGGCCCTCGTCGACGAGCATGGGCGGCGGCTCGCCGGTGGTCTCGTCGCCGGTGGTGGTCGAGGTCGAGTGCTCGGTGGTGGCGGCGGTCGTCGACGTGGTGGTAGTCGCGTCGGTGGTGGTCGCGTCGACGGTCGGATCGACGGGCGCGGTGGTGCCGGTGGTCGTGAGCTCGGGGCTGCTGGTGGTGAGCGGCGGCGCGGTGGTGGTGGTCGTCGTCGGCTCGTCGGTGGTCGAGGTCGACGAGGTCGACGACGGCGGGCCGGCGCTCACGAGGCCGCTGCCGTCGTAGCTGCACGCGGCGAGGAGGAGCGCGAGCGCGGCGAGGCGGCGGAACTGCGGACGCGGCATCGGCCCGAGGCTACCGCAGCGGGCTCGGCCGTGGAGGGCGCAAAGCCGCGCGAGCGCGCGGGGGCGCCGGCCGTCACGGGCTGAAATAGCTGTAATCGACCTTGTACGCGAGGCAGGCGTCGACGGGGGCCTTTTGCAGGCGGACGTACATCTCCGCGCTCTCGTCGGGGCCGTCGTTGCAGTTCACGACGTACTCCATGGTGCCGGCGCCGCAGCAGCCCTTGCGGCCGTCGGGCGAATTGGTCATCGTCGTGCCGTTGGGGCAGGTGATGTTGACTTCGCCGTCGATGTCACAGTCGGCGTACATGCACACCTCGAGCGGGCCATCGGCGGTGACGACGACCTTTGCGATCGGGTCGTTGTCGTTGTCGTTGCACTGGTTGCCGCTGAAGTCGCCGAAGAAGCGGAACCAGTCGACGTCACCGTCGCCGTCGAGCACGCCCTGGAAGCTCTTCGGCTGGGCCTTGCAGTACTGATCGCCGAGGTCGACCGCTTCGCCCTCGTTCTCGTTCGGCTCCATCCCGGTGTCCATGCACATCGGGCCCGTCGTGGTGTCGGGCCCGGTGGTGGTGCTCGTATCGGTGCTGGTGGTGCTGCTCGTGGTGGTGTCCGGACCGGTGGTCGAGGTCGTCGTCGTGTCCGGATCGGTGGTGGTCGTGGTGGTGGTTCCGAGCGTGGTGGTCGAGGTCGAGGTCGGTCCGTCGGTCGGGTCGACCGGCGTGGTGGTGCTCATCGTCGCGCCCTCGCTCGCGGAGCCCTCCGAGTCCACGGTGGTCGGCGTAACGGTGGTCCCCGGGCCGGTCGTGGTGGTCGTATCACCGGTCGTGCTGCTGGTCGGAGTCGGCGGACCCGCGCTCACCAGGCCGCTGCCGTCGAAGCTGCAGGCGAGGAGCAGAGCGAAGCCGGTCCAGCGGGCGCGAACGAGATAAGGAAGCATCGTCGGAGGGTATCGCAGCCGCGCGCCGGCGAACCAGCGGCGCGGGCGCGACGGGCCCCTCGGCCGACGCAGGCGCGGCGGTCCGTTCGCGGACCGCCAGATCTCCATTACTTGGAGCCGCAGCCCCACTTGCCGCCGCCGCAGACACAGGCGAAGTCGCCGCCAGTGGTGCGGTAGACGCAGAACTCGGACTCGCCCCGCGGACATGGAGCGCCGCGCGAGGGCACCGACCGCGGGCACGACGAGGGACCTTCGATCGCCTTGACGGTCCCGGGCGCCTGCGAACCACCACCACCGCCGCTCTTGCAGGCGAATCCGACCAGTCCGGCGAGGCACGCGGTCACGGCAAACACGAGGAATGCGGGTCATCGTGACCCCAGCGTCCCTCCGGCAGAGTGCGGTGTCAACGCGATCGCGGCCGCGGCGCAGATTCGCGCGCCGCGCTGAGTGAAAATTGCGGTCGGCGCAGGCGCACTTTTCTAAGGGTTTCCCGGATCCGCACAGCGGCCTCAGCGGCGCGGCGCCCGTCGCAGCGGCCCCGGCGGCGGGATCGCCTGAAGGGTTGGGGTCCATAAACCCCTAGGCGCGCCGAGCTCCGCCTTGCCGAGGTGACGCAGTCGACCATGGTTCCCACGAAACGTCCCCTGGCCGCGCAATCAGCGCGCAGGCCCCGAGGACATCGATTCCAAGAACCCATCACGGCGCGGACCACAGTCCGCGACAGAGGTACCAGCAATGCCGAACAGCACCGGGAATTCAGGGGAGCGCCGCGGAGGCCGCGGTTTCGCGGGGATGGACGCGGAGAAGCAGCGGGAGATCGCGCGCAAGGGCGGCCGGGCGGCGCATGAGAAGGGCACGGCCCACGAGTTCGACTCGGAGGAGGCCCGCGCGGCCGGCCGCAAGGGCGGCGAGGTCGTGAGCCAGAACCGCGAGCACATGGCAGAGATCGGGGCGAAGGGCGGCCACGCGTCGCACAGCAACCGCGCCGCTCATGCCACCGCACGCGGCCGCGGCCAGCGCGGCGCGATGGGGATGACCGGCGTGTCCGACGAGCCGAACACGATGGTCGAAGACCGCGAGGCGTCGACGTCGTCGGCCGCCCCCGAGAACCGCTCCGAGATGCCCCGCAGCGAGTCGCTGTCCAGCGGCCGCGACGAGGGCGAGCAGGACCACTAATCATAATTGCAGTCGCGAGCTCCGCCTCGTGACTCGCGGGTGGCCGTCTCGTACGGCCGCCCGCACCATTGTTCATTTCGCCATTCGACCAAGAATTCGGCGTGGTCGGGCGATTCGCTGGCTCGACGCATTGTGGGCGATCGCCGAGGGGGGATCGTTCGCGTGCTTGTCCGAGCGCGGGAACGAAGGATATCGACGCAGAGGCTCGGGTCGTTGGGTCGAGGCTTCGGCGGGTGTGGGCGGGTCCCGGGAGCGATCTCCGTCGGTCTCTTTCGCGCGATGGTGGAGCGCGAGCCTGGAAAGATCTCCGGTGGTTCTTTCGCGAGAAGGTCTCGCGGTGACCTCCGCGGGCAGACGGGCGGCCTCCGCTCGCGCGCATGGCGGGACGAGGCGATCTCTCGCCGGCCGTCTCGTGGCGGGCTGACTGCGCGATCACGGCTATCGGTCGCGCGGGCGCGTCAGGAAAGCTTCGCGGCTTGCGAGGTCGATGCAGGCCGGGGACGATGCGGCATGGCCCAGCGCCGCAGCACGACGACGGAGCTCGAGCCGGGGCCGGGCTGGCAGCTGCTCATCACGGGGGCGCTGGTGTTCGTCGGCTGCGACGTGCAGGCGACGGCGCCGGCGCATCATCCGTACGCGCCCGCGAGCGTGGGCGACGAGTGGGTGTACGCCATGCCGCAGGCGCACCCGGCGGTGCAGGTGCCGACGACGCAGTCGATCGACCGCATCCTCGCGGCCGAGCAGCGCGGCGATCGCCTGGTGGCCCGCGTGCGCAGCGAGTTCTTCGGCGGGACCAGCGAGCGTGACCTGGTGATCTCGCCGCTGGGAGTGACGCCGGAGCTGGGCTCGATGACGAGCGCGGTCGGCGAGGTGAAGGCGCGCGTGGCCGAGGGGGTGTACCTGCCGCGCGAGCTGTCGCCGGGGATGCGCTGGGACTGGCGGCAGGAGCTCGACACGCCGGTGTCGTCGATGTCGGTGGTCGGCCGCTGCGCGGTGGTCGGCCACGATTCGTACCGCGGACAGACGGCGGTGCACGTCCGCTGCGAGACGCACAATCGCATGACCACCGCGGTCGCGGCGCCGCCGGTCGAGCACGTGCAGACCGAGGACAATTATTATGTCCGCGGGATCGGCCTGGTGCGCAGCGTGACGACCACGCCGCAGGGCTACCGCGCGGAGAAGCTGCTGGTGCGCTGGCAGATCGCCGGGGCGCCGGCGTGGCGGGACGAGTCGCCGGCGATCGCGGTCGGCGAGCCGTGAGGGCGCGCGACCTTCGGCGCGGAGCTCAGATCCCGCGAAACGTGAGGCGCAGGCAATTCTGCGTCTCGCAGTAGACCGTGTATCCGCAGCCCCGGTCGTCCACGCCGAGTCTGCCGTCGCAGCGCAGGCAGCGACGATGCGTGAAGCCTTGCCGGCCCAGCTCTTCCACCGCTTCGTCGGCGTTGGCGAGCTCCGCCTCTCGCAGCTTCTTGTCGCGGTCGATTTGGTCGTTCATGGCCGACTCAGGCGGGCGGATCGCCGGCGCGGCGCGGGCCCAGGTAGGTGACGCGCACGCCGGTCGAGGGGCCGAGGACGACGTTGCGGCGGCCCGGCTTGACCTCTCGCGGCTCCGAGAGGCGCAGGCGGTAGTTCCGCAGCAAGGTGGCGAGGACGAGCTTCATCTCGTAGGTGGCGAAGGCGGCGCCGAGGCAGCGGCGATGACCGCCGCCGAACGGGGCGTACTCGAAGGGGCCGTACTTGCGGTCGAGGAAGCGCTCGGGGCGGAAGGCGTGCGGCTCGGGGTAGATCTCGGGGCGGATGTGCACGAGCCCCATGGCGACCGCCACGCCGGCGCCGGCGGGCAAGGTGTAGCCGGCCAGCTCGAGCGGGCGCGCGAGCATGCGCGGCGCGTCGGGGGCGATCGGATAGAGGCGCAGGGTCTCGTGGACGACCGCCTCGAGGTACGGCAAGCGGGTGAGGACCTCGGGCTCGGGGCGCTCGCCGGCGGCGTCGAGCTCCGCGAGCAATTCTTCCAGGCGCGCGCGGTCGCGGTGGAGCCAGTAGATCGACCACGCGAGGGCGATGCCGGTGGTCTCGTGGCCGGCGAACAGGAGGGTGAGCAGCTCGTCGTAGATCTGCGCGTCGGTCATGCCGCTGCCGTCGTCGTGACGGGCGGCGAGCATGCGGCTCAGGATGTCGTCGCCGAGCTCCTCGGGCCGACTGCGGCGGGCGGCGAGCTCGGCGGAGACGAGGAAGTCGAGCCGCTGGCGGGCCCGCTGGAACCGCGCCCACGGGCCCATGCCGAAGAAATCGCGCTGCAGGAACGGGAAGAACACCAGGCTCGGGGCGATGGCGGCGACGTACTCGAGGATGGCCTTGCGGACATCCTCGACGCGGGCCGGATCGACGACGCCGAAGACGGCGCGGATGATGACCTCGAGCGAAACCCACTGCGAGCTGTCCTGAAACACGAACGGCTGGCCTTTGGGCCATGTCGCGGCAGCGGCGTGGGCGGCGCTGCGGATCGTCTCGCCGTAGGCGCGCATGCGTTCGCCGTGGAAGGCGGGCATGAGCAGCTTGCGCTCCCTGCGGTGGCGCTCGCCCGAGAGCAAGAGGAGCGAGTTTTCACCGAGCAGCGGACGCGACACTTCGGGGCCGAACGGGGCGAAGGTGTCGGGGTCGGCGGAGAACACCTGCTGCGCGCCGGCGGGGCTGCCGGTGATGACGACGTCGCCGTTGACGACGTGGGCGGTGAACGGGTCGCCGTACTCCTCGACCATCTTCACGAAAAAGCCGTACGGGTCGCGGGCGTAGCGGTAGGTCTGCAGGAGGGTGCGCCGGGAGCCAGGCGGAGCGCGCTGCGGGTCGACACGCCTGGAGGGTGCGCCGGGGCCGGTCGGGCGTCAACGCGGGGCGGCCAGGATGGCGAGGGTGCGGCGGTCCGCCGCACGCGAGCGCCAGGTGACGGCTTCGCGCGAACTCAAGCGAGGGCGCGGCGGGGGTCGAGGTCGCCGGTGTCGACGACGTGGCGCTTCGGGGAGCGGGGGTCGTAGCAGACGCTCAGGGTGGGTCGTCGCAGGTGCGGGCCGGGGTCGTACCAGAAGCGCCGGCTGACGAAGGTGCGCGCGACCGCTTCGCCCGGCAAGGTGGCCTGACAATGGATGACCCAGGGGCTGCGGCGATGGATGCGGATCGAGGTGTCCTGGGTGATGGTGGTGACGGTGGCGTCGACGCGCTGGCCTTCGCGCAGCAGCCAGGCGATCTCGCGCTTGCGTCGGGCGCGGCGCAGCAGGCCCAGCGAGCCGATGCCGAGGTGGACGAGGCCGATCCCGCCGAAGATGCCGGGGAGCAGCCAGCGATTCGTGGGGCTGTCGATCGTGGCGTCGTCGGGCTCGTCGGGGTCGAAGGCGATAATGACGCGATCGCCGAGCCGGTAGGAGGGCCGCGAGTAGATATTGGAGCGATGGACGTGGTCGCGGCCGAGGTGGTCGGCGTAGGCGACGTCGGGGGCGGCGCTGCCCTTGTTGTTGCGGCGCAGGTCGATGACCTCGCCCTCGGTCCGGCGCGCGTCGGCGAAGAAGTGCAGGTCGACGGCGAGGAGCACGAGGCCGACAGCGAAGAACAGGCCGCCGAGGCCGGCGATGAGCGACCAGACGAGCTTCACCCGACCATGGTCGCCGCGCGCGGGTGCGAGATCAAGCGGGTCGCCGACGTCCGCAGGATCATGCGCCGAAGATCTTCGCCAGGTGGTCGTTCATGAACACGCCGCGCGGGTCGAGGCGGCGGCGGATGGCGTGGAAGCGGTGCCACTCCGGGTACATGTCCTGAAGTTCATGTGCGGTGAGGTTGTGGATCTTGCCCCAGTGGGGGCGGCCGCGGTGGTTGCGGAAGATGGCCTCGCAGCCGGCGAAGTAGTCGGCGTACGGCATGCCGGCGTACATGTGGACGGAGATGACCGCGCTGTCGCGGCGGTAGAACGGGCTCAGCCAGATGTCGTCGCCGGCGACCACGCGGTACTCGATGGGGAAGTGGACGCGGACGCGGTCGCGCTCGATGTAGGCCTTGAGCTCGCGCAGGCAGTCGGGGCCGCGCTCGACCGGGACGGCGTACTCCATCTCGTTGAAGCGGACGTCGCGGGGGCTGGGGAACACGCGGTGGCTGTGGTCGGCGTAGTCGGTCTCGGAGATGGCGCGCGAGGCGAAGCGGGCGACCGGGCGCGAGAGGCCGGGGAACATGCGCACGGCCTCGGAGGCGGCCCAGAACACGCCGGTCTCGAGCAGCTTGTCGGCGAGCACGCGCTTGACCGCGGAGCGCGGCTTCGGGGTGGCGACGATGTCGAGCGCCTTGGTGGCGGCGCGGTCGCTGTAGGGGAACCACCAGAACTCGAAGTGGCGGTGGCGCCGGCAGCTGTCCTCGAAGTCGGCGAGGCACTGATTGAGGTCGACGTTCCTGCGGACGTCGCGGAGCACGTAGCTCGGCACGCATTGCAGGCGGATCCGCGCCAGCACGCCGAGGCTGCCGAGCGCGACCTGGGCGGCCTTGAAGATGTCGGGCTCGTGCGTCGGCGAGCACGACAGCAGCTTGCCGCTGGCGAGCACGAGGGTGAGCGCGCGGACCTGGGTGCTGATGCTGCCGAAGGCGATGCCGGTGCCGTGAGTGCCGGTGCTGACCGCGCCGGCGATCGCCTGGCTGTCGATGTCGCCCTGGTTCTCGAGCGCGAGGCCGTGCTTGCCGAGCAGGCCGCCGAGGTTGCGAATGGTGGTACCGGCCAGGACGGTGGCGGCCCCGGCCTCGCGGTCGATCTCGGCGAGACCGGCGATCCGCGCCAGCGAGACGAGGGTGTGCTCGGTGGCGACGACCGGGGTGAACGAGTGGCCGGCGCCGACGACCCGCAGCTTGCCGTTGGCGCTGGCTGTCTCTCGGACCAGGTCGCTGAGGGCGTCGACGGTGCTCGGGACCACGAACTGGCCCGGACGACAGGTGACGCCGCCCGACCAATTGGACCAAGTCTTGCGCGCGAACATCGCCGGGATGGTACCAGGCGACCGGGCGGCGACGAAGCCGCCGACTGCGCGCCGACGAAACTGAGACAGTCGCCGGCGGAAGCCGCAGGCCCGGGGCGAAAAAATGGCGAGGCGAGGCCGGCAGGCGGTCCGGCTGCGACGCGGCGACGAACGCCGTCACGCTTCCGCGAGCCGCGCAACCCTCCGCGAATCGTGAACTTCGAGGCCGAGAAACGGAAGGCGCGGTCAGACGAAGCTGCGGCCGTCGCCGCGGTAGGTGGGGACGCGACCGATCACTGCGGCGCCGGCCAGCAGGACGAGCTCCGTAAAATGTTCGCACAGCTCGCCGGCCTTGGCGTGGCGGAAGAAGATCGGGTCGCCGAGGGCGAGGATCTCCGGACCCGCGTAGTTGACGGGGGTCTGGACCTCGCCGCAGCCCTCGTTGGCCAGGAGGGTGGCGCCGGCCGGCAAGCTGGGGGTCGGTTGCCGATCGCGGCCGGGGCTGCCGGAGGCGATGTAGCCGCCGCCGAAGCAGGTGTAGATGTTGGCGATCGGCCGCCGCACGATCGGCAAGGCGAAGCCGGCGGCCGGTTGCGGCCGAAAGCTGTCGTAGCCGTCGAACAACGTCGGGCCGTAGAGGCCGGAGCCGGCCGCGAGCTCGGTGACCGAAGGGTCGGTGCGGGTCTGCTCGAGGCTGCCGGTGCCGCCGCCGTTGATGAAGCGCAGCTCGTGACCGCGAGCCTTGATGGCGGCGACGACCGCGGCCCGGCGCGCGAACACCTCCGGCTGGGAGCGGCGCTGAGCGCCCGGACGGCGGCGCTCTTGAGCCGCTGACCGGGCACCAGATCTTGCAACCCGGCGAGCTGCGCCTCGTAGCCCATGAGGCCGTCGAGGCGGAGGTGCGGGGTGCCGGCGATGGCGTCGGCGAGGGCGACGGCGGCCTCGACCCCGGCCACCGGCGAGCGCCGCACGCCGAAGTGGAGGCCGGGCAAGGTCGAGGACATGTCGAGGTCGATCGCCACCGGCAAGGTGACGCCGGCCCGCGTCGCCGCCTCGGACAGGAAGGGCAGCTGCTGCGGGTCGTCGACCATCAGGCAGATCTCCGCACCGCCGGCGATCGCCGTGCACGCGAGATCGAGGTCGTGGCGGTCGACCGTGGGGTAGGCGACGACCAGATCTTTACAGCATCGGCGGCCAGATGGGCGGCCTCGGCGGCGCTGTAGCAGAGGATGCCCTGAAAGACGGGGCTCATCGCCTGCACGCGGCGGAGGATGTCGCGGCAGCGGATCGACTTGGAGGCGAGGCGGATCGGCAGACTGCCGGCACGCTCGATCAAGCTGCGGGCGTTGACGGCCAGGAGGTCGAGGTCGCAGTAGGCGAGCGGGAGGTGCTCGTGGCGGAGTGCGGCGCGCAGCTGGCGTAAGTCACAGGCGGGGTTTTACCACCCGGACGATCGCCGCGACCATCACGAGCCGGTCGGCGCCTCCTCGGCGGCGCGCGGCTTGCGACCCCGACGCGGCGGCAAGCGCAGCGGCTCGCTGTTGCCGGAATCGGCGGCCGCGACCTCGAGCTTGCGGCGGCGCGGCTCGGGCTTGCCGCCGAGGTTGATGTCGGCCAGCCGCGCCTCGAGCTCGGGATCGTCGGCGGCGAACACCCGGGCGTAGGCCAGGCCCTGCTCGGCCGCCCGGAGCAGCCGCAGGCGGGCCTCGGTGAGGTGGTTGTGCAAGGCGTCGAGCTGGGCCCGCAACTGGTCGAGCTCGCGCGCGTGATCGCGCACCTGATCGACCAGGCCCCGGAGAATGCCCTGGTCGACCCCGGGGAACTGAACGTCGGCGAGCGGGCCCTCGAAAATGGCCACGAGGTCGAGGAGCGCAGGAGAAACGGGATCGGCGTTGTCGCTGTCGTGCATGGCTGATCTTCCGTTCAGTGGTGTACAATGAGCGACGCCGCGCGTCAAGCAGGACCGCGCACGCGGCCGAAGACGAGGCACCCCCAAGGACCGCCGACCTCGAATTCTTTAACAGATGAATGAAAGAAGGGGCCCGAGAAGGCGGCGCGCAGGGCCGCCTGCTCGGGGGAAGCATTGGCATTACATGTCTTTCAGGACATGTGCTCGGGGCCACGATCCATCGGGCCCGTCGACGCCGTCGACGTCTTTTTAGAGAGAGAGTCTCAGGGGGTGAGCTCGTAGAACTCGCCGCTCTGGGTCAGGCAGGCCTCGCGGGCGGCGACGAGGTCGCGGTGGAGCGGATTGCCGAACTCTTCGGCGCGCGGCTTGCCGTACTCGAACACGAGGAAATGCTCGGTGATGCAGGCGCTGTGCGCTCCGCGGTGCGGGCAGGCGCTGGCGAGCCAGCGGGCGCCGTCGGCCTCGCAGACCTGCTGGCCATCGGCGACCGAATGTGCGGGGTCGAGGTGCTCGACGCACTGGGCCCCGGTGTCGCAGCCGCCGTGCGCCCGGGCCGAAGCGACTTGCACCGGCTCGGGCAGCGGCTTCTCGCGCGAGTCGACCACCGGGATGCCGTTCTCCTGCGGCGCGGCCGGCGGGACGAGGTGGGCACAGGCGAGGACGAGCGCGAGCGGCAGCAGGAGTCGGGGCACGGCGATCACGGGGCGGGCCAGCGGCAGGAGGCATCGGCGCATACCTTGCCTTTGGGACAGGTCGCGCCGTTCAGGCGGTCGAGGACGCAGGCACGGTCGTCCTCGTCGGTGGTGTTCGTCGCGGTGGCAGTCGAGCTCGCAGACGTTCGGGTCGGCGAGGTCGCCCGGGTCGTCGCGGCAATCGTCGTACTCGCCGGCCTCGAGGGTCGTGCCGGCGAGGGCCGGGGAGATCTCGCTGCTCGCGTCGCTAGAACTCGTACCAGCCTCGGCGGCGGTGCTGCGGCCCGGATCGTCGCCGCAGGTCGCAGAGCTTGGCCGTCCGGACGTCGGTTCACGGAGGTTCCCGCGATCGAGGACGAACGCCTGCCGGAGCGGGACGAGCATCGCCCGATCCTACGCCTCTGACGCTGCGGACACAGCCCCGCGAGCGCGGGCCAAAACCGCGAGCGCGGCCGATGCCGGGCGCGGAGCCGCGAAGCCTCGCAAGCGAGCGCGTGTATTGCGCGGGGTCGTGAATGCGCGCTCGAAGGTCCGCGGATCGGCGCATGCGGCTTCGTCCGTGGGGCCGTCAGCGGGCACAGCGGGGTGAGAACATCATTCGGCCACCTGTCTCTCGGGACATGGGCAGGTTGCCCGTCGTGGGGGTGCAGGTGCGAGCGGAGGGCGGATTATCGACAGTGCGAAACTGCGACGGCGGCGGGGTCCCGCGCACTGCGCACGTCGATTCGCGTTTACGCCTTGCCGAGGCGGGCTTTAGGCTGCAGACAACAGGAACCCGAATGACCCGCACTGCCCTGCCCCTCGCCGTCGTCGTCGCCGCGTCGCTCGTCTGTCCCGAGGCCGCGGCCGCGCCTGTCCGTTCGACCCTGGCCTCCTGGTCAGCCGCGGCGCAGGACCCCCAGGCCGCGCCCGAGGACGCGCCGGCCGATGCGTCCGCCCCGGCTCCCCAGCCCTACGCCGACCCCGGCGCCGTGGCGCCGCCGCCCGAGGGCCCCGCGCCCGGCACCCCCGTTTACGCGCCGCCGCCCCAGCCGGTGAAGCGCCGCAAGGGCCTGATGATCGCCGGCTGGACCATGTTCGGCTCGTCGTACCTGTTCACTGCGCTGGTCGCCGGCATCATTCACGACACCTGCAGCGTCGCCGACGCGCCCAACTGCAGGCGCGCGGCCGGCTTCTCGCTGATCCCGCTGATCGGGCCGTTCATGACGATCCCGTATCTGCGCACCGAGGCGATCACCCCGAAGGTGTTCATGGCCCTGCCGGGCCTGGTCCAGATCGCCGGCCTCGCCATGGGCATCGCCGGCACGATCATGTTCGTCAACGACGGCAAGGCCCAGCGCGTCGCCGACGTCGACGGCTTCAAGCTCGGCCGCACCCGCCTGCGCGCCAACATGGCGCCGACGCCGTTCCTCGACGGCGGCACCTTCATGCTCGGCGGCCGCTTCTAGGCGCGGGGGAAAGATGTCCTCGGGGACATGTTGCTGACCGGGCCGGCGCGACCGCGCTCGGCGACCGCTTCCGGGCGCCGAGGAAATATGTCCTCAGGGACATGTTGCTGGCCGGGGCCGGCGCGGCCGCGCTCGGCGACCGCTTCCGGGCGCCGAGGAAATATGTCCTCAGGGACATGTTGCTGGCCGGGCCCTCCCGGGCGTCTGGTAAATATGTCCTCGGGGACAGATTGCTGATCGGCGCGGCCGGGCTCGGCGACCGCTTCCGGGCGCTGTGACGATATGTTTTAAAGACATGTCATCACGCGGCCGAGGTCCGCAGGGAGCCGGCGCGGGCCAGCAGCGCGAGCAAGCGATCGGGGTCGGCCGGCTTGGTGAGGTGATGGTCGAAGCCGGCCGCCTCGGCGCGCCGGCGGTCCTCGTCCTGGCCCCAGCCGGTCTGGGCGATGATCACCGGGGCGGCGCCCCACGCCTGGCGGCGGATCCACCGACACACCTCGTAGCCGTCGCGCCGCGGCATGCCGATGTCGAGGAAGACCACGTCGGGGCGGAACTCGGCGCACGCGCGCACGGCCGCGTCGCCGTCGTAGACGACGTGGACGTCGTTGCCGAGCGCCTCCAGCAGCATCGCGAGGGTGTCGGCGTTGTCGACGTTGTCGTCGGCGACGACGATCCGCCGGCCGCTCGGCGGCGGGGCGACAGCGGCGCTCGCGGGCGCCTCGCGGGCCGCGTCGGCGGCGGCGAGCGGCAGGTCGACCACGAACTCGCTGCCGCGGCCGAGGCCGGCGCTGTGGGCGGTGATCTCGCCGCCGTGCATCTCGACGAGGCCGCGGGCGAGCGCGAGGCCGATGCCGAGGCCGCCTTCGGAGCGATTCTCGGTCGGGCCGACCTGCGAGAACATCTCGAACACCCGCGGCAGGTGCTCGGCCGCGAGGCCCACGCCGTTGTCGGTGACGCGGATCTGGACGCGACCGTCGACGATCGCGGCCGTCACCCGAATGGCGCCGCCGGGCTCGGTGTACTTGGCGGCGTTGGTGAAGAGGTTGGAGAACACCTGCGCGAGCCGTATCGGGTCGGCGTCGAGGGCGACCGGCGAGGTCGGGAGGTCGACGACGAAGTCGTGGCGGCGCCCGACGATCCACGGGTTCGCGGTCTCGGCGGCGCGGGCCATGACCGAGTCGAGGGTGATCGATTCGCGGCGCAGGGTGAGGCGACCGCGGGTGATGCGGGAGACATCGAGCAGGTCGTCGAGGAGGTGGGCCATCTGCTCGATCTGCCGCCCGATCACGGCCAGGCTCGCGGTCCGCTCGGGCGTGTCGCGGACGACGCCGAGCAGCGCGAGGGCGTTGCGGATCGGCGCCAGCGGGTTGCGCAGCTCGTGGGCGAGCATGGCGATGAAGGTGTCCTTGCGCTGGTCGGCGTCGCGGAGCGAGGCCTCGATGCGCTTCTGTGCGGTGGTCTCGATGACGGTGACGCCGACCCCGAGCAGCTTGCCACCGGCGCGGATCGGGTACTGGCTCAGCATCCAGTGGCGTCGCTCCGGCTGCGCCGCGGTGCGGCCCTCGACCTCGAGGTTGACGCCGTCGCGGTCCTCGTACAGGCCCTCGCGCAGGATCGGCTCGAGCGTCGGCCACAGGTCGGGCACGATCTGGGCGACGGTGCGGCCGATGTGGTCGGCCGCCGGGATGCCGTTGAACTCGGCCAGCTTCTCGTTGACGCGGACGTAGCGGAAGCCGTGGTCGATGAAGGCCATGCCGATCGGCGCCTTGACCACGAGCGCGTCGATGAGGGCGAAGCTCTCGGCGAGCTGCTCGCCGATGACCTTGCGCTCGGTGACGTCGAGGACGATGCCGATGTTGCGCAGCGGTCGCGGCGGGTCGACGTTCATGTCGAACACGGTGCGGCCTTGACAGCAGAGCCAGTGCACCGCGCCCTCGGGGCGGACGACGCGGAACTCGAGGTTGTCGCTGCCGTCGCCGGCGGGGTCGAGCGAGGCGTGGACGGCGGCCCGCACCGCGGCGACGTCGGCCGGGTGGATGCGCGCGAGCAGCTCGGCGACCGTCAGCTCGACGTCGTCGGGGACGCCGAAGGCGCGCCGGGCCTCGCGAGTCCACTCGAAGCGGACGTCGCGGTCCGGCCCGAACACCGTGGCGGTGACGCCGAGGCCGGTGGCCTCGACCGCGAGGCGCAGGCGCTCCTCGCTGGCCCGCACCAGCGCCTCGGCTTGCCGCTGGGCGGTGACGTCCTTCAAGAAGCCGACGACGCGGACGACGCGGCCGTCGAGGCCGACGATCTTCTGGCCGACGTCGTGGAGGGTGATCCACCGGCCGCCGCGGTGACGGACGCGGTACTCGACCTCGAGGCCGTCGCCGGGCCGGCGCGAGAGGCGGTAGCGCGCCAGGTCCTCGGGGTGGACGAGGACGCTCCAGTCGACGCTGCTTCCCATGTCCTCCGCGCTGTAGCCGAGGATCGCCTGACAGGCGCCGCTGAACATGGTACGGCCGCTGTCGCGGTCGAAGTCGTAGAGGATGTGCCCGCTGGCCCGCACCGCGGCCTCGTAGCGGTCCTTCCACGCCCGCTCGTTGGCCGACACCAGCGACAGCTCGTGGGCGCGGTCTTCCACCAGGCGCCGCGCGGCGTGCAGCGATTCACACAACCATGCGACGGCGAACGCGACCAGGGCGAAGATGCCGAGGTCGAGCAGGTCGGTCCAGCGGTCGAGCGCGAAGGCGAGGTGCGGGTCGAAGAACCAGAAGTCGAGGACGACCGACAGCGCGATCGTGAGGAGCGCCGGGCCGAGCCCGCCGAACCACGCCGAGACGCCGGCGGCGCCGGTGAAGAGGACGAGGATCGGCGGCTGCGGCTCGAGAATGACGGCCACGAGCCGCACCCCGGCCGCCAGGGCGGTGACTCCCACGGCGACCAGGTATCGGCGAGCCTTGCTGTAGCGAGCGTGGTCGATGAGACGGGCCATCCGAAGTCCTCGCGGTCGCCACGCCCACGGCGCTGCTGCCACCGCTCGTCAGGAGACGCGAGCGTGTGTCGCGAGGTTAAAGGTCGATCTCAGGAGTTCAAGGCGCGGCGTCTGGGATTAATCAAAGCGTCGTACGACGCGGAGAGCGTGCATCGAGCAGGGTCGGCGACGCCGCCGAAATGATGCAGCGTTCATTCGGCGCCCGCGGCGGCCGGCGCCGCGGTCGCCGTCGCGGCGCGCGAGGCATTGATAGGATGGTCGATGGGACATGTCCGGAGAGACACCGAGCCGAGCCGGCAATCGAGCGTGGGGCCCGGGACGCGAACCGACGAGCTCGCCGGCGCGCAGTGCCCGTGGGGACATGAGCGTCGGCGCCGCCTCAATCCGGATCTTCGAGCCCCACGCACTTGCCCGCGCGGCGACCGGCGATCGCCAGGTCGAGGATCCGCTGCAGCGGGACGGCCGGATCGGCCTGCAGGTCGAGGGCGTCGCTCCGGGGGCCGTGGCAGCCGGCGATCGCGGCCGCCAGCGCCTCGCATCCGGGCCGCGGGCACGCGTCGCCCGGGCGAGGAGGCCGCCCGCAGCTCGTGACGAGCGCGAGAGCGAGACGAGGCCGCACGATGCTTCGATGGCATCCTTGGCCCCTCTCGCGTCAACCCGAACCGCGCTTCACCACGGTGGTCCAGCAATCCGGTCGAGGCCTTGTTCGCGGCCTCCGGCTCCAGGGACAGCCTGTTCGCGGCGGGCGACTCGCGTTAGAGTGGTGGGGTGCGGCGCTTGACTTGTTCATCTCGGGTAGTGGCGACAATCGTGGCAGGGCTGAGCTGGGCGGCCGCCCGAACGGCGTGGGCGCACTGCGGCGACGAGTGCACGAACCCGCTGCCGCTGTGGTTGGCGCCGACGAGCTCGGCGCTGGCGGCCGACGGGGTGCTCGCGTTCAGCCCGGGTCACGCGCGGGCCGAGCGGGCGCTCGAGTTCTTCAAGATAAAGGTGCTCGACGCGATGGGGGAAGAGGTCGCCGGCGCGTTCGAGGTCTATGCGGATTTCTCGGTGTTCGTCTGGCGGCCGGCGCAGCCGTGGAGCGCCGGGGCCACGTACACCGTGATCACGCACATCGACACCGCGGCGTGGGCCACTGCCGAGTACAGCGCGCCGCCCGGGGCCTGTATCACCTACGATCAGGAGACGCAGGTGACGATCGCGGCCGAGCCGCTGCCGGCCCCGGCCGCGCCGCCGCTGTTGGTGGCGAGCGAGCACGTGGTCGAGACTTGGGACACGCTCGCGGACCTGGTCTGCTGCGACGGCGCGTACCCGCAGCTGCGGCAGGTCCAGGGGCACTGTCCGGCGGGCGATCCGTATCGCGTGGAGTACCATCCGGGATTCTGCACGCACCTGCGCGAGCACGGGCAGCTCGAGGTCGTGTACGACTTCGACCGCGAGGCGCTGGGCGCGGCGGCCGCGAGCAACTTCGCGGGTCGGTTGTTCGGGCCGGACGAGCAGCCGTGGATCGGGGTGCAGGCGAACTTGCGGGCGCCGGGCTGCCTGCGCTTCGAGGCGCTCGACCTGGCGCGCGGCGAGGTGTTCGTCGACGAGCGCTGTCACGGCGACGACCTGGCCGGCGCGCTCGGGCCGCTGGACCTCGACCCGACGGCGACGCTGGCGGCCTCGTGCGCGGGCCAGGCGTACGTGTGCGAGGGCGAGGATTCGTGGGACCCGGAGCAATGCACGACCTGGCCCGATGGACAGGTTTATCCGGCCCCGGTCGCGCCGCAAGACGAGTCGTCTGCGGGCGAGACGGGGGCGGTGGACCCGGGCGAGCAGGTGGAGTCGGGCGGCGGCGGCTGCAGCACGCACGAGCGGCCGGGGGTGCTGGCGCTCGTGGTGCTCGGCGGCTTGCTGCGGCGGCGACGGGCGCGGCGCTGACGAGGTCGGCGCCGCGTCTGTCTTAAAGTGACATGCCCTTACGGACATGTCACTCGGGGTGGGGCAATGACATGTCCTTGCGGACATGTCATTTTTGGACAAGATTCAGCCGGGGATGCAGTATTGCAAGATCTCGTCGGCGACCGTGCCGAGGGTCTGCGGCAGCTCGCCGTTGCCGGCTTGCAGGTACAGCGGGACCATGCTGTCGGGGTTCTGGGCCTGGTAGCCGCTGCCCATCTGCTTGCATCGACGTCGAAGTCCTTGGCGGTCTGGCCGGCGCAGGCGACGTCGTTGAGGAACTGGACCGCGCCGGCCTGGGCCTCGGCGCCGAAGAAGCCGACCACGTAGGTGCGGATGCCGGCGGCGGCGAGCTTCTGGGTGACGAGCAGCGGGGACGGGTCGGGGCAGCTGAGGTCCCAGTCGGCGCCGTCGGTGACGAGGACGACGTATTGCTCGCGGCCGGGGACGGCGTTGTTCACCAGCCAGGTCGAGGCGGTCTCGAGCGCGGTGCCGGTGGGCGTGGTGTTGCAGATCAATGTGGTCAGCGGGTCGACCGCCTGGGCGATCGCGGCGCCGCTGGCGAGGGCGGGCGGGACGAGGATCTCGGCGTCCTGGCAGCTCGGGTTCATGGCCTGCTTGGTGTCGAGGATCCGCTCGGCCAGGGTGATGCACAGGCCGCCGCCCGGGTCGCGCGGCCACAGCTCGAGGCCGAAGCGCAGGTCGGTGTCGAGGCCGCCGCCGACGACCTGCTCGATGGCGTCGATGGCCTGCGACCACTTGCTGCTGGCGTAGTTCGGGGCGTCGACGGGGGTCTCGCCGTCGGGGGTGCGGTGCATGCTGAGGGTGCGGTCGAGGGCGAACAGCACGTCGGGGGCGTCGCAGGTCTTGTCGCAGCCGCAGCACAGCTGGCCGGCGACCGACTTGAGGGCGGCGCCGAGCTCGACGGCATTGTCGGCTTGCAGGTACACGGGGATGTCGGCGCCCTCGACCGCGACGAAGCCGTCGGCAGTGGGCACGCACGGGCCGGGGAAGCCCTTGGCGGTGCGGCCGGCGCAGGCGAGGTCGTTGAGGTACTCGGTGGCGCCGAGCATCGCCTCCTCGCCGTTGAAGCCGACGATGAAGGTCTTGACGCCCTGCTCGGCGAGGTCCTGCACGGCGGTCAGCGGCGAGGGGTCGGGGCAGCTGAAGTCCCAGTCGGCGCCGTCGGTGACGAGGATCGCGTACTGCTCGCGCCCGGGCTCCTTGTTGGCGGCGAAGTGCTCGCCGGCGGTGATGAGCGCCGCGCCGGTGGGCGTGGTGTTGCACAGCAGGGTGGTGGCGGGATCGATGAGGTCGGCGATCGCGGCGCCGCTTCCGAGCGCAGGGGCGAGGACGACCTCGCCGGCCTCGCACATTGGGTTGGTGGCGGTCTTGTTCTGCTCGATGCGCTCGGCGAGGGTGACGCAGGCGCCGCCGCCCGGATCGCGCGGCCACAGCTCGAGGCCGAAGCGGACGGTGTCGTCCTGCGGGGCGGCGGTGAGGGTCTCGATGGCGGAGATCGCCAGAGACCACTTGCTGCTGGCGTAGGCGGGGGCGTCGACGGGGGTCTGACCGTCGGGGGTGCGGTGCATCGATTGGGTGCGGTCGAGGAGGATGAGGGCGTCGGGCGGGAGGCAGTCGTCGCCGCCGGTGGTGGTGCCCGGACCGTCGGTGGTGCCGACGGAGGTGGTGCCGGGGGCGTCGGTGGTGGTCGGCGCGCTGGTCGGCCCGTCGGTGGTGCCGGTGCCCGGGTCGGGGGTCTGGGTGGTGCCGGGGGCGTCGGTGGTGGTGGGGCCGGTGGTGGCCTCGGTGAGCGAGGTCGGGGCCGTCGACGGCTGATTGCCGGTGGCCGCGGTGTCCCGGATCCCGTCGTCGCCGCACGCCGCGAGGAGCGCGATGAATGCCGCAGGACGGCAATAGCGAAATGTCATGCCGCCCAGCGTAGCGAAAGGCCCCGGACGCCGCATCGGGGGTCGTCCGGGCGCGATCTCGACGCCCCGGTACGCGATCGCGGGTGCGCAAGGCGGTGCCGCGGGCGCGGGCGCGCGAGGGCGAGGCGGACGTCTCACCTCGGCGCGAAGTGGCCTCGAGGACAGATCGGGAGGAAGGGTGCCGAGCGAGGAGGATGAGCCCGCCGGTCGGTGATGAGATGTCCTGAGGGACAGGTTATCGGAGGACCGGGGACGCGTTCGCGTCGGCGCTCGCGCGAGGACTCATCGGGGTGGCAGGGGTCCGGACGGCGCGGGCGGATCGCGGTGAGGCCGACGCGGAGCAGATTCAAGATGGCTCGAAGGGCATGTCCTGAGAAACATGCAATGCGGTGACGCGGACCTGCGCCGTTCGCTGCAGGCTCGGCGGTGAGAGGCCGGGAGCGCCCTGTCCGAATGTGAGATGGACGCCGGGATCATCGGTCCCGCGAGACAAAGCGGGGGGCGGATCCGGCGCGGCGAAGGGGAGGTCTGGAGACATGGTGCGCGTGAGCCAGGGCGGCGGCGACGACGCTGATTGAGAAATTGCAGGCATTCGCTGTAACTCTCGCGGAACTGCGGGCACTCGAGGTGCGAGCAATGACTCTTCGTCGTCTGGTTCGATCGTGTTCTGCGCTGCTGCTGGGCGGCGCGCTCTCCTCTGCTTGCAACCTGGTCGGGCTGCCGGGAGCCGACACCGACGGCGGGTCGACGGACACGGACCCGGGCGGCACCACCGCGGAGCCCGGGCCGACCACGGGCGAGCTGCCGACCACGGGGCCGAACGATCCGTCGGGCGGGACGCCGACCGACTGCGACTTCGCGGGCGCGGTGCAGCCGATCTTCACGGGGAGCTGCAGCTGTCACGCGGGCGGTCAGCCGGCGGCCGGCCTGTCGCTGGCGGAGGGCGAGTCGTTCGCGGCGCTGGTGGGGGTCGAGAGCAGCTCGGCGCCGGGGGTGTTGCGCGTGGCGGCCGGCGATCCGGACAGCAGCTTCTTGCTCGAGAAGATCTTGCCGGGGCCGTCGGTGGGGCAGCAGATGCCGATCGGCGGCGGCCTGTCGACGGGGCAGGTGGCGACGATCACCGCGTGGATCGCCGCGGGCGCGCCGGAGACGGCGACGTTCGCGTGCGCGCCGGGGCAGAGCGGCGGCGATGTCGGCGAGGTGGAGATCGACGTCGACGGGTCGCTGCAGGTGCAGGTCGGCGAGACGCTGCCGGTGACGGCGGTGGTGGTGGATCCGGACGGCGAGTCGATCGAGGCGACGCTCACGTGGAAGAGCAGCGCGGAGCTGACGCTGTACGTCGACGGGCAAGGGGTGCTGCTCGGGGTGTCGCCGGGGACGGTGGAGCTGACCGCGAGCGCGGGCGGGGTGACGAGCGCTGCCGTGGCGGTGGAGGTGATCGACCACGACCCGCCGGCGGCCACGTTCACGCAGGTGCGAGCGATCACGGATCAGCGCTGCGCGACGGCGGGCTGCCACGTGGACGGGGTCGAGCCGGGCGACCTGCGCTTCGATCGCGAGCCCGACCGGCTGTGGGAAGAGCTGGTCGAGGACGGGGCGGAGCAGGTCGACATGCCCCGCGTGTACGCGGACGCGCCGACGAACAGCTATTTGATGCACAAGCTGGTGCTGACGACGCCGGCGGTGGGCGGGCGCATGCCGTTCGGGGGGCCGCCGATCGCGGCCGCGGAGGCGCAGGTGATCTTGCGGTGGATCCTCTCGGGGGCGCAGTTCAATTGATGTATCCGAATCGAGCGTGAGCGCGGGTATTTTTATGCTGTCTGTTTGGACATGTCTTTGGGTCTTATGATGCAGGTGCCCGCGGAGCTGCCGGCGCACGAGTGGCGGCCGCCGAAGCCCGCTGCGAGCGCGGGGAGCGAGCAGGCGATCGCGAGCGCGGGCGATGGGACCGCGGCTCCGGGGGTCGTGACGGGCGAGGTGGACGGTGTCGAGGCGGAGGGGCCGGCGGAGGACGTGGCGCGCTGTCAGCTCGACCTGAGTCCCGACGGCGACCGGGCCCGATGGCGGCGCGGGCGGGCGCAGATGTTCGCCGGCGCGGCGTTCCTCGGGGTGGGGGTCGTGGGGCTCGGGGTGATGGTGAGCGGGTGGTACGTGCAGCGGTTCTCGGCGAGCGAGCTGTCCCGTGGGACAGGTTATTCGGACGAGGCGCTGGCGCCCCTGCGGGCCCAGCAAGGCCGCGGCGAGACGATGCTGGCGGCCGGCGCGGTGACTGCCGTGTTCGGAGCTGCGCTCGGGGCGACGTTGATGGCGACGGGAGCCCGCGACGTGCGAGCCGGTCGCGCGGCCCGCTGGAGCGGCGTGCGCGTGGCCCCGAGCCTCGGCGGAGTGGTGCTCAGCGGGCGGTTCTGAGTGCGAAGTTTTTGGTGAAACTCTGCGCGGGCGCGGCGACCCTGCGCGGATGACGGAGGACGAAGCGAGCTGGTGGCGCTGCTGCCGGAGTACGGATCGGTCGCCATCAGCGTGGGCGAGTACGGCGAGGTGCGCTACGCGAGGTTGCTGAGCGCGGCGAGCGAGCTGCACGCGCGGGGCCTGGTCGGGGTGAAGTACGGCGAGGCAGGGTTTCGCGTGGCGCTCAAGGACGAAGGCCGGCGCCAGCTGCGGGGCGCGAGCGAGGGGTGAGGGAGAAGGCCGCGGGTCGCGTGGCGTGACATGGCGTGAGGACGGTCCGCGCAAGTGATTCTTCCCTGCGGGGCAGGTCGGGTGCGACGGGGTCGTGGCGTCGCGGGTGAGAGGTGTCTCGATCGCGTGCACGAAGGTCTCGTGGGCGGCGGGCCGGGAGTGATCGAGGGCTCGGGTGAGGATCGCCGCGTCATGGGCGGTGTGCGGCGATGCGGGGCGCCGGCGGAGATCGCGGCGCACGAGGTGCGTCATAAAGGGCGCGGCGCAGGGTATGTTCGGGGTCGGTGCAGCTCGCTCAATCCGCGATCTTCCTGGCCGCCGCGGTGGTGGTGGTCCCGCTGTTCAAGCGCCTCGGGCTCGGTTCGGTGCTCGGCTATCTGGCGGCAGGGGCGGTGATCGGGCCGTCCGGGCTCGGGCTGGTCGAGCACGTCGAGGACACGCTGCACGTCGCGGAATTCGGGGTGGTGCTGCTGTTCGTGATCGGGCTCGAGCTGCAGCCGAAGCGGTTGTGGGAGATGCGGGCGGGGGTGTTCGGGCTCGGGTCGGCGCAGGTGGCGGTGACTTCGGTGCTGCTGGCCGCAGGGGCGTGGCTGCTCGGGCTGCCGCCGGCCGCGGCGCTGGTGGTGGGGTTCGCGCTGTCGCTGTCGTCGACGGCGTTCGTGCTGCAGGTGCTGGGCGAGCGGCTCGAGCTGACCGCGCCGCACGGGCGGGCTTCGTTCAAGATCCTGCTGTTCCAGGACCTGGCGGCGATCCCGGTGCTGGCGGCGATTCCGCTGCTGACGGGCAGCGGCGAGGGCTCGGAGGCGACGCAGGGGCCGTGGATGTCGCTGGGGATCGCCGCGGCGGTGATCGCAGGGCTGGTGCTGGCCGGGCGCGTGCTGCTGCGGCCGCTGTTCCGCTGGGTGCTGTCGACCCGCGTCAACGAGCTGTCGTCGGCGTGGGCGCTGCTGGTGGTGATCGGCACGGCGCTGCTGATGGACCTGATCCACCTCGAGGCGGCGCTGGGGGCGTTCCTCGCCGGGGTGCTGCTGGCCGACAGCGAGTACCGACACGAGCTCGAGGCCGACATCGAGCCGTTCAAGGGGCTGCTGCTCGGGCTGTTCTTCGTGGCGGTGGGGATGTCGGCCGACCTGGGGCTCATCGCCGCGCAGCCGCTGCAGGTGCTGGGGATCGTGATCGGGCTGGTGGCGATCAAGGCGCTGGCGCTGCTGGCGATCGGGCGGCTGGCGAAGATGCCGCTCGGGTCGGCGGCGAGCCTGGCGATCGCGCTGTCGCAGGGCGGCGAGTTCGCGTTCGTGCTGTTCGGGGTGGTGAAGACGGCCGGGCTGGTGACGGGCGAGGCGATCGACCTGCTGGTGGTGGCGGTGACGCTGTCGATGATGGTGACGCCGCTGCTGCTGATCGCGCGCGACCGCATCACGGCCCGCCGCGCGGCGAGCAACCGGCGCGAGTTCGACGCGATCGACGAGGAGAACCCGGTGATCATCGCCGGCTTCGGCCGCTTCGGCCAGATCGTCGGCCGCGTGCTGCGGATGACCCGGATCCCGTTCACCGCGCTCGAGGTCGACACGACTCAGGTCGACTTCCTGCGCCGCTTCGGCAACGAGATCTACTACGGCGACGCGGCCCGCGTCGACCTGCTGCGCGCGGCCAAGGCCGACAAGGCGCGCCTCATCGTGGTGGCGATCGACGACGTCGAGGCGTCGATGCGCACGGTCGAGGCGGTCCGCCGCAACTTCCCGGAGCTGCGGATCGTGGCCCGCGCGCGCAACCGGCCGCACGCGTTCCGCCTGATGGCCCACGGCGCCCACGTGATCGTGCGCGAGACCTTCTTGTCGAGCCTCGACGCGGCCCGCCTGTCGCTCGAGGAGCTCGGGGTGACGCCCAGCGACGCCCGCGAGTACGTGAAGATGTTCCGCGAGCACGACGAGCGCGTGCTGAACGAGCAGTACGCGATCCACGAGGACGAGGCGGCGCTCATCGCGTCGGCCAAGAAGTTCAGCGCGGACCTCGAGCGGCTGTTCGACGCCGACGCCCGCCAGCGGCCGCGGTGAGGCGGGCAAATGTTTGGGAAGACATGTTCTCGAGGACATGCTCTTGCGTTCATGTCTCGAGGTTGGGCCTTGCGGCATGAAGCGTCGTTCTTGACTCCAGGACCTGCGTCCTTCCGGCCGGGGATATGCGGCCTGGTCGTCGGTCGCGCTCGGGACCGGCGCGGGCGCGTGAAGTGACAGGGTCGAGGCCTGTGGGATGCGTCGGCGGGCCGGCCGTGGCATGATCTCATGTCATGCCCAGGTTGATTCCTGTCGTAGCGCTCGGGTTGTGGTTCACGTCCTGCGGTCCCGGTGCGGCCGGGACGAGCGGAACCGAGAGCGCGGGCGAATCGACGAGCGAGGCGTCGACGGCGACCGCGGGTCCACCGACGAGCACGTCATCGAGCGAGAGCACGTCGCTGCCGGGCTCCGACAGCTCCGAGCCGGAGAGCGACACGGACACCCATCCGTGGTGCAACTGCCTGATCGGCGCGCAGCGAGAGTGCGAGGTGTGCGGCGGGAGGGCGTGCAGACCTGCGATTGGTACGACGCGGATGCGTGCGACTACGGTCCGTGCGAGCTGGTCGACGAGGAAGATCCATGCCCGGCCGGCCAGGAGTGTGTGGGCGAGTACTGTGAGTGGTTGCAGCCGCTTCGGGCCTGCGAACGTCAGGCGATGACCTCGTCGGAGCTGACGTTCGCGGGTCCGGCGTCGACGGTGGCGCTGGCCGACTTCGATGACGACGGCGTGCTCGATCTGCTGGCGGCGCTGCCGGACGACGCGGTCGTCGAGCTGCGGTTCGGCGACGGCGCGGGCGGGTTCGGCCCAGGGGCGGTGTTTCCGACCGGGATGTCCTCCGGGGCCTCGCGGATGGCGATCGCGGACCTGAACGGGGACGGGCGGCCGGATGTGGTGTCGACGGCCCCGTCCGCGGTGGGCGAGCTGAGCCTCGTCGTGAATCAGGGCGGTGTGTTCGCGGCGCCGCTGGTGTCGACGCTGGGCGTGGAGCCGCAGCAATTGTTCGCCGGCGACTTCGACGGCGACGGTCTCGTCGACGTGCTGGCGCGCAGTACGCCGGTCCTGGCCGAGCTGGCTTTCCGGACAGGTGACGGGATGGGCGGGGTCGGTCCCGAGGTCGTGCTCGACGAGTCGGCGGTCGCGGTGTTTCCGATCGGCGCCGGGAAGGTCGCGGGCGGTCAGCAGGTCGACATCGTGTCGACGGCGCACGACCCACAGGGGGCGGAGATCCTCGAGCTGGTGGATGGGGCCTTGAAGCGGGTGGCGACCATCACGGGCCACGGCGAGGTGCGCTATCAAGAGGTGTCGGTCGGCGACATCGACGGCGACGGGACCGAGGACGTCGCGCTCTACCGCGAGATCCCCAGCCTGGCGATGGTGCGGGCGTGGGCGCAGGGGATGAACGAGGAGCTGTCGCTGCCCTGGAAGGGCCAGCCCGGGCCGATCGCGGACGTCGACGGCGACGGACGCGGCGACCTGCTCATCGCCACGGCGGGGCCGCCCGGCCTGGGGGTGGTGTACTTCGCGGCGTCGTGCGTGCAGGACTACACGCTGGCGAACGCGACGAGCGAGGCCGGGCTGGCGAGCGGCGACATCGACGGCGACGGCAAGGCCGACGTGGTCGTTGCGACGGTCGGCTCGTCGCAGGCGATCGTCCTGCGGACGGGGCCATGACAATTCATGGTGTGTCTTCAAGGGCATGTCTGCATGGACATGTCCTCAAGATTGCACAAGGTCGCGGCGGTACATGACGTCGGTGCGCAGGACGTGCTTGACGCCGCGCTCGACGGGGGCGCCCTGGTGGGCGATCGGGTGGTCGAACACGAGCGCCATGCCGCGCTCGGGGACGACGCGGACGATCTCGCCGCCGTGGTCGAAGTCGGTGCTGCCGCCGGTGAAGTCGGCGTCGAGGTAGAGCATGACCGTGAGCAGGCTCTGCTCGTCGGGGCCGCGGCGGAAGGCGCCGTCGTGGTGCCAGCGGAAGTACTGGCGGCGCTCGTAGCGGTAGAAGCGGAACCGCTCGTTGAGACCGACGGCCTGCCAGTGGTGACGGCGCGCGGGCACGAACGGGGCCAGCCGCTGCCATAAAGCGCGGGCGCGGTCGACGTCGTCGAGGATCACCCGGGTGTTGTTGCGGATCTCCGGGGCCATGACGAAGCCGCGGCTGGTGGTGATCGGGGCCGCCTCGAAGCCGATGCCCTGCGCGAGCCGCAGCCAGTCGGCGCACTCGTCGGGCGCGAGGAAGTCGCGGACGGTGAAGACCCGGTCGGGGATGATGGTGGTCGGGGTCGCGGTGTGCATGCCGGGACTGTGCGGCCCGGGCGCCCGCTCGACGAGGATCGCAGCCGGGCAGGACCGGGCAAGACCGGCTACGATGGCGCTCCGGCCGTGCTCCGCTTCAACCACGAGCTGCTCGCGCGGGTCCGCACCGAGCTGAACCTGACCCAAGAGGCAGCGGCGGCGGCGGCCGGGGTCGATGTCCGCACGTACCGGCGCTACGAGTCGGGGGCGGTCAACGAGGCGGCGGAGGGCTTCGTGGTCCGCAACGCGAGCCGGCGACGGCTGCTGGGGGCGCTCAGTCGCGAGCTGGGGATCGCCGAGAGCGAGCTGGTGATCGCGGCAGAGGCGACGGTTCAGGAGGCGGCGTTCGAAGGTTGGCGGCCGTGCCACGCGCACGCTGCCGCGGGCGCGCCACTTCGTCGGCCGCGAGGAGGCGCTGGCGCTGCTGCGGGCGCCGGGGCGCGGGGTGATCGCGGTGGTGGCGATCGGCGGGGCGGGCAAGACGGCGCTGGTGGAGCGGTTCGTGGCGGGCCTGGGCGAGGGACCGCTCGCGGGCGGGCTGCTGGTGTGGAGCTTTTATGATGACACGCGGGTGGAGGCGTTCTTCGCGGCGGCGACGAAGTACTTCGCCGGCGGGGCGGAGGTGCCGGCCGGGGAGCGGCCGCAGGCGCTGCAGGAGGCGCTCGCCGCCGGGCCGCCGCACGTGGTGGTGCTCGACGGGCTCGAGGTGCTGCAGGGCAGCGGGCTCGATGACTCGACGTACGGGCGGATCGGCGACGGGGCGCTGCGGCGGCTGTTGATGAGCGCGGCGCGCGGGCTTGGGGCGGCGCGCGTGGTGCTGACGACGCGGTTCGAACCGAGCGACCTGCAGGCGTGGGACGGGGCGGGGCTGACGACGCTGCGCCTCGGCGGGCTGTCGCCGGCGGAGGGCTCGACGCTGCTCGAGCGCTGGGGGCTGGCGGCGGGGACGTCGCTGCGGCCGCTGGTGGAGAAGGTCGGCGGACACGCGCTGTCGGTGGCGATGCTCGGGTCGTACGCGGGGACGTTCCTCGACGGCGACGGGGCGCGAGCCCAGGCGATCGCGCTCGAGCCGGCGGCGCGCGACGACGTGCAGGCGCGCCGCTTGCTGGCGGTGCTGGCCGCGTACGCGCGCGCTGGCGCCGGAGGAGCGCGATCTGGTGGCCCGCCTGGCGCTGTTCCCTGCCGGGGCGGAGGTCGAATTGCTGGCTCGCCTGGCGGCGGCCGGAGGAGCGGTCGCAGGAGCACTGGCGGGGCTCTCTGCGGCGCAGATCGGGCCGATCGTGGCGCGGCTCGAGCGGCTGGGGCTGGTCGCTCGCGCGGCGCCGCGGCGCTACACGGCCCACCCGTTCGTGGCGGAGTACTTCCGCTCGCTGCTCGCGGGGCCGCCGGCGGCGATCCACGAGGTCGAGCGCGAGCACCTGATCGCGCGGCTCGATGTCCACGGGCCGGGGCCGCACGCGGAGGCGCGGCTCGACACGTACGAGGCGCTGCTGATGCACACGCTGCGCGCGGGTCGGACGGGCGAGGCGGCGTCGATCTACTTCCGCAGCCTGGGCGGGTTCTCGCACCTGGGGCTGCAGCTCGGGGCGATGAGCCGCGGGGCCCGGATCGTGCGCGCGTTCGCGGAGGGCGGCGATCCGGCGCGCATGGCGATCGCGCTCGAGTCGGGCCGGCGGGCGCGGCTGGTGTACGACTGGGGGCTCTACGCGGGGGCGCTCGGCGATCTGGCGCAGGCGAGCCGCTGCTACCGGATCCACGGGGCGCTGGTGCGCGAGGCCGGCAACCTGGAAGGATTGACGACGAGCCTGCGCGCGCTGGCCTACACGGAGCGGCTGGCGGGCGCGCTGACCGAGGCGCTGCAGCTGTGCGAGGCGGCGGCAGAGGTGGCGATCCGCGCGGAGGCGCCGGGGGACGCGGCGCGGGCGCTGGCGCTGCGGGCCCGCGTGTTGCACGACCTCGGGCGCGTGGAGGCGGCGGAGGCGGGGTTCGCCGAGGCGCGGGCGCTCGGCGATCGACCGTTCGCGCGCCGCTCGTTCTGGGCGGCCGAGCACGCGCTGGCGCTGGGCCGGGTGGCGGCGGCGCGGGCGGAGATCGAGGGCAACCTCGCGGGGCTGCACGAGCTCGGCTGGGCGGGCCACCGCGCGCACGCGGAGACGATCCTCGGCGCGCTGGCGCTGGCCGGCGAGGAGCCAGATCCGGACCGCGCCGGCGACCACCTGCAGCGCGCGCGCACGTGGACGACCGCGACCGGCGAGGTCGAGGTGGTGCTGCGCTGCCACGTCCTGGAGGCGCAGATCTGCCTGGCCGAGCGGCGCTTCGTCGACGCGGAGCGGGCGATCCGCAGCGGCCTGGTGCTGGCCGAGACCTGCGGCTTCGGCCTGTTCGTGATCGATCTAAGAATCGGCGCTGACGCGGGCGCTGGCGGCGGGCCGCGGGGTGGACGAGGCGGCCGCGCAGGCGCTGGCCGTCGCGCAGGCGCGACCGAGCTATGCGTGGGGGTTGGCTGATGCGCTGCACCTGGCGGGATCGGCGACCACGGGTGCCGAGGCGCGGGGATTGCTGGCGCAGGCGCAGACGCTGCGCGCGGCGCTGCAGCACCCGCAGCTGGCGGCGACGCAGGCCGCGCTGGCTCGGGCCGAGCGCTGATGAGATGTCCCCGGGGACATGTCGTGCCATTCGTGCGATGGCGCGGTGGATGTCCCCGGAGACAGGTGTTATGAACGAGCGCGCGCCGCCCGGCGGACGGCGAGCCCGGTGACCGCCGCTCAGCCGCGGAAGCCCGACGACGGGCTGCGCCGCCGGCGGACGTCCTTCGACGCGGGCTGCCGGCTCGGGGCCGACTCGCGCCGGCGCTCGGACTTGGCAGGCGCGGGGCCCGGACGCGCGGCCGGGGCGCCGCCGAGGCTCCAGGAGAGCGGGCCGGTGTGCTCGCGCGCAGGCCGCGGCGCCGGGTCGGGCTGCGGTTCAGGGGTGGTGAGGTCGGGGTTGGACTTGGGAGCGAAGGAGATTCGAGGCATGGACGCGATCCTACGAGCCTGTCCGAAAGGACAGACGTGACGAGCCCGCGCGCCGGTGGCGGGAAATGGAGACATGACGACGCGGCCCGGCGCGCGCCCCTCAGCGGGCGCGACGGACGACGAGGACCCGCGGTCGCGTGATTCACCGGACGGTGAATCCGCGGCTCCGCGGCCTCGCGCGGCGCACAGGCGCTCGCGCGAGGAGCATCGTCCTCCGAGTACCGAGAGCCCCGGCGTGCCGAAGAATGGTCGCATGCGCGACCCGCAACCGCTCGTTGGCGCAATGGCCGCAGAGCGGGAGAAATCGACACTGGCCGCGGCTGGCGACCCCGGTGGGGCGCCGCGTCGGTGTGCTCGAAGACTCGCGGATCAGATACGCATGGCTGACCCCATCGCTGGGGCCGAGACGACATTACTCGCGCCCCGGGGGGCTGTCAAGGCGCGGACCGCAGCGAGCCGAACCGGAATGCGTGTCGCTCGCGGGCCGACCCGTCACGCGCCGGCACGTGAGTGAACACTGCCATTTTAATGGGTGCTCGCAGTGACCGATGGCGACTGGGCCGGGCACCTCGGGATCAGGATTTTGCGAGGAGGGGCGAATGGCCAGCGTAGGTGATCGATTCAAGACAGGGGAGACGTGCGCGGCGAGCGGGGTGTACGGCTTCGATGGTTACACGAACGGCGCTTCGGTGCCGCCGCCGACGCAAGAAGAGCGAGTGATCTCGCTGCAGCGAGGCGACGCGTTTCCGCCGATCCGCTCGTGCAATCGCGGGGCGTATTGGAGGTTGCACCGCCTACACTAGTCACTGCACATCGGGCCAGGTCGTCATCGTCGCTGGCCGCTCCGCTGGCGCTCGTGATAGAGTCCGGGCGCTGGTGGAGGGATGCCGATGACGATCGGGTGGATCGCAGGTTCCACGGCAAGCGGCTGCCGCGGGAGATCGAGTGGCGGTGGGCGGCCCGCGGAGGGGCGAGGGGCGCGACGCGTGCTGCCGGCGGTGATGTTCGGCGCGGTGGCTCTCGGCGGGGTCGTGGTGGCCGAGCGCGGGGTGCAAGGGCGGCGGCTTTCGGACGTGGGGTTCCGCTGCGCGCCGGACCTGGCTGCGGAGACAGATCCATGATGCATGGTCTCGTGAATGGTGTGATCGCGGTGGTCGTCGGCGCCAACCCGGCGGCCGATCCGTTCGCCGGTGAGGTCGCTGCGCCGGTGGTCGATCGCTCGCGCATCGACGTGCCGTCGGCGGATGGGCCGGAGTGGGAGGCGCCGCCGCCTCCGCTGCCGCCGCCGCCTCCGGCACCGCTGCCGCCGCAGGCCGACGTCGCGTGGAGCGAGCCGGCATACGTCGATTCGCCGGCGCGGCCCGAGGTGGTGCGGCGCGAGCCGGAGCCCGAGCCCGAGTCGGTCCCGGTCGACGACGGCAAGCCGCTGATCAAGGGCGGCCTGGTGGTGCTCGGGTGCGCGGCGGCGTCGGCGGCCGGCAGCCTGTATTCGTGGCACTTGCACGGCCAGAGCGAGGAGCGGCTGGCGGTGGCCGAGGTGAACAACGAGGCGGCGCAGATGTTCGGCCTGCCGCTCGAGGACACGAGCGGCCTGCGCGGCGAGGTGCGGCTCTATCGCGGCCGGTCGATCGGGCTGGCGGTGACTGCAGGGGTGCTGCTGATCACGGGCGGCAGCGTGGCGCTCGCGGGGGTCCGCAAGCGCAACCGGGCGCGGAACCTGGTGATTCGGCCGACGGGTGGTCTCGGCCTGGAGGTGAAGTTCTGATGTGGCGGCTCGATCGCTGGTTCTTGGGGTGCATCGCCGCGACGGTCCTGAGCTTGCCCGCGCTGGCGGCCTCGCCCGCGCCGTGCCCGGACGGTGCGAGCTGGCACGGGCAGGCGCCGCCGCACGGCAGCGAGTATTTCTGCGGCAAGACGCGGCCCGACGGCCAGGTCGTGCGTCACGGCTGGGGGGTGTCGTATCACCCGGTCTCCGGCGTCAAGCTCGAGGAGTGTGAATACCGCGACGGCGCGCGCGATGGTCGGTGTACGTTCTTCGACGAGCGCGGCGATCGCAGCGAGCGCGGCACGTACGCGGCGGGGGTGCGCACGGGGCAATGGTGGTACTGGTCGTTGCCTTCGCCGCAGGGGCGGGTTTACGAGCTGGGGCTCACGCCCGGAGCGCCCGAGGCCGCGGTGGCGCGGCGCGGGCTGGTCGAGGGGTTCTTCGGCGAGCTCGGGGCCGAGCCGAAAGAAGCGACGGCGCTGACCGAGGCGGTGCTGAGCTATGTCGACAAGGGCGGCGAGCGGCGGCAGGTGTGCGGGCCGCATCTGTGCGTCGGGCCGGGGCGGATCGCCGCCGAGCCGATCTTCGTCGACCTCGGCGCGACCGCCGAACAGGCGCAGCGCGACCGCAAGCTGCTCGCGCAGCACGAGGCGCGGGCTCGCGTGCGGAAGGCCGAGGAGGCGCGGGCGGTCCGTGCGGCAGAGGCGAAGCTCGCGGCGGAGCGGCGCCGAGTGGAGCGCGAGCGGCGTCGCGTGGAGCGCGAGGAGGCCTATGAGGATTACGAGGAGGAGCCCGAGCAGGGCTGCTGTCGATATTGCTCGACCGGCAAGCCGTGCGGGGACTCCTGCATCGCTCGCAACAAGACTTGCCGCAAGGGGCGGGGCTGTGCCTGTTGACCGCGGCCTTCGATCATCAGAAGAGGCGGTAGCGGTGCGGGTCGACGTCGCTGCGCACCGTGAGCTGCGGGAGGTGGTCCGCGGCGAGGTTGTGGACCATGAGCGCGGCGCGAGCGGTGTCGAAGGCGGTGGCGAGGCTGTCGCGCTGGGCGAGGGCGCGGTAGAGCTGGACCGCGAATTGGCGGGCGGCCTCGTCGGGGACCTCGCCGCGCATGCCGACGACGGCGTCGACGTGGGGGCGCAGGGCGTTGGCGAGGATGGCGCTGTAGCAGCAGTTGAGGACGACGAGGCGCGGGCGCCACGGCCGGGCGGCGATGAGTTTGGCGAGGGCCGCGGGGGCGACGGGATGGGCGCCGCCGTCGGCGGTCTGCAGCAGCAGCGCGCCGTTCGTGCCGCCGTGGCCGGCGAAGTGGAGGATGTCGGGCGAGGCGTCGACCAGGGTGTCGAGCAGGTCGTCGGGGCCGGCGCCCCAGGTCGACTGGAAGTGGAAGCGGGCCGCGGTGCCGCGCAGCTTGTCCTCGATGCTCTTCGCCTCCTCGGCGAGGCGCAGCGGGGGCAAGATCTGCGGGTTCGCGGCGACGAAGGCGATGAGCAGCCGGTTCGAATCGGGGGCAGGAGCGCTCGCGCTGCCGGCCTGAAAGTGGCGGCGGAGCTTGTCGATGTCCGGGCGGAAGCGCGGGCGCTCGCGCTCGAGCAGGGCGAACAGCTCGGCGTCGATCAGGCCCTGGCGCTGCAGGGCGTTGCACAGATGCATGCACAGCTCGGCGTGCGACAGCGAGTCGCCGGGCAGCTGCGGACTGACGCCCTCCCAGTGGTAGAGCGCGAGCTGCCGCAGCTCGAGCTGCTGAAGCGGTCGAGCAGGATTGATGCAGCGGGTAGATCGACGGTTTGTTCATGACGGCGGGGCGGCGGCCAGGACGGTGAAGGCGAAGACCTCGACGCAGGTCCCGTGGTCACCTCGGTGCGGGGTGCCGGCGGGGCGGGGCGACTCGAAGCTCCACAGGGCGTGTCGGTGCGGGGTGGCGAGGACGACGAGGCGCTCGTGGCGATGTTCGTCGGGAGCGAGCGGGCGGCGCGGGAGGAGCACGCCGCGGGGGACGCGGGCGAAGGGGCGGGCGCCGAGGACGTGGGTGGTGGCCGGCGGGAGCTCGATGCCCATCGATTCGGAGCGGGACAGCAGCGCGGCTTCGCCGTCGTCGGCGAGCCAGAACACGCTGACGAAGCGGCGGGCGTCGGCGGCGTTCTCGAGGCGGACGAAGATTGCAGAGGTGTCGGCGAGCTCGGCTCCGCGGGGCGATAAGGGTTCGCACGCGCCGGCGTGCACGCGGCCCCAGCTGGCCCTGATGGTGAGAGCGCCGAGGTCGCCGGCGCCGAGGTGCTGCAGGCGGGCGCTGCGGGCCAGGCGCTGGAGGACGGCCAGGGCGCCGGCGAGGTCGCTCGCGGGCAGAGGGGCGCAGGCGTCGGCGGGGTGGACGACGATCGCGGTGTCGCTGCACTCGAGGGTGGCGAGGACGTCGCCGCCGGCGGGGTCGATCTCCCAGCCTGCTCGTCGCAGGGCGGGCGCGGCGGTGCGCGCGGCCGGGCCGGTGAGGGCGATGCCGCCGTGGCCGCGGAGGCGCAGCGGGTGGGCGTATGCGGCTGGCCCGAGGGACAGGTGGAGCGGGGAGGATGAGACTGGCCGGAGGGACAGGTCGGGCGGGAGAGCCGAGCTGTCGGGGCTGCCTGTCCCGAGGGACATGTCTCCGGGAGCTGTTATGATGCCTGTCCCGGGGGACATGTCGGGGGGCGCGGGTGTAGGACGGCGTGGTCCGGGGCGAGGGCGTCGACGTGACACACTCGTTGATTTTTAAAAGGAATGTCGACGAGGAAGAGGTCGCCTCGGCGCACGCCGTGCTGCTGACCGGCTTCGAGGATGATGCGGTCGCCGTCGCGTCGCACCGGGACGGCGCCGGGCGGCAGGGCCTCGGCGAGGCTGAAGACGCGACGCCGGACCGGGCCGGACAGGCGCGGCTGCTGTCGCAGGCCGGCGAGGACGAGTCGGCGCTCGATGCCGGCGAACAGGGCGATCCACGAGGGGGCGTCGCCGGCCGCGGCGAGCTCGGCGAGCAAGGCGGAGGTGAGGGCGCTGCGCTCGTCGGGCGCCCAGGCGCGGCCGTTGATGCCGGCGGCCGCGAGCCGCACGACGTCGGGGTGCGCCTCGACGTCCAGCGCGTCGATCTCCGGTTGATGGGCGGCGCGCCAGGCGATGAAGGCGGCCAGCCGGCGGTCGCTGATGGCGTCGCCGCGGCAGTCGCTGCGGACCAGGGTGCCCGAGTGGCAACAATCGAGGATCGCCGTGACGTTGCGGGTCTTGCCGGCCAGACGCGCGCACCACAGCGAGAGCTCGAGGTCGAAGAGGGCGTCCTCGGCGGCGTCGGCGGTGGCGATGAAGTAAGACAGGCGGGCAGGGCCGGGGCAGGCGGCCCGCGGGTCGTGCTCGGCGTTGACGAAGGCGCTGCCGTGGCCGGTGAGGTAGAGGAGCACGGGGTCGTCGGCGGTGCAGCGGTCGACCAGCGCGGCGAGGGCAAGACGGATGGCAGGCAAGGTGGCGCGCGGGAGGACGACGGGCTCGCCTCGGCGAGCCCGCACGAGGCGGGCCATTCCCGCGAGGTCGCGGTCGACGCCCGCGAGCCCCTGCGTCGGAGCGCCGATCAGGAGGGCCTGCACGAGGTCATGGTAGCACGGGCGGCCGGACCCCCGGCGAGCTTTCGCGCCGATGCATCGGTGGTGATCGATCGGCCGAGTTCCGAGCACTACGGTCACAGCATGTCCACCGACAGCGCCGACGGGTCCGCCAGGGCCCCCGCCACATCGAGGCGGAGCTCGCGGACACGCTGCGGGTGCTCGAGCTGGCGGACGGCTCGCCGAGGCTTCTTCCTCGGCCCGTAGATGCATCGCACCCGCTGCCGCCAGGGACCCAGATCGATCGATTCACGACGCTCGGGCATCTCGGGAAAGGCGGACAGGCGGACGTGTACGCCGTGTACGACCCGAAGCTCGACCGCAAGGTGGCGCTGAAGCTGATCCGCCTCGGGCCCGAGCATCGCAAGGCGGTGCAAAACGCCCGACTTCTGCGCGAGGCGAAGGCGCTGGCGAGGCTCGAGCATCCGAACGTGGTCCGAGTGCATGACGCCGGGACGTTTCAGGGCGCAGCCTACCTGGTGATGGAGATCAAGCCGGGCGAGTCGCTGCGCGACTGGTTCAAGGAGCGGCGGCGTTGGCAGGAGATCCTGGACAAGTTCGTGGCGGCTGGCCGCGGGCTGCAAGCGGCTCACCAGGAAGGAATCGTCCACCGCGACTTCAAGCCCGACAACGTGTTCATCGACAAACACGTCGGGGCGGTCCTCGGCGACTTCGGGTTCGCGTTCGTGGCCGACGAGCCGCTGAGTAATTCGGAGGAGACGCAATCGGAGTCGGGCCCCGCCAGTGAGAACCGTCCACCCCTCACGGAGGATGGGCACCGCCTGGGTACGCCGGGGTACATCGCCCCGGAGTGTGAGCGGGGCGGCCGTGCGACGGCACACAGTGATCAGTACAGCTTCTGCGTCTCGTTGTGCGAGGCGCTGTTCGACAGACTGGCGCGGCCCGGGGTGGAGCTGCGGTCGCGCCGTTGGGACGGCGAGCCGCCGGCGTCGCTGGTGCGGGCGCTGTGGCGCGGGCTGGCGGAAGATCCAAATGCCCGGTTTCCCGACATGGCAGCGTTGCTGGCGGCGTTGACCGCCCGCCCGCAGCGACGGCTGACGATCGCGGTCAGCGCAGCCGCGGTCGCCGTGATCCTCGGCGGGGCCTGGGCGGCGTACGCGGCGGGCCCCGATCCCTGCGTGAATGAAGGCAAGGAGCAGGTCGCGGCCGTCTGGAGCGATCCTCGCGCCGCCGCCGTGGCGGCCGCAGTCACCGGCGTCGAGCTGCCGTTCGCCGAGCGGGCCAGTGATTCGCTGCAGAGCTTCGCCGACGGTTACAGCGAGCGCTGGGTCGATGCCCACACGGCGATGTGTGCCGCCCCGAACGAGGCGAAGCGGACCTGTCTCGATCGGCAGCTCGGGCGATTCGACGAATTGCTAAAACTGTACGAAGGACCCGATCCGCAGAGTGTCACGCGTATGATCGATGTCCTCGGCAGCCTCGACGAGCCTGCGGAGTGCGAGCGGCCCGGCGCGCCGATGCAGGCCGACACGCCGGAGTGGTTGCGCGACTTCCTCGACCGGCTGGAGCTGCAGATCGTCGCGGGCGACTTCGCAAGGGCGACCGCCAGCGTCGCCGTGGCGCTGGACGCCAGCCATGGGTACGCGGCGGCGCACGCCCGAGCGCTCCATCTCTCGGGCTGGCTCGATGCGTCCTCGGCCTCGTCTCGGGCCGCGATCGATCGACTGGAAGATGCGGCCAAGCAGGCGGCAAAGGTCGGCGACTTCGACACCTTCGCACGTGCGGCGACCTACCAGCTCAAGAGTCTGGTCAACGACCTCGGTAAACACGACGAGGCGGCGCAGAAGGCCACGTATATCCAGACGACGATGGACCATGTGCAGGCGGAGTCGTTGATCCGTCGCCGCTTCGAGGCGGAGTTCGAAGAGGCCGAAGGGCTGCGGCTGGAGGGGCAGAGCGACCACGAGAAGGCGGTCACCCATCACACGCGGGCGCTCGCGCTGCGCGAGGAACTGTTGGGCGAGGAGCATCCGACGACCGCAAAGTCGCACCACAGCCTCGGCGTGAGTCGTTCGGGCCTCTCGCGGGAGTCGAGCGGTCGGGAGCGCGACGTGCAGTTCGACCTGGCCCGCGAGCACTACGTGCAGGCTGTGCAGATCCGAGGGGCCCAGCTCGGCGAGGCGCACCCGCAGACGCTCGAGAGCGTGGCCGGGCTGGCGGAGGCCGAATGCACGTACATGCGGGACTTTGCCGAGAGCGACCCGCGCGCGCTCGACGAGTGCATCGCCGATCTCGAGCGGACGGCCGACATCTACCGTGACGGCGGGTGGGACCCGCGCGCGGTGCACCGTCGCAGCCTGGCATACGCCAACTTTGCGATCGACGGGGGTGCCTCGAATGTGCCGAGCGCTCGGTCGACCAGGTGCTCGCGGGCATGGAGACGCTGTCGGAGATCGATCCACGAGAGCGCGCCGACGCGTGGGCGATGCGGGCCAAGATCGCGTTCGAGCGCGAGGACTTCGCGGCGGCGCATGAGGCGTTACTCGCCGGCGCGGCGGTGTTCGAGGCCGCCGGCGACCGCAGCTGGATCTACGGGCGTCAGCTCGGCAACGCAGCGGCCGCCGCCGTCAACCTCGGACGTCCCGAAGCGGCGGTTCATCTGCTCTTGGAGCGTCGCGCGAACCTGAGGGACGCAGATTGTCGAGCTCGCCAGGATTATGCCGACGAGCTGGAGCTCCTCGCGCGGACCCTCGTCGACGAAGTCGAGCTTCCTCCAGGGGTCGAAGAATTACGCCAGGCGGCGGTCGAGCTGCGCCGGAATTGTTCATAGCTCTCGACAACCCCGGCTCAGGAACCGATTCCACGCGACTATCTACGGCCAGAAGAACATCGAATCATTCGCAGCCCTCTCTTTCAGCAAGGACGCAACATGACCACCACACCGACCACATTGAACGTGATCTTCACCGCTCCCGGGAACCCCGACCTGAACGAGGACCAGGCCACGCTGTCGTTCGGCAGCGCCGGCTCGAACCAGCTCGAGGTCGCCTGCGGGACCTTCGTCTACGTGCAGCACCCGGCGGGGCAGACCCTTCGGCTCGAGTCTCCGGCCTTGACGAGCAACAGCACCAGCCAGCACCTGTCGTTCCTGCTGCCCGACCGCGAGACCGAGACGACCGTCGTCCTGGTCGCCGAGACCACCGGCACGGCGGCGAAGATCCGGGTCGATACCAAGAAGGAGCCGACCAAGCCGGACCCCGTGCGGCGCGTGGCCTTCGGGGTCTAGCGGCCCCCGCGAGAATTTTCAGACCGGGGGTGATCGTTCGCCCCCGGCCGGCGCACCACGCTCCTGGACGGCCTCCGCGCCGTCCAGGAGCTGCGCGATGCTCGCAACGACGACGACGACGACCGAGACTCGAACCCCCGTGGCCGACGACGACCGCCCCCTCTTCGACGCCTGGTGCGCCGGCGATCCGCGCGCGGGTAACGTCCTGGCCAAGCGCCACTACGCCCGGCTGCGGCGGTTCTTCCTCAGCAAGGACGAGTCGCACTACCAGGACCTCACCAACCGGACCTTCCTCGAGTGCATCAAGTCGCGGCAGAACTTCCGCGGCGAGTGCAGCTTCCGCGGCTACCTGTTCGCGATCGCCTATCGCGTCCTCTGTCGCCACCTGCAGGAGCGCAAGCGCAAGGACTTCGAATCGTTCGACCCGGAGGTGCACGCCGTCGTCGACACCGGCCTGCCGGCGATGTCCTCGTACGTGTTCGCCAACCAGCAGGCGCGCATGCTGTTCGAGTGCCTGCGGCGGCTCACCATCAACGCCCAGACGGTGCTCGAGCTGCGCTACTGGGCCGATCTCACGGAGCCGGAGATCCAGGAGGTGCTCAAGCTGAAGTCGCGCGAGACGGTGGCCGGGCGCCTGCGCGTGGCCAAGGAGGCGCTGCGGCGCGAGTGGGCGCGGGTGCAGCCCGGGCAGGTGCTGCAGGACGCCGACTTCGACGCGTGGATGCGGGAGATCCGCCAACACGTCGACGACAAGAACCCGAAGAAGCTGTGAGTCAGTGGAAGACGACCCGGCCGGAGCCGGTGACGCGGGTGTGGCGGTCGTCGGGCGAGCCCCACACGTGAATGTCGCCGGAGCCGGTCAGCTCGGCGTCGACGAGCTCGCTGGTGTGGAGCTCGAGGCCGCCGGAGCCGGTGCTGCGGGCCTGGGCGGTCTCGGCCAGCAGCTCGCGGGCATGGATGCTGCCCGAACCGGTGTTGACGAACACGACGTCGTCGATCGTGCCGGCCAGGTGGACGCTGCCGGAGCCGGTCGAGGTCACGTCGGCGTGCGTCACCGTCAGCGCCTCGACGGTGATCGAGCCCGAGCCTTCTTGGTGGATCTCGGTCAGCTCGGTGACGTCGCCGAGCGTGAGGATCGCGCCGGAGCCGCTGTTCGACACGGCGCGCAGGTGCTCGACCTCGACCTCGACGCGGCAGCCAGCGCGCGGGTGGAGCCCGTACAGCCCGGCCCGGTCGATGCGCAGCGCCCCATTTTTGACCACGGTCTCGACGCGATCCAGCAGGTTGGCGTCGCACACCACGCGCACCGCGTCGGCCTCGCCGAGGGCGATCTCGACGTCGAGCGCGCTGTCGTTGACGACCGCGTCGAAGCCGGCGAGCGAGCGCTCGTCGACTGCGAGCTCGCCGTCGCCGATGGCCATAAAGCAGCCCCCGGCGACCAGCGCGAACGGGAGCGCCAGCGAGGCGGCGAGGCGGGAGCGGAGACAGGTGTGGCGGGCGAGGCGAGGCATGGCGATGCAACACCGCGCGGGCCGAGGGGTGTCACCGGCGTAGTGATGGGCGAAAGCGCGCGGCCGACGGGCGGTCAATGACGATAGAGCGACGACGGCCGCTCGCGGCAATGCGGGGCTCGCGGTATTGGTGGCAGCCGCACGAATCATGACAGTCGGTTCGCTCATCGGCGGTCGTGAGGAAAAGCCCGCGGGCTCGACGGATGCGAGGTTCTCGGGGATGATGCGGGGTCCTCGCGCCATGACCGGAGCTCCCGCCGTCGAATGTGATGTCGCTGTCGTCGGTTGCGGGCCCGTGGGGGCGGTGGCGGCCAACTTCCTCGGCATGGCGGGGCTGTCGTGCGTGGTGCTCGAGCGCGAGGCGGTCGAGCACGGCCAGCCGCGGGCGTTCAGCTGCGACGACGAGGCGCTGCGGATCTACCAGCAGATCGGCCTGGTCGACCGCCTGCTCGCGGACATGGTCACGGCGGACCAGGTCGACTACACGGGCGTGGCCGGGCGTCAGTTCGCGCAGATCCGGTTCGCCCGCGTCGACTTCGGCTCGGGCTACAGCCCGCTGCACTTCTTCCACCAGCCGACGCTCGAGGCGACCCTGCGCGCGGGCATGGGCCGCTTCCCGACGGTGTCGCTGCGCCTCGGCTGCGCGGTGACGGGGCTGCGGGCCGAGGCCGAGGCGGTGACGCTGTCGCTGCGCGGCGCGACCGGGCCCGCGACGCTGACCGCCCGCTACGTGCTCGGCTGCGACGGAGCGCGCAGCACGATCCGCCGGCTGCTCGGGGTCTCGATGCGCGGCGCTCGCTGCGACGAGCCGTGGCTGGCGATCTCGGGCTTCGCCGAGCCGGGGGCGCTGCGCGTGGCCAACACCCGCTTCGTGTGCGACCCGGCGCGGCCGGCGTTCGTCAGCCTCGGGCCGGCCGGCGGGGTCCGCATCGAGAGCCGGATCCTCCGCGGCGAAGATCCGGCGGCGCTCGAGCGGCCCGAGGCGGTGCGCACATTCGTGGCCCCGTTCGTCGACCCCGACCGCTATCGCATCACCCGCGCGGTGACCTATCGCTTCGGCAAGCACGTGGCCGAGCGCTGGCAGGTCGGTCGCGTGTTCCTGCTCGGCGACGCGGCCCACCAGATGCCGCCGTTCATGGGCCAGGGGCTGTGCTCGGGCCTGCGCGACGTCGCCAACCTGACGTGGAAGCTGGCTGCAGTGCTGACCGGGGTTGCTCACCCGAAGCTGCTGACGACCTACGAGGTCGAGCGGCGGGCGCACACGCAGGCGATGATCGACCTCAGCGCGCGCATGGGCCAGGTGTTCTTGACGGTCGCGCCGCGCCTGGCGGCCGCCCGCGACGCCGTGCTCCGCGCGCTGCAGCGGGTCGCGTGGATCCGCCGCTTCATCGGCGACCTCGAGTTCAAGCCGCCGCCGCTGCACCGCGCCGGCTTCATCGCCGGCGGCCGCAGGCCGCGTAACGGCGCCCAGGGCACGTATTTCCCGCAGGTCGGCGGCGAGGCCGGCCGCTCGGACGAGCTCCTCGGGCCGGGCTTCGCGGTCGTCGGGCTCGAGGTCGATCCGCGGACGGTCGACCGAGACGGTCTTCTAGAAAATCTGCGCCCGCGCTTCGTCCGCGTGCGCGCGGCCGCGGGCGCGAGCGAGCCGGGGCTCGTGGACGTGGTCGACGCGAGTGGCCGGCTGACGGCGTGGTTCCGCCGCCATCGCGCAGCGCTGGCGATCGTCCGGCCGGATCGCCACGTGTTCGCGGGCGGTCCGGCGCACGCGGCGGCCAGCCTCGGCCGCGCGCTGGCCGACGCGCTGCGCGACCCGCCGGGGTAGTCGCGGGTGATCTCGAGGACATGATCCAGAGGCCATGTTCCATCGGACATGGACTTGAGAGCATGCCCACAAAGACATGGCGTTCAATCGCGCGGCGGGACCACGGCGACGGGGCAGGCGGCCAGGCCGGCGAGGGCGGAGGCGGTGCTGCTGAGGAAGAAGCGGGCCGGCAGGCCGAGGCGGCGCGAGCCGACGACCACGAGGGCGGCGTCGCGGGCCTCGGCGAGGTCGGCGAGCTCGAGCACCGGGTCGCCGTGGCGGAGGTGTCGCGGCGCGGTGGCGAGGCCCTGCGCGGCCGCCCAGCGCTCGGTGTCCTGCGCGACCTCGGCGCGGTAGGCGTCGCGCGCCCGCTGCCACACCGGGTCGCGGACCTCGTCGTCCTCCTCGTAAAAATCTTCGCCGACGTGGACGACCTCGAGGTCGCGGCCGACGCGAGCCGCGAGGTCGCGGGCGAACAGGGCGGCGTCGTCGCTGGCGGGCCCGAGGTCGGTGGCGAGGAGGATCGGGCCGGCCGCGACGCGGACGAGCGTGGGCGGGACGACGACCACCGGCGCGGGCAGCTGGCGCAGCAGTCGGCGCGCGACCGGGCCGAGGCGGGACAGGGCGCGGCGCGGGTGCGCGGCGACGCGGCCGACGATCAGGCCGGCCGCGCCGAAGGCCATGCGAGCGAGCCCGGCCTCGGCGGTCTCCGCCTCTTCGGTGACGATCCGCTCGGGCGGGCGGCAGCCGAGCGCCTGCGCCGCGCGAGCCGCCGCGGCGCGCAGGTCGGCCTCGACGTCGCCGCGGATGTAGGGCCGGCTCCACGCCTCGAGCACGTAGGCGCCGACCACCGATTCGCCGGCGGCGCCGAGCCAGCCGGCGAACGCGAGGGCGCCGCGGCTGCGGTCGCGCAGGTCGAGGGCGACGATCCATGAGTTTGCTGTCGACGATGTCATCGCTGGGTTTGCCGTCAGCTTATCACGCGACCCGCGGCGGCGGAGCGGGGTCGTGACATTGCGGCGCGTGTGATCGATCGGGGACGCCCGGGTCGGGTGACGTCGCGGCGCGCAGGAGTTTCGTGGTCGCCGAACCACGGACAGCTCACCATGAATGGGTATGTCGATCCTCGCCCGCTCCGCCGCTGTCCTGCTCGCTCTGGCCGCCTGCGACATGATCCACGTGGAGTCGCCGCCCAAGCTCGAAGAGAGCAAGCACAACGCCAGCGGCGACCGCGGCGGGCTGTCCGCCTGTTATGACGATTGCGCGGCGCAGGGGCTCGACGCCGGCGACACGGCCATTGCCGCCGCAACTGCGAGATGGCCTTCAAGGTCGCGGCGACGGCCGTCGACCCGGCCTTCGACGCGGCCGCCAGGTGCCTGCACGAGTGCGGTGATTCGCGGCGGTGCGGCAAGCGGTGCAAGCGAAGGGCGCGGGCCGCCGACCCGGCGGTGACCGACGAATCGCTCGACCGGCTGTCGGGCTGCGTCGACGCCTGCCACGCCGACCGCGAGCTCGGCGACGGCGATCGCTGGACCTGCGTCCGCAACTGCGCGCAGTCGGCCAAGCACGGCGAGTCGCCGCAGTGACGCGGCTCAGCGCCGCCGCGGGCTGTCGAGCGGGGCGAGCGGGAGGGCCACGCGGAACAGCGAGCGGCCGGGGGCGCTGTCGACGTCGATCGTGCCGCCGTGGTCGGTGACGATGCGGTGGGTGATCGACAGGCCGAGGCCGGTGCCCTGCGGCTTGCTAGAGTAGAAGGCGTCGAAGATCGGCGTGTCGGGGGCGACGCCGGGGCCGTCGTCCTCGACCTCGAGGGTGACCGTGCGCGGCTGACGACGGGCGCGCACGACCACGTTGCCGCCGCCGTTCGGCGCCAGCGCCTCGATCGCGTTGCAGGCGAGGTTGAGCAGCACCTGCTCGAGCTTGGCGCGGTCGGCCCGCAGCTCGATGGGGGCGATCGGCACGTCGAGGCGCACGAGGACCTTGCCCTCGCCGGCCTGGGCGGCCACCAGCTCGGCGACGCGCTCGAGCAGTGGTTGCACGCACACCGACTCGAGCCGGAGCGGGCGCGGGCGGGCGAACTCGAGGAACTCGGTGACGAGCGCGCCCAGGCGCTTCATCTCGTCGCCGACGACGGTCACCGACTCGAACACGCGCGGGCTGGTGTCGCCGCGGCGGAGCGCGCGCTCGAGGCGGGTGAGGTGGAGCTGCGCGCCGTTGAGGGGGTTGCGGATCTCGTGGGCCAGGCCGGCGGCGAGGGTGCCGATCGCGGCGAGCTTCTCCTGCTGCTGGGTGCGAGCGAGCAGGGCGGTCTCGTCGGTGGAGTCGATGCCGAGGGCGAACACCGCGACCTCGTCGCCCTCCGCGGGCGCGTAGGTGAGGCGCCAGCGGACCACCCGCGTGCGGCCGCTGCGGGTCTGCACGGTCGTCTCGAGCGGAGGCTCGTCGTCGTCGTCGCCGGCGGCGCGCGGCTCGGGGCTCGTGCGGTGGAGCTCGGCGAAGCGCGCCAGTCGCTCGCGCAGGCGCAGGCCGTCGCCGCGGTCGTCGATGTGCAGCGCGGCGACGAACGAGCGCCCGAGCACCTCGTCGCGCTGGTGGCCGGTGGCGCGCTCGGCCTCGCGGTTGAACAGGCGCACGCAGCCGTCGACGTCGAGCCCGACGATCAGCACGCGGGCCAGCTCGACCGCGTTGATGTAGCGGTGCTCGGTCCGCGCGAGCGAGCGACCGAGCGCCTGCTTCTCGAGCCGCTCGACCTGCTGGATGCGGGCGACGAAGTCGTCGCGGTAGCTCTCGAGCATGACCGCCAGCTCGAGGTCGAGGAGCCGCGAGACCGCGGCGACGGTGCGCGGGCCGTCGCTCGGCGAGGCCTCGGCGAGCGCCACCAGCGAGCCGCGGATCCGGGCCATCGCGGTGAACATGTAGCGCTGCGGCAGGCCGACCTTGACGTGGACGCGGCCGATCGTGACGATGCCCTGGTAGTAGGCCTCGTCGTACACGCCGCCGAACAGGCGCCCGAGCCAGCGGATCAGCGAGCGGTGCAGGCGGGCGATCTGGGCCTCGCCGGTGAACACCGCGTGGGCCTCCTCGTGCAGACGGATCCGCTCGTAGAATTCGCGGGCGATCCGCTCGAAGTGCGGCGCGGCCAGCTCGTGCGCCGCACGCAGGTATTCGGCGTCCTCGGCGGTGAAGCCGATGTAGCGCTTGAGCTCCTCGAACCGCGTCTCGAGGGTCTGCATCGCCAGGCCCGGAGCTCTGGGATGTACACGCGACGATCGAGGCCGACAAGCGGCGCTGCCGGTGCGTCGCGCTCGCGGCGCTGCCGGTCTCGGAGACGATCGCGGCGTGGTGGTACCTCACGCGGCGACGTCAGGGCCGCCGTGCACGAGCAGCGGCGGCCCTCTACCCGCTCGCTGTGACGGCCGTGTTACAGGCGCGTCGCCGGTGCGCAAAATGCGCGAGCAAGCGATGGACTCGCCGGCAGAGGCCGGCTAGGTTCCCGCGCGGAGAAGCACCATGGCTCTGCAGGACGTCATCCGTTGGCTCCTTCCGCGGGAGGATGTGTTTTACGGGCTCATCGAGCGCCAGAGCGAGCTGCTCGAGCAAGCGGCCCGCGCGCTCGCCGACTTCGCGCGCGGCGTGCCGGCCGAGCGGGTGCGCGAGACCGTGCAGGAGCTCGAGCATCAGGCGGACGCGATCGTCTACGAGATCGAGGAGCAGCTGGCGCGCGTGTTCGTGACGCCGATCGATCGCGAAGACATCCAGCTGCTCGCGGCCTCGATCGACGACATCGTCGACCTGATCAACCTGACCGGCCGCACCTTCGAGCTGTACGCGGTGCCCGAGCCGTCGCCGCCGATGATCGAGCTGATGAACATCCTGGTGGTGATGGCCGAGCTGCTCAAGGCCGAGCTGCCGGCGCTGCGGCGCCACGAGTACGCCAAGCTGATCGCGGTCGGCCGGGTGATCAAGCAGCACGAGAAGGAGGCCGACCGGATCTTCCGCAACGCCGTCGGGCAGCTGTTCCACGACCCGGCGATCGACGCCAAGGTGCTGCTGCGCGACAAGGAGGTCCTGGAGGACCTCGAGAAGGCGATCGACAAGTGCGAGACGGTCGCCGAACGCCTCAAGAACCTGGCGGTGAAACATGGTTAGCATGCTGACGCTGCTGATCCTGGTGATCGTGGTCGCGCTGGTGTTCGACTACATCAACGGCTTCCACGACGCCGCCAACGCGATCGCCACCGTCGTCTCGACCGGGGTGCTGCCGGTCCGCACCGCGGTCATCCTCGCCGGCATCCTCAACTTCGTCGGCGCGATCACAGGCACCGCGGTGGCCAAGACGATCGCCTCCGGCTTCGCCGAGCCGATGATCGTCACCCAGGTGGTGGTGCTGGCGGCGCTGATCGGCGCCTGCATCTGGAACCTGCTGACGTGGTGGTACGGCATCCCGTCGAGCTCGTCGCACGCGCTGATCGGCGGGCTCGCCGGCGCGGTGGTGGCTCACGCCGGCATGTCGGCCTTCAACTGGGGCACGCTGATCGACAAGGTGCTGATCCCGCTGGTGCTGTCGCCGCTGGCCGGCTTCACGATCGCGTTCCTGTTCATGATCGCGCTGCTGTGGGTGGTGCGAGCGTTCAAGCCGGTGACGGTCCAGCGCGGCTCGCGGCGGCTGCAGCTGGTCTCGGCATGCATGATGGCGTTCTCGCACGGCTCGAACGACGCCCAGAAGGCGATGGGCATCATCACCCTGGCGCTGGTGTCGTTCATGGCCGCCGGCTACACCGGCCTGCCGGCGTCGATGCTGCCGGTCGACAAGGGCGTGCCGACGTGGGTGGTGTTCTCGTGCGCGGCGGCGATCGGCCTCGGCACGATGGCGGGCGGCAAGCGCATCATCAAGACGATGGGCGCGAAGATCATCCGCATCACGCCGCTCCAGGGCTTCGCCGCCGAGACGGCCGGGACGGCGACGATCCTCACCGCCAGCGCGATGGGCGTGCCGGTGTCGACGACGCACTGCATCAGCGCGTGCATCATGGGCGTAGGCGCGAGCAAGCGCCTGTCCGCGGTCCGCTGGGGCGTGGCCGGCAACATCGTGCTGGCGTGGGTGCTGACGATCCCGGCCAGCGCCGGCTTCGCGTTCCTGTCGCTGTACGGGCTGCGCGCGATCTTCGGCGACAACGCCTGAGTCTTGCTTCGAGGTGTGGAGGGAGGCGGGTCCGCGCGTAGGCGCGCGGGGCCGCCTCCTCGACTGTTTGGGTCGACCGTGCGAGCCTCCCGCTGAGCAAGTAGGAGGCGCGATGACGGACGATCTCGGGGACCGGATGAAGATGTACGAGATGGCAGAGGCGGGCCGGAAGTGCATGCCGCTGCTGCCGATCGTCGCTCGCATCGACGGTCGGTCATTTTCAAAGTTCACGCACGGGCTCGAGCGGCCGTTCGATCGCCGGCTGTCGCAGCTGATGATCGAGACGGTGAAATTCCTGGTGCGCGAGACGAACGCGGTGTGCGGCTACACGCAGTCCGACGAGATCACGTTGGCCTGGTACACGCCGACGTTCGACAGCCAGATCATCTTCGACGGGCGTATTTCAGAACTGGTGTCGGTGCTGGCGAGCCTGACGACCGCGTATTTTAATAGGCGGCTGCCGGAGTTCTTGCCGGGCGAGTACGGCGAGAAGCTGCCGCACTTCGACGCGCGGGTGTGGAACCTGCCTTCGCTCGAGGAGGCGGCGAACACATTCCTGTGGCGCGAGTTCGACGCGGTCAAGAACTCGGTCGCGATGGCGGCGCGGGCCCACTACAGCCACAAGCAGCTCGACAACAAGAACGGCGCCGAGATGCAGGCGATGCTGCGCGACAAGGGGGTCGAGTGGAACGATTATCCCGACTTCTTCAAGCGCGGGACGTACGTGCAGCGGCGGAAGTCGCTGCGCAAGTTCGACGCGGAGGAATTGGAGAAACTGCCGCCGATGCACGAGGCGCGGAGGAACCCCGAGCTGATGATCGAGCGGACGGACTACGTGGCGCTGGAGCTGCCGCCGCTCGGGAAGGTGCGCAATCGCGTGGCGGTGCTTTTCGAGGGGGCGGAGCCCGATTGATTGCGTAGGATGACAGCGGCGGGCGCGGCGGGTAGGATGCGTGGATGGTCTCGTTGCCCGCCGATCACGAGGTAAGGATGTCTCGCGCCCGCCTGTCCCTCGCCGGGCTGTCGGTGGGGGATGCGCTCGGGGAGCGCTTCTTCGGCCGCGACTCGGTAGTCGAGCGGGCCATCGCCGAGCGCACCGAGCCGCCAGGGCCGTGGAGCTGGACCGACGACACTGCGATGGCGCTGTCGATCGTGGCGACGCTCGAGCGGTTCGGAGACGTCGACGCGGACTTCCTCGCGCGAGCGTTCGCGCGGCGCTACGAGCTCGAGCCGCAGCGCGGGTACGGCGGGACGGCGCACGAGATTCTGGCGGATATCGCGTCCGGCAAGCCGTGGCGCGAGGTGTCGGGGGCCGTGTTCGGCGGGGAAGGATCGATGGGCAACGGGGCTGCGATGCGCGTGGCGCCGATCGGGGCGTACTTCGCCGATGACCTGGAGAGGGTGATCGCGGCTGCCAGGACTTCGGCGTTGCCGACGCACGCGAACGCGGACGCGCAGGCGGGGGCGATCGCGGTCGCAGTGGCTGCGGCGCTGGCGTGGCAGATGCGCGAGGCGCCGGACGGGGAGCGGCTGTTGGCGACGGTGGTCGAGCACACGCCCGAAGGGCTCACGCGGCATGGGCTGGTGCAGGCGATCGAGCTGCGCGCGCAGGGAGTGCCGAGCACGGTGGCGGCGAAGCGGCTCGGGAGCGGGTACCGGGTGTTGGCGTGGGATACGGTGCCGTTCGCGCTGCTTTGTGCTTCGCGGCATTTGGATAGTTATGAAGAGGCGTTCTGGGAGACGGTGGCGGGGCTCGGGGATCGTGATACGACGTGCGCGATGGTTGGCGGGGTGGTGGCGATGAGCGTGGGGGAGGTTGGGATTCCGGGGCGGTGGGTGGAGGCGCGTGAGGCGTTGCTGTGAGGCGACCAGTCTGTCCAAGCCTATTGGCTGGACATGGCTGCAAGGATGGTTGCCTCCTGGCAGAGAAGGTACTGTTGCAGAACAAGTAGTTCATCATGTGCAGTATCCTTGTGCGCGCAGGGAGTGCGGGCACGACGGCGTGACACAACCGTTCCTCTATCGTCGGTCGAGGTCAGGGCAGCGGATATCGACGACGAGGGACATCGGCGTATCGCCGGCGTCGAAGGCTTAGGCCGTGACCCTGGGGTGGTGATGTCGCTGTAGCGCTGCCGCGTTGGGTTAGATAGATGCTCCCATCGCAAGATCATTGCTGGTCCACGACCGCGCACCCTGATAGAGCATCCAGCCAGTTTTTCAGAAATTCTTGAAGGATACTATCCTGAACGGTGCTGGCGTATCGCGTTAGGTGCCAGACGACTTGTGGCCGTAGGGAAGGATCTTCTTCTGCGCACATTCCTAAAAGATCTACGCAATGCACCTGCTCCTCTTGGGTTCCCCGCTCCAGGATGTCAAGGTATAGGGCATAACCGTGCTTCAACTCCCTGAGACACAAAGCATGAAGGTCGGAGCGGTTCTGCTGGATTTCCTGTCTGGAGGGCTCTCCTCCACCTATCTGGACCATGAGCTCAAGCATGCGAGGTCTCGCGGAGGGGGTGGCTCTGCCAAGTCCCACGACAAGGCACGAGCATGCTGCGAGCGCCGACTCATGAAGCATCCCCTGAACGATGACAACATTGTCCAGCTTCCAATAAGCATGGTCTGCTTCCTCTGTGTTTGAAGCTCTGATCAGTCCGTTCAGCGCCTCGGGGATCTTTTCGGCGTGCTCAAACGGTGCGGCTCGCAATTGGTTCCAGTTGTGTCTGTCAATTTCCACATGTCCTTCGTCCCCTTGAAAGCGTGTCCCTGAAGGAAATGGCGATCGTCCATACCAGAATTCGCAATCCGTGCAGACCGGGACTTCCGCGAATGGAGGTGTCTGCGGGCGAGGGCGGACAGCTGATGTCATACGAACCTTTCGGATATCCCCGCCTAACGTCTGGACGACGCGCTTCTCGGCACACATTAGATTGCCGGAGGGTTGCGCCGCAATCTGTCCCGTCTCGATGTTGTAACCAGCGGTGACCGCGGCGGGCCGTGCAGCTCTCCTCATTGGCCCCATTTGAGTGGCAAGTGTATCTCTCGCCGACTCTGCGGCCGCGAGAAGTTCCGCATCACTACCGATAGTTCGATTGCCCGTGCCGGTCGGTTCTGTAGAAGCCTGTGATGTCGCATCGTTGGTGAGTTTTGTGGGCCTCGAAGCCGGAGATGCTGAGGGGGTTCTAGGAGTAATGGCGCGCGTGGCGAGACCGAATAACAAGCCTGTTCCAGCGCCAATCAAGCTGCCCACTCCTGCTCCTTTTCCAATCTCCTTTGCCAGTTCGCTTGGGCGCAAAACCCCTTCCTCAAGCTGGCGGCTAGCCTCGGTGAGGCCAGCTTCCGTTGCGCCACCTGCAGCTCCAGACACAGTTCCGATGAACGTCTCGGCGACGAGGGCTTTGGCGCCGCCCGCTTCGAGAGCCGTCTGTACGACTGCTGTTGAGCCCACCCATGTCGCCGTGAGACCTGCTACTGCTCCGACAGCATATAGCTTCGCTACTCCCTTTGCGACCTCTTTTCCAAGTTGGTTGCTCAATTCCCGATGTTTCTGAATAGCGGCTTCACCTCTCTTTTGGGCCACGGCGTAATCTTTGACCCAGTCCCTCCCATTGTCTGGGATGGCCAGAAGGTCGGACGGCGCGGCTCCATTTGTCGAGCTAAGAGGCGGGCCCTGAAGGGCCAGGGCTTGCCGCATTAATTCATCGCTGCCAGGTGTTGTCACCTTTCGAGTCCCGTCGGGGTCATGGAACCTGATCGGGCTGCAGCTCACATATGTGTAGCGTGCTATCCCATCGACGATTCCAGTAGGATCCGCAGCTATCCAGCGGCAGAGCCATGGCGCGTAGTAGCGCGCGCCGTGGTACGCGAGGCCCGTCTCCTCGTCGCGTTCCTGTCCTGTGTAGCGGTAACGCTTGGCGCTGACCTCGATGGCGCTGTTGGCGGCGCGGTAGCTGCTGGTGCCGTAGGGGTGGAACTCCTCGTAGCTGATGACCTCGGCGACGTCGTCGAGCTCGAGGTTGGCGGTACCAAGGTGATTGGAGTACTGGTAGCGGGCGACGTTGGCCGGGGCGACGACGGGAGCGCCGGCGTCGACGGTCTTGGTCTCGATGAGGCAGACGCGGCCGTGGTCGTCGTGGACGTGGAGGGTCTCGCGATCGAGGTCGAGATCGTTCGTCGTGTTGATGTTCTTGTGCTCGCGGTAGGTCTCCCAGCTGCCGACGTAGAGGCGCTGCTGGCTGATGGAGCCCGAGAGGTTGACGTGGACCTTGCGGACGCGCTGGCCGGCGCCGTCGTAGACGTAGTAGGTCTTGCCGCCACCGATGGCGTCGCTGCTCTGCAGACGATCGTCGTCGTCCCAGGTGAGGCCCCCGGGGATGGTGGGCATGGCGGTCATGTTGCCGTGGGCGTCGTGCGTGTAGGGGACGGAGTAGGTCAGCGGGTCGTCGATGTCGTCGAGAGGGTCGCTGGTGGCCTTGAGCTGGTTGCCTCCGGGATGGTAGGCGTAACCGCGCTCCCAGACAACCGACATGCCGGATTCGTGCTTCATCCGCAGGAGGTTGCCGACCGGGTCGTAGGTGAATGTCTGCCTGTAGTTGCGCTGAGCCTGGATGTCCTGGGGGTGCGCAATGGGCGCGAAGCCCTCGGCGGTGGGCATCGTGAGGGTGGCGTGCTCGCGGCCGGTGGCGGAGGTGAGGCGGTAGAGGCCGTCGTAGACGAAGGACTGGGTGGGGTCGGCGTAGGCGTTGTCGAAGAAGACGCCCTGCTGGGCCTGGTCGCGGATCCTGGCGATGTTGCCGACGGGATCGTAGTGGTAGCGCAGGTCCTGGACGATGCAGAGGTCGGGGTCGGGGTTGGGGCGAATGGTGCGAATGCGAGTGACGCGGAAGGTCTTGGGGTCGTATTCGTAGTCGGTGGTCGAACCATTGCCGTACTCGATGAGGGTGCGCTGGCCGCGGGCGTTGTAGTCGATGTTGGTGACGATGCCCGTGGGCGTGACGGCGCCGCGGACGTGGACGGCGACGGAGTTCAGCATGCCGCCGGGGCCGAAATCCTGGGTGGTGACGCTGGCGTCGGGCGTGGTCTGGGTGAGGACGCGGCTGAGGGCGTCGTAGGTCCAGGAGGTCGTGAAGGTCTCGGCCTCGAGCAAGGGCGCGGCGGCGGCGTGGATGAGGGCCGGGTCGGTCTCGGTGGCGAGAGCGATCCAGTCGGGCGCGGCCTTGTAGTCCTCGGCGAGGCGGCGCTCGGTGGCGAGGAGGTTACCCTTGAAGTCGTACTCGACGCAGGTCTGGACGCCGGCGCTGTCGTAGACGCGGTAGACCTGGCCGCGGTGGTTGATATCGTCGGCGCCGGCGCCGAGGCTCTCGCCGTAGATGATGCGCTGCTGGAGGACCTCGTCGTCGATGTCGTGTTTGAGATAGGCGTGGGTGGGGCGGTTGAGGTCGTCGTAGGTCCAGCGGCGCACGTTGGCGCGGCTGTCCCAGGCGCGCAGGGGGGCGCCGAGGGCGTTGGGCAGGGCCCAGCGGGTGCCGGCGTCCTGGCTCTCGGTCTTGAGCTGCAGGCCGCCGGGAGCGAAGGTGTTGGTCTCGGCGGTGTTTTCGTTGGCGTCGGTGACGACGAGGTTGTTACCCTCGATATCGAGGGTGACGCGCGTGGCGATCGGGACGTAGTTCATGTCCTCGTCGTAGATGAGCGCGAGGTCGTAGAACGGGCGGCCGAGCGGATCGAAGTAGCGATATTTGGGGAGGCCGTCGTGGAGGGCGGCCTGCTCGGCGGCGTAGATCTCGCCATCGTTGTGCGGGGTGCCCGGAGTGAGGGCGATTCGCTGAGCGTACCAATCGCTTGCGGTGGTGTTGCCATTGGCGTCCAGCGTGCCCTCGACCGAGGCGGTCCGGATGACGGTGCTGAAGGTGCCGTCGGGCATGTCGGTGCGCACGACCCGACCCAGCGGGTCGTAGTGGATGAACGGGGTGACGCCCCACTCGACGAGCTCTCGCTCGTCGTTGTACGCGGGGCTCGAGTCGAAGAAGGGCTCGTACTGCTTGACGGGGTTGCCCTTGTTGTCGACGATGACGCGGCCGTTGCCGACCCAGCGGAGGTTCGGGCTGGTGTCCTCGAAGACGAGCTCGCCGCCGTCGAACACGAGGTCGCCGCTCTCGTCGCGCTTGGGCGCGAGGCCGGGCTCGGCCTGGACTTTTGAAGAACGACCTGACCGAGGCCGCCGGAGTAGGCGTAGCTGTGCTGGAAGGCGAGGTTGCCGGCGCCGTGGTTCTCACGGACGATGGTGTGGACGACGGTCGGCTGCTCGTCGCTCATCCAGGCGTCGAGGTCGTACTCCAGCTCGGTCGTGGGGTGCGTCAGGGTGTCGCCGTCGCTGCTGCCGTCCTTGCCCATGACGGCCGTCTTGATTACCATGCCGAGGGCGTCGAAGGCGACGGCCTGGCGGTTGCCGTTCGGGTCGGTGACGAGGTCGGGGGCGAGCAGGCGGTAGTCGTTGTGGGCGCTGATCGTGTTGCCGAGGGCGTCCTCGGCGGCCTCGATCAGGAGGCTGTGGGTGTCGTGGGTGAAGGTCGTGGCGTTGCCGAAGATGTCGCGGGACTCGGTGACGCGGTAGAAGTTGGCGGCGTCGAAGATCACGCGGCCGCTCGGGCGCCACCACCGGCCGTCGTCCTCGCGGAAGCCGCTCTCGGTGTCGAGCGCGAGGCCGGTGAGCTTGCCGGCGAAGTGCGCGTCGAGGTGGTCCTGGGTGAAGGCGAGCGTCAGGGTCTCGTAGGGCAGGGCACGCAAGCCGCATTGCCCGAGAGACAGGCGCGAGGCGAGGTTGTCGGAATAATAGTAGACCTGGGCGCGCGAGAGCAGGCGCTTCTGGGCGCCAGTGGTCGCGGCTTCGTGATAGGCGAGCTCGGTGGCGGCGTCCGCGTGGGCCAGCAGCTCGGCGTGGGTGAAGGGACTGGTGGGGTCGCCCCCGAGGCCGTGGAGCTCGTAGGCGCGAGTCTCGACCGGGACGCCGAGGCGATAGGTGTCGGGCTGGTCGTGGACGTTGAGGAGGTCGACCTCGGTGAGCACGACGTGAGTCCGCGTCTGCTCGGTGATGTCGCCGTAGATCGGGAAGGTCTTGGCGTACGGATAGCCGATGCTGACGGAACGGACCGGGTTGCCGAATGCGTCGACCTCGAGTACGGCGGTGTGGCGCACGCCGGGCGCGTCCGGGAGGCGCTCGTAATGATAGGAGAGCGACTCGCGGTCGTGGACGAGGAAGGCGGCGTGCTCCTGGGCGCCGCGCGGCTGCAAGAGGCGGACGGCGAAGTTGGCCTCGGAGACGGTGTAGGGGTGGATCTGCTCCTCGGTGCCGTCGCGGCCGTAGACCTCGACGCGGAGGGCGCGGCCGCGGAGGGCTCGCACGGCCTCGCGTGCCTCGATCGGGGTGAGGCCGTCGGGGATCAGGGTCTCGGGCAGGTCGATGGCGATGCCGGCCGGGTTCTCGAGGGTCTTGTCGCTGTAGTACTCGTCGCCGTAGCAGTGCGCGAGGCTGGTGCCGCCGAGGTAGGCGCCGGTGTGGTACCAGGTTTTGGTGAGCACCGGCGGGCTGTGCAATTCCTCGTCGACGATCTGGTGGCCCGTGGGGAAAAGCTTGGGAGAATTGTAGTCGGCCCAGGATTCAGTGTCCTCGGTCTCGACCATGCCGAAGCCGCGGAACTCGCGCTCGGGGCCGTCGAAGTAGCCGTGGTGGTAGCGATACCGCTGGACGAAGGTGTGGCCGGTGACGTGATCGCGGACCTCGACGCGCTCGATGACGTGGGTGGGGAACGGGAGGCGGGTCTTCCACGGCCGACCGGCGGCGCGGTCTTCCAAATAGAACCTGGTCGATGGGGCATATTCGACCCGGGTCTCGGCGCCCATATTGTTTTTGGACGAGAGCATCAAATAGGGCTTGCCCGCCGACATGAGGTCGACGAAGGCGATATGCGTGCCCTGGCGGTGCGGTAGGTCGGTCGACCAGACGAGCGCGGCGGTGCCTTTTCCAAGAATGTCGGCGAGCTGGACGGACGAGAGGCTGTCGACCGGCGGGATGTCGACCTGGACGGCGCTTGAAAAGCTGTTGCCGGCCTGGTTGTGCCACACGCGGGCGCCGTCCTGGCGGACGTAGACGAGGTCGGTGGTGCCGCTGCCGTCGATGTCGCCGATCCGCAGGCGATCGGCGCGGAACCGGTCGGGGCGGTCGAACACGGGGGCGCCGCGCATGCCGATCTGGCGGCCGAAGCGGCCGTAGCCGAGGTTGGGCCAGTAGACGACGGAGCCGTTGCGGACGCGGACGATGTCGGCGAGGCCGTCGCCGGTCATGTCGGTGAAATAGATGGCCTGCTGCGGGTCGGTCCAGATCAGCTGGGGACCGACTCGCTCGTCGCGCGGGCGCGAGAGGACGCGCGGCTCTCCGTAACCATCGTGACCCTCGGAGGGGTACCAGATGAAGCGGTTGTCCTCGCAGACGAGGATGTCCGCGAGGCCATCTCCGTTGATGTCGAGGAGCTGGACGTTGGGAGCGTTGAGGTCGATGTTGGGGACGGCGCGGAAGCTGCGGAAAGCTTGCCAATCCTCGGCCGCGACGCCGCACATGGGCAGCGGGCGCTCGTAGAAGCCGGGCGCGGGGCCGGAGAAGCTGGTGAGGCTGAGGGCGCCGTCGCCGTTGAGGTCGAGGAGGCGCTGGCTGCCGAGGCGGGCGTTGCTCGGCAGGCTCGGGAGGCTGCGCAGCGGGCCGAAGGTGCCGTTGCCCTCGTTGCGCTTGTAATACCAGTGGCCGGCCTGCTCGGTGAGGAGGCCGGGCAAACCCTCGCCGTCGAGGTCGACGAGCTCGAAGCGGCCGCCCAGCGCGCCCGGGACATCCTTTAAAGTGTCGGCGTCGACGAGGCGGAGGGTCGGATCGATCTGCGCGGCGCTGTACGTGAACTCGACCGGAGGGTAGGCCTTGTGGGTATAGGCGCCGCTGGAATAGACATAGCCGCGGTGCCTGGCGGCGGTCAGGAGCGTGGCGGTGGGGTTCTCGGAGTAGGTGAGCTCGGTGGCAGCGACGAGGTATGAGCTGGCGGGCAGCAGCTCCTCGAAGTGATGGAGCATGAGGATCCGTCGGCACAGCCGGCGGGTGCGGATGTCGAAGCAGGCGCGGAAATTCGAAAGGTGTCGTGGCGCGCGGGCCAGGTGCCGGTCTCGGTGCCGTAGGCGTCGTGCTCGCCGTAGTCGAGCAGGACCTCGAAGTGCCAATCGCCGGCGACGTACGGGGTGGCGTTGCCGTAATAGATGCGCTTGAGGTAGCGCTGGGCCTGGGCCTGGGTGACGGCCAGGCGCTCGTGCTCCTCGAGGCTCTCGAGGTCGACGTCCTCGAGGTCCTCCTGCTTGTATTCGAAGCGGACGATGTTGCCGCGGTCGTCGCTGGTCTGGTCGATGAGCCAGGTGAAGACGCGGGTATGATCGGCGGGGTCAGCGATGCGGCTGAGCGCGCTGGCGCCGTAGGTGCTGCGCACGTTGTCGCGCGACCAGGTGCGCCAGTGGACGTCGCCGGTGCCGAGGTGGACCCAGCGCTCGATGCGGGCGAAGCCGGCCTCGACGCGCGGGCGATAAGCGTGGACGCGGTGGCCGTCTTGCGTGAAGACCTTGCGCGTCCACTCGCCGAGGTTCTCCTCGAGCAGCGGGACGAGGTCCTCGGCGTCGGAGATGAGGAACGTGTCGGCTTCGGCGGCGTCGTCGTAGGTCGGCAAGCCCTTATCGGTCTTGCGCGAGATCGAGGCGACCGAGAGCTGCCAGCCCATGCCGAACGGGCCGTTGCCGGCGCCGGTGCTGTAGCCGAGCGCGAGGGTCGGGGCGAGGCCCCGACCCGGCGAGACGGCGATCGGAATGCTCATACCGCCGCTGCCACTGAAGGCGTTGGCCTCGAACTTGTCGCCGATGTTTTTGAGAGCGCCGCCACCCTTGGGGAGGGAGATCGAAGGGGCGAGCTCGGAGGGGTTGGGGGCGGCCGGGGCGGGTGATTGCGCGTTCTGCTGGCCGGTGCCCGCGGAGGCTGCCGCGCCGGGTGCCGCCTCACGGGCGTCTTGCGGCTTGTTGCTGACCGCGGGGGAGGGCCCGGGCCCGCCCGGTGGCCGCTCGGGCGGGCCGCGCTGTCGGTGGACTGGTTGTTGCTCTTCTGGGTGGCCGACGGATCGGCCATGCGGCCGCCCGTGGCGTCGTTGTCGCGCTTCATTGCCATGATTTCACCCTCCCCGCTCGCTGCTTAGACCGAATCCATCTTGTGACCGACGACGATGTAGAAGTCCTCGGGATCCTGCCCGGCGGTCCAGCCCTCTGGGAGTGTCAGTGTCCAGATGCCGAGATTCCTGGAGAGGCCGTTGCCGCTGGTAGCGAAGTGGATGTAGTCGTAGTCTGCCCCCGGCTCGTTCATCTTGTACTTGAGGAAATTGCCGAGCTCGAGCTCCCCGCCGGGTCCGTTGAGTTCTGCATTGTCGAAGGTGTTCTCCGCCGGGCCCTCAGCTGCGCTCGGCCAGCGGGCGAAGATGACCACCTGGGTGATCTTGCGGGTGCCTCCCGGTGTCGGCGGGTGCGGGAAGCGCTCCTCGGTGAGGTCGAGGTTGAGCGCGGTGCTGTTCATGCCGGACCCGGCCGCGACGAAGCTGCGCCAGGCCTCGGGGAACTCGGCCCGGGCGCTGAAGATCTGGACCTGGCCCTCACCGTGCTCCAGATTTGGCCCGCGCTCGATGTGATCGAGGGAGTGCTTGAGGTCGCCGACGAGGCCCTTCCTCACGTCGCCGCCTTCACGCGCGGTGTAGCGAATCGTGAGGATCACGTCGGAGATGGTCTCGTAGTCGAACTGGCGGACCACTTCCGGCAATTCGAGGCGCCACTGGCTCTCCTCGATCCCGCGGCCCTCGAACGGGAGGTACCGCTCGTCGCGCAGGTTGGGCTCGAACAGGCCGGAGTCGTCCTGGTTCACGCTGATGGCCAGGGAGGCGACGGTCCCCCCGTCGGCGGTGAGAGTGCCGTCCGCCGCCGGACGTGTCTTGCCGGACAGGTAGGTGAGCGTGACGCCGACGTTGGTGTAGGGGCCGGTGACGGCGGGCAGGGCGACGCTGACGAGCTTGATACGGCGGAGGTAGTGGCTCGCGTGGTCGAGGTCGAAGATGATCGAAGGCAGGCTGAAGTGGCAGGCGCCGGTCTTGCGCAGGGCGATCAGCGCGACGGGGTCGAGGCTGGCGAGCGAGACGCGCTTGGTGAGCTCGTATTCGCGGCGATTGTTCTCGTAGTAGGCGACCTCCATGCGCCGGAGGTCGTGCGCGAGGCGCTCGCCGGCGAGCAGGCCCTGGCGGCGGTTGTCCCAGTGGCCGAACTGGACGAACTCGGGGACCGTGCTGGCGATCGCCAGCTCGTAGCGGTAGCAACGCTCGGCGCGGCGCGACAGGTCGAGCGCCATCTGGTAGGCCCGGTAGTAGACCTTGTTGATCTCGCCGCTCATCCACGAGTAGAGCTCGGCGTTGGTGAACTTGGTCTGCATGAAGTCGAGCGCTTCGCGGGCCTGCTCGGACTGCTTGTCGTGGTTGGCGAGGTCGACCTGCGCCATCTGCAGCCGGATCTCCGCCGCGGTGATCTGCGCGTCGATCTGCTTGAGCTCCGCACGTGCAAGATCCCGCTGGTGCTTCCACTCGTCCTTGCGGCGGACGTACGAGGCCATCGTCCCGGCGCGGTTGGCCTCGCGGCTCTTCGCCGTGGCGTTAACATTCTGTTTTTGGCTATTGAGCTGTGAGCCCAGCGCGGCGATTTGGCCGCCACTCGAAATCGTAGAGTGAACACCGTTGCCCGAGAATCCGAGGCTGAAGTTCGGGATGTGGGAGAGAATGGTGGACAGCTGAAGCTCGTCTGCGGCCGATTTTTCGTGCCTCGAAGCCTCGAGCGAGAGATCATTCTCCTTGATCTCGAGCTCGTTCATGAACTCCCGCGTGGAGTAGTACTGCTCGCGAAGAGCCGCGAGTTCGCGGCCGCGCTGTAGCGCCTGGATGTTCTCCCGGGCCTCTTGCAACATCGTTTCTTTGGCGGCACGGACCTCTTTGAGAAGCGCGACCTCGTGACCGGCGCGCAGGTTGGCCAGGGCTTCGGCGTCTCGCTTCTCAAGCGCCAGCAGAAGCCCGTTGCCGAGGCTGCTGACGTGGCTGACGAACTCCTTGGCGATGCCGAGGTGCGGCAGGAACCGGTAGTGCGGCAGCGGAGCGTAGAGGTTGCTGATCGCGGTGCCGATGTCGATGCCCTGGGCGACGGCACGGGCGAGCAGGCCCGGATCGATCGGCGGGTCGTAGAGGGCGAGTTCCCGGCGGACGCCTTCGATGTTGAGGCAGTTGCGAAGCTTGAACAGGCGGTCGGCGACGATATCCCAGTAGCCGAGCAGCTTGTCGTTGGGCGGGATGCAGAAGTAGAGGCGCGTGGCCGTCGGTCCGTCGTCGTCGCCGTCGACGATGATGCGGATATTCGGCGGGGGGCACGATTGACCGGTCCCGAGGCATCGGATCCAGTGCCCTGCGGGGTCGGCGACTCGGCGGCCGCCCACTGGTAGAGAGTCGGCGTGTGCCACTGAACGTCCTCTTGAGCCTTGACGTCGAGCTTGAACAGCACGTCCTTCTTGGCGAAGCCGATGAGATCGTTCTCGAGCTCGACGAGGAAGTTCGAGAAGGCGTCGAGCTCGCTGGCCGCGTCGTTGTAGTCTTTGTCCGGCCGCTCGTCGCCATCGATCTTGCGCGGGCGCTTGCCGAGGATCTGCAGGGCCAGCAGGTACAGCTGGGCCGCCTCCTGGGTGCTCTCGCGCGTGTCCCGGCGGAACAGGTCGTCGCCCCAGGCGATCAGGTTGTCGAGGTACTTCATCACCGTGGCCCGCATGTACGCGGTCGGGCGCAGCCGCGCGAGGACGTGCGGCCGGAACGGACGGAGCCGCGACTGCTCGATCTGGTCGATCATCTCCTTCTTCTTGCCAATGAGCTCGTTGTCGGGGCCGGGGTAGTGCAGCAGCTCGAGCAGCTGGGCGATCGACATGTGCTCGAGCTCTCGCGGAATTCCTTGAAATTCCAGTAGTGGAGGCAGTCGGTGTTGCCGACCTCTTGCGGGTTACGCGTCGGGTCGAAGATATAGCCGAGCCAGCGCTGGGCCTCCTCGAATCGGTTCTCCGCCATCAGGCGATCGGCGATGTACATCGGAATGTGGAAGAACAACTCCCAGTTGTAGACGCTGTAGGCGCCGCCGTAGCGGAAGTCGATGTCAGCGGTCGGGTATTCTTGATAGACGATGGTCTCATCGTCGAAGTACTCGTGATCGGGCGCGAGGGGCTGATCCACGGCCTGGTACTGCAGCGAGACGTCCCCGCCCTGGGTGGCCACTGCCGGGTCGAGGAGCCCGGCGACGCCGAATCTCCGCACCCGCTCGAGGAACAAGCAAGTGTACGGGTGATAGAAGACCGAGGCCGAGTACTTGGTGTATTTCCCGAAAGAGCCCCACTGCTGCATCGAGGCGATGTTATCTCCTCCCGAGAGCTCCTTGACGAGCTGGTTATCGGCGGGTGGCGCCTGGTATGGCACGGTGATGCCGGCCAGCCCGAAGTAGGGTTGGAGGTGGTTCTGGCCGATCTGCTGGAGGAAGAGCTTGTCGGGGTTGGCGTCGTTCGTGCCGGCGCCGCTGTTCGAGGGGCGCAAGTACAAAGAGGCGTACTTGTCGCTGTAGATGAACGGTCGACTGCAATCGAGCCGTTCGTCCTGATGAGGGATCGAGAGAAATTTGTATACACCGCCCGGCAGCTTCAAGATGGGCCCGGAATAGGCCAGCCCTTTATTCGATTCAAACGGCATCAGGAGTTTGCCCGGGCCTCCGCCGAGCCCGAATGCTTGAAAGTAGACCTCACTATGCGGCGAAGGGACGGGCCAAGGTCCTTCCAAGTCACCGATCTTTGCGTCATCGTCTTGATCGCCGAAACCATACCAGTGCAGGGACCCCGAGCAGCCGTTGTATGACCACTGGGCAAGCTTCTTCATTCGGTCCTCGAAGAGGTACTCGTATGCCCTGTTTACGCCGACCTGCAGACCTCCCTGATCGGTCCAGGACACCATGCTGATATCCTCGTTGAAATCGGGGTCTTCGGGGTCGGGGTTGCTCGATGTGTCGGGCCAGTCTGTGGTGGCGGATTCCCCAACCGTATGGATCTTGCCCCATTGACTGAACTGCCTCTCAGCCCAGCGAATCGTAACCTTTCGCTCGTGATAGAGATAGTTCTCCTCCTTCTTGGGCGGCTTGGGGACGAGTTCTGTCTTCGGCCAGACGAGTATCAGGCGTCGATGGGACACGACGGGTAGGACACCCTTGTTCTCGACGGCGAAGGGCAGCTCCTCCACGGCGTCCAGTAGGCGTCATCCTCGCGCCGACGGTAGAACAGTTCGGTCGGGTCGGCCGGGCTGCGGGCGAACACGTGCATGCGGTCGACCGTGAGCGGATTGGTGCCCTCGGTCTCGTGGTACATGCCGCTGACGTCGAGGTGCGAGACCTCGTGCAGGCCCTCGAGGTAGTGGATGTAGGCCTTCTCGATCGAGGCCTCGTCGATGCCGGTCTGGGCCAGCTCGGCGGTGAAGCGCTCGAACAGGGGGGTGATGTCGTCGCGGAGCTCGGGCTGGACCCAGTTCTCGGGGTATAGGAACAGCTTGCGGTTGGCCTCCCAGACGCGGTAGCGCTTCATCCACGACCACTCGTCGGAGTCGGCGGGGGTCAGTTTGACGTTGGGGATAAGGCCCATCAGCGCGCGCTGCATGAACAGCTGCAGGGCGGCCGTGGCGAACAGCAGGCGGGTGGTCTTGTTGCACGGGGCCAGGTCGACGTCCATCAGCAGGACGCCGAACAAGTCTTCGCGGTCCTTGATGTTCTCGGCCTTCATCAAGTAGGCGACGAGGGCGTCGCGCTGCTTCTCGCGCAGGCGGTTGCGGATCGGCTGGGCGATCGAGGCCCAGTTCGCGCCCTTGAACTTCGCCTGGGCGGCGGCTCGAATTGCGGCGGCGATGGGGACGCTCACGGGGGCGTCGTCGGCCCACGTGCGCGCGGTCAAGGGGTCGACGCCGAGCTGGGCGCTGATGCGGAGCACGGACGCGAACGCCTCGACGGCCTCGATGCGCTTGAGATCGACCACCTCGATGGGCTCCACGGTCTCGAAGGCGGTGAGGGCATTCACGTCCCAGTCGGCCGCGGCGGCGAGGAGGCCGAGGAACTTCGACTTCCAGTCGGGTGGCGGGTTGGCGGCGAAGAATTGGTCGAGCAGGACGGTGAGCTGCTCAGGGTCGGTGAGGACGTTGTCGCGGATGTCGATCGCGCGCCGGAGCCAGTCCCAGCCCGCGAAGGTGGCGTACACCAGAGTGTTGTTGGTTCCATCCTGCGGCAGCGCGACGAAGTTGGGCAGGGTGACCTGCGGGTCGGTCGGCTGCTCGAGCAGCCACCGCAACAGACCCGGACCGAGGCGGAAGGTCGCGGCGACCAGAGCGACGCGCCGCAGGTTGCGGTAGAGCGCGGCCGGGACCTTGACGCCAGTGCGATCGAGGAACAGCGCCGGGAAGTCGACGTTCTTGATCAGCGGGGCGTCAGCGTCGACGCTGTACGAAGCCGTGGAGAAGAAGGCATCGTCGGTCAGGATGGCGAGAGCGGTCGGAGTGCCATGCGTGAACTTGCGCAGGAGCATGTCGGCGTCCGCGACCTCGAGCGAGAGGGCGACGGCCATCTGACGGATCACCACGCTCTCGAGCCGCTGCTGGCGGACGTAGGCCTCGACCACGGGGAGGATCAGGTTGACGCGCGCTTCGACGGTGCCCCAGCTGCCACTCCCCTTGCCGAATTCGAGCCACGCGGGGCTCTCCTCCACAAGGAAGAAGAGCAGTTGATCCCGCAGGCCCGCGGCGACGCCGTCGTCCGGGACGGGCGTCACCTGGGTGATGAATTCCACGGCCGCCTTGGTGTCCGCCTCGCTGAGGAACAGCGCCAGCAGCTTGGCGATCCGATCGATCTTCGCCAGCTCGGGCGGCGGGAGGCTCTGCTCGTGGTCGGTGTGGGCCTGCTGCAGGGCCGTGATGAGGCCGATGAAGGTGCGCGTGACGTCGAGGTCGCCGGCGCCGAACTTATCCTTCTGCTGGTTGCGGATGAACCAGTCGAGCGCGGGGACAGACAGGCGGGAGCCCTTGACGGCCTCGGCGCGGTCGATGAGCTCGCGCACCGGCGCGATCGCTGTGCCCGCGAACGGGCCCGCACCTTCGTTCAGGCTGGCGGTGTAGTGGGTGAGAGTGATGAGCTCGTCGACCGAGAGATCGACGGCACGCGCGATCGAGGAGACGCGATACAGCTTCGACAGGTTCTCGAGGGTCAGGTCGTCGTCGCCGGTCAGACCGGTGACGGCGAGGATCGCGTCGAGCTCGCTCTCGTCGACTTTGAGGATGCCGAGTAGGTCGCCGCGGAAATCCTTGAGAAGCTTGCTCCCGTCGAGCGCGGTGAAGGCCGCGTCGCGGATCTTCGGCCGCACGACTTGGTCGTAGTAGGTCGGCTCACCCTCGACGTATTCGTGGCGGTCGAGGGGGGCGAACCAGGACAGTACCTCGCCGAGGGGCAGCCGCGCGAAGCGCTGACGCAGGCGGACGAAGCGAGCCAGCGTATCGAGGCCGGCCATCACCAGGGTGGCGCCGAGGCCGTGCAGGACCGCGTCGAGCTCCGCGGTGGTCCATCCGAGCGCGCGCTTGACCCGCAGGAAGCGCTGGATGTGCCGCAGCTGGGTCGAGTCGAAGCCGGGCTGGGTCTCGTTGGCGATGTCGCGGAACACCGCGTCTTTGAGCGTGCAAGGGGTGGCGTAGACGATCTTCGTCTCGTCGGCGAACATCCGCGTGCGCAGCAGCTCCTGCACCGCGGGGAAGTCGAGGCTGGCGCGTTCCATGAACAGCTCGACCTTGTTGATCTCGGTGATCCAGGTGCCGCTGCCGAGCGGGAAGCCCCAGCGTTCCTCCAGACTCGGCATGTCGAGCACATCGCGGACGAGGTCGCTTTGACCCTTGGACAAGCCGAGCCGTTCGTCGACGCGGAAGATTTGGGTCGCCTCGAAGCCGCCGAACCACTCGAAGGCGTCCTGCAGCGCCACCCGCGAGGTGCCGATGACCTGGAGATAGGAGCGCGCGTCCTCGAGGTGCAGGTCGAACGGGAGTTCGAAGGGGCGGTAGCACTTCGTCGGCTTGGCCAGCTCGACATAGATGGCGGGGTTGATGTGCTCGGGGTAGACTTGCAGGTCCTCCTCGGTCCAGGTGGTCTGCCGATTGAGGTTCGGCGAGCCGACGAGGCCCAGCGGCATGTGCGCCCGGGCCTCGAGCACCTCGATGATGAGGTCGATGGTGGGGACCGGCGTGTCCGAGTTCTTGCAATTGAGGTCGATGTACTTGAGCTCCGGCCGCGCGACGTTGAGCAGGCCGTGGAGCGAGAGGTTGAGCCCGCCATAGTGGCGAAGCTTGAGGAAGTGCATCAGGTCGGTGAAGTACGCCGCCGGCCCGAGGACCGATTGCAGTGGGTGCAGGCGCAGTAGTCGAGGTTGTGGAACAGCTGCTCGAGAGTGGGGTCGCCGCACGCGGGGGTCGGGATCACCTTGGTGATGGGAGCGCTGGCCTTGGCGCTCATCTGCAGCCACGCGTGCGTGGAGGCCGTGGCGATCTGGTCGGCCTTCTCAAACACCGCAGCCAGAGCGTCGGCGTCGAGGATGCCGCTGAACTTGCCGCGGAAGGCCGCCAGACCCATGCTCTGAATCTGCGCGGCCGTGGTCACTCCTGCTTCGAGCAGCGCCCGCGCGGTGTCGGTGCGCCCGTATCGCGGCGACAAGTTGAAGACGCGCTGGACCTTGAGCAGGTCCTGACGCAAGGCATCTCGATCGGCGGTGAGCGGCGGCAAGCCGGTGGCTCCCTGGAAGAAGCTCTTGATGTAGGTGCGGTCGAAGCTGAAGTCGGGGTTTTGGACCACGAACGCAGCGACGTTGCTGGTGACTGAGCCGGCCGGCAGGCGATAAGCGAGGTGCGCGGACGGGTAGAGGTCGGCGATCATGCGCGTGATCGCGGCGGCGTAGTTGCTGCGCTGCTCGGCGCTGGTCCCAGGCACACCTGCCGGCGTATGCACCGCGACACCGCCGACGAGCTCGCCCATGAAGGAGACCCAGTTCGCCTCGGTGTATTGCGCGAGCTCTGCGGCGCGCGAGAAGACGTTGGCCGTACGCTTCGCATCGAGCAGCGTGATCATCCGGGCGTGACCGCCGGTGATCGCGCCGACCTGCAAGGCGAACTGGATCTTGCTGACGACAGCGGCGCCGAGGCTCGAAGGGGCGCGTAGGTCGTTCCAGAACTGCTCGGCCGTGCCTGTGTGGTCCGCGTATTTGAGCGCGAAAGCACGTGCCTGGCTTTCGAGGCCGGCGGCCACGAGGATCGAGCCGACCGGGGTGGTACCGGGGTTGATTTGGGGGACGATGCGATCGGTGCGGGCGTTTTTCAGCGTGTCGGTGATCGTGGCGACTTGCGTCGCCAGCGCCGAAGGGACGACGTTGTCTGCGACCGCCTGGTTGATGGCTCGGGTGATATCGGCCGGCGTGAGGCCGGTGACGGAGGTGGTCGAGAGCGGGATGCCGGCGTGGGCGAACGCGACGAAGACGTCGGGGGTGAGCGTGGGATACTTGGCGTTCAGGGCATGCGCGCGCGCCATGGTCGTCACGGCCGAGCGATCGACGTCGGTACGGCATTGCATGAACCGGACGTCGTCGGGGGTAATCTGGGGGAAAGTGATGTTGTCGAGCAGGCCGCTCAGGAGGGTCTGGTCGAGGTTGTAGCTCGACTTGCCCACGTAGGGGGCGTTGTTCTGGACCAGACGGACGGTGAGGTCGGCCGGCGGATTGCAGAACTTGGCGGTGCTCGCCGAGATGGAGGCGGCCTTGAGATAGATGGTGAAGTCGGCGAAGTCGGGGTGGCCGCCGGCGCTTCCCGGATAGCGGATCATGAAGCGCCCGTCGGTGCCGCTCGTTCCGGTCGCATGCTGAATCTCGTTACGCAGCGTCTTCTTGTAGACGATGATGGCGGTGCCACCGATCGGCGTGCCGTCGGCCGAAGTCACGAAGCCGCTCACCGAGAAGGTCGGAGCGCCCGTGGAGAGGCTGTACGAGGGGTTGGCGGTGAGGCTGACGGTCTGATTGCCGCGGAACAGGGCGCGCGAGACGTAGGCCGTCTGCGTGCCGATGATGATGGAGTTGGAGTCGTAGACGCGGAAGACCAACTCGCGGTGGCGACCGCCGCCGAGGATCTGCTCCACGTCTTCGTCGGTCAGCGGGATCGTGAAAAGACCGAAGCTGGTGGTCATCGCGGTCCAGGGCGGCAATTGGCCGGAGGAGCGGTCCACTTCGGGCCTGGGCTCGAACTCCAGGCCGACATCCAAGGCGAACTCTACCTTTACATTGGTAAGAGGACTACCACTACCCGAGCTCGAGACCTTCCCACGGATCGCATTCGTCATACGCAATACCCTTCCGGACCTCCCAGATTCGGAGGTCAGTACCCATCGCGGGTTCCGCGCGGGAACCCCGTTTTCGTCGATGCACGGCTATAGCACCGCGCTCGAGCTGTCTGCAACGTCTGAATTCGCCCTGGAGACGCGACGGTTCGCCTGCGCGAAAGACGAGATACGCGAATGACGGGAGACCGCGTCACGCGGTGCTGCGTTGGCTGTTGGGTGCCCTGTGGTACGCAGGGCTTGGTTCACGGCAGTGCGTATATTCACCAACTGCAGTTGGGTGGCCTTGGGTGCGACATGGAAGTCCCCCGATATGGCTGGTGCTCGACCTTCGGTCCCGCCGGCTGCGACGCGAGGAGCGCACGATGCGGCGATCGGATCCACGCGTTGCTCGGTGAGAACCGACGTGTTAGGGTCCTTGCGAGTCGAGCGCGGAGACCCGTGCTCCGGCCCGATAGGATGATAAGGAGTCGCGATGCCCACAGAGAATTGTTGTGTGACCGCCGGCGAGCTGCGGACCATCTACTTCGAGTCCGGCGCCGAACCGATCCAGACCGTGTATGAGGTACCCGCCGGCAAGGTGTTCGTGCTGACATCGTGGACGCTGGTCAACGAGGGCGGCCTTCCGGTCATCGGGCGGTTACGGCGCACCCAGGACCGCGTGGCGTTCAACCGCGTCTCGGAGCCGGGGCACCTGTTCAGCCACCTGACGTACCCCCAAGGCATCGCGTTCGGCCCGGGCGAGCAGTTGGTGGTCGAGACGCCGATCAACGGCGGCCAGCACTACTTCCACGGTTACGAGCACGACGCGCCGTGACGAGCCGCGCAAAAGCTTGGCTGTCGGGAATAAAGGCCGCGCTCCGGAGGTTGCTGGTATCGGAGGGCTTTATTGCACCGTGTCGCGGCCGGTGTTCTTGCAGCGCCAGGTGAAGTCGTACTTCAATTGTTTGTGGCGCTTGCAGGAGCGCGAGGAGGTTGACCTGCAGGGTCTCGGTGGCGTTCTCGATTCGCGTGTCGAGGGCCGGGTCGCCAGTGTCTGTTTGAACTGCGCCGGGAGGGCGCCCTCGGGGCAGACCGCGCGGCGGAACCTGTAGATCCACGTCCTCGCCTTCGGTGCCGAAGGTGCCCACGGGCATGTCATCGAGCGCGCGCTGGACCTCGGTGGGCCACGGGTCATTGGCCTTGTGGAGCTCGGACCGGCCATCGGTCGAGCCGAACGGGTCGCCGGGGGGGTCGTGGTCGCTCGGCGGGCCGCCGAGCGTCTTGCTGGGCGGCGGGTGCCTCGCCGGGATCGGGGGGTCGAGGATGACCTGTTCGTTCCTGGTCACCGGGGGGCGTTGCGTCGTCCGAGGGGCGCGTGGGCGGGATGACGAGCTTGTCCGGGAGACCCTCGGGGTCCTTCTTGGGGCTTGGGTGCACGAGCTTGCCGGGGCGAGCTCGCGGTCATGGTCGGCCGCGACCTCGAGCTGGGTGGGAACATCGCGAGGGCGGCGGCTCCGGCGCTCAGGCATGTCGAGCCGAGGAAGGCGGTCGAGTGGCTCGCCGTCTCGCGGAACTGCCGCCAGAACACGACGAATGGAGTGAGCAGCATGGGGACGCGAGGACGCTGCGAATCGACGGGGCGGGACCGCGAGCATGCGCCGACCCGATGCGTCGGGGCTGCGAGTTTTTCAGGGGGGCGATCGAAAGGGGACGGTGTTTTCAGCGAATAGACAGTTCGAACAGGCGGGCGGAGCGCCCGCGCCGGGATTGCGGCGACCGGCCGAGGGCGCCAGACCGGCGGTGGTCCATTGAAAGATCCGGGCTAAGATCGGTGATGGTGGCCGTCCTGCGCGCGCATAGTTCCCAAGAGCGCCTCGTTTTACCTGACCGCTGTTTGGTAGGGCGTTCAAAATCATGTGACCTGGTGCTGGGCGCTCGGGACGTATCCGGGCGCCACGCGGAGATCCAGTGGGACGGCGACCACTGGGAATTGCATGACCTCGGCAGTCGCAACGGGACCTGCGTCGACGGGGCGCGGCTGGCGGCGGGAGAGCGCCTGGTGCTGCGCCAGGGGGCGGAGATCCGCTTCGGGCGCGAATCGGCGGTCTTCAACCTGGAGGACGCGGCCGGGCCGCAGCTGATGGCGCACCGATTGCCGGCGGCACAATGGCGAGTCGGCGAGGGCGGCTATTTGGCGCTGCCGGATCTGCAGGAGCCGGAGTGCTCGATTTATCAGGATCCGCATGGTTCGTGGATCTGCGAGCGCGGCGCCGAGGTCGCGTCCATCGACGACCGGGCGGTGCTGGCGCTCGGCGACGGGCTCTGGCGCGTGTACCTGCCGAAGTTCTGCGCCGGCACGTGGCAGGAGAGCGACGGCGGGCTGTGCGTGGCGAACTTGCGGCTGTGCTTCGCGTTCAGCCGCGACGAGGAGCGGGTGGAGCTGGTGGCCTGCTGCGGCGACCGCCGCCTCGATCTGCAGCGCCGCGCGCATCACTACGTGCTGCTGCTGCTGGCGCGCCGGCGCCTCGCCGACGAGCGGGCCGGGGTGCCGGCTGCGGAGCAAGGCTGGCTGACCGCCGACGAGCTGCTCAAGATGCTGCGGATGGACGACAATCATCTAAACATCTGCATCCACCGGGCGCGCACGCAGCTCGGTCGGCTCGGGGTCGCCGACGCGGCGTCGCTGGTCGAGCGCCGCCCGGGGACCCGGCAGATCCGGCTCGGTCCAGCGCGCATCGAGCTGCGGCCGCTCGATTGATGGGGTCGATGCCGACTCGGAGCCGGTGAGTACGCACGGGCAGAGACGAGCCGTTCTGCGTCGTCGACGTTGCTGCCCTCCGGGGCGAGGTGCGAGCGATCGACCTCGACGCGGAGCTCGAGGAGCTGCGGCGACTCGGAGAGTCAAAGCTGCACGCATGGCCCGGCGCGGGGAGCGGGCCTGGGCGGTGGGGGGTGCTGTTCCTGGCGTCTCGAACCGCGGGGAGCTGGGCGGTCGGCCGCTATCCGCAGTCGGGCGAGGCGCCAGTGGATACTGTCATCGATCGGCTGTGGCGGCTGGCGCTGCTCGTCACCGAGGTCGAGTGAATGCGCGGCGGCTGGTGCGGTGATCGTCGGAGCCGGCGAAGCTGCATGCGCGTCGACGCGGTCGACGTCGACACCGGACAGTTGCTGGCCGAGGTGGTCGGAGCACGATTCGCCGGTCGGCGCGGTGCGATCATTCGAGCAGGTGCGCGCCTTCGTGGCCGGCGAGGGTGGCGAAGTCGCCGGCGGGTTGGTCGGCGAGGGTGAAGGAGCCGTCGCCGTTGGAATAGGCGGTGGGGATCGTGCTCCAGTCGCCGGGGCCGGTCATGGCGAGGTCGCTGCGGCCGTCGCCGTCGAAGTCGCCGGCGACGACGCGGGCGCCGACCTTGAGGCGGGCGCCGAAGGTGGTCGCGGCGGGCTGGGCGAGGGCGAAGGTGCCGTCGCCGCGGGACAGCGCCAGCGGGACGCTGTCGGTGCGGCCGACGAGGGCGAGGTCGGTCTTGCCGTCGCCGTCGAAGTCGCCGGGCAGGACGCGGGTGCCGGCGTCCTCGGCCCAGTCGCCGAGCTCGGCGGTGGCGGAGTCGACGAAGGTGAACGAGCCGTCGCCGGCCGAGAGCGCCACGGGGAGGGTCTTCCAGCCGGCCGAGCCGGTGACTGCGAGGTCGGTGGTGCCGTCGCCGTCGAAGTCGCCGGCCAGGACCACGGCGTCGGCGGACGCAGCGGCGGTGGCGAAGCGGCGCGCGGGCCGTCGCACCACGGTGAACGAGCCGTCGCCGTTCGACAATGCGACGGGGAGCGCGGGCTCACGGTGGTCGCCGACGAGGGCGAGGTCGGTGGTGCCGTCGCCGTCGAAGTCGCCGGCGACCGTGCGGACGCCGGGGGCCGCGGCCGCGGCGGCGAAGTCGTCGCCGGTGTGCTCGGCGAGCTCGAAGCCGCCGTCGCCGCGCGAGAGGGCGACGACGACGCGGTCCGCCGATTCGGCGCCGAGCAGGGCGAGGTCGGTGCGGCCGTCGCCGTCGAAGTCGCCGGTGAGCAGGTGCGCGTTGTCGCGGGCGGCCCATTCATGCCACTGCGCCAGGGCCGGAGTGGACACCGCGAAGCCGCCGTCGCCGCGGGAGCGGGCGAGGATCGGCGACTTCAATCCGGCGCGCCGGACAGGACCACGTCGGTGCGGCCGTCGCCGTCGAAGTCGCCGGTGGCGATCTGCACGCCCTCCCGGGCGGCGGCGGCGGCGAGGTTGGGGTCGGCGAGGTCGGTCTCCTTGAAGCTGCGGCCGGCCGCGAACGCCATGGGCACCGCCCTCCAGGCGGACGCGCCGGTCAGGGCGAGGTCGCTGCGGCCGTCGTGGTCGAAGTCGACGGCGACCCTCGGCTGGTGCCGCACCACGGCCGGCGGACCGTAGAGGGTGCGCGCCCTCCTGGTCGGCGATCGTCAGGGTGTAATCGGTGGTGGAGACGCCGCCGGTGCACCACTGATAATGCATGACCGAGCGATGATCGTACTCGCCGAGCTCGGCCCACGCGTCGTCCTCGAAGCAGACGCTGGTCGGCAGCCGGGTGTGCTCGTGGCGCAGGCCGAGGACGTGCCCGAGCTCGTGGCGGAGGACGCCGACGGTGGTGATGTTCGGGGTCGCGGCCTTCCAGTCGGGGTTCTCGTCGAAGTCGGCGTAATCGATGTAGAGGACCCGCGTCGACTCGGGCATCGCCGGGAAGAACGCCATGGCGCCGCCGGTGTGCCACGGCTGCACCGCGAACAGGGCGACCGCGCCGGGCCGACAGTCGGCGTCGGCGGCGGGCCGGTAGCGGAAGTCGACGTGCGCCGCCTGCTCCCACGACCGCGTGGCCTCGGCCATCTCGCGCACGACCCGGTCCTTTTTCGCGCCGAACTCGTCCGACACGCAATAGGTGAGCTCGTGCTCCCGGCCCGCCTGCCAGCGGTCGAACGCGCCGTCGTGCAGGTTGACGATGCTGCGCGGCGCGGTGCCCTCGCGCGCGGCGACGAGGTCGGCGTAGGCGTCCGCGAGCTGGTCGAGGGTGACGGGGAGGTCGCCGTCGACGACGTAGCGCGGCCGGCCGTCGACGTGGCGGGTGGCGGCGTCGCGGAACTCCTCCCAGGTGGGCAGCGGCGAACCGTCGGTCTCGGCGGCGTCGCAGGCCGCGAGCGGGAGGGCGAGGGCGCCGAGGGCGAGCAGCCGGCGCGGACGCGAGGGACGCGAGGTTTTCGAAGCGGGACGCATTTTCATTTGAGCGTCACGTTAGCGAAACGCAGATCGTTACGCCCGTATTACCGCCGTCGGGCGTCGCCGTGCGCGGCGCCGTGGCGCAAAGCAGGCTCGTGCTGCCAGCATTCGCGGGTCTGTACATTGGCAGTGGACGGCGAGCCCAGGCGTGCGTGCGATCGGCGGCCCGACCGCCCGGGCCCTCGCATCAACGGAGGAAGGCGCCGGAGATCCGCCTGCACACGGGGGTGACCCGCTGCGCGATGTCGGTGCGCGCGAGGGCGTGACAGGCGGCTTCGACGAGGCCGGCGCGGGTGACCGGATAGGTGTGGATGGCCCCGCTCTCGGCGTCGAGGACGTCGATGAAGCGGTCGTCGCTGCGCAGGCGAAAGTCGTCGGCGACCGAGCGGGTGTGGAGGAGCTGCTGCTCCTCGAGCGCCGGGACGCTCAGGATCGCCAGCTGGCCCTTCTGCGTGCGCGCGACCAGGAATTCGCCGGAGTGCGCGAACTCCAGGAGGGCCGCGTCCTCGAGCCCCGGCGAGCGCGGCGCCGGGTTGTAGGCGACGCCGCTGTAGGCCGAGAAGTCGATGTCGGACAGGCGGGTGCCCGAGTCGACCTCCCACAGCGCGACCTCCTTGAGGTTGTCGCGCGAGCGGCAAGAGGTCAGGAGGAAGCGCCCGTCGCTCGAGATGTACGAGAAGCCCTTGTGCCGCTCGCCGTCGGGGCAAGTGTCGATGGCGAGGCATCGCTCGAGGCCGGTCTCCGGGTCGAACACGCTGGTGCGATTGTCGTCGCGAATGAGGAACAGCTCGCTGCCCAGGAAGCTGATGAGGCTGTTTAGGACCTGATCGGCCATGGCGAACGGGGAGGCGCGCAGCTCCTGCTCGCACGCGGGGGTCGACCAGATCGCCAGCGCGCCGGATCCGAACAGCACGCCGACGTAGGTGCCCTCGCTGGAGATCCGCACCTCCTGCACGCGGGTGCCGTCGCCCGGGATTCTGCACAGCGGGGTCGACTCGAGCGGCTCGACGACGTCGACGCTGCCGTCGAGGTTGGCGGCGGCGATCCGCGCGGCCCGGGCGGCGAGGGCGACGGTCTGACGCCCGCCCCCGGGCGGGTAGGTCCGCGCGTAACGCGGGTGGCCCCATTCGTCGTAGAAGCGGATGAGGCCGCGGCCGCGGGTCCTGCCGACGGGCTCGCGCCAGATCCCGCCGTCGACGCTCCACGCGGACGAGCGCTCGCCCGGAGCGTCGGGCTCGGCGAGCACGAGCGGCGGCCGCTCGCCCCGCCGATCGTGCAGGCGGACGAAGCCGTCGGCGTCGCGCGTCGCGACCTCGCGCTCGTCGAATCGCACGATCTGCTGGCCGAGCGGGGCGTCCAGCGCCCCACCTCGAGCGGGTCGGCCGACTCCCACAAAGTGACGCCCGAGGAGAGGATGACGAAGCGAGTGCCGCCGCGCGAGGTCGACAGGTGCTCGCCGTGGACGCTCGAGATCGGCGGGGTGCTCTGGCGCAGGTTCGGGGTCTCCGACAGCTGCAGGTCGGTGCCGACGAGCAAGAGCTCGTCGTCGCGGGTGGCGTCGTGAAGCTTGCCGACGATCCGGTGCGCCTGCTCCCAGCCGCCGACGGCGAGGTCGGCGGCGGCGTGGAACACCATGGTGTCCTCGTCGTGGTTGTTGGCGGTCAAGAGGCGCCGGCCGTCGGAGGAGAACAGGACGGTGCGCGCGAGGTGAGGCAGCCGCTCGACGCGCTGGCGGTGCCTGTCGAACACCAGCGCCCCCTCCGCGGCCGAAGGATGGGCGAGGGCGACGTAGCGGCCGTCGGGCGACACTGCCAGCGAGGCAGGGTCGCGCCGGCTGGCCCACGACTCGTTCCACGCCGGGAGGTCGCGCCACACGATCGGGCGCTCGGCGACGCCGGTGTCGGCGGAGAGAAAGGTGGGCGCGAGGGCGTCGGTGGCGAGCACGAGGTGCTCGCCGTCGGGGTGGAGCGCGAGCGCGGCGCCGCGGGCCGTCAGCGGTATCGACCAGATCGGCCGGCCGTCGTCGCTGCGGTAAGCGCCGACGGCGTCGAACAGCAGGGTGAAGGTGTGGTGATCGATGGGCGCGGTGTGGGCCTTCAGGGCGAAGAAGCGCGCGTCGTCGGGGGCGAACACGAGGTCGTGACAGCGGGGCACCTGGACGTTGCGCGCGCCCCCGGCGATCGCATGGACGGTGCAGCTGTCGTCGTCGCGGACGACGATGTGGCGGTTGCCGGGGCTGATCCGCACGAACGCGTGGTTGACCGCGCCCGTGGCGACCGTGGCGACCCGACGCACCGGATCGGTGGACCACAGCTCGACGTCGCTGGCGAACTGGACGGCGAGCAAGGTGCCGTCGTCGGACACTTCGACGGCCCGCGGCGACCGCTCCTTGGTCGGGATCGTGGCCACCGGCAGCATGGCCTGCATGGCCCCGGTGAGGGCGTCGATGACGACCTGCGGGGCCTCGTCGAAGCTCGGAGCGAACGGGGCGAGCGCCTCGAGGGCCAGCCCGAGGGCGTCGCGCTCGTGGGCGCCGACGGTCGACAGGCGCCAGACCTCGCGGTTGCGCGCCTCGAAGCTGGCCGCCTCGCGCTCGTCGTCGGCCTTCGCGGCGCGCTCCTCGCTCGCGATCCTCGCCGCCTCCGCCGCCGCCCGCCGCTCGTCGATCCGGCGCGCGGCGAGGGCGGCGACGACGAGCGCGAGGATGCCGAGGAACAGCACGCCGAGGCGGCGCCGCGGGGCCTGGTGGTCGCGCGTCAGCTCGGCGAGAAGCGCGGTCATCGACGGCCAGCGCGCGGCGGGGTCGACGGCGAGGCCGCGCTCGAGCAGGCGCCGCAGCCACGGCGGGGCGCGACGAGCGTCGCGCGGCGGGGTGATGTGGCCGCGGGTGATCGCCTGCAGCAGCGCCGAGGGGGTCTGGCCGCAGAACGGCCGCGAGCCGTAGAGCGCCTCCCACATGGCGACGCAGAACGCGAACTGATCCGTGCGCGCGTCGGCCTCGAGGCCCTCCCACTGCTCCGGCGCCATATAGGCCGGCGTGCCCAGCAGGGTGCCGGTGCGGGTCAGCTCGATCGGCTGATCGCACAGCGGCGGGACGAGGCGCTCGCGGGGCTCGCCCCCGGCGGCGCGCGCGAGGCCGAAGTCCATCACGCGCACGCGCTCGTCGACGCCGATCATGACGTTCTCGGGCTTGAGGTCGCGGTGGACGAGGCCGGCGTCGTGCGCGGCGGCCAGGCCGCGGCCGATGGCGGTAAAGACGGCGACGATGTCTCGCCAGCCGCGCCGGCGCGAGTGCAACCATTGCCGCAAGGTGACGCCGTGGACGTACTCCATGGCCACGAACACCTCCTCGTCGAAGGCGCCGACGTCGTGGACGGTGACGACATTGGGGTGGGCCAGCTTGGCCAGCGCCTGGGCCTCGCGGATCAGTCGGGCGCGGGCCTTGGGGTCGCGGGCGTGCGACTTGAGGAACTTGAGGGCGATCTTGCGATCGAGCTCGGGGTCGTAGGCGCCGTAGACGACGCCCATCGCGCCGGCGCCGACGTGCTCGAGCAGGACGTAGCGGTCGATGAGGGTGCCGCGGGCGAACTTCACCGCGCCCGGCCGCGGCACGTCGCCGTGGGCCGGCGGCTCGAACGCCGGCCGCCCGCTCGACTGAATCTCGAGGGTCGGCGCGGTCTCCTCACCGTGATGTTCGCGGCTCATGCGGTCGCGCCAGATATGGCGCGCTTCGATGGTGCTGCCGATCACCACCGATCGCGCTACCCGGCCCCGACGTTGCGTAAGCCCGGGCACAGGCTACGCGATCGGGCGGGGTCGCCGCTGGCGGCCCAGGCGCCGAATCGTGGCACTGTCCGCGTCCGGGATCCGTGATCAGGACCGCGGCGAATTGCCTCGGCGCCAGTCCGGGCTGGCCGCAGCGACGCCGCGCTTCGCGCCGTGGGCGCGGCGTGCGGGTCACTTCAAGTTCATCGACGCCTGGCTCGGCGAGCAGCGCGAGGCATAGACTGTTCTTTAGGACATGTCCATGGAGACATGGCGAAGCGGACATGATTGACGGTGCAGAAGATTCGTGTTCGTTCGTCCCGCTTCGCGCCGTGGATGTCGAGAGGATTGCCGCGAATCCGTACGGGCCGTCCAGGATTGCCCCGATCGGTCCGCGGCGCGGAGACGCGGTGCATGTCCCGCTGGGAACTACCCCGGGCGCCGGCCTCGGCGTGGCGCGGTGCTTTCATCACTTCGGACGCATGTTCGCGGTCGATGACGGTCGGCCGCGCGGGCCGATCGACGTCCGACGGGCGTGCGCTGACCGGCTGTCGGGAGGACCCACTCGCGGACCTCACGCCCGCAGGGCGCGCGCTCCCGCGCGGGTGCGACGATTCTTGCATCAATCACCGGATCTCTCCGCTGACATTGATTGCAGGCAGCGGGACGGTGTGCATGTCTTACGTGACCTGTACGAAAGGGCTGGCGACCGCGGCGCGAGTTCGCGCCGCTGCTGCGATTGCGCCTCAGGGCCCGACCGAAGCCGATCGGTGTTCGTGTTCGCGGTCGGCGCGCTTGCCCCCTCGCACGCGCTCGCGTAGGACTGAAGGTCCGGGAGGGATTGCCATGGCTGACCGATCGGACGAAGGGGCGCGCGCGGCGGAGGGCGGACGCAGCGAGCCAGATCCGCAGGTGACGCTCGAGCGGGTGATGGCGCTGGTGAACAGCTCGCCCAGTCTCGTGTATCTCAAGGACACCGAGTTCCGCTACACATTCATCAATCGCACCTTCGGCCGCGACAGCAACAAGACTCTGGCCGACATGTACGGCCGCGGCGACGAGGTCATCATGCCGCCGGAGTTCGTCGCGCAGGTGCGGGCCGACGAGCTCAAGGTGATGGAGAGCGGGGTCCCGCTGGCCTACGAGGAGGAGGTGGTGACGCCGAAGGGCCGGCGTCACTTCTCGACCGTCAAGCTGCCGGTCTACGGCGACGACGGGGAGCTGATCGGGATCGGCGGGTTCGTCACCGACATCACCGAGCGCAAGCAGCAGGAGCTCGAGCAGCAGCGCATGATCGATGCGCAGCGCGAGGCGCTGCGCGAGCTGTCGACGCCGCTGCTGCCGATCGCCGAGGGCGTGCTCGCGGTGCCGCTGGTCGGAGTCGTCGACCCCGAGCGCGCCAGGCAGATCGTCGAGAATCTGCTGCGCGGGATCGCCGAGCACCGCGCGCACACGGCCATCCTCGACGTCACCGGCATTCGCATGATGGACGCCGAGGTCGCGCGCGCGCTGGTGCAGGCGGCCCGCGCGTCCCGGCTGGTCGGCGCGCGCGTGGTGCTGACCGGCATCAGCCCCGAGGTCGCGCAGACTCTGGTCGGCCTCGACGTCGACCTGAGCGGCGTCACCACCCTGGCCACGCTCGCCAGCGGCATCGCCTTCGCCCTGCGCGAGTGAGGCGGGCGGGCTCGTGGCGAGCGCGGTCACGCGGGCCGGAGGAGCTGCGCCGGCTCCGCGGGCGGCGTGGTAGGCTCGCGCGCGTGACGGGGCGGAGCAGGCGAGTCGGGGGCGCGCTGGTCTCGTTGCTGGCGCTCGGGTGTCGCCCGCAGGCGGCCGAGACGGCGACGCAGGGGCCCTGGCGGGGCCGCAGTCGGTCGCGCCGGCGGCTCCGGCGGCGAGCGAGCCCGCGGCGGCCGAGCAGCCGCGCTGTCGGCCGCTGGCGTCCGAGCCGGCGATCGCCGCGCCCGGCTCGGGGCCGGCGTACGTGCTGGTCGATGCCGTCGGGGTGCTGCGCATCGACGACGGCGCGGTGACGACGGTGCTGCCGCTGGCCAAGGGCGTCGACGCCGGCGACCTCGAGATGACGGCCGGGCCCGACGGTTCGCTGTGGCTCAGCGGCTGGGACGGGGTCGACGTGATGACGCCCGACGGGCGCACGCGCAAGGTCCATCGGCGCCGCGGCGACTCCGGGCCGCGCTACGAGCATTTGATCGTCGGCGCCGACAATGACGTGTGGGCGGTGACGAGCGACATCGAGTGGCAGGTCGTGCATTACGACGGGGCGCGCTGGCGGCCGCTGCGGGACCGGCGGCAGTTCGCCGGCAAATACGACGACAACAAGTTCGCGGGCCTGGCGGTCGCCGCCGGCGCCGTGTGGGTGGCCTCGTGGAACGGCATGTGGCGCGGCGTCGGGCGCGACTGGCAGCCCGTCGAGCCGCCGCCCGGGACCGGCATCCTCTCGCTATGGACATACCGCGATCGCGTGATCGCCGGCGACGGCGAGCGCTGGTTCTTGCGCGAGGGCGACAGCTGGCAGGCGCTGGCGTGGCCGTCCACGTTGAACGTCCGCCGCGCGGTGGGCGAGGTCGGCCTGGTCGCGGCGCCCGAGCACGGGAAGGCGGCCGTGCAGCTGGCGGCCGCGACGGCCGCGGGGTGCACCGTCGCCAGCGAGCCGCTGGCGGGCTCGCGGATCGCGGAGATGACGGTCGACGGGGCCGGGCGCGTGTGGCTGGCGACCGACGTCGGCCTGGGGGTGGTCGGCGGCGACGGGCGCAAGCTGGCCGAGTGGCCGTTCGGTTCTCTACCTGGCCTTTCGGGCAGGGTGACGCAGATCGCGGTGATCGGCGCCGGGCCGTCGCGGCTGCCGTCGGGTCGGCCCGGCAAGACCTGGGAGGTCGTCGGCCGGCTCAAGACCTTCAAGCAGGCCAGGCCGCTGGCGGGCGCCGCGGTCGAGCTGTGCCCGTCGCCGGCCGGCGACGACCGCTGCCCCGCGGGCCCGTCGACGCGCTCCGCCACCGCCGCGGTCGACGGCTCGTTCCGCTTCGCCGACGTCCCGCTCGGCGACTACTCGATCGTCGTGCGACCGCCGGCGGGGCAAGAGGAATGCACCAGCCCCTTCACGGTCCACGGGCACTGGCTGAAGCCCGCCGGCGATTGCCCGGCCGACGGCCCGCGCTGCGACCTGGGCGAGCTGACGAGCTGCCGGCCGTTCGAGATGCCGCCGCCGCATTGAGCTGTCCTCGGGGACAGATCGTCGGTGGGCCGCGGCAGACGAAGGCGCGCTCATCGGCGGTCGGCAGTGGCTGGCGGGCGCCATCGTGCGCGGTGCCACGGTGCCGCGAGAGTACGATTCGCCCTCGAACGACTGCACGCTCATCGCCTGCCGGACGCCGATTGCGGTGAGGGCCTTCTGCGCGATGCAGGAGGCCGGCAGCGCCTGCGCGCCGAACGAGTGCTGCTCTCGGGTGTGCTTCGGGACATGCTCGCCGGGGCATGTCCTTGGGGGCATGGCGTTCAGCCGATGCGCTGGGCGAACAGGATGTCGTTGCCGGCCGGGTCGCGCACGATCGTCTCGCGCATCTTATAAAAGGTGTCGCGCTGGGCGACGAGGCGCGGCCAGTCGCCGAGGGCGCGCTGGACGGCGGCGAGGTCGTCGACCTCGATGAACAGGGACGTGCGGCCCGGGCCGGGCGCGGCGCCGGGGATGTCGTCGCGGACCGAGGCGACGCTCTGCAGCATGACCTCGGTGCGGCCGGAGGTGAGGATGACGAAGCCGAGGCGATCGCCGTGCGGGACCTCCGCGGTGCGGGTGAAGCCGAGGCGGTCGACCCAGAAGGGCAGGCAGGCCTCGACCGAGTCGACGACGAGCACGGGGGTGATTCGCGTGAAGTTCACGCGCAGAGGCATGCCACGGGCGACGGCGCGGGGATTGTAAAAATGGTGCGCAGGGCGTGAGACCGCGCGCGCGCGAATGGGGGCGCGGCGAGCTGGCCGAAGGGACATGTCGTCCGTCGAGCCCGCGCGCGGCCCCGATGGGCCACGGACGGCGAGTTCAGCGAGCCTTCCGTGGCCCGGCGGCGGCTCTGATGTGCCCCGGGTGTGAGACTGCGTGCGGGGAGAGGCGAACTGGCCGAAGGGACATGTCATGTCCCGCGACGACGAGCGCTTCGACCTGCTCGCGCGACGCACAGGCGACGAGGCGAGGTCACACGTCTTGCCCGGTCGCCAGGGCGCGGGCGTAGGCGCCGGGGGTCAGGCCGCCGAGGGCCTGCATCTCGTGGATGAAGTGGGCCTGGTCGTGGTAGCCGAGCTCGCAGGCGAGGGCCGCGTGATCGCGGGGGGCGGCGCGCAGGGCCTGGACGGCGCGTTGCAGGCGGAGCGCGCGGGCCAGCTCCTTGGGCCCGACGCCGACGGCCTGGCGCACGCGGCGGGCGAGCGACTGGCGGGCCACGCCGAGAGAGTCCGCCAGCTCGGCGACGCTGGGCGGACGCGCCTGGGCCAGGGCGCGCGCGGCTCGCTGGACGAGCGGGTCGAGGGGATGGCGGCGGTGCTGCGTCAGTACGCTCGCGAGGTGGCGCACGCGGGCGGCCCTGTCGGGCAGCGTCGCCAGGACGTCGAGCAGCCGCGCCGCGGGCAGCCCGAGTTCGCCGGCGGGGACGCGCGCGTCGGTGATCGCGTCGGCGGGCCCGGCCAAGCACGCGCGCGGCCCCCGGGCGGAAGCGGACCGCGACGATCTCGCTGGGGCCGTCGGGCACGACGAGCGCGCGCGTCATGGCGCCGACGACCTCGACGCGCGGGCTGCCGACGAGGTGGACGATCACGTCGATGCAGCCGTCGGGCAGCACGCGGTAGCTGCGGCCGTCCTGCGGCGCGTCGACCGAGCGGGTCCAGAAGGCGTCGACGACGTCGGCGAGCTCGCGCGGGGCCGGGTGCTCGCGGTACACCGGCTACTCGACCTCGTCGTCGAGCGCGGCGAGCACGTCGGCGGTGCTGGGCGGGCCGTCCGCGAGGTCGCCGCGGACGCGCGAGAGCTCGCGCTCGAGCACCTCGACCTTGGTGGTGAAGCGGCGCAGGACGGCGTCGAGGTCGTCGATGGTGCGCTCCTGGAACGCGAGCTTGACCTCGAGCTCGGTGATTCGCTGTTCGAGCCTGGCGATGTCGGCGTCGGTGGCGGGCACGGGCCCTCGGGATACGCGGGGCGCGCGGCGCGTGCAAGCGGGGACGGGTCCGCCCGCGCGCCTGGACGAGGGCCTGGCGCGTCGCGGCGAACGCGGCGGCGGGCGGGTTGAATCCCCCGGCGCGGGGCCTTAGGCTCGGAGCGCGCGTGCCCGAGTTCATCGACATCCTCGATCCCGTGGCCGGTGCGGGGATGGTCGGCCAGGTGCGGGTCGACCGGCGCCCCGGGCCGGACGGCGGCACGGCGCCGCCGCTCGTGATCCTCGGCGGCATGACGCAGACGCTGTCGAGCTGGGGCGGGCAGGTGCGGCCGCTGTCGGGGCAGCGGCCGGTGATCGTGTACGAGGCGCGCGGGCAGGGGCAGACGCGGCTCGACCTGCGCGACGTGACGCCGCCGGTCCACGTCGAGGACTTCGAGCGCCTGCTCGACGCGCTCGGCGTGGCCGGGCAAGTCGACCTGTGCGGCTTCTCGTTCGGCGGGCGGATCGCCCTGGCGATCGCGGCGGAGCGGCCCGAGCGGGTGCGCCGGCTGGTGCTCTCGGGCGTCAGCGCCGGCCGCGGCGCGCTCGGTCGCGTGATCGTCCGCGCCTGGCGCGAGGCGCTCCGGACCGGCGACCTCGAGGCGCTGGCGTGGATCAGCCTCGGCGACACTCTCGGGCCGCGCTACCTCGAGGCCAACGAGGCGGTGCTCGAGGCGTTCGTCAAGGCGACGGTCCAGCGCAACACGTACGCGGGGATCTCGGCTTTGTTCACGCAGACCCTGGACGACGGCGCGGACTCGCCGTGGGCGCCGCTCCAGCGGCGCCGCGGGTGCAGGCGCCGACGCTGCTGCTGGCCGGGGCGCTCGACCGCCTGGCGCCCGCCGGCGAGCTCGACGCGCTGGCGGCGGCCTTCCCGGCCCGGGCCCGCGCCGAGGTGCTGCCCGACGTCGGCCACACCGTCGCCATCGAGGCGGCCGAGCGCTGGCGCGCGCTCGTGCTCGAGTTCCTGGCCTGAAACACATGGCATGAAGGACATGTTCCTCGAGGCATTATGAGCGGCAACACTTTCGGCCATGTCTTTCGGGTCACGACCTTCGGCGAGTCGCACGGCGGCGGGCTCGGGGTCGTCGTCGACGGCTGCCCGGCCGGCCACCCGTTCCCGCACGCGCGCATCGCCGAGCAGATGGCGCGCCGGCGCCCGGGCCAGGGCAAGCTGACGTCGGCCCGCCAGGAGGCCGACGCGGTCCAGGTCTACAGCGGCCTCGACCCCGAGACGGGGCGCACCCTCGGCACGCCGATCATGATGATGGTCGGCAACAGCGACGCCCGCAGCCACCACTACGACGACCTGGCGGCGCTGTACCGGCCGTCGCACGCGGACTACACCTACGACGCCCGCTACGGCCTGCGCGCGGTGGCCGGCGGCGGGCGGGCGTCGGCGCGCGAGACGGTGGGCCGGGTCGCGGCGGGGACGCTGGCGGAGGACCTGCTGCAGGCGCTGCACGGGGTCGAGATCGTGGCGTGGGTGGCGGCCGTCGGCGACGTCGAGCTGCCGACGATCGACGAGGCGACGCTGACGCGCGCGCAGGTCGACGCCAGCGCGGTGCGCTGTCCCGAGGGACATGTCGCAGAGGCCATGACGGCGGTGATCGAGGCGGCGCGCAAGCAGGGCGACACGGTCGGCGGGGTGGTCCGCTGCGTGGTGCGCGGGGTGCCGGCGGGCTGGGGCGCGCCGGTGTTCGACAAGCTGACCGCCGACCTGGCCAAGGCGATGATGAGCCTGCCGGCCAGCCGCGGCTTCGAGGTCGGCGACGGCTTCGCGGCGACGAAGCTGCGCGGCTCGCAGCACAACGACCCCTTCGTCAAAGACGCGGAGAGCGGGCAGATCCGGACCACCACCAATCACTCGGGCGGGATCCAGGGCGGGATCAGCAACGGCGAGGCGATCCGCCTGGCCGTGGCGTTCAAGCCGGTGGCGACGATCTTCCAGCCGCAGCAGACGGTGAGCCGCGCCGGCGAGGCGGTGACCTTCCAGGCCCGCGGGCGCCACGACCCGTGCGTGCTGCCGCGGGCGGTGCCGATGGTCGAGGCGATGGCGGCGCTGGTCCTGTGCGACCACATGCTGCGCGCCCGCCTGGCGACGATGGACGGGCTGCGGCGATGACGGACGAGTCCCCCGAGGCGCGCCGGCGGGCGTTCCGCGTGGTCTCCGGGGGCGAGGCGCGGCCGGCGTTGCCGCCAGGGCCGATGGTGATCGACGCGCCGCCGGAGGCGGTGACGGGCGAACCTGTCTTCATGGACATGCCCGGAGGGCCACGTGTGCTGGCGCCCGGAGCCCCGCAGTCGCCCGGGACGGCGCCGCTGGAGATCGCGCGGCACCTGCGGATGGGCGAGGCGCTGGTGTGGTGGGACGCGAAGGCGGGCTACGACCTGCGGCCGCTGGCGTGGATCGGGGGCATCAGCGCGGCGGTGCTGCTGGTGGCCAGCCTGCTGGCGCCGGAGTTCTGGGACCAGCCGTTCGCCGATCTGTGGCGGCCGATCGCGGTGCTGCTGTCGCCGATGCTGCTGTGGCTGGTGCGCGAGCAGTTCAGCCAGCGGGCGATCCTCGTCACCGACACGGCGATCCTCGAGGTGCCCCGCCGCGGGGAGCCGCAGCGGCTGCAGTTCTCGGCGGTGCAGCGAGTGAGCCGCGACCTGCTGACCGGCGGGGTGGTGCTCACCGGGAAGCTCTCCGATCGCGTGCCCGCGAGCCTGGTCGACCGGGCCCGCGTGGCGATCGCGTCGCAGCGCAAGGGAGCGTTGCGCAGCCAGGCGGAGCGGCCCGACGACCCGCTGCGCTTCATGGGCTGACGCGGCGGTCGGGGCGCGAGTGAATCGCGGCGGTCGGGGCGAGGTTCGACCGGGGCGGTAGAAGTGCTCGTGGCCGAAGAAGCCCCGCCCGGCGCAGGTCCCCGCGGCGGGCTCGCCGGCGCTGCGCGTCGGCACGAAGCTGCAGTGTCACGAGCGAGGTCGCCGAGCGCATTCGTGGGACCGGGATGAGCGTCGCGCTGGCGAGGCTCCGAGCATCGGAGGCGTTCATGACGGTCGGTGCGGTCGGGCGAATGTCGGGATTGCGCAGAGCGGCGCCGGCCGGACTGAACCGCGCTGGCCGCTCCCGCTGGCCCGAGGCAGCGATGTGGATCAGAGAAGATCGAAGGCTTCCACGGATGTGGGCGTCCAAGGTTTGTTCGCAAACGCGCGGTTGCGAGCGAAAATGCTAGAACATGTCCCATTTTTGCCTATCAAATCATAGTTTCACGCCTTGACGCATGGACAAACCTTTATCAGACTCGAGCACCATGCTGCCGCTTCGCTCGCCCTGGCCTCTGCCGTTGCTCGTTTTGCGCCGCTCGTACTGGCGGGCGGGGGTTGCAATCGCACCGGCGATCCCCTGATTCCGGAGACGGTGCTCGGGCACTGCACTTATAAAAATCGATTCTCCGATCGGACCGAGTGTCGTGAATACCGCGGCGACCGCTGGGACGAGGCGGGGGCGAGCGCGGACTGTGGTGAGTGGGGCGCGGAGCTCGAGGGCGGGGCGTGCGAATACGAGGACATCCTCGGCGCCTGCGTGCTCGGCGATCCGGAGCGGGTGATCCGCGTCGTCGTGCCCGGGGCCGACGCCGGTGATTGTCGGCAGCAGGAGCGGGGTTGCGAGATCTTCGGCGGCGGGATCTTCGTGCCCGGGCCGGTGTGCGGCGGCGAAGATCTGCCCGACCCGGTCGAGGGCAACGTGTTCCAGTGGCCGGTGCTCGAGTGCAAGCAGCCGCTGGACGGCGAGCCGGCGGGGCAGGGCGAGGGCGGCGATGTCTGCACGTGGTCGATGATCTCGGGCTGCACCGAGCCGGGGCGCGACTTCTCGGCGTACGCGTCGTGCGACATGGTGCGGACGCAGCGGCCGTACTCGGCCCAGCCGACGCCGCAGCCGGAGGTCGAGGACCCGCGGCTCGGCGACGCGGCCTACGCGGAGGAGCTGGCGTGGGTGACGGAGCAGGTGTCGGCGTGCGCGTGCGTGTGCTGCCATCAGACGAGCCTGACGCCCGACGGGGCGGCGATCTGGGACCTCGAGGCGCCCGGCAATTGGATCAACACGTTCACGCCGTACGGGCTGGCGTTCGCCGGCGGGTTCCTCGATTCGTCGCTGCTCGGGGCCTATCCGGCCGCCGAGAACAACGGCTTCGACCGCGCGAGCACCGGGCTGCCGACGACCGATCCGGAGCGCATGCGGGCGTTCTTCGCGGCGGAGCTCGAGCACCGCGGGTTGTCGCCCGAGGACTTCGCCGACGCCGACCCGACGCCGGCGCCGTTCTATCAGCAGTACCTGTTCGAGCCGCAGGTCTGCGCCGAGGGCGAGGGTGTGGCGGCCGACGGCACGATCACGTGGGAAGGCGGCAGCGCCCGCTACGTTTACGTGCTGGCCGCCGACGCGCCGAACCCCGGGGTGCCGCCGAACCTCGACCTGCCCGAAGGGACGCTCTGGCGCGTGGAGGTGCCGTGGGACAGCTCGCCGATGCCGAGCCGCAGCGTCCGCTACGGCCAGCTTCCCGAAGGGGCGCGCCAGGCGTTCCCGAAGGACGGTTCGCCGGCGGTGCTGAAGGCGGGGAGCACGTATTATCTGTATGTGCTGGCCGACATCGGCGTGCCGATCACCCGCTGCCTGTTTGATTATGGGGGGTGAGCCGCGAGCGCCGGGCGCCGTCCGCGAGGCGGGCGGCGCCTCGTCGGTGGGAGCAGGCGCGATTCGGGTGCGATGATCGTCGGTCGCCGCCTGCGAAGAAGTGGGGTGGCGTTCGTCGGGAGGATGCGCGGGAGCTCGTCGCTTCATCGAGGTGTCGACGAGCTGCTGCTCGTTCGGGCGTTCGCGCTCACCCCGAAGCTCGCGGGCGGGCGGACTGATGCGCTTGTACACGGTACAGCCGGACACGGCGGGCCACCTCGAAGCCTCCGCGACAGGTCGCACTCGAGCCGGTGGGGTGGGAGGCCGGTGACGTCGCCTGTCTGCGGTGGTGGCGGGTCAAGCCCGCGGTGAGCTGTGAGCGGATCTCCGTCGATGCGGCGGCGAGCCGCGCGCCGCTCGTCTTGAAGGAGAGCGAGGTGTCGGCGGTACCGGCGATCGAGGACTGCAGGGCTCCGGTGGGTGGATGATGATCGGCCGGTCGCTGCTCGCAATGAGCCGAGGCGCGGCGAGCGGCGCGCCGCTCTCGTGAATGCCGGCGGGCGGACCGCCGTGCGCTCACCGTTGATGCTTTTTGACTTCGTCGGTGATCGCGTCGCGGTCGCTGACGTAGCCTGCCGAGGTCGGTGATGCCCCCCGTCCTCGCGCGCACCTCCACTGCTCCCGCCCGCCGCGGCTGCGCGCCAGGACATGTCGTCAAGGGCATGTTCTATAAGACATGTAGCTTGCTGCTGCTCGGCTGCCTCGAGACGGCCGAGACGCGCGGGCGGCAGGTCGAGGTCGAGGCCGACGCACCTTTGAAAATGTGCGCGGGGACGCTCGAGCACATGGACCGCTTCGTGGAGCGGTTCGCCGAGGAGATCGGGCTGCCGCTGTCGGACGAGCCGTGGATCACGTTCCGCTGGATGACGCCGGAGCACTACGCGCGGCGCAACCCGTGCGGGGGGATGCCGGCGTGCGCGGTGATCCGCACGGTCTACGCCAGCCAGATGCCGCACGAGCACGAGCTGGTCCACTCGGCGGCGAGCGACCTCGGGCTGGCGCACCCGTTCTTCGTCGAGGGGCTGGCGATGGCGTTCGAGGGCGGGGCGCGCGACGCGGAGCCGACCGACGACGAGCCGCAGCCGGACGCGGAGGTCGAGCCGGCGCCGCGGGTGCTGGCGGCGCTGCGCGACCGCTCGAGCTGGCTGCCGGGCGAGTACTATTTCATCGCCGGGGCGTTCACGCGCTACTTGATCGACCGCTTCGGGCTGCGGCAACACCTCGAGTTCTATCGCCGCACCTGGTACGCCGACCCGTACCGCGCGCTGGCCCGCGAGTTCCGCTCGGTGTTCGGGGCGACGCTCGAGGAGGTGGTCGCCGACTTCGAGGCCGAGCGGGCGGACTGCCACTATTCGGCGTACCGCTTCAAGCTGCTCGAATGCGAGGCGCCCGAGGTGGCGTGGGACGGCGAGCGGCTGGCTCGCTGGTTCACCCTCGATTGCGACGACGCGGCGGCGGTCGGCGAGGCCGGCGTCCACGTGCGGACTGTCCATGGCTTCGAGGTCGCGGCGGCCGGGCGTTTTCGAGATCGAGCTGCGAGGCGACCCGACCGTGCGCGCGGCGATCGGCAGCTGCGGCGGCTGCGAGCGCGCGATGCTGGCCCGCCTGCGCTCCGGCGAGGTGCAGGAGACGGGGCTCGCGGCAGGGCAGTACTTCCTGCGCGCGGAGACCGACGCACGCGAGCCGGTGACGTTCGCGGTGGTGATGGAGCGGATCGGCGAATGAGACGCGTCGCGCTGCTGGCGGCGCTCGCGGCCGGGTGTGAGCTGGCCTCGGAGCAATGTGCGATCGACCAGGTGTGCGCGGCGCCCGGGGAGCGCTTCGGGGTCGGCGGGGGCGGGGACGGGCCGGCGCTGGTGCGCGACCTCGACGGCGACGGCGCGGCCGAGTGGGTGGGAGTCAGCCCGAGCCTGGGGACGTTGACCGTCGCGTGGGGCTGGTCGGGCGCGGCTCGGACCTGGTCGATCGGCCAGGCTCCGGCGGGGCTGGCGATCGCCGACGTCGACGGTGACGGTCGACTCGACGTCGCGGTGCCGCTGGCAGGCGAGGGGGCTGTGGCGCTGCTGCGCGGCGCGGGGCCCGGGCGGCTGGGACGCCGCGAGCGGGTGGCCGTGGGGTCGCGGCCGGTCGCGCTGGCGGCGGCCGATCTGGACGGGGACGGCGTGGCGAAGCTGGTGGTCGCGGATGAAGATGATGGCGACCTCCGGGTGCTGGGCGTGGGGGTCGACGGGGTGGTCGTCGGTGAGGCGATCGCGGCGGGGGACGGGCCCACGGGGCTGACGACCGGCGACTTCGACGGCGACGGTCGCGTCGACGTGGTGGTGACTCTGGCCGGCGAGGGCGCGGCGCGGCTGTTCCTCGGGACAGGTGATGGCGGGCTGCGGGCCGCGGGAGACCTCTACATGGGTGCCGGTCCGCGGCAGGCGCTGGCGGTCGACGTCGACGGCGACGGGGCGCTCGACCTGGCGGTGATCGACGACCTGCTCGACGAGGCGGCGGTGGTCCTCGGCGACGGCGCAGGCGGGGCGCGCGAGACCCGGCGGTGGCCGGTGCCGGCGGGCCCTCGGGACATGGTGTATCGGACAGGTCCAAAAGGACATGAACTTTTAATCTTGTCGGCGCTGCAGCCGGCGTTGACGCGGCTGCCGCTGGCGACGCCCGGGCTGCAGACGACGATGGACGCGAGCGCGTGGGACGGGCTGGCGGTCGGCGACCTCGATGGGGACGCGGTCGACGAGGTGGTGGTCCGCGACGCGGCCGCGGGCGCGACGGTGCTGCGCGAGCGGCCGGGGTTCGGGTTCTCGCCGTGGTTCGCCGGCGACTGGCCGGACCTCGCGGGGCCGCTGGTGGCCCGCGACGTCGACCGCGACGGGTGGATCGATCTGGTGGTCAGCGACGGCGAGCGCGGCCAGATCGCGCTGCTGCGCGGGCAGGAGGGCGGCTTCGCGGCGCCGGTGCGCTCGCCGGGGCCCGAGGACGCGGCCGCGCTGGCGCTGGCCGACCTCGACGGCGACGGCGTCGACGACGTGGTGACGTGGCGTCGCGCCGGTTACGTGCGCGTCGACGAGGCGCGGGCGGGCTCGCTGTGGAGCGCGCGCGGGGTCGGCGAGCGCTTCGAGTCGCCGGTCGAGTTCGCGTTCGCCGGGGACCCGCGGCGCGTGGTCGGGTTCGACGGCGACGGCGACGGCCGCAGCGAGCTGCTGGCGCTGCAGGCGGCGTTCACGGCGACGCCGGCGGCGGACAGCGACGAGGCGGGGGCCGGGCTGCTGACGCTGGCGCTGACGGACGACGCGTTCGCGCTGGTCGACAAGTCGATGTCGCTCGAGTTCGCGGCCAGCGAGGACGTGATCGTCGGTGATTTCTCGAAGGAGCACGTCGGCGACGAGCTGCTGCGGGTCGGGAGCGGGACGGAGGGGCAGGAGATCGTGATCGAGAGCCGGAGTTCGGGGCGACGGTGGGTCGCGGGGTCGCTGCCCGCAGGGCGCACGCTCGGGCTGACGCGGGCGGACTTCGACGGCGATGGGCTCGCCGACCTGCTGGTCTGCCGCGAGGACGGGTTGATGGTGGCGGCGGGGCAGGCGTGGAACGCGTTCGCGCCGGCGGTGACGGTGTCGCGCGCGTTGTGACGAGGTGGTGGTGGCGGAGCTCGACGGCGACGGCCGGACCGACGCGATCGCGCTGACCGAGCGGCTGCTCCAGCCGGTGGCGACGGTGCAGCTCGGGCACGCGCTGCCGTGGCTGCCGCAGCTGGTGCCCGCGGGGACGACGACGGCGAGCAATCGCCCGCGCGCGCTGGCGGTGGCCGACTTCGACCGCGACGGCGCGCCCGACCTGGCGGCCTCGGGGCTCGACGGGCTGCAGGTGCTGCACGGCGGGCCGCAGGCGGTGCTGCTGCCCGATCGAGAAAGCGTGCTGCGGGCGGCCCAGGCGGGAGGGCTGCAGCTCGGCGACGTCGACGGCGACGGCCGCGACGAATTGGTCGCGCTGGGTCGCGGCGGCGATGTCGGCCTGGGCAAGTTTGATAGAGCAGGTGCTTGGAACCTGTGCTTTACGACATGTTCTATGGAGCAGATGCGTGGCCGGGCGAAGAGGTGCGGGCGCGCGGGCTGCTGCTCGACGTCGACGGGGACGGGGCGGAGGAGCTGCTGTGGGCGCTCGCGGGGGACGGCCCGGTGACGGAGCTGCGGCGGGCGCGAGGCGAGCGGTGGAAGCTGGTGGCGGCGCTGCCGTTTGCGATCGACGCGAGCGGTCCGCTGCGCGCCGGGGATGTCGACGGCGACGGTGATGCAGATCTGGTCTACCTCCACCACGCGGGCATGCTGGTGACGCACGCGGGCGGGCTCGAGGGGCTGGCGGAGGGGACGAGCGGGCCGTTCGTGAGCGAGGGCGCGCTGGGACCCTGGCTCGGCGACGTCGATCGGGACGGGCGGCTCGACGCGATGCTGCTGTCGTGGGGCGGAGGGGCGCACGTGTACCGAGGGGACGGGCGCGGCGGGTTCGCAGGGGCGCCGCAGACGTGGCCGATCGGCTGGAGCTCGGGCCCGCTGGTGACCGGCGACGTCGACGGCGACGGGTACGGCGATCTGCTGGCCGCGGCCGGGTACGACGGCGGGGCGACGCTGCGGGTGTGCCACGGCGGGGAGGACGGGCCGCGCGGCGATTGCCGCGACCACACGCTCGGAGCAGAGGAGGCTGCGATCGGCGGGCTGGCGGTCGAGGACGTCGACGGCGACGGGGTCACCGACGTGCTTGCGGTGCTGGTCGCGGGGACGTCGCGTCAGCTGGTGTTCGGTCGCGGGGGGGCCGGGGAGCTGGCGCTGCATCACAAGTCGTTGCCCGACGGCGGGTCGGAGACGACCGCCGACGGGGAGCTCCGCCGGGCGCGGCTCGACGACGACGGGGCCGAGTGGGTGTACGTCGACCGCGAGGGGCTGACGCGGCTCGGGGTGCGGGCGCGGTGAGAGGGGTGTCCTTCGGGACAGGTGATTACGAGACAGGGGCGTCCTCGGAGACATGCAGGGCCGCTGCGGCTGACGCAGCTCGGCGCGCGGGTGTGGCGATACGCCTGTCCTCCGGGACGGGTGGTTGCGGGGCGCCGGTGTTGCGAGCGAGGAGGTCTGACCGATCGGACAGGTCGGTTTTGGGACGGCGGAGATGGACCTGGCCGATCAGGAAAAATCTTCGAGCCAGGTCGCGTCGGGGTGCTCGCCGAGGTGAGGGGGCGGCGGTAGTGATCGATCGGGGTGCGCGAGAACACGATCGGATTTTTAGACAGGGGGTGCGGCCGTCGTCCATCGCGATGAACAGGCCGCGGTGCGTGACTTGCGGGTCGGCGGCCACCTCGGCGAGGTCGCGGATCGGGCCGTGCGGGAACTGCGGGGTGGCGGCGGCGAAGATCTGCAGCCACTCGTCACGTGTCTTTTGGGACAGGCGTTGCTCCAACCGCGCGACCAGCTCGGCTCGGTGGGCGACGCGCGCGGGGTTGGTGACGAAGCGGGGGTCGACGGCCCAGCCGGGCTCGCCGAGGGCCACGCACAGGCTGGCGAATGCAGGTCGCTGCCGACGGCCAGCATCAGCGGGCGGTCGGCGGTGGCGAAGCTCTGGTAGGGCACGATGGTCGGGTGGGCGTTGCCGAGGGGGCGCGGGACCTCGCCCGTGCACAGGAAGTTCATGGCGATGTTGGCGAGGCCGGCGACCTGCGTGTCGAGCAGCGCGAGGTCGATGTGCTGGCCGAGGCCGCTGCGGCTGCGCTCGAGCAGCGCCGCCAGGATGGCGACCACGGCGTAGAGGCCGGTGCCGAGGTCGGCCACTGCGACCCCGACCTTGGTCGGATGCTCGGCGTCCTGGCCGGTGATGCTCATGAGCCCGCCGAGGCCCTGGATGAGCGCGTCGTAGCCGACGCGGCCGGCGTCGGGGCCGGTCTGGCCGAAGCCGGTGATGCTGCAGTAGACCAGGCGCGGGCACCGGGCGCGAGCGCGGCGTAGTCGAGGCCGTGGCGGGCCAGGTCGCCGACCTTGAAGTTCTCGAGCAGCACGTCGGCGCCCGCGAGCAGGCTGAGCAATACCTCACGGTCGGCGGGGCGCTTGAAGTCGAGCACGCGCGAGCGCTTGTTGCGATTGCAGGCCAAGTAGTAGGCGGCGCCGCCCTCAAAGTCGGGCGGGCCCCAGCGGCGCGTGTCGTCCCCGGAGGATGTTCGATCTTGATCACATCTGCCCCGAGATCCCCGAGCAGCTGGGCGGCGCTGGGCCCGGCGAGGATCCGCGACAGGTCGAGCACGCGCAGGCCGGCGAGCGGGAGAGCGGCTTTTCCATGGGTCGGAGGATACTATCGGCGACCCGCACGGGAGGCGAAAGAGCATGACGGGAGCCGAGCTGTACTTCGGGACAGGTGGCGCGGAGGCGCGGCGATGACTCGCATCGTGCGGGCACTCCACCGCGCGGTGCGGCTGCCGGGGCTGCGGGCGCCGCACGACACGCTGCACGCGCGGGTGTTCTACCCGGGCAGGCTGACGGGCGCGCAGGCGGAGCGCGACCTCGGGGCGGTCGAGGCCGACGCCGACGCCGGGCCCTTTCCGGTCGTGATCTTCTTGCCCGGGGTCAACGTCGGGCCGGAGAGCTATCGCTGGCTGGCGCAGGCGCTGGCGGACCGCGGTCACGTGTTCGTGACGTTCTCGTGCGTCGGCGAGCTGCGGCCCGGCGAGCCGGGGGTGATCGGATTGACGCCCGGGCTCGACGCGTCGCGCCTCGGGCCGGACGGCTTCGGGCACGCGCCGACGTCGACGACGATCGGGCCGTTGCTCGACGAGCTGGCCAGGTTGCAGTGCGAGGGCATCCTCGCCGGCTTGCTCGATCTCGAGCACGTCGTCCTCGGCGGTCACTCCGCCGGCGGCTGCGCAGCGCTGCAGAACGCGGCCTTGCGCTATTTCAACAACCTCTCGGCGGCGTTCGCCTACGCGGGCCACGCCGGGGCCCTCACGGCGCTCGGCTGGGCGGAAGACTCGTTGCTGCCGCTGCCGGGCGAGGTGCCGCTGCTGCTCCTCGGCGGTGAGCGCGACGGGGTGATCGCGGCCAGCAGTCACCGCTACGGGTCGTCGCCGGCGGACGCGTTCGCCCTGATCCGGCGCACCTTCCACGAGGCGTTGCCCGGCGGGCGTGGGGACGCCCACATGTTCCTGCTCGCGGGGGCCAATCACTTCTCGTTCTGCCACCCCGACGATCCGACGACGGGGCGCTCGTTCCTCGATCACCGCGCGACGGCCCCGGGCGACGCGCTGCGAAACTTCTTCGTCGAGGTGATCTCGACGTTCCTCGACGCATATGTCCGCGAGGACAGCGAGGTGGTCGAGCAGCTCGATCAGCTGTCGGGGCACCCGCTGGTGCTGCAGGCGGGGCGGCGTTGAGTCCGACGTGAGGGCCCACGCAACGGGCCGTTCGGCGGAGGATTCGTCGCGACGCGGCGGCCCGGCCGCCGCGGTTTGCCGGCCGCGGCGGGCTCGTGCTACGGTCCCGCGCACCATGGCACGTACAACGTTTTATTCGCTGCTGTCGCTCACGCTGGCGGCGTCGCTCGGCGGCGCTTGCTCCTCGGAGATCGACGGCAAGCCCAAGGCGCAGGTCGAGGACGTCAAGAAGACCGAGGCCAAGGCCGAGACGAAGACCGAGACGAAGACCGACGCGCCGGCCGCCGCTGCGCGCACGCTCAAGCTCGACAAGACAGGCAGCTCGGTCCAGTTCGTCGGCGCCAAGCTCACCGGCGACCACAAGGGCGGCTTCGAGGAGTTCGAGGGCGAGGCCAAGGTCGCCGGCGACAAGATCGAGTCGCTGCGCGTGACGGTGCAGACCCCCTCGGTCACCTCCGACGCGCCCGACCTCACCGGTCACCTCAAGAGCGCCGATTTCTTCGATGTCGAGAAGTTCCCCACCGCGGTGTTCTCGGCCAACGAGTTCCTGGCCAAGGCCGGCGACAACGGGGCGACCCACGAGATCGGCGGCGAGCTCGAGCTGCACGGGCAGAAGAAGGCGATCCGCTTCCCCGCGAAGGTCACCGTCGACGCCCAGGGCGCGCAGGGCCAGGCCGAGTTCACGATCAACCGCAAGGACTTCAAGATCGAGTACCCCGGCAAGCCGGACGACCTGATCAAGGACGAGGTCCTCCTCAAGCTCGACCTCAAGTTCAAGGCCAGCTGAACGTAACGGCGTTCGCTCGCCGTCGCCTCGATGTCACTATCGCCGCGACACGGCCTCGTGGTATCAGCCGCGCATGGCCCCCAAGCTCGCCCTCGTCGCGCTTCTCCTCAGTGCCGTCGCGCTGTTCCTCCCTCCGGTCGCTCATCGGCATCACCGAGGGCGCCTTCGCCGGCGACATCAAGAACATGGGGCTCGGCCTCATGCTCACGGTGCCGTCGATCCTGCCGTCGTTCTTCGGCGTGGTGGTCGGCCGCAAGGGCTTCGCCCGCGGCCTCGGCGTGCTCCACCTGCTGTTCGGCCTGATCGGCGTCGGCCTGTGTTACTTCGCCACGACCGCCCCGCGGGCATCCAGTTCGAGGTCGGCGGCTACCTGGCGTTCGCCGCCGCGGCCCTGGTGCTGGTCGCCGGCTTCATCGGCCTGGCCAAGCCCGAGCGCCGGTGACGGACGGACATGTCCGAAGGGCCCGGTGCCTTCGGACATGGCGGAAAGGCAATGAACCAGAGGGCATGTCCGCCAGGACATGCCCTCGATGCGTCACGGCTGGTGCTTGGAGTCGTGCTTGGAGTCGTGCTTGGAGTCGTGGTTGTCGAGCGCGGCCTGGGTCTGGGGCGCGGTGATCGTCAGGTCGAGCGCGAGCTGCCAGCGGCCGGCCTCGTCGCGGCGCCACAGGCGGAGGTAGCCGCCGCGCTCGGCGGGGGCGTTCGGCTTGACGGTGCGCGTGGCCTCGCCGTAGACGTAGCCGAGGTCGCCGGCCGCGGACACGCCGTCGCCGCGGCGAATGTAGGTGAGGACGTCGCTGCGGGCCAGCAGGGCGGTCTGGACCGCGTTGGCGCCGGTGACGGGGAAGCTGCCCGGGGGAACCAGCGGAGGTCGGGCGCCGCGGCGGCCAGGAGGGCGCGGCCGCCCTCGGCGTTGAGGCCGGTGATCAGCGCGTCCTCGGCGGCGCGCAGGCTCTTGAGCTCGGCGGCCCGATCGGGCGAGGTGGCGGGCTCGCGCGCGGGCGCGTGGGTGAAGCGGTCCGGCAGGTTGAGCGGGGGCGGGTGCGCGCTGCCGCCGTCGACGACGACGCGCCAGCGCTCGCCCTCCTTGCGCCAAACGCTGACGTAGTGGCCGTGCTTGACCTCGCCGCTGTCGCGCTCGTGCGCCTGATAAGGACCGGTGGTGTAGCCGAGGTCGCCGGAGGCGGCGATCTCGGCGTACGCGGGCTCCCAGGTCAAGGTGAAGCCGGCGGGGCCGGCGAGCGCCTGCGCGGCCGACTGCGGCTCGGGGCGGAGGAGCACGGCGTCGACGGCGAGGTTGCGGGTGAAGCCGTCGACCACCCCGAGCTCGGCGACCTCGCGGCCGAAGTTACGCTCGGCGCCGACCAGCGGCATGACGTGAGCCTCGGGCAACTTCTCGGCGCAGGCCCCGAGCGCGACGGCGAAGACGACGGCGATGACGCGACGCACGGCGATCTCATAGCACGTAGATCGGCCGCCCGGGGCCGGCGTTGCTGGTCCTCACCCCACAGGAGATCGGCATGCGCTTCATCGTCTTCGCTTCGCTCTTGCTCTGTTCCACCACCGCCTGGGCCGCGCCCGCCGCCCGCACCGACGCCGACGCCGACGCGGCGGCCCTCCAGGGCAAAAAGGGCGCGACCCAGCTGTACGACTTCGAGAACGACACCGTCAACAGCAACGCCCTCAAGCCCGATCACGAGGGGGTGCAGAGCCGGACGGCGCGCAAGTGGGAGAGCATGATCAAGGTGCGGGTCCACTTCATCCCGCAGATGCTGCAGATGGCCCACGACGTGTGAGCCGAGCCGCCTGGTCGATCGACCAGGCGGCTCTTTTTCATGGGCGGCGCGCGCGGCGATCGGCGCGCGCGCCGAAGCTGTTCAATTGGCCAGGCGGGCCTTGTTGCGGGCCTCGGCGGCGCGGGCGGCGATCAGCTGGCGGTCGTCGGCCATCGGCGCGAGGCTGAGGTAGTGGTCGAGGTCGAGGGCGGCGGCGCGGTAGGCCCGGCGCTGCAGCTGACACAGGCCGCGGTCGCGGTACTCCTCGGCGGCGCCGGGGCTGAGCAGGAGGATCCGGTCGCTCGCCGCGAGCGCGCGCTCGAGGTCGCCGCGGCTCAGGTGGACGCTCTTCAGATTGTTGAGCATGCGCACCAGCAGCTGGCGACCGCCGACCGGGCGCAGCTGATTGCGGTCGAACTCGATGCGGCCCTGGGTCTTCTGCCGCAGCATCACCCGGCACTCGTACTCGGTCAGCAGGCGACCGCCGTGGAACGGGTCGATGTAGAGCTGCGGCAGGTCGAGGTCGACGGCGAGGAAGTGGGCCGGGAAGCCGACCCCGGCGACGCGCAGGCCGACCCGCCGGGCTAGCTCGATCAGCAGCAGGGCCAGCGAGATCGGCAGGCCGCAGCGGCGGTCGAGCACCTGGTGGAAGTAGCTGTTGCGCGGGTCGTAGTAGTCGGACTCGTTGCCGTGGAAGCCGAGCTCGCGGAACACGTAGGCGAGCAGCTGGTCGAGCCGCTCGCGCGCGGTGTGGTCGGGCGAAAGCCGCGAACGCAGGGTCGCCGCCAGGTCGTCGAGGCGGGTCAGGTAGTCCTCGACGTCGACCGGCCCGTCCTCCTCGGCGCCGATCCACAGCGCCGTCTCGCCGAGGTCGAGCGCGTGATCGGGCGAAGCCGCGAGGCGGGTGAATTGCTGGCGGGCGTGGTGTTGGCGGGCGTCCATCCCGAGGCGCTGCGATCACGATAACTCACAACCCCGGCGGCGGCCGCGACGGCCGGTGTGAGGGCTGCCGCATGGACCCGCGAACGAGTGTCCGGACGCCGGCCGGCGCTTCATCGGCCGCTCCATCGGCCGCTTCATCGCCGCTTCATCGCCTCATGGGGGTCCGCGCCGGGCCCGGCGTGCGGTATACCGCTCGTGGACGGTCATGCGGTTCCACGAGACGATCCACGGGGTCTACTTCGACGACCTCGACGCCTTCCACATCCTCCACAACGCCCGCTACCTGCTCCTCTTCGAGCACGCGATCGGCTCGTTCTGGCGCCACCTCGGCTGGGCCGGGGTCCTCGACTTCAACACGAACCCCGACCAGTACCACCTGGTGCGGGCGAATTCCCTCGACTACCAGCGCCCGGTCATCGGCACCGGCCAGGTCAGGGTGCGCGTGTGGGTCGAGCGGCTCGGTCGTACCAGCTTGACCTTCGGTATGCGCGTGATGCCGCTCGACGAGGACGTCGAGCACGCGAACGGGCGCCGCACGGTGGTCCGCGTCGACCCGGAGACCAAGCGGCCGTGCGCCTGGACCCCGACCTTCCGCGCCGAGATCGCGCCGTACTGCGCGCACATCGAGGCCGAGGCCAGCCCATGAGACATGTTCTTAAATGCATGTCCTTGGGGACATGTATGATCGGCCTGGTGCTCGCGCTGGGCTGTACGCCGCGCGACTTCGCCCGGCGCGAGCTGCTGTGGCCCGAGGGGGCGCCGGGGGCCAAGGGGACGGCCAAGGCCGACCAGCCGGAGCTCTTCTACTATCTGCCGGCGCCGGGCAAGTCGAACGGGGCGGCGGCGATCGTGGCGCCGGGCGGGAGCTACGCGCACACCGGCGGGCTGCGGCCGGAGGCGTTCCCGACGGCCCGCTGGCTGAGCGAGCAGGGCTTCGTGGCGGTGGTGCTGCGCTACCGCGTCAGCGGCGACGGCTACCACCACCGCGACTTCCTCGCCGACGGCAGCCGCGCGGTCCAGCGGGTCCGCTCGCAGGCGGCCGAGCTCGGGGTCGACGGAGGCAAGATCGGCTTCGTCGGCTTCTCGGCCGGCGGGCACCTGGCCGGCTTCGTCGCCACCGCGTGCAAGAAGGAGGGCGACCTGAGCGCGAGCGATCCGGTCGGGCAGACGTCGTGCCGGCCCGACTTCATCGTCATGGTCTATCCGGTGGTCACGCTCGACGACCGCTGGGCCCACCAACGCAGCAAGCGCAGCATGCTCGGCGAGGAGCCGGCGACGCCGGCGCTGGTGCAGGGGCTGTCGCTCGAGCAGCGCGTGACGGCCGAGACGCCGCCGGCGATGCTGGTCCACTCGCGCCACGACAAGAAGGTGGTGTTCCACAACAGCGAGCTGTACGACGAGGCCGCCCGCGCCCGCGGCGCCTCGTCGCGCCTGCACCTCTACGACGACGGCCGCCACGGCGTCGGCCTGGCCCAGCGGGCCGGGATGCCGCAGATGGCGACCTGGCCGGCGTCGATGCTGGCGTGGCTGCACGAGCTCGGGGTGCTGACGGCGAAGTGACATGTCCTCCAGGGCATGCTCGAAAGGGCATGCTCGGAGGATGCAGGGCCGAGTGGTGAGCGAAGGACCGGCGGGCCGGGCGGTAGCGAGACCGAGCGGTGAGCGAAGGACCTGCGAGCCGGGCGGCGAGACCGAGCGGTGAGCGAAGGCCCGGTGAGTCGGGCAGCGGCGAGGCCGAGCGGCGAGCGAAGGCCCAGCGAGCCGGGCGGCGGCGAGAGGTCCTGTCGGCGAGGCCGACAGCGGGTCCATGCCCATGAGGACATGGCTTTGAGAGCATGTCCAGGAGGCCATGCTCGGTCCCGTCAGTCGGCGAGCGCGAGGGCGGGGGCGGCCGGCTCGTCGAGCAGCTGGCGCAGCGGGACGGCGGCGCTGTAGCGGTGGCGGCGGACGTGGGCGCCGGCGCAGGTGAGCACGGCGTCCCAGCGGCGGGCCCACAGGTCGGCGTCGATGCCGTCGCGCACGCTCTGGACCAGGGCGATCTCGAGGCCGCTGAGGCCCTTCGGCAGCCATGATGCTTCGGGACATGTCCCGGAGGACCGGTAGGCGCGCTCGAACTTGTCGAGCTGCTTGCGCTCGCCGGCCTGACTGGCCTCGAGGTCCGACATGACGACGACGGTGGTCCGCTCGGGCTCGCGGCGGACCGGGGGCAGGTCGGCGAGCTTGGTGAAGAAGGCCAGCAGCGAGGTGCCGGGCTTGGGGGTGTAGCCGGCGACCTGGTCGCGCCAGCCGTGGATCCGCACCGCCCGCTCCTCCTGCAGGCGGGTCCGGCGGGCGTCCTCGCCGGCGTTGAGCTCGCCGACCCGCGCGCTCTGGGCGACCTCCAGCTGCTCGAGGCACTTCTGTTGAAACAGGCTGTCGGGCTTGCAGCCGTCGCACAGCACCGGCTCGGCGGTCCAGCGGGTGCCGCCCTCACCTGGCTCGAAGGGCATGTCGGGAGTGGTGGAGCGGTCGCTGCGGTCGGTGATCAAGAGGACGCCGACGCCGGACTCGGGGCCGAGAGTGGCGGCGTAGGCGACCGCGGCGTCGAGCTGGGCGTCGGCCAGCTCGCGGTTGCTGCCGCTGCGGTCGACGCCGAACAGCAGGTTGCGGGCGGGGCGCTGGTCGGGGGCGCTGGTCGGGCCGAAGGACGCGTAGGTCTTGCCGAGGCGGGCGATGCACGGGGGCGCCAGTCGTCCCGCGGGGCCGCGGGCTGCAGACCGGACTGCCACCACAGCAGGCCGCCGAGGAGGGCGCCGCCGAGCAGCAGGCCGCCGAGGGCGGCGAGGGGTTGAAGGTGGCTCATGGGACAGCTCCGATCGGGGAGTCAGGGTGAATCAAGGGACATGTCTCACGGGACACTTCCGGACATCTGCAGCGGGGCGTGCGGCGGGCTCGGCGGCTCGTCGACGGCGCGCATGACCTCGGCCGGGAGGGCGAGCGCCTGGGCGCCGTCGTCGTGGCCGAGGATGGTGGCGATGACGTCGTCGAGCGCCGACCACACGCCGACCAGGAGGCCGACGGCGAGCACGAGGACGACCGCGGGGGCGCCGACGGCGATCGCGGCCAGCCACACGAGGGCGAGCACGCACAGGCGCGGGAGGGCGGAGATCAGGCGCAGGACGCCGAGGCGGGCCAGCCAGCCGTCCATGGCGCCGACCAGCAGGCCGCCGGTGTGCGCGGCGACCCACGGGACGGCGAGGCCGAAGCCGATGAAGATGATGTTGCTGACCATGACCGAGGAGCCGACGAGGCCCTGCTCGGCGAGCACGAGCCCGCGCGAGGCGGCCAGAGCGGCGTCGAAGGCCGAGGCGCCGCCGAGCACGAACCACCGCAGCGTGCTGCCGCCGCCGCGGATGGTGTCGAACACGCCGAACCACACCTCGAGCACCGCCTTGAAGGCGGCGACCGCGACGTAGAACGACCACTCCGCGGCCTCGGGCGAGAGCATGCCGAACAGGTCGAAGCGGTACGGCGGCTCGGGGAAGACGTCGCGCAGGAGCAAGGTGGTGAGGACGACGTCGAGGGCGGTGAGGCCGAGGCCGGCGACGAGGGCGATCCGCTCGCCCAGGCGCATCGGCGGGGTCTGGGCGTCGGCCGAGGGATCGCGCGGCCACAGGCGCAGGCTGAGGCGCCACACGGCCTCGCCGGCGCCGACGAGCAGGCCACGCAGGCTGCGGTGCCAGCCGAGCTGGACGCGCCGCAGCGAGGCGCCGAGCAGGAGGAAGCCGAAGGCGAGCAGGGCGAACAGGCCGGCGCCGCGGATCGCCTGGCTGCCGGCGGCTTCGCTCGGGGGCGGCAGCCACACCGCGAGGGCGAGCACGCACAGGCCGGCGAGGCCGACGGCGAGGGTCAAGGCTCGAGTGCGTCGCTGAGACGAGAGGGCTGGTTGGCATCGAGGTCATGGCTGTGGGTCCTCCGGCCGCGTGCGGCCCGCGCCCAGGCCTCACGCGTCGTTGGTGAGCTGTCCGATCGGACATGCTCTGAAAGTCATGGGGGGCCGCGGCTCACTGCGCGCGGCTGGAGATGTCACGCGCGAGGCGGTGGCGGTTATTCCCGCGGCGCCGAGGCGGCGGCGTGTGGGGACGGCGAGCGACAGGGCGACGGGGCGGACTCGCGGGCCGGCGTCGAGCGCCGAGGGGCGAGGAGCGGCGCCGCGAGGGACGGCGAGGTCGGGCGAGGGTGGCCGAAAGGACAGGTCGCCCGTTCGCGGGACGGCGTCGAGCGCCGAGGGACAGCGCCGCGAGGGACGGCGAGGGACGGCGAGGGCAGGCGAGGGCGGCCGAAAGGACAGGTCGAACACTCGCGCCTCGGGTGCGCGGGCGGGTTCGCGGCCGAGAGAGGACGCAGCTCGCGACCTGTGAGGTCGGGCGCTCGGGTGCTCGCAGGCGAGAGCGACCGCTCGGTCGGAAGAAAGTGTCCGAAAGAACAGGTCGTCCGCAATCGTGAGGGAGCGCGGCTCAGGGCTCGTCGGCCTCGCCGTCGGGCACGGCGGTCAGCGGCGGCAGGTCGAGCCAGTCCGGCGGCGGGCGCATGCGGGCGGCCCGGCGCTCCTGCAGGGTGGCGATGACGCGCTGCAGGGTCGGGTCGTGCCACGGGCGGTCGTCGAGGCGGTGGCCCTTGCCGTAGTTGCAGCGGGCGCAGGCGATCGCGAGGTTGGCGATCGCGTCGGTGCCGCCCTGCGAGCGCGGGACGATGTGCTCGATGGTGGCGGAGGTCAGCGGGGCGCCGTCCTCGGTGAGGGTGTGGCGGGCGTTGCAGTGGATGCACTTGCCGGTGAGCACGGCCCGGCCGTCGCCCGCGACCGCGCGCTCGAAGGTGCGGTCGGTGGCGGCGCACCACAGCAGCAGTCGCTGGGTCCGGCGCGCGCTACCGCGGGCCTGCTGCTGCCGCTTCATGGCGCCTCGATCTTGGCCGCGCGCAGCTCGCGAGGAGGGTGGGCAGCAGGGTCGGACCGGCGGCGACGACGTCGGCGCAGCCGATCTGCCACGGCGCGCCGTCGAGCCGGCGGATCTGCCCGCCCGCCTCGCGCACGAGGAGGGAGCCGGCGGCGACGTCCCACGGCTGCAGGTGGTACTCCCAGTAGCCGTCGAGCCGCCCGGCGGCGACGTAGGCGAGGTCGAGCGCGGCGCTGCCGGCCCGCCGCACGCAGCACACCTGCGGCACGACGCGGCAGAACTCGGCCAGGTTGTCGTCGCGGGTGGTGGCCCGCTGGTACGAGAAGCCGGTGGCGATCAGCGCCTGCTGCAGGCGACCGGCCTGCGAGACCGCGAGGGCCCGGCCGGGCCGCGCGTTGCGGTCGAGGCGCGCGCCCTGGCCGCGCACCGCGACGAAGGTCTCGCCGCGGATCGGGTCGTGGATCACGCCGAGGCGCGCGCCGTGCTGGTCGCACAGCGCGATCGAGACGCAGAAGTGAGGGAAGCCGTGGGCGAAGTTGGTGGTGCCGTCGAGCGGGTCGATCACCCAGCGCAGCTCGCCCGGGCCGGGGAGGATCGTGTACTTCGGGTCATGTCCGGAGAGACCTGACTCTTCGGCCAGAAACGAATGGTCAGGATGGACGCTGCGCAGGGCCTCGATCACGACCGCCTCGGCGGCGCGGTCGGCGGAGGTGACGAGGTCGATCGGCGACGATTTGGTCTCGACCTCGAACACGCCCTCGAAGTGGCGGAGGAGCACCGCCCCGGCGGCGTGGGCGGCGGCGATCGCGAGCGCGAGCTCCGGGTCGTGCATGCCGGCTACGTAGCACAGCCGCCGGACCCGCCCGCCGCGCGGCCGCGGCTCGCGGCCGATCGCCGGCGAACGCGGCGGTCGAGAGCGCGTGTCGCCGCTGCGAAGAAGGGTCGGGGTCTCGGCGTGGGGTGCGCGGGAGCGTCGCTGACTGAAAAGACAGCCCGCGCGCACGGCGGGGTTGCGCGCGACGCGCGAGAACGGGCTCCCGTTCGCGGGCGTGCGCGCCGCCCGACGTCGCGCCGCCGCGCTGCCAGGCGGAACCTGGTCTGTTACGCTCGCGCCGGTGGTCAAGCAGTTCGATCCGCTCGACAAGACCTTGCTCGGCGACGTGACTGCGACGCCGACCGCGGCCTCCCCGGGGCCGGTCCCCGTGTCGGGCGAGCTCTACGCCGGGCGCTACCGGGTCGAGCGCCAGGTCGGTCGCGGTGGGATGGGGGCGGTGTACCGCGCCGTGGACGCGATGGTCGGCGACGTGGTCGCGCTCAAGGTGCTCGACATCGAGATCACGCGCGCCCCGGACCAGCTCGAGTGGTTCCGCCGCGAGGTCCGGCTGGCGCGCCGGATCACTCACCCCAACGTCGCGCGCACCCACGACATGGGCGAGGCCGGCGGGACGCACTTCATCACCATGGAGTTCATCGAGGGCACGACCCTGCAGGACGTGCTGCGCGTGCGCGAGGACGGCGAGCGGCGGCGCCTGGCCTTGGAGCCGGCCCGCACCGCGCGGGTGATGCTGGCGGTGTGCGAGGGCCTGGCGGCGGCCCACGCGGCGGGGGTGGTCCACCGCGACCTCAAGCCGGCCAACATCCTGATCGAGAACACCGGTCGCGTGGTGCTCACCGACTTCGGCATCGCCCGCGCGCTGACGGACGAGGGCGGGCGCACGCAGGGGCTGGTCGGGACGCCGCTGTACATGTCGCCCGAGCAGGTCGCCGGCAAGCCGGTCGACACCCGCACCGATGTCTACGCGGTCGGCCTGATGCTGTACGAGATGCTGACGGGCGCGCTGCCGTTCGCCGGCGACGGCCGGGCGTCGGGGCCGGTGTCGCCGCTGACGGTCGCGCTGGCCCGCCTGACCGAGCCGCCGCCCGACCCGCGCGCGACGCGGGCCGACCTGCCGCCGGTGCTGGCGGAATTGGTGCTTCAGTGCATGTCCCAAGAGCCAGGCGATCGGCCGGCCGGGGCGGCGGCGGTGGCCGAGCGGCTGCGCGCGTGGCTGGTCAGCGTCGGCGAGTCGGCGGCGCCGCAGGCCGGGGCGCCGCTGCTGGCGGCGATGGCCGCGGAGGCCCACCGCGAGGCGACGACGATCGTGGGGACCGGGGCGGTGCTGACGCCGCACTCGACCGCGCGCCCGGCCGCGTCGACGCTGGCGAGCGGGCCCTCGCACGCGACGTCGGGCGGACCCTCAGGGGTGGCGACGAACTTGGGGCGCTCGATGCTGCCGACCTCGGCGATGCGCTCGCTGGCGCCGGTGCCGTCGACCGAGCGGGCGCTGGCAGTGCTGCCGTTCCGCTACCAGGGGCCGCCAGACCAGAGCTACCTCGGCGACGCGCTCAGCGACGAGCTGATCGACGTGCTGTCGCGGACCCGCGGGCTGCGCGTGCTCGGCAGCGGCGCGACGGCGCAGTACCGCGACAACCGCGACCCACGCGCGATCGGCACGAACCTCGGGGTCGACGCGGTGGTCGACGCGACGGTGCAGTGCTCGCCGTCGCAGATCCGCGTGCTCGCCCGCCTGGTCGAGGTGGCCAGCGGGACGCAGCTGTGGAGCGACCGGTTCGAGAGCCGCATCGAAGACGTGTTCGAGATGCAGGACCGCATGAGCAAGCGGATCGCGGAGGCGCTCCGCGTCGAGCTCAACACGGTGGCCGCCCGCGGCGACGCTCCGGCAGAGGCAGTGGCGCTGTACCTGCGCGCGCGGCGGAAGATCACGAGCCTGCACATCCTCGGCGAAGACGGGGCGATCGAGCTGCTCGAGGCGTGCATGCAGCTGGCGCCGGAGTTCCGCCCGGCGCTGGCGAGCTACGCGATCGCTTGCATGCGCGCGTGGTTCCTGCCGGCGTTCTCGGAGGCGCCTTCGGACCGCGACTGGGCGGCCGAGGCCCGCCGGGCGCTGGCGCGAGCGCTGGCCGACGCGAACGACCTGGCCGAGACACACCTGGCGAAGGCGATGCTGGCGGTGCAAACCGGGGAGTGGCGCGACGCAGTGCAAGCGCTGGTGAAGGCGCTGGAGATCGCGCCGACCTACGCGCACGCGCACCAGTACCTGGCTCAGCTGCAAGTGGAGGCCGGCAACACCCGCGAGGGAGTGTCGCGCGCGCGCCTGGCAGTCGACCTCGAGCCGCGCCTGTTCGTCGGGCTGTTCGACGTGGCCCGCGTCCACGCGCTGCGCGGCGAGCTGGTCGAGTACGAGGAGATCCTCAAGAAGATCGAGGCGGACGCCCGCTACCGCAACCCGACGACGCAGATCCGCCTGCGCGTGGCCGGCTGGTACGGGGACCTCGACCGCGTCCGCGATGTGCTCGACTCGGTCCGCGACGAGGTGATGGTGGGCTTCGCGAAGTTCTCGGTCGGCTACGCCCGCGGACTGCTCGGCGAGCTCGACAAGGCAGAGCTCGACGCGTACGTGCTCAGCATCGTGGCCGACGGGGTGAGCCCGCGCCTTTACACGCTGATCTGCCAGCTGGCGGTCGAGATCTACTGCGCCCGCGGGTTCTATGAGGACGCGCTGGTGTACTTTCAGAAGGCGGCCGATTCGGTGCTCATCGATGTCGAGTGGATCGATCGCTGCCCGTCGCTCAAGCCGATGGCGAACCTGCCGGGGTTCGGCGAGGCTCGCCGCAAGGTGAAGGCGCGGGTGCAGTCGATGTGGAGCGTTTGAGGCTTGTAGGGGGTGCTCGATGGGGCATGTCCGATGGGGCATGCCCGATGGGGCATGTCCGATGGGGCATGTCCGATGGGGCATGTCCGATGGAGCATGTCCGATGGGGCAATTGGTGTGTGGGGGCGGTTGGGTGGTGGTTCGCATATTGCCGACTGCGCCTCGCGGGGGGTCGGGAAGCGGCGGCCGCGAGTTAACCGGCGCGATGGGCACTCGTTCCTCGCGCCCATCTCACCTCTAATCCGCGGCCACCGCTTCCCGGACCCCTGGCACGGCTGCAGCCGTGAGAAGCCGACGCGCCGCTCTCGGCTCCGATGGGGGGCGTCGTGGAGGAGGCGACAGGGGGGCGGTTGTTCGACGGCCAGGGCTGGCCGCCGAACAACCGCCTTCTCGCGGCCTTTCGGCGCGTCATTCTTCGCGGCGGGGATGCTCCTCGCTTCGAGGCGAGGTGTTTTGGGGGACAGGTTCGGTCGCGATCTCGCTTTGCACGGTGAGCCGTCAGAGGCCGGCGCACTGCGTCGGCCTCACGAATTTTAGAGGCGACCGGTAGGCGGAAGTTCGACGAACAGGGCTGGCCGTCGAACAGCCGCCATCTCGCTCTTTTCGGCGCGTCATTTTTTGCGGCGAGGATTCTTCGCTTCGATGCGAGGTGTCCTGGGGGACAGGCCCGTCGAGCTTCGCTTGAAGGAGAGGCCGGCGCATCGGCCTCGTGAACCGAGAGGCGATCGATGGGCGGCTGCTCGACGAGCAGCCACCTCACGGCCTTTCGGTGCGGTGTGCCTTCCCGTCAGCCGCCGGCTTCGCACTGGTCGGGGCCGAAGCCGAAGCAGGCGCCGAAGCTGCCGCGGCTGTTGCAGTGCTTGATGCACACGGCCCCCTCGCCGCACACGTCGCCGCCCCAGCCGAGGCAAGTGCCGCCGCCGTCGCGTGAGACGCAGCGGCGAGCGCAGGCGACCGAGGGGCCGCACACGTCCTGGCCCCACATGGTGCAGTCGCCGTGGGTCGAGCGCGTGACGCAGCGCGGGGTGCAGGCCATGCTGGGGCCGCACGCGTCGGGGCCGTAGGCCATGCAGGTGCCGTTCTGGGCCCGCTGGACGCAGTGCTTGGCGCACTTGTAGCGGGTGCCGCAGGCGTCGCGGTCGTAGGCGAGGCAGGTGCCGTCGGTGCTGCGCTCCTTGCACCGCACGGCGCACGCGTAGGCCTCGCCGCAGGCGTCGGCGCCCCAGGTGTGGCAGTCGCCGTAGGTGCTGCGGACGGCGCAGTCCTTGGCACACACCGCGTCGGCGGCGCAGAAGTCCTGGCCGTAGGTGACGCACTCGCCCTGCACGTCGCGGCCCTCGCAGGCGAACACGCAGCGCAGCTGATCGGCGACGCACGAACCCCGGGCGCACGTGAAGCCGCTGGGGCAGTCGCCCGGCTTCTGGCAGTTGCCGGCGCGCGAATCGCCGACCGGCGCGACACCGACGAACAGACCGAGGAAGAACGCTGCCACCAGAGAGAGGCGAGGCACCACGCGCGGAGCGTAGCAGGTGGCAAGCCGGGTTCACGCGAGGGGCGATGACGCGCGGCTCACACGCGGCCGTGCGCTCCGCGCGGTCTGTTCCCCGAAGGCGCGCGAGCCTGGAGCGCGTCGCGGGAATACGACGAGCAAGGACCTCCGCCCAAAACTCCCGAGCTGGTGGCCGCCACACGGCCGACCGATGTGAGGGCCGAGCGGGCCGCTCGGCCGCCAGTGGACGACGAGGGCGCGCAGCCGTGAGGGCCTGGCGATCTTTCAGAAGTCCGTCAACCGCTGCGTCAGGGCAGGGCGGCGGGGACGCCCCAGGGCCACGAGAAGACGATGAGGCCGAACCACATCAAGCAGATCACGACGAGCAGGATGAGGCCGATGATTCCGCTCGGGTAGTAGCCCCAGCGCCGACTGTGTTGATACTTCGGCAACGCGCCGAGGAGCAAGATCGCCAGGATGATGACGAGCCAGAAGCCGAACATGGCAGTGTCTCCGGGTCACGCATGAGGCGCAGATTCGTCGGATCACCGACGAGTCGCGGGCCGGCCGACGAGGCGAGGATCATTGCGACGGCGGCGGCGGTTGAATGACGATCTCGACGCGGCGATTGTTGGCCCGGCCGTCCGCGGTGGCGTTGCTGGCGACCGGTTGGGTCTCGCCGAGGCCGCGCGCCTCGATGCGATCGGCGGCCACGCCGTGTTCGACCAGGAAGTCGCGGACCGCCTGCGCGCGCGCCTCCGACAATTGCTGATTGAAGTCCGCGCGGCCCTTCGAATCCGTGTAGCCCTCGACGAGGAAGTGCGCGCCGGGATCGCTGGCGACCAGGGCCTCGGCGACCTGGGTGAGGCGCGAGGTCGCCGAGGGCAGCAGCTCGGACTTGCCGCTGGCGAACAGGACGCTGCCCGAGAGGGTCACCACCGTCCCGCGCGGCTCGCTGCGGACCGCGGCGATCTCGGCGAGGGCGGTGATCGCCAGCGCCGCCCGCTGCTCGGCCTCGGCTCGCAGCTCCTGCTCGGTCGCCAGCCGAGACGCGTTGGCGGCGTTCTCGGCCTGCTCGGCGGCGAGGGCCTCGCGCGCCTGCCACAGCTCCGCGTTCCTGGCGGCCTCGACGTGATCGGCGGTGCGGCCCATCACGATAGCGAGCTCCGCCTTGCGCGTGGCGATGTAGGCGCGGTCGCGCGTCTTCGGGGAGTCGCCTTCGACGACGTAGGAGCGCTCGGCCCGCGTCAGCGAGCGACGCGCTTCGTCGAGCTCCGCCGGCGTCTCCTTCCGGGTGGCCGGATCGGCGGCGGCTTGTTTGTACGACGCGCGGGCTTCGCGGAGCTCCTCCGGGATTTTGTGAGCGCAAGCAGTCGGGACGAGGAGCGCTGCGAGAACGATGAGCCGATGGTGTGTCACGATGGACCTCCGCGAGGATGAGGATCAGTGGGTCGATGTCGCCGCACCCGGAGGCGCCGCCTGCTGGGCCGCCCGCCGGGCCTCGTGCTCGCGGACGAGGGCGATCGCCAGCGCCGCGTCGATCTCGGCGCGCTCCGCCATGAGCTGGGCCCGCCCGTGCTTCCCGTTGACGATCAGCGCCCGGGCCCAGGCGACCTCGTGCTTGGCAGATTCCAGGGCCCGCGCCGCCTCCGGCACCTGCGACGCGCCGAGCTTCTCCGCGGTGTTCACCGAGGCGATCGACGAGGTCAACTCTCGCGACTCCGGGGCGGTCGCGCATCCGGCGGCGAACAAGACGACTACGAGGCTGATGAATGTCGCTCTCATATGAACTCCCACGACAGGACTCGACGCAGTCAACTATGACATGAGCGCGATTGCGATCAACCGGGCCCGACGACTCGAATCTCGCCTCCCGACCGCGAGAGCGAGCGGCCGAGCCAACGGACTGCACATTCGCCGCCCGCTCGCCTGCGCGACGAGAGGCGAGCCGCCGAAGGGAGCTCTGCCGGACCCGCCCGTTCATCCTCACCCGGCGGCCGGACAGCCTCGAGTGCCATGAAACATGCGTCGATTTCGTCGACGATCCGGGCGCTCTGAAGAAGCGCGTACGCTCTGGGTCAGCGAGCAGGCTTCACCGAGCGGAGAGGACATGCCGTTGTTGATGCGAGATGGTGCCGGCGCGGCGACCAGCCCTGGCTGGCGAGCAGGCTTCACCGAGCCGAGAGGACACGCCGTCATGGAGGCGAGATGGCGTCGGTTCGGCGGCCAGCCCTGGCTGGCGAGCAGGCTTCACCGAGCGGAGAGGGACGCGCCGTCATGGAGGCGAGATGGCGTCGGTTCGGCGGCCAGCCCTGGCCCGCGAGCAGGCTTCACCGAGCGGGGAGGACACGCCGTTGTTGATGCGAGTTGGTGTCGGTTCGGCGGTCAGCGCTGGCTAGCGCGCAGGCTTCGCGGAGCGGGAGGACACGTCGTGGTTGATGCGAGATGACGGCGGTTCGGTAGCCAGATCTGGCTGGCGAGCAGGCTTCGCCGAGCGGGGAGGACACGCCGTCATGGAGGCGAGATGGCGTCGGTTCGGCGGCCAGGCTTGGCTGGCAAGCAGGCTTCACCGAGCGGAGAGGGACGCGCCGTCGTCGATGCGAGATGACGGCGGTTTGGCGGCCAGATCTGGCTGGCAAGCAGGCTTCACCGAGCGGAGAGAACACGACGTGATGAACGCGAGATGGCGTCGGTTGGGCGGCGAGCAAGCTTCACCGAGCGGAGAGGGCACGCCGTCGTCGATGCGAGATGGTGTCGGTTCGGCGGCCAGGCTTGGCTGGCGAGCACACTTCACCGAGCGGCGAGGACACGCCGTCATTGACGCGAGATGGCGTCGGTTCGGCGGCCAGCCCTGGCCGTCGAACCGGCGCCCGGCGATCGACTCCAAGCGATATTCGTTCATCGGAGCCGACGACGGCGGGTCGGCCTCTCACGGCTGCAGCCGTGCCAGGGGTCCGGGGAAGGGCCGGCCGCGAATTAGAGGCAAGATGGGTGCGAGGAACGAGCGTCCATCCTGCCGGTTGACTCGCGGCCGGTCCTTCCCCGACCCCCCGCGAGGCGCAGTCGGCAATATGCGAAGCGACCCACCCCAACCGCCGCGATTCATGGCCTTTGGCCAGACCCCGCGAAGCTCAGGTCTGCGGCAATTGAGCCACCGGCGCCGCGGCCAGGGCGGTCGCGTCGCGCTCGCGCAGCATCTCGGCGAAGCGGCCGTCGTACATCGCCCGCAGCTCGCGGTTGAGCTGACGCGGGTCGAGGTCGCGGCCGGCCGTCTCGATGACCGGGAAGAACTCCACGCGGAACGCCCCGCGGCGGTCGGGCACCTCGTACCAGGGCTGGTGCTTCATCAGCATCGGCGGGTTCACCGAGATGAACGCCGGCACGATCGGCACCCCCGCGCGCACCGCAGCCTCGACCGCCCCGCGGCGGAAGCGTCGCATCTTGCGCTCCCACGAGCGCGACGCCTCCGGGAAGATCACCAGCGCGTGACCGGCCTGCAGGTGCGCCACCATGCGGTCGACCACCGCCGGCATGTCGCCGTCCGAGCCTGCCTCTTGCGACATGTCTGAAGAGCCATCCGTCAGCGCCGCCGTGCGGTCGGTCCCCGGGATGTGGCCGGCGTAGCGCATCAGCACGCGCAGCATCCACGAGCTGTACCAGCTCGGCTTGACCACCGACGACAGGCCGGGCGCCAGGCCCATCAGGATCAGGGTGTCGATCAGCGACGGGTGGTTGGCGATGACGACGTAGCCGCCGCCGCGCGGGAAGTCGGGCGGCAGCTCCGGGCGGGCGTAGTCGATCAGCCGCACCATGTGCAGGATGTCGATGAAGCGGCGGTAGATCGCGCAGATGATCCGCTCGATCCGCCGTCGCTTCTCCTCCGGGCTGCCCGGCCACATCGCCAGGATCGGCAGCCCGATCCAGCCGGCGACGCAGCCGAACGAGAAGAAGGCGACGAACGCGAGGCCGGACAGGGGGATGCGCAGGAACTTGGGCACGCGAGACTGCCTGAGGGGCCGGGGGATAGAGCGAGGGGCAAGGCGCGCCTCGCCGGGCTGGGGCCCGCGGCCGGTTTTAGTCGAGCCGGCCGAGGATGAGGCTCGTGTTGACGCCGCCGAACGCGAAGTTGTTGCTCATGATGATGGCCGGGCGGACGTCACGGACCTCACGTACGTAGTCGAGGTCGGCGCAGCGGGGGTCGACCTCGACGAGGTTGCGCGTCGGCGCGAGGAAGCCTTCGCGCAGCATGGAGAGCGAGAAGGCGGCCTCGATGGGCCCGCAGGCGCCCATGGTGTGGCCGGTGTAGCTCTTGGTCGAGGACACCGCGACCGGGCGGCCGAACACTTCGCGGGTGGCGTTGCTCTCGGCCACGTCGCCGATGTCGGTGGCGGTGCCGTGGGCGTTGACGTAGTCGACGCGGTCGGGGCCGAGGCCGGCGTCGCGCAGCGAGCGGTGCATCGCCTCGCGCATGCCCTGCTCCGACGGGGCGGTGATGTGGAGGCCGTCGCAGTTGGTGCCGAAGCCGAGGACCTCGGCGTAGATCGTCGCGCCGCGGGCCTTCGCGCGCTCGTACGACTCGAGCACCACGGTCGCGGCGCCCTCGCCGACGACCAGGCCGTCGCGCTTGGCGTCGAACGGCCGCGGGCTGAGGTCGGGCCGCTCGTTGTAGTTCGTCGAGGTGGCGAACATCAGGTCGAACGTGACCGCGGTCGTGTAGTGCATCTCGTCGGCGCCGCCGGCGACCATGACGTCCTGCAGGCCGTACTTGACCGCCTCGTAGGCGCTACCGATCGCCTGGGCTCCGCTCGCGCAGGCCGAGGTCACCGGGACCACCCGGCCGCGGATGCCGAAGAACTGGGCCAGGTTGGCGGCGCAGGTGTGCGGCATGAACTTGAGGTAGCTGGTCGACTGCAGGCCCTTCATGCTCTGGGTGGTGAGCAGGGTGGTGCAGAACTCGGCCAGCGCCTCGGACGAGCCCGAGTTGGAGCCGTACGACAGGCCGGTGGCGCCCGAGCCGAGGGTCTCCTCGTCGAGCTTGGCGTCGGCGAGCGCCTGCTCGGCGCTGTAGGCGGCCAGCAGGGCCACGCGGCCCATGGTGCGGGTCTTCTTGCGGTGCCAGCGGCGCTCGAGCTCGAGGCCGGTGACGACGCCGGCCAGGCGGGTCCGCATCTCTTCGACGCGGCCCCACTCGGGCATGGCGACGATGCCGTGCCGGCCGCTGCGCAGCGAGGCGCTGGCTTCGGGGAGGTTGTGGCCGATCGGGCAGACGATGCCGACGCCGGTGATGACGACGCGACGCGGGTTCATGGCGCGGGCTCCGAATGGTCACGGCCGTCGCGGCCGTCGAGGCGGGGGCTGCTGGATGTCCCGGAGGACAGGTCGCTGCCGGGTGTCCCGGAGGACAGGTCGCTGCCGGCCCCCGCGGCCGGCGAGGCGGCCGCGAACTCGGCCGGGTCACCGCGCAGGACGGTGACTGCGCCGGTGGCCAGCCGCTCGTCGCCGCGCGAGAGGATGCACTGGAACTGCGCGACCGGGCCGCTGGCCCACTGCTCGCGGCAGTGGACGTCGAGGACGTCGCCGACGCGCAGGTGCGAGACGGCCAGCTCGAGGTCGCGGGCGCCCAGCAACAGGCCGCGGAACGGCCCCGGGCCGCCCCTGCTCTTGTAGGCGAACAGGGCGGCGACCGCCTGGGCGAAGTACTCGAGGGCGATGAGCGCGGAGACCCGCCCGCCCGCGACGAACGGCGCGCCCGCCCGCACCATGGCGCGGCAGGTCACCGACTCGGCCTCGGCCGCCGTGAGCGCGTCGAGCAGCAGCATCGGCGGGCGATGCGGCAAGATCTCGTCGAGCGGCGGGAAGGCCACGGGCCCGTCACTCCTGGGTCGGGGGCACGTTGGCGCTGGCGAGCTCGGACTCGACGAGCTTGACGATGTCCTCGACGGTGCGGATCTTCCGCGCGACCTGGACGTCGATGCGGCGCCCGGTGACCTCGTGGAGCTCGACGAACATGTCGATGGCGTCGATGCTGTCGAGGTCGAGGTCCTCGAAGAGCCGGGATTCGGGGCGGATGTCGTTCGGGTCGAGCTCGAAGCTCTTGACCAGGATCCCGACGATCCGATTGTAGATTTCCGCGCGCGTCATGCTGGGGGTCGTTCGGCGAATGGTACTTGCAGGGCCCGGGGAGGTAAAGGCGCTCCCGGGGGGCTCGGAGGGCCGTGGAGCCGCTGGCTCGGCGGCTCAGGCGAGGGGTTCTTGGAGCATGAACTCGTACAGGGGCAGGGCGGGGGCCTCACGCGTGGGGACGACCCCCAGCTCCTGCAAGATGGCGAGGCCGCGGTCGCGGGTGCCGTTGAAGATCGCCTCTGTGGTGCGCATCACCTGCCGCCGCGGCCGCGGCGCGAACATGTCGTCCATGAAGTCGACCAGGTCGAGCTGGTAGCAGTACTGACCGAGGTTCTTGCGGTAGTAGCCGCCCCGGGCGTGCATCTCGCCCTCGATCTGCTTGAAGAAGCGGGCGAAGTTCTCGAGCCCCTGGAGCACGAACTCTTTGCGCCGCAGCTCGCTCTTCAAGTACTTCAGGTCGAGGTGCTGGTCGGTGAAGAACGGCGCCGCCCACAGGTTGTAGTAGCAGGCGATGTCGAAGTCCCACTTGAGCTTCAGCAGCTCGTAGCTGCCGAGCACCGAGTAGAGGTCGCGGTACAGCAGCACGGTGGCGGCGAACCGGAACTGCATGAACTCGTCGTAGGCGTCCGACCGCTCGCGCAGGTCGGCGCGGCTCTCGCCGGCGGCGTCGCGCGCGATCAGGTCGACGATGTAGTCGCTCTCGATCGAGATGAAGTCGCTGCCCGGGCTGTAGAAGGGGTCGGTGAAGGCGGCGGCCTCGCCGAGGAGGAACCACCGGTCCTCGCCGCGGAAGAACCGCTTGGTGCCGTAGGCCAGCTGCTTGTACGAGAGGATGTCGACGAGCTCGGCCTCGCCGCCGCGCAGCAGGTCCCACACGGCCTTGTGGCCCTTGAGGAACTCGAGGAAGCCTTCGGGCTTGCGCCAGGCGTCGCTGAACTGGGCCTTCTCGCCGACCCAGCCGACGCTCATGACCTCCTGGCCCAGCGGGATGAACCAGATCCAGTAGCCGGGGTAGCAGAAGTGATTGGTGCTGAGGAAGCGCGCGGTGTTCTGCACGCGGCCGCGCCACTCCGGCGGGCCCATGTCGTCCATGTCGGCGTAGCCGCGGAACCGGCCCCAGACGGCGCTGATCGGCAGGTCGGTCGGGACGCGCAACTCTTGATCGCGGGCGACCAGGCTGGCGCGGCCGCTGGCGTCGATCAGCCACTTGCAGCGCCACCGGGTCTGCTGCTCGCCCTCGGTGACAGTGAACTCGTGCTGGCCCGGGCCGGCCTCGGTGCCGGGCGAGAGGGCCAGGTCGTGGGCCTTGGCGCCGAGGTGGACCTCGACGCCGGCGTCCCGGTTCATGCGCAGGAGGTCGGTCTCGAGGCGGGCGCGGTCGAGCTGGAACGAGGGCAGGCGCAGCAGGTGGCGGCTGCCGAGCTCGGTCATGTCGTACAGCTCGGCGTTCTTCTCGGGGGTGTCGAAGAAGAAGCGGAGGCCGTTCTTCGGCAGCTGGTGCTGGTAGAGATAGGAGGTGAGGCCGAGCCGCCGGGTGAGATAGTTGCCGGCGATCTCCACGGAGGACTCGCCGACCTTGAAGGACCCCTCGGTGCTCTTCTCGAACAGCGCGACGGACAAGCCGGGGACCTGGCGGCGGAGTTGGCGGGCGATCAGATTGCCTGCGAGGCCGCCGCCCAGCACGGCGACGTCGACGGTTCGAACAGCTTCCACGAGTCCTCCGGGAGGTGATGACATAGCCGATGGACGGCGCCGGCGCTCAACCCTGCGATTCGGCCGCCGTGGCAAAGGTCATGACCCCGGAGTGCAGGCCTGACCTTCGCGATCGATCTGGAAGTGCACCCGCGGCGCCCCCTCGCCGCGCTCGAGCTCGACGGTGAGCCCGAGCGCGTCGCCCGGAGCGATCGGCTGCTTGAATTTGAGCCTGCCGACCCGCGTCGGCTCGCCGAGCTCGGGCCACAGCGCCTGCACCCGGTCGAGCACGAGGGCCACCAGCTGGGCCACCCCGGGCAGCACAGGCTCGCCGGGGAAGTGGCCGGCGAAATAGAGCAGGTCGGCGGGGACGCCGACGGCGAAGGTCGCGGTCTCGCCGCCGGCGGTGTCGTTGCGCCGCACCAGCTCGAGGTCGAAGCGGTCGCGCATCAGCCGAGGTCGCCGAGGCCGATGACGTCGGCCATGGAGTAGAGGCCAGGCGCCTTGCTGGCCACCCACCGGGCGGCCCGCAGGGCGCCGCGGGCGAAGATCGCCCGGTCGAAGGCGCGGTGGGTCAGCTCGAGGCGCTCGCCGTCGGCGAGGAACATCAGGGTGTGCTCGCCGATCGAGTCGCCGCCGCGGACCGCCGCGACGCCGATCTCGCCGCGCTCGCGCGGACGGGCGTGCTCGCCGGCCCGGTCGGTGCGCATGACGCCCTCGAGCTCGCGCCCGGTCGCCTTGGCCACGGCCTTGGCGATCCGCAGGGCCGTCCCCGAGGGGGCGTCGCGCTTGTGGCTGTGGTGGATCTCGAGCAGCTCGGCGTCCCAGCTCTCGCCGAGCGAGCCGGCGACGAGGCCGGCGATCTTGGTGAGGAGGGTGACGCCGACGCTGAAGTTGGCGGCGCTGACGATGGCGATCTCGCGCGAGGCGTTGCGCAGCAGCTCGCGGGTGGACTTTTGCAGGCCGGTGGTGCCGAGCACCAGCGGCACGCCGGCCTCGACGCAGCGGCGGATGTTGGCCTCGGTCGCGGGGGCCAGCGAGAAGTCGACGACGACGCTGTTGCGCCGCGGCCGCAGCTCGTCGACCACGGTCACGCCGATGTCGTGCAGCCCGGCGAGCCGGCCGGCGTCCTGCCCGAGCCCGGCGCCGCCCTCGCGGTCGACCGCCGCCTCGAGGATCATGGAGTCGCTGAGCACGATCTCGCGGATGAGAGTCTTGCCCATGCGCCCGCGGGCGCCGACGATGCTGATGGGGACGAGGCGTTCGGTCGTCATGGTGGTATCGTCTGGCCTTTGGGACCTGTCTCTCAGGACAGGAGGCCGAGGGTGCGCAGGGTGTCGGCCAGACCCTCGCGGGCGGGGCGGTCGAGCGGGACGAGCGGGAGGCGGATGTCGTCGGTGCAGCGGCCCTGGAGGGCGACCGCCGCCTTGACCGGGATCGGGTTGGGCTGGCTGAACAGGGCCCGGGCCAGCGGGTAGTGGCGGTCGTGCAGGGCGCGGGCCTCGTCCCAGCGGCCGGCCGCGGCGGCGTCGCACAGGCCGGCGACCCACTGCGGGGCGACGTTGGAGGTGACCGAGATGACCCCGTGGCCGCCGAGCGCGAGGAACGGGAAGACGGTGAAGTCGTCGCCCGAGAGCAGGGCGAAGTCGCTGCGCCCGGCCAGCAGCTCGCGCAGGCGCGCGGCCCGGTTCAGGTCGCCGGTGGCCTCCTTGATGCCGACGATCCTCGGGTCGCCGGCCAGCTCGGCGACGGTCTCCGGCAGGAGATCGCAGCCGGTCCGCCCGGGCACGTTGTAGACCACCACCGGCAGGCCGCTGGCCTCGGCGACGGCGCGGAAGTGGGCGACGAGGCCGGCCTGGGTCGGCCTGTTGTAGTAAGGAGTGACCTGCAGCGTGCCGTCGGCCCCGGCGGCCTTGCAGGCCTTGGCCAGCGAGACGGCGTGGGCGGTGTCGTTGGCGCCCGCGCCCGCGAGCACGGGGACGCGCCGCCGCGCGGTCTTGACGGTCAGCTCGACCACGCGGACGTGCTCGGCCGCGCTCAAGGTGGTCGCCTCGCCGGTGGTGCCGCACGGCACGAGGCCGTGGATCCCCGCGGCGATCTGCGCCTCCACGAGGGCGATCAGGGCCGGCTCGTCGAGCTCGGACGCGCCGCCGGCGGTGCGCCGCATGGGAGTGATCAGGGCGGTGAGTGCTCCGCGGAACATGAGCGGGCGGACACTAGCACAGGCTCCCAGGCGCGCGCGCGTCCGCGGGCGCGCGCGGCTCCGGACGCGCGCGAACGTTGTGCGCGGCGCCACCGAGGGCGCGCGCGAGCGGCCCGGCGAGCGACCGCCGAGGAGCCGCGGGGTCGAGCGCGGGTCGGTGGGAGACGAAGAGAGATCGAGCGCCGCCGGCGGCCGCCGCCTGTCCAGCGCTCGGCCCCGCGGCTACGGGCCCGGCGGGGTGGGCCAGGAGATCGCTTCGTGGACCGCCAAATACTGCAGGCCGCCTTCGCCGAGGCGGGCCAGACACAGGCTGGCGCTGGCCGGGCTCGGGCGCGGGCCGCCGGCGATCGGGAAGGTGTGCTCGCCGGCGTCGGCGGGGCAGCGGGTCGAGGTGATCCAGGTGCTCGTGCGGCCGGGCAGAGCCGGGACGGCGCGGAAGACGGCGAGGATCAGGTGCAGCGCGGGGTCCGAGGGGGCGTCGTGCCAGCGGACGACGACGCCGCGGCCGGGCTGGAAGGCGGCGTAGAGGCGCGCGCGCGAGCGCTGGGCCAGGCGATCGGCCAGCGCGAGGGCGTGGCCGTGCAGCGGATCGGCCGCGAGCACGCGGGCGACGACCCGGCGCGCCTGCTCGAGGTGGTCCTGCTGCATGTACAGTGGGCGAGCGTGGCGCTGACGAGGGTGGGCGCTTCAGCCATGGTCGTCCTCCCAGGTGGCGGCGGCGCCGAGGACCGCGTGGGCCAGCCAGGCCGGGGTCAGGAGGGGGCGCGCGATCTCGACGTCGCGGGCGATCTGGGCCACCAGCGCCGCCGCGGAGGGGAACCGCTCCTCCGGGCGCAGGCGAGCCGCGAAGGCGACCTCGACCGGGCGGTCGTAGAGCGACTGGCCGAGGTCGACGTCGAGCGCGTGGACCTCGAGGGTCTGGGTCCCGCCCTCGCCGAAAGTCGGGTTTTGACCCAGGTTCATGACCGCGGGCCAGAGCTTGCCGGCGTCCGGATCGGGGGTGACGAGCGCGAGCGCGCCGGCGTAGACGCCCGGCGGGGGCAGCAGCGGGTTGCGGACAGCGACGTTGGCGGTCGGGAAGCCGAGATCGCGGCCGCGGCGGGCGCCGGAGACGACCGGGCCCTCGACGCTGTAGGCGCGCCCGAGCATGGCCGCGGCGGCAGGCAGATCGCCGCGCTCGACGGCGCGCCGGATGCCCGAGCTGCCGAGCTTGGCCTGGGCCGGATCGGCGGGCAGGCTGACCTCGGCGACGACCTCGACGCGGACGCCGGCAGGGCCGAGGACGCGGCGCAGGTCGTCGGGGCCGCCGGCGCGGCCGGAGCCGAAGCGGAAGTCGGGGCCGACGACGACGGCGGCGGGGCGCAGGCCGGCGAGCAAGAGGTGCTCGACGAAGGCGTCGGGGCTGGTGTCGGCGAGGGCGCGGGTGAACGGGAGGACGACCAGGCTGTCGACGCCGAGGGCCGCGGCGACGCGGGCGCGCTGGGCGAGGGTCTGCAGCCGCGGCGGGGCGCGCTCGGGGGCGAGGACCTGGGCGGGGTGCGGATCGAAGGTGACGAGGGCGACCCGCGGGGCCAGGCCGGCGGCGCGGCGCAGGAGCGCCTGGTGGCCGAGGTGGAGGCCGTCGAAGGCGCCGATGCACGCTGCCGTGCCGGGAGGAAGGGGCGTGGGCTGCCGCAGGAGGCGCATGGCGACCGGCGGCGAAGCTAGCACGCGTATGAGGGCGCGGAGCGCGGGCGGCGCGGGGCTTGGCTCACGCGCGGGGCGCCGGACGGCGTCGGCGGGTCGGTTCGCAGCAGGACGGAGCGTGACGGGCGGGTTTGCCGGGGCACGAAGGGACGGTGACGTCACGGAGGCGAGATCGGGCTGCTCGCCGGTAAGGAGGTCGAGGAGGCAGTGGCGCGGCCGGGGGCTGAGGCGAGTGAGAGCGGAAGCGCGGACGGGCCGGCGGCTTGCGGCGAGAAGGTGTAGGGTTTCAGCATGCCGCGGCTGTCGCTCGGGCTCTGGTTGATCCTCGTATTCGGCTGCGGAGAGTCGGCCCGCGAGGTGTACACGCAAGGAATGAAGGCCGAAGGCGAGGCCGAGCGCGGGCCGTGCAAGCTGGTCTTCGATCAGCAGCTCGGGCAGAACGTGATCTCGGCCGACCAGATCCAAAGCTGTCTCAAAGGCCAGGAAGAGGCGCTGGCGCTGTACGACAAGGCCTCGGCGCTCGGCCTCAAGGACCTCGACTTCGAGCGGACGCGCGAGCAGGCGCGCGAGCGGGCCAAGCGGCTGCAGGGCATGCTTTCGACGCTGCGGGAGCTCGAGCAGCCCGAGTACCCGGGCGGCAAGGCACCCTGAGCGGCTGGCCGACGCCATTCCGGGGATCGATCAGGGAGCACGGTTCGCCGCCGCGGGCTCGGCCGGGGCGACGGTCGTGGTCGCTGGCCGAAGAGGAGCGATCTGTTCGTCGAGGCCGGGGAAAAGTCGAGCCCGGACGGTCGTGCTCGCTGGCCGCCGCTGCGGCCCATCAGGCGGTCCAAGGACTGGACCGCGCAACTCCAGCGGCCCCGGGTCGCCGTCGCCATTCGGGTGAAGCGACGATGCGCGGCCGGAGCGGGGCACGGCCCACGGTCGTGCTCGCTGGCGCGGCCGGGATCAGGGAGGGCGCCGCCCTCGATCCAGCGGACGATCGCCAGCATCTCCGGGTAGGGCAGGGGGGCGTCGGGGGGCATCGGGTCGCCGCGGACGCCGTGCAGGGCCTGGCCGTCGTCGTCGCGCAGGAGCACCTGGACGAGGAAGCTCTCCGAGGGGCGGCGCGGGACGACCATGGGGAAGCCGGTCGACTGCCGGCGGGTCGGCAAGACCAGGCCGGCGAACGCGTCCTGCGGCGAGGACAGGTCGAGGCGCTCGTAGGCCAGGTCGTCGGGGTCGCGGTGGCAGCTGCAGGCGGGGTTGTTGCTGGAGAACACCTGCCCGGGGGCGAACAGGTCGGTCAAGGTCGGCGCCGGCTCGGGCGGGTCGGTCTTGCCGTCGTCGTCGGGCTCGCGGACGTAGAACTGCAGGATGAAGAGGGGGCCGCCGTCGTCGGCGACCCACCCGGGGTGGTGACGTCGAGCTGTTCGCCGGCCCAGCCGACCGCGGAGGGGGCCAGGCGGACCCGGTGGAGCACGCCGGGGACCAGCGGCTCCTTGGCCCGCAGGGACACGACGCTCCCGGGGCACCACGGGGCGTCGGCGGTGCCGCTGCTCTCGCCCGGCGGGCGCCAGGCGAACAATTGCAGGTCGAGCTGGGTGTCGAAGGTGACGAGGCCGGAGCGCAGGGAGGCGTCGAGGTCGTCGAGGGCGCGCGGGTCGAGGGTGCCGGAGAAACAGAAGTCGATCTGGGCCCCGGAGGCACGTCCTCCGCCATGGGGCCGGGGATCGTCTCGAGGATCTCGAGGCGCTCGGAGATCGGCTCGAAGCGCGGCGTGTCGCTGACCCGGGTGCAGGCGAGGGCCGCTGCGAGCGCGATCCCGGCGGCGAGGCGGGCGGCCAGGCGCGCGGAGAGCGGCCGCTGGCGGCGTGACGGCATCGGCTTGCAGCGTACCCGTCAGCGCACAGGAGAGCCAGGAGCGACCGGGAGGACCGGGAGGGCTTTTCCCCACGGCTCGCAGGGACTCGGCCGCGGCCGCGAAATCACCGAGAAATCGCGGACAGGACGCGGGTAAATCGCGGATCCATCGCGGGCCCGCGTCCTGAAGTCCCGTGCAGGGCGGCTCTGACGGGGCCGTGGCGGTGGAGGTCGGCTTGTTGACCCTTTGCGCCGGCCCCTGGTATCGTCGCGGCGATTTCGGCAGTCGCCGCGCCCGCCCGGGCACACCCCGGCTCCATGACCCTCGGGTCCGGAGCCGGATCTTACGACCCCTCCAAACCGACGCCTGCCACGATCTCGAACCAGGGAGCCTTCTGGTGCTGCGAACAACGCGATTCGTCAAGCTGATCCCCATCGTCGTCGCGGCCGCGTGTACCGCGGGCTGTGGACCCTTTGGGTACCTCAAGAAGGTGGCCAAGGAGTCGACCCGGGCGGTGGCGGACGCCGAGGCGGCCGGCGCCGAGGAGAACGCGCCCTATGAGTACTGGGGCTCGGTGACCTACCTGGAGCAGTCGAAGATCTTGATGGGCTACAGCGAATACGAGCGCTCGTTCGACTACGGCGAGCGCGCCAAGCAGCTCGCCGAAGAGGCGAAGAAGAAGGCCGAGATGCGGCGCAAGGGGCAGATGGACCAGCGCGCCGAGGGTGTGGCCACCCCCGACGAGCTGCCGGCCGGGACCACCGGCGACGGCAAGGCGGCCGGTGACGGCAAGGCGAGCGGCGACGCGAAGGCGAGCGGCTCGACCGGTGCGGGCGGCGCCAAGGGCGAGGTCAAGGCCGGCGTGTCGGTCGGAGGTGGCAAGTGAACCGCCTTACTGTTTGTGTCGTCGCCACGGTGGCGAGCTCCTTCGTCGGGCTCGGGTGTCTCGGCGAGCGCCTGCTCGGCAAGGTCCAGGGCACCGATACGGTGCTGCAGGGCGCGATCGCCGACGGCTCGAAGTCGATCGGCTGCGCGCCCAAGGAGACGGCGATCGCCGAGGCGAACATCCGCTTCTCGCGCGACGCGCTGGCGATGGGCGAGTACTACCGCGGCAAGGACCACGCCGAGAAGGCCGAGCTGTACACGCAGCTGGCCCGCAAGAAGACCGACCCGGTCCGCTGCAAGGACCCGAACGTGGTCAGCCGCCCGCCGGTCGGCGCCAACGACCGCGACTGGGACGGCTACGACGACATCGCCGACAAGTGCCCCGACGACCCGGAGGACTTCGACAGCTTCGAGGACGACGACGGCTGCCCCGACAAGGACAACGACAAGGACGGGGTCCTCGACGCCGACAAGCTGACGAAGGACGAGGCGCGCAAGAGCTACACCTGGTCGACCAACGACAAGAAGACGGAGAACGGCCGCACGATCGACTGCCGCAACGAGCCGGAGGACGTCGATCAGTTCGAGGACGAGGACGGCTGCCCCGATCCGGACAACGACCGCGACACGATCCTCGACGTCAACGACAAGTGCCCGAACGACCCCGAAGACTTCGACGGGTTCGAGGACGAGGACGGCTGCCCCGACGTCGACAACGACAAGGACAAGGTCCTCGACGCGGCCGAGCTGGTGCGCAACCCCGACGGGACGTACCAGTGGATCAACAAGGACAAGAAGACCGAGAACGGCGTCGAGGTCGACTGCCGCAACCTGCCCGAGGACTACGACGGCGTCGAGGACGAGGACGGTTGCCCGGATGTCCTGAAGATCGACAACTGCCAGATCAAGCTGTCCGACAAGATCTACTTCAAGTTCAACAAGTGGGACATCGACCCGAAGAGCTTCAAGGTGCTCGACGAGGTCAAGGACACGCTGAACGCCGCGCCGGACATCAAGATCTTCATCGAGGGCCACACCGACAGCAAGGGCTCCGACAAGTACAACAAGACCCTGTCGCAGAAGCGCGTCAACAGCGTGCGCGACTACCTGGTCAAGGCCGGCATCGACACCGCCCGCCTCGAGCCGATCGGCTGGGGCGAGGAGAAGCCGATCGACAGCAACAAGACCAACGAGGGCCGCGCCAACAACCGTCGCGTGGAGTTCAACCTCAAGGACTGCAAGAAGACCATCCAGTGATCGGCGCCGCGCGCCGAACCCCCTGGACACCCAACGCCGGCTCCGAGCCGGCGTTCGGCTAGAAGGAGCTCGAGATCCTGTGCGAACGCAGACCCTCGTCCGTCCCCGTCGACTCCGCCCTGCGGGCCTGCTGTCCGCCGCCCTGTCGCTGGCGGTGATCCTGTCCTCCGGGACAGCCCTCGCCGACTCGCGCGACGACCTCAAGGCCGCCTACAACAAGGCGCTCGGGCAGTACAACAACCTCGAGCTCGACCAGGCGCTGGCGGCCCTCAACGAGGGCCTGGCGGGCACGACGGCCGACGACCCGGCGACCGCCCCGCTGCGGATGCTGCGGGCGGTCATCATCTTCTCGAACTCGGGCAACAAGAACGAGACCACCGCGGCGTTCGTCGACGCGGTCAAGGCCGACTACAACGTCACCATCCCGACCGAGCTGCGCTCGCCCGACCTGCAGAAGCTGCTCGACAAGGCGCGCAAGGACTCCGGCGCGAGCGCCCCGAGCGAGTACGTCCGCCACACCTCGCCGTCGGTCGACGGCTGCGGCCAGGACCTCAAGTTCGAGGTCCTCACCTCGGGCATCCCCGACGGCGGCCAGGCCGGGCTCTACTGGCGCAACGTCGGCGACTCCGGCGAGTTCAAGTCGGTGACGATGGACGCCTTCGGCAACATCGCCACCGCCCAGGTGCTGGCCTCGGAGCACGGCGACAAGCCGGTCGAGTACTTCGTCTACGTCTACGACGGCGCCAACAAGGCGCTCGGCAACAAGGGCGCGCAGGACAACCCGCTGGTCGCGGACGTCAAGTGCGTGAAGGAAGTGCCGAAGGAGAAGGAGCCGGAGAAGCCGCCGCCGCCGAAGCACTCGCTGCCGAAGATCTTCATCAATATCGGCCTCGGCACCGGCGTCGGCGTGGCCCGCGGCGTGGCCGACCAGAGCTACAGCCAGTACACCCCGGCCGGCAACTTCAACTACGGCCTCAAGGAGTTCGCCTGCGCCCTGGCGCGCTGGAGCAGCGGCACCGGCGACCTGCCCGGCGACCCGGTCCAGTACCAGACGCAGATGGGCCCGACGGTGATGGCCTACGGCACGCCGTACTCGGTCGAGCAGCTGGCGGGGGCCTACAACGCCGGCGAGTGCGCGGCCCACCACAAGGTCAGCACCGGCATGGCCTCGGCGCCGTTCCACATCGCCCCCGAGATCGGCGGCCGGCTCGGCAAGTCGAAGCTGGTGCTGTCCGGCTTCCTCCGCATCCAGGCGGTGACCGGCTCCAAGGTCTATCGCGACGACCCCAAGGCCTCGCTGCCCGACTCGTACATGAACGACGTCACGAACCCCAACCCGGAAGGCATCCGCAGCAAGCCGGGCGTGACGATCGCGGGCGGCCTCAAGATCAAGTACTTCCTCGGCTCGGACGAGAAGAAGTTCCGCCTGTTCGTCGGCGGCTTCCTCGGCGGCGGCTTCACCCGCCTCCGCGTCCCGATGGGCTTCGCCAACGACCGCAACGGCAACAGCGTGCCCGACGACAAGGAGACCGCGTTCGAGAACGGCGGCCAGTGCACCGCCGTGTGGCCGTACAAGTACGACTGCGGCGACCCGGGCTCGATGGCGAGCGTCGGCGCAGGCCAGCAGGCCGCCCAGGTCTCCGCCAACGCCGACAAGACCCAGCGCATCGACACCGTCCGGATCGGCGGCGGCATGCTCGGCGGCGTGTTCGGCTTCCACTGGCAGGCCGCCAAGCACTTCGGCCTGTTCGGCGAGCTCCAGGTCGGCGTGTGGTTCCCCCGCACCACGAGCCTCCTCATCGACCTCAACATCGGCCCGGTCATCACCTTCTAAAAAGGGACAGGTCCTCCGGGACAGGGCGCGAGGGACATGTCCGCGAGGGCATGTCCCTTCGTCGTATCGGCGGGCGACCGTCAGGTGGCGCGCAGCAGCGGGGCGGCCAGCGCCAGGGCGGCGGTCACCGCCAGGGTGATCGACGCGGCGTGGCAGACGCGGGCGAAGCGACCTGTCCTGCGGGACAGCCACTGCAGGGCCGCGTCCTCCTCGAGCTCCGCGAGCCGGCGCAGCGTGGCGGCCAGCTCGCCGCCGCGGTCGGCCGCCCGGACCGCGCGGGCGAACCCCGCCGGCAGCCCGGCCTCCGCCAGCGCGGCCCCGAGCTCGCCGCCCTGCGCCACGCCGGCGCGCGCCCGCTGGGCGGCCTGCGCCAGCTCGCGGTCGCCGGCCTCCCACGCCGCCAGCTCGAGGGTGACCTGTCGCGGCGCCTCCGCCGTGGCCAGCAGCGCGAGCGCGCGGGCGAAGCGGGCCAGGGCCAGGCGCCGTCGTGCCTCGACCAGCCCGGCGGCGAGGCCGAGCGCGCCGGCTCGCAGCGACGGGAAGATCGCCAGCAGCGCCGCGGCGACCACGACTGCGGCGGCGACGAGACCTGTCCCGAGAGACAGCCACGGCGCGACCGCCAGGACGTCCGCCGCCGCGCCGGTCGGCACCAGGTCGAGGCGGCGATAGAGGCCGCCGACGGCCGGGACCAGCACCGTCGACAGCGCCGCCGCGCTGCCGAGCAGCACCGCCGCGGCGGTGATCGTGCGCATGGCGGCGGCGCGCACGGCGGTCCGCGTGGCGTCGGCCCGGGCCAGCAGCTCGATCAGGGCGGCCAGAGTCTGATCGAACGAGCCGCGAGCGTCGGCCTCGCCGAGCGCACGGGCCGCGAGCCCGCCGGAGAGTGGTCGCGTGCTGGGCGAACGCCTCGCCGACGCCGGCCCCCGACTCGACCGCGAGCTGGGCCCCGTGCAGCGCCCGCGCGACCGCGCCGCGGCTGCTGCGGGCCCCGAGCTCGAGCGCCTCGGCGGCCCCGACCCCGGCTGTCCTCAAGGTCGAAATTGCCGCAGGGCCGGCAGCAGCGCCTCTGCGGGGGCCTCCGCCAGGCGCGGCGCGCCGCGGCGGCTGCTGCGGTCGACGCGGGTGACTCGCAGGCCGCGGCGGCGCAGCGCCTCGATCACCTGCACCTCGTCGACCCCCGCCAGCTCGCCGCCGCGGATCTCCCCGGCGCTGGTGCGAGCCTCCCACACGAACAGCGGCATACCTGTCCTTCGGGTCAGTCGGTGGTCACGCGCAGGACCTCGTCGATCGAGGTCGTGCCGTCGACCACGCGCAACAGCCCCGCCTGTCGCAGCGGGCGCATGCCGAGCCGCACCGCCTCGGCCCGCAGCTCGAAGGCGCCGGCGCCGTCCATGATCCGCTCGCGCAGCGACTCGCCGATCGACATGACCTCGAAGATCGCGGTGCGCCCGCGGAAGCCGCCGTGGCAGGCCTTGCAGCCGCGCGCGCCGGGGCGAGGCGTCGCGCGCCAGCGCCGGCGGGACCCCGGCGTCGACCAGCCGCTGCACGCTGCAGCTCGGGTCGGGCTCGGCGCACTCGGGGCACAGGCGTCGCACCAGCCGCTGGGCGATCACCAGCGAGGCCGCGGCCGCGATCACGTGCGGCTCGACGCCGAGGTAGACGAGCTGGACCAGCGCCGCGGCGGCGTCGCCGGCGGACAGGGCCGCGAGCACGCGCCGACCGCCGGCGGCCGCCTTGGCGCACAGCTCGGCGGTTTCGAAGTCGCGCAGCTCGCTGACCATGACGATGTCGGGGTCCTGCCGCAGCACCGCGCGCACGGCCGCCGCGGGGCCGAGTTCGGGGTGGACCTGGACCTGCGAGACGCCCTGCAAGTGGTACTCGACCGGGTCCTCGACGGTGGCGATCCGCACGCTGTCGGCGGTGAGCTCGCCGAGCGCGGTGCACAGGGTGGTCGAGCGGCCGGCGCCCGCGAGGCCGGCGACCAGCACGAGGCCGTGCGCGCGGTGCAGGGCGGCCCGGACCTGGCGCAGAGGTTCGCCGTCGATGCCGAGCCGCGCGAGGTCGGCCGGCAGCGCGGCGCGGTCGAGCAGGCGCAGGCGCAGCGCCTCGCCGAACACCGTCGGCAGGGTGACCACGTGGAACGCGACCTCGCGCTCCTTGCCGGCCTTGAAGCGCAGGCGGCCCTCGAGCGGCAAGCGGCGGTCGCCGACGTCGAGCCCGGCCTGCTGCTTGAACTTGCCGATCAGCGACGCCCCGTAGCCGAGCGGCGGGTCCATCTCGTGGTAGAGCGCGCCGTCGATGCGGTAGCGGACCCGCATGCCCTTCTCGTACGGCTCGATGTGGATGTCCGACGCGCCCTTCGCCAGCGCGTTGCGCAAGATCGCCTCGCACAGCCGCCCGGCCATCGTCTGCTCCGGCTCCGACAGCTGCGGCGGCGGCCGCTCGCGCTCCGGCAGGCTGACCGCCGGCTCGAGCCCGAGGCCGCCGAGGACCTCGCCGTACGGCGCCGCCAGATCGACCTTGTCGTAGTAGCGGGCGATCGCCGCCTCGATCGCGGGCTCGAGGCTGACCACCGCGTCGATGTTGAGGCTCGTGTGGAACTTGAGGTCGTCGACCGCCAGCATGTTGTTGGGGTCGGCCATAGCGACGATGAGCTTCGACCCGGCGCGCTGGACGGGGACCGCGAGGTGACGCACCGCGAGCGACTTGTCGACCGTGCGGATGACGGACGGATCGATCTCGTGGGTGGCGAAGTCGAAGTAGGGGACCTTGAAGTGCTCGGCGAGGAAGCCGGCCAGCTGGCGCTCGCTGATGAAGCCGAGGCGCAGCAGGATCGTGGTCAGCCGCTTGCCGAACGCGCGCTGCTCCGACTGCGCCCGCTGGAGCTGCGGCAGCGAGATCAGGTCGCGATGGACCAGGAGTTCGCCGAGTCGGTCTGCCATGCGGGCTCGGCCGGCGCCGGCGGGCGCGGCCCAGGGCGCAAAAGCCTACAGCTCACCGCCCGGCCCGCCAAGCGAGGAAACTTTCGCGGCCGGGAGCGCCTGTCCTTTGCGCCACGGCCCGGGCCCACGGACCGCTGTCCGGCCGCGGCGGCGCGACCGGCTCCATGGCCAGGAGACCTGATTTTTTCGCCACGTCGCGGCGCTATCGCCTATTCTCCGCGGCCGCCATGCCACCCAACGACGGCCGTCCGCTGCGCACTCGCCCCGCCACTCGCCCCGCCGAACCCTCGCGGCCGCAGCGACGCAGCAGCGGCGGTGAGGCCGGCAGCGACGCGCCGCCGCGCCGCCGCACCCAGGGCGGCCACCCGCGCCCGGCGGTCCGCGGCCCGCACGTCAAGGTGCCGCACGAAGTGGCGCGACTGCTGCGCGCCGGTCACCCGTGGGTGTTCCGCAACGCCGTCCTGCGCCCGCTCGCGCTGCCCGAGGGCGCCGTCATCCCGGTCATGGACCCCGACGGCTACCTGATCGGCCACGGCCTCCACGAGCCCGAGGGCGCGATCGCCATCCGCATGCTGAGCCTCACGCCCGAGTTCGAGTGGAACGAGGCCGAGATGCTCGCGCGCGTGCGGGCCGCGGCGCGCCGTCGCAGCTTCGGCGTGCCCGCCGAGGCCTGCCGCCTGATCCACAACGAGGCCGACGGCTTCCCCGGCCTCGCCGTCGACCGCCTCGGCAGCCACCTGCTCGTCTACAAGTACGCCAAGATCGCTGAGACCTACCTCGACGCGCTGGTGCCGATCCTCGAGCAGGAGTTCAAGCCCGCCGGCATCTACATGCAGGACCGCGTCCGCGGCGTCACCCCCGACGACCGCCGGCCGCCCGCGTTCCACCTGGCCGGCAAGGCCGCGCCGCCGGAGATCGAGCTCGACGAGGATGGCCTCAAGTTCCTGGTCGACGTGACGGCCCCGGTCTCGCCCGGCTTGTTCCTCGACCTCCGCGAGGGCCGGCGCCTGTTCGAGGCGTGGTCGCGCGATCGCAGCGTGTGCAACCTGTTCAGCTTCACCGGCGCGTTCGGCCTGCGGGCCCTCCGCGGCGGCGCCCGCTCGGTGACCCACGTCGACGCCGCGGCCCGCAGCCACGCGCGCTGCCGGCAGAACCTCAGCGCCTCGAAGATGGACCCCGAGGCGATCGAGACGATCACCGGCGACGCGTTCGCGCTGCTCGAGAAGTTCCGCCAGCGCGGCCGGGTGTGGGACCTCGTGATCGTCGACCCGCCGCCGTTCAGCAACGTCAAGGGCAGCACCTTCAGCGCGCTCAAGGACTACGGCGAGCTGATGCGCGCCGTCAGCGGCGTCGTCAGCCCCGGCGGCCACGTGCTGGCGATCAGCAACGCGGTGCGCCTCGGCGAGGAGGAGTTCCTGCTGGCCGTCGGCGAGGGCGTCCACGCCGCCGGCCGCGCCGCCCGCCTGGTCGGCGAGTGCGGCCTCCCGCCCGACTTCCCGGTCCCGCCGGCCTTCATCGAGGGCCGCTACCTGAAGATCAAGCTGCTGCAGTTCGACTGAGAGCGGCGGTCGGGTAGGGGCTGTCCCTTGGACAGCTCGCTCGCGGGAGGCTGGGAGCTGTCCCTACGGACAGCCAGCTCGTGCGCTACGAGTGCTCCGGTCCGCGGCGCTCGAACGGGCGCAGTGGGCTGACGCAGGGCCGACGTTTCGGTTCGCGTCGGCGCGAGGCGCTCGAAGAGGCCGATCCGCGGCGCCGCGGGTCCGGCTCGTGAGAAGGAGTGACCGAGCATCGCCGTGTCAGCTCCAGCTCCTCAGTTCGACTGCGGTGCGGCCCGTGGCGGCGCGCGCAGCCGCAGGCGCCGCGAGGCTCGCGGTTGCTGCCCACGGATGAACACGAACACCAGGCTCGACAGGCCGATGCCGCCGAGCAAGCTGGCGGTGAGCTGGCCCCATCCGCTCGTGGCGAGCATAGCGACGGCGGCGCTGGCGGCCAGGAACAGCACGCAGATGCCGAAGCCGAGGTACTGCCCGCGGGCGATCTGCCGCCGCTGCGCGGCGCGATCGAGCGCGCGGGCCCGCAGCTTCTCGCGGCGGAGCTCGAGCCGCTCGAGCTCGATGCGGTGCAGGTGCGCCTGGGTCGCCTGCGCCATGCGAAAGATCAGCTCCCGGCCCTCCGGCGGATAGGCGGCGAGCTGCTCGGGAGACGGCAAGGGGCTCGAGCCGCGCAACATCGCGAGGATGGAGATCGAGGAGCGCCCCGAGAGCTCGCGGCCCTCGGCGCGGCGAGGTTCGTTTTCTGCGGGAACGACGAGCTCTTCAGAAGACACGCGCCGGAGGCTAGCGCGCCGAAATTCGCGCGCAACTTCGCGCGCGTACTACCGCGGGGGCAGGCGATCGGCGTAGCTCTCGTAGATGCCGGCGAGGTCGCGACGGATGGCCAGGAACTCGCGGGCGATCGCCTCGGCATCGCTCATGCGGCGCTGCGGGGCTTGCGCCTGGCGGCGCGGCGCGGGCGGGGCGGTTCGGGCGGCTGGATCTCGAGGATCGACGCCATGCCGGCCAGGATTCCGCGGAGGGACATGCCTCCTCTTATACGCCCGTGGCCCCGCGTGAGCCAGCCGGCGGGCCGGATCTGCGCGCTCACGCCTGCTTGCGACGTGCGCGAAGTGCGCGCGAAATCGCACGCGGCGGTCACCGTGCGCGCGGGGGCTCGTGGCCGCGCGGATCGATTATTCTCCCCGCCCATGCAGCGGCCCATTCGCGCTCACGAGATCCGCAGCCGATTCCTCAATTACTTCGCCGCCCGCGACCACGCCGTCGTGCCGTCGTCGTCGCTGGTGCCGGCCAACGATCCGACGCTGCTGTTCACCAACGCGGGCATGGTGCAGTTCAAGGACACCTTCCTCGGGCGTGACCCGCGGCCGTACAAGCGGGCCGTCACCGTGCAGCGGTGCCTGCGGGCCGGCGGCAAGCACAACGACCTCGACAACGTCGGCTTCACCGAGCGGCACCACACCCTGTTCGAGATGCTCGGCAACTTCTCGTTCGGCGACTACTTCAAGCCGGACGCCATCCGCTGGGGCTGGGAGTTCTTGACCGAGGACCTCGGCATCGCGGCCGATCGCCTGGTCGTCAGCGTCTTCAGCGGCGAGGGCGAGTCGGCCCCCGCCGACGACGAGGCCTACGAGCTGTGGACCGCGTATGTCCCGAAGGACAGGATCTACCGCTTCCCGGCCAAGGAGAACTTCTGGGCCATGGGGCCGACCGGTCCGTGCGGGCCGTGCTCGGAGATCCACATCTTCCACGGCGACAAGGCCCCGCCGGACGCCGGCGTCGCCGGTCGCGGCCCGGCCTACGAGGACACCCGCTACACCGAGCTGTGGAACCTCGTGTTCATGCAGTACGAGAAGTTCGACGACGGCCGCCTCGTGCCGCTGCCGAAGCCGAGCATCGACACCGGCGCCGGTCTCGAGCGGCTCGCCTCGGTGCTCGAGGGCGTCGGCAGCAACTACCGCACCTCGCTGCTGACCCCGCTGATCGACCTCGCCAAGCGGCTGGCCGGCGCGCCGGCGCACGACCTCGGGGCCGGTGAGGCGCCGTTCCGCGTGATCGCCGACCACGCGCGCGCGACCGCCTTCCTGATCGCCGACGGCGTGTTCCCCGACCGCGACACCCGGCCCTACGTGCTGCGCCGGATCATGCGCCGGGCGATCCGCTTCGGCGAGAAGGTCGGCCTCGAGAACCTGTTCTTCCACGAGGTGTGCAAGAAGGTCGTCGAGGAGTTCGGCGAGGCCTATCCCAACCTGGTCGAAAGGGCAGCCACCATCGACGAGGTCGTGCGCGGCGAGGAGGAGAGCTTCCGTCGCACCCTCAAGCGCGGCCTGCGGCTGTTCGAGGGCGCGGTCACCGAGCTGCCCGCCGGCGAGACCGCGTTCCCGCTCGGCGTCGCCGCCGAGCTGTACGACACCTACGGCCTTCCGATCGACCTCACCGGCATCCTGAGCCGCGAGAAGGGCCTCACCCTCGACGAGGAGGCCGTCAAGCAGGAGGTCCAGGCGCGCCAGGCCGCCGGCGCCGCGGCTGCCAACCTCGGCGGCGGCGACAAGGCGATCGACAACCTCTACTTCCGCTTCAAGGAGCGGTTCGCGGGGCAGGCCAGCTTCACCGGCTACGCCGAGCTCAGCGGCCGCGGCAACGTGCTCGCGCTCGCGGTGAACGGCGTCGAGCAGACCGCCGCGAAGGAGGGCGACGAGGTCGAGTTCATCACCGACTCGACCCCGTTCTACGGCGAGAGCGGCGGCCAGGTCGGCGACACCGGCATCGCCGAGGGCGACGGCCTGCGCGTCGAGATCTCCGACACCCTCAAGCCGACCGGCGACCTGCACGTCCACCGCGGCAAGGTCACCCGCGGCACGCTCGAGGTCGGCCGCCTCGTCACCCTGACGGTCGACGGCGCCCGCCGGGCCGCGATCCGTCGCAACCACAGCGCGACGCACCTGCTGCACCACGCCCTGCGCGCGGTGCTCGGCACCCACGTGGCGCAGAAGGGCTCGCTGGTCGCGCCCGACCGCCTGCGCTTCGACTTCTCGCACCCGCGGCCGATCACCCCGAGCAGCGCCTGCAGATCGAGCGCATCGTCAACGAGATGACGCTGGCCAACGCCGACACCGACACGCGCGAGATGAGCCCCGGCGACGCCAAGAGCGCCGGCGCGATCGGCCTGTTCGAGGCCAAGTACGGCGAGCAGGTGCGGGTGGTCCGGATCGGCACGGACAGCGTCGAGCTGTGCGGCGGCACCCACGTCCACCGCGCCGGCGACATCGGCCTGTTCGCCATCGTCAGCGAGGTCGGCATCGCCCAGGGCGTGCGCCGCATCGAGGCGGTCACCGGCATGAACGCGCTGCAGCACCTGCAGCAGACCGTGCAGATCCTCGACAAGGCCGCCAGCGAGCTCCACGCCAGCGGCCCCGGCGACGTGCTCGACAAGCTCGGCCGCCTGCAGGCGAGCGCGCAGAAGCGCGAGCGCGAGATCACCGAATTGCAGCGCAAGCTCGCCGTCGGCGGGGGCGGCAGCTCCGACACCGTCGCCGACGTCGCCGGCGTCAAGCTGCTCGCCAAGGTCGTCGCCGTCGCCGACCCCAAGGCCCTGCGCGAGGCCGCCGACACCCTGCGCGACCGGCTCGGCTCGGGCGTGATCGTCCTCGGCGCCGAGAAGGACGGCAAGGCCTCGCTGCTCGTCGCCGTCACCAAGGACCTGGCCGGCAAGGTGCACGCGGGCAACCTCATCGCCGCCCTGGCCGCACATGTCGGCGGGCGCGGCGGGGGCCGGCCCGACCTGGCCCAGGCCGGAGGCCCCAACGCGGCCGGCCTGCCCGCGGCCATCGAGGCCGCCGGCAGCGCCCTCGCCGCGCAGCTCGGCTGAGCCGCATCGCCCGTGCGCGCTGTGATACCGTGAAATCACATGCAGCCTGATGACCTGCTGGCGCGCGAAGGCTACGCCCCCAAGGACGTGCCGGCCCTGCTCGCGTGGGCGCGCGCGCGCCAACGTGCTGCTGCAGGGGCTCGACCCCGACTCGACGCTCGGCGAGCTGCTCGGTGGTACTTCGGGACATGTCTCGCGGGACAGCAGCTTCGCCGCCCGCCGCGACAGCTTCGAGCTCCCCGAGGAGCGCGACGAGTTCGACGAGCTCGACGGCGACATCCCGGCCGACCTGCGGCAGGCGGTCACGGCGGCGACCTCGTCGCAGCCGCAGCCGTCGGCGCCGGTGATCGACGACGACCCCGACTCCGGGCTCGGCGGGTTCGCCCGCTTCCAGTCGATGCTCAAGCTCAGCCGTCCGTACCCGGTCCGGCAGCCGGAGCCCGTCGTCGAGGAGCCGCGCCCGACGCTGATGCGGAGCTTCGCGCTCGCCGCCCAGCGCGAGTCCGACTACCCCTCGTCGACGCCGTCGCCCCCGGCCGACCTCTCGGCCACCTTGCCGCTGGCCGCCGCGCTCGGCATCAGCAGCGAGGAGTCGGCGGCGCTGGTGCTGGGGATCCCCGACGAAGACGGCAGCGAAGGCTCGGGCCTCAACGACTTCTTCAACCCGAACGCGAACCCCGACCTCCTCGGCTCGCGGCTGTCGACGACCGTGTCCTCGCGTACGAGCTCGCACGCGTCGGGCTTCATCGACGACGACGACGACGTGCGGATGCCGATCCAGGACGACGACGACGACGTGCGGATGCCGATCCAGGACGACGACGACGACCTGCCGCTGCCGACGCTGCAGGACGACGATCCGCCGGGCGAGGCCGCGCCGATGCTCGACGACGTCTCGCCGTTCGGCAGCGGCCTCCCGGCAGCGCGCCTGGACGACCACTCGCCGGTGCGGCGCACCTCGCTGGACGACGTGCGCAGCGTCATGGTCGACGACGACGAGTCGCCGCTGCGGCGCGCGGCGGACGACGTGCGGCGCGGCGAAGATCGGCCGCTGCGTGGCCCGTCGATCGAGGATGTCCGCCGGCTCATCGCGCCGACGCGGCGGCCGTCGCTGGACGACGTGCGCAGCGCGCTGATGGACGACGACGAGGCGCCGCCGAGCCGTTCGTCGGTGCCGGTGCGGCGGTCGTCGATGGACGACGTGCGCAGCGCGCTGATGGACGACGACGAGGCGCCGCCGAGCCGTTCGTCGGCGCCGGTGCGGCGCTCGTCGGTGGACGACGTGCGCAGCGTGCTGGTGGACGACGACGAGGCGCCGCCGGTGCGCGGGTCGGCGCCGGTGCGTCGCCCGTCGGTGGACGACGTGCGCAGCGCGCTGGTGGACGACGACGAGGCGCCGCCGACCCGTTCGTCGGCGCCGGTGCGTCGCGGGTCGATGGACGACGTGCGCAGCGCGCTGGTGGACGACGACGAGGCGCCGCCGACCCGGGCCTCGGCGCCTTCGCGGCACGAGTCTCTGGACGACGTGCGGGGCGTGCTGGACGACGACGACGACGCGCTGTCGTCGACCGACGACGACGACCAGACGAGCGCCGAACCGGTGCGCACCCGCGACACCCCGCCGATGCCCGGCTTGCCGGCGATCGACGTCGACGGCGACAGCGGCGCCCCGGTGCTGCGTCACCGCACGCCCAAGAAGAAGGTCGTCGAGCTCGGCGCCCCGCTGGCCAAGCCGCGCGCCGGCTCCGGCACGGGCGCGGTCGGTCCGCGCGGGCCCAGCCCCAGCCGCCGCCGCCGCGCAAGCCGCCGCCGCCGGCCCGCAAGCCGCCGCCGCCGCCGGCCCCGGTCGACGACGACATCCAGGAGCTGAGCCGCGTCGAGCTGATCGAGGACCTGCCGTCCTACTTGCGCGACGACGACGAATGAGGCTGGCCCGGGGACATGCTCGATGGAGCATGCTCCATCGGACATGCGCGAACGGTCAGGTCACTTCGAGCCCGGCGCCGGCGAAGTGGAACGCGCGGACGAAGGCGCGGCGGCCCTCGAGGTCGCGGCCGGGGCGGGGGCCGAGCTGGGCGCGGGCGACGTCGGCGGGCGACGTGCCGGCGTTGACCAGGGCCTCCAGGGAGTCGAGGAAGAACGCCTCGGTGCGGCCGCGATGGTCGCGGATGTCGGCGCGGTCGAGCCCCTCGCGCGCGATGGCGAGCAGCCGCTGACACAGCGCGCGGACGCGCGGCGACGACAGGGCGGCCTGGCGACACTCGGCCCACAGCGCCAGGCGTTCGCCGAAGTCGAGGTCGGCGACCAGCTCCCAGGCCGCCTCGCCGGCGTCGTCGTCGTAGAGGAGCCCCTTCCACAGCGCCGGCAGCGCGCAGAGGATGTTCTGCCGCACCGAATCGCAGCCACGGACCTCGAGGTACGGCTTCAGGCGGATCTCCGGGAACAGCGTGCTCAGGTGCAGCTCCCAGTCGCCCAACGTCGCGGTGTGGCGCACTCCGTCCGGGTCGACGTAGCCGGTCGCCATGTACTCGCGGAACGGCACGTGCAGCGGGATGTAGCGGCCCTGGCGCCGGATGAAGAACATCGGCACGGCGAGCGCCCAGTCGGCGTAGCGCTCGTACGAGAACGGCGCCTCGAACGCCCACGGCAGCAGCCCGCAGCGGGCGGCGTCGACGTCGGTCCAGTTGTCGCTGCGCAGCGACGCGAACCCGCGGTCCTCGCCTTCCTTATGGGGAGTTGGCGAACAGCGCCGTCGTCAGCGCCGACACCCCCATCGCCAGGCGGAGCCGGGTCCCGGCCTGCTGCTCCGACGCGTAGTCGAAGTTGGCCTGCACGGTGCACGTGCGCAGCATCATGTCGAGCCCGCGCTGGCCGCGGGTCGGCAGGTAGGCCCGCATCACCGCGTAGCGCGGCTTGGGCATCCAGTGGATCTCGTCGCGGGTGGCGAACGGGTGGAAGCCGGACGCCAGCCAGGCGATCCCGAGCTCCTGCGACACCGCGTGAAGCTCGCGCTGGTGCTGCGTGAACTCCTGGCAGGTCAGGTGGACGTCCGCCAGGGGTTTGCCGCTGAGTTCGAACTGGCCGCCGGGCTCGAGGGTGATCGAGGCGCCGTCGCGTTCGAGGCTGATGAGCGCCCCGTCGTTGCCGCGCTCGCCGCCCGGCTTCCAGCCGAACCGGGCCATGAAGCCCTGCATCACCGCCAGGACGTGGGCCTCGTACTCGACGGGGCGGTACTTGCCGTCGGCGACGAACACGCCGAACTTCTCGTGTTCGGTGCCGATCTTGTGGGTCTGGCGGTCGGGGCGTTCGGCGCGGCGGAAGAACCCCGTGAGGTCTTCGGGCTGCAGCGGCGCGCTGGAGGCGGGGGTCTCGGGGTGCTGCTCACAGAAGGCTCCGGGTCGTCGCCAAGGCTGGCGGAGGAGCAGTGTACGTGGCGTCCTGCGAGACTTGACAGCGAATTGCAGGCCGCCGCCGCGTGACGAACGGCCTATAGGTCCCGCGGCGCCGGCCCCGACCGTCACCTGCGCTTGACCGCGGCGCAGGCCCGCCGTTACTCTTCGCCGGCGTAAAGGTCATGGCTGGATCTGCCGTCCACGAAGCTCCCTGTGTCATCGGCCCGCGGATCACCGTCCGCGGGTCCCTCGTCGGCGAGGAAGACGTCGTGGTGCAGGGCAGGGTCGAGGGGAGCATCGCCTTGACGGCGCACCTCCTCATCGCCGGCCCGGCCCTGGTCGCCGCCGACATCGAGGCCGACAGCGTCGAGATCCACGGCCAGGTCGAGGGTGACGTCGTCGCCGCCGAGGGCATCACCCTGCGGGAAGGCGCCCGCGTGGTCGGCAACCTCCGCGCACCGCGCGTCGAGATCGCCGACGGCGCGCAGTTCAAGGGCGCCGTCGAGATGGACGTCCCGCTGCCCGGCAACGTCCTCCGGCAACCGCGCGCCCGCTGACCCTCACCTTCTCGCAGGCACCACACATGTCCAGCACCGTCATCGGCTCCAGCATCCTCATCGACGGCGAGATCACCGGCGAAGAGCACCTCGTCGTCCGGGGCACCGTCAAGGGCCGGATCCAGGTCCGGGACACCCTCGTCATCGAGGACGGCGGGGTCGTCGAGGCCACCGTCGACGCGGCCTCGATCACAGTCCAGGGCACGCTCCGCGGCGACGTCGCCGCCAGCGAGCGCGCCGAGCTGCGCCCGAGCAGCACCGTCATCGGTGACATCCGCGCCCCGCGGATCCTCATCGCCGACGGCGCCTCGTTCAAGGGCAACGTTGACATGGGGGGATGAAGGTGTCGCAGTCGGAATCCACGCAATCCTCGCCCGACGAGGCCACCACCGTCGTCGCCCCCGGCACGCACATCGTCGGTCGCCTGTCTGGCCAGGAGGACATTCGCGTCCACGGCACGATCGAGGGCCGCATCCACCTCTCCGCCACGCTCTACGTCGAGCCCGAGGGCATCATCGCCGCCGACGTGTACGCCGATGACGTGGTCGTCGCCGGCACCGTGGTCGGCAACCTGACCGCCGCCGGCAGCATCGTCCTCGCCGCCAGCGCGCGCGTGGTCGGCGATCTCCGCGCCCCTCGCCTCATCGTCGCCCCCGGCGCCGCCTTCCGCGGCCAGGTCAGCATGGAGCCGCCCGACGAGGACGAGGCCGAGGCCGAGGCCGAGTCGAGCCGCGAGCGCCGCGAAGGCCGCCAGTGGTCGCAGGCCGCGGCCCAGGCCCGCCCGGCCCAGCCGCGTCCGGCTGCCCCCTACGCCACACAGAACGGCGTTCGTCTGCCCCCGCAGCGGACCGCTCCGCGGCGCGACAGCGTGCTCGCCAAGCCGTCGCTCGCCCGTCCCCGCCACGAGGAGCAGGGCGGCGAGCATTACGGCGAGGCCGACGAGGCCGACTGGGCCGACGGCGCCAAGCGGGCCAAGAAGGTCGCGCGCCCGCGAGTCCTGGCCCGCGGCAAGCACAAGGTCGAGCGCATCTGAACGCTCCCCGGGCGACTCGCCCGCGACAACGAGCATGCCGCCGCGGCCGACGCGTGCGGCGAACCGACGGGTGCGCGCCGAGTCTTCGCGCGCACCCGCCGGGTTTTTGACGCCCGGCGAAACTGCGGCAAACATCCTGCGCGCGGCTTTGGTAACATCCGGCGCAAGTCTGTCATGGCCCGCGCGGCCGCATTCGGCCCCATTGGCCGAATCTTCCCCATCTCCTCCCTGGGCCCGAGCGGGCCTTCATCCTGAAAGGTCGGCCTGATGCGCAAGCTCCTTCTCTCGTCCCTGTTCGCCCTGTCGGTGTTCACCACTGGTTGCAAGGAGCCCGACCCCTACGCCTTCGAGACGCACATCGAGAACATCCGCAACACCAGCGCCAAGGGCATCGGCTTCTCGGGCATGAAGGACCTGGTCAAGACGGTCATCACCTCGCCCGACAACGGCCCGCGGCTCGACGAGTTCGTGCAGAAGGTGATCCCGGTGTTCGAGGAGCAGTGGGACTCCTCGCCGGAGCACCAGGTCAACATGCTCGAGATGCTCCGCGACATCGGCCGGCCCGAGGCCGCCCCGCTGTGGAGCAAGGCGCTCGGCACCCTCGACGGCTCGGAGGAGGGCCGCAAGCGCGTGCTGATCGCCCTGCAGGGCATCCAGCGCGCCAAGGCCACCGGCTCGACCGACGCGGTGCTCGGCCTGTTCGAGGGCCTGACGAAGGACCCGAGCAAGGACAAGGGCAAGGCCGAGGGGGAGATCCGCCGCGAGCTCGCGCGCACGCTGGGGCTCCTCAAGGACCCGAAGGCCGGGCCGGCGCTGATCGCCGCGCTGCAGCAGCCGACCGAGATGCGGCCGCCGCAGATCCACCGCATCGTCGCCGAGGCGCTCGGCAGCCTGCGTGACCCCGCGGCCATCGAGCCGCTCGTGATCGCCAACTTCTCGACCCCCGACGATCAGACCGACAGCAAGAACCTCAGCAACCGCGTCAAGCTGGCGCTCAACAGCATCGGCGAGCCGGCCGTCCCGCGCCTCGTCGAGCTGCTCACCGGCAAGGAAGACGACATCGTCATCAAGAAGGTCGTCGAGGCCGGCAGCACCGTGCCCGTGGTCCGCTTCACCGCCGCGCTGATGCTCGGCTCGCTCGGCAGCCCCCAGGCCGTCGACGCGCTCATCAAGAACATCCCCGCCGACTCCTGCAAGCCGGTCGTCAAGGAAGACCCGAAGAAGAAGGACAAGAAGAAGAAGGCCGAGGAGGAGGAGGAAGAGGATCCGGAGAAGGCGGACAACGAGAACCTGCGCAACGCGATCGTCACCTCGCTCGGCCAGATCGGCGACCCCAAGGCCGCGGCCGCGATCTGCCCGTGCACGCAGGCCACCGTCCACTTCGAGGAGCAGTTCATGATGGCCGAGGCGCTCGGCTACGTGGGCGGCGAAGAGGCCGTGAAGTGCCTCACCAACTTCGTCAAGACCGCCGAGAGCGATCCCGAGACCCTGCCGTCGACCGACAAGACGCCGCTGTCGATCCGCATCGAGGCCGGTCGCTTCGCCGTCCTCGCCGCCGGCCCCGACCAGGTCGCCGCGGTGCGCGAGGCCTTCGCCGCCAACACCGACCCCAAGGTCGCCGAGGGCCTCAAGCAGTGGGAGCCCGCGCTCACCACCCTCGAGACCTGCAAGAACGACAAGGACTGCTACCTCAAGACCCTCAAGGACACCAACGCGAGCTGGGTCGCGCGTGAGAACGCGGCGATGGAGCTGACCCGCGTGGCGCCCGGCGACGCCGCGGTCGCCGAGGCGATCGCCCAGGCCTACAAGGTCCGCGAGGTCGACGCCCGCGTGACGATGGCGCTCATGGCCTCGCGCATCATGCAGGGCAAGCGCTGCCAGAAGTGCGTCGACACCCTCGAGGACATCATGAAGGGCGAGAAGGGCACGACGGACATCAGCTACCAGAAGGCCGTGCTGACCGCCCGCGACACGATCGCCAAGCTGTCCGAGTAGCGAGGCCCGGCCTCGTCGAGGACGCCGTCCGCGCGCTGAAGGGCGCCGGTCGTCGTCCTCTTTGCACGTCCGTGACGCGCGCCTACCCTCGCCGCGCGAAGCTGATCGGAGCGATCTCCGACGCGACAACTCACAATCAAGCCGTGATGTCCACGGCCTCGTGTGCCATGCTCACGCCGATGCATCGCTCGCTCGTCCGGCTCGCGCTCGTCGTCCTCGCGGGCGCGCCCGTCGCCTGCGCCGGCAAGTCCGCCGGCGTCGTCACTCCGGAGGACGCGGCAGTCACGGTGCAGCCCGGCGAGGCGGCCGCGGCGGTGCCCACCGGCCCGGCCACCCTGCCGGACGCCGAGGCGGCGCTCGCCGGCGGCGACGCGGCCCGGGCCGTCGCGCTGTTCTCCGGCTACCTCGGCGGCGACCCCGACGAGACCGGCGTGCGCCAGGCCTACCTCGGCCTGGCGCGGGCCCAGGAGCTCCTGCGCGACTGCGCCGCGGCGATCCGCGCCTACGACGCCTACCTGGCCCGCTTCAGCGACGGCCCCGCCGACCTGTTCGCCCGCCGCGGCGCCTGTTACGCGGAACTCGGCGAGTGGAAGGCCTCGGCCGACAGCTACGCCGAGGCCTTCGCCCGCGCGACCCTCCCCAGCGCCAAGGTCGAGGCGCTGGCCCGCCAGGGCTACGCCCACTTCGAGCTCGGCCAGCTCGACCAGGCCGAGCCCCTGTTGCAGCAGGCCGACCAGGTCTACGTGGCCTCGCAGGAGCAGAACAGCGAGCGCTTCAGCAACTATTACTTCGTCGGCATGGCCCGCTTCTACCGCGCCGCCGTGTGGCACCGGCGCTTCCGCGACGTCCCGATCCGCCTGCCCGAGAAGCAGATGACCGAGGACTTCGCCCGCAAGTTCGCCCTGCTGGAGAAGGCCCAGGAGGCCTACAACGAGACCATCAAGGCCAAGCACATGTTCTGGGTCTCGGCCGCCGGCTACCACTGGGCAGCCTGTTCGAGGAGTTCTACGACGCCATGATGCACGCCCCCGTGCCGGACTGGCTCGACGACAAGCAGCGCCAGGTCTACTACGAGGAGCTCAAGAGTCAGCTGAGGCCGGTGGTCAACAAGGCGATCTGGGTGTTCGAGAAGAACCTCGCGACCGCCCGGCGTCTCGGCTACGAGAGCGAGTTCACGGCCCAGACCGAGGCCAAGCTGAGCGAGCTGCAGGCCGTGCTCCTCGCGGGTGATACGACTCTCGGCAAGCCGCACCCGCCGCTGGCGCCCGAAGCCCGCCCTGAAATCGGGGCAGGGGAGATCGCCTCCGCGGCCGGCGAGCCCAGCCCGGTCGATCGCAAGCTGTTCGTGCCGGAGCTGACGCCGCTCTGACGCCCGCAAGGCCGCTCAAAGCCCGCGCACGGGCAAAAAACGCGGCCTGCGGGCCTGCCGGCACGGGCGGTCGGCCGCGCCCCACGTGGCTTGACACTCTCCCAGATCCGCGGCTATACACCGCGTCCACTTTCGGACCCTCACCGGGCCCGACGCTTACCGTTAGCCTGAAGCCCGACACTTGCCCGGCGGAACGACCGCCACGAAGACCCCGGAGGAATTCTCACCACACGCTGGCGTAGCTCAATTGGTAGAGCACCTGATTTGTAATCAGGCGGCTGCGGGTTCGAGTCCCATCGCCAGCTCTCCACGCCGAACGGCCTCCGGGCCAGCGCAGCGATCGTTCCAGACCACGAGGATGGGTGCCCGAGTCGGCCAAAGGGAGCAGACTGTAAATCTGCCGCGCACCGCGCTTCAGAAGGTTCGAATCCTTCCCCATCCACTGCCTACCGCGGGAGTAGCTCAGTTGGTAGAGCGTCAGCCTTCAAGCTGAATGTCGCGAGTTCGACCCTCGTCTCCCGCTCTCTGCGCGTCCCGCGCACTTGCATCGGGCCCTCCTGGCCCTCCGCGTCCTGACAACTTCACGCCCATGTAGCTCAGTTGGTAGAGCACATCCTTGGTAAGGATGAGGTCAGCGGTTCGAATCCGCTCATGGGCTCCAGAGAATCTCTCTCGACGACTGAACCCGTCACCCGCAAAGAAGCACAGCCATGGCGAAGGAAACATTCGTACGGAACAAGCCCCACGTGAACATCGGCACGATCGGCCATGTCGACCACGGGAAGACGACGCTGACGGCGGCGATCACGAAGGTGCTGAGCCTGAAGGGACAGGCGGAGTTCAAGGGCTACGACATGATCGACAAGGCGCCCGAGGAGCGGGCGCGCGGCATCACGATCTCGACGGCGCACGTGGAGTACGAGTCGAACGCGCGGCACTACGCGCACGTGGATTGCCCCGGTCACGCGGACTACATCAAGAACATGATCACGGGCGCGGCGCAGATGGACGGGGCGATCCTCGTCGTGTCGGCGCCGGACGGTCCGATGCCGCAGACGCGTGAGCACATCCTGCTCGGGCGTCAGGTGGGCATCCCGGCGATCGTGGTGTTCCTGAACAAGTGCGACATGATCGGCGCCGGCGACGAGGAGATGCTGGAGCTGGTCGAGGTGGAGCTGCGCGAGCTGCTGTCGAAGTACCAGTTCGACGGGGACAACGTCCCGATCACCCGCGGCAGCGCGCTGAAGGCCCTGAACGCGCCGTCGTGGGATCACCCGGACGCGAAGTGCATCTGGGAGCTGATGGACGCGTGCGACTCGTTCATCCCGCAGCCGGTGCGCGAGCTGGACAAGCCGTTCCTGATGCCGGTCGAGGACGTGTTCACGATCTCGGGCCGCGGCACGGTGACGACGGGTCGTGTGGAGCGCGGCATCATCAAGGTCGGCGACGAGGTTCAGATCGTCGGTCTGCGCGACACGCAGAAGACCACGGTGACCGGCGTCGAGATGTTCCGCAAGCTGCTCGATCAGGGTCAGGCGGGCGACAACGTCGGCCTGCTGATCCGCGGCATCGACCGCGAGGGCGTGGAGCGCGGCCAGGTGCTCTGCAAGCCGGGCACGATCACCCCGCACAAGAAGTTCAACGCGACGGTGTACGTGCTGAAGAAGGAGGAGGGCGGCCGTCACACGCCGTTCTTCAAGGGCTACCGGCCGCAGTTCTACTTCCGCACGACGGACGTGACGGGCTCGGTGACGCTGCCCGAGGGCGTCGAGATGGTGATGCCCGGTGACAACATCGAGATCACCGTCGAGCTGCACAGCACGATCGCCTGCGAAGAGGGCCTGAAGTTCGCCATCCGCGAGGGTGGCAAGACTGTCGGCGCTGGCGTCGTCACCAAGATCATCGAGTAAACCACTCGAGAACGGCAGGGCGGGGGGCGTGACCCCCGCCTTGTTTTGCCCTAACTCCCCGGTTTGCCGGCCAGTGCCGGCCTCCGGGCTCGAACTTGTCAACCGGAACGGGTCTTGCTAGAACCGGACCCCTTCGCCTGTTGAGGCTCCCATGGCTGCCGGCAACCGCATCATCATCCAGCTCGAGTGCCAGACCTGCAAGCGGCGCAATTACTCTTCGACCAAGAACAAGCGGACGACGCCCGAGAAGGTCGTCCTCAAGAAGTTCTGCCGCCACTGCCGGAAGCACGCGGATCACAAGGAGACCAAGTAAGAGAGTGGGTTCTTACAGGGGGTTAGCTCAGTTGGTAGAGCAGCGGACTCCAAATCCGCAGGCCGAGGGTTCGAGTCCCCCACCCCCTGCTTCCTGTCAGAGATGGCCGATCTTCGGACACTCTGAGCCCCTGCCATGACGACCCCGCCGCGCAATCGAAAGCTCGTTGTCGCCCGTGAGTTCGACCCCAGTCGGTGGGCCCACGCAGCGTTTTTCCTGGGCTTTTTGCTGCTCGCGTACGTCCTGAGCAACCTCACCGAGGACATGTGGGCGTTGCTGTGGTCGTACTGGCCCCGGCAGCTCGGTCGCCCGGCGCCGAACCTCGCTTCGGCGATCGGCACTGGCGTCGCCCTGATCTGCGCCCTCATCGCCTGGCGGAACAAGCGCTGGTTCACGTTCGTGAGCGAGGTCGCCGTCGAAGTTTCGCAGGTGACGTGGCCGACCAAGGCGGAGACGCGGGTCGCCACGATCGTGGTCGTCGTCCTCACGCTCGTCTGCTCCGTCATCCTGGCGATGATGGACCTGTTCTGGTCCAACGTGACGGACTGGCTCTACGCTCTCTGACGGATCGGGGCACAAATTCTCATGGAGTGGTACGTCGTCAACACCTTCTCGGGCTACGAGAACTCGGTAAAGAAGGCCCTGGAGGATCGGATCAAGAATGCCGGTCTCGAGGAGCAGTTCGGGGAGATCTTGATCCCCTCGGAGAAGGTGACCACCCGGAGCGGCAAGAAGACCGTCCAGAAGACCAACAAGCTTCTGCCCGGTTACATCTTCATCAGCATGGACCTGACCAAGGCGAGCTGGCACCTGGTCCAGAACACGCCGAAGGTGACCGGTTTCCTCGGCGGTCAGAACCCGAAGCCGGTGCGCAAGGCGGAGATGAACCGCATGCTCGGCCAGGCGCCGCCGGACGAGCAGGCGCCCGTCGAGAAGGTCGTGCCGAACATCACGTATTCGGTCGGCCAGCAGGTGCGTGTCCGCAGCGGGGCGTTCGCCAACTTCACCGGTGAGGTGGAGGAGATCAACAACGACAAGCAGAAGATCTGGCTGTCGGTGTCGCTGTTCGGCCGCCCGACGCGCGTCGAGGTCGACTTTTCCGAGGTCGAGCCGGTTGTGTAACGCCGGCGGATCTGCGACAAGCCAGCACGCCTGTCCCGCCCAGTGAGCGGCGTCAAGCTCACGGTCCCTGAAGGCCGGCGCCAGTCGCACCGGCCCACCTGACCCACTCTTTTCGTCACGAAGAACTGCCATGAAGAAGGTAACCGCGTACGTCAAGCTCCAGATCAAGGCCGGACTGGCGAATCCCGCGCCCCCGATCGGCCCTGCGCTCGGCTCCAAGGGCGTCAACATCATGGAGTTCTGCAAGCAGTTCAACGCCCGCACGGCGAAGGACCAGGGCCTCGTGATTCCGGTGGTCATCACCGTCTACTCGGACCGTTCGTTCACCTTCATCACCAAGACCCCGCCGGCGTCGATCTTGTTGTTGAAGAAGGTGCAGGCGGCCAACCCGAAGATCGAGGGCGGCTCGGGCGTCCCGAACCGGCAGAAGATCGGCAAGCTGACGACCGCCGAGGTCCGCGAGATCGCCGAGTACAAGTTCAAGGACATGAACGCCGCCTCGATCGACGCCGCCGCGCGCACCATCGCCGGCACCGCGCGCTCGATGGGCATCGACGTCGTCGAGGCCTGAGCTTTCGCGGCGAGAATTCCTTCCTGTCCCTGAAGACATGCGGGCAGGAGCCCCGGCCTCGCGTGGGCCGGGACAACCCCGGGGGAGGCCGTGAAGGCCGTTGGGACCCCGGAAGGGCAAGAGACAATGGGCAAGAAGTACGAGGCGATCCGCAAGCTGGTCGATCGCGACAAGCGTTACACCCTCGCCGAAGCGGTCGAACTGCTGCCGAAGCTGAAGTTCACCAAGTTCGACGAGACGATCGACGTCGCGGCCCGCCTGGGCGTCAACCCGAAGCACGCCGACCAGATGATCCGCTCGTCGTGCGCCCTGCCGCACGGCACCGGCAAGTCGCTGCGCGTGGTCGTGTTCGCCAAGGGCGAGCGGGCCAACGAGGCGCGCGAGGCGGGCGCCGATTTCGTCGGCGCCGAGGACCTGGTCGACCGCGTGCTCAAGGAGAACTGGCTCGAGTTCGACAGCGCGATCGCCACGCCCGACATGATGGGCCTCGTCGGCCGCCTCGGCCGTATCCTCGGCCCCCGCAACTTGATGCCCAACCCCAAGGTCGGCACCGTGACCATGGACGTGGCCCGGGCTGTCCGCGAGATCAAGGCCGGTCGCATCGAGTTCCGCACCGAGAAGACCGGCATCGTCCACGCGCCCGTGGGCAAGATGTCGTTCGGGCCGGACAAGCTGCGGGAGAACATCCTCTCGCTGCTCGACACCCTGCAGCGCCTCAAGCCGTCGACGGCCAAGGGCAAGTACTTCAAGAGCATCGCGCTGTCGTCGACGATGGGCCCGTCGGTCCGCCTCGACACCAACGAGGTCGCCGCGCTGCTCGAGCGCTAGGCCGACCCGGACTTTCATTCGAGGAGTTCACCAAGTCTGTCGCAGTAGTGACGTGATGCAGCCGCCCGCGAGGGCGCACGCACTCGAAGACAGCAGGTGGTCGGCCTTCCGACCGTAAACGCGAGAGCGGCCTGCCGAGAGTGGAGCGAGCGACGAGAGGAAGCGGGGACGGGTCGTCCGTCCTCCATCTCGGCGGTCCTCCACCCGGAGGGCCGAGGAGACGAGCCACAGATGCCCACCCTGAGCAAACACGAACAATCGGCGAAGCTCCGCGACGAACTGAGCGGCGTGTCCGCGTTCATCCTGGTCGACTACACCGGGATCACCGTGGCCGAGGCCAGCGACGTCCGCAACAAGTTCCGCGACGCCAACTGCCGCTACCAGGTCTACAAGAACTCGGTCATCCACTACGCGGTGACCGGGACGAAGCACGAGCCGGCCACCGCCCTGTTGAAGGGCATGACCGGCATCGCGTTCTCGCCGGAGGACCCGGGTGCAGCGGCTCGCGTGGCGCGTGACTTCGCCAAGGACGCCAAGAACTTCAAGGTCAAGGGCGGCATCATCGACGGTCAGACGCTCGACGCCGGCGGCGTCAATCGTCTCGCCGACATGCCCGGGCCGCGCGAGCTCAAGGCGCAGTTCCTGGCCCTGCTCAACACGCCGGCGACCAGCTTCGTCCGCGTGCTGAACGCCGGCCCGCAGAGCTTCCTCTACCTCCTGAATGCCCGCAAGGACCAGCTCGCCGCTGCCTCCTGAGGCCGGCGCTCGTCCCCCATCAACCCGTCACCGTTTGTACCGACAGACTTCGAGGAATTCGTCATGACCGACATCACCCGCGACCAAGTCATCAACTACCTGAGCAACCTTCCGGTCATCGAGATCGCCAACCTGGTCAAGGAGCTCGAGACCAAGTGGGGCGTCTCGGCCGCCGCGCCGGTCGCCGCCGCTGGCCCCGCCGCCGGTGGTGCCGCTCCCGCCGCCGAGAAGAAGGAAGAGCAGACCGAGTTCACGGTCGTGCTCAAGGGCTTCGGCGACAAGAAGATCAACGTCATCAAGGCGGTCCGCGTGCTCAACCTCGCCCTCGGCCTCAAGGAGGCCAAGGACCTGGTCGAGGGCGCCCCGGCCAACATCAAGGAAGGCATCTCCAAGGCCGAGGCCGAGGAGATGGCGAAGCGCTCAAGGAGGCCGGCGCTGAGGTCGAGATCAAGTGATCTCAGGGCCCGCCGCCCAAGCTGCTCCGGCGTGTACGGCGCCAGGGGGAAGCCCCTGCGCGTCGTGCACATGTCGCGTTTGTAATGGCGCATTTTCGCGCCCCCGTGAGCCCTGGCTCACATCGATTCTCGAGTACTTTTTGCCGCTTCGCGATCTCGCTGGCTCACGAGCCGCAAGGCCCGAAGTTTTGAGCAATTGCCTCGCTTAGCGCTTAGACAACCTGCCGGCCCGCTCCACTGCCTCACTCGGCAGTTCGTCCCCCTGAGGAACCGCGATGCCACCGATGATCCAGAACAACTTCCGTGTGCGCAAGAACTTCGGAAAGCTCAAGCGCATCATCGAGGTCCCCAACCTCATCGACATCCAGAAGCGGTCGTACGACAAGTTCCTGCAGCGGGACGTGCCGCTGGAGAACCGCGAGGAGATCGGGCTCCAGGCCGTCTTCAAGAGCGTGTTCCCGATCAAGGACTTCGGCGAGACCAGCTCGCTCGAGTTCGTCAGCTACAGCCTCGACCGCCCCAAGTACGACGAGGACGAGTGCCGCGCGCGCGGCATGACGTTCGCGGCGCCGATCAAGGTGGTGGTGCGACTGGTGGTGTGGGACGTCGACGACGAGACCGGCACCCAGTCGATCCGCGACGTCAAGGAGCAGGAAGTCTACTTCGGTGAGATCCCGCTGATGACGGCGCACGGCACCTTCATCATCAACGGGACCGAGCGCGTGGTCGTGTCGCAGCTGCACCGCTCCCCCGGTGTGTTCTTCGACCACGACAAGGGCAAGACCCACGCCTCGGGCAAGAAGCTGTTCTCGGCCCGCATCATCCCGTACCGCGGCAGCTGGCTCGACTTCGAGTTCGATCACAAGGACGCGATCTTCGTCCGCATCGATCGTCGGCGCAAGCTGCACGCGACCGTGCTGCTGCGCGCGCTCGGCTACAACACCCCCGATCTGCTCGACTTCTTCTACGACAAGGAGACGATCAACATCGAGGAGGGCGGCGTCCTGACCCGCGCGATCGACTTCGATCTGCTGGCCGGTCAGCGCGCCTCGCACGACATCCGCGACCCGGAGACGGGCGAGGTCATCGTCCGCAAGGGCCGCAAGTTCACCAAGGCGAACATCAAGCGCATGCGGCAGTCGGGCATCCGCACCCTGCCGATGGACGCGGAGAGCCTGGTGGGCAAGGTCTCGGCCGAGGACGTGATCGACGAGATCACCGGCGAGGTGCTCCTCAACTGCAACGAGGACCTCACCGAGGAGCACGTCCGTCGCCTCGCCGACGCCAAGATCAAGAGCTTCAAGATCCTCTTCATCGACGACTTCAACGTCGGCCCGTACCTGCGCAACACCCTGCTGCAGGACAAGCTGCACACGCCCGAAGAGGCGCTGCTCGAGATCTACCGCCGCCTCCGCCCCGGCGACCCGCCGACGGCCGAGACGGCGCGGACCCTGTTCGAGTCGCTGTTCTTCAAGCCCGAGCGCTACGACCTGTCGACCGTCGGCCGCCTCAAGCTGAACCACAAGTTCGGCCTCGAGGAGAGCCTGACCTCCACCGTGCTGACGAAGCGCGACATCATGGAGACGGTCAAGTACCTGGTCGAGCTCCGCAACGGCCGCGGCCAGATCGACGACATCGACCACCTCGGCAACCGCCGCGTGCGCGCCGTCGGCGAGCTGATGGAGAACCAGTACCGCATCGGCCTCGTGCGCATGGAGCGGGCGATCAAGGAGCGCATGAGCATGTCCCAGGAGATGGACGCGCTCATGCCGGCCGACCTGATCAACGCCAAGCCGGTCTCGGCGGTCGTGAAGGAGTACTTCGCGTCCTCGCAGCTGAGCCAGTTCATGGACCAGACCAACCCGCTGTCCGAGGTCACGCACAAGCGCCGCTTGTCGGCCCTCGGCCCGGGCGGCCTGACGCGCGAGCGCGCCGGCTTCGAGGTCCGCGACGTCCACAACACCCACTACGGCCGCATCTGCCCGATCGAGACGCCGGAAGGTCCGAACATCGGCCTCATCGCGTCGCTCTCGACCTACGCGCGCATCAACGAGTTCGGCTTCATCGAGACGCCGTACCGCACCGTCGACGGCGGCGTCGCCTCGTCGGACGTCGACTACTACTCGGCGCTGCAGGAGCAGGGCCACTTCATCGCCCAGGCCAACGCCGTCACCGACGACAACGGCAAGCTGCTGGCCGACCAGGTCCAGGTCCGTCACAACGACGAGTTCGAGGCGGTCGCCCCGGCCTCGGTCACGCTGATGGACGTCTCGCCGAGCCAGCTGGTCTCGGTCGCGGCCTCGCTGATCCCGTTCCTCGAGCACGACGACGCCAACCGCGCGCTGATGGGCTCCAACATGCAGCGCCAGGCCGTCCCGTGCCTGCGCACCGCGGCCCCGCTGATCGGCACCGGCATGGAGATGCACGTCGCCCGCGACTCGGGTTCGACGGTCGTCGCCCTGCGCGACGGCGTGGTCGAGCAGGTCGACGGCGCGCGCATCGTCGTCAAGCCGGTCACCGGCAAGACCGAGGAGAACCGCGGCATCCTCGGCGCCAAGCCCGACATCTACAACCTGACCAAGTTCCAGCGCTCGAACCAGAACACCGCGCTCAACCAGAAGCCGATCGTCCGCGTCGGCGACCGCGTGAAGAAGGGCGACGTCATCGCCGACGGCGCGGCGACGGAGCGCGGCGAGCTGGCGCTCGGCCAGAACGTGGTCGTCGCGTTCATGCCGTGGCAGGGCTACAACTTCGAGGACTCGATCCTCGTGTCGGAGCGCATCGTCCGCGAGGACGTGTACACCTCGATCCACATCGAGGAGTTCGAGTGCGTCGCCCGCGACACCAAGCTGGGCAAGGAAGAGATCACGCGCGACATCCCGAACGTCGGCGAGGACGCGCTCGCCAACCTCGACGAGGCGGGCATCGCTCGCATCGGCGCCGAGGTGAAGGCCGGCGACATCCTGGTCGGCAAGATCACCCCGAAGGGCGAGACCCAGCTCAGCCCCGAGGAGAAGCTGCTGCGCGCGATCTTCGGCGAGAAGGCCGGCGACGTGCGTGACACCTCGCTGCGCCTGCCCCCGGGCGTCAGCGGCATCGTCATCGACGCGCGGGTGTTCGCCCGCAAGTCGGTCGAGAAGGACACGCGCGCCCAGCAGATCGAGGACGCCGAGCGCGAGAAGCTGATGCAGGACCGGCGCGACAACGTCGCCATCGTGTCCGACGGCTACTACAACCGGATGAAGGAGATCTTGGTCGGCAAGACCACCGCGGCCAAGCTGGTCGACGACGCCGGCCGCGAGCTCATCACCGCCGGCGTGGTGCTCACCGAGGCCAACCTGGCCGACGTGCCGCGCGGCGAGTGGGGCCGGTTCTCGCTCACCACCGCCGAGGACACCGAGGTCGTCGAGGCTCTGGCCCGCCGCCTCGAGAAGGACCTCGACGAGATCGAGACCATCTACCGCGAGAAGATCGCCAAGCTGACCAAGGGCGACGAGCTGCCGCCCGGCGTCATCAAGATGGTCAAGGTCTACGTCGCCATCAAGCGCAAGCTGCAGGTCGGCGACAAGATGGCCGGCCGCCACGGCAACAAGGGCGTGATCTCGCGGATCCTGCCGATCGAGGACCTGCCGTACCTCGAGGACGGCAGCCCGGTCGACATCGTGCTCAACCCGCTCGGCGTGCCGTCGCGCATGAACGTCGGCCAGATCCTCGAGGTCCACCTCGGGTGGGCCGCCTACGAGCTCGGGCAGCAGATCGACCGCTACATGCAGACCAAGTTCTCGCCCGAGGTCCTGCGCACCCAGCTGAAGAAGATCTACGAGACCAAGGAGGCCCAGCGCTTCATCGACAGTCTCGGCGACGACGACGTGATCCGCTTCGCCGACAAGCTGCGGCGCGGCGTCCACATGGCCACGCCGGTGTTCGACGGCGCGCTCGAGACCGAGGTCAAGGGCACCCTCAACAAGGCCGGCGTGCCCGAGAGCGGCCAGGCGATCCTGTTCGACGGCCGCACCGGCGAAGCGTTCGAGGAGAACGTCACCGTCGGCATCATGTACATGCTCAAGCTGCACCACCTCGTGGACGACAAGATCCACGCCCGCAGCATCGGCCCGTACTCGCTCGTGACGCAGCAGCCGCTCGGCGGCAAGGCCCAGTTCGGCGGCCAGCGCCTCGGCGAGATGGAGGTCTGGGCGCTCGAGGCCTACGGCGCCGCCTACGCGCTGCAGGAGCTGCTCACCGTCAAGTCGGACGACGTCGTCGGCCGCATGCGGATGTACGAGTCCATCGTCAAGGGCCAGCCGACCATGCAGCCGGGCGTGCCCGAGTCGTTCAACGTGCTCCTCAAGGAGCTGCAGGCCCTGTGCCTGAACATCGAGCTCGTCGACGTCAACGCGGAGACGGGCGTGGTCACTGGCGTCTCCCGCGAGGCGATGTCGGCGGCGGAGTAATCACCCGGAGAAAGCGAACAAGGAGACACGGCCATGAGAGACATCTTCAGTTTCTTCGAGAAGCAGAAAGAGGCCACCTACTTCAACGCGCTCCGGATCGGCGTCGCCTCGCCGAAGGTCATCCGCGACTGGTCGTACGGGGAGGTCAAGAACCCCGAGACGATCAACTACCGGACCTTCAAGCCCGAGCGCGACGGCCTGTTCTGCGCCAAGATCTTCGGGCCCATCAAGGACTACGAGTGCCTCTGCGGCAAGTACAAGCGCATGAAGCACCGCGGGGTCGTGTGCGAGAAGTGCGGCGTCGAGGTCATCCACTCCAAGGTCCGGCGTGAGCGCGCGGGTCACATCGACCTGGCGACTCCGGTCGCGCACATCTGGTTCCTCAAGAGCCTGCCGTCGCGCATCGGCAACATCCTCGACATCCCGCTGACCAAGCTCGAGAAGGTCCTCTACTGCGAGGCCTACATCGTCATCGACCCGAAGGACTCCGGGCTCGAGGAGCGCGAGCTGCTCAGCGAGGAGCGCTTCGACCAGCTGATGGAGGAGCTCGGCCCCGAGGCGTTCAACGCCGGCATGGGCGCCGAGGCGATCAAGGAGCTGTTGTCGCGCATCGACCCGGTGGTCGAGGCCCGCAACCTGCGGGCGGAGATCGCCGGCGCCACCAGCGAGGCCAAGCGCAAGAAGGCGGCCAAGCGCCTGCGCGTGGTCGAGGCCTTCCGCAACAGCGGCAACAAGCCCGAGTGGATGATGCTCGAGGTCGTGCCGGTGCTGCCGCCCGACCTGCGCCCGCTCGTCCCGCTCGACGGCGGCCGCTTCGCCAGCTCCGACCTCAACGACCTGTACCGCCGGGTGATCAACCGCAACAACCGGCTCAAGCGCCTGCAGGAGCTGGCCGCGCCGGAGATCATCATCCGCAACGAGAAGCGCATGCTGCAGGAGGCCGTCGACGCGCTGTTCGACAACGGCCGCCGCGGCAAGACGATCACGGGCCCCAACAAGCGCCCGCTGAAGTCGCTGTCCGACATGCTGCGCGGCAAGTCGGGCCGGTTCCGCCAGAACCTGCTCGGCAAGCGCGTCGACTACTCGGGTCGTAGCGTCATCGTCGTAGGGCCCGAGCTGCGCCTGCACGAGGTCGGCATCCCCAAGAAGATGGCGCTCGAGCTGTTCAAGCCGTTCATCTACAACCGGCTCGAGGCGCAGGGGCTCGTCACCACCATCAAGAGCGCCAAGCGGATGGTCGAGAAGGAGGCCCCGGAGGTCTGGGACATCCTCGACGAGGTGATCAAGGAGCACCCGCTGCTGCTCAACCGCGCGCCGACGCTCCACCGCCTCGGCATCCAGGCGTTCGAGCCGGTGCTCATCGAGGGCAAGGCGATCCAGCTGCACCCGCTGGTCTGCACCGCCTTCAACGCCGACTTCGACGGCGACCAGATGGCCGTTCACCTCCCGCTCTGCATCGAGTCGCAGATGGAGGCGCGCGTGCTGATGATGTCGACCAACAACATCCTCAGCCCCGCGCACGGCCGGCCGATCATCGTCCCGTCGCAGGACATCGTCCTCGGCCTCTACTACATGACGCGCGAGCGGGCCTTCGCCCACGGCGGCGTCAACGAGAACCCGGCCCAGGACGGCTTCTTCATCGGTCACTTCGGCTCCCCGGCCGAGGTGCGCATGGCCTACGACCACGGCGCGGCGCACCTGCAGGCCCGCGTCCGCGTGCGCATGGAGCCCGGCAAGCCGATGCTCGACAGCACCGTCGGCCGCGTCCTGCTGTACGAGGGCGGCATCCCCAAGAAGATCCCGTTCTCGATGGTCAACCGCTCGCTGGGCAAGAAGGAGCTCAACGAGCTGATCGACACCTGCTACCGCCTGTGCGGGCAGAAGGCCACCGTCCTGATGGCCGACTACCTGCGCAGCACCGGCTACAGCGAGGCGACCAAGGCCGGCATCTCGATCTGCATGGATGACATGGTCATCCCCGAGGCCAAGAAGAAGCTGCTCCAGCAGGCGACCACCGAGGTCAAGCGCATCATGGCGCAGTACGCCGACGGCCTCATCACCTCGGGCGAGCGCTACAACAAGATCATCGACATCTGGGCGAACGTCTCCGAGCAGATCGCCAACGCGATGATGGAGGGCATCTCGACCGCCGTCCTCACCGACGAGCGGACCGGGAAGCAGGTCAAGCAGCCGTCGTTCAACTCGGTCTACATCATGGCCGACTCGGGCGCCCGCGGTTCGCGGCAGCAGATGCGCCAGCTCGCCGGCATGCGCGGCCTCATGGCTCGTCCCTCGGGCGAGATCATCGAGTTCCCGATCACGACCAACTTCCGCGAGGGCCTCACGGTTCTCCAGTACTTCATCTCGACGCACGGCGCGCGCAAGGGCCTCGCCGACACCGCGCTCAAGACCGCGAACTCCGGTTACCTCACCCGCCGCCTGGTCGACGTCGCCCAGGAGGCCGTGATCACCGAGTTCGACTGCGGCACGATCCAGGGCCTCGACATGACCGCGCTGGTCGAGTCGGGCGAGGTCATCGAGCGCCTGGCGGACCGCGTCCTCGGCCGCGTCGCGCTCGAGCCGCTGTACCGTCCGGGCACCGACGACCTGATCATCGCCGAGGGCGATCTCATCGACGAGACGCGCGCGCGTCAGGTCGACGACGCCGGCATCCAGTCGGTGCGGATCCGCAGCGTGCTCACCTGCGAGGCGCTCCGGGGCATCTGCGCCAAGTGCTACGGGCGCGACCTGGCCCGCGGCAACATGGTCGACGTCGGCGAGGCGGTCGGCATCATCGCCGCCCAGTCGATCGGCGAGCCCGGCACGCAGCTGACGATGCGCACGTTCCACATCGGCGGCGTCGGTAACATCACCGCCGAGCAGTCGCAACTGGCGGCCCGCTTCGGCGGCACCGTCAAGCTCGAGGACATCGAGCTCACGACCGGCCGCGAGGACAAGGACGGCCAGTACTCGGTCGTCATGAACCGCCACGCGCAGCTCAACCTCCTCGACGAGAAGGGCCGCCCGCGCGAGCGCTACGACCTGGTCTACGGCGCCAAGCTGCGGGTCAAGGACGGCGAGGTGGTCAAGGCCGGCCAGCTGATGGCCGAGTGGGACCCGTTCACCCTGCCGATCATCGTCGAGGTCACCGGCACCGTCGAGTACGGCGACATCATCGAAGGCGTGACCATGGCGGTGCGGGTCGACGAGAGCACCCAGCACTCGAGCATGGTCGTGCAGGAGAGCCGTGACCCCGACGCGCGCCCGCGCTTCGTCATCAAGAACGACGACGGCGAGGTCATCCGCGTCCACGGCAAGCACGAGGCGCGCTACTTCCTCCCGGTCGGCGCGGCCTTCACCCTCACCGAGGGCACGAAGGTGGTCGCCGGCGACGTCATCGCCAAGCTGCCGCGCGAGTCGACCAAGACGAAGGACATCACGGGCGGTCTGCCGCGCGTCGTCGAGCTGTTCGAGGCGCGCACGCCGAAGGACCACGCGATCATCTCGGAGATCGACGGCGTCGTCAGCTTCGGCAAGGACAAGGGCGGCAAGCGGCGCATCATCGTCACCGCCGAGCACGGCGACCCGAAGGAGTACCTGGTACCCAAGGTCCGCCACCTGCTCGTGCGCGAGGGCGACCGCGTCCGCGCCGGCGAGAAGTTGATGGACGGCCCGGCCAACCCGCACGACATCCTCGCGGTGCTCGGCGAGAAGGCGCTGGCGACCTACCTGCTCGACGAGATCCAGGAGGTCTACCGACTGCAGGGCGTGAAGATCAACGACAAGCACATCGAGACGATCGTCCGGCAGATGATGCGGCGCGTGCGGATCAAGGATCCGGGCGACACCAACTTCCTGGCCGACGATCACGTCGAGCGGCAGATCTTCCAGCAAGAGAACCAGCGCGTCGCGGCGCTCGGCGGCACGCCGGCGACCGGCCAGGCGCTGCTGCTCGGCATCACCAAGGCCTCGCTGTCGACCGAGAGCTTCATCAGCGCCTCGTCGTTCCAGGAGACCACCAAGGTGCTCACCGAGGCGGCCCTGCAGGGCAAGATCGACTTCCTGCGCGGCCTCAAGGAGAACGTGATCATGGGCCGGCTGATCCCCGCCGGTACCGGCCTCACGGTCTACGATCGCCTGCACATGGTCTCGGACGACCAGGCGCAGCACGACCCGAACGCCGAGCCGGTCGCGCGTCGCTCCAACGAGCGCGACCTCATCAACGTGCAGGACTGATGCGTCTCGACGGGGTCGGCGCAGGATGCGCCGACTCCCGTCCGTGGGAGGGGCGGGGAGCAGATCTCCCGATCACACCCCTGCGGCAGCACACGCGCGACGCGTGCCCCGCCCCCACAGCCCGGGCCTGGATTCGCACTCCAGGCCGTTCCTCCTCGCTCTGAGGGGTTCGGACGGCGGTCCGGCCCCCCGCGCCCCGCCGGCGGCGATGCTTGATCTGGCTGGCGCCCCCCTATATAAACAGCCCCCCAGCCGCAGGGGGCAAAAGCGAACAGGTCCGACTCTCCGGGCTCGGACCTTGCGAAACCCACCACGGCTCTCCGGGCCTGAGCCCGGCCCGAATTCTGGAAAGGCTTCACGGCGCATGCCGACGATCAATCAGCTTGTCCGCAAGGGACGCGAACTGCAGAAGAAGAAGACGACGGCTCCGGCGCTGCGCGGTTGCCCGCAGAAGCGCGGCGTGTGCGTCCGCGTGTACACCTGCACGCCGAAGAAGCCGAACTCTGCGCTCCGCAAGGTCGCTCGCGTCCGTCTCACCAACGGCATGGAAGTGACCACGTACATCCCGGGCGAGGGTCACAACCTGCAGGAGCACTCGATGGTGCTGATCCGCGGCGGTCGCGTGAAGGACCTCCCCGGCGTCCGCTACCACGTCGTGCGCGGCACCCTCGACACCACCGGCGTCAACGGCCGTCGCCAGCGGCGCTCCAAGTACGGCGCCAAGCGCCCCAAGTAGTGACTTAGAAGGACGACCATGTCGCGCAAAGGTATCACCACGCGGAAGCGCCCGCAGAACGACATCCGGTACACCGACCACCCCGTGGACGTGAACCGGAACATTCACAAGTTCATCTGCGGCATCATGCGCGCCGGCAAGAAGTCGATCGCCGAGAAGATCGTCTTCGGCGCCTTCGACATCATCTCCGAGCGCACCAAGGACGACCCGGTCAAGGTGTTCGAGAAGGCGATCTCCAACGTCTTCCCGCGCCTCGAGGTCCGCTCGCGTCGCGTCGGCGGCTCCAACTACCAGGTCCCGATCGAGGTCCGCCCCGAGCGCGGCCAGGCCCTGGCGTACCGCTGGCTGATCGGCTTCGCTCGCTCGCGGCCCGAGAAGACCATGCGCGAGCGCCTCGCCAACGAGATGCTCGACGCGGCCCAGAACCGCGGCGGCGCCGTCAAGAAGCGCGAAGACACGCACAAGATGGCCGAGGCCAACAAGGCCTTCGCCCACTACCGCTGGTAGTCGACTTCACGGCTCGTCCCGCGCGGGCCGTTCGATCTTCTCTCCTCTCCTTCAGCTCCGGATGTCCGGCCCCTTCGCGGGCCACCCGCCGATGACCCACTGACCCGAGCCGACAAGAGCGCGACAACCCTCGATTCTGCCCCGCGATCGGACCACTGGTCCCCTCGCAGCAGATCCCGAGCCGGGCCCCTCGCCTGCCATAACCCCTCCCGAGTTTGTGGAGACGGATGGCCGGCGGAGCGGCCCTCGTGTCGTTCCCGAAACGGCTCCCCCCTCGTGCCATGCAATCCTCCAACGACATCGCGGCCATCCGAGACATCGGCATCATGGCCCACATCGATGCCGGGAAGACCACGACGACGGAACGCGTGCTCTTCTACACGGGGATCTCGCACAAGATGGGTGAGGTCCACGACGGCAACACCGTCATGGACTTCATGGAGCAGGAGCAGGAGCGTGGCATCACGATCACCTCCGCGGCGACCACCTGCTTCTGGCGCGGTCACCGGATCAACCTGATCGACACCCCCGGGCACGTCGACTTCACGATCGAGGTCGAGCGCTCGCTCCGCGTGCTCGACGGCGCCGTGGCCGTGTTCGACGCCGTCGCCGGCGTGCAGCCGCAGACCGAGACGGTGTGGCGGCAGGCCGAGCGCTACCGCGTCCCGCGGATCGCCTTCGTCAACAAGATGGACCGCGTCGGCGCCACGCTCGACCGCACCGTCGAGATGATGAAGTCCGTCCTGCACGCCCACCCCATGGTCGTGCAGATCCCCAACGGCCTCGAGTCGGCTTTCACCGGCGTCGTCGACCTCCTCACCATGGAGGAGATCGTCTGGACCGACGACAGCGGCACTCAGCTCACGCGCAAGTCGGTGACCGAGGAGCACGAGCTGCACACCGAGGCGGTCCTGGCCCGCGAGGCGCTGGTCGAGTCGGTGGCCGAGGTCGACGACGAGACGATGAACGTGTTCCTCGAGACAGGTGCCGCGGGCGTCCCGCTCGACCTGCTCAAGGCCGGCCTGCGCCGGGCGACGATCGCCAACAAGGGCGTCGCCGTGCTGTGCGGCACGGCGCTCAAGAACAAGGGCATCCAGCCGCTGCTGGACGCCGTCATCGACTTCCTGCCGTCGCCGCTCGACATGCCGCCCGTGGTCGCCCGCCGCAAGGCCGACGACGGCGAGGTCCAGCGGCACGCGGCGGCCGAGGAGCCGCTGCTTGCGCTGGCGTTCAAGGTCGTCCACGACCCGCACCGCGGCCCGCTGGTGTTCCTGCGCGTCTACTCGGGCGTGCTCAAGGTCAAGGAGCAGATCCAGAACGTCACGCGCGATCGCAAGGAGCGGGTCAACAAGCTCCTGCAGGTCCACGCCAACAAGATGCAGGAGATCGACGAGGTTTCGGCCGGCAACATCGCCGCCGCCGTCGGCTCCGCTTCACGACCACCGGCGACACGGTGGTCCTGGCGACCGACCGCGAGCAGGTGATCTTGCCGGGCCTGGAGATCCCCGAGCCCGTGATTTTCCGCGCGATCGAGGCCAAGGCGACCGCCGACCAGGCGGCGCTGACCGAGGCGCTCGAGCGGATGCAGCGCGAGGACCCCAGCTTCACCGTGCGGGTCGACCCCGATTCGGGCCAGACGCTGATGGGCGGGCAGGGCGAGCTGCACCTGGAGATCATCGTCGACCGCATCGCCCGTGAGGCGCGCGTCCCGAGCAACGTCGGCAAGCCGCAGGTCGCCTACCGCGAGACGGTCGGCCAGCTGTTGACCCATCCCATCGAGTACGACCGGGAGATCGGCGGCAAGCGGCAGTACGCCCGGATCGTCCTCGAGGTGGTCCCGCGCGAGCGCGGCGCCGGCAATTCGTTCGTCAACCTCATCCCCGAGCCGGTCCGCGAGCGCGGCCAGAAGCTCGAGCCGCCCAAGCTGCTGCCCGACATGATCGCGGCGGTCCGCGAGGGCGCCACCGATGCCCTGACCCGCGGCCCGCTGCTCGGCTACCCGCTGGTCGACGTCGAGGTTCGGCTGAAGGACGGCGCCTACGTCGAGGGCGACTCGACCGCCGTGAGCTTCGGGCGGCTGCCACCATGGGCCTCATGGAGGCCTTCGAGAAGGCCGGCCCCCGCCTGCTCGAGCCGATGATGAAGGTCGAAGTCGAGGTCCCCGAGGACTTCACCGGACACGTGGTCAACGACCTGGGCGGCCGCCGCGGCCGTGTGCAGGGCATGGAGCCCCTCCGCGGGCTTCAGGTCATCGACGCGGAAGTTCCCCTCGCCGAGATGGTCGGGTATGCTACGGCGCTTCGTTCGGCCACCCAGGGCCGGGCGAGCTACACGATGCACTTCAGCCACTACGCCGAGGTCCCGAGCGACCGGCAGGCTGAGATCGTCACCCGCGCCCGCGGATATTAGCGGTTTCTCTCACTCAGGCGACGCGATCGGGCTTTTCCAATCCTTGACTAGCTGGTAGATCCCGCCCCTCAGACTCCAACACCCCTCACTGAGCGAAGCACAGCCATGGCGAAGGAAACATTCGTACGGAACAAGCCCCACGTGAACATCGGCACGATCGGCCATGTCGACCACGGGAAGACGACGCTGACGGCGGCGATCACGAAGGTGCTGAGCCTGAAGGGACAGGCGGAGTTCAAGGGCTACGACATGATCGACAAGGCGCCCGAGGAGCGGGCGCGCGGCATCACGATCTCGACGGCGCACGTGGAGTACGAGTCGAACGCGCGGCACTACGCGCACGTGGATTGCCCCGGTCACGCGGACTACATCAAGAACATGATCACGGGCGCGGCGCAGATGGACGGGGCGATCCTCGTCGTGTCGGCGCCGGACGGTCCGATGCCGCAGACGCGTGAGCACATCCTGCTCGGGCGTCAGGTGGGCATCCCGGCGATCGTGGTGTTCCTGAACAAGTGCGACATGATCGGCGCCGGCGACGAGGAGATGCTGGAGCTGGTCGAGGTGGAGCTGCGCGAGCTGCTGTCGAAGTACCAGTTCGACGGCGACAACGTCCCGATCACCCGTGGCAGCGCGCTGAAGGCCCTGAACGCGCCGTCGTGGGATCACCCGGACGCGAAGTGCATCTGGGAGCTGATGGACGCGTGCGACTCGTTCATCCCGCAGCCGGTGCGCGAGCTGGACAAGCCGTTCCTGATGCCGGTCGAGGACGTGTTCACGATCTCGGGCCGCGGCACGGTGACGACGGGTCGCGTCGAGCGCGGCATCATCAAGGTCGGCGACGAGGTTCAGATCGTCGGTCTGCGCGACACGCAGAAGACCACGGTGACCGGCGTCGAGATGTTCCGCAAGCTGCTCGATCAGGGTCAGGCGGGCGACAACGTCGGCCTGCTGATCCGCGGCATCGACCGCGAGGGCGTGGAGCGCGGCCAGGTGCTCTGCAAGCCGGGCACGATCACCCCGCACAAGAAGTTCAAGGCGACGGTGTACGTGCTGAAGAAGGAGGAGGGCGGCCGTCACACGCCGTTCTTCAAGGGCTACCGGCCGCAGTTCTACTTCCGCACGACGGACGTGACGGGCTCGGTGACGCTGCCCGAGGGCGTCGAGATGGTGATGCCCGGTGACAACATCGAGATCACCGTCGAGCTGCACAGCACGATCGCCTGCGAAGAGGGCCTGAAGTTCGCCATCCGCGAGGGTGGCAAGACCGTCGGCGCCGGCGTCGTCACCAAGATCCTCGAGTAGAGCTCGCTCGAGTACGCCGGCAAAGACCAAGGGATATCGCCGTGGACACGCTCAAGATTCGCATCCGGCTCAAAGCCTTCGACCACAAGCTGCTCGACCAGTCGGCCAGCGAGATCGCCGAGACCGCCCGCCGCACCGGCGCGACGGTCGCGGGCCCGATCCCGCTGCCCACCAAGATCAACAAGTACACGGTCCTGCGCAGCCCCTTCATCGACAAGAAGTCGCGCGAGCAGTTCGAGATCCGCACCCACAAGCGGCTGCTCGACATCCTTGAACCGAACAAGCAGACCCTCGACGCGCTGATGAAGCTCGACCTCTCGGCGGGCGTGGACGTCGAGATCAAGACCTGAGGCACCATGGCCAAGCTCATCGTCAAAGACCTCACGGGCGCTCAGGTCGGCGAGATCGACGTCGCCGACGCGGTGTTCGCCGTCCCCGTGCGTGAGCACCTCCTGTGGGAGGTCGTGCGCTACCAGCGGGCGGCTCGCCGCGCCGGTACGCACTCGACCCAGACCCGCGCCGAGGTCTCCATCACCGGCAAGAAGCTGCACAAGCAGAAGGGCACCGGCGGCGCCCGTCACGGCTCGCGCCGCGCCAACATCTTCCGCGGTGGCGGCCAGGTGTTCGGGCCCAAGCCGCGCAACTACGCCTTCCACGTCAACAAGAAGGTCATGGCGAGCGCGCTGCGCACCGCTCTGACCGTGCGGGCCTCGAAGGGCGACCTGATCGTCATCCGCGACCTGCAGCTCGAGGCCGTCAAGACCAAGACCATCGCCCAGGCGCTGACCACTCTCGGCGCGCCGAAGGCCCTGCTGGTCGACGCCGGCGACAACAAGAACCTGCGTCTCAGCACGCGCAACCTGGCAGCGGCGAGCTTCCTCGACGTCCGCGGCCTCAACGTCTACGACATCCTGCGCTTCCCCAAGCTGCTGATCTCGGAGACCTCGCTGCGCGCGGTCGAGGCCCGTCTGTCGGGCACCAAGTCCGACGCCCCGAAGGAGGTCGCATGACCCCGCAGCAGATCATCGTCCGCCCGGTCGTCACCGAGAAGTCGACCGACGTGCAGGGCCGCCACAACCACTACGTGTTCGAGGTCGCCAAGGCCGCGAACAAGATCGAGATCCGCAAGGCCGTCGAGCTGGTGTTCGGCGTCCGCGTCCGGGACGTGCGCACCATGGTCGTGCGCGGCGACCTCCGCCGAGTCGGCAAGTTCACCGGCAAGCAGCGGTCGTGGAAGAAGGCGATCGTCACCGTTCACCCCGGTGACTCGATCGACCTCTACGGAGATCAAGCCGACAAGGGCTGAAGGAGCGCACCATGGGCATTAAAGTCTACAGGCCGACCTCCCCGGGCCGACGCGGCATGAGCGTCAACACCCGCGACCAGGTGACGGCGAGCGAGCCGCACCGGGCGCTGGTCGAGAAGATCGACCGCCACACCGGGCGCAACAACTACGGCCGCAAGACCTCGCGCTTCCGCGGCGGCGGTCACAAGCAGCTGTACCGCGTCATCGACTTCAAGCGCGACAAGTTCGGCGTGCCGGGCAAGGTCGCGACGGTCGAGTACGACCCGAACCGCACCACCTTCATCGCGCTCATCAACTACGCCGACGGCGAGAAGCGCTACATCCTCGCCCCCGAGGGTCTGAAGGTCGGCGACTCGGTGATCAGCGACCAGGCTGCCGACATCAAGCCGGGCAACAGCCTCCCGCTGCGCAACATCCCGGTCGGCACCATCATCCACAACCTCGAGATCAAGATCGGCAAGGGCGGCCAGCTGGTGCGCACCGCCGGCTCGGGCGCCCAGCTGATGGCGCGCGAGGGCGACTGGACGCAGGTCCGTCTGCCCTCCGGCGAGGTTCGTCGCGTCCACATCGACTGCCGCGCCACCGTCGGCACGCTGAGCAACGGCGACCACAGCCGCGTCAGCCTCGGCAAGGCCGGCCGCACCCGCTGGCTCGGCATCCGTCCGCACAACCGCGGCGTCACCATGAACCCGGTCGACCACCCGATGGGCGGCGGCGAGGGCCGCACCTCCGGCGGCCGGCACCCCTGCTCGCCGTGGGGCATCCTGTCGAAGGGCTACCGCACGCGGCACAACAAGCGCACCGACGTCTTCATCGTCTCCCGTAGGAAGAAGTAACGCATGGCACGCTCCATCAAGAAGGGCCCGTTCGCGGACTCCCACCTGGTCGAGAAGATCGAAGTCGCCCTCAAGGAGGGCAGCCGGCGCGTGGTCAAGACCTGGTCGCGCCGCTCCACGATCCTGCCGCAGTTCGTCGGCGCGAACGTGATGGTCCACAACGGTCACAAGTGGATCCCCATCTTCATCACCGAGAACATGGTCGGGCACAAGCTCGGCGAGTTCGCCCCGACCCGTACCTTCCGTGGTCACTCCGGCGACCGCAAGGCCACGAAGAAGTAATCACCGAGGTACCCATGGCCATCGCACGTCTCAGCCACGCGCGCATCACCCCGCGAAAGGCCCGGATCATCGCCAACCTGATCCGCGGCAAGCAGGTCGCCCGCGCCATCGACGACCTTCGCTTCTTGCACAAGTCGGGCGCCAAGCAGTTCTTCAAGCTGCTCGTGTCCGCGGTCGCCAACGCCGAAGACACCGGCGACGTCAACGTCGACAACCTCGTCGTCACCAAGGTGACCGTCGATCAGGGCCCGACGCTCAAGCGCTGGCGCCCGCGGGCGATGGGCCGCGCCAATCGGATCCTCAAGAAGACCAGCCACATCCACCTCGAGGTGGCGGAGGTTCGCAGCTAATGGGACAGAAAACACATCCGATCGGCTTCCGCATCGGCATCGTCCGCACCTGGGGCTCGAAGTGGTTCGAGCACACGCGCTACCGCCAGTGGCTGCATGAGGACCTGAAGATCCGGCGCTTCCTGAAGAAGGAGCTCTACGCCGCCAGCATCGCCGACATCACGATCGAGCGGGCCGCCAACAAGCTGAAGATCAACATCTTCTCGGCGCGCCCCGGCATCATCATCGGCAAGCGCGGCGCCGGCGTCGAGGGCCTGAAGAAGAAGGTCTCCCGCCTGACCGAGTCCGAGGTGTTCCTGAACATCCAGGAGGTCCGCAAGGCCGAGACCAACGCAGCTGGTGGCCGAGAACATCGCCCAGCAGCTCGAGCGCCGCATCGCCTTCCGCCGCGCGCTCAAGCGGGCCATGCAGACCGCCATGAAGTTCGGCGCCAAGGGCATCCGCGTCGCCGCTTCGGGCCGCCTGGCCGGCGCCGAGATGTCGCGCCGCGAGACCTACCGCGCCGGTGGCGTGCCGCTGCACACCCTGCGCGCCGACATCGACTACGGCTTCGCCGAGGCCCACACGACCGCCGGTGCGATCGGCGTGAAGTGCTGGATCTTCAAGGGCGAGGTCTACGGCCAGCGCGCCACGCAACAGAACGACCCGCGCTTCCCGCGGCCCCAGAAGTAAGCGAGGCATCCCAACATGCTCTCCCCATCCAGAGTCAAGTACCGCAAGGTCCAAAAGGGCCACATGGCCGGCCAGGCCAAGGGCGGGTCGGAGGTCTCCTTCGGCGACTTCGGCCTGCAGACCGTCGAGTGCGGGTGGCTGACCGCGCGCCAGATCGAGGCCGCTCGTATTGCGATCAACCGCCACGTCAAGCGCGGCGGCAAGCTCTACATCCGGGTGTTCCCGGACAAGCCCGTCTCGCGCAAGCCGGCCGAGACCCGCATGGGTAAGGGCAAGGGCGCCCCGGACTTCTGGGTCGCCGTTGTCCGCCCCGGCCGCGTCCTCTACGAGATCGAGGGTGTCACCGAGGAGCTCGCCCGCGAGGCGTTCCTCCGCGCCCACCACAAGCTGCCGATCAAGACCCGCTTCATCCGAAGGGACACTGCCCTGTGAAAGCGCTCGAACTCCGCGAGAAGACCACCGAAGAGCTCACCGAGCTCGAGGGCCAGCTTCGCGACAAGCTCGTCCGCCTGAGCGTCGCCAAGGCGACCCAGCGGGCCACCAACTTCGCCCAGTTCGGCGCGCTGCGCCGCGACATCGCCCGCATCAAGACCGTCCTCCACGAGCGCGCTCGCGGCATCGCGGGAGAGGCATGAGCCATGACTGAGCAAGACACCACCACCGAGACCGAGACGCGCCAGCGCCGGGTCCTCACGGGCACCGTCGTGTCGGACAAGATGGACAAGACCATCGTCGTCCAGGTGCAGCGGCGCTTCAAGCACCCCCGCTACCGCAAGTACGTCAGCGAGCGGCTGCGCTACAAGGCGCATGACGAGACCAACCAGGCCAAGGTCGGCGATGTTGTTCGCATCGTCAGCTGCCGGCCCCTGTCCCGCGAGAAGCGCTGGGCGCTCCAGGCGATCGTGGAGAAAGCGACGCTCGTATGATTCAGGTCCAGTCCGTCCTCGACGTGGCCGACAACTCGGGCGCGCGCAAGCTGTTCTGCATCAAGGTGCTGGGCGGCTCGAAGCGCCGCTACGCGACCATCGGCGACATCATCGTCGTCTCGGTCCGCGACGCGCTGCCGAACAGCAAGGTGAAGAAGGGCTCGGTCATGAAGGCCGTCATCGTCCGCACGCGCAAGGGCGTGCGTCGCGTCGACGGCAGCGTGATCCGCTTCGACACCAACAGCGCCGTCCTCATCGACGCGCAGAAGCAGCCGATCGGCACCCGCATCTTCGGGCCCGTGGCGCGCGAGCTGCGGCAGAAGAACTACCTCAAGATCATCTCGCTGGCGCCGGAGGTGCTGTGATGCAGCGGATTCGTTCGGGCGACGAGGTCGTCGTCATCGCCGGAAAGCACAAGGGTCGTCGCGGCAAGGTGCTGCGAGTGGTGCCCGAGACCGACCGAGTGGTCGTGCAGGGTGTCAACGTCGTCACCAAGCACGTCAAGCCCGGCAAAGAGAACCCCCAGGGCGGCATCGTGAAGCGCGAGGCCCCCGTCCACCTCTCCAACGTGATGCTCGCGGATCCGCAGTCGGGCGACCCGACGCGGGTGCGCTTCCAGGTCCTCGATGACGGCCGCAAGGTCCGCGTCGCGGTCAAGTCGGGCGAGCAGATCGACAAGTAACCGGAATTCGTCGTCATGGCCAAGGCAGCACGCGCCGGCGGGGCACCTCCCGCCAAGAAGAAGGAAGCCGCCGGCTTCGGGTTCAAGTTTCAGCGGGTCCAGGAGGAGCCGCTCAAGCGCGAGGAGGGGTACGTACCCCGGCTCGTTCAAAAGTACAGCGAGGTCGCCAAGCCCGCGCTCGTCAGCGAGTTCGGCTACAAGAACGTCCTCAATGTGCCGCGGGTCGAGAAGATCGTGCTCAACATCGGTCTCGGCGAGGCGATTCGCCAGCCGAAGCTGCTCGAGCAGGCGTTCGAGGTGCTCGGCAACATCACCGGCCAGCGGCCGGTGGTGACACGCGCCAAGAAGTCGATCGCCACGTTCAAGCTCCGCGAGGGGATGAAGATCGGGTGCATGGTGACGCTGCGCGGCAACGTCATGTGGGAGTTCCTCGATCGTCTGCTGACGATCGCCCTCCCGCGTACGCGTGACTTCCGTGGCGTCAGCCGCAAGGCCTTCGACGGCCGCGGCAACTACACGCTCGGCGTCAAGGAAGTCCTCATCTTCCCCGAAGTCGACATCGACAAGCTCGACAAGGTGCCGGGCATGAACATCTGCATTCACACCTCGGCGGGCACCGACGACGAGGGTCGCTCCCTGCTCGAGAAGCTCGGGATGCCGTTCCGGCGCGCCTAAGGAGGAGTCGCAACTATGTCCATGACTGATCCCATCGCCGACATGCTGGCGCGCATCCGCAACGCCCAGCACGCCCAGCACCCGAGCTGCACGATGCCCGGCTCGAAGCAGAAGCTCCGCATCTGCCAGATCCTCAAGGAGGAGGGGTACATCCTCGACTTCTCGTGGGAGGACGACGACAAGCAGGGCCTGCTGTCGGTCAAGCTCAAGTACCAGGGCGAAGAGGCCGCCATCGAGGGCATGCGCCGCATCAGCCGCCCCGGCCAGCGCGCCTACTCGCGCGGCAAGGACATCCCGAAGGTCCACAACGGCCTCGGGATCCTGATCGTCTCGACCTCGCGGGGCCTGATGACCGACCGCGCCGCCCGGCGTCAGGGCATCGGCGGCGAGCTCATCTGCAGCGTGTGGTGATCCGACCCGTCGCCGCGAAGGAACAAGACCATGAGTCGTATCGGCAAAACCCCAGTGAAGATCCCGAAAGGGTGACCGTGACCGCCAAGGGGCAGACGCTCTCGGTCAAGGGTCCCCAGGGCGACCTCAACTTCGAGGTCCCGGCCGCGATCCAGTTCAAGGTCGAGGGTGACAACATCACCTTCACCCGTACCGGTGAGACCGGTGACGTGCGCGCGCTGCACGGCACCGCGCGGGCGATGACGGCCAACATGCTGACCGGCGTCTCGGTCGGCTTCACGCGCACGCTCGACATCGTCGGCGTCGGTTATCGCGCCGCGGTCAAGGGCGACGTGGTCGACCTGACCCTCGGCTTCTCGCACCCGGTCAGCTACAAGCTGCCCGCGGGCGTCAAGGCCGAGGTCGACAAGGAGGGCAAGCTGCACGTCAAGTCGGCCAGCAAGGCCCTGCTCGGCCAGGTCGCCTCGGACCTGCGCAGCTTCCGGCCGCCGGAGCCCTACAAGGGCAAGGGCGTGCGTTACCTGAACGAGAAAATCACCCTGAAGGAAGGCAAGGCTCGCGGTAAAGGCAAGTAGCCGCGCGCTGGGAGTTCGACCATGCCCTCGCCCAAAGAACAGATCCGGCTGCGCCGCAAAGCCAGCATTCGCAAGCGGGTCCACGGCACCACGGAGCGCCCGCGCCTCTCGGTGTTCCGCAGCGCCAAGCACATCTACGCGCAGGTCATCGACGACAGCACGTCGGCGACCCTCGTGGCTTCTTCCTCGCTCATCAAGGAGCTGGCCGCCGAGAGCGAGAAGACCAAGCGCGAGCTGGCCGAGCTCGTCGGCACCGCCATCGCCAAGGCCTGCCTGGCCAAAGGCATCACCAAGGTCGTGTTCGACCGCAACGGCTACATCTACCACGGCCGGGTCAAGGCCCTGGCCGACGGCGCGCGGGCCGGTGGGCTCGATTTCTAGGAACCAGCCATGATCGACATCGAATCTCTCGGAGAACTGGTCGACCGCGTCGTCTACATCAACCGCGTGGCGAAGGTCGTCAAGGGCGGCCGGCGCTTCAGCTTCAGCGCGCTGGTCGTCATCGGCAACGAGCGCGGCTGGGTGGGCATCGGCTACGGCAAGGCCAAGGAGGTCCCGGAGGCGATCCGCAAGGCCAACGACCTCGCGCGCAAGAACCTGTTCCAGGTTCCGCTCGCGGGCGCGACGATCCCCCACGAGGTCATCGGTCACCACGGCGCCGGCACGGTGCTGTTGCGGCCGGCCTCGCCGGGTACCGGCGTCATCGCCGGCGGCGCGGTGCGTGCGGTCGTCGAGTGCGCGGGCATCCACGACATCCTGAGCAAGTGCATCGGCACCAACAACCCGCAGAACGTCATCCACGCGACGCTGGACGCGCTCCAGCGGCTGCGCGCGCCCGAGTCGGTCTCGCGTCGCCGCGGCCTCGCGGTGGCCGAGCTTACGCAGTAGGAGGCACAGCCATGGCCCTCAAGCTCAAAGTGACCCTCGTCCGCAGCCCGATCCATCGCGAGCAGTCGCAGAAGGACACTGTCCGCGGCCTCGGCCTGCGCCACCTGCATCACTCGCGGGTGCTCGAAGACTCGCCGTCGATCCGCGGCATGATCCGTAAGATCCAACACCTCGTCGCCGTCGAGCCGGCCGACGAGTAAGCCGATACGGCCGAAGGGGACATCCCAAATGGGTACTACACTTGAAACACTGCAGCCGCCGGCCGGCGCCCGCAAGCGTCGCAAGCGCGTCGGTCGCGGTATCGGTTCGCGTCGCGGCAAGACCTCGACCCGCGGCGTCAAGGGTCAGCTCGCGCGTCACAACCAGATGCCCGACCACTTCGAGGGCGGTCAGAACCCGCTCCAGCGCCGCGTGCCGAAGCGGGGCTTCATCAGCCTGAACCGCGACGAGTACCACGGCATCAACGTCGGCCTGCTCGAGGGCAAGTTCGCCGCCGGCGAAGAGGTCTCGCTCGAGACCTTGCGGGCCAAGCGCCTCGTCCCGAAGCGCGTCAAGCAGGTCAAGCTGCTCGGCACCGGCGAGCTCAAGACCGCGCTCAAGATCAACGTCGCCAAGGTCAGCGAGTCGGCCCGTCAGAAGGTCGAGGCGGCCGGGGGTTCCATCCAGGAGCCCGCGGCGCCCGCCGAGGGTTGACAGGTCCTTCGTCTGGCCGCTCGGTCGGCAGGCCGCGCACCGTGATACCGGTCACCGGGTGCGCGGCCTTTCATGCGTCGGCCGGGCTCCGTGAGGGGCCCGGCCGAAGTTCGTTGCCGAGCCGGCTGCGGCGCCGGGCGGCATGGGGTACAAGTTGTCGCCGTAGCCCCCGGGCCTGAGGGCCCGCCCGTCTGGCCGTCAGATCGGGCACGAGAAGGGCAAGCTGGGAACGCCGATGGGTGTCATCATCAACATCTTCAAGCTGCCGGAGCTGCGCAAGCGTGTGCTTTTCACGCTGGCGATGCTGGCTGTCTACCGCTTCGGCGTGTTCGTGGCCGTGCCCGGCGTCGACCGTACCGTGATGGACGACATCGTCCGCCAGGGCGCGGGCGGCTTCCTCGGCTATCTGAACATGTTCAGCGGCGGCGCGCTGAGCAACCTGTCCGTGTTCGCGCTCGGCATCATGCCGTACATCAGCGCCAGCATCATCATGCAGCTGATGACCGCGGTCATTCCGCGGCTGGAGATGCTCAGCAAGGAAGGCGAGACCGGGCGGCGGAAGATCAACCAGTACAGCCGCTACGGCACGGTGTTCCTGTCGGTGGTCCAGGGCTGGTTCATGGCCACCTGGCTCGAGTCGCAGAACGCCCCCGGGCAGACGCTGGTGCTCGACCCCGGCCTGCCGTTCCGCTTGATGACGATCCTGACCCTGACCGCAGGGACATGCTTCATCATGTGGCTGGGCGAGCAGATCACCGAGAAGGGCATCGGCAACGGGATCTCGCTCATCATCTTCGCCGGCATCGTCGCCGACCTCCCGGTCGCGCTGTACCAGCTGTGGCAGAAGACCCAGGACGATCCCGAGAACTTCGGGCCGATGTTCATCGCCATCCTCGGCGCGCTCGTCGTCGCCGTGATCGCCTTCGTCGTGATCATGGAGCGCGGGCAGCGGCGGATTCAGGTGCAGTACGCCAAACGGGTGGTCGGGCGGCAGATGTTCGGCGGCAACGCCAACTACCTGCCGCTGCGCCTCAACAGCGCCGGCGTGATCCCGCCGATCTTCGCCAGCTCGATCCTCATGTTCCCGAGCCAGATCGCGGGCATGACCGGCAGCTCGTCGATGCAGTGGTTCTCCAACGCCCTGCGCTACGACGGCTGGCTGTATCTCACCGCCTTCGTCGGACTCGTGATCTTCTTCACGTTCTTCTACACGTCGCTGCAGTTCAACCCGGTCGACGTGGCCGACAACTTGAAGAAGCAGAACGCGTCGATCCCCGGGATCCGCCCTGGCAAGCGGACGGCCGAGTACATCGACTTCATCCTCACGCGCCTGACCTTCGCCGGCGCCTGGTACATCGCCGCGGTGTGCGTCCTGCCGACGCTGCTGCAGACCAAATTCAACGTCCCGTTCTACTATGGCGGCACTTCGCTGCTGATCGTCGTCGGCGTCGCCCTCGACACGGCGCAGCAGATCGAGAGTCACCTGGTGACCCGTTCGTACGAAGGGTTTGCCGGTCCTGGCGGGCCGCGGATCCGCGGACGTCGGGGCTAACTCACACGGAGCCGCCCGCGCCGGTCGGGTGCCGGCCTGGACTAACGGCGGCCTTTTTGCCACCTTTTCGCCCTTCCTTGACCCCCCCTGGGGGTCCTTGAGCTAAGCATAGTCTTCGTCGGCCCATTCGGGCGGACAGCAATGGACCCTCGGGTCGACGACTCGAGGAACCAAGGTCTCTTCTCTGTGAATCATCCGCACGCCGACACCTTCGAGGCCACAGTGGTCGCTGAGTTGCCCCAGCAGCTGTACCGCCTCGAGGCCGAGCCGCCGACGCAAGCTGTCCTCACGGCCAGCTTGTCTGCGGAGGCGCGGCGCCTCGGCGTGCACGTACGGACGGGGCAGCGTGTGCTGGTCCGCAGGGCCAGTCTCGATCCAGGTCGCGGTGTCATCACCGGGTTGGCGCTTCGCCAGCCCTGAGCCGCACCTTCGCCAAGAGGAACAATGAAAGTCAGAGCCAGCGTTCGAAAGATCTGCGACAAGTGCAAGGTCATCCGCCGCAAAGGTGTCGTGCGGGTGATCTGCGACAACCCCAAGCACAAGCAGCGGCAGGGCTAGGAGAACCACCATGGCACGCATTGCAGGGGTCGACCTGCCCCGAAACAAGCGCATCGAGATCGCGCTCACCTACATTTACGGCATCGGCCGCGGGACCGCGCTGAAGATCCTCGACAAGTCCGGCGTGGGCGCGGCGATCCGCACCGACGACCTGACCGACGATCAACTCGCGTCGATCCGCAGCGTCATCGAGAGCGACCTCAAGGTCGAGGGTGACCTCCGCCGCGACGTCCAGATGAACATCAAGCGCCTGATGGACCTCGGCTGCTACCGCGGTCTCCGTCACCGTCGCGGCCTGCCGGTCCGCGGCCAGCGCACCCACACCAACGCCCGCACGCGCAAGGGCCCCAAGCGGGGCACGGTGGCGGCCAAGAGGAAGGTCTGAGCCATGGCGAACACCAAGGCAGATGCCGACAAGGGCAAGTCCAAGCGCCGCGTCAAGAAGAACGTCTCGACCGGCGTCGTCTACATCAACTCGACCTTCAACAACACGCTCATCACCATCACCGACGTCAACGGCAACACCATCGCGTGGGCCTCGTCGGGTGTGCGTGGCTTCAAGGGCTCGCGCAAGTCGACGCCGTTCGCCGCCCATGGCTGCCGACGACGCCGCGCGCAAGGCTCAGGACCACGGCATGCAGACCGTGTCGGTCCGCGTGTCGGGCCCCGGTGCCGGCCGCGAGTCGGCGCTTCGCGGCCTGCAGTCGGCCGGTTTGCGGATCTCATCGATCAAGGACGTCACGCCGATCCCGCACAACGGCTGCCGCCCGCCCAAGCGGAGGAGGGTCTGAACCATGGCTCGCTACATCGGTCCCGTGTGCCGGCTCTGCCGGCGTGAAGATGCCAAGCTGTTCCTCAAGGGCGATCGCTGCTTCACCGACAAGTGCGGCTACGAGCGGCGCCAGTACCCGCCGGGTCAGCACGGTCAGGGCCGCAAGAAGCGCCCGAGCGACTACGGTCAGCAGCTGCGCGAGAAGCAGAAGGTCAAGCGCATCTACGGCCTGCTCGAGAAGCAGTTCCGCGGCTACTACTACCGCGCCTCGCGGATGAAGGGCGTGACCGGCGAGAACCTGCTCGCCCTGCTCGAGCGCCGGCTCGACAACGTCACGCTGCGCTGCGGCTTCTCGTCGAGCCACGCCGAGGCCCGTCAGCTCGTGCGTCACGGCCACTTCCTGGTGAACGGCAAGCGGATCAACATCCCGAGCTACCAGGTGCGCGCCGGCGACATCGTCGAGGTCCGCGACAACAGCAAGAAGATCCAGCGCATCGTCGACGCCCTCGGGCAGGTCGACCGGGTCCCGCGGCCGGCGTGGATCGATCTCGACAAGGAGAACATGCGCGGCAAGATCACCGCGCTGCCGTCTCGGTCGGACATCTCGGCGGACATCGACGAGCAGCTCATCGTCGAGCTGTACTCGAAGTAACCACACGGAGGGACGAATGCAGGACCAAAACACCATCGCCAGGAACTGGCGCGACCTGATTCGGCCGAAGAAGCTCGAGGTCGACACCTCTTCGCTCACCGACACCTACGGCAAGTTCACGTGCGAGCCGCTCGAACGCGGCTACGGCATCAGCCTGGGCAACAGCCTGCGGCGGGTGCTCCTGAGCTCGCTGCAGGGCGCTGCGATCACGACGGTCCGCATCGAAGGCGCGCTCCACGAGTTCACAACGGTGCCCGGCGTCGTCGAAGACGTCACGGACATCATCCTGAACGTCAAGGCGCTGCTCCTCCGCATGGACGACGCCACCCCGCGTACGCTGGTGGTCGACAAGCAGGGCGAGGGCGAGGTCACCGGTGCGGACATCCAATGCCCGACCGGCGTCACCGCCCTTCGTCCCGAACAACACATCGCCACGCTCAGCAAGGGCGGCCGACTGCGCATGGAGATGACCTGCGCGATGGGCCGCGGCTACGCGACCGCGGATCAGAACAAGACCGAGGGCATGCCGATCGGCGTGATCCCCATCGACTCGCTGTTCTCCCCGATCCAGAAGGTCAACTACCGCGTCACCAACGCGCGCGTCGGCCATCGCACCGACTACGATCGCCTCTCGCTCGAGGTGTGGACCGACGGCTCCGTCCGTCCCGAGGACGCGGTCGCCTACGCGGCCAAGATCCTCAAGGAGCAGCTCTCGATCTTCATCAACCGTGAGGAGATCGAGGAGGCCGCCGTCCCGCAGCAGAGCGAGAGCGACAAGCTCAACGAGTACCTGTGGCGCTCGGTCGACGAGCTCGAGCTCAGCGTCCGCTCGGCGAACTGCTTGCAGAACGCCAACATCCACTACATCGGCGACCTCGTGCAGCGCACCGAGGCCGAGATGCTCAAGACCAAGAACTTCGGCCGCAAGTCGCTCAAGGAGATCAAAGAGATCCTGGCGCAGATGGGCCTGTCGCTTGGCATGAAGATCGACAATTGGCAGGGCCCGCCGCCGGCCCGTGAGGAGACCTGATCCGCCATGCGCCACCAGAACGCTGGCCGCAAGTTCAGCCGCAACTCGTCGCACCGCCGCGCCATGTTCCGCAACATGGTCACGTCGCTGCTCGAGCACCAGCGCATCACCACCACCGAGCCGAAGGCCAAGGAGCTTCGGCGCCTGGCCGAGCGCACCATCACCACCGCGCTCCGCCTCGGTGACCTGCTCACCAAGCCGAAGGACCAGCGGTCCCCGGCCGAGCAGGGCAAGTACGTGCACGCCCTTCGCATGGCCGGCCGCATGGTCCGTTCGCGCGACGCGCTGCACAAGCTGTTCACCGACATCGCCCCCCAGCTCCGCGGCCGCAACGGCGGTTACACGCGGATCCTCAAGGTGGGCACCCGCCCCGGTGACGCCGCGCCGATGGCGATCCTCGAGATCGTCACGTTCAAGCTGCCCTCGGCCGCTCCCGCGGCCGCCGGCGGTGCGTCGTCCACCGGCTCCGAGTCGGCCGCCGACTGACGCTCGGCGGCCACCCGGCCGCTGATCCCGAGCAGGAAGGCTCGCGCTCCGGCGCGGGCCTTTTGCTTTGGGTCGCGGGGGCCGACAGCGCGGGCTGTCCTTCGGGACAGGTCCTCCGTGCGTGCGGCTTCGTGTGACGGTGGAGCGGGTCTCCTGCCACGCGCCGGGTTCACCGGTAGGGATGCGCTCTGCCGGTCGAGCGTGCGCTTCGGCGACCCCGTCGCCGCGAGCGGGTCGTCGGGCTTCATTTCCGCGCCGCCCGGTCTGCCGGCTCTCAGGCTGGCGTCGGTCGTCGGTGTTCTTCTTCGTTGCGCGCATCGTCGAGCCGGACGAATTTTCGCGCCCGGCCGCGCTTCGTGCATGCGCGCGAAGTGGCCGTGCAGGGCCGACGTCGCGGGTTTTTTGCCCGCGCTGGCCGTCCTCCCTACGCTGAAGGGCGTGCTGGAAGACATCGAACCGTACCTTCACCTCGTGGCCGTCGGGGGCGGGCTGCTCGTCGCGCTGTTGCTGCTCGTCTGGCTCGGGCGCGGGGTGCGAGGCGGGCGACGCGAGCGGGCGCAGACCGTCGTCGGGTTGACGCCGGCGCACGCGCTGCACGTGGTCGAGGTGGCCGGCCGCCGCCTGCTCGTCGGGACAGGTCCCGGCGGACCGCCCAACCTGCTGCTGGAGCTGCCCGACCCGCCGCCGGCGCCGTGGAACGCCGCGCCCGCCGAACTCGACGCCCCGCCGTGGGTGGCCGACGCCGCGCGCAGCGCCGAGAACTGGCGCGCCGCTGGACCGCGTACGACCAAGGAGTGGCGCGCCGACGCCTCGCGCAGCACGGAGGGGTGGCGCGCGCATGGTCCCTGAGCTGCCGACAGGCGCTGCCACGTGGGTGGCCCTGTCGCTGGCGCCGATCGCCGCAGTCGGTTGCACCGCGTTCGCCAAGGCGAGCGTCGTGCTGTCGGCGATCCGCGTCGGGCTCGGCGCGGAGGCCCTGCTGCCGTGGAGCGCCGTGTTCGCGCTGTCGCTGGTGGTGACGGCGGTGATCATGGGGCCGGTCGGGTTCGAGGCCGCCGCGCTGTACGGCTCGGGCGCGCCGCTCGACGTCGGGGCCCTGTTCGCGCCGCTGTCGGCGTTCCTCGACCGCCACGCCGACCCGGCCGAGGTCGAGTACTTCGCCTCGCTCAACGCGGTCGACCTCGCGCACCCGCTCGCGCTCGTGCCGGCGTTCCTCGTCACCGAGCTCGCCGAGGCGCTGCAGATGGCGGCGCTGATCCTGGTCCCGTTCGTGCTCGTCGACCTGGTGCTGGCCCAGCTGGTGGCGCTGATCGGTCTCGCGGCGCAGGTGCAGCCCGCGGTCGCGCTGCCGGTCAAGGTGCTGCTGTTCCTGGCCGTCGACGGGTGGGACGCGGTGATCCGCGGCCTCGTGGAGGGCTACGCGTGACCGTCGCGCTCGAGGCGATCGGCGACGGCCTGGTCCAGGCGGCGTGGATGATCGCGCCCGCCGCGGGAGCTGCGGCCGGGGCGGCGCTGGCGATCGGCTGGCTGTGCCACCGCCTCGGCGTCACCGACCCCGCGCCGGTGCTGCTCGCCCGCGCGACCGCGGTGCTCGCGGTGGTGTGGTGCTTCGGCGCGCAGTGGCTGGCCGGGACCGCCGCGTACACGCGCGGGCTGTGGGCGCTGCTGCCCGCGATCGGGCGCGGCGAATGATATGTCTTCCAGGACAGGTGGGGTCGGAGCGGCGATCGCCGGGCCCGGCAAGCGGACACGTCCCGCAGGGGGTGGGGGTGGGGCGGCCACGAGCGCCGTGCTCGGAGCGAGGACCTGTCCCTGGGGACATCTGCTTCGCGTCGCCACGCGCGCCGAGTCCGACGCGCGTGCTTGCGGGGCCCATGAGTCGTCGTTCCACGCGCTCGCGCGCTCGGGCGCGTGACCGGAGCTGTCCGCAGGGACATGTGACTCGCGGACGGTGGGGCCGGTGATCGCGGGGCCGCTGGCGGCGTGGGCCTGGCTGACCCTGCGCCTGTTCGCGGTCCTGCACGCCCAGACGCTGTGGCGCACGGCCGCGGGCGGGACGTGGTGGGCGATCGCCGGCGCGCTGGCGGCCGTGCTGGCGGCGGCGTGGACCCCGGGGCGGATCGCGCCGGTGGCGTGGTCGTGGTGGTTGCTGGCGGCCGGCTTCGAGCTGCTGCTCGGCGCGGTGCTCGGCGCCCTCGTCAGCCTGCCCGGCGAGGCCGCGCTCGGGGCGGCGAGCCGCTCGGGGATGACGCTCGGGCTCGGCCGCGCGCGCGTTCGCGGCGCTGCAGCTGGCGCTGGTCGGTTCGCTGGCGCTGGTCGCAGGGCTGCACCGGCCGCTGCTCGCCGGGCTGCGGGCGTGTGCGACGCGCTGGCCCGTCGGCGAGCCGCACGGGTGGCAGCTGCAGCTCGACGTCGCGGCGGCGAGCGCGGCGGCCCACGAGGTCACGTTGCTGGCGCTCGGTCTGGCGACGCCGGTCCTGCTCACCGCGGCCGTCCTCGAGCTCGCGCTCGCGTGCGCCGCGAGGTCCGGGCCGGTCGCAGCGGTGGCGGCCGCGAGCCGGTCGTGGCTGGTCGCCGTCGCCGCGCTCACCGCCCTCGCCGCGGCCTGGGCCGTCCATCCGGAGGCGTGGCTGCAGGCCCTCCCGCGCGCCTGAGGCGTGATAACGTCCCCTCGTCGGATGCTCCGCCTGTCTCACCGCTGGTGCGCCGCGATGTTGCTGCTGGCGACCTGCGGGCGCGGCGAGCCGGAGCCGGCCGATCTGCAGGCGCTGCGGCTGCCGACCGGCGCGCTGCTCTCGCCCGACGGCGCGTGGCTGTTCGTCAGCAACAGCAACCTCGACCTCGGGGTCAAGACCAGCACGCTCGTGGTCCTCAACCTGCGCGCGCTCGACCAGGCGTTCGCGGAGGAGCCGGCGCCGGCCGACGCCGAGCTCAGCGCGGCGTCGCCTTGCCGTGTCTCCGAGGCCATGTCCAAAGAGACAGCTGAAAAGGCGCAGCAGGTCGTCGAGTGCGAGGAGCGCTACTTCATCCAGCGCGCGCACTCGGTCCGGTTCACCAGCGGCGCCGGCAACATCGCCCTCGACCGGCCGATCGGCGACGACGGGCCGTGGCGATTGCTGGTGCCGTCGAGCCTCGAGGAGCGCGCGGTGACGTGGATCGACGTCGTGCGCGAGGCCGGCGGCATCGAGGTCGACTGCGGGCAGGACGGCGAGGGCGAGTGCGACGCGGCGCACTCGCTGCAGCGGCTCGGCAACGACCCCGCCGGCGCGCGCCTGCCGTCCGATCCGGCGCGGATCTTCGTCGACCGCGAGGGCTATCGCTTCGCCTACCTGCCGCACCTGCTCGGGGCGAGGATGACGCTCATCGCCCTCGACGCCGAGTACGGGCCGAAGATCACCGACATCACCGACGCCTCGCAGAGCTTCTTCTCCACCGAGCCGCTCGGCAAGGGCGTGCTCGCCGGCGGGTTCGCGGTCGACCAGCGCGCCTGCGACCCGACGGACGCGCCGCCGAGCAGCGAGGGCTGCACGCGCCCGCTGCTGTACGCCTCGCACCGCTTCTGGCCCGGCGTGCGGCTGTTCAGCGTCGAGACCGGGCGCGACACGATCGTGCGCTTCGGCAATCACTGGCTGCTCGGGGTCAACCCGTACGCGGCGGGCGACCGCCCGTTCATGGGCGAGATCGAGTTCCTCGACCCGGACGTCGGCGACCGCCTGCTCGCGGTCCACACCACGCCGCCGTCGCTGTCGCTGGTCGACACCAGCCTCGGTGCGTCGGGCGAGCCGCTCAACGACCCGATCGACAGCGTCGCGCTGTGTCACAACCCGAACCTGCTGGCGGTCCACCGGCCCAAGCAGGGCGAGGCGATCGCGTTCATCAGCTGCTACTCCGACGACGAGGTCGCCGCGGTCGCGCTCGGCTCGTTCACCGTGATCGCCACCATCCCGGTCGACGACGGGCCCAACGAGCTGGTCGTCGACGAGGCGCGGCGCAAGCTGTACGTCGTGCACACGCTGGCGAGCACGATCGGGGTCGTCGAGCTCGACAGCGCCTCGCCGCGGCGGCTGCAGATGATCCGCCGGATCGGCCTCGGCGGCTGAGCTGCGAGCGCGCGGACGCTCGAGCATCCTCGCGCCGGCGTGCAGGCGCCCGAGCGAAGGCTGCGGGCCCGCGCGCTAGTTCTTGCGGAAGACCTGGCGCATCCACGCGCCGAGCTGGTCGCCGCGGTAGCGCAGCTGGTTCGTGAACACGAACTCGCGCAGCGCCTCGGCCAGGGAGGCCGCCGACGGGTAGCGGTCGTCGAGCGAGCGGGCCAGCGAGCGCAGCAGGATCTGCTCGAGCGGCGCCGGGATCGCCGGGTTGACCTCGCTCGGCCGCGGCACCTTGCACTGGCGCACGCTCTCGAAGGTCTCGATGTCGCTGTCGCGGCGGAACAGGCGGCGGCCGGTCAGCAGCTCGAAGAACACGATGCCGAGGGCGAACACGTCGCTGCGGGCGTCGAGCGGCGCGCCGCGGACCTGCTCGGGCGACATGTACGCGAGCTTGCCCTTGATGACGCCGGCCTGCGTCTGCACCGACGAGCTGGTCGCCTTGGCCAGGCCGAAGTCGATCAGCTTCACCTCGCCCTCGTAGGAGATCAGGATGTTGGGCGGGCTGATGTCGCGGTGGATGATGTTGAGCGGCCTGCCGTCGTCGCTCTTCTTGTTGTGGGCGTAGTCGAGGCCCTCGGCGCAGCGCGTGATGATGTAGCAGGCCTGCGCGAGCGGCAGGGCCTTGCCGGCCTTCTGGTGCAGGTCGAGCAGCGCCCCGACGTCGCGGCCCTCGACGTACTCGAGCGCGATGTAGAAGGACTCGTCGTGGCGGCCGAGCTGGTAGATCTGGGCGATGTTGCCGTGCTGCAGCTGCACGGCCAGCTTCGCCTCCGCCTGGAACATGGCGATGAAGTTGGGATCGCGGGCGATGTGCGGCAGGATTCGCTTGATCGCCACCAGGCGCTCGAAGCTGTCGGCGCCGGTCAACTTGGCCTTGTACACCTCGGCCATGCCGCCGGCGCTGATGCGTTCGAGCACCTCGTAGGGACCGATCTTGTCGGGGGCCGTGGTCAACGCGGTGATTCTCGGCCCACGCGTCGGAGTTCGTCAATTCGGGGCGAGGCGCGGGCTCGCCCGAATTGTCCGACGTCACGGGCAGGTCGAGGGCCGAGGCCGGCCGGCCACGGCCCTCGCGCTCAGCGTGCGCCGGTCACGCTCTCGCAAAATAAACAGGATCCGCGCCGTATGGTGCGGATCCCGGGTCGGGCGCATGACGGCCAGCGGCGATGCGTCGTCGGCCGTGGGCGCCCGCTCGATCACGCCTCGGCGCGCGGGCTGTCCGCGGCGAGGCTCTCGGGCGGCAGGACGACGGGCTCGAGCGCGGCGTCGAGCACCTGCCGCATGTCCTCGGCGAAGATGAACTCGATCTGCTGGCGCACGTCCTCGGGCACGTCCTCGATGTCGCGGGCGTTGCGGTGCGGGAGCACCACCCGCTTGATGCCGGCCCGGTGGGCGGCCAGGACCTTCGACTTGATCCCGCCGACCGGGAGGACCCGCCCGCGGAGGGTGCATTCACCGGTCATCGCCGTGTCGTTGCGGACCCGGCGACCCGTCAGCAGCGAGGTCAGGGCCGTGAACATGGTGACGCCTGCGGAGGGGCCGTCCTTGGGGACGGCGCCGGCGGGGACGTGGATGTGCAGGTCCTGGCGATCGAGGAAGTTGACGTCGACCCCGAGCTGGTTGGCGTTGCTGCGGACGTAGGTGAGGGCGGCCCGGGCAGACTCCTTCATGACGTCGCCGAGCTGGCCGGTGATCTCGAGGCTGCCCTTGCCGGGCATGCGTGAGGTCTCGACGAACAGGATGTCGCCGCCGACCGGGGTCCAGGCGAGGCCGGTCGCCACGCCGGGGACGGCGGTGCGCTCGGCGACTTCGCTCTGGAACTTGGGCTTGCCGAGGTACTTGTGAAGGTCGCTCGCGTCGATGTGCAGTCGCGGCGACTTGCCCTCGTCGGCCCGCGCGATCTCCAGGGTCAACGCGCGGCACAGCTTGGTCAGCTCGCGCCCGAGCTGGCGCACCCCGGCCTCACGCGTGTACTCGCGGATGATCGTCTTGATCGAGTCGTCGGTGACCGTCAGCGTGCCGGTCGCGATCGCGTGGTCCTTGATCTGCTTGGGCAGCAGGTGGTCCTTGGCGATGTGCAGCTTCTCCTCGAGGGTGTAGCCGCTGAGCTCGATGACCTCGAGGCGGTCGCGGAGCGGCGCGGAGATGGTGTCGAGGCTGTTGGCGGTGCAGATGAAGAGCACCTCCGACAGGTCGAACGGCAGCTCGAGGTAATGGTCGGTGAAGTTCTTGTTCTGCTCGGGGTCGAGGACCTCGAGCAGCGCCGCGTCGGGCGAGCCCATCCAGCTGTTGCCGAGCTTGTCGATCTCGTCGAGCAGCACCACCGCGTTCTTCTTGCCGGCCTTCTTCAGGGCGTGCAGGAGTCGGCCGGGCAGCGCGCCGACGTAGGTGCGCCGGTGGCCGCGGATCTCCGCCTCGTCGCGCACGCCGCCGAGGGCGATCCGCACGAACGGACGGCCGGTGGCGTCGGCGATCGACTGGCCCAGCGAGGTCTTGCCGACCCCGGAGGCCCGGCGAGGCACAGCAAGGTCGCGCGGGTGTTGCCCGAGACCTTGAGGACCGCCATGTGCTCCAAGATCCGCTTCTTGACCTCCTCGAGGCCGAAGTGGTCGGCGTCGAGCTTCTTGGCGATGGCGTCGATCTCGAGCGTGCCCGAGGCGCGCTTGTTCCACGGCAGGTCGGCGATCCACTCGAGGTAGGTGCGGATCACGCCGAACTCGGCGTGGGCGTTGTTCATCGCCTCGAGGCGGGCGAGCTCGCGGTCGGCGACCTTGCGGGCCTCCTCGGGCAAGCCGGCGCTGTCGAGCCGCTCGCGCAGGGCCTGCAAGTCGTCGGACTTGGGCTCCTCGCCGAGCTCCTTCTGGATCGCGCGCAGCTGCTGGCGCAGCAGGACCTCGCGCTGGTTGCTGTGGAGGCCGCGGCGGACCTCGGAGTCGATCTTGTGCTTGAGCTCCGCGAGGGTGATGGCCTCGTCGAGCAGGCGCGAGACCAGGCGCAGGCGCTCGCTCACGTCGCGGGTGAGCAGCACCTGGACCTCCTTGTCGGTGTCGAGGCTCAGCGCCGCGGCGACGCGGTCGGCCAGCAGGCCGGAGTCGTCGCCGCGACCGAGCAGCTCGATCCACTGACCGAAGCTCGAAGACATGTCGGGCGCGATCTCCTGCAGCTTCTCGCGCATGCGCGAGCCGAGAGCGCCGGCGAGCAGCTTCGCCTCGGTGGGATCGGTATTCTCGTCGGCAAGCTGCTCGACCTCGGCGGTCCAGTAAGGCTTGCCGTGGAGGATCGTCTTCAGCGAGAAGCGACCGAGGCCCTCGAGTACGACCTGATAGTTGCGCTCGCCCGTGCGCCGGATCTGGCGGACGCGGGCGTAGGTGCCGACCGGCTGGAGGTCGGCGAGCTCGGGATCGACCATCCGCGCGTCACGCTGGACGGCGATGCCGACGATGGCGTCCTGCCCGACGGCCTCGATCATGGCGATCGAACGGGCGCGACCGACCGGGACGGTGATGACTGTGCCAGGGAAGAGGACGCCGTTGCGCAGGGGCAGCAGCGGGATCACAGAAGGATACTCTGGGTGGCTCATCTCGGTTCCTTTCGCTCCCCGCGGCTAAGCCTGCAGGGGTACGTGATGACGGTTGAACCGAACTTAAAACCGTTCAACTCGCCGTCAACTGCGGGGCCGGGGATCGGCGCGGCAGAGCCCGTGGACGAGGAGTTGATGCAGAGCCGTGACCTCACGCTCGAGCTCGTCAGGTGCACGACCGAAGAGCAGCGGCGGCACGAACGCGACGAACGCCTGCAGCAGCGTCGCCGCGGTGGCGGACGCATCCTTGATCGCGAACTCGCCGGCGTCTGCACCTGCTTGCAGCAGCTCGGCGATGATCTCGCGTTCGCGCCGGTGGTAGATCTCCTGCGCCTCGCGGATGGCCGGGCAAGCGTGACAGTGAACGAGCTCCGCGGCGTGCGCGCCGCGCTCGGCGAGGGCGAGGAAGGCACGCGTTCGCGCCACGAGCGCCGCTTGCAGACGGTGGGCGTAGAGCTTCTTGGGCGCGTTGGCGGCGCCGCGCATGGCGGCGAGCACCGCCTCGTGGCGGCGATGCGAGAGCTCGACCCAGATGGCGTCCTTGGCTTCGAACTCGAGATAGACCGAGCCGACGCTGACTCGAGCCTCGCGGGCGATCTCGGCGACGGTGGTCTTGGCGTGACCGTAGTGGTGGAGCAGTCGCTCGGCGGCGTCGAGGATCTGCGCGCGCCTCGGGTTGCCGAGGTCTCCCGCGGGGTACGTCCCGGACTGAGCCATGACGAAACCACTACATCATTCATCGTTTGAAAACACAAACGTGCGCGCGAGCAGTTCCGCCCGGTGATCCGATCGAGGTCAAGCGGACGCATACGCCGGCGTTGCAGCGGCGGCTCGTGAATAGCACCCTGCACCCCCGGGTCTGAAGGCCCCCGAAATCGCACGAGGAACCCTCCATGTCGCTTCGCCCAGTTCTGTCCCTGCTCGCCGGTATGATGATTGTGTCCGCCCCCGCCACCACCTTCGCCGACTCGGCCGGCTCGATCGGCAACGTCGACGCCGTGACCGTCTACGAGAGCAGCAGCGATGACTACGCGATGGCCAACGGCGTGCTGTCGGTGCGCGAGAAGTCCGGAACGAAGCGTGACTACAAGTGGGGCGGGTCGCTGTGCCCGGGCCGTAACGTGAGCGCCGCATCGATCTCGATGCTGTTCGACGCGCTCCGCTCGCAGACCCAGGTGGAGATCGTGCCGTCCTACAAGGTCGGCAACGGCGCCACCCGCTGTCTCACCGGCTTCAAGCTGTCCTTCGACCGCCCCGAAGTGGCCGGCTGATAAGCTGAAACTTGCGCAGGTTCTTGGCGCGCGCCCGGGCGCGCTAAAAGCCTCGCTCCGTGGACCTCGACGCCACCACCCCGCCGAGCCGCGCTCGCGTCGCGCTCGCCTGGCGGGTCGGTGTGCGGCCGAGGTCTCCGCGTCTCGTGCCGGCGCTGCTGTGCCTGGCGCTCGCGGCCGCGATCCCGCATCGACTCGATGCGTCGCTGGCGTCGGCGCTGCGGGCGGCGTGGTCGGGCGAGGGGGCGTATGTCCTTTGGGACATGTGCTTTGCGACCTGGCCGATGGTCGTGGCCGGGGCGGCCGTGGTGGTGACGCTGGCGACGGCGGCGAGCGGTTCATTCGGCTGGGTCGAGGGTGAGCGCTCGCGGCTCGGCCGGGTCGGCGCGGTGCGACCTGGCGTCGGTTCGGCGGTGGTCGCCGTGGCGGTGCTGATCGTGCTGGCGCTGGCGGTGCGCGGGGTAATCGCCGGGGCGGCGCGTGGGGTCGCGGCCGGAGAGGCGAGCCTGGTCGCGCTGTGGGTGGAGTGGCTCCGGCGCGCGTTGCTGGCGGCGGGCTGCGTGACGCTGGTGGCCGCGGTGCTCGAGCTGGTGCTGATGCGCGGGGCGCTGCGGCGGGCGCTGTACCAGACGCGGCGCGAGGCGGAGGAGAGTTCGCGGTGAGCGAGCGGCTGGTTTCGGTGGCGCTGCCGGTGGCGCTCGACCGCGGGTTCACGTACGCGGTGCCGACGTCGTGGCCGAGCGCGCCGGAGCCGGGGGCGCGCGTGCTGGTGCCGTTCGCCAACCGTGGGCTGGTGGGAGTGGTGCGCGCGGCCCCGCCGGAGAAGCTGAACGGGGCGCGGATCAAGCTGCTCGAGGAGGTGCTCGATCCGCCGGGCGCGCCGTCGTTGACGCCGAAGCTGGCGCGGCTGTGCGAGTGGGTGGCGGACTACTATGTGGCGCCGGTCGGCGAGGTCTACCGGCTGGCGCTGCCGGGCTTGCTGACGGGACATGATGTCCGAAGGGTCATGTTGTCCGAGGCCGGGGCGCAGGCGCTGACGGCCGCGCGCGAGGTGGTGCTGCAGCCGGTGGACGACGCGGGGCTGCCGACGGCGGCGGAGCAGCGGGTGCTGGCGGCGCTGGCGTCGGCGCCCGGGGCGAGCTCGCGGTCGAACGGTTGATCGACCTGCGCCCGCGCATCCCCGGGGTGCTGCGGCTGATCGGCGACCTCGCGGCCAAGGAGCTGTGCACGATCTCCTGGGACGAGGCCGGCGGCGAGGGGGCGCGCGTCGAGGCCCACTACCGCCGCACGGACTATCTCCGCGGAGCGGCCACCGCGGAGGAGACGCTGCGTGAGCACATCGGCCGCAGCAAGCAGCGGCGGGCGCTGCTCGACCTGCTCGAAGGGGCAGGTTCGTGGGTGCCGGCGGGCGAGCTGCGCGGGCCGTTCCCGGGCTACAAGAAGCTGCTCGAGCCGCTCATCGCGGCCGGGCTGGTGGGGGTGGAGGAGCGGCTGCGGGCGCTCGATCCGTTCGCGGCGGAGACGATCGAGCCGTCGCTGCCGCAGGCGCCGACGGCCGATCAGGCGGCGGCGCTGGCGACGTTGCGCGGCGACCTCGAGGCGGGCAAGTTCGCGGCGTCGCTGCTGCACGGGGTGACCGGCAGCGGCAAGACGGAGGTGTACCTGCAGCTGATCGCGGACGCGCGGGCGCGCGGGGGCGGAGCGATCGTGTTGGTGCCGGAGATCGCCCTGACCCCGCAGCTGTCGGATCGCTTCCGGGCGCGCTTCGGTGAGACGGTGGCGGTGCTGCACAGCGGGCTGACGCCGCGCCAGCGGCTCGACGCGTGGCAGCAGATCCGTATGGGTGCGCGGCCGATCGTGATCGGGGCTCGCTCGGCCGTGTTCGCGCCGGTGCCGGACCTCAAGGTGATCGTCGTCGACGAGGAGCACGACGGGTCGTTCAAGCAGGAGGAAGGGGTCCGCTACAGCGCGCGCGACGTGGCGCTGGTGCGGGCGCGCGACGCGTCGGCGGTGGCGCTGCTGGGCAGCGCGACGCCGGCGCTCGAGACGTACGAGTCGGCGCGCTCGGGGAAGATCCGCTGGCTGCGGATGACGACGCGACCGACGACGCGGCCGCTGCCCGCCGTGGAGCTCATCTCGTTGGCGACGCATCGGCCCGACCCGGAGACGCTGCTGACGGGACGCCTGCGCACGGCGCTGGCGGAGACGGTGGCGGCGGGCGAGCAGGCGATCGTGTTCCTCAACCGCCGCGGCTTTGCGACCACGTTGCTGTGCGATCACTGTGGGGCGCTGCATCACTGCCCCGACTGCAGCGCGCCGGCGATGACGTACCACCTCGGGCGCAACCGCTTGATGTGTCACTGGTGCGGGTTCATCGAGGCGCCGCCGGAGCGCTGCGTGGAGTGCGGCGAGGGCGAGCTGCTGCACGGCAACGCGGGGACGGAGCGGATCGAGCTGGCGCTGGCGAAGGACGTGCCGGGCGCGCGGGTGCTGCGGCTCGACCGCGACACGAGCCGCGGCAAGGGGTTGCTGGAGACGCTGGCGCAGTTCCGCCGGCGCGAGGCCGACATCCTGGTGGGGACGCAGATGCTGTCGAAGGGGCACGACTTCCGGGGTGACGCTGGTGGGGATCCTCCAGGGCGACCACGGGCTCGGGCTGCCCGACATTCGCGCGTCGGAGCGGACGTTCCAGCTGCTGACGCAGGTGGCGGGCCGAGCTGGCCGCGGGGACAGGCCAGGGCGCGTGCTGATCCAGGCCTACGGGATCAAGAACCCGGCGATCGCGTTCGCGGCCGAGCACGACTTCGAGGCGTTCGCGGCGTGGGAGCTCGACAAGCGCCGCGAGCTCCACAACCCGCCGTTCGGCCACCTGGCGCTGGTGCGGATCTCGGGGCCGGACCAGGTGGCGGTGCAGCGGCGCGCGGAGGAGCTGGCGGTGGTCATCCGCGCGGCCGCGGAAGAGGTGCGGCGCAAGCACGCGGAGGAGCCGGGGAGCGCCGAGGCGCCGCCGCCGGTGCAACTGCTGGGGCCGAAGGCATCGCTCATCGAGCGGGTGAACCGCCGCGTGCGCTGGCAGATGCTCATCCGCGCGAGCAGCCGGCCTCCGCTGCGCTGGTTGCTGCGACAGCTGCGGCCCCGCCTCGGCGAGGCGGGCAGCGGGGAGTTCAAGACGATGGCGAACGTGGATGTCGACCCGCAGTCGCTGATCTGAGCGCGTGGCGCCGGATGCGGTCGCGCACCTCCGACGCCTAGCGCCCCGAGGGCTGTCTTTTTAGACCTGTTCGATCAGACAGCCGGCTGCGGGCCGCCGAGGTGGCGGTGGAAGAAGTCGAGCGAGCGGCGCCACGACTCGGCGGCGGCGACCGGATCGTAGACCTCGGGGCGGGCGTCGTTGAAGAAGGCGTGCTGGGCGCTGTAGCGGTAGAGCTCGTACTCGGTGGTGCCGGCGCGCAGCTCGTCCTCGAGGGCGCGGACGGCGTCGGGGGTGCACCAGTCGTCGAACTCGGCGAAGTGAGCCTGCAGCGGGGCGAGCAGCTTGCTGGCGTCGGCGCTGGCGCCGGGGATGCCGTAGTAGCAGACGCCGGCGGCGAAGCCGGGGACGTTGCAGAGCGAGGCGAGGGTGAGGGCGCCGCCGAGGCAGAAGCCGACGATGCCGACCCTGGTCGAAGGGTCCTGTCCCTTGAGACAGGTGAGGGCGCCGGCGATGTCGCTCAGCGCCTCGCCGAAGTCGAGGCCGGTCATGAGGTGCTTGGCCTCGTCGGCGACGGCGGTGGCGCGGCCGCGGTAGAGGTCGGGGATCAGGACGCGATAGCCGGCGTCGGCGAGGCGCTGGCCGACGCGGCGGATCTGGTCGTTGATGCCCCACCACTCCTGAATGAGGACGACGCCGGGAGCGCCGTCGGCGGCGGAGAACAGCACGCCAGGGGCGTCCTGTCCGTCGGGGCGGGGGAAGCTGATCGCTCGGCCATGTTCCATGGCGACCATGGTAGGGGCCGCGCGCGTCGCGACAAAGGCCGCCAGCGGCGGCCTCAGGCGCAGGATGCGACCGGCGGTGCGCACCCCGCGAAGGGAGTTATTGACGGATCCAGGTCTGGGTGCGGAAGAACGGGCCGAGGTAGCCGCGCACCTTGAGCTTGCGACCGCCATCCTCGAGCCAGATCTTGCAGCGGTAGGTCTTGTTCTTCTGCGGGTCGAAGATCTTGCCGCCGCTCCACTCGCCGTCGTCGGCCGACAGACCCCACATGACCACCATGCCCTCGATGGGCTTGTTGTGATCGTCGCCCTCGCACTGATCGCACAGCGCGCCGGGCTTGAGGAGGAGGCGGTCGACGCGGCCGTAGATCTTGCCGTCGACCTCGTAGATCTTGACGATGGACTTCGTCTCACCGGTCTCGTCGTCGATCGTCTTCCAGCTCCCGATGGGTGAATCGCTGGCGGAGAAGAAGGCGTAGGCGGTCGCCGAGGCGGACATGACCGCGGCCAACAGCGCGGCGAACACGGATTTCACGGGGCGCAGGGACGTGCGAGCGGACTTGAGGTGCATGGTGAGATCCTGGCTGATTTGGTCGGTTGCGGGAAGGTGACAGGGGAGACGCTCGCCGGGCGCGCCGCTTCAGGCACCCCTGGAAGAAATTGTCCCCCGGATCGCCGGGCCCCGGGTGCGTCGCCGCGCATAGGGACTGGAGTACACTCCCGTCGCCGTGGGTCCGGAGATCCTCATGACGGGCGACCGTGCCCACCGGGGCGAACTGGTCCCTCGCGTGCAAGACCTGGGCTACACGGTGGTCCCGGTCCGCGAGCGCAAGCTGGTCCTGCGCGCCGCGCAAAACCCCAGCCCGGCAGCGGTCATCGTCTGCCTCGGCTCCGCCGGCGCGAGCGGGCTGGTGCAGGCGTTGCGCGAGCGGCCCGAGACGATGGGCATCCCGGTGCTGCTCTACGGGCGCCTGCAAGGCGAGACGCGTGACCTCGCCGCGGTGCTCGAGCTCGGGGCCGACCGCTTCCTCGAGGCGCCGGTCGACGAGGCAGAGCTCAAGGCGGCGCTGGCCGAGCTCGCTGGACCGCCCGCAGGCGCAGCGCGGCCCGAGATCCGCGAGGCCTCGCCCGCTCCTCGCCCCGTTCGCAGCGACCCGGTCCTCAGTCGTCTGCATCACACGCTCGAGGTGCTGGCGGCCCGACTCGAGACCCGCGAAGAGTCGGTCGACGGCCATCGCGACGGGATCGATCTCGAGGCGATGGGCCTGGACGCCGTTCCCGACGTCGACCCAGAGCACGACAGCGGCGAACTCGAGCTGCTGCGCGAGCCGACCCAGCGGCTGCCCCCGACGAACGAATCGCGGGTCGGTCGTCGGGCGACCCGAAGCGAGCTCACGTTTTCGCGCGACGGGGAGATCTCGCCGGAGTCGGGCCCGCAGGCCCCTGCAGAGGCCCACAGCGAGCATACGGCCTCGGTCGCCACCGCGGCGCGCGAGGACGTTCGCAAGGCCCGCGCGAGCCGATGGGGCGAGTCGCGGCCGGCTTCGCGCGAGGCGGCGGAGGGGGAGCTGTCCCAAAGACCTGGTCGAAGCGACAGGGGCGGGCGGTGGACGAGGCGCCGCCCGATGATCCGGCGGAGGCAGGTCGGCTCGGCGTGACGAGCGAGCTGTCTCGAGAGACAGGTGGTGGACAGGGCTCGTGGCGGTCGCAGGGCGGCGGACACCGCGGTGAGCTGGCGCGAGGGACAGGTTCGTCGCGTGGCCTGCAGGGCGAGGACGAGGTCGACTCCGGCGCAGGACGCGTCGAGGAGACGATCGAGCTGACGCGTGGCACTCGGCCGCGGGCGGGCAAAGGGCTCGCTGGCGTGGCGCCTCGGCCGGACGCTGGTGCACCCTCGGCGCGTCGAGGCGAAGACGGCGCCGAGCTGGCGCAAGGGACACGGAGCTCGCGGGGCGCGGAGCCGGAGGAGCTGGCTCGAGGGGCAGGCGGGCAGCGAGGTTCTTGGAGCTCGCGGGCCGAGGAGCCGGCGCAAGGAAGGCGGACTTCGGAGCCGGAGGAACTTGCGCAAGAGGGCGGCCGCCGGATTTGCGGAGCGCGGGACGAGGGGAGCTGGCGCAAGGGACAGTTGGGCCGAGCTCGCGGAACGCGGAGCCGGAGGAGCTGGCTCAAGGGTCAGGCTCGCGGAGCGCGGAGCCGGAGGAGCTGGCTCAAGGGGCAGGTGGGCGACGCGGTTTTCGAGGCGCGGAGTCGGATGAGCTGGCCCAAGGGGCAGGTGGGCGACGCGGTGCTTGGAGCGCGGAGTCGGGAGACCTGGCGCAAGGGACAGGTGAGCGGCGGCGCTCGTGGAGCACCGAGCCGAATCTGGCGCGGTCCGAGGAGCCGGAGCGGCTGTCGCAAGGGACAGGCGGGCGGCGAGGCCCATGGGGCTCGCCAGGCGAGGAGCCGCAGGGGCTGGCGCAAGGGACAGGTGCCGGGCGCAGCGAGCGGACGGAGGAGCTGGTGCGCGAGCGGCCGCGACTGCAGGCTCCGCAAGCCGCGGAAGTCGCGGGGATGGAGCCGGCCGGGGCGGTGAAGCCTGGGCAGGGCGATGCGCGCGGCGACGCGTGGCGGCGAGACGAGCGCTCGCGTGCCGGATCTGTGGAAGGAGCTGCGCTGCCGGAGGGAACGCGTCGGCGCGGACGCTTCGCTGTCGACGGCGAGGGGACGACCGAGTTGCCGGCAGCGCGACCGCAGGCAGATCGATCGGGCACGAGGTCCGAGCTCGGACGAACGGGGCGCGAGGAGGCGAGAGGTCGCGGCGCGGGCCGGTTCGCGGTCGACGAGGCAGCGGCGACGGAAGCGCCCCGGAGCGAGCGACCGAACTCGCGGTTCGACCTCGGCCGGCGCGGGCGCGAGGAGGACGCGAGCGGAGGCCGTCGCGTGGGGCGGTTCGCGGTCGATGAAGAAGGAGCTGCGGATGCACCGCAGACGCCCGAGCGCCGGGGTCTCGCGCAGCGCTTCGACGAGCCTGCTCAGGAGCTGGATCGCGGAGGCCACACGGGTGGGCAGGATGTGCGCCTGTCTCGCGGGACAGGTGCGGTGGGCGATGGGCCCGCGGCGAGCGGAGCCGGAGGGTCTCGCGAGGAGACTGCGCGACGGGGACGGTTCGCGGAGGGCGAGGGGCCGGCTCGAGAGACGGATGCGAGACGGGGACGGTTCGCGGGGGGCGAAGGGCTGGCTCGCAAGACGGATGCGAGACGGGGTCGGTTCGCCGAAGGCGAAGGGCTGGCAGGAGAGACGGATGCGAGGCGGGGACGGTTCGCGGGGGACGAAGGTCTGGCTCGAGAGACGGATACGAGGCGGGGACGGTCCGCGGGGGGCGAAGGGCTGGCAGGAGAGACGGATTCGCGACGGTTGGCCGAGGGCGAGGGGTTGGCTCGCGCCACTGATTTTCGACGGGGACGGTTCGCGGAGGGCGAGGGGCTGGCTCGAGAGACAGGTGCGGGGCGATTTGCGGAGCCCGCGCGCGAGGTGGAGCGGGCTGGAGAGGACGGCGAACCAGGCGGGCGCGGAGCCGAGGAGGCGACGCTCGTGTTGCCTGCGCGCCACTGGTCGCGCCGCTCGTCCGACCGGACCGCGCCGGTGAAGGTCGAGCTGTCGCAAGAGACATGGCCGGATCGACATGTTCATGAGGACATGAAGGGAGTCGGCGCGCGGTCGGGGAGGCACGGCGGGCGCTCGCTCACCGAGGAGCTGTCTCTCGCTGCAGGACGAGCTCCGGTCGCAGAGCAGCCGCGCGCCGAGGAGCAGCCGCGGCTGTCCCCGGAGACAGGTAGCGTCGAGAGCGAGTCGTCGCTGGCGGGGGCCCAGGCACGCGGCGAATCGGACGCGCCGTCGCTGTTGGCCGAGCTGCGCCGCGAGCGGTTCACGGGCGGGCTGCGGGTGGCGGCCAGCGGCGCGCCGGAGCGACGTCTGTGGTGGTCGGAGGGACAGGTGATCGGCGGCGCGAGCGTTGCTGCCGGCGAGTCGGTGCTGGGTCGCCTGGCCGCGCGCGGGCTGCTGAGCCCGACGCACCTCGAGCTGGCGGCGCGCTGGGGCACCGGCGACCCGCGACGCGACGTCGAACGCCTGGCCCAGTCGGGTTTAATCAAACCGCAGGAGATGCGGGAGGCGCTGCGGGAGCCGGTGCGGCGGATCGTCGAGCGGATCGCCGAGAGCGGGAGCGTGGCGTGGGGCCTGTGGCCGGGTGAATCACCGGCGGTGGCGGTCGAGCTCGGCGTGCCGCTGGCGGCGATGATCGCCGGCGGGGTCCAGCGCGGGTCGACGCTGTCGCAGTTGCGCGTGGCCGTGAACGACGACCGCAAGCCGCGTCTGGCGTTCGCGGGGCCGGAGGCGCTGGCGGCGGAGCTGCGCTGGCCGGCGGTGGCGGCCGTGACCGAGCGCTTCGACGGCCAGACCCGGGTCGGCGAGCTGGTCGCGGCGGCGGTGGCCGACGAAGCGGTGATTCGCGCGGTGGTGTACGTGCTCGAGCTGCTGGGGCACCTGGCGCCGGAGATCGACGATCCGGCGGCGACCTTGACGGCGCTGGATCGCCAGCGAGTGCGCGAGCGCCTGCGACTGGCGCGCGAGAGCGACTACTTCGCGCTGCTCGGGCTGCCGCGCGAGGCGTCGCGGGCCGAGGTGCTGCGCGCGCATGCAGATCTGTCTGCGACGTTCTGCGAGAGCCTCGAGCCCGACAGTCGGGTCGAGTTGGCAGAGGAGATCGAGGAGCTGCTGGCGGCCCTCGACGAGGCGCGCGACGTGCTCTCCGACGACGCGCTGCACAGCGCCTATCTGGCGCAGATCGGGGCGACGTGAGCGGATCTTCGCGGCTTCGTGCGGTGTTCATGGGCTCGCCCGACTTTGCGGTGCCGAGCCTCGAGGCGGTGGCTCGTACGTGCGAGCTGGTACTGGCGGTGACGCAGCCGGACAAGCCGGCGGGGCGCGGGCGCAAGCTGATGCCGCCGGCGGTGAAGGAGGCGGCGCTGCGCCTGGGGGTGCCGGTCAGTCAGCCGGTCAAGGTGCGCGACGGGACGCTCGCGGCCCAGCTGCAGGCGCTGACGCCCGACGTGATCGTGGTGACGGCGTACGGGCGGATCTTGCCGCGCGCGATCCTCGAGGTGCCGCGCCACGGCTGCATCAACGTGCACGCGTCGCTGCTGCCGCGCTGGCGCGGGGCGGCGCCGATCCAGCGCGCGGTGCTGGCCGGCGACCGCGAGACCGGGGTGGCCATCATGCAGATGGAAGAGGGGCTCGACACCGGGCCGGTGTTCCGCGCGGCGCGGACGCCGATCGATCCGGAGGAGACGAGCGGCGAGCTGTTTCTTCGGCTAGCCACTCTCGGCGGCGATCTGCTGGCGGCGTTCCTCGGCGAGTTCCCGGACGTGCCGCCGCCGACGCCGCAAGATCCGTCGCTGGCGACGCTGGCGCCGATCCTGCGCAAGGAGGAAGGGTGGTCGATTGGACATGGTCTTCGGGACATGTCATCAACCACGTGCGCGGGATGGACCCGTGGCCGGCCGCGGTCACGGGGCGCGAGGGGACGCCGGTCAAGCTGTACCGGGCCGGGCCGTCACCGCTGCCCCGGCCCGAGGGCGCGAACCCCGGCGAGGTCCTGGCGGTCGACCGCGCCGGGCTGCACGTGGCGTGCGGCGAAGGGGTGGTGCGGATCGCCGAGGTCCAGGCCGCCGGCGCCAAGCGCATGCCAGCGCAGGCCTACGCCGCCGGCAAGTCTTTTAAAGGGGGAAGGGTTCTCGACGCCTCCGCGCTCCGAGACGGAGTGAGGCGCGGGATGTCCCGCGGGACAGGCGGCGCGCCGCCGGCGGTTCGAGCGGTGGCGGGCATGCGTTCGGTCGGAGGCAGCGGAGCGCGGGCCGACCACCGCGGAGCAGGCGAGCGGCATCACCACGGCGCTCGCACACGGACGTCCCGTCATGCTCGCAAGCGCTGGGGCAGTCGACGTCGAGACTCTGTCGCGGACAGCCCGCCGGCTTCGACCCCTGTGAACGACTTCGCTCCGGCCAGCGTGCATCACCGCGTCGGTCGCATACGGAGGTCGCGTCCACGCCTACGAGACACCGGCGACGGCCGGCGCGCTGAGGCGAGGGGCGCGGTCGAGGCGACCGAGGATGTCTTCAAGAGCATGCGCGAAGGGACATGTCCTTCGCGCCATGCTCTTTCGGCTCACTCGCCGGCGGGGACCGTGCGGGCGGTGGACAGGGTCCAGTTGGTCTTCTCGATCGGGAAGCGGGTGCGGAACAGGACCGTCTTGCTGTCGGCGGTGAACATCGGCGTGTGGTCCTGGAGCTCGTTGCGGGTCAACGTGCGCACGGGGCCGCCGGCGAGCAGGACGACGTGGATCTCGCTGTCGCTGCTGAAGGCGACCAGGCGGCCGTCGGGCGAGACGGCCGCGTCGTAGGTCTCGAACTCGTTGAGGATCGGGGTGAAGGTCCAGTCGCGGGTGTCGATCGGGATGATCCGCGGCTCCATGCCGTCGCGCACCTCGGCCGAGGTCGGGGTCTTGTCGGCCGCGCTGACGGCGTCGGCGAACAGCTTGGCCGCGGGCGCGGGCGCGTCGACCCGGAACAGGCGCTCGCCGCCGCCGGAGCTCCACGCCTGCACGAGCAGGCGCGCGCCCTGCGGCCCGGGCGGGACCCAGGCGACGCTCGCCAGGCCGTCGGCGGCGTCGAAGTTCTGGGCGTCGATGCGCAGCGCGGTGTCGGGGCGGTCGGCGGCGTAGAAGAAGAGGGCCTGCCGGTAGGCGCCGGTGCCGTCGGCGATGGTGTCGCGGCCGGTGCCGACGAGGACCTGGTCGTCGAGCCACACGGGCAGCGAGAGCGAGAGCTTGCTGGTGCGTACGAGGTCGCTCGCGACCTGGTCGCCGGGCTTGACGAGCGAGACGGCGCTCTCGCCGTTGTCGTCGTAGACCCGGGCGACGCGGCCGCTGGCGTGCGGCTCGCCCGGGTTGTCGCCGCGCGGGATCGGGACCGTGATCTCGCCGAGCTCGGAGAAGTTGCAGCCGCCGCTGCCGAGCTTGAACAGCCGCGAGCGCCCGCCGTCGTGGAGCAGGAGGGCGTCGCCTTGCGGCGAGTTGCGGACCAGCAGGACGCGGCCGCTGACTTCGAGCGAGCCGCCGAGCAGGCCGGTGCACGGGACGCGGCCTTCGACGGGGTCGGCGCCGGCGGGGATATAGAAGAATTGCTCGGTGCGATCGAGCTCGAGGTCGGCGTTGAAGCCGGTGCTGCTCGAGAAGTTGGCCTTGCGCGTGAGCAGGAGGATGCCGCCGTCGGCGAGGGCGATCGGGTGGACGCTCTCCTGCACGCCGCCGACGAGGGTCGGCTTGGGATCGGCCTGCTCCTTGTCGACGAGCAGGGCGCGGGCCTTGTCGGCGATCTTGGCGACGGTGGCCTCGGCGGCCTTGATGGCGTCGATGGCGTCGATGCCCTCCTGGACCTTGGTGCGCAGGACGATGATGTCGGGGCCGTTCTTGGGGTCGTCGCGCAGGGTGCTGGCGAGCGGCTCCTGGGCGAACAGGGCGCTCAGCAGGTCGAGCTCGGGGCCGTTCATGAACTTCGACGGCTCGGCGTTGACGGTGAGCTTGTGCGGGAAGGCGTAGTCACCGGCGCTGACGACGGCGAAGCGGTGGTGCTTCTCGAAGGTCGGGACGCCGCCCTCGATGTCGAGGCCGCCGAAGTCGAGCGCGGCCGGATCTTCGAAGGCGACGAAGGCGAAGCCGGCCCAGTCGGCCAGCTTGAGCACGGCCGCCGGCCCGTCCTCTTTGGCCTCGGGGAGCTTCTCGTGCAGCTCGTCGACCATTGTCTTGAGCCGGCCCTCCTGCGCGACGAAGCCCCACTTCTCGAGGTACGGCTTGTAGCGCCAGTTGGCGGCCGGGACGACGAGGACCCGCTCGGCCTGCTCGTCGTTGCCGATCGGCTTGGGGCGCTGGTTCCACCACACGAGCCCGCCGGCGGTGGCGAGCAGGGCGGCGAGCGCGACGAACTTGCCGCGGTGACTGCGGCGCAAGACGTCGAGGTCGCTCGCGGAACGGTCGGGAGAGGCGGAGCGGTCGGGGGAGCCAGCCATGAGCGCGAGCTTCGCACAAGACGACGGGCGAAACATGCCGGTTTCGGCCGCCCCGCTCGGCCCGCCAGCCGGCGCCTTGCTGCGACAAATCGACCGTGGCAAGGTGACCTCCCCGGCCAAATCGTGGGAGGAGCCCGGAGATGAAGAGCTCACGCCAGGGATTGAAGATCGACGGCGCGGTCGAGGTGCCTCACGTCATCGCCTACCTCGAACAACTGGTGACGGCGCTCAAGTCGGGGTCGGTCCGCGTCCATCGCGGGGCGGAGCAGGTGGTCCTCGGACCGCGCGGGGTGGTCGGCTTCTCGCTGGCGGCGTCCGACAAGGGGAAGCGGCAAGCTGACGCTCGAGCTGTCGTGGCGCAAGTTCGCCGCGCCCGACGCCGACCTCGACCTGGTCATCGGGCCAGCCGCCGAGCTGCCGCCGACGCCCGAAGTGCCCGCCAGCCCGGCCGCCACGTCGGAGCTGCCGCCGACGCCCGACGGCGCGGCCGATTCCGCCGCCAACGCGACCGCCGAGTCGGACAGCGACAGCCCGGTGCCCACGCCGGGCGAAGTCGTGCTCGGTGAGGCCGACTGAGCGGCCTCTGCCGTCTCCCGCGCTGCTTTCACTTCATCGGCCCGCGCGGGTGTCGCCAGCCTTCTTTCATGAGGTCGTCCTGCGCGAGGTCGGCATGTCGTCCTCGTCGTGATGCGCTGAACGACCGGGCCCGAGAAGCCTCGGCCGCCCGCCGCACGTGAACGTTCGCGGCCGCGCCGATCGCACGCGGTCTGGCGGATGCGATGACCGTGGCAGTCACGTAAGGTGCCGGACCGTCGCCGCCGCTCGTCGCGCTTGCGCGCCGGGATGCGCGGCCGTATGGTCGCCCACCGCGATGAACGAGCCGACAACGCCGGTCACCGATTCCGACAGCGTCGCCGCGGTCGACCTGGGCTCGAACAGCTTTCATATGGTGGTCGGCCGGGTCGTCGACGACACCCACTTCCACATCATCGACCGCCTGCGCGAGCGCGTGGCCCTGGCCGCCGGGCTCGACGAGCACCACGAGCTGACCGACAAGGTGCAGGAGCGCGCGCTCGCCTGCCTCGAGCGCTTCGGCCAGCGGCTGCGCGATTTCCCCGAGGGCCGCGTGCGAGCCGTGGGCACCAGCGCGATGCGCCAGGCCGGCAACGCCAAGGCGTTCCTCGCCCAGGCCCAGGCGGCGCTCGGTCACCCGATCGACATCATCGCCGGCAGCGAAGAGGCGCGCCTGATCTACCTCGGGGTGTCGCACACGCTGTCCGACGACCGCGGCCGTCGCCTGGTGATCGACATCGGCGGCGGCAGCACGGAGCTGATCGTCGGCGAGCGCTTCGAACCGGTCCGCATGGACAGCCTCGGCATGGGCTGCGTCGGCTACAGCCTGCGCTTCTTCGTCGACGGCAAGATCCGCGCGGAGGACTTCCGCAAGGCCGAGATCGCCGCCCGCCTCAAGCTCGAGCCGTTCGAGCGCCGCTACCTCGAGGCGAACTGGGAGAACTGCGTCGGCTCGTCGGGCACGATCACGGCGGTCGACGCGATCCTGCGCGCCAACGGCTGGAGCGACCGCGGGATCACGGCGGCCGGGCTGCGCCAGCTGAAGAAGGCGCTGATCGCCGCCGGCACCATCAACAAGGGGGCGGGACTGTCGGGGGTGCAGGCCGACCGCGCGCCGGTGCTGCCGGGCGGGGTGGCGATCCTGCTGGCGCTGTTCGAGGGCCTGCAGATCGAGCACATGGCGATCTCGACGGGGTCGATGCGCGAGGGGCTGCTGTACGACCTGCTGGGCCGGATCCGCCACGAAGACGTGCGCGACCAGACGATCCGCCAGCTGTGCCAGCGCTACAACGTGGACACGGCCCAGGCCGGCCGCGTCGAGCGCCTGGCGCTGCACTGCTTCCACCAGGTGCGCGAGGCCTGGGGCCTCGACCCGGAGTTCGGGCAACAGCTGGTCGGCTGGGCCGCGCGCCTGCACGAGATCGGGCTGTCGGTCGCGTTCTCCGGCTACCACAAGCACAGCGCGTACCTGGTCGCCAACTCCGACATGCCGGGCTTCTCGCGCGCCGATCAGGAGCTGCTGGCGGCGATGCTGCTCGGCCAGCGCAAGCGCCTCACGCGCGAGGTGTTCGCCGGCCTGCCGAACAGCGAGGCCGAGCTCGCCAAGTCGCTGACGATCTGCCTGCGCGTCGCGCTCCGCCTGGCCCGCAGCCGCAGCCCGACGCCGCTGCCGCCGTTCACCGCGACGGCCCGCCGCGGCGCGCTCGAGCTCGGGTTCCTCCCCGACTGGATCGAGGCCCATCCGCTGACCTTCGCCGACCTGGTCGAAGAGGCCGAGAAGCTGCGCGAGATCGGCTTCGAGCTCCGCGTTCGCTGACGCGCCGCCCGGTCCGCCACGAGCGACGGACCAGCGCGTCTGGCTTTCAGGGCATGTCCTTCAGGCCAGGGCGACCGCGCGCTCCCAGTTGCTGCGCAGGGTCGCCAGGGCGGTGGTCGGCGGGTTCGGGGTGAAGGCGCGGTCCTGCTGCCAGGCGGCCGCGAGGGCGGTGGTGTCGGACCACACGCCGACGCCGAGGCCGGCGAGGAAGACGGCGCCGAGCGCGGTGGCCTCGAGCATGGTGGGGCGGGCGATCGGGACGCCGAGGAGGTCGGCCTGCAGCTGCATGAGGAGGTCGTTGGCCGCGGCCCCGCCGTCGACCTTGAGCGCCTTGAGCGGGGCACCGATGTCGGCGCTCATGGCGCGGAGCAGGTCGGCGATCTGCAAGGCGATGCCCTCGAGCGCGGCGCGAGCGATGTGCGCGCGGGTGGTGCCGCGGGTGATGCCGCTGATCAGGCCGCGCGCGTGCGGCCGCCAGTAGGGCGCGCCGAGGCCCGCGTGCGCAGGCACGAGGACGACGCCGCCGCTGTCCGGGACGCTGGCGGCGAGCGCCTCGATCTCGCTGGCCTTGACGACGAAGCCGAGGCCGTCGCGCAGCCACTGCACGACCGCGCCGGCCATGAAGGCGCTGCCCTCGAGGCAGTAGGTGGTGCGCTCGCCGATCTGCCAGCCGACGGTGGTGAGGAGGCCGTGGCGCGAGGCGACCGGGGTGTCGCCGGTGTTGAGCACGGCGAAGGCGCCGGTGCCGTAGGTGCACTTGGCCTCGCCGGGCCCGAAGCAGGCCTGGCCGAACAGCGCCGACTGCTGGTCACCGGCGATGCCGTGGATCGGGATGCCGTCCGGCAGGCCGGGCACGCCGCGGGTCTCGCCGAAGCGGGCGGTGCACGGGAGGACGCGCGGCAAGATCGCCGACGGCACCCGCAGCAGAGCGCACAGCTCCTCGTCCCAGCCGCCGCCCTTGAGCGGCCAGAGCAGCGTGCGCGAGGCGTTGCTCGGCTCCGACACGTGCGCGGCGCCGGCGGTCAGCCGCCACACGAGGTAGGTGTCGATGGTGCCGGCCTGTAGTTCGCCTGCCTCGGCGCGCGCGCGGGCGCCGGGCACGTGGTCGAGGACCCACGCCAGCTTGGTCGCCGAGAAGTAGGGGTCGAGCAGCAGCCCGGTGCGCGCGCGGATGAGGTCCTCGTGGCCGGCGGCGCGGAGCGTCTCGCAGGTGTCGGCGGTGCGGCGGTCCTGCCACACGAGCGCGCGGTGCAGCGGTCGTCCGTCGCGCCGGCCCCACAGCAGGCTGGTCTCGCGCTGGTTGGTGATGCCGATGGCGGCGATCCGCGCCGGCGCCACGCCGCTCGTCTGCAGCACCTCGGCGACAGCGGCGAGGACCGACGCGTACAGCTCTTCGGGGTCGTGCTCGACCCACCCCGGCTGCGGAAAGTGCTGTGGGAACTCCCGAGTCGCGCGCGCCAGCACGCGGAGCTGCGGGTCGACGAGCAAGCAGGTGCTGCCGGTGGTCCCCTGGTCGATGGCGAGGATCAAGTCTGCGGTGGTCACGGCGCCGGGAGCGTATCACCTGCGCGCATCGCGGCGCCCGGGCCGGCGGCCTCGGCATTGGCCGGCCCGACCCAGGGAGATCTGCCCGGACCCCTCGCGTGCGTGGACGCGCGCGCGGCGACCCCGCGAATGGGCAAAATCGCACATGTGTCGTGGACCGCGACCTGTGGCCCCGCAGCACCCTTCAGAGGCGTTTTACCTAGCCGGATGGGGCGGTGACGGGCATCGCTCGGATCGCTACAAAGACCTATCAAATCCCTATCACTAACATTCACTTACGTATCACTGAGACGGTTCCGCCACGTTGACGAACCCCTTGCCGGGGCTGACAATGTGTAGGAAAGCGTAGCCCGACCGGCCAGCCCCATGACCGCGACCCCGAAGCAGGAGCTTCCAGCTCCGCCGCCGCAGCAAGCCGCTCCCGCGGACACAGCCGAGCTGTACACCCGCCCCGACGCGGCGCCGCGCGAGCGCGAGGCAGACGAAGGCGACGAGGTCGGCGAGCCCGCGGCCGCGAACACCTCCGAGGTCGAAGCGCCGGCGCCGAAGCGAGCCCGCAAGGCCGCCACCACCGAGTCGGGGGCCGCGGGCGCGAAGGCCAAGGGCGGCGTGCAGCCCAACAACGTCCGCAAGCTGCGCCAGGCCGCCATGATGAGCAAGGCCGAGCTCGCGCGACGTGCCGGCGTCAGCCCGCTAACCATCGACCGCGTGGAGTCGGGATGTCCATGCCGCATGGATACCAAGCGCAAGATCCTCGAGGCGCTCGGGCTCAGCCCCTCGGCGCGCGAGCAAGTGTTCGGCCCCGACATCGACCAGGGTTGAGCCGCGTTCGCGGCCGCATCGCGCCGGTCCAACACTCCCCGCCCCGCGAGCCCGCGTCGCGGCCCGCCGCACGCGAGGCGGCGCTAAACGCATGACCAGGCGCTGCTTCGGCCTCGACCTCGGCACCTCCGCGGTCCGCCTCGTGCAACTGCGACAGGCCCGCTCGGGTCTGCGGGTCGCTCGCTTCGGCGTCGAGCCGCTGGCCCCAGGTTGCATCGAGGACGGCCAGGTCGTCGACCACGACGCGACGGTCGCCGCGGTCCGGCGCGTGCTCGCGCGCGTGCGACCGCTCGGCCGCGACGTCGCCCTCGCGGTCGCGGGGAACGGCGTCATCATCAAGCGCTTCGCGGTGCCGCAGCTCAGGCCCGAGGCGCTGGTCGCCCAGATCGCGTGGGAGGCCGACCAGATCGTCGCGCCGCAGCAGCGCGGCGAGGTGCTGGTCGACCACACGATCTTGCGCGAGAACCCGGCCACGGGCGAGATCGAGGTGCTGCTCGTGGCGGCCAAGCACGACATCGTCCGCCAGCGCCTGCGCGTCGCCCAGGACTGCGGGCTGCGGCCCGTGGTCGTCGACGCCGCCGCGTTCGCGCTGCACAACTGCGTCGAGGCGGCCCACGGCCTGGTCGGCGGCGAGACTGCGGCGGTGCTGGCGGTCGGCGCGTCGACGTCCACGATCACGATCGTCGCCGACGGGGTGCCGGCGTACGGGCGCGACTTCGGCGCCGGCGGGCGCGACTACGACGCGGCGATCCAGCGAGCTACGGGCGCGAGCGCGAGCGAGGCCGAGGCGTTGAAGCGGCGCGCGGCCGCCGAGCCCGAGGTCGCGGCCCGCCTCGCCGAGGTGCTCCTCCCGGTGTCACAGGCGATCGCCGGCGAGGTCCAGCGCTCGCTCGCGTTCTTCCTCGACTCGACGGTCGCCGAGCCGCTGTCGCGCATCTACCTGGCCGGCGGCGCCGCGGCCACGCCGACGCTCGCGCCGGCGCTGGGCGAACGCCTCGGGGCGGCGGTGCAGCGCGTCGAGCCGTTCGCTCGCCTGGCGGTCGACGCCGGCGTCGACGCGGCCGCGCTCGCGGCCGAGGGCGCGGCCGCGGCGCTGGCCTTCGGGCTGGCGCTGCGGCGGGAGGACGACTCGCCTTGATCCGCATCAACCTCCTGCCGAAGGCCCAGCGGCGGCGACGCCTGCGGCTGCGCAGCGGCGCGGTGCTCGGCGGCGCGATGCTGCTCGGCTGGGCCGCGGTGCTCGCCACCGGCTACGCGTGGATCGCCAGCCACGGCGCGCGTGCGGCCGAGCTGCGCGAGCGCGCGGCCGAGGTGACGGTGGTGACCCGGCGGCTCGAGAAGAAGCGCGACAACCCGGCGCTGGCCGAGCGCCAGCGGGTGCTGCGGATCCGCCAGGAAGCGCTGGCGCGGCTGCAGGAGGCCCGCGGCGCCCCGGCGGCCGCGCTCGCAGCGTTCGCGGCGCTGTTCGAGCCCGCCGGCGCGGCGCTGCGGCCGCTCGAAGCGCACGCCGTTCACCTCGGCGTCTGGCGGGTCGAGGGCCTCGCCCGCGACGTCGCCGCGCTCACCGAGTTCGTCGCCCGCGTCCGCCGCGAGGCGAAGTTCCACCTGTCCTATGGGCCAGAATACGCCCGCACCGCCGACGGCGGCCTGCGCTTCCGCCTCGACCTCGAGGCCGCGCCGAACGAGTGAGACGTCCCCGTGCTGTCGCCCGAGAGCCTCACGCGCCTGTCGGTCCTGCAGACGCTCCTCGTCTGGGTGCTCGGCGCCAGCGTCACGGCGATCGTCGGCTACGTGCTCTTCTACGGGCCGGCCCGCGCCGACCTGCTCGCCGCCAGCAACGAGCTCGCGGCCGCCGAGGCGCGGCAGCGCCAGGTCGCGCAGGAGCTGGACGAGCAGCACAGCTTCGCCGCGGCGCTGGCCGTCGACGAGGAGGCGCTGTCGCGGGCGCTGGCTGCGACCCCCGGCGCTGCGGGCGACCGGGCCGACCTTCTCTTCATCGTCCCCGAAGTGGCGCGCGCGTCGGGCCTCGACATCGATCGCTGGCAGCCGCTGCCCGACGAGCCCGCGGGCGAGTGGGGCGTGCGTTCGCCGGTGCGGGTCGACGCCCGCGGCAGCTGGGACGCGCTGCTCGCCTTCGTCGCCGAGCTCGCTGCCTTACCCGAGACCGTCGTCATCGACGACCTCGTGCTGCGCTGGCCCGACGCCGGCGAGGCGCTGGAGATCTCCTGTCGCGCCGGCGCGCTGCGGGTCCGCGCCGAGCTCGCCGAGCCGCCTGCGCGACCGACGGCGCCGGCCCAGGTCCCTGCGATACGCTGATGAGCTCTCTCACCGCCATGAATTCACGCCGTGCAGACGATCCGCAACGACCGCTCTTCCTCACCGGGATGATGGGCGCCGGCAAGTCGACCGTCGGGCCGATCGTCGCCGCGCTGTGGGGCGCGCCGTTCATCGACCTCGACCGTCGCATCGAGCGGATCTTCGGCGCGGCGATCCCCGCGCTGTTCGCCGGCGGCGAGTCGCACTTCCGCCGTTGCGAAAGGGCCGCCTTGCAGCTCCTGGTCGCCGAGCCCGGCTTTCGCTCGCGCACCGTCGTGGTCGCCGCGGGCGGCGGGCTCGTCGTCGACCCGGCCAACCGCGCGGCCATGCGCGAAGCGGGCGTCGTGTTCTTCCTCGACGTCCCGGCGGCCGAGTTGGCGCGCCGACTGAGCGCCACCGCGATCGGCGGGCGCCCGCTGCTCGGGTCGGACGAGGGCGCGGTCGCGGCGCGCGTCCGCGAGCTCCTTGACAAGCGGAGGTCGGCGTATGAGGAAGCGGACGGAGTTGTCGACGGCAACGGACCGCCGCAAGATGTGGCGCACCGGTTGCTGACGGCGCTGTCCACCAGCCTCCGCATCCCCTGAGGTCCTGCATGCAAGACAGCGGGTCATCCAGTCAACGCAAGCGCCCTCGGCCCCTGGTGCTCGACGTCCACGTCCCGGCCGAGAGCCGCAATTATCCGGTGCTCATCGGCCGCGGCATGTTGTCGCGGATCGGCACGGAGCTGCGGCAGCGGCTCGGCGGGGCAATTCGGTCGCGCTGATCACCGACGCCAACGTGGCCCGGCTGCACGGCGCCGCGGCGCGCTCGGCCCTCGAGGCGCACGGCTTCCAGGTCGTGCCGATCGTCGTTCCTGCGGGCGAGGTGCACAAGAACATGCCGTCGCTGCTCGGCGTGCTCGAGCAGATGATCTCCGGCGGTCTCAGTCGACGGGACGCCGTGGTGGCGCTCGGCGGCGGCGTCGTCGGCGACCTCTCGGGTCTGGCCGCGGCGCTCTTCATGCGCGGCATCCCGATCGTCCAGGTGCCGACCTCCTTGCTGGCCCAGGTCGACGCCTCGGTCGGGGGCAAGGTCGCGGTCGACCTGCCCGGCGCCAAGAACATGGTCGGGGTGTTCCACTTCCCGCTGTTCGTCGCCATCGACCCCGAGGTCCTGAGCTCGCTCCCCGACCGCGAGCTCGCGCAGGGCCTGGCCGAGATGCTCAAGCACGCCCTGCTGTTCTCGGGCGACCACCTCGAGCAGCTGCTCGGGCGGGCGGACGCGATCTACGCCCGCGACGTCGACGTCATCACCCCCTTGGTGGCGACCTCGGTCGGCCTCAAGGCGGCCTGCATCGGCCGCGACCCGTGGGAGCAGGGCGAGGCGGGCAAGGGGCGGGTGCTGCTCAACCTCGGGCACACGATGGCGCACGCGATCGAGGCCGCCTCGAACTACGAGGTGCCGCACGGTGACGCGGTCGCGCTCGGGTTGCGGGCGGCCGCGCGGGTCTCGGAGCTCAAGGGCGTCGCCGAGCCGGGGCTCGAGCCGATGGTCACGCAGGCGCTGGCTCGCCTGCGCTTGCCGCAAGATCTCGACGCGTGGTTGTCCGGGGATCGCGGCGCCGCCGTCGAGCGCGCCCTCGCGGTCGACAAGAAGCGCGTCGGCGGCACCGTGAGTTACGTGGCGTTGGCGCGGGTGGGCGAGCCGCTGGTCTTGCCGCTGACGCCGCGCGAGATCCTGGGGCTCCTGCGGCAGCGGGCGCAATTGCCCGCGGAGTGAGCGCAGGGCCGAGACAACCGAGTGTGAAGGCCGTTTTGCGGCCGAGTTGAGGCTTGCCAGAACCGATTTGCTCTGCCAACCTGGCGGCCCGCGCGAGGACTGCGCCAACCATGAAAGACACCCTCAAATCCATCGTCGACAAGATCCCGGGCGCCAAGGGCGCCATTCTGATGGGCTTTGATGGCATCGCCGTCGAGCAGTACGACGGCGGCAGCGGGGCTGACATCGAGGGCATCGCGACCGAGTTCTCGTTCCGGTTCGTCGAGCTGCTCAAGGCCACGAAGGCGCTCGACCTCGGCGCGCTCACCGACATCACGATCAAGGCCGAGCGCGGCACCCTGCTGGTGCGCTGCCTGTCCGAGGAGTTCTTCACGATCGTGCTGCTGGAGGACTCGGGGAGCTTCGGCAAGGGGCGCTGGGTGCTGAAGAGCGCGGCGCCGGACCTGCTCGCCAGTCTGTAGGCTGCGAATGTCGGCGGCGCCGCGGGTGCTCGTGATTCACGGGCCCAACCTCAACTTGCTGGGCCAGCGCGAACCGGGCATCTACGGCGCGCAGACCTTGGCCCAGCTCGACGCCTCGCTGCAGACGCTGGCGGGTGAACTCGGAGCCGAGTTGACCTGCCGGCAGAGCAATCACGAGGGCGTGATCCTCGACTGGATCCACGCCGCGTACGGCACCGCCGACGGCATCATCATCAATCCGGGCGCCTACACACACGAGCGTGGCCATCCAGGACGCGCTGCGTGGAGTGCCCGTGCCGGCGGTCGAGGTCCACCTCAGCAACCTCTACCGCCGCGAGAGCTTGCGCCAGGTATCCCTGTCTGGCGTAGCATGTGTCGGCGTCATCATGGGCCTCGGCACTGCCTCGTATCACCTCGCTCTGCGCTACCTCGTAGCCGAGCACACGGCCCGCCCGTCGTGAGCGACGTGCCCGGGACCCTTCGACCCTGACGGAGAGTGCATGTCGTCCGAACCTCGGGATTCGTCTCCACGGCCTGATTCGCTGCCGGACCTGCGGTACGTCCGCGAGCTGGCCAAGGTGCTGCGCCAGAACGACCTCGACGAGATCGAGATCGAGAGCGGGGAGCATCGCGTGCTGCTCCGGCGCAACATTGGCCTCGAGGCCGCGCCGGTGGCGGCGCGTCCGGCCGTCTACGAGGCGCCTGCGGCCGTGCCCGCTGCGGCGGCTGCGGCGCCGGCTGCGCCCGCGACCGCGCCTGCCGCCGGTACCTTCATCACATCGCCGTTCGTCGGCACCTTCTACCGCTCGGCGAGCCCGGACACGCCCTCCTTCGTCGAGGTCGGCACCATGGTGCAGCGCGGCCAGACCCTCTGCATCGTCGAAGCGATGAAGTTGTTCAACGAGCTCGAGGCCGAGTTCCCGTGCGTGATCGAGGAGTGCCTGCTCGACAACGCCAAGCCGGTCGAATACGGGGCCAAGCTGTTCCGGGTCCGCAAGCTCTGATGCCGACGAAGACGCCTCATCCGACCGCGCCGCGGCCCAGCCAGCCGCCGCCCCTGAGGGAGATCCGCAAGGTCCTGATCGCCAACCGGGGCGAGATCGCCCTGCGCGTAATCCGGGCCTGCCGCGAGCTGGGGCTGCGCACCGTCGCCGTCTACTCGACGGTCGACGAGCACGCGCTCCACGTGCGATTCGCCGACGAGGCGGTCTGCATCGGGCCCGGCCCGTCGTCGCAGAGCTACCTCAACATCAAGAACATCATCGCCGCCGCCGAGCTGACCGGCGCCGACGCCGTGCACCCCGGCTACGGCTTTTTGTCGGAGCGGGCCGAGTTCGCCGAGATCGTCCAGAAGTGCAAGCTGACGTTCATCGGGCCCGACCCGGTGCACATGCGCGTGATGGGCGACAAGGTCACCGCGCGCCAGACGATGGAGCGTTCGGGCGTCCCGGTGCTGCCGGGCACGGGCGTGCTGACGAGCGCCGCGCACGCCGTGGCCGAGGCCGAGCGGATCGGCCTGCCGGTCATCCTCAAGGCCTCGGCGGGCGGCGGCGGGCGCGGCATGAAGATCGTCCGCGACATCAAGCTGCTGCCGCAGACCCTGCAGACCGCCCAGGTCGAGGCGCTCAAGGCGTTCGGCAACGGCGACATGTACATCGAGCGCTACGTGCAGAGCCCGCGCCACGTCGAGGTCCAGGTCGTGGCCGACCAGCACGGCAACGCCAATCACTTGCTGGAGCGCGAGTGCTCGGTCCAGCGGCGCCACCAGAAGGTGCTGGAAGAGGCGCCCTGCTCGGTCCTCAGCGAGACCTTGCGGCGGGAGATGTGCGCCGCCGCGGTCCAGGCCGCCAAGGCGATCGGCTACCACTCGCTCGGCACCATCGAGTTCTTGCTCGACGGCGACCGGTTCTACTTCATGGAGATGAATACGCGCGTCCAGGTCGAGCACTGCGTGACCGAGATGATCACCGGCGTCGACCTCGTGCAGGAGCAGATCCGGCTGGCCACGGGCGAGCCGCTGGGGCACCTGATGCGCGAGTTCCGGCCGCGCGGCCACGCGATCGAGTGCCGGATCAACGCCGAGGACCCGATCAAGTTCATCCCTCAGCCGGGGACGATCTCGGCGCTGCACTTCCCGGGCGGCTACGGCGTCCGGGTCGACAGCCACATGTACCAGGGCATCACGGTTCCGCCCTTCTACGACTCGATGCTGGCCAAGCTCATCGTCCACGCCCCGGACCGCCAGCAGGCGATCCGGCGGATGCAGCGCGCGCTCGGCGAATGCGTCATCGAGGGCATCCAGACCAATATCCCGCTCCATCGGTGGCTTCTCAAGCAACCGGCGTTCATTAGTGGTAAATACGATACCCACTTCCTCGAGGCGTCGCTCGACCCCGAGGCCGTGCGCGCCGAGGCCGACGCCGAAGTGCAAGGCTAAGGAGAAGGAAGACAGGAAGAAGGACACGGGTGGCGTTCAACCGCGACAAGGCACTGGCAGCGGCTGCGAAGTACGCGGCGAAGGGTCAGCACGACCGGGCGGCGAAGGAGTACGCGGCGGTCGTCGAAGCTGACCCTTCGGACATCCGTTCCTGGCTCCTCTACGCCGACGCGCTGCGGCAGATGGGCGACACCGCGGGCGCGAGCGAGCGGTTCGTGTTCGTCGGCAAGCACTACACCGAGGCCGGTGAGCACCAGAAGGCGCTCGCGGTCTACCGGCAGGTGCTGCAGATCGACTCGGGCCGGCTCGACGTGCAGTCCAAGGTCGCGGGGCTCTACAAGGAGCTCAACCGGATCCAGGACGCCATCGCCACCTACGAGTTCGTCGCCCAGGCGTACTTCCAGAGCGGGCAGATCGTGGAGGGCCTCGAGGGCTTCCGCATGGTCGCCGAGCTCGACCCGGGCGCGGTCGGCAAGCGCCTGCGGCTGGCCGAGCTGTACTCGCGCGAGGGCATGGTGCCGCAGGCGGTCGAGCACTTCCGGCTCGCGGCCGACAAGCTGTTCTCCGACCGCCGGATCGACGACTACATCCGCGTCGCCGAGCGGCTCATCTACCACAAGGAAGACGACCTGCCGGTCCTGCGCTCGCTGGCGCGGATCTACCTGTCGCAGAACGAGAACCGGCGCGCGCTGGTGAAGCTCAACGCGCTGCTGCGCTCGGCCCCGGCCGACCCGGAGGGCCTGGAGCTGCTGGCCGACACGTTCGTCGCGCTGGGCAAGCAGGACAAGTCGGTCAGTGTGCTGCAAGAGCTGGCCAAGGAGCAGCGCAAGGGCGGGCGCAAGGCCAAGGTGCTGGCCGCCCGCGTGCTGCGCAAGGCGATCGCCCTCGGGCCCGAGAACGCCGAGGAGCTCAAGAAGACCGTCGCCGACATCGACGCCGAGATCGCGGCGCTGCCGATCGATCCGAAGGACCGGGAAGAGGAGGGGCTCGACATCGACGTCGTCGAGGAGGAGGCCGCGGCGGCGCAAACCGCCACCGACCTCGAGCTCGACGTGGAAGTCGAGGACGTGCCTTCGCGCCCTTTCGCAGGAGTGGGCGCGAACCTGGCGCCCAGCGCGGCGGAGGAGCCTGAGGACAACGTCGGCGACGTCGACAAGCTGCTGCTCGAGGTCCGGGTCTACATCAAATACAAGATGTTCGAGCACGCGCTCGGGCACCTCGACTCGATCTTCGTCCGCGACGCCAGCAACACCCAGGCCCTCGAGCTGCAGGCCTCGATCCTCGAGTCCCTGGGGCGCAACCCCGAGGCCGCCGACACCTACGTCCGCCTGGCCCAGCTGGTCGCCGGCCGCGATCTGAAGATCGCCCGCGACCACCTCGAGCGCGCGCTGCGGCTCGCGCCCAACCACACCAAGGCCGAGATGGTCCTGACGGCCCTCGAGGCCAGCGGCAGCCAGCCCGACGAGGCCGCGCCGCTGGTCCGCGGGACCAAGCACGAGCGCCTGGCCGGCGACGCCGAGGCGCCGCCACCCCAGGCCGGCCAGAGCGGCGCCGGCATGAGCTCGGCGGGTGACTCGGCGCGCAGCGGCCTGATCCCCGAGGTCGCCGCGCCTGGCGAGTCGGGCTCCGGCGAGCAGGCCGACCTCACGCCGACGCCCGCCCCGGCCCCGCTGCCCGAGGAGCCGAAGGCGGCCGCGGCCGCGCCGGTCGAGGAGGCCGAGGCGGCCCGCGACCACAGCGGCCTCAAGAACCTGGCGCTCGGCCTGGCGGCTCCGACCGCGCGCGACGAGGGCGACAGCAGCGTCAAGACGCCGCTGCCGACCAAGTTCTCGGAGAAGACGCCGCTGCCGCGGGTCTTCGGCGAGAAGACGCCGCTGCCGACCTTCAAGCCGCCGGCCAAGGCGGACGACAAGACGCCTGTCCCGACGGACCTGTCCGCAGAGACAGCCGCGGACGCGAAGCCCGAGGCGGCGAAGGCCGACGTCGCGGCGAGCGAGGCCGGGACGAGCGAGGCGGCGAAGCCCGACGTCGCGGCGAGCGAAGCGGCGAGCGAGGCGGCGAAGCCCGAGGCGAAGGCCGAGCCCGAGGCGAAGGCCGAGCCGGCGAGCGAGCCGGTCGAGGCCGGCCGCAAGCCGCCGCGCCGTCCGCCCGCGAAGCCGCCCGGCGAGAAGTCGGCCGCCAAGCCGGCGCCGCGCGCCGAAGAGGTCGAGGAGCTCGAGGCCGAAGAGGTCGAGGAGCTCGAGGTCGACGAGATCGTCGAAGCCGCGCCGGAGCCGGCGCCGCGCAAGCCGGCGCCCGCCAAGAAGGGCCCGCCGACGCCCGCCCGTCCGCCCCAGCCGCCGCGCAGCGAGAGCGTGGTGACCAGGCGTCCGGAGCCGCCGCCGCCGCGCAGCGAGAGCGTGGTGACCAGGCGTCCCGAGCCGCCGGCGCGCAGCGAGAGCGTGGTGACGAAGCGGCCGGAGCCGCCGGCGCGCAGCGAGAGCGTGGTGACGAAGCGGCCGGAGCCGCCGCCGCGCAGCGAGAGCGTGGTGACGGCGAAGCCCGAGGCCGCGGCCGTCGAGCCGAAGCCCGAGGCCGTGCCGACGGACAGCTCGACGACGACCGAGGCTGTCGCGGCGAAGCCCGAGGCTGCCCCGACGGACAGCTCGACGACGACCGAGGCGACTGCGCCCGAGGCGAAGCCCGAGGCCGTGTCGACGGACTTCGCAGCGGCGAAGTCCGAAGCTGTCCCGACGGACAGCTCGGATGCCGCGGCCGAGCCGGAGTCCGTCCCCGCGGACGCCCAGGCGGCGAAGGCCGAGGCTGCCCCGACGGACAGCGCGGAAGCTGCCGCGAAGTCCGAAGCTGTCCTTGCGGACAGCTCGGAGACCGCCGCGAAGCCCGAAGCGAACAGCCCCAAGCAGGCCGAAGTCGCCAAGTCCGAAGCCGCGAGCACATCGGCCGAGGCTTCGGCGAGCGAGCCGGCCGCCGTGGATGCGACCAGCGCAGAGGCCAATGCCTCGACGCCCGAGACCTCGGCCGCCAAGCCCGAGGTGCCGAAGGCGGAGATCGTCCGGCCGGCCGCCCCCGCCAAGTCCGACGCCGCGGCGAAGCTCCGGGCCATGCGCCTGGGCTCCTCGAAGCCGGCCAAGCCGGTCACGCGCCTCGGCGAGACGAGCGCGCCGAAGCCCGCGGCGACCCCTGCCGCGAAGCCCGCGAAGCCCGAGGCGAGGCCGGCGGTCTCTGCCGACAGCCAGTCGAGCGAGGCGAAGCCGGCGGTCTCTGCCGACAGCCAGCCCACGACCGAGGCCGCGCCGACCAGCGAGCCCAAGCCCAAGGCTGTCTCTGCGGACAGCCAGGCCACGACCGAGGCCGCGCCGACCAGCGAGCCCAAGCCCGAGGCTGTTTCTGCGGACAGCCAGCTCGCGACGAGCGAGGCGAAGCCGGGAGCTGTCCCCGCGGACAGCCAGGCGACGAGCGAGGCTGTCTCCGCGGACAGCCAGCCCGCGACGAGCGAGGCTGTCCCCGCGGACAGCCAGGCGACGAGCGAGGCGCAGCCGGAGGCTGTCTCTGCGGACAGCCAGCCTGCGACGAGCGAGGCGAAGCCGGAAGCTGTCCCCGTGGACAGCGAGGCGAAGCCGGAGGTTGTCTCTGCGGACAGCGAGGCGAAGTCGGAAGCGGTCCCCGCGGACAGCCAGGCGACGAGCGAGGCGAAGCCGGAAGCTGTCCCCGCGGACAGCCAGCCCGCCCCCACCGAAGCTGCCCCCGCGGACAGCCACGCCCCCGAAGCCCCCGCGAGCGAGAAGCCGGAAGATGTCCTTTCGGACATCGAGGCCGAGCCCGCCGAAGCCGCCGCCGAGGCAGCGACGGCGACCGAGCCTGTCTCCGCGGACAGCAAGGCCTCCGACCTGCTGAGCGCCGAGCTGGAGGAGCTCGAGGCGGTCGAGGAGATCTCCGCCGAGGAGCCCGCCGCGCCGGCGGACTACCCGGACATCACCGACGAGGTCGAGGAGCTGCGGTTCTTCATCAGCAGCCGCTTCGAGGACGACGCCCAGTTCACCTACCTCGAGCTGCAGCGGCGCTTCCCGGGGCACCCGGCGCTCGCCGAATTCGCCGACCGCTTCGCCACCGGCGCCAAGCTCGAGTCGGCCGCCGCGCCGGTGATGATCGAGGACACCCCGCCGCCGGTCGCCGCCGCGCCGCCCGCGGCCGCCAGCCCCGGCAGCACCGTCCTGCGCCTCGACGACGAGGAGGACGAGGACGACTTCCTGTCCTCGATCTTCGACGAGCCGTCGCCGGTCAGCCGCAAGAAGTCGTCGCAGCAGCGGGCCGTCGCCACCCTCACCGAGCAGGCCGACGCCCAGACCTACTTCGACCTCGGGATGGCCTATCACGAGATGGGGCTCATCGACGACGCGCTGACCCAGTTCGGGCTGGCCGCCGCCGACAGCACCTGGCAGTCGCGGGCCAAGGTCATGATCGCCGACCTCCGGGTCCTCCGCGGCGAGCCCTCGGTCGCCGTCGCCGCCTTGCGCGACGCGGTCGCCAGCGCCAACGACGAGGACGAGCGCGACGCGGCCCAGTACCGCCTGGCCGAGGTCTACATGACCCTCGGCGACACCGCGGCCGCCGCCGAGGCGCTGCGCGACGTGAGCCCCGGCTACCGCGACCGCGACGAGCTGCTGGCCGAGCACGAGGGCTGAGAGACCCGTGCGGCTTGTCACGCCCCCGCGCGGCCGGTCATGGCCGCCGCGGGCCTGCGTGCGGGCGGCGGTGATGGCCCAGGCTTGTGATCGTGGCGGCCCTCTGGTACTGGACCGTCCCCGCTTTCGCTCGCTATGGAAAGTCAAATCGAGAGGATCAGTGCGGTCGAGTGCCGCGTGCGTGTGCAAATCCCGTGGGCGGAGATCTCGCCCCGGTTCGCCACCAAGCTGCGCGACCTGCAGGGCAAGGCTCGCTTGCCTGGCTTCCGTCCGGGCAAGGTGCCGCCGCACATGCTCGAGCGCATGTTCGGCAAGGGCGTCCGTGAGGAGCTCGCGCGCGAGCTCGTCGACGAGACCTTCCAGGCCGCCGTCACGCAGCACAGCAAGGTGCCGCTGACGCAGCCGGTGCTCGAGGAAGGCACGCTCAACAAGGATGAGGCGTTCAAGTACGCCGCGCGGTTCGAAGTCCCGCCGGAGATCACCCCGCAGGACTACACCGGCATCGCCGTCCGTCGCCGCCCCGCCGTCGCCGACGAGGCCAAGATCGCCGCCGAGCTCAAGGCCAAGCAGGAGGAGCTCACCGAGCTGCGTCCGCTCGCCGAGGGCAACGAGCGCACCGCGACCCAGCCGGGCGACGTGTGGACCGTCGACCTCGACGGCGCCATCGGCCCGCAGAAGATCGCGCGCAAGGACCTCCGCGTCGACATCGGCGAGACCGAGAACGAGTACATCCCGGGCCTCGCCGCCGCGCTGGCGAACGTCACCCTCGACCAGGTCGGCAAGACCCAGACCGTGCGCTTCAGCCCGACGCAGGAGCGCCTGAAGCAGGAGCTGCGCGGCCACGAGGCCGTGCTGACGATCGGCTTCCGCGACGTCCGCGAGAAGCACGTCCCCGCGCTCGACGACGACTTCGCCCGCGACACCGGCGAGGCCGACAGCCTCGACGCGCTCAAGGCCAAGATCGGCGAGCGCCTGCTCGAGGAGGACAAGAACGAGGCCGAGCGCGACGCCCGCAAGCGCCTCGTCGAGGTCCTGCTCCAGCGCAACACCTTCGAGGTCGCGCCGTCGCTGGTCGCCCGCGAGGTCGCCGCCCAGGTCGACCTGTTCAAGCGCCAGGTCCAGCAGCAGGGCCTCACGCTCCAGCGGCTCGGCGTGACCGAGCAGCAGCTCAGCTCGCAGTACCGGCCCCAGGCGCTGTTCAACGTCAAGGCGTTCCTGCTCCTCGACGCGATCGGCAAGGCCGAGAACATCGTCGTCGCCGAGGAAGAGGTCGAGGCCGAGCTGAAGGAGATGGCGGCCGAGCGCAACCAAAACATCGATCGCCTGCGCGCGACGATGGAGAAGAACAACCAGCTGCTGCTCCTGCGCGCTCAGCTTCGCGAGGAGAAGATCCTCGACTTCCTGATGAGCAAGGCCGAGGTCACCGAGGCGCCCGATCCGACGCCGGAGGCGCCCGCCGCGTCGGAGTCTAGCGGCGAGACCGCCGCGACCTGACGAGCGAGTCGCAGGGCGCGCCGGTGCCGGGCGCGCCGAACATCGAGCAGGAGCCACCCCAGGGTGGCTCCAGCCGCTTTCTCGATCGCCGGTGAGAAAGTGGTGATGCGGCCGCGCGTTCTGGGGCCTTGCATCGCCGCGACGAGGCGGTCACGATAGCCGAGACACCTAGAAGGAGCGCGGAGCCGCCGCATGAATCACCACGCAGACTTGGGCCCGGTCGCAAACATCCCCTTCGTCATCGAGCAGACGCACCGCGGCGAGCGCTCGTGGGACATCTACAGCCGGCTCCTCAAGGACCGGATCATCTTCCTGGGCACCGGGGTCAACGATCAGGTCGCCAACGTCATCATCGCCCAGCTCCTCTTCCTCGAGTCCGAGGATCCGGAGAAGGACATCACGATGTACATCAACTCCCCGGGCGGCGTCGTGACGGCGGGCCTGGGCATCTACGACACCATGCAGCACGTGCGCTGCGACGTCGCCACCTACTGCATCGGCCAGGCGGCCTCGATGGGCGCGGTGCTGGTGGCCGGCGGCGCCCCGGGCAAGCGCTTCGCGCTGCCCAACGCGCGCATCATGATCCACCAGCCGTCGGGCGGCGTGCAGGGGCAGGCCACCGACATCGAGATCCAGGCGCTGGAGATCCGGCGCCTCAAGGCCATCTTGAACGCCATCCTCGCCGAGCACAGCGGGAAGACGGTCGACGACATCCTGCGTGACACCGAGCGCGACAGGTTCATGGACCCGCAGATGGCCAAGAGCTACGGGCTCATCGACGAGGTGCTGAGCCGGCCGCGGAAGGAGCGGCCGACGCCGACGGGGGACGACTCCATGAGCTCCAAGCGCGACAACAACGGGAACCTCAGTTGCTCCTTCTGCGGCAAGTCGCAGAAGGAAGTGAAGAAGCTGATCGCCGGGCCTTCGGTCTACATCTGCGACGAGTGCATCTCGCTCTGCAACGACATCCTCGCCGAGGAGGTCCAGAAGGAAGAGCGGGCCGACGTCAGCGCGAAGATCCCGAAGCCGAAGGACATCCGCAAGGTCCTCGACGACTACATCATCGGCCAGGAGCTGGCCAAGAAGACCATCAGCGTCGCGGTCTACAACCACTACAAGCGCATCAACGCCAAGAAGCTGCCCGACGAGACCGAGCTGCAGAAGAGCAACATCCTGCTGCTCGGACCGACCGGCTCGGGCAAGACGTTGATGGCGCAGACGCTGGCGCGCATCCTCGACGTGCCGTTCGCCATCGCCGACGCCACGAGCCTGACCGAGGCCGGCTACGTCGGTGAGGACGTCGAGAACATCATCGTCAACCTGCTGCAGAACGCCGACCACGACATCGAGCGCGCGCAGCGGGGCATCGTCTACATCGACGAGATCGACAAGATCGCGCGCAAGGGCGAAAACCCGTCGATCACCCGCGACGTGTCCGGCGAGGGCGTGCAGCAGGCGCTGCTCAAGATCCTCGAGGGCACGATCAGCAGCGTCCCGCCCAAGGGCGGCCGCAAGCACCCGCAGCAGGATTTTCTGCAGGTCGACACGACCAACATCCTGTTCATCTGCGGCGGCGCCTTCGCGGGCCTCGAGGACATCATCGACCACCGCATCAGCGCCAAGACCATGGGCTTCGGCGTGCAGCACGGGCAGAAGAAGGAGCTCCGCCAGTGGGAGCTCCTGCAGCAGGTCCAGAGCGAGGACCTGATGAAGTTCGGCCTCATCCCCGAGTTCATCGGCCGCCTGCCCATCGTGGCGCCGCTGCACGACCTCGACGAGGCCGCGCTGGTCGCCATCCTCACCCAGCCGAAGAACGCGCTGGTCAAGCAGTACGAGCGCCTGCTCGGCATCGACGGCGTCGGCCTCAAGTTCACCGACGGCGCCCTCAAGGCCGTCGCCCAGCGAGCCCGCGCCCAGAAGGCCGGCGCCCGCGGTCTGCGGACCATCCTCGAGCGCGCGATGCTCGACGTGATGTACGAGATCCCCAGCCAGGGCAACATCCGCGAGGTCGTCGTCAACGAGGACTGCATCCTCCAGGGCAAGCAGCCCGTGGTCGTCTACGCGAACGACGGCGAGGCCAAGAAAGAGGCGAGCTGAGCCGCTGCGTCCCGGCTCGCCCGAAGGGCCGCCCGGCACCGCCGGCGCGGCCCTTCTCCGTTTCCGGGGACGACCTCATGTCCCGGGAGACATGTTTTGAGAGACATGTCCGGTCCAGATGGCCCGAGGGACAGTCGGCGTTGACAGCGCAGTCCGGGCTGGCAAAATCGCCGCGTGCCCACCCCCAGGACGAAGCTGTTTGTTTGTGCCCTCCGCTGTGGATGACCGCCTGTGACGGCGGCCCGTCGACGCCGACCCCCGAGGCGAAGAAGACCGAGCCGCCGGCGAAGGTCGAGGCCAAGGTCGAGACGAAGACGGAGACCCGGACCGAGACGAAGGTCGAGGAGAAGGCCGAGGCGAAGCCCGACGACAAGGCCCCGGCCGAGCCGCCGAAGCCCGCAGCGGCGCCGCTGACGGTCACCGCCGGCGCGCCCGGGCCGGCGTTCATCGCCGTCGAGAAGAAGGGCATCGTGCGGCTCGACGGCGGCAAATTCACGCCGGTGAGCGGCGCCGAGACGGGCTCGTACAAGCAGCTCAAGGTCGGCGCCGACGGCAAGGTGTACGCCGCCAACTACTCGCAGATCGGTCGCCTCGACGCCGACAGCTTCACTGTGGTGGTGGGCGACGGGGACACGCGCCAGCCCAACTCGTCGACCGACTACGCGGTCGCGGCCGACGGGCAGATCTGGAGCGCCACCTTCAGCGCGATCGACCACTTCGACGGCAAGGCGTGGACCAGCGAGCCGGTGTCGGTGCTGGCGCTCGCGGCCGACGACTTCCCGCAGGCGATCGCCGTCGACCGCGCCGGTAAGCCGTGGCTGGCCACCAGCCAGAAGGTGTTCGTGCGCCAGGGCGACGCCTGGACGGCGGTCGACCTCAAGCCGGCCAAGGCCCGCAGCCCGTACTACCTGACCCGCATGGCGCTCGCGCCCGACGGCAGCGTGTACGCGATGGGCATGGACAGCGTGTTCCACCTCGTCGACGGCCAGCCGCCCAAGAAGCTGAAGCTCGGCGGCACCAGCTCGTACACCGAGCTCTCGGTCAGCGTCGACGGCCACCTCGCGCTCATCGACGTCGACAAGGTCACCGCGAGCGATCCGTCCGGCAAGCTGCAGATGCTGCGCAGCGGCAAGCATTTTAAAGGGGTCGATCTGGGCGGTGGGCGCGGACGACAGCGGGCGCGTGTGGATCGGCTCCGACGCGGGGCTCACGGTGATCGGCGCCGATGGGACCCGGAACGAGTGGCTGAGCGGCGCGGCCCCGGAGATCGCCGGCGAGATCAAGAGCATCCTCGTCGTCGGCAGCGGCCCCGCCGCGCTGCCGGGCGCCGGCGAGGTGCGCAAGGGCGGCCTCAAGGGCGCCATCGTCGACAACGACGGCAAGCCGGTCTCGGGCGCCACGCTCGAGGTGTGCCCGAACCCGTCGTTCATCTACACGAAGACGCCGTGCGCCGACCAGCCGGTGCGCTTCACCGGCAAGACCGACGCCGAGGGCGTGTGGACCTTCGCCGAGGTGCCGCTCGGCGAGTACGGCGTGGCCGTGAAGGTCGGCAGCAAGTGGCAGACGACCCTCGGCTTCGCCATGAACGGGGCGATGAAGGAGGGCGAGGTGTTCGACATCGGCTCGATCAAGCTGGCCGAGAAGAAGTGACCCGCTCTCGGGCGAGGCGTCCTCCCGCGCGCGGGAGGATGTCTCGAAGGACAGGTGATCGCGCCGCGACCGAGGACGTCGCGGCGGCGGCGCTAAACTTCAATCGTCCTCGTCCTCGACGCTGCTCTAGCCCCCGGCCTCGACCGTGACGCCGCGGGCCCGCAGGTCGGCGACGAGCTGCGGCGGCAGCGGCTGGCTCGCCCTCACCGTCTTCAGCGCCGGCACCCGCAGCAGCGCCTCGGCGTTCGTCCAGAAGCGCCCGAGGTGGACCTCCGTCAGGGCGGGCAGCTCGGTCAGCAGCGAGCAGTCGAGGCCCTGGAAGTAGCAGTCGGCGAGGATCTTCGTGACGTTGACGCAGCGGCGGATGTCCGGCGAGCCTTTGGTGTCGTACCAGTCCTCCTCGCCGCCGGTGTCGACCTGCGTCAGCTGGCTCTCGAGGAACATGTAGATGTCGTCGCCGCCGTCGGTCGCGAGCACCTTGATCGCGGCGAGGTCGTCGTCGCTGACCGGGAACTCGGACAGGCGGGCGATCACTGCCTTGGTGGCCTTCTTCTCGCCGGGGATGCCCTCGTCGCGCGCCAGCTTGCGCAGGGCGTCGAGGTCGAGGCCCTCGCGCACGAACTGCTCGAGCTCGTCGGGGGTGACGCGCTCGTCGCTCAGCAGGTGGTCGAGGAAGAGCAGGTGGAAGTTCTGTTCGTCGGGGGTACGCACGCGCCCACGGTAGCCGCCGCGGCTCGCGCAAGGCAAGGCGGGCCCATGCATCGGGGCGGGTCCGCGAGACATCCGTTCACGCCGCGGCCTCGGTGACCGGAACGAATGAAAAAGCATGTCCCGGAGGACATGTCCTCCGAGACATCGCCGAGCTGCTGGCGGCCCCGGCCGTTCGCGTCACTTCGACAGGGTGTCGACGCTGAGCTTGCCGGTCGACTTGTGGAGCTCGTTGGAGCGGGCCTCCTCGAGGCCGCTCGTGCGCAGCACCCACATGTGCTTGGCGGCGCTGACGTCGTCGTCTTCGCGGGCGCGGACCTCGATGAAGTTGTTGCCCGGGGTCAGCGGGATGTCGGCGGAGAACTCGAGCTTGCCGTCCTTGGGGTTGGCGGCGGCCTGGTAGAACACCTTCTCGGCCTTGCCGAACAGGTCGCGCGAGGGGTTGACCACCGTGATGAAGACGTCGCGGACGGCCTCGCTGTCGGTGATGGTGCCGCTGACCTTCATGCGCGGGTCGGCGGTCTGGCTCGGGCTCTGGGCCAGGGAGATCCGCGGCGGGCTGATGGCGAACACGTCGGTGATCTTCGGCTTGCCGCCGCGCTCGCCGAGCTTGGCCTGGGCCTCCTTGACGAAGGCGAAGCGCTTGCCGTCGAGGTCGACGCGCAGCCAGCCGTCGGCGCGGCCGGTGACCTTGAGGCCCGAGCCGGGCTCGGCGCGGGCGACCACCTGGTCGGCGGCGAGCGGGCTCTGGACGAGCTCGCAGGTCTTCTCGCACGCGGCCGTGCCGGTCGCCGGGGCCACCGTGACCGTGCTCTGGGCCAGCGGGAAGTGCAGCTTCTGCGCCAGCGCCACGCCGATCTTGGCGTCGTGGGCCGACAGCTGCAGCTTGACCTCGCCCTCGGTCGGCGCCTTCTTGACCTCGAAGTCGAACTCGACGACGCGGCCGTCGCCGGTCGGCATCGCCTTGAGCTGCTCGCGGCCGGTGTGGAGGAACACCGCCTCGCCGTTCATGTTCTTGAGGTTGACCCAGGCGTCGAGCGCCTGGCCCTCGCCGGTGTTGCGCACGTGGACGCGCAGGCGCACGCGCTCGCCGACTTGCAGCGCGCCGTCGCCGTTGCCGTGGATGTTAGCGCCGGCCTTGGGGTCGTCGAGCAGCTGGTAGGCCAGCGAGAAGTCGGGGCGCGGGATGCCGGCGCTGCTGATGTCGATGAAGCGCTGCGAGCTCGGCGACACCGTCGAGCCGTGGCGGTCGAACAGCTGCAGCTCCATGCGGTCGGTGCGCGACAGCTCGTGCTCGTTGACGTTGACCTTGGCGGTCGCGGTGCGCGTCTGGCCGGGGTCGATGCGGCCGAGCAGCAGCTCGCGCTCGTCGAAGTACGAGTAGTCGGAGTCGGTGAAGGCGCGGACCTGGTAGGCCGGCGCGGTGCCCTCGTTGGTGACGCTGATCGTGACGGTGCCCGTCTCGCCGGCGAGGACGGTGTTGTCCTTCTTGTCGGTCTTGACGGTCATGCGCAGCACGGCGCCCTTGCCGGCCTCCGGCGCGGCGCCGGGGCTCCAGTCGATGCCGCGCTTGGCGAACGCCTCGGTCAGCCGCTTCTCCTCGAGCGCCGTCTCCTTGGCGACGAAGTCGCCGATCTTGGCCAGGATCGCGTCGCGCGACGGCGACGGCGCCCACACCACCAGGTCGCGGGCCATGCGGATCTCCGGGTCCTCGAGCAGCGCGTCCACCGTCAGGTTGCCGGCCTTGTCGGTCTTGGCCGCGCGGGCCTTGTCGCGCTCCTTCTGCTTGGCGGCCTCGGACTTCTCGTCGTTGCCGTCCTCGTCGGGGACGAAGGCGTTGCTGAGGAAGTAGAGCGGGCCGGCGGTGATCTTCTGCGACGGGTCGGCCTTGGTCGAGGTGAGGTGCGAGGCCAGCGACTCCTCGCGCACCAGGTCGAAGCGCTTGCGGCCGTGGTAGGCGACGAAGTCCTTGGTGACGACGACCGGGAGGGTCTCCAGGTCGGGGCTGACGCCGACCGACTGGATCGAGACGTCGCCGGGGGTGAGGTACTGGGCGATCGTCAGCTTGAGCGCGAGCTCCTTGTCGGCGACCTTGCGGTCGTGCAGCACCTGCACCGAGCCCTTGCCGAAGGTGCGGCGGCCGAGCAGGACGGCGCGGCCGAGGTTGCGCAGGGCGCCGGCGACGATCTCGGTCGCGCTCGCCGAGCCCTGGTCGATGAGCACCACCACGGGAACGTCGGCGAAGTCGTAGCGGTCGTCGGCGGTGAGGTCCTCGCGCGGGGCGCCGGGGCCGACGGTCGAGACGATCACGCCCGACTTGAGGAACGCGTCGGCGACCTCGACCGCGGCGGTGAGCAGGCCGCCGGGGTTGTCGCGCATGTCGAGGACGATGCCGCGCACGCCGGCCTTTTCGAACTCGGCCAGCTTGGCCCGCAGCTCCTTGCCGGTGGTCTGGGCGAAGTTGCGGTTGATCTGGACCAGGCCGACCTTGACCGGCTGACCCTCGTTGTTGACGCCCGGCAGCACGGTGCCGGTGACGCTGTCGAGGGTGATGACGTCGCGGGTGATGCGGAAGCGCTTGGGCTTGTCGACGCCCTCGCGGCGGATGTGCAGCGCCACCGGGGTGCCGGGCTCGCCGCGCATGTGGTCGACGGCCTCGTTCAGCGTCATCGTCACCGTCGACTCCTCGTCGATCTGGACGATGCGGTCGCCCGACTCGATGCCCGCCTTGCTGGCGGGGTTGCCGTCGATCACGCGGATCACCGTGATCATGCCGTCGCGCATGCCGACCTCGATGCCGAGACCGCCGAAGCTGCCCTTCGTGCTGGTCTTCATGACGTCGAACTCGTCGGGCCGCAGCAGGTTGGTGTGCGGGTCGAGCGTGCCCAGCACGCCCTCGACGATCGCGTACTCGGCGTCGCGCCGGTCGTCCTCCGTCAGGGCGGTGTGGCGGGCGATGAAGCGGAACACGTCGCGCACGTGGGTGCCGACGGCCCACAGCGCGTCGACGCTGCCGAGCTCGAACTCCTGCTCGGCGGTGCCGACGCGGACCTTGACCCGCGTGGCCTTCTTGCCGCCGCCGAGCGGCTCGACGAGCACCTGCGGGATCGCCTGCTCGAGGCCCTCGAGGCCGGCGATCGTCATCCGATGCGGGTCGATGCGCTCGGGCTCGACGTAGTACTTGGCGACGTACCAGAGGGTCCAGTCGAGGATCCGCAGGTCGGTGGCGTCGTAGGTCTGGGCGGCGGCCCGGGCCGGGGCGCGCGCCTCGCTGCGCTGGGCCAGCGCCTCGCTGTCCTGCACGGCGGTGAGCCCGAGCGCCAGGGCGAAGGAGCCGAAGACGATGGCCGGGGTGGAGGCCCGACCGAGTCGACCACGAAGCGGAGCGATCACGATCGCCAGTGTAGTGGGGGGAAACTGTGATGGCCACCGCGAGGCAGCCGGGCGCGTGTAGGCGGGCCGGCGGCGCGCGGTGGCGGCGCAGCGGCACGGCCGAAACCGCCGGCTCCGGTCCGGGGTCGCCGCCCGGAGGTCGCGCACGGGCGAACCTCCGCCGACCTGTCAAAGATGGCGAGCGGCGGCGTAGACTCCGCCCCGGCATGTCTCAACCGAAGCGCAGCTCGTCCGAGAAGTCCCCGCGCAAGGCGCCGGCGGTCGTCGATGTCGAGGCGCCCGCCGACAAGGCCCTGCCCGTCAAGGCCCCGCCGCCGGTCGCCGCGCAGCCCGAACCGCAGGACGAGGACGAGGACGAGGACGAGGTGTTGTCCGAGACCGAGCCGGCGACCGACGCCGAGCTCGACCTCATCGAGGCGGAGATCGGGGTCCGCCCCGCCGAGCCGCAGGCCCAGGCCGCGCCCGTGACGGCGCTGGTGCGCCGCGATCCGATGGGCCAGTACATGGCCGAGGTCCGCCGCCACCCGCTGCTGACGCGCGAAGAGGAGCACGCGCTCGCGGTCCGGTGGGTCGAAGGCGGCGACGCCGAGGCGGCCAAGCAGCTCGTGACGTCGAACCTCCGCCTGGTGGTGAAGATCGCCCACGAGTACAAGCGCGCCTACCAGAACCTGCTCGACCTGGTCCAGGAGGGCAACGTCGGCCTGATCCAGGCCGTGAAGAAGTTCGACCCCTATCGCGGGGTCAAGCTCTCGACCTACTCGGGCTGGTGGATCCGCGCCTACATCCTCAAGTTCATCCTCAACAACTGGCGGCTGGTGAAGATCGGCACCACCCAGAACCAGCGCAAGCTGTTCTTCAACCTGCGCAAGCAGGTCGACCGCCTCAAGCAGGCCGGCGTCGACCCCACGCCCGAGCGCATCGCCGCCGCCCTCGACGTCAGCGAAGCCGAGGTCATCGAGATGGACCGCCGGCTGTCGGCCCCCGACATGTCGCTCGACGCCCCGCTCACCGGCGGCGGCGACGAGGACGACGGCCGCACGCGCATGGACATCATCGAGGACAGCAGCGACGACCCCGAGGTCGAGGTCGAGTCGACCGAGTTCAAGGACATCCTCCACGCCAAGCTGCGCCGCTTCGGCGCGACGCTGTCGGGCCGCGAGCTCGAGATCTTCCGCGACCGCATCGTCGCCGACGAGCCGATCACGCTGCAGGAGCTCGGCGACCGCTGGGGCGTCAGCCGCGAGCGCGCGCGCCAGCTCGAGAAGCGCATGGTCCTGCGCCTCCGCGAGTTCCTGCAGGCCGAGCTCGGCGACGCGGTCCAGATCGCGCTGGGTCACGAATGAGCGCCGAGGCGCCGGGCAAGCTGGTGCTGGTCGGCACGCCGCTCGGCAACCGCGGCGACCTCAGCCCGCGCGCCCGCGAGGCGATCGTCGGCGCCGACGTGCTGTTCTGCGAGGACACGCGCAGCCCGCTGCGCCTGCTCGGCGAGGGCGCGACGCTGCCGCCGCGGATCAGCTGCTTCGTCGCCAACGAGGGCGAGCGGGTGGCGCTGCTGCTCGAGAACCTCGAGCGCGGCAAGGTGGTCGCGTACGTGTCGGAGGCGGGGCTGCCGGTGTGGAGCGACCCGGGCCTGCGCCTGGTCCAGGCGGCGGTCGAGGCCGGCTACGCGGTCGACGTGGTGCCGGGGCCGACGGCCGCGGCGGTGGCCCTGTGCCTCAGCGGTCTGCCGGCCGAGGACGTGCGCTTTTTGGGCTTTTTGCCGCGCGGCGGGCCGGAGCGGGCCGAGCGGCTCGAGTCGATCGCCCGCGAGCGTGGGACGGTGCTGTTGTACGAGGCCGGCAACCGCGTGCCGGCGTTGCTGCGCGACCTGGCGGCGGCGCTGCCCGACGCGGAGTCGCGGCGGGTGGCGATCGGCCGCGAGCTGACCAAGCAGCACCAGGAGATCCTGCGCGGCTCGCTGGCCGAGCTGGCGCAGACGGTCGACGAGGCGCTGCGCGGCGAGGTGACCGTGGTGCTGTCAGGGACTCAGGCGCAGGCCGCGGGCGACCCGGTGCAGGACGCGACGCGGGCGCTGTGGCAGCTGGTTTGCGACCCGGGCCTGAAGCCGCGCGAGAAGGCCAAGCAGATCGCGGCGCTCACCGGGCTCGAGGCGCGGGCGATCTACGAGCAGCTCGGGGCGCTCCGCCGCGGCGCCGAGTGAGCTGGCCGAAGGGGCAGGCGGCCCGAGCGTCGCGCGGTGAAGTCGGATGGTTAAACGAACATGTCCGGGCGGCCAGGGCCGTCCGGACATGTCTTGAAGGGCAGCTTCGGCTCAGAAGGTGAGCAGGAAGCGGAAGTAGCCCATGGCGCCGAACACGTCGCCCACGGCGTAGCGGCGGCCGACCTGGTCGATCACGTCGCGGCGGACCGGGTTGATCTCGTTGGGTTGGTCGACGAGGTTGGTGTCGCCGCCGAGGGCCGCCTTGCCGCGGCTGGCCGCGGTGATGAGGTGGCGGGTGTCGGTGGTCAGCGTGGTGCCGATCATCAGCATCGCGTACTTGTTGAGCTGGGCGTGCAGCGCGATGTTGAGGCCGAAGGTGGCGAAGTCCTGGATGTTGGTGATGCCGTTGAAGCGCTGGCAGCCGGCGCCGCCGGAGGTGCCCGTCACGCCGGAGCCCGACAGGGGGTCGCCGTTCTGCGGGTTGTCCTTGGCGTACTGGACCACGCTGTCGACCGCGCCGCGGTCGCACTGGAGGTTGGGCTGGCCGGGCTGGTAGGTGCCGACCAGCGCCGGGCTGTCGGCGAACAGCTCCCACGCCTCGCTGTAGCCGCGGCCGCCGTACTTGAGCATCGCCAGGCCGCGCAGGTTGAGCGCGACCTTCTGACCCTTGGCCTTGCGCTCGAACGGCACGATCTCGGTGCCGAACGACACGCCGACGTTGGACTGCGGGTTGATGCGGTCCTGCGTCGGGCCGTAGTTCTTGAACTCGGAGTTGTTGGCGCGGATGGCCTGGTACCACCACGCGGTGAAGAACGGGTCGAGGAAGCGGTAGCGGCGCGACAGGGCCGTCCACACGCCGAGCTCGTGGGTGCCGCGGCCGACGCGGTGGTTGCCCGCGGGGTCGGCGTCGACGGTGTCGCGCGAGAAGGTCATCGGCTTGCCGACGGCGAAGCGACCCTCGAGGCCGATCACCCACTTCGGCATGTGCGACAGCCGGTCCTGGTTCAAGATGCCGATCTTCAGGCCGACGATCAGCTGGTCGAGGCCGTAGCGGTTGGCGCCCTTGAAGATCGTCTCGGTGCCCGCGCCGCCGAACGCGCCGAACGGGCTGGCCGCGTTCATCGCGTTGAAGCCGTCGCGCGGGATGATGCCGTCGCGGATCGTCGTGCTGTTGTCGTGCCGGACGCAGGTGGCCGGGTTGGTGCCGCTGGCCTCGTCGGCGTACACACAGGGCTCGGCCTTCTGGTCGAAGCCGTAGGTCCGCTGGTCGCTGACGACGATCGGCAGGGCCGCGTAGATGGCGAGGTCCTTGTAGAGACCGATCTCCATCGTCGGCGTGACCACGTGCCGCATCTGCCGGTACAGCAGGTCGCGCACCATGGTGCTCTTCGGGTTGTTCGGGTCACTCCACTCGCGGAGGATCGCCGCCTGCTTGAAGTTGAAGTCGTAACCGACCCCGAAGTGGAAATCGAACTTGTTGTCGCCGTCGAAGGAGCTCGCCACTCGCGTGACCTCGGCAGCGTTCGCCGTGGGGGCAGCGAGAGCGACCGCGCCGAGAAGAGTCAGGACGGGCAGGAGGCGGCACAGTTTCCGCATAGGGAGCACCTCAAGAGGGGTCGCTGCACGCTACCAGCGCGCGGGCGGCAGCGTCAACATTCCTGGGCCGAAGCGGCCGGGCCGGCCACGATCCCCGCCGCGATCGCGGCACCGCAAGCCTCGTGCGCCGCGGTGAAAAACCCGGGAGAAGGGACCCTTTCGCTGCGGCCTCGACCACGTTTCCGGCCGCTCGGCGGCCTGCGAGGCCCCGAAAGGCCGCGGACCCCGCGCGGCGGGCCCGGGCGCGGCGTGCGGGCGTGTGGGCGAGATCTGCCGCGAGCCTCGCCTCGCCCGGCCCCGACTTCGGGGGTCGCCTCAACTCGCCGGCTGCGGCGGCGGACCCTTCGGCCCGCCGTCGTCCGGGCTCTCGCGCAGGCCGAGCTCCTTCATCTTGGACTGCAGGCTGCGCCGGCTGATGCCGAGGGCGCGGGCCGAGCGGGTGACGTTGCCGTCGGTCTTCGCCAGGGCCTCGCGGATCAGCGCCTCCTCGACCAACCGCGAGCCGGCCTTGACCGCCTCCTTGAGGTCCTGGCCCAGGCTCGACAGCGGCAGACGGATCTGGCGGTCGGCCGGGTCCGTCAGGCGGGTGCTCGATTCCGCGGCCGCAGGCGCGCTCGCGCCCGCCTCGCCGGCGTAGGCGTCCGGCAGGTCGTCCTCGTCGATCAGCGGCCCCGAGGCGAACAGCACCATCCGCTCCATCAGGTTCTCGAGCTCGCGGATGTTGCCCGGCCACGGGTAGCGCTCGAGCGCCGCCAGAGCCGCCGGCGTCAGGCCCTGCACGCTCTTGCCGAGGCGCTCGTTGCAGCGCTGCACGAAGTGCGAGACGAGGAACGGCAGGTCCTCGAGCCGCTCGCGCAGCGCCGGCAGATGGATCGGCACCACGTTGAGCCGGTAGTACAGGTCCTCGCGGAACTGGCCGTCACGGATGAGCTCGTCGAGGTTGCGGTTGGTGGCCGCGATCAGCCGCACGTTGACGTGCAGGGTCTTGACGCCGCCGACCCGCTCGAACTCCGACTCCTGGATCGCGCGCAGCAGCTTGACCTGGATCTCCTTGGGGATCTCGCTGACCTCGTCGAGGAAGAGAGTGCCGCCGTCGGCCAGCTCGAAGCGACCGGCGCGCGAGCTGACGGCGCCGGTGAAGGCGCCGCGCTCGTGGCCGAAGAGCTCGCTTTCGACCAGACCGCCGGGGATCGCGGCGCAGTTGACCTTGATGAAGGGCTGGCTGCGCCGCGCCGAGCCGAGGTGCAGCGCGCGCGCCACCAGCTCCTTGCCGGTGCCGCTCTCGCCGGCGATGAGCACGGTCGACGGGCTGGCCGCGACGGTCGCGACGATCTCGCGGATCGCCTGCATCGACGGCGAGCGCCCGACCATGCCCGCAGCGGCGCACGGGTCGGCGATCTCGCCCGGCGGCGGGCTCGGCTGGATGCTCGGACCGCTGCGCTCGCGCGTCGTGATCGCCTTCTGCACGATCTGGTGGATCTGGTCCTTGTCGAACGGCTTCTCGAGGTAGTCGAAGGCGCCGAGCTTGACCGCCTCGACCGCGCTGTCGATGCTGCCGTGCGCCGTCAACAGGATCACCGGCAGCCCGGGCTCGTGGACCTGCAAGGCCTTGAGCAGACCCATGCCGTCGAGGTTGGGCATGCGCAGGTCGGTGATCACGACGTCGAAGGTCCCCGGCGGCGCGGCCCGGACGCGCGCGAGCGCGGCGGCGCCGTCGTTCTCGGCGTGGACCTCGAAGCCGAGCTGCTTGAGCAGCGCGCCGAGGACCTTGCGCAGGTTGGGTTCGTCGTCGACGAGGAGGATCCGGTGTTGTACTTGGGACAAGATGAACCTGTCTGAAGGGGCAGATGAGACTCGAGCGGAGAGATTCGGCGGGCCTCAGGTCGGCGACTCGGCGCGCGGCTGGGCGTACACGGGCAGGACGATCGTGAACTGGGCACCCCCGCTCTCGGGGGCGCTGACCTCGATGAGCCCGCGGTGATTCTCCACGATCCGCTGGCTGATGGGCAGCCCCAGGCCGGTGCCCGCGGCCTTGGTGGTGTGGAAGGGGACGAACAGGTTGGCCAGCGCGCCAGGGGCGAACCCGGGCCCGTTGTCGCGGACCGTGAGGGTCACCGCGTCACCGCTGCCGAGCCCGTGCCGGCGCAGGCCGAGCGCCACGAACACCCGCCCCGGCGGGCTCTGGCCGGCCAGCGCGTCGAAGGCGTTGCGCAAGAGGTTGAGCAGGACCTGGCGCAGGGCCTCGGCGTCGCCGCGGACCGGCGGCAGGTTCGCCGCCTGGGTGATGGTGACCCGCCCGCGGGCGTCCTCGTCGAGCAGCCGCATGGTGGTGACCACGACCTCGCCGAGCACGACCGGCCCCATCTGCCCGGTGAAGGGCCGCGAGTAGGTGAGAATTGGGTGACGACGCGGTTGAGCCGCTCGACCTCCTCGACGATCACGCCGAGGAACTCGCGGGTGGTCGGGTCGGCGTTCTGCAGCCCGGGCTCGACGACCTGGACGGCGCCCTTGATCGCGCCGAGCGGGTTGCGGATCTCGTGGGCCAGACCGGCGGCCATCTCGCCGAGCGCGGCCAGGCGGTCGCGCTCCTTGCGCTGCTCGAAGACGGTCGAGTTCTCGATCATCACCGCGGCCTGGGCCACGACGCCCTCGAACAGCTCGACCTCCTCGCGCGAGAACGGCTCGAGCAAGCGCTCGTCGTCGACGAAGAGGACGCCGAGCAAGTGCAGCCGCGGCGGCCCGCCGTCGATCTGCTCGCCCGCGAGGCCGCGGATCGGCAAGGCGAGGCTGGCGCCGACCTCGGCGAAGGTGTCGAGGCACTCGTCGAGCTCGGCCTTGAGCTCGTTGTTGGCCCGCTCGCGCTGGCGCTCGAGCACGTCCCGCAACAGCGGGCCGCTCTGGCGCATGCGCTCGAGCAAGGGCCGCCGGGTCGCGAGATCGAGGCTCGACGGCGGCGTGGGCGCGCCGGTGTGCCCGCGCAGCCGCAGCGCCGAGCCCTGGCGATCGAGCAGGAACAGCGAGGCCCGGGTGACGCGCTCGGAGCCGCGCAAGGTGTTCATGACGACGCGGACCATCTCGTCGGGATCGATGAGGTTGACGAGGCGCCGACGCAGGCGGTCGAGCAGGGCCCGCAAGACGGTGCGGTCGTGGAACAGCCAGCTCTCGAGCCGGCGATCGAGCTCGTTGCGCAGCGGGTCGATGAGCACGAGCACGGCGAAGGAGGCGAGCAGGGTGTTGAAGACGAGCAGCATCGGCTCGCCGGCGAAGGTCCACGGGACCCACAGCACCAGCGCGGCGTAGACGGCGGTGACCGTGATGACGAGCAGCGTCATGCTGGCGATCCGCGCCAGGATCTCCGGCAGGTCGAGCAGACGCTCGCGCGTCAGCGTCTGGGCCATGAAGTACAGGTAGACGGCGGTGGCGATCGGGCCGATGACGGGGATGCCCGGCTGGCCGAGGGCGAGCGCGATGAGGGCGGCGTAGAACAGGTAGCGCAGGCGCGGGCCGGCGGCGGTGCCCTCGGCGGCGCGAGCGGCTCGCCACATCCGCATGACGGCAAAGAACAGGCCGCCGACGACGTAGGTGGTGATGCTGATGTCGACGACGACCCACCACGGCTCTTCGGCGAGCTGCGGGAAGACGAGGGCGATGACCTGCAGCACGAGCAACACGCCGAGCAGCGGACCCTGCAGCGGGTTGCGCCCCGGCGCCGGACCGGCCGCGGGGAAGAAGCCCGAGAGGAAGCGGTCCGCCATCAGCGGCAGCAAGAGGCTCAAGGTGTCGGCCATCCACTGCGAGCGCGGCAGGCTGGGCAAGCCGGCGAAGAAGCGCGCGAGGTGGAAGAGACACAGGCTGAGGCAGAACGCGAAGAAGCGCGAGAACTGCACGCGCGAGCGGTCGCGCAGGTAGACGCTGATGCCGATCGCGGCGGCCACGGCGGCGGCGAGCAGCGAGCTCAGACTGGCGTAGAGGTTCGACCCGGACACGCGGCGCAGATGGTAGCAGCGCGCCCGCGAGGCGAGTCGGTGAACCGTCTTGCGCGCCCCGGCCGCAGACGCCGCCGCGGAGCCGTCGAGGCGGTGCAGATCGTCGTTCAGGCCGCAGCGGGCGGGCCTTCCGGGGCGCCGAGGGGCCGCGGAGCGCCGGCGGACGAGCCCGGTCGCCCGACTCGAGACGCGCAGGTGGATCGCCGGGCGAGGCCCGCCCACCGGCGTGCTCTCGGCGGTCGGTTGAACGATCTTCAGCAGCGACGCGGGCGCGACGGAATTGGTGAACGCGGACGAAGCGGCGGCAGGCGATGCCGACGGTTCGGGGACCGCAGGGGAGCATCACCCGTCTCGCAGGCGGACGCCCGCCCGAGTCGGGCCGGGCGTTGAAGGGACCGCGGCTGTCCCTTCGGTCAGGCGGGCACTTGATAGCGGGCGCAGAATTCCTGCAGCAGTTGCCACAGCTCCGGCCGCAGCCGCTGCTCGACCCCGGTGACGATGGCCTCGGGGACCTGTTTATAAAAGGCCTGGGCCACCGCGCCGGCCATGCAGGCGAGGGTGTCGGCGTCGCCGCCGAGCGAGATGGCGAGGCGGATCGCCGACTCGACGTCGTCGCTGTCGAGGAAGGCGATGATGGCCTCGGGGACCGAGCCCTGGCAGGTGACGTCGAACGAGTAACCGGGGCGGATGGTGGCGACCTGGCGACGGAGGTCGTAGCCGAACCGATCTTCGATCTCGTCGCGGATCTTCCGCTTGTCGGCGCCGCGACGGGCGAGGAACACCGCGACCGCGAGGGCCTGCGCGCCCTTGATGCCCTCGGGGTGATCGTGGGTGGGCAAGGCAGTCGCGCGCCTCGGACATGACGTCGTCGAGGGTGCGCATGGCGAAGCCGACCGGGCTGACCCGCATCGCCGAGCCGTTGCCGAAGCTCTGGTAGGGGCCCATGGCGTCGTCCATGAGCCACTTGCGGAACATGCCGCCGTAGCCGCGATCGGGGTAGCGCCGGCCGTACTCGCGGAAGGTGGCGGCGTAGGGCTTGCGGTTGAGCAGGCAGTCGGCGACCGCGAGGGTCATCACGGTGTCGTCGGTGAAGCGGCTGTGCGTCTTGAACAGGGTGAATTCGGTGCGCTTGATGTTGGCACGCTCGTGGACCGAGCCGATGATGTCCCCGGCGATCGCGGCGATCATGAGGCGGAGGATACTCGCCTTCGCGGCGCGGAAGAGCCCGCCGGCTGCTCCGGCCGCGGCGAGGCGAGGCGGGGCGTTTTGGGTCGGAAACAATGGGTCCGGCCGGGGGCGGCGGAGAGCCAGGTCGCGTGCCAGGGCTGCGCCTGTCCCTTGCGACATGTCCCGACCGAGGTTGCGGAGATCTCGGCCGGCCGCCCGGTCGAAGTTGCGCCTGTCCCTTGCGACATGTGAGAGCGCAGAGGCGACCTCGCGGGCGCGGGCTGCGAACGCGCGCCGACGGGGGCGCGCGTGGTCGACGAGGCCGGGCGCGGGGCCGTGGCTCGCAGCGCCCCTCCGCGGCGCTCGATCGGCCCTCACGCTTCGGTCGCATGCGTGAGGCTCGTCCGTCCGGCGGCGACATCTCCGAGGCGCTGTTCTGGGTCGACGGCGGACCGGGCGCCGGCACGCTGCGCCGGTGCGGCGTGGCGCCGCTGCGAGGCCGCGCATGCGCGGTGGTTTTAAAGGTGATTCTGTTCGCGTGGTTGCCGCTCGTGGTGCTCGCGGGCATGGACGGGGTGCTGGTCGGCGGCGCGACCTTGCCGTTCCTCCTCGATCTGTCGGCGCACACCCGGTTCCTCGTCGCGGTGCCTCTGTTGGTGCTGGCCGACCTGCCGATCGGCGCGCGGCTCGATCGCTGCACCGCGCAGTTCATCGCCGCCGACCTCGTGCGCGAGGACGATCGGGCCCTCTTCGCCGGGATCCTGGTCGCCGCGCGGCGCGCTCGTGATTCGCGGGTCGCGGCCGCGGTGGTGCTCGCGGCGGCCTACCTCACCACCGCGGGCGTGGTGTCGTTCGGCGAGGGGGAGTGGAAGACACGTGGCAGGTGCGAGGCGTGACTCGCGGGTTCACGCTGGCGGGCGGGTGGTATGCGCTGGTCTCGTTGCCGCTGTTTCACTTCGTGCTGGTTCGCTGGGTCCACCGCCTGTTCGTGTGGGGACGATTCCTGCGCCAGGTGTCACGCCTCGAGCTGCAGCTCACCGCCGCGCACCCCGATCGCGCCGGCGGGCTCGGCTTCCTCGGCGACGGCCTGTTGCCGTTCGCGATCCCCGTGTTCGCGATGAGCGCGGCGATCGCCAGCGCGATCGCCACGCGGATCCTGTTCGCCGGCGCGACGCTCGAGCAGTACCACTCGAGCTACGTGGCGGCGCTGGTGCTGGCGCTCCTGTGCGTGGTGGGGCCGCTGTTCGTGGTGGCGCCGACGCTCCTGCGCCTGAAGCTGCGCGGGCTCCTGCAGTACGGGGTGCTGGGCAGCCGCTACGCGCGACGGTTCGAGGCGAAGTGGCTCGCGCCGGGGGAGCATGGGGAGGAATCACTCCTCGGCACGCCCGACATCCAGTCGCTCGCAGATCTGGCTGCATGCCACGCGGTGGTCCGCGGGATCCGCCTGGTGCCGTTCGAGCCGCGCGACATCCTGGTGCTCGCGCTGCTCGGCGCGCTCCCGGCCCTGCCCCTGGCCGCGACGACGAGCGTGGTGCGGGAGTTTTTGCAACGGGCGTTGCGGTTGTTCTTGTGAACGGGGCACCTCAGCGAGGTGAGCGTGCGGTGCGACGGCGCGGGTCATCGTCGGCGTCGCTTGTGACGAGCTCCGGACGTTGCACGCCGATGCGCAACGGGTGTGCGGGCGGCGCTCGATGATGCGGACTGACGGCGCGGAAGATGTCGAGGTGGAGCTGGTTGCCGTCGATGCGGAGCGGCTCGAGCGGCGCGTGTATGCGCGGTGCGAAGTTCGGCGAACGAAGCGCCGATGGCTGCCGGTCTTGGGGCGGTTTTCCCCGGGGCGGGATGTGCGTGCCGCCGACCTCCGTCGCCTGGTCAGGGCAGCCCTCCGCCGCTGCCGATGAGAGCCTCGAGGCGAGCCGCTGATGTGCGGCTCGACGGGGCTCCGACTGGCGGGATACCCGCAGAATTGGCGTTCCTCGGGCGCGGCCTGCTCCGGACGTACAGGGTTGCGAGATCTCCTGGACTTGCGCGGCGGAGGGCGTTTTCGAGGCGCTGTCGGCGAAATGTGGCGACTTGGCGGGGGCCGCGGCGCTGTGGCATTCTCGCGGCATGGCAGCCACGCCCATCGACAACGACGCCCGCGCGCAGCAGCTCGCCCGAGCGATCGCCTCGGACATCCAGCTCTACAACAAGCAGAAGATCGAAGAGGCGCTGATCAACGACAACTTCTTCGACGCTCTCGGGGAAGAGATCATGGAAGGCCGCGACCTGTTCCGTGGCCGCGTGACGCCCGAGCTGTTCCGCAAGAACTACTACGACCGCGCCATCGTCGACCGCGTGATCAAGCCGATGGCGAGCCTCAAGACCCACATCTGGTAGGCTTCGGGCCTGCGCCTCCACCTCGGAACCGACGCCATCGGGCGTCGCCTCGACCAGGTCTCGTCGCCGAGCTCGCTCGCCGCGGGAGCCCTTGCACGCGCTCCCAGCTGGCTCGCGCCTTCGCGGCCGGTAAGGTGTGCGCGGCCGGCGGGGCGCGCTCAAGGCGTCTCGCCTGGTCGATGCCGAGGTCGAGGTCGAGGTCGAGCTGCAGGCGCCCGAGCCGCTGCACGCGACGCCGGAGGCACTGCCGCTCCATGTGGTGTTCGAGGACGAGCACCTGCTGGTGATCGACAAGCCGGCCGGGATGGTGGTCCACGCCGGTCCCGGCCACTCGCACGGGACGCTGGTCAACGCGGTGCTGCACCACCTGGGCATCGGCGCCGAGGCGCTGCCGGTGCTGCCCGGCAACGACGCGACCCGACCGGGCATCGTGCATCGCCTCGACCGCGATACGAGCGGGCTGCTGGTGGTCGCCAAGCACATGCAGGCGCAGGAGGGGCTGGCGGCCCAGTTTCGCCGGCACTCGCTGCGCCGTCGCTATCTGGGAGTGGTGCGCGACGCGCCGGCCTTCGCCGAGAAGACGCTGCGCACCGGGCACGCGCGCGACCCGATCGATCGCCGCCGCTTCACGTGGGACGCGAGCGACGGCCGGCGCGCAGTGACGCACCTGCGCACGCTGCAACGGCTGACCGGCGCGGCGCTGCTCGAGTTCCGCCTCGAGACCGGGCGGACGCATCAGATCCGCATGCACTGCCGCATGCTCGGCCACCCGATCGTCGGGGACGCGCTCTACGGCGGGCTCGGCGGCCCTCCTGCCATCCGCACGCTCGCCGAGGGTTTGGGGCGCCACGCCTTGCACGCCGCGGTGCTCGGATTTTCTCATCCGATCTCCGGGGCCGAGCTGGACTTCGAGAGCCGTTTGCCGCCCGAGCTGCAGGGCTTGCTGGTGGCGCTCGGCGGCGCGGAGCCGTGAGCGGGTTCTGCGGGCGAGTTCTCGTGCTTCGGAACCGCGGCGCACCTTGAATGTTGCGCTCGGCGGCGCGGGACCCTAAGAGGTCGGGGTGCTCGCTCGTGCCGCGCTGCTCGCCTCCTCGCGTCTCGTCCACGGCTTCACCGATCGCACCGGCGGCGTCAGTCGCGGTCGCTTCGAGAGCCTCAACCTCGGTCGTCGTTGGGGTGACGAACCCGGCAACGTCGACGAGAACCTGCGGCGCGTCGCCGCGGCCGGTGATTTTGCGCCCGAGCAGCTGCGACTGGTGCGGCAGGTCCACGGGGCGGCGGCCTGGCGGGCGTCGGCGTTGACGCCGGGCGCCGAGGGCGACGCGCTGTGGGCCCGCGCGAGTGACGGGCCGGTGGTGGTCGGGGTGATGACGGCCGACTGCGTGCCGGTGCTGCTGGCCGACCGCGCGGCGTCGGCGGTCGCGGCGATTCACAGCGGCTGGCGCGGGACGGTGGCGAACGTGGTCGGAGCGACGGTCGCGGCGCTGGCCGACGATGGGGTGGAGCCGTCGCAGCTGGTGGCGGCGATCGGCCCGTGCATCGAGGTCGAGGCGTTCGAGGTCGGCGAGGAGGTCGCCGAGCAATTCGCGGCGGAGCACGTGCGCCGAGAGCCCGGAGCGCGGCCACACGTCGATCTGGTGGCGGCAGTCCGGGCTCAGCTGGTGGCGGCAGGTGTCCCGAAGGACAGTATCGAGCGCGTCGGCGGGTGCACCTGCCGGCACCCGGAGCAGTACTTCAGCTATCGTCGCGACGGCGCGGGCATCGGTCAGATGCTCGCGTTCATCGGCATTCGCGGCGCCTGAGCGCCGGGGCTCACTCGGCGGCGGGAGCGGCGGGCGCGGCTTCCTTCTTCTTGCCGTCGACCGTCAGGTTGCCGTACTGGTCGGCCAGGGTCTCGCGCTTGCCGCCGAAGATGCCCTGGAAGGTGAAGAGCATCATCCAGGCGAACATCAGGGTGAACGCCCCGACGACGACGATCTGCAGGATGCCTCCGACGTCGGAGACCGGGGGCTTGGAAGCTTCGAGCTCCCACTTGTTGTCGGCGATTTCAGAAGCGGACATGGCTGCTCTCCAGGCGCCCGTGGGCGAGCACGCAGCAACCTAGCACGAGCGGCGCCGGCGAAACAAGCCGAGCGCGCGGCCCAGGCCCGGCGGAGCCCGCGCCCCGGCGCTCCCGGCGTCCCGGTCCGGAGATCTCGCCTCGGCGCCCCGCGGCGCTTGCTACACGAGGCCCGGCCCCCGGGCGGCCTGGCTCGTCGGGGAGGCGGTGCTGCGCGAGCTCGCCAGCGCTCACACGCGGGCGGCCGGCCGAGGGGCGGGCGAATGATATGTCCTTGGAGACAGGCCGTTCGCCGCGCTCCTCCGCGAGCAGCGGTGCTTGCCGGGCGAGGTCGGGCGCCGCTCCGCGGTCGCCGGCGTTCAGCGGTACTTGCCGCCGGTGGGGCTCGACGTCCGGCGCGCTCCGGCGGCGCCGCTCAGCTCGAGGCCGTAGGACGGGAGCAGCTGGCCGGTGAGGGTCTGCAGCTCGACGGTCGCGCGGAGGAAGTCGATCTGGGCCGAGAGCGCGTTGAACTGGGCCAGCGCGAGCTCGTCCTGGCGGAACAGCACGTCGTAGCTGGTCGAGCGGCCGACGCGGAAGCGGGCCTCCTCGGCGCGCAGGTTCGACTCGGCCAGGCGCACGGCCTCGCTCGTGATCGTGAGGCGCGCGCTGGCGGTGCGCATGGCGTTGACCGAGCGGATGACGGCGATCGAGATCTGCTGCTGCGACTTCTGCAGGTTGTACTCGGCCTTGCGGATCTCGAGGATCACGCGCTCGTGGTTGGCCTTCGGCGTACGGCCCTGGATGTCGAAGTTGAAGTTGAGCGAGCCGCTGATGTTGAAGTCGGCGAACGGGCCGGTGTTGAAGTTCACCTTGGCGACGTCGGTCGCGGTGAAGAAGTTCTGGAACGCCTCCGGCCACGAGGCGCGCTTGGCCGGGATGCCGGTGTCGACGACCGCGATCTGGTCGATGCTGCGGCCCTGCGGGGCGAACTGGAACCGGAAGTCGAGGATCGGCAGGCGGGCGTTGGCGGCCACGAGCTCGTCGATGCGGCGGCTGGCGATGCCGATCTCGAGCGAGCGCAGCTGCGGGTTGGCCTGGAACGCCTTCTTGATCTCGGCCTCGAGGTCGATCTCCCGCGGCGCGAGCGCCTGCGGGTCGGTCTGCGGCAGCACGCCGAGGACCTTGCGCTTCGAGAACTCCTGGCCCATGAACTGCCGCAGCGTCAGGCTGCGGTCGAGCAGGGTGTTCTCGGCCAGCACGACCTCGTTCTCGCGCGCGACCAGCGACTGGTAGATCGTGTCGAGGTCGAGCTGCGACTTGCGGCCGGCCGCGACCTCGGCCTTGACCCGGCGGTGCTGCTCCGAGGTCGTGGCGGCGCTGCGGCGCTTGTTCTCGAGGTCGCGCGAGGCGAACAGGACGTCCCAGTAGGCGAGGATGATGTCGTGGATCGCCGTCTGCGCCATCTGCAGCTGGTTGGCTTCCATCTGCGTGCGCGCGATCCGGGCCCGGTCGATGTCGGCGCGGTTGACCCGCACGCCGGCGTTGCGCAACAGCGGGTGGGTCAGCGTCAGGCTCGGCGAGATCAGGTAGGCGTTCAGCGAGCGGACGCCGGCCGCCGCGTTCTGGATGTTCAGCGGCTGCAGCGTCGAGCTGCGGGTGGTCGTGACGGTGAAGTTGATCGTACCGCCCGACTCGAGCTTGCGCTCGAAGCCGAAGTTGCCGGACAGCTGCTGCTGGCCGACGTTGAAGGTCAGCTGCGAACCACGCTGCGGGGTGACGGCCTTGCTGGCGGTCACGCCGGCGAGGAAGAACACGTCGTAGGCGCCGAGCGCCGCGGTGATCTGCTTCTCGGTGATGGCGATGTCGATCGCGCTGTTGCGCAGGTCGATGTTGCCGTCGAGCGCGCTCTTCAACACGTCGCTGAGCGACAGCTCCTCGGCCGCGAACGACAGCGGGTAGAGGGTCGCCGGGTCAGGGGCCGGGGCGCTCGGGGCGAGCTGCTCGAAGGACCTGTCCCGGGGGACGTGGTCGAAGGGGCAGCATCGGGCCGCGGCCGCATCAGCGGGGTGCGCGGCGCCGACGGATCGGAGGGGCTCGGGGGCCGAGTCGCCGGCGGCGTGACGCTGGTCGGCGACTGACCGAAGTTGACGCCCGGCGCCGGACGGGCCTCCACCGGCGGCGGATTGGCCCGCTGCTGCACGTCGACCGGCATGCCGGTCGTCGGATCGAGGGTGCCCGGCGCGGGGGCGGCGAGCAGGGCAGCGAGCAGGGTTACGGTGAGGCCCAGCACGGATCCAGAGGGCTACTAACGCCGGGGGCCGGCGGGGTCAAGCGGCACCTCCCGGGTGTGCGGCCAGACCGGGCGCCCGCGCAGCCGGTGGCGCCCAGCCTGGCAGGGACGCACCGGCGAGGCAGGGCTCGGGGCTGCCTTGCAGGCTGAAACTATCGGGGCCGACCGGGGGTCGGCCGGAGCACGTGAGCCAGGTCCGACCGAAAACCCGTCGATCGCGGCGACGCGGCCCCGGACGGCGCTCTTTGCGGGGCCGCACGGCGGGCTCGCCCCCGACCCGGAGCCGACCCCGGTCGACCCCCGCCGGTACCTGTCTTCGCGGACAGAATCGCCGGGTCGCGCGGCGCGTGCGGGCGCGCCCAGGGAGCGGATGGTCGCTGGCCGCGAGCCGCAGACCTGTCCCCGAGGACATGTGCGAGGCGCCGGCGACTCGGAGCGAGCGGCGAGCCGTCGGGGTTCCTGTCATGGCTGTCCCCGGGGACAGGTCCGTGGAGCGCAGGCGCATTCGCCGGCGTCTAGCCGTCGACCGCTCGCGTCGGAGGTGTCGAGCTGTCGGGGTTCCTGTCATGGCTGTCCCCGGGGACAGGTCCATGGAGCGCAGGCGCACTCGCCGGCGGCTGCAAGCCGTCGACCGCTCGCGTCGGAGGTGTCTCCGAGGTCAGGTGGCGCGGTGGGCAGACCGGCGTCGGGCCTGTCCCCGAGGACATGTCGTAGAGCGCCGATCAGCGCGCGCGGCTCAGGGCTCGACCTCGACCTCGAGCCACCACCAGTCGACGCCGAGGCGGCTGTCCCTCAAGACATAGAACAGGGTGGCGCGGCCGTCGGGCGGGAGCTCGTCCGCGTCCTGCTCGCCCTTGCGCATGGTCCATTGATTAAAGGCCTGGCGGTCGTCGCTGCCGCCGGACAGCAGGCGGCCCCAGGTGCGGTACCACGAGCCGTCGATGCGCTCGGTCTGGAGCTCGCTGCCCGTGCCGCCGATGCCGTTGTTGATCGGCACGGGGTAGGTCTGGAGGTCGTGGGCCGGGGTCTCGGTGTCGATCTCGAGGGTCTGGCCGCGCTTGACCTTGACCACGGCGCCGCGCGGCAGCTCGCCGAGCTCGAGCGCCTCGTCGGCCTCGGGGTCGAGGACGGTGACGCGGAAGCTGGAGATCCGCGGGTTGCGGTCGCCGTCCGGGATGTCCTCGGGGTCAGGTACCTCGCCGAGCTCCGGCGGCAGGTCGAAGCCGAACATGCCGGCGAACGACAGCAGCTTCTCGATGGGGCCGACCGAGACGCGCGTGACGGCGTAGATGCAGTCGTTCGGCAGGTCGGCGGCCTTGCTCAGCATGGCCTCGGCGCACTCGCGGGTGCTCGGCGAGCCGGGGCCCTGGCTGATCATCGTCAGCTCGATGTCGCCGCCGAGCAGCAGGTTGGCGGCGAACGGAGCGACGAAGTCGAGGCGGCCGTCGTCGCTGCCGTCGTCGGGCAGGCGACACGGGCTCGGGTACTCCGGCAGCGCCATGGCGCTCGGGTCGATGTCGGTGAAGCTCGGGACCGGGCACTCCTCGAGCTCGTCCAGCTCGAGCGGGACGGCGGCGCGCAGGCAGGCGAACAGGCCCTGACCCGGGCCGAGGCCGCAGGCGATCCAGATCGGGTCGAAGTCAGGGCCGGCGATGTCGAGGACGCCGGTCGGCTCGACCATGAACGGGGTGACGCGCACGGTCTCGAACGGCAAGGCCTCGCAGCGCGTGCCGGCGTCGGCCGGCTCGTCGTCCGGGAACAGCGGGACGATGACGTCGCTGCGGAGGGCGAGGATCCGCGCGTCGGCGATCCGCTGGCTCACGGGCAGGTCGGGGGCGCAGGCCAGTCCGAAGAGACATGTCCCGAGAGACAGGAGGGCGGCGAGCGGCGCGCGGCGGGCCGAAGCGGACGGACCGGGGTCGTGAGGACGGAGCGCGCGCGGCACGGCGGCCCGGACGATAGCGCCGATCGCCGGCGGGGGGCAAACGCGCGCCCGCACGCGCCCAGCCGCGCGGCTCGGGGGCGACGAGACCCGCGACAGCAGGTCGCCGTCGAGGAGGCCGACCAGCCTCACTTCGCCGCGGCGAACTCGTACTCGTAGCGGAACAGGTGCGCGACGGGGTGGCCGTCGGTGTCGAGCGCGGGGAGGAACGCGGCCTCGCGCAGGGCGGCGGCGGCGATCTCTCCGCAGCCGCCGCCGATGTCGTGATCGATGTGGACCAACTCGACCCGGCCGCCGAGGCCGACCTGCACGTCCAGGACGACGGTGCCGTGGACCGCTCCGTTCGTCACCGCGGGGCAGGTCACCTGCGGCACGGAGACGGTCAACGGAAGCTGGCTGATCCCGGACGGGAGCTTCGCGGCGCAGGCGAAGAGCGACAGCGCGAGCGTCGGCAGGACGCGTGCGAGCATCGTCAGTCCCCGAGCTGGAACTCGTACTCGTAGCGCAGTTCGAAGTCGGCGGGCTGGCCGTTGGTGGCGATGGCGGGCCGGAACTTGGCCTTGCGCAGGGCCTTGGTGGCGATCTTGCCGCAGCCGTGGCCGATGTCCTTGGCGATCTTCACGTCCTTGACGGTGCCGTCGCGGCGGACCTGGACGGTGAGGATGACGACGCCCTCGATGCCGAGCTTCTGTACCGCAGGACATTGCTCTTGGGGCACGTTGACGACGGCCGGGAGCTCGCGGATGTAGAGCTCGCCGCGCGGCTCCCAGGTGGGGCCGCCGTCGCCGGTGCCGCCGGGGGTGCCCTTGGGGCTGCCGCCCTTGCCCTTCGATTCAGGGCTGCCGGTGCCGCCGGGCGTGCCGCCGGGCGTGCCGGGGGTGATCTTCACCCCGCTGTTGCCGGAGGTGGTGGTCTGGCTGGCGTCCATGCGCAGCGGCGGCGGGGCCTCGTCGGGCTCGGCCGGCGGCGTGTCGGCCTTGGCCTTGGGCCGCGGCTTGGGCGGGGCTCGTTCTTGCGGACCTCCGGCACCGGCTGCGGCTCGGGCGGGGTCTCCTGCGGCTTCTCGGGCTCCGGTTCGGGCTCGGGCTCCGGTTCGGGCTCGGGCTCGGGCTCGGGATCTCGAACTCCACGAGGTCGATCTGCGGCTCCTCGGGCTTCGGCGGCTCGACCGACAGGTAGCCCAGCACCACTGCGAGCACGGCGTGGAGCCCGAGCGAGCCGAACGCCCCGGTGCCGGATCGAGAGAAAGCTGCCGCCGAGGCGCATCGCAGATCTCGCTCAGCTCGGCGCAGGGGTGGCCTTGGGCTTCTCCGTGGCGATCGCGTACTTCTTGACGCCGGCGTCCCGCAGCAGGTCGACGAGGTGGATCATCGACTTGACCTGGGCCTCCTCGTCGCACTGGATGATGCCCTGGAGGTCACGGCCCTCGGCGAGCTTGCGCGTGATCGCTTCCTTGATCGCGGCGTCGCCGTCGACCGGCTTGTGGTCGACCTCGAGCTTGCCGTCCTTCGCGCAGGTCAGCAGGATGTGGTGCTGCTTGGGCTCGAGCTTCTGGCCGGTCTGCGCGTCGGGCTTGTCGATCGCCAGCGCCTCGGACTCCTGGATCTTCGTGGTCGTGACCATGAAGATGATCAGCAGCACGAGCATGACGTCGACCAGCGGGGTGACGTTGATGCTGTTGATGCCCTCTTCGTCGTCGGAACTGGTGTCGGCGGCCACGGCGTGGATCCCCTTGCGCAGGCCGGCGGCTCAGTGCGCCGCGTCCTGGTTGCCCGAGCTCGACAGCGACAGCACCATGTTGGTGAGCGCGTCGGCCTCGCCGAGCAGCGCCTTGACGCGGCGCTGGAAGAAGTTGAAGGCGATGACGGCCGGGATGGCGACGAGGAGGCCGACGGCGGTGGCGACCAGCGCCTCGTAGATGCCGGCCATGACCGCGTTCGAGTACTCGGCGCTGCCCATGACGCCCGAGCGCTCGATGGCGCGGAAGGTCTCGATGATGCCGAGCACCGTGCCGAGGAGGCCGATGAACGGCGAGTTCGAGCCGACGGTGCCGAGGAAGTTGAGGTTGCGCTCGAGCCGGAGCTTCTCGCCCGGGCGCAGCGCGGCCATGATCGCGGCCATCGAGGCGGCGCCGCGCTGGCTGGTCTCCAGCATCTGCGCGGCGATCCGCGCCCCGGGGCTGGTGGCGCCGCGCAAGAGCTCCTGAGCCTTGGCGAGGTCGCGGTCGGCCAGCGCGGCGTGCAGCGCCCGGACCAGCGCCGAGTCGCGCCCCTGGACGCCCGAGTAGAAGATCAGGCGCTCGATCATCACGGCCACGCTCACGACGGAGAGCCCGACGAGGATCCAGAGGATCCACTCCGAGCCGACCGCCGAGAGCTCGAGGAATTTTTCCGAGAGCTTCATTGGTGGGCCCGCGAACCGTAGCCCAGCCGGCGCGAAACGGCCAGTGTTCGCCGGCGACGCGGGCGCACGGCTGCTCAGGCGGGGCGCTGAAGCTCGCGCAGGAGGGCCGTCGCGTAGCTTCCGGAGGGCAGCTCGAAGCTGAGGGAGACCCCGGGGCCGAAGTCGTCGTGCACGGCTTCCATGTCGACCGCGAGCGGCGCGATCTGCAGCGGCCGCCGCGTCCCCTCGAGGGTGTGACCTAAGCCTTGCAGGGTCGGCAGGTCGATCTCCGCGCGCGCCAGGATCTCCGCTTCCAGCGCCCCCGAGGGGGTGTCCGGACCCGGCGCCCGCATCTTGCTGCCGAACATCGGCCCGGTGATGCCGAGTTCTCCGGCGTCCAGCCGGGCCTTGTCGGTGACCGGGTCGGTACACTCGAAGAGGCCGCCCGTGGCCGTCTTCTTCAGGATGTCGCCGCGCAGCACCTCGCGCATGAGGCCGCGGGCGCGGCGCTCGAGCAGGTAGAGGTTGAACAGCGCCGACTGCCCGGCGCTGAGCAGGAAGTCGGCCCGGCCGCGCCGGCGCGCGCGCCAGAGCGGCGAGGCCTCGCGTCAATTGTCACTGCCGAACCGCTGTTCGCCGTAGAGATTGTCGAGGCCGCCGAGCGCGCGCAGGCGCTCGACCTTGGCGCGGCAGCGGGCCAGCGCCTCGTCGACCGCCACGACCGGATCGCGCACGACGATCGTGAAGCGATTGCCGCGCAGGTGGCCGCGGCGCAGCTTGTTGCCGTGGGGGTGAGCTGTCCCGAGGGATATGTCCGAATGGACAATTGCCCGAGGCGCGCGGCGGCGGCGGCGGGCAGCGAGATCCACTGCTCGGTGACCGCGTCCTTGTCCTTGAGGCCGGCGAGCCCGACCTCGGCGCGCGGGATGGCGAGCTGGCGCGCGACCTCGGCGACCGCCTCCTCGCTGCCGACGCCGCGCTTCGTCAGCACCAGCAGGACGTGGGCGTTCGCTCGGCCGTCGGGGTCGTAGGCCGGGACCTCGAGGACGCGAAAGTCCTCCGGGCGGCTGCGGATGGCGCCGCCGACGCCAGGCAGGTCGGCGGTCTGCAGCGGGGGCTCGCGCAGGCGCTCGAGGTCGGAGGCCGACAGGCCGCGGCGCGCCCGGGCGTCGCTTGCGGTCGGGGCGTCGCCGCGGTGCCTGTCCTTCGGGACAGATGCGGGATCGCCGTGCGGGCCGGCCGGGTCCGCGTCGAGGCTCCTGTCCGTCGGGACAGGCGGGAGATCGCCGCGCGGGCCGGCCGGGTCCGCGTCGAGGCTCCTGTCCGTCGGGACAGGCATGTTTCGGCTGTCCTCGGAGACAGGCGAGATGTCCTCGGAGACAGCCGGCTCGGGGCTGTCCGCGGGGACAGGTGCTTCGTCGTCCTGGCGGTCGCGGCTCACAGCGAACCCGTGCGGCCCTCGAGGGCGGCCTTCGGCTTGCCGGCCTTGCTCTCGCGGTCGTCGACCTGCTTGGGGCGGGGCGGGGCGATCGGGCGCGGCGGGCTGCGGTCGGGGCGCTTGCGGCTGGCGTCGGCCGGGCCGTAGGTGTCCTGGATGTACTTGAGGTAGAGGCGAGCCTGGCGGCCGTGGTGGTGCTTCGGGTGCTGCGCCTGCAGCTCGGCGAAGGTCGTCCGCGACAGCTCGATCTCGTCCATCTTCAGGTACGTCAGCGCCAGCAGGAACAGCACCTCGGCGTCGAGGCCGATGCCCGAGTACGACTTGTGGGCCGTCTCGAGCCGGCCGATCGCGGCCTCGGGGCGGTCGCGGTCGAGGTAGAACTTGGCGACGTAGAGCTCGTGCTCGAGCAGGCGGCGGCGGACCTCGTCCTGCAGCTTGATCGCCAGCGGGTGCATCGGGCTGTTCGGGTAGTGATCGAAGAAGTAGGCCAGCTCGACCAGCGCGTCCTGCAGCTGGTCCTGGTCGCGCTGGTAGTGCGGGGGCATCAGGAAGAAGCCCTCGGGCGCGTTCATGTAGGCCGAGACCGCCGCCATGTACGCGCACCAGCCGTTCAGCACGTGCTTGTGCGTCGGGTGCAGCTTGTAGAACTGCTTGAACTGGTCCTGCGAGGTCGTGTAGTTGCCCTGGGCGAACTCGGCGCGGGCGATCAGCAGCTCGGCCTCGACGGCGTAGCGGCTGAACGGGAACCGGATGCGTACGAAGTCGGCGTACTGGATCGCCTCTTCGTAGTCCTTGTCGGTGAACTCACCGATCGCCAGCTCGTAGTTCTCGCGCGCGGTCTGGCCGTAGTCCGTGCTGAGATTGGGACCCGTCTTGCAGGCTGCAAGGCTGAGCCCCACCGCCAGCGCCGCGCTGCACAGCCGCCGCATGCCGAGCCGCGAAGCTAGCCGCGGCCCGGCCCGCTGTCAAAGGCCAAGTTCCTCGCGCGCCGGTTATCGGCGGGCGGCTCGTGCGGCGGCTCCGGTTTCTTGCGTCCGGCCGCCCGGACCCCGATCATCGGTTAGGCTGCCCCGGATGGAGACGCGACACCTCGGCCGCTGGGCGGCGCAAGCGCTGGTCGCGGGCTCGATGCTCGGCATCGGCATCTTCATCGCCCCGCCGGTGGTCGCCACGCACGTGCAGAGCCCGTTGTGGTTCCTGCTGCTGTGGGCCGCCGGCGGCCTGGCCGCGCTGTGCGGGGCGCTGTGTGTGGCGGAGCTCGGGGCCATGATGCCGCGGGCCGGCGGCGAGTACCCCTACCTGCGCGCGGCCTACGGGCCGGGCATCGCCTTCGCTACAGGTTGGCTGCAGCTGCTGGCGACCTTCCCCGGCTCGCTCGCGACCATGGCCGTCGGGACAGCCGCGTTCCAGCTGCCGGTGCTGCTCGGGCCGAGCTTCGCCGCGCCGGTCGACCTCGGCCTTTTGACGGTCGAGGGCCCGACGTTCTGGGCGATCGCGCTGGTGGTCGCGCTCACGGGGCTCAATCACGTCGGCATCGTGCTCTCCGGGCGCGTGCAGCTGGTGCTGACGGTGGTGCCGCTGGCCGTGCTGCTGGCGGTGAGTCTGTTCGTGGTCGGCGACATCGGCACGGTCGAGGTCTCGCGCGAGGCCCTGCGGGTCGGGCTGCACCCCGGGCCGTCGGGGTCCGCCGTCGCCCAGGCATACCTGTCGATCTACTTCGCTTATTCCGGGTGGAACGCGGCGATCTACATCGGCGGGGAGATCGCGGACCCCGGGCGCAACCTGCCGCGCGCGGTGGTCGGCGGGACCCTCACGGTCGCGATCCTCTACTTCGTGCTGTGCGCCGGCTACCTCTCGGTGTTCGACATCGACAAGCTGGCCGGCGTCGGCGAGGCCGGCACCGCGGCCGCGGGCGCGCTGTTCGGCCACGCCGGCGTCATCGTCGTGACGCTGATGATCTTGCTGGCGATGCTCGGGTCGATCAACGGCACCGTGATGACGGGCTCGCGGATCGCCTACGCCATGGCCCAGCAGGGCCACTGCATCCCCGCGGCCGGGCGGCTGTCGGAGCGCTTCGGCACGCCGGTGGTCGCGCTGTGGCTGCAAGCGGCGCTGGCGATGGCGCTGATCCTCAGCCATCGCTTCGAGCAGCTGATGGACTACGCGGCGGCGGCGATGCTGATCTCCGGCTCGCTCGCGGTCGCCTGCGTGATCGTCCTGCGGCGCAAAGATCCAGAGCATCCGCGGCCGTACCGCCTCGGCTTCTACCCGTGGGCGCCGCTGATTTACATCGGCTCGAGCGTGTTCGTGCTGGGCGCGCTGGCGGCCAAGGGCGACCTCTCGGTGCTCATGGCGGCGGGGTGGTTCGGGCTGGCGCTGCTGCTGCACGCCCTCGTCGTCGCGCCGCGGCTGCGCTAAGGTTCGCGCCATGAACCGGCCCTTCACGCTGCTGACGTGGAACGTCAACGGGATCCGCGCGCGCCTCGACGACGTGCTCAGCTTCCTCGCCGAGAAGAGCCCCGACGTCGCCTGCCTGCAGGAGACCAAGTGCGAGGACAAGGTGTTCCCGCGCGTGCCGTTCGCGGAGCTCGGCTACACCGTGCACATCCACGGGGCCAAGGGCTACGCCGGCGTGGCCACGCTGTCGAAGGTCAAGCCGACCGAGGTGGTCACCGGCTTCCGCGGCGGCGACGCCGACTCGCACTGCCGGATCTTGAACACCGAGATCGACGGCCTCCGCCTCTACAACCTCTACGTCCCCAACGGCACCGCGCTCGGCACCGAGGCCTTCACCTACAAGCTCGCCTGGCTGGCGCGCCTCAAGGCCGAGCTCGCCGAGCACTACTCGCCGGACACGCCGGTCATCCTGTGCGGCGACTTCAACATCGCCCCCGACGAGCGCGACGTCGTCGACCCGCGCGCGCTCGAGGGCTGCACCCACTTCTCGCCGCAGGAGCACGCGGCCCTGCGCGAGCTGCTGGCGTTCGGCCTGCAGGACTGCTTCCGCAAGCACGACGACCGGCCCGGCCAGTACACCTGGTGGGACTACCGCCGCGGCGACTTCGACCGCAACCGCGGCATGCGCATCGACCACGTCTACGCCAGCGCCCCGCTGTACGCCCGCTGCGAGTCGGTGGTCCACGACAAGACCCCGCGCGGCTGGGACGCCCCGTCCGACCACATCCCGGTGATCGCGACCTTCCGCGGACCGTGACGCTTGACGGCCGCCGCGCCGCGCGGTGAACTCGTGGGCGTGTCGCCCGGCCGCGTGGTGCCGCTGATCTCGATGCTGTCTCTCGGGACAGGTTGCGAGCGCACCCGCTGCCCGCGGCCCCTGCGCTGTCGCCGGCCCCGCGGACCCGGCCGCCGCCGGACGTCGACCCGGCGGCGCTGCCGGCGTGCGGCAAGGACATGTCCCAAGAGCCACTCGCGGCGATCTGCGCGCTGTCGCGGCCGGCCCGCGACCTGGCGATCGGCTGCGCCGAGCCGGAGGAGATCATGGGGGTGCGGGTCGACCAAGCCCGGCTACACCAAGTGGGGCTGTCCGTTCCCGCAGCAGGAGCTGCCGCCGACGGTGATCTGCTGCAGACGGCGACGGAGGGCGAGGCGCCGCAGCCGAACACGATCGTCGAGCCGAAGCCGATCTCCGGCACCGTGGCCGCCGCGGAGGTCAGCGTTGTCGCGGCCGACGAGGCCGCCGGGGTCGCGCTCGTGGCCGGCTGGCGCGCGCAGCTGGAGATGGGGCTGTGTCGCCGCCGGCGAGCCGGAGCCGGCGTGGGTCGAGCTGCAGTGCGGCCGCTTCGAGGTGCTGCTCGACTACCTCGACGTCACCGGCCGCGCCTACGTGAAGGCGATGTCTCCCGGCGTGGCCGCCTGTTGGAAGCCGACGCGATGAGGACGGCTGCGTCGGGGCGTTGCCGATGAGGCCGGCCGGGCGGCCGGTCGAGCTCGGCCGGCCGCCCGCAGGCCAGGCCGGCTGCGGTCGGGACAGCCACGCTGCGGCGCCACGCGGTACTCTAGTCGTTGCGCTTCCATGACCGGGACCGACGCACTGGAGATGCTCGGGGCGCGCGACCTGCTGGAGGCGCTGCCGCACGCGGCTTATGTCTGCGACCTGCACGGGCGGGTCGTCGCGTACAACGCCGACGCCGCGGCGCTGCTGCGCCTGTCGTCCGCCGCCTCGCCGCCGTATTGCCCCGCCGACGAGCTCGCCACCCTGTCGGGGGCGCCGCTGCGGCGCGAGGACTCGGCGGTGGCGGTCGCGCTGCGGACGCGGGCGCGGACCTCGGCGTACAGCTACGCGCTGAGCTGGCGCGACGGCCGGCAGCTCCGCGTACGCGAGAGCGCGAGGCCGGTGCTCGCCGCCGACGGCAGCTTGCTCGGGGCCGTGTGCGTGGTCGAGAACCTGCGCGAGACGGCCGTCTACGAGGCCGCCAAGGCCGGCGGTCTGGCCCAGCTGGTCGGCATCTTCGTCAGCGACATGCACGGCGAGCTGGTCGAGGCCACCGACGAGTACTTGCGGATCCTCGGCTATACCCGCGACGAGCTCGAGCAGGGCACCTTCCGCTGGGACCGCTGCACCGCGCCCGAGCACCTCATGCGCGACCACCAGGGCATCGAGGAGGCGCTGCGCACCGGCCGGTGCCGGCCCTACGAGAAGGACTACCTGCGCAAGGACGGCAGCCGCGTGCCGGTGCTGATCGGCTACGCGCTGGTCCGGCCGCAGCTCAACCAGTTCATCGGCTACGTCGTCGACCTCAGCACGCGCCTGCGCGAGTACACCCCCGTGAGCGAGGTGATGCGCGCGGCGGAGACGGGCATCTGGGACTGGGACACGCGCACCGGCCAGGTCATCTGGTCCGACACGACCAAGACCCTGCTCGGCATGTCGCCCGACTATCAGCCGCACGACGTCCACGACTTCATGAAGCTGCTGCACCCGGAGGACCGCGACCGCGTCGGTCAAGCGCTGCAGGCCGCGCTCGCCACCCGGACCACCTTCCGCTCCGACTTCCGCCTGCGCGACCCCGACTTCCCCGACCGCTGGCTGTTCTCCCAGGGCGGCGTGTTCTGCGACTACGGCGGCGAGGCCGTGCGCATGTCGGGCACCCTCGTCGACATCTCCGCGCGCAAGCAGGCCGAGCAGGTCCTGCGCGACGCCATCGCCGTGCGCGACGAGTTCCTCTCGGTCGCCAGCCACGAGCTCCGCACCCCGATCACCTCGATCCTGCTGCGCGCCGAGTCGCTGCTGCGCCGGCTGCCGGCGCCGCCCGACCCCGCGATCAAGGAGCCGCTCGTCGCCGCGCTGCAGCTCATCATCCGCCAGGCGCGCAAGATCGACTCGCTGGTCGGCGACATGCTCGACGCCACCCGCCTGTCGCACAAGAAGCTGTTCCTCGAGCCGCAGGACGCCGACGTCGTCGAGCTGCTGACGACCTTCTGCTCGCAGCTGTGCGAGCACGACGTCCGCGCGCGCACGAAGCTGCACCTCGATCTGCCGCCGCGCGGCGAGGCGCCGGTGGTGGCCGCGTGGGACCGGCGGCGCATCGAGCAGGTGCTCGACAACCTGGTCAGCAACGCCTTCAAGTACGGCGCCGATCACCCGGTCACGCTGCGGCTGACGCTGCCGCGGCCGGACACCGCCCGCATCGAGGTCGAGGACCACGGCATCGGCATCGCCCCGGAGGCCCGCGCCAAGCTGTTCCAGCCGTTCGAGCGGGCCCACCGCGTCGGCTCGTTCAGCGGCCTGGGGCTCGGCCTCTACATCGCCCGCGAGATCGTCCAGGCCCACCACGGCTCGATCAGCCTCGAGTCCGAGCCGGGCGTCGGCACCACCTTCCGCGTCGACCTGCCGCTCGCGCCGGCGCCGTCGTAGCCGGCCGGGTCCACGACGGCGAAGCGGGGGCGCCTGGGCCCCCGCTGCGCGTCGACGCCGGGCGTCGCCGGGTTACTTCATCTCGCCGCGGGCGAAGATCGAGGCGACGTAGGTGAGCACGTCGGACGCGCTGATCTCGTCGTAGCCGTAGTTGCGGATGAGCCGCTGCTTGACCACGTCGATCTTCTCCTGGGCCTCGCGGTCGACCACCTGGGAGACCAGGCTGGTGAGCTTGATGCTGTCCTTCTGGTCCTCGAACAGCTTGAGCTCGAGCGCCTTGTAGAGCCGCTCGTTGGTGCGGTAGTCGAACTGCTTGCCCTCGATGGCGAGCGCGCCGATGTAGTTCATGATCTCGCGGCGGAAGTCGTCCTTGCGCGACTCGGGGATGTCGATCTTGGTCTCGATCGACCGCATCAGCCGCTCGTCGGGCTCCTCGTCCTGGCCGGTGTACGGGTTCTTGACCTTCTCGCGCTGGGTGTACGCCTTGACGTTGTCGATGTAGTTGCCGCAGAGGCGCGCGATGGCGTCGGCGTCGGCGCTGATGGCCCGCTGGACCTCGTTCTTGACGATGTCCTCGTACTCCTGTTTGACGACCGCGAGCAGCTCGGTGTAGCGCTTGCGCTGGTCGTCGTTGTTGATGAGGCTGTGGCTGCGCAGGCCGCCCTCGAGCTCGTTGAGGACCATGAACGGGTTGATGCTCATCTGCCCGCGCTCGGACACCAGGCAGTTGGCGATCTTGTCCTGGATGTAGCGCGGCGAGATGCCCTCCATGCCCTCGCGGATGGCCTCCTTGCGCAGCTCCTTGACCGAGTCCTGGGTGAACCCGGGCAGGGTCTTGCCGTCGAACAGCTTGAGCTTCTGCAGCAGCGACAGCTGGTGCTTCTTGGGGTCCTCGAGGCGGGTGAGGATGGCCCACATCGCCGCCATCTCGAGCGTGTGCGGGGCGATGAAGCGGCCGCGGACCTTCTTCGGGTTGTAGTCCTTGGCGTAGATCTTGATCTCTTCGCTGAGCTTCGTGATGTACGGGACGTCGATCTTCACCGTACGGTCGCGCAGCGCCTCCATGAACTTGTTCTCGAGCAGGCGGTTGTACTCGGCCTCGTTGGTGTGGCCGATGATGACCTCGTCGATGTCCGTCTGCGCGAACTTCTTCGGCTTGATCTTCTGCTCCTGCGTGGCGCCGAGCAGGTCGTAGAGGAAGGCGACGTCGAGCTTGAGGATCTCGACGAACTCGATCACGCCGCGGTTGGCGACGTTGAACTCGCCGTCGAAGTTGAAGGCGCGCGGGTCGGTGTCGCTGCCGTACTCGGCGATCCGGCGGTAGTTGATGTCGCCGGTCAGCTCGGTCGAGTCCTGGTTCTTCTCGTCCTTCGGCTGGAAGGTGCCGATGCCGATGCGGTCCTCCTCGGACAGCAGCAGCCGCTTGACCCGCACGTGGCGGACGACCTTCGACCAGTCGCCCTTGTAGTGCAGCATCAGCTCGCGGAAGATGAAGCGGCACGCGGGGTTGAGGTTGCCGCGGATGTACGGGCGGAAGCCGTCGCGCTCGAGGCCCAGCGAGGTGATCGCCTGCTCGCGGACATCGGACGGGATGAGCTTCAGCGGCTCCTCGTTCATCGGCGACGAGAAGCTCTCCTGACCGGCCGTCAGGTAGCGCAGCCCCTCGGGCAGCGTCCACTCGTAGGTGTAGAGCGCGCCCTCCGGCGAGCGGCTGTACTCCTCGATGCCCTTCTTCAAGAGGCGCGCGATCGTGCTCTTCGACGAGCCGACCGGGCCGTGAAGAAGGATGATGCGCCGCTCGGTCCCGTAGCGCAGCGCCGCGGCCTTGAGCACGCTGACGAGCCGCATCAGCGGGATGTCGAGGCCGAAGATCGCGTCGCGCCCCTCGTGGACCTCGTCCTGGAAGAAGCGGTAGCGCGTGATCTTCTTCTTGCTGTCGACGTACTCCTCGGTGCCGTGCGACAGCACCATGTCGTACAGGCGCTCGTAGGCCGTCCGCGCGACCCGGGGGTTGCGCCGCACGAGGTCGAGGTACTCCTCGAACGTGCCGGTCCAGTGCAGGTCTTCGTAGCGCTTTTGGTCCTGAAGGGCGGCGACGCGGTCGACGAGCGAGACGGATGACATCTTACCTGTCATGGTACACGAGGGTCGCGGAAGCGGCCACCGCGGAAGCGACGCGCCCGCAGGCACGCCGGCGCGCACCGCGGAGAAACTCGCATTGGCGCCGCCGGGCGCGCGAGCGCTGGGATCCGCCTCGCATCTGCCGCGCACCTCGCATACTCTGATTATCCATGATTTCGCGCATCGAGCAGGACCACAGCCGCTTCCGAGAGATCATTCGCGGCAAATCCGGCAGAACTTGCGCAAATACATCTCGCGCGGCGACATGGTCGCCCCCAAGGGCCAGGGCACGGTCGCCATCCCGATGCCGCAGATCAACATCCCGCGGTTCGTCCACGGCGACAACAGCGGCCAGGGCGTCGGCCAGGGCGACGGCGAGCCCGGCGACCCGGTCGGCGGCAGCGGTAAGGACGGCCAGGGCGGCGCGGGCAAGGCCGGCGAGCAGGAGGGTGGCAAGGCGCTCGAGGTGGAGGTCACCCTCGAAGAGCTCGCTCAGATCATGGGGGAAGAGCTCGGTCTGCCGAACATCCAGCCGAAGGGGACGCACTCGCTAGAGACCCGCAAGGACCGCTACGTCGGCCTGCGCAACACCGGCCCCGAGAGCCTGCGCAACTTCAAGGCGACCTACAAGCGCGCGCTCCGCCGCCAGGTGGCGATGGGCTCGTACGACCCGGCGCGCCCGGTGATCGTGCCCATCCGCGAGGACCGCCGCTACCGCTCGTGGCGCACCGACCCGCGCCCGCAGACCAACGCGGTGATCATCTACATGATGGACGTGTCCGGCTCGATGGGCGACGAGCAGAAGGAGATCGTCCGCATCGAGTCGTTCTGGATCGATACGTGGCTGCGCAGCCAGTACAAGGGCCTCGAGTCGCGCTACATCATCCACGACGCGACCGCGCGGGTGGTCGAGCGCGACGTCTTCTTCCGCACCCGCGAGTCGGGCGGGACGATGATCAGCTCGGCCTACAAGCTGTGTGCGGAGCTCATCGACGCCGAGTTCAGCCCCGAGCAGTGGAACATCTACGCGTTCCACTTCAGCGACGGCGACAACTGGTCGGTCGACGACACCGCGACGTGCATCCAGCTGGTCAAGCACCAGCTGCTGCCGAAGTGCAACCAGTTCGGCTACGGCCAGGTCGAGTCGCCCTACGGCTCGGGCCAGTTCATCAAGGACCTGAGGTCCGCGTTCGCCAAGAACATCGCCCTCGTCACCAGCGAGATCAAGAGCAAGGACGACATCATGGACTCGATCCGCGAATTCCTGAAGGGGGCCGCTAGCCGTGTCGAAGTCGCTCTACAGCCCCTCCGGCCAGCTGCCGCCCGCGCTCCGCGACCTGCAAGAGGAGATCAAGTCGTACGCCGACGAGTTCGGCCTCGACACCTTCCCGGTCGTGTTCGAGACCATCGACTACCGCCACATGTGCGAGATCGCGGCGTACGGCGGCTTCCCGGTCCGCTACCCCCACTGGCGCTTCGGCATGGAGTACGACCACATGCTCAAGAGCCACACGTACGGGCTCTCGAAGATCTACGAGCTCGTGATCAACACCAACCCCTGCTACGCGTACCTGCTCGAGGGCAACTCGTTCGTCGACCAGAAGCTGGTGATGGCCCACGTCTACGGCCACTGCGACTTCTTCAAGAACAACTACTTCTTCTCGCACACCGACCGCCGCATGATCGACGGGATGGCCAACAACGCGTCCCGCGTGCGCCGCTACATGGACCGCCAGGGCGTGTCCAACGTCGAGACCTTCGTCGACACCTGCCTGTCCGTCGACAACCTCATCGACCCCTGGCTGCCGTTCCGCCGCAAGGAGAGCCGCCGCCCCGCCTCCGAGCCCGCCCCCGCCGCCGAGGCCTCCGGCGAGACCCTCGGCCCCGAGCCCGGCCGCCTCCACAACACCCGCAGCTACCTCGAGGGCTACATCAACCCGCCCGAGCTGCTGGCCGCGCAGAAGGCCAAGAAGAAGCAGGCCGACGAGGCCCAGAAGCGCAAGAACCCGCCCCACCCCGAGCGCGACGTGCTCGGCTTCCTCATGCAGTACGCGCCGCTCGAGGCGTGGGAGGCCGACGTGCTCGGCATCATCCGCGAGGAGGCCTACTACTTCCTGCCGCAGATGCAGACGAAGATCATGAACGAGGGCTGGGCCACGTACTGGCACTCGCGCATCATGACGACGCGGGCGCTGCGCGACGACGAGCTCATCGACTACGCCGACGCCGCCAGCGGCGTGACCGCGATGGGCCCCGGCCAGCTGAACCCGTACAAGCTCGGCGTCGAGCTCTACCGCCACATCGAAGACCGCTGGAACACCGGCCGCTTCGGCAAGGAGTACGACGAGTGCACCTCGCTGTCGCAGCGCGCGGCGTGGGACAAGAAGCTCGGTCTCGGGCGCCAGAAGCTCTACGAGGTCCGGCGCATGCACAACGACGTCACCTTCCTCGACGAGTTCTTCACCGAAGACTTCTGCCGCGAGCAGAAATTCTTCACCTACAAGGAGAACCGCCGCACCGGTCGGCTCGAGATCGAAGGCCGCGAGTTCAGCAAGATCAAGCAGCAGATCCTCCAGCAGCTGTCGAACTTCGGCCAGCCGTTCATCTACGTGGTCGACGCCAACTACCTCAACCGCTCGGAGCTGCTGCTCGGTCACCGCCACGAGGGCGTCGACCTGAAGATGGATTACGCCCGCGACACCCTCCGCAACGTCGAGCGGATCTGGCGGCGCCCGGTCTCCATCCTCACGGTCCTCGACGACAAGCCCAAGCGGATCCGCTTCGACGGCGCGGAGATCTCCATGTCCGACGAGCCGGCGGCCTTCCGCGTGTGATTCGGGCGCCCAGGCGCCCACAGAGCCACCTGGCCTCAAAGACCGGCTCCGACGCCGCGCTGCCCGCCGGCGCGGCGCGGAGCCGTCGGTTTACTCACGCGCTGCGTGCGCCCCGGCATCTGCACCGGCGGCCCGTCTCGGCGACCCGAAGGCCGCGCGAGATGGGTCTCGATTCGCAGCCGTACGTGGTATCGTCCAGGTTGTGCGCTTGATCGCGTGGGCATCCACCGACGTCGGCCGCGTCCGCATGGCGAACGAGGACAGCTTCCTCGTCGACAGCTCGCTCGGGCTGTACCTCGTCGCCGACGGCATGGGCGGCCACGCAGGCGGTGCGCATGCCAGTGCCATGTGCGCCGACGTCGTGAACAAGGTGGTGCGCCGCGGGATGGCGCGCCTTCACGGCATGCCGCAGCAGGCGTGGTCGGAGGCGATCGCGGAGATCCTCCAGGCCTCGGCGAGCGAGGCGAGCGCGCGGATCTACGATCAGGCCCAGCAGGACCGCTCGCTGCACGGGATGGGAACCACGCTCACGGGGATCCTGTTCCACGGCGACCGCGGCTACGTGGTCCACGTCGGGGACAGCCGCGCGTACCTGCTGCGCTCGGCGATGGCGTGTCAGCTGACGACCGACCACTCCTGGCTCAACGAGCAGGTGCTCGCCGGCCTCATCACCGAGGAAGAGGCGCAGGAGTCGGACCTCAAGCACATCATCACCCGCTCGGTCGGGTTCGAGCGGCTGGTCGAGGCCGACATCGTGCCGGTCAACGTCAACCTCGGCGACGTGTACCTGCTGTGTTCGGACGGCTTCGCCAACTACGTGTCGCTCGACGAGCTGGCGGCGCTGGCCCGCGACAACCTGTACTCGGAGCTGCCGCAGGTGTGTACCGAGCTGGCGCTCGAGCGCGGCGGCGACGACAACATCACCGTGGTGGTGGTGCTCGCCTGCAACGACCACGACGAGCGCCACGCGGTCCGTCAGCTCAGCAAGACGGCGACCGACACGCTGCCGTCGCTGCCCTGACCGCCGCTCGCGCGCCGCGCCCCGCTTGGTCGGCGCGCGCCCGCGTGCTACACCGCCCGCGGGAGAGGAGCGGCCGAGGGGGACAAGGCGTTCGCGGGTGAGTAGCCCTCACGGGCGAGAGCACTCGAGGAAAGTCCGGGCTCCGCAGGGCAGGGTGCTGGCGCAGGCCAGTCGGGGCGACCCGAAGGAAAGTGCCACAGAGAATCAGACCGCCCGCGTCCGCGCGGGTAAGGGTGAAAAGGTGCGGTAAGAGCGCACCGGGGACCTGGCGACAGGGACCGCACGGTAAACCCCACCCGGAGCAAGGCCAAACAGGGACACGGTGGCTCTCCGCAAGGAAGTCACCAGGGGCTGCCCGTCCCGTCCCGGGTAGTGCCGCGTAGAAGAATGACCGCCACCTGGGGGAGGCGACGAACCCAGGGACAAACCCGGCTTACGACCCCGCTCGTCCGCTCCTCTCCCGCTTTCTTTTTGGATGGAAAGGACATGTTCTTGGGGACATGTCCGCACGGGCATGGCTCGAAGGACCTGTCCGGAAGCGCAGCAGGCCGCGCGGCTCGCGGGTGCGCCGCGCTCGGCTGACGGGCGGCGCAGGCGCATGCGAGCGCGGCCGCCGGGCGAGATGCCGCAGGTCACTCCGCGGGCGAGGCCGCGGCGTCGCGAAGCCGAAGCGCTCGCGCATGAGGGCCATGTAGGCCTCCTCCGAGGTCTCGCGGCGGGCGCTCACCAGCGGGACGATGTCGGGGGTGGCGACGTAGCGCAGGCGGTCGCTCTCGTCGGTGGCGGCGGTGAAGATGACGTCGGCGACGTCCTCGGGCGTGGCCAGCCGCCGGTCGCCGCGCAGGCGCTCGAACACGGCGCCGGCGTGGGCGAGGAAGGCGGCGTAGTCGGGCAGGTCGGCGGCGTGAACGGCCTCCTCGCCGGCGCGCTGGCCGAATCGCGTGGCGAGCACGCCGCCGGGCTCGACCAGCTTCACGCGGATGCCCTGCGACGCGAGCTCCCACGCGAGCCCCTCGGAGAAACCTTCGACGGCGAACTTGCTGGCCGAGTAGAGCGAGCTGGTCGGGAGCGCGAACACGCCGGCGCCGGAGGTGATGTTGACGACCACGCCGCTGCGCTGGCGGCGGAAGTGTGGCAGGACGGCGCGGGTCGCCGCCATCAGGCCGAACACGTTGACGTCGAACTGCTCGCGGGCCTTGGCCGGGCTGGTGGCCTCGAACAGCCCGAACAGGCCGAAGCCGGCGTTGTTGACGAGGGCGTCGAGGCGGCCGAAGCGGTCGAGGCCGGCGGCGACGGCGGCGTCGATGCTGGCCGCGTCTTGCACGTCGAGGTGGGTGACGAGGACGCCGGGGAGGTCGCGCAGCTCGGTCTCGCGGGCGGGCGAGCGCATGCTGGCGACGACGTTCCAGCCGGCGCGGGCGAAGCGGTGGACGGCGGCGCGGCCGAAGCCGGTCGAGGTGCCGGTGACGAGGACGGTGCGAGTCATGGGCCCAGGAGTAGTCCCCGGGGCCGCTGGCGACAATCCGTGCGATCTGCGATGCATTGATGCAGGATTTCGCACAATGAGGCAGACCACCGGCATGACGGAGCTCGAGGGCGTGGTGGCCGTGGCGACGCACCGCAGCTTCCGCGCCGCGGCGGTCGAGCTCGGGCTGTCGCCGTCGGCCCTGAGCCACGCGATCGCGGGGCTCGAGCAGCGCCTCGGCGTGCGGCTGTTCCACCGCACGACCCGCAGCGTGTCGCTGACCGAGGCGGGGACGCACTTCCTCGCGCGCGTGCGGCCGGCGCTGCAGGAGATCGCCGGGGCCATGCGCGCGGTCGACGACTTCCGGGCGACGCCGCGCGGACGGCTGCGGATCAACGCGTCGCGCGGGGCGGCCCGGTGGGCCTTGCTCGCGCCGGTGCTCGAGTTCCTGCGCCGCTATCCGGAGGTGCAGGTCGATCTGGTGACGGAGGACCGCCTGATCGACATCGTCGCCGAGGGCTTCGACGCCGGGGTGCGCGAGGTCGACCTGGTCGCGCCCGACATGGTGGCGGTGCCGTTCGGCGGGCCGGTGCGCTTCGCGGTGGTCGGCTCACCGGCGTACTTCGCCGGCCACCCGCGGCCGAAGCTGCCGGCCGACCTGTTGCAGCACGACTGCATCCGCCTGCGCATGGCCAGCGGGGTGGTGTACCGGTGGGAGTTCGAGCGCCGCGGCGAGGAGCTGGCGCTCGACGTGAAGGGCCGGCTGACGCTCGGCGACGACGAGCTGCGCCACCAGGCCGCGCTCGCGGGCGCCGGCCTGGCGTTCCTCAGCGAGTGGTCGGTGGCCGCCGATCTGGCCGCCGGCCGCCTCGTCCGCGTGCTCGACGACTGGACGCCGCCGTACCCGGGGCTGTGCCTCTACTACCCGGCCGTCCGCCACGTGCCGGCGAACCTGCGGGCCTTTTTAAAGGTGCTGCGCGAGGGCGAGAAGAAGGGCGGGCGGCGGCGCAAGAGCTGAGGCCGGATGTCCCGAGAGACATGTGCATGGCCATCCGGACAGGTCCGAATGCACATGCCCCTTCGGGCAGGTCACTTCCGGCGCTTGCTCTCGAGGTCGCTGTAGAGCGCGTCGTAGCGGCCGGCCATCTGCGTCAGCGAGAACTCGCGGGCGGCCAGGGCGGCCGCGTGTTCCGACCAGGAGGCGACGGTGTCGCCGTGCACGACCTCGGCGATCGCGCGGGCGAACGCGTCGGGCTCGGCGGGGGCGGCCAGGCCGGCGCGCAGGCCGGCGTCGTGGCCGACGTGCAGCAGCTCGGCGGCCGGCGAGACGTCGACGATCGCGGCCGGGACGCCGCGCGCCAGGCCCTCGAGCAGCGCCAGCGGCAGGTCGACCTTCTTGCGCGTGTGCGTGGCGGCGAACAGCTGCAGCGCGCTGCGGCGGTACAGCGCGTCCATGTCGGCGACCTCGGCCAGCAGCTCGACCCGACCGGAGGCGAGATCGCCGGCGAGATCTCGCTGAAGACCGGCGCGCGCCTCGGCGTCGCCCTCGGCCTTGGGCCGGCAGGCGATCGTCAGCGACCACCCGCTCGGCGCGGTGGCGCGGGCGAGCGCGACCAGGCGGGCGGCGATCTCCCCGTCCAGGTCGCCGGCGTACAAGAGGCGCTTGCGCCCGGCGACCTCGCTCGGGTGATCGGCGGCGGTGGTCGCCACCGCCGGGCGGATGGTGGCGATCTTGCTCTCGGGCACGCCGGCGTCGCGCAGGCGCCGGGCTGTCCCGTGGGACAGGGCGACCACCGCGTCGAGCGGGCGCAGCAGGGGGGTCCAGGCCTCGGCCCCGTGCGACGACATCAAGCTCTGCACGAACAGCCGCCGCGGCTGCAGCCGGCGCAGCAGCGACACGACGGCGGCCGTGGCCTTGCCTGGCGTGAAGGACAGGTGGACCGGCATGCCCGGGTGGCGCAGCATCGCGGCCAGCGCCCGCAGCTTGTCGGTCATCGTCGGGGCGTAGCCGGCCGGCGGCGCGCCGATCACCCGGTCGCCGGCCGGCCGCAGCGGCGCCGCCGGGTCGCCGAGGTAGGCCAGAGACCGGCTCTCCGGCATGTGCTGCACCAGGTCGCGCAGCAGCACGGTGCTGCCGTCGCGGAACGGCGGCCGCAGCGGCTTGGAGATGATGAGCCATGGCTTTTGGGACATGTCCTAAGGGGCACGCTTCTTGCGGAGCTCGCGGAGCTCGGCCGGCGTGACGGCGCGGGTGACTGCGGCGGTGCCGAGGAAGACCGCGGCGAGCAGCGCCAGCTTGACGATGATGAGGATCTTGCCGGTCGGGGCGAAGGCGCGCGAGGCGGCCTCGACCAGGGCGACCGCGGCCAGCAGCTTGAGCAGGTAGACCGGCGACAGGGCCGCGCCGAGGCTGCGGGCCAGGGCGATCAGGCTGGCGACCGCGCCGGCGGCCCCGCCGATCGCCACCGCCGTGGCCGCGCCGGAGGTGAAGCTCTGCGGCACCAGCACGAAGCCGGCCGCGCCGACGACCACCAGCGGCACCGCGATCAGCAGCAGCGCGAGCTGCGAGCGGCGGGTGCTGTTGAAGATCCACGCCGCGGTGACCGTGAGCGAGTAGCCCGACATGCCCCACACCAAAAGGCGCAGCTCGCCGGCGGCCTCGCCGTAGGCGGCCGGGAACAGCAGCCGCTGGACCTCCGCCGCCGCGCCGGCGCCGACGCTGCTCATGAAGCACAGCAGGAACACGCTGACCTTGGCCGTCGCCGTGACGTAGCGCTGGACCTGCGAGCGGTCGCTCTGCGCGTGCATCGTCGCGATCAGCGGGAACATCACCAGGCTGACCGCGTTCATCATGCTGTAGGGCACGCGCGCGACCAGGTTGGCGCTCGAGTAGAAGCCGACGGCGTCCTTCTGCGCCTGCGAGGCGGCGAACTGCTTGAGCAGCACCAGGTCGAGCGCCTGCAGCAGGTTGACGCCGGCGGTGAACACCAACAAGAGGCCGGTGAACTCGGCCATCGCCGGCAACGGGCCGTTGCCGCTCCCGGCGGTGCGCGGCCGGCAACGGCTGACGAACAGGATCGACAGGCCGAGGGCCAGCAGCGACGCGAAGGTGAAGCCGCCGAGGATCTCGGCCAGCCCGAAGCCCATGGCGGCGGCGCCGATGATCAGCGTCGTCTTCGTCATCGCCATGAAGATGTCGAGGCCGGCCTGGAACTGGAACTTGCGGACGGCGTTGAGCGTGCCGACGTTGACCGCGTAGGCGGCGTAGATCAGCGGGATGATGCCGACCACCCGCAGCGCGCCGGCCAGCGACGGGTCCTTGAGCGCGTAGGTCGCGAGCGGGTCGGCGCCGAGGATGAAGACGACGGCGACGAGGCCGCCGAGCAGGCCGGCGAGGCGGAAGCCGCGCCGGCGCAGGTCGTCGTAGGACGGCAGGCCGGCGTCGTACTCGGCCGACATCGGACGACTGACCGCGAACAGCAGCGTCTGGATCAGCACCATGTTCGGGATGGCGATGATCTGGCTTACGACCGTGTAATCACCGAACGTGCCTGGAGGCACGAGGCGGGTGAGGGCGATCGAGACGGCGTAGCCGGCGAGCAAAAGAAGAGCTTGGCAAAGCCGAGAGAAAGGCCGCCCTTGCTGAGTTCGCTGGCGTCTGTGGCCACGGGTCGCGCAGACTAACACGATGCACCGAGTAGCCCCAGCGCGGGCCCCCGGGCCGTCGTCGCAGGCAGCGGAGCCCGCGCCTGCGGCGTTTGCGCGACGCCGCCGAGTTTGACGTCCCCGCCCTCCGTTACCTACTCTGGAGATGACGATCCCCCAGCGTCGCACGGGCCCATAGCTCAGTCGGTCAGAGCGGCCGGCTCATAACCGGTTGGTCCCTGGTTCAAGCCCAGGTGGGCCCACCCACAGGCGTCCCCATGACAGATATCCACCCGCAAATCCCCGCCCTTCGTACGCTCCAGCGACAGGACCGTCGCCTCACCCTGATGGAGCGGCGCTTGAGGGAGATCCCCAGCCGGATCACCACCCTCGACACCGACCTGCACAAGCTCGAGCAGATGCTCTCGGCCGAGCGCAACAAGCTCGACGACACGCGGTCGTTCCAGCAGCGGCAGGAGATGCAGCTCCACGACGAGGAGGACCAGATCCGCAGCAGCAAGGCCAAGCTGGGCGCGATCAAGACCGCCCGCGAGCTCAACGCGCAGCAGCGCGAGCTCGAGACGACCCGGCGCATGGTCCAGACCCGGACGGGCGAGATCGGCAAGCTGCAAGAGGCGGTCAACAAGACCGAGGCCCAGATCGCCAAGATGGACGCGGCGCTGCAGGCGTTGCGCCAGACCGCAGAGGCCGAGAAGGCCAAGCTCGGCGAGGAGCAGGGCCGCCTGAACGAGCAGATCGACAAGGCCAAGAAGGTCCGCGCCCGCCTGGTCAAGGACATCGACCGCGAGACGCTCGCGTCCTACGAGCGGATCCGCAAGCGCCTCGGCGGCGTGGCGTTCGTCGCCGCCCACCGCGAGCGCTGCACCGCCTGCAAGATGGTCATCCCGCACATCATGTACACCCGGCTGCTCAAGGGCCGGGAGATCCCCGCCTGCGAGTCCTGCGGCCGCCTGCTCTACTGGTCGGGCCACTTCCCCGAAGACCACAACACCTTCGAGTCGAAGAAGGACGACGACAACAGAAGCCGAAGCCCGCCGAGGACGTCATCCCCGGCGTGCGCGAGTTCTGAACGCGCGGGCGCGCTCGTCTGTCCGAAGAGACAGGCGTGCGCGTGCGCGTGGCGGTGAAGAAGCTGTCGGCGCGGTCAGGCTGGCCGCTGCGCGCCGAGCGGCCTGTCGGGGCGGACAGGCGCCACGGCGAACCGAGCGAACGAGAGCTGCCGAGACTCGCGCTCGCTACCGAGAGTGACAGGGATGTCTGAAGGGACAGGTGCCAGAGGACCTGTCCCTTCAACCATGTGATTCACACGTAGCGGGTCGGGTCGGGCACGCCGGCGGCGGCGAAGCCTTCGCGGCGCAGGCGGCAGCTGTCGCAGCGGCCGCAGGCGCGGGGGCGGTCGTCGGTCACGACGGGGTCGTAGCAGGACACGGTGTCGGCGTAGTCGACGCCGGCGGCCAGGCCGGCCTGGACGATCTGTCCCTTCGACCAGCTGATCAGCGGCGCGCGCACGTGCAGCGGCTTGCCCTCGACCCCGGCGCGGGTGGCCTCGGCGGCCAGGCGCTCGAACGCATTCGAATGCGGGCGGCAGTCGGGGTAGCCGGAGTAGTCGACCGCGTTGACGCCGACCCAGATCTCGCCGGCGCCGAGGACCTCGGCCCAGCCGAGCGCGTAGGCGAGGAAGAGGGTGTTGCGCGCGGGCACGTAGGTGCTGGGGATCTCGCCTGCGGACGTGCTGTCCTTGGGGACAGCTTCGCTGCTGCCCGCAGCAGCGAGGTGCCGGCGGCGACCAGGCGGCCGAGGTGGGCCAGGTCGACGACCTCGTGGGCGCGGGCGCCGAAGCGGGCGGCCTGGCGCGCGGCGCTGGTGAGCTCGACCTCGTGGCGCTGGCCGTAGCGGAAGCTGAGGGCGTAGGTCTCGCGGCCCTCGGCTGCGGCGAGCGCGAGCACTGTGGTCGAGTCGAGGCCGCCGCTGAGAAGGACGACGGCGCGCATGGGCTCGGTCATGACGACCTCGGAGGTTGAAGACGGCGAGCCGTGCGCTCAGGCCGGCGCGAACGTCGAGTCGATGGTGTTGACGATCTCGATCGCCATCTGCCCGGCGGAGATGTTGGTCGTCGACGACGAGGTGCGACGGACCGGCAGCTGGTCGTCGAGGTTGAACAGGACGGTGCCCTCGGCGGCGACGTCGAGGGTGATCATCTGCTTGCCCTGCTCGACCGCGCCGGACGACTCCGACTCGTACTTGACCTCGGCGACCCGCTTGCCCGAGGCGTTGTCGATCTTGACCAGCGTGAACTTGCTGGTGGTGTCGACCGGGATCACCAGGCCCTGCAGGTTCTCGTCCTTGCGCTCGGTCGTCTCGACCGTCTTGCCCTCGACCAGCGCGGCCTTCGGCAGCTCGGGCAGGCCGAGCACGCCGGTGGCGAAGCCGGCCACCGCGGCCTCGACGCCCTTCTTCTCCTTGGCGGCCGCCGTCTCCGGCAGCGCCTTGGTGCCGGCCTCGTCGAGCTCGCCGCGCAGGTCGGCGACGAAGGCGCCGGTGAAGCCCTGGACCGCGGCCTTGGGGTCGACCGGGGTCTCGCCCTCCTTGGGGGGCGGCAGCATGTCCTTGCCGAGGACGAACTCGCGGACCTCGGCGACCGCCAGGCCGACCTTGATCTTGCCGCCGCCGGCGTCGGTCACGTCGAGCAGGCCCGAGAGGTCGCCCGCGGCCTCGTTGACGCCCTGCGGCGAGGTGGCCTTGAAGCTGAACTTGACGTCGGCCCTCAGCTTGTACGCGCCGGCCTTGTAGCGCAGCTCGGTGCCCCCGGCCTGCTCGGCGGAGCCGCCCGCGGCGTCGGGACCGGCCGTGTCGGCGCCCTTCTTGCAGGCGAGCGGGGACGAGGCGAGGGCGACGAACAGGGCGAAGACCGCAGAACGGCGGAGCAGGTGGCGTGGGGTCGACATCGGCGGCAACGCTAACCGCGCGAGCCAGGCGGTGCAACCGGGCCGCAGGCGCACGCCCGTGAAAAAGCTCTGCCTGTCTGCTAAGAAGTCGCCGCCTCATGGTCCTGGCTCTCTTCAAGCGGCTCCTCGGACGCCGGCCGAAAATGCCGCGCGACCAGATCACCCGCATCCCGCGGGCAGTTCGCAAGGCCACCGAGCCGCAAGTCGCGGCCATCCAGGCCGCGCTCGACGAGCTCGCCGCGCTGCCGGGGCTCGCCGACATCGCCCTGAACAAGCGCGCCCCCAAGGGCTTCTACGCCGCCGCCGCCCGCTTCGTCGCCGCCTACGACGCCTACGTCGAGGCTGTCGCGAAGCACATGAACTTGGGGTCAGCCGCCCGTCCCGGCACGCCCGAGGGGTTCCGCTGCTGCTACGAGCAGCCGGTCGGCGTCAGCGGCGTCGAGGCGCTGCTGATCTACCGCACGATCCGCCCGTGGCGCGACTTCGCCGACGTCGCCAAGCGCCTGGCCGAGCTCGGTGAGGCGCAGTTCAAGGAGATCCAGCAGCGCCATACCGGCAAGGACCCGGAGAAGATCGCGATGACCGACGCCGCGGTCGAGGACGGCCGGGCGGCGTTCGCCAGGCGCGGCGAGCTGTGCCCGCTGCTCGACCCGCAGACCCACCGCTGCCGCGTGTGGGACGTGCGCCCGAACGTGTGCCGCATGCACTTCGTGGTCAGCGACCCGACCGGCTCCGACGCGCGCGAGCCGGGCTTCGACAAGGTGGTGGCCCGCAACATCCGCCTGCCGGTGCGCCAGCAAGTGGCGTTGATGCAGATCGAGAAGCGGATGATGCTGGGGGTGGCGCCGTTCCTCAACGCCGGCCAGCGCAGATGCTGCAGTTCTGCGAGGGGCAGACGATCCCGGAGGTCGGCGAGTCCCCGCCGCGCTTCGCCGCCGACGGCCAGCCGGCCCCCAAGGCCAACCGCAACAACCCCGCGGCCAAGAAATTCACAAGGAGCGCGCGCGAGAGCAGCGGCGCGCGAGCCACAAGAAGAAGTGAGGCCTCACGCCGACCCCTCGCGGCAGGTCGACCGCAGGCCGGTGCCGTGATGCGGGGTAATCGGCCCTCGCTCGCGCCGTGACGCGAGGTCACCCGCGCGCGAGGTGATGCGAGGGCAGGTCGACCCTCGCGCGCCGTGATGGCAGGTCGACCCTCGCGCGCCGTGATGGCAGGTCGACCCTCGTTCACGACGGATGCGGGGCAGGTCGGCCGTCGCGCGGGGCGAAATCCGCCGGCGCTCACGCCGTGACGCTCGCGGCCGGCGAGCCACGCGGCCGGCGAGGTGAGGCGTGAAGCAGGACCAGCGAGTGGAACCCCCTGCGCGGCCCTATGGCGCGGCCGGCGGAGGTTGCGTCCAGCGGTAGCTGACGAAGGCGGTGAGCGTGCCGTTGGCGTCGCCGCACATGAACATCACGTGCTGGTCCGCGGTGTCGCCGGTCAGCGTCACGCGGCCCTCCTTCTCCTCGCGCTGCACCGCGGGCACGATCTTGGCCAGCGCCGCGGCCAGCGGATCGACGCAGTCTTTCAAGGTGGCGCCGGCCGGAAACGCGAACAGAATCTGAGCCGTGAAGCGGCCCTGGTCATCGGTGGGCGAGCGCCCCTTCTTCGTCACCGACGTGCCCGGCAGCAGCGCCGGTGAGAACCACGACGGGTCGGGTACCGACGACGCCGGCGCATTGGTCGAGAACTGCTGTCCCTCCGACGGTGCCGTCGGCGCCGGCGTCGGTGCTGCCGCGGGCGTAGCCGACTTCACAGTTTCGGCGGTCGGCTTCGCCTTCGACGCTTCAGGCGACGGACCGCAAGCGACGAGCGCGAGGGCCAGGACGGACAGGGCGCATGGGACAGACCGCAAGGGCATGCGCGAAAGTGTAGCGGAATCTGTTAGAAGGGAGCCGGTATGAGGAGCGGGCCGTCGGTCAGTGCCACTTCGACGTCGTCATCGCCCCGCGAACAGGCGCAGCCGGTCCGTCACGGGGTCGTCATCGCCTACAGCCACCGCGAGCGCGATCTGCTGGGCGAGCTGCAGGTCCACCTGAAGCCGCTGCAGAAGGCGTGGATGCTCGACCTCTGGGACGACCTGCGCGTGGCGGGAGCCGCCCCCGAGCTGCGCCGGGCCCTCGCGGGCGCGCGCGTGACGGTGCTGCTGATCTCGCCGGGCTTCCTCGCGTCGGCGTTCATCACCGAGCACCGCTTGCCCGCCGTGCTCGCCGAACAAAACCACCGCGCGCGGCCGTGCAGTGCCTCTACATGCGCCCGGCGATGGACGCGTTCGTCGAGTACCAGTTCGCCGACCCGAACGGCCTGCAGCCCAGGAGCGTGCGGATCTCGAGCTTCTACGGGCTCAACGACCCGATGAAGCCGCTGGCCGCGTTCGACCGCCGCGGCCGCGCGGAGATCCTCGCCGCCGCCGCCGACGAGATCATCCGCGCCGCCCACCGCGCCCCGGTGATGAGCGTCGGCGCCTGAGATTCTTGCGCTCCGGCGAGGACGCAGGCCCTCGCGCGCGCGAGGGACTCGGACTGCGCCGGCATCCCGTGCGCGTGGAGGTCGTCGGCGCGCCGCGCTCGCGCTCCGGCTCACGCTCCTTCGATCCGCCGCGCCCGCTGGCTACGTGGCCTCTCGCTGCACGGCCGACGACCCCGTACCGGTCCGTGTCGCCGATCCGTATTTCACCTGTCCGGGGACAGGTGCACAGCCCGCATTCCCCGGGCGGCGCCGGCGAACCGCGCGACGCGTGGGTTCGCTCGCGGGGGTGTCGTCGTACGGCGCGGCTTGTGTCGCCTGCGGGCGGCGATCTATCCTCGCGTCGCCGCGTCCGTCTGCGCGCTTCCGCGCGGCAGCTCCTCCCGCATGTTGACCTCGCTGGCGACCTCGTGTTCGCGCGCCCGCTGGTGCGGGGTGGTCGTCGCTGCGGCGCTGGTGGGGCCCACGCGGGTCGCAGCGGCCCCCGAGCCGGCGCCGATCTCCGAGGCCGCCCAGAGCGCCTACGACCGCGGCCTGGCCGAGCGCGACGCCGGGCGCTTCCCTGCCGCCGCGCGCGAGTTCGCGGCCGCCTACGCCCAGATCCCCGTCAGCCAGCGCGAGCTGCGGGCGGCGGTGCTGTTCGACCTGGTCGACGCCCACCGCGGCGCCTACACGGCCGGCGGCGAGCGCCGCGGCAACGAGCACCCTGCCGCGCACCTGTGCGCCGCCGACCGGGCCCTGGCCGACTTCATCGAGACCGAGCAGGAGCGCAAGCGCGGCCGCAAGTCGCCCGACATGGTCAAGGCGACCGGGCTGCGCGAGGAGGTCCGGAAGGACTTCATGACCGCCAAGGCCCGCGAGGCCGACCTCGACTGCGCCGCGCTCGAGCTGCCGCGCGTGCCCGAGAAGGAGGAGCCGCCGCCGCCGCCGCCGGCCGACGGCCCGGGCAAGCCGCGCGACCCGAACAAGCTGCTGATCGCCGGCGGCGTGACGGCCGGGGTGGGCCTGGCGCTGCTCGGCCTGATGGTCGGCGGCATGGTCCGCGGCCAGCGCACCGAGGCCGACGGGGCCGCGCTGGTCCAGGCGATGCCGGGGCTGATGCCCGACGACCCGCAGCTGGCCGAGCTCGAGCGCCGGGGTCGCGGCGACAACGCGATGGCGGTGGTCGGCGGGGTGTTCGGCTCGCTGGCGCTCGGCGCCGGAATTGCCCTGCTGGTGGTCGGGGCGCGCGCGAGGCAGGCGTCCGGGCGACCGGCCGCGCCCGAGCCGGCCGCGGTCGCGGTCTGGCCGCTGGCCTCGCCGTCGGGCGGCGGCGCGGCGCTGCGCTGGCGGTTCTGACGGCCGCGCGTTTCTGTCTCTCGGGACAGATGAGTCATGCTTCACGCGCCGCCTGCGAGGATCGCGGCGGGGCGACTTCCGCTATGCTGGGGCGGCCCGATGGCTTCGCGTTCTTTCGGCCCGCGCAGGTCGAGCGGCTCCGGCCGCGGGATGTGGCCCGCCGACGGGCCGGATCCGCTGCTCGGCCACACCCTGGCCGACCGCTACAAGCTCGAGCGGGTGATCGGCCACGGCGGCATGGGCACGGTCTACCGCGCCGAGCACGTCGTGATCCGCAAGCCGGTCGCGGTCAAGGTGCTCGACGCGGCCCACAGCGAGCGACGCACCGAGGTCGACCGGTTCCTGAACGAGGCGCGCGCGGCCTCGAAGATCCGCCACGAGCACGTGGTCGACATCACCGACTTCGGCTCGACCAGCGACGGGCTGGTGTTCCTCGTCATGGAGTACCTCGAGGGCGAGGACCTCTCGAGCACGAGCGCCCGCGAGGCGCGCTGCCGTGGCGACGGGCGGCGGCGATCGTGCTGCAGATCGCGGCGGCGCTGGAGGCCGCGCACGCGCAGGGGATCATCCATCGCGACATGAAGCCGGAGAACTGCTTCCGGATCCGCCGCGGCAACGACCCCGACTTCATGAAGGTGCTGGACTTCGGGATCGCCAAGGTGCTCGAGGACAGCGACGTCGAGCGGCCGTCGAGCGCGGCCAGCGGCCTGCTCGGCACGCCCGAGTACGTCGCGCCCGAGCTGATCCGCGGGCTCAAGCCCGACGCGCGCGTCGACATCTACGCCGTCGGGGTGATGTTCTACGACCTGCTGGTCGGCAAGCTGCCGTTCGCCGGCGAGAGCTTCATGTCGACGCTCACCGCCCACTTGATGCAGGTGCCGCCGCCGCCGTCGCAGGCGAAGCCGGACGCGCAGATCCCCGAGGCCGTCGACACCGTGGTCCTGCGCGCCCTCGCCAAGGACCGCGACCAGCGCTACGACACCATCGGCGAGTTCGCGGCCGCGCTGCGGGCCGCGATCGCCGAGGCCGACGCCGCCCTCGTCCCGCCGCCGCTACCGCTGCCGCCGCCGCCCGAGCCCGAGCCGGCCGGGATCCGCCCGCGCGTGGCGCTCGCGGCCGGGGCGGCGATCCTGCTGGTGTTCTCGGCTGTCCTTTGGACCATGGCCAAAAGGTTTTATACGAAGGAACAGGTGACCCCGCCGGCCGCGACCGCGCCCGTGATCGCCGCGGCGCCGGCGGTCGCGCCGGCGCAGCCCGCGATCAACGAGGCGCCGAAGCTGGCGACCCCGCCCGTCGTGGCGATCGACGAGCCGCCGCCGGTGGCAGCGCCGCCGCCCGAGCCGGTGAAGTCGCCCGAGCCGCCGGTCGAAGCGCCGGTCGAGGCGGCGGGTGAGACGACGTCGGCCGCCGAGGCCGACACGAGCACCGAGGCCGAGCCGGAGCCGGCGGTCCGCAGCGCCGCGCCGAAGAGCCCGAAGAGCGGGCCCGCGGCGCTGACCGCGGGCGAGTTCGCGAGCGCGATGAGCAAGATCGGCGCGCGGGTCAAGCTCGAGTGCTCGCGCTTCTCGCTGCGCAAGATGGAGGTCACGGTGCAGGTGGTGGTGGGGCCCGACGGCGCGGTCAAGAGCGCGGCGCCGACCGGGTCGCAGGAGGGCAGCACGCTCGGCAACTGCGTGGCGCGGGTGGTCAAGACGGCGCTGCTGCGGCCGACGCGGGCCAAGTCGACGCACCGGCACACCTTCACGATGTGATAGCGTCGCCGCGATGAAGCGACTGACGGGCAAGCGGGCGCTGGTCACCGGAGCGACCAGCGGGATCGGGCGGGCCATCGCCCTGCGGTTCGCCGAGGAGGGCGCGAACCTGGCGATCACCGGGCGGCGCCGCGAGCGGCTGGACGAGACCGCCGAGCGGGCGCGGGCGGCCGGGGCCGAGGTGGTGGCGATCGCCGCCGAGCACACCCGCGGCGAGGACAACGAGCGCGCCGTCAACGAGGCGCTGCAGGGCCTCGGCGGCCTCGACGTGCTGGTCAACGCCGCCGGGGTGATCGGCAACGACTCGATCCTCGACAGCCCGAAGCCCGACGAGTGGCGAAGGATCATGGACGCCAACCTCGAGGCGGTCTACGACCTGACCCGAAGGGCAGCTCCGTCGCTGGTCCACGGTCGCGGGCCGTCGATCGTCAACCTGTCGAGCATCGCCGGCCTGCGCCCGTACCCGACGATCCTCTCGTACTGCGTCAGCAAGGCCGCGCTCGACATGCTGACCCAGTGCCTCGCGCTCGAGCTGGCGCCGCGCGGGGTCCGGGTCAACGCGATCTGCCCGGGCGTGGTCGTCAGCGAGCTGCACACCGCCACCGGGGCGGTCGCCGACTACGCGGCCTTCCTCGAGCGCGCCAAGTCGACGCACCCGCTCGGCCGCCCCGGCCAGCCGGAGGAGATCGCCGCGCTGGCGACGTTCCTCGTCAGCGACGAGGCCGGCTGGATCACCGGCGGCCTGCACACGATCGACGGCGGCCGCACGCTGACCTCGTTCCGCTGACATGACCCGAAGGGCATGTCCCCGAGGGCATGCTCTTCAGGCCAGGCCGATGCCGAGCTTGGCGGCCACTGCCGGATCGGCGACCGGATAGACCTCCTCGCGCGGGGTGACCAGCGCCTCGCGGTCGCCCTCGAACCACACCCGGCGCTGCTCGGCGACGAACGCGGAGATGTCTTCGATCTCGACGATCCACTCGCGCGCGTAGCTGGCGATCGCCGCCCCGCGCAGGCCGAGCTGGATCGCCCGCCGCTCCTGCTTGTCGCCGGACGGCCCGTGGTCGGGGTCCCACTGCAGGCGCACGTCGGAACGCTTGCCGAGCTGCTCCACGCCGAGCGCTCGCCGTAGACCTCCGGCACGTGCGTCGAGTGGATCGCCTCGGCCAGTACTTTATTAAAGGCGTCGCGGCGGAGGCGGACGGCCAGAGTCACCTCCTGACCCTCCTTCGTGCCCCAGCCCGAGCGGTACATCATCCACAGGAAGTTGGGCTTGATCCACGACATCCGCTCGAGGCTGAACGGGCCGCCGAAGCGCTGGTGCTCGGCGGCGAACCGGCCGATCGCCGGGCGGTAGGCCTGATAGACGACGATCGTGTCGGCGTCGAACTGCGCCAGGATGTGCCGGCCTCGCTGCGGCCAGCGGGTTTTTGTAGGTGATAGGGTTCGGTGACGAGTTTCATAGGGTATGGCTTTCAGGACATGTCCGTGGGGACCTGTCCCTTGAAGTGGGAGAACTCCAGGTGGACGCGGGCGCCGACGGCGACCATGCGCGCGGTCAGGCCGGGGTCGGCCTCGGCGACGATGCCCATGTCGGGCTTGTCGGGGCGGGCGTGCGGGCGCAGGCCGGCCAGCAGCGGGGCCGCGAACTCGGGCTCGGCGACGCGGAACGGAAAAGCGCCGGGGAAGTCGGGGTTGAACGAGGCGAAGCCGAGGTGGACCGCGCTCGGCTCGGCCGGGTCGACGAGGCGGAGCAGCACCCGCTTGGCTGCGCGCCCGCCCGCGAGCTGCCCGCGCGGCAGGGCGAAGGCCGCCTCGATCGCCGCGTCGTCGCCCGGCTCGATCGCCCGCGTCTCCAGCGCTCGCCCGGGAGCGGGCAGGGCGTCGGTCTGCGCCCACGCGAAGCGCAGCGCCGTCGAGCGGTAGGCCTCGCGCATGCCGAGGCGCTGGTACAGGCCGACCGCGGGCAGGTTGCCGGGCTTGACGTTGAGGCACCAGGTGGCGCACCCGGCCGCGCGCAGCTCGGCGGCGGCGGCCCGCAGCATGGCGAGGCCGACGCCCTGGCCGCGGTGTTCGGGCGCGACGACGACGTGACGGATGTAGCCGACGCCGTCGAGGCGCTCGAAGAACAGGTAGCCGACCGCCTCGCCGTCCTGTTCGAAGAGCCAGGTGTCGGGGACGATCTCCGCGGCCCAGTGCGCGGGCGAGGGATCGGGTCGCCCGTGTCGAGCTCGGGGAAGAGGCGGGCGAAGGTCGCGTAGTCGTCGTGGGCCGCGGGCCGGTGCGCGAGGGCCATGCCGCGAGGGTAGCAGGTCGCGTCGTGCGGATCGCAGGGCGCGATCGCGGCGAGCAGGGGGAGCGCGATCGCGGGGCTCGCCGCGGGCGGCGTACTCGCGGGCGAGACGCCTCGCGGGCGAAGGCGGTTGAAATCCCGGGCGCGCGGCACTACGGTCCGGGGTCCGTGTCGGCGCGCGTCCTCCTGCTGGCGTTCGGCGTGGCCGCGGGGGCGGCCGGCGAGGCGCGGGCGGCCCGGGAGTGGCGGCTGGCGGGCGAGTCGACCCCGAAGGCGCTGGCGCCGGGGCAGCGGGTCGGCGTCCGCGTGGTGCTGCAGAACCTGAGCCGAGAGACATGGTCCGAGGGACAGCAGGACCACCTGTCGTACCACTGGGAGTCCCCGGGCGGCGCCGTGCTCGAGCGCGACGGGGCGCGCACGCGGCTGCCCTACGCGGTCGGGCCCGGCGAGACCGTGGCGCTGACCGCCGCGCTCGTCGCTCCGGCGGCCGCGGGGCGCTACGTGCTGCGCTGGGCGCTCGTGCGCGAGGACGCGTTCTGGTACGACCCGCCGGTCGGGGGCGGCGACGCGGTCGCGGTCGACGTCGGGCCGGCGCCGGGGACCTGGTCGATGGAGCAGGTCGAGGCGCCGCGGGAGCTCGCCGCCGGGGCGCGGGCGACCGCGCGGGTGCGCCTGTGCAACACCGGCGCCAACGCGTGGGCCGACGAGCTCGGCGACGCGCTCAGCTACCACTGGCTCGGCGGCGAGGGCGAGCGGCTCGAGGGCGTGCGCACCTCGCTGCCGGCGCGGGTCGAGCCCGGCGGCTGCGTGGTCCTGCCGGCCGAGCTGCGCGCCGGCGCGGCCGGGGCCCTACACCCTGGCGTGGCAGCCGGTCCGCGAGGGCGTGGCCTGGTACGGGCCCGGCGGCGGCGCGGCGACGGCCGAGGTGCGGGTGGGCGCCCCGCGCGACGCGTTCGCGGCGCTGTCGCTGAGCCTGCCGCCGCTGCAGGCCGGGCTGCCGGCGCTGGCCCAGATCGCGCTCGAGAACCGCGGCGACGAGACATGGCTCCAGGGACAGGGCCTGAAGGTCAGCTACGTTTGGACAGGTCCTGAGGGACATGTCCTGGAGGGCATCCGCACCGAGCTGCCGGAGCCGGTGGAGCCGGGCGAGGTGGTCGAGCTCGAGCTGCGCGTGCGCCCGCCCGACGCGCCCGGCAGCTACGAGCTGGCGCCGCGGCTGGTCCGCGAGGGCGAGGCGTGGATCGCCCCCGAGCAGGAGCTGGCGGCCGCGGCGACCGTCGGTCCGCCGGCGCTGGCGTGGGAGCTGGTGGCCGCCGACTGGCCGGGCCGGCTGGCGGCGTCGGACAGCGACACGTTCACCGTCACGGTGCGCAACACCGGCGCCGAGGCGTGGTCGCCGGGCGCGGGCGATCGCCTGTCGTACCGCTGGCGCGGCGAGGACGGCACGCCGCTGCAGCACGAGGGCGTGCGCACCGAGCTGCCGCACGCGGTCGCCCCCGGCGAGACCGCGACCGTGGCGGTGCGCGTGGCCGGCCCGCCGCGCGCGGGCAGCTACACGCTCGCGCTGGCGATGGTGCGCGAGCAGGTGCGGTGGTTCCCGCCGTCGACCGGCGGTCCTTCGGAACATGTCGTGAAGGTCACGTTGCGCGCGGCCTGGTGGCAGTCGGCGCTGGCGCTGGCGACCGTGGCGGCGGTGGTGCTGGCGCGGCGGCGAAGGCCGGCGCCCGGCTCGTGGCGGTGGGCCGCGCTCGACCTGGTCCCGGCGCTGTGGCTGTGGGCGGCGCTGGCCGGGCTCGGCGCGGCGTTCCACGAGCTGGCGGCGATCGATCTGTGGCAGGGCGGCCGCGCGGCCTCGATCGGCGCGGCGGCGGTCCCGGGCCTCCTGGTGCTGCTGGTGCCCGGGCGGCTGCGGCCGTGGCTGGCGTTCATCCTGTCCCTCGGGACAGCCGTGCTGTTGCTCGCCGATCTGCTGTACATGCACGTGCTCGGGGCGATCGTGCCGGTGCAGGCGCTGATCGGGGCGCACCAGGTCGGGGCCATCGGCGCCAGCGTGCGCGCGCTGCTGCGGCCGGAGTACGCGTGGCTGGCCGCGGCGCCGCTGGCCGGGCTCGTGCTCGCGTGCGCGTGGCCGCGGGCGCGCGCCCAGGCCCAGCCGAGCCCGCGAGCGCGGCGGCGCGTGACCCTCGCGGGCGCGGCGGCGCTGCTGCTGGCCTCGCTGCCGCTCGTGACCAGCCTCGGCGAGGCGATGCGCAGCGGCCTCGGCTCGCGCGTGTTCTCCGAGCAGCACAACGCCGGCCGCTTCGGCGTGCTCGGGGCCCACTGGTTCGACGTGGTGCGCACGCTCGCGGGGGCGATCGGTCAGCGCTCGCTGTCGGCGGCGGAGCGGGCCGAGATCGCGGCGTTCTTCGCCGAGCGCGACCAGGCCGCGCTGCCCGGGTTCGGCCTGGCGCGCGGGGCCAACCTGCTGGTGATCCAGGCCGAGGCGCTGCAGGGCTGGACGATCGGCGCCACTGTCGCCGGGCAGGAGATCACGCCGTTTTTGAACCGCCTGCGCGCACGTGCGCTCTACTACGGGGCGGTGGTCGACATCACCGCCCAGGGTATGACCTCGGACGCGGAGTATGCGATCCTGAATTCGCAGTACCCCCTGGGGCAGGGGGCGGTCGCGTTCCTGCGCGCCGGCAACCGCTTCGAGACGGTCGCCCACGCCCTCAAAGCGGCCGGCTACGCGACCCTGTCGGCCCACCCGTTCAAGCGCGGGTTCTGGAACCGCGCGACGCTGCACCCCGCTACGGCTTCGACCGCTCGCTGTTCGACCGCGAGCTCGGCCCGGGGCCGGTGATCGGCTGGGGCCTGGCCGACGAGGCGTTCTTCGCCCGCATGCTGCCGGAGCTGGCCGCCGCGCCGAAGCCGTTCTTCGCGTTCCTGGTGACGCTCAGCCTGCACCATCCGTACGACGAATTCCCGCCCGCCCTGCGCCGGCTGCAGCTCGGCGCGCTCGAGGGCACGAGCCTCGGCAACTACTTGCACGGGATCCACCACCTCGACGCGGCGCTGGCCGAGCTGTTCGCCGGGCTCGAGGCGGCTGGCCTCGCGGACAGCACGGCGGTGGCGATCTACGGCGACCACGACGCCCGCCTGGGGGTGACGCCGGAGATCGCGGCGCTCGCCGGCGAGCCGGCCGGGTCGCCCTCGCTGCGGCTGCGGCTCGAGCGGGTGCCGGGCTTTTTGGTCTTGCCCAAGGGACAGGTGACCGGCGAGGTCGACGCCGTGGGCAGCCACGTCGACCTGGCGCCGACCTGGCTGCACTACCTCGGCGTGCCGGCGCCGCCCGCCTTCGTCGGCCGACCGCTGGTCCCGGCTCGGGCCGGCCGGGGGTGGCTGCCCTCCCCGACGGCTCGGCGGTGGGCGACGAGCGCCTGTTCGCGGTCGCCGGGCAGGACATCCCCCCGGAGGGGCCTGTTTACGGCCGAAGGGGCCCGTATCGAGCGGGAAGCCTGTACGGGGCTGGTGGAGCGGGCCCGGCGCGCGCTGGCGGTGTCGCGGGCGATCGCCGACCACGACCTCGCCCGCGCGCTCCCTTCGGGGACGGAGCCGGGTCCGTGATAGCCTGAGGCGGAGCGCCGTGAGCTTCGACCTCGCCATCGACGCCGAGCCGGAGGCCGCCGCACCCCAGGGCGACTTCCCCCGGGCACGATCCTCGTAGACCGCTACCAAGTGCTGCAGGTCCTCGGCCGCGGCGGCATGGGCTCGGTCTATCTCGCCGAGCACGTCGAGGTCGGTCGCAAGGTCGCGATCAAGGTCCTGCTGCCGCAGTGGAGCCAGACCGACTCGATCGTCCGCAGGTTCCGCGCCGAGGCCCGCACCGCCAGCACGATCGGCCATCCGAACATCGTTCAAGTGTTCGACGCCGGCGCGCTGCCCGATCGCCGCCTGTTCCTGGTGATGGAGCACCTCGCCGGGCGCGACCTCGAGGCCGAGCTCATCGAGAACACCACGGTCGAGCCGCCGCGCCGCGCGTGCGCCATCATGCGCCAGATCGCTCTGGCCCTCGGGGCAGGTCACCGCGCCGGCATCGTCCACCGCGACCTCAAGCCGAGCAACATCATGCTCGTGCCGCAGGCCGGCGAAGAGGCCGTCAAGGTGCTCGACTTCGGCATCGCCGCCAACACCGGCCTCATCGTCGCCGGGGCCGAGCGCATCACCAGCCCCGGCTCGCTGATGGGCACGCCCGAGTACATGGCGCCCGAGCAGGCCACCAACATGCCCGCGCGTCCGACCTTCGACGTCTACGCGATGGGCGTGATGCTGTTCGAGATGCTGACCGGCGACATCCCGTTCTCGGCCAGCAACGCGTTCGAACTGCTGGCCTTCAAGCTCAACCGCCCGGCGCCGTCGGTCGAGACCCGCCGCCCCGGCCTGCCGGCCGGCCTGGTCCGGCTGATCGCCGACTGCCTCGCCACCGACTCGGGCGAGCGCCCGTCCGACGGCGACGCGGTCGCGGCCCGCCTCGACGTCATCTTGCAGGACATGCGGCGCGACTCGCAGAGCCGGCACAAGTCGGGGCCGACCTCGCCCGGCGCGAGCTCGCAGCTGCCGCTGCAGGCGACGCTCACCGCCCCGATCCCGTCGGCCGCGGCGTCGCTGACGGCCGCCAAGCCGACGCCCGGGACCACGCTCGCGCCGCTGCGCCGCGAGGCCCCGCGCGGCCGCACCGCGACGATCGTGCTCGCGCTGCTCACCGTGGTGGGGCTCGCCACCGCGGTGTGGCTGCTGCGCGCCGGCCCCGAGACGCCGCCGCCGGCCGAGCTCGCGGCCGTGGTCCCGCCCGCGCCGGTCGATCCAGGACCTGTCCCCAAGGACATCTCGACACCGCCGCCCGCGATCGCGCCGCCGCCGAGCGAGCCGCCCGTAATCGAGCCGCCGCCGAGCGAGCCGACTCCGCCGGCCCCCGAGGGCGCGACCGTGAAGCCCACCGCGAAGGCGGGCACGCGCCCCGGCAGCGACGCGCACATGAGCCCGCGCTGCCAGCGAGTCCGCACGTCGGCCGAGGAGGCCCGCCGGACCCAGCGCTGGGCGATCTTGCGAGACTATACCCGTCAGCGCGAGTGCTGGGCCTCGAGCGCCGAGGCGCGCAAGCTCGAGACCAAGGCGTTGATGGAGCTCGGTGACTTCACAGGATGCATGTCCGTAGGGAAAGGTCTCAAAGACCAGGAGGCTCAAGGTTGGCTCAAGCTGTGCCAAAAGCGTGTCGGGGGCTGAGCCTCGTCTGCGCCCTGTCCGTCGCCGCGATCCCGTCCGCGCAGGTCCACGCCGCGCCCGCGCAGCCCCCGGCCGCCGGGGCGAGCCCGTCGACGGCGACGCCCGCGAGCCCCACCACCGGCGGCGCCGCCGCTCCGTCGCTCTCCGGCGAGACGATCGCCCGCGCGAGCCTGGCGATCGACACCAACGGGGCCGGCCCCGCGGGCCCCGTGATCCACGAGCGCCTCGACGAGGTCGGCAACCGCCAGCTGCGCCGCGCCGAGGTCCTGCCCGGCCGCGGCCCGCGCGACCCGTGGATCCGCATCACCGTCCGCGCGGTGCCGGGCGACGAGCCGGGCTACGTGATCGGCTCCGGCCTCTACGTCGGCGACGACCCGGTCGGCGACAGCGTGCACGAGACCGAGTGCCGCCTGTGCACGGAGGGCGAGGCGGTGGAGCGCGGGACTTCGGAGATCGAGCGTCTGGTCCCGTTCGTCCGCGACTTCGCCCAGGCCGAGCGCGAGGCCCGGCTCAAGGCCGCCGCGCCGCCGCCCGAGCTGCCCAAGCCCGAGCCGCCGCCGCCGCCGAAAGGCCTCGGCGGCCGCGGCAAGGCCGGCGTGGCCCTGCTCGCCGTCGGCGGCGTCGGCTTCGTCGTCGGCCTCGGCCTGGCGATCAAGCAGCCGCGCCCCGACCCCGACATGCCGCTCTACTCGATCTCCACCCGGCCCGCCGGCGTGGCCACCCTCAGCATCGGCCTCGCCGCCGCCATCACCGGCGCGGTCCTGCTCGCGCTCGACCGCAAGGCCGCCCACCGCCGCGTGTCCTGGCTGCCCAGCGTCGGTCGCGGCGCCGCCGGGCTGTCGCTGGCCGGCTCGTTCTGACCGTCGCATCCTATTTGACCTAAGAGACAGGTTGTTCGGAACATGTCCTGGAGAACATTCGCATTCGGGCTCGCCTTCTTCGCCGGGTGCTCGGTCCCCAACGTGAGCCACTGCGGCAACCAGTCCGGCGACGTCAGCTGCGCCGAGCGCGACCCGAACCGGCCGTTCTGCAACCTGTGCGAGGCCAGCAACGACGGCTGCGTGGCCGAGCCGGTGACCGTCGAGGCCTGCCGCCGCGAGTCCGACAGCGGCGCGGTCACGACCACCACCGGGACCCCGGAAACGACGATCCCCACCACCAGCGAGCCGCCGACGACCGGGACGTCGACGACGGCCACGGTCGACACGACCGAGGGGACGACGACGACGAGCACGAGCACGTCGACGAGCACGAGCACGTCGACGAGCACGAGCACCACCGACGATACGTCGACGACCACGACGACGACGCTCGACACGCTGACGGACACGCTGACGGACACCCTCACCGTCACGCTGACGGACACGACGACCGAGACGACGACGACCGACGCGACGACCGACACGACGACGATGCCCGGACCGACGTGCGGCAACGACCTCGCCGAGACCGGCGAGACCTGCGACGGCACCGACCTCAAGGGCAAGGAGTGCACGGACTTCCCCAGCAACTACGGCGGCGGCGACCTCGCCTGCGCCGCGAACTGCAAGTCCTACAGCTTCGCGGGCTGCTGCCGCCTGGCCGGCCAGAGCTGCAACAGCGGCGGCCAGTGCTGCAGCGGCTCGTGCGTGCTGTTCTCGTGCGGGTAGAGAGCGGGTCAGAACCTCCGAGGTCGCGCGCGCCGATGGCGAAGGAGTTCCACGCCGCCTGTGCCGCCCTCGCGCCCGCGATCGCCGAGAAGCACGCCAGGAAGCGGCAGTCTGCGTCCTCGTCGAGCGCTCCGCGGCGCGACGAGCTCGGCGAGTGCTCCGCGGCCGTTGCGGCTTCCGTCAGCTCTCGCCGAGCACCGCCGCCACGTACTCCGTGGGTGGCCGGGCGCGCAGCTCGGCCGCCGTGCCGCGGGCGGTGAGGCGGCCGGCTTCGATCACCAGCAGCTCGTCGGCGAGGGCCACCGCGTCGCGCACGTCGTGGCTGACGATCACGCAGATCGCGGCGGCCTCTGCGAGCCAGCCGGCCAGCAGGCGGCGGGCCTGCGCGCGCGCCGACACGTCGAGCGCGGCCAGCGGCTCGTCGAGCAGGAGCAGGGCAGGGCGGGTGATCATCGCTCGCGCCAGCGCGACCCGCTGGGCCTGCCCGCCCGACAGGGCCGCCGGCCGGAGGTCGCCGACCTCGCCGACGCCGAGCCGCTCGAGCCACGCCTGCGCCTCGGCCCGCGCCCGCGTCCGCGCGACCCCGCGGGCTCGCAGCCCGTAGGCGACGTTGTCGCGCGCGCTCATGTGTCCGAACAGACAGTACCCTTGAAACATGACCCCGAGGCCACGTTCCTGCGGGCTCAGGCGCACCCGCGCGGCCGGTCGCTCGAGCGTGCGCCCGGCCAGCACCACCTCGCCGCGCGCGAGCGGGACCAGCCCGGCGAGCGCGTCGACCAGCGTCGACTTGCCGGCTCCGTTGGGCCCGAGCACCGCCACCGTCGCGCCCGGCGCCAGCGCGAAATTCAGCTCGAGCGAGAACGAGCCGCGCTGCACCGCGATGTCGGCCGACAGCCCCGCGGTCGCCGTCATCGCTGCGCGCCTCCGTCGCCCGGCATCATCCCGCCCCTTTGAAAAAATGCCCGCGCAGGGCGGCGAGGAGGACGAGCGACACTGCGAGGAGGATCAGGCTGAGGGCGACCGCGCCGTCGGGGCTGTCGTGCAGCGCCTCGTAGACCGCCAGCGGCATCGTCTGGGTGCGGCCCTGGAGGTTGCCGGCGAACGTGATCGTCGCGCCGAATTCGCCGAGGGCCCGGGCCCAGCACAGCGCCAGGCCGGCGACGAGGCTCGGGCGGATCGCGGGCAGCACCACCGTGCCGACGATCCGCAGCCGGCTCGCGCCGAGGGTCGCCGCCGCCTGCTCGAGGCGTGGGTCGAGCCCGCGCAGCGCGCCCTCGACGGTGATCACCAGGAACGGCGCCGCCACGAAGGTGGCCGCCAGCACCGCCGCGCCGGTGGTGTACGGCAAGATGACCCCGAGGCCATGTTCCAAGACACCCCCGAGCAGGCCGCGTCGTCCGAACGCGGCCAGCAGCGCCGTACCGCCGACCACCGGCGGCAGCACCATCGGCAGCGTCACCAGCGCCCGCGCCAGCCCGCGGCCCGGGAACGGCAGCCGCGCCAGCGCGTACGCCAGCGGCAGCCCGAGCAGCAGCGACAGGCCCGCCGCGCACAGCGACACGTACAGCGACAGCCGCAGGGCGGCCTGCACCGACGGCGCCGCCAGCTGCCGCCACAGCTCGGCCGGGGCGACCCGCACCAGCAGCCCGAGCAGCGGCAAGGCGAAGAACACCACCGCCGCGCCGGCGAGCAGGCCGATCGCCAGGTGCGCGTGCCCCGGGCGACCGGGCTTGAAGGACATGTCGTCCAAGACAGGTACCTCGGGACAGCCCGTTCACGGCGGCAGGAAGCCGCGCTTGCCGAGCGCCGCCGCCCCGGCCGGGCCGGCGACGCGGTCGACGAAGGCGCCTGCGAGGGCCTGCTGCGGGCTGTCGGCGAGGGCGGCGATCTCGTAGGCCGGCACGACGTCGTCGGCGCCGGCGAAGGCGACCGTGCGCACCTCGTCGGCCAGCTCCGGTGACGTCCGTGGCGTAGACGACCCCCGCGTCGGCCTCGCCGCCCGCGACCTTGGCGAGCACCCCGCGCACGTTCTCCTCGTTGGACACCACGTTGGCGAGCGCCGCGTCGCGGACCCCGGCGCGGCCGAGGGCCTCGCGCGCGTAGGCGCCGACCGGCACGGACTCGCCGGCGAGCACCAGGCGCAGGCCGGGCCGCGTAAGGTCGGCCGGCCCCTGGACCGACGCATCGCTGGCGGGCGCGACGATCACCAGGCGGTTCCTGGCGAACACCCGCGCCGGCTGCAGGCGGCCCGAGGTGGCCGCGCGCTCCATCTGCGCCCGGTCGGCCGAGGCGAACACGTCGGCCGGCGCGCCGGCGACGATCTGCGCCGCCAGGATCTGCGAGCCCGCGAAGTTGAAGACGACGTCGAGCCCCGGGTGCTCGGCCTCGAAGCCGGCCTCGAGGTCGGTGAAGGCTTCCTTCAAGGACATGGCCGCAGAGACATGTAGCTCGGTCTTGCCGGCGCCCGGGGAGGACGAGCAGCCGCCGAGCCCGACCGCGGCGAGCAGGACGACGCGGAGCGCGGGGCCTCGGAGCCTGGTCATGCCGCGAAGCGTAGCGACGCCGCGCGCCGGCGGGCAAGCGCTTTGTCGCCGCCGCGGGCCGGCGACCGCGAGCCGAGCGACAGGGGCCCGCCGCCACCGCTCGCCAGCAGGAGCCGGGGCCTCCGCGAGCTTGCTTCCTTTCGTCTGCCGCAGCTCCCCCACGCGGTCGCACCGGCGCGAAGCGGCTCGGGTCGCAGGATTCGGCGCGAACGAGGAGGCGCTTCACACACCGACCTCGACCTCACCCGGTGTTCGCCAAGCGGGGGAAAGTCGGCGCGAACGAGGAGGCGCTTCACGCACCGACTCGACCTCAGCCGGGGGTTCGTGAAGCGGGCGGAAGCCTCGTTTGCGGCCTCGTCCGTGTCACGCGAGGACTTCGCGCGGTCGTGTGGCCGTCGGCCCCTGCGGCCAGAAGGAATCACGAGCCCTGCCGAACTCAGCCGCGCTCGTCGAGCAGCGCCCGCGCGATCACCAGCTTCTGCACCTCGGTCGCGCCCTCGTAGATCCGCAGCGCGCGGATCTCCCGGTAGAGCCGTTCGGGCACCTGGCCCACCGTCACGCCGAGGCCGCCGAAGCTCTGCACGGCGCGGTCGATGGCGCGTTGCGCCGACTCGGTCGCGTGCATCTTCGCCATCGCCGCCATCTCCGACGTCGCGTGGCCGGCGTCGCGGGCCGCGGCGGCGCGGTAGACCAGCAGCTGCGCCGCCAGCTGTTCGGTCGCCAGGTCGGCGAGCGCGAACTGCAGGCCCTGCTGCTCGGCCAGCGGCTTGCCGAACTGGACCCGGCGCTTGAGGTGGCCCACGGTCTCGGCGAGCGCGCGGTCGGCCAGGCCGAGGGCCGCGGCGCCGACGCTGACGCGGAACACGTCGAGGTTGCCGAGCGCCAGCTTGAGGCCGGCGCCGGGCTCGCCGACGCGGTGGGCGTCGGGCACGAACACCCGCTCGAGCTTGACCGTGCCGATCGGGTGCGGCGCCAGGACGCGGGTGCGGATGACCGAAAGGCCAGGTGCGTCGCCGGCCACGAAGAACGCCGAGAAGCGCGGCTTGCCCTCGCCGGCCTCGCGGGCGAACACCACGTAGCTGTCGGCCAGGCCGGCGTTGCTGATGAAGCACTTGGTGCCCTCGAGCACCACCCCGCCGTCGGCCGCGGTCGCGGTGGTGCGCAGGTTCTTGACGTCGGACCCGGCCTCCGGCTCGGTCAACGCGAACGCGCACACGGTGGCCCCGCTGGCCACGCGCGGCAGGACGTAGCGGCGCAGCGGCTCGCTGGCGGCCAGCGCCAGCGGGTACGAGCCCAGGCCCTGCATCACGAAGGCGGTGTCGAGCGCCCCGCTCGCGCGCGAGCCACTGGCGGATCAGGCAGATCGCCGTCGACGACAGCCCGCCCGCGTGGCCCGCCTCGAGCTCGGCGCCGCCGTACGCGGACGGCACCACCCACTCGAGCAGCCCGGCCGTCGCCAGCCGCAGCAGGTAGGTCCGCGCCGCCGCGTCCTCGCTGGCCTCCTCGTCGACCGGCCGGGCCCGCAGGTCGGCCACGAAGGTCGCCAGCGCGTCCTCGAGCGGCCGCCAGCGCGCGCCGTCGAGCAGCCCGAGCGCCCGCTCGGTCACGTAGGGCGTCAGCAGCTGGTTCATCGGGGCGTGCCTTTCGCGGACGGGCCGGCGCTCGGGTGAAGGATGTTCATCGGGACATGCTCCTCGGGACAGGTTCCGTTCGCGGGCGATCGGGCGGCGCGCCGGCGGGCGGGGCGGGCTCCGCCTCGGCCTGGGCTGCATGTCCCCTCGGACATGCCTTTGAAAACATGTGTTTCAGGACATGCTCCTAGCGCCAGCTCGGCGCTCGCTTCTGCTGGCGCGCGCGGTCGGCCTCGGCGAAGTCGGGGTGCTGCATGCAGACCGCCTGGGCCTGGGCCTCGGCCTCGATCGCCGCGGTGAAGTCCATGTCGAGCTCCTGCTGCAGCATCGTCTTGGTCATGCGGGCGGCGAAGTGGGGCCCGTCGGCGACGCGCTTGGCCAGCGCGAACGCGGCGCGGTCGACCGCGTCGCGGTCGGGCTCGTCGTCGACCACCTGGGTGGCCAGGCCGATCTGCGCGCAGCGGTCGGCGGGCACGCGGTCGCCGAGCAGCAAGATCTCGCTCGCGTGGCCGAGGCCGACCACCCGCGGGAGCAGCCAGCTCGCGCCCATGTCGGCGCCCGACAGGCCGACCTGCGGGAACAGGAACGCGAAGAACGAATTCTTGCCCATCACCCGCAGGTCGCTGGCGAGGGCCATCACCGCGCCGGCGCCGGCGGCCACGCGCTTGACGCTGGCGACGATCGGCAGCTTGCAGCGGCGCATGGCGTGGATGAGCTCCCCCGTCATCCGCGTGAACCGCAGGAGCGCCTCGGTGTCGCGCTCGAACAGCCGGGTGATGATGTCGTCGACGTCGCCGCCGGCGCAGAACGCCCGGCCCGCGCCCTGCAGCACCAGCGCCCGCGCGCCGCCCTCCGCGTGCGCGCGGCGGTCGATCACCGTGAACAGGTCGGTGAGCTCGCGGTAGACCTGGAACGTCAGCGCGTTGAAGCGGTCGGGCCGCGTCAGGGTGATGACCCCCACGCGCTCGCGCTCCTCGTACGAAAAGCTCTCGGGCCGCGGCAGCGGCAGGTCGCGCAGGTCGGGGTCGGCGGAGCGGGTCACGGGAGATCTGGTAGCACGGCGAGGCCCTGGATCTCCACCTTCGCCCGCGGCTCGAGCAGCGCCGCGACCTCGACCAGCGCCATCGCCGGGTAGTGGCGCCCCATCAGCTCGCGGTACGCGGCGCCGACGGCGGCCAGCTCGGCGACGTACTCGCGCTTGTCCGTCACGTAGACCGTCAGCGAGATCACGTGCTCCGGCCGCCCGCCCGCCGCCGTCACCACCGCGACCACGTTGGCCAGCGCCTGGCGGAATTGCGCCGCGAACGCGTCGGACACCAGCTGCTCGCGCGCGTCCCAGGCGATCATGCCGGCGATCGCCAGCAGCTCGCCGCGGGCCGCCATGCCGTTGCTGTAGCCGCGAGGCCGCTGCCAGCCGTCGGGGAGGATCGCGCGCGCGGGGACCTTCGCCTCGTCCGTCATCGCCGACGAGCTTCGCACGCGCTCCACAAATCCTCCATCCTTCGCCGCGACCGGGCTGCTACCGTCGAACGAGAGCCCGCGCATGTCGACCCGTGAACGCAGCGTCCCCGCGGTCCTCGTGGTCGAGGACGACCCCGCGATCGCCGCCGGCATCGTGCGCGGGCTCAAGGGCGCGGGCTTCGACGTCGAGCTCGCGCACGACGGCCGCCGCGGCGCCGAGCTGGCCCTGGCGCGCCCGTTCGACCTCGTGGTCCTCGACCTCATGCTGCCCGAGCTCGGCGGCTTCGAGGTGCTCGAGCTGTGGCGCGGCCGGCTGTCGACCCCGGTGATCGTGCTGAGCGCCCGCACCGAGCTCGACGCCCGCCTGCAGGCCTTCGCCGGCGGGGCCGTCGACTACCTGCCCAAGCCGTTCTGGATCGAGGAGCTGCTGGCCCGCGTGCGCGCCCGCCTGCGTCTGCCCGACGCGGCCGCGCCGACGCGCACCTTCGGCTGGGACGGCGCGCTGCTCGACCTCGACGCCCGCACCGTCACCCTCGCCGGCGAGCCGCTCGGCCTCACCGCCCACGAGTTCAATGTCCTTTTGTACCTGGTCGAAAGGCCAGCTCGTGCGATCACCCGGCGCCAGCTGGCCGAGGCCGCGCTGCCGGCCGGCGGCGACCGCAGCGAGCGGACGGTCGACTCGCACGTGGCCCGGATCCGCCGCAAGCTGGGCCCGGCGGGCGCGCGGATCGCCACGGTGTGGGGCATCGGCTACCGCTTCGACGCGCCGGAGTCGGCATGACCCGGATCTTGCGCGGCCTGTCGGGGCGCGTGTTCCTGGCCGCGGCGATCTGCGCCGGCCTCAGCGTCGCCCTCGTGGCGGTGGTGATGCCGTCGCTGTTCATCGAGCAGGCGATCAGGCGGATCGGCGCGCTCGCGCCGCAGCTCGACGCGATCTCGCTGGCCCAGTGCGAGCGCGACCCGGCCACTTTCACCGCGCAGCACGGCCCCGAGCTCGAGCTCGTCGTCTACGACGGCGACACCCTCGCGCCCGCGGTCGCCGACGCCCCGCCGCTCGACCCGCAGCTGCTGGCGCGCCTGCAGGCCGGCGAGGCCGCGCCGACGCGCATGTACTTCTTCGTCAACCCATGGGGCGGCGCCAGCCTGCGCCGCGCCGCCGACCACGGCCCGTGCGCGCTGGTCCAGCTGCGCTGGAAGCTCAGCACCTCCGAGCGCCGCTACGCGCTGCTCATCATCTTCGGCCTGCTCGCGTGCAGCGTCGCCCTCACCGTCGGCCTCGCCAGCTTCTTCGCGGTGCGACCGATCGCCCTGCGCCTCGAGAAGCTGCGCCGCGCCACCGAGCAGGTCGGTCACGCCGCCGGCTACGCCTCCGCCGGCGACCCCGCGCGCGACGACCTCGGTCAGCTCTCGGCCCTGCTCGACCAGGCCCACGCGCGCATCGCCGCCGACGCCGCGCGCATGGAGGCCCGCCACCGCGCGCTCGAGCAGCACCTCGCCAACATCGCCCACGACCTGCGCACGCCGCTGGCGTCGCTGCAGATCGCGCTCGAGCAGCTGGCCGGAGGCGCGCGCCCGGCCGACGACCAGGGCCTGGTCCGCGGAGCCATCGGCGACGTCGTCTACATGGGCTCGCTGATCGACAACCTCTACCTCGCGTGTCGCCTGCAGGAGGGCGCCGACCCGCTGCACGGCGACCTGCGCGTGGATCTGTGCGCCGTCGTCGACCGCGTCGCTCGTCGCTTCGCCGCGCTCGGCCGCACCCGCGGCATCGAGGTCCACGGCGCTCGCCCCGACGCCGCGGTGTGGGCCCGCTGCAACCCGGCGATGGCCGAGCAGGCGCTGGCCAACCTGGTCCACAACGCCGTCGCCCACGGCGACCCCGGCGGCCACGTGGCGATCCTGCTCGAAGAGACAGGTCCCGATTCGTTCGGTCTCACCGTCGTCGACGACGGCCCCGGCGTGCCCCCGGCCGACCTGCCGAAGATCGGCGAGCGCACGTTCCGCTCCGACGAGGCTCGCCGCCGCGACCCGAAAGGCGGGGGCCTCGGCCTGGCGATCTCGCAAGAAGTGTGCAGCCGCGCCGGCTTCGCCCTGACCCTCGCCGGCGAAGAGCCGCGCGGCTTGCGAGCGACGATCCACGGCCCCGTCAGCGGCCCGCCGCAGGTCGCGTGAGCGTCACGCCCGCGCGCGCAGCATCCGGCCACGGCCCGGCGCGCGAGCAATTCCCCCCGGCGCCGGCGAGGCCGTGACTCGAGGCAACCCTGCCGGAGCGGGTCTCCATGGATTCCGGTCAAGCCCTCCGTCGACATGTCTCTCGAGACAGCAAGCTTCAGCCGTGGGGCATCGTGACCCCGCTCCGTGTCGCGCGCATCGCGGCGGTTCTCCACACACTCTCCACAACTTGAGTGGTGAACTGGAGGCCATGCAGCGCATCACCGCGATCTTCCCCCTCGGCCTCCTCCTCGTCGCGTGCGGCGACGTCTCCGAGGGCAGCGCCGGCAGCGACACGGCCGGCAGCGACACGGCCGGCAGCGACACGGCCGGCAGCTCGACCACCGGCGAGGCCGCGGCGGTCACTTACTGGCGCGACGTCAAGGCGGTCCTCGACGCCAAGTGCGTCGGCTGTCACAGCCCCGGCAACCTCGCCCCGTTCTCGCTCGCCTCGTACGCCGACGCCAGCGCGGTCGCCAGCGCCCTGCCGGCCTCGCTGGAGGCCGGGACCATGCCCCCGTGGCCGCCCGACGCCGCCTGCGGCACCTACCTCCACGACCGCTCGATCGACGACGACGCGCGCCAGCTCGTGCTCGACTGGGTCGAGCTCGGCGCGCCCGAGGGCGACCCCGCCGACGCCCCGCCGCCGGCCCAGGCGCCCGAGCCGATCGCGTTCGACATCGACCTCCAGCTGCCCGAGCCCTACACCCCGACGATCGCGCCCGACGAGTACCGCTGCTTCCTGATGCCCTGGCCGGAGGAAGCGGAGACCTTCGTGACCGCGCTCAGCGTGACGCCCGGGGAGCGGCAGATCGTGCATCACGTGATCGCCTTCGCGATCCCGCCCGACCAGGCGGAGGCCTACCGCGCGCTCGACGAGGCCGACCCCGACCCCGGCTACCTCTGCTACGGCGGCCCGAGCGGCGGCAAGATCAACGACGGCCGCGTGCCCTGGCTCGGCGCCTGGGTCCCCGGCGGCGCCCCGGGCGACATGCCCGAAGGGACAGGTATCAAGGTGCAGCCGGGCTCCCTCGTGGCGGTGCAGATGCACTACCACACCTACCCGGGCGCGGGGCCCGATCAGTCGCGGATCCAGATCCGCACCGCCGCGAGCGTCGACCGGGTCGCGGTGATGATGCCGTTCACCAACCCGGCGTGGGTCCAGGGCAGCGAGCCGATGCTGATCCCCGCCGGCGAGGCCGGGGTCGTCCACAGCTTCGCCGCCGACGTCAGCAACTACCTGCCGCTGCTGTTCCCCGACGGCGGGCTTCAGGCCGGCGATCCCTTCGTCGTCCACGCGGCCGCGTTGCACATGCACACCCGCGGTGTGCGCGGCTCGCTGGGCCTCACCGGCGGCCAGGACACCTGCCTGCTCGACATCCCGCGCTGGGATTTCAACTGGCAAGGCAGCTACCAGCTCACCGCCCCGGTGACGGTCCGCCCCGGCGACAAGCTGCGCCTCGAGTGCGAGTGGGACAACACCGCCGAGAACCAGCCGGTCGAGAACGGGGTGCAGCAGCAGCCCAAGGACATCCTGTGGGGCGAGGGCACCGGCGACGAGATGTGCCTCGGCATCGTCTACGTCACCGGCACCTGACGCGGCGCTTGTTCTCATCTGACCCCCGGGACATGTCTCCTCCGACATGTCCCAGGCGGGGCCGCTCGCCGAGGCGTCGCGTGACGCCCTGCCGTCGACCGACCGGACACGGCAGGGGCGTCGTCTCTCCATGTCCTCATGGACATGTCTACAAAGACATGGAATGAGGCGTCTACTCGGCGTAGATCATCGCCCGCGTCATCCCGCCGTCGACCACGAAGTCCTGGCCGGTGACGAAGCCGGCGCGGTCCGACAGCAGGAAGGCCACCATCGCCGCGACGTCGTCGGGCCGGCCGACCCGGCCGACGGGGTGCTGCGCGTGGTCGACGGGTCGCAGCGGCGGCGGCTCGGGGCGGCCCGGGCCGCGCTCGTCGCGGGTGTCGATCCAGCCCGGACTGACGGAGTTGACGCGGACCGCGGGCCCCAGGCTGCGCGCGAGCGCGTGCGTCAGCGCGACCAGCCCGCCCTTGCTGGCCGCGTACGCCTCGGTGTCGGGCTCGGACTGGTGCGCGCGCGTCGAAGCGACGTTGACGATCGCCCCGCGCGTCGCCTGCAGGTGCGGCGCCGCGTGCTTGCAGCACAGCATCGGCCCGGTGAGGTTGACCGCCAGCACCCGCTCCCAGCGGTCCAGCGGCAGCGCCGTCAGCGGCCCGGCGTGCGGGTCGGCGACGGCCGCGTTGTTGACGAGCGCGTCCAGGCGACCGAGCCGCGTCAGCGCCTCGGCGACCGCGGCCGCGACCTCGGGCTCGCGGCTCAGGTCGGCCTGCACGAACCACGCGGCGTCCGGCCGCGCGAGGGTTTTTTCGAGCGCGTCCTCGCCGGCCTCGCGGTCGACGTCGACGAGGACCACGCGGTAGCCGTCGGCCAGCAGCGCGCGAGCGATGGCCCGCCCGATCCCGCGGCCCGCCCCGGTGACGATGGCGCCGCGCGTGGAGGATGAAGAGGTCATGCCCGCTTGCATATCACCGCCCGCATCCGCTGCCAGCGGTGGCTCGTGACGACCTTTGCCTTCCGACCCGACGGTCAGCGTTTGGCCATCGGCAAATCCGACAGGTGGTGCTGCTCACTAATCGGGGCGGCGAGATTTTTTGCCAGAAGGTGCTCGGCAAGAAGGACCGCGTCGCCGCGATCGCCTTACCCCGCCGGCACGCGCATGGCAGTCGGCTCGGAGACGGGCAAGCTCGCCGTGCTCGCCGTGCCCGCGCGGGCGTGAGGCCCTGCGGCCCTCGCATGTCTCATCGGACAGGTCGTCGAACTGCGCGCGGTCGGGCCGCGGAGCGACCGGGCGCCCGTCGTTGACAGCTGTCTCCCGGCCGGCCACGCCCCTCCGCGAGTCACAGGCAGTTCTGCTGCGCGCACGTCATCAGCGCATTCGCGAAGGAAGCCTGCTCGGGCGTCGCCGGGATCTGCATCGCGCACATCGAAGCGCAAGCGTTGAGCGCGCCACCGCCGGCCACGCACTCCGCCACGCAGACGATGCGGTCGACGCACGGCAGCTCGTCGCTGCAGGCCCCCTTCTGTGCCGGGCACGACGCGTCCATGCAGCTCACCAGCGGCTCGAACGTCCCGATCCAGCAGTCGGCCGCGCAGCTCAGCTCGTGCTCGCCCGCGTCGCACGTCGCGTCGCCGCAGCCCGGGCCCGGCATGAGGCCGTCGCCGCAGTCCTCCGCGCAGCTCACCGACGTCTCCCAGAGGTCGCACAGCCCGTCGCCGCAGCTCGCGTCGAACGGGTTGCAGTCGAGCGGGCAGCTCGCCTCCTCGCCGGGCGCGCACGTCGCGTCGCCGCAGGTCTCCCCGACGGCTCCCGCGAAGCCGCGGGCCAGCGCTTGCGGGGGCTGCTGGATCCGGGCCGCCAGCAGCTTCGCCGCCTCGACCGCCAGGTCGGGCGGCTGGTAGAAGCTCGTGCGCTGGATGAACACGTGGTCCTGCGCCCCGTTGCGCGGGTCGGTCTCGGGGATCGCCGACGTGATCCACACCCCCGACGTGCCGAACGCCGCGTCGTCGGGCGCGTCGAGCGTGTTCGAGGCGGAGCACTGGTCGTTCGGCGTGTTCAGGTTGTCCTCGAAGTACGCCACCGTCGTCAGCGGCTGCGACAGGTGCGGGTCGAGCACGCTGACCACGCTGCCGTGCGGGCCGCTGACCAGCTCCCACGAGAACTGCGCGTCGTCGAAGCCGAAGTCGGGCTCGCCGTCGATGGGCAGCCCGGCCTCGTTGTGCTCGTTGTAGTACGTCATCCCTTCGGCGTCGGGCGAGTAGTCGACGAGCTCCATGATCGCCGGGATCGGGTGCACGCGCAGGAACGTCTGCACCACCTCGACCTGGTCGTAGAACAGGTGGGTGCGCTGCGTCAGCGGCCCGCTGTTGGCCCCGAGGTACGAGCGGATCGCCCGCACCGGGCCGTCGATGTTGGCCACGAACGCCCCCTCCGACGTCGAGAACGTCAGCACGTGGCGGCCGCAGAAGTCGGGCGCGAAGCGGGCCTGGGCGATGTCGAGGATGTCCTCGCCCGTCGAGTCGGCCATCGTGACGCGCAGGCTGTCGGTGACCCACCGGGCCGCGAAGTGGCGCTCGTAGTGCGGGCTCGTGATCGTCGAGTCCTCGAGGATCGGCGGGTCGCAGGTCGCGTTGCCGCAGCTGCCCTTGCCGATGAACGGGTACTCCGTCTTGTAGTCGATGTCGCCGGCCAACCCGAGCTCGTAGCCGACCAGGTCGACGCCCGCGCCGGGGTCGAGGTCGGCGCTCGCGCGGGCGAACAGGTACACCCACGCCCTCTCGTCGCCGTCGACCAGCTCGACCTCGACGCCCGAGCCCGCGACCACCCCGTCCGGCTCGTCGCCCGGCGTCGTGCGGTCGCCCGCGTCACGGGCCATGAACACCACCTCGTCGTCGCGGTCGAGGCTCGGGTCGGTGTCGGCCCCCGTGTACGTGTTCGGGTCGGCGTAGAACAGCGCCTGGATCGTCTGCGCCGTCTTGCACGGCGCGTCCTCGCCGAGCAGCGCCTCCGCGTAGATCGTGCAGAAATCGACAAGCACCCGCTCGTCGACCTGCAGCGGGATCTGCAGCCACGCCCCGTCCTTGCGCGCGAAGCCCACCACGTCGCCGGCCGTCACTCCGGCCAGTCCCGGCACCTGCCCGCCGACCAGCACCACCGGATCGCCGGGCCGCTGCGACAGCCCGCCCTCGACCGCGCCGCCGGTGGTCGTGCCCTCGGTGGTGGTCGTGCCCTCGGTCGACGTCGAGGACGGATCTGCGGTCGAGGTCGGGCTCGACGTCGAGGTCGACGTCGGCGCGTCGGTGGTCGGGTCACCCGTCGACGGCTCGGTCGCGCCGCTCGTCGGCCCCGCCGTGGTCTCGCTCGTCGTCCCGGCGCCGCCGGTCTCGCTGTCGCTGCCGGTCGTGACCGCAGGATCGCCGCCGCACGCGAGCAGCGACGACACGGTCAACAGGCGAGCGAGGCGGAGCAGGGCGGCGCGGTTCATGCCGCCGACGGTACGCCGGACGTGCCCTTGACAGGCAACAGGACATCCTCTGCGGAGGGCCGAGCGTCCCTCGAACACGAGCTCGGGAGCCGAGGTTGCTGGCGCACGCGGAGGGTGGGTCGTCGCCGGCGGTCGACGTCCCCGTCACCTCGAGCCAGGTAATAAGGAAGGGGCGCGGGGCCGCGCGGGCCGCGCGGCGTCGTCACGACAGGTTGAGCGAGTAGCCGAGGGTCATCGGGTTGCCGTCGGCGGTCTTGTTGAACTTCCAGCCCTTGGCCTTCTCCTCGATGCAGGAGGTGATGGTGGGCTCCTTGATCGTGCTGGTGTCGGTGAACTTGATGGCGGACACCGAGCCGTCGCCGGCCACCGTGACGTCGAGGGCGAGCTTGCCGGCCAGGTCGGGCTTGGCCTCCTTGGCCTGGGCGAAGCAATCGGCGACGTCTCCCTGCCTGGCCTGCATCGCCTCCTCGAAGGTGTCGGCGGTGAGGGGCTCTTCGCTCGCGCCGTCGGAGCTGCCGCCACCGTTGCCGCCGCCGCCCTCGCTTGCGGCCGCATCACCGCCGCCGGAGCCGTCGGGGGGCGTGGTCGCTTCCTTCTTGCAGCTCGGCAGGGCGACGAGGGTGGCGAGAGAGAGCGCGAGGGTCCACGAGGTCCGCTGGGTCATGTCAACGCTTTTATCACGGCCCGAGGGGAGGATCTCGGCGCGATCTGTACCTGCAAGGATGTGACCCTCGAGTCGTCGACTATTACGGGGATGTCCCGCTCGCGGGCGCGGGATCGAGCGCTTCACCTGTCCAAATAGACAGCCCAGGCGCGACGGTGACAGTTGAAAGCGCTCGACCCTTCGCGGCATGCTCCGGCCTCCTCTCCGGGAGCAGGCGATGGCCCTCGAACTCAGCCTCGATGATATCCGCCGCGCGTGGGACAGCCGGGACCCGGAACTGTCCACCTTGATCGTGAGCCTCGCCAACGCGGCCGACCCGCGGCCGGACAAGCCGCCGCGAGAAGGCGCGCTGACCTACGCGACCTTCACCCAGCAGCTCACGAGCTGGAAGTTCACGCGCTCCAAGCCGCAGGAGCGGGCCCGCTACCGCATCGACAGCATGCGCGCGCTCGAGGCCAAGGACGCCGAGACCCCGCTGCCGCCGCGGCTGCGCCTGCACGAGGTGCTGCTCGATCTGTGGCAGCGGTCCGCCGGCGCCTACGAGCGGGCCGCGCTGCTCGACGCGATCCAGAAGGTCCCGCTGCGCTGGGGCCCGTGGCGCGGGCTCAAGCAGATCTTCAAGGAGGCCGAGGCCAAGGGCGACGTCGAGATCCTCGGCGCGCTCGCGGTCCGCTTCGACCACGCGTACGCGACCAAGCAGCGCAAGGTCGGCGAGATCTCGCGACACACGCTCGGCTACCTGGTGCGGCGGGCGTGGCGATACCTGCGGCGCCTCGGCGAGGCCGCGGCGCCGGCCTACGTCGACGCGGCGGCGGCGGTGCTGCGCCACTACGAGGACAGCACCACGTGGCAGAACACGTGGGTCTACAACCACATCCTCCATCACGAGACGAAGAAGTACACGCGCCGCAACTTCAAGCTGTACCGCTCGGGCGCGCTGCAGCTGAACGAGCGGGCCTTCGCCGAGCTGTGGCGGCGGACCCCGCGGCCGGTGCTGCAGCTGCTCGAGCGGGCGCGCTCGGAGCAGGTGCGCAAGTTCGCGGTGCAGGCGCTGAAGACCGACTTCCGCGCCAACCTGCGCGAGGTCGAGGCGCCGTGGGCGGCGCGGCTGATCGCGGTCGGCTCGGCGACGGTCGACGAGTTCGTGATCTGGCTGCTCGGCAACGTGCCGAAGTTCGACCAGGGCAGCTTCCGCGAGCTCGGCCTGCACGAGCCGGTGCTGCAGCTGCTCGACTCGCGCGCCGACGCGGCCCGCGCCTACGCGGCCAACTACGCCCGCACCCACGCCCGCGACCTGGCGCTCGACCGCCTGATCTTGCTGGCCAACAACAGCAACGCCGAGGTGCGCAAGCTGGTCGCCGACCTGCTCGGCGACCGTGACCCGCGCAAGGACATCGGCCTCGACGCGTGGGGTCGCCTGCTCGGCACGCAGCACGGCCACGACCTCGCCGTCGCCGCGTTGAGGAAGCACTTCAGCGCGCGCGAGCTGACGCCGGCGTGGTTCACCGACCGCCTGCTCGACAGCCGGCAGAAGGTGTTCGCGTTCGCCTCCGACCTGCTGACGAAGGTCCACACCTACAAGTCGCTCGGCGCCGAGTACTTCCGCGACCTGCTCGACGACCCGCGGATCTCCGCCAACGCCACCAACTTCGCTCTGGACGCGCTGTCGCGCTTCCCCGGCGAGGAGCTCGGCAAGGACTTCCTCGCGCGCATGGTCCTGCACCCGTACGCGCGCCAGACCCTGCTGAAGTGGATCTCCGAGGAGAAGATCAAGGCCGAGGACATCGACGCCGGCTTCTGGCGCGCCGCCAGCTTCCAGCCGACCTGGGACGAGGACAAGTGGATCGCCGAGCTCATCGCCAGCGGCCGCCCGTGGGCCCGCGAGCTCAAGTTCGACGAGGGCCTCGCCGCCACCGCGCTCGGCTTCCTCAGCGACGTGCGGCGGTTCCGTCCGAGCCAGCTCGGCTTCGACTGGCTGATGCAGCTGGCGCTGCGGCCCGAGCCGCAGTACCGGGGCTTCGCCCTCGAATACATGACGAAGGCGCTGGTGCCCGCCGACTTCGCGCCGAAGCAGGAGGAGGCGCCGAAGGCCGAGGCCAAGGCCGGCAAGGCCAAGGCGATCGACCTCGGCGGCAAGACCTTCCTCTTCACCGGCAAGCTGGCGACGATGAAGCGCGACGACGCCGAGGAGAAGGTCACCACGGCCAAGGGCAAGAACGCCGGCAGCGTGACCGCCAAGCTCGACTACCTGGTGATCGGCGACGACGGCTCGCCGCTGTACGGCCAGGGCCGCAAGGGCAGCAAGCAGGTCGCGGCGGAGAAGCTGGTCGAGAAGGGCGCGCCGATCAAGATCATCTCCGAGACCGCGTTCTTGCAGATGCTGGCCGGCGAGCAGCGCAACTTCAGCGGCGACTCGGTGCAGGCCGGCTGCGAGCGGCTGTGGGAGATGGCCACCGGCCCCGGCCCGGCCGACGCACCGCAGGCCGACTTCGCCCGCCAGTACATCCGCCGCCACCACCCCGACATCAGCCTCGCGCTCACCGATCGCCCCGTCGATCCGGGCGCCGAGATCCCCGCCGAGTTCCTGTCGTGGGCCCGCGTCAAGCCGCTGCTCACCGACAGCCGCGCGCCGGTGCGGCAGTTCGGCCTCGACCTCGCGCGCTGGGAGCTGGCCCGCTGGTCGCCGCCGCTGTCCGAGCTGCTCGGCGTGGTCGAGTCGGCCTACTCCGAGGTGCGCGAGTTCATCGCCAAGGCGCTCTTCGCCGAGGACAACGCCGACAACAAGCGCTTCCGCATCGACCCGACCACGCTGACGCCGGCCGCGGTCTACCCGTTCTGCGAGTCGCTGGTCCCCGAGGTGCGGGCGATCGGCATGGGCCTGGTGCGGCGTGACGCTCGCCTGGCGATCCCCGAGGAGCTGTTCCGCCTGAGCGAGAGCCCCGACCGCCACGTCGTCGCCTTCGTGGTGCGGACGATCTGGCACCTCTACCGCGACCGCGGCATCACGGGCGGCTGGAAGCCGGCGCCGCGGCCCGAGCAGAAGGCCGCGCCGGGGCCGAAGCCGAGCGCCGGCGCGACCGCGAAGAAGGCGGAGATCGAGCCGCCCGAGGGTCCGGGCGCGCCGGCGCGGCCGAGCGGGTTGCCGGCGCCGGGCGAGGCGCTGCGCGACTTCATGCGCCGCCTGCTGTTCACGATCCCGCCGACCAAGCCGAGCGCGGAGGCCAAGCAGGCCGACGCCGAGGACGTGGCGGCGCCGGTCGAACATGCCCCGAAGGCCAGGAAGCTGCGGCCGCTGCCGGCGCGCAAGGCCAAGCTGGCGCTGGTCGAGGCGATGCGCGACCTGGCCGAGGCCGACGCCGCGTTCGCGGCGCTGGCCGGGCCGGTGCTGGTCGAATTCATGGGCTCGCGCGGCGCCAGCGAGCGCGCGGCCTGCCTGGTCGCCCTCGCCCGCGTCGGCGCCGCTCACCCTGACCTCAAGCTCTCGCCGGAGGCCGCCTGATGTCGACGCCCGTCACCGATCGCTTCACGAACGACAAGTACACGCAGATCCGCGGCGACCTCAAGGCGATCGTCGCCCACGGCGTCCAGCTGCTGATCGCGGCGGTCCACCCCGAGGGCCAGGCGACCGCGCTGTACCGGCTGAACCTCGACACCGGCGAGCTGGTGGTCGGCGACCTGCCGGCCGGCGGCGTCGCGCTCGCGGCCGACGACGGCCACGTGTTCGTCGCCGGCAGCGACGGCCAGGTCTACAAGGCCGGCCTCGACAAGGGCGAGCCGAAGCCGCTCGGCCCGGTGTTCGACCCGCCGCCGGTGGCCCTCGCCCCGGCCGCGAACGGCCGCCTCGCGGTGGTCGCCGGCAAGCAGCTCGTCATCCTCGCCAAGAAGGACGGCAAGGAGCTGCAGCGCATCGAGCTCGCCGAGTTCGCCACGACGATCGCCTCCGACCCGTCGGGCACCTGGCTGGTGGTCGGCAGCGACCGCGGCACCCTCAGCGTGTTCGACTGCGAGAACAAGGAGGCGTTCTACGCCGGCGAGTCGAAGAAGCTGCACGAGGGCGCGGTCACGGCGCTGTGCTTCGAGCCCGACGAGCTGCGCGTGATGTCGGCCGCGGTCGACCACAAGCTGCTGCTCACCCACGTGCGCGGCGACCTCGACCCCGAGGACCGCTCGGGCAAGAACGGCCACGGCGACAAGACGACCGCGATCGTCAACGGCACCGGCGACCGCTTCTACACCTCCGGCCTCGACTCGCAGATCAAGGCGTGGGTCCGCGGCGCCGGCCAGCGCAAGCCGGCCGCCCAGAAAGAGGGCCTGGCCAAGGTCGTGGCGCTCGCGCTCGGCCAGTACAAGGGCAAGGAGCACCTGGTCGCCGCGTGCATCGACAACACGCTGCGGCTGTTCCCGATCGACGCCGAGGGCAAGCTCGGCGACCGCGAGCTGGTCTACTACGGCGCGCACCAGTGGGCCGAGTACGAGCTCAAGCGCCGCGACCCCAAGCTGCGCGAGGCGGCGCTGCGCGCCCTGGCCGGCTGGAACGACGCCAAGTCGCTCGAGACCCTGGCGCAGCGCGTCAGCAACGACGACGACCACGGCCTCAAGGTGCTGGCGACCTCGCTGCTCGGCGAGTCGGGCAGCCCGCGGGCGATCAAGCTGCTCGAGCCGCTGCTGCGCGCCGGTGAGGACGCCGTCCGCCTGGCGGCGCTGGGTGGCCTGCTCAAGCTCGAGGGCGCCGACTCGCTGCGGATCTTCGACCTCGCGCTGGCCGTCGGCAAGCGCGACATCGGCACCGCGGCGATCACCGCCCTGACCGACCTCGCGCGCAAGGACGACCTCGCGTTCACCCGCCTGGTCACCGCGCTGTCGGGCCAGCCCCGCGAGGTCCGCGTCGCCGCCCTGGCCGCGCTCGAGGACCTTCACGACGCCAGCTCGCCCGAGGCCGAGCTCATCGCCCTGCGCGCGACCCAGGCCGACATCCGCCGCACCGCGCTGATCCGCTTCTACCAGCGCGGCATGCTGGCGCTGCCGGAGGTCCAGGCGGCGCTGCGCCGCTTCTCCGCCGACACCGACGCGGGCGTGCGCCAGGCGGCGTTCCTGATCTCGCTGCTGGCCCGGCCCAAGCTGGCCGCCGCGCTGCGCTGCCGCGACAAGCAGCTGCACCGCCAGCTGCACGACATCGAGACCGCGCGCTCGCCGGTCGACGAGGTCAAGGCGGCCGCCGCCGAGGCCGCGGCCGGAGCCGGCGCTGCGGGCAAGTCCAAAGAGACAGGTTCCAAGGGCAAGGTCGAGGACGAGCTGCCGAAGCCGAAGCAGGTCGCGCTGTCCGAGCTCGACGAGGCCGACAAGCGGCCGCTGCTCGAGGCGATGGCGAGCCGCGCGCTCGACACCTGCCTGGCCGGCGCGGCCGCGCTGGCCTCGCTGCAGGATCCGCGGGCCCTCGGCACGCTGCTGCAGCTGTCCCGCGAGAGCACGCCGTCGGTGCGGGTCGACACCTGCAAGGCGCTGGCCGAGCTGGGTGACCCGCGCGGCGGGGCGCGCCTGCGGCTGATGCTGCGCGACGGCGACGCCAGCGTGCGCGACGCGGCCTTCACCGCGCTCGCCGGGCTGGAGGACGGCGGCCCGCTGGCGGTCGCCGAGTCCGGCCTGTTCGCCGAGCACGAGGACGTGCGCCGGCGCGGCCTCGACCTGCTGATCAAGCAGATCAAGAAGGCCAAGGCCAAGGAGGACCCGAAGGCGATCGCGCTGCTCGAGCGCGCCCTGGGCGACGCCGGCAAGACGGTCCGCAGCGAGGCCTTCAAGGCCGCGCTCAGCCTCGAGGTCGGCGGCGGCGGGGCGGGCAGCCTGCGCTTCGTCCTCAAGAGCATCCACGCCGACGTGCGCCGCGAGGTGATGGGCGAGGTGATGGGCCAGATCTCCCAGTCGTGGGCCTGGCCGCTGCTGCTCGAGCTCCTCGGCGACGCCGACCCGAGCCTGCGCAAGGACGCCTTCGAGTTCGCGCTCAAGCGGACCAAGGGCATCGGCGCCGAGCCGCTGTCGGTCGCGCTCGCGGGCCGGTGGATCGACCTGCGCGTCGAGGCGGTCAAGGTGCTGGCCAAGCGCAAGGCGCCCGGCACCCACGAGCTGCTGGTCAAGGCGATCGACGACGAGGACGAGGCGGTCCGCCAGCTCGCCGTCGACGCGCTGCTGACCGGCGAGGGCGAGGAGGCGCTGCCGGCCGCGCTGACCAGCAAGTACCCCGACGTGGTCGTGCGGGCCGCCTGCGCCCTGGCTGTCCACGGGGACAGCTCGGTGCGCGCGCCGCTGCAGGCGATGGTCGAGGCGCCCGAGCCCGAGGTGCCGGCGCTGCGGGCCAAGTGGCTCGACCGCGTGGTGCGGGCGCTCGGCGGCCTGGCCGAGCTCGGCGATCCGACCCCGAGCCACGCGGTGCTGCCGCTGTTGCAGCACAAGGAGGCGCAGATCCGCCGCGCCGCCGCGACCGCCCTGTCGTGGATGGCCCGGCCCGACAACGCCAACGCCGTGTTCGCGCTGCAGGCCGCGCTGCAGCACTCGGACCCCGCGGTCCAGAGCGAGGCCGCGCTCGGCCTGGCGTTCATCGGCGACCCGGCCGGCGCGTCGCTGATCTTCACCCCCGGCAAGGCCGCGCCGCCGCCGGCGCAGGCGCTGCTGGCCGCGCTGGCGCTCGGCAACGAGGACCTGCTGGTCTCGTTCCTCGACTCGAACGACGAGAAGATCCAGAGCCGCGCGCTGCTGCTGTTGATGATGCGCGAGATGGTCGAGGGCGACGGCGTGCCCGACCGCTGCCTCGCCGCGCTGGCGTCGGCGCACCCGCGCGTGCGCCTGCTGGCCGCGCAGGCGCTCGAGAGCTTCGGCGACGACGCCGCCTTCTCGAAGTTCGTCACCGACCTGTTCAACGACCGCGGCGAGGGCCGGGCCAAGTGGACCTTCGCCGAGGCGGACGTGCACGCGCTGGCCGAGCTGGCGACGTTCGGCGACAGCCGCTCGAACCCGCAGCTCAAGGTCCGCGCCGCGCGGCTGCTCGAGGCGCTGCAGGAGGACAAGCAGGAGACGCTCGACCGCGTGTGGGCCGTGTTCGGCAAGCGGTTCCACCGCGCGCTGGCGGCGGCCAAGCAGCAGGCGAGCCAGAAGGTCGCGGCCAAGCTGGCCTACGCGCCGGAGGAGCTGCGGCAGATCGTGTTCGGCGCCTACGCGGCGCTGTCGCGCCTGCCCGGCGGTTCGGCCGAGACCCGCATCCGCCAGACCGCGCTGTCGCGGGTGCTGGCGCTGGCCGGCTACAAGTCGGGCAAGCCCGGCGCGCCGGAGCACGTCGCCGCGGCGGTGTCGGTGCTGGTCCCGGCGCTCGGCGACGCCCAGGGCTCGATCCGCCGCCAGGCCTTCGACGGCCTCAAGGGCCTCGGCGTCGACAACACCACCCTCGCCGCCGAGGCGCTGGCCACCGGCCAGAGCGACACCGGCTCGTGGGGCCTCGGCCTCCTGTCGCAGGAGGGCGGCGCCGCGGCCGGCCTCAAGGTGCTCGAGGAGACGCTGCTGCAGCGCGACGACGGCCTCGAGCAGGAGGCCGCCAAGCTGCTCGCCGAAAAGAAGAGCGGGGTCCGTCCCGGCTCGCCCGAGGCCGAGAGCGAAGCTGGCCAAAAGGCCAGGCGCGACGCGTGGGTGTTCGTGCACACGCTGTCGCTCGGCGCCCGCGCCGAGAAGCTGCGGCTGGCCGCGGTCCAGGGCCTGGCCACCAACTACGAGCCCGAGGGCAAGGGCGCCGCGGCCAAGGCGCTGCGCGTCGCGCTGACCTCGAAGTACCGCGCGGTCCGCTTCGCCGCGGCGCTGCAACTGGCCACGCACAAGGACGCGGCCGCGTTCGACGTGCTGGTCGAGATGCTGCGCTCCGACCAGTCGGGCGAGCAGAGCGAGGCGATCCGCGCGCTGCAGCGGCTCGGTGACGGGCGCGCGGCGCAGGCCTTCCTCGACCGCATCGACCGCGACCCGGCCGGCACTGCCCGCGTCGACAACCTGCTGCAGGCCGCCGCCGGCTTCCGCCAGGTCGCCGATGTCCCGCGGATCCTCGCCCACGTCGACAACCCCAAGCGCCGCGCCGCCGCCTTCGGCGCGCTGCTCGTGATCTCCGGTTACGACCAGCGCATCGAAGACCCGGAGGACGCCGGCCCGCAGAGCCCGTCGTCCCTGCGCGACGCCGGCCTCGACGACGACGACGACGATGACTTCGACGACGACGACGACGACGACGACGACGACGACGACGACGACGACAGCAACGACTTCAGCGACGACGATGCCGACGATGACGACGACGACGTGAGCTCCGGCCCGCGGGTCGCCGACTGGGAGTCGAAGCAGTTCCCGCGCCACGACGCGGTGCTGGTCCAGATCGCCGAGGCCGCGCGCCGGCTGTCCGACGACCGCACCCTGCAGACGGTCCTGCCGAGCCTCCGCTGGGCTCGCGGCAAGGAGGTCGACGCCAGCCTCGCGCCGCTGTGGACCTACCCGAAGCCGGAGATCGCCAGCCGCGCGGCCGAGGCGATCGGCTGGCGCCTGCGCAAGAGGTCAGGTCCGGCCGAGCCGCTGCTCGCGGCGCTCAAGTCGAGCGACCCGACGGTCTCGTTCCTCGCCGCCGAGGGCCTCGCGCTCGGCGGTCGCGGCGAGGGCAGCAGCGTCCTGCTCACCAGCGTCGACCTGCAGCCCGACCTCGACCTGCGCCGGCGCGCCGTGCGGGCGCTCGGGGCTCTGGCCGACATCCGCGCGCTCGACACCCTGCTGCGGCTCGTGTCCGACGAGGGCCACGCGTTGCAGGAGGAGGCCGCCGAGGCGCTCGGGCACATGGGCAAGGGCGCCGAGGCCCAGCCGGGCCAGCCGCAGCGGATCTTCGGGATCCTCACGCGCCTGGCCAAGGGGACAGGTGGCGTCGCTCGCCGGGCCCTGATCGGCCTGCGCTACTTCGGCACCCGCGAGGCCTGGGACCTGATCCGCGGCCGCGTCGAGGACCCCGATCCGGGCGTGCGTCAGACCGTCGCCGCGCTGCTCGAGCACTGCGCCGACCCGACCACCGCGGATCTCCTGACCGCGCGGCTCGGCGAGGAGCGGCAGAGCGCCGTCGCCCAGGCGCTGGCCTACAGCCTGCGCAAGCACCACGGGCCCGACTCGCTCGAGCCCGACTACGCGATGGTGCTGAGCTACCACGCCCCGCTCGAGCGCGAGCTGCTGAACCGGTTGCGCGACCGCGGCGACGTGGTCCGGCTGTTCTCGCTGCTGCCGAAGCTGCGCCGCCAGGACCTCTACATGGGGCCGCTGGTGCAGATCCTGACCAACCGCGACCCGCTGCCGATCGACGCCGCGGCCCCGCACCTGTCGCTGGCGCACCCGCGCACGGCGATGGTCGCGGCCCAGGTGATCGGCCGCGCCGGCGCCAAGGCGGCGGGGCACAAGGACGCGCTGATCGCCGCGACGAAGGCCTACCGCGAGGCCTGGCTGGCCGAGTACCGGCGCCTGGTCCACGGCGAGTCGCACCGCCTCGGCGAGCTCGAGGGCCCGTACCTCGCGCTGCTGTGGGCCTGCGCCCGCCTCGACGTCGGCGGCGACGAGCTCGTCGCGGCCGTCTCGCTCGCGGCCGACGGCACCGCTCACGCCGCGCACGGCCGCAAGATCCGCCGCCAGGCGGTCATCGAGCTGGCCGCGGGGGCAGGCGGCGCCGCCGGCGACAAGGCCCTCAAGGCCGTGCTCGGCGGCAGCGACGGCGAGCTGCGCACGCTGGCCGCCGCGGGCCTCAGCCAGCGCAAGGGCGACGTGGCCCCGCTGGCCGCGACGGTGCTCGACGACGCCGACCCGCTGGCGCGCCTGCTGTCCCAGGGGGCAGACAAGGCCCAACCCGCGCTGCGCGGGTCCGCGGCCGACGTGCACCGCCAGGGCGTGGTCCTGACCTGGCTGGTCAAGCTGGGCGACGTGGCCGGCCTGACGAAGGCGCTGGCCGACAAGAACGCCAGCGAGACGGCCCGCATGGGGCTGGTCGAGGCGCTGGGCCAGATCGGCGACGACGCGGCGTTCGACGCGCTGCGCAAGATCGGGGCCGACGAGCAGGAAGACGAGGAGCTGCGCAAGGCGGCCTGGCGCGCGCTCCGGCGGGCGAAGCGGATCAAGGCCGCCGCCGCCTCGCCGAAGGTCCGCCGTAGCCGCTGGGAGGTGTCGCTGTGAGCGAGGAAACCAAGGAACCCGAGTCGAGCAAGCCCGAGGAGCAGCTCAGCGACCCGCGGACGCCGGTCCGCCTCGGCTACGCCGGCGCCAGCCAGCTCGAGGCCGGCGAGAGCGCGTCGAAGCTGCAGATCTTCGCCAACACCGAGCGCCCGCCGGTGCGGGCCGAGGGCGCGCTGAAGCAGCCGCTGCTGGTGCGCGAGGCGTTGTCGGCGCTGTACGAGGTCGTCAGCTCGGACTTCCGTTATGTCCCGAAGGACAGGACCGCGTACCTCGCCTACCAGCGGCTGAAGAAGCAGACCGCCGGGCAGAGCGCGTGGCAGGCCCAGCAGGCCTACTTCGACTGGCTGGCGCGAAACGACCCGTCGGCGTGGGTGGTGCTCGACCCGGTCGTCACCGTGCACCCCGACAAGCTGCTGTTCGAGGTGTTCTCCAAGGACGAGGGCGCCTACGCGCAGATGGCGATCGACTGGTCGGCGATCGAGCGCAGCGGCGAGCTGCAGCACGGCACCACCAACATCGACTTCAGCAAGGCGCTGTTCGACGGGGTGCAGCGGGTCCGCAGCTACCGCGAGACGAAGCTGACGATCGGCACCGACGCGGTCAGCGTCGCCAGCGACGCGACGCGCCCGCCGGTGATCGAGAAGTCGATCCAGCTGCCCGACAGCTGGCTGCGCGGGTTCTTGCAGGTGCAAGCGGCGGCGACGCTGCCGACCACGGCGGTGCGCATCGCCGCGATCGACCTCTACAACGTCCTGCGCCACCTGCGGCTCAACGCCGACAAGAAGCAGGGCGGCCGCGGCGTCCGCGTCGAGCTGGTGCCCGGCGAGCCGCCGCGGCTGGTGCTCGAGCCGTGGGAGCTGGTGCTCGCCACCAGCGCCGGGCCGTTCACCGGCCGCCAGCCGGCGCTGGTGCGGATCTGGGGCCGCCGGCGCCTCGGCCTGCTGCGCCGCCTGCTGCCGTTCGTCGAGACCGTCGACATCCACCTGCTCGGCTCGGGCCTGCCCAGCTTCTACGTGCTGCGCGCCGGCCCGGTCACCTTCACCCTCGGCCTGTCGGGCTTCACCTCGGCCAACTGGTCGCAGGCCGTCGGCTTCGACCAGCTGCTGCCGCGCGACCGCAACGAAGAGTCGGCCGCGGTGCTTTCGGCGGTGCTGAAGAAGCTCGGCGAGGTGTGGGTCGCGTCCGCGGACGAGCTGGCGAAGGCGACCAAGAAGCCGATCGCCGACGTGCGCGCGGCGCTGCAGAAGGCCTGCCAGCACGGCCAGGTGATGTACGACCTGTCCGAGGACCGCTACCGCTACCGCCCGCTGCTCGGCGGCGCGATCGACCTCGGCCGCCTGGTCTACCGCAACCCGCGCGAGAAGGTGGCGCACGACCTCGTGGCCAAGGGCGCGGTCAAGATCGCCAGCGAGAACCGGATCTACGGCGTCGGCCTCGAGCTGACCGGCAAGGTCACCGTGACCGCCGACCGCCGCGACTACCGGCCGCAGCTGACGCTCGACGACGACGGCCGCGTGCGCGGGGCCGAGTGCACCTGCGCGTTCTACCGCAAGCACAAGCTGAAGGAGGGCCCGTGCGCCCACCTGATCGCGCTGCGGATCGCCCAGGCGCAGGAGGAGGAGCGCCGCCGCCAGGCCCGCGGCTCGGAGCGCGGGACGATCACGCTCGAGACGCGGACCTACGCGCGCCGCCTGCCGCCGGCGCCGGGGGCGACGGGCGAGTCGGAGGAGATCGTGCAGCTCTCGCTCGACCGCCAGCGCCTGCGGATCCGCTGGGGCCCGCGCGGCGCGGCCAAGCTGCGGGTGCAGAGCTTCGTGTTCGGCTCGGTCGCCGAGGCGCGAGCGGCCTTCTTCGAGCGCGTCGACGACCTCGAGGCGCGCGGGTTTCTCGACGGGAGCGCGGGGTAGACCATCATGGCGAATACCAACCGCATTGATTACAGCCGCATGCTCGAGACCTGGCGGGCCGTCGAGTCCGCCGGCGGCCGCGACAAGTACATCGAGGCTCAGCTCAAGGAGAAGGGCTATCTGGTCGAGCGCAAGCCGACCGACAGCATGAGCAAGGCCGAGCTCGAGCGCTACAAGAAGTCGCTGAAGGAGGAGGCGGCCGAGAAGCGCCGCCTGGCCAAGGAGGCGTGGCTCGCCTACAAGGCCTCGCACCTGGTCCACCTCGGCGAGGGCGTGTTCTGGAACGACCAGCTCGACCACGACAAGTGGGACCTGCCCGGCGCCGAGGAGCGCCAGGCGGAGAACGAGCTGCCGAAGCTCGACAAGCCGAAGGAGCTGGCCGAGGCGCTCGGCGTCAGCATCGCCGAGCTGCGCCGCCTGGCGTACCACCGCGACGCGGCGACGAAGCTCAACTACTACCGCTTCGAGATCCCCAAGCGCGACGGCAGCAAGCGCGCGATCTGGGCGCCGCACCGCAAGCTCAAGGCGGCGCAGCGGTGGATCTTGCGCGAGGTGGTGGAGCGCCTGCCGGTCCACGGCGCGGCCCACGGGTTCCTCCACGGCCGCTCGACCGCCACCAACGCGGCGGTCCACCGCGACTCGCAGATCCTGCTGAAGGTCGACCTCAAGGACTTCTTCCCCACGGTGACGCTGCCGCGGGTCAAGGGCGTGTTCCGCAAGGCCGGCTACCGCGAGCAGATCGCGACCCTGCTGGCGCTGCTGTGCACCGAGGCGCCGCGCCACGTCGCCGACGTCGAGGGCACGACCTACTACCTGTCCCTCGGGCCACGTTGCCTGCCGCAGGGCGCGCCCACGAGCCCGGCGATCACCAACACGTTGTGCCTGCGCCTCGACCGGCGCCTGCAAGGCCTGGCGAAGAAGCTCGGCTGGCGCTACACGCGTTACGCCGACGACCTGACGTTCAGCCTGCCCAACGAGCACAAGGGCAAGCCGCGCGTCGGCGGCCTGCTCGGCGGGATCTCCATCATCGCCGCCGCCGAAGGCTTCACCGTCCACCCCGACAAGACCCGCGTGCACCGCTCCGGCGGTCGCCAGCAGGTCACCGGCCTGGTCGTGAACGGCAAGCAGGGCCCCCGCGTGACCCGCGAGTTCAAGCGCGAGGTCCGGGCCGCCGTCCACAACCTGGCCCACGGCAAGCCGCTCAAGGACGGCGAGACCCTGTCGAGCCTGGCCGGCCGGATCGCCTACATCTACATGACGGACAAGAAGCTCGGCAAGCAGCTGCTCGCCGCGCTCGACCGCGTGTGAAAGGCGAGGCTCGCCGCGCTCGCGCGCGCCGGGCCAGGTCTCGACCTCCGCCGCCTCGGCTCGCTGCCCAGGCGGCGGTCGACGTCGCGGGCCAGGACTCCGCCGGCGACGCTTGCGAGGTCGCCCGGGGTACGAGTTTGAGACATGTCCTCGGGGACATGTCGATGCTTGCGGTGGAGCGAATCACGGTCTGTCCTTCGGGGCAGGTCGAGCAGGCCGCCTGTCGGCCCGCGAGCGCCTCGGCCCGGAGCCCGGCGGTTCGGAGCGGGCGTTCGCGGCGCGCCGGTCTGTCCTTCGGGTCATGCCGAGTGGAGCGCCTGCACGCCCTCGATCGTGCGACTCGGGCGCGGACGTCGACGCGGAGCGGGCGTTCGCGGAGCGGAGCTCGCCTGTCCTTCGGGTCAGGCCGAGTGGGCCGCCCGCCAGCCCTCGATCGTGCCGACCTCGGGCGCGAACGCCTCGGCCCGGACCTTGTAGATGGCGAGCGCCTTGTCGGCCAGCTCGCGCGCCTCGGGGGTCGCGGCCGGGTCGGCGGCCAGCGCCTTCGCCAGGCTGAATTGCGTCGTGGCGAGGTCGGGGTGATCGGCGTCGAAGCCGGCGAGCGCGAGCGCGGCGGCGCGGCGCAGGTGCGCGACGGCCTCGTCGCGGCGGCCCTGGGCCAGCGCCGCCTCGCCGAGCAGCCGCAGCGTCGCCACGATCTCCGGGCTCGACCCGCCCTGCACGCGCTCGTACAGCGCGAGCGCCTGCTGCAGCGGCTCGCTCGCCTCGCCGGGGGCGCCGAGGCGCAGCTTGGCGTCGCCCGTCAGCCGCGCCGCGTCGCCGCAGAGCACCGCCAGATCGGGCGTCGTGTCCGTGCACCTGGCGGTGATGCGGTCGAGCTGGGCCAGCGCCGCCAGCGGGCGGTCGGCGTGCAGCAGCCACATCTCGCCGAAGCGCACGCGGGCGACGAGGGTCTCCGGATGATCGGCGCCGAAGCGGCGCTCGAGGCGATCGACGATGCCGTCGTAGATCGCCTGCGCGCCGGTGACGTCGCCGCGGGCCGCCGCGACGTCGCCGAGGCCGTACAGCGCCTCGCGCTCGCCGTCGTTGTCGGCGTCGATCGCGGTGAACGCCGCTCGCGCCGCCTCGAACTCCGCCGCGGCCTGGGCCAGCTCGCGGCGGTGCAGCGCGACCAGCCCGAGCCGCGACCGGGCCCACGCGTACACCGGCAAGCCGGTGGCCTGCGCCCCTTGCAGCGCGTCGACGGTGGTCCGCAACAGGGGGACGCCGGCGGTCAGACGGTTCTGCCAGATCAGCGCCGTGCCGAGGTTGAGGCGCATGTGATGCACGTTCGGGTGGTCGCGCCCGAGCAATCGCTCGCCGAGCTCCAGCGCGCCCGCGTAGTGCCGCGCCGCCCCGGCCTGGTTGCCGAGGTACGTCTCGAGGTAGCCGAGGTTGTTGTAGGTGTACGCGCTCAGGACGGTGTCGCGCCGGCCCGCCTCGGTGCGCGCGGCGACGGCGGCCAGCATGTGCTCGCGCGCGCCGACGTAGTCGCCGGCCATCATGTACACGCTGCCGAGGTTGTTCTCGAACTCGGCCGTCAGCTCGACGTCGCCCTGGACGCGGACGTGCAGCGCCTGCGCGAGCTCGAGGTCCCGCAGCGCCTCGGCCGGCTGGTTCATGCGGGCCGCTCGCACGAACATCCGCTTCGACGCCGCCTGCGCGGCGGTGCGGGCGTCGTCGGCCGCGAGCGCCGTCCACAGCGCCTGGCCGAAGGCCGCGTCGGCGGCCGGGTAGTCGCCGGCCTCCATCTGCAAGCTGCCCTGGCGCAGCGCCAGCTCGCCGCGCAGCGGCGGGTAGTCGATCGCCGCGACCTCGTCGCCGGCCGCGGCGAGCGTGGCCAGCCCGGCGTGGAAGCGGCCCGCGTTCTCCTGCACGGCCGCCCGCGCCAGCGTCTCGCGCACCGCCTGGACCCGCAGGCGCGCGCGCGGATCGTCGGGCGCCGCGACCTCGGCGGTGAGCGCCGCGACGTCGCCGCAGCGCTCGATCGTCGGCAGGGTCGACAGCGCTTGCATCGCCCGCTCCATCACCGCCGCGTCGGCCGACGCCAGCGTGTCGACCAGGCCGGCGAACGCGGCGCGGCGCTGGTCGAGGCAGGCGGTGCGCAGGTCGAACAGGTGGTCCGACTGGTGGCCCGACGCGTGGGTCGTACACGCCTCGCCGCGCATCGCGGACCACGCGCCCGCGTAGGCCTCGAGCTGCGGCTGTACTTTGGACCAGGTGTCGGCCGCGTACGGGACGCCGGTCGCCGACATGGCCGAACGGACAGCTTCGCTGCGCTCGCCGTTCCACACCGCGGCGAGCTCGTCGGCCGCGCCGGTGCAGATCGGCGCGGCGGCGGCCGGCTGCTGCAGCGCCGCCGCGCCGAAGCCGGCGACGCCGACGAACCCGGCGAACGCCGTCGACGCGAACAGGCGCCGGCGCCGGCCCTCGGGTTCGCGCTCGAGCTCGGCCAGCAGCTCGGTCATCGACGCGAAGCGGCGGTCGACCGCGACCGACAGCCCGCGCTGCAGGGCCTTGAAGATCCGCGTCGGCACCCGCGAGCCCGCAGGCGGCGGCGCCACGCGGCCGAGGATCGCGTCGCCGATCAGGCTCGCCAGCGAGTCGGTCGAGAACGGGTGGCGCTTGTACACGCCCTCGTACAGCGAGATGCAGAACGCGAACTGGTCGCTGGCGGCGCTGGCCGGGCGGCCCTCGTGCTGCTCCGGGGCCATGTACGCCGGCGTCCCCATGATCGCGCCGGTCTGCGTCAGCGGCACCATCAGCGCGTGGCCGGCCGACTCGCCGCTCTTCGCGGTGATCGCCAGGTCGTCGCTGCCGGCGTGCTCCACGGCGCGGGCGAGGCCGAAGTCGAGGACCTTGACCGCGCCGTCGTCGCCGACGAGCACGTTGTGCGGCTTGAAGTCGCGGTGGATGATGCCGGCCGCGTGGGCCGCCTGCAGGCCGCGGCCCGCCTGCACGAACACCGCCAGCACCTCGCGCCACGAGCGGTCGCGCCGGCGCATCCACGCGTCGAGGCTCATGCCGCGGACGAACTCCATCGCCACGAACACCTGGTCCTCGAAGTCGCCGACCTCGTGGACCGTGACGATGTTGGGGTGCGACAGGCGGGCCATCGCCTGCGCCTCGCGCATGAGCCGTTGGCGGCCGGAGTCGTCGCTGCGGGTGGCCTCGCCGCGCAGGACCTTGACCGCGACCTTGCGCTCGAGCTTGTCGTCGTAGGCGGTGTAGACCACGCCCATGCCGCCCTCGCCGAGGCGGTCGAGCACGGTGAAGCGGCCGATCTTGATCGGCGTGCTGCGGCCGCGGAACAGCTTGCCCTTGATCAGGGCCTTCATCCGCAGCTCGTCGCCGCTGTCGGCCATCAGCCGCGGCATCGGCTTGTCGCCGAGCGGCGCGTCCGAGCGGTGCGTCTCGTGCAGGCCGATGTCGCCTTGCGGCGGGCTCGAATCGGCGACCTCGTCGCCCGCGGTCGACTCGCCGATGCGGGTCTCCTCGAACGCGATCCTCGCCCGCGAGCGCATCGGCGGGGCGGACAGGTGCCCGTCCGCCGAGATGGCCGTCTGCTCGAGGCTGATGTCCTTGTCGGCGGTCAAGATGGGGACACGGCGGAGAGGGACCATCTCCCCGTTTCAGTGACGCCCGGGCCTCCGGCAATTGCGCCGAAGTGCGAGCGCGATCGGCGCGACGGGCGCGACCCCGATGATAACCCCTAGCGCGGCTTCAGGGCCGTGCGCAAATGCTGGGCCCAGCTGTCGAGGTCGGTGACGGTGCTCTGCAAGAGCTGAGGGGTGTCGGCGAGCGCCTCGAGCTGGGCCTCGAGGAGCTGCTTGGCGCGGCGGATCCGCGTGCGGGCCGTGCCCTCGGGGACCTCGAGGACGTCGGCGATCTCCTTGGCCGTCATCTGCTCCCAGTAATACAGCTCCAGGATGAGCTGTGATTCGAGCGGGATGTGGCGGAGCGCCTGCAGCAGCAGGCGGGTCTCCTGCGCTTGCGCCATCAGGGTCGTGGGCGTCGGGCCGAGGTCCTCGACCGAGTTCTCGTCGGGCTGGAAGCGCTCGCCGTCGCGCCGCTTGCCGCGGTAGTGCTCGTAGAGCACGTTGCGGGCGATACCGTACAAATAGCAGTGGAAGCTGGTGCCCTCGCGCATCCGCGACTTTGTTTCCAGCAAGATCAGGAACGTGCGCTGGATGAGGTCCGCAGCGCCGTCTCCGGCCTTCGAGCGGAAGAAGCGAGCGAGCCCCTCGTAGTAGTGCTCGAAGAGCTGCTCGCCGGCGTCCTCATCACCTCGGCGCCAGGACTCGAGGAGCTGCTGATCGTCAGGCATCGGCGTCAACATCATACCCCACCGTGAGTGGCTCGTCAGGCCCGGGCGGATCGCCAGTTTCGGCGCGCGGGCGCACGAAATCGGGCGGTCGCCGGCAACCCAGAAAAATCGTCGGCGGACGCAATTGTTCGCGGGGCCCGGATCACTTGTAAGGAAATCGCGAAAGCGACGCCCCGAACCGGAGCCCATGATGTCCCGCACTCCCTTCTTCCTCGCCCTCGCCCTGTCTCTTTCGGCCGCTTCTGCCTGTGACGAGGGCATGGACGGCGAGTTCGGCGCCGACGACGGGCTCGAGTTCCGGCCGGGTGGCTTCGGCGCCGGCGGCGTGCTGCTCAACACCAACGCGATCGGCGATCACCCGCTGCACGAGCTCAACCGCTTCGGCGAGCTCCACGAGGACGTCCAGCTGATCGCGGTGTACCTCAAGATCGTCTACAAGGACCAGATCTCCTGGCTCAAGCTCGACGAGGTGTGGTCGGAGAAGGGCCAGCTGCGGGGCCGGATCAAGGACGTGTACTACAAGGGCAGCGCCTTCGTCGGCTCGCGCTGGGACCTCGCCACCTACGGCGGCGGCATCGGCAAGCGCAAGATGTTCATCGACAAGTACCGCTACGACGAGGTCGACGGCAATCACAAGTACGTGTTCGCGTACCCCAAGGACGTGACCTACGGGCTGCACTACTACACGAAGAAGACCCAGCCGATCAAAGAGACCGGGATGCTCGGCGCCTGCGGCGACATCAACGGCGAGGGCCTCGAGGCGGTGGTCTACGAGGACCTGCACGTCGACATGAAGGACGGCTACGTCGACAACGAGAAGGACCTCATCAACATCGCCTGTCTCGACGGCGGCATCGGCAAGTCCGCGCTGTGGGGCTTCCGCCCGTGGGACATCGGCTACTACGAGTTCATGGGGGCGATCCGCACGATCCGCGCCGACTACTGCGGCGACGGCGACTCGTGGACGAAGCCCGGCACGGCGATCGAGCTCGAGGACAAGTGGGGCTACCACACCTTCGCCGATCCGCTGCTGAAGACCGAGGCGTTCTTCGGGCCCAAGGGCGCCGCCTGCGTCACCCGCCCGCGCCGCCCCGAGATCCAGCTGACCGGGGTCGAGTGCAACGGGGCGAAGCTGCCGGACTGCAAGGACGCCAAGCTCGGCGACTTCGCCGACACCTACTTCTGGACCAAGGCCCCCTGAGCCCGCGTCCGCCGCGACGACTTCCTCTGCCCCGAGGACCCCCGCGCTCGCGCCTCGCCGGGGGCCCCCGGGCGCGAGGCCGGGCCCGATCGCGCGATCGGGCCCGGCCCCCGCGATCTCCCGCTAAAATGTCCCAAGGGACATGTCTGCCTATTCGTATCGCGGTCTCGATGGACGGTAACGGCTATCTTTGTCCATCGAGACAGATTTATTGCCGAAGCGGCAGACAGGCTGCCGAGACGCTGCTGCGGACGCGTCTCGCGCAGTTTTCTCGCGATTCGGAGGTCGATGCTCTGGAGCGCACGTCTTCGCCGGTCGAACTGGCGCTCGCGCGACGCCTGAGAGGCGTAGCGGAAGCTCGCCGAGCGGCGCGGGGCCGTGATGTCCCTCGAGACATGTTCATTGAGACATCTGGTGACGGCGAGGCTCGCCGGCGCCGGAGCTGTCGCTTCGAGCAGGTGCTGCGGCGCCGGGCTCCGGCGAGCTCGCGCTCAGCCCTGGCCCTTGAGCCAGGCGTCGACGCGGGCGAGCGCCTGCGGGTCGGCGTTGGGGTCGCGGGCGTAGTTCTCGCGGGCGAGCCGCGCCAGCTCGAGGGCGCGGCCGCGGTCGTCGAGGGCGCGGGCCAGCAGGAACTGGGCGTGGGCGCGGTCGCCGGGGGACACGTCGGCGGCGGCGTCCAGCAACTTCACGGCCCGCTCGGCGTGCTCGCGGGCGGCGGGGTCGTGGACGCCGACCTCGACCTCGGCGAGGGCGATCAGTGCCAGGCCGACGTCGGGGTGCTCGGGCCCGAGAGCGCGGTCGAGGATCTGCAGGGCCCGCCGCAGCAGCGCCAGCGCCTCCTGCGGGTCGCCGCTGCGGGCCGTGGCGTCGCCGAGATTCAATAAAGTGGCCGCGACGTCGGGGTGGTCGGGCCCGAACGCCTTCTCGCGGATCTGCAGCGCCCGGCCGAGAGTGACCAGCGCCTGCGGCAGCTTGCCGGCGGCCGCCTGGGCCTCGCCGAGGTTGTCGAGGGTGTGGCCGATGGTCGGGTCGTCGGGCGCCAGCGTCTTCTCGCGGATCTGCAGCGCCCGCTCGTAGAAGCGGATGCTCTCGGCCAGGCGGTCCTGCTTGGTGAAGTTGCGCAGGACGAACCCGAGGTTGGTCAGCGAGTAGGCGACCTCGGGGTGCTCCGGCCCGAGCACGCGCTCCTGGATCGCTCGCGCCGCCTCGTAGTGCTCGTAGGCGCGGTCGAGGTCGCCGAGCACGATCTCGGCGTTGCCGAGGTTCATCAGGGCGCCGGCGGTGCGCGGGTGGTCGGGGCCCAGCGCGGCGCTGCGGATCGCCACCGCCCGCGCGTAGTGGTCGCGCGCGGCCCGGTAGTCGGCCGTGGCGTAGAACAGCGCGCCCAGGCTGGTCTCGGTGTTGCTGATGTCGGGGTGGCCGGGCCCGAGCACGCGGGTCCGCAGCGCCAGCGCCTGCTCGAGGTTGGCGCGGGCCTCGGCGTAGCGGCCGCGGGCGTAGTCGTTGTCGCCGAGGTCGTTGAGCGCCGAGGCGACGTCCGGGTGGTCGGGGCCCAGCGCTTCGCGGCGGATCGTCAGCACCGACTGGTAGTGGCGGTCGGCGACCTCGAACTCGCCGCGCGAGTAGGCGGCCTTGCCGAGCATGGTGATCACGTTGGCCCGCTCGAGCTGGCGGCCGATGTCGCCGCCGGTCGCCGGCGTCGACGGGTGTTCGAGCAGCTCGAGCGCGCGGGTGGCCAGCTCGGCGGCGTCGGTCGAGTCGCCCTGGTTGAGGCGGATCCGCGCCAGGGCGGTGAGGAACCTGGCCTGAAGGACAGGGTCGGAGCCGTCCCAGGCGAGCGCGGCCTCGGCGGCCAGCTGCAGGCCGAGCGCGCGGTCGGCCTGGGCCTGGCGCCCGCCGATGTTGTCGACCAACTGGACCCACGCCTCGGCGGCGGCGCGCGGGTGGCGGCCCTCGGCGGCGGCCCGGATCGCGTCGCTGTAGGCGGCCTCGGCCTCACGTGCCCTTCCGGACATGGCCTCGAGGTCACCCAGGGCCAGCTGCGCCTCGGCGAGCAGCGGCGCGTAGGCCAGCGCGCGCGCCTCGACCACCACCGCCTGCACCTGCGACAGGCCGGGGCCGTACTGGCCGGAGCGGGCCTCCGCGCGGGCGGCGTCGAGGCGCGAGCGCAGGGCCGAGGCCTCGGCGCGCACGGCCTCGGTGGGCGGCGGGACCACGTTGGAGGTCAGCTGCTGCTCGTCGTTGCAGGCCGACAGGTCGCCGAGGCCGGCGACCACGTTGACCGCGCGCTCGACCACCTGGCGGTCGGCGCGGGCCAGGACGTCGACGACGGAGCGCAGCTCGTTGAGGCGGCGGGCCAGGCAGGCGCTGCGCAGGCCGCCGAGCTCGTCGACGCCGGCGCCGCCCTGCGCGGCCCGGCAGGCGACGATCTGGGTCGACGTCCAGGTCGCGGCGTAGAGGTCGAGCGCGGCCTCGACGCGGCGGTACGTCTGCGCGGTGAAGGCCGGATCGCCGGCGGCCGCGAACGCGGCCTGGACCTGCTGCTTGCGCGCCGGGTCCCACACGCCCTGCAGCTCGTCGCGGGCCGCCTCGCACAGCGCGTCCGTCTGGGCGCGCAGCGGCCCACCCGGCCGCGCCGAGGGCCACCGCCGCGGCGGCGCCGACGGCCAGCAGCCAGCGCTTGCGCTGCGAGCTGGGGTCGCGCGCGAGGTCGTCGAGCAGGGCGGCGATCGAGGGGTAGCGCTCGGCCGGGTCGACGGCCAGGCCGCGCAGCAAGATCTTGCGCAGCCACGGGGGCACGCGCGCGTACGACTCGCGCGGGGCCTCGGCGACCTCGCCGGTCAGCACCGCGGTGGCCAGCGCGGCCATGCTGTCGCCGTGGAACGGCGGGGTGCCGTAGAGCGCCTCGTAGAGGGCGACGCAGAAGCTGAACTGGTCGGTGCGGGCGTCGGTGGCCTCGCCGAGGTGCTGCTCCGGGGACATGTACGCCGGGGTCCCGAGGATCGCGCCGACCTGGGTGAGCGCGGTGTTGAGGGACACTGCGGCGCCGGTGGTCGGCCGCTCGGGCAGCGGCCGGTCGCCGTCCTCGGTCTGCTTGGCGAGCCCGAAGTCGAGGACCTGCGCGCGGCCCTTGTCGGACACCAGCACGTTGTCGGGCTTGAAGTCGCGGTGGACGAGGCCGGCCTCGTGCGCGGCCTGCAGGCCGCGGCCGGCCTGGCCGAACACCGCGAGCACCTCCTGCCGGGTCCGCGGGCGGGCGCGCAGCCACTGCTTGAGCGTGCCGCCCTCGACGAACTCCATGGCGATGAAGATGCGCTCGTCGTACTTGCCGACGTCGTGCACCGCGACGACGTTGGGGTGGTGCAGGCGGGCCATCGCCTGGGCCTCGCGCAGCAGCCGCTCCTGGCCGTCGATCTTGCTCTGGGTCGCGCCGCTGGCCGACACCGCCTCGGGGTGCAGCAGCTTGAGCGCGACCTTGCGGTCGAGCTGCGGATCGTAGGCCGCGTAGACGACGCCCATGCCGCCGGAGCCCAGCGGGCTCAGGACCATGTAGCGGCCGATCAGCTGGCCGTGCTGGATCTGCCGGTCCGCCGCGCCCGACCGGCGATCGCCGGCGAAGGTCTCGGCGCGGGTGTCGACGAGGCTCGGCGGCCGCGTCGGTTGGGCCGGACCCGCCAGCGTGCGGTCGAAGCTGGCGCTCGCGGCCAGGGTCGGGCGGGTGGGCTCCTTGGACTCCAACGGGCCGGCAGTGTACCATCCCGCCCGCCGAGGGCACTTGAGCGAGGCGCACCGGACCACCGCATCGCAGCTCGCTCCAGAAGCCGCCGGACGCGCGGTCCGCTGCGTGCTCGATGCGCTGGCCGTGCTCGCCGAGGTCGACGATGTCGCGACCACGCGCGCCGCCGTGCAAGCGCTGCAGCGTCGCCTCGGGCTCGCGGCCACCGGCGAGATCACGCCCGCGCTGCTGCAGCGGGCGCAGGCCGCCGCGGAAGCGGTCCACGCCGACGCCCACGCCCGGGCCGCCGCGGCCGCCGAGACCGCAGCCGCGCTTTACAGTCAGATCGCCGGCGACCGCGAGCGCGAGATCGAGGCCATGCGGGCGCGTCACCCCGGACGACCGACCAGCCTCACCGAGGAGGAGGTCGGGGCGTCGCGCCTGGCCGAGGCCCGCAGCGCCCTCGAGGCGGCGAATCACTGGCGCCGCGCGGCGCTCGGCCGCGAGCGCGCGACGCAGGCGGAGATCGATGCGCCGCGCAACTCTGGAGTGAGCGGCCATTTCGTCGGCGCGACGGATGCGTCGCCGACGGCGAGCGACGAGGACGGGCGCGGCGCGAGTGATTCGCGGCAGGCGGCCGAGGCTCACGGCGAGGACGGGCGCGGCGCGAGTGATTCGCGGCAGGCGGCCGCGACGGAGCCCGCCGGCGTCGAGCAGGCGCAGGTGCTCGCGGCGCGGGCGCGGGCGCGGGCGTGGCGGGCGGCCGAGGCGGCTGGTCCTTGGTTCAGGTCGGCGGCAGCCGGTCACCTCGCCGCCGGCGATCGCTTGCAGGGGTCGCGCGCGCTCGAGGGGGCGCTCAAGGCCGCGGCGCTGGTGGCCGAGGCCACCGCGCCAGGCGAGCCATGGCCTTCGAGCCATGTCCCGGAAGACATGTTCGATCAGGCAGAATGAAGCCGGCGCGCCGCCCGTCGCGGCGGCTTCGTCGGCGTGCGCGCGCTCGCGCCGCCGGCCTGCAAAGGCCGCGGGAGCAGCCGTCCGCGACGGTGTAAATACGGATGTTGTCCGTAAAACGGAAGCGGTGCGGCGCGTGCCGGGTCACGGTGGGAGGGGGCGGGCGGAGGTAGGAAGTCGCCGGTTTTTTGGCATAAGATGCCGCCGATGCAGCACCTCCTCTCTCGGCGCGTCGGGCCGGCGTCGTCGGTCGCGTTCGCGGCGGTTCTCGGCTGTTCGGCGGTCTCGAGCGTCGACTACGCGCCCTGCTCGAGCAGCGCCGACTGCCGCGGCGCCTTCGGCCTCGGGTACGCGTGCGGGGAGCAGGCGCTGTGCGAGAAGCTGGAGGGGTTCGAGCGCTGCGAGGAGGTGTACCCGGTCGACCTGCTCGAGGCGCCGGAGAAGTACCGCGACGCGATCGTGTTCGGCTCGCTGTTCGACCACACCGAGAGCACGGGTGACCGCGTGCTGGTCAACGCGGCGACGCTGGCGGTGATGGAGGCCAACATGAGCGGCCTCGGCGATCGCAGCTTCGCCATCGTCCACTGCGACTACCAGGAGAACGCCAAGATCGACGACCTCACCTCCGAGGAGGCCGCGGTCGAGGCCGCCAAGTACCTCGTCGATCAGCTCGGCACCCCGGCGATCGTCGGCCCCGGCACCTCGGGCCTGGCCGAGGCCGTCTACAAGGAGCTCGCCAAGTCGGAGCACGCCGAGCGGACCTTGATCGTCTCGCCGTCGGCGACCAGCCCCAGCCTCACCAGCATCGACACCGACAAGCCGGGGCTGTTCTGGCGCACCGCCCCGCCGGACTCGGTGCTCGGCGCCAAGCTGGCCCAGTACATGGAGGACGAGGTCATCACCAACGCCGTCGTCGTCTACGAGGGCAACACCTACGGCAAGGGCCTGGCGATCGAGCTGCAGAAGAACTTCGAGGACAAGATCGAGCTCGACGAGTACCAGGATCCGAGCGAGATCCCGACGAAGGTGGTCGAGATCGCCAACGGCGCCGGGACGCCCGACAACTTCGCCATCGTCTTCATCGCCTCCGACGTGGCCCAGGTGACCAGCTTCCTCAATGCGGCGGCGGCCAACCCGTTCTACGCCGACCCCGAGGTCAAGCTGTTCTTCGGCGACACCGCGTACAACGGCGACGTCATCAAGCAGACGCAGCTGAAGGCGGCCGCGCTGTACCCCAACGTCCGCGGCGTGTTCCCCGGCGAGCCGACGGCGCGCCAGGTCTTCAAGTTCTTCAACACCACCTACAACGCGACCTTCCCCGAGCTGGCGACGGACGCGTCGTACTCGTCGCACACCTACGACGCGACGTGGCTGGCCATCTACGGCGCGGCCTGGTCGTACTTTCAGAACGACCAGAAGATCGAGGGCCCGGCGATGGCCGAGGGGCTGACGAAGATCAGCGCCGGCGAGACCTACGACGTCGTGTCGACGACCTGGAACGGCATCAAGACCGCGTTCAAGGCCAAGCGCAGCATCAACGTCAGCGGCGCCTCCGGCGAGCTGGACTACGACCCGATGACGGAGGAGACGACGGCGCCGGTGATCCGCTGGACGATCGTCTCCGACGGGGGCAGCGGCTTCCGGTTCGACACGGTGATGGAGGAGATGTGAGCCAGGCGGCGAGACTGTCCGCAATCGCTGGCTCCATCGCCTCCGGCGCACGGTTCAGGCGGCTCGGCGGAGGTCGGCGGCTGCGGGCGGATTTTTGCGGCGGGCTCGCCGACTCGGTTTCCTCGTGTAGGCTGAAGGGCGCCGGGAGCTGAAGGTGGCAGGTATCGAGACTCCGAAGACGATGGTCCGAACGTCGGCCGCCGGCATCGCCACGTCCATCAGCGACTCCGGGGACGCCGGACGCGGTTCCGGCATGGGCGCCGACCTCGTCGGGACCCTGCTGCTCGGCCGCTACCAGGTGCTCGAGCGCATCGGCGACGGCGGCATGGGTGCGGTGTACCTCGCCGAGCACACCACGATCCTCAAGAAGTTCGCGATCAAGGTGCTGAGCGCCCAGCTGTCGCTGCGCGAGGACCACGTCGACCGCTTCATGCGCGAGGCCCGGGCGGCCTCGATGATCAACCACCCCAATGTGGTCGAGATCACGGACTTCGGGAAGACGCCCGACGGCCAGCCGTTCTTCGTGATGGAGTACCTGCAGGGCAAGGACCTGGCGCAGGTCGTCGGCGAGGGCACGATGGCGTGGAAGCGGGCCCGGCCGATCCTGCTGCAGGTCTGCAGCGCGCTGCAGGCGGCGCACGAGCAGGGCATCGTGCACCGCGACATCAAGCCGGGCAACATCCTGCTCGTCAAGCGCGGCAGCACCGTCGACCACGTCAAGGTGCTCGACTTCGGCATCGCCAAGGTCCTGGGCCACGAGCCCGACGCCAAGGGCCTGACCCAGAGCGGCGTGGTCGTCGGCACCCCCGAGTACATGTCCCCCGAGCAAGGGTGGGGCCAGTCGATCGACCACCGCGGCGACATCTACGCCCTCGGCGTCCTGCTCTACGAGCTGCTGACCAGCAAGATCCCGTTCTCCGGCGCCACCATGATGGAGGTGCTCAACCGCCACATGTTCGAGGTGCCCGACATCCGCCACCCGAACATCCCCGAGGAGGTCGGCGCGATCATCCTCAAGGCGATGCAGAAGGACCGCAGCCTGCGGTTCCAGTCGATGAACGAGATGGCCGCCGCGGTCGAGGCCGTCGGCACCGGCGCGAGCCCGGTCACCGTCGTCGACGAGGAGATCAAGACCCCCTGGGGCCCCGTCACCGCCCGCTTCAACGCGGTGCCCGCGGGCCAGCAGCGCAGCTGGGTGTGGCTCAGCGTGCTGTCGGCGGTGGTGGCCGTCGGCGCGGTCGTCTACGCGATGGTGCCGGTCGACAACGGTCAGCTCCCGCCGGCCCCCGTGGCCGCGCCCGTGATCGTCCCGCCGACGCCGGCGCCGACGCCGGTCAGCGAGCAGCCGAAGGTCGTCGCGCCGGAGGCCGAGCGCGTCCGCTTCAAGATCGCCACCCCCGGCGTGGACGCGCAGATCCTCGACGCCGCAGACCAGGGCCAGCTCGGCGTGACCAATAGCCCCGACGGCGTCGAGGTGGTCAAGTCCGAGGACAAGATGAGCCTCATCCTCCGCGCCCCCGGCTACGAGGACCACCTCATCGAGGTCATCCCCAACCAGGACAAGACCTTCGAACGCCAGCTGGTCGCCAAGGCCGCCGCGCCGACGCCCACGCCCGCCCCGGTGCACGCGCAAGCGAAGCCGAAGCCCGACAAGAAGCCGAACAAGCCGCAGGCCGACACGAAGGTCGAGGCGGCGGCGCCCGACGAGGGCGACGAAGAGATCAAAAATCCCTTTAAAGTGAAGGGACATGCTCGCGGAGGCATGTCCCTTGGGGCATGTCTTCGAGAGCATGGCGCGAGAGACATGCGTCGCGCCTGGCTCCCGGATCGAGCCTGTCGCCGCATCGCTTGAGCTCGCGTCTATGCCGGAGTCGAGCCGGTTCCCGGAGCCGCAGTGGCCGGTCCACTTCGAGATGCGTGGCGAGGTCGAGCCCGCCGAATGGAGGGCGTTCGGTTCAGGCCGGAAGGCGTGGCCTGCTCAGTCGCCGAAGCACTCGTCGACAACCGAGCTCGAAGATGCCGCTCCAGACCTCGCTGAGGGCGCAGGCCAGCAGCACATGATGCCACCACGTGAAGGCGGTGACGCTGACGCCCACAAGATGGGCGAGCGCGGAGATCAGGCAGATATAGCCCACGCAGCTCAGCGACAAGAGCGGCGTGTACATCGCGAGCTCCCAGAACTCCTGGGTCGGCAAGAAACCGAATCGCTGGGGTGGCAGCGGTCCCTTGAGGGGCATCAGTTCTGCGCGCCTTCGCATTTGTCCTTGATGTGGCTGAAGATGTAGCCGCCAACGCTAACCGCGACGCTTTTGCACGTACCAAGCTTCTTGGAGAACCACCAGCAGCCGGCTCCGGCAGCTCCCCGATCGTTCCGGCGCTGAGTGCGCCGGCGACATCGCATATCACCGAGCGCGGGGGCGCCGCCTCCGCGGCGTCTGCCAGAGCCTGCTCGACCTCCGTCGTGGTCCAGACCTGGACGAGGCTGTTGAAGAGCGCGACCGCCTCCTCGTATTCGAGGGTCGCGAGATAATCGTTATTAAATGCTTTCCAGGCCTGCTCGGGCAGTTCGGTCCACTCGCCGCCGAAGTCGAGGATGATGGTGTCGTCCACGAGCAGGATGACGGCCGCCTGCCCGTCGAGCTCACCATGCGCCGCGAGCCGCACGTGCCCGACGCCCGCGAGCTCGTAGGCGATATCGATGTGCACGCCCTCCGAGAGGTCGACGGCGGCGGTCACCGCGTCGGCCGAGAAGTCCACCGGCGCCTGCACGCGGTCCAGAAACTCGTCCGGCGTGGCGGGCACGGGACTGGCAGCGGACGCCGCGAGGAGCGAGGCGGCGACGAAGAATTCGGTGAGCATATGTTTCGTCATGGCCAAAGATCGGCGGGCCACAAGCGGACGACAACAGAGTCTCGGCGAACCCGAGCGGTATTGCCAAGCCGCGCCGCTGTCTCCGCCTCTTCGTGCAGGTCCGCCCACCTTTGAAGCGCCACGCAGATACGGCTGCTCCTGCGTGCGTGCGCGCGTGGCGACCTGCGGGCGCGGTATGGAGGGGAATGGTTCACGCCGTGGCCGTCGCACCCTTGTTGTCGTCTCTCGCGGTCGCTCGGGCGCCCGCTGCGACCGGCGAGGAACTCCTGGCTGGCCTTCCCGAGCAGACGAGCTCGGGGGCTGATTCGTGTTGAGGGAAGGTCGGTCACGTCTCGGTCGTCGTGCCGACGGAGGATGATGGAGGGTCAGGAACAGGTGGGTTCGCGTGAGACAGGAGAGCTGCAGCAGCGACTGACGCCCTCGCGCCGGCCCTTGCCCGCGCAGCGGTGGGGGTTCTTGCCGACCCAGCCGTTTTGGAACCTCGCGGCGCTGACCCCCGTCTCGTTCGCCTGCTGGTTCCCCGCCGTCGTCTTCTATGATTGGTTGCGTACCCTTGGTTTGCCCTGGTGGCAAAACGGGCTCGGCTGCATGGTCTTCATGACGGTCTGGGCTGGCCTCGTGGAGCGGTGGAGCCGGAGATACTTCGTACGTCGCTACCGGTGCGTGCTCCGCTCGTCCGATGTCCCATCCGCGGCCCCGGGCTCGCTCGCCCCTGCGAGCGACCCGCAGCGAAAGCAGCCGATCGTGGCGACGGCCGAGTTTTGGGACTACGCCTTCGCGCGGTTGTTCGGCCGGGCGAAGGGCATCGCCGAGATGCTCTTCGAGTTCGTCTTCTTCATGTCGGCGTTCTATCCGTCCTGGAGGGCGGTGCTGGGGGCATTGCTGGTGGTCGCCGCCATGTCGCTCGCTCTCGGGTGGTGGCAGCGGCGGCTGCTTCGCTCGCACCTCGAAGGGGCCGGGGCGGGCAAGGCGCTCGCCGGAGGAGCGATGGCTGTCGCCAGCGGACGAGGGCCGAGCGAAGGCCTCATGGCTGCCGACCGAAATTGAGTGGAGGCGGAACGACTTTCCGGTTGCGAGAAGACGAGGACGCACGACGGCTCGCAGGCGCGAGGACGAGGAGTCGCCACGGCCGAAGAGGGACCGTCCCGTGAGGGCGAACCGCGGCGGCGCGACCCCAAAGGGGGCAATGCGAGAGCTCCTCTCGCGAAAGAGCCAGCAGGGTCCATGCGAACTGCGTCACGCGTTCTGCGTCCGCGAGTCGAGGCGGATCCAGGGCTCGTCGGAGTGACATCACGAGCGGCGCGCGCTAGGCTGAACGTGATGCGCCGTCTCGGGCTCGCCGCGCTCGTCGCCACGTTCGCCTGCAACAACGGCGAGGGGCAGCAGTCGGGGTTCAGCTCGAGCATCACCACGGCGCCGGTCACGAGCAGCACGAGCGCCGAGCCTGTCTCCTCGACGACGTCGACCGCGAGCACGACGGGCGAGGACTCGACGGCGGCCGGTTCGGTGGGGACGAGCGGGTCGAGCGGCTCGGGGGGTGCCCGATTTGGGAGTCATTCCGGACGGAGGGGATGGCCCGCCGCCGGGGTGCAAGGGGAAGGTCGACTTCCTGTTCACGATCAGCAGCGCGCCGACGATGGAGCCCAAGCAGGCGCGGCTGAAGGCGAGCTTCCCGGGCTTCATGGCCACGCTGGAGAGCGAGTTCGCGGACTTCGACTATCACATCATGTCCTCGAACACGTCCGGCTTCTGGGGCTATCCGAGCTGCGTCGGCTGCCAGGACGTGTGCGCCGACCTGCCCGAGTATCCGTGCGGGACGTCGCCGGAGCCCTGTGATTCGATTCGCGGCGCGGGGGTCACGTACCCGATCGGCGAGCACGCGAGCAACGAGCGCTGCGAGCTCGCCAGCGGTCTTCATTACATCACCACCGGGCAGCCCATGCTCGAGGATGCGTTCGCCTGCGTCGCGTCGATGGGGATCAACGGCGCCGACGGCGTCGCCGAGACCACCGTACTGGCGCTCGGGGACGAGCTGGACGGCCCGGCGGGTGCAACGAGGGCTTTCTTCGTGATGACGCGCTGCTCGTCGTCGTCGCCATCCAGGACACCTATGACGAGGGCAGCGACGGCACCGCGGAGGACTGGCGGGACGCGCTGATCGAGGCGAAGGGGGGCGACGCCGATGCGGTGGTGTTACTGGTGATCTCGACCGACGTCGACGAACCCGAAGGGTTGTGCGGCTACCATCCTCAAGGGGTCGACCACGAGCTACGCATCTGGACCGAGCTCATGCAGCCGAACGCGGCGTTCGGCTCGATCTGCGCGGATGGGTACGGCGACTACTTCGCAGCGGCGGCGAAGATGATAAAGTCGCAGTGTGATGTGTTCGTGCCTCAATGAGGGCTACGGGTAGAGGCGGAGGGCGAACGCACGCGGCTGCAACGCGTCGAACTCGCTGCCCGCGATGTACGTGTAACCCCAGGTGTCGATCGCCAGGCTCGCGGCCTCGTCGGGGCCCTGACCGGGCCCGTTGCGGATCACCTGCCAAGCCGGGGCGCCAACCGGCCCGGGGAGGGCGAAGATCCACGCGTTTGCGTCCGTTTTCGGCTGTTGCAGCGTCCCGGCGATGATGAGCTTGCCCTCGCGGTCCTCACCCACAGCGAGGCCGCTCGCGTCGTTGCCCGGTGTCGGCTCGATCCGGAACGAGGTCAGCTCGCTCTCGGCACTGAACCAGCGCGTCATCACCTGACGAATCGAGCCCTTGTCTCGCGCCCACCCGACCACGACGAAGCCTCCAGCACGAAGCGGAGCGACGGCCATCCCCGCGTCCTCTTCCAAGAGCTCGCCCGGGGAGGTCCACTCGCTGAGCGGCGTCCCCTCCAGAAGATGCTGCAGGACGACGGTCCTTCGGACGAGGGCTTGCTCGGTGTCCGGGATTTGGCGTTCGCCGACCACGACGACTTCGTCATCGACGACCGCCACACCGCGGGCGACCTCGTCCCAGCTATTGAACTTGTCTTCGTCGCTCGGCGCGGCGAACGTCCGTTCGTGCACGATCTCGGCGTCCGTGGCGGAGATCCACCAGGCTTTGAGGTCGTGCGTGCCTGGGCTGACTTCGTCTGCGCCGACGAGGATCAGCACATCGTCGACGGCGGTCATTGCGTTTACGGACGTCCCGAGCGTGCCGATCCTCGTCGGCCCCTGCGGCTCGCCGAAATGGATCTCGGTCAGGGCCCACCGCGTCGAGCCGCTGTCCGGCAGCGTCCACGCCACGAACGCCGCATCGTCGCCGGTGACGGCGATCGTCGGCCCACGACCGCCGCCGATCACCGCGACCGGGCCGAGGTGGATCGGCTCGCCCTCCGGCTGTCCCTTCGTGCCATCGATGCGCACCGCCACTGCCTCGAGTCCGTCGTTCGTCTCGAAGTAGCCGGCGACGTCGATCCCGTTGCCGCGGATGGCCGCGCTCGTAAAGCCGTTGATCGGCCCGGGCTTCACGTAGGGCGGCCAGACGTCGGTCCCGCCGGGCTGGACGTCGATCACGAGCTGTTCCGCGTCCTGGCCGCTGACGCCGTCGGCCGCATGGGCGACGGCGCGGATCGTGTGCGTGCCGTCGCCGGGGACATCGTCGGACGTCACCTCGAACACGTGCACCGGGTTGATGGGCGCCGCGCCGAGCACCAGCGGCGCGTCATTGTCGAAGACGTCGATCGACGCGACCGGCCGCGACGTCCACACCGAGACCTGCACCTCGCCGACGTCGACCATCGGCGAGGGAGAATTGATCACGACCTCGACCTCGACCGGGACCGCCTTGGTGTCGTCGCCGCTCGTTCCGGTGTCGCTGTCGCTCGCGCTGCCGCTGCCGCCGAGGGTCACCGGGCCGGACGTCGTCGTGCCGGCGTCGGTCGTGCTGGCGTCGGTGCTTGTGCCGGTGCTCGCGTCCTCGCCCGACGTCGTCGCTTCGTCGCCGGTCGAGCTGGTCGTCAGGGGCGGCAGCGCGTGGCCTGCCTGCGAGACCGCGTCCCAGTCGAGGGTGCAACCGGCGAGGGCGGCGGCGACGAGCGCGAGGCGGAACATGGCCGTCAAGCTAGCATGCGCGATTTCGATCGTCGACGGCATGAGCCGCGGAAGGTGCCGCAGGTCGACGGCATCGGCGCTGAAGCTTGCAACTCCTTTTAGTTCTTGCTCGGCTCGATGATCGTCGTCGTGGGCTCGCGCCGTGGGCCCCAAGCTCTACATGGCAAGTCCGGTTCGCCCCCGCGAGGCCGAGCGGAGAGACGTCGAGCGGGGAGGACACGCCGTGATTGACGCGAGATGGCGTCGGTTCGGCGGCCAGCCCTGGCCGTCGAACCGGCGCCCGGCGCTCTGCTCCGGGAGACATTCGCTCATCGGAGCCGACGACGGCGGGTCGGCCCTTCACGGCTGCAGCCGTGCCAGGGGTCCGGGGAGGGCCGGCCGCGAATTAGAGGCGAGATGGGCGCGAGGAACGAGTGTCCATCCCGCCGGTTAACTCGCGGCCGGTCCTCCCCGGACCCCCCGCGAGGCGCAGTCGGCAGTCGCGAAGCGACGATCGACGATCGCCGCGATGCATGGCCTCCGCGAAGCGGCGATCGACGATCGCCGCGGTGCATGGCCTCCGCGAAGCGCGGATCGACGATCGTCGCGATGCATGGCCTCCGCGAAGCGACGATCGACGATCGCCGCGATGCATGGCCTCCGCGAAGCGACGATCGACAATCGCCGCGATGCCATCCGCGAAGCGACGATCGACGATCGCCGCGATGCACGGCCTCCGCGAACCGCTCTCGAGCACGCGCGACTGCTGGTGTCGGCTTGCGCGCCCCTTTACTTCGTGCTCGGCTTGATTCAAGGGCGAAGTCTCGTGGTGCAGAGACGTGCGCCCCTCACGACGACGCCGTGAGTGACTGCCGATGTCTCGAAGCGCTCAGAAGCGGAAGCCGAGCGCCAGGCCGGCGCCGCGCGGGCTGCCCCATGGCGTCAGGCGAGCGGTCTGCTCTCGCTTCTTGCGCGACGCCTTGACCGCGACGATGGCGATCACCGCGATCGCGGCCGCCCCGGCGATGGCGAAGCTGATGTCGGCTCCGAGCGCGCGCGACTTCTGGGCGTCGAGGAAGGGCTGGGCGTCGACGTCGCAGAAGGTCTGGTCGCCGACGTCGCTGCAGTGCTCGAGGGCCTTGTTGCGCTGGCCTTGCGCGCTGACGCCGAAGCCGATGCCGAGGCCGAGGCCGACCACGGCGACGCCGGTGAGGGCGGCCGCGGCCGGGCCGAACACGCGGTCCTTCTTCGGCTCGGGCGTGGGCTCGGGCTGCGTGACCGGCGGCGGCGCCACGGGCCCCGGCTCGGCCTGCTTGGCCTCCTGCTCCTGCCGCTCGCGCTCGGCCCGGGCCTTGTCTTCCTGCTCGCGCAGCCGCTGGTCGAGGTTCTGGATCCGCCGACCCAGCAGCTCGCGCTCCTTCTCCGGCGCGAAGGCCCGGTACTGGTCGAGGTACTTGCGGGCGTTGGCGAAGTCGCCGAGCTTTTCGTAGGAGTTGCCGATGTTGTAGAGAATCTCGGGCAGCTTCGACAGCTCGTAGCTCTCCTGGAACGCCAGGATCGCCGCCTCGTACGAGCCCTCCTTGAACAGCTGGCGGCCGTTCAGGAACAGCTCCTCGGCGCGCTTCAGCTTGGCGTCTTCGGCCGTGGCGGCCGGCGCGGTCGCGCTGCTGCTGGTCTCGGCCGCCGGCTTCGTCGCCGGGGAGGCGGGCGCGACCATAACGACGCTGACGAGGGCGGACACCAGGAGCTGCATCGACATGTGGGGGCCCCGATAGTAGAGGCGCTAAGCCGCGCTTGGCAAGCCGGACGCCCGCTTGCGCCGCAAGAACGGCGTGATCGCGGCGGCCAGCGAGTCCTGCTGCTCGCGGCTCAGGTGGCGATAGCCGCGGATCGTGCCGAAGCAGCGCTCGGCGCCGCAGCGGCACTCGAACGCCGCGGCCATGTCCCACTCCGAGGTCAGATAATTGAAGGTGACCTCGTCGCCCGATGCGAGCGGCCGCACGGCCACGAAGCACAGCCGCTCGGCGTCGAGGGCGGCGTTCGGCTCGCAGGCATGGTTGAGGAAGTCGTCGATCTCGCCGGTGCCGGCCTGGTGGCGGTCGTCGTCGAGCTGGATCGTGTACTGCCCGGCCTCGGCGACGAACACGTGCGCCACGGCGATCAGCAGCTCGCCCGCCGCGATCGCCTCGGTCGCGAACACCCCGCGCCCGAGGCCCGTCGTCCGCAGCTCGATCTTCGGCGACGCCAGCGAGCGCGGCCGCGGCGCCTCACAGCCTTCCCATTCCCTCGTCATGTCCGCCTCCCGCCCCCGCGCGCCGCGAGGTCGCGGCGCGTCATGCCATGGTGACCGGATGTACCCGGCTGCGGACCACCGAGTCGAATTCGTGGCTGAGCCGCGGGTCGCTCTGGATCAGCTCGAGGAACTGGCGGCGCTGCAGGGTCAGCAGGATGCACGGGGTCAGCGTGCGGATGGTCGCGTTGCGCGGGGCGTCGCGCAGCAGCGCGACCTCGCCGAAGTAGTCGCCCTCCTGCAGCGTGGCGATCTGCTTGTCGCTGCCGTCCTCCTGGCGCTTGAGCACCGCGACCTTGCCGCGAGCGACGATGTAGAACTTCTCCACCGTCGTGTCGCCCTCGAGGATGACCGGGCGGCCCTCGCTGAAGCGCTCGCTGAGGAAGGTGCGGGCGACCGCGGCGAGCATCGTGTCGGACAGGGTGCTGAGGATCGGGATCGCCCGCAGGCGGTCGGGCTCGACCTCGGCGCGCGTGCCGTCCTCGCTCACGACCAGGCCCTGCTGCTTGTTCCACAGCCGGCGGTACAGGCCGTCGACCGCGAGCAGCTCGCGCTGGTTGCCCTGCTCGACCAGGCGGCCCTTGTCGAACACGAGGATCAGGTCGGCGAGGCGCGTCGAGGCCAGGCGGTGCGTCACGCCGATCACCGTGCGGTCGCGGCCGAGGCGCTCGAGCGTGCCGTTGATCGCCGCCTCGGTGGTCGGGTCGAGCGCCGACGTCGCCTCGTCGAGCAGCAAGATCTGGGGGTCGCGGAGGATCGCCCGGGCGATCGCCACGCGCTGGCGTTGACCGCCCGACAGCCGGCTGCCGCGCTCGCCGACGATGGTGTTGTAGCCCTCGGGCAGGCCGGCGATGAGGTCGTGGATCTCGGCCGCGCGCGCGGCCTCTCGACCTCCTCGTCGGTGGCGTTCAGCCGGCCCATGCGGATGTTCTCGCGGACCGTCGTGTTGAACAGGAAGCTGTCCTGGAACACGATGCCGAGCTGGCCGCGCAGCGAGTCGAACGAGGCGGCGCGGATGTCGGCGCCGTCGAACGCGACCTTGCCGTGGTCGGGGTCGTAGAAGCGGGCGAGCAGGCCGAGCACGGTGCTCTTGCCCGAGCCGCTGGCGCCGACGATCGCCACGTTGGTGCCGCGGGGGATCTTCAGGCTCACGCGGTCGAGGTTCTTGTGCTCGCCGGTGTACGAGAAGGACACGTCCTCGAAGGTGATCGCCTCGCGCAGCGGCGTCAGGGCCTGCGCGCCGGGCTTCTCCTGCACCTGCGGGCGCGCGCTCAGCAGCTCCTGGATCCGCTTGATCTCGCCGGCGGCCATCAAGAGCGGCGGCATCACCCGCGTCAGCGCGGTGACGTAGGTGCTGAGGTAGCCGAGCAGGATGTTGAACGCGACCAGCGAGCCGAGCGACAGCTCGCCCTGGAAGGTCTTGAGCGCGCCGAACCCGAACACCAGGATCTGCAGCAGCAGGAAGGTGAGGTTGGGGGTGCGCTCGACCAGGTAGGTGCTGAGGTTGAAGCGCACGCCGATGCGGTAGAGCGAGCGCAGCTTGTAGCGGAACCGGCTCGTCTGCTCGGGCGCGAGCTGGAAGGCGCGCACGACCGCGTGGGCGCCGAGGTTCTCCTGCACGGTGCTGGCGATCTGGGCCTCCTCGTGGCGCACGAGGTAGCTGTCGCGCTCGGCGCGGGGGCCCAGCACCTGCGGGCCGAGCGTCGCCAGCGGCAGGCCGATCAGCGTGATGAGCGCGAGCTGCCACGAGAAGATGAACAGCAGGGTGGCGATCGTGGCGACGCCGAGGATGCCGAGGATCGTCTCGGGGATGGCGAGGATGACCGCGTTCTGCACGGCGCCGAGGTCGGTCGAGAAGCGGGCCAGGATGTCGCCGACCTGCATGCGCGTGTAGAAGTTGTGCGACAGCCGCTGCAGGTGCTCGAACATCCGCAGGCGCAGGTCGTTCATCACCGCGGTGCCGAGGCGGGCGTAGAGGTAGTCGCGCATCACCGCGACGCCGGCGGCGACGACCACGGCGACCAGCAATGCGACGAGGATGCTGTAGAGCAGCGCCTGGTCGTGCTTGGCGATCGCCTCGTCGATGACGTACTGAAAGCTGAGGCTGAACAGGACGTTGAACGCGAGGTCGATCAGCAGCCCCGCCAGGAGCAGCGACACCTCGAGACGGTAGGGCCGGAGGTATTCGAGCAGGTGGCGCAGGGCGCTGAACATGGGGCGCGAATTCGGGCGGGCGGCCGCGGCCGGACCCGCATGGTCGCCCACCGGCGCTTGCACGTGCAAGCTGCGGCGCCGCCCGAGGTCGCCGCCGGCGTTGACGGCCCCCGCGGCCTGTCGTACTGCTCGCGCCACCATGCGCGACGAAGAGCGACCTCTGTGGCCCGGACGCGCGGCGCCGGCGGCGAGCGCCGAGCGTGCGCGACGCTTCGGCATGGACGCCCGCCCGCTCGGACGCACCGGCCTCCACGTCGCGCCCGTCGGCTTCGGCGCCTACCGCGTGCACGTCGAGTCGGGGCTGCACCGCCAGGCCTTCGAGGAGGCCGTGCGCGCCGGCGTCAACCTCGTCGACACCAGCGCCAACTACGGCGACGGCGGCAGCGAGATCCTCATCGGCCAGGTCCTGCGCGAGCTGTTCGAGGGGCGCGTCGCCGGCCGCGAAGACGTCGTCGTCGTCACCAAGGCCGGGTACCTGCAGGGCACCGCGCTCGAGCTCGCCCACGAGCGCCAGCCGCCGTACCCGGACCTCGTCCGCTACCAGGACAGCTGCTGGCACTGCCTGCACCCCGAGTTCCTCGCCGACCAGCTGGCGCTCAGCCGCCAGCGCCTCGGGCTGCAGACGATCGACGTGTTCCTGCTGCACAACCCCGAGTACTTCTTCATCGACCGCGAGAACCGCGCCGGCGAGGTCACCGCCGAGGACCGCGAGGAGTTCGACCGCCGCCTGCGCGAGGCCTTCGGGTTCCTCGAGCAGGCCGTGCTGCGCGGCGAGATCGCCTGGTACGGGGTGTCGTCGAACTCCTTCGTCGACCCGCCGGACAGCGGCCAGTACGTCTCGCTCGGCGGCGCGCTGGCGCTCGCGCGCGAGGCCTTCGGGGCGCTGCACCACTTCGCCGTCGCCGAGCTGCCGCTCAACCTCTACGAGCTCGGCGCGCTGACCGAGGCGCAGCCCGACGGGTCGCCGTCGACGCTGGCGCTGGCCCGCCGCGAGGGCCTGGCGCTGCTCGTCAACCGCCCGCTCAACGCGTTCGTCGACGAGGGCGAGGGGCCGCACATGATCCGCCTGGCCGATGCGCCAGGTCCCAAAGACCAGCCGAGAGATCCGCTGCCGATCTTGCGGGCGCTGCAGCGGCTCGAGGGCGAGTGGGCGCAGGGCCTGGGCGCGCGCCTGGCCGCCGAGTACGGCGACGGCATCCGCGACCTGCTGCGCTGGGGCAGCGAGCTGCAGTCCGGGCTCGGGCAGATCCGCGACCTCGGGCACTGGCTGCACCTGCGCAACAACGTGATCTCGGCCCACTGCGCGCAGATCGAGGCCAGCCTGACGAGCGACCTCGACCCGGGGCTCTTGCCGGAGTTCCGCGCGTTCTGGGACGACTACGGGCAGCAGATGCTGGCCGCGCTCGACGCCATCGAGGACGACTTCCGCGCCCGCGCGCAGGCCCTCACCGACGCGATCGGCGACCGCCTGGCCGCCGCCACCCCGGCGGCGTGGCGCGGGCTGCCGCTGTCGCGCCGCGCCGTGCTCACGCTGCTGGCGCTGCCGGTCACGTGCGTGCTGGTCGGGATGCGCCGGCCGGCCTACGTGCACGACATGGCGTCGCTCGGGATGGTCCGGCCGAAGCCGGGCGTCGGCCCCGGCAAGGTCGACGCCGACGCGCTGGTGGCCGCGTTCCGCCGCCGCGCGCAGCACTGATTCGAGCGGCGAGATCGAGCCCCAGGTCCCGGGGATCGCGTTCCGCCGCCGTGCGCCGCACGGAGTCGGGGCCGGCGCGAGCCTGTCGCGTCGGCGTTGACGAACGCGCGCACTTGCGAGCGCCGCGCGCCGGGGCCTACACTTCCGCCGGGTCGTCGTTCGATGCGGATTCATCGGCTGCAGCTCGAGAACTTCCGCGGCTTCGCGGCGCTCGAGCTCGATCTGTCGCACGGCCGCACGACCGCGCTGGTGGGGGTCAACGGGTCCGGCAAGACGTCGGTGCTCGACGCCGTGGCCTACCTGCTGGCGCTCGCGGTGGCCCGCACCGGCCTCGGCGACGACGCGACGCGCCTGACCCTGGCCGACGTGCGCGCCGGCGCCGAGCGCTGCGTGGTCCACGGCGAGTTCGTGTGGACGCCGCCGCCGGCCGCCGCGAAGGACGAGCTGTTCGCCGACCTCGAGCAGGGTGAGGCGTCGTTCGTGCTGCGCCACGAGCTCGCGCACCGCTGGGGCCGCTGGACGGGCGCGCAGCCGGACACGCCGCAGACCGCGAGCTGGGCCGCGCGCTGGCACGACGCGCAGGCCCGCGGGGTCGTGCTCGACGCGCCGATGCTGGCGACCTACTCGCACGAGCGCTACGTCGAGGCCGAGGAGGACGTGGCCCGCGGCGAGCTGCCGTCGGGCCCGGCCAGCCTCTACGCCGATCACGGCTGGTCGCGCGGGGCCCGGCGCGAGGACTTCTTGCGGTGGTTCCTGCTGCGCGAGGACCTCGAGAACGAGCTCATCCGCGAGCGCCGCGACCACGTTGACCCGCAGCTGACCGCGGTGCGGCGGGCGATCCTCTCGTTCTTGCCCGACTGGACCGACCTGCGGTTCCGTCGCCGGCCCACGCGCGAGCCCGGCGCGGCGCACATCGACTTCGTGGTCGGCCGTCGCCCCGCGCTGATCCTGCGCAAGGGCGGCACGCAGCTGGCGTTCTCGCAGCTGTCCGGCGGCGAGCAGGGCCTCCTGGTGCTGGTCGGCGACATCGCCCGCCGCCTGGCGATCACCCACCCGAACCTCGCCGACCCGCTGCAGGGCCGCGGCATCGTCCTCATCGACGAGGTCGAGCTGCACCTGCACCCGCAGTGGCAGCGCACGCTCATCCCCGACCTCGAGCGCACGTTCCCCAACCTGCAGTTCATCGTCACCACCCACTCGCCGCAGGTGCTGTCGCTGGTGCCGCGCGAGCAGGTCAAGCTGCTGCGCGACTTCCGGCTGGTGGGCGAGCCGCCGCACACTCTCGGTCGCGACAGCAACGCGATCCTCTACGAGGTGATGGGCGTCGATACGTACCCGCCTTTCTCGGCCGCCAAGGTCCGCGCGGTCGCCCGGCTGATCGACGAGGAGCGCTGGCCCGAGGCCCGCGCGGCGCTGGCCGGGCTCGTCGCAGACTTTGGCCCGCACGACGCCGAGGTGGTCCGCCTCGGCAGCATGATGGCGTTCCTCGCCGAGGACGACGACGAGGCCGCGGGATGAAGAACATCCAGAAAGGTCGCGAGCCGGCGGCGCTGACCCAGCACCGCCAGGGCGGCGGCAGCTTCGAAGACCCGGGCCCGTGGAAGCAGGAGCTGCGGCGCGCCCTGCTGCGCGAGCAGGGGGCCATCTGTTGCTACTGCATGAACCGCATCGAGCTCGAGTCGCTGCGCATCGAGCACCTGCGGCCGCAGCACGAGCACCGCGCGCAGCAGCTGACGCACCGCAACCTGCTCGCGGCCTGTCCCGGAGGACAGGACAACCCGACGCACGAGCAACGCGACATCCGCCACTGCGACGTGCGCAAGGGGCGAGCCCGCTGGCGCTCGACCCGGTGGCCGGCGTCGAGCACCGCGTGCGCTACGGCTTCGTCGAGGGCCGGATCGTCGGCGCCGACTCCGAGGCCGACCGCGACCTCGACCAGGTGCTCGGCCTCAACGCGCCGCACCTCCGCCAGCTGCGCCGTCGCGTGATCGAGGGCCTCATCGCCCGCCTGAGCAAGAAGTACAGCGACAAGACGTGGTCCCGGGCGGCGCTCGAGCGGGAGATCGCGCGCTGGTCGAGCCGCGACGGCCACGAGTTCCGCCCGTTCTGCCAGGTCGCGGTCGAGTTCCTGCGCAAGCAGCTGCCGAAGGCCCGCTCGTGACGTGGGCGGTTGCGCCGGCGAAATTGTCGCGCATGCAAGCACCCGGGGCGGCGACATGACGCGACGCGCGAGCGGATCGACGGCGAGGTGCAGGGCATGACGCGGCTGGGTTCGGCGGTGGCGACCGCGGTGCGCTTCGGGCTCGGCGGCCGCGTGGGCGCCACCGGGCCGCGGCCGACGGGCGAGCTGGTGCTCTACGAGTTCGAGGCGTGCCCGTTCTGCCGCAAGGTCCGCGAGGCGCTGGTGTGGCTCGACCTCGACGTGACGATGCGGCCGTGCCCGCCGGGCGGCACGCGCTTCGGCCCGGGCGGGTCCCGCCGTTCCCGCAGCTGGTCGACGACGGGCAGCTCATCCGCGAGTCGTCGGCGATCGTGCGCCACCTCGTCGACCGCTACGGCGACGGCCACGTGCCGCTGGCCCTGCGGCTCGGGCCGCTGACGACGCTGGCGAGCGGCCTCGCCTCGCTGGCGCTGCCGCGCGTGCGGGCGATCGCGTCCGAGGCGCCGGCGCGGCCGCTCGAGCTGTTCGCCGACGAGACCTCGGCCGAGGCGCGGCAGATCCGTCAATGGCTGTGCGCTCGCGAGATCGCCTATCGCTGGCGCACCTGCGGCCGCGGCAGCGCCAAGCTCGCCGAGCTGGCCGAGCGCACCGGTCGCGCCGAGTTGCCCGCGCTGCTCGACCCCGGTCCTGGGGTCGACGTCCGCGGCGCAGGAGCGGCCGTCGCTCACCTGCAGCGGACTTACGGCCGCTGACCCGCGCCGATGCGGGCGCTCTCGTCGGGCCGATGCGTCGATGCTCGCGACGAGGCGAGCCCTCGCGTGCGTGCGCAGAGCCGCCCGCGGCAGGCGACAGGCGACGCCGGGCGAGTAGATTTTCGCGGCGCAGCACGACTCGCGCGCCGGACCGACGTCGCCAGCGCACCGGGGAGACCTCCGCTGACGCCCGGCAGCGGCCGCGATAAGGTGACGGCGATGCCCTTCGACAGGCCCCAGGTCCCGGCGCTGTGTGCGGCGGAGCTGCCCGCCAACTTCCGCGCGATCGCCGAGCTCGACGACGGTTGGCGCGAGCCGAGGCCGGGCTTTCGCCTCGAAGACCTGCGCGCCCGCGGCGAGGCGTTCGCCCGCCGCTTCCGCGCCGACGGCCCGGTCCGCGGCTTTCGCACCATGGACCTGCTGCCGTTCCCGTACCCGGTCGCGTTCGGCTTCTGGCAGGCCCCGCCGACCCGCGCGAAGTACCTCCTGATGCGCAACCGCTGCAACCTGATCGAGTTCGAGGACTGGAGCGGGCAGGTGCGCACCATCTTCGTCAACCCGAGCGAGGCCGACCTGTCCGCAAGGGCAGGTTTCTTCGACCAGCTGCGGCGCGACCTCGTGCCGTGGGCCCCGGCCGAGCTGCTGCAGCGGGCCGACGGTCCGGCCGCGCTGGCGCGCGAGCGGCTCGGCGTCGACCCGGCCAAGATCGACTACGTCACCTTCGACCACCTCCACGTGCAGGACCTGCGGCGCGGGCTGGTCGGCGAGGGCGGGCGGCCGCCGCTCTATCCGAACGCCAGGCTCATCGTCAATCGCCGCGAGATCGAGACCTTGCAGGCGCTGCACCCGCTGCAGCGGCCGTGGTGGATCGAGGAGGCGCTCGACGGGGTGCCGGCCGAGCGCATCCTCGCGGTCGAGGGCTCGGTGTGGCTCGGCAAGGGGCTCGCGCTGGTGTGGACCCCGGGGCACACGCTCGGCAACCACTCGATCGTGTTCCACGCGGCCGGCCGCGGCGTGTTCGCCATCTCCGAGAACGGCCTGTGCCCCGAGAGCTACCTGCCGCGCGCCTCCGGCCTCCGCAGCCTGCGCGAGCACGCCGCCAAGTACGGCGCCGAGGTCGTCCTCAACGGCAACGCGCTCGAGAGCAGCCTGTCGCAGTACACCTCGATGGTGCTCGAGAAGTCGATCGTCGACCGCGGCGACGCCGGCGGCGAGGTCCCAAACATCTACTGCTCGTCGCCCTTCGTCCGCTCGCCCCTGGCCTGGGGCATCGGACCTCGCTACACCGTCGCGCCGATCGACACCGGCGCGCTCACTCAGTCGCTGGCCTGAAGAACATGTCGTGAGGGACATATGGCAAGCCTGCAGAGCCACCTCCTGTACCAGATGATCCGCTACTGGCGCCGCCGCCACCCGATCGGCGAGTTCGGCCCGGACAGCTACAAGAGCGTGCGCAAGACCATCGAGCGCGGGGTCAAGCAGGGCCGCCCGCCGCCCGGCGTCTACCTCGAGTCGACCCGCGCCGGCGCCGTCCCGGGCGAGTGGATCCACGCCGTCGGGGCCCGCGCCGACAAGGTCCTGCTGTACCTCCACGGCGGCGGCTACGTCGCCGGCTCGCCCGCCTCGCACCGGCCGCTGACGGCCGCGCTGAGCCGCGAGGCCCGCGTCCGCGTGCTCGCGCTCGACTACCGCCTCGCCCCCGAGCACCCGTACCCGGCCGCGCTCGACGACGCGGTGGCCGCTTATACCTGGCTCTTGGACCAGGGTTATTCGGCCAGGTCGATCGCCCTCGGCGGCGACTCGGCGGGCGGCGGCCTGGCGGCGGCCACCCTGGTGCGCCTGCGCGACGCCGGCGTGCCGCTGCCGGCCGCCGCGTTCATGCTGTCGCCGTGGGCCGACCTCACCGGCACCGGTGAGTCGGTGCGCACGCGGGCCGCCCTCGACCCGATGCTCGGCGGCGACCTGGCGGCGTTCGCCCGCTATTACGTCGGCCCCGACGGCGACCCGCGGCACCCGTTGATCTCGCCGATCCACGCCGACATGCGCGGCCTGCCGCCGATCCTGATCCAGGTCGGCACCCGCGAGGTCCTGCACGACGACGCGATCCGCCTGGCCGAGCGCGTGCGGGCCGGGCAGGGCCGGGTCGAGCTCGAGGTCTGGGACGACATGATCCACGTGTTCCAGGTGTTCCCCGGCCTCTTGCCCGAGGCGCGGCGGGCGATCCGGCGGATCGGCGAGTTCTTGCGGGCGGAGCTCGGCTGAAGCGCAGCGTGCGGTCGATGCCGTCGACCTGACGGAGCGGTCGCCCGGGGCGAAACGAGGGCGACGTCGTGGGGGCCGCGGGGCTCGCCCGTGCGGGGGCGCCGAGGACTCGCCCTGGCGTGCACCGGTCGCGGTCGCCTTGGGCGGCGCCTGGGCGTGGCGCTCGCACCGGCGCTGCGCGGCCTCCGGGGCCTGCCACGCGGTCCTCGTCGCCGCGTTCGAGCGCGACCCCGCGGCCCGATCGGAGCTTCGACGGTTCGCGCGGCGGGTCTGCGGCGACCCGGCGCGGGCGCGTGGTAGGCTCGCGCGCGCGTGGTCGCGGCCGACCAGGACAACTTCGTCTCGAGCTCGCACCGGCTCGGCGAGGCCAGCTACACCCTGGTGCAGGGCGACGGCCTGCGGTGGATGGCGACGCGGCCCGAGCGATCGGTCCACGCGATCGTCACCGACCCGCCCTACGGGCTCAAGGAGTACACCGCGCTCGAGACCGCCAAGCTGCGCAGCGGAAACGGCGGGGTGTGGCGGATCCCCCGACCCTCGGCGGCAGCACCCGCAGCCCCCTGCCGCGCTTCACCGTGCTGTCGGGCGACGAGCGCGACGCCCTGGAGCGGCTGTTCGCCGACCTCGCGGCCCAGGCGATGCGCGTGCTCGTCCCCGGCGCGCACGTGTTCATCGCCGGCAACCCGCTGCTGTCGCACCTGGTGTACGGGCCGTTCCTCGCCGCCGGCTTCGAGAAGCGGGCCGAGATCATCCGCCTCGTCCAGACCTTGCGCGGCGGCGACCGGCCGAAGAACGCCCACGAGGAGTTCGCCGACGTCACCGTCATGCCGCGCTCCGCGTGGGAGCCGTGGGGTCTGTTCCGCAAGCCGTGCGAGGGCCGCGTGCAGGACAACCTGCGCCGCTGGGGCACCGGCGGGCTGCGGCGGATCAGCGCCGAGCAGCCGTTCGCCGACGTCATCGCCTCCGCCCCGACGCGGCCCGAGGAGCGGGCCCTCTCGCCGCACCCCTCGCTCAAGCCGCAGGCGCTGATGCGCCAGCTCGTGCGCGCCGCCTTGCCGCTCGGGCGCGGCGTGGTGCTCGACCCGTTCATGGGCGGCGGCTCGACGATCGCGGCCGCGGCCGCGGTCGGCTACGAGAGCGTGGGGGTGGAGCTCGACCCCGAGTTCTTCGCCGCCGCGGCCGCCGGGATCCCGCGCCTCGCCGCGCTGCCGATCCCGCCGCCGCGGCGGGCCCGGGCGCGCCAGGGTGACTCTCAGGACATGTCCTGAAGGTCCTGCGAACATCGGCCCGCGCGCCGCGGCCTGGCCGCGGAAGCGCCGCGGCCGGTCCGGGGGCATCAGCGTGACTCTGAGGACATGTCCGGAAGGACCTCCGGGCCTCGGACCGCGCGCCGCTGTCGGACGGCCGAGGAGCGGCCACGGCGGGCCCGAACGCGCCCGGGTGATTCTCAGGACATGTCCCGCGGCACATGTCCGAAAGGCTACGCTGCCCGCTACCTCAGGGCACCGCGCTGGCGCCGCCGTCGAAGTTGATGGCCGTGCCGGTGATGAAGGCGGCGCGGGCCGACGCCAGGAAGGTGATGAGGTCGGCGGCCTCTTCGGCCTCGCCGACGCGGCCGAGGGGCACCTGGCGCTGGCGGGCCATGTCGGCGTAGAAGCGGTCGCGGTCGAGGGACGGGTTGCGCTTCTTGTCGTGCTGGGCGCTCTTGACCAGGCCGATGAGGACCGCATTGACGCGGATCTGGTCGGGCGCGAGCTCCTTCGACAGCGCCTTGGTGAGGGCCAGGCCGGCGGCGCGGCTGATGGTCGAGGGCATCGAGCCGGCGGCCGGCTGGCGGGCGCCGATGTTGAGCAGGTTGACGATGCTGCCGCCGCCGGCCTTGCGCATGTGCGGGATGGCGATACGGACGAGGCGCAGCGCGGCGAACAGCTTGAGGTCGAGGTCGTCCTGCCAGGCGTCGTCGGTGAGCGACTCGAACGCGCCGGCGGCCGAGGTGCCGGCGTTGTTGACCAGGACGTCGATGCGGCCGAGGCGGGCGACCACGCCGTCGACCAGGCGCATGACGTCGGCCGGCTCGCGCACGTCGACCGGCATGGCGAGCACCTCGGTGCCTGTCTCTGCGGACAGGTCGTGCATCGCCTTGGCGAGCACGTCGGGCCGGCGGGCGCAGATGACGACGCGCGCCCCGGCGAGGGCGAGCGCGCGGGCGGTGGCGCGGCCGATGCCCTCGCTGCCGCCGGTGACGATCGCGACTTTCTGCTGGAGACCGAGGTCCATGGCGCGAGGACGTAGCACGATTCGCGCGCGCGCGGCACGGCGGTCACAGCGGGGCCTCCGGGGGCAGGGGAGGCTCGGGGAGGAGCCCCAGGGCCAGCATGGAGGTGCAGCCGCCGTCGGTGACGATGAGGTGGTCGACGACCGGGATGCCCATCAGCCAGCCGCACTCGACCAGGCGGTGGGTGAGCCCGACGTCGCTCTCGCTGGGGTTCGGCTCGCCGCTGGGGTGGTTGTGGACGAGGATCACCGAGTGCGCGCCGGCCTGGGTGAGCGGGCGGAACACTTCGCGGGGGTGGACGTGCACGTGGGCGACGCTGCCGAGCCCGACCTCCTTGATCAGGCGGATCCGCCGCCGGCTGTCGAGGCCCAGGATCATGAACACCTCCTGCGAGCGGCCGCGCAGGTGGGCGTGGACGAACCGGCGCACGTCGTCGGAGCCGCGCACCGCGGCTTCGACCGGCAGATGGAGCTGGCCTATCCGCCGCGCCAGCTTGACCGCCGCGCACACCGCGGTGGCCGAGGCCTCGCCGATGCCCGGCGACTCTGCCAGCTCGTGCGGCAGGCCGCGCATCAGCCCCGACAGCCCGCCCAGGCGCTGCAGCAGCGCCAGCGCCCGCTGCTCGGCCCGCCCGCCGCCGAGCAGCAGCGCGACCAACTCGACGTTGCTCAGCACCGCCGGCCCGAACGCGTACATGCGCTCGCGGGGCCGCTCGATCGCCCGCGCCCGCGCGCCGGCCTCGGGGTCATCACCGCAACTCTCGCCGCTCCCTTGAGACATGTCCCGAGGACTTCAAGCCGCGTGCCAGCGAGAAGCCGCGGCGCGACGCGGCGCCGCGGTCACGGCCCGTCCCGCCGGCTGGCCGGGCGTCCCGCCGGCTGGACACCGACGCGGCGGGGTCGGAACATGCCCTTTCGACCATGCTCGTTCAGACATGCCCGCACGGACATGTCTTGAAGTTCACGAGGTCTGGGCGGCCAGCTCGCGCCCGTGGGCGACCAGGTCGTCGGTGAGGCGGAACATGGCGTCGATCAGGCGCTCGACGCGGGCGATCCGCTCGCTCTCGCTGACCTGGGTGGCGACGCTCTCGAGCTCGCGGGCGAGGCCGAGCAGCTCGCCGGCGCTGAACATCGCCGCGGTGCCGGCGGCGCGGTGGGCCGCCTGGCGCATCACCTCGGGGTCGCTCGGGGCCGACGAGCGCAGCACCTCGGCCAGCTTCGGCGCCTCCTCGCGGGCCATCTCGATCATGCGCAGCAGGGTCGCGCGCGAGCCGGCCACGCGCGCGCTGACGGCGTCCCAGTCCTCGACCGCGCCGTTGGGGCGCTCGCCGATGGTGGCGAGCACCGCCTGCAGGTCGGCGATCTGGACCGGCTTGGTGAGGAAGCCGTCCATGCCGCGCTCGAGGCTGTGGAGGCGGTCGGACTCGGTCGCGCGGGCGGTCATCGCCACGATCGGGACGGCGCGCACGCGCGTGTCCGGGTGCTTGCGGATCGCCGCCGCCGCCTCCCAGCCGTCCATGCCGGGCATCTGCACGTCCATCAGCACCAGGTCGAAGCGGGTCGACGCGACGGCCGCCAGGGCCGCGTGGCCGTCGTGGACCACCGCGACCTCGTGGCCGGCGCCGCGCAGCATCTCGGCCGCGACCAATTGGTTGATCGGGTGGTCCTCGGCCAGCAGCACGCGCAGCCGCCGGGTCGCGCGCGACAGCTTGGCCGGCGGCGCGCGCGACTCGGGCCGCTGGGTCTCGCGCGCGCACGGCAGCTCGACCTCGAACGAGAACACGCTGCCGACGCCGACCTTGCTGTCGACCGCGATCGCGCCGCCCATCAGGCGCACCAGGCGGTCGGCGATCGTCAGGCCGAGGCCGGTGCCGCCGAAGCGGCGCGTGGTCGAGGCGTCGCCCTGCTCGAAGGGGACGAAGATCGCCGACAGCCGCTCGGGGGCGATGCCGATGCCGGTGTCGCGCACGGCGAAGCGCAGGCGGGCCCGCTCGCCTGCCACCTGCGCGCCGACCTCGACCTGGACCTCGCCGTGCGCGGTGAACTTGATCGCGTTGCCGATCAGGTTGACCAGCACCTGGCGCAGGCGGTCGGGGTCGCCGACCAGCCAGCGCGGGACCGCGGGCGCGAGCGCGGCGGCGAACCGCAGGCCCTGCTCCTCGGCGCGCGGGCGCAGGGCGTCGATGGTGCGCTGCATGGTCGCGTGCAGGTCGAACGGGACCGGCGCGAGCGCCAGCTTGCCGGCCTCGATCTTGGTGACGTCGAGCAGGTCGTTGATGATCGCCAGCAGCGAGCGCGCCGAGTCCTGGATCACGCGCAGGCGCTCGCGCGCGGGCGGCGGCGGGTCGTCGAGCAGCGCCAGCTCGACCATGCCGAGGATGCCGTTCATCGGCGTGCGGATCTCGTGGCTCACGTGGGCGAGGAACTCGCTCTTGGCCCGGCTCGCCGCCTCGGCCGCGCGCACCGCCTGGCGCAGCGCGTCCTCCTGCCGCCGGCGCGCGCTGATGTCGGTCTGCGTGCCCATCAGCCGCAGCGCCCGCCCGGCGCCGTCGCGCGCGACCACCCGCCCGCGCCCCAGCACCCACCGGTGCCCGCCCTTGGCCGTGCGCGCCCGGTACTCGCAGTGGAACGTGGGTGCCTCTCCGGACATGTGCTTACGGACAGCCTCGTGGAAGGCCTCGCGGTCGTCGGGGTGGACCGCGTGGGCCAGCTCGGCCTCGGAGTAGGTGTGGCTGGCGTTGTCGCGGCCGCGGGTGAAGAACACGGTGCCGGCGGCCAGGTCCCAGTCCCACAGCTCGTCGCCGGCGGCCTCGAGCGCCATGTTGAGGCGCTGCTCGCTGTTGCGCAGCTGGACCTCGCTGCGCTTGCGCTTGGTGATGTCGCGGGTGGTGATGGCGACGCCGCCGCCGATGCGCACGGCCTGGTGGCGCAGCCACTCGACCCCGGGCAGGACCTCCGAGTCGATGCGGATGTCTTCGTCGAGCGCCTCGCCGGTGGCGAACACCCGCTCGTACTTGGCGAGGAACGCCGACATCCGGCGCGCGCCGGCGAACTCCGACACGCGCATGCCGATCAGCTTCTCGCGCGGGCGGTTCATCAGGCGGGTGGTGCCGGGGTTGACCTCGACGATCACGAGGTCGAAGCGGCCGTCCTCGTCGTCGACTCGCTCGGTGACGACGATCGAGTCGGTGCTCGCCAGCAGCGCGCCGCGCAGGCGGTTGGCCAGCCGCTCGTGCTCGGCCTGGGCCACGCGCGAGGCGGTCACGTCGCGCAAGATCCCGACGTAGCCGATCACCTCGCCGGTGGCCTCGCGCAGCGGCGACGTCACGACCTCGACGTACGCGCGGGTGCCGTCGGCGCGGGGGATCGTCGACGAGTGGTCGTCGGAGCCGTACTCGCGGGCGCGCAGCGTGTAGGTGTCGAGCTTGGTGGCCGGCCGGCCGAACTCCTGCGACAGCTCGCGGATCCGCTCCTCGACCTCGTCGGGGTCGCTCGGCAGGGTGTCGAAGTGGCGGCCGAGCACGTCCTCGGCGGCGACGCCGTAGATCCGCTCCGCCCCGCGGTTGAAGCGGACGATCCGGCCGGCGATGTCGACCGCGATCAGCCCGACCCCGGTGGCGGTCGCCAGGATGCCGCCGATCTGCCCGTGGACCCGCGCCATCTCGCACTGCATGGCCACCCACGCGCTCTTGCCGTCGCGGATCCGGTGCAGCCGCATGTACAGCTCGAGCCGCCGGCCGTCCTGCGTGATCACCTGCGTGTGGCCGCGGACGTCGGCCTCGCCGGCGAACACCCGGCTCAGGAGGCCGCGCACCTTGTCGCGGTAGTCCGGCGCCACGGCCGCCAGCAAGCTGGCCGTTGCGACATGTTCTTCAGACCAGCCGAGCGTCTCGCGGAGCGCGCGGCTACAGACGAGGATGCGACCGTCGGCGTCGACCGCCGCGAACTTTTCGTCGCTATCCTCGAGCATGTCGCTGAGCGAGGGCGGCATCCTGGAGTGGTGGCATGACAGCACGGCCGCGCGGCGCCGGCAACCGTCCATGAGGGGGCGCACGCGGGCTCCTTCGCCGCCGCGTCGACGCACACCGGCTCGCTGCTGCTTCGACGCGGGATCTCGCAGATCGCGCGTGGTATGGTTGCGGGCCGTGACCTCGACCCGCCTGGTCCTCGCGCTCGCCCTCGCACCTGCCGTCGCGGCAGCCGGCGCGCTCCTCCTCCCCGGCTGCGGCGGCGACCCGTCGACCGCCGTTCAACAGCGACCCGCCGGCGAGCCCGCGCCGGCGGCCGGCGCCGCGGCTCCGGCCGGGCCCGCGCGCACCGCCACCGCCCCGGCCAACGGCTTCGGCGACGGCATCGCCTGGCGCGGCCTCGAGGAGGGCTTCCGCGAGGCCGCGAGCCTCGGCCGGCCGATCATGCTGGTCGTCCACGCGTCGTGGTGCTCGCAGTGCAAGGCGCTGCGGCCCGCCTTCTCCGACCCGGCGCTGGTCGACCTGTCGGACCGCTTCGTCATGATCAACGTCGACCAGGACCTCGAGCCGGCGAGCCAGCAGTACGGCCCCGACGGCCGCTACGTCCCGCGCGTGCTGTTCTTCGACGCCGCCGGCGAGCTCGACCGCGAGCTGCTCAACGCCTCGCGTCGCCGCTACAAGTACTACTATTCGCCGCACGACGACCTCGTCGGCGCGATGCGTCAAGCCCTCGAACGCCATGCCAAGTCCTGAGCCCCGCAACGTGCGTCGCTACGCTCGCCGCGGTGCCGCCGGGTTCGCGCTGCTCGGCGCGCTCGCGCTGCGCCCCGCCGCCGCCGCGCGGCCCGACATCATGCCCGTCGAGGACGTGCGCCCCGGCATGAAGGGTCACGCGGTCACCGTCTTCTCCGGCACCGGCACCGACCGCTTCGAGATCGAGGTCATCGACGTCATCCGCGACTACCTGCCGCGTCAGGACGCGATCCTGTTCCGCTCCTCCGACCCGCGGATGGTCCACTCCGGCATCGTCGGCGGCATGAGCGGCAGCCCGATCTACATCGACGGCAAGCTGGTCGGCGCGCTGGCCTACGGCTACCGCTTCAACAAGGACCCGATCGGCGGCATCACCCCGATCTCCAACATGTTCGCCGTCGGCGAGCTGCCCTTTCGGCCAGAAGTGCTGCCGCACAACCGGGTCCGCGCGACCGCCCGCGACGGCGCGGCCGGGTGGGCCGACGCGATGCTCGGCCTCGGCACCACGCCCCTGCCGCCGCGACGCCGCCCCGACGACCTGACGCCGCAGGGCGGCCTGGCGCCGCTCGGCGCGCCGATGTCGGTGAGCGGCCTCGGGGCCGAGGCGACCCGCTACCTCGCCGACACTCTCGGCCTCGTGCCCGCGCGCGGCGGCAGCGGCGGCACGGCCGTCGGCGACGCCAAGACCGCGCCGGCCAAGACCTGGCAGGGCGGCGACTCGGTGTCGGTCGTGCTGATCCGCGGCGACAACGCGGTCGCGCCCAACGGCACCATCACGTGGGTCGGCGGCAAGCAGGGCGAGAAGCTGCTGGCGTTCGGCCACGAGATGCTCGGCGCCGGCCCGAGCAACCTGCCGATCGCCGACGCGCGCGTCCACGTGATCATCCCCAGCGTCGAGCGCTCGGTGAAGCTGTCGAGCGCGCTGCACGTGCGCGGGTCGATGATTCAGGACCGCCAGGCGGCGATCTCGCTGCGCACCGACGTCGGCGCGCCGATGATCCCGGTGACCACCGAGCTGCGCGCGCCGGAGCCCGACATGCCGCCGCGCGTCTACCACAGCGAGGTCGCGCTCGGCGTCGACCTCACCCCGGCGCTGACGGCCAGCCTGCTGGTCGACGCGCTCGGCGAGGGCGCGGCCGACGGCACCGAGGTGGTCGCCGAGGTCGTCCATCACATCGACGTCACCACGAGCAAGGGGCCGCGCACCGTCACCGTCAAGACCGAGGAGTTCTTCCCGGCCGGCGTCGACGCGCGCGCTCGGCCGCGGCCGCGGGGCGCTGATCATGGCGGCGCTGCTCAACAACGACTTCGAGGTCGCCAAGCTGCGAGGCGTCCGCCAGACCGCCACCCTGCGCTACGACAGCCCGGTCGAGATCCTCGAGTCGATCCGCCTCGCCGACGCCGACGTGCACGCGGGCGATCTGGTGAACCTCGAGCTGCGCCTCCGCGACTACCGCGGCGCCACCCACACCGAGACCCTGGCCCTGCGCGTGCCCGACGACGCCGCCGAGCAGGACATCCAGATCGAGGTCACCGGCGGCGACAACGCTCGCCCGCCGCGGCCGATGCCGAGCTCGCTCGACGACCTGATCGACACGTTGCAGGACACCTATCCGGCGCGCAGCCTGGTCGCCACGATCTACCGCGAGGCCGAGGGCCTCTCGACCCGCCACGGGCTCTTGCCCGAGCTGCCGGCCAGCGTGCTCGAGAGCCTCGCGCACACCGGCAGTACCACCTCGGCGGTCCGCTTCAAGCAGATGGCGCGGCGGGTGATCCCGCGCCCGGCGCTGATCGAGGGCGAGCACACCCTCAAGCTCAGCGTCAAGCCGAAGCGGAAGTTCGCCGCGCCGGATCTCGATTGACGACTCGTCCAGCCTCGACCATGACTGTCTCTTCGCGCATGTTCCTTCGTACATCTTTGCCGCTTCTGCTGCTCGTCCTCGCGCCCGCGAGCGCCGGGGCCGGCGGCACGCGCAGCTTCCACCTCGGCGACTTCGACGACTTCGACGCCGGCGAGGCCGAGGGCGCGGCGATCGAGGGCTCGGGCAAGGTCACGGTCGGCCTCGTGCCGGCGCGCGGCGAGGTGAAGGGCGCGGCGAGCGTGTTCTCGTGCGCGGCCGACCCGAAGGACAAGGGCGCGGTGTACCTCGGCACGGCCGATAAGTCCGCGGTGCAGCGGATCAAGCTGACCACCCCGAGCAAGGCCGGCGCGGCCGAGCCGGCGGCCACCAAGCTGGCCGAGCTGCCGGGCGCGGTGGTGTCGGCGCTGACGACCTTGCCCGGCGGCGACGTCCTGGCGGCGACGCTGCCCGGCGGCACGATCCACCGCATCGACGCCAAGGGCAAGGTCAGCGAGTTCGCCAAGCTCGCGGTCGACCAGATCTGGGCCCTCGTGCCGCACGAGGGGCGCCTGCTCGTCGGGACAGGTCCGAAGGGCGAGCTGTTCTCGCTCGACATGAGCGGCAAGGACCCCAAGGTCGTGCTCGACTCCGACGAGAAGGACATCCTCGCGGTGCTGCCGGTCGGCAAGGACGTGGTCGTCGGCACCTCGCCCGGCGCCAAGGTGTTGCAGGTCGGCCCGGCCAGCGACGGCGTGCTGGTCCACGACTTCGCCGGCGACGAGGTCCGCGCGCTCGCGCTGGTCGAGGGCGGCCTGGTCGCGGCGGTCAACGACTTCAGCGACCGCGGCCTGTCGTCGGTCCAGGCGCTCACCAAGAACCTCAACCGGACCAGCCTGGTCGGTCAGCCGGCCGAGGGCACGCTCGACGCGACGTCGGGCGGCGGCGGGGCGCAGTCGTCGGCCGACCTGTTCTTCGTCGCCCTCGGTGCCAAGCGCGACCTGGCCCGCGCCTCCGAGGCGACCTGGGAGTCGTGGCTGCACAAGGACAAGCAGTACTTCACCGGCCTGCTCGCCGGCGGCAAGGGCAGCGAGGTGCTGGTGTCCGCCTCGCAGCAGGGCAAGGTCTACCGCGTCCGCGGCCGCCGCGACGTCGCCACCGTCGCCGACCTCGATGAGCGCCAGGCCACCGCGCTGTGCCGCCTCGGCGACGGCGCGGTGCTGGCGACCACCGGCGACGGCGCGGGCGCTTATCGGCTCGCGGTCGCACCTGCCCAAAAGGCCAGGTATCGGACGAAGGTGCTCGACGCCAAGCAGCCGTCGACGTTCGGCGCGGTGTACCTGCGCGGCAAGGGCGTGACCCTGCGCGCCCGCAGCGGCCCGGGCGAGGAGCCCGACAAGCGCTGGAGCGAGTGGAAGCCGGTCGGCCTGAAGAAGGAAGGCGACGCTCTGGCGGGCGCGCTGGCCCTGCCGACGCGCCGCTTCGTCGAGCTCGAGGTGACTCTGGCCGACGGCGGCGAGCTGCGCGACGTGCAGCTGTTTTACGCCCCCGAGAACCTGGCGCCGCTGGTCGCCGGGGTCGACGTCGCCCGGCCCGAGTTCGAGCTCGGCGACGACGACGAGCCCGAGGGCAAGCTGACGATCAAGTGGAAGGCCGAGGCGCGCGACGACGACGACCTGGTCTACGAGGTCCGCGTGCGCCCCGAGGGCACCTCCGACAAGGAGTGGATCTCCCTCAGCGGCGCCGAGCAGGTGACCAAGAAGGAGTACAAGTGGGACCTCGACAGCGTGCCCGACGGCGTCTACGAGGCCCAGGTCATCGCCAGCGACGAGCCGAGCAACGGCATCGCCCGCGCCGCGCGTGACGAGGTCGTTTCGGCCCCGTTCGTCGTCGACCACAAGCGGCCCGCGATCGACGGCGTCAAGGTCAGCGGTCTGGCGATCACCGGCACCGCCAGCGACGAGGGCGGCCAGATCCACGACGTCGCCTTCAGCGTCGACGGCGGCCCGTTCCGCGCCGCCAGCCCGAGCGACGGCCTGTTCGACACCGGCCGCGAGGGCTTCCAGCTGACCCTCCCCGAGCCGCTGGCCCCCGGCCGCCACCGCGTGGTCCTGCGCGCCCGCGACGCCTTCGGCAACATCGGCTCGCACGCCGTCATCGCCGACAAGTAGCGCCTGTCCCCGCGGACAGGTCGTCAGACGCGCCTCGCTTGCGAAGATGAGGGCGTCGGCTGTCCTTTCGGACATGTCCATGACGGCCGCGCCGTAACCTGGGAGACTGAACGCGGTGCCTGTCCTTGCGGACAGGTCGCCGTCACGCCGCCAGCAGCGCGAGCGCCTGCTTGCGGGCGGTCGCGCGGACGGCCTTGCTCAGGGCCGGGTCGTGCGTCGCGCGGGCGAGGACCATGCTGCCGACGCACAGCGTCACGATCAGCTGGACGCGGGTGTCGGCGTCGGGGCAGCCGTCGGGCAGCGCGCGGCGCAGGACCCCGGCCATGCTGTGGAGCACCGCGGTGTAGGCCCGCTGCGGCTCGGGGCCGGCGCGGACGACGTCGGACGGCAACGCGTAGAGGGGGCAGTGCTGGTCGCTGTCCTCGAGCACCTCGTCGCTGAGGTAGCGCTCGATCAGCATGCGCGCCAGCTTCGACGCCTCGGGCGGCGGGCGCCGCGACTGCGCCAGGCGCAGCGCGAACGGGTTGCAGTCGACGTAGCTGCCGACGGCCTCGGCGTACAGCGCGGCCTTGCTGGGGAAGTGGTTGTAAAAGCCGCCGCGGGTGAGCTTGGCGCGGGCCATGATCTGGTCGATCGAGACCGGCTCGAACCCGTGGCGATTGAACAGCGCGCGCGCGGCCATGACGATGCGCTCGCGCGTGCGGGCCTTGTGCTCGGCGGTGTAGGGCATCGCGAGGTTCCTCGATGGTGGTAGCACGACGGAGAATATGTTCTTGAACATATGTAGGCGTGGGCTACGTTTGCCGGCGAGCGGTCGATACGCGCCGCTCGTGGAGGATGATCATGCAGATCTACTGGTTCAAGGCACAGGCGCCGCGGCGCGTGGTGGCGCTGGCGAAGCACCTCGGGATCGCGGCCGAGTTCATCGAGGTCGACCTGGTCGGCGGCGATCTCAAGCAGCCGACGTACGCCCGGCTCAACCCCAACATGAAGGCGCCGACCCTGGTCGACGGCGAGTTCGTGCTGTGGGAGTCGTCGGCGATCATGGCCCATCTGTGCATTCAGTCTGGCTCCGACATGTGGCCCGCGCACGCGCCGGCCGAGCAGGTCGAGGTGCTGCGCTGGCTCGGCTGGAACGACTGCCACTGGGCGGAGGCGGTGGGACCGTTCTACTTCGAGCACATCATCAAGCCGTCGTTCGGGTTCGGCGAGCCCGACCGCGAGGCGTTGAAGGCGAAGGTCGACGGCCTGCGGCGCTTCGCCCGGGTGCTCGACCGGCACCTCGAGGGGCGAGAGTTCGTCGCCTGCGGGCGGCTGACCATCGCTGACTTCCACCTCGCGTCGATGGCGACCGACTGGCGCGAGTCGGAGATGCCGCTGGCGGACTTCGCCAACGTCGTCCGCTGGCTCGAGCGCCTGCGCCGGCTGCCCGCGTGGGCCGACCCGTGGCCGCAGCCACGCGCCGCGGCGTAGCGGCGAGGCGGGCGCTCACAGACCTCCGCGCCGCTCGCCGTCGCGTCCAGCGGCCGGGGCGGGCGCTCGCCGGACCTCCGCGCCGCTCGCCGTCGCGTCCAGCGGCGAGGCGGCGCTCGCCGGACCTCCGCGCCGCTCGCCGTCGGGCGTGCGGACGCTCGGGGCCCGAAGCGCGAAGGGCCGCGGCGACGTGCCGCGGCCCTCCTGGGCTGTCCCTACGGACAGGTGCTCAGGCCTTCTTCTCGGCCTTCTTCTTCTCGGTCTTCTTGGCCTCGGGCTGCTTGGCCTCGGCCGGCGCCTTCTTGGCCTTGCGGGTCAGGCTCTGGTGCAGGTCGACGAGGCTGGGCAGGCTGAACTTGGCGAGCGCGGCCTTGAAGTCCTTGTCCTTGGCCTGGCCCTTGAGCTCGGCGATCTTGTCGACGATGGCCTGGACGCCGCCCAGCTTCTTGGCCTTCTCACCGATCTCGACGAGGCGGATGAGCTTGCTGTTGGCGACGTACTTCAGGCGCTTCTTGAAGTCCTCGGCCGACTCGCCCGCGAACGAGCTGGGCAGGAGCTCGGCCACGCGGGCGACGAGCTGGTCCTTGGAACCGAAGAGCTTCTTGACGTGTTGCAGGGGTGTGGTCTTGGGCATTGCGATCCGCCTCGATGTTCGCCGCCATGAGCAGCTACGAAGGGGGTGGTTTCGGGCCTGGCCGGTGTGGACAGGGCCCGAAAGGAGCGACCCTCTCGACGCGGAGTCGAGAGGGCCGGGACTCTTTAGAGGATCCACGGCCGCGGCGCAAGCGCGCGGCGTCGGGGGCTCACTGCGCGGGCGCGGCGGCCGGGTCGGCCGGGGGCGCGGCAGCCGGGTCAGCCGGAGCGGCCGGGGGCGGCATGGCCGGCTCGGCCGAGGGGGCGGGCCACCGGCGCCGCCGCCGACGAGGCCACCGAGGCCGCCGGCCTTCTCCTGCAGCGTCTTGAGGTCGCTGGCGCTCAGCGAGATCTCGAAGCTGAGGAGGGTGTCCTTGGCGTCGATCTTGACGGTGTCGGCGACCGTGGCGGGCAGGCCGACCATCGCCAGGCCCATCTTCGCCATCGGCAGCGCCTCGTCGGCCTTCTTCTTGAGGCCCGAGGCCTGCTCGGCCGAGCCGAGGCCGGCGGCGAGCTTGACGCCGAGGCCGTCGCTGAGGTCGATCGAGCCCGAGAAGTCCTTCACGTCGACCTGGCCCTGCGCCTTCGCCATGCCGGCGAGCTGCTCGGGGGCGACGCCCGCGAACCAAATGTGGCGGCTCTGGTCGGCGCGGGTGAACAGATCCTTGTGCGGACCATCGACGGCGGCCTTGCCCTTGCCGTCGACCAGATCCTTGACCGCGGCGGCCCACGGCTTGCTGGCGATCACGACGGTGCCGGCGTCGACGATGTAGCCGGTGGCCTCGCCGTCCTCGACCTTGATGGTCTTCTTGCCGCCCTCGTCGACGACCGTGAACGGGACCTTGCCGTTGTTCTTCTCTTTCGCCTTGTCGGCGATGCAGGTCAGGTTCTTCTCGTCGCCGATACCGGTGCCGGTGATCACGACCGAGACGCCGTCCTTCGCGTCGGTGCCGACGAGCACGGAGGTGACCGCCTTCTCCGGATCGAGGTTGCAGGCCTTCGCGGCCTCGACAACTTCCTTGTAGCCGGCCTGCGACTCGGCGATGGCCTTGTTGTCGGCGTACAGCTTGCTCTTGAGCAAGCCGCCGACGTCGATGCCGGCCATGATGGTGGCTTGCTCAGGGATGAGCTTGCCGCCGGCGGCGCTCGCTCCGCCCTTGCAGGCGGGGATCGCGAGGAGCGCAGTGGCAGCGAGGGTCGTGAGGATCGTCCGCTTCATAGCGGGGCACTAATACGCCACGAATTTTAATCGATCAACCAAAATAACCCGGGTACAGGCCGGGAGAGGATGTGTCTTTCCGCCTGTCGGTACATAGTGATCCAATCTGCCCAATTCTGCAGCGCGGCCGTACGCTGCAGCGGAACCAGCGGCCGCTCGGTGGCCTGGTCGGAGCTCGCACATGGCGTGGAAACGCTTCGTTTTCAAGGATCAAACGGTGTTCGTTCGCGTCCTCGCGTCCGGCAAGCCCATCGTCCACCGCGGCCGGATCGAGATGCGCTACCGCCTGGGGGCCAGCAAGTCTTATCGCGCCACGCCCGATAATCTCATCGAGATTCCGGACGACACCGAGATCCTCTCCGACGACGCCTTCTCGGGGACTCCCACCCCCGTGGCGACTGTTCAGGTAGTTCGCGAGGAGCCGACTCGCGCACCGACCGACGCCACCATCATCATTCACACCGACGGCGCCTGCAGCGGCAACCCCGGCCCGGCCGGCATCGGCGTGCTCATCGAGCGCGGCGAAGAGGCCGTCGAGCACAGCGAGTTCATCGGCGAGGGCACCAACAACGTCGCCGAGCTGACGGCCATCCTCCGCGCGCTCGAGATGCTGCGCCCCGAGGACAAGGACGCGCACGTCCTCCTCTATACCGACAGCGGCTGGAGCCTCGGCGTGCTGGTCGGCGGCTGGAAGGCCAAGGCCAACGTCGAGCTGATCGAGAAGATCAAGGAGAAGCTCGGCGAGTTCACCGCCGTCGAGCTGCTCAAGGTGCGCGGCCACGCCGGCCAGTCGGGCAACGAAGAGGCCGACCAGCTGGCGACCATGGCCGTCCGCCGCGAGGACTCTAGGACCCGAACGCGGCGGCGATCGAAGTCGCCCCTCCCCGCCGTTTGATCAGCTCGCGCAGGCGCGCGAGCCGCTGCTCGAGCGGGGTCCGCAGCTCGGGCTGCCGCTTGCGCAGCGCGGGATCGATCGGGTCGCTGTCGGGGTCGGCGAGGTCGAGCGCGTGCAGCTCGAGGTGCAGCGCGGGCAGCCGCAGCGCCTCGCGGTAGAGCGGGCCGCCGCGCAGCACGAAGGTCCCGACCATCGGCAGGCGCAGCAGCGGGCTGACGCTGATCGGCACCTCCCACATCCCGACGTCCGCCCGGTAGTACGGGTGCGCCGGCCCGACGAAGCTCCGCAGGCCGCGAGCCCGCGACTGCGAACGGCGCCCGCGCACGCGGATCCACGCCATCGCCGCCAGCTTGGCCGCGTAGTACGGCAGCGACGGGAGCAGCGAGCTGTCGTAGCGGTAGCCGAGCGCGCCGACCTGCTGCAGCAGCAGCTCGTCGTGGCAGTAACCCGGCGCGCGGAAGCCCCGCGGCTCGGCGCCGAGCTTGCGCAAGAGGTCGTCGCAGCGCCGCAGGTCGCGATAAACCTGTCCCGAAGGCCAGTCGACCAGATCGTAGGCGTGGCTGTAGCTGTGGTTGGCGAGCTCGTGCCCCGACTGCGCGGCCAGGGTCAGCAGCGCGGCGCCGTGGCCGGGGCCGTTCATGTCGCGCTCGAGGTCGCGGCCGACCACGAAGAAGGTGGCGCGCGCGCCGGTCTCCGCGAACAGCCGGAGGAGCCGCGGCAAGCAGCGCCCGAGCACCACGTCGGCTTGCTCGGGCGTCGGCGGCGGCAGGCCGTGGATCGCGTGGTAGCAGGCGAGGTCGTCGAGGTCGACGCTGAGGATCGTGCCGCGCAGCTCGGTCGTCATCACCGCTCCTTCGCGCCGCGTCCGAGGTGGATCGCGGCCATCAGGCGCGCCAGGTTCTTGAGCACCCGCGGCACCCGCCGCGCCAGGTGGATCGAGGGCGCGCGCTTCTCTTCCAGCTCGACCGGGATCTCGGTGACCGGCACGCCGTCGCGCTGGGCCCGGATCACCAGCTTCGAGGCGAACACGTCGTGACCGACGACGCAGCGCGCGACCACCGGCAGCAGCGCGGCGCGGCGAAACGCCTTGAGCCCGTGCGTGTCGGTGCCGCGATAGCCGAGCGTGACCCGCAAGAGGCCGTTGTAGGCCCGCGTGGCCGCGCGCCGGCCGAGCGGGCGACGATCGTGCGCCCCGGGCATCGCCTTCGAACCGACCACGAGGTCGGCCGCACCGGCGCGCAGCAGCGCCAGCGCGCGCCGGTGGAAGTCGAGGTCGCACAGATCGATCTCCTCGCAGAGGACGAACTCGCCGGCCGCCTGCTCGATCGCCATGCGCAACGCGGCGCCGTAGTTGGGCGACGGGCACGAGAACCACTTCACCCGCGGATCGAGGGCGGCGAGCTCGGCCGCGATCTCGCGGGTGCGGTCGCGGCTGCCGTTCTCGGCCAGCCACAGCTCGAACGACAGGCCCGCGGCGTCGAGCCCGCGGACGAGGCCGTGCACGCTGTCGCGGAGGATCGCCTCCTCGTTGTAGACGGGGATGACGACGCTGACCTCGGGCCTCGCGGACGACTCGCTCATCGCGGCTCCTGTCCGGCGAGCCGCGCGGCGGCCCACTCGCTGGCGGCGCGCCCGGCCAGCAGACAATCTTCCATGCTGTTGTAGATCCACCCGCCGTAGCGGCCGCAGCTGTGGATGCCCTGTCCTTCGAGCCAGGTGAGGATGGTGGCGCGAGCGGCGGCGTAGGCGGCGTCGAACACGACGTAGGCGTGCTCGACCACGCGGACCTCGACGAAGCGGACGTCCTCGGCCGCCCGCAGCGCCCCGACCTCGACGAGGCCGGCGTAGACGCCGGCGAGGTCGATCGGACCTGTCCGCTCGTTCAGCTCGACGTACAGCCCGCTGCAGCCGGCCGGAGCCATGCGCGGGGCGGCGTTCGAGTAGACGCCGACGCGGAAGAAGGGCAGGCGCGGCTCGGGCACGTAGACCCAGTGATAGTCGCACGGCGCGGGGGCGCCGACGGCGATGTCGAGGTAGCGCCAGCGGACGTGGCGCAGGGCGCCGGCGGCGTCGCGAATCTCCGCCGGGGCGGCGGGGATCCGGCGCACCAGCTCGGGCAAGGGGATGCTCGAGACGAGCGCGTCGTAGCTGCGCCAGTCGGCCTCGGCGCCGAGCTTGATCCGCCGACCGACGACGTCGACCTCGTCGATGTCGCTGCCGAGCCGCAGCTCGACCTCGGGCCGGCTGGCGAGGCCCGCGCGCATTCGCTCCGGCACCGCGTCGATGCCCCCGGCGGTGGGGACGAGGAAGCTGGCGTTGTAGCCGAGGCCCTCCTGCGACAGGCCGATGGCCCCGCCGATCACCTGCGCGGTGTCGGGGATCGGGATGTAGCGCGAGACCCAATCGGCGGTCAGCCGCTCGAGGTGCTCACCCCACAACTTGCGGTTGTACGGGACGAAGAAGTGCTTGGCGATCCCGGCGCCGAAGCGGGCCTCGGCGAAGCCGACGAAGGTCTGCGGCTCCGGCGCGCCCTTCGCCGCCCGCTCGCGCGCCGCCACGTAGCCGACCAGGCACTCCTGCACTACCTCGAGCGGCAGGCCGTGCAGGTTGGCCTGGAACGGGTAGGGCAGCTGCACGCCGTGGCTGTGGATGCAGGTGCGACGCGCCACGGTGGCGAGCTCGCCCGGCTTGAACAGACCCTCGACCAGCGCCTTTATCGACGGGTCGCGCAGGTGCAGCCAGTGCCCGGTGACGTCGAAGGTGAAGCCGTCGCGGCGATAGCTGCGGGCGTGGCCGCCGACGCGAGCCTCGCGCTCGACCAGCAGCACCGGCCCGCGCGCGTGCCAGGCGGCCGAGAGCCCGGTCAGGCCGGCTCCCAGCACCACGAGCGGCGTTCGCGGGGGCGATGACATGGGCCGCTCTTGTAGCAGGTCCCGGCGGGCGGCGCCTCGCACTCGGCGATGGACACGCGGATCTGCGGGCGGCACACTCAGCTCGTCCATGGAGCTCCAGAGTCTCGGCAAGTTCCGTCTGGTCCGGCCGCTCGCGGTGCGCAGCTCGGTGTTCCACCTGTTCCTCGCGCGCCACGAGGACGACCCGGAGGCGGCGCCGCCGTCCTACGTCGTCAAGCTGCTGCCGTCGGGCTCGGGCCCCGAGCACGCGATATTGGCGGCCCAATTCGAGCACGAGATCCGCCTCTATCAGGCGTTCAATCACCCGGGCATCCCGAGCGCGCACGCCGAGGGCGCGCAGAACGGCGTGCGCTATCTCGTCCTCGACGCGATCGACGGCTGCGACCTGTCCGTGCTGCTCGGCCACGACGTCGGCAGCCCGCGCGGCGTCAGCAAGGAGATCGCGGTCTACATCATGGGCCAGCTGGCCGACGCGCTGCACCACGTGCACACCGCCGAGGCCGACGACAAGGGCAAGCTGGTCGAGCTCAACGTGGTGCACCGCGACATCTGCCCGGCCAACGTGCTGCTGTCGCGCACCGGCCAGGTCATGCTGGCCGACTACAACTCCGCCACCAGCATCTGGCTGGCCCGCGAGAGCGACATGTCCCAGGCCGGCTCGAAGGCCTACATGGCCCCGGAGCGGGTCGTAGGGACGGCGGCCGCGACTGTCTCTTCGGACATCTTCGGCCTGGCCGTGATGCTGTGGGAGATGCTGAAGGGCCAGCGCTGCTTCAAGGCCGACGACGACCTCAAGACGATGGACGCGATCGTCAAGTTCGACGCCGGCCACCCGAGCCGCCGCCTGCCGGGGCTGTCGCCGAAGCTGGCCGAGATCGTGCGCAAGAACCTCGACCGCGACCCGGCCCGCCGCTACGCCAACGCGTACCAGGTGCTGCAGCGCCTGGCCCAGTGCCCCGAGGCGACCGCCGCCGAGCGCGCCCAGCAGGAGCTGGGGGCGCTGGTGGTCGAGGCCAGCGGTCGGGCCATGGTCTGAAGGACATGTCCGCAAGGCCAGGCACCGGCGACCCACGGCCGGCGCAGGCCGGGCCGCAGCGCGACGAACCGGCCGCGACGGCCACGGACGAGCGCGCAGCGCAAGCCGGCGGGAGTCATAGCGAAGGCGTGGGCCGGCCAAGCGCGAGTGACCGAGCTGTTGCGACACCCGCGGCGCCGGATGCCGGTGACGGCGCGCATCGGCGAGACACGAGCTTGCGCGCGCTGGTGAGGGCGGAGGCGCCGGTGCTGCTGCCGCTGGCGGTGGCGGTGCTGGCGGCGACGTCGTACTTCTCGGGCCCGCCGGCGTGGAACCAGAACTCGCGCCTGGCGCTGACGCGTGCGCTGGTCGAGCAGGGCACGACCGTCATCGACGACTACCACGCGACCACCGGCGACAAGAGCCTGCGCGACGGCCACTTCTACAGCGACAAGGCGCCCGGCACCTCGCTGTTGGCGATGCCGGCTTATGCGCTCTACCACGGCGCGCGACGCCTGGTCGGCGCCGAGCCGCCCGACGTCCGCCTGGTCCCGCTCGACCCTCGCGATCCGAACCGCGACCCCGCGGCCCGCCGCCCGGGCGACCGCCTGGCCTACAACCAGGCCTACCGCACCGCGCTCTACGTCAGCCGCGTGGGCTCGGTCGGCGTGTTCGCGGTGCTCGGGGCGCTGGCGCTGTACCTGCTGGCGCTGCGGCGGCTCGGCGACCGGGCCGGCGCGCTGCTGCTGGCGGCCGCCTACGCCCTCGCCACGCCGGCGCTGATCTACGGCTCGGCCTTCTACGGCCACCAGCTGTGCGCCGACCTGCTCCTGCTCGGGTTCGCCGGCATCCTCCTGGGGCAGGGCCGATGGACCATGGCCTTCGGGACAGGCATGTGCCTCGGCCTGGCGGTGCTGTGCGAGTACCCGGCTGCGGTGCCGGTGGCGCTGCTGTGGCTGTTCGCCTGGCTGCGCCGCGGCCCCCGCTTCGCGGCAGTGGCCGCGCTCGGCGGCGCGCCGGCGGCGGCGGTCCTCGCCGTCTACCACACGGTCGCGTTCGGCGGCCCGCTCAAGACCGGCTACGACTTCGTCTACCTGGCCGAGTTCGCCGAGGGCATGCGCGTCAACTACGGCATCCACGCGCCCGACCCGCGAGTGCTGCTCGAGCTGCTGTTCGGCGCCTATCGCGGGCTGTTCTACCTCGCGCCGGTGCTGCTGCTGGCGCCGTGGGGCCTGGCGTGCGAGCTGCGCGGCTGGCCGCCTGTCCCGAAGAGCATGCTCGAAGGGACATGGCCGGTGAAGCACGTCGCCTGCGTGTGCCTGGCGATCGTCGGCTTCTACCTGGCGCTCAACGCCGGCTATTACATGTGGGACGGCGGCGCGGCGATCGGCCCGCGCCACTGCGTGCCGATGCTGCCGTTCCTGGCGCTGGCGCTGGCGCCGGCGATCCGCGCGGTCCCGCGGGCGGTCGTCGGCCTGGCGCTGATCTCGGGCGCGCTCACCCTGCTGCTGGCCGCCGCGGCCCCCGAAGCGCCGCAATTCGGCGACCCGCTGTGGGGCCACGCGTGGCCGCGGATCTGGGCGACCGACACCGGCTACGCGGGCCCCGCCAACCTCGGCCGCATGCTCGGCCTGCCGGGCCCGCTCAGCCTGGTGCCGCTCTTGCTGGTGCTCGCGTGGTGCTACGCGCAGGCGCGGCCGCACCTGCGGGCGCGAGGGTGACGGCACGTTGATCCCTTGACGGTCGGCGCGACGCCCGTCGTGTCGTGAAGCCTCGACGGCGGCGGAGTTCTCTATTTCGGGCTCGTCGGTCCGTTATTCCATGAGGGGGTTGAGGCGAAATTGTTTGGTGGATGCGAACCTCGGACGCTGAGACTGTGCTGGGCGTGACATGCGCATGCACTCGACCTGAGGTATGGTTCGGCGGCATGACGCTCGAAGTCGTCACATTCCAGAGCTTCACGGTCTTCGCCGATGCCACGCTGGAACTGTGCCCCGGTATTAACGTGCTGATCGGTGCAAACGGTACGGGTAAGTCCCACGCGATGAAGGCGATGTACGCCCTGATCGGCGACGAAAAGAAGAGCTTGTACGCTCCCAAACTCGCTCGGGTTTTCCTGCCCGAGAATGGCGACGTATCGCGGCTCGTTCGTCGAGGACAGTTGGAAGCTCGAGTTGGGTGGTGGATTGAGGGGAAGGGTCGACTTTTTGTGATTCATGAGCAGGGGGGATGGTTTCGGTCTTCAACGAGCGTGGACGATGGCTGCCCGCATGCTATATCCCGTCGCGGGAGGTCTTCTCGATGTATGAGGGCTTCATCGCTGCTTACCAGAGTCGCGAGCTGTCCTTCGATGAGACCTTCTTCGATCTCTGCGTCGCCCTCAATGCCAACGCGCTGCGCGGCGAGCGGGCCGAGCAGGTCGCTCCGCTGCTGCAGCAGCTTGAGGCGGTCCTCTGGGGCAAGGTGCTGCTCGAGGGCAACCGCTTCTACGTGCAACCGACGAGCGGCGACAAAGTGGAAGCGCATCTCGTCGCGGAGGGAATGAGGAAAATCGCTACCATTGCTCGTCTCGTGGCGAACGGCGGGATCGCACCGGGGGGCGTGCTGTTCTGGGACGAGCCGGAGACTAACTTGAACCCGAGGCTGATCACTCAGGTCGTCGATGTCTTGATCGAACTGGCGAGGAACGGCGTGCAGATCGTCCTGGCCACCCACGACTACTTGCTGTCGCATCGGCTGTCGCTGCTCGCCGAGTACGACAGGCTACCGCGCGACACCGTGCGGTTCTTCGGGCTCGCCCGCAGCGAACCGGACGGCCCAGTCTCGGTTTCTCGCGGGGATACCCTCGCCGATCTGCCGAACAACCCGATCGTCGACGAGTTCGCCCGCCACTATGACTTCGAGCGGACGCTGTTCGATCGCAGCCAGGAGGCTGAGATGTTCGAAGTGATCGAGTCGCGGCTGCGTTTTCGCTTCGGTGAGCCGTGGCAACGGATGGAGCAGTGGGACAAGCATGCAGGTTACACCGCGGGCCTGGGCCTGCAGGCCACAACGGCTGCGGTCGACTTCATCGGTCTGTTCGGGTCCGACCCTTACTTCATCGAGGTCAAGAATTTCCGTGACTACCGGATCGAGAACAAGCGGCGGCTGAGCAGTGGGGCGCTCGCCGATGAGGTCGCCAACAAGGTCCGCGACACGATCGCCGGACTCGTATGGGCCATGGATCGCGGGGCGGATACCGACTCGCTTCGCTCGTTGCTCGCTCAGTTCTTCGCCATCAAGAAGAAGTGCAGCGTCGTGCTCTGGCTCGAGGAAGATCCACACACACGGCCGGCTGACCGCACGGTGCTGGCGGAAACGATCAAGCGACGGCTGCACTGGCTCAAGCCGCACGTGATCGTGCTAAGTCAAGAAGCACGACCGCTGCCCGGTTTGGAAGTCAGCGGCGCTCCGCGAGAGGAATGAAGTCTGATGCCCGACCTGCTCGTCAACATCGATGTCCCCGACGTCTCCGCTGCCGAGGCGTTTTATGTGCGTGCCTTCGGCTTCACCGTGGGTCGTCGCCTGGGGCCCGGGGCGGTCGAGCTGCTCGGCGCGGGTGTCCCTTTGTACCTGCTTGAAAAGCCAGCCGGCACGCCGGCCGCGCCGGTCGGCTCGGCGGTGCGGGACTACGGTCGCCACTGGACGCCGGTCCACCTCGACGTCGTGGTCGAGGCGATCGAGCCGGCGCTCGCGCGGGCGCAGGCCGAGGGGGCCACGGTCGAGGGGCCGATCCGCGTATCGGCGTGGGGTCGCATGGCGCTGCTCGCCGACCCGTGGGGCCACGGCGTGTGCCTCGTCCAGTTCAAGGGCCGCGGCTACGACGAGCTCGTGAGCCCGTGAGCGTCTGCTGTTTTTGACATGTCCGAAGGGACATGCGAATCAGCCGAGCCGGCGGTCGAATGCCGACGCTCGCGCCGGATGAGACAGCCCGCGAAGGCGGGCCTCGCCGAAGTATGTTCGTAAAGAACGCGGCCTCACCGAAAAGCGAAGAGAGCCTGTCCGAAAGGACAGGCTCTCTTTTTCAAACGAAAACGCGGCTCAGGCCGCGGAGGGGCGCTCGCCCCATGCCAGCGGGTCGCGGGCCAGGCGCGACGGCGTAGGGGCGTCGGCGACGGCGAGGAGCGCGGCCAGCAGCTCGCTCGCGCTTGGATAGCGCTCGGCGGGGTCGGCGGCCACGGATTTGAGAATAACCGCCTCGAAGGCGTCGGGGATCTCCACGGCCGGCGCGGCGCGGCGCAGGGCGATGGGCCCGCTGGTGGGGCGGCGCGGGACGAACAGGCTGCCGCCCGAGTACGGCATCTTGTTGGTGAGCAGGCGGAACATCAGCACGCCGAGGGCAAAGATGTCGACGCGGTGGTCGTACGGGCCGCCGCGCAGCTGCTCCTGCGGCATGTAGCCGGGCGTGCCGATGACGGGCCCCGACATCGGGCGGCCGTCGCCCGTGCGCGCGCCGACGCTCGACACGCCGAAGTCGAGCACCTTGATAAAATCGTCGGTGCCGTCGCGGCTGATGCGGAAGCAATTGCCGGGCTTGATGTCGCAGTGGACCACGCCGCGGGCGTGCGCGTCGATCAGCGCCCGGCACACCTGGGTGCCGATCGACAGCACGCGTCGCCAGTCGAGCGGGCCGTCGTTCGCCAGCGTCGCCGCGAGGTCTTCGCCCTCGAGGCACTCCATCACCATGTACACCAGCTCGCTGTCGTCGCGGACGAAGTCGAGGATGTCGATGATGTGTTCGCTGCGCAGCGCCGCCGCGGCGCGGGCCTCGTGGGTGAAGCGCGCGACTGCGTCGGCGTCGGACAGGCCGGGGTCGAGAACCTTCACGGCGACGCGTCGCCGGATCTCCACGTGCTCGGCCTCGTAGATGGTGGCGCCGCTTCCGCCGTGGCCGAGGCGGCGGAGCAGCTTGTATCGGCCGCCTAAGATGCGACCGGTGAGGTCGACCGAGCGCGGCGGCTACATCGTGCCCGCGGCGCGTCGGGTTCGCGATCTCGCTTGAGTTCATGCATTCGGGGGTGAACAAGAGTAACCACGCCTCACTCGAGGCGGCAATGTCTTCGGGACAGCTCGATCCCCGCGGCGACTCGAGCGCGGCGAGCCGACGATCCCCAAACGAGTTCGCGGAGATTCACAGCGCCTGTGCACAAGTGTGCGGACCGGCGCGCGAACGTGCGCGCGAGCCCTGGGGCCGCTGCGTCGCGCGCCGACGCACATGGTCTTTGCGACATGTATGAAGAGACCGGCGGTGCGGCCGCGCCGACGTCCCGACGGCGTGCCGACGGCGGGCTCGGCGGGCCTGGTCGCGCGCGCCGTCGCACATGTTCTTCGGGACATGTCGGTCGCGGCCGCGGCGGCCAGCGGGCTCGGCCGCGCGCGTCGTCGCACATGTTCTTCGGGACATGTGACAGTGAGTCGTGGACGGCGATCGGGCGACGCACGAGGCCGTGGTCGTGCGCGTCCACTCACGCGGTCTTCGGGACATGTCCGACGGTCGCGGCGAACACGCGAACGCCCTCGCGCCGCGTGGCGCGAGGGCGACGGGTGTTGCAGCGAACGGGCTCAGCCTGCCAGCAGCTTCGGCATGTCCTCGCCGGCCAGCGGGAAGCGGGCGGTGACGTCGGCGGTGTCGATGCCGGCCAGCTTGCGCAGCGCGAGGTGGATGCTCTCGGGCGTCAGCTTCTTGCCCTTGCCGACGGCGAGGCTGGCCGGGTCGACGAGGGCGCCGTACTGCTCGGCGTCGGTGGCCCCGACCACGCGGTTCCCCTTGATGCCCTTGCCCATCATCATGACGCTGGTGACGGACCAGTGGTCCTTGCCGGCGTACTCGTTGTCGCCGTTGTAGCCGGGGCCGCGGGCGAAGTCGGAGCCGATGACGAGGGTCAGCTTGTCGGCGATGCCGGCCGCCTCGGCCTCTTGCATGAAGAAGTCGACGCCGGCGAGCAGCTTGGCCAGCTGGCGCACGTGGTCGCGGTCGTGGTTGCCGTGGGTGTCGAAGCCGCCGAGGTTGAGGTTGGCGGCCACGGCCATCTTGGCCTTGAAGGCGGCCACGGCGAACTGGCTCTGCTGCATGAAGCCCTGCAGGTCGCCGAGCTGATAGCCCGGCAGCGTCGCGGGCTCGGCCGGCAGTGTCAGGCCCTTCAGCAGCTTCTCGCCGCCGCGTGACAGGAACAGCTCGTTCATCGCCGCCTTGCTGCGAGGCAGGCGAGCCGCGGCCATCTGCGCCTCGAGCCGCGCGGTCTGGGCCTTGCGGATCCGCTCCATCGTCTTGTCGGAGTGGAACTTGTCCGTCTCGGCGTTGTTCGGGTCGGTGAGGTTGGGGTTGGCGATCTTCTTGACCGCGTCGACGCTGCTGATGCGCGTCAGCGGGATGATGCCCTCGGTCGCGTCGAAGCCGCCGGCGCTGACGTACGCGAACGTGCTCTCGGGCGCCCGCGCGGCCGCCACCAGCGCGCCGAACGACGGGAAGCCCTCCGGCAGCCGGCCGCTCCAGGTCGCCCGCGCGCCGGCGTCGTGGTTGTTGGTCGCCATGTCGACGCCGTTGAGCACGAGCAGCCGGCTGGCGTACTTGGTGAAGAAGTCGGTGTTCGACATCAGGTACGCGACCTCGGCCTCCTCGAGGCCGAGCGCGACCGGGTCGAGGCCGATCGGCGCGTAGCTGATGTTGCCCTGCGTGGCCGCGGCGGAGTACAGGCGGTTCAGCGGGCCCTGCTCCTTCGGGTCGCACAGGTACACCGGGTCCCAGCCGCCCGAGGCGCTGATGAGCACGAAGTACGGGCCCTCGTACGGCTCGGCGTCGGCGAGGGCGCGGCGCACCCCCACCGGCGCGGCGACGGCGAGCCCGGTCATGGCGGCGATCTTCAAGAAGTTGCGGCGATCCATGGTGGTGGCTCCTTCGTCGTCACTCGTAGAGGAACTTGTAGTCCGACAGCATGTACGTCATCACCGCCATCCACGCGCGGATCGTGTAGTTCTTGTCGGTCTCGATCTTCTCGGCGTCGGGCAGGTCGACGTTGGTGTTGGGGTCGACGCGGGCCTGGCACCACCAGCTCAGCCACTCGTTCTCGGCCCCGCTGGCGACGTTGGCCTTGCCGTCCTTCCATGTCTCGAGGAACAGGTCGTAGGCGCGCCCGACCTCGGCGTCGTCGGCGGCCAGCGCCTCGCCGAGGACGCGCTGGTGCAGGTGGACGATGTTGGCCTTGATCGCGGCGACGTTGTCGGGCACCTCGGCGCCGTTGTCGGACAGCGGGACGGTGTCGAGCGTGACCTCGGGGAACAGCTTGCGCTTGTCGGCCCCGCGCGAGAAGTCGTAGGCCGTGACGGCGCAGGCGACCTCGTTGGCCATGCGCCCGGCGACCGCGCCCATGATGCCGTTCATGTGCGACAGCCGCTGGGTGATGCTGTCGGAGTCGATGCCGCCGTAGAGGATCCGGTAGTCGGTGGTCAGCCAGTCCTCGAGGTCCCAGCCGCGGATCCACCGGATCCCGGTGGTCGCCTGGAGCTTGTTCGCCAGCAGCTCCGGCGTCGACAGCCGGCCGTGACCGACGACCGCGAGCTCCTCGCTCTCGGCCTCGGACAGCTCGGTCTTGTCGAGCGAGACCCCGCGGAAGTACGGGCTCATGACGACGCCGACGATCACCGTCTTGAGGTTGTAGTCGTCGGCCACGAAGTCGTCGCCGATCTGGCGGAACAGCGCGTCCTGGGCCTCCCAGGCGTTCAGCTTGGCGCTGTACAGGGGATCCTCGGCGTCGGCGGGGAACAGCAGCGGCTCGGTGCCGGTCAGCGCGCGGAAGACGGTGTGGACGGTGGCGATGACGAACCGCGGGTCCTTGACCAGCCGCGCGGCCAGCCACTCGAGCGACCTGGGGAAGTCGGACTTCGGGATGTCCTCGCCGTCGAAGCCGGGCGCGAACATCTCCGGGAACCACTCGCGCGTGGTCAGGACCTCCATGTCGTAGTCGTCGTAGTTCTGGAACGCGCCGGCCACCGGGTCGATGAGCTGGTGGCAGAAGTTGCACTGCTTGTCGTCGCGCGTCGGGTTCGAGTACGCCTCCGACAGCGACGGGTCGATCGGCCGCTCGCCGATCCGCAGCACGTCGGTGGCGAGGAACAGCTTGTAGGTCATCCGCGCGCGGTGGCGGTTGCGGTTGGTCGGCGTGGTCGGGAAGCGGTTGAGGAACATCGGCGAACTGAGCACGCCGGCGTGCGGCAGGGTCTTCTTGCCGCCGCGCACGCTGAACAGCTTGGCCTCCTTGAACTCGCGCGGGTCGGTCGGATCGGCGAAGCCGAGCTCTTGGTCATAAAGCTGGGCCGAGAACGGGTTCAGCACCGTGTAGTCGGCGGTGAGGATCTCGGTGAAGGGCCGGTCGTTGCGGACGATGTAGTTGATGAGGTCGATCGGCTCGCGCGCGGCGGCGCGGTTGACCTGCTCGCGCAGCTCGTCCTGACCCTCGAGGCCCTCCCACCACGCGCCGGCGTTCGGGAAGTCCTCCGAGTTGAGGATGTTGACCGCGAAGCCGGTGTAGACGAGGTAGCGGTCGGTCAGCAGCAGGTCGTTGAAGATGTCGCCGAGGCGGTCGTAGAAGCCGTCCTCCTCGAGCACGCCGCGGACCGTCTCGGCCAGCGCCTCGTCGCTCGCGGCGGCCTCCTTGAGCTCCTCGGCGCTCGGCAGGCGGCCCGCGAGGTGCAGGGTGGCCTTGCGCAGGGTCTCCTCGGGGCCCATCAGCTCGACCGCGTCGAGGTCGGCGCCGTCGCTGCCGGGGCACTCGCGCGGGGCGTCGAGCTGGTTCAGCAGGCTCTCGAGGATCCGGTACTCCTCGCTGCCGGCCTTGATCACCTCGCCGCCGCCGTGCTTGGTCTTGGCGGTCGGCTTGGCCAGCAGCGCCGAGAGGTCGTCGTAGCTGACCGAGGCGTTCTCGGTCACGGAGGCGAGGTTGGCGTCGAGGAAGCCGGGGTAGGAGGCCGGCAGCAGGCGGAACTCGGCGCCCTGCTCCTCGGCGATGCCGGCCGGACCGTGGCAGGTGATGCAGGTCTTGCCGAGCACCTTGGGCCACACTTCGTTGGCGAAGTACTCGCGGGTCGAGACGCAGCTGTCGCCGTCACCGTCGACGCCGCCGTCCTTGCAAGCGCCGAGCACACCGGCGGCGATGCCGGCGACTCCGAGGGCCATGAGCGTTGGCGCAGAGCGCCGTTTGCCAGTCGAGGTCATACGAAGCCTCCCCCGCGCACGGGGCACGGTCGCAAGGTATCGCGGGGCCGGCGAGCACAGCAAGCGTGACGAGCGGGGGTCAGCGGCCTCGCGGCGCGCGGGCCGGTACCCAGGAGGCGTGAACGGTCGCAGTTCCGCGCACGATCGACGGCTGACCGTGCAGACATGTGCGAGCAGACGCGCGGCGCTCGTGCGCGAGGTCGCTACGACCTCCGCTCAATCCCCAGCTTGATCTTCTGCGCGCCGGCGAATTCGGCGGTCTCGCCGTCGTCCAGGGCGGTGGCGGAGGCGAAGGAGTCGACCAGGGCGTTGCCGGGCACGAAGGCGCCGGTGTCGGGGAAGAGCGGGCCCACGCCGCCCTCGAGCACGTAGTCGCAATCGATGGGGCCGAACTCGAAGGGGGCGCTGCGGGTGAGGCCCTTGCTCTTCTGCGTCAGCAGGCCCGAGAGGTCGACGGTCGCGGGGCGCGAGCAGATCACCGTGAAGCCGAGGAACGCCTCCCCGACTTCGCCGAGGACGCCCGGGTCGAACTGGACCGAGATCTCGAGCGGCGCGTCGACCTCGAAGTTGAACCGCGTCGCGCCGCCGCTGTTGCCCTCGCCGAACGCGGCCACCATGAAGAAATAGGTGACCCCCGCGGTGGCCTCGAAGTCGATCGCCGACTGGAGGCCGATGGTGTCGTCCTCACAGGCCTGCTGGACGAGCGGCTCGGACGAGCCGTCAGTGTAGACGGAGAGCGTGGTGTCGTAGTTGCTGCCGAAGGTGTCGATGTGGATCCGCTCGTCGACCGCGGGCGTGTACTCGTACCAGACGGTGGCGCTGTTGCCGAAGCAGACAGGATCGTCCGGGGCGGTGGTCGCGGCGCCCGTGTTCAGCTTGTCGCTGAAGCTCGGCTCGGTGATGACGATGGCGTCGGCGATGTCGTCGTTGCTCGGGACGGGCGCGGCGTGGGCCGATGCGACGAAAGTGAGTGGAGATAGCGCGACGACTAGCGCCGCCGCTCGGGTTGCGGGTCGGATCATAGACTGTCTCGTTCGGGCGGCCGCGGTGATAGGCGCGTCGGTCGGGCCGCTCTGCGACCGCACGCTGTCTCGCTGAATGTGGGAGGGACTGCGAGGCCCCGCAACGCGACGAGCAGGGGCCGCAGTGGGCGCCCGCACAGGCCGGCCGCGACGGTTGGAATTCACGGCGCCGACACGGTCGCGCGGGCGCGACTCACGGCTTGAAGCGGGCCGTCTCGTCCATGCGCAGCGGGGTCTTCGCCGGGCGCCACGAGCCGCTCTCACGCAGGCCGCGGTAGCTGACGGGGACGGTGACCGTGAAGGTGGAGCCGGTGCCTTGCGTGGAGGTGACCTCGACCTCGCCGCCCATGAGGCGACAGAAGCGGCGGGTGATGGCGAGACCGAGGCCGGTGCCGGTGGTCCGGCGCGAGCCCGGATCGGCGACCTGCGTGAACGGTTCGAACAGGGCGGTGAGCGCCGACTTGGCGATGCCGCGGCCGGTGTCGCGGACGGTGAACACCAGGCAGATGACGTCCGCGGCGCTGCGCTGGCCCAGGCTCAGCGCGATCTCGCCGTCCTCGGTGAACTTGGCGGCGTTGCCCAGCAGGTTGAGCAGCACCTGGCGCAGCTTGTGGCGGTCGCTGTACATCGGCGCCGGGTCGCGCTCGATGTGCAGCGTCAGCTTGTTGCGGTTCGCCGCCACCAGCGGGCGCACGGTGTCGGCCACCTCGCGCGTCAGCCTGGCGGCGTCGAACTCCTCGAGCACCATGTCCATCTTGCCGGCCTCGATCTTCGAGAGGTCGAGGATCTCGTTGATGATCGTGAGCAGGTGCTGGGCCGCCTGGACGATGTTGTCGGCGTCGCGCGCGTAGCCGTCGTGGCCGTGATCGCGGGCCTGCTCGAGCAGCAGCTCGCCGTAGCCGATGATCGCCGACAGCGGCGTGCGCAGCTCGTGGCTCATGTGCGCGAGGAAGGTGCTCTTGGCCCGGCTGGCGGCCTGCGACTGGTCGCTGACGGCGCTCAGCTCGCGGTTCAGCGCTTGCAGGCGGCGCTCCTGTTCGCTGCGCTCGGCGACCTCGGCCTGCAGGCGGCGCGTCTGCTGCTCCTGCGCGCGCAGGAGGGCGCCGACCTGTTCGGCCAGGAGCTCGAAGCGGCGCGCGAGGGCGTCGATCTCGTCGCCGCCGCCGGTGGCCGCCCGCGCGTCGTCGCCGGTGAATTCGGCCATGGCAGTGGCGAGGCGGGCGATCGGCGCGGCGAGGCGGCGGCTGAGGGCGAACGCGCCGAGGCTGGCGAGCGCGGCGACGAGGAGGGTGATCCACTGGACCCGGCGCGACTGCTCGGCGGTGACCGCGTCGAGGTCGACGGCGTCGCGCACGAGCGCGAGGGTCCAGTCGGCGCCGGCGATCCGCGCGACCCCGGTGATGCGGCCGTCGCTCAGGCGCGCGGCGGCGGTGTCCTCGGTGGCGGGGCGAGGCAGCGGCAACTTCGAACCGGCGGCCGCGACCGGCGGGAGCGCGGCGTAGCCGGGCACGGCGGCGGCGAGGTCGCCCGGGCCGAACAGCAGGTGGTCCTCGCGGTCGCGCAGGACGACCGTGACGCCGTTGGCCGCGAGCTCGTCGCTCCACGCGCGCACGAGGCCGGGTCGCAGGGCGACGGCGAGGACGCACTCGCCGACGACGGGCGTCGACAGCACGAGGACGTCGCGGCCCTCGCCGTCGACCGCGAACGCGACCGCGGCGGGCGGCGGGGCGGCGAGCGGGAACTCGCCGACGCCGAGCAGGCGCTGGCCGACGGCGCCCCACAGCCCGGCGGCGCGGACCGGCGAGTCGGAGCGCTCGGCCGCGCCTCGCAGCAGCCGCGTCAGCGCCTCGCGCGGTTCGGCCGCGCCGGCGCAGGCGGCCCGGGCCTCGTCGCCGCCGGCGAGGTCGCGCAGGGCGGCCTGCCGTTCGGCGAGGAAGCCGTCCCACGCGCTCGCGGATCGTGCTGCACTTTCGGACATGTCTGAAAGAGCAGCCTCGAGGTCGCTCGCGGCCAGGCGCAGGTGGGCGTCGACGCGGACGACGAACAGCGGGGCGAGGGCGACGAGGAGGGTGACGAGGGTGAGCTTGATCTTGAGCGGGTAGCGGGAGAAGTCGCGGACCGCCAGCACGCCGGCGACGATCAGCGCGCCGACGCAGGCGAGGTCGCGCAGCGGGCCGCCGTCGGTGTCGGCGACGCGGGTGGGCAGCGGCGCCAGCTCGAGCGCGCCGAGAGCGAGGGCGGCGAACACCGCGACGGCGGTCCACAGGTCGACGCGCGCCGGCGCGACCACCCGCGGCGCGGTGGCGAGGATCAGGAACGCGGCGGCGCAGGCGAGCACGAGCAGCGGCAGCGCGACGAGCAGGCCGTTGCCCGCGAGCGCGACGAGGACGGTGACGTAGGCGAGCTCGAGCGCGCGGCCCGGATCGACGCGGGCGCGGCGGAGGCCGAGGCCGCAGGCGCCGACGAACACCAGCGCGAGGGCGAGGCCGGCGAGGTGCTGCCAGGCGTGACGCGACGGCAACCTCGCGACCTCGGCGACGATGAGCAGGCCGCCGCACGCGGTCAGCCAGGCGAGGACTCCCCGGGCGAGTCGGACCCGTCGCTCGTGCTCTCGGTCGCTCCCCATCCCGCGCGTCGCCTACAGACTACACCTCGCGCGCGCCGGCGGGTCCGCGACGCCGCACGTGCGAGAGGTGCGAGCTCTGCACGAGAAGACGCGCCGGTGGGCGCGGGTCACCGCATGCAGGCAGGAGTGAGATGTCCCTGGAGACAGGTGCCGCGTTCACCGGCTGGCGTAGGCCTTCAAGGCCTCGTAGGCCAGGCGTTCACCGCGGAGCTCGGCGTCGGCGACTCCCTCCATGTTGCTCGCGGCCCACTCGCGGCGGCCCGGCGCGTCGTCGGCGAGCTCGCGGGCGACCATCCCAGAGATCGCGCGCATGCCCTTGGTGAGCAGCTTGCTGCGCTGACCGTCGAGCTCGTCGAGGCGGGCGCGCAGGCGGGCGGGGTCGCGCGCCTGGAGGGCGTCGAGGGCGTCGAGGAAGGCGAGCACCTCGGGCGCGGCGTGGTGGTCGCGGGCGGTGTCCCGGACCTCCTTCCACCAGGCGACGTCGTCGAGCCGGATGTGCGGCACGAGGTTGATGTAGACGCCGTAGGTGGCCTCGACCCACGCGTTCCAGTCGTCGATGCCGGCGACGATCCGCCGCTGCTCGTCGATCCACTGGTTCATGGTGGTGAGGCTGATGTCCTCGGCGAAGCGCAAGGTGGGGTCGGCGTAGAAGCGCAGCAGCGCGACCGCGGTCTCGGCCTCCTCGAACACGTGCGGGTCGCGGCGGTCGCCGATGCCCCCGGCCGGGTAGGGCCGGCGCTCGACGCCGCCGAGCACCTCGAGCAGCGGCGCGGGGGTCCAGCGGATCCGGTGGAGGAAGCCGGCCGACTCCTTGAGGAAGCGGGCCTTCTCCGCGCCGGTGTCGAGCAGCGGCATGGCGTCGGAGTTGGCCGGGCGGCCGGTGAGGAACGGGTGCAGCATGCGGCGGTTGGCGACGATGAGGTTGTCGACCTGGCCGATGTCGTGGAGGCCGAGCAGCTGCAGCTCCGGCTTCATCGCCGCCCACGCGAACGGCTGCTCGCTGAGGCGCCCGAGCTCGCCGTCGGCCACCGAGAGGATGACCCAGTCGCTCGCGCCGACGCGGAGGATCTGGTAGTCGCTGAACTCCTGGTCGAGGGCGGCGAGGACGGTGAGCAGGAGCTCGTCGCTGAGCTCGTAGCCCTGCAGCCACTGGGCCAGGACCCCGCCCGGCTTCAGGTAGCGCTTGGCCTCGCGGTAGAACTCGACGGTGAACAGGCTCGAGACGCCGCTGACCCACGGGTTCGTCGGCTCCGAGACGATGATGTCGAACTGCCGCGCGGCGCCGGCGAAGTAGGCCTTGGCGTCGTCGAACCAGAAGTGATTGCGCGGGTCGTCGTAGGCGCGCGCGTTGGCCGGGTAGAAGTTGCGCGAGCCCGTCACCATCTCGCGCTCGATCTCGATGGTGTCGAGGCGCTGCAGCGTCGGCGAGCCGAGCAGCACGTGCGCGGTCACGCCGGAGCCGAAGCCGATCAGCGCCACGTCGGTCGCCTCGGGTCGGGCCATCAGCGGCAGGACGCCGACCAGCACCTGGTTGGGCTCGTCGCCGGCGAAGTCGGGGCCGAGCTCGGGGTCGCGGTCCTTGGGGTAGCGGTTCAGCACCACCGAGGCGTCGGGCTTGCCGTTGGTGTAGATGACGCGGTACTCGCGGTCGTCGGTGAGGCGGATGACCGAGACCGAGGCGGTGCGGCCGTCGACGTAGGACAGCAGCTCGAAGCCCTCGGGCAGGCGCGTGCGGCCGTTGCGGAACACCGTGGCCGACAGGACCATCGGGTCGATCTTGACGACGAACAGGCCGAACGCGAGGGTGAGCAGCGAGCTGCCGGCGGCGACCCGGCCAAAGCTGCGGATCTTGGCCGGGTTCTTGGCCCGGCGAGCGTCGCCGAACACGAGCGCGAGGCCGAGGGCGACGTCGACGGCGGCGCCGAGCACGATGACGCGCTGGAGGCCGATGATCGGCATGAGCACGAGGCCGGCGAGCACCGCCCCGGCGATCGCGCCGAAGGTGTTGAAGCCGTAGACGCGGCCGATGACGCCCTCGGGCTGGCCGCGGCGCAAGAGCACGTGGGTGATGAGCGGCAGGGTCATGCCGGCGCAGAAGGTCGCCGGGAACATGATGAGCAGGCACAGCGCGTAGCGCAGCACGTTGAACTGCAGCCACAGGGGCTCGGTGCGGGCGCCCTGCGAGTCGACCAGCAGCCAGCCGATCGCCTCGACCGCCCATTGATAGGCCGGCAAGGTCGCGATCGCGGCCACGCCCATGATCAGCTGGACGATGCCGAGCACCAGCTCGGGGCGCTTGAACCGGTCCATCCGCTTGCGCACCCACAGGCCGCCGATCGCCAGGCCGAACACGAACGCCGACAGCATGACCTCGAACGAGTGGGTCGCGCTGCCGATGATCATCGACAGCAGGCGGATCCACCCGATCTCGTACATGAACGAGGACAGACCGGTCCCGAAGGCCACGAGCAGCAGCAGCTTGACGAGGTCGTCGGTGCCGGCCGACGCCGCGGTGTCCTCGACGATCGGGGCGTGCTCGCGGCGGTGGGCGAAGGCGATCGCGGCGATGACGATGTTGAGCCCGGCGGCGCAGGCGAGGGTGCCGGGCAGGCCGAAGTTGGCGACCAGGACGAAGCCCGACAGCAGGGCGCCGATCGCCGCGCCGATGCTGTTGGTGAAGTAGAGGAAGCTGAGGATCTCGCCCGAGCGCTCGGGGTCGCGGCGGAGGATGCCGGCGCTCATCAGCGGGAAGGTCATGCCCAGCAGCACGCACGGCGGGAGGATGAGCAGGCCGGCGACGCTCCACTTGATCGCCTCGACGGCGAAGCCGCCACCGAGCCCGGGGAACACGTGGTCGTAGCACACGCGCATCGCCAGCTCGCTGAGCCACGGGAACGCCAGCGCGTACAGGCCGATGCCGCCCTCGATCAGGCCGTACGCGCGCACGGGACGGCGCACGCCCGCGAGCTTGCGCGAGGCGAGCAGCGAGCCGAGCGCCATGCCACCCATGAACAGGCTGAGGACGAGGACCTGGGCGGTGGCGGCGCTGCCGACGAACTGCTTGATGTAGCGCGACCAGATCGACTCGTAGATGAGGCCGCTGATGCCTGACAGGAAGAAGAGGAGGAAGAGCGGGGCGTAGCGGGCCATGGGCCGGGCGAGAGTAACCCAGCGGGCGGGCGCCGTGTTCGCCCGCGCGCGGGACTCACGGGCACTTGTCGGCGTACTCGAAGTAACCCTTCTGCCAGTCGCCGTCGTCGTAGCTGCCGTCGCCGTTGGGGTCGCAGTAGCCGCCGGGCGCGGTCGGAGGACAGGCCGGGGTGTTCGGCGGCCAGTGGCACACGTTGTTGAAGTTCGGGTCGCCGTCCTTGCACGCGCACGGGGTGCACTGCGCCTCGCAGTCGGCCTTGCACGAGCCGCAGGTCTCGGCGCCGTTGCAGGTGCCGTCGCCGCACTGAGGCGGGCAGGCGCCGCAGTCCTGCGGGCAGCTTTCACAAGAGTCGAGGCCGACATCGCAGGTGCCGTCGCCGCACGCGGGCGGGCAGGCGTCGCAGTCGGCGGGGCAGGTCGTGCAGTTCTCGTCGGGGCCGCAGGTGCCGTCGTTGCAACCGGCCGGGCAGTCACCGCAGTCGGCGGCGCAGCTCAAGCAGTCCTCGCGCCCGGGCGTGCAGGTGTCGTCGCCGCAGGACACTCCGCACGGGCCGCAGTCGCCGGCGCAGTTGAAGCAGTTCTCGAGCTGCATGTCGCAGGTGCCGTTGCCGCAGTACGGCGCGCACTCGCAGTCGCTCGCGCACGCGAGGCAGTCCTCGGCGCCGACGCACATGCCGTCGCCGCACACCGCCTCGCAGCCGCCGCAGTCTTCCGGGCACGTCTCGCAGTACTCGCCGCCGTCGCAGGTGCCGTCGCCGCAGGCGCCGCCGCCGGTGGTGGGCGCCGTGGTGCCGGTGCCGCTGGTCGTGGTGGCGTCGCTGGTCGCGGTGATCGTCGCGGTCGTCACCCCCGGCGCGCTGCCGAAGCCCGACGAGCTCTCACCCTCGGCACAGGCGGGGACGACGACGGCGAGGAGCAAGGCGAGGCGGGCGCGCATGCCCCCCACGGTAGAGGATCGTCAGGGCCCCTGCACGACCCATGCGTGGCCGTCGGTGGCGACCTCGCGCTTCCAGATCGGCACGTCCTGCTTGAGCCGCTCGATGGCCGCGCGACAGGCCGCGAACGCCTCGGCGCGGTGCGGCGCGGAGGCGGCCACGATCACCGCGCTGTCGCCGATCTGCAGCACCCCGAGGCGGTGGTGGATCGCCACCCTCACCCCGGGGGTCTCGGCCTCCACCGCGGCGCCGATCTGCTGCATCACCCGCAGCGCCATCGGCTCGTAGGCCTCGTACTCGAGGCGCGCGATGTCGTGGCCGCGGCTCCTGTCGCGCACGTTGCCGACGAAGATGTCGATGCCGCCCGCGCCGGCGTGCGCGACCGCGGCGACGACGTCGGCCAGCGCGAGCGGGCGGTCCTTGATCAATTGATAGGCGGCCAATGGATAGGCGGCGGGCCCGTCGTGGCCGCCGCTGACCGGCGGGATGACGGCGACCTCGCTGCCCTCGGCGATCACGTGGTCGGCGGCGACGAACTCGTGGTCGACGGCGACGCGACAGACCGAGAGGCTGGCCGAAAGATCAGGTTGTTCGCGGGCGAGGGTGGCGAGCAGGTCGCGGACGCGCGCCCCGGCGGGCAGCTCGAGGTCGACGCTGTCGCGGCGGAGGCGCTCGCGGAGGCCCGCGAAGAGCAGGACGCGCAGGTGCATGCGCGGGGAGTGTACTGCCCCGCGGCGGGGCGCCTTCCAGATCGCGCAGGACAGATCAATTCGCGCCGCGACCGGCGAGGCGGGCCCGTTACCCCACGAATTCGACGCCGTTGCGTAGGCGGATATCCTACATCCGAGCTCGTTGATCCCATCGAGATCACCGCGAACTCGTAACCTCGACACCGATGCCTATGATGCCGCTCGCCCCGAGAGACTCGACCGCATCCGACCTGCGTGGTCGCCAGGCGCCCGCAGGGCGCTCCGCCGCGATGAAGTCCAACCGCTCCGCCACCGCCCCCGCGCTCCGCCTCGTCGACGCCGAGACCCCGGCGGAGGCTGACGCCCCCGAGCCGAGCTCGCGCGGCGCCCGGGACGCCGAGGCCCTGCTGGAGGACGATGTCGACGTCGACCTCGATGTCGGCGGCGAGTTCGGCGACGACCTCGAGGAGGCGCTGACTGCGGCGGCGGAGCGCGCGGCGGTCGGCGAGCTCGACCCGGCGACCGAGGACGCGCTGCGCCAGTGGCTGCAGCGGCGGCTGTCCGCCTACCTGAAGGCGGGCCATCGGGCGCGCATCATCTTCACCGACAACGTCCACACCATGCTGTCGGTCAAGCGCGGGCAGGGCGTCTACACCTTGCGCATGCACCGGATGTTCGCGGCGGCTCCGCCCGCGGTGCTGCGGGCGGTCGCCCGCTACGCGCAGTCGCAGGACCGCGACGCCGGCGCGCTGCTCCGCCGCTACATCGACGGCAACGAGCACCTCATCCGCGACGCCGAGAAGCCGCGCACGCAGCAGCTCGACACCCAGGGCGCGCACTTCAACCTGCAGGAGCTGTTCGACGACCTCAACGCCCGCTACTTCGGCGGGACCATCGAGGCCAAGATCACCTGGGGTCCGCGGACCCGCCGCAAGCCCGGGCGCGAGTCGATCAAGCTCGGCAGCTACTCGATCGAGGAGCGGCTCATCCGCGTGCATCCGGTGCTCGACGCCGCCGACGTCCCGCGCTTCTTCGTCGAGTGGATCATCTACCATGAGATGCTTCACGAGGTGCACGACATGCCCATCGTCGACGGCCGCCGGGTCTATCACACGCCCGAGTTCCGCCGCGCAGAGGCGCTCTTCGACCGCTACGCCGAGGCGGTGCTGTGGGAGCGGACGCAGGTGCACAAGCTGCTCGACCGCTAGCGAGCGCCAGCCTCGACCGTCGCGCGTAGGTGCCTGCGCGCGCCCGTGAACCGGCCTGCGCGCCGACGTGCGCGCGAGGAACGTGACGACCCGGGGCGCTGCGAGTATCTTGCAGGCCCTATGTCGAACCCCCGTTCCAACCGCGGCAAGGACGCCCTCGAGTTCCACGCGAAGGGCCGCCCCGGCAAGATCCAGGTCGTCCCGACCAAGCCGCTCACGACCCAGCGCGACCTGTCGCTCGCGTACTCGCCGGGGGTCGCCGAGCCGTGCATGGAGATCTTCAAGGACCCCGCCGAGGTCTACAAGTACACGGCGCGCGGCAACCTGGTGGCGGTCATCTCCGACGGCACCGCGGTGCTCGGTCTCGGCGACATCGGGCCGCTGGCGAGCAAGCCGGTGATGGAGGGCAAGGGCGTCCTCTTCAAGAAGTTCGCCGACATCGACGTGTTCGACCTCGAGGTCAAGGCGACGAGCCCCGACCAGTTCATCGAGTGCGTCGCGGCGTTAGAGCCGACCTTCGGCGGCATCAACCTCGAGGACATCAAGGCGCCCGAGTGCTTCTACATCGAGGAGAAGCTCAAGCAGCGCATGAACATCCCGGTGTTCCACGACGACCAGCACGGCACCGCGATCATCAGCGGCGCGGCGCTGCTCAACGCCGTGGTGATCCAGAAGAAGTCGCTCGCCGAGCTCAAGGTGGTCGTCAGCGGCGCCGGGGCGTCGGCGATCGCGTGCGCCAAGTTCTACGTCAGCCTCGGGGTCAAGCTCGAGAACGTCGTCATGTGCGACTCGAAGGGCGTGCTGTCGCACAAGCGCAAGCTCGAGGCCGGCGACCCCAAGCTCGAGTGGGTGCGCGAGACCGAGGCGGTGACCCTGGCCGACGCGCTGGTCGGCGCCGACCTGCTGCTCGGGCTGTCGCGCGCCGGCCTGGTGACGCCGGAGATGCTGCTGACGATGGCGCCGCGGCCGATCATCTTCGCGCTCGCCAACCCCGACCCGGAGATCGACTACCCGACGGCCAAGGCGACCCGCCCCGACGCGATCGTCGCCACCGGGCGCAGCGACTACAACAACCAGGTCAACAACGTGCTCGGCTTCCCGTTCATCTTCCGCGGGGCGCTCGACGTGCGGGCGACGCAGATCAACGAGACGATGAAGGTGGCGGCCGCGCACGCGCTGGCCGAGCTGGCGCGCAAGGACGTGCCGCAGGTCGTCAGCGCCGCCTACGGCGAGGAGTTCCACTTCGGGCCCGAGTACATCATCCCCAAGCCGTTCGACCCGCGCGTGCTCCACTGGGTGGCGCCGGCGGTGGCGAAGGCGGCGATGGACACCGGGGTGGCGCAGATCCAGCTCGAGCTCGACGCTTACGTCGAGCGCCTGCAGGGCCTGCTCGGCGGCTCGACGGCGGTGATGCGCAAGTTCGTGCGGATGGCCGCCAGCGCGCCGAAGAAGATCGTGTTCCCCGAGGGCGACGACCCGCGGATCCTCAAGGCCTGCTCGATCATCACCGAGGAGAAGATCGCCCGCCCGATCCTTCTGGGCGACCCGCAGCAGATCAAGCAGATCATCCGCGACCAGGACATCGACCTGCTCGACGGGACCTACGAGATCGTCGACCCGCGCGAGGACGCGGACGCGGCCGCCTACGCCGAGCTGCTGCACCGCCGCCGCGAGCGCAAGGGCGTCACCGCCGAGCTGGCGCGCCTGCTGATGCGCGAGCGCAACCACTTCGGGATGATGATGGTCGCCGAGCGCCGCGTCGACGGCATCGTCACGGGCCTCAACTTCTCGTACTCCGACACCATCCGCCCGGCCCTGCAGATCATCGGCATCCGCTCCGGGGCGCGGAAGATCTGCGGCATGTACCTCATGCTGCACAAGGGCGGCATGCTGTTCTTCGGCGACACCACCGTGAACCTCGACTTCGACGCGACCACGCTGGCCGACGTCGCCGAGATGACGGCCGACGCGGCCGGCACGTTCGGCGTCACCCCGCGGGTGGCGATGCTCAGCTTCTCCAACTTCGGCTCGGTCCGCGACCCCCGCTCGACGATGGTCGCCGACGCGACGGCGCTGCTCCGCCGCCGCCGCCCCGACCTCGAGGTCGAGGGCGAGATGCAGGCCAACGTGGCCGTCGACTACGCGCTGATGCAGAGCATCTTCCCGTCGACGCAGCTGACCGGCCCGGCCAACGTGCTCATCTTCCCCAACCTCGAGGCCGGCAACGTCGCCTACAAGCTCATGCGCGAGCTCGGCGGGGTCCCGTCGGTCGGCCCGGTGCTGCTCGGCATGGCCCGCCCGGTGACGGTGCTCGAGCGCGACTGCTCGGTCGACAACATCGTCCACATGACGGCGCTGACGGTCGTCGCGGCCCAGAAGGAAGAGGCCGACGCCGGCGCCTCGCCCGCGCTGGTGTGAGCGCAGGCGGAGCCGGGCTCGAGAGCATGGGCCGCGCGGGAGACCGAGCGGCCGCCACGAAGGCCGGGCCGACGCAGGGCCCGGCGGACCCAAAAGCGTGGGCCGCTCGGGGGACCGAGCGGCCGCGACGGAGTCGACAGGCCGGCGAGTCCGGCGGGGACTCAGACGAGCTCGGGCAGGCTGGGCGTGGCGGCGGCGGGCTTCTCGCCGTCGTGCTCGGCGTGCCAGCGCTTCATCTTGCGCTTGATGACCTCTTTTTTGATCGTGCCGACGAGGTCGATCATCAGCTTGCCGGTGAGGTGGTCGTGCTCGTGCTGGAGGGCGCGGCCGAGGAGGCCGTCGCCGTCGACCTCGACGGTGTTGCCCTCGAGGTCGCGGGCGCGGACCTTGGCCCAGCGCGGCCGCTTGATCTCGACGTACACGCCGGGGAAGCTGAGGCAGCCCTCTTCGGCGACCGCGAGGCCCTTGCCGGACTCGACCAGCTCGGGGTTGATGAAGACGAGCGGGGGCTGTTGTCGTCGCCGCCGGCGGGGACCTTGCCGTCGAGGACGAAGATCCGCTCGAGCCGCCCGACCTGGATCGCGGCGATACCGGCGGCGTTGAGCGAGTACATCGTGTCGATCAGGTCGCGGACGAGCTGACGGATGTCGTCGGTGATCTCGCCGACGTCGAACGTCGCTTCGCGCAGCCGCGGGTCGGGATACTTGACGATGTCGAGGACTGCCATAACCTGTGCGTTGGCTCCGCCGACATTGTAAGCCGGCGCGCCGGCCGAGCAAAGTCCTCGTGCTACAGGTGAGCGCCGCGCCATGAAGCAGCCTTCGCTCGTGTTCGTCTGCCAGAACCTGCGCGACCCTGACGCGATTCAGGGCAGCTGCATGCGTCGTGGCAGCAAAGACGTGCTCGAACGGCTCAAGCAGTTGCGCGTCGAGCTCGGTCTCAAGACGCAGCTGCGCGTGATGGGTTGCACGTGCCTCGGTCCGTGTGAGTCAGGGGTCACCGTGCTGGTCGTCGACGACAAGGGCGGCGCGACCTACTACGGGCGCATGGACGTGGCGACGGCGGACGCGCTCATGCACGAGCATGTGCTCGCCGGCGAGCCGGGCGAGGCGCTGCGGCGCCACCGCCTGCCCAAGGACAACCTGCTCAACCTGTCCGCGCTCGCGGGGCATGAGGATCCCGACGCACAGGCGGCGGAGGAGAAGAAGGCATCATGAGCGTCACCGTGGAGCAAGTGCTGGCCGCGCTGTCGGGCGTGAAGGACCCGGCGACCGGCCGCGAGATCGTTGCCGACCAGGTCTCGGACGTCCGCGTCGACGCTGCGGGCGAGGCTACGTTCAGGATCGACCTGATCTCGCCGGGCTTCCCGCTGCGCGACGCCCTCGAGGCGTCGGTGCGCGCGGCGCTCGCCGCTCGCAACCTCCGCGGCACGATCGAGTGGGGCCTGAAGGTGCCGCAGAAGCCGGCGCGCCAGGACCTGAACCGCCTGCCGACGGTGAAGAACATCCTCGCGGTCGCGGCCGGCAAGGGCGGCGTCGGCAAGAGCACCGTCAGCGTCAACGTGGCGATGGCGCTGCACCGCTTCGGCGCCAAGGTGGCGCTGCTCGACGCCGACATCTACGGGCCCAGCGTGCCCAAGATGCTCGGCACCCCCGAGCGCGAGACGTCGACCACGCTCGCCGGCGACCGCATCAGCCCCGCGCTGTACCGCGGGATCCCGGTGATGAGCGTCGCCTTCTTCGTCGAGCCCGGCAACGCCGTGGTCTGGCGCGGGCCGATGATCCACAAGCTGCTCAAGCAGTTCCTCGAGGACGTCGACTGGGGCGACATCGACTACCTGATCGTCGACCTGCCCCCGGGGACAGGTGACGCCCAGCTCTCGCTCGCGCAGCTGATCCCGATCACCGGCTCGATCATGGTCACCACGCCGCAGGAGGTCGCGCTCATCGACGTCCGCCGCGCGGTCAACATGTTCGATAAACTCGAGGTCCCGGTCGTCGGGGTGGTCGAGAACATGAGCTACTACGTGTGCCCGTCCTGCGGCCACCACGACGCGATCTTCGCCAGCGGCGGCGGCGCGGCGCTGGCCCGCGAGCTCGGCGTCGAGCTGCTCGGCCAGGTGCCCATCGACAACAAGGTGTCCTACGGCGGCGAGTCCGGGGTGCCGGTGGTCGAGGGCGCACCCGCCAGCGAGCAGGCCAAGGCCCTGTCCGACGTGGCCGCTCGCGCCGCCCTGGCGCTCAGCAAGCTCAGCGCGACCGGGCCCAAGCGCAGCAGCCTGCTGCGCACGGTGACCTGAAGCCGCGTCGCTCCTCCGGGGACTCGAGCGGCCGCGGCCCGAGCGAGCCGCTCGCTGCGCGGCTCCGAAGACGCGGGCTGCGGAGTGTGCGAACCTGGCCGCGGGAGCGTGGGCGCAGCCGAAGCGGGGTCTTCTCGGTCACCCGCCCTGCGACATGCCCTGCCGAGAGAGAGAGCGCCGCGACCCGTCAGTGGTCTGGCAGGCGACGGCTCTGGCCGGAGAGGTCTCGGCCGACCGCTCGGCGAGGTCGACCCTGGCCACGCGTGACGCGGCGCGAGCGCTGCAGGAGCAGATGACCGTTCGCACATGCCGCATGGAACATGTCGCAGCGGACATGCCGCCGGGGACATGTCCGATCGAGCAGCCCTAGTTGAGCAGGATCGAGGCCTCGGTGACCTCGCCGAGGCGGCGGAGCAGCGTGGCGGTGCGGTCGACGAGGAAGCCGAGGCGGTCCTCGGGGGTGTCGGCGGCCAGGCTCTGCTGTTGCAGGTCCACGAGCTCGCGGCGGGCGGCGGCGGACGCGACGTCGTGGCCGCCCATGAGCTCGAGGCTGGGGAGGAAGGCGGTGAGCGCGTAGAGCAGGATCCGCGGGTCCGGCAGCGCGAGCAGCGAGCCGAGCGCGTCGCCGTCGTCGCCGGACAGCCGGGCGAGCCGCTCGATCTGCGAGCGCAGCAGCAGCAGCGTCGACTTGTCGAACACGGGCGGCTCGGGCAGCGCCGCGGCCTCGACCTGGCGGAAGAGGTTGGTCATCGGCAGCTCGCGCACCAGCTGGACCCGGCCGAGGCCCTCCAGGCGGATCAGTCGCCGGCCGTCGGGCATCCGCAGGTGAAACACCAGCTTGCCGAGCCCGAACACTGGTTCGAAGGCGGGGCGGCGGTCTGCCGTCCGTTCGCCGCGCGGCCGCAGCAGCGGCACGCCGATGTGCTGGCCTTCATTCAGCGCGTGGTCGACGAGCTGCAGGTAGCGCGGCTCGAACACGTTGAGCGGCAGCACCATGCCGGGCAGGAGGACGACGTTCGGCAGCGGGAAGATCGGCAGCGCCGCCAGAACTTCGGGCAGCGGTGTGGACCTGGCCGTGAGCATGGGCGACGCTGCTTTATACCCCGCGTGCTGCCGGCCGCCACCAGTCCGCGGGCCGACAGGCCGGCCCGGGCACAACCGCGCAGGTATGGCTCTAGCGATTCCGCTCGTTCGCTCTGAACGTCTCCGGCAGCCAGTTGACCAGGCCGATCCGTGTGCCCGCCCATGGGTCCGCCGCGCTCCAGCGGTCGGGGAAGTCGACGCGGCTGAGCGCGCCGTGGGCCTGCTCGAAGCGCGGATAACCGGCCGGCCCGAGGCCCGCGGCGCAGGCCAGGACGACGCGGTTGACGGTGTTGTGGGCGACGACCGCGATCGCCGGGGCCGGGCTGCGACGGGGCTCGTCCGGGCCGCGCAGGTGGCGAGCGACGAGCGTGGTGATGCAGGGGACGACCCGTTCGGCGAGGTCGCGGACGCTCTCCCCGCCGGCGAAGCGGTGCTCGAAGAGGTCGTCGTAGCCGATGCTGGCGAGCTCGGGCGCATGTGCGCGTCCGTCGCGGAAGGCCACGCGCTCGAGCACGCCGAGGTTCATCTCGCGGAGGGCCGGGAGGGCCAGCGGCGCAGGATGCTCAGGCCTGCCGGCGGCGATCCGCGCGGCGCCGATCGTGGCCCGCACGAGGTCGGAGCTGTAGATCGCCCGCAGCGGGACGTCGGCCAGCGCCCGGGCGACTGCCTCGGCCTGCCGGAGGCCGCGCGGCGACAGGCCGACGTCGGCGTGGCCGATGAACATGTCCGAATCGACAGGTTCGCCGTGGCGCGCGAGGTAGAGGCGGAGCCCGGTCACGCGAACAGCTGGGCCTGCAGGTCGGGCCGCCCGGACAGCTCGCCGCGCACCGAGCTGGTCACGACCTGGGCCTCGTGCTTGTTGTCCGGGATGCTGAGGCAGGTGTGGCGGCCTCGCATGACGCATCCGGCCCCGCGGGCGCCGAGGTGCTCCATGAGCGCGTCGACGACGTCGTTGCAGGCGCGCTCTTGCAGGGTGAGGCGGCGCGTGAAGCAGGCGACGAGATCGCCGAGGCGGCCGAAGCCCGCGAGCTTGGTGGCGGGGAGATAGGCGACGGTGGCGGTGCCCGTGTAGGGCAGTAAGTGATGGGGGCAGAGGCCGTGGAAGGGGAGGCCGCGCACCACGACGAGCGCCGATTCACCCTCGCCCTCGACGGGGTCGCCGAGGATCTTGGCCGGGTCCATTTCGAAGCCGGACAGGAACTCCTGCGACCACACGCGCGCGACCCGGCTCGGCGTGCTCGTGAAGTCCTTGTGCTGGCGGTCGAGCCCGCAGGCGTCGAGGAGCGACGCGATCGCCTGCTCGAGCGCCAACTGGCGGTCGCTCACCGCGGGCGGTGGCTCAGCGCGCTTGGGAGAGGACATGTCGCCCCGATATACCCCGGTCCGCGCGGCCGGGGCAGGGGCGCTAGCCTTCGCCGCGCCAGGTCAGACGGAACCCGCGCGGCAGCTCGGTCGGCTCCGGCAGCCGGGTGCAGCCGAGGCAGCAGGCCCGGTCCGGGGCCGCCTGGGTGCAGTCGCGGCACACCGCCAGCGCCTTACGAGTCCCCTCGAGGTCGCTGCGCAGTCGCGTGAGCACGTCGAGCTTGCGCTCGAGCTCGCCGAGGCGCGCGCCCAGGGTCCGCTCGAGCTGCAGGCAGGCGTCGCGGTCGCTGGCGGCGGCGCCCCGGACCGCCAGCAGCTCGGCGATCTCCTCCAGCGACCAGCCGGCCTCCCGCAGGGCGACGATGAAGTTGAGACGGTCGAGCTCGGTGGGCGAAAACGCGCGGTGGCCCCCGCGCGTCCGCGTGGCTCGCAGCAACCCCTCACGCTCGTAAAACCGCACCGTTCGCGGCGTGCAGCCGCTTCCGGCCAGCATATCCTTCAAACTGAGCGTCCGTTCCGTCCCCGACATACGGAAAACGTACGCGTGACCTATCGTAACAGTCAACATTACGAGAGGGTTTGTCGGTGGCGCCGGCGCGTGAGATCGGTAGGCTCTGCTCGCCATGGAGCACTCCGAGCAGGCGGCGCCGATCGCGCTGGTCACGGGCGGGGCCGTGCGAGTCGGGCGGGCGATCGTCACCCGGCTCGCCGAGGCGGGCTATCGCGTGTGGTTGCACTATCACCGTAGCGAGGCCGCGGCGGCCGAGCTGGCGGCGGCGCTGGGGGAGCGGTGCGTGGGCACGATCCAGGCCGATCTCGCAGCGGAGCCGGCGCGAGCGGCCCTGGCCGCGCGGGTGGTCGACCCGCAGGGACCGGCCGGGGGGCGGCTGGACCTGCTGGTCAACAGCGCGGCGAGCTTCGAGCGGGGCGAGTTCACGGGGCGCAGCGACGACGATCTGCGGCGCGTCCTCGAGGTGAACCTGGTGGCGCCGCTGTCGCTGGTGCGGGCGCTGGCCCCGGCGCTCGTCGCGGCGCGGGGGGCGGTGGTCAACATCCTCGACGTCGCGGGGATGCAGCCCTGGCGCGGCTATCTGGACCACTGCACCGCCAAGGCCGGGCTGCTGATGGCGACCCGGGCGCTGGCCGTCGAGCTGGCGCCGGCGGTGCGGGTCAACGGCGTCGCCCCCGGCACCGTCGCCTGGCCTGAAGAAGATCCGCGGTTCGCCGAGGGCTCGGAGATCCGCGCGCGGATTGTGCGCGCGATTCCGCTCCAGCGGATCGGCACGCCGGAAGACGTGGCCGAGACGGTGCTGTTCCTGGCCCGCAGCGCCTTCGTCAGCGGCCAGGTCATCGCCGTCGACGGCGGGCGGTCGGCCGCTGGCGGGGTCGCCGGGTGAACCCGCGGCCAGGCGGGCCGCTTGACCGGCGCCGCGGGATCTCCTATCCATTGCGGCCTTCAACCATGGCCCGCCAAACCGACGAAGAGTTCTCCGACTACAACCAGCGCCGCGAGCCGCTCCCGAACCCCGCCACCACCGTGAACGATCATCGGCCGGTGACGGGCCGCCCGCTGGAGGTCAAGGTCGACGAGCGCGGCGTCGAGCGGGCGATCCGCAAGCTCCGCCGCCTGATGGCCAGCGAGGGCGTGCTCCGCGAGATCAAGCGCCGCCGCCACTACGAGAAGCCGAGCGTCAAGATGAAGCGCAAGCTCCGTGAGGCCGAGCGCCGCCGGAAGCGTCGCCAGCGCAAGCGGCCGATGATGCGCGGCGAGGGCTAGCAGTCCTTCGGACAGGTCCCATGCGGCTGCGTCTGGTCGCCCCCCGGCGCGATGACGGTGTCCCGAGGGACATGTCCGAACATGCATGTACCGCCCCCGGCCTGATCGCCCTGCGCTGCGTGTTCGGCGTCGGCGATCCGCACGGGGGCGCGGTGTTCTGCCCGGTCTACACCGTGGCGTTGCCGGTCGGTCAGCCCGGGGCGCTCGACGACGACGACATCCACGAGTTCGCGGCCGCCGACCTGCTCGCCGATCTGCAGCGCCGGGCCACGCGCCGCGGCTGGTCGATGCGCGTCGAGGTCGAGGTCGAGCAGACCGCCGCCGACGCGGCCGGCTGCGACCTCTACGCCCAGGGCCCGGAGGAGGCGACGGCGCTGCAGCTGCTGGCGCAGGCGGACACGCCGGGCGGCGGCAGGCGCCTGACCTTGGGACAGGTCTCGCCCACGCGCCCGAGGCGGTGGTGCGGCTGGCCGGTCGGTACGTCGTGCAGCACGCCGCCGGCACGCCGACCGCGATCGTGCCGGCGCTGGCGTGTACCTTCGAGCTCGGCTTCACCGAGTACGAGTTCGAGGCCTGAGGCGTGGCGCGGCGACGCAGAGGGCCGCCGCGCTGGCTCGGCCTCGTGCTGGTGCTCGCGCTGGTGCTCGCGTGGACGCTGGCGGGCGAGAGCTTGCGACGCTGGTGGGGGCTGCCCGGAGAGGGCGCCGCGCCAGGCAAGTCCGCGAGCGGGCTGCGGGTCGCCACCTGGAACCTGCGCAACTTCCCGGCGGAGGGACAGGACCTCGCGCGCCTGGCTGTTCGCTTGCCGGAGCTCGCCGCCGACGTGATCGCGGTGCAGGAGATCCACGACGCTGCGCGGCTGAAGCAGGCGATGCCGGGCTGGGAGCTGGTGCTGTCGACGACCGGCGGGCGCAACGATCAGCGGCTCGGCTTCCTCTACGACCCGGCGGTGTTCGAGCTGATCGGCGCGCCGCGAGAGCACGAGCGGCTGACGATGGGCGGTCAAGTGCGACCGGGCCTTTCGGGCTACTTGCGCGCCCGCGGCGGAGGGCCCGACTTCCACGTGCTGGTGGTGCATCTGAAGGCGCGCGACGAGGGCTACGCGCTGCGACGCTCGCAGTGGGAGGTGTTGGCGGAGATCGTCGAGGAGATCGCGCGTGATGACGACGATGTCATCCTCCTCGGCGATTTCAACGCCACGGGACCGACCGGGGCCGGCCCGAAGAAGAGCTGACGGCCCTCGATGCGCGGCTCGGCGCCGTGGGTCTGCAGCGAGTGGTCAACGGCTCAGGCTGCTCGGCCTACTGGGATGGGGGCCGGCGCGACGCCTGGCATGTTCCCTCGCTTCTGGACCTGGTGTGGGTCCGCGGGTTCCTCGCCGCCGAGGTCGCGAAGGTACACGCGGAACCACTCCTACACTGCGCGCGTCATGCCTGCCAGTCGTTCCGCTCGACCCCGACCTATCCCGAGCGCGACTACGCCGATGTGAGCGACCACTGCCCGGTCATCGTCGACTTCGAGCGTGCGGCCGACGACGACCCCTGACATAGAAGTTGGGTCCGCGTCGGTTTCGCGCGCGGTCATTGCTGGCGCATCGCAAGGAGCATGGTAAACCCCGCCCGCCCGGCTGAAGATTTGCGCGGTCGCGCTGTCCAAGGGCACCATCGGCTTCCATGTCTGGTCCTGTCTTCGCGATCGAACCTTGCAAAGCTAACCTCCCTCCCCCGGGTGGTTGGCTTGCGGTTCGTGACGAGCCCGGCGCAGTGCCTTCGTTGCTGCGCCCGGGCTCGTTCCCTTAAAGGGCTTTGCAGGGTCATTCGGTCATGGGACCATCTCGACCGTCTGACGCGGCTGTGTCTGCATCCGCGCCCATGCGGCGAGAATTCCGTGGGAACTACCGACGAGTTCATCGCAGAGCTTGGTAAGGAGCAATGAAGATCATGATCACGAATCGAATGGGATCCTTTGGGTTGATCGCTGGCGGCCTCATCGCCGGTCTGTCGCTCACCGCCACGCAGGGCTGCGACGAGGTCGGTAACCTCGCAGAGCAGTGCGGGCTCACCTGCGACAGCGAGGCGTTCATCAACGGCAAGTTCAACGTCTCCGGCATCGCCGAGATCGACGCGTTCTTCAGCGCGACGCTCGATGTCTCCGGGGCGATCAACGCCACCGCCGCCGACATCCAGGCCGAGCTCGCGGGTCTCTACGCGCTCGTCGGGGTGGAAGCTGGCGGTGACTTCAAGGCCGCGCTGGATGCCAAGCTGTCGGCGTGGATTGACATCGACGCCGGCCTGCAGATCAAGGCCGAGCCGGCGCGCTGCGAGGCGTCGCTCGACGTGACCGCGAAGGCGGCCGCCGAGTGCGACGTGATGGCCAAGCCGGGCAGCGTCGAGGTCACCTGCTCGGGCGCGTGCGAGGTCGACGCCAGCGCGCAGGCCGACTGCCGCGCGGCGGGTGGCCTGACATGCAAGGGTCAGGCGCCGAAGTTCGAGTGCACCGGAACCTGCACGGGCGAGTGCCGTATCGAGGCCGGGGCCATGTGCGATGGCACCTGCCGCGGCGAGTGCAACGGCAACACCAACTTCGAGGGTCGTTGCGACACCGAATGCAAGGGTACCTGCGAGCTCAGCGCTGGCGGCACTTGCAACGGCCAGTGCACCGGCACCTGCGAGTACGACCCCGGTAGCGCCGACTGCGACGCGAGCGCCGAGGTCCGCTGCTCGGCGTCGGCCGAGGCGAACGTCCAGTGCAAGGGCGGCTGCGACGGCAAGGCGACCCCGCCGGAGGTCTCGGCCGAGTGCGAGGCGACCGTCGAGGCCAAGGCCGAGGCGAGCGTCCAGTGCTACCCGCCGTCGCTCGACGTCTCGTACAAGCTGACCGTCGATGCGGGTTCGGACGGCGACCTCCAGCTCAGGGCGTTCATCAGCTCCTTCAAGCTCCGCTACTCGGCGCTTCTGGCCGCCATCGCGCGCGCCGAGGGCCTGATCGACGTCAGCGCCAAGCTCGGCGACGCCGGCGTCGCCGCGGTCAACTCGGCCGCGGGCACCCTCAAGGCCTCGGGCGACCTCAAGGCCTCGATCGGCGCGGCTTGTGCGATCGGCCTCCTGCCGGACGCCGCCAAGCTGATCACGGACGCGGCGGGCAAGCTCGGCGGGCAGCTCCAGGCTGCTGGCTCGGTCACCGCTTCGATCGCGTCGAACTGATCTGCTGCACGTCAGCACGCGAGGGGCTGTCCGGCGTCGCCGGGCGGCCCCTCGGCCATTTGTGGGCTCGGTGCGTCGCGCGGCGGACGTCGTTATGGTGGTTGGGATGCATCGTCAGGTCCTGGTCCTCGGATTGCTCGGGCTCGCGTGTCAGCTGGACGACGGGTTCGAGACCACGTTCGCCAGCGACTTCGACACGACCTCGTCGATGACGACGACGACGACGTGGGGCACGACCTGGGACTCGACGACGACGTGGGGCACGACCACGCCGACGACCGGCGTGGGGACGAGCTCGAGCACCGGCACGACGAGTTCGACGAGCACCACGAGCGACCCCTCGACGAGCTCGAGCAGCGGGACCACCGGTGGGCAGGACGTGCCGCCCGGCAGCGCGATCCCCGTCGGCGACGGTGACTACTTCCTGCTCGGCGCCAACTATCCCTGGCTCAACTACGGCGGGGACTTCGGCGCCAACAACTGGGGCACCTACGGCGTGCACACCAAGCAGGCCGAGATCGGGGCGCACTTCGACGCGATGCAGGGGGACGGGCTGCGCGTCGCACGATGGTTCGTGTTCACCGACGGGCGCGCGGGGATCTCGTTCGCCGGCGACGGCACGCCGACCGGTCTCGGAGAACATGTTCTCACGGACATGCAGGAAGCCGTGGCGATCGCGCGGGCGCGCGGCATCTACCTCGTGCCGGTGCTGCTCGACTTCCACTGGATGTTCTGGTCGCAGCAGAACAACGGGGTGCAGACGGGCGGGCGCAGCGACACTTTGAAAGATCCGGCCAAGCGGGCGGCGCTGGTCGACGCGGCGATCGTGCCGCTGCTGCAGGCGTTCGCCGACGAGCCGGCGATCCTGGCGTGGGAGATCATGAACGAGCCGGAGTGGTCGATCTCCGACCTGCCGGCCGCGTCGCCCGACGGCGGCGCCGATGCCGTCCCGCTGGAGGACTTCTACGCGTTCGCGGCCGCGGTCGCCGACGCGGTGCATGCGAACACGTCCGCGTACGTGACGCTGGGGTCGGCGTCGCTCAAGTGGTACCGCGTGTGGACGCCCGAGTTCGCGGGGGCGCACGGGCTGCCGCCGCTGGGGCTCGACTTCTACCAGACGCACTACTACCCGTGGATGGACGGGCAGATGTGGAACGGCGACCCGGAGCTGGGCACGGTGCAGTTCTCGCCGACGGTGCAGACGTACGCCGACCTCGGGCTCGACCGGCCGATGGTGGTGGGCGAGTTCGTCGCCTCCGACCAGGCGGCCGCGCGGCTCGACGTCCTGCTGGCCAACGGCTACGCGGGCGCGTGGCCGTGGAGCGTGACGAGCGATTACTCCCTCGACGGCGCAGGGATGAAGATGTGGGCCGACGCCCACGCGGCGCTCGTCGGCTTGCCGCCGCTCTGACGCGGGGGCCGTCGCCCGGCGCACATGTACCCGCGTTCGCGCGGGGCGGGGCGTTCGCGGCGGAACCTCCCCGGGGCGAGGTTGTCTGAGGCCCCGTATGCCACGCCTCGACCGCCGTGCTCGCGCGACCGCGCCCTCGTTGAAAGAAAAAGACATGTTGTTTGGAACATGTCGCAATGGACTGGCAGTAAGGTGTGGCGCGGCGGCGGCGCTGGCCTCGCTGACGATGGCCTGTACGGCCAATCCGGGCAAGGCGGAGGCGACGGCGACGACGATGGCGTTGCCGAGCAAGGGCGTGAAGCTCACCGACGACGGGGCCACGCGGCGAGCCCCGGTGTCGCTGACCGCGTCGGACGGGACCGGGCTCAAGCTGGTGAGTTTGAAGGCCCGGGGCGTGGTCGAGGAGCCGCTGGCGTTCACCGAGCTGCACCTCGTGTTCGAGAACCCGAACGACCGCCAGATCGAGGGCCGCTTCGAGATCGACATGCCGCCCGGCGCGGCGATCTCCCGCTTCGCGATGAAGATCCACGACCGCTGGCAGGAGGGCGAGGTCGTCGAGCGGCAGGCGGCGCGCGTCGCCTACGAGGACTTCCTGCACAAGCGGCAGGACCCGGCGCTGCTCGAGAACAAGGCCGGCAACTCGTTCAGCGCGCGGGTGTTCCCGATCGGACCGCGGGAGCGCAAGGAGCTGATCGTCTCGTACTCGCAGGAGCTGCCGAGCTCGGCCGAGCCGTACCGCCTGATGCTGCGCGGCCTGCCCGAGCTCGACGAGCTCGACGCCAGCGTGATCCTGCGCGAGCCCGGTGACTCCGCGGCGCCGACCAGCCTGGGCGGCGCGGCGGTCAAGACCAGCGTCATCGAGATCAAGAAGCAGAAGTACCTGCCGGAGCGCGACCTCGAGGTCCGCTCGGACCGCCCGGCGGCGTTGATGGGCCTGCGCCACGCCAACCTGGCGGTCGCGCGCGTGGCCCCCGTCGGCGACATGCCGGCGGTGCCGATCGGCGCGCTCACGGTGCTGTTCGACACCAGCGCGTCGCGGGCCCTCGGCTTCGACCGCCAGCTGCGGCGGCTCGCGGATGTCCTGAAGAGCATGCGCGAAGAGACAGGCGCCGATTTCCCGCTGCGCGTGGTGTGCTTCGACCAGGCGACCGAGGAGGTCTACGACGGGCCGGCCAGCGGGTTCGGGCAGGCGCAGCTCGAGCGAATCGCCTCGCGGCGGGCGCTCGGAGCCTCCGACCTGGCCGGAGCGCTGACGTCGCTGGCGGCCGACGCGGGCGGGTCGCGCCGGCTGCTGGTGTTCTCCGACGGCATCACGACCGCGGGCTCGGCCGAGCACGCGGCCCTGCGCGACGTCAGCAAGGCGCTGGCGGCCGCCGGGTTCGAGCGCGCCGACGCGATCGTGGACGGCGGGATCCAGGACACCGCGAGCCTCAAGGCGCTGACCACCGCCGACTTCCCGAGCGACGGCGTGGTGATGGACGCTCGCCTCCCGCTCGAGACGATCGCGCACAAGCTCGGCAGCGCGACGCTGCCGGCGATGAAGGTGACGGTGCCCGGGGCCGCGTGGGTGTGGCCGGACACGATCGAGGGCGCGCAGCCGGGCGACGAGATGCTGGTCTACGCCGACCTGCCGGTCGACGCGGCGATGCGCGTGGTGATCGAGGGGCAGGACCGGATCGACGCCGAGGTGCCGACGACGGCCGTCGAGCGGCCGCTGCTCGAGCGGGCGTGGGTGCGCGCGCAGGTCGAGCGGCTGCAGGCGCAGCGCTCGAGCCTGGCGGAGACCGACACTGCGGCGCGGGCGGGGCTGCAGAAGACGATCGTCGAGCTGTCGACCAAGTACCGCGTGCTCAGCGACTTCACCGCGCTGCTGGTGCTCGAGTCGGAGTGGGACTACCAGCGCTTCAACATCGATCGCAACGCGCTGGCCGACATCTTGACGGTGGGCGCGACCGGGGTCGAGCTGTACAACCGCAAGTCGGCGCCGCAGGCGGCGCAGAAGCCCGATCCGGGCACTCTGGTGCGTCGAGAGGAGCGCGAGGAGTTCAAGGCGCCGGCCGAGCCGCGGCGCGACGCCATCCCGATGATGGCGCGCAACTTCGATCCGGAGATGGCGCAGCGGCAGGCGGGGATCCTCGGGGTCATGTCCCAAGAGTCAGGTCACTTCCTGGCCAGCCCGTACGGCGGGTCGTTCGCGGTCGGCAACGACGACGCCGACGTGTGGGGCGGATTGACGGGCACGGAGATCGGCGAGGCGTACGGGGTCGGCGGGCTCGGGCTGGTCGGCACCGGTCGCGGCGGCGGCGGCACGGGCGAGGGCACGATCGGCCTCGGCAACACGGGGCTCATCGGTCGCGGCGGTGGCGGCGGCACGGGCTCCGGCTACGGCCGCGGCGCGGGAGCGGGCTTCGGCGGCCGCGGGACGCGAGTGCCGACGGTGCGTCAGGCCAAGGCCGAGGTGCAGGGGGCGCTCGACAAGGACATCATCCGCCGGATCGTGCGCGCCCACATCAACGAGATCCGCTACTGCTACAACCAGGCGCTGGCGCGCGATCCGGGGGCCAAGGGGCGGGTGGCGATCCAGTTCGTCATCGGCGGCACGGGCAAGGTGCCGACCGCGGTGGTGTCCGAGAGCACGATGCGAGACGCACGCGTCGGCAGCTGCATGGCCCAGGCGGTGCGGCGCTGGACCTTCCCCAAGCCGCAGGGCGGCGGCTCGGTGACCGTGACGTACCCGTTCGTGCTCGAGCCCGGCGGCGGGGTGCCGACCGACTACACGCCGCCGCCGCCGCCGACGCCCGAAGAGCTGGCGCGACAGCAGGCGGAGCTCGAGGCGGGGCTGGTCCGCATGCGCGAGCAGGACGCGCAGCGGCTGGCCGAGCAACAGGAGGCCGAGCGCACCGCCAACAGCCCGTACACCGGCAAGTTCTTCGACGTGGCCGAGAAGCTGCGCAGCAAGGACGCGCGCGGGGCCGTCGCGCTGGCGCTGGAGTGGCACGAGCAGGACCCGGGCGACGTGCTGGCGCTGATCGCTCTCGGCGAGGCGGCCGAGACCGCCGGCGACATGCTCACGGCGGCGCGGGCCTACGGCTCGATCATCGACCTGTTCCCGTCGCGCGCGGACCTGCGGCGCTACGTCGGCGCGCGCCTCGAGCGGCTCGGCGAGGCGGGCTCGACGCTGGCGATCGACACCTTCGCCAAGGCGGTGGAGTCGCGGCCCGATCACCCGTCCAGCCACCGCCTGTACGCCTACGCGCTGCTCAAGGCGGGCAAGCACAAGGAGGCGTTCGAGGCGCTCAAGGCCGGAGTGACGCGGACGTACCCGTGGGGCCGCTTCGCGGGGACGGACCAGATCTTGCGCGAGGACCTGGGCCTGGTGGCGGCGGCGTGGATCAAGGCCGAGCCGTCCGTGGCGTTCACCGTGCGGGCGACGCTCGATGGGCTGAACATCCCGCTGCCGAGCGGGCCGTCGACGCGGTTCGTGATCAACTGGGAGACGGACGCCAACGACGTCGACTTCCACGTCCACGACGGCCGCAAGGACCACGCCTTCTACTCCCAGAAGCGGCTGCCGAGCGGCGGCCAGCTGTACGCCGACGTGACCACCGGCTACGGGCCGGAGTGCTTCACGATCGAGGGCGAGGCGAAGGCGTTCCCGTACAAGCTCGAGGCCCACTACTTCAGCCGCGGACCGATGGGCTACGGCATGGGCAAGCTGCAGATCGTCCAGCACGACGGCAAGGGCCAGCTGAAGTTCGAGGAGCGGCCGTTCGTGATCATGAAGGACCGCGCCTACGTCGACCTCGGCACGTTCGACAAGCCGCTGTGATTCTGATCCACATAAAAGAACATGGCGCCGAGGGCGTGTCCTCTGCGCCATGTCTTTCGGGCCATGCCCGAAGGTTCAGTCCTTGCCGGCGGGGTACATCGCGTCGATCAGGGCCTTGTAGCGCTTGGAGACCTCCTTGCGCTTGACCTTGAAGGAGGCGGTGAGCATGCCGTTGTCGACCGTGAACTCCTCGGGGGCGATCTTGAAGTACTTGATCGACTCGAACGAGGCGAGGCCCTGGTTGACCTCGTCGAGGTAGCCCTGGACCTCCTTGTGGACCGCGTCGCTGGCGATGTCGGGGGCGTTGCCGGTGCGCTGGGCCCAGGCGGCCAGCTTCTCCTTGTCGACGGTGACGAGGACGACGCAGTACTTGCGACCGTCGCCGATGACCACCGCCTCGCTGAGGATCGGCTTGGTCTTGAGCAGGGCCTCGATCTTCTGCGGGGCGACGTACTTGCCGCCGCTGGTCTTGATGAGGTCCTTCTTGCGGTCGGTGATCCGCAGGTGCATGTCCTCGTCGAACTCGCCGATGTCGCCGGTGTGGAACCAGCCCTCGCCGTCCCACGCCTCGGCGGTGGCGTCGGGCCGGTTGAGGTAGCCGGACACGACGTTGGGGCCCTTGGCGAGGATCTCGCCGTCCTCGGCGAGGCGCAGCGAGACGCCCTTGATCGCCGGACCGACGGTGCCGATCTTCCAGTTGTTGGGGCGGTTGGTGGTGAGGCCCGGGCAGGTCTCGGTGAGGCCGTAGGCCTCGCACACGTTGAGGCCGAGGGCGATGAAGAACTCGCCGACCTCCTTGGGCAGCGGCGCCGAGCCGGACAGCAGCACGTGCATGCGGTCCATGCCGAGCTTGGCCTTGAGCTTGGAGAACACCAGCTTCTCCGCCAGGGCGGCCTTGACGCTGAGCGCCAGCGGCAGCGGCTTGTTCTTCTGGCGGTACGGGATGGTCGCCTTGCCGACCCCGAGCGCCCAGTGGAAGATCTTCTGCCGCAGCGGCGGGCTCGAAGACACCGTGGTCATGATCTTGCCGTAGACGCGCTCGTACACCCGCGGGGCCGCCGGCAGGAAGCCGGGGCGCGACAGGCCGAGGTCCTCGGCGACGGTGGCGATCGACGACAGCACGATCTTGCAGCGGAAGAAAGCGCCGCCGAACTCGACCAGGCGGCCGAACGAGTGCGCCAGCGGCAAGAACAGGAACGCGCCGCCGACCCGCGCCTTCTCGCTGAACATGCCGACCTCCTCGACGTTCTCGAGCATGCTCAGCATGTTGTCGTGCGTCTGGATGACGCCCTTCGGCGGGCCGGTGGTGCCGGAGGTGTACGTGTACGTGGCGACGTCCGAGCGCTGGATCGTCTGCAGCCGCTTGTCGCGCTCGCCCTTGGTCTCGGCCAGCGCGGCGCGGCCCCGGGCCTCGACGTCGGCCAGGCTCTCCCAGTCGGACCCCGGGGCGATGCCGGTCGGGTCGATGACGATGAAGCGCTTCAGCTTGACGGCGTCGGCCGGGTACTCGACCTCGAAGAAGTTGAAGCCGCGCTGGGCCGCGCGCACCTTGTCGAGCATCTCCTTGTTCTCGACCACCAGCATCTCGGCCTTGGTGTCGGCGTGGATGTAGCCGATCTCGGGCGGCAGCAGGCTGACGTAGATCGGCACGGTGCGGTAGCCGAGCGACAGCAGCGCCCAGTCGGCGAGGATCCACTCGAGCCGGGTGTTGGCCATGATCGTGACGCAGGTGCCGGGCGCGGGCGCTTGGCCGCCCTTCAACAGCCCGGAGGCGATCGCCTCGACGCGATCGGCGGCCTCCCTGAACGCCACGTCGACGTAGGCGCCGCCCTGACGGACGCGATAACCCGGACTCTGGCCCTCGGAGCGGGCGCGGTCGAAGAACATCTGAGCGAGGTGTGTGTCAGCCATGATCGAGGCGCTCCAACGTGGCACCTCTTGTAGCGAAGGCTCGCACGCCTGTCCAGGCGCCTTCCCGGCGGAGATTTCCGGGGCTCGCGGGGCGTGGACGCGCGGGAGCCTCGTTCGTGGGCCAGCCCGGCGTAGCCGCGCAAACGACGTTCATGGGACCGAGGGTCCTGTCTGAAGGGACATGTCCCCAGGGGCGGGCGAGCGACGGGCCCACGCACGCTCGAGCCCGCCTCGCAAAGCGCGCGGCGAGCGGCCGCTCGCCGCATGCACGATCACCCGCGCTCGCGCGGAGGTCAGCGAGCCACGCCGACGACGCGCCAGTCGCCGAAGCGCCGCTCTGCGGCCGCTCGCCGCACGCACGATGGCCCGCGCTCGCGCGGAGGTCAGCGAGCCACGCCGACGACGCGCCAGTCGCCGAAGCGCCGCTCTGCGGCCGCTCGCCGCACGCACGATGGCTTGCGGCTGCGCGGAGGTCAGCGAGCCACGCCGACGACGCGCCAGTCGCCGAAGCGTCGCTCGAGGATCAGGATGAAGGGCTCGCCGCGGACCTTGCTGACGGCGTAGTTGCGGCCGAGGCCCTCCTGCACGCCGGCGGGGACGCTGCCGAAGCGCTTGCGCAGGCCCGAGGCGGTGAACACCTCGGCCGCCCCCGGCGCGCCGCTGCCTGCCTCGTCGAGCATGGCCTGGAGGACACCTTGCAGCTCCTCGCGCGTGCGCGCGACGACCTGGTCGCCGATGACGAACGGCAGGCTGGCGCGAGCGGCCAGCTTGGCGGCGTCGCGGGCGGCGAACACCTTGAGCCAGGCGTTGGCGGCGTGCCCGGCCTCGGCGTCGGGCTGGTCGCCGCTGCCCTGCTCGGGCGGGGTGCCGTGGTTGTGACCGTCGCCCTCGCCGTGCTCGTGGTTGTGCCCGCCGCCGGGCGCGGCGGGACCCTCGGGGCCGGACGGCCCGGGCGCGGCGGGGCCCATCTGGCGCGCGAGTCGACGCGACGCCCCCGCCTCCGACTCCGAGCTGGCCGGACGGACAGCTCGGTTCGGATCGGGGCGCTCGCCCTGACCGGAGTTGTCGAGGATGAACGGCTCGGCGCCGAAGGTGCCGCAGGCCCGCTCGTCGCGGTGGAACGCCCAGTGGATGTAGACCTTGCCGTTGCCGCTCAAGATCTCGCGCGGCGGCTGCGGGTAGGGCCCGGCGTTGCGCACGACCTCGCGCGCGGCCCCGTCGAACTGCATGTTGCCGGAGTAACGGACGGTCCGCAGCTTGTCGAGCGAGCCGTCGCTGTTGAGCACGATCTCGACGCGCGTCCACAGGTCGGGCTTGTTGAGCGCGTTGCCGCGGCCCATCGTGTCGAGCTGCTCGAGGAAGCCGAACGCCCACTTGTCGTGGATCGTCCGGTGCATCGTGGCGATGAACTGGGCGAACGGGTGCTTGCGCGAGCGCAGCGCGGTCTGGTTGCCGGGCCGCACCTCGGGGACCATGTTCTCGAGCGGCGATTGATAGAGCTCGCGCGCCTCCTCCCAGATGCCCTTCTTCTTCGACTGGCGCTGGGAGATGAGGTCCTTCTTCTCGGCGATGTCGCGCCCGAACAGCGCGTTCATCTCGTTGGACGACAACCTGAACCGAAGGACAGGTGACTTGGTGTCGGACGAGCCGGCCTGTTGTTTGTTGCGCTGCATGACCGCGGCCTGAGCCTTCTGGTCGGGCGCGAGCTCGCCGGACGAGGCGGCGTCGGCGGCGGCCTCGTGCTTGAGCATCTCGGGCGAGTGCTCCCGCGGGGCCAGGTCGCGCATCGACAGCATGCTCTTGGCCTTGGGGTCGTTCTGCTCGGGGATCTTGGTCTCCGGGCTCTGCTGGACCTTGGGGGCCTCCTGCGCCAGCTGGCTCTTCTGCTCGCGCGTCTCGGCGATCTTGTCCTCGGCCGCCATGCCCTTGGTGGGGTCCTCGCTCGGCTCCTGCTGCGAGGCCTTGGCCTGCTCGGCGTCCTTCTGCAGGTTGGTGATCTCGGCCCGGGTCTCCTCGGTGACGTCGCGGTTGACGTTGGAGAGGTAGTGCGCGTCGTCGGGGGACTCTTTCTCGTCCTTCTCCTCGAGCTGCTCGACCATCTTGAGCTGCAACAGCTCGAAGTCGATCTTCTCCTTCGGCTGCTCCTCCTCGGGCGGCTTCTCCTCTTCCTTCTTCTTCTCCTCGGGCTTCGGCTCCTCGACCGGCAGCGGCTCGGGCGGCTTCTCGAGCTCCTTCTCTTTCTTCTTCTTCTCGCGCTCTTTCTTCGGCTCCGGCAGCTCCGGGTCGTCGAGCTCCGCGAGCGGATCGATCGGATCCTTGTCGTCGACCAGCGCGACGACCACCTCGGTCTCGCACTTGCCGTCGACGATCGTGTGCAAGAGGCCGTCGTAGAGCTTGGCCTCGTCGCCCGACAGCGCCTTCTCGAGCAGGTCGACGCCGCGCTCGTAGCCGTTGACGCACGCGGGCTTGCGGGCGACCGGGTGCGAGGCGACGCGGTCGTCGGAGCGGATGAGCACCAGCAGGCTGGTACTCACCGCGGCGACGTTGATGCCCGCGGAGAACAGGAAGCAGGCGAGGAGCGCGAGTGGCCCGGCATCCCGACGACGCCGAGCGCGGTCCCCAGGCGCGAGAGCGCCAGGTGTGGGCGGCCGCGGCACGGGCAACACTGTAGCGGAAATCTATCGCCAGAGCTCGCCGCCGCCATTGCCTGCACTCACGGCGGCGACAGCGGCCGAGGCCGCCTGCCAGCTAGTGGAGGCTGCGGTAGACGCCGATCACTTTGCCGACCAACTCGAAGGCGCGATGATCGCCGCGGTGGACGTAGATCGGCTGCATCGCCGCGTTGCCGGGCTGCAGGCGGATCTTGTCGCCCTCGGGGTAGTAACGCTTGCACGTCACTTCGCCCTCGATCATCGCCACGACGATCTCGCCCCGCTCGGCGTTGGCCTGGCGACGGACGAACACGTAATCGCCGTCGAAGATTCCATCCTCGATCATGCTCTCGCCGAAGACGACGAGGCCGAACACCTCGCGCGGCTGATTGCCGTGGAGGAAGAACTGGTCGACGCTGATCCGGTTGGTGACGTTCTCGTCGGCCAGGATCGGCTGACCCGCGGCCACGCGCCCGAGGATCGGGATGTCCGTGGTGCGAACGCGCGCGGCGCTCTCCGGCGCATCCACCGGCCGCAACGCGCGGCTCTTGAGCTCCTCACGGACCAGGTATCCCTTGCGCTCGAGCGCCTTGAGGTGGTCGTTGACCCCGTTGGTCGAGCGGATCCCCATGTGCTCGCCGATTTCGCGCAGCGTAGGCGGGTACCCGTTCGCATCCAGGCAGGAGGAGATGAAGTCGAGCGCTTGCTGCTGGCGGTGGGTGAGCTGGGGTTTCACGGGGAGAGCCTCCTGCGGCGGCTGCGGAGATCACGCCTTCGGCACTGAACGGGTGTATACAACAAATTTGCTCAGGTCAAGCTATGCGGAACTGCGAAAGGCGCCGACATGCCCCGGCCGACAGAGCCCGCCAAAGCCTGAAATTTGCCCGATGAAGCGGCCGCGCAGACCCTTCCGGCATGGGTCCGGATCTCGACAGGAGGCAGGGGCGAAGGGACCGCCGCGATCCTTCGCGGCCGGCGATCGCGCCGGGCGTGGAGCGACGCGTCAACCAAGGCTCCCGCCGGCGCCTGCCGGAGCCGCGTTGGCGCCAGTGGCCCTCGATCCTCGCCGCGGCCGCGCTCGGGGTGGTGGCGGCCGTGGCGCTGCAAGGCCTGCAGGCCGACGCCTCCGGGATCGAGCCGGCTCCCGTCGAGGTGACCGCGGCCGCACCGCCCGTGGTGCCGGTCAAGACGACGCCGATCTCGCTGAGCGAGGCGCAGGTCCTGCATGACGAGGCCGCGGCGCTGACCCCCGCCGGGGTCGCCCTCGACGAGACGGCCCATTCGACCTGGTTGCCGCGAATCGGGCGCCTGGAGGCTGCGGTGGCGGATCCGGGGCTGGCGCCGGAGATCCGCGCGGAGCTCTCGGCGACCCTCGACGCGCTGACGCAGGTCGGCCTCGGCGGAAGGCGGCCTTAGACCTCCGAAGCTCCCGGCAGGTTTCGAGTGTTTGCTGCTTTCTGTGATAGCGTGAGTGCTGGGAGGTCCACTCATGAGATCGCTTCAGCTTTGGTTCGTGTCCGTCGCCGTGGTCGCTTTCGGCGCATGCGGCGACAAGTCCGGGATGATGACCGGCCAAACCGGTCAGACCGGCGATCCGCCCGACTCCGAGGGCGACGACACCGAAGAGCCCGAGGACACGACCGGGCCGGGAACGAGCTCGACCACGGAGCAGACCGGCGGCACCAACCCCACGAGCGGACCGGTGGGCCCGACGAGCACGTCCGAGGGCGAGACCTCCACCAGCGCGGGCTTCATCGTCCCGCCCGACGGCGGCATCAGCGGCCAGTGCGACCCGCGAGTGCAAGACTGTCCCGAAGGACAGAAGTGTACGGCGGTCGCGCCGGCCGAGGGCGAGCCGTGGGGCGTCAACACGTGCGTGGAGATCAAGGGCGACGGCGCGGTCGGCGACCCGTGCGACGTCGAGGACGGCAAGTACACCGGCATCGACAACTGCGCGGTGGGCAACATCTGCCTGCTGACCGACGACGAGGGCGCGGGCGGCGTGTGCGTCGAGTTCTGCGACACCAACGACGCGTGCCCCGACACGCCGACGGCCAACTGCGTGGTCTACAACGACGGCTCGCTGCCGATCTGCCTCGGCTCGTGCGACCCGCTGCTGCAGGACTGTCCCGAAGGACAGGGCTGCTACAACTCGGCCGGGGATCTGTTCGTGTGCTTCAAGGAGTCGGCGATGCCCGGCGAGGGCGGGCCCGGCGACGAATGCCAGTACATCAATCAATGTCAGAAGGGCGGGTTCTGCGCAGCGACGGCCGCGGTCGCCAACTGCCCGCCGAACTCGTCCGGCTGCTGCACCCCGTTCTGCCCGGTCAGCGGCGGCAACGGGCCGTGCCAGGCGGGCGAGGAGTGCACGCCGTTCTTCGAGATGGGAATGGCTCCGCCCTCGTATGAGGATGTCGGGGTTTGCGTGATCCCCGCCTGATGCATGGGCTAGCGCTCGGAGCGCCTGGAGACGAGGAAGCAGGGACCCGCGTCAGGTCGACCGGGCCCTTGCTGCTACGCTGCCGGACATGCGGCTCCTCGTGAATGCCATCATCACCGGCTTCGGGCTCAAGCTCGGGGCCGACATCTACAAGGCGGTCAAAGAAGAAGCTCGGGCTCCCCGACGACGACGGCGACAACAAGGTCGTGCCGGTCGACCCGGCGGCGCAGAGCTGAGGCTACCGCTCATTCCTTGGGCGTCCGGGAGCCCGGCGACGTCTGCGGCGTCGGCGGGGTGCCGGACGCCTGCTGCGGCGACGACGGCTCGCGGGCAGCCGGCTCCCTCGGGGGCTGCTGCTCTTTGGAGCGCGCCGTCGCCTTTTCGGCCTTGATCGCCGACTTGAGCTGGCCCTCGGGGTCGATGGAGAAGCGGATCTCCGCCTTCACGTCGATCACGAGGCCGGCGATGACCCGCTGCAACAACTCGACGGTGTCCATGCCGTCGAGGAACTGCCGGACCTCGGCGCTGACCATCCGCACGACCTCGTTCTTGGTCGCCTGCGTCACCCCGGTCACGATCTCCTTGCCCTTGCCGATCGCGCCGTCGGGATCGAGCAGGCCGGCGAGGCCCTCGCCGATCTTGCGCCGGAAGCTGCTCGAGGTGAACCCGAGGCGGTCGTCGCGGGGTGGCACATCGTCGTCCTCGGGGTCGCGCATGGCGTCACAGTAGCGCCCCCGCGCACGCGTGGCCATCCGTCCCGAGGTGCGCCCACGCGTCCCGGAGAGGCCTTCCGCGGGCCGCGCCAGGCTTCTGGCGCCCAGGCCGCCGGGCGGGGGACTTTCCAACGGCCGCGGGAATGTGTTATCTGCCATCCGGCGTTCTGGCCCCAGAAGACGGGGGCCCGGCGCCTTCAGGCCGCAGGACCCCGAAATCGCCCGAATTCCCGGTCTGAACTCCCCCCGCTCCAGCTTGATTTATGGGCCCGGCGCCCGGATCCCTTGCCTTGCGAACCTTGGATTGAGCTTCGAGAGATTGTCCTACATCTCCCACTTTTTCCGACCTCGCCCGATTCCGTGATAAGTCCCGAGCACACGACTGCAAGGACTGGAGCAACAAGGTTCATGACCGCTTACCTCGGAAACATCTGTGCTGCCCTCGTCACGATCGGCCTGCTCGTCGGTACCCTCCGCTTCTCCCGGCAAGTAAGCGGCTGAGCTGGGCTGCGGCGCGATGGCCAGGCCTCCGCAGCGCTCCGATCAATTCGGCGCCTTCTTGGCCTCGCAAGCGCTGTGGCGCGAGGCCGCGCAGGGCGGCGAGCACGCCGAGCTGTCGCTGCAGGACATCAACGAGATCCAGCTGCTGCTGCGCGGGCAGTCGGTCATCGACTGGCACCGCCTGGCGCTGAGCTCCGAAGAGGACGTGCGCCGCTTGCTGGCGCTCAACGGGCTCGACCTCGGCGACCCACGCGACGAGGCCCGCCTCGCCGACCTCCGCCAGCAAGCCGTCCGCTACATCAGCGACGTGCTCAAGCTGCGCCTCGACGACACCATCGCCGACAAGGTGCCGTGGGTGCAGCTGCCGCAGATCGCCTCGAGCAAGGCCAGCGCGCACCAGCGCCAGGCCTGCACGCTGCTCAAGGTGATGCACATCCTCAATCACCTCGAGGCGCGCGAGATGCGGGCGTCGCTGGCGATCTCCGACTCGGAGATCTTCTCGCTCGTCGAGGAGAGCGTGACCCGCATGTTCGACGAGCTGCGCACCGCCGGGGTGCCGGTGGTCGAGTTCTCGTGGTCGCGCAAGTCGAAGGAGTCGCAGCTGACCAAGCTGCTGCTCAAGAAAGAGACCAACGCGGCGCGCGTGTTCGACCGCCTGCGCTTCCGCCTGATCGTCCGCAACCCCGACGACCTGGTGCCGACGCTGCGGATCATGCTGCACCGCTGCATCCCGTTCAACTACGTGGTGCCCGACCAGACGGTCAACTCGCTGATCGACCTCAACAGTTTGAAGGTCCTCGGCGCCGACGCGAACTTCGACACCGACGCCGGTCACCGCGCGCAGCCGACGTCCAACGAGTTCTCCGGCAAGAGCTTCCACGTGCTCAACTTCGTCGCCGACCTGCCGGTCCGCGTCGACGCGCTGCTGCCCCACGACCACGACGAGCGCCGCGGCCGCGTGGTGTTCGTGCTCGCCGAGTTCCAGGTGATGGACAAGCGCACCGCCGAGGCCAACGAGCAGGGCGAGAGCTCCCACGCGGAGTACAAGCGCCGGCAACACCAGCACGTGCGCATGCGCCTGCTCCGCGAGCCGCGGGACGGCTGAGGTCGTCACGGCGCGCCCGCATGAGGCGCGATCTCGTCGTCTTGTGAGCTCCGGGGCGGCGTCTACCGTCGATCCTGCAATGCAGGATCACCGTCGTCGTCCCCGTCGTCGTCGCGTGTGGCTGTGGGTGCTGCTGGTGGCGATCGCGCTGCTGCTGTGGTGCCGCCGCGAGGCGCCGCTGGTGCTCGGGACGTTTATATACAGACCTTCCCGCACGGCGAGACCGTCGACGAGGCGGTGGCGGCGGCGATCGCCGAGCTCGACGCCGACGCGTTCGCGGTGCAGGAGATCCGCGATCCCGGGCGGTTCTCCGCGACGCTGGACCGCGCGAGCGCGTTGAGCGGCCGGCGCTACGCGGCGGTGTTGACCGATTCGTGCCGGCACAACAGGAAGGGGCGGCTGAGCGTCGGGGTCGTGTACGACACGGCGCGGCTCGAGCTGAAGGACCACCGCTCGCTCAGCAAGGGGGAGGTCTGTCCCACGGGACAGGCGCCGGCGCTGCTGGCTTCGCTGCGGACGCGCGCCGGGCGGGCGCTGACGCTGGTGTCGGTGCACTTCGACTCGGGCGGTGCCCCGCGGCGGTTCGAACAGCGCAAGCAGCAGTGGCAGTGGTTGACGGCGATCTTGCCGGCGCTGCGCGAGGAGTTCGGGGACGTGGTGGTCGCCGGTGACTTCAATACGACGGGGTACCTGGTGGAGAACCACCCCGAGCGCCGCTTCATCGACGAGATGGTCGAACGCCACGCGCTGCAGCTGCCGACCGGGGGGCTCGGGTGCTCGGAGTACTGGCAACCGAAGAAGAAGGTGGCGCGCTGGGAGGCGAGCCTGCTCGATCACTTCCTCGGCGCGAAGGAGCTGTCCTTCGGGACACCCGAGGTGCTCGGCATGTGCGCGGCCCTGGCGTGCGAGGAACAGACGACGGAGCCGGCGAAGTTGCGCTCGGTGTCGGACCACTGCCCGGTGCGCATCGCTCTGGGCGAGTGACGGAAGCTCGTGGCGAGCACGCGGGGCGCACTGTCGGAGCGGCGCGGTCGTGATCTTCGACCACGGCCGTGCAGTGATTGCCCCGGTTCCCCAAGATCGCGGGCTTCGAGCTGCCTACGGCGCAGGAACGATGCGTCCGCTGGCTCGGCAGGAGCGCGGCTTGGAAGTTCCGGCTCGCAGCGATTTCGCGGCGCTCTCGCGGCTCACCACTGCACGACGTCGCAGGTCGGGTCGAGCTTGGGAGCTTCGGCTTGCGGGAGCTTGACCTCGAGCGTCTGGTCGCCGCTGCGGATCGTGTAGTTGCCGGGCTCGAGGCCGCCGACGATGCAGGCGACGGACAGGGTCAGGCAGGTGTCGCAGGGGCCGCTGCGCTGGGTGTAGACGCCGCCGGCGTGGAGGTTGATCGTGCTGCCCTGGCGGTCGACCTCGCAGTTGGCGTTGAAGTCTTTGGGGCAGGCCATGCAGTCGTCGAGGACCACCACGACCTCGAGCTCGTCGCCGGCGGCGAACGAGGCGAGGGCGGGGGCGTCGACGCAGATCTCGCCTTCGCTGTAGTTGTGCTGCTCGGCGCAGGCCGGGGCGAACACCAGGAGGAGGGGGACGAGCCGGGCGTATCGCATGGGATCAGTATGGCAGATCGGTGGCAAGTCGGCGGGCGCGCGGGCGCTCAGGCCAGCTGGCTGGCCCGCGTGACGCAGTTCCGGCCGTTGTGCTTGCAGTGGTAGAGGGCCTGGTCGGCGCGCTCGATCAGCTCGGCGGTGGCGTGGCCGTCGGTGGGGTACTCGGCGACGCCCATGGAGATCGTGACCGCGAACGGGCCCTGGTCGCTGGTCATGGTCTGGGCGGCGACCTCCTCGCGCAGCTTGTTGGCGAAGATGGCCGCGCCCTCGGCGTCGGTGTCGGGCAGGACCAGCACGAACTCCTCGCCGCCGTAGCGGGCGACGATGTCGACCTTGCGCGCGCGGCCGGCGAACACCGCGGCGACCCGCTTGAGCACGGCGTCGCCGATCGGGTGGCCGTAGGTGTCGTTGACCTTCTTGAAGTGGTCGATGTCGGTGAGGATCAGCGAGAAGTTGCGACCTGTCCGTTCGGCCAGGGCGTGGATCTGCGCCAGGCGCTCCTGGAAGGCGCGGTGGTTGGTGAGGCCGGTGAGACCGTCGGTGGTGGCGCGCTCCTCCATGGCCCGGTACATGCGCGCGTTCTGCAGGCCGACGCTGAGCTGGTGCGAGAGGACGCGGAGGATCTCGCGGGTCGCCCGCGGGAACTGGCGCTCGCGCGCGGCCGCGAGGGTGAGGGTGCCGAGGACTTTTTCGCCGTGCAGAAGCGGCAGCACCAGCACGCTCTGGGCCGGGCGCAGGCGGGTGTGGACGTCGAACACGACGGTCTCGGGCTCGACGCGCTCGTCGGCGGCCGGCATGAAGTGGCGGTTCTTGGTCGCCATGGCGACGAGGCCGGAGCCGTGCTCGAACACGCGGTCGCGCAGCGACTCGGCGATGCTGCGCCAGCCGGCGCCGTGGTTCGGGTCGCGGTCGCCGGGGACGTCGACCGCGAGCACGCGGTGAGCCTCGGCGTGCTCATCGTAGGTCGAGATCGCCGCCAGGTCGTACGGGGCGATCGCCCGGATCGCCTCGAAGCTCTTGCCGTACAGCGCCTCGAGCCCGAGCGCGCCGCTCAGCAGCTCGCTCGCGCGGTACAGCTGCTCGTGCTCGTAGCGGCTGCGCATCGCGGTGATGAAGGCCCGCTCGTGGTCGACGGTCCGCAGCACGTGCTGCGCCGCGGCGGTCAGCTTGTCCTGCTCGGCGGCGGTGAACGGCCTGGCGTCGATGCGGTCGGCGCACAGGACCCCGAGCAGCCGCTCGCCGCGGACCAGCGGCACGGCGCACAGGTCGGTGACCGCCACCGGCGCGCCGTAGTACGGCGGAAGATGCTTCTCGGACATGTTCTTGAGGACGAGCGTCCTCGGGTTGCGCAGCAGCCCGGCCAGCACGCCGGGGTTCGCCAGCTCGGGCGCGCCGACCAGCGCGGCCCCGGCCGAGGCGGCCCGCTTGAGCACGAGCTCCTCCTCGGACATCCACAGCAGCGCGCAGGTGTGCAGCTCGAGGTCGCCGCGGATGAGCTCGAGGCTGAACGCGACCTGCTCGTGGATCGCGTGCACCGCCGACTGGGTCAGCTGCGCCTCCTCGGCGTCCCGGCTCTTGCGTGGGGCGGCGGCGGCGACCAACCGGAAATCGCGGGCCTCCTGGCGGATGTGCGTCAGCTCGTCGGCCAGCCGCTGGGCGTGCTCGCCGCGCAGGCGCCGGACCAGGGCGCCGAGGATCAGCAGGTTGCCGGCGGCGAAGAAGGCGATGTAGCTGAGGTGGAAGGCGATCCTGGCCCCGGAGTCATGTCCCGAAGACCAGCCGACGGCGACCTCGAGCAGGGCGATCGAGGCGAGCCACACGCCGGCGATCCAGCGCGCGCGGTGGAGCAGCAGCAGGAACGAGGCGAGGGCGTAGACCAGCGGGTGGGCCGGGCTGGCGAGGCCGCCGGTGACCGCGATCAGCAGGTAGGTGCCGGTGATGATGAGGAGGCCGAGCTCGAGCTCGTGGGTCTGCGAGTAGGTGGCGGCGTTCGGCCGCAGCTCGCGGGCCAGCGCGCGCACGAGGGTGGCGGCGAACACCATCAGCGAGGCGGCCAGCGCCGGGCTGCCCTCGTCGAAGGCGGTCGGCGTGGCGGCGCCCACGGCCAGCACCAGCCAGGTGGCGAGCAGGACGAGGAGGCTCCAGCGCTCGCGGGCGCGGAGGCGGAGGCCGTGGAGGGTGCGGGCGAGCGTGGTCATGGCTTGGTCTTGTCGTCGCGGCGGATCTCGAACACCACTTCACCGGGCCGGATCAGGTTGAGGTCCTCGCGGGCGATCCGCGCGACCTCCTCGGGGTCGCGCTTGAGAGCGGCGATCTCGGCGCGCAGGGCCTCGATCTCGCCCTGCAGCCGCTCGTTGCCGCGGCGCAGCGCGGCGTGCTCCTTCTCCACGCGCGCGAGGTCCTCGGCGCTCCCGCCGGTGGCGACGTGCTGCGGCAGGTAGGCGATCGCGAACGCGAGCAGCGCGGCGAGCAGGATCCGGTTGACCCATTGCATGGGGAGCGGGCCGACCTTGGCCGGGGTGATCGATCGGGGCAAAAATTCGGCGAGAGCGACCGGCCGAGTGCGCGATGCTGCGCACCCGTGCAGTGCGGACAGGCGACCGACCGCGTCACTCGCGGCGTCGCCGTCGCAGCGCGAGAGCGAGGAGCGCGAGGACGGCGGGCGGATGACCATCGCCGGTCGTGACGTCGCAGCTCGAGAAGGTGGCGTGGGTGAGGCGGTACTCGAGCTCGAGCGGCGCGTCGGGCCGCTCGATGGTCACGCGCAGGCGATCGCGGTGCGGCGTCAACTCGACGACGCCCGGGACGTCGCGCGGCCACAGGTCGGCCCATACCGCGCCTTGGTGCTCGTCGTAGTCTGGGTCGTGGTCGGGCACGTAGCGGCCCGGCACTGCCGGTTCGCGGTACACGAGGACGGCGCAGATCGGTCGGGCGAGCCGGCGTTGCCGCCGAAGGTAGCGCTCGGCCCTGGTCGGCAGCGGCGAGGTGGCTTCGAGCAGCTTCAGCCAGCCGATGTCTTCGACCATCATGTGTCGGTACGGCGTGCTGGTCGCTCGCACGCGTGCGGGCAAGTGATCGAGCGCGAGCGGGCGGCCGCTCTTGCGTGCGCCGACGAGCTCGAAGTCGAGGCGCTCGGGGAGGAAAGGCGGCGGCCTGCAGGCCGAGACCGGCGCGGGTCGAAGCAAGAGCAGCGCGCCGGCGAGTAGGCCAAGGTGCAGGCGTGAAACCGTGTCTCGAGCTCGAAGCTGACCCGGACCGAGCCGGCCGTCAATCCGCGTGCGGGTTGAGCGATTTGGTCTGTCCTATGAGACAGGGAGGAGGGCTCTCGTGAGCGCTGGGGGCTCCGTCACTCGCGGCGTCGCCGTCGCAGCGCGAGGGCGAGGAGCGCGAGGACGGCGGGCGGACGATCCTCATTGGAGGTGACGTCGCAGCTCGAAAAGGTGGCATGGGTGAGGCGGTACTCGAGCTCGAGCGGCGCGTCGGGCCGCTCGATGGTCACGAGGAGGCGATCGCGGTGCGGCGTCAGTTCGACGACCCCCGGCACGTCCAGCGGCCACAGAGCGGTCCATCGAGGATCGTCGGACTCGTGGTATTGAGGGTCGAGATCCGGGGCGTAGCGGCCGGGCACCGCTGGTTCACGATAAACGAGGATGGCACAGATCGGCTTGGCGATGCGCCGCTGACGGCGAATGTAGCGCTCGATCGGACGAGGGAGTGGTCGAGTGGCCTCGATGAGCTTCAGATAACCGATGTCGCGGACCAGCAGATGAGCATACGGAGTGCTCCGGGCGCGCAAGGTCGGCGGCAATTGCTCGAGCGAGACGGGTTGCCCGGCCCGCCGTGCGGCGACGAGCGTGAAGTCGAGGCGTTCGGCGACGAACTGCGGCGGCTTGCAGGCCGACGCTGGATCGGGGCGGAGCAGCAGCCATGTGCCGGCGAGCAAGGCGAAGCGCGAGCTGCTGCGGTACGACGGAGCTCTCACTCGCAGCAAATCTCCCAGACCTGCAGGACGGGGTCAACTCGGCCGGCGCGAGAAGCTCCGCCCTTCCCGGCTGTTCTCGGTCATGTGGAGCTCGCGCCGGGGTGGAGCTCACTCCTGTAGCGACACGCACTATCGGCCGTCATGACGCGACTCAGGGCAAGTTCGAAGATGAAGCCCATGTACGCGTCAGGCATTTGGACCAACTTCGCCGACGACAACTTCATGAACCGGCTGCGCCCGCAGTAGGCCTCGACAGCACGACGCATCAGACCCGCAGGCCCGCCCCAATAGTGGCCCCATTCATGAATGATGATCGCAGCCCGTTTCTCGACGGGTTTGATGTCCCACCACGCTTCGCAGAGCCGAACATATCGGCTTCCAGGCAGCACCAGCCCGACCTGGTTGCAAGGAGAGCACTTGTAACGGGTGCTCGGGCCCTGGCTGTGAAAGACCCTCACGCCCTCGACCAGATGTTGCCAAAGGGCGCGCTCGTGTGCGTCCCGGGCGGGCCAGTTGAGTTTGAACCACAAGCGGGCCAGTTCGCGTACTCGGCTCGAGACCTGTGCGCCGCCTGGGACCAGGACATCGGAGGCTGCTGGAAGGGCGCGGTGCGCCGCCGTCGTCATGGCGACGGCGCGAGCGTGCGCCTGCCTGACTTCTGCGGGGTCATGTCCGTCCGCTGGAGCGCACGAGACGACGCTGCCGCTTTGTTCGTTCGCCGCATTCTTGCCCTCGGGCGAAGCGAGCGCGCGCGAGAGGACCGGTGCGCCCGGGTCGGAGCGCTGCAGGGTATGCACGAGCTCGTGCGCGAGCAGCCGTCGGCCTTCGGGACGGGTAGGGGCGAATTGGCCGCCGGCGAAGGCGACGTGCTGGCCGACAGTGAACGCCTTCGCGTGGAGTCGCTGGGCCAGCTCGGCAGCGCGTGAACCTTCGTGGATCCGCACGGCGCCGAAGTCGCGACCGAAGCGGGATTCCATGTCCATACGGACAGGTCGGGGCAGGGGTCGTCCGCCTCCACGGTGGAGGTTCATGACCTGGTCTTGCAGCGCCGGAGAGATTTCTCGGCTGCCGGGGGTCGTTGGGCTGCGGCGAACGGCGAGCTCGTCGTCGTGCTCGCAAGCAGAGCACTTGCGGCGGACAGTCAGCTCGTCTTCGTGCTCGCAGGCGGCACACTTGCGGCGGACGAGCGCGGCGTCGTGGACCTTCGAGTGGACCCGCGCGAGGGGCGGGGTGCGCGCGGCGTCCGGAGGTGTGCTCAAGACGCGAGCGGCGATTCGGTCGGCCTCTTGCTCGAGCGGGTCGCTCGGCGAACCGAGTCGCAGCAACTTGCCCGAGGGACGGCTCGCCGCCGGCTTGCGGCCGGGTGCGTGGTTCTGCTTCGGCTCTCTCGTCAGCGGCGCGTACGTCATCGATGACCCTCCTCCCGATCGATCTCGACGGTGAGGGCTCTCGCTGTCAAATCGGCCGGGCAGCCGTGTCACCGGCGCGCGTCGGCCGGCGGGCTCGGGGCGGTCGCGCTCAGTGGCGGTGCAGGATGCCGAGCTTCTCGATGCCGCACACCTTGGCGACGTCCATCGCCTGCACCACCTTCTCGTGGCGGGTGTTCTGGTCGGCCTTGATGTTGACCGTCGACACCTGCTTGTCCTTGGCGGCGTTGCACAGGCGCATCTGCAGCTCGCGGTCGTCGACGACGACGCGGTCGACCTCGAAGCGGCCGTCCTCGCTGATCTCGACGACCAGGGTCTTGGCCTCGCTGGCGGGCTCGTTGCTCGAGGCCTTGGGCAGCTTGACCTTGAAGGCGCTGTCGGTGTTGAAGGTCGCGGTCAGCAGGAAGAAGATGAGCAGCTGGAAGGTGACGTCGATGAGCGGCGTCAGGTCGACCAGGTTGCCGCCGCTGCCGGGGCGCTTGCGGCCGTTCTTGCCGCGGAAGTTCACGGCGCGACCTCGGCGGCGACGGGCTTGGGCTCGGAGACGGCGGGGGCGGGGCGGGCCTTGGCGGCGCGCCGGCCGTCCTCGAGCAGGTTGACGATCGCCATCGCGTCCTCCTCCATCTCGAGCACCAGCTTGTTGGTGCGGTCGAGCAGCACGCGGTAGAGGAGGAGCATCGGGATCGCCACGGTCAGGCCGTAGGCGGTGGTGATGAGGGCCTGCCAGATGCCCTGGGCGAAGGTGTCGGGGCCGACCGCGCCGGAGGCGTAGGCCTCGACGAAGTTGCGGAACACCTGGATCATGCCGACGACGGTGCCGAGGAGGCCGAGCAGCGGCGAGATGGTGGCGACGGTGCCGACGATCTCGACGTTGCGGTCCATGTGGGCGATCTCCCGAGCGCCCACCTCCTCGACGGCCTCCTTGATGTCGGCCCGGCTGGTGCTGTGCTCGAACGCGCGGAGCGCGGAGGCGATGACCAGGGCGATCGACGACGCGTTCTCCTCGCACAGGAGCAGCGCCTCGTTGACCTTGCCCTTGGCGACGAGCGCGCGGATGCGGTCGACGAAGGCGCGGGGCAGCACCTTCGACCGCTGGGTCGACCACAGCCGCTCGAAGAAGATGCCGACCCCCACGATCGAGGCGACCAAGATGGCCCACATCAGGGGCCCGCCCTGTTCGAAGAGTTCCTTGAGATCCATCGTGGTTCGTTCGCCCGGTCGGAGAGCCTCGGCGGTAGGCCCGTGAGTGTTGCCCGATGCCGCCCGGGACGCAGGCCGGGGGGCGGGAGGAGAGGAAAAGATCCGCCGGGAGCGGATTGAAGCGGTGTACTCTCTGCCAGGGGCCTGTCGCAACCTGTCGGTGCCGCCGCCATGGGAGTGCGCTCACGTAAGAGGGCTTGACGAGCGGGGGGCATCGCTGTTAGACACTCCGCCCACCAAACGACCTGGGGGCGTAGCTCAGCTGGGAGAGCGTCGCGCTGGCAGCGCGAAGGTCAGGGGTTCGATCCCCCTCGCCTCCACCCCGCGGGAACCCAAACCCGCACCACACGAGACCGAGCCGGCACACCGCCTGCTCGGTCTCGGTCTTGGGTCCTCGCTCAAGGGTCGCGACTGTCGCCCTCGACCGCCGCGGCCCTTCGCGCTCGGGGGACCTTCGCGTCCGCGCCCTGGGGACCCTCGCGGCCAGGACCCGGACCCCCGCGGCTGCGCTCGCGCTCACGTGCGCTGAGCCTGCGAAAAACGCTGCGCCCGGCCTGCAGAGGCGGTGCGCAAGGGCTTTCAGCTTGAACGCCGCGGCGCGGGTGGCACCATGCCGGGCGATGACGAAGCGCGCCGCTATTCTGGGTTCGGGCCACTACGTGCCGACGCGGGTCGTGACGAACGACGACCTGTCGAAGTTGATGCCGACCAGCGACGAGTGGATCCACCAGCGCACGGGGATCCGCGAGCGCCGCTTCATCGAGCGCACCGGCATCGGCGCCAGCGACCTGGCGCTGCCGGCGGCCAAGATGGCGCTCGAGCAGGCGGGCCGCGACGTGAAGGACGTCGACGCGGTGATCTTCGCCACCCTGAGCCCCGACGTGAACTTCCCCGGCTCGGGCTGCTTCCTCGCCCACAAGCTCGGCATCCCCGGCGTGCCCGCGCTCGACGTGCGCAACCAGTGCTCGGGCTTTTTGTACAGCCTGTCGGTCGCCGACGCGTGGGTCCGCGCCGGCGTGTACAAGAACGTGCTCATCGCCGGCGCCGAGGTCCACTCGACCGGGATGGAGTTCAACGAGCGCGGCCGCGACGTCGCGGTGCTGTTCGGCGACGGCGCCGGCTGCGTGCTGGTCGGCGAGGCCACCCGCGACGGCCAGGGCATCCACAACGTCGAGCTCCACGCCGACGGCGTCGGCGCCCAGGAGCTGTGGGTCGAGGCCCCGGCCAGCATGTACATCCCGCGCCTTACCCCGGAGATGTTCGACGAGGGCCGCCACTTCCCGCGCATGAACGGCAAGCAGGTGTTCCGCTGGGCGACCGAGAAGATGCCCGAGGTCGCCCACTCGGTGGTCCGCCGCGCCGGCCTGACGATGACCGACATCGACATGTTCGTGCCGCACCAGGCCAACATGCGCATCAACCAACTGGTCGCCGCGAAGCTCGGGATCCCCGACGACCGCGTCGTCCACAACATCGAGCGCTACGGCAACACCACCGCCGCGACCATCCCGATCGGCATCAGCGAGTCGTGGCGCGCCGGCAAGATCGGCCCGGGCTCCCGCGTGCTGATGGCCGCCTTCGGCGCCGGCTTCACCTGGGCCGGCTCCGTGACTGTTTCTAGGACATGTCGAAGAGGACAGCATGACGCGAGAGATCAGGCCGCTGGCGGCGGACGAGGCGGAGCTGCTGGAGCGGGTCGCCGCCGACGTGTTCGACGACCCGATCGTGCCGGCGCGCGCGCGAGTTCCTGGCCGACCCGCACCACCACCTCGTGGTCGCGCTCGAGGGCGACACGATCGTCGGCATGGTCTCCGCGGTCGACTACCTCCACCCCGACAAGGCCGATCCGGAGCTGTGGATCAACGAGGTCGGCGTGGCCTCGTCGCACCGCGGGCAGGGGCTCGGCCAGGCGCTGCTGCAGGCGACGCTGGCGCTGGGCCGCGAGCTCGGCTGCCGCGTGGCGTGGGTGGCGACCGAGCGCTCGAACACCCCGGCGATGCGGCTGTACGCGGCCGCGGGCGGGGCGGAGGAGCCGCAGGAGACGGTGCTGTTCACGTTCCGCCTCGACTGAGGCGTGCGCGGACCGGCGGCGGCGCGTGGAACGCTGTCTCCCTGGTTCGGGCGGCGAGCGCAACGCGTTGCAGAGGTCCCGCGGCCGCTTGCGGGCAGATCGCGCGGGTGATACCAAGCATGCGGAGAACGCGGATCCGACTCCGCGCAGCGCATGCGCAAGCCGCAAGACGACCTGGTCTTCATCGATGAGCGAGGCGTGGCGCAGCCGCACGGCGAGCACGCGGGCACGCAGATGCGCGCCCGCGCGGGCGCGTACCGGCTGATGCCGACGCCGAACCACGTGGTGTTCATGCGCTTCACCGGCCAGGACGGCCGGCGCGACGAGGAGGACGGCGCGATCGTCCGCCTGGCCGGCGAGATCACCCAACCCGGCACGATGTGCGACGTCATCGCGCTGATCGCCCAGGCCAACTGGCGCGGCGAGCTGACGGTCCGCGACGGCGAGCACGTCCGCAGCATCTTCATCGACTCCGGCAACGCGGTGTGCGCCACCAGCGACGTCGACGAGGAGCGGTTCGGCAAGATCATGTACCGCTTCGGCGCGATCGACGAGTTCCAGCTGCGCCACACGCTCGACAAGCAGAAGGAGAGCGGCCTGCGCTTCGGCGACATGGCGGTCGAGCTCGGGATCTCGACCCACTCGCAGGTCTATCAGTACCTCGGCAAGCAGGCCGAGGAGATCGTCCTGGCGTCGATGCAGGTCAGCGACGGGATGTTCTGCTTCCTCGACGGCTTCGACGACGAGGCGGTCCCGTTCCACCACTCGCTGAGCCTCAACAACCTGCTGATGGACGGGGTCACGCGCATGGACGAGATGCGCTACTTCCGGCAGCGGGTGCCGAGCGGCGACTACGTGCCCGACCGCGTCGAGGGCCGCACCGAGCCGCCCAAGGAGTTCCGCGCGATCTACGAGGCGATCGACGGCGTGCTCAGCGTGATCGAGCTCGGCCGCGTGCTCGGCCTCGGCGAGTTCCAGACCACCAAGCAGCTGTTCCAGCTGATCCAGTCGAAGCACGTGGCGATGCAGAAGCCGCGCATGCGCGGCGGGCCGCTCGAGGTGGTCGAGACCGCCAACGCGGTGCTGCAGCAGATCCACCAGGAGGCCGACTCCGGCGGCAAGGGCACGGTGCTGCGCAACAACCTGGCCAGCTTCGTCGACCCGACCTACGACCAGCTGTTCTCGCGCGCCGGCCCGGCCGAGAAGGGCGCGTTCGAGGCCCAGCGGGTGGTCGACAACGCCAGAGCCCTGTTCGCCGGCGCCAACATCGAGCGCCAGCTCAAGGAGCTGCTGTACGACTACGTCAGCTTCGCGCTGTTCACCGCCGGCAGCCTGGTGCGCCGCTCGAAGGACCAGAGCCTGAGCAAGCAGGTCGAGCCGCTGATGAGCCGGCTGCGGCCGATCGGGTGACGGTGGGCCGCGCGACCGGGACTGCGGCGCCGAACACCCCGTCGGGGATGTTCCGCGGGCTCGGGCTCGTGGCCACCACCGCGCTCGTGGTCGGCAACATGATCGGCTCGGGGATCTACGTGATCCCGTCGAGCCTGGCCGAGACGGCGGGGCCGCTCGGGATGGTGGCGTGGGCGATCAACGCCGCCGGCTACCTGTGCCTCACCGCGGTGTTCGCCGACCTCGGCGGCGCGTACCCGGTGTCGGGCGGGCTGCAGGCGTTCGCGCGCCGGGCCTTCGGCGACCTCGTCGGGCTCGAGGTCGGGTTTCTCTACTGGCTGTGCGCAGTGATCGGCAACGCGGCGTTCCTGACGGCCTTCGTCGGCTACCTCGCGGTGCTGTGGCCGGCCGCCGGCGACCCGTGGACGGCCTTCGCCGTCAGCCAGGCGCTGCTGTGGGCGCTGACGCTGACGAACGCGATCGGGGTGCGCGCGGGCGGGGCGGTGCAGGTGGTCACGGTGATCTGCAAGCTGGCGCCGCTGGTGATCCTCAGCGTCGCGCTGTGGCCGATGGCGTCGCTGGACAACCTCGAGCCGTTCGCGCCGAAGGGCTGGGGCTCGCTGCTGCCGGCGGTGTCGCTGGTGTCGTGGCTGTTCGTCGGCATGGAGTCGGTCACGGTGCCGGCCGAGGAGATCGTCGGCGCCGGTCGCACGATCCGGAAGTCGGTCTACATCGGCTTCCTCATGACCAGCGCGGTCTACCTGCTGGTCCTCGGCTCGCTCAGCCTGGCCGTGCCCGCCGAGCTGCTGGCGAAGAGCGCCAGCCCGCTCGCCGACGTCGCGGCGCACCACTTCGGGCCGACGGCGGCGACGCTGGTGACGGTCGGCGCGCTGGTGTCGGTGGCGGGGATCTTGAACGGCTGGGTGCTGGTCACGAGCCGCATGGCCCACGCGACCGCGCGCGACGGGCTCGGGCCGCGCGCGCTGGCGCGGCTGCACCCGCGCTTCGGCACGCCGACCCGCGCGCTGGTGCTCACGGCGGTGCTGTCGGGGGCGCTGGTCGGGCTCTACTTCAGCGGGTCGATGCTCGAGATCTACAACTTCATCGCCCTGCTCTCGACCGCGACCGCGCTGGTCGCCATCGGGGCGGCCTGCGCGGCCCAGCTGGTGCTGATGCGGCGCGAACCCGACCGCTTCACGCCGCAGCAGCGCCGCCGCGGGCGGTGGACCGCATCGGTCGGCCTGGCCGTGGTCGCCCTGATGATCGCCGGCTCGGGGGCGACGATCGTCGCGCTCACGGCCGGCTGCTTGCTGCTGCCGTTGCCGTATTATCTCGTGGCGCTGCGCCGGCGAGCCGATGCGCCTGCGCCTTGAGACAGGACCTTACGAGCATGTGTGGAGAGACATGTTGAAACGGACAGACCCGAAGGCGGTGACCTCGGAAGCGCTGCTGACGATGCCGGTCCACGAGCGGCTGGTGAAGCTCAACTGGCTCGGACAGCTGTGGACCGCGCCCGACGGGACGCCGCTCTTGCCGGTCGAGTTCGTCGGCCGCCAGGGCCGCACGGTCCAGCTGGTCGACGTGCGCGAGGCCGAGGAGCTGACGGGCCCGCTCGGCTACGTGCCGGGCAGCGTGTGGCTGCCGCTGGCCCGCATCCACGAGGCCGCGAGCCGCTGGGCGCCCGGGACGCCGGTGGTGCTGGTGTCGCGCAACGGCGGGCCGCGGGCGGCTCAGGCGGCCCAGGCGCTCGAGTGCCTCGGCATGGAGTTCGTCGCGGTGATGGACGGCGGGATCTCGGCGTGGCGCAAGCTCGGGTTCGCGACGATGCGCGACGAGGCGATCTTCCGCCAGGCCGAGGTGCCGGCGCCGCCGCCGGTCGAGATCGAGACGGCGCCCGGGCCGCTGAGCCAGGCGCAGATCGAGGCCCACATCGGCGACGCGCAGCGGGTCCGGTGGGTCAAGATGGCGGCGCTGATGCTGCACAGCAAGACGTCGTGCGTCGACGGCCGCGACGACCACGCGGTGGTCGGCACCCCCGGCGGCGACGCGGGCGAGTTCCTGCTGGCCCTGGCGGCGGTCGAGCGCGTGACCGGCCAGCCGGTCCCGCTCGAGCGGATCGCCGCGCTGCTCGAGGGCTACGTCGAGACGTTCGGCCACTTCTACATCCACTCCGACACGACCGCCGGCAACAACCTGATCGCCGCGATGCGGGCCGACCCTGCGCTCTCGGACAGGTTGCCGCCGACCAGCTCGGGGCCGAAGGAGTGGCGCGCGTTCCTCCACAGCCCGCCCGAGGCGCTGCGCCCGCTGGTGCTGGGGCACATGATCACGCCCGGCAACCTCGGCTGCGGCCACCTGCGCCTGATGCTGCAGCACCCCGAGCGCTACCTGATCCGCCGCCCGCTGGTGGAGGCGTTCCTGCGCGCGCTGTTCTCGCTGCGCTGGAACGGGATGGTCGAGCTCGACCTGGTGATCCTCGGCGGCGGCCACGAGGAAGGCGCGGTCGTCAACGTCCGCCTCGAGCAAGGCGTGTGGGCGTTCACCCGCGTGCCGCTGATCTCCCCGGCCTGCGGGACGGCGGGCGTGCAGATCTTCGTCAACCACCCGCAGGTGGCCGACTTCATGCGCGAGCAGGTGGCGCGCTACTTCACGACCCACCGGAGCTGTTGCCGCTGGGCGAGGCGGAGTACGGGATCCTCCGCAAGGACATCCGCCGACTGGCGGAGATCCAGCAAGCCGCGACGCTGTCGGTGCTGGCGAAGGGGCTGCCAGTGTTCGACGTGGTGTTCCGCAACGCGCGCGAGTTCACGGTCAAGGCCGCCGGCGTGGTGGGCTAGCGCCGGGTCCGATCGCGGTCCCTGGGCCCGGATCGGCCATCGCGGCACGCTGGAGGCATGCGATGGACGAGATTGGCCCCGGTGCTGCTGCTGGCGTGCGCGTGCGGGCCGGGGGCGCCGCAGGACGGGGAGACCGACGGCTCGTCGTCGTCGGACTCGACGGCGGGCGGTCCCTCGACGTCGGCCGCGCCGATGACGACGGACGCGCCGACGACCGAAGGGCCGGCGCCGACGACCGACGGGCCGGATGACGAGACCTGTCCGAACAGTCAGCCGACTCTGACGCCGCTGTGGTCGGGGCTCGTCGAGCAGGAGGAAGGCGCGGAGCGGCTGGTCGCCGGAGGACCGCTGGTCCTGAGCGACGGCCGGATCGCCGTGCCGGCGACGGCGCGGCTCCCGGACTCGACCTTCGGCGTCAGCGTGGCGTGGGTCTCACCCGACGGGGCGCCGCTCGGGTGGAAGACGGGCGAGCTGCAGGCGCTGGAGCACCTCGAGGTGGCGGGGGCGGCGGTGGCGGCCGACGAGACGGTGATCGTGAGCGGCAGGGGCGTCGTCGGTGAGCAACAACTGCCGTTCATCGCCCGCTTCGACGCGGGCGAGCCGGAGCTGTCGCGGGCGGTGCTGAAGACGACGGTGCTGGACGTGCCGAAGGCGCTCGCGCTGCCCGCGGACGACACCGCGGTGCTGCTGGGCCTCTCGTCGCACCAGGACGGCACGTGGCTGGCGCGGGTGGACATCGACACCGGCGGGGCGCTGTGGGAGCTGGAGATGCTGCCCTCGGGCCACCTGGCGCCGCTGTCGCTGACGCTCGGGCCTTCAGGGGAGATCGTGGCGGCGGTGGGGATGTGGCCCAACAACGAGGCGGCGGTGATGCAGGTGATTCGCGCCGACGCGGCGGGGATGCTGCTGTGGACGCGCGACCTGCTCGAGCCGAACGCCCCCTCGGGCGCTCTCAACGACCTGGTGGTGACGCCCGACGGGCAGGTGGTCGTGCTGCAGCGGTGGTTCGCGCCGGAGGAGAGGATCACCGCGATCGGCCTGTCGCTCGCGGACGGGGCGACGCTGTGGGAGACGGAGGTCGCGGTCGCGGGCCCGGACGGGGCGCCCGAGCTGGTTCGCGCGCACGTCGACGCCGACGCGCTGCTGCTGCCGATCGCCCGCCAGGCGGCCAAGGACGCGCCGCTGTCGGTCGAGCTGCACCGCATGTCGTTCGCGGGGCAGGTCGTCCACATCGCGCCGCTGACGCTCGCGGGGCGCGAGAACGGGAGGCCCCTGGTGGAGGTCACGCGCGGGCGGTGCGGCGAGCTGGTGGTGCTTCAAAAAGAGGTCGTGCCGTGGCTGGGCTCGTTCGCGCCGTGAGGCCCGCGCGCGAGGATCGGCGCGTGCTTATCGGGAGATGTCCCGATGGACACGTGAAAGGGCGCGCTCGCCCGCGCCGTGCGCGAGGGTCGGCGAGGTGTCCATCGGGACATGTCTATAGGAGCATGTTTCTCGGCGCGCTCCGCCGGACGGCCGGGGTGGAACCGCCGGTGACGCGCTCGTCCGCGCCGCAGGTAAAGCTGCCCTTGGGACATGTCTTTAAATGCATGTCGATGCGAGCCCAGCCGGCCGTCATCGGCCTGCCGACGGCGGCGTGTGAGATGACCCTCTGGACATGTCCTCAGGGTCACATAAAAGCCGTCGGCCTCACGGCAGGCGGCGCGGGCCGAGGGCGCGGTGCTCGTCGCTGCCCCAGCAGGTGATGTTGCCGGTCGACTGCAGGGCGCACGAGTGGGCCGCGCCGAGGGCGAGGTCGACGGCGCCGGTGAGGCCGGGGACGGGCGTGGGGCGCGGGCGCGAGGCGGCGCCGCCGTCGACCTGGCCGTTGCGGCCGGCGCCCCAGCACAGGACCTTGTCGCCCTGGACTTTGGCGCAGGTGTGGGCGCCGCCGGCGGCGACCTCCTGCGCGCCGGTGAGGCCGGCGACGGCGACGGGGGTGCGCTGGGCGAAGGTGCCGGTGGTGCCGTCGCCGAGCTGGCCGTCCTGGTTGTGACCCCAGCAGACCACGCCGCCGGCCTTGCGGCGGGCGCAGTTGTGCTTGGCGCCGGCGACGAGGTCGACGGCGTCCGAGAGGCCGGGGACCGGCTTGGGGGTCGAGCGGCCGGCGTGGAGGCCGTCGCCGAGCTGACCCTCGGTGTTGCGGCCCCAGCACAGGACGGTGCCGGCGTCGGTGCGGCCGCAGGTGTGGGCGTCGCCGGCCGCGAGCTGGACGACCCGGCTGGTCGAAGGGACAGCCACGGGCCGGGCCGAGCGGTCGGCCTGGGTGCCGAGCTGGCCGTTCTCGCCGAGGCCCCAGCAGACCGCGCCGCCGGCCTTGCGGCGGGCGCACGCGTGCGCGGCACCGGTGACGACCTCGACCGCGTCGCCGAGGCCGGCGACCGCCACCGGGCTGGTGCTGCGGACGCCCGGGCGCGCGCCGGCGCCGTCGCCGAGCTGGCCGTCCTCGTTGTTGCCCCAACACAGCACCTGTCCGTTCGGCTTGCGCGCGCACGTGAAGTTGCCGCCGGCTGACACTTCGGACATGCCCGAAAGACCAGGTACGGGCGCGGCCCGCGGGAGGTCGGCCCGGCCGCCGTCGCCGAGCTGGCCGTCGCTGTTCTTGCCCCAACAGGCGATCGCGCCCGACTTGCGGCGGATACAGTTGTGCTCGCCGTGCGCGGAGACGGCGACGGTCGGGTCCGCTGGCGGAGGCGCCGGCTGCTGCGGCTGGGGGCGCGGCTGAGGCTGCGGCTGCGGGGTCGGCGGAGCCTGCGTGGGTGGCCGCGGCGGAGGCTTGTAGCCGCCATCGCACGCAGCGAGAGCGAGGGCGAGGAGCGCGATGCGCGAGCGAAGACGCATGTGGCCGCAGGGTAGACCATCCCCGTGGCACCGCGTCGGCCGAGCGCGTGCCAAAATGACAAACGAAAATATTTGGGAATACGGCGTAGGGGTATCTGGGCCCGCATGCAGCCCAGATCGAGGTTGGCCCGGGCGTTGCACAACCAAGGGGCATGGCTACCAAGCAGGAGAAAAAAGAGGCGAGCGAGTCGACGGTCGTGGTCGTGGGTGGACACGGTGGGATGTCGAGCCGCTATCGCGAGGTCGCGCAGCGCTTCGGTTGCTCGCTCCGGCACTTCGAGCAGCGGATCCCCCGGGCGTGCGCCACGGGGCCGGCAAGATCGCGCTCGTCGTGGTGATGGTCGGCATGGTCTCGCACGCGCTCCGCGACCAGATCAAAGACCTCGTCACCGACGACACCAAGGTGGTTTACCTGCGCACCGCGTCGGTCTCGGCGCTGCGGGCCGCGGTCGAGCAGAACGCTTCGTGAGCGGGCCTGCGACCGGCGACGCGCGTCGCAAGGGGTCGCGGTGAAACACGGCGTCGACCGATCGGGTCGATGGCAGAAGGCGCGTGGTGTCAGATTTTTGAAGACGCGAGTGGTGTGCGGATCGTGCCAGTGGTGGCGACGACGGAACGGTGCATGTGCGGCGATCGGCCCGCGAGGCTGTGATTCGTCGGTGAAGCGGGCGAGGTGAGGCGCGGGCGCCGGAGCGCCGGTGGAATTGACGCGCGGGGCCGCTGCGGGCGAACTGGCGGGGTGATGAAAGCGACCTCGCGCGGATGGAAGCGGCTCGGCGATCGTCGACTGCGACAACGGCCGGGATCGCCGGACATGACGGCCCCTGTCGCAAGGGACAGGCGGAGCGCGCGCCGCTCCGGCGGGCGCCGCGGCGCTCCTCGTTGTGTGATCGAGAGGACATGTCGTAAGGGACATGCCGAGGCGCTGCCGCGGGCGGAGGCCGCGCCCGTGAGCCGGGGGCCAGGCGCGAGCGCGGCGGGGATGCGGCGAGGGCGGGCTCCGGCGCGGGGGCTCGCGCGGGCGCGGGCGCGTGCTACCCGGCTGGCCGCGCGCGCACCGGCCGATCGGCGAGGTGCCCGCGAGCGAGGAGCCAGGCATGGCACGAAGAGCACGGATCGGAGCGCTGGTGTGTTTGGCGACGTGCGTCGCCACGACGGGCGAGCAGACGGCGGGGACCGAGGCGGACTGGGACCGGCCGGTGAAGCCGCCGAGCGACGCGGACGCGGCCGAGGGGCGCAGCCGCTGCAAGTACGAGGTGGGCGCGTTGCCGGCGGAGACGCAGGGCGAGTCGTACCCGAGCGGGGAGCAGATCCCGATCGATCACATCGTCGTGCTGATGCAGGAGAACCGCTCGTTCGACCACTACTTTCAGATGCTGCCGGTGCGCGGGCAACCGGAGGCCGACGTCGCGCCGGTCCATTTTTCGAATCCCGGGCCGGACGGCGCGCCGGTCTCCATCTACCACCAGAAGCAGCCCTGCTTCGGCAACACCAATCACTCGTGGGACGCGGTGCACGAGCAGCTCGCCGGCGGCAAGATGGACGGGTTCGTCAGCACCAACGAGGGCAAGGGCGACGACGTGATCGACGCGACGCTCAAGGGCGAGCGCGCGATGGGCTACTACGACGAGCCCGACCTGCCGTTTTACTACTGGCTGGCCAACGAGTTCGCGCTCGGCGACCGCTACTTCAGCTCGGTGCCGGGGCCGACGTGGCCGAACCGGATGTACCTCTACGCCGGCTCGTCGTACGGGCGCACGGTCAACGTCAACTTCAAACCGGAGGCGACAATTTCGACCACCTGGTGACCCGCGGCGTCAGCTTCCGCGTGTACTTCAGCGACGCCGGCGGGCTCGGCGACTTCTTGACGGGGATGCTGCCCGAGCCGGCCACGCAGCGGCAGCCGATCGCGCGCTTCTTCGCCGACGCGGCGGCGGGCAAGTTGCCGGCGGTGTCGTTCGTCAACGCGACGTTCGACGCGCCGGAGTCGAAGGCGACGTGGGAGCACCCGCCGTCGGTGGCGCAGCTCGGGCAGCTGTTCGTGGCGCGGGTGGTCGACGCGCTGCTGAAGAGCCCGAACTGGCCGCGCTCGGCGCTGTTCTTCGCCTACGACGAGCACGGCGGCCTGTTCGACCACGTGCCGCCGCCGGCCGCCTGCCCGCCCGACGCCCACCAGCCGGAGCTGCAGCCGCACGACCAGCACGGCCGCTTCGACCACCTGGGCCCGCGCGTGCCGTTCATCGTCGTGTCACCGTACGCGAAGAAGCACCACGTCAGCCACGAGGTCTACGACCACACGTCGATCCTCCGCTTCATCGAGGCCCGCTTCGTCCTGCCGGCCCTGACCGCCCGCGACGCCAACGCCCTGGCGCCGTGGGACATGTTCGACTTCTCGGTCCCGGCGCACGCCAAGCCGCCGCAGGTCACGCTGCCGCAGGTCGACGCCGGCGCGGTGACCCGCTGCGCCGAGCTCTACCCTGAGAAGCCTTGATGACTGCATGACCTCGAGGACATGCCTGGAAGAGCATGTCCCGAGAGTCATGTAGATGACCTCACGGGATGGTCTGGAAGCAGTAGAGGTGGGCGCTGTCGTTGCAGGGGATGGTGCCGTCGTCCGTCCAGGTGGAGGTCTCGGAGGTGATGGTGCCCTTGCGGCCGGTGCCCTGGTCGTCCATCCAGCCGCCGCACATCTCGACGGCGTTGGACTTGAGGCCGTCGGCCTGGGTGCCGGTCCAGGCGGACAGGTTGCCGGTGACCATCTGGCCGTTCTCGCCGATGTCGATGGGGACCAGCATCGGCGACTCGATGTCGAGGAGGTCCTCGTAGTTGATGGCGACCGTCTGGCCGTCGAGGCGCACGTACGGGACGGAGGACTTGTCGAGGCGGTCGGCCGCGCTGACCTCGCTGGTGCTGAGCCAGGCGACGAACGTGCGCCCGACCAGCAGGTCGCTGACGCCGGCCGCCTGGGCGCACCGCTCGTCGGCGCCGGCCAGGCCGCCGACCAGCGGGCCCTTGTAGACGGCGCTGGTGACGAACACGTAGCGCTGCTTGAAGGTGCAGTCGTCGTTGCAGGCGACGCCGCCGTCGCACTGCTCGCCGCAGGCGGGGCAGATGTACTTGTCGCCGCAGGCGGCCGGCTGACACGCGAGGGTGCAGGGGGCGTCCTCGGCGTTGTCGAGCCCGGCGTCGCAGACCTCGAGCTCGGCGTGGACGAAGCCGTCGCCGCAGACGGCCTTCGTGCAGCTGTCGAGGCAGTCGTCGGTGTTGTCGGTGTTGCCGTCGTCGCACAGCTCGCCGGGGTCCATGTTGCCGTCGCCGCAGAAGGCCGGGGGGGCCATGGTGCTGGTGACCGGGTCGGTGTCGGTGACCGGGTCGGTGCTGGTGACCAGCGTGGTGGTCGGCTCGGTCATCGACGGCAGCGTCGTCGGCGGCGTGGTGTTGCCGGACGTCGTCGTCGAGGTCGCGTCGGCGACGGTCTCGCTGTCGTCGCCGGGGCCGGTCGAACCAGTCGAGGTGGCGCCGGTGGGGTTGAAGCAGCCGGGGAGCAGGAGCAGGGCCAGGGCGACGCCGAGCCGCGGGACAAAAGGCAGCACGCGCCGAGTCTAGGCGCTCGCCGCGAGCCTGCCCAGAGCGGCGCAGGCAAGCGGCGAGCGCGGTTTTTCACGGGCGCGGCGGCGCTCAGCCGACCGGGCTGCAGTCCTTGATCTGGATGGCGTCGCTGTTGTTGTTCTCGAAGCACTCGAGGGCGAACTCGCCGCCCTGGCCGTCGTCGTCGACGACCACGGTGACGGTGCCGTTGACGCTGTCGTCGATGGCGCACGAGACGTCGCGGCACTCCTCGACCGGCACCGGCTCCGAGGTGTAGGCGACGCACAGGACCATGCCGTCGGCCGGGTCGCCGAGGTAGAAGGTCGCGGGCAGGTTGGCGCCCACGGCCTTCTTGCCGCGGTTGCAGACTGTGCTCGTCAGGACCACCTTGCCGTCCTTGCCCATGCAGCTCTGGTCGCCCAGCTTGCCGGTGATGTCAGGCAGCGCGGCCGGCGGGGTGTCGCCCTGGCGGTTCTGGCGGTAGTTGTTGAGGTCGGGCTGGAGGAAGTTGGCCGGCCACTGCGAGGTGGCCGGGATGCCGCCGTCGTCGTCGACGTTGGTGACCGAGTAGGCGTGCTGGTTCCACAGCGGACGCGACGAGGCCCAGCGGTCGAGCCTGTCCCGAAGGACACGCAGGCCGGTGAGGCCGACGCCCGGCGGGTGGACGGCGCGGCACACGTTGCCGGCGCCCGGAGTGCCGGCCAGCGGCTCGGTGCAGGCGTGGCCGCCGACGCACTGGGTGTCGTCGCTGCAGCGGCAGAAGCCGGCGTCGCAGATGAACGGCTCGCCGCACTCCTCGCCGGTCTCGCAGCGCAGGCCGCGGTGGATCGGGTCGATGTCGGGGCAGACGACGTTGCAGTTGTCGTTCGAGCCGACCAGGATCTCGGTGTTCTGGTCGTAGTCGGGGTCGCCGACCACGGGGTTTTCGTACCAGGTGCACGAGGTGCGGAAGGTCGAGTAGAGGACCTCGCCGGTGGCGCCCGCGTAGACGCGGAGGAAGCACTCGTCGGCGTAGACGGCCTCGGCGGCGCCGTCGCCCTCGAAGTCGAAGATCGACGAGCCGGTGTTCTGCGACGAGAGGTCCTGCGACGCCTGCGACCAGCGGATCCACGGGGCCACGCAGCCGGGCGCCATGCCGTCCTTGCAGTCGAGGTCGTAGATGCTGAAGGCCTTGCCGCCGGCGCTGGCGATCTCGGGGAAGCCGTCGGCGTCGAAGTCGCCGATGGTCGGCGGGCCGCCGCTGCCGAGGTCGGTGGTGGCGGCGAAGATCAGCTGACCCTCGAGGGTGTAGAGCTCGACCACGCCGCCGGTGACGCTGACGATCTCGGCGCGGCCGTCGAGCGCGGTGCCGTTGAAGCTGGCCGGGTCGGGGCCGGGGGTGCCGAAGTCGGCGAAGCCGTAGTGCGCGCCGCCGTCGGGGTCGCCCGGCCAGGCCATGTCCCAGGTGTTGGTGCCGACGTTCCAGCGCCACACGCCGGCGCCGACCAGCTCGGCCGCGCCGTCCTGGTCGAGGTCGCCGATCACCGAGAAGCGGTTGGCGCCGGCCCCGGGCACGACCTGGCCGGGGTTGAGGCGGGTGCCGGTGGCGCCGTCGTAGACCTCGCTGCCGGTGATGACCTCGGCGACGCCGTCGTCGTCGAGGTCGTGCAGCGAGGGGCCGTCCCAGCGGGTGGTCATGCTGTAGTCGGTGCCGGTGGCGACCCACTTGGTGACGTACTTCTTCTGCCCGACGTCCCAGCCGAAGGCGATCGTGCCGGACACCGCGCGGTGCGTGACGATCTCGGCCAGGCCGTCGCCGTCGATGTCGCCGATGGTCGGCGGGCTGGCGGCGATGATGCGGTTGGCGGGGTCGTCGATCGTCTCGATCAACTCGCAGGTGGTCCCGTCGAGCACGCGGATGACGCCGTAGTAGTTGGGGTCGGAGCCCCAGCCGGACGGCTCACCGCCGTCGGTGTAGTTGTAGGTGACGATGACGATCTCGGCCTGCGGGAACTCGACGTTGCTGCCGTGCGGGAGGTCGAAGATCAGCGGGGTCGTGAGCACCGACTTGTGGCCCGGGTAAGGGTCGCCGTCGGGCGGGGCGGTCCACTCGCACTGCACCGCCGGCTCGAACAGGCCGATGGTGACGTCGCCGACGCACTCGTCGTTGCTCCACTGGTTGGGACCTTCGCCGTACGGGATGCACACCGCGGGGCTCTCGCCGACCGGGAGGCAGCCGTCGGCGCAGCAATACGTGTCGCCGCTGCAGTCGTCGTCGGTCTGACACTCGCCTTCGCCGGGGGCACACTCGCCGCCGGCGCACACCAGGCCGGGCTTGCACTCCGCGCTGACGCCACAGGGCTCGCCCGCCTCGCCCGTGCCCTGGCCGCCGGTGGTGGTGCTCGTCGTCGGGTCGGTGGTGGTCGGCGCGGTGGTGCCGGTCGACGGGTCGGTGGTGCCGGTCGGATCGGTGAGGTTCGGCGTGGTCGAGGTCGGGAGCGTGGCGGTGCCGTCGTCGGCCGGGCGCCCGTTGTCGCCGCAACCGGCGAGCGCGAGGACGAGCGTACAAGGCAAGGCGTAGGCGCGTTTCATCGGAGGACCATCGCCCGGGCGCGCGCGAGCGTCAAGCGAACACGAAGATGACCGAAGAGACATGTGAGCGGCCGCCGATGCGAAGTCGCCGACGCACCGAAGACGCGCGCGTCGCGACGTGCGCCGACAAATGCGGGCGGCGAGCGAGGCGCGTGCGGCGGCGGCCCCGGTGCGCTATCGTCCGCGGGCCCAATGACCTCCGCCGGCAAGCTCGCGCTGCTCGCATCGCTCTACCTGGCGCAGGGGATGCCGTACGGGTTCTTCTCGCAGTTCTTGCCCGCGATGCTGCGCGAGCAGGGGGTGTCGCTCGAGGGCGTGGGCCTGGCGTCGTTGCTGGCGCTGCCGTGGGCGCTGAAGTTCGCGTGGGCGCCGCTGGTCGACCGCCACGGGCTCGACCGCTTCGGCCGGCGGCGCAGCTGGATCGTGCCGCTGCAGATCCTCACGGTCGTCACGCTGCTGGCGCTGTCGCAGGTCGAGCCGACGGTCGACCTGCAGGCGCTGGTGATCGGGGTGCTGGCGCTCAACTTCCTGGCGTCGACGCAGGACATCGCCACCGACGGGCTGGCGGTGACGATCCTCGCGCCGGCGGAGCGCGGGCTCGGCAACGGGGTGCAGGTCGCGGCCTATCGCCTGGGGATGATCCTGTGCGGCGGGGTGCTGCTGATCCTCTATCCGTGGCTCGGCTGGGCCCGCGTGTGCCAGTGCATGGCCGGGGCGATCGCGCTCACGACGCTGCCGATCGCGGCGTTCCGCGGCGAGCCGCGGCCGGGGCAGGGCGAGCGCCCGGGGCTTTTGGCGTTCACCGAGTTCTTCCGCCGCCCGGGGGTCGGCTCGTGGCTGGCGGCGATCGCTGCGTTCAAGCTCGGCGAGGCGTTCGGGGTCGGGATGCTGCGCCCGTTCTTCATCGACCTGGGCCTCGGCCTGGCCGACATCGGCTGGCTGACCGGCACCGCCGGGTTCTTCGCCAGCCTGATCGGGGCGATGGTCGGCGGGGCGTTCGTCGCCAGCTACGGCCGCTACCGCTGCCTGTTCGTGTTCGCGGCGGTGCAGGCGCTGGCGGTCGCGTCGTACGCGATCCCGGCCGCGGGGTGGCGCGACGGCTGGGTGCTGTACGCGCTGTGCACGTTCGAACATTTTTCGAGCGGGATGGCCACGGCCGCGCTGTTCACGATGATGATGGACGCGGCCCGCCCGCAGACCGCCGGCACGGACTACACGATCCAGGCCAGCGTGGTGGTCCTGGCCACCGGCCTCGGCTCGGCGCTGTCGGGCTTCTCGGCGGCTGAATTCGGCTACGCGACGCACTTCCTGCTCGCGGCGGTGCTGTGCGTGATCGGGGTGTTGCCGGCGGTGCAGCACTACGGGCTGGTCCGCCGCGGCGAGACCGAGCTGGCGAACGTGGCTTGAGCTCGAGCGAGGTCGGCCGCGGTGCGGGCGCGGGACAGTATTTTCGGACATGCCCTGGGGGGCATGTCCGAAGGAGCATGTCGCTCGGAGCAGGCGTCAGGGGCTCGGGGGCTCGGGGGCCTTGGCGGGGGCGGAGCCGGCCGGCTTGCTCGCGGGCTTGGTCGCGGGGTCGGCGGGCCTGGTCGCGGCGGGCTTGGTCACGGGCTCGGCGGGCTTGTTCGTGGCAGGCGCGGGGTCGGCGGGCTTGGTCGCGGGTTCGGCCGGCTTGGTCGCAGTCGCGGGCTTGACGGGCTTGGCCTTGCCGGGGGCGGGCAGGACGGCGTCGATCACGTGGAGGACGCCGTTGGTGGCCTGAATGTCGGCGCGGACCAGCGCGGGCAGGGGCGGCAGGGGGGCGCCGGCGAGGGTGGTGAGGACGGGAGGCGGGGTGTCGGGAGCGGGCTGCTCGGGGGCGGCCGGCTCGGTTGCGGGCGCGACCGCCGAGGGGTAGGCCTTGGCGGGCAGCGGCGGGCCGGCGACGACGTGGTGCTGCAGCAGGGCCGCGAGCTTCTTCTTGTTCTTGAGCAGGCGGTCGAGCTCGCCCTTGGGGAGGGCCGCGAAGGCCTTGTCGCTGGGGGCGAAGATCGTGAAAGGACCGGGGCCCTGCAGGGTCTCGCGCAGGCCGGCGACGTCGACGGCCGAGAGGAAGGTGGTGACGCCGCCGGCCTCGCTGGCAGCGGCGAGCAGGTCGAGCGTGGGCGCGGGCGGTGCCTCGGGCTCGGGCGGGGCCTCGGGCTCGGGCTCGGGGGCGATCTCGGCGGCCACCGCGGGCGGCTCGGGCGGCGGGGTGTCGACCGGCGGCGGGGCACTCTCGCCGCTGCGAGTGCAGGCCAGCGCGAGGGCGACGAACAGGGCGGGGGCGAAGCGGCGAGGCGACATCGTCGAGCGGTTTTGACGCGCGGCGCCGGCGTTGTCAAAGGGAGAAGCGAGCGCGACGCGAGGCCCGCGCGGGTCGGACGCGAGGGCGAGCCGCTGCGGGGCGATGCGAGCCTCGGCGGGCCAGCGCCGGCGTGTCGGGGACGCCGATCCTCGGGTCGGCGAGCGGCCCGACGCGAGCGGAGTTCGGGTCGAACGACGGGATGCGAGGGCGCAGAGAAGCGACCGCCGGGCTCGGCGACATGGCGAGTCGCAGCGAAGGGCGAGGGCCGGCGGTCGACGCGAGGCGAGCTTCGGCGGGCACCGCCGGCCGAAGAATCGGCGTCCCCGACACGCAGGGGCCGAGTGCGATCGCATGTCCTCGAGGGCATGTCCTCGAGGACGTGTCCTCGAGTACGTGTTCTTCAAGACATGTCTTGTTGGACATGTCTTGAAGCTCGCGCGTCAATCGCCGGTGGCGGACTCCAGCGGGCAGAGGCTCTGGATGAGCTCGTGCAGCTGCTCTTTGGTGGTCGGGGCGATGTGGCCGCCGCGGGCGAGGAGGGGCTCGCGCATGGCCTCGGCCGCGAGGCCGCCGACGATCCAGGGGGTGTCGCCGCAGGCCTCGGCGTAGCCGTCGAGCAGGGCTCGCAGGCGGTCGGGGGCGGGGACGACGGTCGCGGACAGGCCGACGATGTCGGGGCGCAACTGGTCGATCATGTGGCGCATGGCCTCGGGCGGGGTGCGGGCGCCGAGGACGATCGACTTGATGCTCCACGTGGCCAGGCGCAGGCCCACGCCGTAGAGCGGGCCGGTGTGCTCCTCGTCGGCGAAGCAGGCCAGGACGACCTGCCGGCGCGCGTGCTCGGGCTGCACGAGGCGCAGCAGGAAGCGCATGGTGCTGCCGAGGATCTCGGCGGCCAGGTGCTCCTGCGCGACGCTGAGGTTGCCCTGGGCCCAGCGGTCGCCGATCTGCACGAGCGCCGGGCTGAACACCCGCTCGAACACGGTGACCGCGGGGCCGAGGAACAGCGAGCTCTTGACCGCGGCCTCGATGCGGTCGGGGTCGAAATGGTCGACGGCCTCGAGGATCCGCTGCACGGCGAGCTCGTCGTTGTCGGCCTCGACGCGCGCGGCCGCGGCGGTCTCGTCGTCGGTCGCCAGCACGGTGCGCGCGGCCTCGGACGGCGCCATGCCCGCCTCGCACAGCTCACGGACGCGGCGGATCCGCTCGACGTCGCGGTCGCTGTAGAGGCGGTAGGCTGACGACGAACGGCGAGGGGCAGGGAGGCCGTAGCGGCGCTCCCACGCGCGAAGTGTGGCCGCCGACACACCGGTCATCTCGGCCACCGACTGGATGCGATATCGTCCGGTACTCACGGCGTCCAAGACGGAGAAGGTTCAGGCCTTGCGGAAGGTTGCTCGCAACTCTTCGCAAAGTTTGTATACTGCGATCCAGGGCGCCCTGCAACCGCTTGCGGCGCCATCTCCTGCCTGCGATCGTGGTCCCTCATGCTGGCACAAAGCCTGAACACGTTCATCCTCGCGCTCACCGCCGCGCTCGCCGCGGCGCCGGCCGAGACCGACGCCGAGCTGTCGATCCGCATGAGCGGCTTTCGCAACGACGACGGACAGGTGCTGATAGCGGTGTTCCGCGGCGAGGCCGGCTTCCCGGGCGACCCGAGCAAGGCGTGGAAAACGGCGGTAACCCGGGTGGCGCGAGGACAGGCGCGCGTCGACCTGGCGGTGCCGGCCGGCGAGTACGCGTTCGCCATCGTCCACGACGAGAACGGCAACAACAAGATGGACACGACCTGGGTCGGGATCCCCAAGGAGGGATACGCCGCCTCGAACAACGCCAAGGGCCGGTTCGGACCGCCGAAGTACCGCGACGCGAAGTTCACCGTCGGCGCCGACGGGGCGATCCAGCGGATCGTGATCCAATACTTTTAGCCGGATCGAAACAGCGCGCGGCGGGATCAGCGGCGCGCGTAGGCGTGGAGGGCCGGGGCGGCGCCCTCGCTGACGGTGTAGTAGCCGCGGTCGTCGGCGGCGAAGGCGAGGGCTTCGCCCTGGCGCTCGAGGACGAGCGGTAGGTCGCAGTCGGGGCCGCGGAAGGCCTCGGCGAGCGGGCGGGACGGGTCGCGGCGCCACACGCGGGCGGCGAGGTAGGTGCGCAGGGCGACCAGGGTGCCGTCGCGGCTGACCGCGCCGCCGGTGACGAGGCCGAGGACGCCGAGCTCGCCGGCGGCGGTCAGCTCGCCGGAGGTCAGCGGGGCGGCGGCGCAGAACACGGCCGAGCCGCCGCGGCTCTTGGTGACGATGCACATGTCCCCGCGGACAGGGTCGACGAGCAAGGTCTCGGCGTTGTGGGCCTGGCCGCCCGGGTAGGTGAAGACCAGCCGCTCGACGCCGGCCAGGCGGTGCTCGGCGGGCGCGGCGGCGAGGTCGACGGCCGGCTCGGCGACGCGGTAGACGACGACCTCGCGGCGCTTCCGCTGGTTGTCGCCGATGTCGCCGACGTAGAGGGCGTCGCCGCCGTCCTTGCCTGGCCCGAGGGCCATGTCCTCCCAGTCATGGACCTCGGCGCCGCCCAGCCGCCAGCGGCCGAGGTGGCGCGCGCCGTCGACCGCGAAGGCGTAGACCAGCGGACCGCCGGCGTCGGAGTCGTTGTGGGTCCACAGCACGCCCGGGTTGCGCCGGCTGGCCGCCAGGCCCGAGGCCTCGACGATCTCCGGCGGCGTGAGGGCGCCGGGGCTGGGAACGGCGGCGAACTCCGGGCACTCGGCGGCGCCGTCCGTGACCGGCGCGGGGGCGGGGGCAGGGGCGCCGGGGCTGTCGGAAGGGACAGGGCTCGAAGTACATGACCCGAGGGACAGGATCGCGGCGAGGAGCGAGCGGATGGCCCGAGGCCGCGAGGGCCCGAGGCCGCGGCGCATCGGAATGGCTGGGAAAACATGTCCATGGGGACATGCTCTCGCGGCGGCGGCCGCGGTAGGGAGGAGCGGGCGGCGAGTCGGAGAACCGAGCCCGAGCGGGAGGCCCTTCGGGGGCTCGACGCCGGCAGGCCGCGAGTGTCTGTCTGATAAGACATGTCCCGGCGGACATGCTCTCTCGGGGGCACCCGCGGCGGGGACGGCCCGAGCGCCCGAGCGCGGGGAGAGTGCGCGCGCGGGCGCGGCGGAGGTCAGATGGATGTCCACGCGGACATGTCCAATGGGACATGCTTTAAGAACAATGTGCTTCGGGGCAGGGGGAGCGGGGCGGCCGGGGGCGGCCGGCGGGCTCATGTCTGCGGTCCCGAGGTGCGGTTCAAGGTGCGGAGGATCTCCTCGATGCGGACCACGAACTCGTTGGCGCTCTGGGGGCGCATGGCCGGGTCCGTGGCGAGGCAGTCGTCGACCAGCTCCGACAGGCGGCGCGGCATGCCGGGCAGCTTGCTGGCGAGCGTGGGCGCGGGGCGGGCCACCTTGGCCTTCATCAGCGTCTGCGGGTTGCCGGAGAAGGGGGTCTCGCCGACGAGGGCCTCGAACAGCATCACGCCCATGGCGTAGATGTCGAACAGCGGGCTCGCGGGCTTGCCCAGGACCTGCTCGGGGGCCATGTACTCGGGCGTGGCGACGAAGGCGCCGGGGTTCTGTTTGCGCGCCTCGGCCTCGGCCCAGGCGGCGATGCCGAAGTCGAGCACCTGCACGGCCTCGCCGTCGCCGTCGGGCAGCGGCACGAGCATGACGTTCTCGGCCTTGAGGTCGCGGTGGACCTGGCCGGCGTTGTGGGCGGCGCGCACGGCCCGGGCGACGTCGCGGAGGATCCGCGCGGCCCGCAGGACCGGCAGGTAGCGCCGCTCGGCGATGGCCTCGAACAGGCTGCTGCCGACCAGCAGCTCGGTGACGAGGAACAGCCGGCCGTCGGCCAGGCGGCCGCCGTCGAACACCTGCGCGATATTGGGGTGCGAGGTGTCGCTGGCGGCGCGGGCCATGCGGCGGAAGCGGTCGACGTCCTCGTCGCCGCGCACGAGGCTCTTCCACTGCGGGCTGAGCACGCGCACGGCGCAGCGGCTGCCCATCTGGATGTGCTCGCCGCGGTACAGCTCGCCGAAGTTGGCGGGGCCGATGAACTCGAGCACGCGGAAGTAGGTCGCGACGAGGGTGCCCGCTTCGAGGGTGTCCTCTTCGTCCTGCGCCAGGCTCTGCACCGGGCTCCAGGCTACCACGGGGCCCGACGCGGGCGGGAAAACTCCGCGCAGGAGGGGGCGGGGCGGGCGCCGCGGACGGGTAACCCCTACCTTGGGACAGGTCGAGCCCGTCGGGCCGGGGACACCGCGAAGCGGCGAACTTCCGGGCCCTCGCGGCCCGGCGTTTGTTCACGCTCGCGGTCGCCGCGATCACGGCGATCGGCCCACCGCGCGGCGGCAGGGCGCCTGTCTCACGCGCGCGACGGAGGATGCGGGCTGCGCTCGTGGCACACTGACGGCGATGCACGAGCCGGCCCCGGAGGACGAGATCTATGCCCGAATCGGCGAGGAGGGCTTTGCGCGGCTGGTAGCGGCCTTTTACCGCCGTGTGTCCGATGACGACATCCTGGGGCCGATGTACCCGCGCCACGACATGGTCGGCGCCGAGGCCCGCCTGCGCGACTTCCTGGTCGGCCGATTCGGCGGTCCGCAGCGCTACATCGCGCAACGGGGGCATCCGCGGCTGCGGGCCAGGCACATGCCGTTCAAGCTCGACCTGCGCGCCCGCGATCGCTGGGTCGCGCTGATGGAGGCCGCCCTCGTCGAGGCCCAGCTCGAGCCGGGGGCTGCGGCGACGCTGCGGGGGTTCTTCGCCGACACCGCGACCTTCCTGATGAACAGCGGGTAGCCGCGGGTGCGTCCGCGTGGGCGGGCAGCGCCGCGGGTCGGCGACGCTTCGGACATGGCTTTGCGGACATGGCCGCGGGGGCATGTCGCTCGGGACATGCCCCCAAAGACAAGCAGTCCCAGCAGCCTCAGGCCCGCGGGGGCAGGCCGGGGAACTCGACGCCGAACACGACGACGGCGTAGAGGAGGTCCTGGTCGGGCAGGGCGGTGAGGCTGTGGGCGCTGCCGGCGGCGCGGAAGCTGCCGGCGCCGGCGCGGACGACGGTGCCGTCGTCCTCGACGAAGCCGCCCTGCAGCACCAGCACGTGCTCGTCGCCGAGGTGGTTGTGGTGTGGGAACCGGGCGCCGGCGGCGACGCGGACGAAGCCGACGTCGGCGCCGGCGGTGGCCGGGCCGCCCTCGAGGTGGAACAGCTCGACGTTCGGCAGCACGTGCTCCCACACGTCCGCGCGCGCGAGGCTGACGAGCAGCTCGCCGACCCGCTCGTGGGCGAGGTCGAGGAGGTGGGACAGGCGGGCGACGAACGGGCTGAAGCGACGCTCGGGCGCGGCGGCGGCGGCGAGCAGGCGAGCGCGGCTGGCGGCGGACGCGGGGGCGGGCCGCAGGGCCAGCGAGAGGGCGGTGAAGGCCTCGGCCACGGCGGCCTCGGCCATGTCCTCGCCTGCCCAAAGGGGCATGTCCTTCAGGACATCCTCCTGCAGGGCCGCTGGATGGCCCGGGCGCCGGTCCGGCGGGTCTTCGCGGTCGCGGCCGGTCATCGGTCCCCCCTGTCTTCAGCATGAAGGGCGGCGCGCAGCTTGGCGAGCCCGGCGGCGGTCCGCGACTTGACGGTGCCGACCGGAACGGCGAGCCGCTCGGCGATCTCGGTGGCCGACAGGCCCTCGAAGTAGGCCAGCTCGAGCACCTGGCGCTGCGCCGCCGGCAGCTCGAGCAGTGCGCGGCGCACGCGGTCGTGGTCGAGGCTCTGGCCCGGTTCGTCGCCGCCGGCCTGACCGAGGTCGTCGAGGTCGCGGTCCTCGAGGGTCTCGACGCGGAAGCGACCGGCCCGGCGGCAGCGGTCGAGGGCCCGGCTGCGCAGCCGGACGAGCAGCCACGTGCGCACGCTGCCGCGCTCGGGGTCGTAGTCGGCGCACTTCTGCCAGACCTCCATGAGCACGTCGTGCACGAGGTCCTCGGCCTCGCGGCGGTTGCCGAGGATCCGGATCGCCGTGGCCAGGAGCAGGCCGACGTAGCGGTCGTGCAGGTCGCCGAGCGAGTCGGTGTCGCCGCACGCCATGGCGGCGAGGAGCTCGATGTCGCTGCGCTCGCTTCGCGGGCCCGGAGGGCCGGAGGGCGAGCTTGGGCCCAGCCGTGACACGGGTGCTGGACTATATGCTCGGGCGTATGCGTGCGCGTCAAGCATGGCGAGCGTGCGAGGTCGTCACGCTCTTACGCCGCTCCGGGGCGCCCGGATCGGTCCTCGCCCGCCTCGGGTGCGACGCCGCGGGCGCGCAGCTCGGCCCAGACCTCGTCGCGGTCGACGTGCACGAGGATCGCGATCACGTCGCCCGGCCGCGCCCACTCCAGGCCGCGGCGGATCGCCGCGACCTCGCTCTCCACCCGCTCGCACGCGATCCCGAGCCCGACAAAGCTCTGCTCGAGCAGCGCGGGGACCTCGCCCGGCTGGCGGCCGCGCAGGTAGTGCTCGAGGTCGCGGGTCAGCACGAGGTCGGGCCCGAGCGAGGCGACGGCGCGGGCGATGTCGCGGATGTCGTCGTCGCGGCGGTCGCCAGCGACGCCGAGGCTGACGAGCAGGCGCGCGCCGGCGCGGATCTGCGCCAGCAGCGGGGCGAGCCCGGCGATGCCGGCGGGGTTGTGGGCGAAGTCGAGGAACAGCTTGGCGTGGTCCAGCGCGACCAGCTGCGCTCGCCCGGGGTTGTCGACGAAGCTGCGCAGGCCGGCGGCGATGGCGGCGTCGGGCAGACCCACGGCGGCGGCCAGCGCGGCGGCGGCGAGCGCGTTGGCGACGTTGTGCGTGGCCGCCCCGCCGAAGCAGAACGGCAGCTCATCGATCGCCACCACCGCGACGTCGGGCTCGCCGCCGCGGCCGCGCGTGAGCTGGCCCGCGGCCGAGACGAACCACACCTCGCCGCCGGCCGCCCGGTGGCGCTGGAGCTGCGGGTGCTGCGGGTCGCGCGAGAACCACGCGACCGGCGCCGGGAATCCGTCCGCGGGCAGGTCGAGCAGCGGGTTCGGCTGCGGGGTGGCCGAGGCGCGCGGGGACGGCGGGCCATCGGCGGGTGTCCGGACAGACATGTCCGAAGGTTCAGGCGGGCCGCCGGCGGACACGGGCGCGCCCACGGGTTGCCCGAGGGCCGGCTCCGACGGTCCGGTGCCGGCGGGCGGAGACCCGGCCGCTGCAGGTGACCGATCGGGCATGTTCGAAGAGACATGCTCGGAGGGCAAGGTCCCAGGGGACATGCCCGAAGGGCCAGGCACCGCGATCGGGGCGTCGGCGCCGAGGACGATGCGGCCGTGGGGGGCGACCACGCGGGTGACGACGGCCTTGACCCGGGCCATGGCGGCGAGGTCGTCGATGCCGTGCTCGCCGAGGTGGTCGGCGGAGACGTTGGTGATGCAGGCGGCGTCGCAGCGGTCGACGGCGAGGCCGCGGCGGAGGATCCCGCCGCGCGCGACCTCGAGCACGGCGAAGGTGACCCGCGGGTCGCGGAGGACGATCCGCGCCGCGCCGGGGCCGGTCCAGTCGCCGGTCTCGACCACCTGCTCGGCGACCGCGAGGCCGTCGGTGGAGGTGTTGCCGGGGACATGGCCGGCGGTGCGGGCGATGCGGGCCAGCAGCCGCGCGGTGGTGGTCTTGCCGTTGGTGCCGGTGACGAGGGCGACGGGGATCGGCGCGAGGCTGTCCCACGGGACATCCGCGGGCGCGGGCGCGAGGGTCCGCGGCCACACGCGCGAGCGGGCGCCCTCGCCGAGTGAGAGGTGGTCGTCGTCGAGCAAGAGCGGGACGCCGTGGGCCTCGGCGGCGGCCTGCAGGGCCGGGAGGACGGCGAGGCGCTCGCGCTCGCGGGCGGCGAGGAGGGTCGGGGCGAGCTCGTCGAGCTCGCGCGGGGATTCGCCGCTCAGCGCTCGCTGGGCGCACTCGACGGCCCACTCGGTGACGTCGACGGCGACGTACAGCGCGTCGGCCGGGGCCGGGAACACCAGCGCGGCCCCGCGATCGCCGAGCCACCGCCGCACCACCGGCGGCGCGTCCCAGCCGAGCAGGCGGGCCGCGCGGGCGACCGCGTCTCGCCACGCGGCGACGGCCCGCGCGACGTCGTCGCCGGCCTCGAACTCGACCTCGGCGATCGCGCCCGGGCCGTCCAGGTCGAGGTTGACCCCGGTCAGCCGGCGGGCGTCGAGGAGGCGCATGCTGCTGTCCCTCGGGTCAGGTCAGTCCTCGATCCCGGCGTCGCGGGCGATGCGGACGCCGCGGGCGTCCTCGACCACGCCGGCCGGGGCCGGGTGGGCGTCGAGCGGGCGGTCGTCGTTGACCGGGCCGGTCAGGCCGGCGGGCTGGCCGGCGAGGTGACCGGTGGGGTTGCTCGGCAGGCCGACGGCGAGCTGGCCGACGCTCGAGGTCGCGGCGGCGCGGTTCGCCGGGGCGAACCGGTCCTCGCGGAAGCGGACGATCTGCTTCCAGCAGCGCGAGATGTTGTCGCCGAAGATCAGCAGCAGGTCGCCCTGATCGCAGGCCGCGAGGGCGGCGTCGATCGAGCGCTGCTCGTCGAGGATGATCTGGATCTTGTCCTCGGCGACGCCGGCCTGCACGAGGCCGGTGCGCAGCAGGTCGGCGACCTCGCCGGAGGCGCGGCCGCGCAGGCCGTCGTCCTGGCGGATGATGAACTGGTCGAACGCCGGCGCGGCGTGGCGGGCGATCTCGGCGATGTCGGCGTCGCGCCGGTCGCCGGGGGCCGCGAGCACGCAGACCCGCTTGCCCTTGACGTCGAGCCGCGACACCAGGCTGGCCATGGCGCGCACCGCCGCGGGGTTGTGGCCGTAGTCGAGGATGACCTTGAACGGCAGCTCCTCGAACACGTTGAGCCGGCCGGGCGCCTGGAAGTAGGTGCTGTCGAAGGTGCGCAGGCCCTGGCGGATGTTCTCGAGCTTGACGCCCATGGCGTAGGCGACGCAGGTGGCGAACATCGCGTTCTGCACGTTGTGCAGCGCCTTGCCCTCGAGGGTGGCGGGGATGAGGTGCGTCCACAGCAGCGGGATGTGCGAGCCGCGGTCGTAGACGGTGATCATGTCGCCGTTGATGCCCTCCTCGAGCACGACCGCGAGGCCGCCGGCGCGGATGTGCCGGCGCACGAGGTCGTGCTTGGGGCTCGTCGTGACGTAGCCGATCCGCGTGGCCTGGGTGTAGTCGGCCATGCGCAGGCAGTGCTCGTCGTCGGCGTTGAGGACGGCGCAGTCGCGCGCGACCTCGACGACGATCCGCTTGAGCTCGGCGAGCTGGTCGAGGTTGTCGATGCCGCCGAGGCCCAGGTGATCGGAGGTGACGTTGAGGACGGCGCCGACGTTGCAGGCGCGGTAGCCCATGCCGGCGCGCAGGAGGCCGCCGCGCGCGGTCTCGAGGACGGCGAGGTCGACCAGCGGGTCGCGCAGGACCATCTGCGCGGCGACCGGGCCGGTCATGTCACCGACGACGGTGCGCTCGCCGTCGATGTAGACGCCGTCGGTGGTGCACAGGCCGACGGTGGCGCCGGACATCTTGTGGATGTGGGCGATCATGCGGCAGACGGTGGTCTTGCCGTTGGTGCCGGTGACCGCGGCGATCGGGATCCGGCTCGGCGTGCCGGGCGGGAACAGCATCTCCATGACCGGGCCGGCGACGTCGCGCGGGGTGCCCTCGGTCGGGGCGACGTGCATGCGGAAGCCCGGCGCGGCGTTGACCTCGCAGATGCCGCCGCCGACCTCGCGGTGGCTGCGGGTGATGTCGGGGGTGATGAAGTCGATGCCGCAGATGTCGAGGCCGATCGCCTTGGCCGCCCGCACCGCCATCTCGCGGTTGTCGTGGTGGCACACGTCGGTGAGGTCGATCGCGGTGCCGCCGGTGCTGAGGTTGCCGGTGCTGCGCAGGTAGACCTCCTCGCCGGCCGCGGGCACGGTGTCGGCGCCGTAGCCCTTGAGCTCGAGCAGGCGCCGGGCCTGGTAGTCGAGCTCGATGCGGGTCAGCACCTTCTCGTGGCCGATGCCGCGCCGCGGGTCGCTGTTCACCTGCTCGATGAGCTGGGCGATGGTGCGCTCGCCGTCGCCGACGACGTGGCCCGGGACGCGCTTGGCGACGGCGATCAGCTCGCCGGCGACGACCAGCATGCGGTGGTCGAAGCCGGGGATGTAGGTCTCGACGATGACGCTGTTGGAGTGCTCCTGCGCCTTGTCGAAGGCGGCCCGCACGGCGGCCTCGCTCTGCAGGTCGATCGAGACGCCGCGGCCGTGGTTGGCGTCGAGCGGCTTGACGACGACGGGGAAGCCGAGGCGATTGGCGGCCGCGACGGCGCGGTCGGCGGTGCGCACGAGGTGCTGGCGCGGGACCGGCAGGCCGAGGTCGCCGAGGATCTTGTTGGTCTCCTCCTTGTCGCTGGCGATCTCGACGGCGATGTGCCGCGTCTCGGAGGTGACCGTGGCGCGGATGCGCTTCTGGTAGCGGCCGTGGCCGAACTGGACCAGCGATTGGTCGTTGAGGCGGATCCACGGGATGTCGCGCCGCTCGGCCGCCCGCACCAGCGAGGCGGTCGAGGGGCCGAACTGGCGCTTCTGGGCGAAGGCGATCAGGTCCTCGAGCCGCGACTGGAAGTCGAAGCCGTCAGGCACGCTCTTGCGGCCCTCGAAGCCGTCGGGCAGGAGCGAGTGCAGGAGGTCGAGCGCGAGGTCGCTGGCGGCCTCGCCGACGCGCTCTTCCTCGTACTCGTAGACGACGTAGTACTGGCCGGTGGCGCCGGTGCTGCGCGTCTTGCCGAAGCTGACCTTGGCCCCCGTGAGCACCTGGATCTCGATCGCCACGTGCTCGAGCACGTGCCCGAGCCAGGTGCCGCTGTCCTCGCGCAGGCGGCGGACGAACCCGCCCGCGTCGCCGTACGAGCAGGTGTGCTGCTGCAGGCTCGGCAGCGCCCCCAGCAGCCCGTCGACGAAGCCCGGGATCGTCGCGCTCGGCCACTGCTCGAGCTCGCCGAGGTCGAGGTTCATCCGGATGACCGGGAAGTGGGCGTAGAGGTTGGGACCGCGGTAGACGCGACGCTCGAGGATCTGCATGATGTCCCTTGGGGCAGGTTGTCGGAGGCCGCCGTGAGGCGGGGAGGCTAAGCGCCGCGAGGCGGAGGTTGGTCGGTCAGTCGTCGTCGTCGGGCGGCGGCAGCGGCAGGACGGCCTCGCGGGTGACGAAGTTGTAGCGCGCGCCCTTGGTGAGGATATGCAGCTTGATGCCGGTCAAACAGATGGGCTGGCCGGGTTTCGCGAAGGCCATCGACGAATGCTCGAGGTTGGCGACGTCCACGAGGGTGATGGCGCCGGCGCCGTCGACGTGCATGACGTCGTCCGGGCCGAGGAAGGCGGCGGTGTCTTCGTCGAGGCCGATGCCGACGGCGAAGGGGTTGAAGGCGAGGACCGACAGCAGTCTGCCCAGCCGGTCGCGCTGGCGGAAGTGCTGGTCGATGACGACGCGGTTGGTCAGGCCGAAGCCCGGCGCCAGCGATGCGAGCCCAGCCTTGGGGGTCGCGCCCCCCTGGCCGAAGGCGATCATGTGCTCCGAGAGAATCGCGGCGCCAGCGGACGTGCCGCCGACGGTGACGCCGCGGGCGTTGAGCTTGCGGATCGACTTGGCGACGGGGGTGCCGCCGAGGATCGTGCTGAGCTGGAGCTGGTTGCCGCCCGTGAAGAAGACGCCGGTGGCGTGCTCGAGGATACCGAGCCAGTCCTCGCGCTCGGCGTCGGCGCGGGTCTCGAACGGCAAGGCGCGAGCGCTGTGGGCGCCCAGCTGGCGGAAGATCTTCTCGTAGCGCGCGCCCGTGTCGGGCAGGCGAGAGGCGGTGGGAATGACGGCGATCCGGGCGCCCGCGCCGCCGCTGACCTCGACGAAGCGGCGGAGGATGACCGGGTCCTGCTCCTTCTCTTCAGCGCCGCCGACGGGGACGATCCACCCGCGGCTGTGGTGCTCTTCGATGCGTGCTGGGCTCACGAGGCAGACCTCTCGAAGGGCCCGCATACCACTGTTTGGCCGCCCTGGATCAGCCAACGTCCGCGGGCGATCACGCCGGCGATGTGACCGTGGTCGTCGAGGGCGACGAGGTCCGCGTCGGCCCCCGCGGCGAGCCTGCCCTTGTGCCCGAGGCGCAGGAGGTCGGCGACGTTGGTGGTGAAGATCGGCAGGACCGTGGCCAGCTCCTGCCCACGCGCCAGCAGCTCGGTCAGGGTGTCGCTGAGGGTGGTCGGCCGCCCGACGTCCATGGCGCAGATGTGCCCGTGAGCGTCGAACACCGGCATGCAGCCGGCCCCGTCGGAAGAACATGTGAGCCGGCTTACCGGCAGGCCCTGCGCGATCCAGCGGTCGATCGCGTCGGCGGCGTAGAGGCTGTCCCCGGGGTCATCTTCGGGCGGGAAGGCGGTGACGTCGACGCTGCAGCCGCGCGCCACCAGCTCGCCGGCCTCGACGAACAGCCGGCGGTTGCGGTTGACGTGGGTCGGGTGGAACACCCGCGGCGGCAGCTCGCTCACGTCGAGGGCCCGACGCACGAGGTCGAGGCCGCGCAGGCCGTCGCCCATGTGCAGGTGCACGATGCCGGCCTTGCCCGCCATCATGCCGCCGACGTGGACATCGGCGGCCACGCGCAGCAGCTCGTCGAGGGTCGGCTGCGAGGAGCGGTGGTCGGACAGGGCGAGCTCGCCGACGCCGATGATCGGGTCGACGAACACGAGGTCGCGGCGCACGCTGCCGGTCAGGGTCGGCACCGGGAGCTCGTAGCTGCCGGTGTAGCACCAGGCCGACAGACCCTCGTCGCGCAGGCCGAGCGTGCGCGCCACGAGGTCGGCGACGGTGCGGGTGGTGCCGTCGGTGCCGAGGACGCCGACGACGGTGGTGATGCCGGCGCGCGCGAGCTGGCTGAGGGTGACCGGGGGGACGCGGGTGCTCGGGCCGGCCTCGCCGCCGCCGCCGATGAGGTGGACGTGGGCGTCGAGCAGGCCGGGGATCAGGCGGTGGCCGCGGAGGTCGTGGACGCGGCACAGCTCGGGCGGGAGGGCCGGGAGCTCGGGGGCGATCGCGGCGATCTTGCCGGCGGCGAGCAGGACGTCGCACACGCCGAGCGGCGCCGGGGCGAACACCTCGGCGCCGCGCAGCAGCTGCAGCAACGGGCTGGCGGAAGGGACATGTCCGGAAGCGCCAGGAGGGCCAGCCATCGGCCCGCGAGTCTAGCCGAGCTCGCCAGGGCCGGGAAGCGGCCGCGGCGGCGGGGGCGGTCCGTCAGCCGAAGGGGGGACGCCTCCGCAGGCGAGCCCGAGGAGAGGAGGAGGCGCGGCGTGCCTCCGCAGCGGGTCGCAGAGACCGGGCCGCAGAGACCGGGCCGCAGAGACCGGGCCGCAGGGGGCCGAGGGCGCGGTCTGAAGAGCAGCGGGTCGCGGGGGGCCGAGGGCGCGGTGCGGAGAGCAGCGTGTCCGCAGGGACATGTCCGTGGCGACATGCCCATGGCGACATGTCCGTGGCGACATGCCCGTGGCGACATGTCCTGGCGGACATGCCCGAACCGACATGCCCGAAGGGGCGTATCCGGAGCGGCCGGGCCTACGGGCCCACGACCGGGGCGGGGACGACGGGGCCGAACTCGGTCTTGTCGGCCGAGGCCACGTCGTCGCAGGCGTCGCCGCCGAGGTCGGCGGTGTAGACCGTCGAGGGGGCGCCCTGCAGGTACATGGTGCCGCAGCCGCCGTTGCCGTAGGCCTTGTCGGGGTCGCAGCGGACGCAGCGCCAGCCGCTGCTGGTGCCGCTGCCGCGGTTGCACACGAACGCGTCGTCGCAGAAGTACGAGCGGCAGTGCTGGTCGAGCACGTCGAAGCCGCGCACCGCGCTGTTGCCGGCGACCGCGGCGACGCCCTTCGGCGCGCACACGCGGGCCTCGGTCTGCTCCGGGTTGTCGGCGTCGCCGCTCAGGGTCTCGTAGGTGCGGAGCTCGAGGCCCTCGTTGCAGGTGCTGCCGTTGGGCGGGCAGCCGGCGCTGCCGTACAGCTCCTGGGCGCACGAGTAGGCGCCGCCCTCGTCGAGCGCGTCGTTGTAGGCCTTGGCCACCGGGACGCTGTCGTCGTTGGCGTAGGGCGCCGGGTTGCAGCTCACGTCCTCCTTGTCGAGGACGCTGCAGACCTTGTTGTCCTGGCTCTGGGTGAAGCCGCCGCCGCCGCCGCCGGCCGCCGCGCAGCGCGACTGCGTGCGCTTGTCGGCCAGCGCGTCCTGGAGCGGGACGTCGCAGTCGTCCGGGTTGTCGCAGCGGAACACGCCGTCGCCGTCGGGGTTCATGATGAAGTTGCAGCCGAGCGAGGCGACCACGGCGAACAGGGCGGAGGCGACGAGCGAGCGGATGGGCATGAGCGGTGTGCGGCCTTAGACGGGTACGCCCGCCGAGGATACGGAGGGGGGCGGAGGAGCGCAAGCCGGGATCTGGACCTCGAAGGCGGTGCCCCCGGGCCCGGTCGAAGCCACGCGGACGCTGCCTTCGTGGTCCTGGACCAACTGCTGGACGATCGACAGCCCGAGCCCGGTGCCCTGCGGCTTGGCCGTGAAGAAGGCCTCGAACACCTTGTCGACGTCTTCGACCGGCAGGCCGGGGCCGTTGTCCTCGACGCTGACGCGCACCACGCCCGCGCCCTGGCGCAGGCGCACGGCGATCTTCGGGGTCCGCGCGAGGTCCGAGGAGAGATCGCCGAGGTCGCTCACGTCGTCGGCGGCCCCGCCGCGGCTGCCGACCAGCGCCTCCCGGGCGTTGCGCAGCAGGTTCATGAACAGCTGCCGCAGCTGGCCCGCGTCGCCCAGCACCCACGCGGGCCCGGGCGCGTCGACCTCGACCTCGACGCCGGCGCTGCCGAGCTCCTCGGCCATGAAGTCGACCAAGCTGTGGAGCTCGGCCGCGAGGTCGGTCGGCACGCGCTCCGGCGGCTTGCGCCGGGCCAGCCCCAGGTAGTCCTCCGTGATCGCGGTGAGGCGATCGATCTCCGCGGTGATCTTGCGCAGGAGTTGTTGCGCCTCGGGGCTGGCCGAGGCGATCTCGTCGTCGAGCAGCTCGACGTTGAGGGCCACGCTCGACAGCGGGTTGCGGATCTCGTGCGTCACCTGGGCCGCGAGCTGGCCCACGGCCGCGAGGCGCTCGCCGCGGATCAGCCGGCGCTCGCGCTCCTGCAGCGCCTCCGCCATGTGGTTGAACTCGAGCGCGAGGCGGCCGACCTCGTCGCCGCGCAGGGCCCCGGGGGCGGCCACCCGCTGGGCCCAGTCGCCCTCGCCGAGCTGGCGCACGCTGGCGGCCAGGCGCCGCAGCGGCCGCAGCGTCCAGATCACGCCGAGCGCGGCCAAGAGGGCCATGACGGCGGTGGCGGCGGCCAGCAGGGCGATGGTCCGCTCGGTTTCGCGCTCGCGCTCGCTGACCTGGATCTGCAGGTCGATGATCGCGCGCGAGACCTGGTCGTCGAGGCGGCGGAACAGCTCGTTGATCTCGTTCTCGCTGCGCACGTCGGCCAGCGCCTCGGCCGGCTTCAGGTTGGCGGCGGCGGCGGCCAGGTCCTCGAGGCGGCTCAGGACCTCGCGGAACTCGCGGAGCGTGCGGACGGCCTCCTCGCCGCCGAGCCGATCGGGGTGGGCGATCGCGCTGTCGAGCACCGAGCGGGCCTGCTGGACCTGCTCGGCGCGCGTCTCGAAGGCCTCGGCGAGGACCCCTTCGAGGCCGGGGCTCAGGCGCTGGACCTCGCTGCCGCGGCGCTCGCGAGCGTGCGTGGTGATGCGGACCGACTGGCGATAGGCGGTGGTGAGGTCCTGGTTGAACTTGACGTAGATGATGGTGAGGAGGTCGAAGCTGACCTTGAGGGCGCGCAGCTCGCGGATGATGAGCAGCGAGGTGACGCCGCTGGTGATGACCACGAGGACCACGAGCGCGGTGATCCGCGCGGCGAGGCTGTGGCGCAGGCGCAGAGGCGGAGCAGGCGGTGGGGGGAGCCCGGGCGGCACGCGCGGCGATGATGCCGCGTCGGCGCGGCCGGCAAAACCGGCAAGGCGTCGGTAAGGCCCGGGTCGGTGAGAAAAACCGTGCGCGCGGTCCGGCGGCCGCGGCCGTCCGCCGCCTGATGACGCGGGCCTCTTCCCTGGCGGCGCATCCCGTGCGACGTTTGGGCCCCGATGTCGCCCCGCCCGCGCCGACTGTCCCCGCCTGCGACCGCCCTGTCGCTGGCGCTCGCCCTGTCGCTCAGCCTGCCCACGACCGCGGCCGCCGCGCCCGTGGCGGGCAAGGGCTCGGTCCTCACGCTCGAGGGCGACGATCCCGCCAAGGCGGTGGCGCTGACGAAGGCGCTGCAGTCGGAGTTCGCGGCGCGCGGGGTCGGCGGCGGGCGCGACATGTCGCTGTCGGAGCTGAAGCTGACGATGGGCTGCGACGAGCCGCCGTCGCCGAAGTGCCTGGCCGAGGGCGGGCGCACGCTCGGCGTCGACAACATGGTCTACGGGTCGCTGGCGAAGAGCGGCGGCGGGTACGTGGTGCAGCTCAACCTGCTCGAGGTCGGCGGGGCGAGCGTGAAGGAGTCGGTGACCGCGGAGTACCCGGCGTCGGCGCTCGAGGCGGGGCAGGTGCAGGCGACCGCGAAGGACCTGGTCGGCCGCGTGCTCGGGGCCGAGAAGACCGCGGAGCCGGTGCCGGCAGAGACCGAGCCGGAGCCCGAGCCGCAGCCGGAGGCGGGCAAGTCGAAGCTGGTGTGGGGCCGCTACAAGGACCAGCCGAAGTGGAAGAAGGCCGGCCTGGCGGCCTCGGCGACGGTCGCGGTGCTGGCGTTCGGCGCGGGCATCGGCCTGTTCATGGCGTGGCGCAAGCCGAACGGGCCGGTCTTCAAGAAGATGCTGCAGCTCGCCGAGGACTCGTACGACACCAAGACCACCGACGACGACGTGCGCTACGGCGAGGGCGAAGACATCTGTCGCAACGCCCGCGCGCCGCTCGGCGACGGCGTGACCAACGCCGCGGTCGCCAACCAGTGCACCCGCGGCGAGAACATGGCCAAGGCGACCACCGGCATGCTCGTGCTCGGCGGCGTCGCCCTGGCCTCGACGATCGCCTTCACCACGCTGATGTTCGTCCACCGCGAGTCGCCCGGGATGGCCAAGATGCGCAAGCACGGCGTCAACTTCGGCGCCGCGCCGACGTTCGGCGGCGGGGTGATGTTCGGCGGCGGCATGCGCTTCGAGATCCAGCCGGCGCGCCGGTGTCGACAATCGCGCCGCGCGGCCGCGTGGCGCGGTCGTCCGATTTGAGAATGATGATAGTTGACGAGGCGGCGGGGTCGTGTTATTCCCTGCCCGTCATGCTTCGCGCCACCAACATGCTCCAGTCGCAGCTCGCGCTCTCGCAGCCGCAGCTCCTGGATTTGTTGTGCGCCTGAGGCGGCGGCTCCGGGCGAGCTGCAGGACGCGCTTGACCGGGTGGTAGACCCGGTCTGCGAGGCTTTCGGCGCCTGAGCGCCGAGGTCCGGCTCAGGCCGCGATCGCGCTGGCGATCGGCGGTGCTGCGCCGGGACCTCGCATTGTCGCCATTGCTGCGTATGTCCGAAGGGACATGCGAAGCATTGGCCTGACGAGACCATCGGGTGCGACCCCCGAGGATCTCATTGCGTAGTGCCTGGGAGACCAGGAGAAGATGTGAGTATGTCATGAGCATCAAGCCCCACCTGAATTGCGGGACGATCGGCCACGTCGATCACGGCAAGACCACCCTCACCGCGGCGCTGACCCGCGTCTGCGCCGCGCACTTCGGCTCGAAGGCGCGCGCCTTCGAGGACATCGACAACGCCCCCGAGGAGCGGGAGCGCGGGATCACGATCAACGCCGCACACGTCGAGTACGAGACGGAGGGCCGCCACTACGCGCACATCGACTGCCCCGGGCACGCCGACTACGTCAAGAACATGATCACGGGGGCCTCGCAGATGGACGCGGCGATCCTGCTGGTGGACGCCAGCCAGGGGCCGCAGCCGCAGACCCGCGAGCACATCCTCCTGGCCCGCCAGGTGGGGGTGAAGCAGATGGTCGTGTTCCTCAACAAGGTCGACGTCGCCGACCCCGAGATGCTCGAGCTGGTCGAGCTCGAGGTCACCGAGATGCTCGAGCGCCAGGGGTACCACGGCATCCCGATCGTGCGCGGGTCGGCCCTGCAGGCGCTGCGGGGCGAGGACGAGCGGTCGATCCTCGCGCTGCTCGCCGAGCTCGACCGCATGACCCTGCCCGAGCGCGACGTCGCGGGGCCGTTCCTCATGCCGATCGAAGGGGTCTGCACGATCGCCGGTCGCGGCACGGTGGTGACCGGCCGCGTCGAGCGCGGGACGCTGACCACCGGGGCGACGATCCAGGTGGTCGGCCGCGTCGACGGGCGCCCGCTCGAGGCGGTGGTCACGGGGATCCAGATGTTCCACAAGAACATCCCGGAGGCCCGCGCGGGGCTCAACGTCGGCATGCTGCTGCGCGGGGTGGACCGCGACCAGGTCGAGCGCGGGCAAGTGGTGATCGCGCCCGACTCGATGCGGCCCCACTCGGCAGGGACGGCGGAGATCTTCACGCTCACCGAGAAGGAGGGCGGCCGCCACACGGGCTTCGGCACCGGCTACGCGCCGCAGTTCTTCTTCGGCGCGTGCGACTCGACGGCGATCCTCGACGTCGGCGAGCTCGGCTCGGTGACCCCGGGCGACCGCGCGACGGTGCGCTTCAAGCTCGGCAAGCCGGTGGCGTTCGAGCCGGGCATGAAGTTCGCCATCCGCGAGGGCGGCAAGACGGTCGGCGCAGGCGTGGTCCTGGCTGCCGAGTGAGTCGCTCCTGAAAAAATGAGCGCCGGCCGGTTCGTCGAACCGGTCGGCGCTCTTGCTAACAAACGAGGAGGCGTCCAGGATCGAGGGTGTCCTCGGCCTCGCCGTCACCCTCGTCCTCGGGCTGCGGCTCGTCCTCGCCGTCGCCCTCGTCCTCGGGGGCCTCGTCCTCGCCGTCGCCCTCGTCCTCGGGGGCCTCGTCCTCGCCGTCGCCCTCGTCCTCGGGGGACTCGTCCTCGCCGTCGCCCTCGTCCTCGGGGGCCTCGTCCTCGCCGTCGCCCTCGTCCTCGGGGGACTCGTCCTCGTCCTCGGCGTCGTCGTCGTCGTCGTCCGGGGTGCCGTCGTTGTCGTCGTCCTCGTCTTCTTCGTCGTCGATGCCGTCGTCGTCGACGTCGTCCTTGTCGTCGTCGTCGTCCTTGTCATCGATGCCGTCGTCGTCGTCGTCGTCGTCCTGGTCGTCGTCGACGCCGTCGTTGTCGTCGTCCTTGTCTTCGGGATCTTCGACGCCGTCGCCGTCGCGATCGAACACGGAGCCGTTCAGATCGATGTCACAGCCGGCGGTGCCGAGCGAGAGGGCGGTGAGCAGAACGAGGGGCAGGGAGCGAATCAACATAAAGCGTGCGTCCTTCGTTGCTCGAGTCCCCGGTCCGGCGTCGCTGTTACAGGCGACGCGAAGAAAGTTCGACGGGTCCTCGCGGCAGGTCGAGGTCGCACGTCAGTAGCCGCGGTAGGTCGGCGGCGGCGGCGCGTAGCGGTTGGGGAACGGGTCGGCGGTGTCGCGGCGCAGCAGGTCGTCGTGGCCGGCCTCGCGGAAGAAGGCGACGCCGATGACGCCGATGTTGCGCGGCTTGCCCATCTGCGCGGCGTAGCCGCTGTCGGTGTCGCTGAAGCGGAAGGCGGCGACGGTGTCGTCGGAGGTCCGCCAGCCCTCGATGGCGAAGCTGGTGTACGGGGCGACGACGTAGCCGCGCTTGTGGAAGTCCGCCTCTCCGCCGTCGAGGACGTCGAGGCCGTCGACCGAGGCGACGACCTCGACGCGCTGGGCAGTGTGATTCTCGACGCCGATGGTGTAGCGCGCGCCGATCTCTCCGACCGCGTAGACATCACCGCCGACCTGCGCAGCCGACAGCGGCGCGCCGTACTCGTCGCGCAGGGTGACGCTCACGGCGTCGCTCTGCTGGATCGCCGGGAACAGGTGGGGCGAGCCCGTCTTGTGCTGGGCGATCTGCTGCACCCCCGCGGCGTCGTTGTAGCGCAGGCTGAGCACCAGATCGGGGTTGTAGGCGTCGGCGCGCTCGAACCGGGTGCCACGCACCGAGCTGGAGCGCTGCTCGCCGTAGGCAGTGCCGAGGCCGCGAGATCGCTCGCGCTCGGCGAGCTTGCCGCTCACGCTCGCCTCACCGCCGCCCGGGGCCATCGGCGCGGCCTCGTCGGCGGTGGCGGAGAGCTGAGATTGGGGCGTGCTCGCGGGGGTGTAGCCGGCCGACTCGGGGGCGTTCAGGTGGGCCACGCCGGGGTGTTTGCTGCAAGCGGCGAGGGCGGCGACGGAGGCGAGGAGGAGCGAGGCGACGACGGTGGAGCGGGGCATGGCGTTCGTCCGGTTGCGCGACCCGAACGCGGCCGGTCGGTGGCGCTTACACCGACGAACAGGGGCGGGTTTGCGCGCGGCTCACGGGCGCCACAGCTGGAGATGGTCGGCGACGTAGTCGGTGAGGGTCCGCGGGCGCCGGCCGAGGAGAGCGCCGAGGGTGGGGTCGATCGTCGCGGCGTGACCCCGACGCAGGCCGAGGTGGAGCAGCGTCTGGACGATGACCTGTCCCAAAGGCAAGCCGCGTGAGGACAGCCGCCGGGCGTAGCCGAACGCGCTCGCCGGGGTGTAGCGGATCGGTCGCCCGAGCGCGCGGGTGAGCAGCTCGGCGACCTCGGTGAAGTCGAGCGCCTCGCCGCCGGTGAGCGTGTGACCGCGGCCGCGGTGCTCGGACGGCTCGACGAGGATGTCGGCGGCGAGCTGGCCGAGGTCGCGCGTGTCGACCCAGGCCACGCGACCCCGACCGGCGGGCACGTAGAGTTCGTCGCGTTCGCGCAGGTCGGCTCGGTAGGCGGTGCCGAGGTTCTGGGCGAAGAAGCCCGGCCGCAAGATGGTCCAAGGGACATGTCCGCGGGCGAGGTGCCGCTCGACGGCGTGGTGCGGGACGATGCGGTTGTGCTCGGCGCCGATGACCGAGAGGAAGACGACGTGCGGTACGGCGGCGGCAGCAGCGGCGTCGACGAGGGCGCAGAGGGTCGGGCGCACGTCGGCGATCGCCGGCGGCCGGACGAGGAACAGGCCTCCGGCGCCGGCGACCGCGGACGCGAAGGTGTCGGGCCGGCGGAAGTCGAGGACGACCGGGGTGACTCCCTGACGAGGTGCGAGGAGCGAGGGATCGCGGACGCCGATGCTGCAGGCCACGCCGCGGGCGAGCAGTCGCTCGACGACGGCGCTGCCGACGTTGCCGGTCGCGCCGGTGACGAGGATCGGGCCGGGCATGCGGGGAGGATATCAACCCGGCCGGCCAGGCGTCTCCATAGTGGAGGTCGGCCCGCTCGAGGTCGAAGCGCCGCGGGTGTCTTTGCGAGCGGGCGTTGCTCGCGGCTACGCAACGTCAGGGTGGAGGTCTCGAGGTCGAAGCGCCGCGGGTGTCTTCTCGTCCGGTCGCTCGCGGCTACGCGTCTCAGGATGTCCACTCGAGGTCGAAGCGCCGCAGGTATTCTCTCGGGGGGTCGTCGCTCGCGGCTACGCGTCTTCAGGGTGAATGTCGGCCCACTCGAGGTCGAAGCGCTGCAGGTATTTTCTCAGGCGGTCGGCGTCGTTGCTCGAGCGCTTGCGCAGGCGCGAGGCGGCGAACAGAGTGCGGCCGGCGTCGGACAGGTTGCGGGCGGCCGCGCACACGCGTACGACCTCGGCCAGCTGGACGCGGTCGAAGGGGTCGACCTCGGCGAGGCGTTCGCGGCCGAGCAGGCGCGTGAGCAGGTCGTCGCCGGTGTTGACCGGCGTGCTCGACCACGCGGCGCGCAGGCGGGCGATCTCCGCCTCGACCTCGCGCACGGCGATCCGGCCGCCGGGCGCGAGCGTGGCCATGCGCTCGATGGCGGCGGCGAGGTCGCGGAAGTTGCCCGACCACACCGCGTCGGCGGTGGTGGCGAACTTAAGAAGGCGGTCCGCGCCTGGCCGTAGAAGCTGGCCTTTCGGCCATGTCGCTGCGACCAGCGCTCGAGCTCGTAGTCGAGGTTGGGCTCGATGTCCTCGCGACGCTCGCGCAGGCCGGGCAGGCGGAACGACCACAGGTCGATGCGGGCCAGCAGGTCCTCGCGGAAGCGGCCGGCGACGACGTCGGCCCGCAGGTCGCGGTTGGTGCCGGCGACCAGCTGGAACTCGCTGCGGACCTCGCGGTCGCTGCCGACCGGGAGGAACACGCGATCCTCGATCGCGCGCAGCAGCATGGCCTGCTCGTCGAGGCCGAGCTCGCCGATCTCGTCGAGGAAGAGGAGCCCGCCGTCGGCCATCTTCAGCACGCCGGCGCGGTCGCGGACGGCGCCGGTGAAGGCGCCGCGGACGTGGCCGAACAGCGCCGACATGGCCGCGTCGCCGCGCAAGGTGGCGCAGTTGAGCTCGACGAAGGTGCCGCGGATCTGGTGGCGGTGCTGCTTGAGCTCGAAGATCTTGCGGGCCAGGCGGGTCTTGCCGGCGCCGGTCGGGCCCGTCAGCAGGATCGGCGCGCGCGTTACTCCGGCGACTTGCTCGATCTGGGCGATGAGCTCGTTGAAGGCCGCGTTGCGGGTGGCGATCCCGGCCTTCAGGAAGGACTCGCCGGCGCGGGCGTCCTCGGCGAAGCGCTCGGCGATCGGGGCGTAGCGAGCGAGGTCGAGGTCGATGATCGCGTGGCCGCCCGGGTCGCCCTGGTCGCGGCGCGCCGGGGGGATGGTCTGCAGCAAGCGGCCGGGCAGGTAGCGCGACTCGGTCAGCAGGAACAGGCAGATCTGCTGCACGTGCGTACCGGTGGTGATGTGCACCAGGTAGTCCTCGTCGTCCGGGCGGAACGGGTAGGCCCGCACGAAGTCGAGGAGGCCGGCGTAAACCTCCTCGAAGGCCCAGGGATCGGCGAAATCGAGGGTGTGCAGGCGGACCCGGGTCTCCGGCGAGACCTGGGCGATGTCGGCGGTGACGGCCTCGGCCAGCTCGGTGTGGGCGTTGCCGTGGATGAGCTCGAGCCGGTCGACGATGAGGTCGTCGTGCCGGCAGAGGTCGACGGTGGGCCGCCAGCGGTCCCAGCGGTTGCGGCCGCCGATGTCCATCTGGGAGCCGAGGATCCCCAGGACGACGGTGGGCCTCCGCATATGGCGCCCAATCTATCAGAGATTATAGATTCGGATAGAAAATTGTGCTGGCCAAGGCTCGGTGGCCTTCGGTAAGATCTTGAAAATATCTCGTTAATCCCTGAGTCACGGCCGCCAGGCACGTTCTCTGCGATACCGGGCTTCAGGAGAACGCCGATGTCCAACCGTGACGCGCAAAACTACGAGGTCCATCAACCCAAGGGCGGGGTCCCGATCAAGCGCTGGACTCGCGGGGTGCAGGTCGAAGAGGACGCGATCGCGCAGCTCGAGCGGATCGCGCAGATGCCGTTCATCCACCGCTGGGTGGCGGCGATGCCCGATGTCCACCTCGGCATCGGCGCGACGGTCGGCAGCGTGGTCCCGACCGTCGGCGCGGTGATCCCGGCGGCCGTGGGCGTCGACATCGGCTGCGGGATGATGGCGGTCGAGACGAGCCTCAAGGCGTCGGACCTGCCGGACAACTTGAGCGAGGTCCGTTCGGCGATCGAGAAGGCCGTGCCGCACGGCCGCACCACCAACCACGGCCGCGACAAGGGCGCGTGGCACTCGCCGCCGGCGCCGGTGGCGACGGTGTGGAAGCAGCTGGAGTCGCGCTTCGACGCGATCGTCGACAAGCACAAGGCGATCGAGAAGAGCAACACGGCGGTCCACCTGGGTACGCTCGGGACCGGCAACCACTTCATCGAGGTCTGCCTCGACGAGCGCGACCAGGTGTGGTTCATGCTGCACTCGGGCTCGCGCGGGGTCGGGAACCGCATCGGCTCGCACTTCATCGCCCTCGCCAAGGAGGAGATGAAGCGGTGGTTCGTGAACCTGCCCGATCAGAACCTGGCGTACCTGTCCGAAGGCACCAAGTACTTCGACGACTACGTCGAGGCGGTCGAGTGGGCCCAGGACTTCGCGCGGCACAACCGCGAGCTGATGATGCAGGCGACGATCAAGGCGGTCGCTGGCTGCAAGGGCATCCCGCCGTTCACCTTCGGGGCGACGGCGGTCAACTGCCACCACAACTATGTCGCGCGCGAGCACCACTACGGCAAGGACGTGCTCGTGACCCGCAAGGGGGCGGTGCGGGCCCGCACGGGCGACCTGGGGATCATCCCGGGCAGCATGGGGACCCGCTCGTACATCGTCCGCGGGAAGGGCAACGCCGAGAGCTTCCACTCGTGCAGCCACGGGGCGGGGCGGGCGATGTCGCGGACCGAGGCGCGCAAGCGGTTCACGGTGGCCGACCACCGCAAGGCGACCGCCGGCGTCGAGTGCCGCAAGGACGAGGACGTGATCGACGAGACGCCGATGGCGTACAAGGACATCGACGCGGTGATGGAGGCGCAGCGCGACCTGGTCGAGGTCGTCCACACCCTGCGCCAGGTCGTCTGCGTGAAGGGATAGGATGCAGGCGCCGAAGGACGCGATCGTGATCGACGGCTCGGAGGGCGAGGGCGGCGGCCAGATCCTCCGCACCTCGCTGGCCCTGTCGCTCATCACGGGGCGGCCCTTCCACCTGATCAAGCTGCGGGCGCGTCGGCACAAGCCGGGGCTGCTCCGCCAGCACCTCACGGCCGTGCGCGCGGCCACCAGCGTCGGCGCGGCCAAGGTCCAGGGCGACGCGCTCGGCTCGCAAGAGCTGGTCTTTCAGCCAGGTCCGGTCAAGCACGGCGAGTACGCGTTCTCGGTCGGCAGCGCCGGCAGCGTGACGCTGGTGCTGCAGACGGTGATCTGGCCGCTGCTGCACGCGCCGGGCACGTCGACGCTGAGCTTCGAGGGCGGGACGCACAACCCGATGGCGCCGCCGTTCGAGTTCATCGCCGAGGTGTTCCTGCCGCTGCTGCGCCGCATGGGCGCGCAGGTGCAGGCGAACCTCGAGCGCGTCGGCTTCTACCCGGCCGGAGGCGGCCGCTTCACCGCCAAGGTCACCGGCGGCGAGCCGCTGCAGCCGCTGGAGTGGCACGAGCGCGGCCAGGTCGTGCGCCGCCAGGCGCGGGCGATCTACGCCAACCTGCCGAAGTCGATCGCCGACCGCGAGCTGCGGGCGGTGCAGAACCTGCTCGGGTGGGAGCGCTCCGAGCTGCGCGCGATCGAGGTCGAGAGCGCCGGGCCCGGCAACGCGCTGCTGCTGTCCGTCGAGTTCGAACACGGCTGCGAGCTGTTCTCCGCGTTCGGCGAGAAGCGGATCTCCGCCGAGCAGGTCGCCGCGCGCGTGGTCAAGGAGCTCGGCGAACACCTCGGCTCCGACGCGCCCGTCGGCCCGCACCTCGCCGACCAACTGCTCATCCCGCTGGCCCTCGCCGGCGGCGGCAGCTTCCGCTCGCACGCGCTGACGCAGCACACGCTGACGAACATGGAGATCGTCGGGCGCTTCCTGCCGGTCAAGTTCGCGGTGACCGACGCGCCCGGCGACACGCGCCGCGTGACGGTCGGCGCCCGCTGAGCAGCGGTGTGCGGACAGAACTTCGTGCTCGGCAACGTCGAGCGCGAAGGATCGATGCGGCAGCGTCGCTTTGACATGTCCGATAGGACAGGGCGAAAAGAGCATGTCGAACAGGCCATGTCCGTTCAGACATGGCTCCGCCCAGCCCCGCGAGATCGGCCTTCGGCCACCTCGTGAGCGCGAGCGCAGGCCCTGCTGCGCGGCAATTTTCTTGACCGACCGGTCTGGTACCACTATCTTGACTGGGTGGTCCAGAATTCTACGCTCAAGAACGGCCCCGCCCGCGGGCCTACTACCAGCACTTACACGAGATGCCTCGCATCAAGGAGTTCGAACCCGAAGCGGCGCTCGATCGCGCGCTCGATCTGTTCTGGCGCCGCGGTTACGAAGGGACCTCGCTGCGAGACCTGCTCGATCACATGGATATCTCGCGGCAGAGCCTCTACGACACCTTCGGCGACAAGCGCTCGCTCTTTTTGAAGGTGCTGGCCCGCTACGAGGCGCTCGCGGTCGAGGGCATGCTCGACACGCTGACGCGGACCGGGTGGAGCCGGCCGATCGAGCGGCCGCTGACGGCGCTGGTGGCGATCCGCGGGTTCTTCGAGCTGTTCCTGGCCGAGGTCGTGCTCGACCGCGACCGCGGCTCGTGCTTGATGGCGAACACTGCGATCGAGGTCGGCCACACGGATCCGGAGATCCAGGGGGTCGTGCGGGCCTACTTCGGGCGCGTCGAGGAGGCCCTGCACGCCGCGCTGGCGCGCGCCCACGAGGCCGGCGAGCTGCGGGCCGGCAGCGAGCCGCGGGCGCTGGCCCGGCACCTCGTCAACACGCTCTACGGGCTCGGCGTCATGAGCCGCGCGGGGGCGGGCGCGCGGCGCTGCGGCAGATGGTGGACGTCGGCCTGTCCGTGCTGGTCGCTTGAGCGAAGGTTGCTAGTCGGTCGTGGTGTTCGGGTCGATATGGCCCGAGGGACATGTCGTCGTCGCGTTGAAAACTGAAGTTCGTCCGGGGAGGCCCGGAGGAGGGTGATCATGCCGTTTGTGAACTACGCGGCCAAGGAGATCAACCTGAAGCTCGTGTATTACGGGCCAGGTCTGTCGGGCAAGACCGAGAACGCGCGGTGGATCCACCACAGGACCGAGCCGTCGCGGTGCGGGCCGCTGCTGCAGCTCAACACCGACAGCGAGCGGACCCTGTTCTTCGACTTCATACCGCTGACGCTCGGGACGATCGGAGGGTTTCGCCTGCGCGTCCACCTGTACACGGTGCCGGGGCAGGTCCACTACGCGGCCACGCGCAAGCTGGTGATGCGCTCGGCCGACGGGGTGGTGTTCGTCGCCGACTCGCAGGCGGACCGCATGGACGCCAACTGCGAGAGCCTCGACAACCTGCACCACGACGTCGCCGAGAACCGGCTCGAGCTCGGCGACGCGTACGTCATGCAGTACAACAAGCGCGACACGCCGGCCGCGCTCCCGCTGGCGGAGCTGCGGTCGGCGCTCAACCCCGCGGGGTGGCCGGAGTTCGAGGCCGTGGCCATCCGTGGCGAGGGTGTGTTCGACACGCTGCGCGCGGTGACGCGGCGGGCGATCGAGCCGCTGCAGGCGCCGCGGGCCGCCGGGCAGTGACGGCAGCCCGCGTCGGGGTCTCGCGGCCCTTCATGGGCCGAGCGCTTCAGCCGGGGGTGAAGGCGTCGCAGGCCTGCTCGACTACGGTGATGCCGTTGGTGAAGAACGGCGCGTAGTCGGCGGCGCAGATGCTGCCGATCGCGCCGTGGGAGAACTTGCTGACGAACTCCTGCAGGCGCGGGGCCGGACCGCCGGCGAGGGTTTCCATGTCCGGGGTCATGCCGGGCGCGCAGCCGCCACCGGTCATGTTGCCGTCGCCGACCAGGCCGAGCACCACGACCGAATCGGCGCTGCCGCCCTTGGCCGCGACGAGCGCGTCGTACCACTCCTGCGGGCCGCCCGGCGAGCCGGTGCCGCCGTTCTCGTTGCTGTCGTCCTTGTCGGACACGAACACCACGACCAGGAGGGCGTCGCTGCGCAAGAAGCCCTCGTCACAGCCGCCGGCGCCGTTCATCGCCGCGCTGACCGCCTCGGTCGCGGCGAACATCGGCCGCTTGTCGGTCTGCGCCTCGTACTGGCCGACCGCGGCCGCGCAGCCGAAGGTGGCGTGGATGTCCGGCTGGCTGTCGAGCATGTAGCGGCGGCCGTCGGCGATCTCGCAGAACTTGCCCGCGTTGCTGTAGTCGCGACCGGCGCCGTACTGCGAGGCGCACTCGCTGATCTGCAGGCCCGCACAAGCGACGCCGTTGCAGGTCTCGGCGTTGCCGCCCTCGCAGGTGTTGGCGCAGCACACCGGGGCCGGGCCGCAGAAGCACTTGCCGCCGCCCAGGCACTGGCTGGTGTTGGACAGGCCCTTGCCGTCGTCGGCGCCGACGGCCATCACGTGCGTGTCCTGCATGCCGAGGGTCGACTTGATGCCGTCGTAGAAGGCCGGGAACGCGGCGATGAGACCCTCCTGCTCGGACTTCATGGTGAGGTCGCTGTCGATGACGAACAGCAGGTCGACCTTCTGGCAGCCCGTCGCGGCCAGCCCGGTGGTGCCGTCGACCCCGGTCGTCTCGGGCGGCGTCGAGGTGTCCGAGCTGCCGGCGCTCGCAGCCCCGGTGCCGCCACCCGAGTCGTCGGGATTGTCCGCCGAGGTGCCCGGCGGCGCGTCTTCGGTGTCGACGGCCCCGGTCGCCGGTGGCGTGGCCGTGACGGCGCTCGCCGTGGTGTCGGTGTCGGAGTCCACCCCTGGCGTATCCTTGTCGACGCAGGCGGTGAGGGCCGAGGCGCACATCAGCCACCCGCCAAGAACGGTCTTCGTAGTGCGAGTCATGTCCAACTATTTAGCCCCGCCCGTGCGAACAGATGACCGGCGCGTGGGTGGCGTCACCGGCGGCGACAATCATCATACAGGGTGGTACCCTCAATAACGGTGTTCCGCGGCTCGATTCGGCCGGAGGGGCGGATCTTTGCGAATGCCATGAGGCGTGACGACCATCATCGCCGCGTCGGCGCGCGGTATGATCATAGGGGCCGCCGCGCGCGCCCGCGGTGAGCCGGCCCGCGAGACGTCGTCCGCCCTCGAGCCGGCGGGGCGCGCGGCGCGAGGGCGGGCGAGGAGCCGCGGCGATGCGCGGCTCAGCCGACCGGGACGAAGGTGTCGCAGGCGGTGTCGATGACGCTGACGGCCTCGAGGAAGAAGGGCGTGTAATCGGTGGAGCAGACGCTGCCGATCACGCCGCCCGAGAACATCTGGACGAACTCCTGCAGGCGCGGGGACGGCTCGGCGCCGTCCTGGTCGGGGTCCCAGACCGGCGGGCACAGGCTACCCGGGAGGTTGCCGTCGCCGACCAGGCCGAGGACCACCGTCGCGTCCGGGACGCCGTGCTTGGCGGCCACGACCGCCTCGTACCACGCGGCCGGCTCGCCCGGCGAGCCCTCGCCGACGTCGACGTTGTCGTCCTCTTCGTCGGTGATGAGGACGAGCACGAGGATCGCGTCGTCGCGCAAGAAGCCCTCGTTGCAGCCGCCGGGGCCGTTCTGCACGGAACCGAGAGCGGCCAGCGCGGCCTGGATCGGCCGCTCGTCGCCGCTGCCGAACGCGCCGATGCCGGCGGTGCAGGCGAAGGTCGAGACGATGTCGGGCTGCGACTGCAGCATGTAACGGCGGCCGTCGGCGATCGAGCAGCGCTTGCCGTACTGATCGAACTGACGGCCGCTGCCGTACTGGAGCTCGCAGGCGTCGATGCTGACCTGGTCGCACGGGGTGCCGTTGCAGGTCGTGCCCTTGAAGATCGTGTCGCACACGTCCTGGCAGCAGGTCGGCGCGGGGGCGCAGATGCACTCCTGGAAGTCGCAGTCCTGATCGCCGTTGGCGGGGTCGCCGTCGTCGGTCGAGATCGCCATGATGTGGTAGTCGTCGGCCTCGAGGGTGTCCTCGATGGCGGCGATGAAGCCGGGGAACGAGGCGATCAGGCTGCTCTGCTCGTCGGCCATCGAGTTCGAGTTGTCGATGACGAACAGGAAGTCGACCTTGTCGCAGCCGCGCGGGCCGAGGCCGTCGTCGCCGCTGCTGCTGTCGTCGCCGGCAGGCAGGTCGAGCTTGTCGCCGGCGCCTACGCCGGTGCCCCCTGCCTCGCCGTCGCTGAGGAAGATGCCCGGCGGCAGGCTCGCCGCGGTCGGGCTGTCGAGCGGTGGTCCACCGTCCGTGAGCTCCCCACGCTGTCCGTCATTGTCGGTGCACGCGACCACGAGCGTCCACGCGAACCATAGGTGGACACGATGCGACATCGAGCGAGCCATGCCGATTCCTTAGCGCCGTCTCGGCGCCGGGGACCGTGGATGGCGTCACAGCTCAGCGCGTCGCCTCGAGGTAGCGCTGCTCGAGCGAGCGCCCCTTGCCGACGCCGGAGATGCGCGCGCCCTGGGCCAGCAGCTCGCGCAGCACGGCGGCGATGACGTCCTCGGCGGCCCGGTTCGGACCTGGCTGAAAGGACACGCGGAGCACCCGACGCTGCGTGTCCCACTCGACCGCGACGTCGCCGAGGTGCGCGCGCACTTGATCGATCGGCTCCGGGCCCGGCGCGAGCACCACGAACACCTCGGCGTCCTGCGCAGTGAGGGCCGACACCGCCCCCGCCTCGAGCGTCTGGCCCTTCTCGATGAAGGCCGCCTCGTCGCAGATCGCTTCGAGCTCCTGCAGGTTGTGCGACGAGATCACGATCGTGCGCTGGCCGCGGTGGCCGCGGAGCGCCTCGCGCAGGTCGTGGGCGTGACGCGGGTCGAGCCCCGCGGTCGGCTCGTCGAGGAGGATCAGCTCGGGGTCGCCGAGGAAGGCCTGCGCGACCCCGACCCGCTTGACCTGCCCGTGCGACAGGGTGCCGGCGCGCCGCCCGGCCAGCTCGCCGAGGTCGACGATCGCCAGCACGCGCTCGGCCTCGCGGCGAGCTGTCTCTGGGGACATGCCCTGAAGGCGGGCTAGAAAGGTCAAGTGCTCGCGCACGGTCAGCTCGCGCCCGAGCACCGCGTCCTGCGGCAGGGCCGCCAGCCGGCCCTTGAAGCGCATGACGTCGGGCGGGCCGCCGAGCACGTCGATGCTGCCCTGGTCGGCGCGGAGGAAGCCGCACACGACCGAGAAGAGGGTGGTCTTGCCGGCGCCGTTGGGGCCGATGAGGGCGAAGATCGAGCCGCGAGGGACGCGGAGATCGACGCCGCGGAGGGCGTGCACGGCGCCGAAGCGCTTGTGGACGGCGGCGAGCGCGAGCGCGGGAGCGTTCACAGGTCCCTCCGGCGGAAGACCTGGAAGCCGAGCCAGGTGTAACCGGCGCACAGGGCGGCGCAGCCGGCCGCGTTCATCAACCTGTACAAAAGGTCAGGGTGGAAGAAATAGGTCTTGTAGGCGAACGGGGTCAGCCAGCGCAGCGCCGACAGGCCCGGGGCGAACGCGGCCCAGATCCCGAGGATCCACAGCACGAACAGGAAGAAGGTCGCCAGGGCGCGCGCGGCCCCGGGCCCGCGCACGAGCTGCGAGGCGCAGGCGACCGGGCCGAGCACCGCGAACGCGAACAGGGCCAGGATCGGCCAGGCGCGCAGGAGGGCGAGCACGGTGTCGACGACGTCGAAGCGCGGCAAATAGACGCCGCCGATCAGGAGCACGGGCAGCATGCCGAGGCCGGCGATCAGCGCGACTAGCAGCACCTGCGACAGCAGCTTGCCGAGGACGAACGCGCCGCGGCTGGTCCGCAGGGCGACGAATCGGACGGTGCGCAGGTGGAGGTCGCCGGCGACGAGGTCGTAGCTGGTGAGCGCGATCAGCCACGGCAAGGCGCCGAGCGAGAACCACGCGAACACGAGCACCATCGGCGGGTAGGTCGCCAGGTGGTTGGCGATCGCCTGGTCGCCGCCGGCGATCATGTAGAGGAGGCCGCTGTAGCCGGCGCTCTGCGCGGCCCCGGCGGCGGCCGCCGCGGCGACCTGCTCGCCGGTGTCGGAGATGTTGCTGATGACCTCCGAGGTCGCCTCCTGGGCGAGGCGGACGACCTCGACGTAGATGTAGCTCGTGATCGAGGCGACCAGCAGATAGAGGAGCGCGAGGACGAGGGCGCGGCGGGTCCGGATCGATTCGCGCAGGTCGAAGCCGGCGATCAGCCACGCGTCGCGCAAGAAAGTGGATGAGGTGGCCACGCCGACGCCGAGCTTATCCGAGGTCGCGGGACGCGAGAAGAGTGACAGCGCCGGCAGACCGCGGGTGAAGGCGCGTCGTTGACCCGAAGCATGACGCGCCCACGCTATCGTCCTCGCGGTCCCGGTGCCCTCTATTTGCTCGGTGTCTTGCTCGTCGGCGGTTCGCTCGCCGCCCTGTCCACCCTGGTCCTCCCCGACGCGGCCGCGGCCAGCCAGGCGAGATGAACGATCGGTCGGTGCGGGATCTCGACCATCCCTCGTCCCGGGTCGCGGCGGTCGTCCGCGCGCACTGACGGCCGGCGAGGCCCGGGCGAGGCGTGGTCGAGAACCCCGCCGACTGCCGACCTGTCCTTGAAGTCAGGTCCAAGGCCGCGGCGGACGCGGCCGGTGAAGCGACGATGGGCCAGAGCGTCGCCGGGCGGTGGCCCGGAGCGGCGCGACGGAGGTCCTCCGGGTCACGACCCCGGCGGTGCCGCTGCGGGGGGCGGCCGCCTGGCTGCCTTGACGGTCGCCGGCCCGAGGGCCTAGACAGGAGCGCATGACGCAGCGGAACGGCGGACGCGAGGGTCGGTCGCGGATCTTGTGGTTTCTGCCGATCGGTCTGGGGGTCGCCGGGGTGGGCTGGGCGACATGTCTGAAGGGACAGGAAGAAAGGGCGCAGGTCGAGGGCGCGAAGGAAGCGCCGGCGGTCCAGCCGGTGGTCGGCGGGCCGCCCGCGCCGGCGGTGCAGATCGATCCGCGCAAGCTGGCGAAGGCGGCGATCGCCGGGACCGTGCGCGACGACAAGGGCCAGCCGATCGCGGGCGCGCAGGTGTGCGCGATCGCGGCGTCCGGGCTGCTCGACGCGCGCGACACCTTCACGCCGCCGTGCGCCGCCAGCGAGCGCGACGGGCACTACCGGATCGAGGGGCTGTGGGCGGTGCGTCACTCGGTGAGCGCGTCGGCGCCGGGGCACGTGCCGGCCTTCTACACCCGCGATGATCAGCCGGCCAACCTCGACATGGTCGACCTCGCGGCCGGCGGCGAGGCGCTCGGCGTCGACATCACGCTGCGCGGCGGGGGCGTGGAGATCGTCGGCGTCGTCAAAGATTTGAGCGGCGGGGCGGTCGAGGGCGCGATCGTCAGCGCGGGCGGCGTGTGGGCGGGCACGGGCATGGCGTTCACCACGTCGGCCGCGGAGGGGACGTTCTCGCTGTGGATCGCGCCGGGGCAGCCGCAGGTGTTCGCGCGCGCCGACGGCTACGCGCCCGGCAGCGACCGCGGGGCGGCGCCGGGCCACCGCTTCGAGCTGTTCTTGACGCCGGAGTCGGTGCTGGTCGGCAAGGTGGTGCGCGCGGGTGACGGCTCGCCGGTCGAGGGCGCGAAGGTCACCGCGGAGCGCGGCGACACGTTCTTCGGCGGCGGCGGCGGCCTGTCGATCACCGACGCGGGCGGCAACTTCCGCATCGCTCAATTGTCGCCCGGCGCGTACAAGCCGAGCGTGACCGCCGACGACGCGTTCGGCATGGCGGCGGAGCAGGTGGTGCTCGGGCTCGGCGAGACGTCGGAGGCGATCGTGATCGAGGCCCACCCGGCGACGACGGTCGCGGGCGCCGTGGTGGTGACGCCGGGCGGGGCGTCCTGTCCTCAGGGACATGTGAGCCTGCAGGGCGCAGGTGAGCGCGAATTCGGGGCGGAGATCGAGGCCGACGGACGGGTGCGCATCCCCGGGGTCCTGGCGGGCAGCTACGAGGTGACGGTGCGCTGCGAGGGGTTCGTGTCGGCCGAGAAGTACGCGCCGGTGACGGTCGCGGACGCGCCGATCGAGGATCTGCGGTGGGACGTCGCGCCGGGGCGGGCGATCCGCGGCACCGTGACGACGGCCAAGGGCGAGCCGGCGGCGGGGATCAGCGTGATGGCGCGGATCAAGGGCGAGCCCGGACAGGCGCCGCCGCGCGCGTCCGGGCCGGCGTTCGTCGACTCGGACGGGCAAGGCCGCTTCGCGCTGGCGGGGCTCCTGCCCGGCAAGTACGAGGTGCGCGCGTTCTCGAAGGGCGCCAATCGGCCGACCCCGGACAAGCCGATCGAAGTCATCTTGCCCGAAGGACAGGACCTCGAGGACATCCGCGTCGAGCTGCCGGCGTCGGGGCAGCTCCGCGGCAAGGTCCGCGATGTCCACGGCAACCCGGTCGGGCGGGCGCAGGTGTCGCTGCAGGGGCCCGGGCGGCGCTCGTCGGCGATGACGGGCGACGACGGGTCGTTCCACGTGCCCGAGGCGGCCGCCGGCGAGTACCGGGTGTCGGCGACGCGCGACGGGATCAAGCTGCGCGCGCCGGGGACCGGCGACGACGACGTGCAGGGGGCGAAGGTGACGGTCGAGGCCGACGCGGTGGCGACGGTCAAGCTGGTGGTCGAGACCGGCAACGGCAAGATCGTCGGGGTGGTGCGCGACGAGGGCGGCGCGGGGGTGAGCGACGCGTTCGTCGAGGCCACGCGCGAGTCGGAGAGCGCGCGCGGGCCGGGCGGCGCGCCGCCGCGGTACTTCGCGTTGAACGACCGGCCGCACCTGACCGACGCCGAGGGCCGCTTCGCCGTCGAGGAGCTGTTCCCCGGCAAGTACACGGTCCGCGCGTTCCGCCGCGGCGGCGGCGAGACGACGGTCGAGCACGTGGCGCTCGGCGCCGAGGTGACGCTGACGATCGAGCCGACCGGACGACTCGCGGGCACGGTCGCGGTGAAGGGCGGCGCGGCGCCGCAGGAATTCTCGGCGACGCTGAGCGACGCGAAGACCGGCTACCAGCGCACCGACCGGTTCTTTCGGACAGGTGGGGCGTGGAGCTTCGCCGAGCTGCCGGCGGGCGACTACAAGCTGTCGGTCAGCGCCCCCGAGGGCACGCAGGACACCGAGGTGTCTCTCGGGTCAGGTGAGGAGCGGGCCGGGGTGCGGGTCGAGCTGGCGGCGAAGGTCAAGCTGCGCGGGACGGTGGTCGACCTCGAGGGCGCACCGGTGGTCGGCGCGGCGGTGCGGGTCAGCCAGGGCCGCGGGTTCACCGTCGACGACCGCGACGTGCCGCGCACCGACGCCCAGGGCCGCTTCGCGGTCGAGGGGGCGCCGGTCGGGCTGGTGACGCTGCTGGTGGCGGCGCCGCGCGGCGCGGCGGTGGAGTACAGCCAGACGACGATGACGACCACCATCGCCGGCGGGCCCGAGGTCGAGCTGCCGCCGATCCGGGTCGCCAAGCAGCGGCTCAAGTCCGGCGACACCATCGGAGACCTCGGCTACGCGATCAAGCTCGGCGCGCCGGCGGCCGACCCCTCGCAGCGCAAGTTCGAGGTCGCGCTGGTGCGACCCGGTTCGCCGGCGGCGGCGGCCGGACTGCAAGCCGGCGACGTGATCGTCAGCGTCGACGGCGAGGACGTGACCGGCGAGCGGCGCTACCTGTACGAGCAGCTGACGCGCGTGGCGATCGGGACGACGCTGCGCCTCGGACTCGCCCGCGGCGTGACGGTGGAGCTCACCACCGCGGCGCCGCCGTGAACGCGGCGCCGTGGCGAGACGCGGCGGGCGATAATGTCCGCCCGGCGTTTGCGCACTTCCCACCGCCAGGGGTTTCGGGCACACCTGCGGAGGTGGGCTTCGCCTGGAACGACGCAGACGCGGACGTCTATCAGGTGGACGGCACCGAGGTGCTGCTGTGGCGCCCGGCGGAGCGGTTCCTCATCACCAGGCTCAAGGGCCAGGCGACGCTCGGGGCCCTGCAATTCTACACCGGTCGGGCCGAGCGCGAGATGAGCCTCGGCCGCCTGACCGTGTTCCACGAGTGGGCCGAGATGGCCGGCTACTCGCCCGCCGCCCGCGACGAGCTCAAGCGGTGGGGCAAGCAGCACAACGACGCGTTCGACCACGTCGAGTACCTGGTGCGCTCGAAGGTGGTGGCGATGCTGATCTCCGTGGCCGCGCTGACGCTCGGCCGCGACCTGCACGCGACCACCGACGAGGTGCAGTTCACGGCCGACCTGTTCGCCGCGCTCGAGCGGCGCGGCGTATGAGGCCCCAGGGACATGTTGTAAAAGACATGTCCCCGGGGACATCGTCGGATCACTGCGGGATGACGTCGAGGTCGAGGCCGCCCGGGTACCAGTAGCTGCCGTAGTTGAGCACGCCGTAGACGCTGATGCCGACCTTCTGATCGGCGCTGACGCTGTGGGTGCCGCCGGTGCCGTTGTTGAGCGGGACGTGGGCGAGGCTGAAGCCGGTGGCGCCGATGGCCGAGAAGTTGCCGACGGCGGCGCCGTCGACCTGGACGCTGGCGCCGGTCGGGGCGAGGATGTCGACGAAGTTGGCGCTCCAGCCGGGCTGGGCGTACATCAGGTAGTTCGAGCGGAACTGGGCCGTCGGCACCGCGAGGAGCATGGCCGGGTCGGAGGTGCCGTAGCCGGCGTCCTGGCCGACCATGTACTCGGCGACGAGGATCTTCTTGTCGGCGGTGACGACGAACTTGGCGACGGTGGTCGGGATCTCGACGAAGTCGCCGGCGTTGGCGAGCACCTTGTTGACCGGCTGGTCGGGGTCGAAGGTGAGGGTGGTGTTGGCCTCGGAGGCGACGATGCGGACGATCACGGCCTTCTCGGCGTTGCCGTTGACCTGCGACGGCGGGACGACGATGTACTCCTTGGCCAGGGCCTCGATCGGGAACATCGACTCCTCGAGGTGATCGCAGGCGGTGATGCCGATCGGGACCTGGGTGCACTCGTGGCCGCCGAACACCTGCACGGGCTTGTCGGCGGTGACGATCGCGCCGGTCTCGTCGCCGTTGGTGGCCGAAAGGACCTGGATGACGTCGCCCTCGTTGAGGACGACGACGCCGTTGCCCTGGCCGTCGACGCCGCCGCCGGCCTGGGTCGGGGTGCCGCCCTTCGGCGCCTTGAGGGTGACGGTGGTGTTGTCGTGGCGCGCGGTGACGGCGTAGAAGCCGGCGTAGCCGAAGCCGTTCCAGAACGGCCACGAGGCGACCAGGTAGTTGCCGGTCCAGGTGTTGACGGGCAGGAGCAGCGAGGCGTCGTTGGTGACGTCGGCGTTGAGCGGGTTGAACTGGTAGACGGTGACCGGCTGGGTCGAGCGCAGGCGGTAGGCGCCGTCGGTCACGAGGACGGAGGGGCCGGTGCCGGAGTACAGCTCGGCGACCCACGGCAGCTCCATCACCTGGACGCTGTTGGCCGGGACGGTGGCCATCGCTACAGGGTTGGCGCCGCGCGTGACGGTGATGTTGGCCGGGCTCGCGCTGGTGTTGGCGACGGCGACCGCGTACGGGTTGGCCTGGAAGCCGTCGAGCTGCTGCAGCACGGTGGGGTAGTAGTCGCAGCCGATGTACGACAGGCCGAGGTCGGCGCACGCGCCCAGGCACTGGCCGGTGCCCGGGTCGCACGCGAGGCCCTGCACCGGGTCGCAGTCGTTCTGGTCCTCCCAGCCGCTGCCGTCCTGCTTGCACACCTGCGAGACCTGACCGACGCACTGGGTCGAGCCCGGCACGCAGGTGACGCAGCCGAGCGGCTCGGCGCAGGCCATCGCGCACGGGGTCTCCGACTTGAAGCCGCCCATGCCGTCGCACACCTTGGCGGTGGTGCCGTCGCACTCGATCTGGTCTTCGGGACAGGGCCCCTCGACGGTCGTCGAGGTGGTGTCCGGACCGTCGGTGGTCGGGCCGACGGTGGTCGAGGTCGTCGAGGTCGGCAGGGTGGTGATCGAGTCGACGCCGTCGGTGGTGCTGCTGCCGTCGCTGTCGCTGGCGGTGCCGGCGTCGGTCGAGGTGCCGCTGCCCGTGGGCGTGTCGGTCGACACGGTGGTCGACGGGTTCACCGTCGCGTTGGTGGTCGGCAAGGTGGCCGAGGCCGAGTCGAGGCGCCCGCCGTCGTCGCTGCACGCGGCGAGTGGGAGCGCGACACCAAGAGTAAGCAAGCTGCGAGTTGTCCAGACCATGACGTCCGCCATACCACGAGCCCGCGCGATCGGGGGCGCCATCGCAGCGGTGCGACGCGCGGCGCACGGACGCGCGCCGTCCGGATGACGCGACCGCAACACGGCGCTCGTCCTTCGATCGACGACCGCGAAAACCCCGGTGAGATGAAATCGGCTTCACGGGTTTCACCGGCGGTGGACACGCGGCGACGCGCCGTCGTGCGACAACGCGCAGTGGCCACGGACGCGGGCAGAAGTGCCCGTGTCCGATGTTCTAGGTTCTGTGCTAAGTGGTCGGTTCGCACCCGCGAGGACCACCACGATGAACCTTCGACCGCTCGGCTCCACCGGTCTCCAAGTGTCCTGCATCGGCCTCGGCGGCATGCCGCTCTCGCTGGAAGGCAGGCCGTCCAAGTCGGAGGCGATCAAGGTGGTGCACGCGTCGCTGCGCGCCGGGGTGACGCTGATCGACACGGCCGACGTGTACTGCCTCGACCAGGCGGAGATCGGGCACAACGAGAAGCTGATCGAGGCGGCGCTCGAGCAGTGGCCCGCGCCCGAGTCGGTGGTCGTGGCGACCAAGGGCGGGCTCACCCGACCCGGCGGCGCATGGGTCACCGACGCGCACCCCCGTCGCCTCAAGGCGGCCTGCGAGGCCAGCCTCAAGGCGCTCAAGGTCCCGGCGATCACGCTCTACCAGCTCCACGCGGTCGACGACGTGGTGCCGCTCGAAGACAGCGTCGGCGCGCTCGCCGAGCTGCGCCGCGCCGGCAAGATCATGCACATCGGCCTGTCCAATGTGACAGCGGCGCAGATCCGCCGGGCCCAGCAGGTGGCGCCGATCGTCAGCGTGCAGAACCGCTGCGGGGTGTTCGACCGCCGCGACTTCGGCAACGGGGTGATCTCGTTGTGCGAGGCGGAGAAGATCGCCTACCTCGCCTACAGCCCCGTCAACGGCTCGCGCGGCAAGCACCGCGTCACCGACGATCCGACGCTCCGCCGCGTCGCCGCCGACCACGGCGTGTCCCCGTTCCAGATCGCCCTCGCCTGGCTCCTGGCCCGTTCGCCGGTGATCATCCCGATCCCGGGGGCGAGCAAGATCACCAGCGCCATCGACAGCGCGGCGGCCGGAGCGCTCACCCTCTCGCGTGACGACCTCGCCGCGCTGGAGCATGCGTTCCCGGTGGCGCAGGCGTCTCCGTCGGCAGCACGCGCCGTCTGAGGACCCCTTTACGGCGTTTTGCGGCGTGATACGGTCGCCGCGCATGACTGAAGGTCCCGATCTCGCAGGGCGACTGGCGCTGTTCCAGGCGGTGGCCGACTCGATGCCGTGGGCGATGTTCTGGAAGGACCGCGACTCGCGGTACCTGGGCGGCAATCAGGCGATGGCGAAGCTCTGCGGCCTGGCCGCGCCGCAGGACCTGGTGGGGCTCGCGGACACGGACCTGTGGTGGCGAGACAGCGCCGCGGAGTACCGCGCGGACGATGTCGACGTGATCGAGTCGGGCGAGCAGCGGCTGTACGTGCGCCTGGCGTTCCCCGACGAGAAAGGCGGCACGCTCTGGATCGACCGCCACCGCATCCCGCTGCGCGACGCGAGCGGGGCGATCGTCGGCGTGATCGGGTGGTTCGAGGACGTGACCGCCAAGAAGCTGGCCGAGGACGCCGAGGCGCAGGCGCAGCTCGAGGCGACGCTCGAGATGGCGACGCCGCTGCTGCCGGTGGCCGAGGGCGTGCTGGTAATGCCGCTGATCGGCAAGCTCGACGCCCAGCGGGCCGCGCAGATGACCGACACGCTGCTGTCCGGGGTGACGCAGCACCGCGCCCACACGGCGATCCTCGACGTCACCGGCGTGCGCCGCATGGACACCGTGGCGATCGAGGCGCTCGCCCGGGCCGCCGCGGGCGTCCGCCTGCTCGGCGCGGCGGCGGTGGTGACCGGGGTGGGGCCGACGGTGGCGCAGGCGATCGTGCGGCTCGGCGTCGACTTCGGCCAGGTCACCGTGCTGGGCGACCTCAAGGCGGGGGTGGCCCACGCCCTCGCGTCGGCGCCGGGGCGCCGCGCCTGAGCGCGCCGGCCGGGCGCCCGAGCCCGCCGGCGCCGGTGAGCGGCGGGCGTGGTAGCCTGCCGTCCGTCCATGCACGCGCTGTGGTTCATGATCCTGGCTCTGGCGGTGCTGGCGATCGCCTACCGCTACTACTCGGCGTTCCTGGCGGCCAGGGTGCTGGTCCTCGACGACGCCCGGCGCACACCGGCGCACGAGCGCAACGACGGCCAGAACTACCACCCGACGTCGCGCTGGGTGCTGTTCGGCCACCACTTCGCGGCGATCACCGGCGCCGGTCCGCTGGTGGGCCCGGTGCTGGCGGCCCAGTTCGGCTTTTTGCCCGGGTACTCGTGGATCTTGATCGGCGTGGTCCTCGGCGGGGCGGTCCACGACCTGGTGATGCTGACGGCGTCGGTGCGCCGCGGCGGCCGCTCGCTGGCGGAGATCGCCCGTGACGAGCTCGGCCCCGGCGTCGGCGCGGTCGCGGGCGTGGCGATCCTGTTCATCGTCGTCATCGCCCTCGCGGGTCTCGGCCGCGTGGTCGTCGGCGCGCTGGCCGAGAGCGCGTGGGGCGTGTTCACCATCGGCGCGTCGATCCCGATCGCGCTGGCGATGGGCCTTTTCATCTACAAGGTGCGCGGCGGCAGCTCGCAGGGGGTGCGCGAGGCGACGGCGGTCGGGGTGCTGCTGCTATTGGTGTGCGTGGTGTTCGGCAAGCAGGTCCAGGACTCCTCCCTGGGCGAGATGCTGCAATTGTCGGAGACGACGATCACGCTGCTGATCGCGGCCTACGGGTTCGTCGCCAGCGTGCTGCCGGTGTGGATGCTGCTGTGCCCGCGCGACTATCTGTCGTCGTACATGAAGATCGGGACGATCGCGCTGCTCGTGCTGGGGATCGTGCTGGTCAACCCGGTGATCGAGATGCCGCTCGTCAACGCGGTCGGGGCCGGGACGATCGCGGTCGACGGCGAGGTGTTCCCGGCGGTGGTCCGCGGCTCGCTGTTCCCGTTCGTGTTCATCACCATCGCCTGCGGGGCGATCTCGGGCTTCCACGCGCTGATCGCCTCAGGCACCACGCCGAAGATGATCGACAAGGAGTCCGACATCCGCCCGATCGGCTACGGGGCGATGCTGATGGAGGGGCTGGTCGGCATCACGGCGCTGCTGGCCGCGACCGCGCTGCCGCCCGCCGATTACTTCGCGATCAACACCGACCCGAAGGTCGCGGTGATCGCCGACGCGAGGGGGCTGGCGCCGACGCGAGAGGCCCTGGCGGCGCTCGACCCGGTGATGACGGCGGACGATCGGCGGCGGCTCGGCCTGAGCGAGGGCCAGTCGGCGACCGCCGCGGCCGAGAAGACGCTCAAGCTGTCGGAGGTGCTGCGCCTGTCCAATGGGTCACTCGCAGCATTGGGCTTCCACGCGGACCCGGGCTCGGTCCACGCGTCGGAGCTGAGCGCCGCCGACTTCAAGCGCCTCGGGGTCAAGGTCGAGGACCTGCCGACCCTGGCCGAGGCGACCGACGAGGTGATCGCGGCGCGCACGGGCGGGGCGGTGTCGCTGGCGGTCGGGATGGCGCGGGTGTTCTCCGGCCTGCCCGGCATGCGCACGCTGCTCGACTATTGGTACCACTTCGCCATCATGTTCGAGGCGTTGTTCATCTTGACGACGATCGACACGGGGACGCGGGTGGGCCGGTTCCTGCTGCAGGAGTTCCTGGGACGATTCCACCGCAAGCTCGGCGACCCGTCGTGGCTGCCGGGGGCGGTGCTGTCGTCGCTGGTGATCGTGGCAGGGTGGAGTTACTTCATCCTGACCGGATCGATCGCCACGATCTGGCCGATGTTCGGCATCGCCAACCAGCTGCTGGCCTCGGTGGCGCTGGCGGTCGGGACGACGATCGTGCTCAAGGAGGGCCGCCGCCCGGCCTACGCGTGGGTGACGCTCGGACCGCTGCTGTTCGTCGGCACGACGACGCTGACCGCCGGCTTCCGCTCGCTGGTCGAGGTCTACGTGCCGATGACCCGCGACCCGGCGACGGCGACGATGGGGGTGGTCAACACGGTGGTGACGGCGACGCTGCTGACGTGCGTGCTGGCGATCGTGGTGATGAGCGCCCGCAAGTGGCGCGAGCTGCTGCGCGCACGCATGGCCGCGTGAGCGTCGGCCTGTTCGCCGCGCGTGAAAGCGTGGCAAGCTCGAGGGCATGAGCAGCGACGGCATGTACGCGGTCCGCCGCGCCGGGCGCGACAGCTTCTACGCCGGCCGCTGGTCGGCGCCGCACATCGCCCACACGCTGTTGCGCGGGCCGGAGCACATCGACGCGTACGTCGGCAGCCTCGACCCGAGGAAGGCGCCGGACATGGACATCTGCCTGTGCGGCGCAGTATTCGTCGACTTCGACCGCCGCGCGCTTCTCTACTGGGCAGGCGACCTGTTCGGGTCGGGGCCGCTGCGCGGCGACTTTCTGCGGCTGTCGAGGATGCGATGGCCGCAGTGGCGCCTGCGTGAGGCCGCCCTGCCGCTCCTGGAGTTCGCGGCGGCGCTCGAGCGGACGCCGCCGGAGCTCGAGCGGGCGCGCGCCGACGCGACCCTCGTCGACGCGGACGACGCTCTGTTCACTGCCTCGTGGCTGGAACACCAGGCCGACTTCGCGTGCGTGGCCGACGACCAGGCGGCGTGGGTCGCGGCGGAGGGCGTCGAGGCGGTGCGCGCCTTCGCCGAGCGAGGCCTCGACGCATGGGTCACGGTGCGCGCGACCGACGGCACGCTGTACGACCAGCGCTGCAGCTCGCGTGGGTTCGGCAGCCTGCTTCGCCTCGGCCCGCGACTCGTCGCGCTGGCGCAGATCGGCGGGCCGCGGCCCGAGATGCTGCGAGCAGGGCTCGAACGCGACGTCCGCGAGACGCTGTTCGTCGACGTGGCACGGCGCAGCGTCCACTGGTGGCAGGCCGATCCGCCGTGGGCGCACCCGGGGCCGGGGTGCGCGGCGCTGTGGCCAGGGTGGACGCTCGAGCTCGACGAGGGCGGCTTGCGCAGCCATGTCGAGCGCTCCGGCCGCGCGTTCGCGGCGATCCGGATGACTCGCGAGGAGCGGCTCGCGGCCTTGATCGATCAGGTCCCGCGGACGCTGCGCGGAGACTTCGCCGCGCTGCCGCGCCTGGCCGGGGCGTCGGTGCCGGTCGCAGCGCCGAGCTTCCCGCGGATGTCTTGAGGACGCTCGTGGCGCTGGCCGAGCGCGCGGACGAGTGAGAGCCTCGGCGAGGCCGGCGCGCGGGAACGCGGCGGCCCGCCGACCCGGACGAGCGGCAGATCGACCGGGCGATCGCAGACACCCGCAGGAACAAACCCGGGAGTACGTCACCATGTCTGCGCTCGCCTCCGCGGTTGACACCCTCGCGGCACGGTCCCTAAGTTCTGAGACTCGCATGCCGCTCCGCTTCGAAGAGGCAACGACTCCCAAGGGCGCGCCGCTGCTCGTCATCCGCTCGAGCGGCCTCGTCGCGCTGGCCGACGCCGAGGCGTTCGGCGCCCGCGTCGCGCCCGGAGGGCCGAATCACCGGTGGCGGGTGCTGCTGCTGACGGAGAAGGGGATCGAGTACGAGCCCGAGGCGCGCCGGTACTTCCCGACGACGCAGGGCAAGTACCTCGGGATCGCCGCAGTGGTGACGAACGGGATCGTGCGCGCGGCGATCAACGTGATGATCCGGTTCGCCGGCGGGGCCCGCGACTTCCGCTCGTTCTCCGCCGAGGCCGAGGCGCTGGACTGGCTCGACAGCCTCGCCGACGCGGCGGGTTGAGGTCGGGAGCGGGCCGTCGGAGCGCCGCCGCGGCTCGCCGGGTCAGGCCGCGAAGCCGCCGTCGATCCGGAGGTCGGCGCCGGTGACGTAGGCGCCTTCGTCACCGGCGAGGTAGGCGACGAGGCCGCCGATCTCGCGGGCGTGGCCGAAGCGCTGCACGGCGACGAGGCCGGTGAGGTAGGGGCCGTTGGGGCCGGCGGCCGGGTTCATGTCGGTGTCGACCGGGCCGGGCTGGACGTTGTTGATGGTGATCCCGCGGGCCCCGAGCTCGCGCGCGAGGCCGTGAGTGAAGCCGGACAGCGCGCCCTTGGTGAGGGCGTAGAGCGAGGCGCCAGGGAAGGGGACGTACTCGCTGTTGATGCTGCCGATGTTGATGATCCGGCCGCCGCGGCCCATGTGGCGCAGGGCCTCGCGGGTGGCGACGACGACGCCGCGGACGTTGACGGCGAGCATGCGCTCGATGTCGTCGTCACCGACGTCGACGAGCGGGGCGGTGCGGGCGATCGCGGCGTTGTTGACGAGGATGTCGAGGCGGCCGAAGACCTCGCGGGTGCGGTCGACCGCGGCGCGCACGGCGTCGACGTCGCCGCTGTCGGCGGCGATGGCGAGGACACGGGCGTCGGCGGCGGTGAGCGCGGCGACCAGGGCTTCGGCGCGGTCCTTGGCGCCGGCGTAGGTGAAGGCGACGGCTGCACCGTCGCGGACGAGCCGCTCGACGATGGCGGCGCCGATGCCTCGCGAGCCGCCGGTGACGAGGGCGACCTTGCCGGCGAGCGGGCGGGAGAGGGTGGTAGCGGCGGTGACGGTGGCCGGGTGCGTCGTGGTCATGCGAGGAAGATGCTTGCGACCGGCGTTGACCGGTAGTAACAAGTCGTTCGCAACACTTTCAACCGTTCGTTGAAAGTGAAGACGAGAGAGAAGACGCCCCGTGGAGAGCCTGGCCGCAGTCGAGCACTTCGTGTCCAGCGCCGAGGCCGGCAGCTTCTCGGCCGCGGCGCGCCAGCTGAGGGTGACGCCGGCCGCGGTCAGCAAGAGCGTGGCCAGGCTCGAGGAGCGGCTCGGGGTGCGGCTGTTCCAGCGGACGACCCGCAGCCTGAAGCTGACCGAGGCGGGCGAGCAGTTCCTGCGCGAGGCGGCGAGCGGGCTGCACACGCTACGCGCGGCGATGGCGGGGCTGGCCAGCGCGCAGCACGAGCCGGCGGGCACGCTGCGGGTGAGCATGTCGCCGACGTTCGGGCGCGACTACGTCCTGCCGATGCTCGGCGAGTTCCTCGCGCGGTACCCGGCGATCACGCCCGACTGGCACCTCGACAACCGCCAGGTCGACCTGGTCGGCGAGCAGTTCGACGCGGCGATCGGGGCGGCGCTCGAGCTGCGCTCGGGGGTCGTCGCGCGCGAGCTGGCCCGCGCCCACATCGTCGCCGCCGCGACGCCGCAGTACCTCGCCCGCCACGGAACGCCGAGGTCGCCGGCGGAGCTGGCACGCCACGACGGCATCGTCCTGCGCTCGCCGCAGTCGGGCCGGGTGCGCGCGTGGGCGTTCCGCAGCAAGTCGGGCGAGGAGGCGCCGCTCGAGCCGCGCCCGCGGGTCGTGCTGAACGACATGGAGGCGATCTGTCAGGCCACGTCGATGAGCCTGGGCGTGGGCCTCGTCAGCATGCCGCACGCGGTGCCCCACCTCGACAGCGGCCGGCTGGTCCGCGTGCTGCCGAAGTGGCACGCCGACGCCGGGGCGATCTTCGTCTACTTCGGCGCGCAGAAGCTGCTGCCGGCGAAGACGCGCGCGTTCGTCGATGCGCTGGTGGCCCACTTCCGCCGCGAGAAGCTGGCCGAGCGGTTCCGGGCCGACCGCTGAGCGTGGACATGTCCCGCGGGACATGTCCTTCAGCGCAGGGGTCGCAGCAGCTTCTCGAGGCCGTTGGTCTTGATCTCGAGCGTCAGCGCGAGCTGCCGGCCGAGCTTGCCCGGTGGGAAGCCCTGGCGCGAGAACCACACCAGGTACGGCTCGGGCAGGTCGAGCAGCGCGACGCCCTGGTACTTGCCGAACGGCATGCGCGCGTCGATGAGGGCCTGCAGCGCCTCGGGGTCGAGCTGAGTTCCGCCACGCGCGCAGGGTAGCGCAGGAGTGCGGCGCGTGCGGCGTGAGACGGCGACATCGTGGCGCGGCGCAGGCGCGCTCAGCTCGCGGTCCATTCGAGGTCGTGCATCCGCTGCATCTCCCCCACAAGCTGATGGGATCGATCGCGCGCACGAGCCGCCTGAGTTTCTGCAGGACGTCGACCGGTTGATCGCTCGGTCGAGCTGCTGTCGGGCCGGGCCCAGATGTGCGTGGTCGGCGGCGACGACCACGCAGCCGCGCTCGAAGTCTCGCGGAGCGGCTTCTATGCTTGGAAGACCTGTGAGCCATCGCCGAGAGCGCAGGAGAACGCGGTGCTCGTCCGGGAGGTGGCGGAGATCCATGCCGCGAGCAGGAAGATCCATGGCCGACCACATGCGCACCCAACTGCCTCTCGGCGCGCTACGAGCCGCGCTGGGCCATAGCGAGCCGCCCGAGGAGAGACTCCACGAACAGGCCCTGGAGATGCACGCTCGATCATATTCGCATGGGCCTCCGTTCCAGGTACAGACGCGGCTCGCTGTTGATGCCTAACTTCCGCGTAAGGCTGAGGGTGGCCGCACCCGACTCCCCCAGCCAGACTTCCTCAACGAACCCATAGGGGATGTTGATCGCCAACGTCGTCCCGTTCGATAAACAGAGCGTGATCGTAAACTCGCTCTCGCCAATGACCGATATCGAGGCGCGGTAGTCTCGCAACAGAGTCACCGAGACTTGTTCCGGCATCGGTGCCATGGACGGGAGGCCCTGCTCCTCCGCCCACACCCCACTGTGAATCGTAACCGACGTAGAACTATCGGTGACAAGCCGCTGAAGCCGAAGCCGAACCGCACGTGCTTTGTCCATGAGCAAACCCTCCAATTCTGATGGATTCTGGGCAACCTTGCCCCTGGAACTGCGCCGGTAGCATGCCATCGAGCCATCACGGTGGTTCCAGACGATGACTGGCCGATCGCTTGCCGGCACGTTAACCGCCAGCACGACACCTCTTTTCGGGACATCAACCGGCACCACGGTCCGTCGGAACGTTGAGGGCACCAGGAAAGCGTTGAGCGTGTCTTCAATCTGCTGCCGGAGGTTCTCGGCGTCCTGCACCCCCACGACCTCCTGTGCCACGGCGATTCCAGATCGAGACCTCGTCTCCGACACTCCGATCAAAAGACAGCCGCCGTCAGTGTTGGCGAACTGCGAGACATCCCGGCAGAGCTCGATCCGGTTCTCGATCTTGGTTTTCTCTGGCAGATTGCTCCCGATCGCCACCTTCTGCTTGAATTCCAGATACTCATCCTCGAGGGTAACCCCCATCTGAACTGTCGCCTCAAGGGAGGCGAGGTCGGTGATAAATCGTGGTCTCATTGTCCCTCCGCGACGCCAGCCAGGGGTTCTTCGAAGTCGGCTCACCGTAGACCGATAAATCCGGACCTGGAGCGACCTGATTCATCTCGCCTGGCGCAGCCTCTCGTAACACATCGTCGCTCGGGCAGCGACACGGCACCCTCTCACACTGGGAGATGGTGCCAAATACGCGAGGGACCCAACGCTGAGTCGTTCGGCAGTCCGCTCAGTAGCCGAGCGCGCGGCGGTAGAGGTCGAGGTAGCGGGCGGCGCTGCGGCGCCGCTGAAGTCTTCCTGCATGCCGTGGCGGACGATCTGCTGCCACACCGGGCGGTTGTGGTAGAGCGCGATCGTGCGGCCGAGCGCCCACGCGAGCGCGGAGGCGTCGATGTCGTTGAAGAGGACGCCGGTGGCGAGGCCGGCGCTCAGGGTGTCGGGGGTGGTGTCGATGACGCTGTCGGCCAGGCCGCCGGTGCGGCGCACGACCGGGACGGTGCCGTAGCGCAGGCCGTACATCTGCGTGAGGCCGCACGGCTCGGTGCGCGAGGGGATGATGATGGCGTCGCCGCCCGCCTGCATGCGGTGGGCGAGCGGCTCGTCGTAGCCGCCGCGGTAGGCGACGCGGCCGGGGTTGAGGCGCGCGGCCTGCTGGAAGCCGTCGACCAGGCGCTCCTCGCCCGAGCCGAGCACGGCGAGCTGGCCGCCGCGCTCGAGGATCGACCGCCCGGCGCTGAGCAGCAGGTCGAGGCCCTTCATGGTCACGAGCCGGCTGACGACCACGAACAAGGGCGCGTCGGGATCGGGGTGAAGCCCCAATCCCAGCTGCAGCGCGCGCTTGCCGATCCGCTTGCCCGTGAGATCGTCGGCGCTGTACGGCGCCGGCAGGTGCGGGTCGGTGGCCGGGTTCCAGACGTCGGTGTCGATGCCGTTGAGGATGCCGTAGAGGTCGGCGTCGCGCCGCCGCAGCAGGCCGTGCAGGCCGTGGCCGTAGGTCTCGGTCTGGATCTGCCGGGCGTAGGTCGGGCTGACGGTGGTGATCTTGTCGCAGTACCAGAGGCCGGCCTTGAGGAAGCCGAGGTGGCCGTGGAACTCGACGCCGTGGATGTCGAGCATCGAGCCGGGCAGGCGCAGCGCGCCCATGACGTCGGCCCGGAACACGCCCTGGTAGGCGAGGTTGTGGATGGTGGTGATGGTGGCGACGCGCTGCTGCGGCGGCATCAGGGCGACGTAGGCCGGGACCAGGCCCGACTGCCAGTCGTGGCCGTGGATCAGCTCGGGCCGCCAGCGGTCGCCGCCCTCGGGCCCGGCGAGCCAGGCCGCGGCGTGGCACAGGGCGCCGAAGCGCAGGTGGTTGTCGCCGAAGTCGCGCCCGTGCTGGTCGACGTAGGGGTTACCTGGCCGATTGTACAGGTGCGGCGCGTCGAGCACGAGCAGCTCGAGCTTACCGACGCGGCCGTACATCAGCTTGGCCGGGCCGCCGCCGACGAGGCCGTGCAGCTCGACCTCGCGGCCGCGCGCGTGCAAGCCGGCGAGCACCTTGGGGTAGCCGGGCACGAGGACGCGGACGTCGACGCCGAGCTCGGCGAGCGCGATCGGCAAGGCGCCGACGACGTCGGCCAGGCCGCCGGTCTTGACGAGGGGATAGACTTCGGAGGCGACGAACAGGACGCGCATGCGGATACTCTACAGGCGGTCGATCATCTCGCGGGTGATCAAGGTGACGCCGCCGCTGGTGCGCATGAACCGGCGCGCGTCCTCTTCCGGGTCCTCGCCGACCACCAGGCCCTCGGGGATCTCGACGCCGCGGTCGACGACGACCTTGGTCAGCCGCGCGCTGCGGTTGACGACCACGTCGGGCAAGATCACCGCGCCCTCGAGCTTCGAGTAGGAGTTGCAGCGGACGTTCGAGAACAGCAGGCTGCGCCGCACCAGCGAGCCGGAGATGATGCAGCCGCCCGACACCATGCTGCCGAGGCACATGCCGCGCCGGTTGTCCTCGTCGTGGACGAACTTGGCCGGCGGGAGCTGCTCCTGGTAGGTCCAGATCCGCCACTGCGGGTCGTAGAGGTCGAACGGCGGGATGATGTTGGTGAGGTCGATGTTGGCCTCCCAGTAGGCGTCGACGGTGCCGACGTCGCGCCAATACGGCGTGCCGCCCGACTCGCTGACGACGCAGCTCTCCTGGAAGCGGTGGGCGAACACGCTGGCCCGCCCCTGCACGAGGTACGGGATGATGTCCTTGCCGAAGTCGTGGTTCGAGTTGGGATCCTCGGCGTCGCGGCGCAGCTGGTCGAACAGGAAGTTGCCGTTGAACACGTAGATGCCCATGCTCGCCAGCGACATCTCCGGGTTGCCCGGGATGTGCGGCGGGTCGGCCGGCTTCTCGACGAACTTGACCACGCGCCCGCCAGGATCGACCGCCATGACCCCGAACGCGCTGGCCTCCTTGCGCGGGACCTCGAAGCAGGCGACCGTCACGTCGGCGCCGCGGGTCACGTGCTGCCACAGCATCTTGCCGTAGTCCATCTTGTAGATGTGGTCGCCGGCGAGGACGATGACGTGCGACGGCTGTAGGCTCTGGAAGATGTCGAGGTTCTGCCACACGGCGTCGGCCGTGCCGCGGTACCAGTTCTCCTCGTTGAGCCGCTGCTGCGCCGGCAGGAGGTCGACGAACTCGTCCATCTCGCCGCGGAGGAAGCTCCAGCCGCGCTGCAGGTGACGCAGGAGGCTGTGCGACTTGTACTGCGTCAGCACGGAGATCTTGCGGAACCCCGAGTTGATGGCGTTCGACAGCGCGAAGTCGATGATGCGGAACTTGCCGCCGAAATAGACGGCCGGCTTGGCTCGGCGATCGGTGAGGGCGGCGAGGCGACTGCCGCGCCCCCGGCCAACACGAGAGTCAGCGCCGTTCGGGTGAGTTCACGGAGACGCGGTTCGAAGACCATCGTAGGCCCTCCTTCACCTCATGTACCACCGGCCGGCCCGCGAGATCAACATCGCGGCAGGACGGCCGCCCGCTGCCCGAGCGAACGCAACCGGGACAGCGTCACAGCCAGTGCCGCCGGCGAAACCAGATGATGAGGCCGGCGGCGGTGAGGGCCATCAAGGCCAGGGCGAACGGGTAGCCGAAGGTCCACCGCAGCTCGGGCATGATGTCGAAGTTCATGCCGTAAATGCCGGCGATGAAGGTCAGGGGCAGCATGACGGTCGAGATCTGCGTCAGGACCTTCATGATCTCGTTGGTCTTGTTGGCCGAGACCGACAGATAGGCCTCGACCGCCGCCTGCACGCCCTCGCGGTTGGCCTCGGAGATGTCGGCGACGCGCACGAAGTGGTCGTAGATGTCGCGGAAGAAGGCGATGCTGTCGCGCGGGATGAGGTCGATGTGGCCGCGCGCGAGCGACTCCAAGATCAGTCGCTGGTGACCGGTGATCCGGCGCAGGCGGTTGATCGTCTTCTTGGCGTCGAGCACGAGCTCGAGGTGCTCCGGCTCGGGCCGGTGGATGATGAGGTCCTCGAGCGCGTCGAGCCGGGCGCCGATCCGGTCCATCACCGGCAAATAATTGTCGACCAGGCGATCGAGCAGGCGGTGCAGCACGCGCACGGAGATCCACGGGCGATGACACGGGTCGCACACGTCACGGTGGAGCTCGCTGACCGACCGCAAGGTGTTGTCCGAGTGGTGGGTGACGACGTAGCGCGGGCCGGCGAAGATGTCGAGCTCGAGGGTGTTGACGACGAAGCCGTTGTCGAGGTCGAGGCTGTGGAAGTCGACGCCGTGGACGATGAGGAACACGTAGTCGTCGTAGACGTCGAGCTTGGGGTGGCCGTAGTCGTGGAGCATGTCCTCGATGGCCAACGGGTGGAAGTGGAACACCTCCGAGAGCACGCGCGCCTCGTCGTCGGTCGGGTCCTGGAGGTCGAGCCAGATCGTGACGTCGGGCTCCGCGAGCAGCCGCGGGACGGCCCCGAGGTCGGTCTCGTGCCAGTGCCCGCGCGTCGGGTGAAAGGCGTGCAGCGTGAACACCCGCCGAGGGTACCACGCGCGCCGCGAGCCTCACCCGCGCGGGCGGAGGTCGGCGCGCGCCTGCTCGGCCAGCGCGAGCTCGACCGCGAGCCCGCCCGTCCGCGTGCTCAGCACCGGCTGCAGCGCGACGCCGACGGTGACTCGCAGGTCGGGCGGACACAGCAGCGCGGCGCGCCACGCGGGGAACCTGTCCCGAAGGACGTGTCCGATGTGGGCGTAGAGGTCGCGCAAGGTCCGGGCGCGGCCGACCCGCACGCCGTAGGGCGGGTTGGTCAGCAAGAGGCCGCGCGGGCTGAACGGCTCGCAGGCGGCGAACGGACGCACGGAGAAGGCGATGGCGCCGTCGACCCCGGCCCGCTGGGCGTTGGCGCGCGCCGCCGTGACCGCGCCTTCGTCGCGGTCGGAGGCGACGATCGGCGCGTAGAGACATGGCTCTTGGGACAGACGCGCGGCGGCCTTGCGCAGGGCCGGGTAGGCGGCGGCGAGCACCGGCCAGCGCGCGCACGAGAAGTCGCGCAGGGCCCCGGCCGGCTTGCCGTGAGCCATGAGGGCGGCCTCGATGGCGATCGTGCCGGAGCCGCAGAAGGGGTCGAGCAGCGGCTCGCCGGGGCGCCAGCCGGCGGCGGCGAGCAAGGCGGCGGCGAGGGTGGGCCGCAAGGGGGCCTTGGCGGTGGCGAGCCGGTAGCCGCGGCGGTGCAGCGGGTCGCCGGAGCTGTCGACGCTGACGGTGCAGCGGTCGCGCTCGAGGCGGACCACCAGCAACACGGTCGCATGCGAGGAGCTGGTCTCGGGGCCATCCTCGCCGTCGTCGTGCGGGTGCGCGAGCTCGACGTGGCCGCCGAGGCGCGCGGCGACGGCGAGGTGGACGCGCTCGGCGATCGCGCCGGTGTGGTAGAGGCGCGACTTGTGGGCGGTGGCGCGCACGGCCAGGCGGACCGGCGCGTGCGGCGGAAACAGGTCCTCCCACGGGATGTCGACCAGCCGCTTCGACAGCACCGGGAAGCCGACGGCCGGGAACTCGGCCAGGCGCACGAGCACGCGCGTGGCTGTCCGTAAGTGCAGGTTGGCGGCGACGAGCGCGGCCCAGTCGCCGCGGAAGCCGACGCCGCCGGGCACGACTCGCGCGGGGCCGAGGCCGAGCCCGTCGAGCTCGGCGGCGACCAGCGGCTCCAGCCCGGGCAGGGCCACGGCGAACAGCTCGCGCATCAGGTCCAGTCTAGCGCGACTGCGACGTCGATCACAGTCGGCGCAGACGAAGTCGCAAAGTCGCTGCCCCCGCCGCGCCGCGGGCCGTCACTTGAAGTTCTGCACCATCCACATGTTGCCGCCGCCGGCGTCGGCGAAGCCGCAGGCGACCATGGTGTACTGCTCGCTCGACATGTTGATGTAGTGCCCGTGCATCTGGAAGTCCTCGCCCGGACCCTCGGCCCACATCTGCTCGAGGCAGCCCGGCAGCGACTCTTCGGCCGGGCTCGGCCACCCGGGGCACTCGTTCTGGGCGAACTCGCCGCACATGCCGAAGGCGCCGTGCGGGGTGCCGCTCTGGCCGTCGGCCGCGGCCTCGCCGTCGCTGCAGCTCTCGGCGTCGGTCCACCGCTGGTACGGCGGCAGGCCCAGCGTGGCCCGGTACATGTTGACGGTGTCGACGCAGAGCTGTCGGGCCTGCTCGTACGGGTCGCCGGGGTCGCCGGTCGAGCCCGGATCGCTCGTGGGCCCGGCGGAGGGATCGCTGGTCGGGCCGGCCGACGGATCGGCGCCGGTGGTGGCGGCGCTGGTGCCGGTCGGGTCGGGCGGGTCGCCCGTCGCGGTCGTGTCGGACGGATCTTCGGGGCCGACCATCGTCGCGGTGCCGGCGTCGTCGCTGGTGGTCACGCCGCCGCCGACGGTGCCTTCGGTTCCGCCCTCGGTGCCCACCGTGCCGCCGTCGGTGCTCGGCACCGCGGTGAGGCCGTCGAGCGGATCCTTGTCGACGGAGCAGGCGGCGAGACACAGCGGGGCGAGCAGGACCAGCGAGACATGAATGCGCATGACGACCTCCGTAAAAAGCGAGGGCGAACATAGCAGGCGCGGGCTGTGGCCGCGTGGGGGTGCGCGTGTACAAGGTGGAAGCCTCGCGGCCCCGATCGGGAGTGCGCGCGCGAGCGTGCCCGAGCGCGACGTGCGGCCATGTCGCGTCCGCGAACGACTACCATCGGCGCATGCTCGAATTTATCGGCCTGGTCGTCTTGATGGGGATGATCCTCTGGCTGGTCATCCTCCTCCTCGTGGAGGGCAAGGTCGCCGAGGCCAAGCATGACCAGTTGCGCGCGAGCGGGACGAAGGTGACGGGGACGATCCTGGCGGTGGGCGCCGGCCGGGTCTCGTCGCGTCAGGGGTCGCTGCAGATCTACACGCGGCCGGTGACGCTGAAGGTCGCGCTGCCGACCGGCGAGACGCAGCTCGAGGCCGACATCGTGGTACCGGAGATGCTGCAGTCGCTGCTGATCGCCGGGGCGCCGTGCGAGGTCATCGTCGATCCGGCGAAGCCGGGGCAGGTGTGCATCACGGCGATCGGCAACGCCTTCGGCGTCAGCACCCCGGTCGACCTCGGGACGCTCTACTCGCGCTGGTGAGCGGACCGGTCTGCGCCGCGCAGGACGGCGCGCCTCGGGACAGGTCGTGAAGGCGCGTTCACAGGCGCGGGGGCGGGAGGATTGCGAGGCTGACGAGCTCTGGCGTGCGAGAGGTCGGCCGCGCGCGGCGCGCGGCCGAGATGTGCGCCGTGGCAAATGCGTCACCGAAGCGGGATATGGCGGGGCGGGGGCGTCGTGGCATGATGCGCGCCATGTCGCTTCCGCCTCTTCGCCGCGCCAAGATCGTCTGCACGATCGGTCCCTCGAGCCAGGACCAAGTCGGCGCGCTCATCTCGGCGGGCATGAACGTCGCCCGCCTCAACTTCTCGCACGGGTCGCACGAGGACCACACGCGCGTGTTCCAGGCGATCCGCAGCGAGTCGTCGGCGCGCGACCTCGCGGTGGCGGTGCTCGCCGACCTGCAGGGCCCGAAGATCCGCGTCGGCAAGATCCCCGCGCCGGGCCTCGAGCTCAAGGTCAACGAAGAGTTCATCCTCAGCGTCGACCCCGAGGCCAAGGTCGACGCGGGCCGCGTGGCGATCGACTACCCGCACCTGGCCGGCGAGGTGAAGCCGGGCGACCGCATCCTGATGGACGACGGGGCGCTCGAGGTGCGCGTGACCGGGGTCGAGGGGACGGACATCAAGACGCAGGTGGTGACCGGCGGCCTGCTGACGTCGCGCAAGGGCGTCAACCTGCCGGGGGTCCACCTGTCGCTGCCGTCGATGACGGAGAAGGACAAGGAGGACCTGCGGTTCGCGCTCGAGCTCGGCGTCGACCTGGTGGCGATCTCGTTCGTGCGCCAGCCGGAGGACGTGCTGGCGGTGCGGACGATGATGGAGGAGTACGGGCGGGTGGTGCCGATCGTGGCCAAGATCGAGAAGCCCGAGGCGGTGACCAACCTGAAGTCGATCCTCGAGGTGTCGAATGGGATCATGATCGCCCGCGGCGACCTCGGGGTGGAGATCGGGCCCGAAGAGGTGCCGGTGATCCAGAAACAGGGCATCGAGCTGGCCAACCGCGTCGGCAAGCTGGTGATCACGGCGACGCAGATGCTCGACTCGATGATCCGCAACCCGCGGCCGACCCGCGCCGAGGCGTCCGACGTCGCCAACGCGGTGCTCGACGGCTCCGACGCGGTGATGCTGTCCGGAGAGACAGCCTCCGGCGCGTACCCGCTGCAGGCCGTGCACACGATGGACAAGATCGTGCGCTCGATCGAACGCCAGGAGCGCTACTGGCGGGAGCCGTCCGACCTCGACCTCGGCCACTCGACCAACGCGATCGCCCGCGCCGCCGTGGTCTGCTGCAAGTCGCTGCCCGACACCAAGGCGATCGTGACGTACACGGTGTCCGGCGGGATCGCCCGCCTCGTCAGCGACTACCGCCCGCGCGTCCCGATCTTCGCGTTCACGCCCAACCCGTCGACCTACCAGGCGCTCGCCGTGTACTGGGGCGTGGTCCCGGTGCTGTTCACGGTGTCGAGCCCCCACGGCAACAGCATCTTCGTCGACATCGACAGGCTCATCCTGAGCCGCGGCATGCTGGCGCGCGGAGACCGCATCGTGATCACCCTCGGCTACCCGGTGAAAGATCACAAGTCCGTGAACCTCCTCAAGCTCCACGTGGTCGGGGAGAGCTTGCCTCCCCCGCCAAACATGTGATACACAGCGCCTCCCCTTGGGCGAGCCCTGGGGGAGGCCAAATAGCCACGCGAAGGTGGCGGAATTGGTAGACGCGCTAGACTAAGGATCTAGTGGGGTAACCTGTGAGGGTTCGAGTCCCTCCCTTCGCACCACGCCGAGGACGCTCTCCTCGGCGTTTTTCTTTGGGTCCGCCGGCCCGTCACGGGGAGATCCGCGGACCGGCCGGGGCTCGCGCACCACGCGAGCCCGGGGGCGCTCGCGCCTCACGCGGGGCCGCGAGTTTGCCGGGCTCGCGCGCGGCGGGCTCGGGCTATAACCCGGCGCCATGACTGCGTCCGCCATCTCCACGGTCGCCGTGATCGGCGCCGGCACCATGGGCCACGGGATCGCCCAGGTCGCCGCCGCCGCCGGCTTCGAGACCCGCCTCTACGACGTCCGCGCCGACCTGGTCGAGGCCGGCCTGACGAAGGTCCGCGCCAACCTCGACGGCGGGGTGGCCAAGGGCAAGGTCACCGAGGCCCAGCGGACGGCCACCCTGGCCGCGCTGCGCGGCGAGAGCGACCTGCAGGCGGCCGTCACCGGCGCCGACATCGTGGTCGAGGCGGTGCCGGAGAAGCTGGCGCTAAAGCAGGAGCTGTTCACGAAGGTGGCGGCGCACGTGGCGGCCACGGCGGTGCTGGCGACCAACACCAGCTCGCTCAGCGTGACGGCGATCGCGGCCGGACTGCCGCACCCGGAGCGGGTGATCGGGACGCACTTCTTCAACCCGGTCCACGTGATGAAGCTGCTCGAGATCGTGGTCGGGCAGCAGACCGCGCCCGAGGTGCAGGCGGCGGTGCAGGCGTGGGGCGCGAAGCTCGGCAAGGACTGCATCGTGGTCCGTGACTCGCCTGGCTTTGCGACCAGCCGCCTCGGCCTCGTGATCGGCCTCGAGGCGATCCGCATGGTCGAGGAGAAGGTGGCGTCGGCGGAGGACATCGACAAGGCGATGTGCCTCGGCTACGGCTTCCCGATGGGCCCGCTCAAGCTGACCGACCTGGTCGGCCTCGACGTGCGCCTCAACATCGCCGAGTACCTGGCGGCGAACCTGCAGCAGGGCGACCACTTCCGCCCGCCGGCGCTGCTCCGCGAGATGGTCGCGGCGGGCAAGCTCGGCAAGAAGTCCGGCGAAGGTTTTTACAAGTGGTGAGCGGCGAGCGCGGGTGAGCGCGGCCCGGCGCGGCCGTCGGCTGCGCCGCGACCGTTCGCCCCGCGCTTGCGACCGTTCGCCGGGATGACCGGCATGGACGGTCCAGGCGCGGGCGTATGAGCGAGCGCAGGAGGCGCTCGCATGTGGAGCTCGTGGCGACGACACTTTGAGGACAATGCGCGCCGGCCGTTGCCGGCGATCGAGGTCGAGGGGGTGCCGGAGGCCTGGCGCGCGCCGCTCATGCGGTCGCTGGCGATCTTCCAGGTGGGAGAGAGCGGGGAGGGGCGGATCGTGCGAGAGATCGAGCGCTCGCGCCTGGCGGGGATCGACGACGACTACCGCGCGGCGCTGAAGCTGTTCGTCAAGGAGGAGGGCCGGCACGCGCGGATCCTCGCGATCATGGTGCGCGGGCTCGGCGGCTCGCTGCGCGGCACGGCCTGGACCGACCGCCTGTTCGTGCACGGGCGCCGGCTGCTCGGGCTGCGCTTGAAGCTGCTGGTCCTGCTGGCCGCGGAGGTCATCGGCATCGGCTTCTACGGCCTGCTCGCGGAGCGCCTCGAAAAAGATTGTTCGATCGGCCGGGCGCTGCGGCAGATCTGCGGCGACGAGGAGGCCCACCTCGAGTTCCACGCGGCTTTCTTCCGCGGGCAGACGGCGTCGCCGTGGCGGCGGGCGCTGTTCAGCGCGACGTGGTTCGTCGTCGCGGCGGCGGCCTGCGCCGTGGTGCTGGTCGATCATCGGCCGACGCTGCGGGCGCTGGCGATCGAGGGCGCGCCGCGGCGGCTGTGGGGGCTCGTGCGGGCGGTGCACCGGCGGGTGTGCGCGGGCGAGGACGTCGCGCCGGCGGGCCGTGCTAGCGTGACGGCGTGAGCCAGACAGACTTCGAGCGGGTCTACTCGCGGGCGCCGTGGGAGCAGCAGGTCGGCTACTGCCGCGCGCTGCGAGCGGGCGACCTGGTGTTCGTGACGGGCACGGCGCCGATCGACGAGGAGGGCCGGGCGTTCGCGCCGGGCGACGCGTACGCGCAGGCGCGGCGGTGCCTCGAGCTGATCGAGCGGGCGCTGCGGCCGTTCGGGACCGACCGGACGCGGATCGCCCGGACGCGGATGTTCGTGACCGACATCGAGCGCTGGGCCGAGTTCGGGCGCGCCCACGCCGAGTTCTTCGGCGAGCACCGGCCGACGACGACGATGGTCGAGGTGCGGCGGCTGATCGACCCGGCGATGCTGATCGAGATCGAGGCCGACGCGGTCGCGCCGGGGTGAAAGAGGCTGTACTCTCGGGCATGTCCGTGAGGGCATGGTTCGATGGGCATGTTTAATAAAACATGTTCAAAAGGGCATGTCATTGGCGTTCGCAGAGCGCGGGCGTCGGGACCTCAGCGGCGCGGGCGGAGGTCGAGCGGGCTGCGAACAGGCGCAGCGGGCCGCCGCTGACGCGCTCGCGGATCGCCACGAGCCCGTGGGTCGCGCCGAGCTCGTGAAAGCTGACGGTGAAGCGCAGCAGCGCTGCGTCGCCGCTGGCCTCCACGTCGACGGCGAAGATCGGGTCCTCCTGCATCCACGGCGTCGTGCTTGACGCCGGTGCTGGGCGAGGACGTCGCGCGGGCCGACGGAGCGGGCGGCGATCCACGCGCGGCCGTCCCTCCGGGCGCGGGCGAGCGAGGCGGTGCGGACGAGCGCGAGCGGTGGCGGCGGCGTCCTGGTCACACGGGCGGACGGCAGGATGGTGCCGCCGGCGCGCGCTCGCTGGCCACGCGCGCGCGAGTGCGCCAGACGGGCGGAGCCCCGCCCCGCGGTGGGCGAGGGCGAGCGGGCCTGCGACGCGAACGCGAGTCGCGTGGCGGCCAGTCGCGTGGGCGTCCGCGGCCAGCGGCTAGCGAGCGACGCGCACGCGAGGAGCCGCCGATCGCAGGTGCGCCGGTGGCTCGCGCGGGCGAATTTGCGACGATGGCTCTTGGGACAGGTGAATCCCATCTGGCCGTGGCCGGCGGGCCGGCGTATCGTCGCCGCCGATGCGTACTTCGACTCGCTTGCTCCCGGTGACGATGTTCCTCCTGCTCGCGGCCTGCGGCGACGACGGCGGCACCACTGCCACCCAGGGGGCGCCAGCCAGACCGGCGCGACGATGACGGGCGTGACGATGACGGGGCCGACGACCGGCGGCAGCGACACCGCGACCGGGACCGACACCGAGCAGGGCACCGGCACCGACAGCGAGACCGGGGTTCCGACGTCGACGTCGACGACCACGACCGGCACGACCGGCATGACCGAGACGAGCGGGACGTCCATGCCGAGCAGCGAGAGCGACGGGACCACGGGGGCCAAGTTCGACGTCGGCGGGGACACCGAGACGACGGGCACCACCGGCGCTCCGGTCGACGTGTGCAAGGCGACCGACGACGACATGGGCGGGGTGGGCGACTGCACGATGGAGGCGCCGCCGGACGCGTTCGAGCCCGACGTCCAGTGGAGCTGGACCGGGCCGGGGCTGGAGAAGGAGTCGCTGGTGACGCCGCTGGTGGCCAACCTGACCGACGACAACGGCGACGGCGAGATCGACCTGTGCGACACGCCGGACGTGATCGTGATGGTGACCCAGTTCCCCAACGACGGGCACATCTACGTGCTCGACGGGGCGACCGGCACGCAGCACTTCATGATCCCGGTCGCGCTGACGTGGTCGATCAACCCGGCGATCGGCGACATCGACAACGACGGCCTGCCCGAGATCGTCGCCGCCACCGGCCCGGGCTTCGGCGGGCCGTCGGCCGCGATCGCGTTCGAGCACGACGGCACGGTCAAGTGGCAGAACAACACCGGCATCACGCACAGCCAGGGCGGGGCGATCACCCTGGCCGACCTCGACAACGACGGCGACGTCGAGATCAGCATGGACAAGCTGATCATCGACCACAACGGTCAGACCGTGGTCACCTTGCCCGAGAACGGGTTCGCCGAGAACTTCACCACGGTCGCGGCCGACCTGAACGGCGACGGCGACCTCGAGATCGTGATCGGGGCCAACGCGTACCACCACGACGGCTCGGTCTACTACCAGAACCCCAACCTCGAGCGGGGCTTCGCCCAGGTCGCCAACCTCGACGGCGATCCGGAGCCGGAGATCATGGTCAACAGCGGCAGCGGCCTGACGCTGCTCGAGCACACCGGCGCGATCAAGTACCAGAACCAGAAGCCGGGCGGCGGGTCGTCGTGGTTCCGGCCCGGCACGGTGCACGACTTCGACGGCGACAAGGTGTCGGAGGTGGCGACCAGCGCGTCGAACTCGTACGTGATGTTCGAGGGCGACCTGACGGTCAACTGGCTGGCGCCGGTCCAGGACGCCAGCGGCTGGGCGGCGGGCACGGCGTTCGACTTCGACGGCAACGGCGTGGCCGAGGCGATGTACGCCGACGAGACCAACCTCTACGTGTTCGACGGCAACGGCCAGCCGCTGCTCAACGTGCCGCGCAGCGCCCGGACGCTGGCGGAGTATCCGGTGGTCGCGGACGTCGACAACGACGGCTCGGCCGAGATCGTGGTGGTCTCGGACGCGGGCTTCGGCGGCAACCAGACCGCGCCGACGGTGCAGGTGATCCGCGACATCGAGGACCGGTGGATCCAGCCGCGGCGGATCTGGAACCAGCACACCTATCACGTGACCAACGTGCGCGAGGACGGCAAGATCCCGCAGTTCGAGGAGCCGTGGTGGCAGTCGCTCAACACGTTCCGAACCAACTCGCAGATCGAGGGCGGCGAGATCTGCATCCCGCCGCAGTGATCGCTCCGGCGCTCGCGGGCCGCGTCCCGTCGCTCGACGGGGCGCGATCGCAGGGAGCACGAGTGGGTCGGCGCCCTCCAGTTTGACGGCGGCCTGCGAGCCGTTCATCTTGAGGCGATGAACTTGCTCACTTTGACGGTCCTGTGTTCTCTGGCGGCTCCAGTCCCGTTGCCGCAGGTCGAGGGACCGCCGCTCGACGCGTGGGAGCTGAAGCAGCGCGAGAAGACGATCAAGCTCGCCTGGGAGCAGCGCGAGCGCCGTCTCAAGCTCGGGACGGGCATCTTCGGCGCGTTGACGGGAGCGTCTCTGATCTCGGCCGCCGCGCTCATTCCCCTGTCGGGCAGCAGCGATCCCGACATTAAGTGCTTGGTGATTGTCCGCCCGATCCGATGATGACCGCCGGGATCGTGATGGCGGTCGTCTGTGCCGGCTCGATCGTGGGGACGGCTGTCTTGGGCGTGAAGCTGACCCGGCACCGACGCAGCCGCCCGATTCAGGTCGGTTTAGGGGGCGTTCGCGTGGCGTTCTAATACCAGTGAACGTCTCGTCGGCGACGCATGGAGCGTCCGAGATATGCCGTCAATCGGCCTCGAACACGAACCTCTCGAAGTCTCTCGAATCATTGAGATCTTCATCGGCTCCGCAGCGCCAGCCAGGCGCGATCCCGTCCCCGACGGTGTGCCAGCACAGGCGCAGATCCGAGTTGGTCTCCGGGCCCCCGAAGACAGAGTCGCACGACGAACGATTCACGTCGTCACCGGCGGCCGCGAAGCCCCACGAAAAGTCGGCGCTGAAGTACCAGGCGACGCCGTTGGCCTCGTGCGTGCCGTTGGGTTGAGCGTCGGTGTCGAACAGCACGTCGGCGCGCTCGCCCATCGCCAGCACCTGGAAGTTGTCCGCGCCGACCTGGCGGCAGGCCATCAGGAGCTTGGAGCCGGTGCAATCCTGGCCGAGGATGTCCTGGGTGAGGTCGGGCTCGGACTGGTCGTAGAGATTCGAGAAGCACTCGGACCAGCCGACGAGGTCCCCCGCGGGCACGTCCACCTGCGGCCCCTCGGCCCAGTACAGCTCGCCGCCGTGATCGTCGTCGTGATCGTCGTCGTGATGGTCGAGCTCACATTTTTGAAGATAGGGGATTGTGCACAATAGGCCGCTCAATGCGATCATGGTGTAGTTCATGGGCTCTCCGCCGGTTGCTACCCATCCGGGCGGCCTTGAATATGCGACGCGTCGCAGACGCGGCAACGATGACGGATGACGCCGCTCACGCCCCTCCGCAGCGGCGCGAGGGCGCCTGATGCACTGCGTTATGCGGAGCGTCTGGTCACCGACGGGGAGGAGTTCTTGCCGGGACGTGAGCGCTGATCATGACGCTCCCGTCCCGGAGCATGCGGCCGTCACGAGCGACGACCCACAAGAACTCCTCGCTCTCGGGGTCCCAGATCAGCTCCATCTCGTCAGCGTCCGGCGTCGTCCCGGCGATCCGGAGCGCCTCGACCCGATCGACCGCGAATGCGCAGCGGTGCGGCTTGCGAAAGCAACCATCGAGGCGCATTCCAGTGAAGACCCGTTCACCGCATCGCGCGACGTACACGGTGAAGGGGAGGTAGCCCTGCCACGTCTGCGACGCGCCGTAGTCGATGCCGCATTGCCAGGAGGGGCAGACGTCGTTCGCCTCGGCCGAGTCGCCCCTGCGTAGACAATGCGACGCGCACGGCTCGCGCAGCGCGAAGCCCGGGGTGAGGCCTCGGCTCCCGCGAGCGTCGCCAGTCCGGCCATCGCTCGCTCGCCCGCTTGCTCGCGGGTGAGCGAGCAGTCCGGCGTGAGCGGGGGAGCATCCTCGGCACGAGGCTCACGCACCGGGCCCTCGACGCTCGGAGGCACCGCGCCGGGGGCCTCCGGACAGGGTCTGGACGTGCAGCCGAAGACCAGGAGAAGCAGGGACGACGCGCGCACGGTCGACCTCGAGGCTAGCATGACCGAACCGGTCGGAGGGCTGTCCGGCCTGCCCGACTCGAGATAGTCTCACGCGGCGGTGTGGGCGGCGATCGAACGGCACATCCCCGGATCGGCGCGGCGCCTGTCGTCCGCGGCCGGGTCGCGTGCGTGGTGTGTCGCGGCGACGCTCGTTTGCACCGCCGGATGCACGCATCGGTGCCCCGATCCGGCGCCCCCGCCCAGCCTCGCGGTCGCGCCCGCGCAGCCGCGGCCGGCGACGACGCCGTCCGCGGCGCCGGTGGCCATGGAGGTCCCGGCCTGCGAGCTCGACGGCGAGAAGGGCGCGGCATGTCGGCTCGTCGGGATCTACGCGCTGGAGCTCTTCACCACGCCGGGAGGGCGAGTGACGAACGTGTGGCCCGTGCTGCTCCTGCCCGATGGAGGCTTCGTGTTGCTCGAGAACCCATGGCACCCCGAAACTCGGCCGGAGCCCGCAGTGATCGCGCGCCATGAGGGGGAGCGGGTCGAGGTGATCGGCGTGTTGCGGGCTCAACCTCCCCCGCCCGACGAGTTCCGCAAGGTGAACCTGGAGATCGCGTGCATGACACCGATTCAAGCCATGACAGTGTTGGGCGACGACTCCGCCGCGGGCAAGGAATGAGGTGAACCCGTGCAGGACCTGCTCGACGCCCTCGACCGTCCGCTGCGCGCGCTCGCCTGCGCGGCCGCCGAAGCCCACGTCTCGGCGCACCCGCGCGGGTTCCCGCTCTACGCGGTGCCGCTGCCCGAGGCCGAGCTGCGCGCGCTGGTCCGCGACTGGGATGTCGAGGGCTGGGACTGGCTGTGCGACGAGGTCCGCGGGCTGGCGGTGGCGCACCTGCGCACGCTGCAGGCGGCGGGGACGATCGACGCGTTGACCACGGCCGCGAGCACGTCGACGTGGCGAGCGGCGGCCCGCGGCGCGGCGCATCCGCTGGTGCGCCTGATGGCCGACGCGGAGTTCGGCGGGGCGCTGGCGGACGAGGTGACCGCTGCGCTGGCCGAGGCGGCGGGCTTGCCGGGGGCCGACCCCGAGCGGCCGGCGCTGGTGCGCACGAGCGTGTGAGATCGACATGGCCTTTGGGACATCTTACTGCGTGCCACGCGAGCTGTCGGGACCAGGTCGATCTTCGGCTCGCGTCCAGCGCACCGCACGCCGCGCGGGCCTCCGTCGCCGCGGTTGCCCGGGTCTGGGCGGCGTGCTAGGCAGCCCGCTCGCATGACGGGCGGACTCGACCAGCGCCAGGGCGACGCGTTGACGCGACGGTTCGCGCTCGGCCGGGCCAGAGTGCTGGCCGTCGGCATCGACGACTACGACCGCGAGTGCGGCTTCGAGCCGCTGACGACCTGCAGGAACGACGCGCTCGGGTTCGCCGACTGCTTCCGCGACCTCCCGCAGCTCGACGCCGAGCCGGGCACCGTCAAGGCGCTGGTCTCGAAGCGAGGCCCGACGCCGTCGCGCGGCGAGATCATCAAGGGGCTGCGGGAGCTCGCCCGGTCGAGCGTCGCGGGCGAGCGCCTGATCTTCTACTTCAGCGGCCGCGGCCACCGCATCGCCGGCGATCCGCACAGCTACCTGGTGCCGCAGGACGCGTTCGCGGACGACGAGCCGAGCTGCTTGATCTCCGTCGCCACGGTCGCGGAGATCTTGAGCGGCGCGCGGGCCGAGCAGAAGCTGGTGATCCTCGACGTCGGCTCGGCCGGCGTCTCGCGCGAGGACCTCGCGGCGGCGCTGCGCGGGGCGGAGGACCTGGCGCTCCTGGCCTCGGTGGGCCGCGGCACCACGCGCTCGCCGAACCCGCAGCACAGCTCGTTCACCGCGTTCCTGCTGCCGGCGCTGCGCGGCGAGGAGCCGCAGGCGCTGGCCGAGCGGCGGTTGACCGTGGCGAGCCTTCACGGCTCTCTCTCGGCGCAGCTCCAGCGGTCGGCGCGGCCGATCCTGCTCGAGTCGACGGGTGAGGCGATGGTGCTGGCGGACTTCAGCGGGCCGGTCCTGAGCCCGGGCGCGCTCGCGGTCGACGGCCGGTTGTTCGAGGCGGTCGAGCTGTCGGTCGGCGCGCGGCAGGTGGCGGTCAAGGACATCTTGACGGAGCTGTCGCGCACTCACTACTCGCAGGCGTACCTCGAGGCGCGGGCGAACGCGGCGCTCGGTGACTACTTGGAGGGGGAGTTCGGGCGCACGGTCAGCCGACTGCGCGCGCGGTTCAAGTGGGCCTCGTCGGCGGTGTCGGTCGAGGGCTGCGGCCTGGCGTTCCCCGACGGCCACTACAGCGTCTCGTACGCGGCGACGGAGAAGACCCGCGGCGTGCTCGTCGAGCACCTGTCGCTGCGACCGGCGTGGCTGGACGTCCCGGGCCTGGTGTTCGACCTGCTCGATTGTCTGAACCTCCACCCCGATCGCATCACCTTCGCGCTCCGCGAGGGCTGCGCGCCGGCTCGCAGCGTCGCGCAGCTCGAGGCTCGCGGCTGGGCGATCACTTCGGATTGCCGCACCGGGTCGAGGCGGCGCACGGCGACTGCACGCTAATCTTGGAGAAACAGGCGCTGACGCTGGTCGACCTGCCGCTGCGCGAGATGTTCGCGGAGACGCCGGACCGGGACGCGGTGCGCAAGGCCGCGGCGGCGCTGGCGGTGTTCCACGGCTCGTGACGACGCGCGGGCACGTCGGCGTCGCCGAGGCGGCGCGCGGACGCGGGAGCGCGCGAGGTCGGGGGACGTGCCGCGGGGCGAGATGTCCCGAGAGACAGGCGGCCTCGCGCGTCCGCCGCGGGGGCGGCGCCGTTTGCGGGGCGAACTGGGCCGTCCGTCGACGAGGCTCGTCAGGTCGCGCGGTGCGGCCGCGAACCCGCGAATCAGTCGTGGAATGCGGACGCGTTCGGCGGCATACAGGGCGCATGCTTCTCCGTCTTCCGAACGAATCGGCCGGGCGGGCCCGTGGGCGCCTCGGCGCCGCGCTGCTCGGCCTGCTCGTGTCCGCCTGCGCGCCCAAGCCGGCGCCGGCCGAGCAAGTACCCGACGCGCCGCCGGTCAGCGAGCCGCCGAAGCCGGCGCCGGCCACCGCGGGCGGCGAGGGCGGCGAGGGCCAGTGCAAGGTCGACGCCGACTGCGTGCCGGCCTCGTGCTGCCACCCGGCCAGCTGCGTGCCGGCGGCGCAGAAGCCCGACTGCACCGACGTGATGTGTACGATGCAGTGCGCGCCCAACACCCTCGACTGCGGGGGCCACTGCGCGTGCGAGGCGGGCAGCTGCAAGGCGATCTTCGCCAACCTCTGAGGACATGTCCCTTCGGACATGGGATGCGGACCCGGCCCGCGTGACAACGCGCGGCGGGTCGTGGTGAACTGGCGCCCGTGCTCGAGGCGATCAGCATCGACCAGCTCCGCACCCTCCGCGCGGTCGCCGAGGCCGGCAGCTTCACCGCGGCGGCCCGCAAGCTCGGGCGAGTGCAGGCGGCGGTCAGTCAGTCGATCCAGCGGCTCGAGAGCCAGCTCGAACTAAAACTGTTCGATAGGACAGGTCGCGTGCCGACGCTGACCGAGCACGGCGCGGCGCTGGTCGCCGCGGCCGAGAAGATCCACGAAGACGTCGAATTGGTGGAGGCCCTGGTCGCGCGGCTCAAACGCGGCGAGGAGACGCGGCTGTCGCTGGTGGTCGACGCGATGTTCCCCAATGCGGCGCTGGTCGGCTTCGCGCGCGAGTTCGCGGCGGCGCATCCCGCCGTGGAATTGACGATCGCCACCGAGATGCTCGAAGCAGTGACGGCGATGGTGCGCGACCGCCGGGCGACGCTCGGGATCGCCGGCACCGACGCGGACCTCGCGGGGCTCGAGCAGCGTCACCTCGCCGAGCTGCGCATGATCGCGGTCGCGGCGCCGTCGCACCCGCTGGCCGCGATCGCAGGGCCGATCGAGGACGCGGCGCTGGCGTCGGCGGTGCAGATCGTGCTCAGCGAGCGCGCGACCGAGGGGCGCGGCTCGGCCGACCGCGGGGTGCTGTCGACGCGGACGTGGCGAGTGGCCGACCTGTCGACGAAGCACGCGCTGATCGTCGGCGGGCTCGGCTGGGGCTACGAGCCGGAGCACCTGGTGCGCGACGACCTGGCGCGCGGGCGGCTGGTGGCGCTGAAGTTGGTGGCGTGGGGCACTGCGGCGCCGCTGCGACAGCTGGCGCTGGTGCGACGCAAGCGCTCGGCGCTCGGGCCGGTCGCGACCTGGGCGGTGGAGCGGCTGACCGACCTGTGCCGCCTGGCGCTGATCGAGACGGTGCCGTCGTCGCCGTGAAGCGAGAGGCTCGCGCCCGCGACGCGAGCATCTCACGCGTCATCGTCGGGCACGAGGGAATCGCGGTCGTGCATCGGTCCTCATCCGTGGCGCCTGGGTGACGGTGCGGCGAGCGACAGGACGTCTCGACGATCGCCAGCGTCCGCGGGGCGAGGCGGGGTCGGCCGCAGACCGACGCGTTGTGGGAGGCGAGGCCACGGCTCGATAGGGCGGCGAGCTCGAGGCATCACACGGCGTGATGGCGGCCATCATGTGCGCGGCAGTTTCGTCGGCGGATGCGTGGTCCCATCCTGTTCGGCGATGGATACGACGATCACGACTCCCACCCTTCATGCCTTCGAGTCCACGGGGCGAGCGCGCCGCGTGGAAGGCGTCCACCGCGGCGGCCCGATGCACTGGGTCGGCGACGGCTTTCACGTGCGCGGGGTGTTCCCCAGCCGCAGCCTGCCGATGGAGCGGACCAGCCCGTTCTTGCTGCTCGACCATCACCCGCGCGAGCACTATCCGGCGCTGTCGCAGGGACGACGCGGGGTGGGCTGGCACCCGCACCGCGGGTTCGAGACGGTGAGCCTGGCGTGGGAAGGCACGATCGCGCACCGTGACACCGCGGGGCACTCGGGGATCATCGGGCCGGGCGATGTGCAGTGGATGACGGCGGCGTCGGGGATCTTGCACGAAGAGTATCAAGAACAAGAGTTCACCCGCCGCGGCGGCGCGGTGCGTCTGGTGCAGCTATGGGTCAACCTGCCGGCGCGGCTGAAGATGAGCGCGCCGGGCTATCAGCCGATCACCGCGAGCGAGATCCCGACCGTCACCCTCGCCGAGGACGCCGGAAAGGTGCGGGTCGTCGCCGGCGAGTTCGCCGGGGCCCGCGGACCGGCGCGCACGCACACGCCGATCACCCTGCTCGACGTCGATGCAGGGCCAGGCACCGCGTGCGGGTGCCGCTGCCCGAGCACCACAACGCGCTGGTGCTGGTCGAGTCGGGCCACGCGAAGTCGGGCAGCGAGCACGCTCGCGACGGCGAGCTGTTCGTGTTCGAGAACAGCGGTGCGTTCGTCGAGCTGGTCGCCAAGGAGGACTCGCACCTGCTCGTCATGGCCGGCGAGCCGATCGACGAGCCGATCGCGTCCTACGGGCCGTTCGTGATGAACACGCGGAGCGAGCTGGCGGCCGCGGTCCGCGACTTCGAGCTCGGCAAGTTCGGCCCGGTGCCGGCGTGAGCGCCGGCCTGATGGGGTGAACGGCGGCGCGGTGGTTGCCGCGCCGCCGCAGCTTGGTTATGCTCGAGCCACTAACGATAGGTGGTGGCTGCGTGCAACTGGATTATCGACTCGCTCTCGTCGTTTGCTTGACCCTGGGCCTGTGGGCGCGGCCGGAGCCGGCAGCGGCCCGCAGCTGCGCGAGCTGGGGGTGGGGTGGCGACTACGGCAGCGCGATGTTCTTCGACGGGGCCGAGGTGCCGGCCGATGTGGCGCCGTGGATGGTGATGCGGTGCACGGACATCGAGGCGGCCGCGCCCGACGACTGCGCGCTGGTGAACGGTGACACGCGGATCGACGTGACCGTCGCGCTGCGAGGGACGAGCATCTGCGAGTCGGAGGACGCCGAGACCTTCAGCGTGGTCGCCCAGTTCGTGCCGGCCGAGCCGCTCGCGCCCGGGGCGGTCTACGAGCTCGATTGCGGGGCGTTCGCCGCGTACCCCGAAGACTCGCGGAGCCCGGGGACGCTCCACGTCCGCGACGACGCCGCGCCGGCAGCCCCGCCCGAGGCGCTCGGCGAGCTGGACGCGCGCGAGGCGGAGCCCGAGAGCCACAGCTGCGGACCGACCGGCCTGGCGCCGTGCGAGGTGCCCGGTTACATCGCGCTCTCGATCGATTTTTCGGCGCAGTACTTCGCGGAGGGCGGGTACGTGGAGGCGGCCTACGCCGACGGCCAGCTCGTGGTGGTGTCAGGGCCCGCGCAGGACGACGAGGCGAGGATCCCGCCAGGGCCGCTTCCCGTCGCGCTCACGCCGGTCGCCGCCGACGGCAAGCGCGGCGCGACGGTGTTGCTCACCGAGGCCGACATCGCGTCCGACCCGGACGCGGGCAGCGGCTGCAAGATGGGCGCTAGCGGAGCGGCGCCGGCCTTGTGGCTGCTCGGACCGCTGGCGTGGACGTTCACCCGCCGGCGCCGAAGATAAACATGTCCTTCAGGACAGGCCGAGGCGGCGGCGCAGGCGGCGGGCGGCCTGGCGGGAGATCGGGACGACGTCGCCGCCGGGCATGCGGGCGTTGTAGCCCCCGGTCTCGAGCGGCTCCAGGCGCTCGATCTTCTCGAGGTTGACGAGCGCGCGGCGGTGGACCCGCTCGAAGGCGGCGGCGGACAGCCGGTCCTCGAGGTCCTGCAGGCTCTGGTCGGTGAGCAGGGTGCGGCCGTCGAGGTGAAGGGTGACGAGCGCGCCGTCGAACACGGCGTGCGTGAGGACCTGCGGGTCGACGAGGATGATGCCCTCGCGGGTGGTGACGGGCAGGCGCACGAGCTCGCGCGAGCCGCCGCGCAGGCCGCTCAGGCGCTGGCGCGCCCGCTCGAGCGCGCGGTGCAGCCGCACGGCCTCGATCGGCTTCAGGAGATAGTCGACGACGCCGAGGTCGAAGGCGTCGACCGCGTGGTCGTCGTGGGCGGTGGTGAAGACGACGTAGGGGCCGTCGTCGCCGAGCAGGGCCGCAGTCTCGAGGCCGGTGAGCCCGGGCATGCGGATGTCGAGCAGGACGACGTCGACGTCGGCGTCGGGCTCGCGCAGGCGCGCCAGCGCGGCCTGGCCGCCGTCACACTCGCCGGCCAGCTCGACGCCGGGCAGGTCGGCGAGCAGCCGGACCAGCCGGCGGCGCGCCGCTTCTCGTCGTCGACGATGAGGATCCGCAGAGTGGTCATGGGGACATGTCCTTCAGGTCATGCGGGTGGCGTGATGGGGCGACAGGTGGAGCCTGGCCTGTGAGACATGTCCCGTGGGCGGCACCCGGCGGGCGCGGCGCTCCGCTGCGGCGCTCGCTCATGGACGTCGAGGGTGAGGCGCGACCGGTAAGGCACGGCCTGCGAGACGTGCCTCGTGAGCGGTGCACTGCGGCGGGCGCGAGGCGTCGCGGCGCTCGCCTCATGGCCCATGAGACATGTCCTTTGGAGATTCACGTGACGACGGTGGGGGCGGGGCCGGAGGGGATGGTGACGACGGCGCGGGTGCCGTGGTCGGCGGGGCCGATGACGAGGCCGGCGCGGCCGTCGTAGGCGAGGTCGAGGCGGCGGCGGGCCATGTGCAGGCCCTCGCCGCCGGGGCGTGGGCCGGTGAACGGGCCGGGGTTGTCGATCACGATCTCGAGGCCGGATGTCCCGGAGGACAGGTGGATCCGGACCGGCCCGCGGTGACCGGCGGCCGGGCCGTGCTTGATCGCGTTCTCGGCCAGCGGCAGCAGCAAGAGCGGCGGGACGAGGACGTCGCCGGGGTCGCCGTCGACGCCGCAGTCGAAGCGGCCGGGGTCGCGCACGGCGTGGAGGGCGAACAGGTCGCGGCAGAGGTCGAGCTCGCGGCGCAGCGGCCAGGCGGGCAGGCGGACGCCGTCGAGGATCGTGCGCAGCATGGCGGACAGGCGCAGGACGGCCCGCTCGGCGACCTCGCCGTCGGTGCGGCACCACTCGGCGATCGCGTTGAGGGTGTTGAAGAGGAAGTGCGGGTCGAGGTGGCTGCGGAGGGCGAGCAGGGCGCGCTCGGCCTCGCGGGCGAGCGCCTCGGCGCGGGCGCGCTCGCGGTCGAGGCTGGCCTCGAGGTCGATGTCGCGGCCGAGGCCCCAGCCGCCGACGAGGAACAGGGCGAGGGCGACCAGCAGGCTGGCGTCCTCGGTGAGGAAGGTGCGACCGACGCCGAACAGGGCCGGCAGGACGAGGCCGAGGACGGCCACCACGGCGAAGCCGACGCAGCCGTAGACCGCGAGGCCGAGCCAGCCGCGCGCAGCGGTGACCCGCCACAGCCACGGGGCGATCAGCGCGAACACGAGGCACATCAGCAGGCCGACGACGACCGCGCCCGGGTCGCGCGCGGGCGAGTAGCGGTGCTGCGCGACGACCAGCGGGACGCTGACGAGGACGATCGGGACGAGCCGCCGGGGGGCGAGCAGAGCCTGCAGCGTGGAGACGATCAGGGCCATGAGAGGTGGCGCGGGCGGCCGATCGGGAGGGTGGTGCGGAGGGCGCCGCGGCGCTTGCCGACGAGGTTCATCCAGGCGGTGCGCAGCAGCAGCCGGAGGTCGAGGAGGGCGCTGCGACGCTCAGCGTAGGCGGCGTCGAGCGCGGCGGTCAAGGCTGACCCTTGGGCCAGGCAGACCTGGGCCAGGCCGGTGAGGCCGGGCGGGACGTCGAAGCGCCGCGCGAACGGCGGGTGCTCCGCGATCAGCCGCTCGGCGTCGGCGGGAGTGAGCGGGCGCGGGCCGACGAGGCTCATGTCGCCGCGCAGGACGTTGACGAGCAGCTGCGGCAGCTCGTCGAGGCCGCGCTGCCGCAGGAACCGGCCGAAGCGGGTCGGCCTGCGCGCGGCCGGGTCGGCCTCGCAGGTCATGGTGCGCAGCTTGACGATGTGAAAGAGGCGACGACCGTGGCCGATGCGCGGCTGGGTGAAGAAGATCGGGCGGCCGTCGCACACCCAGACGCCGCAGGCGAGGGCGCCGACGGCGAGGGCGAACAGCGGGACGAGCGGGAGCAGCAGCGCGAGGTCGAAGGCGCGCTTGCGGGCGAGGGCGCTCATCGCAGGTCCTCCAGGACCGCGAGGTCGAGCAGCGGCAGGAAGGCGCAGGCGGCCAGGGCGAGCGGCGCGAGCGCGAAGACGAGGTGCGCGGCGGTGAGAGTGACGTCGAGGAGGTCGGTCATCGAGGGCTCGACGCGCAAGGTGGCACGCGGCCATCCGCCCGGGGGCGGCCGGGCGGGCGAACGGTCGCGGGCGGCGGTCGAGCGGTCGCGGGGGCGAGGTTCAGGATCGAGGCGGGCCTGGCAGACCAGGCCGACGGCGTCGACGCTGCAGGCGCGGTCGTTGAAGGCGCCGGTGGGGCCCTCGCCGAGCTCGATGCAGTTCTCGCGCAGGCACTCGGGGTCATCGAGGAGCTCGGTGGTGCACAGCGGGGAGCAGTCGGAGTTGTTGGGCTCGCCGTCGCGCCACGGCAGGTAGTCGACGGGGGCGCCGTCGAGGGCGACCCAGTCGGCGGCGTCGGGGTTGGTCGTGCACTGGTCCCACAGCGCCTCGCGGCGGTGGAGCCCGGTCCAGAAGCCCAGGTCGGCCGGCTGCTCGCCGAGGTGGTCGAAGATCCGGTCGCGCACGAAGGCCAGCTCGGTGGCGTTGAGCGGGTGGACCAGGTGGACCGCGGGGCCGAACTGCTGGCAGAAGGCCTCGCCGGCGGTGAAGCCCACGGCCTCGCTGCACACCCAGAAGACGGCGCCGCCGAGCTCCGACAGGCTGCAGCCGCCGCACGCGAGGTTGTCGGCCGAGTACTCGTCGACGAGGCCGTCGCAGTCGTCGTCGACGCCGCGGTTGCACAGCTCGGCGGCGCCGGGGTGGACCTCGAACCAGGTGTCGTCGCAGTCGCCGGCGACGTCGACCGCGCCCGGGGGAGCCTCGCAGGCGACCGTGACCGGCTCCCCGGCGCCGAAGCCGTCGCCGTCGCCGTCGGGGTACCAGCTCTTCGGCGGCTGTCCCATGGGACAGTTTTCCGTGGTGGTGGCGGTCGGCGCGTCGGTGGTGGGGACGGCGGTCGAGGCGGTGGTCGTCGTGGTGCTCGCGTCGGCGGTGGACGAGGGGGTCGTCGCGGGCTCGCCCGTGGTCGAGAGGCCGCCGGTGGACAGCTGCGGGGGGCTGTCGGAGAAGCAGCCCGCGAGGGCGCAGAAGGCGAGAGAGACGCCGACGACGGGGCGCATGCGGCGAGGATAGCACGCGCGCGCGCGGACGGAGGACAGGCGACCGCCCGGCGATCGCGTCCGCGTCGCGGCGCGCCTTTGCGGACACGCTCCAAGTGAGTCGGTCGCATTCGACGAGGATGGATGGCGCGGCCGCGGTCGCAGCGGCGCGAGCAAGATGTCCTTCAGGACATGCGCATCACGTCGCCTCGCATCGGGCACACGCGATCGGCTCGGAGAGCGCGTCGGCCACGGCGCACGCGCGAGCACGTCGGCATGGCCCGAGGGACATGTGATTTCGCCGGGGCGGGCCCGGCGTGGCCGTCGCGGCTCACGGCAGCTCTTCGTGGCCGTGGACCTCGCGCTCGAGCTCGAAGACGTGGGGGTCGTCGACGGCGAGCTCGCGCAGGGCGGCGGCGAGGCGGACCAGGTACTCGCGGTTCATCCCGCTGGGGCCGCGGCTGCGGGCGATTTGAAGCGCGATCGCGGCGGCCGAGGCCGGGCCGAGCCAGTTGGGGTTGTCGGGCGCGGCGACGTAAGTGAGGGCCGTGACCTCGCGCGGCGCCTCGCCCAGCACCTGCACCGGCAGCTCGAGGCGCGTGTAGCCGCCCTGCTCGCGGACGTCGAGGGTGTGCAGCACCGCGGCGACGTCGGGCGGCGCGACGCGGTAGGCGACCCCGTGGCAGAAGGCCGCGGCGCTGGGGACGAGGGTGACGACGCGACCGGGCGCCTCGGGGACGCCGCGGTGGTCGGTCGAGCCCTGGTAGAAGCGGCGCTCGTAGCCGGCGGCGCGGGCCGGCAGCCGCTCGGCGTAGGGGATCGCCGGCCGCCAGATCAGCGAGCCGTAGCCGAACAACCACAGAGATGTCTGATCGGTCATGTCGTCGGGGCTAGGTTCTCGAGGACAGGTCATTTCGCTCGAAGAAGCAGGTCAGGCGGTGAGGCGCGGCGGGCGGCGGCCGGCCCACGGGCGGGCGCGCTCGAGCTCGCCGGCGAGGCGGAACAGGGTCGCCTCGTCGCCCCAGCGGCCGACGAATTGGACGCCGATCGGCAGTCCCTCGGGGCTCCAGTGCAGCGGCACCGACATGGCCGGCTGACCGGTGACGTTGAACACGGGGGTCCACGGCAGGTAGGCGTAGACCTGGTCGGCGCTGGGGTCGTGGGCCATGAGGTGGCGCAGCAGGCCGCCGGCGCGGGCGCGGCCCAGCACCTTCATCAGCGAGGCGGACAGGCCCTGCGGGCCGAGGGTGCCGAGGGGGGCCGGCGGCTGGGCCAGGGTCGGCGTGACGAGGACGTCGTAGTCGGCGAAGAACGGCCCGATCTTGAGCGCCGCCTGCTGCAGCTGGCGCTTGGCGGTCACGAAGTCGGCGGCCGGGAGGGCGCGACCGATCTGGCTCAAAGTCCAGGTGACGAACTCGAACTCGCTCGCTCGCGGGCGGCGCCCGGTCAGGCGCGCGGCCTCGTCGATGTCGGCCGCGACCTCGCCGCAGAGGATGGCGAAGAAGGCGCGCGAGAAGGCCGGGCCGTCGACCTCGGGCGCGGCCTCGTCGACGTGGTGGCCGAGGTCCTGCAGCAGGGCGGCGGCGGAGGTGAGGGCCGCGACGCAGTCGGGGTGGACCTGGCCGCCGAGCATCGGCCGGGTGGTGACGGCGATCCGCAGCTTGCCCGGCGGGGTCGAGACCTCGGCCAGGTAGGGGCGCGCCGGCGGGGGCGGGTAGTACGCAGCGCCATGTTCCGGAGGACATGTCGCATCGAGCAGGGCGGCGCTGTCGCGGACCGAGCGGGTCAGGGCGTGGAGGGCGGCGAAGCCCTGCCAGGCCTCGGCGCGCTCGGGGCCGAGCGGGGTGCGGCCGCGCGTGGGCTTGAGGCCGAACAGGCCGCAGCAGGAGGCGGGGATCCGGATCGAGCCGCCGCCGTCGCTGCCGCTGGCGAGGGGGACGATGCGCGCGGCCACGGCCGCGCCCGAGCCGCCGCTGCTGCCGCCGGCCGAGCGCGACAGGTCCCACGGGTTTTTGCACGGCCCGTGGGCCAGGGTCTCGACCGTCGGCACGATGCCGAACTCCGAGGTCGCCGACTTCGCCACCGGGATGAGGCCGGCCGCCCGGTAGCGGCGCACGATCTCCGAGTCGGCGGACGACACGTGGCCGCGCAGGAACCGGCTGCCCGCCTGCAGCGGCGCGCCCTCGGCCCCCGACACCAGGTCCTTGAGCAGCGTCGGCACGCCGCGGAACGGTCCTTCGGGCAATGTCCCTTGGCCAGGTCGCGGGCGCGCTCGTACATCGGCGCGACCACGGCGCCGAGCGGGACGCCGTCGGCCTCGCAGCGGCGGATGGCCTCGTCGACCAGCTCGAGCGGCGAGGCCTCGCCCGCGCGCACGAGGGCGGCGAGGGCGAGGCCGTCGAGGTCTTCGTACTCGGCGATCATGCGCCGAGCATAGCGGGGTTCAGGGGACGTTGGCAGCGCCGGGGGTCGGGGTGGCCGACAGCTTCCAGTCGGTGGCGGCGTTGTTGGTGTCGTTGCCGTTGGGCAGGCGCGACAGCGAGGCCTCCTCGGTGTTCGAGTCGGCGACGTTCATCGGCAGGACGGTGCCCTCGACCAGGCTGACGGCGCCGACCATCGGGATGGTGACGGTCGTGATCGCGCCCTCGTAGGACAGGGCGTCGATGAGGGTGCCGTTGCCGATGTCGACCAGGGCGACGCCGTCGGGCGCGCCGTTCTGGATCTGGTCGGTCTTGCCGGCGGTGTTGACCTTGAGGACGCCCGGCTGGACGGTGAAGGCCGCGGGCGCGACGACGAGGTACTGGCCGGGGTTGATGGTGCCGGCGGCGTCGAGCTTGATCGTGGCGTAGGGCGTGTTGTTCGAGCCGTTGACGAGCACCAGCGAGTGGTTGGCGAGGTCGATCGGGGCCGCGGTGGTGTTGAGGATCTCGACGAACTCCTTGTCGGTGTCGGTCCCGACGGCGTCGTAGTCGACCTCGTTGATCATCAGGCCGGGCATCGGGCAGGCGGCGCAGTCGGGGCCGCCGCAGTCGATGCCGGTCTCCTGGCCGTTCTGGATGCCGTCCTGGCAGGAGATGCCGACGCACACGTTATTGGTGCAGTTGTTGTCGGCGCAGTCGTCGTTGGTCTCGCAGGCGAGGCCGTCGCCGCACGGGTCGCAGTCGGGGCCGCCGCAGTCGACGTCGGTCTCGCCGGCGTTCTTGGCGTTGTCCTCGCAGGTGGCGGGCGAGCACACGCTGTTGTCACACACGCCGCTCTCGCAGTCGTTGCCGCTGTTGCAGGTGTCGCCGTCGAGGCACTTGTCGCAGGTGAGGCCGCCGCAGTCGACGTCGGACTCCTCGCCGTTGACGACCTGGTCCTCGCAGGTGGCGGCGACGCAGACCTCGTCGGTGCAGACCTTCGAGACGCAGTCGTCGGCCACGGCGCAGGTGAGGTCGTCGGCGCAGGCGGGGCACTCGGAGCCGCCGCAGTCGATGTCGGTCTCCTCGTTGTTCTGCAGGCCGTCGGCGCAGGCCACGGGCAGCTGGCCGCAGACGCCCTCGATGCAGCTGCCGCTGGCGCAGTCGGTGTCCTCGGCGCAGACGCCGCCGTCGGCGCAGGGCGAGCAGGTCGGGCCGCCGCAGTCGATGTCGGTCTCGCCGCCGTTCAACTCGCCGTCGGCGCACTGGTCCGGGGCCTCGGTGGTCGAGGTCGTCTCGGTCGTGCCCTCGGTCGTGGTGTCGGTGGTGGAGGTCGTCGACGTGTCGGTGGTGTCGGTGGTGTCGGTGGTCTCGGTCGTCGAGGTGGTCTCGGTCGTCGAGGTCGTCGTCGTCGACGTCACCGGCTCGGTGGTGGTCGGCTCGAGGGTCGTGGAGTCGGTGGTGCCCTCGGTGGTCGAGGTGGTCGGCGGCTCGCTGGTCGGGCCGACCGAGGTGGTGCCGTCGGTGGTCGACGTGCTGGTCGACGTGTCGGTGTCACTGTCAGTGTCGGCCGGGGCCGGATTGCTGCACGCAGGCAGGACGAGGAGGGCGAATCCAAGACGATACGAGAGCTTCGACATGGGCGGGAGGGTAGCGGAAAGCCGCGCCGACGGCACGGTCCCGACGGCGCGACGAGGCGAGCTTTCTCCGCCTCACAGCCCCGCAAGGTCGAGCCCGTCTGGCCACGCGGACGATCGACCGTCGTGGCCCCAGGCAGAAGTCCGTCGCAAGTCCGTGACGCGACCGTGCGCGCTCACGGTACGAACAGCTTCTCGAGCCGCATCCCGCCGGGATAGGCGTAGGCCGAGGTGTTCTTGCCGGGGCCGGCGGGGTTGTAGCCGACCACGGTGATGCCGAACGGCTCGGCCGAATCCGCCACGTAGGTGGCCGCCTCGCCGCCGCTCGCCAGCGGGACGTCGGCGATCTGGTAATTGTCGGCGCCCGCGAAGTTGGCCAGCTTCCAGCCGCCCACGACCTGGCCGTCGATCGTGACATCGGCGCCGCCGGTGCGACGCACGACCTGGACGAAGTTGGCCTCGTAGTCGGCGCCCGTGACGAACACGTAGCGCTCGCGCCACTGCTCGGCGGCGATCATCTGCACCATCGCCGGGTCGCCGATCCCGCCCGCGGCCTGGTTGCCGGCCAGGTACTGCACGGGGAGGATCGGCGCCTGGTTGAGGCCGACGAACAGGAGGGTGACGCCGAAGTCGACCTCGAACTCGCGGAAGTCGCCGCGCTCGGCGATCGTCACGAACTGGGTGCCGGGCTGGTCGGTCCGGGACACGCCGAGCGTGACGTCGTCGTCGCCGGCGTAGACGCGCCAGTACTGCTTCTCGCTGCCGGAGCGCGGCGGCGAGGGCGGGGCGACGTAGGTGCTGCCCCAGTACTCGAGCGGGATCATCTGCTCCTGGAGGTGGTTGCACCACCCGGAGCCGAACGGGACGTAGGCGCACTCGGTCGCGCCCATGACCCAGACGTTCTTGTCGGCGCTGACGAGGGTGCCGGACACGTCGTGGTGGGCGTAGTCGGTGTCGCCCGGCGGCGAGGAGGCGGCGACCTGCAGCACGTCGAAGCGCCGCATCGTCTTGGTGCCGGCGCCGCCCGGCTCGACCGGGTCGAACTGGCCGCCGAGGCCGGCGGTGCGCCGGCGCGGCCTCCAGGTGACCGTGGTGTCGTCCTCGAGGGCGATGACCGTGAAGTAGCTGGGGCGGCCGTTGACGGCGTCGGGCTCGTCGGCGTCGACGAACGGCGGCCACGAGGCGACCACGTAGTCCTTGCCCAGCCAGCGGACCGGCAGCAGCATCGACGCGTCGTTGCTGGCCTCGTTGGCGAGCGGCGAGTGCAGGTAGGCGGCGACAGGGCGGTCGCTGACGAGGCGAAACACGCCGCCGTTGCGGAAGTTGGTGAAGGCCAGCGGGTCGACGGTGATGTCGAACACGTGCGACTCGCCGGGCGCGAGGATCACCGGGTCGAGGACCGCCTGCTCGGTGAATTCGTTGGCGGGGGTGAACCACAGCTGGACCGCGGCGAGCTCGACCGGGTCGGTGTTGCCGACGATCAGCGCGTCGGTGTCGTCGGGGCCGTTGAAGCTGGCCATGCGGATGGCCAGGAACTCGCAGCCGATCGAGGTCGGGTCGTCGTCGCTGTCGCACGGGCCGGCGCAGGCCGCCGAGTCGATGGCCTCGACGCACTCGTGGGCGCACGCGCTGGACTCCCAAGCCGCGCCGGTGTCCTTGCAGGTCTGCAGCACGTTCGGCTGCTCGGGGTCGCAGCGCGTCTGCCCGGGCAGGCACAGCGGCACGAAGCCGGTCGTCGGGTCGGACGCGCCGGTGGTCGCCGGCTCGCCGGTGGCCGGCGCGGTCGTGCCGGCGCTGTCGGTGTCGGCGGGCAGCAGGTCAGGGCAGGCCGCGAGCAGCACGAGCGCGCCGAGGCGCGCGGGACGGAGGCGCTGAGACATGGGCTAATCCAATCATAAGAATAGGACCTGGTCCGAAGACCAGGTGCAAAGGGCCAGGCGCAAAAGGACAGGCGCGAAGAGACAGCAGCCGCGGCCGGCGGGCCGCGGCCGGGTCACGGGACGTAGATCTTCTTCAGGTTCATGCCGCCGGGGTAGGCGTAGGCGGAGCTCGGGATGCCGGGCTGGTAGCCGAGGACGACGATGTTGAAGGGGTCGGTCGACTCGGCGACGTAGCTGCGGGCCTCGGCGCCGTCCATGAGCTGGTAGTCGGCGACCTCCCACTGGTTGTCGGCGCCGGTGCCGTTGATCAGGTACCAGCCGGTGACCGTCTGGCCGTTGATCGTGACGTCGGCCGAGCCCTTCTTGCGGATGACCTGGGCGTAGTTGAGGTCGTAGCCGATGCCGGTGACGACGACGTAGCGATTGAGCCACTGCTCGACGGCGATCATCTGGTACATGGCAGGGTCGCCGATGTTGTCGGCCGCCTTGCCGCCGGTCAGGTACTGCACCGGCAAGATCGGCCCGGTCGCGGTGAAGATCAGGCTCGCGTCGTGCGGGACCTCGATCTCCTTCCAGTCGCCGCGCTTGACCAGGGTGAGCGGGGGGATCTTCACGCCCGCGTCGTTCGACTCGATGGTGACGGTGACGCCGTCCTTGCCGGCGTAGATCCGCCAGTAGTGCTTCTCCATCGCGCGCGACGGCGAGTGCGGGCCGACGTACTTCTTGCCCCAGTACTCGAGCGGGATCATCTGCTCCTGCAAGTGGTTGCAGTAGCCGACGTTGAACGGCACGAAGGCGCACTCGGTCGCGCCCATGACCCAGATCGGCTTGTCGGCGCTGACGACCGTGCCCGACAGGTCGTGGGTGATCATGTCCATGTTGGTGGCCGACGACGAGCCGACCTGCAGCACGTCGAAGCGGTTGAGCGTGATCGTGCCCTTCTCGCCGGCCGGGACGGCGGGGACGAGGACGCCCTGGGCGGCGGTGTCGCGCGGGGCGACCCACTCGACGGTGGTGCCGTCCTCGACGGCGATGACGTTGAAGTAGCTCGGGCGGCCGTTGATCTCGTCCGGCTTCATCGGGTCGGCGAAGCCGGGGTAGGAGGCGATGACGTAGTCCTGGCGCAGGGTCTTCGTCGGCAGCAGCATCGACGAGTCGTTGCTGGCGGTGTTGTTGAGCGCCGAGTGGAGGTAGGCGGTGACCGGGACGTCGCTCTCGACGCGGAACACGCCGCCGGTGCGGAAGGCGGTGTAGCCCTTGAGCGTCTCGTTGACGACGTCGAAGATGTGCGACTCGCCGGGCGCGAGCAGCACCGGCTCGAACAGCGGCTCCTCGGTGAAGCTGTTGTTCGGCGTGAAGTAGAGCTGGACCTGGGCGGTGTTCGTGGTGTCGGTGTTGCCGACGATGAGGACGTCCTTGTCGGTGTCCTCGAAGTTGAAGCTGTTCATGCGGATGGCGAGGAACTCGCACCCGACCGAGGTCTGGTTGCTGAGCTTCTCGCACGGGCCGACGCACGAGGCGGTCCCCTCGTTGCTCTCCTCGACGCACTCCTCCAGGCCGATGCAGGGCAGCGACTCCCACGCGAGGCCGGTGTCCTTGCACTCCTGGACGACGCCCGGGTTCTTCGGGTCGCAGCGCTGGGTGCCGGGGTAGCACTCGAGCATGAAGCCGGTGGTGGTGAGGTCCGGGGCGGTGGTCGGCGGCGGGCCGTCGGTGGTGGTCGTGGTGTCGGTGTCGCCGCCGGCGGTGGTGTTGCCCAGGAGGCCCGGGCAGCCGGTCAGAAGGAGCGGGACGAGGACCGCGGCGAGGGGGGCTTGGTGGAGGTGTCGCATCGCTTACGTTCAGGGGCAGGAGAAGACAAGCACACCGCGCGCGGCGGGTCAGCCGCCCTCGGCGGCGAGCACCAGGAAGTCGAGCAGGATGTCGATCTTCTTGTCGGTGACGGTGAGGCCGGTGGCGTCGAAGACGATGTTCTGACCGTCGACCGCGAGCTCGTTGTAGTTGACGGTGATGCCGATCTGGTCGGCCAGGCTGCTCTTGAAGTGGTCGACGAGGCCCTTGTTCTCCTCGACCAGGTCCTGGTTGTCCTCGTAGAGCTCGCCGACGCCCTGGCCGCCCTCGAGCACGCGCAGCTCGTCGGTCGGGGTGACGGTGATGCGGTCCTGGATGCCGTCCGAGTCCTCGAGGCCGAGCCGCAGCACGCTGACCGCGTTGGCGTAGCCGCAGTAGTCGCCCTTGGTGCGCCACACGCGGAAGGTGACGTCGAGGTCGTTGGCGCCGATGGCGTTCTTGCCGAGGCCGGTGAGCGTGATGCCCTGCGCGCCGTCGGGGTCGGGGTTGCCCTCGTCGTCGTAGCGGCGCGGGATGACGTCCTCGGCGAGCATGCGCTCGGCCATGCCGAGCAGCAGGCCCGGGTGCATCTGCACCGCCATCATCGCGTCGCCGTCGAGCGCCTGGCCGACCTCGAGCGCGACGGCCTTGGGCAGGTCGAGGTTGGTCTGCATGCCCAGCGAGATGACGCCGGCCTCGGGGAAGATGGCGAACTGCTTGGCCGCGACCTTGACCGAGTTGGTGCCGATCGTCCACGGCTCGAACTTCATCAGCTGGACCGGCTCGGACTGCTCGCGGATGAGCTCGGTCATCTTGATCTCGAGCGCCTTCTCGAACTCGGGGTACTCCGAGGTGATGAAGCCCATCGCCGACATGGTGAGGTCGAGGATCGTCAGCTGGTCGTAGGCGGCCACCAGCGCGCTGGTGTCGCCCTCGAGCTGCTCGAGCCGCAGCGGGATGCTGATCTTCGACTTGCCGGTGCCGGCGAGCTGCGAGGTGCCGCCGTCGGTGACGGCCTGGACCGCGAAATCGACGGCGAAGATGACGCAGCGGCTGCACTTGTCGAGCTCGCTGGTCAGCTCGACCTCGGTCTTCTTGGGGACGATCTGCAGGTTGAGCCCGAACAGGGTGAGGTTGCCGCCGGCCACCGGGTTGGTGTCGCTGGTGATGCCCTTCAGCAGCTCGGCGATGCCGTTCTCGGAGATCACGAGCGCCATCGGGAAGCTGGCCTTCTCCGGGATCGCGTCGAGCAGCACGCCCTCGCGCGCGACGGTCTTCTCGAAGCCCTCCTGGTGATCGCTGCAGTCGAGCTCTTGCTGCTCCCCGCGCACGCACGACTCGAGGTCGCAGGCGGCGCACATGGCGAGGACGTAAGCGAGGCCGGTGGAGGCGAAGCGTCGATGGCTCATGGCAGAAGTTCCTTAAGGCAGGCGGGCTCGGGAGGCGAGTTTTGCCCGTGTGCGCGGGGGAGAGACGGGCGCGAGCAGGCGTCGGCGCAGCGGGCGTATGGCCCCAGGAGGCCCTGGGCTCCTCGATTTTGGCACCTTTTCGCCGCGAGTGACAAGCGAGGCGAGTCCGCGCGCATTCGCAGTCTACGGCCGAGGCCCATGACATTCGTGTCAGAGCGGGTGTGGTCCGGCCAACACAGGCGCCACAGGAACATTTGGTCGCCATGGCCGCCGCTGGTATGGTGCCCGAGATGACCCGGGCGCACCCCCTGCACCTCTCGGTTCGGGCCCTCGCGTGGGCTGCGGCCGCGGCGCTCGCCGGCGCGGCCTGCAACTCGGACGACCGCGAGCAGTTCCCCGGCTCGACGTCGGGGACGACCGAGGTCGACCCGACGGTGGTGCCGGAGTTCACCACGGCCGAGCCGATGGAGACGACGATGGCGCCGGAGCCCCCGCCGTCGCCGAAGAGCTGCCGCGACGCGATCGGGTGCGCACTCCAGTGCGCGATCATGATTCCCGATCCGACGCCGCCCGAGTACCCGTGGCAGGAGTGCTTCTTCACCAACTGCCTCGAAGAGATCAACTACGTCGAGTGGCTCAAGCTGTTCGACCTGACCGAGTGCGTGGTCGAGGCGTGCTCGGCGACCCCCGCGTGCATGGACGGCACCGACGAGTGCAACGGCTGCTACATCCAGAAGCTGGGCGGCACCAACCCGCCGCCGCCGGAGTGCCCGGACCAGGCGAACGCCTGCAAGTAGGGCCTCGCATGCGCCCGTGCCCCGGAGCCTTGCCCGCCAGCGCCTGTCGGCCGCTCGCCCGAGAGTCTGCTCGACCTGGTCTCCGGGACAGGTCGTCGAGCTCCGCTTCTGACCCCCATTTCTCCCGCTCTTCCTGTAACCTGGTCGCTAACACCTCCTCGGCCGCCGCATGACCCTGACTTCCAAGCCTCGCACCGCTGCTCTGATCCCCGCCGGCGTGCTGCTCTTCGCGGCCGCGGCCTCGCCCGAGGCCCTCGCGGCCGCCCAGGAGCCCGCGGCGCCGGCGACGGACGCGGCGCCGGCCGCCGAGTCGAGCGCGGCGCCGGCCGAGGCGAGCGCGGCGCCGGCCGAGGCGAGCGCACCGCCGGCCGCCCCCGCGAGCGCGGGTGCGCAGGCCAGCGCGGGCGCGGGCAAGGCCGAGGTCAAGGCCGACGCATCTGTCCCGAAGGCCAGGAAGTCCGGGCGGCGGCAGGCGCCCGACGGCGTGATCCTCGACGAGAAGACGGGCAAGGTCAAAGACACCCGCAAGTGGATCCACCGCTACTCGCCGGAGCGCCATTTGTTCGAGCTCGGGATCTTCGGCGGCCTCAACCTGCCGCCCGACGACCACGACCTCTACAAGCCGGTGCCCGGGCGGCCCGACGAGCACAAGGCGCTGTGGCGGCTGGGGCCGGCGGTCGGCGCCCGCGTCGGTTACTTCCCGCTGCGCATCTTCGGCGTCGAGGCCGAGTTCTCGGCGACGCCGACGTTCGTGCGCAACGTCCACAACAGCCCGGCGTTCGTCTACGGCCTGCGCGGCAGCGCGGTGCTGCATTGCCGTACCGCGTCACGCCGTTCTTGCTCGGCGGCTACGGCATGCTCGGCATCAGCTCGCCGGGCAACGGCCTCGGCAGCGACGTCGACCCGGCCGGCCACTGGGGCGGCGGCCTCAAGATCTTCATCTCGCGCATGGCGGCGTTCCGCGTCGACGCGCGCCACATCATCTCGGCCAAGGCGGCCAAGCCGATGCCGGCGTTCACCAGCCACGCGCAGGTGACCGTCGGCTTCAGCCTGGTGCTCGGGCGCGTGCGCCCGCAGCCGGCCCCGAAGGACCAGGACTGGGACAAGGACGGCGTGCTCAACGACGTCGACCAGTGCCCCAAGCTGGCCGGCGACCCGCCCGACGGCTGCCCGTCGATCGACTCCGACAACGACACCTTCCTCGACAAGGTCGACAAGTGCCCGTTCGAGGCCGGCGTGGCGCCCGACGGCTGCCCGCCGCCCGACACCGACAAGGACGGCATCATCGACGCCGACGACCAGTGCCCGACCGAGCCGTGGCCCGAGGCGCCCGGCTGCCCGCCGCCGCCCGACGCCGACGGCGACAAGATCATCGACAAGGACGACAAGTGCCCGATGCACCCGGAGTCGTACAACGGCTTCGAGGACAGCGACGGCTGCCCCGACAAGCTGCCCGAGAAGGCCAAGGAGTGGGACAAGCGACCGCTCGAGGGCATCAACTTCGAGACCCGCTCCGACAAGATCAAGAAGGGCTCGGAGAAGACGCTCGACGTGGCCGTCGCGGTGCTCAAGGAGTTCCCGAGCCTCAAGATCGAGATCCAGGGTCACACCGACGACGTCGGCGGCCGCGACTTCAACCTCGAGCTGTCGCAGCGCCGCGCCGACTCGGTCAAGCGCTACCTGGTCGAGCACGGCATCGAGGAGTCGCGCATCAAGACGACCGGCTTCGGCCCGGACAAGCCGATCGACCCGGCCAAGACGTCCAAGGCCCGCGCCAAGAACCGCCGCATCGAGTTCAAGGTGCTCATCGACCGGCCCGAGGGCGCTTCCTCGAGCGACGACGGCGACGCCCCGACGGCGACGCCGGCCCCGGCCACCGGCGGCGGCAAGTAGCGGGTCTGTCCCGCGGGACAGGTCGTCCCGCGGGCACCCAGCTGGCCCGCGGGACAGGTCGTCCTGCGGGCCGGCGACTCGCTCGTGCGACTGTCCCGCGGGACAGGTCGCTCGGCGAGCCGCGAACGCCCGGTCCCGGGCCGTTCTCGGCTCCGCCGCTCGCCACCCGCGCGTGAGGTCGTCCTGCGGGCCGGCGACTCGCTCCCGCGAATGTCCCGGGGGACAGGTCGTTCGGCGAGCCGCGAACGCCCGGTCCCGGGCCGCTCTCGGCTTCGCCGCTCGCCACCCGCTCATGAGGTCGTCCTCGGCCCGGCGACTCCGCTTCACTGGCCCGCGCTCGACGGTGCGGCCTGTCGGGTAGCTGTCGCCACGTCGGGCGGCGAGGTCTCGCGGCGCTCGCAGCGGACCCGGCGCCGATCGCCTGTCCTGGCGTCCCGCTTCACTGGCCCGCGCTCGACGGTGCGGCCCTTCGGGTCGCTGTCGCCACGCCGGGGCGGCGAGGTCTCGCGGCGCTCGCAGCGGACCGGCGCCGAGCGCCTGTCCGAGCGCACATGTTCCGAGTCACATGTCCTCACGGGCATGACCCGGAGGGCATGTTCGAACGGTCACGGGTCGCGGTGGACGGTGTCGGGCGAGAAGGCCGGCAGGCACACCGCGATGTACTCGGCGCCCTCGTCGCCGGGCGTGCTGTAGCGGACGTGCTCGCCGCCGCGGACCAGGACGGCCTGGCCGGCGCCGACGTCGAGGGTGCCGCCGTCGTGCTCGACCCGCAGGGTGCCGCGCAGGACCAGCGAGTACTCGTCGAATTCGGGCCGCTGGCCGCGCTCCTGCCAGCCCGCGGGCGAGCGCATGTGGGCGATGCTGACGGCGGTGGCGTGGGTGTTGACGCGGCCGACGTACTCGTCGATGAGCTTGGGCGGTTCGCCGTCGGCGACGACGCGCGTGGGCTGGGCGATGAGCTTGGGCATGGGGGAGGTTACCCGGAGGGACGCGCGCCAGATGTCGTCCGCAGGCCCCAAGCATGCGTCGCGGATGACGAGGGCTTGAGGCGAGCGCGACGCGGAGGCTAAGGTCGGAGCATGCTCAGTTCGCTTCGCGTCTCGGCGGTGGTGCTCGCGGTCCTGGTCGCCGGCTGTTACTCGGGGATCGGCGCCGACGAGACCGCGCCGATCTCCGGCTCGACCGACGGCGGCGGCGGCGGCACGGAGATCGGCGAGAGCGGCGGCGCCAGCGACGGCGGGAGCGGCGGGTCGATGTCGGGCGCGCAGACCGATCCCGGCACCACCACGGACGACGACGGCACCACCTCGCCCGCCGCGACCACCGGCGGAGGGCCCGCCACCGACACCACGCCGACCACCGGGTCGGATGTGACCACCGGTCCGGAGCCCGGCACCGGCACCACGAACGATCCCTCCGCCGGCACCACCGACCCCGGCACCACCTCGACGTCCACCACCGGCGAGCCTGCGAACCCCGACGTCCCCGACGGCGTGCCCTACTGCGAGCCGGCCAAGGCCTGGGATCCGGCCTGGAAGCAGCTGGAGGAGGACGTCCTGGTGCTGGTCAATCAGAGGCGGGCGGAGGGCGCGAACTGCGGCGCGGAGGGCACGTTCGGGCCCGCGGGCCCGTTGACGATGGACCCGGCCCTGCGGTGCGCGGCGCGCATGCACTCCAAGGACATGAACGACCGCGCCTTCTTCGACCACACCAACCCGGACGGCGAGCCGCCCTGGGACCGGATGGGCAAGGCGGGTTATGGCAACTACAGCAACGCCGGCGAGAACATCGCCGGCGGGTCGCCCGACGCGGCCGGAACGATGGACCAGTGGATGAACAGCGCCGGCCACTGCGCGAACATCATGAACCCCGACTTCGAGCACATCGGCGTCGGGTACTACCCCGGCGGTGAATGGGGCCACCTGTGGACGCAGGTGTTCGGGGCGAAATAGCCCGCGCGTAGCATTTTTGCCGCGCGTCCGGCTACCATGTGCCCGTCCGGGCATGCCGAACCTCGTGAGCGCGAGCTTTCCCGCCTCCTCGATCTCTCGAGCGATTGGCTGGCCATCCTCGGCCCCGCCGGCGATCTGCAGGCGGCCAACGTCGGCCTCCGGCAGCTGTTCGGCGGTCCGCCGCTCGGCATGTTGTTCGTCGAGCTGCTGCGCCCGGTCGACCAGCCGGCGTGGGTCGACGCCTGGCGCCGCGCGTGCGCGGGCGAGACGGCCCGCGTCGTCTGTCGCCCGCGGGCCGGCGAGCTGGCTGTCGCTTGGACCATGGTCCAAGAGCCAGGTTGCGAAGAGGTGTGCGTGGTCGGGCGCCCGGCCGAGGACCCGCGTGCGCTGCAGGGCGAGGTGCTGCGCAGCGTGGTCGCCAACGTGCCGATCGTGCTGTTCGCCACCGACGCCCGCGGGGCGCTGCTGCTGCTCGAGGGGCGCGGGCTGCAGGCGCTGGGGCTGGAGCCGCGCGGCTACCTCGGCGAGCCGGTGTACGAGGTGTTCGCCGGCCTGCCGGCGCTGCTCGACGGGGTGCGGCGGGCGCTCAAGGGCCTGAGCTTGCGCGGGGTGTTCGAGTTCACCGACCGCCACTTCGAGACGTGGACGGCGCCGTTCCACGACTCGCACGGGACCCAGCTGGGGGCGATCGGGGTGGCGACCGACATCAGCGAGAGCGTGCGCTCGGAGCGGCGGCTGCGCGAGCTGAACGAGAAGCTCGAGGTGGCCCGCGACGAGGCGATCGAGGCCAGCCGGGCCAAGAGCGCCTTCCTGGCCAACATGAGCCACGAGCTGCGCACGCCGCTCAACGCGATCATCGGCTACTCGGAGATCGTGCTCGAGGAGCTGCGCGGGCATCGCGACCAGGTCGGGGTCGACGTGCAGAAGATCCACGGCGCCGGCAACCACCTGCTCGGGATCATCAGCGACATCCTCGACCTGTCGAAGATCGAGGCCGGCCGCATGGAGCTGCACATCGAGACGTTCTCGGTGCAGAGCATGCTGAACGACGTGTGCAACACGGCGCAGCGGCTGATGGCGCAGAACGGCAACGCGTTCGACCTGCACCTCGCCGAGGAGCTCGGCGACATGACGGCCGACCTGACCAAGGTGCGGCAGGTGCTGTTCAACCTGCTCAGCAACGCGGCCAAGTTCACCGAGAACGGGCGCATCGCGCTCGAGGTGCGGCGCCTGCCGAGCGCCGCGGCCGAGGCCGGCGAGCCGCGCGACCGCAGCCAGGACTGGTTCGAGTTCGTGGTCGCCGACAACGGCATCGGCATGTCGGCCGAGCAGACGAACCGGCTGTTCCAGACGTTTTATCAGGGCGACTCGTCGACCACCCGCAAGTACGGCGGCACCGGCCTCGGCCTGGCGATCAGCCGCCGCTTCTGCCAGATGATGGCCGGCGAGATCGCGGTCGAGAGCATCCCGGGCACGGGGTCGACCTTCCGCGTGCGCCTGCCGGCGCGGGTGATCGGCTCGAGCCTGCCGGCGGAGGAGGGCTCGCGCGAGCCGAGCCTGCCGCTCGGGCCGCGCAACGACTCGGCGCCGCAGGCGATGCTCGTCATCGACGACGACCCCAACGTCTACGACCTGATGGAGCGGATCTTGAGCCGCGAGGGGCTCGAGGTCTACGGCGCGGCGACCGGCAAGGAGGGCCTGGCGCTGGCCAAGCGGCTCAAGCCGGTGGTGATCGCGCTCGACATCATGATGCCCGGGATGGACGGCTGGGCGGTGCTGCAGGCGATCCGCGCCGACCCGGACCTCAAGGGCACGGCGGTGGTGGTGGTCAGCATGCTCGACGAGAAGCCGCTCGGGCTGGCGCTCGGGGCCGACGACTACCTGACCAAACCGCTGCGCCGCGAGCAGCTGGTGGCCAGCATCCAGCGGCTGGTGCCGGTGCGCGACGGCTACATCCTGGTGGTCGAGGACGACGAGGGCCTGCGCGAGCTGCTGCAGCGCACCCTGCTCGAGGAGGGCTGGTCGGTGCGCGTGGCCAGCACCGGGCCGCAGGCGCTCGAGATGATCGAGAAGAGCCGCCCGGGCCTGATCCTGCTCGACCTGAAGATCCCCGAGCTCGACGGCTACGAGGTGCTGCAGCGGATCCGCAGCCGCCCCGAGTTCGTGCGCGTGCCGGTCGCGGTGATGACGGCCCAGGAGCTGGCCCGCGACGACTGGGAGCGCCTCGGCGGCCGCGTCGAGCAGGTCATCCAAAAAGGAATGTACTCGCGCAACCGCCTGATGCGGGAGATCCGCCGCCTCGCGGCGCACTTCGTCCGGCGCTGAGCTGGCGCGGGGGACATGCTCCGAAGGGCATGTCCCGAGCGGCATGCTCGATCGGGCATGCCCATTCGGGCATGTTTTAAGAGACATGCCCGGACGACGGGCGCGGCGGCGACGACGGCCCTGGCGCGCGGTCAGGCGCCGGACAGCTCGCGGACGCAGGCGGCGCGGCGCTCCGGCGTGAGGCCCGGGGCGAGCTCGAGCTGCTGCAGCGGGATCTCCTTGTCGCCCTCGGGCTTGAAGCGGATCACGCGCTCGCGCTTGCCGTCGCGCACGCGCAGCACGTAGGGGACGGTCGAGTCGCCCGGCTTGCCGTCGCGCTCGAGGATCGTCATGCCGTCGCGCAGGCCGGCGCGCCAGGCGGCCGAGCCCTTGCGCAGGCCGGCGACGCGGCCGGCGGCGGCGGTGGCGTCGACGTCCCAGCCGCGCTCGAAGTCGCGGCGGACGCTGTCGACGACGCGGACGCACGGGCCGAACACGTCGGCGGGCATGCGGATCGCGGTGCCCTGGCCGACGAAGCGCTCGAGGTCGGCGGCGATGTCGGGGCCGCCGAGCTCGCGGTAGACCGGCGGGAACACGCTGGCGGCGTCGGGGGCGAACTTGACGGGCGAGGCCTGGACCTTGGCGCGCATGGCCTTCAGGACATCGTCGAGGTCGCGCGCGCCGGCGGTGGCCTGGCGCAGGCGCTGCTCCCAGATCGCGGCGAGCAGCGGGCCGCGGCGGTAGGGCAGGCGGCTCACTTTGTGGTCGTTCCAGTAGTCGGCGACGATGCGCGCGTTGGGCTCGTCGCGCACGGGCGAGGTCCAGTACTCGACGAGCGCCTCGTTCCAGGCGGTGACGAAGTCCTCGAGGCTGTAGATGCCGGCGCGCAGGAGGAGGCGCCAGGTGTAGAACTCGGTGAAGCCCTCGGCGAACCACTTGCCGGCGCCCTCGGCGGTGCCGTCGGCCTGGCCGCCGAGCTGGCGCGCGTTCCAGGTGTGGAAGTACTCGTGGGCGAGGAGGTGGCGCAGGTCGGCGATCGTCGCGTTCTCGGCGACGGTGAGCGTGAAGGCGTCGGAGCGGCCGGTGCCGCCGTAGGTCATGCTGCCTTCGACCCGCTCCTGCGGCGCGAGGGTGATGAGGAACGGGGCGTCCTTGTCGCCCCAGAACTCGCGCTGGGAGGCGATGACGGCCAGCGAGAGGTCGAAGAAGGCGTCGTGTGTGAAGTCGTAGTCGCCGAGGATCGCCACGCGCACCTGGCCATTGGCGCGGGTGCGCAGACCGGGGCCGCCGATGACGACGCTCTCGATGACGTCGCCGACGACGCCGGGGCGCGCGCCTGCCAGGTGCTCGAGGTCGCTGGCGAACTGGAAACCCGCCGGGGCGTCGCGCCACACGAAGGTCGCGGGGTCGTCCTCGCGGCCCTCGGGGTAGGCGAACAGGGCCTCGCCGAACACGTCGAACCAGGTGGGCCGGATGATCGGCAGGAACGGCTGGCCGTCCAGCGCGGTCGGGTCGCGGTCGAAGCCGGAGACGACGCGGTAGCGGACGACCAGCGGGGCGTTCGGGGCGGCGGTGAGCGGACGAATAGAAGGATCGTCGTCGGCGCCGACGGTGGCGCCCTCGACGGTGAAGTCGCGCAGGAGGGTCCACAGCTCGCGGGCGGTGCCCCAGTGGTCGGGCAGCTTGAGGCGCGTGAGGCCGTCGGCGTCGCCGCGCAGGCGCACCTCGACCTGCAAGGCGACGAGGGCGTCCTTCTCGAACACCGGCGAGAGGGCGTAGGCGACGGGCTCGGGCTTAGAGGCAGGGGCGGCTGCGGGCTGCGGCTCGGGGGCCGGGTTCGGAGCAGGACGCGGGGCGCTGCAGGCGAGGGCGAGGGCGAGGTGCGAGAGGAGAGCGAGCGCGAGCGAGCGGCGAGGCACGGGCGCGCACAGTAACGGGGGCGCGCGGGCGACTCAAGCGGCGGGGGATGCGGACGCTGCCGGCTGGCTGCAATGGCGAATCTTCAGAGTGCGCCGCGCGGGGCTGCGGCGAAAAAATGCGTCGAGCGGCAATCGTAGGAGTTGACGCGCCGGCGAGCCGGTGGTATTTCATTCGCATCATGACCCCTGCCGCCAACATCGCACCGTCGCCGCGCGCGCTTCCAGCCGCGGCTGGCGACGTCGTTGTGTTGTTGTCGGCCCTGAGGCGCGGCTCGGTCCGAGCTGCAGGCACAATTGCCCTGAATCAGGGAATCGGCCCACGGGCCCGGCCTTCACGCGTGGACGAGGTGTCCGTGGCCGGCTCCGCCCGGTGCGACTCGGTGCATTCGCTTGCGAATGCCGTGTCCATGACCGATCCGCGGTCGCATGATTGCTGCCGGCGATTCGTCGCGGCAATGTATGCATCATTGCTGATTCCAGCTTCAGGTCCCGTGTCCGAGTGGCCAGGTGCCCGCCTGCAAAGCGGGTCAGTCGGGTTCGAATCCCGACGGGACCTTTAATATAATAGAGGGAGAGAAGAGCGGTCTCGTGTCCGAGTGGCCAGGTGCCCGCCTGCAAAGCGGGTTAGTCGGGTTCGAATCCCGACGGGACCTTCAATTGAGGGAGAGGAAAAAGTGGTCTCGTGTCCGAGTGGCCAGGTGCCCGCCTGCAAAGTGGGTTAGTCGGGTTCGAATCCCGACGGGACCTTTGATTGAGGGAGAGAAGAGCGGTCAGGTGCCCGCCGCTCGCGCGGCGTTGATGGCTCTTGAGACATGTTTTTAAGGGCATGTCTTTGCGGGCTACCGTTCCAGCGCGTCGAACCGGCGGGGCTCGCGGCCTCGCCGGCTCGACAAATGCGACGGCCGCCGCGCTGACGGGCAGCGGGCGGCCAGGCGAGGGCGGTGAGGACCGCGCTCAGAGGGTGATGCCGTTGCCGGCGCAGGCGCTGTAGACCGCGCTGCGGCGGGCGCCGGTGAGCTGGTCGGCGGCCGACTTGGCGTTGTCGGCGTTGCCGGCCTTGCAGGCGGACACGCCCATGAGCTCGATGGCCTCCTGCGTGCGCGCGAGGGCGTTGGCCTGCTTGGCGAGGCTGTAGGCGAGCGGGTGGTTGCCCTGCTGCGCGGCCTGGCGGGCGCGGTCGAGGGTGTCCTTGGCCTTGGTGGCGGGGTCGTCGGCGGCGGGCTTGGGCGCGGGCGCAGGCGTGGGGTTCGTGGCCGCAGGCGTGGGCGCAGGCCCGGGGAGCGAGGTGCCGGCCTCGGCGGCCTTCTTGTAGGCCTCTTCCTGGGCCTTCTTGGCCTCCATGTGCTTGCGGACCTGATCGAACAGATCCTCCTCTTCCTCCTCGGGCTCGGCGGCCTTGGCCCGCTTCTTCTTCTTCTTCTTCGGCTCTTCGGTCTCGACGTCGGCGGGGGGCGGCTCAGGGTCGGCGGGCGGCGCGACGATCGGGACCGGATCCGGCGGCGGCGGCTCGACCTTGGTCGGGGTCGGCGGGGGCTCGGCTTTCACCGGCGGGGCGGGCTTGGGCTCGACCTTGGCCGGCGGCGGGGGGACGGCGCGGTTGCCCTGCGGGGCCAGCTCCGGCTCGGTCTGGATGTACGCGGCGGCGCCCGCGGCCAGAGCGGCGCCGAGGCCGATGATGGCGACCCACGGGGTCTTGCGCTTGGGCAGCTCGGCGATGATCGACTCGGTCGGCCGCAGCTCGGCGCTCGAGGTGAGGCGCTCGCCCGACTGCGACTGCCGCAGCGCGGCGGCCCGCAGCGCGTCCGGATGGACGTCGGCGGCCGCGACCCGGCGAGCGCTCATCGAGGCGGTCGGCGGGAGCTCGTCTGGCTGAGAGGACAGGGCCGCAGGGACAGCCACGATCTCGGCGGCCGGCGCCCGCGCGCGGCCCGAGTCGGCGGGCGCCGGGGCGCGGACCGAGTCGGCGGGCGCGGGGGCGCGGATCGAGTCGGCGGGGGCCCGCATCGAGTCGTGGAGGACCGAGGCGCGCATCGACTCGCTCGCGGTGGCGCGAGCCGAGTCGCCGGGCGCGGGGATCCGGACGATCTCGGCGGGACGCGGGGCCTCGACGGGCCTGTCCGAAGGGGCAGGTGGAGGCGGCGCCGCGGTGACCGGCGCCGGGACAGGCGGAGGCGGCGGCTCGGCGGCGACGGGCGCAGGAGTGACGGGCGCAGCGGCGGCGGGCGCAGGCGTGACGGGCGCGGCAGCGACGGGTGCAGGAGTGACGGGCGCGGCGACGGCAGCAGCGACTGCGGCGGCGACGGGCTCGGCAGCGACGGGCGTCGCAGGAGTGGGCTCGGCAGCAGCGGGAGCGACGGGTGCAGCAGCGACGGGCGCAGCAGCGACGGGCGCAGCAGGAACGGGCTCGGCCGCTGCGGGGGCGGGAGTGACGGGCGCAGCAGCGACAGCAGCGGCGGGCGCAGCAGGAGCGGGCTCGGCAGCAGCCGGCGCAGGAGCGGCGGGCTCAGGAGCGACAGGCGCCGCGGCGGGCGGAGGCGGAGGCGGCGTGGGCTCGGGCTCCGCGGCGAAGGGCGGGGGCGGAGGCACGGGCGCCTCTGCGGGCGGCGTGGGCTCGGCGGCCTTCTCGGCTGTCCCTTCGGACATGGCCGGAGAGGCAGGCGCGGCGGCGACCGGTTCGGACGGCTTGCGCTGCGAGGGGATCAGCGTCGGCACCGCGATCGACGGCGGACGCCGCGGACCGACGGGAGGCGGCGGCGCGATCGAGGCCGGCGGAGGCGGGGGCGGACCCGGCGGGGTGGCCGGGGCGTCGATCAGCCCGCGCATCACCACGGACGGGGCGATCTTCGCCGGCGCGGTGCTGGGGAGCGGGTGCGCCTCCTCGACGGCGGCCCCGGCGGCGGCGGCCGAGCTGACCGGAGGGACAGGTGCGGACAGGTTGTCCGAAGAGACAGGTAGCGTCGAGGCCAGCGGCTTGGGCGGGGCCGGCGGATGCGGGGGCGGCGTGGGGGCCGGGGCCGGCTCGGCGGCGACGGCAGCGGCCACCGCCGGCGTCCCGGCCTCGTCGGCGGGGATCGCCGACAGCGCGGCGACGAAGGCCTCCATGCTCGGGTGGCGATCGGCGGGCGACTTGGCCAGCGCCTTGAGCACGACCTCCTCGACCGCGGCCGGGATCTCGGCGTCGGGCGCGGCCTGCCGCAGCGGCATCGGCGTGGCGTGCAGGTGCTGCGCGACCAGGCGGATCGGGTTGGTGTCGTTGAACGGCACCTTCCCGGTCAAGAGCTCGTAGGCGATGATGCCGAACGAGTAGACGTCGGTGCGGATGTCGATCGGCTCGCCGCAGCCCTGCTCGGGCGCGGCGTAGCGGGCCATCTGCACCCCGACCTCGCCGGCGCTCGGGCCGAGGTTGGTGGCGATGTGCTCGAGCACCGCCGTGCTCACGATCTTGATCGCCTCGTTCTTCGGCCGGTTGCGGACCGCGTAGCAGTGCTGCGCCTGCAGCGTGCCGAGGACGATGCCCTGCTCGTGCAGGGCCTGCAGGAGCTGGCTCAGGCGAATGAAGAGGTGGCGGGCGCGAGACCACGGCAGCCGACCGCCTCGCTCGAGCATCGCCGACAGGTGGTCGCCGTCGAGGAAGTCGGTGACGATGAACAGCTCGCCCTCGAGGGTCATGCCGACGTCGAAGGCATCGACGAGGTTGACCAACGCATCAGGCTGCTGCTGCTGGATCTTGACGTTGCGGTCGATGCGAGCGCGGATCCGCGAGACCAATGCAGGGTTCTGCGCGAGGCTCGGGACGAGGATTCGCACCGCCACCGGGCGGTTCATCAAGAGGTCGTCGGCGCGGTAGACCGCGCCGGTCGAACCCTGACCGATGGATTGGGTGATCCGGTAGCGGTTGGCCAGCAGCACGCCGAGAAGCGCAGAACGAGGCTTCCACGCGGCGACATCGCCAGCCTGCTCGAGAAGGGGCGCCATGGAGCACTAACATACCCGAGTTCTGTGGGCCCCGACGACTGGGCCCGCCACTCGACCTCGCGGTTTCGATGTGCGATCGAGTGCGCGCGCCTGGCGGCGGCGCGGCTCCGGGCCGGCCCGAGCCGCGCGGGGGTGGGGGACAAGGGCCGCACCCACGCGAGGTGCGAGGCGGGCTCACCTGTCTGCAGGAACAGCTTTCTTCAGATAGTCGGGGCTCCACAGGCCTTCGCTGCGGGCGACGAAGGCGGCGGCGACGTGGTCGCCGAGGACGTTCACGGCGGTGCGCGCCATGTCGAGGATCCGATCGATGCCGATGATGACGGCGATCCCTTCGCCCGGGACGCCGAACATGGTCAGCATGCCGACCAGCAAGGGGATCGATCCGCCGGGGACGGCGGCGGCGCCGATCGAGGTGAGCACCGCCATGGCGATCACGACGGCCATCTGGCCGAGGCTGAGCGTCACCCCGAACACCTGGCACAGGAAGATCACCGTGATGCCCTCGAACAGGGCGGTGCCGTTCATGCACATGGTGGCGCCGAGCGGATAGACGAAGCCGCAGATCCGCGGCGGTATGCCGAGGTTTTGCTGGCCGACGAGGAGGTTGGTCGGCAGGGTGGCGCTGCTCGAGGAGGTCGAGAACGCGGTGACCAGGGCGGCGCGGATCCGGGAGAGGAAGATCCGCGGGCTGACGCCGACGACGCCGCGGATCACGAGGCCCATGGTGCCGACGGCGTGCAGCGCGAGGGCGAACAGGACCAGGCCGACGTACACGCCGAGCGGGGCGAGCAGGGCGAAGCCGAACAGGGCGGTGACGCCGAAGATCAGGCCGGCCACGCCGTAGGGCGCGATCTTCATGGCCATGTCGACGATCGCCGAGATGACGTCGGCGAGCGCCTCGAGGAAGCCGAGCATGGTCTTCTGGCGGTCCTCGCGGATGAGGGTGATGCCGGCGCCGAACATCAGGCCGAAGAAGATCACGCCGAGCATGTCGCCGTGGACGGCCGAGGCGAGCGGGTTGCGGGTGACGATGCCGACGAAGGTCTCGACGCCGAAGGCGGTCGGGGCGGGCGGCGGGCCGCTGTTGCGCGCGTACTGGGCGACGAGCTCGTCGCGCACGGCGGGCGAGACGTAGGCGCCCGGGTCGACGACGCTGACGAGGAAGAGGCCGAGAGCGGAGGCGAGCGCGGTGGTGATCAAGAAGAAGGCGAGGGTCTTGACGCCCATGCGCCCGGCGCGGCGGATGTCGCCGACCCCGGCGACGCCGAGGGCGATCGAGGCGAACACCAGCGGCATCACCACCATCGACAACATGCGCAGGAAGACCTGCCCGAGCGGTCCGGCGACGTATTTCAGCGCGAACTGGACGACGCCATGGTCGGCGCCGAGGCCGAGGTTGGCGCCGAGGCCGAGGGCCGCACCGACCGCGAGGCCGAGCAAGATCCGGGTGTGCAGCGGCATGTGGGGCGCATGGTAGGACATGCGGACCCATCCGCGCGCATGGAGGCGCGATTCGTCGCGGTCGGCGGCGGAAAATCCGCCGCCCCGCGGGCGGGCGCGGGCCGGAGGCGGGCCCGCCGAGCGCTCAGCCCGGCGCGATCTCCTTCAGCGCCATGCCGCCCGGGTAGGCGTACGAGGCGCCCTGGGCCTCGCCGACGACGATGACGCCGAAGGTGGTGGTCTTGGCCGAGGCGGTGTTGGTGCCCGGCTCGCAGTTGACCTCGCCGGGGTTGATGTTGACGGTGGCGGTGACGTACTGCGTGCCGGCGATCTGCTGCCAGTGATCGGCGGGCACGAGGCCGCCGAGGCAGCCGAGCTCGACGTTGTTGTTCATCGCCTTGCGGACGAGGCGGACGTTGTCGTTGGCGTACGAGCTGTCGACCAGGAACACGTAGTCGCCGAGCCACTGCTCGGTCGGGACCATGAGGACCATCGAGGGGTCGCCGGGGTTGCCGTCGGCCGGCACGCCGGGGGCCTCGGAGCCGTACATGTAGCCGGCGACGAGGATCGGGTTGTTGCTCTGGATGCGGAAGTCGCCGCTGGCGTTGGATTGGAGGAAGCCGCCGGCGGGGATGGTCTGGGTCGCCTCGCCCAGGCCCTCGGGCTTGGGCGTGAAGGTGACGGTGGCGCCGGTCTCGCGCGCGAGCACTCGCCAGTACATGTCCTCGGTGCCGCGGGCCGGGCTGCGCAGGCCGATGTACTCGACGCCCCACGTCTCGACCGGGAAGATCTGCTCCTCGAGGTGGTCGCAGAAGCTGACCTGCTTGTTCGGCACCTGGCCGCACGAGTGGCCGCCGAACACCGCGACCGGCTTGTCGGCGACGATCTCCGAGCCGGTGGTGTCGCCGGCGTTGGTCTGCAGCTGGATGTAGTCGTAGCGGTCGAGCGTGATCTCGGTGGGCACGCCCTTGAGCATCGGCGGCATGCCGTTCTGCCCGCCGACGACGTTGACCGTCGGCTTGAGCGAGACCGTGGTGCCGTCGGCGGTGGCGACCACGACCAGCGAGGAGCCGCTGCCGAGGCCCTCGCCCCACGCGAGGTGGAAGTAGCGGGTGCCGAGCGCGTGGGTCGGGAGCAGCAGCGAGGCGTCGGTGGTGAAGGCGAGCGCGCCGCCGAGCGGGTTGAACTGGGTGGCGACGATCGGCAGGTCGGAGACGACGCGGAAGGCCCGGCCGAGGGCGATGCCGGAGCCGGTGAAGCCGGCGTCGCCGGGGTAGTAGCCGGTCTGGTTGTTGCTGCTGCCCGACAGCAGGAAGGTCCGGACCTGGCGCGGTGCGATCACGCCGGTCAGCAGCTTCTGCTCGGCGTCGTTCTTGTTGCCGTCGAAGATCTCGACGTTGACCGACTCGGTGGCGCTCGGGTTGGAGACGGCGACGGCGTAGACGAAGGCGTCGCGCGGCGGGACGTTGGCCATGTCGACCGCCCAGAACTCGCAGCCGAGGCTCGACTGCCGCTTGGCCACCACGGCGCACGCGGGCTGGCAGGAGCCCATGTCGGGGTCGCACAGCTCGTCGCCGTCGCACGGCTCGGGCGGGTCGAAGCCGGTGCCGTGGTCGTTGCAGGTCTGGCGGGTGTTCTGGTCGGTGCAGGTCTGCTCGCCGGGGGTGCAGATCACGGCGCTGCAGGTCGCGGTCGCCTCGTCACACGCCTGGTCTTCGGGACATGTGACTCGCTCGGGCAGCAGGCAGCCGCAGGTCTCGATCGTCATCGCGTCGGCGCAGGTCGGCGGGGCGACGCAGTCGCACGGCTGGCACGATGTCGCGCCGTCCTGGCAGCCGAAGCCGTCGGGGCAGGCGTCGGGGATCCAGAGGCCGCCGACGCAGATCTGGTGCTGCTCGCCGTCGCACCGCTCGCCGGGGCCGTCGCACGTGGGCGCGGCGGTGGTCGGCTCGCTGGTCGGGCCGGCGGTGCTCGTGGTGGTCGAGGTGCCGGTGGTGTCGATCGTGGCGGTGGTGGTCGCGGTGGTCGCCGTCGACTCACTCTCGGTCTCGGCCGGGGTGTACGGTCCCGGACAGCCGGCCAGGGCGAGGGCCAGGGTCGGACAGGCGAGCCGGGGTAAGGTCATGGTTCGATGGTGCCGCGGTCGCCACGGCCCGACAAGATCCAGGCGGACACCAGGGTCCGCGCCTGCGCGCCCGGGATCGGCCCGAGCCCTCGTATGTCCTTGTGGACAGGCCCACGGGCGGCCGGCTAAATTGGCGGAGGTGGCGGCCGGCGGGCGAGGACGACGTTGCGCGGCGGGGCTCCTGCTGGCGGCCTGCGAGGTCGCAGCGCCCAGCGACGACATCTTGCCGCCCGACGAGGCAGGCCCGGAGCTCTCACCTTGTGTGCCGACGGAGGCTGCGTTTTTCCGCGCGGCGCTCGAGCCGATGCCGGGCGACGCGAGCGCCGAGCTGAGGTGCGAGGTGCAGGCGGCGAGCGGGAGCCCGGGGTCTCGCGTCCTCGAGCTCGTGTGCGACGGGGCGGCGGCGCGGCTGTTCGTCGAGGCCGAACCGGCGCCGGCCGGCGATGGTTTCGCTACCGGGCAGGTGCTGCAGATCCGCTCGATCGTCGCGCCGGGCGAGGCGGCGAACGACCCGGACGTGTGGCTGCGGGTCGAGGACGCGGGCGGGGCGCTGCTCCTGGCGGCGGCCGTCGGCGCGCGCGTCGATCCGCCGGAGGGCGGCGGGTGGGCCGCGCCGTTCGCGTGGCGCGAGGCGGCCGGCACCTGCATGGTCGAAGAGACAGCTTGCGGGGAGACCCGCCGCGCCGCGCTGGACCTGCAGCTCTCGGGCGGCGCGCCGCTCCGCCTGTACGATGGGACATCTTCGGCGGCCGGGGACGAAGGGGCGTTTATGGCCTACGTCGAGGCGGCCCGGGCGAACCTGCCGGGGTCCGGATGTCCCCGGGAGTTCGTGTTCGGACTCATCGCGGCGCGCTGACGTCGCGGCTCGAAAACGCTTGGGCGGATCCGAGCCGGTTTGGTAGGTTGCCTGGGGTGACGGTCGTCGATCGCTACAAGCACGGGAGCTTCTGCTGGGCCGAGCTCGGCAGTCCGGAGCCGGCGGTGACGACGCGGTTCTACAGCGGGCTGTTCGACCTCGGGATCCACCACGGCAAGGGCTACACGATCCTCACCAAGCGCGGGCGCGACGTGGTCGCGATCCACCGCATGCGCGCCGACGAGGAGGCGCGCGGCGAGGTGCCGCGGTGGATGCCGTTCGTCAACGTCGACTCGATCGACCGCGCGATGGCGCGGGTCGAGCCGCGCGGCGGGCAGGTGATCGTGCCGCCGCGGGAGGTCTACGACTCGGGCCGCATGTCGGTGCTGGCGGACCCGAGCGGGGCGCGGCTGGCGTTGTGGCAGGCGGTGAACCACGCGGGCGCCGGGCTCATCGATGAACCGGCGACGATGTGCTGGTGGGAGCTCAACACGCGCGACGCGGACGAGGCCGGTGTCTTCTACAGCGACGTCATCGGTTGGCGGCGGAGCGAGCGGGCGGTGGAGTCGACGCACTACACCGACTTCTTCGTCGGCGAGCGCAAGGTCGGCGGGATGCTGCAGATGACCGAGGCGTGGGGCTCGATGGCGTCGCACTGGATGACGTACTTCCGGGTCGAGGACTGCGACGAGGGCGCGGCCCTCGCGGCGCAGCTCGGCGGCGCGATTGTGGTCGCCCCGAGCGACATCCCGCCGGTCGGCCGCTTCGCGGTGCTGAGCGACCCACACGGGGGAATCTTCTCGATCGTCGCCTACGGACAGGCCGCCCGCGGACCTTCGCCCTGAGCGGGGGTTGACCGCGATCGCCCGCAGCGAGTAGCGTCCACGGCGATGATCCGCGCCCGCGGCATCCGCAAGAGCTACCGCCTCGCCGGCGCACGGTCGGGCGAACTACCGGTGCTCCGTGGCGTCGACTTCGACGTCGCCGACGGCGAGTTCGCGGCGGTGATCGGCCGCTCGGGCAGCGGCAAGAGCACGCTGCTGGCGCTGCTCGGCGGGCTCGACAGCGACTACTCCGGCGAGCTCAAGGTCGCGGGCAAGGAGCTGCGCACGCTGTCCGACGCCGAGCTCAGCGCCTACCGCAACGCGACCATCGGCTTCGTGTTCCAGGCGTTCCACCTGCTCGACCACCTGAGCTGCGAGGACAACGTGGCCCTGCCGGGGCTGTTCCGCGCCAGCGGCAAGGAGAGCAAGGAGGCGCGGCTGGCCCGCGCGCGCGAGCTGATGGAGACGGTCGGCATCGCCGACAAGATCGGCACCCGGCCGGGCACGCTGTCGGGCGGGCAGAAGCAGCGGCTGGCGATCGCGCGGGCGCTCTACCACAAGCCGCAGCTGCTCATCTGCGACGAGCCGACCGGCAACCTCGACAGCGCCTCGGCGTCCGCCATCATCGCGCTGTTCCGCAAGCTGCGCGACGAGTCGGGGGTGACGCTCATCATCGTGACGCACGACCCGACGGTCGCCGCGGCGGCCGACCGGGTGATCGAGATCAAGGACGGCGTGGTCGAGCTGGTGCCGGGCAATCAGGAGGTGCGCGCGTGAGCAGCATCGGAGCGATCGTCCGCGGCAACCTGCGCAACAACGCGGTCCACTTCGCGCTGGCGTCGGTCGGCGTGATCGTCGGCATCGCCGCGTTCGCGTTCTTCCTGGCCCTCGGCGCCGGCGTGCGCGAGGTCGTGCTCGGCAAGATCTTCCCGCTCGACCAGCTCGAGGTGATCGCGAAGTCGATGTCGCTCGACGTCGGCCCCGTCAGCCTCGGGCTCGCCAGCGACGTGCTCGACGAAACGGCGGCGCAGCAGCTGCGCGGGGTCGCGGGCGTGCGCGGGGTCTACCCGAAGATGAAGCTGACGGCCCCGGCGATCGGGCTCGGCGGCAAGGAGATCATCGGCAACGACATCCGCACCGAGCTCATCATCGACGGCGTCGACCCGGCGCTCGTGCAGGGCGAGTTCTCCGGGGCGGACCAGTTCCGCGAGGTGCCCGAGCCGGCGGCCGCGCCGACGGCCTGCAGCGACGAGTCGGCCTGCGCGAAGGACCAGTACTGCGGCAAGCCCTACCGCGGCGGGCCGGGCAAGGTGTGCCGCGACTACGTGCCGGTGATCGCCTCGCCGCACATGCTGGAGATCTACAACGGCTCGCTGCGCCGGGCCTACAACCTGCCGCGGCTCAACCCGGACTATCTGGTCGGCGTGTCGCTCGAGATGCGGGTCGGGGCGTCGATGGTGCAGGCGGCCGAGAAGGACGAGCTGCTGTTCGAGCGGCTCAAGCTGGTCGGCTTCTCCGACAAGGCGGTGCCGCTGGGGGTGACGCTGCCGCTGTCGCAGGTGGCGCGCTACAACGTCCACTTCGGCTCGCCCGAGGCGGCGACCCGCTACCACTCGATCATCATCAAGATCGAGAGCAAGGACCAGGTCGCGGCGGTCGCCAAGGCGATCGAGGAGCTCGGCTTCGAGGTCACCGACGGCGGGGCCGAGCAGGCCGGCTTCCTCATCAGCGTGTTCGTGCTGGTGTTCAGCCTGCTGTCGACGATCATCGTCGGCATCGCGGCGGTCAACATCATGCACGTGTTCTTCATGCTGGTGTACGAGCGCCAGCGGGAGATCGGGATCATGCGCGCGGTCGGGGCCCGTCGCTCGGACATCCAGCGCATCATCCTCGGCGAGGCGGCGTGCGTCGGCCTGCTCGCGGGGGCGATCGGCGTCGGCCTGGCGTACGCGGCCAGCCGCGTGTTCGACTACATCTCGGCGCAGCACCTGCCCGACTTCCCGTACAAGCCCGAGACGTACTTCGCGTTCAGCGTCGACCTCGTGGCGCTCGCGCTCGGCTTCGCCGCGGGGTTCTGCGTCCTCGGGGCGTGGCTGCCCGCCCGCAGGGCCGCGCGCATGGACCCGGCGGCGGTCCTCACCGGCCGATGAGTGGCGCGCCGCGGCGTGGCGTCTCGCCACAGCCCGGCGGGGCGGATCTGCTCGCAGCGCCAAGCGCCCGCGATCGCTGGTGAAACCAGGCCGCGGCGGGTGGAACGTTCTCCGCTAGAGGGGCCGGCATGACTCGCCTCGCCCCGCTGTTCGCCCTGTCCGCGGCCCTGTCCACCGGCTGTTTCTTCACAAACGAGGATACGCCCTTCGTCGAGGCCGACGACGTGCGCATCGACCTGCCGGAGTCGATCGCGGCGCGCGAGGGCGGCCAGGTCCGCGGGGCCCTGCACATCGGCGTCGAGTACACGGCCGGGCAGGTCAACCGCTGGGTGACGGTGCTGGTCGAGCACTGCGCGCGCGTGATCGCCTACCTCGACGACGTGCAGCCGAGCGAGCGCGACGGCAACACCCGCATCTACGGGCCGTACGCCGACAACGACGGCCGCGACCTGGCGTGGCTGGTCCGCGTCGAGACGCTCGAGGACGGCGCGAACTACCAGATCTACGTCGGCAGCCGCGACGCGAAGGCGCAGGACGAGATGGCGCTGCTGATGGCGGGCGACCTGCACAAGGACGACACCAAGCGCAGCGGCGGCTTCAAGATGGACTTCGACGTGGTCGAGAAGTACCCGGAGATGAAGGGCGCCGATGCCGACATGAGCGTGATCGGCGGGTTCGTGGAGGTCACCTTCGAGCGCGATGTCGAGACCGAGGAGAAGCGCATCGACCTCGACTTCAAGGCGGTCAGCTTCGAGTACCTCGGCTACCTCGACGACGACGTGTTCTACAGCGACGACAAGTACAGCTACACCCGCGATCCGAAGGGCGGCGGGACCTTCGACTTGACGCTGTACGGCGAGTGGGACGACTACGGCTGGAGCGGGCCGGAGCAGGAGAAGGCGAGCGTGCAGGCGGCGTGGGACGGCGAGGGCAACGGCCGGGCGCGCGGCAGCATCCTCGAGGTCGACGGCGTCGGCGATTTGAAGCACGGCGATTTGTTTCTCGACGAGTGCCAGGGTGCCGACGGCTTCCTCACGTGGCGTTCGCTGAACGAGCCCTATGCGCTCGAAGCGCCCGACTACGGCTTCGGCGACCCGAAGAGCTGCGTCATCCCGGAGAGCGCGCTCGACGGGCTCTGAGCGAGGGCGCCCGTGGTCCGGCCGGAGTCGGCGAAGACGGCGAATTCTCGCCGATCTCGCGGCCCGGCCTGGTCCTTTTAAAGGCGCAGTATACTGCCTCCACAGGTATGAGCGCGACGCGTCTCAAGAGTCTCGGCAAGCTGGCCGTCCTCATCGGCCTGCCGGTCGCCTTCGTCGTCGGCCTGTTCGGCGCCGGCGTCTACGTCGGCCACGGGCACCGGACGACGATCCTCTCGTTCGAGCGCGACTGGCTCGGCCTCGACGTGAAGGTCCCCGGCGAGCCGAGCAAGCCCCCGTCGGACACGGCCAAGCCGGAGCCGCCGAAGCCGGAGCCGCCGAAGCCCGAGCCGACGGCCACGCCCGAGCCCGCGAAGCCGGAGCCGACGACCACGCCGGACCCGACGCCGAAGCCGGTCGAGGCGCCGCCGAAGCCGGTCGAGACGCCGCCGCCGCCCGCGGCCGGCCTCCCGGTCGCGGTCGCCGAGCCGGCGCCGCTGCCCCCCGAGCTGCAGGCCCGCCTCGGCGAGCCGCTCAAGCTGCGCGTCAAGGTGGTGGTCGACGAGGAGGTGTTCGACCGCCGCAGCGACTGGATCGACTACGCCGAGCGCCACGTCCGCTGGGCCTCGCAGGTGCTGCTGCGCGAGCTCGGGGTCGAGCTCGAGCTGCGCGGGGTGGTGGCCTGGCCGACCGCCTGGTCTTCGGGACAGGTGGCCTTCGCCGACCTCGAGCGGGTCGGCAGCGACGGCGCCGACCTGGTGCTCGGCCTCGGCGGCCGCAACATCCGCACGCCTGTGCAGGCCGGCCCGACCACCGCCACGCACCACGCGACCGCCGCGATCGCGTTCAGCTCCGACCCGACGTCGCCCGCGCCGCACCTCCGCAGCCTGCTGCGCGCGGTCACCCAGGCGATGGGCAGCGACCCGGTCGCCGCCGACGCCGACCCGATCGCGTTCTCGGCCGAGGAGCGGCGGATCTTGCTCGAGCGCAAGCACCTGCCCTTCACCGCCGAAGTCGTCGAAGACGCCCCCCCGCAGCCGGCCGACGAGGCCGCGCTTCAAGGAGAGAACTGAGATGGCCGCCCCCGCCCGCGCCCCCAAAACAGCCCCAAGCGGCAGGACCCCCCGGGCAACCAGCCGGCCAAGCGCGAGGAAGAAGAGGCGCCGCCGTCCCGCGTGGCCTGGTTCATCGGCTGGGTCGGCGTGCCGAGCCTCGTGTTCGGCGGGATCTTCGGCGGCGGCGTGCTGGTCGGCGCCCATTATCCCGACGGCTGGATCGCCTGGGCCGTCACCGGCCTCGCCGGCCTGCTCGGCGGCTGAAGCCAGCGCGCCGCAGCGGCTCGCGCCGGCCTGCTCGGCGAAAGCCACGAGCCGCAGCGGCGAGCGCCAGCCTGGCGAAAGCCGCGAGCCGCAGCGGCTCGCGCCGGCCAGCTCGGCGAAAGCCACGAGCCGCAGCGGCTCGCGCCGGCCAGCTCGGCGAAAGCCACGAGCCGCAGCGGCTCGCGCCGGCCAGCTCGGCTAAAGCCGGGAGCCGCAGCGTGAGCGGCGAGGGCTAACGGCTCGGCTCGCGCGGCTCGTGACGCTGCGGACGCGCCTCGTCGATGGCGCGTCTCGAGCTGCAGCAGCGCCCCGTGATCTCACCCGCGCCGCAGAGCGCTGACCGATCGAGGGGACATGCTCACGAGAGCATGTCCCTCTGCGCATGCTTTAAAAACATGCCCGAAGGGACATGCTCCGAGAGACAGCCTCAGCAGGGCCCGAGGGTGCGGCCGGTCTCGACGAACATGGCCTCGCGGTAGCGCTGCAGCTCGGCCTCGATGTCGGCCGCGCTGCCGCCCCGGGCCTCGACGAGGCGGGTGGCGACCTCGCGGGCGACGCTGGCGCCGAGGCCCTCGTCGGTGAGGGCGAGGGGGATCCGCCTGCGCAGGATGTCCTCGAGGTGGACGGCGCCCTCGTGGGTGATGGCGTGCTCGACCTCCGCCCAGCAGTACGGCAGGTCGTGGATGATGCGGGCGCCGAGCCGCGGGTCGGACTGGACCTGCCCATAAAGCTGCCGCGCGAGCGGGCCGTGGCGTTGCGCCAGATCGCCCAGGCGCGGGTCGTGCAGCTCCTCGGCCGAGAGCGGCAGGCCGGCCACCAGCGGGTGGCGGTGGGTCTGGCAGCGGCCGATCCCGGCCGGGAGTTGGCCGCGTTGCCGCAAGCGGCGGACCACGCGGTCGACGGTCTCCTCGGCCATCGAGCGGTAGGTGGTCAGTTTGCCGCCGACCACGGCGATTACCCCCTCCGCGGTCTCGAGGATCCGGTGGGTGCGGGAGATCTCGGCCGTCGGGTCGCCGGACGCGGCATGCTCGTCGCGCACCAGCGGCCGCACGCCGGCCCAGGCGCTGACGATGCGGCTCTGGCCGAGGACCGCGCGCGGCAAGACCTTGCCGATCAGGGCGAACAGCTCGTCGGTGTCGGCCGCGGTGACGCCGGCGGCGGCCGGGTCGCCCTCGTAGGCGGTGTCGGTCGTGCCGAGGTAGGTCCGCGGACCCCAGGGCACGACGAACAAGATCCGGCGCTCCTTCTGCGCCTGGACGACGAGGGGCTGGCGGATCGGGATGTCGGCCGAGCGCAGGACGAGGTGGATGCCGCGCGACAGGGCGAGCAAGTGGGCGCCGGCGACGCCGAGCAGTCGCTCCGACGTCCACGGCCCGGCGGCGACGACGACGCTGCGCGCGCGCACGCGGAGGCCGCCGTCGAGCTCGACGACCTGGGCTTCGCCCTCGCGGCGGATCGCCACCACCGGCGCGTAGGTGAGGACCTGCGCGCCGTGGCGGCGGGCGTCCTGCAGCGTGGCGAGGGTGAGGCGGGCGTCGTCGGTGACCGCGTCCTCGTAGGTGACCGCGCCGCGGAGCCCTTCTTCGCGGAGCAGCGGCTCGAGCGCGCGGGCGGCGGCGGGGCGCAGCACGCGGTGGCCGTGGCTGCGGTAGAGGCTGAGGGCGTCGTAGAGCGACAGGCCGATCCGCAGTTTCCACAGCGGCAGGCGGTCGCCGCGGTAGGCCGGGAACAGGAAGCGCGCCGGTTGGACGATGTGGCCGGCGATCTTGTAGAGCAGCCGCCGCTCGCGCAGCGCCTCGTAGACGAGGCCGAGCTCACCTTGCTCGAGGTAGCGGACGCCGCCGTGGATCAGTCGGCTCGAGCGCGAGGAGGTCCCGAAGGCCAGGTCACGCGCCTCGACGACGAGGACCTTGAGGCCGCGGAGGGCGGCGTCGCGGGCGACCCCGGCGCCGGCGATCCCGGCCCCCACGACCACGAGGTCCCACGCGGGCTCGGCTCGGGCGCGCCCATCGGCGTCGGCTCGCCGCAAGCGGTCCCGAAGCGAGCGGATCTCGGCCGGGCCCCACGGCGGGGGCGACTCTTGTACGGGCAGGATATCGGCGCGATGGTTGCGCCGCACGGCGGGCATTTGTGACACTCTGCCCAAGCCTACCGCGACCCCCGGAGACCTCGATGGCCTCGTACACGCTCCACATCCAGTACGTCGACCGCCCAGCGGAGACCCGGACGATCTCCCAGCCCAAAGTCCTCATCGGCCGAGACGCCGGTGACATCGTCCTCCACGACAGCCAGGTCTCGGGCCGCCACGCGGAGATCCTCTGGGACGGAGCGACCCTCCGCTTTACCGACCTCGGCTCCACCAACGGCAGCTTCCTACTCCAGGGCCAGCGCGTCGCCAACCTCGAGCTCACCCCGGGCATCGCCCTCCGCGTCGGCAACTCGCTCATCACCGTGCAGAGCATCGACGGGCTCGGCTCGAGCGGCGCCGGCAAGGGTCGCACCGTGATCGCCGCGCCGGGCATGGTCCCCGGTTTCCCCGCGCCGATGAAGCCGGCGGCGGCGCGCCCGCCGGGCCCGGTGATGCCGGCCCCGCCTGCGCCCTTCGGCGCGCCCCAGCCGGGGAATTTCGCCTTCGCGCCGACCGCGCAACACCAGGGGCCGCTGCTCCGGCCCGCGCCGGGGGGTCCTGCCCCGGGCGCGCCGGGTGGCTTCGCCGCCGCGCCGCCGCAGCCCGCGCCGTTCCCCGGCGGTGGGCCGGCGCCGTTCCCCGCGCCGACGCCGCCGAGCGGGTTTGCGGCCCAGCCGCCCGGCAGTTTCCAGCCTCAGCCGGCGACCGGCGGGTTCCAGCCGCAGCCGGCGACCGGCGGGTTCCAGCCGCAGCCGGGCGCCTTCGGGTCCCCGCCGCAGTCCGCGATCGCCACCCCGCCGCCGCAGGCCGTGCCGACGCCGATCTCCCAGCCCATGGCCGCGCCGCCGATGCCTGCGGGGCCGCCGGTGCTGGTGCCCGAGTCCGCGGTGCTCGACACCCCGCCGGCCGGCGAGCCCGCGGCCGCGTCCGTCGGTCCCGTGGGCGGCGATCTCGTCTCGCAGGTCAAGTTCATCCTCGGCGAGGGCTGGAAGGTGTTCCAGCCGGTGGCCGCCCCCGCGGTCGCGACCGTCGGCGCGGTGCTGATCCCGATCGGCCTGCTCGCGCAGCTCGGCCTCTTGATCCTCCCGCTCAGCATCGCCGCCTTGCTGGCGACCTTGCTGTCGCTGGTGCAGCTCGCGGCGATGGTCATCCTCATGCCCGCGCTCGGCCGCTTCATGCTGAGCAGCTACCTCGGCCAGCCGATCTCGATCCAGGCGGCCGTGCAGGAGACGATCGCCAAGGTCGCCGACGTCGCCGTCAACTGCTTCGTCCCCGGCATCGTGCTCGGCGTGTTCGCGGCGCCGATTTACTACGTCGAGGACAAGAAGCTCGTCCCGGTGATCAAGCGCAACTTCGAACTGCTCAAGAAGGAGCTGGTGCCGATCCTCGCCGCGGTGTTCGGCGCCGTCCTGGCCGTCTTCATCGCCATGGTGATCGTCGGCCTGATCCTCGGCTTCTTGCCGCTCGGCGGGATCTTGAACAGCATCTTCGTCAACGGCGTGACCGCATTCCTGTTCGCGTTCTTCTCGGCGCTGAGCGTGTGGCTGTACTTCTGGGTCCGGCGCAAGCACGAGGGCGGCGACCCCGAGAGCGAGGCGCGCGCGCCTCGGTGCGGCCGCGGGCGTCCTCCCGAGCGCGTGAGCCTGCGCGTCGCCGGCGTGACGGCGAGCTGAAGTGGCACCTGGCCTTTCCGCCAGGTGCCACTTCGTCTTCGCGCCCGCGTTCGTTCGCCGCGCGTGACGCATGCGCCACGTCACGCGGTTCGTTCGCGCCCGCTGCGCTGCGACTTGGCGCTCGTCTGCGGTCGGTTTACCCCAGCGCCGATCTCGCCTAGGCTTTGCCTCGCGCATGGACATGCCGACGCCCAGCAAGACCCTCCGCTTCGATCTCCGCGACCTGCCGCGGTTCCCGAGCCTGACCCCGAGCTGCTGCGGCTGGCCTATCAGGAGATGCTGCTCGCCCGCTGTCACGTCGAGCGGGTGGTCCAGGAGTGCGCCAAGGGCACCATCAAGTTCGCCATCTGGGGCTCGGGCGAGGAGCTGCACGGGGCGGCGGAGGCGCTGGCGTTCGCCGAGGTCGTCAACCCGGAGGCGTTCGGCATCTGCGCCCACTACCGCTCGGCTGGTCTTTTGGCCATGTGGTCGCGGCTGCGCGGCTACCCTGACTTCCACCTCGACCACATGCGCCAGCAGCTGTGCAAGTCGACCGACCCGTGGACGGGCGGGCGGCTGATGACGGCGCACTTCAACGACCTGCGCTTCAACACCTTGCCGGTGCAGAGCGCGCTCGGCATGCAGTTCGGCAAGGCCGTCGGCTACGCCCAGGGCCTGCGGCGCAAGGGCCACGACGACGGCCTCGTGGTCGCGGTCGTCGGCGACGGCACCACCGCCGAGAGCGACATGCACGAGGGCATGACGGGCGCCTCGATCTTGCGCTTGCCGGTCCTGCTGACGGTCACCGACAACAACGTCGCCATCAGCGTGCGGCCTGAGGACGGCCGCGGGATCCGCAGCTTCGAGCACTACGCTGCCGCCTTCGGCTTCGCCTACTTCGAGTGCGACGGCAACGACTTCCTCGGCTGCTACGAGACCGCCCGCGCGGCCGCGGAGTACTGCAAGGAGCAGCAGGCGCCGGCGCTGATGTGGGTCAAGAACCTGTCGCGCCTCAACAACCACAGCTCGGCCGCCGACTTCACGTTCGAGTTCGACAGCTACGACCCGCTGATCGACTTCGGCGAGGCGCTGGTGCAGGCGGGCGTGCTGGCTCCGCACGAGGTCTTGCGCCGCAACGCGGTCACCGAGGGCAAGGACTACTTCCGCCGCCACGACTGGGGCACCCTGGCCAAGGCGGCCGACGACTACGTGGTCGAGACGATGGCGATCTGCGCCACCGAGCCGGAGCCGAGCTACGAGTCTGTCCTTACGGACATCCGCGCCCCGTTCCCGGCGGTCGAGGAGGCGCCGCCGGAGAACCGGCCGACCGCGATCTCGATCAACGGCGCGATCCGCTCGGCGCTGCAGGCGATCCTCAAGGCCAACCCGATGTCGTGGGTGTACGGCCAGGACGTCGGCAAGAAGGGCGGCGTCATGGTGGCCACCAAGGGCCTCTACGAGCGCTTCCCCGACCAGGTCCGCGACGCGCCGATCAACGAGCCGCTGATCCTCGGCACCGCGTTCGGGTTCGCCCTGCACAAGGGCGCCACCGCGATCCCGGAGATCCAGTTCTCCGACTACTCGCTCAACACGCTGCACTGGCTGGTGCTGCTCGGCAACCAGCGCTGGCAGTCGGCGGGCACGGTCGACGTCAACGTCATCTTGCGCCTGCCGGTCGAGCCGCTGCACGGCGGGTCGGTCTACCACTCGATGTGCATGGAGGGCTTCTACGCCTCGATCCCGGGCATCACGATCGTCGCGCCGACGACCTCGCGGGACATGTACGGCCTGCTTCGCAGCGCGGCCGAGTACCCGGGGCCGGTGCTGGTGTTCGAGTCGAAGGGCCTCTACCGCATGACGCTGGGCGACGCGTTCCCCGGCGAGCCGACCGACCCCAAGGAGATCGCGGCGCTCAAGCGCAGCATCGGCTTCGGCGGCCACATCCCCGACCTGCCCGACGACTTCCGCGTGCCGCTCGGCAAGGCCGCGCTGCGCCGCCCGGGCAAGGACATCACCGTGGTCACCTGGGGCCGCTGCACCCTGTTCTGCAACGAGGCGGTGCAGAAGCTCGCGGCCGAGGGCGTCGACGTCGAGCTGCTCGACCTGCGCACCATCGTGCCCTACGACAGCGAGGCCGTGCTGGCCAGCGTGCGCAAGACCGGCCGCCTGCTGGTCGTCCACGAGGACCGCGTGTTCGCCAGCCTGGGCCGCGAGATCCAGGGCGCGGTGCAGGAGGCGATGGCCGGCGAGAACGTGATCACCCGCGTGCTCGGCCAGGACCCCAGCCCCGGCATCCCGTCGCCGATCGAGATCGAGGAGCAGATCGTGGTCAGCCCCGAGAAGGTCCACGCGGCTGTCCTCGAGGTCATGTCGATCCGCCGGGCCAAGCCGGCCGCCGACGCGGCCGCGCCCGCCCGGCCGGCGCGCGGCAGCGCCGACGTGTTCGCGCGCCCGCAGATCTTGTGGACGCCGAGCCGTAACTCGGTCACCTGATGCACGAAGCGGCGGTCCTCGACGAGCTCAAGGTCGGCGGTCTCACCCTGCGCGGGATCACCCGCGGCGGGATCGAGACCTGTCTCATGGTACCTGAACTCGGGGTCATGTTCGACGTCGGCATGTGCCCGCCCGGCGCGCTCAAGTACGACACGATCCTGGTCTCGCACGGGCACGCCGACCACCTCGGCGGCGTCGGCTACCTGGTGTCGCAGCGCCAGCTGATGCGCGCCCCGCCGCCGGCGATCCACGTGCCACAGGAGGTCCACGCGCCGCTGACGGCGATCCTCCGCGGCTGGGCGGAGATCGAAGGCTTCGACCTGCAGTGGCAGCTGCACGGGCACGCGCCCGGCGACCGCTTCCCGCTCGGCGGCGGGCTCTCCCGCGGGTGCGCGGCGCACTGCCTGCGCACGACCCACCGGGTGCCGTCGCTCGGGTGGATCGTCGAGCGCACCACCAGCCGCCTGAAGCCGGAGTACGTCGGCCTGCCGGGGCCGGAGATCGCGGCGCTGCGCAGGAGCGGCGTCGACGTGCTCGACGCCCACACCGAGCCGCTGATCTGCGTCACCGGCGACACCCAGATCGAGTTCTTCCAGCAGCACGAGCTGGTGCGCCGCTGCCGGGTGCTGGTCCACGAGGTCACGAGCTGGACCGACGAGCGCGACGTGGCGCAGACGCGCCGGTGGGGCCACACCCACCTCGACGAGCTGGTCGCCGAGTCGGAGCGGTTCACCGGCGAGGCGCTGGTGTTGGTCCACCGCAGCATGCGCCACAGCCGGTCCGAGGCCGAGCGGCTGGCGCGCGAGCGCTTCCCCGCGGGCGTGCGCGACCGCGTGCACGTGTTCGGCAACTGAATCCAGGGACAGGGAGCAAGGGACATGGCCGAAGGGACACATGATGACGGCGCCGCCGACGTCCTGATCCTCGGGGCCAGCTTCGCGGGCATCGAGCTGGTCCACCAGCTGCGCCGCAGCGCGCGCGGGCGGGGCCTGAAGATCACCGTGGTCGACCGCCAGGCCGAGCACCCGTACATCCCGCTGGTGCAGGAGCGGCTGGTCGGGCGGCTCGACCCGGCGAATTCGGTGCTGCCGACGCGGCGCTCCGTCGAGCAGAAGGCGGCCGCGCGCTACGTGGTCGGCGACGTCGTCGAGCTCGACCCCGACCGCAAGGAGGTCGTGCTGGCCTCGGGCGAGCGGCTGCGCGGGCGCTTCATCGTCGTCGCGCTCGGCTCGGTGCTGGCGCCGCCGGCCGGCATCGAGGGCGCGGAGCGGTTCGTCGACTACAAGTTCGAGGGCGAGTTCGCCAGCGCGGCCCAGCGGCTGGCGGCCCTGCTGGGTCCGGGCGGCGAGGTCTCGCGGCGGGTGAGCAGCGGTGACGGCCCCTACCGCGAGGGCGAGGCCAGCGGCCCGGCCGGCGAGCGCCCGACGATCGTCGTCGCGGGTGGCGGGATCTCCGGCGTCGAGCTCGCCGGCGACCTCGCCCGCCTCGCGCGCGTCAGGCCGGCCGGCTGGCGCGCGCCCAAGGTCGTCCTGATCCACTCGGGTCCGCGCCTGCTGCCGCACCTGTGCGAGCGCGCCGGTCGCAAGGCCGAGCAGCACCTGCAGGCCCAGGGCGTCGAGCTGCGGCTGAACACCCGGCTGACGCGCCTGGCCGCCGGGACAGCCGCGGTGCGCCCGGCCGGGCCCGGCGGGGACGCGGTGGATGTCCCTTGCGACATGGCCTTTTGGTCCGGTGGCGTGCGGCCGGCCCCCGTGCTCGCCAGGCTGCCGCTGCCGCGCACCGCCGCCGGCTGGCTGGCGGTGGGGCCGACCCTGCAGTGCTTCGCCACGCCGAAGCCGACCCGGCCGGACATCTTCGCCATCGGCGACGCGGCGCGGGTGCAGAGCGCCGCCGGCGAGTGGCCGACGATGCAGCGGGCGATCGAGTGCCTGTGGCAGGCGTGGCTGACGGCGGACAACCTGACGCGGCTGGCCCGCGAGGCGCCCGAATACCCGCACGGGGTGCCGCCGCTGCGCCCGCACACGCTGCGCGAGGATTTTCCCCACGGGGTCAGCATCGGCGACGAGTCGCTGGTCGTGTACGGCCGGCTGGTGGTCGACTTCGCGGCGGTGAACATCTGGTTCCGCCGGTTCTTGATGCGCCAGTACATCCGCCGCTACAGCTGAGCGGCGTTGCGACATGCTCTTCGGGGCATGTTTGAAGGAACATGTGGCCACGACGGGGGAGCGGCCGATCCGCGTCCGATGCGGAACGTGGAGGTTCGGTGGTACGGTCGCCGGGATGGGAGGAGCGCCCGGGAGCCCGAAGATCCGCGCGGCGGCCGGCTGGCTGAGCCTCGCGCTGGCGTGCGCGCGCGCGGGCGAGCCTGCGCGCACCGAGGCGCCGCCGACCGAGGGCGAGCCCGCGCGCACCGAGGCGCCGCGGGAGGGGAAGAAGCAGGTCGTCGAGCCGGTCGGCGTCGACCCGTCGCTGCTCGTCAGCGCCGAGCTCGCGCCGGGCGACGTCGAGGCGAAGTGCCACGCGCCGTCCTACCTCGCGCGTTGCCTGCAGGCGCGCGCACCCGCGGGTGCGCTTCGACTGGACCCTCGTGTTCGACGAGTCCTGGACGGACGAGCGCGGCGATCGGGTCGAGTACACCGAGGCCGAGAAGCTGGCGCGGCGGCAGCGGGTGATGGAGCGCCTGCAGGCCGACGGGGCGCGGGAGATCCACACCTACTCCTCGCTGGGGAGCGTGCTGGTGGTGGCGACCCATCCGCAAGTGCGCGGGGCGATGGCGCTGCCGGAGGTCTTCAGGGTCTCGGTGAGCTGCGCCGACGACGACCGCGAGTTCTGCGACTGCGGGCGCCTGCGGGTCGAACAGTGCCGGGCCCACGCGTTCTGCGGCGAGGTCTTCGGCTATCCGAACTGCCGTGAGCCTCTGACCCTCGCGGGCTGCACGCGCGCCGAGGTGTGCACCGACTCGATGGGCCGCGCCCGCGACCCGCGCGGCGTGATGTGGCAGTTCCGCAGCGGCTGCTACCCCGACCAGCCGGGCTGGAAGCCGCTCGGCTCGGCGATCGACATGGTCACGGGCGAGCCGCGGTGCCCGGGCGGCTGAGCGCGTCGCCGCGGGACATGTCTGGTTGAACATGCTCTCAAGGACATGTTGACGCGGACCACACCTCCTCGAACACGAGTGGGGCGCGTAGGGACGGTAGGGGTCGTCACGGACGAGAAGGTGCCTGGCGAACGGGGCGGCGAGGTGACGCAGCGGGGGAGCCGCGACGACGGCCCTTACCGAGGCGAGGTCAGGCGTTCGCACAGGCGCGGCAGCAGACGCGGGCCCGAGCGGGTCAGGGCGGCCAGGTCGAGGCGACGACGCTCCGCGTGATATGGCCCTCGCGACATGTCTTAAAAGACGGTAGAGATGGAGGTCGGCGCCGTCGGCCGCGGCCGCGCACGGCGGTTCGCAGCCTCTTCCGGCGAATCTACGCAAAACTGTGATTTCGTGGCGTCGAGACCTCGCGGGCGCTGGTAAACGCAAAAGAGAGCAGAAGGCGCGGCGTGAACGACGAAAGCGGTGTCGCCCGGAGGCCGCGGCGCGTCGCCACGATCCGGCGTTCAACCGGGTTTTACGGCGGTTTCGTGAGCGTTGCACGATTGCTCGCGATCGGGGGCGCCGCTAGACGTGGCCACATGCAGCGGTCTGCCCTCTCTCTCCTTGTACTCACAATCGCGTGCAACGGCGGCGGGACGTCGTCGGGCACGGACGGCGACACCGGCTCTTCCACTGGAACAGGCACCGGCGTCAGTACCGGCAGCACCACCGGGGACGACCCGGTGACCAGCACGATGACGCCGACGGGGACGAGCAATCCCTCGTCTACGAGCACGACGACCGACGCTCCGACCACCGAGAGCGGGCCGACCTCGACCACGACGAGCACGACCAGCATCGACACCACGGGTGTGGACACGACCGAGGGCACCACCGACGAGCCGGGCGACGCGATCTACGATCCGGCCGAGGACGGGCCGTGGCAATTGACGAACTCGCCGACGAGATGGACGTCGACGGCGTGGCGATCGGGGTGACCGCCTACTACCCGACCGGCGGGCCCGAGGCCGGTCCCTATCCGGTGGTGACCCTCGCCCACGGCTTCAACCTGCCGCCGACGCAGTACACCAGCTACGCCACCCGGCTCGCCTCGCACGGCTACGTCGTCCTCAACGTCGACCACGCCGGCTACATCTTCGGCACCGTCGACCACGTCGCCAACGCCAAGCAGGTGCTCGCCGCGCTCGACTGGGCGGCCGAGCATCCTGTCCTCGGGGACATCTCCGACGTGAGCAACGTCGGCGCCACCGGTCACTCGCTGGGCGGCAAGATCTCCGTGCTCGCGGCCATGTACGACGCCCGCGTCAAGGCCTCGCTCACCCTCGATCCGGTCGACGGCGCCAACATGTGTCCGAACATGCAGGCGTGCCCGGACGCCAGCGCGATGCTGCCGATCGCCATCCCGCTCGGCTTCCTCGGCGAGACCCTCGACACCGCCGGCTTCATGGCCTGCGCGCCGGCGGCCGAGATTTCACGACCTTCTACGCCGAGGCGGGCGCGCCCGCGCTGCAGGTCACGGTCAACGGCGCCAATCACATGAGCTTCCTCGACGACGTGGCGTCGTGCGGGATCACCTGCTCGTTCTGTCAGCAGCCCACGCTCGACAACGCCGTCGTCAACGAGCTCGCGCGCGCCTACGTGGTCGCGTACTACGGGCGATGGCTGCGCGACGAGCCCGGCTACGACACCTACCTGACCGGGGCCGAGGCGCAGCAGCGCTACGTCGACATGGGGCTGGTGACGATCGCCGAGAAGTGACGGACTGCGACCCGCGGCGCCACGTCGACAGGGGGCTGGTGACGAGCGCCGAGGAGTGACCGTCTGCGACCCGCGGCGCCACGTCGACATGGGGCTGGTGACGATCGCCGAGGAGTGACGGACTGCGCCCCGCGGGCCGCCCGGCGCCCGCGAGGGGCGTCTCGACTCGCGCCGCGGGCTCGTCCGTCCCGTTCCACGTGAGAAGGGCGAGGCCGCGGCGCGGGCTCGCCCTTCTCGGCTGTCTCAGAGGACCTGCCCGGATGGACAGGTCCTTCGGGTCATGTCCCGCTGAACTGCACGTCCTCGAACACGAGGGTGGGGGCGCGCAGGCTCGAGTACGGGTAGGGGTCGTCGCCGACGAGGGCGAGCTTGGCGAACAGGGCGGCGAGGTTGCCGGTGACGTTCATCTCGCCGATGGGGGCGCCGATCTTGCCGCCCTTGATCTGGTGGCCGCGGAGGCCCAGCGAGAAGTCGCCGGTGGTCGCGTCGCTGTTGCCGCCGAGCCAGGAGGTGACGTAGATGCCGTCCTGGACGTCGGCGATGAGCGCCGCCAGCGACTTGTCGCCGAGGGCGAGCACGCGGTTGCTGGCCGAGCCGGTGGTCGGGGCCCAGCCGAGCTTTCGCCCGTAATAGGTGTCGACGTAGTAGTTGCGGACCACGCCGGCCTCGATGAGCGGCATGCGCCTGGCCGAGATGCCCTCGCCGTCGAAGTGGCGCGAGCTCAGGCCGCGCGGCACCAGCGGGTCGTCGGTGATCGTCAGCTTGTCGCCGAACACCTTCTGGCCCTGCTTGCCGGCCAGGTAGGAGCGGCCCTGCTGGATCGACGCCGCCGACAGCGGCGACAGGGCGCGCGAGATCAACGACACCGCGGCCTCGGGGTCGACCACCATCGTCGTGCGCACCGTCGGGCCTTGGTGCTGCCGAGGCGATCGATCGTCCGCTTCAGCGCCAGCGCGGCCACGGCCGCCGGCTCGGGCAGGCCGGCGAGGAAGCGGCCGACCGCGTGGGCCGAGCCCTCGGGGCGCTTGTCCTCGCCCTCGCGCACCGTCGCGGTGCAGGAGTAGCCGACGTAGCTGCCGTCCCAGGTGCCGTCGAAGCCGTTGCTGCTGGCGGCGGCGCCCTGCGACTCGCCGCTGAACAGGTTGCTCTCGGCCGAGATGACGCGCGAGTCGCTGTGGGCCTTGGCGTCCATCTCGGCGCACCAGGCCTCGCGCTGCTCGCGGGTCAGCTTGGCGACGGAGGGGTCGACGCGCTCGAGGTCGACGGTGGGGCGGGCCTTGAACAGCGCGGGGTCGGGGATCACGCGGAAGGGGTCGGGCTGCAGCACGCGGGTGAGCGCGACCGCCTCCTTGATGAAGCCGGCCAGGCGGTCGGGCCGCAGGTCGGTGGTGCTGTGGGACGAGTAGCGGCCGTCGACGTAGAGGCTGATGCCGAGGCCGCGGGAGGTGCTCTCCTCGACCTTCTCGACCTTGCCGTCGCGGTAGACGAGGGACACCGAGCGGTCGCGCGAGACGGCGGCCCAGGCGTCCTGGGCACCTGCCTTCTTGGCCAGGTCGATGGCGGTGCGGGCGCTTTGGATCAGGTCAGACATTCTCGCCTCCGACGGTCATCTTCGAGACCAGGGTGGTGGGCAGGCCTTGCGACACCGGCACGCTCTGGCCGTCCTTGCCGCAGGTCCAGCCGCCGAAGTCGAGCTTGCAGTCGTTGGCCACCATGGTGACGTTGCGCAGCGCCTCGGGGCCGTTGCCGATGATGTTGATGTCCTTGATCGGGGCGGTGATCTTGCCGTCCTCGATGAGCCAGCCGTTCTTGATGTAGAAGGTGAAGTCGCCGGCGCCGATCTGGACCTGACCGTTGGTGAAGGTCTCGGCGATGATGCCCTTCTTGACCGAGGCGATGATCTCCTCGCGCGTGTGCGGGCCGTTCTCCATGTACGTGCTGCGCATGCGCGGCATCGGCGAGTGGCGGAACGACTCGCGCCGGCCCGAGCCGGTCGCCTTCACCTTGTAGTGCTTGGCGCTGATGCTGTCGTGCAGGTACGACGCCATCACGCCGTGGTCGACGAGGACGGTCTTCTCGACCGGGTTGCCCTCGTCGTCGACGTTGAGCGCGCCGCGCTCGCCCGCCTGGGTGGCGTCGTCGACGATCGTGACGAAGTCCGGCGCGACCTTCTTGCCGATCATGCTGGCGTAGATGCTGGTGTTCTTGCGGTTGAAGTCGGCCTCCATGCCGTGGCCGATGGCCTCGTGCAGGAGGATGCCGCTGGCGCCGGCGGCCAGCACCACCGGCATCTCGCCGGCCGGCGGGCGCTTGGCGTCGAACAGCACCATCGTGCGCGACACGGCCTCCTTGGCCAGGAACTCGAGGCGCTCGTCGGTGTACCAGTCGAAGCCGTGGCGGCCGGCCAGGTTGGCGCTGTTGCTCTGGGTGACGTCGCCCTTCTTGGCGGTCAGCATGCACCACAGGCGCGTCATCGGCCGCACGTCGGTGTGGACGTTGCCGTGCATGTCGGCGATGAGGACCAGCCTCGCCGTCGGCCCAGCTGACCGTGACCTTGTGGATCGCCGGGTCGGCCTTGCGCGCGAGCGCGGCCAGGTGCTCGATGCGCGGCAGCTTCTGCACCGTCTGCACCTCGGCCCACGGCTGGCTCAGCGTGTAGAAGTTGGTCGACCGCGAGCGCTGCTTGAACTCGACCGGGGCGTGCGCCGCGCCAGCGTGGGCGATGCCCGCCGCCGTGCGCGCCGCCGCCAGCATCGCCTCGAGGGACAGGTCCTCGGTGAACGCGTAGCCGGTCTGGTCGCCGACCACCACCCGCAGGCCGACGCCCTGGTCGACCGACGAGCTGGCGCGGCTGATGATGCCGTCCTCCATCGTGATCGAGTTGTCGCGGCTGTACTGGAAGTAGAGGTCGGCAGCGTCGGCGCCGCGCGCGGTCAGTTCGGTCATGACGCGCGCGATCGTGGGCTTGTCGACGGAGAACCACCCGAGGTGGTCGGCGAGGGGGGCTTGTTCACCGGGGATCATGGTGGTGCTCCCGGCCTTTGTGGTCCCTCGGCAGCCGCCGAGCAAGCCCGGGAGCCCGAGGCCGAGGGTGGAGACGGCCGCGAACGAGCGGCGAGATAGGGTCTGAGACATGAAGGGCTCCGCGTGGTGCTGGCGTGCTTGGAAACGAGAAATGGGCGTGAGGTTTCGCCGCGATACAAGGATGTGGCCGGTCGGCAGGAATCACTCGGCCCAGTGCCGCGCGACCCGGCTGTCGACGACGATCGGCACCGAAGTCACGACCTCGGCCATGGCGTCCTGCATGACCCGCTGGACCAGCGCCCGGGCCGCCTCGCCGTGCTCTTCGGGGACCTCGGCCAGGTACTCGTCGTGGACGCAGAGGATCCCCCGGCCGCCGAGCTCGGCGAGCGCCGGATGCAGGGCGACCATGGCCTTCTTGAAGCCCTCGGCGGCGGTGCCCTGCACGGGGATGTTGAGGGCGGCGTTGAAGCTGAACTTGCCGGCGAGGAAGCGCTTGCGCCGGCCGAGCGCGGTGCGGACGGTCAGGTCTTCGCGGGCGCTGCGGGGCTGCAGGGCCGAGACCTTGCGGTGCCAGGCGGCGATGCCGGGGAAGGTGGCGAAGAAGGCCTCGCGGGCGCGCTCGGCGGCGGCGAGGTCGAGGGTGAGGCCGTAGCTGGCCTCGGCGTACTCCTGGAAGCGGCGCGCGCCCATGCCGAACAGGAAGCCGAAGTTGACGGCCTTGGCGAGCTTGCGCTCGTGGGCGGTGACCTCGGCCTCGGGCTTGCGCGCGAGGGTGGCCGCGGTGGCGCGGTGCGGGTCGCGGCCGGCGTGGAACACCTCCCGCATGGCCGCGCACGGCGCCAGGTGGGCCGCCACGCGCAGCTCGATCTGCGCGTAGTCGGCGATCACCAGCACGTTGCCCGGCTCGGCGCGGAAGCACGAGCGCAGGCCCGGGGCGGTGTGCTCCGAGGGCACCTGCTGCAGGTTGGGCTGGCTGCAGGCGAACCGGCCGGAGTCGGTCGCCAACGGGTGCAGGTGCGGGCGCATGCGGCCGTCGTCGCCGAGGTGCTCGCGCGGCCAGTGGGCGTAGGTCGAGACCAACTTCTCGAGCTGGGCCTTGCGCTCGGGCGCCTCGGTGACCTGCAGCTCGGCGCGCCAGCCGTCGGCGATGGTGTTCCAGCGCGGGCCGTCGACGCCGACGCCGGCGGCCTCCATGGCGACCACCGCGGGCAGCAGCTTGCACTCGAGCTCGTAGGCCCGCGACATGCCGCGGGCGCGCAGCTCGGGGGTGAGGACGCGCAGCAGCGCGGGCGCGGCGGCGGCGGCGGCGGCGACGACCTCGAGCCGCGACCAGGCCGGAAGGACCTGTCCCGAGAGCCATTCGCCGGGCAGGCCGGCGCCGAGGTGGCGGCGAGCCAGCGCGGCGATCTCGAGCTCGTCGTGGCGGGCAAGGGCCCCCTCGGCCAACAAGGTCGCGGCGGTGCGCGTGCAGCCGACCCGCGCGACCGGCAGGCCGAGGAGCGCGAGGGCGGTGAGGTGGAAGTGAGCGTCGGGGAAGACGACGTAGGGCGCGTGCGGGCCGGCGAGCACCGGCACGAGCTGCAGCAGGTCGGACGGCGAGAAGCAGTTGCAGTGGACGACGAAGGTGCGGCCCTCGGCCGCGAGGGCGAGCAGGTCGACGCGGACGCGCCGCGGGTCGCTGGCGGCGTCGCGCGGGGCGTCGGGGTGCGGCGCGGCGAGGACGACCGCGACGCCGAGCACGGGGCTGCCGGCGAGGGAGTCGACGGCGCGCCGCAGACCCGCGGCGTCGAGCACGTCCTCGCTGGCGTTCGCGGTCACGGCCCGCCAGTGTAGCGCGAGCGCGCCCGCGCTTCGACGCCGGAGGGCTACGGTGGCTCATACGGGACGCTGAGCCGGCCGGCGATCGCGCGAGTGGTAGCAGGACGCGAGCTAGGGCGCGGCGAGGTCGTTCGCGAGGGCGTGTCGAGGCGGAGTGAGGACGCGATCCAATGCGCGAGCCTCGTGAGATCGGAGAGGTCGGACTTCGGGCGAAGTGAGGACGCGATCTCGCAGCGCCAAGGTTCGCGCGGTCGGAGGGGGGTTCAGAGATCTCGGCGCGTTCGAGTCGGGCGGTGTTCGCAAGGTTGGAGAGTTCGAGCGCGATCAAAGAAGATCGCGCTCGAGTCGAGCGCCGTGAGACGGCGGGACGAACAGTCACTGGCGAGGTTCGCCGGGCCGCGTCGCTGCCCGGCGCGCGTCGTCGCCACGAGAGGACTGCGTCCGCGTCGCTCTGCAGCGCGGAGCTTACGGCATCGGCGGGGGCATGCCGCCGCCGCCGCCGCCGCCCTGGGTCGCGCACGACTGTTGGTCGAGCGACGAGCGGATGGCGATGACCTTCGACGCCAGCATGGCGCCGTCGGGCATGCGGGCGACGGTGAGGAGGTAGTTGGTCTTGTCGTCCTCGCCGCCGATGATGTTGTCGGTCTCGTTGGTGGTGTCGGGCTGGCCGAACTCGCTGTACTCGGCGTGACCGGCGAAGATCTCGGCGTTGAGGTCGTCGCTGAAGAACAGCTGCGACGTCGCGTGCAGCGCGTCGTCGACGTACACGCGGAAGTGGATGTGGACCGCGCGGCCGCCATACCAGCCGGGGAAGCAGGTATCGAAGTCGACGCGGCCGTCGCTGCCGGTCGTCTGCGTGCCGCGGAAGTAGAGGTAGTTCTCCGCCTCGGGGTCGTCGCCGTAGCAGAACGCCCCGCTCGGCGTCACGCCCGAGTACACCCCCGTGCGCTGGGTGTGCCAGATCTCCACCTTCGCGTTCGCCAGCGGCTCGCACGTGTCCGCGGCCACCACGAGCAGCGCGAGGCGGACCGGCAGGCCTGCCCAGCCCTCGCTCACGTCCTGGCGCTCGATCGTGTCGGCGGTGCAGGGGCCCTCGGTGGTCTCGCACATCAGCACGCACTCGGTGACGCCGCCGGCGAACGGGTCGGGGTAGCAGTGCTTCATCGTCATCGCCGCGGTGCCGCCGGTGGCCCACGCGGTCGCGTTGCCGCAGGCGGCGCCGGTGGTGTCGCCCGTGGTCGCGTCGCCGCTGGTGCTGGCGTCGCCGGTGGTCGGGCCGGTGGTGGACGTCGGGCCGGTGGTCGAGTCGGTGCCGCCGGTGGTGCTGGTGGTGTCGCCGTCGGTGGTGCCCGTGGTGGTGCCGGTGGTGGTGTCGGTGTCGCCGCCGCTCGAGTCGCCGCAAGCGACCAGGACCGCCGCAGCGGCGCCGCCGAGGGCGCCGAGCGCGAATTCGCGCCGTGTCGGACGTCGAAGAATGGAATGCGCTGTCATGGTGTTCGCTCCCTCGTCTGGAACCGTAGGCGACCGATCTTAAGCAAATGTTGCAGCTCGCGGGTGAACCCAACTGGCGTCGTGCAGGCGGCTCACGCGGGGCGGCGTTGCGCGGGGCGGGCGGATCGAGAATCACTGGAGCGTGGCGGAGCGCGTGCTGGTCATCGAGGACGACCGCGAGCTGGGGCGGCAGATCGTGCTGCACCTGCGCCGCGCCGGCTACGAGCCGACGTGGTGGACGGAGGGGCGGGCGATCGCGCCGGAGGACGCGGCCGGGTTGGCGCTGGTGATCCTCGATCTGATGCTGCCCGGCACGCACGGGCTCGACATCCTCCGCGACCTGCGAGCGCGCGCCGACGTGCCGGTGCTGGTGCTGAGCGCCCGCGCCGACACGATGGACAAGGTCGGCGCGCTCAAGCTCGGGGCCGACGACTACATGACCAAGCCGTTCTGGCCGGAGGAGCTGGTCGAGCGGGTGCGGGCGCGGCTGCGCCGGCCGACGCTGCAGCGCGACGACACGCTGACGGTCGGGGCGCTGACGATCGACCGGGCGCGGCGGACGGTGCAGGTGCGCGGGCGGGCGGTGGAATTGACGCGGGTCGAATTCGACTTCCTGGCGGCGCTGGCCCGCCGTCCGGGGGCGGCGCTCACCCGCGCGTGGCTGGCCGAGCACGTGCTGGGCCCCGACCGCGAGGGCAGCGAGCGCACGCTCGACGTGCACGCGTCGCGCCTGCGCAAGAAGCTGGCGCCGGAGGAGTGCATCGAGACGGTATGGGGCATCGGCTATCGCCTGCGCACGGAGCCCGCGCCGTGAACCTGCGGCTGCGCCTGGCGCTGACGACGATCGCGGTGACCATCCCGATGGTCGTCGCGCTGGTGCTGTTCGACGCGGCGGCCCGCCACCGCGCGGCCGAGGAGGCGCTGGCCGGCTACGCGCTGACGCGCATGCAGGAGCCCGGCGGACGCGACCGCTGCGAGGCAGATCCGGCGCACTGGGGCGGAGAGCTGCCGCCGGGGCGCGGGCCTCCGCCGCGGGAGGGGCGAGAGCCGGGCGAGGCGAGGCAGGACGAGGGCGTGGCGAGTGACTCGCGCGGTCGTGAGGGCGAGGCGGGTGACTTGCGCGGTCGTGAGGGCGTGGCGAGTGACTCGCGTGGTCGTGAGGGCGGGGCGGGTGACTCGCGCGGTCGTGAGGGCGAGGCGAGTGACTTGCGAGAGCGCCAGGGCGAGGCGAGTGACTTCCACGGTCGTGAGGGCGAGGCGGGTGACTTGCGCGGTCGTGAGGGCGTGGCGAGTGACTTGCGAGGTCGTGAGGGCGTGGCGAGTGACTTGCGAGGTCGTGAGGGCGTGGCGAGTGACTCGCGCGGTCGTGAGGGGGAGGTGAGCGAGCGGGCCGAGCCGCGGGGGGCGTCCGCCGCCGCCGGACGACGGGCGGCCGCGGGGGCGGCCGGCGGTGCTGTTCGCGTACGACGCGGCGCAGCGGTCGGCCAACCCGGCGGCGCCGGCTCTCGGCGAGCCGTTGGTGGCGGCGATCGCGACTTCGGAGGTTGCGACCTGGCCGCGCTCGTGGGTGCGGTCGTGGGTGAGCGCGGAGGTCGAGGTGCTGGTGCGCATGCCGTGGGACTCGGGGCCGTGCGCGCGGGTGCTGGCGCAGGGCAGCACGGTGCCGGGCTGGCTCGGTGCGGTGCTGCCGCCGACGCGGATCTGGCTGGCGCCGCTGGTGGCGCTGTTCGCCGCGGTGCTGCTGGCGATGGGTCCGATCGTCGGACGGATCCGCCGCCTCACCGAGGCGGTGCGGCGCTCGGCGTCGGCCGGCTACGCGAGCGCGGTGCCGATCGACGGCGACGACGAGGTCGGCCAGCTCGCGCGCGCCTTCGAGGCCGCGGGCCGCGAGGTGCGGGCGCAGCTGGCCGCGAAGGACCGGCGCGAGGCGGCGCTGCGCGAGTTCCTGGCCAACACCACGCACGACGTGATGATCCCGCTGACGGTGCTGCAGGGCCATCTGAGCGAGCTTGTCGAGGGCGCGAGCGCCGGCGAAGCGGTCGATCGCGGGGCGCTGGTGGCGGCCATGGGGGAGGCGCACTACATCGCGGCGATCGTGCATAACCTTGCGGTCATGGCGAAGATCGACGCCGACGCGCCGCGGCTGCACCGCGAGCCGGTGGCGATGGGCGTGCTGGTGGAGCGGGTGCTGGCGCGTCACCGGCCGATCGCGCGGCGGCTGCAGGTCGAGCTCGACGGCGCGGTGCCCGAGTCGCCGCTCCACGTCGTCGCCGATGTCACATTGCTCGAGCAGGCCGTCAGCAACGTGGTCTACAACGCGATCCGTCACAACCGCGCGGGCGGGCACGTGGCGGTGGTGCTCGAAGGTATCGCCGGGGACAGGTTCCGCTTGCGCGTGGTCGACGACGGCCCCGGGGTGCCTGCGGACGAGCTGGCGCGGCTCGTCGAACGCGGGTTTCGCAGCGACGCCGCGCGCACGCGGGCGCCCGACGGGCAGGGGCTCGGGTTGCACATCGCGGCCCGCGTCGCCGCGCTGCACGGCCTCGAGCTGGTGTTCGACGGTCCGCCGGGCGGCGGGCTGCAGGTCGATTTCATCGGTCCTCGCGTATGCGCAGAGGTTGCTGATTCCACGCAGGAGGCGCACTTGTGAGCTAGATCCCGGCGTGTGCGCCGTTGCGCTTGTGGACAGGTGTGCGGGCCCCTCGCGCGTGGCGAAGCTCGCAGCGAGGGCCGCGAGTTGGGCGCGATTGCGGCGAAGATCCGCGCCTCTGTGCCCCCGAGCGGGGTTTTCGACTACACCTTGACCGCTATGGAGAGCAGCGTGACGAGCCCGATCCGACTGCCCGTGGTGACCCCCACGGCGGCTGCCGGCAGCGAGCCGGTGCCGGCACTCAAACCGCCGGTGGACCCGGCCACGCTCGTCCACCGGCAGCTACTCGGCGGCGATTTTTGGCGCAAGATCCCCGCGTATCGCGACATCGACGAGGCCACGTTCCTCGACCACAAGTGGCAGGCCAAGCACACCATCACGCGGCCCGACAAGCTGCTCGAGGCGGTGCAGGAGCTGGCCTCGCCGGAGTTCATCGCCGACGTGCGCGACGGGTTCCACCGCTCGCCGATGAGCCTGCGGGTCTCGCCGTATCTGCTGAGCCTCGTCGACTGGTCGAATCCGGTGGCGGACCCGCTGCGGCGGCAGTTCATCCCGATGGGCTCGCGCCTCCTGCCCGACCACCCCAAGCTCGACCTCGACTCGCTGCACGAGCAGGCCGACGCGCCGGTGGCGGGGCTGACCCACCGCTACCCCGACAAGGCGCTGTTCCTGGCGCTCGACACCTGCCCGGTGTACTGCCGGTTCTGTACGCGCAGCTACGCGGTCGGCATCGACACCGACCAGGTCGAGAAGGTGCACCTGCGGCCGACGCAGGACCGCTGGGAGCGGGCCTTCGCGTACGTGGCGTCGCGGCCGGAGCTCGAGGACATCGTCATCAGCGGCGGCGACGCGTACAACCTGCGGGCCGAGCACATCGAGGCGATCGGCAACCGCCTGCTGGACATGCCCAACATCCGGCGCATGCGCTTCGCCACCAAGGGTCCGGCCGTGATGCCGCAGAAGATCCTCACCGACGACGCGTGGTTCTCGGCGCTGGTCGGCGTGGTCGAGCGCGGGCGCAAGCTGCACAAAGAGGTGGTGCTGCACACGCACTTCAACCACCCGTCGGAGCTGACCGAGATCACGCAAAGGGCGATGAACCGGCTGTTCGCCGCCGGCGTGTTCGTGCGCAACCAGTCGGTGCTGCAGCGCGGCGTCAACGACACGCCCGAGGCGATGCGCCTGCTCATCAAGCGCATGAGTTATCTGAACGTCCACGCGTACTACGTGTACGTGCACGATCTGGTGAAGGGCGTCGAGGACCTGCGCACCACCGTCGACACCGCGATCGAGCTCGAGAAGCAGGTCCGCGGTCTGACGGCCGGCTTCAACACGCCGACCTTCGTGGTCGACGCGCCCGGCGGCGGCGGCAAGCGCGACTGCCACTCGTTCGAGCACTACAACCGCGAGACGGGCATCAGCGTGTACCGCAGCCCCAACGTCAACGCGGACGCGCACTACCTGTACTTCGACCCGATCCATCTGCTGCCCGAGGCCGGCCAGAAGCGCTGGGCCGACCCCGCGGAGCACGACGTGATGGTGCGCGAGGCGATCGCCGCGGCGCGCGACCGTCGGCGCTGAATCGATGACGTGAGCCCGGCCGCGGGTACGCACGCGGCCTGCGGGCGAGGTCGGTGAGGACGCGCCACGTCGAGGAAGCGCGGCGGCGCGGCCTCGACGAGGGCGTTGCGTGGCGCGGCCTCGGCGGCGCGACGCCTGCGAGCGGTGCGTCTTTCTGATGCGCAGCGGCACGGCCTCGACGAGGGCTCGTTGCGTGGCGCGGCCTCGGCAGCGCGACGTCCTGCGAGCGGTGCGTCTTTCTGATGCGCAGCGGCGCGGCCTCGACGAGGTTGCGTGGCGCGGCCTCGGCAGCGCGACGTCCTGCGAGCCGTGCGTGGGTGATGCGCACCTCGCAGGACGCTACGAGCGCCGTGCGTGGGTGATGCGCACCTCGCAGGACGCTACGAGCGCCGTGCGTGGGTGATGCGCACCTCGCAGGACGCTACGAGCGCCGTGCGTGGGTGATGCGCACCTCGCAGGACGCTACGAGCGCTGTGCGTGGGTGATGCGCGGCGCCAGGGGCCTCGTGCTGCGCGGCGGCGCGGGACGGGTCGCGGAGGGCAAGGCGAGAGCGGCGCGCTGCGACAGGACGTCGCACGTCGCAACGACGTCATCCGCCGCGCGCGCAGCGGTGGGGGATTTTCGCAGGCGCTGCCGTCGGGCGTCGCTCAGGTCGTCTCGGGCTCACCCGGATTTCGCGGAAGAGGCGGTCACGCAGGCGGTGCTGGATCTGGCGGGCGCGTACGCCAGAAAAGTGATTCGCGTGACGACGGAAGAGCTGGCGCAGCGGGTCGACCTCGGAGGGGGGAGGTCCGTGACGACAGCTCCGGTGCAGACACCTCGCGCGGAGGTGTGGCGTCTGCAAGGGTGCGCGTGGGCTTGGTCGGGGACATGGGGGGCCGTCCAGTCGTTGCCTTAGTAGTGATGGCCAGGCCCACAAGGATCTGTCTTTCTGAAAATAATCGCGTTCACGCGCTGTAACGGCGCGGACATCTGCAGTCCAGCGAGCTCTAGCGGGGTTCCCGCGTGACCGTTCTGCCATGGCCTTGCGGCCATGTCGATGGTTTGCACAGGGGGCTTTGCGGGCCTGCGCCTGCAGGTTCCTCGGATGTGGCACGCGGGTCGACGAGGCGGCTACGATGCGTGCAGTGGACGACGAACGCGAGCTGCTGCGGCGATGGCGAGAGGGGACCTCGCGGCCGGCAACGCGCTGTTCGAACGCCACTTCGACGGCCTGTACCGCTTCTTCGCCGGCAAGGTGTCGCGCGACGTCGAAGACCTGATCCAGCAGACGATGCTCGCCTGCGTCGAGGGGCGCGACCGGATCGCCGGCGAGTCGACGACCAGCGTGCGCGCGTACCTCTTCGGCACCGCGCGCAACGTGTTGTACGCGCACTACCGCAAGCACCTGCACGAGCGCTTCGACGCGGTCCACACGTCGCTCGAAGACCTCGGACCGAGCCCGAGCCGGCTGGTCGACGAGGCGGTGGCGGCCCGGCTGCTGGCGGCGGCGCTACGCCGGCTGCCCCTCGACCTGCAGATCTTGCTCGAGCTCCACTACTGGGAGCACATGAGCCACAGCGAGCTGTCGGCGGCGCTCGGGGTGACGCTGGGCTCGGTCAAGGGCAAGCTCCAGGGCGCCAAGGCGCAGCTGCGCCGACACATGGCCGACCTCGCGGCCGGCGACGCGCTCGCCGAGCTGCCGGCGGTCGATCTCGACCTCGACCGGTGGGTCGCGGCGCTGCCGAGCTCGGCGTGGGAAGTCCAAGAGGACAGGTCGTAAAGGACAGACTCGCGGACGAGCGGCGCGCAGCTCGGCGCGGGAAGTCCGAGAGGACAGGTCGTGAGGGGCAGGCTCACGCGGACGAGCGGCGCGCAGCTCGGCGCGGGAAGTCCGAGAGGACAGGTCGTAAGGGACAGGCGCTCGCGGACGGGCGGCGCGCAGTTCGGCGTGAGAAGCCCGAGAGGACAGGTCGTGAGGGACAGGCTCACGCGGACGAGCGGCGCGCAGCTCGGCGCGGGAAGTCCGAGATGACAGGTCGTGAGGGGCAGGCTCTCGCGGACGGGCGGCGCGGAGCTCGACGCGGGAAGTTGGAGAGGACAGGTCGTAAGGGACAGGCTCTCGCGGACGGGCCGCGCGGAGCTCGACGCGGGAAGTTGGAGAGGACAGGTCGTAAGGGACAGGCTCTCGCGGACGGGCGGCACGGAGTTCTCGCCGCGGTCGGGCTCGGCGCTCGAGGATGTCGTGATGGACATGCTTCATAGAGAATGTCCGTTTGGACATGTTCATTGGGGCATGGCGTAGAGGGCAGGGGCGACGGTGGCGGACCAGCGGCTCGGGTCGCGCACGCCGCAGCGGACGAGGGCCAGCTCGGCGGCCGTGGGGGGGCGGCCGAGCTGGCGGTCGTGGCCGTGGCGGACGGCGGCGGCGAGGGCGGGCATGTTGCCGCCGGTGAAGCGGTCGGCGGCGCGCTGCAGCAGGTCGGCGGCGGGCCGGCGGCGGAGCGCGGCGATCTGGGCGCGGATGAGGTCCTCGGCGGCGTGGGCCAGCTCGATGCGCTCGCCGGCGAGGACGGCGGCGTCGGCGGCGGCGGCCCGGATCAGGCCGCGCTGGCCGGCGCGGGCGGCGGCCAGGGCCGCGCTGGCGCGCAGGCGATGGGCGTCGATCCGGGGGATCTGCATGCGCATCAGCTGCGAGCGGACGAGGGCCGGCCAGGCCCGCTCGACCCGCGCCCAGGCCTCGCGGCCGCGGCCGTCGTAGAGGTCGCAGTCGACCTCGACCCCGAGCGCGAGCCAGTGCTGGAACGAGAAGCCCTCGTATGGCCAAAGGGACAGGGCCTTGCGGACAGCCGCGCGCGCGCGGGCGGGCTCGCCGGCGGCCACCGCGGCGTGGGCGGTGTAGAGGATCGCTACCACGAGGGCGAAGCGGTCGCCGATGTCCTCGGCCTCGTGCTGCCACGACTCGGCGCGGGCGCGCAGGCCGGCGAAGTCGCCGAGCATGAGGTGGGCGTGCATCGCCATGGCGTGGGCGATCGCCCGCTCCCAGTGGACGTCGACGCAGCGGGCGCGCAGGAGGTCGGCGCCGGACTCGACGCCGGCGAGGGCGCGGCGCCATTGGCCGTTGTTGAGGGCGGCGACGCCGGTGAGGATCGTGGTGAGGCCGGTGAGGTGAGGGTCGGACAGGCGGGTGGCGAGGCCGCGGGCGAGGGCCAGCTCGCGGGCGGCGGCGCTGGCCCGGCGCGGGTCGGGGGCGTTGATGTCGACGATGGTGAGGTACGCGGCGGCGCGGGCGATCCGCCGCGGCTCGCCGCTGGCGAGGGCGAGGCGCAGGCCCTGGGCCGAGATCGCGGCGGCGCGGATCGGGTCGATGAAGCCGAGGCCCTTGCCGGCCGACCAGCAGAGATCGATGCGCAGCCGCAGCTCGGCGGCGACGTCCTCGGCGGCCACGGGCTCGCGCGGGGCCCGGCGGCGGGCGATCGCGAGGCGGGCGAGCTCGCCGACCAGGCGCAGCGCGGTGCCGGCCGAGGTGGCCGGGAACGGCAGGCCGAGCTCGTGCGCCAGCGGGCCGAGCACGTGCAGGCCGGCGTCGACGCGGCCGGACACCAGGTAGTGCTCGACGGCGCGGCCGCGCAGCTCGAGCTCCTGCAGGCGATCGGGGGCCAGCGCGGCGGCGGTGAGGTAGACGGGCGCCGCCTCGGCGCAGCGGCCGGCGTACACCAGCGCGTCGGCGCGGGCGATGGTGTACTTGAGGACATGTTCTGGAGGATATGTCCCCCAGGACAGGGCCTTCTCGTACAGGCTGGCGGCCCGGGCGAACGCGAGGGCGGCGGCGGCCCGCTCCGCGGCGCGCAGGGCCCAGCGGCTGGCCAGCGGCAGGTCGTCGGCGCCGTGGCAGTGCAGCACCAGCTCGTCGGGGTCGGGGTCGGGGGCGGCCGCGAGGGCGCGGGCGAGGGCGCGGTGGTGGTCGCGGCGGCCGGCGGCGCCGAGGCGGTGCAGCACGACCTCGCGCACGCGGTCGTGGTAGGTCTCGACGCTGTCGCCCTCGCCGCACGGGCGGACCAGCCGGCGCGCGCCGAGGACCGCCAGGGCGGCGCCGTCGAGCACCCGCGCGGCCGCGGCCCCGAGCTCGCGGGGCAGCGCGAGGTCGCGGCGCAACGGCCGACCGGCGACGGCCAGGCGCTCGAGCGCGAGCCGCTCGCCGGGCTCGAGCGCGGCGACCTCGGCCTGCAGCGCGCCGTCGAGCGAGGTCGCGACCCCCTCGGCGCCGTCGCCCAGGCGCTGCGCCATGGCCTCGATGAACAGCGGGCTGCCCTGCGACTCGCGGGCGATCGCGGCGGCCAGGCGCTGACGCAGGCCCGGGTCGTCGCCGCGACCTGGCCCTTCGGCCAGGATGGTGGCGGCCATGCGCTCGGCCTCGGCGGGTCCGAGCGGGGCGAGCTCGACCTCGTGGATCGGGCACGCCAGCGGGGCGGCGTCGAGCTCGGCGAAGAACGCCGAGCCGGGCCGGGCGTCGCTGCGCACGCTGGCGGCGACGACGATCGGCGGCGGATCGGGCGGGGCCAGCAGCTCGCCGAGCAGGCGCGCGGAGTCGGCGTCGCCCCACTGCAGGTCGTCGATCGCCAGCACGATCGGCCGCGCGCTCGCCAGCTCGGCGAGCAGCCGCCGCAGCGCCGCGACCGCCCGCCGCCGGGTCTCGCGCGGGGCGGCGTCGACCGGCTCGCCGAGGCCGACGGCGCCGACGGCCCGGTGCAGCGCCGGGAACACGCGCCGCAAGTCGGCTGCCTCTTCGGGCATGGCGTTTAGGACATGTCCTGGAGAACATGTCTCGAGGTGCTGGGCGAGCGCCTCGACCACCCCGTCGAGCGCCTTGTAGGGGACCGACTCGCCGGCGTAGCAGCGGCCGTGGAGGACCAGGGCGCCGCGGCGGTCGTGGAGGTCGGCGGCGACGCGGGCGAGCAGCGCCGACTTGCCGGCGCCCGAGGGGCCGACGAGCAGCAGCAGGGCCGGCGCGTCGTCGAGGGCGCGGGCGCAGGCGGCCAGCTCGTCGGCGCGGCCGACGAACACGGGCGAGGGCGCGGGCGGGGCGTCGAGGCCGAGGCGCAGCAGGAGGTCGCGGCCGCTGGGGCGCGCGCCCGGGTTCTCGGCCAACAGATCGCGGCAGAGCGCCTGCAGGTCGGCCGGGATGCCGTCGATCGCGGTCGGGCCGGGCGGGACGCGCGGGCGTCGGCCGGCGAGCGCCTCGTAGAGCATCACGCCGACGGCGAACCAGTCGCTGGCGGGCGAGGGCGGGGCGCCGGCCAAGAGCTCGGGGGCGAGGTAGCCGGCGGTCCCGGCCAGGCCCTCGTGACCGCCGTCGGCCAGCCGCGCGAGCCCGAAGTCGACGATCTTGAGCCGACCCTCGGCGGTGACGAGCACGTTCGACGGCTTGAGGTCGCGGTGCAGCAGGCCGGCGCGGTGCAGGGCGTAGACGCCGGAGGCGAGCTGGCCCAGCGCGGCGCGCAGGACGGCCTCGGGGGCGCGCTCGCCGGCCGGCCGCAGGTGCGCCAGCCAGCTGTCCCCGGGGACATATTCCATGGCGATGTACCACTCGCCGCGCGCCTGATCGAGGGCCAGCTCGTAGACCGCGACGAGGTTGGCGTGGCCGACGTCGACGACGTTGCGGAACTCCTTCTTGAGCCGGGCGATCGCCGCGGGGTCGGGCCGGCGCAGCGTCTTGAGCGCGACCTGCTGCCCGCCGGGGCCGCGGCCCTCGTGGACCACGCCCATCGCGCCGTGCCCGATCTCTCGGAGCACGGCGTAGGGTCCGAGCGGCGGGACCTGCAGCGCGGCGCCGAAGAGCTGGGCCGCCAGGCGGGCGCGCGTGTGCTCGGCGGGCGCCTCGCGCGGCCGCGGAGGCTCGGCCGCGGCGAACTGCGCGGCGAAAGAGTCGCCGTCGGGGGCGTCCGCCGGAGCGTCCTTGTGCACGGGGCCCCTCGAAGATGCCAAAGCCGAGCGGACGCGACAATGGTCCAGGCCCCCTGGTCGGGGTTGCCGGGCTATGTCACCATCGCCCCGCCATGGCGATCAGCAACATGATGCGCGGTGAAGACGAGGGCGGCTACGAGACCGAAGGCGACCCCAACAGCGAGGCCTACTGGACCGAGCGCGGGATGAAGCGCCCCCAGGTGGTGTGGGAGCGCCTCACCGCCAGCAACAACATCGAGACGTATCGAACCCGCGTGCCCGGCGGGTGGCTGGTGCTGATCTGCCAGGAGTATCGCGACACCGGCGGCGCGCTGTTCTACCCCGACCCGGCGCACCGCTGGGACGGCACCGGCTTCCACGGCTGAGCGCACCCGCTGCGGTGGAATCACCGCAAACGGTGGGGCGTAGAGCCGGGGTGCGCCGCCTCCTCCCGGCCCTGTTCGCCCTCGCGCTGCTGCCCGCGGCGGCGCGCGCCGACGTCGACGAATTCACCGCGGCGGCCCGCAGCCTCGCCGCCGACGCCGACACCGGGCCGCTGACGAACGGGCTGCACTACTTCGCCTCGAACGAGCGCGACCTCGACCTCGTCGCCGACGCGGTGCAGGACACCGGCGAGGTCGTGGTGGCAGTCGCCGCCGACCCCGGCTACATCCTCGCGGCGTGGGCCGACGCGCAGGCGCTGGTGCTGATCGACCTCGACCCGGCGATCGTGGCGCTGCACCGGATCTACGCCGCCTTCTTCGCGGCGGCGCCGGGCCCGGCCGAGTTCTCGCGGCTGTGGACGCCGGCCGGCGAGGCCGAGGCGCTGGCGCTGGTGGAGGCCGCCGGCGGCGAGGCGCTGGTCGAGACGTTCGTGGCCGCGCGTCCGGGGGTGGCTCGCCGTTTCGCGGAGCTGCAGCGCCACATGACGAGCAAGGGCCGGGCGTGGTTGCTGTCGGACCCGACGCTGTACGCCCGGGTGGCCGGGCTGGTGCGCGCGAACCGGGTGATCGCGCTGCGCGGCGACTTCACGCGCGCGGGCACGGTCCGCGCGGTCGGCGAGGCGCTGCGGGCCGCGGGCCTGCGGGTGGGGCTGTTGTATCTGTCGAACATCGAGCAGTACTTCTTGTACACGCCGGAGTTCCGGCAAAACGTGCAGGGGCTGCCGCTCGCGGGCGGGCAGGTGCTGCGCACGCTGCCGGGCCGCCCGGCAGGCTTCGAGTACATCCTGCAACAGGGCGCCGACTTCCAGGCCTGGGCGCAGAACCCGAAGGTCCGCTCGGTCTACCGGATCCGCGGATTTAAAGGGGGAACACCTGGTCAGCCGGCGCGTCCACGTGGTCGACCCGGGGCGGCCGCGGCCTTGATGATGATATGTCCTCGGGGACATGTTGATCGACGAGCTGCGGCGCGCCGCTCGGGGCGTGCCGTGATTCGGTGAGGTGGATGTCCTCGAAGAAATGTTGCGCCGGCCGGGGTCGTGCCATTCTCGATTTGAGATGTCCCTTGGGACATGTGATGGCCGCGAGGATCAGGGCAGGTCGACGAGCTCGAGCTGGCCGTCGCGGCTGACGACGAGGCGGGCGCCGGCGGGGTCGAAGGCGGCGGCGGTGACGGCGTCGGCGGGGAAGCGGGCGATCGGGGCCAGCGATGGATCGAGGAGCTGCGCCTCGGTGGCTTCGCCGCGGGTGACCAGGACGAACAGGCGGCGGCCGTCGCGGCTCGGGACGATGGGGCCGGCGAGGTCGCTGCGCACGAGCTTGCCGCGCAGAGACCCGCCGGCGAGCGGGGCGGCGAACAGCGCGGTGTCGGTGGCGGCGAGCAAGGACTCGCCGAGCACGGCGGTGGCGACGACGGGTCCGGCGTCGCGGCCCGGGGTCATCTCGGCCGTGAGCGCGCCCGAGTCCGCGTCGATGGCGACGATCACGTCGCCGCGTCGGGCGGTGATCGTCGTCCCGCTCCAGGCGACCGCCGCGAAGCCGGTGTCCGCGCTGGCGAGGGTGGTGAGGCGCCAGCCGTCGAGGTCGACGCGGGTCAGGGTCGCGTCGGCGACCACGAAGCTGGCGCCGTCGGGTGCGACTGCGAGGTCTGCCGCGGCCTCGCCGAGGTGCGGCCGGCGGAACAGCTCCGCGCCGGTGACCGCGTCGAGCGCGAGGGTGGCCTCGCCGGTGGTCACGAGCACGATCGCGCCGTCGCGGGCGAACGCGACCCGCTGCGCGCCGGTCACCGGCAGCGCGGTCGTCCGCTCGCCGGACGCGATCGACCCCAGCTCGACCGCACCGCCGCGCTCGCGCACGAAACGATCGTCGCCCGCGAGCGCCAGCGAGAACACCGGGGCGGCGAGCTCCGCCGGCGCGCCGAGCGAATGCGTCGAGCGCAGGCCGGCGCCGATCTGCAACGTCGTCGCGTCGACGAAGCCGCCGGTCATCTCGCGGCCGCCCGGCAATCCGAGCACCGGGGCGCCGGTCGTCAGCGAATAGACGTTCACGCCGGGCCCGATCGCCGCGATCGCCTGACCGTCGGGCGCGAAGGCGAGGCTCATGACGCCGCGGCACCACGGGGCCGCGACCTCGAGCAAGACGCGGCAGTCGTCCCACGCGAACACGCGGAGCACGCCCTCCTCGACCCATTGACCGGCGACGAGCGGCAGGGTGGGGTGCATCCGCACCGCGGCGACCGGGCCGGTTCCGGCCGTGAGCGCGACGGCGCGGCCGTCGGGGAGGAGCACGCGGATCTGGCCGTAGCTGGGAAAACACGCCGCGCCGTCGCTGCGCAGCTGCGCCGCCAGGTAGCCGCCGGTCGGACGCGGCTCGCCGAGCGAATCGCCGGCGCGTGAGAGGTGCACGATCTCCTTGGGGCGCGCGAGGTAGAAGTCGCCGTCCGGGCCGAAGCCGACCGCGACGCAATTCTCGTGGACGGTGCCGGCGCCGTCGGGCGCGAGCACGTGGACACGCGAGCCCTGCCCGGGCGTGGTGACGCGCACGCCGAGCCGGGTGCCCTCGTCACCGAGAGTGACGCCGGTGATCTCGGCGCCCCGGGGGAGCTTGAGCGCGACGGGCTGCGGGGCATCGTCGCCTGTGATCGTGACGGCTCGCTTGGCGTCGGCCCACGCCGACACGGGCGCTCGCGCGGCGAATTCGGCGAAGCGCGAGGGCACTGCCACCGGCGCGGCCTGGCCTGGCGATCGCAGCGCACGCGGGGTCAAGATGGCGACGGCCTCGCGCGCGGTCGGTTTGGCTGCGGCCTTCGATTCGTCCGCGCTCGGCTTGCGCTTCTTCGCAACGACGGTAGTGGTCGCCTTCGTGGCAGGGGGGCTCGTCTGCTCGCCGGCGGCCGATTTGCGCCTGGCCGTAGCGCCGGCGGGCTTCGCATCACTGTCAGTCGACCGGCTCGATCTGCTGCGCGGCTTGGTCGTCGTCACGTCCGAGGGATTATCTCGTTTGCCGGGCCGCAACAAGGCGCCCGGCGGGCGTGATGGGCCTCGTACGCGCGGATACTTCTGGACATGTCGAAGTGGACATGTCACTCGGCGTGACGGTCGAAAGCGATCGCGGCAGCCTCCCCTCGCGCCACCTGGCTCTGCCGCCGTGTTGATCCGCAGCCAGGGAGGCGCGCGCGGCCTCGGCCGGCGAGGCGAACCGGCGCTTCTTCGCTGTAACTTTGTATGGGAGCTCGCGGCGAGGCCGAGGCGCTGCGCGAGATCGCGCTCCATGACGGCCCCCGATGCGTCGGGGCCTCGCGCCCGTGGCCGTGAGCTGGTATCGACGAGGGGTGGCGATCGCCGCGCTCGACGTCGACTACCGGCCGGACGCGGCGGTCACCGCCTGCGTGCTCTTCGAGACATGGTCCGAAGAACATGTCCTCGAGAGCTATACCGTGGTGAGCCCGGCCGCCGCGGAGTACGAGCCCGGGGCGTTTTTCATGCGCGAGCTGCCGTGCCTGCTGGCGGCGCTGGGCCGCTGCCCGGCGCCGCCGTCGACGATCGTGATCGACGGTCACGTGTGGCTCGGACCCGACCGGCCCGGCCTCGGGGTCCATCTGTACCGGGCGCTGGGCGAGGCGACCCCCGTGGTCGGGGTGGCCAAGAATCCGTTCCGCGGGGCGCCCGCGCGCGAGGTGCTGCGCGGCGACAGCCGCCGGCCGCTGTTCGTCACCGCCTTCGGCATGAGCGCCGACGAGGCGGCCGCACATGTGCAAGCGATGCACGGGCCGCACCGGGTGCCGACGCTGCTGCGGCTGGTCGATCAGCTGTGCCGTCGTGGGTGAGCGGTGAGGCTCGCGCGATCGCGGGAGCGGAGGAGGCCGAGTCATCCGCGCAATCGCGGATGAATGCGGTGCCTCGCCCGACACCTCGTAGGGGCGGAGGCGAATGCCATGACGGGCGGCTGACGAGGGCGCGGGGCTCCTCGCTGGCGAAGCTACCGCGGCCGCGGCCGCGAGCTCAACCGACGAGGGTGCGGTAGCGGGTGATGGCAGCCTCGCACGACTCGGCGCAGGCCTTACACGCCGGGTGCTTGGCCTCGTGCTTGCGACACTCGGCCTCGCAGCGCTCACCGACCGCGAGCGCGACGCGGGCCTGGGCGGCGAGCTGATCGGAGGGCCCGGCCGCGAGGGCCAGCAAGGCCCGGGTGACGGCGAGCATCTCGTGGGCCGAACGGGCGCAGGCGGCCATGCTGGTGTCGCCCTGGCCCAGCAAGACGAAGCAGTGCTGCACGCAGACTTCACCCGTCTTGAGGCATTCGGCCGCGACCGTGAGGGTGGCGTCGTCGCCCGCGTGATGGCCGGCGTGACTGTCGTGGCCGGCGTGCGGGTCGGCGGTCGCGGGGGTCGGCACGGCCGGGGCCGGCGGCGGGGCGGTAGTCTTGCCGGGCGTCTTGGCCGGCGGCGGCGGCAGCTCGTCGGGCGCGCTGCTGCAGGCGGTGGTGGCGAGGACGGCAGGGGACCCGAGGACGAATTCGCGGCGTTGCATGCGAGCGCGACTATAGGGGCGATCGCGCGGGGGCGGCAACGCAGGCGCGAGGCGACGGCCTGGGCGGCCGCGAAACTCTGTTAGACGGAGAAGGCCGCGGCAGTCGCCAGGAGGGGCGCGGCGTGAGCGGGAGGCCATCGCCGCGAGGATGTCGGCCGCGAACGCGAGAGGTCGCCTGTCTGAAGAGACATCTGATTGGATCGGCGGCGATTCGCCGTCGGTGGCGAGGCACGAGCGCGGCGCCACGGCAGCTCGGGCTGCGCCGTGGTGGCCCTCGTCGACGGTCGATTCGCCGGTGTTCGCGGCTCGACGGGGAATCAGGCGGCGCCGTGGCGGCCCTGGCCGGCGGCGAAGCGGCGGGCGCCGGCGATCGATTCGCGAGCGATCACGTCGGCGCCGCCGCGGCCCTCGGCGAGCAGGGCTTCCTCGAGGGACATGTCCCATTGGCCATAGGTGGAGCGGCGGTCGACCTGCATGCACTCCTGCGGGAAGGCGGCGATCTCGGCGGCCAGCGCCTCGGCGGCGGCGCGGGCCTGGCCGGGCGGGACGACGCGGTTGACGAGGCCGATCGCCAGCGCCTCGGCGGCCTCGACCGGCCTGCCGGTGAGGATCAGGTCGAGCGCGCGGCCCATGCCGACGAGCCGCGGCAGGCGCACCGTGCCGCCGTCGATCAGCGGGACGCCGAAGCGGCGGCAGAACACGCCGAACACCGCGTCGGCGTCTGCCACCCGCAGGTCGCACCACAGCGCGAGCTCGAGGCCGCCGGCGACCGCGTAGCCGCTGACGGCGGCGATCACCGGCTTGCGCAGGAGCAGCCGCGTGGGCCCCATCGGCGCCGGCCGCCCGAGCGCGTCGGCCGGGGCGTCGAGGTGGAGCTGGTTGCTCGCCTCGCCGCTCGCCAACGCCTTGAGGTCGGCGCCGCCGCAGAAGTGCCCGTCCTCGCCCCACAACACGGCGACGCGCGCCGCCGGATCGGCGTCGAATTCGCGAAAGGCCTGCTCGAGCGCGGCCGCGGTCGGCCCGTCGACCGCGTTGCGCCGCTCGGGGCGGGCGAGGATGACGGTGGTGACGGGGCCGTTGCGCTCGGTACGGACGGACATGCCGCGAGGATAGACCAGAACGCGGCGGGCCGGAGACGGCGCGGCCGAAGCGGCCTGCCTGGCGTCAGACAAACAGAGCTGTCCGAGCGCTCGCCCCGGGCGCAGTCATGGGCTGCGCTTCAGGACATGTTCGATACGACAGGTCACTCACCAGGCCGCGGCGATGGTGACGCCGCCGTCGGCGACGAGGACCTGGCCGGTGATGAACGAGCCGGCCGGGGAGCACAGCAGGGCCGCGAGCGGGGCGATGTCGTCGGGGTCGCCGATCCGTCCGAGCGGGGTGCGGCGCTCGACCAGCTGCTTGAGGTCGGGGTTCTGCCACAGGGCGCGGGCGAAGTCGGTCTTGACCAGGCCGGGGGCGATGGCGTTGACGCGGACGTTGTGCGGGCCCCACTCGACGGCGAGGCTGCGCACGAGCTGCATGTCGGCGGCCTTGCTCATGTTGTAGGCGCCGATCAGCGGGTCGCCGCGCAGGCCGCCGATGCTCGAGATCATGAGGATCGCGCCGTCGCGCCGCTCGATCATCCCGGGGGCCACGCGCTTGGCCAGCCACAGGTTGGACAGCACGTTGTTGTGCATGATCTTGTGGAAGACCTCGTCGCCGAGGCCGTCGAGCGAGCCGAAGTAGGGGTTGGTGGCGGCGTTGCAGACGAGGACGTCGACCTTGCCCCACTCGGCCAGCGTGCGATCGACGAGCGCGTCGACCTGGGCCTTCTCCGAGATGTTGCACGGGACCGCGAGCGCCTGCCCGCCGGCGCCGCGGATCGCCTCGGCGACCTCGTCGCACGGGGTCGGCTTGCGGCTCGAGATGACCACCCGCGCGCCGGCGCGGGCCAGGTGCTCGGCGATCGCCCGCCCGATCCCGCGGCTCGAACCGGTGACGATCGCTACCTTGTCGCTGAGATCGATGATGGGCTTGGCGGACATGACGCGGCCCAGCGTCGCAAACGCCGGGCCGTGCGGGCAAGCCGCCGGGGCGTGAGGTCGAGCCCCCGGCCGGGTCCGCCGGAGCGCCGAATCTCGGCGGCGAGCCGAATTCAGCTGCAGGCCTGCACGAGCGTGAAGCGCCGCGCCCCGAGGAGCGGCGCGATGCGCCGGCTGCTCGGGGCGTGCCGCGCCGCGTCGCTCACTTGCTGCGGGCGCTGCAGCGGCGGTTGCCCTCTTCGCAGAGGAAGCGGACGTGCATGTGGTTCGAGTGGCCGCGCCAGTGCTGGATCTTCGCGTGCGGGCTCTCGGGCGTCTTCGGGTACTCGAACAGGGCGGCCAGCTGCTCGGGCGGGAGGTGCTTCTGGGCCTCCTTGTGCAGCAGCTTCTGCAGCTTCTTGGCGATGTAGATCGTCTGCACCTGGTCGGTCTCGAGCAGCTCCTGGACCAGGGCCCAGTTCTTCTCGGCGTCGAAGTTGCGGACGTTCATGTACTTCCAGCGGTGCTCGCCGTCATCGATGCCGTGGAAGATGTAGCCGATGTCGATGTCGCGGCCGGAGCGGTGCGAGCGGTGCGGGGGCACGCGGCCGCCGGTGCGGCGCGCCAGCTCGCCGACGCGGATCTTCGGGCCGTCGGGGTAGCGCTCGCCGAAGTCCTCGAAGGCGTCGACCAGCGCGCGGATGGTGTTGACGGTGCCGTAGGTGCGCGGCCGGTGGGTGCGCAGGCGCCAACCTGGCCCTTCGGGCAGGGGCATGCCGTTGCGCAGCTTGCCGCGGTTGGGCGAGCCGATCGACTGCGGCGGGTGCTCGGGGTCGTGGCGGTAGACCAGCAGCTTGGTGCCCTCGCCGACCGGGGCCTCGCGGTCGAGCTCCGGGTTGAGCTCGCTGAGCTGTGCGGCCTTGATGCCCCAGGCGATGGCGAGCGCGTCGAGCGACATGTTCTCGTGCGCGGTCCAGAACACCTCGCGCAGCGGCTCGTCAGCGAGCGCGACCGCTGTGTCCTCGATCTCGGACGGATCGCCGGCGAGCGCGGGGGTCTGGGGCCCCGATTGCGCATTCGCGGAATCCGCCGAGGCCGAAATCACGGGTGGGATATCGTCGGTCGGGGCGCGCGCCGGTGGGATTGACGTTGCGGGGAGATCGGCCCCCGCGGCGAGCACCGATTGCACCGCCATCGGCGCATTGTCTTTCGCCGGCACGGCGACGCAAGTGACGAGACCGAGCCCGGCGGTGAGCGCGGCGTACAGCGTCCAGCGCTGCGCCGGGGGTCGTGGAGAGAGCTTATCCGCTGCGTCACGCATCGATGGGTCTCCCTGCAGATCCCCGCAGAGGCTGCTGCGGGGAGTTGGCAGTCTATGGAGGAAGCATCGGGGGGCGCAACCCCTCGACGAGACGCAAATCAAGTTTTCGACGAACGGCGCGCGCCGTTCGCCGAAATCGAGTTCATGCAGCCCGCGTTCGCGCAGCCAGCGTATTGCCCGACACGGGCTTGTGGCCTTCGAGACCCACGACTGTCAGTTCGCGTCCCTCGTGTTCCATGTCGCGCGCGAGCTCGTGCAGACGCTCCATCACGGTGTGGTCGACGAGCCGCGTGGCCTGCAGGTCGACGACGACGTTGCGCGGCGCGGGCACGCGATCGATGGCGCGCTTGAGGCCGATGTAGTTGCTGAAGATCGCGGCCTTGCGCGCGGTGATGCGAGTCGTGTTCGCGCCCTCGTCGCGGATCTCGAGGTCGGGCTTGAACAGCGCGCTGAGCGGGGCGCCGCGGACGATGTGCAGCAGCAGCTTGGTGAAGATGCCGGCGAAGATGCCGAGCAGCAGGTCCTCGCCGACGGTGACGCCGATGGTGACGAGGAACACCAGCAGCTGGTCCTTGCCGACCTGCGCGGTGTGGATGAACTCGCGCGGGTGGGCCAGGCGGAAGCCGGTGAACACCAGCATCGCCGCCAGCGCGGCCTTGGGGATCATGTGGATGAGCCCGGGCGCGAGGACGACGAAGCCGAGCAGGAAGGCGCCGTGGAAGAAGTTGGCCCAGCGGGTCTTGGCGCCGTTGTTGATGTTGGCCGAGGAGCGCACGATCTCCGAGATCATCGGCAGACCGCCGATCATGCCGGCGGCGGTGTTGCCGACGCCCACGGCCAGCAGGTCGCGGTTGAAGTCCGACTTGCGCTTGAAAGGATCGAGGGTGTCGACCGCCTTGGCGCTGGCCACCGACTCGATGCTGCCGACCAGCGCGAAGGCGATGATCCACTTGATCGAGGTCCAATTGCCCAGGTTCGAGAAGTCGGGGAACGTGACCATCCCGAGCAGGTTGTCGAGCCGGTTGACCAGCATGGTCGGCGCGAGGTGGTACTCGTGGCCGGCGAAGCTGTAGTTGTGCTCGTGGTCGAGGTCGAAGTAGATGCCGAGCGGGATGCTGAGCAGCAGCACGACCAGCGGCGCGGGGATCTTGCGCACCAGCGGGTGCCGCAGCCGCGGCATGATGACGAGGATGGCGAGGCTGAGCAGGCCGATGAGCGCGATCTCGGGGTTGTTGTCGAGGATCCGCTGCGGCAGCTCGGCGATCTGGCCGAGCGGGGTCTTGGCCGTCGGGTCGACGCCGACCATGATGTGCATCTGCTTGGAGGCGATGATGATGCCGATCGCCGCCAGCATCCCGTGCACCGCCGCCGAGGGGAAGAAGTCGGCCATGACGCCGGCGCGGATCAGGCCGAAGATAATCTGGATCACGCCGGCCGCGACGATCACCGCCAGGGCGTACTGATAGCCGAGCGTCGGCGGGACGCCCCGGCTCAGCTCCTCGATGCAGCCGAGCGCGATGACGATGAGGCCGGCCGCCGGCCCCTTGATCGTGACCCGCGCGCCCATGAACAGGCTGACGACCAGGCCGCCGATGATCGCGGTGAAGATGCCGGCGACCGGCGGGAACCCGCTGGCCATCGAGATCCCCAGCGACAACGGGAGCGCGATCAAAAAGACGAGGAAGCCGGCCACCAGGTCCGACTGCAGGTTCTGACGCAGGCCGGCGAGCCCGTCGGCGGGGACGTTGCGGTTGCTCATTGCGATGCTGTCCTTGAAGACATGTCCCACGAGACAGACGGCGACGTACGCCGTTCGTGTGGAGACCCGAGGCTCAGCCTAGTCGAGAGCAGAAGCGCGGTTCAAGAGAGCCAGGACAGGATTCATCCGCCCGCGCGGCGCGGCGCGGCCGATTCAGGTCCGCAGGCCGCAGCGGGCGAACGGCGATGAACCGAACTTCATCATGAAGGGACTTTCACCGGTTCGACAGCGGTGACCTGCGCCGCGAAGGCCCCGCGCGCGAGCTCCACGCGGACGGCCTCGCCCGCGGCGACCTGGGCGACGTCGGTGACGACGCCCGCGTCCGTGCTGACGACCGCGAACCCGCGCTGCAGCACGGCGAGCGGGCTCAGGGCGTTCAGCGCCGCGGCCGCACGAGCGAGGCGCAGGCGCGCCGGTTGTGCCAGCACCCGGGCCCGCTCACGCAGGGCGAGCTCGGCGGCGAGGAGACGGCGGCGAGCGCGGTCGAGCCGGTGGCGCGGGTGCTGGGCCAGCAGGCGCGCGTGCAAGGCGGTGAGCAGGCGGCGGTCGCGGGCGAGGCGAGCGCGCGGGTGCTGGTTGCCGAGGCGCGCGAGCAGGGCGTCGAGGCGACGGCGCGGCGCGAGGACGAGGCGATGGCCGGCGGCGGCGAGGCGCCGCGTGAGCAGCTCGAGGCGGCCGCGCTCGTCGAGGACGCGGCGTTTGGTGGCGAGGACGAGGCGACGCTCGACGTGATGCAGGCGCGAGAGGTAGCCATCGCGGTCGGGGACCACCAGCTCGGCGGCGTGCGACGGCGTGGCGGCGCGCAGGTCGGCGACGAAGTCGCAGATCGTGATGTCGACCTCGTGACCGACCGCGGACACGACGGGCACCGGGCACGCGGCGACGGCCCGCGCGAGGCCCTCGTCGTTGAAGGCCCACAGGTCCTCCTGGGCCCCGCCGCCGCGGCCGACGATGATCACGTCGACGCCCGGCCGCCGCTGCAGTCGCAGCAGCGCGCGCACCAGGCTGAAGGCGGCGTCCTCGCCCTGCACCTGCGCGGGGGACAGGAGGATCCGCACCGGACAGCGGCGCCGCGCGACCTTGAGGATGTCGTGGATCGCCGCGCCGCTGGCCGAGGTGACGACGCCGACGATCCGCGGCCAGGCGGGCACCGGCCGCTTGCGCTCGCGCGCGAACAGACCCTCGGCCGCCAGCTTGGCCTTGAGCTGCTCGAGCTGCTGCATGCGCGCGCCGAGGCCGGCCGGCTCGGCCCGCTCGGCGTACAGCTGGAACTTGCCCTGCGCGGCGTAGATGCCGAGGCGGCCGTAGACGCGGAACAGCTGGCCGTCGGCCAGGCGGTGGCGCAGGCGCGAGAGGGCGCTGCGCCACATCGCCACCGGCAGGACGGCGTGGCTGTCGCGCAGCGTGAAGTAGGCGTGGCCGCTGTTGACGAGCCGCAGGTTGGTGATCTCGCCCTCCACCCACAGCGGCGGGAACTGCTGCTCGATGCTGCGGTGGGCGCGGTTGACCAGCTCGCTGACGGCGAAGACGTGCGGGGCGACGGGGGCCATGCGCGGACGAGGCTAGCAGAGCCCCGCCCGCGCGGGCGGCGTCACGCGCAGTCGTTCACGTCCGAGCCCACGGGGCAGTAGATGCCGTCGTCGCACTCGCCGTCGTCGACCCACGGGCAGTAGCCGCAGTCCCAGAAGTCGGAGCCCTTGGAGCAGGTGCCGCCGGGGAAGTTGTGCTCCTCGCACGTGCCGTCGTTCGGGGTGGCGCAGCAGTCGAACGGGTCGGTGCCCTCGTCGCACAGGAAGGGCTCGTCACACTCGCCGTCGCCCTCCCAGTCGCACAGGCCGGTGAGCTCGGGGCACTCGCCGAGGAGGCACTCCGCGCCGTTGTTGCAGGTGTTGTTGAGACAGACGCACAGCGCCTCGCCCGGGGTGCACGGGGGCTCCTCGCCGGTGGTCGTGGTGGTGGTGTCGGTGGTGGTGTCGGTCGTGGAGGTGGTGGAGGTGTCGGTCGTCGCGTCGGTCGTCGCGTCGGTCGTGGTGTCGGTCGTGGTGTCGGTGGTGGTCGTGGTGGTGGTGTCGGTCGTCGCGTCGGTGGTCGTGGTGGAGGTGTCGGTCGTCGCGTCGGTGGTCGTGGTGGTGGTGTCGGTCGTCGCGTCGGTCGTGGTGCTCGTCGTCGCGTCGGTGGTATCGGTGGTCGCCGTCGTATCGGTCGAGGTGGTGGTGCCCGGATCGGTGGTGCCGGTGATCGGGTCGGTCGTCGACGTGGTGGTCGAGGTGCCCGGCTCGGTGGTCGACGTCGAGGTCGGCTCGTCGGTGGTGCCGGTCGGCTTGTCCGTGGTGGTCGGCGGCGTGCCGGTGGTCGTATCGGTGCCGGTGCCGGTCGTGGTGCTCGTATCGGTGGCGAGCGTGTCGGTGACAGCAGCCGGGTCGCCGCAACCGGCGATCGCAAGCAGGAAGGTGAATGCAGGGGAGGCGAGACGATGTTTCCGCATCGCCGGAAGCTATCACGACGCAAAAACGCGCGAATGCTGCGTGTTTACCGCGTTGTGTTCAGGAAGCTTCCCCGGTGACTGCCTCGGAATCCGCCGAGCCGCCTCGATTGGCACCAGTCGGCGGGGATGCAAAATGTCCTGAGAGACATGTTTGTTCGTGCATGGACCGAGAGCGCCGCGGCGTCGAACGGCTCATAGCATGTCTTTTCGGACAGTCCGGGCGGGGCGGTGGCCGCCAGGCCGGCGATCCGTCACCGCGATCGGCCTCCGCCGCCACGACCGTCGGGCGGCGCGGGACGGGCTTTTCTCGGCGGTCCCGGGTCCGTGCGGCGTCCGAGGAGATCGCGCGGCGCTCGCGCGCCGACCCCGTCCCGCGCCCGGCTGCCTCCCCCTCTCGAGCTGGACCGCGGCGCCGCGGGGGCGACGCGATCGCAATCGGGTAATCATGTCGGTCGTGATTCAGCGGTGTCTTTTGATAAAGAACAAGGGAGCCATTGATGGCACCACGGGCGCCGGGCTCCGCTGCTCGCCCGACCTTCGATTCACGCGATCGTCGTCAGGCCGCACCCCGACCTTGGTCGGGTTTCACGCCGTTGCGGAGCTCGCTACACCGGCACCATGCCTGCGATCGACGCACCCACCCAGTTCATCGAGACGAACGGCCGCCGTCTGGCGTATCGGACGCTCGGCGAGGGCCAGCCGCTCCTCCTCTGCACGCGCTTCCGCGGCAACCTGGACTGTTGGGACCCCGCCTTCCTCGACGCGCTGGCGGCCGCGGGCTTTCGCGTGATCACGTTCGATTACAGCGGCCTCGGCCTGTCGAGCGGGACCGCCACCTACAACCCGTTCATGATGGCGAACGACCCGCGCGACCTGATCGAGGCGCTCGGGCTGCGCGAGGTGGTGATCGGCGGCTGGTCGCTCGGGGGCCTCGTCGCCCAGGTGGTGGTCGCGCTGCACGCGACGCACGTGAGCCACGCGGTGCTGCTCGGGACCACGCCGCCGGGGCCGATCGTCAAGCCCGCGGAGGAGCTGTTCTTCACGACCGCGGCGCGCGAGGTCAACGACTTCGAGGACGAGGTGATCCTGTTCTTCGAGCCGCGCTCGCCCGAGAGCCGGGCGGCCGCGCGGCGCTCGGCCGACCGGATCGCCGCCCGCACCCAGGACCGCAGCCCGCCGGTGCCGGTCGAGTTCGCCCGCGCCAACCTGTCCTCCGATCACGCTGCGCCGATCTTCCCCGCGCTGCCGGTGCTCGAGGCGCTGCGGGCCACGACGGTGCCGATCCTCCACATCGCCGGCGACCACGACATCATTTTTCCCGTGGAGAACTGGTACGCGCTGAACGGGACGTTGCCGACGGTGCAGCTGCTGACGTACCCGTCCGCCGGCCACGGGCCGCATCACCAGCACCCCGAGGCCAGCGCGCAGCACATCGCCGCGTTCGTGCGCACGACGTCGCGGCGCGCGGCCGCGACGTGAACGGCACGGCGGTCGCCGGTCACGTCGGGGCGCGCGGGCGCGACGTGACGCGCGCTGCGATGCGCCAGCCACGTCGGGTCGCGCGGGCGCGACGTGACGGGCACGGCGATGCGCCGGCCACGTCGGGGCGCGCGGCCGCGACCTGACGGCGCTGCGATGCCTGTCCGGAAGGACATGTGCATGCGCGGGCGGGGCCCGGGATGATCTGCGCGGCTTCACCGACGAGCACGGGCCGTCGCCGCTGGCCCGGTGCCCGTCCTGTCTGCGGTCCGTCGCCGACGACTGCGCCGGGGAGCATCTGTCCCGGCGGACAGGTGCGGCCGCTACCAGACCTGCAGCTCGCCGACGACCGCGAACTCGTGCGGCCCGGCGAACACGCGCACGCCGTGCTCGCCCGTCTCGCCCTCGGGGACCGTAATTCATAATTGGTGCTCTCGGTGCGGCGCATGCCGATCACCACCTCGTGCGGGCCGGGCACGATCTCGAGCGTCGGCACGTGGACGCGGAAGCGGTGCAGCAGATAATCGCCGGGGCGCCAGTACTGCGGCGGGTAGATGTTCTCGACCAGGTCGTGAGGCATCGGGTTGACGCGCGACAGCCGGCCCTGCTGCAGGCGCACGGTGATCTTGCTGCCGCTCGGCATGGCCTTGAGCGGGCGGAGGACCACCCGCAGCTCGACGTCGCGGCCACGCACGACCGGCTCGTCCCACTCCCACGCGATCACCTCGACGAAGTCGTCGAAGCGCACCAGCGTCTGGTGGGCCAGCTGCGGCGGCTCGTCGAACAGGACCCGGCGGATCGGGTTCACGTCGGTCTCGCCGGGCGGCAGGGTGTTGGCCACCAGCAGGACGTCGCGGTTGCTGGCGTCGAGCACGTACAGCGGGAAGCCGGCGGCGCGGGCGGTCTGGTGCAGCGCGGCCAGCTCGCTGGTGCGGATCAGCGCCGCCGCCGGGGCCGGCTGGCGCAGCGCGCCGCCGAGCGCCTCGCGGGTGGCCAGCGGGACCCGCCGGTCGGCGGCCGGGCCGTAGAGGTCGAGGCCGGGGTCGGTGACCCGGTGGACGCCGAGCGTCGGCGGCAGCGACCCGGCCTCGGCCCACGCGGCCCAGCGCGTCAGCGGGCGCAGCAGCGAGAACTGCTCGCTGGTCCGCGGCAGCAGGTCGCGGCCGTAGCTCCACGTCTGGCGGCCCAGGCAGGCGATCATGACCGCGGCCGGCAGCCAGGCGGGCAGGCGGGTGCGCGCCAGGTATAGCCTTTGGGACATGCGTGAAGCGCCCTGTCCTCCGGGACCTGGCGCGGAGAACATGGCCGAAAGGACAAGCGCGAGCGCGGCCCCGCCGGCGAGGCCGGCCAGCAGGTCGGCGGCGCCGAGGTCGGCGGCGGGGTAGTTGTGCTCGCCGCGCGCGGGCACCAGGGCGGCGCCGATCCGGCTGGGGGTGCGGCGGGCGTCCTTGGCGAAGATCCAGCAACCCGCGAGGGCGAGCACGAGGGCCAGCCGGCGGGCCGCCGCGGGGGTCCGCGCGGACACGAGGCGGGCGAACGCGGCCGCGGCGAGGACGGCGGCGGGCACGGTCAGCGGCACCGCCCGCGCGCCGTACAGCAGCGAGGAGGCGCTGACCAGCGCGAGGCCGACGGCGAACCACAGCGCCGGCCAGCGCGCGCGCCGGGCTGCAGCAGGCCGAGCAGGACCAGCGGCAGCCACGGGAACAGCTGGTAGCCGCAGTCCTCGAGCGCGGCGTGGAAGCCCCGGATGTGCGGCCGCTCGCGCAGCGCGAGGTCCTTGGCCGCCCCGAGCGCGGGGATGTAGCCCTCCTGCTGGTGATAGGCCAAAAAGCCCGCGACGCCGGCGGCCGCCAGCGCGCCGGCGACCAGCACCAGCCGCAGCGGGCGCTGGAGGGCGGATGGCGGCGGGGACAGGTCCGAAGGGACAGGTGACGTGCGAGCGGCGAGCGCGGAGGACGGAGCGGCCGAGGAGGCGGGGCCGGCGAGCGAGGAGCCTGGCGCGGAGGCCGGGTCGACGGGGCGCGTCGAGGCTGCCCTCTCGGACATGTCCTCCGCGCCATGCCCCGAAGGCAATGTCCCCACGGACATGTCCGAAGAGGCAGGCCCCCACAGCGCCGCGGCGGCCAGCGGCAGGGCCACGCCGAGCCACAGGCCGGAGGCGGTGGCGGCCAGGGCGAGGGCTCCGGCCCCGGCGGCGGCGAGGGCGAGGCCGCGGGCGAGGCGGGGGCTGGCGAGGGCGGCGGCGAGGAGCAGGGCGGCGGCGGTGGCGGCCAGCTCGCCGACCGGGTCGCCGAGGGCCAGGCGGCCCTGCGTGAGCGACAGCGGGAATCCGAGGGCGAAGGCGCCGGCGAGCAGGGCGATCGTCGGCGACAGGCCGAGCGCGCGGGCCAGGCCGGCGGCGAGCGCGACGAGGACGCAGGTGGCGATCGCGCCGGGCAGGCGGATGGCCGCCGGGTCGCCGGTGAGCGCGAGCGCCTGCGTCCGCAGGGCGTCGGGCAGCCACGGGCTGCGCTCCAGGCCCGAGAGCGCGGCGCCGAGGGCCGCCTGGGCGCGCTGCAGCGCCCCGATCTCGCCCTGCGACCACAGGCCGTGCGCCCCGTAGCCGGGGACCAGCACCAGCGCCGCGACGGCGCCGGCGACCAGCCCGAGCGGCCACGGGCCGGGGCCGGCATGGGGGGGCCGGCATGGGGGCGCGCGGGCTGGCGCTCGGGCGGTGCGAGGGACAAGGGGCCGGAGTGTACTCGTTTTCTCCGCGGCTCCACGGGCAGCAGACGCCCCGTGGCGGGCGCCCCGGGGTGTACTTCGAGTATCCTCCGGCCCATGCTGTCCCGCTTGCTCTCGAAGCGCCGGTTCGCCGCGGCGCTGGCGCTCGGTCTCTTGCTGGTCGACCCGGCGACCACGTCGGCGGCCCCGGGGGCCGAGGCGGCGGCCAAGAAGCTCGACGCGTTCGTCTACAAGGTCGCGATGGACGACCCGCACCGCCACGAATTCCAGGTCGAGCTCGGCTTCTCCGACCTGCCGGGCGAGGTCACCGACCTGCAGCTGCCGCGCTGGAACCCGGGCGCCTACCGCGTCACCGAGGCCCACCGCAACGTCCGCGGCATGGTCGCCGAGACCGCGAGCGGCAAGCCGATCCCGGTCGTCAAGGTCGACGAGATCACCTGGCGGGTGAGCCACGGCGGCCAGCCGTTCAAGGTCCGCTACCGCGTCTACCGCGGCAGCTACAGCGGCATCGGCGGGGCCTTCCTCGACGACGAGTTCGGCTTCTTCAACGGCGTGTACCTGTTCCCCTACGCCGTCGGCCACAAGGACCGCCCGATCGAGCTGCGCGTCGAGGGCCTGCCGGGCGCGCAGGTGGTCTGTGCGCTGCCGCGCGCGGGCGGCGGCGGCAAGGCGTTCAAGGCGGGCGACTACGACATGCTGGTGGATGCGCCGGTCCACGTCGGCAAGGTCGACACCATCAATTTCAAGGCCGGCAAGGTCCAGTTCCACGTCGCCCTGCAGGGCATCGGCAACTACAGCGACAAGAAGCTGAGCTCCGACCTCGCCAAGATCGCCGACACCACCTACGCGATCTTCGGCGGCGAGGAGGGCGTGCCGTTCACCGACTACACGTACATCCTGCACCTGCGGCCGGGCGGGCGCAGCGGGCTCGAGCACCGCAACTCGACCGCGATCGGCCTGGAGCCGTGGATCTTCGGCGACCCCGCGGCCTACCGCAAGTTCCTCGGCACCGCCGCCCACGAGTTCTTCCACGCGTGGAACGTCAAGCGCATCCGCCCCGGCGTGCTCGGCCCGTTCGCCTACGAGCGCGAGGTCCACACCAGCATGCTGTGGTTCTCGGAGGGCTTCACCAGCTACTACGCGTGGGTGATCCTGGCCCGCGCCGGCCTGGCCAGCGAGGCCGAGGCGATGGAGGCGCTCGGCGAGCAGATAAAGCGCCTGCAGGAGTCGCCGGGGCGCAAGCTGATGACCGTCGAGCAGGCCTCGTGGGAGGCCTGGCTGCGGCCCGACGACGGCGGCAACAGCTACGTCGACTACTACAACAAGGGCATGCTGATCGCCCTCGCCCTCGACCTCGAGCTGCGGCGGATCTCCGGCGGCCAGCGCAGCCTCGACACCGTCATGCGCGAGCTCTACGGCCGGTGGAAGAACACCGGCGCCGGCATCTCGCCGACCGAGCTCGAGGCCACCTTCGTCGCCGCCGGCGGGCCGCGGGCGCCGAGATCAGCGAGCTGTTCCGCAAGTACGTCCACGGCTTCGACGAGATCGAGTACGCCAAGCACCTGCGCCTGTCCGGCTACAAGATGGACATGGTCCAAGAGACAGGTGGTGACCTCGAGCTGGTGTTCGCCGACGGCGGCGACAAGGGCGCGACGATCAAGCTGGTGCGCCAGGGCGGCGCCGGCGACAAGGCGGGCCTCGCCAACGGCGACGTGCTGGTCGCCATCGACGGCCTCAAGATCGCCGGCGCGGCCGAGGCCAAGCGGCAGATCAAGGCGATGGCCGGCAACTCGCGCCACACCCTGACGATCCAGCGCGGGGCGCGGATGATCGAGCGCACCGCGGTGCCCGCGACCGGCGGCCCTGTCACCTACAAGATCGCCCTCGATCCGGCCGCCACCTACGAACAGATGGTCCTGCGTCAGGCCTGGCTCGGCTACACCGCGCCCGCCCCGGCGAGCGGCAACAGCACCCTGCGCGACGCGGCCCTCAAGCTGTTCAACCAGGACCCCACGATCGGCGCCGAGCCCGAAGACGGTTCGGTGGTGGTGGTGCCGGCCGGCGGCAAGAAGAAGGCGAAGAAGCCGGCGGCGAAGAAGCCGGCCAAGGCGCCCGCCAAGTAGCAGCGCGGGCCCGCGGTGCGCTCGCCGCTTGCGCGAGAGGCAAATCCGGTCACACACTGGGCGATGCGCCTCCCGGCATGCCTCGTGCCTTGCGCGTGCCTGGCGGCGCTCGTCGCCTGTCGCGGCGCGTCCGAGCCGGCGAAGCAGCAGGCGCAGACAGCCCAGCCGGTGTCGATCGCGCCGGCCGAGCCCGGAGGGCTGCGCGCGCCGGAGCAGTTCGCGGGGATCGCCGACCCGGTCGAGCGCTCGCGGGCGCTGTTCCTCGAGGCGTCGCAGGTGATGCTGCACCCGCGCTGCACCAATTGTCACCCGGCAGGCGACACGCCGCTGCAGGGCGACGCGGCGCAGATCCACGACCCGCCGGTGGTGCGCGGCCCGGCCAACGAGGGCGTGCCGGGGCTTCTGTGCACGTCGTGCCACCAGGACGCCAACCTCGAGCTGGCGCGCGTGCCGGGGGCGCCGAAGTGGCACCTCGCGCCGATCGAGATGGCGTGGGTCGGGCTCACGCCGGCGGCGCTGTGCGAGCAGATCAAGGATCCCAAGCGCAACGGCGGCAAGACGCTGGCGCAGCTCGTCGAGCACTCGGCGCACGACGAGCTGGTCGCGTGGGGCTGGGAGCCCGGCCACGGGCGCACGCCGGCCCCGGGCACGCAGGCGCAATTCGGGGCGCTGATGGCCGCGTGGGTCGCGGACGGCGCGGCCTGCCCGGCGGGGGAGGGGCCATGACGATCACCTTGCACGTCAACGGGAAGCCGCACGTCCTCGACATCGATCCGCAGATGCCGCTGCTGTGGGCGCTGCGCGACCACGTCGGCCTCACCGGCACCAAGTACGGCTGCGGCCAGGCGCTGTGCGGCGCGTGCGTGGTCCACCTCGACGGCGAGGCGGTGCGCGCGTGCGTCACCCCGGTGCGCCGGGCCGACGGCCGCGCGGTGACGACGATCGAGGGCCTCTCGCCCGACGGCTCGCACCCGCTGCAAAAGGCGTGGGTCGAGCTCGCGGTGCCGCAGTGCGGCTTCTGCCAGGCCGGCCAGATCATGACCGCGGCGGCGCTGCTGGCCAAGAACCCCAGCCCGTCCGACGCGGACATCGACACCTCGCTGGCGGGCAACCTGTGCCGCTGCGGGACGTATCTGCGGATCCGCACCGCCGTGAAGCAAGCGGCGGCGGCCGGCGGCAAGGAGAAGTGAGCGCGATGTCCGGGCCGCCGATCCGCCTGCTCCGCCGCAGCTTCCTCGCCGGCCTCGGCGGCGCGCTGTCCGGGCTCGCGCTCGGCTCGTTCGCCCGCGCCGAGCCGGCCCTGCCGCCCGCCGTCGACCCAGCGGCGAAGGCGGCGGCCGAGGCCGAGGGCGCGGGGCTGCGGCCCAACCTGTTCGTCCACGTCACGCCGAACGGCGGGGTCCAGATCGTGTGCGCCCGCTCGGAGATGGGGCAGGGCGTGCGCAGCTCGCTGCCGGTGCTGATCGCCGACGAGCTCGGCGCCGACATGAGCCGGGTCGAGGTCGTGCAAGCCCCCGGCGACCCGGCCTACGGCGACCAGAACACCGACGGCTCGCACAGCGTGCGCGGCTTCTACGACGCGCTGCGCAAGCTCGGCGCGTGCGCGCGGATGATGCTGATCGCGGCCGCGGCCAAGCAGTGGAAGGTGGCGCCGAACACCTGCACGGCCCACGACCACGCGGTCCACCACGAGGCCAGCGGGCGCTCGCTGGGCTTCGGCGAGCTGGCGATCGCGGCCTCGAAGCTGCCTGTCCCGAAGGACATTTTACTGCGGCCCAAGGCCGAGCTGCTGCACGTCGGCAAGGATCTGCCGCTGCTCGACGGGCCGGCGATCGTCGACGGGAGCGCGGCCTACGGGGCCGACATCGTGCTGCCGGGGATGCGGACGGCGATCGTCGCCCGCCCGCCGGTGGTCGGCGGCCGGGCCACCGCGCACGACGCCACGGGGGCGCTGGCGGTGCCCGGCGTGCGCGCGGTCGTGCCGCTGCCGGCGCCGACGCCTCCGTTCGCGTTCCAGCCGCTCGGCGGGATCGCCGTGGTGGCCGACGACACCTGGTCGGCGATGCGAGGCCGCGCGCAGCTCGAGATCACCTGGGCCGCCGGCGCCAACGGCGAGTACGACTCCGAGACCTACCGCAAGACCCTGCTCGCCGCCGTCGGCCTGCCCGGCGTGGTCGTCCGCGAGGTCGGCGACGTCGGCGCGGCGATGGCGGGCGCGGCCAGGCGAGTCGAGGCCGTGTACCACGTGCCGCACCTGGCCCACGCGACGATGGAGCCGCCGGCCGCGGTGGCCCAGTTCCACGGCCAGAGCTGCGAGGTGTGGGCCTCGACCCAGAACCCGCAGGCCGCCCGCACCTCGGTGGCCAAGGCGCTGGGGCTCGACGAGGAGAACGTCACCGTCCACGTGACGCTGCTCGGCGGCGGCTTCGGCCGCAAGTCGAAGCCGGACTACGTGGTCGAGGCGGCGCTGCTGGCCAAGGCGACCGGCGCCCCGGTGCGCGTGCAGTGGACGCGCGAGGACGACATCCAGCACGACTACTATCATACGGTCAGCACCCAGCGGCTGGTGGCCGGGCTCGACGCGCAGGGCAAGGTGGTCGCCTGGGAGCACCGCACCGCCTTTCCGCCGATCGGCTCGACCTTCAGCGACACGGCGCTGTCGGCCCCCGGCGAGCTGCAGCAGGGCGTGCTCGACGTGCCGCTGGCGATCGCCAACGTGCGCGCCGAGAACTGCGAGGCGCGGGCGCACACGCGGATCGGCTGGCTGCGCTCGGTGGCCAACATCTATCACGCGTTCGCCGTCCAGAGCTTCATCGCCGAGATCGCCGCGGCGAGGAGCCGCGACCCGCGCGACACCCTGCTCGAGATCGTCGGCCCGCCGCGGATCGTCACGCTGAAGGAGCTCGGGGTCGAGTCGCTGCCGAACTACGGCCAATCGCTGGACGAGCACCCGATCGACACCGCCCGCCACCGCCGGGTGATCGAGCGCGTGACCGAGCTGGCCGACTGGGACAACCGACAAAAAAACGGCCGCGCGCTCGGCCTCGCGGTCCACCGCAGCTTCCTCACCTACGTCGCCGTGGTCGTCAGCGTGGTCCACGGTCCGGACGGCAAGATCCGCGTCGACGAGGTGTGGAGCTGCCTCGACGCCGGCACCCTCGTCAATCGCGAGCGCGTGCACTCGCAATTCGAGGGCGCGGTGATCTTCGCCCTCAGCCACGCGCTGTACGGCGAGATCACGATGCAGCAGGGCGCGACGGTGCAGAGCAACTTCCGCGACTTCCGCCTGATGCGCTTCCCCGATGCCCCGCGGGCGATCCACGTGGAGATCGTCGCTGACGACGGCCCGTCGTGCGGCGTCGGCGAGCCGGGCGTGCCGCCGGTGGCCCCGGCGCTGGCCAACGCGATCTTCGCCCTCACCGGCCAGCGCGTGCGCGACCTGCCGATCGCGCGGAGCCTCAAGGTCTAGGCGCGCGAGCCCCTGACCTGCAGAGGCCGATCGGCGTCGGGGGGTGATTTGTTCGCCGCGTGGGTCGGCCGACGGTTATCCTGCCGCCATGCCGAACTACGTGCGCGCGCTGGTCCTCGCTCTCCTCGTGCCTGCCTGTGGCGACGACGGCACCGCGAGCACTGGCAGCACCAGTGGCAGCACGGCCGACGATCCGAGCACCTCGTTCGTCAGCGCGACCACCAGCACGACGACGACCGGCGTGCCGACGACCACCGACGCGCCGACGACCACCGACGCGCTCACGAGCACGACGACGACCGGCGACACGACGACGACGACGAGTGACACGACCACGACGTCGACGAGCGACACGACGTCGACGAGCGACACGACCTCGGCGGGCGACACGACCTCGACGAGCGACACTTCGACGAGCGACACCTCGACGAGCGACACTTCGACGAGCGACACCACCACGAGCGACACCAGCACGACCGGTCCCGGCGAGGCCTGCGGCGACGGCCAGATCGATCCGGGCGAGGCGTGCGACGACGGCAACGACGTCGACGACGACGCCTGCACCGACGCCTGTCAGCTCCCGCAGTGCGGCGACGGCATCGTCCAGGCCGGCGAGGGCGAGGCGTGCGACGACGGCATGTTCAACGCCGACGAGGCGGCCTGCACCCTCGAATGCGCGGCCGCCAAGTGCGGCGACGGCCTGGTGTGGGCCGGCATGGAGCAGTGCGACGACGGCAACATGGTCGACGACGACGCCTGCGCCAACGACTGCACCGGCGCGACCTGCGAGGACGGCCAGAAGAACGGCAGCGAGACCGGGGTCGACTGCGGCGGCCCGGACTGCGACGCCTGCGAGTTCGTGCTGCTGCTCGGCGGCAACGCGACATCGATGCTCGGCGGCCACTTCGACGGCGCCGCCTGGGCGGTGAAGAGCATCGCCGCGCCCACGGTCGACGGCCTCGACATCGCGGTCACCAGCGAGGACATCGGCGTCGGCGTGTTCCGCTTCACCAAGATCGGCGACCCCGCCGACAACCAGCTGCGCTACGTCACCTGGCAGGCCGGCACCTGGTCGGCGCCGGCGCAGATCGGCGCCGACACGACCCGCGCCGCGCCCACCATCAGCGCCGTCGGGGCCGGCGCGCACGCGGTGTTCCACGGCGACAACTTCCAGCACTACTACGCGCGCTTCACCGCCGGCGCGTGGAATCCGACCGCCGAGACGATCGGCAGCTTCGGCCCCGGGCCCGGCAGCGTGACCACGCTCGGCAGCGACGCCCTGCTGGTCTTCCACGACGGCGCGCAGAACAACCAGCTGTTCGCGCGCCGGCGGACCAATGCCTGGCAGGCGCAGCAATTGGTCGACAGCGAGGCGCAGGCGTTCGACCGCCAGCCGGCCGTGGTCACGCTCACCAACGATCGGGTCCTCGCCGTGCACGCCGTCAACAGCGGCGGTCAGCTGCGCTTCGGCGTTTTTAATAATGGCGCGTGGTCGGCCCCGGCCCAGGTCCCCGGCGCCCAGGCCTCGGCGCCGCCCGCCCTCGCCCCGCTGCCCGGCGGCGACGCGGCGCTGGCCTTCCGCGGCCAGGACGGCCAGCTCTACGTCGCGCTGTACACCGCTGGCGCCTGGCAACCGGCCGCGACGGTGCTGCAGCCGAGCCCGACGATCTACGGCCCCCCGGCGCTGGCCGCCGGCGTCGGCGCCGCAGACCTCGAGCTGGTCTATCTCGACGGCCAGGCCCACACGCCCCGCCACACGCGCCGCGTCGGCGGCAGCTGGTTCGCGCCGACGATCGTCAGCAACACCGCGCTCGAGCGGGTAGCCGTCGCGCGCTCGCAGTGACGCGCGCGCTCGGCCGCCTCTGCTTCGCCAGAGCATCGGCGTAGCGCCGATTCGACCCGCGCCGCATCACGAGGCTCCGGCACGCGAGCTCGCGGATGAGACGGCGAATCGTCAGGCCGCTCGAGGTCGATCCCCGCCGCCGGTCTGCTCGCGGCCGCCTTCCAGCTCGCGCTCTCCCTGTGCCGCATGCAATCGAGCAGGCCTGGTATATGGCCTTAAGGTTATGTCCCGACAGACATGTTTTAAAAAACAATCACAGCGGCCACGGCCCGGCCTTGAGCAGCATGATTGAACCATCGAGGCTGTCCGCCTCGAGCTCCACCGGGTCGCCGGGCTCGCTGAGGTCCTCTGCGTTTTCCGGCATGAAGTAGCCGCGCTCCTTTAAAGGCGTCGGCCTTGGCGCGGTCGAGCACCAGCGGGCGCACGCGCCAGCGGCCGTCCTCCACCACCACGGCGTGGTTGAAGTGGTGGCGGCCGAAGCGGACCTGGGCGCCGGGGGCCAGGGGTGCGGCGCGGCGGAGGCGGGTGATGAACGCGTCGAGCGGCTCGATCGGGCGGGGTGCCATCGCGACATGGTCGGCGATCGACGGGCGGCCGTCGATTGGCCCGCCGGGAGCAACAATGAGTTGTCGGCGGAGCATCTACTTTAGTCGCACGGCCGTCACTACGTTGAACCCATGAGCGAGCTCCTCTACACCCCGATCGTGCTCGGCGACCTCGAGCTGAAGAACCGCGTCGTCATGGCCCCGATGACGCGCAGTCGCGCGCCCGGCAACCTGGCCAACGAGCTGATGGCCACCTACTACGGCCAGCGCAGCGAGGCCGGGCTTATCGTCACCGAGGGCACCGCCCCCGCCGCCGACGGCCTCGGTTATGCGCGGATCCCCGGCCTCTTCAATTCCGAGCACGCTCGCGGCTGGCGCGGCGTCACCGAGGCCGCCCACGCCGGCGGCGCCAGGATCTTCGTCCAGCTCATGCACACCGGGCGCGTCGGTCACCCGCTCAACCTGCCGCCCGGCGCCGAGGTGCGGGGGCCCTCGCCGGTCGCGCTCGCGGGCGCGATGTACACCGACCAGGAGGGGCCGCAGCCGCACCCGGTGCCGCGCGAGCTGAGCGAGGTCGACATCGCCGCCGCGATCGAGGGCTACGCGCGCTCGGCCGGGCTCGCGCGCGAGGCCGGCTTCGACGGGGTCGAGCTGCACGGCGCCAACGGCTACCTCATCGACCAGTACTGAACAGCGCGAGCAACCGCCGCAGCGACGGGTGGGGCGGGACGGTCGAGGGTCGGGCGCGCTTCGCCCTCGAGGTGGCGCGCGCGACTGCCTCGCGGATCGGCGCAGGCAGGGTGGGGATCCGCCTGTCCCCGCACGGCACGTTCAACGGGATGGCGGTCGACCCCGAGCTCGACGCGGTGTTCGTCCACCTGGTGCGCGGCCTGTCGGAGCTCGGGCTCGCGTACGTCCACCTGGTCGACTTCGGCGGCAAGGTGGTGCCCGCCGATCTGCAGGCAGACATTCAGAAGAATTTCCGCGGCCGCCTGATCCTCTCCGGCGAATACGACGCGACCCGCGCGGAGGCCGATCTCGCCGCAGGTCGCGGCGATCTGATCGCCTTCGGCCGCCCGTTCATCGCCAACCCGCGCCTGGTCTCGCGCCTGCGCGCCGGCCTGCCGCTGGCCCAGGGCGACCCCTCCACGTTCTACACGCCGGGCGAGCGCGGCTACACCGACTACCCGCTCGAGTGACGGCGCGCTGAATGCCTCGATGGACATGCTCGAAGAGCATGCCCTCGGGAGCATGTTCTTGAAGACAGTTTCAGCGGTAGTCGGTGAGGTGGCGGCGGCTGCGGCCGCGGGGGCTGTTGGCCTGTTCGTCCTCGCGCTGGCAGGTCGCGCACAGCGTGGCGGTGGGGACCAGGAGCAGGCGGCGCTGCGCGATCGGCTCGTCGCAGGCCTCGCACAGGCCGAACTCTTCCGGGTCGTCGGCCATGCGGCGGAGCGCCTGCTCGATGGCGGCCAGGGCCTCGACGCGGGCGCGGTTGCGGTTGGACGCGATGACCTGCGTCATCTCGGTCAGCGGCGCCGCGTCCTCGTCGGGCTTGGTCACCACCTCTTGCTGCTCGAACTCCACCGGCACGTCGCCGCCCTTCAGCAGTTCGGCGCGGCGTTGCAAGAGGAGCGTCCGCATCGGCCCGAGCTCGTCCGGCTTCATCGCCGACGCAGGATACTCGAGGCCTGGCGCGGCGGCGAGTCGCCGGCTGCCGCGGGCTTGGGGGGCCCTGGAACTGGTGTAGGGTGCGGCGCATGTACGCGCGCCCGCCCCACCCCGCAACCTCGCACCGCCTCCGCCACGCGCTCGCGTGCGGGCTCTGCACCCTTCTCGCCTGCGGCGAGCCCGGCGAGGTCGCGCCGAAGACCGGCGACAAGGCGGAGAAGGCGGGCAAGGCCGACAAGCCCGCCGACGCCAGGGCGCCCGAGACGCCGGTCGACGCCGAGCCGGCCGAAGAGTACGCGTGAGAGCTGCCGCAGGGCATGCGCGCGCCCGAGGTGCCGGCCGACAACCCGATGAGCGCCGCCAAGGTCGAGCTCGGCCACAAGCTGTTCATGGACAAGCGGCTCAGCACGGATGGCACGCGCAGCTGCTACAGCTGCCATCAGAACGAGCTCGGCAACGCCGACGGGCGGGCCAAGGCCCTCGGCCCCGGCGACAAGGAGCTCCCGCGCAACACCCCGACGATCTGGAACGTCGCCTATCACACCGCTTATTACTGGGACGGCCGCTCGCCCACGCTCGAGAAGCAGGCGATCGGCGCGTGGAAGGGCGGCAACATGGGCGTCGGCGAGGACAAGCTGGCGGCCAAGGCGGCCGAGATCGGCGCGCTGCCGGAGTACAAGGCCGAGTTCGCCCGCGTGTTCGCGCTGAAGGACGGCGACCCGGTGCTGCCCGAGCACGTCGCCAAGGCGCTGTCGGCCTACGAGCGCACGCTGCTGTGCGGCGGCACCGCGTGGGACAAGAACAGCATGAACGAGGCGCAGCAGCGCGGCTGGGAGCTGTTCCGCGGCAAGGGGGCGTGCACCACCTGCCACGTCGGCGACAACTTCAGCGACGACCTCTACCACAACATGGGCATCGGCCTGTCCGACGCCGGCGAGGGGACCGACAAGGGTCGCCTCGATGCCTCGAAAGATCCGGCCGACACCTACAAGTTCCGCACCCCGACCCTGCGCAACGTGACGCGGACTGCGCCCTACTTCCACGACGGCAGCGTGGCCGACCTCCGCACCGCCGTGAAGACCATGGCCGGCGGCCCGAAGCGCGAGGGCCTCGACCCCAACTACGCCGACCGCGGCCTCACCGACGCGGAGGTCGACGACCTCGTGGCCTTCCTCGGCGCGCTCGAGTGCCCGGGCTCGCTGGCGACGATCGGCGACCAGGCGGTCCCGGGCATCACCGGCCCGGCTCAGCCTGCAGCCCCGCGGCCCCGGCAGCTCCGGCCAAGTGATGTGCTAGGATCGCCGCACCATGCAGGTCGACATTTATTATTGCGTGCGCTGAAACTACCTGCCCCAAGCCACCGGTCTGGTGGCCGATCTGCAGGCTCGCTTCGGCGACAGGCTCGAGTGCAAGGTCCACCGCGGCGATCGGGGCGTCTTCGACGTCGTCGTCGACGGTCAGAAGATCTTCAGCAAGGACGCCCTCAATCGCTTCCCCAAGCGCGGCGAGGTCGGTGACCTGATCGCGGCGCGCCTCGGCGACAAGCGGCGTTGATCCAGGTCTCCCGGCCGACCGGGCGCCTGGCTCCAGTGGATGCGCAGGGCGCCCGCCGGCGACGCGAGGGCGCGCTCTTGCACCGTGCGCGGACGCGCCGTAAGCATGAGTCATGTCATCGGTCGCGTCGCGTTCGGCTGTCGTCGTCGTGCTCGTGTCGGGGTGTGTCGGCTACGAGCCGAGCGGCGGCGGCGACGACGACGGTCACGAGCTGACCGAAGGGACAGGTTCGTCGAGCAGCGACGACACCGCCGGCGGGTCCGCGCCGGACGGCTGCGTCGACGCCTGCGAGGACGGCGCCGCGATGTGCGACGCGGGCGGCGTGGCCCGCTGCGCCGCCGGCGAGGACGGCTGCCGCGCGTGGGTGCCTGAAGGGCCATGTCCGGAAGGACAGGTGTGCAGCGACGGCGAGTGCAGCGCGGGCGTCGGGTTCGCGCGCGAGCCCGCGGCGTGGGCGGTGCCCGTCGGCGGGCGCGCGGGCGAGGGCTTCGCCACGCCGACGGGCCAGGCGGCGGCGATCGGCGACGACGACTGGGCGCTGCTCGACCTCGACGGCGACGGCGCGCTCGACCTCGTGCGCACCGCCGCCGCGTACCCGACCGGCGACGGCTTCGTCACGCGCACCAAGGGTTTTCCGCTGGCCCCGTTCTGGGAGGTGCACCGCGGCGGCGGCGGCGACGGCTTCGCGGCCGCGCCCTCGGCCTGGTCGGTGCCGGTCGGCGTCGGCCTGGACGGTCGTGGCCTGGTCGCGGCGGCGGGCGAGCCGGTCGAGGTCGGCGACGTCGTGTGGGCCTTGCGCGACGTCGACGGCGACGGCCGCCCCGACCTCGTGGTCACCGGCGTGCGCGCGAGCAAGTCCGAGGTCGTCCCGCTCGGCTGGCCCGACGCGCCGCGCTGGGACGTCTACTTGAGCGACGGGTCCGGCTTCGCCGCCGAGCCGCAGGCGTGGGTCCTGCCGCCGGGCAACGACGCCGGGTTCTTCCACCACGTCGACGGCGCCCCGCTGGCCCCGAACGCGCCGGCCTGGTCGCTGCTCGACCTCGACGGCGACGGCTGGACCGACCTCGTCGTCAGCGGGCGCGTCAGCGGCCAGCGCCACGTCTCACCTGGCTTTCCGGACAGCCCGTTCTGGGAGGTCCACCGCGGCGGCGCGACCGGCTTCGACGCCCCGCTGACGGTGTGGAGCCTGCCGCCGGGCGGCGGCGCCACGACCGGGTTCGCCCGCCTGACCGGCGTCGCCGAGGCCGCGGGCGACCAGGAGTGGGCGTTGCTCGACCTCGATGGCGACCGCCGGCTCGAGCTCGTGGTCACCGGCCAGCTGGACGACGTCGCCGCCGGCCCGGCCGCGCTCGACCTCGACGGGGCCCCGGGGTGGGCCGCCTACCCGGCCGGCGCGACCGGCTTCGAGCTGTCCTCGAGGACCGTCGCGCTCCCGCCCGCGGGCGGCGGCACCGGCGAGCGCGGCTACTACGCCGTGAGCGGCGGCCAGGACGGCGCCGGCAGCTCCAGCGCGCCGTACGACGCCACCGGCTGGGAGCTGCTCGACCTCGACGGCGACGGCCGGCTCGACCTCGTCGTCACCAACACGGCGCGGGAGATCGCCGGCGGCGTGTACAAGCGCGAGGCGCTCGGCGGCGCCGAGCCGTACTGGGACGTGTACTTGGGGACAGGTGCCGGCTTCGTCGCCGCCACCCGCTGGCCGACCCCGAGCGGCGGCTACCTCGGCCGCGGGTTCCTGTGGGGCCGCGGCCAGACCGCGGTGCCGCAGAACGAGGGCACGGTGCTGTGGCACACCGGCGACCTCGACGGCGACGGCCGCCCCGAGCTCGTGGTCACCGGCCTGGCCGCGGCCAACGGCGACGGCGCCCCGTGGAGCTGGCACGTGCCCGGCCTGGCCGAGGAGCAGCCGCGCTGGCGCGTCTACTGGCCGGCGCGGCCGTAGTAGCATGCGCGGCGTGGTACCCGACGAACTCGTCCTCGCCGTCGAGCGCGGCTCCCTCGACACCATCGAGCAGGCGCTCGACGCCGAGCCGGGTCTCGTCACGGCGCGCACGGGCGACGAGGACACCCTGCTGCACCTCGCCTGCTGGCAGAAGCAGACCGCGATCGCGGCGCTGCTGCTGGCCCGCGGGGCCGATCCGAACGCGCGCGGCTGCTACGGCCGCACCTCGCTGCACTACGCCGTGCACGACGGGCGCGCGGTGAGCGTCGAGCTGGTGCGCCAGCTCCTCGCCCACGGCGCCGATCCGTGGATCGCCGAGAACAACGGCTTCACCGCCGACGCCTGGGCGCGCCAGGAGATGTGGGACGAGCCCCTCGCCGCGGTGCTACGGCAGTTCGCCGCGGTGCCCCGACCGGACCGGCGCTAGCGCCGCGAGGCGTTTCGAGCGGCGCTCCGGTATCCTCGCGGCGATGACGACGGCGAGCGCGGGGCAGGGGGCGGCGAAGTGCTTCGGGGTGCTCGGCGATCCGGTCGCCCACTCGCGGTCGCCGGCGATGCACGCGGCCGCGTTCGCGGCGCTCGGCCTGCCGCACCGCTACCTCGCGTTTCACGTCGCCCCCGGGCGGCTGGCCGACGCGGTGCGCGGGGCCCGGGCGCTCGGCTTCGGCGGGCTCAACCTCACCGTGCCGCACAAGCAGGCCGCGCTGGCCCTGTGCGACGACCTCGGCCCCGAGGCGCGGCGGATCGGCGCCGTCAACACCCTCGTGTTCGCGGACGGCGCGATCGTCGGCCACAACACCGACGGCCGCGGCTTCGCGGCGGCCGTCCGCCAGCTCTCTTCCAAACATGTCTTGAAGGCCATGGTCCTCGGGTCAGGCGGCGCGGCGCGGGCGGTGGTCGACGCGATCGTCGGCGAGCTGCTCGGTCCCGGAGGACATGTCGTGTGGGTCAGCCGCGATCCCGCGGCGCTGGCGGCCGAGCTGCCGGCGGGCGGGCCCGTGGTCGCTGCCGGCTGGGACGCGGTCGGCGGCGCGGGGGTCGACCTGCTGGTCAACTGCACCACCGTCGGCATGGCCCACGGGCCGACCGAGTACCCGGCGCCCGCGGCCGCGCTGGTCGCCGGTCTGGCCCCCGGGGCGCGCGTGGTCGACATCGTCTACCCGCGCCCGGCCGGCGGCCTGCTCGACCTCGCCGAGGCGGCCGGGGCCCTGGTCCAAGATGGGCTCGAGATGCTGCTGTGGCAGGGCGTGTTCGCCGAGGCGCTGTGGCTCGGCCGCTCTCTCGGGCCCGAGGTCGTCGCGGCCATGCGGGCGGCCCTGCGCTGAATCGCGGACCTATCGCCGATCTGTCCCGAGGGACCGTTGGAGGGCCGGGCGGGGCGCTCGGGCCGGCGGAGAAATCGCCGATCTGTCCCGGAGGACCGATCGGCGGCGCCGATACGGGCGCTCGAGAATCGCTGGATCTGTCCCGAAGGACCGATCGACAGACGGCCGGGAATCACCGGTCTGTCCCGGAGGACCGATCGGCGGCGCCGGGGCGGAGAATCGCTGGACCCGGTCTGGGGGCTGGGGGCGGCTCACGTTCCCGGAGGCGATCTTCGATCTGTCCCCTGGGACCGATCCAGGGCGTTTTGGCCTGCAGGAGCCGGGCTGGCGGCGGGATTTGATCTGTCTCTCGGGACCGGTCCCCGATCTGCATGCGTGGATCTGCGGCGGCCGCAATTGTCGCATCGGGGTCGGCAGGCCCGAAATTGCTCCGCCGATCGGGCTCGGGCATGGTCGCCGCGCCTGCTGCGCTCCTCGAACCTGGCCGATCGATCTGGTGCTGTGATCGGGCCTGAAAGCCTGATCACCTTTCTGTCCGTGGGGACAGCCGCCTCGGTGCGCCTCGGAGTCGTTGGCGCGTCCGATCTCCCTGAAAAACGATCGGCCTCGATCGCGTGTGATCGAGGCCCTCGAGCCGGACTCGTGGGCGGCGGGCCCGGCCGCACGTTCGGAAGGCAAAATCTGTCCCATGAGACACCTCGGTCGGCCGCCTGCGGTGCTGGCCGTACGCCCGATTGGACGATCTACGCGGTGAATTTGCCGCCGCTCGGGCGCCTGGGCCTGGTTTGTAGGGGTATGAGTCGGACCTACATCCGACTACACACCCCTGCGAAGAACACAAATTTTTGCAATGGGCGATCGCCTCGGATAAGTGCGTAGTTCGAGAAGCGAAGCACATGACCGTCAGGCCAGGAGCCCGGCGGGAAAGTGGGCAGGCAGTATGGCGCAGTTCGAACTCGAGGAAGTCGTTCAACAGGCGAAGATCAAGGTCATCGGCGTCGGCGGGGCTGGAGGCAACGCCGTCAATACGATGATCACGAACAAGGTCGAGGGCGTCGAGTTCTACACGGCGAACACCGACGTGCAGGCGCTCGAGAAGAGCATGGCCCAGACCGTGATCCAGCTCGGCAAGGACGTCACGCGCGGGCTCGGGGCGGGCGCCAACCCGGAGAAGGGCCGCGAGGCCGCGCTCGAGAGCGTCGACGAGATCGCCGAGGCGCTGCGCGGGGCCGACATGGTGTTCGTGACCGCCGGCATGGGCGGCGGCACCGGCACGGGCGCCGCGCCGATCATCGCCCAGATCGCGCGGGAGATGGGCGCGCTGACCGTCGGCGTCGTCACCAAGCCGTTCCGCTTCGAGGGCAAGCGGCGCCTGCGGTTCGCCGACTCGGGCATCGAGAAGCTCGAGAAGGCCGTCGACACCCTCATCACGATCCCGAACGACCGCCTGCTGCAGGTCACCTCCTCGAACACCAGCCTGCTCGACAGCTTCCGCCTGGCCGACGAGGTGCTGCAGCACGCCACCCAGGGCGTGTCCGACCTCATCACCGTCCCGGGCATCATCAACGTCGACTTCGCCGACGTGCGCACCATCATGAGCGGCCAGGGCCGCGCGCTGATGGGCATGGGCATCGGCCACGACGAGGGTCGCGCGCTCGCGGCGGCCCAGCAGGCGATCAGCTCGCCGCTGCTCGAGGACGTCACGATCCACGGCGCCCAGGGCATCCTCATCAACATCACCGCCGGTCCCGACCTCAAGCTGCACGAGGTCGAGGAGGCCGCCTCGCTGATCCAGGAGGCCGCCCACGAGGACTGCAACATCATCTTCGGCGCCGTCATCGACCACAACATGGGCGACGCGCTGCGCATCACCGTCATCGCCACCGGCTTCGACCGCCACGCGCCGGCCGAGGAAGAGCTCGAGCAGGTCATCCGCTCGACCATGACGACCGCCCCGGGCAAGCGCCGCTCGCAGGTCCAGGTCCCGTTCGGCATGCCGAGCGCGCAGCCCGTGCAGCAGAACCCGATGTTCGCCTCGAACCCGCCGCAGCCGCCGCCGCAGCCGCAGCAGAGCTCCAGCAGCCTGCGCCAGTCGATGGTCGAGCGCCTGAGCGTCCACGAGCGCGGCACCTCGGTGCCTGTCCCTTCGGCCAGCTCGTCGAGCATGAGCCGCTCCGGCGTGATCGGCCAGCCGAGCGCCCCCCAGGTCCACACGCCCGTCCACCCGCAGCAGCAGGTCCACCCGCAGCAGCAGGTCCACCCGCAGCAGCAGCACCCGCAGCAGCAGGTCCACCAGGGCGTGCGCCAGTCGCAGCGCATCGAGCCGCCCGCGGTCGGCAGCGACCCGAGCGAGATCCCGGCGTTCCTGCGCCGCCGCGACGAGAACGGCTTCATCCGCTGAGCGCCGGCGCGGTCGCCTGACGCGAGGGACATGCTCTTCGGAGCATGTCCCTTTCACATGTGCGCAGCGGCCTCGTCGAGCTCGCGGGCATGGCAAGAGGGACATGCCCGAGCGGGCATGTCCCTTCGCACAGCTCTCACAGTCGCTACGATTTACCAGGGCAGCCGGTCGCGCATGTGGAAGAAGCCGCCGGTCGGGCCGTCCGCGGGCAGGGTGGCCAGCCACACGCTGGTCTTGGCGCCGTCCTCGACCTCCATCGGGGCCTGCTCGCCGCCGAGGTCGGTCTTGACCCACCCGGGTGGGCCGCGTTGACCTTGACGCTGGTGTCGCGGAGCTCGTGGGCGAGGTGGATCGTGTACTGGTTGACCGCGGCCTTCGAGGTGTCGTAGGCGACCGACTTCATGTCGTAGATCGGCGACGACGGGTCGGCGTGCAGGGTCAGCGAGCCGAGGATGCTGCTGACGTTGACGATCCGGCCGGCCTCGCTCTTGCGGACCAGCGGCAGGAACGCCTGCGTCACCGCGACCAGGCCGAACACGTTGGCCTCGAAGGTGCCGCGCCACTGCTCGAGCGTGGTCTGGCTGGTGGTGGTGCCCCAGCCCTCCTGCACCACGCCGGCGTTGTTGATCAGGGTGTCGAGCTTGCCGTGGCGGGCGCCGACCTGCTCGGCGGCGCGAGCGATCGAGGCGGCGTCGGTCACGTCGAGCGCGACCGCCTCGGCGCCGAGCCCTTCGCGCGCCATCTGGGCGACCGCGGCCTCGGCCTTGGCGGCGTCGCGCGCGGCGACGATGACCGTGTGGCCCTCGCGCGCCAGCTGCCGCGCGGTCTCGAAGCCGATGCCCTTGTTCGCCCCGGTGATCAGGATGATTCGCTTGCTCATGTCGTCGTCCTCGGCCGCCATCGTGCGGCCGCGGCGGAGTTGCAGCAAGCGCATCGTCTTCATGATAGGATGCACGGTGTGCAACTGCAGGGCGTGGACCTCAACCTGCTGGTCGCCCTCGAGGCGCTGCTCAGCGAGCGCAGCGTGACCCGGGCGGGCGCGCGGCTGGGGCTGACGGCCTCGGCCACCAGCCACGCCCTGGGGCGCCTGCGCGCGACCTTCGGCGACAAGCTGCTGGTCCGCACCCGCGGGGGGATGATCCCCACCGCCCGCGGCGAGCAACTGCTGGTCCCGCTGCGGGCCGCCCTGCGCGACGTCGGCGCCCTCCTGAGCAACTCGGCCCGCTTCGACCCGCGGACCAGCCGCCGCGAGTTCGTGCTCGCCAGCACCGACTACATCGAGGCCGTGCTGCTGCCGCCGCTGCTCGCCCGCGTGTCGGCGGCGGCGCCGGGGTGCAGCTGCGGGTCCGCCCGCTCGAGCTCAGCGACGTCGCCGCGCCGCTCGAGACCGGGGCGATCACCGTCGCTCTCGGGGTGGTGTTCGAGAACAGCCCCGGTCTGCAGCAGCAGGCGCTGTTCTCGGAGGAGATGGTGCTCGTGTGCCGCAAGGGCCACCCGGACGTGAAGCGCACCATCGACCTGGCGACCTACCTGCGCCTGCGCCACGTGTTGGTCAGCGTGCGCGGCGGGTCGCAGAGCGTGGTCGACGACCAGCTGGCCGAGCTCGGGCACGCGCGGCAGATCGCCCTGGTCGTGCCGCACTTCCTGGCGGCGCCGCTCATCGTCGCCAGCTCCGACCTCGTGCTGACCACGCCGGCGCGGCTGGTGCGGCGGCTCGGCCCGGCCCTCGATCTGCGCACGCTGGCGCCGCCGCTGGCGGTCCCGGGCTTCACGGTGCGCCAGGTGTGGCACGAGCGCCACCAGGACGACCCGGGCCACCTGTGGCTGCGCCAGCAGATCTTCGCCGCCGCCAAGACGCTGGCGACGGGTAAGGATGGGAGCCGATGTTGAGCCGCGAGCGAGTCGACGAGTTCCGCGAGCAAGGGTTCGTGGTGTTGCCGCGCCTGGTCGCCGCCGAGGCGCTGGCGTCGATCCGCGGCGCGGCGCTGGCGATCGTCGACCGCTTCGACCCCGAGGCCGAGCGCACCGTCTTCACCACCAAGGACCGCGACGCCGGCCGCGACGACGTGTTCTTCGCCTCGGCCGAGGGCGTGCGCTGCTTCCTCGAGGAGGGCGCGCGAGGTGCCGACGGTCGGCTCATCTGCCCGCCGCGGCTGGCGATCAACAAGATCGGCCACGCGCTGCACGACCTCGTGCCCGAGTTCCGCGAGTTCTGCCGCCAGCCGTGCTTCGGCGAGCTGCTGCGCGACCTCGGCTATGCCGCGCCGGTGCTGTGGCAGACGATGTTTATCTTCAAACAGCCGCGGATCGGCGGCGAGGTGCGGTGGCATCAGGACGCGACGTATCTGATCAGTGAGCCGGCGTGCGTGACCGGGCTGTGGGTCGCGCTGGAGGACGCGCACCGCGACAACGGCTGCCTGTGGGTGCAGCCCGGCGGCCACCGCACGCCGCTGCGCGAGCGCTACGAGGTCGACTGGAGCCGCCGCACCGGCACGCTGCACACCGTCGACGCCACGCCGTGGCCGACCGACGCGCAGGCGGTCGCGCTCGAGGTGCCGGCCGGCACCGTGGTGGTGTTCCACGATCACCTGCCGCACCGCAGCTCGCACAACCACTCGGCGACGTCGCGCCACGCCTTCACGATGCACGCGGCCGAGCAAGGCGCGGGCTGGTCCGAACGCAATTGGCTGCAGCGGCCGACGCTCGGGGACTTCGCGCTCTGAAGACGCAGTCGTCCCTCCACTCCGAGGACAGCTGAAAGAATCGTCCGAGGATGCGCGGGCTCATGGTTCATTGACATCGCTTTGCGTGTCTCTGTACCCTCGGCCGCGATGCGTAGATCTTTGCTCCCGCTCCTCGTCGCGGCTGCGACGGTATCCTGCTCACAAGTCTCCGAGACACGAATGGTCTTTGCCTCGCCGCTCGACGCGAATTGTCCGCTCGAGTTCATCCAGGCCGACATGCAGAAGATGCGACCGGGCGGTGAATGGGAGATCCTCGGTTATGTGACGATCGGCAAGGTCGGGAAGATGGACCCGCTGGACGAGAAGTTCCGCGAGATCGTCCGCCCCCGCGCTTGCAAGATGGGGGGCGAGGCGATCGCAGTGATGACCTCGGCCACCAACAGCACCCCGATCAGCACCGGCTCGGGCACCGTGTACGGCGTGCTCCGCCGGCCGCCGAGCGGCGGTCAGGCGCCGCAATCGTTCTGAGTCGCCGGCCGCTCCACGCGAGGCCGAGTCGTCGATGCGAAGGATGCGAGTGTGCCGGCGCGTCTCTCGTTCGTCCGAGGCAGGTCGCGCGACCTCGGCGCGCGCGCGAATCGACCTGTCCTTCAGACCAGGTTGAGCGGGACGTCGGCCCGCGCGCAGCCGCGCCGCGGGCGCGCGCTTGCGCGGATGTTCAGTCCCACATGGCGCCGATTTCTTGCCCACACATGGGGCGCCTGATAGTCGCCAGGCTCGCTCCCTTCGCCATGGGTCTCTTCAACAACAGCCCTCGCGCGAACGCCGCGCCGGCGCGCAAGCAGAACCGACGGGTGCAGCAAGCGCGGCCGCGGCCCGTGCCTGCGCCCACGCCGGTCGCGCGCAAGCCCGCAGTGACTGCGAGCCGGGCGGGCGCGCGGGTCAATCGCCGCGTCGACGCGCCGCGGGCCGGGGCCAAGCCGGCGATCCACGTGCCGCGGGCGGGCCTGAAGAACCTCGTCGCCGCGGTCCCGCGGGTCGGCGCGCGCGGCCGCCGGCTGCTGAGCCTCGCCGCTCGCCTGGCGGTCGCGGTGACCCTGGCCTGGGGCGTGCTGCTCGCGGTCCAGGCCAGCTACCAGTTCGTGACCACCTCGGCCCGCTTCGAGGCCAAGTCGCTGGTCTACCAGGCGACGCCACATGTCCCGGTGGACAGGTTGCAGTCGCTGCTCGGGCTCGAGCCCGGCACCAACATCCTCGCCGTCGACACCGACGCGCTGCAGGCCAAGATCGCCGCCGAGCCGTGGGTCAAGCGCGCCAGCGTGCAGCGCTCGCTGCCCGACACGCTGATCGTCGAGGTCGAAGAGCACGAGGCGGCGGCGGCGCTGCTGTCGGGCTACTTCTACCTGATCGACCGCGACGGGGTGCCGTTCAAGCGGCTCGAGGAGGGCGAGCGCGGCGAGCTGCCGGTGATCACCGGCGTCGACCGCGAGCAGCTGGTGGCCGGCGACGCGCGGGCGCAGTCGGCGATCCGCCGCGGCCTGGACGCGCTGACGGCCTACCAGCAGGTGCCGCGGCCGCGGCTGTCGGAGGTCCACGTCGACCAGGGCGGGGCGGTCGCGCTGTACACCGCCAAGACCGGCGCCGCGCTGCGGCTCGGGCGCGGCGACGTCGAGTCCAGGCTGGCCCGCTTCGACGCCCTGCGCGCGGCGCTGGGCGAGCGGGCCGAGCAGCTGGCGGTGGTCCACCTCGACCTCGACGCCGTCCCCGGCACGCCCGAGCGGGTGGTCGCCAGCTTCCTCGACGCCGAGGCCGAGGCGGCGGTGCTGGCCCGCGGGGCCGGCGCCCACAAGCCTGCCTCGAAGGACATTGCCCAAGAGCCAGCCGCTCCGGCGCCGCCGGCGAGCGGCCCGAGCAAGCCGGCCAAGAGCAAAGGCAAGAAGAAGAAGGCCGCCTCCGGCAACAAATTGCTTCCGGGATCCCGAAGTACGACTAGGAACGAGTCATGGCAGAAGTCGGAGAAGTGATCGTCGGACTCGACATCGGCACGACCAAGGTCGCCGCGATCATCGGCGAGGTGACCGAGAACGGCATCGACATCATCGGCGTCGGGACCTGTCCGTCGGAGGGGCTGCGCCAGGGCGTGGTGGTCAACATCGAGGCGACCACCAACAGCATCGCCCAGGCGGTCCAGGAGGCCGAGCAGATGGCCGCCGTCGAGGTCCAGTCGGTGTTCGTCGGCATCGCCGGCGGCCACATCCGCGGCTTTAGCAGCCTCGGCCAGGTCAGCATGCGCAACCGCGAGGTCACCGAGGCCGACGTCGCGCGGGTGCTCGAGCAGGCCAAGGCGGTCAACATCCCGCTCGACCGCCAGATCATCCACACCCTGCCGCTCGAGTACATGATCGACGGCCAGGGCCAGATCAAGGACCCGATCGGCATGAGCGGCGTGCGCATGGAGGCCCGCGCCCACGTCATCACCGCCGCCACGACCAGCGTCCAGAACATCATCAAGTGCTGTAACCGCGCCGGCCTCGACGTCGTCGAGGTCGTGCTGCAGCCGCTGGCCTCGGCGATCAGCGTGCTGCACGAGGACGAGCGCGAGCTCGGCGTGGTGCTCATCGACATCGGCGGCGGCACCACCGACCTGACCATCTACTCCGAGGGCACCAACGTGTTCACCTCGGTGATCGTCATGGGCGGCCACCGCATCACCCAGGACGTCGCCCACGGCCTGCACACCAGCGTGGCCGAGGCCGAGGCGATCAAGCGCCGCCACGGCTGCGCGCTCGTCAGCATGATCGAGGGCGACGCGGTGGTCGAGGTGGCCGGGGTCGGCCCGCGCCCGCCGCGGGCGTTCCCCGCCGCTTCCTCGGCGAGGTGATCGAGCCGCGCGTCGAGGAGATCCTGCTGATGGCGCAGGAGGAGCTGCTGAAGTCCGGGATGATGGAGATGGCCGGTTCAGGCATCGTCCTCACCGGCGGCGGCTCGCAGATGGAGGGCATGACCGAGATCGTCGAGGACGTGTTCCAGATGCCGGTCCGCCGCGGGGTGCCGGTCCACGGGGCCAGCTTCGGCCGCGGCCAGCCGTCGCTCACCGAAGGTGGCTTCGCCCAGGTCATCCAGGACCCCAAGTTCTCGACCGGCGTCGGCCTCGTGCTCTACGGCGCGGCCCACCAGCCGATGGCCGCCGTCGAGGTCCAGCAGCCCCGCGGCGAGCGCCGCCCGGGCATCGGCAAGCGCTTCGTCGGCTGGATGCGCGACATGTTCTGAAGCGCATGCCCCTCAGGGCATGTGCAGGAGGGCATGTCCGCATGGACATGCCCTTCAGTACATGATGACGACGAAGGTGGCGAGCGCGACGCCCAGCAGGATGACGAGCGCGGCGGTGATGTGGAGGCCGCGCTCGCCGGGCGGGCCGCGCTTCGGGTCGATGACCTTGGCGTAGGCGCGGACGCGGTGGTAGCCGATGATGGCGACGAGGCTGCCGGTGATCAGCAGGGCCGCGCCGGTCCAGCGCGACTGGCCGGCCGCGCGGACCTGCTCGTGGGTGGCGCGGCCGAGGGTGTCGAGGAACACCCCGAGCCGCGCGACCATCAGGCCGAAGCCCATCAGCGCGACCGCCGTGCGCAGCCACGCGAGCAGCGTGCGCTCGTTGGCGAGGCGGGCCTGCAGCAGCGCCGGTGGATCCTTGTCTTCGGGCATGGCGCGGGGAGCTTAGCGCATCACGGGGACGCCACGCCCGCGTCACGGCCGTGCAACTTGGTGAATCGCGCTCCATACGGCGTGTCCCGCGAGCGCCGCACGGACGAGCTCGCCGGCGCGGGCGTCTGCGTCGACGTCGTCGCCTCAATAGGTGACGCGCACGCCGAGGACCGGCAGGATCGGCACGCCGACGACCGCGCGCTGGCCGGAGAAGTCGTAGTTGTAGAGCACGCCCTCGGGGTTCTGGCGGTTGTAGAGGTTCTGCACGTCGAGGTACGCCGCCACCGTCGCGCGCTTGTAGATCCACGCGCGATCGATGCGGATGTCGAGCTGGTGGAACACCGGCAGGCGGGCGCTGTTGACCGGCCCGTCGAGCGGACGGATCCCCAGGCCCTCCTCGATCTGCGCCCCCACGCGCGGCGTGTAGGGCAGGCCCGTGACCACGCGGAAGCGGCCGGCGATCGTCCACCGCCGCGGCAGCTTGTAGCCGAGCAGCAGCACGAGGTTGTGCCGCTGGTCGAAGTCGGCCGGGAGGTCGGGCCGCACCGGCCGCCAGTCGGCGTAGCCGAGGCTCGAGCGCATGAAGGTGTAGGCGACCCACCCGAACAGACGCGCCGTGAGGTCGTGGCGCAGCATCGCCTCGAGGCCGTAGGTCTCGGTGACGATGTCGGGCGCCGTCGGATTCGTGGCCAGGCGCGGCAGGTTGTCGCGCACGTGGCGGTAGAAGACGGTGCCGTCGAAGCCGAGGGTGCCGGTGATGTCGACGTGGATGTTGGCGCTGAGCTGGGCGGCCCGCGCGGCGCCGACGCGGCCGTGCGGGTCGAACTCGAGCCGCGCGTCGAGGAAGCGCAGCGCGCCGGGCAGGACCAGCGGGCTGTAGCCGGCGATCGAGGTGGTGCCGCCGTAGGGGCTCTCCGAGTTGGAGATGAAGCCCGAGGTCTCCTCGTACTTGCGCTGGCTGGCCTGCGAGTAGAGGCCGGCGCCGAATTGCAGGGTCACGCGGTCGTGGGCGACGACGCGGGCCAGCACGCGCGGGTCGACGGCGAACGCGGCGTTGTCCTTGCCGGTGAACGCGTTGACGCGCAGGCCCGGGAACAGGGTGAAGCGCCCGCCGCCGAGCTGCGCCGACACGTACACGCCGCTGGTGGAGACGACCCCGCGGTCGCGGGTGTCGAAGTTCTGAGGGTCCGGCGGGACCCACTGCGACGGCTCGAAGTGCATCCGGGTGGTGTAGCGATCGATCTGCGTGTCGAGGCCGAGCGTCAGCATCAGCCGCCGCGACGGGCGGGCGGTCACCTCGGCGCGCAGCAGGCCGACGACGTCGCTCCGCCTCCGGTACAGCTCGTTGGTCTCGAACACGGTGCGGTCGAGCCGGACCGCCGGGGCGAGCAGGAAGTCCCAGGTGCCGTGGCGCTTGCGGTAGCTGAGGTCGAAGCGGTGGAAGCCGGCGCGCAGGGCGAAGTTCGAGCCGGGGCTGTAGGTCGAGTCGGGGTAGCGGATGTCGTCGGTGGCGCCGAGGACCCGCGCGGTGAGGGTGCCGCCGTTGCCGACCGGGTGGTCGAAGATCAATTGATAATCGTTGTAGCGCGGGCGGATGAATTGGTCGCCGCGCACGTCCGAGGGCAGGGCCTTGAGCACGAGGTCGAGGTAGCCGCGCTGGGCGGCCATCAGGAACGAGCCCTTGCCGAGCGGGCCCTCGACGAGGCCGCCGACCGAGGTGATGTCGAGCTTGGCGTGGCCGTGCAGGCCGTCGCGCCGGCCGACGCGCGGGGTCATGGTGACGACGCCGGCGACCGCGTTGCCGTAGTGGCTGGAGAAGCTGCCGGGGACGTACTGCAGGTCCTGCAGGACGCCGGTCTGGACCACGCTGGCGAGGCCGGGCACGTGGAAGGCGCGCGGCAGCGGGTGCTCGCCGAAGAACACCTGCGATTGATTGGGGTTGGCGCCGCGCAGCACCAGCAGGCCGAGGCCGCCGGGGGCGCGCGCCACTCCGGGCAAGTTCTGCAGCGCGCGCAGCGGGTCGCCCTGGCTGCCCGGGAGGCCCTGGATCTCGTCGGGAGCCAGGCGGGCGCTGAACGGGCTCGGGCGGACGGTCCGCTCCTGCTGGACGATCGTGCGATAGCTGCCGGTGCCCGCGGGTTGCAAGTAGATCACAGGCGGCTTGCGCCGGCGCCAGAACGGAGCGGTCGTCGGCTGCTCGAGGCGCTGGTGCTCGGCGGCGACGACGGTGAGGATGAAGTCCGGCGCCGGCAGGTCGGTGAGGATGAACCGGCCGTCGTCGCCCGACACGGCCTCGCGCGTCCACGCCGGCCCGCGGCGCGCGGTGGCGAAGACCTTGGCGCCGACGACCGGGGTGCGCTCGCCGGCGCTGCGCAGGGTGCCCTGGACGGTCGTTCGCGCGGCGCGCTCGCCAGCCGCGGGCGCGGCCTTCGACGGCGCCGGAGCGGCGGCGAGGACGACGAGGAGGGCCGCCGCGATCATGGGGTCTTGCCGGCGAAGTGCAGGCGGGCGAGCCCGACGCCGGCGCGATCGTCACGCGCCACGACGAAGACCGTCAGCGGCTCGGGGTGGTCGGACACGACCCATTCGATGTCGGCGTCGGGGTCGAAGCGGCTGGGCGAGTCGTACTGATCGACGACCGCGGACACGTACGCCTCGAGGTAGACCTGCTCGAACCCACGCAGCAGCTCGGTCGGCTCGGGGCCGGGGCCGTCGGGATCGTAGACGTCGACGTAGTCCTGCACGCCGCCGCCGATGAGCAGCGGCAGGACGGTGATGTGCTCGCCGGGCTCCACGATCACGGTGTCCTCGGGCTCGACGAGCAGCTCGATCCGGTCGGCGCCGCGCTCGCGACACGCGGAAGCCGACGATGTCGGGGTGAGTGTCGGGCGCCTGGGTGACGACCTCGAGCGGCAGCTCGCCGAGCTCCGGGGCGAACGGCAAGACGGCCCACAGCGGCCCGGGGAAGTGGACGTCGCGCCCGATCAGGCACTGCTCGAGGCCGACGTGCGGGCTCTTCTGGTAGCGCTCGACGCAGGTGGACGACGGGACCTCGGGGGTGCGACTGCCGATCGCCAGCAGCGACAGGCCGGCGAACGCGCTGTCGAGCGCGAGGGTGAAGGCGCCGGCGAAGCCGAAGCGGATCCTGTGGCCCTCGCCGAGGCGGCAGGCCCACGGGATGTCGAACGGCAGCGGCAGCGGGCAGTCGAGCAGCCCGTGGCCGCGGTTGTAGAACGCCTCGATGCAGCCGGGCCGCGTGCACGCCAGCCAGATCGGCGGCTGCACCTCGGTGTCCTCGGCGGCGGCGAACAGCCATTCGACCTCGACGGTGTCGAGCGGCAGCGCCGAGGCCCGCTGCTGACCGGGCGGCACCTGCAGCAGCGTCGAATAGCCGCCGGGCTCGACGACGGTCATGCGCGTGCCGAACAGCCTCGCGTCCTCGATCCACCAGTACGGCGCGAACGGGATGCAGGCGGCGCCGCACAGGATCGCGGCGCCCAGAGCCAGGGTGCGCATGCAGACCTCACCCTACTCGACGGGGCCTCCGCGTGCCACCGGCGGCGCTTTTGCGCATGCTTCGCGGCGTCAGTCCCAGCGGTCGAGCTTGTAGACGAGGCGCACGCCGCCCTTGCCGGCGACGCGGAAGGTGTAGTCCCAGGTGGTGCCCTTCTGCAGGCAGATCCCGCAGGCCTCGGCCTCGTCCTTGCCCGCGACGACGGCGCTCTTGGCGTAGGCCTCGAGGGTGCTGCGAATCTCGTGGTACTCGCTCTTGAGGAACGAGGGGAAGAAGCCGGCGCCGCCGGTGTACTCGAGGTCCTTCGCGCCCTTGAGGAGGAAGATGACCTTTTGGCCATGGTGCGGGAACTTGGCCGCGTCGCCCCACATCGACGGCTGATAGGTGACGGCCGTGACCGGGTGGAACTGGCCGGGCTTGAGGTTCCAGCGCGCAGGGGCGGAGCCGTCGACGTAGAGGTACCAGGTCACCGGATTGCGCGCGCCCTCGCGGTCCCACTGCACGATCGGCGGGGCGTCGGGGTTCTTGGCGGTCACGAGCCCGAGGTACGAGTCGGGGCGGTCGGGGACGAGGAACTCGAGGCCCTCGGCGGCCGGCAAGACGGTGCGCGAGAACTTGTCCCACGTCATGACGGTCGGCGGGACGTCGTGCCACGTGGTCGCGGAGGCCCGCTCGCGCAGGTGCGAGAAGACGCCCCGCTCCTGGCGCGCGGGCTTCTCCGGCGCCGGCACCCACAGCGGGACGATGTCGGACAGGCGAGCGAACCGCCGCTCGAGCGAGCCCGCGGCCCCGAGCTTGGCGACGATCTCCTCGGCGCGGGCGATGTTGCCGGCGCTCGGGGCCGCCGTCGGCCGCTGATAGGCGAGCGGGTGCATCTTGGCGTCGAAGCGGGCCTTGACGGCCTCGAACGAGAGGCCGGCGGCGAGGTCCTCGAGCAAGGTGCCGATCATCGTGCTGCGCACGCGCGGGAACCCGGCGGGCGCGGCGGCGACGGCCTGCCACACGAGGTTGTCGCGCGCGCGCTGGTTGGCGGTGGCGGCCAGCCGCTCGTGCAGCGCGAGCAGCCACGCGGCGACGCTGATGCACGCCTCCGAGCGGTAGAGCTTGTCGGTGGTGAGGAGCGCGTGGGCGTGGCGCACCAGCTCGAGCGGGAACTCGGCGAGGCCGCGCAGGAGGGTGTCACGGTCGACGCGCCGCTCGGCGGCCGCCTGCGAGGCGGTGCGCACCGGCGAGGCGCGGTAGAGGAGCGCCGGCGCGGGCTCGAGCGAGAGGTGCCACCAATCGCCGGTGCGCGGCTGCCCCCATTGCGGCCGCGACGACAGGAACACGCCGTCGATCGGGGCGCGCGTGACGGCCTGCGCCAGCGCAGCGACGGCCGCGACGTACGCCGGAGGCACGCCGGACGGGTCCCACAGCACCGAGACGAGCTCGCCGTCGTCGCCGACCCGCACGAGCCCGCCGTGCCGCGCGAAGAACCGGCGACACGCGGCGCAATCGTGCCACTGCCGCAGGGGCTCCGGGACGGCCGCGAGGAAGGTGCCCCACAGATCGCCGGCCGCGCTGGTGAACAGCGGCACGCCGCCCGCCGCCGTGGCGGCCTCGAAGCGCGCCCGCATCGCGGCGAGCAAGCTCCGTCCGTCCTCCTCGCGCTGGGTGTCGAAAGCAGTGGTGGCGGCGGTCGGGGCAGACATGGTGACGCCAGTCGAAGGTACGCGAAAACACAGGTGCCGCGGGGCGCGCGGGCGCGCGCCGGCAGGCGCAGGACGGGCGTGCGCGCACGCCGCGGGCCGGGAGGCGCTCGCGCCCGCGCGAGAAAAACGACCGAGGCGCCGGTTCGCGCGGCGCGGGCGGCGGCAGCGGCGGATTGCTGGCAGATCGCATATCGCCGGCTCGCGCGGCGCGGGCCGGACATTGATGCCACTGCGTGTTCGGGCCGATTCCTGCGGGCGTTCGTGGGGAAATGGGGCGGGCGGCCGCGCTGCCAATAGATTGGCAATCTGCCAAAAGGATAACCTCCGCGCCGTCACCGGCCGTGACCTCTGCTAATGCAACGGCGACCCAGAAACCCCGGCCCGTGACTCGCGGGCCCCGTCTCACCCGCACCCCCGAGGATCTGCCGATGCCGTTCACCCTCCCCGAACTGCCCTACGCCAAGGACGCGCTCGCCCCCCACATCAGCGCCGAGACGCTCGATTACCACCACGGCAAGCACCACGCCGCGTACGTCAACAACCTGAACAAGCTGCTCGAGGGCAAGCCCGAGGCGTCGCTGTCGCTCGAGGAGATCATCCAGCGCAGCGACGGAGGCGTGTTCAACAACGCGGCGCAGGTCTGGAACCACACGTTCTACTGGCACTCGATGCGGCCGAACGGCGGCGGGCGCCCGACCGGCGAGCTCGCGGCCGCGATCGACCGCGACTTCGGCTCGTACGAGAAGTTCCGCGAGCAGTTCGCCAACGCCGCGACGACGCAGTTCGGCTCCGGCTGGGCCTGGCTGGTGGTCGACAACGGCAAGCTGGCGGTCACCAAGACCGGCAACGCCGACCTGCCCCTCAAGCACGGCCAGAAGGCGCTGCTGACCATCGACGTGTGGGAGCACGCCTATTACATCGACTTCCGCAACGCGCGGCCGAAGTACATCGACACGTTCCTCGACCACCTGGTCAACTGGGACTTCGTCGCCGGCAACCTCAGCGGCCGCTGAGTCAGCCGACGAGGCGCGCGCGACGGGCGATGCCTCGCTCGTCTCGCGCGGCTCGCTCCGGCGTGAAGGAGACCCGCCGGGTCTCCGAGCCGGCCCGGGCGATTCTCCATGTGTTGCCAAATCATCGTAGCGCGCTCGTAGTTGCCCGTGCTCTGCACGGTACGATTCTCGGGTGAGGTGAACGGCGGAATGTGCCTTGTGGCGCCCGCGCTCGGGTTGCCGCGGATGCGGATCCGTCGTCGGAGCGTGCGTGTGCGTCCGTCGTAGAGATGTTCGCCTCGCTCGGGCGTCGAGCTTGGAGGTCTCCCTGCGACGCGGCGTCGCTCGACAGCCGGCCGGGGCTGTGTTGACCTTCGCGCCATGAAGCTCCCGTTCTCGCTCGAACTCAGTCCTCCTGGCGCCGTGATCGGCGATCCCCGCGTGCAGGCCGTGCTGAAGCGGCTGCACGGCGCGGCGGCCGGGCAGCGGCTGCAGATCGTCCGTCGCTTCGTGCCGGCGCTGCTGCGCGGCTCGCTGCTGCGGCGCCGGCCGAGCGCGGCGGAGATGTCCGAGATCGCCAAGGACCTGTACCTGCCGCTGTCGCCCGAGCAGGGGGCGCTGTGCTACCTGGTCGCGCGGGCCCTCGGCGCCCGCCGGATCGTCGAGTTCGGCACGTCGTTCGGGATCTCCACGATCTACTTCGCGGCCGCGGTGCGCGACAACGGCGGCGGGCTCGTGATCGGCACCGAGCTGGTGCCCGAGAAGGTCGCGCAGGCGCGGGCGAACCTCCGCGAGGCGGGGCTCGAGGCGTTCGCCGAGATCCGCGAGGGCGACGCGCTGCAGACGCTGCAGGGGCCGCTGGGCGCGATCGACATGATGCTGCTCGACGGCTGGAAGGACCTTTACCTGCCGATCATCCGCATGCTCGGCCCGCAGGTCCGCCCCGGCGGCGTGGTCATCGGCGACAACATCTTCACGTTCAAGCGGGACCTCGCGCCGTACGTCGCGTACATGCAAGACCCCGCCAACGGCTTCCGTTCGTCGACGCTCCACCTGGCCGACGGGACAGAATTTTCCGTCCGCGTGTGAGCGCTCCCCGGGCCTGCAGGCGGGGTCATCGGCGCGCGGCGATCGCCACGCGGTTCAGCGCGTTCATCAAGGCGATCGCCGTCGTCAGGTCGGAGGTCTCGCGCTCGCTGAAGTGCTCGGCGAGCGCGTCGTAGCTGGCGTCGGGCGCGTGGGTGTGGGCGATGTCCGTCACCGCCTCGACCCACTCGAGCGCCGCGCGCTCGCGGGGCGTGTAGGCCGTGCTCACGCGCCAGCCCGCGAGGACGTCGATGCGTCGGGTCGTCTCGCCGTCGTCGCGCAACGACTTCGAGTGCATCTCCAGACAATACGCGCAGCCGTTGATCTGCGACACCCGCAGGTACACGAGGTCGATCAGCGGCCGCCCGAGCGGACCGCGCAGGAGCGCGGCGTGGGCGCTGTAGAAGCCTTGCATCACCTCGGGCGAGAGCTGGGTGTAGTCGAACCGTTGCATCGTCATTCTTCATTCCTCCGGGAGTTGTCGGTCCAGCCACGCGCGGGCGCTCCGCTCCGCGGCCTGCACCGCGTCCGGGCCGCGCACGAGGCCCTCGAGCACCTGAAACTGGACGTCGTGGATCCCGATCACCGCCAGCACGTGGCGCAGGTACGGCGTGACGAAGTCGGGCTGGCGCGGGCCGTCGCCGGACACGAGGCCGCCGGCGCTGACGATCACGTAGGTGGGCCGGTCCGCCAGCAGGCCCTGCTTGCCCCGGGGCGTCAGCGCGAAGCTGCGGTGCGCCCGCACCACGTGATCGATCCACGCCTTCAGTGTGGATGGCACCGTGAAGTTGTGCATCGGCGTCGAGATCACCAGGCGGTCGGTCGCCTCGAGCTCGGCGATCAGCGCCTCCGAGCGCGTCAGCGCCTGTCGGTCCGCGGCGGTGCGGCGCGCCTCGGGCGTCTCCATCGCCTCGGCGTAGGCCGCGTCGATGTGCGGCAGCGGTTCGACGCCGATGGGCCGGACGATCAGGCGAGCGTCGGGCGAGCGCCGCAGCAGGCGCTCCACCACCATGCGACCGACCTGCCCGCTGCGAGAGGCCGAGCCGCGAGGGCTGGCGTCGATTGCGAGGATCGCCGGCATCTCAGACGAGGCTCCGGCCGAAGTGCATGCCGGCCGCCAGCAGGCCCTGGCGGAAGTAGAAGCGCTGCGCCAGCGGATTGCCCAGCCCGGTGTCGAGCACCAGCCGGGCGCAGCCGAGCCGGCGCGCCTCGTCGGCGACGGCGGTGAGCAGCCGCTCGCCGAGCTGTTCGCGACGGACGTCCTCTCGCACCACCAGGTCGTCGACGTAGACGAAGCGGCCGTAGATCAGGTTGTCCTGCTCGCGGTAGCCGGCGAGCCCGAGCGCTTCACCGCCGCGCCAGGCCGCCAGCAAGCGGTATCCCTGCGCCTGTTGGCGGCGGATCCGCGTCAGCAGCTCCTCGGCGTCGCGCAGGCCCGGTCGCAGGGCGACCATCGGCGTGTAGCAGGCGCGGAGCTCGTCGTCGTGCTCCGCGTGGCGCAGCGAGACCTCGTCGTTTGCGATCGTCACGCCGCGAGTATGTGCGGACCATGTCCTGGCCGGGAGAGCCAAGATCTGCGAAAATCACTGGGACATGTCGGCCTCGCGGTTTTCGCTGACGCTCGACCGCTCGGGGGACTCTCCCTATTACCGGCAGATCTACGCGCGCATCCGCGACGCGGTGGCCGACGGGCGGCTGCGACCCGGCGATCGGGTGCCGTCGATCCGCGGCCTGGCGAGCGCGCTGGGGCTCGCGCGCGGCACCGTCGAGGCCGCCTACGACCTGTTGATCGGCGAGGGTTATCTGCTGCCGCAGGGCCAGGCGGGCACCCGCGTCGCGCCCATCGGTCCGCACGCGGCGCGGCTCGGCCGTCCCCGTCCGACCGCGCCCGCCGGGGCGCTGCCGGGCCCGCGCTCGGTGCGTCCGTTCCAGCTCGGCTTGCCGGCGCTCGACGCCTTCCCGCACGCGCTGTGGTCGCGCCTGACCGCTCGTCGGCTGCGCGACGCGGACCGGCTCGCCGACGGCTACCCCGCGCCCGCCGGTGAGCCGCGTCTACGCGAGGCCATCGCCGCCCACCTGGCGCTCTCTCGCGGCGTCCGCTGCGCCCCGGGGCAGGTATTCATCACAGCGGGCTATCGGCATACCCTCGATCTGGTGGCGCGCACTCTGGTGCGTCCGGGCGACACAGTTTGGATCGAAGATCCGGGGTTTCCGCCGACGCGACTGCTGCTCGAGACGCACGGGGCGCGCGTCGTGGCGGTGGCGGTCGACGCCGCGGGTTTGCAGGTCTCGGAGGGCCGCCAGTGTGCCGCGCGGGCCAGGCTCGCGGTCGTCACGCCCTCGCATCAATCGCCGCTGGGGGTCGCCCTCGCCCTGCCGCGGCGGCTGGAGCTGATCGCCTGGGCGGCGGCGTCGGGAGCCCGGGTGCTCGAGGACGACTACGACGGCGAATATCGCTACCAGGGCCGACCGCTGCCCGCGCTCGCCAGCCTCGACCGCGAGGGCGTCGTGTACTACGCGGGCACCTTCAGCAAGGTGCTGCTGCCCTCGCTGCGCCTCGCCTACGTCGTCGTCCCCGAGCCCGACCTGCGGCGCTTCGAGGCGACCTGCGCCGCCTTTCACGGCGGGTGCCCGCAGCTCGTCCAGGAGGTCGTCGCGGACTTCATGCTCGAGGGCCACTTCGCCCGCCACGTGAAGAAGATGCGCAACCTCTACGCGCAGCGGCGGGCGGCGGTGGTCGAGGCTCTGCAGGCGGTGTTCGGGGCGCGCCTCCGCGTCGAGCTGCAGGCGGGCGGCATGCACCTGCTCGTGCGACTGCAGGGCCGCACCGACGACCGCGCGCTCGCCCGCGCCGCCCGGCGAGCGGGCCTGGAGGTCCAAGCATTGAGCGATTGGCAGCACCAGCACCCGGTCGAGCCGGGGCTGCTGCTCGGATTTACCAATGTCAGCAGCCCGGCCGTGGCGCGGAGCCTGGCGGACAAGCTGCGGACGGCCTGGCGTCCGTGACAGCTCACTCGGCTGCGTCCGGGCGCCGGTGGGGCAGGACCGGGTACGGCCCGTCGGCGAAGCTGCGGTCGTGGTAGCCCTTCGACCCGACGGCGAGGGCGATGGCGCTGCGCGGCTCCTCGCCGGCGCGCAGGCGATCCAGGACCGCGCCGAAGTCGTGGCGCGGCCGCCAGCCGAGCTCGTCGCGCGCGCGCTGATTGACGTAGACGCGATCGATGGTGGGGAACATGCGCCAGCCGCGGCGCGCGTACTCGGCCGCGTACTCGGGGAACAAGCGAGCGACCACGCCCGGGGCGTCCTCCCGCAGGGCCTGGAGGTCGTCGAGGGTGAACGGCGTCGTCGCGCTGACGATGTAGCGGCCGAAGCCGATCGCCGGCGCCCGCTCGAGCGCCCGCAGGTGCGCCGAGACGACGTCCTCGAGCTCGACGCGACGGAACAGGTACTCGTTGGTCTTGGAGTTGTCGTCGGGGTAGTCGCGCCGTGTCGTCGCGTCGTCGTCGTCTTCGGGGAAGAAGCGCGAGGTCCGGAGGATGAGGCACGGCATGCCGGTGTCGCGGTGCACGAGCTCGCACAGGTCTTCGGCGGCGACCTTGGTGGCACCGTAGATGTTGCGCGGCACGGGCGTGACGGCCTCGGTGATCCACGCCGCCGGCGCGCCCGGCGGGGGCGTGAGGGCGCGGCCGAAAGCGCTGGTGGTGCTGGTGAAGACGAACGCCCGCACCCTCGCCGCTGCTGCCTCTTCGAGGAGGTTGAGGGTGCCGGTGATGTTGGTGTCGACAAACTCGCGGCGCGTGTGCGTGGCGACGTGCGGCTTGTGCAAGGTCGCCGTGTGTACGACCGCGTCGACGCCGGCGACCGCCCGCGCGACCGTGGCGCGGTCGACGATCGAACCGACCACGTCGGTGAAGGTCGAGGCGAGGCGGTCGAGGCCGACGACGTCGTGGCCGTCGCCGCGGAGCGTGCGTACCAATGCCTCTCCGAGATGACCCGTGCTGCCGGTGACAAGGAGCTTCATGATCGGTCCCGCCTGGGGTCGTGCGGACCCGTGCGGCGCCGAACCCTAGCACCACCAGACGCTCTCGCGGCGCAATTCGGCGCCGCTTGTTGTAGCAGTGTCAGGGCCGGGACGAGGGTCGAGCGCCTCGCGCCGGCCGAGAGCGAGCGGGCCGCAGCGGCTCCGCCTCGCGAGGCAGGATGTGACCTCGTGGTCCGAAGAACGCGGCGGCGCCCTGCAATTGATCGCCGCACGGTCGTCACTGTGCGGATAGACGGCCCTCGCCGTCGCCCGCGAGCGGCCGTCCAGGTGCCGCAGAAAGCACGTATCCCATGCAAAAGTATCTCCTATTCACGGCCGGCGCGGCCTCCTTCGCGCTGCTCACCGCCTGCGACTCCGAGGTGGACGAGCTCACCCCGGAAGAGTGGGCCGAGACCCAAGTCTCGCCGCGCTGCTCGACCAATGGCCAGCACCACTTCTCGGCCCCGCTGATCGCCCATCCGGCCAACCCGAGCCTGTCGGCGAGCATGACGAATTCGTCGCCCAGCGCCAGTTACGGGGGCAAGAGTTGTGGCGACCACTACGTGATCGAGGCGACCAATGTCGACAATTTCTGGATCCATCCGCACCTGCTGGTCAGCCCGTTTTGGGCCGGACCGCCGCTGACCCAGTCGCAGTGCGCGTGGACAGTGCTCTTCTACGATGTGTCGATCTTCTACGACGGCGCCTGGCACCAACGCGTCGCGACCTTCGACACCGGCAGCTGGGACGGGACCAAGTGCGTCATCGGCGGCCCGGTGGAGATCTACGACCCCAACAAAGAGGCCGAGAAGGTCCAGGTCGCCGTCAAGGCGGTCTACCTCGATGGCAGCGGCGAACACACCGGCAAGGTCGGCGCCAGCGTCATCCGCACGAGCATCCTCCTCGGCGTTTCCTGAGCTCCGCGCCGCTCGCCGTCACCCGCATGCGCGATGGTTCGCGACGCTCGGCCGTGCCCGCAGAGCTGCTGCTCCGGAAACCCGGAGCGACAGGCCGTCGTGGATCCACGCCGACGCGCCCGGCCGACTGCCCGACCGTGGTGGTGCGAGGGCGGCGCGGAAGGTGTGAGCGACGAGGTGCTCTGGAGCGTCCGCCTGCTCGACGGGCGGGCCATCGCGTCTGGGCGGGCGGGGACGACGGCGAGGTGGTCACCTCCGAAGACCGGCGCGTTCGTCAGTACCAGGCGAATCGGAGCCCGACGTACGGCGTGTGCCGCAGGCCGTCGCCCGGGACCGCGCGGAGGTCGTAGAGCAGCGCGACGCCGAGGGCGGCGCTGGCGTTGAGCCAGAACTCGTAGCCGAGGCCCACCACGCCGCCGGCGCCCATGCGGACGCGGCGGCCGTCGCCCTGGGGCACGCCGCCGATGCCGAGGCCGGTGCGGACGAAGAAGCCGCGGACGATGAAGATGTTGGCCTCGACGTCGCCGCCGAAGAACACCTTGGGGCCGAAGCGGCTCGACATGTACGTGCCGAGGTGGAGGTTGACGCCGAGCGTGAGGCGCTTGCCGACGCCGCCGCCGAGGGCCAGCTCGATGCGTCCGCCGGGGATGAAGGCCGTCGCCTCGTTGTAGGTGCGGGCGAACAGCGGGCTGTCGAAGTACGTGGCGCCGAAGCCGATGCCGGGGCCGATGAAGAAGCCGCGGCGGTCCTGCGGGCCCTCGATCTCGATGCCGCGGCGGCCGAGCACGCTGGCCTCGGCGACCGGCGCGAGGCTGCACAGGCCGAGGTAGGCGCCGACGACCATCAGGAGGGAGTGCAGGGCGCGGAGACGAAGGCGACGACGCATCATGGGGCACCTCGAGGGAGAGCGTGGGAGTGAGACGAAGCGCGAGGCGGTTGACGATCAGCGTAAGCGAGGGTCAGCGCAGGGTGGTGACGTCCAGCACAACAAAGCCGCCGGCCGGGACATCGAACGAGTAGTTGCGGGTCTCGCTGCCCCCGCGGCCGGACGCGACCACGGTGGCGGCGTGCGGACCGGGCTGCACGGGGACGCGCGCGACGAGGACGAGGCCCGGGAGCAGGGTCCAGGAGCGGGTGTCCGGGCGGTCGGCCGCGAGCAAGGCGCCCTCGGCCGCGAGCGCGGCGAACAGGCCGATGATCGCGCCGCCCTCCTTCGCGCTGTTGCCGGCCGCGCGGGCGCCCTCGGCCACCGCCGCGCGGACGATGAGGCGCGAGATCGCGGCGCCGATGATCTTCGGCTTCATCTGCTCGTACTCGTCGATGACCTCGGTCTGGATGTCGCTGGCGATCTCGAGCCCGACCGGCTGGCCGTCGACGCGCAACTCGGCGGTCTCGAACGCGCTGCCCGACGGCACCAGCTCGGGGTAGACGACCATCTTGAGCGCGCTGCGCTCGAGCACGCGGCTGTCGCCGGTGATGTAGGCGTGGGCCAGGCCGATGGCGGCGCCGATCGGCATGTGCCGCGCCTCCTTGAGCGGGACCCGGCCGACGCTGACGACCACCAAGACCTCGCTCGGCGCCTGGGCTGTCTCATAGGACATGCCCCCAAGGACAGCGTCGATCCGCGGCGAGCGGTAGCCGGCCAGCGCCGACAGCCGCTGGACCGGGCCGACCAGGCTGGCGAACGGGCGCGCCTGCAGGGCCTCGTCGTAGTAGCGCAGCGCCGACTCGTGCTCGCCGAGGCGCTCGAACACGAAGCCGGCCAGCCAGCTGCCGAACGCGCCGTGGGGGTGGACGACGTCGGCCTCGCCCTCGGCGCGCGGGCGGCCGCGCTGGTCGTAGCTGGTGAGGTACTCGTGCATCACGGTGAAGCGCTTGGCCTCGACGCGCGCGCCCGAGAGGTCGCCCTGCAGCAGGTAGTTGAGGAGGTTGTAGGCGTTGAGGACCAGCTTCTCCGACGGCGGCGCCTTGTACTTGGTGGAGCTGTCGGAGAACACGTACTTGCCGAGCTGGCCGGCGCCGTCGCGGGCGATGTCGAGGAGCTCGAGCTGCTTCTCGGCGACCGAGAGGTCGCGGGCGCTGAGCTTGTAGGCGCCGCTGGCGTGGAGGATCATGCCGCGCTCGAGCAGGGCGAGCGCGGTGTCCTTCTTCCACTTGGTCGGCATGTCCTTGCTGCTGCGGGTGCCGAGCAGCTTGTTGACCTGCTTCTCCGCGCCGGGCAGGTCGCCCCGCTGGGCCGCGCCGCGGCCTCGCGGGTGCGGTCCGAGTAGGTCGCACAGCCGGTGGTGAGGACCAGGCCGAGCGAGAGCGCGGCAAGGCCGGCTCGCGGGCGCGCGGACGGGGCGACCATGGGCCCTCTAGCGGACGATCGCCTTGCTGCGCTCGGCCTTGTATTGGAAGCGCACCAGGCTGGTCTCGACCTCGATCACCTGGATGAACAGGGTGTACTGGACCCGGCGCTCCTTGTTGAAGAACTCGTCGACGCTGCCGACCTTGCCGGTGACGAAGTACTTGGCGCCGATCTGGCGCGAGATCTGGGCGGCGAAGTTCGGGTCGTAGACCGAGCGGTTCTGCTGCACCGCGGCCTCGCTGGCCATCTCCGCCTGGCGCTCGCGGCTGACCACCTGGACCACGCCGCTGTTGACGAGCTCGGTCTCGAGGTCGCCGAGAAGCGTGTTGAGCTGGTCGTCGATGTGCTCCGAGGTCTCGTTCTTGAACGGCCAGATCGCCACGATCACCGGGGCCGGGAAGCTCGTGATCTGGGCCCAGAACGGCGAGGCGTGCAGCTTCTCGAGCGAGACCTGCAGCAGGTCCTGCAGGTCCTTGCGGTCGAGCGTGGTGCTCATCGCGCCCTGGTCGAGGTTGGGGTTCTCGGTGCCGGGCCCGCCGCGCACCGCCTTGGGCTTGCAGCCGAGGTTGGCGCCGAGGCCGGAGGTGAGCGCGACGCCGAGGGCGAGGAGCTGGAGGGGACGTGCAGGCATGGCGTGAAGAAGGCTGGGGTGACGGGAGCCGCGCGGTGAGACCCGCGGCGCCGCGGAGACATTCAGGGCGTGCAGGGAGTGAGCGACGTCCCCACGCTCAAAAGATTAAGAGGACGGCGGGCATGCTGTACAGCCGGGCGTACACCTCCTCGACCTCCTCGACCTGCTCGGCGTGGAGCGTGAACGTGAGGCAGAGGCGGTCGCCCGAGCGGGTCAGTCGTTCGCTCACGACCAGCCGCGCGGGGCCGACCACGCCGTGCGCGAGGTCGACCGCCTCGGCCCGGAACGCGTCGTCCGCGGGGCCGAAGGCCTTGATCGTGTACTCCCCGGGGAAGCTGTGGGCGGCGAGGATCGCCTCGCGCGCGGGGGCCCGGCGCGTCTCGTCGGGCCGGTGGGTAGATCCGGACATGGGGCCGTGGTTAGCACGCCACGGCGCGCCCGGCACCTCATTGGTTCAGGACGGCGAGGATCAGCTCCGGCCCGCCCGGCTCCGCGACCCCGAGCGTGGTCCCCGAGGGCCACGGCACGAGATCGCCGGGGCGCGCCGCGCCGGCCTCCTCGTGACTGAGGCCGCCCTGGAGCACCAGCACGCGCGCCTCGCTGTGCGGGTAGCGGGACGGGATGACGGCGCCCGGCGCGACGCGCACGATCAGCCGCCGCGGCCAGGCCGCGCGCTGGACCACCGTGATGTCGCTGTCGCCGACGGCATCTGGCTCTTCGGACATGCTCTCTGGGACACGGACTTCGGACCCTGTCTCGAGGGGCAGGATCCGCAGGCCGGCGTCGTCGCGCCAGCCGCGGGGGGCGTCGACGCGGGCGAGGATCTCGCGGGCGTCGTGGAGCGGCAGGCGCAGCAGGGCGGCGAGGTCGTCGGTGAAGGGGCTGAGGCGCTCGGGGCCGGCGATCGCGGCGACCAGGCGCGCGCGTCTGCGGCAGCAGGGCGGCGGGGAAGGTGTAGAGCGCGAGGCCGTGGACGTTGTCGCGCTGGGCGGCGACCTCGCTGGCTTGCAGCTCACCGATCGCCTCGCCGCGGTCGAAGCGGGCGCGGTCCTCGAGCGAGAGCTCGTCGAGCAGATACGCGGCGGCGAGGCGGTCGTGCGGGCGCGGGACGTCGATGCTCGGCGCGGTGCCGGCCAGCGCGGCCGACAGCCGCCGCAGGCCGTCGGCGACCTGGGCGCGCACGACCTCGGGCGAGGTGCGGGCGCGGTCGGCGATCTCGCCGGCGCCGAGACCCTCGAAGTAGGCCAGCTGGAGGGCGCTGCGCGGCTCGTCGTCGAGGTCGAGCATCGCCGTCTGCACGGCCTGGCGCAGCGGGCCCACGTCGGGCGCCTCGGTCTTGTCGTCGAGGGTGGTGATCTGGGTGTCGTGGACGGCCGCCATGCGAGCGGCGCGGTGCTCGGGCAGGGCGCGCAGGGCCGCGGCGCGGGCGCCGATGGTCCACCACACGCGCACGCTGGCCTGGCGCGGGTCGAACTGCTTGGCGCCGCGCCAGGCGTCGAGGAGGACGCCGTAGACGGTGCTCTCGGCGGCCACGCGGTCGCCGAGGATCCGCAGGGTCGCGCCCAGCAGGGCCGGGGCGTAGCTCTCGCACAGCTCGATGAAGGCGACGGCGTCGCCGCGGGCGGCGGCGGCCATTCGCTGCGCGGCCCCGACGTCTCCGGGCACCGCGAAGTTGATCGGGGGGGCGCCTTGCATGCGTTCATGAGGGTTTCGCGGCCGGGTTCGCTTGTCAAGCGCGCGGCCGCGGGGATGTCTCTTGGGGCATGTTCGTCGTGGCCGCGACGTACGCTCCGGCTCGCTGTCGCCGCCGTCGCCGGCGCGTCGAGCGACGATCGCGCAAGGCCGGGCGAGCGCGCGCGAGGCGTCACCGGCGCTGGCGAACTCGTCGCGGCCCGGGCATGCTGAGAGCCCCTGGATGCGCGCCGACGACGACGATGACGAGGATGAGGCCGAGGCGGGTCCGACGGCCGCCGGCCCCGCCGGTGACCCCGCGCTGCAGTCGGTGCGCCTCGACAAGTGGTTGTGGGCGGCCCGCTGCTTCAAGACCCGCGGGCTGGCGAGCGAGGCGTGCGCGGCCGGTCACGTGAAGGTCGGCGGCGTCACGGCCAAGGCGGCCCGATCGCTGAAGCGCGGCGAGGAGGTCACGATCAAGACCGGCGACGGGGTCCGGATCCTGGAGGTGCTGGGGCTCAGCGAGCGGCGCGGCCCGGCTGCAGTGGCCCGCACGCTCTTCAACGACAAGTCGCCGCCGCGTCCGCCGCCGACCGAGGTGCCCGGAATGGTCGTGCGCGATCGCGGCCTCGGCCGGCCGACCAAACAAGAACGCCGTGACATCCGCCGCCTCCGCGGCTACTGACGCCGCGGCTCGCACACGACCTGTCGCCGCCGATGCAAAAGCGCAGCGGCGACATCGGCGCCGGGCAGTAAGAGAGAAAAGGTCGTGACCTCACTCGAGGGCGGGGAGGTCGCGCTCGCGTGAGTCGGGTGGTGAGAGCGCGATCGTCTCGCCGGTCGGGGGTGCGCGTTCGTCTCGGGTCCGTGCGATCGGGTCTGCGCTCGAGTTCGTCGTGCGAGCGCCGACGTCTCGTCGGGGTGAAGTCGGGTCCCGCCGCTCGAGCGCCGGGTCGAGTCGTGCGCGGCTGTCTCGCTGGAGCGAGATCGGTGGGCGCTCGAGTGATTGCGAGTCAGATCGTGCGAGCGATGCGCTGGAGCGCGGCGCTGGGTCGCGGAGCGAGGACGGTCGCAAGCGATGCGAGCACGAGCGCCGCGCTGGAGCGCGGGCGAGGTGGCGGAGCGAGGACGGTCGAGAGCGACGCGAGCAAGAGCGTCGCGCTGGAGCGCGGGCGAGGTGGCGGAGCGAGGACGGTCGCGAGCGACGCGAGCAAGAGGGCCGCGCTGGAGCGCGGCGAGGTCGCGGAGCGAGGACGGTCGGGGAGAGGTCGAGACGAGGTCGTGTGAGGCCGACGAGTGAGGGCGCCGGAGCTCGAGAGCGAGTCCGTCGTGAGTCCGAACTTGATCGCGAGCGAGGTCGTGGCGTTGAAGAGGGGCGTCCGGGCCGAGGTCGTGAGAGGAGGTTGGCGCTCGAGCGGGAGTCACCTCGTGCGAGGGTCCGAGCTGGGGCGCGGGACGTGGCCGTGTCGGTTCGGGCGAGGCGCGGCCTCCGTCGCGGGGGCGCGTCGACCGGCGCGTCCGCCTTTCGGTGACCTCGACGTGAGACGTCCCGCCTGCGGGTGGCCGACGGAACCGGCGGTGATTGGCTATGCCGGCGGCGGTTCGAGCGGCCAGAACCGCTGCGCCCGCACGACCGCGAGGTATGGTTCGTCGCGCAGCGGCGATGTCGGGCGTGCCCCGAGACGCCGACCGATCACGCACACGCGGTCGCCGGGGCGGACCAGCGCCCGTTCGGTGCGCAGGCCGACGCCGTGGCGCGTGAGCAGGTCGCGGTGGAAGGCGTCGAGGTCGGTGCCGCGGTCGACGCAGACGAGGACGCGGTGCGGACCTTCGGCCACGAGGAAGTCGACGGCCTGCTGGCGGGCGACGTGGAAGGTCCGCGAAATGACGCTGAGCGCGCCGGCGACGCCGACGACGCTGTGCGGCGGCGCGGCGCGGTAGTCGATGGCGACCGCGAGCTCGCCGCTGACGGGATCGTGGATCGCCTCGAGCGGCTCGACGCTGCCGGCGAAGGTGACGAGCTCGTCACGCCCGGCCCCGAGGATGTCGGACAGTCGTTCGAGGCGACGCGGCCGCGGGGGCCAGAGGTGCTGCCACAAGCTCACGGGTGAGCCGTAGAGTAGCGCGCGTGGCCGGGCGGTTGACCGCCGCGGACGGGATTTCCCGCGGCCGGCCGGACGCTGCAGACGCGGCCGCGGACGGTGTACGGAAGAAATTCCGCCGGGGTGGCGGCGGCGAGGTGCTATGCTCCGCCCGCCCGATTGCAGGGCTTTTGAACTAAGGAGATCGGACGATGAGGCGGTTCGCCAGCGAAGGCCGCGATCGGAGAGGGCGACTCTCCGGGCCCGGATGGACGTGGATGTTCGTGCTCGGCGCGGCGGCGCTGCCCATGGCGTGCAGCGACGACGACGCCGCGGGAGGTGGGAGCTACGTCGGCTCGGCGACGCAGACCACCCAGCCGCCGGCGACCACGACCGACAGCGAGACGACGACGTCGACGACCGACACGCCGACGTCGCCCACCAGCACGGTGACGACCGACGAGCCGACCACGACGCTCGTGACCACCGACGAGCCGCCGCCGGCGCTGGCGGTCGACTGCGGGGCGCTGCCGAAGGGCGCGCAGGGGGCCGAGTACCAGCACCAGCCGACCGCGTCGGGCGGCGTGCCGAAGTACACCTGGTCGGCCTCCGGTCTGCCCGACGGCCTCGCCATCAACCCCGCGAGCGGCGAGATCTCCGGCGTCCCCACCACCTCGGGCGAGTTCACCGTCGAGATCACCGTCACCGACCTCGAGGACACCGTGGCGACGGCGAGCTGTCCGGCGCTGACCGTCGGCGACCAGCTCAAGGTCGACTACGACGCGCTCGCGGCCGACGGCCCGTGCGTGGCCGCGGGCGGCGACAAGACGATCCTCGACTACGTCACCGGCGGCGACGGCTCGCCGATCACCTGCTCCACGCCGGCCGGGTCGGGCGACGGCAAGGTCCCGACGGGCCTCGGCGTCGACGACCAGAGCTGCGCGATCGTCGGGACGATCGGCGAATCGCGCTACGGCAATTGGGCGTGGATCGTCGCGGCCGAGCAGTCGGGCGTGAAGGTGTACGCGCCGTACTGCGCCAAGCAGACTCAGCAGGCGCCGAAGGCCTACGCGATCTCCGGCGACCACAGCGGGCAGATGGACAACGCGCTCGAGCCGATGGTGGTGGACTTCGATCCCGACCAGCCGCTGCGCTTCGACGGCGACGCCGACCCGCGCTTCGAGGTGAAGAAGGGCACCTGCGGTGATTCGTGCTTCTTCGGCTTCCTCTACCGCGTGACGATGTCGCCGTTCGGCACCGGCGAGTGCAAGTCCGACAAGGACGGCTGCTCCGGGCTGTGCCCGCTGGTCGCGGACGCCAACGAGCCCGACGGCGACAAGGCGATTCAGTGCTCGCTCCTGCCCCTGATGGGCACGCCGAAGATCGGTTTCTCGCACGAGATGTGGGCGAAAGGCGACGTCCCCCCGGAGGAGTTCAAGACGCGTCCGTTCGTGGTCCAGTGGAGCATCGACTACTGCCTGTCGAACGCGGCCCCGGATTGCCAGGGCAAGGACGCGATCCTGGCCAACGGTGACAACTCGAGCTTCGAGTTCCCCGTGATCTTCCGGCCTCAGTGAGGCATCATGGGGCGCAAGCCCGCCCGATGAAGCAGCCCGAGGAACCGTCGCCCGCCCCCGAGGCGACGCTGGCAAGCGCGTCGACGTCGCAGGCCCACCTGCCGTCCGACATGGCCACGCCGTCGGGCCCGACGACGACCGACCCCGGGCTGCGCGCGCCGACGCAGAGCATCCCGGGCATGCGGACGACGATGGCCACCACGCTCGACCGCTCCGGCGCGCACGTGGGCATGGTGCAGCCGCGGCGGCGCGTGCCGAGCGACGTGCGGGCGGCGGCGCTGCAGCCGGGCACCGAGATCGACGGCAAGTACCGGCTCGAGGCGATGCTCGGGCGCGGCGGCATGGGCATCGTCTGGCGCGCCGAGCACTCGCACATGCACGGCGCCGTGGCGATCAAGTTCCTCGCCGACCGCTTCCGCCACAAGGCGCAGATCATCGAGCGCTTCTGGCAAGAGGCCAAGCTGATGGGCGAGATGGGCCACCCGAACATCGTGCGGGTGCTCGACATCTCGCCGGCCACGGCCGAGCTGCAGTACATCACGATGGAGCTGCTGACGCAGGGCAGCCTGCGCGACCACCTCAAGCGCAGCGGCGGCAAGCTGCCGACCGACGAGGCGGTCGAGCTGATGGACGGCGTGCTGTCGGCGCTGCTGGCCGCGCACAAGCGGGGCATCGTCCACCGCGACATCAAGCCCGACAACTTGATGCTGGCCAACATCCGCAACTTCGAGACCGACACCTTCGAGCTCGGGCTCAAGGTGCTCGACTTCGGCGCCTCGCTGCTGCTCGCCACCAGCACCGAGACCAGCGCCCCCGACGGCCTGCTCGGCACGCCTTATTACATGTCGCCCGAGCAGGCCGCGAGCCTGCAGCTCGACCAGCGCACCGACCTCTACAGCACCGCCGTGGTGCTCTACGAGGCGATCGCCGGCAAGCTGCCGCACCAGGCCGACGACGTCCACTCGCTGGTCTACAGCATCGCCACCGACCCGGCGACGCCGATCGAGCACCACGTCCCCAACATCACCCGGCCGTTCCGCGAGTTCTTCCAGCGCGCCCTGGCGATGGACCCGAGCGCGCGCTTCCAGTCGGCCGAGGAGATGCGCGAGGCGCTGCGCAAGCTGTCGCGCCGGCTGGCCGGCAAGGTCCGCAACACCGCGCTCTACCTCGCGTCGGGCGACACCGGGCAGATGCCGACCGTCGAGCCGCCGCTCCACCGCTCCGACGCGCGCATGGTCCCGTTCCGCAAGGCGCTCGACGAGCGCCCGCCGACGCTCAAGCGCCTGATCCTCCGCGACAACCGACCGGCCGCCCGCCCGGCGGTGATCGTGCTCGGCGCCGCGCTCGGCCTGATCCTCGGCTTCGCGATCCAGGCCATCCGCTTCGCCGGCGAGCCCCGCACGCACGGCGTCGACACGCTGTTCGTCTGCGTCGCCTTCGCGGGCCTCGGGGCCGGCCTCGGCTGGTTCCTGCCGTCGCAGCCCAAAAACCGCCTAAAGTGATACGATTGCGCAATGGTGCTTGACCCGCCCGGGGTCGTACTGTATAGAGTGCACATCGCCTCTCACCAGGCGGTTCGGTCATGTCTCGCCACTGAGCCACATCCGCTCGAACGCAGGCCCGCTCGCCGCGTCCGTTCGTCTTCGCCCGCGGTCCACATCTCGGACGCGCGGCCGGAGCAGTCTCCCCGCCGTCTCCCGGTGAGGTGCGTCGCTTTTGCGATGACGCCCGCCGACCGCGTCGCCCCTGCGACGAGGCCCTGACGGCGGCGAGGCGCAGGACGCCGCTCTCGGGGCCCAGGAGGCCGTTTCAGGCCGTTCTGGTCGCCCGTGAGCCCCGGCAGCGAGGGCCCGCGCGACGCGGACGGGGCCGCGACGTCTTCGCACGTCGCCGCCCCGTCCGCGCCCGCGGGCTGGCCTGACGCGGCGGCGGAGGCCTCCCAATGTTCATTCGCCATTCTCGGCGAATGGGGGCAGCGTCGCCGCGCCTGCCCCGGGCATTGTCGTGTGTCGAGATTCCTGCCATGGGCAATTCGAACTGCTGTGATTCCTGGGAGACCCACTCCATCGCCCTTGCGGGCGGAGAGGCGAGGTGTTGATTGCGTTGGGACATGTATGAAGTGATCATCGAGCGGCCGCGCATGGGCGGCGGCTGGGGCGGCAAGGGCCGGCGGGCGGAGATGCGCCGCCGCGCCGACCCGGAGACCGCGCCGAACGACGAGCCGATCAGCCGCGGCCGCGGCTCAAAGCACCTGAACGAGAACCTGGCGCCGCTGCGCCGCTTCCTGCTGAGCCGGGTCGGCCGCCCGTGGGACGCGGTGCACTCGGAGATCGCGGCGCACCTGCGGGTGACGAGCGCGGTGCAGAAGCACGTCCTCGACCACCTGCGCGACATGGTCTACACCAACGTGGTGGAGATCGACGGTGGACTGTACGAGCACGGCTCGTGGGGCGTGCGGCCGCTCGGCGCTTACCGCAGGGCGCAGGTCTACGTGTGTCCGGAGACGGGCCTGCTGAAGAAGGTGCCGTTCGTGCCGGGCCCGGCGACGCCGCCGCCCGCGATCGAGGTGGTGCCGATCGGCCGCGAGGCGCAGTACCGCAAGATCGACGGGCAGTGGTACCGCATCACCCTGTCGCCGCTGCCGCGCGAGCCGGACCGCGAGGTGCACGACCTGCTGCTCGGCGACCTGCGCAAGCTGGGGTCCCCGTGGCAGCGCGGCTGGGAGCTGAACCAGCACTACGGCTACTGGGACCGCTACGCGACGGCGAAGCGGCAGATCGGCAAGCGCGAGCTGCGGCGGCTGCCGCCGGGGGTGCGATGATGGGCACGAACGACAAGAGCGCGGGACGGCGGGCGCCGCTTCGCGGCAGCGCGGCGACGAACGACGGAGACCTGGGGCCGCTGCAGGCGCCAGGCGGAGGTGCAAGGATGGATACGCAAGACAGGCCGGCGGTGCGGATCGTGGCGTCGCCGAAGACGTGGATCGAGGGCGAGGCGGTGCAGCAGCTCGAGCGCACGGCGACGCTGCCGGGGATGATCGCGGCGGTCGGCATGCCCGACCTCCACCCGGGCAAGGGCTCGCCGATCGGGGCGGCGTTCGTCAGCGAGGGGCGGATCTACCCGCACCTGGTCGGCAACGACATCGGCTGCGGGATGGCGCTGTGGGCCACCGAGCTGCCGCAGCGCAGGCAGAAGCTCGAGCGCTGGGCCGACCGCCTCGGCGACCTCGACGGGCCGTGGGAAGGCGATGCGCGCGAGTTCCTGGCCGAAAGGACAGTCGCGCCGACCGACCACGACGCGTCGCTCGGGACGATCGGCGGCGGCAACCACTTCGCGGAGCTGCAGCAGGTCGACGCGATCGAGGACGCGGAGGCGTGGGCGTCGCTGGGGATCCCGGCAGGCGCGCTGGTGCTGCTGGTCCACAGCGGCTCGCGCGGGCTCGGCGAGGCGATCTTGCGCGCCCACGTCGACCGCTTCGCGGCGGCCGGGCTGGACAGCGCCGGCGAGGACGCGCGCGTACCTGCGCGCGCACGACGGGGCGGTCGCGTGGGCGCAGGCGAACCGCGCCCTGATCGCGCGCCGCTTCGCCGACGCGCTCGGCACGGCGATCGCCCCGGTGCTCGACGTGTGCCACAACGCGGTGGTGCCGTGCCCGGACTGCGCGCCGCAGCGGTGGCTGCACCGCAAGGGCGCGGCGCCGTCGACGGCGGGGATCGTGGTGATCCCCGGCTCGCGCGGGACGCTGAGCTACGTGGTGAAGCCCGATCCGAGCCGCGCGGAGGCGGGCTGGTCCCTGGCCCACGGGGCAGGTCGCAAGTGGCGCCGCGGCGACGTCAAGGAGCGGCTGCAGGACCGCTACCGCCCCGACGATCTGGTGCGCACGCCGCTCGGCGGGCGGGTGATCTGCGAGGACCGCGAGCTGCTCTACGAGGAGGCGCCGGAGGCCTATAAAAAGATCGACGCGGTCGTCGGCGATCTGGTGGCGGCCGGCCTGTGCACCGTGGTGGCGACGCTGCGCCCGGTGCTGACCTACAAGACCCGGAGTCGACGATGAAGGCGTATGTGCTGATCTCCGGCGGTCACGGGCCGCCGGAGCTGGCGTGGGTGGTGCACCGCCTCGGGCCGGTGTTCGCGGCGGCGGCGGCGGCGGCGGGCCTCGGCTGCGAGGAGCTGTCGCGCGCACCGGGGCCGGCGGCGGAGACCGCGTGGTCGCTGCTGTATGAACTCGAGGACATGTCCGAAGGGGAAGGCATCGCGACGCTGCTGTCGCAGTGGGAGGGCACGGTGCAGTGGATCGGGCGCAGCCCGCTGCGGCCGACGCACCGCCGGCGCAACTGGTTCGTCAAGCTGACGCGCCTGCCGGTCGAGGCCGAGGCGATCACCGCGGTGCGCGAGGCGGACCTCGAAGAGTCGGCGGTCCGCAGCGGCGGTGCGGGCGGGCAGAACGTCAACAAGCGCAGCACGGCGGTCCGCCTGCGCCACAAGCCGACCGGCCTGGAGGTGGTGGCCCGCGAGGAGCGCTCGCAGGGGCAGAACCGAAGGGTCGCCCGCGAGCGGCTGGCGGCCCTGCTGCTGGCGGGCGCGGCGGCGCGGCGCAGCGAGGCCGAGCGGGCCCGCTGGGACGAGCACAACGCGATCGAGCGCGGCAACGCCAGGCAGGTGTTCCGCGGGCCGGAGTTCGCCCGCGTGCAGGGGTGAAGTCGCGGCGTCCGGCTGACTCCTCGCGGACGCGGCGTGAAGCCGCGTTAGCGAGGAGCTCGGCCGACTCCTACAAGCGCAGCGTGAGGAGCTCGGTCGACTCGAGGCCGCGGGAGAGTGTATCGACTCATAGCAGGCCAACGGGCAGCTATGAGTGCGATCCTCTCTGGCTCAGCGAGCAGGGAGAAGCGCGAGGAGTCCGCGAGCCGCAGCGTGAGGCCGGAGGCGGGCGGGGACTTCTTCGGCCTGGCTGCTGCGAGGGCCGTGGCCGGAGCGTCGAGCGATTCTGGATGGGATGTCTTTCAGGGCATGTCGAAATCGACATGTCTTATGCGACATGTTTTATCGAACACGTCTGGAGCGTCGTCACGCGCGGCGGCGGCGGACCGACTCGGTCATCTCGATGACGACCTTCCACTGCTCGAGGGCGCGGGTCTTGCTGTCGCCGAGCTCGGCGAGGGCGCGCATGCGCAGGCGGAGGGTGGTCGCGGTGGCGTCGGCGAGCTCGGCGAGCTCGGCCGAGCGGGCGGCGCGGCGGAACGGGTTCCACTTGCCGATCACCAGCGCGAGCACGACCAGGCCCCCGGCGACGAGGCCGCCGGACAGGCCGTATTCGCCCTGGACGGCGGCGTAGAGGCCGGCGCCGACGATGGCCGCGGCGAGGCCGGCGACGAGGATCGTGACCTGCCGCAGGCGCGAGCCCTGGGTGCGCAGGGCCTGGGCGCTGCGCAGCGCCAGCAGCTCGAGCTCGCCGAGCGGGTTGCTGGCGAACACGTCGGGCGCGGCGACGTCGCGCAGGAGGTCGGCGCTCCAGCTCTTGGGCTCGCGCGTGCCGAAGGCGTCGAGCGCGTTCGAGTGCGCGTGCTCGCGCGGGATCACGGTGGCGCTGTCGGAGCCGCGCGGGACCGTGGGGTGCGGGGCCGAGTCGCGGGCGTCGAGGACGGTGTCGGCGATCGCGGCGTCGCGGATCGCAGCCTCGGCGCGTTGCCGGAGCTTGCTCAGGCTCGCGGCGATCGCGGGGCTGCTGCGGGCGGCTTCGACGAGGAAATCACTCATGCGCACGAGCCCGTGGGGCGTGGGCCCCCGGCCTCCGGGCCTCCAGATTTACACAGTCGGCTGTGCTTCGGGGCAGGAATTGTCGGGACGGGTACGAGAGGGCGGGCTCGCGCGCGCTCACAGGTGGGCCTGCGACCGCCGTCCGCCGCCGACGAGGCCGCCGTAGCTCGTCGGGTCGGCGAGTCCGAGCCAGGGGTCGCGCGCAGGCGTCATGAACAACTCGTCGTACACGCGTCGGACGAGTGACTGCAGGTCCGCGGGCGCGGTGGCCCCGCGCGCCCACCAGCCGTGGATCTCCCGGTGGATCTCCTGCTCGTTGCGCAGCGTGTCGAGCGCGAGCGTACGCCGCAGCGCGACGATCGCCGCGGACCTGTCGGCGGCGTCGCGCGAGGTGTCGCCGCTGCGCCACTGCTGCGTGCGCACGAGGCCGAGGCTCGCGCGCGAGAGGGCGATCGACGGCGCGGTGACGTCGGCGATCCGCTCCCAGCGCTCGGCGACGCGGTCGACGGGCTCGCCGGTGGCGCCGAGCAGCGGCGCCTCGACGGCCATCTTGCTGATCGCCAGCGGCGCGGCCTGACCGGCGCGCGGCTCAAGGGCGCCGGGACGAGCCGCGCGGGGCGGCGGAGACACGCGCTGACCCGCGGTGATCGCCTGGCTCTTGAACGATTCGTCGAGGGCGCGCACGCGGGCCTCGTGGTGGTCGGCGAGCGCGTCGCGGAGGTCGTCGCCGGCGAGGACGGCGGTGCGGCGGGCGAGGTCCTCGGCGCGCTGCAGAGCGGCGACGAATTCGGCGGGGGCGTAGAGGCCGGGGACGACGTCGACCGGACGTCCGCCGGCGTCGAGGACGAAGTGGGCGCTATTGCCGGTGATGGTGGTGACGACCTGGCGGCCGTCGCCGAGGTCGATGGTGATCTTCGGCGCCGCTCGTTCGCTGGCCCAGTGGAGCACGAAGCGGTCGCGCAGGAGGGCGCGCACCGCCGGGTCGGGGTAGAGGAGGGCGCGGAAGAAGCGGCTGTTGGCGCAGCTCAGCTCGTCGCGCAGGTCGCCGAGCAGGCGCAGCGAGAGGACCGGCTTGCCCTCGCGCCTGGCCGTTCGGACAGCTTCGTCGAGGTCGGTGTGCCAGTAGAGGCGCGACAGCAGGCAGTCGCGCTGGCCGCACACGGTGTCGAGGGCGGCCAGCAGGCGGGCGCGGGCCGGATCGGCGAGGCCTGCGGGATCGCGGCGGTCCTGCGGGGCCTCGGCGGCGGCGAGGACTGCGTCGTAAGCGGCGGTCAGCGCGGCCTCGTGGGCGCGCTCGAAGGCGCGGAGGCCCTCGGGGCCGGCGGCGCGCAGGCGCAGGCGGGCAGCCTGGGCGGCGGCGTCGTCGTTTGCCAGGGCGAGCTGCGCGAGCTGGGCGAGGCCGAGGCTCCGGCCGATGATGTCCTCGAGGACAGGTGGAAGGTCGCTCGCGCTCGCGCTCACCGGCGCGCCGAGGGACAGAAACAGGGCCATGGTGGTCCAGAGCGCGCCGCGGATCTGCATCGTTGCCTCCGACGTCGGGTGTAGCGGAGGACGCGATGGGCGACGGTCAAGGCTGTGTAAAAGGTGGGGCGCCCGTGGGGGGAGGTGCTGGCGGAGGCGGCCGCGTGATGCCGAGCGCGGTGGAGGCGGCGGTGACTGCGAAGTTGCGCGCCGAACGCATCGATCCACGGAACATGTTCAATAAAACATGTTTTTAAGAGCATGCCCTTAAGAGCATGTCCTCTAGGTCATTTGTCGGGGTTGCGCTGCAGCACGAGGATCTTGTGCTGCTCGTCGACGGTGCGGAAGCGCTGCTCGGCGCGGAGCTTGCGGAGCAGGGGCATGTGCTTGGCGTTGATGTCCTCGCGGTGGAGGACGAGGTAGTCGACGTCGAGGCGGGCGGGGAACCAGGCGAAGCAGCGGCGGGCGGCCAGGTGGGCGCCGACGTCGCCGGTGGCGGCGACGCAGGCGTCGGGGGGCAGGGTGCGGGCCAGCTCGGTGAGCCAGGCGTGGCGCTCGCGCTCGGCCTCGGTGAGCGCGGTCGGGACCGGGTGGAAGCCGGCGCGGAAGCTGCCGCCGGGCAGGCCGAACGACCAGCCGAACGCGAGCGCGGCGACGACGATGCCGGCCGCCAGCTCGAGCGCCAGGGGTCGGCCGAGTCGCCGCTGCAGGTTGGCCGCGCCGACGACCGCGCCGGCGAACACCGCGGGCAAGAAGAAGGCGGAATAGTGAAAGTACGGATCGGCGACGTACTGGTTGCCGCTGAGCACGAAGATCGCGGCGCCCGGGAGGAGCAGCACGAGCAGGCGGCCGGCGCACATGGGCAGGAGCAGCAGCGGGGCGCCGAGGCACAGCAGGTAGCCGAACTTGTCGGGCCGCAGGAGTTCGAGCGGGAGGCGCAGCGGGTTGGCGAGCAGGGCGAGGGCGAGGTCGCGGTAGCCTGTCGCTTCAGCCAGGTTGCCGCGCAGGCCGTCGGCGTGGGCGCCCACGCCGGTGCCGGGGGCGAACACGCGGGCGACGAGGACGAACCACGCGAGGCCGAGGGCGAGCAGGACGAGGCCGCGGCGCGGGCGGGCGTCGAGGGCGGCGAACAGGCCGAAGGCTGCCACCACGAGGCCCATCTCCTCGCGCACGAGCAGGAGGGCGGCCACTGCGAGCGCGAGGCCGAGGCGGCGATCGCCGTCGTGGGCCCACAGCGCCCACAGCACCAGCGGGACGGCGAGGGTGAGGTCGTGGAAGTCCCACAGCGCGCTGGCGTGGATCAGCGGCGAGACGAGGAAGGCGAGGGTGACCGCGAACGCGAGGGCGAGGCTGTCGCTGCGCCTTCGGGAGAATAGATAGAGCGGGATCGCGGCGGAGCACAGCCACAGCACCTGCACGACGATCAGGGTCTCGGCGCGCGGAGCGATCGCGTAGAACGGGACGAGCGCGAGCAGCAGCGGGGCGAAGTGCTGATGATTGAAAGTGTCGTCGGGGAACAGGCTGGTGGCCAGCAGATCGCCGTGGAGCGAGCGCCACAGGACGTTCTCGAAGATGCCCAGGTCGTGGATGTTGCTGACGAGCGCGTGATGGCGGACCACGCCGAGATGAATGAGCAGGGCGGCGACGCCGAGGCCGAGCGCGAGCAAGATCGCGGCGACGAGGCGCGGCCGCGGGCGGCATCGCGCGAGGATGTCGCGCCAGCCGGCGGCGCTGGCGGCAGCGAGGAGGCCGAGGCCGAGGCTGGTGACCAGCGGGACGAAGCCGCGGCGCTCGGCGAGGCCGGGGACGGCGAGCAGGACGCAGGCGGGCGCGCCGGCGAGGAGCAGGAGGCGACGGTTCCAGGCGACGGCGAATTCGGCGAGCGGTCGGCCGCGGCGGCGCGCGGCGAGAAAGTAGCCGCCGAGCAACACGACGAGGCCGGCGAGGCCGGCGCGCACGGCAGCGAGGCGCTGGCCGAGGTCGAGGTCGTCGCCGAGGAGCGCGGCCGGGTCGCCGCGCAACAAAGCCCAGGCGGTCCAGCCGGCGGCGAAGCCGAGCAGCGCCGCGAGCACGCCCCATTGCCGCGCGTGGGCGAATCCGGCGGAGGCGACGGCGACGAACGGCACGAGTCGTATTGGTGGCCCGTGGCGGGGGAGGACGTCAAGGTCCGTCAGTCGAAGGGCACGCCAAACCGGGCATGCCGAGGGCGAGCGAGGTCATGACAGCGACGAAAGCGTGGCGCGTGAGGTCTTTGGAGAGACTGGCGGGGGGCGGCAGAAGCGACTGCACGCGAGTGACGGGCGCGATGAGGAGACCTCGGCGCGAGCCGATGTCGTGAAGACGGCTCGAGGGAGCAGCGCAGTACGGAGACATCGGCGCGAGCCGAGGTCGTCTGGACGATCGAGCTCGGCGTTGTCGTGAGGACGCTCGAGGGAGGAGACATCGACGCGAGCCGAGGTGTCTGGATGGCCGAGCTCGGCGTGGTCGTGATGATGCTTGCTCGAGGGAGGAGACATCGGTGCGAGCCGAGGTCGTCGGGCGCCCGAGTTCGGCGAGGTCGTGATGACGCTCCAGGAAGGAGCGCTGCGCGAGGAGTTTCGCGCTGCGAGGGGCTCACGGGCTCGGGGCCGCGGCGGGCGCGGCGGGCGTCGCGGGCTCGGGCGGCTCGGGGAGGCCCGGGATCGGGTCGGGCGGCGGGGAGCTCAGCTTGGGCGGTTGAGGACCGCCGCAGATCTTCGAGGCCGTCTTGCAGCCGCGGACCTTGAGCTCGCGGGTGATCTCGGCGACCCGCGCCTGGTAGGCCTTGGCGTGCTCGCGGTCGCCGGCCAGCTCGAGCGTGAACTTGTACTCGTCGGTGACGAACAGGACGACGGTGTAGAACTTCGGCGCGTCGGTGCCGGGGATCGTGTAGTCGAAGTCGAAGCGGGTGCCCTCGCGGCCGTTCTTGCTGCGCGCGGGCTGCTGGTTGGTGAGGACGTAGCCGCGCTTGCCCAGCTTGGTGACGAGGTCGGCGGCCCAGTAGCCGAGGGTGCCGCCGCGGACGTTTTCGAACCGATGGACGCGCAGGCCGACGTCGTCCTGGGCCTTCATGCGCGTCTCGTAGGAGTGGCTGCTGACCTCGACGAAGCCGACGGGCGGCTCGATCGCGTACTTCTTGCAGCCGGCCAGCAGCCCGGCCGCGGCGATGACGAGTGCGAAAGAACAGGTATTTTTGAACATGGCCTTCAGTTCCACTCGGTGGCCTCGACGCCGAGGGTGTCGACCCACGGGAAGGGATCGTTGCTCGACGGGACCGCGTTCTGGGGCCCGCGCTCGCTCATCCGCACGGTGAGCGTGGAGAAGCCGATCTGGTTCTCGAGGAAGCGCAGGCGGCCGAGCGCCTGCTCGAGCTCCATGGTGATGGCGTCGAGCGAGCGCCGGACCTGCAGCGCCTCCTCGACGTTGCGCGCCTGCTTGAGCAGGGTGATGAGCTGGCTCTGGGTCTCGCGCAGCACGCGGATCCGCGTGGTCAGGTCGACGTACTCCTGGGTCACGTCCTGGGCCTGCAGGTTGCGCGACTCGACCACGCCGAGCTTGCCGAGCTCCTCCATGACGCGGCGCAACTGGGCCGCGGGGATCCGCAGGACGAAGTAGCCCTGCGACATGGTCTGCACGTAGCCGCCCGCCTCGAGCGTGAGCGCCTCGGCCCGCTGCATGGCGTCGTCGAGCTTGAAGCACGAGATCGCCATGTCGGCGGTGTAGATGATCTGCCGCGCGAACTGCTTCTGCGGCTCCTTGCCCTTGTCCTCGCCCTGGCCGGCGCTGGCGGTCGGCGTGTCCGCCGGCTTGGGCTCGGGACGGGTCGGGCCGGACTGCACGCTCTTGGTCGGGGCCGGGGCGCCCAGCGAGGTCGCGGGCGGGGCGGCGTCCCGCATGTCCTCGGTGCTGGCGGCTCGCTCGTAGTCGTCGGCCTTGGAGGCGACGGTCGGGTACGGCATCTCGGGGGCCGCCTCGCCGCCGGCCATCGCGCCGCCGCCGCCCCAGGACTCCTCCATCGGGGGCGAGGACGCGGCGCTCTCGCTGGCCCGCTTGGCACAACCGAACGAATGGAGGATGAACGCGGCGGCCAGGAGGTGTCGAAGTCGATGCATCACGGGCTCACGAGGCGGCGAGGGTGCCGATGATACCGGCGAACGTCGGGCCCCGGGCGCGACTTACAGGCGCGGCGCCTTGTGGCATCATGGCCCCGTGCGCTCGTGGCTCCGGTTCGCCCTCGTCGCGCTGTGCCTGGCCGGCCCGGCGCTCGCTGGTTGTGCGCGCGAAGAGGCGACGGTCGAGACCTGGCCCGAGGGGCTGCCGCGCCCGAAGGACGCCGCGGAGGCCGAGCGGCTCGAGCAGACCGGCACGCGCTGGACCAATCGCCAGGCCCGTCAGCTCTATCTCGAGCGCGTGGCCGCGATCGCCGGCGAGGTCGAGCGCTGGAAGGCCGAGCAGATCCCCGCGGAGGAGCAGGCCCGCCGCGCGTACCAGCTGCGCCACGACGCCCGCATGACCGCGCGCGCGATGATGTCCGACCCGGCCGAGCGGGCGGCCCTGCAAGAGCGCGATCGCGCCAAGTACGGCAACCCCGACGGCCCGACCTTCGACTGGCTGCTCGACCGCAACAAGGCCAAGGGCCTCGAGGGCGAGGCGGCCTTCTTGGCGATCGTCGAGAGCGCGCAGAAGACCGACGCCGGCGTCAACCAGAGCCTGGGATTTTAAACGAAGATGCAGATGGACGGGCGGCTGCGGCGAGTCATCGAATGGGCGAAGGGACAGGACTCTTCGGCCATGTATGTGGCGACGGTCGACGGCGAGCGCTGGACGATCCGCCTCGGCGAATTCCCCGACGAGCCGCTCTACGCGTTGGCGATCGACGGGGTCGAGGTGGTGCGCTTCGACGACTGGCCGCCGCTGTGGACGCGGCCGGCGTAGGGCGGCGTGGCGCTGGCCCGAGCGACAGGCGAGCCGGCGGCGCAGGGCGGGCAGGGCTGGTTCAGGCGAGCTCCTGCCGGGAAGGGCTGCCCCGAGCGACAGGCGAGCTGGCGGCGCGAGCGTGGAGCTGGCCCGAGAGACAGATGATCATGGCCTGTCCCGAAGGACAGCTTATTCCTGGACGCCGCCGACCTCGTCGGCCTTGCCGGCGATCGGCTCGAGCACGCGGCGGAGCGGCTCCTTGAGGCGCTCGAACAGGCGGGTCCGGGCGAGGATCGGGTTCAGCCAGCCGGACGTGATGCAGTAGTAGGTGTTGAACGGCGGCGTGTGGTGGCGCGCGTGGTGCTCGGGGCCGAGGATCAGGCCGGTGCGCTGGAGCCGACGGATCCACGCAGGCGGGTTCGGGTGGTGGGCCCAGCTGTGGAACTGATTGGTGAGGAAGATGCCGAACAGGAACAGGCCGATGTAGGCCGAGAAGAACAGCGAGGCGGTGCCGTGGATCGGCACGAAGTACCAGGTGCCGATCAGGACCGGCAGGCTGATCAGGCAGTTGGCGCCGTTGACCTCGAGGAAGTCGTGGCGGGTGATCGCCAGCGGGTCGACGTGGTGCTCGCGGAACGGGCGGATGAACACCGGGCCGAAGAAGGGCGTGCGCGTCGAGCCGATGTTGTCGGCCAGGAAGTGCACGAAGCCCGAGACGAAGTCGGCGGTGACGTAGCCGAGCACCAGCGCCAGCGGCAACAGCCAGGTCGCCAGGCCGCCGGGCGCGGCGTCGAGGTGCAGGTACACGTCGCGCGCCAGCAGGTACTCGAAGAAGAAGAACACCGACATGCTGGAGGCGTCGACCAGACGCATCCACAGCGAGCCGCTCATGTCGTAGTCGCGAGGGATGTCGTCGGGGGTGGCGGACATCGCGGTCGCTACGATGATCGCGGCAGTTCGGCCGCTTTTGCAAAGGGCTTCCGCGACGAGAGGGTGCGCACGGTCCGACGCGGTTGGCGAATCCGCGCGCGCTCGCCCGCCGAGCGGCGCCTGGCGGGCAAATCTAGGCTCGCGCCCGCGAGCTCACGCGTGGGCCTGGGTGGCCGGCGGCGGCGGAAGCGGCCCTGGCACGGCCGGTGGTTCGGCCGGTTTGGCCGGCGCAGCCCGCGGAGCGTGCCACTCCTTGTTGACGATCAGCCGGGCGCCGCGGCGGAACCGGATATACGACCAGGTCCACTCCCACATGACCTGCAGGCGGTTCTTGAAGCCGATCAGGTAGTAGACGTGGACGAGCAGCCAGGCCAGCCAGGCGACGAAGCCGGCGATCTCCATGCCGGCGAACTGGGCGATCGCGCGGCGGCGGCCGATGGTCGCCATCTGACCCTTGTCGAGGTAGCGGAAAGGCTCGCGCGGCTTGCCCTTGAGCTCGTTCTGGATGTTGCGGGCGATGTGCTTGCCCTGCTGGATCGCCACCGGGGCCAGGCCGGGCAGCGGCGGCTTGCCGGGCTCCTCCTCGAGGTGGGCCTGGTCGCCGATGACGAACACCTCGCGGTGCCCGGGGATGCTGCAGTCCGTCTCGACGATGATGCGGCCCTGGCGGTCGAGCTCGACCCCGAGCGAGCGGTTGAGCTCGGACGGGGCCACGCCGGCGGCCCACAGCACGGTGGCGGACTGCACCGACTCGCCGCCGAGGACGACGCCCTCGGCGGTGACGTTGGTGACCATGGTGTTGGTCCACACGGTGACGCCGAGCGACTCGAGGTCGCGGGTGGCCTTGTCGGACAGCTTCTCGGCGAAGGTGGGGAGGATCCGCGGACCGGCCTCGATGAGGATCACGCGGGCGCGCTCGGGGTCGATGCGGCGGAAGTCGCGGGACAGGGTGAAGCGGCTGATCTCGCCGAGCGCCCCGGCGAGCTCGACGCCTGTCGGGCCGGCCCCGATGACCACGAACGTCAGCAGGCGCCGCTGTTTGGCCGGGTCGGTCTCCTTCTCGGCCAGCTCGAACGCGGTCAGGACCCGGCGGCGGATCTCCGTCGCCTCCTCGAGCGACTTGAGGCCGGGCGCGTAGTCTTCCCACTCGCCGTGGCCGAAATAGCTGTGACGCGAGCCACAAGCGAGGACGAGCCAGTCGTAGTCGAGGTCGCCGAGGCCGGAGGTCTTCAGCTTCTTGTTGGCGAAGTCGATGCCGACCGCGGACTCGAGGATGACGCGACAGTTGCGCTGGCGGCTGAAGACGGTGCGGATCGGGACGGCGATCTCGGCCGGGCTGAGGCCGGCCATGGCGACCTGATACAGCAGCGGCTGGAACAGGTGGTGATTGCGCCGGTCGAGCAGGGTGATCTCGACGTCGTCGACGCCCGCCAGCCCGCGAGCCACGCGCAGGCCGCCGAAACCCCCGCCGACGATGATGACGCGCTTCTTGGCTTTCCCGGCGTTCATTGTGCCGGAAGTGTACTCGAAGACCTCCGAGGGGCCGCTGAAGGCCCCTTTAACCGGGCGGGCAGGTGTGCGCTTGACGCGCGGCGGACGGAAGTGTTAACAAGACGCACTCATGTCCTCGTCCGAATCGTCTGAGGAGATCAGGCTTTACATGCCGGACCCCAGCACGATCCGCGCGGTCGAGTGCTCGCCGCCGTGCTGGATGGTGCGGCTGGCCCTCGAAGAGAAGGGGCTCGACCACGAGTGCAAGCTGCTGAATTTCGCGGCCGGCGAGCACAAGAGCCCCGAGATGCTGGCCAAGAACCCGCGCGGGACCGTGCCGGTGCTGATGGACGGCAACATCGTCGTCTACGAGACGCTGGCGATCTTCGACTACCTCGAATACGCCTACCCGCAGCCGGCGCTGCTGCCCAACACCAACGCGCTGCGCGGGCGGGCGCTGACGCGGCTGCACGAGGCCAACAACCTCAAGCAGGTCGGGATGGCGCTGTTCTCGTACCTGATGAACACCAAGGCGATCGACCTCGACCCGGCCGAGGTCGACCACCTGGCGTCGTTCCTCCACGACGAGCTGTTCTTCTGGGAGTACTACTACGGCATCGGCCACTGGGCGTCCGGCTCGGCCATCGGCCTGGCCGACCTCGCGGTGTTCGCCTACGTCGCCACCGCGGCCCACCTCGGGCTCGAGCTCCAGCAGCGCTACCCCAACCTCCACGCCTTCTGCCTGCGCATGAAGGAGCGGCCCAGCGTGATCGCCACCTGGCCGTCGGTGTGGAAGCAGCAGCCGTACTCGTATCTGACCGAGCCCGAGTCGTGAGCGCGCCGCTGCTGGCCGACGTCGCGCCTCCACCGACGCTCTTGCTCGACTCGCTCCACCTCGGCTGGGCCGGCCTGCTGGTCCTGCCGGGCATCGTCGCGCTCGCGGTGTTCGCCGGCCGGGCAGTGCGCCGGCGCGGACGCGGGCGCGGGCCGGCGATCGCCGCCGGCGTCGCGGTGTTCGTGGCGCTCGACCTGGTGGCCTACGTCGTCGGGCTCGAGCTCATGTTCGCCGCCAAGCGCGAGCGGCGGGAGCTGCTCGCGCCACCCGTCGAGCAGGCCCGAGAGCCAGGTCCTTCGGGACAGGCCCCTTAGGACAGGTCCTTCGAGACAGGGTCAGTCGACCCACTCGGCGAGGAACACGTCGGTGTCGCCGTGGCTCTTGGCGCCGCGGTTGGAGGCGAACACCAGGTGCTTGCCGTCGCGGGTGAACATCGGGAAGCCGTCGAAGGTGTCGCTGAAGCTGACCTGCTCCTGGTTCTGGCCGTCGTCGCCGATCAGGTAGAGGTCGAAGTTGCGGCCCTTGGGGTCGCCCTGGTTGGAGCTGAAGATGATGCGCTTGCCGTCGGGGTGGAAGAACGGGGCGAAGTTGGCCTTGCCGTTCTTGGTGACCTGGCGCTGCTCGCTGCCGTCGGCGTTCATGACGAAGATCTCGAGGCGGGTCGGGCGGACCAGGTGCTCCTTGATGATGTCGTCGTAGGCCTTGAGCTCCTCCTCGCCCTCGGGGTGGTTGGCGCGGTAGACGATGCGCTTGCCGTCGGGCGAGAAGAAGGCGCCGCCGTCGTAGCCGCGGGTGTTGGTGAGGCGGACGAGGCCGGTGCCGTCGACGTTGATCTTGTAGAGCTCGGGGTCGCCGTCGCGCGTCGAGGTGAACACGATCGCGTCGCCCGTCGGCGAGACGGTGGCCTCGGCGTCGTAGCCGGGGCCGGTGACGAGCGGCTGGATGTCGCTCCCATCCGCGGCAGCGGTATAAATGTCGAACTCGGGGTACAGCTTCCACACGTAGCCGCGGCTGCGGTCGGGGTTGGGCAGGCAGTCGTCGGCGGCCGCGTGGGTCGAGGCGTAGAGGATCCGCTGGTCACCCGGCAGGAAGTAGGCGCAGGTGGTGCGGCCCTTGCCCGAGCTGACCTTCTTGGCTGTCTTTTCGGCCAGGTCGAGCGTGTAGATCTGGTCGCAGCCGGCCCCGTCGCGGGTGCTCTGGAACACCAGCCGCTTCTCGTCGCCGGAGAAGTAGGCCTCCGCGTTCTCTCCGCCGAAGGTCAGCTGCTGCAGCGACTTGAAGTGGCGCTCGCCCGCCAGCGGGACGCCCGGGTCGGGCTTGTCCGCCGGCGCCTCGGCGGGCTTGTCGGTCGCGGGCTTGTCGGTCGCGGGCTTGTCGGTCGCGGGCTTGTCGACGGGTTTGTCGGCGGCGGGCTTGCTCGGGCCCTGACACGCGGCGAGGGCGAGGACGGTCAACGGGGCCGCGAGGCGGGCGAGGAAGGGACGCATGGCCGGGAGGATAACAGGATGGACGCGCGGTTTCGCCGGCTTGCGCGCGCTGCGGCGCCAGTGGTATCCGCCCGCCCCCGGAACCCCCCTAATGGACGCAATTCACGGACTGACGATCGAAGCCATGGCGGAGACCATGAGCAAACACAACGAGCTGCGGGCGCAACACGGCGAGCCCGCGTTCAAGCCGTACTTCCTGCGCTACCTCGCCACCAAGGGCGTCGACGAGTCGGCCTGGGCGCAGGCGTGGAACAGCTGGCACACCCGCATGGACGCCGACAAGAGCGGCCAGCTGTGGGCCCGCTTCAACGCGGCCCAGACCGCGCTGACGATGCAGGCGCACTTCGGCGACGTCGCCGACATGAGCCAGGAGGTCCGCGGCGGCTTGACGCTCGACATGTTCGCGCGCCTGTCGGCCGAGGCGAGCCAGCCCGGCGTCGACTTCGACGGCCTGCTCGCGCGCCACGGCGTCGGCATGGCGGTGTGGAACAGCGGCCGCGACGCGTGGAACCAGGCGATGAGCCAGGACACGATGCACAAGATCACGACGCAGTACGGCCAGCTGTACGCCAAGTACAACCCGGCCCACGTCGCGGCGATGCAGGCCCAGGCGGCGCAGATGATCGCCAACCGCGCGGCGGTGTCGGCCCAGGAGGAGGAGCCCGAGGTCGAGTACACCGTCGAGTCGGCGCTCGCCGAGCTGCAGTCGCCGGTGCCGCGCACCCGCTGGCACGCGGCTCACTTGCTGGCGCAGAAGATCCAGACCGAGCTCGAAGGCGACCGCGCGCGCCAGCGCCAGGCCCTCGCGGCCTGCGTGCCGCAGCTGCTCGAGGCCCTCGACCGCCACGACAAGGAGACCGTGAGCTCGGCCGAGGCCGCGGCGCGCGACCTGGTCGAGCTGGGGCAGACCGGCGACGAGGCGAAGGGGGCGGTGACCCGCTGCCTGCTCCGCGGCCGCGAGCACCTGGCGACGGCGCAGGCCGCGTTCGCGCCGATCCAGAACAAGAACGTGCCGGAGCGGATCTACCTGCAGTCGGAGATCCAGGACTACACCTCGCTGGTCGAGACGCTCGAGGAGATCCTGGCCGACTGGAACGACGCCGGCGCGGACGCCGACGAGGCGAGCGCGCCGTCGGTCGGGGGCGACCGGACGGCGGACGACGAGGGGCTCGCGGCGAAGGCGGCGGGCGCCCGGAGCTGGTGGGACAAGATCATGTCGCTGTTCCGCTGAGCCGCACCGGCCCGACGCGGTAAAATCAGGGCGATGATCGATGTCGTCCTGTCGGGTCCGGGGAAGAACGCGCTGAGCTCGGCGCTGATGCAGTCGCTTCGCGGCCAGCTGGCGCGGGCCGAGGGCCAGCCGGTGCTGGTCCGCGGCGAAGGCGACGCGTTCTCCGCCGGGCTCAATTTCTTCGAGCTGGCCACGCTCGACGCCGCCGGGCTCGACGAATTCCTGGCGGTCCTCGAGGACCTGCTGCACGAGCTCTACAACTACCCGGGGCCGACGGTCGCGCTGGTCAGCGGCCACGCGATCGCCGGCGGCTGCCTGGTGGCGATGTGCTGCGACCACCGCGTGTGCGCGGCCGACCCGCGGCTGAAGATCGGCCTCAACGAGGTGGCGCTCGGCCTGCACTTCCCCGGCACGGCGCTGGCGCTGGCGCGCCGGCGGGTGAACCCGCAGGCGCTCGACGAGGTGATCCTCGGCGCCCGCCTGTACGCGCCCGAGGACGCGCTCCGCGTCGGCCTGGTCGACGAGGTGGCCGCGGCCGCCGAGGCGGTGGCACGCCAGCGCCTCAGCGAGCTCGCCAGCCACCCCGCCGACGCCTACGGCGCGGCCAAGCGGGCGATCCGCGGCGGCGTCCTCGACATGGACCCGGCCCAGCGCCGAGCCGAGCGCGCGGCGCTGCTGCCCCACTGGACCGACCCGGCCCTGCGCGCCCGCATCGGCTCGTTCCTGGCGGCGAAGGCCCAGGCGAAGAAGTCGTGAAGGACAGGTCCGAAGGGGCATGTGCATGAGGACATGGGCCGATGGACATGTCGATTCGGGCATGCCTTGAAGGACATGACGCGACGGGCGCGGCCGCGCTCGAGCGAGGCAGGCGGGCAGGTCACGAGCCGCGAGCGCGCGCCGGGGCGTCGGGGTCGGGCGAGCCTGCAGCGCCTGCGAGGGGCGGGGGCTGGAGCGCAGGGTCGTTCGGACAGGCGCGGGGCGGTGATGCGGCGGGCGGGCCTGTGCGGGCTGCTCCTGCTGGCCTGCGCGCCGGGGCGGGCGCCCGAGGCGGCGCGGCCGGTCGCGGAGGCGCGGGCGGAGCAGGCGGCCCCGCGAGAGGCCGCGGCGAGCGAGGCGGAGCCGCGCGCGGGGCACTTCGTGATCCGCGGGGCCGAGATCGTCGGGGTCGGCGTCGCGGACGTCGAGGTGAAGGACGGGCGGATCGCGGCGATCGGGGCGGTCGCCGCGGGGCCGCCGGAGCTGCCGCGCGCGGGGCGGTGGATCGTGCCGGCCGCGATCGACAGCCACGTCCACCTGAGCTACCTCCCCGGCGGGCGCCGCATGCTCGACGGCGGGGTGGCGGCGGCGGTCGACCTGGCCGCGCCGCTGACGGCGCTGCGCGAGCGCGAGGCGCCGCCCGAGCTGGTGGTGCTGCCGAGCGGGCCGATGATCACCGCGCGCGCCGGCTACCCGACCCGCGACTGGGGCAGCGACGGCTACGGGCTCGAGGTCGACGGCCCGGCGGCGGCGACCGAGGCGGTCGAGACGCTGGCCGCGGCAGGAGCGAGGCTGATCAAGGTGCCGGTGACCGACGGGCCGACGCTGCCGCCGGCGACGCTGAAGGCGATCGTGACGGCCGCGCACGCGCGCGGGCTGAAGGTGGCCGCGCACGCGCTGTTCGACCGCCACGCGCGCACGGCCGCGGAGGCCGGGGTCGACCTGCTGGCGCACGTGCCGGTGGAGCCGCTGCAGGCGCGCACGGTCGAGGCGTGGGCCGGCCGGGCGGCGATCTCGACGCTGTCGGCGTTCGGCGGCGCGGCCGTCGAGAATCTTGAACTTGCGAGCGGCCGGGGTGACGGTGCTGTACGGGACCGACTTCGGGAACACGCAGCTGGCGGGGATCTCCGGCGAGGAGATCGATCTGCTCGCGGCGGCAGGTCTCGATGGTCAGGCGATCGTGACTGCGATGACGTCGGGGCCGGCGCAGTACTGGGGGCTCGATTCGCAGGGGCCCGGGGTGCTGGTGGTGGGCGGGGTCGCGAGTTTTTTGATCGTGACCGCCGACCCGCGCGTGACGCCGTCGACGCTGGCGGAGCCGGAGGCGGTGTTCATCGCCGGGACGCGGCGCTGAGGCTCACCGCTCGCTGCGCTCGCGGCGTCGTCGCGGGCGCGCGGCCTGGAAGACGCGGAGGCGCCCGGGTGAGGCCGTGGTGGCGCGTGCGGACGGCATTCGTAGGAAATGTCCCTTGGGACATATCGTGATTCGCCGGTGATCCGGTCTTCACCCGTGCTCGGTGGCGAGATGTTCCTTGGGACATATCGTGATTCGCCGGCGCGCCGGCCTGACCCGCGCTCGGAGGCGAGATGTTCCTTGGGACATGTCATGCTGCGCGGGTGCGCCGGCCTCACCCTTGCTCGGTGGCGAGATGTCCCTCGGAACATGGGACGGCCCGTCACGCCGGGCTGCCGAGGCGGAACAGGTCGGCGGCGCCGAGGCGGAGGGCGCCGGGCGTGGGATCGAAGGCGGCGGTGATGCCCGCGCGGGCGACGACGGCGGCGTCGATCGGTCGCGCCGCGGCGGGCAGGATCGGCGCCAGGGGGCGGAGGATCCGCAGGGCCCAGCGCTCGCCGGTGCGGTGCTCCTGGCGGTCGCCGTCGAGCGGGCCGGGCTGCAGGAAGCGGGCGCGCGGGAAGCCCAGGGCCGCGGTGTCGCGCTCGAGCTCGCCCTTCATGCGCGAGTAGAAGATCGCGGACTTCGCCGCCGCGCCGGTGCTCGACACGAGCACGCAGACCTCGGTGCCGTGGTGGCGGGCCGCGCGGGCGACCTCGTACTGGTAGGTGTAATCGACCCTGTACTGCGCCTCGCGCGAGCCGGCGGCCTTGAGCGTGGTGCCGAGGGCGCTAAACAGGTGGTCGCCCTTCGCCAGGACGCGCCAGTCGTCGGGACGGTCGAATTCGACGAGGTGCTCGGTGAGCTTGTCGTGCCGCGCGCCGGCGGAGCGGCGAGCCAGGACCGTGACCGCGGCGTAGCGCGGATCGGCGAGGAGCTGGCGGAGGAGCTCGCGGCCGACGAGACCGGTAGCGCCGACGAGGAGGGCCGTTCGAGGCGGTGCGTGCATGCTGTCGCCTGTGTAGCTCGATTCGCGGCGCGAGGCTCGAGTTTCGCGGCGGGCCTCGTCCTGCGGTCGGGGTCGGACGACGACGGTGCGCGAGACGGTCGCGCGAGCGCGGCCGTCAGGGGCGTGGGTCGCGGACGATGTGGCCGGGGACGGTGCGAAAGCGGCTCAGCTCGAGCTCGCCGCCCAGGGCCGTGACGGCGGCGGCGAGCTCCTCGCCGCGTCCGCCGGCATGCCGGACGAGACCTCCGCGGGTACGGCTTCGATGGCGGCGCGCGCCCCTTGCACGCCGAGCGGGGTGCGGGTGGCGAGCAGCTTGATGAGGCGCATGCGCTCGGGACCTGCGCGGGTGAGCTGCACCGCGCATTGCTCGACCGGCGGGGTCGTGCGCGCCTTGAGCGTCTCGGCCAGGCCATGCCGCAGCCAGGCGCCGTCAGAGTCGGCGGGCAGGGTCAGCGCCGCGGCGCGCAGGGCCTCGTCGTCGTCGGATCGATCGGACAGGAGAGCGTGCAACAGGCCGGCGGACAGGCGGTGCGGCAGGAGCAGCGCCAGCAGCTCGCCGAGCGGCAGGCGGATCAGCGCCGGCAAGACGTCGTCGAAGCGGGTCCAGCGGTTCTTGCGGACCTCGGCGACGAGCCCGTCGTCCCACGCGTCGCCGCTGCCGAAGCGCAGGGCGACGGCGCGGACCTCGTCCGCCGACTCGATCATGAGGTCCTGCACTTCACCCTCGTCGTCGACGAGCCGCAGGTAGTCGAAGCGCGTGAGGCCGACGCTGCCGGCGTGGGCGAGCAGCATCGTCAAAACGTCGGCGCGCTCGTCGTCGGCGAGGCGCTCGCCGACGCGGTCACGCACGAAGTCGAGGGCGCAGCGCAGGCGCGGCGGCAGATTCGGACGCAAGGCCAGGAACGGCCGCCGATCGCGGCGGTACAGCGCGAACACGAGGTCGTCGACGTGCTGGTTCCAGCCGGAGGGGAGGCCGTGATCGCGGTCGTCGGGGAGGCGGGCGAGCAGCTCGGCGGCGATCTGCGGCAGATCGGGCGACGATGCCGGATCGATCGTGGCGGTCTCGGCGAGCACGTCGAGCAGCGGCTCGTGATCCTCGATGCGGGTCAGGCGGTGGCGCGCGACGTGCCACATCACCTGGTGCCAGTCGGCCACGCGGTTGCACACCTTCAGGGCGCGATGGATCCGCAAAGGCTCCGTGCGCGCGGCCTTCAGCTCGCGCAGCACCTGGCGCAGCTCGTCGTCGGTCAGGCCAGGGCAGCTCACGAAGGCAGGGTCCGTCATGTCGCCCTCAAGGCGTGCCCCGTGGCGGCGCGAGCGTCAAGGGGTCGGCGAGGTCGGGCCCTTCCCGATCCGGAAGGGACATGCTCTTTGGTTCATGTCCCGAAGTTTACGACATGCCCGATCGGGCAGGTCCCGCCGGGCGCTAGCGCAGCAGCTGGTAGAGCACGACGCCGAGGACCAGCAGGAGGCCGGTGACGATGGTGACGACGTCGAAGTACTTGTCGATGAGCTGCTTGGCGCGCGGGCCGGCCAGCTTGATGACGGCGGCGACGAGGAGGAAGCGGCCGCCGCGGCCGAGGATGCTGGCGAGGATGAAGCCGACGATGTTGATCTGGGCGACGCCGGCGGCCACGGTGAAGACCTTGTAGGGGATCGGCGTGAACGCGGCGATGAAGACGGCCAGCTCGCCGTGCTTCTGGTACTCGCCGGTGACGAGCTCGAAGGTCTCGCGCGAGAACACCGGGCCGATGATGTACGGCTCGAAGGTCGACCACAGGGCGTAGCCGATCAGGTAGCCGAACAGGCCGCCGAGCACCGAGCCGAGGGTGCACCACAGGGCGAAGCGGAACGCCCGCGTGGGTGCCGACAGCGCCAGCGCGATCAGCAGGACGTCCGGCGGGATCGGGAACACGCTCGACTCGACGAACGCGATCGCCACCAGCGCCGGGACGCCGTACGGGGTTTCGGCCCAGCTCAGCACCCAGTGGTAGATCCGCCGGAGCGGGTTGCGCGAGGCGGCGGGCGCGGGCACGGACACGGGGTCGTTCACCGGCGTGACGGTACCACGCGTGAGCCTCCTGCGGCGCGCGTAAACGCGTGGCGTGACTCACCTGCGCGCGGACGCGAGGAGAACCTGGCGCAAGAGACAGCCGACGACCGGGCTGCGAGGCCGCGCATCTGCGGCGAATCAGCGTGCCGCGGGCGTGGCTCGGGCTGCGCGTGCGGGCCGATCACGCGCCCGTCGGGCCGCGATCCTGGCGGTCGAGCGCGAGCGCCTCGTCGTACTCTTGCGGGGTGTTGCAGGTGCGGAGGACGCGGCGGTCGGGCAGCTCGGCGGCGTCGAGCCAGCGCGCGCCGAGGCGGTCGAACATGAAGAGCGGCCGGCTGCCGCTCTTGGCCAGCACCTCGGCCGCCGCGGCGTGAGCGGCGGTGACGCGCACGGCGCTGGCCAGCGGGTGCGGGAAGTGGCGGTCGGCCGGGTCGCCCGAGGCCGGGGCGTCGAACGGCAAGATGCCCCCGAGGCCAGGTTCGTCGACGAGCCGGCGGACCAGCAGGCGCACGTAGTCGGCGCTGAGGAACGGGCTGTCGCACGCGCCGAGGTAGGCGAACTCGGCGCGGTGGGCGAGGAGCACGCCGAGGCCGGCGAACAGGCCGACGAGCGGGCCGCCGTGGTCGAACTCGGGCGGGTCGTAGGCCAGCACGACCTCGGGCGGCAGCGGCGGCAACGGCTGCCCGGTCTGGGCGACGACGACGATCGGCCGGTCGCACACCTCGCGCAGGACGTCGACGACGTGGAGCAGCAACGGCTGCCCGCGCCACGGCAACAGGGCCTTGGGCGCGCCCATGCGAGAAGAACGGCCGCCCGCGAGGACGATGGCGCCGCAGGACTGGATGGAGGCGTCGGACATGGCGGCCGAGGGCGAGCGTGACAAAGGCAGCCTGCGTTGGCAAGAGAGCGGCGCTGGCGGCGGCGCTCGCGGAGCGACTCCAGGATGCAGACCCGCCCGGCCATGTGTTCGCGGCGCGAGTCGGACACGCGTGGCGTCGACGACGCGGCTCGCTCGGCGCCGCAGACCGGTCGCGCACGCGTGCGCGGCACGAGGCGGACGCGCGTGGCGTCGACGACGCGGCTCGCTCGGCGCGGCAGACCGGTCGCGCACGCGTGCACGAGGCGGACGCGCGTGGCGTCGACGACGCGGCTCGCTCAGCGCCGCAGACCGCTGCGCGGATCGAGGGTCGTGACGTAGAGCGGCGCGCGGACGGTGGGGTCGTCGGCGTCGGCGACGAGGTGGACGCGGACGACGTCGCCGTCGGGCTCGGCCCACACGCCCTCGAACTTGAGGCGGCCCGGCAGCGCCTGGCGCCAGACGACCTGGTGCGGCGGGTCGAGCCGGAGCAGCGCCGAGCCGAGGCAGGCGCCGTCGGCGTAGGTGTCGCGCGTGTCCTCGGCGGCGGCGGTGAGCAAGAGGCCGCCGTCGGGCAGCGCGGCGGCGTCGGTGACGCTGTAGGGCACGCCCGCGAGGTCGCCTGCGTCGATGAACGCGAGGTCGCGGATCAGGTCGGCGGTCCACGCCGCGCGGGCGGCCACCGCCGCGGCGACGCCGGCGCGGTCGAGGCGGATCAGCGCGTTGCGGTTGCCGGCCCCGTTGCCGCGCTGCAGCAGCACGAGGTGGTCGCCCCACACCGCCGCGCCCTCGAGGTTGAGCTCCGGCACGAGGCCGGCGAGCGCGGCGTGCAGCGGGGCGAGCGAGAATTCTTCGCATGTCGCGGAGGACATGTCCTCGGAGACATGGATGATCACGCCGGCATGGCGGTTCGGCCGCGAGCCCGAGCCGAGCGCGAGCAGGGCGCCGCCGTCCCACGGGCACAGCGCCTCGAAGTCGGGCTTGGCCCGCTTGCGCGCGGCCGGCTCGCGCGGGAGCTCGCCCGCCCGCAGCGGCCAGCGGCGCGGCGGGCCGACCTCCGGGTAGGCGTGCAGCTCGAGCTCGTCGTCGGCGACGACGAACGACCAGCCGCCGCGGCGCACCAGGCCGCTCGCGGCCGACAGCTCGAGGTCGCGCAGGTGCTGCAAATGGAGTGTTTCAAGAGACATGTTCATGAGGACATGCTGCAAAGGTCAGGCGTCGAAGCCGGCCTCCCGCAGCTCGGCGCGAGCTTCGGGGTCGGCGAGGACTTGTAAAAAGAGCTGGACGGCGGGGCGGGAGCGGCGGGGGCGGGGGATGACGAAGTCGTAGTGCTCGAGGCGGATCGGGCAGAAGCGCAGGCCGGCGTCGCGGGCGACCGTGGAGATCGCCACGCCCCAGTCGGCGCGGCCGGAGGCGACACAGGCCGCCACGCCGCTGTGCGAGCGGGCCTCGTGCGAGTAGCCGGACGGCCGCGGCCCCGGGCCGAGCAGCGCGTCGAGCAAGATCCGCGTGCCGCTGCCGCGGTTGCGGTTGACCAGGAACACCGCCGGGTCGCGCACGCACGCGGGCAGGGCGAACGGCTCCGGACAGGCCGCGAAGCGCGGGTCGTCGGGTCGGCTGACCAGGCCCTGCATGCGGCCGTAGCCGGGCACGAGGTCGCAGTCGTCCGGCACGAAGGCGCGGTTGTACGCGTCGGTCTCGGGGTCGAGCAGGTGGATCGGGGCGACGTCGCACAGGCCGCGGGCGGCCGCCGCGAGGCCGCCCTGGCTGCCCTGGGCCAGCAGCCGCACCGCGAGGCCGCGGGCGTGCAGGCGGTCGACGAGGCGCTCGAGGCCGGTGCAGTGGCTGCCGACGATCACGAGGTCGGGCGCGGCCGCGTCGCGGTCGATCGGGTGGACCTCGACCCGAGCGCCGGCGAGCAGGCGCTCGGTCTGGCGCGGCACCGCGATGAAGCCGTCGGCCCGGCAGAACGCGGTGACCGAGCCCGAGCCCTTGCCGATCGGCAGCGCCAGCGGGAGGCTGGTCCTGGGGGCATGTTCGGAAGGACCTGTCGCGGGGGGCATGTCCTCGGGAGCATGTCCCTCGGGCCCGGCGAGCAGCTGGACCAGGGCGTACTCGCGGCGGCCGCGCTCGCTGGCGAGGTCGTGCGGCAGGCTGGCGGTCAGGGCCGGGACTGCGGCCGCGCGCAGGCCGGCGAGGGCGCGCAGCAGCGGGGCGACGAACTCGTGGAAGGTGAACAGCGCCGAGGTGGGGAAGCCGGGCAGGACGGCCAGCGGGACCCGCCGCTCGCGGACCGCGGTGACGGCGAGGCACAGCGGCTTGCCGGGCTTGAGGGCGACGCCGTGGACGCATACCGCAGGGGCGCCGGGCTCGGGCCCGGGCAGGCGGGCGACGGCGGCCGCGCTGAGGTCGCCGGCGCCCTTGCTGGTGCCGCCGCTGAGCAGCACGAGGTCGCACGCGTGCGCGTGCAGGGCTGTCCGCAGGGCCAGGTCGAGGCCGGCGGGGTCGTCGCCGACGATCCCGAGGGCCAACGGCTCGGCGCCGAGCTCGCGGCAGCTGTCGGCGAGGAAGGTCTGGTTGCAGTCGTGGATCTGCCCGGGCAGCAGCGGCGCGCCGGGGGCGACGAGCTCGTCGCCGGTGGAGAGGATGGCGACCCGAGGGCGGCGGACGACGCGGGCGGCGGACCGGCCGACGGCCGCGAGGACGGCGGTCTCGCGCGGGCCGAGGCGGGCGCCCGGGCGCAGGACGACCTCGCCGCGGGTGATGTCGCCGCCGACGACCGCGATCATCGCCCCGGGCACGACGGGGCGGCGCACCAGCAGCTCGCCGCGCGCCTCGTCGGTGTCCTCGACCATGACGACCGCGTCGGCGCCGCGGACGAGGGCGCCGCCGGTGGCGACGGCGACGGCTTCACCTGGCCCGAGGGTCATGTCCGGCGGGACGCCCGGGACGACGACCTCGGGGCGCAGGCGCAGCCGGGCCGGGGCGCGCTCGCTGGCGCCGTAGGTGTCGGCCGCGCGCACGGCGTAGCCGTCGACGTTGCTGCGGTCGAAGCCGGGGACGTCGCGCGGGCTGGCCACGGCCTCGGCCAGCACCCGCCCGCACAGCGCCGCCAGCGGGACGTCCTCGCTGGCCAATGGGACCGGTCGCGCCGCGGCCCACCAGCGGGCGACCGCGACCTCGGGGTCGGCGACCTGAAGGAATTGACGCTGCTCGGTCACGGGGAGAGGCGGCTGAAGAGAGGCGGTGGGGGAGGACTGACGCGGGGCGGGTCAGATGTTCAGAAGGACAGGTGGCGCGGCGGCGGGCTCGGGGTCGGCGCCTGAAGGAACGGGGGCTGCTCGGTCGCGGAGAGCCAAGAGCAAGAGTCGTGGGAGGGCTGACGCGAGGCGAGAGCAGATGTCTTGAGGGACAGGCGGCGCGGCGGCGGGCTCGGGGTCGGCGAGCTGAAGGTCAGGGGTCGAAGAGGTGCACGCGGACGGGCTCGCCGGCGGCGGCGCCCTCGCTGTCGGCGTCGACGAGCACGAAGCCGTCGGCGACGACGGTCGACGACAGGTTGCTGGCGCCGCTGGTGGCGACGGGCTCGACCTCGCCGGCGCCGACGCGGCGCACGCGGACGAAGTCGGTGCGGCCGACCTTGCTGGTCAGCTTGCGGGCCAGGACGAGCTCGACGCTGCGGTGCGGGAAGGCCCACGGGTCGGGCAGGCCGCCGAGAGCGCGCACCAGCGGGCCGACCACCAGCTCGTAGGCGCACAGGCACGAGACCGGGTTGCCGGGCAGCAGGAACGCCGGGCGGCCGTCGTGGGCCCGGCCGAGGGCCGTCGGGCTGGCCGGGCGGACCGCCAGGCCGTGGATGTCGAGGTGGCCGCGCTCGCGGAAGATCTGCGGCATCAGATCCTCGGGGCCCACGCTGGTGGCGCCCGTGATCAGCAGGACGTCGGCCGGGCCGGCCAGCAGCGCGTCGAGGCCGGCGCGCAGGGCCTCGGCGCCGTCGCGGGCGCGCAGCGGGGCCAGCCACTCGCCGCAGTCGCGCGCGGCCAGGCCGGCGAGCACGAGCGAGTTGCTGTCGACGATCTGGTGCGGGCCGGGGGCGCGCCCGGCGGGACGAGCTCGTCGCCGGTGACGAGCAGGCCGAGGCGCGGGCGGCGGACCACCGCGACCTCGGCGAGGCCGAGCGAGGCGAGGGCGCCGACGTCCTGCGGCCGCAGGCGGCGCCCGGCGGCGAGCACACATGTCCCGCGGGACATGTCCTCGCCGACCTGTCCGATGTGACGCAGCGGCGGGACCGAGCCGAGCAGCTCGACCAGGACCCGCCCGCCGCGCACGACCTCGCGCGCGAGCTCGGCCTGCAGCACGGCGTCGGCCCCGGCCGGCAGGGGCGCGCCGGTGGCGATCCGCACGGCCTCGCCGGGGCCCAGCGCGGCCGGGTAGGGGCGCCCCGGCAAGCTGTCCCCGCGGACAGGCAGGACCAGCGGCGCGTCGACGGTGGCGCCGAAGCTGTCCTCGCCGCGCAGGGCGTAGCCGTCGACCGCGGCGCGCACGTAGCCGGGGACGTCGATCGGCGCGAGGACGTCGCCCGCGAGGACGCGGCCGAACGCGGCCGCCAGCGGGACGACCTCGGCCGCCAGGCGGACCGCGCGCCCGCGCAGCAGGGCCAGCGCGTCGGCGAGGTCGGCGCGGGCCTGGAAGCCGCGCATGCGCGGGTCGTCGCCGGGTCGGGAGGTGTGACGCGAGGGGCCGGTGGCGGAGGGATGGGACATGGCCGATGGGACATGTCCCGTGGTTTCGCGGGCGTCGGTGACGGCTTCGCCCGCGAATGACATGTCCTCGGGGACATGTCCCAACGTTTCACTGCCGGCGGCGCCGGCTTCGCCCGCGAACGGCATGTCCTCGGGGACATGTCGGCCGAGGCCGCGCTGCGAGGCACCGGCGTCCCGGTCGGCCGCGTCGCCCGGACCGCCGGGCTTGGGCCCGCCGCTCATGACCTCCGGGCCGGGCGCGTCGGCGGCAGGCGGTCGAGGATCGACACGACCGGCAGGAGGGCGACCTGGCCGAGGCCGCAGATGCTGGTCTGGGCGAGGGTGCGGTCGAGCTGGCGCAGCAGCTCGGGGGTGCCCTCGTCGGCCTCGCCGGCGAGCCAGCGGTCGAGCAGGACGACGGCTTTCTCGGTGCCGACCCGGCACGGCACGCACTTGCCGCACGACTCGTTGCGGAAGAAGCGGGTGACGTTGGCCCCGAGCTCGAGCATGTCGCGGCCCTCGGCGACCACGATCACCGCGCCCGAGCCGAGCGACGAGCCGGCGCGCCGCAGGTGATCGAAGTCCAGCGGGGTGCCCAGGGCGTCGGCGCCGAGGAACGCGGTCGAGGCGCCGCCGGGCATCACGGCCTGCACCGCAGCGCCGCCCGGTACGCCGCCGGCGAGGGCGATCAGCTCGGCGATCGTGGTGCCGCTGGCGAGCTCGTGGACGCCGGGATGGACCACGTCGCCGCTGATCGACACGAACTTGAGGCCGGCGCAGCCGCGCAGGCCCTGGGCCTTCCACCACGCGGCGCCGCGGGCGGCGATCGCGGTGGCCATGGTGAGGGTCTCGACGTTGTTGATGAGGGTGGGCTGGCCGAACAGGCCGGCGATCCCGGGGTACGGCGGCTTGTTGCGCGGCTCGCCGCGCCGATCTTCCAGCCCCTCGAGCAGCGCGGTCTCCTCGCCCATGATGTAGCCGCCAGGGGAGACGAAGATCTCGAGCGCGACGCCGAGTTCGCCGGCGATCCGCGCCGCGATCTCCTGCTCGCGCGCGAGGACGCGGCGCTCGAGCTCGTACTCGTGGCGCAGGTAGACGATCGCCCGCCGGGCGCCGACGACCAGCGCGCCGAGCAGGAGGCCCTCCCACACGAGGTGCGGCAGGCTGGCCAGCAGCTCGCGGTCCTTGAAGGTGCCGGGCTCGCTCTCGTCGGCGTTGCAGACGACGAACTTCTCGTCGCCGACGGCGTCGCGGACGGTGCGCCACTTCAAGGCGGTCGGGAAGCCGGCGCCGCCCATGCCGCGCAGGCCGGCCTCCTTGAGCTCGCCGAGCAACGCCTCGGCGGCCGCGGCACCGCCGGCCGCGAGGGCGCGCACGGTGGCGTAGCGCTCGCCCGGGCGCGCGTACGGATCGACGCGATACGACTTGGCGGAGACCTCGAGGTGCTCGGGGGCGTGCTCGGCGTGCAGGGCAGCGAGGGCGGCCGCGGCGCCGGTGTGCGGGTCGTGACCGACGAGCACCGCCGGGGCGCGGTCGCAGCGGCCGAGGCACGAGACCTCGCAGACCTCGACGCGCTCGCCGGTGGCGGCCTCGTGCGCGGCGGCCCCGGCCTGCAGCGCGGCGAGGCAGTCGGCGCCGCCCCGCATGGCGCAGGCGAGGTCGCGGCAGACGTCGAGGCGATGCGCGGCGGGCGGCGTGCGCCGGTAGTGCGGGTAGAACGAGGCGACGCCCTCGATGCGGTGCAGCGGGACGCCGAGGTCGCGGGCCGCGAGGACGAGGTCGTCCTGGCGCAGCCAGCCGTGCTCCGCCTGCAAGGCGTTGAGGCGCTGAATGATGCTGGGCGGTCGGTACCGCATCGTCGCCGACAGGGTAGCGCAACTCGCCCCGCGCGGCCCCGGCGGCCGGCTTTTTGTGCCGCGGGCGCCGGGTGCACGGGATGATGCAGGTGCCCAGCGGACAGCGAGCTCTTCCCGGTGTACGGCGACCCGGGCGAGTCGTACGGCCGACGAGTCGAGGCGACGAACGCGGTGGAGCGCCGCGAGGGTCACGTCGCGCGAGCGGCTCGGGTCCGCCGTCGCCGGCGTCCGCGAGACACTGAACAATGCGACCGCGAAGGTCAGCCGTGTCGATGCGGTCGACATGCCGGGATTGACGAGACCCGACGATTCGCTGCAGCGACGGAACGCTGTGATTGTGCAGAACCGCGCAGCCGCGGCGCGGCTGCGCGCACCGGTGCATCTGCAACGCCGGACGACGACGCAGCCGCGCTCGCGTGATCTCCGCCAGGCGATGCGCCTCTGATAAAGTCCTCGCATCGCTGCCCTGGTGGGGTTCGCAGTCTAGGAGTCGAAAGTGTCGAGTGTGATCGTCCCGAAGTCCCGAGATGAAGTGTTGAAGAGCTTCTCGCCGCTGCTGCAGAAGCACCTGCAGCAGGCCGCACAACCGGCCACCAAGGCCGAGGCGGCCGAGCGGGCCAAGCTGCGCGAGGCGGTCGAACGCGCCGCGCAGTACACCAGCGAGACCATCATCAAGGGGCTCGCGGAGCTGCAGGTCAGCTTCGGCGCCGCGGTCGAGGCGCTGGCCGATCGACTGGCGTCGGAGGCGATCCGGCTCGACGAGCTGCGCAAGGCGATCGCGGCCGAGGCGGCGCGGGTCGAAGACCTGAAGCACGTGCGGATCGCCGCGGAGGCGCTCGAGATCCTGCATCAGGACGACGCCAAGCGGCTGCAGGCGCTCGAGGACAAGTTCACCGCCGAGGTCCGCGAGCTCGAGGAGAAGATCGCCCGCCAGCAGGAGACGTGGGCCAAGGAGGACGCGGAGAAGGCGAGCGCGCAGGCCGAGACGGACGCGGCCCGGGCCAAGGAGCGCAAGGCGGACGAGGAGAAGTACGCCTACGAGATCGAGCGCCAGCGCCGGCTGGTGGCCGACGAGTTCGCGGAGAAGCGGCGCCTGCTCGAGCGGCAGCTGGCGGAGACGCAGGCGCAGCGCGACAAGAACTGGGACGGGCGCGAGAAGCTGCTGGCGGCCGCGACGGCCGAGATCGAGGCGCTGCGCACCAAGACGGCGGCCTACGCCAAGGAGATCGAGGACGCCGGCAAGTCGGCGCGCGAGAAGGTGATCGTCAAGATCAGCGCCGACGCCAAGGTCGACGCCGAGCTGGCGTCGCGCGACAGCGCGGCCAACCTCGAGGTCGGCGAGCTGAAGATCAAGGCGCTCGAGGACCGCATCGAGAAGCAGCGGGCCCAGATCGCCGAGCTCAACGCGCAACTGACCGCGGCACTGGCCCAGACCCAGGGCCTGGCGCAGAAGGCCATCGAGGGCACCTCGGCCCGGAAGTGAGGCGCGCGATGAAGACGTTCACCAGCAAGAGCACGAAGCAAGAGATCCTCGAGGCCTACGGCGAGCTGGCCCAGGAGCTGAAGAACCTGAAGGACAAGGGCCCCGCGGCCGCGCCGGCCCGCGCCGCGGCGGCCGAGGCCGCTCCGGCCGCCCCGTCCGCCCCCGCCGCCCAGGAGAACTCCCCCGTGAACTTCGACGACCTGACCCGCGACCTCGACAGCATCCGCACCCGCTTCGGCGACGCCTCGTCGACGCTGCAGCAACAGCTCCTCCGCGAGTCCGGCCGCCTCGAGAACCTGCGCTCCGAGATCGCCGGCTACACGGAGCACCTGAAGACGCTGCACGCGATCGAGGTCGGCGACGACACGACGCGCGAGCTGGTCCGCCGCTACCTCGACACCCAGCGCAGCGCCGACGAGGCGTTCGCGGCCCGCAAGCGCAAGGTCGAGGAGGAGCTCGAGGGGCGCAAGGCCGGCTGGCGCAAGCAGCAGGAGGAGCGCGCCCGCTCGGTCACCGAGACCGACGCGGCCGGCAAGCTGGCGCGCACCCGCGAGGCCGACGAGTACGGCTACGCGACCACGCGCGCGCACTGCCGACGCCGACGCGCTGGCGCAGGAGAAGAAGCGCCTGCAGGCCGAGCTCGACGGGCTGCAGGAGGTGAAGACGATCCAGTGGAACGAGCGCGAGCAGGCGATCGCTACCCGCGAGCAGGAGTACGCCGACCTCAAGGCGAAGTCGGTGGCCTACCCGAAGGAGCTCGAGGCGGCCACCAACAAGGCCGAGGCCGAGGGTATGGCCATCGCGCGCCGGCAGTCGAAGATCGCGTCCGACCTGGCCCTCAAGGACTTCGAGGGCAAGAAGAAGGTCCAGGAGCTCAAGATCGGCGAGCTCGAGGCCGCCAGCAAGAAGCAGGACGAGCAGATCCTCGAGCTGTCGAAGCAGCTCGCCACGGCGCTCAAGCAGGCCCAGGACCTGGCCATCAAGGCGATCGACGGCGCGTCCAACTCGACGTCGTTCGCGGCGGTCAAGGAGATCGCGCTCGAGCAGGCCAAGACGTCGCAGAAGTTCAAATAGGCCCTGCGGCTGCATCGGAGCGGCGGCGTCCTCGCGGGCGCCGCCGCTGTCGCGAGCGCGATCTCCGCGAAGGCGCGAATACGCAGGCGTGAGGCCAATCCTCGGCGCCTAGACCTTGCTTCTTGCAGGAATAAATAAATCCAGGATTTGCTTGATTCGATCTTACCGTATAAGTTCGCGGCGACATGCCGCGCCGAAGCGACCCTCCTGGCAGCCGAGCACGGACGATTTCGCGCAGGTCTTCGCCGAGCAGAACCCGTGGCGGACCTCCGGCGAGGTGCCCAGGTTGTTCGCGCCGCTTCAGCAGCGCCCGCTGGCGAAGTGGTTGTTTCGGGCCATGTTGCGACCGACGCCGCGGCGGTATTACTTGATCGTCGGGCCGCGGCGCGTCGGCAAGTCCACGTGCATGTACCAGACGGTCGAACACCTGCTGGCTGCGGGGGGTGGCACCGCGGCGACTATGGTGGTTGCGGCTCGATCATCCGCTGCTGATGGAGTGGTCGCTGGACCGGCTGATGCGCTTCATCGTGCAGTCGAGCGCGGCCACGGCGGACGAGCCCGTCTACGTGTTCCTCGACGAGATCACGTACGCCCGCATTGGGATCGCTGGCTCAAGACGTTCTACGACGACGGCTGGCCGGTGCAGATCGCGGCCTCGTCGAGCGCGACGGCGATGCTGCGCAACCAGAGCCACGAGAGCGGCGTGGGCCGCTGGGACCAGCTGTACCTCCCGCCCTACTCGTTCCCCGAGTACCTCGACTTGCTCGGCAACGGCCTCGACATACCGGCCGAGGCGACCTTGAACGAGTCGCTGCGCGCCGTGGCGTCGGATCCGCCCGTGCGCCCGGATCTGCAGCCGGCCTTGCGCCGATTCTTGCTCACGGGCGGCTTCCCCGAGCTGCTCCTCGCCGGCGGTGAGCTCGGCGCCGGCGAGGAGAGCGACTTCTTCTTGCAGGCGCAGGGGCGGCTCCGCGACGGCGCGGTCATCCGCGCCATCTACCAGGACATCCCGCAAGCGTTCGGCATCGACAATCCGATGCTGCTCGAGCGGCTCCTGTACTCGCTGGGAGGACAGATCACGGGTGTGCTCTCGCCGTCGAAGATCGCCGGGGCGCTCGGCATGTCGGCGCCGACCTTCGACAAGTACCTGTCCTACCTCGAGCAGGCGTTTCTGGTGTTCACCACCACCAACTACGGGCGGGTCGAGCTCAACGTGCAGAAGCGCGGGCGGAAGCTCTACTTCGTCGACGGCGCCGTGCGCAACGCGGCGCTCCAGCGCGACCCGCAGCCGCTGGCGAACCCGGAGGAGTACGGGCTCTTGCTGGAGAACGTGGTCGCCAGTCATCTGCATGCGCTGGCCCAGCTGCGCCAGGTCCGGCTCCACCACTGGCGCGAGGATAACCTCGCCGAGGTCGACATGATCCTCGAGGAGCCCTCGGCGCCGCTTGCGATCGAGGTCGGACGAGGCGCCGGCCACCATCGCCGCGGTCTGACGGCGCTCGCCGAGCGGCACGGCGTGTTCGAGCGTGACCGTTACTTCGTGGCTCCGGTGATCGCCTCCACCCCGGCCGGCGCGACCGGGGACGGGATCGGGAGCGTCCCGCTCGACCTCTTCTTGTTGGTCGTCGGCGCGCAGGCGCAGTCGGCCCTGCGCGTTCGCCTCGGCGTGTCGCGCTGAGCGGCCCGCCGCGAACGACGAAGGCCAGGCGCCCGCCGGGCGCCTGGCCTTACGCACATGTCCTGAAGGTCAGCGGACGCGGATGGCGTCGGCGATCACGACGAAGCCCTCGGCCGCCCAGCGCGACACGACGACCTTGTTCCAGCCGGCCTTGAAGTTGAAGGTGCCGAGCTGGACCCACTTGCCGCCGTTGGTCTGCTGGTTGGCGTTGACGGTGCCGACCTTGACGCCGGCGCTGTCGAACATCACGAACGGGGCCGCGGACGAGCGGTTGGTGCCCGAGGTCCACCAGGCGTCGATCGTCTTGGTGCCGGCGGCCGACAGGTAGAACGAGAACTCGGCGCCGTCGGACACCGGCGCGGTGTTGGCGAACCAGTAGCCGCTGCCGTAGTAGCCCGGGGTCGAGGCCGTCGAGGTCCAGTTGCCCGACACGGTGATCTTGGCCTTGGCCGGGTCGTTGTTCGACGCGTTGCTGTCGACGATGATCGTGCCCGTGGGCGCGGGCTCGCTCGGCAGCTGGACGCCGCAGTACTCGTTGACCTTGTTGAGGTAGGTCGTCCACGGCCAGTTGGCGCCCGGGTCGGTGCGGTTGTACGGCTGCAGCTGCGCGTGCGCGACGATGTGGTACTTGTCGCGGACGACCCCGTGACCCTTCGTGATGTCACAGGTCAGCTTGGCCGACTGGTTGATCAGGTTCGAGTTCCAGGTCTTCTGGCTGGCGAAGCCGGCGTGCTCGATGCCGACGGTGAAGTTGTTGCAGTTGTAGCCCTCGAGCCCGCACTCTTTCTTGGCGTTGAGGTCGCAGTCGTAGGTCGCGCCGATGTGCCAGGCCTTGTTCGACTCCTTGACGAGCTGGGAGATCTCCGAGCCGTCCTCCTTGACCACGTAGTGGGCGCTGACGCCCGCCTGCGAGTTGACCAGCCAGCCCCAGCAGCCGGAGTAGTTGCCCTCGCAGGTGTGGATGATGACCATCTTCACCTTGCCGGTCTCGCCCGAGGGGCGGGCGCTGTAGTTCGGCGAGGCGCGCCAGATCGAGCCGGCGTAGTCGGGCCCGGGCGCGAGGGTCGGCTGGCTCGGGGCGGTGAAGTCGGGGACCACGTGGGCCTCGGACTTGAGCTGCGCCACCGGGGCGCCGGCCAGGTCGAGCACGGCGATGCCGCCCTGGATCGCGCCGTAGACGTCGTGGTGGATGTAGCTGACGAGCGCGTCCTCGACGGCGATGTCGCTCATCGAGGCGATCGCCGGGGCCCACGCGCCGAGGTCGTCGCGGTCGAACTCGAGGTCGTCGGCGTAGCTGCGCAGCACCGCCGCGGCCGCGCGGATGTTGCTGCGCCGGTCGTTCTTGACGTCTTCGAGGCTGGCGTCGATGAGCCCGGCGCCGAGGCCGAGGTGCTCGCCGCGCAGCGCCATGACGCCGTAGGCCGGCTCCTGGCCCTCGAACTCGGCCTCGCCGGCGATCATCTGCCACTGCGTCTCGGCGTAGCCGACGGCCTGGAGGATCGTCATCGGCACGCCGAACTCCTCGGCCGCGTCGCGGAACTCGTCGTCGAGCCCGCCGAACTGCGCGCCCGGATCGATCTCCGGGAGCTCCTCGTCGGCGGTGGAGTCGTTGTCGTCGGCCGCGCCCAGGTCGGCGTCGCTGTCGGCGGGCTGGTCGTCGCCGGTACAGGCGGGCACGAGGAGGGCGAGGCTGGTCAGGATGCGGAGCGGGCGAATCGTCATGGCGGAACCTTCGAATGCGGCGATACGTTGCCCTGCGCGCGTGAAGCGACACGTCCTCACGCGCAGAGCCGCGAGCGACACGTCGCAGCTCCGGGCGGCCGGAAAACGGCCATCACAATGACACCATCGTCCTTACGCCGGCTCCCTCGCGGGCGCAAGAGGGGCGCCGCACGGCGCCGCGGCAGAACCGGCCGCAGCGCGGCGTCAGGCGCCGAATCTGCGCGAATCGGGCGACCGTCGCGACGACCTCACGGCGCGCCCGCGAGAAACCGGTGATCGAAACCCGCGAGGTCGTTACTCCTTGGGCGCACGGGCTCGGACGTGCGCACCGCGCTCATGCAGCCGCGTTCCTGACGCAGAAGACGGGCTTCGCGCGCCGGGGATGCAGCTGTCTCGAAGGACAGATCGACGCTGTCGCCCGGTCAGCCGATCACGACCGCCGCGCCGGCCTCGCGGTCGGCGGCGCCGCCGGTGAACCCGCGCAGCGCGGGGATGAAAGACAGCTGGTAATCGCGGGCTTCCGCGCAGTCGCGGGCCCAGACGTCCGGGTAGACACCCTTCAGACACATTTGTCGTGTCCCTCCGCAAGCTGTCGCTCACTGGCGAGGGCGGGCGAGACGTTCTATTTTGCCGGCCATGAGATGCGAACGACTCTTACTGCTTGGGTTGCTGGGCCTCGGCTCTGCCTGTAGCTCCGACAAGGGCGACACGACCGAGACCGGCGGCGGCTTCCCCGACGAGCTGGCGATGGGCTGCGGGATCACGAGCCCGTGCGACGACATCGTGCTGCGCTGCGGGAGTGACCGGTGGAGCGAGGGGTGCATCGAGCCGTACTCGACGGAGACGCAGTGCGTGCTCGAGCGGCTGGCGGCCGGCGAGCGGTTCCCGCTGCGCTACGACGTCAACGGGTTCAACGGCGAGGTCGAGTGGTACGACCTCGTGTTCGACGGCGAGGGCGGGGCCCTGCGGCAGAACTGGCTCGAAGACCCGGGCTCCTCCGACGCGGCCCCGGAGGGCCCGGTCGAGCGCTGCGTCCTCAAGCCGCTCGATTTCTTCGCAAACTGCCTGACCGTCGCCGCCGACGACCCGGCGCACGCCCAGTGCATGCTGTGGTCGGCGTGGTTCGAGAGCTGCGAGGCGGCGGCCGAGCCGATGTGCCCGACGCCCTGAAGCTCACCGGATATGTCCAGGAGGACATGTCACATGGGCCATGTAGTCACTGGCAGGTGATCGAGGTGACCTGGGTGCCGTCGTTGCACTGCCAGTAGTTGAGCTGCTGGTTGAGCCAGTAGCCGTCCTGCCAGTCGCACCAGTGCCACACGCCCTCGTCGTAGCCGGTGCAGCCGAACAGCCGGCCCTGCGGCGGGTCGCACGCGCGGTTGCCGTAGCCGACCTGGCCGCTCCAGCCGGAGAAGCCGAGCTGGTGCACCAGGCGTTGTAGTCGTTGCCGACGTGCTGCGCCGGCACCCCGTTCTCGACCGTGCCGTACTTGATGAACGGGTTGTTGCAGGTCTTGTTGTTGTTGGACACGCTCTCGCAGCGGGTGAACTGCTGGTTGGTGCCGTTCTGAGGGCACCAGCCGGTGGTGAAGTTGCCGCCGCACTGCGGCGCCTCGATCTGGCACGAGGCGCTGCAGCCGTCGCCGCCGGAGGCGTTGCCGTCGTCGCACTGCTCGACGCCGGCGTACACGAAGGTGTCGCCGCACACGGCCGCCTTGCAGTTGATGCAGGCGTCGGTGCTGACCGCGTTGCCGTCGTCGCAGGCCTCGCCCATCTGCACCACGAGGTCGCCGCAGGTGGCGGCGATGCAGGCGTTGGAGCAGGCGTCGTTGTCGACCGCGTTGCCGTCGTCGCACGCCTCGCCGGGGCCGAGGAAGCCGTCGCCGCACTTCTGCAGGGTGCAGTCGCTCTTGCAAGTGGCGGTGTCGGCGTTGCCCGCCCCGTTGTCGCACTCCTCCATGCCCGCGAGCATGCCGTCGCCGCACACCGGCTCCGACTCCGGCACGCACACGTCGTTTTCGCAGACGAGGCCGTCGTTGCAGGTCATGTTGCCGTAACACGCGCAGAACAGGCCGCCATCGGGGCAACCATCGGTGCCGGCGCTGGTCGCCTGTTCGGTGGTGGTGACCGCGGTGGTGTCGGTGGCCGGCGCGTCGGTGTCGCTGCCGGCGGTGGTGCCGGTGCTCGTGGTGCCCGTGGTGTCGTCGACGCCGTCGGTGTCGGTCGCAGGCGCGGAGGTCGAGCCCATGCCGTCGGTCGGCATGGTCATCGGCGAGGACATCGACATCGGGTTCGACGAATTCGGTGCGCCGGTGAAGGCGGTCCCCTGCGGGTCCTCGCCCGTGGCACAGGCGGTCGCACCGAAGACGCACAGAACCAGGTTCACGGGCCGAAAAGCGCGCGTCACGACGATCGACGGTAGGGTGGAGCGCCGGCGAGGTCAACGCGGCGGCGCGGCTTGAAGTCGAGCGCGAGCGCGAAGCCGACCGCGCTCGCGGGCCCGACTGTCTCGAAAGACAGATTCCCGGTGACGGCGCGAGGGCTCGTCCGACGCAGACCGGGGCCCGCCGCAGCGCCGCGGCGAGCCGGGTTTGCGGCCCCAAAGCGGGCGCTGCGGCCCGCGCGACGACTTCGAGCTCGCGCGGCCGCTCGCAGCCGCGGACGCGCCGCGTTCAAAACATCACACTCCGGCGGCGCGGGATCTCGAAGCCCGGGCGCTCGCGCGCGAGACAGTCGAGGCTCCGGCCCGGGATACGTGAATCGATCCGCGGGATCGCCAGGCCCGGGGTCGCACGCCCGGGCGAAATGCATCCGATCGCGTGGCCGGGGGCGGATGGCGAGGACGTCGCGCGCCCAGCGGGCGCATGCACCGCAGCGGAGCCCGGTTCGCGCCAGGATCGCTCTCGGAGGGGCCTGCGGACGGGTTCACGCCGCGCTGAAGCTTGCGGGCGCGCGGGCATCGTCAATGCTGGCAGCGCCCATGCGTCACTCGATCGCGGTCCTCACGCTGCTCGTCGCCTGTACCACCTCGCGCAGCGATCGCACCGACGCGCCGGCGCCGGCGGAGACCGCGGAGTACAGGGTGGAGGAGTTCGCGGTCGGGCTCGATCGGCCGTGGGCGCTCGAGTTCCTGCCGGACGGGCGCATCCTGCTGACCGAAAGGCCAGGTCGGTTGCGGATCGTCGCGGTCGACGGCTCGGTGTCCGAGCCGCTGGCGAACGTGCCGGAGGTCGCCGCCGAGGACCAGGGCGGGCTGCTCGACGTGGCCCTCGCGCACGACTTCGCCACGTCGAGCCGGATCTACCTGACCTTCGCGGAGCCGCGCGAGGGCGGCTCGGGCACCAGCGTGGCCGCGGCGACGCTGCGTCTCGAGGGGACGCCGCGGCTCGAGGACGTGGCGGTGATCTTCCGCCAACAGCCGACTTTTAATAATGGCAAGCACTTCGGCTCGCGGATCGCGGTGGCGGACGACGGCGCGCTGTTCGTCGGCCTCGGCGAGCGCTTCACCGACGAGACCCGCGAGAAGGCCCAGACCCTCGACAACCACCTCGGCAAGGTCGTGCGAATCAAAGGCGACGGCTCGATCCCGGGCGACAACCCGTTCATCGACGAGCCGGGCGCGTTGCCGGAGATCTGGTCGATCGGCCATCGCAACATCCAATCGGCGGCGATCCACCCCGAGACCCGACAGCTGTGGATCGTCGAGCACGGGCCGAAGGGCGGCGACGAGGTCAACCTGCCCGAGCCGGGCAAGAACTACGGGTGGCCGCGCGTCAGCTACGGCGTCAACTACGACGGCACGCCGGTCGGCACCGGCAAGTCCTCCGGGCCCGGCTTCGTCGAACCGCTGTACTACTGGGTGCCGTCGATCGCGCCGAGCGGGGCGATGTTTTATACCGGCGACGCGTTCCCGGCCTGGCAGGGCGACCTGTTCGTCGGCGCGCTGGTCGAGGAGCACCTGTCCCGCCTCGACCTCGAAGACGGCCGCGTGGTCGGCGAGGAGCGCCTGCTGAGCGACCTCGGCCAGCGCATCCGCGACGTGGCGCAGGGACCCGACGGGCTGGTCTACGTGCTCACCGACAAGGAGAACGCGAAGATCCTCCGGCTCTCGCCGGCCGAGTGAGGTTGAATGGGAACCTGACTGCAAGGCCATGTCATGTCAATCCGGTGCGGGCGTCGGGCAGCCCGCTCAGAACACCGAGGTTGCCACGTAGGGCTCGCTCCACAGCGTGACCTGCAGAGTCACGGCTTTGAACCACGCCGCGTGCATGCCCTCGACGTCTGCGGCGGCGTGGCCCTTCTTGGCCAGGAAGGGCTTGATGGTGGCGGTGATCGGGACGATGAAGGCGATCAGGTAGCGGAGGTGGATCTGCGGGGCCGCCGAGGCCACGCCGTCGGTGCGGTTCTTCTTGGCGGCGGTGTGGCGCAGGCCGATCTCGTGCTGATAATCGAGCCAGGCGCGGTCGTACTGCGCGCCGCAGGTGTCGCGGATCCACTGGCCGAAGCGCTGGCGCACGCGGCCGAGGTACTGCGGGTCGGGGCGGCCGTCGGCGCCGCTGAAGTAATGCACGAGGTGGGCGTTGGCGCCGACGAAGCCGTACCAGACGTCCAGGATCGCTTCGATCTGGTCGCCGAGCACCTCGCCGGCGAGTCGCAGGTAACGGAGGTCCTCGTCGCCGAGCAGGACGGTCTGCTTGAGCAGCGCGAAGTCGGCGTCCGTGACGGGCGAAGGCGCGACCTGGGGAGTGCCGTAGGTGTAACCGGGGATCGAGGTCTGGGACATGCTCGTCGATATGGACGAGTTCGCCGACCGCGAACATCCGACCAAGGTCGGGTGTCGCGGTCCCTGAGGTCAGATGATTCCGAGAGCGATTTCCTGCGGTGATTCGTGGGAGAGGCTACTGACGCGACGTCATGCTTCGTCGGGTCGCAGGTCGAGCCTGGCCTGCGAGGTCTGCGGGTCGTACGGGAACGAGACGTGCTGATGGATCATCTGCCAGGCGCCGCCGATCTTGCGGAACACCCGGGTGCCGCGCGACCAGCTCTCGACCTGCGCCTGGCCGTGCTCCTGCGCCTGCATGCGATTGAGGCCCCAGGTGACCGCGAGGTCGCCGCAGACGAGCACCCGGAGATCGGGGACGTCCCAGCCGATGCCGCCTTGCGTGGCCTCGAAGCCGCGCCGGCACACCTCGCGCACGGCGTCGGCGCCGACGAGCTGCAGCGGGGCCTCGTGCTCGTACGACACCACGTCGCGGGCGATCGGCGCCATCGAGCCCTCGAGGTCGCGGGTCGCGGTGGCCTGCGACCACGCCCGGAACAACGCGCGCAGCTCGGCCTCGGCGGCGCCGCTGGTGGCGATGTGCCGCCCGAGCTTGGCGAAGCACTCGTTCCAGCCCTCGGCGTTGCCGTCGCGCCGCTGCGCCGATTCGAAGCCGGTCTGATGAAAGCGCACTTGAGTGCCGTTGCCGACCGCGGCGAAGGTGACCGTCACGACGGTCTCGGGGCCCGCGCTGCTCTCGCTGACCTGGGTGAGCGTGAACGACAGGCGATCGGGGCGTGACACCTCGTTGAAGCGCCCGCGCTCGCTGAACCGGGCCCCGCGCTCGGAGCGGTACTCGACGCGCCAGCTGCCGTCGGGGCGCGCGTCGACCTCGCAATCGGTGGTGGTGTGACCGTCGGGCGCGAACCATTCGCGTACGTGCTCGGCGCGGATCCAGCTGTCGAACACCAGCTCGCGCGGGGCGTCGAACACGCGCACGATCTCGATCTCACGGTCCTGTGAATCATCCGGTCGGGTCATGGTGCTTGCCTTTGTGCCGCCGCTTCCACCGCTCGTCCAGACGATCGCAGCGGGGGTCCCATAGTCGCCTGTAACCCTCGAACCAGCCGGTCGCTGTCGGCCAGCGGCTCGGCACGGATCCGGCTCGGCCGTCGCTGCGCGTCGCGCTCCCGGACGAACCAGCGGCCTCGAGCACGCGCCTGTGCTTCGACGCCGATCGCACCGTCATGACGAACGATTCGGCGAGGTCCACCTCCGGGGCCGCTCCCGCCCGCAGCCTGGGGGTCTCGCAACATGGTTCGAGGACCAGGTAGCTTTTTACGACTCATCGGTTCTTCAGCGATGCCCCGAGGTGTTTTGACAGTCGAGCCCGGTCGGGCGCATGCGGGGGCCAGCGCCCGCGATGCTGGGGCACCATCGCGACTGCGCAACCCATGCGCCCGACGAGCTGGCGGAGATCTGCGCACCCTGGCCCTGATGAGACCTGTCTCTTCAGCCAGATCGACACCGACGCCGCAGGTCGCGCGACCGGCCGGCACCGAGCTCTACGGTGCCGCGCCGAGCGTCGCCATCGCCCTGCGGAGCTGCTGCTGCCGGGCGTTTGCGGAGCGAGCGGTGACGATGCCGAGGATCACCGCGTACTGCCGCGTCTTGCCGAGCCCCGCGAACGTCCGCGCCGCTCGCGGGCTCGCCGCGAGGGCGGCCGCGAGGTCGGGCGGGACCGTCGCGTCGCGCTGCGACTCGTAGGCCGCGGCCCAGCGCCCGTCGGCCCTCGCGGCCACGACCTCGGCCAGACCGGACGGTCGCATGCGCCCGGCGGCGAGCAGCGCCTCCACCTTGGCCACGTTGATCTGCGACCACCGACTGCCGCGCCGGCGAGGCACGTACTTCTGCAGGTAGTAGACCGCGTCGAGGGCGGCGTGGTACCTGCTGGTCTGGGACCACCTGCGCGGCGCGGTCCGGGCCCTCCGCGTCGATCGCATCGCAGCGGCGAGCGTCACCGAGGCCGCGTTCCGCGTGCGCGAAGCCGAGGCGATGGTCGCCGCCCTGGGCGATATCTTCACCCAGCTGTAACCGCGCGGTGGACACCTGCATCAGCCCGCGGGTATCGTCCGCGCCGATGGCGAATCGCTCTCATCTCTACACGTGCGACGACATCCCGCCGAAGGACGGCTTTTACGCCCGCGGCCTCAGCGAATACAACTGGGACGTCCCGCTCGTCCACAAGGTGATGATGGCGAACGCGCCGCGGGTGGTCCGCTCGGCGATCTGGGCCCGCGACATCGGCGTGCTCGCCGAGCGCGCGGGGGCGTTCGAGCGCACGCTCGCGTTCTTCGCCCGGATCGGCGAGGGCGACCTGCCGGCGCGCGACGGCTTCGACGCCGAGCTCGCGGAGATGAGGGCCTTCCTCGGCGCGACGCCGCCGACGAAGTACCTGCTGCTCGAGGCCGGCGAGATCTTCAGCGTCATGGGCGGCGACCTCGTCGAGCACGCGCGCCGGCTGGTCGGCGAGATCGCGGACCTCGGGGCGCGCGTCGACCGTGCGATCGCCGGCGGCGAAGCGCCCTGGCTCGCCCATGCGCGCGAACTGGCAGAAGGCGGCGCGCCCCGGCTGGTGGAGCGAGGTGCTGTATTACAGCTTCGAGCCGGCCGAGGACGCGCACGAATCGTCGTAGTCGCGCGTCACCAGGTGAGGTGGAAGCGCTGCGCGTTGGTGCCGTTGCAGTCGTAGTGCCAGAGCTGGACCCCGTTGGCGGTGCTGCTGTTCGGCACGTCCATGCAGCGGCCGTTCATGCCGACGAACGAGCCGTTCGGCTGCAGGCGCCACTTCTCGCTGTCGCCCCCGTCGCAGTCCCAGATGTGGTGGCGGTCGCCCTGGTCGCCGTCGCCGCCGTCGATGTCGTAGCAATAGGACGTGTCACCCCACGCGCGGAGCTGCGTCTCGTCGCTGTAGATCCACCGCTGATCGATCCCGTTGTCGCACGTCCACTGGACGATGTCGGTGCCGTCGTCGAAGTCGGCATTGCGCACCTCGAGGCACTTGCCGCTGTTGTCGTTGACGATCTCGAACTGCACCGGGACCGAGCTGCGCAGGCCGACGAGGGGGATCTTGCCGCCGAAGGTGTCGCCGTTGCCGCGGCTGATCATGGTCGCGCCCCAGCCGACCGCCAGGTACATGCGGTAGAACTCGTCGTGCTCGTAGTCGCTGCTCCACAGGTTGACGAGCTGGTTGTTGTCGTCCGCGTTGCTGGTGATCTCCGGCCAGTACTTCGGCGAGCCGACGTTGCCGCAGATGACCCACTTGTTGGTGCCGTACTCGTCGAAGTCGTCGGCGTTGCCCCACGAGTCGAAGTCCTCGGCGCTGCCCGCGTTGGGACAGACGAAGAAGTTGGCGTTCGCGCCGTGGCGGCGGACGTAGTTCTCCATCATGTCGTTCTTGTCGCCGATCGGCCCGCCCATGATGAGGACGATGACCTTGCCCTTCAGGGCGTCGAGCGTCGGCCAGCCCTTCTGGGCCACGCCCTGGCGGATGCTGTCGTAGGCGGTGAAGAAGCGGAGGTCGTCGGGCCGGTACAGCTTGCTGCCGAGCACCTCGGCGACCTGCGCGTGCAGCTCGTCGTACTGCCCGTCGCCCCAGCCCCAGGGGTCGAGGGTCTTCAGGTCGATCTGCACCGTGATCGGCAGGTGCCCCGGGTTGTAGTCGCTCCAATTGCGGATGTCGTGCAAGCAATCGCGCAAGAAGCCGCCCTGACCCCAGCGACAGTTGTTGCTGGTGTCGCCGGCCCAGGCGTCGTGCTTCACCGGGAACTGCCGGGCCCCGTTGACCGTCTTGAACTCGTGCACGTCGAGCTCGAGCGCGCGGAAGCCGTTCCACAGCGCGTAGTCGAGGGCGGGGAACTGGGCCGTCTTCTCGTAGGTGTTGTGCGGGCGGGCGAAGTACACGTCGTTGTAAGGATCGCTGTCCCAGTAGACCCACGCGCTGGGCGCGTCCGCGCGGGCGCTGCCGGGACCGACGGTGAGGGCGAGGAAGGCGCTGCTCACTGTGAGCGGGACGATTTTTTAAAGTGCATCGACTTACCTCAGGGTGATGGCGGATGAATGTTTATGTGTGGACGCGCCGGCGAATCGCGCTTGCAGCCGACGGCTGCAACGACGTCGTGGGTGTCGCAGGACGACCCCGGCGGCGTGGCGGCGATGGGCGCCTGGACGTGAGCGGAGGGTTGGACCGCCGCGGATCACGGCGAGTTTCTCGCATTCCGTGAATTGCGGCGAAACGCGGGTGAGGCGGCGCATCCTCCTCACACCGGGGTTGCGACCGCGTCCTGCGATTCGTCGTACGCGACCCCGTCGTGATTTCGAAGCACGTGGCGCGGACGAACAACCTGTCCTCGTTGCATTCGTCGGGAATAAGGTCAGAGTGATCCGACGGTCGTCATCTCGCGCCCCGGGTGGTGACCGGGCTTGTGTTTGCTCGGGGCGCAGGCAGACGACAAAGGACCGGCGCGCGGCGGTGGCCGACCCGGGAATGAGGAGATTAGCCATGAACAAGTCGATCAAGATCGAGGATCTGCGCGAGCAGGAGGACAGGCGCGAGCTGAGCGACGAGGCGCTCGAGCTCGTCGTGGGCGGCCAGCAGCCGGCCACCAAGACCGACGATCGAGGCGGCGACACCGACGAATACGCGTGAGCGTGCTCGGCGGAGATTTCCACGCAATTGAACCGTGAATTGACCCTGAAAGAGGAAATAGCCATGAAGAAGACCATCGAGATCAAGGACATCATCGAGACCGAGGACGGGCGCGAGCTCAACGACAACGAGCTCGAGCTCGTCACGGGCGGCCAGCAGCCCACGGCGCCCAACACCTCCCAGGACAGCTCCGCCAGCGGCGAGACCGACGACCACTAGCGCGTCGCGCCAGGGACCGCGCAGCGCAGGAAGACCTGAGCACCTCTCCACCACCTGCGCCGACGATGGCGATGACCTGTGAAGCGCGGTCCATACCGCCCGGGAGCGCGTAGCTCCCGGGCGAGGGGAGGGAGCGGCGCGAGAGGCCGCTCCTCCTCTCCTTCACCTCCGACTCATTCATAAAACAAGAGACTTATGATCATCATCCTCACCGGGCCGACCGATCCCCACGCCGACGCCGTCATCGAGCGGCTCGAGCGGCGGGGCGCCGAGTACCTCCGCTTCGACGAGGGCGACTATCCCGCGCGGGCGAACTTGTCGTTCGGGTGCGCCCCGGACGGCCGGACGGCGACGATCCTCCGCACGCAGGAGCGCACCGTCGATCTCGAGCGCGTCTCGACGATCTGGCGCCGGCGGCCGTCGCCGCCGGAGCCGCCTGCAGCGGTCCAGGACCCCGCGTGGCGGCGCTACGTCGAGCTCGAGTGCGAGGCGATGCTCACCGCGGTGTGGCACACGCTGCCGTGCCGGTGGCTGCCCGCGCCGACCTCGGTGCTGCGCCGCGCCGACCTCAAGCCGCTGCAGCTCAAGCTCGCGGCCGAGCTCGGGCTCGAGCTGCCGCCGACGCTCATCACCAGCGATCCGCAGGCGTTCCTCGACTTCTACCGCGAGCACGACGGCGACCTGGTGAGCAAGCTGCTCGGCACGGCGCTGACGAAGGCGCTGGGGGGCTCGCAGCTGGCTCGCTTCACGCAGCGGGTCACCCGCCGCGACGTCGGCTACGCGGACAGCATCCGCTACGCGCCGATGATCTTCCAGGCCTACGTGCCGAAGCAGGTGGAGCTGCGGATCACGGTCGTCGGCGAGCAGGTCTTCGCCGCCGAGATCCACTCGCAGAAGGCCAACCGCACGCGCGTGGACTGGCGGCGTTATGACATGACCCACACCCTCATTATCCGCACACCCTGCCGGACGACGTCCGGCGCGGCTGCCCGAGCTGGTGCGGCGGCTCGGCCTCCGTTACGGCGCCATCGACATGGTGCTCACCCCCGACGGCAGGTACGTGTTCCTCGAGATCAACCCCAACGGCCAGTACCTGTGGATCGAGACGAGCACGGGGCTGCCGATCAGCGACGCGATTTGCGACCTGCTCATGGAGCGCGAGGCGGCCTGAGCGCGCAGGAGGATGACGACATGAACAGCGAGATCAGCAAGACGACGATCGAGATCCTGGACGAGATGGTCCGGCTGGCCGGCGAGCGGCTGTCGCCGCGAGACGGCGAGCGGCGCCTGCGGCAGGTCGCGCGCGACAAGCAGGGAGTCGAGCTGGACGTGCTCTGGGAGCAGGAGGCGATGAACAGCGGCGTGCACTACGACGCGCTGCTCCGCGTACCCGGCCAGGGCACCGTGTCGGTGGGCTACTGCCCCGATCGCGGCGTCCCTGGGCGCTGCGGGGCGCGTTCCGCTGGAGCGAGAACGAGATGCTGCGCGTCAACGAGAAGCGCATGACGATCCCCGACGTGGTCGCGCTGCTCGACTTCCTGTGGGACACGCCCTACCTCACCGATCGCCTGGTCGAGACCGCGCTGGTCGCCGAGGCGCTGGACCGCGACCCCGCGGCGTTCGAGCCGACGCGCGAGGAGCTGCAGACCGCCGTGGACGGGTTCCGCAAGCGACGCGGCCTGTTCACCGCCGAGGCGACGATGCGCTGGTTGGAGCAGCACGGCACCACGGTGCAGAGCCTCGAGCAGCTGGTCGACGGCTTCGCGCGCGCGACCAGCTGCGGGACCACGTGACCGCCGGGCGCGAGGAGGCGTACTTCGCCGAGCACCGGGCCGAGTTCGACGCGGCGGTGATCGCCCGCATCGTCGTCCCCGGCCGCGAGCGCGCGCTGTCGCTGTGCGCGGGCCTCCGCGCGGGCGAGGTCGACCTGCTGGACGCGGCCACGACGGCGCTGCGGGCCCCGGGGCGGACCGACCTGCCGTGGCAGCAGCCGCCTCCGCTGCTCGCTCGCGTGCGCCGCGGCGACCTGCCGGAGGCGCGCGCCGCGGCGGTCTTCTCCGCCGCGCCCGGCACGGTGCTCGACCCGCTCGACACGCCCGCCGGCCACGAGATCCTCGTGGTGCGGGCGATCGAGCCGGCGACCTTCGATCCGGCGACGCGCCGGGCGGTCCGCGATCGGCTGTTCGAGACGTGGCTGGCCGAGCGCCGCGCGGCGGCGAAGATCCGGTGGGTCTGGGGTCAGCAGCCGTGAGCGCGAGGTCGCCGAATCGGCGAATCGACGGAGCGCGGCGAGGCCTGCCGCGCCCGCCTCCATTCATGGCAGTCGGGTGATGTACTGCGCGTCCGCGTAGGTCTCGAACGACGTGCCTTTCGGGCACTCGGGGACCTTGCGCTTGCTCAGGCAGTCGATGTCGGTGAGCCGGCCCTTGCCGTGGCAGAGCAGGCCGCTCGGGCCCACACGGCCTCCACCGGGTTGTCGGCGTGTTCTGGACTGGCGCCGTGGATCCCCCAGCGGTCCTCGAGCACCAGCTCCACGCCGGGCTTCGTGTGCGAGTCCCCGTCGTAGCAATAATCGGCGCGGAGCACCCGGATGGCGATCTCGAACAATTCGAGGTCCCCCTGCGACCTCGCCCAATCATAGTACCCCAGATCGGCGGCCTTGCCGGTCGCGCCTGTGTCGCAGGCGAGGTAGAGCAGCCCGGGGACCTCCGAGACCTCGCCGTTGTCCTCGTCGACGCTCAGCCCCGACAGCACCCGCGCGTGGCCGGGGCCGTCCTGGCCTTCGGGACAGTTCGGCTTCTTGACGGCGTTATCGTGGTGGTAGAACTGGTAGTGCGGCGCGGCGCCGTCGTCGACGATGTGGTGCAGGACCATCGGGATCTCGAGCAGGCCCGATTGGAAGCTGATGATCCACTGCGAGCCGAGCAGCGCCTCGCCGCTGTACTTGAGGCCGAGCCAGTCGTAGCCGACCAGCTCGCCCGCCTCCTCCGCTACTTGCAGCACCTCGATGTTGCCCGCGAGGCTGACCGAGTCGAGCCCCGGGCCGATGTGTGGTTGGCCCAGCGGCTCGAGCTCGGAGAAGACCTGGTCGTCGAGCGCGTGGGTGTTGAACACGGTGCCGCCGCTCGAATTGCCGCCGGTGATGAGGACGCCGCGCAGCGCGACGTCGTCGTCTTCTTCGGGGGCGCAGGCGATCAGCAGGAGGGACGCGAGGAGGGAGACGACAGGGGACCGGGACTGTAAGACAGGACGCATGCCCGCCGCCTGTGCAAGTCCCGGGCCTGGGGTGGGGGCGCGGGACCGCGCCGATTTGCCGGGCCGCGGTCACGCCGTTAGCCTCCCGCGGTGACCCGCGAGCCCGTCGCGCCGCCCGAGGTCCCTTCGCGGGGTCCGGCCTCCTCGCGACCCCCACCAGCGCGGTCGATCCCGCCGCGTCGGGGGCCCCTTCGCGAGACACGGTGCCGCTCCGGACCGCCACCACCGCGGCCATCGAGGCCGCGTCGCCGCGGGCCGCTTCCTTCGAGCTCGCCGAGCTCTCCCGGGTCACGCTCGCGCCCGACGACGCGCTGGCCGACGAGCTGGGGCGCCTCGGAAGCCCCGCCGCCGCGCCCGTGCGGCTCGGTCGCTTCACCGTGCTGGGGCGCCTCGGCGAGGGCGGCATGGGCGTGGTGTACGCCGCCTACGACGAGCTGCTCGACCGCAAGGTCGCGCTCAAGCTGCTGCACCACGACGGCGGCCGCAACGACGACCGGCTGCTGCGCGAGGCGCAGGCCATGGCCCGCCTGTCGCATCCCAACATCGTCTCGGTGTTCGAGGTCGTCGGCCTCGGCGCGCAGCACTTCATCGCCATGGAGTTCGTCCGCGGCCAGAGCCTCGACGCCTGGCTGGCCGCGAAGGCCCGCGGCTGGCAGGAGGTGCTGCCGGTGCTGCTCGCGTCCGGTCGCGGCCTCGCGGCGGCGCACCGGGCCGGCATCGTCCACCGCGACTACAAGCCGCACAACACCCTGGTCGGCGTCGACGGCAGCGTGAAGGTGGCCGACTTCGGGCTCGCGCGGGCCTTCGACACCGGCGAGACCGAGCCGGCGCCGGTGCCCGCCTCGTCCGGGCGGCGGATGCTGCAGCTCGCGCTCACGCGGGCCGGCGCGGTCCTGGGCACGCCCGCGTACATGGCCCCCGAGCAGCACGCCGGCCTGGCCTGCGACGAGCGCAGCGACCAGTTCAGCTTCTGCGTCACGGCCTACGAGGCGCTGTACGGCGCGCCGCCGTTCCCGCGCACCTCGGTGGCGGCCCTGCGCGCGGCGATCGAGCGCGGCGAGGTCCAGGCGGCCCCGCCCGGGGCGACCGTCCCGGCGTGGCTGCGGCGGGCCGTCGTGCGCGGCCTGGCGGCCGACCCGGCGCGCCGCTATCCGTCGATGGACGCGCTGCTGGCCGCCCTCGCCGACGACCCGGCCCGGGCCCATCGCCGCCGCCTCCGCACCGGCCTGTTCGGCGCCGCCCTGGGCGCGTTCGGCCTGCTCTGCGGCTGGTTCTTCGCCGCCTCCGAGGCCCAGGCCTGTCCCGACGGCGCGGCCGCCCTGCGCGGCGTCTGGGACGACCCCCGGCGCGAGCAGCTCGGCGCGGCCATGCTCGCCCTCCGCCAGCCCTACGCGCCGGCCACCTGGGCCCACCTCGAGGCCCGCCTCGCCGCCTACGCCGCCGACTGGGCGACCATGCACGACGACGCCTGCCAGGCCCACCGCGCCGGTCGCCAGTCGGACACCCAGTACGACCTGCGCATGCGCTGCCTCGAGCTGCGGCGCACCGACCTCGCGGCGCTCACCGACGTGCTCGCCCACGTCGACGACGCGACCCTGCAGGGCGCGGCGCTGGCCGCCGACGCCTTGCCGCCGATCGCCGCCTGCGGCGACCTCGACGCCCTGCTCGCCGATCCCCTGCGCCCGCCGCGAGACCCGGCCGTCGCGTCCGCCGTCGCGCGCTTCCAGGCCGGCCTCGCCCGCGTGCGCGCCCTCGAGAGCGCCGGCCTCTACGACCGCGCCGTCGCGGCCGCCGACGCCCTCGCGCCCGAGCTCGCCGCCACCGGGCACCGCCCCTTCGCCGCCGAGCTGGCGCTGTACCGCGGTCGCGCCCTCCTCGGCCGCGACCCCGCGGCCGCCGACGAGGCCTTCACCGCGGCCTTCCGCGACGGCCTGAGCAGCGGCCACGACCGCGTCGCCGCCGAGGCATTGGCTCGCCGGATCTACGTCCGCGGCTACCGCTTCGGCCAGCCCGCCGACGCCGCCCGCGATCAGGAGGTCGCCCTCGCCCTGCTGGGCCGCGTCGACGACCCCGACGCTCTGCGCGGCGAGCTCCTCAACAACGCCGGCGCCGTGGCTCTCGGCCAGAGCGACTGGGGCCGCGCCGAGGCGCTGTTCGTCGCCGCGATCGCGGCCAAGACCGCCGCCGTCGGCCCCGACGCGGGCGAGCTGGTCTACACCCACGCCAACCTCGGGACCCTGCGCAACGACCTCTACCGCACCGGGGCCGCGATCGAGGCCCTGCGGGCCGCGCTGACGATCGGCGAGCGGGCGTTCGGCGCCGCCCATCCGACGACCCTGCTGGTGCGCGCCAACCTGGGCATGGCCTCCCTCAAGCACCGCCGCCTGGCGGACGCCGAGGCGCTCCTGCTCGGCGTGCGTGCGGACGCCGAGGCCCGCCCCGACCCCGACCACGCCGCCCTCGCCTTCGTCGAGCCGCACTGGCGTGGCTGGCCACCGTGCGCCGGAGGCCGGGCGAGGCCTTCGACCACCTCGCCATCGCCCAGACCTTGCTCGCGCGCAGCGACGACCCGCTCGCCGCCGCCAACATCGCCGTGTTGCAGGCCCACGCCGCCGCCCTCGCCGGGGACGGTGCCGCCGCCCGACAGCACCTCGCGCGCGCCGAGGCCCTGCTCGCGCAGGCGCTCCCGCCCGGCCACGCGCGGCGCCTCGAGCTGGAGAGCGACCGCGCCGAGCTTGAGCTGACGCTCGGCCGCCCCGCGGAGGCCCTGACCGCCGCGCGCTCGGTGGCCCAGCAGCTGCGCCGCGTCCCCAGCCTCGGGCTGTCGCTGGCGCGCGCGCGCAGCTCGAGGCGCGCGCGTACCGGGCGCTGGGCCGCCACGACGAGGCGCTCGTCGCCAGCGAGGCCGCCGTCGCCGTGCTCGCCGAGGTCGTCGCCGAGGACAACCCGCGCACGGCCCAGACGCTGGCGCTGCTGGGCCTCTGCGAAGCGGCCGCGGGGCGCAGCTCGCAGGCGCGCGGGCACCTCGAGCGCGCCGAGCAGATCTACGAAGCCGAGGCCGACGCCGACCTGCCCGCGCTGGCGCAGGTGCGCTTCGATCGCGCCGTCCTGCTCGCCGCCGACGACCCGGAAGCCGCGCGTCGCCTCGCCGAGGCCGCCCTCGCGGTGCTGGCCGCCGCCGACGGCTACGCGAGCGAGGCAGACGTCGTTCGGACCTGGCTCGCCGCCCGCTGACCGGCCGCGCGGCCTGGCAGTGGCCTGCGAGGCCACCACGCGCGGGTCGTGGACGGCGAGTCCACGACCTCCGCGTTCGTGCGCTCCGCCGTCCACATCGGCCCGGGGCGCAATGGGGGGCGCGATCGTGGGCGTCGTCGACGTGCTCGAAGAGCCGCGCGGCGGTGCTCGACCCCGGCGAACGACTCGCACGCGAAACGGGTGAATATCATATGTCTATCGGGACATGTCCTCCGCGCCAGGCTAAAGTATCGGAACGAGCCCGTGCGAGGCGGAGGCGCCACTATTGACATTTGTCCATCGGGACATGCTTCGCGATCACCCGGCGCGCACGTGGCGGAAGGTGACGTTGAAGCGCGGCTCGCTCACGCCGCGCCGCTTCGGCAGCGCGTGCTTGTAGAATTGCTGGCAGGTGCCGCGCATCACCAGCAGGCTGCCGGACGCGAGCAGGACCTCGTGCAGCTCGCCGGAGCTCTTGTGGCGCAGTTGGAACGGCCGCGCGGCGCCGAGGCTGAGGCTGGCGATCGCGGAGCCGGGGACGAGGTCGCTGACCTTGTCGGCGTGCCAGCCGATGTAGTCGTCGCCGGTGCGGTAGAGGTTGACGAGGGCATAATTGAAGGGGTGGCCGCAGACCGCGGCGATGCGGTCGCGGGCGGCCCGGAGGTGCGGCGGCCACGGGTGCGTGGTGCGGTCGACCCCGGCGTAGCGGTAATGCAGGCCGTCGTCGCCGAAGGCGCACACCATTCGCGGCGAGTCGATCGTCTTGCCGTACATCACCACGCGGTCGCGGTCGAAGCGGTCCTGGACCTGCGCGAGCTCGGCGAGCAGCGCCGACCGCTCGCCCGCGCCGAGGAACTCGGCGTCGTAGTCGACGAGCGCGCCGTCGGCGTCGGCGAGGATGGTTACCTGGCTCATATGACATGTCCTCGGGAACAGAGAGCGCGCCGGACGGCGAGGCCGACATGGTACGCCGCGGCGGGCGAGAAGCGAACGGGGAGGTGTAACTCTGCGGCGCCCGGGCCTCGTGCTCGCGCACGAGGACGACCGCCAGAAGTCGCGTCGCTCTCGGCGCGCCCCGCCGTCGCCGGCGACCCCCGGCCCGGGCGCTCAGCCGGGCTCGACGTCGGCGGGATCCGGCGTGCGGGTGCGCTCGCGGCCGGCGGCGTCGGCGAGGCGACCGAAGCGGGCCGCGTTGGCGACCGCGCACGCGCGCGGGTCATTATTGAAAAAGACGAAGACGTCGCGGCGGTCGGCGTAGAGCCGGGAGATCCGCGCGAGCCACGAGGCCAGCGCCGTGACGCCGTAGCACGGGCGCGGGGCGGCGGTGCCCCGATGCAGGCGGACGTAGCCCCAGTCGGCGGTCCGCTCGAGCGGGCCCTGGGGCCGGCCGTCGACGTCGGTGAGGCACAGCGCGACGTCGCGGCGGCGCAGCGCGGCGAAGGTCTCGGGGGTGAACCAGGACGGGTGGCGAAACTCGATCGCCAGGCGCGGACGCGCGGGCCACACCGCGAGGAAGTGCTCGAGGCGCTCGCGGTCGCGGGCCATCCGCGCCGGCAGCTGGACCAGCACCGGGCCCAGCTTGTCGCCGAGCCGGCAGGCGCGCTCTAGCAGGCGAGCGACCGGTTCCTCCGGATCTTTGAGGCGCTTCATGTGCGACAGGAAGCGGCTGGCCTTGGTGGCGATCACGAAGTCGGCGGGGGTGTCGCGGCGCCAGGCGGCGAAGGTGTCAGCGTCGGGCAGGCGGTAAAAGCTGTTGTTGAGCTCGACGGTGCGGAAGGCGGCCGCGTAGTGCGACAGCCAGCGGTGCTGCGGCAATTCGGCGGGATAGAAGCGGCCGCGCCAGTCGCGGTATTGCCAGCCCGAGGTGCCGATCCACAACACGCGCCCGGGCTTGACACAAGCCGCGCCGCGAGCAACCGCGAACGGATTGCGCGCAGTCGCGGCGGCCCGGCCCGGTTGTCGCGCGGGGGCCGTTTGCTAAGACTCCGGCGTGATGTCGCGTGGTCTCTCGCGCTGGTTCGCCGCGCTCGCGCTGGTCGCTTGCCAGCGCGAGCCCGAAGTGATGAAGGAGACGCAGGCCGACCCGTTCGCGGTGGTGGCGGCGATCGACACGCGGGCGTCGTCGTACAAGGACCCGCTGCCGCCGACCACGTCGCCGCCGCCGGGGATGAACCCGCGGACGCCGCGGCCCGCCATCAACGCGACGGAGGTGCACCTCAGCGGGCGCACGCGCGTCGAGGCGGTCGACCGCCTGTTCTTCCGCGTGCCCGTGGAGTGGGTCGCGGCGCCGGCCGACGCGGGGGCGGGCTTCGTCCTGCCCGGGCCCGGAGGCGAGGCGCGCCTGGACATCACCCGCTTCGCCACGGCCGGGGTCGAGCCGACGGCGTACGTCCGCCAGTGGCGCTCGCAATTCATGACCGAGGCCGGGGCGCCGCTGGCCGACGAGCAGGTCCGGGTGCAGGAGATGGTCCGCGGTCCGCTCGAGGTCACGCTCGCCGACATGGCCGGCACCTACGCGGCTCCGGTCGGGCCCGACGCGAAGGAGCGCTACAACGACCCCAACTACCGCATGATGGCGGCGATCGTCGAGTACCGCGGCGAGACCTACCTGTTTACGGCGGTCGGGCCGGCGTTGACGATGGCGATCTGGGAGCACGCGTTCGCCGACTTCGCGGCCTCGTTCGCGCCGCAGTTACCGTGGTGACGCGGGCGCGAGGACGAGCCCGGGGCTCGAGTTCGCGGCCGGGCGCGCCGCGCCGCTTCGTGCGATGCTCGGCCGCATGTCTCTTACGGAAAGATGGATCCCCGCGAGTTGCCTCGGACTGGTCGCGCTCGCGGCCGTGCTGACCCCGAGCGCCGCGCAGGCGTGTGACCCGAGCGCCGACGAGTGCCTGGCCGACCTCGAGCTGGTGACCGTCGAGGCCATCCCGATCGACGGCGCGCTGGTGTGGCGGCCGGTGTACGCCGACGGGTCGTCGACGTACTTCTCGGCGGCGTCGATCGAGGCGGCGACGAGCGTGGTGGTGACGCCGATGGGCGGCGGGCCCGAGGTGCCGGGGACGGTGGTGGCGGTCGAGTCGCTGCGGGCGATCGTGTGGCGACCGGCGGCGCCGCTGCCGGCCGACTCGCTGTTCGAGGCGACCGTGACGGTCGACAACGCGGCGCTGATGTGCACCTCCGACGTGCCGAAGCCGCTCGAGAAATTGTTCACCGTGGGGAGCAGCGCCGAGACGACCGCGCCGCTGGTGGTGCCGGAGCTGACGGGCGAGGCGGCGGTGACCGTGCTGCCGCAGATCGACTTCGACACTCTGGTGTGCTGCGACGGCGCGTTCCCGACCGAGACCTTCGTCGACAATTGCGGGATAGGCATCGAGTGGGCGCAGGGGACCTGCGCCTGGCGTGACGGGCTCGGCCGGCTCGACGCCACGCTGTCGCTCGACCCGGAGGCGGTGGGGATGGTCCACGGCCAGGTCGGCTACGTGTTCGAGTCGAGCGGCGGCACGTTTGCGTTCCCGCCGGGAGCGGATCAGGTGGCGGCGCAGAGCTTCGTGTCGATGTGCGGCCAGGTGAAGGCGATCCAGCGGCCACCGGGGAGGAGCTGCTCGGGCCGGAGGTGTGCGTCGGTCAAGAGCTCGAGGCCATGCTGGGCGAGCAAGCGGTGGACCCCGCGCCGGCGCTGGCCGCCTGCGCGGAGCAGCCGTACACCTGCCTCGTCACCAGCGACCTGGTGCCGCGGGCGTGGGATCCCGCCGCGTGCACGCCGTGGCCCGAGGGCACCGCGCCGACCACGGGCGCGGAGACCGGCGAGAGCAGCGACTCCGAGTCGGGAGGCGAGCCGCCGACCACCGAGGCGAGCGAGACCGCCGGCGACTCCGAGGGCGCGAGCGACTCTGCGACCGCCGGCTCGGACACGGGCAAGGACGGCTGCGCGTGCGCGGCGGACCCGGGCGCGAGCGGCTGGGGCGTCCTGGCGCTGCTGCTGCCGTGGCTGGGGCGGCGCCGTCGCCGGTGAACGATCATGGCTGAACGGACATGCCGTGAAGGACATGTCTGTTCGGTCATATCATCACGGCAGCGCGGGCGTCACATCGGCACGAAGCAGGCGATCGTCGTGTCGATGCGGAAGTTCGACTCGTTGGTGTGGCGCTCGGCGTGGAAGACGTCGAGCGAGTAGGACATCCCCTTGACGATGCCGAGCGCGTTCGCGGCGTTGTCGAGGTTGACCGAGTCCTGCAGCTGCGGGTGGAGGCCGCCGAGGTCGAGGGCCAGCTTGCCGTTGATGAACACCCACACGTCGTCGTCGCCGATGAAGGTGAACACCTCGCCGCCGTTGTAGAAGAAGGTCGTGTGGATCTCGGTGGTGAAGGCGAAGTTGTTGGGCTGGCCCTCGTTGCCGAACCCGAGGCCGTCGATCGGGAAGAAGGTGTTGTCGGCGAACTGATAGAGGCCGGGTTGGACCTCCGTCAGCGGCAGATCGACCTGGAAGGTGTGATTGACGCCGGGCACGTCGTTGTACCACTGGGCGAACGCGGCCGGCCCGCTGGTCTGCGGCGTCGGGCCGGGGTGGGCGTAGGTCGGCTTCTCGTCGGGGCCGAGGTTCTGCTCGACGAGGCCCTTGTAGGCCCCGTTGCCGCTGTAGTTCTCGAAGTCGGGGTGAGCGAAGGCGAAGTCGCGGATCGTCGCCTTGAGCACGCTGCCGCACGGGAGGTCGCCGGTGGTCGTGTCGGGCTCGCTCGTGCTGGTGGTCGTGTCGGCGGTGGTGCTGCTCACGCCGGTGTCGTCGACGCCCATGGTGGTGTCGCCGGTGGTCGTGGTGTCACCGGTGGTCGTGGTGTCGCTGGTGGTCTCTTCGGTGGTGGTGCCGGGCGACGTCGTGGTGGTCGTCGTGTCGGGCCCGGTCTCGGTGGTCGGCGCGGTGGTGCTGGTCGTCGCGGTCTCGCCGGTGGTGGTCGTCGTGGCGGTCTCGCTGGCGCCCGAGTTGCTGCCGGCCGAGGTCGTCGGCGTGCCGGTCTCGCTGTCGCTGGCGCCTCCGGTCGGGTCGCCGGCGGTGCCCGCGCTGGTGTCGGTGGTGCTGGCCTGGGTCTCGGTGCCGTCGGCGCCGGCGGTCGTGTTGCCCGAATCGCCGCAGGCGGTCGCGAGCAGCAGCGCGACCGCGGTTTCGCGTCCCATCATTCCAAATCTCATGCCCCTTATCGTGGCCGCGGCCGCCGCGAACCGTCAACGGTGGATTTGCCACCGCACGCCACCTACGTCGCTGCCGTGCGCGCCGCTCTGTGCGAGAGGAAGGCCCTGTGTTATGAGCGCGGCGTGACGACGGCGGAGGCGAAGCGCGAGTCGGACGAGACGTCCGCGTTGCAGATCGGGCCATTGCGGGTGTGGCCGCCGGTCGTGCTCGCACCGATGGCGGGCATCACGAATTACCCGTTCCGCGCGCTGTGCCGCCGGTTCGGCGCCGGGCTCTACGTCAGCGAGATGATCACCGCGGGGCCATTGGTGCGCGGCGACGCGCGCAGCCTGCAGCTGTCGGACTTCGGCGCCGACGAGTCGCCGCGCAGCCTCCAGCTCTACGGCGTCGACCCGGCGACGATCGCGGGTGCGGTGCGCTTCCTGGTCGGCGAGGGGCGGGTCGATCACATCGACCTCAACTTCGGCTGTCCGGTGCGCAAGGTGACGCGCAAGGGCGGCGGCTCGGCGATCCCGGTCAAGCCCAACCTGCTGCGCGCGATCGTGCGGGGCGCGGTCGAGGCGGCCGGCGCGGTGCCGGTGACGATGAAGTTCCGCATGGGCATCGACGACGAGCTGCTGACGTACCTGCAAGCGGGCGTCATCGGCGAGGAGGAGGGCTGCGCCGCGGTCGCCTTGCACGCGCGGACGGCCGCGCAGCTGTACTCGGGGGCGGCCCGCTGGGAGGCGATCGCGGCGCTCAAGCGGGCGGTGCGGACGATCCCCGTGCTCGGCAACGGCGACATCTGGGAGGCCGACGACGCGCTGCGCATGGTCCGAGAGACAGGTTGCGACGGGGTCGTGGTCGGCCGCGGCTGCCTCGGCAGACCGTGGCTGTTCCGCGAGCTGGCGGCCGCGTTCGCCGGCGCGCCGCCGCCGGCCCCGCCGTCGCTCGGCGAGGTGTGGGCGGTCATGCTGGAGCACGCGGAGCGGCTGTGCGCGTGGATGTCCGAAGAGCCAGCCATGGCGGCGTTCCGCAAGCACGCGCGCTGGTACACGCTGGGCTTTCACAGCGCCGAGCCGGTGGTGCCGAAGCTGATGCAGGCCCAGCGCCTGGCCGAGCTGGCGGCGCTGGCGGGCGAAGTCGACCTCGCCGAGCCGTTCCCGGCGGGGCCGATCGTGCGCGGCAAGAGCGGGGCGCCGCAGAAGGTCGCGCTGCCGCACGGCTACCTCGAAGACCTCGCCGACGCGACGCCGCCCGGCCCCGACGCCGAGGACGCCGACTCGGGCGGCTGACCTCGTCGCTGCGGTGAGACAAAAATGTCGTGACCTCGAGGCGCCGCGCACTCGCGGGTGCGAGCGGCCGCGGTCGGGCGCACGCCACGTCGGCGGCCGACCTGCGAGCGTCGCCCCGCGGTGCCATGCGCTCGCGGTGCGAGCGACCGCATTCAGGCCACGTCGGCGGCCGAGCTGCGCGTCGCCTCGCGGACGCGAGGGCGCCGCGCGATGGGCTTCCGTTCGCCTCGCTCATGGTCGCGCTCGCCGGTGGGGCCCGTATCGCGCCGCTCCTGGAGACCGGGACCGTACGCCCGGGAGGACGCGGCGCGGCCCGATCGGGTAGGATGGCCGTATGAACTCGCCTGCACGCGCGCTGCGCCCGGACGACTTGAGGCAGCCGCGACCGATCTACGTGGTGTGGGAGACGACGCTGCGCTGCGACCACGAGTGTGCGCACTGCGGGTCGCGGGCCGGCGACGCGCGGCCCGACGAGCTGAACACCGAGGAGCTGCTCGAGGTGGCCGACGCGCTGGTGCGCCTCGGCAGCCGCGAGGTGACGCTGATCGGCGGCGAGGCGTACCTGCGCGGCGATTGTTACCGGCTCATCGAGCACATGACGAAGGCCGGCATCCGCGTGACGATGCAGACCGGCGGGCGCGGCCTGACGCAGGACCGCTGTCGCAAGCTGCGCGAGGCCGGGCTGGCGGCCATCGGGGTGTCGGTCGACGGGCCGGAGGCGGCCCACGACACGCTGCGCGCGAGCCCGGGGAGCCACGCGGCGGCGCTCAAGGGCATCCGCAACGCCCGCGAGGCGGGGATGCTGGTGACGTCGAACTCGCAGATCAACCGCCTCAACAAGGACGTGCTGCGCGAGACGGCGGAGCTGCTGGCCGACGCCGGGGTGGCGGTGTGGCGGGCGCAGATGACGGCGCCGATGGGCCGCGCGGCCGACCGCCCCGACTGGCTGCTCGAGCCGTACATGGTGCTCGAGGTGATCGACACTCTCGCGGACATCCAGCGCTGGTGCCAACAGCGCGCGGCGGCGCAGGGGATCGCGTGGGAGCGGGCGTTCCACGTCCGCCTCGGCAACAACCTCGGCTACTTCGGGCCGCACGAGCAGCTGCTGCGCACCCGCCCGGGCTCGCCCGACAGCTACTGGCAGGGCTGCTCGGCCGGCAAGTTCGTGATGGGCATCGAGTCCGACGGGACGATCAAGGGCTGCCCGTCGCTGCCGACGGCGCCCTACACCGGCGGCAACGTGAAGACCGCGGCGCTCGAGGACATCTGGAACGACGCGCCGGAGATCGCGTTCGCCCGCGAGCGCGGGACGTCCGAGCTGTGGGGCTTTTGCAAGTCCTGCTATTACGCGGAGGTGTGCCGCGCGGGCTGCTCGTTCACCGCCCACAGCGCGATCGGCAAGCGCGGCAACAACCCCTTCTGCTACTACCGGGCGGCGCAGATGAAGCGCAAGGGGCTGCGCGAGCGCGTGGTCCTGCGCCAGGCCGCCCCCGGCGATCCGTACGACTTCGGGCTGTACGAGATCCTCGAGGAGCCGTGGGACGCAGCCCCGCCGCGCACGACGGTGCGGCTGCCCGTGCTGGCGGGGTGAGGCTGGCTGGCGATTCGGACATGCCCGATGGGGCATGTTCGATGAAACATGCCCCGAAGAGCATGCTCTGCGGGGCATGCGTGCACGAGGAAGCCTGGCGTAGGAGGAGGTCCGTCGGGACTTGCCGAGCGAGGGGTGAGCGACGCACGACTCGGTCTCATGTCGCTGGATTCGTCGGTTCGAACCCGATATCCCGCTCCGCAGCAAACGCCCGGAACCCGCGAGGGGGCCGGGCGTTTCGTCGTCCGGGCGCGGGTCAGCCCAGGGTGGCGAGCAGCTCGGCCAGTTGCTCGAGCTGCACGGGAATCCCCTCGGTCGCCCCGGAGGCGAGCTCGCCGTCGAGGGCTGCCTTCGAGGGGTAGAGGTCGTGCTTGACCAGCAGCGTCTGGCCGCCCTTCTCCTCGAACGTCACCGTGGTGATCGCTCCTCCCTCCTCCCCTTCCTCGTTGGTCCAGACCAGGCGCGAGTGCGGGGTCACTTCGATGTACTTACCGAAGACCTCCAGCACCGTGCCGTTCATGTCGAACACCAGCCGGTACTTGCCCCCGGCACGAACATCCATCTCGCAGGACAGCAGGGACATCCCGATCGACTTCGGTACCCACCAGCGCTTGAACAGCTCGGGCTGGGTCCACGCTCGAACACGATGCGCGCGGGAGCATCGAAGGTCCGCCGGACGACCAGCTCACGGTCGGACGTCCGTTCCACGGTGGTGCGGTTCTTCGCGGGGGCGGGCTCAGTCTCTCTTCTTGCGTCCATCGATCATCTCCTTCTGTTTCAGTGCTTCGATAACCTCGTCCAGTGCGTCGAAGCGGGAGGCCCACAGCTGGCGGTACCGCTCCAGCCAGGCCGCCTCTTCGTCCAGCCGGCGCGGTCCGAGCTTGCAGGTCCGCACGCGCCCGACCTTCTCCGTGGTGACCAGACCGACCTGCTCCAGGACGCCGACGTGCTTCTTCATGCCCGTGAGGGTCATGTCGAACTTCTCGGCCAGCTCCGTGATCGAGGCGTCGGCGCGTCCCAGCTGCTCCAGCACCCCGCGTCGGGTCATGTCCGAGAGCGCGGCGAACGAGTCGTCGAGGCGGGCTCTTGAATACTGAACCATCTGGTTCAGTGTATAGTCCACGAGCGGCCGGCGTGCAAGCGGAGACGCGCGCCGCTGGGCGGCGGTCCCTGCTGGCTACGCCACCCCGGTCACGGGTCGCAGGTGAGCGGCGCCGCCGAAGATGGTGTCCCGGCCCTCGCCACCGGAGATGAAATCGTCGCCCCCAGCCGGTGGCTGCGACCGGGACCACGACACCCGGAATCAGCTCGATCGGCTCCGCTCGCTCGAGGTTCTCTTGTCGCTACGCGGTTCACGGAACGGATACCCTGCGCACGCCCTCGTAGACGGCGTGGCGGACCCCCTCCGGGCGCGGGCGGCGGCGACGTGTCGAAGCGGCGCGGCGCAGTTCAGCGCGGACGGCATGGCGTTCAAGACATGGCAGAAGCGACATGCCACGAAGGACATGGCCTTTGGAGCCTGTCCCTGGGAGCAGTCGCTTCGCGGGGCGCCCGGAGCCGCGCGGCTGGGCGCTCAGGTGGTGCCGGGGACGCCGTAGTCGGGCTCGGGGCCGCCGGTGGTGCCGGGGACGCCGTAGTCGGGCTCGGGGCCGCTGGTGGTCTGGGGCACGCCGTACTCGGGCTCGCCGACGGTCTCGGTGTCCTGGGTGGTGGTGCCGGCGGTGCCCTCGGTGGTGGTGCCGGGGACGCCGTAGTCGGGCTCGAGGGTGGTGTTGGCGGTGGTGCCGATCGTGTCGGTGGCGGGCACGCCGTACTCGGGCTCCGCGGAGGTCGGCGAGTCGGTCTCGGTGCCGGTGTTGCCCTCGGTGGTGCTGCCCGTGGTGGTGGTGTCGGTGCCCGTGCCCGTCGAGGTGTTGCCGGTGCTCGAGCCGCTGCCGCCCATCGTGTCGTCACCCTTGTCGGGGCAACCCGAGAGCGCCAGGGTCACCATCACCGCCGAGGCCGCGCGCGCCAGCCGGCTCTCGCGGTGCAGCTCGGCGCCGCAGTGCGGGCACGTGGAGGTGTCCGACTTGATGTGTTCGCGGCAGGCGGGGCAGGCGTAGAGGCGAGTCGTAGGGAGTAAGGGCGGCGGGGCCATGTCCGAATGGCACCACGCGCCGGCCAGGGCTGTCAATGCTCGCGGCCGCGAGCCGGGTCGCTTCAGCGCCGCCGCATGGGCCGTAGCGAGCGAAACACGAGGCCGAGGCCGCCCACCAGCAGGGTGAGGATCACGAGGGTGTTCCACAGGGTCGTCGGGCGGAAATGGATCTCGAGGTTGGCGATGATGCCGACGAAGATGAAGACGGCGCCCAGACCCGTGAGCGCCCAGCCGACGACCGAACGCGCGCTGTAGAACAAGCAGCCGATGCCGAACAGCAGCGGCAGCAAGGTGAGGCCGAAGGTGTTGTCGCCCCAGAAGCCCCAGTAGCCGCTGTGGACCATGACCTGGTTGAGCAGCAGGTACGCGCCCCCGCCCAGCATGCCGAGGCCGAGCAAAAACACGGGGAGCCCCCGGGGGTGCCGCCGACGTCGCGGAGGTCGTGCATGCCCGGGAGCGTAGCATCCAGAGGGGCGGATGCAGGCGAGCGCAGACGCGCGCCCGCTGGCGTCTTGGTGTCACAGGCCCGCGGGAATCGGCGCGCTCCACAGGCCAGTCCCGAAGTATCCTGTCGCGTAGATTCGCGCGCTGGTGCTGTTCACAGCGACGCTGGTGGTGTACTGTGACGGATCTCCAACGACGGGGTGATCGCCTTGCAGGCCCGCTGCGGCGAAATGAGCGCCGCGATCGGTCGAGACCCACACGCCACCGCGCTTCCATTCGGGGACGTCATCCGTGGGTCCCCAGGAGCCGCCGAAAAAGCGCGTGTTGTCGTTCGAGTCGAGCACCAGCGCGGGATAACCCGCTGTGGCGAGCGGTTGCCAGCAGACCCCGAGGTCATCCGAGGCCCACAGCGTCGAGCCTTCCTGGGCGGCGTAAATCCGCGAGTCGCCCGGGTCAACGATGAGACTGGTCACGTGCGAGCTGATCGAGCCGTTGTTCATATTCTCCCAGGTCGAGCCACCGGAGGTCGACCGAAGGTTCGGCGCATCGTAACCGACCGGGCTCGGATCGTCTTCTGGATCGGGAAACGGGTTGTACTCGGAGCCAGGCACCGGAGTGAGCTCTCCGCCTAGGTAAACCATGTCATGGGCCGGATCGTCCGCGATGACATGCGTGAACAACGAGGTAGCGTTCAGAGGATCCTCGTAGGCGTTCGTCGGAAATTCGACATACACGAAGGGACCCGGACCGCCATCCCACTTGAAGATGCCGGGATCTTCGGGATTGGTGAACGGGTTGAATGTCCCGACGTATAGGGTGCCGTCCGTGCTCGGGTGCAGCGTGGTGATCGAATAGCCCTCGGGGAGCTGTTCCGCGAGCATAGTCCACGGGGTTTGGGCCTTGTCGTGCGTGACGTAAATATCCGAACCGACGACCATGTAGATCGTATCAGGATCGTTGGGGTCGAACGCAAACTGGTCTTCCTGCGGCCAATCTCCCGCAGCGAATACGTCCCAGGTCAAACCGTAGTTCTCGGATACGAGGACGCCGTCGTTGTAACCGACGTACAGCACCTCGGGCTGGACAGGGTCTGCCTTCACCCAACTGACTGACGGCTCGTTGTCGGGGTATCCAAGCCAAACCCAGGCGAATGGCAGCGGCGAATCACAAGTCGCGGGCTCCAGCTCGACCGTGATACCGTATCCGTCGTATCCGAAGACCACCGTATCGAAGATGAGCCTGCCGTTGGCGATTGAGGCCGTGGCGGGTTGCGAGTTGCTGGTCGTGTCGGCGAACGGGGGTCGTACCCGAACGGCGGGGTGCCCGCGCCCTCCCACCGAGTGCCGGCGGCGATGTCGATCCGAATTGCACCCGCGGGAAAGGTGACGACCTGTCCGTCCATGTAGCCGATGGCCGGCGTGTGCAGTGAGACCTCGACGTGATGGAGGACATAGTCGCCCACAGCGAAGTCGTCAACCGAGAGTGCCAGACCGTCGAGCACCACCGAGCAGCCCGAATCTTCGCAGAAGAAGTTGCGGTAGCTGGTGCTGCCGCTGGTGATCGACGTAGACCACGTCTCAATTCCCGAGGTGATGGTCACCTCGCCTTCACCGATGTCGCACGTCGATTCGAAGAACGGCGGTGGCTGGTGGGGAGCCTCGTAGCACGGCTGCGGGGATTCACCGGTGACGCCGAACTCGACCGGATCGACCGAACATGAGATATGCAGCACGGCGTCTTGCAAACATCCTTCGCCCAGACATGGGGCGGTACCCAGCGACATCGTCCAGTCATCGTCTACAACCGCGTTGACGCACGCGGCGAAATCGGCCTGCAGAGCGGCAGCGTAGGCGTCGAGCGACAATCGAAGGTTGGCCTCGCAGGCCGATTGGTCGGCGGCAAATCGCACTGATCTATGAAATTGAGGTCCAGATGAAGCTCTTCCAAACGCTTCAGGGCCAGACGGCAAGCTTCGTGGGCACAGTCCGAGATGCAAGCCCTCTCGACCTCCTCCGGATAGCCCCCGGTGCTATCCTCCTCCACGCTGTCGACGCAGCACGCCTCGATGGTGGGCATGGGCAGGCAGTTCCCCTCGGTCGCCTCATAAGGGAAGCTCTTCGAGGTCATTGCCGCATAGACCGGAACGATGCAGGCCGGGTCGTCCGAGGTGCAGTACTGGAAGCTGAACGAACCATCGTTGATCGCCCCTTCGCATGTGTACCGAGTGCCGGTGTGCGAGCCTCCTGCGATTGGGGGTTCGCGCAGTAGGCGCTAGGAGGAAGACCCGCTGTCGGATCGACCTGCCCTGTAGTAGGCATGCCGGACCCGGTGGTTGGTTCGGCGGTCATGGCCCCTGCCGTCTCTTCCCCATATGTCGCAGAATCGGAGGTGGCGATCGGGTCGCCGCAGCCGGCAAAGATGAATACGATGAGAAACGTGCTGACGCGGTGACCGTGTCGAAGCCCGGAAGGCTCAGAGTCTTTCATTTGTACCTCTCTGTCACTGATCTGGAACCGGCGCAAGCGTTCGGGGAGCGTCACGAGTATGGGTGGATACTTGCGGCCCTATCATGAACGACACCGACGTGGGCCCGCGACGAACGGGTCGCCCACGCACCTGCGCCACTTGTTACAGCCACTCAATCAAAGCCGAAGTGAAGCATCGGCGATGCTAGTGTCAAGTCATGCCCTGATGGCATCCGAAAGCGATCCTGCTGGTACGCAACGACGGGCGAGAGGCCTATTCTGGATGAACTCGATTCAACGAACAATAAATTGAGAGGGTGCCTCGCTGAGAGACCTCACGGATGGCTGTATCGGCCGAGACCGCGGTGGCGGTGTACGGTGAGGTGTCCGGCTCTGACATGCCGAGTCGTCGTTCGGGAGATCATCGGCGCCCGCCTGTCGTCATGAGAAGTACTCATCGCAGCAGGTCCGCCGCGTACTTGTCGGCGATTACCATACGTATAGAGTGAAGACGTTCTCTGTGTATAGGGTGGTGTCGGGCTCGATTATGCAGCCAGAAGGACCTATCAAGGCGCAGCGAAGTGCTCTTAACCGAGCTCTTCGGGCTTGCCTTATAAGACGCCGAACACTCGGCTCGCTACTCGGCTCTCGTTCCCCGCTGACCCGCCGCAGAGCCGCGCATTTCGCTCGCTGCGCCGGTGGCGCCAGTCGCGCCGGCGCGCCTTGCGATGATGCGAGCGTTCTTCTAGCATGAAGTCCATGCCGCGACGACGAACGACGAGGATGCCGGCATCGGCATCCATTCCTGACGTGGGCGTGGTTCCTGAGCTGTTTCGCGGGAGGCGGCAGGGTCTCGCGGTGTTGTTCGCGCTGGGTTTCACGTTCCTCCCAGCCGTGTCGACTGCGACGCCGTGGCGATTTGACCCGCAACGCTCGCTCCCGGCCGACGGCGACGCTGTCACTCAGAAGGTCGAGCTCGTCGATTTCGACGCCGATGGCCACGTCGACCTCGTGTTCGCCAACAGCCGCGGCGACGCCGACGGCGACGCCGCCGACGCTCAGCTCAACCAGCTGGTGCGCAACGAGGCCGGGCAGGCGTTCGTCGAGCAAGCAGGGGTCTTCGCCGAGCCCGACAACGCGTACGTGATCAAGGCCGCCGACGTCGACGAGGACGGCGACCCCGATCTGGTGGTCGGCGTCAACTTCGGCGGGCAGAGCTACGTCCTTCTCAACGAGGACGGGACCTTCGTCCGCCACGAGCTGTCGCCGGGCGAGTCGCTCAGCATCGGCGACCTCGAGCTCGGGGACGTCGACCTCGACGGCGACCTCGACATCATCGCCACGGATTGGGGAGAGCACGCGCCGTTCGGCGAGGCCGGCGATCTCGGCGGCCCGCTTCGCCTGTGGGCGGGCGACGGGGAGGGCGGGTTCGTCGAAGCCGGGAGCCAGCTGCCGATGGGCGTGGAGAACCTGGTCTCGTGGTCCCTCGACCTCGAGCTCTTCGACTTCGATGACGACTTCGACCTCGACGTGATGGTCGCGTCCCGCGGGCCGGGCCCGGCGGTGGTGCTGCTCAACGACGGCACCGGCGTCTTCAGCTCGCACCAGGTGCCGGCGCTCGCCGACCAGGTCCTCGCGGCGCTCTCCTCGATCGACCTCGACGGCGACGGCCTGCTCGACGTGTTGACGCTGCAGGACGCGCCCGGGGGCGGTCGGAACTCGGTGCTGCGCAACGACGGCCACGGCGATTTTCTCGCCAATCCGGGGCCGTACTGGGGCCCGGCCGACAACCCGGTCAAGCTCGACTTCGACGCGGCGACCCTCGACTTCGAAAACGACGGCACGCCGGACGTGGTGGTGACCGGGCTGCGGTGGGGGATGCTCGACGTCAACACGCGGCTGCTGCTCAACTCGGGCGTCGCGCTCACGACCGCGGCGGCGGCCGACGGCGCGGCGTTCCCGGTCGTCCCCGAGCTGGCGCAGAGCTTCGGGCTTCAGCTGGCCGATCTCGATCACGACGGCCGCGACGACGCGGTGGTCGCGGTGCGCGACGAGCTGCAGCGCAACGCGGTCCTGTTCGGCAGCGACGATCCGCAGGACGGCGTGCCCCCGGACACCACGCCGCCGCGGATCGGGGTTCCGCAGCTGTTCTCGCTGTCGGTGCACAACCGCGAGCGCGTGACCTACCGAGCCCGGGTCGACGACGCGAAGGTGCCGTCTCGTTGGCACGACTTCCGCTTCGACCCGCAGCTCGCCGCGTACAACCTCACCGAGGACGCGCTCACGGCTCACCGGCGGCGCTTGCCGTACGTGGAGTTCGCGTTCGGCCTCGAGGCCGACGAATTGATCGCGCTGGCCGACGACGACCCGAACAAGCAGATCGCGCCCGGCGTGTGGTTCGGCGAGGCGCTGTGGCGCTTCTCGTTCACGATCCCCGATATCGGGCCCGAGCCGACCGGCGCGCTGCGCTGGCGGATCTGCGCCGTCGATGCGGCCGGCAACAAGGGCTGCGGCCCCGTGTACGGCGCCTCGGTCCTGCCGCCGGATACCTGCGGCGACGGCGTCGTCGATCCCTGGGAGAGGTGCGACGACCCCGAGGACCCTTCCTGCATCTCGTGCGCCGCCGTGTGTGGCGATTGCATCTGCGAGCCCCTGGAACTCGATGCGTCGTGCCCGGTCGACTGCTCGGTCGGGGAGGGGGGCCCTGCAACGAACATCCCACCACCGGGGATGTGTGTGGCGACAATGTCTGTGGGCTTGGCGAGGATTTGGGCTGTCCGCAGGACTGTGTGTTTGCGGCGACGGACGGTGCGATGTGGCCGAGGAGGAGGACTGCTCGGCGGATTGTATCAAATGTATGGACTCGGACTGCGGCGGCACGGACACCACTGGCGGGGCGGGGACCTCCGCCGGTGCGACGCCTCCCGAAGGGTGCGATTGTCGGGAAACACACGCGGGAGGCGTGATAGGGCTGATGATGGGCTTGCTCGTGCGTCGCCGGCGACGCTAGCTAGGTGACCTCCGGCTGAGGGCGCTTTCCGGTGCGCCTCACAGGTTCGTCGGAATGGGAGCGGTCCACAAACCCACATCCCCCTGCGAGCCAGTCGCAAAAATGCGGGTGCTAGAGCTGTTCAAAGCGACGCTCGTGGTGTCGCGAGCCGGATCTGCAGGCTCGGGGTGGCCCGCTTGAAGCCCCGCCGCCGCGAAATGTCGCCCGCCGTCGGTGGAGACCCACACGCCTCCGCGCCGCGTCGGAAAACTCATGCTGGGAGCCGGTGCTCCCGCGAACATGCGCGTGGTGTCGTTGAGGTCCAGGACGATGGAGAGGGCTTCGTGGCCCGTGAGGGAAGCCAGCAAGCGCCCGAATCGTCGGATTCCCAGAGCGTGGAGTTTTCCTCTTTCGCATAAACCTTCGAGTTGTTGGGATCGACGTTGATGCTCGTGACATGCCAATCCAGCAAGCCGGCGTTCATGTTCGACCAAGGGCCCCCGGATACGGAGCGCATGTTCGGGGCATCGTACCCATTCAAATCCGGGATGGGGGTGATCTCTCCACCGTAATAGAGGATCCCCTTGGCTGCATCTTCTGCGATCACATGTGCGAAAAGACTGTAAGCGGACCCCGGATCTTCGTACTCGTCCTCATCGAATGGGAGTTCGACGAACGGGCCCGGACCCCCGTCCCACTTGTACACGCCCGGTGAGCCCGGATCTGCGGGGGGCCCGAACTTATAGGATGTACCGACGTAGAGCGACCCGTCGGCGCTTGCATGAAGAACAGTAATCCCGAGCCCGGTCGGGAGCTGTTCGGTGAGGAGGGTAAACGGGGTCGCTCCCCTGTCGTGAGAGACGAAGATTTGAGTCCCAATGACGGCATAAAGCGTTTCCGGATCGTTCGGATCGATAGCGAACCGGCTCTCGCTCATGTCCATGCCCGTGGCGATCGTCTCCCACACCATCGTCTCCGGATTCGCGCCGTCGAAGGAGATCATGACGCCGCCATTATATCCGACGTAGACGATGTCATCGTCTTCGGGATCCGTCTTGACCCACGACACGGTCTCCTCGTCGTCGGGGAATCCCAGATCGAGCCAATCGAGCGGCAGCAGCCCGCTACACGTCGCGGGGTCGAGCGACGCCGTGATGCTGAAGGTGTCGAAACCCAGGGTCACCTCGTCGAGCGTGAATCGGCCGTTGGCGAACGAGGCGGTGGCGGTCGTCGAGTTGCTCGTCGTGTCGCCGAAGGGGATGTCGTACTGGCCGAACGGCGGGGGGCCGGCCCCGATCCACCGGGTATCCGCCGTGATGTCGACCCGTATCGCCCCCGGCGGGAAGGTCACGACTTCGCCGTCGGATCGGCCGAGAGCCGGCGTGCGGAGCGTCACTTGGATGTTGGAAAGAGCGTAGTCGTCAACTACGAAGTCCGCGATTTCTAGGTCGAGGGTGTCGAGCGCGAACGTACACCCGGGGCCGTCGCAGTAGAAGTTGCGATAGCTCGCGCTGCCCTCGATGACGGTGGTGTTCCAGGTCGTGGTGCCGTTGCTGAGGCTCGCGTCTCCCCCGGTGATGGCGCAACTCGGCTCGAGCTTCGGCGGAGGCTGGTGCTTGGCCTCGGTGCAGGTTTGCTCGCCCTCGGGGGTGGTGCCGATTCGACCTCGTCGATGTTACAGGAGAGGTCGAGCACGAGGCCGTGCAGGCATCCTTCTCCCAGGCAGGGCGGAGTGCCCAGGCTGATCGTCTTTTGAGGGTCGACGACCGAGTTCACGCACATTTGAAAAGTGTCGAGTAGCTGAGATTCGTAGTACTCCAGAGACGTCTTGAGGTTGGCCTTGCAGGCTAGGACGTCCGTGCTCCCATCGCAGCGCGCGAGGAAGTCCGGGCTGAACGCCAGGTCCCGCAGCTCCTCCAGGGCATTTGCGCAGGCCTTGTGAGCACAGTCGGACAGGCAAGCGGACTCGACCTCTTCCGGCACGCCTCCGGTGTCCTCCACAGCCTCGAGACAACACGCCTCCACGTAGGGTTCGACGGGACAGTCGCCCTCGGTCGGCACGACGGGGAACGGGCGCGAATGGATGATGATCTGATCAGGGGTGTTGCATGGAGTGGTGTCGGAGTCGCAGTACAGGAAGTCGATCTTGCCCGCATTAATGCCACCCTCGCATATGTATCTCTTCCCTTCAGTTTGAGAACCGCTGAATTCCGGTATCGCGCAATATATGCTGGGAACGGGCCCTCCCGTCGGATCGATGGGCCCGCCGGTGGTTGGATTTCCGGTGGTCGGGCTCATCGTCTCAACGGCGTCTGTGGCCGAATCCGAGGTACCCATAGGGTCGCCACATGCGCTGATCAGGGTGCCCAGGAGCGATGGGATCAGGTTTTGTATGAATAGACGTTGATGTCGGTGATTCATGGCTCTACGCTTCTACGTTCATACTCTACCCAACACCTTATTTCTACTTAATAAAGATGAAATACCTCTAGCTGAGGCACCTCACGCTCGGTTCGCGGCGCCTTCTACAGATGTGCGCCTCGCGTCGTCGACGCGAGTTGGTGTGCGAGGTCTCCGTGCTCGCCCCCGCGGGGCGTCGACGACGCGGCACGGAGCGGATCCTCCAGACGCAGGGTATCCGACCGGGGGCTACCACGGTCTTGTTGCGCGGCGGTGATTGTACTACGATGTAGATCTCGTGGCTACTCGGCCTCCTCGGAGTGTGAAGTCGCGCGGTGGTGCGGCGTGGGCCTTCTGGGCGATGATTGAAAGTGCACCGAGCGGGTGCTCCGTACCCAGGGATTGCAAGCGGGCCGGTGAGTCTTGTCTGCGGAGTGAGGACGCGCTCCGTATCCAGTTGGATTTCGAGTTCGATGCCGTGGCGCATGTCGATCTCGATCGCGATGGTCAGAAGGACCTCGTGGGCTCGAGCGGTGGCTCGGGCGTGCTGACGGTCGTTTGGGGTGCGTCAGCGGAGGGCGACGGTGGAGTGGCGAACTGGGTGGTCGGCCGGGACAGCGTCGGTCTCGCCGTCGGTGACTTCGATGGGGATGGACACATGGACCTCGCCACGGCGCTACCTAAAGACGATGTTGTGGCCGTCCTGTCGGGGCGAGGAGGGCGCGCTTTGGGGGCCCGAGTTCTACCCGACGGGCGCGACGCCGCGGTCGTTGCTGGCCGTCGACGTCGATGGTGCGGGTCCGTTGGAACTTCTCACCGCGAACGCGAGCGACGGTACGGTAAGCGTGCTGCGCGAACTGAAGGCCACCGAGTCGTTCGACGTGGGGCCTGGGCCACGAGGAATGGCGACAGGCGACCTCGACGGGGATAGAAACCTCGACCTCGTCGTCGCGCTCGCCGACGCGGACGCCGTGCAGATCCTGCTCGGCACGGGCGACGGCTCATTTCGCACCGGAACCAGATATCCGGTCGGTGCCGCGCCTTATTCTTTGGTCGTCGCCGACTTCGACGGGGATGCGTCTCCGGAAATAGCGACGGCCAACGCGCTCGATGACTCCGTGAGCGTGCTCTGGAGTGGCGGCCGCTCCACGTGGCCGACCGCGGCTCAGCCCGGAGCGTTGGTGGCGGTGGAAGACGGCGCGGCAGTTCGACTCGTCGTCGCGTCGGAAACCGCGGCGGCGCTGCAGATACTTGATCCGCGGGATGGTCAAGTGACGTCGCTGGCGCCTTCGCGCGTGCCGCGCGCCCTCGCTGCGGGAGAGGACGGAGGCTTCTACTATGCAGGAAGTCAGCATATCACCTCGCTGTCACCCGCCGAGGGCACGCTCCTCAAGCCAGCCTGGAGCCATCCAGGCGCGCGAAATACATGGGTCGCCGACGTCGACGGCGATGGCGCCGACGAACTGATCGTGCGCGAGTGGGAAGGGGCGCCCGGAATGTTGCAAATTGGAGCAGCGTCTCCGGATGGCAAGAGTCGCTCCAAGTCGATCTCGTAGAGCATTTTTTTGGCGTGATTGGGGGCGAGATCACCGGCGACGGTCGCGTCGATTTGGTGAGCTCCGACTACAAGACGCTGTACTGCAGTGTCCAGCAGGCCGACGCGACCTGGAAGACCCGACGGCTGCCGATAGTCGCCAAGACGCTCGACTTCGCCTTGGCCGACGTCGACGGCGATACCGTTTCGGAGGTCTTGTTCCTGCGCACCGAGGGGTCGGCGAGCGTGCTTGATGTATATCGAAGCGCGCAGGACGGGGTGCTCGAGCTGCTCGCTCAGGTCGCGTTTCCGGGCGCGTCCGGGAAGCTGCACGTAAACAACACCAATGATGGTGCGGGCCCGACCTTCGTGGTCAGTGACGAGGAGAGGTTGTACGTTGTCGAAGATCTGCAGGCAGCCCCGAGAGTCGTGACGCCCATGAGCGGAGAGATCCTGGACGTGGAGTTGTTCGACGTCGACGACGACGGAGCGCTCGACGCGACGGTGTGCGGCGATGCAGGGCTCTTTCTTGTCGCGGACCTGTTTGGGCCGGCCCCCGGCCCGGGACGCCGCCTCGATGGATTGCCGTGTCTTCGACTGACGCGCTTCGAGCTCGACGGTGAGGTCGGACCCTCGCTGTTGGTCGAGGATGGGTCGCTCGATCGCGTGCGTCTGACATCATGGTCGGGAGTGAACGGGACTTGGGTCCCCGGCGGCGCCAGTCTGCTCTCGGCGGAGGTCGCGGCAAAAGTCGCGTACGGGCGCTTTGGTGTCGAACTGCGGCCCGGGGTCGTGGTGATCGAGAACGCCCAGACAACCTTGTTTTACGCGGAGCCAGGGCCCGGCTTCGCCGAGACGACCCGAACAAGCTGGACGCGGCCCCTGAGGTCCGCGTTGGTGACTTCGACGGCGACGGGGCTCTGGATCTGCTCGCGCTCGGGGCTCGCGCCTGGTTGGCCTTCGGCGACGCTGGTAATGAGAGCTTCGGTCCGTTTACTATACGAGACTTCGCCGGGCACCCTCCGGCCCCGACGTCGAAGATGCGCGGCGTGGTCGTTGCGGACTTCGCCGGTCGCGGCGACGAGCAAGTGATCGTAATCAGTGAGGAGGATGATTACCAACTATATGGGGTGTCCTTGGACCGTGAGGAGCACGTTCTTTTCGACCCCATTGCTTCGTTGCCGGCGGGCGAATACTCGTTCTCAGGCGCGGACGTCGACGGCGATCGTCGGCTCGATCTCGTGGCTGCGGGTCTCGGGCAGACTTCGCGCTCCGTCATCCTCAGCGGGAGTACCGACGGCGGATTTTCCCAGCCGCAGGCACTCGACGGTGTGTCGGGAGCGAAAGATCGACTGTTCGTCGACATGAATGGCGACGGGCGCCTCGATCTCCTATCTCTGGCCGAGGACGGGGTTTGGGTGGCCGAGGCGCTCGGCGACGCGCAGTTCGCCGGCGCGTACAAGTGGACGCAGGTCGCGGGCACGCGGCTGATCGCTACCGATCTCGAGCGCGACGGCCGTCCGGACCTGGTCGTTGCCGGACCTGGACGAAGGCCCGTCTGGGTGCGTCGGGGGGGCGAGGGGAGCGCGACGGACGTCCGTCTGTTGCTCGACGTACCGGCGACGGCGGTTGCGGCGGTCGATCTAGAGCGTGATGGAATCGATGAGATCGTCGTGGCCAGCACTCAGGGCGAAGGCCTCAACATGCTGGACGTCGGGCATTGGTCGGCCGCGGGGAGACGGTCTTTCAGCGCCTGGCGCTGGTGGGGGGCGAGGTCCGCGAGATCCGCCGGCTCGCCGGCAGTGGGCGTCCCGCGCTTGTGTTGATCGATGAGCTGGGCGCGACGATCGTGAGGCGACCCGATGAGTAGGGCCGTTTTCGTGGCCTGCGCGCTACTCACGGGCTGCTTCGGTCTGCCGGATGTCACGGCGGAGGGCGAGCACGTGGTGCTCGGGGCGGACCCAGGCCTCGTCCCGTGCGGAGGGACGGTAGCGCATATGGACGTTTTCGTGGCTGCCCTCGCGGCCGAGCTCGGGCTCGTGGCGCCTACTGGCACGGACCGTATTCGCGTTTACTGGCTCGATCCCGACGGTTTCACCGAGCGCTCGGGCTGTCGCGTGGGTGTGATGGGCTGCGCTAAGGAGCGGTCGTTCTTCACGCGGAACGTGCCCGCCAATCACGAATTCGTGCATATATTCGCGGCGCGAGTGGGGCGTCCGGGTGCTTTTTTCAACGAGGGGCTGGCGGTCGCCCTCGAGGGGTTGGCTTCGACAGACGACCTCGACGATCGGTACTCCCGCAGCGTTGCAGTCGACGACTTGCTCGATCTGCCAGGAAGCGAGCAGCTGTTGAACGCTCGCTACGGCTACAACACGGCCGGAGGGTTTACCGCGCATCTCCTGGAGCGGTACGGGATGAATGCGTACTTGCGGATCTACGCGGCGTTGAGAGCCGGAGACGATCGCGCGGCCCTCGACGCGGTGTTTGTCGCCGAGCTCGGGGTGTCGCTCGCCGAGGCCGCCGACGAATTCGAAGCGACGAAGTGGGGTTGTCGCCACGCGGCCTACGACGCCAAGCTCGTCGAGTGTAGTGCGCCCGAGTTGACGTGGGACGGGGACGTGCTCGCGCTGCACCGCAGCGTGGCGTGCGACTTGGAGGACGTGGTCGGACCGTATGCTGGTGACCATACAGTCGTATTCCGGACCTTCGTGGTACCGGAGGCGGGGGAGTACGCGCTCTCGGTGATTGGCGACGACGCGAACAACGAAGTGTCGCTGCGGCCTTGCGGCGGCTGTGAGGCGGGCGAGGGCGTGCAAATGCGCGCGGGCGAGGCCGGCCGCAGCGTTGAACTCGCGGCGGGGCGCTACGTACTGCGCCTGTTCGGGCGTGCGTCGGCCGACACCAGCGTCGGGTTCAGGCTGGCACGTGAGTAGCGAGCCGAGCGCGGCCCCTTTTAGGAGGAGGCGCGGGGGGTAGGCTAGAGTTTAGGACAGGTCCTTCGCAACACGTGCGAAAGAGCAGGTCGCTCAGCCGGCCGGCTTGGCGTACTTCTCGATGCAGACCCGCATGATGTCGGAGATCGACGACTTGAGGGTCTTGTCGGTGGCGGCGTCGAGGGCGGCGACCTGGCAGGCGGCGGCCTCGATGCTGCCGAGGCCCGTGCAGCCGTTGACGGTCATCGGCCGCTGGGTGCCCTGGGCGGCCTTGAGCTTCTCGAGCTCGGGGCCCTCGAACATGCGCTCGAAGAACTTGAGCGGGCGTCGGCGACCGCGTCGCAGGCCTTCTTGATGTCCTTCGGGAGCTTGGGCGGGAGGGTGGCGAGGGCGTTGACCGCGGCGATCCGCGCGTCCTCGGCGTCCTTCTCGGCCTTGGCCTTGGCCTCGCGCTCGGCCCGGCGCTTGGCGATCGCGTCGTCCTCGACCTTCTTCGGCTCCTCGGCCTTGACCTCGGGCTCGGCCTTCTTGGCCTCGCCGCCGCAGGCGGTGGTGATGAAGAGGGCGAGGGCGAACGGGACGGCGCGGCGGACGGGCATCGTGGCGCGGAGGATCGCACGCCCGCGGCCTGGGGTGAAGAGGGGGCCCGTCGCGGCGCCGACGAGGCCGCCCGGCGCGTTCACCGGCGAGCCTCGCGTGCTGCCCGGGCGCTCGCGCGAGGCGGAAACTGCCGGGGTCGGGCGCTCGCCCTGCAGACGAGCGCCCGGCCGCGCGCGCAGGCGACGACGCGGCTCGCCGCGGTGCCGGTCTACCGGCGCACGGCGGCTCGCCGCGGTGCCGGTCTATCGGCGCACGCCGGCTCCGACGACGCGGTTCGCCGCGGTGCCGGTCTACAGGCGCACGCCGGCTCCGCTCGCCGCGGTGCCGGTCTACAGGCGCACGGCGGCGCGGTGGAACTGCTGGCGGATCGGCAGGATCGGCGGGCCGTTGCGCGTCGGGTGGACCCGATTGGCCAGCAAGATCGCAATCAAGGGGCCGCGGTTGTCGGGCGGGGTCGGATCGATCCACAGGGTGGTGCCCGTGAACCCCGTGTGGCCGGAGGCGCGCGCCGAGAGGACGTCGGCGGTGGTGCCGCTGCCGTCGGGGCTCGGGCTGTCCCAGCCGAGCTGTCTCGTGGAACCTGGCACTTTAGACAGGGTCCAAAAGACATCTCGCAGCGAAGGGTGGAGGCCGGGCAGGGTGCACTCGAGCCAGGCGCGGGCGAGCTCCAGCACCGCGGCCGCGTCGCCGAACAGGCCGGCGTGGCCGGCGACGCCGCTCATGACGAAGGCGTTGTCGTCGTGGACCTCGTAGTGGGCGCAGCGGACGGGGGTGCGGCAGGCGAACCAGCTCGGGACGCCTTCGGGGTGCAGCGCGGGGTCGTAGACCTCGGTCGGGGCGACGCGGTGCTGCTGGGCCGACGAAGGCCCGCGGGCGCCGAGCAGGCGGTGGAAGCCGAGGCGCGGGACGTCGCCGCGGTGCAGGTCGAGCGGCCAGGCGATCTTGTCGTCGAACAGGCGGTCGAGCGGCTGGGCGAACAGGCGCTCGAGCCAGGCGCCGAGGATCATAAAGCCGAGGTCGCTGTAGACGGCCTCGCTGCCGAGCGGGTACTCGGGCGGGGTCTGGGCGATCCGGTCGAGCACCCGCTCGGGGCGGCCGGGCCTCAGGTCGGCGAAGTACTCGCGGTGCGCGGGCAGACCTGAACTATGGGACAGGAGGTGGGCGAGCGTGGCCCCCGGGCAGGCGCGATCCCACTCGGCGGGCACCGGGGTCGTGAGTTCGACCCGCCCCTCGGCGACGGCCAGGGCCGCGAGGCTGGTGGTGGCCAGGACCTTGGTCAGCGAGGCGAGGTCGTAGACGGTGTCGCGGCTGACCGCGCGCAGGTAGCCCGGCGCGCCCTCGCGGCTGCCGAGGTCGCCGTGGGCCTCGTGGTAGACCTCGGCGCCGTCGCGCCAGACGAGGGCGACGCAGCCGGGGTAGACACCGGCGCGGACGCCGTGCTCGAGGAGGTCGAACAGGTCGCGATGCGGATCTTCACGCACGCCGGCGAGCTTGCAACACCCGCGCGGCGCTTGCTAGATCGCCGGCCATGCCGCTGCCCCTCGCCTCCGAGTCCGAACTGCGTCGCCGCCTGATCGTCGCGCTCGACGTGCCCGACGCCCGGGCCGCGGTCGCGGCGGCGCAGACGCTGCAGGGCCACGTCGGCATGCTGAAGGTCGGGCTCGAGCTGTTCGTGGCCGAGGGGCCCGAGGTGGTGCGCCGCCTCCGCGGCGAGGTGCCCGAGCTCGAGATCTTCCTCGACCTCAAGCTGCACGACATCCCCAACACGATGTGCGGCGCGATCCGCTCGGCTCGCTCGCTCGGCTGCCGCTTCATCACGGTGCACGCCGGCTCGGGCCTGGCCCACCTCAAGGCGTGCGTGGCCGAGGCCGGGGCGGAGCTCGGGGTGCTGGCGGTGACGGTGCTGACGAGCCAGGACGCGGCCGCCTGCGCCGAGGCCGGGCACACGCGCACGCCGGCGGAGTTGGTGGCGACGCGCGCGGCCCTGGCTCGCGCGGCCGGCTGTGCGGGGGTGGTGTGCAGCGGGCAAGAGCTGGCCGGAGTGCGCGCGGCGGCGCCGGGCATCGCCTGCGTGGTGCCGGGCATCCGCCCCGCGGGCGCGGAGGTCGGCGACCAGAAGCGGGTGATGACGCCGGGGCAGGCGATCGCTGACGGGGCGGCGTATCTGGTGGTCGGCCGGCCGATCCTCGGCGCGCCCGACCCGGCCGCCGCGGCCGATGCGATCGTCGCCGACATGCTGGCGGGCGCCGAGGCGAACTGAGGCGCGGAGAAGTCGAGACATGTCCGCAGGGACATGTCGTGACGAGCGGCGGCCGAAGCGAGCGTTCGCCGACATGCGGGCGGGCGCCGAGGCGAACTGAGGCGCGGCGGAGCCGGGACATGTCCGCAGGGACATGTCGTAACGGGCGGCCGCCGACGCGATCGGCTGCCGGCATGCGGGCGGGCGCCGAGGCGGAGGCGCGGAAGAGTCGGGACATGTCCGCAGGGACAGGCCGTAACGGACGGCCGCCGAAGCGATCGTCCGCCGGCATGCAGGCGGGCGCCGAGGCGGAGGCGCGGCAGAGCCGGGACATGTCTGCAGGGACAGGCCGTAACGGACGGCCGCCGAAGCGATCGTCCGCCGGCATGCAGGCGGGCGCCGAGGCGGAGGCGCGGTAGGGCTCAGGCATGTCCGCAGGGATATGTCGGCCCGGGCCGATGGTGCCGGGCGATCTGCGGCGCATGTCTCATCGAGCATGCCCGTTCAGACATGCATTTTTAAATGCATGTCCCGTAGGACATGACCGATCGTTTTTTAATAACCCTGCATCGGGATGCCGAGGGTGACGCGCTTGTTCGGGTGCTCGGCGGCGGTCCAGATCAGCTTCAGGTCGCGCTCGACGTAGAGGTCCTCGGGGCCGTCGGGCCAGGCGGTGATCTCGCTCATCGAGTCGGGGAGGTTGCGGTAGAGGCGGCCCCACTGCGAGGTCTGGCTCGAGCACGACAGGTAATAGACGTCTTCGTAGGTGACGGCGCCCTGGATGCGCGTCTGGCCGGCGATGGCGGCGTCGCTGGCGAACACGGTGCCGCCGTTCTCGACCAGGCGGGTGCTGGCGAGGTCGATCGGCCAGCGGGCGACGCGGCCGGTCAGGTCGGTCATGTACTCGGCGGTGACGAGCACCGGCGGCTCGGCGCTGCGGTCGAGCGCGACCGCGGAGAAGCGCAGCGGGCACGAGTCGGCGGTGAGGTTGTAGCGACCGATCTCCGGCACCGCGTAGCGATAGCCGTGGGCCTGCACCTCGCCGCCGGCGATCCCGATCGCGTTCTCGTCGTCGCTGGCGGTGGTCTCGAAGATCCGCGACATGTCGTAGACGCGGAAGCCCGCCGACGTCGAGGCGACGTAGAGGCGGTCGCCGACCCAGGTGATGCCGCCGGCGTGCAGGGCGTTGCCGCTGTTGGTGTTGGCGGCCGCGAAATTGACGTCGGGGCCGTCGCCGGTCGGCGTGACGAGCAGCAGGTGGCGGTAGCGGATCGCGTCGAGGTCGCTGATGTCGACCAGGCTGAGGCGCACGCCCCGGGCCGGCGGATCGGTCTCCTCGCGCTCGATGTTGTGGTACCACGAGACCAGGAGCAGCCGCTTGCCGTCGATCTTGTGGTCGGCTCGCGCGTCGGAGGAGCCGGTGATGCCCTGCGGGTACCAGTAGTCGACGGAGCCGTCGCCGGAGTTCCAGCGGAAGCCGACGTAGTCGTGGTTCTTCATGCGCTCGGCCTGGTAGGCCGACAGGCCCGGCACGGCCTCGCGGTTGAGCTGGCCGAGGACCGCGTCGATGCCGACGGCCGTGCCGGCGCGCGCGAGCAGGGCGTCGGCGCGGGCGATGCCGGCCGCGAAGTCGGTCGGCGCGAGGGCGAAGGCGCAGCCGTCGAGTGTTTTTAGATGGTGTTCGGTGGCGGTGGGCTCGACGTCGGCGCACGCCGGCGGGTCGACGCAGATCGGGTCGGGCGGCGGGTCGGGCGTGTCGGTGGTCGCGTCGGTGGTCAGGGTCGGGCCGGTGGTGTCGACGCCGGTGGTGCCGGTGACGGGGCCGTCGGTGTCGCTGGTGCCGGGCTCGCTGGGATTGGGGCTCGTGGTGCCGGGTGCGGAGGTGCTGGTCGGCTCGCCGGTGGTGGTGCTGGTGGTGCCGGTGGGCGCGGGGTCGTCGGTGGTGGTGGCCACGGACGAGGTCGCGGCGGTGCCGGGGTCGGTGCCGCTCGCTTCGCCCGTCGAGGTCGCAGGGTCGTCGCTGCAAGCCGTGAAGAGGAGGACGAGGGACGCGAGGGCGCGGCGGGGCATCGCCGCGAACGTAGCATCCCTTGCGCGCCGGGCACGACTCGCGGAGATCGCGGAAGGGCGAAGCGCAGTGCGGCGGCGGGGCGTGGCCTGCAACCGGGGGCTGCTCGCACCACTCGTGCGGGGGTCGGTCGAGGTTGCTCGTCGCGGGACGAGAGGGGTTCGCGGTGATGCGAGGTGCCACGGGCGAGCGAAGCGTCGCGTCCGCGAAGTGGGTCTCGGCCGGCGGCTCGCCGAAGAAGTCGAGGCGCGCGGCCTCTTCGTCGGCGGTCATGGGTCGCCGACCCGGACGGTGCGCGGCGGAAGGGGCGTGCGGGCGGAGGTGCGGGGGCGAGGTGTCGCAGGGAGGAGGTCGTGGGCTGTCCCGAGGGACATGTGATGACGTTGCCCGGGACGCTCGGTCGACCGATGCAGAAGGTGAGCGGGCGCGCTCGGGTGCAAGGGCGCTTGACAGGGCGGGGGGTGCGTGCATTCTCCCCGGCATGTTCGTTCGGTTCTCCTGAGGCCGGCTGATCGCGTCTGCGCTGGGTGGGCGCGGCGCCGGTCTCTACGAAGAGTCATCGACGGGTCGTGACGCCGCGTTCGCGGCGATCTGCGGGCGATTGGGTCGGGTGCGCGCGGCGGAGCTGCCATCGCGCCGCCGGCGACCGAATCGACGCTCGAGACACACGACGCGTCGAATCGTCGGTTCGTACGGCGCGCGGTGATGGCCGCGCGCAGGGAGAGTCGTGTGTCCAATATGATTTGTTTCCGTCGCCACGCGCGGCGGTCGGTCGATCATGCGGTGAGTCTCGGGTACTCGGCGCTGCGCGGTGATCTGGCGGCGCAGCAGATGTTCGCGCGGGTGCTGTGGATGGCGAGCGAGCGCTCCAACCTGCTGGACGGCGGCGCCGCGGCGGTGCAGGCGATCGTCCATCTGGCCCGCTTCCACGCGTGGCATCGGGCCGAGGTCGAGGGCTGGAAGGGCGGCCGCGGCCACCCGGTGGCGCTGGTACACTCGCTGGCGCAGCACCTGATGGGGCGCTATCCGGTGCCGCGAATGCTGGCCTCGGCGTGGTTCGGCGACGATTCGCCGCGGCGCGACGAGGAGCGCAGCTGGTTCATCGAACACGCAGGCGGGTGCCCGTTCCGCAAGCTGACCGGGCTGCCGGTGCAGCTGACGCGCAAGATGGAGCAGCAGCTGCTGAAGTCGCCGGCGGACCTGCCCGTGCGCGCGGCGATCCGCCGGGCCGAGCTGCTGGGGCTGGGGGCCGAGCCGGAGCTGGCGCAGGCGATCTTGCAGACCGAGCTGGGCGCCGACCTGCGCCACAGCGAGTACTGGCGCGGGGTGTTCCAGTGGATGATCCGCCACTGGGAGGCGCTGCCGGTGGAGCAGGTCGAGCCGATCGTGAAGTACCTGCGGGCGACGCAGCTGCGCGACGGCGCCGCGAGCGAGCAGCCCGAGTCGATGCCGCGGTTCGCCACGGCCGGGCGCACGCCCGAATCGCTGTGGCGACAGGTCCGCGAATGGCAGCACGAATTGCGGTTGGCGGCGCAACGCCAGCAGTGGGGCGCGCGGGGGCCGTACAAGACCTGGGCGGCCGCCGGCTGGGCGGGGCTGCGGATCTCCGACGATTGCGGCGACCCTGCCGTGACGGAGTGGATGATCGGCGAGCTGCTGTCGAGCGAGGGGCTGCGGGCCGAGGGCCAGGCGCTGCGCCACTGCGTGGGCACCTACGTCGGGCGGTGCGTCCGCGGGATGTCGAGCATCTGGTCGCTGCGCAGCGCCGACCGCGAGGGGATGGTGGCGTCGCGGTTCACGATCGAGGTCGAGCCGCAGAGCCGGCGGATCGTGCAGATCCGCGGGTTCGCCAACAGCCGCGTGCAAGGCCTGGCGCGCGAGATCATCGCTCGCTGGGCGCGACAGGAGCGGCTCGACATGACCGGGTCGTGACCGCAGGCCCGGCGAATGAGGGCACCTCGCAGCGGCGCGCGGGTGGCCTCATTCGCCGGAGAGGCGGGCGATCGCGCGTTCGAGCGCGCGGTCGGTGCCGGCGAGCACTTCCTCGGCGGTGTTGAGCACCTCCTCGTCGGGCGGGACGCCGACGCCCTCGTAGCTGGCGCCGGTCGGCCCGCGGTAGTCGCCGACGGAGATCGAGACCATCCAGCCGTTGGGGAGGTCGCGCATGATGTTGTCGGAGAGGGCGCCGTTGGTGGCCTCGCCGAGGTGGACGACGTGGTCCTGGGTGCCCATGGCCAGAGTGAAGGTCTCACCTGCACTTTGGGTCAGGAAGCTGGTGAGCAGGACGACGGGTCCGGTGTAGGTGTCGTCGGTCGGCTCGACGTACCACGCCTCCGGGGCGGTGAAGTCGTCGCGGTCGGGGCCGCTGCGCTTGCGAGCGGTCATGAACAGGCGCCGGTCGGCGGCGAAGCGGCCGGCGACGTACTGCACCAGCGGGTCGAGGCCGCCGGGGCAGTCGCGGACGTCGACGACGATGCCGGGCGCGTCGCCGAGCGCGGCGAAGATGTCGTCCATGGTCCGGCGCCACTCGCGGCGGTCGCCGTCGAACAGCTTGAGGTGGACGTACCCGACATCGCCGTCGAGCCGGCCGTACTCGACGAGCTCGCCGCCGTCGACGTGGTCGCGCAGGTAGTCGCTACGGATCAGGTCGTAGTCGTAGTTGCCGACCGGCATCACGCCGTCGACGCGGAGGTGGTTCCACACCGGCAGCTCGGGATCGCCGGCCGGGTAGAGGCTGACGTGGGTGTCGCCCAGGTGGCCCAGCAGGTCGGCGAACACGGCGTAGAGCTCGGCGCGGGTGCTGCCCGGCCGGACCTGCGGCGCGTAGACGGCGTGGAGGGCGTCCCAGTCGACGCCCTTGACGGCGAACAGGCCGTAGTAGCGGTCGAAGTCGTCCCACAGCCGCTCGAAGTTGGCGACCGGGTCGGCGCGGCTGACGTCGTCACCGAGCTCGGGGTCGCACGCGAGGGCGAGGCACACGGCGAGCGGCGCGAACGCTGGGGTCAATGTACGAAAGGACATACGATCAATCTCCCTTCCGGGCGCTGAAGTCGAAGGCGATCGAGGCGAGCAACGAGTGCTGCACCGAGCGCAGCGGCCGCGGGTCGCGGTCGTAGGTGTAGGTGCCCTCGTACGCCAGGCCGCCGAGCCAGCGCCGGCCGAGGCGGATTTGCAGGCCGAGGCTCCACTGGACCTGGCGGAAGCGCCCGAGCGACTCGACCTCGGTGCGCTGACTGACGAACCCGCCGAGGAGGCCGCGCTCGGGCCGCGAGACGGTCCCGTGGTACGGCATCCGCGAGACGACGGCGAGCACCGGCATGCGCGCGCCGACGGTGAGGAGGCCGCGGCGCCCGAGCGGCTGCTCGAGCGCGAAGGTCGGCGAGAGGGTGCCGGCCAGCATCAAGCCGGGGGCGACGAAGCCCTGCGGGTAGACCATGTCCTCGGCGAGGGTGGCCCCGAGCGCGACGCCAGGGCGGTGACCCGCGGGCCGCAGGAGCCGGCGCAGGTAGGTGAAGGAGAGCCCGCCGGTGTAGACCACGCCGCGGGCGTCGGCGTGGAGGGTCTCGGTGCCGTGGAGGTCGGACTCGATCAGGTCGAATTCGCGGTGTCGATATTGCTTGGCGTAGTACGGCCCGAGGATGCCGGCGCGCAGGCGGACCGCGAAGATGTTGCCGCCGCGGCGCAGCTCCCAGCCGAGCCCGAGGGTGGGGAGGTGGCCGATGTAGGTGAGGTCGGAGGCGCTGCGATCGAGGACGGCGAGGCGACTCCAGCCGAGACTCACGCCCAGGGCGTGGAAGTCGGCGGGGCGATCGTCGGCGCCGGCGCTGCCGGCGACGAGCAGCGCCAGCAGGACGGACAGCGACGCCAGCGCGGCGCGTCCGCGTCGCAATATCAGGACCGAGACTATCGACATATTGGCAGGGCTTGGAGCCGCGGCCAGGGGACGCTGTTTCTCGGGCGAACCGTGCCGATCGTCACGACAATCTCGTCCTGTCGAGATGGGGCCCGAGGTGTCATGTGCCGCAGCGTCTGCGTCGCGGCCCGGTCGCGGACGCCGACGGCTCCGCTCGGGCCTGGACGAGGGCGGAGCGATCCCCGAGGAACGGGCGGAATCGCGCTGCGAACCGCGGAGCCCCGGCGTCGTCGCAAGCGCAAGCGCCGGCCCGCGCGGCACGTCCGAGGTTCGCGACGAGGACGAGACTCGGCGCCGGCGGGGCTCCAGGGTCGGGCGTGGGGTATCCTCGGGTGACACGATGCCCGCCGATTCCTCCGCCGGCCAGATGGCGCCCGAGTTCGCGAGCGACGAGGATCTGCTGGACCGGCTCTCCTCGCGGCCGCACGAGGTGGTGTATCTGGTGGGCTCGGCGGTGACGGCCCCGAGCCGCGCGGGCGAGCCCGGGGTGCCGCGCGTCGACGGGGTGATCGAGCTCATCCGCGGCGAGTACCAGCGGGCCAGCGAGCTGCAGCGGTTCGAGGCGGCGCTGACGAAGGAGCCGGACAACCGCTACCAGGCGGCGTTTCGCCACCTGCTGCGCACGCGCGACCAGGACGTGGCGAACGCGGTGATCCGCCGCGCCGTGCTGGCGGCCCGCCGGCCGTCGCCGCGGTTCCCGGCGCCGCCGGCGGTGATCCACGACCACGAGGTGTGCCGCGCGCTCGAGGACGACGTCGAGGGCTGGCACCTGCCGCCGGCCGCCGACGCGCTCGGGCAGGTGCTCGCGCGCACCGGCGCCGACGCGGCCGCTGGTGCTGACGTCGAACTTCGACCCGCTGGTGGCGATCAGCGTGCGCCGGGCCGGCGGCCGCGCCTACGTGACCGCGCTCCACGGTGACGGCAGCCTGGCCGGCGTCGACGGCCAGGGCTGCCTGGTGGTCCACTTCCACGGCGACTGGTTTCGCACCGACACGCTGCACACGCCGGCGCAGCTGGGCCAGGACCGGCCCAAGCTGTCGGCGTCGCTGGCCCAGCTGATCAGCGCGCGCACCCTGGTGGTGCTCGGCTACAGCGGGTGGGACGACGTGTTCACGCGCTCGCTGATCGCGACGGTCCGCGGCGGGCTGGCGCCGCTCAAGATCGCGTGGGCGTTCTATCCGGAGGACGAGGCGGCGATCGTGCGCGGGTCGAGCCGCCTGCTCGAGGCGCTGCGCCCGGGCATCGAGCTCGGCCGGGTGGTGCTCTACAAGGGGATCGACGCGCACACGTTCCTGCCGCGGCTGGCCGAGCGCCTGGCCGAGCCGACCGCGAGCGAGAGCGGGGCGCAGCACGCGGGCGCGAGCGGGGCGCGGCCCGGCGAGCGGGGCGCGGCCCGGCGAGAGCGGGGCGCAGCACGCCAGCGAGAGCGGGGCGCAGCACGCGGGCGCGAGCGGGGCGCGGCCCGGCGAGAGCGGAGCGCACCTCGCGGGCGAGAGCGGGGCGCGGCCGGGGCAGAGCGGGTCGTTCTTCGCCGGCGAGAGCGGGCAGCGGCCGATCGTGCCGCCCTCCGAGCCGGCGGCGTCGTCGTCGCACACCGCCGGCTCGCTCGCCGCGGTGCTCGGGACCCACGCCGAGGCCGCCTGCGCGCCGGGGACGACGCCGCCCAGCTCGTCCTCGGGGACAGGTCCGCAAGGACATGGTGCTTCGGGCATGTCCTCGGGGACCGGTCCTGCAGGGCATGTCGCTCCGGGCATGCCCCAGGGGCCGAACCCGTTCCAGAAGGCCGGCATGCTGGGGCTGGCGGCGCGCTCGTACGTGGCGCGGGCGGCCGACGCGGCGCTGGCGGAGGCGCTCGAGGGCGGCGCGAGCGTGGTGGTGGTCCGCGGCGACTTCTCGATCGGCAAGTCGAGCCTGCTCTTGCGGGCCGACCGCGCGTGGCTCGGCGGGGCGGGCGCGGCGGTGTGCCTGCTCGACCTGCAGATGATGCGGGTCGACGACGTGAACCTGTTCTTCGACGAGTTCTTCGCCGAGGTCGGCCGCGCCTACGGGCAGACGTTCAAGACCTGGCGCGAGGTCCAGACGGCCGCCGCCCAGCGGCCGCTGCTGCTGACGCTCGACGAGTTCGGCGGGCTGACGCCGGAGGTGGCGCAGCGGTTCGTGCCGGCGCTGTACCGCGTGGTCAGCCAGCTCGCGGGGTCGCTGCGGCTGGTGGTGACGACGCGCGACCCGATCGCCGAGGTGCTGGCGAGCTTCGAGCTGTCGAACCCCAACCTCGGCGACTGGCTCGAGGTCGAGCTGCGCCCGTTCACCGAGGCGGAGCTCGGCCAGCTGCTGGCCCTGCTGCCGCCGCGGGCGCGGGCAGTGGCGGAGGCCGAGCGGGCGACGATCCGCGAGCGCACGAAGATGCTGCCGAAGCCGGCCCAGTGCCTGTGCTTCAACCTGTGGAAGGACGAGGCGGCCGGGGCCGGCGACGCCGACCTGGCGGCGCGGGTGCGCAAGAAGAGCTACCGGTGACGGTCGACAACCCGTACCGGGCGGCAGGGGCGTTCGCCGGCAAGGCGTACATCCGCCGCGGCGCCGACGCGGAGTTGGTCGAGCAGATCCGCGACAACCAGTACTACCCGTACTTCGCGGCGCCGCGGCAGAGCGGCAAGTCGAGCCTGATCGCGCGCACGATGTCGTCGCTGCCGGCGCCGGAGTTCCGCTGCGCGCTGGTCGACCTGTCGCCGTTCGTGGTCCGCTCGTACGACGACTTCTGGCGCCAGTTCCTGCACGAGGTGGCCCGCAGCGCCAACTTCGACCCGGCGCCGATCGGCAAGGGCGACCCGCGCGAGGTGTTCAAGGCCTGGCTGGCGGCGTTCCCCGGCCGCCTGGTGATCTTCGTCGACGAGATCGACGTGCTCCTCCACGTCGAGTGCCGCGAGCAGATCTTCAGCAAGATCAGGACCTTCTTCAACCTGCGCGCGCACGAGGAGGCGCTGCAGCGCCTGACCTTCGTGCTGGCCGGGGCGGCCCACTCGTCGCGCTTCATCTCCGACCCGCGCTGGTCGCCGTTCAACGTCGCCATCGAGATCGCGCTCGAGGACCTGTCGCTGGCGCAGGTCAGCCAGCTCGCGTCGTACCTGGCCACCGCGGGGGCGTTCGCCGGGCCCGACCTGGTGTCCCGCGTGTTCGAGCTGACGGCGGGCTCGGTGTTCCTGTGCCAGCTGGTGTTCGAGGCGCTGTGGAACCGCGCCGCCCGCGGGGCCAAGAAGCTCGACGCCAGCGACGTCGACGCGGTGGTGGCGACGATCGTCGCCGAGAGCTCGCGCAACATCCACTTCTACAACATCTTCCGCCTGGTCACCCAGGACGCGCGCCTGGCGATGCTGTTCCGCCGCCTCGTCGACGGCGAGGAGCTCGGCGAGGAGGACCGCAAGGAGCTGCAGCTGACCGGCCTGTGCCGCGGGATGGACCCGTTCCGCAACGAGGTGTACGCCCGCGTGTTCGGGACCGGCGGCCCGCTCGACCTCAAGGTCGCAGGCGCCAAGGCGACGCTCGGCCGCAAGCTCGAGGCGGCGCTGACGAAGCGCCAGCAGCTCGCGGACGAGGGCGGCGCGACGACCGAGGTCGAGATCGAGATCGCGGCGCTGAAGCGAGAGTTCCGCGAGGGCGCGCAGCTCCGCGTGGGCGACGTGCTGGCCCGCGGCCGCTACCGCCTGCTGGGGATGGTCGGTCAGGGCGGGTTCGCCACGGTGTGGCACGCGCGCGACGAGACGACCAAGCGCGAGGTGGCGCTCAAGGTGCTGCACGGGCAATTCGCGGAGGACAAGACCCGCCGCGACCGCTTCTTCCGCGGGGCGTGGAAGATGTCCGAGCTGCGCCACCCGGCGATCGTGCAGGTGCTCGAGCCGTACGGCGAGGAGGCCGGGCGCCACTTCTTCGTGATGGAGTACATGTCCGGCGGGACGCTCCACGAGGCGGTGCTCGACAAGAAGCTCACCGCGGATCAGGTGGTCGCGGGCGTCGTCGCGGTCGGCCAGGCGCTGGTCCACGCGCACGAGCGCGGGCTGGTCCACCGCGACGTGAAGCCGTCGAACGTGCTGCTCGGCGAGGCCGCCGCGGCCAAGCTGACCGACTTCGACCTGGTCCGCGAACAGGACGCGTCAGGCTCGACCCGCACGGGGCCGATGGGCTCGTTCATCTACGCGGCGCCCGAGGTGCTCAACCGGCCGCAGGACGCCGACCACCGCGCCGACATCTACGGCCTGGCGATGACCGCGGTGTTCGGGCTCCACGGGGCCGAGTTGCCGCTGGAGGTGGTCCGCGACGCCGACCGCTTCATCGACCGCCTGCACTGCGGGGGGTTGATGAAGGACGTGCTCAAGAAGGGAGTGGCGTGGGAGATCGAGCGCCGCTTCCGCTCGGCGGCCGAGTTCACGCAGGCGCTGTCGACGGCGTGGGCGGAGAAGGAGGTCGAGGCCGCGCCGCCGCCGCAGAAGTCGATGGCGCCGACGTGGACCGCGATGTTCGCGACGCTGCCGCTGCCGGAGTCGGGACCGCTGGCGGCGGCGAAGCCGGCGGCTCCGGCGGGGGGCCGGGCGGCGCGGCGGCCCCGATGACGCTGCGGAGCGCGGCGCCTGTCGAGGTGGATCTGGACGACGCGACGCTGCTCGAGGCGGAGCGGGACGACGACGCGGCGCCGATCGTCCCGGCGCTGGAAGCCGCCGCGCCGCGATCGTTCGCGGCGCCGATGCTCGCGGCGCCGATGGCCCCGGCGCCGATGGCCCCGGCGAAGCTCGCGGTGGCGAAGCAAGAAGAGGCCCCGCGCGCGGCCGAGGCGACGCTGACGACGGCGGCCCTGTCGGCGACGGCGCGGCAGGCGACCGCCACCGAGATGGCCCTCGACGAAGCGACGGTGGCGAGCGCCGAGATCGACGCGGTCGAGCGCGCGCGTCACCCGACCACGGGCGCGGTCTACCCGCGAGCCGCCGCGCAGGCGGAGGCCGTGCCGCCGGCGGCAGTCCACGCGCGGGCGCCCGGCCGCGGCGTGTACGCGCTGCTGGGCCTGTGCGCCAGCGCGGCGCTGGTGCTGCTGGCGATGCAGATCGCAGGCCCGAGCCTGCGCGAGACGAGCGAGCGCGGCGGCAGTGACTCCGGTGATTCGCGGCAGTTCGTGCCGTCGAAGAGCGAGCAGAAGCGCGACCCCTCGGCCACCGAGCCCGCGCCGCCCGAGGCCAAGCAGGACGGCTCCACCACGCAATTCGAGAAGATGGGCCCCGAGCTGCCGCCGGCGACCGTGACGAGCGCGCCGCCGCCGTCCACCGGCGAGAAGCCGCCCGAGGTGACGACGTCCGGGCCCGAGCCGGGCAGCGAGACCACCGACGGCACGACGACCGGCGAGGCGGACCCGCTCGACGCGAGCGGCACGGCCGGCAAGGCCAGCGAGGCGACCACCAGCAAGCCGGGCAACGACAAGCCGCCCGCGGCGCCGAACGTCGGGCAGAAGCGGCCGAAGAAGACGATCGAGGAGCGGGTCGACGACGGCTGCTATCAGGTGAATTTCCGCGACGCTCAGGCGGGCGTGAAGATCTTGCAAGCGGTGCTCGAGCAGAAGCCGCAGAACATCGAGGCGCTGCGCTGCATGGCCCAGGGCATGCGGCAGATCGACAAGTACGACGACGCCGAGGTCTACTATGAACAATTGCTGAAGGCGACCGGCGACCTGCATTGACGGCGCTGCTCGGGCTGGCCCAGGTCAACGAGCTGATGACCCGCTACGACCGCGCCAACGATTATTATCAGCGGGTGATCCGCATCGACCCGGACAACAAGTCGGCGCAGGCGTTCTTCAACAGCTGGGCCGGCGGGACGGCGCGCAGCTCGCCCGGCGCCCCCGGGTTCCAGCTCAAGCGCTGACGCCCGCGCCGTGCGGACGCGCGTGGCCCCGCGGCCGCGTGTCCGCGCGCGACACGTCGCGGGCCGCGGCGGCCCCCGCGGGTCGGGGGACGCACGACGCGCGGCCCGGGTGACCGCGACGCACTACGCACATTGACCGGCGGCGCCGCGAATCCGCGCTCGCCGCCGCGTCGCCGCCCGAGCCGGTCGCGCGAGCGAGCATTCGCGCGCGCCCCCGGGCCGCGCCGGCGCCCGCGCGAATGCGCATTCTCGTCGCCTTGACACCCGCGGCAGCGCCTCCTAGCGTCGCCCGAGGTTTCGCCGTGCCCCGGACCGAGCTGAACATTCACAGCGCCGACGTGCAGCAATTCGCGCCCGGGCACGAGAACGTGACCTTCGTGTACGACCCGGGCAACCCGACGCATTACGACTCCTACGAGTTCGAGATCAGCGACCGCCAGGGCCGGGTGGTCTACCGCGCCCGGACCGTGGGCCTCTACGACGGGACGCTGTGGGACGGCCGCGGCGACCACACCGCGCCCGACGCCGCCATGCGCTTCGTCAGCCCGCTCGACTCGCCGTACCGGGCGCGGCTCTACGGGGTCGAGAACCCGGCGCCCACGGCCTTCTTCGCGGCCTCCCTGCATTTCTTCGCCAGCGCCAAGAACAAGCTGACGAGCCTGGTCAAGGACGCGCCGCCGGTGCCGACCGTGCATCAGGTCGCGGTGCTCTATCACTCGCTCGAGCTCTCGCTCGGCGAGTGGCTGCCGGCCGAGGAGGTGGCGCGGCTGGGCGGCGTCGTCGCCGGGCTCGCGCCGACGTTCGCCGCGGCGACGCTGACCGACCCGGACATCATTCTTTACACGTGGTACCGCCTCGGCGCGCTGGGCTACTTCCCCGGCCCGCAGCCGACGCCGCCCTCGGTCACCCCCGGCCTCGAGCTGGCGATCTTGCGCTACAAGCGGAACCACCCGGAGCTGTCGCGCCGGCTGTTTCACTACGACGCCAGAGGCGACGACGTGCTCGCCCCGTGGGTCGACGCGCCCGGCGGGCTCAAGGCGATCACGCCCGACCTGCTGGCCGCGCTGCACCGCGGCGATCGTCACCGTCTCGACAGCGCCGGCAACGCGGCCGAGTTCATCCTCGGCGACGCCCGCGTGTTCACCGACGCCAACCGCGACGAGCCGCTCTACCTCGACGCCGAGCGCTTCTACGTCGGCATCGACGCCGAGTTCAACCCGGACCGCAAGGTCGCGGTCGAGCAGGCCAACCTGCCGCGGCCCATGCTGCCCGTCCGGGCCACGGTCTACCTGCAAGACAGCGCCGGCAACCGCGCCCCCGCTGCCGGGTTCGGCGCGCTCGGCGACTTCCGGATCCGCTGGACCTGGACCGACCGCGCGACGCGGGACAACGGCCTGCCCACGGCCCAGCCCGATCGGCCGAGCCGCACCAAGGATTACGTCGACGCGGCGGTGCAGGCGCTCGGCGGAGCGGTCGCCAGCACCTATCACAACGCGCGCTCGATCGTCGGCGGGATCGTCACCGGCATCGCCGTCAGCGACGTCGTCGCCGCGCTCGAAGCGTGCGCGCCGTACCCGGCCGCGAACGTGCCCACGGGCCTGGAGACGCGCCCGCACGTCGACCCCAATCACAAGAGCTGCGCCCCGCAGTCTGTCGTGTACCTCCACGCCTCGCGCGTCGCCGGCGACAGCTTCAAGCTCGCCGCGGCGCTCGACCTGTCGCACGCGCACGCCAGCGTGCAGGCGGCCCACCCGAACGCCATCACCGCGGCGACCGGCACCTTCGAGCTGTGGCGACGGATCCCGATGGCCGCGTTCATCCAGTGGGGCAACACCCCCGCGGCGCCGAACTGGAACGCCATCGCCGCCAAGTTCGCGCCGGCCTTCATCGAGATCGTCCCGCCGGTGCGGAGCTTCGCCCTGTCGGCGCTGCAGCCGGGCGACCTCGCGGCGCTGAAGGCCTCGTACGAGAGCTTCACGCAGGATCAGAGCAAGTCGTGGTTCACCCCGAACGAGGACCCGGGGATAAACTCCGACTTCGCCGAGTTCTCGACGGCCGCGTTCTTCCCGTTCGACCCGCGCTCCGTCGAGTTCCGCCACCTCGCCGCCCACGGCGCCGCGCAGTTCAGCGCGCCGGTCAACGTGATCAACGACCTCATGGTCGGCGCCCTCGCGTCGGCGCTGGTCAAGTGGCGGCGGGCCTCGCTCGGCGGGGCGCCGAAGGACCCGGTGAAGGTCCGCTACAACATGTTGGCGCTGTGGAACCAACCGGCCCGGCCGGCCTGGCTGCAGGCCGTGGCGCAGCACTTTCTCACCGAGCTGAACCTCGTCTACAACCCCGCCGGCATGGGCTCGTGCCGCGCCGTCGGGCGGGCCGCGCGGGTGGTGCGGCCGCTGCCGCACACCACCAACCTCGTCGGCCTGCCGGCCAGCCGCGTCGACATCCTCAACGAGATGCTCGTCGCCGCGGTCAACCCCGCGACGCCGGCGGAGGTCACGGCGCTGCGCAACTTGATGCGGCAGCTGACGAAGGACATCGCCGAGACGACGAAGCTCGCGCAGAAGGCCGGGTGCCCGTCGCCGATCCATCCGTGCCTCGAGCGCTTCAGCGTCCACTTCGCGCAGTTCTCGGCCGCCGGCGCCAACGGGCCGCCGCCGGGCGCCTACCCGGCGCTCGCGCCGGAGCTCGAGGCCGACGACGACGCGCGCTACTGCCGGTCGGTCGCCGCGTACGAGACCCACCTGTTCCGCGACCGCGTCAACTCGACCGTCGGCTCGCTCGCCACCAAGTCGCTGGTCGAGGAGTTCTACGAGATCGCCCGCCACCCCGCGGCCCCCGGGACGCGCCCGGGCGCCGGCCTGACGATCGTCTATTACAAGGCGCACCCGACCCCGGCGCCGGTCGACACCGGGGCGCCCAACAGCCTGCAGAACCTCACCTACGGCACGTCCACCGGCGTCAGCGACGGGGTCTGCATGGTCTGCTCCGACCTGCCGATGGACCAGGAGCACCTCGTCACCCACGAGATGGCGCACTGCCTGTTCCTGCGTCACTGGCAGAACGCGCAGGACACCATCGACGCCGACTTCTCCAACCCCGACGACCACGACCGCGCCGACGCCAACTGCATCATGAGCTACGCGGCGTGGGACTACGCGTCGAAGTTCGAGGGGCGGGACCCGTGCGAATCGCACTTCAAGACGACCCGCTATCGCCCGAACTTCTGCGGCAAGTGCAACCTGAAGCTGCGCGGCTGGGACATCCACGCCGGCGCGATGCCGGCGAGCTCGGCGGCGCTGCGCCTCGTCGAGCCGGCCCACGTCGTCGCGCCGGTAAACCAGGTGAGCCTGCCCGATCCGGCGCAGCTCCACGTCGACATCGAACACCTGCTGCAGAACGTCCTGGGGGTCAACCCGCAGCGCGACTTCACGCTCGATCAGGCCAGCCTGTGCGTGCAGAGCAACCCGGCGCTGCGGACGATCCGCGGGGTGCCCAAGTACGAGTGGAGCCCGTGCCCGGCCGTCGATGCGCTGACGGGGGCGCCGCTCCAGGTGTCGCCTGCGACGTACGTGCCGGACGGCGCCGACCGACCCGAGGCCGCGGTGTTCGCCGGCGACAACAGCGGATACGCCTGCGCGTGGGAGCGGCACCACGAGTACCTGTTCCTGATCGGCGGGGTCACGGCCGGCGACGGCCGCGGCGGCGGCTCGATGGGCCTCAACGTCCACCACGCGCTGTGGGGGGCCGACGTGCCGCTCCACGAGATCGTCCACGTGTACCAGGATTGGGACCACGACAAGATGTTCCACGAGGGGCTCACGGAGCTGTTCGCGTTGATGCTCGCGCATCACCGCTACGCGACCGCGCCGCACCTCCAGGCCCACCTGTTCCTCAACCTCAACCCGAGCTACATCCAGTTCCTCCACTTCGTCGCCGCCGAGCTGCTGCCGCGCCTCGGGGTGGCGGCGCTCGCGAAGTGGTACTTCCAGGGCACCACCGCCGAGGTCGACCCTGCGCTGCGCGGCGGCGCCGACTTCGGCAAGCTCAACGCGGCGCTCAACGCGATCAAGGACGACCACGATCCCATGCCGGCGGCGGAGCTGCTCGGCCCGCGGCCGCTCGCGCCGCCGCCCTCGCCCAACCCCTGGCCGACCAGCTGGCGCAGGCCGCGGTGCAGTCCTACGACGCGTTCTTGTTGCAGCGGAAGAACGCGCTCGGCATCAACAGCAACGACCCGGCTCTGGTGGCCCGCGCCATCCGCCTGCGCAACGTCATCACGACCTACGAGGCCGCGATCCAGTCGGCCGAGCAGTTCCGCCAGCACGTCACGGCGACCGATCGGGTGCACCGGCTCGAGCCGTGGCTGGAGACGACGAAGCGGCAGGTCCTGGGCCTGCGCGACAAGCTGCCGGCGTAGCGCCTAGAGCGGCTCGTCGCGCCAGAGCCGGCCGCTCGTGCCCGCGGCCGGCAGCGGCTCGCGCTCGTCGTGGTAGCGGCGGAGCGCCGCGAGCAGCTGCGGATCTCGGAAGTCGCCGGTCTCGGGCAGACCGCAGCGCCGCTGGAACGCCGCGATCGCGGCTCGCGTCGAGGCCTCGTCGCCGCAGGCGAAGCCGAGGTTGCCGAGGCGGTGCTGCACGCCGCGCTGCAGGTCGAGCGGATCGACGTGGCCGATCCGGATCTCGAAGCGCGTCCGCGCCGGACCGATCTCGAGGATCGCCAGCTTCGCCGCCGGCGGGACCGTCTCCTCGAGCACGGCGTCGGCGTCGGTGCGGCCGCGGCGGATCACGCCGTCGATCCGGAGCTCGTAGTCTTGCTCGCGCTGCGGCGCGCCGGCGACGAACACCTGCAGGCGCAGCAGCGCCGGCGTGCCGCGCTTGACGAAGCGATGCACGTCGTCGGTCGCGACGTCCTCCTGGCGGACGCGCTTGTCCGGGATGAACACCACGTCGCCCGGCGCGAGGATGTTGGGGTCCTCGCGCTCGGCCTTGAGGCGCGCGTTCTCCGGGTGGTTCCACAGGGTCAGGGGAAGAACCCGTACGCGTCGGCGATGCTGGAGACCCCTTCGCCGGGCGTCACGACGTGCTTCGGCATGCTGCGGCGACCATTGTAGTGCGCGCGCACGAGGCCCGGCAAGCCGCGACGGGGCCGCGCCTTACCGGGCTGAAATGCACGCAAGCGCGAGCGCGTGCGCTGCGGCGCGAGGTCTTCGTCGGGCAATCCCGACGCGGGTCTCGGACGCCGCGCGGACGAGCCCGGCGCTCGCGACCCGTCACGATCGCCGCGAGACGGGGCGTGCGGCCCGGACGTCGCGCGGGACGAGATCGCGCGCGGGCGCGCATGGCCGGGCCCCCATGCTGGGGCGGATCGCGTGGGTTATAAACGAACCCGGCGGAGGTCTGCGTGAACGCGGCGACGAACCCGATCCTGGCGTCGGTCCAGGAGCTCCTGGACGGCCTCGACGACGAGACGTACCGCAACGTGGAGCTCAGCGTCCGCGATCACGCCGTCCACGGGCTGGGCGCGGAGATCAGCGTCGAGACCGAGCTGCACCTGATCCTGCTGTCGAAATACATGGCCGCGGCCGACGGGGTCAGCGGCGCCGAGGTCACCGGCCTCAAGCGATTGATGGACCGCCACGGTCTGCCCGAAGTGGCGCAGCGCCACCTGCTCGAGTTCGACGTGTCGACGGTCCGCCCCGAGCACGTCGCCGAGGTGGTGCAGCCGCACAGCTCGCTGGCGCTGTACATCCTGTCGGGCGGGACCCTGCTGGCCGCGCTCGACGGTCTGTCGGGCGCCGAGCGCACGCGCGTGCGGGAGGTCGGCGAGCAGCTCGGGCTGTCGGCGGAGCTGATCGAGGTGGTGCTGGCCGAGGCGTGCCTCACCGCCGCGGCGCTGCTCAAGGGCGACGAGGCGACGATCGGGCTGATCCGCCCGCTGCGCCACGCGATCTTCCGCCTCATCTGACGGGCGAGCAGGAGCTCGCGCACCTGCGGTGCGACGGCCGCGGCAGGTCGGTACCGGCGAGCTCATGCGTCGCGACTTTGGACCCGTAGCGACGCGATGGCGGCTCTGCACCGGGGTTCATCCGCTCGTTCGCCCACGTCTCGTAATGCGCGGAGAGGGGCACGAATGTCCCGCGGCCTTGGGTTCATTCGACGGTGGGTGCGGCCAGCGTTTCACGATTCGTAGGTCATTGACAAGAAAATTTTTCAAACTATTTTAAAAGGCATGCTCGACATCGCCGTCATCGACGATCCGGCGGCGGCCACCGTCGCCCTCGACCCGGTGCGTGGCCGGCTGCTGGCGGAGCTCGCGGCCGAGCCCGCCTCCGCGGCCAGCCTCGCCGCGCGGCTCGGCTTGCCGAGGCAGAAGGTGAACTACCACCTGCGCGCGCTGGAGGCCCACGACCTCGTGCGGGAGACCGAGCAGCGGCGCTGGGGCGGCCTCACCGAGCGCCTGTTCGTCGCCACGGCCGGCTCGTACGTCGTCTCGCCCGCCGCGCTCGGGCCGGTCGCCGCCGATCCGGGGCGCACCCGCGATCGGCTGTCGGCGGGCTACTTGATCGCGCTCGCGGCCCGCGTCGTGCGCGAGGTCGGGGCGCTGTGGCGCCGGGCCGTCGACGCCGACCGGCGGCTGGCGACCCTCTCGATCGACACCGAGGTCCGCTTCGCCTCGGCGAGCGAGCGGGCCGCCTTCACCAAGGATCTCACTCTGGCGATCACGACATTGGTCGCCCGCTATCACAATACCTCGGCGCCCGGCGGCCGCGACTATCGCCTGCTGGTGATGGCGCACCCCGGCCCGCCGACGCAGCACGAAAGGAGCGCCATGCCAGTCAAGAATGACGCCGAGAAGCGATGGGTCGAGCTCGATGTGATCTTCCCCGGGACGCCGGAGCAGCTGTGGCACGCGATGGCCACCGGGCCGGGCATCAGCGCGTGGTTCACGACCACGACGGTCGACGCACAGGAGGGCGGCGCGATCGCGTTCGACTTCGGCGACGGCGCGGTCTCGCGGGGCACGATCACCGCGTGGCAACCGCCGGCGCGCCTCTGCTACGAGGAGCGCGAGTGGAAGGACGGGGCCCCGCCGGTGGCGACGGAGATCTCCATCCGCGCCCGCTCCGGCGACACCTGCGTGGTCCGCATGGTCCACAGCCTGTTCACCGCCGAGGACACCTGGGACGACGAGCTCGAGGGCTTCGAGGCGGGCTGGCCGGGCTTCTTCGAGGTCCTGCGCGCGTACCTGCAGCACTTCGCGGGGCAGAAGGCCGCGGCCTTCCGCGCCTCGGGCGTGGTCGCGGGGACGCATCACGACGCGTGGCGCGAGGTGAGCCTGGCGCTCGGGGTGTCGGGTCCCAACGTCGGCGAGCACCGCACGACGCCGGTCGACGCGCCGACGCTCACGGGCACGGTCGAGCGGGTGCAGCAGGGCGCGAAGACCTGCGAGGTGATGCTGCGCCTCGACCACCCCGCGCCGGGCATCGCCGAGATCGGGACGTACTCGTGGGGCGGCAAGGCCCGCACCGCGCTGAGCGTCTATTTTTATGGCGACGGCGCGAGCGAGGCCGCCGCGGAGGCCGAGCCGCAGTGGCGCGCGTGGATGGCGAAGCGCTTCCCCGAGGCGAGCCCGAATCGCCGAAGGCGTGAGCGCCCTGACATGAATGGCGGCATTCCGCCATTCCTGCGACCGTCCGCGTGAAACGGGGCGGGGCGAGAGCGAGGCGAGAGAAGGCGTGAGCGCGCCGCGGGTACGACGTGCCCGTTCGCAGCCCGATGACCCTGCCCAAGGAGGGGCCGCATCACACGACCGGCTTCGCCTCGCACGAGGCGGGCCGGTGCGCCCGCGAGATACGAGCGCTCGTTCGTCCGCTCGCGAGCGCAGCCGCGGTCGGCGGATCGGTTCAGAACAGGGTGTAGACGAACGGCGCGACGTAGGCGAGGCCGCCGGTGAGCCACAGCAGCACGCCGGCGAGCAGCAGGACGAGGAGCAGCGGCGCGAGGACGAAGCGCGCGGGGTGGAGGAAGTGGAGGACGAGGCCGCCGATCGTGCGCAGGCGAGCGGCGAGGCGGCGCAGCAGGCCGGGGCGCGGCGGACGAACCACGGGGGCGGTCATGCGGTCCTCGCAATCGCAAGCGGCTCGAAGCTCGGAGGGACGAGGTGGTCATGCGGTCCTCGCAGCGGTGGGCGACTCGAAGGCCGAGCGGGCGAGGCGGCCATGCGGTCCTCGCAGTGGGGGCGAAGGCCGAGCGGGGCGGGGCGGCCATGCGGTCCTCGCAGTGTGGGCGAAGGCCGAGCGGGGCGGGGCGGTCATGCGGTCCTCGCAATCGCTGGCGGTGCGGAGCTCGGGGCGTGCAAGTCGGTCATGCGGTCCTCGCAATCGTGCGCGGCGCGGTCATGGGGACCTCTCGATCAGCAGATCTTCGATGACGAGGGCGTCGACGCCGTGGCGCAGCCAGAAGGCCAGGGCATCCTCGGCGCCGGCGACGATCGGCTCGCCCGCGCCGTTGAGCGAAGTGTTGAGGACCACCGGGTCGTGGCCGAGGGCGGCCAGCTCGCTCAGCACGGCGTGCAGCTCGGGGGCGCGCGCGGCCTCGACGGTCTGCAGGCGGGCGGTGCCGTCGCGGTGGGTGGTCGCGCCGAGGCGGCTTTGCGTCGCGTCGCGCACCCGCGCGGTGGTGGTCATGAACGGGGTCATGTCGTCAGGAGCGGCATTGAAAAAATCACCTGTCCGTTCGGACAGGACGGCGGGGGCGAACGGGCGGAACGGCTCGCGCTCCTTGATCAGCCGGTTCATGCGCTCGCGGGTGGCGGGGTCGCGCGGGCAGGCGAGCAGCGAGCGCTGGCCGAGGGCGCGCGGGCCCCACTCGAAGCGTCCGCGGGCGTGGGCGACGATCTTGCCGGCGGCGACGAGGCGGGCGACGTGGGCGGCGGGATCGTCGACGCGGCGGACCGGGAGGCCGAGCTCGCCGGCGATGTCGTGGGCCCGGGCGGCGTCGATCGGCAGGCCGAGGGCGGCGCTGCGCAGCGGTGCGGGGCGCGGGTCGCCGCGGCCCTTCGCGGCCAGCAGGGCGGCCCCCAGCGCGCCGCCGGCGTCGCCCGCGGCCGGCTGGACGAACACGCGCGAGAAGCCGGCCTCGGCCTGCAGGCGGGCGTTGGCGAGGGCGTTGAGGGCGACGCCGCCGGCGAGGCACAGGTGGTCGGCGCCGGTCAGGACGCGGGCCTTGCGGGCGAGCGCGAGCAAGATGTCCTCGAGGACAGCCTGCAAGGTCGCGGCGACGTCGGCGTAGTGGCGGTCGTCGGCGCGCTCGAAGTCCCACGGGCGCCCGGGCGGGCGGCGCGGGCCGAGCAGGCGCTCGAGCGCGGGGCCGAAGCCGAGGTCGGCGTCGCTCATGTGGGCGAAGCAGGCCAGGTCGAGCTCGTAGGCGCCGTCGCCGGTGAGGCGGACGATTTTTTGGAAATGCTCGCGCAGGCGCGGCTGCCCCCACGCGGCCAGGCCCATGACCTTGTACTCGCCCTCGTTGACGGCGAAGCCGAGGAAGGCGGTGAGGCCGGCGTAGAGGAGGCCGAGCGAGTGGGGGAAGTCGACGCTGGCGAGCAGCCGCAGGTCGTCGCCGCGGCCGTCCCAGATCGTGGTGGCGTGGGCCTCGCCGACGCCGTCGACGACGAGCACGGCGGCGCGCTCGTACGGCGAGACCAGCAGGGCGCTGGCGGCGTGGCTGCGGTGGTGGTCGAAGCGGACCACGCGGTCGCGGGCGACACCTAGCCCTTCGGACAGGTGATCGAGGACCCAGATCTTGCTGCCGAGCTGGCCGGCGAGGGCGCGCGGGAAGGCCCGCCAGGTCCGCGGCAGGTGGCGCAGCAGGTGGACGAGGACGCGCTCGAGCTTGGCGAACGGTTCCTCGTAAAAGGCGACGGCGTCGAGGTCGCCGGGCTGCAGGCCGGCGTGCTGCAGGCAGGCGAAGGCGGCGGCCAGCGGCAGGCCGGGGTCGTTCTTGATCCGCGACAGCCGCTCCTCCTGGATCGCCGCGACCACCTCGCCGTCGACCACCAGCGCGGCGGCGGCGTCGTGGTAGTGGGCGGAGATGCCGAGGACGCGGGCCATGACGCGATCACTCGGACGCGGGCAGAGGCCTCGCGGGCGCCTCGGCGCGCAGGCCAGGGCGGATCGGCCGGACCAGGCGCACCAGCAGGGCCAGCGGCGCGGCGAGGACGTAGAGCGCGAGCGTGAGGGCGAGGTAGACCCGCTCGGCGACGAACCGCCCGGCCCGCAGCCAGCGGCGCCCGAGCTCCCAGCGGGCCACGCGGCGCAGCGCCCGACGGGCCTCGACCTCGCCCGCGAGCGCGACCAACAGCTCGCGGGTGTACTGCCCGTGCCGCCGCTCGTCGACCAGGATCGTCTCAAAAAGGGCCGCGTCCTGCTCGCGCGCCTGTCCCTTGAACCATGTGACGTAGGCCTCGAACTGCCGCCGCGCCCGCTCCTCGCCGAAGTGGACGAAGGCGAGGAAGTCGCGCTCGCCGAGCAGCTCGAACAGCCGCTCGGAGTCGGCCCGCAGCGGCGGCAGCACGAACGGCCGCGCCGCCTCGCCGGCCAGCTTCGCCGCCCGCCTGGCGAACATCTGCGCGTGCCGGGCCTCGTCGTCGGCGTGCCGCAGATAAGCGGCCGCCCGCGCCGGCGACGACGTGCGCGCCGCCGCCAGCCGCAGGTCGAGCATGCTGCCCTGCTCGGCCAGCGCGAACGCGTACAGCTTGCGCGCGCTGCGAGCCGGCCCGCGCCAGGCCAGCGGGCTGAGCAAACGCGCGAGCGCGCCGGTGACGTCGCGGCTCATCGCGCCGGCCTCCGAGCGGCGATCGGCCCCGTTCGCCGTGACCCTCTGCCGGTCAGCGATATGTGCTTTTGAACATGTCCATATAGACATGTCCTGAAGGTCGTCCGATGCAGGCGCACGTGTCGCACTTCACCGGGCGGCGGCCCGGCTGAAGCCGAGGTCGCCGTCCGCTCCGGCCTTCGCACGTACGCCGGCCCATCGAGGTCGGCGCGAGTGTCTCTGCAGAGAGAGGACACGCCGTGAGTGACGCGAGAAGGCGTCTGTTCGGCGGCCAGGCCAGGCCGTCGCAGGGGCATCGAACTGCCGGGGTAGGTCCGGGGCGCGTCGTCCGAGGCGAGGCCGTCGCGCGAGTCCTCGCGGAGAGAGGACACGCCGTGAATGGCGCGAGAAGGCATCTGTTCGGCGGCCAGCCCTGGCCGTCGCAGGGGCATCGAACTGCCGGCGTAGGCCCGGGGTGCGTCGTCCGAGGCGAGGTCGGCGCGAGTGTCTCTGCAGAGAGAGGAGACGCCGTGAATGACGCGAGAAGGCGTCTGTTCGGCGGCCAGGCCAGGCCGTCGCAGGGGCATCGAACTGCCGGCGTAGGCCCGGGGTGCGTCGTCCGAGGCGAGGTCGGCGCGAGTGTCTCTGCAGAGAGAGGAGACGCCGTGAATGACGCGAGAAGGCGTCTGTTCGGCGGCCAGCCCTGGCCGTCGAACAGGCGCCCGACGGTCGACTTCTGGCGACGGTTTATCATCGGAGCCGAGTTCGGCGGGTCGGCCTCTCACGGCTGCAGCCGTGCCAGGGGTTCGGGGAAGGGGCGGCGACGAATACGAGGCAGGCTGGGCGCGAGGCACGAGCGTCCAGCCAGACGCTGAACTCGTCGCCGCCCCTTCCCGGACCCCCCGCGAGGCGCAGTCGGCAATACGCGAAGCGTCACGCCCGGGTCTCCGCGGTCCCGAACCCCGCGAGGCGCAGTCGGCAATACGCGAAGCGCGACGAGAGGCTCTCTGCAGGAGCATCGGCGAGGCGCAGTCGGCAATACGCGAAGCGCCGCGCCCGGGTCTCCGCGGTCCCGAACTCCGAGCCTCACAAGCACACGCCTCCTCCGTGCCAAGGCATGCAGCGCTGCCCGCCCTCGCACGGGTGATTCTCGTCGCAGGGCGTCCGGCAGCGGTTGCTCGCGAATGCCAACACATGACCCTCAGGACACGTCGGCGCGAACAGCGGGTCGTTCTGCACGCAGGCCAGGCGGGCCGCGCAGTCCTTGTCCTCGGCGTACTTCAGCGTGCACCCCGCGATCAGCGACGGGTCGCCCCACAGGTCGCTGCACACGCTCTTGCAGTCGTAGACGTCCTGCTCGTACTCGTCGAACAGCTTGCCGACCTGCGGGCACAGCTGCTCCTTGCGCGTCTGCGCGTGGCAGGCGCAAAGACCCGCGATCGCCGCCTCCGTGGCCGCGTCGGCCGGCGGCATCGTCAGCTCCGCCTTGACGAATTCGCCGGCGAACTTCGGCTTGCCGTCCTCGCCCGCGGGCCAGCGGATCTGCAGATCTTGGACCTCCTTCTTCCAGTAGAAGCGGGCCGTCAGCGGCTCGCCGACGGTCAGCGGCGTCACCAGCGACAGGCTGTCCGGCGTCCGCATCGCCATCGTCGCCGGGGTCGCGCCCTCGCGGACCACCACCCCGCCGAAGCCCTCCCCGGCGGCGCGGCGGCGGCACTGCACGCGCAGCCACTCGCGCTCGATCTGGGTCGAGCAGCCGAGCGCCGTCGAGCCCACCACCTTCACCTCCGGCGCCGAGGTCCACTCCGCGGCCGTCGGCACGAACGAGCGCCCCGGGGGCAGACCCGGCTGCGGCCGCTCCAGCGGCACCGCCAGCGGCGTCTTCAGGCGATCGGCCAGCGCGGTCGCGAACGCCGCGTGGCCCTTCGCGGTCATGTGGATGTCGTGATCGAGGAACGCCCCCGGCTGGGCCGAGCGCAGCGCCGCCGTGACGTCGACCGCGCGCAGGCCGAGCGCGGCGGCGTCGGCGACTAAATCATCGAGCAGGATCAGCGAGTCCTGCATGTCGGGCGCGTCGCTCACGTCGTATTTGGCCCACTCGCCGGAGTCGACCTGCACGTCGATCGGCAGGGCGACGACCACCAGCTCGGCGCCGTACTCGTCGCACATCGCCTTGAACTGCTGCAGGTACTCGTGAAAGCGCGACGGCGGGCGGCCCTTTGGCGGCACCCCGGCGGCGATCTCCTTGCGCAGGCGCTGCTGCTCGGCGAAAAGGTCGGCCTCGGCCTTCACGAGGTCCTTGAGCTCGCTCTTGCCGGCCTTCTCCTCCTTCTTGAGCTGCGCCGCGAGGTGGTCGTTGCGCAGCTTGGCGGCCTGGCGGATGAGGCTCGCGGTGACTTGCAGCGAGCGGCTCGACTCGCCGTAGTCTTCGCGGACGATGTCGCCGGGCTTGCCGCGGGCGACCTCGAGCTGGAAGTTGCTGACCTTCCCGTCCTCGCTGGCGGCGGCGAGCTTGCGGTCGATGGTCACGCGCTGGTCGGCGATCTGCTTGTCGACCGCGTCGAGGCGGGTGCGCGAGCCGGTGAGCGCGGTGACGGCGGTCTGGTGCTCGGCGTCGGCGGCGGCGCGGGCGGTGCGGCTGGCGAGCACGAGGTCGTCGAGGCCGCCCTCCGAGGGGGTGCCCACGTCGACGGGGCTGCCGAGCTCGGAGTCTTCGGGGATCTCCACCGTCCCGCGCGCGTGCAGCCAGCGACGCAGCGTGTAGAACGCGTGCGACTTGGAGAACAGCCACCTGCGGCCCGGGAACTGCGTGACCTGGGTCGGCGCCGTCTCGCTGCGCACCGCCCAGCCGTCCCACACCGCGTGGCGCTCGCGGTTGGGGCGATCGATCTCGAACGGATCGTTCACGAAGTTGAGGACCACCACCACCGTCTTCGAGCGGCGCTCGGCCAGCAGCTCGCGCGCGACCGCGAGGTACTCCATCGGCCCGTAGGTCGGCACGCCGGCGTTGATCACCGGGCGGCCGGTGAGCTGGGCCAGCTGGGCCGAGAACGTGCGGTCGTCGTCGACCCCGAGGCCGAACACCTGCGAGTCGCCGACCACGATCACCTCGTCGCCGCCGGGGGCCGGCCACTCGTCGCCGCGGTAGCCGCGGCCGTTGACGTGGATCGTCGACGACGGGTTCGGCTTCAGCTGGAACTCCATCGTCGCGCCCGGCTCGAGGCGGACGCCGAGCTCGGGGTCGGCGACGTAGAAGTTGACGTGGGGGAACGCGCCGCCGTCGCGCACCGAGAAGGCGACCTCGGTCAGCGCGAGGCCGAGGCCGAGGCCGAACAGCAGCTGGAAGGTGATCGACAGGGCCCGCAGCCCGCGGCGGCGCGGCGTGGGGCTGGGGGGTTCGGCTCGCTGGGCCATCGTCGCCTCGCTCGGCCCGCGGAGTACGGCCGGTCACGGTGAGGGTATTCCGGATCGCCGGCGAAGGGGTAATCCCGCCGCGAGACGCGCGGAAACGGCCACCCGGCGCGCGCGGACGCCCGAGTCCGCCGGTCCGGTCCGCGGCTCGTCGCGGCAACGCTCGCCGCGCGCGAGTCGAGATGTCCACGAAGACATGTTCATAAGGACATGACGCAAGGGGAATGTCCTCCAAGGCATGTGGGAAAGATCTACAGGTGCGGGCGATGCGGATCAGGTGCGACACCGAGGCGCGTCGACGTGATGAATCGCGGCGGCGGTCACGCGACGCGAGAGGATCGCAAGCTCGCGTCGCAGCGCGCGGCCAAGACGTCACGTGGCTGCGCGGGGGTGACGTGCTAACCCTCGCCGTATGCAGCGTTCTTGGCATGTACATAGAAGTTTCACGGCCCTCGCGCTCGGCGGGGCGTTGATGATCGGTTGCGGCGACAATGGCGGCGCGACCGAGGGGGCGACCACGAGCAACTCCACGACCGAGGGGGCGACGACGGACGGCCCGACGACGACGGCTTCGACGACGACCACGACGGGGACGACCGAGCCGACCACCGGGGCGCCGACGAGCGGCGAGACGAGCGAGAGCACGACCGGGTCGGAGACCGATCCGCGGGTGGCCGACTGTCTGCGGATCAACGCCTGCGAGGCCGACGGCGGCACGCCGATGGGGCTTCAGGCCTGCCTGGCGCACGCGCTCGACCTGCCGTGGAAGTGGGCGTCGACCGGTTCGATGCTGCTGGCGATCGAGGCGATGGATGCAAGCTGGCCGCGCCCGACTGCGAGACGGTGCGGGCCTGCACGCCGCCCGCCGAGGCGCACGCGGACGCCTGCACGGAGAAGCCGGGCGAGGGCCTGTGCGTCGGCGACGAGTGGGTCCTGTGCGACTTCGAGGGCGGGCCGATCGCGGCGATGGACTGCGCGGCGGCGGGGCAGCAGTGCGGGACCCAGATCTGGGCCGGCTGCGGGCTCGAGACGTGCGAGTACGGGGTGACGGAGTCGACGTGCGACCCGGACGACCCGGGGGTGCTGATCGAGTGCAACCCGGACGGGTTTTTGGAGCGGGTCGACTGCCGCACCCAGAACAACTTCGTGTTCATCAACGGCATGGACGGCGAGAAGCGCTTCACGATCGCCGGCGAGGTCTGCGGCTTCGACCCGATGCGCAACGCGAACGCGTGCATCGGCACCGGCGAGCCGTGCGACTTCTTCTCCCAGGAGTGCGACGGCGACGTGCTCGAGACGTGCGCCGGCGGCAAGCTGAGCCGCCGCGACTGCGCGACGGTCGAGCCGCTCGGCCAGAGCTGCGGCTACCTGCAGGAGGGCCCGTTCGCCGGCGGGGCCTCGTGCGGCCTCGTCGACACGCAGTGCGGGCTCGATGCCCCCGAGAGCTGCGACGGCGCGACGATCTCGTTCTGCGACTGGGACCAGCCGGGCACGATCGACTGCGTGGCCGAGGGCTACTCCGGCTGCGCGACGGCGGACTACGCCGGCCGCACGATCGCCTACTGCACCCCGTGATGCAGGTCCCGGGCGGGCCGCGTCGGCCCGCGCGGGTGACCTGGCGCTCGCCGTCGCCGGGCCGCAGGGCCGGCGCGGCCGCGGATGCTCGCCGGGTCGGGCAGGGACCGACGAGGTCGTGCCCGTGCCCGGCAGCGCCGCCTCTTCGTGCTCGCGGCGCGGGCCCGGGGCCCGAAGGGCGCGAGGGGGCCTCGGCACCCGGCTGACCCGCGCACCGGAGCCGCGTCGCCCGAGGCCGAGGAGCGGGGGGAGCGGTGTCACTGTCAGATGTCCTTCGGGACATGTACGGGGTGGAGCGAAGGCGAAGGCTCCAGGACGCCCGGGACCCCGCCTGCGGCCCGGGGCGCCGCTTGCGAGGGGCCAGGGCGCTTGGTAGAAGCGGCGCCGATGTCCCCCGCGTCCCTGTCTCGTCCTCTCGTCGGTTTGGTCTCGTCCGTGCTCCTGCTCGTCGGCTGCGGCGACAACAAGGACCCGCTCGACACGATCGGCAACATCACCGCGTCGGCCGGCCCGACCAGCAACCCGAGCGGCAACCCGAGCGGCAATCCGAGCGGCGGCGACCCGACCGGCGAGGTGACCGAGGGCGGCACCGAGAGCGCGAGCGCGACCGAGACCGGCGGCCCGACGGAGGGCACCACCAGCAGCGGCGGGCAGTACGGCGACTGTCCGCAGTACATCCTGTGCGTGGTGGCGATCAACCCGGACTCGGCGTCCGAGGTCGAGATGGCCTACGGGCCCGAGGGCACCTGCTGGACGACGCCCGAGCTGACCGAGGAGTGCCTGGCGGCCTGCTCCTCGGCGCTCGCCAACTACGGGGTGCTGTTCCCCGACGAGCCGGCGTGCCTCGGCAGCGGGTCGACGTCGACCACCGACATCAGCACGACCGGGCCGCTGACCACCACCGAGTGGCCGGGCACCTCCGAGCCGAGCACGTCCTTCGTCACGACCGAGTCGGAGACCACCGGCGAAAATTACGGCAACTGCGGCTGGGACGCCGCCAACATGTACTACGGCTGCGGCGGCGCCGGCCCCGACCCGGACGGCGTGAGCCCGATCGACTGCCCGCCCGACGTCGCGGAGGGCGACGCGTGCAGCGCGGACACTGCGGTCAACGGCATCGGCTGCTGCATGCCCAACGGCGACAACTTCTTCTGCGGCCAGGACAACGTGGTCTATCTCGACCCCTGCGGCTGAGCGGCCGAGCCGGGGAGGCTACGGGTCGCCGCGGCGGCCCGAGACTCCCGTGCACGACCTGGACCCGTGCGGCTGAGCGGAGCGCCGGGAGCCGCCGCCGGCGATCGATCATCGCAGCTCGCGGCGCGCGCGAGCGAGGTTCCACGGCGGGCTCGCGCCGGCGGCCGGGTCCGCGCGAGGGCGGGCACGCTGCGTGGAAGTCACACCGGAATAGCGACAGCACGCGAGCGAGGTTCCACGGCGGGCTCGCGCCGGCGGCCGGGTCCGCGCGAGGGCGGGCACGCTGCGTGGAAGTCACATCCTGGTAGCGACAGCTACCCGGGGCCGCGAGAGGTGTGCTGCGGCGACCAGTCTCATGGGACATGCTCTCGTGAGCAGGTCCTCGAGGACATGTCGATCCATGCATGTCCTTGGGGACATTGACGCTCCGGCGCCCGGCGGCCCCGTCAGGCGGCCAGGCCGGCGGCGTCGCGCAGGCGGCGGGCGAACAGCTCGGCCATGCGGGCGGCGTGGGCGGGGTCGGGCCAGCCGAGCTCGCGCGGGGTGGCCGCGGCGGCGCCGCGCGAGTTGCCGGGCAGGTCGAGCAGCGCGCGGGCCTGCAGCTCGGCGACGGCGGTCTGCTGCGCGGGCGTCAGGCGGTCCCACAGCCAGGCATGGAGGTCCCAGGCGAGCTGACCGTGGCGCAGCTCGTCGGCGGCGATCCGCGTGAACAGGACGCGCAGCTCGAGCGAGCGGGCGTGGGCGGCCTGGTGGGCGGCGACGACGGCGGCGAACGCCTCGGACACGCAGCCCTCGACCGCGTTGTGGCAGGCGACCGCGAACAGGTCGTCGACCGGCGGGTCGGCGCGCGGGGGCGGGACCTCGGCGCCGTCGCGGAGGGCCAGCGCCTCGAGGGCGTCGGCGTGGCGGACCTCGTCGGCGGCGGCGTCGCGGCAGCGGCCGACCAGCCCGGCGGGGGCGCCGCGGCCGGTCAGCCACGCTGCCAACTCGCGGAACGCAGTCACGGCGGCGCGCTCGAGGTGGGCGTGGACCGCGAACCAGCCGGCCCGCGACTGCACGGCGATGTCGGCCTCTTTGTGGCCCTGCGGGCGGCGGCCGGTGCAGAACTGGAACGGCGTATAGGTGGCCGTGCAGGTGACCGTGATCTCCTCGACGCCCTCGGCCCAGGGCTTGGAGGGATCGGTCTCGGGGCCCTTCGCCTCGCACTTCTCGATCTCGTCGAGCACCTCCGCGGCGACGACCCGGCAGGCGGCCTCGCAGCGGGCCTCGTCGGTATCGCCGTCCTCGCGCGCGTTCTTGAGATCGGGGCCTTTTACGGTCCCCGTGAACTCGCTGGTGTCGGGCTCGGGGTCGGGGCAGCCGCAGCCGGCCGCTTCGAGGGCGAGCACGGCGGTGGCGATGGCGCGGAGACGGACGTGAGGACGACGAGTTATGGACATGACGAACCTATCATCCGGAGCGTAGCCGAAACCAAGGCCGCGGATGTGCGGCGGTCCACTACTTGAGCCGGACGATCGGGATCGTCAAGCGCAGGCGCCCTGTAATCGGCTTACGCCCGCATTCCTGGAGCCTCGTGGCCGCTCTGGGCCACGTATTCGCTGTAACCACCGCCGTACACCCGCGGCTCGCCGGCGCCGAGCTCCAGGACCCGGTTCGACAGCGCGGCCAAAAAGCGGCGGTCGTGCGAGACGAACACGATCGTGCCCTCGAAGTTCGACAGCGCGCCGACGAGCATGTCCTTGGTCGCCATGTCGAGGTGGTTGGTCGGCTCGTCGAGCACCAGCAGGTTCGGCGGGTCGTAGAGCATGCGCGCCAGGACGACGCGGGCCTTCTCGCCGCCCGAGAGGATCCGGACCGGCTTGTCGGCGTCCTCGCCGGAGAAGCCGAAGGCGCCGGCCAGCGCCTTGAGCTGGCCGATCGAGGCCAGCGGGAAGGCGGCCATCAGCGAGTCGATGACGGTACCTGTCCCTTCGAGCAGGTCCATGGCGTGCTGGGCGAAGTAGCCCAGCTTGACCGCGGCGCCGATCGTGACATCACCGCGGTCGGGCTGGGTCTGGCCGGCGATCAGCTTGAGCAGGGTCGACTTGCCGGCCCCGTTCTCGCCCATGATGCACCACCGCTCCTTGCGGCGGATCATCAGGTCGAAGCCCGAATAGATGATCTTCTTGCCGTAGGCCTTGTGGACCCCGCTGATCTTGACGACGTCGTTGCCGCTGCGCGGGGCGACGCGGAAGTCGAACGACAGGACCTTGCGCCGCCGCGGGGGCTCGAGCTTCTCGATCTTGTCGAGCTTCTTGACCCGCGACTGCACCTGCGCGGCCCGCCCGGCCTGGGCCTTGAACCGCTCGATGAAGCGGATCTCCTTGGCCAGCATGGCCTGCTGGCGCTCGTACTGGGCCTGCTGCTGGGCCTCGCCGAGGGCCCGCTGCTGCTCGTAGAAGTCGAAGTTGCCGCCGTAGGTGGTGAGCTCGCCGCCGTCGATCTCGAGGATCTTGGTGACGATCCGGTTGAGGAACTCGCGGTCGTGGCTGGTCATGACCAGCGCGCCCTGGAAGTCCTTGAGATAACCCTCGAGCCACAGGATCGACTCGAGGTCGAGGTGGTTGGTCGGCTCGTCGAGCAGCAGCACGTCGGGGCGCATGAGCAGGATGCGGGCGAGCGCGACCCGCATCTTCCAGCCGCCGGAGAGCTTGCCGACGTCGCCGTCCATCATGTCCTGGTCGAAGCCGAGGCCGGCGAGGATCTCGCGCGCGCGCGAGTCGAGGCCGTAGCCGCCGAGCTCCTCGAAGCGGGCCTGGACCTCGCCGAAGCGGGTGACGAGGGCGTCGAGCTCGTCCATGCGCGCGGGGTCGGCGAGCGCCTGCTCGAGCGCGGCCAGCTCGGCGGCGACCGCCGCGACCGGACCGGCGCCGTCCATGGTCTCGGCGACGACGCTGCGCCCGGCCATCTCGCCGACGTCCTGGCTGAAGTAGCCGAGCGAGATGTTCTTCTCGACCCGCACCTGGCCCTCGTCGGGGCTCTCGGTCTGCATGACCATGCGAAAGATGGTGGTCTTGCCGGCGCCGTTGGGCCCGACGAGCCCGACCTTCTCGCCGCGGAACACGGTGGCGGAGGCCTCGACGAACAGCAGCTGGCTGCCGTGCTGCTTGGAGATGGCGTCGATGTGGATCACGGGCGCGGAGACTACATGAGCCGCGGCGGGGAGGCCTCGCGCGGGCCGTGCGGTGATGCACGGCGTGAACGGCGCGAGACCGCGAGGGCCGGCGGAGACGGCGAATTCGCGGCCCTGGAGCCTGACCCGCCGGCGACTTCCGCGACGGCGGTCAGGTGTACATCTCGACCTCCTCGAGGGTGGCGCGCAGGGTCGCAAGCTCCTCGGGGCCGGCTCCCAGCCTGGCGGCCATGTCGAGCTCCGGGGCGAGCCGGTCGGCGTCGGCCTCGCGGTTGTAATAGGCGCTCAGGACTTTTTCGCCGGAGCCGTACGGGCCGGCAGAGTTGTGCGCGCGCGTGACGGCGCGAGCGTGGGCCTCGCGGTAGCTGTGCCGCACCTCGGCCGGGACGCGCGGGTCGGCCAGCGCCTGCCGCAAGGCGTCGACCTCGGTGCACAGCCGCAGCAGCAGCTCGACGACGGCGTGGTGACCGGCGCCGAGCTGCATGTGGTGCACGAGGTCGCGGAAACAGCTGAAGGAGGTGCGGTCGCTCATGCGAACCAGGATGCGGCCGCGGTGCGAGGACGTCGAGAGGGGCGCGCCGAGAGCGAAGCGCGGGGGCGCTCGTGAGGCGCGCGGCGGAGGCGGATGATACCTGGCCGAAAGGACATGCAGGAGACGCGGGCGAGCGAATGCGGCGCCTGGCTGAAGAGACAGGCGGCGGCGCGAGGACGGCATGTCCGAAGAGACATGTGCGGCCCGTGCGCCTGCCGTCAGCGCTGGGCTTCAGAGCGGGCGATGACGCGGGCGAGCTCGTCGCGCAGGCACTCGATGCACTCGAAGCGCATGAAGCCGACGCGACAGTCGCCGGGCGGGGTGGCGGCGATCCGCTGCAGGCCGGGCAAGGCCCGGGTGTCGCCGGACTCCCAGATCTTGTCGAGGATCGGTCGCTTGTCCTCGCAGTCGGTGACCTGCTCGAACCAGGCGAGGTTGCGCAGGTACTCGGGGATGCCAGGCTTGTCCTCGGGCGGGGCGAGGGCGATCGCCGTGCCGGCGCGCTCGCGGGCGCGGGCGTCGTCGCTGGTCAGCAGGGTCCGCGCGTGCTCGGCGTAGAGCTCCGGGACCTCGGCGACGAGCTCGGCGATGGCGCTGTGACCGGTGCGCCGCGGACGCGGGTCGTCGCTGGCGACGTCGTTCGCCGGGGCGCCCGCGGGGCTCGCGGCGGGATCGCTCGTGGGGCTGTCCTTTCGGCCAGACAGGGCGACCGCGACGAAGATGGTGATCACGACCAGCACGAGGCCGACGAGCCCGCCGAGCCAGACGACCCGCGGGATCGCGGTGGCGCTGCCGGTCGGCTCGGAGCGCGTGTCGGCGCGGCTCGCGGCGGCGGCGAGGGCAGGGGCGGAGAGCGACGCGGCCGGGGGCGCGGTCGAGGCGGCAGACGTATCGGCCGCAGGTCGAACGGTCGGGTGAGAGGCCGAGCCTGCAGCGGCGCTCGGCGAGGGAGGGGCAGGCGATGCGTCGGTGCGTCCGGAGGCGGGTGCGGACGCAGAGCCGGGCATGACCACGGAGAGCCTGGCGAACGGGACGGCAGCGACGACCTCGGCGACGGAGGGGGTCTTTTCGGGAGCCGGGCCGGGCCGCGCGACGGAGCCAGGAGCCGCGGCGGCTCCCGGACGCGCGGGGGAGCCGGGACGCGCGGCGGAGCGCGCGACGGAAGCAGCGGGAGGCGTGGGAGTCGCGGAAGCGGCTTGCGAGGTGAAAGTAGCGGGAGCGGAGGCGGAGACGGAAGCAGCGGGAGCAGAAGCAGCGGAGGCAGAAGCAGCGGAGGTAGAAGCAGCGGAGGCAGAAGCAGCGTGAGCGGGAGCAGAAGCAGGGGGAGCAGGAGCAGCGGGAGCAGAAGCAGCGGAGGCAGAAGCAGCGGAGGCAGAAGCAGCGGGAGCGGAGGCCGCGGGAGCTGCGGACGCTGCAGCAGGGCTCGCGCTGCCGCTCGCGGTGGCAATTTAGAGATCGCGGCCGGCGTTGCGGGGCCGGCGGCGGCGAGGATGAGGCTGACCTCGGCGCTGAGGGCGAGCTTGCGCAGCTCGTCGCGCACTGTGACGGCGGTCGCGGGACGCTCCTCGGGCTTGCGCGCGAGCAACTGGGCGACGAGGTTCGCCAGCGGCGGCGGGACCTCGAGGCGGGTCGCGCCGTGCAGGTGCGGGGCGGGCTTCGACAGCTGCGCGGCGAACAGGTCGGTGAGCGACTCGGCGTCCCACAAATAGCGGCCGGTGCAGGCCTCCCACAGGATGACGCCGAGCGCGTAGAGGTCGGCGCGGACGTCGACCTTCTCGCCCACGGCCTGCTCGGGCGCCATGTACCCGGGCGTGCCGACGACCGCGCCCATGCGGGTGATAGGAAGGCTGATGTCGGCGATCGTGCCGGTGCCCTCGCCGCCGGAGACGCGGGCGATGCCGAAGTCGAGGACGCGCGCGTGGAACTCGTCGCCCTCGCGCGGCTCGAGCAGGATGTTGTCCGGCTTGAGGTCGCGGTGGATGATGCCGAGGCCGTGCGCGGCCGCGAGGGCGTCGGCGATCTGCGCGCCGAGCTTGCACGCCTGCTGCCACGTCAACGGGCCTTGCTCGATCCGCTTCGTCAGGCTGTGGCCGCGCACCAGCTGGATCACCAGGTACGCGCCGCCCTCCGGCAAATGGCCGTAGTCGATCGCGCTGACGACGTGCGGGTGATCGAGCCGCGCCGTCGCCAGCGCCTCGCGGGTGAACCGCGCCTCGGCCTGGCTGTTGGCGGCGAACTGGGCCCGGATCGTCTTGAGGGCGACGTGCTTGTGCAGCTTGAGGTGCTCGGCGACGTACACGGCCCCCATGCCGCCCTCGCCGAGCAGCTCGACGATCCGGTAGCGACCGTCGATGATCCGACCGATCCACCGGACCGGCCGGTCGTCGCGCGGCGGCAGGGTGTCTGGGTGCGTCTTCGAGATGCCCCGACACTACACCGGGCGCGGTCGCGTTTGGCTGCCGTCTGCAGGCGTGCCATGCTCGGGGAATGCAGCGAATCTGGCTTACTTTGGTGGTGATGCTCGCCTGCGAGCAGAAGGACGGCGATCCGCAGGGGGAGACCGAGACGGCGGCGTCGACCGCGACCGACGCGACCGGCGCGCCAGACCCGACCGGCGGTTCAGGTACGGGCGGTCAGTCGAGCACGAGCGAGTCGTCGGGCGCGCCGGAGCCGACGACGGGCGGCGCGACGTCGAGTTCGAGCGGCTCCGAGCCGACGCCCGGCACGAGCAGCTCGGACCCGGGCGGCGATCCGGCAGCGGTGTGCCAGCAGTTCTGTGACCGGCTGGTCGCCTGCGAGCTCGAAGGCGCGTTCGACGGCTGCCCGTGCCAGCCGGAGCTGCTGAGCGGCACGAATTGCTTGCAGCGGTGGCAGCTGACCGCCGAGTGCTTTGAAATAGACACCTGCAGGTCGCTCGAGTCGGGCGAGTCGCCGTGCTGGAACGACTTCTCCGCCGCGACGGAATGGTGCCTGTTCGGCGATGATGGTTGCGAGCTCTTCCAGGAGTTCGGCGGAGACACGCCGCCGGACGGCTGCGTGTACGTCGACGAGTGCCTCGAGGCGCCGAGCCGCCGCCTCGTGTGCGACGCGGCCGAGTGCACCTGCGAGATCGACGGCGCCCCGGCCGGGACGTGCGCGCCCGAGGGCGTGTGCGACGACATCAAGCTGGCGCCGGCGCGCCTCGACGCCTGCTGCGGCCGCTGAGCGGGTTGCGAGGCGGCGCGGGCTCCCGTAGCTTTGCGGCATGCTGAGCCGTCGCGCGCTGCTCGGGGTCGCCGGCGGGCTGATGGTCGGCTGTCGAAAAGGACAGGTCGATGCCGTCGACGGGCCGCGCCCGACCGCGGCGGCAGCACCGATTGCGACGACCGCGGCGACGCCGACGACCTCGACGGAGACGACGACCATGCTGACGCGCGCCCACCCTCGTACGCACGAGGCCCTGCCGGTGATCGGCATGGGCACCTGGCAGACCTTCGACGTCGGGCGCGACGCGGGCGAGCGGGCGCCGCTGCGCGAGGTGCTGGCGCAGTTCGCCGGCGCGGGCGGGCAAGTGATCGACAGCTCGCCGATGTACGGGCGGGCGGAGGCGGTCGCGGGTGACCTGGTCGCGGAGACAGGTGCGCCGGCGCGGCCGTTCTGGGCGACGAAGGTGTGGACGCGCGGCCGCTCGGAGGGCGAGGCGCAGATCGATCGGTCGATGCGCCTGCTGCGGACGGACCGGCTGGATCTGCTGCAGGTCCACAACCTGCTCGACTTCGACACCCACATCGCCACGCTCCGGCGCCTGCGCGAGGCGGGGCGGGTGCGCTACCTCGGGATCACGCACTACACCCATTCGGGGCTCGACGAGCTGGAGCGGGTGCTCCGGCGCGAGCCGCTGGACTTCGTGCAGCTGCCCTACTCGGCGGCGACGCGCGCGGCCGAGCAGCGGCTGCTGCCCACGGCGGCCGAGCTCGGGGTGGCGGTGCTGGTGATGCGCCCGTTCGACGGCGGCTCGCTGTTCGAGCGCGTGAAGGGCCAGCCGCTGCCGGCGTGGGCGGCCGACCTCGATTGCACGAGCTTCGGTCAGCTCTTCTTGAAGTTCATCCTCGGGCACCCGGCCGTGCATTGCCCGCTGCCGGCCACGAGCTCGCCGAAGCACATGGCCGACAACGTGCGCGCCGGCTTCGGCCGCCTGCCCGACGCGGCGGAGCGCGAGCAGATCGCGGCGCTGGTGGCGGGGTGAGCGGCGATTCGTAGTAGATTGTCGTCATGGCGGCGCTGCGCGAGCGGCTCAAGACCGGGCCGAAGGTCCATCCGAAAGCGCTCGGGCTCGGGCGCGGCAAGGACAGCTACGACATCGTCTGAGCCGCGGACTCGGCGAAGTTCCACGCGCGCGGCAGCTCGGCGTCGCAGGCGGCGCAGACGAACCATTCGTCCTTGACGAGGTTCGTCTGGGCGCAGGCGGGGCAGCGACGGAACACGAAGGCGCGGGTGAAGCCGGCCGGCGCGGCGAGGCCGGCGGCGTTCAGGGCGGTGGCCACGGCCGGCCAGCAGTCGGGGTCGGGGCAATAACCGGTCGATTGATTGCTGACCTCGCGGACGACGATTCGCCGGTCGGCGGCGCGGCCGAGGCGGAGCTCGCCGGCCGCGAGCACGGCCTGACCGCCCGCGCAGTCGATGTGCTCGGAGCGGCGCGCGGCGAGGCGCAGGCGGCCCTGCAGGTCGACGACGTAGGTGGCGCCCTCGCCGGCGGCTTCCGGGTGGGCGGAGAACCAGCGCTCGAGGTCGTCGCCGCCGGTGATCACCGCCCCGGGCTCGCCGCGCTCGCGGTCGCGGATCGCCGGCGGGCCGACGTAGGCGTAACGAGTCAGCGCGGAGGATTCGGACATGGCGCGATGCAATGAAAGGACATGCTCTCACGAACATGTATGAAGAGACATGTCGAAGCGGTCATGTCACGGGGTCACGGGCGCTGAACACGCGGAGGCGCGACTCGGGGGGCAGCTCGGCGAGCGGGTCGTCGTCTTCGATCGCGGCGCCGTCGGGCCCGGTGGCGCGGACGATCTTGGTGCGAAAGATCCCGCTGGCGAGGCCGAGCAAGCTGGCGAGGTGGCGCTTTTTAGAAAAACGCGATCGACGCGGTCGCCCCACTGCAGCTCCAGCGGGAGCTCGGGGTAGTGGGAGGCGGCGAGCTTGCCGGTCAGCTCGAAGCGGGCGCCGCGGTCGGCCAGGGCGAGGGCGAGCCGGGCGATGTTGTGACAGTCGTCGATGCCGCGGTGGTGGGTGCCCTGCAGCTCGAGGCCGAGCGCCTGCAGCATGGCGGGCATGCCGGTGGTCTTGGCCTTCTTCAGGACGTCGAGGAAGATCTTTTTGATGTTGATCCACCGGCGATAGGCGCGCGGCAGGCTGCCGATCGGGATGCCGGCGGCGGCGCACTGGACCGGGAGCATGGTCTGCAGGTCCCAGTCGCCGCAGGTGACGAGGGCGAACCGCTCGCGGCCCTGGCTGTCGAAGAGACCATGTCCTTCGAGCCAGGCGCGGTGGGCGGCCAGGACGTCGGCGAACACCGGGGCGCCGTCGACGTCCTGCTGGCGGATGGTGGTCAGCTCGGTGCAGAACGCGCTGAGCGTCGGGTGATGCACCGGGCGGACGAAGGTGCTGAAGCTGTCGACGACCTCGCGGTCACGCAGCGAGACCAACACCGAGGGGAACTCGATCACCTCCTGTGGGCTCGGCGGGTTGCTCGAGTCGCAGGTGGCTTCGAAGTCGAGCACGACGACGCGGTCGAACGCGGCGGGCATGGCGGGCACGGATGGCACAGGTCGCGCGCGCTGACGAGGCGGGAGTTTGGCCGGCGACCTCGCGCGGCCGCGTCCTGCGCTTGCGGAGAGGCGGCGGGCGTGACATCGTCGGAAGATGGGATGGAAGTGCTCGGGGCCGCGGCGATGGGTCATGGCGGGCTTGCTCGGCGCTTGCGGCCCGCAGCCGCCGGGACAGGACACGGCGGGCTCGAGCTCGACCACGAGCACGAGCGGGACGTCGACGAGCGAGGCGCCGACGAGCGAGGCGCCGACGAGCGAGGCGACGGTCGCGAGTACGACGGTCGAGAGCATGACGGAGCCGGGGACGAGCACGACCGGCGGGCGGCAGTGCGAGAGCTCGCTGGACTGCGGCGAATGCCAGCTGTGCATCTTCGGGCTCTGCCTGGAGGACCTCGCGTGCTGCGGGCGCGACGATCTGGGGGAGCGCTGCACGCCGCCCGAGCTCGAATGCGCGGACGACAGTGACTGTCCCAAGGGCCAGGTATGCGACCTCGCGGAGCACTCGTGCGTGCCGGTCGGCCCGGCGGAGCTGCCGGCATGCCCGGAGGCGCCCGGCGAGGTGGCGATGTCCGGGCTGAGCCATGCTCCGAGCGCGCTCGCGCTGGCCGACCTCGACGGCGACGGCGACGTCGACTTGCTGGCGGCGCAGCCCTCGGTGGGCCAGATCGAGCTGGCGTGGAACGACGGGGCCGGGACGTTCGTCGCCGACGGCGCGGTCGACCTCGGCGGGCCGCGAATCGACGTGCGGATCGCCGCCGCCGACCTCGACGGCGACGGCTCGCCCGATCTGGCGGTGCTGCACGACGAGGTGGTCGGCGTGTGGTTCGGGCAAGGCGGGCTGTTCACGCCGGGGCCGATTTTCATGCCGAACGGCGGACCGCGGGTCATCCACATGGCGGACGGCGACGGCGACGGCGCGCGGGACCTGATCGCAATCAACGAAAAATTGCCGGGCTTGCGGTTCTGGCGCGGCGACGGCCTCGGAGGCTTCGCGGCGGTGGAAGATGACAACCTGAGCTTCGTCGGGCTCGGCGCGAGCGTGTTCGACGTGAACGGCGATGGCAGGGCCGATGTGCTCGCGCCGCCGGCCGCCGGTTCCGGCGAGATCCGGATCTTGCTCGGACAGGCGACGGGCCTGTGGAAGTCAGGCGGTTCGCTCGAGGTCGGGCCAACGACGTGGACGCGGGTGCTCGGCGGCGATCTCGACGGTCAAGCGGGCCCGGAGCTGGTGGGGACGCGGCAGCACAGCGGCGAGGGGCTCGCGCGAGTGTGGCGATCCACGGAGGCCAGCGAGTGGGACGAGGGCGCTGCTGAATTCGTGGTCGGTCAGCCGCTGTTCGGCGCCGAGGTGATCGACGTGACCGGCGACGACCTGCTCGACCTGGTGTCGGCGACGCAGGCGCCGGTGATCAGCGTGCTGGTCGGCGACGGGGCCGGCGGCTTCGCGTGCGAGCAGCTCCTCGCCGCGCCGGCCGCGACCGCGCCCGAGGTGCTGCGAATCGCCGATGTCGACGGCGACGGCGGCGTCGACCTGATCGCGGGCAGCCGTGATGCGACCACGGTGCTGACGATCCGCGGCCCGTGAGCGCCACGGCGTTCGCGGCAGGAAGCGGCGCGAGAGGGGGCAGGACGCGCGCTTCGTCCTCCTGAGGGCGAACGCTGTCGCAGTGACGCGCCGCCGCCGACGAGGGGGCCACGTTCCTCGCCTGCCTCAGGAGCGCCGCCGACGACGCCTCCTCGCTGTGCGTCGCGGGGCAGTGGGCCCGCTCCGGTTGCCACGGGGCGGCCGTGGTTCACAGCATGTATTCGTCGGTCATCAGGCAGAACATCGGGTCGCCGGGTTGACCGATCTGCGGCAGCAGGCGGCACTCGTAGCCCTCGCGCGGGCAATCGCTGTCGTCGGTGCATTCGACGGCGCAGGCCTCGAAATAGCCGGAGGCGCCGATGCACAGGGCGTCGGGGGCGCAGGCGGGGTCGCCGGCCTCATAGAAAGTCATGGCGTCGGGCAGGGTGCACTCCTTGGTGCAGTAGCCGCCCGGCAACGCATAGAGCATCAGGATGTCGGTGAGGCACACGCCCTTGTCGCCGAGGATCGCCGAGCACTCGTCGTCGGACTGACAGGCGTGGCCCCATTCGCCCATCAGGCCCGGGTCCGGCTCGCCGGTGGTGCCGGTGGTGGTCGTGGCCTCGGTGGTGGAGGTCGTGGTCGCGGGCTCGCCGGTGGTCGCGGGCTCGCCGGTGGTGGTGGTCGTCGTGTCGACGGCGCCGGTGGTCGGATTGGTGTCGACCGTGGTGGTGCCAATGGTGGCACCCGGGCCGGTCGGCTCGATCGGCTCGGTGGTGGCGCTGGTGGTGCCGCCGGTGGTGGTGGTGGTCTCGGCGGTGGTGTTGCCCTGTTTGTAGACGGGCGGGCAGCCGGTCAGCACGATTGCGAGCAGGGTCAGGCGGAGCGGCGACATGGTCCTTTCATGGTACCGCGCCGCGCGGCCGGGCCTCAAGCAGCCGCGAGGCCGGTTCACGCGGCGGCGGGCGGATCGCGGCGCGTATTCGAGGTGTCGGGCGGCGGCGGCATGCGACCGGCGGCGCGCAGGCTGCTGACCTTCTTGAGCACGTCGAACCAGAACGGGGCGCCGAGCGAGGCGGCGAGGCCGGTGAGCAGCAGGCCGAGGACCTTGTTGACCCACCACCACACGTTCTGCTGCGGCGGGTTGTCCTCCCAGCCGACGGGGATGCCCAATTGATTGATGGTACTGATGTCGGTCTGCAATTGCCGCAAGGCGCCGGCGGTGGCCGACGGCGCGGTCTCGGCCGCGGGGGTCGGCAGGGGCGACTTGACGTCGGCGGGCTGCGGGGCGGCCGGGGTGAGGTGCGCGGGCGGGGACTCCTGCTTGACCGCCTCGGTGGCCTGGGCGATGAGCGAGGCGCGGAGCACCGGGTCGTTGGCGAGGGAGCGGGTGATCCGGATGGCGTCGAGGTTGAGGGCGGCGACGAAGAAGACCGCGAGCAGGGTGCTCCACAGCTGGGCGCGGCGGCGGTAGACCTCGCTGACGCGGCCCATGCCGGCGTTGAACCACGCCTCGACGTCGTGCTGCAGGACGGCGAGCTTGTTGACGCCGGCGCGGGTGTCGAGCTCGACGTGATTGACGAAGGTGAGCAAGGTGTCGGTGACGCGATTGCCGAGCTCGCCGCGCTTCGACTCGATCTGCGCCCGCATCTCGGCGAGGTTGCCTGCCACCAATTGTCCGGTGCCGTCGGCCGGCCGCAAGGCGATGTCGAGCAGCGCCATGGCGAACATCCGCGGCGGGATGTACGAGGGGGCCCTGCTGTCGCCGCCGGTGGCGGCGTCGCGGTGGAGGCCGCGCAGCAGCGGGTGCTGGTAGAGGGCGCGGGTGATGTCGGGCTGGCCGGCCCGGGCCTCGCCGTCGTCCCTGCCGACGAGCAGGCGCAGGCCGGCGGCGAGGTCCTTGGCGCGCCACTTGAAGATCGAGGCCAGCAGCTCGTTGCCCGCGGTGATGGCCAGGCTGGTGGCGAGGAACACGAAGATCAGTCCGATGGCGATGTCCAGGACGACGGAGTCGAACACGGCGGCCTCCTGCAGGCGCGGCTGAACAGACAGGCTGCCAGGAAGGACGACGCGACGGAAGCTCGCGGGCGGCGGGCGCGGGCGCGCAGGGCGGGGAACGGTGTGTATATTGAGATGGTCGGGCGGATCCGCGCGAGGTGACGAAATCGCTACGTCGGCGGCGCGCGGGCGGCGAAGCGGCGCGATGACCCGACGGGTGGGTTCGCGCGCCGAGGGGCCTGACCGCGTGCGTCGGCGAATCGCGGGATCGAGCATGTCGCCGGGGCGGCGGGACGGAGGTGGTTCTCTGGACATGCTTGAAAGAGCATGTCGCGGGGGACATGTGAGGCCGGACGGACCGCGCCCGGATGCCGGTCGGCGCCCTGGATCGCGCCGCGGGTGTCCCCGGTCTCCTCGACCTCGTCGACGGACGTCCGAAGCCGACCGGGCGACGTCGCGGGGGGGACGCGGGTATCATGGGCCCATGGTCGCTGTTCGCCTGGCCTCGACCGCCGTCATGCTCCTCGCCTGCGCGTGTGCGCGTCCGCAGGTGACACCGCAGCCGTTCGTGCCCGCGGAGTGGCAGCAGGCGTGTGTGGTCGACGATACGAGCTTGCACCGCTCGTCCGGGCGCACGGTCGAGTTCCGGCCTGCGCCCGGCCGCGCGACGCTGACCGCCAGCCATCGCTGGGGGGAGGTCGAGCCGCGGATCGGCGAGCTGCTGATCGAGCTGCCGAAGGCCCGCGAGGGCGAGGCCGAGGTCCACGGCGGTCCGGGAGCGGTTTACATGGAGAGCCTCCAGGCCGGATCCGCGGTGTGGCGGCTGCAGGGCCAGGTCCGCTGGCGCGACCTCGAGGACGGCCGTACCGAGCTCGTGCTCGCTCTGGTGATGCAGGGGACCGACTACGAGGTCCGCGGCACTCTGGTCGCCCGCCGGGTGCAACACCCCCGCGAATGTTCCTGAGGGTGGTACTCGGTCGTCGGCCACGGGATCGGCGGGCGAGACGGTGCGGAAGGCATCGACTGTGAGTCCTGCTGAGCGTGCTCTCGCTGAAGGGAGTCAAACCGGATAGCGACGGATAGCCGGTAGACCGCGGGGAGCTGCTCTCGGGAAACTGGGACGATGCCGCTCGCTGGCCAGGCGGATGTCGATCGGCGAGTCGCGGCGCGCCCGAGAACGCGGGGGTTGGCGCGGGGCCCGATGCGCCGTCAGGGGGCCTTGTCGCCGCGGGTCGGCGGGCGGCGCTGGTGCAGCCAGCCGCGGTAGGCCTCCATGCGCGCGTGCTGGTCGGCGGGGGCGCGGAAGCTGCAGGTGGCGAGCTCGTCGCTGCCTTCGGGGGCGCCCCAGCGCAGCTCGGGGCAATCGTTGGGGTTGTAGGCGCGCTCCAGCGCGGCCTCGCGGTCGGCGAGGTCGCGCAGGGTGAGGGTCCACGGGCTGCCGTCGCTGCGGGTGTAGGTGATCGCGTACTGCGGGTCGCGGAGCAGGACGTCGAGCTCGTCGGCGAGGGCGTGGGCGCGGGCCTCGGGGTCGCCGCCGGTGACGTAGAGGGCGGGCCGCTCGCGCACGCGGTCGGGCAGGCCGCGGACGACGTCGAGGGCGGCGAGCAGGCGGAGGTCGCGGCCGGGGGTCGAGTGGCTCTCCCACGCGCCGGTGGCCTCGAACACCTGCCAGCCCTTGGGCATGGCGATCGCTCGCTTGCGGTCGCGCTGGAACTCGGCGGCGCGATCGATGGGCCCGACGCGGTCGCGCGCGAGCGCGGCGAAGGCGGCGACGGCCTCGCGCTGCTGCCGGGAGGCGTCCCACGGCGGCGGCTCGAGCAGCGCGCGGACGGCGTCGTAGAAGGCGGTGCCGGCCAATTCGGCGTGGCCGGTCCAGATGTCCCCGAGGTCAGGTGCGCCGGCGATCGCGGCGTCGCCGAGCTGGACGAGGCCGCCGCCGGGCTGGCGCACGACGGGGCGGAACTGCTTGAAGCCGACGCCGCCGTGGGCGCGCTCGGTGCTCCACAAGAACTCGCCCTCCCAGAACTCGCGGCGGACGATGCCGCCGTCGGGCTGGCCGTCGACGGCCAGCAGGGCGCCCGGGCGGCCGTCCTGCGCGGGCACGAGGTCGACGACGAAGAAGACGTGGCCGTAGGGGTCGGCGTAGACGGCCCCGGGGCGCAGGCCGCGGTGGTCGAGGCGCACGGGGTAGAGGTCGGAGGCGGAGTCGCCGACGGCGGTGCGCGGATTGCCGGCGTGGACGCCCCAGCCGAGGTTGCGGTGGACGAAGCGCTGGACCCGCGCGAGCTCGGTGGCCGGCATGGTGAAGCCGGGGCCGGGCGCGAGGTTGGTGCGCGCGTCGCCGCAGCGCGGGGCCTTGCCGTCGCCGCCGCGCTGGCACTTGCGATAGGCGAACGGGAGCCGGCGCTTCCACGACCAGTAGGCGCGCACGACGTAGGGGAGGTCGGCGCCGTCGGGGCGCAGGCGCAGGGCCAGAGGATTGTCGAGCCGATCTTCCTGGAGGCCGAGCGCGTCGTGGAGGAGGTTGCGCGCGGGATCTCCGGTGGCGACGTCGAGCCGGGCCAGGGCCGGCGATTCGTTCGGCGGGGCGGCGAACAGGTCGCGCACCCAGGCGCTGTAGAGCGCTTCCTCGGCGGCGGTCCAGGCCCGCTCGACGGCCCAGGCGCGGCCCTTGGCGGCGAACGGGGGGCGCTGCGGCGGCTCGGCGAGGACCTGTACTTGGAGCAGGTCACTGCGGCGCCGTCGCGCACGACCGCGAAGGTGTACTCGCCGGCGGCGGCGGGGGTGAAGCCGGCGACGGCGGAGGACGGGGTGCCGAGGTGCACGCGGGCGTCGAGGGCCTCGGCGGGCGCGCCGTCGCCGGCGAGGACGTGCAGGCCGAGAGCGATGTCGTCGTCGAGGGTGGCGGCGAAGATCCGCAGGGGCTCGCCGGCCAGCGGGGAAAATGGCGCGACCAGGAGACCGATCGCGGGATCGTCGGCCTCGGGGCAATCCATGGTGGCACCCGCGAGCGAGGGCGGTACGACGGCCGGCGGCTCGGCGGGCGGATCGACGGGTGGGGGAGCGGGGGGCGGTGGTTCGGGCGGCGGGTCGACCGGATCGGCGGGCGGGTCGACGCGCTCGGCGACCTCGGAGGTGGGCTCGTCGCCGCGATTGAAGCGGGAGACGACCGCGCCGAGGAAGACCAGCGCGGCGAGCACGACGCCGACCCTCAGCCAGCGATCGCGGGCGCTCGGGGCCATGCGGATCGGCGGGAGGCTGGGCAGCGGGAGGTTGGTGGGCAGGACGGGCGCGGGCGCGGGCTTGATGGGGGCCGGCTGGGTGACCGCGAGGCCGACCGGCAAGAGGGTCGGGAGGTCGTGGAGCGCGCCGGGCTGGGCGGCGCCGGGCGAGGACGATGAGATGTCCCTCGGGACAGGTGGATCGCTGGCCGGTGGTTCGCGGCGCTCGGCGTCGGCGAGGAGGGTGCGATCGAGCGGCGAGACGGGGGCGCCGGGCTCGGGGAACAGGTTGGGCAGAGAGCGCCGCGGGGCCTCGACGAGGGGCCGCTCGACGAGGGGCTTGTCGAGGATGACGGTGATGGGAGCGCCGGGCTCGGGGATGAGGTTGGGCAGCGCACGCCGCGGGCGCGGGCCGCTCGGAGACTCGAACTCGAGGGCGTCGAGGGCAGGGACCAGGGCGGGCGAGGACTGGGCGCTGGAGGGCTCGCGGCGGGCGAGCAAGGTGGGGACGGCGTGGGTGCTCGAGGGCTCGCGGCGGGCGGCGAACAGCGGAGCAGACCCCTCGCGCCGGCGCGGGCCGGGGACGGTGGCGTCCTGCAGGAGGACGGAGAGCTCGGGCACGAGCGCGGGCGCCTCGGCGCGCTGGAGGTCGGACTCGGGCGGGGTGAGCAGGCCGAGGTCGGGCAGCGCGGCGGGGACGAGAGGTGGGGCGGGCGGGTCGACCGGCGCGGGGGGCGAGGGAGCGACGACGCGGGCGGCTGGCGCGGGGCCGGCGACACCGGCGGCGCCGGGGCGATTGGCGAGACCGATGGCGGCGAGGGTGCCGGGCGGGATGAACGGTCGCGGGTATGGATTGGTGATCGGGGGATCGGTCCGGGCGGGCCGGGTTTGGCGACGACGAGCGGGAGGTGCGGAGGGATCCACGCTGTCGGCTGGCCGACCGACACGGCCGGGAACTCGGAGAGCGGGAGGCGGAGGCCGGGGCCCGATGAAGCGGGGGAGAGAGGTGGGTCGTAGGGAGGGTCGACGATGAGGGGGTCGCGCGGCGAATCACCAGAGTCGCGACTGGCGAGAGCGGCGAGTGAGTCGTCCGAGGAGGTCAGAGGGGATTCGTCTTTCGCGGAGGCGTGGCGCGCGGAATCGGGGCGGGAGGAGGCGCGAGCGGGGCCGGGCGAGGCGGGGTCGCGAGGGGCGGCGGGCGCTGCGTCGGATGGGGTCGGGATGGATTCGCCGGCGAGGGGAGTCGGGGCGGAGCGGTGCGATGAATCGGGGCGGGAGGAGGCGCGAGCGGGGCCGGGCGCGCCGTCGAGAGATGGCGATTCGCCGAAGGACCTCGGGGGGATTCGAGAGACGCGGTGGCGGGGTGAGAATGGGAGGCCGGGCGAGGGGCTGCGGGGAGAATGGGCGAATGAGGGGAGTCGGGGGACGGCGACGTGGGATGAGGGCGGGAAGATTCGCCGGACGACTTGGGCCTCGGCTCGAGGGAGGGAGAGGCGGTATGGGGGCGGGAGGATTCGCCGGAGGGCTTCGGGCGGGGCTCGAGGGAGGGAGAGGAGGGATGGGGGCGGAAGGATTCGCCGGCCTTCGGTTTCGGCTCGAGGGAGGGCGAGGCGGGATGGGGGCGGGAGGATTCGCCGGCCTTCGGCTTGGGCTCGAGGGAGGGCGAGGCGGGGTGAGGGCGGGAGGATTCGCCGGCGGGCTTCGGGGGAGCGAGGGGCGGAGAGGCGGGTTGCGGGCGGGACGGCGCGCGCGCGGACCCGGCCGAGGGCGGGCGAGGCAGCGGGCGGATGGTGGGGCGCGATTCGGGGCGCGCGGCGGGCTCGCGCGGAGCAGAGCGGCGAGATTCGTCGGCGACGGCCTGCTCGCCGAGCGGCGCGGTGGCGGCGGCGGTGGGATCGTTCAGCGGGATCGAGAGGATCAGCGGTCCGTCGTGGACGGGCTGCGGCGGGGCGCTCAGTCGATACAGGGGAGCGGCGTCCTCGAGGGCCGGCAACATCGGCGGCTGGGCCAGCAAGGGCGGGTCGGAGGAGCTGTGCCGCGAATCGCTCACGATCGATTGATCGGGCTGAGGCGCGGCGAGCGTCGATTCGGCGGCAGGCGCAAGCGGGTCGGTAGGCTCGGCCGCGATCGCGAGGGTGTCGTCGGACTCGTCGTCGTCGGTGACGATGGGGGAAAATTCGCGGCGCCTGGGCGCAGGAGGGGGCGCGGGCGGGTCGTCGTCGTCAGGCTCGAGGACAGCCAGCGAGGTGAGCGACTCGGCAGGGGAAGGGTCCGGGGCGCCGCGAGCGAGGAGGGCGAGCGGCGAGGAGTCAGGGACGCGCTCGCCGGCGTCGCGGGGATCGAGGACGGCGAAGGCAGAGAGCGAATCGGCGGGGTCGAGCAGGCGCGGCGACGGTGCGCTGCCGGAGTCGCGGGGATCGAGGACGGCGAAGGCGGTGAGCGAATCGGCGGGGTCGAGGCGCTCCGAGGAAGGTGGAGCGCGAAGGTCCGGAGTGCGGGGGGCGACGCCGGATGCGTCAGGCTCGAGGTCGGCGAGCGCGGAGAGAGAATCGGCGGGGTCGAGCTCGGAGAGGTCGCGTGATTGCGGGGCGGGCTCGGAGCGAGGGGGCGATTGTGGGGCGGAGAGAGAATCGGCGGAGTCGGGCTCGGAGCGAGGGGGCGATTGTGGGGCGGAGAGAGAATCGGCGGAGTCGGGCTCGGAGCGAGGGGGCGATTGTGGGGCGGAGAGAGAATCGGCGGAGTCGGGCCCGGAGAGGGGGCGCAATCGCGGGGCGGAGAGAGAATCGGCGGGGTCGAGGTCGGAGTGGAGACGCGATTGCAGGTAGGTGAGAGAATCGGCGGGGTCGAGCTCGGAGGATGCGGGCGAGCTCGATGCGAGGGCGGAGAGAGAATCGGCGGGGTCGAGCTCGGCGGGGAGGGGGGCCGATCGGCGGGCGGAGAGAGAATCGGCGAGGAGGGGGGCCGATTGGCGGGCGGAGAGGGAATCGGCGGGGTCCGGGGTCTCCGGGGCAGAGCGGAAGCCGCCCGAGTCCTGCGTTCCGAGGCTGGCCAGCGAGGTGAGCGAATCTCCTGGCTTCGGGGCTCGATCGTCGGCGGCGTAGTTCGGCGGGACGGCCTCGAAGGGCAGCTCGGGATCGGCCTCTTTGCGGGAAGAAGATGCGGCGGCGGCTTCGCGGTGGGGCGAATCCGGCGAGGGCGAAGCGGGCGGCGGATCGGCAGCGGGGGCGGCCTGGATGCGAGCAGGGGCGAGCGGGGTGGCTTCTTCTGCGGTCGGTGCGTCGGCGCGGAGGCGCGTGCCTGAGGTCGGCGGGGCGGGCTCGAGTTTGTCGCGGGAGTCGAGGGTTTCGAGCTCGAGAGCGCCGAGGGCCCGAGTGAGGGAGTCCTGGGGATCGGGTGATGCGTCGGCGAGCGGTGCGGCGTCGGGTTCGAGAGGAGGTGAATCAGCGCGCGCGTCGGAGGCCGGCGAGGGCGAGGAGGCCTCGATGGCGTCGAGGGCTCGAGTGAGTGAGTCCTGGGGATCGGGTGATGCGTCGGCGAGTGGTGCGGCGTCGAGTTCGAGCGACGGCGAATCAGTGCTCGCGTCGGGGGCCGGCGAGGGCGAGGAGGCCTCGATCGCGTCGAGGGCTCGAGTGAGGGAGTCCTGAGGATCGGGCGAGGCGTCGGCAGGAGATGCCGCGTCGAGTTCGAGCGACGGTGAATCAGTGCGCGCTTCGGGGGCCGGCGGGGGGCGGGGAGGCCTCGAGGGTGTCGAGGGCTCGAGTCAGGGAGTCCTGGGGGTCGGGTGATGCGTCGGCGAGCTGTGCGGCGTCGAGTTCGAGCGACGGGGAATCAGTGCTCGCGTCGGGGGCCGGCGAGGGCGAGGAGGCCTCGATGGCGTCGAGGGCTCGAGTGAGGGAGTCCTGGGGGTCGGGTGATGCGTCGGCAGGAGATGCCGCGTCGAGTTCGAGCGACGGTGAATCAGTGCGCGCTTCGGGGGCCGGCGGGGGCGGGGAGGCCTCGATGGCGTCGAGGGCTCGAGTCAGGGAGTCCTGGGGGTCGGGTGATGCGTCGGCGAGCGGTGCGGCGTCGAGTTCGAGCGACGGGGAATCACTGCGCGGGGAGGATGGGTCGGCCGGGGAGGCCTCGAGGGTGTCGAGGGCCCGGGCCAGCGAGTCCTCGCGGGTTGGGGTGCCGAGGTCGTGGCGGTCGGTGCGGAGGGTCGCGGCGTCGAGAGGGCGCAGAGAACCGGCGGAGGGCGGGGGCGGCCGGAGTTCCGTGCGAATGTCGAGCGCGGAGGGGGTGCGGGGAGGCTCGGCGTCGGAGGAGACGTCGAGCGCGTCGAGGGCTCGCGTGAGCGAATCCTCGCGACCCCGAAGTGGTGGGAAGCGGCGAGAGGAGAGGCCGACGTGCTCCGAATCGCCGGCGTGGGGAGAGACCGTGTCGGAGCTCGAAGCTGCGGCGAGGGGGAGCGCAGGCGGCTCGTGGTCGACGGGTCGGGAAGCGGGGCGCTCGCGGGTTGGAAGCTCCGCGAGCGGGCGCGAATCGGTGCGCTCGACGGTCGGAACGGGGAGGGGCTGGAGCGGCCGCGATTCTTCGACAATGCCGGTCGCGTGAGCTTCGGCGAGAGGTTCGGCGATGTCCAGCGCGTCGAGGGCTCGCGTCAGAGAGTCTTCCCGGTCGTGGCGAGCGTCGAGCAGACGCGGAGCGTCGGAGGCAGCGAAGGATTGCAGAGCTTCGTTCGTGCCGGGAGATTGCGAGGCGTCGGGGAGGGCGATGAATTGCGGGGCGTCGCGAGTGTCCAGGAGGAGGGAAGCGTGGTGGACGTCGGGAGAGGAATCGGTGTGATGAGCGAGCGCGCCGAGCCGGGCGTCCTGTGCCGGCTCGGCGGCGGGCGGTTCGGCCTCGAGCGCGTCGAGGGTGAGGGTCAGCGAATCGTCGCCGCGCGAGGGGGTGACTCCGGCGTCGTCAGGGCGCGGCAGATCGATCGAGGTCTCCGCCGATGCATGGCCGGAGCCGCTGATGTGGGCCTCGAACGTGAAGGGGGCGGCGTCGACGACCGCGAGAGGTTGGGCGGGCGCTTGCTCGGAACCCGAGAGGATCGAGGCGGCGCGGGCGGTGTCGGCTGCGGCGAAGGTCGAGAGCTCGGTCGGGTCGAGCTCGATCGTCAGCGAGTCCTCGGGGAGCGGGACGTGCGGGAGGGCGTGCGCGGACGCTGCTGCGAAGGTCGCAGAGTCGTGCGGGTCGAGCACGAGCGGGGTGGCGTCGTCGAACTCGAGGGCGTTGAGCGGGGCGAGGGCGTCGTCGAGCTCGCGGGCCGAGAAGGGACCGCTCGGCGGCTCCGATGCTCCGGCGACCGGACGCGGTGAGTCGTTGCGGCGCGGCGAAGGGTCGAAGAGCTGGAGGTCGGGCAGGTCGATGGCGTCGGGCTCGGTCCGCGACGGCGAGGATGCGGCGGGCTGCGGGGCCGTGGGCTCGAAGAGAGGTTTGTCGTCGCCGGCGACGACATGCTGAGCCGAGGTCGAGGGGATGGCGAGCTCGGGCGAATCGAGAGTGCCGTCGCGGGCGGCGGAAAGCGGGGAAGCGGGGTCGCTGGCGAGGGCGAGCGAGGAATGAGAGGAGGCGTCGCGGGAGGTTTGGTCGCGGGCGACGGCGTGCGGGTCGTGGGAGGAGGTGTCGGCCGCGGGACGCGAGATATGGGATGCGCCGCGGGAGGATGCGTCGCTGGTGGGGAGCGGGGAATGAGATGAGGCGTCGCTGGCGGGGAGCGCGGAATGAGGAGACGAGCCTCGGGGGGAGGTCTCGACTGCGGCGGGGAGCGAGGAATGAGGGGAGGTTTCGGCCGCGGCGGGGAGCGGGGAATGAGATGCGTCGCGGGTCGTCTCGACCGCGGCGGCGAGGGATGAATGGGGGGAGGTCTCGGCCGCGGCGGGGAGCGGGGAATGAGAGGTTTCGGCCGCGGCGGGGAGCGAGGAATGAGGAGATGCGCCGCGGGTGGTCTCGGCCGCGGCGGCGAGGGAGGAATGGGGGGAGGCGCCGCTGGCGGAGAGCGGAGTGGCTGGTTCAGAGGCGGCGGAGAGCGGAGAATAAGAGGAGGAGTCGTCTGCGGCGGAGAGCGAGGAGCGGGGGGAGACGGCTGGTGAGGGAGCGTCACTGGCGGCGGCGAGCGGAGAAACGCGCGACGCGGCTCGTGAGGGGCGCCGCTGGCGGGGAGCGGGGAATCAGAGGAAGCGGCGCCGGTGGGGGAGAGCGCGGAATGAGGAGATGCGTCGTCCGCGGCGCCTGAGGGATGGTGAGAGGCGGCCGGCGAGGGAGCGTCGCTGGGGGAGCGCGGGGAAGTGGAGATATCGCCCGCGGCAGTGAGCGAGGCATGGGCCGAGGCGACTCGAGAGGGCGCGTCCGCGGGGGAGAGCGGGGAATGAGGAGATACGTCGTCCGCGGCGACTGAGGAATGGTGAGAGGCGGCCGGCGAGGGAGCGTCGCTGGGGGCGCGCGGGGAGGCGTCATCCGCGGCAGTGAGCGAGGAATGGGTTGGAGCGAGTCGAGAGGACGCGTCGGTGGGGGAGAGCGGGGACCGAGGGGAGGCGTCGTCCGCGGCGGGGTCCGAGGAATGGATTGAGGCGACTCGAGAGGACGCTTCGCTGGGGGAGAGCGGAGAATGAGGGGAGGCGTCGCCGGCGTCAGGGGAATGGGGGAGGCGTCGCTGGGGGAACGGGGAGAGGCGTCGCGCGAGACGGGAGGGGCTGGTGGGGAGGGCGGGCCCAGGCGTGAGAGGGAGGCGTCGCCCGTGGTGTCGAGGGCCTGGCGGGCGAGTTCGTCGGGGTCCTGCGCGCTGGCCTCGTCGCCGCCGACGAGCGCTTGCGGGAGTTCGATGAATGAAGACTCCCACAGGCGAATGCCGTACTTGCGGCCCAGGGGGATGATGTCGCTGCGGATCCACGCGATCGCGCGGTCGAGGGCGGCGCGGCCGCCGAACAGGCGGCTGCGCGCGAGCTCGCGGCCGTTGACGGCGGAGATGGCGAAGCGCAGCTCGTCGGCGGCGACGCGGTAACACACCGGATCGCCGGCCCCCTTGAGCAAGCTGCGAATGCCGTGATCGCGGGCCTTGGGGGTGCTGTACCCGTGGCTGAAGAGGAGGGCCTCGCCGCGCTCGTCGTTGAGGTGGAAGTAATGGTGGCCGTCGTCGGCCTTGAAGGCCTCGAATCCGGCGACGCCCGAGGTCGATCTGCGGGTCAGGTCGTAGCCCGATTCGGCGACCTTGCGGCGGGTGCGGGCGCCCGCGTACTCCTTCGCCTCGATCGGGGCGAGCCGCACGAGCTGGGCGATCGCGGCGTCACACTCGGCCTCGCTCGCCAGCCACGGGCTGCGCGCGATCTCCCGGCCGTTGCGGGCGGTCAGCACGAAGTAGCGCCGCCCCTCGGCCTCGCGGCGATCGTAGCGCCGCGGATCGGCGGCGGCGCCGAGGACCGATTCGACCTGCTCGTCGCGCGCGAACCGGGTGGTGAAGCCGCGCAGGTAGAGCAGGACCTCGCCGCGCTCGCCGTGGACGTGCGCGGTGAAGAGGCCGTCGCTGGCGCGGTTCAGCAGCTCGAGGCCGGGCTTCTTGGCCGTCGTGCAAGCCGCGAGGTCGTAGCGGACGGCGACCTGGATCGTGTCGACCGGTTTGGCGCCGCTCTTCTGCGGCCTGGCGAGGTTGATGACGCGGAAGCGCTCGCCGGTGGCGGCCCAGCGCTGCATCTCGGCGAGGCCGGCGTCGGCCTCGGCGGGGTTGGGGCAGGCGATCCCGCGGGCCAGGAGCTCGCCGTCCTCGCCGCGCAAGGTGAAGTGATAGCTGTCGCCGTCGACCTGCAAGGAGGCGTCGACGCCCTCGCGCAGGCTGGCGATGACGGCCTCGATCGCGCGCTGCACCGCGGCCTGGTCGCGGAACTCGACGCTGGTCAGGCCGACGCGCTCGCCCTCGAGGACGACCTGGAACGCGAGCGCGTCGCGCGACTGCTGGACGACACGGAAGTACACGAGGCTGGCTCCCGCGATGACCGGCGCCCGGTGCGGCGGCAGGCCGGAGCACCGCCAATCTATCACGGGCACCCACGGCGCGGCGCGCACGATCGCGGGGTGCGACGGGTGCGAGATCGTAGGCCGCGCAGGCACCGATTCGCGGCCGATCGGACGGATCCGCGCGCGCTTTTGCGAGGGCCCCAGACCCCACCGCCGCGAGTCGGTGTGCGCGCAAGGAGATGTCCCTGGGGACAGACCTGCAGAGTCGGCGAACATGACGAAACGAGAGCTGCGGGCCGCGCCCGATCTGTTAACATTGGCCGCGTCACGGAGCCGCTTGTGTCGCAGACGCCATGAATCGGCGGGCGAGGAGGCGAGATGTCTGAATGGACAGGTCACTTCCGAGGGCGTCGGCGCGGGCGAGATGGTCGGAGGGGCAGGTCGCGCGTGCGGGCGACGAAGGGGCGTCGGTGCGGGCGAGATGGTCGGAGGGGCAGGTCGCGCGTGCGGGGAGTGTTGCGACGCGAGCGGGCGACGGCGGGGGTGCGGAGGCGATCGCGTCGGCGGGAGATTGAACCAAGACGGGTCGGGGCCATGCGGCCTGGAGATGTCCGAAGGGACATGTTCTCGATCGGCGCGATGAACCCGGCAGATCCTCGGCGGCTTCTCGGAGCTGGCCGGATGGTCAGGTCGCACGTGGCCGCGACGAGGTCGGGGTGACGGTGCGGCGGTTCGCCTCGTACGCCGAGACGGCGAGAGTCGACGACGCGACGCTGCGGGCGGCGGCGCAGGACGGCGCGGCGGAGGACCGGGCGCTGGCGTGCTGGCGGCTGATGACGCGGGGGCAGGCGTTGACCACGATCGGGGCGGGCGGGCCCGACGCGGGTCATCGACGGTTGCTCCTGCTCAACTTCGCGGTGGCGCGGGAGGTGGAGCTGCTCGAGGCGGTGGCCCAATTCGACCCGGAGCCGGCGATCCGGCGCGAGGCGTTGGGCTGGCTGATCCGCGTGGCGCCCTCGCCCGTGCCGGCGATGTTGCGAGTGCGCGAGGCGGCCGCGGAGGAGCCCGATCTGGCGTTCGAGCTCGTGGAGGCGAACCGGCAGTTCGCCTGGGACGCGCTGGCGGCGGAGCTCGAGCTGCGGCTCTCCGCCGCCGACGTGGCGACGCGCGCCCGCGCGAGCGATCGCCTGTTCGAGCTGGGCGACACGGTGCCGCCGGCGCTCCGAAGCGCGGTCGAGGTCGAGGTCAACGCGGTGCTGCAGCGCTCGATGCTGTCGCGCTGGGCGCAGTCGGCCGACCACGCGGCGCTGATCGAGGCGCTGACGGCGTGGGTGCGCGGACGCGAGGCAATCGTGCAGGCGCTGGTGGGGGCGGGTCGCAGCTATCCGTTCGAGATGTTGGCGCCGGTGGCGGCCGCGGGCGACGCTGCGGCGGTGACGGAGCTGCTCGGGCCGCCGTACTCGCCGCCGGCCGGGGCCTGGCTTTTGGGGCAGATGAGGGCGGCGCTGGCGGAGGGGCGAGACATCGAGGTGCTGCTGCAGCGATTCGCGGGCGCCTGTCGCGAAGGCGCGGTGTCGCCTGTGAGCGACGATGACGCGGCGCTGGTGCTCCTGCTCGCAGGCGAGGACGTGCCCTCGACGCTGAGTCCGGAGCTGTCCCGGCTGTTGCAGGCGCCGCACCGCACCTTGCGTCTGCTCGCGGCGCGGGAGCTGAGCCGCCATGACATCGCGTCGCCGGCAGTGCAGGCGATCGGGCTGGCCGAACTGGACGAGGAGATGCTGGCGCGCTGGGCCCGCTCGGACCACCACGCGTCGTTGCTCGCCGCGGCGCTCGGAGCGGCGAGGGAGCTCGTCGCGTCGCCGCTGCCGTGGTCGGAGGCCCTGTCGGCGCTGGAGACCGCGCTGCCGCGGTGGTCGGCGGTGCTGTGGGCGTTGACGACAGCGGGACGCAGAGCTCCGTGGGAGGCGCTGCAACCGATCGCCGAAGCGCTGGCGACGGAGTACGTGGAGCCGCTCCAGCTCGTGGACTCACAGGTCGTGGTGGCGCTGATCTGCCTGTCCGAGCGGCCCCTGGTCCCGGCGGCGCGTCGCTGGCTGGTGGTGATGGAAGACCGCTCGCGGCTGTTCTCCGGCGACGGGTGGGCGGTGCGCGAGGCGCTAGGGTCGGTGCCGGCCGGCGATCTCGAGGCCGACGAGCTCGAGCTGTTGCAGAGCTTCCGCGAAGAGGAGCGCGAGCTCTCGGAGGAGTGAGCGATCGGGGCTGCGCGGCGGGGGGAATGTGAAAAGATGCGGGTCGTGGATCCGCATCGACTGTTCACAATCCTCAATAGCGCGTCGCTGGCCGGGTGGGTGCTGCTGTGGCTGGCGCCCCGGGCCCGCGTGACGCAGCGGCTGGTGTACAGCGGGCTGTTCTCGCTGCTGCTGGCGGCGATCTACCTGGCGATCCTGGTGCCGCACTTCGCGTTCGAGGACCTGCGCGCGTTCAATTCGCTCGAGGGGGTGATGCGGCTGTTCCAGGACCCGTGGGTGATGCTGGCCGGGTGGGTGCATTACCTGGCGTTCGACCTGTGGATCGGGGCGTGGATCGGGCGCGACGCGGCGGCCCGCGACTGCCCGCGCCTGCTGGTGGTGCCGTGCCAGGTGTTGACGCTGCTGCTCGGGCCCGTGGGGCTGCTGGTGTACGTGGCGCTGGTGCGCCGGGCGCTGCCCTCCGGGCGGCCGTGAGCCGGCTCGGGCCGGCGTTTGCGGCCCGTGCGCGAGGCGCGTGAGCCGGCGCGGTCGCGCCGGTTCGGCGGTGTGTGCGAGGCCGCGGTCCGGCGCTGGCGCGGCCGCCGAGGAGGGTCGGACTTCCTCGCTTCGGGGCGTTCGCGCGGGCGCCCTCGGGCCCACGAGCGCGCGGGCCCGTGACGTGGAGGCGGGCCTGCGGTGCGGTTTCGGCGAGGGACGAGCGACGGGGCGGGCCCACGGCGCGGGGTCGGCGAGGGGGCGCGGGGGCTGGCGAGGGTGAGCGGGCCCGCGAGGGCGGGGCCGCCCACTTCGGCGCGCGGCGCTTATGATCCGCCGATCATGAAGTACTCGCGGCCCCCGTTCTCCTGTTCGTGTCTCGCGTCGCTGGCGGCGCTGATGGTGCTGGCCTGCGGCGACGCGGGGTCGGCGACGACCGAAGACGCCAGCTCGACGGGCACGGCGACGACGACCGAGGCCGCGACGACCGAGGAGACGCCGACGACGACCGAGGCGACGACGACCGAGACGGCGAGCACGACGAGCGAGGACCCGACCACCGGCGAGCCGCTGCCGCCGGCGGAGGTGCCCGAGGGCTGCAACCCGATCGCGTACGCGGCCGACTGCATGCTGCCGTACCCGTCGGACTTCTTCCTGGTCGAGGACGCGGGGCTGCCGGGCGGGGTGCGCGTGGCGCTGACGGAGCAGGCTGTCCCCAAGACCATGATGGGCGTGGCGGTCGACAACCTGGCGTCGCACCCGGCCGACGGGTTCTCGCATCACATGCCGATCCTGGCGCTGTTCCCCGAGGGCATCGACACGCAGAACCTGACGTTCCACAGCGACGGCGGCGACGCGACGCTGGCGGCGACCAGCCCGACGCTGCTGATCGAGGCGGACACCGGCGAGCTGGTGCCGCACTGGGTCGAGCTCGACGCGATGACGTCCGACCCGACGCGGCAGGCGCTGATCGTGCGGCCGTTCGTGCGGCTGAAGGACAGCGCGCGCTACATCGTGGCGTTCCAGGGGCTGGTGGCGGGCGACGGCTCGGCGGTGGCGCCCCCGCTGGGCTTCGCGCACGTGCTGCAGGGCGACGTGGCCGGCCACCCGGTGCTGGAGCCGCTGGCGCAGCGCTACGAGGAGCAGATCTTCCCGGCGCTCGAAAAGGCCGGGGTGAGCCGCGCGGGGCTGCAGCTGGCGTGGGACTTCACCACGGCCTCGGAGGCGCGCAACACCGACGATCTGGTGGCGATCCGGGAGGACGTGATCGCCACGCTCGGACAGAGCGGGCCGGCGGTCGAGTTCGACAACGTGATCCCCGACTACAGCGAGGAGTTCGCGCTGCGCGTCGAGGGCAAGATCGAGGTGCCGCTGTACCTCGAGGCGGACGAGCCGATGGCGCGGATCCACCGCGGCGCCGACGGCAAGCCGGAGGCCAACGGGACGATCTGGGTGCCGTTCACGCTGCAGGTGCCGAAGTCGGTGTACCCGCTCGACGCCGATTTCGAACCGGCGCGCATCATCCAGTACGGCCACGGCTTCTTCGGCGAGCGCGAGGAGATCAACTGGAGCGCGATGCGGGCGTTCTCGACCGAGCGCAAGTTCATCATGGTCGCGACCGAGTGGGCCGGGATGGCGCTCGAGGACCAGGGCGCGGTGGTCGAGTCGATCTTCGACGACCCGTCCAACGTGTTCCTGTTCACCGACCGCCTGCACCAGGGCTTCGCCAACCAGCTGGCGCTGTCGTACGCGATCCAGACCACGCTCGCCGAAAGCGACGAGCTCAAGGCGTTCGACAAGCTGCTGTACGCGCCCGACGAGGTCTACTGGTACGGCATCTCGCAGGGCTCGATCTTCGGCCTGACGTTCATGGCGCTGTCGCCGGTGATCGAGAAGGCGGTGCTCGACGTCGGCGGCGGGCCCTACTCGCTGATGATGACGCGCTCGGGCTCGTTCTCGATGCTGTTCGACATCGTCAAGGTGGTGATCGGCGACGAGCCGCTGGCGATCCAGAAGTTCATCGCCCTGTCGCAGCACACCTGGGACCGCGTCGACCCGCTGACCTACGCGCCGCGCGTGCTGCAGCAGCCGTACGACGACAGCCCCGAGCGCAAGATCCTGTTCACGTACGGGGTCGGCGACCACTCGGTCAACAACCTCGCCAGCCACCTGCTGCTGCGCGCGACCGGGATCGACCTGCTCGACCCGACGGCGCAGCCGGTCTACGGCCTGCAGACCACACCCGCGCCGGCGGCGGGCTCGGCGGGCGTGCCCGTCGACTTCCACGTGCCGGAGCTGCCGGGCATCGAGGCGAAGATCCCGCCGGAGCCGGCCGACGAGTACAACGTCCACGAGCTGGTCCGCCGCAACCCGAAGGTCCGCGAGCAGATCGACATGTTCCTCCGGCCAGGTGGGCAGATCGAGAACTTCTGCGACGGGGCCTGCGACCCCGAGTGAACGGCGGCCGGGGCGCGCGGCTCGAAGGCGCGCGCGCGGGCTCGGCGAGGGCCCGAGTACGCACCTGTGCGGCGAGTGCCTCCCAATTGCGAGACAGTGACGCGTCCGCGTTCCCGCCGCGGGACCGGCTCGGTAGGCTGAAGCGGCCAGGGTGGAACCGGCGGCGACAGGCGACCCCAGCGAAGCCCCGACGCGGCACGAGGCCGGGTCGCCGCCGCGGGACGTCGCGGCGCCGCAGCCGTTCCGCATCGACCGCTACACGGTGATCCGCCAGCTCGGCGTCGGCGGGATGGGGGCGGTCTACCTGGCCTACGACGAGGAGCTCGACCGCTGCGTCGCGCTCAAGTGGATGCACGCCGGCGAGAACGAGGGCTCGTTCGGGCGGGCGCGGATGCTGCGCGAGGCGCAGGCGCTGGCCAAGCTGTCGCACACCAACGTGGTCCAGGTGTACGCCGTGGGCAAGGCCGAGGACCGGGTGTTCCTGGCCATGGAGTTCCTCGACGGCCTGACCCTGAGGACATGGCAGAAGAGGCAGGTCAGGAAGTGGCGCGAGGTCCTCGCGGCGTACGTGCAGGCCGGCCGCGGGCTGGCGGCGGCGCACGCGGCCGGGCTGGTGCACCGCGACTTCAAGCCCGACAACGCGATGATCGACGCGAGCGGCCGGGTCTGCGTGGTCGACTTCGGGATCGCCCGCGCGCCGGCGCAGGCGGACGACGAGGCCGGCGGGCCGCCGCGGCTGCCGCTGGCCTTGACCGAGTCGGCGCGGCTGTTCGCGTCCGACGCGTCGGCGCTGTCGGGGCCGCTGACCGAGGCGGGGACGCTGCTCGGCACGCCGGCCTACATGGCGCCGGAGCAGATGATGCGCGGGCCGGCCGACGCCCGCTCGGACCAGTTCGGCTTCTGCGTGTCGCTGTGGGAGGGGCTCTACGGGGCGCGCCCGTTCGTCGGCCGCCGCGTCGAGGAGCTGGCGCCGCAGGTGTTCGCCGGTGAGCTGCGGGCGCCGCGGGGCGCGGTGCCGGCGGCGGTGGCGGCCGTGCTGCGCCGCGGGCTGGCGCTCGACCCCGACGCCCGCTTCCCCGACATGCCGGCGCTGCTGGCCGCGCTGACCGAGGCGGCCCAGCGCGGCCGCCGGCGGCTGCTGATCGCCGGGGCGCTGGCGGCGATCGCGATGGCGGCTGGCTTCGGGTACATGGCCGCAGGGACAGGTCCTGAAGGACATGGCGCGCAGTGCCGCGCGGCCGCGGCGCTGGTGGCCGGCTGGGACGAGGACGGGCGGGCGGCCGCGCGGGCGGCGGTGCTGGCGACCGCGGCCCCGTTCGCCGCCGACGCGTGGGCGGCCGCGGCCCACCGGCTCGACGCGTACGCAGATGAACTTCGGGACATGACCGAGAGGGCATGTCTCATGCGCCACGCGGGCGCCCTGGCGCCCGAGGTCCAGGCGCTGCACGACGGCTGCCTCGAGCGCCGGCGGGCCGAGCTGCGGGCGGTCGCGGGGGTGCTGCAGGCGGCCGACGTCGACGCGGTGCGCGGGGCGGCCCAGGCGGCGGCCGGGCTGACGCCGCCGGCCCGCTGCGCCGACCTGGCGACGCTGCGGGCCGAGGCCGAGCGGGTGCCGCCGCCGCGCGAACAGGCCCAGGTCGAGGCGGTCGCGGCGCTGCGCGACCGCCTGGCGGCGGCCAAGGCCGAGCACGACGCCGGCCGCTTCGCCACCGCCCGCGACGCCGCCCGCGCGGCGGTGGAGACGGCGGAGGCGATCGGCTACGCGCCGGCGCTGGCCGAGGCGCTGGTCCGCCACGGCACGTCGCAGGCGGCCGCCGGCGCGTACGCCGAGGCGCGCGCGACCCTGCGGCGGGCCTTCGCGGTCGCCGAGGAGGCCGCGCACGACGAGGTGGCGGCGCTGGCCGCGATCCAGCTCAGCCACGTCAACGGGGTCCGCCTGCGCGAGCCGGCCGAGGCGCTGCTGTGGAGCGACGTCGCCGACGCCAAGCTGCGGCGGATCGGCGACCCACCGACGCCGCGGCTGGCCCAGCTGGCCGCGCTCGGCCTGACCCTCGCCGACGCCGACCGCCTGGTCGAGGCGGCCGAGGTGCAGACGCAGGCCCTGGCGCTGGCCGCGACGCGCAAGCGCGAGGCGCCGCTCGACTACGTGCGCGCCGCCAACTCGCTGGCGGCCTCGCGCATCGACCAGAACCGGCTGGAGGAGGCCGAGGCGCTGCTGCGCGAGTCGCTGGCGCTGCGCCAGCAGGTGCTCGGGCAGCACCACCCCGACGTCGCGGTGGTGCTGCACAACCTCGGCCGGGTGGCGGTGGCCCGCCTCGACGACGAGGCGGCGCTCGACCACTTCCGCCGGGCCCTGGCGATCCGCGAGCGCAGCCTCGGCGCGGGGCACCCGGGAGTGGCGGAGACGCTCGGCGGCCTGGCCGTGGCCGCGTGCCAGGCCGGCCGCGACGCCGAGTGCCTGGCGCTGAACCGGCGCGCGCTGGCGCTGGCCGAGGAGGCGCACGGGCCCGCCGACATGGCGCTGCTGAACCCGCTGTGCAACCTGGCGCTCGAGCTGGCGTCGCTCGGCGAGTTCGCGGCGGCCGAGGCCCACCTGCGCCGCGCCGAGGCGATCGTGCAGGCCCGCGGCGAGCAGGCCAGCGGCGACGCGTCGTGGGTTTTTTACGACCTCGGGCTGGTGATGCAGATGCAGGCGCGCCCGGCCGCGGCGATCGAACCGCTGCAGCAGGCGCTGGCGATCCGCGAGCGGGTGTTCGGGCCGGAGCACGTCGAGGTCGGCTTCGCCGCCAACCTGCTCGGCGAGGCGCTGGCGGCCGCCGGTAGCGACGCCGAGGCCGCGCCCCTGCTGGCCCGCGGCCGGGCGATCGTGGCCCAGACCCCTTCCGCGGGGCTCGAGATCGTCCAGGACCACCTCGCGGCCGCCCACGTCCGCTGGCGCAGCGATCGCGCCGCCGGCCGCGCCCTCGCCCGCGCCGCCGCCGACGGCCTGCCGCTCGCCGACCCCGCCGAGGTGCAGCGGCGCATCGAGGCGTGGCTGACCGAACACCCTGGCTGATCGGACCCGTCCCTGAGGGCATGTTCTCAGGGGCATGTCCGTAAGCACATGCTCGTTCAGGAATGTCTGAAGAAGCATGTCCAGCGGCGCGGCGGGCGGCGCGGCGGGCGAGGGCGGGCCGGCGGCGGGGGCGGGGCGTGTCATGCTTGGCCGGCGGGGGTTCGACCGTGCGCGCCGTGCGAGCAGCGTCCCAGCCAGGGCTTGCCGCCGTCTCGCGGCGGGCCGCCCGCGTCATGGCGTCGATGGCGGCCGGCCTGGGGGCGCTGGGGCTGCTCGGCTGGGCCAGCGGCAGCGTGGGGCTGCAGACGTTCGTCCCCGGGCGGCCCACGATCACCCCGAATTCCGCGGTCAGCCTGATCGTCCTGGCGGCCGGGGTCCACCTGCTGGCGCCGCGCGTGCTGTCGCCGCGCCGCCGCGCCGCCGGGCAGCTGTGCGGGCTGGTGGTGTTCGCGGTGGCCGCGACCACGCTGGTCTCCGAGGTCCGCGGGGTCGACCTGCGCGTCGACGGCCTGTTCACGCCGCAGTCGTACCGCTCGTCGGCGATCGCGGCGCTGTGCCTGACGCTGCTGGGCTGCGGGCTGCTGCTGTTCGACGCCGCCTGGGGCCGCTTGACCCGGCCCGCGCAGGTGCCCGTGCTGATCGTGGCGGTGGTCGTCCTGGCGGTGCTCACCGGGCACGCTTACGGGGCGAAGCTGCTGTTCCGGTTCTCGCCGCGGTCGCCGCGCGGGATGTCGCTGCCGGCGGCCGTGGCCCAGGCGCTGCTGGCGGCGAGCATCCTGATGGCGCGGCCCGAGCGCGGGGTGGTGGCGATCGTCACCTCGGCGCGCCTCGGCGGGTCGATGGCCCGGCGGCTGCTCGCGCCGGCGGTGGCCGGGCCGGCGCTGCTCGGCTTCGTGGTGCTGGCGATCACCCGCGAGGACAACCCCAGCCTGCCCGTGTCGCACGCGCTCCTGGCCACGGCCAGCGCCACGGTGGCCGGCGCCCTGACGCTGCTCACCGCGGCGTCGCTCAACCGCGTCGACGAGGCGCGCGCGCTCGTCAGCGAGGAGCTGCGGCTGTGGCGGGACGTCGTCGACCAGGCCGACGACGCGATCATGGTGCGCACGCCGGAGGGCGCGGTGATCGGCTGGAACTCGGCGGCGGAGCGGCTGTTCGGCTGGCGGCGCGAGGAGATCGTCGGCAGCTCGGAGCTGACTCTGGTGCCGGAGGACCGCCGCCCGGAGGTGTCGATGCTCGCGGAGTGCCTGGCCCGCGGCGAGCGCGTGCCGGCGTTCGAGACGGTGCGCGTGGCGAGGACGGCACGCGCATCGAGGTGTCGCTGTCGCTGGCGTCGGTGCGCGACGGCGACGGGCGGATCGTGGGGATGGCGGCGATCATCCGCGACCTGCGCGAGCGCAAGGCGGCCGAGCGCCGCTACGCCGAGCTGTTCGAGAGCGCGTCCGACGGCATCTTCATCGCCGACCCGTCGGGCGTGATCGAGGAGGTCAACGTGGCCGGCTGTCGCCTGCTCGGGCGCCGCCGCGGCGAGGTCGTCGGGAGATCGATCCGCGAGTTCATCCCCCCCGAGGACGCCACCCGCCTGGTCGCCGCCCGCGAGGCCCTGCTCGACGGCGAGGCCCAGGTCGGCGACTGGCAGCTCGTCGCCGCCGATGGTGCGCGGGTCCCCGTCGAGGCCAGCGCCGCCATCCGCGGCGGTCGCTGGCGCTGTTCGTCCGCGACCAGCGGGCCCGCAAGGCCGCCGAGACGGCCCTGGCGCGCCTCTACCACGAGGAGGCGCTGGCCAAGGCGTGGCTGCAGGGCGTGCTCGACGGCATGCCCGAGGCGGTGCTGCTGGTCGACGCCGACGGCAACCTGTCGCACAACAAGGCCGCGCAGCGGTTCATCGCCGCCGGCGACGGCGCGCCGGGCCTCGACCTGCGCGAGCCTGACGGGGCCGCGGTCGGGTGGACCGAGCTGCCGCTGATGCGCGCGCTCCGGCGCGGCGAGGCCTGCAGCGGGCGCGAGCTGGTGGCCCACGACGCCCGCTCCGGGCGGGTGCCGGTGCTGGTCAGCGCGTCGCCGCTGGCCGACGCCGGCGGCCGCCGCGTGGGGGCGGTGTCTGTCCTGCGGGACATCTCGGTGCTCAAGGAGATGGAGCGGCTGCGCGAGGAGTGGACGGCGATCGTGGCCCACGATCTGAGGCAGCCGCTCAACGTGATCTCGATGTCGACGCAGGCGCTGGTGCGCACCGCGGCGATCGAGCCGGACACGACCGCGGCGCGGGCGCTCGTGCGGATCCACAGGGCCACGGGCCGCCTGGGCCGGATGATCCGCGACCTCTACGACGCCGCCCGCCTCGACGCCCGCCGGCTGACTCTGGCGCGCGCGCCGGTCGACCTGCGCGACCTGCTGATCGAGGTCGCGGCCCGCACCTGCGGCGACGCGGACCGGCAGATCCGCGTCCACGTGCCGCCCTCGCTGCCGCCGGTGCTGGCCGACGCCGGTCGCGTCGAGCAGGTGATGGAGAACCTGCTGGCGAACGCGCTCAAGTACGGCGACGCGAGCGCGGTGGTGGAGGTGACCGCCGAGGTCGCGGCGGAGATGGTGGTGGTGTCGACGCGCAACCGCGGGCCGGGGCTGACGCCCGAGCAGCTGGCGCGGCTGTTCACCCGCTTCTACCGCGCCCGCCCCGAGGCCCGGGCCGAGGGCATCGGCCTCGGCCTCTACATCGCCCGCGGCCTGGTCGAGGCCCAGGGCGGCAAGATCTGGGCCGAGAGCGGCGATGACGACGTCGTGTTCCGCTTCAGCCTGCCGGTCGCGCGCGCCGGCGCGGGCGAAGGGTCTTGAGAGCATGTCGAACAGGACATGAGCGAAAGGCCATGCCCTCGGGAACATGTTCGATGGGGCATGCCCGAAGGGTCACTCCCTGCGACGACCGGCCAGGGCCAGCCACAGGGCGGCGCCGTAGACGACGGCCTGGACGACGAGGGCGACGACCGCGGCCGGCTGCGAGGGCGCGGGGATCGCGATCATGATGGCGAGCCACGCGGCGACGATCCACGCGACCTCGCGGCGGCGGCGGGCGGCGGCGGCCCGGAAGGCCAGGGCCCAGACGATCGGGATCAGCGCCTCGGGCGGGGCGAACGGGCTGCGCAGGGCGCCGAGGGCGAGCAGGCCGAACCACTCGCCGAGCATGACGGCGCGGCCGTGGGGGGTGGTCGGCGCGGGGCGGCGCCAGCCCGAGACCAGGGCGACGACGAACAGGCCGAGGGTGTAGACCCACGCGAGCTGGCGGGCGAGCGCCCAGGCGTCGGCCTCGGAGCCGCTCCAGCCGGCGAGGCGCGCCTTGAACGGGAGGCCGAACACGCCGAGGTTGGACATCGACGGCAGCGGCTGGCTGAGGAACGCGAAGGTCTCGCCGCTGGCGAGGCGCGGCAGGTGGTAGCCGAGGAAGTCGTCGAACGGGCGGGTGCCGAACAGCAGCAGGGCGAGCGCGGCCCAGCCGACGGCGAACAGCGCGGTCCAGGCGGCGGCGGCGAACCGGCGCGAGGCCAGCAGCCACACGCCGAGGATGCCGGGGAAGATCTTGGCGCTGATCGTGAACGCCAGCAGGGCGGCGCCGCGGCGCGTGCGGCCCTGGACGATCCACAGCATCGCCAGCGCCGACAGGCCCATCGCCATCGGCTGGAAGTTGCCGAAGTAGGCGGTGATGAGCAGCGGCGGCGACAGGCCGACGGCGACGAGCAGGAGCCGCGCCCGCCGCTCGGCCTCGCCGCCGAGCCAGCGCGCCAGGGCCAGGCTGACGGCGATGAACGCCGCGGCCGTCAGCGTGAACCACAGCGCGCGGATCGCCATGAACTCGCCCGTCAGCGCCAGCATCAGCCGCGGCAGCGCCAAGAACTGCGGCGGGTACTCGTAGGTGTCCATGGTCAGCGGGCCGATGTCGATCGCCGAGGGCAGCTCGGCGACCATCGTGTCGGGCTCGAAGCCGTAGCGGTCGTCGTAGATGTTGGCGTCGCCGCGGCGCGCCAGCTCGGCGCCGTGGACGTAGCTGGTGAGGCACGAGTGGCGCGACAGGAACTCGGCCTCGGCCAGGGCGCCCCAGCGCTGCTGCGGATCGGCCATGAACACGCTCATGCGCCCGAACTGCAGCAGCGCCAGGACCGCGAGCAGGCCCCACAGCGCCGCGGTGACGCGCCCGCGCGGCAGCGGGGCCCGGGCGGCGGCCAGGGGCAGACCGGCGGCAGTCAGGGCGCCGACGATCGCGGCGGCCGCCAGCGACGACAGCGGCGCGCCGGTGACGAGCCACAGGAGGCCGCCCGCGAGCCCGGCGGCGAGCCAGGCGACGAGCGGGTGAACGGCGCCGCGCACGAGGGCGACCGCCCACGCGAGGGCGACCGCGAGGAGGGTCGCCAGGGTGATCGGCAGGGCGGCGTGCGGCTCACCTGTCCAGGAGGACAGCAGGCGCACCAGCCCCTGGACGGCGATCGGCGCGACCAGCAGGAGCATGACCCCGCCCACCAAAAGGCGCGGGCGCGAGACCGGTTCGGACGCGGACGGCATGGCGAGGGTGTACCCGGAACCCGCGCCGGTTCAGGCGGCGAACAGCACCTGCGGCGGGGCGCCGCACGCGGAACACCGGCCCGGCGGTGCGCCGGGTGTGAGCATGGTCGCGGTCTGCAGCGAACCGTCACGCCGCGCGCGAGTCCGCGAGCGAGCGCGACCGGGCGGCCCCGGGGCGGGCGGCGAGGAGGTGGCGACTCGGACATGTTCAAAGGGGCATGTCCGATCGGGCATGCTCGTGCCGACGACCAGGGAGCCGGCGCCCGGGGGTCGGTCGTGGTCTCGGTCGTGTCGGGCCCGGGAGAGGCGCGAGCGAGCATGTCCCGTGGGACATGACCCCGCGCTTCAGGCCCGTCCCGCGGCTGGAGCGAGCATGTCCGAACGAGCATGCCCGAGAGGGCATGTCCCGTGGGACACGTCAGGCCGCGGCGCGCTCGGGCAGGGTGGGGCCCAGCGGCAGGACGATGGTGAAGGTGGTGCCGTTGCCGATCGCGCTGGCGACGTCGATGGTGGCGCCCATCATGGCGCACAGCTCGCGGGTGATGGCGAGGCCGAGGCCGGCGCCCTCGTAGCGGCGGGTCGAGGTGGCGTCGATCTGGGTGAACTTCTCGAAGATGAGGTTCAGCTTGGACGGGTCGATGCCGATGCCGGTGTCGCGGACCTCGAAGACCAGGCGGACGGCCTCGCGGCGGACGCGGAAGAAGATCTGGCCCTCGCTGGTGAACTTGGCGGCGTTGCCGAGCAGGTTGAGCAGGACCTGCTTGAGCTTGCCGCGGTCGGTGACGATCCAGCCGACGTCGCCGTCGCACTTGACGTGGAGCTGGTTGTTGCGCCGGCGCACGGCCGGCAAGATCGTCTGCTCGACCTCGCGGACGAACTCCTCGAGCGCGAACTGCTCGTGGACCATCTCCATGCGGCCGGCCTCGATCTTCGACAGGTCGAGCACGCCGCCGATGAGGCCGAGCAGGTGCTTGGCCGCCAGCACGACGTTGCGCAGGTCGGGCAGGACGCCGCTGATCGGGCGCTGGCGGTCCTCGCGGGCCTCCTCGATGATCATCTCGGTGTAGCCGATCACCGAGTTGAGCGGGGTCCGCAGCTCGTGGCTCATGTTGGCCAGGAAGGCGCTCTTGGCCCGGTTGGCGGCCTCGGCCCCGTCGCGGGCCCGCTCGGCGTCGATGCGCGCGGCCTCGAGGCTGCGGTTCGTCAGCTCCAGCAGCTGGTTGGACACGGCCAGGGCGTTGCGCGAGCGCTCGCTCTCCTCGAGGGCCTCCATGATCCGCTGGTTGAGGGCGCGCGCCATCAGCCACTGCAGCCAGAACGCGGTCGGGGGGACCAGCAGCTTGATGGCGATGTCGCCGAACTGGGTGCCGGTCTCATCCTCGCGCAGGGCCAGGCGGGCCATGACGCTGGCGACGTAGACGACGCTGATCGTGACGATGTGGGCGATGCCCGAGCGGCCGCGGGTCCGGATGGCGATGCCGGGCAGGAAGACGACGAGGGTGAGGGCGGCGACCCCGGCCAGCAGGGCGGTGTCGGGCTTGCTGGTGATGACGACCCCGGCGGTCCCCCCGTAGGCGGTGCCGAGCATCATCAGCTCGGAGGTGCGGGTCAGCCGCGTCCGCGTGAGCGAACAGGTGGCGAAGCAGAACGCGGCGATGACCACGTAGACCACGCCCGACAGCCGGTCCCAGTCCTGCTCGGGCCCGGCGGTGCTCAGGATCGCGGCCCCCACGAGGGTCGTGGTCAGCCCGACGAAGGCCATGATGGCGAAGCGGATCTGGCGGATCCGTGCGTCGCCGAGCGAGGCGGACGCTGGCGAACGTCTCGCCACAGGAGCGGAGCCTGCTCCGTCCGTGATGGCCGTCGACACTGCGACGACTGTAGCGGAAAAATCGCCAGCGACGGATCACGCCCACTTGTAGGCCTGCGGCGCTGCGGCCGCCGGGGTGCGTGGGCGCGCGAGCAGATTGCGCGCCTGCGCATGCGTACGGTGGGCGCGCTCAGCGGTGCAGGCCGCAGATCTCGGCCAGCGGACGACCTGTCCGTTGGGACCGGCGGAGCTGCGCGTAACGCCAATAAGTGTAGACGACGGGGATCAGCTCGAGGGTCAGGAAGGCGCTGGACACCAGCCCGCCGACCATCGGCGCCGCGATCCGCTTCATCACGTCGGCGCCGCTGCCGGTGGCCCACAAGAGCGGCACGAGCCCCAGCATCATGGAGGCGACGGTCATCAACTTGGGGCGGACCCGCAGGACGGTGCCCTCCATGTGGGCCCAGATGATGTCGTCGAGGTCGCGGATCTTGCCGGCCCGCAGCCTTCGAAGAAGGCCTGGTCGATGTAGACGATCATCACCACGCCGGTCTGCGCGGCGAGGCCGACGAGGGCGATGATGCCGACCCACACCGCGGTCGACAGGCGATAGTCGAGGAGCCACAGCAGCCAGGCGCTGCCGACCAGCGCGAACGGGATCGACAGCAGGACGATGAGGACCTCGGTGAGGTCGCGGAACTGCAGCCACAACAGCAGAGCCACCAGCGCGAGGGCGAGGGGGACGAGCACCCGCATCCGCGCCTCCATGGCCTGCATCTGCTCGTACTGCCCGGTCCACTTCAGGTACATCCCGGGCCCGAGGACGAGCTCCCCCGAGGCGAGCGCGGCGTCGACGCGGGTGCGGGCGTCGGTCACGTATCCTCCGAGGTCGCGCCACGGCTCGATGTCGACGTACACGTAGCCGACCAGCAGCCCGGCCTCGCTGCGCAGCATCGGCGGACCCTCGGCGAGCGCGACGTCTGCGACCTCGGACAGCGGCACGGTGCGCGTGACGGCGCTCGCCGGCCCGGGCACGGCGACCGGGAGCTCGCGCAGCCGCTCGAGGTCGCCGCGCAGATCTTCGGCGATCCGCAGCTGCACGGTGTAGCGGCGCCGACCGTCGATGGTCGCGGCGATCGGCTCGCCGCCGATCGCGACGTCGACGAACTCACCGAGATCGGCGACCTGCAGACCGTAGCGCGCGAGGTCGTCGCGGCGCGGGACGATGTCGACGTAGACGCCGCCGAGCGAGCGCTCGTAGAGGATGCTGCGGGTGCCGGGCACGTCGCGCAGGACGGCCTCGATGCGGGCCCCCGCGGCCTCGATCGCCGGCAGGTCGCGGCCGAACACCTTGACGCCGACGGGGGTCCGCACGCCGGTGGTGAGCATGTCGACGCGGGCCCGGATCGGCATGGTGAAGGCCTGCGTCCAGCCCGGCATCTGCACGCCGGCCGACAGCTTGGCGACCAGCTCGTCCCAGGTCTCCGGGGTCTCCTCGGGCCACACGCGCGTCAGCGGGCCGCGCAAGAACGAGGGGGCCCAGCCGCTCCACCAGCGCTCGCGCGTGACCTTCGGCCACTCCTCCGGCGGCCGCAGCATCACCACGGTCTCGACCATGCTGAGCGGCGCAGGGTCGGTCGCGGTCTCGGCCCGCCCGACCTTGCCGAACACGCGCTCGACCTCCGGGAACTCTGCGAGCGCCGCGTCCTGGCGCGCGAGCTGCCGCTTGGCCTCCTCGATCGACAGGCCGGGGAAGGTGGTCGGCATGTAGAGGATGTCGCCCTCGTTCAACGCCGGCATGAACTCGCTGCCCAGGCGCATGAACACGGGGATGGCCGACAGCACCGCGAACACGCCGATCGCCAGGGTGGTCCGGGGCTTGCGCAGGGCGACGTAGACGAACGGTTCGTAGACGGCGCGGATGGCGCGAGAGATCGGGTGGCGCTGCTCGCTGTAGATCTTGCCGCGCACGAGCAGGTCGCGCAGCGCCGGCGCGAGGGTCACGCTGAGCAGCGCGGCCGCCAGCATGACGAAGGTCTTGGTGTAGGCGAGCGGCTTGAACAGGCGCCCGGCCTGACCCTCGAGCCCGAACACCGGGATGAAGGCGACGGCGATGATGAGCAGGGAGAAGAAGATCGCCGGGGTGACCTCGCGCGCGGCCTCGGCGAGCAGGTTGCGGCGTTGCTCTTCGGACATGTCCTTGGGGGCATGTTCGAGCCGCTTGTGACAGGCCTCGACCATGACGATCTCGGCGTCGACGGTGGCGCCGATGGCGATGGCGATCCCGCCGAGGCTCATGATGGTGGCGGGGATCCCCAGCCACGCCATCGGCAAGAAGGCGAGCAGCACCGCCAGCGGCAGGCCGACGATCGGCAGCAGGGCGCTGCGCACGTGGAGCAGGAAGATCAGGATGACGAGGGCGACGACGATGCCCTCCTCGACCAGCGCGTGCTTGAGCGTGTCGATCGCGCGGTCGATGAGGCCGCTGCGGTCGTAAGTGGTGACGACCTCGACGCCGGGCGGCAAGCCGGCGGCGACCTCGTCGAGCCGGGCCTTGACGCGCTCGATGACGTCGCGGGCGTTGACGCCGTAGCGCGCGACGACGATGGCGCCGACGACCTCGCCCTGGCCGTCGAGCTCGGCGAGGCCGCGGCGGATGTCGGGGCCGAACCGGACGTCGGCGACGTCGCCGAGGCGCAGCGGGGCGCCGAGCTCGGGGCTGGCCTTGAGGACAGCCGACTCGAGGCCCGACAGATCTTTCAAGTAGCCGCGGCCGCGCACGAAGGCCTCGCGGCCGCCGATCTCGAGGATCCGCCCGGACGACTCGCCGGTGGTCTTGCGCACCGCGTCGGCGACGTCGGCGACGGTGAGGCCGTTGGCGCGCAGGCGCTCGGGGTCGAGCTGGACCTGGAACTGGCGCTCGTAGCCGCCGACGCTGGCGACCTGGGCGACGCCCTGGACGCTCTCGAGGGCGTAGCGCAGCTCGAAGTCCTGGATGGCCCGCAGCTCGGCGAGGTCGTGCTGACCTGTCCGATCGACCAGGGCATATTCAAAGACCCAGCCGATGCCGGTGGCGTCGGGCCCGAGGGTGACGCTGGCCCCCTCGGGCAGGCGCGGGCCGATGCCGGCGAGGTACTCCTGGACGCGCGAGCGGGCCCAGTAGACGTCGACGTCCTCGGCGAACAGGACGTGGACGAAGCTCATGCCGAACATCGAGTAGCCGCGCACGGCCTCGACGCCAGGCGCAGCCAGCAAGGAGGCGGTGAGCGGGTAGGTGACCTGGTCCTCGACGAGGGTCGGCGAGCGCCCGCGCCACTCGGTGAAGACGATGACCTGCGGATCGGAGAGGTCCGGCACGGCGTCGAGCGGGACTTTTTCCAGGGCCCGCAAGGCCAGCCAGCCGAGCACGAGGTAGGCCATGATCACGAGGCCGCGGTGGTGCGCGCAGGCGTCGATCAGCTTGCCGATGGCGGAGATCATGGTTGTCTCGCAGGAAAGAGAAGGGCGAGGTCAGGGGGCGTGCCCGGCGTGCCCGGCGTGCGGATCGGAGTGCGAGGCGGACGCGGCGTGCGGATCGGAGGACGGCTTCGCGGCGTGCTGCGCGTGCGGGTCGGTCGATGGTGGGGCAGCGGAGTGGTTGGCGTGGGGGTCGGGCGGTTGCTTCGCGGCGGAGTGGTTGGCGTGGGGGTCGGGCGGTTGCTTCGCGGCGGAGTGGTTGGCGTGGGGGTCGGGCGGTTGCTTCGCGGCGGAGTGGTTGGCGTGGTCGCCGGAGGAAGGTTGCGAGGGCGCGGCGGGCGTCGACGCGCTCGGCGAATGGTGCGCGTGCGGAGGCACTGCGGCGCTCGCCGTGCTCGTGGGGATCAGCGCGGCGCGCAGGCGGCTCTCGGCGTCGACGAGGAAGGTCGCGCCGGCGACCACGCGCTCGCCGGCGCTCACGCCCTCGCGCACGCGCACGAACTCGGCGTCGCGGGCGCCGAGCACGACCGGGCGCGGGACCAGGCGGCCGCCGCCGGCGTCGACGAACACGTAGGGCTGGCTGCCGGCGTCGACGATCGCGTCGCGCGGCACGGCCACGCCGGTCTCGCTCGGCAGGGCGAAGCTCACCACCGCCGGCATGCCGGCCACCAGCGCGCGGTCGTCGTTGTCGAGCGGCATGCGCACGCGGACGCTGCGGCTGTCGGCGGCGACGCTCGGGTAGACCAGGTCGACGGTGACGTCGCGGCCCTGCGCGGGCCGGCTGGTGAATCGGACATGTCCCTTGGTTCCTTTGTGAACGGCGGCGGCCTGCGCGGCCGGCAGCTCGGCGACGAGGTAGAGCGCGTGGTCCTCGCGCAGCTCGTAGAGGGGCTCCTCGGGGCGGACGTAGGCGCCGAGGACGGCGGTGCGGGCGATGACGACGCCGGACGCGGGGGCGAGCACGGGGGTGGTGCGGTCGGGCTTGCCTGACTTGAGGATCCGGTCGACCGCGGCGGACGACAGGCCGAGCAGCTCGAGGCGCTGGCGGGCCGCCCCGACCACCGGCCCGGACCAGCTGTGGGCCGCCAGCAGCTCCGCCTGGGCCTGGTAGATCTCTGGGCTGTAGTACTCGGCCAGCACCTGACCCTTGCGCACGCGGACGCCGGTCTCCTCGACGGCGATCTTCTCGATGAAGCCGGCCGCGCGCACGTGGACCCGCGCCGCGCCGTCCTCGGAGAACTCGGTCAGGGCGGCGCTGCGCAGCTCGGCGGCGAACTCTCGCTCGGCCGCGACGACGATGCGGGCGCCGATCGCCTGCAGGCGGTCGAGGCCGAGGGTGATCGCGGCTGTCCCCGCGGGCATGTCCGGAGAGACAGCCACCGCCTCGGCCGCGACCGGCTCGAGGTCCATGCCGCAGATCGGGCACGAGCCGGGCTCGGCTTGCTGGATCTGCGGGTGCATCGGGCAGCGGTAGACCGTCTCGACCTCGTCCTCCGGGATCGGCTCCAGCGCCATGTGGCAGATCGGGCACTCGCCCGGCTCGTGGGCGGTGATCTGCGGGTGCATCGGGCAGCGGTACTTGGGGGCGTGCTGGACGGCGACCGGCTCGGCCCGCGCGTACGACCACCAGGAGAAGCAGGCCGCGGCGAGGGTGCCGAGCAGCAGCAGCCAGCGGACGCCCGCCATCAGAGCGACGCCGGGCGGGGGCGCCTCGGCGCCTTCGCGCAGGGACTCGGGGTCGTCGGGGTGAGGGTCGAGCATGAGATGTCCTCGGGGACAGGTGCGGAGAGGCCGGCGCGGATGTCTTTGGGGACAGGAGGGCGGAGTCGCCGGGGCGAGGAAGATGTCCTCGGGGACAGGTGATTCAGCGGTCGACGGGGCCCGGGGCGAGCGGGCGGCGGGCCACGGGCGAGCCGACGGCGCGGTCGAGGTCGATGAGGGCGTGGTCGAGGTCGGACTTGGCGGCGATGACGTCCATCGCCACCTCGACGTGGACGGCCTCGGCGGCGAGGAGGGCGGTGAAGTCGCCGCGGCCGGACTCGTAGCCGGTGAGGGCGACCTCGCGGGCGCGGGCGCTGGCGGGGCCGGCCTCGCGGACCAGCGCCTGGTAGCGCTCGGAGGCGCTCTGGACGGTGGCGAGCGCGCCCGAGACCTCGCCGGCGATGCCGAGCTTGACCTGGGCGACGTCGCGGGCCGCGGCGGCGCTGAGCTCGGCCTGGGCGTCCCTGCGCTTTCGACCCTGTCCCGTGAGCCAGGGCAGCTGGAGGTCGACCATCAGGCCGTAGCCGTGCATCGGCATCGGCTTGGTGGCCGGGAAGTAGGCGACGCCGAGCATCGCGCTCGGCAGGTTGGCCTCGCGCTTGCTGGCTCGCAGGTCGAGGGCCGCGGCCTCGCGGCGGGCGTCGGCGGCCCGGGTCTCGGGGCGCTCGCGCTGGGCGTCGGCGATAAGGCCCCGCGCGCCGACGTCGACGGTCGCGGCCGCAGGGTCCCGCGGGGCGCCGAGCGGGGCGTCGGCCTCGCGGGCCATGAGCGTGTTGAGGCGGGTGCGCGCGGCCGTGGTCGCGGTCGCGTCGGTGGCCACGTCGGCGCGCGCGCGGGCCACCTCGGTCTCGGCGCGGGCGATCTCGAGGAGCGTGCCGCCGACGACCTGGGCGCGCGCGCCAGGCCGAGCACGTGCTCGCTGACCCGCTGGTGCTCGAGGTGGACGCTGTGGCGCGCGATCGCGGCGGCGTAGTCGATGAAGGCGTGGCGCACCGCGGTGGCCAGATCCTGGGCGACGACGTCGCGGCCCGCCCCGTCGGCGGCGGCGTCCTTGCGCCGGGCAGCGGAGCGCAGCTTGAGGCTGCCGGCGGCGGGCACCGGCTGACGCAGGCCGAGCATGACCATCGGCGACTCGTTCCACGCCCACGGCCGGTTCAGCGGGACCTGCCAGATGTCGAAGGTGAGGCGCGTGGCCTCGGGGCGCCGCTCGGCCTCGGCGAGGTGCTCGGCGGCGCGGATCCGGTGGGCCGCCGCCTGCAGGCCGGGGCTGCGCCCCAGCGCGACGGCGACCGCGGTGTCGATGTCGAACGGACCGCTCAGGGCCGACTCGGCCGGCGCCGCGCGCACGGGGCCCGCGAGCAGGGCGAGGACGAGGCAGAGGCTGCGCGCGAGGGGCACGCGCCTCTATATGCACGGCACGGGTCAGGCCGGAAATATCAAGGGTTTCGAGCGAACGCGCGGCTGCCGCGAGGGGGGTCGCGAAGATTCTCAGGCGTGGTCGCGAAGATCGTGAGGGGGACGGCGGCCGAGAGCGGCAACGGGGGGCCGACTCCGGCACGGAGGCGAGCTGTCCTCGGGGACATGTGTTGAAGATCCAAGAACGGTGTCGTGGCGCGGATGATGAAGCAATGCTTTCCGGCACTGGCCAGCGGGTCGATGGCGACAGCGCTGGGGTTCGCGGTGTGGAGCGCAGCGCGTGCGAGTTCGCCGGAGAGGGCGGGGCGGCGGCGATGCGGTCGAGTCCGCTGAGACGGGGCGCGAGGTCGTGCGGGCTCGTGTCTCGCTGCTGGCGTGCTTCGGCTGGTTCCGCGGTCGCGCTCGAAAACCCGGCTCGCCTGGATGAGGGTTTATCGGTCGGAGCGCGGCTGATTGACACGAATGCGCGCGCTCCGGTAAGAGCCAGGCCGGGCCTGGCGCACCTTGCGCCCGAAGGAGTCGATCATGCGCACGCGAACGGGGCGAGTCTCGAATTGGCTGCTGGCGGGGGCGATGGTCGTGGGCTGCGGCGATGACGGCCGCGGCGAGACGACCGCGGGGGTGACCGCGCCGACGGGCATCACCGGGGCGAGCGGCGCGACGAACGTGACCGGCGTGACCGGGGCGACCGAGACCGGCGGCGAGACCACCGAGGCCGGCACCGACGGGACCGCGACCGGCGTCGATCCGTCCGGCGACCCCACCACGAACCCGACCACCCAGCCGACCGGCGGCGCCGGCTGCAGCGAGGACGCCGACTGTCCCGAAGGCCAGCACTGCGGCGACTGGTCGAGCGTGTGCCTGCCGGCGGGCGGCTGCCTGTTCGACGGCGACTGCGAGGGCGGCCAGACCTGCACCGACGGGATGTGCGAGATCGGCGGCGAGTGCGGGGCCCAGGAGTTCGAGCTGACCCAAGTCGTGCCCAACGTGATGATCGTGCTCGACCGCAGCGGCAGCATGGAGGGCGACGTCCAGGACTCGGACAAGAACCGCTGGGAGGTCGCCAAGGACGCGATCAACAAGCTGGTGACGAGCTTCAACGAGGAGATCCGCTTCGGCCTCGTGACCTACTCGGCGTGCGTCGGCAACGGCTGCTCGGCGGGGACGATCGTGGTGCCGCTGGCCGACCTCAACGGCGGGGCGATCCAGCAGTTCCTCAGCGACAAGGGCAACGGCTACCTGTGCGACTCCGGCGATCCGGAGACGAGCACCGGCAACACGCTCAAGGCGCTGGTCGGGGAGCCGCAGGTCCAGGACCCGACGCGCGCCAACGCGGTGCTGCTGATCACCGACGGCGACGAGAGCGGTGACTGCCAGGGCACCACCAACGGGCCGGCGGCGGCGGCCGACCTGTTCGCGCAGGCGATCTCGGTCCGCACCTACGCGGTCGGCTTCGCCGACGGGATCCTCGGCTCGCTGGCCGAGATCGCCACCAACGGCGGGACCGGCATGCCCTACAACGCCAACAACCCGGCCTCGCTCGAGGCGGCGCTCGACGCGATCGCCGGCGCGGTGGTGTCGTGCACGTTCGAGCTCGACACGGTGCCCGACGACCCGAACGAGATCTACGTGTTTTTTGAAGACATGGTCCCGGGCGTCCCGAACGACCCGAACAACGGCTGGACGTACGACCCGAACACCAACACCGTCACCTTCCACGGCACCGCCTGCGAGGCGCTCAAGGCCGGGCAGGTGGTCGACGTCGACGTGGTGTTCGGCTGCGACGTGCCGATCCCCGGGTGACCGGGAGGACATGTCCGCGGGGGCATGTTCTTCGAGAAATGTTCGAAGGACATGCCCCATGGAGCATGTCCCTTCGTGCATATGCCGGCTCAGCGGTAGACGGCCGGCTTGCAGGCCGCCTCTTTCATGCGGCAGTCGTCGCGGCACATGTCGCCGCTGCTGCTGCAGGTCAGCTTGCAGGTGGCGCGGTCGGTCTCGGACATCTTGCCCTGGTCGCACTGGGCGCTGCACGAGGTCTGCTCGCCGGCGCAGCCGACCTTGCAGCTCTGGGCCTGGGCGGCGCAGTGGGGGTTCGGCTGCTGCTGGCCAGGCAGGGTCGTGGTGGTGGCCTGGGCCGGCGCCGCGGGCTGGCTCGTGGGGACTGCGACCGGGCGCGGGGCGCCGCCGGGGGCGCTGCCCGGGACCACGCCGTTCGACGAGCGGATGACCGCGGCGCGCTGTTCGGCCTCGGTCATGGTCGGCGCCGGGCCGAGGACCCACTGGCTGGGCGCCGCGGGGCCGACGACGGTGCCCACGGCGCCGCAGTTGTTGCGGCAGGTGGCGCGGTCGGTGGCCGAGGCCTCGCGGTCGCAGGTGGCCTGGCAGGCGGCGACCTGCTGCTGCTGCTGCTGCGCGGCCTGGGGGTTGTACGTGGCGGCGGTGCTGCCCGGCTGCGCGGGGCGGTACGCGGGCGAGGTGCCCGGAGACGTCGTGACCGGCACCGAGCCGCCGCCGGGGGCGAAGCTGTACGTGGTGGTGCTGCCGACGGTGGTGCTGCTGACCGGCGCCGACGTCGGCTGCGGGGCGCGGTTCAGCTGATTGCACTGCAGGCGGCAGGTCGCGCGGTCGCCCGGGGTGGGCTCGTTGTCGCACTGCGACTCGCACAAGTTTCTGGTGCGCGAGGTCGGGAGCGGGCTGAGCCGGACGCGGCGGCGAAGACGCGGAGGGCGAAGTCGCGGGCGGCGGGGCGGTGGGAGGCCTGGCTGCCGGCGGGGTCGCAGGGGGCGTGGACGACGGTGGTGCGGCCGCGGGAGGCTTGGCCGCCGGCGGGGACGCGGGCGCGGACTGGGCCAGGCGGGCGCACTGGAGGCGGCAGGTGGCCTGGTCGTCGGCGGACAGGCCGGGCGCGGTGCAGCCGGCGAAGCAGGAGTCGCTGGCCGGCGCGGCTGCGCGGGCGGGTCCGAAGCCGAGCAGAGCGGCGGCCGCGAAGGTCAGGCTGAACAGAGCGATTGGACGCATGTGCAGTTCCCCCGGGTACGCGAGGCGACGATAGCATCCGCGCCACCGCCGGCAAGAATCGTGCGGGGGCGGACGTCGCTCGCGCGGCGGGGATTCTCTCGCGAATGTCAGCCCGGAAAATGAATCGACGAACCGAGGTTCTTGCTCAGCACGGGCCGTCGATGCAGCAGTCGCCGTAGAAGATGCACTGATCGTCGCAGGCGCAGGCGCCACTGAAGCCGCCGCACTCGCAGTCCGAGCACGAGTACGGGTCTTCGGGGCAGTCCTCGGGGCAGGTGCAGTCGTCCTCGCCGGGGCTGCACTGCCCGTCGCCGCAGACCATGTTGACGCAGCCGGCGGTGTTGTGGGTGCAGTTGGCGTTGCAGCTCAGGGTGCCGCCGCTGAAGCCGAGGCCGTTGCAGGTCTGTCCCCCGAGGTCGCCGCCCTCGCACGACTCGGGCCCGTTGCGCACGCCGTCGCCGCACCAGAAGCACCCGGCCTTGTTGAACAGGCAGCTGCCCGGGCTGCCGCACGCGAGCGTGCCGCCGTGGTAGTTGCCGTTGGCGGGCGCCGGGAGGCTCGCGCACACCGCGTTGCCGAGCTGCGCCGCGCTGCAGTTGCTGCCCTGCTGGCCGCAGTCGCACTCCTCGCCGCCGTTCTTCATGCCGTCGCCGCACGACTCGCTGACGCACTGACTCTTGTTCCACGTGCAGGTGGCGGCGTCGCAGGTCAGAAGGCCGCCGGTGAAGCCGAGCCCCTGGCAGGTCTGACCGTTGACGTTGGCGCCCTCGCACTCCTCGGGGGGCTCGATCATCCCGTCGCCGCAGGTGATCGCCGGGCCGGTGGTGGTCGTGGTGCCCGGATCGCTCGCGGTGACGGCGGTCGGGTCGACGTCGCCGGTGGTCGGCTGCGCGTCGGTGGTCGGGGCGCCGTCGCCGAAGTCAGGGCGGATCATGTCGGTGGTGCCGGCGGAGTCGTCGGTGCTCGGCGCCGAGGTGCCCGACATGCCCGCCGTCGCCGATGTCACCTGCGAGCCCGTGGGCGACGGAAAGGAGCCGCCGAAACCTGAACTTTGGGTCACGTCCTCGCCGCCGGCACAGGCCGCGAGGATGACGAGCGCGAGGTAGGGGATGCGGCGAACCATCCCCCGATCATAGGCGGCGGCGCCGACGCGCCTGCAATTCAGGCGCTCAAGTTCGCGTCCGCCCTCGCGGCTTCGGCGCCCCGGGGGCCAGGATCGGCGAACGCGGGTTCGTCGTCACCCAGCGCCAGCGCCAGCATGCGATCGAGGACGCCCGTCCACGCGTCGCGGCGGGTGTCCACGCGCTCCTGCGGGCCGAGCCGGCCGAACCGACGCAGGTCGGCCTCGACCGCCAGCGGCTCGTCGACGAAGGCGGCGGCCCGCAGCTCGGCCGCGACGGCGCGCACCGCCTCGGCGACCTCGCGGCCGCCGACGTCGACGGCCCAGGCGACCGTCGCCCAGGCGAGCTCGGCGTGACGGGTCTCATCCGCGGCGATCGCCGTCAGAGCCGCGTCGGCGGCCGCAGCCTCGCAGCCGCGTCGGCCGCGCAGAGCCGTGAGCGCGGCGATCGTCTCGCCGACGCAGCCCTCGCGGAAGGTGTCGCAGGCCAGCGCGACCAGGCCGCCGGCGCGCGGCTGCACCGGGGGCAGCGGACCCGGCCCGCGGGCGACGCCGCCGTACGCGGCCGCCAGCGCGAAGCACACCTGCGCGTGCCGGACCTCGTCGAGCCCGGCCTCGGCGCAGCCGGCCAGCAGCTCGGGCGGGGCCCCCACGGCCATCAGCTCGAGCGCGGCGCGGGCGAACGCGGCGACCGAGGCGTGCTCCATCTGCGCGTCCTCCAGCCAGGCGGCGGCGACGAGCGGGCGCTCGTCGCTGGCTGGCTCTCCGAGCATGTCCTGGAAAACATGCTCTCCGAGCCATGTACTTCCGGACACCACGGGCGCGGCCACGGCGTCGTCGCCGGCCAGCAGCGGGCGGCCGCTGCAGTAGTCGAACCAGTGGTAGCAGCAGATCTCGCCGTCGCCGGTGGCCTTGCGCTTGTCGCCGGTGGCGATCTTGCGCAGGCGACCCATCATCATCGGGTTCATCGACAGGCCCTTGTAGACCTTGTCGTTCGGGCTGACGCCGGGGTCGGGGCGGCCGATGAGGCGCGTCGGGCAGCCGATCTCGTCGGTCGCCTGGGGGGCGCGGAACTTGTCGGCGGCCGCCGGCGCGCCGCACCAGTCGCCGTTGTTGCAGCCCTCCTCCTCGAGGCCGTCAGGGTCGTACGGGTCCATGCCGGTGCGCGCGGGGTACTGCGGACCGGCGGGCACGGGCGGCGCCTCGGCGACGGGAGGCGCCTCGACCCGGGCGGGCGCGGGCGCCTCGGGCTTGGCCGGCGCGGCCTTGGCGGCCTCGACCGGAGCAGGCGCGGGGGCAGGGCCGCAGGCGGCGAGCAAGAGCCCCGAGGTGAGGGCGGTGTGCAGGCGTCGGCGGAGCAGCCGGAGGTCGCGCATGCGGCCGACGTTAGCATGAAGGTGCCCAGGCGATGCCCGTCGCGAAGATCGTCGGTCGCTTGTGATCTCGCCGCGCCTGGGCCATAGATGCGGCGGTGCGCGCGGACTACGTGATCGCCGGCGCCGGCTGTGCGGGCCTCAGCCTGGCGGTGCAGATCGCCCTCCAGGCCCGTCGCCGCGGGGTCCCCTGCCCGCGCGTGGTGTTGATCGAGCCGCGCGCGCGGCACGCCCGCGACCGCACGTGGTGCTACTGGCGCTTCGTCGATCACCCGTTCGCCGCCGCGGTCCGCCACCGCTGGACCCGCTGGCGCGTCGCCGACGCCGACCGCTCGCCGGTCCGCGGCAGCGAGCGCCACCCGTACGAGCACGTGCCGTCGGATGTCTTTTACGACATGGCCCTCGAGACACTCGCGGAGTTCCCCGAGATCGAGCTGCGCCGCGGCTGCGCAGTCCGGGCGATCCGCGAGGGCGCGGGCGGGTGCGAGGTGGTGACCGACGCCGAGGTGGTGCGCGCGCGGCTGGTGTTCGACAGCCGGCCCGCGCCCGCGCCCGCGCCCGGCGGCGACGAGGTCGACCTGCTGCAGCACTTCGTCGGCTGGGAGGTGGAGGCGCCCGCGCCGGTGTTCGACCCCGAGGTGCCGACCCTGATGGACTTCGCGGTCGACCAGAGCCGGGGGATCCACTTCATGTACGTGCTGCCGTTCGCGCCGACCCGCGCGCTGGTCGAGACGACGTACATCTCGCCGGCGAGCCTGCCCGACGCGACCTACGAGGACGACCTGCGCGGCTATCTGCGCGCGCGCTACGGGCTGACCGCGCCGGAGGTGCGCTGGCGCGAGCGCGGGGCGATCGCGATGACGAGCCGGCCGGCGTCGCTGCGCGAGAGCCCGCGGGTGATCCACCTCGGCCTGCGCGGCGGGCTGGCCAAGGGCTCGACCGGCTACGCGTTCCAGGCGATCCAGCGCTCCTCCGAGCTGCTGGCGCGCGAGCTGCTCGAAGGCCAGGTGCGCCGCCGCGGGTGCCGGCGCCCCGGCCGGCCGCGGCGGTGGCGATGGACCGGGTGCTGCTGGCCCACCTGCAGCGCTCGCCCAGCCGCGGGCCGCCGCTGTTCGTCGACCTGTTCGAGCGCCTGCCGCCGGACCTGCTGTGCCGCTTCCTGAGCGACCACGCGGGGCCGCTCGATTACCCGCGGGTGATGCTGGCGACGCCGATGGCCGAGATGACGGCGGCGGTGGTGCGCTCGCGGGCGCTGTGGCTCCGCGCGGCGACCTGAGGCCGGGCGCGGCGACGTCGATCTGCGGGCCGTCACGGGCCAATCGGGACGGTCGAGCCATCGGCCCGGCGGCGGGGACTTTTACCGAGAGGGCGCCATGTCGACGCATTCATTGTTCCGACGCGAATCGAGCGATATGCGCCGATGCGCGGCTTGCCGTATTCCCTTGGCAAATAGGCGGAGAAGCCCCTGAGAGGCGGGTGGGGGCGGCGTTGCGCTCGGGTTCGGCCCGACGCTCGCCCTGGATCCCACCCATTCTCTTTCGCTGCATTAATTTTAAAAGGGAAGAATCGGGCAGGTGGTCGTCGCATAAAAAATCCGGCGACGCTGCAATTGGTCGGTCGACGAGGGCCACCTAGCGATCGAGCGCGACGGTCGTGGCTCTCGTTCCGAGAGCGACGAGCGGGCGCGCTGTTGACTCGTCAATCACAGGAAATGACCCATGATCATCGCAATCCGTAAGTATCGCCCCGCGAATCGCATGCTCCCGCTGTTCGCCCTGGCCCTGCCGTGTGTGCTGCTCGCGACCGCCTGCGACGACCCCGATCAGGAGGCGGAGCTCGCCGCGCTCGACGACATCGACGCCAGCGACGAGCTCGCGGCCGAGGAGGCCGCGGAGGCTGAGGAGGCCGCCGGGAGCCCGCTCGAGCAGGGCATCGACGTCGTGAAAGATCGGCCCGACACGGCGAAGGGCGTCGTCTCGCTGTGCTGCTCGATCACCTTCCCGTCGATCTTCAACCCGAACGTCCGGCTGTCCACGCTCGCCTCGGAGGGTTGTTCGGTGAGCGGGGGCGTCCCGTCCGGCGCCCTCATCTCGTACACGGTCACGCACTACTTCGGCTCGCCCGGGCCCTTCGTCGGCAGCTCCTCGGGCCCGATCGCCAACAACAGCACGAAGCTGATCCCGCTGAGCCACACGGGGTCGCTCGACGCGATGGCGTGCACGGCGTTCGCGGCGTGGTAGCGCGGCGCGCGTCGTCCCGGCCGGCCGGGCGCGCTCGGCCGGCCCGTGGCACGCCTCGCGTTCGCCGCCGAATTCGCGGCGAGGTCTCGGCCTGCCGGTGACGATGTTTCGAGGCGCCGCGACCCGGCGCGGCGCGTGAGGTGCGGACCGGGCGCGCCCGTAGTACACTGGCGCTCCCTGCCGCCCCGATGACGCGCCTCTACACCTTCGGCAACGCTCCGGGCGCTCCCGGCGAGGCATCCAGCGAGGCGCCCGATTGGGTGCAGGCCAACCCGGGGCGGATCGACAAAGCCCTGCAGCGGGCGCTGGCGCTGCCCGGCGGCGGCTGGTTCGCCGTCGACGCGCGCGAGCAGATCGGCCGCACCCCGCGGGCCTACGCGGTCGACGGCCACGAGCTGGTGCTGTGGCGGACCAGCGACGGCAGCGTGCGCGCGGCCCCCGAGGCCTGCCCGCACATGGGCGCGTCGCTGGCGTGCGCCAAGGTCCGCGGCGACAACCTGGTCTGTCCGTGGCACGGGCTCGAGCTCGGCGACGAGCCGCACGGCCGCTGGCGGCCGCTGCCGACGTTCGACGACGGGGTGCTGGTGTGGGTGCAGATGTCCGAAGAGACAGCTCACTCGCCCGGCGAGGCGCCGACGCCGGCGCCGCTCCTCGCCCCGCGGCCGGCCCGGTTCCTGCGCGGCGTGGTGCGGATGGAGGCCGAATGTGACCCTTCGGACATCCTCGCCAACCGCCTCGATCCGTGGCACGGCGCCCACTACCACCCGCACTCGTTCGCCCGCCTCAAGGTCCTGGCCGACGAGCCCGACCTGCTGCTGGTGCGCGTGGCCTACCGCGTGTTCGGGCCGCTGGCCGTCGAGGTCGACGCGACCTTCCACTGCCCCGATCCGCGCACGATCGTGATGACGATCGTCGGCGGCGAGGGCGTCGGCTCGGTGGTCGAGACCCACGCGACGCCGCTCGGCCCCGGCCGCTGCGCGGTGCTCGAGGCGACCCTGGCGACGTCGGACCGCCCGGGCTTCAAGTGGGCGCTCGGGGCGAATCGACTGCTGCGCCCGCTCATCGAGCGCCGCGCGGCCAGGCTGTGGGTCGAAGACGTCGCGTACGCCGAGCGCCGCTTCCGCCAGCGCGCGCGCACCCGTGCGCCTGCGGACGATCCGCGGCGAGGCGGAGTGAGGTCGAGTGGTGGGTTGCGGCGCGCGGCGCCTCGTCGCCGAGGAGGCGCGCCGTCGAGGCGTCGGGGCGAGAACTTCGGGGGGGTCGAAGCGCGAGGCCGCGGGCGCTCCCGTGAGGCGGGACGCAAGATGCCTCATCGCACATGTCTTTAAAAGAATGTCCGAAGGGAAATGTCCGTTCGAGCATGTCCTGATGAACATGTCAGGAGCCGCTCGACCGGGCGGCTGCGTCGCATCGAGCGCCGGGAGCGAGCGCCGGTGATGCGAGGCGCGCGGATCTTCGGCTGCGTCGCATCGAGCGCGGGGAGCGAGCGCCGGTGATGCGAGGCGCGCGGATCTTCGGCTGCGCCCGGTCGAGCGCCGGGAGCGAGCGCCGGTGATGCGAGGCGTGCCGAGCGGCTGGTGCGCGCGACTCTTCGGCGCGGGGAGCGAGCGCCGGTGAGGCGAGGCGCGCGCATCGGCTGGTGCGCGCTGGTCCTCGCGTGCGGGCAGGAGCGGGCCGATGCCGGGGCGACCGCGAGACGAGCGGAGCGCGGCGGTGGGACCGAGACGCCGCCGAGAGACGGGCGAGCGGGCGGCGCGCGAGAGGCGGCCCCCAGTGACGGGGCGGCAGGTGGTGGGCGAGACGCAACCTCGAGGGACGGGGTCGCGGGCGGAGGGCGAGACGCAACCTCGAGGGACGGGGCTGTGGGCGGCGGGCGAGAGGCGAGGCCGAGCGGCGGGGTCGTGGCGGCGGGCGGCGCGAGAGAGGCGATCGAGGGGGAGGCGGGGCTCGCCGACAGGGGCGATCGCCGGGGCGAGTGTCTGCGCCGCAACGCGGGGGCGCCGGCGCACTTCAAAAAAATCGTCGCGGCGTTCTGCGCCGAGCATCACAACCTCGAGGGGATCGGCGCGAGCCTGGCGATCGTCGAGGGGGACGGGCCGCCGTTCGTGGCGACCGCGGGCAGCGCCTGTCTCTCGGGACAGGAGGTCACCGAGGCCACGCGCTTCCGCGTCGGCTCGATCACCAAGCTGTGGACGGCGGCCCTGGTGCTGCGTCAGGTCGACGCCGGGCGGCTCGACCTCGACGCCGAGGTCGCGCGCGTGTTGCCCGAGCTGGCCGCGGGGGTCGACGAGCGAGCCGCGGCGATCACCTGGCGGCAGCTGCTCGCGCACACCGCCGGCCTGCCCGACCCGTCGCCGCTCGAGCTGGGAACCGAATGGTTGACCGCCCTCGGCGAGCGGCCGCTGTGGCGCGAGCCCGGGGCGCTGTGGAGCTACTCGAGCGACGGCTACGCGGTCGTCGGGGCCGCGCTCGCGCGGCTGCGCGGGGTCGAGTTCCCGCGCCTCCTCGTCGACGAGCTGCTGGCGCCGCTGGGGCTGGGCGCGGCGAACGTCGAGCCGGAGCTGGCCTTGCGGACAGGTGCCGCCTGCGGACACCTCGGGCGCGGCACCGGGGCGCGGGCCTTCAGCGTCGTCGAAGACCTGGCCCTCGGGACAGGCGATGCCCGCTGGACCGCCCCCGCCGGCGGCGCGATCGCGTCGGCGGCCGAGCTGGTGACCGCGGTCCGCGATCTCGTCGACCCGGGGCGCTCGCCGCTGTCGCCGACAGCCCTGGGCGAGCTGCTGAGCGCCGAGGTGCCGACCTTCGAGCGGCCCGGCGAGCGCTACGGCCTCGGCGTGCGCGTGCGACCTTCGAGCGGCCCGGCGATCTACGGCCACAGCGGGGCGACCGGCGACTTCGCGGCCGACCTGGTGTTCGTGCCGGAGCGGAAGTTCGTGGCGGCCGTGCTGAGCAACACCGGGGACCCGCTGCGCGTGACCCTGGCGACCGTGCTGCAGGAGCTGCTGGGCGCGGCGCCCGAGCGCGCGGCGGCGATGGGACCGGCGAGCCGTTACGCCGGCACGTACCGCGCGGCGCGGCTCGGCGAGGAGGTGAGCATCGCGGCGCAGGGGGGCGAGCTGCGGCTGACCGCGCCCGCGCTGGGGCTCGCCGACGTCCGGCTCGAGCACGCGGGCGACGCTCGCTTCGTCGTCGCGGGGCGGCCGGAGCTGGGCGGCTTCACGTTCGTGTTCACCGGGGCCGACGCGCACGCCAGCGACCTGCGCGGCCACGCCTTCGTCGGCGCGCGAGTCGAGTGAGCGGGGGACGTCGCGTCACGCCTCGCCGACGCGGGGCGGCGACACCCGGAGGTGCCGAGCTCGACAGGATGGAGCGGGGTGGGGAGCGACGCTGCGAGCTCGGTAGGACGGCCTCACCGGCGCGTCGGCCCCGGTAGCTTGGCACGGCCGATCGAACATGTCGATGAGGACATGCCCTTTCGAGCATGCCCTTTCGAGCATGCCCTTCGGGTCAGGCGTGCCTCACTCGGGCGCGAGCAGGCCGCCGGTGCTGTGCCAGTAGCTGCTGGCGGGGGAGTCCGTGCGGGTGGCGTAGACGCTCACCGAGATCGGTTGGTCGCCGGCGATCTCGACCAGGCCCGGGTCCTCGTCGAAGCGGACGTGGGCGGTCTGGTAGGGGGTGTCGCCGATGGCCTCGAAGCCGGCGAGCGGCGCGCCGTCGACGGTGACCGTCGCCCCGAGCGGCGCGACGACGTCGACGTCGACCGGGAGCCAGTCGGGCAGGGCGTGGACGTAGTGCGTGTCGTGCCAGCGCGTCACCGGCATCGCGACGAGCATCGACGGGTCGGTCGCGTCGTTTTCGGCGGTCGAGGCGACCATGTACTGCGTGACCAGCACCGGCGCGCTGCTGACCAGCGCGTAGTGCTCGCTCTCCGGCTCGAGCTCGACGTACTCGCCGGGGTTGGCGATCGTCATCGGCGCGAAGATCGGCGGCTCGAACGTCAGCTCGGTGTTCGGCTCGCTGGCGATCACGCGCAGGACCTGGGGCCGTCGCTCGGTCGGCGGGTTGTGCCTCGACGGCGCGACGATCGCGTACTCGGTGCCGAGCTGCGACACGGGCAGCATCATGTCCTCGAGGTGGTCGCAGTACGGGACGTCCTTGGGCATGAAGCTGCACTCGTGGCCGCCGAGCACCTGGATCGGCCGGTCGGCGACCAGGCGCGTGCCGGTGAGGTCGCCGTCGTCGGCGCTGACGAGCTGCAGCACGTCGCCGGCGTCGAGCGGCGCCTTGCCGTTGCCGTCAAGGCCGATGCCCGGCGCCGCCTTCGACTTGGTGCCCGGCAGGGCGATGGCCTCGACCGACATCTCGTCGGCGCCGGCGACCACCGCCCACGCGCCGCGGTAGAAGCCGCCCTCGATCTCGCTCGGCGCGTACGACGACACGAAGTAGTCGGCGCCCCAGGTGTGCCGCGGCCACAGCAGCGAGCTGTCGCTCGAGGCGGTGAGGTTGATCGAGTTGTACTGCACGACCCGCACCGGCGCGTCGCTCTCGATGTGATAGGCGCCGTCGTAGATGAGCTTGCCGACCAGGGCGTTGAACAGGCCCATCGTGTAGGGCAGCTCGATCACGCGGTAGCTGTCGGCGTCGACCGTCTCGACCACCGGCGTGAAGTCCTCGTTCTGCGTGATCGTGACGGTGGCGGGGCTGTCGCCCGGGTTCTCGACGACGATCGCGAAGATCGATCCGTTCTGGTTGAGCTGCAGGGCGGTCAGCGCGTAGAACTCGCAGCCCGAGGCGGTCAACGGCAGCGACTTGGGGGCGCACGCGCCCGTGCAGGCCATCGCGTCGGCGTCGCAGGTCAGGCCCTGGGCCGCGCTGCAGGTCTGCTGGGCCTCCCACGCGCCGTCGTTACACTGCTGCAGCTGGTCGCCGTCGCAGCGGACCGCGCCCGGCTCGCAGCCGGTGCAGCCGACGTCGGCGACGCAGACGCCCCCGTTCGGGCACGAGCTCGGCGCGCCCAGCTGGCCGTCGGGTCCGCACTCGGCCACCTCGGTCTCGCTGACGCACACCACGCTGTCGGGCGCGCATTCGGGCGGCGCGGTGGTCCCGGTGGTCGTCGGCGTGTCGGGGCCCGTGGTCGACGAAGACGTCGACTCACCGGTCGAGCTCGTCCCCTCGCTCGCGCCGGTGTTTGCCGTCGAATCGCCGCAGCCGGCGATGATCGTCATCGCTGCGATGAGCCGAAAACTGGTACGCATGCCCGCACGATAGCAGGCCATAAACGGCCGCCGTGGGGCGGTATCCGCGGCGGGCGCTGAGGTCCGTGAGTTAAGTCCGGCCCTCAGCGACCGCGGGCTCATACGCCGCTGTTGTCTATCCGGCCTGCATGTCCTAATGGACATGTCCCATATAAAATAGCGCCGATCGAGGCCGCGAATACGATAGTGCGGCGGTTCGACGAGGGCCGGGATAGTCGCCCCGAATACCACCGAGGCGGCGCACGACCGCGCCCGGCTCGGTCGTCGCAGTGGGGTAGTGTCACGAGGGTACGCAACGGATCACAGGTCCCCTCGCTTTTCCTTGCGAGGCCGGGGGACCCCGCCCAAAGACCCGGGATATGGACGATCCCGCCGAAATTTCCGCCGAAGGCCCCGCGCGCCGGGCCCGGGCGCGCGAGCCCTCGTCGCCGGCGACCCGGCGGACCCCGACGCTGGCCGGCAAGGTCGCGCTGATCACCGGCGGCGAGACCGGGATCGGCCGCGCGGCCGCGATCCGGTTCGCCCGCGAGGGCGCCGACGTGGCCTTCACCCACCTGTCGGCGCACGGCGACGCCCAGGCGCTGGTGCGCGCCGTCGAGCGCGAGGGCCGCGCGTGCCTGGCGGTGTGCGGCGACGTCGACGACCCGGGCTTCTGCGAGGCGCTGGTCACCGGGGTGGTCGAGCGCTTCGGCGGCGTCGACGTGCTGGTCAACAACCTGGTCGCGCGCCGCAGCCCGCCGAGCTTCTTCTCGCTGTTCTTCCTGACGCGGCGGCTCTTGCCGTACCTGCGCGATCGGCCAGGTGCGAGCATCGTCAACACCTCGTCGCCGCGGCCGCCCGCCGACCCGGTGCGCGACGAGGAGGCGATCCGCGCCGCGCTCGACACCTGCACCCGCTCGCTCGCCACCAACCTCGCGCGCGTCAAGATCCGCGTCAACGCGGTCGTGCCCGACGGCGATCACGAGCGCGGCGCCGGCGACCTGGTGTTCCTCGCCAGCGACGCGGCCCGGGGGATGAGCGGCGAGCTGCTCGATCGCCGCGCGCGATGACCGCGGCGTCGCCCTCGCCGGCGCACGCCGGCTCTGCCGTTGGCCGGGGCTTCGGCGCTCGCGCCGTCCCCCGCGTTCGGCGCTGCGCCTGAGCTTGCCTGGTCCGCCGTCCCGATCACATCTCTCGCCATGACCCTCGATCTGCTGCGAGAGCATGGCACCCCGCTCGCGCGTCAGGTGTTCACGTGGAAGGACCTGGTGCGCGAGCCGATCAGCAAGCTCGACGACGAGGCCTTCACGCGCGTCCGGCTGATCGTCGGCCACGCGGTCGAGCAGGCGGCCGTGCGCTTCCAGCACGCGGCGGTCCGCTTCGGCGCCGAGCACCGGCTCCTCCTCGCCGACATCCGTCGCGTCGAGCACCACCAGGCCACGCTGCTGCGCTGGCTGCAGCCCGCCGATCAGTCGCCGCTCGAGAGCTCGATCGCCGTCGCCCAGGCCGCGGTCGAGGTCGGGGCGCAGATGGCCCGCTGCGAGCCTGACCCGTACGTGGCCCAGGCGCTGCGCCTCGGCCTGCTCGAAGACTTCGATCACCTCTACCGCCTGGCCGCGCTGATGGACCGCCTGGAGGGCCGCGACGCCAACGCGATGCTCCAGTCGTACACCGACATCCGCCCGGGCCGGCCGACCTCGGCCCAGCACCGCGCGCCGGAGGACGACCTGCGCCGCTGGTACGACCGCTACGCGACCGCGCCGGCGACCAAGCTGCACGCGCGGATCGCCTGCGCCATCGCCTACCACGCCCGCGATCACTACCTCGACGTCGGCCCGACCTTCGCCGACCCGGTCGCCCGTCAGCTCTACGCCGAGCTCGCCTCGGTCAAGGAGCAGCACGTCACGCAGTGCGAGTCGCTGCTCGACCCGGCCGAGACCTGGCTCGAGCGGTGGCTGTTGCAAGAGGCCGCCGAGGTCTACCTGTACTGGGGCTGCCTGTCCTCGGAGACGAACCCGCGGGTGCTGGCGGTGTGGGACCGCTTCCTCGCCTACGAGCTCGAGCACCTGCGGATCGTCCGCGAGCTGTACGAGAAGACCGAGATGCGCGACGCCTCGGAGGTCGTGCCGCTCAGCTTCACCGAGCCGCTCGAGTTCGCGGGCGAGCGCGCGTTCATCCGCGAGGTCCTGGCGGCCGAGGTCGAGCTCGGGGCCGCGGGCACCGAGTTCGTGCCGCGCGACGCCGAGTCGCGGGCCACCCAGAGCTATCGCGCCCAGCTGGAGCGCGACGGCTCGCCCTCCGAGACCGTGGCGGCCGGCTATCGCTGGTCGCCCGGCACCGAGCTCGCGGACCCGCGGATCCGCGACGCCTCCGTCCTCCCCCCGCTGAAAGCGACCGGATCATGAACCGCGCCCGACGACCCACCGACCTGGCCCTCAACCGCACCGGCATCTACCTCTCGCCGACCGACGGACCCGCGGTGGTCGAGGGGGCGCGCGACGCCCCGAGCTCGCCCGGCTGCGCGCGCGCTGGCGGAGGTGCGGCGGCAGTACGCCGGCGAGGTCGGCCTGATCGGCCACATGCCGGCGCCGGCCAGCCTGCGGGTGGTCGAGAACGTCGGCGGCGCGGTGCTGCGGCGGCACAAGGTCCACCTGCTGCTCGACAAGCTCGGCGAGCGCCTCGCGTTCGAGCGCACCGGAGTGCGCCTGTTCGACGCGCTGATGGCCAAGCTCGAGGCCCAGGGCAGCTGGGACCGCGGGCCCACGCTCGAGGAGCTGGCGCAGTTCCGCGCCGACGAGGCGCATCACTTCGCGCTGCTGCAGGACGTCCTCATCAACCTCGGCGCCGACCCCACCGCGGTCACGCCCTCGGCCGACCTCGCGGGGGTCGAGCTGGCCGGGATCGTCCAGGTCGTGTCCGACCCGCGCACGACCTTGCCGCAGGCGCTCCACGCTCACCTCGTCGCGGAGCTGGTCGACAGCGCCTCGTGGGAGCAGCTCGTCGGCCTCGCCGACGACTTCGGCGAGGCCGCCCTGGCCCACAAATTGCGCGAGCCGCTGGCCCAGGAGCTGCGCCACCGCGACACGGTGACGACCTGGCTCAAGAGACATGCGGCGCTGGTCGTCGAGGGCACGCTGAAGTACAGCGCCTAGCCGAGCCACTCGACGCCGTCGCACCGCTGCGCTGAAGAGCGCTTCACGATCACCGCTGCGGCCGCGGCCGCGGGTTCGCGCGCAGCGGCGCGCGGCTTGACCGTCGCGGCCGCCTCGTGCCAGCCTGCCGCGACGCGTCCGTGGGCGGTGACCTGGCACTTAGAACCTGTCCCGAAGGACCTGTCGCCGTCCTCGGCCTCGGCTTCGGCGACGAGGGCAAGGGCGCCGTCGTCGACGCGCTCGCCCGCGTGCGGGCCCGCGGGCGCCGGCCGCTGGTGACCCGCTTCAACGGCGGCCCGCAGGCGGCCCACCACGTCGTCACCGCCGCGGGGCGCGTCCACTGCTTCGCCCAGTTCGGCGCCGGCGCGCTCGCCGGGGCCCGCAGCTGCCTCGGCCGCTTCATGCTCGTCGAGCCGCTGGCGCTGGCCCGCGAGGCCGAGGCCTTGCAGGCGGCCGGCCTCGTCGATCCGTGGGCCGACCTCGTCGTCGATCGCCGCTGCGCCGTCGTCACCCCGTTCCACCGCTTGCTCGGCCGCATCGAGGAGCTGTCCCGAGGGACAGGTCGTCACGGCAGCTGCGGCCTCGGCGTCGGCCCGGCGTGGCGCGACGCTCACAACCCGCACGCGCCGTGCCTCCGCGTCGGCGCGCTCACCGGCGACCGCGCGGGCCTGGTCCGCGCGCTCCGGCAGATCCAGCTGCTCAAGCTCGACCGCGCCGAGCAGCTCGCCGAGGCCGCGCCGGCGCCCGCGATCGCCCCGCTCGTCGCCGAGCTCGCGCGCCCGGACCTCGCCGACGTCGTCGCCGACGCCTACCTCGCGATCGCCGCGCGCCTGCACGCGGACGAGGGCGAGCAGCTGCGCGCAGCCCTGCAGCGCGACCCCGCGGCCGTGATCTTCGAGGGCGCCCACGGCGCGCTGCTGGACGCCGACCGCGGCTTCTTCCCCTTCGTCACCCCGTCGCCGGTCTCCTTCGCCCAGGCCGAGGCGCTGTGCGCCGAGGTCCCGTCGGCGCCGCCGCTGCGCCGGCTCGGGGTGCTGCGCGCCCACGGCACGCGCCACGGCCCCGGTCCCTTCGTCGCCGAGGACCCGGCCCTCGATCTGCCCGAACCGCACAACCTCCCCGGTCCGTGGCAGGGCCCGATGCGCGTCGGCTGGTTCGACCTCGTCGCCGCCCGGCTCGGCCGGGCGATCGCCGGTCGCGTCGACGGCCTCGTCGTCACCCACCTCGATCGCCTCGCCGGTCGCCGGCAGATCTCCGTCTGCGACGCATGGATCGCGAAGGACGGCGCCCTCGTGCGCGATTTCGCCCCGGTCGAGGGCAGCCTCGAAGCCCGCGCCGAGGCCACCCACGCCCTGTTGCAGGCGCGTCCGCGGTGGCGCCGGCTGCCCGGCTGGAGCGGCCCTGACAGCCGGGAGCTCCGCGAATTCCTCGACTTCGTCGCCGTCGAAGTGGGCATCCCGATCGCCGCGACCGCCTGGGGCCGCGCGCGGACGACCAGCGAGGTTGGTCTGCATCCGCGGACGGCGACGAGGCCGGGAAGTGAAGGGGAACATGAACAGTTTTTCATTCTCGAGAGTCGGTCAACTTATGAGTGGTTCTCGGTTTCGGTTCCTCTCGCTCGCCGCGATAGCCGTCGCGGCGCTCCTCGGCGGCTCCGGCTGCACCTACTACAGCGTCTATCCCCAGGCCCGGGACACCCGGGTCGAGACGATCGGCGGCTACGGCTACGGCACTGGCACTTGCGAGTCGGTGTGCGGCACCCGGTCCAGCGTGGTCGTCGGTTACGAGTCGTACGACAGCCAGCAGCTCGAGCTGGTCGAGTACACCCACCTGTCGACGATGCCCATCGACTCGTACCCGCGGGTCACCTGGGCCGGGCGGCCCTACTACAACATCGAGGGCCACCTCGTGTTCTTCAGCCCGGAGATGCACACGTGGGTCTACTACTGGACCCCGCCGACCGCGCTGATCTACGTGTGGAACGGGGCCTATCCGGCCCGCCAGTACAGCTGGGGCGACGGCTGCTACGGCGCAGGCTGGTACTGGGGCGGCGCGCGCACCGACGGCTTCCACAGCTACGCCGACACCAGCTATCGCCCGGTCCTGCCGGTGCCCGCGGGGCGTCCCGGCGTGCGCCCGTACCCGCGTCCTGGCGGCCGGCCCGTGCCGATCCCGCCGAGCCGCCCGTACCCGGACCGCCCGTACCCGGACTATCCGGACCCGGGCACGCGGCCGATGCCGGGCCCTGGCGGCCAGCCCGTGCCTCGACCTGTCCCTCCGGGCACCCGACCCGTGCCCGGCCCCGGCGGCCAGCCGGTCCCCGTCCCGCCGCCGGGCACGCGGCCGGTCCCGGGCCCCGGCGGCCAGCCGATCCCGGTCCCGCCTCCGGGCACGCGCCCCGTTCCCGGCCCCGGCGGCCAGCCGCTGCCTGACCGCCCGGACCGGCCCGATCCCACGGTGCCGCGCCCCGATCCGACCCAGCCCGGCGAGCGACCCGTGCCGGTCCCGCGGCCCGATCGGCCCGATCCCACGGTCCCGCGGCCCGACCCCGGCACGCGGCCCGATCCGACGCGCCCGGACCGGCCGATCCCGATCCCGCGGCCCGACCCCGGCACGCGGCCCGATCCGACGCGCCCGGACCGGCCGATCCCGATCCCGCGGCCCGACCCCGGCACGCGGCCCGATCCGACGCGCCCGGACCGGCCGATCCCGATCCCGCGGCCCAACCCGGGCACGCGTCCCGACCCGACGGTCCCGGACCGGCCCGTGCCGATCCCGCGGCCCAGCCCGCGACCGGAGCCGCGGCCGGACCCCGGCCCGAGCACGCGTCCCGATCCGGCCCGCGGCCTGACCCCGGTCCGAGCACGCGGCCGACCCCGCGACCCTTCGAGCCCGGCTCGGGCCCCCGCCCCGAACGCCCGCAGCCCGAGTCGCGCCCGCGCCCCGAACCCCGCCCGCAGCCACGGCCCCAACCCGAGTCGCGCCCGCGGCCGCCCGAGTCGCGGCCCACGCCGATGCCCGAGTCGCGCCCGCGACCGACCCCGCGCCCGCCGGAGTCGCGGCCGACCCCGTCCCCGCGTCCCGAGGCGCGCCCGTCCCCGCGTCCGTCCTCGCCGCGCCCCTCGGCCACCCCGCGCCCGACCCCGCGCGCCGGCCGTCGCTAACCCGACACCTCGACTGCGGCCGCCCGTGTCCTCACGCGGCGGCCGTCGCCATTCCGGCGCCGTGACGGGTCCCTCTCCCGTGCCGAGATTCGGCACAACTTTCAGACATGTCCATGAGAGCATGCCCTGAGAGACATTATCGATCGACGATCTGTCCCAAAGAGCACGCCGAGCGGCGCTCGGCTCCGCCCCGCGCGGGGGCGGTCCTGCGGGCCGGGTGGACATTCGCCGACGATCGCGCAAGAAACACTCCATGGATCTCGACGACTACCGGGTGCGCGGCGCGGGTGGGGCCAAGCTCAGCGGGTACGAGCCCGACGACAACGGGGGCCTCGAGCGGTCCGAGGCCGAGGCCGAGCTGCCCGGGCTCCTCTCGCGCATGCAGGACCTGCAGGAGCGGCTGTACGCCGAGCGCAAGCGGTCGCTGCTGTTGATCTTGCAGGGCCGGGACGCCAGCGGCAAGGACGGCACGATCAAGCACGTCGCCGGCGGTTTCAACCCGCTCGGCACCCACGTCATGGCGTTCAAGGCGCCGAACGAGCTCGAGCGGGCGCATGACTTCCTGTGGCGGATCCACCACCACGTCCCGCCGGTCGGCCAGGTCAGCATCTTCAACCGCTCGCACTACGAGGACATCCTGGTCCCGACGGTGGAGAAGCTGCTGCCGAAGCACGTCGTCGAGCCGCGCTACGATCACATCCGCCGCTTCGAGGAATTGCTGCACGACGCCGGCACCTGCGTGCTCAAGTTCTTCCTCCACATCAGCAAGGACGAGCAGCGCAAGCGGCTGCAGGAGCGGCTCGACAGCCCCGACAAGCACTGGAAGTTCGACCCGCACGACCTCAAGGCGCGCGCCGAGTGGGACGAGTTCACCGCCGTGTACCAGCAGATCTTCGTCCGCACCTCGAGCGACGACGCGCCGTGGTACATCATCCCCGCCGACCGCAAGTGGTTCCGCAACTACCTGGTCGCCCGCATCGTCGTCCGCGAGCTCGAGCGCATGGACCTCGAGTACCCCAAGAGCCCGCCCGGCCTCGCCGGCACCACGATCGTCTGACGGGCGGGCGCGCCAACGGGCGACGCCGCGATCATTCGCGCCGCGGCTGGCACTGCGGCGTCACCTCGATCGGCTTGTCTGCGGCCAGCAGGTTGGCCGCGCCGAAGTTGGCGACGATGTGCGCGCGGCTGTCGGCCGGGCCGCCGACGCGGTCGATCGCCTCCGCGAAGAATTCATCCCCCGTCTGGCGCACGTGGACCGGCACGTAGCCCGCGCCGGTGACGAACGCCGGCCCCTTCGCCGCCCGGCCCAGGCCGAAGTACAAAATCGCCGTCGACCGCTTGGGCAGCTCGGGCTGGTGGCTGACGAAGTTGCCCAGCGAGTACGCCACCAGCACCTCGCGGCCGTCGGTGGTCGTCATCGACTCCCACGGCTGCAGCACGTGCGGGTGATTGCCGACGATCGCCGTCGCGCCCGCCTCGGCCCAGCGGCGGGCGAACTCCGTCTGCTGCTTGGTCGCGGTCGGCGCGTACTCCTTGCCCCAATGCGGCGTCACGATCACCGCGTCGATCCCCGGCGTCCGCGCCAGCGTGCGCACCGCGTCGGCCACCGCCGTGGGCGAGTCGAAGCAGCGCAGCACCTGGCCGGCCTCGTCGGCGATCATGTTCGTGTGCAGCGTGCAGGCCAGCCACGCCACCGTGAACGAGCCCGCCTTCGTCACCGCGTGCCACGGCCCGTCCTTGCCGCGCGCCCGCGTCCCCGTGTGCGGCAGCTTGGCCGCGTCGAGCGCCGCCAGCGTCTTGTCGACCCCGAGCGCCCCGCGGTCGAGCGCGTGGTTGTTCGCCGTCGACACCACGTCGATCCCGCTCGCGACCAGGTCGAGCGCCAGCGACGGGTGCACGTTGAAGCGCGGGTACGCCGTGTACACCTTGCGGTCGAACACCAGCCCCGGGTCCGTCACTTCCTCGCCCGAGCGCAGCACCCCGGCCGCCAGCGGCACCTCGAGGTTCGCGTACGCGAGGTCGGCCGCGGCCAGCAGGTCCTCGACGTTCTCCCACAGCACGCGGAACCGCTGCTTCGCCGAGGTCGCCTGGATCTGCAGCTCGTGGTGCAGCAGCAGGTCGCCGACCGCCGCCACCACGATCCGCTCGCCCGGCTCGCACGCGCGCGCGAACGCCAGGTAGCCCGCCGGCATCGGCCGCGGCGAGGGCAGGGGAGCGCCCGCTCCGGCAACCCCTCGCGCACCTGTCGCATCAGACATGTCCTTCGCGCCATGACGATCCGGGGCCCCAGTCCCGTCGCTCCCATCGACTCCATGCGAGGGCCCGGACGACGGATCGAGCGCGGCCGCGGGCTGGGCCGCCGCTGGCAGATCGGACATGTCCGATCGGTCCTGTCCGAGCGACCCGCGGGAAGGAGCTTCCTCCTGCTTCGCTTCGGCCCTCCCGCGCTCCTCTGGGGGCCGCCCCGCGCAGCCCGACGCCAGCGCCAGAATCAGCGCCCCCCGCAGCGCACCGGCCCGCGGTGCGCGACTCGCCTCCAGCGTGACAGAGCGGGGGCGCTCCGGAGCCCGTCCGGCGACTGCCGGCTCGCACCCGCTATACATGCCCCGAGAGACATGTGCGAACGAGCCTCCGGTCACCGGGGGCGGCGCCCCAGTCGGTTCGCCCCCCACGCCACACATGTCCCGAGAGACATCTTCCAGCGAGCTCCCGGCCAACGTCGGGTCTCGCCGCCGGATCCTCCTCGTGCCGGGTCGCCCGAAGCACCGCACGAGCGACCTCATACCAGCTTTCGCCTCCGACCGTCCGCGCTGCACGAGCCCGCGCGCGATCTGCAGCCGCGCAGGAGCGCCGCGGCTCGCACCGACGCCGTCGGATGCAGCGCGAGGCCGAACCAGCCCGCATCACCGACTGCGAGTTCAGGGAGCCTTCCGCGTCCTGGCGCCGCGACGAGCGCCGGCGCTTCGCCCCGAAAACTCGCGCTGCCCCGCGCGCATGTGCTCGCTCGGCCGCGAATTCGCCTCCTCCGGCCGCTTCGCGTACACTGCCGCGACCCGTGAAGTCCGCCTCTCTCTGCGGTGCCCTCCTCGGCGGCCTCCTCGGGCTCGCCTGCGGCACCCCGCCGCCGGAGCTCGCCTCCCAGGCTCCGCCGCCGCCCGGCCCTGCGCGCTCGCAGGGGCCGGCCGAGCCCGTGGGCGACTGCCCGGCCACCGGCGTCGCGGTCGACCCCTTGCCGCGGACCCTCCCCGAGCACGAGCAGCTCGACTACTGGCTCGCGCGCACCGCCGCCGTCGCCGACCTCGATCGCCCGCTCTTCAGCGCCCAGGAGCTCGCCTCGCACAACGCCCGGATCGCCCGCCGCGACATCTTCGGCGCCAGCGCGCGCGCCGACCTGCTCGCCCCCGTCGATCCTGCGCGCCTCGCCGACGACCTCAACACCCGCCTCGGTTACCTGCGCGGCAAGTTCGAGTCGGCCGCTTACGTCAACCCCGACGGCGCCGCCATGACGCCGCAGCAGATCGCCGCGCTCACGCCCGTCCTCGACGCCGGCGCCTTCGCCGAGCTGCCCGTCGAGGTGCGCGTCGCCCTCGACCTGATCCCGATCCGCTGCGCCCCCCAGCGCGAGCCCTACTACACCCCGACCCGCGACCTCGCCTTCGACCGCAACCTGTGCAGCATGGCCCGCGCGCAGGAGCCGGTGCAGATCCTCCGGCCCTGGGACGGCGGCCTCGCGCTCGCGCGCACGCCCTACGTCATGGGCTGGATCGACCTCGGCAGCGCCGCCCTGTCGCCGCCGATCGCCGCCGAGCACGTGCGCCGCTTCACGGGCGGCCCGTTCGTCCGCGCCGCCCGCGACTTCGATGTCCCCGAGGACATGTCCTCCGGGAAAGGTCCCCAAATCCATGTCCCATTCGCCAGCCTCCTGCCGACCGCCGCGGGCCGGAGCGAGGTCCTGCTGGCCGGCCCCGCCGGGGTCGTCGCGCGCCGCGTCGACCCTGCGCTCGTCTCCACCCCCGGGCGCCCGCTGACGCGCCGGGCCGTCCTGACCGAGGCCTTCTCCTTCCTGCACCGGCCGTACGGCTGGGGCGACTACGCCGGCGGCCGCGACTGCTCGCGCTTCCTCATGGACATGTTCGGCGGCCTCGGCCTCGTGCTCCCGCGGCACACCAGCGACCAGGCGCTGGCCGGCGCCGTCGAGGACCTCGCGCCCGACCTGCCGGAGGCCGAGCGGCTGCAGCGGATCGACGCTGCTCACCGGCGCGGCGTCGTCCTGCTGCACTTCCCCGGGCACATCATGCTCTACCTCGGGCGCGACGACGCCGGCACGGCCATGGCGATCCACTCCTTCGCCGAGTACCTGGTCCCGTGCTCCGGCCGTACCGACGGCGCCCCCGCGGGCGAGCGCGAGACCCTGCTCAAGGTCGACGGCGTCCACGTCAGCGACCTCGAGCTCGGGCGCGGCACCTCGCGCGGCGCCTTCATCCAGCGGATCTCCAAGATCACCGTCCTCGTCCCGCCAGCCCCGGAGCCCCGCCCGTGGATTCCCGGCCCCCCGAAGATCCCGCCCTCCACGCCTTCCTCGACGACGTCGCCGACGTCGCCGCCGACGACCCTGCCGAGGCGCTGGAGCTGCTCGACGAGGCCAGCCCCGACTGGCACGACCACCCCGAGCTCCACTACTTCCGCGGCGACCTCGTGTGGACGCTCGAGGGCCCCGAGGCCGCCGAGCCGCACTTCCGCCGCGCCCTCGAGCGCGAGCCGCGGTTCGCCGACGCCCACCACGCCCTCGCCCAGGTCCACGAGGCCAAGGACGAGCGGCCGGCGATGATCCGCCACTACCTCGAGGTCCTGAAGCTCGACGCTCACGACGACATCGGCGCCGGCATCGGCACCAAGGAAGACCAGCGCTTCATCGCCGGCGTCGCCGAGGCTGTGCTCGAGCACCTGCCCGAAGAGTTCAAGGGGCGCCTCGGCAACGTCCCGGTGGTGCTCGAGGCCCGGCCGGCCAAGTACCTCGTGCAGGACGGCTTCGACCCGCGCGCCCTGGGCCTGTTCGAGGGCCCCGATCACTTCCATCAGCGGGGCATCGAGGCCGCGGCGGCGCCGAGCCGGATCGTCCTTTATTACGCCAACCTCCTGGCCATGTTCGCCGACGAGGACGAGCTGCGCGAGCAGGTCGAGGTCACGATCCTCCACGAGATCGGCCACTATTTCGGCCTCGACGAGGACGACATGCAGCGCCTGGGTCTCGACTGACCCACCCCCCGTCGCCCGAGGAGCCGCTGCGGTCGTCGCTGCGGTCGTCGCTGCGGTGCCTGCGCGGACTCGCGCCCGTCGCCCCCTGAGCCCGCGTGCGCGGCGCTTGGGCGCGGGTGAGCGGCGGGGTATCGTGCGAACGTCGGAGGTCCCGCGTGGAGTCGAGTGTTCTTACTGCCGTCCTGATGCCCATCGCGCTCGGCGTCATCATGCTGGGCCTCGGCCTCAGCCTCACGCTGGAGGACTTCAAGCGCGTCGTCCTGATGCCGAAGCCGGTGTTCATCGGCCTCCTGTGTCAGATGCTCCTCTTGCCGGCGGTGTGCTTCTCGATCGCCACCGGCTTCGACTTGCCGCCGGCGCTCGCGGTCGGCTTGATGTTGCTCTCGGCCTCGCCGGGCGGCGCCACGGCCAACCTGTTCAGCCACCTGGCCAAGGGCGACGTCGCCCTCAACATCACGCTCACAGCCGTCAACAGCGTGCTCTCGCTGCTGACCTTGCCGTTCATCGTCAACTACTCGCTCGTGCACTTCATGGGCGAGGGCAAGGTCATCCCGCTGCAGTTCGACAAGGTCGTGCAGGTGTTCGCCATCGTGCTCGTGCCGGTGGGCATCGGCATGTTCGTGCGCGCCAAGAAGCAGGGCCTCGCCGACCGCCTCGAGAAGCCGGTCAAGATCCTCTCGGCGGTGTTCCTCCTGCTCGTCATCGCCGCCACCGTCGCCAAGGAGCGGGCCCACGTCGTCGAGTACTTCCAGCAGGTCGGCCTGGCCGCGCTGGCCTTCAACCTCGTCAGCATGGCCGTCGGCTACCTCGTGCCGGTGGTGGTGCGCCTGCCCAAGCGCCAGGCGGTCGCGATCGGCATGGAGATCGGGATCCACAACGGCACCCTCGCCATCGCCATCGCCAGCGCCCCGACCCTGCTCAACAACACCACCATGGCGGTGCCGCCCGCCGTCTACAGCCTCATCATGTTCTTCACCGCGGCCGCGTTCGGTTACCTCGTCAATCGCGGCGCCGACCGGTCCGCCTGAGCCCAGCGTGGGGGTCAGGACGATCCGTTTCGGCGCGGACTTCCGACCCCGACGCGCCGCTCCGGCGGCCGCACCGCCGCCTCTCCGGGTTGCGCCGCGACGCTACGGAACATCGTCGCAGCGGGCATGAACATCGATTCATCGCCGACGCGCGATGTGCGCTCACCCCGCAGAGAGGCCCGTCGCGCGCGTCCGCGGGGGCGTGTGCGTGAGGACCCCGCGCCGGTGCGGCCGACAACTTGGAACGAACACCGATAGGCTCCTCTCACGAGGGAGCACACCTGGTGGAAGCGCCCGTAGACATCCTGCTGGTCGACGACAACCCGAACAACCTCCTGGCGCTCGAGGCTTTGCTGTCGGACATCGGCGCGCGCTTCGTCAAGGCGCGGTCCGGGGTCGACGCCCTCAAGTGCCTGTTGGAGCAGGACTTCGCGCTCATCATCCTCGACATCCAGATGCCGGACATGGACGGCTTCGAGACCGCCGCCATGATCCGCGGCCGCGAGCGGTCGCGGCGGATCCCGATCATCTTCCTCACCGCGTTCAACCGCAGCGACACCCAGGTCCACCGCGGCTACGCGCTCGGGGCCGTCGACTTCCTGTTCAAGCCGATCGTCCCCGAGATCCTGCGCTCCAAGGTGGCGGTGTTCGCCGACCTCTATCGCAAGACCGAGGAGGTCCGGCGCCAGGCCGAGCAGCTGCGGATCGCCGAGCGCCAGGCCCACGAGCGGCGCCTGGCCGTCGCCGAGCTCGAGGCCCGCGCGCAGGTGCTCGCCGAGGCCGACCGGCGCAAGGACGAGTTCATGGCCGTCATGGCGCACGAGCTGCGCAACCCGCTGACGCCGATCGCCACCGCCCTCGAGACCCTGCGGCGCGCCCAGCCCGGCACCCTCCAGCTCGAACGCGCCCGCCAGGCCATGGAGCGCCAGGTCCAGCACCTCGTCCGCCTCGTCGACGGCCTGCTCGACGCCTCGCGCTACACCGCCGGCACCATCGAGCTGCACCACCAGGCCCTCGACGTCGCCGCCGTCGTCCAGCAGGCCGCGCAGATGAGCCAACCGCTGTTCAGCGCCCGCCGGCACCGGCTCGACGTCCAGCTGCCCGACGGCCGGCTCGACCTGGTGGCCGACCCCGACCGCGTCGCCCAGATGCTGGTCAACCTGCTCAACAACGCCGCCCGCTGCACCGACCCCGGCGGCACCATCACCGTCGCGGTCGCGCGCGACGGCGACGAGCTCGAGTTCCGCGTGCGCGACCCGGGCCGCGGGATCCGCCCCGAAGTGCTGCCGCGGATCTTCGAGCTCTTCGTCCACAACGACCGCGCCCGCGACCGCGCCGAGGGCGGCTTCGCCGTCGGCCTCGCCATGGTCAAGCGCCTCGCCGAGCTGCACGGCGGCAGCGTCGCCGCGCACAGCCGCGGCGAGGGGCAGGGGGCCGAGTTCGTGGTCCGCCTGCCGGTCAGCGCCGGCGCCCCGGCGCCCGCCGTCGCGCCGCGGGAGGTCGCCGCGCCCGACCTCTCGCGCCACATCCTCATCGTCGACGACAACCCCGACATCCGGGCCACGCTCGCCGACCAGCTCGAGCTGCTCGGTCACCGGGTGGAGGTCGCCGAGAGCGGGCACGAGGGGCTCGAGCGGATCCGCGCCGCGCACCCCGAGCTCGCCCTCATCGACATCAGCCTGCCCGGCCTCGACGGCTACCGCGTGGCCCAGATCCTCCAGTCCGAGCCCGACATGCGCACGCGCCTCGTGGCCATGACCGGCTACGGTCAACCCGAGGACCGTCGGCGCTCGCTCGAGGCCGGCTTCATGGCCCACCTCGTCAAGCCGATCGACCTCGACGATCTGTTCCGACTGCTCGCCACGTAGAGTCCCGTCATGTCGCGAGTCACCTTGCCGCGCAGCTTCGCCGACGCCCCCGAGCTGCGGCCGCTGCTCGACATCCTGCGCTCCCTCGATCCCTCGCGGCGCCTGCCCGTCGGCGAACCCGGCCCCATCGGCGAGCTCTACGCCGCCCTCAACGAGCTGCTCGACCAGAACCGCCGGCTCACCCGCGACCTCGACCGCGTCCGCGCCGAGGTCGCCCACGTCGGCGGCATCATTCCGTCGGACCGCGTCGACGGCATGGTCGCCAACCTCGGCACGCAGATGCGGGCGCTCGCCGACGTCGTCGTCGCGGTCACCGAGGGCGACCTGACGCGCAGCATCCCCGGCGACGCGCGCGGCCAGTTCGGCGCCCTGGCCCACAGCATCGGCCTCCTCATCGCCAACCTGCGCGACACCACCCGCAAGAACAACGAGCAGGACTGGCTCAAGACCAACCTCGCGCGCATCACCCGGCTGCTCCAGGGCCACCGCGACCGCGCCCAGCTGGCGGCCCTCGTGCTGCGCGAGCTGACCCCGCTGGTGCGGGCCCAGCTCGGCCTCTTCTACGTCGTCGAGGGCGGCGAGTCGGCCGACGAGCCGCGGCTGCTCCGCCTCGTCTCGAGCTGGGCCGCGCCGGCCGAGCTGGGCCGCGAGGTCGTGCGCCTGGGCGAGGGCCTCGTCGGCCAGTGCGCGCTCGAGCAGCGGCAGATCCTCCTGACCGACGTCCCCCCCGGCTACCTGCGGATCGGCTCCGGCCTCGGCGACGCCGACCCGCGCAACGTCGTCGTCCTCCCGGTCGCCTTCGAGGGCGAGCTCAAGGCGGTCATCGAGCTCGCCTCCGTCCACGCCTTCGGCGACATCCAGCTCGCCTTCCTCGACCAGCTCACCGACTCGATCGGCGTCGTCCTCCACACTCGCCGCCAGCGCCCGCACCGAGCAGCTGCTCGCCCAGTCGCAGTCGCTCGCCGAGGAGCTGCGCGGCCAGCAGCGCGAGCTCACCGCCACCAACCGCCGGCTCGAGCAGCAGGCGCTCGCGCTGCAGGCCAGCGAGGAGCGCCTGCGCCTGCAGCAAGAGGAGCTGCAGCAGACCAACCGCGAGCTCGAGGAGCGGTCCGAGCTGCTGCAGCAGCAGAACCTCGAGGTGGAGCGCAACAGCCGGGAGATCGAGCGGGCCAAGTTCGACCTCGAGGAGCGGGCGCAGCAGCTCATCCTGTCCTCGAAGTACAAGTCCGAGTTCCTCGCCAACATGTCGCACGAGCTGCGCACGCCGCTGAACAGCCTGCTGATTTTGGCGCAGCTCCTGGCCGACAACCCCGAGCGCAACCTCGACGCCAAGCAGGTCGAGTTCGCCCGCACGATCCACAGCGCCGGCTCCGAGCTGCTCGCGCTGATCAACGACATCCTCGACCTGTCGAAGATCGAGTCCGGCACCATGGGCATCGACATCGACGAGCTGATGATCGAGAGCCTGCGCGACCAGGTCGAGCGCAGCTTCCGTCCGGTCGCCGAGACCCGCCGGCTGGCCTTCGAGATCCACGTCGGCGCCGACCTCCCGCCCGTCATCTACACCGACCCGCGCCGGCTCCTGCAGGTGCTGAAGAACCTGCTGTCGAACGCCTTCAAGTTCACCGACAAGGGCAAGGTCGACCTGCGCATCGAGCCGGCGCCGGACCGCCACGGCCGCGCGGGCCAGGTGATCGCGTTCTCCGTCACCGACACCGGCATCGGCATCCCGCCGCACAAGCAGCGCATCATCTTCGAGGCCTTCCAGCAGGCCGACGGCACCACCAGCCGCCGCTATGGCGGCACCGGCCTCGGCCTCTCGATCAGCCGCGAGATCGCCCGCCTGCTCGGCGGCGAAATCTGGTCCGCTCGGCCCCGGGCGCCGGCAGCACCTTCACCCTGCTGATCCCGCAGACCCCCGAGGCCGTGCTCGGCGGCCCCAGCTCGCTCGACCTGCCGACCGACGGCGCGGCCGACGAGGCCTCGCCGGCGCTCCTCCGCGACGACCGCGAGCGCATCGTCCCCGGCGACCGCACCCTCCTCATCATCGAGGACGACACCACCTTCGCCCGCCTGATCCTCGACCTCGCGCGCGAGAAGGGCTTCAAGGGCCTCGTCGCCCTGCGCGGCGACGACGGCCTCGCGCTCGCCCGCGACATCAAGCCCGACGCCATCACCCTCGACCTCAACCTGCCGGGCCTCGACGGCTGGACCGTCCTCGACCGCCTCAAGCACGACCCGCGCACCCGCCACATCCCCGTCCACCTGATCTCCGGCGCCGAGGTCGACGCCCGCCCGCGGGCGCTCAAGCAGGGCGCGCTGGCCTTCCTGTCGAAGCCGGTCTCGCGCGGGGCGCTGGCCGCCGCGCTCGCCGACGTCAAGGGCTTCGTCGAGCGCCGCGTCCGCAGCCTCCTCGTCGTCGAGGACGACCCGCTCCAGCGCGACGCCCTCGTCGACCTCATCGAAGACGGCGAGGGCGACGTCGTCGTCACCGCCGTCCGCAGCGCCGAGGAGGGCCTCGGTTTGCTGCGCGAGCGTCACTTCGACTGCGCCATCGTCGACCTCGGCCTGCCGGCGATGTCCGGCTTCGAGATGATCCGCGCCGTCCGTGGCGACGCCCGCCTGCGCGAGCTGCCGATCATCGTCCACACCGGCCAGGCGCTGAGCGCCGAGGAGGAGCTCGAGCTCGGGCGCATGACCGAGGCGATCATCGTCAAGAGCCCGGAGTCGCTCGAGCACCTGCTCGACGAGGCCGCGCTGTTCCTCCACCGCGTCGAGGCCGACCTGCCGTCCACGCGCCACCAGCTGCTCGCGCAGCAGATCGACGCGGACCCGGTGTTCACGGGCAAGCGGGTGCTGGTCGTCGACGACGACGTGCGCAACATCTTCGCCATCACCAGCGTGCTCGAGCGGCACAAGATGCGGGTGCTGTATGCCGAGGACGGCCGGCGCGGCCTGGCGATCCTGCGCGACAACCCCGACATCCACGCCGTCCTGCTCGACGTCATGATGCCCGAGATGGACGGCTACGAGGCGATGCGAGAGATCCGCAAGGACCCGCGGTTCGCCTCGCTGCCGCTCATCGCCCTCACCGCCAAGGCCATGCGCGGCGATCGCGAGAAGTGCCTCGGCGCCGGCGCCTCCGACTACATCACCAAGCCCGTCGAGCCCGACCGCCTGCTCTCGCTGCTCCGCGTGTGGCTGTATGGCTGACGCCCCGGTCCGCGTGCTCTCGGTCGCGGACCTCCGGCCCGTGTCCGAGCTCGAGGAGCTCGAGCTCGACCTCCTGCTCGAGGCCATCCACCGCCGCTACGGCCTCGACTTCCGCGGCTACGCCCGCGCCTCCCTGCGCCGGCGGATCTGGAACCAGATCCGCGCCGAGCGGCTCGCCACCGTCACCGCCTTGCAGGAGCGCGTACTGCACGACGTCGCCTGCATGGAGCGCCTGCGCCTGGCCCTGTCGGTGCGGATCACGGCGATGTTCCGCGACCCGAGCTTCTACCGGGCGCTGCGCGAGCAGGTGGTGCCGCGCCTGCGCGAGCGCGCATCGCTGCGGATCTGGCACGCCGGCTGCTCGACGGGCGAGGAGGCCTACAGCATGGCGATCGTGCTCGAGGAGGAGGGCCTGTACGAGCGCGCCCGGCTGCACGCGACCGACATCAACGACGCGCTGGTGCGCAGCGCCCGGGCCGGCATCTTCCCGATCAGTCTGATGCAAGAGTACACCGCCAACTACTTGCACTCGGGCGCGCGCGGCGACTTCTCCCGCTATTACACCGCCCGCTACGACCGCGCGATCGTCAAGCAGGCGCTGCGGCGAAACATCGTGTTCGACCGCCACGACCTCGGCAGCGACCCGTCGCCGGGCCGCTTCGACCTCATCGTGTGCCGCAACGTCCTGATCTACTTCGGGGCCGAGCTGCAGGGTCGGGCCCACCGGCTGCTCCACGAGAGCCTCGGCGACGGCGGCCTGCTGGCGCTCGGGCGCAAGGAGTCGCTGAGCGGCAGCCCGCACGAGCACGACTACGAGCCGCTCGACGCCCGCGAGCGCCTGTTCTTCCGCCGCCTCGCCTGAAGCCGGCGTCGCATTTCGCCACGTCGCATAAGTCGACGGGCGCCGCTGGCACGATCGAGAAAGATCGCCGGCGACTTCGACAGCCGCGAAGACTGCGGTTATCCTGCCGGCATGAGACGTGTGTGGTCGGTGGCATCCTGTGCAGTCATGTTCACGGCCTGTGATCCGCCCGAGATGGTCAGCGAGCGCGGCGACTTCCGGCTGGTGGTCGACGGCCTGAGCACCGCCCGCGACCTCTTCGCCGCCGACTACTGGGACCCTCCGTACCCCGTCCTCACAGGCACGCGGATCTGCCCCGATCTGCGCTGCCAGGCCTGTCCGGAAGAGGGGGCCTGCGACGACGCGGCCGTCCACGCCAGCGGCCCGGTCGTGGTCGACGAGGACGGCTGCTTCGTCGTCGAGTCGCCCGGCGAGGTCGTGTGGACGGTCGACGCGCCCTGCGGCGCCCCCGGCCAGGAGCCCGACCGCGTGCAGATGCGCGTCGTCAGCCTTGACGCCGTCGAGGCTCGCGTCACCTCCGGCCTCGACGCGACGGTCGTGCGCTATGCGATGCGCGACAACCCGGTGGTCACCGTCCTCGGCGCCGAGTGGCTCGATCGGCTGCCGCGCGAGTTCAAGGTCGTCGCCGGCGAGCAGGTCGCCATCGGCGTCGCCCTGTTCGAGCCCGGGACGCATCACATCGTCGCGCGGCAGTCCGAGCCGGCGCCCGCGGTCACCTGGACGACCACGCGCGGGCGAGCGCCCGTCACCTATCCCAGCCAGCAGCTCGAGCTCGTCACCTTCGCCGGCTCCGAGGCGGAGGCGACCTTCGAGTTGGCCGGCCACCGCTGGCCGCTCGCGCGCGTGACGGGCGTGTCCGCCGACGCGGTGACCTCGCTCGAGCTGGCCGGCGCCTTCTACTTCATGGAGGACGACGACGCGCCGCTGATCGGTCGCACCTCGGTGCCGTTCGCGGCCCGGACGGTCGCGCGCGACGACGAAGGCGACCTGGTGGTCGGGCTGCCGATCGCGTGGTCGGCCGAGGCCGGCAACATGGCTTACTGGCCGGAGCTGACGCCGCCGGACACCCTCGTCCTCGCCGACGACTGTATCGCCCCCGAGGACCGCGACGGCGCGCGCAAGCTGCTGCTGCGGGCGCGCCACGGCGACCTGTCGGCGAGCCTCGAGTTCACCTGGGCCGGCACCCGCGAGCTGTCCCCGTTCAACTTCGTCGAGCCCGACTCGAGCTGGGCGCCGCCCGACACCTGCCTGGCCCCTGCGGGCTGCGGCTGCCGCAGCGGCGAGCCGGGCGGCGCGGCGCTGTTGCTCGGGCTGCTGCTCCTCGGGCGTCGGCGGCGAAAATCACATGTCCGAACGAACATGCTCGTCGGAACATGTCTCTTGGCGCTGCCGGTCAGCGGCTGCGGCGGCGGGCCGCCGAGCCTGAGCGTGGCGGAGGCGCTCCCGCTCGGCGAGCTGCCGCTGGGGCGAGCGCCCGATCTGCCCACCGTCCAGGGCGGTCACAGCGTCGCCGTCGGCGACCGCGCCGTGTGGGCGTTCCGCACCGCGACCGGCCGGCTCAGCTCCTCCCGGGTGGCCACGGCGGCCGCGGTGGCCGCCGACTTCGACGCGCGCGACGGCCTCTACCCGTTCACGGCCTATCAGACCGCCGACGAGGAGGACGACGACAAGCTGCTGCCGTACGTCGGCGCGGAGGGCCGCTACCGCTACGAGCGCGGCGGCGACTGCGACCTCGAAGAGGATTGCCCGCGGGTGTCCCTTTGGCCAGGTCCGATGGTCCACGACCGCGAGCGCGAGCGCGTGCTGATCTTCTACCGCAAGGTCATCCAGTACCCGGACAACCGCGACAACCAGCACGTGGGCAGCTCGATCGCGGTGTGGCGCGACGACCTCGGCGGCCGCCCGGTCCGGCCCGAGGTCGCCGAGGGCAGCGCCGAACCGACCCTGCTGTTCGGCGCCGAGGGCCCGCGGATCTCCGCCGCGCTCGCCGAGGACGAGCACGTGTACGCGTTCGCCTGCGGCGGCCGGGGCGGCGCCTGCACCCTGCAGCGCGCCCCGCTGGCGCACGCGCTCGAGCGCGACGCCTGGCGCTGGTACGCCGACGGCGGGTGGTCGTCGTCGCCGCGCCGGGCCGACGAGTTGTTCGAGGGCGCGGGGGCGATGAGCGTCCACTGGAGCGACCACGCCGGCGCCTACGTGGCGGTCTACGCCGATCGCGAGGAGCCGGCGGTGGTCCTGCGCACGGCGCCGGCGCTCACGGGTCCGTGGTCCGACGCGGCCGAGCTGGTTCGGCCGCGCGATCCGCAGCGCGTGCCGCGGATCCAGGACGCCATGCTGCACCCCGAGCTCGCGCGCGAGGGCGGCGCCGTCGACTACCTCACCTTCTTCGAGGCCTTCTCCAACGACATCGTGTCGATCAGCGGCACGCTGCAATTGGTCGAGATCCGCTGGGAGTGAGCGCAGCTCCCCGGCGCGCCGCTGGGGGTCGAGCTCCAGTGAGCCGCCGGTCGGCGGCTCACAGCCCGTGTTCCCACACGCGCGGGTCGCCCTCGCGGCGGCGGCGGGCCTGGATCACGAGGGTGCGGATCAGCAAGACGAAGAACGCGGCCAGCACCAGCCACAGGAGCCCGAAGGCGACGAGCGCGTAGACGTTGCCCACGGGCCGCTTCTACCACGTCCCGGCGGACGCGGCGCGCGCCCCGGTTGCAGGGGCTCCGGCGCGCGATTACCCTCGCCGGCCATGCATCCAGGCTCGCTCGTCGCCGCGGTCGCCCGCGCCTTGCACCCGGTCCTCCCCGCCGCCGCCGGCCTCACCGAGGACGAGGTCGCTGCCAGCCTCGCGGCCCCGCCGGACCCGACTCTCGGCGACTTCGCGTTCCCGTGCTTCAAGCTGGCCAAGGCCCTGCGCAAGGGTCCGCCGCAGATCGCCGCCGAGATCGCCGCGGGCCTCGCCGATCCTGCCGGCATGTTCTCGCGGGCCGTCGCCACCGGCCCTTACGTCAACCTCACCCTCGACCTCGGTCGCGCCGCCGCGCTGGTGCTGCCGCGCCTGGCCGCCGGCGAGCCCGCCCGGCGCCCGGCCACCGGCGTGCGCGTGATGGTCGAGTTCTCGCAGCCCAACACGCACAAGGCGTTCCACGTCGGCCACATGCGCAACCTGTGCCTCGGCGACTCGCTGGTCCGGCTGCTGCGCGTGGCCGGCGACGACGTCGTGGCCGCCAACTACCTCGGCGACGTCGGGGCGCACATCGCCAAGTGCCTGTGGTGGTACCTCGATCGCCTGCACGACCGCACCCCGCCGGCCGACCGCCGCGGCGAGTGGCTGGGCGAGCTGTACGCGGCGGCCAGCAACCAGCTCGACACCTGGGAGGACCAGGCGCAGGCCGGCGACGTCGCGGCCGCGGCGGAGCTGCAGCAGGCCAAGGCGCGCACGTCGGAGATCCTCCACCGCCTCGAGGCGCGCGAGCCGGAGATCATGGCGGTGTGGCAAGAGACCCGCGAGTGGTCGCTCGAGGAGTTCGCCGAGATCTACAAGTGGTGCGACGTCGGCTTCGACCGCGTGTTCTTCGAGAGCGAGGTCGACGAGCCCGGCCTCAAGCTGGTCGCCGAGTTCCTCGACAAGGGCGTGTTCGTCGTCTCCAACGGCGCGGTCGGGGTCGTCAACGACGAGGTCAAGCACATGCCGTTCTTCATGCTGCGCAAGCAGGACGGCACCAGCCTCTACTCGACCAAGGACCTCGCGCTCGCCCGCCTCAAGTTCGAGGAGTACCGCATCGACCGCTCGATCTACGTCGTCGACGTGCGCCAGAGCGACCACTTCCGCCACGTCTTCCTCACCCTCAAGAAGATGGGTTTTTATCAGGCCGAGCGCTGCCAGCACGTGCCGTACGAGATGGTCGAGCTGCCCGACGGGCCGATGGCCGGGCGCAAGGGCAACGTGGTGCTGTTCCGCAGCCTGCGCCAGCAGATGACGGCGCACCTGCGCAAGACGTGGTTCCAGCAGTTCGAGGGCCAGTGGTCGCCGGAGGAGATCGACGCCGCCGAGCGCACCGTCGCTCTCGGCGCGATCAAGTACGGGATGCTGAACCGCGACGTGAACCAGAAGATCGTGTTCGACCTCGCGGCCTGGCTCAACCTCGACGGCAACACCGGCCCGTACCTGCAGTACACCGGCGCCCGCGCCGGCTCGATCCTCCGCGAGTGCGGCGAGGTCGGCAAGGCCCTCGACCCGGCGCTGCTCGCCAGCGAGGCCGCGGTGCAGGCCGTCACCGCCAGCCTGAAGGAGCCGCAGGAGCGCGAGCTGCTGCTGGCGCTCGACCGCCTGCCGCAGACCCTGGCGGCCGCCGCCGAGCAGCTGCGGCCGTCGATCGTGTGCACCTACGCGTTCGAGCTGTGCCGCACCTTCAACCGGTTTTACAACGCCGACAACTGCCGCGTGAAGCCGAGCGAGGGCCCGCTGCTGCAGGCGCGTTTGCTGCTCGTCCACGCGTTCGTCCACGCGCTGCGCGAGACGCTGGCGGTGCTCGGGATCTCCGTGCCGCGGCGGATGTAGTCGCGGTCACTTGCGGAGAGGCCGGCGACACGAAGGCGTCGGCCGGGAGACGGCTGCGCGGCGTCGGCAGAGACCGCGGGGCTGCGCGGCTCTCGAGGCGGCGGCGCAGCGGCGCCGTTGAGATCGGCTGACGTTGCCGGCTTCTGGCGGCCTCGCTGTCGAGTTCGCTCCGCCGTCCGCGGCCCGGTTCGCACGCTCCGACGCGAGCGCGGTTGCCCGCGCGCCGCGCCTCGGAGGCGGGCTCGCCCGCAGGTCGTGGCGATGCCTTCGTGCTAGCGTCGCCGCCATGACCGTCGCCCTCTGGTGTCTGTTCGCCGCCGCGCTCCTCCATCCGCTCAGCAAGTTCCCGCTGGCCGCCGCTCAGGCGCGTGAGGGCAGCGGCTACGACAACCGCAACCCGCGCGCGCAGCAGGAGCGCCTGACCGGCTGGGGCGCGCGGGCGCGGGCGGTCCACGCCAACCAGATCGAGAGCTTCCCGCTGTTCGCCGCCGGCGTGCTCGTGGCGACGGTCGCGGCCCCGAAGGGCGGGGTGGTCGACTGCCTGGCGCTGGCCTACATCGCCGCGCGCCTGGTGTATCCGGTCCTCTACCTCGCCGACATCCACTACGCGCGCTCGCTGGTGTGGAGCGTCGGCTTCGGCGCCAGCCTGGCGCTGATGACCAGCCCGGCGTGGGCGTAGCCGGCGCGGCCCGAAGTTGAGCCGCGCAACGCAACGACGGGTGAAGCACCCGGACCGGCGGTGACGCCGGAGCGACGCGCCCGAGCGAGGACGCGTCGCTTGCATCATCGAGGGCGCGGCGGGACGAGCCGAGGTCGTGACGAGCGACGGCGCTCCTGAACACCCGCCGCGAACTCGCCCCACGCCGCGGCCGGGCGATGCGTGAGCCGCCGAGCGATCGACGATCGCCGACGATCGCAGCTCAACGGACATGACCGAAAGAGCATGACCGAAAGAGCATGCCGTAAAAAGCATGTCCGAACGGACATGTCCATTTCGGGGCCAAGGCCGTTTAAACGCCGCGAGCAGGCCGACTTGCGGGCCGAACTGCAGCTCGCAGAAGCCCGGCGCGGCCGGGGCCGAGAACGCGGCGCGGCAGCGGCCGCCGGGGAAGCTGAGCGAGAAGCGGATCGCCAGGTCGAGCCAGACGCGGCCGCCGAGGTGGATGGTCGCGCCGGGGGCTGCGACCGCGTGGCCGAGCACCCCGCCGCGGGCGCCCAGCACCTGCGGGCCGACGGCCGCGAGCAGGTAGGCGGCGAAGGTCTCGGTGCGCAGGGGGATCCACCGCACCATCGGCGCGATGCGGAAGGCCGCGCCCGGGTCGCCGGCGCGCGGCCGCTGCGACGGGTCGGTGGGCGAGGCGAGGAGCACCGTCGCCTGCAGCTCGCCGCCGATCTCGAGGCTCTCGCGCAGGAAGTAACCGCCGCGCAGGCTGACCCCGACGAGCGTCAGCTGGCTGGCGATGCTGCTGTCGGCGAAGAGCCCCAGCTCACCGCCGCGGCGGCGAAACGGCGCGACCGGGGTCAGCATGGGCTCGGCCGCGTGGACCTCGATCGTCGCGCCCGCGACCGCGAGCGCGAGGACGACCTGCACCGACCGACCGCAGGCCCGCGCGCCTCGCGACGACCCGACGTGCTCCGCACAGGCGGAGCCGAGCGACGCGACACGCGAAACGAAGGCCCGCTGTCGCGTCGAGGTGGAGAGGTCGCGCACGGCGAGCGATCGTAGCGGTCCGCGGGGCGGGGTCAATCCGCGACTACGATCGGCCGATGTCGAGCTCGACGCTGGTCCTCACGCTCGCCGCGGCCGCGGTGGCGAATCCGTACGCCCCCGACGCGCGGCCGGTGGTGCTCGACTTCCGCCCCGGGGCCGTCAACGCGGTGCCGCTCCTGCCCGCGCCCGCGGACGGCGCGACCTTCTCGGACCTGGCCGCGCACGAGGGCCTGCCGGTGGTCGAGAAGGAGCCCGGGACGCTGCCGCCGGGTTGGGTGCAGCTCGGCGGCATGGTCGTGCCCGAGGCCGTCGCTCAGGGCGCGCCCGTGATCTCGCCGTTCGTCGCGCGGCCGGAGGTCGCGGCCGGCAAGGTCGAGGGCCCCGGCGCCGACGAGCTGTGTGCGTACCCCGACGCCGTCCCCGGCGGCATCTACCCCGGCGAGTTCCGCCGCGGCACCGAGTACCCGCGCCGCGGCACGATCTACATGAACTACACCGGCGGCGTGCTCTACAACGGCATGGGCGACAACTCGGCCGAGAACTGGTCGGCGCTGGCCAAGACCGGCTCGAAGTACCCGGTGTACACGGGCGGCGAGGAGCGGGCGATCGCCGTCGCGCAGGCGGTCCAGGCCGACTTCGCCGCCTGGGCCCTGCGCGTGGTCTACCTCGAGCGCCCGCCGAAGGTGCTGCCCTACGTGATGATCATGATGGGCGGCCACTACAGCGACACCACCGCCGGGCCGTCGGGCGGCGTGGCGCCGGGCTCCGACTGCGAGGACATCGGGCTGCGCAACGTCTGCTACGCGTTCGTCAACGACGAGTCGACGAGCAACCAGGCCAACGTGGCGAGCCAGGAGATCGGCCACACCATGGGGCTCGGGCACACGGAGGGCAACGACCGGGTGATGGCGTTCGGCTACGACACGTACGCGCCGATCGACATGGGCTTCGGCGCCGAGTGCACGCCGATCATCACCGTGCAGGGTCAGTCGGGCGCGTGCGTCGGGATCAACAAGTGCCACTGCAACGACGGCGAGCTGCAGGACGACTCGCGCACCCTGTCGGCGATCTACGCCCCGCCGGGCCCCGACGTCGTGCCGCCCGAGATCACGATCACCGCGCCGGCCGACGGCGCCGTGTTCCAGGAGGGCGACGACGTGACCGTGGTGTTCGAGCCGTGGGACGACTACGGCGGCTACGGCTGGAAGCTGATGATCGAGCACGACGGCGAGCTGGTGGCCGACGTGGTCGACTACAACGCGACCCTCGAGTTCACCCTCAGCAACATGCCGCCCGGCAGCTACGAGCTGACCGCGCTGGTGATGGACCAGGCCGAGCAGACCGCCGAGCACACGATCTCGATCACCGTCGAGGGCTCCGCCGCCCCGACCACCAGCGCCGGTGAGAGCGAGGGCGACAGCGACGCGAGCACGGGCGACGCGAGCACCGGCGACGAGACCGGCGCCACGAGCGACGGCGGCGCGACGGCGGGCGGCGCGAGCGAGGGCGAGGGCAGCGACGGCGCCGCGGCCGGCGACGCCGACGATTCGTGCGCGTGCAAGACCGACGGCGCACCGACCGGCGCGGCGTGGGGCCTGCTCGCGCTGCTCGGGCTGCGCCGCCGCCGGCGCTGACGTGCGGACCGGCGCGCGCGACGGTGCAGCGCTGATGCGCGCGGAACCCCGGACGCTCGACTTGCGCCCGGCCTGACGGTGCCGTGCCGAAGCGCGCGGAACCCCGGACGCTCGACTTGCGCCCGGCGCGGCGGTGACGTGCCGATGCCCGTGGAGCCGCGACCGCTCGAATCGCGTCGGTCCGATGGTGCCGATGCGTGGAGCTGCGACCGCTCGAAGCGCGTCGGTCCAACGCCGACGCCAGGGCGACTCGCGCGACCCCGGGTGCTCGAATCGCGCGGGTCCGACGGTCACGTGCCGATGCGCGGAGCCCCTGACCGCGTCCGGCGATGACGCCGAGACGAGGCGCGCGGGTTCATCGCGCCGGTGCGGTCGCGTGGATCATCTCACGGGCGGCGCGATCGAGCAGGTCTCATACGACATGCTCATAAGAGCATGTCTTAATAAGCATGTCTTATCAAGCATGCCCGTTCAGACATCCGCCTCGAGCGCGCCGCCGTCGCCGCGCCAGCCCCAGCGCGGCCAGCCACCACGCCCCGCCGGCTCGCGAGTCGCACGCGCAGCCGTCCTCGCTCGTCTGCGGAGCCACGAACGCCGCGCCCGCGCTCCAGCTCCCCGTGGTCTCGCCGGTCGCGCCGGTGGTGAGCGTTTCCTCGGCCCCGGTCGTCGGGGACTCCTCGGCCCCGGTCGAGCCGGTCAAATTATCACCTGTCTCCGGGGACATGCAGCCCTCGACCACCAGCGGCAGCGCGCGTCGCAGCTCAGCGTCCCCGCGGCGAAACCCGAATCTTCACAGGTCTGGCCGCCGAGGTCGCCGCCGTCGCACGCCTCGCCCCCGCTGCGGACCCCGTCGCCGCAGAACTCGCACAGCGCCGGCATCGGGGCTTCGCACGGGCGGATCTGGTGGTGACACAGCACCTCGTTGAGCACCGCGTAGGCCGCCTCGCCGTGGTTGCAGGCGATGTATGTGGCGTTGTCGTCGGCGAACCCGCGGTAGGTGCTGCTGCTGACCTGGGCCGCGTAGAGGAGCGCGCGGCCGATCGCGTCATGGGCCGGCGCGGCGGCGAGGGCCGGCAGCGGCGTGCACTCGTAGGGCGGCGCGGTCGCGCAGCTCTCCGCGTGCAGCAGCTCCCAGAAGGCCTGGAACCAGCTGTCGACGGCATAGCCGACCCCGCGGTCGCACAGGCCGGTGCCCTCCGCGAAGTCGATGTCCGTCTGCGTCGGCAGGTCGCACAGGTCGGGGAACTCGTTCTCGTCGCTGGTGCACGCGGGGTCGTCGTCGGCGACGAAGCGCGAGAAGTCGGCGCCGCTCGGGCGACACGCCGCGTTGTGCGGGTTGCGGTTCTCGCCGAGGCTGAGCCGCGTCAGCGTCGCGCACGAGTCGCTCCGGCCGGCCGCGGGGTAGAGCGAACGGTAGAACCACAGCGCCATCAGGCTGGCGTAGGTCTCCGACAGCGGCAGGACGTCGTCGGTGGTGCCGGGGTGGCAGTCGGCCGCGCACGGCATGCACACGAACGGCTCGAACATCAGGCCCGGCGCGGCGAACAGATCGACGAAGTGGCCGAACTCGTGCGGCAGCACCGACGACGACTGGTTCGCGCCCTTGAGGTACATCGCCCCGACGACCTCGTGCGGTCCGGGGCCGGCCGGGTGCTGCAGCGCCTCCGGCGGCTCGGCGGTCGCCCCGGCCCAGGCCGACGACACGCACCAGCGGCCTCGGCCCCGCACAGCGGCGCGGCCGGATCGGCGGCGACCACCAGGCGCGGCGCGAACTGCCCCGCCGGCAGCGCGCTGTCCAGCCCCAAAGTGGGCAGCGCGCTGTCCCAGCGCCCGTGCATGAAGGCGTCGGTATGGGCATAGAAGCTGCGCAATAAATAATAAGAGTTCTGCAGCCCGTATTCGCGGGAGTCGGGGTAGGCGTCGAACTCGCCGCCGAGCTCGCCGTAGATCGGGCTCGCCAGCGCCTCCGCGCGCGACTCGGCCCCCGCGGCGTCGATCAGCACGACCTGCGCGTCGGCCAGCCGCACGTTGCCGTCGGAGAGCGACCCGGTGGTCGGCAGCCGCACCGTCTCGATCGGCGCGGTGAAGATGTCGCCGTCGAGCGCTTCGGCCCGCACCTCGAACGCCAGCGCGTCGCCGAGGCCGGCGGCGGTCGGGTCGGTGAACGACAGCAGCGGCAACAGCTGGGCGCGCGGATCGGCGGCGACGACCACGTCGGCGACCCGCGCAGAGCCGTGAAACACCGCGGCCGCCCACCCCAGCGCGCGCCCGCGGGAACGCGACCAGGCGCAGCTGCACGGGCCGCAATGCCTCGCGGTCGAGCCCCGTGCGCGCGGCGGCGTGCGCGAGGACGCTGGCGACCGCGACGTCGCGAGCGGCCGGCGCGGCGACGAAGGCGTAGTCCTCGCGGCCGTCGACCACGGCGCCGCGGATCCCGATCACCCCGCCGCGATCGGCGACGAGCGTCAGCGTGGCGTCGGCGCCGAACACCGGCCATTCGCGGTAGTGCTGACGCAATCGCAGCAGGCGCAGCGCCCCGGCCTCGACCCGGCCGATCGGCGTCGCCGGCAGGCCGAGGTCGCGCGCGCGCAGGCCGGCGGCCAGGCCGAGGTCGCGCGGGTGGTCGACGATGAATTGCAGCAGCCGCAGCCGCACCAGCCAGTCGGGCTCACCGGGGCCGAGCGCGAACAGCCGGGCCCCGAACGCCGCGAGGCCGTAGGTGTCGCCGTCGCCGTGGCAGTAGCGCGCGTGGTCGCAGGCCGCGGCGAGGCACGGCAGGTCGCACGCGGGTCCGGTCATTCCCGGCGGGCAGCTCGCGGCGGGGACGCGGCAATCAAGCTGCTGCGCGTCGAAGGGCGCCAGCAGCAACGACCACGCCAGCAGCATCGCCGGCAGCGTTTCACACGCGGACCACGAGCGTCAACGGAGGCGAGCGCGCAGCCCCGAAGCGAACAAGGCCCCGAATCGGGGCCTTGTGCGAGAGAGCGGGAGACGGGGATCGAACCCGCGACATTCAGCTTGGGAAGCTGACACTCTACCAACTGAGTTACTCCCGCGGGGCCGGTATGTCTACCAGGGTGCGCGCCCGGCCGCAAGTCCGGTGCGCATCCGCCACGGGCCCCGCGAGCGCCGGGCTCGGGCGGCGCTGCCGGGCCTGACGCTCCGTGCGCCGCGCTTTTCTTGCGGCGCGCGTCTGCTCGCGGTAAGTGCGCGGAGGATGCACTCGAAGGCGGACATCCGGGCCCACAGCGCAGCCAGGCGGCGCGAACGGACCCCGAAGACGCAGCCGCTCGCTCGACCGAGCTGTGCGCCCACGTGCTCGCGGAGGCCCGCTGGCGCGCGGCGACCTCGGTGGCCGCGTTCGTCGGCGTCAAGGGCGAGCCCGACACCCGCCCACTGCTGATCGCCGCGCTCGCGGCCGGGAAACAGCTGTGGCTGCCGCGCATGGCCGGCCCGCGCCGCCAGCACATCGAGTTCGTGGCCGTCACCGACCTCGTGGCGCTCGCCCCGGCCCCGTTCGGCCTGCTCGAGCCGCGCGAAGGCCCGGGCGTGGCCCTCGCCGAGACCGACGTCGACCTGGTGCTGATGCCGGGCCTGGCGTTCACCCGCACCGGCGTCCGCCTCGGCTACGGCAAGGCCCACTACGACGGCGCGATGGCCCCGCTGCGCACCCTCTCGCGCCCGGTCCGCGTCGGCCTGTGCTTCAGCGACGAGCTGGTCGAGGCGCTGCCCGAGGAGCCTCACGACGTCGGCGTCCATGCGCTGGCGACCGAGCTCGGCCTGATCGACTGCGTCAGCCTGCAGTGACATGTCCGGAAGAGCATGTCCGAGATGACATGCCCTTTCGTACATTCGCTTGCGAGCATGTCCGATCGGTCATGTCCCCGCGAGGACCGTCTGGGCGGCCCCGTCGGCGGCCGCAAGCGGCTCGTCGGGCACGAGCGAGGCGGGTCGGCGGCGGCGTGAGCCGGCCGCGCCGGCGCTCAGTCGACCCGCTGGATCACGTGGAAGCCGAAGTCGGTCTCGATCACCGCGCTGAGCTCCCCGGGCTTCAGCGCGAACGCGGCGGTCTCGAACGCCGGCGCGAACATCCCGCGGCCGACCGAGCCGAGGTCGCCGCCGCGCTCGGCCGAGCTGTCCTCGCTGCGCTTCTTGGCCAGCGCCTCGAAGTCGGCCCCGGCCTTGCTGGCCTCGGCGTGGAGCTCCGTCGCCAGCTTCTGCGCCTCCTCCTTGCTGCGCTTGATCTTCGCCTCGGCGTTCTTGGCCCCGGCGTAGCGGACCAGGATGTGCCGCGTGTGGACCTTCTCGACCTTGCAGCGCTGCGCGACCACGAAGCCGTGCGGGTGCTCGACCGCCGCCGAGGTCTCGCCGATGCCGAGCGCGAACACCACGTCCTTCAGCGGCGCGTACTTCTCGGGCCACTTGTCCTTCGCGTAGGTGCCCATCGCCCCGCCCTTGGCCTTCGTCTTCGGCTCGTCGGACTCGCCGGCGAGCTCGGCGAAGCCTGTCCCCGAGGACAGCTTGGTGCGCAGCTCCTCGGCGCGCGCCTGGGCGGCGGCCTTGTCGCGGGTGACCGTCGGCTCGGCGCCCTCGGCCCCCTGCCAGGCGACCACGACGATCTTCGCGCACGCCTCGTCGGCCTCGCCCTGCGGGTACTTCGGCGCCGGCGGGGCGGCAGGTTCGGCCTTGGCGGGCGGCGGCGCCTCGACCTTCTTGGCCGGCTCGGCCGGCGGCTCGCCGGACTTGGCGGCGCCGCCGTCGCAAGCGGCCAACAAAAGGACGAGGCAGGACAGGGCAGCGCGCGTCATCGCGGCCAGGATACACCCCGACGGCCCCGACGTGCGAGCGCCGGCCACCCGCGCGTACTCGCGACTTTGACGCCGTCGCACGGCTCGCCCCGCGGCCCCGGTGACGGATATCGACAAGCGGGGAGGGTCGATCGGGCCTGTCTTCGAGGACATGTGACTGCGGCGATCGCCGCGCGAGGCCGCCGCCGGGGCCGCCGGGAGCGCCATGCGCGGCTGGCCGCGGCGCTCGCGAATCGCGACCGCGACCGCCGCTCGACCCATCGAAGCGACGAAATCAGCAATCGACAGCCCCGCGAGCGGCCTGCACCTTGCCGGCATGGAAGAACCCACGGTCCACGTCGTCACCACCCTGTCGACCCGGCCGCACGCGCCGGAGGCGTTCGCCGGGGCCATGCGCGAGCTCGTCCAGGCCGGCCGCGAGGTGCCCGGCAACCGCCGCTTCGAGGCCTACCAGGGCACGACGGACCCGCGCGAGTTCGTGGTGATCGAGGTGTGGGCCAGCGAGGAGGCCGCGGACGCGCACCTGAGCGCGGAGCACACCGAGCAGGCGTTCGTGGCGATAGGCCCGCTGCTCGAGCAGCCGTCGGCGATCGTCCGCCACGTCCGCGTCGCCTGAGCCGCGAGGAGGAGCGCCATGAACGTCCAGGAAGTCCGCGCCACGCTCACGGAGATGGAAGACTCGATGTTCGGCGGTCTGGCCGCGATCGACGTGTTCGCCAAGACGTCGGGCATGTCGATCGCCGGCCTGCGCACCTCGCCGCGGGCGTGCGCCCTGTTCAACATCCTGTTCGACCGCATCAGCGACACCCTCAAGAAGACCGGCCTGCCGGTGCCCGAGTACGTGCATCAGACCATGCTGCGCCTCGGCGAGGACGGCCAGGTCATGATCATCGTCGTCGACCTGTCCGACAAGTACCGCATGGGCATGGCGCTCGACTGCACCCGGGCCCAGCTCGGGATCATGGTCAGCGTGGTGCTCCCCGACGCCATCTCGCGCATGCGCGCGGCCCTCGGCTGAATCCTTATCTTTAAAGAGAAAAGAAGAACGAGAGAGACCCATGCCCGTGTTCAACCCGTCGATCCTCGCCGTGGTCAAGCTGTCGGTCGAGCGCGTCGCCCTCGACCGGGCGCTCGCGCTCCTGCAAGAGCTCGCCGAGCGCAGCCGATCCGAGCGCGGCTGCTCGCGCTTCGAGGTGCTGCAAGAGGCGGCCGACCCGACGCAGCTCGTCACGGTCGAGCGCTGGGACGGCGACGCGTCGGCCGACGCGCACATGCGCAGCCCCCACGTGACCGTGGCGCTGGCCCGCCTGACGCCGCTCCTGCGCGCGGCGCCGCGGTTCGCCCGTTATCGCAGCGTCGAGCGCTGAGGCTCAGGCGGGCGAGGCGACCGCGAGCTCGTGGCGCAGAGTGACGACCCGGCGTCGAGCGCTGCGGCTCATGCGAGCGAGGCGACCGCGAGCTCGTGGCGCAGAGTGACGACCCGGCGTCGAGCGCTGCGGCTCATGCGAGCGAGGCGGCCTCGACCGCAGCGTCGAGCGCCGAGGCTCAGGCGAGCGAGGCGACCACGGCCTCGACGACGAGGGTGGCGAGGGTAGCGAGGATCTCCCGGCCCTCCTCCGCGGTCGCGGCCGCCGGCGCGCCGCAGTAGGCCCGCGGCATGTCGCACTCGAGGAAGCCGCGCTTGCCGGCGCGGATGTGCTCGGCGAGCGGCACCGGGTGCTCGGGCAGCCCGGCCGCGAGGTCCATGCGCACGAGGTCGGGGCGGATCGCCAGGACCAGGCTGGTCTCGTAGCGGCCGGCGTGGCACGAGCCGCTCTGGAACTCCGGTGTCAGGCGGGCCGCGAGCGCGCGCCGGGTGGTGTCGACGAACAGCAGGGTGTCACCGGTGTCGGCCTCGTAGCGACGCGCGACCTCCCGCAGCGAGGCGATGTGGTCGGGCTCGAGGTGGGCGGTGAACACCACCACGCGGTCGAAGCCCATCGCCCGGATCGCCCGACATGTCCCGAGGACCAGGCCGATCGCCACCTCGGCGCCGATCGACGTCGAGCCGGCGAAGTCCTTGGCCCACTCGGTCACCGCGTAGTGGATCGGCGGCAGCACGGCCGCGAGGTGCCCGCGCCCGGCCAGCTCGCCGGCGGCCAGCCCGACCACCGCCTCGCCGATCAGGCTGTCGGTCGACAGCGGCAGGTGCGGCCCGTGCGCCTCGGTGCTGCCGACCGGCAGCAGCGCGACCTTGGGCTGCGGCAGCGCGAGCAGCCGCTCGACCTCGGGGTAGCTCAGCTCGGCGAAGCGGACGTAGAGACCGGGTGTCTGTTCAGCCATGGCGAATCGACCAGGTGCGAGGGGACATGTTCTAAAAAATATTCAGGTCAGCGCGGCCGCCAGCTTGCGCAGCTCGCCGCGCTTGATCTTGCCGGTCTCGGTGCGCGGCAGGGTGGCCACGAACTCGACCCGCCGCGGCGCCTTGAAGGCGGCGATGTTGGCGCGGGCGTGGGCGAGGATCTCGGCGGCCAGCGCCTCGCCGGGGCTGTGGCCCGCGGCCAGCTCGACGTAGGCGACCGCGCGCTCGAGCCCGTCGGCGTCGCGGTAGCCGACCACGCCGGCCTCGTGGACCGCGGGGTGGCCCAAGAGGCAGTTCTCGACCTCGACCGGCGAGACGTACACGCCCGAGCACTTGAGCATGTCGTCGCCGCGGCCGCAGAACCAGAAGTAGCCGTCGGCGTCGACGAGGAACTTGTCGGCGCCCTTGACCGAGTCGCCCCAGAAGGTCGCGCGGCTGAGGTCGCGCATGCGCCAGTAGCCCTGGCCGGCCGAGGGCCCGGTGATCACGAGGGTGCCGATCTCGCCCGGCGGGACGTCGCGGCCGTCGTCGTCGATCAGGCGGTAGCTGTAGCCCTCGACGAGCTTGCCGAGGCTGCCGTCCTTCACGTCGCCGGGGCGGTTGGTGATGTAGACGTGGAACATCTCGGCCGAGCCGATGCCGTCGTAGATCTCGACCCCGGTCGACTGCTTCCACAGCCGGTACAGCCGCGACGGCAGCGCCTCGCCGGCGCTGACCAACGAGTGCAGCGACGACAGGTCGCGCCGCTCCGCCTCGTCGAGGTGGTCGAGCATCTTGGCGATCGTCGTCGGCACCGTCACGAACTGGGTCGCGCGGTACTTCTCGACGAGGCCGTACCACCGCTCGGGCGCGACCCGCTCGGGCACCAGCACGCAGCTGCCGCCGACGCTGAACGGGAACAGCATGTTGCTGGCGAGGGCGTAGCCGAAGAACAGCTTGGGCGCCGAGATCGTGACGTCCTCGCGCTGGATGCCGAGGGTGCGCTGGGCGTAGGCGACCGTGTTCCACACGAAGTCGTGGTGCATGTGCACGACGCACTTCGGCTTGCCGGTCGAGCCCGACGACGACAGCCAGGTGGCGAAGTCGTCGCGGTACGTCGGCTCGGTGCGCGCGGTGTCGGGCTGGCGGGCCAGCTCGGCGTGCCAGTCGAGGGTGTCCTTCGGGACAGGCGCGCCGGCGCGGTCGACCACGATCACGATCGGCGGGTAGGGCGCGTCGCGCCACACCGGCTCGAGCTGCGGGTAGACCTCGGCGTCGACGATCACCGCCCGCGGCCGCGCGTACTCGAGGTAGTAGGCGTAGTCGGCCGGCAGCAGCCACGTGTTCGTCGGCACCGCCACGCAGCCGGCGCGCAAGACCCCGAAGTAGGCCGCCGCGAACTCGGGCGTGTCCAGCAATAGCAGCTGCACGCGGTCCTCGATGCGCAGGCCGAGCGAGCGCAGCAAGTTGGTGACGCGGCACGACGCGGCCATCAGCTCGCGGTAGGTCACCTGCGCGTCGCCGCAGTAGATCGCGGTCTTGTCGCCGAGGCCCTCGGCGACGCGGGCGTCGAGGAACCACTCGGCCATGTTGAGGCGATCGGGGACGACGATCGGAGCGGGCATGGGTCGCGGGCAAAATCCCACAAGGCCCGCGTCCGCGGGCAGCGGCGGGCGGGTGCGGGGCCTCACGCCAGCCGCATCGCGGCGCTCGCCTCGCCCCTTCGGCGGGCGAGCTGAGGTATGTTCCCCGCCCCGTGGAGGTCGTCTACCCGCGCCTGTCCTTCGACCTCGACCGCGACGTGTTCGTGGTCTGGCTGCGCTGGGTGTCGCTCGAGCGGCCGCCGTCGCCCGAGGCGCCGCCGTCGCAGGGGATCCGCGTCGAGCTGCAGCTGAACCGCAACGCGGTGCTCGGCCCGACGATCGCCTACCGCCGCGAGCTCGAGCCGGCCCCGCGGCTGTACCGCGTGCCGAGGAGCCGCTGCGCCGAGGTGCTGCGCGTCGCGGCCCGCCGCGGCGTGCTCGACGTGCAGCTCATCATCCACGGCTCGATCGCCAACGCGCCCTACGCCGCGCTCTACCACGTGCGCGACGACGACGCCGAGCTCACCGAGATGCCCGGCACGCCGCTCTTGCAGGTGCAACCATCGACCCCCGGCGACCGCTGGCACGTGGCCGGCCAGGCCAACCTGCGCGTGCAGCTCGAGCTGGTCGAGCGCAAGCGCCTGCGCGTGCTGGCCTGACGAGCGGGCCACGCGGTGGCGAGCCCGCGCCGGCGCATCACTCCTGCTCGAAGCGATCGATCGCGTCGAGGGCGGCGCGGGCCCGCTCGAGGCTGTTGCCGCTGGCGCTGCGCTCGAGGGCGGCCCGCAGCCGCGGCCGCGACCGCGACGCGCGGATGAACACCAGGATCGCCGCCAGCACGACCGCGCCGATCACGAGCTGCATCACCACGAACCCCGGCGCGCGGGCGATCAGGTCCTCGCCGTTGCTCGCGGCCAGGCAGACGAGCAGCGGGACGTGCAAGAGGGCCCACGGCAGCCCCAGCCACGGGGAAGTGCGCACCCGCCAGGCCCGCAGCACGGCCAGGCGGCGCTGATTGAGCACCACCGGTTCGGCCGGGTCGATCGCGCGGACCAGCACCAGCTCGCGCGCGCCGAGGACCACGACCATGAGCAGGTAGGCCTGCAGCACGGCGCCGCACAGCACGAGGTGCGGCGTGTCGTGGTGGTCGGCCCAGAACGACGCGCACGCGAACACCAGCGCGCCGGCGATCAGCGTCTGGCACCACAGGCCGAACACCAGCGGGCGCAGGCGCGAGCGGGCGCGGTCCGTCGCCCGTTCGTGGAGGAGCTGCAGCTGGAGCGCGTCGTGGCGGTCGAGCCGGCGGTCGAGCACCTGCCAGGCTTGCTTGAGGTCGTCGAGTTCCATGCTTCACGTCTCCGTCGCCGTCGCGGCGAGCTGGCCGCGCAGGCGCTGCTTGAGGCGGCCGAGCTTGGTCGCCACGTTGGTCTCGCTGATGCCGAGGATCGCCGCGATCTCACTGTGCGGGCGCTCTTCGAGGTAGAGCAGGATGAGCGCCCGGTCGAGCTCCGCGAGCCCGGCGATCACCGCGTGGAGCCGAGCGAGCCGCTCGTCGGGCTCGCCGGCGTCGTCCGCCAGGTCGGGCGGCTCGGCGCGCGGTTCGATGCGGCCGTCGCGGACCCGCTCGCGCCGCGCGAACGAGATGCCGACGTTGAGGGCGACGCGGTACATCCACGTCGAGAACCGTCGCTCGGGGTCGTAGCGGGGGAACGAGCGCCACAGCTGGATCGCGATCTCCTGCGCCAGGTCGCTGCGGTCCTGACGGCCGCGCGCGTACACGCTCGCCACCTTGAGCACGATCTTGTGGTGCTCGCGCAGCAGCGCCAGAAATCGCGGCCGGAGGTCGTCGCTCGTCATGCGTCTGCGCTGATGATTCGCGCGAGCCCCCGCGAGGTTCACACGTCGCGGCCATTTATTTTCGCGGGCCGGCGACCCAACGAAAACGGCCGCCCGGAGGCGGCCGCGGGCGACGGGCGAGCGAGGCTCAGCTCTGGCCGCCGCCGGTGAGCATCTCCTTGAGGCCGGGGATCTCGCCGAGCAGCGGCATCAGGACGATCTCGATGCGGCGGTTCTTGGCCTTGCCCTCTTCGCTGGTGTTGTCGGCGACCGGGTCGACGTCGCCGTAGCCGGCCGCGCCGAGGGTGCCCTGCGGCATGCCCTGGGTGACGAGGAACTGCACGACCTCGACCGAGCGCGCGGTCGACAGCTCCCAGTTGTTCTTGAACTTGGCGGTCTTGATCGGGACGTTGTCGGTGTGGCCGGCGACCAGCCACTCGCGGTCGTTGAGGCTCTTGAGCGCGCCGGCGAGGTTCGACAGCGCGGCCTGACCCTCGGGCTTGAGGTCGGTCTTGCCGGAGTCGAACAGGATGCTGCTGGCCAGCTTGACGACGAAGCGGCCCTTGCGGACCTCGACCTGGATCGTGCCGGCGTCGATGAGCGACTTGAGCTTGGCGAACAGGTCCTTGTAGACCTGCAACTCGGCCAGGCGCTTGGCCTTCTCGTCGCGCAGCTTCTTCAGCTCGTCGGCGGTCGCGCCGGCCTTGCGCGCGAGGTCGGCGTTCTGCTCCTCGAGCACCTTGATCTCGTTGCCGAGCCGCGCCACGTCCTTCTCGAGCTGGGCGATCTTGTCCTTCAGCGAGGTGTTCTCCTCGTTCAGCTTCTTGTTCTTGCCCTGCTCGTCGCGCAGCTCGCCCTCCGTCTTCGCGAGCTTGGCCTGCGTCTCCGCGAGGGCTGCCTCGAGTTCTTTGCGTTTGCAGCCGGAGACGGCCAGCGTGGACAGGAGCATGAGGACGGCGAGCTTGCGCATGGCGCAAGGCTATCCCATGCCGGCCAATTGCGACGCATCTCGACCTCGGGGCGTACCCTCGCGGTCCGGGCCCGGGATCTGGGCCATAACGCAGCGAGATCACAGAGAAAATGGCCAAGCCACGAGCCAACTCTCCTTCTGCGCGAGATGCGCGAGTGCGCGAAAGTTCTTCCGGGCTGCCACGGCCGTGGGGCGAGTTCCTCGGCGTGGTGCTGCTCGCCATCGGCGTGCTGATGCTCGGCGGACTGTTCTCGTACCAGTTCGGCACCGGCACGTTGATGGGCCCGGTCGGTCGCCTGGTCGCCGGGGCCCTGTACGCCTCGCTCGGCATGGGTTCGTACCTGCTGGTGCTCGGCGTGCTCGGCCTCGGGGTCAAGGCGCTGCACGGCGACGCGATGGAGCTGCGCTCCGGCGAGGGCCTCGGCTTCTCGCTGGCGACGGTGGCCGGCTGCGTGCTGCTGCACGTGATGTTCCCGGCCTACCGGATCTACGGCTTCACGGCCGGAGGCCTGGCCGGCGAGGTGCTCGGGGAGATCGGCCTCGGCATGTTCGATCGGGCAGGTACCTACCTGATCGCGGGGGCCCTGCTGTGCGTCGGCCTGTTCGCCTCGACGCCGCTGTCGACCAACCACCTGATCGCCGCGGTGCGCATGGTCGGCCGCGGCTTTATCGCCATCGGCCAGTACCTGTGGGGCGGGCTCGTCGGCATCGGTGAGTCGCTGCGCGGCCGCGCCGAGGAGGTCGAGGACGAGGAGGAAGAGGAAGAGGTCGACGAGGAGGAAGAGGTCGACGAAGAAGAGGCCGAGGAGGAAGAAGAGGAAGAGGAGGAGGAGGTCGAGGAGGAGCCGAAGCCCAAGCGGCGCCGTCGCAACAACAAGGCCAAGGCCGCCCCCGCCGAGGTCGAGGAGGACGAGGCGCCGGCGCCGTCGGTGCCCGCCGCGGCCGTGGCCGATGCCCCGCGCAAGAACCGGAAGGTCGCGCGTCGTCCGGAGGACATGCCGGAGATCGTGCTGACCGCCGGGCGCCCCGAGGCCGAGGTGGCGAAGGCCGAGAAGCCGAAGGCGGACAAGAGCGAGCTCGAGAAGGTCGAGCCCGCCGAGGACGTCGCGCCGAAGCGCCGCCGCAAGCCGACCAAGGTCGAGCCCGAGGTGTCGACCGATCTTGAAGAGCCTTCGGGACATGTCGCTGAGGACAGGGCCGAAGAGACAGCCATCGAGGTGCCCGCGCCCGCCAAGGCCGCGCCCGCGGCCAAGACCGTCAAGAAGGCCCCGCCGCGGCCGCAGGAGCTGGCGGCGACCGTCGAGGTCACGACCGAGCTCGACGAGGAGGAGAGCGCGCCGCCGCCGGCGATCGTCGCTCGCGCCCCCGTCGCGCCCGCGCCCGTGCCCGTGTCTGCCCGCGCGCCCGAGCAGCTGCCGCTGGCGCCCGCCGCCGCGGCCGCCGTCAAGCCGGTCGAGCGCGTGCCGGCGATCCCCGGCATCGTCCGCCTGACCTCGGGCCCGTACAACCTGCCGCCGTCGAAGCTGTTCGAGGCCGCCGACACGCCCGCGGTCGAGGTCGACAAGAACTTCGTGCTCGAGCAGGCCGAGCGCATCGAGCACGCGCTCGCGCAGTTCAAGGTCAACGGCAAGGTGACCAAGATCCACCCCGGCCCGGTGATCACCCGCTACGAGTTCAAGCCCGACCCTGGCGTCAAGCTGTCGCGCATCGAGAGCCTCGAGAACGACCTCGCCATGGCGCTCGAGGCGATCGCCATCCGCATCCTCGCGCCGATCCCCGGCAAGGCGACCGTCGGCTTCGAGGTCCCGAACGCCACCCGCGAGACCGTCTCGATCAAGGAGATCCTCGAGAGCGAGGCGTTCGAGGCCGCGCGCGGCGGCAAGCTGCCGATGGTGCTCGGCAAGAACATCACCGGCAAGCCGGTGGCGATCGACCTGGCCAAGGCGCCGCACCTGCTGGTCGCCGGCGCGACCGGCTCGGGCAAGTCGGTCGGCGTCAACGCGATGATCTGCTCGCTCCTCTTCGCCTGTACGCCGGAGGACGTGCGCATGATCATGATCGACCCGAAGATGCTCGAGCTGAGCATCTACAAGGACATCCCGCACCTGCTCCTGCCCGTCATCACCGACGCCGAGCAGGCCAGCATGGCGCTGCGCTGGGCGGTCGACGAGATGGAGCGGCGCTACGCCGTGCTGAGCGACGCGCAGGTGCGCGACATCGCCGGCTACAACAAGAAGCTGCCGCAGCTCATCGACGAGTGGGAGGCGGAGAAGCGGGCGCTCGAGGAGGCCGCGGCCGACGCCAGCGCCGCCGCGCGCGAGGAGGGCGAGGACGCGATCCCGGCCGAGTTCCTCGGCGGCGTCGGCTTCGACGAGGACGGCCCGGTCGAGTCGATGGGCGGCCTGCCGAGCGGGGCCAAGGTCGGCGACAAGCCGGAGAAGATGCCGTACATCGTCGTCATCATCGATGAGTTCGCCGACCTCATGATGGTCGCCAGCAAGGAGGTCGAGACCAGCGTCGCGCGCATCGCCGCCAAGGCGCGCGCCTGCGGCATCCACCTGATCCTGGCGACCCAGCGGCCCAGCGTCGACGTCATCACCGGCACGATCAAGAACAACTTCCCCTCGCGCATCGCCTTCCAGGTGACGAGCGACATCGACAGCCGCACGATCCTCGACGGCAAGGGCGCCAAGCAGCTGCTCGGCATGGGCGACATGCTGCACATGGACCGCGGCGGTCAGCCGCAGCGCGTCCACGGCTGCTACGTGTCCGAGGACGAGATCCTCAAGGTCGTGGCGTTCATCCGCAAGCAGGCGCGGCCGACGTACAACCTGGCGATCACCGCCAAGCGCGACGAAGAGGAGGAGGAGGCGCCGAGCGATCGGCGCGCCGATCCGCTCTACGACAAGGCGGTGCAGATCGTCGCCGAGACGCGCAAGGTCAGCACCAGCATGATCCAGCGCCGGCTCAACATCGGCTACAACCGCGCCGCGAAGATCGTCGAGATGATGGAGGCCGAGGGCGTGATCGGCCCGGCGCGGGGCACTGCGCCGCGCGAGGTGTTCGTCCAGGCCGCGTGAGTCGGCGAGATCTCCGCCGGCCGGGCTCGCGCGGCCCGAAGTGTGCTAGGACTCTCGCGGCGCGGCCCTGCGCGGCGCGCGCGCGGCGTCGGCGCGGCGGTGAATCGCCCCCAGCCTCCGCCCGTCTCCTCGGCCACGGGGCGCTCGCCCCAGGAGCTCAACACATGGAAGCCTTCACGATCTGCGCGCTCTCCCTCGGCCTCTTCTGCAGCGATGTTGCTCTCGCCGACGCGATCGACGCTCCGCTGCTGCCCCTGAGCGTGGCCCCCGCAGCCGCCGCTGCGCCGGCCACCGCGCCCGACGTCAAGCCCTCCGCTTCGGCTGTGCTCGCTTCGGTGCAGTCCTTCTACGACGGCACCACCGACCTCGTCTGCAAGTTCAAGCAGACCTACGTGCACCCGGTCTACGGCACGCGCACGGTCAGCAGCGGCGACCTCCGGCTGAAGAAGCCCGGCATGATGGTGTGGGACTACGAGGGCAAGGCCGACCCCGACTTCTACGTCGACGGCCAGAAGCTCTGGGTGGTCGAGCACGACACGCGGCAGGTCGTCAGCCAGAAGGTCGAGGGCAACTCGAACCTCGCCGGGGCGATGAAGTTCCTGTTCGGCGGGCAGAAGCTGATCAAGGAGTTCAAGGTGCGGATGGCCCCGGAGCAGCCGACCAAGAGCTACGGGATGCCGGGGCACAAGGTCATCGAGCTCAAGCCCAAGGAGCAGAACCCGCACTACAAGTCCTTGCTGCTGATCGTCGACGATCTCACCGGCCGGGTCGACTCGTTCGTGGTGCGGGCGCAGGACAACAGCACCAACCACTTCGTGCTGACCGACGTCGCCAGCAACCAGAACCTCGCGGCCAAGGACTTCAAGTACGTGGTGCCGAAGGGCTACGTCGAGACGAGGCAGTGAACGCGGCTTCATGGCCGCGGTGAGGGTCCGGGCCCGCGCGCGTTGCGTGCGGGCCCGCTCGCGTTTGCGGAAGCGATCGCGGCGGCCGGCGTTGGTTGCGCGACGGGTCTCGGCTGTGTACCGTGGCGCCGACTACAGACCATGCAGCGCACTTCACTGGTTACCCTGGGTTTGCTGACCGCGCTCGTTGCGACGGTCGGCTGCGGCGACGACAAAGGCACCTCCGCGACCGAGGCGTCGACGGGCACCGCGGCGGACACCGAGGAGCCGACCGCGGGCACGACGCCGACCGGCACGACGACCGAGACCACGGCCGGGACCGCGACGACCGACGAGACGGAGGGGACCACCACGCCGACCACGACCGAGGGCGCGTGCGAGGAGGGCATGCAGATGCCGGGCGCCGGCGCCGAGGGCTCGGCCTGCACGCTCAACGCCGACTGCGAGTCCGAGTCGTGCATCAAGTGGACCGACAGCCAGACCGACGCTGTCTGCGGCGTGCGGGCCGAGTGCGGCAACACCCGCTTCATCGGCACGCTGACCGACTTCGCCACCGGTGAGCCGATCGCGGGCGCCGAGCTGCGGGTCGTCGGCGCCCTGGCCGCGATCCAGGGCATCGAGAGCGCGGTCGACATCGTCAAGGTCACCTCGGGCGCCGACGGCCACATCGACGCGACCTCCGAGACCCCGGTCAACACCGGCATCGGCGTGATCGGCGTGGTCGGCGGCGGCGACTACTACCTCACCGCCACCGGCCTGGCCCAGCCGTACACCGGCACCACGCTGTACCCGCCGCTCAACGGCATCCACGACATCTGGGGCGTGCCCGCGGCCAAGCTGACCGAATGGTCAGGTTACCTCATGGCCGACGCCGACCAGGCGGTCGTCGACGCCCTGCCGCTCGGCGAGAACGGCGGCGTGGTCGGCCTCGTGCGCCAGGGCGGCGTCCCCGTCGCCGGCGCGGTGGTCGTGCCCGAGATGGACAGCTCGACCGCGGCGATCCGCTACCTCAACGAGGACGGCATGGGCTTCAACACCGACGGCACCAGCAGCAACGGCGTGTTCATCCTGCTCAACCCGGCGATCGCCGAGAAGTTCACCGCCCAGCTCGACGGCAACCCGATCGGCCTGGTCGGCACCGCCGGCAGCGCCAAGATGGCCGTGTTCGCCCTCATCTTCAACGGCTGAGCCTTCCGTGAGCGCGTCCCGGGAGGGAGCCCGGGCGGCCCACCGCGGCCACCGCAACGTCGGTGGCCGCGTTTTTTCTCCGCGGAGCATGTCCTTTCAGACATGCCCGCGAGGACAGGGCCCGAAGGTCAGACCCACGTGTTGGTGGTCGGGTCCCAGCGCTTGAAGGTGCCGGCGAAGTCGCGGAAGAGGTCGCGCTGGCCGGCCTTGACCTGGAACTTCTCGCGCTTGAACTTGCCGGCGAGCGCGTCGTCCATGCCCTCGTAGTCGGTCAGCGACACGTCCTCGCTCAGCATGTGGAAGGTCGCGTTGAACGCGGCGCCGTCGACGACCACGCTGACGAAGCCGTTGCGGCTCGAGTCGGCGAAGCCGAGGTGCGGGTTGGTCGTCGTGCCGGTGAACAGGGCGTCGATCGCCGACGCCAGCATGCCGGCGCCGGGCAGGCTGCTGAGGGTCGGGTCGGCCGCGACCTGCAGGACCAGCAGCGACTGGAACGGCGTCGAGCTGATGCCCGCGCCGACCAGCTCGACGATCTTCTGCTCAGGCGCGCCGGCGACCATCGGCGTGCCGGCGTAGAAGGCGTGGATGTCGCCGGTGATGGCGACGACGTTGTCGACCGCCTGCAGCTCGCCGAGCAGCGCGTCGCGGGCCGGGCTGAAGCCGTCCCACTGGTCGACGTTCATGTAGTAGAGCTGGTTGAACGGCTCGATCGGGAACGAGGTCAGGTCGATCACCAGCGGCATCAGCGTGTACTCGGTGCCCCACACCTTCCACGTCGACGTCGAGCCCTTCATCGTCGACAGGAACCACTCGCGCTGGGCCTCACCCATGACGTCGACAGAGCTCGGGTCGGCGGCCGCGCGCGGCGGCCCAGGCGTCGAAGGCCGGCTTGACGACGAAGTAGCGGGCGCCGATCGAGCCGTTGAAGCTGCGCTTGCCGAGGCCGAGGAACGACAGGCCGCGCGGCAGCGTGGCCAGCTCGGCCTCGTCGATGGGCGGGGTCGGGTCCTCGACGGCCGCCAGGGTGCTGTTGATGAAGCCGGCGTCGATCTTGCCGGTGAGGAGCGCGGGGTCGAAGCCCAGCGCGTCGGCGGCGGCCATCAGCGCGTCCTTGTAGACGCCGCCCTGGTAGGCGTCGATGTCCTCGACGTACGGCGTGGCGAATTCGGGGACCGATCCGAGCTGCTCGACCAGGGCGGCCTCGTCGATCACCACCGCGCCGGGGAACCCGTCCTCGGGGATCAAGTGATCGGGGCGGTAGCTGCGGAGGTCGGTCATCACCAGGTGGAGGTGCTTGCCGAAGCGGAAGTCGCGGTAGATCGTGATGTCCTGCGGGTACGGCTTGCTCGGGTCGTACACGAATTCGTCGTCGCCGAAGTCGATCGGCATGTACTCGAACCACGCCTGGTTGGCGTGCTTGCGGCGGGCCTCGTCGTGCTCGTCGGCGCGGCCGTCGAAGTAGGTCGCGGTGGCGCCGAAGCAGTCGTCGCTGAACTCGTGGTCGTCCCACACCGCGATCATCGGCAGGCTCTCGTGCACGCGCCGCAGCGCGGGGTCCGAGCGGTAGCCGCGGTACAGCTCGCGGTAGTTGCTGAGGCTCTTGGCCGCGAAGTACTCGGTCTCGCTGCCCTCGTTGAACACGATCGCCCCGGCGGTGTCGGAGAACGTGATCCCGCGGCCGGCCGCCTGGAAGGTCGGGTCGCCGGTAGTTTCGTAGACGTAGTCACCGAGGTGGACGAAGAAGTCGAGGTCCGGCTGGGCCAGCAGGCCGCGGTAGCTATTATAATAGCGGCCGTTGTAATCCTGGCACGACGCGTAGGCGAAACGCACGGCGACGTCGGCGTCAGGAGCGGGCGCAGTGCGGGTTCGGCCGACCTGGCTGCTGTATCGGCCGTCTTCACGATTATGAACGAATCTATAATAATAGACAGTGGCCGGCTCGAGGCCCTTGATCTTGGCCTTGGCGCAGCGGTCGAACATCGCGCGGGCGGGGACCGCCGCGCTGGCCGCGTCGAGGTCGACGCGCATCGTGAAATCTGGGTCCGTCGCCACCTCGACGGTGAGCTCGGATCACCGTCGCCCGCCGTCTCGTCGTCGAGGCGGGTCCACAGGATCACGCTGTCGGGCCGCGGGTCGCCGGACGCCACCGATTGAGGGAAGTACGCCGCGCCGTCGAGCAGCGGCTCCTCGGCGCCGGTGGTCGGCGCGGTGCTGCCGGTCGGTTCGGTGCCGTCGGTCCCCGTCGAGCCGTCGCTGTCGGTGGTTCCGTCGCCGTCGCCCTTGCAGGCGGACAGGCCGGCGGAGACGACGCTGACGAGCGTCGCGCGCAGGAATTGGCGGCGAGAGAATCGTTGAGTCATGAGTCGGTGGCTCCGGCGAGCCACTCTATCGCAGTCCGCGCAGACGCTCGCGGGTCCGCGCCCCGTGCGTTTTGCCGCGGCTCATCGATACGGCGCGCCACGCGATGCGGCGCGCATGGGCATGAGGGCCGCCATAAGGAGCGTCCCCAGGAGCGCCGTGGAGCGCCGCGTGAAGAAGTTGTCACGCGATTGTCGATCTGGCGACGTGGTACTCGCATCGGGTATGAAGGGTGCAATGTCTGGCATGAAGTCTCCTGGTCACCGTCGCTTCTCCTCCTTCGTGCGCGCCGGCGCCACCGGCCTCGCGCTCAGCCTGTCCCTCGGGGCATGTGGCGGCGACGACAAGGGCGACACCGACGCCACCAGCGACTCGACGGTCGGCACCCAGGGCAGCGACGCCACCGACGCGACGATGAGCACCGAGCCGACCGGCACCGACGGCGCGACCGACACCGACACCGACACCGACGGCGGCACCGCGCCGACCACCGGCGACGACGTCCCGGCCGACTGCGACGCCTTCGTCAGCCCGAGCGACGACGACGTGGCGGCGCTGCAGGGCGCGCTGATCGACGCGGCCGACGGCGACACCGTCTGCATGGCCGCGGGCACCTTCTCGCTCAACACCGAGATCTCGATCTCCGTCAACAACCTGACCCTGCGCGGCGCCGCCCGCGACCAGACGATCCTCGACTTCAGCGCCCAGGACCTCGGCGCCAACGGCATCAAGATCAGCGGCGACGGCGTCACCGTGAAGTCGTTCACCGTCAAGGAGACCCCCGGCGACGGCATCCGCGGCGACGACGTGGCCGACATCACCTTCGACGACGTCTCGGTCGAGTGGGCCGCCAAGGAGTCGCTCGAGAGCGGCGCCTACGGCTTCTACCCGGTCGGCTCCACCGGCGTGGTGATCCGCAACTCGCGGGTCATCGGCGCCCGCGACGCCGGCATCTACGTCGGCCAGTCGACCAACATCCTGGTCGAGGACAACGAGGCCTACGACAACGTCGCCGGCATCGAGATCGAGAACTCGACCGGGGCGACGGTGCGGCGCAACCACACCTACAACAACACCGCCGGGATCCTGATCTTCAACCTCCCGGGCCTGCCGGTGCAGGACGGCAAGCACACGCTCTGCTACGAGAACATCGTCGAGAACAACAACGGCAACAACTTCGGCATCCCCGGCACCTCCGTGGCCGCGGTCCCGCCGGGCGTCGGCTTCATGATCCTGGCCGCCGACGAGAACGAGCTGCGCGACAACATCATCCGCGGCAACCGCACCACCGGCGTGATCGTCGTCAGCTACAACGAGGCGATCGGGCTCGAGCCGGCCGACGACCCCAACTTCGACCAGTACGCCGAGGGCAACTACATCCACGACAACAGCTTCGAGGACAACGGGGCGATGCCGGCCTCGCCGGTCGACGGGGTGGCGGGCGCGCCGGCGGCCGACATCCTGTTCGACGGCTGCCTCGACCCCGACGCGATGGCGATGGACCCGGCGCTGGTCAACTGCCTGTGGCAGAACGGCGACGCCGACTACCTGAACTTCGACCTGTGCGGTGGCCTCGCCAACAAGAGCACCGACCTCGAGCCGGTCACCTGCCAGCACCAGACCCTGCCCGAGCTGCCGGCCGGCTGAGCGGAGGCGAGGGCATGCTCCGGAGGACATGTATGCGAGGCCATGTACTTTGGGCCATCCTCGTCGGCGCGGGCTGCGGCGCCGGCGGCGGCGGGGCCACCGAGGCGACGAGCGACCCGGGGACGACGACCGGCACGAGCAGCGGCACCGAGGCGAGCGGCGGCGACACGACCGCGCCGACCACCGGCGACCCGTGCGCCGGGCCGACCCGCTGCCCGGCCCTTGGCGAGTGGCCGCTGCCGAAGCTCAGCGACTACGACTTCTTCCTCGACCCGATGGTCGACCTGGGGCCCAAGGACGGCGTGGTGCCCTACACCGTGGCGGCGCCGCTGTGGTCCGACGCGGCCGGCAAGGGCCGCTTCATCGTCCTGCCGGAGGGCGGCAAGATCGAATTCACCGACGGCGAGGGCTGGGGCTTCCCCGAAGGCGCGGTGATCATCAAGAACTTCTGGTTCGACCACGACCGCCGCGACCCCGCCGCGGGCCGGCGGATGATCGAGACGCGCCTGCTCTACCGCGAGGGCGGCGCCTGGAAGTCGGTGACGTACCTGTGGGACGACGCCCAGACCGAGGCGACGCTGCACAAGATCGGCAAGCGCGTCGACGTCGAGTTCATCGACGAGGCGGGTAACGCCCAGGTCGAGGAGTACATCGTGCCCAACCTCGACCAGTGCGGCAGCTGCCACGAGCGCGACGACGCCACCGAGCTGCTGGGGACGATCACGCACCAGCTCAACACCGAGATCGTGGTCGACGGCCAGGCCGTCAACCAGCTCGAGTGGCTCGCCTCTCAGGACATGTTCTCCGGGACATTGCCCGAGATGCAGACGCTGCCGCACCTGGTCGACCCGTTCGGCGACGCGCCGCTCGACGAGCGCGCCCGCTCGTACCTGCACGCCAACTGCTCGCACTGCCACCGCCTCGGCGGCGGGGCCGGCAAGAGCGGGCTGGTGTTCCTCGACTGGGAGGAGATCGAGGCCAAGCTCGGGGTGTGCAAGGTGCCGGCGGCCGCGGGCCCGGGCACCGGCGGTCACCACTACGACATCGTCCCCGGCCAGCCGGACGACAGCATCGTCATCTTCCGCATGAACTCGCTGGACCCGGAGATCAAGATGCCCGAGCTGCCCAACCGGGTGATCGACGAGCGCGGGGTCCAGCTGGTCCGCGACTGGATCGCGGCGATGCCGGCGAAGGACTGCGAGATGCAGCCCTGAGCGGTCGGACCGCCTGCGCTCCCCGGCGCGGCCGCGGAGCGGCAGGGCGCCCGTGCGCGGAGCTCGGCCGTGAGCTGGCCTTCGGGACAGCTCGAGCGCCGGGCTCACCGGGGCGGGCGCGGAGCGGCAGGGCGCCCGTGCGCGGGAGCTCGGCCGCTATCTGGCCTTCGGGACAGCTGGTGCGCCGCGCTCACTGGCGCGGCGGGACCGGGTCGCAGTAGAGGCAGGGGTCCATCACCGGCGAGGGCGTCTCGGCCGGGTGCGGCGGGCGGCCGAGCGGGATCGTCACGGTGCCGGCGCCCCAGCGGCCGGCGCGGCGGCGGCGGAGCACCGCCGAGACGCTGTCCTCGCGCACGTACAGCTCGGCGAAGCCGGCGCGGTTGGTCTGCAGCTCGGCCTTGAGCGCGGTGCCCTGGAAGTACCACAGGCCGCGGGCCCCGCCGCGGCTGTCGGGCGCCGAGGCCGAGCCCGAGATGACCTGAAAGACAGGGTGTTCGAGCCAGTACCGGCTCGAGCGCTTGGTCGCCGGGCCGATGTCGCCGGTGGCCAGGAGCATGCGGTCGTGGGCCGACAGCGACCCCGCGAACAGGCCGGCGTCGACCGCCCGGCGCACCGGCGCGGCGTGGAGGTAGTAGCCGCTGTCGCTGTACATGCCGCCGACCCCGTGCGGGCCGGCGCTCTCAAGCGGGTGGTGGCTGACGAGCAGGCGCGGCCACGGGGCGGGCGCGGCGGTCAGGGCCTTCAGCAGCGCCTCCTGCTCGGCCACGCTCTGGTCGGCGCGCGCGGCCGCGGGGGTGTTCACCGGCGGCGGGACCAGCCAGGCGGCGCTGTCGACGACCACCAGCTCGACCAGCGGAGATGTCTCGGGAGACATGTCCTTGGGGCCCGGTGCGCAAAGACCTGTCGCGCAGGACATGGTCACCCGGACATGTCCGTCCGGATAGACTGCGGCCGCGTAGTTGTGCCCCGGCATGGCCCACGGGTGCGGGCCCTTGCCGGGCTCCGGCTGCAGCTCGAGCTCGGGCTGGCCGCAGCGCCAGTCCTGCTCGCCGAGGGCGGCCAGCGCGGCGCCGCCGGCGGCCGCGTGGGCGCGGACCACCCGCGCCAGCGCGGCCGGCCCCTTCTGCCGCCACGCCGCCGCCGGCGCGGTGCAGCGGCCGAGGTCGCCGGGGCCGACCGGGCCGATGTTGTCGCCGAGCCAGAGCACCACCGCGGGCCGGCCGCGGCGCTTGTGCTCGGCCAGCACGCGCTCGAGCTCGACGGCGGTCGCCTGGCCCGAGCGGCCCTTCGCGCCGACGTCGCCGAGCAGGACCAGGCTGACCTCGGGGACAGCCGGCACCGCGGGCACCACCGGCGGACCCCACTGCTTGCCGCGCTCGATCGCGCAGGCCGACAGCGCGGTCACGGCGACCACGGCCGCGAGGACGGAGCGGCGCCCCGTCGGTGCGCTCCGTGGGGAGCCGCCGCGACGGCGATGCCAGCGAGATCCGCGAGCCTGCGCAGCCGTCATGGACGCGCGAGCATAACACGCGGGCGCCCGCGCGGACGCGGCGGCGGCTGGCGCGGCGGGCCTCGCGGGCTCGCGGCGGCCGCGAGGGCGAGCGTGCGGCGCGTCGCACACTCCGGCCTCGCGCCGGACCGGCCTCTGCGGGGCGCAGCGGCGAGCTTACGCACGGTGTGGGGCCGAAGGCGCGCTTGCGCGGCCCCAGGGGGTCGGGCAAAAGTCGACGCATGTCGCCCGCGGCGATCATGCTGTCGATGACCGTCAACGGCGAACCGGTGCAGGTGGCCGCGCCGCCGCACTGGACGCTTCTGAGGTGCTCCGCTACCGCCTCGACCTGATCGGCAGCAAGCAGGGCTGCGACAAGGGCGACTGCGGGGCGTGCACCGTGCAGATCGACGGCGTGCCGCAGCTCGCGTGCCTGACTCTGGCGATCCACGCCGAGGGCCGCGCGGTCACCACGGTCGAGGGGCTGGGGCTTTTGGCCGGCGGGGTCCACCCGCTGCAGGACGCGTTCGACCGCCACACCGCGGCGCAGTGCGGGTTCTGTACGCCGGGCATCCTGCTGAGCGCCGAGGCGCTGCTGCGCAAGCGCGGCCGCGAGGTCACGCGCGCGGAGGTGTGCGATGCGCTCGCAGGCAACCTGTGCCGCTGCACCGGCTACACCAAGATCATCGATGCGGTGGTCGACGCGAGCCGCGTGATGGCCGGCGCGCACACCCAGGAGGCTGGCCGTGGCGAGTGACGACGCAGAGCGCGAGGCGACGGGCGACGGCAGCGGCGAGGCGGTCGCCGGTCTGACCGACGAGGCGAGCGAGCAGGCCGAGCGCGACCGCGCCTCTTGGCAGCTCGGCAAGTCTCACCGCAAGGTCGACGCGATGGAGCGCATGCGGGGCGTCACCCGCTACACCGACGACCTCAAGCTGCCGGGCATGCTGCACGCCAAGATCTTGCGCAGCCCGCACGCGCACGCCCGCATCAAGTCGATCGACAGCTCGGCCGCGCTGGCGATGCCCGGCGTGTTCGCGGTCGTCACCGGGCAGGACTTCAAGATCCCCTACGGCATCATCCCGTGGACGCCCGACGAGAACGCGCTCGCGGTCGACAAGGTGTGCCACGTCGGCGACGGCCTGGCCGCGATCGCGGCGGTCGACGAGGACACCGCCAACGCGGCCCTGCGCGCGATCGCGGTCGAGTACGACGTCCTCAAGCCCTACTTCGACCCCGAGGAGGCGCTCAAGGTCCGCGACCGCGAGGGCACGATCAACCCGTACTCGCGCAAGGGCAACGTGTCGAAGCACGTGCTGCTCGAGTTCGGCGACATCGAGGCCGAGCTGCAGCGCGCCGACCTGGTGATCGAGGGCGAGTACTTCTTCGAGGGCACCACCCACGGCGCGATCGAGCCCCACTGCGCGCTCGCCCACGTCGACGGCGCCGGGGTGCTGACGGTGTGGTCGGCGACGCAGGTGTCGCACTACCTGCACCGCGAGCTGGCCAAGGTGCTCGAGCTGCCGGCGCACAAGATCCGCGTGATCCAGCCGCCGCTCGGCGGGGCCTTCGGCGGCAAGAGCGAGCCGTTCGACCTCGAGTTCGTGGTCGCCAAGCTGGCCATGAAGACAGGTCGGCCGGTCAAGCTGCTGTACACCCGCGAGGAGGTGTTCTACGCCCACCGCGGCCGCCACCCGATGAAGATGAAGCACCGCACGGGCTTCACCAAGGACGGCGGCCTGCTCGGCGTCGACGCGCGCACGATCCTCGACGGCGGCGCCTACTCGAGCTTCGGCCTGGTCACCACGTACTACTCGGGCCAGCTGATGTGCTCGCCGTACATCTTCCCGGCCTACCGCTTCGACAGCACGCGCGCGTACACCAACAAGCCGGCGTGCGGCCCGAAGCGCGGCCACGGCTCGGTGCAGCCGCGCTTCGCCATGGAGATCCAGCTCGACAAGGCGTCGGTGGCCCTCGGCCTCGACCCGATCGAGCTGCGCCGCCGCAACGCGATCAAGGCCGGCGAGAAGACCGTCAACGAGTTCACCGTCGGCTCGTCCGGCTTCCTCGAGTGCCTGGAGAAGGTCGAGCGCTCGTCGGGGTGGATCGAGAAGCGGCGCGACCTGCCCTTCGGCCGCGGCATCGGCATCGCCGGCTCGACCTACATCAGCGGCACGAACTACCCGATCTACCCCAACGAGATGCCGCAAGCGGCGGTCCAGATCTGCCTCGACCGCAGCGGCCGCGCGCGCGTGTTCAGCGGCGCCAACGACATCGGCCAGGGCAGCAACACGATGCTGGCGGTGATCGTGTCGGAGGAGCTCGGGATCCCGCTCGAGGACATCCGCGTGCTGTCGGCCGACACCGACCTGTGCCCGGTCGACCTCGGCGCCTACTCGTCGCGCATCACCTTGATGGTCGGCAACGCCTGCCTCGAGGGCGCGCAGCGGCTGCGTCGCAAGGTGTGCGCGAGCGTGGCCAAGCGCTGGGGCATCCCGCGCCAGCGGGTCACTCTGGCCGGCCGCATGGCGATCGACCGCGAGGACCCGTCGCGCCACGTCGACAGCGCGCAGGCGTTCCAGTGGGCCGAGGCCGACCACGGCCTGCTCGGCGAGACCGGCAGCTACAACACGCCGAAGGACCGCCACGGCGAGTACCGCGGCGGCACGATCGGCGCCTCGCCGGCGTACTCGTTCACCGCCCACGTGGCCGAGGTCGAGGTCGACGCCGAGACCGGCCTCGTCGAGGTCAAGACGATCTGGATCGCCCACGACTGCGGCAAGGCGCTGTCGCGCAAGATCGTCGAGGGCCAGATCGAAGGCTCGACCTACATGGGCTTCGGCGAGGCGCTGATGGAGCGCCACGCGGTCGACCCGGCCCACCGCGGCGTGCACGTCGGTCCGAGCTTCCTCGACTACCGCATGCCGACCTTCCTCGACACGCCCGACCTCGAGGCGATGATCGTCGAGGCGCCCGACGCGAACGGGCCCTACGGCGCCAAGGAGGCCGGCGAGGGCCCGCTGCACTCGAGCATCCCGGCGATCGCCAACGCGATCTACGACGCCGTGGGCGTCCGCCTCGACCGCCTGCCGTTCACGCCGCAGAGCGTGCTCGCGGCCCTGCGCCAGCGCGAGGAGCAGGAGCGGGCCGGCCAGCTGCACCGCACAAACCCGCGGACCGTGAAGCTCGGAGGAGCGCCTGATGCTGCGCCTGCCGCAATTCGAGGTCGTCGCCCCCGAGAGCGTCGCCGACGTCGTGACCGCGTTGCAGCGGCCCGGCGCCCGCGTCGTCGCCGGCGGCACCGACATTCTCCCCAACCTCAAGCACCACCTCGGCTTGCCTTCACGGCCCTCCGGGCCTGAGGGGCCGCAGCACCCGGCCGAACTGCCGCCGGTCCTCGTCAGCCTGTCGCGCGTGACGGCGCTGCGAGGGATCGCGCTCGACGAGGCCGCGGGGGTGCTGCGGATCGGCGCCGGCGTGACGCTGTCGCAGCTGAGCGAGCACCCCGAGGTCGTGGCGCGCTTCCCCAGCCTGTCCCAAAGCGCAGGTGCGGTGGCGAGCCCGCCGATCCGCAACATGGGGACCATCGGCGGCAACGTGAACCTCGACACCCGCTGCCGCTACGTCAACCAGACCCACTTCTGGCGCGAGGCGCTCGGGGGCGGCTGCCTCAAGTCGGAGGGCAACGTGTGCCACGTGGTGCCCGGCGGCCGCAACTGCGTGGCGGCGATGAGCTCCGACAACGTTCCGGTGCTGATCTCGCTCGACGCGACGATCGTGCAGGCAGGGCCGGAAGGCGTGCGCGCGCTGCCGATCGAGGAATATTACAAAGCCGACGGCCTGGCGCACACGAACGCCAAGCCCGGCGAGGTGACCACGGAGCTGCGCGTGCCGCTGCCGAAGGGGCCGCGGCGGTCGCACTATATCAAATGGTCGGTGCGCAAGAGCATCGACTTCCCGCTGGTCAGCGTGGCGCTGCGCTTCGACCTCGAGGCCGACGAGGCGACCGTCGCCGCGGTCAAGGTGGTCGTCGGCGTGCTCGGCTCCAAGCCGCGCACGCTCGGCAAGCTCGACGACGTCGCCGGCAAGAAGCTGGCCGACCCGGCCGTCGCCCGCATGGTGGCCGACGCCGCCTACGCGCAGTGCAAGCCGCTCGAGAACGTGCCCTACGAGGCGGCCTATCGCCGCGACATGATCCGCGTGTACACGCGCCGCGCGATCGAGGCGCTGGCCGCGGCGGAGTAGGGTGATTGCGGCGCTCGGTCGCAATCACCACAGTCGTCCTTTCATGCCCGGTGGACGCGCTGCTCGGAGCGAGCGCGCGACGCCGGTGCTTGATTCGCGCTCGCGGGTCGCGTCGAGCGGGGGCGAGCGTGCGAGCTCGCGGGCGATCCCACCGACCCGCGGTCAGGCACGTGCGGCCGACCGAACGGGCGTGAGCGGGGCCGCGCGCGGGAGCGGCGCTTTTCATCGTGACGCGGACTGCCTAAGCTGGCGACGCTCCCAGTCTTTTAGAAAGAGACACCATGACTGAACTTCCGCAGCTCGCCGCGCCCCAGCTCGTCATCAACAGCCGGATGCTCTATACGAGCTGGATCCCCGCAGATCCGGCCGCGGCCCGCAAGTTCTTGCCGCCCGCCCTGCGTCCGGCGCCGAACGGCGCCATCTACATGAATCAGTACGTCGTCGACTCCGCCGAGCAGACCACGGGCTTCGGCGCCTACTCGTTGACGTACATCGGGCTCGACCTCGACTCGTTCGCGCCCGACGGCGCGACGCCGGCCCGGTTCTTCACCCACTACTTCAACTCCTCGCCGATCGTGCGCGCCTACGTGGCCGAGCGCGGCGTGCCGGCCAGCCCGGGCAACACCGAGCTCGACCTGCACGCGCACACCCTGACGGCCACGACCTCGGTCGACGGCAAGCCGCTGATCCGCACCACCGTCAAGGTGAGCAAGAAGATCGGCGTGACCGTCTCGGGGCACCTCAAGTACGTCACCCGCGTGGGCGACCGCCTGGTCGGCGGCAACTACCCGTACATCGGCGAGCTCGTCGACGAGTTCGAGGTGCAGTCGATCGAGTTCCTCGACCCGAGCCACCCCGTCTACGCGCTGCGCCCGGCGTCGCCGCTGCAGATCTTGCCGGCGGCCAGCTTCTACTCGCCGCGCGACTCGTTCGTGTACCCGGGCGGCGTCGAGGACATGGGCCCGGCCGGCGGATAGTCCTTCGGGACATGCTCGTAAGCACATGTCCCGATGAGCGTGTACGAGCTCGCTCAGGGCGCGAGCGGCTCACCGGTGCGGCAGGCGGCGGCGAGCCTGGGCCAGAGGTAGGCGGCGGCGCCCTGGGCGTACCACGTGAGGGAGAAGAGCTTGCGCGCGTGGAGCCGTTCGCAGCGGTCCATGGCGCGGAGCCGCTGCGGCTTGGAGTCGTCCCGGCCGTGCTCGATCTGCTCGGCGAGGGCCTCGGGGCCGAGGTCGTCCAGGTCGTCGCGCGGGCGCAGGATGGCGGCCAGCTCGGCGTAGTAGTTGCGGTAGCTGGGCCGCGGCGGCTGGGGGAAGTCGAGCTCGAGCCGCGCGAGGACGACGAGCAGCGGCTGGTCACGCGCGTCGGCGGCGACGAGCAGGCGCTCGCGCGACGGCAAGTCGACGCGCGCCAGCAAGTCCGGGCGGTTCATCAGAAACGCCGCGGCCTCGTCCTTGACCGCCGCAGGCCCCGTGGCGATCGCGTCGACGAGGACGCGAACGCGGGCGTCGGGGTCCCGTGCGGCCGCGTAGGCCCGCAGCGCGTGGACCAGCGGGTCGTCGGCGCGGCGCTCGAGGTACCCCTCGTACTGGCCGAGCGTCTCGCCGCGCGGGCCGAGGAACACGATGGCGCGGCGACCGGTGCGATAGCCGACGTGGCAGCTGGTGTTGGTCTCTTGCCCCTCCAGCATCGCGCGCGGCGAGCCCTTGAGGGTCCGCAGCACGCGGAGGCGGGCCATGCCGGCCTTGTGGTGTCCGGGTACCTGCTCGACGCGGACCTCGGCCACGCGCGCGGCCTCGTCGAACAGTTCGAAGGGGGTCTGGTGGCGCTTGCTGCAGGCCGACGCGGGTCGCGGTGCGAGGAGCAGCAAGATCGCGGCCGCGAGGAGCGGGACGATCCTCCGCGCGGGCCGAAGTGTCTCGAATAACAACAGGGCCGCGGTCGCGGGGAGGGTGCCGGCGAGCATTCGCGCGAGAGAACGCGCGGCGGTCGGGGCGGATTCAGGCGCGACCGCACGGGCAGATGTGAGGCAACCGGCCTGGCGCGGATTTTCGAGGTGACGCGTGCAGGCCGTGGCGGAGCGTGTCGTCCGGGTCGGCGTCCGCCGCGGTGGTGGGCCGCGATTCATGCAGGACCGCGCGCGAACCATAGGACGCGCCGGTCGACCGCCCGCGGCGGAGTGGACGGTGACGGCTCGCTGTATTCGCGGCGCCTCGCCCCGACGGGCAGGACCGATCTCTTCGCTGGTGCGCCCGTCCTGCGTCATCGGGCCGGGCGGCACGCCATCATTCCGGTCGAGGCCGCACGGCTGCCCGGCGCGCGAATCACAGGACTCGCGCGCTGGCGACATTCATCGTCTTCTCATCAAAGATCACCGCACCGATCATTTGCCGATCAGCACGGTGCCGGCCTTGCCCACCGCGAACACCTCGCCGGTCGGCGCGGCCCAGGCGGCGAACAGCGCCTTGGCGTCGGCCGGGGTGGCGACGGGGCCCCAGCCGATGCCGTCGAAGGCCACGATCGCGGCGACTCCCTGCTGGGTCTCGCCGGCGCCGAACAGGCGATTGGCGGCGGTGCCGGCGAACATGTGGAGATAGCCGTTGAGGCCGGGGTTGACGATCTTCCACGCCTGGCCGTCCCAGCGGTGGCCGATCCCGCTGTGGCTGGCGGCCGCGTAGGCGAGCTGCGGCGTGAGGGCCCACAGGCCGAACGAGGGGTTCGGCGCGCCCATGTTGACGATGTTGGTGCCGTTCCAGCGCAGGGCCCGATCGGCGGTGATGAAGGCGTCGTCGGCCGAGAAGGCGCGCAAGGAGATCGTGCGGGCCTTGCTGCCGTCGGGCGTGAACACGGCCTGCGGGGTGTAGACGGCGAGCTGGGTCTTGACGCCGCCGGTGACGCGCCAGAGCACCTGCTTCTCGCCGTTCTCGTCGTACACGAGCGCGAGCAGGTCCTCCTGGCCGAGCACCGAGAGGCAAGCGTTGCTCTCCCAGATCGGGTTGAGGTCGACGTAGGGCAGCCACTCGAGGCCGTCCCAGCGGATGACCGCGCCGTCGCTGGCGATCGCGTACACGTCGTCGGCGGCGCTGCCGTGGACGCACTCGAGCCGCTTGCCGACGCCGCTGTCGATCGACTTCCAGTTGACGCCGTTGTGGTAGAGCGCGGTGCCGCTGTTGCCGACGACCCACACGGCCTTGGCGTCGCTGCCCCACACGCTGTAGAAGTCGACGTCGCCGGGGACGCTCTGCTTGGTGAACACGCAGTCGTCGAGGCAGGCCGGCGGCGGGGTGACGCACATGCCCTGCTGGCACGCCTGGCCGGGCCCGCAGGCGACCGCGTCGGCCCACACGGTGCAGCCGGTGTTCGGGTCGTCGACGCACTCGCTGACGCCCCCGCCGGTGCACTGGCTGGCGCCGGCGTCGCAGACGTCGACGCAGCCGGCCACGCACGCCCCGTCCTGACACGCCTGATCGGCGGCGCACGGCTCGGGCTCGGACCACTCGAGGCAGCCGCCGCGACCGAGGCCGCAGGTGTGCACGGCGCCGTCGCCGACGCACTGGGCCACGCCGTCCTCACAAGCGTCGACGCAGCCGGTGGTGGTGTCGGTGGTGCTGGTCTCGGTGGTCGCGTCGGTGGTGGTGTCGCGGGTCGTCTCGGTGGTGACTGCGGTGTCCGCGGTCGCGGTGCCGTCGGTGACGGTGGCGGCGGTGGTCTCGGTCGCGCCCGACTCGGAGGCGCTGACCGCCGATGCCGCGGTGGGGTCGGTGTCGGTCGGCGTGCCGGTCTCGCTCTCGGAGTCGCTGTTCGAACCAGCGTCGCCGGTGGTCGGGACCGCGGTGTCGCTGGCCGTGGCGCCGCCGGTGCTGGTGGTGCCGGCGGTGGTGGTGTCGCCGGAGTTCGAGTCGGAGGCGGAGCCGCTGGCGGTGCCGTCGTCACCGCAGGCGGCCGCGACGACGAGGAGCAGGGGGAGGAGGCGAGGCGAAGCCATAAGGCCGGGTATCCCGCGGACGCCGGCGCGGCGTCAAGTCGGGAGATCGACGTGTCCTTCAAGGCATGTCACGAGGGACAGGCGATGCCGCGGCGCGGCGCGGCGCAGACCGGGCCCCGTGGCGCCGGCGGGCGCTCGCAGGCGACCGGGGCAGTCTCGCGCCGCGATTGGTCGCGTCGCGTCCTGCGTGCCCGTCGAACATGACCTCAAGGCCATGTGAGCCGCTCAGCCGGCCGCGAGGCGCAGCAGGGCGGCCAGGACGGCCGGCTCCTGGGCGGCGTTGAAGTGGCGCGCGCCCGGAACGACCTCGACCTCGGCGCCGAGCCGCTCGCGCCACAGGACCGCGTTGGCCTGGTGGTCGCGGGTGAACGGGTCGCCGTCGCTCAGGAGGACGGTGAGGCGGGGCACCGCCGCACGCACGCGCGCGAGGTCGGGCAGGTCGTCTTGCCAGGGGAGGATCGTCGGCCACGGCTCGTCGACGCGCCACCAGCCGGCGACCGCGAGCATGCCGGCGACCCGGGAGCCCGCGGGCAGAGCCGCGAGGGCGTGCAGCAATGCCTGGCAGCCGACGCTGTGGCCGAGGACAAAGGTGTCCCGAAGGACATCCGGGTCGTCGCCGAGGAGGCGAGCGATCGCGGGGGGCCAGGTGTCGAGGCGCGGGGTGCCGGGGTTCGGGAGGTCGGCGACGACGACCGGCGCGAACAGCCGCCCGGGCGCGGCCGCGAGCGAGTCGACGAGCCAGGGGTAATAGTCGGAGCGCGGAGTCCCGGCCCAGCGCGGAACGACGAGGAGGCGAGGCATTCGTCGCGGAGGATAACCCGAACGCGGAGGGCGGCGCGCGAAGGCCGGCGCGGGAGCGGTCGACCGACCGGTTGTGCCGGCCCGTCACGATGCGTCCGGTACTTCGGCGGTGAAACCAGTGAGTCCTCCATGACCCAGGAGTCCCCGCGGGCGCCGCCGTTGCGCGCCGGCGGTCGATACTGTCGGCGGAGGCGATCGCCGTCGACCCGTCCCGCCGAGCGAGGACAGCGCGACCTGCACCCGCGTGCATCACATGTCACAAAGGACATGCCCCGACGAGCATGTCCTTGCGCGCAGGATCACGTCACAGCAGCAGGCCGGGGAGCGGGCCGGAGCCGACGTCGATGTCGTTCTCGCCGTAGTTGGCGATCGAGGTCTGGCCCATCGCGTGGAGGATGCCGACCAGCAGGCGGTGGTGGGCGACGTCCTGGTGGGTGACGAAGCGGCCCGAGTTCAAAGGTCTTGCCGCCGACGACGACGAACGGCATCTCGGTGAACTGGTGGGTCTGGCCGTGGCCGACCTCGGTGCCCCACACGATCATCGTGTTGTCGAGCATGGTGCCGTCGCCCTCGGGGACGGCCGCGAGGGCGTCGGCGAGCTCGCGGATCTTCTCGGCGTAGTAGCGGCGGATCCCGCGGAGGTAGGCCTCGGCCTCGCTGTTCTCGGGGGCGTTGTGGGTGTGCGCGTGGTGGAAGTCGGTCATGGGCGCCGGGATCCACGGGTACGTGTTGGCGTCCCACTCGCCGCGCGCGACCTGCAGGGTGACGACGCGGGTGAGGTCGCAGCGCAGCGCGGCGGTGATCAGCTGGATGTGGCGCGACAGCACCTCCGCGCTCGACTCGTTGGCGACGTGATCGATCGGCTCGCCGAGCGGCGGGACCTCGCACTGATAGCCGCCTACCAGCGCGGCCTCGATGTCGCCGAGGGCCGCCAGGTGCGACTCGATCTTCGGCCGCTCGTCGCCGCCGACCTTGAACTTCAGGCCCTCGAGCTCGGCGCGCACGACGCCCATCGAGCTCATGCGCTTGGCCTTGAGCCGCTCGTAGGCCTCCTTGTCGAGGGTGGCCAGGCCGAACAGCTGGTCGTAGGCGTGCTGCGGGTTCTCGTACAGCTCGCTCGGGGTGTCGGGCGCAGTGAACGACATGCGGTTGGCGACGTGGACGCCGCCGACCTGGTAGCCGAGGTGCAGCGAGTGCAGCGGGGTGGTGCCGGCGAGGCCGTCGGCGATGACTTGATCGATCGAGGCGTTGACATTGCCGCCCCAGCCGAGCGGGTCGTCGGGCGGGGCGCCGCCGTGCTTGTACTTGTCGCCGGGGAGCTGCTCGGAGCCGGTGAACAGCAGCGGCATGCCGCGCGTGTGCGGGCCGGCGCCGCCCTGGCCGTTGAGGCGCATGCCCTTGAGGACGATCAGGTTGTCGTGCTGATAGGGCGCGAGCGGGGCCAGCAGCTCGGGCAGGACGAAGTCGGTCTCGGTGCCGGTCGGGTTCCAGAACTTGTGGAGGGTGCCGTGCGGCGTGTAGACGAGGATCAGCCGGCGCGGCGCGGGGTCGGTCTCGCCGCGGGCGTCGAGCAGCGGGACGAAGGGGGCGCACGCGGCTCCGAGCCCGAGCGCCTGCAGCAGCTTGCGACGGCCCCAGCGGCCGCTCTTGCGATGATTCGTTGCGGTCATGGCGGCGGCTCCTTCACTCGGCGGCGAACACGAGGGTGCGGAAGGCGGGGCTCGTGACGATGTCGCCGAGCAGGGCGCGCATGTCACCGTCGTGGGCGGCGAAGCGGTCCTGCAGGTCGGCGACCTGGCAGGTGTCGGCGGTGGCGAGGATCCGTCCGAGCGCGTAGGTGGTCCACTGGAAGGCGACGCAGTCGCGCACGACGGGGTCGTCGGCGAGCAGGTGCGCCAGCTCGACGGGGCCGTCGAATGCTTTCTCGGTGATGCCGTAGCCGCGCAGGGTGCCGCTCTCGTCGACGGGCAGGCCGTTCTCGAGCTCGCGCACGACGCCGAACGCGTCGTAGCCCTCGAAGCCGAAGCCGATGCCGTCGATGAAGAGGTGGCAGCCGGCGCAGCTCGGCTCGCTCGAGTGCTTCTCGAAGCGCTCGCGGGTGGTGGCGTTCGGGTCGGGCGGCGGCGGGAAGATGTTGTTCGGCGGGGCCGGCAAGAAGGTGCACAGCAGGCTCTCGAGCACGACGACGCCGCGCAGCACCGGCGAGGACTGGCCGGGGTTGGCGTGGGTGGCGAGCCAGCCGACTTGCGTGAGCAGGCCGGCGCGGCGGGCCGGGTCGAGCTGGACGTAGCTGCCCGGCTCGGCCGGCTGGGCCAGGCCGTAGAGCGGCAGCAGCTCGTCGGGGACGGGCGAGTAGGGCGCGGTGAGGAGGGTCGAGAGGCGCGCGTCGTCGTCGCGGATCACCATGGCCATGAAGTCGGCGGCCTCGCGCTTCATCGCCTCGCGCAGGTCGTCGCCGAACTCCGGCACGAGCGGGTGCGGCGACTTCTCGACCCAGTCGAGGTGGTCGAGCTCGAGCCACTGGACCGCGAAGGCCCCGAGGCCGCGCCGCGCCTTGTCGTCGGCGAGCATGCGCTCCAACTGGGCCTGCAACTGGGCGTCGTCCTGCAGCTGGCCGGCGTCGGCGGCGGCCCGCAAGGCGTCGTCGGGCATGCTGTTCCACAGGAAGTAGGACAGCCGCGCGGCCAGCTCGTGATCGCCGAGCGGGGTCCAGCCGCGCTCGTCCGGCGCGCCGGCGCCGAGCTCGACCTGGTAGAGGAAGTAGGGCGACTGCAGCATGGTGGCGATCACCTGCCGCACTGCCGTGGCCGGGGTCTCGCCCGCGAGCGCGCGCGTGAGGTCGTAGACGCCGACGTAGCGGTCGACCTCCTCGGAAGTCAGCGGCTTGCGCAGGGCGCGGGCGCCGAAGTCGGCGATGAATTCGCGGACGCAGCTGCCGAGCTCGGGCGCGTCGGGGGCGAGGTTCTGCACGTCGCACGGGACGAGGCCGACGAGGTCGGCGACGCCCGCCACCTTCTCGGCGATGTCGGCCAGTGAGGCGACGCCGATGGTGTCGAGCGGGACGACGACGTTGCTGTCGAAGGGTCCGACCTTGGCGTCGAGGCCGTCGAGCGCGCTCGAGGGGACGTCGGCGACGCCGAGCAGGTCCTGGATCGTGAAGTCGTACTGGGCGCGGGTGAGGCGGCGCAGCGGGGTGGGCGAGAGATCGAGGGTCTGACACTCCTCCGCGGGCGGGGCCTCGCCGGTGGTCGGCTCGCCGGTGGTGGGAACGGTATCGGTGGTGCCGGGAGTGCCGCTTTCGCTGGCCGCGGTGGCGCCGGTGTCGGGCCCGTCGCTCGTGTTGGCGGCGCCGCTGTAACAGCCGCTCGCCACGCACAACCATAGTGATGCGCTGATCGATCTGCGCCGCTGCATCCTCACCTCCGCGTCCCCTGCATCCTCCATCTTTGAAGCGGCGACGAAGATCGTGTCAAGCTCACGCGAGCGCGCACGCGAGGCCGTGACGCGGCGAGGGGGCCATCTGTCCCGAGGGCCAGGGACCCCGGCGGTGCATCGCGTGCCCCACTGCGGGCCGAGAGCACGCGGAGCGATCGGCGCGTGCGTGGGCTCGAGGTGGTGGAGAGCGTGGGGCGAAGGTCGGGGACGCGCTGTGGACGACGCGGGCCACGACCCGAGCGGGCAGTCGAGGACGTGGGGCGATGGCTCGCTCCGTATGCGCGAAGGCCGTCTGCACTCACGTGTCGAACGGTGAGGAGGGGCGACGCGTCGTCGGGATCGAGCTTCGCTCGCGCGTGCATCGGCTCGACGACGCGCGCGGGGCGACGTGCACGACGAGCGCCGGGATCGCCTCGCCACGCGCGCGACGCTCGCTCGCGGTCCGCGGTAGCGACGGGGCGAGCGAACGCAGGGCCTGGCGATCGCCACAATGCTTCGCGCCGGCCGAGCGGCGCTCCGCGTGGGCGTCGCGCCGTCGCTCGTGGTGTCGCCGGCGGAGGAAGTGTTGCGTCATGACAGGCGACCGGGGCGGATGTCGCAGGCGAGGCGAAGAAAAGGCCGCCGCGGACGTTTGAGGTCGCGCTCGTGGGCGGCAGTGGACCCGCACGGCAGCCGCGGCCATGCTGGGCGAGGCCGTAAGAAGCCGTCGATACGCGGGTCCACTTGGGGACCCGAGAAAGGGAGACGTCATGAAGGTAAAGAGCAAGGTCAAGGCTGGCCCGACCATCGCCATGGCCTGAGCCGCCTGCGCGGCGCCCTCCTCGGGCGCCGCGTGTTTCGAAGGCCTGGGCGCCACAGCGGCCCGCTCCTTCGCGGGCTCGACCGGATTTCGATAGCTGTCCGAAAGGACACATGGTCGAAGGACCCGCTCGAGGACGGGAGGCGAGCAGCTTCGGTCGAGGCGATCGATCGAGCGGTGGCAGATCGTTTTCGCGGAGCGCGGGCTCGGTACCGGAGCACACGCGAGGGCGAGGATGGAGAGGGAGCGGTCCGCCTGACCGCATCCGGAGTTCGCGCCCGAACCGCCCGCGCCGCGGCGCTTCTCGGGTCCGCGCCGGTCCGATCGTTTGTCGGCGAGTCGCGCGGCGGGGAATGCGTCCGCGCCGCAGCGGGCGGGGCCGTGGATGCAGCGCAAGGGGCGGTCCCGCTTGACCGCGGCGGCGCCGCGGGACAGTGTGTCGAGCGTGCCGCTCGCCCTCGCGCGCGTCGTCCTGCTCACGGCCCTGCTGGCGGCGGCGTGTACGAGCGCGCCGGCCGACGCCGGCAAGGCGGCCGCGGGGCCGCAGCCGCGGGCGGTCGAGGTGGCGGAGGCTCGCGCCGCGCCCCATCCGCGGCTCCTGACGCTCTCGGGCACTCTCGCGGCGCTCGAAAAAGTGCAGGTGGCGGCGCGGGTCGAGGGGCCGATCACGGAGGTGAAGGTCGACCTCGGCGACCGCGTGACCCGCGAGCAAGAGCTGGCGGCGATCCGTCCGATCGACTACCGCGCGCGCGTGTCGGAGGTCGAGGCCTCGCTGGCGCAGGCGGAGATCGACGTGAAGCGGCTGGAGAGCCTCGGCGGGGTGGCGACGCAGGAGGAGCTCGAGAAGGCGCGGACGCGGCTCGCGGGGGCCAAGGCGCAGCGCTCGCAGGCGTCGCGCCAGCTCGGCGACACGACGGTGCGGGCGCCGTTCGCGGGGGCGATCGCGGCGCGACACGTGGCGCCGGGGACGTACGTGAAGCCGGGCACGGCGCTGTTCGACCTGGTCGCCGACGACAAGCTGCGGCTCACGGTCGAGGTGCCCGAGCGCTACGCGGCGCTGGTCCAGATCGGCACGCCGGCGACGGTGACGCTCAAGGACTCGCTGGTCGGCGAGCCCGGCGAGGCGGGGGCGAAGATCGCCGCGGGCGCCGGCGCGGTGCAGGCCGCGGTGACGCGGGTGTCGCCGGTGGTGTCGCCGACGACGCGCACGTTCACGGTCGAGGCGGTGTTCTCGCCGGCCGGCAGCGTGCTCCGCCCGGGCATGTTCACGGTGGCGACGCTGTCGCTCGGCCACGAGGCGGGCAGCGTCCGCGTGCCGCGGGCCGCCGTGTTCCACGTGCTCGGCCGCGACCGGGTGATGCGCGTCGAGGACGCGGTGGCAGTCGCTCACGACGTCGACCTCGTCGCCGAGGAGGGCGGCGACGCGATCGTCCTCGGGCTCGAGCCGGGCTCGCAGGTGATCGTCCGCGGGGCGGCGCTGATCGCCCCGGGCACGCCGGTGGCGCCCAGCGCGGCGAAGGACATGTCCGTCGGGACAGGCCCCGAGGGCCAGGGCGCGAAGGACATGCCCCACGAGCCAGGCGAGAAATCCGCGGAGACGAAGGCTCTGGCGCCGGCGGGGACGCCTGAAGGTAAGGACATGCCCCCGGGGCTAGGCGAGAAGAGCGCGGAGGCGAAGGCTGCGGCGCGGGCGGGGGCGCCTGAAAAAAAGGACATGCCCGGAGGGGCAGGCGCGAAGGAGAAGGCGCCGTGACGACGGCCGCCGCAGACATGCCCGGAGGGGCAGGCGCGAAGGGGAAGGCGCCGTGACGCTGTCGGAGATCTGCGTCCGCCGGCCGGTCTTCACCCTGATGCTGATCCTCGCGTGCATGACCTTCGGCGTGCTGTCGTTCCGCACGCTCGGGGTCGACCAGTTCCCGGACGTCGAGATCCCGGTGGTCACGGTGACGACCACGCTGCGCGGGGCCAGCCCGGAGGAGATCGAGACGCAGGTCTCGAAGATCGTCGAGGACGCGGTCAGCACCGCCGAGGGCATCGACGAGCTGCGCTCGACGTCGCTCGAGGGCGTGTCGGTGGTCACGGTCAACTTCCTGCTCGACCGCGACCGCGACCAGGCGACCCAGGACGTGCGCGACAAGGTCGCGGCGGCGCTCAAGAACTTGCCCGAAGGGACAGACCCGCCGGTGGTCACCCGCTTCGACACGACGGCGGTGCCGGTGATCACGCTGGTGGTGTCGTCGGACCGCCGCGACCTGCGCGAGGTCACCGAGCTGGCGCGCAAGCAGGTGCTGGAGCCGCTGCAGGGGGTCGCCGGGGTCGGGCAGATCCAGCTGACCGGCGGGCAGCGGCGGGCCTTCAACGTGCTGCTCGACGCCGACGCGCTGGCGGCCCAGGGGCTGTCGATCCAGCAGGTGCGGCAGGCGATCGAGCAGCAGAACCTCGAGCTGCCGGGCGGGCGGCTCGAGAGCTCGGGGCGCGAGGAGGTGCTGCGGACGATGGCCCGCGTGCAGGACGCGCGCGAGCTGCGGCGGCTGGTGGTCGCCGAGCGCCAGGGCGCGCCGGTGCTGCTCGGCCAGATCGCCGAGGTCGAGGACGGCACCGAGGACCCGCGCTCGCTGTCGCGGCTCGACGGCGAGAACGCGGTCGCGCTGGTGGTGCAGAAGCAGGCCGGCACCAACACGGTCGAGGTGGTCGACGCGATCGAGAGGCGCATCGCGGGGCTGAAGCGCAGCCTGCCGGGCGACATCGAGGTCACGCCGATCCGCGACGCCTCGCGCTTCATCCGCAGATCGATCCACGAGGTCGAGCTCCACCTGGTCCTCGGCGCCCTGCTCGCCAGCGTGTCCGTGCTGCTGTTCATGGGCTCGCTGCGCTCGACGCTGATCGCGGCGCTGGCGATCCCGTGCTCGATCGTCACGACCTTCGCGGTCCTCAACGCGCTCGACTACACGCTCAACAACTTCACCCTGCTGGCGCTGACGCTCGCGGTCGGCATCGTCATCGACGACGCGATCGTGGTGCTCGAGAACGTGTACCGCCGGGTCGAGCACGGCGAGCCGCCGGTGCAGGCGGCGATCGAAGGGACGCGTGAGATCACCCTGGCGGTGTTCGCCACGACCCTGTCGCTGATCGTCATCTTCCTGCCGACGGCGTTCATGGAGGGCCGCATCGGCCGGTTCTGGCGCTCGTTCGGCATCACCACGGCGTTCTCGATCGGGGTGTCGCTGTTCGTGTCGCTGACGCTGACGCCGATGCTGTGCTCGCGCCTGCTGAAGCCGCCGAAGCCGAAGGACCGCGACAGGCCGAGCCTGGTCGCGCGCCTCAACGACGGGCTCGACCGCGGCTACGCGTGGCTGGTCCGCTGGTCGCTGAACTGGCGCTGGCTGGTGGTCGCGCTGTCGCTGGCGACCGTGGCGATGGTGGTGCCGCTGGGCCAGCGCATCGGCAAGGACTTCATCCCCAAGGACGACACCAGCGAGTTCATGGTGGTGCTGACGATGCCCGAGGGCTCGAGCCTCGAGGCGAGCTCGGCGATGGCGGCGCGCATCGAGGGCCACCTCCGCGAGCTCCGCGGGGTCGAGCGGCTGTTCACGAGCATCGGTGCGGCCCGCGGCGGCGACGACGTCACCGAGGTCCAGATCTACGTGCAGGTGACCGACATCGAGCACCGCGACTACCCGCTCGACGCGGTGCAGAAGCAGGCCCGCGCGGCGCTGCGGCCGTACCCGGACCTGCGCCCGAGCGTGCAGGACCTGGGCGGCATGGGCGGCGGCGGACGCCGGACCCAGCTCGCGTTCTCGCTGCGCGGGCCCGACCTCGAGCAGCTCGGCGAGTACACCGCGACCCTGATGGCGAAGATGGCCGAGGACCCCGGGTTCGTCGACATCGACTCGTCGGCGGCGGTGCGCAAGCCGGAGGTGCGGGTCAAGATCGACCGCGACCGCGCCGCCGACCTCGGGGTGCGCGCCGGCGAGATCGCGGCGGCGCTGCGGACGATGGTCGGCGGCGAGCCGATCTCGAAGATCCGCGAGGGCGCCGAGCAGTACGACCTGTGGCTGCGCCTGCGGCCGGAGGACCGGCGCGACGTCGACTCGCTGCGCGGCCTGCCGATCCAGGCACGTAGCGGGCTGATCCGGCTCGAGGCGCTGGCAGAGTTCGAGCGTGAGCGCGGGCCGGCGCAGATCGATCGGCTGGGACGGATCCGCCAGGTCGAGCTCGGGGCCAACCTCGACGGCCTGCCGCTCGGCGACGCGGTCGCGCGCGTGCAGGGGATGATCGGCGAGATGAAGCTGCCGCCGGAGTACGAGGTGGTCTTCACCGGGCGGGCGAAGACCATGAGCGAGACGATCACGAACTTCCTCGGCGCGCTCGCCCTGTCGTTTTTGTTCATGTACATGGTCCTGGCGGCGCAGTTCGAGAGCCTGCTGCACCCGGTGACGATCATGCTGTCGCTGCCGCTGTCGCTGCCGTTCGCGCTGCTGTCCTTGATGCTGCTCGGCGACACGCTCAACATCTACTCGACGTTCGGCGTGTTCATGCTGTTCGGGATCATCAAGAAGAACGGCATCCTGCAGGTCGACTACACCAACACGCTGCGCGAGCGCGGCGTGGCCCGCGACGCGGCGATCGTCGAGGCCAACAAGACCCGCCTGCGGCCGATCTTGATGACGACGATCACGCTCATCGCCGGCATGATCCCGATCGCCCTCGGCAAGGGTCCGGGCGCGGCTTCGCGGGCGTCGATGGCCAAGGTCATCATCGGCGGGCAGGCGCTGTCGCTGCTGATCACGCTGCTCATCGTGCCGGTCGCGTACTCGCTGTTCGACGACGCCGGCAACGCGCTGTCGCGGGCCGGTCGACGGCTGCGCGGGCAGAAGGACGAGGTCTGAGTGTGTACCCTGCTGTTCGCGCTCGGGGTCCATCCCCGCTACCCGCTGGTGCTGGCGGCCAACCGCGACGAGTTCTACGCCCGCAAGACCGCGCCGGCCGGGTGGTGGCCCCAGGCGCCGCAGCTGTTCGCGGGGCGCGACCTGCAGGCCGGCGGGACGTGGTTCGGGGTGACCCGCCGCGGCCGCTGGGCGGCGCTGACGAACGTACGTGACCCTTCGGACATCCGCCCGGGCGTCCGCTCGCGCGGGGCGCTGGTCGCCGACTACCTGCGCGGCGCGGCGGGGCCGGAGGCGTACGTGGGGGCGATCGCGGGCGAGCAGTACGCCGGCTTCAACCTGGTGTGCGGCGATCCGCATGGCGTTTGGTACATGAACAACAAGACAGGCGACCGGCTGCGCCTTCAGCCGGGGCTGTACGGGATCAGCAACGCGGCCCTCGACACGCCGTGGCCGAAGGTGGTGCGCGGCAAGTCGGGGCTGGCGCGGCTGCTGACGGCCGAGACGATCGCGCCGGCGGCGATCGTGGCGATGCTGGCCGACGCGACGCCGGCGGCCGTCGCGGAGTTGCCCGACACGGGCGTCGGGCTCGAGCTCGAGCGGGCCCTGTCGCCGCTGTGCATCGCCATGCCGGGCTACGGCACGCGCGTGTCGACGGCGCTGCTGCTCGGGGCCGACGGCTGGGCGGTGTGCCGCGAGCAGGCGACGGTGCCGGGGCCTCACCCGGCGATGGCCGAGGTCAAGTTCCGGTACCAAGGCGCATAAAAGGCGCAGGAGCTCGCGCCGCCCTGTCGCAGGCGCGTGGGGGCTCGTCTTTTGCCCGGCTTCGCGGTACATGATGGTCCGCCTCGCCCGGAGCCCGCATGCCGCGTACCCCGACCCTCGTCGCCCTGGCCTCCGTCCTCGTGTCCGTCCTGGCCCTGCCGTCGCTCGCCCGCGCCCAGGAGCCGGGTGAGGAGCCGGCCGCGGAGGCGGCCGAGGCCAAGCCCGAGAAGCCGGTGCCGCCGTGGCGCAAGGAGATGCACATGATCGAGGTCGGCTGGCTGATGGGCGCGCTGTTCGGGGCCAAGGACCACGGGCTCTACGGGGTCGAGCCGCCGAACCCGCCGCGCCCGTTCAAGACCGGCTTCGACATCGGCCTGCGCCTGGCGTACCTGCCGGTCCGCTTCGTCGGCGTGGAGATCGAAGGCAACGTGTCGCCGACGAAGGTCGACGTCGAGGAGGGCAAGCGCGCGGTGCTGTTCGGCCTGCGCGGCCACGTCATCCTGCAGCTGCCGACCCGCATCACGCCGTTCATCGTCGCCGGCGGCGGCATGTTCGGCGGCTCGTCGAAGGACGAGCTCGTCGGCAAGAAGGTCGACGGGGCGCTCCACGTCGGCGGCGGCCTGAAGATCTACGTCAGCAAGTGGGTGGCGATCCGCATCGACGGCCGCGACATCATGACGCCGTCGTACGCGAAGGCGGCCGGCGGCGAGCTCAGCTACGCCCACCACGGCGAGTTCACGTTCGGCGTGTCGTTCGTGTGGGGCCGCAAGGGCACGAAGATGTGGCCCCGCGGCTGACAGGTCGCTCAGGCCGCGGCGATACAGTCGCTCGAGGTGCAGGCGGCCTGTAGCTCGGGGCTCGGGGACAAAGCGGCGAGGCCGGGGCCGACGATCGAACGGCCCGCGCGCTCCTGCTCGGCGAGCTCGAGGTTGAGGTCGAGGAGGAAGCGCAGCGGATCGCCACGGAGGTCGTAGGCGGCGCGCACGGCCTCGTCGAGGGCCTCGTGGGCGTCGCGCAGCGGAGTGCGGCGGGGGGTGTCGAGGCTTCGGTACAGCTCGCGGCGGGAGGCGTCGTGGCGCTCCATCTCGGCGGCGCGGACCTGACGCAATGCGCGAGCAGCCGCGGCGATCTGCTGAACCTGCGCGGCAGTCGGGATTTGCGGCCAGGGGAAGGCGCCCCACACGGTGCTCGAGGTGTAGCGATAGTCGCGTTTGAGGGTGGAGCAGCGGGCGGTGAACCACTGCCAGTGCAGGGCCGATTGCAGGACGCCGAACGAGTAGTCGTCGGCGAGGGCGAACACCACGAGGGCGTCGCTCGGGCGGATCCGTCGGTCGACGAACTCGAAGATCGGGCGGCGGGTGACGCGGGCGCAGGCGATGTAGCGGGTGAGCCCGGCGATCGCCGCGAGCATCTCGCCGCGGCGCCACGACAGGCGCCACCACTGGTCGAGGAAGACCGCGTGGTGCCGGTTGATGCGGGCGCGCGGACCGGTGCGCAGGACGGCGGCGTTGCGCCGCTGCTCCTCGGCGGCGGCGCGGCGGCGAGCCGGCAGGACGGCGGACGCGACGCGGGCGAAGGGCGCGGCGAAGGCCTCGGCGGCGAGGCGGTCGCGCTCGCCGAAGTCGATGACGTGGCGGCTCGGGGCGCCGTCGCGGCGGCCGAGGAGGTCGTCGCCGCCGAGGTAGGGGAACAGCACCGCCGCGTTGGCGCCGGCGTCGGCGAGGATGCTGCGCGCGTCGGCGGGCGCGACGAGGAAGCCGTCGTGGCCGACCGTCTGGCCCTGGTAGCAGCAGGCGGCGGCGAGGTTGGTACGCAAGGAGCGGGCGGCGCTGACGTCGGTGGCGGGGCTGAGCGAGGGGCCGATCCGCTCGACCTCGACGGTCTGCCACGGGCTGTGCGCGGCGTCGCCGGTCTGCCACGAGAGGAACTTTTTCCCGGGACGTCGGCGTGCTTGATCCAGTTGACGATCGAGACGTTGACCGCGGCGTCGCCGGACCACACCTCGGCGGCGACGGCCTCGGTGATGGTGCCGTCGGCGACGATGTGGCCGAGGCCGCCGTCGCGCGACGCGTTCTGGCGGACGGTGTTGGTGCCGACGAGGCCGGCGCGGCCGCCGGGCGGGAGGACGTCGTGGGCCTTGCGGAACCAGTAGACGCAGTAGTCGGCGCGGCCCGAGACGCGCGGATAAGCGGCGCGCAGGCGGCGGAGGTACTCGGGGCCGAACTCGCGCTGCATGTTGTTCTTGGCCTGAAACGGCGGGTTGCCGAGGATCACGTGGGCAGCCGGCCAGTCGGTGAAGAGAGCGTCGGCGACGCAGAGGTCGGGCTGTGAAAGAGGACGTGAGCTCGGCAGGCCGAGCTCGCGTCGGGCCTGAGCTCGGCGAGCTGCAGGGTGATGCGCGCGAGCTCGACTGCGAACGGGTCGCGGTCGATGCCGCAGAGGTTGGCGAGCGAGATGCGAGTAGCGAGAGAGGCCTCGATCGGCAAGCGCGAGAGAAGATCGGCCTCGAGGTGGAGAAGCTCGCGGTAGGCGACGCAGAGGATGTTGCCGCTGCCGCACGCGGGGTCGAGGATCCGCAGGCGCGCGAGCTCGTCGTGAAGTGCGAGTCGTTTTTCAGGAGAATCGGCGGCGGTGATGCGCTCGCGCCAGGGGCGGACGAGGCTCGGCAGGACCATCCGCTGGATGTCGGCCTCGCTGGTGAAGTGGACCCCGAGAGCGTGGCGGCGTGCGGGGTCCATCGCAGTTTGAAACAGATCGCCGAACACCGGGAGCTGCACCCTGGACCAGTCGAGGTCGGCGGCGCGGGCGAGGAGATCGTGTTCTTCCCCGGAGAGCTCCATGGACGCGAGTGATTGTTCGAGGCGGTCGCGCGGCATCAGCCCCAGGCCGGCGGCGAACAGGGCGTGGACGCAGCGCAGGGTGATTTGGCGGGCGAGGTTGCGATCGGTGCCGCGCGCGACGAGGAGGTCGAACAGGCCGGCGAGGTGGCTGGCGGCCTCGCGCGTGAGGGCGACGCGATCGCTGCGGAAGACGGGCGGTCGCGGCTCGCGGAGCAAGAAATTCAGGGCGGCGTGATCGCCGGGCAGGTCGGCGAGCGAAAGGCGATCGATCGGCTCCCGGACCTGGGCGGCGAAGTCATACAAAAGGAGCTCGGCGAAGTCGCAGAGGGCGACGTAGCGCGGGTGCGAGGTGTGATACTGCCAGTGCTCGAAGAGCCGGCGCGCCTCCGCGGCGAGGGCGGTGCCGCGAGGGTGCAGCTCGAGCAGCAGGGTCGGGCCCCAGGCGAGCCGGGTCGGGGCGTCGAACTCGGCGCCGGCGGTGTGAAGGTCAGGCCAGCCGAAGGCGCGGAACAGCCGCTCGCAGAAGCCGCGCGCGTCGTGCTCGTCGCCCGCGAGCGCGCCGACGTGGGCCGCGAACTCGGCCAGTCGCTGCGCGAGCTCGGGCATGGGTCATGGGAGCACGCGAGCTCGCCGCGTGTCCATCGATGTTACGAGTCAGCGAATGGGCCGCGAGTGACGGGCTGGAGCGTCCGGATGCTCGAGGTCGACCTCGAAGCGGGCGGCGACCGCGACGAGCACCGCCTCGACGGCAGCGATCGCGTCGCTGACGCGATGCTCCCGGCGAACGCGGCGGACCTTGCCGTCGTCGGTGGGATATCGATAGGAGGTCGCGTAGGCGCCGAGATATTCGATGTCCCGGAGCGATGACTTGATCGGGTTCTCGTCCGGGAGCTTGTCGACCAGCACGTCGAGCTCGTGCTTGATGCCGACGTGGATCCCCTCCGAGGTGAGGATCGCCTTGATCAGCTTCTCGGCGGACTGTTCGCACAGGTAGATCGCGTTGCGGTTGTTCGCGGCGGCGAGCAGACGCGCTCCCGCGAGGTCCTCGTGGGCCACGCGCAAGAAGCCGGCGATCCTGCTCTCAACGCTCATAGATCAGCACGCCGCGGTGGGCGGCCTCGTGGGCGAGCGTGTTCGGGGTGTCGCGATCTGCGCGGAAGTCGCCCTCACGACAGGGGATGAGATCGGCCCGGACCCGCGACTCTTTGCGGAGCTGCCAGCCCACCAGCGGATCGAGGTCGTCGTCCGGGGTCGCGTCGGGGACGACGACCAGCAGGTCCCAGTCGCTCTCGGCCGTCGCTTCGCCGCGAGCCCGACTGCCGAACAGCCACACCTGAGACGGGCGCCAGCGGGCGACGAGGCGCTCCAGCGCCGGGACGACGCCGGTGAGGTCGAGCTCGTCGCCGCGGAGATCGAGGACCGAACGCGCGTGGGCTCGGTCCTCGAGGTCGAGGCGTGAGGCGTCGGCGCGCACGCAGGTCATCGTAGCACGACGCCCACCTTGCGCTGGGCGAGGCGGGCGCAGACAGGCTCGCGGCCGCCGCAGGGCGCGGGGCTCAGCGGTTGCGGGCGGGGCGCTGCCAGTCGTGGTCGAGCATCGTCACGCCGCCGCGGGCGGTGACCCACTGGTTGGTGACGATGTAGTAGCTGCGGAAGATCCACGGGCGCACCGCGAACACGAAGTTGTGCTCGTGGCTGACGCAGATCGGGGTGCTCGGGTGGCGCGGGAATTTCCAGTTCTTGACGGTATCGCGCAGGACCTGGTCGACGGCGGGGTCGCCGACCGAGTCGAGGGTGGTGATCTTGTCGACGGCGCCGGTGGGCTCGACGCAGAAGCCGGTGCGGCCGATGCCCTGCGACCACGCGACCTGGAGGTCGAGCGCGTTGAGGCGCTTGGTGTCGGGCGGGGTCCAGGTCTTGGTGGCGGCGTCGTCGGCCAGGAGGGCCGACAGCGCGGTGTAGTGGCCGGTCTCGGCGTGGCAGGCCTCGAGCGAGCCGCGGGCGCACCACTCGCTGGCGATCGTGCGGGCCTTGTCGGGGTCGGCGGGGGTGCCGATGCCGTGCTGCAGGTAGGCCGCGACGCCGACGCAGCCCTCGGCGAGCTCGCGGTCGCAGGCCTTCTGGTAGGCGGCGAACGCCTGCGACAGCGACGACTCGTCCTTGCTGGTGGCGGCTTGCAGCCAGCCGAGGCGGGCGCAGCCGATCGCGTCGCCGAGCTCGCAGGCCGAGTTGAGCGCCGCGATGGCCTTCGGGTAGTCGGGCGGGCTCTTGCGGGCCAGCCACTCGTCGCTCAGGCACATGCCCTCGATGCGGCAGGCGAGCGCGTCCTTCTTGCTGCACGCGGCGGTCGCCTCGGCGCACGAGGCGTCGCGCACCTTGATCGCGTCCTGGCGGGCCGGCGGCTCGGGGCGCACCACCGAGTAGTGGTTGCCGAGCAGCACGCAGGCAGGGATGTAATTGAGCTCGCAGGCGCGGCCGTAGAAGCTGGCCGCGGTGTTGAGGTCGCGATAACCGCGGGACAGGTCGTGGCGCGACTCGTACTCGGTGGCGACGGCGAGGCAGGCCTTGAGGTCGCCGCCGTTGCACTCGTTGCAGGTGCGCGCGAGCGGGCCGTGCTGGTCGCAGCCGGACATCGCGGTGGCGTCCCACGGCGACAGCGCGTAGCCGGCGTTGGGGCGCTTGCAGGCCGCGACTCCGGCGGCGGCGGCGAAGCAAGCGAGGAGGAGCAGCGACGTGGTGCCCTTCGTCATGGCGCGCGGAATCTACCAGGCGTCGCGGGTGGGGTCACGCGCGAACTCGTGCCCCAGCACACAGCGCGAGAACGGCGGACGGCGAGCCGGGCGCAACCCGAGAAAAGTGCGTGCGGACGGCGCCTCAGAAGGCGCTGGTGGTCACGGACGCGGTGTGCTCGGGGATCGTGTAACGCCGCGGCAGCCGGACCGTGAAGGAGCTGCCGCGCCCGACCGAGGAGCGGACCTCGATCGCGCCGCCCATCAGCGAGACCAGGCGCCGGCACACCGCCAGGCCGAGCCCGGTGCCCTCGTAGCGGCGCGTGCTCGAGGCGTCGACCTGGGTGAAGGGCTCGAAGATCCGCTCGATCTTGTCGATCGGGATGCCGATCCCGGTGTCCTCCACGAACACCTCGAACTTGTCGGGGTCGCCGCGCAGCCGCACCGTCACGGTGCCGTCACGCGTGAACTTGATGGCGTTGCCGACCAGGTTGATGACGACCTGACGCACGCGCGTGGCGTCGTGGTGGACGAGGCCCGTGTCGTCGCCGAGGTCGAGGGTGAGGACGTCGTTGTTGCGCAGGGCCAGGGGGATGAAGATCTCCGCGACCTCGCGCAGCAGCCGCGCCGGGTCGAAGTCGGTCGGGCTCAGCTCGAGCCGCGAGGCCTCGATGCGCGTGAGGTCGAGGACGTCGGTGATGAGCCCGAGCAGGTGCCGACCGGAGGCGTGGACCTTGCGGATGTCGTCGATCAGGTCCTCGTTGCCGCCGCCGCGGTCGCGCAGCTCGTCGACGACCAGCTCGCTGTAGCCGAGGATCGCGTTCAGCGGGGTCCGCAGCTCGTGGCTCATGGTGGCCAGGAAGGCCGACTTGGCGGCGTTGGCGGCGATCGCCTGGTCGGCGGCGTGGCGCGCCTTCTCCTCCTCCTGGATCGCCGCCGCCAGCTGCGCCGAGGCTTGCTCGATCTGCACGATCGCGGCCTCCTTCGTCGCCTCCGAGAACGAGGTCATCCAGGTGACCAGGATCGTCGTGCCGGCGAGCGCGCCGAAGGCCAGCAGCACGGTCGTCTCGGGGTGGGTGACCTCGGGCAGCTCGACGCCGCTGGCCTGGGCGACGTAGACGGCGGTGAGCGTGGCGACGCTGATGCAGCCCCACGCGAGGCCGCTGCGGCGGCCGGCGATGATGCCGGCGAGCATCGGCAGGAGGGCCAGGCAGATCGTGAACGGGGCCCGCACGCCGCCGCCGGTCCAGGTGGCGAACGCGAAGCCGGCGTAGAGGATCGCGCAGATCCAGTTGCCGGTCAGCCACAGCGAGCCGCGGCGCAGGAACAGCACGCCGAGCAGCATCAGCAGCAGGCAGGCGATGGTGTTGACGAGCGCGATCCGGCGGAGCTCCGGCTCGCCGATCATCGCCAGCGGGATCAGGAGGGCGCTGCCGACGATGAGGTTGGCGCCGAGGATGCCGAGCGCGAGCAGCGAGCGACGACGCGTGACGGGGTCGCGCCGGAGTTGCGCCGGGACGAGCCCCTGGACCCACGAGAGCCACCGCCGCAAGATGGGCGCGTCCGTCATCTGGCCCCGCCATTGTCGCCAAAAGCACCCCACGAGGGCCAGCGTCCGCCCGTGCGGCCGGAGGGAAGTCCCTGCGTGCGTTCTCCGGGGCTGCGGACCTGGCGCAACGCGCACCGGCGGCCGGGCGCCGGCCGGCGGTCAGGCGGCGGGAACCTCGTTGTGCGGCTCAGCGACCAGGTGGCGCGGCAGCCGGACGCGGAAGGTCGAGCCGATCCCGGGCTCGCTGGAGACGCCGATCTCGCCGCCCATCAAGCGGCAGAACCGGTGGACGATGGCCAGCCCCAGGCCGGTGCCGCCGTACTTGCGGGTGGTCGACATGTCGGCCTGGTAGAAGTCCTGGAACAGCTTGTCGATCTGGTCGGGGCGGAAGCCGATGCCGGTGTCCTCGACGGTGAAGACGATGTCGTCGCGCCCCGCGGCCTCGTCGACCTCGTGCTCGACCCCGAGCGTGATGACGCCGTCGGTGGTGAACTTGGCGGCGTTCGACAGCAGGTTGAAGAGGATCTGCTTCACCTTGGTCTCGTCGCCGATCATGGTGTCGAGGTCGGCCTGGATCGCCTGCGCCAGCATGTTGCGGTTCTTGGCGATCATCGGCGTGAGCATGGCGGAGACGCGGGCGACCAGCGCCTGCAGCGAGAACTCGACGATCTCGAGCTGCATCTTGCCGGTCTCGACCTTGCTGAGGTCGAGGATGGTGCTGATGAGGTCGAGCAGGTGGGCGCCCGACATGCGGATCTTGCCGAGGTCGGTGACCATCTGTCGGTTGCCGAGGTGCTCGGCGTCCTCGACGAGCATCTCGCTGAAGCCGATGATGGCGTTGAGCGGGGTCCGCAGCTCGTGGCTCATGTTGGCGAGGAAGGTGCTCTTGGCCCGGCTGGCCGCCAGCGCCTGGTCGCGCGCGGCGGTCAGCTCTTCGTTGAGCCGCAGCAGGTTCTCCTCAGAGATCTTGCGCGGGGTGATGTCGCTGACCAAAAGGACATGTCCCGGGGTGCTGAGGTCGAGCTCGTGGAAGTGGCCGGTGAAGGTGATCTCGAACACCTGGCGCTCGCCGTCCTGGACGAGGTCGGCGACGCTGCGGCCGAGCGACTGCATCTCGCCGCAGTGCGGGCACGGGCGCGGCTCGGGCAGCAGCAGCTGGCGGGCGGCGCCGGCCCACCAGTCGGCGACGGAGGGCCAGCGGCGGGTCATGTCGGCGAGGATCGGGCTGTGACGCGCGAGCTCGCCGTCGGGCTGCAGCACGGCGATGCCGATGCCGACGGCGCTGGTGGCGTGCTCGAGCAGGGCCGACTTCTCCTGCGCGGCGGCGACGACCTGGGCCTCGAGGCGGGCGGCGCGGGCGGTCTCGAGGGCGATGGCGATGTGACCGGCGATGGCGCACAGGATCTCGACGTCGCCGCTCGTGAAGGCGCCGCGGACCAGGCGGTTGTCGAGGTAGACGATGCCGATCATGCGGTCCTTGAGGATCAGCGGGGCCGCCATGGCGCTGTGACGGCCGCGGCCGCCGCGGTCCTCGCCGGACACGACGACCGGCTCGCGCGTGCTCTGGACCTGCTCGACGACGTCGCGCACGACCCCGAAGTCGGCCGCGAGCTCGTTGCCGCGGGCGTCGCGGCCGACCTTGAACTCGAGCTGGCCGGCGTCGTCGCACAGGAACAGGGCGCAGCGCTCGGCGGCGAGCAGGCGCGCGAGCTCGTCGATGGCGATCCGCGCCTGCTCCTCGAAGGCGCGCGCGGTGGCGGAGGCGAGGCTGAGCTCGAGCAGGGCGTCGAGGTGACGGCGCAGGCGCGCGGCCTGGACGTCGCCGAGGTGGCCGTCGCCGCCGGCGCGCGGGTCGGCGCCGGCGCCGAGGTCGAAGGCGCGGCGGATCGCCTCGGCCCGCGGGCGCCAGCCGAGCTCCTCGGCCAGCGCGGCGGCGGCCCGGGCCTCGCGGCGGCCGGCGTCGACCCGCCCGGCGCCGCACAGGGCGTGGGCCCGCTGGTGCAGCGCCTCGCAGCGCAGCCACCGGTTCTCGCTGGCGAACGCGATCTGCTCCGCTTCGGACAGGTCCGTAAGGGCATGGTCGAAGAGACCTGTCATCCAGGACATGCCCGATCGGCCAAGCAAGAGGAAGCCGCGCAGGACCGGGTGGTTCGGCAGCAGGGCGAGGGTGTCGACGGCGGCGCGCAGGCGGACCAGGTGCGGCCCGCGCTGGGCCGGCGGGGCGGCGAGGGCCTGGTGGAGGCGGGCGTGGACGGCGAAGGCGTAGGCGAAGCGGACGTGGTACGGGACCTGGCGCGGGCGCAGCGGCAGGGCGTCGAGGCGGGCGATGGCGTCGTCGACGGCGGCCATCGGCTCGTGCAGAAAGATCAGGGTGACGGCCTCGAGGCCGAGGAGGTTGGCGAGCTGGCCGTGGTCCTCGGGGAAGGCGATGCCGCCGCTGCGGGCCTGGCCGAGGTGGCGCAGGGCCTCGTCGCGGCGGCCGGCGCCGGCGAGCACGACGGCCTGCAGGGCGTGGGTGAGGACCATCGCCTGGCGGGTGGTGCGGTCGCCCTCGAGCTCGAGCTCGACGCTGAGGCGGCGCAGGACCGCCTGCGCGCGGGCGTCGTGGCCGCGCGCCCAGAGGTTGAGCGCGAGCAACTGGTGGGTGAAGGCGAGGCCCCAGCTCTCGAGCCAGCGGTGGTGCTCGGCGAGGGTGCGCGTGAGCATCTGCTCGGCGGCGAGGACGTCGCCGCAGGTCTCGTGGATCGCGGCGGCGTAGAAGCTGACGCGCGCGAGGGTGCGACGGTCGCCGGCGGCGGCCGCCATCGCCACCGCCTCGGCGGCGCAGCGGCGGGCGGCGTGCGAGCGGCCGACGGCGGCGTAGACGATGCCGAGCGCGGTCTTGGCCCGCGCCAGCTCGGGCGAGGGGCCGAGCCGCTCGCCGTAGTAGCGCTGGCGGACCACGGCCTGCAGCAGGGTGGCCGGGCGGATGTCGAAGTAGGCGACGCGCACGGCGTCGTCGTAGAGCTGGGCCAGGAGCAGGGCGCGCGGGCGGCGGGGCGGCGGGGCCCGGCCGACGCCGGTGACGGCGATCAGCGCGGCCACGAGGCCCATGACGGCGCTGAGCGCCAGGGCCAGCGGGCTGCGCGACGGCATGGTCGCGCCGACCTCGGCGAACGCGGCGGCCAGGCTGGCGAGCGCCCGCCTGTGCTCGTGCCGGAACAGCTCGACGCGGGCGCGCCTGCGCAGCAGCTGGGCGCGCCGCAGCGGATCTTGCTCTCGGGACATGGCCCGAGAGACATGGACGTCGGCCTCGTCGTGGCGGCCGGTGCGGCTGCACACCTCGCTGAGGCCCTCGTCGAGGCGCGGGTCGGGCGGCAGGCCGACGCGGGCGCGCAGCTCGTCGGCGCGGCGGAAGTAGCGGTACGCGTCCTCGTCGGCCGATTCGGCCTGGGCCAGACGACCGGCGCGCAGGCAGATCTCGATCGCGCGGTCGGGCTTCGAGTGGTCGCCCGCGAGGTAGTGGTGGGCCAGGCGGTGCAGGCCGTCGCCATCGACGTCGGGGCCGTCGAGCGCCTCGGCGACGCGCTGGTGGTAGGAGGCGAGGCCGGCGGCGTCCAGGCCGGCCAGCAAGGCCTCGCGCACGCGGTTGTGGACGAAGCTGAAGTCGCCCTGCGGGCCGCGCTCGAGCAGGCGCGCGGCCGCGGCCTCGGTGAGGGCGTGGGCGACCGCCTGCGGCGCGCGGGCCAAAACCCGGCAGAGCAGGGCCGGCCTCATCTCGGGGCCGAGGACCGCGGCGGCGCGCAGGGCGTCGCGCGTGCGCTCGCTGAGGTGGGCGACGCGGCTCAGCAGGAGCTGCTGGACGTCGCCGGGCAGGTGCAGGCTGGCGAGGCCGGCGACCTCGACCTGCCAGACGTCCCAGTAGGGCCGCAGCACGCCGCCGTCGAGCATGGCGCGCACGTACTCGATGACGCCGAGCGGGAGGCCGCCGCTGCGGTTGGCGACCAGGCGCACGAGGCCGTCGTCGACGCGCCGCTGGCCGAGCAGCGAGGCCATCAGGCGCGCGACCGCGGGCTCGGACAGGGCCTCGAGGGCGAGGAACTCGCACGCGCCGTCGCGATCGAGCTCGCCGGCCCAGCGCTCGAACCGGCCGACGGCGACCAGCAGCAGCGGGAGCTCGGCGATCCGCCCGACCAACAGGCGCAGCGCGGCCAGGGTCGCCTCGTCGATGACCTCGGCGTCGTCGACCCACAGCACGGCGCCCGGGTGGGCCTCGGCGATCAGGGCCAGGGCGTCGACGGTCGCCGACACCAGCTCGCCGCCGTCGCCGCCCGCCAGCGCGGTGTTGTCGGGCCGCAGCCTCCGCAGGTGCGGGTCGACGGCGGCGCGCAGGCCGGCGAGCGGCCGCGCCTCGGCCTGGCACCTGACCGCGAGGACAGGTACACCCTCGGCGGCCCGCGCGGCCGCGAACGCCGCGAGCAGCCGCGACTTGCCGCTGCCGGGCTCGCCGCTGACCAGCACGCCGCCGCCGAGGCCCTCGCGGGCGCGCGCGTGGGCCTCCTCGAGCCGGCGCAGCTCGGGCTCGCGGCCGACCAGCGGGCCGTCGAGCCTGTCCTTCGAGATATGTCCGAAAGGACCTGTCGCAACGGACTCGTCGATGGCGAGCAGGGCCCGCGCGGTCTCCTCGCCCGACTGGAACCGGTCGTCGGGGTCCTTGGCCAGCAGGCGGGCGACCGCGGCCGCGAACGCGGGCGAGCAGCGCGGGGCCAGCTCGCGCAGCGGCGGCGGGGCGAGCACCGCGTGCTGGCGCAGCAGCTCATCGGGGTCGCGGGCGAGGAAGGGCGGGCGGCCCGAGACGGCCTCGAACAGCATGGCCCCGAGCGCGTAGAGGTCGGAGCGGGCGTCGACGGTGCGCCCGACCATGCCGCTCTGCTCGGGGGCGCGGTAGGCCGCGGGCCCGGCGGCGCCCGGCGGCGCGGCGTCGAGGCGGAGGTCGAAGTCGACCAGCTTGACGAAGCCGCTGGCGTTCGGCGGGTACACCACGCTCTGCGGCCGCAGGTCGCGGTGGAGCAGGCGCCGGCGGTGGACCTCGCCGAGCACGCCCGCGAGCTGCACGCCGAGCTGGATCGCCTCGACCTCGGACAGCGGTCCGGCGGCCAGGCGCGCGGCCAGCGTGCGGCCCTCGACGTACTCCATGATCACGTACGGCAGGCCGCCGGCGTCGCCGATCTCGAACACCTGGACGACGCACGGGTGCGACAGCGTCGCCAGCGTGGCGGCCTCGCGGCGGAAGGTCAGCGCGGCCTCGGCGTCGCCGCCGGCGTCGGTGCGCAGGAGCTTGACGGCCACCACGAAGTCGCCGCGCCGCGCCCGGTAGACCACGCTCCGCGCGCTGCGACCGACCTCCTCGAGGAGCTGCACGCCCGGCAGCTGCGCAGTCGGTGTGTCCGGCACCGCGGAAGTATCACCCAATCGGCGACCGCTTCGCGGTGTCGGCAGCCGGCTCGCAGGCGCGCGCGGGGCTCGGTTCCGCGCCGATCAGCGCCCGCCGCTCGGGGTCTTGGGCGTGACCAGGCGGTGGTACAGGGTGGCCGGAGGCACGCCCTCGCGCAGCAGCGCCTCCGCGCGCTCGAGCTCCTCCTGGATGACGAGGCGGAACTCGAGCTCGGGCACCGCGCCGTCGACCGCGCGGCCGTTGACGAAGTACGCCGGGGTGCCGCGCACGCCGAGGGTGGAGCCGAGGTCCTGGTCCGTGACGATCCGCGCGTCGGCGTCGGCGGCGTGCAGGCGCTGCTTGAACTTCTTGCCGTCGAGCTTCAGCTCCTTGGCGATCTGCAGCAGCGTGGCCTCGTCGAACTGGGCCTTCTCGGCGTAGAGCCGGTCGTGGAACTCCCAGAACTTGCCCTCGGCGTGGGCCGCCATGGCCGCGCGCGCGGCCAGGAACGCGTGGCTGTGGAACGGCAGCGGGTAGTGCTTGAACACCACGCGGATCTTGTCGCCGTAGCGGCGGCGCAGCTTCTCCAGCGTGTCGTGGCCGCGCACGCAGAAGCCGCACTCGAAGTCGGCGAACTCGACGATGGTGACCGGGGCGGTGGCCGGGCCGCGCTGCGGCGAGTCGTCGACCGGCACCGGGTAGATGACGTCGGGCTTGAGGCCGGGCCGCGGCCGCCGGACCTGGACCTCGCGGTAGCCGTCGGCGATCGCGTGGGCGTAGATCTGTTCCGGCGCGACGCCCTGCTCGCGCCACTTGGCCGCCAGCTCGAGCTCTTCTTTGACCACCGAGCGCAGCAGCTCGAGCGGCTTGGCGCCGTTGATGTGGCGGCCGTTGATGAAGTAGGCCGGGGTGCCGGTGACGCCGAGGCGACGGCCCTGGCGGAGGTCCTTCTGCACGGCGGTGCCCCAGCGCAGCGCCTCGAGGTCGTCCTGGATCTTGCTCAGGTCGAGCTCGGCGGCGCGCGCGGCGTCCTGCAGGCGCTCGAGGTCGAGGCCCTTCTGGCCGAAGATCCGGTCGTAGAACGACCAGAACTTGCCCTGCTCGAGCGCCGAGCGGGCCATCAGCGCGGCGACCAGCGCGTAGCCGTGGAACTCGAGCGGGAAGGCCTTGTAGGCGAAGCGCACCTGGCCCGAAAACTCCTTCTCGAGCGCGAGCATGCTCTGGTGGCCCTTCTCGCAGTAGGGGCACTCGAAGTCGGAGAAGGCGACGATCGTGACCGGCGCGTCGGCGGGCCCGCGCACCGGCGCGTCGCCGACCTCGACGTAGAAGCGCTCGTGGGGCACGTCGCGCGCGGCGCCGCTGGTCTCGAAGCCGGGCAGCCCGGCGGCGGCCTGCGCCAGCGGGCTCTCGCCGGTCGCCTGCGCCTCCGCGGGGGCCTCGGTGCTCGCCTTGGGGCGCGAGCAGGACAGGAGCGCGAGCGAGGCGCCGAGGAGCGCGGTGCGGAGCGAGGGACGCGGCATCGGCCGGCAGTGTACCGCGCAGGGGCCGGCGATGCCTGGTACGCTGGCGGGAACATCGGCCGGCGGCGGCCGCGTCTTCACCGCGAACCACCACACGGGAGTCCCAGGCCATGCAGCGCGTCGTCTGTGTCGACGTCAATCACTCGTACGACGGGGTCCGCGACGCCGTCCGCGACCTCCGCCTCGAGATCCGCGCCGGCGAAGTGCTGGCCCTCATCGGCCCCAACGGCGCCGGCAAGAGCACGACGCTGCGGATCCTCGCCACCCTCCAGAAGCCCGACCGCGGGACGGTGCTGTGGGACGGCCGCGACGCCTGGGACGACCGCTACGCGATCCGCCAGAAGATCGGCTTCCTCGGCGACGGCACCGCGCTGTACCCCGGCATGACCGCGGCCGGCTACCTCACGTTCTTCGCCGAGTGCTACGGCCAGGACGACAAGATCGCCAAGACGCGGGTCGACGAGCTCCTCCAGGTGTTCGACCTCGCCAGCAAGGCGAATGCGCGGATCTCCGACATGAGCAAGGGCATGCGCCAGCGCCTGGCGATCGCGCGCACCCTGGTCCACCGGCCCGAGCTCCTGCTGCTCGACGAGCCGGCCGACGGCCTCGACCCGCTCGCCCGCCGCCAGCTGCGCGAGGTCCTGCGCCAGGTCGCCGGCGAGGGCGTCGGCATCGTCATCAGCAGCCACATCCTGCGCGAGCTCGACGGCTTCTGCGACGCGGTCGCGGTGATCCAGCAGGGCAAGCTCGAGGTCCACGGGCCGGTCGACGAGGTCATCAACCGCTACGAGGTCGGCCGCCGCCTGCACGAGGTGCAGGTGACGCGCGGGCTGGTCCGGGCGATCGAGCTCTTGCGCAAGCACGAGGGCCTGATCGAGGCGGTGCTGCCGCTGCACAAGGGCGAACCCCAGCCCGACCCGGAGAAGGACGAGCGCGGCCTGCTGCGTGTGCGGATCCACGGCAGCGAGGAGCGGGCGGCGCATCTGCTCAAGGAGCTGGTGCTCGCGGACGTCGAGGTCATCTCGCTGTCCAAGGTCCGCTCCGATCTGGAAGACGTGTACAGCAGCCTCGGGCGCGACAAGGTCAGCTGAAGGCGCTTGGGAGCATGTTCTCGGGGACATGTCCGGATGGGCATGCTCCATGAGACATGTCCTGAGGTGAAGATTGTCCGACACGGCGAGCGTCGACCTCGCGGACGGACTGCGGGCGAGAGCGGGGCGCCCGGTGGGAGCCTCCGAGGCCCGGGTGCTTCGCGGCCGGCCGATGGTCATGCGCGACGAGATGGGCGCCGGTCGGGAGGCTTCGCGGCTGTCCCGAGGGTCATGTCGCCTGAAAGAACAGCCAGACGAGGGCGGCGTAGCGGGCCAGCTTGCCGAGGGTGAGCCACAGGGCGACGGGCAGGGCGGGTAACTCGAGCCAGCCGGCCAGCACGCACAGGGCGTCGCCGACGAACGGGAGCCAGGCCAGCAGCAAGGCCGGCGGGCCGCGGCGCCGCAGCCACGCGGCCCGCGGCGAGGCGAGCGCGGCGGGGTCGACCGCGATCCGGCCGAGGCGACCGAGCGCGTAGGTGGTGAGGCTGCCGGCTGTGTTGCCGACGGTCGCGACCGCGAGCGCGGCGGGCCACAGGTCGGGCCGGGCGGCCAGCAACGCGAGCAGCCAGACCTCGGAGGCGAGCGGGAGGAGCGTGGCCGCGAGGAAGCTGGCCACCAGCAGCGCGAGCAGCGAGGCCTCGGCGGGCGGGAGCAGGGCGGCGAAGTCGGGCACGCGAGAGCAGGATGCCCGCCCGCGCCGCTCGCGTCACGCGAGGTCGTCACGCCGCGCTCGCCGCGAGGGCCGCGAGAGCGCGGGCATCGCCGGTCAGGTCTCGTAGGCGAAGGACTCGATGCAGACCTCGCTGGCCTCGCCCTCGACGACGGTCTCGAGGCAGTCGGCCTTGGCCTGGAGGTCCGCCTCGGCGCGGCAGGCGTCGAAGTGGGCGGCCTCGCGGAGGTCGTAGAGGCCGACCGGCTCGAAAAAGCCGCTGGCGTCGAGCTCCTCCTTGTGGGCCACGTAGGCGGTGCGATCGCCCTGCAGGTAGACGTCGATCTTGCGCTGGCCGTAGCCGTTGTCGATGTCCCAGTGGATCGTCAGCGCGCCGATCATGGTGCCGGCCGACAGCGCCGCGAGCACGCAGTCCACGGCGGCCTCGTCGGCGGCGGTGCAGGTCTCGTCGATCTCGCTGCACTCGAACTCCACCGCGGGGCACAGGCTGGTGGTGCCGCACACGTTCTCGACGGTGGAGGAGAGGTTGACGTGGGCCTCGAAGCAGCAGCAGGCGTCGGCGGCGGTGTGCTCCGGACACAGGGCGCTCGGCTCACCGGTGTCGGTGTCGGTGTCGGTCGAGGGCGGCTCGGTGGACGGACCCGTGGTCGGGCCGGTGGTGCCGGTGGTCGGGCCGGTGGTGCCGGTCGTCGAGGCGTCGCTGGTGGCGTCGCCGGCCGTCGTCTTGTCGGTCCCGGGACAGGCCGTGAGCGTGACGGCGAGCAGCGTGGTGGCGGTGAGGTCGAGGGTACGGCGCATGACAGGCTTTGTGAGGCGAGAATGTGAGAAGGGGAGCCGCCCGCCGGCGGAGGCGACGAGGGTCTCCTCGCAGCGAGCATGGCCGGCGATGATGCCTGCGCGGCGGGCTCGCGTCACGTAAAGGAAAGCAGGCGCCGCGTTCATCCGACCGAGGCCATGACGGGTTGGCATGGCCCAAGGCGAGTTTGCGCGTTTGCTCAGCTCGCTGGCGCCTCCTGCCGATCGCGGGCCTGTGCTATCGCGAGGTGATGAGCGACGGCAGCGCGATCGAGTGGACCGACGCGACCTGGAACCCGGTGCGGGGCTGCACCAAGATCAGTCCGGGCTGCAAGCACTGCTACGCCGAGACCTTCGCCGAGCGCTGGCGCGGTCTGCCGAACCATCCGTATGGCCAGGGATTCGACCTGCGGCTCGTGCCGGAGAAGATCGCGGAGCCGCTGCGCTGGCGGAAGAGCCGGCGGATCTTCGTCAACTCGATGAGCGACCTCTTCCAGGAGGGCGTGCCCGTCGAGTTCATCCGGAGCGTGTTCGAGACGATGAACCGCGCCCCCTGGCACACGTACCAGGTGCTGACGAAGCGGGCCGGGCGCATGCGCTCGGTGTGCGCCGCGCTGCCGCGCGATCTCGTGCAGCAGCCGCAGATCTGGCTCGGGGTCAGCGTGGAGGATCGCAAGTACGGGCTGCCGCGCATCGACGTGCTGCGCGCGACCCCGGCCGCGTTGCGGTTCCTGTCGGTCGAGCCGCTGCTCGAGGACCTCGGGCGCGTCGACCTGCGCGGGATCGACTGGGTCATCGTCGGCGGAGAGAGCGGGCCGGGAGCGCGGCCGATGCAGGAACAGTGGGTCGTCTCGTTGCTCGAGCAGGCGCGCGACGCCGGCGTGCCGTTCTTCTTCAAGCAGTGGGGCGGGGTGCAGAAGGGCCGCCACGGCCGAACGTTGCTCGGCCGGACTTTCGACGAGCTGCCGCACCTGCGGCATTAGACATGTTTGGACAGGCATGTCCGATCGGACATGTCCTTTGAGAAAGGATCACTGCGCGCCTGACGGGACCGATGCCAGGGCGTTGAGCGAGGGGGCGTCGGTGAGGGAGTGGAGGGCGAAGTCGATGGCGACGGACAGGGTGTCTTGGGGGCCGGCTGGGAAGCCGCGGGTGTGGAAGCGGACGATGCCGCGGCGGTCGAAGATGACGACCACGGGGGCGCGGGAGTAGTCGAACATCGCCTCGCGGATGTCGGCGGCGGAGCCCTCGAGGCCGACGGTGAAGCCGTTGGTGGGCGACGACGACAGCTGGAAGATCGGGATGAAGCCGTCGGGGCCGGGGTCGGCGGTCTGGCGCAGCATGTCGCGGATCGCCGGCTCGGCGCGGAAGTCGGTGATGAAGTAGCTGTCGACGCCGGCGGCGGCCAGCTCGTCGCTGAACTGCTGCAGGTGCGCGTACACGGAGGGCGCGAGGGCCAGCGAGCGGCGGTACTCCTCGATCATCGGCGGGAGCTCCCAGATCACCAGCAGGGCGGCGCGGCCGTACAGCTCGCGGCCGTTGACGTAGCCGCGCGGCTCGTCGGCGCGGTAGAAGCGGATCGCCGGGATCGCGTGGCCGAACAGCTTGCTGCGGGCCCAGTCGGGCGCGCGGTCGAGGGCGTCGGCGCCGACGGTGAACATCGGCGGGGCGGCGGCGATCGGCGGCAGCAGCTCGTTGGGCTTGGCGACGATCGTGACGTCGCGGATCTCGTTCGAGCCGTACTTGGCGATCTGCAGCTTCAGCGGTTCGTCGCGGGCCAGATCGATCTGATCGATCTCCGCCCCGCTCGAGACCGGCCGGCCGTCGATCGCGAGGATCCGGTCGCCGCGCTTGATCTCCTCGCAGCCCACCTCACAGCCGAGGTTGTAGGCCACCCACACGCCGCCGGGCGCCAGTTCGCTGTGCGCGGGGGCGGGCGCGGCGGGTTGAGCTCGGGGCCGCAGGCACAGAGCCCGAGCGACAGGGTCAGAGCGGAGAGCAGGGAGCGCTGCACGGCGATGTCCTTTGCTCCGTTGAGATTGCCCCCGTTTTTGGCCGATGCCAGAAGAATATGAATAAACCTTCATCGCGCGTCCGAGGCCGGTCCGAGACCCGCGGGCCGCAGGCGAGCGCGGACGCGCGGGCGGGTCACACCTGGGCCGACAGCGAGCCTTCCCCGTGGAGGACTGTCGGCTGGGACTTGCCCTCGAGCTTGGGGATGAGCTCACCGACGAGGCGGATGCTCTTCATGACCTTGTCGTGGGGCAGCTGGCCGACCTGCTGGAAGCACATCAGGCGGTCGATGCCGAGGTCGGCGTAGACCTGCATCTTGCGCAGGCAGGTCTCGGGGCTGCCGACGATCAGCGAGTCTTGCTCGGAGAGGGCCTCATAGACCTCCTCGGGCGAGACCTCTTCGCCTTGCATGATGCGGCCGATGACGATCTGGGCCCGGTTGACGCGGCCGCCGCTGCGGGCCTTCTCGTCATTGAGGAACTGGCCGAGCAGGGCGCTGCCGGCCGGGTCCTTGAGGCGCCGCTCCTGCTCGGCGGCGACTTGCAGGAACTGCTCCTTGGCCTCGAAGAAGGTGAACGAGCGGTTGGTGTACCAGGCCGCAGCAGTGGCGGCGCCGTTGCGCATCGCCTCCTCGTCGGTGTCGGCGCAGTGGACGAAGGTGAAGAAGGCGACCTTGTCGTTGATGAACTCGCCGACCGGCTTCTTGCACTCCGCGATCGCCTTGCGATAGAGGTCGATCCACGCCTTGACCTGCTCGGGCGGGGCCCACAGCGTGACCCCGAGCGCGCCGACCCCGTTGCGGCCGGCCTGCTCGAACGAGGCCGGCGACGAGCACGCCTGCCACAGCGCCGGGTGCGGCTTCTGCAGCGGCTTGGGCACGATCGGCACGTTGTTGATGTCGAAGTACTGGCTCTTCCACGAGAAGCGCTCTTGCGTCCACATCTTCGGGATCATCTCGAACGCTTGCTGCATCTGGTCGCGCGCCTCTTCGGCGGCGATGTTGAAGGTGCGCCACTCGGGGATGGTCGAGCGGGCCAGGCCGAGCTCGACGCGGCCGTTGCTGAGGTGGTCGAGGAAGGCGGCCCGCTCGGCGATCCGGATCGGGTGGTTGAAGCGGTACGGCGCCAGCGCGGCCGAGTGGCCGAGGCGGATGTTCTTCGTGTGCTGCGAGATCGCGGTCAGCAGGATCTCCGGCGCCGACGACAGGCTGAACTCCTCGCCGCCGTGGTGCTCGACCTGCCACCACGTGCCGTAGCCCATCTCGTCGGCCAGCTTGGCCTGCTCGAGCGCCTCCATGATCCGGCGGTGCTCGTGGTCCGGCGTCCATGGCCGCGGGTCTTGAATCTCGGTGAAGATGTCCAGCTTCATCACAACCTCCCTCGTCCCCCGGGCGCGGCCCGGCCTCGGTCTGCGCAAATAGTGCAGGGACAAGGATAGCGGTCAGGTGTCCGGATCCAAGGCTCAGGCTGCTGGAAAATCGGGCTCGTGATCGCGCTGCGGCGGCAGGACGCGAGCCCGGCCGATCGGCGCGGGCTCGCGGTGTTGTCTCTCGTGGACTGCCACGAATCGCCGCGGGGGCGATTCGTGGCAGCGCGGGGGCGGGTTTTACGAGCGACGGCGGCGGAGGACGACGAGGCCGGCGAGGGCGAGGATCGCTGCGCCGAGGTCTCCTGCCCCCTGATTGCAGCCGCAACCGGTGTCCTTGTCGCCGCCGCCGGTGGCCGAGTCGGTGTCGGTGTCGGTGTCGGTGTCGGTCACGGTGAACACGGGGCCGGGGCCGGTGGTGGGGTCGACCGACTCGATGGTGCAGCTCGGGCTGCAGCCGTCGCCGGCGTCGAGGTTGCCGTCGTCGCAGGCCTCGATGCCGCTGATGATGCCGTCGCCGCACACGCCCTGGGTGACGGAGCCGGTGCCGACGACGCACAGCTCGTCGATGTTCCAGCCGCCGAACTCGAGCGCCTCGTCGCCCTCGAGGATGAACTCGAGCTGGACCTGGCCGTCGACGACGAACGGGGTGAGGTCGATGTCCTGGAACCGCCACTCGCCGTCGAGGTGGTGGAGGTTGCCCGAGGCGTTGCTGGCGTTGGTCCACGCCTCGCTGTTGTTGGCGAGCACGAGCGCCTGGTCGAAGGTGGCGTCCTCGACCTCGAGCCAGCGGTGCAGCTGCAGGCGCACGGTGCTGTGGCCGGCGACGTTGATGACGGGCCCGAGCATGTGGCTCTCGAGGAAGCTCTCGTAGGTGCCGGGCGGGGCCAGGCCGTTGCCGGCGACGCTGCTGCCGTTGAACGCGGCGCCCGGGTCGGGGCCGCCGGCGGGCGGGCCGAACGCCCAGTCGCCGGTGAGCTGCCAGCCCTGCGGCCCCGGGCCCGACTCGAAGTCCTCGCAGAAGATGTTGGTGACCGGGCCGAGGTAGAGCTCGTAGGTCGGGTCGGCCGGGTTCTTGGGGAACGTGACGGTGGTGCCGCCCTGCAGGAGGAGGCGCACCTGGTACTCGAGCACCTTGCCGTCGCCGACGTTCGGCATGATGCCGGCGAAGCCGCTCTGGCTCGGGTTCATCGGCACCATCCCGCTCTGCTCCTCGCCGCGCACGCGCCAGTGCAGCTCGGCGCCGAGCGGGCTCAGGTTGAGGCAGGGCTTCTGCTCGCCCGACACCACCAGGTCGACGAGGATGCCGTCGGGCGTCGGCGCCGCGGTGAACACCTCGGCGTTGACCGCCGACGGACCGACCAACCCGTGGGCGTCGAAGGCGACGTTGATCTCGCACTCGTTGGGTGTCCCATTGGTCAGGTCGCCGTCGTCGTCGTCGGCCAGCAGGACCTCGGGGTACATGCTCGGCATGTCGACCGCGCGGCGGATCGACTCGAACCACAGCTTGTTGACCTGCGTGACCCCGGGCCCGGCGCCGAGCTTGTTCCGCAGCGCCTTGCGCAGGTCCCACAGCGCGCCGCCGATGATCCGCCCGCCGTCGTGGATCTCGCCGTTGTCCTCGGGGAAGTGCCACTCGGAGCCCTGCGGGTCGAGCTCGCGCAGCGGGCCGTCGCTGCCCTTGAAGAAGCCGGGCGCGAGGTCGGGCGAGTCGGTGATGGTCGCGCTCAGGAAGTCGGAGATGCCCTCCGACAGCGCGCCCTCGGGGAAGCCGACGCCCGGGATGATGCCCTGGAAGTGCACGTTGTGGCCGAACTCGTGGTAGACGACGTCGGCGATCCGGCCGGTGTTCTCGCACTGCGCGTCGGACTGGAAGAAGTTGATCGTCTCGCCGTCGGCGAATGCGTTGCAAATGTCGGCGATGTTGACGATCGCCGGCATCTGCTGGTCGAGGAAGGCGAAGTCGGGGGCGATCGCGCGGACGAACTGCTTGACCCGGTCGGCGTGGACGTAGGTGGTGAGCTGGGCGTCGAGGAACTCGTCGCTCGAGGCGAGCCAGGTGACCTGACCACCTGGCGGAAGGGTCAGCTGGGTCGCGGCCGGGGCGCCGGCGTCGCTGGCGACGGCGACGAACGAGCCGAGCACGGTGGTGGCGACGTTGGCCGGGCCGCCGTCGGCGAAGCTGACCGCGCCGGTGATCGAGGTGACCGCGGCGGCGCCGTTGACGACCACGCCGAGGTTGGCCGCCGCGAAGTCGAGCCGCTGGCCGTTCGGGCCGCGCACCGGGGCGTTGATCTTGAGGTTGCCGGAGGCGAAGCGCAGCAGCTGTTCGCGCGCCAGCGGCTCGCCGGTGGCGGCGTCGACGTAGACGGCCCAGCGACCGATCGGCGCGGTGGCGTGCACGGTGACCCGCAGGACCTCGCGGTAGCCGTGGACGCGGTCGTCGTCGACCAGCGGGAGGATGAACGGGCCCTCGACGAGGTCGGCGCGCGCGTCGCTGCCGTCGCGGGCGATCCACTCGCGGGCCCGCTCGCGCGCGACGGGGTCGGGGACGGGGCTGTCCGTGAGGACAGCCTGGACCTTCGGCAGGGCCTCGCTGCCGATCATCGCCAGCCGGCCGCCCTTGAAGCGGAAGCTGACCTGACCGCCGAGGACCGGGCGGCCCTTGTAGTGCTGGGCGAAGCCGAGGCTGTGGATGCCGGAGGACAGGTCGTCGCCGACGAGCACGAAGTCGGCGGCCTCGCTGCCGGGCGCGAGGAGGTCGAGGTGGCGCGCGAGCAGGTCGTGGGCGTGGTGCAGCTCGAGGTCGCGGCCGGACATGGCCCGCGGGACAGCTGCGCCCTTGAGCCCCTACAGACGCAGCGGGACGCCGGTGGCGCGGTCCCACAGGACGTCGCCGGGGTCGAGCGCGGCGGCGAAGCGGCGATACGCGGCCTCGGCCGCGGGCGGGGCGGCGTGGAGGACCGCCCGCGAGGACCTCACGCTGTTGCCGGCGCCGGCGCTCAGCTCGACGCCCGCGCGCCGGCCTGCTTGCGGGACGAACGCTTCGGCTCGCTCCGGAGCGAGCCAGCAGAGCGCTGTCACGATCGTCGCCGAAACACTACCCGCAGCAATATTCTTTAAACGCACATTACTCGCTTACGCGCTCCTCAGCAGGCCGTCAAGCGCGGAGCGCGGACGTCGGTCAGCGCCGCGTCCGCCGCCGCCAACCGAGTCCGGCAAGGACGAGCATCCATGCGCTGGAGCCACCCGCGCCCCCCGCGCTGCGGCAACCACAACCGCCCATTTCGCTCGCTCCACCGCCGGTCGCAGTGTCGTCGACGGCGCCGGTGTCGGAGCCGGTGTCTTCGCCGCCAGTGGTGCCTGGCGCCCCTTCCGTGGGGTCTTCCGGCGTTTCGACGCTGCACGTCGCGCTGCATCCGTCACCGTCTTCGGAATTCCCGTCGTCACATCCCTCACCCGCGGCGATCACCCCGTCGCCGCAGACGGCCGGCGGCGCCTCCTCGACGCCGACGATGCACACGTCGTCGATCGTCCAGCCGCCGAGCTCGAGGCCGCCGTCGGACGACAGGCGGAAGGTCAGCTGCGCCGTGCCGGAGAACGTGACCGGGGTGATGTCGACGTCGTGGAAGCTCCACTCGCTGTCGCGATGATGGACGTCGCTGTTGTTGTCGCCCATCATGCTGTTGAAGTTGCGCCAGCCGAGCTCGCCGTTGACGAGGATCTCGGCCCGGTCGAAGTAGGCGTCCTCGACGTTGAGCCAGCGCTGGTACTGCAGGCGGTAGACGGCGAAGCCCGGCGGCAGCTCGACGACGGGGCCGGTCAGGTTCATGACCCGCTGCGGCGAGTAACGACCGTCGCTCGCGAGGTCGATGCCGGCGACGTTGCTGCCGGCGAACGCGGCCCCGGGGTCGCCCGACTTGCCCTGCGGCGCGCCGACCTCCCACTCGCTGCCGAGCGTCCAGGCCGAGACGTCGCCCTCGAAGCCCTCGCACCAGATCGGCACGACCTCGCCGTAGTAGCGCTGGTACCACGGGTAGGCCTGGTTGGCCGGGAAGCGGGTGTCGGTGCCGTCGCTGAGGTCGGCGATCACGCGGTACTCGAGCACGGTGCCGTCCTGCTGCGGCGGGAGCGAGGCGGCGAAGCCCTCCGGGGTGGCCGTCATGGCGGCCTCCTGGAAGTCGGCGGTGCCGCGCACGCGCCACTCGAGGGTGGCGCCGGTCGGCGCGAGGTCGATGCACGAGCTCTGCGCGGCCTGGATGTCGAGCGCGACCGGGACGCTGCCGTCGCCCTCGGCCGCGAGCGTGCGCACCTTGCCGCCGAGGATGGCGGCGCCGACCAGGCCGTGCTTGTAGAACACCTGGTCGATGAGACAGCCGTGAGGTGTCCCGTTGGACAGGTCGCCGTCGTCGTCGTCGACCAACAACGCCTCGGGGTACATGGTCGGGATGTCGCTGGCCCGCCGGATCGACTCGTACCAGATCTTGTCGGAGTGAGCGACGCCCTCGGCCTGGCCCATCTCGGCGACGAGCTCGGTCCGCAGGTCCCACAAGGTGCCGCCGATGATGCGCCCCTCGTCGTGGGCCTCGCCGCGATCCTCGGGCCAGTGCCACTCGAAGCCGTCGGGGTCGAGGTCGCGCAGCGGCTGGCTGTCGAGGAAGAAGCCGCGGGCCATGGCCGGGTCGCCGGTGATGGTGGCGCTGAGGTAGTCGGAGATGCCCTCCGACAGCGCGCCCTCGAACAGGCCGACGCCCGGGATGAGGGACTGGTTGTGCACGCTGTGGCCGGCCTCGTGGTAGACGACGTCGGGGATCCGCGCGGTGTTCTCGCAGTTCTCGTTGCCGTCGTAGAAGAACAGGTCGTCGCCGTTCGACATCGCGTTGCAGGCGCCGCTGTTGTCGCTGACGGTGAGGTTGACCTGTCCGTCGAGCCAGGCGAGCGGCTCGCTGGCGATCGCCCGCACGTACTCCTTGGCGGCGTTGGCGGCGACGTAGGCGGTGAGCTGGGCGTCGAGGTGCGGGTCGTCCGCGCCACTCCACTGGACCTCGCTGCCCTCGTCGAGCGCGACGACCTGGCTGGCCAGCTCGCCGGCCTTGTTGATGATGCGGACGAATTCGCCGCGCACGCCGAGGCCGATCTGCACGGTCGCGGCGTCGAAGCCGACGAGGCCGGCGGCGTCGGTGGTGGCCGGGACGTCGTCGATCGTGACGTCGAGGAACGGGGCCGGCCGCAGCACCCGCTCGCCGAAGCTCGGGCTGCGCTCGGGGACGTGGTAGAGGACGGTGCCGGTGGCCGAGACGAACTTCGAGACGCGCGCGAGCGGGGCGCCGGTGGCGGCGTCGACGTAGACGGTCCAGCCGCCGAGGGGCTGGTCGGAGGTGACGTCGACGGCGCGCGCCTCGACGTAGCGGATCGGGCCGGAACCGACGAGCGGGAGGATGACGGGGGCCGAGACCGCGCCGGCGGCGGCCCGCGGGGACTCGGCGCGCAGCCACTCGAGCGCGCGGGTGCGGGCGAGGTCGTCGGCGATCGGGCTGTCCGTGAGGACAGCTCGCACGTGCGGCGGGGCCTCGCTGCCGATCAGGGCGAGGCGGTCGTGCTTGAAGCGCAGGCTGAGCTGACCGCCGACGACGCGGCGGCCGTGGTAGGTCTGGACGTAGCCGAGGCTGCGGATGCCGGCCGAGAGGTCGTCGCCGACGAGCTCGAAGTCGTCGATGCGGGCGCCGGGGGCCAGCAGGTCGAGGTGCGCGGCGAGGAAGTCGCTGGCGACGCGCCGGGCGACCAGGCTAGAGGCGAGGGCGCCGTCGGCCGGCAGGCCCAGGCCCCACGCGCGCGTGGGGACGTGCGTGTCGGCGTCCCAGATGGCCTGGGCGTTCGGGCCGAGCTCGGCGGCGAGGCGGCGCCAGGCGGCCGCGGCGACGCGCGGCGGGGCGCCCCCGAGGTCGACCGCTCGCTGCTGGCGCATCCCGACCCCGGAGCGGGCTGCCAGGCGCCCGGCTCGACGCGGCGGGCCATGGCCTCGCCCGGGAGCGAAAAGGCGAGAATCGCGACGATACTGGCGGAGCTCAGGAGACGAGTGAACATGGACTTCCTGGCAAAGCACGCTAGCCGCGCCCGCAAGTCCCCGTCAACCGAAGCGCCGGGCCGTCATCCTCCGGGCAAGGTCGGCGGCAGGGCCGCCGCGTCGGTGAAGATCTGCCAGCGCGCCTCCGGGACGCCCGCGAAGGCCGTGCGGTAGCGTGGGGCGTCGCGACCCTCGTCGGTGACGTCACGGATGTAGATCGCGACGACCTGGTCGGGGAACTCACGGTAGGCGTCGCCGTAGGCCTCGGGGTCCATCTCGCCGGAGTCGCCGACGAGCACGAAGCGCCGGCCCGGCGCGCCGCGGAGGAGCATGCGCAGCAGCGGGGCCTTGTACTCGCGCGGGTCCTGGAACAGCGAGAAGAAGCTCGAGTCCTTCGGGCGGAACAGCTTGAGGTGCATGCTGCCGGCCGGGAAGCCGGCGGCGCCGGTGAAGTCGAGCAGCGCGTCGTAGAGCTGCCACGGGCTGGCCGAGAGGTAGTGGAACGCGGCGCCGGCCGCCGCCCAGCGCTGGTACGCGGCGGCCATCGCCGGCACCGCCTCGAACTCTTTAAAAGGTCCGCTCGAGCAGGCGCTGCTTGTCGCGGACCTCGCTGATCTTGATGGTGTCGTCGACGTCCGAGACGACCGAGACGCCGGCGGCGTCGAGGCGGACGATCGTGCCAGTGAAGCTGCGCGTGTCGCCGGGCTTCAGGACGGCGGCGACGGGGGTCGATGCTGCGAGCAGGTCGGCATCGGCGAGGTGCAGCGTGGTCTCGCTGTGGCCGTTGGCGCCGGTGACCTCGAGGGTGTGTTCTTTGGAAGAAATGCGGACGACGACCTGCTTGCCGCTCTCGTTGTCGACCAAAAAGGCGCGGGCCCGCTTGCGGAACACCTCGCTCGACTCGCTGCCGGGCGGCAGCTCGAGCGCGGACACGAGGGCCGCGACCGCGGCGCCGCGCCGCCACGAGCCCTCTTCGGGCTCGAACACCCAGGCGCGCAGGTGGACGCGCCAGCCGTCGCCGTCGCGCACGGCGACCGCGGGCAAGAGGCGCAGGTCCTCGTCCGACTTGAGGTCGGAGGCGGCGCCGGTGGGCGCGGCCGGAGCCGCGGGCGCAGGGGTCGTCGCTGCCGGCTCGGGCGCCTTCTGCGGCGCGGGATCGCAGGCGGCGGCGGCGAGCGTCAGCGCGAGGGCGGGGAGGAGGGAGCGCATGGTCGGGGGAGCGGGTGTCGCGGAGGACATGTCCGAAGAGACATTCACGCTGACGGCGCGCGCGGCGACGGCCGCGTCGAGCATGTCCGAAGGGACATGTCCGGACGCGGCCGTCCTGGACGGGCGCGGGGGTGGGGCGCCCGAAGGGTCACGAGGCGGCGTTGGTCCGGCCGATGACCTGCGCCCAGGTGGGCCGCTCGCTGAGGCGGCGCCACCAGTGCCCGACGCGCTCGCTGGCGTCGATGAGGCCGAGCTCGCCGGCGGCGGCGAGGTACTCGATGTACGGCATGAAGAAGATGTCGGCCAGAGTGAGGCCGTCGCCGACCAGGAAGTTGCGGTTTTCGAGCTGGCGCTCCATCACCGCGACGGCCTTCTTGACGCCCTTGCGGCCCTCCTCGACGGCGGCCATGTCGGGGTCCTTGCCGAAGAACTTGCCGAACACGAGGTTGTAGATGATCTTCATCGCCGGGCCGGTGAAGTTGGAGGTCTCGATCGAGATCCACTGCTCCACCTGGGCGCGCTGGCGCAGGTCGGCCGGCATCAGCGAGGGGCCCGAGAGCTTGGCGTCGAGGTAGCGGCAGATCGCCCGCGACTCGTACATCTGCCAGCCGTCGTCGTCCTCGAACGCCGGGATCTGGCCCCACGGCTGCCGCGCGAGGTGCTCGGCGTTGTGGCCCTCGCCCTTCATGATGTCGACCATGACGAATTCGGCCCGGTGGCCCTTCTCGGCCAGCGTCATCAGGACCTTGCGCGTACACGTACTCATCGGGTGCCCGTAGACCTTCATGGAACTCGCGTCTCCTGCTTCGCGGAAATGGGTGCCATGTGTAGCACGAGCGCCGCGGGCGTGTCCGCGCTGGCGCCCGAGCGACACCGCGGACCGAGCGACGCCGTTCTCGCGCCGTCGCGCGCACGAGGTCGGGAGAACGACGACACCGGGCTCAGCGCGGCGAGCGGAGGTGAGGCGCGAGCTCGCGGTCCAGCGCCTCGCAGGGCGCCGCGCGATCCTCGAACCAGGCGGCGACATCGTGGGCGAGGCGCAGCGGCAGCGCGAACGCGGCGATCATGACGCGGGCGACGAAGAACCGGCCGGCGACCTCGCCTCGCGCCTCGCAGGCCTCGCAGATCTGCGCCACCAACTCGGCGACGCCGGCTCCGGCCGCGGCGCGCTGCTGCAGCTCGAGCTGCAACGCGCGCCCCAACGCCTCGCGGCTCACTCGGTGACGACGACCGCCGAGCCCTTGCCGAACGCGCCGGTCGCCGGCGAGACCGAGTGCCAGCCGTCGGGCAGCGCGGGCTCGGTGAAGCCGAACAGCCAGCGGGCGTCGGGCGGCGACAGGTTGACGCAGCCGTGGCTGCGCACCAGGCCGAAGCCGCCGTGCCAGAAGGCGCCGTGGAGCGCGACGTTGTTGTGGAAGTACTGCGTCCACGGGACGTCTTCGATCGAGTAGGCGTCGTCCTCGACGGGCTGGTCGCGCATCGACGTGGCGATGTGCTTGCTCTGCAGGCGGTGGACGCCGACCGGCGTCATGCCGGGCTCCTTGCCGGTCGACACGATGGTGGTGAACACCGGGCGGTCGCCGGCGTAGGCGACCAGCGTCTGCTCGGACAGGTCGACGTGGACCCACTTCTCGTCGGGGCCGATGCCGGGCGGGCGCTTCAGCTTGTACGACTGACCGACCGCGTACTCGGGCAACAGGTTGCCCTCGGCGTCCTCGTAGAAGCGGGCGGTGCCGATCGTCACCTTGCGCACGAACGGGTAGCGCGAGCGCCGGACCGGCTTCTTGTCCTCGAGCTTGACGAGCGCCTCGCCCTCGCCCGAGCGGCGCTGCAGCGGCGTCTCGCGCACGATCCAGTGGATCGGCAGGTCCTCCTCGCCGCGCAGCACCAGGCCCTGGAAGGTCGAGCCCTCGCGCTGCTCGAGCTGGTACTTGCGGGCGAAGGTGCCGCGCAGGGTGCGGAGGAACTTGCGCTCGCTCTTGACCGCCTCGCCGGCCACCGTGACGTAGAAGCCGGCGTTGAGGTACTCCTTGACCACCGCGGGGACCTCGGGCGGGCGGTCGGCCGGCGTGGTCGGCATGAGCGTTCGGCCATGTTCCGAAAGCCATGTCTTGGCGGCCATGTCGGCCTGGTCCTGCTCGCTGAAGCCGGGCAGGCGGTGGAAGAACGGGGTGCCGTCGTGCGAGACGCGCCAGTACTCGTAGGGCATGGCGGCGTCGAGGCGCGGGCGCGGCGTGGCGACCAGGCCGTCGTCGGGCGGGGCGTCGCCGACCTCGAGGCCGGCGTTGAGGCAGATCCACCCGGCCGGGTAGACCCTGTGCCAGCCCTTGGTGCAGCCGCCGCCGAAGCTCAGCTCCGCGTCGGTGCGCACCCGCGTGCCGGCGCGCAGGATGCCGAGGATCGGGGCGTCGCGCTCGGTCCGCTCGCGCACGAGCGCGGCGAGGCCGGTGACGAGGCCGTGCTTGGGGTTCTTCGCGTCGAGCTCCGGGGTCCACTCGGGCGGCGCGGCGTAGACGGCCGGGAAGGCGGTGAAGGTGCCGCTCGCGTCGGGCGTGAACGGGTCGCCGGGCGTGGCCGGCGGGTCCGCGGCGATCGCGGGCGCCTCGGCCGGCTCACCGGCGGGGGAGATCGCAGGCGCCTCGGGGCCCTCGGTCGGCGCCGGATCGACGACCGGCTCGGGGCCGTCGCCGGCCTGCTCGGACCCGCCTCCCGGCTGGCGCAAGCCCGTCTCGTACACCGCCGCTGAGAGGACGACGCCGCAGAGAAAGCTCCCGACGCCCTCGATGAGCCGCCTGCGCTGCATGTCGCCGAAGGTGCCGCGGACGATAGCCGTGCGGCCCCGCGGTGGCAACCCGCTTGCTCCAAACGCAGGGGCTCGTCCATGCTCTCCGCCGTGACCTTCGTCCCCGCGCCGCCCCGGCGACTCGCGCCCGCCCCCGCCCTCGCACCGGCGCGTCGCGCCTCGCGGCTCGGGTCGTCGGCGATCGCGGTGGTCGTCGCGCTGACGGCGGAGGTCGCGACCGCCGCGCCCGCGGCGCCGGCACCTGTCCCTGCGGACAGCTCGGTGGCGGCCGCACCGACGGTCGGGTCATCGACGGCCGCAGCCACGGCCGGGTCACCGACCGCGAAGTCCACCTCACCCGCGGCGCCCGGCGACCCCGCGGCACCTGCTCCTTCGGACAGCTCTGCGGAGGCGGAGGGGCCGGAGGCTGACCCCGAGGACAGCTCGCGATCGGAGCGCAAGCTCGACGGCCCGGGCGACGCGGCGGCCGTCGAGACGGCCGCCGAGACCCCGCCGCCGGCGCGCCCGGCCAGCGAGAAGCCGCCGCGGGTCGACGGCACCTACGTCGGCGGCACGCTCGGCCCGGGCATCAGCTTCGCGCGGGTCAACGACTTCCCGACGCCGAACCCCTTCGTCGGCGGCGGCGCGACGCTGCGGGTCGGCGAGGTCATTTATCCCTGGCTGAGCATCGGCGTGGAGATCTCCGGCAACCTCGCCTACCGCAGCGCCGACCCGCGCCAGCGCCTGCTGCAGGGCGCGTTCCTGGTCGACTTCGGGTTCTATCCGGCTGCGAAGAAGCAGATCCCGCTGTCGCTGCGGGCCGGCTTCGGCGCCGGCGGCGGGGCGGTCCGCGAGGCGCGCCGGACGGATCGCTCGGGCTTCGGCGGGGCGGTGTTCACCGCGGCGGTCCGCTACGAGTTCTTTCCAGGGCCGCGAAGCGCCGGCCGACCCGCGGCGGCGGTTTCTCGATCGGCCCCGAGCTCGGCTGGATCGGCTTCATGCCGGCGGCCAAGGGCCGGCCCATGTCGCACACCGTGTACCTCGGGCTGTACGTCGGCTTCTACTTCGGCTCGTGAGCGCGAGCCCGGCGAGGCGAGGCGTGCCTGTCGTGCAAGACAGGGAGACGGCGCGCCCGAGCCTGCATCTCCGCGGAGGTATGTGCGCCTCCGAGCAAGGCGGAGGCGGTGACGGCGTGGTCGCCTGCCGCACGCCGTCTCGCCGGGCACCGACGCGCCCCCGGAGGCTGTGACGGCGCGACCAGGTGCCCGCGGCCGACGCGGCGCGCGGGTCATGGAGATGGCGTTCAGGACAGGTCGAATCAGCCATGTCCAAATGAGCCTGTCCGGAGCGACATGCCCGCTCGGACATGCCCTTGCGGACAGCTCAGGCGAACATCATCGCCGCGGCGACCAGGGCCAGCAGCGCGGCCATCCAGGTCAGGGTGTTGGCGTCGAGCGACGGGCCCTGGACCGGCAGGCGGTAGGTGACCGCGGCGCCGCCGTCGGCCTCGGCGGGCGGGGCGGGGGTCGGCATGGCCGCCAGCGCCAGCTTCACCTCGGGCGGCGGCTCGGCGCGGCGGCGGTCGACCTCGACGTGGACCAGGAGATCGCCGGGGCGGCCGCCCTCGAGCGCCTCGCCCTGGCCCCGCAGGCGCACGACCCCGCCGGCGGGGAAGCCGGCCGGCAGCGACAGGCGCACGCGGTCGTCGCTGTCGAGCGAGGACACGGTGCGGCGCGCGTATCCGCCCTCGGCCGCGAGGTCGAGCGGCACGCGGACCTCGAACGGGAACGGGAGGCCGAGGGCCCACGCCGGCACCGTGACGTCGGCGTGGAGGTCGCGTCCGCGGGGTCCGGGCGCCTCGGGTTCGAAGATGCTGCCGAGCTGCGTCACCGCGCGGCCACTATACCGCGCGCCCCGGCGCTTGCGCCACGCCCGGGGTGGTGCCAAAACCGCGAGGGCATGGGCGAGGTCAACTTCGACGGGCTGATCGGACCGACCTACAACGATGGGCTCGCCGCCGGCGTCGCGCCGAGTCAGCGCGCCGGCTCGACCACCAACCCGAAAGCGGCGGCGCTCGCCGGGCTGGCGAAGATCCGCCTGGCCCGCTCGCTCGGGCTCGTGCAGGCGGTGTTGCCGCCGCAGCCGCGGCCCAACGTCGACTGGCTGCGGCGGATCGGCTTCACCGGCGACGACGAGCGGGTCCTGCGCTCGGCCGGCGAGGGCGACGGCATGTGGCTGCGCCTGTGCAGCAACCCGTCGTCGATGTGGGCCGCCAACGCGGCGACGGTGGCGCCGAGCAGCGACACGCGCGACGGCCGCGTCCACATCGCCGTCGCCAACCTGCAGCACATGCTGCACCGCGCCCAGGAGCCCGAGGTCACCCACGCGGTGCTGTCGGCGATCTTCCGCGACGAGGCGCGCTTCGCCGTCCACGCGCCGCTGCCGGCGGTCCACCAGCTCGGCGACGAGGGGGCGGCCAACACCTTGCGGCTGCAGGTCGGCGGGCGGCCGGCGGTCCACGTGTTCGCGTGGGGCCGCGGGGCGTACGCGCGGCACGCGGCGTCGCGGTTCCCGGCGCGGCAGACGATCGAGGCCTCGCAGGCGCAGGCGCGGCTGCTGCAGCTCGACCCGGCGCGCGTGCTGTTCCCGCAGCAGCACCCCGACGGCCTCGACGGCGGCGCCTCGCACACCGACATCCTCGCGGTCGCGCACGGCTCGCTGCTGCTGATCCACGAGCTCGCGCTGCGCGACGTCGGCAGCGTGCTGACCGAGCTGCGGCGACGGCTCGGCTCGGCCCTGCAGGTCGCCCTGGCCCGCAACGCCGACCTGCCGCTGCAGGACGCGGTGGCCACCAGCGTGTTCGGCGGCCAGTTCTTTACCTGTCCCGACGGACAGCTCGGTCTATTGGTCGCCGCCGAGACGCGCGAGAACGCGGCGGCGCGCGGCTACCTCGACCGCCTGGTGGCCGACGGGCACGTGGGCCAGATCCGCGAGGTCGACCTGCGCCCGGCGCTGCGCCACGGCGGCGGCCCGGCGTCGCTGCGCCTGCGCGTCAGCCTCGACGAGCGCGAGGCCGCGGCGCTGGGCGGGCGCGTGATCGTCGACGACGACCTCGAGACCGCGCTGGTCGCATGGGTCGAGAAGCACTACCGCGACCGCCTCACGCCCGAGGACCTGGCCGACCCGCAGCTGCTGCTCGAGGTCCGGACCGCCCTCGACGCGCTGACGCAGCTGCTGCAGCTCGGCTCGGTCTACGCGTTCCAGCGCTGACCGCGACGGAGCGCCGGCCCCGAGCGGCGCGAGCGGCTCCCGGGGAGCGGCCGGGCGTGCGTGACGTGAGCGGCGGCGAGGCGCCCGCGCGCAGGTCCGCGGCGTGGGACATGGGCTAGATTGATGGGACCATGACGTCACCTTCTCCGCAGAGCTGTACGCTGGCCGATCTGCTGGAGCGGCGCCGTGAGACGATCATCGAGCGCTGGACCGAGCGCATGCGGGCCGAGAACCTGGTCGACGACCGGCTCAGCACGCCGACCCTGCGCAACTCCCTGCCGGAGTTCCTCGACCAGGTGGCGGCCGCGCTGCGCCGTCAGCCGCAGGCAGCGCCGTGCGGCGAGGTCGCGCGCGAGCACGGGCGCCAGCGCTACCGCGTCGGCTTCGACCTGCGCACCGTGGTGATCGAGTACGACATGCTCCGCGAGGTCCTGTTCGACACCATCGAGGAGTCGGGCGGCCCGCTGCAGCTCGCCGAGGTGCGGGCGCTGTGCGCCGCGTTCTCCGCCGGCATCGCCGAGGCGGTCGACCAGTTCTCGCGCGACCGTGACCGCGACCTGCAGGCCGGCGCGGCCGAGCGCGAGCGGGCGAGCGAGTTCGAGCGGCAGCTGATCGCCATCGTCTCGCACGACCTGCGCAGCCCGCTGACGGCGATGCTGGTCGCGTCCGAGGCGGTCGTCCGGCGCGGCGCGCCCGACGACAAGACGGCGCGGCTGCTGCTGCGGATCCAGACCGGCGCGCAGCGGGCCACGCGGCTCATCAACGACCTGCTCGACTACAGCCACGAGCGCAAGTCGGGCCGGATCCCCGTGCGGCCGCAGGACGTGTCCTTGCGGGTGCTCGTGCGCGAGGCGATCGACGAGGCGGCGACCATGTTCCCCGAGCGCATCATCGAGTACGCCTGCGAGGACCCGATCCAGACCCGCGCCGACCCCGACCGGATCGCGCAGGTGCTGTCGAACCTGCTGACGAACGCGCTCAAGTACAGCCCGACGAACACGGTGGTGCGGGTGGCGACGCGGGTCAGCGCCCAGGCCGACGCGGTGACGATCGAGGTGCACAACTGGGGCCCGCCGATCCCGCCCGAACGGCGCGGCTCGCTCTTCGAAGCGTTCCAGGGCGACCCGTCGCTGCGAGGGCGGGCCTCGCTGGGGCTCGGGCTCCACATCTCGCGCCAGATCTTGCTCGCCCACGGCGGCACGCTCGACGTCTGCTCGAGCGCGGAGGAGGGCACCACCTTCACCTGCACGCTGCCGCGGCAGCCGCAGGCGGTGCCGCTCCCGATGACCGCGTAGCGCCGGCGCGCGCCGGGCGGCGGGCGGCTCGGGTATCCTGGCCGGCATGTCCAGCGCAGCCGCGTCGTCCAGCGAGACCGAGCCGTCCCCGTCGTGGCTGAAGCCGCGACCGCCGATCGTCAGCGGCGAGGACTACGTCGCCAGCCTGCGCGGTCGCGGCCTGCGGGTGTTCTTGCTCGGGGAGCGGGTGGCCGAGCCGGTCGACCACCCGATCTTGCGCCCGTCGATCAACGCGGTCGCGCGCACCTACGACCTCGCGCTCGAGCGCCCCGAGCTGGCGACCGCGGTGGTGGGCGAGACCGGCCAGCGGGTCAACCGCTTCCTCCACGTCACCGAGTCGGCGGCCGACGTGGTGCAGCAGAACAAGATGCAGCGCCGGCTCGGCCAGCTGACCGGGACCTGCTTCCAGCGCTGCGTCGGCATGGACGCGATCAACGCGCTCTACACCACGACCTGGCTCATCGACCAGGCGCGCCAGACGCCCTACCACGGCCGCCTGCGCGCGTTCGTGCGGGCGATGCAGCGGCAGAACCTGGTGGTCGGCGGGGCGATGACCGACGTGAAGGGCGACCGCGGCAAGGCGCCGCACGAGCAGAGCGACCCCGACATGTTCGTGCGGGTGGTCCGGCGCGAGCCGGGCGGGGTGGTGATCCGCGGGGCCAAGGCGCACCAGACCGGCTGCATCAACTCGCACTGGATCGTGGTGATGCCGACGATGCGGCTCGGGCCGCGCGACCGCGACCACGCGATCGTGTGCGCGGTGCCGGTCGACCACCCGGGTCTGACCTTCGTGGTCGGGCGGCAGTCGTGCGACACGCGGGCGCTCGAGGGCGGCGCGGTCGACGTCGGCAACGCCCGCTACGGCGGCCAGGAGGCGCTCATCATCCTCGACGACGTGTTCGTGCCCGACGAGCTCGTCTTCATGGACGGCGAGGTCGAGTTCGCGGCCGACCTGGTCGAGCGGTTCACGGCGTATCACCGCCGCAGCTACGTGTGCAAGGCGGGCGTCGGCGACGTGCTGATCGGCGCGGCGGCGCTGATCGCCGACTACAACGGGGTGCCGCAGGTCTCGCACGTGCGCGACAAGCTGGTCGAGATGGCCCACCTCAACGAGACGATCTACGGCGCCGGGATCGCGGCCTCGCACGAGTCGACCGCCACGCCGGCGGGCAACTGGCAGAACGACCCGATGCTCGCCAACGTGTGCAAGCACAACGTGACCCGCTTCCCCTACGAGATGGCGAGGTTGGCCCAGGACCTGGCCGGCGGGCTGCTGGCGACGCTGCCGTCGGAGCACGACTTCGCCGACCCCGAGGTCGGGCCGCTGTTGAAAAAGTACCTGCGCGGGCGCGACGGCGTGTCGGTCGAGGCGCGGGCGCGGGCGCTGCGGCTGATCGAGAACCTGACGCTCGGCCGCAACGCCGTCGGCTACCTGACCGAGTCGATGCACGGGGCCGGCTCGCCGCAGGCGCAGCGGATCCAGATCGCCCGGCAGATGCAGGTCGAGGACAAGAAGGCGCTGGCCCGCGCGCTCGCCGGCATCACCGACGAGGTCGAGGGCGCCGATCGGGACATGTCTTGAAGGGCATGTCCGATACGGAATGTCGTATCGGACATGCTCGATAGAGCATGTCCGAAGGCTCAGCCCGGCTTGACGCCCGGCTGCGACGCTTGCAGCGACCACTCGAAGTTGTCGAGCAGCACCAGCGAGTCGTACCAGGGGTCGCCGGTGTCCCACAGGACGAACCGGATCTCCATCGTCTCGCCGGGCTTGACGTTGCCGGACATCGTGAGCCAGCCGGTGCCGCCGCCGACCTGGTTGTTGGTGCCGCAGAAGCCGAGGTCGTCCTTGAAGTGCGGCTGGGGGTTCAGGGTGTGGAAGCCGGTGCCGGCGAGCTCGTCGTTGCCGGTGCAGCTGTCGTAGGTGCCGGCCGGCGGGGCTGCGCAGCTGATCTGGCCGTTCTTGCACTGCGTGAACAGGCCGGGCGCGCCCTTGAGGATGTTGACCCCGAGCGGGAACAGCTGGTCCATCTGGTTCTTGTAGATGGCGACGTTCTTGTCGGCCGGGTTGCCGGCGCCCATGCCGTCGACCAGCGTCAGGAAGAAGTCGTTGTACGGGCTGCACACCCACTCGGGGTACTCGCTCGAGAAGAAGTACACGTGGGCGCTGAACGACTGCGCGTTCGTGGGTACGCGGATCCGCAGCTTCAGCTGGATCGTGTCCTGGCCGGTCGCGCCGCCGCCGGGCTCGGGGCAGCCGGGCGCGTTGGGGAAGTTGTTGCCGTTGGCGGCCAGCCAGTCGGCGGGGACGGCCGCCGGGGTGGCCAGCTCGGTGCCGCCCTGGAAGGGGGAGAAGGCGGGGTTCTTGTCGTTGGCGTCGGCGGCGGCGCCGGTCGACAGGACGGCCAGGCGGTGGTTCTTCTGCGGGACGATGACGCTGCCGAAGCCGGGGCGGATCGATCGCGCCGCGGGAGCCGGGTCGCCCATGCCGTTGGAGCGGGTGAAGGCGCCGGAGATCACGCCCCACGTGCGCTCGGCGAGCGGCGGCGCCTCGGTCGTGAACTGGCACAGGTCCATCGCCCTGGCGTAGGCCAGCGGGTCGCCGGCGTCGCTGGCGAGGCCGTCGTCGCAGGCCGGCAGGACGTTGTCGGCCCCGCCGTCGCAGTCGTCGTCGACGGCGTTGCCCATGACCTCGAAGGCGCCGGGGTTGACGAGGTCGGGGTTGCTGCAGTCGGGGCCGAGCTCGTCGCAGCAGTCGCCGCCGCACACGGTCCAGCCGTCGCCGTCGGCGTCGGGGTCCTCGTCGACCTCGCCGTCGCAGTTGTCGTCGAGGGCGTTGTCGCAGACGTCGGCGAGCGCCGGCAGGACCTCGCCCTCGCACGGGCCGAAGCCGGTGCCCTGCGGGTTGCAGGTGCGCTGGCCGGGCTTGCAGGCGCCGACGCCGGCGGTGTTCGGCGGACCGCCGTAGCAGTCCTCGACCGCGTTCGGGGTGCACTGGCAGCTGCCGGACTTCTCGCAGCCGTTGGCGGGGTCGCCGTCGCAGTCCTGCCAGCCGTCTTCGCAGGCGCCGAGGCCACACTGTCCCATCGAGCAGGTCGCGGCGGCGTGGAACGGCAGCGGGCACGGGTCGCAGCCGCCGCAGTGGGCCGGGTCGGCGAGCGGGTCGACGCAGGCGTCGCCGCAGCAGGCGAGGCCGCCGGCGCACGCCTGGCCGTCGCTGCAGCCGGCCACGCAGGCGCCGTCCTGGCACACGCTGCCGGGGGCGCAGCCGGCGTCGGCGGTGCAGCCCTTGCAGGTGTGGTCGGTCAGGTCGCAGGTGCTCGGCGCGGTGCAGTCGCCGTCGTCGGCGCAGCCGGGCTGGCACGCGTCGCCGACGCAATACTGTCCTTCGGGACAGTCCGGGACGCAGCCGCCCACCGTCGGCGCGGCCGGCATCGAGGTCGCTTCGCCCGTCTCGATGCCGCCCTCGGTCGTGGTCGGCCCGGTCTCCGGCGCGGCGGTCGAGGCCTCGACGGTGGTGACCCCGGTGACGCCGGGCGTCGTGGCGCCCTCGGTCGCGGTGGTGGCGGGGCGCTCGTCGTTGCAGGCGGACGACAGCGCGGCGAGGGCGGCAGCGATAGAGGCAAGGCCCGGAGGGCGAGGAGGACGCATGTCCGGCAAGATGGGCCGGGAGGTGCGACCGAGGGGCCGCGTGACCGGCGAAGTCGCGGCAAGAAGCAAGAGGGCCGCGCGACGGAGCGCGCGGCCCTCGAGCTGCGGGTCGACCGCCGCGCGGCGTCGCTCAGCCGGCGTCGCAGTAGTACTCGACGTCGGCCGCGCCGGCGATCTTGAGATCGGCGCAGGCGGTGCCGCACAGCTCGAGCGCCGTGTACGGCATCGGCTCGATGTAGCGCCAGCCGCTCTCGTTGGCGCAGTCGGTGATCATCGGGACCTCGGTGTTGCCGAGCTTGACGATCGTCTTGTCGGGGAACGCCGGCGGCGACTCGAGCGGGATGATGCAGCTCTGCGCGTCCTGGACGATGGCGTTCAGCGCGTCGCTGAGCTCGATGGCGTTCTTGGCGCTGTAGAACTTCTCGTCGCCCGCCTTGGCCGTGCCGCCGAGCGTGGCCAGCTCGTTGAGCTTCTCGTACGGGTTGATCATGTTGGGGTTGCCGTCCTGGATGTTCGGGTTCGGCGCGTTGTCGATGGCGATGCCGATGACGTAGGTCGGGATGTTGTCGACCGAGAAGGCGTCGCCGACGATCGGGGCCAGGTTGGCGTCGTAGACCTCGAACAGCTCGGTGAGGTTGGGGGCCGTGGTGCTGCAGTTGGCGGCGCCGTCGGTGACGAGCATGACGATGCGCGGCACGGCCGGGTCGAGCGACTTGAGGTGGTTGAGCGCGGCGGTCATGCCGAGCGCGGTCGGGGTGCCGCCGGCGATCGTCATGTTGCTCTGCGCCGGCAGGACCGGGATGATCGCGTCCTTGTTGAGCTCGGCGACCGGCACCTCGACGGCGTCGTTGACGAGGCAGGCCGTCATCTTGTACTCGCCGAGCGCGTTCTTCGACGGGAACAGGTTCATGCCGAAGTTGAACTTGTCGTTGAAGTCGGTCAGCACCTGATTGACGACCGCGTAGAGGCTGTACCAGCGCGTCACGTCGGGCGTGACGGGGTCGGCGTCGGCGTCCCACTTCTGCAGCATCGAGCCCGACTTGTCGAGCACGAGCATGGTGTTCGGCTTGACCGGCTGGACGGTGACCGAGATCTCCTGACAGGGCGTGTCGGTAGTGGTGCCCATCGTCGTCAGGGTCGTCGAGGTCTGCGGCTCGGTGGTCGGACCCGCGGTGGTGTCGACCGGCTCGGTGGTGCTGGTCGGCCCGGTGGTCTCGGTGGTGGTCGGCGTCGTGGTCGACTCGGTGGCGGTGCCGGTGCCGTCGGTGGTCGTCGGCGCGGTCGTGTCGGTCTCGGTGCCGGTGGTGGTGCTCGGCGTCGTCGTCGTCAGCGGCGGCAACGTCGTCGTCATCATGGTGCCGGTCGCGCCCTGCGTGTCATTGCCGTTGTCGCCGCAGCCGCTCACGAGCCCGAAGGAAGCCAAAAACAGAACACCCGAAAAACGTCGCATCACACCACTCTCCCGCGCGAAAACGGAGGTTAAGGTCGACGGCGACTATAACTCAGGGCGACTGTCCGTGTCCGTCTGTTTTTGCGACGTCGTCGTCGGCGCTCGGCGCGGGAGTCGGGCCGCTTTTGTCGACGGAGGTGTGGTCGTGGACGATGCTCCAGCCGCGAGCGTCGCGCCGGAACACCAACGTGAAGACACCCGCGCCGGCAGCCTCGGTCTGCGTCAGGCGCCAGCGACCGAGGACCACCGCGACGTCGCGGCTGAGCCCGCGAACGTCGACGATCTCGAACTCGAGGTGGCCCATCGTCTCGGCCCCGCGCGCGCCATAGCGCTCGAGATAGCGGGCCCGCGCCGCCGCGTAGCCGCGCCGGATCGCGCCGCCCGAAGTGAACACCAGCGCCTCCGACGGCTCGTAGGCGCGCAAGAAACCCTCGAGGTCGCCGTGGTTCCAGGCCGCGGCTTGCTCGCGGAGCACGCCCTCGACCGCGCGGCGATCCTGGCCGGTGAAGCCGCACGCCATCACGAGCAGGCCGAGCAGGCAGAGCAGGCCGGGTAGGCCGAGCAGGAAGTCGAGCCGCGGGGCGAGGCGAGGCGTCCGCGAGGCCGCGGCCCGCCCCGGCTCGTGAGGCCGATTCGCAGGCCCGGCCGGACCGCCTCGAAACGCCCCTGGACCGGCCTGAGCGGCGTCAGAGGGCGAGATGTGCTCCGCGTCACACCTTGGGTCGCCCGGCGCGGTCAAAAACCTGGATAAGTTGCCCAGAGCAGAGCCCGAGTATAGCTCAGGGCGGTCCGCCGATGCCCGAATCTCTCCCGCAACGGATCTTTTCCCGCATCGCGTCCTTGAGCCTGAGCCGTCCGCGGCTGGTGCTGACGGTCGCTGGCTTGTTGGTGGCCGCCTCGGCGGTGACGCTGCCGCAGCTGCGGGTGTCGACGTCGCGCTACGGGCTGGTGTCGGACGAGAACCCCGACCAGGCGCGGATGCTGCGGTTCTTCGAGCGCTTCGGCAACCCGGACGCGCCGGTGGTGGTGGTCTCGAGCGAGCGCCCGGAGGACAGCCGCGCGGTCGTCGACCGGCTGATCGCCGGGTTCGAAGCGGTGCCGAAGCTGCGCGGCCGCGTGCTCGCCCGCGTCGGTCCGAGCGAGGTCGCCGAGGTGCTGCTCCTACAGCGCCCCGAGGTCCTGTCTCAGTGACAGGTAACTTGCCGCCCGACGTGGCGCTCGCGCCGCTGGTCGAGGGCGGTCTGCCGGCGTGGTTCGGGGCGATCGAGGGGCAGCTGCAGGCGGGCCTCGACGGCGAGGCCGCGCCGCAAGATCCCGCGCGCGCGGCCGAGGGCCTCAAGCAGCTCGGCGGGATGGCGAGCACCTTCGACCGCTACCTCGCCGGCGAAGATCTCATGCGCGCGGCGATGCAGGCCCAGGCCGGCGAGGCGCCGGCGCGCGGCCGCGACGAGGCCGGCTACATCCAGACGGTCGACGGCAAGTACCACGTCGTCAGCGTGTTCCCCGAGTTCTCCGGCAACGAGGTCAGCGACTTCGCGCCGCTGATCAAGCAGATCCACGAGGTCCGCGACGCGGCGCTGGCGGCCGGCCCGGCCGGCGTCCGCGCGGAGATCACCGGCCTGCCGGAGCTCGCCAGCGAGGAGCAGAAGCTCGTCAGCCGCGGCCTGGTCCAGTCGAGCTTGTGGTCGGGCCTGGCGATCCTGGTGCTGTGCCTGGTGATGCTGCGCTCGCTGCGGCAGACGGTGCTGAGCCTGGTGCCGCTGCTGGCCGGGCTGGCGCTCACGCTCGGCGCGGTCTACTGGATCTACGGCTACCTCAATCTGATCACCTCGAGCTTCGTGTCGACGCTGCTCGGGCTCGGCATCGACTTCGGCGTGCACATGATGCACCGCTTCAACGAGCAGCGGCGCGCCGGCTCGTCGGTGGCGGCGGCGATCCGCGAGGCGCTGATGCACACCGGCCCGCCGATCGTGGTCGGCGCGCTGGTGACGGTGCTGGCGTTCCTCACCACGCTGGGCTCCGACTTCACCGCCTACGCCGAGCTCGGGGTCATCACCGCGGTCGGCCTGCTGTTCGTGGTGCTGGCGACGCTGTTCGTGCTGCCGTCGCTGCTGATCCTGGCCGGCAAGACGGGGCTCGCGGCGGTCAAGAAGGAGCCGCCGATGGTCCACCGGCTGGTCGGCTTCGTCGCGCGCGCGCGCGTGTTCATCGTCTTGCTGGCGGTGCTGGGCGCCGTCGGCGGCGGCTGGGGGCTGTCGCGGATCGCCTTCAACGGCCGCTACTTCGACTTCCTGCCGCGCAACAGCGAGGGCGTGCACGCGCTCGAGGCGCTCGAGGGCGACCCGCTGATGAGCCCGGTCTACGCCAACGCGGCCGCCGACGATGTCGAGTCGGCGCGGGCCAAGGCCGAGGCGCTGCGGGCCCTGCCCGAGGTCGCAGGGGTGCAGACGGCGACCGACCTGCTGCCGCCGCTCGACCCGCAGCGGCTGGCGCAGCTCGAGGCGATCGAGAAGCTCGGGCCGCTGCCGGACTTCGCCAGGCTGGCGGCGCGCCACACCACGCCGGAGGAGCTGCTGCCGAAGATCAAGGCGATCGTCGACGTGCTCGACGAGGTCCGGTTCGCGCTGCAGCAGGGCGGTCAGCCGACCGAGGCGGTCGACCAGGCGCAGGCCAGCTTCCGCGCGCTGCGCGAGCGGCTCGAGAAGGCCGGCCCGGCCGAGCGCGAGCGGCTGGCCGCGGCCGAGCCGCAGGTGGCCGACCTGCTCGGCCGCGCCTGGACCACCGCCAAGAACGTGGCCGACCGCGGCAGCTACGCGCCGAGCGACCTGCCGCAGCTGTTCCGCACCCGCTTCGTCGCCCGCGACGGCCACGGCCTGGCGCTGTTCGTGGTCCCCGCGGTGTCGCCGTGGGACTCGGCGTCGGCGGAGGCCTTCCGCGACGCGGTCACCTCGATCTCGCCCGACGCCTCGGGCCTGGCGATCAACATCGAGCTGCACTCGTCGATGATCGTGGCCGGCTTCCGCCGCGCCGCGCTGTGGGCGGCGCTGCTGATCCTCGTGGTCGTCACCCTCGACCTCCGCTCGCTCCGCGACGGGGCGCTCGCGCTGATCCCGACGGTGCTCGGGTGGCTGTGGATGCTCGGCCTGATGGCCGCGGTCGGCCGCACGTTCGACGTGGCCAACATCGTGTCGCTGCCGCTGGTGATCGGCATCGGCACGGCGTTCGGGGTCCACCTCATGCACCGCTGCCAGGAGAGCGAGCAGCACAACAGCCACGCGCGCCTCGACGACCTGGTCCGCGGCACCGGCAGCGCGGTGGTGCTGTCGGCGCTGACGACGATCGCCAGCTTCGCGTCGCTGACGCTCAGCGACTACGGCGGCATGAAGAGCTTCGGCTCCGTGATGGTGATGGGCATCTCGAGCTGCCTGGTCGCCAGCTTGCTGGTGTTGCCGGCGCTGCTGCTGATGCTCGGCCGGGTGCGCGCACTGAGCTGCGAGGGGCCTCCGGGCCTCGCGCGGGGGGTCGCGTATTGCCGACTGCGCCTCGCGGGGGGTCCGGGGAAGGTCCGGCCGCGAGTTAACCGACCCGATGGGCGCTCGTGCCTCGCACCCATCGGGTCTCTAATCCGCGGCCGGCCCTTCCCCGGACCCCTGGCACGGCCGCAGCCGTGAGAAGCCGCCGCGCCGTCGTGGGCTCCGATGGCGGGTGTCTCTCGGGGCAGGTCGCGGGGCGGCCGTTCGACGGCCAGGGCTGGCCGCCGAACAGCCGCCTTCTCACGTCATGACCGGCGCGGCCTCGCTCGCGGCGGTGCGCTCGCGGCACGACGGTGGTGGATGGCCGAAGGGACAGGTGTCACGTCATGACCGGCGGCCTCGTTCGCGGCGTCGAGCTCGCAGCACGAGCATGGGGATGGCTGAAAAGACAGGTGTGAGGCGCGGGGCTGGCCGCTGAACAGCCGCCTCTCACGTCATGACCGGCGCGGCATCGCTCGCGGCGTAGCTCGCGGCACGACGGTGCGGGATGGCCGAAGAGACAGGTGTCAAGTCATGACCGGCGCGGCCTTGTTGGCGGCGGTGCGCTCGCGGGCACGACGGCGGGGGATGGCCGAAGGGACAGGTTTGAGGCGCGGGCTGGCCGCTGAACAGCTGCCTTTCACGTCATGACTGGCGGGGCCTCGTTGGCGGCGTCGGGCTCGCAGGCGATGTGGGGGATGTTCCAAGGGACAGGTGTGAGGTGCCAGGGCCGCGAGGCTGCGAGGGCGGCTCGTGGGCGCTGGAGATCGGTAGCTCGCCGGTGAGCTGCTCGCAAGGACAGGTGCGAGCGGCGGGGGCCGCGGGACATGTCTTGGAGGACATGTCCGCTAAGCTGCGCCTGCGCGGGCGCTGCCCGTGGGGGCGCCTCTGCGTCCCCGGGCGCGCCGCGTGCGACGGAGCTCGGCGGCAGGCGAGACCTGTCGGCGAGGACAGGTGATCCGGCGAGCCGCTCAGAGGTGGCGCGTCTCGGCGGGCGGCGCCTGCCAGTTGTTGTTGGCGCCGTCGGCGTACATCACCGGCGCGTCGGCGAGGGCGGTCCAGTCGACGTCGTCGAGGCAGGCGAGGTTGACCGTGACGAAGTCGCCGCCGAGCACGTCGAGGTGGCCGCGGCCGAACGGACGCACGCCGCAGCGGCGGCAGAACAGGTGGTGCATGCTCTGGGAGCCGAACTGGTAGTCCGACAGCGCCTCCTCGCCCTTGAGCAGGCGGAAGGCCTCGGGCTTGACGATGGTGCCCCAGGCGCGGGTCTTGGTGCAGATCGAGCAGTTGCACTTGCCGCTGCCGGCGGCGACGTCGATGTCGGCCTCGAACTGCACGTCCTGGCAGTGACAGCTCCCCTTGTACGTTTTCGCGCTCATGCCTCTGCGATACATCCGGGGCGCTCCGGCTGTCAATCGCGCCGCCGGGACGGGCACGCGGACGCGGGAGAGCCGGGCGGCCGGCGTCGCTGCGGCGGAACGGCGAACGCCCGGCCGGAGCGAGAGCAGGGTGATGATCGGATGTCTTGAGGGACATGTTTTGGGGGACATGTACCCGCGCCGCTCGCGGCCGCGGACCCTCGCGGGCCGACTGGACCGCGCGTGAGGTCGCCAGGTCGGCGGGGAAAATTCGTCGTCTCGCGCCGGAGTCCTGTTCGGTGCGCATGCATGGACTCTTGCCCCAGCGACAGCGGCCTCGTCCGTGGCCCGTCCGCGGCGCGAGAGTGGGCACGGGCCCCGGAGTTCACTATGCTTCGCGCGTGCCGATCCACTTACATGGCGGGTCCGTCCTGCTCGCCCGGCTGGCCGAGGCCGGCGTCCCGGGGGAGCGTCTCGAGTGGTCGGAGGTGCTGTGCGGAGGCCCGGTCCCGGCCGAGGTCGACGACGAGGCGTTCCGCCAGCTCGCGCCGACTGGCTGGCCGAGCACACCGGCGACCCGGCCGCGGCGCCGCAGATCGCCGCCCGCCTGCGCGCGCAGGACGAGGCGCTGGCGGCCGCGGCGGTGCGCGACGAGCTGGTCCTGTGGACAGGTAACGAGTGGTTCTGCCAGGCGATCGCGCTGGCCCTGATCGCGCGGCTCGGCCCGGCCGGGGCCCGGCTGTCGTGGGCCACGGCCGAGGACGCTCCGGACCGCCCGGGCTGCAGCGTCAGCGAGCTCGGCGAGGCGGGCCTGCGGCAGGCGTTCGCCGCCCGCGAGCCGGTGGACCCGGCGACGATCGGGCTGGCGGTGCGGGCCTGGGACGCCTACCGCGCGCCGACGCCGATGCGGCTGCAGGCGCTGGTCGACGACCGGGCGGCGTTCGTCGCCTGGCCGGCGCTGCGCGACGCGCTGGGGCTGCATCTGGCCGAATGGCCAGGTCGTGACGACGGCCTGGCCCGCACCGAGCGGCAGCTGCTGACCGCCCTGGCCGAGGGCCGGGCCGACGTGCGGGCGCTGCTGACGGCCTGCGGTCGCGCCGAGGCCCGCCCGTGGCTGACCGACCTGCTGGTGCTGGTGCGCCTGCGTCGGCTGGCCGAAGGCGAGGCCCCGCTGGTGCGCCTGACCGGCGCCTCGCCGGCCGAGATGACCGCCGAGATCACCGAGGCAGGCCAGGCGGCGCTCGCCGGTCGCACGCGCTGGCTCACCCCGGCGCGCTGGCTCGGGGGAGCCTTGCTCGACGCCGCGACCCCGTGGTGCTGGGACGGCGAGCGCGGTCGAGTGGTCCAGTGGGCGTGAGCTGAAGGACGCGTCCTGCGGGACATGCCCTTTCGGACATCCATTTCGGATATGTCCGTTCGGACATCCCGTCCGGACAGGCCCGCTCGGACGTTTCGTTCGGGCATCCCGTCCGGACAGGCCCGCTCGGACGTTTCGTTCGGACATCCCGTCCGGACAGGCCCGTCCGGACAGGCCCGCTCGGACGTTTCGTTCGGACATCCCGTCCGGACATGCACGTTCGGACATGAGCGTTCGGACATGCACGTTCGGACATGCACGTTCGGACATGCATGTTCGGACATGCCCGTTCGGACCGCGGGCGAGCTAGAACGACGAGCCCGGCTGCATCAGGAACTCGCACTCTTCGGCGGTGCTCTCGCGCCCGAGGACCGCGTTGCGGTGGGGGAAGCGGCCGAAGCGGGCGATGACGTCGCGGTGGCGGACGGCGTAGTCGAGCCACATGGGGGTCTCGTCGAGGGCGCGCATCAGCTCGACGCAGCGCTCCTGGTCGGCGAGCTCCTCGCTGTGCTCGAGCGGCAGGTAGAGGAACAGCCGCTCCTCCTGGGTGAGGGCGTGCTCGTGGCCGGCGTCGAGCGCGGCGTTGGCGACCTCGCGGGCCTTGGCGTCGGAGGCGAAGGCCTCGGGGGTGCCGCGGAACATGTTGCGCGGGAACTGATCGAGCAGGATGACGAGGGCCAGCGCGCCCCGCGGCGCGGCGCCCCAGCCGTCGAGGGCGCCGCTGGCAGCGCGCGTGCAGCTCGCCGAAGGTGCTGCGGATCTCGCGGTCGAGCTCGTCGCAGCGGACGAACCACTTCGGCCGGACCCGCGGCGAGAACCAGAAGTCGAGGACGGCGTCAGGAGTGCTCATACGCTGGTGAATTTGTGCGGGGACCGAGCGACGGGCAATGCCCGGCGGGGCTCGCGGCGACAAGAATTTTTCCCAGGCAGCGACCCCAGCCGTTCCGCCGCCGCGGGCCGCTCCGGGGCCTCCGGAGCCTCCGCTGGCAAACAGCCCGGCGCTGGGGGCCGCGGACGACGGGCTGGGGAATTCTCGGGTCAGCCGGCGAACAACAGCGCGACGCCGGCGACCGCGACCACGGCCCCGAGCAGCCCGCGCACGCCGACGCGCTCGCCCTCGAGCCGCGCCGCCAGCGGGATGATGAAGATCGGCGAGGTGCTGAGCAGGCTGGCGGCGACCCCGGCCGAGGTCCGCTGGAGCGCGAACAGAGCCAACGAGACGCCGAGGAAAGGGCCGAGCAGGGCGCCGACGGTGGCGTAGCCGAGCGCGCCGCGGTCGCCCAGGGCGGCCCGCAGCCGCGGCCCCGTCGAGGTCGCCAGCACCAGGGCGACGAAGCACGCCAGACCGACGAGCATCCGGATCTGCGCCCCCGCCAGCGCCTCGTAGCCGACCATCCCGCGCTTGCTCAGCACCAGCCCCACGGCCTGCCCGAACGCGCCCCCGAGGCCGAGCAAGATCCCCCGCAGCTTCGGGGCGGCCGGCCCCGGGGTCGCGGCCGCAGGTGTCCTTTCAGACAGGACCCAAGCGACACCCGCGAGGGTGATCGCCATCCCGACCAGCGACAGCGGCGTGAGTCGCTGGCCGAGCACGGCGAAGTCGATCACCGCGGTCAGCGGCGGCGCGAGCGCCATGATCAGCAGCGTGAGGCGCGGGCCGATCTCGATGAAAGCCCGGAACTGACACAGGTCGCCGAGGAAGTAGCCGACGAAGCCGGACAGCCCCAACCACCACCACTGCTCGGCGGTCGCGTCGGTCGGCAAGGCCCGCCCGCGCAGCGCGAGGCCGGCGACCACCGCGAACAGCAGCGCGAGGGCCAGGCGGATGACGTTGAGCGGGAGGCTGCCGATCCGCCGCCCCGCGCGGGTGAACGCGAGCGAGCCGAGCGCCCAGCACACGGCCGTGCCGAGCGCCGCGAGCTCGCCGAGGTGGTCCGTCACCGCGGCGAGTCTACGCGAGCAGGTGTCGCCGGCGAAGCGGGGCTCGCAGACGCTTGGTGGGCGCGTCGCGGGCCGCACGGGCGAGGGTCACGAGCGCGTGGGTCGAGCGCGCCGCGGGCCGCACGGGCCAGGGTCACGAGCGTGGGTCGAGCGCACCGCACGGGCGAGGTCACGAGCGCGGGGGTCGAGCGCATCCCGGGCCGCACGGGCGAGGGTCACGAGTCGAGCGCGCCGGGGGCCGCACGGGCAAGGGTCACGAGTCGAGCGCGCCGCGGGTCGCACGGGCCAGGGTCACGAGCGCGTGGGTCGAGCGCACCGCACGGGCAAGGGTCACGAGTCGAGCGCTCCGCGGGTCGCACGGGCCAGGGTCACGAGCGCGTGGGTCGAGCGCATCCCGGGCCGCACGGGCGAGGTCACGAGCGCGCTGGTCGAGTGCGTCGCACGGGCGATCGGGAGACTTGCTCGTCCCGCGGAACGAGCTTCGCGATGGTGTTCGACGCGCCGCTGCTGGTGGCAGGTCGGTCGGAGCACGACTTCGGCGATCAGGCCATCCTGCGCTGCCGGCGGGCGCACGTCTCGACGTTCATGAGGGACAGGCCGAGGCAGCGGGCAATCTCGGGCCGAGCCAGCGACGGCAGGCTGGGTCTTGCAGTGACCCGTGACGAGGATTTTTTCATGCGGGGCAAGTCGAAAAGAGCCTCGCTCGGCGGAGAGTCCTTGTTTGCGCAAAATTTTAAGAGCGATGACAATTTTGCTGGGAGCCGGCGAGGCGGGACCTCTCCGCAAAAAGGGCGGCGGCGCCGACGCAGCTGATCGTTCGCGCAGGGCCACTTCCGCGGCCGTCGCTGGCCCGAAGGACAGGGCGAGCATTTTTCTGGAGTGCCCAAAGAAATAGATTGGGTCGGAGAGAATCGCCTCCTTGATACGCAATGGTATAAATGCGAGCGCTGCTGCGAGAAGGCGTCAACCGGGTAGCACCCTCGTAACGAGGCCGTTCGCGCGAGAGGTCGCGTCTCGTTTGGATCGCCGGCGGGCTCGGCGCTGCCTGGCAAGGTGAGCAGAGAGCACTCTCGGTTCACGAGAACTTCGCGCCGGGCGTGAAGAGCGACAGCGCGCAATGTCATGACCCCGCCGGGCTCGGATTTTCGAGCACCGAAGGCAATCGGGCTCTTCTCTCGCCGCTCGGCGGGGCGAGTCGAGCGTGAGGCCTGCGATCGTCGCCAGCCGTGTATTTTCTTGCCATTGTGAACATGGGACGGACCGCCGGGGCCTCGAGCGACGCGTCGAGCGAGCGTCAGCAATCGCTCGCAGTTCTATTTTCGCTTGCTATTCAGAACATCGAGCGAGCCGCTTTGAGCGCCGAAGCCCCCAATCGCTCGCAGTCGTATTTTTCCTTGCTACTCAGCACGACGGTCCGACCGCCGCGGCTCGCCGAACGCCGTTGCGAGCGGGAGGCGCCAGCAAGCGATTGAAGACGGGTTTTTTCATTGTTGTCCGGAACGTCCACATCGGCTCGCCGAACGCCGTTGCGAGCGTGCGGCGCCAGCAAGCGATTGAAGACGGGTTTTTTCGTTGCTGTCCGAATGTCCACATCGGCTCGCCGAGAGCGGCTCGCTCGCTGCGAGCTCGTTGCGAAACGCAATTTTATAAAATGGCGCTCGCGTCGCGCAGGGCAGCGCCAAACGAGTAGCGCCGGTGAGAGGCGCTCGGTAGGGTTCGCGCGATGTCGCGCTTCATCGGCCTCGTTGCCACGCTCTACTTTGTTGGCTGTCACACCGCCGTGCCCGATGCCACGCCGTTCGGGAGCGCGAGCAGCGAGGTCGAGACGACGAGCGCGACGACCTCGACCTCGTCGAGCACGACGACGAGCACGACCACGCCGACGACGACCTCGGGCTCCGGTGACGTGTCGACGTCGACGTCGACGAGCGAGGCCGTCGTGAGCAGCAGCAGCGGTAGCGTCGCGCCGGACTTCGGCGACGTCGCGCCGGACGGCTGCCAGGGGAAGATCGACATCATCTTCGCGATCTCCACCGAGTACCCGATGAAGGAGTATCAGCCGCGGTTGCTCGCGGCGTTCCCCGAGTTCGCGCAGGCGCTCGAGGAGGAGCTTGGGGGGTTCGACCTGCACGTCCTCGTGACGGACTCCTCGTACACCTGGTCGATGGACGACTGCGCGTTGTGCCAGGATCCCGCCGACTGCGACCCGAACGGCATGCCGGATCTGTGCGGCGCCACGATCGACGAGTGTGACTACACCATGGGCTCGGGGGAGACCTTCGGCAGCGAGCTCGGCTCCTCGGGCCGGCGCTGCAAGCTCGCGGGCGGTCATCGCTACATCACCAGCGCGGAGCCCGACCTCCCGGCCGCGTTCGACTGCATCGCGCGCGTGGGCTGGGGTAGCGCCACGCCGCAGACCTTCGACTCGATCTTCTCGGCCCTCGACCACCCCTTGGTCGAGACGGGCATCGAGCTCAACGCGCCGGGCGGCTGCAACGAGGGGTTCTTGCGCGACGACGCGCTGCTGCTGCTGGTGATCATCCAGGATTCGTACGAGAACTGGTCGCTGGGCGGGCCCTACCAGTGGCGGAAGGCGCTGTACGCCGTGAAGGGCGGCGACGAGGACGCCGTGATCGCGCTGGCGATCACGGCCGACAACGACATCACACCCAGCCTCTGCGCCCCCGACGGCCCGCAAGGCCAGCCCAACCGCATGCGCGCGTTCATGGAGGACTACCTCAAGCACGGGACGATGGCGTCGATCTGCGCGCCCGAGTACGGCCCGTTCTTCAAGCAGGTCGCCGCCAAGCTCGCGCCGCTGTGCGACCAGTTCATCCCGGATTGAGCGGGCCGCCGCGATGGGCCTCAGGGGTGGTGGACTCTCATCCAGGCTCGATTTTCCCGGGCGCCTGCCACCGCGCAAAACCCTCTGACATCGCAGGCGGCCGCCTTCAAACTGGCGCTGGGAAAAGATTCGTCATAGACGACGGGGGCGTCGCTGAACTGAAACACGACCACTCCCGCAGAGATCGGGTTGCCGTTGACGGTCGCTGCTGCCGTGATTCCGCCTCGCTGTCGCAGGCGATCCCGTAGAACTTCGCGTCATCGAGCTGCTCGATCCGGCGCTTCGCCCCGCCGTTGCCCGAGGGATCGAGCCACCGAGTGACGGGCGACGGAGGGCTGCCGCTTTCTTCGATCCATCCGCCCGCCACCAGCTCGTCCGCGCAGATCGTCGCCGTGGCGAGGCCGTCATCGAGCGCGTCGAGCCCGCTCGAGGTCCAGGTCGCGTCGAGTTCACCATCGAGCGCGTACTGCAGCGAGAAGGAGCGCAGGCGCGTGTCCTTGTCCTCCAAGATGTAGCGCTCGCCGACCACGACCAGGACTTGCAGCGCGTCGGACCAAACCAGCGCGCGTGGATGCTCGTCGAAGATGTTGAGATCGTCGCTCCAGTCGTCGCCCGGCAGCGGCGCGGCGATCTTCTCGTGCCAGAGCTCTGTCCCGTTGTCGTCGAAGCCCTCGATGAAGCCGTCGGCACGCAGGACGTTCTGGTCGATCCACTGCTCCTCGCCGACCACGAAGAAGCCCGCGGGGCTGGCGGTGACGCCGTTGTAGACGTGACCCGGCTCGCCGAGCCGTTCCCAGTCGAGCGGGCCCTCGGGCGAGAGCACGGCGATGTAGGGCAGATAGTCGGGGAAGTCGCCGACGTTGGCGACGATGGCGGTGCGGCCCTCGCCGTCGACCGCCAGGCCGACGGCCTGCGAGGGCCCCGGGAGGGCTTTGTCGGTCCACTGGGAGATCTTCCACGGGGAACCGAACTGCGGCTTGCACGAGTCGGGATCGAGGCGCCACACCGCCGCCTCGGTAGGCCACCCGAGCGTGCCCGCCAGCACCAGCGGGTCGCCGTAGACGACGCCCGCGAACCAGCCGTTGTCGGATCCCTCCTCGAACTCGCACCGAGGGTCCCCCGTCTTGGGCAGCTCCACCTTCAGCGTCGCCGTTGCGACGTCCATCTGACCCTTGTCATCCTCGGCGGTCAGCTCGAGCTGGTAGACGCCGTCCGACTCGACCTTCGAGGTGGCAGTGAAGGACCACTCGAAGTTCGCCGGAGTACCGGCCAGTATATCTTCGTCGTTGACCTTCAACGTCAGCATGGTCACGCTCTCGCTGAAGGACGCGATCGCGTGGGCCGTGCCGGCCTCGTTCAGCATGTCGGGCTTGATCTCGAACTCGAGGATCTTCGGCGGCTGGTTCTCCGGTTCGCCGGTCGTCATGCTCCACGGGTCGCCGGAGCCCGGAGTGGCGGGCAGCGGCTCCTGGGTGGTCGCCGGCATGCCGCTCGTCGCGCTCGCGTCGATGCCGGTGCTCGTCACCGAGGAGGAGGCGCCGCTGCTGTCGCTGTCCTTGGGGAACAGCGCCGTCGCGTGGTTCGCCACTTCCGTGTAGCAACCCACAGTCACGAGGGAGAGGAGAAGTGTACTTCGGGACATGTCCTCGGCTCCGCACGCGCCGCGCAAGAAGATGATACCGACGGAGCGGCCGCGCACGAACCACGACCGCCGCCGAGACGGCGAGCGGTCGACCTGTCCGAGAAACGCTGGTGGCGGCGAGGTTGACGCCCCGCAGCACGACGTCCAGTCGTTGTGTACGCAAAGAAATAAGATTTGTGTAGTGCGGGAAGTCGCGCAAGGCGCCTGGCGTGGGCTTCTAGGGGCCAGTAGCCTGGCACGCGCGGCTGCGCACTTCCCGCTTTGCGGCTGTTTTTTACATTCTTGGCGCTGACGCTGCGTCGCTCGCCGAGACGACTGCCTGCGGCAGCGCGGGCGCCGAGGTGAGCGCGGATGGGCTGTGGACGGTGACCCCGAGCGCGACGGCGACGTCGTCGACGAGCACCGTCACCGGCGATCTATCGACGGCCGCGCCCGCCGCGGGGCCGCCCTCGTCGACGCGCAGCACGTGTACGTGCAGCGAGCGAGCTGAATGCGCGCGGTCTCGAATCACTCGGGCAATCTGGGCCGCCGTCTGCGGAAGCGCCGTTCGCTCGCCCCCAGCCCAATGGCATAGACCAGGATGATGCCGATGCCCCAAAGTGGGCCCGTGGAGAATACGACGAGAGCGCCGAGTGACAGCTCCAGGGCGAGGCGTATGGCTCCTCCCAAGCTCCCAAAATGGTGACGGAAGAAGGCTCGTTGAAACTCCTCGGTAGCGCAGAAGCCAAGAGGTTGATCAGGGCCAGCCTGGACCAAGGCCGCGGAGGGGGCGGAAAAACGAAGTGGGCGCCGTTGGACACGGTCGCGGGTGAACCGCTCGATCATGCCAGCAACAGGAAGTAGCAGCAAACTGCACACCCATAGGTGCCACGTCGATAAGCTGAACCAACTGTCCAATAACATGAGCGAGATGAACGCCAAGGCCATCGCCCCAAACCCCAGCGGCGTGCGAATCGCCACGTTCCAGATTCGCGCGTGGGCCAGAAGCCCAGGTATTGAGCAGGGAAGGGCCGTTTCCCGTAGATCGAGATCTGCATGTGCCCCTTCACTTCTTGTTTCCCTTCACTTCTTGTTTCCGTTCTGGGCTTTGTCACACTTGTTCTTCACATAGGGGTAGGCAAGGTGAGGGAGAGGACGAGGGCGATGGTGTGCATGAGCATTCTGGGAGGCTGGATGAGGTTCAAACATCGGCAAGGTGGAAGCCGGCATTTCGCGGTTCCGTCGCATGCGGACGATCTTGCGTAATCCAGCACCCCGGCGACGATGCCGCCGAGGTCGCCGCACTTGGCGGCTGGGTGCGGCGGTCTCGGCAGCGCGGTCGGCGAATCCCGCGAGCGAGCAGCACGATCACGGACGTCGCTGAGAGCACCGGCGGGGTCGGCACCCACACCGTCGACATCGACGCCTTCAACCGCGACGCCAGCGCCAGCAGTGGCACCGGGCCGAGCGCGGCTAAATCTCAGGCCCGACGCTCCCGCGTCGTTTCAGTGGCTCCTCGGAGACGAGCCGGCCCCATGTCGCAAGGCTCCACTGCTTGCCGCCCTTGCGACCCGCGAGCGCTGGCAAATGCATTGGCAGCGAACACGCGTTACGGGCGATGCATGCGGATCCTTGCGTGGTTGCCCACGAGATCGGCTGTAGCGACCTGGATGCTCTCCTGTGGAAGTTTTCGAAGAGACAGCGGCGTCGGCGGCCGCCCTGAGTGGTCCATGAGCCGGCATCGACGGTTGATGGGTTCGAGCCGCGCGAGGGCGACGAGGTTGCCGCCCCTGTTGCCGCGAAGCCGGTCGTTGCTCAAGCAACGAAATAAGATCTTGGATTGCGCCGAAGGACGCGCAAAGGGGTAGCACGGGCCGTTGGGGGCCGGTAGCTTGGTGCGCGATGTCGCGCATCACGAGTCTTGCCGTCGCTCTCTACCTCGTTGGCTGCAACGCTCTGCCGCTCGCCGAGACGACGCCCTTCGGCAGCGGGGGCGCCGAGGGAACCACGGGCGGGCCGTCGACTGCGTCCACGGACGCGAACACGAGCGCGACGACCGCAGCGCCGACGACGACCACGGGCGCGATCGAGATGTCGACCGGCGGCGACGTGTCGACTTCAGGGCTGAGCGAGCCCGTTCTGAGCAGCAGCAGCAGCAGCAGCAGCGGTATTCTGCCGGATTTCGGCGATGTGGCGCCGATCGGCTGCCAGGGCAAGGTGGACATCATCTTCGCAATCTCTGCCGAGTATACGATGGAATTCGCGCAGCCGCGTTTGCTGGCGGCGTTTCCTGCCTTCGCGGAGGCGCTCGAGGAGGAACTCGGCGGGTTCGATCTGCACGTCCTCGTGACCGATTCGTCGAACTGGTGGTCCATGGATGATTGCTCGTTGTGTCAGGATCCAGCCGACTGCGATCCCGACGGCGTGCCGGATCTGTGCGGTGCGACCATCGATGAGTGCGATTTCACGATGGGAGCCGGCGAAACCTTCGCTAGCGAGATTGGTTCCTCCGGGCGCCGCTGCAAGCTGGCGGGTGGCCGTCGCTACATCACTGCCGAGGAGCCCGACCTCTCCGCCGCTTTCGACTGCCTCGCCCGCGTCGGCTGGGGCGGGGCCAGTCCGTTCCCCTTCGACTCGATCCTCGCGGCTCTCGATCATCCTTTGGTCGAGACAGGTGAAGTCTTGAACGGCCCCGGCGGCTGCAACGAAGGTTTTTTGCGTGACGATGCGTTGCTCGTAGTGGTGGTCATCCAGGATATGTTCGACCAGATCTCCCAAGGGGGTCCCTATCAGTGGACCAAGGCCTTGTACGCGGTCAAGGGGGGCGACGAGGATGCGGTGTTCGGCCTCGTCATCACCTCCGACGCCGAGGTGTCGCCCAGTTTGTGCTACCCCGACAAGCCGCCAGTGGCCGCAAAGAACCGTCTTCGGCTATTCGCCGAGGATTATCTCAAGCACGGCAAGGTCGAGTCGATCTGCGCGCCGTCCTACGGAGAAGCGTTCAAAGAGACAGCGGCGCAGGTGGCTGCGTTGTGCGATCAGTTCATCCCGAAATAAAATCGAGTGGATTCGTCAGAGAACTGCCGTCAGGGGTGATGTACGCGCACCCACGCGTGGTTCCCCAGGAGTCCGGCGGTGGCACAGAAGCCACGGAAATCGCAATCGAGGGCCGTCAATGCGGCCTGTGGGAACATGAGCTTGAACGTGAATGGATCGTCGCTCGCCGTGAAGCCGACCGCATAGGCGCCGGTGTCGGTCGTCGCCACGGCCGATACTTTCTGCTCAAGGTCGCAGGCGATAGCCTGCATCGACGTCTTGGCCAGGTTGTCGAGCCGGCGTTTGTCACCATTGCCGAGGGGATCGAGCCAGCGGGTAGCGGGCGTGCGACTGTTCGGACCGGAGCCCACCCAACCGGCGGCCACTTGGACTCCGCCGCAGTTGGAGACTGCGAGTAGACCGTCCTCGTCGCCGTCGAGGCCACTCGAGGTCCACGCGCTGATAACGGCGCCGTTCGCCGTGTAGCGCGCAGAGAAGGCCCGCGTGATCAACATGTCAGCGGGTACTTGCCGTTCGCCGACGATGAGAAGCGTTTGACTCTCTGCTTGCCACGTGACCGCGCGGGGATGTTCGCCGAGGATTTTGGGGTCGTCTGGAAAGTCATCGCCCGGCAGCGGTGCGGCGAGGGTGTCCCACCAGACCTTCGTGCCAGTGGTGTCGAAGCTCTCGACGAGGCCGTCGAAGAGCGCCGGCAGCATATCGTTGACGAGCACCTCACCCACCGCCACGAAGCGATTCGGCGCGGCGGTGACGCCGCTGTACGTCTGCCCGATCGGGCCGACGTACTCCCACTGGAGCGCGCCTTCGGGCGACAGCACCGCCAGGTAGGGCTGGCGGGACAGGCCTGCGCCGATGTTGGCGGCGATCGCCATGCGGCCCTCCGCGTCGAGCGCCAGGCCGACCGCCTCCGACGTCGCCTGGATGTCCATGGGGCTCCACTCGGACAGCTGCCGCGGGTAGCCGGCTTGCGGCTGGCACGAGTCGGGATCGAGGCGCCACACCGTGGCCTCGTAGGACGGATTTGCCAGCGCGCCGACGACGACCAGCGCGTCCTTGGCATAGACCGCGGCGGTCAGCCGGCCCGCGCCGACGTCTTCGGTGAACACGCAGCGCTCGGTGCCGGTGTCGGGCAGCGTGACCCACAGCATCGCCGTCGCGCTGGCGGTGAGGCCCTCGCTGTCGCGGGCGACGAGCTCGAGCGTGTACGTGCCCTCGGACGCGGCCTTCGAGGTGGCCGCGAAGGTCCACGCGAACTCGGACGGCGGCCCGGCCCACACCTCTTCGCCGTCGACGCGCAGCTGCAGCGACACCACGTCGGCGCTGACGCTGACCTTCGCCTCGGCGGTGCCGGCCTCGTGCAGCGTGTCGGGCTCGACCGTGAAGCTGAAGATCTCGGGCGGTACGTCGGCCGGCTCCTCGAACGTGGACGAGCTCGTGACGAGATGGGTGGTGCCCGGCGACGTGGTGCCCGTCACGGTCTGCCACGGCTCGCCGGTGGTCGTGCTCGTGCCCGTGCTCGTGGTCGCCGACGAGCCGGCTTCGCCGTCGGTCTCGGTGGGGAACCGCTCCGAGCCGTCGACCCAGGTCTGCGAGAAGCAGGCGGCGGCGGCGAGCGGGAGCACGAGTGTACTTCGGGACATGTCGCGAAGCTCGATCAGAACGCCCCGCTGAAGATGACACCGGCGGCCCCGCCGCGCACGTACGGCCTCACTCGGGCCCGTCGCTTGGCCTTCACGAACATCGGGATCCCGGCGGCCAGCGTCATCGCGCCGGCGACCCCGAAGCCCAGAGTGAGCCACCGCGTCTGCTCCGCGATCCCGAACACCCGCAGGAACTCGTCCTTCTCCTCGAACGTCATCTTGCGCTCCTCGACGATCGCCCGCGACGTGATCGAGCGGGCCTCGAGGAGGTACGCGCCCGAGACCACGAGCGAGCCGATCATCAGCGCCGCGAGGCCGACGCCGGCGCCGAGCAGCCCGCGGCCGGTGCCGAGGCGCTCCTTGTCGTCGACCGGCGACTTCGGCGGCTGCCTCACGGGCCGCGCCACGGGTGCGGGCGCCGTCGCGGGCGGGGGAGTCGCCGCGGCGGACGGCGGGGCCTCGTCGGGCGAGCCGGACTTTTCACACTTATCGGCCTCGACCGCGCGGCGCCGGCGCTCGAGCGCCGAGTTGCGCGGCAGGGTCGGGTCGGCGAAGTAGGCGTCGAGCAGCGCCTTGGCCCGGCAGCGCGTGTCGGGCCGGTCCTCGTCGATCCACACCCCCGCGGCCATGGCGGCCGCCATTCGGCGGTCCTCCGGCGCCACGGACGCGGCGGCTGCGATCGGTGCGGCGAGCTCGGCGGCTTCGAGCCGGCGGTCGGCCGCGTATTCGGTGCAGGCCGCCACTAAAACTTCGGGACAGGTGCCGGGGGCTCCGACCAGCGTGAAGAGCAACATGTGCGTGTACATCGTCTTACCGTCGCAGGGCCTGGTCTCGTCTCGTATACCAAGAACTTGCAGCGCCGGGGAAACATGTGCGTGTACATCGTCTTGAAGGCGCTGGCCTCACGCCCCTCGTATACCGCAGACCGGAGGTCGTGCTATGAGGCGCCATGGTCAGGCCGGATCCGAAGGCGCTCGTGGGATGCACCTTGGGCGGTGTGTACCGCATCAAGCGGCACGTCGCGGCCGGTGGCTTCGCCGACCTGTACGAGGGCTGGCACGAGGTGCTGGAGACGCCGGTCGCGGTCAAGGTGCGGCGCATGGTCGGCGCCGACGGTGACCCGGAGGACTTCGCCCGCAACGACGACTATTGCTTCGCCCACTTCAAGACCGAGGCGATCCTCGGCTTTCGCCTGCGCGACCCTCACGTGGTGCGCGTGCTCGACTTCCGCCTCGAGGCCAAGGTCGAGTACCTGGTGATGGAGTGGCTCGACGGCAAGAGCCTGCAGGGGCTCGCGGACGGCCGGCCGATGTACTGGCGGCGGGCGGTCGAGCTGATGGCGAAGGCGGCCGACGCGGTGGCGAGCCTGCACGCGGCCGGGTGGTTTCACCGCGACATCAAGCCCGACAACTTCATGGTGCTGGGCGGCGGCGACGACGACGAGCGGGTCGTGCTCATCGATCTCGGGCTCGTGCGTCAGCGGCCGCTGGCGGCGCCGATCGTGTCGCAGCTGGCCGAGCCCACGGCGTGGATCGCCCACACGCCCGGTTACTGCGCGCCGGAGGTGTACGCCCAGATCAAGGAAAAAGATCGAGACCTCGCCGTTCACCGAGGCCTCCGAGGTGTTCGCGCTCGGCGTGACGCTCTACAATTGCTCACGGGCCGGATCCCCTGGGACGGTCACACCGCGCAGCAACAGCAGGCCGAGATCGCGGGCGGCTCGCCGCCGATCCCGCTGTCGCGGCTCGGCACGCACGTGCCGCCCGAGCTCGATCAGCTGCTGCAGCGCGCCCTCGGCACCGATCCCGCGCGACGGCCGAGCTCCGCGCAGGCGTTCGCCCGCGAGCTGCGGCGCGTCCTGACGCCCTCGAAGTCGTTGCCCGAGGTCGCGACCGCGAAGCCGCCCGCGGCCGACGTGGAGCGCGAGGGCGGCGAGGCGGCGCCGCGGAGCGCCGCGCCGCCGCTGTCGCCCGCGAGCCCGCCGCGCTCGCGCTGGGCCCTGTTGCGTTGGGCGTCGGTGGCGTTGTTGCTGGCGCTGGGCGGGTCGCTGTGGTGGCTGACGCCCGCGGTGCCGGCGGAGCTGCAGATCGCCGAGGCGCCGCCGCCGAGCCTCGCGCCGTCGCCGGTGGTGGTCGTCGTGCCCGACGCGAAGCCGCCACCGCCGTCACCGCCGCCCGGGCCGATCCGCCGCGTTCGACCCACGCTGGTCGATCAGCTGCGCCGCTGCCCGGCCGCGCCGTCGGGCAACGTGGCGTTCGACATCCGCGGCGGACGTGTGGTCGCCGTCGATTTCGAACCGCTGCGCGCCGACGACGAGTGGCATCAATGCGCCGCGAAGCGGGTGCGTGGGTTGAAGGACGGGCAGCTGGTCGTGCACCTGTGAGCGGCGATCGGCGCTGCGTGCATTCGTCGCAGCGGTCTCATGATAAAGTTGGTACTGCGAGGCCGCGAGGGCAGTCTTACGTATGTCGGAGGGCGGGGTCGATTGCGCGTTCTCGCGCGAACCCCGAGAGCGAGCGGGAACGACGCGACGGGAAAGCAGCGAACGGGCGTGAGTCGCCGAACGTTGTCCGTTGGCCCGTATTCGGGCATAAAGCGAGGGTCCGGGCGGCGGCGACGGGCGCGAGTCCGCTTGCGAAGATACCGACCAGCCGGTATGTTTCCCGCCCCGTGTCGCTCGCCAACCAGCGCAAGAAAGAGCCGGATGTCGTGCGACAGAAGTTGCTCGATTGCGCTGCGCAGATTTTGGTCGACCGCGGCCTCGCCAACCTGACCGTGCAGGCGGTGGCCGAGGCGGCGGGGGTGACGAAGGGCGGGCTGCTGCATCATTTCGCCAGCAAGCAGAAGCTGACCGAGGCGCTGTTCGCCGAACAGCTGCGCAACCTCGACGGCGAGATCGACGCGGCCATGGCGGCGGATCCCGTGGGCCACGGGCGATTCACGCGGGCATATGTCCGCAGCACGTTGCGCGTCGACCACACGGGCCCCTGTCCGTGCGCGGCGCTCTCGGTGTCGACGTTGATCGACCCGGCGCTGCGGCAGGCGTGGGGCGACTGGTACCGGGCGCGCCTGCAACGTCACCGCGACACCGACGCCGCGCCGGAGCTGCAACTCGTCCGCTACGCGGCCGACGGGGTGTGGCTGGAGGACCTGATGGCGCAGGACGGTGAACCCCCGATCGACCGTCAGACTCTCCTCACGCAAATGATCGACCTGACCCGAAAGCGGTAACGACGGAGCCTGCGGCGCTCCACGGCACCTGCGATCGTCCCCCCACATTTCTACCAATGCGCGCTGCGCCTCGGACCCGGACGTCGTCCGGTCGGAGAGGTGCGAATGCGACGGGTCCTGAATCATGCAACCGTATCTCTCCTCCTCGTTCGTCCCTGGCCTGGCGCTGCTCGCCCTGCTCGTCGGGTGTGAGCCGTCGGCCACTCACGCGGCCCCCGCAAGCGAGCCGCCCGTCACCGAGGTGTCGACCGTGGTCGCTGCGACCCAGGCGGTCCCTCGCGTGCGCGAGCTGCCGGGACGTCTCGCCTCCTCACGCGTCGCCGAGGTCCGTGCGCGGATCTCCGGCATCGTCCTCGAGCGCGTGTTCGAGGAGGGTAGCTTCGTGCGCAAGGGCGACGTGTTGTTTCGCCTCGAACCCACGCTCTACCGGGCCGAGCGCGACGCGCAGACGGCCGCGCTGGTGCGGGCGGAGGCGACGCGCGACCAGGCGCAGCGCCACGCGAATCGCACGCTGACGCTGCTCGAGCGGCAGACCGTCAGCACCGCCCAGAACGACGTCGCCGACGCGGCGCTCAAGCAGGCCGAGGCGGACGTCGCGTCGGCGCGGGCGCGGCTGGCCCGCGCGCGCGTCGACCTCGACCACGCCACGGTGCGCGCGCCGATCAGCGGGCGGATCGGTCGCGCCCTGGTGACCGAGGGCGCGCTGGTCAACGAGATCGCGGCCACCCACCTCGCCACCATTCAGCAGATCGATCCGATCTACGTCGACTTCGTGCAGCCGGTCGACCTCGTCGACCCGAGCGAGCGCGACGGCGCGGCCAAGGTCGAGCTGGTGCGCGCCGACGGCAGCGTGTACGGCGAGGTCGGGCAGCTGCTGTTCACCGACGTGAGCGTCGACCCGGGCACCGCCCAGGTGACGACGCGGGCGTCGTTCCCCAACCCGGAGGGCGCCCTGCTGCCCGGGACCTACGTGCGCGTGCGGCTGGCCCGCGGGCGCGACGTCGAGGCGATCGTGGTGCCGCCGCAGGCGATCCAGCGCAGCAGCGCCGGCGAGGCGCAGGCGTACGTGGTCGACGACGCCGGCAAGATCGCGCTCAAACCACTGCGCACCGGGCCGCTCACCGAGCGCGGCTGGATCGTCGAGGAGGGCCTTGTCGCCGGCGAGCACGTGGTCGTCGAGGGGTTCCAGAAGATCGGTCCGGGCGCGAGCGTGAAGGCCGTGCCCTGGGCCGCGCCGGCGCCGGCGTCGGCCACCGCGCAGCGCTGATTTTCCTTCGCCCGAGGGGGCACCGTCATGATCCGCTTCTTCATCGATCGCCCGATCTTCGCCTGGGCCGTGTCGCTGTTCATCATGCTGGCGGGAGCGATCTCGCTGGTCTATCTGCCGATCTCGCAGTACCCGAGCGTGGCGCCGGTGACCGTCTCGGTGACCGCGATCTACCCCGGCGCGCCGCCGGAGCGGCTCTACGAGGGCGTCACGCGCATCCTCGAGGAGGAGCTCAACGGCATCCCGGGGGTGATGTACTTCGAGTCGACCAGCGACGCCTCGGGGACGGCGCAGATCATGGTGTCGTTCGCGCCCGGCTACGATCCGGCGAAGGCGACGGTGGCGGTGCAGAACCGGCTCAAGCGGGTCGAGGCGCGGCTGCCCCGGGTGGTGGCGCAGCAGGGCGTGCAGATCGAGGAGGCGACGACCGCGATCATGCAGTTCGTCACGGTGCGGGCGACCGACGGCAGCATGACGGAGATCGAGCTCGGCGACCTCGCGGCCCGACGGATCCTCGGCGAGCTGCGGCGCGTGCCCGGGGTCGGTCGCGCGACCCTGTTCTCGACCGAGAAGGCGCTGCGCGTGTGGATCGATCCGGTCCGCCTGGTCGGCTTCGGCCTCACCGCCGGCGACGTCACGGCCGCGATCGAGAGTCAGAACGCCCAGATCGCGTCGGGCACGGTCGGCGCGCCGCCGGCGGTCGACGGTCAGCGGATCGCCGCCAACGTGCTCGTCAAGGGCCAGCTCGGCACCGTGCAGGAGTTCGAGCAGATCGTCCTGCGGGCGGGCACCGACGGCTCGCTGGTGCGTCTGCGCGACGTCGCCGACGTCGAGCTCGGCGGCCAGAGCTACCTGTTCCAGTCGCGCCTCGACGGCGTGCCCGCGGCCGGCATCGGCATCCAGCTCGCGCCCGGCGGCAACGCGCTGGCCACCGCCACCGGCGTGCACGAGAAGATCGCCGAGCTGATGCGGACGATGCCGGCGAACGTCGAGATCTCGGTCCCCTACGACACCACGCCGTTCGTCGAGGTGTCGATCCGCCAGGTCGTGGTCACCCTGCTCGAGGCGATGGGGCTGGTGTTCGCGGTGATGTTCCTGTTCCTGCAGGACTTCCGCTACACCATCATCCCCGCGATCGTGGTGCCGGTGGCGCTGCTCGGGACGTGCGCGGCGCTGCTGCTGGCCGGGTTCTCGATCAACGTGCTGACCATGTTCGGCATGGTGCTGGCGATCGGCATCCTCGTCGACGACGCGATCGTGGTGGTCGAGAACGTCGAGCGCATCATGGCCGAGGAGGGGCTCGGGCCGAAGGCGGCGACGCGCAAGGCGATGGCCCAGATCACCGGGGCGATCGTCGGCATCACGGTGGTGCTGATCGCGGTGTTCCTGCCGATGGCGTTCTTCCCCGGCTCGGTCGGCGTGATCTACCGCCAGTTCGCGGTGTCGATGGCGACGTCGATCGCGTTCTCGGCGTTCCTCGCGCTGTCGCTGACGCCGGCGCTGTGCGGCACGCTGCTGCGGCCGCACGGCGCGGACCACGGCCGCGCGCGCCGCGGGCCGTTCGCGTGGTTCAACCGCGGCTTCGAGGCCCTGACGACCGGCTACCGCTCGGGCGTCGGCGGGGTGCTGCGCCGGCCGGCGCGGTTCCTGGCGATCTACGTGGCCCTGCTCGGCGCGCTGGCGTGGTGCTACCAGCGGCTGCCGTCGAGCTTCCTGCCGACCGAGGACCAGGGCTATCTGATCGTCGACGTGCAGACCCCGCCGGAGGCGTCGCAGGAGCGCACGCTCGACGTGATCGAGAAGATCGAGGCGCACTTCGCCAGCGAGGCGGCGGTCGCCAGCGTCGCCACGATCGCGGGCTTCGGCTTCTCGGGCCAGGGGCAGAACGCGGCGCTCGCGTTCGTCATGCTCGACGACTGGTCGCAGCGCGGGCCGGAGGACTCGGCCGACGCCGTGGGCGGGCGGGCCAACGCCGCGCTCGGCGGGATGGCCGACGCGATCGCGTTCGCCCTCGCGCCGCCGGCGATCGAGTCGCTCGGCAACTCGAGCGGCTTCAGCTTCCGCCTGCAGGACAAGGCCCAGCGCGGGCAGAAGGCGCTGGCGGCGGCCCGCGATCAGCTGCTGGCGGCGGCCTCGCAGAGCCCGGTGCTGGCCAACGTGTACGTCGAGGGCCTGCCGACGGCGCCGCAGATCGAGCTCCGGGTCGACCGCGACAAGGCGAGCGCGCTCGGGGTCGGGTTCGCGGCGATCAACCAGACGCTGTCGACAAGCCTCGGCTCGGGCTACGTCAACGACTTCCCCAACCAGTCGCGGATGCAGCGGGTGATCGTCCAGGCGGACGCGGCCCGGCGCATGAAGGCGGAGGACCTGCTCGACCTGTTCGTGCGCAACGGCGAGGGCAAGATGGTGCCGATGCGCGCGTTCGCCGAGGTGGCGTGGACGATGGGGCCATCGCAGGTGGCGAGCTTCAACGGCTATCAGACGATCAAGTTCAGCGGCATGGCGGCGCCGGGGCGCGCCAGCGGCGACGCGATGGCCGAGATGGAGCGCCTCGCGGGCCAGCTGCCGGAGGGCTTCGATTACGCGTGGACCGGCCAGTCGCTGCAGGAGAAGCTGTCGGGCAGCCAGGCGATCTACCTGCTGGCGCTGTCGCTGGTGTGCGTGTTCCTGTGCCTCGCGGCGCTGTACGAGAGCTGGTCGATCCCGCTGGCGGTGCTGCTCGTCATCCCCACCGGCGTGCTCGGCTCGGTCCTCGCCATCCTGTGGCGCGAGCTGCCCAACGACGTCTACTTCAAGGTCGGCCTCATCACGATCATCGGCCTCACCGCGAAGAACGCGATCCTCATCATCGAGGTCGCCAAGGAGCTGGTCGCCGAGGGCCGCTCGGTCCGCGCCGCGGCGGTCGAGGCCTGCCGGCTGCGCTTCCGCCCGATCGTCATGACCTCGCTGGCGTTCATCCTCGGCGTGGTGCCGCTGGCGATCGCCTCCGGCGCCAGCTCCAACAGCCAGCGGGCGATCGGCACGGGCGTGCTCGGCGGGATGCTCGCGGCCACGGTGCTGGCGATCTTCGCCACCCCGCTGTTCTTCGCGCTGATCGCCCGGGCCTCGCGCAAGCAGGCCGAGCCCGAGTAAAGACATGTTCGAACGGACATGCCCGATGGGGCATGTCCGTTCGCACATGTTTTCTCTTAAAGAGAGAAGAATCAGGTGCGGCCGAGCTGGTCGCGCAGCTCGCGGGCCCAGCGCTCGAGGTCGTGGAGGGTCGCCTCGGCGAGCGCGGGCGCGGGGGCGAGGGCGCGGAGGTGGTCGCCGAGCAGCTCGCGGGCGCGGCGGAGGCGGCTGCGGACGGTGCCCTCGGGCAGCTCCAGCGCGGCGGCGATGGCCGGGGCCGCGTAGCCCTCCCAGTAGTACAGCTCGACGACGATCTGCAGCTCGAGCGGCAGCGCGCGCAGGGCCTGGTAGAGCAGCTGGAGGTGCTCGCGGCGGTCGACCAGGGCGCTGGGCGACTCGCCGAGGTCGGCCACCGAGACGGTGTCGCCGTCGAAGATGCCGTCGCGGTACTGGTCGCGGAAGCGGCGGAGCAGCAGCTTGCGCGCGATCCCGAACAGGTAGGCGCGCACCGGCACGCCCTCGGGGAGGTGCTCGCTGCGCTCGACGAGGGCGAGGAAGGTGCGCTGCACGAGGTCCTCCACGCCGGTCTGGACCTTGCTGTAGAAGAAGCGCGCGATCGGCTCGAAGTGGCGGGCAAACAGGCGGCTGCCGGCGCGCTTGTCCCCGTCTCGCCAGGCGGCGACCAGCGCCTCGTCGGTCTCCACGCGCCGATGGTAGTCGGGCCCGCGGCGGGCGGCGAAAAAAATCGTCACCGGGGGTGATCGATCGGCATCCTCGTGGAACGTCGCGGGAAGAGCCTCCCATGACCGTCGCCTTCGCCGTCCTCACCCCGAGCTCCGAAACGTTGCAAGCGCCCGAGAACGAACTCCTGCACCCGCTCGAGCAGATCCGCCGCCAGGTCGCGGCGTCGCTGTTCGACGAGCCGCACGCGCCGAGCGCGATCGGCCGGTTCCAGGTGCTGCGGGTGATCGGCGCCGGCGGGATGGGGGTGGTCTATGCGGCCCGCGATCCGCAGCTCGACCGCACCGTCGCGCTCAAGCTGCTGCGCCCCGGCCAGCTCGGGCCGCTGGCGCAGCAGCGGCTGCTGCGTGAGGCGCAGGCGATGGCGCGGCTGCAGCACCCGAACGTGCTCGCGGTGTTCGACGCCGGGATCCACGCCGGGCAGGTGTGGCTGGCGATGGAGTACGAGGCCGGCGGGACGCTCGGCGACTGGCTGCGGGCGGCGCCGCGGCGCTGGCAGGAGGTCGTCGAGGTGCTGACGCAGGCCGGGCGCGGGCTGGCGGCGGCGCACGCGGCGGGGCTCGTGCACCGCGACTTCAAGCCGGCCAACGTCCTCGTCGGCGGCGGGCGGATCCGGATCTCCGACTTCGGCCTCGCGCGGCTCGGCGAGGACGCGATCGCCGAGGCCGAGCGCACCGTCGACGAGCACGCCGCCGCGCTGGCCGAGCCGATGACGCGCACCGGCGCGGTGCTCGGCACGCCGGCGTACATGGCCCCCGAGCAGCTGATGGGCCTCCAGGCCACCGCGCGCAGCGACCAGTTCGCGTTCTGCGTTGTGCTGTTCGAGGCGCTGCACGGGCACCGGCCGTTCCGCGGCGAGACCCTGGCGCAGCTGTGCGAGGCGTTCGCGCGCAAGGAGATGGTGACGCCGACGCGGGCGGTGCCGCGGGCGCTGCAGGCGGTGCTCGAGCGCGGGCTGCAGCTCGAGCCGGAGGCCCGCTTCCCGTCGATGGACGCGCTGCTGGCCGCGCTGGCCCGCGCGAGCGCGTCGCGGGCGTGGCGGACGGCGCTGCTGGTCGTGGGGGTGGCTGTCTCTTCGAGCATGGCCCTGGGTCCTATGTATATTTTATGAAAAGCTCGCCGACCGCGTCGGCGGCCGTCCCGACGGAGGAGCTGGGCTTCAAGTACAACGATCGCCCGGGCAAGGACATCGACGAGGTGTGGAACCCGGAGCGGGCGCGGGCGCTGCGGTGGGCGCTGCCGCAGCCGCGCGACGAGGTCGACATGCTGGCGCTGGCGCTCGACGCCTACGCGGCGCGCTGGCTCGAGGTGGCGGCGAAGCCGTCGGCGACCAAAGATCAGTTCAACTGGACCAACACCTGCCTGGCGGACCGTCTCACCGCGCTCGACGATCTGGTGATCGCGGCGAGCGAGGGCGCGCGAGAGCGCGACGCTGATCGGACACGCCCACGAGTTCTTGCCCGACCTCGCCGACTGCGAGCAATCGTCGCAGTACAACCCGCTCGTCAGCCAGGGCTTCGCGCCGACGCGGCGCATGAGCTGGCGGGCGCGCCTGCTGCTGGCGGGAGGTTTCGCGCCGCGGGTGTTGCACGCGGCGCGCGTGCCCGAGCTGGGCAAGGGGTTCGAGGCGCTGGGCGCGGCGTACCTGCTGGGCGACGCGCGGGTCAACGCGGAGATCGAGCTCGCCGCCGCGTTGCTCGGCTTCCACGCCCCGGCGGGCGCGTCGAACAGGCACTCGTACACCGATCCGCGGACGGGCGAGCGGATCGTCCACCACGAGCGCCCGCTGCCGCCGCGGGCGCGCACGCTCAAGCTGCTGCAGGGGATCGCGGAGACCAGCGCGGCCGCCGGGTTCGCCGACGTCGCCGCGCGGGCCTGGGCGGGCGTGGCCGAGCTGCTCGAGGCCGGGCCGCACAGCGAGCACGCGCGGGCGGCCGCGTGGACGGCCTGCGCGCGGCGCTGGCGAAGTTGCCGGCGGAGCACCGGTTGCGGCGCCGGCTGGCCGGGGATCTGGCGATCTTCGCGGCCGCGCACGTGCGCCACGCGGTGCCCGCGGGCACCTGCGTCGCGCCTGACGGCACCCTGCCCGCGTGCGAGGCGGTGCGGGAGGCGCTCGGCGATTTCGCCACCGCGCTGCGCGGCGAGCCCGATCCGGGCCGGCGCGGGTGGCTGCGCCGGCAGCAGGCGGCGCTGCTCGAGTACGTCGGCGACGTCGCCGGCGCGGCCGCGTTGCGCCAGCAGAGCGCCGGCGAGCTCGACGACCGCAGCCCGCAGGAGCGCGGCTACCTCGACTTCTCGGCCGGCGCGATCGTGCCGCACACGCCGGACACGGCCGAGAGCCTGCGCTGCACCTACGACCACAGCCGCTGCGAGATCGATCCGGCCGTGCTGAAGGGTGAGATCGATCCGGAGGCGCTGCTCGAGGGCGCGTGGTTCATGCCGGACGAGGAGGACGGCGAGCTCGTCGCGTTTCGGGTGACGAGCGCTCACGGCAGCGAGGTGATGCGGCGGCTGGACCTGCGGGCGCGCGATCGGATCGTCGGAGTGGACGGCGCGCCCGTGACGGGGGACTTCGTGTGGGACACGGAAGCAGCCCTCGCTCGCGGGCGCTTGACCCTGACCATCGATCGCGCCGGCACCACGCTCGAGCGGGAGTACGTGCTGCGTACGCCGCGAGCCGGCGATCGATGATTGATTGGCGAGACATCTCGCGGTGTTGACATTGAGCCCGGCGAGCCGAGCCGGGGCTCGGGAGGACCGCACAGGCAGACATGGGCCGCCTGATGGCGTCGACAGGGTCTGGAACGCGGTTCAGACCCTGCCGAAGACGGCGCATCGCAGTTCGTCCGATAACTGCCACGATTGAGCGGGAAAATATCGGCAGCGTCGCGCGACGACCCGGGGCGAATGTCGGCACCAGTGTCCCGGCGCGGGCGCGGACGCGGACCGAGGCGCGCCGGCGAGAGCGAGCTGTGCGGGCCGCACTGGCGACATTCGCCGGCGCGGCGCCGATCTGCGAGATGGGCCCGCAGCGGGCCCGGGGCAGGTCCTGCGGGCGGGCTCATGTTTGTGGCGGAGCGCGAGAACGACGGTTTCGGGGTGTGGTGGTTACTCGGTCCTACACCTCGACGATGTCGGCCTCGAATTGGTCGTTCGCGCGGCGTTTCGCCGTACCAATTCGCCTGCGATCATTACACAACTGCCGTGATTTGCGGCGCGGCAACCGCAGGGAGGGTGCTTGCGGCCGGGCTCGGCGCCGGCGATTCGCAGTTGCACTCGGTGCCCACAAAATCGCCGTAAACGGGCCCCTGGCGGGTCTGGCGGGCTCGTAGCGCCTTGCCGACGCGGTCTGCAGGCCCCGGGTGCAACCGCTCACCCCCGATTTTTCTGCTTGCCCGGGTCAACGTGCTCACCATGGTTGAGTCGTCAATGTCGCCTGCGGGACGGTCCGCGGCGAATCGATAAACTCCTCGCTGTGTGGACCCCCATCTACCAGTGAATCGCACACTCCGTGTGCCTCGAAAGGAACTTGCCATGTCTCGCATCATCTCTTCGTTCTTCGTCGCCCTCTCGTTCGCCACCACCGCCGGCCTCGCCTACACGGCCACCGACGCCGAGGCCCACGGCTGCGAGAACGGCTGTGGAGGAGGTTGGGGAGGAGGGCTGGGGCTCGACCTCGGCATCGACCTCGACATCGACGTCGATGTCGACCTCGACCTGGGCACCTGCTACGACATCGACGTCGATCTCGGAGCTGATTGCGCGATCGTCACCGACGTCGACGCAGGCCTTTACTGCGATCCGCTCAGCGTCGAAGCCGCGTGCATCGCCCAGCTTGGCGTCGACTGCGGTCTCGACGCGTTCCTCGGCTGCGTGGCCGACATGACCGCGCACTGCGAGGCGGAGATCGAGGCCGGCGGCGCGCTGTTCTGCGACGGCGTGTTCCTCGGCGCCGACAGCTGCCTCGACGGCCTCGACGGCCTGCTCGACGGCCTGCTCGACGGCTTGCTCGACATCGACCTCGACATCGACGCGTGCTTCGACGTCGACCTCGACGTCGATGTCGACCTCGACCTCGACATCTGCCTCGACGTCGGCCTGGGCGTGGACGTCGACTGCGCGGTCGCCCTGGGCGCCGAGTGCCTGGCGAAGTGCGACCCGATCGCGGTCGAGGCGGCTTGCATCGTCGAGCTCGGCGAGGACTGCGGCCTGCACGAGATGGCGGCCTGCCAGGCCGGCCTGATGGCCCATTGCGAGGCCGCTTGCAACCTCGGCGGCGCGCTGTTCTGCGACGGCGACATCTACGCCGGCTTCTTCTTCTGCGGCGAGTGATCGCGGCAGGACGCCCCGGCCCGCGACCGCCCCGCGCGGTCGCGTCCGGGCCACGACTTCGACTAGGACGGCGAGCTCGCGACCCCTGGACCCGCTTGCGAGCTCGCCGCTCTCGTCACCTTTTTACAGCTGCGCGGCGCAACATCGCAGATGTCCCCGAGGACATGCGATGATTGCCCCGCGCTTTTGTCTTGGATGCATGGGTCGAGAGGAGAGTCCGGTGATCGTCAGCCGCCGGTCGGCAGCATGCGCCGGAGGCGGGCGAGGCCGCGGAGGACCTCGTCGCGGTGGCGGGCGAGGATCAGCCAGCGCGGCAGGCGGGCGATCCGGTAGCGGTCGGGCAGGAACAGGCGCAGGCGCTCGCGCAGCGGGCTGCGCACGTAGTCCTCGAGCTCCCGCAGGTGCTCGGCTCCGGTGGCCCACAGGACGTGGCCGCAGCAGTCGGTCCGCAGCCAGTAGCGCAGGCCGATCGGCTCCTCGCGGATCGCCCCGCACGCGGGACAGTGCATGCGGCGCGTCCGCGACGGCGGGGTGTCTTCGCTGTACAGGGTGACGAGGCGCGCGCAGCCGTCGCAGCGGGGACAGGCGACGAGGATCGACTCGCGCGTGCCGGGCCTCAGGGGCTGCGGCTCGCGGTCGTGCAGTTGCCGGAAGCGCAGCGGCGGTCCGGGGCGGCGGAGACGGTTCGGCACCCGGGCAGCGTCGCACGAGCGGAGGGCGAGCGCGAGCCGGGTGCTCGCGCTCCACCGAGGTCACACCATGGGTGATATGTCTCTTCGGACAGGCGAGCGCGGGCCCGCGGCGCCGGCAGATCGCGCGCGGTCGCGGCGCTAGACCAGCGTGGCGATCAGGGCGCAGGCGAGGTAGGCCATGCTGATGTAGCCGTTGAGGTCGAAGAACGCCTTGTCGATGCGGCTGAGGTCGCCGGGGCGGACGATCGCGTGCTCGTAGACGAGGATCGCGGCGATCAGCGCGACCCCGACGGCATGGGCGACGCCGAGCCCCTCGCGCAGGTGGACGACCACCAGCGCGGCGACGGTGCCGACGTGGAGGAGGGCGCTGAAGACCAGGGCGCCCACGGTTCCGAAGCGGACGGGGATCGAGTGCAGCCGCTGCTCGCGGTCGAAGGTCTCGTCCTGCAGGCTGTAGAGGATGTCGAAGCCCGCCACCCAGGTGGCGACCGCGAGCATCAGCCACAGCGGGGTGGCGGGCGCGGCGAGGTCGCCGGTGACGGCCACCCACGCGCCGCCGGGGGCGAGCGAGAGGGCGAGCCCGAGCACCAGGTGGGCCGACCACGAGAATCTTTGAAGAGGCTGTAGGCGAGGACGACGATCAGACAGCCGGGGGCCAGCAACAACGGGACAGGTCCCAAGAGCCAGGCGCAGCCGAGGAAGGCGAGCGCGGAGAGGACGGTCAGCAGGACCGCGGCCCGCAGCGAGACCAGCCCGGCCGGCAGCTCGCGCATGGCGGTGCGCGGGTTGGCGGCGTCGATCCGGCGATCGACGATTCGATTGAAGCCCATGGCGGCGGTGCGCGCGGCCGTGAAGGCGAGGACGATCAGCGCGAGGCGCCCGAGGTCCAGGCCCGCGCCGCCGTGCGCGAGCGCGTGCCGGTGCGCGAGGGCGACCGCGGCCAGCGCGAACGGCAGGCCGAAGACGGTGTGGCTGAAGCGGACGAGGCCGCCGAGACGACGCACGACGAGCCACGGGGCCGGAGCTGCGGTCACGCGCGAGAGTGTAGCAGCGCGCAGCGCGTGGCGGCCGCGGCGGGCGGTCGCAGGGGCGTGCGGAAGGGCAACTCGCGGCGGCCGCGAGGGGGGACTGCAAGCGCCGCGCGGGAGGGCGAGATCCGCAGCGGCCGCCGACAGCTGCCCGGAGAGACCGGGGGACGATGGGGATGTCCTCGGGGACAGGTGCTGGCCGCGCGCCCGGCGTGCGCGCGAGGCCGCGTTCCGCGGGTCGAGGAGATGCCCCCGGGAGGGCGGCGAGCCCGTCGCGCGCGAGCGGTTCGGCTGTCCTGAGGGACAGGCGGGTTCGGCGGAGCGGCGAGGCCGTCCGGGGGCGCGCGGGTGCGGATGTCCTGAGGGACAGGCGGGTTCGGCGGAGCGGCGAGGCCGTCCGGGGGCGCGCGGGTGCGGATGTCCTGAGGGACAGGCGGGTGCGGCGGAGCGGCGAGGCGTCCGGGCGCGCGCTTGACCGCGAACTTGGTTGCATGTCCTGAAAGACATGTAGTCGTTCGACAGGTGTCTCGTCGGCGCGCTCAAGGAGGGCCCCATGGCGCGAGTGTCATGACGCGGCTGCCATGCCTTGCGCTCGTGGTGTGCGGTTTGTTCGCCAGAAGGCCGTCGCCAGCGGTTGCTTGCCTTTGGCGGGCCCGGACGCCCGTGCTATGCCGTCGGCATGCTTACTGTTCATGGCTTGAGCGTGCGCGTGATCATCGGGTTGTGCTGTGGGGTGCTGGCGTGCTCCACCGAGAAGGGCGAGTCGTCGGAGACGTCTCCTCAGGAGACCGAAGGCGCCAGCGAAGGGGCGACGGAAGGCGCCAGCGAAGGGGCGACGGAAGGCGCCAGCGAAGGGGCGACGGAAGGCGCCAGCGAAGGGGCGACGGAGGGGACGCCGACCGAGACTGGCGAGGAGCCGACGGCGGGAGAGACCGAGGGCGCGCTGCCGGCGGCCTGCGAAGAGGTCGACCCGGCGGTGTCGGCCGATTTCGAGGTTGCGATCGACGGTGATGCCGGCGTGCACGACATCGACTTGCCGTGCACGGTCGACGCGGTGGCGACCGAGGGGAACCAATCGGTCACCTCGCTGACCTGCGACGAGGGGGCACGCCGCGGGCCGTGACGCTGACCCTCCCGGTCGCGCCCGAGGGCGAGGTCGCCTGGGCCGTCGGCGACGGCGTGCAGCTCAACTCGGGCTCGCAGGACCTCGACGTGACCTGGGAGAAGTGGATCGAGCTGCGCGGAGCCGACGACGCGCTGCTGGCCGCCGGCGTCGCGCCGCGCAACGGAGAGCTCCCCGCCGGGCTGTTCGCGCCGATCGTCGTCGAGCCGGTGCCCGCCTGCGGGCCGGTCAACTTCGACCTGGCGGTCAGCTCGTTCCAGCTCGACTTCACGCTCGCGGACCAGACGCTGAGCGTGTTCTCCGGCCACCGCGGCGAGCTGGTCGCCGGCGCGGGCGAGAGCTTCGCCGTCGACGTCGACACCGCGCAGTACAACGAGTGCTGCCACTGGAGGAGATCTTCGCGCTGCTGCTCCGGCGGGTGAAGACGGAGTAGCGGCGCGAGGCCGGTGACCGCGGGCCGTCCGGGGGCGTCGACCGCAGGAGGCGTCGGCGTGGACGGCTTGCGCGGCGGCCGGCGCACCCGAGCATCGCAGTATGTCCCCAAGGACATGCCGTTCGGGGCAAGTTCGAAGAGCATGCCCGATCGGACATGCCCTCACAACCAGCCTACTTGCCGAGCTTGGCCTTGAGCTTGGTCAGGCGCTCGTCGGCGTCGCGCGAGCCGAGCTCCTTGGCCTTCTCGTAGGCGCGGCGGGCGTCGGCGTAGCGCAGCAGTTTGAAATATGCGTCGCCGAGCTTGAGGTGGTAGAGGGCGGTCTTCGGCGCGGCGGCGATCGCCTTCTCGGCGTAGTCGGCGGCGCGCTGGTGGGCGCCCTTGTCGAACTCGAGGTCCGACAGGCCGATGAGCGCCACCGCGTTGCGGTTGTCGGACGCGAGGGCCTGGTGGAACAGGGTCTCGGCGCGCTTGCGGTCGCCGCCGGCCAGCGCGGCGCGGGCGTCCTGGGCCAGCGCGGTCGACTGCTTGCTGTCGCGTTTGCTGCTCGCGGTCGGCTTGCCGGGGGTCTGCGGCGTCGGCTCGGGATCGCTGGCGGTCGCCGGCGCGGGGCTCGAGCCCGGCCCGGTCGCCTCGGGCGCGGGGTCGCTGGTGCGGCGCCCCTTCGGCCGCGCCTGCGTCGACCGGACCAGCTTCTCGGCCGAGGCGGCGATCACCAGCGACGTGCTGTCCTCGCCGTCGACGAGGTCGAGCAGCGCCTGGTCGCGCTTGGCGGTGTCCTGCTCGGCGAGGGCCACCAGCACGCCGGTGTTGCGCAGCTCGGCCTGCGTGAAGCCGCCGCTCAGGGCCCGATCCTCGAGGTCGGAGACGAAGCCCGGGGTCACGCCGGAGCGCTCGCGGGCGCGGACGTCGCCGGGGTCGAACAGCACGGCCTGGATGTAGAAGTCGCGGGCGAACGGCTTGCCGCCGTCCATGTCCCAGTACTGGTCGCCGAGGCGGACCAGCGTCTGCGCGAACTCCTCGCGCAGCTCGGTGGCCTTGCCGTGGGCGAGGGTGCGGGCCCCGCCGCGCTGCTCCTCGAGCGCGCGGATCTTCAGCAGCGCGGTGAGCTCGGGCTCGTCCTCCGGCGGGTAGACCCAGTGGGCCCGCGCGCCGGCGGCTCGCGCCTCGTTGACGAGGTTGTCGACGAGGACCTGCTCCTCGGGGGCGGGCAGCCGGCGCAGGTTCCACAGCGCCAGCGCGAGCAGCAGCGCGAGCAGGGTGCTGGCCCCGGCGATCGCCGGCCACAACCACCGCCGCCGCTGCCGGATCACCCCGGGCTGCGGCATGTCCTTGCGCAGCCGCTCGTAGCGGTCGGGGTCGACGTCGGGCAGCGGCAGGTCGTCGTAGGCGGTGTGCAGGCCGGCGGCGATCTGGGCCTCGCACAGCGCGGCCTCGACGTCCCGCATGTCGCGGTAGCGCCGCGTCGGCTCCTTCTCGAGGCAGCGCAGGATCACCGCCTCGAGCGCCGGGTGCACCGAGCCGGGCGGGCACAGCCCGACGGCGGCGTCGGGTTCTGTGTCAGCTGGTTCTCGAGGATCTCCTCGATCGTCGGCGCGACGAACGGCGGCTTGCCGACCAGCAGCTCGTAGGCCGTGCAGCCGAACGAGTACATGTCGAGGCGGCCGTCGAAGCTCTGGCCCAGCACCTGCTCGGGCGCCATGTAGTGCGGCGTGCCGGCGGCCCCGGCGTCGGTCTCGGCGTGGACCGTGGCGATGCCGAAGTCGACGACCTTGACCCAGTCCGCCTTGCCGTTGTGCGTGACGAGGATGATGTTGTCGGGCTTGACGTCGCGGTGGATGATCCCGACCTCGTGCGCCGCCGCCAGGCCCTTGCACACCTGGCGCAGGATCCCGATCATCCGCGCCTGGTCCATGGGACACTTGTCGAGCTCGCTGTCGAGGCCGTGGCCGTTCAGCAGCTCCATCGCGAACATCAGGCGGCCGTCGGGCAGCTCGCCGAAGTCGAAGATCTCGACGATGTTGGGCGAGCCGATCCGGCTGGCCGCGCGCGCCTCGTCGCGGAAGTGGGCCGCCTGCTGCGGGTCCTCGCTGGCCTCGGGGCGGAGGATCTTGAGGGCCACGCGGCGCTCGATGTCCTCGTGCTCGGCCTCGTAGACGACGCCCATGCCGCCCTCGCCGAGCCAGCGGATCAGGCGGTAGCGCGTGCCGGGGACGCGGCGGCCGGGGAGCAGGCGGACCTGCTTGCCCTCGGCGTTGACCTGCGAGCTGCTGCTGCGCGTGGAGATCCGGCCGGACACCGCGACCGCGCGGCCGGTCTTGCCGGCGAGCGGGCGGGCGAGCGGGCGGCTCTTGTCGGAGTCGTCGAGCGCGCTCGGCTCCTTGCGGGTGATGGCGTCGGGACGGCCGGGCGCGACGTCTTCGGAGCCGCTCGGCTCCTTGCGGGTGATGGCGTCGGGTCGACCGGGCGCGTGCTCGAGGCCGGCGGGCTCCTTGCGCGTGACGGCGCGGTCGTCTTGACGGAGCGCCGGTGGTTCGCGGTTGAAGTGGTCCTTGCGCGTGGGGGCGCGGTCGTCGGTGCGGGGCTCGGCGGGCGGCTCGTCGAACGAGATCGTCCAGGTGTCGGCGGCCGCGGTGGAGCCCGCGGGGCCGCGCGGCGGGGCGGGCACGAGCGGGGCCGGGATCAGGTCTCGGGGCGGCGCGGGCATCCGGGCGGGCGCCTCGAGTGTGGGCGGCCATGGGGGGGCGCGACAAGGGGCGAGTGTCGTGAGGCGCGTTTTCGCGCGGTGCGAGCGCGCCCGGGGAGGCCCTGGGCCGAGGGCGTTGATGCTAGGGTAGAGCGGTGCGGGTCCCGCTGTGCGTGCTTCTGGGGTGGCTGCTGGCGATGCCGCCCGCCGGGGTCGTGTGGGCCGCGCCACCCGGGGGTGCGGCGACACCGAGCGATTCGGTGCGGATCGCCGTGGTGCCGCTGCGCGTGGGGGGCGGCCAGGTCGACGAGGCGACGCGCAAGGGCTGGGTCGCGGGGCTGCGGCGCGGGCTTGGGCGCGGCGACTTCACGCTCGTCGAGCAGGACGTGGCCGACCGCGTCGGCGAGCCGGGCTGCGAGCGGCAGGCGTGCCTCGACGCGCTGCGCGAGGCGGGTGCGACCCATCTGGTGCGCACCGGCATCACGATGAAGAGCCGCGACTACTTGCTCGAGCTCGAGCTGGTCGACGCGGGCTCCGGCGCGGTGCTCTTCAAGTCGCAGGAGCGGTGCGAGATCTGCGGCGTCGGCGAGGTCGCCGATCTGCTCGACTCCCAGGGCGCCCTGCTGCAGACGCGGCTCGCGGTGCTCGGCAAGGGGCCGCCGGTGCTGGTGCTCGACACCCGGCCGAGCGGCGCCCTGGTCCACGTCGACGGCGAGGTCGTCGGCAAGACTCCGCTCGAGCGGCCGCTGCTCGCCGGGGCGCGGAAGATCCGGGTCACGCTCGGCGGCTACGTCGCCGAGGAGCGCGAGCTGACGTTCGTCGCCGGCGGCCGCGAAGAGGTGGTCATCGAGCTGCAGCGCACCCCGGGCAACCCGCGGCAGCGGGCGCTCGGCGGGGCGGCGCTCGGCGGGGGCCTGGCGCTGTTCGGGGCCGGCGTGGCCTTGCTCGCGCTCGACGACATGCCGTTCAAGAAGCGCTGCACGGGGACCGAGGTCGACGCCGACGGCGACTGCCGCTGGCTCTACAACACCGGCTGGGGCGGGGCGGCGCTGGCGGTGTCGGGGGCGGTGCTGGTGACTCTGGGGATCGTCGCGCTGGTGCGAAATCGCGCGCCGAGACCGGCTCGGAGCGCGCGGGTGCTGCCGACCGGGCTGGGGGTGATGGCGCGGTTTTGAGCGCGCTGCGCCCGCGATTATTTGCCGATCGCGGCGACCTCGGCGGCGTCCTGGCAGGTCAGCACGCAGGTCGCGCGGTTGGTCGAGTTCAGGCTCTTGTCGGCGAAGCAGGAGTTGACGCAGCCGGTGAAGCTGGCGGCCGCGGCCTTGAACTTCTCCTTCGACGGACCGCCCGGCATGCTCTCGATCGCGGCCTCGGCGGCGTCGTCGCAGGTGAGCTTGCAGGTCTCGCGGTTGGTCGCCTTCTTCTCGGACACGCAGTCGGTGTAACAGCCGCTGTACGAGCGGACGACCCCGGCGACGTCGGTGGCGGAGCCGGTGGGCAGCAGGTCGGTGGCGGGCGGCGGCGTGGTCGGCGTGTCCGAGCCGGTGGCCGGGCGCTTGGGCTTGGGCTCGGCGGGCGGCGTCTCGGAGCTGCGGTCGACCGCCGGGACCGCCGGCGTCGGGCCTGGTTTACGCTGCTCGGCGGAGTCGTCGCAGGCGACGAGGAGCGCGCCGCCGAGGAGGAGCCCGCGAGGAACATGCCTCACGGCCCACCGGGCCTGCAGGCGGGACAGGGTCTGACAGATCTGGGTCCTCGTGGTCATGCCGCAAGCATACACATCGTGGGGGAATTGCCCAGAAACGTTGACATCCGCCGGCGCCGGCTGGATCCTGCGAATACAAGGCCTGCGTGGACCTGACGCCCGACAGCGACGACCCGTCGCCGGAAGTGACCTGGGCCGTGCGGCTGCAGGCGTCGCGGCTGGTGGTGCGCGAGCCCAACAAGCGCGAGGTGCCGTACCCGCTCGACGGCAAGGCGTTTCGCCTCGGCCGGGCCGACGACAACCGGATCGTCGTCAAGGCCGAGTTCGTCGCGGCGCACCAGCGCGGTTCGAGCCGACCGGCGTCGGCGACGGCTACCGCGTCCGTGACCTCGGCGGCCCGTGCAGCCTGATGTTCAACGGGCACCAGGTGCCCGAGCACGAGCTGCGCCACGGCGACGTGCTGCGGGTCGGCGACCCGTACACCGGCAGCTTCGTCACGATCACCTACCAGCGGCTGGCGCGGACGATGGCGCCGCCGGACGAGTCGGTGCCGCGCTGCCGCCTCGACCAGCCGGAGGTGACGATCGGGCGCGAGGGCTGCGAGCTGACGCTGGCGAGCCTCCTGGTGTCGCGGCGGCACGCGACGGTGCGGGCGCTGCCCGACGGCCACGAGGTGCGCGACCTCGGCAGCGCCAACGGCACCTTCGTCAACGGCGAGCGGGTCCAGATCAGCAGGAAGCTGGGCCGCGGCGACATCATCCAGGTGGGGCCGTTCAAGCTGGTCTACGACGGGCGCTCGCTCGATTCGTACGACCACCGCGGGGCGATCGAGCTCAAGGCGCGGCGGCTGGTGCGGCGGGTCGGCGGCGGCAAGGTGATCCTCGACCGCGTGTCGCTGGCGATCCTGCCGCGCGAGTTCGTGGGGGTCGTCGGCGGCTCGGGGGCGGGCAAGTCGACGCTGCTCGGCGCGCTGTCGGGCTTCAGCCGGGCCAGCGAGGGCGACGTGCTGGTCAACGGCGACGACTACTACGCCAACTTCGACGCCTACCGCGGCCAGATCGGCTACGTCCCGCAGAGCGACATCCTGCACCAGACGCTCACGGTCGACGAGGCGCTGCGCTTCACGGCCCAGCTGCGCCTGCCCGAAGATACAGGTGACGCCGAGATCGCGGCGCGGGTCGAGCGGGTGCTGGCCGACGTCGACATCGAGGACCGCCGCACCACCCGCATCAGCGAGCTGTCGGGCGGCCAGCGCAAGCGGGTCTCGATCGCCGCCGAGCTGCTGGCCGACCCGAGCCTGTTCTTCCTCGACGAGCCGACCTCGGGGCTCGACCCGGGCCTCGAGAAGCGCTTGATGTACACGCTGCGCCGCCTGGCCGACGGCGGGCGCACGATCGTGATGGTCACCCACGCGACGGCCAACATCCATCAATGCGACCACATCGCGTTCATGGCCGACGCGCGGCTCGTGTGGTTCGGGCCGCCGGCCGAGGCGCTGCAGCACTTCGGGGTGCGCAGCGGCGACTTCGCCGACATCTACACCAAGGTCGAGGGCGACGCCCACGAGTCGCACCCGCTGGTGCTCGGCGAGCTGCGGACCGAGTACGCCCGCTGGCGCGAGGCCCACGAGCGCGGCGAGCCGTCGCTGGCCGAGCTGTGGGAGCTGCGGTTCCGCCGCTCGGACGCCCGCACGCGCTACATCGTCGAGCGCCTGGCCGGCGAGGCGCGCGGGCCCGCGGTCAAGTCGAACAAGCTGCACAACTCGCAGAGCCGGCCGTCGATGACGATGACGGCGATGAAGGTCGGCGGCACCACCCCGGAGGACCGGCCGGACACCGCGCGGGTGTCGGCGTGGCAGCAGCTGGTGATCCTGGTCCGGCGCAACGTCCGGCTGCTGGCGGTCGACCGGCGCAACCTGGCGACCTTGCTGCTGCAGGCGCCGATCATCGGCGGGATCTTGGTGCTGGTCGCCCGCCCGACCGCGCTGCAGGACCTGCAGAGCTCGCACGGGCGGTTGGTGCTGTTCCTCGTCGCGCTGGTGGCGGTGTGGTGCGGGATCTTGTGCTCGGCGCGCGAGCTGACGAAGGAGCGGGCGATCTACCGCCGCGAGCGCCTGGCGAACCTGCGGATCGGGCCGTACCTGCTGGCGAAGTTCGTGGTGCTGGCGGCGGTGTGTCTGGTGCAGTCGGTCGTGCTGCTGACGGTGCTGGCGCTGAAGGTCGACTTCACGGCGGCGGTGACGACCTTCACCGCGGACGGGCCGGAGTCGGTGGTGCGCGGGGTGGCCGGGCTCGGGTTCTTCGGCAGCATGCTGGTCACGACCTTCTTGAGCTCGTTGTCGGGGCTCGGCATGGGGCTCCTGCTCCGAGCACCTCGCGGACCTCGGACCGGGCGATGAGCGTGGTGCCGCTGGTGCTGGTGCCGCAGCTGCTGCTCGCGCTGGCGCTGGTGTCGCTGCCGGCCGGGCTCGCGCCGCTGTCGTACCTCACGAGCGCGCGCTGGGCCATGGAGGCGTTCGGGTCGCTGGCGCACCTGCAGCCGCCGCGGGACTTCGCCGCTTGCACGATCCCCGGCAACCCGCTGAGCTGCCCGGTCTACCCCACCGTCGATTACGACCCCTCGACCGCGCACGTGTTCGAGGTCTGGGGCGTGCTCCTGGCGTACACGGCGCTGTGCGTCGGCTTCGCGGCGGTGGTGTTGGCGCGGCGCGACCGCGAGCGCTGAGATCGGGGCGAGAGCGCGGGCCCGCGCTTTTCATCATAGATGTCCTGAGGGACATATCATCGTACTGTCGTCCGCTCGCCGCGGGCGGCCCGCCCGGCGCATAATTTCGCGGCAGAGCCTGCTCGACGGTTCGCCGGACCGGGCTCATGGTTTTTGGACACCCGTCGCATTGGACGCGCGGGGGCCACGTCGCGCGCGTGGACACGGACATTCGATCGTGGAGAGGAGAAGGTGTCATGATGATCTTCAGCGCACTGTTCAGCGCGTGGGCCGCTCTCGCGGCGCCCGAGCAGCCGACCGAGGAGCTCGCCGACGAGGTGACCGCCGCGGAGGGCGACGTCTCGCCGGACGAGGTCGAGTTCACCGACGAGGTCGACCCCAGCGAGAACGACCGGTGGGAGTGTTACGACGACAACGACCACTGGCGCGGCTACTGCCTCGCGCGATGCGAGCGCGGCCATCGCTACCGGGCGGTGACCGAGCGGATCAAGATCCGCGGCAACCGCGATTATTGCGAGCGACGCGCCCGCAAGCACTGCCGCGGCCGCGGCGGCCTCGATGACTGGTGCTTCGGCGAGCGCGATTGAGCGGACTTATGCGGCGAGCGTGACCGAGACGACACAGCGTCGCGCTCACCCGGCAGGTCCGGCGGGGACGAGCTCCTGGCTCGCCTCCGTCGGGCCTGCATTTTTTATTCGCCTGTGATCATCCGGGTATGATCATAGCCGCGACGCGTCACGCGGCGGTCGGCGGGGCGGCGTCGACGGCCATCAGCGTGGCGACCAGCAGTTGCGCCAGCAGGTCGCGCAGCTCGTCGCGCGGGAGGTCGCGCCGCGCCAGCCAGTCGAGGCTCGAGCCCTCGACGAAGCCGACCCACCCGCGCAGCGCCAGGCGCACGCGCGGGGTCAGGTCGGCGAGGCCGAGGCGGCCGGCCAGGCGGGCGACGAAGCGGGCCCGCGTGTCCTCGACGATCGCCGCGACCTCGGCGTCGTGGCCGACGCCGCTGCGCATCAGCGCGACGTAGGCGCTGGCGTGCTCCTCGGCGAACAACAAGTACTGGTCGAGCGCGGCCAGCAGCGCCTCGGGGTCGGGGCCCTCGCCGGCCGGGTCGGTGCGCGCGAGCAACGATTCGGCGGCGCTGCGCACGGTCGCGGCGTAGAAGTCGCGCTTGCTCGTGAAGTAGTGGTAGAGGAGCCCCTTCGAGATGCCGGCCGCGGTGGCGATGTCGTCGATCGACAGCTCGTCGTAGCTGCGCTCGCTGAACAGGCGCAGGCCCAGCGCGACCAGCTGGGCCCGACGTTCGTCGACTTGCAGGCGCGCGTTCGCGCGAGTCATCCGGTTCACTGCGGCGGGGCGCCCTGGCCACGGTCCACGGTACCCGAAGACGCGGCCGCGGCGGACAAGAAGTCGCGGCCGTCCTCGCGTTGTTTCCTGACGGTCACAGCGGGCTCCGCGCTGACCCCGAACATCGCCACCGTCAGCACGATCATGACCGCCGCAAACACGTGGAGGCCCATGAACACCCCGATGCCCGCGTGCATCGCCGCGACCGCGGCCACCCACCCGCGCCGCGTGACCGCCGGCCAGATGAACGCCGCGTAGCCGATCTCGACGACCAGCACCAACCAGCCGGCCACCGTCGGCAGCCACGGGACCTGGGCCATCCAGGTGAAGTCGAGCAGCTTGTAGCCCTGCGCCACGAGCGAGCGCCAGATCGCCTCGCCGTCGCGCCACTGGGGTCCGCTCGCCTTCTCCAGCCCGGACAGCAGATAGGCGATGCACAGGTGCAGCTGCATCACCCGGATCGCCAGGCGCGTGCCCGCGGTCGCCACGTCCTGGGCCCGGCCGGCCCGGCGGTCGAGCGACAGGGCCGCGCCGCCGGGGGCGACGGTCGAATAGAACAGGAAGATGTTGGCGAAGTCGTCGGCGCCGTAGTGGTGTGCGGGGCCAGGCGCATGAAGGCGAAGTGCAGCAGCCAGGCGGCGCCGGTCGACAGGCGGGTGCGCCAGCCGAGCAGCATGCCGACCAGGCTGGCGACGTAGAGCAGCCCGAGGGCCGCGAGCGCCTGCGATTCGAACGGCGTCGCCAGCAGCTCGCCGAGCGGCGGCAGGTGCCGCGGCCCGAACGCGTCCATGAGCGGGCCGCGGAGCAGGCCGCCGTGGTGGTACAGCGCGTGGAAGAGCGGGGCGATCTGCAGCGCCTGGGCCAGGAGCACCGCGGCGAGGCCGATCCGCAGGGCCACCAGCGGGGCCGGGCGGGCCGGGGCGAAGAAGAAGCGATCGATCGCGCGCAGGGCGGCGTCGAGGCGGGCGTTCACGGGTCACCTCCGGGTCCGGCGCGTGCCGGGCGGACGACGCGGGCGCGGTAGACCGAGCGCCAGCGGGTCCGGGCGCCGCGAGCGGCCTTGACCAGCGAGGGCACGCGGTGAAAGCCCATGTCGACGGTGACGCTGCGGGCCTCGGGGTGGCGCGCGAACAGGTTCGCGGCCCACGAGGCGGCCAGGCGGCCGCGCACGTCGTCGTCGCTGCGGCGGTCGTGGAACACTTCGATGAGGTCCTCGACGCGGATGTCGGCCTCGCGGGTGCTCTTCGGCGCGAGGCGATCGACCGCGGTGCGGCCGGCGTCGTCGACGAGCGTGAGGGTGAGGGTCGGCGGGTCGCCGACCGAGGGCGCGTAGAAGCCGTAGCCGTTGTCGGCCCCGGTCAGCTCCCCGTAAGCGAGGAGGAGCGGTCCGAGCGGCCCGGCGCCGCACGGGCAGAAGCCGAGCGCGCCGAGGACGACGAGCACGAGGTGGGCGGCGACCGCCGCGAGCAGGATGATGCGACGTCGGAGGGTCATGGGGACTTTCGTGACGCGGCGACGGCCGGCCGCGCCCGCGACGTGTCCGTCGCAGCGGCGCGGTCGGCCGGCCGCCGGGGCTCACCAGTGGCGGCGACGACCCCAGCCGTCGTCGTCGTGGCGACGGCGACGACCCCAGCCGTCGTCGTCGTGGCGGCGGCGGCCCCAGCCGTCGTCGTCGTGGCGACGTCGACCCCAGCCGTCGTCGTCGTGGCGACGGCGCCGTTCGTCGTCGCGGCTGACCTCCTCGTCGGCGTCCGCCTCCGCGTCGACGTCTTTCAGCTCGTCGACCGCTTGGTCGTCGACGTCGATCGACTCCGGCTCCTCCTCGTCGGGCGACTCGACGGCCAGCTCGCGCTCGTCGATCGCCCCCGCCTCGTCACACGCGCTCGTCACGAACGCGGTGGCGAGCGCCAAGATACTCGTATGAATCCAGGTGTACTCGGTGATTCTCATTCGCATGTCACTCCTCCTGCACGCCATTGACCGGTGGCCTGACAGGTACGCGTCTATGCGTCGGGTCGAGGGGGACATCAAGCGAGCTCAGTCGCGAATCATGGCACCCGGCGAGCGGCCATTCACCGGACGTCCGCTCGCGTGCCGGCCCCGCCGGGGCGCACGCACGCGGGCGCATCGCGGCCGCGCGGGCGCGTGCACGGGCGCGGGGCGGGCGGACTGCATCGCCGGCGATCGGCGCTATGCCGCCGGCCATGCCAACCACCGCTGCAACGCTCGACGCACCGCGCGCCTCGCTGGCGCGCCGGCTGTTCGCCACCGTCGACATCGCCTCGCTGGCGTGCTTCCGCGTCCTGTTCGGCCTCCTCATGTTCATCGAGGTGTGGGGCGACCTGGCCGAGATCGGCGAGTTCTACGTGGCGCCGGAGTTCCACTTCACGTTCTACGGGCTGGAGTGGGTGCGGCCGCTCGCCGGCGACGGCATGTACGTGGTGTTCGGCGTGCTCGGCCTGGCGGCGCTGTGCGTCACGATCGGCCTGTGCTACCGCCTGGCCGCCGCGGTGTTCTTCGTCGGCATCTCGTACGTGTTCTTGCTCGAGCAGGCGCTGTACCTCAATCACATCTATCTGATCGCGCTGATCAGCTTCCTGATGATCTTCGTCCCGGCCCACCGCGCGCTGGCGGTCGACGCGTGGCTGCGGCCGCAGCTGCGCGCCGACTCGGCCCCGGCGTGGTCGCTGTGGCTGGTGCGGGCGCAGGTCGGGATCCCGTACTTCTACGCGGGGCTGGCCAAGCTGAACCCCGACTGGCTGCGCGGCGAGCCGATGCGGATGTGGCTGACGCACGGCGAGGAGCCGGCGGTCGCCGGGTGGCTGCTGCGCGAGTGGTGGGCCCCATACTTCTTCAGCTACGGCGGCCTGGTGTTCGACCTGCTGGTGGTGCCGGCGCTGCTGTGGCGACGCACCCGCGCGCTCGCGTACGTGCTGGCGCTGTGCTTCCACCTGATCAACGCGGCGGTGTTCTCGATCGGCATCTTCCCGTGGGTGATGATCGCGGCGACGACGATCTTCTTCGAGCCCGACTGGCCGCGTCGCCTGCGGAACCGCGTGGCGGCGTTCGTCGGCGCGCCGCCGTCGCCGGCGCCGATCCTGGCGGGGCCGCCGGCGCGGCTCGTGCGCTCGCAAGAGGCCACGCTCGCGGCCCTGGCGATCTACGTCGGCTGGCAGCTGCTGTTCCCGCTGCGCCACTGGCTGTACCCCGGCGACGTCGCCTGGACCGAGGAGGGCCACAAGTTCGCGTGGCGCATGAAGCTGCGCGCCAAGGACGGCTACGTCCGCTTCTTCGCCACCGACCCCGAGCTCGGCGAGACGTGGAAGATCGACCTGACCGGGCGCCTGCGCGGGTGGCAGCGCCAGGAGATGGGCGGCCGGCCGGAGATGATCCTGCAGTACGCCCGCTTCCTCGCCGACGACCTGCGCGCCCGCGGCCACGCGGCGATCGAGGTCCGCGTGGTCGCGCTGGTGTCGCTCAACGGGCGCACGCCGCAGCCGCTCGTCGACCCGACCGTCGACCTGGCGCGCGTCGAGCCGTCGCTGTGGCCGAGCCCGTGGATCCTCCACGACTTCGTCGATCGGTGAAGGGGCGATTTCGCAAATCGAGCCGGCAGACGACGCGGAACAAGGGTCTCAGGGGCATTTTGAAGATCTATTGACTTTGATTCAATAGGCGATAGGCTCGGGGAACAGAGGAGGTTCTCGATGCCACACGCCCCCGCCGACCTGGGACCCATCAAGCCGCGTGCGCTGGACTTCGACCTCGACGACATGCCGCGCTACTGGATGGCGGGGCTGCCGGTGTCGACGGCCATCGGCAACGCGCTGCACCTGATCTTCCCGATGGGCGAGCGCTTCTTCGTCCGCGCGGTCCGCCACTACATGAGCGAGATCGAGGACCCGACCCTGCGCGAGCAGATCCGCGGGTTCTTCGGCCAGGAAGGTCGCCACGCGCACGAGCACGAGCGCGTGTTCGAGACGCTGCGCGGCCAGGGCTACGACATCGACACGTTCCTCCGCGTGTACAAGCGGGTCGCGTTCGACTTCATCGAGCGCATCAGCCCGCCGGCGCTGCGGCTGTCGGTGACGGCGGCGCTCGAGCACTACACCGCGATCATGGCGGAGGGGGCGCTGGCGAGCGAGGGCACGCTCGAGATGGTGCACCCGAAGATGCAGCGGCTGCTCCGCTGGCACGCGGCCGAGGAGATCGAGCACAAGGCTGTGGCCTTCGACGTGCTGAAGCAGGTAAGGCCGAGCTACGCGCTGCGGATGGCCGGGATGGCGCTGGCGACGACGCTGCTCGGGGCGTTCTGGTTCGCCGGCGCGACGATGCTGCTGCGCCAGGAGAAAGGCCTGGGGCTGCGCGAGATCGGCAGGCAGCTGCGGGCGACGCAGCGGCGCGAGCCGATCATCCGCCGGGTGTTCCTCCGCGGGCTGCGCGAGTACCTGCGCCCGAGCTTCCACCCGTGGGACAACGACAACCTCGAGCTGGCCCGCCGCAGCTTCCAGATGCTGGCGGACGAGGCGGCGGCCTGACCGCCCCGACTGCGTGAGCAGCGACCTGGCCGTCGGGACAGGTCGCACGCACGCGCGACCCCGTGGGGGCGGCGTGACCGCCCGGGATAGCAGTGATGGCCTGTCCTTCGGGACATGTAGCACCCTCGCGCGGCAGCGCGCCGAGACCCTCGCCACGGCGACCCCGCACCCTCCAGGACAGGTGGCGCGCCTCCGCTCGCGGGCGCTCGGGCAGCGGCCGTTCGTCGTTCGCGGCGGGCGGCGCCGGCCGTCGCTTGACGCTCACGCGGTCCCGGTCCACAGCCCGCGATCGCGGGAGGGTCGGGCCCATGGCGCAGAACAACTTCACGGTCGACGCGAGGACGCACAGCATCTCGGGCGGGACGGGGCTCGACACCGGGATCGCGCTTTCGCCGGGGCAGCTGCTGACGGTCCACGTCGACCCCGACGAGACGTGGAGCGCGGGCGCGGCCGACCGCACCTCGAACGCGAACGGCCTCGGCAACCCGCTGGGCGGCGACTACGGGCTGTTCGGCCGCGGCGCCCAGTCGTTCCTGTACGGCGCGCTGGTCGGCAGCCTCGATGGCGGCGCCACGTTCTTCGGCGTCGGCACCCACCTGAGCATGACGATCCTGACCGAGGGCACGCTCAGCTTTTTTACTGGGACTCGAACCACGAGGACAACTCGGGCCAGCTTCGCGTGAGCGTCCAGGTCTACGACGGGCCGCGGAGCTGAAATCGTTGCGATGAAGGACGTTCTGGGGGTCATGTCCGATCGGGCATGATGTCGTGGACATGCATGGAGCCGTCCGCGCGCGCCCGTCCGCCGGGCACGCTGAGCCCGCCCCCGGTCTGTGCGACGATGTCGATCGCGGCGTCGGGTGAGGGCGGGCTCGTCGCGCCTCGTCGCCGGCTAGGGCTCGATCCGTCCTGACCCTTCGGTCAGGTCGTGCCCCTGCGGTCGGTTGACACCCGCGGCCCGGGGTCCCTATCGTGGCGGCATGATGCGCTTGACTCGGAGATCGAGCTTCCTGATCGTCTGGGGCGCGCTGCTGTGCGCCGGCTGCCCCGACCAGAACGGCGACACCGATGGAGCGTCCACGGCCGACAGCGGCGAATCGCCGACCGACGCGACCGCGTCGAGCACGTCGCCGACCGCCAGCACCGGTCCGACCACGACGACGGACCCGGGCACGAGCACGGGGCCGACGACCACCGGGAGCGCGACGACCTCCAGCGATTCGACGACCGCTGATTCGACGACCGGCGACTCGACGACGACCTCGGGCGGGCCGGTCGACTGCACGGTGGTGGAGTTCCCCGACGCCGGGCTGGAGTTCCGGATCCGCGAGCTCCTGCACCAGCCCGAGGGGCCGCTGCTGGGGGCCGACGTGGCCACGATCGAAGAGCTGTTTCCCATCGTCAATCCGGTCGTCGACCTCACCGGGCTCGAGTGCGCCTCGGGCCTGCGTATCCTCGAGCTCCATGGGCATGACGTCGCCGACCTCGGGCCGCTCGCGGGTTTGGAGAAGCTCGAGTGGCTCAACGTGGCCGTGACTCAGGTCGTCGACCTGGGACCGCTCGCGGGGCTCGCGTCTTTGCACAGCCTGAACGTCTCCGCCACGGACGTCGCCGACCTGGGGCCGCTCGCCGGGCTGGGCGCGCTCGAGACCCTCGACATCAGCAATACCAAGGTGAACACGCTGGCGCCGCTGGCGGGCCTGACCGGGCTGCGGCAGCTGATCGCTTACGGCGCCGAATTCCTCGATGTGGAGCCGCTGGTCGGGCTGACCGGGCTGGTGAAGCTGAACATCGCCGAGACGGCGGTGACCGACCTCGGCCCGCTGGCGGGGACGCAGGCGCTCGAGTTCCTGGTCATCGATCACACCGACATCGCCGACCTCGGGCCGCTCACGGGCCTGCCGATCCGCTTCCTGAACGCCGAGAGCGCGCTGATCTCCGACCTCACGCCGGTCGCGAGCTTTCCCACGCCGATCATCATGATCCTGTCCGACAACCAGATCGTCGAGGCCGACCCGCTGATCGGGTCGGGCTGGGATGCGAGCGACAACCCCGACCAGTGCCTCGAGGTGCTCCTGACCGGTAACCCGCTGTCGACCGACGCGCTCGCGGCCGCGCTGCCGGCGTTCTGCGCCGCCACCGGGGCGTGGGTGTGGGCCGACGGGCTGATGGATTGCCCGGGCGCCAGCCCCTGCGTCATCCCGCCGTGACGGCTGGAATATCCTTCGCGCATGTCCGGATGGACATGCGCGGAGAGACAGGCTCAGCGCTTGCCGCCGAGGCCGATCACGACCACGCCGGACAGGATCACCGCGGTCGCCAGCCAGGTGATCGGGCCGACCGATTCGCCGGCCAGGGCGGCGCCGAGGACGATGGCGACCACCGGGTTGACGTAGGCGTAGCTGTTGGCGACGGCCGGGCGGGTGCGGCGCAGCAGGTAGCCGTAGGCGGTGAAGCCGATCAGCGAGCCGCTGACGACCAGGTGGGCCACGGCGGCCAGCGACCTGGCCGAAGGGACAGTCGGTGCCTCGCCGAGCAGCATGGCGACGAGGGCCATCATCAGGCCGCCGGCCAGCATCTGGGTGGCCGCGCCCATCGGTCCGGGCGGCAGCGGGCGGGTGCGCCCGAGCACGACGCCGAGGGCCCAGCACACCGGCGCGAGCAGGACCAGCAGCGCGCCGAAGCCGGCGCCGGCCAGCTCGCCGCCCAGTTGCAGGACGGCGACGCCGAGGAAGCCGAGGCCGAGGCCCAGCCACTCGCGCGTGGTCGGCGGCTGCCCGGCGGCGCGCCCGAACAGGGCCGCCCACAGCGGCATGGTCCCGACCACCAGCGCGACCAGGCCGGAGCTGACCCACTGCTCGCCGAGCACCACGAAGCCGTTGCCGGCCACGAACAGCAGCGCGCCGGTGAGGAACGAGGTGCGCCACTCGGCCGCCGTCGGCCGCCGGACCCCGAGCAGGCGCAGCGCCGCGTAGAGCCCGCCGCCGGCGATCAAGAACCGCGCGGCCCCGAGAGAGAACGGCGGGATCGTCTCGAGGGCGACGCGGATCGCCAGGTAGGTCGAGCCCCACAGGAAGTACACCGCGAGCATCGCCGCGACGATCAGCAGCGGGGCCTCGCGCGCGCCGGGCGGACCGCGGTCGCGGCGGCGGCCCGATCCCAGGCGATCCGCACGGGCGGGGCGATCCAGACGCCGGAAGGGGAAGCCATGCCCGAAGCATGGGCCGGCCGACCCGACCGTAACAGATGCAGAAACGCCACGATCGTACCGGTACAGTCCCAGCTCGCTGCAACTGTACCGGTGGCGCGTCCCCCGGGCTGTGCTGGTCCCACCCCTCGCGTCGAGGTAGGCTGGTGTCATGGTGCGTCCTGAAGACGAGGGCGAGCAGGACCCCGAAGGGGGCGGCTCGGCCGCGTCATGCTGCACCGTTCCAGCGGGTGAGAGTCCCGCCCGGGTAGGCGCCGGAGCGCCCGGTAGCAGGCCCCAGGCGCGAGGAGAGATTCTCGCGGCCCGAGCGGGGCGTCAAAAGCCTCTACGGAGGGAGCAAGAACGCGGGCCGCAACATGAAGTGAAGCCTGCAGCCTCGACAGAGAAACAATGGAGGAGCCGAGCCGCTCATGTCACGGCGAAGGCCACGTCCACCGCGCAGTCATCCGGATCAGAAAGCGCGGTGGGTCCTCCCGGGTACGGGGCGCAGCACGCGTTCAAGGAGCGATGCGGAACAGGAGAGGCCCGTCTGCACGGCCCGTGTCGGGGCGAGGCGACTCGTATAAGCCGAAGGCGAAGTCGAGCGCTGTGCAGCGGGAGTCCGAGGGGGTCGTAGTACCGGCGATGGCGGCGCAGAACAACGCCGCCGGAGGGAAGGGCCCCTGGGGTGGTCGTGTCGGAGAAGAAGGTAAGCGCGAGGGCATGGCCTGCAGGACAGGTCCCAACAACCCCACGCGGCGCAGGCCGCGTGACAAAGTGCGAGAACTTCGACGCCGACTGTGGGCCGCGGCCAAGCGGCATCCGGGTCGCCGCTTCCATGCGCTGTACGACCGCATCTTCAGGCGTGACGTCCTGAGGGAAGCATGGAGGCGGGTGAAGAGGAACAGGGCTCGGCGGGCGTCGACAGACAGACGCTGGCCGAGGTGGAGGAGTACGGCGTCGATCGCTTCCTCGAAGAGATCGCCGACGAACTCAAGGGCGGGACGTACCGGCCGAGCGCGGTCATGCGGCGGTACATCCCGAAGGCGGACGGGAAGAAGCGGCCGCTGGGGATCCCGACAGTCCGGGACCGAGTGGTGCAGATGGCGGCGAAGCTGGTGCTGGAGCCGATATTCGAGGCGGACTTCCTTCCGTGCTCGTACGGCTTCCGGCCGAAGCGCAGTGCGACGCAGGCGCTCGAGCGCTTGCGCGTGCTGGGAGCGCGCGGTGGGAACCACGTGCTCGACGCCGACATCCGCGACTACTTCGGCAGCATCGATCACGAGCGACTGATGAAGCTCGTGGCGATGCGAATCTCGGATCGCAGGGTCCTCAAGCTGGTGCGGCAGTGGCTCGAAGCCGGTGTGATGGAGGACAGCGAAGTGACGGCGATGCTCCGGGGACACCCCAGGGCGGCGTCATCTCACCGCTGCTGTCGAACATCTACCTCGGCGTCCTCGACAAGCTGTGGCAGCGACGACACGCCCACCTGGGCGAGCTCGTGCGCTACTGCGACGACTTCGTGATCCTGTGCAGGACCGCGAAGGCGTGCGAGGAGGCCGAGGTCAGGGTCCGCGAGATCCTGCGACGGCTCAAGCTGGAGCTGCATCCCGAAAAGACGAGGCGCGTCGAGCTGAGCCGGGGACGGCAAGGCTTCGACTTCCTCGGCTGTCACCTGCGCAAGCGCATGTCCGGGCCGATCTGGGAGAAGGAGCATCGCAGGGTGTACTTCCTCCAGCGCTGGCCTTCGCAGCGCAGCATGACGCGGGTTCGGCACCGCGTGAAGGAGCTAACTGGCTCGAACCGCAACGGGGTCAAAGATGTCCGGGTGCTCATCCGCGACATCAACCCCGTGCTGCACGGCTGGGGTAACTACTTCCGCACCGGGAACGCCGCCGCGAAATTCAATCAGATCGACACGTACGTATGGCGCCGGCTCACGCACTTCATGGTGCGGCGCCATGGCCGACACCTGCGAGCCAACGACGTCGAAGGTTGGACAAGCGACTTCTTCCATGACCACGGGCTCCACCGACTACGTGGGACCGTGCAGTACCCGGAGGCCGCGTAATGCGACGGCCCGAGAGACCACCGGTAAGCCGTGTGCGGGAAATTCGCATGCACGGTTTGAACGGGGGTCTTGCCCAACTTCTCCGCCTCATGCGGAAAGGAAAGTAGGATCTACCAATGGACGCGCAGGCGTTGCTCTACGAGCGGGTGGCCGCCCACGTGGCGGGGCTGATCGAGCGCGGGGCCCTGCGCCCGGGCGACCGCGTGCCGTCGGTGCGGCGCCTGAGCAAGCAGCAGGGCGTCAGCGTGTCGACGGTGATCCAGGCCTACCAGCACCTCGAGGGCAGCGGCCTCATCGAGGCGCGGCCGCAGTCGGGCCACTACGTGCGCCGCCGCTGCGCCGCGCTGCCCGAGCCGCGGGCGCCGCGGACGTCGACCACCGCCTCGAAGGTGTCGGTGGCGAGCCTGGTGGCCAAGGTCTACGGGGCCACCCGCGACCCGCACATCGTGCCGTTCGGGGCGGCCACGCCGAGCCCGAGCTGCTGCCGACCGACCGCCTCAACGCCACCCTGGCGCGGATCGCCCGCGCCTCCGGGGCCGTCGGCGTGTCGTACGACCCGCCGCCGGGCTGCCCCGCGCTGCGGCGACAGATCGCCCGCCGCGCGGTCGAACGCGGCTGCACCGTCACCGCCGACGACGTGGTCACGACCGTGGGCGCGATGGAGGCGCTGGGCCTGTGCCTGCGCGTGGTGGCCCAGCCGGGCGACACGGTGGCGATCGAGAGCCCGCTGTACTTCGGCCTGCTGCAGCTGATCGAGGGCCTGCGGATCCGGGCGCTCGAGATCCCGTGCCAGCCGAGCACCGGGATGGACCTCGACGCGCTCGAGGAGGCGATCGCGCTGCACAAGATCAAGGCGGTGCTGACCCTGCCGGTGGTCAGCCAGCCGCTCGGGGCGTCGATGAGCGACGCGGCCAAGCAGCGCCTGGTCGAGATGCTGGCGCGCCGCGACATCCCGCTGATCGAGGACGACATCTACGGCGAGCTGTACTTCGGCCAGGCGATGCCGCGCCCGGCCAAGGCGTTCGACGAGGCCGGCCTGGTGATGCTGTGCTCGTCGTTCACCAAGACGCTGGCGCCCGGCTACCGCGTCGGCTACGTGATGCCCGGCCGGTTCCGCGACCAGGTCGAGCAGCTCAAGTTCGCCAACAGCGTGGCGACGCCGACGCTGCCGCAGCTGGCGATCGCCGACTTCGTCGAGAACGGCGGCTACGAGCACCACCTGCGGGCGATGCGGCGCAAGCTGCAGGCCCAGGTCGAGCAGGTCAGCGCCGCGATCGCCGAGCACTTCCCCGCCGGCACCCGGGTGTCGTGCCCGGCCGGCGGCTTCGTGCTGCGGGTCGAGCTGCCGCCCGGGACGTCGGCGCTCGAGCTGCACGCCCGCGCCCTGGCCCACAGCATCAGCATCGCGCCCGGGCCGATCTTCTCGGCCAAGCCGCGGTTCGCCAACTGCATCCGCATGAGCTGCGGCTACCCGTGGTCCGACCTGCTGGCCCACGCGGTCCGCACGCTCGGCCGGCTCGCCCGCGAGGTCGCCGAGCGACCCGGGCCCGAGCTCGGTTGAGTCGAATTCTTTAAAAATGAAGGTGCGCGAAAGGGCATGTCTCGAGGGGCATGTGCGAGAGGACAGGGGGAGCCTGCTCGCGGACATGGCGGCTGCCGACGGCAGCCTGAGTACAGGGGGAGGCGCATGGGCAGGCGAGAGCTGGATCGGTCTGCTGCCTGCATTATGGGTCATGTTCCGAGGGGCATGTCCTAAAGATTATGTTCGAGCGAACATGTAGAGCTTGCTCGCGGCGGCGCGGGTGGCGACGGCCAGGCGGGCGCCGTCGGGCGTCAGCGCCACGGCGAGGCCGGTGGCCGACCCCTCGGGACGGAAGCTGAACGGCTCGCCGTCGTCGCCCAGGGCGGCCGCGCGGACGCGCAGGCGGTTGTCGGGGTCGCGGGCGACCGCGGCGACGGGGCTGCCGCCTCCCGCGACGACGAGCTCCTCGGGCAGGCGCTCGCCCCACAGCGCGCGCAGGCCGAGCGGGCGCGCGGCCCAGGTGCCCCACTCGAGCAGCACGACGTCGCCGAGGTCGTCGCTGACCGCGACGAGGCCGCGCGGGGCGGCGCGCACGGGGCTGTAGACGAACACCGACGGGAGCGGCTGCGGCGGCGTCGGCTGCAGGTTTCCGCCGCCGGGCTCGAGGTCGATCGTCTGCAAGAACAGCGGGCTCGAGACGCGGCTGGTGAACCACAGCTGGGCGCTGTCGGGGCGGAAGCCGAGGTCGACGAGCGCGCTCGCCCGGACCGTCGCGCGCCGGGTCGGGTTCGGGTCGCCGACGTACCACAGCTCGAGCACGTCGAGGTGCTTGTGCAGGGCCAGCCAGCGGCCGTCGGGGGCCGCGGCGATCCGCGTGAGGCCCTTCTTCTCGCCCTCGATCGCCAGGGTCGGCTTGCCGGGGCCGGCCTCGCCGAGCTCGTGGCGGTGGACGGTCTTGCCGGCCACGAACAGCGCGCCGTCACCGGCGAAGGCGAGGTCGTTGCGGATGAAGCGGGGCGCCGGCACGGGCGCGAGGTCCTGGCTCCGCAGCAGGCGCACGTTGTTGTTCTTGTCGCTCGTGAGCAGCGCCAGCCGCTCGCCGTCGGGGGAGAATTGCAGCTGGCCGATCGCGGTGTCGGTCGCCAGCTCGCGCTCGAGTCGATAGGACAGCGTCATCGTCGCGGCGGCGAAGCTACCACGAGGCGGCGACGGCCGAGCGCGGTCAGGGCACCTGCGCCCGCACCCACGCGCGGGCGCCGGGGCGGGCGGCGGTGCGGGCGGCGACGAGGGTGCGCTCGACCTCGGACATGTCCCCGGGGACAGGAAGTCCCGCGGCCGCGGCGACCTCCAGCAGGCGAGCGCGAGCGCGCAGGCCGAGGCCGGCGAGGGCGCCGACGAGGATGTCCGGAGAGACAGCCTGTCCCGAAGACCAGGTGGTCGCGCCGACGGCGGCCCGGCGCGCGGGGTCGGCCAGCTTGACCGCCGCGAACGCGCACTCGAGCCAGGCGAGCGCCTCGGCGAGGGCGAAGCGGACGCCCTGGTCGTTCCAGGCCTTGTGCCCGCGCAGGCCGCGGCCGAGGGCGACGAGGGCGTCGGCGAGGGCGACGAAAGCGGTGAAACCGACGCCGCCGTCGATCGCGTCGAGGGCGCGCGCGTGGGCCGGGAGGTCGAGGTGGCGCACGGGCGCTCGCGCGTCGCCGAGAGCCGCCAGCGGGCGCGCGGGCGCGGCGAACATGGCAGCCACGCGCGGCAACGTCGGCTCGACGTCGTCGCGGACCTTGACGATCTGCGGCAGGCGCAGGCTCAGGTCGGTCAGCATCAAGTGGCTGGTGCCGTCGAACACGCCGTAGAGGGTGACGTCGCGGACGAACTTCTCGTAGGGCCGATCGGCCAGCAGCGCGCGGCTCGAGACGACCCGCCGACCCTGCTCGACCGCCTCCTCGGCCAGAGCGCAGCAGGCCAGCTTGGCCGCGGCGGTGTAGATGGCGGCGCCGATGCCGAGGGCGTTGGCGGCGACCGCCGCCTTGACCGCCATCGCCGCGGTGACGAGGTCGAGCTCGGCGTGGGCGACCAGGTGATCGGCGATCGCGTCGAGGCCGACGATCGGCGCGCCGTAGACGTCGCGGGTGTGCGCGTAGGCGAGCGCCAGCGCGAGCGCCCCGAGGCGCTGCCGGACGCGAGCCCGCTGATCCCGCCGCGCGACAGGGTGAGGGTGCGCTGGACCAGGCTGAAGCCGTCGCCGAGCTTGCCGACGAGGCTGTCCTCGGGGACATGTGTGCCGTGGAACCGGACGCCGGCGATGTCGGCCGCGCGCGCCGGCAAGGTCGACCAGCGCGGCAGGGCCTCGACGCTGTCGTCGCGGTCGACGCAGAACACCGAGAAGTCGCCGAACGCGACCGCGCCGCCGCGGGCGGTCCGCATCAGCGCGACCAGGACGTCGTGGTGGGTGGCGCCGTTGATGAGGTGCTTCTCGCCGCTCAGGCGATAGCCGCCGTCGGGATGCGGCGCGGCGGCGGCCTCGTTGCGCAGCAGGTTCGAGCCGTGATCGAGCTCGGTCAGCAGCATCGCCGCGAACGCGCCGTCGTTGATTTTCTTGAGAATCTGAGCGCGCAGCTCGGGGCCGGCGCCGAGGTGGACGGGCAGCAGCGCCAGGGCGTTGACGCCGAGGGTGATCGCCAGCGAGCCGTCGACGGCCGCGGCGATCGCGTTGAGACCGCAGAGGTGGAACACCTCGGCCTCGTCGGTGTACAGCCGGGCGACGCCGATCCGCCGCAGCGCCGCGACGACCTCGGCGGGGTAGGTGCCGGCCCGCTGACCCTCGTGCAGCGCGGCCTGGATGTCGGGCGCGGCCAGCAGCTTGGCGACCCCGGCGACGACCGGGTGACGCAACACGTCGACAGGGCAGAGACGGGTCCAGACGGGCAGGCCGGGCACGCGCGGAGCTTCGCACGTCCGCGCCCGCGCGGGGCCTCGCCCGGGCGTGAGACCACGCGGGCCAGGCGCGAAAGGATTGCGAAGGCAGCGGGGCGCGTCCCTCCGCGAGTACAGGGGCCGGGTGCCGGTCGCCGCCGGCCGGCGCGAAGCCGAAGCAGGCCCGTCGCGTGGCGTGGAATGCCCGCACCCGCGTCACGCGTTGCCGGAGGGTGCGCGCGCTCGCTCGTCGCCGGTGTCCGGGTGCCGGCTTTAACATGGTTATTCGGACATGTTTTTAAAGACATGGCGACTTCTGGGCGCTGGCCGCCAAGATCGCCGCGCTCGGCGACGGCCTCTACATCATCGGCCTCGCCAATCACATCGGCTTCGTGGTGGTCGAGCGCGCCGAGGTCCGCCTGGTCCACGCGTCGTACACCGGCGAGCAGGTGGTGACCGACGAACCACTGGCGTCGGCGCAGGCGATCGCCGACTCGCGGCCCAAGGGCTACTTCGTCACGCCGGTGATGCACGACGACCGCCTCGCCGATCTGTGGCTGCGCGGCGTCCCGGTCCCGCTGTGACGCGCGGGCTTCGGACCGCGATCGGACCCCGTCCGCGGGCTCGACCGCCGCGGACGCCGACAATGTGACGCCGCGGAACCGCGGTGCTAGGTTGCGCGCGATGCTCCGCCGCGCCGCGCTCCTCCTCCTCGCGCTGACCGCCTGTCGCCCCACGGCCGAGCCGGCAGTGGTCAGCGCGCCCGACGCGGCGCCGGGGCTCGACGAGGCGGCGATCCGGGCGATCGTCGAAGATCCAGCCAGGCCCGCGGCGGAGCGGAGCTCGACCCGGGGCGCAAGCCGGAGGACCTGCTGCGGTTTTTGGCCCTGCGTCCGGGGATGCGGCTCGCCGACCTCGGGGCCGGGCGCGGCTACACGACCTTCTTGCTGGCCCGCGCGGTCGGGCCCGACGGGGTGGTCTACGCCCAGAACAACAAGTTCGTGACCGACCGCTCTGGAGCCGGCCTGGACCGAGCGGCTGAAGACGCCGGAGCTGCGCAACGTGGTCCGCGTCGATCGCGAGTTCGACGACCTGCTGCCGCCCGAGGCCCGCGACCTCGACGGCGTGATCAACGTGCTCTTCTATCACGACACCTACTGGATGGGCACCGACCGGGCCCGCATGAACCAGGCGATCTTCGCGGCGCTGCGCCCCGGCGGCTTCTACGTGCTCGTCGATCACAGCGCGCGCCGGGACCGGCGCCGGCGAGGCCGAGTCGCTCCACCGCGTCGAGGAGTCGACGGTGGTCGAGGAGGTGCTACAGGCGGGCTTCGAGCGCGCGGGGTCGGCGGAATTTCTCCGCAACCCGGACGACCCGCGCGACTGGAACGCGGCGCCGTCGGCTGCGGCGGCGGCGGGGAAGCGCGGCACGGCCGACCGCTTCGTGGTGCGCTTCGTGAAACCCGCGAACCTCTGAGCCCGGCAGCGCGCGCGGCCCGTGGACCCGCATCCAGGTCTGGCCCCAGGCCCGCTCGACCTCGCGGTCGTGCAGCCGGTCGCGCCGCCGCTCGAGCGCCTCGCCCAGCGGCGCCACCAGCAGCAGCGGCAACAGGAGCATGGCCACGAGCGCCTCCATCCCGTCCAGTGTGACCCCGCCGTCGCCGCCCGGCCACCCGCCGGCGTGACGCGGTCGGCTCGGCGCGGCCACGCGCCGGGCGCTGCTGCGCAGACATGGCGTGAAGGACATGTCACAAGGGTCATGCCCTGAGAGACACCTGACGCGCCGCGCCAGTGTCCGCCGGCACGGCCGCGTCCGCTGGCCGCGCCGGGGCCGCCGCGCGGGGTCCTTGACAGCTCGATGTCGTCGGTCACGGTTGTGTTCGGAGGACGCGCCATGGCTCTACCCAAGCCGCTCATGGACTCGCTGCTGTCGCAATACCGCGGCGAGTTGTCCGCGATCGAAGCTTACGACCGCGCGCTGCAGAAGTTCGCCGGCCAGGCGGAGGAGGCCGAGCTGTTGCGGCTGCGAGAGGACCACCTCGGGGCGGTGCGCCGGCTCGGCGCGATCATCCGCCAGCACGGCGGCGTCGAGCCGGAGAGCTCCGGCGCGTGGGGCTCGCTGACGACCGGCCTCGAGCGTCTGGCCTCGATCGTCAACGACGAGGTCCGCTGCGCGTGCTGCACCGCGGCGAGACGGTCGGCTACGAGGGCTACGCCAAGCTCCTGTCCGACCCGACGCTGGAGGACGACGTGGTGCAGGAGCTCCAGGTCCTGCTCGACCGCTCCCAGGACCACCTGACCCGCCTGGAGACGATGCTCGAGCAGTTGCCCGCCGCGCCCAATCGCCCGATGATCTGATCGGGTGGACGCGAGCGGTCGCCCAGTCTATCGTGAGTGCATGCACTTACGATGGATTGGGTTGTCTTCCTCGCCCTCGCCCTCGGCTGTCTGCTCCCCGCGTGTGTCGTGCAAAAGGCCGACACCGGCGGCTCCGAGCAGACGACGACGGAACCTTCGGGCCCGGCCGCCAGCGCGACCGAGTCGGGGAGCAGCGAGGGCACGGGGCCCAGCGTCCCGCCGAGCACGGGCGAGGCCACGAGCATGGGCGAGACCACGGGCACCACGGCGGAGCCGCTCACCACCACCGCGGACTCGCAGAGCTCGACCAGCGGCGGGGTCCAGCACATGGTCTGCGAGGTCCCGTTCCCCGAGCCGGCGCCTCCGCTGCCGCCGATCAACTTCGGCCCCGACGCGCGGCCCCGGTTCGACGACTGGACCGACCTCGACTGCGGCAGTTTGACTGCGGTGGCCTGCGGCCGACCCGAGGACCCGCCGTGCAACGGGATCTGCCTGCGCGGCACGGCCGAGGGCCCGGGCGTGTGCACCTTCGCCGACATCGACATCTGGTGCGACGGGGAGGGTGAGGCGATCGGCTACGGCGAGGGCACCTGCTGGGCCTGCTCGCCGTCCGAGGCGCGCGCGCTGGCCTGCTGCGAGTTCCCCGAGGGCTTCGATTGCCGCGATTGGCCGTACCCGAGCGACGGCCCGCCCGGGAGCATCTGCGCCCGTCACGAAGACTGCGAGCCCGGGCTGGTGTGCGGCGCGCACCGGGGCGAGGGCTACGGGATCTGCCAGTGCCCCGGCCTCGTCGCGGAAGACGTGGCGCCGCCGCAGAGCTGCTTCCAGCAGTGAACGAAGGCGCCTGTCCGCAAGGACAGGCGTGCAAGCCGCGAGCGAGACGCCTGTCCCAGGAGACAGGCGGGACGAAGCCCGGCCGCGCGGGGCTCGGCGGTGGAGCTGTCCAAACGGACAGGCTCTCGCGCCGGCCGACGTCCGAGAAAACTGTCCGCAAGGACAGGCGCTCTCGGCAGAGGACTACGTCCCCGTCGGCGAGCGCGCTGGCCGGGGCGCAAAAGCTGCCCGCGAGGACAGGCGCCTCTTCGCGGAGGAGAACGTCCGCCGGCGGATTGTCCCTGGGGTGCGGGCGGCGTCAGCCGAGGATCACGCGGGCGACGTCCTCGGGGACGGCCATGCGCGCGGCGAGGGCGAGGAACAGCGGGCGGCCGAAGGCGGCGTGGTTGCTGCCGCGGATCTGGCGAGCGATCTCCTCGAGCGCCCGACCGCGGCGCTCGGGCTCGGCGAGCTGCAGGGCGCCGCCGAGCTCGTCGAGGGTGGGGGCCTGGTCGAGCAGACGCAGGGCCCGCTGGCGGCGCGGCTCGCTGAGCGGCAGGCGGGCCAGGAGGGCGCGGAACTCGGCCCGGCCGTCCTCGTCGATCGCCTGCATCGGATCGCGCGCCGCATCGGCGCGGCGGTGCAGCATCATCGCCGCGAACGCGGCCACGTACTGCGCCAGCTTGCCTGCCTCCGCCGTCCACGCCTTGCGCCACGTCGTCAGCGGCTCGCGGTCGACGCCGAGCAGCTCGCCGACGCGGCCGAGCACCTCCGCCTCCTCCGCGCTGCCCTCGCCGTCGACCAGCGCGATCGACCAGGCGCTGCGCAAGATGTCCGCCGCGCGATCGGCCGGCAGCCGCGGCAGCCCGCGGGCGTACTCCCACAGCGCCCCCGCGTCGGCGACCCGATCGATCCACGCGTCCTGCTCCTCGGCGGGCAGCTGCGCGTGCGCCAGCGCCAGGATCCGCGTCGCCTCGCCGCCCTTGAGCACGCCGTCGGCCAGCGCGACGAGGCCGGCCGAGGTCAGAGTCCACGCTTGTTCGTCGGTGAGCGCCACGCGCCCACGTTAGCCAGCTTCGGCCGGGACGTCACCCGGCTCGTGCGACCCGCGGCCGCGACACGATCGCCCCCTGCGCGCGCGACCCAACATCATATCCGTCTTTGCCCGCGGATGAGAAGTGGTTTCGAGCACGAGGGGGCGCGCGGCACTTACTGAGCTGCGATCTGTGACGGGTGGGGACTGGAGGGGACTGAAGATGACGGAAGGGGACTTGTGGGGACACGGCGGGCTCGGGTATGGTGAGCGGAGAGCGAGGCCAAGCCATGGACTTCAGGCAGCGGACGCGACACGAGATCACCCGCGACGTCCGGATCACCGCCGCGGGGTTCGCCCAGGAGCTCGTCAAGACCGCGGTCGCGTCGCTGCAGCGCGCGGCGGTCAGCGACAGCGATCCCGACGTAGCGCGGCTCTTCGACGAGGTCGACGCGCTCGTCGACCGCTTCCGCAGTCATCACCGCGAGCTCAGCAACGCGCGGGTGCTGCGGCGCGGCAATCAGTTGGCGCGGCCGCCGGAGCCCGGCGTGCCGGAGCCGGCGCGGCCGTTCTCCTACGTCGGCCCCTACTTCGGGGCCTACAGCGACTTCGACGCGTTCGCCCGCGGCGCGCTCGGCTTCACCGGCCGCGTCCACCCGCGCACCGACATGGCGGGGATCGGCCTCGACATGCACCTGCAGCGGCACTTCTGGACCGTCGAGCGCGAGGGCACGCTGTACGCCTTCCGCCTCGGCGACGAGGACGGCGAGGGCGAGGCGCAGCAGGCCGAGCGGGTGCGCCGGCTCCTGCGCGCCCGCTTCGGCGACGACGGCATCGACGAGGCGCTCCCGGTCTACGCCGGCAAGTTCGCCAGCATCCCCGAGTTCGTCCGCGACTTCCTGTGGAAGCTGCCCTTTCCGACCTGGCTCTTGATTCATGTCGACGTGACCACCCTCGGCTACGAGTGGAGCGTCGACCGATCGATCTTCACCCTCGCGGCCGGCGAGGGCAAGATGCACGTGTTCATCCGCCGCGACCCGCTGTCACACTGGCGCTATCGCCTGCCCGTGTGACGGCGGAGCGGATCGATCTGCCGCGGTCGTCGACCGCCCCCGGGCGCCGGCGGTCATCGTCGAGCGCGTTGCAGGCGCTCGGCCCGCGGCCTGGCGTGGGCCGAGCGCCGTTCGTCGCGCGACGGTCGACCTCGCGCGAGGCCGCGGCGCCCCGGGGAGGCGACGGACGTCGCCGGGCTTCGCTCGTGTTCGCCGGTCGCGGCGGGCGCTCGAGCCACGCTCGCTCCTCATGTCCACCCGTATCCGTCCTCGTCATCGGTCCGCCGCGCGCCCCGCCGGCCTCCTCGTCGCCGGCCTGTCGGCGCTCGCAGCGGCTTGCTTTCCAGACATGTCCTCGGAGACATATGGTGATTCATCCGCGATCGAGCTGGCGATCGTGCCGCGGTCCGACCCCGAGCCCGGTCGCCTCGCCGGGATCACCGCGGCGCACAACGCCGTGCGCGCCGAGCTGAACATCGCGCCGCTGACCTGGTCGCCGCAGGTCGCAGCGTTCGCTCAGGCGTGGGCCGACAAGCTGGCCGAGCAGGGCTGCGTGATGCAGCACCGGCCGTACGAGGGGCCCGACGCGCAGAAGTACGGCGAGAACATCTTCAGCAGCTGGGGCTACGCGCCGAGCGCCGTGGACGTGGTCGCCGACTGGGCCTCGGAGGCCGCGGACTACAACGCGATCACCGACACCTGCAGCGGCGTGTGCGGCCACTACACGCAGGTCGTGTGGGCCGCCAGCGAACGCCTCGGCTGCGGCATGGCCAGCTGCGGCGACAAGGAGGTGTGGGTCTGCAACTACGACCCGCCCGGCAACATCTGGGGCGAGCGCCCCTATTGACGCTCGCCGCGGCGCGGCGCGCCCGTCAGCGGCGCGCCACCGTCACCAGCCCGAAGACGAGCAGGCCGAACGGGATCAGCGACCCGATGTCGCCGAGCTCGGCGGTCTCCCCGAAGTTGATCGCGTGCTGCACCGACGGCGCGAGCGCCAGCAGGGCCAGACCGATGCCCGCGATCGCCCCGCCGGCGATGAGGCCGCTCGACATCAGCACGCCGGGGCTCGACTCGGCCTCCAGCTCGCTCTCGGCGGCCAGGCCGGCCTCGGAGCGCCGGCGCTGGCGGGCGCGGTCGGCGAAGTGACGCACGAGGCCGCCGACGAAGATCGGCGCGCTGGCGGCGATGGGCAGGTACACGCCGACGGCGAACGGCAGCGCGCTGACGCTGGCCAGCTCGAGCGTCACCGCGATCATCACCCCGAGGATGACGAGCACCCACGGCAGCTGCTGGGTGAGGATGCCGTCGGTGATGAGCGCCATCAGGCTCGCCTTGGGCGCGTCGTACTTGACCACCGGCGTGTCGTCGTCGCGCTTCTTGACCCGACCGTTGATGCCCGGGTCGACCAGGTACTTGATCTTGCCCGTCTCGTCGACCAGGTACTTGCCGGCCGGGATGCCGTCGCGCGGCTTGGGCAGTTGCAGCACGCGGTAGGTGGCCGAGTCGTTCAGCGCCTCGGGCCCGCGCAGCGGCTCGGCCGGGCCGAGCGGCACGTCGGCGGGCGCGTGCACCCCGGCGGCCTCGTGCTTCAGCGTGTAGACGGTGCTGGCGTTGTTGAGCAGCAGCAGCGTGAAGCCGATCACCAGCGCCGAGGTGGCCGCGCCGAGGATCATCGTGATCTGCTGCCGCCGCGGGGTCGCGCCGATCAAAGAGCCGGTCTTCAGCGACTAGCGCCGTGGTCCCGCCGACGCTGGCGGCCACGCAGACGACGCCGGCGATGGTGAGCGCGCCGAGGCGGTGCTCGGGCCCGACCCAGTCGGCGGCCAGGAAGATCAGGCAGGTCAGCAGCAGCGTCGCCACCGTCATGCCGGAGATCGGGTTCGACGACGAGCCGATCTCGCCGGTCAAGCGGCCCGACACGGTGACGAACAGGAACGCGAACAGGCCCATCAACAGCGCGCCGAGGAAGCCGACGGGGAAGAACGGCGACAGGCTGATCGCGGTGATCACCCCCAGCGCGCCGAGCAGCACCGTCTTCATCGACAGCTCGCGCTCGGTGCGGATCACCTCGGTCTTGCCCTTCCCGGCGCCGAGCGAGGACAGGCCGGCGCGCAGCGACGAGACGATCGTCGGCAGCGAGCGCGCCATGCTGATGATGCCGCCGGCCGCCACCGCGCCCGCGCCGATGTAGAGCACGTAGGCGTTGCGGATGTCGTCGATGCCCATCGCCGCGATCGGCTTGGTGGCCGGGAACACCAGCGCGTCGGGGCTGGCGCTGCCGAAGAACTTGATCATCGGGATCAGCACCAGATACGACAGCACGCCGCCGCCGAGCATGATCCCGCCGACGCGCAGGCCGACGATGTAGCCGACCCCGAGCAGCTCCGGCGAGATCTCCGCGCCCACCGAGCCGCCCGGCAGCACCCCCGGCGTGTGCACGGTGAGGTCGCCCTGCGGCGTGGCGATCGTCTTCGTCCCGCCCGAGACCCACGTCGGCACCTCCTTCCACAGGTGCGCGCCCGCCATCGCCAGCTTGTAGAACAGGCCGACGAAGAAGCCGCTGAACACGGTGCGCGCGGTCGCTCCGCCGCGCTCGCCGACCTTCAGCACCTCGGCGCAGGCGGTGCCCTCGGGGAACGCCAGCGACTTGTCGGCCATCATCGGCCGGCGCATCGGCGAGAACAGCAGCACGCCGAGGATGCTGCCGAGGATCGCCACCAGCATCACGCGGCCGATGTCCATGTCGTAGCCGAGGATCATCAGCGCCGGCATGGTGACGCCGACGCCGAACGCGATCGACTCGCCGGCCGAGCCGGCCGTCTGCACCGTGTTGTTCTCGAGGATGGTGGCGCGGCGGGTCCCGAGCGCGCGGCTCAGCGCGCGCAGCACCGTGATCGCCAGCACCGCCACCGGGATCGAGGCCGACACGGTGAGGCCGACCTTGAGGGTCAGGTAGATCGACGACGCGCCGAACACGATCCCGAGCAGGACGCCGAGCAGCAGCGGCCCGCGCGTCAATTCGGGCGGGTCGCGGTCGGGCGGGACGGGGATCGGGAGCGCTTCGCCTTCAGCCACGCGGCGACGGTAGCCGATCCGCGCCCAGCGGTCACGCGCGATTCAGGCGGCCTGCTTGCGCCGCTGCTTCAGCTCGAGCACGAGGCCGAGCAGCAGGGTGATCGCGGTCAGCGGCAAGGCGACGTAGCGCATCAGCATGCCGTAGGTCGCCAGCGCCGCGTGCTGCTGCGAGGCGAGGATCAAATAGGCCGTGTACGCGACGTAGTAGAACAGGAACAGCGCGCCCTCCCAGCGGGCCAGGCCGCCGCCGGTGATGAACAGCGGCAGGCAGGACACGGCGACCGCGGTCATCACCGGGATGTCGAACGACAGCGCGTCCGGGGCGACCGAGACGCCAGTCGGGGCGACCGCGGCGCTGATGCCGAGGACGCAGAAGACGTTGAAGATGTTGCTGCCGACGACGTTGCCGACGGCGATGTCGCGCTGGCCGCGGACGGCGGCCAGCACCGAGGTGGCGACCTCCGGCAGCGAGGTGCCGGCGGCGACGATCGTCAGGCCGATGACGAGCTCGCTGACGCCGAACAGGCGGGCGAACGCGACCGCGCCGTCCACCAGCCAGCCCGAGCCGAGCACCAGCATGCCGAGGCCCGCGGCGACCATGGCCATTGGACAGGTAGCTTGGCGGTCAGGCTGCCGGGCTGGGCCAGCGAGACCTCCTCGTCGCCGCTCTGGCCGTCGCGCCTGGCGATCCGCAGCAGCATGAAGGTGTAGACCAGCAGGGCGACGAACAGGACGATGCCGTCGACGCGGCCGATCTTGCCGTCGAGCGCCATCAGCCAGCAGGCCGCGCTGGCGACGATCATCAGCGGCACGTCGAGGCGGACCAATTGCCGCTGGACCAGCAGCGGCGCGATCAGGGCCGAGAGGCCGAGGATGAACAGGATGTTGAAGATGTTGCTGCCGACGATGTTGCCGAGCGCGACGTCGGCGCCGCCGTCCGGCGACATCGCCGCGCTGATCGAGACCGCGAGCTCGGGCGCGGAGGTGCCGAAGGCGACGACCGTGAGGCCGATGACCAGCGGCGAGATGCCCAGGCGCCCGGCGAGGCGTGCGGCGCCACCCACCAGCAGCTCGGCGCCGACGACGAGGAGGACGAGGCCGAGGACGAACAGCGCGATGGTGACGGCGGACATCGGTGGCCGGGAGGATACGCGACCGAACCGCTGTTCGCCGCTCGCAGGCGCCTGCGCGCGGGCAGGAGCGCCGTGGCGGAGGGGCGCCGTCGCAGAGGGGCCGTGCCCCCGACGCGCGGCGGCGCTCGCCCTTACTTCTTCTCGTCCTTGGCTTCGCCTTCGCCCTCACCGTCCTTGAACTTGTTCACGGTGAGGGTCTCGTCCTTCTCGATCTCCTCGAGCGCCTTGTTGATGCCCTCGAGCTCGGTCCGCGCGTTCTTGATGGCCTCGGTGAACGCCGCGTCGCTGGCGATGCTGGGCCCGAGGTTGTTGACGATCTCCTCGAGCGGGCGGAACAGCTTGTTGTAGCTGGCCTGGGTGTTGCCGCCCTTGGTGCTGCGCTCGGACAGCTTGTCGATCTGCTTGATCAGCGCCTTGAAGCGGTCCTGCAGCGGCTTGATGCCCTTGTCGGCGGCCTTCTGCGGGTCCTTCGCGGCGGCCCACTTGGCGGTCTCTTTCTCGACGTCGTCGATGAACTTGCCGGTGTCGACGTCGAGCTGCTTGTACTCCTTGATGCGCGTCTTGATGTACTCGCGCTCGACCTTCTCCATCTCCTTGGCGTTCTCGGCCGCCAGCTCGGCGTCGATCTCGGCCTTGGTCTTGAAGCCGGCCTCCTTGCGGCGGCGCGCCGCTCCTCCTCCGACACGGTGGATTCCTGCTTGAGCTCCGACACCTTCTTGGTCGGCGGACCGATCTGATCGGCGATCGACTTGCGCTCGCCGCCGTCGCACGCGGGCGCGGCCAGGAGCGCCCACGGCAGGGCGAGCATCAAGCTGCGCGTTACGACATGGCCCGAGAGAACAGAACGTTTGGACATGAGCAGATCCCCCAGCCGGCACGATACGAGCGCCGGCGCGGGGTTGTCAAATACCGCTCGGTGTCCTTCTCGTTCGGCCTCACTCCTTCTTGAGGATAAAACGCAGTTCGCCGGCCTGAAGCGTGAGATGGGCGACGGGCGCGCCCGGGGGGCCGAACTCCGCGATCGTGGCCGACGGATCTTTGAAGAAGAAGCGGTCTTCACCCATGAAGTGCATCCATTTGTCGCCGTGCTCGGGCACGTTCATCCACAGGCGATCGCCGGTGCGGAACACCCGGACCTGTTCGATCGCGCTGAGCTCGCCCTCCTCGACCAGCCCCTTCAGCTCCTTGTGCGTCGTCTCCGTCAGCACGTAGTTGCCGACGTAGCGGGCGAGCTGCGGGGCCGACAGCCGGATCTCCGCGAACTCGCGCGGCGGCTGGACCGCGCCGCCGTGGACGATCTGCGCCAGGTCGTAGGCGACCGCGCGGGTGTCGACCGCCTCGGTGTTGGCGAGCACGAACACGGTGATGCCGTCGCCGAGGAAGCGGGCGATCGTGGCGTTGTAGCCCTCGACGCCGCCGGGGTGCCACGCGATCGTGCTGCCGCCGTCCTGGCGGACGAACCAGCCCATGCCGTACTCGTCGCGCACCACCGTGGTCATCTCGTCGAGGCTCTTCTGCGACAGCAGCAGGCCCGGCGTGCGCAGGGCGCGGTCCCAGCGGGCCAGGTCGGCGGCGGTCGAGACCATGCCCGCCGCGCCGCCGTAGGCCGAGGAGTGGCGCTCTGCCGCGGGCACGAGCACCTCGTCCTCGTCGAACTCGTGGCCGATCGCGTCGGCGGCCAGGCCGATCCCGCTGCTCCGCATGCCCGCGGGCGCGAGCACGTTGGCGCGCAGGTAGTCGGCGAACGGCTCGCGCGCGACCTGCTCGACCAGTTGACCGAGCAGGAAGTAGCCGGAGTTGCTGAGGTCGAAGTCGGTGCCGGGCACGAACTCGAGCGGCTGGTCCTGGAAGATCGCCCGCACGTCGGCGGCCGCGACCGCGCGCGTGTGCCCGAGCGAGAACACCGCGGCGTCGGTGTAGCTGGGGATCCCCGAGGTGTGGGTGAGCAGCTGGCGGACGGTGATGCGGCCGCCGATCGCGGGGTAGTCGGGGATGTACTTGCGGACAGGTGCGTCGAGGTCGACGAGGCCGCGGTCGCGCAGCTGCAGCACCGCGATCGCGGTGAAGGTCTGGGTCAGCGAGCCGATCCTGAACTTCGTGTCGGCGTCGATCGGGCTCTCGCGGGCGAGGTCGGCCCGGCCGTAGCCGCGGGCCAGCAGGAGCTCGCCGTCCTTCACCACGCCGACGACGCCGTGGAACTCGAAGGCCTCGCCGTAGTTGCGGCCGAACGCGCCGACGTAGGCGTCGATGCGGTCCGCGAGGTCGGCCGGCAGCGCCAGCGCGGGCACCGGCGGGCCCTCCGGCAGGACCGCGCCGATCGGCGCCTCGTCGCGCGGCGGCTGGGCCTGGATGACCTCCGGGACATGTCGTGAAAGACCTGTCCATTCGGGCATCCACCCGGCGGCCGCGGCGGCGACCGCGGCGACCGCGACGGCGAGCACGCCGGCCGCGGCGACGCCGACGAGGCGGGGCGCGCCGAGGCCGAAGAAGCGGCGGAAGGGCGCGCGCTCGGGCTCGCTGCGGCCCTCGGCGGCGAGGGCCGCGAGGACGCGGTCGGCGAAGTCGGCCGGAGGCTCGGCGGCGGTGAACGCCGCGAGCGCGCGGCGCTCGGCGTCGGTGCGGGGTTCATCGTGCACGGTACACCTCCTCCAGGGCGCGGCGCAGGGCGGCGCGGGCGCGAGACAGTCGGGATTTCACGGTGCCGAGATCGACCTGCAGGTTGTCGGCGATCTCGGCGTACTCGAGCTCGTGGTACTCGCGCAGCAAGAAGGCGGCGCGGAACTCGGGGGACAGGTCGTCGATCGCGTGCTGCAGCGCGGCCGCGAGGCGCACGCGCTCGGCGTCGGCGTCGGCCGCGGCGGGACCCGCGGGCTCGGCGAGCGGATCGATCGGCGCCACCTCGGGCCGGCGCCGCCGCAGCTCGTCGATCGCCAGGCGGCTGGCGATCGTCAAGATCCACGTCGACAGCCGCGCCGGTCCGCGGCGGTCGAAGCCCTGCAGCGCGCGGAACACTCGCAAAAATGTCTCTTGGGCCAGGTCCTCGACCAGCGGCGCCGCGGCCCGCCCGTGCAGCATGCGCGACAGCAGCGCGAACACGGGGCGTTGATAGCGGACGACGAGGTCCCGCCGCGCCCGCGCGTCGCCCCGCTGGGCGCGGGCCAGCGTGACCTCGTCGAGCTCGTCGGGTGGTGGTCGTGGCGGCACGGCTTCGGGGTCCCGCGAGGCGAGGGCGGTCACGCGAGGGTGTCACGGGCGGCCCGCCCGCGGGTTCCCGATCGACGCCACAATGCACGAGAACGGCCGCCCCGCGGCGATGGAGGCGCCTGCGCGAAAATGACCGGCGACGGGCGCGACGACCCGGGCGACCCGAGCCCGGAGGCGGTGTGACGCGGTCCTCAGGAGCGCCGCGATCTTCCAGGACGTCGGCGGTGGCGCGAGGACCTTCGAGGTCGAGCAGAAAGATCGCGGCCGCGGGAACCTCGACGCCGCGGGTCCGTGAGACGGAGCGAACGGAGGAACGCGACGCTATGCGCAGATGGTACCCGGCGATGCTACTCACCACGATCGTGACCGCGACCACCCCGGCCCGGGCCGGCGACGGATCGCTCGAGAAGGACGAGATCCGCAAGGTCGTCAAGACGCACATCCAGGAGATCCGCAGCTGCTACAACGAGGGCCTGTCGCGCAAGCCGACGATGGCCGGCAAGCTGACGGTGGACTTCGAGATCGCGGCCGGCGGCGAGGTCAGCAGCAGCCAGATCCAGCAAGGCTCGACCCTGGCCGATCCGAAGGTCGAGGGCTGCGTCGCGGCTGCCGTGCAGTCGTGGAAGTTCCCGGCGCCGACCGGCGGCTCGGTGCACGTCAGCTACCCGTTCGAGTTCGCGCCGGGGTGAACGGACGCGGCCGTGCGAGGCGCGATGACCCGTGCGAGCTCGAGGCGCCCGAGCTCGCACGGGTCATCGGCGAAGTCAGGGACAATTCAAAATATGTCTTTAAGGACATGTCGCCGAGGTCAGCCCCAGAGCTGGAGGCCGATGGCGATGAGGCCGCCGAGGACCGCGCCCCACAGGCCGCCGAGCACGGCGCCGGCGGCTCCGCCGACGAGGGCGGTGTCGCTGATGGGCGGCTCGGCGGGCGCGGGCGGCTCGGCCTGCGCCTCCTGGGCCTTGGACGCCGGCCTGTCGTCGGTGACGGCGGGGGCCGGCGCCGACTTCGGGAGGCGGCGCGGGGTCGGCTTCTGGACGCAGCGCAGGCAGCCCGGCAGCAAGGCGAGGACCTTGGGGTGCGGGCGGACGGCGTCGATGTCCCAGGCGCCGCGGCCGTCGCCGCAGCCGAACCGCGAGAAGGCGAGCTTGCGGCGGCAGCGGTGACAGAAGCCCTGCGTGGAGGTGTAGATCGAGTTGAGGGTGTCGCTGTCGAAGGCCATGGTCATCGCCAGGAGGTAGGGCTCGTATAGGCGAGTCGCCTTATCTGGTGCGGACCATGCGATCGGCCTGTGGAGGGCCTGCAGACGGGCTCTGGACAGCGTTTTGCGCGAGCCCGTCCGTACCTGCGCGGCGGCCGCTGACGCGCGCTTTCGCGGCCCGCGAACGGCCCCTGCGCAGCACGTCCGCGACGGCTGCGTGGGTGATGCACATGCGGCCCGTGACGCCCGCCACGGGTGTCTCGCGGAAGACTGGCACCTGCCGAGAGCTGACTGAAGGGACATGCCCTTTCGGTCATGTTATTTTTTGAAGAACATGATGATGCTGCGTGCCCACCGGGCCCAGGCGCTCGGGTTGAGTCGGCCGGGCCGGTGGGTTATGCTGCCGGCGACATGATGATGTTCACGATCGCTTCGGCCTTCTTCCAAGTCGTTTGAGGCAGCGCGCTTCGAACCGGGCGCCCCGCGCCCACGGCTGAACTGCCGGCCTCCGCACGCCCCGCGGCGCTGCGGGCCGGCGCGATCGGAGAATTTTTTCATGACTGCCCACGACAATTCCCCCGCGCGCTCGGCGACGCGGACATCGACAATTTCATCCGCGACGGCTTCGTCCGCATCGACCACGCCTTCCCCCGCGAGGTGGCCGACGAGGCCCGCGCGATCCTCTGGCGCGACACCGGCTGCGACCCCGCCGACCCTGCGACCTGGACCCGACCGGTGATCCGGCTCGGCCAGTACGGCCAGCCGCCGTTCGTCGCCGCCGCCGGCACTGCGGCGCTGCGCGACGCCTACGACAGGTTGGTCGGGCGCGAGCGCTGGGTGCCGTGCAGGGCGCTCGGCACCTTCCCGGTGCGGTTCCCGTCGCCCGTCGATCCCGGCGACGCCGGCTGGCACGTCGACGTAAGCTTCGGCACCGACAACCCGGACTTCATGGAATGGCGCGTCAACCTGGTCTCGCAGGGCCGGGCGCTGCTGATGTTGTTCCTGTTCTCCGACGTCGGCGAGGACGACGCGCCGACGCGGATCCGCGTCGGCTCGCACCTGGCGATCGCACGCCGGCTGGCGCCGGCCGGCGAGGCCGGGCTGAGCCTGCGCGAGCTCGTGGCCGACGACTTCGGCGGCTCGGCGCACCTGCCCGAGGCGCTGGCCGTCGGCGACGCGGGGACGGTGTACCTGTGCCATCCGTTCCTCGTCCACTCGGCCCAGCCCCACCGCGGGACGCGGCCGCGGTTCCTCGCGCAGCCGCCGTTGCTGGCGCGGGAGCCGTTCCGGCTCGAGCGCTCCGACGGCGATTACGTGCCGGTCGAGACGGCGATCCGCCGCGCCCTCGGTCGCGCGTGAGCCGAGCGACGGGCCGCCGCGCGAGGCTTCGCGCGGCGGGCCCGTGTGCGACGGCCGGGCAGCCGCGGATGACATGCCCGAAGCGACATGTCCGCGCTTCATGGAGCGGATGTCGCCGTCGACGAGAGCCGGATGTCCCGGCGGACAGGTGACGAAGTCACGCCGCGCATGTCCTGCGGGACATGAGCTGGCGAGCGGGACGCGAGCGAACCACCGTCCGCCGCCCGGAGATCGTGGGCTCGTCCGATGCCATCGACGAGGACGTGATTCGGCGAGCGACGGGCGCTTGCGCCGTCCAGGCCGATGGCCTAGCTTCGCGCACCCCTCATGGCGAAGAAGCAGACCGAGTCGTTCAACCTCGAAGACGTGCGGCCCCGGCTGGAGCGGACGGCGTTCGTGCCGACGCTGGTGGCGGTGACCGACGACCCCGATTACGTCGACGACGAGACGGTGCTCGGGGTCGACGACCTCGCGGCGGCGAAGATCGGCGGGGCCCCGTTCCTGTCGAAGGAGGCGCCGGCGCCGAAGTGCGGCAAGTGCAAGCAGCCGCTCCGCTTCGTGCTGCAGCTGCGCCGCTCCGAGCTCCCGCCTGCCGCCCAGGCGACCCTCGCCGACGAGCTGCTGCAGCTGTTCTGGTGCGACGACTGTCAGAGCAGCGGCGGCGCGGAGGACCCGTGGAGCAAGGGGGCGCTGATCCGCGAGGTCGCGCTCGGCGAGCCGATCGCGCCGGCCACGGCGAACCTCGAGGACGAGGACGAGGACGCGGACGCGGACGCGCTGTCGGTGACGTTCATCCGCGACTGGCGCGAGGCGCAGGACTATCCGTCGCCGCTGGTCGAGTCGCTGGCGGCCGCGCTCGAGGTGAGCGCGAAGTCGGAGGCGACCCGCGAGCGCCTCGAGACGCTGGCGGAGGCGATGGACGAGGCGGAGCTCGAGACGCTCGACGGCGTCAAGCTCGGCGGCTGGCCGCGGTGGGTCTCGGAGCCCGAGACGGTCAAGTGCAAGTGCAAGGCGGTGATGCAGCCGGTGATTCAGCTCGGCGAGAGCGCGGTGGTGGTCGGCGACGGCGGGACGACGTGGATCGTCGCCTGCCCGGCGTGCGGCAAGAAGGCGTACTTCTGCCAGCAATGAGGCGAGCTTGAACATGTCCCGTGGGACATGTCATGGCCAGGCTTGCGTCGCGCGGGCGTCGGGCGTCGGCGCCTGGTCGCCGCTGGCGCGCTGGACGGCCTCGTGGGCGGTGAAGCTGAAGCGGTCGGGGCCGAGCTCGGCGGTGAAGCCGCTGCGGGCCAGGACGTCGCGCACGGGGCCCTTGAGGTCGGCGACGTAGAGCTCGATGCCGTGACGGCGCAGCTCGCCGAGGAAGTCGCGCAGGTTGGCCAGCGCCGACACGTCGATGTCGTGGACGCCGCCCGCGTCGACGACGACCGCGCGCGCCTTCTCGGCGGCGATCCGGCGCCGGATCTCGTCGATCAGGTAGGTCGCGTTGGCGAAGTACAGCGGCGCGTCGAGGCGGATGATGACGACCCCGGGGACGGTCTCGGCGTCGGGGAAGCGGAGGACGTTGCGGTAGACCTGGGTGCCGGGCAGGCGGCCGAGCACGGCGGTGTGCGGGCGCGTGGTCCGGAGCACGAACAGCAGCAGCGAGGCGCCGACGCCGAACGCGAGGCCGAGGCCGACGCCGAGCGCCAGCGTGGTGGCGAAGGTGATCGCCAGCGGCACGAGCTCGCGCGGGCGGGTGCGTCGGAGCTCGCGCACGAACGCGACGTCGACCAGGCGCGCGACCGCGACGACGATGATCGCCGACAGCACCGCGCGCGGCAGGGTGGCGAGCAGCGGGGCGAACAGGACGAGGGTGAGGGCGACGAGCGCGGCCGAGACGACGCCGGCGAGCGGGCTGCGGGCGCCGGCCTGGGCGTTGACCGCGGTGCGCGAGAGGCCGCCGGCGATCGGGTAGCCGCGCACGAGGCCGGCGGCCATGTTGGCGAAGCCGAGCGCGAGCAGCTCCTGGTCGGGCTCGACGACCTCGCCGCGGCGCGCGACGGCGAGGCCGGACGAGAACGCCTCCATGAACGAGATCAGGGCGATGAGGCCGGCGGCGGGGGCGAGGCCGAGCAGCAGCTCGCGGTCGACCGCGGGCCAGGTCGGCGCCGGCAAGCCCGAGGGCACCGGGCCGAGCAGGGCGAGGCCGCGGGCGTCGAGGGCGAACGCGTAGCCGGCGACGGTGGCGAGGACGACCACGAGGAGCGCCTTGCCGCGGAACTTTCCGAGACCGACGAGCGCCAGCACGGCGCCGACGCCGAGCGCGACGGTGGGCCCGTGGACGGCGCGCAGCTGCTCGGCGAGGGCGACGAGCAGCGGCCACAGGGCGCTGCTCGGCAGCTTGAGGCCGAGCAAGGGGCCGAGCTGACTGGCGATGATGAGGATCGCCGCGGCCGAGGTGAAGCCGCGCAAAACCGGCAGCGAGAGGAAGTTGACGACGAAGCCGAGGCGCAGCGCCCCGGTGACGGCCTGGAACGCGCCGGCGAGGATGGCCAGGGCGGAGGCCGCGGCGACGTAGGTGGCGACGTCGCCGTTCGCCAGCGGGGCCAGAGCGGCCGCGGTGAGCAGCGAGTCGAGCGCGACCGGGCCGACCGCGAGCCGCCGCGAGGTGCCGAGCACCGCGTAGATCAGCGGCGGAGCGAGCGCGGCGTAGAGGCCGGCGATCGGCGGCAGGCCGGCGAGCATGGCGTAGGCCATCGCCTGCGGCACCAGGAGCACCGCCGTGGTGGCGCCCGCGAGCAGGTCGGCGGCGAAGTCGGCGCGACCGTAACCGACGATCCAGCGCAGGAGCGCGCGCGGCTTGGGCTCGAGGGACGACATGCCGGCGCGAGCGAGTGTGGCACGTTGTCGCGCCGGCTTCAGCGGCCGCCGAGCGCAGCGCCGCAGCGGGCGCGGCGATGAACGCGGTCCCGACGACCGTGGCGGGCGTGCCCGGGACGGACGAGCGTCTCGTCACGCGCGAACGTGAGGCGGCGCGGGCCGGGAGGGGCGGGAGGCGCTGGCGCGAGGGACAGACCAGATGTCCCCGGGGACAGGTCGTCAGGGCCGCACGGACGGGCACGAGGCCGATCTTTCATGTGTCTCGAAGAACCCATCAAGGCGCGCACCGGTTGACGTGCGCCGCACCGCGACCGGGAGCGAGGGCATGCGTCCTGACGCGAGAGACTCGACCTGGCGCGAGGGACAGATCGTCCGACGCGAGGTGAAGCGACCTGGCGCGAGGGACAGATCGTCCGACGCGAGGTGAAGCGACCTGGCGCGAGATGACCGGGAAGGCGCGCGACCTGGCGTGAGGTGGCCGGGAGGGCGCGCGACCCGGCGTGAGATGACCGGGAAGGCGCGCGACCTGGCGCGAGGTGGCCGGGAAAGCGCGCGACCTGGCGTGAGATGACCGGGAGGGCGCGCGACCTGGCGCGAGGGACAGGTCGCTCGGTACGAGAAAAGCGACCTGGCGTGAGGTGATCGGGAAGGCGTGCGACCTGGCGTGAAGGACAGGTCGTTCGGTGCGAGAAGAGTGACCTGGCGTGAGATGACGGGAAGGCGCGCGACCTGGCGTGAGGGACAGGTCGCATGGCGCGAGGGACAGGTCCTATTGCGCGGCCGCCTGGAGGGCGGCGGCGATGGCGGGCTCCTGGGCGTCCATGGTGGTGAGGAGCGAGTTGCAGGGGACCATGTCGTCGACGGTGATCTGCGACTCGGGCCACTCGCGGAAGCCGACGGTGTCGGAGCGAAGCTGGACCTTGCCGACCCAGGGGACGATCTTCGTCGGTGACGCGCCGGGGCGGGAGACGAGGGCGATGACCAGGCAGCCCTGGCCCTGGCGCGACAGCAGGAGGCCGACCGAGACGCCGGCGCAGCCCTCCTTGGGGCACACGCGCTCGGGCTCGGGGCGGAAGTCGATCGGGCGGCCGGGCAGGTGCTTCTCGACGATGCGGCGCATCTGCTGCTGCAGGGCGGAGGCGAGGCTGCGGTTGTCGTCGACGATCTCCCGCGGGATGATGCGCGGCCACAGCACCGTCACGCCGCCCGCGGTGCCGGCCGACTTGGAGACGTTGCGCTCCTCGAGCGTCTCGGGGGCGGGCTGAGGGGCCGGTGTCGGTGTCGGGGCCGGGGCCGGGGCCGTGGTGGCCGGCAGGCCGGGCGCGGTCGAGGGCGGTGGTTGGCTGGGCGGCGCGTCGGTCGTTGCGGGCGTGCAAGCGAGCAGGGCTGCGAGCAGGGGGGCGAGGCGCGTGCGCATGCGGCGAGTGTATCAAACGCGGCGCGCGCTCGCGCTCGCGCGCGTGAGGCTTCGGCGGGTGCAGGCGACCCGCGCGGACGGGGTTCCAGCTAGAGTGCCTGGCGATGAGAAGGGTCGCCGGTTTGGTGCTCGCGCTCGCGGGCTGCACGTTCGACGCCACGGGACTGGGCGAGACGCCGCAGACCGGCGCCGGCACGGGGCCGACGACCACGGGCTCGACGTCGGAGATGGTGCCGTCGACCGACCCCGGGCCGACGGGCTCGTCGACGACCGAGGACACGCTCGGCGTGTCGGGCTCGGAGTCGATGACCGACGGCACCGGTGGCCCGGGCGGCGACTCGACGTCGATGCCGCCGCTCACGACCACCACCGAGCCCGAGACGACGACGACGACCAACACCACGCAGCCGATGACCAGCACGACGGCGCCGGAGACGACCGGCTGCCCGCTGGTGATGCTCTACAAGGACTTCGACAACGACAACTACGGCGACCCGAACGTGCCCATGCTGGTCTGCGAGGGCGAGCAGGGGTGGGTGCCGGACAACACCGATTGCAATGACATGTCGGCCAACTCGCACCCCGGCATCACCGAGATGTGCGACGGGATCGACAACGACTGCGACGGGGCCTTCGACGAGTTCGACGCCGAGAGCAACAACGACGCCTGCGTCGGCTGCAAGTTCAGGATGTACGAGGGGAGCCTGTACTACTTCTGCAGCAACGAGCTCGACTGGGAGCCGGCCGAGCAGTTCTGCGTGAGTCACGGGCTGCACCTGGTCAAGGACGACGGCGGCGCCGAGCGCACGTTCCTGCTGCAGGAGATGGGCAACACCGGACTGTGGTGGACCGGCGGCAACGACCGCATGACCGAGGGCACCTTCAAGTGGGTGTCCGACGACACCAACGTGGCCGGCGACTCGTGGGGCAACAACGAGCCCAACGATCAGGAGTGGCTCCTGTGGGAGAACGCCGACTGCATGCTGCTGATCGACAGCGACGGCGTGGGCGGCTACCCCGGCGGCGGCACGGGCGGCAAGTGGGCCGATCACATGTGCGACGACGGTTTCAAGTTCATCTGCGAAGGACCGCCGCCGTGACCGGCGGCCCCGGGGCCCGACGATCCGCGGGGCGCCGCACGAGTGGAGCTGCGCAAGAGCCCCGCGGCGCAAGGGGGACGAGGATGGCCTTCGGGACAGGTTGATGCGCCGGAGAACTGCCGCCGCCATGCGCTGACCTGATAGCGTTGCACAGGCAGCGGCGCGGCGGACGACGCACGTGGTCCGTATGGCTTCGGGGGGAGCCCCGGAGAGCGCCGCTCGGGACATGCCGATCGTGCGGGGCGCGGTGGTGGCGGGGAGCGGTCGTAAACAAAATTTGTCCTTCGGGACATGCCGATCGTGCGGGTGGCGGTGAGCGTCGCAAAGAATGTCCTTCGGGACATACCCATCTCGCGGGGTGACGGTGGTGGCGGTGGGGAGCGGTCTTGAAAAAGATGTCCTTCGGGACATGCCGATGGCGGCCGGCGCGGCGGTGGCGGGGAGCGGTCGTTAAAAGAGAATGTCTTTCGGGACATGCCGATCGCGGGGCGGCGGCGTCGACGGCGGCATGGCGATAATGAACATGTTCCGAGAGACAGGTGATGCGCAGTGCCGCGCGGGGCGAATGTGCGCTGCGCGGAACGGCGCGTGGCGAGGCGGCCGGGGCTCGGGCATAGAGGGGTCGTGAAGGCTGCGAGTGCGGGGACGGGGCCGAGCCGCTGGGCTCGGCAGGCGGCGACGTTGCTGGCGCAGGTCCGCGACGACGCGCTGCGGGACGACCTGCGGCTGCGCTTCGACGAGCGCGCCGCGATCTGCGAGATCGACGGCGAGCTGTCGCGCACGGAGGCGGAGCGGATCGCGTTCGAGTCGCTGGTCCAGGCGCTCGAGCGCCTGCGCGGCCGCAGCTAGCGGCCGAGGCGGCGTCGAGGTGGTGGCGGTGAAGCGCGGCGACGTCGCCGGGGGTCGGTTGTGGGCGCGGCAGCTGGAGATGTGGTGGGCGCGCATCGCCGCCGAGCAGAGCTTCGCGCGGGCGCTGGCGATCGCCGAGGTCGATGCGGACGGACGCGGGGCGCTGCGAGGCGAGGCGCTGGCGGGCCTGGGCGAGGCGCAGATGGGGCGCGGGGCGGCGACGTCGAGCTGGCCCACCTCAAGGCGACCTACGGCGAGGCGTTCCGCCGCTCGTTCCACGCGGCCCTGGCCGAGCTCGACGAGCAGGCGCGCAACCTCCTGCGCCAGCACCTGCTCGACGGCCTCAGCATCGATCAGCTCGCCGCGCTGCAGCGGGTCCATCGGGCCACGGCCGCGCGCCGGCGAGCGCTGACCGCACGAGACCGATGCGGTCTCGAGAATCCTCAGGTCGAAGGGACATGCTCTGCGGGCCATGTCCCTTCGAGCATGTGGATGACCAGGCCGACGTGTGACAGCGGGCGGCTGAGGTCGTCGGGGTCGGGGTTGGTCTCGTAGTCGAGGAGGACGACCTGGCCCGCGGCGCCGAGGCGGCGCAGCTCGGCGAGCTCGGCCGCGAGATGGTGGTGGAGGACGTGGCGGTAGGTGGGCAGGTAGATCTGCCGGCGGGCCTCGGCGTAGGACAAGAGGCGCGTCCCTTCGAGGCCGTCGCGGTGGCCGAGGCAGGCGCCCAGGCGCTGCACCGTGCGCTTCAGGCCCTTCAGCGTCGTGACGTCGAGCTTGCTAGGGTCGATGTCCTGGGTGGCGAACACCTTGAGCGCCTGCCACACGCCCTCGACCGAGGCGGCGGTGTGCCCGGGGGTGAAGGGCACCGGGATGCCGCCGTGCGGGTAGAAGGGCTGAACCTGACCCAAGGGTCAGGACCGCGCGAGGTCAGGTCGAGCACGGTGGCGCCGGGGAAGCGCTTGCCGACGTGGGCCTGCGCGTGACGGTTGTAGAGGTGGAAGCTCATGGCGCGTGGACGGCGGCCAGGGCGTCGAGGTCGAAGCCGCCGCTGCGACCGCTGCACCACTGGCCGGACGGATCGTACGCGTCGCCGACGTCGATGAGGCGGACGTAGCGAGCGCGCGCGAGTCCGACCTCGGCGAGGTCGAAGGCGTCGCCGCCGGCCTCCGCGGGGTCGGTGGGGTCGAGGCCGTTGCCGGTGTTGGCGCGGACCTGGGCGACGCCGGCGCAGCCGCGCAGGAGATCGTCGCCGACCGGGTCGCAGGCGAAAGCGCGCCAGTCGACGCCGTCCTCGCTCACGAGCACGCGCGCGGGCTCGGCGAAGGTGCCGTCGCCGACGACGAACGGGTTCTCGAACACGAGCAGGTCGGGGCCGGGGCCGTCGACGACGCCGTCGCCGGCGAACCAGAGGGTGATCTGGCCGCCGCAGCCGAGCGACAGCACGTCGAGGCCGGCGTTGCCGTTCTCGCCGGCCTCCGGCGCGCCGAGGACGATGGCGGGGAACGACTCCTCGCCCCAGCCGCCGCCCATCGGCACGAACTCGTCGACGCAGTCGGCGAACGGGTCGGATGGCGCATCGGACATGTCCTCGGGGCAAGCTCCGAGGGCAGGGTGGCGGTCGAGGCCGTCGTCCTCGCCGCCGGTCGGGGCGCAGGCGAACGCGAGCAGCAAGGGTGCGAGGCGGGTGCGGGTGGTCATGGATCGGGGCTGGTGGCCGCGGTGATGGCGGCGCGCAAGGTGCTGTCCAGCGCCCGGCCCTGGTGGACCCAGCGGATCCGCCCGTGGGCGTCGACCAGCACCAGGTGCGGATACACGGACAGGCGGAAGGCGCGGGAGATCGCGCCGCGGTCGAGGACGATGCGGAAGGGCAGCTGCTTGTCGTCGCGGTAGCGGGCGGCGATCGTCCGCTGGTCGCCCTCGCGGTCGCAATTGACGCCGACGACGGCGAAGCCGCGCTCGGCGAGCTCGTGGTGGACCGCGACGTACTTGCTCATCTCGTCGCTGCACACGCCGCACCAGCTGGTGAAGAAGACCAGCAGCCGGGCCCCGCCGCGCAGGTCGGCGGTGGTGAAGTCGCCGCCGTCGAGGTCCTCGGCGTGGAACTCGGGCACGGCCTCGCCGACGGCCACGGGCGCGAGGGTCTGCCAGTGGGCGGCGAGATCGGCGGCGTCGCGGCCGGCGCTGGCCAGCGGCAGCAGCACGACGAGGGCGCCGACGACGAGGGCGGCGCGGCCGGCCGGCGGCGCGGGCTCGGCTGTCTCTCGGGACAGGCAGACGGCCGGGCGGATCCACAGCGCCAGGCCGGCCGCGAGCACGGCCCCGGCGATCTCGATGCTGTACTTCGGGACAGGTAGCGGGTGGCCGAGGCCGGCGGCGAGGCGCGCCACCACGACCAAGAGCAGCATCGGCAACATGCACAGGGCGGCCCTGTGGGCCCGCAGCGGGCCGAGGATCGCCTCGACCGCGAGGGTGGTGACGAGCCACGGGATCAGGACGGTGAGGCCCGCCAGCAGGGTGGGCAGGGCGGCCAGCCCGGCCATGGCGGCGAAGTCGGCCGCGGCGTCGCCGAGCGCCAGCAGGTGCGCGCCGGCGGCGAACAGGAGGATGAAGAGGAGGCCGTCGCGCGGGCCGTCCTCGGGGGCGAGCGAGGCGACGGTGGCGCGCGGGCGGAGCAGCGCGCCGCCCCAGCGCGCGAGCGCGGTGCGGAGACGGGTCATGAGCGGGCGAACCTCGAGGCGGAACGAGTGCGGTGATTCATGAGCGGGCGAACCGCGAGGGGGAGGCGTGCGGTGATTCATGCGCGGGGCGAGCCACGATGCGGACGAGAGCGGTGATTCATGCGCAGGCGGGACGCGAGCGGTGATTCATGAGCGGGCGAACTTCGGAGCGCGCCGCTCGCGGATGGCTGGGTTCGCGAGGACGGAGCGCGCCGCTCGCGGATGGCCGGGTTCGCGAGGACGGAGCGCGGGACCAGCACCGATCGACGGCACGACGAGGGTCGAGGGGCGGAGCTCGCAGCGAGGCCTCGCGCGAGACATCGATCGTGGCTGCGGCACGAGGGCGGGCCGTGAGCGCAGGGACCGAGCCGGATCGATCATTCGTCGCGGGTCTGAAATGAGAGGCGTTCATGGCTGGCCGAGCCTCCGACGGGCGGCGGCCACGAGCGGTCGCGGGAGGCGGCGGGCGTCGGCGACGCGGCGCAGGTCGGCGCGACGCAGGCGCCACAGCAGGCTCATCGCCAGCGGCAGCGGGGTGGCCGGGTCGAGGACGCGAGCGACGCCGGCGTCGCGGGGCCGGTCGAAACGGGGGAGAGGGGCCGGGACGGGCGCGGGCGCCAGCTCGATCGGCGCGGGCAGGTCGGTGTCGTCGGGCGGATCGTCGGGCAGCGGGGGCGCGGCTTCGAGGTCCTCGCCGGCGCGCGAGCGCAGGGCCGCGAGCTGGCGCGCGGCGTGGTCGTCGGACCTGTCGTGAGGGACATGTCCCGAGAGCAATGCGCGCAGCAGGCCGCGCAGGCCGGGCACGCGCTCGCGGGCGCCGAGCTCGACGGCCGCGTGGAGGGCGGCGCTCGGGCAGCGCGGGTTACGGGCCAGCGCCGCGAGGATCGCCGGCGCGGCGAGCAGGCGCGGGTGGGCCAGGGCGATCGCCTCGCAGGCGCGCGGCGGGCCGCAGCGGGCGACCAGCGCGAGGGTGTCGGCGTGGACCTGCGGGTGACGCACGAGCACCGCGAGCTCGTCGGCGTGGCCGAGCCGCCGCCGGGCCATGAAGTCGAGCGCGGGCGCGGGCAGCAGCGGGTCGGCGAGGGCGGCGAAGATCGTGGGGCCCGGGAGCTCGGCGGCGGTGCGCCCGGCGAGGTCGGCGTGCGGCGGTCGCTCGAGCGCCCACAGTTGATAGAGCATCAGCCAGGTGTCGCTGCCGGGCGCGGGGATCAGGGCGCGGGCCGCCAGCTCGCGCTGCGCCGGGCCGGCGCCGGGGCCGACGAGCTTGTGCAGGCGGGCGCCGAGCCGGGCGTCGCTGAGCGGCGGGTGCAACATGGCGGAGAGGTCAGGTGGGCGGCCGCGGGAAGAACAGTTTTCCGATGGGCAGCTCGACGGCCTCGAACGGCGGGACGCGGGCGACCTCGGTGTCGTCCCAGGCGCCGGCGCGCAGCCACTGGCTGTCCTTGAGGACATACGCCTCGAGGGTCCGCTCGGCCGGGTCGATCAGCCAGTAGTAGGGGACGCCGTGCTGGGCGTAGAGGCGGGCCTTGAACACGCGGTCGTGGCGGGCGTTGGAGGGCGAGAGGACCTCGCAGATCCAGTCGGGCACGACGTCGATCGGGCGCACGTCCTCGGGGGAAGGCAGCCGCGCGCGTCGCCAGCCGGCGAGGTCGGGGCGGGTGACGTCGTGGCGCGAGAAGCGGACGTCGACTTCGGGCAAGATCCACCAGCCGTCGGGACCGTCGGTGTCGTCGTCGTAGGGGCCACCGATGAATCGTCCCACGCTGCGCTGCACGCGGCCGTGCTGGGGCAGGCTTCCCGGTTGCGCGACGATCTCGCCGGCGTGCAGCTCCGCGTGCACGTCCTCGGGGAGATCGAGCAGATCCTCGTAGGTCTTGAGCTTGCGCGCGGCCTCCACGGCTCGAACCGTACCACATGCAGGCAGGGTGGGCCTGCGTGGAGGGCGCCGGGCGTAGCGCACGGCTTGCGCCGGTGTTTGCGTCAGTCGGCGGGCGGGCGGTGGAGGGCGTGGATCAGGCGCAGGCCCTCGAGCACGAGGGCGTCGTCGACGACGTCGATGATGTCGGTCTCGCGGGCGACGTCGGGGGCGAAGCCGCCGGTGGCGACGACCGTGACGGGGTGATCGAGCTCGTCGCAGATCCGTCGGATCACGCCCTCGACCAGGCCGACGTAGCCGTACAGGAGGCCGGACTGCACGGCCATGATCGTGTTGGTGCCGATGACGCGGGCGGGGCGGGCGATGTCGACGCGCGGGAGCTTGGCGGCGCGGGCGAACAGGGCGTCGGCGCTGATGCCGATCCCGGGGGCGATGACCCCGCCGAGGTACTCGGGCGTGGGCGTGACGACGTCGAAGGTCGTGGCGGTGCCGAAGTCGACGACGAGGACGCCGCGCGCCGGCTCGGAAGCGCCCGCGGTGCCACGCGCGCCGTAGCGGCTGTGGGCCGCCACGGCGGCGACGATCCGGTCGGCGCCGACCTCGTGCGGCGGGTCGTAGAGGATCGGCATGCCGGTCGGCAGACCCGGCTCGACGACCAGCGCGGCGAGCCCCGCGTAGTGCGAGAGGGCCCGCAAGAGCGGCCCGACGACCGGAGGGACCACGCTGGCGACGACGGCGTCGCGGAGGTCGGCGAAGCGCACGCCGACGAGCGCAAGCACGCGCTCGACGGCGACCGCCAGCTCGTCGCGGGTCCAGTTGCGCTGGGTGGCGAGGCGCAGCTCGCATCGCAGCTCGGCCCCCGCGAACACCCCGATGGATGTGTTGGAATTGCCCACGTCGATGGCGAGGAGCATGGCCGGGGCACTCTAACCCCGCCGGCTCGACCTCTGCTACCGTGGCGCCCGTGGACGACGAGCCGAAGGCAGCGCAGCCGCCGCAGCCGCCGCAGCGGCCGCACGAGCCGAGCGTGTCGCCGAACGCGGTCACGCGCGAGGAGAAGCTCGACGACACGATGCACGCCAGCCGGTCGATGATCCTCCGCCGGCTGCCGCTCGACGGCCAGTCGCGCGAGGCGGAGCTGCGGCGCCGGCAGCAGGCCCGCGGGCAGTACCGCCTGGCCCTCAAGACATGGTCGGTCCCGCTGCTGATGATCGGCGCGGTGGTCGTGGTCTTCTACCTGCTGTCGTTCTGGCTCAACGTGCTGTCGTACACCGGCACCGAAGAGCTGAGCCTGGTCGACCGCCTGGTCCACCAGGACCTCGAGAAGGCGCAGAACACCGTCGGCGGCCTCGGCGAGGTGATGGCCGCGGTCCTCGGCCTGGCGCTGACCGTCTCGAGCATCATCGTGCAGCTGGCGGCGACCCGGTTCACGCCGCACATCACGGTGCTGTTCTTCCGCGCCCGCACCAACATGCTGGTGCTCGGGTTCTTCGTGGTGTCGACGTTGTTCGTGGTGTGGGTGAACTTCTCGCTCGACGGGGCCGACTACGTCGGCCCGCGCTGGGACGTGATGTTCTCCATGCTGCTGATGACGACCAGCCTGCTGCTGCTGTTCCCGTACTTCGCGTACGTGTTCGACTTCCTCGACCCGAACAAGATCATCGGCCGCATCAAGACCAACGGCCTCGACGCCTGCACCACCAAGCTCGGCCGCCAGTCCATCAGCATCGAGCAGCGCCAGCGCTCCGCGGTCGAGGCGGTCGAGCACCTGACCAACATCGGCCTCAACGCGCTGCAGCAGAAGGACAAGAACATCGTCTCGGCGACGATCGACGCGCTGCGCGAGTTCTGCGTCGAGTACGGCGAGATGAAGAACGGCATGGTGCTCGAGTGGTTCAAGATCCCGGACCGCCAGAGCCCCGACTTCGTGTCGCTGTCGCCGGAGGCGATCACCGACCTGCGCCACCGCCGGACCTGGCTCGAGTGGAAGGTGCTGCGCCAGTACCAGATGCTGTTCACCGAGGGGCAGAGCCAGATCAAGGACATCTGCTACCTGCTCGCCATCAACACCCGCCGCCTCGGCGAGGCCGCGTCGGTCTACGGCGACCTGCGCGCGCTCGACCTGACGATCAAGTTCTTCAACACGTACCTGCGCGCGACCCTCAACGCGTCCGACATCCGCACCGCGTACAACATCCTCCACCAGTACCGCCAGCTCGGCGAGACGGTGCTCGAGATCGGCAAGCGCTCGAAGCCGACGGTGATCGACCGCGACAAGACGCTGGCCGACCGCGCCATCGAGATCGCGCACCGCATGCGCTACTACTCGGGGGTCGCGTTCCAGCGCAACATGGCGTTCGTGGCCGAGGTGATCGCCCACGACATCGGCACGCTGTGCGAGCGGGCGTTCCAGCTCAGCAGCGAGTGCCACGACGACCTGCTGCGGATCTTCCTCGCCGTCGACGACGCGACCGAGTCGGCCGACAAGGCCAAGGCGCTGCGCGGGGTGCGGAAGGCCCAGATCAAGCTGGCCACCCACTACCTGGTGTACGGCGCGACCTCGCTGGCCCGCCGGATCGCCGACGACATGCGCAACGAAGACCCCCGCCGCCTGCGCTCGATGTGGGTCGAGCTGGCCAACCTCGACACGCCCGAGTTCTGGGAGGTCAACGACCGCGGCTCGAACTTCGACTACCTGACGCCCGACCAGAAGGCGACGCTGCCGAGGTTCTTCCAGTGGTTCGAAGGCCTGCAGGCCGACAGCCCGGCGCTCTACGACTCGCTCGTGCTGCGCAAGTGAGCCGAGGTGACTTTGGGGACATGCCCGAAAGGGCATGTCCCGGCGCGGCGAAGGTCCGCGGCGCGGGCCGCCAGGGAAGTCGCAGAAATCGCCTGACGGGGCTTCTCGCGGCGGGTGCCGGCGTGGCACGCTCGCGCGCGATGCCGCAAGCCCCCCGGTCCCTCGCGCTGTTGTTCGGGTCGTTCGCGCTCGCCTGCGGGGAGACGACGAGTCCGCCGATCGTGGCCAGGTCGGAGGCGCAGGAGGCCCCGCCCGCGCCGCCGGCGGCGCCGGCGAGCCCGCCCGCCGGGGCCGAGGTGAAGGGCGAGGCGAAGGCGGACGCGAAGGCGACCGTCGCGGGCGCGCCCGAGGCCGCGCCGGTCGAGCCGATCCCGCCGCCGCTCCCGGCGGCGCCGCAGGTGCCCGGGCCGGCGTTCTTCGCCGTCGACAAGAAGGGGATCGTGCGGCTCGATCAGGGCAAGTTCACGCCGCTCCAGGACGGGCCCGACAAGCTCATCAAAAACCTCCACGTGGCCGGCGACGGGGCGCTGTGGGTGCTCGGGTTCGAGACGATCTACAAGCTGCCGAAGCTCGACGCCGACCGCTTCAAGGAGGTCGTGCGCGGCGACTTCCGGGAGACCGGCACGCTCGACGACTTCTTCGTGATCGCCGACGACGACCTGTGGGTGGCCGGCTTCGGCGGCGTGTCGCACTGGGACGGCAAGGCGTGGACGCGCGAGGAGAAGGCGGCGATCGGGGCCGGCGACGACACCATCGACGGCCTCGCGGTCGACCGTGACGGCAAGGTGTGGGTCGCGTCGTCGAACCGGATCCACGTCAAGGACAAGGGCGCGTGGAGCACCCTCGACCTGAGCGAGATCAAGGACCCGCTGTTCATGGAGGGCGTCGAGCGGGCGGCCGACGGCACGGTCTACGCGTTGGCCTCGGCGACGCTGATCCGGCTCGGGCCGGGGCCGGCCGACGCGGCGGCGGTCAAGCTCGGCGGCGGCAGCATCCCGTCGTACAGCGACCTGGCTCTCGGGTCAGATGGCACGATCGCCGCGCGCAACCTGTTCGACCTCGTGCTGTCGACGCCGACGAGCACGAAGGTGTGGCGGAAGAAGGACTACATGTCCGAGGGCGTGCGGGCGCTGGCGGTCGACGCCGGCGGTCGCGTGTGGGTGGGCGGCGAGATCGGGGTGACCATCCTCGGGCCGGGCGACGCGAAGGTCGAGTGGCGATCGGGGGCGGTGCCGAAGCTGTCGGGCGAGGTGGTCGGCGTGGCCGTCGCCGGCGCGGGCCCGGCCGAGCTGCCCGCGACCGGGCCGGTGCAGACGGGCGGGCTCAAGGGCAAGCTGCTGCGCGGCGGCCAGCCGGTGGCCGGGGTCGAGGTCGAGCTGTGCCCGAGCCCGAGCATGCTGTTCACGAAGTCGCCGTGCGCCGACAGCTCGGTCAAGTTCACCGGCAAGACCGACGACAAGGGCGAGTGGACGTTCGCCGCGGTACCGCTCGGCGCCTACGGCATCGCCCTCAAGTCCGAGGGCAAGTGGCGGATCACGATGGGCTCCGACCTCGGGGTCGACATGAGGCCCGGCGAGGTGTTCGACGTCGGCTCCGTCTCGCTCGACAAGTAGCGCGAGCGGCGAAGACGAAGCCCGCGGTGCGCGGGCGGCGGCGACGATACGCCGCGCCTCGCGGGTCGCGGCAACGATTCTGCGGAGTTAGCCGCGGCGGTCGGGCCGCCGATTGTATAGACTCGCGGGATCACCGGCACCGACGCCGATGTAGGCGATTGGCCGCACCGCGAGCGACGGGGGCTCGATTGTGGAGACCCGCACCGGCGGCCGAGCCGCCGTCCGGAGCGCGCCGCGCCGCCAAATAACGCTGTTCTTCGGCGATCTGGCGAGGTTTCGCGGCCTTCTGTGGCGCGCGCGCTTCGCCTCTCGCTTGCGCCTCTCCACACCGTTTCGTGGCGGCCGCGGAGGGTCGACGAAATATTCGGACCGTGCGTCCCGGCGGATGGCCGGCGACCGGAGGACCTGCGAGAGATGCTTCGTTTTACCCTGATGCTAGCCACTACCTTTGCGTTCGGATTGCCGTTCGCGCTGCCGGGCGCGACGGCGGCGCGGCCGCTGACGAGCCCGGCCTCCGAGGTCGGTTTTTGTTGGGGCGACGATTGCGACGACGGCGGCGGGCCGATCGAGATCGACCTCCATCTGTGCGTGGCGGCCCAGGTCGGCGAGGAGGAGCACCGCGATTGCGAGGTGCGGAAGGGGCCGGTGTGCCTGGCCGCGTGTACGTTCGACGCGGTCGGCCCGGCGTGCCTGTCGGAGGTGGGCGATCGGGCCACCCCGCGCGAGCTGGCGGCGTGCCAGACCGACAGTGTGGCCGTGTGCCGCAGCCAGTGCGAGGCCGGAGGCGCCGCGTTCTGCGAGCGCGGGCACCCGGGCCCGGGGCTCGGCCACTGCAAGAACGTCGGCAACCCCGGACATCCGGAGTACGACGAGGATTGCGAACACAAAGACAAGGACGACCACGACGACTACGACGATCATGACGATCATGACGACGACGACGACGGCGGGGGCGGCGGCGTGGTGTTCGTGGACCTTCTCGCGTGCATCGGCGTCGGCATCGAGGCCGGTTAATCGTCCCGGAGCCGCCGCGCGCGTGACGGGTCCGCGTCCTGCACGCGGATGAAGGGCCCGTCGCGGGCGGTCCCGGGGCCGGTGCGACCTGACGTTCTGGGGAGTACGGACAGGTCGGGGGTCTCGGGTCCTCCCGGGCGTGCGGCGGAGCGGGGGTAGACCCCGCGTTTCGGGGCGGATCGTCGCGGCCGCAGGGGCGCTGCGGACGGAGCCGAGCCGGGGGCGTCGGAATGACGCCCCCGGCGGCGCCGTCTTCGGCGTCCGACGCCGCGTGAATGTCGATAGTCCGTGACTCCTATGATAAATCGTGAGGCTCTCCACATAACGCGGTTGCGCCTCGGGGTCATCGACGTACGATTCGGGGCGGCGACGGAATGGACACCGGCGCCGCTCTGAAAGGACTGAACATGATGCGCAAGATGTTGATGGCCGCTCCGCTCCTCGCGTTCGCCCTCCCGTTCGCGACGCCCTCGGCGAGCGCGGCCCGGCCGCTGGCCACGCCGGCGCCCACGGCCGAGTTCTGCTGGGGCGACAGCTGCGACGACCACGACGAGTCGATCAAGCTGATGATCTGCGTCGAGGTCCAGCTCGCGGTCGACCGCGACTACGAGTGCGAGATCCAGCAGGGCCCGCAGTGCCTGGCGAATTGCACCGCCGAGGCGATGACGCCGCTGTGCCTCAACGAGCTCGGCGACCGCGTGCGCTCGGCCGAGGCGCTGGAGGCCTGTCAGGCCGAGCGCGCGGCGACCTGTCGCAGCCAGTGCGACGGCGACGGCGCGGCGTTCTGCAGCGAGGGGGCGCGCTGGGACGACGGCCACGACGACGACGACGATGACGACGACGGCGGGGGCGGCGGCGGGCCGATCTTCATCGACGTCGGCGTGTGCGTCTGGCTCGATCTGAAGGGTTGATCGCCGGTGCCCACCGTTCGGGCCGCCGCTTCGCTCGCGCCAGGGAGCGGGCCCCGCGGCGTCCGGACGGCCTTCCAGGACCCCGGGGCGCTCCGCGCTCCGGGTCGTTCGCGCGTCGAGAGAGGGGAGTCGAGGATGTCGAAACGAACATGTTCGAAGAGACATAGGGTGGCGCGACGGGCCGATGTCCGCCGCGCGGAGCTGCGCGGCGCGACCGGGCGCCCGCGGCGGGCGCGGGCGCGGGACGAGGGCGGCGAGGGCGGCGAGCCCGGCGGGGCGAAGGCGAGGGCCGGCGACCCGCCGGCCCGGCGCGGGGCCTGGCGGAGCAGACATGTCCCGAGTGACATGCTCGATCCGCGCCGCCCGGCGCGCGGCGTCTTGTGGGATGTCCCGAAAGACAGACAGCGCAGCGAGCGGGCCGAGGGTGCATGTCTCGAGGGACAGGTTGCTCCCGCGGACGAGCGCCCCGGGGGCTGCGGGCGCGGACGCGTCCGGGGGCGTGCGAGCGCGTCTGCCGGCGGGCGGGGCTGAATGCGGTGGCGGGCGCGGGGCCCCGGGCATCTCGTGAGCCCGATCGATCGGGGCCCGGGGCTCGACAACGGGAGGGTCGGCGACGCCGGCCGCGTGCGGGTGCAGGACCTCGGGCCGGCGCGGGCGATCGACGCGCCGGCGTCGCCCGCCCTCGTCGCAGTCGACGAGCCGCGCGGCGAAATTGAGGACCCTGCGGTCGGCCGTGGAGCGGCGCGCTGGCCCGTCGATCCGTCCCGCGCGACCCTTCGGTCAGGCGAGCGCTCGAGACCCATGCCCGAGCGGGTGCGCGAGCGATCGTGCGGTCGGCGAGTGACGGCGCGAGACCCCGTGTGACTGCAGTCGCTGCCGCGGCGACGAGGTCGGGCGGCGGCGGCGGCGGCGGATCGGGCTGCAGCGGGCCGATGGCGCGGGGCAGAGGTCGGCGAGCAGGTGTCCGCGGGGAACGTCGGGGCGGCGGCGAACGGGCCCGCAGCCCCAGGGGGCGTGATCGCGCATTTCGCGGAAGGACGCTTCCCGCTGGCATCGCGCGGGCGAACTGCATAACTTCGGCCGACGCATGCAGGGTCGACGAGAACCGCACGAGTCGACGCTGTCGGAGACGGCGGAGACCAACTACGACCGCGACTTCACGGCGCCGCAGCGGTTCGCGCCGGCGCTGGTGGTGTTGTGGTCGCACGACGAGCCGGAGCGGGTCGGCGAGGTGGTGGTGTTGCCGCCGACGGCGCGCGGGATGAGCTTCACGCTCGGGCGGGCGGTCGAGAGCTACGAGGATGGTTCGCTGCCGCTGACGCTGCGGCGGCTGCGTCCGTTCGCGAGCGAGGACCGCGGGCCGTTCCAGTCGGCCCGCGTGTCGCGCTGGCAGATCCGGATCACCGTCGAGCAGGGCGACGAGCTGGCGATCGAGGGCATCGGCAAGGGCGAGCTGCGGATCAACGACCAGGCGACCCGCGGGGCCACGGTCGGGCCCGGCGACACGATCGAGGCGGTCGGGCGGTTCGTGCTGCAAGCGACGCGGCGGCCGCTCGACTGGCCGCGGACGGGCGGCTGGCCCGACCCATTCCGTTCGGCGCGGCCGATCGGTTCGGGCTGGTCGGCGAGTCGCCGGCGGCGTGGCTGCTGCGGCAGCAGATCCTGTTCCTGGCCCAGCGCGACGGGCACGTGCTGGTCGAGGGCCGAGCGGGGCCGGCAAGGAGCTGGTGGTGCGGGCGATCCACGGCGCCTCGAACCGCGGGGCGCGGCCGCTGATCGCCCGCAACGCGGCGACGATCCCCGAGCCGCTGATCGACGCCGAGCTGTTCGGCAACCTCAAGGACTATCCGAGCGCCGGGACGCCCGATCGCAGCGGGCTGTTCGGCGACGCCGACCGCTCGTCGCTGTTCCTCGACGAGATCGGCGAGCTGTCGGAGACGCTGCAGGCGAGCCTGCTGCGGGTGATGGACAGCGGCGAGTACCAGCGCCTCGGCGACTCGTCGATGCGCGCGACGGACGTGCGGATCCTGGCCGCCACCAACCGCCAGCCCGGCGAGCTCAAGCACGACTTCCTGGCCCGCTTCCTCCACCGCGTGCGCGTGCCCGGCTTCGGCGAGCGGCCGGAGGACGTGGTGCTGGTGGCGCGGCACCTGCTGCGCAGCTTCGCGGCGAGCGACCCGACGCTGGCGGAGCGCTTCTTCGTCAAGGGCGAGCCGGCGCTGAGCGCCCGCCTGGTGGTGGCCCTGGCGCACCACCGCTTCACCGCCCACACCCGCGAGCTCACCGAGCTGCTGTGGCGAGCGGTGGCGACCAGCTCGGGCCCGCTGATCGACCTGCCCGCCGACTTCGTGGCTCGCCCGGCGCCGGCGCTGACGCCCATCAGCAGCGACTCGACGGACCCGCGCGAGCTGTCGCGCGAGCAGATCGTCGCGGCCCTGGCCCGCGTCGGCGGGGTGCGCGACCGGGCCTGGCGCGAGCTCGGGCTGCGCAGCCGCGACCAGCTCAAGCGGCTGCTGAAGAAGCACGACATCACCTGAGGGGGCGGCTGCCCGGCGGGGCAGACGAGGCTGTCTGAAAGGACATGTCGGCTCGGCGCGAGGAGCACGACATCACCGGATGAGCCGAGCTGTCCGGAGGGACAGATGAGCCTGCCCGCAAGGACATGCTCGGCCCGGCGCGAGCACGGCGCGCGGCGGGCCGGGCGACATGTCCGAAGAGGCAGGTCACCGAGCGGGGGTGTCCGAGAGGACATGAGGGCGGCGCGGCCGCGGCGGGTGCGCGGCGGGAGCCGGGGTGTCATGTCCGAAAAGACATGTCCTTGCCGGAGCCGGCGGCGCGGCCGCTGAGGGCGCGCTGCGCCGCGGGGTCGGGCGGGCGGCGGCTGACCTCGTCGGCTCCGATGGCCGCGAGGACATGGTTTTGGGGCATGTCGCTCGCTCGCCCGCTGCGGGGGCGCGCCGCGAGTAAATCGTACCGGCGGCGGGGCCGGCTCGCGCAAGCGCTGCGGTGGTCGGGCGCGGGCTCGGGCCTACGCTTGGGCGCCAGGAGGTCGTATGTCGAACGTCTTCGGCGGGCTCATGGGATGGACTGTGGTGGCGCTTTTGCTCGCGGGCGGGTGCGCCCCGCCGGAGTCGTCGCCGGGCCCGTCGGGCGAGCCGGGCGGGATGGTCAACTTCGTCGTCGCCGGTCGACCGATCGAGACCGACGACGGGCTGTACGTGCTCGAGTTCTCGCCGTTCCCGAACAGCAACTTCGCCTGGCCCTCGGCCCCCGGGCGCACGCGGATCTCCCTCGAAGTCCGCACCGGGTCCGGCTTCGTGGTCGACGACCAGGACGCCGCCGTCGACGAGACCGCCGAGGCGGGGATGCCGACGCTCCCGCTGATGTTGACGTTCGACGCCGCGGTCCCGCCGGCCACCGCGATCGGCAAGACGTTCTACCCCGACGCCTGGCCGACCAACTCCGACGGGACGCAGTGGACGCTCAACATCGACTTCTCCGCGCCGGGCGACTGGGTCCTGCCGATCACCGTGGCCGACAGCGCCGGGCACGTCGACCACGTGCGCGTCACGTTCCGGGTGATCTCGCCCGGCGGTGGCCGCCCGGCCCGGGTGCCCGGGGCCGGCTGAGCGGGCGCTCCGGGCCGGCATGAAGGGACATGTCCGGCCCAGAAGCGGCTGACCCGGAGGACATGTCCTTGGGCGCAGGTTTTTTGCCGCGCTCAGAAGTTGGCGTTGTCGGCGGTGACGAGGGCGTTGATCTTGTCGCGGGCGGTGTCGCCGGCGGTCTTGCCGAGCGACACGGTCTCCTCGTAGTTGTCGTTCTTGCCGGTCTGCCACTCGTCGCTGGGGATGAAGTAGCCGAGGGCGTCGCCGGTGTTGCCGAGGATCATCTTGTGGGGGGCCTTCATGGTCTCCTTGATCGCCAGGCCGTTGCGGGTGAGCGACTCGCCGGGGAAGGCCACGCCCTGGACCTGGGTGCCGAGGCGGAAGTAGGTGCTCTGGGTGGTGACGACCTGCGACAGGCCCATCGACTCGAAGTCGAACTGGAGGATCCGAGCTGGGCGGCGATCTGGAACAGCAGGTTGTCGACGCCCTGCTCCCACTCGGTGTGCGACCACACCAGCGAGCCCTCGACCGGCTCGGCGGTCTCGACGGCGGCGATGGCGATATCGGCGAGCAGCTCGCCGTAGGCCTGGGCGCGGGCGAAGTCGTCGGGGTACTGGCCGTCGGGGACCTTCGGCGTGGCGTCGCCGAGGGCGCCGTTGAACAGGCTGGCGGGCGCGCCGAGGGCCGCCTCGATCTTCTGGACCGAGTAGCCGACGTAGTCGCACGAGATCTCCTTGTTGTCCTCGCCGAGGATGACCGGGTGGGCGGCGAAGTTGACGAGCGTGCCGATCCGGTTGCCCTCGAGGTCCTTGGCGTCGAGGATCGTCATGTCGTCGTCGGTGAAGCCCCAGCCGCGGCGGTTGTTGTTCGGCGCCTTGATCGTGGCGACCGCCAGCGTGGCCGGCACGCGGGCGTCCCACGCGGCCGCCATGCTGTGGGCGATCTCGTCGTTGATGAAGTCGCGGTAGTCGCCGGGCACGCCGCCCCACAGGCCCATGAGGTCGGGGGCCGAGTGGCTGTGGGTGGTGCCGACCAGGATCTGGGCCTCGTCGAGGCCGGTGAGCTCGGCGACCTTCTGCCGCACGGCGCGGGTGTTCTGGTTGCCCATGCCCGGGAGGTCGACGATCGCCATGATGACGCCGCCGCCGTCACCCTCGATGGCGAAGCTGCGGGCGAAGACCGCGTCATGCACGCCCTGGGCCGGGCCGCGCGTGAACGGGGCCCCGTAGGCGCCCATGTAGACGTTCTGGTCGAGGTGAGCGTCGCTCGGCGAGACGTCGGCCGTGTGGACGCCGATGAGGAAGCCGTCGACCGGGCCTTCGGTGGTGGTGTCGGTGTCGCTCGTGGTGGTGGTCGCGGTGGTGTCGGGCCCGTCGGTGGTGCTGGTGGTCGTCGAGGTGACGGGGCTCGAGGTCGAGGTGGTGTCGGTGTCGCCGGTGGTGGTGGTGGCGGAGGTGGTCGAGGTCGGGGTGGTCGGGTCGACGCCGGTGCTGGTCGGGCCCGGGGTGTCGGTGGTGCCGGTCGAGGCGCCGGGGCCGGTCGTGGTCGAATCGTCGGTGCCGCCGGTGCTGCCGCCCGGGTCGCTGCCGCCGCAGGCGAGGGAGAAGAAGAGCGGGACGAACAGCAGACGCGGTGTCGACATAGGAGTGGACGGTGACCATAGCGGAAGGCCGCGGGCGCTCGCCAGGGGGCGAGGCTCACGGGCGCGAGGGCAGCGGACGTGCGGACACGCGGGGCCGATCGATCACGCACCGCGAGCGCGGCGGCGAGGCGCGGGGCGGGCCGTGCAGCGGCTCACATGCGCGTACGAGACGGGGCCGGAGATGCGCTCGGGGGGCGTCGGCGGAGCTTTCGGCGGGGACATGCTTCCAGGGCCCGAGAGCCTGTCGTCGGCCAGCGCGAAGCCGACCGGGTGACTTGGGGGTGGGACGAGAGCCGGAGGTGGTCCGCGGGTGAGTGGGTCGAGGATTGAATCACTCGCCGCGAGCGGCCTGGGTTTGGTGAGGCGATTTCGCCGGGACTTGCGAACGCTCCTTCGCTCGCGTGGGGTCGCTCGCGTACGGTCGCTGGAGCCCGGGTCGTCGGACCGGCGAGTCGGAGGCGTCGTCGGCGCGGAGGCGGGCGGCTGCGACGGAATGGCGCGGACCTGCAATCGGATTGCAAAAGCTTCCCGGTTGCATTACGCCTGAAGCATGCGCATCGACGATCGCCGGCCCGACGACCGCCCCGTGTTCGTGCGGCACCATCACGTCGGCCGGTGCGCGGGGCCGCAGGTGCCGGTGGTGCACGGGTTTTCGGCGGTGGTGTTCTACGTCGACGGCCGCGCCGAGGTCGAGCAGCGCGGGCGAGTGCGGGTCGCGGCGGGGGACGTGCAGATCGTGCCGGCCGGCGAGGCGCACCGGACGATCTGCGGCGGCGGGGCCGAGGCGTGGGGGGTCGGCTTCGATCCGGTCTATTTGGCCGCCTCGGAGCACGCGGGGTTGCTCGATCCGTTCGAGCGCGTGCGGGCCGGCGCCGCTGCGGTGCTGCCGATCCCCGCGGAGCGGCAGGAGCATCTGCGGCGGGTGATCGCCGAGCTGCGCGAGGAGTCGGCCCAGGCGCCGACGGCCCTGCAGGCGCAGGTGCAGCGCAGCCTGCTGACGCTGGTGCTGGCGGAGGTGGTGCGCGCGACGCCGGTCGGCGGCGAGTCGACGCAGGCGCCGCTGGTGGCGCAGGCGCTGCGGTACATCGAGCGCCGCTGTCTGGCGCCGATCTCGCTGCGCGACGTGGCGGCGGCGCTGGACCGCTCGCCGGCCTACGTGACGACGGCGCTGCGCGTGGCCACCGGGCGCACCGCCCAGCAGTGGATCGCGGTCGGTCGACTGGCGGAGGCGCGGCGTCGCCTGTTGACCAGCGACGAGACGGTCGAGGCGATCGCGGGGCGGGTCGGCGGCCTCGATCCGACGCACTTCATCCGCATGTTTCGCCGCGAGCACGGCTGCACGCCGGCAGCCTGGCGCGCGGAGCATCGCCGCCCGCGGGCGTGAAGTGGGGATGCGGGTGATTATCGCGCGAGCGTCGCGGATGCGGCATCCCTCGCGGCGGCGCGAGCATCCTCCGTTGCGGTTCGCGTCACTCGTATCACTGCGGATGCCGCATCCCTCGCGGCGCTCGCGTCACTCGAAGCGATGCGGATGCGGCATCCCTCGCGGCGGCGCGAGCATCACTCGCGGTGGCGGCTCGCGTCACTCGAAGCGATCCGGATGCGGCATCCCTCGCGGCGGGCGCGAGCATCACTCGCGGTGGCGGCTCGCGTCACTCGAAGCGATGCGGATGCGGCAGCGCCAGCATCGTCCATGCGCTCATGCGTCGAGCTGGCCGGCCAGCGCCAGCTCGATCGTGAGGGCGTGGTTGATCATCGCGCCCGCCTGGTAGCCGGCGGCCGCGGAGAACACGGCGCCTTGCAGGCCGGTGGTGAGATCGCCGGCCGCGTACACGCCCGGGTGCGAGGTCTGTTTGTGCATGTCGACCTGGACGAAGCCGTGCTCGTCGAGCGCGAGGCCCAGGGCGGTGACGAGCCCGACCTGGTGCTGCCTGGGGCGCACGAAGAGGCCCTCGATGGCGACCCGGGCGCCGTCGGCGAGCTCGACCGCGGTCAACGCGTCGTCGCCGACGAGTCGGGCGAGCTTGCGCGTCTCGATCGCCACGCCGGCGCGGGCCAGGCGGGCGCGCGTGTCGTCGGGGACGGCGAAGGCGTCGTCGGTGAACACCACCAGCTCGCGGGTCCAGCCGCGCAGGAGCAGCGACCACTCGAGCATCTCCGGGCTCGGGCTCAGGTAGCCGAGCGGCCGCTCGCGCAACTCCCAGCCGTGGCAATAGGGGCAGAGGTGGACGCTCTTGCCCCACAGGGCGGCGATGCCCGGCAGCGGCGGCAGCTCGTCGACGAGGCCGGTGCACAGCAGGACGCGCCGCGCGGTCACGCGGCTGCCGTCGCCGAGAGTGAGGGCGAACGAGTCGGGGCCGCGCGCGGCGATGTCCTGGACCCGGGTGTCGCGCACGGCGACGCTCGGGTAGGCGGTCAGCTCGGCGCGGGCGATGCGGCGGAACTCGGCGGGCGGGGTGCCGTCGCGGGTGACGAAGCCCTGGATGTGGGCGGCCGCGGCGTTGCGCGGCTCGCCGGCGTCGCACAGGAGGGTGCGCTTGCGGGCGCGCCCGAGGGCGAGCGCGGCGCTCAGGCCGGCCGGTCCGCCGCCGACGATGACGATGTCGAGATCCATCGAAATTCTTTCCTGCGGAGCGGCAGGCGAGGGTCGGGGCGTGCACGCGGCCAGGCCGGTCAGGCCGGCCCATCCGAGCACCGCGCGCCGGGTTAAGCCTCGACGAAAATTCCGCCGCGTCCGCATGCCGTGAATGTCGGCCCCGCCGCGGGACGGCGCCAGAGCGCGGGTTTCTCTGCGATCGGTCGATCTTTCGCCGCGTCACCTGTCGGCGCGGCGCCAGATCTCCACCTTGCCGAAGCGGAGGCCGTGGTCGCGGACGTAGCGATCGGCGAGGAAGCGGCGCAGGGCCGGGAATTCGTGCTTGGGGGCCGTACCGCCGATGACGACGAAGGCCGGGGGCGGCGGCCAGGTCGCTCAGGAGTTGCTGCGCGGCGCGGCCGTCGGTCAGCACCTTGGCCGGTCCGGCGGGGCTGCGCCAGGTGTCGTCGGGCGTGGTCGTCAGCAGGCCGAGGGTTTTGTAGATTCGGCTGGCCGAGAGGCGGCCGCTGTAGGCGTGGACGCCCCACAGGTGCCAGCCCCACACCCAGATCGCGTCGTCGGGGCCGGTGCGCTCGCCGAGCCAGCGGCCGATCGCGCGGGCGCCCTCGTCGTGGGGGCGAGCGCGATCGTCTCGCGTCAGGCGCAGGGCCCAGGCTGCCCGCATCGTCAGCGCCAGGACCAGGGGGGCGACGATCAGGCGCGGCCAGCCGCGGCGCCACAGGGCCGGCGCGCTCGCCCCCCACGGGGCCGCGGCGAGCAGGCACAGCGGCGGCAGCACGCCGAGCCAGTAGCCCTTGTAGAAGCGCAGGCCGGTGGCGGCCGCGAGCATGGCGGCCGCGGTCCAGGCGAGCAGGAAGCGCATGGCCCCGGGGACATGTCGGCTGTCTTTTGGGGCATGTTTTTCTGACGGGCCGGGAGCCGGGGCGGCGTCGAGGGAAAGGGATGATATGTCCTTCTGGACATGTCCTAGGGGGCTTGAAACCGGCAGGGAGGAAACATCGGCGGCGGCCTGTGACATGTCCTTTGGGGCATGACCGTCGGCGGGGGGCGGTGACGTGTCCTTCGGGTCATGTCCTCGGGGAGCCGGGGCGGACGCGTCGGCGGGGGCCTGGGACATGTCCTTCGGGGCATGTCCTCGAGGACGGGCCGCCACCGCGAAGGCGGCCAGCGCCAGCGGCAGGGCCAGGAAGTGGACGGCCGCCGCGGCGAACTCCCAGGCCGCGCGCGCCGGGCCGGTGCCGGCGGCGTTGTGGGCGATGTACTCGAAGCCCCACGGGTTCCACACGTAGCCGCCGAGCAGCGCGCCGAGCTGGCCGCGGGCGAGGTAGTGCAGGGCGACAGGGACGTGCGCGAGCAGGAAGCCGGCGAGCACGGCGAGGCCGGCGCGGAGGTCGCGGCGCCCGGGCGGACACACCGCCCAGAACAGGACCGGCAGCAGGACCACGCCCGAGGGCTGCTTGCACAGCGCGGCCAGGCCGCACATCACCCCGCCGAAGAGCCATGTCCGAAAGGACCTGCTCGAAGGGCATGGTCTTCGCGCCATGTCGCCGCCCGCGCCGCGCACAGCCCGGCGGCCACCGCCGGCAGCTGGGCCCAGGTGACGTAGTTGGCGTCCATGCTGTCGAGGTGGGCGTCGTGCAGGGCGTACAGCGCGGCGGCGACGACGGCCGCGCGCGCCCCCCACAGCCGCCAGGCGAGCGCGGCGAGCACCAGCAGCGAGGCGACCGCGACCAGGTTGGCGGCGATCTGGAACGCGGCGATGTCCCGCGCCTCGGGGCCGGCGAGGAAGGTGGCGAGGTAGAAGGTGCCCGGGGCCTTGAGCTCGATCGCGTCGACGTAAGGCAGGCCGCCGGCGCGCAGCAGCATGGCCTCGTAGAGGATCCCGCCGACGTCGTGCGAGGCGAATCCGCCCTCGGTGAAGCCGGGCAGGCGGATCAGGCAGGAGATGCCGGCGATCGCGGCGATCGCCAGCGCGGCCCCGATGTGGCGGCGGGCGAGCACGGGCGCCGATGATGCCCGAGTCGCGGGGCCGGCGGCCCTCCGCAGGCCGGCAGGTGATCGCGCGGAAACGCTCGTGGAGCGGGCAGCTGCGCCGCAGGCACGGGGCCGGGTGAGGTGGCCGCGCCCGCGAGCAGGAACGGCGACCGAGACAGGGCCGAGGCCTGCGCGCAGGAACGGCGACCGCGAAAGGGCCGAGGTCGGCCGCGCTCGCGCGCAGGAACGGCGACCGCGACAGGGCCGAGGTCGGCCACGCCCGCGAGCAGGAACGGCGACCGCGACAGGGCCGAGGTCGGCCGCGCTCGCGGCGGACTGCGATCCAGGCAGGTCGGAGCGATGGCGGCCGGGAGGTCGCGCGTCCGCGAGAGGGTTGTACGCCTGCGCCGATCTGCTGCAATGAGGCGCATGCCCTCTCCCTGAGCTTATTTGAAAAAGGCGGCGGCGCGCTCGGCCTCGCGGTCGTCCTCGCAGGTTGTCCGCCGCCGGTCGCCAACACGCCGAGCACCGCGAGCGACAGCAGCAGCGGCACCACCACCGGCGAGGCGCCGACCAGCACCGGCGAGACGCCGACCAGCACGAGCGAGACGCCGACGCCGACGACCGGCGACGAGGAGGAATTCGACGGGGTGATCGCCCCGGCGACGCGGACGTATCGCCCGCTCGGCGGGCCGGAGATCGCGGCGGCGCGCGACCCTCTGCTCGACTACGTGGAGCTGGCGATCGTCGCGGTGGGTCAGACGTACGCGGGGGTCTACGCCGAGGCCGCGGCGCGGCTCGAGTTCGCGGGGGTGCCGGAGGCGGTGTATCAGCTGCGCACGCGGCTGCCGGCGCAGGCCGAGCTGCCGGGGCTGCCGGGGCCGCAGCAGGTGACGGTCAGCCCGGCGCGCGTGCTCGACATCTACGCGCGGACCTTCGCCGGACGGCCCGACGTCGCGTCCACCGACGACGGCGCCACGGCGGTGACGGTGTCGGCCAGCGACATGCTGCCGCTCGGACCGGAGGACCAGTTCGAGCTGTATTCGTACAACACCGACACGCAGCTGCTGGTGTTCCCCAACTTCAACCCCTCGGACATGTCGGGCTCGCCGCAGCCCGACGCGACGGAGATCGGGGCATGGACGATCGCGTGGCGGCCGGACACGGGGCGGGTCGGCTGGCCGCTGATCGATCCCGGCAAGGGCGACGACCTGTGGCTCGGCCACCTGGTCGCGGGGCCGCTGGTGCCCGAGCCGATGGGTGCGGAGCTGCAAGACCCGTGGTCGTTCGCGCAGCGCTACGTGCTGGGCGAGGCGGCCCAGCTGTCGCTGTCGCCGATGACGGCCGGCGCGGCGACTGCGGTGACCGGCGCGTTCGAGACGGTCGCCAGCGAGGTCGTCAGCCTCGACGTGCGCGCCGGCGAGTTCATGGCGGAGCTGCAGATCTACGACGCCGACCTCAAGTCGGTCGGCTGCTTCGTCGCGGCGGTGCTCGAGCCCGGCACGGATCACCCGATCGTCGGCATGACGCCCAACCTCGGCGGGATCAACGTGTACGGCCTCGACGCGCCGGTCGACCCGGAGTGCATGGGCGATCAATGCGACACGATGTTCGTCACGCCGGGCGACCGCGTGGTCGAGCTCGAGGTCGGCAACCCGTACCCCGGCGACGGGACGCCGACGTTGATCGTGCAGTGCTCGCGCTACGTGTTCGTCGCCGATCCGGGCGGCGGCAGCGTGCTCGACTACCTGGCGGCCGACCTGAGCGTGCAGGGGCGCCTGGCAGACCTGGCGGCGGGGCCCATCGTGCCGAAGCTGGGGCTGGTGCGCGACCTCGCGGTCAACGGGGTCGAGGTCCCGCCCGACGAGTCGCTGGAGGGGGTCGGGGTCAATCCGACGATCAGCTTCACCGCGCCGAAGTTCGGCGCGCCCGATGTCTACACGATCACGATCCGCACGCTCGACGATGTCGACGGGATCGACGGCCCGGTCCAGCGCCGCTCGCTCGGCAGCATCCGCACCGAATTCACGGAGGTGACGATCCCCGACGGCTTCCTCGAGCCCGGCGGCCATTATTACGTTCAGGTCACCGCGGAGCGCGGCCGCGGCCTCACCGAGGCCCACGCCGATTCACACGACATCTGGGTGTCGCGGGCGATGACGGGCGTGCTGACGCCGTGACGACAAAAGAGAGGCTCCAGCCTGTTCAGGCGGGAGTGCTTGGCGTCGGCGATCGTATGGGGTTCACCGAGGGCGCGACAAGGGCCGTCAACCGGAATCCACGGCGGGTGGCCTACCTCTACATCACGCGCTTCAGCTCAAGCCTCGCATCGCGTATCGAAGGTAGCTCTTCCTTCGTCGCTCGAGGCCATGCTCGCGCGAGCTCACGGGCTGCGGCGCCGAGGTTCGCTTCCAGCCGTCGCCAGTCGGTGTCGCCTTTGAAATCCTGCTCCTCGCTGACAGGCCGGCGTTCGGGGCAACAGAAGTGGACATACCAGTTTTCAGCCTCGAGCCTGGGCACGACGTATGCGATGCGTTCGCCATCTTGTCGTCCGGATAGCCCTGCCGCCTCGAGGAGCTGATCGAACCGTCGCTTGCGGCCTTCGACACCGAAGCGGTCGGCGTCGATCACCACCAACAAAGCTCGATCCTTCTGAAAGTTCTTGCTTCGTAGATATTGAACTTCTTCGCGAACGGCCTTCTCGACGCCATTACAGTCGACGCAGCGGCGATAGCGGACTCTCGGTGGCGTCAAACCGTAGACGCGTCGAAGGAGCTGGCGCAGCATCGACTCGTGGGCATCATCCTCGAAGAGAACCGCCAGCTCACTCATGAATTCCCTCGCGCGAGCGTCTCTCCGAGGGTGAGACCGACCGGTTTGGGAACGGTTTCGGCTCGCACGTGTCCCCCTTGCGGGCGAGTGAGTCGAACGGCGTCCTCGTGGCCGATGAAGTCGATGATCTCGCGCGAATGCGAGATCAGAATCCCCTGCGACTCATGCTCGTCGAGCGCGTCACAGAAGGCGACCAGCCAGGGCTGGATCTCGGGGAGGGCCACGAAGTTGTCGGGTTCGTCAAAGCACAGCAGGCTCGCCTCCCCTTGGGCGGCGTGGAGGACCACGTAAAGGATGATGAGCGCCCGCTGTCCGTCCGAGAGGTGATCGAAGTCGATCGTGTAGGGGGTCTCCGCCAGGAAAAAGGAACTCGGCCTGTAGCAGCTTGGCGCGGCCGAACGTCGGCTTCTTCAAGTGGCGGAAGCCGGGGATGATCGTCCGCAACTGGGACAGCGCGGCGTCGACTGCGGCCGGCTCCTCGTCGGCGATGAACCGGTACCACGACGAAGAATTGGAAGCGTCCAGCTCCAAGAAGGGAGAGTCTCGGCGCGTCGTGGCATCGATCCCCTTCGGGTCGAGCCGCAAGATCAGGATCGCCTCCAGGAACGACTTGAACCAGGTCGCCAGACGGTTGATCTTCTTCGGCTCGAGCGCGGCCAGGAAAGAACGCCTAGGGTTGAATGCAAAGGAAGAGCCCGGCTTGCCGTCGTCGGTGAAGAGCTGAACCTCGGCATTGACGTAGCGGTAGAGTGGCTTGCCCTCGAACACGAGGGACTCGCTGGCGATCCGGACTTCTTCTTCGTCCGGATCGTGTTCGACCGCGAGCTCGTACGTAAACTTGCCGCCCTGACCCTCGATCTCGAGGACGAAGCGCTGGATGTTCGAGCCGGCGAAGAGGGCGAGGGTGTCGGGGGAAATGCCTCCGAGACCTCAGTCTCAGTGATCAGCAAGCTCTGCAGTGCGTCGAGGGCGTCGAACAAAGAAGACTTACCTGAACCGTTGTCTCCCAGAAGCAGCGTGCGTCGGCCCAATCGCAGCTCGAAGTTCACGAAGCAGCGGTAATTGTCGATGTAGAGGCGCCGGAGCATGGCTCGAGCTCGGTGGTATCATGAGGGCCCAGGTTGCGCCAGCGCGAGACGGAAGGCCGAACGGCTCTCGCGCATCTTGCTCGGGCCGCGCGTGCGCGGCGGCGGGCGGGCGCGTACACTCGCGGGCCCGTGAGCCCGAAGGACCCGCTCTCGCTGTTTCATCCGCCGACGCGGCGGTGGTTCGCGGACGCGTTCGGGGCGCCGACTTCGGCGCAGGCGGCGGCGTGGCCGGAGATCGCGGCGGGGCGGTCGACGCTGCTGCTGGCGCCGACCGGCTCGGGCAAGACGCTGGCGGCGTTCCTGGCGGCGATCGATCGCCTGATGTTCGCGCCCGAGCCCGCGCCGGAGCGGCGCTGTCGCGTGATCTACGTGTCGCCGCTCAAGGCGCTGGCGGCCGACGTCGAGCGCAACCTGCAGCGGCCGCTCGCGGGCATCGCCGAGGTCGCGGCGGCGACGGGCGCGGCGATCCACCGGCCGACGATCGGGGTGCGCTCGGGCGACACGACCCAGGCCGAGCGCGGGCAGCTGCGCCGGGCCCCGCCGGACATCTACATCACCACGCCGGAGTCGCTGTACCTGCTGCTGACGTCGAGCGCGCGCGACGGGCTGCACGCGGTCGAGTCGGTGATCGTCGACGAGATCCACGCGGTCGCGGCGACCAAGCGCGGGGCCCACCTGTTCCTCACGCTCGAGCGGCTCGAGGCGCTGCGCCGCCGCCACGACCCGGCCGCGCCGCCCCTGCAGCGGATCGGGCTGTCGGCCACGCAGCGGCCGCTCGAGGAGGTGGCGCGCCTGCTCGGCGGCGGGACCACGGACGCCGCCGGCGAGTGGCGGCCGCGCCCGGTGACGATCGCGGCGCCGCCAGGCAAGAAGGCGTGGGAGCTCACGATCGAGGTGCCGGCCGAGGATAGCTCCGAAGGACAGGTCTCATCGGGCATGTCGGAAGGGGCAGGGGCGAAGGGACAGGTCCCGGAGGGCATGTCCCCGAAGCCATCCGCGCGAAAGGCGGGGCGAGGCCGCAAGGCGGGGGCGCGCGGCGGCGGGCTGCAGGGCGCGGGGAGGTCGAACTGGTCGTCGATCGTGCCGCGCCTGGTCGAGCGGATCCGGGCCCACCGCTCGACGATGATCTTTTGCAACAACCGCCGCCTGGCGGAGCGGCTGGCCGCGGCGATCAACGACCACGCGCAGGCCGAGATCGCGCTGGCGCACCACGGGGCGGTGGCCCGCGACCGGCGGCAGATCATCGAGGCGCGGCTCAAGGCGGGCGAGTTGCCGGCGATCGTGGCGACGTCGTCGCTCGAGCTGGGGATCGACGTGGGGGCGGTGGAGCTGGTGATCCAGATCGAGTCGCCGCCGTCGGTGTCGGCGGGGATCCAGCGGATCGGCCGGGCGGGTCACCAGGTCGGGGCGGTGTCCCGCGGGGTGCTGGTGCCGAAGTTCCGCGGCGACCTGCTGGCGTGCGCGGCCGCGGCCCCGCGGATCGCCGCCGGCGAGGTGGAGCCTATCGCCTACCCGCGCAGCCCGCTCGACGTGCTGGCGCAGCAGGTGGTCGCCAGCGTGGCGATGGACGCGACCACCGTCGAGGCGCTGCACGCCGAGCTCCGCGGGGCGGCGCCGTTCGCCGAGCTGTCCCGAGAGACATTGGAGGGAGTGCTCGACATGCTGTCGGGCCGCTACCCGTCGGACGAGTTCGCCGAGCTGAAGCCGCGCATCACCTGGGACCGCGATTCGGGCCGGCTGACCGCGCGCGCCGGCTCGCGCACTCTGGCGGTCGTCAGCGGGGGGACGATCCCCGACCGCGGGCTCTACGGCGTGTTCCTGCAGGGCGAGCCGGGCGCGACGATGCGGCGCGTCGGCGAGCTCGACGAGGAGATGGTGTTCGAGTCGCGCGTCGGCGAGGTGTTCCTGCTCGGGGCGTCGTCGTGGCGCATCGAGGACATCACGCCCGACCGGGTGATCGTCAGCCCGGCGCCGGGGCAGCCGGGCAAGATGCCGTTCTGGCGCGGCGACGCGGCCGGCAGACCGGCGGAGTTCGGGCGGGCGATCGGGCAACTGACGCGCGAGCTGGCGGCCGCGACCCCGGCGGCGGGCCGGCGCAAGCTGACGCGCGAGCACTTCCTCGACGACAAGGCGGCGGACGATCTGCTCGACTACGTGCAGGCGCAACGAGCGGCGACCGGCGAGGTGCCGAGCGACGAGGCGATCGTGGTCGAGCGCTGGCGCGACGACGTCGGCGACTGGCGGGTGTGCGTGCTGTCGCCGTTCGGGGCCCGGGTGCACGCGCCGTGGGCGACCGCCGCGCTGGCCCGCCTGCGCGAGCAGCGGGGCGAGCAGGTCGAGGGGCTGTGGTCGGACGACGGCCTGGTGTTCCGCTTCCCCGACGCCGAGGCGGCGCCGGACATGTCGGCGCTGCTGCTGGGGCCGGAGGTGATCGAGGACCTGGTGGTGCAGCAGCTCGGGCAGACGGCTGTCTTTGCGGCCAGGTTCCGCGAGAACGCCGCGCGGGCGCTGCTGCTGCCGCGGCGCTTCCCCGGCCGGCGGGCGCCGCTGTGGGCCCAGCGCAAGCGGGCGGCCGACCTGCTGAGCGTGGCCGGGCGGTTCGGCTCGTTCCCGATCGTGCTCGAGACGTTCCGCGAGTGCCTGCGCGAGGTGTTCGACCTGCCGGCGCTGCGCGAGCTGCTGCGGCGGGTGCAGACCCGCGAGCTGCGGGTGGTGACGGTCGACAGCGAGCGGCCGTCGCCGTTCGCGGGCTCGCTGCTGTTCGGCTACGTCGGCAACTTCATGTACGAGGGCGACGCGCCGCTGGCCGAGCGCCGGGCCCAGGCGCTGGCGATCGACACCGGCCAGCTGCGCGCGCTGCTCGGCGAGTCGTCGCTGCGCGAGCTGCTCGATGCCGAGGCGATCGCGGAGGTCGAGCACGGGCTGCAGCGATTGACGCGGCCGGCGACGTCGGCCGACGCGCTGCACGATCTGCTGATCGCGCTCGGCGACCTGTCGCGGGCCGAGATCGCGGAGCGCTGCGCGCCGCCGGAGGCGGCCGGCGAGTGGCTCGGCGAGCTGATCGCGGCGCGGCGAGTTTTTTTGGCAGATAAGCTGGCCGATGGGACAGGTCGCTTCGCGGCGGTCGAGGACGCGGGCCGGCTGGCGGGGGCGCTCGGGGTGGCGCTGCCGCCGACGATCCCGCCGGCGCTCAAGGCCCCCGTGGCCGATCCGCTGGGCGACCTGGTCCGCCGCTACGCGCGCACACGGGCCGTTCACGACCGCGGCCGTGGCGACGCGGCTGGGCATCGGGACAGGTCCGATCGAGCATGTTCTAAAAAATATGGCGGCGGAGGGGCGGGCGATCGCCGGCGAGTTCACGCCCGGCGGTACGGGGGCGGAGTGGTGCGACCCGGAGGTGCTGCGGCAGATCAAGCGGCGCAGCCTGGCGCGCCTGCGCAAGGCGGTCGAGCCGGCGCCGCAGGCGGCCTACGCCCGGTTTTGAGCCGCTGGCAGCACCTGCAGCCGCGCCTGCGCGGGCGCGACGCGCTGCTGCAGGTCATCGGCCAGCTGCAGGGGACGCCGCTGCTGGCATCGGCGCTCGAGACGGAGGTCCTGCCGGCGCGCCTGATCGACTACCGCGTGGGCGACCTCGATGGTCTGTGCGCGGCGGGCGAGATCGGCTGGCTCGGGGTCGAGGCGGTCGGTGCCGGCGACGGGCGGATCGCGCTGTACCTGGCGGACCAAATGGACATGCTCCGAAGGCCAGGTGCGGAGGTGCCCGGGGAGCTGCCGGCGAAGGTCCGCGCGGCCCTGCGCGAGCGCGGGGCGCTGTTCTTCAGCGACCTGGCGCCGCTGGTCGGCGGCTTCGAACCGGACCTGCTGCAGGCGCTGTGGGACATGGTGTGGGCCGGCGAGGTCAGCAACGACACTCTGGTGGCCCTGCGCAAGCTGGTGTTCGGCTCGGCCAGCGACCGCCGCCGCGGGCCGCCGCCGTCGAGCCCGTTCCGCGCGCGCCGCCTGGGGCCGCCCGGCTCGGAGGGCCGCTGGTCGCTGGTCTGGCCGCCGCGACATGTTCTGAAGGGCATGTCCGAAGGGGCAGATGCGGTGAACGCGTGGGAGACGCGCCGGCGCCACGCGCTCGCGCAGGCGCTGCTCGAGCGGCACGGGATCGTGACGCGCGAGGCGGTCCAGGCCGAGGAGATCGCCGGCGGGTTCTCGGCGGTCTACGAGGTGCTGAAGGCGATGGAGGAGGCGGGCAAGGTCCGCCGCGGCTACTTCGTCGACGGGCTGGGGGCGGCGCAATTCGCAGTACCTGGCGCGGAGGACAGGTTGCGAGCGCTGCGCGACCCGCCGGCCGAGCCCGAGGCTGTCGTGCTGGCGAGCACCGACCCGGCCAACCCGTACGGGGCGGCGCTGCCGTGGCCGGAGCACCCGGGGGTGCGGGTCGGCCGCGCTGCCGGGACGTCGGTGGTGCTGGTCGACGGGCTGCTGGCCGCCCACGTCGGCAGGGACGCCCGCAGCCTGGTGCTGTTCGCGCCCGCGGACGAACCCGAGCGCTCACGCGTGGCCGAGGCGGCGCGCGCGCGCTGACGGGGCTGCTGTCGCCGGTGCGCCGCACCTTGCTCGTCGGCCAGGTGGACGGGACGCCGGCGCAGGAGTCGCCGTGGGTGCCGCTGTTCGAGCGAGCAGGGTTCGCGGCGACGAGCCAGGGGCTGTTCGCTCGCTGGGCCGGCGGCGAGGTCTGAGGACACGCACTTTTTCGACGAGCGGCCCTTCGGTCATGTCCTTTTGGACATGTTCAGCGAACTAGCGTGCGCGGTTCGATGGCGACGTCCGGGATGCTTGCGGCCGTGCTTTCGCCGTCGTTTGAAGGCGGTTGGGGGGCAAGCGGCGGCCAAGATCCGGGCCGCCGCTTTCGCCGAGGCTTTCGGCGGTCAGATACGGACAGCTTCCAGGCTCTTCGTCACCAGCAACGATACGCGCAGCACTTGCACTCCGGCAGCACGAAGCGTCGGTCGGCGAGGAGCCGGGCGAGGTCAACCGGGCTCGACCGTTGGCGTCGGCTCGCTCGGGAACAGGCGACCGACCGGCAGCTCGACGGCCTCGAAGGGGGCGATGCGGGCGTGGGCGGTCTCGTCGTAGACGCCGATGCTCTTCCAGTGGCCGCCGTCGAGCGCGTAGGCCTCGAGCAGGCGCGCGGCAGGGTCGACGAGCCAGTAGTGCGGGACGCCGTGGCGGGCGTAGAGCTGGAACTTGTGCAGCCGGTCGCGCTTGGTCGAGGAGGGGGAGAGGACCTCGCAGATCCAGTCAGGGATGACCTCGATGGGAAGCCGTTGCTGGTCGCCCACGAGACGGTGTCGACGCCAGCCGGCGAGGTCGGGCCTCACGATGTCGTGGGCGGTGAAACGGACGTCGATGTCGGGGATGATGTACCAGTCGCCAGGGCCCTGGTCGTCATCGTCGAAGAAGTTGCCCAGATAGCGGCTCATGCGAACCTGGGCCCGCTGGTGGCTAAAGGTCGGGCTCGGCTGGGCGATGAGCTCGCCGCCGAGGACCTCGGCCTTGACGTCCTCCGGCAGCGCGACGAGGTCGGCGTAGGTGGCGAGCTTCGTGGCGGCGGTCACGAAGTGAGGATACCACGGGTCCCCTGGGCGTGTGCCGGCGGGCCGCGGCGATACACTCGCGCGACGGTATGAGCGAGCAGGACAGGGTGATCGTGATCGGCTCGGGGCTCGGCGGGCTGGCGGCGGCGATGCGGCTGCGCGCGCGGGCACGAGGTCCTGGTGCTCGAGGCGATGGACCAGCCGGGCGGGCGCGCGGCGGTGTTCGAGCAGGACGGGTTCTCGTTCGACGCCGGGCCGACGGTGGTCACCGCGAGCCACCTGTTCGACGAGCTGTTCGCGCTGGTCGGGCGCGAGCGGCGGGACTACGTGCAATTCGTGCCGGTCGATCCGTTCTATCGCGTGCTGTTCCCCGACGGCTCGCGCTTCGACTACGTCGGCGACGAGCCGCGGATCCTGGCGCAGATCGAGCAATTCTCGCCGCGCGACGTCGACGGCTACCGCCGGCTGGCCGCCCAGGCGCGGGAGATCTTCGACATCGGCTACACCGAGCTGGTCGACCGGCCCTTCGATCGCTTCACCGACATGCTGAAGATCGTGCCCGACCTGGCGCGGCTCGGCTGCTGGCGCTCGATGTACGAGTGGGTCAGCGCGTCGATCCACGACGAGCGGCTGCGCCAGGTGTTCACGTTCCAGCCGCTGCTCATCGGCGGCAACCCGTTCCGCGCGCCGGCGATCTACGCGCTCATCCACTGGCTCGAGCGCAAGTGGGGCGTCGAGTTCGCGGTCGGCGGGACGACCGCGATCGTCAAGGCGATGGTGCACGTGCTCGGCGAGCTCGGGGTCGAGGTGCGGGTGAGCACGCCGGTGGCGGAGATCGAGGTCGAGGGCGGGCGAGCGACGGCGGTGCGCACGGCGGCGGGCGAGCGGATCGCGTGCGCGGCGGTGGTCAGCAACGCCGACCCGGCGACGGTCTACACCAAGCTGGTGGCGCGGCGGCATCGCCGGTGGAACAGCGACTTTTTGATCAGTCGCAAGAAGCTGTCGATGGGGCTGTTCGTCGGCTACTTCGGGGCCGACCGCACCTGGCCCGAGCTGGCGCACCACACGATCATCCTCGGGCCGCGCTACCGCGAGCTGCTCGAGGACATCTTCGAGCGCAAGGTGCTGGCCGACGACTTCTCGCTGTACCTGCACGCGCCGACGCGGACCGACCCGAACCTCGCGCCGCCCGGCTGCGAGGCGTTCTACGTGCTGTCGCCGGTGCCCAACACGCAGGCCGAGGGGCTCGACTGGGACCGGCTCGGCGAGGCTTATTTCAGCAAGATCGTCGACTTCCTCGGCGAGCAGCACGTGCCGGGCCTGCGCGAGCACATCGTCACCCGCAAGCACGTGACGCCGCGCTACTTCGAGACCGAGCTGCGCTCGTACGGCGGGGCGGCGTTCGGGCCCGAGCCGCGGCTGACGCAGTCGGCCTACTTCCGCTACCACAACACCTCCGAGGACGTGCGCGGGCTGTACTTCGTCGGCGCGGGCACCCACCCGGGCGCGGGCATGCCGGGGGTGCTGTGCTCGGCCAAGGTGCTCGAGCGGGTGATGCCGGGGCCAGGTCGCAAGGGACATGTCCCCCCGAACATGCGAGGAGCGGGGCGGTGAGCTACGACCGAGTCCGAGTGGTGGCCGAGAGCCGGGCGACGCTGGCCCGGCACGCGCGCACGTTCGACCTGGCGGGCTGGTTCCTGCCGGCGGAGCGGCTCGACGAGGCGGCGGTGGTGTACGCGTTCTGCCGCCTGGTCGACGACGTGGTGGATCTGGCGCAGGCGCCGGGCGAGGGGCTGGCGGCCGTCGAGGCGATCGAGGCCGAGCTGGCGGGCACGGCGGAGGCGCGGCCGCTGGTCGCCTGCTACCGCGATTTGCTGGCCGGCTGGGGCGTGCCGCTGCAGGTGGCCCACGAGCTGATCGCCGGCGTGCGCGCCGACGCCGGGCCGGTGGCGCTGCCCGACGACGCGGCGCTGCTGCGCTACTGCTATCAGGTGGCCGGGACCGTCGGCCTGATGATGTGCGGGGTGATCGGCGCCCGCGACCCGCTGGCCAGCCCGTTCGCCCTGGACCTCGGGATCGCCATGCAGCTGACGAACATCGCCCGCGACGTCGCCGAGGACGCTGCGCGCGGCCGGGTCTACCTGCCGGCGCACCGGCTCGACTTCGCGGGCACGAGCCCCGAGGCGCTGCTGGCCGGGACGGCCGGGCGCGAGGCCGTCGCCGGGGTGGTGCTCGACGTGCTGGCGCTGGCCGAGCGCTACTACGCCAGCGCCGACGCGGGCATGCGCTTCATCCCGTGGCGCACGCGGCTGGCGATCGTGGTGGCGAGCCGGGTCTACCGGGCGATCGGCCTGCGCCTGCGGCGGCGCGGCGGCGACGCGCTGGCGGGGCGCACGATCGTGCCCGCGCTCGAGAAGGCGCTGTGGACCGGCGTCGCGCTGCTGGGGTTCGTCCGCGGGGCGCTCCGCCCGCGCAGCGAGGCCCACGACCCGAAGCTGCACCGCTTCATCGCCGACCTGCCGGGCGCCGACGCCGGGACCCGCCGGCCGTCGCGGGTGACCCGCGGCGGCCGCGTGCTCGCGCTGGTCCGCGAGGTCTTTTGATGACGCGGCGTGCCTGGCGGATGGAGCATGTCGCTCGAGACATGTCGCTCCGGGCATGCACCGGAGGACATGTCGTAAAGGGCATGAGCGAAGGGGAGCGCCGCGATGGCGAGTGACGGGGCGATCGAGGGGGTCGTGTTCGACCTCGACGGCACGCTGTACGACAAGCGGCCGGTCGAGCGGTGGGTGCTGACGCGGATGCTGCCGGCGCTGCCGCGGCTGTGGCGCTACACGAAGGTGCGGACCGGGCTGGCGGGGGTCGACTTCGACGACGCCGGGGCGCTGGCGCGCGAGACGCTGCAGCGGCTGGCGAGCGACGACCGCGGGCAGGACGCCTGGCGCCGGTGGATCGCCGACAGCTACGAGCCGCAGGTGCTGCGGGCGGTCGAGCGGGCCGGGCGGGTCTACCCGGGGGTCGCGGAGGTGCTGCTGCGGCTGCGCGCCGGCGGGCTGCGGCTCGGGCTCGTCAGCGACTACCGCGGCGCCCACGACCGCCTGCGCGCGCTCGGCATCGACCCGGCGCTGTTCCACTTCTCGCTGGTGACCGAGGAGCACGGGGCGATGAAGCCGGCGGCGCGGATGGCGGCGCGCACGCTGGCCGGCATGGGGCTGCCCGGGGAGCGCATGGTCATGGTCGGCGACCGGGCGTTCGCCGACCAGCGGTTCGCCGAGACCTGCGGCATGCGCTTCTTCGGCGTGCTGGCCGGCGGCGACCCGCCGGACCCGGCGTGGACGCCGTGGCCGGGGGTGCGCGCGGCTTTCCGCGCTGCTGCGCTGAGGGTATGGTCCGGGGTATGCGAAGAGCCGTGATCGTCGCGCTCGCCGGGGCCCTGGTCGGGTGCAATCGTCAGCCCAGCCCGCCCTCAGGACATGTCGCGAAGGACATGCCCAAACAGGCAGGCGCGGAAGGACATGACCACGACGCCAAGAAGGAGCGGGCCTTCCACGCGCAGGAGCACGAGGAGCAGGCCCAGGCCTACGAGGACCACCGCGGGCGCGGGCACCACAAGCACCACCGCTTCACCGACGCGGCCGAGTGGACGGCCCAGTTCGACAGCCCCGACCGCGAGGCCTGGCAGAAGCCCGACGAGGTGGTGGCGGCGCTGAAGCTGACGCCGGCGATGACCGTCGCCGACCTCGGCGCGGGCACCGGCTACTTCACGGTGCGCCTGGCCAAGGCGGTGCCCGAGGGGCGGGTGATCGCCAACGACCTCGAGCCCGCCATGGTGAAGTGGATCGGCGAGCGCGCGGCCAAGGAGGGGCTCGCCAACGTGACCACCGTCGAGGGCGCCAGCGCCGACCCGAAGCTGCCCGAGGGGCTCGACGTGGCGCTCATGGTCGACACGTACCACCACATCGACGAGCCCTCGCGCTTCTTCGGCAAGGTCCGCGACGCGCTGAAGCCGGGCGGCCTGTTGGTGGTCGTCGATTTCAAGAAAGACGCGCCGGAGGACGCCCTGGGCCGCCGGCGGCCATGCGCGTCGACGACGCGATCGTGGCGGCGCACCTGCAGAAGCTCGGGTTCTCCCACGAGCGCACCGACCGCGAGCTCTTGCCCTACCAGTACCTGGTGTTCATGCGAAAGGCCGGCTGAGGTCTGCTAGGCTGCGCGTCATGAAGCAGATGACGCGGGCGTGGCTGGTCGGTCTGTCGCTGTCGTCTGCCTGTAGCCCGGGGTTCGAGCCGCGCGAGGGGCGGTGGGAGTTCGTCGTCGGCGAGGTGCTCGACGACGGCTGCGGCGAGATCACCGAGCGGCTGGCGGTCGACTTCAGGCTCGAGACGAAGCGGGGCGGTCGGTTCACGGTCGAGCCGGTCGACGGCTCCGGGGCGAGCCCGTGCGAGCTCGCGGGCATGGAGTTCGAGTGCCCGGAGCACCTCGTGCGGGTGACGATCAAGGGGACCGACGCGATCCTCGACGCCAGCATGACCGAGGTCGGCAGCTTCGCGTCGGAGACCGAGGGCAGCGGGCGGCGCGACGCCCGGGTGGTGTGCACGGGCGGGCAGTGCCCGCTGGTCGCCGCGGCGACGCAGACGACGTTCCCCTGCACCGCGGCGCTCGAGTTCATGGCGGCGCACGTCGAGTGAGGGCGACTGGCCTCTCGGGCCGTGTCTGAATGAACATGTACCGAGGTACATGGTCGTTCAGGCATGTTGCGAAGGTCAGGCCGGCAGGGCGGCCTCGTCGACGCGGCCGAGGACGTGGACCGCGGCGACGACTGCCGCCGGGCGGAACACCAGGGCGGCGAACGGCACGGCGATGATGGCGGCGACGCCGAGGCCGAAGCCGAGGGCGAGCTCGGGGTAGCGGGCGACGAGCGCAGCTCGCGCCGCCACGGTCGGCTGAGCCGGCGCAGCAGGCCGGAGAACTTGCGCAGCAGCGGGACCTGCCACAGGCGCACGAACCACGGGTCGACCGCGGGGGCGGCGGGGTCGACGGGGGCGGCGGGGTCGACGGTGTGACCGTTGTCGAGCGCCTCGACGACGATCCAGTGCAGGGCCCAGGAGCCGGCGACGGCCCAGGCGAGCCACTCGAAGCCGGGGGCGGCGGCGGGCCAGAACTCCTGCACCAGCTGGAAGGCGAGCCACACCGGGACGAGGCCGACGCCGAGGAGGATGGCCTGGCGGACGGCGTCGGCGATGGCGGTGCGCAGCCTGGGCATGTCGGCTGTCCTCGGGGACAGGCCGAGCGGGACGCGGGCGGCGGCGGCGAGGCGCCGGTAGGTCTTGCCGAACAGGAGCACCGGGGCCGGCGCGAGGGTGACGAGGGTGGCGAGGAAGACGTCGAGGCGGCCGCCGGCGTCGTCCTCGGCGCCCAGGGCCACGAGGAGGCAGAAGCCGGCGAACAGCAGGACCGGAAAGGCGGCAGCCCGCAGCAGGGCCGGCTCGCGCACGACGACGCGCAGGCCGAGCAGCGGCTGCGCGAGGCCCCAGGCGAACAGGACGAGGCCGCGGCGCGCCGGGAGCGGGCCGGGGGCGAACCAGGTGCGCGGGGCGAGGACCGGCGGGGCAGAGGCGGGGGCGGTCACAGGCGCGAGCGAGACTAGCACGCGCGCGTGAGCGGCGGAGGGCGCAATTGCGGGGGCAGGCGCGGGCGGGAGCGAGCGGAGGCGCAGGGCGGCTGCCCCATGGGACAGGTAGAGGGCGGGGCCGGACGCCTGAGGGCGCGGCGGATGGTTCCCTTCGGGCCGGACGAGGATGGCGGTGACCGGAAGACGGAGCGGCGGTGGGCTCCCCAGGCGCTGCGGGTATGTCCCGTGGGACAGGTGGCCGAGGCTGGGCGTTCGGTCGGCGGCCCGGAGAGACAAGGGGAGGGCGGTGGTCGGAGAACAGACCGAGGGGGTGCCTCGAAGGACAGGTTCATGGGCGAGGTGTGGCGGCGGCGAAGAAGGCGGATCGCGAGGTGTGGCGGCGAGTCATGCGTCGCGTCCGAGACGTGCCTGTCTCGCGGGACATGTCCCCTGTGCGCCACGAGCTGGCGGCGGTCGCGGCGTGCCTTATAAAAGATGTCTCTTGAGACATGTTTTGAGGGACAGATCATGGGTTCGCGCAGTTCTTGCTGGCGCGGGGTGCATGGGCGGGCGTGCGTGGACGCGCGGGATCTGTCACAGCACCGCTTCATCGTCGCGAACTGCGGCGGCGCGCGTGACCTGCAGGTCGCGAGCTCGCGAACAGTGACGCGGGTGCTTGAACCGGCCGCGCTGCTCGCCACACTGGGGGCAATTTCGAGGTCGGGGCCGCTTGTCACACGCATCATCGTCGTTGCTGTCGCGCCTGTTACCGTCGACTTCCGCCGCGTCCGCGCGGTGGTACGACCGCGTGGCGTGGGCGTGGCTCGCGGCGGCGCTGGTGACGGTGCTGTGCACCTTCCGCCAGTACGGGGTCACGTGGGACGAGGCGTGGCACCTGGCGTACGGCTCGCGCATCTCGCAGTGGTACGGCTCGGGCTTCACCGACACCGGCGCGCTGACCTACCGGATCAACTACCTCTACGGCGGCGGCTACGACCTGCTCGGGGCGATCTTCCGCGGCATCGCGCGGCCGATGGAGGGTTTTCCGGCGATCCACCTGCTCGGCGGGCTGGTCGGCGTGCTCGGCCTCGTGGGCACGTGGAAGCTCGGGCGAGCGCTCGCGGGCCCGCGCGCGGGGCTGCTGGCGCTGGTGATGTTGACGCTCCACCCGGTGTGGTGGGGCCACATGTTCAACAATCCGAAGGACAGCCCGTTCGCGGTCGCGTACGCGTGGAGCCTTTATTACATGGTGGCGGCGATCGGCGAGCTGCCGCGGCCGTCGCGGGGCACCCTGGCCAAGCTGGCGGTGGCGATCGGGCTGGCGCTGAGCGTGCGGATCGCGGGGCTCATCTTGCTGTGCTTCCTCGCCCTGGTGCTGGGGCTGTTCGTCGCCCACGCCGGCTGGCTGCGGCGCAATGGGCGGCGCTGGCGGCCCACGTGCGGCGGGCGCTGGTGATCGGGACGTCGGTGACCGCGGGCGCGTGGGCGGTGATGCTGATCGGCTGGCCCTGGGCGCAGCTGGACCCGCTGACGCGGCCGTTCATCGCCCTGCGGCGCATGAGCAGCTTCGACGCGCACCAGCGCAAGATGCCGTTCGGCGACGCGTACGTGTGGAACTACGACATCGGCTGGGAGTACCTGCCGCACTACTTCGGGTTCCAGACGCCGGAGCTGGTGCTGGTGATGCTGGCGATCGGCACGCTGTGGGGCGTGGCCGCGCTGCTGCGCCGCGGCGGCCGGCCCGAGCACGTGCGGCCGGCGCTGGCGCTGCTGCTGCTGGGGATGGCGATCTTCGTGCCGCCGATCTACGCGGTCTACAAGGGCTCGCCGCTGTACGACGGCTATCGTCACTTCCTGTTCGTGGTCCCGCCGATGGTCGCGCTGGCGGCGGTGACGACCGAGGCGCTGATCGTGCGCCTGCGCCGGCGGTGGGCGCGGGCGGCCGCGTGGGCGCTGACGGGGGCGCTGCTGGTCGACCTGCTGGTGCAGTCGATCCGGCTGCACCCGCACCAGGTGGTCTACTTCAACCGCCTCATCGGCGGGGTGGCCGGGGCGATCGGCCGCTACGACACCGACTACTACGGGAACACCAACCCCGAGGCGATGCTGGGGCTGCAGCGCTGGCTGTGGGACCACGAGCGCGCGACGTACCTCGACTCGGTGTACTACTTCACCGGCTGTCTCTCGGGCAAGGCGATGCACCTGCACGTGCCGGGCAACTTTCGCTCGTTCAAGACGCGGCCCGGCGAGCAGTACTCCGATTTCAGCGTCGGCTACCTGCGCGACCACTGTGACACGCGCTTCCCCGATGCGCCGCAGATCTTCGCGGTCGAGCGCGACGGCGGGGTGCTCAACGTGGTGAAGGATCTGCGCGGCCTGCCGGTGTCCCACCGCACCGAGAAAGGCGCGCGCAAGCGGCTGCCGCCGACCAAGGCTGCTGCGCCGAGAGCGAGCGAGAAGGACCAGGAGGTGAGCGGATGATGACCGAGACCGAACGTGCCCTGACCGTGGCGGAGGCGGCCCACCGGGCCGCGCGCGCGGTGACCGTCGACCCCTCGTGCGAGCCGCGCAGCGCGGCCCACCACCTCGTCGGCGCGTGGGAGGCGCTGGCGCGCGCGGTGTGTCCCGAGGGACATGTTCCAGAGGACATCGAAAATGTGGGCGGGTGGCTGCCGGCGCGCCTGCAGGCGGCCGTCGGCCCGCGCGCGGTGGCCGAGCTGGGGCGGGCGTTGCCGGCGCTGCAGGCCGAACGGCGCCGGCCGGCGTGGCAGGCGGACAGCTTCGCGCTCGGGCGCGGCGAGGTCGAGGCGCACACGTGGCGGCTGGGGCAGCTGATCGCGCTGGCGCGCGGCGAGGCGACGCCGCGGCCGAAGTGGCACCGGCGAGCGGCGATCGCCGCGGCGGCCGCGGTGGTGCTGCTGCTCGCGGTGCGGCCGTGGTGGACGCTGACGCTGCAGCCGTGGCGCGGGACCTACTACGCCCGCTCCGACCACAGCGGGAAGTGGCAGATCCGCTACGACCGCCAGATCGACTTCGACTGGGGCCGCGACGCGCCGATGGACGACGTGCCGGCCGACCAGTTCTCGGTCCGCTGGGACAGCTGCCTGCACCTCGACGCGCCGACGACGGCGATCTTCCAGTCGATCTCCGACGACGGCTCGCGGGTGTACGTCGACGGCGACCTGATCGTGCTCAACCGGACCCGCGGCAAGACGCAGTCGCGCGGCGGCGAGGCCCAGCTCGAGGCGGGGGTGCACCACGTCCGCGTCGACTACAGCGAGTTCTCCGGCGACGCCCACGTGCAGGTGCTGGCGAGCTTCGAGGCGGACGCCCCGCCGGCGCCGATCCCGGTGTCGATGCTGCACGCGCCGCGCGGGCCGGCGAGCGAAGAAGACCCGTGCGAGTGATTTTCCCCGGGTGACCGCGGGGCGTGCGGCGAGCCTTCGGCGCTCCTGTGCGGCGCGAGCGGATGCTGCCCACAGGCCGCGCGAGCAGCCTCGCCGAGCGCGGGGAGGCGGCACGGTCGGCGAGGATTCGCGCTGCGGTGCAGCTCTCGAAAGAGGACGACGGTTCCGCATGGCCGTCGCGGCCTCGGGCGTCGCACGCCGGTGGCGCCGCGCGAGGCCGTGCGTTCACGGCTCCCGCTGCGGCGGGCGGGCTCGCGGGCGAGCTTCAGAGCATGTTCTCTCGAACATGCTCGAAAAGAAATGTCTTCGTGAGCATGTCCCGGAGGACATGCCTCACAGCGCGGCGGCCAGGGCCTCGTGCAGCTCGGCGTCGGTGAGGTCGAGCGGGTTGCCCTTCATGCTGCTGGCGCGGCGGGAGCGGTCGACGAGGTCGGGCAGGTCGGCGGGGCGCAGGCCGAAGGCGGCGAGCGGGCGGATCTGCAGCGATCCGACCAGGGCGCGCAGGTGGTCGATCGCGTCGTCGAGCGTGGCCGTCGGGTCGCCGGTGACGAGGCGGGCGACCTCGTCGAGGCGGGCGAGGACGGGGCTTTCGGGCTCGCGGGCCTTGAGGGCGCGGGCGTTGATCCGCAGCACCTCGGGCAGCAGGCGGGCGCACACGGCCCCGTGCGGGGCGCCGGGGAAGGCGCCGCCGATCGGGCCGGCGAAGCCGTGGACGGCGCCGAGAGCGGCGTTGGCGAGGGCGAGGCCGCCGAGCAGGCTGGCGAGGGCCATGTCGCCGCGGGCCTCGAGGTCGCGGCCGTCGGCGAAGGCGCGCGGCAGGCCCGCGCGGCGCGGGCGATGCCGTCGCGGCACAGGGCGTCGGTGATCGGGTTGGCCTTGCGCGACACGAACGGCTCGATCAGCTGGGTCAGCGCGTCGAGGCCGCAGTCGGCGGTGACGGCCGGCGGCAGCGAGAGGGTCAGCGCGGGGTCGACGATCGCGGCGCGCGGCAGCATCTTCGGGCTGCGCAGGCTGACCTTGACCCGCTGCGCCTCGGCCGCGAGCACGGCGTTGCGCGTGACCTCCGAGCCGGTGCCGGCGGTGGTCGGGACGGCGACGAAGGGGACCGGGTCGTGGACCAGCGGACGGCCGCGGCCGACGACCTCGAGGTAGTCGAGCGGCGGGCCGGGGTTGCGCACGAGGGCGGCGATCGCCTTGCCGGCGTCGAGCGGGCTGCCGCCGCCGATCGCCACCACCACGTCGCAGTCGCAGGCGCGCGCGGCCGCGACGCCGCGCTCGGCGTCGGCGACCGTGGGCTCGCCGGCGACCGTGAACACGGTCACCGCGAGGCCTGCGGCGCGCATGTCCTCGAGGACAGGTTCGACGCGGGCCCGGTCGCGGCCGGTGACGACGAGGGCGCGGCGGCCGTGCTCGCCGGCGATCGGGCCGACCTGGGCGGCGGCGCCGACTCCGAAGACGATCCGCGCGGCGGTCGCCAGCTCGAACGGGATCACCACGCGTCGTCCGCCGGGAACACGTTGGCGAGGCGGACGCTGGTGCGCGGGCTGGCCATCATCGGCGCGACCGCGTCCCGCCACTGCTGGTAGTGCGCGGTCTCCTTGTGGCGCGCCGGGGCGCCCTCGTCGCGGTAGACCTCGACGAGGATGAAGCGGGTCTCATCGTCGTCCTGCTGCAGGACGTCGAAGCGGGCGATGCCGGGCTCGCGCACGCTCGCGGACGCGTTGGCGACGGTGGCGGTCCGAAACGCCTCGACCTGGTCGGGCACGACGTGGACGTGGACATGGACGACGAGCACGCCCCACCATAGCAGAGGTCGGGCGGGATCGGCCGGGCCGGCTCGCCGCTCGTGGCTCCGTGCACGACCCGGTGGGCCACGGGCGGCGGGCGGCAGCTCGGCCGCCGCTCGGGCGCGAGGTCCCAGGAGCGGGCGAGCGCGGACGAGATGTCCTCGGGGACATGTCACTGGGCAGGGCGCGGCCGGGTCTGTCCCTTGGGTCAGGTCGCCGCGGCGACCACGGACGTGGGCGCCGGTGACCGAGAGTCCGCTTGGACCGGCCGAGGCTTCACATCGGCCGGCGCGAACGGCGTATCGGGCGCATCGCGCTGCTTCGAGACATGCACCACGGGACATGCCCCATGGGGCCTGTCCGCGAGGACAGGGGCGCGTCAGCGGACCTTGGGGCGGCGGACGATCTCGGCCGAGTTGAGCAGCTCGGGGTCGCGCGGCTTGTCGTTGGCGTCGCGCGGGACCAGGGCGATGTCGTCGGCCAGGCGCATGGCGGCGTCGTTGCAGTGGCCGAACACGGTGTGCTTGCCGTCGAGGTGCGGGGTCGGGTTGAGGGTGATGAAGAACTGGGCGCTGCCGGTGTTGGGGCCGCGGTTGGCCATGCTCAGCACGCCGGGCGCGTCGTGGATCAGCTCCGGATCGATCTCGTCCTCGATCAGGTAGCCGGGGTTGCCGAGGCCGGTGCCGGTCGGGTCGCCGGCCTGGACCATGAAGCCGGGGATCACGCGGTGGAAGGTGGTGTTGTCGTAGTACGGCCGCTTGACCCACGCGTCCGAGGCCTTGTCGTACCAGGGCCGCAGGCCGCGGGCGAGGCCGACGAAGTTGGCGATGGTCTTCGGCGTGCGCTCGACCTCGAGTTCGCACTCGAGGACGCCGCGCGGGGTCTTGAAGAGGACCCACAGCGCGTCGTCGGGGCGGCCCGGCAGGCCGGCGAGGGCCTCCTCGAGCGTGAACTCGCCGGATTCCGGGTCGCCCTGGGCGATGTTGTAGGCCTTGAGCTGGGAGGGCGAGAGGCCCTCGGGGCCGGGTCGCCCTTCTTGAAGGCGATCTCCGCACCGCCGCCGCCTTCCTCGGCGCCCGCCTCGCCCGGGGCCGACGGGCGGCCGGACTTGCGGGCGGCCTTGGCGGCCTCCATCGCGGCGATCTCCTCCGGCAGCGGGGGCGGCGGGACGAACACGCAGCCGACCAGGACGGCGGCGAGCAGGCTCCACGGGCGCGGCGAAGGGGCGATCGGCATGGTTGTGAGGGTCTACACGCGTCGGCACGTCGGTGCACGGTCAAAACTCGGGTGTAATGACCCGTGGGGCCCATGGCCGCGGCGCGCGGGGCGTACAGTGGCAGCCGGTCCTCGCCTTGACAAGGGCCGGGGCTCGGGTCCATAAGCTCCCTCCCTCCAGGAAACGAAGAGCAAGAGCCGTGGCGAACCATAAGTCGGCAGAGAAGCGCAACCGTCAACGTCTCAAGCGGCGCGAGCGTAACGTGTTCCACCTGTCCACCATGCGCACGTACATGAAGCGGCTGCGCAAGGCCCTCGAAGGCAACGACCTCGAGGGTGCCAAGGAGGCCCTGCCGCTCGCGCTGCAGGCGATTGGCAAGGCGGCGAGCAAGGGCGTGATCCACCGCAACACCGCGTCGCGTTACGCGTCGCGCGTGCGCCTCGCGTTCAACAAGAAGAACGCCCCGGCGGCGGCCGCCTGAGCGTCGGCCGCCGCGCCCAGGCGCGGCGGTGAAGAAAGCACCGCTCGAGTCGAGCGCGCAGGGTCCATGGCCCGGCGCGCTCCTCGTATTGGGTCGCGGCGCGGTGATCGGGCCTTGCCCCAGCCGCACGCATCGGCGACCCTTGCGGCCATGCAGCACGACGCCCCGCCCGTGGTCCGTACGGTCATCTCCACCCCCGACGCGCCGGCCGCGATCGGCCCGTACAGCCAGGGGATCGTCGTCAGCGGCGGCCGCACGCTCTACACGGCCGGCCAGATCCCGCTCGACCCGCAGACGATGCAGATCGTCGAGGGCGACATCACGGCCCAGACCGAGCGGGTGATGCACAACCTCGCGGCGATCCTCCGCGCCGCCGGCATGGACTTCACCAACGTCGTGCGCTGCGGGATCTTCCTCAAGGACATGAAGGACTTCGCGGCGGTCAACGCAGTCTACGGGCGCCACTTCGGCGACCACCGCCCGGCCCGCTCGACGGTCGCGGTGGCGACGCTGCCGAAGGACGTGCTGGTCGAGATCGACGCCATCGCCGTCGGCTGATGCAGCGACGAACCCAGGCGGCGCTCGCGGGCCTGGTCGTCGCCCTCGCGGCCACCGGCGGGCTGCTCCTGCGCGGCGGCTGCGGGCGCGAGGCGGGCGAGGCGGGCGAGGCGTCGGGTGGCCCCGACGAGCCGCCCGGCGAGGCGACCGCGGCCCCGGCCGAGGCCGCCCCGCCCGCGCGCGTCCGCGGCAAGGTGATGGTCGAGGTCGGCGGAGCCCTCGCCGCGCCGCCGGATACACCTGATCCGAAGGACATGGCCGATGGGACCGGTCCTGACGGCTATGACCCTTCGGCCCTGGACAAAGAGCCAGGTGCCGACGGGCCGCCGGTGCCGCTGGCAGCGCCGCGCGAGTGCAAGGCGCGGGCGTGGCGCGGCGGGTTCCTGCTGGCCGAGGCGAGCTGCGACGCCGAGGGGATGTTCGTGCTCGACCTGGCGCTGCCGGCCGGGCCGGCGGCGGCGGTGACGGTCGAGGCGCTGGTGCCGGGCCACCTGCGCGGGGTGCTGACGGCGCCGGCGCAGGCGGGCACCGAGGCGGTGCTGCCGACGCTGGCGCTCGGGCCGGCGTCCTGGCTCAAGGGACAGGTGATCGATCGCCGCGGCCAGCCGGTGACGGGCGTGCGGATCGAGGCGGCGCCGCTGCCGGGGCTCGGCGAGCCGGAGCCGTGGCGGGTCGACAGCGACGCGGCCGGGGCCTTCGTGCTCGACACGGTGCCGAGCGGGCCGCTGCGCCTGCGCGCGACCGGGCAAGGCCTGGCGCTGTCGGTGGTCGAGGCGTTCGCGCCGGAGGCCGGGGTGGTGATCGTGGTCGACTCGCTGCAGGACCTGAGCGGCGCGGTGGTCGGCGATCCCGCGCTGGTGAGCCGCGCGCAGGTGCGGCTCGAGGGCTCGTCGCTGTGGCCGCCGATCGTGCAGCCGGCCGGCAAGGCGGGCGAGTTCCTGTTCTCGGACCTGGTCGACGGGGTCTACGGCCTGGTCGCGCAGGTGCGGGCCGACAGGCCGGGCGAGCAGGAGTACGCCTCGATCCCGCTCGAGAACCTGAGCCCGGGCGCGCACGTCAGCCTGGCGCTGATCGCCGCCCAGCGCGTGCCGGTGCAGGTCGTCAGCCCCGACGGCTCGCCGGTGCCGCGCGCCCGCGTGACCCTCGGCTACGCCAGCGTCGGCCTGCTGCAGCAGATCGCCGAGGCCGACGACGCCGGTTTGGCCGACCTCGGCCCGGTGGTGCCCGGTCCGTATGTGGTGCGCGCCGACGCCGACGGCTACCTGCCCTCGGAGTCGGTGGCGGTCGACGTCGGCAAGGAGGTGGGGGCGCGGCAGACGTTGACGCTGGTGCGCCCGGGGCGGATCGCCGGCACGGTGATCGACGACGACGGACGACCTGTCCCCGAGGCCAGCATCGTGGTCGACGCCGACACGCTCTACAGCCCCGGCGAGGCGATGATCCGCGCGCGCACGTTCAGCGCGCTGCAGCGCGGCGGCAGCCTCGGGGTCACGCGCGGGGCGGTCCCGCCGATCCCGCTGGTCGGCGACGACGAGGCCGTCGGCACCTGGGCCGAGACCGACGAGCGCGGCGACTTCTCGCTCGACACGCTGATGCCCGGCCGCTACCGCCTGCACGCGGTGCACGGCGACCACGCCGGCTCGGCGACGGTGATCGTCGACCTCAGCCCGGGCGAGCGCGAGGACGGGGTGGTGCTGACGCTCGGCCACGGGGTGCCGCTCGGCGGGCGCGTGCTCGACGGCAACCGCCAGCCGATCGCCGGCGCGCGCATCGAGCTGGCCGACGGCTCGGAGGTGACGAGCGACGGCTTCGGCATGTGGAGCGCGGGCCACCGCCGCGGCAAGCAGAAGATCATCATCCGCGCCGCGGGGATGGTGCCGGCGGTGGTCGAGGTCGACCTCGAGGGCCGGCCGACGTCGATCGAGCAGATCTTGCAACCAGCCGAGGGCGGGCTCGAGGGCCGGGTGCGCGACGGCAACGACCAGCCGATCGCCGGCGTGCGCGTGACGCTGCTGCCGGCGGGCGAGCTCGCGCCGACCGAGGTGACGTACACCGACGCGCGCGGGCTGTTCGAGCTGTCGCGCCTGGTCCCGGGGACAGCCACGCTCGAGCTCGACCACCCGGACTACGGGCCGGCGAGCAAGCGCGTGAAGATCGGCAAGACCAGCCGCGGCGAGGCGCCGGTCGAGCTCGCGCTGGCGCGCGGCTGGTCGCTCGAGGTCGTCGTCCGCGCGACCGGCAGCGGCGACCCGATCGCCGGCGCGCGCGTCGAGGTCGACGGCCAGGTGTGGGCCGCCGACGAGGCCGGCGAGGTGCGGGCCGCCCGGCTGGCGCGCGAGCGGGTGCGGGTGCGCGTCGAGGCGCCCGGCTGGGTCAGCGCGTCGACCTCGTTCGCGCGGCCGGCGGGCGGCGCCCCGGGCACGCTGGTGGTCGACCTCGAGGAGGCGGCCGGGCTCGACGGCGAGGTCACCGACGAGCGCGGCGAGCCGGTCGCGGGCGCGCGCCTCTACGTGCGCACGCGCGACGGCAACACCGTGCTCGCCGAGACGACCACCGACACCGAGGGGCGCTGGTCGGTCGAGGGGTTGCCCGAGGGCGACGTGACGGTCGAGGCGATCCCACCGCCGGGGCTCGCCGAGCTGCTGGCACCCGTGACTTTACAGACCGACGTCCGCCGCGGCCACGTGACCCGCGAGGTTGACCTGCGCTTCGATCGGCTATGATTCGCGCGCCATGACCATTCGTTCGCCGCGTTACGCGCTGCTGGTGCTCGGTCTCGCTGCCGCCTGCGGAGGCGACCAGAAGAAGCCGGCGGGTCCCGATGCCAAGAGCCCCGAGGTCAAGCCGGCCGCCGAGGCCGCGAAGCCGGCCGAACCGGCCAAGACCGCCGACGCCGCCCCGGCCGGCGACAAGGTCAAGCTCGTCGACGGCCCCGGCGACGACCGCTTCGCCCTCCGCATCACGCCGCCCGCCGACGCCGCCGTCGGCCGCGAGGGCGTGATCACCGTCGCGGCCGTGCCGCAGGGCCCCTGGCACATCAACCTCGACTTCCCGACCAAGCTCGCGCTGTCGGCGCCCGAGGGCGTCACCCTGGCGAAGGCCGACCTGGCGAAGGCCGACGCCGCCAAGCTCGACGAGAAGAGCGCGGAATTCGCCGTGAAGTTCACGCCCACTTCGGCCGGAGACAAGGCGTTCACGGGCGAGTTCAAGTTCGCCGTGTGCCAGGACGAGGCCTGCTCGCCGGTCACCCAGAAGGTCGACTTCAAGGTCGCCGTGAAGTAGCGCGCGCCCCGCGAACATTGTTCGCGGGGGTCGGCCTCGCGCCCCCGTCGCCCCGGCTTTTGCCGAGCGCGGCGAGCTCGATTACCATGGGGCTTCTCGTCACCGCGAAGTGACGCGAACGGAGGCAGCGATGGACGAGCCAGTGAGCGCCAAGACGAGGATCGAGGCGCTGGCGGCCGCGGTCGCCCAGGAGTTCGAGAGCACCCGGCGGGTGCTCAGCTTCGAGGAGTGGTTCGAGCTGCTGTGCGATCAGCCGCACGTCCACGCGCGCAACGCCGCCCAGTACCTGCGCGATTGCTTCGAATTCTACGGCCGCAGGGACGTGCGGATCCCCAGCGGCAAGGTCGCGCGCTTCAAGCTGTTCGACTGCGAGTTCGACGGCGGCTCGGGCCGCCTGGTCGGCCAGGAACCGGCCCAGAACGCCTTCTACGAGGCGCTCGACAGCTTCGTCCGGATCGGCCGGGTCAACAAGCTGCTCTTGCTGCACGGGCCCAACGGCTCGGCCAAGACGACCTTCCTCGACGCGGTGATGCGCGCGCTCGAGGCGTACTCCGAGACCGACGGCGGGGCGCTGTATCGCTTCTCGTGGGTGTTCCCGAGCAAGAGCTCGAAGAGCGGGGGCATCGGGTTCGGCAGCGGGCCGTGGAGCTCGGGGATCGGTGAGGCGACGTTCGCCAAGCTCGGCGCCGAGGCGATCGACGCCAAGCTGAGCGACGAGAACAAGGACCCGCCGCTCTACCTGATCCCGGTGGCGGAGCGGGCGGCGCTGCTGCAGTCGCAGCTGCAGGGGGCCCAGGCGCGTGAGCCGAAGGACGCTCGGCTCGAGCACTTCGTCGTCAGCGAGACGGCGCTGCGCGGCGACCTGTCGCAGCGCAACCGGCGGATCTTCGACGCCCTGCTCAACATCTACCAGGGCGACCTGCGCAAGGTGTACCAGCACGTGCAGGTCGAGCGGCTGTTCCTCAGCCGGCAGTACCGCAGCGGGCTCGTCACCGTCGAGCCGAAGCAGACCGCCGACGCGCGCAGCTTCCCGGTCACCGGCGACCGCGCCTACGCCAGCTTGCCGCCGGCCGTCGGCGGGCAGGTGCTGTTCGCCTGTCAGGGCGACCTGGTCGACGCCAACCGCGGGCTCATCAACTTCAGCGACCTGCTGAAGCGGCCGTACGAGCACTACAAGTACCTGCTGACGGCCACCGAGTCGGGCCAGGTCGCGCTCGAGCACGTGGTGCTGGCGCTCGACGTGGTGTTCGGCGGCTCGGCCAACGACCTCAACCTGCTCGAGTTCCGCGCGCTGCGCTCGGGCGAGTACCAGAGCCTGCGCGGGCGGCTGGAGCTGATCCCGGTGCCGTACCTGCTCGACTACCGGGTCGAGCGCAAGGTCTACCAGGAGCAGGTCGGCGACGTGCTGCGCGGCATCCACATCGCCCCGCACGTGCCGCGGATCCTCGCGCTGTGGGGCGTGATGACGCGGCTGCGCCCGCCCAACGCGGCCGAGTACTCGCCCAAGCTGCAGGCGGTGCTGTCGCGCCTCGGGCCGCTCGACAAGGCCGACCTCTACGCCTACGGCCGCGTGCCCGCCGGCCTCACCAGCGACGAGGCCCGCGAGCTGCTGCTGGCGGTCCCGCAGATGCATCAGGAGCGGTTCCCCCAGGCGGTCGTGCGCGCCGAGGGGGCCGAGCACCTGCTCGGCGACTACGAGGGCAGCTTCGGCGCCTCGGTCCGCGACCTCAAGCGCGTGCTGCTGGCGGCCGCCAGCGAGCCGGGCACCACCTGCGTCACCGTGCCGCGGCTGTTCAAGGAGCTGCGCAAGTTCATGGGCGACGCGCTCAACCACCGCTGGATGCTGCTGCCCAAGGCGGCGAGCGGGTTCCACCTGCTCGACGGCGAGGGCAGCATCACCGCCGCGGCCTGGAACTACTGGCTCAGCGCGTCCGACTGGGAGGTCCGCGAGGCGATGGGCCTGGTCGACGAGGCCCGCTACCTCGAGGTCTTCAAGAAGTACGTGGTCCACGTCAAGCACGCGGTCAAGCGCGAGAAGATGTTCGACCCCGTCACCGGCAACCTGCGCGACCCCGACGAGAAGTTCATGCAGGGGCTCGAGAAGACGATGGACCCGAAGGCGGGCCCGCACTTCCGCACCGACCTGCTGTCGCGGATCGGCGCGTGGGCGCTGAGCCACCCCGACGAGGAGCCGGCCTACGCCGAGATCTTCGCCGACTACTTCTACCGCCTGCGCGACGATTACTATCGCCAGCAGAAGGGCGTGGTGGCCCGCGGGATCCAGCGCATGCTCGAGCTGCTCGCCGACGACCGCCGGGCCGACAACCCGCTCGCCCCGCAAGAGGAGCAGGTGGCCCGCCGGGCGCTCGAGATCCTGCTCGGCGGTCACGACGGCGGGATCAAGCGGGAGCGTCACACCCGCGAGACGCTGCGCGAGACGCTCGTGCAGCTGTCGAAGGCGCGCTACTGACGAGCTGCGCGAGCGGCCCGCGCGGTCCGAGAGGCGGCGCGGGCCGGTGGGTCGCGAGCGACTCGCCCCATTCGTCGGGGGGCGCACCGGTACGCGGGGCGAGGTCACGAGCTGCGCGAGCGGGTCGTGCGGCGCTTCAGGGCGCGCATCGGACGGCACGGGCCGAGCTCGCGAGCTGCGCGGCCGGGCAGCGCTTCAGGGCGCCTCGGACGACGCAGGGAGAGGTAGCGAGCCGCGCGGGCCGTGCAGCGCTTCGGGGCGCGCACCGGACGACGCAGGGAGAGGTCACGAGCTGCGCTCGCGCTGATGCAGCTCGCGCTGGCGCGTCGGACCCCGCGAGCCGCTCGTGGGGCGCTTCAGGACGCGCCTCGGACGGCGCGGGCGGGGCAGTCACGGCGGCGACGCGAGCCGCGTCGGCGGCCTCGTGGTGCGCCATGCACGGCGCGCCGCAGGGGGCGTCGGCGGGCGCGCGGGGTTCGATTTTTGCGACGCTTGGACGGACATCGCATTTCGCGCGGTAGCGCGCGATACGTCGCAGTGCGCCAGGGTGCTACCAATGGTTCTACGGCCGGGCGCTGACGTACTCGGCGGCGCCGCTCGCGGCGATAAGGCGTTCCACGAGCGGCGCTCCTGCGATACCGGCGGACCCGGCGCGGAACGTTGACTCCAGCGGAACAGCGTGGCAGCGTGACCGCTGGCACCCGCGGATGAACGTCCAGCGCTTTTTCAACGAGGACCTGCCGGCGGCCCTCCGCCGTAATCCGGCGGGTGCGGCCGAGATCGGCGGGACCTATCAATTCCGGATCTCCGGCCCCGAGGGCGGCGAATGGTGGGTCGAGGTCACTCGCACCAAAACGGGCGTGTGGCCCGGCTACTGGCCCGGCGCCCAGTGCGAGCTGGCGATCGACAGCGCCGACTTCAAGAGCCTCGTCACCGGCGACCCGAACATCGCCGACGCGCTGGCCACCGCCGGCCGCCTGGTCGTGATGGGCAGCCAGTCGCTGGTCGCCCGCGTCGGCCAGCTGTCGCGCCTGTGAGGTCACGACAATGACCGAAAGGTCATGTCGTGCGGGCCAGGTCTGAAAGCGCGGGTCCGGTGAGGCGGAAGATGGTCCAGTCCGCCACCGCGCGGGCGCCGAGCGACTCGTAGAAGGCGATCGCGGGGGCGTTCCAGTCGAGCACGGCCCAGTCCATGCGGGCGCAGCCGCGCTCGACGGCGAGCTGGGCCAGGCGCACGAGCAGCTGCTTGCCGATGCCGCGGCCGCGCGCGGCCGGGTCGACGAACAGGTCCTCGAGGTAGAGGCCGGGGCGGCCGCGCCAGGTCGAGTAGTTGTGGAAGTAGAGGGCGAAGCCGACCACCGCGCCGTCGTCGTCCTCGGCGAGGAGGCACTCGAAGGGCGGGCGCTCGCTCGCGAGCTGGTCGCGCAGCGTGTCGACGGTGACCTCCACGGCGTCCGGTTCGCGCTCGTAGGTGGCGAGGTCGACGATCAAGCGGTGGATGTCGGCGGCGTCGGCGGGACCGGCGGCGCGCAGGCGGGCGGGCATGGCCGCGAGGATACGCCGCGAGCCCTGCGCGCGCGAGCGGCCCGGGGTCGCTGCCACGCCGCGTCCGCGGCCGTTCAGAACTTCAGCTGCAGGCCGCCGGCGCTGACGCCGAAGGCGGTGCGCTGCTTGCCCGGCTTCTTGTCGTCGTGCTTGACCAGGCGGCGGGTGAACATCACGGCGGGGACGAGCGCGGCGACGGTGAGGACGCCGAGGATCGGGGCCATGATGCCGGCGGTGCGGCGCTCCTGGCTGCAGTCGAGCATCGCTCCGGCGTCCTGGGCGTTGTTGCAGCGACTCAGCATGGCGAGCGGGACGATGAGGCCGACGGTGCCGAGGCCGGCGAGCGCCCACGAGGTGCCGGTGCCGGCCTGCAGGAAGCGCTGCTCGGTCTTCCAGTCGCGCTTGTAGTCGGGCGGGACGATATCCGGCTCCTTGCCGGGCGAGATGAGCCCCGGTTGATTCGCGGGCTCCACATTGCGCGCCGCCAGCGGACGCGCGATGGGAGCCTGCGTGGCCGCGACCTGCGCGGGCTCCTTCGCCGCCGCGAGGGTCGAGGTGCAGCAGAGCAGCAAGGTCAGACATGAACGTGCGAGCATGGCGGATCTCCTTGAACCTGGGCGCCGCGCCGGCCGGTCGCGACCGAGGCGCGCCAAAGGGTCGGATGGCTTATGACCCGGAGCCACGACTGGCACCAATACAGCGAACTCGAGCTTGAACCGCCCTATCGCCCCAATCGCCGCGACGACGGCCCGTCGCGGGCGAAACCGGGCTCGCGCCGGTCGCCGCCGCGGGGCGCTCGAATGCTCGCGGTCCGCTGGGCGCGCCGGTCGGCGCCGCTGCGGCGCAGCGGTATGCGCATATGTCCCGAAGTTCCAATGAGCGTACGGCCGGACGAGCGGACGCGCGGGGTCTCGGCCTTTCGCAGGAGCGAGCGGCCGGCCGCGCGATCCGGCGGCCTGTACCGCCGGGCTCGTCGGGCGGCTCAGCGGGCTCGAGGCGCGGTGGCCGACGAGCGGGGCTGTCGCGCCTCGACGGTGCTCGTGATGCGGGCGCGGCGAGGCGTCCGGGTGCGGAGACATGGCCGAAGGGTCATGTCACGTGAATGCCGGGACAGGCGGAGGTCACGCCTGAAGCGCAGGCCGCGGACCGGGTCGCCGGGGAAAAAATGACCTCAGGCGCGGGCGCGGTAGCCCACCGGCACGCGCAGGGGGCCGTACACGGCCTCGGTCGGCGGGAGCCAGGGGATCGGGCCGTCGGGGTGGAGCTCGCCGAGGCGTGCGGCCAGCATCGGCAGGGTGATCTGCAGCTGCACGCGGGCCAGCGCGGCGCCGAGGCAATAGTGGATCCCGCCGCCGAAGGTGAGGTGGACGTCGCGCTTGCGGGTGATGTCGAAGCGGTCGGGGTCGGCGAACACCTGCGCGTCGCGGTTGGCGGAGCCGGTGATCGGGAGGAGGAAGCTGCCGCGCGGGAACACGTGGCCGGCGACCTCGACGTCGGCGGTGGCGATCCGCGGCACCCCGAGCAGCGAGGCCGGCGAGAAGCGGACCACCTCCTCGGCGGCGGGCGCTGCCAGCGACGAGTCGCGGGCGAGCAGGCGCCACTGCTCGGGGTGGGCGAGGAAGGCCGCGAACGCGTGGCCGAGCTGGTTGAGGACGGTGTCGCTGCCGGCCGACATGAAGGTGACGATCATCGCCCGCAGCTCGAGGTCGGTGAGGGCGTCGCCGTTGGCCTGGGCCGCCACCAGCTTGCTGAGCAGGTCGTCGAGCGGGTCGCGGCGGCGCAGCGCGATCAGGTCGTCGATGAAGGCGCGCAGCTCGAGCATCGATGCCTCGATCCGGGCCCGGTGGGTGGCGACGCTGAGGCCGAACAGCAGACCGAGGTCGGCGGTCCAGCGGCGCACGCGGGCCTGGGCGTCGGCGGGGATGCCGACGAATGCACACAGGACGCGGCGCGCGAACGGGTCGGCGAACTCGCCCACGAGGTCGCAGCGGTCCTTGGCGACCAGGGCGGCGGTCAGCTCCTCGGCGATGGCGACGATCCGCGGGCGCACCGCCTCGACGCGGCGGACGGTGAAGGCGCGGCTGATGAGCCGGCGCAGGCGATCGTGCGCGGCGCCGTCGGTGTTGAGCAGGAAGCCGGACATGATCTCGACCAGCGGGCCGTCGTGGATCCCCTGCATGGCCAAAAAGTCAGGTCCGGGGTCCGCAGCGTACGCTGGGCCAGCGTCGCCTGGACCTCGTGGTAGCGCAGGATCGCCGGGCCCAGGGCCGTGTCCGCGCACCAGCTCTGCTCGCGTGCGGCCCGCAGCGCGCCGTGTGGGTCACGCGAGAACTCGGCGCCGTGGAGGTCGAGGAAAGGACGAACGTCGGAGTTCGCAGTCATCCAGAGTTCGCACGGTACCAGCGTCGCAAGCGGTGTGCCTCACGTTTGTCCGAGGCCGAGTGGAGCCAACCGTCTGTTGTCCGCGGTCGTCCGTCCGCGTCGGTCACGACATAGGTATGACGCGAGCGGGGAGTGATGCGTGGGAGTTCGATTCGTGGAGCCCGGCGGCGTCGTGGCGCTCGGGCTTCTCCAGCGGTGTGCGTCGGCGCCTGCGAGGGGACGCGGTCGGGGAGCTGGAGCTTGTAGCGGCAACGTCTCGGGGGGGACGGCGAAACGGCGGGGGGCTCGGGGAGCTGGAGCTTGTCGACGACCCGCGGGCGCGAGGAGCTGGAGCTTGTAGAGGCAACGGGTCGCGCGAGGTGACGGCGCGGCATGGGGCGCGGGCGTGGCTCGCGGGCGCTGGCGGAGGGACCTGCGGGATGACCAGGGCGGGAGCATCGAGCGATTCGTCCAGGGTCTTTTCCTCGTGGCGGCGAGGAGACTCCGGGACCTCCGGACGCGAGCATCGAACCCTTGGCCTCCGCGTCGTCCCTCGTCGGGCTCGTCGGCGGGGGTCCGAGGCGCGAGAGGTCGCCTCACGCGGAGGTCGCGGGCGGAGAGCCTCCTCCAGGAGCCGGAGCGAGGGTGGGGTCGCGGGTGGACAGGCTCGCGGGCGCTCGGGCCGAGCGCGCGGACTCGGGCGTCCGAGCCGCCAGGCGCCGCGGCCGGCGAATGGCGGCTGTGAATCACGACAGCGGGCGCACGCGAGGCGCGCGGGGCAATGTCAGTACATGTCTCGAGAGCCAGGTCGTGGGCGAATGTGCGCCGGCGGACGGCCTTGAGCGGGGGCCCGGCATCGGTCACATTGACTGCAGTGAGCTGGGCGATCACCGTCGGCGCAGGGGTCACGGCCGCGGCAGCGGCGCGCTGGTGGTCCCGGAGCGCCAGCGCGACGCCCGGCTGCGCGAGCTGTTGGCCCTCAGCGAGGGCGACGACCACCTCAGCACCGCGCACCTGAGCCGCGGGCTCGGCGAGCTGGCCCGGCAGGCACGCGTGGTCCGCCACGCGCTGGCGACCCCGCTGTCGTACTGGGACAACCCGCTGGCCCCGGAGACGCCGTGGGGCCGGCGGGCCCGCTGCGACGCCTACGACCGCGCGATCGGCGAGGCCCGACGGGCGCTGTGGGAGTGGCTGCTGCTGTTCCGCTGGCTCGACGAGCGCGAGCGCCTGGTCCTGCTCGGCCTCGGCCTGTCGCCGGCGCCGTTCTACGCGGCGCTGTTCCGCCCCGGGGTGTTCGACCGCAGCGACGACCTGTGGGAAGAGGTGCTGTACCCCGAGGCCCCCGACGTCGCGCATGTGTTCGCCGAGCTGCGGCGGACGATGATCGCCCTGCGGACGTTCGAGGCGACGCTGCTGGCCCGGGTGACGGACCCGTATCGGCGCTGACCGGGCCGAAGGGGCATGTCGCTCAGGACATGTGATTGGAGACATGTCCTCGAGAGCATGCTCGATGAGTCATGCCCGGAGGTCCTCCGGCGCGGCCGCGGCGGTGGCGCTCAGACCGGGCCGCCGGGGCGCACGGCCTCGAGGTCGAGGCTGAACAGGTGGTCGTCGACGGTGAACACCCAGCGCTGGCCGCGGCCGTCGAGGTCGCCGATCGTGCCCCCGGCGATGAACACCAGGATCTCGGGGTGGCCGCGCCAGCCGGTGCGCTCGCTGCGGATCTCGAGGGTGTGCTCGAGCGTGGTGGCGTCGCCGAGGGTGAGCCGCGGGGTGGCGCGCAGGCCGAGGCGGACCTGCAGGTCGCCGCCCTCGAGCGCGACCTTCTGGTCGACCGCGGCCTCGGTGCCGACGACGGCGGTGACGAGCGGGGACGACAGCACGTCGCCGCGGTCGTCGAGGGCGTGGTCGTCGGCCTTGACCGGCAGGGCGGGGTCGTCGTAGCGGCGCAGGACCAGGCGGAGCTGGACGACCCGGGGGTTGCGCAGCTCGGGCGAGAACTCCTGGACGGCGACCGGCTCGCCGGCGCCGCCGTGCGCGGACGGGTCGGGGCGGACGAGCGGCGGCGGGGCGAAGTCGACGGTGCGGGTGAGCACGAGCAGCGCACCGGCCGCCAGGGCGACGTAGGCGTGGCGGCCGAGGAAGGCCCGAACGGCGGTCCAGCGCGGAGATCCGGGGCTCACGGGGGCGAGGGAAACACGGGCCGCGCGGGCGGGGCAATTTCCCGCCACAAAGCCGCCGCGGGCCGCCGTTTGACCCTGCGGGCCCACCTGGAGTACGGATCTCGTCGCCATGACCAGCGAGAGCCAGCCGCCCGTCGACGATGGACCTTCGAACTTCATCCGCGAGCGGATCGCCCAGGACATCGCCCAGGGCCGGCGCGAGGGACGCGTGCACCCGCTTCCCGCCCGAGCCCAACGGCTACCTCCACATCGGCCACGCCAAGTCGATCTGCCTCAACTTCGGCATGGCCGCCGAGTTCGGCGGCCGCTGCCACCTCCGCTTCGACGACACCAACCCGGCCACCGAAGACGTCGAGTTCGTCGAGTCGATCCAGGAGGACATCCGCTGGCTCGGCTTCGACTGGGGCGAGCACAAGTACTTCGCGTCGGACTACTTCCAGCGGCTGTACGACTTCGCCGAGGACCTGATCCGCGCCGGCAAGGCGTTCGTCGACAGCCTCACGGCGGACGAGATCAAGGCCTACCGCGGCAACTTCTACAAGAAGGGCACCGCGAGCCCGTACCGCGACCGCAGCGTCGAGGAGAACCTCGACCTGTTCCGCCGCATGCGCGCCGGCGAGTTCGAGGAGGGCGAGCACGTGCTGCGCGCCAAGATCGACGTCGAGCACGGCAACATCAACATGCGCGACCCGCCGATCTACCGCATCAAGAAGGCGCACCACCACCGCACGGGCGACGCGTGGTGCGTCTACCCGATGTACGACTACGCGCACTGCATCTCCGACGCGCTCGAGCGGATCACCCACTCGCTGTGCACGCTGGAGTTCGAGGACCACCGCCCGCTGTACGACTGGATCCTCGCGCAGCTGACGGTGCCCGGCGACCCGGAGCAGATCGAGTTCGCCAAGCTCAACCTCAGCTACACCCTGCTCGGCAAGCGCAAGCTCAAGCAGATGGTGCTGGAGGGCATCGTGTCGGGCTGGGACGACCCGCGCATGCCGACGCTCGCGGGTCTGCGCCGCCGCGGCTACACGCCGGAGGCGATCCGCAACCTGTGCGAGCGCGTCGGGGTGTCGAAGCGCAACGGGCTCATCGACGTGACGCTGCTCGAGCACGCGCTGCGCGAGCACCTCAACGCGACCAGCCCGCGGGTGATGGGCGTGCTCTACCCGCTGAAGGTGACGCTGACGAACTGGGCCGCGGGCGAGGTCGAGTGGATCGACGCGCCGTACTTCGCCGACGACCCGGCGCGCGGGACCCGGCCGGTGCCGATCGGCCGCGAGCTGTTCATCGAGCGCGAGGACTTCAAGGAGCAGGCGGTCAAGGGCTGGTTCCGCCTGAGCCCGGGCGCCGAGGTGCGGCTGCGCCACGTCGGCATCGTCCGCTGCGACGAGGTGGTGAAGGACGCGCAGGGCGAGATCATCGAGCTGCGCTGCACGCTCGACACCGCGTCGCGCCCGGGCGGGGCGAACGCGAACCGCAAGGTCAAGGGCACGATCCACTGGGTCTCGGCCGCGCACGCGCTGCCGGTCGAGGCGCGCCTGTACGACCGCCTGTTCATGACCGAGGACCCCAACGAGGCGCCCGAGGGCAAGACGTTCCTCGACAACCTCAACCCGAAGTCGCTCGAGGTGGTCCAGGGCGCCAAGGTCGAGCCGAGCATGGCCGCGGCGCCCACCGGCACCCGCGTGCAGTTCGAGCGCCTGGCCTACTTCTGCGTCGACCGCGACAGCACCGACGAGCGCCTGGTCGTCAACCGCACCATCGGCCTGCGCGACTCGTGGGCCAAGCTCGAGGCCAAGGGCGGCGGGAAATGAACCAGGACGACCGCGTCAACCTCGGCAAGATCGCCCCCGAGCTGTACCGGGCGGTGGTGTCCCTCGACGGGCAGGTGACGCAGCGGGCCCGGGCGGCCGGGCTCGGCGACGGCTTCTGCCAGCTGCTGCGCCTGCGCGCGTCGCAGGTCAACCACTGCGCCTTCTGCGTGCGCATGCATACCCGCGACGCGCTGGCCGCCGGCGAGTCCAGCGACCGCATCAGCGTGCTGCCGGCCTGGCGCGAGACGCAGTACTTCACCGACAGGGAGCGCGCGGCGCTCGAGCTGACCGAGGCCGTCACCCTGGTCGCCCACGACCAGATCCCCGAGACCGTCTACGCCGAGGCCGCTGCGGTGCTGTCGTCGGAGGAGATCGCCGCGGTCGAGTGGCTGGCGATCCAGATGAGCCTGTGGAACCGGATCGCCATCGCCAGCCGCTACCCGGTCGGGCCGTGAAGCGCGCGTGTCCTCGGGGACATGTGATTCGCGGCGGACCGGGCGGGCGCGGCGCGGCGAGCTCGACCGCCGCGTCGTCGGCACCGAGCCGTGCGGTGCCCGCGGCCTGAGCGACGGGCGGGCGGAGCGGGCTCGTGCGCGCCCGAGAGCGCGTGCGGGACCGTGCGTGTGCACGGCCTCGCGACGAAGCGCCCTGCGGGACAGCTCGAGCTCCGCGGGACGGACGGAGCGAGCTGTCCCGCAGGACAGGTTGGAAGTTGGCAGGTTGTCGCTCAGCGCCGCATCACGAAGGTGACGACGGCGAGGATGAGACCGATGAAGGCCAGGATCTTGGCGATGTAGGCGCTCTCGGCCGCGATGCCACCAAAGCCGAAGACGGCGGCGACGAGGGCGACGATGAAGAAGACGATGGACCAGTAAAGCACGGTGGACCTCCATTCCTCGGGGCCTTGCGGCTCCCTCTCCGGAACCGTGATCGAGGTGCGAGCAGAGTCAAGCGGTGACGGTGAAATGCCCGCGCGTCCTCCGCCGGAGCGGCCTGGAACGCGATCGCGACGCGGGCGCGGGCCCTGGTCGCGGAGGTTCGATCGCGGCGATCGGCGCTCGATCTGTGGTGATTTCCAGCCCGCGGGCTCGCGCGTATCCGGGGTGCGTACAATGACGCGCTGGCCGGCGCGGCGACTCGTCGCATGGCTCTGACATGCGGCTCAACGACCTGCGCGGCGTCTCTCTGATCGCTCTCCTCCTCTCGGTCGCTCCGGGGTGTATCACCGCCGAGGGGGTGGTCCGCAAAGCGGTACCGGCGACGTTCGACGAGACCCTGTCCTTCCTCGAGGACCCCGAGTCGCAGGCGCGGATCCAGAAGCTCCTGCACGACCCGCAGATCCAGGCGGCCAGCAAAGAGCTGACCGAGTCGCTGGTCGGGGGCGCGCTCGACGGGCTCACCGACGAGCAGCGGCAGACCGCGCTGCGCGACATGAGCACGCGCTACCTCGCGGCGATCACCAAGGCGGCGGGCAAGGGCCTGAAGGAGGACATCAGCCCGGCGCTGGCCGCGACGGTGCAACAGACCCTCGACAGCGCGCTGTCGCCGAGGACGCGCCGCGAGGCCAGCGCGATGGTCAACGACCTCACGCGCACGACGGTGACGGCGCTGACGCAGTCGGCCGGCAAGGGCCTGCAGGAGGACCTCGGGCCGGCGCTGCGCCACGTGCTCGAGCAGGACGTGGGCCCGGGGCTGAAGAAGGTGGTGCGCGCGGACCTGGCCCCGGCCCTGCGCGAGGCGGTGCGCGACGAGCTGGTGCCGGTGATCGGCATCGTCTCGCGCGAGGCGAGCAAGCAGTTGGTGCTCGGCGCCGCCGACGCGCTGGCCGAGCTCGAGGTGAGGCGCGACCTCGGCCAGCTCGAGGAGTCGATCTGGACCCGCCTCGACCACATGCTGCACAAGGGCATCCAGATCAGCCAGATCATCGCCTGGGTGCTGGGCCTCGCGCTCGCGGTCGTGATCGGCCTGGTGGTGCGCGGGTCCGTGCTGCGGCGCCGCATCGAGGCGGACCGCGCACGCTCCGAGCGGCTCCTGCTCAGTTTGGTCGACGAGCTCCACCGCGGCTCGGACAAGCCCGACGTCGAGGAGCTGATGTCCCAGATCCGCACCCGCGTGCCGGATCTCGACGACAACCACTTCATGGACGAGCTGGCTCGCCGGGCCGGACCGCGGTTGCGCCGCGACAAGCCGCGTCGCCGGCTGTGAGGCGCCGAGGGGGAGCGGAGAAACGTCGCACAGGGTCCGCTGATTCGCGCCGAATGGGATGGGTGTGAGCCGGGCTCCGCGGTACCGCGCCGCGGCGCTCGGGACGCGGCCCGTCACACCGGTGCGTCTGCGTGCGCAGGCCGCACCTGGTCTCTGGGCGCCTCGGAACGCCGATCGGGGCCGGTCGGGCGCGATCGCGCGGGCGCGTGGGCGCGCCGGCTCGCGGGATCGCGCCGTTTGTCCATTGCTCGCACGAGGAAATGGATCATTGCATGGACATGTGTCCCGCGGGTCCCTCACGCCGCGGACCGGAGAACCGCCATGGAACCGATCGAAGTAAACCCCCTCGCGTCGCGATCGCACCCCGTCCGCGCCGATCTTGCTGCGCCGGCTGGCCCAGGCCGACAGCGAGCTCGAGGTGCCGATCGACGTGGAGGTCGTGACGCCGCCCCCGGCCGACGCGCCGGAGGGCTTCCGCGAGCGGCTGGCGCTGGCGCTCGGGACCACCGACGCGCGCTTGCTCGACGCGGCCGAGCGCGGCTACAAGGGCACCTGGGCGACCATCCAGGCCTATCTGCGCGAGCGGCTGGCGCTGACCATGGGCCCCAACTTCGCCGAGGCCCTGGCCAGCCGCGAGCCCGAGGCGCTACTTCGCACCTATTGCAAGGACGAGCGCCTGGTGTGGTCGATCGCGGTCAGCGACGCCCAGGTGATGGTGTTCGAGCTGCCGCGCGAGTCGTCGCGGGCCGCCGCCATCGCCGCGCGGCTCTACCCCGACGACCCCGACCTGCTGGTGTGAAGATAGGTCCTTCGGGACAGGTCCGCGCATTATCAAGATTACATCAAGATCTCGCCGCGCGGCTGGAGCAGCGGCGGGAGGTCCTTCTGGCCCGCCATCTCGCGCAGGTCGACCTCGATGGCGCGGGCGATCGCGGTGATCGGCACGTCGTTGGGCCCGCCCTCGAACGGGTTCTCGGTGCTCTCGCCGATCTTGTCCATCGTGTGGAACACCCACGCGACGATGACGCCGGCGGGGATCGTCAGCCACACGAAGCCGTCGCCGAGCTTCGAGAACTCCTGCAGCAGGCCGAGCGGGACCAGGGCGATGAACAGCCACACGAACAGCAGGTTCAAGGTGGCGAACTGCCGCGGGTACGGGAAGTTCTTGATCCGCTCGCACTTGCCCTGGTGCTCGTAGAGCTCGACCAGAGCGTCGGTGAGGGCGACGTGGCGGTAGTCGGACAAAAAGCCGCGCTCGCGCAGGTCCCGGAGCGCGTGCGACTGCTGGGCCAGCAGCTGCGCGGCCGGGTTCTTGGTGCCCAGGATCGCAGCGCAGTCGGCCGGGGTCAGCAGCTTGCCGAGCTCGATGCCGAGGTAGTCGTTGTCCCGCTCGGGGATCTGGTAGTACCGGCGGTACTCGGCGTTGTGCACGAGGCCGATGTTCTCCCACGCCCGCGGCTCCCGCAGCTGGAAGCGCAGGGCGGTCAGCCAGGCGATGTGGCGGGCGATCAGGCCGTCGCGCGCGGCCGCGAGGTCGACCGCGGGGCCGCAGAGACCTGGCTCTTGGAGCAGGTAGTCGCAGGCCATGACGCCGAACGAGCGGCTGGTGTTGACGATGCCGCCCCAGATCTGCCGCGCCTCCCACAGGCGCGCGTAGGAGGCGTTGTTCTTGAAGCCGGTGATGAAGGCGACCGCGGTGCCGATGAGGGCGATCGGCAGCCAGGGGACGGTGATCCACGACCATCCGGTGGCGTAAAGGACGGTGGGGACGGCAGCGATGACCGCGAAGGCGAAGGTCTCGCGCCGGGTCCACAGAATGACGTGCTTGAGGGGATAGTGACGGCCCGCGTGCATCGAGAGGCGTGAAGCCGCGACGGTATCACGGGGCCGGACACTGCAGCCCGGCGACGCGAACGACGACGTCGCCGCCGACGAGGTAAGTGACGCCGGTGATCCCCGAGGGCGCGACCGCGAGGCCGATCGCCGGCGGCGCGCCGAGCATGCCGTGGACGTCGGTGACCGCGCCGTGCGGGGTGAGGTCGGCGCGGAACCACCGCAGGCGCAGGTCGGAGGCCTGCGCGCTGCAATCGGCCGCCACGGGGTCGACGACGTCGCCGCACTCGGCCCAGGCGACCGCGAGGTTGCCCCACGCGTCGCTGCCGAGGTCGACGAACGGAGCGTGCATCCGCGGCGCGTCGGCGACGGGCACGATGGCCTGGGGGACGTCGGCGAGGTCGAAGGTCTGCAGAGAGACACGACCGTCGATACCGACACCGCCGAGCACGACTCGCAGATCGGGTGTCACGGCGAGGCCGCTCCACGGGTTGGCGCTGTCGGCGAGGGCGATCCCGCCGGTGACGAGGCCGCTGGTGATCGTCGGTCCGGGAGGGCCGTCGACGGGGAAGCGGCGATAGACGATGGCGCCGGCGGGATCGCCCCAGGCGACCACGAAGGCGCCGTCAGGCCAGGTCGCGATCGTGGGCGGCGTGGGGACGCCGGTGGCGTGCTCGCCGATCGCAAACTCAGCCGGGGAGACGGGATCGAAGTTGGCGATCCGGCGGACATAGACCTGCGAGAGGTTGAGCCCGGCGACGCCGACGTAGGCGAGCGTGAGCCGGCCCGCGTCGTCGAGGGCGATCGCAGGCGACTGCTGGTTGGGGTTCTTGGCGATGATGGCGTTGAGGCCAGGTTCGGCGACGCCGGCGACGACGCCGCGGACGAAGATGTCGCCGTTGTTCGCGTTGACCTCCCATGCGACCGCGAGGTCGCCGCCCGGCGCGACGGCGATCACGGGGTCGCGCAGGAGCTGGACCGGCGGGTCGGAGAGGTCGAGCGGGGCGCCGACGAGGGTGCCGTCGGCGGCGACGGTCTGGACGTCGAGGCGATCGACGAGGGCGTTGATCCGCCAGGCCACGGAGAAGGTGCCTGAGGCGTCGACGCCGATCGCCCGCGGGACGTCGTCGCCCTGCTCGGCGTTCGGATCGCTGGCCACGATCACGGGATCGCCGAGCGGGCCGACGTAGAGGGCACCGTCGCCGCAGGCGGGCTCGTGACAGTCGGGCCGACAGGCGGCGGGCTCGCTCGGGTGATTGTTCGGGCCGTCGTCGCACTCCTCGACGCCGCGCTGGACGACGCCGTCGCCGCAGGTGGCCGGCTGACAGTCGCTGCGGCAGGCGTCGCCGTCGTCGTCGTTGCCGTCGTCGCATTGCTCGCCCGGATCCAGCTGACCGTCGCCGCACGACGGCTCGGGCTCGCCGGTGGTGGAGGTCGCGGCGGTGGTGGTCGGCTCGCCGCCGGTCGGGTCGGTGGTGGTGCTGCCGGTGGTCGAGGTCGAGGTCGTGGGGGTCGGGTCGGTGGCGGGGCCGCTGGTGTGCAGGCCACCGTCGCTGAAGCAGGCCGCGACGGCCCAGGTCAGCACCAGCGCTCCGATCGCCCGGGACGACATGCGCGCGAGCTTAACCCGGGCCGGCGGTCGTCGCGGGCGGCCCGGTGTGTGCCTCCGCTCGCGCGGGCGCGGCCGCGCCCGGCGAGGTCGAACAGCCCCTGCCGCCGGCAAACTGGCGAGAAGAACATGTTTTAAAGGGAAGGCCCGGAGCCGCGAGAGGCCGCGCGCACGAGGCTTCGGCGAGCTCGCGCCTCTCGCCGCCTCTGCCTCTGTTCGTGGCCCCGGGGCGTGGGCGGTGACGGTGCGTGCGGCTTCGTCCGCAGCGGGCCGGCGTCGGAGGAGCCCGTGGCGCGGCGCGTCGTCTCGCACCTGCGCGAGCGGGCCGCCGCGATCACGTGACCGTCGAGTTCGTTCGGCTATGACCTTTAAGACATGTCTTTAGAAAAATGTCACGGAGGACATTGCACCGGGGACATGTTCAAAGGACCTTGTCGCCCTCGACGCGGGCCACCGCGGCGGCGCCGGTGGGGGCGACCGCGAGCGACAGCGGGCGGGGCATGCCGTCGCGGGTGGTGACCTCGGCGGCGGGTTCGTGCGGGGTCAGGTCGACGCGGAAGCGGCGGAACCAGGAGACCGACGGCAGGTCGGCGCAGTTCGAGGCGTCGTCGCCGGGGGCCCCGCAGGTCGACCAGGCGACCGCGAGGTGGCCCCAGGTGTCGCGGGCGACGTCGACGAACGGGACGTGGAGCGCGGCGACGTCGTCGACCTGGACGCGGGGGCCGGCGACGTCGGCGGCGTCGAAGCGCTGCAGGACGAGCAGGCCGTCGGCGTCGCGGCCGGCGATCACCGCGGCGCCGTCCGGCTGGAGGGCCGCGCCGGTCCACGGGCGGGCGCTGTTGTTGGTGCCGCCGCCGACGAACAGGCCGGTGGGGACGGGCGGGGCGGCGACCAGGTCGGGGGTGAAGCGGCGGTAGACGATCGCGCCGTCGGGGTCGCTCCAGGCGACCAGGAAGCTGCCGTCCTCGTGCACCGCGATCGTCGGCGAGCCGGCCGCGCCGAGCGGGTGGTCGCTGATCGCCTGCTCGGGCGGGCTCTCCGGGTCGGTGAACAGCGGGAAGCGGCGCAGGTAGATCTGCGTGGTCTGCTTGCCGCCCCCGGCGCGCCAGGCGGCGATCAGGGCGCCGGCCGGATCGAGGCCCACCGCGGGCGAGGAAGCGACGGCGCCGGTGAGCTTGAAGGCGGGGGCGGGCTCGTCGGCAGCGACGCCGCGGACGAACACCTGCTCGTCCTCGAACAGGCTCTGCCACGCGACCGCGTAGTCGCCGTTCGGCGCGACCGCGATCACGGAGTCACGGGCCTGCAGGAACGGCTGCTCGAGCAGCTCCACGACCCCGCCGAACGGCAGGCCGGCGGCGTCGACCCGGCGGGCCTGGACCTTGGCGAGGAAGCCGGTGAGGTGCCAGGTGACGACGAAGCTGCCGTCGGCCGCGGCGCCGATCATGCGCGGGGCGTCGTCTCCGCCGTCGATCGACTCCTCGCCGGTGGGGAGCTCGAGGTCGGGGCCGAGCGGGCCGACGTAGAGGCCGCCGTCGCCGCAGGCGGGCAGCTCGCACGTGGGGCGGCAGGTGTCGGGCGCGGTCGGGTGGTTGCCCGCGCCCAGGTCGCAGTCCTCGACGCCGAGCCAGACGACGCCGTCGCCGCAGCTGGCCGCGACGCAGGTGCCGAGGCAGGCGTCGCCGTCGTCGGCGTTGCCGTCGTCGCAGGCCTCGGTGTCGGGGTCGACGATGCCGTCGCCGCATACCGGCGGGGGCTCGCCGGTGGTCGTGGTCGCGGGCACCTCGGGTCCGGTGGTGGCGGTGCTCGTGGTGCTCGTGGTGGTGGTGCTCGTGCCGGCGTCGTCGGTGGTGAGCGCGGTGGCGCCGGCCGGGTGGTAGCCGCCGTCGCTGAAGCAGGCGGGCGCGAGCGCGGCGACGGCGAGCAACCAGGCGCAGGGACGCGGGGGCGAGGGGATCGCCGTCGGCCGGGGAGCGCGCGAGGGGATGGCCTCGGCGGGCGCGAGAGGGGGCGCGACGCGACGCGCGGGCGCGACCCGGCGGGCTGCCGTGCGCGCGGCCGGGCTGCGACGGGACGGGCGCTCATCCCGGGCACTTTACTCCGAGCGCCAGGCCGACTGGCGCGAGGGTCGCGTGTGGTCGCGCGCATGCGCCGACGCGGGTCGGGTCGCCGCCCACGTCGCCCGGCGACGACAGTGGATGTCCGAAGAGGCATGGTGCTTCGAACATGTCTGAAGATACATGTTTTCCGGCGAGCAGGCGAGCGCGCGAGGCCAGGGCGCGGGTCGTCGGCTCCGGTGACGGCCGGCTGCGGGCAGGTGCGGGTCGACGACCGCGAGGGCGCCCGCGCGCGGGCGGCTCGCGGTCACGTGCGGGTGAGCCACCGCGAGGGACCTCGCGCGCGGACAGGGCGGCCGAGCCGGAGATCAAGAGGCCGCGGCCCCGAGATCGGCGGCGACCGAGGGATCGCGCTCGGCGAGACCGCTGGCACCCCGCGGGGCCGATCCACGGCCGAGCGCTGCACGAGGTCGAAGGTGTCGTCACCGGGCCGGAGCACGGCGTTCGACGCGGCGAGTGCCGCTGCCGGGTGACCGGAGCGGCGGACCGAGACCGGGCCGCAGCGCGACGGGCGGGCTGCGGCGCGCGGGCAGACGGCTCAGGCGCCGAGCTGGCCGACGGCGGCCTTGACCTCGTCGTAGTTGGGCTCGACGCCGGGGTTGGGCGCGACCCACGCGTAGCGGACGACGCCCTGGGGGTCGATCACGAACACCGAGCGCTTGGCGGCGGTGTAGCCGGGCATGCCGGCGAAGTCGTCGTGGGCGACGCCGTAGGCGCGCACGGCCTCGCGGGCGTAGTCGGACAGCAGCGGGAAATTGAGGCCGTTCTTCTCGGCGAAGGCCTTGTTGGCGAACGGCGCGTCGACCGAGACGCCGAACACGGTGGCGTTGAGGCCGTTGAGGGCGGCCAGCGAGTCGCGGAAGGAGCACAGCTCCTTCTCGCAGACGGCGGTGAAGGCGGCCGGGAAGAACGCGAGGACGACGGTCTTGCCGCTCTGGGCGGCGAGGCTGACGCGCTGCTTGGCGTTGTCGAAGAGGTCGAAGTTGGGGGCGGGGCTGCCGACGGCGACGGTCATGGGACGCTCCTTGGAGTGAAGGCTACTACCCGCGGGCGGGGCCGCCCGCAAGGGGCCGAGCGGAACCCGGACGTCGGCGAGCGGGCGCGGACGATGTTGCAGTGATATGCTGGCGGCGATGCTCGCATTCGGGACCGCGGCGCTGCTCTCCGTCCTGTGCGGACTGCCGCTCGGCGCGGGGGCGCCGCGGCCGGTGCCGATCGTCGGCGGCGAGGCGGTGCCGGTCGAGAAGTGGACCTCGGTGGTGGCGATCCTCAGCCAGGAGACCGTCTCGACCGCGAGCCTGTGCACCGGCACGCTGGTGGCCCCGCGGGTGGTGCTGACGGCCGCGCACTGCCTGTCGCACGAGCCCAAGCTCGGCGAGATGGCGGTGGTGTTCGGCGACTCGATCTACACCAAGGACGCGCGGCGCGTGGCCGCGGTCGAGCGCTACGGCATCTATCCCACGGCCTGCGTCGAGGACTGCAAGTCGGACGCGTGGGACTTCGGCTACGTGATCCTGGCCCAGGACGTCTACGGGGTGGAGATCATCCCGCCGCTCACGACGCAAGAAGAGTGGGACGAGACGATGCACGTGGGCGACGAGATCCACGTGGTCGGCTTCGGCACCGTGCGCGACGCCGAGGACGACCCGCTGCAGACCACCGACGACGTCGGCCACAAGCGGATCATGACCACGCCGATCGACACCTTCAGCAAGAGTCGGCGCGAGTTCCGGGCCGGCGGCGAGGGCCAGGACGCGTGCGGCGGCGACTCGGGCGGGCCGGCGTTCGTGCGCCTGTCGAGCGGCGCGTACCGCCTGGCTGGGGTGACGTCCCGCGGGGTGCGCCCGTGCGGCACCGGCGACAGCGTCTACGGGGCGCCGTACCCGATCCTCACCTGGCTGCGCGAAGAGACAGGTGCGGACCTGCTGCCCGACGAGTGCCCCGACGGCGACTGCCTGGTGATGGCCGAGCCGGCCGAGGGCTGTGCGATCTCGCGCGAGCGGGGGTCGCTGGCGTGGGCGCTGCCGCTGCTGGTGTTCGCGCGGCGCAGGCGGCAGACTCGATCGCCTCGCCGATGAAACCCGAGCCGTCCCGCGCCGTGGAGAATGCCGCCGAGCGGCGGCGCTTCGAGGAGCAAGTGGCCTGGAAGGAGGTCGACCAGCTGCACGCGGCGACGCTGCAGTTCGCCGGCAAGTGCCTCGAGCTGAAGAAGCTGTGCGTGGCCCTGTGCGCGGCGCTGGTGGTGTGGCTGGCCGACAAGGACATCCGCTTCATCGAGTGCGCGGTGGTGGCCCTGGCGCTGCTGGCGTTCTTCTGGCTGGCCGACGCGCAGAACTTCTACTACCAGCGCAAGACCCGGCGCGGGATCGCGGCGGCGCTCGGGCGGGCTCGCCTGGCCCGCGGGCTCGGCAACTCGGTGTCGCCGCTGGGGCTCGAGAAAGACGCCGTCGGCTCGGTGCTGTCGAGCCTGCTCAACACGTCGCAGCTGTTCTACTTCTTCGTCGGCGTGGTCATCCTCGTCGCCCTGGCGCTGACGCACCATGCCTAGCCCGCTCCGCCGGTTCGACCGCCGGCGCACGTTCATCAGCTACGCGGTGCGCGACCTGCCGCTGTCGCGCGCGTGCCTCGAGCGCCTGCGCGCCTGCGACGAGTTCGTGTTCCTCGACTATCCGCAGCGCTGGTCGACCTCGGCGCAGCGGACGATCGCCGAGTGGGTGCGCTCGGCCGACCGCGTGATCTACGTGGCGACGCCGCACAGCCGGCTGTCGCGCTGGGTCCGCTTCGAAGTCGAGGCGGCGCGCCGCTGCGGCGTGCCGGTCGAGCGCGTGGCGCTGCTGTGAGCGTGAGCCTCGCGGTCCGAGGCAGACGATGAGGTCGAGCGCGGGGCGCCGCTGTCAGCCTCGAGGTTCGCGCAAGTCGAGCGCGGGGCGCCGCCTTGAGCGCGAGTTTCGAGGCTCGCGCAGTGCATCGGAGGAGCGCGTGGCGCTGCTGTGAGCCTCGAGGTTCGCGCAAGTCGAGCGCGGGGCGCTGCGGTGAGCGCGAGCCTCGAGGTTCGCGCAGGTCGAGCGCGGGACGTTGACGCGAGCGCGCCTCAGGACTTGGCGAGGTGGGCCTGCAGGTCGGCGAGGTAGCGCTTGGTCGAGCCCTCCCAGCCGAAGAGCGTGGCGGCGAAGAAGCGCAGCGCGGGGTTCGGCACGTCGCCGACCTCGGTGAGGGTGAGGCGCGTGCCGCCGCCCTCGGCGGGGGCGAACTGGAACACCCAGCGGCCGGCGAAGGCGCGGCCGGGGTCGGCCATCTCGCTGACGAGGCGCTCGTTCGCCACGTCGTCGGTGATCTCGAAGGTCGTCGCGCCGTCGTCGCCGATCTCGCGGTAGACCCGGCGGTCGCCCTTGTCGGGCAAGACCTCGACGCGCTTCAGGTCGGAGCGCCAGCTCGGCTGCGACTCGACGTCACGCACGGCGGCGTACACGGCCTCGGGCGCGGCCGGCAGCACCACCGTCTCCATGGCGATGTGCTCCCGCGGCATCGACGAGCCGCAGGTAATGACGATCACGAACACGCCGAGGAGCCAGAGGACGACGCGGAGGGCGCGGCGGGGCATCGCCCTCGCGAATAGCCGCGCGCCGAGCGGCCGTCAAGACGTGGCATTTGAGACAGGTCGGCCGCGTCAGCCGGGCCGCGTCCGTTCGGCCCCATCAGTTCGGTTTGGGCCAGTCGGGCGGCAGCTTGGGCGGGGGCGGACGGATCTGGCTGCTGATGTCGCCGAGGTCGAGCTCGACGGCGCCGAGGCCGTCGAGCGCGATCTTGAAGCTCATGCCGGCGTCGCCATCGAACAGGAGGCGGGCGCCCAGCCGCGCGGTGGCCACGAGCGGGACCGGGTCGCCCGCGGTGCTGAGCAGGCTGCGCCCGCTGGTCGCGGTGACGCGGACGGTGCGGGCCGGGCTCGGTGCGCCGGGCTCGATCACGAGGTCGATGCCGCGGTCCTGCCAGGCGATCCATGTCTCCGGGGACAGGTTGATGCGACCGCCGCTGACGCGCTGGCCGACGCACTCGAACACCGGGAGGCCGCCGCTCGTGCTGTAGCGGACGGTGAGGAGGCCGTCCGGCAGCGTCACGGGCACGAACGACGCGATCAGCGGACGGGGGCTGCGGACGAGGGTCATTCGGGTCGACATCGGCGCATATGGGTGGCGCGACGAGGTCGATCGGATCATGCAGATCCGACGTCGTCCGCGTTATTTCCGGCGGACGTGGCCGGAGGCTCGGATCCGTACGAGCAGCTGCCGCAGCTCGCGAGCGGTGGCGTCGTCGTCGGGCAGCAGCGCGAGCGCGCGGCGACAGTGCGCCTCGGCCTCGCGCCGAAGGCCACGCACGAGATCGAGCTCGGCCGCGGTGCCCCACGCGTAGGCGGCGACGGCGGGCGAGACGCCGGCGAGCTCGGCGAGCGCGCGCCCGATCGCGTCGGCGGCGCCGGGCAGGTCGCCGAGGTTCTGGCGCGCGGCCGCGACCCCGACGCGCATGGCGACCGCGTTGTCGCGCGTCTCCGGCAGCGCGGGGCCGGCGGCGACGAGCGCGAGGCCGGCCTCGTAGCTGCGCAGGGCGGCGTGATCGTCTGTCCCGAGGGACAGGTCGCCGCGCAGCTTGGCGAGCGCGATCCGGTCGGACCTGCCGGCGGTGGGATCGGCGACGTCGGCGAAGGCAGCGGCGGCGCGCTCGGCGGCGGTGCGGGCGGCGGCGATGTCGCCGCGGGTGTAGTGGACGACCGCGAGGTCGAGCTCGAGGCTGGCGCGCTCGCGCGCGTCGGGGTCGTCGGCGGCGACGGTCAGGGCGGCGCGCAGGTTGGCCTCGGCCTCGGCGTACTGGCCGGCGGCGAGCTGGTAGCGGGCCAGGCTCTGGCGGGTGTCGGCGACGGCGCGCGAGTCGGGGCCTTCACGACGGAGCTGCAGGCTCAGCGCCTGGCGGGCCAGGTCGACGGCCGGCAGGTGCTGCCCGCGCTGGTGGGCCTGCTCTGCGTGGTGACGCAAGATCCGTACGGCCAGCGCCTCGTCGACCTGCCCGTGCTGCAGCGCGCGCGCGAGGCGGGCGTGAGCCGCGTCGAGGTCGCCGCGGCGCAGCTCGGCCCACGCCGCCGACAGCTGCAGGTCGACCATGCGCGCGCCGCTGGCCTGACCGATCCGGTAGAGCGTGCTCTCGGCGTGCGGCAGCAGCAGCAGCGCGTGCTCGGGGTCGGGGTCGCGGGCGGCGTCGACGAACACCAGCCAGCGCCAGGCGTCGGCGACCAGGAAGTCGTCGCCGACGGCGCCGGCGTCGCTGGCCGCGGCCTCGAAGCGGCGGCGGGCGGCTGCCTCGTCGCCGGTGTGCATGGCGGCCACGCCGAGCGCGAGGTCGGCCCGGGCCTGGCGCCAGCGGTCGCCGGCCTGCTCGGCGCGGGCGCGGGCCGGGTACAGCCGCGCGGCCGCGGACGCCGGGTCGCCGGCGAGCGCGAGCGCGGCGCCGGCTTGAAGCTGGTCTTCGAGCCATGTCATTTCAGACAGGTCGAAATGAACAGGTGAATCGGCGGTGAAGGCCAGGCGGCGCGGGTCGACGCAGTCGGAGGCCGGCGGGAGCGCGCGGTCCCACAGGGCCAGGCGGCCGTCCCAGCCGGAGCCGGCGCCGTCGACGACGAGGCCGGCGCCCGCGGAAGGCGCGCGGGCGGGCCCCGCCAGCGCGTCGGCGACCGCGCGCAGCGCCTGCTCGCGCTCGTCGAGGCAGGACCGGGCGCGGGTGCGGGCCGCCTCGTCCCAGCGCGCGCCGGCGCGGCAGGCCTGGGCGCTGGCCTCGGCCCACTGCAGGACATGTTCCGAGAACCATGTCTCTAGGGACATGCCCGAATCGCCAGCCGAGCGCAGGGCCGCGCGCTGCTCGGCCGGCCACACCGCGTCGACGAGGGCGGCCGGGTCGGCGCAGGCGTCGGCGTCGCCGCCGCTCTGGAGGGCCGCCCCGGCGCCGGCGCCGACCACCGCGGCGAGGGCGACGACCGCGAGCGGGCGGCGGCGGCGCGGCTGCAGGCCGGCGGTCAGCTCGGCCAGCAGCTCGTCCATGCTGGGGAAGCGGTCGCCGCGGTCGAGCGCGAGGCCGCGGCGCAGCGCCGCGAGCAGCCACGCCGGCACCGCGCGGGAGTGCGGCGCGGAGCGGCGCCAGTCGGGCAGCTCGCCGTAGAGGGCCTCCCAGAGGGCGACGCAGAACGAGTACTGGTCGCTGCGCGCGTCGACGGTCGCGCCGGTGTCGTACAGCTCGGGCGCCATGTAGCGCGGCGTGCCGGCGCGGCTGGTGAGCACGAACTCGGGGCCCGAGGGCTCGTCGCCGTCGACGGTGGCGGCGATGTCGCGGCTGGAGTCGCGCATGCGCGCGAGGCCGAAGTCGATCAGGCGCACCCGGCCCTCGCCGTCGACCAGGATGTTGCTCGGCTTGAAGTCGCGGTGCAGCAGCCCCTGGTGGTGCGCCGCCGCCAGGCCGTGACCGGCCTGCAGGTACATCTGCACGATCTCCCGCCAGCCGCGCGGCGCCTCCGACAGCCACTTGCGGAGGGTGACGCCCTCCACCAGCTCCATGGCGATGAAGAGGTTCTCGCCCTCCTCGCCGATCTCGTACACCCGGACCACGTTGGGGTGGTCGACCTGGGCCAGGCTCTGGGCCTCGCGGACGATGCGGGCGCGCACGACCTCGTCGAGGCTGCGGGTCGGGATCTTGATCGCCACGCGGCGGGCCAGCTTGTGGCTCCACGCGGCGAACACGACGCCCATGCCGCCCTCGCCGAGGCGCCGCTGCAGGGTGAAGTCGCCGATCTCGTCGCCGGCCGCGGGGCCGCGGACGCGGCGCGCGCCGCCGGCTCCTCGGCCGCGGCCTCGGTGCTCAGCGCGGACTCGCCGCCGGACTCGGCGGTCGGCTCGGGCCGCGAGCGCGCCGACAACAAGTCGGCGCAGATGGTGCTGGCGTCGCCGTCGATCCCGGGCTGCACGGGCATGGCCTCCATGAGCGACCGCGAGGGGCCCGGCGGATCACCGGCTCACCGTGAGGACCGTGACGCGCGTCGGGGCGCGATCGCTCGCGACGGGGGCAGACAGATGTCCGCGTCCGGCTTCGAGCCTGTCCTCGAGGACAGGTGATTGCTGCGACATCGCTAGCGGGGCGTGATCGCTCGCGGCGCGGGCGGACAGAGGTCCGCGGTCCACCTGCGGATGTCTGAAGGGACAGGTTCAGGCCGCGCCGGACCGCGGCCGAGGGCGCGCGCTTCGGCGTCGCCGTCCGTCGCTCTTGCGAGATGCCTGAAGGGACAGGTGCAGGCTGCGCCGGACCGCGGCCGATGGCGCGCGCTTCGGCGTCGCGGTCGGTCGCGCTTGCGGGATGCCTGAAGGGACAGGTGCAGGCCGCGCCGGACCGCGGCCGATGGCGCGCGCTTCGGCGTCGCGGTCGGTCGCGCTTGCGAGATGCCTGAAGGGACAGGTGCAGGCCGCGCCGGAATCGCGGCTGATGGCGCGCCCTCGGCCGTGCTTGCGAAATGTCCGAAGGGACAGGTGCGGGCCGCGCCGGGCTCAGGTGTGCTCGCGGGTGGAGCTGAAGCGGAGGTCGGGGAAGCGCTCCTCGACCTTGGCCAGGTTCCACTTGTTGGGCGCGAGGTAGGCCAGGTCGCCGTGGCTGTCGTGCGCGAGGTTGCCCTGGTTCTTCTGCTGGAAGCCCTCGAGCATCTTCTGCACCTCGATCTTGCTCTTCGAGGTCGGCTTCGGCGTGATCCAGCGGGCGGTGGTGTACTCGATGCTCTCGTAGTCGGCGTCGACGTCGTACTCGCTCTTGAGGCGGTGCTTCATCACCTCGAGCTGGAGCTGACCGACGGCGCCGACGATGAACATGCTGCCGACGAGCGGCTTGAACACCTGGATCGCGCCCTCCTCGGCGAGCTGGTGCAGGCCCTTGGCCAGCGCCTTGGCCTTGAGCGGGCTCTTGAGCAGGACGCGGCGGAACAGCTCGGGGGCGAAGCTGGGGATCCCGGTGAAGCGGAGCTGCTCGCCGGCGGTGAAGGTGTCGCCGATCTTGATGGTGCCGTGGTTGGGCAGGCCGATGATGTCGCCGGCGTAGGCGGCCTCGACGATCTCGCGGTCGCGGGCCATGAACATGGTCGCGTTGCCGAGGCCGACCTCGCGGCCGAGGCGGCAGTGATGGGCCCGCATGCCGCGCTCGAACACGCCGGAGCAGACGCGCAGGAAGGCCATGCGGTCGCGGTGGTTCGGGTCCATGTTCGCCTGGATCTTGAAGACGAAGCCGGTGAAGGCCTCCTCGGTGGGCTCGACCGTGCGCGTGGGGACGGGCTCGCCGGGCGCGGGCGCGGTCGTGGCGGCGGGGCCAGTGATCGCCTCGCGCGCCAGCGGGCCGGGCGCCAGGCGGATGTAGGCCTCGAGCAATTCGCGGACGCCGAAGTTGTTCATCGCCGAGCCGAACAGCAGCGGGGTCTGCTTGCCGGCCAGGAAGGCGGCGCGGTCGAGCGGGGCGCTGGCCTCGCCGAGCAGCTCGGCGGCCTGGCGCAGCTCCTCGACCTGGTCGCCGAGCAGCTCGTCGAGCCGCGGGTCGTGCAGACCCTCGACCAGGATGCCCTGCTGGATCTTGTCGTGGCCCTGGGCCTGGAACAGGTGCAGGCGGTTGTGGATCAGGTCGTAGACGCCCTTGAAGCGCTTGCCCATGCCGATCGGCCAGGTCAGCGGGACGCAGGTCATGCCGAGCTTCTTCTCGACGTCGCTCATCAGATCGAGCGGGTCGAGGCACTCGCGGTCGAGCTTGTTGATGAAGGTGACGACCGGGGTGTCGCGCAGGCGGCAGATCTCGATCAGCTTCTCGGTCCGCTCCTCGACGCCCTTGGCGCCGTCGATCACCATCAGCGCGGCGTCGACGGCCGTGAGCACGCGGTAGGTGTCCTCGCCGAAGTCGGCGTGACCTGGCGTATCGAGCAGGTTGACCTGCACCGGCGGCGCGGTGGGCGGCAGCTCGGGGTGCGGGTACTCGAAGCTCATCACCGAGGTGGTGACGGAGATCCCGCGCTCGCGCTCCATCTCCATCCAGTCGGAGGTGGTGGCCCGCCCGGCCTTCTTGGCCCGCACCGCGCCCGCCAGCTGGATCGCGCCCGAGTACAGCAGGAGCTTCTCGGTCAGCGTGGTCTTGCCGGCGTCCGGGTGGCTGATGATCGCAAAGGTCCGACGACGGGCGACTTCGGCGGCGAGCTCGTTCACGGCCCGCGGGGAGGTAGCAGAGGTGAGGCATCACCGCCAGCCCCGCAGGGAGCGAGGTCGCGCACGGCGCGCGGACGCACCGTCGCTTCGGCGGCAATGGCGTCATCCACGGGCCGAGGAGGTCCGAGTCGGCGTGGGCGAGGTGGTCCTCGTCGGTGCGCACGGGACAGGGTGAGTCGACGCGCTCGGCGAGGGGCGTGGCCGCGGGTGTCGCGGCCCATGCGGACGAGGTCGTCGTGGTCGAAAACCCGAACACGAAGTTTCGTAGGTGAAGAAGGCCGGCCTGTCGGCGACGGGGCCGCGGTATCCCACGTGCTCGGCGCCGCCGACGGGGTCCCGGAGCGCGAAGGTCACGCGCCCGTCGGCCTCGTGCTTCTGCGAGAGGGCCACGCCGTCGACCACCGCTCCCGCGTGTCGTGCGCGGGGACCTCGAGCGCGGCGCCGTGCATGGCGAGGTGTTTCATAATGTCCTCAAGAACATGTTCGGTAGAACATGACCATGAAGACATGCTTCGCGGAGCATGTCCTGGAGCGCTCACCTGGGCGGGATCGGGGCGGCCCACAGGCCGGGGCCGTGGTCGCCGCCGAGGAAGAGGACGCCCTGGTCGGGGAAGAAGCGGAAGTTGTCGACGTCGGCGGCGACTGTGGTGTAGCGCCCGGTGTCGGGGTCGAAGACGACCACGTCGAAGGGGAAGAACGAGCGCGACGGGAAGGCCGTGAGGTAGCGGCCGTCCGCGAGCACCGTGGTGCCGGCGCCGACCCGCGGGACCAGCATCGTGGTCTCGCCGGTGCGGTGGTCGACGCGCCAGAGCACGCCGGAATGGCCGCTCTCGTCGAGGTCGACGTAGTCGATGAAGTCGTCGTCGACGGCGAACAGCTGCAGCGACGCCGTCCCCACGGGGCCGCGGAACCACTCGTGAAAGACGTCGGTCGCGGGGTCCCAGCGGAGCCACGCGGTCTCGTCGTCGTGGTCGCGCGTGAGAGCGAAGCCGCGGCCGAGGTTGCCGCGCAGGCGGGCGCCGGGGGGCGGCTCGATCGGCGCGCCGTCGGCGGTGCGGACGACGGCCGCGAGGGCGTGGGCGGGGCCGTAGAAGGCCGCGTAGTCGCCTTCCGCGGCGAACGCCCAGGCGCCGGTGGCGGGCGAGTCGGGGTCGCCGGGGCGGTTCCACGACAGGGCGGTGAAGTCGTTGACCGCGATCTGTCGGTCCTCGCCGGTGTCGAGGTCGCGGAGGAAGATCGGCTCGCTGACGTCATCGCCGAGCTGCTGCCAGATCAGCCGGCGGGCCGCGTCGCTGACGTTGAAGCGGCGGACCCCGGCGAGCACGAGCTCGGGCGCGCCGGTGACGGGGTCGACGTCGCGGAGGTCGCCGTCGTCGTCGAGCGTGAAGACGCGGTCGCCGACGAGCTGGTGCTGGACGATCCGCACGCCGAGCGTGACGACGGGCGCGTCGGCGACGCCGCGGTGCAGGTAGAGCGCGCGTCGGGGCGCCGATGCCGGCGGCGCCGCCGAGGTTGTTCTGTTCCTCGGGGAGGCTGGAGAAGTGCATGCCGAGCGCGCTGGCGTTGGCGCCGTACTTCCCGGCGGGCAGGCCGGGCACGGGGCGCGGGGCGTCGAAGCCGGGGACGTCGAGGCGGTCGAGGATGAAGTGTCGGTCGTCGTCCTGGGCGTAGAGCACCCAGCCCTCGTCGGTCTCGAGCTCGGTGAAGCGCTTCATGCCCGGGGTCACGGACGTGAACCGCTCCGCCTCGCCGCCGCAGCGGTCGATCATCCAGTAGGTCGGCGTGGGGTCGGCGCTGCGAACGAAGCGGTAGAAGACGTGGTCGCCGAAGGTCTGGAACAAGAGGCTGTCGAGGTCGTCCCGCCAGCCGCGCGGCGGGGCGGCCATGCGCGTGACCTGGTCGAGGGGACAGGTGGACACGGGGCCGGCGTCGGCGCCAGGGTCGCACGCGAGCAGGGCCGCGGCGAGGATGAGATGTCTAGGAGGACATGTTTTCAAGAACATGGTTAAAGAGGCATGTCAACGCGAGGTCAGGGTGCGGCCCACAGGCCGGGCTCGTCGCCGCGGCTGTCGAGGTAGAGGACGCCCTGGTCGGGGACGAGGACGAAGTCGTCGACGCGCTCGGCGACGGTGGAGTAGACGCGGGATTCGGCGTCGAACACCAGCAGGTCGTAGGTCCACTTGACCTGGGCGCCGGCCTGCACCGGCTCGGCGCGGACGGCGGTGAAGTAGCGGCGGGCGTCGAGCGGGCGGTAGTCGCGGCCGATCCGCGGGGCCCGCTCGGTGAGCTCGCCGGTGCGCAGGTCGACGCGCAGGAGGCTGCCGGTGGTCTCGTCGGTCGGCTCGCCGAGGAAGAACTCGAGCTCGTCGCCGACGCGCGCGCGCCTCGACGGTGGCGTCGGCCGGGCCGCGGTACCACACGCGCACGTCGCCGTCTTCGGGGCTCCACAGCGCGAGCACGAGGTTGTTCGGGTCGGGCATGACGAGCACGAAGTCGTCGCCGAGCGCGCCGCGCTGCTGGCGGTGCTCGGGGATCGCCAGCGACTCGCCGGTGTCGGTGCGCACGGCGGTGACGAAGGTGTCGTCGGGGCCGACGAGCGCGGCCGCGGCGCTGGCCTCGGTCCAGGTCCAGCGGCCGACGGCTAGCCCGTGGGCGGGCATGCGGTTCCACGAGCGGGCGGCGAAGTCGTTGACCGCGATCTCGCGATCGACGCCGAAGTCGGCGACGGCGAGCCGCGCGCTGGCCTCGAGGTCGCGCAGGTAGACGGGCTCGACGTCGTCGTCGCCGATGGCCTGCCAGATCAGGTGCCGGCCGTCGGCGGCGAGGGTGAAGTAGCGGACGCCGTCCTGCAGCGGCTCGCTCTCGCGGGTGAACGGGTCGACCTTGCGCAGGGCGCCGTCGTCGTCGAGGACGAACACGGCGCTGCCGTGCTGGGCGAGGCTGACGACGTGGTCGCCGAGGTGCAGCGCGGGCGCTTCGGGGTCGCCGTCGTGGGTGTGGACGACCGCGGAGCCGCCGTCGACGCCGGCGGCCTGCCGCGCGTCGCCGGTGGGGCGATTGACGCTGGCGAACAGGGCGTAGCCGGCCTCGTGCGGGCTGCCGCCGGGGACGTCGTAGCGGGACAGGCCGTCGATGGGGCGCGGGACGTCGAAGCCGGGCACGTCGAGGCGGTCGAGCACGACGTGGCGGCCCTCGCGGTCGACGGCGTAGACGAGGGTGCCCTCGGCGGTAGAGAGCGCGAAGGGCAGGACGGTGCCGGGGGTGAAGGTGGTGAAGCGCTTGGGCGGGCCGCCGCAGCGGTGGACCAGCCAGTAGCCGGGGTCGGGGTCGCCGGCGTTGTCGAAGCTGTAGAGCAGGTGATCGCCGAGCTGCTTGAACGGGTAGACGCGGGCGGGCCCGGGCTGCCAGCCGGCGGGCGGGGCGGCCAGGCGCACGGGCTCGCGCAGGGGGCAGGCCGCGGCGAAGCTCTCCGGGGCGACCACATCCTCGCCGCACGCCGCGAGCAGCAGCGACAGGGCGGCGAGGTGAGCGGGTCGAAGAGACATGGCCTTGGGGACAGGTGGTTCGGGTCACTTCAGCGGCAGCGGGTGCACCCACACGCCCGGGGCAGGACCCTGCGGGGCGAGGTAGACGAGGCCCTGGTCGGGGATGAGCGCGTAGGCGGTGACGTCGTCGGCGATCGCGGTGTAGAGGCTGTCGCCGGGATCGACGAGCTTGAGGTCGCGGGTGGATTCGGCGACGAAGGCCGAGCCGGACAGCGGCGGGCCGAGGAGGATCTTGCGGTCGAAGGCGATGAAGTAGCGGCCGTCAGCCAGCTCGAGCGGGTTCCCGGTGGTGCGCACGAGGAGCCGCTCGCGCTCGCCGGTGCCCAGATCGGCGCGCCAGAGCGTGCCGGAGGCGGAGTCGCCGGGGTCGGCCTGGAAGTACTCGACCCGGTCGCCGTCGACGCGGCGCAGGGCGACGGTGACCTTCGCGCCGCGGTACCACTCGCGCACGCCGCCGCCGACCGGGTCCCACAGCACCAGGACTCGCTCGGGGTCGTCCTCGGTGAGGAGGATGATCTGCTCGCCGGCGAAGCCGATGAACCTGAGGTGCTCGGGGATGGCGAAGGCCTCGGCGTCGGTGGTGCGCACGACCTCGAGGAGGACGCGATCCGGACCCGGCTGGGCCAAGAGGTCGCCGCTGGCGCTGATGCGGAGGGTGCCGAGGTCGCTCTGCTCCGGGTCGCGCAGCCACGACCGCGGCGCGAAGTCGTTGACGGCGATCGCGAGGTCGTCGCCAGTGGCGAAGTCGCGGACGTAGATGGTCTCGACGAGGTCGTCGCCGAGCTCCTGCCAGGCGATCTTGTGCTGCTGAGCGAGCGGCTGGAAGTGACGCACGCCGGTGAGGAGGAGCTCGCTGTCGCCGGTGAGAATGTCGAGGCGGTGCAGCTCGCCGTCGTCGTGCAGGACGTGGTACTGCCCGAACTCGCCGGCGACGCCGCGGAACAGGACGAACTCGCCGAGAGCGACGGCGGGGACGTCGGGGTCGCCGTCGTGGCGGTACCAGGTGGTGGTGGCGCCGCCGATGCCGGCCGCGTAAGCGCCGCGCTCGCTGGCGTGGGTCTCGAAGAAGAGCTCGAACGGGGCCGGATTCACGCCCCCGAAGGCGGCGCCGTCGAGGCTCTCGGGCAGGCCCGGCACGGGCCGCGCCGCGCGGTCCTCCTCGCCGTCGAGGCGGCCGAGGATGTACGGCCTGCCGATGGCGTCGTTGGCGTAGACGACGAGCCCGTCGGCGGTGGTGATGGCGTGCGGGTTGTGCAGGCCGGGCGCGAGCGCGGGGTAGGGGGCGAGCTCGCCGGTGCAGCGATCGAAGCGCCAGTAGACGCGGTCGGGGGCGTCGAAGCGATCGAAGGTGAAGAGGACGTGATCGCCGAAGACGCGCAGGCCGTACCAGGCGTCGGGATCGGCGACGAAGCCGGGCGGGGCGGCGACGACCCGCGTCGGCTCGGTGATCGCGCAGGCCTCCGCGAGGACTTCGGGGGGACCACCGTCGACCGGCTCGCGACAGGCGGCGAGCAGCGTGCAGACGGCGGCGATGCTGAGGGTCCCCAAGGACATGGTCGAACGGGCAGGTGGCAGAGCAGGCTCGCACGCGGCCCTACACGTCGGACCTGGAGCCGAGGCGATCGCGGAGCGCGATCGGGGCATGATCGCGGTCGGGCCGACGGGCCAGGCCCCGGCCGCCGGAACGCCTCGCTTCGCCGCAACCGCAGATCGGGCAAGCGCGAGCTCTGGAGCACGGGCCGGCTCGTCGGATGGAGACGCCGCGCGATGCAGGCGAGCCGAACGGATCGACGGGCGCACTCTTCGAGGTTGTCCCGCGCGCGTCCGCAGGGCAAGTGCGCGCGTTCGCCCGGGGCGCCGGCGAGGGCGGAAGATGCCCGCAGAAACGACGACGGCCCGCCCCTTGCGGGTGCGGGCCGTGAGGGATTTTCACGGGGACAGGTCAGCGATCGCGGTCGTTGGCGCCGAGGCCCATCTCGTTGATGTCGACCTTCACCCCGCCCGAGGGCTTGCTCAGCCACGAGCCCACCGACTTGTAGTGGACGCCGAAGGCTGCGCAGGCCGCGAGGAAGATGAAGACGAAGTAGGCGATCGACGAGGTGTTGCCGATGACGTGGACGTAGCGCAGCTGGAGGTTGATCGGCAGGTTGCTGGCGCCGCTGGCGAGGCCGAACACCAGGACCAGCAGGCCGAAGCCGATCATCATCAGGCTGTAGATGTTGGTGTGCGTCCAGCGGCCGACCTGGCCGCGATCGTCCTGGCGGAACCGCTCGAGCGCGAAGCGGATGATCGGGTGCGTGATGAGGTACAGCGCGGCGAACATGCCGTCGAACGCCTTCACCGGCAGCAGCGCGTAGAAGATCGTGAACTGGATCAGGTGGGCCGTCAGCGCGTAGAGCTGGGTCGGGTGGATCTTCACGCCCTGCAGGTCGGGGCGGAAGCGCAGCACCTTGCTGTGCGGGCTGGTGTAGGCGACGCCGAACCGGCTGTCGGTCGGGCGGCCCCAGCAGCAGCCGTAGACGTAGCAGCCGAGCCGGGCGATGGCCTCGCCCAGCGGCATGCAGAAGCCGGCGGCGTCGAGCAGCGCGAGCAGGCTGATGTTGGTGAACAGCGAGTAGCCGGCGAACGCCATCATGCCGCCGAAGATGCCGCCGTGCAGCATGTAGCCGGGCTTGAGCAGCGTCTGCAGCGGCTTTCTGAACAGCTCGCGCCACTCGAGCAGGATGCTCGTCAGGCGCGAGACCATGAGGATCGAGGGGATGGCGAAGAACAGGTAGAACGCGGCGGTCTGCGCCGTGTCGGCCCCGACCATGCCCATGTACCAGGTCGCCGTCGACACGCCGACGAGGAACGCGAAGCCGGCGATCATGCCGTAGGTGACGAAGATCCAGTCACCGGCGCGGAACAAGATCGTCTTGTTGTGGAAGTCGCGGAGGAAGGCGAGAAGCCCAGTCCGCGGAGCCTCGAGGTCGATGCTTGCGTGGCGGGTGGTTCCGGACATGGTTCGCGGCAAGGTACCCGCCCGCGCCGCTGGGCTCAAGTCCACGACCGAAGCGAACCTTCGTCGGGGGATCCCCTGAGGCCCAGGATCCACGGTGGCGTTTTATTCCCGCGACAACGGCCCCGTAGGCCCCAATTCGTCGCGAAAGCGTCACGCCGCCACCGATGACCGAGTGACCTCGGTCACCGCCTCCGGTTGTTACACGCCTGTCCAAAAAGCCCGATCGGCGCGCCCACGCCCCGGGTCAAAATGGCGCGCCGCGAGCTGTCCCTCGGGCCAGGTGGCGAGCTCGGCCGGACGCGGCTGTCCTCGGGGACAGGCGAGGACGAGAGAGACGGCGGCGACTCGCTGTCCGCGGGACCGGTGCGATGCGACCGCGACGAGCGGCTCGCCGACGGCGGCGCAGAAGGTGCGGCGAGATCATGGCTGGCCTGCGGGACACGGGACAACGCTGCCGCGCGGCAGGCTCGGCTGCCACGCGAGGTGCGCCGAGTCTCGATTGCCCTTCGGGACTCATGGCGGTTCGGCCGTCATGCAGAGGTCGGCCGTGTCTCGCGCCATGGGATCGCGCGGCCGAGCGAGGCCGACCCGACGCGGTGGCGCGGCCCGAGCTGTCCTCGGGGACATGTGTGCCAGCGCGGGGCGAGCCGCTGAGTCTGGCGCTGCGGCTACTTCGCGGGCGCGGCGGAGTTGGCGGAGGCGCGCTGGGTGACGACCTCGAGCTCGCCGAGGCGCCGCTCGAGGTGCGCGCTGAGGGGCAGGCTGGGGTCGCTGCGGGCGGCCTGGAGCTCGCCCCAGATCTTGCGCGCGTCGGTGAGGAAGGTGATGGCGGCCTCGAGGTCGCCGGTGGCGAAGGTGGCCGAGGAGGCGGCGGCGAGCGCCTCGGCGTGGGCGAGGGTCGAGGGACCGACGGTGGCGATGGCGTCGTCGTAGAGCTTGCCGGCGGTGATCACGGCCTCGATCGGCTGGCCGGCGGCGAGCAGGATGTCGACCGCGAGCACGCCGTCCTCGAACAGGGCGAGGCTGTCCTTGTGGACAGCCATGGCGCGGCGCACCGATTCGAGCGCCTTGTCGGGCTGGCCGAGGCCGAGCTGCCCGCGCGCGAGGCCGCGGAAGGCGTCGCCGGCGAGCCCGGGCTCGCGCGTGAGGTCGATGGCGGCCAGCGCCTCGAGGTCCTGCCCGCGGGCCTCGGCGTAGCGCTGCTGCGCGCTCAGCAGGGCGCCGTGTAGGATGTGCCAGCGGGCCCGCTCGGCCCCGCTGGCGCTCGGCCCGAGGCGGTCGAGGTCGCGGGCGAGGAGCTGCAGCTGCTCGAGCGCGGCCGGCTGGTCGTCCTGCCGCAGCGCGAGCTCGATGGCGAGGGCCCGAAGGGCGTCGCGCCCGGGGTCGGGGCCGGCCGCGGGCGCCTCCGCGAGCCGCGGGGCCAGCTCGGCGCGGACGACGTCGACGAGGCCCATCGCGGCCTTCTGCCGCAAGATCGGCAGGTCGCCGACCCCGGTCGTGCCGGGACCCTCCGGGTCGAGCACGACGGCCGGCTCGGAGGCGCCGGCGCGGCCGGCGGTCTTGCAGCCGACGAGGCCGGCGGCGAGGAGGAGGACGGTGGCGAGACGAGCGGGCACGTCGGTAGGTCGGCGGAGGGGCGGTCGTGCGTCACTCGTAGTAGTACACGCGGCCGTAGTTGAGACTGTAGCCGACGGTCGCGAGGCGCAAGCTGCCCTGGTCGAGGGTGAAGGGGTAGGTGCGCGTGACGGTGGGGGTGCGCAGGGTCAGCTGGCCGGTCACCGCGCCCTGGCCGGAGATCCGCGAGACCTCGATCGCCAGGGTCTTGCGGACGGTGCGGTAGATCAGCTCCTCGGCGTTGGCGGTCTCGGCGACGAGGACGCCGTCGGGGCGGAGGGCGCTGAGGCGGCGGCCGCTGGCGTCGACGACGGCGATGTCGACGTCGCCGGCGCCGGTGAACACGAGGCTGGCGTGCAGGTCGCCGCCGCCGGGCAGGTCGAGGGGCCGCGGCCGCAGGGTGCCGAGGTCGAGGTCGCGCAGGGCCCTGGTGAGGTCGGTCGAGCGCGCGGGCGCGGCAGAGTGTCTCTCGGGCCATGTCCGTAAAGCCCTGTCCCGAGAGGCAGCGCGCGAGGTCGACGCGGTAGCCGGCGCGGGCGGGGTCGATGCTGACGAGGGCGCGGCGGTGGGCGCAGCTGCGGGCGAGGTCGCCCTTGCTGGCGAAGCCCTGGGCGAGCTGGAGGTGGAGCGCCTTGTCGAACGGCTTGACCTCGGCGGCGGAGGCGTAGGCGCGCGGGGCGGCGGGGTCGGAGCGGGCGGCGAGGAGGTCGGCGACGGCCATCAGCGCGGGCGCGTGGTCGGGGTCGGCCTCGGCCCAGGCGCGGGCGTAGGTGAAGCTGTCGGTGGCGCCGGCGCGGATGGCCGCCTGGACCAGCTTGCGGTGGGCGGAGCGGCTGGTCGGGTCGGCGTCGACGGCCCGGCGCAGGACGTCGAGCTTGGCGGTGGTGGCGGCGGTGGGCGCGGTGGCCGGGCTGACCTTCCAGACAGGTGTGGGGTGGCGCGGGCGCGGGCCACGGCCGTAGCCGCTGCCGCTGCCGTAGCCGCCGGCGATCGAGTCGCCGTCCCAGGGCTCGGCGATGTCCGCCTTGGGCTTGGCGGCCTCCTTCTTGGCGGGGGCGGGCGGCGAGGACGGGGCGGTGGTGGCGGCCTTCTCCTGGGCGGGCGCCTCCTCGAGCTCGATCGACGCCTCGGGTTCGGCGGCCGGGGTGGCCTCGGTCTCGCCGCGGGCGCGGCGGCTCTCGTCGCGCTGCTGCTCGTTCGCCAGGCTGTCGTAGAGGTCCTCCTCGGCGCTCTTGCCCTTGTTGAGGCGAGTGCTGCTCGCGGCGTCGGCCATCGGCGCCGGCGGCGGGCCGGATCGGGCGCGGGGGCCTCGGCGGGCCGGGGCTCGGCGCCGGCGGCCATGTCCTTCGGGGCAGGTTGCACGGGGGCCGGGGTGGTGGTCACCGGCACGCCGCCGGTCGGGGCGACGGTGCCCTTGGCGTCGACCGTGCCGGGCTCGATCTTGCCGGTCCAGCCGGTGGTGCGGCCCGACTGGCGCACGACGTTGAACTCGCGGTACATGGCGTCGTTCTCGAGCACGAGCAGCGCGGTGTAGCGCGAGAGGACGGTGTACTGGCGCGAGAGCTCGATGATCTCGGAGCGCGCGGCGTGACCGCGGCCGGCGGTGAGCGCCTCGATCTCCTCGCGCGCCCAGGTGCGCGGCAGGTGGGCCCGGCGCGAGGCGTCGGGGCCGGGGACGGCCTCGAGGTCGACCTGGATCCTGTCCGAAACGACCTGTCCGTCGGGACCGGTGGCCTGGATCGTCAGCGGGCCGTGGACCGGCTGGCTGAGCTTGCCGACGAGGGTGATGGTCTCGCCGGGGCGGACGCCGGCGAGCTGCTCGGGGTGGGCGTAGACCATGCCCTGCGGCAGGCTGATGTCGACGTTGCGGGCGACCGGGAGAGCGGCGCGCAGGCCGAGCTCGCGCGCGAGGCCGCGGAGGTCGTCCTTGGCGTCGGCGCGCAGGAGGTCGCCGCCGGTCTTGCGCGCCAGCGCCGACAGGACGGTGAGGTCGGAGCGGGCGCCGAGAGCGACGGCCTGCACGCGCGTGCCGGCCAGCGGGCGCTCGACGTCGCGGAGCAGCTCGTCGGGCGCGAGGGCGCCGGCGCTGGGGCTGCCGTCGCCGAGGTAGACGATGACGCGCTCGGCCTGGCTGGCCTTTGGGTCAGCTGCATCGGTGCCGAGAGCCCCGGCCGCGGCGCGCATCATGCCGCCGATGTCGCTGGCGCCGGCGAGCACTTGGCCGTCGAGGAAGCGCTCGGCCTCGGCGAGGTGGGCGCCCGAGGCAGGGCCGAGGCCGCCGGGGGCGACGTCGCAGGCGGCGTCGCAGGCGAGCACGGTGATGCGGTCGTCGGCGCCGAGCGTGGCGGCGGTCGACTGCACGAGGCTGCGCGCGACGGTCCACAGGTCGGGGGTGGTGCTGTGGCTGCGGTCGAGGACGAAGGCGAAGTGGCGCGGGCGGTCGCCGGCGGCGAGCTTCAGATCTGGCTTGAAGGCCAGCATGAAGTAGGCCTGGCCGTCGCGGTCGAGGTGGGTCTCGGTGTGGACGCGGCGCTCGCCCTCGGGCAGCGGGATGTCGACGCCGAGGTCGTGGACCGGGCGGAACCGCTGCGACTTGGTGGCCAGCTCGACGCGGTCGCCGAGGTCGCGCCGCTGCAGCGCGGCCATCGGCGTGACGAGCTCGCCGCTGGCCGGCAGCTCCGACTTGTCGACCTCGATGGCGAACTCGAAGTTCTCGATCTCGGTGCCGCTGGCGCCGCTGCTGGCCCCGGTCATCGGGTAGCGGTAGCGCAGGTCGTCGCCGACGACCGGCAGCACCTGCGTGTAGCTGAGACGGATCTTGCGCTCGCCGCGGCCGGGGATCGGGAAGATCTTGAGCTTGAAGATGTTGCCGCGCTCCCACTCGAGCAGGGCCGGGTCGCGCGGGATGGTGGCGTCGACGATCTGCTTGAAGATCTGGCGGGCGCGCTCCTTCTCCAGCATCTCGGCGTTCATCCACGTGTTGCCGACCAGCAGCTGGAGGCCGGAGATCGAGGCGTCGGCCGGGAGCGGGAAGCGGTACGTGCCCTCGAGCACCTCCGCGGCCTCGTTGTAGAAGGTCTGCTCGATCTCCGTGCGCGCGATCCGGCCGGAGATCGCCACATGAACTTTCTGATCGACGAGCGCGAGCTTGTAGAGCTCGGTCTGGCTGCCGGCGCGGCGGGCGGTCAAGCTGCCGACGCCGGCGGGCACGGCGTCGGCCATGCGCGCGGCGACCTCGAAGGCGCGCGACCACGCGGTGTCCTCGAGCGGGCGCAGGCTGACCTCGGGCTGGGCCGGCTGCTGCGGGGCGAGCGGGGTGTCGACGTGGGCGCCGGGGCCGAGCGGGACGTCCTGGCCGGCGGTGCGCAGGCGGGCTGACCCATAGACCACGTCGTAGCTGCGGCGGTCGCCGCGGGCGAGGACGCGGGCCTCGCCGGTCGAGACGTCGAAGGTGTCGGCGCCGGCGCGCAGGGCCAGCGGCGGTTGACCGGCGGCGACGATGGCGACGAGCTCGCCGCGGTCGAGGTCGAGGGCGCGGGCGTCGGGCGCGTCGGGGAGGGTGAGGCGGGTGTCCTCGTTGATCCGCAGGACGGTGCCGCCGGTGAGGCGGAGCTCGACGATGGTGCCGCGCGGGACGACGAGGACCTGGCCGGCGCGCAGCTTGGCGCCGGGGCCGAGGAATGTCCCTTCGGGCAGGTCCTCGGTGCGCGCGCCGACCGGTCCGGAGGAGTTGGTAAGCTCGGCGACGGCCTCGCCCTTGGGGTCTGCAGGGGCGACGGGGGTACCTCCGGGGCCGACGGGGCCCTCGGTGGCGGCTGGCGCCGGCGGGTTGCAGGCGGTGACGAGCGCGAGGGACAGGGTCGAACAGAGGAGGCGTCGCGCGTGCGGCATGGGTGGCTCCGGCGGGGCGGGGAACGTCCCTGGGGTGGGAGTGGTCTCGCCCGGCGCTCGCCCCGAAAACGCGGGGCAGCGGGCCATCCTTACACAGTCGGAAGCGCCGCGGGGGCGCCTTCGCGGGGGGCGCACGGCCGGGCGGGCCCGCGCGCGGCCGCCCGCATGTGCGCCGCGTCGATGATCCGCGCCGGATCTCGCCAGGTTATAGCCAGGCGCGGCGATGTTGCTTACTGTTAGCGCCCCATGGCTTCGGCAAGGGAAGTCTTCCTCTCGCACGCGGACAACCCGGCGTACGACCCCACGGTTGCGAAGCTCGCCGCAGCTTGACCGCGGCCAAGCAGGAGGCGCTCGAGAAGGCGCGCACGGTCGCGCAGGACGAGCTCAAGCTGGTGATGCCGATCCTGTACGAGCGGATCGTGGTGACGACGATCCAGATCGCCGCGCACGTCGGCCTCGGCGTCGGCCTCGCGCTCGAGGCGATCGACGAGACCCGCAGCCACACCTCGCTGTCGCTGTTCTCGCGGGAGATCCGCGAGATGATGACCGAGACCGGCGTGTCGCTGAAGCGCCGCCACTCGAACCGCATCGCCAAGCTGGTCGCCGAGATCGAGGCCCAGCGGCTGGCCTGGCGGCACAACCACGAGTTCCTGTCGTGGCTGGCGTTCCGCCGCGACGACCCGCGCTACCCGCCGCACGACCGGCGCGAGCGGCTCGAGGCGTTCAAGCTGCAGCACCGCCTGCTGACCAGCCGCGACGCGGTGATCGCCAAGCTCGGCGGGCCGCTCGCCGCGGCGCTCGAGGGCCACGACCGCTTCATGCTGGCCAACCGCTGGCGGCTGTCGCCCAACGCCGAGCACTCGGTCGAGCGCTACTCGTGGCCGCTCCTGTCTCTTCAGCCAGGTCCCGTGGTGATGCTGGAGTTCGCCCGCGTGGAGTACGACGCGTTCATCGACGCCGGCGGCAACAAGGAGCAGGCGCAGGCGCTGCTCAAGAAGATCGCGGCGGCGGTGCGCGACCAGCTAGCGGCGGCGCTCGAGCACCTGCCCGAGGACGCGCGCTCGGGCCTCATCGCCTGAAGCCGCGGGCTCGAGTCGCTCGCGGGCGCGAGCTTCATCGCCTGAAGCTCGGCGAGCGAGTGACTGGCGGGCGCGCTCGAAGCGAGCGAGGACCGGTTCATCGCAAGAGCGGCTCGAGCGCAGTGACTCGGAGGAGCGCGGGTGACTCGCGGACGAGTCACTCGCGGGTGTCGGGGCAGCCCGGCGGCAGCGACTTGCACGGCTGGCGCGGGGCGTCGGCGGGGCAGGCCTCGTCGAGCGCGGCCCAGAACTCCTCGCTGTCGTTCCAGCCGTCCTCGCGGGCGACGTCGCCGAGGCAGAGGTCGATCATCTCGAAGCGGCGCGGCAGCGCGGCAGGCGGATAGGCGACGCGATCGGTGCTCTGACAGTAGCCGGCGCGGCACTCGAACTCGTCGGGCTCGAGGAAGAAGTTGAGCTGCGGGCAGTCGGCGTCGGTCTCGCACACGACCATGCGGCTCCACTCGTTGACGAAGTCCCACGACCCGTAGCCGCGGGGGTCGACGCAGGCGCCGTCGATCGAGATGAAGCGCGACCACGAGTAGCCGTACCACGGCCGGTCGTCGCCCCGGCAGCTCGGCAGCGGGGCGGAGCCGGAGATCCGCCGCACCTCGCAGCCGGCGTATTGCGAGCAATCCCACGCGAACACGGCGCCGCTCTGATCGGTCAACCGCTCGGGGTTGAGCTCCTCGACCGGATCTTCGCCGATGATGCAGGCGGCAGCGAACAGCGGGAGGACCGCGAGACGTCGCATGGCCGCAGCCTAACACGAGCCCGCCGCGGCGCAGGCGAGCGGCGTGCAAGAGGTCCGCGGGCGGCGATGAGCGCCGTTCCGCCGGCGTTCAGCCCCGCGGGTCGGGGCAGCTCGCCGGCAGGTCGAGGCACGGGTCGTTGGGCCCGCCGGGGCAGGCCTCGTCGATCGCGGCGGCGAGCTCGGGCGAGGCCTCGTAGGGCTCGTAGCGCGGGATGTCGCCGAGGCAGATCTGCTCCATCGCCCAGCGGTTCGGCAATTGGTCGAAGGACTCGGCGTGGGCGGCGTTCTTGCAGAAGCCGGCGTTGCACTCGAAGACGTCGTCGCCGATGGTCGGGCACTCGCTGTCGGACTCGCAGACGACGAACCGGCCGAGCCGCGGGAAGCTGACCCAGCCCTCCGAGTCGGCGCATACGGCCGACAGCTCGATCATGTCGCCCCACGAATAACTGTAGGCGGGCTCGAGCTTCGGGCCGCACTCGTCGACGGGGAGCGGCGGCGAGTCCTCGAGCAGGCTCAGCCGGCACACGTCGTCGTCGTCGCACTCCCAGCCGAACACCGCGCCGCTCTGGTCGGTGAGGACTTCGGGCTGGACCGGGGCGCTGTTCTCCTCGCCGCACGCGGCGACGAGGGCGAGCGAGAGGAGGACCGTTGCTGTTCGCATAGGCCGACGGTACCCGGCGACGCCGCGGCGCATTCCGTCACTGCACGCGGTCGAGCCGCTCGATGAAGGCGTTGATGTCGATCGGCGGCGTCAGCTTGGCGGTTTCGAACTCGTCGCGGGCGAGGACGGCGTGCGAGCGGGCGTGGTCGTACTCGGCCAGGCGGGCGTCCATGGTGGCGGCGAAGAAGTAGCGCAGGCCGCGGCGCATCAGGTCCTTCTCGAGCTCGACGTCGGCGAGGAGGGCGTCGCGGCAGACTGTGATGAGGTCGTTCTCGGCCGGGAGAGTGACGTAGGCCTCGAGGTTGTCGAGGGCGAGCTCGAGCTTGTCGGCGACCAGCGGGCCGTCGAGGAGGATCGACGGGAAGGCCGCCTGGAGCTGGCGGATCGCGGCGCTCTGGCCGTCGGCGGCGAGGGTCATGCGCGTGAGGCCGAGCAGCGACGGCAGGTGCGAGCCGTCGAGCTTGCGCGCGGCCTCGTAGAAGCCGCGCGCGGCCTTGAGGTCGCCCTTGTTGCGGGCGACCTCGCCGCGGAGGAACAGCGCCTGAGCCTGCTGGCCTGTGTCGCCGAGCTTCTTGTAGTTGGCCTCGGCCTCGGCGGCGTGCTTGTCGGCGGCCGCGAACTCGCGCTGCTCGAGGGCGATGACGGCCAGCATGGTGGCGATCGTCGGCTCGTCGTAGCCGCCCTCGCGGGCGAGCAGCAGGAACGGCTTGGCGGCGGCGCCGGAGTACTCGCCCATCTGCACGCCGGCCCACAGGAACGCGAGGTCGGGGGTGAGGTGGTTCTCGGCGGCGAGGGCCGCGAGGTCGCCCTTGAGGATGCCCTGGGCCATCTCGGCGGCCTCCTTCGAGGGCGGGCAGCGCGACACGTAGGCGGTCGCGCGGGCGCGGGCGATCCGCGCCTGGGTCTGGAGGATCGGCTCCTTGGCGGTGAGCGCGGCGTCGAGGTTGGTCAGCATCGCCTCGACGGCGATGTCGCCGGGGCCGAGCTTGGTGTCCTCGCTGTAGTCGCTCTTGCGCGTGGGTGGGGTCTTGGCGTCGAGGTCGACCAGCCGCCAGGCGACGCCGCGGATGCAGACCGTGAAGTAGAGCGCGGCCAGGTCGGCGCGGGCGACGGTGATCCAGTGGCGGCCCTCGCTGTCGGCCAGGGCGGCGAGGGTGTCGTCGGCGGTGCGCGCCTTGCCGTCGCGGAGCAGCTTGCTGGCCTTCTCGAGCGCGGCGACGGTCGTCGGGCCGGCGTGCGAGCGAGCGGCCTCGACCAGGGGCGTCAGCGCGAGCCACTCCTGCCACGAACCCATGGCGACCTGCGCGGCGCCGGGCTCGGGCGCGGCGGACGGGCGGCCCTTGCAAGCTGTCCCGAGAGACAGGCCAAAGGCGAGCGCGACAGCGAGGACGGAGCGGCGGGGCGGCACGGCTGCGAAGGGTAGCGCGCGGGCGCTCGCGACCTCGGGGCCGGAGGCGTGACGATCTTCACGGATTCGCCGGCTGTAAGCCGCGGGGACAGGGGGCGTTCGGGGCGCGAGGCCGGCGAACGGCCTCGCCCTGCCCCGGGCGGCGTTTCGGGGCCTGCGGAGACAGACGATCATGCGACGACCCAGCAGCAAGTCCTTCGGCCTGATGGCGACCCTTCTCCTCGGCGCGGCGGTGTTCGCCTGCGGACCGGGCGTCGCCGAGGCCCACCGGCCGTGGAGCGATTCGGGGCAGCAGGTGGCGCCGCCGTGGGGCCAGGAGGTGTCGCTGTCGATCGAGAGCGGGTACGGCGGGGCGCTGCCGACCTACCAGCACCGCGGCTCGGTGTTCGTGGCCGGGCAGATGGGCGAGCGCTACAACATCCGCGTCCGCAACAACTCGGGCGAGCGCGTCGAGGCGGTGGTGACGGTCGACGGGCGCGACGTGGTGAGCGAGCAGCTCGGCAACTACAAGACGCAGCGCGGCTACGTGCTCGAGCCGTACGGCTCGGTGCTGATCGAGGGCTTCCGCCAGTCGCTCGACAGCGTGGCGGCGTTCCGCTTCACCGACGTCGGCAACAGCTACTCGGGCCGCTGGGGCACCCCGCAGCACGTCGGCGTGATCGGGGTGGCGGTGTTCAAGGAGAACCAGCCGCGCAGGCAGCGGCGCGAGCCGCCGCCGCCGATCGCCACGCGGCCCTACTACGAGCCGTACTACGGCGACTACGACGCCCGCGGGGCCGAGAGCCAGAGCCGCTCGGCGCCTGCGCCCGCGCCCGCGCCGGCCGACGCGCCGGCGGCCAAGAGCGCTTCCCCGCGCGGGGGCGGCTATGCGCAGGAGGACGCGGCCGCCGAGTACAGCCGCAGCCCGCGGCTCGGCACGCAGTACGGCGAGACGACCTACAGCTCGGTGCGCGAGGTGACGTTCGAGCGCCGCCACAAGCGCCGGCCCGACGTGATGATGACGGTCTACTACGACAGCGCCGAGAACCTGCGCGCCCGCGGGATCATCGTCGACCCGTACTACTCGCCGGCGCCGCCGCACGACCCGCGGCCGTTCCCGGCCGCCAGCGAGCGCCACAACCAGTACGCGCCGCCGCCGCCCGCCCGCCGCTACTGAGCGATCGGGCATGCCCTATAGGGCATGTTTGAGGGGACAGGTCTCGACGGGCCTGTCCCTTTACATGTCGTCAGGGCCAGCCGATGAAGTGGCGGCTGAAGAAGCCGAGGCCGGCGCTGGTGGCGTTGGCCAGCAGCGACCACAAGAAGGCGCGCCGGAGCCCGCAGCCGCGCAGCAGCAGGGCCTCGACGACCACCGCGAAGGTCTCGGCGAGGATGAAGTAGATGGTGTAGCGGTGGACCTCGAGGAACGGCCAGCGGTAGCCGAGGTCCTCGTAGGCGCGCGAGTAGAACACCCCGAAGAACACGAACCACATAGGGGTGCGTGAGCGCAGAGGCGAGGAAGGCAAGCCCCACCCGCTGCGGCCACGGGAGCGGCGCCACGCGGTCGGGTCCGCCCAGAGCGCGCAGGTAGATCGGCACCTCCACCAGCTGGGTGAAGGCGAAGGACCAGAACCAGCGAGCGACCATCACGTGCGCGCAATGTACCAGGTCGGCGGCGGTCACCGGGTAGACAACGCGGTTGTCGCACGCGGTCCCTGCTGTTATGGTCCGCCCGCCGGCCCGTCACGGCCGCAGGAGCGAACTGCCCATGAAGCGCCTCTCCATGCCCATCGTGTCCGTCCTGGTCGCGCTCGCCGCGGGTTGCGGGGTCGGCCCGCACGTCGACGACTACAACGAGTCCCTGGTCGCCGCGGCACTGGCGGGCTGCGCCTGCGGCAACATCGGTTACTCGTCGGAGGAGGAGTGCCGCGAGGAGGCGCCGCCCGACGCCGGCGAGCAGGCCTGCGTCGAGGCGCTGTTCAAGAACGCCGAGGCCAACTACGAGGCGCAGCTCGACTGCCGCACCGCGGTCCAGAACCGCCTCGCCAACTGCCTCAACAGCAAAGCCTGCACCGACCTCGCGCGCCTCGGCTGCGCCGGCGAAGCCCTCGAAGACGAGGCCGACTGCCCCGACCTGCCGAACGACATCAACAACGAGCTGCGTCAGTGCCTCGATTGAGGCCGATGCGCCGCGCCGAGCTCGCCGCCACCATCGACCACACGCTGCTGCGCGCCACCGCGACCGCGGCGCAGGTCGAGCAGCTGTGCCGCGAGGCCCACGCGGGCGGGTTCTTCAGCGTGTGCGTGCAGCCGTCCCGCGTCGCGCTGGCCCGCGCCACGCTGACGACGCTGGGCGCGAGCACGAAGGTCTGCACGGTGATCGGCTTCCCGCTCGGGGCCAACACGCCGGCGATCAAGGCGGCCGAGGCGGCCGAGGCCGTGGCCGACGGGGCCGACGAGCTCGACATGGTGATCGCGCTCGGGGCCCTGCGCGACGGCGACGAGGCGGCTGTCCTCGCGGACATCCAGGGAGTGGTCGGCGCGGCCGGCGGAGGGCACCTCACCAAGGTGATCCTCGAGACCGCGCTGCTGACCCCCGAGGAGATCGACGTCGCCTGCCGCCTCAGCGTGGCCGGCGGGGCCCGCTTCGTGAAGACCTCGACGGGCTTCGGGCCCGGCGGGGCGACGGTCGCGGCGGTGCAGCGGATGCGCGCCGCCGTCGGCCCGGACTTCGGCGTCAAGGCGAGCGGCGGGATCGCCGACGCGGCGGCGGCCCGGGCCATGCTGGCCGCCGGCGCCTCGCGCCTGGGCGCCAGCGCGTCGGTGGCGATCGTCGCCGGCTGGGACGAAGATGTCCCCTTCGACAGGGTCGTCGGGACAGGTCAGGAGCAGACATGACGCAAGGCTACGAGTCCGCCACCAACGTCCGCGACGCGGAGGGCCGCCAGTACCACATCGCCCTCAAGCCCGGCGAGGTGGCCCGCCACGTGATCCTCGTCGGCGACCCCGAGCGCGCGCCGGGTCGCCGGCAACTTCGAAAAGGTCGAGCTCGAGCGCTCGAACCGCGAGTACGTGACGATCACCGGCGTCCACCAGGGCCTGCGCGTCAGCGTGATGGGCACCGGCATGGGCGCCGCGAGCACCGAGATCGCGATCGTCGAGCTGTGCCAGTGCGTCGAGCGGCCGGTGATGATCCGCTGCGGCAGCACCGGGGCGCTCCAGCCGGGCATGGGGCTCGGCGACCTGGTGATCTCGCAGGCCGCGCTGCGGCTCGAGAACACCACCCGCTTCTACGTCGAGGACTCGTACCCCGCGGTCGCCGACCCGCAGGCGGTGATGGCCCTGGCGGCCGCCGCCGACGCGATCGGCCAGCGCTGGCACGTCGGCGTGACGGCCACGTCCCCGAGCTTCTACGCCGGCCAGGGCCGCTCGATCATGGGCTTCCCGCCGCGCGAGCCCGACATCGTCGAGCGCCTGGCCCGTCAAGGCGTCAAGAACCTCGAGATGGAGACGTCGTGCCTGCTGACGCTGGCGACCCTGCGCGGGTTCTCGGCCGGGGCGGTGTGCGCGGTCTATGCCACCCGCGCCGACGACGTGTTCATCTCGCCTGCGCAAAAGGACATGGCCGAAAAGGCATGTATCGCCACCGGCCTGGGGGCGCTGCACACGCTCGACGAGATGGAGCGGGCCCGCGGGACGCGGCCGATCTGGCACCCGGGCCTCGGCCTGAAGCAGCGCGGCTGAAGCTCGCGGCGGGCGGCGCGGGCGCGAGCGGTCGAGAGCCGCGCACCCGCGCCCGCGTCGGCGCGCGAGGACCGACGATCTCCGCGCGCGCCGACCGACGGAGCGCGATCGCCCTCGCGGCGGGGCCGACGCCGCGCCCGCGCGTAGGCTTGGGCGGATGTGGCCCTGCAGTCCCAGGCGCGCCGTCGCGGCGGAGCTGGTGCTGGCGCTCGGGCTCGTGCTGGTGGCGCTGCGCGCCCGCGAGTTCTTCCGCGCCCGGGCGGCGCTGCTGCAGGCGGTGTACGAGGACGTGGCGACCGCGACGAGGGCCGCCGCGGCCGCGGTCGAAGGCGATCACCGCGAGTGCATGGCGGTCGTGCGCGGCCTCGTGGCCGACCTCGAGGCGGGGCGGCTCGCGCTCGCCGGGGTCGAGCGCCGACTGGCCCGCGAGACCGCGACGCACCCGCACCTGTTCGGCGTGGTGGTGGTGTTCCCCGGCTCGGGCGGCGCGCTGCTGGCCCCGGCCGACCTCCGCGCAGGGCAAGGGCGGAGCTTCGTGCGGCTCGATCGCGTCCTCGACGTCCGGGCCACCGACTGGTACGCCGCCGCGCTCGCGATAGGGGACGCGGGCTGGGGCGGACCCATCCGCGGCTCCTATACGGGGCACTACATCACGCTGTACTGCGGGGCCTGGGCGCCGCCCGCTCGCGCCGACGCGCGCGGCCACGTGTGCGCCAGCCTGTCGCTGCACGATCTCGAGGCGCTGCGGCAGTCGTTGCCCGCCGGGCGCTTCGGCTACACCTGGGTGCTGTCGCGCGAGGGCCGGTCGCTGTCGCACCCGAAGGTCGACTGGGTGCGCGCGGCCAGGACGCCCGATGAGATGGCCGAAGAGACAGGTGATCCGCGGCTGCGCGAGGTCGGGCGGCGCGCCGCCGACGGCGCGACCGGCAGCCTGCAGGCCACCGATCCGCTGACCGGGCGCGAGGCGGTGATGATCCAGGCGCCGATCCCGGCCTCGGGCGGTTCGCTGGTGGCGGTGATCCTGCGCGACGACATCGTCGCGGCCGAGCCGTCGCTGCGGCGGCGACAGATCGACATCGTCGTCGCCGTGCTGGCGACGCTGACCGCGACCGGAGGGCTGCTGCTGGCGGGAGGTCGACGATGAGCCCGTGGTGGCTGGCGATCGCGGCGACGCTTCCGTTCGCGTTCGGGGTGGTGTTCGTGTGGCGGCTGGAGCTGGAGGGCGTCGACCCGTCGCGCGCGACGCCGGTGTTCGACCCCGACTCGGTCGACCGCTTCGTCGCTGCGCTGACGCAGCGGACCGGCCGGGCAGGGCTGCCACCGCCGGTGCGGATCGAGACGGGGATCGAGCTGCAGGCGATCGTGTTCCCGGGGCCGCACGACGTGATCCTGACCGGGCACATCTGGCAGCTCTACCCGCCGTCGGCGCCGCGCAAGCTGAAGTGCGGGGTGGTGTTCCCCGACGCGGTGCCGGTCGACGACGACGTGATGCGGCGGGCCTGGCGGGTCGACACGCCGCGCGGCGAGGTGATCGGCTGGTACTTCCGCACGACGCTGTACCGCCGGGTCGACTACGCGAAGTTCCCCATCGACGAGCGCCGCGTGGTCCTGCGCATGTGGCACGCCGACCCGACCGAGGACGTGGTGCTGGTGCCGAACTTCTCCGCGTACCATGCGATGTTCCCCGCGCTGCAACCTGGCCTCAGGGACAGAATGCAGGTGCCGGGGTGGACGGTGGAGACCAGCGAGTTCTCGCTGGCGACCACCGAGCGCCGGACCGGCTTCGGGCTGCCCGGGTTCGCCGCCGAGGGCGAGGCGCCGGAGCTCGGGTTCGAGGTCCGGCTGACGCGCAACTTCACCGACGCGTTCGTCTCGAACCTGCTGCCGCTGATGATCGTCGCCACGCTGCTGTTCGGCGTGCTGATGACCGCCAGCCTCGACCGGGAGAAGGCCGAGCACCACGGCTTCACCAGCTCGGCCGCCTACGCGACCAACGCGGCGCTGCTGTTCGTGGCCCTGGTCGGGCACCTGCGGATCCGCGAGGAAGTGTCGACGCCGCAGATACTCTACCTCGAGTACTTCTATTTCGTGGCGTACTTCATGATCCTCGCGGTGTCCGTGGTGGTCTTCATCACCGCGACGCCCGGGCCGCACCCGCGCCTGATCGCCTACCGCGACGTGCTCCTGCCGAAGCTGGCCTATTGGCCCGTCAGCTTCGCGCTGTTCTTCGTCGTCACGGTGCGCGTGTTCTATGGATAGGACGTTCGTGACGCCGGCATCGCGGCTTGCGACGCGGCAGGCGCGAGATGACTGGCCGGGGGCGTCTCGGCTTGCTAGCCTGACGAACTCCAAATGCGTCGTCTGCGGTACGTCAACGGCGGCGTCTACTTCGCGCGGACCGACAGCCCCGACCCCGCGGACGACGGCCTGTGGTACCTGTCCAGCGTGGCGCTCGGGGTGAGCCCTGCCGGGCCTTGAGCCCGGCGCGGGCCGATCACGGCGCGGCGCCGGCGGCGATCATGGCGGCGTCGTAGCTGCCCTCGCAGATCGAGAAGACTTGTGGGGTGCCGAGCGCCTCGGCGACGCTGAGCAGGCGGGTCGGCGGGATGGCGATGACGGTCTCGTCGGTGGGGACGACGCATCCGGGGCCGATGCCGAACAGCTCCTGCTGCGCGGGGTCGGGGTCGTCGGCGTAGGTCAGCGGGACGTTGCCGCTTTCGAAGCCGACCGGTACGCCGGCGACGGCGAACAGGCGCACCGTGGCGCCGCCGGTCTTGCCGGCTTGGATGTCTTGCAGCACCTGCACGTAGTTCGACACCGGGTGCAGCACCGCCTGCGCGGGATCGGCGGTGGGCGAGCCGTCGTCGGCGAAGTCCTCGGACTCGCAGCTCGCGTAGTTCGGGCCGGCGCCCTCGCACTTCACGCCGGCGTTGAAGCAGACGGCGCTGGTGGCGTCGGGGCGGTCGGGGTTCTCCCAGAACACTTTGTTGCTGGTGAAGATGTCGTCGAACTCCGGGGCGTAGCTGCAGTCGGCCTCGTCGGTGACGATGATGATGCGCAGGTCGGCCTCGGGGCGCAAAAAGCCGTAGTTGGTGGGACTGTCGGGCGAGCTCGACAGCGCCAGCGCCATGTACATCGCCTGCAGCGGCGACTCGAAGCCGCAGCCCTTGACGCCCTGCGGCAGCGCGCACGCCAGCGCGTCGACCAGGTCGATGGGGATGTTGCGGTCGCCGCCGGTGCGCTCGATCCACGCGCGGGGCTTCGGCTCGGGGTCGACGGCCGTAATCGTCGGCGTGATCGTGAAGTCCACACCGGTGAACGAGCACTTGTTGGTGCAGGCGGTCGAGAAGTCCTGGCCGTTGAACTCGAACTCGCCCTCGGCGGCGGCGTCGATGCAGCTGCGCAGGACGAACTTGCCGCCCTCGGGGAGGGTCTGCGCGTTCGGGCAGCGCGGGTTGCCGGTGTCGGTGGTGGTGACGGCGATCCGCAGGTCGGCGCCGTCGAGGTCCGAGAGCAGGGCGGGCATGCTCGAGGCGAGCAGGCTCTGGTGCCGCGCCATGCTGCCGGAGTTGTCGATGACGAACAGGATGTCGACCGCGGGCACCGGGGGCGGCTCGCCGGTGGTGCCGTCGGTCGTGTCAGAGGTGGGATCGTCGGTCGGGTCGATCGCCGTGGTCGCGCTCGGGTCGACGCTCGAGTTGCCGGAGCTGCCGCCGCCGGTGGTCTCCTCGTCGGGGGGGCCGCCGGTGAGCGTGATGCCCTTGAGCTCGCACGCGGCGACGAGGGGGAGGAGCAAGGAGAGGGTGAGGGGCAGGCGTGTCATCGGCCGGGCTATGGCCGCGGCTCGCCCGAATCGTGCGACGATTTGCAGGCCGCGGCCGCTCGCTCGCGCAGCGGTGATTGGGGGTAGTCGGCGAGGAAGGCGTCGGCCTCGCGGCGCGCCTCGTCGCCGCGCCCCAGCAGGCACAGCGCCTCGAGCCGCCGCAGCCGCGCCTCCGGGACCAGCGAGCCGCGCGGGTGGGCCGAGAGGTACTCGTCGGCGCGGCGCAGGGCGGTCGCGCCGTCGCCGTCGCGCACGGCCTGGGCGGCGGCGCGGACCGCGGCGAGCTCGCGCGCCAGGTCCGCCTCCGGACCTGTCTTTTCGGGCATGGACGGAGAGACAGGTCGCTGCAGCGCGGGGACCGGCGCGGGCGGCTCCGGAGAGATGTCCGAAGGGACAGGTCGAGACGCGGCCGCGGAGGGCGGGCCCGCGACCTCGACCGCCTGCGGGCGGGCGTCGGGCTGGTGCTGGTAGGGCGCGGCCGCACCCGCGTCGCGTCCGCGGGCCGAGAAGCTGTCGGGCCAGACGAGGCGTGCGGCGAGCAGCGCGGCGGCGGCGGCGGCGAGCAGGCCGAACGCCCACGTGCGCGCGGACGACGACCCGGTCCGCGCGGGCGCCTCGACGGGGCCGAGCGCGGGCGCGGGCTCGCCGGCGTCGATGCGGCGCAGGAGCTGCTGCCAGTTGTCGGCGGCGCTGCGAGCCGGCGGGGCGTGCCGCGCGCGATAGGCGAGCAGGACGTCGCGCGAGTCGTCATCGTGGCTGGCCATGGGTCCTCCGCAGTTCGGGGGCGAAGCGTCGCACCGCGCGATCGAACAGGGCGCGCGCGGCACGAAGTCGCGAGTAGACGGTGTTGGTGTTGGCGCCGGTGGCGGCGGCGATCTCGGGCGCGGTGAGGAACTCGAGCTCGGCGAGGACGAACACCTCGCGCTTGTCGTCGTCGAGGGTGGCGAGGAAGCGCTCGACGAACGCGGCGGCCTCGGCCTGCGCGAGCGCCTGGTCGGGCTCGACCGCGGGCGGCGGATCGGGCACGGCCCGCAGCTTCCGCTCGGCGCGCGCGGTGCCGCGGCGCAGGTCGGCGGCGACGCGACGGGCGATGCCGTAGAGCCAGCTGCGCATCGAGCTGCGGCGGTCGAAGTCGTCCCAGCGGCGGTAGACGACCAGGAAGACGTCCTGGACCTTGTCGTCGACGGCCTCGGCAGGGACGCCGAAGTAGCGGAGGATCCGCCACACGAAGTCGTGGTGTTCGCGGAAGACGACGGCGAACTCGGGGGCGACCCCGAAGGACCGGACCGCGCGGCGAGCGGAGGCATGTCGAGCGGGGATTGGCCGCCGGGCTCCCGGTCCGTCACGGAATCTCAGCTGGACGCCGAGGACGGCGCGGAAGGCGGCAGGATGGGCGCGGAACACCGGTCCGACGCCGTCCAGGACGAACTGCGGGCGCACCACCGGGACCTGGGCGTCGACGCCGAGGGTGACCGCGAGCCGCCGGGCGACCGGGACCGCCAGCTCGGGCCCGACCACCACCGCGACCCACGGCTGTGCGCGTGCGCGCGGCCTCGACCCCGAAGCCGGCGCCGAGCAGCGCCCCGACCTCGACGCCGCCGCAACCGGCCAGCTCGAGCCGCGGCCGCAGGCCGGCGACGCCGCAGGCGCGGAGCGTGGCTGTCCACAAGGACAGGCGGGCGCCGGGCGGCTGCGCGGGGTCGGGCCGGGCCTCGCGCGGGACCAGGCCGGCGAAGCCGAGCTCGACGCGGAAGCCGCGGCGCATGACGCCGAGCGCGAGGCCGAGGCCGCCGGTGGGGCCGGGCAAGCTGCCCTGGTCGAACACGCCGGCGAGGCGCAGCGAGGCGCGCGAGGGGTCGGGCGGCGGAGCGGGAGCGGGCGCGGGGACATCGAGCGGGTCGTCGGCGGCGACGCGGGCGGGCGCGGGCGAGGCGAGCGGGTCGTCGGCGGCGAGAGGGGCGGGGGCGCGGGCAGGGGCGGGCGTGGCGACAGGTGCGGGCGCGGCCGAGGGCGTGGATGTCACTTGGGTCATGTCCGAAGGAGCAGGTCCTTCGCGCCATGTCCCATCGGGCTCGGGCGGCAGCGCCGGCGGGACGCCGACGGCCAGGCTGGGGTCGACCGCGGTGGCGAAGATCTCGGCGGCCGCGTCGGCCAGCACCTGGCAGCGGCGATCGCGGAGGCTGCGACGGTCGCGGCCGGCGGGGCTCTGCAGCTCGAGGTCGAGGTGGAAGCCGCGGGCCTCACGAGTGACGACGCCGCGGGCGCGGACGCGCTCTCCCGGGCCCCCGGCGTCCAGCGGCCGGCCGAGCAACCTGGAGGTCGTGGCCGCGACGTCAGCGGTCACGGGGCAGCCCTCGGGGGCCTGCCACTCGAGGTCGAGGCCCGCGGGCGCGAACGCGGCCGCGAGGGCGAGGGCGAGGAGGTGGGCTGGCACCAGGCCGGAGAGTAACGAGTCCCGCGGCCGTCTGCACGGCCCTGGCCGGCGAGCAGGTCCGAGCCGCGGACACCCGCCCGCCGGGGTGCCCGGGACGACATGGCGAAAAAGACAGGTCGCGGGGGCGCGGGCCCGGTCGACAGCGGGGCCGGGCTTCCTCTACTGTGCGGGCATGGCTGATTCGATTCGATTTTCGGGTGTGTGTGCGGCCCTGCTGGTGGTTCCGCTGATGGGTTGCGGTGACGATGGCTCCGCGGTGACTGCGACGGTGACGGCGACGATGCCGTCGACCTCGCTGCCGACGACGCTGACCTCGGGTGTGAGCGCCAGCGAGGGGACCACCACCGACACCCCGACCACGACCGAGACGTCGAACGGCTCGAACTCCGGGACGCAGAGCACCACCGACGGCACCGACAGCGAGGGGACGGCGACGTCGCCGACCGAGCCGGGGACCGTCAGCGCGACGACGACCGACAGCAGCACGACGATGATGGTCGACACCGACTCGACCACCGACACCACCAACACCACCGGCGACCCGCCGTGCCAGCAGCTCGAGTGTTCGGACGACCTGCAGTCGGTCGAGTGCCTCGGCGTGCCGGTCGAGGTGTGCGCGCCGGGCAACTACTGCGTCGACGGGGCCTGCACGCCGATGACGCCGTGCGAGGCCGCCGAGCTGCTGAAGGGCAGCGAGGGCTGCGACTTCTGGTCGGTCAAGACCGAGCTGATCGCCGAGGCCAGCGGCACCTGCTTCGCCGCCTTCGTCGCCAACACCTGGAACGAGCCGGTCCACATCGAGGTCGAGTACGACGGCCAGCAGCTGCCCGTCGCCAACTTCGCGCGCATCCCCCAGGGCCAGGGCGCCAACATCGTCTACAGCCCCTACGACGCCATGGCCGGCCTGCCGGTCGGCGAGGTGGCGATCCTCTTCCTGTCCCGCGGGCCAGGTAGCTTCCCGAACTGTCCGGTGCCCGGCGGCGGCTTGCCGGTCGAGACCCAGGTGGTCGGGACCGGCCGCGGCAACGCGTTCAACATCCGCACCGACCGCCCGGTCGCGGCCTACCAGATGCTCCCGTACGGCGGCGGCTCGGTGGCGGCGACGTCGGCGACGCTGCTGCTGCCGACCAGCGTCTGGGACACCAACTACATCACCGTCAACGCCTACCAGAAGAGCGCGGTGGTGAGCGACGGCAACCCGCTGGTGGCGCTCGTGGCCGACGAGGACGGGACCGAGGTGACCATCGACCCGAAGGTCGCGGTGGTCGGCGGCAACGGGGTCCAGGGCGGCCCGGCCGGCACCCCGATCACGTACACGCTCAACCGCGGCGAGACGATCCAGCTGCAGCAGGTGCAGGAGCTGACCGGCTCGGCGGTGGCGGCGAACAAGCGCATCGGCATGTTCGGCGGCGCGAGCTGCCTGAGCGTGCCGACCGGCGCGTATGCGTGCGACGGGGCGCACCAGCAGATCCCGCCGGTCAAGGCGCTCGGCAACGAGTACGCGGCGGTCCGCTACCGCAACCGCACCGGGCAGGAGGAGTCGCCGCCGTGGCGCGTGGTCGGCATGGTCGACGGGACCCAGCTGACGTGGACGCCGAGCAAGCCGGCGGGCGCGCCCGACACCTTGTCTTTGGGACAGGTCGTCGAGTTCACCTCGAGCGGCGGCTACACCGTCAAGAGTCAGGACGCCGACCACCCGTTCTACCTGGCGGCGTACATGACCGGCGGGGAGAGCTTCAACGGCATCGGCGACCCCGAGTGGGTCAACGTCGTGCCGTCGGCCCAGTACCTCGACAAGTACGTGTTCTTCACCGACCCGACCTACTCCGAGACCAACCTCGTGGTGGTGCGCGCGCAGAAAGACGGGGTGTTCGCCGACGTCAACCTGAGCTGCGCCGGGGCGCTGGGCGGCTGGCAGCCGCTCACCGACCAATATCAATACACCCGCGTCGACCTGGTCACCGGCAACTTCCAGGACGTCGGCGGCTGCTCCAACGGGCGCCACGAGATCTCGAGCACCAACCCGTTCGGCGTGACGGTGTGGGGCTGGGGCTCGCCCGCGACCCAGAACTTCGTCACCACGTACGTGTCGTACGCGTACCCGGCCGGCGCGGCGCTCAAGGCGATCAACGACGTCGAGATCTTGCCGCAGTGATCGCGGCGCGATCCGGAGGTTCACCCGCGCTCTAAGATCTCGCGCGCGCGGACGATCGCCTCGGGGGTGCCGGCGAGCGCGAGCACGTCGCCCTGCACGAGCGGGGCGTACGGGGCCGGCGAGGTGTCGGGCGTCGAGCGGCGGTGGACGGCCATCACGGTCGCGCCGGAGCGCTGGCGCAGCTGCAGCTCGGCGAGCGTGTGGCCGATGGCGAAGTCGCCGGGGTCGAGGCGCAGCGGCGCGAGGTCGGGGAAGCCGGGCAGCAGGTCGCGCGCGCCGGGCAGCGACCGGTCCTCGTCCACCTCGTCGCCCTCGTGGCTCTGCTTGGCCAGCATGGCGACGATGAGCTCGGTGCCGGCGCGCACGTGGCCCTGCAGGTTGGCGAGGCTGCGCCAGCCGTCGTAGAGGAGGACGACGGCGATGAGGCCGAGCACGAACAGGATCGTGCTGAGCGGCACGAACGGCTGGGCGATGGCGACCAGCGGGCCGCTGACGGCGAGGCTGAGCGCGACCTCGAGGGCGACGGTGAGGGCGCGGCGCGGCGCGGCGCCGAGGTCGGGGCCGTCGTCGGCGTGGGCCGGCACGACGACGCGCGCCAGGGTGCGCGCGACGGCCCGCAGGTGGCGCAGCACGCCGAGGAAGAACAGGCTGACGACCACCAGCGACAGCGTGACCCACACGACGTCGACGAAGGACGGCGGCAGGTGGAAGCGGTCGGCGAAGAACTTGACCACGTCCCAGTGGATCAGGCTCGAGCCCGCGGCGGTGGCCATCAGCAGCGCCGCGTCGACCACCAGCAGGATCACCGAGCGGCGCACCCGGCTCCACACAGTCACCGCGCGCGGCGCCGTGCGGAGCTGCTCGATCCACGACTCGTAGAAGTCGACGAACGTCTGCAGCCGGCCGGGCAACCACCGCTGCAGCGCGCCGGCGAGCCGCTCCGAGCGGCGCACCAGCCACGGCGTGCTGATCTGCGTCAGCAGCGACACGCCGACCACCACCGGGAACATGTTCGGCTCCAAGATCCCGGCGGCGATGGCGAAGGCGGCGATGATGAACGAGAACTCGCCGTTCTGGGCGCAGCCGAGGCCGGCGCGCACGGCGTTGGTGAGGCCGTTGCCGGTGAGGAACGCGCCGGTCGACACGCCGACGACCTTGCCGACCACGACCACGGCCGTCAGCGCGAGCACGAGCGGCCACTGGGTGACGATCTCGAGCGGGTCGGACTGCATGCCGACCGACACGAAGAACACCGCGCCGAAGATGTTGCGCAGCGGCTGCACCTGCGGCTCGAGCTTGTGGCCCTCGCCCGACTCCGACACCAGCATGCCGGCCACGAAGGCGCCCAGCGCGATCGAGTAGCCGGCGGCGGCGGCCAGCGAGGTCATGATGAAGCAGACGGCGACGCTGGCGATCAGCAGGGTCTCGGGACGCTCGTGGGCGGCGGCGCGGCGGATGAAGCGCGGGATCACCAGCAGGCCGAGCGCCAGCAGGGCGAGCAAGAAGGCGATGAGCTGGCCCACGGACCAGGCGAAGTCGCCGGCCGACAGGCCGCTGCCGCCGGCGACCGCGGTCAGCAGCGCGAACACCAGGATCGTGAAGATGTCGTCGAACACGAGGATCGCGAACGCGAGGTCGACGAAGTCCGCGCGCTGGCGGTGCTCCTCGAACGCCTTGGCGGCGATCATGGTCGACGAGCTCGAGATGCAGGCGGCGACGAACAGGCTGTCGATCCGGTCCCAGCCGAACAGGCGCGCGCAGCCGAAGCCGAGCGTCATCATCAGCGCGACCTCGAACAGGGCGGTGAGGCCGGCGGCGGGGCCGATGCGGGCGATCTTCCGCAGGTTGAACTCGAGGCCGATGCTGAACATCAGCATGATGACCCCGAACTCCGAGAGGTCGTGGGTCAGCAGGCCGGTGTCGCGGGCGACCTGGATGCCGGGCACGTACGGGCCGATCAGCACGCCCGCGAGCACGTAGCCGAGGACGGGCGGCTGCTTGAGCCGCTGCGACAGCATGCTGGTGACCGCCGCGGTCGCCAGGATGATGCTGAGGTCCTGAATGTAATGGACGACGTCGCCGGCCATGAAAAGGTGGCGAGGTATAGCGCCGCGAGCCCGGCGAGCGCGCCGCCCGGGGCGCAACGCGGAGCGCCGCGAAGCACGGGCCGCCGTTTGCGAGGCGGCCCAGCGGGCGCGCAGGCGGCGGACTTCGGGCCGATCGTGGAAGCGGGTGCGTGTCGCGGTGCAGGCCGAACGAGCGACCTGCTGAGCCCGCCGCAGGGGGGTCGTCGCGAGGGCTCGCGCGTAAATGCGCGAACGCGCGAGCAGGCCGGCTTTCGCGGGTGAAAGGCGTGGTCTAAAGTCGGCGACCATGACCTCGTCTGCTCGTGCTGCGATCGTCGCTCTGCTGCTCGCCTGTCAGCCCGCGTCGCCGGGCGGCGCCACCGGGAGCACGACCGAGGAGACGACGGCCGGCACCATCACCGCCGGGCCGACCACCACGACCACCACGACGATCGATCCGACGATCGACCCGCCTGTCACTACCACTACCACCACAACCACCGAGCCGGCCGTGCCGGTGTGCGGCGACGGGGTCGTGGCCGGCGACGAGGCGTGCGACGACGGCAACCAGATCGACGACGACTGCTGCACCAACGCCTGTACCAAAGGACAGGTCGAGCCGGGGCAGGTGTGCTGGACGGTGATCGTCGAGGGCACCAAGAACGGCGAGGACCTCGCCGGCGGGATCGCGGTGGACGCGGCCGGCGAGATCTACATCGCCGCCAGCGTGGTCGACATGGCGGCCGGGCCCGACGCGCTGATCCAGAATTCGACCCCGGAGGGCTCAGCCAGTGGACGCAGCAGTACGACGGCGGAGTCAACGCCGCCGACTCGGCGATCCGGCTGGCCGCCGAGCCGACCGGGTTCATGGTCGCGGTCGGTCGGCAGACGGTCGCGCAGGGGCAGCCGGGGCTGTTCTGGCTGAGCAAGTGTACGCCGACCGGACAGCTGGTGTGGCAGTTCACCGACGACGCGCCGATCGCCGGCGCGGCGGTGGCGATGGCCGGCGACGACCCGGTGGTGGCCGGTAACATCAAGCAGGCCCAAGACACCAACGGCTTCGTGCGCAAGTACGACGAGAACGGCGGCGAGATTTGGTCGCGCGTCCACGTCGGCGAAAACGGCGGGCTCGACAGCCTCGGCGGCGTGACGGTCGACGGCGCGGGCAACGTGTACGCGGTCGGGCGCGAGTCGACGGCCGCGCAGGGGTTCGACATCCTCGTCCTTCAGTACGGACCCGATGGCGCGCCCGGGTGGATGGACAAGGTCGACGGCGGGACGGGCGGCAACGACTGGGCGCTCGACGTCGCGGTCGACCTCGACGGGGTGGTGTACGTAGCGGGCCGCGTCGAGACGGGCGGGGGCTTCGCCGACGCGTGGCTGCGCAAGTACGAGGCCGGCGGGCAGGTGCTGTGGACGGACACCTTCGCGGGCGAGTTCGGCCGGAGCGACGACGCCGCGGCGATCGCTGCGGTCGCGGGCGAGGGCTTCGTCGCGGCCGGCGGCACGGCCGTGGGCGAGGACGACGTGGACCTGTGGATCCGCCGCTACGACGCCGACGGCGAGGTGGTGTGGACCGACGTCGTCGCGGGCATGAACGGCGGGGTCGACGCGGCGACCGACGTGGCGTTCACGCCCGACGGCGGGGTGGTCGTGACCGGCACCGTGACGGTGGCGCCCGACCTCAACAGCGACGTGTGGGTCCGCAAGTACGGGCCGTGAGGCCGCGCGGACCTGCGCGTGAGGACATGCCCGATCGGGCATGCCCTCACGGACAGGTCAGGACTCTGCCGCGTCCTCGTCGATGGTCTCGAGCGTGAGCGTCTCGGCGTCGAGGTCCTTGTTGTCGAGCTCGACGTCCTCGTCGGCCGGCGTGGGCGCGGGCCAGCGGGGGTCGGGGACGATGAGCGGCCGCTCGGGGGCGGTGATGCGCTCCTCGGCCGAGGTGTCGCGCGGGCCGGTGTAGGCGTGGCTCCGCAGGTCGCGGCGATCCATGGCGCGCTCGACCTCGTCCTGGACGGTGCCGCGGTCGCGCAGGTGCTCGCTGATCCACGCGTCGCGGCGGGAAGGGTGGTCGTCCTTGCGGGTGCTGCGGGGCTTGGCCTCGACGCTGTCGTCGGCGAAGCGCTCGGGCGCCGGCGCCGGGGCAGGCGGACCGATCCGCAGCAGGTTGGTGACGTCGCGGACACCGGCGATCTGGTAGGCGATGTCCTCGATGAGGCGCTTGGTCGCGCGGCGCCGGACGTCGCCGCGCAGGAGCACCTCGCCGCGCTCGACCAACACCTCGACGTGGCTGGCGTCGATCTCGTCGTGCGCGGTGAGAATGACGTGCAGGTCGTCGCGGATCGACTCGTCCGAGCGACGGTAGCCGCGCGGGCCGCGTCCGCTGTGGTCCGGCGAGGTCAGCTCGGCCTCGAGCTCCTCTCCGGTATAGTCGAGCTCGGCGTACTCCGACTCGTCGACGCGGGTGCCGTCGAGCGTGGCGTACGCGCCGTAGCCCTGATACGAGGCGTCGGCGAGGGGTACTCTGGATTCGGCGAATCCGCCGGGGAATCGCGGCCCCTGGCCGAAATCGCCGTTATGCCGGAATCCTTCGTCGATTGCTTGTCTGCGCCGGGTCATCGGATTTCCTCCGCGCTCCAAGTCTTGTGCATGGTCAGGGCGCGGGCAAGCGGCGGCGCTCCGCGCGACGTCAGTCGACCGGCAGCAAGACGACGTCGACGCGGCGCTCGTAGGGCCAATCACTCGGGGCCTCGGGCGCAGCGCCGGCCTCACCGGCGGGGCGGACGACGATGCTCTCGGGGTCGACGCCCTGCGTGGCGAGGAAATCGCTGACCGACTCGGCGCGCGACATGCCGACCTTGTCGCTGTACTCGTCGCGGCCCGCCGCCGTGTGGCCGCGCAGCTCGACCTTGCGCTCGCGCAGCGGGCCGGTGGTGAGGCACTCGGCGACGCGCCGCAGCAGGAGGTTGTCCTCGGGCTCGGGCGCGGCCGAATCGAACTCCATGTAGGCCTCGGGCGACAGCGGGATCCCGCAGGCCGTGGCGAGCGGGACGTCGATGAAGACGCCGGTGATCTCGACCCGCCGCTCGCCCGCAGGCTCGGCCTCGACAGCGGCCGCCGGCGGCAACGCCTCGCGCTCCTCGGCCTCGGCGATCAGCGCCTCGTCGACGCGCTCGGCGACGTCGCCCGGGTGCTCGACGGGGCGGTCGGCCGAGGTCTTGTGGCAGCCCGCCGCAGACGCGAGGAAAACACAGAGGGACACGTGGACGGCTCTCATGACCCCGCAGGATTGGCGAGCGCGCCCCGCCGTCAAGCCCGGGCGTGCTGAGGCGCAGCGACAGGACGCGCCCGCCCCGACCTGCGCCCGCTCGCCCGCTCCGGCTGCGCGTGGCGCGGCGGGGACCGGATGGCTTTCGGGGCATGTCCTTCGGGGCATGAGCCGGACGCCCGCCCGCCGCGGCCGCTTCGCGCGGTGGAGGCCGGATGGCCTTCGGGGCATGTCCTTCGAGGCATGGGCCGAACGCCCTGCCCGCCGCGGCCGCTTCGCGCGGTGGAAGACGGATGGCCTTCGGGGCATGTCCTTCGAGGCATGGGCCGAACGCCCCGCCCGCCGCGGCCGCTTCGCGCGGTGGAGGTCGGATGGCCTTCGGGGCATGTCCTTCGAGGCATGCGACCACGTCAATAGGCGACCCCGAGCGCGCCGGCCTGGCGGCGCAGGGTGTCGGTGACGGTGGCGTCGAAGCCGTCGCCGGCGCCGGCGGCCTCCTCGGCGTCGCGGAGGAAGGCGTCGCGCTGGGCCGAGAGCTCGCGGATCTGCTCGTTCAGGGCCGACCGCTGCCGGCGCATGTCGGCGACGTGCGCGGCCTGCTGCGCGGGCGACATGGTCTGCATGACGTCGGGCAGCTGATCGCTCGGGATGTCGGTCAGCGCCTGGCCGCCGTCGAGCGCGCCGAGCAGGTCCTCGCTGTTCATGCGCCCGATCTTGGCGCTGTAGCTCGCGGCCTCGGCGGCGGCGCTGGCGGACATGGCCATGCGGTTGCCGAGCTTGACCTGGGCGTTGAGCTTGTCGCCGTGGCTGCCCCAGGTCAGCACGGTGGCCGAGAGCTGATTGTTGAGCTCTTGCAGGCGGCCGTCGTAGGGGGTGGCGACGGCGACGACGCCGCCGTTCTGGGCGATCTGGCTGTACTCGCCGTTGGTGGCGGCGGCGATCGCCCGCCACGCGGTCTCGGCCTCGGGCGAGACGCCGCACTGCACGGTGTTGACGAGGATCCCGCGCTGGGCGGCCCGCCTGGCCAGCTCGGCGGTGGTCGGCGAGTCCTGGTAATCGTCGTGCGGCGGGGCGTCGCCGACCAGGAAGACCAACTTCAAGACCTTGTCGCCGTCGCTCCACTGCATGCGGTCGAGGGCGTCCTCGAGGCCGCGGCCGACGTGCTCGGCATGGTCACCGCCGCCGCCGACCTCGTAGCCGAGCAGCTCGGCGTAGACGGCGTCCATGTCGCTCGAGAAGTCGAACCGCTTCGTGACGTAATCGTCCCCGAGGTCGCGATAGGCGACGAGGCCGATCCGCAGGTCGGGCCGCGGCTCGCCCGAGGCGAGGCGGTTGGCGATCGCCCAGATCTTCTGCTTCGCGCCCTCGATGAGGCCCGACATGCTGCCGGTGGTGTCGAGGACGAACACGACGTCGATGCGGGGACGCGCGGCCGCGGGCGCCTGCAAGGGCGACTGGACCTTCGTCGGGGCCGTCGCCACTTCGGGCGCCGGGACGACCTCGGCGGGGCTGCGGATCGTGGAATGAATCGCCAGGGCGAGGCAGCAGACGGCGATGGCGCTGGCGGCGAAGACTTCCATGGGGCGGTGACGCATGCCTGCACGCTACGCGCGAGTCGGGTGGGTCGCCGCAGGCGGGCGTGGGCTTTTACACAACCTTGACCGGAGCCCGGGCGGGCGCGCGAGCGAAGACCTTCGCGTGCTCGGGCCCGGGCCCGGCAGGCGGTAGAAGAGCGCGATAGCTTCGGCGAGCAGCCGGGAGCAGAGCGTGCGCCGCGTCGACGCCGTCCGCCTCGCCGCGCGAGCGGCCTGCTCGCGCACGAGGCGGTGCTCGACCTGCGCGCGGGGACTCGAACTTGGCTGGCGCAGCGAGACTTCGCGGCGACGACGGGGCGCCACTACAGCCGACCCGAAGTTCTCCAAGGGTTGCTCGATGGCCGCTTCGTCAGCCTTCACGGCTGCGCGACGGGAGCCCCGAAGTTCGGCGTCGCCCCATCCCTCGGAGAACTTCGGGCCGGGTGTACTAGGGCCCACCCCGGGCCCCAGGGCGGGCGACGGGGGCGCCGATTCGTTGGTATGGTGCGGGCGATGCTCAAGCTCCGCAGGGCCTTGTTGTGCGCGACCGTCTTCGTGGTGGGCTGCGGTGACGAGGCACCTCCGCCGCCGGCGCCGGCGGTGCCCGAGGAGTTCGACGATCCGTTTGCGGACGACGCGAAGGCCGGGGACGCGAAGGCGGAGGTGAAGGCCGCGGAGGCCAAGGCCGAGCCGGTGGTCGCGCCGGCCGAGCCCGCGGCGGCGCCGGTCGAGCCGGGCGTCGCGGGAGCGGGGGAGGCGGGGGCTCCGGTCGATGCAGTGCCCGCCGAAGCGGCGCCGGCGAGCGCGGTCGCGGAGACCCGACCGGAGGCCAAGGCGGAGGGCGAGAAGGCGGCGACGGCGAAGAAGGTCAAGCCGACTGCCGAGCCGCAACCTGTCCCGAAGGACAAGTCACCGACGCCGGCGGCGCCCGAGCCACCTGTCCCTGCGGACAGCCCGGCGCCGACGCCCGCGGCCCCGCCGACGCCCGCGCCGGTGGCCACGCCGACGCCCGCGCCGGCCCCGGCGGCGCCGGCCCAGCCGGAGCAGAACCGCTTCGCGGGCACGTTCCGCTACGCGGGCGGCGAGGCGCAGCGGCAGCAACTGACCGACGCGATCGAGACGACCGTGGCGCAGCTGAACGCGCTGATCCGCGGCATCGGCCGCAAGCGGCTCACCGCGGCCAACCCGATCCGCGAGCAGATTTCGTTCGTGGTCGAGGGCACCAAGGTGACGGCGACCTTCGCGGCCGGGCGCACGATCTCGGGGACGCTCGGCGGTCCGGCGGTGGCGTGGACCGCCGACGACGGCTCGCCGCTGACCGTCGCGTTCTCGATCGTCAAGGGGCGCCTGGTGATGGAGTTCAAGGCCGACGACGGCGGGCGGCGCAGCGTGTTCACGCTCGACGACTCGGGCGACAAGCTGACGATGAGCGTGACGATCACGTCGTCGCGGCTGGACAACCCGCTCAAGTACGCGCTGACCTACAAGCGCAAGTGAGCGCGCCTGCAGGTCCGGCGGTCGCCCAGTCGATCGCCGCCCCCACGCGTCACGGGCGCGGCCCCGTCCGGTCGCACGGCGATCGCCGTGGCGAGGGCGCGGCGAGGCCGATGATCGGCGCGCATGAACACGAAGGGACTGGCGCTCGCGCTCGGGGCATGCGTCGCGGGAGCGGGCTGGGAGGCGCGGGCGGGGCAATGGTGGTGATGGACGAGACGTGGGTGCACGCGCCCGATCTGGCCGATTCGCACTACCGCGTGACGCCGGGGATCGAGGTGCCCGAGGACTGGACGAGCCCGATCGACTGGACGCAGGGCTCGGTGTGGGTCCACCTCGAGGTGCTGAGCAAGCCGACGGCGCAGGAGACCAAGTTCCAGGTGTGCTTCGAGGCCAACCCGACCTACGCGTGCACGCTGCAGTCGCCGACCTACACCGAGATCGGGGTCTACGAGTGGGAGTCGACGTTCGCGCAGTTCTGGTCGCCGCCGGGCGAGTTCGTCGACTGGACGCAGGGCGTCAACAAGTTCGCGTGCATCCTCAAGGACACGATGAACGGCAAGCCGTCGGCCGACAACGTCGGGCCCGAGACCGCGGCGCTGTACATGCCGACCGAGGTCCGCATGGTCCTCACATTGGTCGAGCCCGGCAGCACCTACGAGCCGCCGGCGCCGGTCGGCGAGGAGACGACGGGCGGCGAGGAGACGACGACCGGCGCGACGACGGACGCGCCGGGGACGAGCACGGACGACACGGGCGGTGAGTCGACGACCGCCGAGGCGACGAGCACGGGGCTGCCTGCCACCACCGTGGAGACGAGCACCGGCGCGCCGGAGACGACCACGAGCACCGGCGAGGCGCCGACGACCGGCGCGGGGACCACCGGCGACGCGACGAGCACGAGCACGAGCGCAGGCGCGAGCGACGGGGCGAGCACGGGCGACGGGGCGCAGGACGGCAGCGAGGCCGGCTGCGGCTGCCGTGGCGGGGGTGAGGGCCCCGGCGGCGCGGGGCTGCTGCTCGCGGCGCTGGCCTGGCGGCGGCGCCGGCGAGCGTGAGGGGCTCGCATGTCCGAAGGGACATGCGGTGGGTGGTCCGGTTGACCGTCCGAAGGGACATCCGCGGGCGCGGAGGTACGGCGTGTCCGAGGGGGCATGTGACGAGCGAGGGTCAGCGCGTGTCCGAGGGACATGTGACGAGCGAGGGTCATCGCATGTCCGAAGGGATATGTGACGAGCGAGGGTCAGCGCGTGTCCGAATGGACGTGTCCGAAGGGACATGTGACGAGCAGGAGCATCGCGTGTCCGAAGGGACATGCGTCGATCGCCGGCCCCCGTGGCGCTCCAGGGGCGCGGCCGCGAGCCGGCGACGCGCGTGTCCTGCGCAGATGTCCCGAGGGACATCCGGTGCCCGTCAGCCCAGGGCGACGCGCAGGCTCTTGGGCCCGCGGACGGTGAGGTTGTCGAGCCAGGCCGGCTGCTCGCGCAGCTCCCAGCGCGGAAAGTTCAATAAAGCCTCGAGGGCGAGGCGGGCCTCGAGGCGGCCGAGGGCGGCGCCGATGCAGTAGTGCGGGCCGGTGGAGAAGCCGAGGTGGCGGTTGTCGGCGCGGGCGATGTCGAAGCGGTCGGGTTCGGGGAACTGCGACTCGTCGCGGTTGGCGGCGGCGAACGACAGGAACAGGCGGTCGCCGGCCTTGACCTGCTGGCCGTGCCACTCGAAGTCGACGCGGGCGACCCGGCCCATGCGCGAGACGGGGCACTCGAAGCGCAGGACCTCCTCGATGGTGCTGGCCAAAAGGCCAGGTTCTTCGCGCAGCCGCTGCAGCTGGTCGGGGAAGCGCAGCAGGGTGTAGACGGTGTTGGCGATCAGGTTGGTGGTGGTCTCGTGGCCGCCGAACAGCAGCGCCGTGCAGGTCGACAGCAGCTCCTGCTCGCTGAGCACCGAGCCCTGCTCCTCGGCGGCCGCGAGGGCCGAGAGCAGCTCCTGGCGCGGGGTCTGGCGCCGCTCGGCCAGCGCCTTGCGGAAGTAATCCTCGAGCTCGAGGATCGCCGCGCGGGCGCTGGCGAGCAGCGCCTGGCTCATGACCGTGGCGCCGAAGAAGCCGGCGATCGCGTCGGAGCAGGCCTTGAGGCGGTGACGATCTTCGGGCGGCAGGCCGAGCATGTCGCCGATCACGAGCACCGGCAGCGGGCCCGCGAGCGCCGCCATCAGGTCCACCTCGCCCGGCTCGATCGCCCCCAGCAGCTCGCCCAGGATCTGCTGGATCCGCGGCCGCCACGCCTCGATCAAGCGCGGCGTGAACGCCTGGTTGAGCAGGCTGCGCAGGCGCGTGTGGTCCGGCGGGTCGCGCAGCAAGATCCAGTGCGCCAGGTTGCTTGTCACCGGCGCCACCCACTCGCGCACCTCGGGCGGCAGGCGCTTGGCCATCGCCTCGGCGCGGCTGGCCGACAGGCGGGCGTCGCGGAAGCCGGCCGCGACGTCGGCGTAGCGGGTGACGAGGAACGAGCCCGCGCCCTCGTTGCCGGCGAAGTACAGCGGCGCCTCGCGGCGCAGCCGCGCGAGCACGGGGTAGGGGTCGGCGCGGTTCTCGGGGGCGTACAGGCCGAGCGGATCGTGCATGACCTCCGAGGTTAGCGGAGTTCGCCGCGCGCAGGGACCGGCGGCCGGGCGCGCTTTCGATCGGCGGCGGATCGAGATCGGCGTCTCCGGAGACGACCTTCACGGCGGATGTCGTCCGGGATGCGAGGTCCGTCGCGGCGTCGAGACGACGCGGCCAAACAGCGAGCCCGCCGGCGCGTGGGCGCCGGCGGGCCGGTTATCGTAGCACGTGTCCCGAAGGACAGGTCACGTCACTGCGGGAAGACCTGCTGGCAGTAGCCGTCGATGCACGGGGTGCCGGGCTCGCAGCAGTCGGCGTCGGACTCGCAGGCGTTGCCGGCCTCGGAGCAGGGGCCCTTCTCGCCGCAGACCTTGACCTCGCCCATCTGGATGCAGTGACCCGAGCAGCAGTCGATGCCCGACTCGCACACCTTGTTGGGCTCCTCGATGCAGGGGTCGGGGGCGAAGTAGGCGTTCTCGGACAGGGCGCAGTCCTCCTGGCCGCGCACGTAGAACGGCGGGTTGGACGGGTCGGTGCCGGCGTTCGGCGGATCGTTGATGGCGGTGATCCACAGCTGCTGGCGGTTGGCGCCGACCAGGGTGTTGCCGTAGTCGCGGCGGGACATGAAGACGACCCAGAAGTAGCCGCCGGCGCGCAGGGGCGCGAAGGTCGGGTTGAAGCTCTTGTTGTCCGAGCTGGCCTTCTCGAGCATGACCTGGTCGTTGCCCTCGACGCCGACCAGGAACAGCTTGCCGTTGCCGGTCGAGCGCGAGCCCTGGGTCGGGCGACCGAACACGATCCACTCGTTGCCGGGCGAGAAGTTCGGGTAGGCCGGGCGCCCGACGTCGTTGCCCTTGGGCACGATGATCTTCTGGTTGGAGACCGTGATGCCGTCGGGGTTGACGTCGGCGACCACGAGGTCGGCCTGGTTCTGGTCGAAGGTCCAGCCGCCGCCCGGGTAGCCGCAGGTGGCCGCGATCTTCGTGCCGTCGGGCGACCAGGCCGGCTCACCACAGCCGGTCTGCAGCACGTTGGGGTTGAGGATCGCGCCGTTCATGGTGTCGATCACCCGCAGCAGCGAGCTGACCGCGTTGGCCGGGTCGTTGGACTGCAGCAGCTTGGTGCCGTCCTGGTTGAAGGCGCTGAAGGTGCCGCCGAGGCCGGGGTTCGGCTGGATGTTGCCGTAGACGGCCGGCTCCTGCGACACGTCGATCGTGAAGGTCGGGAACGGCGAGCCGTTGTCGCGCACCGCGGCGACGGTGCGGCCGTCGCGGCTGACGGTGTGACAGCCCCAGCAACCACCGGGCTGGAAGAACTCGTTGGCCTGGGCCTCGCTGGGCTTGATGCTGAGCACGCGGCCGTTGGCGTTGCCGCCGCACTGGCCGGGCAGCTCCCAGTAGTAGACGCGGCCGGGCAGGCGCGCCTGGGCCATGCGCCACGTCTGGTTGACCGACTCGTAGAGGTTGCCGCCGCTCTTGCGCTGGAGCGTGAAGCTGATCGGGTCGCTCTGGGCGCCCTGACCGGACTCGCTGATGGCGATCCACTCGGCGGCGTCGATGAGGTGACGAGCCGGCGTGTTGGTGGTGAAGTAGATCGTGTAGTCGTAGAACTGCTCGCTGATGTGCAGCTTGTACTGGTCGCCGTTCTGGACGTTGTTCCACTGGACGACGGGGGCGGCGACCTTGAGCGGGAAGACCGTCTCGTTGTACGGGTAGACGATCGTCATCGACGGGTCGGGCCCGACGGGGTTGCCCCACCCGGGCTCGAGACCGCCGGGGTCGAGCTTCTTGATGATCTTGACGGAGACGGAGGTCTCGGCCTGGGAGGCCTGGTAGGTGGCCTTGAGGGTGCCGGTGCCGCCGAGGGTGCCCGTGGGCACGAATTCGGCGTTGAGCTGGATCTCGCCGATCTCGGGCTTGTTGTAGCTCCACGCGACGTCGCCGGTGACGTCGACGCCGTTGTAGGTGGCGGTGTAGGGCTGAGTGACGATCGCGCCGTCGATGATCTCGAGGGTGACGTCCTTGGGGTTGATGTCGAGGAGGCCGTCGCCGGTGTCGGTGCCGGTGTTGGTCTGGGTGGCGCTGGTGTCGGTGACGGTGCCGTCGGTGCTGTCGGTGCCGGGCGAGGTGTCGGTGCCGGGCGAGGTCTCGGTGCCGGGCGAGGTCTCGGTGCCGGTCGCGGTGTCGGTGCCGAGCGTGGTGGTCGAGGTGGGCGGGCTATCGGTGGTGGGGCCCGCGGTGGTGGGGCCGGTGGCGGACGGATCGGTGGCGGTGCTGGTGGGGCCTGCGGTGGTGCCGGGGCCCGAGTCGGTGACGTTGCCGCTCGAGTCGCCGCAGGCGACCACCGGAAGACACAGAAGGAGCGACAGACGAGGTACGACGGTCCGTAACGAATGCATGCCGCTCAAGAGACGCGGATGCCGGCCGGCCGTCAAGCGATGTCGGCCGTTGTCGGGGGCAGGGTGCCCGGTGCAAGTCCCAAACCGCCCGCACGCGCGCGACGGCGCGACGGCCGACATTGCGGACGAGCGGATCCCCTGCCTTCGGCAGTGGCGTCCCCTCGATCGCGGGGCGGGCGCGAAATCATCGTAGTGTTGAAAATGCGTATCAGAAGCGACCGCCGGCGCGGGGCGCACCGGCGGTCGCTCAGGTGATATGTCCCGAAGGACATATCACGTCACTGCGGGAAGATCTGCTGGCAGTAGCCGTCGACGCACGGGGTGCCGGGCTCGCAGCAGTCGGCGTCGGACTCGCAGGCGTTGCCGGCCTCGGAGCAGGGGCCCTTCTCGCCGCAGACCTTGATCTCGCCCATCTGGATGCAGTGGCCCGAGCAGCAGTCGATGCCCGACTCGCACACCTTGTTGGGCTCCTCGATGCAGGGGTCGGGGGCGAAGTAGGCGTTCTCGGACAGGGCGCAGTCCTCCTGGCCGCGGACGTAGAACGGCGGGTTGGAGGGATCGCCGCCGGCGTTCGGCGGATCGTTGATGGCGGTGATCCACAGCTGCTGGCGGTTGGCGCCGACCAGGGTGTTGCCGTAGTCGCGGCGAGACATGAATACGACCCAGAAGTAGCCGCCGGCGCGCAGGGGCGCGAAGGTCGGGTTGAAGCTCTTGTTGTCCGAGCTGGCCTTCTCGAGGGTGACGAGGTCGTTGCCCTCGGTGCCGACGAGGAACAGCTTGCCGCTGCCGGTCGAGCGCGAGCCCTGGGTCGGGCGGCCGAACACGATCCACTCGTTGCCGGGCGAGAAGTTCGGGTAGGCCGGGCGACCGGCCTCGCCGCCCTTGGGTACGATGACCTTCTGGTTGGAGACGGTGATGCCGTCGGGGTTGACGTCGGCGACGACGAGGTTGGCCTGGTTGGCGTCGAAGGTCCAGCCGGCGTCCTCGTAGCCGCAGGTGGCGGCGATCTTGAGGCCGTCGGGCGACCAGGCCGGCTCGCCGCAGCCGGGCTGCAGCACGTTGGCGTTGAGGATCGACCCGTTCATGGCGTCGATCACCCGCAGCACGGAGTTGATGGCGTCGATCGGGTCGTTGGACTGCAGCAGCTTGGTGCCGTCGTGGTTGAAGGCGCTGAAGGTGCCGCCGAGGCCGGGGTTGGGCTGGATGTTGGCGTAGACGCTCGGCTCCTGCGACACGTCGATGGTGAAGGTCGGGAACGGGATGTTGCCGTTGTCGGCGACCGCGGCGACGGTACGGCCGTCGCGGCTGACGGTGTGACAGCCCCAGCAGAAGCCGGGCTGGAAGAACTCGTTGGCCTGGGCCTCCTGCGGTTTGATGCTGAGGACGCGGCCGTTGGCGTTGCCGCCACAATCTCCTGGCAGCTCCCAGTAGTAGACGCGGCCGGGCAGGCGCGCCTGGGCCATGCGCCAGGTCTGCTTGACCGCCTCGTAGACGTTGTTGCCGCTCTTGCGCTGCAGCTCGAAGCTGATCGGGTCGCTCTGGGCGCCCTGACCGGACTCGCTGATGGCGATCCACTCGGCGGCGTCGATGAGGTGACGGGCCGGCGTGTTGGTGGTGAAGTAGATGGTGTAGTCGTAGAACTGCTCGCTGATGTGCAGCTTGTACTGGTCGCCGTTCTGGACGTTGTTCCACTGGACGACCGGGGCGGCGACCTTGAGCGGGAAGACCGTCTCGTTGTAGGGGTAGACGATCGTCATCGACGGGTCGGGCCCGACGGGGTTGCCCCACCCGGGCTCGAGACCGCCGGGGTCGAGCTTCTTGATGATCTTGACGGAGACGGAGGTCTCGGCCTGGGAGGCCTGGTAGGTGGCCTTGAGGGTGCCGGTGCCGCCGAGGGTGCCCGTGGGCACGAATTCGGCGTTGAGCTGGATCTCGCCGATCTCGGGCTTGTTGTAGCTCCACGCGACGTCGCCGGTGACGTCGACGCCGTTGTAGGTGGCGGTGTAGGGCTGAGTGACGATCGCGCCGTCGATGATCTCGAGGGTGACGTCCTTGGGGTTGATGTCGAGGAGGCCGTCGCCGGTGTCGGTGCCGGTGTTGGTCTGGGTCGCGCTGGTGTCGGTGACGGTGCCGTCGGTGCTGTCGGTGCCGGGCGAGGTGTCGGTGCCGGGCGAGGTGTCGGTGCCGGGCGAGGTCTCGGTGCCGGTCGCGGTGTCGGTGCCGAGCGTGGTGGTCGAGGTGGGCGGGCTATCGGTGGTGGGGCCCGCGGTGGTGGGGCCGGTGGCGGACGGATCGGTGGCGGTGCTGGTGGGGCCTGCGGTGGTGCCGGGGCCCGAGTCGGTGACGTTGCCGCTCGAGTCGCCGCAGGCGACCACCGGAAGACACAGAAGGAGCGACAGACGAGGTACGACGGTCCGTAACGAATGCATGCCGCTCAAGAGACGCGGGCGTGCGCCGCTCGTCAAGGGGGCTCGCGGTGGGCGGGCGCAGCAGGACAGGTGTACGCGCGGCGCCATGAATTGATAGAGTGTGCAGCGAGAGGATCTACCCATGCGACTGGCCCCGATCATCCCCGTGTTGCTGCTGTGTGTCGTCGGTTGTGACAAGCCGAGCACCACGAGCGCGCCGCCGTCGTCCGCGGCCACCGAGTTCCACGTGTCGATCTTCAACGCCTGCGGCAACGACGTCACCGTCGAGGTCGGTGCCGCGGCGGGCAGCGGGCGCAAGGTCCTCCTGCTCAACGCTGCCCGCGAGACGATCACCGGCGGCGCGGAACAGCTCTTCTTGCTCGGCAAGGACGGCGAGCTGCTGGCGACCTACCAGCCGATCCAGGGCAAGCAGAAGGCGCAGGTGACGAGCGACTGCACGGCGATCGAGCGCGTCGACTAGGCGACCAGCGGCCCCAGCACCAGGGTCCCGAACAACGCGGTCGCGACCGCCCACAGGTAGCGCAGCGACCATGTGGCGGTCGTGACATGAACATCAGGACATACGGTCGTCCGCGGAGCGACCACGAAGAACGCGAAGACGACCGGCAGCGCGACCAGGAACACGAACCCGAGCGAGAAGCATTGTTCGCCCGTCCAGCCGCTCGACCACGCCTTCGGGGCCGCCAGCGCCTCGAGCATCCCCGAGAACATGTCGGCCAGGACCATCACGAACGGCCATGACAGCGCCCGCCGCAGCCACCGCGGCGCGTCCAGCCAGGCCCCGCCGCGGGTCGCCTGATGCTGCCACGCCGCCCCCGCGCCGAGGACGACCACCGCGATCGTGTGCGCCATCCGCAGCCCGATCGGCGCCCCGACCTGCTTCAGGCCGGCGTCGATCATGATCGCGCACAGGCCCAGGCTCATCAGCAACGGCCCGCCGGTCCGCCGCGCCTGCCCGCGTTCGCCGAGCAGCGCCGCGGCCCAGAAGCCCGCCGCCGCCAGCACCAGGAAGCCGCTGACCCACCCGCCCTCGAGGAACGACCCGCCGCTGGCGGGCCGCAAGACCGCCAGCCAACCGGCCCACAGCAGGTCTTCCACCGCGAGGATGCGCCCGAGCCGCCGCACCGCGCCAGGGTGTCACGCCGCCCCCGCACCGACAAGCGCGGCGACCTGTCCCCAAGACCAGGTGATGATCCCGGCCGGACTTGCACCTTGTGGGCCGCACGGGGCGCGGATATGCTCGCGGGTATGCCCCGCCCGTCGCTCGTCCTCGCCGCCGCGCTCGCCGTGTCCGCCTGCTCCGCCGCGCCGGCCGGGGCGCTCGAGGTCCAGACGGCGTCGCGCTCCGAGTCGCTGCCGGCCGCTCGCCTGGCCGAGCTGCCGCAGACGGAGGTCACGGTCGGGGACAAGCATTACGCGGGGCCGCGCCTGCGCGAGGCGCTGCTGGCGGCAGGGGTGCCGGCCGGGGTCGACGTCGAGGTGGTCGGCGCCGACGGCTACAAGAAGACGGTGAACGCGGCCACGGTGGGGCGCGACGACGTGATCGTCGCGCTCGGGCTGCCGCCGGGCGAGGGGCCGCTGCGGCTGGTGGTGCCCGACTCGCCGGGGCTGTCGGTCCGGCAGGTGATCGCGCTGCGGGCGGCGCCGGCGGCGGCGCCCTGAGCGAAGAGACATGTTTTAAGGGACAGGGGCGAAGGGACATGGTTGAAGAGACACGTGTGCTGCCTGCCGAGTGGGCGCCGCAGGCAGGGGTGCTGCTGACGTGGCCGCACGCGGACAGCGACTGGGGGCCGACGCTGCGCCAGGTCGAGCCGGTGTTCGTCGAGATCGCGCGGCAGATCGCGCTGCGCGAGGTGGCGGTGATCGCGTGCCACGACGCGGCGCTGGCCGCCCACGTGCGCGAGCTGCTGCGCCGCGCCGGGGTCGACGACGCGCGCGCGCTGCTGCACGCGGCGCCGAGCGACGACACCTGGGCCCGCGACCACGGGCCGCTGACGGTGATGGTCGACGGGGCGCCGCGGGTCCTCGACTTCGTGTTCAACGGCTGGGGCGACAAGTTCGCGGCGAGCCGCGACGACGTGATCCCGCAGCGCCTGCACGCGCTCGGGGCCTTCGCCGCCGCGCCGCTCGAGATCGTGCCGCTGGTGCTCGAGGGCGGCAGCGTCGAGTCGGACGGCGAGGGCACGATCCTCACGACCGAGCGCTGCCTGCTGTCCGACCACCGCAGCGGGCTCGACGCGCCGGCGATCGAGGCGGCGCTGCGCCGCCACCTCGGCGCCCACCGGGTGCTGTGGCTGCGCCGCGGCTGGCTCGAGGGCGACGACACCGACGGCCACATCGACACCCTGGCCCGCTTCTGCGACGCCCGCACGATCGCGTACCAGAGCTGCACCGACACCGCCGACTCGCACTGGGAGGAGCTGCAGGCGATGGCCGCCGAGCTGGCCGCGCTGCGCACCCCGAGCGGGGAGCCCTACGAGTTGGTGCCGCTGCCGTGGCCGCGCCCGCGCTTCGGCCTCGGCGGGCGCCGCTTGCCCGCGACCTACGCCAACTTCCTGGTGATCGACGGCGCGGTGCTGGTGCCCACCTATGACGACCCGGCCGACACAGAGGCGCTGTCGCGCCTCGCCGGGGTATTTCCAGGGCGCGAGGTGGTCGGCGTCGACTGCCTGCCGCTCATCGAGCAGGGCGGCAGCCTGCACTGCCTGACCATGCAACTGCCGCGGCCGCTGTGCCTCGGCCCCGGCACCGCCGGTTGATGTCCTGAAGGACAGGTCGCAGGACGTCGCGGTGGTCCGGGGTCGACTGCGCGCGGCCCCGCGGAGCCCCGGCGGACGCGTCGGCGGGCGTCGTTCGCGGCGGGCGCGGTTGCACCGATCGACGAGGGTGCTAAGGAGGGCGGCCGTCGCGTCGCTGACACCGACGGCCCAAGGGAGGACGAGATGTCGACGGACGATCGCAACGAGAAGGATGAGGCGCCGCGTGGCCCCGGCAATTGCCCCGACCTGACGACCAATCAGGGCGTCGCCGTCGGCGACGACAACAACTCGCTGAAGGGCGGCACGCGCGGCCCGACGCTGCTCGAAGACTTCATCCTGCGCGAGAAGATCTTCCACTTCGACCACGAGCGGATCCCCGAGCGGGTGGTCCACGCCCGCGGCGAAGGAGCCCACGGCTACTTCGAGGTGACGAACTCGCTGAAGAAGCTGACGAGCGCCAAGTTCCTGCGCAAGGTCGGGCAGAAGACGAAGGTGTTCGTCCGCTTCTCGACGGTGGCCGGCTCGCGCGGCTCGTCCGACCTGGCCCGCGACGTGCGCGGCTTCGCGGTCAAGTTCTACACCGAGGACGGCATCTTCGACCTCGTCGGCAACAACATCCCGGTCTTCTTCATTCAGGACGCGATCAAGTTCCCCGACGTCATCCACGCGGTGAAGCCGGAGCAGGACAACGAGATCCCGCAGGCGGCGTCGGCCCACGACACGTTCTGGGACTTCGCGTCGCTGACCCCCGAGAGCATGCACATGTTGATGTGGGTGATGTCGGATCGGGCGATCCCCCGCAGCCTGCGCATGATCGAGGGCTTCGGCGTCAACACGTACCGCCTGATCGACGAGGACGGCAAGGCCCACTTCGTCAAGTTCCACTGGAAGCCGAAGCTCGGCGTGCACTCGGTGGTGTGGGACGAGGCGCAGAAGATCGGCGGCAAGAACCCCGACTACCACCGCCTCGACCTGTGGCAGGCGATCGAGCGCGGCCAGTACCCCGAGTGGGAATTCGCCATCCAGACCATCCCCGAGGGCGAGGAGGGCCAGTTCCCGTTCGACGTGCTCGACGCGACCAAGGTGTGGCCGGAGCAGCAGGTGCCGCTGCAGAAGGTCGGCCGCCTGGTGCTCGACCGCAACCCCGACAACTTCTTCGCCGAGACCGAGCAGGTCGCGTTCTGCCCGTCGCACATGGTGCCGGGCATCGACTTCTCCGAGGACCCGCTGCTGCAGGGCCGGCTGTTCTCGTACCTCGACACCCAGCTGAGCCGCCTCGGCAGCCCGAACTTCCACGAGCTGCCGATCAACCGCCCGGACAACGCGATCGTCAACAACCAGCGCGACGGGCACATGCGCCACATGGTCAACAAGGGGCCGGTCGCGTACTCGCCGAACTCGCTGGCGAAGGGCTGCCCGTTCCAGGCCGGCGCCAAGGGCTTCAACACCCACCCGGTGAAGGTGGAGGGCAAGAAGGTCCGCGAGCGCAGCCCGCGGTTCGGCGACCACTTCGGCCAGGCCGAGCTGTTCTGGCGCAACCAGTCGGAGCCCGAGAAGCAGCACATCGTCGACGCGTTCAGCTTCGAGCTCAGCATGGTCAACGCGGTGGCGGTGCGGAAACGGATGGTCGACGTGCTGACCCAGGTCGACGTGCAGCTGGCCGAGCGCGTGGCCGTGAACCTCGGCCTCACCGTCGACGACCCCGCGTCGGCGATGAAGCGCCTCAAGGCCGAGTGGGCCAAGTACGGCGTGACGTCGCCGCCGGGCCTGCGCCAGGACTACGACAACGTCAAGGCGCCCGAGCTCAGCATGGCCAATACCGTCAAGGACACCATCCAGACCCGCCAGATCGCGGTGCTGGTGGCCGACGGGGTCGACGGCGCGCAGGTCGACGCGATCAAGGCGGCGCTCACCGCCGGCGGCGCGCTGGTCGAGGTGATCGCGCCGTCGATGGCCCCGGTCAAGCGCAGCGACGGCAAGCCGCTCGCGCCGCAGAAGTCGCTCAAGACCGCGGCGTCGGTGTTCTACGACGCGGTCTACGTGCCCGGCGGGGCCGACAGCGCGGCGGCGCTGAAGAAGGAGGGCGTGGCGCTCCACTTCGTCGCCGAGGCGTTCGCCCACTACAAGCCGCTCGCGGCCACCGGCGACGGCCTCGACGTCCTGCTCGCCAGCGGGATCGTGCCGCCCGGCGGGTCGGAGAGCGACCTGCTCAAAGAGCCAGGTGTGCTCGGCTCGCGCAAGCCGGCCGACGCGCAGCAGGTGGCGCAGCAGTTCGTCAAGGCGATCGCGGCCCACCGCTTCTTCGACCGCAAGAACGTCGGGCGCGTGCCGGCGTGATCGCCCCGCGGACGAGCGCGGCCGCGCTGCGGCTCGCGCTCGCCCGCGTGCCTCCGCGCGCGGAGGCGTCACGACGCGCTGCGGCGATTGCTCGCGGCGCCCGTGGAACCGCGTGAAACGGCGATTTACTGCGACCCGGGGCGGGGCGTCGGCTTGCCGGCGCTGGCCGTCCGAGACGCGGGCATAATCCGCCGGCGTATGAACGTCCCCGTCCTGACCTCGCGGATCGACTCGGTCACGGTGTATCGCCAGGGCGCGCTGGTCTGTCGCTCGGCGATCTTGCTGGCGGCGCAGCCGGTGCCGCCGCAGGTCAAGCTGCTCGGTCTGCCGCTCAGCCTCGACGACGGCTCGGTGCGGGTGCGCGTCGAGGGCGAGGGCGGCGAGCTGCCGGTGGCGCTGGACCTGCGGATCGCGCTCGACCTGGCGGTGCCCGACCCGGCCCTGCCGCCGCCCGACGACGCCGAGCTCAAACAGGCCCGCCGCGAGGTCCGCTCGCTGGCCGACCGCCGCGCGCACCTCGAGGCCCAGCGGGCCCGCATCGAGCGGCTGCAGGTGTACGAGCGCCCGGCCAACAAGCGCGGGCAACCGCCGCTGCAGTCGCCGACGAGCGCGAGGCTGTCGCTGATCGAGTTTCAGCAGCAGCAGCTCGCTACGCTCGACGTGCAGCTGCAACAGCTCCGCGGCGAGCAGCGCCAGGCCGAGGAGCGCCGCGAGCACCTCGAGGCCCGGCGCAAGGCGGCCTCGAAGGCGCGCCAGGCCAAGCCGCACGAGCTGCGCAAGGCGGCGCTCATCAGCCTGCGCGCGCACGAGGTGCCGCTGACGCCGGTGCGCGTGATCCTCGAGTACATGGTGCCCGGCGCCCGCTGGGCCCCGGCCTACGCGGTGAGCCTGACCCGCGACATGGCCCGGGCGACCGTGGCGGTGCGGGCGGTGGTGGCCCAGGACACCGGCGAGGACTGGACCGGCGTGCGCCTCACTCTGGCGACCGCGGACGCCCAGCGATGGGTCGAGCTGCCGGAGATGCAGGCGCTGCGGATCGGTCGTCGGCAACCTCCCGTGCAGCGCCGCGGCTGGCGAGCGCCGCCGGCCGGCGCGGGCGAGCTGTACGCCGACTACGATCGCTTCCTCGCCGGCGGCGGGCCGCGGCAGCGCAAGCCGACGCCCGAGCCGGCGCCGAGCGACGAGTGGACCGACTACGAGGTCTCGGGCGAGATCGACGGCGCGGCCGCCGACATGCCGGGGACGGTGACGCAGAGCGGGACGGTGAGCCCGAAGCAGTCGGAGGTGCTCCTGTCGTTGCGGCAGCAGCTCGAGCAGGCGCGCAACCAACCGCCGGCGCCGGGGGGCCCGCAGATGGACCGGCTCGGCGCCGCGCGACCGACGGCGCCGCCGATGCGCTCGGCCCCGCCGCCCGCACCGCCGCCGCCGCCGTCGGCCGCGGCGCCGCAGATGATGACCTTCGCGGGCGAGCGCAAGAGCAGCGGCTTCGGCGGGGCGCTGGCGGGCGCGGTCGGCAGCCTGTTCGGCGGGCCCGAGGGCGGGGGAGGCGGGGCGCCGCGCGGCGGTCTGGCCCACCCCGAGCAGGAGCCCGAGCACGAGGCGGCGCCGGAGCAGCTGGCCTACGGCGACCTGCGCATGCCTGGCCCCGAGGCCAGCCGGCGCGGCGCGCTGACGCTGTCGCACCGGCGCGAGCGCTACCTCGAGATGTTGTGGGTGCGCGAGGTGACGCGCGAGATCGACGTGGTCTCGCTGATCGACGGCGCGGTGACGCGGGCGCAGCAGGCGGGCGGTCGCGGGCTGCCGCCGCGCCACCGGTTCGCCGAGTCGTGGTTCGGCTTCGACTACGTGTACGCCGCCGAGACGCCGATCGACATCCCGTCCGACGGCGACTACCACTCGATCCCGCTGCTCAAGCAGCAGACGCCGATCCAGCTCGGCTACGTGGTGGTGCCGCGCGAGAGCACCGACGTGTACCGCTTCGTCAAGCTGAAGAACCCGCTCGACGCGCCGCTGCTGCCTGGCCCGGCGGACATCTACGTCGGCGGCGACTACTTGCTGTCGGCCGACCTCAAGGTCGCCCCGCCGCGCGGCGAGGTGCAGATCGGCCTCGGCGTCGAGCAGGCGATCAAGGTCTCGCGCAACACTCACTACAGGGAAGAGGCGGCCGGCCTGATGGGCGGCTCGCTGTCGCTCCGCCACGACATCGAGGTCGAGGTCGCCAACCGCTCGGCGCGGCCGGTCGACGTCGAGGTGCAGGAGCGGCTGCCGAGCCTGCGCGAGCGCGAGGACGAGATCCAGCTCGACGTCGGCGCGGTCGAGCCGGCCTGGGCGCCGTTCGAGCCCGAGCACTACGAGCTCAAGGGCGGCTACCGCTGGCGCGTGCAGGTGCCGGCCGGCCAGCAGAAGAAGCTCAGCGCGACCTACGTGGTCCGGATCTCCGGGAAGAAGGAACTGGTCGGCGGCAACCGCCGGGAGTGAGTCATGTCCGAGTCCACCGTCATCGACAAGCACGAGCCCGCCATCCCCTCGATCGCCCCGGTCGAGTTCAAGGCCCCGATCGTGGAGGTCACCGTCCTCGAGGACCGCGCCCACGTCGTCCGCCGCGCCTCGCTCGAGCTGCGCGCCGGCCTCACGCGCCTGCGGATCGCCGACGTCGCCCCGGTCATGGCCGACAAGACCCTGTGCGCGGCGATCGTCCCGCACGGCCAGAAGTCCGGCGAGGGCGGGCGCGAGCGCGTCAGCGACGTCCGGGTGCGCCGCTCGAAGCTGGTGCTCGGCGACGACAAGCCCGAGCGCGCGCGCGAGCTGCAGCGCGAGCGCGAGCGCCTGTCCCAAAGGCTAGCCGAGCTGCAGGCCGCGCGCGAGCTGGCGCAGCGCCACGAGACCGCGCTGGCCGGGGTCGGCGAGGTCACGATCCAGGACATCGGCGTCGACGTCTGCTACGGCCAGGACGAGCCGGCGAAGTGGGCCGAGGCGCTGGCGCGGGTGGCCGCGCGCGAGGGCGAGGCCCGGCAGAAGCGGCAGGAGCTCGACTTCGAGATCACCGAGGTCGAGCACGAGATCAAGCGGCTGAACCAGCGCATCGGCGCGACCTCGCAGGTCAGCGACGCGGTCAGGGCCGAGGTCGTGGTCGAGGTGTGGGTCGCGGCCGCCGGCGCCTACGGGGTGCAGGTCGACTACGTGGTGCCGGGCGCGTGCTGGCGGCCGTACCACCGCGCGCAGCTGGTCGAGTTGGTCAAGGGCGCCGACCCGGTGCTGCACTTCAGCAGCGAGGGCTGCGTGTGGCAGAACACCGGCGAGGACTGGAGCGACGTCCAGCTGATCTTCTCGACCGAGCGGCCGTCGCTGGGCACCGAGCCGCCGCAGCTCGGCAGCGACGTGCTGTTCGTCCAGCGCAAGAGCGAGGTCATCGTCGTCGAGGCGCGCGAGCAGGAGGTGCAGACCACCGGGCTCGGCGCGGCGCCGAAGCAGCGCTCGCAGGACCTGCCCGGCATCGACGACGGCGGCGAGGTGTTGACCCTGCGCGCGGCGGCCCGCGCCAGCGTGCCGAGCGACGGTCGGCCCTACCGCGTGCCGCTGATGAGCGGCACGCTCAAGACCACCAGCGAGCACGTGTTGATGGCCGAGCTCGCCGAGGCGGTGGTCTTGAAGACCACCCACGTCAACGACCGCCTGCATCAACCCATCCTCGCCGGCCCGGTCGACCTGATCAAAAACGGCGGCTTCGTCGGTCGCACCAGCGTGTTGTTCATCGCGCCGCACGAGAACTTCGCCATCGGCTGGGGCCCGGACGGGGCCGTGCGGGTGCAGCGGACGGTGACGCAGGCGCGCGAGGAGCGGGCGATGCTGTCGGGCTGGACGTCGCAGATCCACAAGATCGAGGTCAAGCTCAGCAACCTCGGCCCCGAGCCGCGCACGGTGCAGGTCAGCGAACGGGTGCCGGTGTCGGAGCTCGAGAAGGTGAAGATCGAGGTCGACGCGGCGACGACCAGCGATCGGGCGCGACCCGACAGCAACGGGATGGTGCGCTGGAAGGTCGAACTGCCGGGTTACGGACGCGCAAGCCTCAGCCTCGGCTACGTCGTCCGCAAGCACGGCGACGTCGTCGGCATCTGAGACCTCCGCGACGTCGGACCGCGGGTGTAGGTCCGGGAGGTGCGTAGCGCCCAGCGCGCCTGCAGTCACCTGTTCTTGCAGACAGGTGGTCGCGGTGGAGCCGCCGATGCGTCACACGGACGTCGCCTGTTCCAAGGGCCCGGCGTCCGGTTTCCCCATTGCGCAGGGGGTGTAAGCCGGAGGCTCGAGACCGCGCGTGGACTCACTTTTACTGGACGGCGGCGCGAGACCCTTCTTATGCTGGCTACGGCGCTCCAGGGCCGTGTCGTGGGCGGCCCCCGTCGGGTCTGCCTCGACTTTGTTCCCCCGATTGAAGGTTCAAACATCATGCGTTTCGTCCGTCTGCCGAAGTCTCAACCCCTCTGCCGGAGTCTCAAGGTCGCGACGGCCCTTACGGCGGCGCTGATGCCGTCGCTCGCGGACGCGGCTCCGTGGGCTCTCGATCCGGGCGTGCAGCTGCCGGACTCCGGCCTGGTGACGCAGAAGCTCGAGCTGGTCGACGTCAACAACGACGGTTTCGTCGACATCGTGTTCGCCAACTGTTCCGGCGACACCAACGGCGGCCCGCAGAGCGCCCAGCCCAACCAGCTGTTGATCAACAACGGCATGGAGCCCGGTTTCACCCAGCTCGACGCGGTGTTCGAGGACGCCGACAACGCCTACGTGATCAAGGCCGGTGACGTCGACAACGACGGCGACGCCGACCTCGTGGTCGGCGTCAACTACACCGGCCAGAGCTACGCCCTCATCAACGAGGGCAACAACGAGTTCACGCGCCAGGACATCGCCGCGAGCGCCAACAAGAGCATCGGCGACCTCGAGCTGGGCGACGTCGACGGCGACGGCGACCTCGACATCGTCGCCACCGACTGGGGCTCGAGCCAGCCGTACGGCGACCCGGTCGACCAGGGTGCCTCGCTGCACCTGTGGCTCGGCAACGGCGACGGCACCTTCGACAACGGCGACACCAACCTGCCGATGGGGATGGCGACCTGGTCGTCCTACTCGTTCGACATCGAGCTCGTCGACGTCAACAACGACTACGCGCTCGACGTGCTGGTCTCGAACCGCGGCGTCGGCTTCGGCTTCGGCCTGCAGAACGACGGCTCCGGCATCTTCACCAAGCTGACGGTGCCCGCGCTCGAGGTCAACATCGCCAAGCAGGTCAACGCCGCGTTCACGCCGACCGACCTGAACGGCGACGGCTTCATCGACCTCATCACGCTGCAGGACGGCGTCGGTCAGGGCGGCAACTGCATCGAGATCATGAACGTGCAGTACTGCGCCAAGCGCAACTCGGTGCTGATCAACAACGGGATCGGCAACTACCCGACCGACAACCAGGGCAGCTACTGGGCGATCGTCAACAACCCGGCCAAGCTCGACTTCGACGCCGCGACCCTCGACTTCAACAACGACGGCCGCCCCGACTTCGTGGCCACCGGCCTGCGCCTGGGCCCGAACGACAAGAACTCGCGGCTGTTCCTCAACAAGAACGGCACCGCGGTCGAGCCGGCCTCGGTCCCGCTCGACGCCGCGTTCCCGATCGTGCCCGAGCTGGCGCAGACCTTCGGCCTGCAGTTCGCCGACTTCAACCACGACCGGCGCGAGGACGTCGCGCTGGCCTCGCGCGACGCGGCGCTGCCGAACTTCGTGCTGTTCGGCCGCGAGGACCCGACCGACGGCGTCGCGGTCGACACCCGGGAGCCGCGGATCTACGACGACGGCTTCGCCGCCAAGCTCGGCACCCTGCTGTTCTTCGGCCAGGACGCCGGCATCGAGGCGCGCGTCGACGACTACAAGACCCCGGTCCGCTGGCACGACTTCATGATCGACACCGGCCTCGCCAGCCTCAACCTGACCGGCGACGGCGCGACCCTGACGGCGCACAACCGGCGGCTGCCGTACATGGAGTTCGCGCTCGGCCTCGCCGACCCGCAAGAGCTGGTCACGATGGCCGACGACGACCCGAAGAAGTTCATCGCCCCGTCGATCTGGTTCGGCGAGGCGCTGTGGCGCGTGAACTTCGTCGTGCCCTACGCCGGCAGCAAGACCGACACCCTGACCTGGCAGTACTGCGCGATCGATGCCGCCGAGAATCGGGTCTGCGTCGGTCCGTTCTCGGTCGAGCTGCAGGTCGATCCGGAGGACTGCGGCGACGGCGTCGTGCAAGAGTGGGAGACCTGCGACTCCGACTCGGCGACCTGCGTCCTGTGCGACGAGACCTGCGGCAACGGGACCTGCGACCCCAACGAGACGCCGGAGAACTGCCCCGACGACTGCGGCCCGAACCCGTGCGACAACGACGGCGCCTGCGAGCCGCCGGAGAACGCGGAGAACTGCCCGGACGACTGCGACTACGACGGCGTGTGCGGCGACGACATCTGCCAGAACCCGCCGGAGACCCCGGAGAACTGCCCGGACGACTGCGGCCCGTGCGACAACGACGAAGCCTGCGAGCCGCCGGAAGACGCGATGAACTGCCCGGACGACTGCGACTACGACGGCTTCTGCGGCGACAACGAGTGCCAGGAACCGGAGAACGGGACGAACTGCCCCGAGGACTGCGGCGGCGACCCGACCGAGGGCAGCTGCGGCAACGGCGTGTGCGACCCGAGCGAGACGGTCACGTCCTGCCCCGAGGACTGCGCCGTGTGCGGTGACGGCATCTGCACCGAGCCGCCGGAGAGCCGCGAGAGCTGCCCGGTGGACTGCGGCGGCAACTCGGCCAGCGACGGCGAGTGCCCCGACACCGCGGGCGGCGTCGACGGCCAGTGCCAGCTCGACGACGACGGCTGCGGCTGCGTGGCCGAGCCCGAGGGCGGCACGCGCGGCCTGTGGGCCTCGCTGCTGCTGTTCGGCGTGTTCGGCGTGCGTCGCTTCCGCAAGCGCGCGTAGTGCCGGCCCGTGACCGGGGCCGAGGGTCCGGCGGCGCGTCCGCCACCTTCGGCCCCGTTCGATTTTTGACCTGTCTTTCGCTGACGAAGTAATCCCCTCGCTTGAAAGTGAAACGCCATGTTCGACGCTCGCATTAGGTCCATCTCCTGTCCTCGTCCGGGTCGCGTGCTCCAGGCCGTCACGGCCGTGTCGACGGCGCTGCTGCCGGCGCTGGCCGGCGCGGCCCCGTGGGCGCTCGACAACAACGTCCAGCTGTCGGACTCCGGGTACATCACCCAGAAGGTCGAGCTGGTCGACGTCAACGGCGACGGCTTCGTCGACGTCGTGTTCGCCAACAGCTCGGGCGACGCGACCGGCGGCGACCAGAACGCGCAGCCCAACCAGCTGTTCATCAACAACGGCGGCACCGGCTTCACCGAGCAGGGCGGCGTGTTCGACGACCCCGACAACGCCTACGCGATCAAGGCCGGCGACGTCGACGGCGACGGCGACGCGGACCTCGTGGTCGGCGTCAACTTCACCGGCCAGAGCTACGTCCTCGTCAACGAGGGCAACGGCGCCTTCACCCGCCAGGACATCGGCCCCAGCCTCAACAAGAGCATCGGCGACCTCGAGCTGGGCGACGTCGACGGCGACGGCGACCTCGACATCGTCGCCACCGACTGGGGCTCGAGCCAGCCGTACGGCGACCCGGTCGACCAGGGCGCGTCGCTGCGCCTGTGGCTCGGCAACGGCGACGGCACCTTCGAGGACGGCGCGGCCAACCTGCCGATGGGCATGGAGAGCTGGGCGGTGTGGTCGTTCGACATGGAGCTGGCCGACATCGACAACGACTACGCGCTCGACGTGCTGGTCGCGACCCGCGGCGTCGGCTGGGCGGTCGTGCTCAAGAACGACGGCGACGGCAACTTCACCCACCTGCCGATCGCCGCGCTCGAGAGCAACATCGCCAAGCAGGTCAACGCCGGCTTCACGGCGATGGACTTCACCGGCGACGGCTTCGTCGACGTCGTCACGCTGCAGGACGGCGTCGGCCAGATGGGCAACTGCGTCGACATCATGGGCATCGACTACTGCGCCAAGCGCAACTCGGTGATCATCAACGACGGCAGCGGCGACTTCGCCGACAACCCGAACAACTTCTGGGAGATCGTCAACAACCCGCCGAAGCTCGACTTCGACGCCGCGACGCTCGACTTCGACAACAACGGCACGCCCGACTTCGTGACCACCGGCCTGCGCCTCGGGCCGAACGACAAGAACTCGCGGGTGTTCCTCAACAACGGCAGCAAGTTCGCGCCGGCCGCGGTGCCGATGGACGCGGCGTTCCCGGTGGTGCCCGAGCTGGCGCAGACGTTCGGCCTGATGTTCGCCGACTTCAACCACGACATGCGCGAGGACGTCGCGCTGGCCTCGCGCGACGCGGCGCTGCCGAACTTCGTGCTTTTCGGCCGCGACGACCCGGCCGACGGCGTGCCCGTCGACACGACGGTGCCGCGGATCTACGACGACAACATCAAGGACAAGCTCGGCGCGCTGCTGTTCTTCGGCAAGCAGGCCGGCTTCGAGGCCCGCGTCAACGACTACAAGACGCCGAGCCACTGGCACGATTACCTGTTCGACGCGAACCTGGGCGACCTCAACCTGACCGGCGACGGCGCGACGCTCACCGCTCACGGCCGCCGCCTGCCGTACATGGAGTTCGCGCTCGGCCTCGCCGACCCGCAAGAGCTGGTCACGATGGCCGACAACGACCCGAAGAAGTACATCGCCCCGTCGATCTGGTTCGGCGAGGCGCTGTGGCGGGTCGGCTTCACCGTGCCCTACAACGGCAGCAAGACCGACACCCTGACCTGGCAGTACTGCGCGATCGATGCCGCGACGAACCGCACCTGCGTCGGTCCGTTCACGGTCGAGCTGCAGGTCGACCCGGACGACTGCGGCGACGGCGTGGTCCAGGAGTGGGAGACCTGCGACGACGACTCGGCCACGTGCGTGCAGTGCGAGAACACCTGCGGCAACGGCATGTGCGAGGAGCCGGCCGAGAACAACATGAACTGCGCGCAGGACTGCCCGTGCAACGGGGTGTGCGACCCCGACGAGACCTGCCCCGAGGACTGCGCGGGCACGGACAGCGACTCCGGCTCGATGTGCGGCGACGGCACCTGCGACGCCGGCGAGGTGTGCCCGGCGGACTGCGGCGAGACGGACGGCATGTGCGACGGCGTCTGCGAGCCGACGGGCGGCGAGACCTGCCCGCAGGACTGCGGCGTGTGCGGCGACAACGTGTGCGACCCCAACGAGACCGAGGAGAGCTGCCCCGAGGACTGCGGCGAGAGTGCCTCGGACACCGACGGCCAGTGCCCCGACGGCGGCGCCCCGGGCGCGGACGGCCAGTGCCAGCTCGACGACGACGGCTGCGGCTGCGTCGCCGACGGCGGCGGCACCCGCGGCCTGTGGGGCTCGCTGCTGCTGCTCGGCGTGTTCGGCATCCGCCGCTCGTGCAAGCGCGCGTGAGCCGGCGCCGGCAGGGCCCCGGGGCTCCGGCGCGCCCGCGCCGGGGCCCTTCGTGCGCCCGCGGGTCGGTGCCATGAATGCACGAAGGGACATGTCGCGATCGACATGTCCCTTCGGACCTGACCGGAGCGCCAGGCGCTACTCGTTCGTCAGGGGCAGCGACCGGTACTTGTGGCTGATCTTGATGTGCTCGGCCTTGGTGACGGTGCGCTTGCCGTCGGCGACGCGGGCGATCTGGGTCACGTCGTCGAAGCCCTCGGGCAGGCGGACGACGATGTTGACGACGTCGCTGTCGGGCTGCGGCCGGACCTCGGCGGCGTGGACGGCCAGCTGCTCGCCGCCGGCGAAGAACTCGACGTTCTGCACGGCGCTGAGGTTGGCCTCGTCGACCGCGCCCGGGGTGGTGACCCACGACTCGGTGCCGTCGGGGTAGACCATGCCGAGGAGGATCGCGCCGTCGTCCTCGGGCGCGGGGGCGCCGTCCATGTCCCACGAGCTGAGCTGCTGGATCGTCGGATAGACCTTGTTCCACCCGAAGGTCGAGGCCCACACCGGGTGGCAGTAGGTCATGTAGTCCTTGTGGACGGTCGGGTGGTAGAGCTTGAAGTTGACGATGCCGAAGCCCCACTCGCCGATGTCGCCGCCCGGGATCGGATAGGTGTTGTCGGTCCCGGCCTCGCCGCTGCACGCGATGTGATAACGGCCCTGCGAGTGGCCGACCTCGTGGACGAAGGTCTCGGCCGCGTACTCGGGGTTGCCCGGCAGCGACAGGCCCGAGGAGATCCGCTTCCACGCGTCGCTCTTGCTGGCGCCGCTCGGGATGTCGATCGCCTGCCCGCCGGCGCCGCCGAGGCCGCCCGAACACACGTCGACGTAGCCGAAGTAGTACTGCTCCGGCGGCGCGCCGTCCTGCTGGCGCAGGTCGACCATGAACTGGTTGAGCTGGCCGAAGTTCGTCAGCTCGCCCTGCCAATCGATCGGCTCGTGCATCGTGATCTCGAGCTTCTCGATCGGGTTCATCATGAACATGTAGTTCTCGAACCGCTTCATCTGCTCCGCCGAGGTGTCCGGCGTCGTCTTGCACTCCCCGAAGTTGTAGTTGTAGGGGACGATGGTCACCTTCATGATCTGGTAGCTGTCCTCGACACCGATGAAGGTGTTGCCGGACAGCGGCAGGTTGGGCGGGTTCTTGCCCGGCTGCGTGGACGGATCGATCTGCGCCCAGCCCTTCTCGGTCTCCCACAGCTCGATGCGGTACTTGAGCCCGGGGATGACCTCGGCCGGCATCAGGCCCCAGTAGAAGCTCTTCTCGAGGTTGCCGACGAACGACTCGCCCTCGACCACCGCCTTGCTCTTCAGCACCTTCTCGCCCTCGGGGTAGCCCGAGATGATGAGGCGCGCCTCGATCTCGCGCGGCACCCAGTCCTCGGGCAGCTTCTTCCAGAAGGCGCGGACCAGAGTGAGCCGGTTCTGCAGCAGGTACGAGGTGCGGTCGGCCCCGCCGACGCCCGCGCCGTCGCGGCCGATCGCCACGCCGATGCCCTGGTTGGCCTCGACCCACTCGAGCTCGATGCCGCCGACCGCCGGCACCGGCACGAACGGCTCCGGCTCGGCGGTGGTCGTCCCGACGCTGTCGGACTCGGACTCGTCCTCGGTGAGCCCGCCCTCGGGCTCGTCGTCGGTCACGTTGACGTTGGAGGCCATGTTGGCCGTGGCGGCGCCGGTGTCGTCGCCGCACGCAGGGGCGAGCACGAGCGCTAAGGCTGCGGAGATCGAGAGCTGAGGGCGCGTCATAAGGACACGCTATCCGGCGCGCGCGGGCCCGACAAGCGCGGCGAATCGTCGCGGTGCTAGGGCCTATGAAGACCCCGAGGCGAGACGAGCGGACGCGTGCGCTCAGCGCCGTCGCAGCCGCGGCGACCGGACCAGGATGACGGTGAGCCCGAGCACAGCGCAGAGGGCCACCGCCGGCACGGCGATGCGCAGCAGCGCGGCCGGATCGCACGCGGGGCCGGCGACGACGCAGACGAGGAACACCAGCGCGACCCCTGCCTCGCCGCCGCCGAAGCAGCGCGCAGCGAAGCGCTGGCCCTGTCGCAGCCAGAACATCAGCCCCGCGAGGGTGAGCACGCCGAGCACGAGCCCGCCGGCGACCGCCCCCGTGCGGCCGAGCGCCGCGGTGAGGCCGGGCAGCACCTGGGCGGCGCCGAACTGGTCGCGCACCGGCGCCTGCATGCCCGCCAGCAGCAATTCGGCCGGGTGCGGCGTGTAGAGCGAGTAGCCCGGATTGCCGGCCGGACGCAGATCGCGGTGAAGCGGGATAACACCGGACCCGCGGGGCGCGGCGGCGGCACGCGAGTGGACGCCCGCGCCTCGGCGGCGAAGCGGTGGCTCGGCGGCACCAGGCGCGGGACCCCATGGTCGGGATGAGTCGTGGCCAGCTCGCCGAACGCGATCGCGGGGTCGGCGCTGGCGAAGCGCAGGCGGCCGAACGCGAGGCGGCTCTGCACCGGCACGCGCAGGTCGAGCTGCGGATCGTCGCGGTGAGGCAACACGGCGAGCGTGGCGCCGGCGAGCAGATCCCACGGCGGGACCTCGAGCTCGCCGAGGCGATTGACGAACCCGATTTCCAGACCGCGGGCGGGCGGGTCGAGGCGGAGATGGACGCGCTCGTCGAGGGTCAACGAGGCCCCCGGCGCGCCGGCGAAGGCGAGCGGCGGGGCCTCGGTCGCGCCGCCGGGGTCGAGGTACGGGCCGGCGTAGCCGAGGGTGATGAGCTCGCGCAGGGCGGGGTCGGCCGGGGCGTCGTCGGGGCGCGACTCCTCGTAGAGGAGGTGGCGGGTCTGGTTGCTGCCGAGGGTGACGGCGGCGCGGACGCTGGCGGTGAAGTGATAGTCGCGCAGCGGCACGTACGGGCCGTCGAGGCCGCGCGCGCGCATGAGCTGGAACAGGTTGATGTTGGGGTCGCGCGGGCGCAGCTTGTAGAACTCGCCGACGCGGGTCGTCACGTGCTCGCGGGTGCAGGCGACGTGGACGTCGAAGCCGGGGTTGCCGGCGCGGGTCGGGTCCTTGTCGCGCAGGATGACGGCGTCGACGTCGGCCGCGACGGCGTAGGCCGGCACCACCACCATGTTCTCGCCGGTGATGATCTCGCCGGCCCGGTGCCCCCGCGGGCTGGCGCGCAGCACGACCTCGTAGCGCTTGCCCGCCTCGAGGCCGAGGCCGTCCGCCAGCACGATGGTCTGACCGTAGTCGCTCGGCTGCAGGCCGACCCCGAGGTGCTGCTCGAGCGCGACCGCGCCGGCCGGCGCGCCGGGCAACGGGCTGGGCTCGGCGGAGAACATCGGCGCGCGCGGGTCCCCGCCGGCGAGCACGAGCAGGCCGGCGAGGGTCGCCGCCGCGGCGGTCAGCGGAGCGACGGCCACCACCCCTTCGGCGGGTTCGGCCGGGTCACCGCCCGCCGCGCCGCCCGTGCCGGGGCCCGCGGCGAAGCTGCTCCAAAGGACAGCCTGGCCCGCGGCCACCAGCGCGCCGGCCAGCGCGGCCTCGCCGGTCCATGCCTCTCGGACCATGGTCGAAAGGCCAGCCGCGAGCGCGCCCGGGGCGGCCAGCAAGGCGGCCAGCGCCAGAGTGGCCCACGCGATCAGGGCGAAGCCGGCGAGCAGGCCGACGCCGGCGAGGTCGTCGCCGCCGGGGCGACGGCGAGCGACCAGCGCGAGCGCCAGCACGATCGCGGCGAGCAGCGGGCCGGCCGCCCACGGGGCCAGGCCGAGGCCGTCGCGCAGGACCTCGCCGCCTTGCTGGGCCAGCAGCAGCCCGCCGGCGGCGAGGGCGGCGGCCAGACCTGCACAAGCGGACATGTACTTCAAAACATGTCCGAAGCGACCGGAACTTTCGGACACATCATCTTCGAGGTCGGGACCGAGGCGCGCCTCGGCCCAGTGGAGGCCGGCGCCGAGCAGGCCGGCCAGCCACCACCAGGCGAGCGCGCCGGGGCCGCCGGCCGCGAGCGCGAACGCGGCCCCGACGACCGCGCCGAGGCCGGCGCCGGCCCACAGGCGGAGCCGCGCGCGGCTGGGGCGGAACGCCTGCGCCAGGCCGCGCAGCGCGGCGCGCCGCCGAGGGCGGCGACCAGCAGGCCGGCGGACGCGAAGACGGCGACGAGGAGCGCGAGCAGGCCGGAGGTGGGGTCGAACATGCGTCAGTGCCGAGGAGATCGGAGGCGCACAGGAATCGAACCTGCCCAGGGCGCTCCTCGCACCCCACTCCGGTGTTGAAGACCGGGGGCCGCACCAGCGAGCCGAGCGCCTCCGCGAGGGAGGATAGCGGAAGCGCTCCGGCGAGGGAACGGCGCGCGGCTCACATCTCGGGCTCGCCGGCGATGCCGCACACCTTCCGGCAGCCGGTCCCGTCGAAGAACGCCTCGCTGCGGCCCTGGAACACGTACTGCGAGGTCACGCCGTTGCTGTCGAACACGCCGAACGGCAGCGGCGTGTAGCGGTAGGTCTCGTTGTACGTCTCCGGGCTGTACTCTTCGAGCTGGATCCGGACCCCGTTCTTCGGCAGCACCACGCCGGCGGCGATGTCCTCCTCGCTCGGCTCCGGCGGCGCCGGCTGGCCCTTGGGCACGAATTCGGTCCAGAGCATCTCCGTCTCGTCGTACTCGTACTCGAAGCAGCGGCAGTAGTAGCCGCCCTGCTCCGCGGCCAGGTCGCACTGGCTCGCCTTCAAGCCCTGCTCGCCCATCGAGTCGTTGCACGCCGCGGTGGCCACGATCTTCGCCTCCTTGTCGAAGAAGATCATGTACTTCTCCTGGCGCAGGCCGGAGCCGAAGTCGCTGATGGCGTCGCCGTCTTCGAGCGCGAACAGCGAGAGCACCCAGGTGCCTTGCTCGTCGAACAGCGGGATCGGTTCTTCCTTGCACCCGCCGGCGAGGACCGGGAGTGCGCAGGTGGTCGCTACGAGCGCGCGGATGAGAGCAGTCTTGTGCATCGGGCAGTGTCCTCGGGGGCGCCACGCTACCACAAGCGTCATCGCCGCGCGCGCTCCGCTGAGCGCGTGGCGGTCCGCACGGCGGGCCTCGCCCGCTCGGGGGAGCCGTCGTTGACAGCGACCACGCAGGTGTTTAGCTTCTCGCGCGCGGTGCCCGCAAAACGCGATTACTATGAGGTTCTCGGGGTCGAAAAACGGCCCCCGCGCCAGACATCAAGCGCGCCTATCGCAAGGCCGCGATGCAGTGGCATCCCGACCGCAACCCCGGCAATCCCGAGGCCGAGGAGAAGTTCAAGGAGGCGGCCGAGGCGTTCGAGGTCTTGAGCGACGACGACAAGCGTCGGCTCTACGATCAATACGGGCACGAGGGCCCGTCGCGCGCCGGCTTCTCCGGCTTCCAGGGTACCGACGAGATCTTCAGCCGCTTCAGCGACCTGTTCGGCGACCTGTTCGGCAACCTCGGGTTCAGCGGCCGCCGCGACGGCCCGCAGCGCGGCGGGGACCTCAAGACCCGCGTGGTCATCCCGTTCGCCGAGGCGGTGTCCGGCGTCGAGCGCGAGCTCACGGTCCAGCGCCGCGAGGCCTGCGAGGACTGCAACGGCAGCGGCGCGGCCCCCGGCACCAAGCCGCAGACCTGCAGTCAGTGCGGCGGCCACGGCCAGGTGATCCACCGCCAGGGCTTCTTCACCATCCAGACCACCTGCCCGCGCTGTCAGGGCCAGGGGCAGATGATCACCACGCCGTGCAAGACCTGCTCGGGCACCGGCGCGGTCCAGCGCGAGGCGACCCTCAAGGTCAACATCCCCGCCGGCGTCGACGACGGCCAGACCTTGCGGATCCCCGGGCGCGGCATGGCCGGCGCCAAGGGCGGCCCGGCCGGCAACCTCTACGTCGAGGTCGCGGTCCAGCCCGACGAGCGGTTCCAGCGCGACGAGTACGACGTCCACTCGAAGGTCACGATCTCGATGGTCCAGGCGGCGCTCGGCTGCACCGTCAAGGCCGCGACCCTGTCCGGCGACATCGACCTCGAGCTCGAGGCCGGCACCCAGCCGAACCACGTCGTCTCCCGCAAGGGCAAGGGCGTGCCCGTCATCGGCGGCCGCGGCTTCGGCGACCACCACATCCACGTCGAGGTCACCGTGCCGACCAAGCTGTCGGGTGACCAGGAGGACCTGCTGCGCGAGCTCGCCGAGCTCGGCGGCGAGTCGGTCGCCGAGCCGAAGAAGGGTTTTTCAGTAGCCTGCGCCGGCGCAAGCGCGGCGGCTGCTGAGCCCGCTGCCGGCGAGCGAGAAGGGGCATGTCTGTTCGGGCATGCCCCTTCGTGCATGTCCGCATGGACATGCCCGATTGGGCATGTATTAAACGCCCTGTCCGAGCAGACAGACGGTGGCCCGCTCGCGGACCACGCCCTCGCGCAGGACGCGGGCGTAGAGGCGGCTCCAGCCGGGGTGCAGCTTGGCGGAGATCCGCTTGAACTCGCCGCCCTTGAACGAGCCGGCGATGGTGTTGCAGGGCGGGGCGGGGCCGGTGATCTCGAGGAGCACGTCGTCGCCGACGGCCAGGCGGTCGCCGACGCCGACGCGGTCCCAGTCGAGGCCGGCGATCGTGAGGTTCTCGCCGGTGGTGCCGGGGGCGATCGGGTGGCCCTCGGCGGCCAGCGCCTCGATGCGCTCGAGCGCGAACAGGCAGACCGCGCGGTCGGGGCCGCCGTGGTGCCTGAGGTCGAGCTGGCGGTCGCCCGCGACCCCGCTGCTGGTCACGAGCGCGAGGCCGACGGCGTACTTCGGCACCCCGCCCGCGGGGTTGACGTGGACGCCGACGACGACGCCGCGCGCGTCCGGGGCCCGGTCCGTGGCCATCAGCGCCTCACTTGGGGTCGCCGCAGCGCTGCAGCGCCTCCATCGACTCGGCCGCCAGCGCGCAGCGGACCTCGGCGGAGGTGCCCTCGCTCAGGCACTTGGCCTGCAGGTCCTTCGCCATGTCCTTGGCCAGCTGCGTGGTCTTGTCGGCCTCGGCCGCGCCCGCTCCGCCGCTCATCAGCTTCTCGAAGTGGGCCGCGAACTGGGCGCACTCGGACTCCGTCGCCTTGCCGTTGGAACATGCCCCGAAGAGCAGGACGAAGGACGCGCAGGCGGGCAGGATGACGTGACGCATGAGGGGTCCTCGGGACTGGCTTACGGGCGAAGGTAGACGAAGTCGAGGCGCGGATGCGCTCCGCCCGCTGCGCGGCCGAGGAGGTCGCTCTAGCCGGCGTTCATGAACGGATAGCGGAAGTCGCGGAGCGGCGCGAAGGTCTCCTTGATCGTCCGCGGGGAGATCCACCGCACCAGGTTGAGCAGGCTGCCGGCCTTGTCGTTGGTGCCGCTGGCCTTGCTGCCGCCGAACGGCTGCTGACCGACGACGGCGCCGGTCGGTTTGTCGTTGATGTAGAAGTTGCCGGCCGCGTGGCGCAGCGTCCGGGTCGCGTCGACGATCGCCTGCCGGTTCTCGGCGAAGATGGCGCCGGTCAGCGCGTACTCGCTGCCGCGCTCGCACAGCGCGAGGGTCTCCTCGAAGCGCGCCTGCGGGTAGATGTGGATCGTCAGCACCGGCCCGAACAGCTCCTCCTTCATCGTCCGGTACTCCGGCTCGACCCCGGCGATGACCGTGGGGCGGATGAAGAAGCCGGTCTTGTCGTCGCTCTCGCCGCCGATGACCTCGCCGACGCGCCCGCCCTGGCGGCTGCGCGCCTCCTCGATCGCCTCGCGCAGCTTGGCGTAGGCGCGGGCGTCGATCACCGCGCCCATGAAGTTGGTGAAGTCGCTGACGTCGCCGACCTTGATGCTGGCGATGCCGTCGCCGAGGTGCTCCCGCACCTGCGGCCACAGGTTGTCGGGGATATAGGCCCGCGAGGCGGCCGAGCACTTCTGGCCCTGGTACTCGAAGGCGCCGCGCAGCAGGTTGTGCGCCAGCGACTGCACGTCCGCGCTCGGGTGGGCGAACACGAAGTCCTTGCCACCTGTCTCTCCGACCAGGCGCGGATAGCTGACGTAGTTGTCGATGTTGTTGCCGATCGACCGCCACATCTGCTTGAACACCGGGGTCGAGCCGGTGAAGTGGACGCCGGCCAGGTCGCGGTGGGCCAGCACCTGCTCGCCGATGGCGGCGGGCGAGCCGGGCACGAAGTTGATGACCCCCGGGGGCAGGCCGGCCGCCTGCAGCAGCTCCATGATCACCGAGCCCGACAGCACCGCGGTCGAGGCCGGCTTCCACACCACCGTGTTGCCGCACAGCGCCGGCGCCGTCGGCAGGTTGCCGGCGATCGAGGTGAAGTTGAACGGCGTCACGGCGAACACGAAGCCGTCGAGCGGGCGGTACTCGACGCGGTTCCACGTGCCCGGCGACGAGATCGGCTGCTCGCCGTAAAGCTGCGTCAGGTAGTGGACATTGAAGTGGAAGAAGTCGATGAGCTCGCAGGCCGCGTCGATCTCGGCCTGGTGCGCGGTCTTCGACTGGTTCAGCATCGTCGCCGCGTTGAGCCGGTCGCGGAACGGCCCGCGCAGCAGCGCCGCCGCTCGCAGGAAGATCGCCGCCCGCTGGTCCCACGGCATCGCCGCCCACTCGCCGCGGGCCGCCTGTGCCGCCGCGATGGCGTCGCCGACCTCGCGGGTCCCGGCCTGGTGGAACCCGCCGAGCTCGGCCTTCCGCTGGTGGGGGCAGACGATGGGGCTGATGTTCCCGGTCCGCACCGCCTTGCCGCCGATCCACAGCGGCAGGTCGAACTTCTTATTGGCGAGCTCGGCGTAGGTGGCCTTGAGCGAAGCCCGTTCCGGCGTGTCGGGCGCGTACGTGCGCACGGCTTCGTTGACGGGGTCGGGGACGCGGAACAGGCCAAACGACATCAGGGCGGTCTCCAGGCTGGCGCAAGCATGCACGGAATCCCGGCCGTCGGCGACGGTCGCGGTGGCTCCAGGGCATGCCGCCCAGGCGGGCGCGAAGGCTATCAGGCTCCGGGCTCGCTGACAGCGGCCTGCGTGCGCGGGCTCGCGCACATCGGGGGTCGGCGTCGGCGAGGAAGGAGCGCGAGGAGGGCGAGGCCGGCGAGGCCAGCGGGGCCGCTGGCGGCCAGGTCGCAGCCGCGGCGGGTGGCCGGCGCCGGGGCGTCCAGGGCCGGCGGCGGGGCCGGGGGCTCGATCCGGGGCGGTTCGCGGCTCTGCGTCTCCGGCGAAGCCGGGGCGGGGGCGGCGTGCCGGCGCCGAGGGCTGCGAGATCTTCGTCGGCGGTGCCCATCTGGCGGGTGCGGGAGCACATCGTGTCGCCGAGATCGCCCTCGGCGGTGCGGTGGGCGTAGACCAGGTATTTACCGAGCACGAAGCTGCGGCCGCACGCGGCGCTGCTCGAGCGGGTCACGAGGGTCGTCGACGCCGGCAGGTCGCCCTTGAACACGCGCTGGACGGCGAGCGCGTAGCGGACCATGCCGGTGCCGTCGGAGGTCTGGACGGTCTCGACGCGGCCTTCGAACACGGCCTCGGCCTGGTCGCGGGCGACCGTGGGCGCGGGTGGCGGCATGCAGCTGCAGGCCTGCACCTCGTGAGGAACCGCCCAGACTGCGACCGCGACCAGGCTCACGGCGAGGAGGATTGGGCGTTGCCGGTGCAAGTCCCGCAAGCTAACCACGCACCGGCGCGCCCGGCAAGCGGCGTGCCGGCCTCGGGGCCTTGTGGCGCCTAACGATCGTCGCCGATCGGGGCGCGGCCCTGAACGAGGTTATTTGCGAGGAAGCCAGCGATGTTGACGGTATCTGAGATCACCAAGTCGTACGGCGGGAAGGTGCTGTTCGACGACGTCACGACGTCGTTCGAGCCCGGTCACCGCTACGGTCTGACGGGGGCGAACGGCGCCGGCAAGTCGACCTTCATGAAGATCCTCGCCGGCGAGCTCGACCCCGACAAGGGCGGGGTGTGGAAGCCGCCGCGGACGCGCCTGTCCGTCCTTCACCAGGACCACTTCCGCTTCGAGGGCTGCCGGATCCGCGACGTCGTCATCATGGGCAACCGCCGCCTGTGGGACGCCATGGAGGAGAAGGAGAAGCTGCTCGCCAGCGGCGACATGAGCGACGAGGTCGGCATGCGCCTCGGCGAGCTCGAGATGGTCATCAGCGAGGAGGACGGCTACGGCGCCGAGACCGAGGCCGAGCGGCTGCTCGAGGGCCTCGGCATCCCGGCCGCCGAGCACGAGCTGCCGCTGTCGACCTTGACCGGCGGCATGCGCCTGCGCGTGCTGCTGGCCCAGGCGCTGTTCGGCAACCCCGACATCCTGCTGCTCGACGAGCCGACGAACCACCTCGACCTCGAGTCGATCCACTGGCTCACCAACTTCCTGCTCGAGTACAAGGGCGTGCTGGTCGTCATCTCGCACGACCGCCACTTCCTCAACGAGGTGTGCACCCACACCGCCGACGTCGACTACGAGAACATCATCACGTACACCGGCGGCTACGACGACATGCTGCGGCAGAAGATCCAGTACCGGATCTCGGCCGAGAAGAACAACCAGAGCAAGCAGAAGCGGATCTCCGAGCTCAAGGAGTTCATCCAGCGCTTCGGCGCCAACGCCAAGAAGGCCAGCCAGGCGCAGTCGCGGCGGCGGGCGATCGCCAAGATCGAGCTGGTCGACCTCAAGCGCAGCAACATCCAGCGGCCGTTCATCCGCTTCGACCAGAAGGCCCCGAGCGGCAAGCTGGCGCTGTCGGTCGACCGCCTGTGGAAGTCGTTCGACGGCAAGCCTGTCCTCAAGGACATCACCTTCAACGCCACCCGGGGCGAGAAGATCGCGGTCGTCGGGCCCAACGGCATCGGCAAGACCACCCTGCTCAAGTGCATCGCCGGCACCTACGAGCCCGACCGCGGCAAGCTCACCCTCGGCCACGAGGTCGTGCTCGGCTACCTGCCGCAGGACCACGAGGACGGGCTCGGCAACGTCGAGAACCGGACCGCGTTCCAGTGGCTGTACCAGTGGGACCCGAAGTCGACGGTCGAGGAGATCCGCGGCCTGCTCGGGCGCATGCTGTTCCCCTCGGAGGACGCCGACAAGCCGGTCAAGGCGCTCAGCGGCGGCGAGACCGTGCGCCTCCTGCTGGCCAAGATGACGCTCATCAAGCCGAGCCTGCTGCTGCTCGACGAGCCGACCAACCACCTCGACCTCGAGTCGATCCGCGCGCTGACCGAGGCGATGCAGAAGTACGAGGGCACGCTCATCTTCGTGTCCCACGACCACGCCATGGTCTCCGAGGTCGCCACCCAGGTGCTCGAGCTCAAGGGCGACAAGGGCTACGACCTGTTCCCCGGCAACTACGAGGAGTTCCTCGACAAGACCGGCAAGAGCGCGTCCCGCTGAGCGCAGCTTCCTTCGGACATGTCCAGGCGGGCATGTCCGAAAGGCCCTGTCCTGAGGGCTCTGTCCGCGAGGGCAGGGCCCTCAGAACATCTTCTTGGCCGCGTTGATCTTCTCGACGTACTTCTTGCTGCCCTCGGGCACGCCGCGCTTGCCGGCCTTGCGCCACTTGAGCACGTGCCCGGGCCCGCCGTGGTAGGCGGCCAGCCCGAGGTCGGTGTTGCCGTCGAACTTGCGGATCATGCGGGCCAGGTAGAGGCTGCCGGCGCGCACGTTGAAGCCGGGGTCGAGCGGACGCGAGCGCTCGCCGAGGCTGCTCGCCAGCTCGCGCGCGGTCGACGGCATCAGCTGCATGAGCCCCTGCGTGCCGCCGGGGCCGCGAGCACGCGCGTTGAACTTGCTCTCGACCCAGATCACCGCGTTGATGAGCCGCGGGTCGAGCTTGTTGTTCTTCGCCGCCGACTTCACGTGCGGCTGCACCGCCGCGATCTCCTTGCGCTGCGAGGCAGGCCAGCGTTCGCAGGCGTCGCCCCCGCCGCCGTCCTGCGGGTCCAGCGAGGCTTCCGCGGGAGATCGCGCAGGCTCCACGCGTGAGGTGGCACAGCCGGGAGCCCCGAGGGCGGCCCCCAGCAACATCCAAACAACGGTCCATCGCGCATGGCGGAGGCTCTTGAGGGCTCGCGGCGCGGTCGAAGGCTGTAGGGTAGTCATGGGTGTGAAATATCCTACATTGTCCGGGGAGGACCCAGAGTTTAGCGAAAATCGAGGCGGGCGTGCATCTCGCCACGCGTGCTCGAAGGGAATGTTCGTATGATGGGTTCTCGTAGCTCGCCAGGCGCGCGGGCAGGAGCGGAGACATGGCTTTGAAGGCAGACGCAATTCTCCTCCTCTGCGGCGTGACGGTCGGGCTGCCGGCGGTCGCCGCGGCCGCCGACGGCGAGCGATACGACCCCTACGCGAAGATGGCCACCGGCGCGCATCACTACGACATGCGCGAGGTGTTGCAGGCGCGTGGCAAGTTCGTGGCCGAACCGGTCCAGCAGCCGGACCTGTCGCTGCTCGACTCGCTGCCCCTGAGCGCGCGCGCGTCGGAGCCGCAGGCGCCCGGGCAGCTGCCCGAGGGGTGGGTGCAGATCGGCGAGGTCGTGCAGCGGCGCGAGATCGCCGAGGGCCGCAAGCAGATCGACCCAAAGCCGCTGCCGGCCTGGGAGGACATCGAGGGCAACCAGTACCCGCGCAAGGGCACGGTGTTCCTCAACTTCAACGGCGGCATGCTCAAGGCCGGCGACGACAACTCGGCCGAGAACAAGTCGACGCTGGCCCGCCACAACCACCCGTACCCGGTGTTCAACGGCTCGGAGGCGACCGCGCTGACCCTGATCCAGGCGGTCCAGCAGGACCTCGAGACGCTCGGCGTCCGCGTCCTCTACCTCAACCGCCCGAGCAAGACCGTGCCCTACACGATGGCGATGGTCGGCGGCTCGTGGTCCGACACCAACATCAGCGACCCGGCCGGCGGCGTCGCCCTGGGCACCGACTGCGAGGACCGCGACCAGCGCAACGTGGTCTACGCGTTCGACAGCAGCTCGGCGACGATCAGCCAGGAGGTCGCCCACGCGTGGGGCCTCGACCACACGCTCGGTAGCGATCGCATCATGAGCTACCAGGCCGGCAACAACAAGCACTTCGGCGACAACTGCCAGGCCCTGTGCGAGGAGCAGTGTCAGGGCCCCGGCACCATCGGCTGCCGCCTGATCCACGAGATCTACTGCGGCGTGGACAGCGAGCAGCAGAACGACCTCGCGGAGCTCAACAAGATCTTCGGCACCCCCGAGCCCGACACCGAGCCGCCCACGGTCAACATCTTGCCCGACGGCGACGTGATCGAGCTGGAGGTCGGCGCCAACATCGAGGTCAAGGCCGACATCCACGACAACTACGGCGGCGTCGGCTGGCGCATCAAGGTCAGCCGCGACGGCCAGGTCGCGCTCGACGAGGTCGACTACGAGAAGGTCGGCGCCTGGTACTTCTCCAACCTGGAGGCCGGCACCTACGAGGTCGTGCTCGAGGCCGAGGACCACGCCGAGCACGTGGTCCAGGACAAGCTGACGATCCTCGTCGGCACGCCGAGCCCGCCCACCAGCACCGGGGGCGACAGCGAGGGCGACAGCGAGGGCACCACTGCCGGCGTCGACTCCGACTCCGACGACACCGGGGGATCTGCCAGCGACGGCAGCACCTCCGAAGTGGGTCCGGGCGCCGACGACAAGGGCGGGTGCGAGTGCCGCAGCACCGACCAGGGGGCGGGCAGCGCGCTCGGCTTGCCGCTCCTCGGCTTGTGGCTGGCCCACCGGGCCCGCCGGCGCCGCCGGGCCTGAAGCCGTCGGCGGTCCGTGCGCGGACGCGCGCGTGACCTCGACCGCGCCCCCGCGGCTTGACCGGCCCGGGCGGCCACGCATATAAGCCTGTTCCTCGCGCCCGGCGGGGGTCTCGAAGAACGATCCGGGCGGTCGCAGCCACCATCTGGCTGCCGCGCGGGCGGGCGGATCGCCCCAGAGAATGCGAGCGCTTCGTGTCTGAGAACCAGCAAGCCATCATTCGTACCGGCGGGCGGCAGTTCCGCGTCAGCACCGGTTCCGTGCTCCGCGTCGAGAAGCTCCCGGTGGAAGCCGGCGCCACAATCGACTTCGAGGTGCTGCTCGTCGGCCAGGGCGACGCCGTGAAGATCGGCAAGCCGCTGGTCTCGGGCGCCAAGGTCGAGGCCAAGGTCGTGAGCCACGGGCGCGGGCCCAAGCTCATCGTCTACAAGTTCCGCAAGCGCACCAACTACCGCAAGAAGCAGGGCCACCGGCAGGCCTACACCGAGGTGAAGATCACCTCGATCACCGGCTGAACCGCGCCGCTGGAGAACGACGATGGCACACAAAAAAGGTCAAGGTTCGATCAAGAACGGCCGCGACTCGAACGCGCAGAACCGCGGCGTGAAGCGGTTCGGCGGCGAGGTCGTGCGCGCCGGCAACATCCTGGTCCGCCAGGCGGGCAGCAGCTTCCACGCTGGCCCGAACGTCGGCACCGGCAAGGACTACACCCTGTTCGCGCTGGTCGACGGCACGGTCCGCTTCTACAAGCGCGGCCACGAGCGCAAGGCGTTCATCGCCATCGACCCGCTCGCGGCCCAGGCAGACACTGCCGCCGCTGCGGAGTGAGCGATGCGCTTCATCGACCAGGTCCGGATCGTCGTCCGCGCAGGGCGAGGCGGCGACGGGCTGGTCGGCTGGCGCCGTGAGAAGTTCGTGCCCGACGGCGGTCCCGCGGGCGGTGACGGCGGCAAGGGCGGCGATGTCGTCTTTGTCGCCGACGATCATTTGACGACGCTGCTGGACCTGAAATTTCGCCAGCACTTCGCGGCCGAGAGCGGGCGCCCCGGCGGCCCCAACAAGATGACGGGCCGCTCGGGCAACGACCTCCGGATCCGCGTGCCCGTCGGCACGACGGTGTTCTTCGAGGCGCTGGCGGGCGAGCCCGGCGAGCGTCCGCCGTGGCTGGCCGACAGCCTCGACGAGGAGCTCGACCAGATCGGCGCGATCACCTGGACCGACGACGGCACCGACATCCCGGAGCCGGTGCGGGTCCAGAAGTCGGGGCCGATCCGCCGCGCGCAGGCCGAGAAGGAGCGCCGCGACACGGAGCTCGAGCCCGGGGCGCAGCTCGGCGACCTGACCTTCCACGGCCAGGAGCTGGTGGTGGCCCACGGCGGCCTCGGCGGCCGCGGCAACGTCCACTTCCGCAGCTCGACCAACCGCGCGCCCGACTTCGCCGAGCCCGGCGTCGGCGGCGACGCGTACTGGCTGCGGCTCGAGCTCAGGCTGCTGGCCGACGTCGGCATCGTCGGCTTCCCCAACGTCGGCAAGTCGACCTTCATCCGCGCGATCAGCCGCGCGCGTCCGAAGGTCGCCGACTACCCGTTCACCACTCTGGTGCCGCAGCTCGGCGTGGTCGCCCTGGCGGGCGAGCGCTCGCTGGTGGTCGCCGACGTGCCGGGCCTGATCCACGGCGCCAGCGAGGGTCGCGGCCTCGGCCTCGACTTCCTCCGCCACCTCGAGCGCACGCGCGTGCTGCTGCACCTGCTCTCGCCCGACCCGACGCCCGGCCGCGACCCGATGGCCGACCTCAAGGCGCTGGAGAAGGAGCTCACGCAGTACGGCACGATGTTCGAGGGCCGGCCGCGGGTGGTCGCGCTCAACAAGATCGACACGCCCGAGGGCCAGGAGGCGATGGGACCGCTGCGCAAGCTGCTGCGGGCCCAGGGCATCCCGCTGTTCCCGATCTCGGCCCGCACCGGCGAGGGCGTGCCGGAGCTGCTCGAGGCGCTGTGGCGCCGCGTCGACATGGTCCGCCGCGGCGCCGCGTCGGGCCCGCTGCCGGCCCCGCAGGGCTAGCGGTCGCCAGGACATGCTCGCAGGAGCATGTCCTTCGCGCATGACGAAAGGGGCATGTCCTGGCGGACATGCCCCTTCGGACATGCGGTCGAGGTCGCTCAGCCGCGGGTCGCCTTGTCGCGGGTGTCGTAGACCTGGACGTTGTTGGGCTTCATACGCCCGGTGGCGTAGAGCAGGCGCGCGTTGGCGGTGCGGAGGTCGATGCGCGAGTTGACGATCCGGAGGATCGCGGTCAGCTGGTCGGCCTCGGCGTCGATGATGTCGTTGGTGGTGGCGGAGCCGACGGCGAACAGCTCGGTGGCGACGCGGTAGGCCTCGACCGCGGACTCGAGCGTGCGGGCGCTGAGCTCGATGTCGGCGATCGCCTTGTTGCGGGCGAGGTAGGCCTGGGTCACCTCCATGGCGATCCCGCGGCGCATGACCTCGATCTGGGCCACGAGCTCGCGCTTGTTGGCCTTGTACTCGCGGATCTCGGCGCGCGTGCGCAGGGCCGAGTTGAGCGAGTAGGTCAGCTGGGCGCCGACCGACCACGACCCGCGCCACACCGGCGCCAGCGGGAAGAAGCGCTGGTTCGGGTTGGCGTAGGTGGCCTCGGCGAACGCGTCGAGGCGCGGGAAGTAGCCGGCGCGGGTCGCCTTGATGCCGTAGTCGACCGCGCCGATGCTCTTCTCCATCGACTTGAGCTCGAGCCGCTTGTCGTGGGCCTCGCGGATCAGGCTGTCGAGGTTGCCGAGGTCGGCCATGTCGGGCGGCAGGTCGATGACGTCCTCGCCCGGCGAGAAGTCGAGGTCCTGGTCGTTGAGCATGATCGCCAGGCCCTGCTCGGCGGTCGTGCGGAACACCCGGGCGTCGTTGATCGCTTGCTCGATCTGCGCGATCTGGGCGGTCAGGCGCATCACCTCCGCCTTGGTCGCGCTGCCGGCGTTGAACAGGTTCTCGACGTCGAGCGCGCGCGCCTTGACGCGGCGCAGCGAGTCCTCGACGGCGACCACCGAGGCGACCGTGCGCAGCCAGTTGTAGTAGGCGAGGCGGGCGTCGGTCTCGACCTTGATGCGCTCGGCGTCGCGGGCGAGGGCGACGGCGTCGCGGCGGGTCTCGGAGCCGCGCTTGGCCGGCACCAGCGACAGGATGTAGTCCGAGATCGGGACCGACAGCTGGGCCTGCAGCGAGTACGAGTTGAGCGGGATCTGGATCTTGAACGGCGGCGCGACCACCAGCGTGAGCGGCTGGCCGGTGTTCGGGTCGACCGTGCACATCTGCGGCGAGCCCATCGCGCACGGGCCGATGCCGATCGGGATCGGGTCGCCGCCGGGCTCGGGACCGGTCGCGGCGCCGACGCTGTAGCCGCCGCCGAAGTTGATCGCGGCCTTGGACAGGCGGGTGTAGCCGGCCTTGCCCGAGAGCTGCGGCAGGAAGGCGATCATCGTCTGATCGAGCTTGGCCGCGGCGGCCTGGATCTGGGCCTCCTTGGCGGCGACCGACGGTGACTCGGCGACCGCCTGCACCGCGACCTTGTCGGCGGTCAGGCCGCCGGACCTGGGCGCGAGCGCCTCGGCGAGCGGGCCCTCGCGCAGGTACGCGGTGGCATCGAAGGGGGCAGCGTCGGCGGAGGCGGGCGGAGCTTGCCGGGTGGGCGGCGGCGGCGGCCCTGCGGGGCCGGGGCCGTCAGCGCCAGGGCGACGGACAACACGAGGGACATGGTGGGAGAGTCCTGTGCGAAAGAACCTGTTCTAAAGAACCTGTTCGAAGGGGAAGGTGCCCCGGCCGCTCACTCCGGCGGCTTGGTGACGCGGCGGAGGCGGGGAACACGACCTCGCGCTCGATCTCGAAGTCGTCGGACGGCGGCCGCGGGGCCTCGGCGACGAGCACCGGCATGACCAGATCGGGGGGCGGGGCCTGGGCCGGGGTGGCGGCCGCGGCGTGGGCCTGCACCTGGGTCGGGAGCGGGTCGTCGAGGGTCTCGGCGGGCTTGCTGGCGTCGACGCCGAAGAACTTGAAGCTGATCCAGCGCATCGACCGGCTGGTGACCATGCGGTCGAACAGCAGGTAGACGACGGGGACGACGACGAGGGTGAGGACGGTCGAGGTGATCATGCCGCCGATGACGATGACGGCCATGGGCGCGCGGGTCTCGCCGCCCTCGCCGAGGGCCAGGGCGACGGGGATCATGCCGAAGATGGTGGCCGCGGCGGTCATGACGATCGGGCGCAGGCGGATGGTGCCGGCCTGGACCAGCGCCTCGGTGATGACGGCCCCCTTCTCGCGCTCGCTGTTGGCGAAGTCGACCAGCAAGATCGCCGTCTTGGTGACGAGGCCCATCAGCATGATGAGGCCGATGAACGAGAAGATGTTGAGCGACATCCCGGCGAGGTAGATGCCGCCGAACGCGCCGACGACCGACAGCGGCAGCGAGACCATGATCGTGATCGGCTGGATCAGGCTGTCGAACTGGGCCGCGAGGATCATGTAGACGAGGATGATCGCCAGGAGGAGGGCGAAGATCATCGACTCGAACGACTCCTGCATGACCTCGGCGTCGCCCATGAAGCTGGTCTGCAGCTTCGCCGGCACGACCCGCTTGGCCGCGTCGGTGACGAGCTGCTGGGCCTCGCCGAGGGTGACGTCGTTGAGCGCCGCCAGCACCAGCACCTGGCGCAGGCGGTTCTGGCGCTCGATCTCGCTGGGGCCCTCGCCGCGCTCGACGCGGACCACCGCCGACAGGTCGACCAGGCGGCCCGAGGCCGAGCGGACCTTGATGTTGCCGAGCGACTCGAAGCTCGAGCGCAGCGATTCGGGCATGTAGAGGATGACGTCGTAGATCTCCGAGCCCTCCTTGAGGTCGGAGATCGGGTCGCCGGCCATCAGCGAGCGTACGGTGCGGGCGATCGAGGCGATCGGCACGCTGAGGTCGGCGGCCTTGTTGCGGTCGACCGCGATCGCGACCTCGGGCTTGCCGCCGCGGTAGGAGGTGTCGAGGTCGACGAACTTGCCGGTCTGGGCGAGCTCGCCCTTGAGCGCCTCGGCGGCGGCGACGACCTCGCTCAGGTCGGTGCCGCGGATCGAGAACTGGATCGGCTGGCTGCGGAAGCCGCCGTCGTTGCCGAACGGGTCGAGCTGGTCGACGGTGAACATCGCGCCCTCGACGTTGGCGAGGCGCTCGCGGGTCCACTTCATCGCGTCCTGCTGCGAGAAGCCGCGCTGCTTGGGCCGGTCGAGGGTGACGGTGATGCGCGCGCGGTTGACCTGGCCGACCGCGCCGCCGCCGATGGTGGTGAACGTGTCCTTGATCTGCGGCAGGTTGGCGCGCAGGTCGGCGGCCACGGCCTCGGACGTCTCGATGGTCGCCTCTAGCGCGGTGCCGGTCGGCAGCTCGACGTTGACCGCGAACTGCGACTGGTCCTCGGGCGGGAGGAACTCGGCGGGCACGCGGGTGACGAGGGCGCACGAGCCGAACAGCGACAGCAGGGCGATGAGGACGGTGGTCCACGGCCAGCGCAGCGACCAGCGCAGGACGCCGGCGTAGCCGCGCTCGACGGCGCCGAACATCTTGTTGAACAGGCGGGCGAACAGGCCGGGGGCGTGGCCGTGCTGCTGCCGCATGATGCGCGACGACAGCATCGGCGTCAGCGTGAACGACACCAGCATCGACAGCAGCACCGCCGCCGAGACGGTCAGGCCGAACTGGAAGAAGAAGCGGCCGATGATGCCCTTCATGTAGGCGACCGGCACGAACACCGCGACGATCGACAGGGTCGTGGCGATGACGGCGAGGCCGATCTCGCTGGTCGCGTCGAGGGCGGCGCGCATGCGCGGCTTGCCCATCTCGAGGTGGCGGTAGATGTTCTCGATCACCACGATCGCGTCGTCGACGAGGATGCCGATCGACAGCGACAGCGCCAGCATGGAGATGTTGTTGAACGAGAACCCCATGTACTGCATGAACGCGAACGTCGCCACGATGCTGGTCGGGATCGCCAGCGCGGCGATGAAGGTCGCGCGGATGTCGTGCAGGAACACGAGGATGATGACGATGGTGAGGATCGCGCCGAGGATGAGGTCGAACTTGACGTCACCGATGGCGTGCTCGACGAACACCGAGTTGTCGGTCGGCACGGCGGCGGTGATGCCCCGCCGCTCGAGGTCGGGCCGCATCTCGTCCAGCACCTCGCGCACCTGCTCGGCGAGGGACACGACGTTGGCGCCGGACTGCTTCTTGACGACCAGCGCGAGCGCCGAGTTGCCGTTGAGGAACGAGGCCGAGCGGGCGTCCTCGACGTCGTCGACGACCTCGGCGACGTCGCGGATCCGGACCACCGCGCCGGGCGGGCCGGGGATCAGGATGTCGGCGATCTCGGCGGCGCTCTTGACCTCGCCGCGGGTCTTCAGGGTCAGCTCGCTGGTGCCGGTCTTGATGAAGCCGGCCGGCAGCTCGAGGCTCTGCGCGCGCACGGCGTTGGCGACGTCGTCGGCGGTGAGGCCGAAGCCGGTCATGCGCGCCGGGTCGACGAGGACCTTGATCTCGCGCTCGCGGCCGCCGATGAGGTCGACGTTGCCGACGCCCGAGATCTGCTGGAGGCGCTGCTTGACCTCGTCCTTGGCGATCCGCGTCATCTCGGCCATCGGCACGTCGCCGGCCAGCGCGATCGAGAGGATCGGCGCGGCGCCGACGTCGAACTTCTGCACCACCGGCGGGTCGATGCCCTGCGGCAGGTCGCGCTCGATCGCCGAGATCTTGTCGCGCACGTCCTGCAGCGCCTGCACGCCGTCGACCTCGAGCTCGAACTCCATCACCACCTGGGTGACGGCCTCGAGGTTGCGCGAGGTCATGCGCTTGACGCCGCTGATCGACTGCAGCGCCTCCTCGATCGGGTCGGCGACCTTGGTCTCCATCGTCTCCGGGTCGGCGCCCGGGTAGACGACGGTCGCGGTGACGACCGGGAACTCGACGTTCGGGAACAGCTCGACGCCGATGCGCGGCAAGCTGAAGAAGCCGAACACCATCAGCGCGGCGATCAGCATCGTAGCGAAGATGGAGCGGCGGATCGAGACTTCGGCGAGCAGCATGGCGGGACCTCAGTGGGTGCCGGCAGACGGCGGCGGGGGATCGCTCGGGGCTTTCTTGCTCGGGTTCGCCTTGGCCACCTCGGCCTTGACGTCGGGCGCGGCCTTGGCGTCGGGCGCGGGCGCCGAACCCTCGGCGCCGGGCAGCACCGAGGCGAGCGGCGGGCGCAGCTCGAGCTCGACGTACATGCCGGGGCGCAGCGTCCCGTCCTTGTTGTCGACGTCGGTGACGATCTCGATCGTGCGCGTGGCGGCGTCGACGGTCGGCTGGACGCGCACGACCTTGGCCTCGCGCGAGACGCCGAGGGCGGAGAAGTGGGCGGTGACCTGGTCGCCGACGTGGACCAGCCGCAGCGCGGCCTCGGGGATCCGCGCCCTGACCTCGAGGACAGATTGGTCCTGGATCACGACGACGATGGTCGGCGGCATCATCGTCACGGTCTCGCCGACGTCCTTGAACTTGTGGGCGACGAGGCCGTCGATCGGCGAGACGACGGCCGAGTCGGCGGTGCCGCGGCGGGCCATCGACAGCGCGACCGTGGCCGCGCTGACGCCGTTCTCGGCGCTGTTGAAGGCCGACTCGGCCCGCTCGAGCACGGCCGCGGCGACGGTGCCCTTGGCGGCGAGCTGCTGCTGTCGCTCGAGCTCGCGCTTGGCGTTGTCGCGGGCGATCTGCGCGCCCTGCAGGCTGGTCTCGGCCTGGCTGACGCCGAGCCGGGTCGAGCGAGCGTCGAGGCGGAACAGCACCTGGCCCTTCTTGACCATCTGCCCCTCCTCGACGTCGACCGTGGCGAGGGTGCCGCTCATGCGCGGGCCGAGCTCGGCCTCCTGCTTGGGCAGCGCGGTGCCGACGTAGCGCTCGATCGAGAGGTCGCGCGCGCCCGCCTTGACGCCCGGCTGCGGCCCGGGACCCTTGTTGCTCGGGACCGGGATCGTCGGCGCGGCGCCCTGCGCCGGCAAGGCGGGCTTCTCGGCCTCTTTGCTGTCGCAGGCGGCGACGAGGAGACCGGCGAGGACGAGGGGGACGATGGTGTGGCGTGCGGTCATGGGGCTTTGGCGCCGTGGAGGAAGAAGTCGATCAGGGGGTCGGCTTGCGTGCGGAGGCCGGGGGACAGCCGGTTCGCACCCAGGAGAAGATCGTCGCGTCGGTCAGGCCGCTGAGGAGCACCGCGAGGCGCTCGATCGAGAGGTCGCTGCGCAGCTGGCCGCGCTCGACCGCGTCGCGCAAGGTCGCCTGGCTGAGCGCGAAGTAGCGGGCGTGGTTCTCGTCGATCAGCGCCTGCTCGATGCGCTTCTGGGCCCAGTCGAAGCCGCCGCCGATCGAGACGTAGAGCAGGAACAGCGCGCCGTGCTCCTCGAGGAAGTCGAACGCCTCGCGCGTGGAGGCCCGCATGCGCTCGATCGGGTCTTCGAGCCGCTGGTGGACCAGGATCCGCTGGTACACCAGCTCGTGCGTCCGCTGCAGGATCGAGCGGAACACCTCTTCCTTGTTCTTGAAGTAGTTGTAGACGGTGCCCGCGGCCACGCCCGCTTCGGCGGCGATGTCGGCCATCTTCGCGTCCTGGAATCCGAGCCGCCCGAACACCCGCGTGGCCGCGTCGAGGATCGCCTCGCGGTATGCGGCGCGCGTCTCCGTCCGTACCACCTCGCGGACTCGCGCACCACGCGATTTGCGCGGCACATCGTCACCGCCATCGACCCTGCGCGACACCGGGGGTTCATTGGCGTGAACGGAGATTCATGTCAAGGTGAGATCAGTATCGCTCGCGAAACGGGCCGACTTTCGCTGGCTTGGCGATTGGCACAAAAACTTCGCGCCAGGCCGCTGCAGGAGCGAGCTCTGGCGCGGGTTCATGGCCTTGAATCGAAGTTCAGGTCGTACGTGGGAGCGGCGGGGCCTTCTGCGGGCGCAGATCTCCGAGCGCGTCGCGCAAGGACTTCGGCACGTCGATGCCGGTGGCGGCCTTGATCTGCTCCGAGGCGTCCACCAGGTGGGCGGCGAGCGGCTGTCCTTCGGTACCTGTCCCCCTGGGCAGGATCGTCAGGCGGTCGATCTTGAGCTCGCCGATCGTGCCGGCCAGGCTGTGGAACAGCGGGACCAGCTTCTGCATCAGCAGCACGTCGCGGGCCGCGGCGCCGCCCTTGTTGTAGGTGGCGGCGATCTGCGAGAGCACATGGGCGGTGGCGCGGCCCTGCTCGATGATCCGCGCGGCGTGGCCCTTGGCGTCCTCCTCGGCCTTGCGGCGGGCGGCGTCGGCGGGGGCGAGGATGTCGGCCTGCAGCTGGCGGCGGACCTGCTCGATGCGCGCGTCCTGCATGCCGACCTCGGCGCGGGCCTGGGCGATGAGGGCCTCGACCTCGCCCTGCTGCTGGGCGATGAGGGCGGCGCGGCGGGTCTGGGCGTCGGCGATCCGGCGCTCGTTCTCCTTGAGGGCGATCTGGGTGTGCGCCTCGAGGGTGGTGAGCTCGGAGTTGCGGGTGTTGGTCCACCGCTGCTCGGTGGCCTGGGCCTGGCTGACGGCCTCGGCGATCAGGGCGTCGCGCCGGATCGCGGCGGCCCGCTGGCGGCCCATGGCGTCGAGGTAGCCGACCTCGTCGCTGACGTTCTGGATCTTCAAGGTGTCGAGCACGAGCCCGAGCTTGTTGAGGTCGTGCTCGGCCTCGGCGGCCAGGCGCTGGGCGAAGGTCTCCTTGTCGGTGTTGACCTGCTCCGGCGTCATGGTCGCCAGCACGCCGCGCAGGTTGCCCTCGAGGGTCTCGCGCGCGGTCTTCATGATCGAGTCGCGCGAGCGGCCGAGGAACCGCTCGACGGTGTTGTTGAGCAGCGGCTCCTCGCCCGGCACCTTGATGTTGGCGACGCCCTGGATGTTGAGCGGGATGCCGCCGCGCGAGTAGGCGTTCTTGACCTGGACCTCGATGATCATGTTCGTCAGGTCCATGCGGTCGACCGTCTCGAACAAGGGGATCCGGATCGCCCGGCCGCCGCGGATGATCTTGTAGCCGAACAGCTTGCCGTCCTCGGTCTGGCGCTGGCGGCCGCTGAAGATCAGCACCTCGTTCGGCTGGCACACGTAGAGGACGTTCTTGATGATGAGCAGCAGGGCGACGAACGCGATCGCGGCGACCCCGAGCAGGGCCATCAATACTTCCATGTTCACTGGGCACCTGTCTTTCCGGCCAGGATCGCGGGCACGTCGACGCCGGTGGTCTCGCGCAGGGCGCTGAGCACCGAGGCGACCGCGCGCGGGTAAGAGGCGGCGTAGCTGGAGATCGCGCTGCCGTCGCCCGGGTCGAGCGCGGCGACCTCGCGGATCTTGAGCTTCTCGATCGGCTGCAGCACCGCGGCCAGCAGCTCCTCGAGGTGCTGGATGACGTAGATCTCGCGCGCCTGCGGGCCCATGGTCTGCCACGCCTCGCTGGTGAGGCGCAGGACCTCGGCCACCGCGGCGCCGTTCTCGATCGTCGGCGCGGCGTCGCCCTTGGCCAGGAGCAGCCGCGCGGCCCGGTCGACCTCGGCCGGGATGATGACCTCGGCCATGAGGCGCTTCTGCTCGAGGTCGCTGCGCACGGTCTGCAGCTCCTGCTCGGCGTTGGCGCGCGCGGTCTTGGCGGCGGCCTCGGCCTCGCGCTCGACGGCGGCGGCGCGGCCCTCGAGCTCGGCGCGGATCTTCGCCAGCTCGTTGCGCTTGACCAGGATCGCGGTCTCGGCGGCGGCCTTGGCCACCTCGGCGCGCTGGTTGGCCTGGGCCTGGGCCTCGGTGATCTCCTGCTGGGCCTGGCTCTCGGCCTTCTCGGCGTCGCGCAGGACCGCGGCGATCTGCGGCCGACCCAGCGAGTCGAGATAACCTGTCTCGTCGGCAACGTGCTGGATCTTCAGGGTGTCGAGCTGCAGGCCGAGCTTGTCGAGGTCGTCCTGGGCGCTCTTGGCCAGGTTGTTGGCGAACTCGAGCCGGTCGTGGTTGACCGCCTCGGGGGTCATCTGCGCCAGCACCTCGCGCAGCGCGCCCTCGAGGGTCTGACGCGCGACCTGCATGACCTCCTGCGTGGAGCGGCCGAGGAAGCGCTCGATCGCGTTGCGGATCAGCCGCGGGTCGGGGCTGATCTTGACGTTGGCGATCGCGTGGATCTTGAGCGGGATGTTGCCGGCCGAGTAGGCGTTCTGCACGTAGACGTCGATCGACATCGCCGACATGTCGAGGCGGTCGACGAGCTCGAGCACGGGGATCCGCCAGGCGCGGCCCTTGCCGCAGCCGTGGAACTCGGGCGCCTGACCGACGACGCCGCGGCCGAGGATCACCAGCGGGCCGAGGTCGACGCCGTCCTTCACGCGCTTGCGGCCGGTGAAGATCAGCGCCTCGTTCGGGTGACAGATGTGGAGGAAGTTCTTGACCAGCAGCAGCAAGAGCAGCACGCCGAGGCCGATGCCGAGCGCGCCGACGATCGCCAGACCGGCGACGTTTTGGGTCAACGCTTCGAAGGTGGATTCCACAGCTGGCGCGAACGCCAGGGACGTGACGGGCAGGTTCACTCGATCCTCCGGTGCAGGTTGGCCGCGGTCAGACGCCCGGGGCGCGGGCGACGACGGCGGTGGTGTCGTTCATGGCGATGACGAGGGCCTCGTCGCCGGAGGAGAAGCCGCGCTCCTCCTCGGTGGTGGCCAGGACGTCGACGGTGGTGCCCTTGAGCGTGAGCCGCACCTTGCCGAGGTCGCCGGCGCCGAAGCCGACCATCACGCGGCCGCTGCGGCCGATGTAGTCGGCGGCGCTCGCGGCCGTGCTGGTCTCGCTGTGCGACAGGCTGCGGAACACCGCGACGGTGCCCTGGCCGGTCAGAAGGCCCATGGCGACCGCGGCGACGAGGGCGAAGGTCGGGCTGTCGACGAGGTCGAGGCCGTCGAGCACGAGGCCGGTGAGCCCGAAGAAGGCGAGGAAGAACATCCAGAAGCGCAGCGAGAAGAAGGCGGTGAACAGCCCGGCCACCGCGCCGTGGTCCTCGCCGACGCCGTGGTCGAAGTGCTCGGCCTGAGTGCCGCCGTCGCCGCCGTCGCTGCCGCCGTCCTTGTCGCCGATGAGGATCGAGCCGAGGAGGAGGACGCCGCCGAGTCCGAATGCGAACAGGTAGAGGTAGATCAGCATCGCCTGAGGGGGCCTGACATTATGCCACGCCGACCGGCCTCGTGCGCGCCAGAAGCGCTCAGCCGGCCTCAGGGGCGCGACTTTCCGCAAAGAACGGCGTACACGCGCGGCCCACTCGACGGCTACGCTGCGGGTCTGTCAGCATCCCTCGCTGGAGCCATATGGCCGCCGACGACTACCGACTCCTGCCGCGCTCTTTTTCGCTCGCGACGCGCTCGACGTGGCGCGCGATCTGCTGGGCAAGCTGCTGCGACGCGACGGGGTGATCGTGAGGATCACCGAGGTCGAGGCCTATCGCCACCCGAACGACAGCGCGAACCACTGCCGCTTCGGCCTCACCGAGCGCAACGCGGCGATGTGGGGCCCGCCGGGCCGCGCGTACGTGTACCTCTGCTACGGGATCCACAACATGCTCAACCTCTCGACCAACGAAGAGGGCGAGGGGGCGGCGGTGCTCATCCGCTCGGCCGAGCCGGTGCTGGGGCTGACGGAGATCCAGCGCCGCCGCGGGGCCACGACGACGGGGCCGACGCTGCTCACCGGGCCGGGCAAGGTCGGGCAGGCGCTGCAGCTCGACACGTCGTGGTCGCATCATCCGGTCACCGAGCCCGGCGGGCTCGAGGCGCTCGACGCCCCGCCGGTCGGCGAGATCCTCGCCGGACCGCGCGTCGGCATCGACTTCGCCACGCCGGCCGACCGCGACGCCCCGTGGCGCCTGGCCGTGGCCGGGACGAAGTGGGTCAGCGCGCCGAAGGGCCTCCGCCCGGTGTAGCATCCCCGGCCATGCCGTCCGTGTTCACCCGGATCATCAACGGCGAGCTGCCCGGTCGCTTCGTCTACCAGGACGACCGCTGCGCCGCATTCCTGTCGATCGCGCCGCTGCGCCCCGGCCACACGCTGGTGGTGCCGAAGCAGGAGGTCGACCACTGGCTCGACCTCGAGGCCGACCTCGCCGCGCACCTGACGACGGTGGCGCAGGCGATCGGCCGCGGGCAGATGCTGGCGTTCGCGCCGGCCCGCGTCGGGCTGATGATCGCCGGGCTCGAGGTGCCGCACGTGCACCTCCACGTGGTCCCGATCGACGGGCCGCACGACCTCGACTTCGCCAACGCCGACCACCGCGCCAGCCCGGCCGCGCTCGACGAGGCGGCCGACAAGCTGCGCCAGGCGCTGGCCAAGCTGGCGCCCGAGGGCGCGGGCGACTGGTGTCTCTGAGGACATGTCACGAAGGACAGATGCGATGACGCACGACCCGCTGAACCTGCTGCAACGACCGCGGCGCAACCGCAAGCACCCCGCCATCCGCGCGTTCGTGCGCGAGACGACGCTGGGGCCCGAGCACTTCATCTACCCGCTGTTCATCCACGCCGGCGACGACGACGAGCCGATCGCGTCGATGCCCGGGTGCGCCCGCCTGTCGCGCAAGGGGCTCTTGGCCGAGGTCGAGGCCGCGCGCGCGGTCGGGGTCAACCTCGTCGCGCTGTTCCCGGCGGTGGCCGAGGCGCTCAAGACGTCCGACGGGCGCGAGGCGTGGAACCCGAACGGGCTCATCCCCGAGACGATCAAGGCGCTGAAGGACCGCTGGCCCGACCTGGTGATCGTCACCGACGTCGCGCTCGACCCGTACAACAGCGACGGCCACGACGGGATCGTCGCGCCCGACGGGCGCATCTTGAACGACGAGACGGTCGAGGCGCTGTGCGCCCAGGCGCTGTGCCAGGCCCACGCCGGCGCCGACATCGTCGCGCCGTCGGACATGATGGACGGCCGCGTGCAAGCGCTGCGCGAGGCGCTCGACGGCGAGGGCTTCACCGACGCGTCGATCCTCGCCTACACGGCCAAGTACGCCTCGGCGTTCTACGGGCCGTTCCGCGACGCGCTCGACTCGGCGCCCAAGAGCGGCGACAAGAAGACCTACCAGATGGACCCCGCCAACGCCCGCGAGGCGCTGCGCGAGGCCGAGCTCGACGAGGTCGAGGGCGCCGACATCCTGATGGTCAAGCCGGCCGGTCCGTACCTCGACATCCTCGCGGCGCTGCGCCGCGCGAGCAACCTGCCGCTCGCGGCCTACCAGGTCAGCGGCGAGTACGCGATGCTCAAGGCGGCCAGCGAGCGCGGCTGGCTCGACGAGAAGCGGGTGGTGCTCGAGAGCCTGCTCGGCATCCGCCGCGCCGGCGCCGACGTGATCTTCACCTACTTCGCCCGCCAGGCGGCGGAGTGGCTGACGGGCGCGAGGAAGTAGCGATGGCGCCGCGGCTCGAGTTCTGGTTCGACTTCTCGTGCCCGTTCGCCTACGTGGCGTCGACGCAGGTCGAGCAGCTGGCCCAAGGACAGGCGCCGATCTCGACCTGCGGCCGATGCTGCTCGGCGGGGTGTTCAAGGCCCGCGGCACGCCGCAGAACCTGGCGGCGACCCTGAACCCGGCCAAGGCCCGCCACAACCTCGACGACATCCGCCGCGCGGCCCAGCGCGCCGGGGTGCCGCTGCGCATGCCGCCGAACCACCCGATGCGCACGGTCGAGGCGCTGCGCTGCGTGCTCGCGGCCGGGCCGTCGCTGCCGCTCGTCCACCGCATCTACCGCGCCTACTGGGACGAGAACGCCGACATCGCCGACCGCGAGGTGCTGGCGCGGGCGCTCGCGGACGTCGGCCTCGACGCCGCGGCGATCCTCGCCCGCGCCGAGTCGCCGGAGATCAAGGACGAGCTGCGCCGCCGCACCGACGAGGCGGTCGCGCGCGGGGTGTTCGGCGTGCCGACCTACTTCGTCGGCGACGAGCTGTTCTGGGGGCAGGACCGCGCGGACATGGTCGAGGCGGCGCTCGGCGGGGCCCCCTCGCAGCCGGCGCCGTCGCCGGAGGCGCCGGTCGACTTCTACTTCGACTACAGCAGCCCGTTCGCCTATCTGGCCATCATGCGCGCGGGCGAGCTGGGCCCGCAGGTGCGCTGGCGGCCGATCCTGCTCGGCGGGCTGTTCCGCACCCTCGGCACGCCCGACGTGCCGCTGTTCGTGCAGAGCCCGGAGAAGCGGCGCCACACGATGCAGGACCTCGATCGCCAGGCGGCGCGCGCGGGGCTGCCGTTCCATCCCGCAGGGCTTCCCGATGCGCACGGTCCTGCCGCTGCGGGTGACGCTGGCCGCCGGCTCGCCGCCGCCGCTGGTGCGCGCGCTGGCGACGGCGATGTGGGCCGAGGACCGCGACATCAGCGACCCCGCGGTGGTGGCGGCGATCGCCGATGCGGTCGGGCTCGACGGGGCGGCGCTGGTGGCCGCCGCGGACACGCCGGCGCTGAAGCAGGCGCTGGTGACCGCCACCGCCGAGGCCGAGGCGGCCGGGGTGTTCGGGGTGCCGACCTTCGTGGTGCACACCCGCGAGCGCGGGCCGCAGCTCTACTGGGGCGCCGATCGCCTCACGCTGGCGGCCGCGGCGGCCGGCGGCGACGTCTCGGCGATGTGAACTTCGGACATGTCATGTAGGGCATGTCCGCGAGGACATGCCCAGGAGGACATGTCATGAAGGGCATGTTCGTGAAGCCGCGCCCCCGTCCATGCGAGGGCGCGGCGCGCCTCGGCGCGCGACGAGCCGGCGCGCGGGTCAGCCGTGGCTCGCGCTACAGGTGGGCGTAGCGGTCGGTGGCGCGGCGCAGGCTGAGGGCGATGCCGGGCTCGAAGGCGGAGTGGCCGGCGTCGGGGACGATCACGAGCTCCGAGCGGGGCAGCCGCTTGTGCAGGTGCCAGGCGTTCTCGAGCGGGCAGATCACGTCGTAGCGGCCGTGCACGATCGTCGTCGGGATGTGCTCGATCTTCGTCGCCTCGTCGAGCAGCTGGGTCTCGTGATTTAAAGCCCTTGTTGACGAAGTAGTGGCACTCGATGCGCGAGAAGGCGAGGGTGAAGTCGGTGTTGTCGCAGTGCATCTCGACGTCGGGGTCGGGGTGCAGGGTGGCGACGCGGCTCTCCCACAGGCTCCACGCGCGCGCGGCCTCGACGCGGACGCGCGGGTCGGTCGAGGTGAGGCGGCGGTAGTAGGCGGCGATCAGGTCGGCGCGCTCGGCCTCGGGGATCGGGGCGACGAAGGCCTCCCAGGCGTCGGGGAACAGGGTGCGGGTGCCGCGGCCGTAGAACCAGTCGGACTCGCGGCGGGTGAACATGAAGATCCCGCGCAGCACCAGCTTGGTGACGCGGTGCGGGTGGGCCTCGGCGTAGGCGACCCCGAGGGTGCTGCCCCACGAGCCGCCGAACACCTGCCAGCGGTCGACGCCGAGGTGCTCGCGCAGGCGCTCGATGTCGTCGACGAGGTCCCAGGTGGTGTTGTCGTCGAGCGAGGCGAACGGCTCGCTCTGGCCGCAGCCGCGCTGGTCGAACAGGATGATGCGGTAGCGCGCCGGGTCGAAGAAGCGCCGGTGCTTGGGGTCGGTGCCGCCGCCGGGCCCGCCGTGCAGGAACACCACCGGCTTGCCGGCGCGGTTGCCCGACTGCTCGAAGTAGAGGTCGTGCCCGCCGGGGACCTGCAGCCGGCCGAAGTGGAACGGGTCGATCGGCGGGTACAGGGCCGACAGCGGGTCCTGGCGGTGCGGGGCGGAGTGAGCTGGTCGAACGGTCATGGCGAAAAGCTCAGGTTCTCGGGGACAGGTCAGGTATCCGCGGCGAAGCGGTCGGTGGCGGCCACGAGCTCATGGAGGATCCCGGGCTCGAAGGCGGAGTGGCCGGCGTCGTCGACGATCCGCAGGTCGGCCTCGGGCCAGGCGCGGTGCAGGTCCCAGGCGCTCTGCGGCGGGCAGACGACGTCGTAGCGGCCCTGGACGATGACCGTGGGGATGTTGCGGATCCGCGGGACGTTCTCGACCAGCTGGTTGTCGCGCTCGAGGAAGCCGCGGTGGACGAAGTAGTGGGCCTCGATGCGGGCGAACGCGAGGCTGAACTCGTCCTCGCCGGCGCGCTCGATCTGCTCGGAGTTGACGCGCAGGTAGCTGGTGCTGGCCTCCCACACGCTCCACGCCCGCGCGGCCTCGAGGCGCACGGCCGCGTCGTCGCTGGTGAGCCGCTTGTGGTAGGCCTTCATCAGGTCGCCGCGCTCGGCCGCCGGGATCGGGGCGAGGAACCGCTCCCACGCGTCGGGGAACAGGGCGCTGGCGCCGTCCTGGTAGAACCACCGCAGCTCGCTGCGGCGCAGGAGGAAGATCCCCCGCAGCACCATCTCGGTGACCTTGCGCGGGTGCTTCTGCGCGTAGGCGAGGGCGAGGGTGCTGCCCCACGAGCCGCCGAACACCAGCCAGCGCTGGACGTTGAGGTGCTCGCGCACGCGCTCGATGTCGGCGACGAGATCCCAGGTGGTGTTGTCCTGCAGCTCGGCGTGCGGGGTGCTCTTGCCGCAGCCGCGCTGGTCGAACAGGACGATCCGGTAGCGATCGGGGTCGAAGAAGCGCCGCTGGTCGGGCACCGTGCCGCCGCCCGGTCCGCCGTGGAGGAACACCGCCGGCTTGCCGTCGGGGTTGCCCGACTCCTCGAAGTACACGCGGTGCAGCCCGCTGACCTGCAAGAAGCCGGCGTTGTAGGGCTCGATCTCCGGGTAGAGCGTGCGCCTGCGTGGGGGGGCCATCGGCGCGAGCTTGGCAAAGCGCGATCAAGGCGTCCAGAGGCGCCGCGTGCGGCCGCTCCGCAGGATTTGTGGCGGCCCCGGCGGGCAAAGCCGCGCGGCGGCCGAAGACGCGCCTCCGGCGGGGTTCGGCGGGCGTCCGGACGAGTAAGAGGGGAATGGCTCGCGGCGTTAGCATCGACCTCGCAGGAGATCCCTCGCACGTGTCCAGGCTCGCCTCGTCCGCCCTCGTCGCCCTCCTCTTCATCGGCTGCGCCCACGGGCGCAATCCTTACGCCGCCACCGAGAGCTCGCTCGGGCTCGACCGCGTGGTGCTCTACCGCAACGGGATCGGCTACTTCGAGCGCCGCGGCGAGGTCAAGGGCGACGCCCTGGTGATCAAGGTCCGCAAGGACCAGGTCAACGACCTGCTGAAGAGCCTGACGGTGATCGACCGCAAGAGCGGTCAGGCGGTCAGCGTGTCGATGCCGCTCGACCCCGAGTCGTGGGCCAATGCTGCCCTTTCGACCCTGGCCCCGGGGCAAGGTAGTTTGGCGCAGGTGCTCGACGCGCTGCGCGGCACCTACGTGACGCTGAAGACGACGCAGGGCAAGCTGCGCGGACGCATCGTCCTGGTCGAGGCGATCGTCGACGAGCCCGACCCGACGCCGCCGCCGTCGTCGGAGCGGGTGCCGGCGCCGCAGGGCGGAGCGCGCGACTACAAGGTCTCGCTGATGGACGGCAAGCAGCTGCAGGTGGTGCGCCTGTCGAAGGTGCGCGGGGTGACGCTGCAGGACGGCGACCTGGCGCTGCAGTTCCACCGCACGCTCGACGCGACCGCGGGCGAGGGGATGTTCCAGCAGGTGGCGGTGGAGATCCGCCTGGCCGGGGCGAACAGCCACGACCTGGTGGTCAGCTACGTGGTGGCGGCGCCGATGTGGAAGCCGACCTACCGCGTGGTCCTGCCCGAGCCGGGCGAGAAGGGGCCGGCGCTGCTGCAGGCGTGGGCGGTGGTCGACAACACCAGCGGCGAGGATTGGGGCAAGGTGTCGATGAGCCTGACCTCGGGCGCGCCGATCGCCTTCCGCTACGACCTTCACACGCCGCGCACGGTCTCGCGCTCGGACCTCACCGAGGCCGGGGTGCAGAAGCGGGCCGCGGTGGCGATGGGCGAGACGTCGTACCAGTCGGGCGGCGATCGCGACGGCGACGCGATCCCCGACTCGCTCGACCAGTGCCCCGACAGCCCCGAGACGTTCAACGGCTACACCGACGAGGACGGCTGCCCGGATGCCGCCGGGATCGCGGCGGGCCAGGCCGCGCCGGCACCTTCGCCCGCGCCGGACTACGCCCGGACGGAGGCCGAGAAGAAGTCGGCCAGGCGGCCGGCGGCCAAGCCGGCCGGGGCCTCGAAGGGCGGCGGCGGCAGCAGCAGCGTGAGCCGCAGCTACGACCTCGACGACGAGAGCTACGGCGGCGAGGTGGCCAAGGCCGAGGAGGCGGCCGCGGCCCCGCCGGCGATGGACCTCGAGTCGCTGCGCCGCAGCACGCAGGCGAGCGCGCGGGCCAAGAGCGTCAGCGGCCTGACGCGCTTCGACCTCGACGCGCGCGTGACGGTGCCCGACGGCAGCTCGACGATGGTGGCGATCGTCAACCAGGACGTGGCCGCCGAGCAGACGTTCCTGTTCCGCCCGGGCGGCGCCGGCACCGGCTACGAGCAGAACCCGTACCGCGTGGTCCGCTTCAAGAACACCACGCCGTTCGTGCTCGAGCCCGGGCCGATCGCGATCTACGCCGGCGGCAGCTTCGTCGGCGAGGGCCTGTCGGAGGCGGTCGGGACGCAGACGAGCACGACGATCCCGTTCGCGGTCGAGCCGTCGCTGATGGTGTCGTCGCAGGCGCAGTACTCCGGCGAGGACATGCACATCCTCAAGATCGTGCGCGGCGTGCTCGAGGTCGAGAACTTCCAGCGGGTGGCGACGACGTGGACGGTGAAGGGCCAACCTGACCCGAAGGGCTACTCGGTGCTGATCCGCCACCCGAAGCAGGGCGGGGCCTACGCGCTCAAGTCGAAGATCGAGGGCCTCGAGGAGCTGCCCGACGCCTACCTCGTGCCGGTCAAGGTCACCGGCAACGCGATCGAGGGCAAGGTCGAGGTCGTCGAGCAGACGCCGTCGCACGCGGTCATCACGATCTGGGACGGCCGCGCGCCGCAGCTGCTCGACGCGCTGCTGCGCCTGCCGAACCTCGACGCGAACGCGCGCAAGAAGATCGAGCCGCTCGTCCGCCTGCGCCAGGAGATCGGCCGCATCGACACCGAGGTCGAGGGGCTCTCGCGCCAGCAGGCCGAGCTCGACCAGCGCGCCAGCGAGACGCGGCAGAACCTCGAGGCGATCAAAAAGGACGGGGCGGCCGGCGATCTGCGCAGCAAGTTGAACAAGCGCCTCGACGAATTCACGCGCGACGCCGACAAGATCGGGCGCACGATCGTCGAGCTGCAGTCGAAGCGGCTCGAGAAGAAGATCGAGCTCGAGGACTCGCTGCAGAGCATCGACCTCTCGGCACCGACGCCGTGACGATCGTTCCGACGGCTTGACGCGAATTGACGGGTCTGCAGGGGTGAAGAAAGCTGCACCTCGCTCCGGACGCCGTCCGGCGCGCGTCTGCGCCGCTCCCAAGTGGGATACGCACGGACTTGCCGCCCCCCCGCTGGCCGTGCGACGCTGGTGCTGATGTCCCGGAACCCCGAGGACTTTCGGTGAGCGATCACGACGCAGGCGCGTCCGGCGCGATTCCGAACATGGATCCGAGGCCAGGTCCCAAAGGCCAGGTCTCGTCGGCGTCGCAGCACGGCCGCTCGATGCGGGCGGTGCCGAAGATCGTCGAGACCCCGATCGTGGAGTGGGAGCCCCCGGCCACGTTCGACGAGTACAAGCTGGTCCGCCTGCTCGGCAAGGGCAGCATGGGCCGCGTCTACCTGGCCCACGACACGGTGCTCGACCGCTCGGTGGCGGTGAAGTTCGTCGGCCACGTCGCGCCCGACGCCGACGACCGCGAGCGCTTCCAGGTCGAGGGCCGCGCGGTCGCCCGCATCCAGCACCCGAACGTGGTGACGATCTACCGCGTCGGTCAGCTCGAGGGCCACCCGTACCTCATCACCGAGTACATCCGCGGCAAGAGCCTCAACGAGATCCAGGTCCCGCTGCCGTCGCGCAAGGTGCTGGAGCTGGCGATCGGCCTGTGCCGCGGCCTGGCGGCGGCGCACCGCCACGGCGTGCTCCACCGCGACATCAAGCTCGCCAACGCGATACTGGCCGAGACCGGCGAGATCAAGCTGCTCGACTTCAGCCTGGCCAAGCTGATGGACCCGGCCTCGCTCGACCCGGTGCGGCCCGAGCCGCCCAAGGAGGAGGCGCTCGAGGCCGCGTCGTCGGTGGTGATGCGCAGCAGCGACGGCGGCCGCATCGACCGCGCCGCCGAGACGATCAAGCTGCGCGACGCCAGCGCGAGCGCGGCGCTGCCCCGCCTCCACGACGAGTCGGGGGCCGGGCGCTCGAGCGCGGGCCTGTCGGCCGCGGCGCTGTCGGCCGCCGACATCCCGGTCACCGCCGAGTCGCTGACGCAGGCCGGCACGCTGCTCGGCACGCCGCACTACATGGCGCCCGAGCTGTGGCGCGCCGAGCCGGCGTCGCGCCGCTCCGACGTCTACGCGCTCGGGGTGCTGATGTACATCCTCGCCTCCGGCCGCCCGCCGACCGAGGCGAGCACGCCGCTCGAGCTGGCCGAGCGCCTGCAAGAGCACGAGCCGCGGCCGCTGCTCGAGCGAGCGCCGCGCTGCGACCCGCGCCTGGCCGGGCTCATCGACCGCTGCCTGCGCCGCGACCCGTTCATGCGCTTCGGCTCGGCCGACGACCTGCTGGCCGCGCTCGAGTCGCTACAGCCGAGCGGGCGCGAGCTGGTCATCCCCGAGGGCAACCCGTACCGCGGCCTGCAGGCGTTCGAGTCGAAGCACCGCGCGGTGTTCTTCGGCCGCGGCGTCGAGATCCGCGCGGTCCTCGAGCGCCTCCGCGCCGACGCGCTGGTGGTCGTCGCCGGCGACTCGGGCGTCGGCAAGTCGTCGCTGGTCAAGGCCGGCGTGGTGCCGATGGTCGAGGAGGGCAACCTCGACCACCACCGCCAGTGGGCCTCGGCGGCGATGACCCCGGGCCGCTACCCGCTGCAGACCCTGATCTCGACGCTGGCTGTCCTCTTCGACATGTCCGAAGAGACACTCGCCGCGCTGATCGCCGAGAGCCCGGGCGAGCTGGTCCGGGCGCTGCGCAAGCAGCTCGGCGAGGCGCGCGGGCGGCTGCTGGTGATCGACCAGTTCGAGGAGCTGGTGACCCTGAGCGCCGCGCAGGAGGTGGCGATCGTCGGGCCGCTGCTGGCGCGGCTGGCCGCAGGGCAGCCCGGGCTGCGGGTGATGGCGACGGTGCGCGGCGACTTTTTGACCCGCGTGGTCCAGGTGCCCGGCATCGGCGACGAGCTGTCGCGGGCGATCTACATCCTGCGGCCGCTGTCGCCCGAGGGCGCGCGCGAGGCGATCGTCGGTCCGGCGAAGGTCAAGGGCGTGCGCTTCGAGCCGTCGACGCTGGTCGACGAGCTCGTCGAGGCCGGCGCGCGCGGCAGCCTGCCGCTGCTGCAGTTCGCGCTGGCCGAGCTGTGGGAGATCCGCGACCAGGCGACGAACGTGATCTCGCCGGCCGACCTGCGGAAGGTCGGCGGCGTGACCGGGGCGCTGGCGCGGCACGGCGACGCGGTCCTGGCCGAGCTGATCCCGGCCCAGCGCGCGGCGGCGCGGCGGATCTTGATGCGCCTCGTGACCGTCGACGACACCCGCGCGGTGCGGACCGAGGACGAGCTGACGGCGGACTCGCCCGCGGCCGCCGAGGCGCTCAAGGCCCTGGTGCGCGCGCGCCTGGTGGTGGCCCGCGAGGTCAACGACGACGCGGTCTTCGAGATCGCCCACGAGGCGCTGCTCGGCGGCTGGTCGACGCTCAGCACCTGGCTCGAGGAGGAGCGCGACGGTCGGGCGGTGCGTCACCGCCTCGAGCTCGCGGTCGCCGAGTGGGAGCGCCTCGGTCGCGGTCGCGACGCGCTGTGGAGCGGCGCGCCGCTGCAAGAAGTGATGGCGCTCGACCCGGCGTCGCTGCGGCCGAAGGAGCGCGACTTCATCGCCGCGTGCAAGACCGCGGCGGCGCGGGTGCGGGCGCTGCGGCGCGGGGCGATCGTGCTGCTCCCGGCGGTGGCGATCTCGATGTACGGGGCGATGTGGCTCAAGGGCCAGCGCGACCTCCGGCTCAAGGTCGACGCGCAGGTCACCGCGGCCGAGCAGGAGCGGACGGTCGCCGGCAAGGCGCAGGCCGACGCCGAGGAGCTGCGCACGCAGGCGCTGGCGGCCTACGAGGGCGGCAAGACGGCCCACGCCGACGGGCTGTGGACCCGCTACGAGGCGGCGCTGCCGGAGGCGGAGCTGCGGCTGGCCCGCTCGGCGCAGAAGCTCGAGACGGCGCTGAGCCTCGACGGCCGGCGCGACGAGATCCGCGACAAGCTCGGCGAGGTCCTGCTCGAGCGCGCGCTGCTGGCCGAGCAGGCGGGTCACGGCGAGTTCGTGATCCAGGACCTGCTCGAGCGCCTCAAGCTCTACGACGAGGGCGGCACGCGGGTCGAGCGGTGGAACGCGCCGGCGCAGCTCACCGTGACGAGCCAGCCGCCGGGGGCGCGGGTGCAGCTCGAGCGCTACGACGCCAAGCACGCGCGCATCGACAAGACGGAGGACCTGGGGACCACGCCGGTGGCGACGCGGCCGCTCGATCGCGGCTCGTATCGCCTGCGCTTCGAGCTCGCCGGTCACGCGCCGGTCGTCCTGCCGATCGTGCTGAGGCGCGAGGAGGTCGCCGACACCTCGGTCGTGCTGCCGCCGGTCGACACGATCCCCGCCGGCTTCGTCTACGTGCCCGCCGGGCGCTTCCTCTACGGCTCCGGCGACATCGCCGATCTGCGCGTGACGGCCAACGCGGAGCCGCTGCACCGCGTGGAGACCGGCGCCTACGTGATCGGCCGTCACGAGGTGACCTGGGCCGACTACATCGAGTTCCTGTCGGCGCTGCCGGCCGGCGAGCGGGCGGCGATCCTGGCCATCAACGCCGCCCGCGTGCTCTCCGACAGCGCCCGCCTCACCGAGCTGCCGCAGGGCGGCTGGCAGCTCGATCTCCATCAGACGGTCCAGGTCTATACAGTGCGGACCGGCGAGCCCCTGGTCTACGAGGGCAGGACGCAGCGGGCCCGCGTCGAATGGGAACGTCTGCCAGTGACGGGAATCGGGGTCGAGGAAGCGACAGCGTATTTCGCCTGGCTCAATACCTCGGGGCGGGTCCCAGGCGCCCGCTTCTGCAATGAGCACGAATGGGAGCGTGCGGCCCGCGGGGCCGACGATCGCAGATTCTCCATCGGCGAGCACCTCGAGGTCACTCAAGCGAATATCGACAGGACGTACGGCCTCGTGGGCTCGGCGTACGGGCCCGACCCGGTCGGCTCGTATCCCCAGTCCGTGAGCCCCTACGGCCTCTACGACACGATCGGCAACGCCTACGAATTGACGGTGTCGCCGTACGACCACAAGCAACTGAATGCGCGCGGCGGCGCATTCTACTATAACGAGTTCGCCGCCCGGGTCGCCAACCGCTTCGAGGTCGCTACGAGTTTCCGCCACAGCACGGTCGGGTTGCGCGTATGTGCGACATGGCCGCTGACGCGCTCCTAAAAGCGCGCGCTCGGACAGATGTCCTTTCATGTGTCCGCCGGTTGTGCTACAGTCGGGGGAATCGATGGGGGGTGGTTATGGCCGTGCGTAATGTGGCGCTTGTCGTGTCGCTGCTGGGCTTCAGCGCAGGGTGCTACGTGGGGTCGGATGCACCCGCCGACGTCGTCTCGACCCGCGACGAGGAGTTCAACTCTCTCGTCTTGAACGGCCCGGTGCTGCAGGGCCCGGTGCTTCAGGGGCCGGTGCTGCAGGGCATCATCATGGGGCCCGTGCTGCAAGGTCCGGTGCTGCAGGGCAACGTGCTCGAGGGCCCGCTTCAGCAAGGGCCGGTGCTGAACGGCGTGAACCTGAACGGGCCGGTGCTGCAGGGGCCGGTGCTGCAGGGGCCGGTGCTGCAGGGCACGGAGTTCAGCGGCAAGGTCGTCAAGAACGGCAAGAAGCAGTGGGCGAGCGGCAAGGACTTCATCGGCTCCACGTGGAGCTGACCGTCGGCCAGGTCGTCGACGGCGAGGAGGTCTTCGAGGACTACGTCCTCCGCATCGACGACATGACCAAAGCGCCGGGGCAGGACGACGTGTACCTGTACGACGTGGTGCACCGCGCGAAGGGCTCGAACCAGTGGAAGCCGCTGTGCCAGGACGGGCAGGGCGGGCTGGTGCCGGCGATCCCGGTGGCCAACTACTGGAACCTCGAGACCGGCGACCGCGTCGACGACCCCAACGTGTTCGTGTGGGCCTGTACGAACGCCGTCATCGCCAAGTGCGTGATGTGGGGCTACCGCCCGTGGGCCACGACCAAGCGCTGCAAGGACTGGGAGAAGGGCAAGAACTGCAAGACGATCTCGCTCGCCGATCACCACCAGGCGTGCACGCGCATGGCTCGCGCCGACTACTGCGGCATCGGTGAGCCGTGGACGGTCAACGGCACGGCGATCGACATCTGGGATCACCTGTCGCCGCAGGTCGAGGCGCGCGCGACCAACTGGTTCATCGAGGCCGAGTGGACCCCGGACGGCGCCTACTGCCTCCGCGACATCCGCCACCAGGAGTACAAGGAGCAGGGGCTGTACCCCAAGTGCTTCCTCGACAAGAAGGGCAACCCCAAGAAGGCGCCCAGCGACTGCGGCTCGCTCAAGGATCACCGCGCGCTGCTCGTCAGCGCCTTCGACAAGTACGGCGAGGGCCTGCCCGACGACAACAACAACGACGATGACGACGATGACGATGATGACGACGACGACGGCGGCTGGGGCGGCTGGGGCGGCGGCCACGGCCACGGCCACGGCCACGGTCACGGTCACGGCGGTCACTGAGCGCTCGTCGTAGCGCGGCCCGCTTTACATCGCCCGGCGGCTGTGTTGCCGTCGGGCGATGCACGACGTCCCCGAGCTGCCGGCGTGGCTGGCCGCCCTCTTGCCGCTGCGCCGGCGCGCGAGCGTGCTGGCCGACGGCAGCCAGATCCACTGCATCGACCACGGCGAGGCCGACGCGCCGGTGGTGCTGCTGCTCCACGGCAACCCGACGTGGAGCTTCCTGTGGCGCGAGGTGATCGCGCGCCTGCCGGGGCTGCGCTGCGTGGCGCCCGACCTGCTCGGCTTCGGCCTGTCGAGCCGGATCGCGCTGCACGAGCACAGCGTCGAGCGCCACGTCGACGCGCTGGCGGAGCTGGTGGAGGCGCTGGGGCTGCGCCGCTTCGTGCTGGTGGGGCAGGACTGGGGCGGCGCGCTGGGGCCGGTGCTGGCGGCGCGGATGCCCGAGCGCGTGGCCGGGGTGGTGCTCGGCAACACGTCGGTGGTGTTGCCGCCGCGCCCGCGCGGGACGTGGTTCCATCGGTTCGCGCGGACGCCCGTGGTCAGCGATCTGGCGTTCCGCGGCCTTGGCTTCCCGCAGAACGCGCTGTGGGTGGCCCAGGGCGATCGGAGATCGATCCGGGGGCCGGTGGCCCGCGCCTATCGCTGGCCCCTGCGGCACCTGTCCGATCGGTCAGGCCCGCTCGCGCTCGCGCGGATGGTGCCCGACAGCCTGGAGCACCCGAGCATCGCGCCGCTGCGCCGCGGCGAGGCGTGGCTGCAAGAGTTCGTGACCGGCGGGGGTCCGCTGGCGCTGGTGTGGGGCGAGCGCGACCCGATCCTCGGCCGCGCGCTGGCTCGCCACGAGCGAGCGTTTCCGACGGCGAGCGTGACGCGCACGCGGGCCGGGCATTTTTTGCAGGAAGAGGTGCCCGAGGCGCTGGCGGCGGCGATCCGCGAGGTGGCGGATCGCGCGGGCCTGCGCTGAGGGGCGATTCCTTCCCCGAAGAAATGGGGCAGGACGATGGGCCCGAAGGGGACTGGCGACGGCGAGCCGCGAGCCGGCCGTCCTGGGCGGACCGGAGAATGGCGCGAGGCATGGACGGTGAGCGGCGGGCTCGCGGGCTGCGCAGGCGTGGAGGAGCGGTACGAATATTGTGACCGCGAGCACGCTCCCGCAGCGCTCGTGCGCTTTCGTGGCGGCGCGGAGCGGGCGCTTCTGGGGCTGGCCCTTCGGACATGCCTTGAAAGACAGCGAACGGACTCCCTGGTGGTTTGGCAGTTACGGCGCGGTGGGCTCGCGCGACCACGGCGGGAGGGCAGATCGGGTGGGGTCTGCGATCGGCCGGCGGGAGGGGTGCGAGGGCGACAGACTTCGCGGACGTCTTTCAGGACATGCTTTTAGAGCAATGTCCTGGAGGGCAGGCGCTAGGCGTCGATGTGGCGGTGGACGGGGATGACGCGGGTGAAGCGGCGATCGAGGTCGTCGGCGTCGGCGACGTAGCAGGGGGCGAACTGGTCGAACAGGGCCTCGACCTCGGCGCGGACCGGCAGCTCCGGGTCGGGGCCCTGGACGGCGACGTAGGCGGCGAAGAAATCGTCGGCGTCGCGGGCCAGCGGGGTGCCGATCGCGGCCATGATCCGGAGGACCGCGCCGCGCTGCTCGGGGGGCAGCAGCGCGGGGTCGCCGAAGCGCAGGCCGGCGACGGCGTGCAGCGCCTGGGCGACGTTGGCGGCGATGTCGGCCTCGGGCAGGGCGTAGAACGAGGCCATGAGGTCGGCCTCGTCGCACCACACGAACAGGATGTGCGGCGGCAGGGCCAGCAGCTCCTGCTGGTCGCGGGCGACGAAGCTGCTCATGTCGAACTCGAGCGCGCGCGCGACCGGGCGGATGGCCTCGCCGATCGCGGCGTGCAGCACGGCGTAACCATCGGGGTCGCGGCGCGCGACGGCTCGCGCCGGGAAGGCCTGCTGGGAGAGCGCTTCGAGCTGCGCGAGCGTCAGCGGCACCCGTGGAGGATAGCGCGGCCGCGGCCGCATCGGGCGAGCGAGAGCGCTCGGTGAGGCCAGGATCGACAGACGCGGACGGTGAGGTGACCTGCTGGGGCCGCTTGTGCCCAGGGACGCGGGCGGGGCGAGCTGAAGCTGTCTGGAAGGTCAGGTGAGGCGTCGGCGCCGCGCGGGCGAGGACCTGTCCGAACGGGCATGTGCGAGAGGCGCCGGTGCGGACGAGGCTCGCAGCAGAACATGTCTTGAGGGTCATGTGCGAGCGGCGCCGATGGACGAGGGCGCGAGCGACGGACGAGGCTCGCAGTCGGGCCCGTCCGAGCGGACCCGCAGGACGCGGCGCGCGGCGCATCGTGAACCTGTCCTCGAGGACATGTCCATGGGTGGCTACGTCACGCCGGAAGCTCGTCGGCGAGGGCGTCGGGGGCGTTGCGGCCGAGGTCGGCGAGGGCGGCCAGAGCGGCGCCGCAGCCCTGATAGAACGCCTCCTCGAACAGCGGCAGGCCGGCGACGTCGGCGGCGCAGGGGCGCAGGCGGCCGATCGGGGCGCGGGCGCGGGCGAGCGACTCGCCGAACAGCAGGCCGGGGACGGGGCGGATCATGGCGTGGCCCCAGCGGGTGACGGCGATCCGGGAGATCTCGCTGGCGATGCCGGGATGCATGGCCGCGAGCGCGGCGACGACGTGGTCGGACCAGGTGGAAAGATCGCCGGCGAGGAGGCGCTGGCGCTGAGCCGCGAGCTCGGCGGGGCCGTCGCCGCAGAGCGGCTCGTAGTAGGTGAGGACGGCGCCGGGGCGGCGCGCGTCGACGGACTCGCCGTGGGTGGCGACGACGTAGCCGAGGCTGGGGCCGGCGAGCGGGACGTTGTCCCACGCGAGGCGGGCGCCGATGCCCCGCGGGGCGGTGCGCACGTCGACGCTGGCGACCAGCCAGGGGGCGTAGGTCAGCGCGCCGGCGGGCAGCGGGTCGGCGCCGACGAGCAGGCGACCGAGGACGAACCGCGGCGCGGCCCACAAGATCGCCCTGGCGTGTACGCGCAGGCGCCGGCCGTCCGCGGGCCGATGGACGCGGAGCTCGCCGGCGTGCGGGTCGACCGCGACGACCGCGGCGCCGCGGTGGAGGCGATCGCCGAGGTCGGCGCGCTCCAGCATGCCGCGGACGAGCCGCGCGTTGCCTTCGGGCCAGGTGAGCAGGAAGCCGCCGCGGGTCTCCTCGAGACCCCGGGCGAGGAAGTGGTGCAGGCCGGCGAAGGCCGAGGTCTGGGCGAGGGTGCAGCCGTAGTCGTCGCGGCAGGCGTAGTCGAGGGCCCAGCGCAGGCGCTCGCTGACGAGGCCGAGGTCGTCGAGGTAGGCGGCGAACGAGACGGCGTCGAGGTGGCGCAGCTCGGCGCTGCTGCGGGCGACGGGGATGGCGAACAGGGGCCGACCGTCGGCGCCGCGCCGGCCGTCGAGGTCGCGCAGGTGAGCGTGCCAGCGGGCCCACTGGGCGGCCTCGTCGGCGGTCTCGCCGGCCGCGGGGTAGAGGCCCTCGTACCAGCGGCCGCGGCCGAAGTGGCGCTCGAGCGGGGCGGCGGCGATCGCCGAGGGCGCGTACTCGGGGCGGCCGCGGGCGTCGCGACCGAGGATGACGCCGAGCTCCTCGAGCAGGCGCTCGAGCGCGAGGCAGCCCGGCGGCGGGGTCGGCAAGTAGTGGGCGCCGAGCGGGTGGCGTGAGCGCGGCAGCTCGCCGCCGCGCGCGGTGCCGCCGACGTCGTCCTCGAGCTCGAACAGGTGGACGTCGCCGAGGCCGGCCCGCCGCAGGCGCCAGGCGGCGGCGCTGCCGGCCGCGCCGCCGCCGACGATCGCAACCTCGGTGTGGATGGTCTCGTGGACAGGTCCTTCGCGCCATGTCCCTTCACGCAGGTGATGCCCGCGCTCGGGGTCGGGGCCGACGAACTCGGAAAGGGGAGGGGAGTGCTGGCCCGGGCCGCAGGCGGCGGACGCGACGGTGCCGGCGGTGGCGCCGAGGAATTCGCGCCGCTTCACCCGGGGGCTCCGCGACGGGGAGGGTGGACGCTCGGAGCGGCATGTCTTCGGGGACATGTCGCTCCGCTGGCTCCGAGGGCAGGCCGGCGCCCGCTCGTGCGCCGCCGGCTCGGGACGGGGACGCCGCCGATGTTCGGAAGAGCATGCCCCGAGGGACATGTGTGCCGGCGAGGCGCGAGAGCGCCCGGATCGACATGTCCTGAAGGACATAATTTCGAGGGCATGTCTTCCGCGCTCACCCGCGGCCTCCGCGGCCGGGAAGGGCGCGCAGGTCCTCTTCGTAGTAGTGGACCAGCAGCTGGTCGTTGAGGCGGTTGGTGTCGACCTCGGGCGGCCGCTGGTCGCGCGGGAACACGAACAGGGTCGGCAGGAGGGCGTCGTCGAGGAAGCGCAGCGGGACGTCGGCGAGGCGGGTCGGCTCCGGGCGCGGGGCCGGGGACACGAGGACGAAGCCCCAGTCGCCGAACGACGGCACGTGGGCGTGGTAGGGGCGCGGGTGCAGCTCGGCGGCGGCGAGGGTCTTGACCACGCACCAGAACGAGCGCGGCGCCAGGTACGGCGAGGTCGCCTGGACCACCCCGACCCCGGCGGGCGAGAGGGCGCGCCGCAGCAGGCGGTAGAACGAGCCGGTGTAGAGCTTGCCGAGCGAGAAGTTGTTGGGGTCGGGCAGGTCGACGACGGCGACGTCGTAGACCTCGCTGCCCGTTCGGACATGTTCTTCGAGCCAGCGCATGGCGTCGGCGTTGTGCACGTGCACGCGCGGGTCGGACAGGCTGCCGTGGTTGATGCGGACCAGCAGCGGGTCGCGGCCGAACAGGCGGGTCATGCCGGGGTCGAGGTCGACGAGGTCGACGCGCTCGAGGGCGGAGTACTTGAGCAGCTCGCGCACGGCCAGGCCGTCGCCGCCGCCGAGCACGAGGGCGCGGCGCGGGTTCACGCCGGCGAGCGCGGGGTGGACCAGCGCCTCGTGGTAGCGGTGCTCGTCGCTGCTGGCGAACTGCAGGTTGCCGTCGATGTAGAGGCGGATGTCGTCGCCGCTGCGGGTGATCGAAAGGCGCTGGTAGGCGGTCTTCTCGGAGAAGATGACGGGCGCGTCGTAGAGCTCGCGCTCCGCCAGGCGCTCGAGCCGGCCGCCGAACACGAGGCCGCCCGCGAGGCCGAGGCAGATCAGCGCGGCCTGGACGAGCAGCGCGCGCGGGCGCGGCAGATGGGCGCGGAACACCCGCGCGCAGGCCAGCGCGATCGCGGCGTTGAACAGGCCGCACAGCAGGCTGGTGCGCACCAGGCCGAGGTGGGGCAGGAGCGCCAGCGGGAACAGCAGGCTGGCCAGCAGCGCGCCGACGTAGTCGAACGCGAGCACCCGCGCGACCGTGTCCTTCAGCTCCTGGCCGTCGCCGACGATCCGCATGAGCAGCGGGATCTCGAGCCCCACCATGGTGCCGACGATCACCAGGATCGAGAACAGCAGCGGGCGCACGCTGGCGAGGTAGGCGTAGCCGTAGAACAGCGCCACCGCCGACAGGCCGCCGACGACCGCGATCACCAGCTGGACGGCGACGAAGCGGGCGTGCAGGTCCTTGACGACGAACTTGCTCAGCCACGAGCCGAGGCCCATGGCGCTGAGGTAGACGCCGATGACGAGGCTCCACTGGGTGACGCTGTCGCCCAGCAGGTAGCTCGCCATGGTCGCGGCGATCAGCTCGTAGACGAGGCCGCAGGTGGCGACCACGAGCACCGAGGCGAGCAGCAGGCGGGTCCCGGGCGCGGCCGACATGTCACTTGCCGCCGTGATAGCCGCCGCCCAACCAGACGAAGGCCGCGCGCCCGCGCACGGTGCCGTCGGGGTCGCGCTCGACCTTGCCGCGCTCCGGGGTGCCGGCCAGCAGGACGCCGGAGCGGGCCCCGAACAGCAGGAGCAGCAGGGCGGCGACGGAGCAGATCCAGTAGGTCGTTCTAAACATGGTCAAAGGGACATGTGATGGCCTCGAGGGCATGTTCTCGGGGACATGGTCATGAGGTCACGTTCCGTAGTCGCTGCCCGCCCAGCGCTTGCGCTCGCGGCGGCGGCCGAGCAGCCAGGCCAGCAGCGGGAAGCCGAGGATGATCGGGACGGGGAGGGTGGCGTAGCGGGTGAGGAACACGTCCTCGCGCACGCGGATCGCCCAGGTGTCGGGGCTGCGCACGCCGAACGGGCCGAAGGTGCCGAGGCGGAGGCCGAGCGGGTCGTTCGCGGCCAGCGCGCTGGTGTCGCGCTCGGGGGTGACCTGCAGCAGGTAGCGGCCGCCGGCGACGCGGCCGAGGACGTGGTCGACCTGGCGGTCGCCTTCGGACCACGACTCGCCGTCCTCGAAGCCGCTGTAGCTGCTGGCCTCCATGCCGAGGCCGATCGCCTCCTCGCCGTCGATCGGGATCAGCACGACCTCGGCGAACGCCCACGAGTTGTCGAGCGGGTAGGCGGTGAAGGAGATCTCGACGGTCGTCGACGAACCCGGTTCGCCGATCGTGACCTCCTGCGACAGGACGCCGTCGAACCGCAGGTCGGTGGCCTGGAACACCTCGCGCTCGCTCGCGCCGGCGGAGACGTGCTGGACCGCGAAGTACCAGGCGACCAGGAGGACCAGGCACGACAACCACAGCGAGAGGGCCTGCTCGCGCCAGCGGTTGGGCGCGAGCATGCCGACGCCCTTCTGCTTGGGCGGCTTGCCGGGTTGTTCGAAGGCGCGCCAGACCTCGGTGGCGTCGAGGTGGCGCATGGCGGTGCGGGTCAGCTCGACGCCGTCGCTGGCGGCGACCTCCTCGATCGAGATGCCGTGCGGCGGGGCGACGAAGTCGTCGATGTGGGCGGCGTCGCCGACCTGGACCTGCCACGGGAATTCGCCCTCGGCGTAGGTGACGTAGGCGTCGGCGCCGGAGAAGTGGCGGTAGCGGCGGCCGCGGTAGGTGATCGCGTGGCGCTTGCCCGGGACGATCTTCGGCGCGCCGGGGATGACCTGTCCCAAAGACCAGTGGCCGTCGTTCGTCGAGTAGGCCAGGTAGCGGTAGCCGCGGTAGGGGTTGTAGAGCAGGAACTCCTGCCACGGCCAGCCGGGGACGGTGCGCCAGCAGATGCCGACGATCTCCCAGGTGGCGCCGTCCAGGCGGCCGCGGGCGTGCAGCGGCAGCACCGACTCCTGGTGGGCGCGGGCGGCCCGGTGGATCAGCGCGAGCGCGCCGCTGTCCTCGGGCCGCAGGAGGCTGCCGCAGGCGGGGCAGACGACGCGCTGGATCGCCCCGAAGCCGCGCAGGGCGACAGGGCCGCCGCAGGCGAGGCACTGCACGGCCTCGGTGCGGGCCTCGTCGCGGAACAGCCGCCGCGGGGTCGCCTCGGCGGGGCGCGGGCGAGTGACTTCGGGGGTCGCCTCAGTCACGCCAGCCCTCGAATCTGCGCAGGCGGTCGAGGCCGAGCTCGGCCAGCTCGACGGCCCGGCCGAGGTAGACGGCGGGGCGCGTGCCGTAGGGGTCGACGCCGTAGTCGAGGCTGACGAACTGGTCGTCCGGGCCGGCGAGGTCGAGGCTGAAGAAGGTCAGGCCAGGCTCGGCGACGAAGGGCAGAACGCCCTCGGCGCCCTGGTAGCGGGCGGCTCGCTTGTCGACGACCATGTGCTCGCCGCCCTGAACTTCGTGCCATGTCCCGATGGCCATGTTGTAAAAGCCAGGTAGCTCGGGGCCGCCGGCGACGGGGGTGGTGACGGCGTAGTTGCCCTGGAAGTCGGCCAGCCAGCCGACGCCGTCGGCGAACTGCAGGTACCACTCGCTCCAGGCGCCGCGGGCGTAGCGGAGCTGCAGGCGGCCGACGAGCTCGAAGCCGCGGCCGGCGAAGCTGCCCTTGCCGCCGAGCAGCAACGGGCTGCCGTCGTCGACCACGGCGGAGACCCTTCCCAGGAGGCGCAGGTCGACGCCGGTGCGCACGACGGTGCTGCCGCAGTGCTCGCACACCAGCGAGACCGCGGTGCCGCGGAACGGCGCCGGAGCGCCGCACTGCGGGCACGACACCTGGCGCTCGCGCTCCATTGCGACGGATGGTGCCACTTCTGCGGGCGCGGCACCATGGCCCGAGCCGGCGCTCGCGGCCGCGCGAGGCGGGCGGTGCCGCGAGCAGGACGGCGCGGGCGTCAGATGTACGAAGAAACATGTCTCTTGAAACATGTGCATTGGGGCTGGTCGCGGCGTGCGGGGCTCGCCCGGAGCCGGGTGGGGTCCGCATGCGCGGGTTCCTTCGCCCAGGGGCGAAAATGCGCTAGCGTCGGTGCGATGGTGTTGCCTGGCCGATCCCGGATCTTCGTGCTCGCGGTGGGGGTGTTGCTGGCGTGTCCGCCGGCCGACAGCGGGACCGCGAGCGAACCGCAGACCACCTCGTCCACGACCGCGCCGACCGGGGGGCCGACGAGCACCGAGACGGGCCCGACGAGCGGGAGCACCGGCGCCGAGACGACCACCGCGGGGCCCGAGGCCAAGCGCTGCCAGTCCCAGTGCGACAACGACCGCGACTGCCGGATCGGCGGCGGCGACCTCGGGTTCCGCTGCATCGACGGCCTGTGCCTGTTCCCGCCGTGCACCAGCGACGCGCAGTGCCTGGCCGAGCTGTCGGGCTGGAAGACGCCGTGCGCCGGACCGGGCGACTGCGCGGCCCAGGAGGCGTGCGTGCTGGTGGCGGACGCGGGCCGCTGCGCGCTGACCCCGGGGACGTTCGCCTGCGCCGACTTCGGGCTGGTCGAGCTGACGCTCCCGCCGTTCGCGGGCGGACGCGAGGTGACGGTGTGTGGTCAGGCGGCCGCGACGTGCGAGGCGGGGGCGTGTCAGAGCCCGTGCGCAGGGGACGAGGCCTGTCCGCCCCAGACGGGGCATCCGTTCTGCGACGTGCCGTCAGGCCAGTGCGTGTGCCAGATCGATCAGGACTGCGTCGACTCGAACCTGCCGGGCTACGTGCAGTGCATCGCCGGCCGCTGCGGCTGCGCGGTCGACAGCGATTGCGCGGGCGGACAGAACGTGGACACCTGCTACGCCGGGGCGTGCGGCTGCGCGGCCGACTCGACCTGCACGATGACGGTGTTCGACGGGGCGGCGCTGAGCTGTCAGTAGGTTCGGCGAGGGTGCCGGGCAGGACCTGCGGAACTCGCGCGGCGGGCTATTTCGCGGTAGGCTCCGCGCCATGTCGACGCACGAGCCAGCCATCGCCATCGTCGGCCCCGGCACCGTCGGGTCCGCCATCGCCCGCCGACTGGTGGCGGCGGGCTTCAAAAAGGTGAGCTTCGGGGTCCGCTCGGGCTCGAAGATCGCCGAGGCGCTGGCCGAGCTGGACGGCAAGGTCACCGCGTCGCTGGCGCCCGAGGCGGCGGCCGCGGCCGACATCGTGTTCCTGGCGGTGCCCGGCGGGGTCGCGGTGCAGGCGGCCCACGGCCTCGGCGACCTGCGCGGCAAGATCGTGGTCGACTGCAACAACCCGCTGACGTGGTCCCAGGGCCCGGTGTGGGCGCCGCCGCCGGAGGGCTCGATCACCGCGGCGCTGCAGGCCGCGCTGCCCGGGGCCCGCGTGCTCAAGGCGTTCAACACCTTCGGCGCGGAGTTCCACGCCGATCCGAAGCTCGGCGACACGGTGGTCGACGTGCCGATCGCCGGCGACGACGCCGAGGCCAAGGCGACGCTGTCGGCGCTGATCCAGCGGGCCGGCTTCCACCCGATCGACGCCGGCCCGCTGCGCAACGCGGCGGCGCTCGAGAACATGGCGGTGCTGTGGATCCACCTCGCGCTGGTCGGCGGGCAGGGGCGCGAGGTCGCGTTCAAGCTGCTGCGTCGCGGATGACCGATCGCGCATGTCCTTCGAGCCAGATTCTTCGGTACCTGTCCCCGAGACCAGGGCGGCGTTCACCCGCCTGCGCAACTTCTTGGCCGGCCGGCTGGTCGGGGCGACCCGCGACGCGGCGCTGCTCGACGAGGTGCTGCGCTGCGTGTTCTGCCGGACGCTGACGGTGCGCAGCGGCGCGGCCGCGCCGGACGAGGCGGGCGCGCTGCTGCGGTTCTACAGGGACCAGCTGGCGCGCCTCAAGGCGCTGCTGCCCGACGTGTTCGCCGCCGACGCGCAGCTCGGGCTCGACGCGGCGACGCTGCTCGAGGTCGACCGCGAGCTGCGGGCGCTCGACCTCGACGACCCGCGCTGCGACCCGATCGGCGACGCCTACGAGGTGTTCACGGCGGCGGCCACCCGCGGGGTCGAGGGCCAGTTCTTCACCCCGCAGACGGCGGTGCGCATGCTGGTCGACCTGGTCGACCCGAAGCCCGGCGAGCGGGTGATCGACCCGGCCTGCGGCGCCGGCGGGTTCCTCAGCCACACCGCGCGGCGGCTGGTGGCGCGCGGGGTGGCGCCGGCCGAGGTGGCGAAGAGCGTGGTCGGCATCGACAAGGACCGCTACCTCGCCGGGCTGGCCCGCGCGCACGTCGGCCTGGTCACGATGGCGCCGGCGCGGGTGTACTGCGGCGACGCGCTGGCCTGGCAGGCCGAGGACGGGGGGCCGATCGCGTGCGAGCAGGGCGGCTTCGACGTCGTGCTCGCCAACCCGCCGTTCGGCGCCAAGATCGTCGCGGCCTCGACCGAGGTCCAGCAGACCTTCGCGCTCGGCCACGTGTGGCGCCGCGGCGCCGACGACCGCTGGCAGCGCACGCCCCGGCTGCAGCGCGGGGTCGCGCCGCAGGTGCTGTTCGTCGAGCGCCTGCTCGCGCTGGCCCGCCCCGGCGGCCGCGTCGGCCTGGTCCTGCCCGAGAGCCTCATCTCCGGCAAGTCGTATCGACATGTCGTTCAGTATATGTTCGAACAGGCAGATCTGCGCGCGGTCATCGGTATGCCCGAGGAGCTGTTCAAGACGTCGGGCAAGGGCGGCACGCACACGAAGGTGTGCCTGATGCTGCTGACCCGCCGCGAGCCGGCGCCGGCGAGCGAGCGGCCGGCGATCTTCATGGCCGAGGCGGCGTGGTGCGGCAAGGACAGCCGCGGCCGCAGCATCGACCGCGACGAGCTGCCGGAGATCGGCGACCGCTTCCGCCAGCACGCGGCCGGCAGCCTCGAGGCGGCCAGCCGCCTCGGCCACGCGGTCGCGCCCGAGGCGGTGCGCGGCAACGTGCTGGCCCCGCGTTACTACGACCCGCGGGTCGCGTCCATCCTCAGCGGCCTGCAGCGCAGCCACGAGCTGGTGACGGTGCAACAGCTGGTCGACGACGGGATCCTCGGCATCACCAGCGGACACGAGGTCGGCAAGCTGGCCTATGGCGGCGGCGACGTGCCGTTCGTCCGCACCTCCGACCTGTCGAACTGGGAGCTCAAGCTCGACCCCAAGCACTGCGTCGGCGAGGCGGTCTACGAGGCGCTGCGCGCCAAGCAGGACGTGCGCGTCGGCGACATCCTGATGGTCCGCGACGGTACTTACTTGATCGGCACCTGCGCGTTCATCACCGAGCACGATACCCGCATCGTGTTCCAGAGCCACCTGCTGAAGCTGCGCGTGCACCGGCCCGAGCTGCTGTCGCCGTACCTGCTGCTGGCGGTGCTCGGCTCGGATCCGGTGCGCAAGCAGATCGAGGCCAAGCGGTTCACCCAGGACATCATCGACTCGCTCGGCGACCGCGTCGGCGAGCTGGTGCTGCCGCTGCCGCGCGACCCGGCCCAGCGGACCCGCATCGCGGCGATGGTCGAGGCGTCGATCCGCGAGCGCGTGGCCAGCCGCGAGCGCGCGCGCGGCCTGCCTCGAGGTCGCCCGCGTCGACTAGCCGAACAGGACGCCGCGCATCGAGATCGAGCCGAGGTCGAAGCCGGGGTTGAAGAACCGCGGGGCCTCGGCCTCGCCGGCGGCGCCGACGGTGTAGAGCAGCGGGAGGTAGTGGTCGAGGCTGGGGTGGTTCTGGCGCCCGAGCGCGCCTCGGGGGCGCGCGCGAGGAATTCGTGGTCGCGCTGCTCGATGGCCTGGGCCACGTCGGCGTCGAACCGCAGCGCCCACTCCTGCAGCGAGGTGTCGCCGCGCTGCGCGAGCTGCATGGTCGCGCGCAGGTTGTGCGTGACGTTGCCGCTGCCGAGGATCAGGACCCTCTTCGCGCAACGGCGCGAGCGCGCGACCGATCGCCAGGTGCTCGGCCGGCGGCCGCTGCTGGTCGATGCTGAGCTGCAGCACCGGCACGTCGGCCCGCGGGACCATGTGGTGCAGGACCGTCCAGGTGCCGTGGTCCAGGCCCCAGTCGCGGCGCGGGGCGGCCTTCACCGAGGTCAGCAGCTCGCAGACCCGGCGCGCGACGTCGTCGCTGCCGCGGGCGGGGTACTCGAACTCGAACAGCTGGCGGGGGAAGTTGCCGAAGTCGTGAATCGTCGGTGGGTCGCCGGCGGTCACGAAGGTGCCGCGGGTGTACCAGTGGGCCGAGACGGCGAGGATCGCCCGCGGCGTCGGCAACGCCGCCCCGAGATCGTTGAACGTCCGCGTCCAGGCATTGTCGAGGATGACGTTCATCGGCGAACCGTGGCCGACGAACAGGACGGGCGTGGTGGGCATGCTACGTTCCGGTATGTTACCCCGCGCGCGCCCGGACAAGCCCGTCCCGGGCAACGCACTGTTGCGCTCCCGCCGACAATCGCCCGGGCCTCGACGCAAGGGTGAAGCTCGGGCTAGCGTCGCCCCAGATGCGTGCGCCAGACGGCTGCCCCCGCGTCGCTGGGTCCGGCGCGGTCGTCGTACCGTTCGTCCGTGACAGCGAGCCGGCCTGGCTGCGCAACCACGAACCCGCCGCCGAGCTGGTGTGCTTCGATCCCGACAGCCAGCGGCTGTGTGAATTCAGCGGCAGCGACGGCGACGCTCCGCGCGTGCGGGTGCGGATCGTCCCCGAGGTCGGCCTCGCCGATCCGTCCGACCTGCACGCCGGCGGCCTCGCGCAGGAGGCGGAGATCCTCGCCGGCGAGGCGGGGAGCCCGTTGTGGCTCCGGATCTGCGAGCCCCTGGGGCGCTCGACCCGGCTCATGCCGCTGTCGGGGCAGCGGCGCATGCCGTGGGCGCTCGGTCGCACGGTCACCGGCTACGCGCTCGCCGACGGGGTGGTGCTCGCGCTCGAGACCGAGAGCTGGCGCAGCGCGTCGCAGCTGGTGATCGCCCACCCGAGCGGGCGCGTCGAGCGGCGTTCGCTGGCCGAGACCGGCACGATCCGCGGCGGGTGGTTGTTCGGCGCGATCGCCGAGGCCACGGTGCTGCGGATGTTCGCCCGCCGCGTCAGCGCCGCGGGCTTCGGTCCTCGCGTCGACCTCGGCCTCGTGCCGGCGACATCGCCAGGCGTGTACCCGTGTCACTTCCACCTGCGCACGGCCGGCGAGGCGTCTTTTTTGGCGATCGAGATCTCCCACGGCCCGGAGGCGCCGCAGGTGGCGACGGCGTTCTTCCGCGGCGGCCGCTGGTCGCCGCTGGCGTTGCACACGCTCGACAGCCTCGACACGCGGGTGGCATGCACGCGCGGGGTGGGGCGTGCTGTGGAAGGACGACAACATGTTCTCGGGGACAGGTTCGCGCGACATCGTGGCGCTGACCGCCTGGCCCGAGGGCACGGTGCGCGTCGAACGGCACCCGCCGCTGCCGGCCAGCGACTACCTCGACTTCGAGGTGTTGCCGCTCGGCGACCGCGTGCTCGCGCTGTCGCTCGAGGAGTCGGGTCTGAGCGCGCGCCTGGCCCCGCTGGCCGAGCTCGGCCGGGTCCCGGACTTGCCCCTGGTCGAGCTGCCGGACGGCCTGTGGTCGTTCACCGCCCACGCGCGGGGCGAGCACGCGATCGTGGTGCTGCGCGAGTCGGAGACCCGCTGCGAGTTCGCGGTGCGCGTCGCGGCCGACGGGGCGGTGCGCCCGGTGACGCCGTTCGGCTGAGTGATTCTTCTTTAAAAAGAATGAAGGGACCGGACCGATGAGTTTCGCCGGCGGCCGCGGTCTGTGTCGCATGACCGCTGCTTCGTCCGCCCCGTCCACGATCCCCGCCGAATTCCCGGTGCGCCTGCTGGCGCGCGGCCTCGATGTCCTGGTCCTCGCCGCCGTCGACGTCGGCCTCGGCCAGGTCATGGGCTACGGCTTCGACTGGCTGCTCGTCGGCTCGGCGTGCGTGTACCTCTACTTCAGCTTGCTCGACACCTGGGCCGGCGCGACGCCCGGCAAGCTGGCGCTGGGGCTGCGCGTGCTCGGCCCTGACGGCGGGCGACCGACGCTGCGGCAGTCGCTGCGGCGCGAGGCGTTTACCTTGCTCGGATCGATCCCCTTCATCGGCCCGCTGCTGGCGCTCGCGGCATGGGTCGTGATCGCCAGGACGATCCACAGGAGCCCGCTGCGGCAGGGCGATCACGACGCGTTCGCCGGCGGGACGCGCGTGGTCCGGCTGCAGGCGGGATGAGTCCGCGCGTCGCGGCAAAAAATCGGTCGATGACTCGCGGGCCGGGCGGCCATGGTGCCGACATGGCGCCCATCTCGGTCCCGATCCCTCCGCCCTCCCGACCGGCTTCGGAGCTCTCGCGGGTCTCTCGCGCGGCGATTGGCCCGGCGAGTGGCCGGCGACTTGCATCGACGCGCGGGCGATCCGCACGCTCGTGGCGGTGAGGCTCGCACGCGGTCTCACCTGCTCGCTCGCTCGCGCGGTGATTGCGAACGCGATCGGAACAAGGGCCGAGCGTCACTGGTTGGATCGACATGCCCGACGTTCCATCACCGTATGTGTATGCTGCGTTGCTCGCGACTTTTTCGTTCGCCCCGACCGCCCGCGCCGAGCTGCCCGCGCCCGCCGATTTCTCGGTGTCGTATTATGTGACCGACGAGAGCGGCGAGTTCGTGCGACCGATGGTCGAGCGCGATTTCAAGTACGCGACCAATCGCGCCCGTTGCGAGTGCGGCCAGCGGATCGGCGTCCAGATCCAGGCGAAGGACGGCGCCGACCTCGACTACAGCGCCCAGATCAAGGCCTTCATCGGCACCCAGTGCCCCACCGCCGAGAGCACGCTCGCCGGCCAGTTTCTCCGCTGCGGAGTGCTCGCCGAAGTGCTGGCGGCGAACTACGTGCAGGGCGTGACGAGTGCGTTTCACCCGGCGTTCCTGGCCTCCGGCGTCGATCCCTCGTCACCGACCCGAGACGTCCTCGGGGCCGAGACGATCCTCGGCGGCGCCTGCGGCGACGTCACGGGCGAGACCAGCCTCTGGATGTGCGACCCGGCCGCGAACAGCACCGCGAATTGCCAGCCCGAAGAGTTCTTCTACGGGTCCGACGGCGCGCTCTCTCAGCTGTCCGGCATCCCCACGATCGCGTACGACTTCATGCCGCCGCTGCTCAGGGTCTCGAACCTGTCCGTCGAGCCAGGTGACGGTGGGGTCACGCTCCACTGGGACGTGCCGAGCAGCGGCGACATCGCGGGCTTCCGCGTGCTCTGCGAGGAGGCGGACACGGGGGCGTCGCCGGGCCTCGACTTTCCGACGCCCGAGCTCGGCGAGGTGCCGGACAACAACCACTACTTCACGGCCGGCAACCTGTGCGGCGATGCGCCGTTCTCGACCGTCAAGACGGCCCCCGCGGACGTGGTCGACCCGGACACCTGCGGCAACGGCGTGCTCGAGGACGGCGAGGCCTGCGACGACGGTGACGACAACGGCCCCGAGGGCCTGTGCGACGAGGGCTGCGAGCTCCGCGTCAGCCCGAGCCTGCACGCCCTCGACTGGGACCACGTGTGCAGCGACCACATCACGTTCAGCAGCGAGGGCGCGGCCATCCACGGCCTCGAGAACGGCAAGACCTACAACTTCGTCCTCGTCTCCTACGACCTGCACGGCAACCCGCGTGTGCACAAGCAGGTCGTCACCGCCACCCCCGACGGCAGCTTGCCCGGCCCCGACGGCGGGCTCGAAGGGCTCGAAGGGGAGGGCTGCGCCTGCGCCGCGGGCGAGTCGGGCGGGACCGGCGTCCTGGCCCTGTCCCTCGCCGCGCTCCTCGGGCTGGCCCGCCGCCGTCGCCGCTGACGTGTGGCGCGGACCAGGCGGTCTCGGCCGCCCGCGCGACCAAAACGAAGAACCCCTCCGGCGATGCGCTGGAGGGGTTCTTTGGGCTCCGACAGTAGGACTTGAACCTACGACCCGCGGATTAACAGTCCGCTGCTCTACCGACTGAGCTATGTCGGAATGACCCGGACTTGGGGGCCCGGGGCGAGCGTGTGTACTCGATCCCTCGGGACGACGTCAAGCCGCATCGGCTCATGAACCGTGAGCTCGACCACGAACATGGGACTGGGTCCCGGCCGACCCCCCCGAAGCCCTCGATCGGGCCCCCAGGGGCGGTTGGAGCGCCTCCGCGGGGTCATGCACGATTTTTCTGAAGGGGGCTTGACACTCCATGGGGCTCGTATATTCTCCGCCTCCCCTCGCCACGGCGCGGGAACAAAACCTGAACCAACCGGCAGAGTGCCGTCCTCGGACGATGTTCTGCACGATCTGCGGGAGTAGCTCAGTTGGTAGAGCACGACCTTGCCAAGGTCGGGGTCGCGAGTTCGAGTCTCGTCTCCCGCTCAGAAAATCGAAGCCCTGTCACCGCCGGTGACGGGGCTTCGTGCTTGGGCCCGACGCCGGTCCGCGGTCCGCTACACCGGTCGCCGAGGCCCGGGAGCCCCGCAACGGACCGGCGTCCCGTGGTCCGGCGCACGCGCGGGAATAGAAGGCGGCTTGCGCAGTTTGCAAAACCCGCCTAACGTTTCGCCGCGCTCCGTGCCTGCCCTGTTCTCCAGCTTCTTGCGCTGTCTCGTGGTGCTCAGCCTGTGGCTGGGCGCGGGCGTGGCCGCATCGAGCGCGGAGACCGCGGTTGGGGGCACGCCCGATCTGCGGAGCGACATCCACCTGCGCCTGGTCGAGCTGCTCGGCGCCGCGGAGTTCTGCGGCGACGAGGACGACCCGGACGCCGAGGTGCTGTGCGGCGGCGATCTCCTCGCCGACCTGGTCGTCGACCCGTCGGTCCTCAAGCTGTCGCGCGGCTCGTGCTCGCGTCTGCTCGAGGTGCTGTTCAAGCGGGCGGTGTGCGACCCGACCGACGAGACCTGCGGCAAGCTCCAGCCGGGCGGCTTGCCGGCGCGGCCGCCACCCGACTTGCTCGGGCCAGGTTCCAGCGCCGTCGCCGCTGCGCTCCTGCGCGACGCGTGGTCGCCGCGGCGCGTGGCGCTCGCGTCGGCTCGCCCACGCGACGACCCGCCCCTCCTGTCCCGGACGACCTGTCCCGAAGCACCCCCGCCTCGCGTCGGTCCCGCGTAGTCCGCTCGGGCCGGCCGGAGGCATTGGGTCGCGCTCGAGAGGCTGCAGGTACCTCGTGTACCTGCGCGCGGAGCCGGCGCTGCGCGCCTCGGCGGCGCCCTCCGGGTGTTCGAGACGGTCCTCTCATGCGTGTCCCTCATCTCTGGCTCGGCCAGGTCGTGTTCGGCCTGGCGCTGAGCAACGCAGCCTGCGAGTGCTCGCCCAGGAGCGCTCCTGAATCGTCCGCCGCGCCGGTCGCCACCTCTTCGGTGCGCTACCGCGTCGACCTCGACCCCGACGAGCACGCGCTCGGGGGCGCCGAGCCGCTGGTCACGGTCGTGGTCTTCTCCGACTACGCCTGTCCGCCGTCGCGCGCACCTGGAAGGTCCTGGAGCACCTCCTCGAGGACTACCGCGACGACCTGCGGGTGGTGTTCCGCAGCCAGACCTTGCCGGGCTTCGCCGACGGCGAGCGGGCCGCCGAGGCCGCGCTGGCCGCCGGCGCGCAGGGCCAGTTCTGGCCAATGCACCGCCGGCTCTACGACACGATGCAGTTCGACCGCGCGGCGCTCAAGCAGAGCGCCGAGGCGCTCGCGCTCGACGTGCCGCGCTTCCTCGACGACCTCGACGCCGGCGTCTATTCGGGCACGCGGATCCGCCACCGCCGCCAGGCGGTGGAGCTCGGGATCTACTTCAGCCCCGTGGCGCTGGTGAACGGGCGCCCGGTGATCGGCTTCCGCGACGAGGCGGCCTGGCACGCGCTGATCGACGAGGAGATCCTCGCCGCCCAGACCCGCCTGCGCGCGGGCACCCCGCGGGCCGACCTCTACGCTTCCTTCATGGAAGGCGCCGTGGTCGCCCCGCTCGAGGTCGACGACGCCACCGCGCAGCAGCGGCGGATCCTCGCCGAGCGGTTCAAGGCCGCCGAGGCGCCGCCCCCGCAGCGCGCCGAGCCGGGCAAGCGCTACGCCGTCGACGCCGGCGTCGCGCCCACGCTGGGCCCCGCCGACGCGCCGGTGCTGCTGGTCGCGTTCATGGACTTCGAGTGCCCGTTCTGTCGCAAGGCCGCGACCGAGGGCATCGCCGAGCTGCGGCGGCGCTATCCCAACGACGTCCGGATCGCCTACCGCCAGCTGCCGCTGCCGATCCACTCGGCCGCCGACAGCGCCGCGCGGGCGGTGGTCGCGGCCGACAAGCAGAACCGCTTCTGGGACTTCGCCGAGAAGTTGTTCGCCGCCCCGCGGCTCGGTCGCCGCACCTACGCGGCGATCGCCCGCGAGCTCGGCCTCGACGAGGCCCGCTTCCTCGCCGACCTCGACAGCGCCGAGGTCGCCCAGGTCGTCCGCGACGACCTCGTATATGCCCGCAGGCTCGGGCTCGACGCCACCCCGGCGATCTTCGTCAATGGCCGCTACGTCAACGGCTTTCGCGGCGCCGAGGCGCTCGCCGCCGACGTCGAGGCCGAGCTCGCGCACGCGCAGGAGCGGATCGCCGCCGGCGCCACCCGCGAGACCGTGGTGCGCACGATCCTCGACGGCGAGGCGATCCTCCCAACGAGTTTCCCAGCGCCGATCTCCCGCAGTGAAGAATTCTTGATGTCCTTCGGACATGATTTTCGTGACATGTTCTTTCAACCACCCACCAAACTACAGACACAGAGTCCCATGAAACGCATCAGCCTCCCCGTGTTCCTGGTCTCGGCGCTCGCCCTGGCCGCTTCTCCTCTCACTGGTTGCACCGGCAACCGCGGCGGCAAGAAGGAAGAAGCCGCCGCCGCCGGTCCGGCCGCCGCGGGCGGCGGGCTGGTCACGATGGACCAGGTCGACGACTCGCTCACCGGCAAGATCACGGGCGAGCGGTTCCGGGTCACCTACACCGACAAGGACCAGGTCAAGGGCGCCGCCGACCCGCTGGTCACGATCGTCGAGTTCAGCGACTTCCAGTGCCCGTTCTGCTCGAAGTTCACCGACATGCTGAACGAGCTGATCAAGGACCCCGCGTACGCCAACGACGTGCGCGTGGTGTTCAAGCAGTACCCGCTGCCGATGCACAAGGACGCGGCGATGGGCTCCGAGGCCGCGCTGGCCGCCGGTGAGCAGGGCAAGTTCTGGGAGATGCACGACATCCTCTTCAAGAACCAGAAGGCGATGACGCGCGCCGACGTCGAGAAGTACGCCGAGGAGCTGAAGCTCGACATGGCCAAGTTCAAGGCCACGCTCGACGCCAAGACCTACCAGGCGCAGGTCAACGAGGACATGGCGCTCGGCAAGAAGTTCGGCGTGCGCGGCACCCCGAGCTTCTTCATCAACGGCAAGTGGCAGCGCGGCGCGCCGCGGACGATCGACGGCCTGAAGAAGCTGGTCGACGAGGAGAAGGCCGCGGCCGAGCAGCTGATCAAGGACGGCAGCAAGCGCAGCGAGGTGTACGCGCGCATCATGAAGGCCGCCAAGGACGAGCGGAAGGAGCCGCCGCCGGAGAACAAGCCGAAGGTCGGCGAGCCCGACCCGGCCGCCAACTACGCGGTGCCCGTCGACGGCCGCCCGTCGTTCGGCCCGGCCGACGCGCTCGTCACCGTCATCGAGTTCAGCGACTTCCAGTGCCCGTTCTGCAACCGCGTCACGCCGACGCTCAAGCAGATCAAGGAGAAGTACCCCAACGACGTGCGCGTGGTGTTCCGCCAGCTCCGCTCGGCTTCCACGACCGCGCCCGCCCGGCCGCCAAGGCCTCGCTGGCCGCCGCGCAGCAGGGCAAGTTCTGGGAGATGCACGACCTCCTGTTCGCCAACCAGAAGGCGCTCAGCGACGCCGACTTCGAGGGCTACGCGCGCCAGATCGCCGGCCTCAACTTCGACCAGTGGAAGAAGGACCTGGCCGACCCGAAGCTCGAGCAGATGATCAAGGAGGACGAGCAGACGGCGCAGAAGTTCGGCTCGAACGGCACGCCGGCGTTCTACGTCAACGGCCGCCACCTCTCGGGCGCGCAGCCGTTCGAGGCGTTCCAGAAGCTGATCGACGAGGAGAAGGTCAAGGCCGAGAAGTTCCTGGCCGAGAAGAAGCCGGCCAAGGACAAGCTGTACGACGAGATGATCAAGGGCTTCGAGACCGAGCTGAAGGTCCCGCCGCCGCCGCCGCCGGCCGACTTCAAGCGCCGCGAGGTGGCCACCAAGGGCCTGGCCGGCAAGGGCAACCTCAAGAACCCGAAGATCACGGTCGTCGAGTGCTCGGACTTCGACTGCCCGTTCTGCAAGCGCGGCGCCGACACCGTGGCGCAGATCGTCAAGGAGTACGGCGACAAGGTCGCGGTCTACTTCCGCAACTACCCGCTGCCGATGCACAAGATGGCGGAGCCGGCCCACCGCGCCGGCATCGCCGCGCAGAACCAGGGCAAGTTCTGGGAGATGCACGACCTGCTGTTCGCCGACAAGACCAAGCGCAGCGACGAGGACTTCAAGGCCTACGCGCAGCAGCTCGGGCTCGACCTGGTCAAGTTCGAGCGCGACTACAACGACGCGGCGACCGCCCAGCGCGTCAAGGACGACATGGCCGAGTGCGGCAAGATGGAGGTGCGCGGCGCGCCCGGCTTCCTCATCAACGGCCGCCTGATGAGCGGCGCCCAGCCGATCGACCGCTTCAAGGCGGTGTTCGAGGAGGAGCTGAACGGCGGCTTCGAGGCGACGCAGAAGAAGGAGAAGGAGGCCGCGGCCAAGGGCGGCGCGCCGGCCAAGGCGCCGGCCCCGGCGCCGACTCCGGCCCCGGCCAAGTGAGCCTGGTCTCCGGGCCAGGCATCGCCTGGTCCTGACCCGCCCGGCCCCGTGCGCGACGGGGTCGGGCGTCCCCGACCGGTTTGCATCGCGCGCTACTATTCGGTACCCACGAGGTCGACCATGTCCGACGCCACGACGCCTGCTCCCACCCCCAAAAGCGGTCTCCCGCTTCGATCCTGGTCGCGGTCCTCGGGTTCGCGGCGACCATCGGGATCGGCTTCTACGCCGGGCAATGGGTCCGCGATCGCTTCTTCGTGCCCTCGGCCAAGCTCGAGCAGGGCGACCGCTACCGCGCCGACCTCCGCGGCGACGAGCCGCAGCTCGGCCCGAACGACGCGCTCGTCACCGTGGTCGAGTACTCCGACTTCCAGTGCCCGTTCTGCGCCAAGGTCACCGACCCGCTGAAGGACGCGATGGGCACCTACGAGGGCGACGTGCGCCTGATCTTCAAGCACTACCCGCTGCCGGGCCACAACCTGGCGCCGCCCGCGGCCCAGGCGTCGTGGGCCGCGCATCAGCAGGGCAAGTTCTGGGAGATGCACGACCTCCTGTTCGCCAACCAGAAGAAGCTCGACGACAAGAGCCTCGAGGGCTACGCGCAGCAGCTCGGCCTCGACGTCGCCAAGTTCAACGCCGACCGCAACAGCGACGCCGCCAAGGCCGCGGTCGACAGCGACTACATGTCCGGCGGCAAGGCCGGCGCGACCGGCACCCCGTACTTCCTGGTCAACGGCCGGCCCTACTCGGGCTCGCTGCCGGCCAAGCAGTGGCGCGAGATCTTCGAGTACGAGCGCGAGCAGGCCCGCCAGATCGAGAGCCAGGGCACCCCGCGCGCCGAGGTCTACGGCGTGATGATGAAGGACGCCAAGGCCCAGCGCGGCGGCGGCGGGCCCGGCAAGGCGCCGAGCCAGCGCGACGACGGCCCCGACCCGAACAAGACCTACCGCGTCCCGCTCGACGCCCGCCCGCAGTTCGGCCCGGACGACGCGCTCGTCACCATCGTCGAGTTCAGCGACTTCCAGTGCCCGTTCTGCAAGCGCGTCAACGCCTCGCTGGCCGACGTCAAGCAGAACTATCCCAGCGACGTGCGCATCGTGTTCCGCCAGCGCCCGCTGGCGATGCACCAGCAGGCGCGCATCGGCGCCCGGGCGATGCTGGCGGCCCACCGCCAGGGCAAGGCCTGGGAGATGCACGACCGCCTGTTCCAGAGCCCTTCGGACATGTCCGAAGAGGCGGTCAAGAACCACGCCAAGGAGCTCGGGCTCGACGTGCCGATGTTCGAGCTCGACCTCGCCGCCGCCGAGACCGAGCAGATGGTCAAGGACGACGAGGCGGTGGCCAACCGGCTGAAGAGCGGCGGCACCCCGTCGTTCTTCATCAACGGCCGGTTCCTGTCCGGCGCCCAGCCCTACGACGCCTTCAAGGCCCTGATCGAGGAGGAGAAGGCCAAGGCGCAGAAGCTGGTCGACGAGGGCACGCCGCGCGCCCAGGTCTACGAGAAGATCATGGCTGGGGCCGAGGAGAAGCCGGGCAAGTGACGGACGCGCGGCCCTCGGCGGGCGAGCCCGCGGGCTCCAAAGCCTCTGTCCTCGAGGACAGGAAGAAGGCCGCGGCCTGTTGGGCCCGCTCGCCTACCTGGTGTTCATCGCGATCGGTTCGCTGTGGATGTTCTGGTTCGCCGCCTCGCTCGGGCCGGCCACCCAGGCCCAGGCCGAGGCGGCCTGCCGGGCGCTCGAGCCCGAGCTGCGCAGCGGCCCGGCGCCCGAGTTCTCGCTGCAGGACCGCGCCGGCCAGACGGTCGACCTGGCCGACCTGCGCGGCAAGTTCGTGGTCGTCAACTTCTGGGCCACGTGGTGCGAGCCGTGCATCCGCGAGTGGCCGCAGCTCGACCGCCTGGCCGAGCGCCTGGCGGACCGCGACGACGTCGTGATCCTGGCGATCAGCGTCGACCAGGACCAGAGCCTGGTCGCGCCGTTCCTCGCCCGCATGGGCCTCGAGCAGACCGGCGTGCGCGTGCTGTGGGACCCGACCGGCAAGCTGCACACCGCATACGGCAGCGAGAAGCTGCCCGACACCTACTTCGTCGGCGCCGACGGCCAGCTGGTCCACGCGTACATCAACGTCCGCGACTGGGGCCGCCCGGCAGCCCACCACTGCGTCGAGTCGATGCTGGCGCGCTGAGGTCGGGAGAGGCGTCGTGCTGATCCAGTTCGTGGTCGAGAACTTCCGCTCGTTCCGCGACGAGACGGTCTTCAGCATGCGCGCGGCCACTAACGTCGAGCGAGCTCCCGGAGCGCCCGATCTCGCTGCGGGGAGCACTACGCTGCGCTGCGCTGCGCTCTACGGGGCCAACGCGTCGGGAAAGTCCAACTTCGTCAAAGCCCTGCGCTTCGCTCGTGACCTCGTGGTCCGCGGGGTTCCCGAACGAGGTCGGATTCCGACCCAACCATTCCGCCTGGACTCGGCCTCCGCCGAAGCGCCCTCGCGTTGCGAGATCTATCTCCGGGCCGATTCCGGGCAGACCTACGGCTACGGTTTTGCAGCGCGGGCGGACGCGATCGTCGACGAGTGGCTGTCATGGGTCGACGGCGACGACGAGCGCGAAGTCTTCAGCCGCAGCGGCAACGACTTCACGTTCTCGCCCGAGATCGAGGCTTCGGTTCAGGATTTCCTGCGCCTCGTCAGCTCGGCCACGCGTGACAATCAGCTGTTCCTGCGGACGACCCGAGAGTTCAAGCGAGAGCGATTCCCGCCTGCGTTCCAAGACGTGATGGTCTGGTTCGAGTTCCTTCTCGTCATCATCGAGCCCGACGCGAAATTCGTGGGGCTGATACGACGTGCCGACGAGGAGCCGGCGTTCCGCGCGTTCCTCGATGAAGTGCTCGTACGCGCCGACACGGGCATTTCCTCGGTCCGCACGGAACGTACGGAGGTCGAGGTAGGTGAATCGGTGAACCCGAGTGAGCTCGCGTCCAGCTTCGGACCCGGCCGCGCCGAATTCCTGAGCAAGGATGGTGCGACTTTTCGCCTCGATCTCCGTCTGCGTCACGGAGACAGTCCGGACGCGGGGTTCGGGCTCGAGGACGAGTCGGACGGCACCGTTCGGCTCCTCGAGCTCGCGCCGATGCTGTTCCTCGCGCCGAAGACTCCGCGCGTGTTCGTCGTCGACGAGATGGACCGCAGCATGCACACCACGTTGACCCGCTGGCTTGTCGAGCGGTTTGTCACCGAGGCGCCCGGGTCGGCGAGCCAGCTGGTTTTCACCACGCACGACACGAACCTCCTGGACCTCGAAGTGCTCCGCCCGGATGCGATTTGGTTCGCGGAGAAGGACGCGAGCGGCGCTTCTTCGCTGTTCTCGTTGGCCGAGTTCAAGCGCGAGCAGATCGAGCAACTAGGCGGCGAGTTGGAGCAGGGCTACCTGAATGGGCGGTTCGGCGCGATCCCGTTCCTCGGGGGCTCGACGCGGCTCGCAGGGCCCCAAGAGGGGCAGAAGTGAAGCCGGCAGCGAGCCACGGGCTCCTCGATCGCACGATCCAGCGACGAGATGCCCGGCTGTTCGTCATTGCGATCGAAGGCGAGCCGACGGGTGCGGAGCACGCGTACTTGGCGAACTCGAGCTGCGTCGTCTCGTCGATCGCAGGCGAGTGAAGCTGATCCTCTTGCCGGCCGATCCGGCGCTTCACGACTCGGCGCCGGGCCAGGTGCTGGCCCGGCTCGATGCTCACTGCCAGCGTCATAAGATGCGCGAGCGTTACGACGAACTCTGGCTGGTCCTGGATGTCGACAGCTGGCGCAGCGCCACGCTCGCGAGCGTGGCGCAGGACGCTCTGCAGCGACGCTACAAGCTCGCCGTGAGCAACCCTTGCTTCGAGATGTGGTTGCTGCTGCACGAGACCGACGAGCTGCAGTTTCTCGCGGAGCATGAACCGAAGCAGCGAAGCGGCGCGATGAAGCGCCGCCTGGGCGAGCTTCGGGCGCAGGGGAAGCAGCTCATCACGCTCGAACGGATCTGGCTCGCCCGAGCGAGGGCACAAACGCTCGACGACAAACCCGGTGAGCGCTGGCCCAGCAAGCCGGGCACGCACGTCTACAAGCTCATGGATGCGCTGGTCGACGCGGACGCGTTACCGCGACCGGCGTGATCGTCACGGCAGCGCCGCGAGCTGGTCGATCGACTGCTTCAGCGCCGGGCGCAGGCACTCCAGGCAGTCCTTGTTCTTGAACGCCCCGCAGCCCTTGCGCGACGTCTTGTTCAGCCGCTGCAGGGCCGGCAGGCCGCGCTTGTCGTTGGCCTCGGCGATCCGCTTGACCGCGGCGCGCTTGGCCTCGCAGCTGTCGGCCTTGGCGAGCAGGGCCAGGCCGTGCAGCCACAGCGGCACGTCGACCTCGGGCTCGTAGGCGAGGACCGCCTCGGCGGCCTTGAAATGGCCCTCCTTGGCCTCGCCGAGCAGGGTCGTGGCCGGCTCGCGCAGGCCGGCCGGCAGCTCGCCGAGGTCGGGCTTGCTGGCGGAAGGGACAGGTTCCGAAGGACCTGCCCCTTGAGACTTGTCGTCGCTGGCGCCCTTGCCGGCGGCCGGCACGAACTCGGCCGGGCGCTCGCCGCTCTCGGGGGCCTCGGCGGGCGCCTCGTCGCCGGGCTGGCGCATCGCCCACAGCACGATGATGAGCAGCGCCGCGCCGACGAACACCGCGATGAAGCCGATCAGGCCGCCCTTGGCCGCCGGGGCGGCGGGCGGCGGCAGGGTGGGGGTCGGGCTCGGCGGCGGCAGGGTCGACACCGCCACCGGGCTGACGCTGCGGCTGAGCCCGCGCAGGGCGTCGCGGACCTCGCGGGCCGTCTGCGGGCGCTGCTTGGCCTCGCGCGCGAGCAGCTGCTGGATGATGCGTTCGAACTCGACCGGCAGGTCGACGACCTCGCCCGCCAGCGGCGGCGGCGGTTGAGTCAGCTGGCGGGTCAGCAGGTCGCTCATCTCGCCGCCGTCCCACAGCGCGCGGCCGGCCAGGCACTCCCACAGGATCACGCCGAGCGCGTAGAGGTCGGTGCGGTGGTCGGTCGGCTCGCCCATCGCCTGCTCCGGAGCCATGTAGCCGGGCGTACCCATCACGGTGCCGAGGCGGGTGAGCGGCGCGGCGCCCTGGCTCTGGTCGGCGACGCGGGCGATGCCGAAGTCGAGCACCTTGACCACCTCGCCGTCCTCGCGCGCCTCGAGCAGGATGTTGTCGGGCTTGAGGTCGCGGTGGACGATGCCGGCCGCGTGGGCCGCGGTGAGCGCGTCGGCGATCTGGGCCCCGATGTCGCAGACGGCCTGCCAGCGCATGCGGCCGCGGTTGATGATGTCGGTCAGCGACGAGCCGCGCACCAGCTGCGTCACCAGGTACGCGCCGCCGCCGGGCAGCGGCCCGAAGTCGATCGCGCTCGCCACGTTGGGGTGCTCGATCTGCGCCGTCGCCATCGCCTCGCGGCGGAACCGCTCGGCGATCTCCTCGTTGCCGGTGTACTCGGCGTGGATCATCTTCACCGCGACCAGCTTGCGCAGGTTGAGGTGCTCCGCGGTGAACACCGCGCCCATGCCGCCCTCGCCGAGGAGGTCGCGCAGGTGGTAGCGGCCGTCGAGGGTGTGGCCGATCCACGCGGTCGGCGGGGCGTCGGGGGCGGGTAGCGGCGAGGCTGCGGCGGAGGTCACGGCGGCGGCGGCATTATAGGCGGTTTGTCCGGTCGCGTGCGCGCCGGCTGCCGTGCGGACGCCGTCTCGTTATACTGTCCGGCGGGCGCCTCGCCCTGGAAACCGGCCATGCCGCGCTGTCCCAGCCGCGCGTCCTGGTCGCCCTGGTCGCCTCGCGGAGGTCACATGTCCGAAAGTACAGCTCGGAGCGCAGCCCTGGTCCTCGCCGCCCTCGCAGTCGCGTGCGGCAAGCCGGTCGACCCGTCCGGCAAAGAGGACGCCACCTTCACCAAGGCGTCGATGGCCGGCGCTCCGGCGCCTTCTGGCGAGGACCGGCCGCTGTCCGCGGAGCTCGCCGTCGAGCCGGTGTCCATGCTGGTGACCTTCAACCGGCTGAAGACGGCCGACAAGCTGCAGGAGGCGCTGAACAAGAAGCCGGGGCAGTTCAGCCACATCGACCTCGACAAGGACACCAACCCCGACCCGCTGACCGTGGCCGACCGGGCGACGAAGGACGGGCACGCGTTCGAGATCCGCGTGCGCCCCGCGACCGGCGAGTTCGTGGTCGCGACGATGCTGTTCGACCCGGAGTGGAGCTACCTCGGGCATTACGACGGCGTCATGGGCGGCGCGGCCTCGACGACGGCCCGCCCGCTGCCGGTCGCGCCGCAGCCCGGGGCTCCGCCGGTCGCGCCGCCGGTCGTCGCGACCCCGCCGGCGGTGGTGCCCTCGGCGGCCCCGACCCAGGTCGCGGCTCCGGTCGCCCCGGCCCCCGGCGCGCCCGCGATCGCCGAGGCGCCCGCACCCGCGCCCGGGGTCGCCGGCGCGGTGCAAGCGGCTCCGGCCGCCGGCGCGCAGCCGGTGACGCCGACGAAGCCGTGAACGGCGGCCGCGAGCGCCCGCTCGGGGCATGGCGAGAGAACCTGTCTCTCGGGCCATGTCCTGAGACACAAGGCCCAGACTGTGATCGGCGCGCCGAGGCTCAGGAGCGGCGGGGGCCCATACCGGATCGCATGTCTCTCGGGACATGTTCATGTCATGCCCCGAGACGCAGCCGCAGTCGTGGCAGGCGCATCCGCCTCGCTCGCATGTCTCTCCGGGCATGTTCTTCAGAACATGCCCGGAGAGCATGTTCGCTCAGCGCCGGCGCCGGCGCAGCGCCAGCAGGCCGAGGCCGGCGACGCCGAGCAGGGCCGCGCCGTTCTGCGGCTGGTCGCTGGTGCAGCCGCAGCCCGCGTCGTCGTCGCCGGTGCTGCCGGCGGTGCCGGTGGCGGCGTCGCTGCGGGGCCAGCCGTGCGACTTGTTCCACTCCTCGATCTTCGTGTTGATCGCGGCGGTGTTGTTGACGAGGTGCATCGGCTTGCCCTTGAGGGCGACCTGGCTGATCTCCTCGGCCCACCACATCTCGCCGATGAAGTCGGGCCACGGGCCGCCGTCGGGCACGAAGATCTCGCGGCCGTCGGGGAGGGTGACGACGCTGTTGCCGTCGCACAGGTTGTAGTTGCCGGCGATGCGGACGTTGTCGACGTCGTCGAGGTCGGGGTTGATGTGGAAGGTCGGGTCCGCGATCATCTCGTTGGGCGAGATGACGGTGTACATGCGGGTGAGGTAGGGGTAGGTGTCGAGCAGGTCCTGCGCGTGCAGGCCGGGGGCGATGACGCGGTCGACCAGCGCGGCCGAGAAGGCGCTGCCGTCGCCCCACTTCATGGCGTCGATCTGCTGGGAGTAGACGCCGAGGTTGCTGTAGAACTCCTCGGGGGTGAGACCGTCGGGCACCGGCAAGTACTCGCCGAGCAGGCCCTCGATCAGCGGGTGGTTGTAGAAGCAGAAGCTCGAGTCGAAGCAGTTCGTCAGGCCCTGGTCGTTGAGGTAGTTGATGACCTGCTCGGGCGGGAGGCCGACGAACGGCGCCTCGTTCCAGTTCGGGTTGTAGACGTTGAAGGTGAACGGCGCGGTGATGCTGGTCGCGCCGGCGTACTCGGTGACGAAGGCGAGGCCGTCGGCCTCGAGCTCGTCGACCGCCTTGCCGATGACGTCCTTGTAGTTGGACGCGAAGCCAAACCAGTCGATCTTGAGTGGGTTGACGAGGACGTGGCGGTAGTTGGTCGGCGCGGCGCGGCCGCTCGCCAGCAGGAACACGCGGATGTCCATGTCCTGGACCGACGAGAAGCGGGTCAGGCGCAGCGGGAAGCAGTTCTCGTCGGACGGGTAGCGCAGCACGATCGGGTGCACGTCGCCCTCGTCGGCCCCGCCGGCCAGCTTGAGCGCGACGATCACCTGGCCCTCGTCGAGGTACTGCTGGAAGGTGTCGTCGGCGCCGTCGATCCACAGGAAGTCGTTGTCGATCAGCCACTGCTTGATCGGCGCGACCGTCTTGTCCTGCAACACGACGATCTCGAACGCGCCGGCGGTGGTCTTGAGCAGGACCGGATCCTCGCCGGGGGCGCCGCTGGTGGCCTCGCCGGTGCTGCCGCTGTCGAAGCCGCCGTCGGTGCCGCCGTTGGGCGAGGTGAGGCCGCCCGAGATGCTGTCGTCGCCGCACTGCTCGAAGCTCTGGCTGAGGCCGTACTGCGGCACGGAGGCCTGCAGGAGCGCGTCGAACAGCGGCTGCGAGCCGACCTCGAATTCGGGGATCTGGGCGATCGGGACCAGCCACGCGAACTTCTGCGCGTTGGTGTCGGGGTCGATGCTGATCTGGATGTGGACCTCGACCTCGCCGGGGTTGAGGACGAACAGCACGTTCTCGCCGTCCTGGTTGACCGGCATCGGCCCGGGCACGCCGCCGTCGCAGCCGTTGACCCCGCAGGCCTCGGCGGGCCGCGATTGCGCGAGGGTGAAGGCCGCGCAGGCGGCGGCCGCGAACCACGAGGCGCGCTTCCACATAGCTTAGTCGACATCGTCAGGTCTCCAGGTCGGCAGGGTCGCACAGGTCGCGCCGCCGCGCCAGGACGCAGCGCGCCGGCTCCAGCGGAGGTCGGCGCGGCGGCCCAGTGCATGTCTTGAAACATGTCGATAGGGGCATGTCGTCGCCGGGCCCCGGCCGCGAGCGGTGTTCGGGGCGACCGCGGGGCTTCAGCGCGGGCGCAGGCCGGCGAGCAGGCGCTCGGCGGTGGCGCGCAGCGGGTCGTCGGGCGCGAGGGAGGCGGCCGCGGGGGCGGCCAGGGCCCGTACGCGCTCGCGGTCGCCGCGGGCGGCGAGGGCCTCGGCGAGGGCGAGGCGCAGCGAGGTGACGTCGCGGGCGGAGACCTCGGCCGCCTCGGCGTCGCGCACCGCGGCCTCGAGCGTGGCGACGGCGCGGTCCGGCCGGCGGGCCCGCAGGAGGCACGAGCCGAGCGTCCCGCGGGCCATGATCGCGGCGGAGCTGTCCGGGCCCTCGCTCGCGGCCAGCCGGTCGGCCCCGTCCTGGACCCGCTGCAGCCCCTCGTGGACCTGGTCGGCGGCGATCAGCGCCTCGCCGAACGCGAGGTCGAGGGCCGGGAGGTCGGGGTAGTCGGCGCCGAACTTGGCGACCAGCAGCGCGCGGGCCTTGGTGAACGCCGCCAGGGCCTCCTGGTGGCGCCCGAGGGCCGACAGCGACATGCCGGCGGCGCTCCAGGTGATCGACACGAACTCGTGCTCCGGCCCGACAGTGCCCGAGAACACCGCGCGCGCCCGCTCGAGCTCGGCCAACGCCTTGTCGTGCTCGCCGCGAGCGGCCAGCACCTCGGCGAGGTTGACCCGCTTGATGGCGACGTCGGCGTGGTCGTCCCCGAGCAAGGCGCCGTCGATCGCCAGGGCCTCGCTCGCGTAGGTGTGGGCGCGGCCCTGGGCGCCGCGCTGCAGCAGCAGCGAGACGGTGTTGACGAGGATCCGCGCGACCGTGGTGTTGCGGTCGCCGTGGCGGGCGCGGGCGCGGGCGAGCAGGTCCTCGTAGATCGCCAGCGCCTCGTCCTCGCGACCGAGCCGCTCGAGCACCGCGGCGATCTGCTCGCCCGTCAGCATCGTGCCGGGGTGGTCGGGCCCGAACTCCGCCAGCTTGATCGCCCGCGCTTTCTGATACTCGGCCAGCGCGCGCTCGAGGTGACCTTGCTTTTCGGCCAGGTTGCCGAGGGTGTAGAGCACGTTCGAGGTCAGCGGGTGGCCGACGCCGAGCAGGCGTTCGAAATCGGCGAGCACGGCCTGCAAGGTGCTCTCGGCCAGCTCGCCGCCGTCGGTCTGGACCAGGTGGGTGGCCCGGTTGAGGCGCACCCGCAGGCGCTGGATCTCGCTGACGTCGGGCGAGTCGAGCAGCGCGAGCGCGGCGTCGTAGTGGGCCGTCGCCTTGTCGCTCATCGACAGGCGCTGGTAGGCGTGGGCGACCGTGCTGTGGAACAGCACCGCCAGGCGCGGGGTCTCGCGCGCGCGCCAGCGCGACCTCGGCGGTGCGGATGAGCGTCGCCGTCACGTCGGGCGAGGCGCCGCGGACGCTGTGCTGCCAGATCGAGGCCAGCCAGGCGTCGACCAGCAGGTCGTCGCGGCCGGCGACCGCGGCGGCGGTGGTGGCCTCGGCCAGGTGGGTCGCCGCGTTCTCGTGCTGGCCGAGCTCGAGCTCGAGGCGCGACACCAGCAGCGCGGTCTCGGCCAGCGCCGGGGCGAAGCCGATCGCCGCCGCGGCGACGCGGCTGGCCTCGGCGACCCCCAGCGCCTCCTTGTCGCGGCCGGCGGCGCGCATCGCCACCGCGCTGGTGCGGCCCTGCTCGGCGGCGGCCAGGCGCGCGCGCGTCGGGGTCGGTCGGCAGCGGCACGGCGGCGCCGAGGCGCTCGCGGTCGGAGCAGGGCGCCAGCGGCTCGAGGTTGTCGACCAGGTCGAGCGCGCGCTGCGACGCGCTCGGGCCCGGCGCGAGCAGCTGGTCGACGACCGCGCCGAGGCCGGCGAGCCGGCGGTCGAGGCAGGCGGCGCGCAGGTCGAGCATCGGCTCGCTCTGGTCGCCGACGACCCGCGTCGCCTCGCAGTTGTCGACCGCGACGCGCGTCCACGCCTCGGCGTAGTCGGTCAGCGCCGCGTCGACGCTGCCGGCCAGAGCGGCCGCGTAGGGCTTGCCGGAGGCCAGCAGGGCCGCGTGGACCTCGGCGCGGCGGGTCGCGTCGGCGACCCCGACCATGCGCTCGGGGATCGCGGCGCACGGCTCCTCGCCGCCGAGCGACAGCGCGGCGATGCCGAACCCGCCGGCCAGCGCGGCGGCGATGCCGAGCGCGACGGTGGCGCGTCGCACCTGCCGCGGCCGCACCGTCCGCTCGAGCGCGTGCAGCAGCGCCGGCATGTCGGGCCAGCGGCGCGCCGGGTCGAGCGCGAGGCCGCGGCGCAGGATGGCGAACAACGCCGCGGGCACCTCGACGTCGCGCGGGGGCGGGCGGATCTGGCCGCTGCGGATCGTCTGCAGCAGGGCGTACGGAGTCCGCCCGGCGAACGGCCGCACGCCGGCGAGGCTCTCGTAGAGCGCGACGCAGAAGCTGAACTGGTCGCTCGCCGCGGTCGCCGGGCGGCCCTCGAACTGCTCCGGCGGCATGTAAGCCGGGGTGCCGAGCATCGTCCCGCTGCGCGTCAGCTCGACGTCGAACGAGCCGCGGGCGACGATCGAGGCCGCGGCGTCGACGACCTCGCTGTCGATGCGCGCCAGCCCGAAGTCGAGCACGCGCGCGCCCGCGGGCGTCGACGAGGACGTTGCTCGGCTTGAAGTCGCGGTGGACCAGCCCGACCTCGTGCGCGGCGGCCAGGCCCCGACCTGCCTGAAGGAACATGTCGAGGCGGGCCCGCCAGTCGGGCCGCGGACCCTCGGCCGGGCGGCACCACTGGTCGAGGGTGACGCCGTCGACCATCTCCATGGCGACGAACAGGAGCCCGTCGCTCTCGCCGACCTCGTGAACGACGACCACGTTGGGGTGGGCGATCCGGGCCATCGCCTGGGCCTCGCGGGCCAGCCGGCGCAGCGCGTGCGGGTCGGCCGTGGCCCCGCGCAACAGGACCTTGATCGCCACCTTGCGCGCGAGCGCGTCGTCGCGGGCGGCATAGACCACGCCCATCGCCCCGCTGCCGAGCCGCTCGATCAGCCGGTAGCGGCCGAGGCGCTCCGGCATGTTGCCGATCAGCCGCCGCGCCTCGCTCTCGGCCGGCGACGAGGACGCGGTCTGCTCGTCGACGTCGCCGGCGAGGGTGACCGCGATCGCGGCCGGCGTCTGGCTGTCGGACGTCTCGCTCACGCCGACCTCCGCCCCGGCTGGACCACGATCGGCGGGCCGCGCCGGCGCGGCACCTTGCCGAAGATCGCCGCCGCCGACTTGACCCGCACCGTCTCGCCGACCTCGCGGCACACGCTGCGCAGCACCGGCGGCGCGAGGGCGGCCCCGAGCGCGAAGCCGCCGAGGTGAGAGAACCACGCGAACTGCTGCGCCTCCGAGAAGGCCGCCATCGCCGCCTGGAAGCCGACCCACGCGCCGAGGTAGATCCACGCCGGGATCTTCAGCTGCACGTACACCAGCGGCAGCGTCTGCAGCAGCCGCGCGCGCGGGAAGATCACCAGGTAGGCCCCGCACACCCCGGCGATCGCCCCCGAGGCGCCGATCACCGGCGTGGTCGTCGCGTCGGTCAGGAGCAGCTGCAGCAGGCCGCCGAACAGACCTGCCCCGAAGTACAGGATCAAAAAGCGCCGGCGGCCGAACACGTGCTCGACGTTCTTGCCGAACACGTAGAGGAAGTAGAGATTGAACAGGAGGTGGAACCAGTCGGCGTGGAAGAAGCCGTGGGTGAGCACCGTGTAGCCGCCGAGCGGCGCGGCGAGCACCCTGCCGGCGACCAGCGCGTACTCGCGGGCGTACACGAGGCCGAGCACGGAGGCGACGTAGCAGCCGAGGAGGAGGACGCCGAGGCCGAGGACGACCCAGGGGACCCCGCGCCGCGGGTTGTCGACCTCGATGGGCAGCTGGGTCAGGACCTGGGCCGCCCACAGCACGCCGCGCTTGGCCAGCTGCAGCTTCGGGTCCTCCTGGCCGGACGGGGTGGTCGAGCGGGCCAGGGCGTGGCGCTCGTCGCCGTCGAGCCACAGGCCGCGGCAGCGCGGGCAGCGGTCGACCGGGGTCTTGAGCATGCCCGGCAGCAGGTGCTCGTTCATGAAGCCGTGGCCGCGCGGGCACATGCGCCCGGCCGAGCGACCGACCATCGTCTTGAGGAAGGCCGGGTCGACGTCGGCGTCGCCGAGCTGGTCGAGCTCGCCCTGGTCGAGCCACACGCCGAAGCAGATCGGGCATGTATCAAGGGTCAGGTCCCCGGGGACAGGTCGCTCGCGGGCCCCGAGCTGCCGCCAGCGCCCGTTCGTCGCGCGCCGCAGGTGGACTGCCACCAGCGCGTGCAGGCTGCAGGCCGGGCACTGGGCCGACAGCGGGGCGAGGGGCGCCGCCGCCGGCGGGTCCCGCGGCGCGTCGCCCGGCAGGTGCGGGGCGAGCAGGTCGGGCGGCCGCAGGCTCGGCGGGCGAGTGGTCGGCGGCAGGTGCGGGGCGAGCAGATCGGGCGGGCCGGCCGGCTGTCCTTTGGAGCCTGTCTCCGGAGGCAGGTGAGGCGCGAGCAGGTCGGGCGGGCGAGCGGCGCGCGCCGGAGGATCGGCCGGCCGCCCGCGCCCCGGCGGACCCTTCGCCAGCGGCCCGAGCCGCATGCTGCTCGACGAGGCGCCCGGGTCGACGAGGTCGCTGCGACCTGGCCGCATGGTGGAGGCGCACGGGTCGACCGGGTCCTTCGGAGCTGTCCCACGGGACATGCTCGCCGCGACCTGTTCTCTAGGAGATGTCCTATGGGACATGCTCTCGTCGACCTGTCCTTTCGGACATGACCCTTGCGTCACCTGCGACGACGACGCGGCGCCCCCCGCGGCCTCGGCGGGCCGCCCGGATCGGGGCCCGGACGGGCCAGGAAGCGACTGGGCGGGCGACACGGCGGACGCGGAGCCCGCAGCATAGTCGCTCACTGACGGCGCAACCAGGCCAGGAGCTGGGGCTCCAGGCCCGGCGCGTCGCCGAGGCCGAGGTCGACGCCGGCGCGGAAGCCGACGTGGCCGCCGGCGACCCACCGCGCGCTGACGTGGCTCGGGAGCTCGCGGAGGTGCGGGGCGACCGTGGCCGCGGGGACCATCGGGTCGCGGGTGGCCGCGACGATGAGGGTCGGGAGCGCGAGCGCGCGCAGCCGCGGGCCGGCGCTCTCGCTGGCGTAGTAGTCGTCGACGCTGCAGAAGCCGTGGCGCGGCACGACCGCCAGGCGGTCCCAGGCGCGGATCGTGGTGACCCGATGGATGGCCGGCATCGGCGTGGGCACCGGCCTGCGCGCGGCCACTGCGGCGTAGATCTCGCGCAGGCCGGCGAGCACGTGGGCGCGGTACACGGCGCTGCGCGGCTGGTCGATCGCGGCGCAGCCGGCCGCCAGGTCGAGCGGGGCGCACACGCTGGCGACGGCTCGCACCCGCGGGTCGCTCGGCGCCATCGCCCAGCGCAAGGTCATGTGTCCGCCGAGCGAGAAGCCGACCACGTACACGCGGGCGTAGTCGGCGAGCGCGGGGCTCTGCAGCGCGGCGGTGAGGTCGTCGACCAGGCCCGCGTGATAGAAGTCCTCGCCGCTGCGGTCGGCGCCGCGGAGCGACAGGCGCAGGCTGTCGAGCCCGGCGGCCGCGGCCGCGCGCGCCGCCTTGATCACGTACGAGCTGTCGATGGCGCCGCCGAGGCCGTGGACGAGGACCACCAGCTCGCGCGCGCCGGGCTGGCGGGCGAGGGCGCCGGTGAGGCGGACCGGGCCGACGCGGCGGTCGTGCAGGGTGGTCGACCACGCCGTCGCGGCCGGCGCCGCGTGGGGCAGCAGGCGATGTCGCAGGTTGGGCCCGATCGTCCAGAGATGTCCGAGCATCGCGACCCGCCGCATAGCACGGGTGTATAGGAGGATCCACACGGGTGCCTTGCGACCGCATCCGAGGGTGCGACCGCCGGTCGCCGCGCCGTTGACCGCCCCGGCCTCGGCGGCTAGCGTCGCGCCCGTGACAAGCCCTGACCCTTCTGCCCGGCCGTCGCGGCCGGAGACGCAGTGGCGAGGCCCCAGCCTGCGCACCGTGATGATCGGCGTGTTCGCGCTCGGCGGCCTGATGACGTGGCAGATGCACCGCGCCTACGTCCACGGCGAGCAGGTCGTCCAGGCCGTGTTCCCGGTGATGGAAGAGAAGGGCAAGTCGCTCGACGCCGAGGGCTGCATCGACGCCGTGATCGCCTGGCACAAGCAGTGCGACGCGACCGCGGTGATGTGCAACCACGGCGTCAAGCAGGCGATGTACCACTGCCTCAAGAGCCAGGACCGCCAGGCGGGCTGCAAGCAGCTGCCCGCGAGCGAGAGCATGGACGGCAAGTGGGTGTTCCTCACCTGCAAGGAGCGCGGCAGCCAGTGCAAGCGCACCAAGGACTGCGTGTGCGCCGACGCCTATCGCGCCTTCGACAGCTTCTGTCGCACCGACGGAGAGGCGGTCCAGCTGTGAGCCCCGATCCTGCCAGTCCTTCGGAGCATGTCCCTACGGACAGCCCCCCGATCCGTCGCAAGCGCCACACCCCGGCGCGCGACCTGTGGGAGCTGACCAAGCCCGGCGTCACCCGCATGTGCGCGCTGACCTCGGCCGGCGCCGCCTGGATGGCCCTGCAGTCGTCCGACGCGCCGTTCCCGGCGGAGACCGCGGCCGACGGCTGGTGCTCGCCGGGCTTCGCCGCCGGGTTCGCCGGCGTGGTCGGGGCCAGCCTCGCGGTCGCGGCCGCCAGCGCGTTCAACATGTGGCTCGAGCGGGCGAGGGACCCGCTGATGCCGCGCACGAAGGACCGCCCGCTGGCCGCGCGGCGCCTGTCGGAGGCCACCGGCCTCGGCTTCGCCGCGGCGCTGCTGCTGGCCTCGGTCGTCACCCTGGCGCTGTTCACCAACCCGCTGACCCTGCTGCTCACGCTGTGGGCGACCGTCGGCTACGTGCTGGTGTACACGCCGCTCAAGTACCGCACGCCGCTGGCGCTGCTGATCGGCGCGTTCCGGGGCGGCCCCGCCGCTGCTCGGCTGGACCGCGGTGACCGGCCGGCTCGACCTCGGCGGCCTGGCGCTGTTCCTGATCCTGCTCGTGTGGCAGATGCCGCACTTCCTGGCGATCATGCTGTTCCGCCGCCACGAGTACGCGCGCGCCGGCATCCGCTGCGTCTCGGTGGTGCGCGGCGAGAAGGCCGCCCGCGTGCAGGCGTTCTTGTGGTCGCTCGTGCTGCTGCCGATCTCGGTCCTGCCGAGCGTGATCGGCCTCACCGGTCCGCTCTACTGCGCGGTCGCCCTGCTGCTCAGCCTCGGCTTCCTCGGCTGGGCCTGCACCGGGCTGCAGGCCTTCGGCGACCGCGCGAGCGAGCTGCGGTGGGCGCGGCGGTTCTTCTTCGCCTCGCTGATCTACCTGCCGGCGCTGATCGTCGCGCTCGTGCTCGACGTGGTGCTGCGATGAGCGACGGTCCCGAGCCCCGCGCGCCCGAGCTGTCCGAGCTGCCTGGCATGGTCGAGGGCGGCTGGCTGCGCCGCAAGTTCATGCAGTACCCGTGGCACTTCGCCACCGTGTTCGGCCTGGTGATCGTCACCGCCATGCGCCCGTGCACCCGCCACGTGCCCGAGCCGCCGCCGGTGCTGTCGCAGCTGCCCGCGTTCTCGCTCGTCGACCAGGACGGCCAGCCGTTCACCGCCGAGTCGCTGCGCGGCAAGGGTGGGTCGCCGGCCTGATCTTCACCAGCTGCCCGAGCACGTGCCCGAAGATCTCGCGGGCCATGCTGAGCCTGCAGGAGCGCTACGCCCAGCACGGCATCGACGACATCGAGCTCGTCAGCTTCTCGGTCGATCCCGAGAACGACACGCCCGCGGTGCTCAAGACCTACGCCGGCCACCTCGGCGCCGACGAGACCCGCTGGCGCTTCGTCACCGGCCCGCTGGAGGCGATGGAGAAGCTCGTGGTCGGCGGGTTCGCCAGCGCGATGGACAAGACGACCGGCCCCGCCGGCATGATCGACATCGCGCACACCACCAAGCTCGTGCTCATCGACGAAGGCGGCCACGTCCGCGGCTACTACAGCAGCGACGACGAGATGGGCCTCGACGAGGTGTTCCACCGCTCGCAGCACGTCCTCCGCGAGATGCGACAGCGCTCCGGCGGCGGCTGCAACCGGTCCCCGTGACGGTGTTCAATCCGAGTCATGACATTGAACATCAAACTCAATACGGCGACTGCGGTCGCTCGATTGCCGGTCCGAGGATTCCTCCTCGCCGCGTCGTGCCTGCTTGGGGCCTGCGAGGCGGGCCCTCCGCCGTTCACCGAGGCGCAGGTGCTGGGCGGCGTCGAGGTCCCCGCCTCCACCCTCAATCACGGGCAGAAGCTCTTCAACCGCTACTGCGCGTCGTGCCACGGCTACGACGGCGGCGGCAAGGGCCCGCGGCGCGCAACCTCGAGGCGCGAGACTTCCGGGCGGCGCACTTCCTTTATAAGTCGACGCCGGACGACGAACTGCCGACCGACGGCGACCTCGCCAATACCATCAAGCAGGGCCGGGTCGACAAGGGAATGCCCGCGTGGGGTGGTCTGCGTGACGACGACGTGCGCGCAGTGGTGAGTTACATCAAAACCTTCTCACCGCGTTGGCGCGAGGCCCAGCCGAGTGCGCCCGCATCGACGGCGCCGTGAGCGACGAATCAGCGTCAACCCGGTCCTGCGGCGCAGACACGTGCCGCGGCGCGTACGACCGCCACAGCGGCACTCGAGAGATCGCGCGCCGGAGCTGTTGTGCCTCCGCACATCTCGCCCGGCGGCGGCTCCGACCCGCGATTTGCGAACACCTGTACGCGCCGAAGCGCTGCGCGCTCGAGCGGTCCGGACTGAGTCAGGCGGTCGCACGGGTCGTCGGCGCCGGACCCGTCGTTCACGATCGATGTAGACCAGCCGCGAAACTTGCCGGCGCATTCGGACCCGGGCCCGATCACGAGTGTTGCACTGGCGCCCGCGGTGCTGTTAGGGTGCGCCGCGAAACAAGGGTCCTGGTCGTTTCTCGCTGCTTTCATGTCGCGCCACGAACACGTCCCAGCACGGGGGGTCCCTGCGGCCTCCCTGGACCTTTAGAAGAGGGTGATCTGAAGTGCCGGCCATCTTTCCCCGCTGGACCAACAACATCCCGCTCGCCGTCGCTGTGCTCGGCCCCTTCGCGCTCGCCGGCCTCGTGGGCTTCGTCTGGTACTACTTCTCCCCGAAGTACACGGACGTCGGCTACCGCCCGATCCAGCCGGTGCCGTTCAGCCACAAGCTGCACGCGGGCGACATGGGCATGGACTGTCGCTACTGCCACAACACGGTCGAGCGCGCCGCGGTCGCGGCCGTGCCGCCGGCGGCGACGTGCATGAACTGCCACTCGCTGGTGAAGACCGACAGCCCGCGCCTCAAGCTCGTGCGCGACAGCTTCGAGACCGGTGAGACGATCCCGTGGGTGCGCGTCCACCAGCTGCCCGACTTCGCGTTCTTCGACCACCGGCCGCACCTCGCGGCGGGCGTCGGCTGCTCGTCGTGCCACGGTCGCATCGATCAGATGACGATCGTCGAGATGGACCAGCCGCTGTCGATGGGTTGGTGCCTCGACTGTCACCGCAACCCGGAGCCGAACCTGCGGCCCGTCGATCAGATCACGAACATGGCGTGGGACCCCGCCACTGACGGTAAGGCGTACGACGCCGCCAAGGATCCGAAGCGCAAGCGCGACGTGAACCCGCCGGAGCACTGCTCGGGGTGCCACCGCTAACCCGCCGCCAGACAGGTTTTTCGCATGACCAAGTCCACCGACAACCTCAAGGCATACTGGCGCAGCCTCGCGGATCACGACGGCACGCTGGCCCCGCAGCACGACGAGTTCCCGGGGCTCAAGGACGCGAGCGCGCTCGCCGGCGAACGCGGCGGCGCGACCAGCTTCGTGCCGGCGACCTCGCTGGCGCGCCGCAAGTTCATGGGCCTCGTCGGCGCCTCGACGGCGCTGGCCTCGGCCGGGTGCGTGCGCAAGCCGGTCGAGCACATCGTCCCGCTGAGCAAGCGGCCCGAGGACACCATCCCCGGCCAGGCGGTCTACTACGCCACCGCGTACCAGGTCGGCGGCACCGTGCAGGGCCTGCTGGTCGAGTCGCAGGACGGTCGCCCGACCAAGGTCGAGGGCAACCCGCGGCACAGCGGCTCGCTGGGCGCCACCGACTCGTGGGCCCAGGCCAGCGTCATGGGCCTCTACGACCCGGCGCGCTCGCGGACCCCGCTGAAGCGCAACGGCGAGACGCAAGAGCTCGTCGACTGGGAGACCGTCACCGCGGAGCTCGGGGCCAAGTTCAAGGAGCTGCGCGGCAAGCAGGGTCAGGGGCTCGCGGTCGTGCTGCCGACGGTGCTGTCGCCGTCGCTGCGTGAGGCCGTCAAGACCTTCACCACCAACTTCCCCAAGGCCAAGCTGTTCGACGGCGACGTCGTCGGCTCGCGCAACGCGAACGCCGGCGCCGAGCTGCTGTGCGGCGCCGGCACGCGCTTCACCTACCACATCCAGGGCAAGGGCAGCGCGGGCGGCCAGATCACCGCCGCCGGCACGCGCGTCATCTTCTCGGCCGACAGCGACTTCCTGTGCGGCGAGCAGGACAGCGTCCGCCTGCAGCGGGAGTTCGCCGCCGGCCGCGACGTGCATTCGCAGGCCGACGCCGGCAGCATGAACCGGCTCTACGTCGTCGAGCCGCACTTCAGCATCACCGGCGCCCAGGCCGACCACCGCCTGCGCATGCGCGCGAGCCAGGTCGGCGCGGTGCTCGTCGCCCTCGCGGGCGAGATCAAGGGCAGCAGCAAGGCGCCCTCCGGCGCCGAGGCGGTCCTCGACGCCCTGCCGGCCGTCACCCTCAGCGACGCCGAGCAGAAGTTCGTCAAGGTCCTGGCCAAGGACCTGCTGGCGGCCAAGGACGCGCGCGACGCTCACAGCCTCGTGATCGTCGGCGAGCGCCAGCCCGCGTGGGTCCACGCGCTCGGCCTGCTGATCAACGTCATGCTCGGCAACGTCGGCAGCAGCGTCCGCCTGCGCCACGACGACACCGCGGTGGTCGCCGAGCCGATCGGCGCCCTGGCGGCGGCGCTCGGCGCCGGCATCGACACCGTCCTGGTGATCGAGTGCAACCCCGCCTACGAGGCGCCCGGCGAGCTCGACCTCGCCAGCAAGCTCAAGGGCGTCACCGTCATCCACCACGGCCTCTACAACGACGAGACCGGCAAGCTGGCCGCCTGGCACCTGCCGGCCACCACGTACTTCGAGGCGTGGGGCGACCTCGAGGCCGCCGACGCCACCATCTCGATCGTCCAGCCGCTGATCGCCCCGCTCCACCAGAGCAAGAGCGCGCTCGAGCTGCTGTCGTGGATCGCCAGCGACGCCGAGGTCGACGGCTACAGCCTCGTCCAGGGTTACTGGCGGAAGGCGCTCGGCGCCATGTGGTCCGACAAGGTCTGGCGCCGTTGGCTGCACGACGGCGTCGTCCACGGCGTCCCGCGCTCGGGCCAGAACCCGATCCCGCGCGAGTACGCCAAGGTCGCCGAGGCGATCAAGGCCGCCGACTTCACTGCCGCCGGCTTCGAGGTCAACTTCCACGTCGACCCCAAGGTCGCCGACGGTCGCTTCAGCAACATCGCGTGGCTGCAGGAGCTGCCGCACCCGATGACCAAGCTGACCTGGGACAACGCGGCCTACGTCAGCATCGCCACCGCGCGCAAGCTCGGCGTCGAGAACTGCGACCTCGTGACCGTGACCGTGGGCGGCAAGTCGGTCCAGATCCCGGTCTGGATCGCCCCGGGCCAGGCCGACGACACCGTCTCGGTCGCGCTCGGCTACGGCCGGCAGAACATCGGCCTCGCGGCTGACGGCGCCGGCGTCGACGTCTACCCGCTGCAGCCCGCCGCGAACCCCTGGTTCGTGCAGGGCGGCACCGTTGCCAAGGCGGGCGGTCAGCGCAAGATCTACTCGACCCAGGACTGGGGCTCGCTGTCGCCGGCGATCGACATGGCGTCGACGCGCGACGACAACGACCCCAACCTGCTGAACCCGGGCCGCGGCTACCCCGACCGCCCGATCGTGCGCGAGACGACCGTCGAGGACTTCAAGGCCACCGGCCGCGAGTTCGCCGTCAAGGGCGACCTCATGGCGCCCGACAAGCTCGTCTCGCTGTGGGACCACAACACCCACCCCGACTTCGGCGCGCCGGCGATGGTCGGCAAGCAGCAGTGGGGCATGGTCATCGACCTCAACAAGTGCAACGGCTGCAGCGCCTGCGTCGTCGCCTGCCAGGCCGAGAACAACATCCCGGTGGTCGGCCGGTCGCAGGTGGCCAACGGCCGCGAGATGCACTGGATCCGCCTCGACCGCTACTACAGCGGCGCCAAGGAGGACCCGGCCGCGGTCGTGCAGCCGATGCTGTGCCAGCACTGTGAGACCGCCCCGTGCGAGAACGTGTGCCCGGTGGCCGCGACCGCGCACAGCCCCGAGGGCCTGAACGACATGGCGTACAACCGCTGCATCGGCACGCGGTACTGCGCCAACAACTGCCCGTACAAGGTCCGGCGGTTCAACTTCTTCAACTTCAACCGCGACCCGATGAACAGCGACGACGAGAAGTTGCTGTGGATGCAGAAGAACCCGGACGTCACGGTGCGCTTCCGCGGCGTCATCGAGAAGTGCTCGTACTGCGTCCAGCGCATCCAGGAGGCCAAGATCCAGGCCCACGTCGCCGGCGAGGACACCGTCAAGGACGGCGCCATCGTCGTCGCTTGCGAGCAGTCGTGCGCCTCCCAGGCGATCGTGTTCGGCGACGTCGCCGACCCGACCACGCGGGTCGCCCAGCTTCCGCACCAACGTCCGTCACTACGGCGTCCTCACCGACCTCAACACGCGGCCGCGCACCACCTACCTCGGCCGGATCCGCAACCCCAACACCGAGCTCGCTCCGTCCGCTCCGGCCCCGGCCGCTGCGCCCGCTGCCGCCGCACCGCACGGTGCCGCCGCCGGCGAGCACAAGGCTGACCACGCCCCGGCGCACTAAGCCCAGGTGACGCACATGGCCAAGTATCAAGACGAACTCGACCCGATCACCGGCCGCATGGAACTCGTCGAGGGTGACAACGTCACCTTCCACGACGTGACGGAGGCCGTCGCGCGGCCGATCGAGATCCCCAGCAGCCGCTGGTGGATCGCGTTCATCCCGTCGGTGATGTTGCTCGGCGTGTACCTCATCTCGATCGCCTACCTGCTCTACATGGGCACCGGCATCTGGGGCCTCAACAACCCGGTGGCGTGGGGTTGGGCGATCGTCAACTTCGTGTTCTGGGTCGGCATCGGCCACGCCGGAACGCTGATCTCGGCGGTTCTGTTCCTGTTCCGCCAGAAGTGGCGCACGTCGATCAACCGCGCCGCGGAGGCGATGACGATCTTCGCCGTCATCTGCGCGCTGCAGTTCCCGACGTTCCACACCGGCCGCCCCTGGTTCATCTACTGGCCGCTGCCGCTGCCGAACCAGATGGACATGTGGCCGAACTTCCGCAGCCCGCTCCTCTGGGACGTGTTCGCGGTCTCGACCTACTTCACGGTCTCGCTGCTGTTCTGGTACGTCGGCCTCATCCCCGACCTGGCGACGATGCGCGACCGGGCCAAGACGCCGATCCGGCGCTTCGCCTACGGGCTGTTCTCGCTCGGCTGGCGCGGGTCCACGCGCCACTGGGTCAACTACGAGAAGGCCTACATGATCCTCGCCGGTCTGAGCACGCCGCTGGTGCTCTCCGTGCACACGATCGTGTCCTTCGACTTCGCGGCCTCGCAGCTGCCCGGCTGGCACACGACGATCTTCCCGCCCTACTTCGTCGCCGGCGCCATCTTCTCCGGGTTTGCGATGGTGCTCACCCTGCTGCTGCCGGTTCGGGCCTGGTTCAAGCTCGAGCACATCATCACGGTCAAGCACCTCGAGAACATGGCGAAGATCATCCTGCTGACGGGCACGATGGTCGGCTACGCGTACGCGATGGAGTTCTTCATCGCCTGGTACTCGGGCAACCCGTACGAGAGCTTCGCGTTCCAGAACCGCCTGTTCGGTGACTACTGGTGGGCCTACTGGATCATGGTCAGCTGCAACGTGATCTCGCCGCAGTTCTTCTGGATCAAGCGGATCCGGCGCTCGGTGGTGTGGCTGTTCATCCTCTCGATCTTCGTCAACATCGGCATGTGGTTCGAGCGCTTCGTCATCACGGTGACCTCGCTGCACCACGACTTCCTGCCCTCGAGCTGGGACTACTACTCGCCGACGGTGTGGGACGTGTCGACCCTGGTCGGCAGCTTCGGCCTCTTCTTCACCCTGTTCTGCCTGTTCGTCCGCTATCTGCCGACCGTCGCCATCGGCGAGGTCAAGAGCGTGATGGCGATCGCCAATCCGCACCACCACGGTGATTCGCACGGGGAGCACCACTGAGCCATGAGTAAGCCCATCAAGAAGAAGACCTACGGCTTGCTCGCCGAGTACGACTCGGCCCGGGCCGTCTACCACGCGTGCGAGCAGGTCCGGGACGCCGGCTACAAGGTGTGGGACTCGCACACGCCGTTCGCGGTGCACAACCTCGACAAGGCCATGGGCCTCGGGCCGAGCGTGCTGCCGTGGATCGTGTTCGCCATGGGCATGACCGGCGCCTCGCTGGCGATGCTGCTGCAGTACTGGACCTCGGCGATCGACTACCCGATCATCATCGCCGGCAAGCCGTACTTCAGCTGGCAGGCCTTCGTGCCGGTGACGTTCGAGCTCGGCGTGCTGTTCTCGGCGTTCGGCGCGGTGTTCGGCATGCTGGGCCTGAACCGGCTGCCCATGTGGTACCACTCGCTGTTCAACAGCGAGCGGTTCCTGCGCCACACGGACGACAAGTTCTTCATCGCCATCGAGGCGCGCGACCCCAAATACGACCCGCAGAAGACCCGCGAGCTGCTCGAGCGCACCGGCGCCGCGCACATCGAGGAGGTCGAGGACTGACATGGCACGCACGAACCAGATCCAGGCCATCGCCCTCTGCCTCGGCACGCTCGGCGCCCTCGCCGGCTGTCAGGGCAACCGGTCCGAGCTGCCGCCGGTCCACCTCATCCAGAACATGGACTTCCAGCAGCGGTTCGACGCCCAGGAGGTCAACGACTACTTCAAGGACGTCGACTGCGCCAAGGCCCACAACCCGCACCAGTGCGAGGGTAGGGCGGCGCGCTTGCCGGTGGCCGGCACCGTCGCCGTCGGGCAGCTGCACGACGACGAGGAGCTGTACCGCGGTCGCGGGCCTGACAGCCGCCTGCTCGACCGGCTCCCGACGGCGATCAAGCTCAGCACCGAGCTGATGGCCCGCGGCGAGGAGCGCTACAACATCTACTGCCAGCCCTGCCACGACTACACGGGCGGGGGCCAGGGCGTGGCCACCCTGCGCGGCGGCGGCTTCAGCGTCGCGCCGAAGAACCTCAACGACCCGCAGATCCGGGCCATGCCGCTCGGCCACTTCTTCGACGTCATCACCAACGGCAAGGGCACGATGATGTCCTACGCCGCCCAGATCCCGGCGCAGGACCGCTGGGCGATCGCGGTGTGGGTCCGCACGCTGCAGGTCGCGCGCACGCCCGAGGAGGCCAAGTAGCCATGAGCCACGCTCACGACAAGCCGTTCGTTCTCCCGGCCGACCAGATCCACATCCCGGCCGGCTCGATGTGGCGCAAGATGCCGATCATCGGCCTCGTGCTCGGCGCAGGCGGCCTCGGCGGCGCCTGGGCGACCGCGCACGGCGACACCCACGCGTTCTGGTACGCCTACCTGGTCGCCTACATGGTGTTCCTGGCCGTCGCCCTCGGCGGTCTGTTCTTCGTCATCGTCCAGCACCTGGTCCGCGCCGGCTGGTCGATCGCGGTCCGCCGGATCGCCGAGAACGCCATGATCACCCTGCCGGTGATGTGCCTCCTCGGCCTGCCGATCATCTTCCTCGGCGCCCACGACCTCTACCACTGGACGGACGTCGCCGCGGTCGAGCATGACTTCATGCTCAACGCGAAGAAGGGCTACCTCAACGAGACGTCCTTCCTGTACCGCATGATCACGTACTTCGTGGTCTGGACCGGCCTGTCCGTGTTCTTCTACGCGAAGAGCACCGGCTCGGACGGCAACCCCGAGGCCGGCATGCGCGCCGCGCACTCGATGCGGTTCTGGGCCGCGCCGGCGGTCGCCCTGTTCGCGCTGTCGCTGACCTTCGCGGCGTTCGACCTGCTGATGTCGCTCGACCCGCACTGGTTCTCGACGATGTTCGGCGTCTACTACTTCGCCGGCAGCGCGCTGACGATCTTCTCGTTCATCAGCCTCGTGGTGGTCCTGCTGCACAAGTCGGGCTACCTGCGCGGCGTGGTGACGACCGAGCACTACCACGACCTCGGCAAGTTCCTGTTCGGCTTCACGGTGTTCTACACGTACATCGCGTTCAGCCAGTACTTCCTGATCTGGTACGCGAACATCCCGGAAGAGACGATGTGGTTCGGTTACCGCATCGCCGACGACTTCCTGCCGCTGACCTTCCTGCTGGTCGCCGGTCGCTTCTTCATCCCGTTCTTCTTCCTGCTGCGCCGCGGGGTCAAGCGCAACGCCTTCACGCTGACGCTGGCCGCGGTGTGGATCCTGTTCATGCAGGTCGTCGACATGTACTGGCTGGTCCAGCCGGTCCTGGCGCATCACCACGCGCAGGAGAGCGCTGACCACGTGATGCGCATGCACATCGGCCCGGTCGACTTCCTGGCGCTGCTCGGCATCGCCGGCGTGTTCATCACCGGCTTCACCTGGGCGCTCGGCCGCAAGGCCCTGGTCCCCACCGGCGACCCGCGGATCGAGGAGTCGGTCCGGTTCGAGAACTTCTGAGCGGAGCGGAGGCAGTCATGACCGAGCATCATAACGATTCGCACGGCGCCCACGACGGCGGTCACGGACACGGTGGCGGCCACGAGCTCGACGCGCCGCCGACCCGCGAGCTGTTCAACATCGTCTGGGGCCTCGGCGCGCTGACGCTGCTGTCGCTGGTCACCTGCGTGCAACTGTTCAACGACCAGGCCCGCGACCTCAACGCCGAGCGCGGCAAGGAGGGCTCGTCTCTCCTCGCCGACTACCGCAAGGACATGGAGACCCGGACCCGCGGCAAGGGCGACGACGTCGTGACCGACGCGACCGGCAAGGTCGTCGCGCGCTACAACTACATCCCGCTGGCCTCGGCCCGCGACCTGATCCTCGCCAAGCCGGAGAAGCTCGGCGCGTTCGCGCCGCCGGCGGGGTGGATCCACCCCGACGACGTCGCCGCGGGCGGACAGAAGGCTGCTGCGCCGACGCCGGCTGCGCCCGAGGGCGCTGCGGTCGACGGCGCGGTGCCGGCGGTCCCCGGGGCCGAGGGCGCCGCGCCGGCCGACGGCACTGCGCCCGCGGGTGCGCCGGCTGACGGCACCGCGCCCGCGGGCACGCCGACCGACGCCGCCGCCAAGCCGGCCGAGGGCACCGCGCCCGCGACCGATGGCGCCGCCGCCAAGCCGGCCGAGGGCACCCCGCCGGCCGCGCTGCCGCCGGGCACCAAGGACGAGGCCATGCCGCTCAACGCCGACAAGGGTCAGTCCGAGAGCACCAAGCCGGTCCCGGGCGGCACGCCCGAGCCGGTCGGCGCCAAGTCCAACCCGGGCAAGGCTGCTCCTGAGCCTGCGCCCGCGCACTGAGAAGTTCGTCGCCATGTCTTGCCGGATCTCCGCAATCTGTCTCGCCGCCGCGCTGGCCCTCGGGTCGGCCGCCGGCGTGCGCGCCGCGCCCAGCGACGCGCGAGAGGCGGGCAGCAACCAGGTCTTGGCGCCGGCGATGACCGCGATCGACGTCGACGAGCACCTCGGTCTCGACGTCGACCGCGGCCTGAGCTTCGTCGACCACACCGGCAAGCGCGTCACCCTCGGCGACTTCCTCGACGGCAAGCGCCCGGTGCTGGTGACGATGAACTACTTCCGCTGTCCGGTGCTGTGCAACGTGCAGCTCAACGAGCTGACCGACGCGCTGCACAAGCTCGAATGGACGCCGGGGGACGAGCACTTCCGGGTGGTCACCGTCAGCATCGACCCGCGCGAGACGCCGGAGCTCGCGGGGCCGAAGCGGCAGAACCACCTGAACTCGCTGGGCCGGGGCGACGACGTCGACTGGGCCTTCCTCACCGGCGACGCCTTGAACGTCCGCCTGCTCGCGGCCCAGCTCGGGATTTCGTACACGTACGACCCGGAGCAGGACCAGTACGCGCACCCGGCGGTGGTCGCGTTCCTGTCCCCCGAGGGCAAGATCGCCCGCTACGTCTACGGCCTGTCGTACAACGCCAGCGACCTGAAGTTCGGCCTCATCGAGGCCGGCGAGGGTCGCGTGGGCAGCACCATCGACCGGCTGATCCTCAGCTGCTTTCACTACGATGCGACCCTCGGTCGCTACGGCCCGTTTGCGTTCGGTCTCATGCGCATCGCGGGCGCCGTGACTGTGTTATTGATCGGAACAACCCTGCTCGTGTACTGGCGGCGCGAACGCCGGGCCACGGCCTGACAGGGACCTGCGGAGGAAAACCGTGCTCTTCTCGCTCTTGATCGCCCCTGCCGCCGCGGAAGCAGCGTTGCCGCCCTCGAACCCGGGCACGCCGCCGATGTCGGACTCCCCGTGGAGCCTCCTGCCGGCGGCTTCGGCCAACGCCGAGGCGCTCGACACGCTCTACATCTTCTTCTGGGTCCTCTGCGGCATCGCCTTCGTCGGCATGATCGGGGTCCAGGCGTACTTCATGTGGAAGTACAAGAAGCCCGCCCATGGCCACGCCAAGACCTCGCCGCTGACCCACAACGGCAAGCTCGAGTTCATCTGGAGCGCCATCCCGACGTTCTTCTTCGTGATCCTCTTCGCCTGGGGCGAGATCGAGTACATGAAGCAGGTGACGCCGCCGCCGGACGCGATGGACGTGCGGGTCACCGGTCAGAAGTGGTCGTGGACGATCGAGTACCCCGAGGTGAAGGGCTGCTCGCTGACGAACGACCTCTACGTCCCGGTCGGCAAGCCGATGCGCCTGACGATGACCTCGGTCGACGTCATCCACTCGTTCTACCTGCCGGCGTTCCGCCTGAAGAAGGACGTGGTCCCGGGTCGCTACACGGTGCTCTGGTTCGAGGCGACCAAGCCGGGCCTGTACCCGCTGATGTGCACCGAGTACTGCGGTGACGAGCACTCGAGCATGGTCGGCCGCGTCCACGTCGTCCCGCAGGAGGAGTACGACGCGGTGCTCGCCAAGGCCTGCGAGCTCAAGCAGGGCGACGCCGAGTCGGCCGAGGACTTCGGCGCCCGCGTCGTCACCCGCGGCGGCTGCGCCAGCTGCCACACCACCGACGGCACCGTGAAGACCGGCCCGAGCTTCAAGGGTCTGTTCGGCAAGAGCGAGACCCTGGCCGACGGCAGCACGGTCACCGTCGACGAGAACTACATCCGCGAGTCGATCCTCGAGCCCAACGCGAAGATCGTGTCCGGCTTCAGCCTGCAGATGCCCAGCTTCGCCGGGCGCTTCGACGACAAGCAGATCGCCGCGCTCATCGCCTACATCAAGGCCCAGAAGTAACGCTTCGCCCGCGGCACTCCACGGAGTCTTCCCATGTCCACTGCTGTCCAGTCGCAAGACCCACACCCCGCCGTCGAGCCGAACTACTTGGTCTCGAAGCGGGGCCTGATGTCCTGGCTCGTCACCGTCGACCACAAGCGGCTCGGCATGATGTACCTGGCGTCGGTCATGTTCTTCTTCCTGATCGCCGGCATCCTGGCGATCGCCCTGCGTACCGAGCTGTTCACGCCGGACCAGGACTTCATGAGCGCCCAGACCTACAACCAGGTCTTCACGCTGCACGGCGCGATCATGGTGTTCCTGTTCATCATCCCGAGCGTACCGGCGGCGCTGGGGAACTTCTTCTTGCCGCTGATGCTCGGCGCCAAGGACGTGGCGTTCCCGCGGCTCAACCTGCTGAGCTTCTACGTCTACTCGGTCGCGGCGGTGTTCCTGATCGTCGCCATCTTGACGAGCGGACTCGACACGGGGTGGACGTTCTACACGCCGTATTCGACGAGTACGGGGACGGCGGTGATCACCGCGACGGCAGGCGTCTTCATCGCCGGCTTCTCGTCGATCCTCACCGGCCTGAACTTCGTCGTCACGGTGCACAAGATGCGCGCGCCGGGCATGAACTGGAACCGGATGCCGCTGTTCGTGTGGGCGATCTACTCGACCGCGGTCATCCAGGTGCTGGCGACGCCGGTGCTGGCGATCACGCTGCTGCTGCTCATCATCGAGCGGTCGCTCGGGATCGGCATCTTCGACCCGGCGATGGGCGGCGACCCGGTGCTGTTCCAGCACTTCTTCTGGTTCTACAGCCACCCGGCCGTCTACATCATGATCCTCCCGGGCTTCGGCATCATCTCGGAGATCATCACGGTCCACAGCCGCAAGCACATCTTCGGCTACAAGGCCATCGCGCTGTCCTCGGTCGCCATCGCCGTCATCTCCTTCGTCGTGTGGGGCCACCACCTGTTCGTCTCGGGTCAGTCCGAGCTGGCGGGCGTGCTGTTCAGCTTCCTGACCTTCGCCGTCGGCGTGCCGACCGCCATCAAGGTGTTCTCGTGGGTGGCGACGCTGTACGGCGGCAGCATCCAGTACAACACCGCCATGTGGTACGGCATGGCGTTCCTGTGGACCTTCACGGTCGGCGGCCTGACCGGCCTGCCGCTGTCGACCCTGGCGATCGACGTTCACCTCCACGACACCTACTTCGTGGTCGCGCACTTCCACTACGTCATGGTCGGCGGCACCGTCGTCGCCTTCATCGGCGGCCTGCACCACTGGTGGCCGAAGATGACCGGCCGGATGTTCAACGAGACGGCCGGCAAGTGGGGCTGCCTCCTGGTGTTCATCGGCTTCAACGTCACCTTCATGACCCAGTTCTTCCTGGGCCACCAGGGCATGCCGCGGCGCTACTACGCCTACCTGCCCGAGTACCAGGTGATGCACCAGGTCTCGACGATCGGCTCGTACATCCTCGCGCTCGGCCTGCTGTGGACCCTGATCTACCTGATGCACTCGCTGTGGAAGGGCGAGAAGGCCCCGTCGAACCCGTGGGGCGCCGTGACCCTCGAGTGGCAGACCCAGAGCCCGCCGATCGAGCACAACTTCCACGAGACGCCGCACGTCCACGGCAGCCCCTACGACTTCCCCGAGATCGACAAGTCGGCCGGCGGTCACCACTGATTCCTCCACGCGAGTTCCCCGGGGTAACGCAGCCATGAGCAACGAACACGCCCACGCGCCCGCCCACGACGACGACGAGCACAACCCGCACCTGGCCCATCACTTCGACACGATGGGCCAGCAGACGGCCTCGGCGAAGCTCGGGATGTGGCTCTTCCTGGCCACCGAGATCCTGATGTTCTCGGGCCTGTTCCTCGCCTACTTCATCCTCCGGATGCTCTACCCGGAGATGGTGCTCGAGGCGCACGAGCACCTCAGCAAGTGGGCCGGCGGCATCAACACGGTGGTCCTGCTGACCTCGTCGTACACGATGGCCCTCGGGGTCCGCTCGATCCAGCTCGGCGACGTCAAGAGCTGCGCCTGATGCTCGTGCTGACCATCCTGTGCGGCTGCATCTTCATGGTGGTCAAGTACTTCGAGTACAGCGCCAAGTTCGAGCACGGCATGCTGCCGGGCAAGTTCTACTCGGCGCACCTCCACGGCTACGAGATCGACGGGCTGCCGCACATCTTCTTCGGCGTCTACTTCCTGATGACCGGCCTCCACGGCGTCCACGTCGTGATCGGCCTCGCCATCATGTTGTGGATGTTCGTCCGCGCCGGCCGCGGCGAGTTCGGCGCCAAGAACTACGTGGCGATCGAGAACACCGGCCTCTACTGGCACCTCGTCGACCTGGTCTGGATCTTCCTCTTCCCGCTCCTCTACCTGGTCAAGTGACCCTCGCCCGGAGTCGATTGTCATGGCAAAGGTCTTCCTCAACGGTCAACCGGTCGAGCATCCGCACGAGGTCCACGAGCACATCTCGCCGATGAGCACGTACAACGGCGTCATCGGCGCCCTGTTCGTCCTCACCGGCCTGACCTTCGCGGTCTCGTTCGCCGACCTCGGCCCCGCCAGCCTCACGGTGGCGATGGTCGTCGCGTTCATCAAGGCGTCGCTGGTCGTCGCCTACTTCATGCACCTGAAGTACGACGACAAGTTCCACCTGTTCGTCTTCCTCGGGACCATCATCTTCGTCGGCATCTTCTTCGGCTTCACCATGTTCGACATGAAGAGCCGCGACGCCCTCAACGACGAGCAGGAGACGTTCGTCCGCTGGAAGGAGCAGGAGAACGCCGGCAAGGGCCTCGTCGTCGGCGTCGACAACGTGCCCGAGCGGCGCGCCAAGGTCCTCGCCGAGATCGAAGCCCACGGCGGCGGTCACGGCGGCGGCGGCGAGCACGGCGGTGGCCACGGTGGCGGCGAGCACAAGGCCGACGCCAAGGCCGAGCACAAGGCCGCGGCGCACTGAGAGTCATCACGAGCCCGGCTCGCGCCCCGCGCGAGACGACGCGAATCCGGCCACGAGCCGCCCGAACGAGGGCAGCTACGTGGCCGGGCTCGCTCTGGCGCCGCCGGGCGCTCGTCGCGCCTGTGGTAACATGAAGCGACGCAGCAGGTTGTTCGCGCATGACCCTGGTTCAACTCCGCACCGCGCGGCCGCCGTCCGCGGTCGGGGAGCCTTCGCTTCAGGGGGCCCGCTGGTCGACCCGCAGGCGCGGCGGATCCGCTACTTGCGGGTCTCGCTGACCGACCGGTGCAACTACCGCTGCACCTACTGCATGCCCGAGGAGGGCATCGACCGCATCGCCCGCGCCGACCTGCTCACCCTCGAGGAGGTCGCGACGATCGTGCAGGTGTTCGCGGAGCTCGGCGTCGAGCGCGTGCGCCTCACCGGCGGTGAGCCGACGGTCCGCCGCGGCCTGGTCGAGCTGGTCGCGGCGCTGGCGGCGATCCCGATCGACGTCGTCCTCACCACCAACGGCGCGCGCCTGGCCGAGATGGCCGCGCCGTTGCGTCAGGCCGGGCTGCGCGGCCTCACCGTCAGCCTCGACAGCCTCGACCCCGAGCGCTTCGCCGCCATCACCCGCCGCGGCGTGCTCGCCGAGGTGCTGGCCGGCCTCGACGCCGCGCGCGACGTCGGCTTCTCGGGCATCAAGATCAACACCGTGGCGATCCGCGGCTTCAACGACCACGAGCTCGGTGAGCTGGCGCTGTGGGCGTGGGAGCGCGGCCACGTGCCGCGCTTCATCGAGGTCATGCCGATGTCGGCGGGCCGCCTATACGTGCCCGGCGAGCTGATGCCGGCTGCGGAGATCCGCGAACGCGTCGCCGTCGCGGCCGGGGCGCCGCTCGTGAGCGACAGCGGCGAGGGCGTGCGCGGCCTCGGCCCTGCGACCTATTGGCGCGTCGCCTCGGGCCCTCACGCAGGCCGCCGCGTCGGCGTCATCGCCCCCATGACCGAGAATTTCTGCGCCTCCTGCAACCGTCTGCGGCTGTCTGCCGCAGGGTCGCTCCACAGTTGTCTCGCCCGCGACGACGCCGGCGATCTACGCTCGGTGCTGCGATCCGCCGGCCCGGTCGCCCTCGCGGCGCGCGTACGCGCGGTCCTCGGGTACAAGCAGTCGGGTCACACTTTCGCCCTGGATGGCCAAGGAGGCCCGGACAAGGCGATGATCAGCATCGGAGGCTAATCCAGTCATGGCGCTCCCCGTCTCGTCCAAGGTCTTCATCGGTCTCTTCGTCGGCGGCGCGGTGTTCTACCTCGTCAGCACCAGCAGCGGCGAGGGCGTGCTCGACTACATCTTCGTCGACAAGGTCGTCGACAACCCGGCGCTGTACTCCGGCCGCATGATCAAGGTCCACGGCACCGTGGTGCCCGGCACCGTCAAGCAGAAGAAGGGCGAGGCCGGCGACTACACCTTCGACATCGAGCGCGAGGGCCGACGCATGCCGGTGCACTTCACCAGCATGGTGCCCGACACCTTCGCCGAGGGCGGCGAGGTCATCCTGACCGGCGAGCTGCAGGACGGCCGCTTCGAGTCGGAGGAGATGGCCGCCAAGTGCCCGTCGAAGTACGAGGAGCGGCCCTCGGCCGATCCGAGCAAGAACGGTCGTTGACCTGTCCGAAGGAGCCGCTCTCATGTCGATCGCTACCCTCGGTACGGCCTCGATTCTCCTGTTGTTCGTGCTCAGCCTGGCGAGCACCGGCTTCTCCGCTCTCGGCGCCGCGCGCCGCTCGGAGCGGCTGATCGAAGCCGGCCTGCAGGGCGTGTACGCCAGCTTCGCCCTGTCGGCGTTCGCCTCGTCGCTCATCATCTACGGCTTCATCGCCGGCGACTACTCGATCCAGTACGTGCAGAAGACCAGCGACGCCGCGATGCCGCTGTTCTACAAGATCACGTCGTTCTGGGGCGGGCTCGACGGCAGCATGCTGTTCTGGGTGCTGCTGCACACCCTGTTCGCCTCGCTGGCGCTGCACGCCAACCGCGACCGCCACCGCGAGCTCATCCCGCACGCCGCGGCGGTTCTTTCGGTCATCACCGCGTTCTTCGCCGGCCTGCTGCTGTTCATCAAGGACCCGTTCGGCGTCTACCTGCTCGACATCCCGACGCAGGGCAAGGGCCTGAACCCGCTGCTGCAGAACCTGTACATGATCGTCCACCCGCCGAGCCTGTACCTCGGCTACGTCTCGCTGGCGGTGCCGTACGCGTTCGGCATGGCGGCGCTGATCACCGGCCAGGTCGACGCCGCGTGGCAGCGCAGCGTCCGCCGCTGGACCCTGTTCTCGTGGATGTTCCTGACCTTCGGCCTCATCCTCGGCGGCCTGTGGGCCTACGAGGAGCTGGGGTGGGGCGGCTACTGGGCCTGGGACCCGGTCGAGAACGCGGGCCTCCTGCCGTGGTTCACGGTCACCGCGTTCCTGCACTCGATCATGATCCAGGAGCGCCGCGGCATGATGAAGGTGTGGAACGTGTCGCTGGTGATCGTCAGCTTCCTGCTGACGATCGTCGGCACGTTCATGACGCGCAGCGGCGTGGTCCAGAGCGTGCACGCCTTCGGCGCCGACCCGGTGCTGGCGTGGACCTTCGGCGGCTTCATGCTGGCGATCGTGCTGTTTAGCTTCGGCCTGGTGATCTGGCGCCTGCCGCTGCTGCGCTCGCGCGGCGAGCTCGAGAGCGTGCTGTCGCGCGAGTTCGCGTTCCTCGTCAACAACTGGCTGTTCCTGGTCGCCGCGATCTTCGTGCTCGGCGCGACCATGTGGCCGACCTTCACCGAGTGGCGGATGATCCTCGCCGAGCGCTACCCCGACCTGCTCGGCTGGCAGGACCCGGGCGAGCGCGTCACCATCGGCGCCCCGTTCTTCAACCGCTACATGCGCCCGCTCGGCCTGTCGTTGCTCTTGCTGACCGGCGTCGGCCCGCTGCTGGCGTGGCGCAAGACCTCGCAGGTCAACCTGGTCAAGCAGTTCCTCGGGCCGCTGGTCGCCGGCGTCGTCACCACCGTCGTCCTGCTGGTGCTCGGCCTCGGCTCGCCGTGGGGCCTGGCCTGCTTCGGCCTGTGCGCCTTCACCTTCTGGACCATCGTCCAGGAGTTCTACCGCGGCGTGGCCCTGCGCCGGCGCCAGCGCCCGCAGAGCGTCCTCGACGCGCTGATCGGCCTGGTCCTGCGCGCGCGCCGGCGCTACGGCGGCTACATCGTCCATCTCGGCATCGTGCTGATGTTCTTGGGTTGGGCCGGCAACGCCTACAAGATCGAGCGCAAGACCACGCTGCGCCCCGGCGACACCACCGAGCTCGGTGACTACGTGATCCGCCACGACGGCCTGCGCGCGACCGAGGACTGGCAGAAGGAGATGATCACGGCCCACATCGCCGTGCTCAAGGACGGCGAGCAGAAGACCACGCTGCTGCCGGCCCGCTGGTGGTACTTCCAGCTGCCCGAGCAGCCGACCACCGAGGTCTCGCGCTACATGACCTTCGGCGAGGACGTGTACGTCTCGATCCAGGAGGTCGACATGACCACCGGGTGGACGCAGATGAGCCTCTACATCAACCCGCTCGTCAACTGGATCTGGTTCGGCTTCGCCGTCATGCTCGCCGGCTCGCTGATCTGCGTCGGCACGCGCAAGAGCGACGGGCCGGGAGAGGACGTCTGAACGTGACCGAGGCGCCGCAGAGCAAGGACGCTCGCGCCGCGGCTGCGCCGAAGCTCCCGCGCACCGCTTTCCTGACCGCCGGCCTCGCGCTCGTCGCGTTCGGCCTGGTCCTCGTCGTCGCGCGCGCGGCCGGCCCGGTCGACGAGCCGACCATCGCCCTCGCCGCCGCCGGCGCCGCGCTGGTCTACGCGCTGAGCCGCATGTACGCGATGGTCCGCGCGCTGGCCCGGCCCGACTCGTTGGCCCAGGTCGGCCGCGGCGTCGGCCACTTCAGCCAGTCGGAGCTGCGCGAGGAGAAGCGCCGCCTGCTGCGCGCGATCAAGGAGCTCGAGTTCGATCACGGCATGGGCAAGCTGTCGACCGCCGACTTCGAGGCGGTGATCGGCACCTACCGCGTGCGGGCGATCGAGGTCATGCGCGCCCTCGACGGCGGCGGCGACCTCCACCCCGAGCTGCAGAAGGTCCTGACGGAGCTCGACCGCAAGGCCGGCCCGCCGACCGCTCCCGCGGCCCCGGCCGCGCCGACCAGCGCTCCGGCCGAAGCGGCGCCGGTGCCCGAAGCCGGCCTCACGCCGGCGCCGCTGCGCAACATGACCGAGATCTCCGCGCCCGACCTCGACCGCACCTCGCGGATCTGCGCCAACTGCGTCGGCAACAACGACAACGACGCCAAGTTCTGCAAGCACTGCGGCGTCTCGCTCGCGCGCAACAAGGTGAGCAGCGGCGAGAAGCGCGGCAACTCGGCGAGCTCGGGGGAGATCGGCCCATGACTGCGTCACGCCGGCCGCTGCGCGCGGCTGCCCTTGCGTTCCTGTTCGTCGGGACATGTCTTGCGGGACAGGCTTCGGCCCAGCCGGCCGGCGGCCCGCCGATCGACCCGCGGGCGATGTCCGGCATCCCGCGCGCCGACCCGCAGACCGAGCCCGGGACGATCACCGTGCGCGCGCTGCTCGGCTCGTTCAGCCAGCCGGCCGTCGGCGTCACCGTCGAGCTCGAGCTGAAGTCGCAGGACGGCAGCAAGACCGAGACGCGCACCGCCGTGGCCGGGCAGGACGGCCGCGCCAACTTCACCGACCTGGCCGCGTTCCACGGCGGCACCGCGGTCGCCCGCGCCGACCTCGAGGGCGAGCGCCAGAGCTCGCAGCCGATCGCGCTGTCGCCGACCCAGGGCTACCGCGTCCTCCTGGTCAAAGGGGCAGGTTCGACCGGCGCTGCCGCCGGCAGTCCGGGCGCAACTTCGAGTCCGACCGCTCCGCCGAGCCAGCCGGGGCCCGGCGAGGTGCCGCTGCCCGGCGTCGCCTTCACCAACCCCGGCACGCCGAAGGGCACCCTGCTGGTCGGCACCCTCGACCTGCGCGCCGGCACCCCGCTCGAGCGCGTCAAGGTCCGGCTGGTGCTCACGGGTCCCGACGGCAAGGCCGAGACGCGCGAGGCGATCAGCGACGCCCGCGGCACCGCGCGCTTCCCCGGGCTCGACGAGCTCGCGGCCGACGTCTCGCTGGTGGCCGAGGCCGACCTGCCGACCGGCACCGAGCGCAGCCAGCCGTTCTCGCTCGTCGGCAAGGACGTCGGCATGGCGGTGGTGCTGGCGGTGATCGGCCCGCGCACCGCGGGGCCGCAGCGGCGGCAGATGATGGGCCCGCGGGCGGTGCCGACGATCTTGCCCGGCAGCGTGCGCGTCACCGTCGTCGGCCCCGACGACCAGCCGATCAACGGCATCCCGGTCACGATCGTCAAGCAGGACAGCACCGGCTTCAGCAAGCGCTTCGAGGACGCCACCGGCGAGGACGGCGTCGCTCGCATCGCCGACATCCCGCTCACCGGCGAGGGCCTGTTCCACGCCGAGGCCTCGTACGCCGGCGCCCCGTGGAAGTCGAGCTTCTTCACCCTCGACGAGCGCATGGGCGTCGCCGTCGAGATGCGCGTCTACCCGGTCACCACCGACCTGACGCGCGTGCGCTCGGCGGTGCAGTTCGGCGTCGAGTCGATGGAGAACGACCTCGCGCGGGTCGACCACCTGTTCCAGGTCTACGTCGACGGCGACTCCGCCTACTGGCCGGGCAAGCCCTACAAGCTGGCCGCGGCCGACGGCGCCACCGGCCTCGTCGTCCGCGACCGCGCCGACCAGGTGCTCGAGCACGAGGCCGAGGCGCCGTTCACCACCATCACCGGCCCGCTGCCGCCGGGCGAGCTCATCGACCTGTCGACCGCGTACTTGCTCGAGCACGACGGGACCGCCGAGATCCACTGGGCCGCGCCGTTCCCGATCGTCGACGGCCGCGCGGTCGTGGTCGACGGCCTGAAGCTCACCAAGGGCGCCAAGAAGCCGCCGGTGAAGCCGCCGCACGAGAACGGCGAGAGCCGCGTCGACCTCGACGTCTACGACGTCGGCGCCATGGCGCAGGGCCAGGCCTACGACCTCGTGGTCGACGGCCTCGTCACTCGCCCGCGCACCTACAAGTGGCTCGGCCTCGGCTTCGGCCTGTTCGTCGCCTTCGCCTGCGGCCTCGCGTTCGCCCTGCGGCCGCGCGCGTCGTTGCGCGAGCGGCTGCTGAAGCGCAAGGCGGCGCTGCTGCGCAAGCTCGAGGCCGCGGGCCCCGGCGAGCGCGAGCCGATCGTCGCCGCCCTCGACCAGGTCTACTGCCAGCTCGACGCCCTCGACTCGCGGCCGCGCCACGCCGACCCGGGCGCGGCCTGGCAGGACAAGAAATGAGCGGCGCGCGGCAGCCGATCACCCCGATCGTCCTGAGATCGATCTCCCAGAGGTTCGGCCGCAAGGTCGTCCTGCGCGGCGTCGACCTCGAGCTGCGCGCCCGCAGCATCACCGGCCTCGTCGGCGCCAACGGGGCCGGCAAGACCACGCTGTTCCTGATCCTCGCCGGCCTGCTGCAGCCCGACGGCGGCGAGCGCCGCTACGGCGAGCGCGTGGTCGCCGACATCGACCTCGAGCTGCGCGCCCGCCTGGCCTATGTCGCCCACGCGCCGCAGCTGTACCCGGGCCTCGGCGCGCGCGCCAACCTCGAGCTGTTCGCCGAGCTGCGGCGCGCGGCCGGCCTGTCCTCGCGGCCAGCCGACGACGTCCTGCGCGGCCTGGGTCTGCCGGCGGAGGCCCTCGATCGCCCGGTCTCGACCTTCTCGCGCGGCATGGCCCAGCGGGTCGCGCTGGCCCGGGCCGTCGCCGGCGACCCCGAACTGCTGCTGCTCGACGAGCCGTTCACCGCGCTCGACGCCCGCGGGCGCGCGCAGCTGGCGGGGGCGCTGCTGGCCGAGCGCGACCGCGGCGCGGCGATCCTCCTCAGCTCGCACGACCAGGGCACGCTGCTGCGCGTGTGCGATCGCCTGGTGCTGCTCGAGGCCGGCGCGATCGTCCGCGAGGTCGAGCGCGGGGGCGACGACCCGGCCGGCTTCGCCGCCCGCGCAAGCGAGGTCCTCGGCGCCGTCGGCCTTGACGATCACGCCGCCGCCTGAGCCGCGGCACGGCGCCGCAGGACCCGCATCGGCCCGGTTCCGCCGCGCGCCGACCCTGTGCTACACCTGGCGCCGGTGCGTCTGCTCCGCCAGAGCCTGCTCCTCCTCCGCAGCGAGCTGCGGCAGGAGCTGCGCGACCTCGAGCTGGTCGTGACCTCGACCTTCTTCACCCTGGTCGTGCTCGGCATGTTCTACCTGTCGTTCGCGGCGCTGGAGAAGAAGCACACCTTGCCGGCGGTGCCGGGCCTGCTGTGGCTCACGGTCGCGTTCGTCGGCTCCATCACCTTGACCCGCGCCTTCGACCGCGAGCGCGAGGCCGACACCTTGCGCGCGCTGCTGGCCGCGCCGGTCGAGCGCCTGGCGATCTACGTCGCCAAGGCCGGCTCGACCCTGCTGGTCCTGCTGGTCTGCTGCGCCTTGCTGGTGCCCGGCCTGGCCGCGATGTTCCCCGCGGGACAGGCCTTTTGGGACATGCCCCTCGAGACAGCCGCGCTCGTGGTCCTCGGCTGCCTCGGCTACGTCGCCATCGGCACCCTGTTCGCCGCCGGGTTGGCCGGCGGCGGCGGCAAGAACATGCTGCTGGCGGTGATCCTCTACCCGGTCACCACCCCGGTGCTGATGTTCGCGCTGGTGACCACCCGCGCGCTGCTCGACAAGAACCCCAACCTCCCGAGCTTGCTCGGCCAGATGGCCGCGCTCGACGTCATCTTGCTCGGCGTCGGCGCGCTGCTGTTCGAGCCGGTGCTCGTGGGCGCCGCGCCGGCCCGCACGGCCCAGGCTGCGCGGCAGCACCGGCGCGACCTGGCGCGCGCCGCCGGCCGAGAGGAGCCCCGATGAAGCGGAAGTCCGAACTCGTGGTCCCGTTGCTGTTCCTGGCCGCCGCCCCGCTGGTGGTCTACAGCGTCCAGCGGGTGTTCCTTCAGACGCCCAACGAGCGGACCATGGGCACCGCGTTCAAGATCTTCTTCTTCCACGTGCCGATGGGCTGGCTGTGCATGCTCATGGCCGTGATCTCCGGCGTCGCCGCCTACGTGCAGCTGCGTCGGCGCTCGCGCACGGCCAGCGCGGTCGCTCTGGCCTCGGCCGAGATCGGGTTCCTCGGCGGCCTCGGCGTCATGTTGACCGGCCCGATCTGGGGTCACGCCACGTGGGGCACCCCGTGGACCGGTGATGCCCGCCAGGTCACCACCGCCTTGTTGTGGCTGGTGATCGCCGCCTACTTGCTGCTGCGTCACTTCGGCCAGCACGCGTCGGAGCGGCTGGCCGCGGCGCTGGCGATCTTCGGCGCCGTCAACGTGCCGCTCATCTACTACGCGGTGAAGCTGTGGAAGACCACGCACCCGACCACGGGCGTGGTCGCCAAGCTGCCGCCGGAGATGTGGGCCACCTTCTGGCCGGGGCTGTCCGCGCTCCTGCTCGTCAGCTTCGGCCTGTTCGCCATCCGCGCCCGACAGCTCGTCCTCGCCGGCGAGCTCGACGACGCCTACGTCCGCCTGGAGGACTCTCGCGCATGACACCGATCGCTCCGCCCGTCCTGATCACCGGCCTCGTCTTCGAGGCTGCGCCCGCGCCGGCCGACGGCGGTGAGTACGAGCCCGCGGTCGGCACGAGCCGCGAGGAGAAGGAGATCCTCGCCGCCCTCGAGGACAAGGCCGCGGCCAAGACCGCCAGCGACTACCAGCACATCGTCTGGGCCTACGGCATCCTGTGGGCGCTGTTCGCCGCCTACGGCCTGTTCCTGTGGCGCCGGTCCGCGCGGCTGCGCGCCGACGTCGACGCCCTGCGGCAGGAGCTCGCCAGGTCGGGGGCCCGCGGGGGCCGGGGGCGTGACTCTCGGGCACTTCCTGTACATCCCGGGCGTCTTCCTGCTCGGGATCTTGATCGGGTACATCCTCGGCGGTCGGGCCGCCGCGAGCAGCGCCGCCGATCGCGACCTCGTGGCCCGCCGCGCAGCTGCCCGAAGGGCCAGGTCGGAGCCGACTCACGAGCCGCTGCACGGGCGCGACGCCCCGCCGTGACTCTGGCGCCGCTTGTGTGACCGTGGTATGCGGGGGCGCCGTGTTCGACCCGACGTACACCGACGAGCAGAACGCCCTCATCCAGACCGCGCGCAATTCACGCGTGAGTCGATCATCCCGGTCGCGCACGATTACGACGAGGCGGAGAAGTTCCCCGTCGACGTGTTCAAGGCCGCGTTCGACCTCGGCCTGATGAACATCGAGATCCCCGAGGCCTACGGCGGCCTCGGCTACCACACCCTCGACGGCTGCATCGTCTCGGAAGAGCTCGCCTACGGCTGCGCCGCGATCGCCACCAGCGTGATGTGCAACCACCTCGGCGCGCTGCCGCTGCTGGTCGCCGGCACCGAGGAGCAGAAGCAGAAGCACCTGCGCCGGCTGACCGAGGAGTTCATCTTCATCAGCTACGCCTGCAGCGAGCCCGAGGCCGGCTCCGACGTGGCGTCGATGAAGACCCGCCTGGTGCGCGACGGCAACGGCTGGCGCCTCACCGGCCAGAAGCGGTGGATCACCAACGCCGGCCACGCCAGCATCTTCACCGGCTTCGCCACCCTCGACCCGGCGCTCGGCCATCGCGGCATCACCGCCTTCGTCGTCGACAGCGACCGCCCCGGCATCTCGATCGGCAAGAAAGAGAAGAAGCTCGGGCAGCGCGCCTCCGAGACCTGCGACGTCATCTTCGAGGACGTCCCGCTGACCGACGCCGACATCCTCGGCGAGCCCGGCAAGGGCTTCTACGTGGCGATGGAGGTCTTCGATCGCTCGCGGCCGATGATCGGCTCGCAGTGCGCCGGCATGATCCGCCGCTGCCTCGACGAGTCGGCCCGCTACGCCAAGGAGCGCAAGACCTTCGGTAAGCCGATCGCCGAGCACCAGGCGATCCAGTTCATGATCGCCGAGATGGCGATGGCCTACGAGACCACGCGCCTCCTCTACAACAAGGCCGCGTGGGAGGTCGACAAGGGCATCCGTCGCACCAACACCAGCGCGATCGCCAAGTGCGTCGGGGCCGACAGCGTGGTGAAGTGCGCCGCGGACGCCGTGCAGGTGTTCGGCGGCTACGGCTACACGCGCGAGTACCCGGTCGAGAAGATCTACCGCGACGCCAAGCTCATGCAGATCTACGAGGGCACCTCGCAGGTCCAGCGCATGGTGATCGCCAAGAACATCCTCGCTCGAGGCTAGCGTGACCCGGTCGCGAGGCGAGGCGCCGACGCCCGGATCGACGGTGGCCGATCTACCGATCGGCGTGTTCGACTCCGGCGTCGGCGGACTCACGGTGCTGCGGGCCCTGCGGTCCGCATTACCGGACGAGCGATTCATCTATCTCGGCGACACGGCGCGCCTGCCGTACGGGACCAAGAGCGGCGAGACGGTCACGCGATACGCCGAGCAGGCGACGCGGGTCCTGGTGGGCCGCGGGATCAAGCTGCTGGTCGTCGCCTGCAACACTGCCTCTGCGGTCGCGCTCGGTCACCTCGCGGCAGTGTTCGCGCCGCTGCCGGTGATCGGCGTCATCGAGCCGGGGGCTGCGGCGGCCTGCGGCGCCTCGGTCAGCGGGCAGATCGGCGTCATCGCCACCGAGGGCACCGTCCGCGGCGGCGCCTACGAGCGGGCGATCCGGGCCGTGCGCCCGGCCGCCGAGGTCGTGTCGATCGCCTGCCGCTGTTCGTCGCGCTGGCCGAGGAGGGCTGGGTCAGCGGGCCCGTCGCCGAGGCCGTGGCGCAGCGCTACCTCGCGAACGTGGTCGGCGAGCGGCCGGGGCTCGACTGCCTGGTCCTCGGATGCACCCACTTCCCGGTCCTGCGCCAGGCGATCGCCGCGGCCGTCGGCCCGCGCGTCCGCTTGGTCGATTCGGCCGAGACGACCGGGGAGGTCGTGGCGGGCTGCCTCCTGCGATCGGACCTGCGCGCCGGCCACCGGACCCGCGGGCGGGACGGGGCAGGGCAGGCGGGGGTCCGCTTCCTCGCCACCGACGCGCCGGCCCGGTTCGCGCGGGTCGGTGCCGTCTTCCTCGGCGAGGCGATCGCGCCCGAGGACGTCGAGCTCGTGGACCTGTAACGGACCTCGCGTGATTTCAAAGCAGGACGCTGTCTCGCGGGCCCGCGGTTTTCGCGGCACCGGGGGGAAGTCTGATCGCCGTCCGGCCCCGGAGGCCCGGTACTCAAGGCAAGATTCCCGTATTCAGTGTTGCTTTCGTTGTGATATACCCCCCGCTGGTATCCGACCGATGCCCGAGGCGCTCGCCGTGACCGCAAGGAGCACCCTCCTGTGAAGACAAGCCGCTCTCTGCTCAAGTACTCGCTGTCCATGCCGCTGGTCATCATCCCGCCAGCGGTCGCGGCGATGGCCCCCAACCTCGCGCTGGCGGCCTCCGACGTCACGATCAGCGGCGTCGTCACCGACCAAAACACCGGTCAGAAGATCTCGGGCGCCCTCGTCATCATCCAGTGTACGTGCCTCCAGGGCGCGCGCGAGGTGATGACCAACGCGGACGGTCTTTACACGTTCCGCAACCTGCCGCAGGGCAAGTACACGGTGCAGGTGCTGTATCAGGACGCCAACGTCAACAAGACGATGGACGTCCTGCCCGGCGCCAAGATGCGCGCCAACTTCCAGATCGATCCGAAGCTCAAGTTCCGCGTCGACATCGAGGTCCAGACCAAGACGCGCAACGACGCCGCCCAGGTCACCAAGGTGAAGATGGAGCAGGCGCGCAACATCCCGGTCGGCGGGACCAGCCGCGACTTCACGGCCGTGGTCGACATGTCGCCGACCGCCAGCCGCGACGCCGCCGGCATCCGCCTCGGCGGTGCGACGGGCGCCGAGAGCAAGTACGTCGTCGACGGCCAGAACGCCACCAGCCCGGCGTTCGGCACGGTCGGCGCGACGATCGTCCAGGAGTTCATCGACGAGGTCGAGGTCGTCGAGGGCGTGTACGACGCCGAGAGCGGCGGCGCGACCGGCGGTCTCGTCAAGGCGCGCCGCATCGGCGGCAGCAACAAGCTGCGCGGCACGGTGCTGTTCCGCATGACCCCGCGCATCGCCTTGCCGCGCTTCATCAGCGCGACCGACGAGTCGCTGCGCGTGGCCGAGATCAACAACTACCAGGGCGAGGGTGTCGTCACCCTGTCCGGTCCGATCATCAAGGACAAGCTGTTCTTCGCCATCGGCGTCGCGCCGGGCGGCACCAACAACTCGCTGATCCAGTCGTTCTACAAGCGGCGCGACAAGGACCGCTCGGGCGGCTACGAGGATTGCGCCTACGAGAACGGCACCAACGACTGTACTGCCAACGGCAACTACATCGACTCGGTGAAGTTCGCCGAGCAGCGGTTCAAGACCGGCCGCTTCAACATGGGTTGGACGGTCGCCCTCGACTGGCAGATCAACCCCAAGCACCGCCTGCGCCTGTCGGGCGGCGGCGGCCCTGCGACGCAGCGGCGCAGCTATCGCCAGCCGCCGGGCTCCGAGCCCAACTCGTTCGGCACCAACCCGAACGCGACCATCGGCGGCGCCTCGCGCGTCGGCTCGGGCGTCGTCAACAACAGCTTCGGCAGCGACTTCGGCAACACCACGCAGGTCGGCCTCGACTACGAGGGCCGCGTCGCCAACGACAAGCTCGAGATCGACGCCGGCATCTACTACTCGCGCTTCTCGCAGAAGCAGGCGTGGAAGCTCGACAACGAGATGCAGCGGAACATCCCGCTGACGCAGGAGACCGACAGCCAGGGCCGCAACCTCTACGACCTGCTCGACCGCGACGGCGCGGTGCGCCTGGTCCAGGGCGTCGACGAGGCGTGCAACAACGCCAACCTGCCGGGCCTCACCTGTCCGACGCGCGTGTGGCTCTCGGGCGGTATCGGCACCTACTCGCAGTCGGTGGCCGACCGCGTCGGCGGCCAGCTGGCGCTGACCCACTTCCTCAGCGGCAAGAAGGCGGGCGCGCACCAGCTCAAGTACGGCACCGAGATCGACAGCGTGCGGCTCAAGCAGAGCACCGCGTACTCGGGCCAGAACGACCCCGACTTCTACCAGAACTGTCCCGTCGGCACCGTCGGCGGCGGCGAGTACTGCTACGACCCGGCGACCAACAACTACTTGATGGGCGGCGACGTCAGCCCGAACCGGGTCAACAACAACCGCCTCGTCATCGTCGACGCCGACAACCCGGACAACCGCCGCACCCTCGGCTTCGGCCGCGTGCGCTACGAGCAGGACGACCTGCGCGCGATCGCCAGCCCGATCGGCGCCGGCGTCCGCGTCCCGGCCTACAACTCGACGCTGACCACCCAGAACTACGCGCTGTTCGTCCAGGACAAGTGGTCCATCTTGTCGAACCTGTACCTCAACGCCGGCGTGCGTTGGGAGATGCAGGACATGAAGGACGTGTTCGGCAAGCGCAACATCTTCATCAACGACAACGTCGCGCCGCGCGTCAGCCTCGTGTACGACTGGACGGACGAGGGCAAGAGCCGCCTGTACGCGTCGTACGGCTGGTTCTACCAGCAGCTGCCGGTCGTGCTGAACAACCGCGCCTTCGGCGGCCTCGTCAACGTCACCCGCAGCTACCGCGCGTCCGACTGCGCCACCCCGGTGCTCATCGGCGGCGAGTCGCGCGAGCGGTCGATCAACGGCGCCCCGACCGAGTGGTGCAGCGACTTCAACCAGTCGACCACCGGCCTCACCGCGGGCTCCGTCGTGCCGAAGCTGCGCGGCATGTACACCCAGAAGTTCGTCGTCGGCTACGAGCAGGAGGTCATCGAAGACCTGCTCGTCGGCGTCAAGTGGCAGCACGAGAGCCTCGGCCGCGCGGTCGAGGACGTGTCGACCAACGGCGGCCTCAACTTCATCATCGCCAACCCCGGCGAGTCGGTCTCGGCCTCGGACATCCAGCGCCAGCAGGACGCCTGTACCAAGCTGCAGGAGCAGTTCGACCAGGCCGCCGACGACGACCCGCAGCGCGACGTGCTCGCCCGCGAGCTCAACCGCTGCACCTTCCTCGCCGACGCCTACTCGAAGGTCGGCACGCTCTTCAACAAGCCGGTCCGCAACTACGACGCGTGGGTGTTCAACATCACCAAGCGCTTCGCCAAGAACTGGACCATCCAGGCCAGCTACATCTACAGCCGCCTGATCGGTAACTACGACGGCTTCGTCAACCGCAACACCGGCGCCATCGACCTCGGCACCACGACCACCTACGACATCCCGGAGCTGGTCCGTAACAGCTACGGCCCGCTGTGGGACAACCGCCCGCACCAGGTCAAGTTCGACGGGTACTACTCGTTCGACCTCAAGAAGGCCGGTCGCCTCACCCTCGGCCTGAACTTCCGCTACCAGTCGGGCACCCCGATCAGCGTGTTCGCCGACAACAACCGCTACAGCGGCCAGTTCCTGGTCTACGCCATCCCGCGCGGCGCCGGCGGCCGCCTCGAGCCCAACTACTTCGCCAACGTCGGCATCAGCTACGCCTACCCGCTGCCCGGCGAGGTCGAGCTCGAGGTCTCCGCCCGCCTCGTCAACATCACCAACAACAAGGCCGTCCTCCGCGTCGACGAGACCTACTCGTACTCGCAGGGCCGCGCCATCGCCGGCGGTGACCTCGACGACCTGAAGCACGCCAAGGTCCAGAGCCCGAACGCGCCGACCAGCTTCTTCCAGCGCGGCGTGCTCCCGCCGCAGGGCAACTTCCTGGTCCAGACCGTGTTCCAGCAGCCGATCGGCGCGCAGTTCGAGCTCCGCCTGCGCTTCTGAACACTGGGACTCGAACCTCCGCCGCGAGGTTTCAGCTCGGCCCGCCTGTCCGCGACAGGCGGGCCGAATCGCTTCGGGCGATCGCCGCCGCGGCGCGCGGCCCTCCGCGTGACCCTCCGCGGGGGTGCCAGTCCGGTGCACCGGCTCCGATCATTCACCGTCCACGACTCGCGCGGCGCCTCGCCGATTCCCGGGCATTCCCGCGAGTGCAGGATCGCCGGCGGTGCGGCGATTCCCGCTGGCCGCGTCTCGGCCCGATTGCGGGCAGTCCGGATCAGCGAACGCGGGCATGGCGAAAATCGCCCACGGCCGTGCGATGATGGCGGGCATCATGCGTCGTGGGCTCCTCTGTCTCCCTCTCCTCGCGTCCGTGGCCTGCGGTGATCTGACCGGCGACACCGACGCCGCAACGCTCGGCACCTCCGACGCGAGCACGAGCACCAGCACCGCGGGCTCGACCAATCCGACGACCACGCAGACCCCGCCGGACACCAGCGAGGGCAGCATGAGCGGGGCCGAGACGACGACGACGGGCGCGCCGACGGGCACCTCGGAGCCGCCGACGAGCACCACGGGCGACCCGCCGAAGGCCGACATGGGCACGAGCGGCGGCGAGTTCCTGCGCTGCCACGACGCTCCGCCCGACGGCGCCACTCTCGCCCCGGACATCCCGGCCTACGGCGGCAGCTGCCCGACCCTCGAGATCGGCTACATGGAGGGCCAGGCGTTCAACGTCCTGCCGCAGCAGCTCGGCAACAACACCGTCGAGCGCCAGTTCCTCGTCATCGCCCCCGAGGACGCGGCGCCCGACGAGCGCCTGCCGGTGATCTTCCTGTGGCACTGGCTCGGCGGCGACGCCCAGGACTTCTACGAGCGCGGCGACGTGCAGAACGCGGTCAATCAGAAGCGCTTCATCGCCGTCATCCCCGAGGCGCGCGAGGGCGTGCTGTTCAAGTGGCCGTTCAGCGCGCTCGACAGCGACGCCGACCTGCAGGCCGAGTTCCAGTTCTTCGACGACATGCTGTCGTGCGTGGCCGAGCAGTTCAGCGTCAACAAGGAGTGCGTCTCCTCGACCGGCGTCAGCGCCGGCGCCCTGTTCACCAGCCAGCTCGCGGGCGGCCGCGGCGACGTGCTGTCGTCGTTCATGTCCCTGTCGGGCGGGACCGGCGGTGGCACGATCAAGCCGTGGACCGCGCCGGCCCACAAGATGCCGGCGATGGTGCTGTGGGGCGGCCCCGACGACTTCTGCATCGTCATCGACTTCGAGCAGACGTCGAAGGACCTCGAGCAGAACCTCGAGGCCGGCGGTCACTTCGTCCTCGAGTGCGTCCACAACTGCAACCACTCGACGCCGCCGTTCCCGGTCGAGCGAGGCGAGACCGCCTTCGCGCCGCTGTGGGACTTCTTCCTCGATCACCCGTACTGGCTGGCGCCGGGCGAGTCGCCCTACAACGAGTTCGGCGTCCCGGCCGGCATGCCCGACTGGTGCGCGATCGGGGTCGGCAACGCGGTCCCGCCGCCCGAGCCGTGCGACAAGAACGAGTGCTCGTGAGATCGACGCTCGGCCTCTCGCCGGGCGGTGATTCGGCCCGGGGTGATCCGAGCTGCGGACGCACGAAGGGCCCGGCGCGGTGCGACCGGGCCCTCGGCGCGCCGCCGTGGCGCTTCGGGCTCACAGCCCGCTGACGTTCAGGCCGCCCGCCTTCACCTTCGACTTCGTCTTCATGGGACCCTCCTTTCGCGTCGACGATAGCCGGCTGGCCCGGGACGCACCACGCGCCGGGTCGCGCGTGTCGGGTTCGCGCGGGGGCTCCTGTTGCGCCCGCGCGCGACTGTGCGGCATCCTGGCCGCGATGCTCGGTTCGCTAGCGACTCGCCGCTCCGTCGCCATCTTCGCGCTGCTGAGCGCCTGCAGCGACTCGGCCGCCACCACCACCGACGACGACAGCACCGGCGCGGCCAGCAGCACCAGCGAGTCCGGCGCGAGCACGAGCACGACCACCGGCACCACCACCGCGCCGACCACCACTGCCGGCCCCGACGGCACCGGCAGCAGCGGCGATCCGGGCTTCGAGCCGCCCGCGCCGGTGTGCGGCAACGGCTACCTCGAGGCCGGCGAGCAGTGCGACGACGGCAACGACGTCGACGACGACGGCTGCGACGGGGCGTGCCTTGTCCCCTGCGGGCTGGCCGGCGAGGCCGTCGCGCTCGCGCCCTCCGCCGAGTCGGAGCTGTGGGTGGTCGCGGTCGCGCCCGCGCCCGACGGCGGCTTCGTGGCGATCGCCCGCCAGCGCGAGATCACCAGCGACGAGGAGGGCATGCAGACCTTCGGCCTCGCGCGCACGCGGGCGATCCGCTACGCCCCCGACGGCCAGCCGCAGTGGGACGTGCTGCTGGCGCCGGCCGACATCCGCTTCACGCCGGTCGACGGGGTGGTCGACGCCGACGGCCACGTCTACGTGGTGGCGACGGTCGCCGGCGCCGACGAGGACGACATCCGCGCGGTCAAGCTCGATGGAACCGACGGACATGTCCTCTGGACCATGGACAAGGACGGCGCCGAGCCGATGAGCGACGACAGGGCCAGCGGCATCGCGCTCGCGCCCGACGGCGACGTGGTGATCGCCGGCGACGTCAGCGACGGGCCCGGCGGCGGCGACGTGTGGCTCGGCAAGCTGACCGCGGGCGAGGGCACCGAGGTGTGGTCCACGGTGTGGAGCGGCGCGGGCAACGGCATGTTCTCCAACGACGACGCCGGCCGCCTGGCCGTGGCCGGGGACGGCTCGATCTACGTCGGCGCCCGCGAGTACGTCGACTACAACATCGGCGAGGCGGTGCTGCTCAAGTTCGCGGCCGACGGCGGGCCGGCCGAGTGGAAGTTCTCGCCGCTGGCCGACGGCAGCGTGCACAACCACGGGCCCGGCTGGGTGTCGGTCGACGCGGCCGGCGACGTGCTCTACACGGCGGTGCGCCTGCAGGGCGCGGTGCCCAACTTCTGGGTCTACAAGGTCGGCCCCGACAACGAGCTGCTGTGGGAGCGGGCGCTGGCCGACTACGAGGACGACGGCGACCAGTGGTCGCTCGATGGGGCCGCGTTCGCGCCCGACGGCGAGGTCGTGCTGGCCGGCAGCCTGCGCCTCAAGGACAAGGTGGCCGCGCTCGAGTGGCGCGAGGCCTGGCTGGCCCGCCTCGGCGGCGACGGCGAGGTCCGCTGCCGGGTCCGCCACCGCGCCCCCAGCCCCGACCTGCTGCCGCCCGACGTCGTCACCTACGACGCGGCCGTCGGCGCCGACGCGACGACCTACGTCGGCGGCGTGCTGGTGGTCGCCGGCGAGCAGCAGAGCTGGGTCGGCCTGTTCCGGCCGTAGCGCGGGCGGCATGTCGAGGAAGACATGTCGATTGGGGCATGTCTCCGGGAGCATGTCGCTGAGGACATGCCTGGAGAGACATCTGCTCGGCCGGCGGCCGGCTCGTCGGACGGCGCGGCTCGGGTCTCGACCCGCCGTCGTCGGCCCCGCGGTCGGCTGTCCCTTCGACCAGGTCTCGGCGCGCCTGGTCGACGGCCAGGCTGGCCGCCGGCCAGACGCTTTCTCGCGTCCATGACGGCGTGTCCTCTCCCGCGATGAATCACCCCCGGCGCGTCTCTCCGGTGGAACGGAGGACATGTCGCCGGGGACATGTCTCCGGAGACATGCGATAGTCCGGCCCGCCGCTCAGGCGTCGCCGAAGCCGCCGGCGATCCAGCGGCCGGCGCTCGCGCTCGAGAGCTTGAAGTCGGGCGCGACCCGGCGCTCGGCCAGCTTGTCGCCGAGGGGGCCCCACGCGGTGAGCAGGGCGTGCGGGTCGTCCTCGTCGGCGGCGACGTCGAGGTCGACGCGGATCGCCTCGCCCTCGGCCATCACGGTGACGCTGCGGTGGCGCCGGGCCCGGGCCTGGGCCTCGTGGCGGGTGAGGACGTCCTGCGCGCCCTTCAGCAGCGTCTTGAAGTCGGTGTGGTTGAGCGGCTTGGGGTTCTTCTTGTCGCGCCCCATGGTCCACGGGCTGACGAGGACCGGCTCGGCGTCGCCGTCGCGCGTCATCGTCACGGCCCAGCCTTCGTCGTCCTCGTTCTTGATCACCTGCGCCGTGAAGCCGCTGGCGACCCACCGGCGCGCGTCGCCCTCGCCCTGGTCGTCTGCCTGATCCGACGTGTTCTTCGTCATGGTGCTCCGTGCCTGGAGAGGCTGAGCGTTTGTACAGCATCCTCGCGGCTCGCGACACCTCAGGGGACGCGGACCAGCAGCGAGACCGGGAGGTCGGCGAACACGTCGGCCAGCCGCACGTCCGCGCCGCGGTGCTCGGCGCCCGTCAGCAGGTCGCGCCAGCCCGCGGCCGGGCCCAGCGCCAGAGACTGCTCGCCCCACGCCGCGCCCAGCGGCCACGGCTGCCGGCCGCCCGTCAGCGTGTACGCCAGCCGCGGGACCACGCACACGAGCTCCTGGTCGCCGTGGGCGCGGCGAAACGCGACCACGTGCTTGCCGGCGGCGATCGGTTCGTAGCTGCCCTCGAGGTACAGGGAGCGGTGCCGGCGGCGGTGCGCCAGGCCGAGGTGCAGGACCATGAGCTTGATCCGGCCGTCGAGGTAGTTCGCCAGCAGGTCGCGCGCGCGAGCCCGCGGGTCCGACGCCCGCGCCTGGATGTCGGCGAGCGCCTGCCGGCGCCGCTCGTAGTCGACGGGCCGACGGTTGTCGGGGTCGACGAGCGAGAAGTCCCACAGCTCACCGCCCTGGTAGGTGTCGGGGACGCCGGGCGAGGCGAGCCGCAGGCACACCTGGGCCAGGCCGTTGACCGCGCCGTAGGTGGAGAGCTTGCGCGCGAGCGCGACGACCGGGCCGCAGAAGCCGGGGTGGGCCAGCATCTCGCGCACGAATTTCTGCACCGCGGCCTCGTAGGCGGGGTCGTTGGCGATCCAGCTGGTCCGCTCCTTGGCCTCGCGGGTGGCCTTCTCCATGTACGCGGCGACGCGATCGACGAAGGCGGGCGGGACGGCGTCGCCCTCGCCGAGCTCGTCCAGCGGCAGGGCGCCGACGACTGTCTGATAGAACAGGTAGGCGTCGTTGGCGGTCGGCGCGAGGTCGTCGTCGTCGAGCCGGGTCCGGTACGGCCGCGACATCCGACTCCACGCCGAGACCGCCCGCCGCCACTCGTCCGGCAGCTCCGACAGCACCGCCAGGCGGGCTCGCACGTCCTCGCCGCGCTTGGTGTCGTGGGTCGCGGTGGTCGTCATCGTCCGCGGGAACCACTCGCGCTGGCGGTGGTTGTGCGCGTGGAACTCGTCGACCGAGACGCCGAAGATCGCCGGGTCGCAGCCGACCTCGTTGAGGCAGACCAGGCGGTTGTAGCGGTAGAGCGCGGTGTCCTCGACGCCCTTGGCGATCACCGGCCCGGTCAGCTGGGCGAAGCGCATGGCGAAGCGCACCGCCTCGGCGCGATGACATGGCTCTTCGGGCAGGTTGCGCAGCATCAGCAGGTCGCGCAAAAACTCGAACACGCTGGCGTCGACGTCGGGGCGGCGGCGCCGGGCCCGGCGCAGCGCGCGGTCGATGTACGCGTCGTCGCTGGCGGTCCGCGAGCCGTCGGGGCGCACGTAGGTGCGGTAGACCGGGAAGGCGGCGATGGTCTCGACGATCGCGGAGGTCAGGCTGACGCGCGTGAAGTCGCGGGAGCGCCGGCGGGTCTGGGCGATCCGCTCGAGCCGGTGGGCGAGCATGTGGATCTCGCTCGACAGGCTGGCGCTCAGGATGGCGAGCCGCGAGTCGTGGGCGATCGCGTCGTAGTCGCGCTCGGTCGCGATGAAGCGGTGGTAGAAGCGGGTCAGCCGCGGGCCCGAGTCGGGGCGGATCCACAGGCCATTGACGACGCCGAGGAAGTCGTAGCCGGTGGTGCCATCGACCTGCCAGCTGCGCGGCAGCGCCTCGCCGGGCTCCAAGATCTTCTCGATCACGAGGTACAGCGGCTGGGCGTCGGCAGGGGCGTGCGCGCGGGCCTCGGCCTGCAGCGTCTCGAAGTAGGCCGCGGGGTCGTAGAGGCCGTCGGTGTGGTCGAGGCGGAGGCCGGTGATCCGGCCCTCGGCGAGCTTGCGCAGCACGAGCGCGTGCGCGGCCGAGAACACCGCGGGGTCCTCCATCTTGATCGCGGCGAGCTCGTTGACGTCGAAGAAGCGGCGGTAGTTGATCTCCTCGGTGGCGACGCGCCAGAAGCTGAGGCGATAGACCTGCTCATTCAAAAAAGCCTCGAGGGCGTCGAAGCTGCGCGGGTCGCCGGGCGCGCCGGCGAGCTCCTGCAGGGCGGCGTCGACGGCGGCGGCGATCGCCTCGGACTCGGCGAGCAAGGCGGTCAGGCGGCGCTTGATCACCTCCTTCTCGCGCGCCCGTTGCTCACGCGCCTCGGGCGGCGTGCTCGCCTCGCCGGGCAGGTGATCGATCGCCGTCAGGACGCTGTGGAGCTCGGCCAGCGTCGGGTCGTCGGCCGCGAGGCTCAGGCGCGCGAGGGCGGGCTGGAAGATCCGCGGCAGCGACTTGATCGCGGCCGGCAGGCGGCGCTCGTAATAAGCGACGAAGAAGCTGCCGCCGTCGCGCACGACCTTCAGCTCGCCGGCCTCGAGCGCCTCGCCGAACTGGCGCCCGAGGATCGGCAGGAGCACCTTGCCGGCCATGCCGACCTTCGGCGGCGCCCACTCGATGTCGAACCAACCCTCGTATATCGAGGCCTCGCCGCTCTCGAGCACGTCGTTCCACCAGCGGTTCTCGCCGCTGCCGATGCCCATGTGGTTCGGCACGAAGTCGAGCACGTGGCCGAGGCCGCGCGCGCGCAGGCCGTCGGTCCAGGCGTCGTAGTCGGCCTCGTCGCCGAGCTCGGGGCCGAGGCGGCCGTGGTCGACGACGTTGTAGCCGTGGGTGCTGCCGCGCTCGGCGTGCAGGTACGGCGAGGTGTAGATGGCGTCGACGCCGAGCGCGTCGAGGTAGTCGGTGATCGCCGCGGCGGCGCGGAAGTCGAAGCCGGCGTGGAGCTGGAGGCGATAGGTCGAGGCGGGGGTCGTCACGGCGCGTCTCCGTCGGCCGCGTAGATCGCCGCGCGGGCCGGCGGCAGCGCCGGGTGGGCCTCGCTGCCGCTGCTCAGCAAGAGCCGCCACGCGCGCCCCTCCGGCGGGGTCGGCGGGCCGCCGGCGTCGCACGGGCCGAAGTCGACGACGAGCAGGCGGTCGCCGCCGGGGCCCTTGCGCAGGACCCACAGGATCTGATCGCCGACTGTCCCCACGGACATGTTCGATCGGTCCGGTACCCGGAGCGTCTCGTCCTCGCGGCGCAGGTGCAGCAGGGCGCGGTAGAGCGCGAGCACGCCGGCGTGCTCGCCCGCGTCGCGCTCGCCCCAGTCGAGGCGCGAGCGCTCGAAGGTCGCGGGGTCCTGGGGGTCGGGGATCTGCTGCTGCTGTTCGGGGTCGTGGAAGGCGGCGAACAGCTTGAACTCGGCGCGCCGGCCGGCGGTGACCTGCTCGCCGAGCTCCTTCGGGTGGTCGGTGAAGTACTGCCACGGCGCGCTCGCGGCCCACTCCTGGCCCATCCACAACAGCGGCGTCATCGGCAAGAACAGCAGCAGCATCGACGCGGCGCAGTAGAGGTCGAGCGGCGACTGGTGGTGCAGGCGATCGCCGAGCGCCCGGTTGCCGACCTGGTCGTGGTTCTGCAGGCAGTAGACGAAGGCGGGCGCGGGCAGGCCGCTGGCGTCGGCGCCGCGCGGCTTGCCTGACGGCGGCCACGCCTGGCCCTCGTAGACGAAGCCGCGCTCGATGCAACGGGCCAGCTCGAACACCTTGGGTTCGAAGGCGTCGTAGTAGCCGTCGCGTTCGCCGGTGAGGAGGACGTGGACGACGTGGTGGAAGTCGTCGGCCCAGATCGCGTCGAGGCCGAGGCCGAGCACCAGCGCCGGATCGTTCGTCTCGTCCTCGGCGACGAGCAGGCGGTGCTCCGGCAACGAGCGGACCTCGGCCGCGAGCTCGGCGAGGATCGGCCGCTCGGTCGGGTCGACCATCGCGTGGGTGGCGTCGAGGCGCAGGCCGTCGAAGCCGAACTCGGTCAGCCAGTAGCGGGCGTTGTCGACGACCAGGCGGCGCATCGCCGGGGCGGCGAAGTTCAGCGCGTCGCCCCACGGGGTCTGCACGGCGTGGGCGAAGTACTCCGGGCTGTAGCTGCCGAGGTAGTTCCCCTCCGGCCCGAAGTGGTTGTAGACGACGTCGAGCAGGACGTTCATGCCGAGCAGGTGGGCCGCGTCGACCAGCGCCCGCAGCTCGTCGGGACGCCCGTAGCCGGCGTGCGGCGCGAAGTGGCCGACGCCGTCGTAGCCCCACCCGCGCGCGCCGGAGAAGCTCGACAGCGGCATCAGCTCGATCGCGGTGATCCCGAGCTCGGCGAGCAGCGGCAGCTTCTCGGTCGCCGCCGCGAAGGTGCCCTCGGGCGTGAAGGTGCCGACGTGCAGCTCGTAGATCACGCAGTCCGTCAGCGGCCGCGGCCGCCACTCGCTCGCGCGCCACTCGTGGTGCGCGCGCACGACCTCGGCCGGGCCGTGCACGCCGAACGGCAGGGCGCGCGCGTAGGGGTCGGGGACCTCGGCGTCGTCGAGCTTGAAGCGGTACAGCGTGCCCTCGGGCAGGTCGTAGAACGCCTCGAACAGGCCGTCGCCGAGCGGCTGCAGCGGCCGCTCCTCGCGGGCGACCGGCGGGCCGTCCCCCTCGGGGCGCTCGTGCAGGACGACCGCGACGCGGCCGGCGCGGGTGCTCCACACGCGGAAGCGGACGCCGCCGCCTTCGAGCGCGGCGCCGAGGTTCGACATGTCGGAAGGTTCATGTGTCATGGGTCATGTCCGGATCGACGCCGCGGAACAGCACGAGGGTCTTGGGCGGCAGCTCGGCCCGATCGCCGCCGGCGACCTGGCCGTGCGGCTCGTCGGCGGCGGTGTCGACGAGCCGCTCCCAGGCGGCGTGCAGCGGGGGCAGCACGAACTCGACCGGGCTCAGGCCGCCGTTGAGCACCAGCAGGAGGTCGTCGTCGCGGATCGGCTCGCCCTCGTCGTCGACGTCGTCGACGCCGTGGCCGGCGAGGAACATGCCGAGGCTCTGGGTGGTCGGGTCCTGCCAGTCGTCGTCGGACAGCTGCTCGCCGTCGGGGCGCAGCCACATGATGTCGTGGACGTCGCCGCCGCGGATCTTGCGACCCTTGAAGAACTTGGAGCGCTGCAGCGCGGGGTGGTCGCGGTAGACCGCGAGGGTCCGCTGCACGAACCGCAGCAGCGCGCGCCGCTCGTCGTCGAGCTCCCAGTCGTACCAGCTGATCTCGTTGTCCTGGCAGTAGGCGTTGTTGTTGCCGCCCTGGGTGCGCCCGATCTCGTCGCCGCCGGCGATCATCGGCGTGCCCTGCGACAGCAGCAGCGTCGCCAGAGAATTCCGCTGCTGCCGTAGCCGCAGCGCCCGCACCTCGGGGTCGTCGGTCGGGCCCTCGGCGCCGCAATTCCACGAGCGGTTGTGGTCCTCGCCGTCGCGGTTGTCCTCGCGGTTGGCCTCGTTGTGCTTGTGGTCGTAGGCGACGAGGTCGGCGAGGGTGAAGCCGTCGTGCGCGGTGACGAAGTTGACGCTCATGTACGGCCGGCGCCCGTCGTTCTGGTAGAGGTCGCTGCTGCCCGACAGGCGGTAGCCGAGGTCGCCGGCGACGCCGCCGTCGCCGCGCCAGAACGAGCGCATGGTGTCGCGGTACTTGCCGTTCCACTCGGCCCAGCGCACCGGGAAGTTGCCGACCTGGTAGCCGCCCTCGCCGAGGTCCCACGGCTCGGCGATGAGCTTCACCTGACTTATCACCGGATCTTGATGGATGATGGTGAAGAACGACGACAGCTGCTCGACCTCGTACAGGCCGCGCGCGAGCGTGGCCGCGAGGTCGAAGCGGAACCCGTCGACGTGCATCTCGAGGATCCAGTAGCGCAGCGAATCCATGATGAGCTGCAGGGTCTGCGGGTGCCGCACGTTGAGGCTGTTGCCCGTGCCGGTGTAATCGTAGTAGTAGCGCGGGGCGTCCGGCACGAGCCGGTAGTAGGTCGGGTTGTCGATGCCGCGGAAGCTGAAGGTCGGCCCGAGGTGGTTGCCCTCGGCGGTGTGGTTGTAGACGACGTCGAGGATCACCTCGATGCCGGCCCGATGCAGCGCGCGGACCATCTCCTTGAATTGCTGGACCTCGGCGGCGACGCGCTCGCCGCTGCGGTAGCGCACGTCGGGGGCGAAGAAGCCGATCGTGTTGTAGCCCCAGTAGTTGCGCAGGCCGCGGTCGAGCAGGAACTTGTCGTCGACGAATTGATGCACCGGCAGCAGCTCGACCGCGGTGACGCCGAGCTCGGTCAGGTGGCGCACGATCGGCGGGCTGCCGACGCCGAGGTAGGTGCCGCGCAGCTCGGGCGGGACCTCGGGGTGGCGCATCGTCAGGCCCTTGACGTGGGTCTCGTAGACGATGGTCTTGTGCAGCGGGACGTGCGGGGGGCGGTCGTCCTGCCAGTCGAAGCCCGGATCGACGACGACGCCGAGCGGCACGCCGAAGCTCTCGTGCGGGTTGGCGATGAGGTCGCGGTCGGGGCTGTCGCTGGCGATGTCGTAGGAGAAGGTGCCGTCCTCCCAGCGGGTGACGCCGCTGAAGGCCTTGGCGTACGGGTCGGTCAGGAGGTTGCGCGGGTTGAAGCGCAGGCCCTCCTCGGGCGCCCACGGGCCGTCGACGTGGTAGCCGTAGCGCTGGCCGGGGCCGACGCCCTCGACGAAGGCGTGCCACACGAAGGCGGTCCGCTCGCGCAGCGGCACCCGCTGCTCGCCGCCGTCGGCGTCGATCAGCACGAGCTCGACCCGCGAGGCGTGCTCGCTGTAGAGGGCGAAGTTGGTCCCGGTCCGACCGTCCCAGGTCGCTCCGAGCGGGTATGCATTGCCAGGGCGGATGCGCACGGTGGTTCTCGCTGTCACGTCCGGCGGTCGCGGCACTGCCGGGCGCGAGCGACGAGCAGCTCTCGACGCGCCGACCGGAGCCGCTCGCGCCGCACGTTGAAGTCGATCCTTCGCGTCGTCATGACGGGTGCCGGTGCGACCCGGAGAGACGTGCTCGGAAAAGCGGGGCGAGCAAACGATGTCCGGCCGCGCGGCTTTGGCCGGGCCTGTCGCGCCGGGAGCACGGCGCTCGCGTCGACCGGACTGAACGGCGTGAGCCGCGCAAGGCCGATCGGCCACGCTCGGCGACGGATCCCTGCCTCCGCGCCGCTCGCCGGGTAATCGCCGGTGTTTCGCCCAGGCCTTGCTTTCGTGGCCGACAGACCTGCTCGCCGGTGCGGGCAGGTGTGCGTTCGGACATGTCACTCGAGACATGCCCTTTGGAGCAGCCGAGCGGCCGGCAGGGGCTCAGTCCAGGCGCACGACCTGGCTGGCGGACGCGGCGGCGCGCAGCTTGCCGCCTGTCTTGAAGGACAGGCCGGCCAGCGTCCCCGCGGGCAGGGCCGCGACCACCATCGTCGCGTCGCTGTCGGGGATCTCCAGCGCCGCGGCTGGCTCGCGCACGGTCGCGCCGTCGAGCGCGAACTCGACGAAGGTGTCGCTCGCGCGCCCGCGCAGCGGCACCGCGCCGACCGTCGTGTACCAGTGGGTCTTGCCGTCCTTCATCAAGGTGCCGACCACGATCGGCCGCGCCTGCGGATCGGGCGGCGCCCCGCCGGCGTCCCACGAGGTCAGCTCGCGGATGCTGTCGAAGGTCTTCTCCCACCCGAAGTCCGACACCCACGACTGCGAGCAGTAGCTCATGTAGTCGCGGAAGCTGGTCGGCGAGCGCATCCCGGTGTCGTGGACCCCGTAGCCCCAGCGGCCGATGCGGCCGTTGGCGTACGGGTATTCGGGGTCGGCCCCGGCCTCGCCGCCGCTGCAGCGCACGTGGTAGAGGCCCTGGGTGTGGCCGACCTCGTGGACGAAGGTGTCGCGCGCGCCGGCCCCCGACGATTGATAGCGGCCGACGGCCAGGCGCTGGTACGCGTAGCCCTTGGTGGGCTGGTCGGGGATCCCCGCCGCCTGGCCCAACAGCCCCGGCGGATAGCCGTCGCAGCTCTCGATGAGGCCGTAGTAGTAGACGTTGTCGGCCGGCGCGTCGGCGGCCCGCAGCTCGCCGAGCTTGGTCAAGATCGGCACGAACCCGTTGGGCTCGTCGCCGATCGTCGCGGTGTACTCCCACGGCGCGTGGACCGTCAGCACCGCCCGCTGGACCGGGTTGTGTTGCTCGATCCACACCCGCATCGCCTCGATGTCCGCGTCCGTGATCGTCGGCGTGCAGGTCATCCCGTCGATCACGTGCTTCAGCGGCACCAGCTCGACCTTGAGCTCCATCGGCGCGTCCTCGACGTGCAGCGTCCCGCGGCCGGCCAGCGGCAGGATCGGCGGCGGGTCGCTGACCTCGCCGGTGGCCAGCGCGGGGTCGGGCTCGAGCGCCTCGATGCGGTACTGCAGCCCCGGCCCGACCAGCGACGCCGGCAGCTCCCACGAGAAGGTCGTGAACAGGTCGCCGTCGTTGCTCGGCCCGTTCACCATCACCTTGAAGTCGTCGACGCGGGTCTCGCCCTCGGGCGTCCAGAGCGTCAGGCGACCGACGATCTCGCGCGGCGTGAAGTCGGCGTGCAGCAGCCAGTCGGCGCGCATCACCGCCTTGCGCCCGGACAGCAGGCGGGCCCCGAGCTCGTCGCTGGGCACCTCGGCGCCGTCGCGCACGATCTCCAGCTGCACGCCTTGATTGACGGTGGCGCGGGTCAGGCGGATCCCACGGGCGTACTCGAGCGCGGGGGTCTCGTCGTCGCCGGTGGTCGAGGTCGCGGTCGAGGTCGTCGTCGGCGTCTCGGCGCCGGTCGAGGTCGAGGCGTCGCCGGTGGTGCTGGTCGACGAGGGCAGGGACTCGGTCCCGCTCGCCGGGTCGTCGGCGCACGCGGGCAGGAGGACGAGCGCCACGATGGACGCGAGGCGGGGGCGCGACATCGCCAGCGACTGTATCAGGCCCGGGCGGCGCCGAGTACCGCCGCGGGCCCGATTCGGGCCGCAAGGGCTCGTCGCCCGCGGCGACGCGGGTGGGGGCGGGTGCGCGCGCGTGATCCCGGCCGGCGCTCGCACCTGCTTGCAGGTGCAAGCCGGTCAGGGCTATAGCGGGAGTGCCGTGAAGTTGATCCGTCGCGTCTCCCTCGGCCTGCGCGAAGGCTCCTCCGACAAGGTCTACATCGTCGACCTGTGCGAGGTGAGCAAGGGCAAGTTCGTCGTCAACTTCCAGTTCGGCCGCCGCGGCGCGCCGCTGAAGGACGGCACCAAGACTGATTCACCCGTGGCCGAGACCACCGCGCGCTCGGTGTTCGCCAAGCTCGTCGACGAGAAGAAGCGCAAGGGCTACACCGAGTCGACCGAGGCGGCGGCGGTGGGGCGGACGCTGGGCGGCGCGCCGAGCGAGACGGCGGCGGCGGCACCTGCCCGAAAGGCCAGCCCGGCGTTCGCCAGCCCGAAGGAGGCGATCCTCGCCCGTTTGCAGGGCGGCGGCGGGCGCAAGCCGTGGAAGCCGGCGCGGGTGGTCTGGCGCGCCGGCGAGTACCGTCTGCGCGAGGCGGTGCCGCACCTCATCCGCCTGATCGGCAGCGGCGACCTGATGCTCGACTACTGCATCGCCTGGGCGCTGGCCCGCTGCGGCGACGCCGACACCTTCACCGCGCTGGCGCGGGCGCGCAACGAACCTGGCCTGCAGGCCAGCAGCCTCGACGAGGCGCTGAAGCTGTTCATCCCGCGGGCCGGCAAGAGCGACATGGTCATGCGCATGACGCTCGAGATGCTGCGCGGCTGGAGCGACGAGCTGCGCGACGCCGTCGCCGCCAGGGCGCGCGCCGCCTGCCGCCGGCGCTGAAGGAGTTTTCTTCACGGCCCTCCGGGCCTGATGGGGCGAGCAAGGGCGACCCGGAGGCGTTCACCGCGGTGCTGTTGGCCGCGCTGGCCGCCGGCGACACCGCCGCGCTTGAGGACATCTACCGCATCGACGACGACACCGTGCGCCCGGGCCTGCTCGCCGGCCTGCGCACGATCCCGCTGCAGGTCGGCAGCTTCCGCCACGTCCGCCACCTGCTCAAGATGGCCGAGGTCCGCGGCGACGCCGAGGTGTTCGGCCTCATCGCCTATCGCGTCGAGAAGACCCCGGCGGCCTTCGGCTCGCGCCGCAACGTGTTCCTCGGCGGCGGCCGCTGGACCGACGTCGCCAAGGAGCTGAAGCGCCCCGACTCGCGCCTGGCCTACTCGAGCAAGACCCGCGACTACCTGCGTCGCCGGGCCTTCCGCTCGCTGCGGCGCCTGGCCGAGGCCGGCGACGCGATGAGCTACGTCAAGCTGGCCGTCGGCGTGCTCCTGCCGTTCAGCGACGCCGACGGCCAGGAGGTCAAGTCCGCGACGCGCTACAGCTACAGCACGCGCAAGAACAAGACCGTCCGCTGGGACCGCTTCGCCGCCTACCACGCCTTCAACGCGATCCTCTACGGCGGCAACAGCCCGCGCTACGAGCCGCGGGTGCGCGGCGCGACCTGGCGCTGCCGCGGCAACTACAAGCCCGGCGACCCGGCGCCCGCGAGCCGCGAGGAGGCGTTCCCGAAGATCTGGGACCAGGTGCCGATGGGCCTCATGCACCTCCTGTCCGAGAGCACATGTACTTTGGTGCATGGATTGCGGTCAGGGCGATCCGCGACAACAAGGAGTTCCTGGGCGCGCTCGACGTCGACGGCATCGTCATGCTGCTCGAGCGGCCGTTCGAGGTCACCGCGCAGCTCGGCTTCGAGCTGGCCAAGGCCCGCTACGACCCCGACCAGCCCGACCTGGCGCTCGTCGCCGCGGTCGCCAACTGCGCCGTGCCGGCCGCGCGCAAGCTGGCCCACGGGTGGATCGACAACAACCGGGCCCGCTTCGTCGAGTCCCACGACCTGCTGATCGCGCTGCTGTTCTCGGCCCACGCCGACACGCGCGCCTACGCCCGCGTGCTGCTGCAGGGCGTGCCGCTGGCGGCGGCGGCCGCGTCGGCGCTGATCGGGCGGGTCGTCGCCGGCCTGCTCGCGCTGCCGAACACCCCGGCCGCCGGCGAGGTCGCGGCCGACGTCGGCGAGACCGTGATGCGGGCGTTCGCCCGGCCGCTGCGCGGCATCGGCCTGAACGTCGTCGTCGACCTGGTCGCGCACCCGCTCGAGGGCGTCCAGCTGCTGGCCGCCAACATCCTGCTCAACCACGACACGCGGCCCGAGGACCTGCCCGAGCAGCTCGTCGCGGCGCTCGCGGTCGAGAGCAAGCACGCCGCGGTGCGCAGCCTCGGCATCCGCCTGTTCGGCGAGCTGCCCGACAGCGTGCTGGTCCACCGCGGCGCGCTGATGCTGGCCTTCCTGACCTCGGCCCACGTCGACCAGCGCGACGCGATCCGCCCGGTCGTGCAGCGCCTGGCCGCGCGCGACCCGGCGTTCGCCGCCGCGATCGTCGCCCCGCTGATCGGCGTGCTGCTGGTCAAGGAGGTCCACGAGGGCGTGCACAGCTTCGTCCTGCGCCTGCTCAAGACCGACCTCGAGCAGGGCCTGGGCGCGGTCGACAAGGACCTCGTCATGCGCCTCCTGCGGGCCAAGGCCTCGGCCGCGCAGGAGCTGGGCGGCATCTTGCTGGCGCGCAACGTCGACCCCGACAGCCTCGACGTCGCCGAGGTCGCGCGCCTGGCGAGCCACGAGATCCTCGCGGTGCGCCAGGCCGCGTGGAGCTTCTTCGAGCGCAACGTCGAGCGGATCCGCCGCGAGCTGCCGCAGGCGATCCGGATCCTCGACGCCAAGTGGGACGACTCGCGCGCGTTCGCGTTCGCGTTCTTCCGCGAGCGCCTGCAGCCGGCCGACTTCCCGCCCGACGTGCTGGTGGCGATCGCCGACTCGGTGCGCGCCGACGTGCAGGCGTTCGGCCGCGAGATGATCACCCGCTGCTTCCAGGAGGAGCACGGCCTCGACTACCTGCGCCGCCTCAGCGAGCACCCGTCGGCCGACGTGCAGCTGTTCGCCACCAACTACCTCGAGCGCTACGCGGCCGGCTCGATCGAGCGGCTGCGCGAGCTCGTGCCGTACTTCCTCGGCGTGCTGTCGCGGGTCAACCGCGGCCGGGTGGCCAAGGCGCGGGTGTTCCGGTTCCTGACGACCGAGGCCGAGAAGAGCCCGGAGGCGGCGCAGCTGGTCGCCGAGCTGATGACGCGCCAGAGCCTGACGATGGCGATCGGCGACCGGGCGGCCAGCGTGGTCGCGATGGTCGAGGTGCGCCAGCGCTTCGGCGACGTGCCGTTGCCGATCGAGATCCGCCAGCCGCCGGTGCGGACGAAGGGACAGGTGCAGCGTGGAGTTTGAGTACCGCTATCACGGCAGCACCGCCGTGGACTCGTCGGCGCGGGCGACCAGCATGTCGTTCTCGCCGGACACCCGGCGCGAGCCGACCTACTTCGTCGGCGAGCTCGGCAAGTGCCTCGAGTTCCGCGAGGCGATCTCGGCGCTGCACGACGTCGTCGTGTCCGACCTGCGCTTCAAGCCGAAGGACAAGACCGAGTACAAGGAGTGGTTGGCCAAGCAGGAGCAGGTCAACTGGCAGCAGGTCGCGCTGCAGCGCTCGCGCAGCGCCGCCGACATCAAGCGCATGCAGGAGGAGCTCGACGGGCTGTACCGCACCAGCTCGACGCGCATGCAGGGCTTTTACAACGCCAAGCGGCGCTACTTCGATTACCTGTACCAGAAGGACCGCGACGCCTGGTTCGTGCTCGACCCGGTGATCACCGTCCACCCCGACGAGGTGTTCTTCGAGTGCTTCTCGCAGGACGAGTCGACCTACGGCCGGCTCGGCGCGCGCTACGAGGTGTTCAAGCAGGTCAAGGAGTTCGCCTGCGGCACCACCAACATCGACTACTCGGCGGCGCTCTACGACGAGTTCCAGAAGATCCGCCGTTACAAGACGACGATGTTCACCGTCGATCCGTCGGGCTTCGGCGTGCAGACCACCGCCGAGGACGACTTCAAGGAGCTGAAGATCGACCTGCCCGACTCGTGGGTGCGCGGGTTCCTGCAGGTCAGCTCGGCGATGACGCTGCCGACGATCTCCTTCGACCTCCACCCGATGGACGTGCACAACCTGTGCTTCGTCCTCCGCCGCCACAAGGAGAAGGTCGGCCCGCGCAGCCTGCGGTACATCCTCAAGCCCGGGCGCCCGGTCAAGGTCGTGTTCGAGCCGTGGAACCGCGAGGTCGAGTTCCCGCGCTCGATCTTCCGCGGCGACAAGGAGCACGAGGTCCGCGTGTGGGGCAGGCGCCGGATCCTCATCCTCGAGCGCCTCATCCAGCTGGCGAACAAGTTCACCGTCCACCTGCTCGGCACCGGCCTGCCGTCGTTCTACATCGCCGACCTCGGCGACATGAACTTCACGCTCGGCCTGTCCGGATGGACAGCCAACGACTGGTCGACCGCCGGCAACTTCGACCTCATGGCCCCGCGCGCCGCCGTCGACGAGTTCACCAAGCGGCGGGTGTTCGAGGGCCTCAAGAAGCACTGGTTCTACAAGCCGGACGCGCTCGCGCGCGAGCTCGAGCTCGACACCAGCGCGGTCTACGGGGCCCTGGCCGCGTACACCCAGGCCGGCCGGGCCATGTACGACCTCGACAAGCAGGTCTACCGCGTCCGCGAGCTGAGCCGCGACCCGCTGCCGATGGACAAGCTGCGGTTCGCCAACGACCGCGAGGCCGAGGCCCAGGCGCTGGTCCAGCAGAATCACGTCACGGTGCGCCAGGCGCTTCCTTCGGGCGAGGGCGGGCTGGTGCTGCGCGGACGCGTCCGCGACGGATCGCACAACTACGAGCCCGAGCTCGCGCTCGACCGCGACGAGCGGCTCGCTTCCGCGTCGTGCACGTGCAACTTCTACCAGCAAAATAAACTGTACAAGGGCCCGTGCCAGCATATACTGGCCCTGCGGATCCAGCACCGCCGGGCCCAGGGCGGGGTCGTCTGAACCTGTCCTCCGGAGCAGCTGAAATGCCGCGTCGCCGCGGCAGTCCCCCCATTCCCACGAGGCGCAGCACCACCAAGTTTCGTCATGACAACGGCGAAGGCCGAGCCTAGCAACCCGGGCGGTGGATCGCCGTCCTTGCGAAATGCTCGTTCACGCTTCACTGGCCCGCTCTTGACTGTGCGGCCCATCGGGTAGCTGTCGCTATTCCGGTGTGACTTCCATGAAGCGACTGAGCGACAGCTACCCGGGGCCGCTTGAGTTGAGCGGTCCAGTCCTTAGAGCCTTCGTAGCGGGTCTTCGCCGTTGTCATGACACCTATTCCCCGCCGCCGCGCGCCCCTGACGTGCCCCCGTAAGAACATGGCCGGCCAACCGACATCCCGCGAAGCGCTGTACGAGCGGATCCGCAGCACCTCCAAGGAAGAGGTGATCCTCGAGGAGATGATCCGGCTCGGCTTCTGGCCGGCGCAGGGGACGGTGCCGCACGACCCGGCCGAGGAGATCCGGCGCCGCGGCGAGCTCGAGCGGCAGCTGGCGGAGCTGCGCGAGAAGTCGCGCAAGCTCTACAACGAGAAGGTCCTGATCGCCGAGCAGCGCAAGGCGCGGCTGCTCGAGTCGCGGCGCAAGCAGAAAGAGACCAAGGCCCGCCGCGAGCGCGAGCGCCAGGAGCGGGCCCAGAAGTGGGCGGCCCGCAAGGGCGGCGAGATCGTCTACCTGGGCGAGGATGTCTCCGGGGGCATGTCCGACAAGACACCCGACCTCGAGACGCTGAAGGAAGAGGGCCTGCCGGTCCTCGCCAGCGCCGAGGAGCTGGCCAAGGCGATGGGCGTCGAGGTCAAGGCGCTGCGCTTCCTCGCCTACAACCGCAAGGTCTCGCGCGTCTCCCACTACCGCCGCTTCCTCCTGCCCAAAAAGACAGGCGGCTTTCGCCTGATCTCGGCGCCCATGCCCCGCCTCAAGCGGGCCCAGAAGTGGGCGCTCGAGCACATCTTCGCCAAGCTGAACGTCGACCCCGCCGCGCACGGCTTCGTCGCCGGCCGCTCGATCGTCTCCAACGCCAAGCCCCACGTCGGCGCCGACGTGGTCGTCAACTTCGACCTCAAGGACTTCTTCCCCACGGTGACCTTCCCGCGGGTGAAGGGCGCCATCCGCCACCTCGGCTACAGCGAGTCGGTGGCGACCGCCCTGGCCCTCGTCTGCACCGAGCCCGACGTCGACGAGGTCGCGCTCGACGGCACGACGTGGTTCGTCGCCCGCGGCCAGCGCTACCTGCCGCAGGGCTCGCCGTGCAGCCCGGCGATCACCAACCTGCTGTGCCGCCGCCTCGACACCCGCCTCGGCGGCCTCGCGCGCGCGCTCGGCTTCGTCTACACCCGCTACGCCGACGACCTCACGTTCAGCGGCCGCGGCGAGGCGGCCGACAGCAAGCGCGTCGGCAAGCTGCTGCGCGGCGTGGCCGACATCGTCGCGCACGAGGGCTTCGTCGTGCACCCGGAGAAGACGCGGGTGATGCGTCGCGGTCGCCGACAAGAGGTCACCGGCATCGTCGTCAACGACCGGCCGAGCGTGCCGCGCGACGAGCTGCGCAAGTTCCGGGCGACTCTGTTCCAGATCGAGAAAGACGGCCCGGCCGGCAAGCGGTGGGGCAACGGCGGCGACGTGCTGGCCGCGATCCACGGCTACGCCTGCTTCGTCGCCATGGTCGATCCGGCGCGCGGCCAGCCGCTGCTGGTGCGCGCGCGGGCGCTGCTCGCCAAGCACGGCGGCCCCGGCAAGCCGCCCGGTGGCTCGGCGCCGCGCGTGCCGACGCCGGAGCCGCAGCCCGTCAATGCCCCCGAAGCGCCCAAGCCCGCCGCACCAGCGAGCCCGGCCGCGCCCGCGAAGAAGGGCTGGAAGCTCTTCTAGCGCCCGCCCTGGCGTGCGACAGTCACCGGCATGACGCCGGAGTTGACCGCGCTGATCGTCACCGCGGGGGCGTGGATCCTGCTCCACCTCGTCGTCGCCGGTTCGCCGCTGCGGCGCGTCATCGTCGCCAAGCTCCGTCAACCTGGCTTTCAGGGCATGTTCTCTCTGCTGTCGCTCGCCGGCCTGGTCGCGCTGGTGATGGCGTACCGCAGCGCCTCGGCCCCCGGCGTCAACTTCGACCTGTGGGTGCCGGGCCACGCGGCGTTGTGGACGCCGCTGGTCGTCATGCCGGTCGCGCTGCTGCTGATCGTCGGCTCGCTGACGACGCCGAACCCCACCTCGGTCGGCATGGAGCGCGCGCTGCAAGCCCCCACGCCGGCCCGCGGGATCTTGCGCGTCACTCGCCACCCGATGCTGTGGGGCTTCGTGCTGTGGGCCGCGGCGCACACGGCCGCCAACGGCGACGCCGCGTCGCTGGTGCTGTTCGTGGCGATCGCAGCGCCCGCGCTGGCCGGCATGTTCAGCATCGACCGCAAGCGCGCCCGGCGCGACCCGGTCGGCTGGCAGCGCTACGCGGCGGTCACCTCGATCGTCCCGTTCGTCGCCATCGCCGCCGGTCGCAACCAGTTCGTGGCCGGCGAGATCGGCCTGTGGCGCGCCGGCGTGGCTCTGCTGGTCACCGCCGCGATCGTGGCCGTCCACCCGCTGCTGATCGGCGTGTCGGCGCTGCCTTTCTCCTGAATTTCGGGATATGTCCTTCAAGACAGCCGACGAGGCCCACGCCGAGGGCGAGCGCCGCCACCGACGCGGTGAGCACGACGGGGCGCTCGCGGCCTTCGAGGCGGCGCTCGAGCTCGACCCGCGCCACGCGAGAGCGCTCAACGACGCCGGCTGGCTGCTGACCACGGACCTGTCTGAACGACCAGGTGCGCGCGGGCGCGGGCTCGACCTGCTGCGCGACGCCATCGCCGCCGGACCGGACGACACGCGGCCGCTCTACAACTTCGCCGACGCCTGCGTCGCCGTCGGCCAGCCCGGGGAGGCGCTGGTGCCGGTGGAGGCCGCGCTGCAGCGGCGCCCGGATTGGGCCGAGGCGTGGAACCTGCGCGGCTGGCTGCGCGGGGTCAAGGGCGACGATCCCCACGGCGGCCTCGACGACCTGCAGCAGGCGCTGCGGCATCGACCCTGGTACGGCGACGCCCACCTCAACCGCGGGCGGATCTTCGTCGGCCTCGGTGAGCACGCCGAGGCCGAGTCGGCGCTGCGCCTGGCGCTCCGCTGCGGCTGCTTCCGCCCCGGCGAGGCGCACTACCGCCTGGCCGGGCTGCAGGAGCGCCGCGGCCACCTGCGCCGCGCTCTGGGCCACTACCGCCGCGCGTTCGAGGTCGGCGCCGCCGAGTTCCGGCAGGACGCCGCCGGCGGGGTGGTCCGCTGCGGCAACGCGCTGCACCACCGCGGCGCCTTCTTCGTCCACGCGGACGAGCAGATCCGCCTCGCCACCGTCGACCGCGAGCAGCGACGTCCGCGGCCGATCGCCGAGGTGCTGGTCGAGGTCCGTCGCGAGCTCGCGCGCGTGCCCGAGGAGTCCGCGGACAGCCAGCTCCAGGTGGGCCGCCTGGGCCTCCTGGCCGCCGAGGCATGTTTTTCAGGACATGTCCTCGAGCCCAGGTGGACCGACCAGTCGCCGGCGCTGGCGATCGAGCTGCTGGCGACCTGCTTCACCGGCGAACGGCACGACGCGCTGCGGCGAGTCGCCGAGGACGTCCGCCGGATCTGGCTCGAGCTGTACGACGAGCTGCTGGCGCGCGAGGAGCCGGACCCGGAGGCGTCGGCGCTGGCCGAGGTCGAGCGGCTCGCCGGCGAGCGCGACCATTCCGCCGCGATTTCAGCCTTGCGCGCGATCGACGTGTGCGACGACGAACACCTGCTTCGCCGCGCCGCGGTCGCCGAGCGCCTCGGCGATCACGCGCGCCTGCACGGCGAGGTCGAGGGCGCCCTCGACCTCTACCGCCTCGCCCACGGCGACTTCGCCCGCTACGCCTCGTACGCGACCGCGGGCGGCGAGGGCATGGCGCGCATGCTCGACGTGAACCGCCTGAACGGCAAGCTCAGCGACCTCGGCGATCGCTGAGCCCGGAGGTCCGAGCGACACGGGCGAGCGGGCGTTCTCGGAGGTCGCGCGACGCCGGCGAGCGGGCGTTCTCGGAGGTCGCGCGACGCTGGTGAGCGGGCGTTCTCGGAGGTCGCGCGACGCTGGTGAGCGGGCGTTCTCGGAGGTCGCGCGACGCTGGCGAGGGGGCGTTCGCGCCCGTTGAGCCGCCGGGCCGGCCGCGTTACCGTGCAGCCCGGCGCGCGGCCCGGGCATGACCTGTCCCGAAGACCATCCTCCGCGCGCGGGGAGCGGACATGGGCGGCGGAAGTTACGACGGCGAAGTGGCCAGAGAGTCGCGCTCGCGCGGCGGCGACGTGTTCACCTACCGCGGCGAGGCTGCCGCGCACGGGGCGCGGGGCGTCCACCCGCTGCTCGACGCGCAGGGCAGGGTGCGCGAGTGCATGAACCCGACGCCGATCGTGGTGGCGATGGACGTGACCCGCTCGCGCGGCGACGACACGCGCCTCATCTACGCCAAGCTGCCGCTGTTCATCGGCCAGATCGAGCTCAAGGGCTACGTCCCCGGCGCCGCGATCAGCTTCTGCGCGATCGGTGACGCGACCGCCGGCGACAAGGCGCCGATCCAGATCGGCCAGTTCGAGGCCGACAATCGCCTCGACGAGGCGCTCAGCAAGATCTGGATCGAGGAGGGCGGCGGCGGCTCGGGCCAGGAATCGTACGAGCTCGCGGCCTATTACTACGCTCGCCACACCAGGCTCGCCTGCCTCGATCAGGGCGCGAAGGGCTACTTCTTCTTCCTCGGCGACGAGGGCTTCTATCCGCAGGTCAGCGCCGAACAGGTGAGGCGCGTGCTCGGCCACGACATGCCGGAGGCGCGACCGGTCCCGGTCGGTGACCCCCGCGACGGCTACGAGCAGCCAGGCGCGACCGGCGTCGACAGCCGCACGATCTTCCGCGAGCTGCAGGACAAGTTCCACACGTTCCTCATCTACCCGCAGAAATCGATGTCGGAGCGCCGCGCCGACATCGACGCGGAGATCCGTCAGCGCGTACTCCAGGCCGGCGGCCGCTACGAGGGCGTGGACATCCGCGCGTCCCTCATCTGGGACAACCGCAACGACCTCGACCTCCACGTGATCGCGCCGTCGGGCGAACACATCTATTACGCCCACAAGCGCTCGATGTGCGGCGGGTGGCTCGACGTCGACATGAACGTGCGCGGCGAGTCGACCAAGCCGGTCGAAAACGTGCAGTGGATCCGCGGCTCCGCGCCCGCCGGCCGCTACCGCGTGTTCGTCCACAACTATCGGTTCCATGAGCCCGACCAGCGGCCGACGCAGTTCCGCGTGGAGGTCGAGATCAACGGCAAGGTGCAACACTTCACTCGTACGATCTCGGAGAAGGGCGAGACCGGGGTCAACAGTGAGGTCCCGATCCTCGAGTTCGACTACGACCCTGCGGAACGGCTCCCCGAGCAGCCCGCCGACGCCGGCGTATACGCCAGCTACAGCGACGACGTGATCCTGCGCCAGTGGGGCGAGGTCCTGCCGCAGCCGCACATCCTCCGCATCGAGGATCCCAAGGCGATCATCGATGTGATGCTCGGCGCGCTGGCGATCACCGGCGGCGGTCGCTCGCTCGATGAGTACATCGCCGACATGCGGGGCCGCGAGCAGCTCGACCTGCGCCAGGACCAGGCGTTTCGCACGCTCGGCGCGCTCGCTGCGGCCTGGCACGGCGGTGGCCCGCCTGCCGTGCAGGTGCCGAGCGAGCCGCGGGCCGGTCGTTCGCGTCGGCTGTGAACCACCCTGAGCTCGTGCAGGGCCGAGGACGGCGAAGGGGCTCGGCTTCGCAGCGGCGGTCGCCGGCCGCGAGCCCAAAATAGGCTGCGCCAAAGCAACGGAGGTGCGGTCAGGTCGGCGACCTCGCGGTCGCCGATGCTCACCGCGCAGCGGAGGTGCGGTGGGAGGAGTCGACGGCCTCGCAGTCACGGCCGCTCGCCAACGCCGCGGAGGCGCGGCGAGAGGTGCCGATGTCCTGTAGTCCGCATCGTTCGCCAGCGTGGGCGAAGGCCTCGCAATTTCGGCCGCTTGCCAGCGCAACACGGGCGCGCGGGAGGTGCGGACCGCTTTGCAGTCCCCGCAGCTCGCCAGCCCGGGCGAGGCGCAGCCGGAGGCGTCGACAGCCTCGCCGCCGCCGCTCCTCGCCGCAGCGGAGGCACGTGGAGAGACGGCAGCCTCGCAGTCAACGCGCTCTTCTGTGGAGGCGAACCGCGACGAGTCGAACCCCTCGCAGGTGCCCACGATGGCCGGGGTAGCGATGGGAGGAAGCGACGGACGATCAGTCACGGCCAGTCAGTCGCGCAGGGAGGCGCGTGGTAGCGGGTCGACGATCCCGTGGCCGATGATGACCGCAGGCGAGGCGCGGTCGAGCGGCCGAGGCTACGAGGTCGGCTCGGCGCAGGTGTGCTCGAAGCAGTCGAAGCCATTGTAGTTGGCGCCGAGGGCGCTGGCCGGCGAACGACGGAGCCTCGAGGCGCGCCTCCCCGCCTGCGTATCCGTCGAGAGAGGCAACGGTCTTTATTGTTGCGCCCCGACGGGCGTGGCAGTCCTGGAAGAGCGACGGGAGCAGGCAGGCCGGCTCTCTATTAAACAAATTATGAGAGACGATCCGAGTCCAAACGGCCACGCAAAATTGACGCGGGGAGCAGGGCCATCTCTGTAAGCGAAAATACCGAGTTCGCAATGATCTTCGAAAGGCCAGAGCGCCTTGGATCGACTGGCTTGATTTGGTGATGTGAACTTCGTTCCTGACAGTGGAATTCTGCCCGCCGGAGCCTTTGATCGGGGTTTACAAGCCTGCGCGGATCGTTTACAGAAGGGAGGAGTCGAATGGGGTCGTATGGCGCGTCGTAACCTGTGGCAGCGGCTCCATGCCGATCAGACCGGAGCCGTCCTCGTCTGTTTGTTCAGCGCCGCGGGTGCGCTGCTCAGCGTATTTCTCACCATCGCCAAGTTTCGTTCGGAATACCGGTGCGACGCCTGGTTGTTGACGGCTTGCTCTTTCTGGGACTGGTTCGATTGCAACCGGGTCCTCGACAGCTACTGGGCCACCCCGTTTTATCGCCTGCCGATATCCGTATATGCCACGGCCTACTACTTCGTGCTGGCGGGGCTGGCCTGGGCGGCGCTGAGTTCGCCGCGTCGGTTGCTGCCGGTGGTGCGTCCGCTGATCCTGTGGATGGCCTGGGCAGGGCTGGGGGTGGTGGCCTTCCTCGCGTTCTATGCGTATGTCATCGTCGAGTCGGCCTGCAGTTATTGCGTCGTGATCTACGGGATCACTCTGGCGATCTTCCTGTCGGCGTCGTTGATGAACCCGCAGGGCCACCGGGCCGGGCTCCTGGCGTTGTTCACCCCGGCGCGGTCGCGGGGCAGCGTGATGCTGCTGGTGACGTTGGCGTTCCTGGCGCTCGTGTCGGCGCAGATGGTCCAATACTTGCGCAACGCCAACCAGGTCGAGTTCGACCGCTGCATGTCGGAGGGCGGGCTGCCCGAATCCGACGTCGGTTATCGCGGGCAGCAGCCAGAGGCGCAGATCTCCGTCTTCATGGACCTGGCCTGCGAGTTCTGCCGACGCGAGTACGACGTCTGGCGGGACTTCGTCGTTGCGAATCCCGGGCGGTATCGGCTGGCGGTCTATCATTACGCCCGCGCCGGCGAGTGCGTGCCGCCCGATTTTCCCTGGCAGTCGGCCAAGGCGGAGAAGAACTTCTCGTGCGACGCGGCGCAGGCGATCGAGTGCGTCGAGCGCGAAATACCCGGAGCGGGAATGAGGATGGTGGACGCTTTGTTCGAGCTGCAGGGGCAGGATGCGCCGCTGTTCGACTATACGCGGCTCGGCGAGGCGGCCCGCAAGGTCGGGCTGACCGACGTGCCGACGGACGACGGGTTGGACCACCCCTTCTTCGAGTGTCTGCGTAACCACGAGACCGCGGCGTTCGTGCAGGAGCACGCGATCTTCGCCATGGACCAGGGCCTGCGCTCGACCCCGGTCACCTATCTCACCTTTTTCCGCAAGGACGGGTCCTCCGTGCCGCGAATGATCCACATCAAGGGCGCCAAGCAGTACGGCAGCATCGAGCGGACCCTGGCCGCGGCTCGCGCGGCCGCTGAAGGTCGGGCCCAGCCGCCGCGGAAAGAGTAAGGTCGATATGCCAGAGATGACGCGTATACCGCCGGGGAGCGCGCAGCGGCCCCGTAATGCCGGAGTCACGCAGATGGGCTCGCAGCGGCGAGAGATCACGCTGATGCCCGACGAGGGTCGGTCGGCGGCCTCGGCCTCCGAGGACGCACGGTCCGGCCGCTTCTTGCTCGGGGTGACATTGGCGACGGGGACCACGCTCGGCCTCATGGGGGTGGTGCTCTTGCAATTGATCGTCGCGCTGGTGAACGAGAGGCGGGCTCCGATGGAGGTCGTGGAGCGGGGCGGGGGCGCGATGTGCAAGGAAGGCAGCTCGCACGATTGCGATGTCGGGGAGGTCTGCCGCAGCGGGCGCTGCGTGAAGGCGCGGCAGGCGAAGAAGTGTCAGGTCGGCGATCCGTGCGGCGGGGAGGATGGCTGTACGTGCGCGGCGCCGCTGCGCTGTGAAGACAACGTCTGTCAGGCGCCGGCGAAGGTGGCCGCCGCCTGCGACGACGAGGCGGTGCAGCGCGTGCTCCGCGGGATCGCCGAGACCTGCAAGAACGACCTCGACAGCTGCCCGGACCAGAAGCTCGAGGAGTTCGCCATCGAGTCGAAGGACTTCGACACCGTGCTGGCGAAGTTCCCCAACACGTTGACGGTCCACTTCCCCGACAACCAGCCCTCGACGCAGCGCGGCCAGGGGCCGTGGCCCGTCGATCCGGAGCGGGCCTACTACCGGGCGCAACTGGGGCAGCCATACGTGGCGGCGGCGCTGAAGGAGGCCGAAGAGATCATCGTCGTCGGTCGCTCGAGCGAAGGTGGCCTCGAGACGGAGAATTACAAGTACTCCCAGCGGCGCACCGACGTGGTGGTCGATCTGCTGGTGGCCAACGTGACCCGGCAGAGCGAGCAGAGCGCTGCGCGGCAAGATCAAGCGGCTCCTGCTCGGCAGCCGCAAGACCCTCGACCTCGACTTCTTCAACCGGAACTACGCCAATCGCATGATCGCGTGGTCACCGGAGGAAGAAGAGACGCTGCGGGCGAACGTCGCCGACGCGGCCAACCTCCGCGGCAACGAGCGGCGCAAGACGGTGCGGCTGATCAACCAGGTCGCGTTCGTGGTGCCGCTGCCCTGCAAGCTGCCGGAGGCCGACTGAGGGAGAGCCGTGCACGTCGAAGATCCTTCCACTGTGGCGGACGACGACGCCGACGCGTCGCTCGAGGCGGAGACCAAGCTGGTGATCCAGATCGATGTCGTCGAGGGCACCGATCCGGTCGCGAGCGAGCGCGATGCAGCCAGCGAGACGCAGGTCGCGGAGGCTCCGCGACGGCCGCTGGCGCCCGGCACCGAGCTCGTCGGGCCGCTGGGCGCGGCGGAGATCGAGAGCCTGGCCGCCTGGCCGCCGGAGCCGGCGCGCTCGTCGGCGAACCCGGTCACGATTCGCACGCCGCGCCAGCGAATGACGCGACGCCTGACGTTTCTCGGGGCGATCGGCGCGATGGTGGTGGTGATCGCGGCGTCGCTCTCGAGCTCGTCCGGCTGTCCGGTGCGGAGGAAGAGACGGCGCCGGCCGAGGCGGTGGGCGGGCTGCCTGCAGCGACGGGGACAGAGGTACCGCCGCCGCCGATGCCGCCGAGTCCGCGCGAGGGCATCGTCGACGAGCTCCTGCGACGAGGGCAGGACGCCGAGCCGCTGCTGGCGCGCTCGGTGCAGCAGGTCAGCGAGGATGGCCGGCTGCTCGACGTCGTCCTGAAGTCCGGGCCCGTCGAGGAGAACCGCGTGACGGTGGTCAACCTCTGGGCCTCTTGGTGCTTGCCCTGCAAGCAAGAGCTGCCGTGGTTCAAGAGCATGTTCGAGGGGTCCGACTGGGGCGACAACGTGCGCTTCGTGCCGCTGCAAGTGTCGGACTCGCGCGACCCGGTGTGGGCCCGCGAGGAGTTCGGGCCGATGATGCCGGAGGTCAAGTTCTTCCTCAGCGACCGCGACGACGTGCTGCCGGTGCTGCGCAAGTTCGACGCGATCAAGAAGAAGAGCAAAGAGGAGCTGCAGCTGCCGATCACTCTGGTGTTCGATTGCCGCCGCGATCTGCGGCTCATTCACGTCGGCGGGCTGCTCGAGCGCGACTTCGACGAGCTGCGCGAGCGGCTCGATCAGCTCGCGGGCGAGCTCGGGTCGAAGTTCTGCAAGGTACGCAAGCCGAAGCCGGTGGTGGTCACTCAGGTGCCGACCTCCGCGCCGCCTGAGCCGGTCGTCGTGCGGTGCGGCGACGGGCGATGCTCGGCGCCAGAAGAGACGGCGGAGAACTGCTGCGATTGCGTGAAGTGCCCGCTCGGCGACATGTGCGAGCAGCACTCCCGGGTCGTGCCGCGCTGCGTGAAGACGTCGGGGGGCTCAAGTAGCGCCATGATGCGTCGTCGATCTCACTGGCCTCTGGCTCGGCGTTCGAGCGTCGGACTGGCGCTGGCGCTGGCGATGCGCGTCGGAGTGGCCGCGGGGAGCGACGATCCGCGGTGCACCGACGAGCCGGACGAGGCGACGCAAAACCGTTGTGCGCGCCAGCTCTACGCGGAGCGGCGATACGCGGCGGCGGCGGCGGTGTTCGCGGCGATGTGGCAGACCTGGGGCGGCGCCAAGTACCTGTACAACGCTTCGGAGGCGCGGGTCGCCGCGGGCAGCGACGGGTGGGCGCTGGCGCTCCTGACGGAGTACGTGGGTACGCCGGGGTTGACGGACTCGGAGCGGACCGAGGCGCTGAGACGCAGCGAGGAGCTGCGCGAGCGGCTGGTGGCGGTCGACGTCGAGGTGGTGCCGCGCGCGGCGCTCGGGGAGGCGGCGGTGCTGTATTTGGAGCGGGTGCTCGACGGCGGCTGCGACGGGCGGGCGCCGGCAGAGAATCACCGCAGTGATTGTTCGCGCAGCGTCGGCGTCGTCGAGCGATTCTCGTACGCATTTCATCAGGTCGCGCACGGCGAGGGCGCTCGGGTCCACCTCGAGCGCGGGCGCTGGAAGTTGTGGATCGATCCGGCCTCGCCCGCGGCCGCGTACAACCTCGGCGAGAAGGCGCATGCGACCAGCATCCTCGTCCGGCGAGAGAGCCGGGGCCGGGTCAAGCTGCGCCCCGAGACTTCGGAGCTCCGGTTCGTGCTGGGTCCCGCGAGCGAGATCTCGCGGGGGGTGATGATTCATCTGTCCGACCCGTTCCACGTCGAGCCCGAGCAGATCTTGCGAGCGCGGGCGCCGGAGGTGCGCCTGGCGCTGCGGACGGGGAACTGGCGGTACCGGGTGCGACCGCGCGGCCTCTTTCAAAAGGCCCACGCCGGCGAGGTCGTGGTCGGGGACACGGGGACGGTCGAACTTCGCTGGGACCCGAGCCCGGCCGTGCTCGCTGAACGAGCGCTGCAGCGAAAGATCATGCTCGGGGTCGGCGGCGCGGGCGCGGGCAGCCTGCTGATCGGCGCGAGCTTGCTGGGCGTGGGGCGCACCGAGCCGAAGTGCTATCAGGACCGCGTACCCAAGGATTGTACGAGCGAGGAGCCGGCCCTCTCATACAAGACAGACGAGATTCGCCGCCGGCAGGAGATCGCGGTCGCCGGCGGCGGGTTTCTCGGCCTGAGCGTGGGGCTGGGCGTGGTGACGGGTTTGGAGGCGCTCAAGCCCGGACGGATGCGAGTCCTGGTGGCGTTGCTCGTCGGCGGGGTCGCGACCGGGGTCGGTGCGGGATTGTACGCTGCAGCGCTCGCGGAGCAACGCGGCGGGCCGGGGGGCGAACGGTTCACGTCGTTCGTGCCGGTCGCCGACGTCAAGGACCAGGAGATGTTTCGGGCGCTCGCCGCGGGGGTGCTCGGATTCGGAGTGGGGATCGTGGGTGGGACGACGAGCGGAGTGATCGCGCGTAACGCCAGGCAGAAGCGCGTGCGGCTGTCCGCGAACGCATCCACGACCGCGATGGTCCTGAACTTCCAGGGCGGCTTTTAGCGCCGGAGAGTCGACGAGGCGATGACGGACCGCACGACTTCACGACTTGAGAGAGGGGTTTCTCTTCAGCGCGCTCACGGGCGCGACGGCGAGGCAGGGCCGAGGTCATGATCATCGCCGATTTCTCCGGTCAGACCCTCGGGGGTCGTTACCGGCTGGTGGCTCGAATCGGCCACGGCGGGATGGCGACGGTCTACGAGGCGGTCGACACCCAGATCGACAAGCCGGTCGCGGTCAAGGTGCTGCACCCGCAGTTCGCGGTGGCCGATGATTACATGGCTCGCTTCCGCCAGGAGGCGTTCGCGGCGGCGAAGATTCGCCACCCCAACCTGGTCGACGTGACGGACTTCGGCATCGACGAGGGCCGGGCCTATCTGGTGATGGAGCTGCTGGAAGGCGAGTCGCTGAGCGCGCGGATCGAGCGCGAGCCGGGACCGATGCGCTGGGCCGAAGCCGTGACGATCATGACGCAGGTGTGCGACGCGGTCGCGCACACGCACGACCATGGACTCATCCATCGCGACATCAAGCCGGGCAACATTTTTTTGGTGACGCAGCCCGGGCGGCCCGGCGTAGCGATGGCGAAGTTGCTGGATCTGGGAATCGCCAAGGTCCTGCGCGACGCGTCCTCCATGCGACCGATGGCGCCGGAGACTCGCCTGACGCAGGGTACGCCCGGGACACCCGAATACATGTCCCCCGAGCAAGCGCTGGGCCTGGAGATCGATCATCGCATCGATATCTACGCGATCGGGGTCACCCTCTATCGCATGCTGACCGGCTTCCTACCGTTTCAGTCGCAAAACTCCGTCTACGAGGTGCAGCGCAAGCACATCGAGCTGCCGCCGCCGCCGCTGTTCGTGCTCGCGCCGGAGGCCCGGATCCCGCCGTCGATCCAGGAGATCGTCCTGCGCGCGCTGGCGAAGCGGCCCGACGAGCGTCAGGCGAGCGCGTGGGAGCTGGGAGAGGAGCTGTTCGTCGCCCACGAGGCGGAGACGGGCCGAGCGTCACGATCGCCGAGCGCCCGCGAGGAACAGACGATGCGACACTTCCGGCGCAAGGATGAGGCGAGTCCGGGCGGCGCGCAGCGCCTGCTGGTGGCGTGTATGGCGCTCGGCGGACTGCTGATTGCGGGGACTGTGTTCATGGTGCTGTCCTTGTTCGAGCTGCCCTTCGTGAAGGATATGGCGGGGGTGCGGGAGCCCGAGCCGAGCGCGGTGAAGGACGTCGGCGAGCTTGGCTCGGGGAAGTACGAGGATACGGGCAGCCAGGCGATCGACGGGCAGCCCGGAGTCGTCGATGCGCCGGTAGAAAAGACCACGGTCGCTCCCGAGACCCCGGCGCCGCAGCCCGAAGAACCCCAGGAGAGAGGGCCGGAAGTGGACGATCGGCACGTCGAGGCTCGGAACCCGCTGACGGGCCGGGGGCGAATGGCACGACCACGGCCCCCACGGATGACGCGGTCCAGCAAATCGTAACCGACACGCCCGAAGACCGACCGAAGCCTACGGTGGTCTCCCCGGAAGCGAAGGCGAACTCGGTGGGCAAAAAAACCAAGGGGCCCTCGTCGCCGAAACCCTCGGGTGTCGAGCAGCCGGGATCCAAACCCGGAGGGTCGGCGGTGAAGGATCCGCGGGCCCAGGCGGAGGCGCAGGTGAAGAGCATGCTCGTCAAGATCGTGCGCAACTGCAAGCAGGTGCGGCCGCAGCAGATCCGCCTCATGATCAAGGTGGATTACGCGACCGGGAAGGTCGAGGCCCGCGAGACCGGGCTGGACACGCGCGGGGGCAAGTGCTTGTGCGACGCGCTGAAGCACGTGCGGCTCAAGCCGCTCGGCACCGGGACGACGGAGTTCCCGCTGGTGTCGGTCGTCTGAGCGGAGATGGATTCGCGATGGCCATGATTTCACTCTTGAGCGCTTGGCTGGCAGTCGCACCGGATGCGGCCTCGCCGTATTCGCGGGACGACCTCGACAAGCTGATCCGGATCGCCGACGCGGAGATGCAGGCGCTCGCGGGCCGCTGCGGCGTCGAGGCGGAGGGCGCGACCGACAGCGGCGTGCCGGTGGCGCCGAGCGTCGACCACGAGGCAGAGCTGGCCTACATGCGCATGGCCGAGATGCGACGGCTGGCGGCGCAGCACTACCCCTACGCGAAGCTGGGCAAGGACGGGCAGCAGTACCACAGCGACGACATCCATCAGTCGGTTCAGCTCTACGAGCGCGCGTATGCCTGCAATCCCGGGTGGGAGCAGCGGCGCTACCTCAACGAGGCGATCGACATGGTCGTGACCCGGCGCAAGGAGATCCGCGAGCAGGAGGCGCGCCCGGAGTCGGCGCCCGACAACCTGCAATTGAGGGAGGACGAGAAGCGGCTGCGCGAGAAGCTGGCGCAGCTGCGCCCGCCGGTGTGCCCGTCGAACAAGCCGGCGTGTCCGACATTGAAGCAGGAGGAGAGCGCGTCGGAGCCGCCGCGGGGCTATCGCAGGCGGTTCATGGACCTGTTCGTGTTGCGGGTCGAGCTGGGGGCGCTTTTTACTGCGAGTTTGCAGCAGAGGCTCGCGGTTTCGCCCGAACCATCTTCGCCGAACGGCTTCGCCTTCGCAATCGCACCGGGCGTGCGACTGCTGGCCGGCGCGAAGCAGCGGCACGTGTTCGGGCTCGGGTTCCGTTACGCGATCATGACTTATAAACTCATACAGTACGGAGAAGAGTCCCGAGATCGCGTCGTGCAGATGGCTGCGCGCCTCGAGTACGGGGTGCGGATCAGCCTGAACTGGCTTTCGGTGCACGCCAGCTTCGAGCCCGGGATCCAGGCGCATCCGCTGCTCGAGTTCTTCGGGAACGGGCAGATCGGCGGCTCCGGGAGCGTCTGCACGTGGAACGAGGCGCTTTGCCTGCGCGTCGGCGGCGGCAAGACTGTGCGCGTCGCGGGGCGCGAAACGAAGCATCTCGAGCGCTACTTCGATTTCGGCACGGTGACGTTCGGCATCGACGTGTTTCGCTTGAGCGACAACATCCTGCGGGCGACGGAGGGCAGCTCGTGAGGCAGGGCTGGCGGAAACCGGGGCGGGTGGGGCTGTCGTGGGTACTGGCGCTCGGCGTGGCGCTGCCTCCGGCTTCAGGGCGGGCGGGCGAGCCGTCGGCGACAGAGAGCGCGGCCGAGGCCCCGGTTTCCGGCCGGACGCTCTATACGGAGCGCAGGTTCGTCGAGGCGTCGCGGGTGTTCGAGGCGGAGGGGACAGACGCCGCGCTTTATAATGCGGGAATGGCACGCGCCGCGGCGGGGCACGATGCTTTGGCGATTGACCGCTGGACGCGCTATCTGAGGCAGGCCGACGTCTCGGCTGATGAGCGCGCGGAGATCGAGGCGCGGATCGCCGAGGCGCGTAGCCGCGTGGTCACGGTGCGTTTCGAGGCCGAGGGCGAGGGCGTCGCGCGGAAGTTGGTGCTGCAGCGAGGCGGGCGCGCGGAGGACGGTTGGGAAGTGGCGTGGCCGGCGGGCGCGAGGAGCGTGGAGGCCGGGCTCGATGCTGTCGAATGGGCGGCGGTGCTGCAAGGGGAGGACGAGCCGCGCTCGACGCGGGTTCTCGTGCGTTCCGGAGAGGTCCAAAAATCGGTGCGATTCGCGGCGGCGCGGCCGGTCCCGGTGCTGCTGCGACTGGGGCCGCCGCAGGCGCGGCGTAGGGGCGTGGAGGTGACGTGGAGTGGCGCCGGGGAGCTTCCCGAGCACCGACGCGTGCGCGCGGAGGTGACGCGCTACGAGCTGCCGCGCGGAGTGTGGAAGGTTCAGGCGCGTGCGAGAGGGTTCTTGCCCGCGGAAGAAGCGGTCACGCTGCGTGCGGCGCCGGCCGAGTTGGGCATGCATCTGCAGCGCGACCGGCCGCGAGCTGCGCGCGTGGGGCTCGGGGTGGGGCTGGGGATGGTGTCGGCGGGGCTGATTGCGGGGGGGCGGTGTTGACGGGGGTGGGCTACGCGGATTTGGGTACCGAGACGCCCGGATTGTGCAAGCCGGAGATTGTGTGCAGGTGGAGAGGGCCCACGTACAACGGCGTGAGGGCCTGGTGCTCCTCGGTGCGGGTGTCGGCGGGATAGTGCCCGCGGTGACGGCAGCTGTGGACTCCCCGCGGACGCGGAGGGCGCTGGCGGTGGAGACGGGGATTGGAGGCGGACTGCTGGTGGCGGGCCTCGGGTGGTTCCTCGCCGAGGGGCTGTCGTGGAATCACGTGGCAAATGAGCGCGTGGAGCTGTCGCGCGAACTGGCGGCGGGGACATTGCTCGGGATCGGAGCGGGGATGTTCCTCGCGGCGGGGACCATCTGGTTGACCCACTGGGCGGTGGGACGCAAGGCGAAAACCGCGATACGGTCGCGCGGAGCGGGTGCACTCGCGCGAGGCGCGAGAAAGGATATTGAACGATGACGCGTGCTGATTGGAAAACCGTAGACAGCAGATGGAGCGTGGTCCTTGCCTGTGGGTTGATGACCGCTAGCCTATCCTGTGGGGGGACGCCTTGTGCGAATCCGAAGACCGGTATGACGATGATCGGGGGCTCACCCGTGGATGTCGGAATGATACGAATGAGGGAGGAGGCATCGCGGGCATGAGCTCGCCCGCGGCAACAGGCGCGGCAACGTCTTCGAGTGCGTCCGGGAGTGGAGAGGTACAGGGTACAAGCTCCGGGACGGGTAACAGTGGGATGGGCTTGTCCGGGTCGACGGACACGACGATCGGTTCGATAGAAACGAGCGGAACGAACAGTTCGGTAGGAACGAGTGGCCTCGAAGGCACGAGTGGTTCGGATGGAGGGAGCATGTCCACCCTTGTCCTTCCATCGGTTTGTGGTAACGGTGTTCAGGAATTAGACGAGGAATGTGATGATGGAAATTTAGAGGAAGGAGATCTGTGCCTGTCGACGTGCGTCGAGGCAACGTGTGGCGATGGTATTGTGTGGATTGGGCAAGAATCTTGCGATGATGGAAATGATGAGGATGGCGATGATTGCCCGTCGACGTGCGTGTCTGCCCATTGTGGCGACCGGTTTCTGTTGGCCTTTCAAGAGGCGTGTGATGATGGAAATAACGTTGATGGCGATGGTTGTAGCTCCCAGTGTGAGCACGAGTACATCATGTTCGCGACGAGCAAAACCTTCAATGGGAACTTCGGATCAACGGCTGCTGCCGATAGTCTGTGCCAGGAAGAGGCCGATGCAGCTGACATCCCTGGAAAATATGCTGCCTGGCTCACAGTAGTGGGGGAGCCTGCTTCAAAAGATCTACCGTCCGCGCCGCTGATCCTGAGAGGCGGGGAAATCGTTGTCACGCAGCCGAAGGGGCTTACGTTAGGCGATAACACCATACTCATGGCTCCGGTGAATCTGGATGCGAAAGGCAATCTGGTGGATGGGTTTGCGTGGACTGGAACATATGCATCGGGCGTGCCGGGGCCAGCGTGTATGCTGTGGTCTCAGGGGGGCAATAATTGGGGGGGCTTGTGGGCGACGTGCTTGCAGACGATTCTGCGTGGACCCAAGCGTATGTCCCCACCTGCGAGAGCTTGCATCATCTCTACTGTTTTCGGAAGGATGGCTGAATTGCTCGCCGTTCGTCGAAGCGACGGAGTCTCTGCGCTGGTGAGCCTGCTGTTCGGGTACCAGGGAGGGTGTTCGTCGGCGAATTTGTCGAATACTTCCGGAGAGCGACACGTTCGCGGACACTACTGACGGTCGTCTGGCGACGTGCGCTCTCCCATCACAGCGATGACGGCGACGCAGAGAGCAGTAGGGGGTGCACCTGGGTGAGTATGCGTGATGCCCGGGTTCATCGCGCCATATCTCGCACGGACTTGTCTGCGTGCGGCGAAACCAGTCATTTCTATGGCTTCCGCGAAGGGATGAATGAGATGAAGGCTCGAGGGTTGATGGTCGCGCGCATGGTCGCGGCGCTGGTGGCGGCGCTGGGAGCGATGCTTGTCGGTTGCCGCGCGGATTGTCCGTCCCCCGAAGCCGTCGTGATGGATCGGAGGAGCACTCGGACGCTCTGCGTGGGCGATCCCTGGGGCGACGCCGCTCTCACTAGTACGACCTGGCCGGATGCTGCCGGAATGACCACGACAACGGACGCCATGGCGGAGAGCGGTCTGACGGAGTCGATTGGCTCGACGGCGATGAGCACTTCGATGATTATGAGCGAGGCGAGCAGCTTCGCGGAGCAGAGCGAATCATCTATCAATGGTGATAGCCCGTTTTGTGGCAATGGCATCCAGGAGGCGGGGGAGGCGTGCGATGACGGAAATGTCGTGGATGACGACGCCTGTCTGTCGACGTGCGTCGAGGCGAAGTGCGGCGACGGCTTCGTCTGGGCTGATATGGAAGTCTGCGATGACGGCAACGCAGATGATGACGATCGCTGCCTGGGGACATGTGTTCCGGCGACGTGTGGGGACGGGCATCTGAACAAGGTGGATGAGTCGTGTGATGATGGTAACGTTTGGAGTGGAGATGGGTGTGATTCGTCCTGCGATCTTGAATATCTCATGTTTGCGACCCAGGCAGTGTTCCCGGGCAGCTTCGGCACAAAGGCGGCGGCCGATATCAAGTGCCAGAACGAGGCGGCGGCCAGTGGGCTTCCCGGGACGTACGTGGCCTGGCTGAGCTTCTCGTTGGGAGACCTGGCGCTCGCTGCGCTGCCCGCTGGCGAGCGGCTGATGCGGACCGACGGTGTTTCAATCGTCTTTGCCGCGGAAGCGTTGCTGAAGGGGGACAACACCGCGCTCATGGCTTCGGTGAGTCTGGACGCCAAAGGCGATTCAGTGGCGGGGTTTGCTTGGACAGGCACTCTGGCGTCGGGTGAGCCTGGGGCAGATTGTTCGATGTGGAAAGCCCCGGAGAACTTGGGCCTGGTCGGTTCCCTGAATGGGAAGGATGCTAAGTGGACGCAGGCCGGGCTTTCCGGCTGCGATGAGCTGCATCATCTTTACTGTTTTCGGAGGAAGGATGACTGAGGTGGCTGCACGTGTGTCGAGCGGTGCAGGCGCGGTGCCCGACGGGGCTCGAGCGAGCCTGTCGCCCGTGAGTCGGGCGGCGTGGCGTTGCAGCGATCGCCCCGCTTTGGAGCCGAAGGAAGACGGGGTCATCGAGCTGTTCCAAGCGCACGGGCATAGCAGGGATTTCGGACGGCAACGGCGCGGAGGCTTCCGGGATAGCCGGGACGATATCCCCAAGAAATGCGGGCCTGCTGCCAGGAGCGACCGGCTTGTTGGGGCTGGCGGAGGTCGCTGCGAATGTTTCTCGTCGGGACCCTGCGCTGGAGAGAGTGCTGACCGGGCGGAGGTCGCAGGGCTCATGAACCCGGTCGCCGTGCTCATGACGCCGGCGAGGACAGCTGTTCTGATTTCTACTGATTCCCCGCGGCAGCGCCGCGGCGCTACTCTGAAATGACCTCGCCATGACGGTACTCGGCAATCGCTTCAGATTACTTCACCGGCTCGGGGCCGGAGGGATGGCCGAGGTGTATTGTGCGCGGGATCGGCGGCTCGGGCGGGAGGTGGCGATCAAGCTGCTCAACGCGGCTTGCTCGCGCGACCCGGGGATCATCGAGCGGTTCCGCCAGGAGAGCAGCGCGCTGGCGCGGCTCAGCCATCCCAACATCGTGACGCTGCTCGACACGGGGGAGACGGACGACGGGCGGTTCTACCTGGTGATGGAGCGGCTCCGCGGGGAGGCGCTGAGCGAGCTGTTCCGCCGGCTGCGAGGGCGCGGAGAGGTTGTGTCGTGGCGCCGGCTGGTCGGGATGGTCCGGCAGGTGTGCATGGCGCTGCAGGCGGCCCATTCGCAGCAGATCGTGCACCGCGACATCAAGCCGAGCAACCTGTTCCGCCTCGAGCATTCGCTCGAGGGCGAGGATATGATCAAATTCTCGACTTCGGGATCGCCAAGTTCGTGGCGAGCGCGAACACCGGGGAGGAAGAGCCGATTCACCTGACGGCGAGCGGGCACTTCGTGGGGACCGCTCATTACGCGGCGCCGGAGGCGATCGAGCCGGAGCTGTTCGGGCCGGTGGACGCGCGGGCCGATGTGTATGGATTGGGGGTGATCCTGTACCAGGGGGTGACGGGGAAGCTGCCGCACGACGGGCAGCCGCGCGCGCTGTGCTTTATAAAACGGCCTTCGAGGAGCCGCCGCCGCTGCGGGCCCGGGCGCCGCAGGTGTCCGAGGCGATCGAGGCGCTCGTGATGCGGTGCATGGCCAGGCGGCCGCAAGAGCGATTCGCGGGGGTGCGCGAGCTCGGTGAGGCATTGGCGGCAGTGGCCGAGACGAAGACGCTGCTTCCGCCCGAGTCGCGGACGGTGCGGGTCCACGGGCTGCGGGGGGAGGCGGTGTTCGGGCCGCGTGCGGCGGAGGAGGCCGCGGTGCGGGAGGGTCCGCCGGGGCGCGAGGGGCCGCAGGGCGGCGCGGTGGCGGCTGGCGCGGGGCCTGCGGGGCGGGGGCCGGGGCAGCGGGAGAGCGGGGGGCGGCTGGCGCCGGGGCGGCTGGAGCGGGGCCAGGACAACGGGACAGCGCGGTGGGGGCTGGAGCGGGGCCAGGACAACGGGACGGCGCGGTGGGGGCTGGAGCGGGGCCAGGACAACGGGACGGCGCGGTGGGGGCTGGAGCGGGGCCAGGACAACGGGACGGCGCGGTGGGGGCTGGAGCGGGGCCAGGACAACGGGACGGCGCGGTGGGGGCTGGAGCGGGGCCAGGACAACGGGACGGCGCGGTGCCGGCTGGTGCGGGGCCGAGGCTGCGGGACAGCGCAATGGCGGCGGGTGCGGGGCCGGGGCCGCGAGAGAACGTGGTGGCGGCTCATGCGGGGTCGGCAGGGTCGGGGCAGCGGGAGAATGCGGGGGCGGCGGGCGCGGGGCCGGGGAAGAAAGCGGGCGATGCCGGGCCGGCGGAGGCGGATCGAGGGGGCAAGGGAGGCCGCAAGTTCGTGTGGTCGCCGGCAGGGCTGGCGTCCGCCGAGGAGGCGTCGACGCGAATCCGGCGCGGTCCAGCGGAAGGGCCGGAGGGTAGGGCGCCGGCCGAGGCGGCCCGGCTCGGCTCGCGCGCGGCCCAGGAGGGCGAGTTTCAGGGGCGACCCGGGGCCGGGCTTGCAGGGGTCGCAGGGCGCGTGGGGGCCGTCCAGAGCGCGGGTGCTGGTCGGGTGGGGATCGGAGCGGGGCCGGGGCAGAAAAACGAACTCGGGGCGGCTCAGGGAGCGGCAGGGGCGGGGCCGGGGCAGAGACTGGAATCCCCGGCGGCTCAGGGGTCGGGGTCGAGAAATGAATCCCGGGCGGCTCAGGGCGCGGCGGGGGCGGGGCCGAGAAATGAATCCCGGGCGGCTCAGGGTGCTGGCGCGGCGGGGGCGGGGCCGAGAAACGAACTCCGGGCCCCTGGCGCGACCTCGGGCAGATGGGGCCGCGGTCGTCGACCGAGCCGGCGAGGCGGGCGAAGCTGGCGATCGGGCCAGGCAGAGCCAGCGTCGCGGGGGGGCGAAGGATCAGAGTCTCGGTGGGGGGGCGAAGGGGTCGGCGAGCGCTCGTGATCCGGGTACCGGGGCCGTCCAGGGCGCCGGTGCGGAGCGAGGAAAGGGGCCGAGCGGGGGACCTCGGGAGGGCGATCTTGCTGCTCAGGCGAGCTCTCCGGAGCGACGAATCGTGCGCTGGGAACCCAAGGGCGGGGGGCCCACATGGGATCGGAGGCGAACGGGCCGGCGCTCGGCGGGTCACGCCCGCGGGCAAAGACGGTCCCGTGGGTCAAGACGCGGCTCGAGGAGATTCGCCGCGAGCAGAGCCGGGCGGGAGCGAATGGCGAGTCGGCTGCGCGGGCGGGTGAGGCTCGTGCCGTGTCGATGGCACCGGGGGAGAAATCGCCCGAGGAACGCCCGTCCAGCCTGGCGAAGACGCCAGCGTGGAAGGGCGGATTGCGGGCACTGCTCGGAAGGTCGCTCGGGGAGCGTGCCTCGGAGGCGAAGGCTCCGGCGCCGAAGCGAGAGCCGGGGGAGGGCGAGGAGATTCGGCGCGCGGATGTGAAGACGCCGGCGGGGGGCGAGAATCTACACAGGGCGGCAGATGCGAAGATTCCGGGGGGAAGGAGAGGCGGGCGGCAGAGATGAGTCCGCGCGGGGCGGGTGCGAAGACGCCAGGGGGGTCGACGCAGGAGGGTCCGCAGCGCGCTCTGGAGGCGAAGGTTTCGGCAGGAAAAGTGGCGGCGGAGCCGAGTCCGCGCGGGGCGGACGTGAAGACGCCCGGGCGGGCGATGCAGGAGGGTCCGCAGCGCGCTCTGGATGCGAAGGCGCTGGCCGCGAAGGGAGAGACGCGGGGGGCGGAGCCGAGTCCGCGCGGAACGGGGGATGCGAAGGCTCGGGGGTGGTCGACGCCGGAGGGGCCGCAGCGGGCTCCGGAGGCGAAGATGCCGGAGGGGCCGCAGCGGGCTCCGGAGGCGAAGATGCCGGAGGGGCCGCAGCGGGCTCCGGAGGCGAAGATGCCGGAGGGGCTGCAGCGGGCTCCGGAGGCGAAGATGCCGGAGGGGCCGCAGCGGGCTCCGGGGCAGGTCGGGCACGAGGGGGGGCGGGAGGCGGATTCGCGTCCGAGCGGCGCGAAGGAGCCCTGGATCGCGCCTCCGAAGCCCATCGGCCGGGGGCGGCGATCGCCGACGGGGGACGAGAGCCCGCGGCTGTCTCGCTCCGAGACGTTCAGCGCGCAGGGGTCGTTGCAGGAGCAACGACCGGCGGCGGTGGCGGGCGCGATCGGGGAGGAGCCGTCGGTGGTCACCGAGCCGGGCGGCGGCCAGGGGGTCGCCAATACGACGACCGGACGCAATCGCCTGCTCAACGAATGGGGGCAGGAGCTCGAGACGCCGGTGCCGGTGTCGAATCCGCATCCGCGCCTGCCGCCGGCGCAAGGGAACCTCGGGATCCTCGTGGCGGCGTCGCTGCTGCTCGGAGTCATCATCGCGGCGTGGTGCTTCATGCCGGAGCCGCCCCGGAGCGGATCCGGGTCGAGGCCATGTCCACCGGGGCCTCGGAGGAGGAGATGGATGTCGACGAGGGGTCGCCCCGCGAGGCGAACGAGCCGCCTCCGTCGGCCGCGAACACGCGGAAGGTGGGGCCGCCAGCGGGCGCGACGACGCGGAGGGGCGGGCCGCCGGCGGGGGCCCATGCAGGGTCGGTGACGCCGTCGACGAGCGGGACGGCGAAGCTGGCGGCGGCGAATGTGGGGAGGGGGTCCGCGGTCGCGCACTCGAGCTCGGGCGCGGCGCCGCCCTGGGGCGCGAGCGGAGGGGCGGTCGAGGCGAGGCCGTCGAGCGCGAGTGAGAGGGCAGTCGAGGCGAGGCCGTCGAGCGCGAGTGGGGGGGCAGTCCGGGCGCTGTCGGGCGCGAATGCGGGGATGGTCGAGGGGGCGCTGCCCGGGGGGTACAAGGGGACGGTGGGGGCGCTGTCGGGCGCGAATGCGGGGATGGTCGAGGGGGCGCTGTCCGGGGGTACAAGGGGACGGTGGGGGCGCTGTCGGGCGCGAATGCGGGGATGGTCGAGGGGGCGCTGCCCGCTGCGAACAAGGGGGCGGGCGGGCCGCTGTCGGGCGCGCATACAGGGACGGTCGCGCCGCCCATGGCTGCGAACATGGAGACCGTCGGTTTGCATTCGGCCGCGAATGCGGGGACAGTCGCGCCGCCGTCGACTGGGGATACGGGGGCGACCGGCCCGCTGTCGGCTGGGAATACGAAGACGGTCGAGGAGGCGCTGCGCGCCGCGAGCCCTGGGGGTGGCGAACTGCTGCCAGTGGGGAACACGAGGACGGGCGCGGCTGGACGCACGAGGACGGGCGAACTGCTGCCGGTGGGGAATACGAGGACGGGGGAGCCGCCGACGGGGGCGAGCACGAAGGAGGTCGAGAAGGCGCTGGCTGCCGCGAACACGGGGATGGTCGTGCCGGGGGTGCCGGGTCAGGGTCGGGCGGACGAGGAGGTGGCGAAGACCGGCGAAGGGGCGGTCGGGTCGACCGGGCCGAACGAGGGGATCGATCCGGGGGCGGTGCAGCGGACCCGGCAACAGTTGATTCGAGCCCTGGCGGACTTCCAGACGACGGTCGAGGTGTGCGCGCGGGGGCGGGTGCTGATGGGAGCGGGGGTGTACGCGCTGGCAGTGACGCTCGAGATCGTGCCGCCGCGGCGCGAGCCACGGGTGGTGGAGACGCGTCGCAGCAAAGCCTCGTACCGGCCGATGCCGCCCGAGGTGAAACAATGCATCCTCGAGGCGCTGCGCCAGCGGGGGTGGGCGCCAATCCGGCTCCCGTGGTGATCGAACGAGAATTCCGGATCGAGTGAGGCAGATGCGAGGTCTTTGTGATGTGAGGCGCGCGCAGCAGGGAGGCGATCGGTGACGGCCGCGGCGTGGTTAGGCATGATGCTGGTTTTGGCGGGAGAGCCGCTCCCCGCGTGCAGCGGTCCGGTGATCCGCGCGTTCGAGGAGGGCCGCCACGTCGACGCGGCGCGCTCGGCGGAGACTTGCTGGGCGAAGTCCGGCGATCTGCGCGTGCTGCTGTTCGCGGCGCAGGCGCGGGAGGGAGCAGGGCACGCTTCGCACGCGGTCCGGCTGTATCAGCAGTACCTCGCGCGGGCGCCGGAGCAGGCGTCGGAGCGCCCCGGGGCGGCGGCGCGTCTGCAGGGGCTGATGACGCGGGTGGTTACGATCGCGGCCGAGTCGCCGGCGAGAGCTGGTGCTGCTGCTCGGCGGACGACCGGACGTGCTGCGGATCGATTGGCCCGGCGGGGACGGGGTCGTCCACCTCGAGCCAGGGACGTGGCGCCTGCTGGCGCGCGACGGCACCGTGCAGACCTTCGAGGTGCCGGGGACGGAGCGGCTGGTGATCGGGAGAGACCGGCTGGTGAGGACGAGTGCGCGGCCCGAGGTCGCGCCCGTGCCGCTGGCGGTGTCGGTGCGACCCGCGCGGGCGGCAGGTCCAGGGGCGCGGCTCGAGCTGCGTGCCGAAGCGGGTTCGGCGATCGTGGTGCCGGTCGAGCGGGCGACGATGCAGATGAGCATCGCTCCGGGACGATGGCGAGTGACGCTGCGGGCGCCAGGGCGCGAGACGGTGGAGCGGCCCGTGCGGGTGCAGGGGCCGATGGTGTTGGAGCTCGCGCCGCGGCTCGATCGCGTGACGCGGGCGCGGATAGGGCTCGGGATCGGGCTAGGGACTGCGTCGCTGGGGCTCGGGGCGTGGGGAGCGAGCTGGGTGGCGATGGGGCGAGGTCGGGCGTTCGGGAGCTTTGTCGAGGGCGGCGTCTACCAGGTCGAGGCGGCGCTGGATTCCTATGCGTACTGGATGGACGGAGCGGCGGTGCTGGCGGCAGGGGGCGGGACGCTGGGGGTCGCGGTGACGAACGCGGCGTCGGGGCGGCGCTTGCCGCTGGCGATCGAGACCGGTGCCGGCGCTGGCCTGGCGATCGCCGGGGCGATCTGGGGCGGCGCGGAGCGGCGAGATTGACGGAAGCGTCGAGCGCGCTCAAATCGTCGCCAGACCGGACCGAATACGGGCAATTGCTATACACGCACCGCTCGCGCGAGATGGCGGCCTCGGTGATGTTCGGGCTGGGACTCGGAATGGCGGCGGCGGGCGGGGTGTCGCTCGTGACGCGGCTGGCGGTCGGGCGCGGGCCGGAGCCGGTGCGTCGGCTCGAGCCGATCGGCGGTCCGACGTATCTGGGGATCCGCGGGCGATTCTGAGGAGAGTCATGCGCGGGGTGTTGATCGGGTTCACCGGGCTGATGTCGCTGGCCGCTCTGGCGGTGTTGATATTGCTGCTGCGCGCGCCGCAGGAGGTGGCGCCGGTGAGCCCTCCGGCGCCGCGCCTGGTGCTGCCGGAGGCGTCGGTGCGGTACGGGTCGGCGCGGCCGATGTGGGAGGTGGCGCTGTTCGTCGATCTCGAGTCGCCGGCGAGCCGACAGGTGTTTTCTCAGCTGACGCGCGTGGTGGCCGAGGGGCTGCTGATCGACGGGCCGGCCGAGTTGCGCTTGCTGCACGCGCCTCGAGGCGGGTGCGCGGGGAGCGAGCGCGGAGGCTTCGGCTGCGCGGCGGCACGGATGGTCGAGTGCGCGGAGGACATGTCTCGTGGGACAGGTATCGTACTGGCGGGGGAGGTGCTCGATCTGCAGTGGGCGCCGCCCGGACAGCGCGACATGGCGGCGGCGCTGCGGCTGGCGACGCGGCTCGGGCTCGACGCGACGGCGCTGACGCGGTGCGTGGCCGAGGCGCGGGAGATCGAGATTCGCGTGGCCGAGCAGGTGGCGTTCGCGGCGGCGCGGGGGCTGGCGCAGGCGCCGGGAGGGTTTCTCCGGCGCGCGGGCGAGCCCGATCGGGTAGCTCCATTCGCGGGGGATGTCACGGCGGAGGTGCTGCGGACGCTGTCGATGTGTCTGGCGCGCGGGCGCTGTGAGGAGGGGTCGTGATGGCGGTCGAGGTGGTGTTTTCCGAGACTGGCGTGGGCGCCGGGGGGAGGGGCCGTGATGGTGGTCGAGGTGGTGTTTCCGCGGCCGTCGAGCTGGCTGTCGCGCGGCGCCGGGGGGAGGGGCCGTGATGGTGGTCGAGGTGGTGTTTCCGCGGCCGTCGAGCTGGCTGGCGCGCGGGCGCTGCGAGGAGGGGTCGTGATGGCGGTCGAGGTGGTTTTTCCGGGGCTGACGCGGGGGCGCTGGGAGGAGAATTCGTGATCGCTCTCGAGCTCGAGCGCGGGGTCCGGGTCGGGCTGCTGGTGGCGGGGTTCCTCGCGCCGGTGGCGGTGGGGGTGGTGCTGCGGGTGGCGGGGCACAGTCCGGCGGTGCAGCAGACCCTCGGCGGGGCGGACGAACCGGCGGTGTGCGATGCGGCGCGGTTCGATGCCTTGCCCGGCGGGGACGCGGTGCGTGGCCGATCGCTGCGTGGCGGTCCGGATCGCCGAGCGGGCCGGGCCCGAGGAGTCCTGCGTGGGGCTGGAGTGTACGCCCGGGAACGAGTGCCATCGCTCGAGCTGCGTGCCGGTCGAGAAGCTGCCGGTGGCCCCGCCGGCCTGTCGCGAGCCGACAGTGAAGCGGGCGCTCGAGGCGCTGAGCCGCAGCTGCGTGCAGGCGAGCGGCGATCAGGAGGCGACGCTGCTGAATTGCCGCACGGAGGTGTGGAGCCGGATCAGCCAGTCCGACGCGCGCTTCGAGGAGCTGGTGATGACGATGCCGGGGGCGTTCTCGGTGTTCTTTCCCAACGGGCTGCCGGACGGGCGCGGGACGTGGCCCAACGCGGCGGTGCGGCGCGGCTACGCGGAGGCGATCGCGACGCACGCGGAGGCGCTGCGGGCGGCGCGGCTGATCCTGGTGATCGGCCGGGCGAGCGTGAGCGGCGGGGAGGACGAGAACCGCGAGCTGGCGGAGCGGCGGGCGAAGCTGGTGGAGGGGATCCTGGTGGAGCTGCTCGGGCCCGGGCACCGGCAGATCTTTCCCTGGGGACTGGCGGCCGACTTCACGCTGTCGATGCACGCGATGCGGCAGCGCATGCGGGCGCCGCCGATCGCAGCGGACGCGGCGGCCGTCGAGGCGTTGGCGAGCCTGCAGCGGCCGGAGTTCGACCTCGCTTCCTTGAGCGAGGCGGAGTTCACGAGGGTGAGTCACATGCTCAACCGGGTGACGTTCGTGGTGCCGATCCCGTGCGACGGCCATGAGTTCAACCCGCTGCCGGCGTTGCGCGGGCGGTGGACGGAGACGGAGACGAGACCATGATCCGCTTGATCTTCGAGCGTAAGGGTGCGGCCGGTCCGGCCGAGACGCGGGTGTTCTCCCAGTCGGTGGTGACGGTCGGTCGGGAGCCGGGCGCCGCCGGCCCCGACCAGGCGACGTGGGTGCTGGCCTATCCGGATGTGTCGCGCCAGCAGTGCCGATTCACGCGCACCGGGGAGGTGGTGTGCGTGGAGGGGCTCAGCGAGCGCAGCGGGACGTTCGTCGACGGGCGGCGGATCGCGGGCGTCACGAGGCTCTCGCCGGGCGCGGTGGTCCGCTTCGGGAACTGCGAGCTGCGCCTGCTCGCCGATGTCACGATCGGGAACCACGAGCCGGCGCGGGCGGGGAGATCCGCGATGTCGTGCCGCCGCAGCCGGCGCAGGCCGTGCCGGCGCCGAAGCAACCGGCTGTGCTGGTGCCGGAGCGGGCGGAGTCGGCGGGGACGAAGGAGCCGGCGAAAGCTCGGGCGGAGTCGGCGGGGGCGAAGGAGCCGGGGCGGGCGCCGGTGGAAGAGCCGGTCGAGGGGCAATCACATGTCCCGGAGGACATGTCGCCGATCGTCGCGCAGGCGCGCCGGTGGGACGAGCTCGGGCGACCGTCGCGCGAGCTGCTGCGCGACGGGGCGCTGGTGCGGCGCGGGCGGGCGTGGCTGCGCGGCGGGGGCTCGCTCGGCGGCGCGGGGGCGCTGGTGCGGGTGTACCTCGACGCGAGCGCGCGGGCGCGGCGCTACCAGTGGCAGCGCGTGGGCTTCGCGGCGGGGTGGCTCGGCGCGGCGGTGCTCGGCGGCGCGGGGACGGCCCACGTGTTCGCGGAGGGGCTCCGCTTCGACCGGCAGGCGCAGGCGGAGCCGGGGATCCGGCGCTGTCAGACGAATGTGCAGTCCGAGGCGGACCAGATGGTCGGGCAGGCGGATGCGGTCGCCGACGACGCGGCGGCGCTGCTGATCGCGGCGCTGGCGGTGCAGGTCGCGGAGGACGGCGGTTGCCTGGCGACCGCGCGGGCCGAGCGGGAGCTCCGTCGCCGCCTGGCCGGGCAGAGCAGCCGGATCTTGAGCCGGTCGCACGCGAGCGCGGTGGCGGCCGCGAGCGTGCAGGCGCAGGGCCGCCTCGCGGTCACGGTCGGCAGCGAGGGCGAGGTGTGGGTCTGGGATCTCGAGGGCGGGGGCGGTCCGAGGGAGCTCGAGGTTCGCGCGAAGGCGGTGGCGTGGAGCGAGGACGAACAGTGGTTGGTGACGGGCGGCGCGTCGGGCGAGATCGAGATCTTCGACGCGAAGGTGTGGCCGCCGGAGTCCAGGACGACGCTGTCGCAGCACCGCGACCGCATCTCGGCGCTGGCGATCGACCCCGGGAGCCAGTTGCTGGCGTCGGGGGACGAGCGCGGGGTGCTGCGCCTGTGGTCGTTGCGCGGAGCGGCGACGGGCGAGCCGCTCGGGGAGCCGAGGCAGGTCGCGGCGCCGATCGAGACGCTCGCGTTCGACGGCAACGGCCGGCGCCTGGTCGCGCTCGCGGGCGGACGGGTGCAGGTGTGGTCGACCGCGGCGGGGCGACTGTCGGACCCGCAAGCGCTGGCGACCGAGGGCGTGACGGCGCTGGCGATCAGCCGCAAGGGCGATCGCCTGTTGACGGGCGACAAGGTGGGGCAGCTGTTTCTGTGGCGGCCGCAGCAGCTGTCGCGGGGCCAGCGGGTGCGGGAGCCGTTCCAGAGCCCGATCGCGGCGGTGGCGTTCGTGCCCGAGACCGACGGCGCGCTGGCGGCGACGGCCGACCGCGAGCTGGTGTACTTCGATCTCGGGGCGCCGCAGCGGCAGCAAGAGCTGTATCAGAGCGTGCGCTTCGAGGCGCTGGCGGAGCCGCCGCGGCAGCTGGTGGTGGCGGGGCAGCGGGCGATCACGGTCGGCGAGGCGGGCATCGCCGAGGTGTGGGATCTGCTGCACAAGCAACGCAAGCCGCTGCTGCGGCTCGACGCCCAGCGGGCGGTGACCGTGATGGCCGCGGCGGGGCAACAATCGACGCTGGTGACCGGCGGGCTCGACGGCACGGTGCGGGTGTGGGACCTGTTCGGCGACGGCGGTCGCGGGGCGCACGTCCGCAGCGATCACCGCAGCCGGATCCGCGACGTCGTGGTCGATCCGGCGGGGCGGATCCTGGCCAGCGCGGGGGCCGATCAGACGGTGCGGGTGTACACGATCGACGGCGAGGCGACCGCGGCCGTGGCGCCGCTGGCCAAGTTCTCGGTGCGGAGCCCGATCCAGTCGCTGGCGATCAGCAGCGACGGGCACTGGCTGGCCGGGGTCGGCGAGGGCGAGGTGGTGGTCTGGGATCTCGGCTCGCGGGCAGGCGGCGCGGCGATGTCGGTGCGGCACGACCTCGTGCGCTTCGCGGGCTGGAGCGACGAGGGGCGCGCGCTCATCACGGCCGGCAGCGACGGCAGGGTCAAGGAGTGGCGCCACGACGCGGGGAAGGGCGTCATGCTGGCGGGGGCGGAGTGGACGGTGGGCGGCGAGCTCGAGGCGCTGGCGGTGTCGGCGGCGCACGTGGCGGTCAGCGCGAAGGTCGGGGAGAAGCAGCGCGTGCTGTACACCTGGCCGCTCGGCGAGGGTGGGGCGGCCGAGCCGGGGGTGCTCGAGAGCAAGGGGTCGTCGCTGACGGGGCAGCTGGTGTTCGACGCGCAGGGGGGCCGCCTGGCGATCGGTTACGGCGACGGGCGGGTGTACACGTGGAAGCTCGAGCAGGGCGCGTTCGTGGCGACGGCGCCGTACACGAGCTCGGGCGGGGTGGTGGCCCTGAGCTTCTCGACGCGGGGGAAGCTGGCGATCGGCAACGCGTTCGGGGAGGTGATCGTCATGCACCCGGAGGAGCGGGAGTCGGCGCGCGTGCGAGCGACGCATTCGCGGCCGGTCTCCGGGATCGGCTTCGGCGCGGACCCCGAGGTCGTGGTGTCGGCCGCGCTCGATCCACGGGTCGTGCTGTGGCGCGGCGAGCGGGACATGGACCTGCTCGGGCACACGGGCCCCGTCACGCGCCTCCTCACCGATACTCAGGGACGCTTCGCGGTCACCGCGAGCGACGACGGTACGGTGCGGGTGTGGCCGCTGCGCGCCGAGGGGCTGGTGCAGCTGGTGTGCGCGACGAACGGGCGGGGGCTTCGCGCGGAGGAGTGGACGCAGCACCTGCCGACCGCGGAGCGACGGCGGCTGTGCCCGACGCTCGAGGGCGCGTAGGCTCGCTGGCAGGAGCCACGACGGGAGCAGGCGCGGTGTCGCCAGGATGGCCGAGCCCGCCCCGAGCGGCGCGCGTGTGCGGCCGGAGAACTTGGCGACGCGGTGATTGTCTCTGCGCCCATGCAGCGCACCGCCGTGCTCCTCGCCGTGCTAGCGACCCTCTTGCCCGCGTCGGCCGCGGCCGACCGGCTGGCGTCCGCCCGCGGGCAGCCGCTGACCGAGGTGTCGCACGAGGCGACGGTGCGGATCGAGGACGGGATCGCCCGTTACGGCGTGCGCCGGACCTTCGCCAACGCCGGCACGCGGGCCGAGGAGGCGGCGTTGCGCATCGACCTCGCCCACGGCGCGGCGGTGACCGGCTTGCGGATCCGCGCTCGCGACCGCTGGTACACCGGTGAATTGATGGAGGCCGAGGAGGCGCTCGCCAAGTACCGCGAGCTGACCGGCATCGGCGCGTGGGAGGCGAAGGACCCGGCGCTGCTGCAGTGGGTGTGGGCCGACTCGGTGCACCTGCGGGTGTTCCCGGTGCTGGCGGGCACCGTCCACACCGTCGAGTACACGCTGACCGCCCCGCTCGAGTACCGCGACGGCCGCTACGTGATCACGTATCCGCGGCCCAGCGCGAGCACCGAAGGTACGCTGCCGCTGGCGACGCCGATCTTGCGCGTCGACCCGGGCCACGGCGACGCGCGCACGGTCGTCCGCGTCAGCGGGAACCGCGTCGCGCCCGATGCCGCGGTCGTGCTCGCGCCGCCGCCGAAGCCCGAGTGGGTCGGCGACGGCGAGCCCGATCCGGGAGCGGGATACGTGTTCAGCCGCCTCGAGATCGAGCGCGACGAACCGGTGCTCGCCGCCGAGGTCAACCTCGAGATCGACCACACCTTCTCCGCCGACCTGCGGGTCCACCTCGTCACGCCCGCCGGCGAGCACGTCGAGGTCACCCGCGGTAACAGCGGCAGCAACGACATCCGCGGCACGTTCAAGCTCGACCTGCCCGCGCCGGCGCCGAAGAGCACGAATGAACCTGTCCCAAAGGGCATGTCGTCGCTCGGCGCGTGGCACCTGGTCGTCTCCGATCACGCCGGCTTCGACGTCGGCAGCCTCGACGCCTGGTCGCTGACGCTGACCCCGGCCAAGGCCGGCGCGGCGCCGATCCGCGCGACCGCGGTCGGCCTGCCGCGCTTCATCCCCGACGCGCCCGACGGCGACGGCAACGGCGACCACGTCGTGATCGAGGTCGAGCCGCCGCCGCTCTCTACGTTGGCCGCTCGCCTCGGCCGCGTCGTCGCCTCGGCCGAGCACGGCTTCACCCGTCTCGAGATCGACGCCGCGCCGCGCCTGCGCGAGCTGCCGCGCCGCGCGTCGGTCGTGTTCGTGCTCGACGTGTCGCGCTCGGTGCCCGAGGCGGAGACCGCGGCGCAGCTGCGGATCGTCGAGGCCTATCTGTCGCACGTGCCCGACGCGTCGGTCGAGCTGGTCGTGTTCGACCGGACGGCCCGCCGCGCGTTCGGGCAGTTCGTCGCGGCGAAGGACTTCGCGGCCGCGCTGGCCAAGGCGCGCGCCGCCGGGACGCTGACCGGCGGCAACGGCAGCGCGCTCGAGGAGGGCCTGGGGCTCGCCGCGACCGCATTGCAGGGCCGCCACGGGCCGACGCGGATCGTCGCGCTGACCGACGCGCTGCTGCGCACCCGCTTCCGCAACGCGCTGGCCGACCCGGCGCTCGCGCAGGCGCCGGGCGCGACGATCACTCACCTCGTGATCCCCGAGGAGGACAGCGAGGCGTGGATCCGCCGCGACGACGCGCACGACCTGGCGCCGATCGTCGACGGCCATCGAGGCGTGCTGTTCGCCGTGTCGGCCCCCGAGGGCGACAAGGCGCTGGCGAAGACGGTGCTCGGGCTCGTGCGGCCGATCGCCATCGACCACTTCGCGATCCGCGGCGTCGACCTGTCCGAGGCGCAGGAGGTGCCCGAGACGCTGCGCGAGGGGGCGGGATATCGGGCGATGACCGGCGCGAAAGACCCGACGCGCAGCGTCGTCATCACCGGCAAGATCTGGGCGACCCCGTTCCGCAGGGTCGTCCGCCACGAGCCGGGCTTCGACGCCGCGACCGCCGCGTTCGTGTTCTCCGAGGACGAGCATGACGAGCTGACGAAGGAGGAGATGCTGCGCGTCGCGTTCGCCGGCCGCGCGGTCTCGCCGGTCACCTCGTACCTCGCCACGGAGCCCGGCGTCCGTCCGTCGACCGAGGGCCTGCTCGGCGAGGAGATCGGCGAGTCGTTCGGCGTTGGCGGGCTCGGCATGGTCGGTGCCGGCGGGGGCGGGGGCGGGTCCGGCGGGGCGCCGTTGCCCTCATTCGAGAGCCTCCTGGCCCCCGCCGTCGAGCGCTGCGTCGCCGCGCACAAACCGGCGAGCGGCTGGAAGGTCGAGCTCGAGCTCGAGACGACCGGCGTCGAGATCGTGGACGTCCTGGCGACGAGCGCCCGCGGCAAGGGCATGGACGAGTGCCTCGTCGAGGCGGCCTGGCAATTGATGCTTCCGAGCGGCGACTGGCCGTTCCGCGAGACGCACAAGGTCAGCCTCGGCTGAGAAGCTCGCCGGACGAATCCCGAACACGCCACCGCGCGAGGCCGATCGCCCTGCCCCGCCGTGGCTACTGAAACGAATGCTCCGGACGTCCTGGCCCGTCCTCCTCGTGCTCGCCTGCGCCTGTCCGCTCAGTCAGGCCGACACACGAGCACGAGCACCGTCGGCGTCACTGGCGGCAGCCGGCGTCTTCGGGGCCGCAGCGGAAGCGGACGTGGACGTGGTGCTCGTGGTTGTCGCTGTGGGTGACGACGGCGGGGATGCCGGCGCGCGGCTGGACCATGCGGTCGATGTCGCTCGGGGACAGGCCGGCGCGCTGGGCGGCGTCGCGGAGCGCCGGGTGGAGCGCGCGATCGAGGAAGACGTTCTGGACCGCCCCGGTGTCGTGCAGCGCCTGCACGAGGCGGAACGCGGCGTCCCAATCGACCTCGATCGGCTGCGGTCGGCACCACGTCGTGCCGCAGTGCGCGCAGCGCTGCGCGTCGCTGCGGTAGACGCCGTGCTCGATCGGCAGCCAGATGTCGACGTCTCGACCTGACTGATGGGACAGGTGACGACCGTAGCCGCCGCCGTCCTGCTTGCTCAGGTCGCCGACGACGATCTGCCCGTGATAGTTGTAGACCTCGCGCAGGCGCACCATCGCGGTCTGCAGCTGATGCAGCGTGTGCGACGAGGCGACCGCGTGGCGGGTGCAGCGGACGTCGAAGAAGTCGGTGGCGTGGAGGGTCACGCCGTCCTTCAACTCGCCCTCGCCGGGGGTGCCCTCGGACCGGCCGCCGCTCGGGGTCTCGGGGGTGGCGAGGTCACGGACCGCGGGCAGCTGGCTGGGGTCGGTCCAGACGTCGACCACGTCGCCCGCGGCGAGGGTCGCTGGGCGGCGGGGGTTGAGGCGGCGGAGCTCGTCGAGGGTCATGCCGTGGCGCCGGGCGACGCTCTCCCACGTGTCGCCGGGCCCGACTTCGACGCGGCCGGGGCTGCGCCGGGTCACGGGTCGTGTGGTGCAGACCGCGATGGCCTGGCCAGGCGTGAGGGCGGCGCCCGGGCTGAGGTCGTTGTCGGCGGCGAGGCGGCGCGGGTCGACGTCGTAGCGCGCGGCGATCTCGTCGAGGGTCTCGTGCGCCGCGACTGGATGGGTGATCGGCCGGCAGTGCAGGCTCGGCGGGCCAGGCGAGGTCTCGTCGTCCGCGGCTAGCTCGGGGAGCGGCGTCGCGGGGGCGGGGGCGTCGGCGGGACCTGCCGCGCCCAGGCTCGGCCCGGCGAGCAGCGCTGCGACGAGGGCGCCCGGCACGAACCCCGCGAGCAGCCAGCGCAGGCCCTGATGACGGCGCCGTCGCGCCGCGCTGGCCGCGAGCCACGGCTCGAGCTGCTCGGGCCGGCCCGCGAGCCCCACTGCGCGGACGAGGCGCTCGCCCGCCAGCAAGAGCCGCGCGGGCCGGCGCCGCGCCTCCCATGCGGCGGCGGCCTGGCAGAGCTGCTGCGCGAACTGAAGCGCCACGGTGGCCTCGCCGGCGCTCCACTCGTGCGGCTCGACCGCCATCTGCTCGGCGATCGCCTCGGTCCCGAGGTGCGCGCGGCGGGGCATGACCTGCAGCAGGTGGTAGCCGATGCCGATCCGGTCGCCCTCGCGCAGGACGGTGGGCTGGATGCAGCGCAGGCCGTTGATGAGGGTCCCCGCGGTCGAGCCGCGGTCGACGAGGGTGAGCCGGCCCTGTTGCTCGTAGATCCGGCAATGCACGGCGGCGACGTCGGGGCCGTCGAGCACGAGGTCCGACTCGCGCGAGCTGCCGATCTTGAGCTCGCGCCGGCCGACGAGGGAGATGAAGCGCTCCTGGCCGTCGCGGCCGAGGTGCCGCAGGACGGTGGCGTCGCTGGCGAAGCTGTCGCCCCAGTGGGTCACGGGCGGGAGGCGGCGAACAGGCCGAGGCCTGCGAGGATGACGAGGCCGAACAGGATGTTGATGGTGATGAGCTTCTTCTCGAGCGTCCAGGGCCCCTTCAGCCAGCGCTGCCAGGCGGGCGCGGGCGAAGCGACGGGCGCGGAGGGCGGGCGCAGGAGCATGGGCGGCATCTGCTTGACGAACACGGTCGCGCTCGGGTTGTTGACGACCGAGGTGACCTCGCTGACCGGCTGCGCCGGCACGCCCGGGTCGGTCTCGAGGATGTACTGGCCCTGCGTCGCCGGGATGATGACCGTGACCGCGCCGTCGTCCTGCGGCTGGGCCTGGGGCTGCAAGTGGAGCACGACGGTCTCGGCTTGTTGCCTCCGCATGCGCGAGGGCAGCGTGGCGGTGGCCGCCGTCAGCTCTCCGGAGGCGTGCCGTGAGCGCTGGAACACCTCGGTGACGATGTCGCCGTCGTCGCTGTCGACAGGCGCCGGGCGATGGGCCGCGGCGACCGCGACGCGACGCCGCGGCTCCTTGTCGAGCAGCGCCAGCAGCAAGCTCTCGGCCTCGGCGGGCAGTTCGGGCGCCAGAGTGCGCGGTGACGGCGGCGCGGCGTGCAGGTGCTGCATGGCCACCACGTTGGGCGGACCTTGGAACGGGCGCTGCCCGGTGAGCGCCTCGAAGAGGACGAGCCCGAGCACGTACAGATCGGTCGCGTGCGCGGGCGGCGAGCCCTGGAGCTGCTCGGGCGCCTGATAGACCACCGCGAGGTCGGCGTCGATGCGCGTGCCCTCGTCCTCGCGCTCGCCGCGGAGCTGAGCCAGGCCCCAGTCCAGCAGGCGCACGCGGACCTGACCCGCCGGGTCCGTGGAGATCCGGATGTTGCTGGGCTTGAGGTTGCCGTGGACGAGCCCCGCGTGGTCGGCAGCGGCGAGCGCGGCCGACACCTGCAGGAAGATGCCGCGAGCCTGCGACCACGCGAGCCGGTCGCCGCGGCGACGCACGCTCTCGAGGCTCTCGCCGGCGGCGAGCTCGAGCGCGAAGAAAGCGTCCGGGCCGTCGACGCGGGCCTCGTACAGCGGGATCGCCCGCGCGTCCGGGAGCGCGGCCGCGGCCCGCCCGACCTCGGCGACGCGCCGCAGCGCCGCGGCGCCGCAGCGGTCGCCGTCGAAGACCTTCACCGCGCACGCGAAGTCCCGCTCCCGGTGCTTGGCCAGGAACACGTGACCCCAGGGACCACCCCCGAGGGGAGCCGAGAGCTCGTAGTCCCCGAGCGTGGTCCCGACGAGCGACGCGTGGCGGTGGGCCTGGTTCATCGCTCACTCCTTCTCCAGCTTCCCGACCAGCGACAGCTCGAAGGACGCGCCCTCGTACTTGAGGTGCGGCACGACCTTGAGGTTGCAGCGGTACCAGCCGACCTGGCCCGGGACCTCCTCGACCTTGACCTCGGCCTCCTTGAGCGGCTTGCGCGAGCGGACGTCCGGCGGCGGGTCGGGCATGTTCGACACGTACTGGCGGATCCACTCGTTGAGCTCGCGCTCGAGGCGGGCCTGGTCCTTCCACGTGCCGATCTGCTCGCGCTGCAGGACCTTGAGGTAGTGCGCCAGGCGAGTGACGACGAACATGTACGGCAGGCGGGTGCCGAGCATGAAGTTGCGCTGGGCCGCCTGGCCCTTCTCGGTGCGCTGGAACACCTTGGGCCGCTGCACCGAGTTGGCCGAGAAGAACGCGGCGTTGTTGCTGTCCTTGCGCGGGATGAGGGCGATGAAGCCCTGCTCGGCGAACTCGAACTCCTTGCGGTCCTCGATGGCCGCCTCGCACGGGTTTTTGGTCACGAGCTCGCCGCCCTGGTGGTACTGGTGCAGCGGCAGGTCGAAGACCGCGCCGCCGCCGAGCGGGCCGATGATGTTGGGGCACCAGCGGTACTTGGCGAAGGAGTCGGCGATCTTGGCCGTGAGCGCGACCGAGGCCGGGCCCCACAGATATTGTCGTGCTTGTCGATGACCTGCTCGTCGAAGTTGAAGTCGCGGACCTTGAGCTCGCTCTCGCGGCCGCCGTAGGGGGCGCGCAGCAGGAACCGCGGCATGCACAGGCCGACGTAGCGCGCGTCCTCCGACTCGCGGAAGGCGTTCCACGTCTGGTAGCGCGGGTGCTCGAACATCGCCTGCAGGTCCTTGAGCTGCGGGATCTCGGCGAACGACTGCTTGCCGAACATCGCCGGCCCGACGTTGGCGAGGAACGGCACGTGGGCCATCGCGCCGATCTGCGCGCAGCCGCGGAGCAGCTCGACGTCCTCGGTGCCCGGGCCGAAGTCGTGGGTCGAGCACATCACCCCGTACGGCTTGCCGCCGAACACCCCGATCGCGTCCTTGTAGATCGTGCGATAGAGGCCGGTCTGGGTCACCTCCGGGGCGTCGCGGAAGTCGGTCAGCAGGTCGTCCTTGGTCGCGTGCATCAGCTCGAGGCGGACGTTCTCGCGGAAGTCGATCGCGTCGACCAGATACTTGACGCCGCGCCAGGCCGTCTCGAGCGCCTTGATCGCCGGGGCGTGGAGGAGCGCGTTGACCTGCGCGGTGAGGCGGCGGTCGATGTCGGCGATCAGCGCGTCGATGCGGTCGCCGGCGACCTTCTTGTTGGTGGCCGCGTCGGGGTCGCGCAGCAGGCTGCCGAGCAGGTCGCTCAGGCCCTGGCGGCTGGCCTTGCTGTCGGGGCTGAGCTTGCCCTCGTCGAGCAGCTCGGCCAGGAGCGAGCCGCCGCCTTCGAGCGGACTGCCCATCACGCCGCGCAGGAGATCGTTGTTGCGTTGCTTCTCCAGGTCTTCCATGGTGCTGTCCTCCGCCGAATCAGGGCTGGTCCTCGAGGCCGAGCTCGCGCATGAGCTGGGCGCGCTTGTCCGGGTCCTTCAGGACGGCCTGGATCCGCTTCATGAAGGTCGGCACGTTGCCGAGCGGGTCCTTGAGCTGCTTGAGGGCGTCGCGGAGCTCCATCAGCTCGCGCAGGCGGTCGACCTTGTGGGCGATGCCCTCGGGGCGGAAGTCGTTCAGGCCGTCGAATTGCAGCGAGAGGTTCAGCGGGCCCTGGTCGGGCGCGAGGTGATTCTCGACCTCCACCGACGCCTGCAGCTTTTGCGCCTTCATGACCTCGGCGAAGTTCTCCTTATTGATGTCGATCGGCTTGCGCTCCTCGACCGGCCGCTCGTCGGGCGCGCCGGTGAAGTCGCCGAGCATCAAGATCCGCAGGGGTAGCTCGATATCCTCGGCGGCGTCGCCCAGCGCCGACTTGTAACGAATGTTGACGCGCTCTTTGGGAGCAGTGGACACTTCTCGGTCATTTACCATCACGAGATGTTTATCCGGCGACGGCGAGGTCGTCCAGAGAAAATGCATCGAGGTAGTTCGTGGGGAGAATGGGACGCGGAAGATGCGATTGGAATTTTGGTGATTCAGACTACAGAGATGACCGTCGATGCGGTGAGTGGGCGGGGCTCGGCGGTGAAAAACCGAACGAGAACAACGCCGTATTCGCTTGAATGCAGTCCAGCTCACCAAAGCTGCAAAGGGCCTGGGCGGCCCTCCTGTCGTGGTTTTCGCGTGGTTTTGCGTGCAGAAAGGTCTGGCGGGTCGCGCTCGCGCTCTGCTATGATGGCGGCATGGCTGAAACAGTGCACCTGTACCTCAAGTCGAATGGGCAAGATATCCCGGGCGAGAGCTCGCAGTTCGACCTCGGGCGTGAAAACTCGATCGAATGCCTGGTGTTCAAGGACAACGTCCGGACCGCGCGCGAGCTCGGGAGCCGGGCGGCGGTCGGGCGCCGGGTCCACGAGCCGGTGGAGATCGTCAAGCGGATCGACAAGAGCTCGCCGCTGCTGGCCAAGGCGCTGTGCCGCAACGAGAAGATCGACGCGGAGTTCAAGTTCTTCCGCCCGAGCCCCAAGGGCGACGGCACCACCGAGCAGTTCTTCACGGTGAAGATCGAGAACGCCCGCGTCGACTGCATCGAGCGCCACTCCCCGAACGCGATCGATCCGGCGGAGTCCAAGGCGCCGCCGCTCGAGACGATCCGCTTCGTCTATCACACGATCCGCTGGATCTACGTGCCCACCGGCGCCGAGTTCGAGGACAGCTGGAGCCGCTCGGACGGCTGAGCCGCGGCGCCCGGCGCTGTCTTTATGATGTCCCGGGCGCGGCCTGCGTCGCGCCCGCGGTTTAGATCCTTTTGGTGGGCTCCCCCCGCATGCGCATCGAACCCAAAGCCATCGTCCGTCGCCTCAATACGACCTGCACGGCGCTGCTCGAAGCGGCCGTCGGTCACGCCGCCGGCAGCAGGTACTACGAGATCGTGCCGGAGCACCTGCTGCTGGCGATCCTCGGCGCCGACGACACCGACGCGCGGGCCCTCCTGCTCCACGCCGGGCAGGACGTCGCGCGGCTGCGGGGGCGCGTGCAGCGGGTGCTCGAGCAGATGCGCACCGGCAACGCCGGCCGGCCGGTGTTCGCCGAGAGCCTGTTCCAGTGGCTCGAGGACGCGTGGGTGCTGGCGTCGCTGCAATACGGGGCGCACGAGCTGCGCACCGGGCACCTGCTCTTGATGTACGCCAGCCGGGCGCACCGCTACTCGGCCGAGGTTCATCCGGAGCTGGCGGCGCTGGCGATCGAGGCGCTGCGGCGCGAGTTCGAGGCGATCACCGCGGGGACGAAGGAGGCGGCGCTGGCGACCCCGCCGGCGGGCCAGGCGGGCGGCGCCGACGCTCCGACCGCGGCCGCGGCCCAGGGCGAGCAGGCGCTGCTCCGGTTCACGACGTCGCACACCGAGAAGGCGCGGCAGGGCAAGATCGACCCGATCTTCGGGCGCCACGCGGAGATCCGCCAGCTCGCGGAGATCCTGGCGCGGCGGCGCAAGAACAACCCGATCATCGTCGGCGAGCCGGGCGTCGGCAAGACGGCGCTGGTCGAGGGGTTGGCGCGGGCGATCGTCGAGGGCGACGTGCCGCAGCCGCTCCGCGGGGTCAAGCTGCTCGAGCTCGACATGGGGCTCCTGCAGGCCGGGGCCGGGGTGCGCGGCGAGTTCGAGAAGCGGCTCAAGGCGGTGATCGAGGAGGTCAAGGCGTCGACGCGGCCGATCGTGCTGTTCATCGACGAGGCGCACACGATCGTCGGCAAGGAGAACGACGCGGCCAACCTGCTCAAGCCGGCGCTGGCCCGCGGCGAGCTGCGGACGATCGCGGCCACGACCTGGTCGGAGTACAAGAAGTACTTCGAAAGGACGCGGCGTTCGCCCGCCGGTTCCAGCCGGTCAAGGTCGACGAGCCGTCCGAGGAGCAGGCGCTGGTGATGCTCCGCGGGCTGCGGGCGACCTACGAGGCCACGCACAAGGTGACGATCCGCGACGAGGCGCTGGTCGCCGCGGTCAAGCTGTCGCACCGCTACATCGCCGGGCGGCAATTGCCGGACAAGGCGGTCGACCTGCTCGACACCGCGGCGACGCGGGTGCGCATCGAGCACGACGCGAAGCCCGAGGCGATCGTGGCCCACGAGGAGCGGCTGGCGGCGCTGGGCCGCGAGCTCGAGCTGCGCAAACGGGAGCACGAGGAGGGCGCGGCGATCGACGGGGACGCGCAGGCGGAGGTGGAGGGCCGGCACGCGGGGGTCCAGGACGCGCTGGCGACGCTGCGCGGGCGCTGGGAGGCGGAGCGAGCGGCGCTCGCCGAGGTCGAGGCGGCGCGCGAGCGGCTGCGCCAGGGCGAGGCCGGCGAGGAGGCGCGCACGGCCAAGCGGGCGGCGGACGAGCGGTTCCAGGCGATCGGCGGCGAGGACCGCCTGATCCACGCGGAGGTCGACGCGGACGCGGTGGCGCGCGTGGTCGAGACGTGGACGGGGATCCCCGCCGGCAAGATGCGCAGCGATACGCTCGGCGCGCTGCTGTCGCTGCAGGACCGGCTCGGCGAGCGCGTGCGCGGGCAGGCCAGCGCGGTGCGCGTGGTGGCCGAGACGCTGCGCATCGCGGCCGCGGGGATCCACAACCCGAGCACGCCGCTCGGGGTGCTGCTGTTCGTCGGGCCGAGCGGGGTCGGCAAGACCGAGACGGCCACGGCCCTCGCCGATCTGCTGTACGGCGGCGAGCGCTTCATGACTGCGATCGCGATGTCGGAGTTCCAGGAGAAGCACTCGGTGTCGCGGCTGATCGGCTCGCCGCCCGGATACGTCGGCTACGGCGAGGGCGGCGTGCTGACCGAGGCGGTGCGACAGCGGCCGTACTCGGTGGTGCTGCTCGACGAGTGCGAGAAGGCCGACCTCGAGGTGATGAACCTGTTTTATCAGGTGTTCGACAAGGGCACGCTGTCCGACGGCGAAGGTCGCGTCGTCGACTTCAAGAACACGGTGGTGATCCTGACGAGCAACCTGGCTTCGAAGCTGGTGATGCAGCGGGCGAGCCAGCCGGGGTGTACTGCCGAGGCGATCGCGGAGGCCATCCGGCCGGCGCTCAGCCGCCACTTCAAGCCGGCACTTCTGGCGCGCATGACGATCGTGCCGTTCTTGCCGCTGCCGCCCGAGGTGCTGCGCGAGATCACCGAGCTCAAGCTGGGGGCGTTGAAGCGGCGGCTGTGGGACAGCCACAAGATCGAGGCGAGGTTCGCGTCCGAGATGGTCGACGACCTGGCGCAGCGCTGCACCGAGTCGGAGGCGGGGGCGCGCAACGTCGAGGCGATCTTGCGCAGCTCGTTGATGCCGACGCTGAGCCAGAAGCTGCTCGAGGCGTTCGCGGCCGGCCAGGCGGTGCGCGAGGCGGTGGTCGGGCTCGGCGGCGAGGGGTGGCAGATCGAGCTTCGATAGGAGCGGATGTCGATGAACGTGATGTCGCAGTCGCAGCGGCGCTGCTCGGGAATCGAGCGTCCTTCTCGATCGCCATCGAGGGTGTCCCGCCAGGGATCGGTGTGGTCCGCTTCAGCGGGCAGGAGGGCCTGTCGACGCTCTACGAGTTCCAGGTCGAGATCGCGGCCGGGGACCTCGAGCTGTCGTCGGTGGTCGGCAAGGCCGCGACTCTCCGGATCGAAGGGAGCGCGGGGGCGCGGCAGGTCCACGGCGAGGTCGCCAGCATCGAGTACGTCGGCGAGTCGCGGCGCTATCAGTTGTACGAGCTGACCCTCGTGCCGCGCGCGTGGAAGCTGCTCCACCGCCATAATTGCCGCGTCTTCCAGCACAAGAGCACGCCCGAGATCGTCGCCGAGGTGCTGCGCCAGGCCGGTCTGTCGCGCGATGATTTTCGCTTCGCGCTGGTCGCCGGCTACGCCCCGCGGAACTACTGCGTGCAGTACCGCGAGAGCGACCTGGCGTTCGTCAGCCGTCTGCTCGAGGAGGACGGGATCTTCTACGCCTTCGAGCACGGCGAGGCGCGGGCGACGATGGTGTTCGGCGACGACGGCGGGGCGCAAGCGGCGATCTCCGGCGATCCGGTGGTGTGGTTCAATCCCGGCGGCGAGCTGCGCGACCGGGAGCACGTGGACGCCCTGCGGGTCGTCGAGAGCGTGCGGCCCGGCAAGGTGTCGCTGCGCGACTTCAACTTCCACAAGCCGGAGCAGGCGATGGACGTCGACGCGAGCGCGAAGCGAGACGTCGACCTCGAGGTCTACGACTACCCGGGAGAGTTCCAGGAGCCGAGCGCGGGCGGGCCGCACCAGGGCAAGTCGCTGGCGAAGATCCGCCTCGAGGCGCTGCAGGTGGGGCGTCGACAGGCGGCGGGGACGAGCGACTGTATGCGGCTGGTGCCGGGCCACAGCTTCGTCCTGCAAGGGCACCGGCGCATCGAGCTGAACCAGGAGCTGCTGCTCACGCAGGTCTCGCACCAGGGCAATCAGCCGCAGGTCCTCGACGAGGACGCGGCGCAGGGCTCGTTCTCCTACGGCAACCAGTTCACGTGCATCGACAAGAAGACGCCGTGGCGGCCGCCGCGGCGCACGCCGCGACCGGTCGTGCGGGGCGTGCAGTCGGCGACGGTCGTCGGGCCCGGCGCCGAGGAGGTGTTCACCGACGCCCAGGGGCGCGTGCTGGTCCAATTCCACTGGGACCGCGAGGGCCAGCACGACGAGAACTCGTCGTGCTGGGTCCGCGTGTCGCAGGCCTGGGCCGGGCTCGGCTGGGGCGCGATGTTCATCCCGCGCGTGGGCCACGAGGTGCTGGTCGACTTCATCGAGGGCGACCCCGACCGCCCCATCATCACCGGGCGCGTGTACCACGCCAACAACTCGACGCCGTATCCGCTGCCGGACGAGAAGACGAAGAGCACCATCAAGTCGGAGAGCTCGCCGGGGGGCGGCGGCTTCAACGAGCTCCGCTTCGAGGACCGCAAGGGCGGGGAGGAGGTGTTCCTCCACGCGCAGCGCGACCTCAACGAGGTGGTGCTCAACGACAACAGTCGCAACGTGACGGCCGACCAGACGTTCACGGTCGGCGGCAACCAGAGCTTCACGATCACCGGGAACCGCAGCGTGTCGGTGACGGAGGGCGACGAGTCGCTCACGGTCGTCGCCGGCAAGAGCACGACGACGGTGAAGATGGACCGCAGCGTGACGGTGCAGTCGGGGAACAGCTCGCTGACGGTGCAGTCGGGGAACAACTCGCTGACGGTGCAGTCCGGCACGCACTCGGAGACCGTCCAGAAGTCGATCTCGTCGACGTCGAAGACGGCCAGCATCAGCTTGACCGCGCAGACGTCGGTCAACATCAAGGCGAAGACGGCGGCGCTGGTGGCGACGGCCAAGAGCGCGGTGATCCTCCGCTCGCAGACGTCGGTGATGCTGCTCAAGGCGCTCCAGTCCGTGATCGTGAAGTCGGTGACGGCGAAGCTCGGGCTCTCGGGCAAGGCCGAGGTGTCGCTGGAGTCGACGAGCTCGACGCTGATGTTGAAGAGCAAGGGGAAGGCGACGCTGGAGTCGAAGGACTCGGTGGACATCGCGGCCCCGAACGCGGTCGCCGTCGCTGCGAAGGCGGTCGAGGTCCGCGGAAAGACGATCAAGCTCGTGGCCGCGGACGAGATCTCGCTGCAAGTAGGGGCGAGCGCGATCACGATCAAGGGTGACGGGGTCACGGTATCGGGCCCCAAGATCAACAGCACTGCGATCGGGGTCCACGAGATCTCGGGCGCGCTGATCAAGATCAACTGAGGGCATGGATGCGCGCGCTCCGTCAGCTCGAGCGACAACTCGTCGACTTCATCGCCGGGCACGAGCATGGGCTCTGCGTGCTGGACGGTGAGCCGGCGCAGCTCCCGTGGGTGTACGCAGCGTTGCAGCGGCTCGACGCGACCTCTTCGGACGTGTTCTTGCCGTTCCCGCACGCGTTCGCGTCGAGCGACGCCTACGCCGGTACGATCGCCGAGGGGCTCCTCGCCACCGCGCGCGAGGTGGCCGGTGACGCGCAGCTCGAGCTGCCGCGAGCGTGCATCGATCCGCGACGAACCGCGGTGGAGCGAGTGCGGGCGGCCCTCGAGTTCGGACGCGCCCAAATGTTGGCTCCTGGGGCAGGTTCCCCGCGTCTGGTGGTGGTGCTCGTGCCCCTGACGGTCGAGGACGAGGATGCGGCGGCCGCGTTCGTGAGAGGCCTGGTGACGGCTCCGGCGGGCTGGCCGCCGTGGTTTCACCGCATGCGGATCTTCCTCCACGCCCGGCGATGTTCGTTCGCAGAGCTGCCTCGGTTCGTGGGCAGCATGGCGGTGGACCTGTCGCCGGCGGCGCTGCAGGCGAGCGTCGTCGAGGAGGCGCAGGACCCGGATGCACCGCCGCAGCGGCGCGCGGAGGCGCTGCTCCAGGCGGCGGCGCTCGACGCCGTGAGCGGGCGCCACGAGGCAGCCGTGGTCGGGTATCGCCAGGTTCACGCGTGGGCGGACCACGCGAAGAGCCCGGTGCTGGCCGCGCTGGCGCTGCACGGCATCGGTGACGTCGCATATGCGCGAAGAGACATGCTCGAGGCGCTCGCCTGGTACGAGCGCGCGCTGGTTCCGGCGAGCTCGACCGGGGCAGCGCTGGTGATGCTCATCGTCACGCAGAGCCTGGCTCGGCTGTATTTCGAGCTCGACCGGCGGGCCGACGCGGAGACGTTCTACGACGGTGCACAGCGGCTGGCGATGGTGGTGCCCGACGCGACCAGTCACGCGCAGGCGCTGCAGTGGCGCGGGCGCCTGCAGGAGCTCCGCGGGGCCGTCGATGACGCGGCGACCAGCTATCTGGCGGCCGCCCGGGTGGCGCGAGAGCACGAACATTCGGCGCTGCTGGACGAGCTGCGGCCGCGCCTGCACGCGAGCGTGCTGCGGGTCTCGGAGCCGCTGCGGCGGGAGCTCGCGGCGTTCCTCGGAGGTGGGCAATGAGCACGGTGGCGGTATTGGCGACGCCGCGAGAGCAACCGCCGCCCCAGCCCGCCAATCCGGCGCGGACGCTGCAGGAGGGGATCGGGAAGGCGATGGGGATGGTCAACGCGCCGGTGGACATGTTCAACGAGGGGTTCGCCAAGGCGACGGCGGGGTTGGCGAAGGTGTGGCCGTCGTTCCCGGCGGCGACTGTCGGCTCGCTCGCGGTGGGATTGCCGCACGCACACTTGCCATTGCCGATGGTGGTGCTGCCCGTGATCGGCGCCACGCTGATGGGCTGTTGCGTGTCGGTGTTGATCAACGGGCTGCCTGCCGCGCGGGTCGGCGACATCGGTCTGAACCCGACCTGCCTCGGGTTGCCGTTGCCGGGCTTCGAGATCTTCACCGGCTCGTCCAAGGTGTTCATCGGCGGGGCGCGAGCAGCCCGCATGTTCGACATCACGAAGCACTGCTGGCCGCCGCCGCCGAAGTGGAAGGCGGGTGCGGCGATGGCCAAGGTCGTGCGGGGGGCGAACGCGGCGATGATGGGCATGATGGTGGCGGGGATGGGCGCGCAGGTGGCCGGCGTCGTTGCCGACAGCGTCGATTCGGCCGACGCGACGGACCCGGCGGTCGCGGAGGGGTTCGCCCTCTCCGCGCAGATGGGCGCTGCGCAGCTTGCGATGGACGCCGCGGCGATGGCGATGGGCATGCTGATGGGGAAGCCGCCCTGCATCGGCTCACCGACCGGCGCGATCCTGCTGGGCGCGCCGAACGTGGTCATCGGCGGCTTTCCGGTGCCGAGCGGGATGGCGGCGTTACAGCGCAAGCTGGCCGGCGCCGAGCTGCCGCCGAAGAAGCGCGGCAAGCTCGAAGAGAACCAGCAGGGCAACAAGACTTGCAGGTAGGCGATGGCGTATCGGTCGACAGGCTGCGGCGGACGGCAGGGTTTGAGATGGGTCGGCGACCCGGTCGACGTCGTGACGGGCACGCTCGCCGACGCGGCGGCCGAGTTCACGCTGCCGCTGGGACGCCTCGGAGGCGAGTGGGGCGACGATACGCGCGGCTTCGTGTGGCGGCGGTATTACTCGACGGCGTCGAGGGCCACGGGACCGCTGGGATGGGGCCATACGCACGAGCATGACCGGACGCTCCGCGCGGTGGTGGACGGTTGGCTGTACACGCACCCCGACGGCGAGACGATCCTGTTCCCGTTCGCTAGCGACGGCGCCGGGGTCGAGCGTGAAGGCTTCGTGCTGCGCCCGCTCGCCGGCGGCTTCGCGGTGGAGGCTCCGACCGGGGCGACGATCGATTTTGCGGTGCCGCACGTCGAGGCGGTGGGGCGGCCCAGGAGGATGTCCTTCGGGACATGGTCGATCGCGCTGGAACACGACGCTCGCGGCCGGCTGATTCGAGCGGCCGACGACGCGGACGCCCGCGTCATGACGTTCGACTACGACGGCGGTCGCATCACCGCGATCTGGCTGGCCCGCCACCCGTCCCGGCCGGAAGGGCGTCCCCTGGCGCTGATGCGCTACCGCTACGACGCTGACGGCCAGCTCCTGGCGGCGACCGACCGCTACGGGCACGCGCAGACGTTCGCCTACGACGAGGCGCGTCGCATGGTGACGCGGGTCGATCGCAACGGCTATCGCTTCGAGTACCAATATGACGCGCAGGGGCGCTGTGTCGTCTCGCGCGGGCACGACGGCGGGGGGAGGTGCGGCTCCGCTATCTGCCCGAGGCGCAGGCGACGGAGGTCCGACGGGCCGACGGGGGGCTCTGGCTGTATCGCTACGACGAGACGCTGTCGATCACGGAGATCATCGACCCGTACGGAGGGGCGCGGCGGTTCGAATACGACGAGGCAGGGCGGCTCGTCTGCGAGACGGACGCCGCCGGAAACTCGCGCCGGCCGGTGTACGGCGTGGCTGGACAGATCGCGGGATGGCAGACGGCTGCGGGCGGGCTGCGGCCGGCGAGACAGCCCTTCGGGACCGCTGCCGCATCGGGTGCCGCGGACGCCGTGCGAGCTCGAGCTCGGCGATCTGTCTCAGGAGGTCCTCGATGGCGCGCCGCTGGCCTCGGCCGGCATCGCGCCGGTGTTCGCGGGCGGGGCTTCGATCTTCTCGGCCCTGTTCGACGAGCGCGACGAGCGAGCGGAGGCGTCTTGTCGACGCGACAAGCTGGGGCTGCTGGTGGAAGAGCGAGGGCCGGAGGGCGCGCCGCGAAGGTGGGCTTACACGCCGAACGGGTGGGTCCGCTGGTACGCCGACCACGACGGTGGTCGCTACGAGTTCGAGTTCGCCGGCGGGAACATGCGCGTCGCGGCCAAGGACCCGCTGGGGCGCACGATCCGCTACGAGTACACGGCGACGAATCAAATCGCGGCGGTCGTCGATCCGGCGGGGAATCGCCATCTCTATCGCTATGACCTCCGCGACGCGCTGACCGAGGTGCACCACTGCGAAAAGTTGGTGGAGACCTACAGCCACGACCAGGCCGGCAACCTGGTCGCCAAGCACGACGCGCAAGGGCAAATGCTGGTCGCGTACGAGTACGGCCGCGACGGGCTGAAGTCGCGGCGACGCCTCGCCGATGGCGAGGAGCACCGCTACGAGTACACGCCCGCGGGCCAGTTCGCGCGCATCGAGTGGTCGGATCACGCGCTGGAGTTCGCGTACACGCCGCGGGGCCGACGCCGGCGAGATTGGCGTGACGGTCGTGGGGTGGAGCACCGCTACGTCGGCAGCCGGCTGGCGGAGACGACCGTGTTGGGGCGCTTCACCACGCGCTATCGCCGGCTCGATGTCCGCACGCTCGAGGTCGTCGACCCGCTCGGTAACTCGCATCGCCTGGTCCTCGAGCCGGGCGGGACGGTGATTCGCCACCTCGCCTGTGGCGCGCGAGAGGTCGCGCAGTACGACTCGGAGGGCCGTTGCCTGGGAAAACACCTGTTCCCGGTCCACGGTGACGCGGTGTGGCGGCGCGTGTTCGGTTACTCGGCCGAGGGCGACCTGCTGGCTGTCCGCGACTCGGAGCGGGGTGAGACGCGCTACCAGTACGACGCTGCCCACCAGCTTGCGGCGGTGAGCGGGCCGGACGGGGCCTCGGACGTCTACCGCTACGACGCCGCGGCGAACCTGGTGGAGGCGCCCCACCTGCGCGCGGCGACCGTGGGGTCCGGAAACCTGCTGCTCGCCGCGAACCGCGGGCACATGAGCTACGACCATCGCAACAACGTAGCGACGTGGCAGCGCGACGGGAAGAGCTTGCGGTTCCACCGCGATGCGCTCGACCGGCTGCGGCGGATCGAAGGCCTGGACGCGCCGTGGACCGCCGAGTACGACCCGCTCGGACGGCGTCTTCGCAAGACATTCGGGGCGGATTGGACGGAGTACTTCTGGGACACCGATCGCCTCGCGGCGGAGGTCCGCGCCGACGGGCGCGTGCGGGTGTACGTGTACGTCGACGAGTTCGCGTTGACGCCCTGGCTGATGATCGACTACGATTCGATGGATGCCGAGCGCGGCACGCTCCACTACCTCGTCACCGACCAGCGCGGCGCGCCGGTCGCGGCGCTGGACGCGGAGGGCGGGCGAGCGTGGTCGGCGCGGCTGGCCCCGTACGGGCTCGCCGAGGTCGTCGGGACGCTGGACGTGTCGCTGCGGCTGGCGGGGCAGTTTTGTGATCCGGAGACGGGGCTTCATTACAACCGGTTCCGCTACTACAGCCCAGAGCTCGGGCGGTATCTCGAGGAGGACCCAGCCGGCACGGGCGGCGGGCTCAACCTCTACGCGTACACGTGCTGCCCGCTGGTGCAGTTCGACCCGCGGGGGCTCGAGACCGTTTGCTCGATATGCAAGACCGAGCATCAAGAGGAAGATTGTCCGAAATGTCGAAAACCGACTCCCAGTGAACCGTCAGATAATCTCGCCGCCGACGGCAAGGGACGTTTCCCGCAAGATCCTAATGGACTCTTCCCGAATGGTTACGAGGGCTTGCAGAAAACCGTAAAGGACGACGGTAAGGTAGTTTATGAGTTTTCTGCTGAGGGTAAGACCTACAGGATCGAATTTCATCCCGAGCATGATGGCCCGGATCACTATCCGGGTGATCATTATCATGTTAAAAAACTATCAGATCATCCTCCTCCTGGAAAGACAAAACCTAAATTTTCCGCCTCGCGAACACAGATCCAGACACACCTGCGACCAAGAACGGGACAACCTTCGTTCCTGGTGATCGTTTGCCCACTCTCCCGGGCGTTACCTGGGATTAATCCTTGCCGGACAAGACAATGAATTACGTGATCCATATAGGGGTTCTCGATCGGTCAGGCAGGTTCCATGGTGAACAATGGCGCCGTGCGTTATTTCTGATGGCGCAATTGTCCCATCATGTTCGAGTGTATACTCGCATGAAGAGAGCTGAATTGCGAGCTGCTCTCGATTCAGTGGGCCTAATTCAGATCGAAGAGGAGTCTCGTTTTGATCCGACGCTAGATGTCAACTCGTACCTTCTTAGCGGCGGTGGCGAAGTTTTATGGAACGCAATTCTCATGTGTCGATGGACCCGTCGGGAGGACTTAGTCATGTATATGCGATGCAAGGTGAAGCCTGTGTTGCCTCCCTGGAAGCCGAGGATGGCGAGAACTTCCTGTTGTTTTCAAATGTGACTGAGAAGGATCTTTTATCCGCTGGTGTGATTATCCGGTTTTCTGATTTGCCGGTATTTGTTGAGCATAGCGACGAAATAGACGAATTGGCAGAGGGCAGCCTTGGAAGTCGATTGAATTGTTATGGCCAACTGAGCAATCATGAAGCTTTGCGAGCAGGTTTTGGCAAAACCAAAGACTTAGGGCAGTTCGGTGAGCAGGGCTGCCGTGGTAGGGGCGTCGAGGCGGCTGAGCTGCTCGAGCGCCTGGTCGCGGGCGGCGGGCTGGCCGCGGCGGTGGTGGCTGCGGGCGGCGCCGGCGAGGCAGCGGGCGAGGAGCGGGGGTCCCACTGATCGATGCGCTGGCGCTCGGCGTCGGCGGCGAGGGCGGTGAAGAGGAGGGCGGCGAGGCGAGGGTCGCCGGCGTCGAGGGCGGCCTCCGCGAGGCCCAGGCTGCGCAGGAAGCGGGCCTTGCGGGAGGGCCTGGTCGATGCGGGTCTGGGCTTCGGCGAGGGCGGCTTCGCGGTCGTCGCCGCGCAGGCGGGCGGGGAGCTCGGACCAGAAGGCGGGGTCGACGTCGGCCTCGGCGGCCGGGGTCGTCGCGGCGGGGCGGCTGCGCGGAAGGACATGTTCCGAGAGCCAGCGCTGGGTCTCGGGGTCGGCCAGCGGTCGGCCGTCGCGGTCGCGCAGGCCGGGCAAGCTGGCGAAGCGCAGGAGGAGGCCGCACAGCTCGGCGCGCAGGGCGAGCGCGGCGGAGGCGTAGTCGGGGCCGAGGGCGGTCAGGGCGGCGGCGCTGTGGCGCTGGAGGTCGAGGACCAGCCGATGGGTGCGCAGGAGGTTCTCGCTGCGGTGGAGCAGGTCGAGCCAGCGCTGACGCGCGGCGAGCTCGTCGAGCGCGGCGCGGTCGCGCTCGACGAGGCCGGAGATCGCGGTGTTGCCGTCGGGCCGGGTCGGGGGCGGGCTGGCGAGGCGCAGCCAGATGCCGATCCGGAGCAGACGATAGGCCCGTGGATCGGCAGGCTGGGCCTCGCGCAGGCTGCGGGCGGCGTGGACGAGGGCGTCGTCGGTGGCGTCGAGGAAGCGATCGATCTGGGCGAGGTCGGCAGGGGCAGCGACGCTCGTGGCGGTCTGGACGACGACGGGGGCGATGGGAGGGGCCGTCGTGGTACCCGCATTCGCGGCGGGCGAGAGATTGGCGGGACCTGCGGACGAGCCTGCGGTGGCCGACGCGGGGGCAGCAGGGGCGGTGGGCGAGCTCACCGGTGAGGGAGCGGCGGGCGCCGAGGATGCAGGCCCCGCGGCTGGGTTCGTGGGTGACGCGCTCGCGGCCGGCGGGGTCGCGGCTGGGCTTGCGAGGGGCGAGGAGAACGCGGACGGCGCGGCTGGGCTTGCGGGCGACGAGAGCGGGGATGAGGGGGACCGCGCGGGGCTGGTCGTGTCTGCGGCGGATGTCGAGGCGTCGTCGGCGGGGGTCTCGGGCTCGAGCGGGGCGAGCTGTTGCAGGGCCTCGCGGACCGGTCGTTGCGAGGGGGCGTCGTCGCCCAGTCGTTCGCGCAGCACGGCGCCGAGGCGATCGCAGGCGGCTTCCAGCGCGGCGAACTCACCGGCGGGGAGGGGAGAGCGACGGGCGTGGAGCGCGGTGAGGACCTGGGCGATCAACCATTCGGTGATCAGCCGCCGCGCTCGCGGCTGTCGGGGATGGAGGGCCGCGGGGTGGGCGTCGAACAGCTCGGCGGCGATCGTGAGGCCCAGCGCGAGGCCGGTGAGACCGGCGCGGTGATGGCGGGCGAGGGTGAAGTAGGCGGCGAGGCGCAGGTCCTTGGCGTGACGCTGGAGGAGCTCGCCGCTGCGAGCCTCGATCATCGCCCAGTCGACGGTGGTGGTGGCGATGGCGCTGAGCTTCTGGACCTCGGCGCGGAGCTCGGCGAACGCCTCGTGAGCGACGGGATCGGGGCCGCAGGGCGGGTCGGCGGCGAGCGGGGCGAGCCAGGGCGCTGCCAGGACGCGCAACCCGTCGAGCGGGCCGGGCGGGGCGACGGGGGGAGCAGGCGGGCTGTCCGAAGGGTCATGTGAGGTGCGGCCTTCGACCTGGACGGAACTGTCTGAAGGGGCAGACTGGGAGAGCGCTGCGGGGCCGCGGGCGCCGGCGAGGGAGTGGCTGTCCGAAGGGGCAGGTGGAGCGGACGATCTGTCCGAAGGGACAGGTGATTGGGCTGGGGAGGGCTCGGGGGAGCCGTGCGCGATCGCTTCGTCGCGGAGGACATGCCCCTCGTTCGCCGTGTCCTCGCGGACAGGCTCCTCCGGGAGGCCGGCGCAGAGCGACTCCGCTGCCTGGAGGACCGGGCCGAAGCTCGGGGCGGCGTCGCCGAGGGTGTCCTGGGCGCTGGTACGGAGGGCGCGGACGGCGAGGGGGAGGGCGCGGAGGGCTTCGGCGTGCTCGGGGATGGGCGAGAGCGCGAGCAGGTCGGGGCGCAGGCGGGCGAGGTACCACTCGACGGCGCGCGCGCGGTGCTGCGGACGCGCCGGCGCGAGGCCGGGGGCGTGGAGCAGCCTGGTGAGCGCGAGGAGGCCGAGGTGGACGCCGGGCAGGCCTCGGGTCCGGGCGAGCGCGAGGGCGGTGTACGCGGCGAGGAGGAGGTCCTTGGCGGCGTCGCGGAGGAGCGCCGCGCCGAGGTCGGCGATCCGTCGCCAGTCGGGCTCGCCGCCGACGGGCGCCTCGGGCGGGCGACCTCCTGGCGGATCTGCTGATAGCGCTCGTCGGTGGCGATCGGACGCGGGGCGGTCGGGGGCGCGAGGAGGGCTTCGAGCTCGGCCACGAGCGAGGCTGGCAAGGTGAAGGGGGCGGACATGGGAGTCGATTGGTTGCGGCGATCGCCGGCGGAGCTGTAAGGATTGGACGATCTCTGCGCGAGAGAGGGGCGGAGACGGGAGCGACGATTCGCGGAGGGTCCGCAGTCGGCGGGCGTCGATTCGTTGCGGTGAATTCGTCAGGCGCCGGCGGGGGCTGCCGGGCTGCGCGTATCGCCGACGGGGCGGTCGAGCTTGCCGACCAGCGAGAGGGTGAAGGAGGCGCTGTTGTGGGTCATGTGCGGCTGAAGCTGGAGGCGGCAGCGATACCAGCCGGCCTGGCCCTCGACGGGCTCGACGGCCACGGCGGCCTGGCGCAGCGGACGGCGGGCGCGGACCTCCCACTGGGCGTCGGGTTGGTCGGAGACGTACTGCCGGAGCCACAGCTCGAGCTCCCGCTCGAGGGCGGAGCGGTCGAGCCACTGGCCGATCCGCTCGCGCTGCACGCATTTGAGGTAGTGCGCGAGGCGGGACACGAGGAAGACGTAGGGGAGCTGGGCGCCGAGGTGCTCGTTGATGGTCTGATCGCGGGAGGCGTAGGCGCGCGGCCGCTGGACCGAGGGCGCGGCGAGGATGACTGCGCGGCCGGTCGCGCGCGCGTACACGAGGCCGATGAGGCCCTCGTCGGCGAGGGCCTGGGCGAGCCGCGCGGTCAGCTGGACCTCGAGCGGGCAGCGGTGCCAGATCGACGGGAGCGTGGGATAGTCCCAGCGGAGCAGGTCGGCGTCGGCGGCGGCGCGGGTCCCGAGGATGTGGACGCACCAGCGATGGCGGGCGAACGAGGCGGCGGCGGTGGCGGCGAAGACGTAGGAGGCGCGGCCCCACAGGAAGTGCTCGTGGCGGCTGCACGACTCGCGGTACGGGAGCGCGAGGGTGGGGGTGGCGTCGACGTCGTACGGGGCGCGCAGGAGGACGCGCGGCAGGCAGAGGCCGACGTAGCGGGCGTCCTCGCTGGCGCGGAAGGCCTGCCACAGGCGAAAGCGCGGGCCGGCGAGGGCGGCCCGGAGGTCGCGCAGGCGCGGGAGGCCGGCGAAGTCGCCGAGGCGGAAGAAGTCGGGGTCGCAGTTGGCGACGAACGGGGCGTGGGCCATGGCGGCCACGGCGGCGCACTGGCGCAGGAGGCTGATGTCTGCGGCGCCGGGGCCGAACTCGTAGTCGGCGCAGACGAGGCCGTAGGGGCGACCGCCGAACACGCCGAAGGCCTGGTCGTAGACGAGGTGATAGAGGCCGCTGCGCACGACCTCGGGGGCGGCGTCGAAGTCGTCCACGAGGTCCTGCTTGCTGCAGGCGAGCAGCTCGACGCGGATGTTCTCGGCGAAGCGGACGCGGTCGACGAGGCCGGCGAGGCCGCGCCAGGCCGCTTCTAGGGCCTGGACGCGCGGGTGGTGCAGGATGGCGTCGAGCTGGCGAAACAGCCGCCGCTCGAGCTCGGCGAGCGTGAGGTCGATCTGGGGGGCGTCGAACGGGGCGTCGCGCGCGAGGCCGGCGAGCACGAGGGCGAGGGCGCGGCCGAGCATGGCCCGGCGCGGCGGCGGGAGGTCGGCGCAGAGCTCGGCGAGGATGCTCATGGGATGGCCTCGCAGGGGAATGGGAGGTCCGCGAGGAGCATGGCAACGAGGCTCATGGGGCTCCCGCGCAGGAGAAGGGCACGCCGTCGAACAGGGACTGCGGCGGCGAGCGCAGCGACGGGGTGCGCATCGGCGCGAGGAAGCGGGTGTCGGCGCCGAAGCCGTAGACGAGCGAGCCGCCGAGGACGGCCTGCGGCGTGAAGCCGAGCTCGATGGCGCCGAACTTGCCGAAGTCGAAGGTCGCGGTGAAGGCGTGCCGCGGGGCGGTGCGCCGCGGGTGGCCCCGTTCCAGCAGCTTGAACAGGGCGAAGGCGCCCTGGTTCGGCAAGGTGTCCTGGGCGCCCCCTTTGCCGTAAGCGACCAGGGCGGCCCCGCGCGGGTCCTTCTCGCCCGGCCAACGCACGCTCTGCGGCTTCGGCAGGGCGCAGATGTAGCGGGTCTCGCCGCCGTCGACGGTGAGGATCAGCTGGTTGATGTTGTGATGGCAGGTCATTTGTACGGCGAGGTCGAGGCCGGGCTTGTCCTCGGGGTGAAACAGCAGGCCGAGCTTGTGGGCGTCGTCGAGGAAGCGGACGACGCTCGCGTCGAGCCGCAGGTCGGCGTCGATGCCGAGCGGGCGCGCGTCGACGGAGGTGCCGCTGGTCTCGACGAAGCCGCCGAGGTGGGCGTCGCGGAACTTGGCGATCTCGCCGCTCACGGGGTGAAACAGGCGCGTGACGTCGGCGACGGCGGCCTGGGCCCGGGCCTCGGGGTCGAACGGGTAGCGGCCGAGCAGCATGGTGCGCAGCGGCTGCACGACGGTGGTGCACCAGCTCTGGTTGAGCGAGCCGGCGGCGTCCTTGTCGCCGAGGAGGATCAGGTCGTCGAGCGGCGGCAGCACGAGCTCGCGCAGGTCGTCGCTCCAGCGCCCGTGCTCGCCGCGATCGATCTGGGCGATCAGCTGCTGGCGGATGTCCTTGGCCTGCTGGGTGAGGCCCGGCAGCCGCTCGCTGTTCTTGCGGGCCTGCTGCAGGCCGGTGGCGAGGTCGCGGAGGTGATCGTGGTAGGTGTCGAGCGGCCGCGGGCCGCCGTCGTCGGTCTTGCGCGAGCCGCGAGACGGCGCCGCGGCGACGCCGTAGCCGACGAAGCGCGCGAAGCTGTCGCCGATGTCGCGGGCGTCGCGCTGGCCGACGACGGCCGAGGTCTGCGGCCGCGCGTCCCGGGCGTTGCGCTCGACGTAGAGCGCGAGCGCGCTGATGCCGAGGCCGGGCGCGGGACAGGTCAGCGGGTCGAGGTGCTGGGTGTGCGCGTCGACCGAGGCGAACACGTGGCGCAGCGGGGTGTTGTCGCTGAGGCCGCGCAGCACCTGCTCGAGCTTGTCGAGGTCGGCGGAGTGGTCGATCGCCACCGCGCGGACGGCGGCCCGCCAGGCGTCGATGTAGCGATCGACGTAGCGGTCGCGCAGCTTGAAGCAGTACTCCTGATGATCGATCGGCGCCCGCTGGTTGCGCAGGAACCAGTGGCCGTCGTCCTCGCGGTAGGCGGCGCCGCGGATGGCGTGGCCGAGCTCGTCCCAGCCGGCGCGCGTGAACGCAGGCACGACCGGCGCGCCGGCGCGGACGTGGGTGCCGACGAGGTCGATGCGGCCCTGCGCCGGGTTGCGATTGACTTGCTCGAGGAGGCGGTCGAGGACGCGATCCTCGGGCGGAAGCTGGGCGAGGATCTGGCTGGTGCGGGTGACGAGCTTGTCGTCGAAGGCGAGGGCGATGGCGCCGCCGCTGGCGGTGCAGGGCTCGTCGCCGGGGTCGACGCCGGCGAACCGGTCGCGGACCCACTCGGCGTGGGCCTGCAGGACCCGCGCGAGGGTGGCGTCGTCGGCGGGCTCGTCGCGCGACCACTGGGCGCGGACCTGGTCGGAGAGCCAGGTGAACTCGTCGCCGGACCAGGTGCGGTGCTCGGGGGTGCTGGCGGCCAGCAAGGTGTAGAAGCGCAGGTGGTCGAGGATCTCGCGCTGCTGCGCCTTGCCGGGGACGCTGTGGCCGGCGTGCTGGGCGACGAACTTGTGCAACACCTGCTCGCTGCGGGCGGCGAGCGGGCGCAGGACGCCGCGGCAGACCGCGCGGGTGAACACCGCGGCGACCGGCTCGGCGAGCAGGTCGCCGCGGAAAAGGCCCCAGTCGCGGCGCCACGGCGGCGGGCTGCGCCAGGCCTCGACGACCTGGCGCAGCCGATCGAGCGCGGGGGCGGCGGTCAGCTTGCGCGGGTGCGTCGGCAGGACCTCGCGGGCGGCGTCCCAGGTGGCCTGCATGTGCTCGTGATGGGCGTGCACCGAGTCGGTGACGGCCACCGCGCCGTAGACCGCGAAGCCGGCCGCGGCCGCGCCGGTGACGGCCTGGATGCTGGCGCGGCGCCAGCGGAACGGCCGCAGGCGGGTGGCGAGGCGACTGTCGCGCAGGAGGTCGGTGGCGAACAGGCCGCGCACGAAGGCAGGGGCCGGACCGGCGGGGCTGGCGTCGTGGGCGAGGGAACCACCTGTCCGTTGGGCCAGGCGCTCGAGCCAGGCGTTCGCGGGCGGCCCCGCGGTCGGCGCGAGGAAGTAGACGCCGCGCGGGCGCAGCGACTCGCCGCCCGGGAGCGGCTGGGCGGCCAAAAAGCCGGCGCAGCCGACCGCGCGGGCGGCGAGCTCGTCGCATTGCTGCCAGAAGCCGTAGAGGTGGGCCTGTTGCCGGTGGTGCTGCGATTGGTCGGGCCGCGGCCGCGCCACCAGGGCGTGGCAGCGTTGACGGATCCACGCCAGCGGCTCGGCGAGGCGGGCCTGGAGCGCCTGGGCGACGGCCTGCGGACTGTCGCAGGCGGGGAGGGTGACGCCGAGGGGCCGGTCGACGTCGGGGAGGCCGTCGCAGAACTCGGCGAAGCCCGCGAGCCGATCGAGGTGCGTGCAGGCGAGGACGACCGGCGGGCGCACCGACAGCTCGCCGGCGATCCGGACGATCTGCGCGCGCGTGCGGGCCAGCAGCGCCTCGGGCTGCTGGTCGAGGAGGTCGAGGCGGACGACGACGAGGATCCCGGCGACGGGCTGACGCGGGCGCTTGCCGCCGATCTTGCGCAGGAGCGCGAGGAAGGCCGGCTGGTCGGTGAATTCGTCGGGGAGCTCGACGAACGCGAGGCCGCCGGCGCCGTAGAATCGCGGCTGGCCGGCGACTTCGTCGGCGGCGGGCGGGGCCGACTCGCGCGCGCCGGGGACCGCGCGCACGAGGGTGGACTTGCCGTGGCCCTCGGGGCCGACGACGAGCCACCACGGGGCGCCGCCTCGCTCGCGGTACCACCCGCGCGGCCACGGCTGGGCGTGGCGCAGGTCGCGGAAGAAGCCGCGGAGGCGGCGGTGCAGGGCGCGGAGGCGGGCCCGCTCGGCGGCGCGGCGGTGACGGACGGCGTCGTCCGGGAGGGCGTGGTACGCCGACGCAGCGGCAAGTTGCTGAGCGCGAGGACGAGGGCGCTGACGGCGAGGATGCCGGCGCCGATGGCCACCGCGAGCTTCAAGTAATAGTCGTCGACCGCGAGCAGGCGGAGGATGCCGACGACCACTCCGGTGATGACGGCGAGCTGCGCGGCGAGCGTGAGGATTGGCGCGTCATGTCTGGGCCGGGTCCGGGGCGAGGAGGTCGTCGAGGTGCCGCCGCAGCTCGGCGGCGTTGCGGGCGACCTCGACGCGGTGGGTGTAGAGCAGGGCGCCGGCGAACAGCAGGGTGAAGCCGGCGACCCACAAGAGGAGCCGACCGGACCGCGGCGAGGCCGGCCACGGCGCCGGCGCGATCGCGGGCGGGCCGTCGGGAATGGCCAGAGTCGGCCGCAGCTTGGCGAACAGCCGCGCGCGGATCGCCTCGTAGCCGTCGAGGTCGTACGACTCGTACATGCCGCGCACGCCGAGCGCGACGCACAGCGCGAACACCTCGAGCACCGCGTGCTCGACCGGCGAGGGGCTGTGCTTGTCGATGATCGCCTTGAGCTCGTCGAAGAAGCGGTTGCCGAGGTCGGTGCGGTTGTTGAAGTACTTCTGCTGCAGCAGCGGCATCTCGCCGGCGGGCGGCGGCGCCGAATAGTCGCAGTGCGATCCGGGGCGCTGCGAGAACTCGTCGGCGGCGGTGACGAGGGCGACGCGGGCGCGCAGGACGTGCTCGGCGGTGAAGCCGAGCGCGCGCCGGCTCGTCGAGCCGGAGCTTGCCGAGCGCCCCGTCGATCTCGCGCCGGAGGAGGTGCGGGTCGACGCCGCCGGCCTCGGCGGCCCGCTGCAGCAGGACGATGTTGGACAGGGCCGGGGCGATCTGGCGCCGCAGCCACGCGCTCGCGTCGGACACGGGTCAGCCCTCCTTGCGGGGGATGCCGAACAGGCGCAGGCTGGCGCGCTGCGGGTCGTAGGGCGGACGGATGTAGATGGCGATCCGGCGCTCGGCGAGGAGCTCGTGCCACAGCGGATCGTTGAGGTCGAGGAGGAAGTAGGCCTGCCGCGGCTGGGTCGGGATCTCGGGCGGCGGGCGCAAGGTGGCGCGCAGCGGGACGCCCAGGGCGCTGACCTCGACGATCTTCCGGATCCGCCGCCATGACGCGATCTTGGCGACTTCGGGGATCTCTTTGTTGGCGACGACGAGGTCGCTGTCGACGGTGACGACGAGGACGAAGGTGGTGCAGTGAATGAGGCGCTCGTCGGTGAACTCGCCGACCCACGAGGTGCCCTGATTGACGCGCAGCGGCAGCTCGATGCACACCGGGTCGAACTCCTTGCCGAGCAGGCGCCGCACCTCGGCGAACAGCGGGACGAAGGTGCCGCGCAGGTCGTCGATCTGGTAGGAGGGGAACTCGGTGGGGTCGCCCTCGGCGGCGACTGTCATGAGGCTGCCGCCGAGCTGGACGAGGGCCTGGTAGACGGCGAGCGGGTGCGTGGCCGGAGTGTCGCCGCAGTGCTTGAGCCAGGGCAGGGCGAGGTCGAGGGCGTGGAGGAAGAGGGTCTTGTCGAGCTCGCGCTGGGTGAAGTCGAACTTGGCGCCGTCGCGGGCGCGCCGCTCCTCGGCCAGGGCCCGGCGCTTGGTGACGGCGCGGGTGATGATGTCGTGCAGGTCGTCGGTGAGCGCGGGCGCGGCCCGCAGGGCGAGGCTCGGGGGGATGAAATCGTCGGACAGGCGGAAGCCGCCGGCGTCGTCGCGCACGAGCTCGGCGATCGGCAGGGCCGTGAAGTCGTTGCGCGGCTCGCCCTCGAACAGGAACACCGGCGCAGGTTCGCTGACCTGCACGTCGTGCTCCTTGCGCGCGTGGGTGAGGTCGAAGACGCGGCGGGTGGCGCCGCGGTAGCGGTGCACCGCGCTGGCGTCGCCGGTGAGCGCGTAGTTGGCGACGCCCTCGCGCAACAGCGGGAGCGCCAGATACACGCGCAGGGCCTCGGTGCGGGCGGTGAAGTGCGGAGCGATCGGGCGGCTCGGCGGGCGCTGCGAGCTGCCGGCGTCGATCGTGAGCGGGGTGCCGTCGGGCAGGACGCCGCGGAAGCCGAGCAATTGCAGGGTGCCGGCCTTGAGCGCGGCGACGTCGAACTGAATCACGACGGCGCCCCAGGGCGCGTGGTGCAGCGCCTGCAGGCGGGCGTCGACGTATTGCTCGTGGTAGAGGTCCTGCTGCTGCATGTGCTGCGGACACATCAGCATGCCTTCACTCCACAGCGGGCGGGTGGCATGGGCGAGGGTCATGGCGTACTCCTGAAGGCTGGCGAGAGCGGCGGCTTGCGGAGAGAGGGGCTGGCGGGCGCGCGCGGGGGCGCTGGCGCCGAGGGGGCGGAGGGGAGGGCGGGAGCGCTGGGCGCGGTCGGCGTCGACGGGACCTGCGGGACCGTCGGCACCGAAGGGATGCTCGGCAGCGAGGGCTTGCGGCGCTGCTTTCGCGGCTTCGACTGCACGCGGGCCACCGGCGCGCAGGTGGTCTCGAAGGCCTGGACGTCGAAGCCGGCCGGCGGGAAGCGACCGCCGTTGATTTCATACTCGTCGAAGGCGAGGTAGATGCACGGATCGCCGATCGGCTTGCCGCGCGCGGCGGCGTCGCAGGCCTGCTCGGAATGACCGGACGGGACGGCGAAGACCTGATACCAGGCGTCGCCGAGCGGCTCGCGGAACAGGCCGACGGTGACGACGTGGGTGGTGCTCGGGTCGAGCTCGAGCGTCCAGCGCTCGCGGCCGCCGGGGAAAATCTCCCGCTCGTACGACTTCACCAGCGCCTCGCCGAACGCCTGATCGTGGCGCTCGAGCACCACGGCGAAGTCGAGGGCGTCGAGGCCGTTGCCCGACTTGAGCTCGTAGATCCGCAGGTTCGCGGCGCACGGCCGGCCGTCCTCGCACGGGTTCAGGTCCGGCCCCGCCGCGGCGAGCAGCTGGATCGGCAGCGGGCCCTCCTGCGCGCTGCAGGTGTGACGGGGCTTGCACGCGAGGAGCGCGAGCGGGACAAGGAGTAGCGGTCTCATCGGATCACCTGCGGCTCGACGGTGGTTGGTTCGACGGCCGAGAGCTCGGGCTTCCACGCGAACAGCTCGGCGAGGCCGCCGCGCGGGCGGACCTCGGCGATCGTGTCGACATACAGGCGATCGCCGGCGGCGAGCCGCACGCCGACGAGCACGTCGAAGCAGGCGGCGACGGCCTGGCGCGCGCCCGGCAGATCGAGCGCGCCGTGGAACGCGACGAGCATGGCGGCCAGGCGCTGCAGCGCGCCGTCGCCCGAGCTCGCGCGGGTGCTGGCCAGGGTGCCGCCGCCCTGGTGCCGGGCGAGCGCGAGCAGCTCGGCGAGGTCGCCGGCGGCCAGCTCCTCGACGATCAGCCAGTCGGGGACGAGGCGCCGCGCGCACGACCAGGCGGCGGGGTCGTGGCCGTCGAGGATGATGACATGGCTCTTGGGCCAGGTGGTTCGCCGGCGCAGGACGGCCGCGCCGGACGCGGGGGGCAGCTCCCCGCGAGCCCGGCGAGGAGGCGGGACGGATCGGCCGCGGGCCCGCCGTGGACGAGGATGTTGAGATCGCGGCGCAATGCGAGGCGCAGCATTTCGGCGGCTGCGCCGGGCAGGGTGCGCGCGGCGACCAAATCTTCGAGGCCCAGCGGCGCCGCGGCGCGGGTCCGCGAGATCGTCACGAGGGGGCCCGAGAGCGCGATGGCGGGACCCCACGCGTGGACCTCGAGGCCCGGCTCCACCGCGACGGCGAACGAATCGTCGAGGTGGCGGCCGGTCCAGCGCTCGAGCGCCGCGAGCAGAGCCTGGGCGCAGGAGAAGCGGCTGGTGCAGGCCTCGCGGTGGTTGCCGCGATGGACGTCGATGCCGTCCGCGCCGCGCACGACGATCCGCGTGACCGCCGGGTCGTCGAGCAGCGGCCCGAGCGGGCCGAGGCCGCACAGCTCGCGGGCCAGCCACTCGGGCCATAGACCTGCGGGCAGGGCCAGGCCCTGGACGGCCTGGCGCGCGTGCTCGGTGACGCGAGGAATGTCGGCAGCGCTCAATCGCGGCGGGCGATCGCCGGCGGTCGCGCCGAACTGCGCGGCGAGCTGGCCATAGACCTGTGAGAGGCGGTCTCCGCGGACTGCGGCCGTGCCTACCGGCTCGGCCTGGGGGACGACTTGACGGCCGTCACCGCGGTTCACGGGCTCGGCTGGCGGGTCCCATGGGTGGTCGCCTCCGCGGCCCCCGAGGTCGACCGGATCTGCTCGCGGGACGAGTTCGCGGTGGGCCAGCGCGAGGTCGTCACCGCGGCCCACGGCGGCGCCGCTCGCCGCGAGCTGCGGTCCGGGGGCAGGCACGAATCGGGGCGCCGCAGGCGAGGCTTCGGGGCGCGGGGCGGGTAGGTCCGGCGGCGAGGCGGTGTCGAGGCTCGGCAGCTCGTCGTCGCCGGGGACGAGCGCGAGGGTCGAGGCCGGCGGTGAGGCGACCGCCGGGCGTCGCGCCTCCGGCGGCGGCGCATCGGCCCCGCCGAGCTCCCACCGCAGCGTGTAGCCGTCGATCTCGATCTGGTCCCCCGGCGCGAGCGCCCGCGGGGCCGTGATCGGCTCGCCGTTGACGAACGTGCCATTGGTCGAATGATCGACCACGGTGAGGCCGGCCTCGGCGACCAGGATGTGGGCGTGCTTGGTGGACACTCTCGGCGCGTTGAGGACGATGTCGTTGACGCCGTCCTTGACCTCGCGCGCGCGGCCGATCCGGATCAGCGGCTGCGAGAACGGCATCACGGAGGCGACCTCCCCGCGGTGGAGCACGACGATCGTGACTTGAGGGTGCATGACATCGACCTGGCCTGAGCGACCAATCCTTATGGACCTGTCCGTTCGGACATATGATTAAAGCCTGTTGACTTGCGATGGCCGCGGCGTTACTCAGCGCGCGTGGACATGGAACGTATGAGGAGTCGTGGGCGCGCGCCGGGCCTTCGCCCGGTGCTGATCGCCTGTTGCTGTTGGATGATGGCCTCCGGCTTCGGCTGCGCGCGGCGCATCGACCTCACCCCGCAGGAGTTCGAGCGCTGGCACCGCGAGGACCCGGACTTGAACGACCTGCGGGTGTATCCGAGCCGGCGGCTGCTGTCGTTCTATCCCCAGCTCGGAGACGACGTGACCCGCGACGTCAAGGACCGCAAGGTGATCGAGCGCGGCGAGAAGCAGCGGCACCGCCGCCTCGTCACGCGCTCGACGTCGGGCAAGATCGTCGCCATCGACGAACTCAACGGGATGCCGCGGTTCTGGGTGACGTTCTACGCCGATTGCGCGGCGCCGGAGTGCGCGTACGGGTTCGTGCAGACCGAGCTGCACCGCTATTCGCTGGTGTCGGTGCCGCAGCTCGAGGGCTTCCAGCCGCCGATCTCCTACCGGCGCAACCGCCTGAAGCGCAACAAGATCCGGCTGCTGCGGCAGCGGTCGCTGGCCGAGACGAACGAGGTCCTGGCGGCGCCGCGCTCGGGCAAGGCGCTGCCCATCGACCTGCAGCTGCGCAAGGACTCGTGGCGGCCGACCCGGACGACCTGGGAGAAGGCCCCCGGCGTGTGACGAATCGGCGAGAGAGGGCGCTGCGCCGTCATGGCGTTCGCGCCTTTCCCCACGCGCTGCGCGAGGTCGAGAAGCGGCCGTCCTCCCACGCGAGCTCTCGCTCGTAACGCATGAGCTCGTGCTCGTCGCAGGTGTTCGCGCCGGCGGCGGGATCGCAGTCGCGGACCCGGACCGACTCGGCGATCGTGATGCCGGTGGCCTTGAATCGCAGGCTGCGCTGGACCTCGCTGCGGCGGATCCACCCGTCCTTCTGCGGGACCGCGGATTCTTCGTAGGTGGCGATCCGCGCCGGACCGGCCGGTTCTCCGTCCTCCAGCAGGTCCGACTGGACGAACCGCTGCTCGACGAGGGGCAGCAGATAGACCTCGCGCCGGCACCGCGGACGAGCCCCGGGCTTGTCGGGGGTCGGACAGACCTCGGCGTCGGCGACCAGCACCTGGCCGTCGTCGAGGGGCTCCAGGCGCAGGCGCGGGCGGCGATAGGGGCCCACAGGGTGCCGATCCCGCGGATGTCGATGCCCCGCGCGGTCCAGCGGACGAGGGCGACCGGACCCCGGGCGGTCCCGTCGGCGTAGAACGCGACGCGACCCCAGACGAGCAGCGCGCCGTCGGGACCTTCCCCGAAGGACAGGTCGGCCTCGGTGAGCGGGCGTGCCGGCAAGGGCTCGGCGCGCGACCGCGGGTCGCGCTCGGCCGCGGCGGCGTCGGGCCAGACGACGGCGATCTGCTTGCCGCTGCACTCGCGGGCGTCGTCGGCCGCGACGAGCTGCGGCCGCTGAATGTTGGGCACCAGCAGCGAGAACCAGGTGGCGAACGGCAACATCCGCGTGTCGGCCTCGTCGGCGCGGCCGGAGCCGACCTCGGTCGAGGGCACACCGGCAGCGGGCCGGTCGCCGGCTTGCACGCGACGAGCCCGAGGACAAACATCCAACATTGCCTCATGGTCGGTCCTCCGGCTCGCCCGCGTGGAACGGGATGCCGACGCGGGCCAGCGCTCGCGTGTAGGCGCGCGCGAACGCGGTGCGAAAGCCCGGGGTGAGGTGATCGTAGGTGTCACCGCACAGCGAGGCGAAGCATGCCTCGTAATGCCGCCACAGCGCCGCGGTGCGCGTGGGCCAGGAGGCGGACACGGTGCGCTCCATCTCGCTGGGGGAGAGGGTGAAGACGACCTCGCGCGCGCCGCTCAGGGCGGCCTGCGCATAACATTGCAGGTGATCGACCAGGCCGGCGAAGCTGCGCACCAGCTCGCTGCGCGCCTCGCCGGCGTCGCGCCAGTCGAGCAGGTAGCGCAGCCACTCCTCGCGGGTGTCGAGCCCCGCGAGCGGATCGGGGAGCGCCTCCCAGCGCACGCCCAGGTCGGTGGATTGGCGCGCCCGGACGCGGTGGAGCTCGAGGGTGCAAGCGGCGAACACCCGCAGCACGTCGACCACGCGCGCGAGGAAGCGGCGGATCTCCGGCTCCCCCGCGGGCACCTGCAAGCCGGGCAGCAGCTCGGTCGCCGCGCGCGCCACGGCCCCGAGCTCGCCGAGGCCGCCGAGCGCCTCGTCGTCGCGGGCGATGCTCGGGCGGTCGGCGGCCGGGAACTCGCGGAAGACGATGCGCACGTCGTCGGCCTCGTGGTCGAAGGCGCCGCGCAACTCGAGGAGCGTGCGCATGCAAGCGTCCTCCCAGGCGCGCCGGGCGACCTCGAATTGCTTGTGGAGAGGCCGGAGCGCGGCGACCGTGTCCTGCAGGCGGACCCGCCGGCCGGCGTGTCGATGAGCGTCGGAGGGCAGCTCCGGCAGGTCGGGCGCGTCCGCGGCGGGGCCGCGCTTGAAGGCGGATTCGACGGCGAGCGCCGGCAAGTCGGGAAGCTCGGCGTCCCTGCTCGCGGCAGTGACGGGCGGGGGAGCGGCGCGCCCGGCCGCGGTGTCGACCGCTTCGATCTGGAGCTCGAGGGTGCTCAGCGTGGCGATCAGCCGGCCGGCGATCGGCATCGCGGCCCCGGCATCCAGCCGCGCGGCGGCGACGGTGAAGCCGTTGTGGAGGGCGAGCGCGTGGAGAAATAGCCGCCCGCCGGGTCCTGCCGGACCTCGGCGTGCCAGCGCGATACGAAGGGATAGTCGAGCCGAACGTCGTTGTCCTCGTGGCGGCCGATCCGCACGGGAAATCGGTCGAATCGCCGGTTGAAGACGACGTTGCGCGTCTGATGGTCGACCACGGTGAACGATAGAACACCCATAGATACTGAGGGATACAGGCCTCAGAGCCGTATCGTACCAAAGCCGGGAGGCGAGGGATTAAGAATCTTTTGCGAGGTGGATTACAGAGTAAACGGTGACGTGGGATGGGCGTGAAGTCTGTGAAGTAAACAGCATTCATGACGAATGCGGTGACATCGGCGATTCGGGCGTTCCTTCTTGACGAGGGGCTGGCGGCGTGGTTTGGTTCCTCGACTGATTCGATGTCGGTAATTGACATGATCTCGGGTCCCCTCTCGGCGTTGCTGTCCAGCGACCCGGTATTCAGCCTGCGCGTCGCCGGGCTCCCGTTGCGGGTGGCGCGCTTCTCGGGCACGAGGCCGTGTCGAGCCTGTTCGAGTTCCGCGCCGAGGTCGCCGGGCCCGAGCTCGATCCGGAGACGCTCGTCGGGCAGCCGGCGACGCTGACCATCAAGGGCGCCGAGGCGCCCCGCCTGGTCCACGGGCTGGTGTCGGAGGCCGAGTACGTCGGCGAGACGCGTCACCTGCAGCTCTACGAGCTGACGATCGTTCCGTGGGCGCACCGTCTGCTTCACCGCAGCAGCTGCCGGCTGTTCCAGGACAAGACGACCGAGCAGATCGTCACCGAGGTGCTGACGACGGCGGGCCTCGACAAGAAGTGGTTTCGCTTCTCGCTGGTCGAATCGTACGCCCCGCGCAACTATTGCGTACAGTACCGGGAGACCGACCTGGCGTTCGTGACCCGTCTATTGGAAGAGGACGGGATCTTCTACTTCTTCGAGCACGAGGAGGACGCGCACGTGTGGGTGATGGCCGACCACGCGAAGGCCCACACGCCGATCGTCGGTAACCCGGCGGTGTGGTTCAACCCGCCGATGGGCAGCTTCGTGCAAGACCGCGAGCACGTGCGCAGCTTCCGGTTCGGCGGCCGCGTGCGCCCGGGCAAGGTGTCGCTGCGCGACGTGAACCTTCACAAGCCCGATCAGAAGATGGAGGTCAGCGAGGCGGCGAAGGCCGACGCGGACCTCGAGGTGTACGACTTCCGGGGGAATACCAGGACCCGGGTCGCGGGGAGCCGCATCAGGGGCAGCGGATGGCGAAGATCCGGCTCGAGGCGCTGCAAGCGCTGCGCAAGCTCGGCAGCGGGGACAGCGACTGCCCTCGGCTGACGCCGGGGTTCATGATGCAGCTGGTGGGGCACTCGCGGCCGGAGCTGAACACGCAGTACCGCGTGATGCAGGTGAGCCACGCGGGCAGCCAGCCGCAGGTGCTCGACCAGGACGCGTCGGGCGAGAGCTCGTATCACAACACGTTCACGGTGACGGAGCTCAAGGTGCCGTATCGGCCGGCCCGCGTGACGCCGCGGCCGGTGATGCGCGGGCTGCAGACGGCGACGGTGGTGGGGCCGAAGGGCGAGGACGTGCATGTCGACGAGCACGGGCGCGTGCGCGTGCAGTTCCACTGGGACCGCGAGGGCGGACACGACGAGTCGAGCACGTGCTGGGTCCGCGTGGCCCAGCTATGGGCAGGGAACGGCTGGGGCTCGATGTTCATTCCGCGCATCGGGCACGAGGTGCTGGTCGACTTCATCGAGGGCGACCCGGACCGGCCGATCGTGACCGGGCGCATCTACCACGGGATGAACGCGCTGCCGTACCCGCTGCCGAAAGAGAAGACGAAGACGACGCTGAAGTCGGACAGCTCGATCGGCGGTGGGGGTTTTAATGAGTTTCGGTTCGAGGACAAGAAGGGCGAGGAGGAGGTGTTCCTCCACGCGCAGAAGGACTGGAACACGACAATTCTAAATAATCTGACGGAGAACGTCGGGTCGGACCGGACGTCGTCGATCGGTTCGAACGAGTCGATCTCGGTGGGCGGGAGCCGGTCGTCGACGATCACTGCGTCCGAGACGGTGACGGTCGGGGCCGGCCGCACGGTCAACGTCGGCACGAGCGACATGACGACGGTCGGGGCCGAGTACAGCGTGACGATCTCTCAGCCGCCGGCCGCGGAGCCCATCATGAGCGTGGAGCCGAACATGAGCGAGATGCCGCCGCCCGGGCCGACGAGCATCACGATGAGCGACAAGAACTACATGGTGACGACCGGGCAGGCGACCATCACGATGAGCGGGCCGTCGATCGTGATCGAGGCGGAAGGGGGGATTGTAATCAAGGGGGCGGTGATTCACTTGAATCCGCCGTGACTCGCCTATTGCTTGATCTGGTCATACTTTTCTGGGCGCTTGAGAGCGATCTCAACGGCCTGTTGAACGACAGAGGCGATACCGTGCTCGTCCGCCTTATACCTTCTGAAAATCTCGATGATTCCACTCGAAATTTGCGGGAGAATGTAAGCTACTCGATCGGAAAAATCGAGGCTCTTATAAGGGATCCAGAGCGAGAATTCGGCGCTTTTATGTCTCTTGAGGATGTTTGGACCTTTGACTGAGAGGGAGTCGAGCTTGCGCGTCGCAGTTATGATGAAAACTATTTTGTAATCCTCCTCTCCGAAGATTTTTGCGAAATGAGGGATGTTTTTGCGTAGCGCGTTTAACTGATCCCGGACGAGTTCCAGAACAGAACCCGAGAGACCAAAGCTGACGCCAGCCTCGGGGGAAATCTGAGTTAGAGCGATGCGCACCGGTCGGTCTTGGTCGTTGTCTTTACCCACATTTGGGGCTGGGTTTTAAGATGGGCTTGAAGCTCCGCTTGTTTCCTTCGGGAACTATTTGGGTCCTATCAAAATAATCCTGGAGTACCTTGGTTTCAAAGTCCTTCGCTACTTTGGTCGTAGGCAGCTTTTCCATAATAACTTTGGCTTCGACGTTCTCAATGCCGTGAATTATCCCAAATTTTCGTACTTGTTGGTGTAGGCGTGTCGGAAGACCGGTGGACTGTGTAATGCGGTTTAAATCCGCTTTTCCATATTTGTGTAATATTCCATTAATTCGGATCTCATATATTCCGAAATTACCGGTGGCGTTGTTTGAATTGAGATGAAGTCCGAGTGGGTCGAGCCATCCGTTCGGATTGTGGACGTAGGCATCGGGCTGGAGGCCCCCGAGAAGGCCGATGGGATCGGGGCTGAGGTAGAGGCTGGTAGCTGGGTCGTAGTAGCGGAAGCGATTGTAATAAAGGCCGGTCTCCGGGTCCTCGTACTGGCCCTGGAAGCGGATCGGGCACTTTGAAGCATCGTCGGTGGCGAGGACGGCGCCCCAGACGGCGTGGTGCGCGCGCCAGACGACCTCGCCGGTCGGGGTGACGAGCTCTTTCGGGGTGCCGAGGTGGTCGGTGACCACGTACGAGAGCTGGCCGTCCTCCAGGCGGGCGAGCGGGACGAAGGTGCCGGGCTCGTGTTGCCAGTGGACGATTCGGACGACCTGCTGGTCGTGCTGCGCGCCGCGAGGCTTGAGGAAGACTTCGCGGAGGAGGACGTCGCCGTCCCACGTGAAGTGCACACTCTCGCGGGTGGCGGGGTTGTACTTGCGGACCCGGCGACCGAGCGGATCGTAGCTGTAGCGCCAGATCTGCCCCTCCGGGGTGCGCACCTCGGCGAGGCGATCGAGGCTGTCCCAGCGGTAAGCCCAGGACTGCGGGCGGAAGCCGTTGCGGCGGACGGTCTTGCGGACCAGGCGGCCGGCCTCGTCGTACGTGTGCTCGGTGTCGCCGACGCGATGCAGGCGGCCGGCCGTATCGTGCAGGTAGGCGAGGTCGCGCTCGCCCTCGGGTGCGACCCGGCGCGCGTGGGCGACCAGGCCGACCGCGTCGTAGCGGAACGACTCGTGGCCGGAGCGCTGCCGCTGGGCGACGAGGATCCGGTCACTGCGATCGTGGCGGTACTCGGTGAGGCCCCAACGAGCGTCCTGGACGGTGTGGAGGTTGCCGGCACCATCGTAAGTATAGCGGCGACGGACCTCGGTGGATCGCTGCTCGGTGAGGGCGCCACGCGCGTCGAAGCTCTGTTCGAGGCGGTAGCCGGAGACGCTGGCCTGGCGGGTCGGGCGGCCCAGGGGGTCGCGTTCGATTTCGAGGCGATCCCGGGCGAGCTCGAGGGCGGTGAGCTGACCCTGCGCGTCGTGCACGTAGCGGGTGGTGTGCGGGACGGCCTGCCAGAGGCCGGGGCGGAGGGTCCGCTGCGTGCAGTTGCCGCCGGCGTCGTAGGCGTAGTCGATGATGTCGCCGTTCTGGGTGCTGCGGACGACGCGGCCGACCGCGTCGTACTCCCAGGTGAGCTTGCTGGCGGGGTTCTCGGCGCGGACCAGGCGGCCGAGGGCGTCGCGCTCGAACACGGTGGACTCGCCGTCGGCGTCGATGCGGATGACCTCGCCGTTGCGGTCGTGGGCGTAGCGCACGACCTGACCGACAGCGTTGACGCGCTCGCTGAGGTTGCCGGCGGCGTCGTGGCTGTAGCGCGTGGCGCTGCCGTGGTAGTCGACCTCGCGCACGACCTGACCGGCGGCGTCGCGCTCGAGGTGGTACTCGCGGCCGTCGGGGCGCGCACGCGGGTGAGGAGGATGTGGTCGGGGTCGTAGTCGAACTGGTAGCGCCGGCCCTCGCCGTCCTCGAGCGAGCGCTGGAGGTCGAAGGCGCCGTACTCGACGCGCTCCGTGTGACCGTTCTCGTCGATGACCTCGGTGAGGTTGTGCTCGCTGTCGTAGACGAAGCGGCGCTGGTGGCCGTCGGCGTGCCGGAGCGCGGCCAGGCGGTCCCGTGGGTCGTAGAAGAGGGTCTCGGCGTGTTCCAGCGGGTCGCGCGCCTGAACGAGGCGGTCGAGCGCGTCGTAGGTGTAACGGTGCGGGTGACCGAGCCAGTCGGTCTCCATCACGAGGCGGCCGTGCTCGTCGTATTCGAGGCGACGCTCGGCGCCGCCGGTGCGAGTGATGCGAGTGAGCTGGCCCCGGGCGTCGTAGCGATAGCGATGGGTGCTGCCGTCCGGGGCGTGGATGGCGACGAGCTCGCCGGTCGGGCTGCGGTCGTACTTCCAGGGCTGCTCGAGCGGGTCGAGCACGCCGATGACCCGCAGGGCGTCGTCGTAGAACAGCTCGGTCGCCCGGCCCTCGCGGTCGGTGCGGCGGATCAGCAGACCGGAGGATGGGTCGCGTCGATACCGCTCGGCGTGGCCCGAAGGATCGGTGTGGGCGACGAGCTGCTCGTAGCGGTCGTACTCGAACACCTCGGCGCGCCCGAGTGGGTCGACGAGCCGGACGAGCTGCTTGCGCTCGTTGAAATGGTAGGACGTGACGTGGCCCTTGCCGTCGCGCAGGTGGGTGACCCGCTGGCCCTCGTCGTACTCGAGGTCGATGCTGTAGAGGCCCTCGGCAGTTCGCGAGCGGACGCAGCGGCCGCGATCGTCGTATTCGTAGGTCGCCCAGGTCTTGCTGGTGTCGGACCAGCGGACCATGCGGCCGGCCTCGTCGTAGCGGTAATACAGGTGGTAGCCGGTGGTGCTGTCGGCTTCGACGAGCACGCCGCGCTCAAGGACGTATCGCACCAGGAGGTCGGGGCCTGCGAGGTCGGTGCGCTCGAAGCTGAGGACGAGGCGCCGCGCGTCGTCGTCGCGGGCGCGGGACAAAGCCACCGCGGGGCCGTCGGAGTGGCGCAGGCCGATCAGCTCGGCGCCGCTGTATACGAGCTCGACGTGGTTGCCGTGGGCGTCGTCGAGACGCGTCAGGCGGCCGTGGTCGCCGGCGACCTCGAAGTGCCGCGTGCGCTCGTCGCGGAGGTCGTGGACGGCGAAACCGCCGGGTTCGCGCGTCAGCGTAAAGTGGGGGAAGCGGCGGTTGAACACCCGGTCGGTGTCGACGGCAATGTCGAAGGGGACGACCTCGCCGCTCACGCAGCGGAACTCGACCCGGTCGCCGCCGAAGCTCAGGCGGAGGTGCTCGTCGAAGCTGCTCATCCAGCCGCGGCCGAGCAGGCCGCTGAACTCTCGCTGACCGTCGTAGACGCGCAGGCACCGGAGCCGCAGCGTGTGGCCGAGCTCGAAGTCGAGGCGAGTCTCGACGACCGCGCCGGTCGAGGTGTCGACGGGGCATCCGCCCTCGCACCTGGGATTCTTCTGGTGGGTGCCGGGGGTGTCGCTGGCCTTGCGCGAGTCGGGCTTGCAATTGTTGCAGGAGCCGCCGAAGACGTTCTTGAGGGCGCCCTTGAGCTTGGACAGGCCGCTGCTGATCGCGTTGCGGGCCTTGCTGATCAGCTGGGGCCCTTCTTGACCCCGGCGAGGATCATGTTCTTGGCGCCGATGAAGGCGTTCTTGATCGCGTTCTTGCCCTTCCCGAGCAGCTCCGGCAGCTTGCGGAGGCCCTGGAACATGCCTTTCGTCGGCGGTATCAGGAATTCGGCGGCGATCAGCAGCCCTCGCTCGAGCAGGCTGAACTCGTTGGCGATCTCGACCATCGCGACGGGAGGACCGCCGATGAGCACCGTCTCCACGCCCTGCTTGAGGGTGGCGCCGCACGCCACCCGGTCGTCGAAGCGCGAGGCCGGCATGCCGTTGATCGTGACGGTCTCGGAGCCCTCGGCGACGAGCGGAGGCGTGCTGTGCTTGACGCAGGCGACGAGGTCGAGGCCCGCGCGCGCGGCAGGCAGACCGCGGATCAGGACGTTCGGAGCGCCGAGCAGGACCGGACCATCCTCGGCCGGCAGCATCCCGTCGATCCAGTTGGTGACGCCCGACGAGCTGGCCGATATACTTGCTGGTCGCCAGGACCGCGCCCACGCCCACGGCGGCGATGGCCACCGCCGCCAAACCACCGGTGCCGACGATGAGGAGGCCCGCCAGCGCGGTGGCGGCGGCATAGACCGCATATGAGACGATGGCCCCGACGACGGCGCCGGCCAGCGCGGCCCAGAAGCTCCGGTGCTTGATCTGATGCGATATGGTGCAGGCAGGTTTGGCCTCGGCCGGCGGGGGCGGGGCTGCCTCCTGGGCGCCGGTGAAGAGGCTGGCGACGATCCCGAACGACTGGCCGACGGCGTAATCCACCGCCAGGCCGGTGACCAGTGTCTTGCCGATACAGCTAATTCCGCTCATGGCCTGATTCTCCGATTAATCGCCTTGCGGCGGGGATAGCTTGTAGCTCTCCAGGACCTTGCGGAACGCGCCGCGCTGCGCGTCGGTGAAGGCGCGGGCGCAGGTGAAGGTGAAGCTGACGAGGATGTCGTCGACGACGCGCATCACGTTGACCTGGTTCATCGCCCCTTCGGGCGATTGCCACGAGTACTCCATCCACACGCACGCCGCGCCGTCGAGGTCGATGGTGGTGCGCTCGTGCTCGCGGAAGCCCATCAGGTTCTCCTCGATGACCCGCCGCTGGGTCGCGACGTGCGCCTCGCGGTCCAGCGAGCGGGGGATCCGCTCGCGGCTGATGACGAGGTTGTAGGCCTCGGCCTCCGAGGCTTTAAAATGTTCATCGACTCGTCGCGCCAGGAGTCGGGGATCGTGAGGGCGCCTTCGTGGAAGCGGTAATTCATGGCTGTCGTGGGGTCCGGAGTCGCGGTGAGTGAGACGGGAAGCTCATGGGAGCACGCGCAGGACACCGCCGCGCGAGGTCCGAGCGCCGCCATGAGGATGCGAAAGTCTTCGCGGTCGATAGGGACGATGCAGCCGTCGCTGCCGTGTCGACCGCGGCCGTGGATGAAGAAGGCGTCGCGATTGAACATGCCGAGGGTCCAATCGGTGGCCATGGGGGTCAGCTGCGCCGAGAGGCCCAGGCGAGGGTGATTATGGGGCGGGAGGATCCGGTACTTGTGGATCGGTATGGGCCCGCCGTGGATGCCATTTGCGTGATCCGTTTTCGGTTGGTCTCCCACACGTTGTTGACCACGGCGTCGTCGACTGCGCCGGGGGTCGTGCTTCCGCCGCGACCTCCAGACAGCGCCGTCATGCGAATGGAGGTTTCGCTGGCGGAGCCGGTGAGGAGTCGAAAGGTGATGAAGTAATAGAGCGATGCTTCGGAGGAACGAGAGTTGCTCATACCATGATCCGGCTGTTGATCCGGGAGTTGAATCATTCGCTCATGGGGATCGATCTCTCGTTGCGAGAGGTACCTGCATGCGCGTCGAGACGCCGGCTGTGTCGCTGCGCGCGAGCCACAGGTCCTTGCCGAGGTAGCGCTGGCCGAGCAGGCCGGGCGGGTAGGCCATGTCTTCGATCTCTAGAACGAGGTCGTAGCGCAGGGGGTCCGGGGCGAAGCTGTCGGTGAGTTCGCGGATCCGGTCATGGCCGAGGTGGTCGGGAGTGAAGATTTGGTAGTGGTCGCCGAGGAGCGGGCCGATGGAGATCTGAGCGGCGCCGGCCGGATAGAAGACCTCGGTGCCGGCGATCGCGGTGTCGCCGAGGCGCGCGGTGGGCTGGCCCAGGCGGGTCCACTGGGCTTGATCGATCGGCATCCAGGTGCCGGTGAAGGCGTCGACGCGGACGCGGGCGCGGCCGAGCTGGTCGGCGAGGACGATCCGCAGGGCCGCTGCGAGCATGGCCGGCGAGCGCACGCCGGAGGCGAGGACGGGGGCGACGCGGAGGGCGAGGGCGGGGGGATCGCGGCGCCCTCGGCGAGATCGTGGCCGAGGAAGGCGAGCAGGCGCCGGGACCAAATGTCACGACCGTCGGCTCGCAGGGTGCGTGCGAGATCGACGGCCCCAGGCCGCGCACGAGGTGCGTGAAGAGGCGATGATGAAAGACATCGAGGAGGCCGCGCACGGCGGCGCCGCGCTCGTCGTCGCGGTCGGCCTCCTCGAGGAGGTAGTGCGGGAGCATGCTGGCCGAGCCGCACAGGCCGAACACCGAGAGGGTGAGGGTGGCGCCGGTGGGCGGCTCGCCGTGCAGCTCGACGGCGTCGATCTCGCGGGCGTCGAAGCCGAGGGCGCTGGTGTGCGCGAACTGGACGCGCTCGTCGTGCTGACGCTCGCCAGGGGCGGGGAACAGCCGCCACAGCCACTCGGCGGCGGCCACGAGCGAGGCGGCCTCGGGGGCGTCGACGAAGCTGGCGCAGCAGATCGCGGTCGCCGGGGCTCGGCGCCTTGCCTTCGGCGGAATCAGAGGAGCGCGAGGCCCAGGCGGGCTCGTCGAAGCGCAGATCATCAGCTCCCCTCAGCAGCTGACTCTCACCGGCCACGTGAACTCCTGGCGCGAGGGGTTGAGGACGACGCGCAGCTCGCTGGCGGCGTTGATCGGGACGAGCGAGCCGAACAGGTCGTCGAGGACATGTCCGAAGAGATAGGCGCGACCGATGCCGGCGAAGTTGCGCTCGTCGAGCTCGACGGTGGTCCGGAGGGCGCGCATCGGGACGCCGCGGATCAGGCGGGTGACGGGCTCGCGGAGGACGGCCTGGACGGCGTCGATCTGGCGGGTGTTGACGGGGCCGCGCTTGGCGTTGCTGGCGGCGTGGAAGTTGTAGAGGCGGAGGAGGCCGCGCAGGGCCTCGGCGTCGACCGGGCCGCGCTGGTTGAGCGAGAGGTGCGAGAGGAGGCGCCACAGCGCCTCGGAGCCGAGAGCCATGCGCACGGGCGGCGAGGGGTCGCTCAGGTTGCTGTAGGACTTGAAGGTGCCGCCGGGGAACTGCTCGGTGATGTCGCCGGCCTGTAGCTCGCCGGCGAGCTCGCGGTTGGAGCAGAGGAGCTCGAGCGAGAGGACCTCGTCCTCGGGCGAGGCGCGCCCGCCGGGGGGACGACGAGGGCCAGGTAGGTGTCGACGTTGCCGTCGCTCGGGGAGGCGACGCGGCGCAGCGCGTAGGTGGGGGCGGCGAGCGGGCCGCCGACGTGGCGGGTGAACGGGGCGAGGGTCCGCCGGCCGCCGTGGACGCGACCGATGCTGGTGACCGCGAGGACGTCGTGGACCTCGACGTGGCGCGGGTCGACGCCGTCGACGCGGACGATCGCCTCGCGCCCCAGCGGGCTGCAGGTGATCGGCTCGCCCGGGGCCTCGAAGAGGTTGATGGCCGGGGTGCAGTGCAGGCGAAAGGTGTCGGGGCCGATCGCGGCGGCCAGCGGCGGGGGGCTGTCGAGCTCGAAGCCGATGGTCAGCGCATGGTCGGTCAGCGCGGCGCGGTGCAGGCCCGTGAGCTCGAAGAAGCAGAACTTCTCGTGCAGCGAGAACAGCTCGAGGACGCTGCGATAGCCCGACGGGGCGGTGTCCGGCCACGGATAGACGGCGCTGGCCGGAGCAGACAACGAGGCGACGGCGTCCGGCGGGAGCGTGACGACAGGGCCGGCCCCCGCCTGCAAGGTGACGCACTCGAGGTGACGAGTGAGCCACAGCAACAGCGTCGCCGGCAGGCCGGGATCGCTGTGGTGAATGTAGAAGCGCAGCGGATGGGGCTCGGCCAAAATGGTGCGACACGGATCGCCGAGCTCGAGCTGGAGGCGCACCCGCGGGCGCTGGCCGGTGGGGTGCTCGAGGACCGCGTCGCGGACCGCGAGCGGCGCCAGGTCGACGTCGAAGCAGGTGCGAAACCGGCAGACCGTGCCCTTGCGCTCGCGGGCGACGAGCGGGCGGCCGCGCGGCACCTGCTGGCGGGTGCGCAAGGCCTTGGTGTTGGGGACGAATTCGACGATGGTCGCCGCGGGCAGGCTGCGCAGGAGTGGGGCAACAGCAGCTCGGCGAGGCCGTGGGCGATCTGGGCGCCGGCCTGATCGATGCGCGCGCGCATGCCGGCGGTGAGGAACGCGACGCCCTCGAGCAGCCGCTCGACGTCGGGATCGTCGCCGTGCTGCAGCAGCCGGGCGGCGTTGTCGGGGTGCCGGCGCGCGAAGGCCTGGGCGGCGTCCTTGAGGAAGGCGAGCTCGTTGGCGTAGTACTCGGCGAGTTCCAACTTCAGCCTCCGGATACGTGGATTCGACCCGAGGCGGTAAGCTCGGTGCGCATGTGCACGGCGCCGCCGGCGTCGTCCAGCTTGGCGGTGATCTCGAGGGCGAGGGTGAGCGGGTCGTCGCTCGCCGCCGGGGTGACCGTGATGGCGCGCAGGCGCGGCTCGTATTGGCTGAGCATGGTGCGAATGGCGTGCACGAGCACCTGCATGCTGGCCGGATAGCCGTGCATGATGTCGGCGAAATCGGTGAGCCCCATGCCCGGGGCGGACAGAGATTCGCCGCGGCGCGTGCCGAGGAGCGCCTGGAGGTGGGCCAGGATGCGTTCCGGCGCGCCGGGCCGCGGCCCGGCCTGGCCGAGACGACCCAGCAGTCCACGAGACGTGTATTCACGCGAAGTCGAGCCGGAGGACATACCGCGAGCTCAACCATTTATGAGCTCACGGCCCGGCCGGTCAACAGAAAAGCTCGAAGAAAAATTTGTAACGCGAACTACAGTCATGACCCGATCCTGACAGTGCGTAATTTCAAATGGCGCGAGCCGATCGTGAGATGCGATGTCGGTGCAATCGCCTTCGGGATTTGCATTGCCAAGAATATAGGCGGACTGCGGCGCGGGCCGAACCCGCATGCCGTCGACCCCTGCGCCGTTTCGTGCGAACATGGAATCGACACGGATGGACGTCCGTCCTTTGAAAGGCGGCGTCCTCCGCACTGTCTCCGGTGCGTAGGGATTTTCCTGCCGCGACCGGGGCGACGCGCCGACCTCGACGGTGGCGGCGATTTTTCGCCTTCGAGATGACCGGCTCGCGCGGTCAGACGCACAACCTGAACAGACCCGGCGCGGCCGAAGAGGACGCCGCGCTTCCCTGGAATCCGACGATGGTCCAAATACACAGCATCACAATCTACCGTGGAATGAGCGGCGAGCCCGAGGCGGGCGCGACGGTCGAGTCCGTCGATTCGCCGCCGGCGCACGAACGGGGCTCCGAGGAGCCTCGGGCCGCGCGCCTGCTCGCTGACGACAATGGGGGTGGACATGACGAGCCATCCCGTCGAGGAGACGCGGGCTCACACGCGTCTCCTCAAATACGGCCTCGAGACCGACGACGCGCGGGCTTACTGGCGCCGGGTCGATCCGAGTCGCCCGCAGGCCGGCGTGCGCGAGGTGATCGACGGTCAATGGTTCAGCGCTCGCTCGATGGCGCGGGTCGACGTGCTGCTGACGAACTTCCGCGGCCGCTTCGACGCCTTCCCGCACGCGCTGCGGGTCCTGCACGCCTGGCACGAGATGGACCCGGACACGCGGCGGCTGATCTGCCACTGGCATCTGCAGCTGAGCGACCCGCTGTACCGCAAGTTCACCGGCCAGGCCCTGGTCGCGCGCCGCAGCAGCGCGCGACCCGAGGCCTCGCTGCCGCTGGCGGTCGCGTGGATCAACGAGCACGGACCTGCTCGTTGGAGCATGTCGACGCGGATCCAGTTCGCCAGCAAGCTGCTCACCGCGGTCTCGTCGGCCGGGCTCGCCGCGACCGACCGCGATCCGCGGCCGCTGGTGTGCCCGCGGGTCGACGAGCACGCCCTGGGCTACATCCTCTATCTCCTCCGCGAGGTCGCCTTTCAGGGCAACCTGCTGGCGAACCCGTACCTGGCGTCGGTCGGGCTCGAGGGCGAGCTGCTGGTCGCGCGGCTGCGGGCGCTGTCGACGGTGACCCTGCGTCGCCAGGGCGAGCTCGTCGAGTTCGGCTGGCGGTATCCCAACCTGCTCGCATGGGCCGGCGCGACCGTCACGATCCCGCCGCCCGCCCAGCTCGGCGCGGCTGGGTGACGCGCCTGGCTGGCGCGTCTGCGGCCGCAGGCGAGTCGATGCGCAGGGCTCGTCGCGGGAGCCGATCCGCAGACGGTCGCCTGGCGGGCAAGATTGGCGACGGCCGCACGCCGCGATCGCTGCGAGCTCGAGGCTCGCGGGGTCGCGGCGGTGCGGCCGGGGTGTCGGCGCGCCTTGCGATCAGTGGCGGCCGCAGGCGAGCGCGCGCAGCTCGTTCATGGTCTTGAGGCGCACGCTGCACGGCAAGGTCTCGACGAACTTGGCGGCCTGCCGCCAGGAGTCGCCGCGCATCTTCCACGAGCGGAGCTCCTCTGCTGGGGTGTACTTGCGGCGCTCGAGGTCGGCGCAGTACTGCTCGGCCGAGCGCTTGGCCATGCGCTTCGCCGGGGTCAGCTTGCTCTTGTCGACGGCCTTGGCGGCCGGGGCGGCGGGCGCCATCTGCAGCGCCGAGCCGGTCCACATGCCGGCGGTGACGACCTGCGCGTCGCGCTTGCTCAGGCCCGCGGCCTGCCAGGCGGCGACGTCCTCGGCGGGCGTGGGGCCGAGCGCGTCATGGCGCTGAATCCATGTCCCGAAGACCAGGCTGGCGATCGCGGCGACGGCGAGGGCGCCGGCGCGGGCGGGACGGATGGCGGTCTCGGAGCCGCGGAGCACCACGACGGAGCCGGCGAGGGCGGTCGCCACCGCCGCGATCGCGGCCACGGCGGTCGAGCCGGACAGGCCCACGAGCAGGCCGAACAGGGTCCCCACGGCGCCGCCGAGCGTCAGGTCGGCGGCGAGGGCGTGACGGGGGGCGAGGTCGGTAGGCGAGGGGAAGGCTTTCATCATCGTGACCCCAGCGTATCACTGTCGCGAGGGCCTGCGACGGGCGAGCCCGCGCGGTGCAGCGATCGGCGGGCGTCGGATATCCTGCGCGGGTGAGCCCACGATCGCCGCTCGTCCTCCTTCTGCTGGTCGCCTGCCCCGGCGATTCGGCGACCTCGGCCACCGACTCCGACGCGGGTGAGAGTTCGACGGCGAGCACGACCACTTCCGGCTCCAGCGGGGAGGGCGCGAGCACGTCGACCACCGATGTGACGACGTCGACAGGGACCGGCGGAGCGCCGACCGAGGCGACCACCGAGGTCACCGGCGGATCGACCACCGAGGACCCGGCGCTGGCGTGCAACGGCCACGTGGCCCTGTGCGCGCGCCGCTACGACGAGGTCGCGTATCCGTGCACGCACAACAGCTACTCGGCGCAGGACGCCGGGTTCACGCAGTTGGTGGCGAATCAGCGGCGCACCGTCGCGGTCCAGCTCGCCGACGGGTGCGCGCGCTGATGCTCGACGTCCGCGTCGAGGACGGCGCGACGGCGCTGTGCCACGGCTCCTGCACGTACGGCGAGACGCCCCATGTCGAGGTGCTCGGCGACATCGCGGCGTTCCTGGCCGACAACCCGCGCGAGGTCGTCACGATCCTCTACGAGGACTCGGCCGAGGTCGACGCGATCGCGGCCGACTACGCGGCGCTGGGGCTCGAGGACAAGGTGTTCGTGTACGCGGGCGGGCCGTTCCCGACGCTCGAGGAGATGATCGCGGCCGACACCCGCCTGGTCGTCACCGCCGAGCAGGGCGGGCCGCCGCCCGCGTGGTACCACCACCTGTGGGACCTGGCGTGGGACACGCCCTACTCGTACATGAGCGCGGAGGAATTCTCGTGCGCGCTGAACCGCGGCGAGGCCGACAACCCGCTGTTCCTCGTCAACCACTGGGTCAACAGCGTGCTCGACCTGCCCAGCGAGATGAACGCGATCGAGGTCAACACCTACGAGGTGCTGCACGCGCGCGTGGTCGAGTGCATGCAGGCGAGCGGCGACTTCCCCAACTTCGTCGCGGTCGATTACTACGAGCGCGGCGACCTGTTCGCGGTGGTCGACGCGATCAACGGGGTGTGACTACGGCGCGCAGCGGCGGTCGCATTGTTTGGACATGTTTGAAAGGACATGTCCTTGAAGACATGGGACAGCGGGCGCCCGCTCGTCTCGGACGCTCGTCCGGTGAGGGGCTGGCCGAGAGGACAGGTCGATCGTCGAGCGCGCCGGCCGCGGGCGAGGCTGCGCGCTCGGACAGATCCGCGGCTCGGGCGATGGGCCTGTCCGTGAGGCCAGATCCGGCTCAGCCGTGGCGGACGGTGACCTGGAGGCTGCCGGCCTTGGGCACGGTGAGCACGCCCTCGGCGAGGATCTTCTGGCCGTCGCGGACCTGGATGTCGTGCTTGCCGGGCAGGAGCGACAGGTTGGCGTCGGGGGCGGTGCCGGCGTAGCGGCCGTTGACGAACACGCTGCCGCGGCCGCCGTCGATCTCGAACGCGACCTTGCAGGCGGGGCCCTTGCGCTTGGCCTTGAGCTGCTTGGTCGACAGCGAGACGTCGGGCTCCCACTTGGCCTTGTCGTCGGACAGGCACACGCCGCTGGCGTCGGAGCAGGCAGCGGCGGCGGCGCGGGCCGGGGCGGCGGCGCCGAGGGCGAGGGCGAGGGCGAGGGCGGTCAGGACGGCGGGTGTGCGGAGGGACATGGCCGAAAGTTCCTGGTCGAAGGGGAATGTCCTGAAGGTCAGAAGCGACCGCCGAGGGAGAGGCCGCCGTAGCCGTAGCCGAGCGCGGGGGCGACGTGGACGCGGGCCGTCTCGCTGGCGCCGTGCTCGGCCCGGTAGGCCTTGCGCTTCTTGACGCCGAGGACGAGCAGGGCGATGCCGGCGGCGAGGCCGACGGCGGCCACGCCGATGCCGGCGTAGGCGACCACGTTGGCGGTCTTGCCCTTCTTGTCGATGTCGGCGAACTGGGCGTCGAAGTCGATCGCCGAGGGGTCGAGGGCGTCGACGTCCTTCTGTGCCTTGTTGCTCAGCGCGAGGCCGGCGCCGATCATCGCCAGGCCGCCGACGCCGACCACCGTGAGCAGCGAGCCGCCGGCGATGAGGCCGCGACCGTCGCGCGGGGTGCCCTTCTCCTGCTTCGGCTCTTCCTTCGGCGGGGGGCTGGGGCGGGCTTGTCGAGGTCGGCGATCGCCTTCTCGCTGTCCTCGACGACCTTCTTGCCGCGGGCCATCTCGCGGTCGTACTCGCCGGCGTCGAGGTGCTGCCAGGCCGGGTCGCAGCGCGGGTCCTGCTGGAAGGCGGCGATGTCCATGCCGATCGAGGCCTGCTCGATGGCCTGCTGGAGCGCGGTCTTGTCGCGCTCGGCGACGCCCTCGGCGAGGAAGGCCTCGCCGGCGTCGATGAAGAGGATCGGGTCGCCGGTCTTCTTGGCCTCGGTGCGGAGCAGCTCGGCGGCGCCGCCGGGGTCGCTGCTCAGCATGGGTTTTGCGCGATCTTGCACGGTCTTGCGCACGCCCGAGGCGCTGGCCGGCGTGACATCCGCGGCGGCCAGCGCCGGCAACGGCAGGGTGGCGATCGGGAGCGTGACGGCGAGCAGGGCCGCCGCGAGCTGCGGGACAGGCCGCCTTGCCGGGGTCGAGTACGCGATCATCCCGGGCACGGTACCAGGGCCGACGGCAGAGGAAAACAGCGCGCCCGGGGCGCGAAACCCCGGTCCCGCGAGGCGTGCGCGGACGGGAGAATCTCTCGGCGGGGTCTGGGTGCCGCAGTGGTTTCGACCTGGCCCGAGGCCCGGCCGCAGGCGGTCCGTGTTCGCGGGCCCCGTCGTCGCCGGTCTTCCCTTGCGCGCGGTTTTTGCGGCTACGGTGACCGGGTGACGACAGGCCGCCACGGAGTTCGCGAGTGGTTGGGCATGGCGCTGCTGGGCGCGCTGCTCGGCGGTGCGTGCTACGAGGGTCCGGGTCCCAGGAGCCGCCGCCAGGCTCGCCCGAGGCTTTTGCGCGCCCGGCGGGCTGTGCAACGAGCCGACCAGCGTGTGCGACCCGGACGGCGATTATTGCTACGACAAGTTCAACGTGTGCCGCGGGATCTTCTGCGGCGAGGCCGGGCAGTGCGTGCCCGTCGACACCAAGCCGACCTGCGTGTGCGATCCCGGCTACACCAACGAGACGTACTCGCTCTACTGCGAGCCGCTCGCCGCGAGGTGAAGGCGCCGCGCTCGCGCCGGCGCGCGCCCGCCAGTCGACCGAGGTCGCCGAGGGAGTAGTTGCGGCGCCGCGGGCCGGCTATGCTCGCCCGGCCCATGCGCTCGTTCGTGCATCGCCTGCTGACCCGTCCGCTGCGTCTGCCGGCCGTCCTCGGACCGAAGCCGCAGCCGGGTGACCCGCAGATCTTCCGCTTCAACAGCGAGCGCGAGCAGATCATCGCCGAGGTGGTGCGGCGCGTCGAGCAGCACTTCGCGGCCGATCCGAAGAAGCTGCTCTACGCGCTCAACGAGGCCGGTCACGCCGAGATCCGCCGGCTCTCGGCGCAGGGCGACGCCGAGGCCGACCAGGCGCTGGGCTCGTGGCGCCGGCTGGTCAAGCGGCTCGGCAAGATGTCGGACGAGGAGCGGACCGAGAGCCTGCGGGCGATCGGCCGCGTCATGGCCGAGGACATCGCCGGCAACTTCGACCCGCGGGTCTACAAGCTGGCGACGCGCCTCATCCCCGGCGTGCTGACGGCGGTGATGAACCCGATGGGCCTGCCGAACCAGCTGCTGGCCGGCGGCTTCAGCCAGCTCGACGCGCTGATCTCCGCCGAGGGCCCGATCGACAAGCTGCGCCGGCTGGCCCAGATCGGCACGCTGGTGCTGGTCCCGACCCACTCGTCGAACCTCGACTCGGTCGCGCTCGGCTACGTGCTGCTGCGCGCCAACCTGCCGCCGGTGGTCTACGGCGCCGGCAAGAACCTCTTCTCAAACCCGCTGATCAGCTTCTTCATGCACAACCTCGGCGCCTACCGCGTCGACCGGCGGGTCTCGGCGCTCCTCTACAAGGAGGCGCTGAAGACCTACTCGTGCTTGATGATCGAGCGCGGGTATCACTCGCTGTTCTTCCCCGGCGGCACGCGCTCGCGCTCGGGGACGATCGAGCGCCGGCTCAAGCTCGGCCTGGCCGGCACCGCGGTCGAGGCGTTCTCGCGCAACCAGACCCACGGCCTCCACCGCCCGGTGTTCTTCGTGCCGGCGACCTTGAACTACGCGCTGGTGCTCGAGGCCGAGACGCTGATCGAGGACCACCTCAAGGGCGCGGGCGCGGCCCGCTACATCATCGACGACGACGAGTTCTCGCGCGTCGACCGGATCTACGCGTTCATGACCAAGCTGGTCACGCTGCGCTCGGCGCTGGTGGTCCGCTTCGGCGACGCGATGGACCCGTTCTGCAACCCCGTCGACGACGAGGGCAGATCGATCTCCCCTCGGGCAAGCCCGTCGACCCCGCCTCCTACGTCAGCCGCCGCGGCGTGCCGAGCGTCGACCCGGCGCGCGACGCCGGCTACACCCGCGAGCTCGGCGACGCGATCGCCCAGGCCTACCAGCGCGAGACGGTGATCATCTGGACGCAGCTGGTCGCGCACGTGCTCTACCGCTACCTCGTGTGGGCGACGCCCGAGCTCGACCTGTTCAGCCGCCAGCGCCGGCGCGGCGAGGTGGCGATGCCGCGCGAGCAGCTGGTGCGCGAGGTCGCCGAGGCGCGCGACCGCCTGCTGCAGGCCGAGGCCGAGGGGCGGGTCCACGTCGGGCCGGTGCTGCGCTCGCAGTCGCCGGAGCGGATCGTGTCCGAGGCGCTGTCGGCGTGGCGCGACTACCACACCAAGGTCGTCGCGCGCGAGGTCGGCGACGACGTGCTCATCGAAGATCCGAACCTGCTGCTGTTCTATCAGAACCGCCTGCTGCCGTGGGCCGAGGAGCTGGCGACCGAGGAGACGCTGGCCGCCGCGCGCAGCATCGTCAACCAGGGAGGCAAGGCATGAGCGCGCCGCCGGTCGGGATCATCGGAGGCGGAAACTTCGGCTGGGGCCTCGCGCACGCGGTCGAGCGGGCCGGGCGTCAGGCGCTGCTGTGGAGCCGTCGGCCGCAGCGCGCCGGCACCGAGCACATCGACCTGGTCTCCGGGCCAGCCGCGCTGGCCGAGGCCGAGCTGATCTTCTTCGCCGTGCCGTCGCCGTACGTCGCCAGCATCGCCCGCGAGCTGGGCGTGTACCTCGACGGCGGGCACTTCCTGGTCCACATCTCGCGCGGCGTGGTCGGCGACGACCTGCACGGCCTGACGCAGGTGCTGCGCAGCGAGACGCCGTGTCGGCGGGTCGGCGCGCTGGCCGGGCCGCTGGTGGCCGACGCGCTGATGACCGGCGCGCCGAGCGGGGGGTGGTCGCCAGCCGCTTCCCCGAGGTGCGGGCGGCGGTGCGCGAGGCGATCGGCGGGCCGGCGGTGCGGCTCTACAGCACCGACGACGTCACCGGGGCCGAGTTCGCGTCGACGGCGGTCGGCCTGTTCGCCACCGCGATCGGCTTCGCCCAGGGCCACGGGCTCGGGCCGGCGGCGCAGGCGATGCTGGCGACGCGGGCGATGGCCGAGGCGGCGCGGATCGGCGTGGCGCTCGGGGGCAAGCACGAGACGTTCATGGGCCTGGCCGGCTTCGGCGATCTGATGGCGGCGGTGGCCGGCGACGATCGGCCCGAGCTGGCGATCGGGCGGGCGATCGCGGAGAACCAGCCGCTCGAGGAGATCGGGTCGATCGGCGGCACTTACTTCGAGGGCCTCGAGAGCGCCGGCCGGATCGCCGCCTACACCCGCCGGGTCAAGCTGTACGCGCCCGTGATGACGCTGTGCGCCGCCGCGTTCTCGCGCGAGATCCCGGCGGGAGAGGCCGTCGCCGCGCTGATGTCGCGCGAGGCCGGTGAGGATGATGTCATGACCTTGTTGCCCTCGTCTCGATTGGTCCCCTGCTCCGCCTGCGGCGAGCTGCTGCGGGCCGGCTCCGGCCGCTGCCCGCACTGCGACGCGAGCCTGTCCGAAGGGACAGGCTCGCTCAACGCCGCCGCGCTGCTGCTCTCCGGCCTGACCTTGAGCGGCTGCCTGGTGAGCCCCCTCTACGGCGGGCCCGCGACCGACTCGGACTCGTTCGAGCCGCCGCTCAGCACCGGCACCGGGACCGAGACCGACACGAGCACGAGCACGAGCACGACCACCGGCGAGACGACCGCGGCGCCGACGACCGGGCCGACGACGACCGGGACGAGCACGACGTCGACCGGGACGACGACCACGGACGAGACGACGGGGACGACCACCGACGAGCCCGAGACCGGCACGTCGAGCACGGGCACCGACACCGGGGCGACGACGGACACCTCCGGCAGGAACTAGGCCGAGCCGGCCGGGCCGCGTCTGGGTCAACCGGGCGCCGGCCGCCCGGGGCCGAGGTCGAGACGCTGTACGGCGTGGTCGACTGGCGCCTGGCCGCCGGAGCATGTCCTGCAGGGCATGCTCTCGGGGACAGGTTTGATAGGGCATGTCCGCGAGGCCATACTCGATCCGTGCCCCGAGCGGGCGCGCGGACCCGGTGCTGGCGAGCGGGCGAGGTGCTCGATCCGTGCCCTGAGCGGGCGCTGGCGAGGTGCTCGATCTGTGCCCTGAGCGGGCGCACAGGCGAGGCGCTGCAGGCTCGAGGGCGTGGCCTCATGCGGTGGCCTCGCGGCGGAGGTCGCGGGCGCGGCGGCCGGCGTCGGCGACGATGAGGCCCTCGACCTCGCGGACGACGTGGGCCAGCAGGGGGCCGAGGGCGCGCTGGCGGCGGCGGACCAGCGACCCAGCAGGGCCGTGAGCGCGGGGACGTCGACGTCGTCGTCGCCGGAGACGCGGGCCAGCAGGTCGCGCAGGGGCTGGCCGCCAAGCTCGGCGAGCCACGGCGCGAGCCGATCGTCGAGGGTCGCGGTGACCTCCCGCCACAACTGCTCGTCGCCGGCGACGGCGTCGCCCAGCGCCGCGACGACGGCCGAGGGCCACAGCCGCTCGACCTCGCCGGCGCGCGCGAGCAGGCCGGCCGCCTCGCGGGGCGTCAGCGCCAGCGCCAGCACCAGCCGCAGCGCGCCGGCCTCGGGCGGCTCGCTGGCGGGAAGCCGGCGGTCACCCCTCGCCCCCGCCGGGCAAGACCTCGAGGACAGGTCGTTGGGGACAGGTCCGCGCGAGCTGCACCATCGCCCGCGCGAGGGTGGTGGTCAGCGCCTCGCAGGCGTCGCGCGCGAGGCGGAAGCTGAGCGGGCCGGCGTGGACGTGGACGACGCCGTCGTGGGCGAGCTCGACGCGGTAGCCCGGCGCGCTGGCGAGCAGCTGCGGGTCCGGCCGCCCGCTCACGCCTCACCTCGCACGCGCCGCCCCAGGTGCAGCGGGAGACCGCCGTCGTGGTCGCTCGGCGGACGGGCGGCCAGCTCGGCGACAGCCTCGAGGATCAACGCCGACAGGCCCTCGAACGCCTCGGGGTGAAGCGCAAGGTGGTGGCGCCGACGTTGAGGTGGATCATCGCGCAGCTGCACGAGTCGATCGTGACCATGGCGCTGGTGGCGAGGCGTGTCCGCTGACAGGGGCGTGTGGGGTGCATGGGTGCTCTCGGTGTTAATTGATATGGGTTTTGAATATCATGTTCAAGATGCGCCGGGGATGGAATAATTTGCGCGTAGAACGATGTTCAAGCGGATGCTCGGATCGAGCGTGTCCCGAAGTCAGTCCGGGCCGGCGAACTTCTGTACTTGGGAACCTGCTTTTCAGGGCGGCCGAGCTCGCGGCGAGCCGGCGAGCCTGGGAGCGTGGCGGGGCCGGATCTGGAAATGTCTTTCGAGGCATGTCCCTGAAGACATGTCTCGACCCGGCTCGCGGCCCTCAGCTAACGCCGACCTCGAACGTCGCCGGGTCGAACGGCGGGAGCTCGGCGAGGCGAGGCTCGCGGCGGACGAGTTCGTCCGCGGTGAGCGAGCCGGCGAGGCGCTGGCCCAGGTGGAGGTAGAGGCGCCGCGAGTCCGGGTCGAGGCGGCTCGTGAGGTCGAAGATGAGGCCGAACGGGAGGCCGACGATGGGCGAGAGGCCGTGGGTGTGGACCTGGAACGGGGCGAGCGCGTGGCTGTCGTCGCGGCCCTGCAGGCGCAGGAGCAGGCCGGCGAGGAACGCGAGGCCGGCGATCTCCGAGGCGCTGGCCTCGGTGCCGAAGACGAGGTCGCGCAGGCGCTGGAGGGCGTCGCCGGCCGCCGAGAACTCGTCCGTCCAGGCGAGCAGCAGGACATGGTGCGCCAGGGTGAGCTTGTCGCGCGGGTCCGCCGCGAGCAGGGCGTCGATCGTGGCGAGGGCCGAGCGGACCGATTGCTTCGTGGGCGGTTCGGTGAGGCGCTCGACGAGGTCGAGCGACAGGGTGCGATCGCCGGGGAACTGCTCGAGCCCCGCGCGTAGCAGGGCGATGGCGCGTTCGCTGTCGGGCTCGGCGCGGGCCTGCAGGGAGATCGTCCACGGATCGGCGGCGGCGGACTCGTCGGCGACCTGCTGCATGGCGCGCTGCAGCGAGCTCGCAGCCGCCGGCAGGCGCTGCAGCGGCCCGGCGGTCCAAGAGCTCGGCGCGGCGGGCTCGTCGGCCGGGAGCCGCAGCTCCGACGCCTCTTCGGCGGCAACCTTGGCGAACTCGTCCGCGAGGCCGAGGCGCGGCGCCGGTTCGCGTCGATTCGCGCCCACGCTCGCGCCGGGGGGCGAAGTGTCCGAAGGGACATGTTCCGCTTCGGGCTCGCTCGGGGCGGGCAGGGTCAGGACGTCGGTGGTGAGGTGGGCGTCCTGCGTGGACGAGACAGGCGGGGCGGCGGGAGGCGACCCCGGTGGGCTGCCCGAAAGGACAGGCTGGGGCTCGGCGGACCGGCGGGCGGGGCCAGGCTGGGCGGACCGATGGTGAGAGCTGCTCGAAAGGACAGGCTGGGGCTCGGCGGACCGGCGGGCGGGGCCAGGCTGGGCGGACCGATGGTGAGAGCTGCTCGAAAGGACAGGCTCGATGTGCGCGCGGGAGGGGCTCTTTTCGCTCGAAAAGTCAGGGTGGGCGTCCGCGCGGGTGGGAGGTACAGGCCGGACCTCCTCGCGGGGGGCGCTCGAGTCGTCGAAAAATCAGGCCCGGCGCCCGCGCGAGAGCTGCTCGAAGGGACAGGTCGGTCGGACGCGCGGGAGCTGCTCGCGGGGAGGGAGCGAGCATCCTCGTCGGAGGCGGAGCGGCTCGAAAGGGCAGGTCCGGCCTCCTCGGAGGTTAGCTGCGCCAGGGGGCGGACTGGGCGTTTTCGCGAAGCTGCTCGAGCGCTCCGGCCGGGCGTCCGCGCGAGCCGTGATGGCGCTGGTCGAACAGACCGGCGAGGGCTGGCCGTCGCGCCGGGGCGCGGCCGCGTCGATCAAAGGGACAGGCGATGACTGCTCGCCCGGGGGCGGCGGCGGTGAGCTGGCCGAAGGGACAGGTGAAGGGCAGGCGGGGGCGGATTCGAGGCCGCGGCGCGGGGGGCGGAGGCTGGGCGGCAGGACCTGGCAGCGGCGCGGGCGCGTGGCTCTCCGGCTCCGAAGGAGCGAGCAGCGGCGAGGTCGAGGGCCTGTCCGAAGAGACGGTCTCCTCCGCGCGGCCCTGCTCGGCCGGCATCGCCTCCGCCTCGGCTGCGGCGAGCGCCGGCGGGAACAGGCGCGCTTGCAGCTCCTCGACGCGGCGGCGGTAGTTGTCGACGCGGGCGCGGGCCTTGGTCTCGATCACCTGGTCGAGCAGCGGGATCCGCAGGCGCGCGCTCAGCCGCAGCATGAGCTCGTCGAAGCCCTCGATCGGGACCAGGACCCCGCGATGGCGGGCCACGAGGCGGCGGATCTCGGGGCCGGGCGGGCCTGCGGGGCCGTAGTAGCACCAGAAGAGCCCGCCGGGGATCGCGTCCTCCGGTAGGCCATTCAAGAAGCCCATGAGGCTGCCGTCGTTGCCGCCATAGCCGATCACGATCGGCGTGTACGCGCGGAACACCCGGGTGAGCGGCTCGATCCACGCCGTCTGCAGCGCGGCGATCTCGGCGGCCTGGTTCATCGGCGCCATCAGCAGGTCGCGGTGGATCTTGACGACCACCGGCCGGCGCGGCTCGACGTGGACGAAGTTGGCCAGCGACTCGTGGCCGCACACCAGCGGCGCGGTGCCGGTGAAGATCGACAGCGCCTCGCCGACGAGGTTGTCGAAGTTGGTGGTGATCACCAGCTTGTGGCGCGTCTCGGCGAGGATGTGGGCCAGCACCGAGTAGCCGAAGCTCGGGTCCTTGCCCTGCATGATGTCCTCGAGGTCGGCGTAGCCCTCGTCGGGGTGCTGGCGGAAGCGGCGGGCGAACACCTGGCTGTAGAACGCCGCCGCGTCGGCCGGCGAGAAGCCGCGGATCTCGAGCGCCTCGGCGGTGGCCCAGCGCTCGAGCGACAGGCCGCTGCGAGCGAGGCGCCGGTGCAGCTCGCCGAGCCAGCGCCACACCAGCGTGCCGGCCGTGGGGATCCCCGACTGCACCGACGCGCCGGCCCCGAGGATGAAGGCGAACCGGCGGTTGTGCATCTTGCGGTCGATGGCCCAGAACTGCTCGCACAGCCCCTCGGGGCTCCACTCCTCGGGCTCGACCACGCTCATGCGGGTCCAGGATGACCCCCGCGGGCGGGCCCCGCAAGGGCCGCGAGCGGCGAGCCGGACCCGTCGGGGCGGCATCGGCCAGGTCGGCGGGGCGGCTCTCGTGCGGCGACGACGGCGTGGAGTCACTGCCTTTCGCGGCGGGGTGGGCCGCCGCCGCATGAAAATATGGCCTTTGGGACAGCTCGAAATCAGGCCAGGCGGACTCCGTCGAGGGGGTGGAGCGCCTTCGGCGTCGGGGGGACGAGCGGCCTCGACGAGCGCCGTGCTCGCCCGGCCTCGCGGCGAGGGCTCCGGCGCGGCTATTCCTGGCTTTGGGGACAGCTCGGCCGCCGGGTCCGGTGGACCGCGGGCGCGCCGCCGCCGCGGCCTTGTGCCGGGGGGCGGGCGGTGCTCGAGGGTCGCATGCGCAGGGTCGCACGCGTCGCAGCGCTCGTGGTCGCCGGGTTCGCCTCTCTGGCGGTGGGTTCGGGGTCGGTGCGCGCGGCGGAGGGGCTCGTGCTCGACAAGATCGTCGCCGTGGTCGGCGACGAGATCATCCTCCTGAGCCAGCTCGACACGCTGGTCGCCAGCTCGCCGCTGCTGCAGGAGGCGCTGCAGAAGTACGGCCGCAGCCCGACCCAGCAGCAGGTCGAGATGGCGACCCGCGAGGCGCGGACGCAGGCGCTCGACGAGCTGATCGACCAGCAGCTGATCAAGGAGGCGGCGCGCTTCCAGATCAGCATCACCGACGCCGACGTCGACCGCTACCTGCAGCAGATCGCGCAGGAGAACGGGTTCTCGAACACCAAGCAACTGCGCGAGGCGGTCGAGCAGAGCGGCCAGTACGGCAACTGGGCCGACTACCTGCAGGACACCAAGGACCAGCTGCTCGTGTACCAGACCACCCGCGCGCTGGCGAACACGTCGGTGACGGACGCGCAGATCCGCGAGCAGTACCGCAAGATGGTCCGCGGCGTCGACATCAAGGCCGACCTGCTACGCTTCGTGTTCACGCCCGACGAGCAGACCGCGAAGTCCCGCGACGCCGCCTACGCCAAGGCCCAGGCGGTCGCCCGCCGCATGCGCTCGGGCGAGGACCCGATGGCGCTGGCGCAGGAGTTCCAGATCCAGGAGCCGAAGGCGACGCTGTCGCGCGGCGAGGTCGCGCCGGCCATCGAGGACGCCATCTTCGCCGCTCGCGTCGGCGAGACCGTGGGCCCGCTCGAGACCGGCCAGGGCTACCTGGTCGTCAAGGTGGTCCGCCACGACACCGGCAACGTGCTGCCGTTCGACCAGGCCAAGGAGCGCATCCGCATGCAGCTCGAGCAGGAGTCGTTCGCCCGCGCGGTCAAGGACCTGCGCTCGAGCCTGCGGGCCAAGACGCACATCGACCAGCGGCTGTAGCGCTTCGGGACATGTCTAAAGGACATGCCCGAGGGGGCATGTTTTCAAGGACATGCCTCCGGGGACAGGCTCAGCCGCACAGGATGTCGGCCGGGCAGAACAGCGAGTCGAAGGCGCCGCTGAGCTGGGTGTTGTCGGGCAGCGTGACCTCGTAGGTGCCGCGCACGCCGTCGGCGGTGAGCTCGGTGATCTCGATCTTGCCCTGGTCGGTGCTCTCGGGCGTGCCGTCGCCGTCGTCGAACCAGGCGAAGCCGAAGCCGCCGAACAGCGGGTGCTCGCCGAGCTGCAGTGGCCCGCGTCCTTGAAAAGGGTGATGCGGAGCTGCGGGGCGTCCTCGGGCCAGTCGGCGTCGCAGGCGCGCTCGGCCAGGGCGATCTCGAACTCGACCGCGGGGCCGTCGTCGGGCGCGCAGGCCTGGGTGTGGTTGCCCGGCTCGCCGAGGAGCGGGCCGTCGGTGGTCTCCGAAGTGGTGACGTCGGTGGTCTCCGCGGTGGTCGCGTCGGTGGTCTCCGCGGTGGTGACGTCGGTCGTCGCGGTCTCGGTCGCGGTCGAAGTCTCGCTCGCGGTCGTGTCGGTCTCGCTCGCGGTCGAGGTCGGCTCGCTGGCCGTGCCGGTGGTGGTCCCGGTGGGCGCGTCGGTCGTCGACGCGGTGATGTCGCTGGTGGTGCCCGTACCGGGGCCGGCGCAGTCGGCACTGTCGCCGCACAGCGGGGTGGTACAGGCGGGCGCGAGGAGGAAGAGAGTGAAGGGGAGCGCGTAAGCGTAAGTTCGCATGGTGCGGAGTATAGGAGACACAGGCCGGCTGTCGAGCGGCGCGATCCCGCCGCGTGTCTCGGCGTCGGTAGACTCGGCGGCCTCGCGGCTCGCGGGGCTCGCTGCGACGAGGGGCGCGAAACGGATGAGGATCGATCGGTGCTCGCGTGAAAAATGAGCCGCGAGCGGGGACGCAGGCGAGGCGGTGCGCGAAGGCTCGAGCGGCGTGTTCGCGTGGACGAGCCGCGAGCAGGCGCGAAGGGCCCGGAGTCGATCGACCTGTTCGCGCGAGAGCGCTGCGAGCGGGGACGCAGAGGAAGAGGTGCGCGTCGAGGCCGGCGTCGCCTCAGGGCTTCGCGGCGCGGCGGGTGCGGGCGAGGTAGACCGCGGCGGAGGCGGCGAAGCCGGAGAACCATGCCCCGAGGACAGGAACTCGAGGCCAGGTACGAGCTTGCCGAGCAGGACCACCGCGACGCCGACGGCCATCGCCAGCATCGCGTCGGGGTTGAAGCCGCGGCGGTAGGTGTAGGGGCCGTGCGAGCGGTAGAGGCCGGCGAGGTCGAGCTCGGTGCGGCGGATCAGCCAGTAGTCGGTGAGGAGGACCCCGCTGACGGCGCCGAGCAGGCCGGAGTAGCTGACCAGCCAGGCCTGGTAGACGTCGAGCAGCAGCCACGGACACACGAGGACGCCCACGGCCGCGGCGACCAGGCCGCCGCGGCGGAAGTCGAGCGCGCGCGGGAAGGCGCTGGCCAGCGAGTTGGCGGGGCCGACCACGTTGGCGGCGATGTTGGTCGACAGGGTGGCGACCGCGAGGGTGAGCATGGCGAGGACGGCGAGCAGGGTCGAGCCTGTCTCTCGGGACATGCGGACGACCAGCTCGACGGGGTCCCAGATCGCCTCGCCGTAGAGGATCAAGGTCGCCGAGGTGACGGCCACGCCGATGAACGAGAACAACAGCATGGTGGTGGGCAGGCCGTAGAGCTGGCCCAGCAGCTGCTCGCGCTGGCTGCGGCAGTAGCGGGTGAAGTCGGGGATGTTGAGCGAGAGGGTGGCCCAGAAGCCGACCATGGCGGTGAGGCCGGGCAAGAACACCTGCACGAACCATGTCCATGAGGACATGTCCTTTGGGCCCTGTACCAGCGCCTGCGAGCGCGAGAGGATGACGCCGAGGCCGCCGGCGCGGCTCTGGGCCCACCACAGCAGGGCGAAGCCGACGACGATGAGGAACGGCGCGGCCAGGTTCTCGAGCCACTTGATCGACTCGGTGCCCTTGTAGACGAACACGACGTTGAGCAGCCAGAAGCCGAGGAAGGCCAGCCACATCGGCAACGACAGGCCGATGAAGGTGCCGCCGCCGCCGAGGTCGTGCCACGCGGGCCACAGCAGGCCGATGAGCTGCGACATGGCCTGGCCGCCGATGAAGGTCTGGATGCCGAACCACCCGCAGGCGATGAGGGCGCGCGCCAGGCTGGGGATGTGCGCGCCCTGGGTGCCGAAGGCGGCGCGCGCGAACACGGGGAAGGGGATGCCGTAGCGAGTGCCGGCGTGGCCGCACAGGATCATCGGCACCAGCACGATCAGGTTGCCGAGCAGGATGGTGAGCATCGCCTGCCACCAGTTCATGCCGCTCTTGATCAGCGAGGCCGCGAGCACGTAGGTCGGGACGCACACGCTCATGCCGACCCACAGCGCGGCGAGGCTCCAGCGGTTCCACGTCCGCGCGCTGCGAGGCGTGGGGTCGAGGTCGGCGTTGCGGAGGGCGTCGTCGTCGGGCGGGCTCGTGAGCTCGACGAGGCCGTCCTGCTCCTGCGTGGACATGAAAGCGATGCTACCAGGCCCGCGCAGGGCCAAGGCCCTCGGCCCGCGGTGCCGCGGCGGAACAACGCTCCGAGGTCAACAGCCGCTGACCGCGAGCGCCTCGGTGGCGACGGGGACCTGGGCCGGCACCCACGGCTGGTCCGGCGGGAAGTCGAGCACGAGGTCGATGCTGTCGATCGTGGTCGGGCAGAACGGCTCGGTGTCCCAGGTGACGACGCCGGCGACGCTGCTGGCGCCGATGGCTTGCGAGATCGGCACCATGAAGTCGAGGCAGTCAGCCGCGCCCTGCGAGACGGTGGCGCCCTGGTACCACCAGTCGGTCGGCAACATGAGCTGCGGCACCGGGCTGCCGCCGGGGCGGGCGAAGTGGATTTCGACGCAGAAGTCGTCCTTGAGCGCGGCCATGCGGACGTTGATGTGATCGAGGCCGCCGGCCCAGAACTGGGCGGCGAAGGCGACGTCGGGCGCACCGTCGGTCTCGCCGGTGGTCGTGGTCGTCGAGGGATCGGCGGTGGCGGTCTCGACGGGCCCAGTGGTCGCGTCGGTGGTCTCGCCGCCGGTGGTCTCGACGCCGGTGGTGGGCAGGGCGTCGGTGGTGGCCGAGGTCGGAGTGGTGGGCGAGGTTTCGCTGGCCACGGTGGTGGCGGTGGTGGGCAGGGCGTCGGTGGTGGCGGGCTCGGCGGTGGTGCTCGCGTCGCTCGAGGTTCCCGGCCCGGTCTCGCCGCTCGTGCCCGCGGTGGTGGGATCGGTGTCGGTGTCGCCGGGCGCCCCGGGGCCGCAGGCGAGGATGGTCGAAAGGACAGGTAATGTAAGGATCGCGGTGCGCATGGGGCGAGGATGCGCGCGGGCCCGCGGCCTGTCCATGCGCGCGCAGCGATCAGCAGCCCGCGATCGGCAGGTCGGCGGCCTGTACGAGCGCCTGCGCGGGCACCCACGGCTGCACCTGCGCGAAGGTGAACGCCATGTCGATGGCGAGCGCGCCAGGACAGGCCGGCAAGGCCGGCCATTCGCCCCAGCCCTCGGCGGTCTCGGCGGCGACGGCGTCGGCGAGCGGGCCGGTGAATTCGAGGCAGTCGGCGGCGCCCTGGGCGATCTCGGCGCTTTCGAAACCCCACTGCGGCGGCAGCACGAGGTCGGGATCGTCGTTGCCGATCGGCCAGGCGAACACGACCGAGGTGCACAGGTCGGCGTCGTGGTCGGCCTTGCGCACGACGATGCGGTCGAGCCCGCCGGGGAGGTAGATGGCGGCGAACTCGAGCGAGCCGGGCTCGCTCGTGGTCTCGCCGTCGCGGGTGGTGGTGAGGTCGGTGGTGGTGACGGTCGCGCCCGGGTCGGTGGTCGTGGTGGTGTCGCTGGTGACGGTCGCGCCCGGGTCGGTGGTCGTGGTGGTGGTGTCGCTGGTGGCCGTGGTGACGTCGCTCGTGAGCGTCGCGCCGGTGGTGGGGAGCTGGGTCGTCTCGGACGTCGCGGCGCCAGTGGGTGGATCGGCGGCGGTGGAGGTGGACGTGGAGGCGTCGGTGGTCGCGCCCGGCTCGGGGCCGCAGGCGAGGATGACCGAAAGGACAGGTAACAAGCGGGAGGGGTGGCGCATACGAGCAGGATCTGCCGGCCGCGAGGGGCTGTCGATGGACGTCTTCGCCGACAGGAACCTGGGCTCGCCGCGGTTGTCGAGGCCGGCGGGAGATCTTAGTTCCATGCCTGACGCTGACGCGAGGTGGAGCCGCACCAAGCGGCTCGGATTTTGTTCCTGGCGTTTTATCTGCTGTTCAACATCGTTCCGCACGGGCTCGCGGGGGTGCCGGTGGCCGGCGACTGGCTCTTGGAGCTGTGGCTCGAGCTATGGGGCGCGCTGATGCCGTTGCTCGGCAACGCGGCGCTCGGGATCGAGGGGCCGATCGAGGTGGTCCCGACCGGCAGCGGCGACATGACCTGGAACTACGTGCAGCAGTTCTGGTTCGTGGTGATCGCGGCGGCGGTGGCGGTCGCCTGGACGGTGCTCGAGCGCCGGCGCCGCGATCTCGCGCCGTTCCATGCGTGGTTGCGGATCGCGGTGCGCTACTCGCTGGCGCTGGCGATGTTCTCGTACGGGCTGGCCAAGTGGAGCGGCAATCAGTTCCAGCCGCCCGACGCGCTGCGGCTCGGCGAGACGTTCGGCGACGCGTCACCGATGGGGCTGGCGTGGACGTTCCTGGGCTTCTCACCGGCGTACTGCTGGTTCACCGGCCTGGCCGAGGTGCTGGCCGGGGCGCTGCTGGTCTGGCGGCGGACGGCGACGCTGGGCGGGCTTTTGGCCGCGGGGGTGATGGCCAACGTGGTGATGATCAATTTCTGCTTCGACGTGCCGGTGAAGCTCTACTCGTCGCTGCTGCTGCTGATGGCGGTGGTGGTGGCGGCCCACGACGCGCCGCGGCTGCTGGCGGTGCTGGTGTACAACACGCCGGCGCCGCCGGCCGACCTGAGCGCGCCGGTGCTGGGGCCGAAGCTGCGGGTGCTGCGGGTGGTCGCCAAGGCGCTGTTCCTGCTGATGGTGCCGGTGTCGTTCGTGATGCAGCGGGCCGCCGTGGCCGAGATGATGGCGATGGCCTCGTACGGGCCGCTGTACGGGCTGTGGGAGGTCGAGACGTTCAGCCGCGACGGCGCGGTCCGACCGGCCGACCCGAACGACGCGCTGCGCTGGCGTCGCTGTTCGTCGGCGACTTCCCCTACGCGCTGGTGCGCCCGATGACGGGCGAGCGCACGTTCTACGGCTTCGCGTCCGACCCGGCGGCGAAGACGATCACCCTCGGCGAGCACGGCGAGGCGCCGGCCGAGCACGTGCTGTCGTTCGAGCAACCGGCGCCGGACGTGCTCGAGCTGACGGGGAAGCTCGGCGAGGCGACGATCGCGGCGCGCCTGCGCAAGATCGACCTCGAGCACACGGAGCTGATGACGCGCGGGTTCCGGTGGATCAGCGAGCGGCCTCACAACCGCTGAAACCCCGGTATACGCCGGTCCGGCGCCGGGGGCGGCCGGCGCGGGGGTCTCGAAGGACATGTCTCGCCGCGTGCGTTCCGGCGCAGGCCTGGAGCGCAGCGAGGCGTGAGACCGAAGGGAGGCGGGGGATGTCTTGAAGGACATGTCTCGCCGCGCGCCCGCGTCGGCGAGCGGCTGCTCGCGCGGCCGGGCGCGGAGAGGCGAGGCCGGAGAAGCATGTCCTTCAGGTCATGTTCTTTCAGACCTGCGCGTTCAGACATGCCCTTCAGGGCATGTTCGATGGAGCATTTACGGAATGTCGACCACCGGGGTCGGGGTGGTCGACTGGCTGCCGGTGCCGCCGCCGAGCTGGCCGCGCTGGTTGCCGCCCCAGCACAGCACGCGGCCGTTCTGGCGCAGGGCGCAGGTGTGCTCGGAGCCGGCGCTGAGGCGGACGACGCCGTCGATGCGCGGGCCGGCGACGGGGAAGCGCTGGAGCTGGGTGCCGCGGTCGCCGAGCTGACCGGCGTTGTCGCGACCCCAGCAGTAGATCTGCCCGCCCGCCACCGCGGCGCAGGCGTGGGCCTCGCCGCCGGCGATCGCCATCGCCCCGCGCATGTCCTTGACCCGCACGCGCGCGACCGAGGCGATCGTGAGGCCGGCGCCGAGCTGGCCGTCGTCGGTGTTGCCCCAGCAGTAGACCTCGCTGTTGCTGGTGCGGGCGCAGGTGTGCAGGGCGCCGGCGGCGAGCTCCTCGGCGGGCAGCAGCTTCATCACCGGGACCACCGCCTGGCCGGTCTGGGTGCCGACGCCGACGAGGTTGCCGAGCTGACCCCAGCGGTTCTGCCCCCAGCACAGCGGGATCCGGTTCGCCTGCAGCGCGCAGCTGTGGACCTCGCCCATCGCAGATTGCGTGACCTGGCCGAACGACCCGTTGACGATCGTCGGCCGGTCGGCGTCCTCGATCTTGCCGACGGCGACCTGGCCCTCGGCGCCGCGGCCCCAGCACACGACCTGGCCGGACTTGCGCTGCGCGCAGGTGTGGTCGCGACCGGCGCCGATCTCGACCGCGTCGTTCAAGCCGGCGACCGCGACCGGGCGGGTGCGGGTCTGCTTGCTGCCGTCGCCGAGCTGGCCGCGGCCGTTCTGGCCCCAACAGGCGACCGCGCCGCTCTTGCGGCGGGCGCAGGCGTGGTTGCGGCCGGCGGCGATCTGGACCGCGTCCTCGATGCCGCTCACGTCGTCGGCGCCGCCGCGGTCGCCCTGCGAGCCGTCGCCGAGCTGGCCCATGTTGCCGGCGCCCCAGCACTGGACGGAGCCGCCGGACAAAGCGCAGGTGAAGTGGTCGCCGCTGGCGATCTCGCTGACCCCGGTCAGGTTGCGGACGCTGACCGCCACGCCCTCGGTCTCCTCGCCGGCGACGCCGTTGCCGAGCGCGCCGGCGCCGTTGCTGCCCCAGCAGACCACGCCGCCGCTCCGCAGCGCGGCGCAGGTGTGGTCGGCCCCGGCGGCGACGCTGACGGCCTGGCTGAGGCCGACCACCGCGGTCGCGGCCTTGCGATCCTCGGCGGTACCGTCGCCGAGCTGGCCGTTGGCGTTGTCGCCCCAGCAGCGCGCGGCGCCGTCGCCGGTGCGGGCGCAGGTGTGGGCCTCGCCCGCGGTCAGGGCCACGGCCCCGGCGACGCCGGCGATGTCGACCGGGAGCTTGCCGAAGCCGGCGCCCCAGCACAGCGCGCCGCCGCCGGCCTTGATCGCGCAGGTGTGGCCCTGGCCGGCCGCGAGCGCCTGCACGCCGTCGACCCCGGGGACCGGGCCGGGGGCGCGGGCGCTGCCGCGGTCGCCGAGCTGTCCGTGAGAACCTGTCCCCCAGCACATGACCTTTCCGCCCTGTACTCTCGCGCAGCTGTGCGCGCGCCGGCGACGACCTCGCCGGCGTTGGTGACCCCGGGGACGAGCGCGGGCGAGGCCCACACCTGGCGGCTGAGGTCGCCGATCTGGGCGTGGCGGTTGTCGCCCCAGCAGACGACCTGGCCGGTCTTGCGCACGGCGCAGGTGTGGCTCGGGCCGGCGGCGATCGCGGCGGCGTCGCCGAGGCCGCGGACGGCGGTGGGGCGGGCGCTCTGGGCCCCGGGGCGGCCGGCGCCGTCGCCGAGCTGGCCGGCGGCGTTGCTGCCCCAGCACTGGACCTGGCCGCTGCGCATGAGGGCGCAGCTGTGCTGGTCGCCGAGCGCGAGCTGGATGACGTCGCCGAGGCCGACCACCCGCACCGGGCGCGGGCTGTCGCGCAGGTTGCCGTCGCCGAGCTCGCCGCTGCCGCCCCGGCCCCAGCAGTCGACCGCGCCCGAGCGCAGGACGGCGCAGGTGTGGAGGCCGCCGGCGGCGACGGCGACGGCCGGGTCGGGGCCGGTCTGGGTGTTGTTCGGGACAGGTTGCGAAGGACCTGTCCCGGGGGACGTGTTCGTAGGGCCAGGTTTATTGGAGGAGGTCGGCGGGGCGGTCGGGTAGCCGCGCGGCCCGGTGGCGCAGGCGGCGAGGGCGAGGAGGCCCGCGGCGAGGCCGAGGGCGCGCGGGGAGCGGCGCATGCGGCGAGTATGCCCGGCCCGAGCCGGGCGCGGCCGCAAATCGCGGGCCCGCGAGCGCGGGCGCCGCAGGCAGGACGAGCCGTCGAGCAGAGCGACCGCGTGGACGGAGCCGATGCGCCGAAGCCAGCAGCGCGCGCGAGGCAGCGAGCGGGCGAAGCCTGGCCGCGAGGGCAGGCGCCTGCGAGCGGCGGACGCGAAGCCCTCGGCGGCGAGGGCAAACGCGAGCGCCCGTTCGGCGCGGCTGTTCCGCGGGCACGTGCGCGAGGCCGACGAAGCGAGGCGGTTCGCGGGAGCCACGTGCGGTCGCGGCGAGATCGAGGCGCCCGCGCCGAGGCTCAGCGGGCCACGGTGGCGGGCGCCTCGAGGGGCTCGCCCTGCTGGCCGGCGGCGAGGCCGAGGAGGGCCAGCATGCCGCGGCGGTAGCCCCTGGCGTCGGAGCCGAGGGCGCCCTCGGCGAGGCCGCGGATCTGCTTGTACGTGACGCCGCGCGCGTGCTCGGAGTTGCGCAGCTTCATGCCGAACATCGCGACCGCGGCGGCGAAGCGGAGGTCTTCGGAGGCGGCGTCGAGGGCGTGGCCCGGATCGGCGACCGGCATGGTGAGCTGGCTGCCCTCCCCCTCGGGCTGCTTGTAGCGCAGCTTGACGTGCATGAGCTCGGCGCTGGCGGAGGCGGGCGCGGGCGCGGCCTTCGGCTGCTGATAGCGCAGCGGGTCGACGCCGGGCACCGCACCCTCGGCCCCGGGCGGCAGGACCTCGTACAGCGCGGTGACCGTGTGGCCGGCGCCGATCTCACCGGCGTCCTTGCTGTCGTCGTTGAAGTCCTGGTGGGCGAGGACGCGGTTCTCGTAGCCGACGAGGCGGTAGGCGCCGACCTTGAGCGGGTTGAACTCGACCTGGATCTTCACGTCCTTGGCGATCGTGACGAGGGTGGCGCCGGCCTGCTCGACCAGGACCTTGCGCGCCTCCTGCAGGCCGTCGATGTAGGCGTAGTTGCCGTTGCCCTTGTCGGCCAGCATCTCCATCGTGCTGTCCTTGACGTTGCCGGTGCCGAAGCCGAGCACCGACAGGAAGATGCCGCTGTCGCGCTTGCGCTCGATGAGCCGCTGCAGCTCGCCCTCGCTGCTGACGCCGACGTTGAAGTCGCCGTCGGTCGCCAGGATCACGCGGTTGATGCCGCCCTTGCGGAAGGCCCGCTCGGCCAGGGCGTAGGCGGCCTCGATGCCCTGGCCGCCGTTGGTCGAGCCGCCGGCGTAGAGGGCGTCGATGGCGGAGACGATCTTGTCGCGGTCGGCGGTCGGCTCGAGCACGACGCCCGCGGCGCCGGCGTAGACGACGATGCCGACGCTGTCGACCGGGCGGATGTCGGCGACCAGCATGGCCAGCGAGCGCTGCAGCAGCGGCAGCTTGTCGGGGCTCGACATGCTGCCCGACACGTCGAGCAGGAACACCAGGTTGCGCGGCGGGATCTCGGCCGGCGCCAGCGACTTGCCCTTGATCCCGATCTGCACGAGCCGCGCCTGGTCGTTCCACGGGCAGGCCGCGACCTCGGTCCGCACCGAGAACGGCTGCCCGCCCGCGGGCTCGGGGTAGGCGTAGGTGAAGTAGTTGATCATCTCCTCGACGCGGACGGCGTCGGCCGGCGGCAGCTGGCCGTCCTCGAGGAAGCGGCGCACGTTGCTGTACGAGGCCGTGTCGACGTCGATCGAGAAGGTCGAGAGCGGGTCGTCGGCGACCCGCTTGAACGCGTTCTCGGCGATGTGCGCGTAGCTCTCGGTGTTCGGCGCCTCCATCGCGGCGGCGGCCGCCGGGGTCGCGTAGTAGCCCCCGCTCATGTCCGCGTGGGACGGCCGCTTCGCGCAGGCCGGATGGAGGAGCAGCAGGGCGACGACGGAGAGCAGGCGCGGGCGGTTCATGCAGCCGCCCGAACGCCAGGGTCTCGCGGGCTCTTACAGGGGCTCGCGGGGCGCGGACGCGCCCGCGCGGCGGGAATCAAATGTCTCTCGGGACATGTTCGAAAGCCAGTCGAAGACGGCGCGCGAGGACGTTGTCGCGACCGGGCGCTGCGCGTCGTGCAGGCGCAGCACGGCGCGAGGAGGCTGGCGGGCGAGGTGCTCTCCTGCGAGCATCAGGCCGGCGCGGGTCGAGGCGCCGACAAACGCGGGGCGAGGTCCGCACTCGTGGTCGGCGTGGGCGCCGTCGCCGCGCTCGAGAGAGGCGATCGTCGCGCGAGACGAGGTCGCCGCCGCACCGCGCTCGCGAGGCGATCGTGGCCGCGAGACGAGGTCGCCGCCGCCACCGCGCTCGAGAGGCGATCGTCGCCGCGAGACGAGGGCGCCGCCGTCACCGCGCTCGCGGGAGGCGATCGTCGCGCGAGACGAGGTCGCCGCCGTCACCGCGCTCGAGAGAGGCGATCGTGGCCGCGAGACGAGGGCGCCGCTGTCACCGCGCTAGCGAGAGGCGATCCTCGCCGCGAGACGAGGTTGCCGCCGGCACCGCGCGCGAGAGGCGATCTTCGCCGCGAGACGAGATCGCCGCTCGGGGCGACGACGGCGCGGGCGCGCGGATCGAAGGGGGCGCTCGCGTGGCGTGAGGGTCGACGCCGTCGTCCGTGGGCGGACCCAAGCAAGAGGCCCGAGTCTTGCGACCCGGGCCTTCTTACTTTGTTGTCGGGGTGAGAGGATTTGAACCTCCGACTCCCTGGTCCCGAACCAGGTGCGCTACCAGGCTGCGCTACACCCCGAAGAGGAGGCCGGGTAGATAGCGGAAACGAGGCGTCCGTGTCAAAGGGTAAAACGTGATCGAACTCGCGGGTCACGGGGGCGAAACGGGCCCAGGAGCGAGAATCGAGCCGAGCGCGACGCCCGCGGCTCGAGAGCCGCGAGTGACGCGATGGGCGCAGGGAGATCGCGCTGCCAAAGGGGCTCGGAGGGCCCGCGGAGGACCGTGAAAACTGGGCCGGCGAGCGCCGCGCCTCAGGTGACGATCGAGATCTCGTAGGGGCCGACCCAGATCTTGTCGTTCTCCTCGAGCTCGACCGGGCGCTGGACGGGGGTGTCGTTCACGCGCACCGAGCCGTCGCCGATGATCGGCCGGAGGAACGGGTGGTTCGGGATCCCGCTCCACTCGAGCACGGCGTGAACGCGCCGGATGTGCTGCGAGTGGTGGTCGGGCAGCATGATCTCGCAGCGCTCGCCGCTGCCGATCCGGTAGCTGCCCGGGAGGAACATCCGCTCCTCGACGCCGCCCTCCGGCCAGCGCAGGCGCAAGGTCGCCGCCACCGGGATGCCGAGCTCGCGGTGCAGCACCTCGCCGAGGATGTTGGCCAGCACCCCGGCGTCGTGCGGGCGCCGCTCCGGCTCCTTGTCGAGCGAGGCCATGAGCCCCTTGACCAGCGTCCGCGGCAGGCTCTCGCAGCCCTCGTGCTTGTCGATCGGCACCACCGGCATGCTCGCGTGCGCGTGCAACCATCGCACCGGCTTCTCGCGGTACTCCTCGCGCACCGCGTTGAGCGGGCGGTCGCCGTGGAACGGCGATCGCGCCGACAACAGCTCGTAGAGGATGGTGGCCAGGCTGTACACGTCGCTCGACGGCGACAGCACGCGGGTCTTGAGCTGCTCGGGCTGACAGTAGTGCGGCGTGCCGACGACCATGTGGATCTGGGTCGCGTTCATGCCGATCACGCTCTTGCCGTCCCACGAGCGCGCCAGGCCGAAGTCGAGCACTTTGATCTGCCCGTTGTCCTGGACGAAGATGTTCTCGGGCTTCACGTCGCGGTGGACGATCCCCTGCGCGTGCGGCTCCGCCAGGCCCAGGCAGGCCTGGTGCACGATCGTCACCGCCTGCGCCGGGTGCAGCGGCTGGTCGAACTTGTGCCACGTGTTGAGGGTCTGGCCCTCGAGGTAGTCCATCAACATGTACACGTGGCCGTCGGGCCGCAGGCCGCAGTCGAAGGTGCGCACGACGTGCGGGTTGGTCAGCGAGCGCAAGATCGTGATCTCGCGGAGCGCCCGCTGGGCCTGGTCGCCCGAGGTCACCGGCTCGCGCGTGAGCTTCAGCGCGAGCGGCTTGTCGTAGCCGCGGACTTCGACCTTGTACACGCTCGCAAAGGCGCCGCTGCCGAGGACCCGCAGGATCTTGATGTTTCCGGCGTAGACATCCCCGGGTTGAAGTACAAGCGCCATAGCCCGCACGAAAACTATCACGAGGGCCCCGCGAGACAGCAAGGGGGCCCGCGAACGAGCCGCCGGTCCCATGAACACACACCTGCCGAGCCGACCCACCCCCGAAGGCACATCGGGTAAAGCCCGGAAATTACGCCGATTTCGCGCCTGAGCCCGTCCCTGCGGCCTGCGCTGATTGCGACCGACGTCGACGGAACGTTGACCCGGGCCGGGAAGCTGGACACAGCGGCGCTGGCGGCGATCACCCGCCTGGTCGCCGCCGGGGTCGCGGTCATGCCGGTGTCGGGCCGGCCTGCGGGCGAAGTCACGGGACTGTGTCGTTACCTGCCCGGCGTCACGCGTGGACTGGCCGAAAACGGCTTGCTCGAGGTGATCCCCGACCGGGCGCCGCGCTGGCTCGGCAGACCGACCGACAAGCCGCGGTTGCGCCAGGTCGGCGAGCGCCTCAACGCCGAGCACGACGCCCGCCTGCGGCTGACCGGCGACGACTTCTGCCGACTCGGTGACATCGCCTACGAACGCGACGGCCGCGACGAGCCCGAGCTGGTGCGCCTGCGCGACCTCGCCGCCGAGATGGGCGTCCACCTCGTGTGGTCGAACGTGCATGTGCACCTCGCCGAGTCGGTGCCCGACAAGGGCGCAGCGGTGCTGCAGATGGCCGCCGAGCTGGGGCTCGATCCGCGGGCGATCGTGACGATCGGCGACGCGCCCAACGACGCGGGCCTGTTCGTCGGCGGCCGCTTCGGCGCGACGGTGGGGACTGCGGACATCGCCGGGCAATTGCAGTACCTGCCCGAGGCCCTGCATTCATCACCCAGGCCCGCGAGGGCGCCGGCTTCGTCGAGATGGCCGAGGCCGTCCTCGCGGCCGTCGCCGCCGGGGCGTGAGGGCCCCTACGCGAGAAATCGCCGGTCCGTGAAACCAGGCGCCGGTTGCGGAGGTCGCAAGCCCTCGCCGCGCGGTCCACCGAGCGCGGGAGCGCTGCGACGATCCGCGGCGATCTCGCCGCTTTCGTGCTATGCCGCGGGGCGTAAGGCCCGGACATGCTGAGTTCGCCCGCCCCCACGAGGATCCGTCCGTCGCGTCGTTGGCTGCTGCTCTCCCTCGCGCTCGGGCTCGGCTGTCAGGCCAGCGCCGGCGGCGTCGAGAAGAAGGCCGCGGACGCCGAGGTGGTCGAGCAACCGAGCCCGGTCGTCGTCGGCACCGTCGAGCGCGGCGCCATCACGGCGACGATCTCCGCCGCCAGCACGATCGAGGCCGAACGCCAGGTCACCGTCCACTCGGAGTCGGTCGGCAGGCTCGTCGACCTCACGGTCGAGGAGGGCGACAAGGTCAAGGAAGGCCAGGTGCTGGCGAGGATCCGCTTCGACGCCCAGGCCAACTCGCTCCTCCGCGCCAACACCTCGCTGGCCAAGGCGCAGACCGACTTCCAGCGCATCGAGCAGCTCTACAACGAGCGCGTGCTCGGCAACGAGGAGTACCAGAAGGCCAGAAACCAGCTCGACATCGCCGAGCTCGACCTGCGCGACCGGGCCCGCGAGATGAAGAACACCAAGGTGACGGCGCCGTTCTCCGGCACGGTCACCGTGCGCAAGGTGACCGAGGGCGGCTTCGTCACCAACGGCGCCGAGCTGCTGCAGGTGACCGACTTCAACACGCTGGTCGCCCGCGTGTTCGTGCCCGAGAAGGAGCTCGACCGCGTCAGGGTCGGGCAGGAGGCGCTGGTGGTCGGCAAGGCCGCGAAGGGCCGCAAGGGCACCGGCAAGGTCCTGCGGATCTCCCCCACCGTCGACGCCGGCACCGGCACCGTCAAGATGACCGTCGCGCTGCCGCAAGAGCTGGCCGGCGGCCAGGGCTTTCTGCCCGGCATGTACGCCGAGGTCACGCTGACCGTCGATCACCGCGAGGACGTCGCGCTGGTGCCGAAGGGCGCGATCGTCCACGACGAGGAGCAGACCTACGTGTTCGTGCCCGAGGGCGACAAGGCCCGCCGCGTGCGCGTCGAGCTCGGGCTGCAGGACGCCGAGCGCGTGGAGATCGTCAAGGGCCTCGGGGCGGGCGACGCGGTGATCGTCGCCGGTCAGACGGGCCTCAAGGACGGGGCCAAGATCGTCCGCGTCGACATGCAGGGCCGGCCCGAGGGCGGCGACGCCAAGGCCGCCGAGGACAAGCCCGCCGAGGCGAAGGTCGAGGCCAAGGCGGACGACGCCAAGGCCGCCGCCGAGCCGGACGCGAAGGCCGAAGAAGCCAAGGCTGCCAACAAGGAGAACTAAAGCCGTGGAGCCCGTTCGTCCGGAGTCCGGCGACCTCAGCGGCGGCCAGGGCCCGCGAGATGGAGCGCTACCGCTTCACGGTCACGCGGCCGGTCGCGGTGTTGATGGTGTTCCTCGCGGTGGTGGTGTTCGGCGCGTTCAGCATCCGCCTGCTGCCGCTCAACCTGATGCCCGACATCAGCTATCCGCGCCTGACGGTCCGCACCGAGTACCCCGGCGCGGCCCCGGCGGAGGTCGAGAACAATGTCTCTCGGCCCATGGAGGAGATCCTGGGGGTGGTCACGGGGCTGACGCGCATCGACTCGGTGTCGCGCGGCGGCTACAGCGACGTGATCCTCGAGTTCGCCTGGGACACCGACATGGACGAGGCGAACCAGGACGTCCTCGAGAAGATCGACGCGATCAAGCCGACGCTGCCGACCGAGATCAAGCAGCCGCTGATCCTGCGCTACGACCCCACGCTCGACCCGGTGCTGACCCTCTCGATCCACTCGCTGATCGAGCCGGACCTGACGGGGGCGCCCGGAAAGGTCGACGACCCGTTCGCCGGCACCTCCGGGCTCAAGTACCTGCGGCGGATCGCCGACCGCGACATCCGTCGCTTGCTCGAGCCGCTCGAGGGCGTGGCCGCGGTCAAGGTCAAGGGCGGCCTCGAGGAGGAGATCGAGGTCCGGCTCGACGAGGACCAGCTCGGCGCACCAACATCAACATCGACACCGTCATCAAGCGGCTGCAGGCGGAGAATATCAACCTGGCCGGCGGCAGCATGCGCGACGGCCGGACGCGCTACCTGGTGCGCACGGTCAACGAGTTCCGCGACCTCGACGACATCCGCGACCTCGTGGTCGTCTCGCGCGACGGCAAGGACATCAAGCTGCGCCACCTCGCCGAGGTCCGCAGCGGCTTCAAGGACCGCGACGTGATCACCCGCGTCGACGGCCGCGAGGCGGTCGAGATCGAGGTCCACAAGGAGGCCGACGCCAACATCGTCGACATGGCCAAGCGGGTCACCGACGCCGTCGAGCAGCGGGTGCAGCCGCGGATCCTCAAGGAGTACGGGGCCCAGGTCGACATCCTCACCGACCGCTCGAAGTTCATCGAGTCGAGCATCGACGAGGTCCGCGGCACCGCGCTGTCGGGCGGCATCCTCGCGGTCATCATCCTGTTCCTGTTCCTGCGCGACGTGAAGACCACCCTCATCGTCGCCGTCTCGATCCCGATCTCGGTGCTCGTCACCTTCGCCCCGCTCAACATCGCCGGGGTCTCGCTCAACATCATGAGCCTGGGCGGCCTGGCGCTCGGCATCGGCATGCTGGTCGACAACTCGATCGTCGTGCTCGAGTCGATCCACCGCTGCAAGGAGGAAGGCGACGACTACATCCGCGCCACCGTGCGCGGCGTCTCCGAGGTCGGCAGCGCGGTCGTCTCGTCGACCCTGACCACCGTCGCGGTGTTCTTCCCGATGGTGTTCGTCGAGGGCATCGCCGGGCAGATGTTCGGCGACCTCGGCCTGACCGTGGTGTTCAGCCTGCTCGCCTCGCTGGCGGTGGCGCTGTTCTTGATCCCGATGCTGGCCTCGCGCCGGTTCGTCGGCGGTCCGCCGTCGAACGAGAGGCCCGCGGTCGGCTTCTGGCGCTCGTTCGGCCGGCTGTGGCTCGACTGGGAGTCGCTGCGTGACCTCCGGCGGGCGATCCGCCCGCGCTGGTGGTGGCTCACGGTGGTGCCGATCGTCTACGGCCTGCTGCGCTTCGTCCTCCACTTCGTGTTCGAGCTGCTCGGCAAGCTGTTCACCGCGCTGTTCCTGCTGCTCAGCTATCTCGGCGTGCGGGCGGTGCGGGCCGGCGGCTGGCTCTGCGCTGGCCGCTGATGCCGGTGCTGTTCCTGTTCGACGGCCTGCTGCGCCTGCTCGAGGCCGGCTACCCGAAGCTCATCCGCTGGAGCCTGCGCAATCGCTTCGTCGTCTACGCGCTGACTCTCGGCGCGGGTGCGGCCACCCTGTGGGCCGCGCCCCGGCTCGACAGCGAGCTCATCCCCGAGCTGCACCAGGGCGAGTTCACGGTCGAGATGAGCCTGCCGGTCGGCACGCCGCTGCTCGCCACCAACGAGACCACGGCGCCGCTCGAGCGCCAGCTGCTGGCCAGCATCCCCGACCTGCGCACCCTCATCACCACGATCGGCAGCCAGCGCGACTCGAGCGAGGCCGGCGAGCGCGGCGAGCACACCGCCCGCCTGCGCGTCGCGCTCGGCGAGAAGCGGGCGCCGCCGAAGGTCGACAAGGCCGAAGGGGCAGGTTCCGAGGGACAGGACGCGAAGGACAGGCCCGAAGGGGCAGGTCCCGAGGGACAGGCGAAGCCGGAGAAGAAGCTCGACCCGGCGGCCGCGGAGGAGGCGGCGCTGGCGGTGATCCGGCCGCTCGTGCGCGGGGTGCCGGACGCGATCGTGCACGTCACGCGGCCGGTGCTGTTCTCGTTCGCCACGCCGATCGAGGTCCAGGTGCGCGGCTACGAGCTCGACGAGCTGCGCGAGGCGACCGACGCGGTGCGCGACGAGCTGGCGGGGATCGCCGACCTGCGCGACGTCAAGACGTCCATCCTGCCGGGCAGCCCGGAGGTCCAGATCGTCTACAACCGCGACGCGCTGGCCCGCCTCAACCTCGACATCCGCTCGGTCGCCGAGCTGGTGCGCAACAAGGTCCAGGGCTTCGAGGCCACCAAGTACAACCGCAAGGACCGCAAGATCCCCGTGCGCGTCCGGCTCAAGGACATCGACACCGCCACCGTGCGCGAGCTCGAGGACCTGGTGGTCAACCCGGGCCAGGCGCGGCCGGTGCCGCTGTCGGCGGTGGCCGAGATCACGCTCGGGCGCGGGCCCAACGAGATCCGTCGCATCGGCCAGCAGCGGGTCGGCCTGGTCACGGCCAACCTGGCGGGGTCGGGCCTCGGCAGCGCGGCGCGCGAGATCGACGAGCGGCTGGCCAAGCTCAGCTTGCCGGCCGGGGTGACGACGGCGGTGACCGGTCAGAGCGAGGAGTGGGAGACCTCGTCGCGCTCGCTGTACCTGGCGCTCGGCCTGTCGATCTTCCTCGTCTACGTGATCATGGCCTCGCAGTTCGAGAGCCTGATGTACCCGATGATCATCTTGATCACGATCCCGCTGGCGCTGGTCGGCGTGGTGTGGACGCTGCTGCTGCTGAACGTGCCGGTCAGCGTCCTCGTGATCCTCGGGCTCATCCTGCTGGCGGGCATCGTCGTCAACAACGCGATCGTGCTGGTCGACTACGCCGGCCAGCTCAAGGAGCGCGGGCACAGCACCGACGACGCGCTGGCGCTGGCCGGGCAGGTGCGGCTGCGGCCGATCCTGATGACGACCCTGACGACGGTGCTCGGCCTGGTGCCGATGGCGCTCGGCCTCGGCGACGGCGCCGAGCTGCGCACGCCGATGGCGATCACGGTGATCGCGGGCCTCAGCTTCTCGACGCTGCTGACGCTGGTGGTGATCCCGACGATCTACGCCGGGGTCGACCGCATCTTCGGCGGCGGCGTGCCGGAGTCGCGCGAGGTCAAGCTGTTGCGCGAGGTGCGGGCGGTGACGGCGGAGCAGCTGGCCCCCGAGGTCGAGGTGCCCAAGTGAGCGGCTCGTCCGTCCCGGGGCCGGACTTGCGCGACAACGGCATGGTCCGCCTGTCGCTGGTGCGGCCGGTGACGATGATGATGGCGCTGCTCAGCGCGGTGGTGATCGGCGTGGTCGCGTTCTTCGGGATCCCGCTCGAGTTGATCCCGTCGGGCTTCTCGCCGCCGTTCCTGATGATCGAGGTGCCGTACCCGAACGCGACGGCGCAGGACATCGAGGACCGGATCACGCGGCCGCTCGAGCAGTCGCTGGCGACCACGCCGGGGCTCGAGGAGATCAGCGCGACCTCGCGGGCCGACCGCGCCAGCGTGACGCTGGTGTTCGAGGGCGAGACCGACATGGACGTCGCCTACCGCGAGGTCCGCGACCGGGTCGCGCGCGCGGCCGAGCTGCCGAGCGACGTGCAGCGGGTGCGGATCAACAAGCAGTCGGGCGCGGGCATCCCGGTGGCGTTCTACAGCGTGACCTGGGACGAGTCGATCGACCTGCCGCGCGACCGGGTGCAGAAGCACCTGGTCCGCGCCATCGAGCGCATCGACGGCGTCGCCCTCGTCAATCTTTGGGGCAAAGAGGATCGCGAGATCCGCATCGAGCTCAACCGGCCGCTCGCCGAGGCGGCCGGGGTCAACATCTTCACGCTCGCGCAGAAGCTGTCGCAGGCCAACTTCAACCTCGCCAGCGGCGAGATCCGCGACCCCGACGGGCGCTTCGTGGTCCGCTCCCTGGCGACCTACCAGACGGTCCAGCAGCTCGAGGACACGATCGTCGGGCAGAAGAACCTGCGGCTCAAGGACATCGCCGACGTCGTCTACGACTACCCCGAGAGCGACCGCATCGACCGCTTCAACGGGCGGCCGTCGATGGTGCTGTTCGTGCTCAAGGAGTCGCAGGCCAACACCGTCGAGGTGTGCGACAAGATCCGCGAGGCCGTCGAGGCGGCGGTGCGTGAGCCGGGGCTGTCGGGCTTCGACGTCAAGGCCTTCTTCATGCAGGGCGACGCGATCCGCTACTCGCTCAACCAGGTCACCAGCTCGGGCCTGCAGGGCGGGGTGCTGGCGATCGTGGTGCTGCTGTTCTTCCTGCGCCGGGTCCGCCTGACGCTGCTCATCGCCGCCTCGATCCCGCTGTCGATCTTCCTGTCGCTGCCGGTGATGTACTTCCTCGACCAGTCGATCAACATCATCTCGCTGCTCGGCCTGATGATCTGCGTCGGTCTGGTGGTCGACAACTCGGTGGTGGTCGCGGAGAACATCGACCGCTACCGCGAGCGCGGCATGGGCCCGTACGCGGCGGCGCTGCACGGGGCCTCGGAGGTCGCGCTGCCGATCACGCTGGCGACGCTGACGACGATGATCGTGTTCGCGCCGGCGGCGCTGCTCAGCTCGGGGCCGACGCAGTTCTTCATGATCCGCATGGTCACGCCGGTGTGCGTGTCGCTGCTGGCCAGCCTGTTCGTGGCGCTGGTGCTGGTGCCGATGACGAGCGCGATGGCCCTCGGCACGCCGGACCCGCTGCGCCGCCGTGACCGCCGCTGGCGCGCCGTGCTGGCGGTCGACGCCTGGTGGAAGCAGTGGATGGGCCGGCTGTACACGGCCACGCTCGGGCGGGTCAACGCGTGGTACGGGGCGCTGCTGCGCGGCAGCCTGCGCCGGCGCATCGACGTGGTGATCCCGTCGCTGCTGATGCTGGCGGCGACGTGCGCGATCCCGATGCAGCACGTCAAGTTCTCGAGCGGCGAGAACATGGGCACGCGCAACTTCTGGGCCTACTACTCGATGCCGTCGGACATCACCAAGGCCGAGGCCGAGAAGTTCTTCGGCGAGGTCGAGAGGTCGATCGCCGAGGTCAAGGACCAGTACCGGATCTCCGGCCAGTACATCGGCTTCGACGGCAGCTTCGCCCAGGTGCAGGTGTTCTTCGAGCCGCAGGAGCCGGGCGAGCGGCCGTTCAACGAGGTCCGCCAGGAGGTCTACGACAAGATGCCCAGCCGGCCGGGCTGGGTGAAGGAGGCCCGCTTCGGCGGGGCCGACGGCGGGCAGGACAACACCTTCATGGTCACGCTGTACGGCGACGACCACCGCTCGGTGCAGGAGGCCCGCGAGACGCTGCAGACGGCGCTGTTGCAGCAGCCGGGGGTGCTCGGGGTGTCGAACCGCGGCTCGGACGCGGTCCGCCGCGACGAGCTGGCGCTGGCCGTCGACCGGACGATGACCGAGCGCTTCGGCATCCCGGCCGGCAACATCGCCAGCTCGATCGCCTACGCGATCCGCGGGCAGGTGCTGCCGCGGTTCCAGAGCGCCACCGAGGACCGCGAGATCGAGGTCCGGATCCGCTACCGCAAGGAGGACCGCGAGCAGCTCGGCGAGCTGCTCGAGTTCAAGGTGCCGAGCGAGAAGAAGCCGGGCACGGTGGTGCCGGTGCGGGTGCTGACCGAGATGACGGTGCAGAAGGGCGAGCAGGCGCTGATCCGCAACGACAAGCGGGTGGCGGCGCTGATCCGGCTCGAGCTGGCCGAGGACGACCGGCTGGCGGTCATGGACAAGCTGCGCAAGTTCATCGAGACCTACCGCCTGCCCGCCGGCATCAGCTTCGACGCCGACCGTGACACCCGCGAGACCGACACCCTGCGCAACGACATGGTCGGGGCGATGATCCTGTCGACCGCGTTCATCTTCCTGGTGATGGGCTTTTTGTTCGAGAGCTTCATCCTGCCGATGAGCGTGCTGCCGTCGATCCCGCTGTCGTTCATCGGCGTGTGGTGGTTCTTGATGCTGACCGGCTCGCCGATCGACGCCCTGGCGGTGATCGGGATCCTCCTGCTGCTCGGGGTGGTCGTGAACAACGGCATCGTCCTGGTCGACTTCATCAACAGCGCCCGCGCCTCGGGGCTGTCGCGCGAGGAGGCGATCGTCCAGGCCGGCATGCAGCGGTTCCGCCCGATCTTGATGACCGCGCTGACCACCGTCGGCGGCATGATCCCGCTCGCGTTCACCACCCCCAACGGCGAGGGCCTCGACTACGGCCCGTTCGGCAAGACCCTGGTCGGCGGCATGACGACCGCGACGGTGCTGACCTTGGTGGTCGTGCCGGTCGCGTACACGTACTTCGACGACCTCCGGATCGCCGCCGGCGAGTGGGCCCGCCGAGTGCTGTGGCGCCGCCGCTGAACGGTGATAGGTTTCCGGCTCGGAGAGGGTGTCCCATGAGCCAGGTTCTCAGGATCGGCGCCGGCCTCGGCGCGCTCGCGCTGGCGGTGCTGGCGGCCTGCCCGTTCCCTCGCGCGACCCAGAGGCCGATGCGTTCGAGCCAGCTGCTGGCCCACGCGGGCGAGCGCAGCGACACCGTGGCGATCCTGCTGCAGGGCCACGGCGACGCGCCGGAGGAGTTCGTGCGCCACGGCTTCGTCGCCGAGCTCGAGGCCGCGGGGGTCGACGTGATCCTGGCCGACGCGCACTCGGGCTACTACGCCGAGCAGTCGACGGAGGTGCGGCTGTGGAACGACATCGTCGCGCCGGCGCGCGCGGCCGGCTACTCGCGCGTGTGGCTGGTGGGCATCTCGATGGGCGGGATGGGGGCGATCTGGACCGCCTCGATGCACCCGGGCGAGGTCAGCGGGGTGGTCCTGCTGGCGCCGTACCTCGGGCGCCGGCGGACGCTGCGGGCGATCGAGGAGGTCGGCGCGCCGGCCTGGCAGCCGCACGCCGAGGCGGGGCCGTGGGACTACGAGATCTGGCGCTGGCTCAAGCAGGCCAGCGCGGCCCAAAACCCGCCGATCTTCCTCGGCTACGGCACGCACGACGCCGACCGCGGGCGGGCGCTGCTGGGCCAGCTGCTGCCGCCCGAGCGCGTGTTCACCCGCCCGGGCGGGCACGACTGGCAGACATGGACCGAGCTGTGGCACGTGATGGCGCCGAAGGTCCCGTGGCGCGGCGAGGACCCGCGAGCGCCCGGCGCGGGCCTGGTGCTGCGCACCGCCGACGAGCTGTGCCAGGACAAGGGCTTCGACTTCGCCTACGACCCGGCCGGGATGCCGATGGAGGGCAGCGGCGAGCGAGGGTGCGGCTTCGGCCCGGCACGCCGTGCGTCCCCGAGACCAGCGACGCCTACTGCGACGGCGCGGCGATGGTCGCCTGCGAGCGCGGCAAGATGACGGCGACGAACTGCGTCCAGCACTGCCGGCAGGTCGGCGACCCCGAAGGCAACTTCCACGACTCCGGGCGCTGCGCGATCCGCAAGGACGAGGCCGCCTGCGTGTGCTGCGACCGCGACGAGCCGGGCTGCCTGCTGTGACTGTGCTAGCCTCGACGTGACGGGCCGTGGCGTCGCAGCGGTTGCGGGGCTGGTCTGTCTCTTCGGACATGGATTTTCAGCTATGTATTTTCGGACATGTTTTTGGATGCTGGTGAGCGCGGCGCTGGCGGGCTGCGGCGACTCCTCCGAGCCGATCCTCACCGACGGCGGCGCGACCCAGACGACGACCGCCGCGCCGAGCACCGACGGCGCGAGCTCGACCGGCGGGACCGCCGGGTCGCACGCGTGTGGGTCGCTGCTGGCGAACAACGACGCGGACTGCGTGTGCAACCCGGGCTTCGAGCGCTGCGAGCCGGGCACCAACGACACCGACTGCTGCGCGGAGGAGGATACCGGCGACGGCGAGTGCCCCGACCCCAACAGCTCGCAGGCGAACGGGCAGTGCTTCTGCAACGTCGGCTACACGTGGTGTAACCCCGACGACCCCGGTGACCTGTCGTGCTGCGTCGACCCCGACCAGACCACCACGACGCCGACCGAGGCGACGAGCGACGCGACGGGCGAGCCGACCAGCGGCGGCGAGGTGTGCCCTGACGCGCTCGATCCGCCGCCGAGCTGCGACGCGGACAGCGAGAGCTTCTACTGCACCAACCCGAGCTCGTGCGGGCCGCAAGGCGGTGTGCACTACGTGTGCGAGGGGGGCGTGTGGGTAGAGGACACCTCGCTCGATCAGACCTGCCAGCTCGACGGCTACGACTTCGCGTACGGCTGCGTCGACGACGGCGGCAGCATCTACGTCGAGTGCGGCAGCGGCTCGGGCGCGGCCTGCTCGGGCGAGGCGCCGAGCTGCCAGGACGCGAACACCTGGGCCGGCTGCAAGTGGGGCAAGACGAGCGAGGTCGACTGCTTCGTCGCGTGTACGGAGATCGGCGACGACATGGGGGCGACCTACGACCACGGCGCGTGCGAGGTGCAGGACGGCGAGGCCGTGTGCGCCTGCTGCGACGCGGGCGACCCCGGCTGCCCGGTCTGACGCGCGCGCTCGCGGCCACTGGCGCGGCCCGGGCGGCAGGGCGTACCCTCGAGCGCGACATGCCGCGCGCGCCCGTGCCCTCGTATTACTTCGCCCTCGTGGTGGTCCGCCGCGGCGACCGGTTCCTGGTCGTCCGCGAGGTCAAGCACGGTCAGCTGTGGTACCTGCCCGCGGGGCGCGTCGAGCAGGGCGAGTCGCTGTTCGAGGGGGCGCTGCGCGAGGTGCTCGAGGAGACGGGGATCCCCGTCGAGCTGACGGGCGTGCTGCGCGTCGAGCACACGGCCCACGCCGAGATGACGCGGGTGCGCGTGTTCTTGACGGCGCAGCCGACCGACGACCGACCGCCGAAGTCGACCGCCGACGAGCACTCGCTCGAGGCCCGCTGGGTGACCCTGGCCGAGCTGCGCAAGCTGCCGCTGCGCGGCGAGGAGGTCGAGGAGCTGTTCGTCGCCGTCGAGCGCGGGCTGCCGGTCCACCCGCTGTCGGTGATCACGCCCGAGGGCGCGCCCTGGCGGTGACGGCGAGCTGTCCGCAAAGACACGTGATCCGGACGTGACGGGCGGCATGTCCGAATGGACATGTGAAGATCAAGCCGGCGCGGAGCGGCGGCGGCGCCACAGCAGCGCCAGGACCACCACGACGCTGGCCTGGCAGACATGTCCGAACAGCCAGCCGCCGCGGGCGTAGAGCGTCGGCGCCGAGGCGGTGTCGCGGCCGAGCTCGAGCTCGACCACCAGGTGCTCGGGCGGCACCGGGGCGTCGATGCTGACGGCGCGCAGGTCGGTGGAGGCGACCACGCGGCCGGCGCGGTCGACCAGGGAGCTCGGGCCGGAGTTGACGGCGCGGAGCACGGGGATCCGGTGCTCCACGGCGCGGAGCTGGGCCAGCGCGAGGTGCTGCCACGGCTCGGCGGTCGCGCCGAACCACGTGTCGTTGGTGAGGTTGACGAACGCCTCGACGCCGCCGGGCTGGGCCGCGACCGCGCGGGCGAACGCGGGCAGCACGTCCTCGTAACAGACCAGCGGGCCGAACGCGATCGGCGGCGCCTCGCTGCCCGCCGGACCTGGCCGAACGACCAGGCGGCCCGGGCCCGCGCCGCGGAAGTTGTGGGCCATGCCGGGCACCAGGCCCTTGGCCCACTCCGGGTCGACCAGCGGGATCTCCTCGCCCAGCGGGACCAGGTAGATCTTGTCGTAGCGGCCCACCACCTGGCCGTCGGCGGCCATGTTGATCACCGAGTTGTAGCCGTACAGGTCGCTGTCGGCGGCGGTGCCGGCCCCGAACAGCGTCGGCAGCGAGTGGCGGCGGAGCACGCGGTCGTCGTCGCTGAAGTCGCGCTTGAACGGGCGGTTCAGCGTCCACGGGAACATGTTCTCCGGCCACACCACGAGCTCGGCGCCCTCGGTCTCGGCGCGGGCCGACGGCTCGCGCAGGCGCTCGAGCTTGGCCGGGCGGTCGAACCACAGCAGCGGGATGTTGGGCTGGACGAGGCCGACGCGCACGGTGCGGACCGTCTCGTGTTCGAGCGACGCGATCCGCCAGCTGCCGAGCGCGAAGCTCACGAGCGGCAGCACCAGCGCGATCGCGCCGAGGCGCAGCCCCGCGGTCCCGCGCGCGCCAGGCCTCGCCGAGCAGCACGCCGCACAGCAGCATCGGCACCTCGACCAGCTGGATGCCGCCGAGCTCGGCCGCCTGGATCCACGCGGGCCGGTTCGCCAGGCCCATCGCCAGCGAGAACGGGAACAGCATCGGCCACGACCACCACAGGCCCGACAGGGCCATCGGCATGACCCACAGGACATGTCTCGAGGGACCTGTCCATGCGGACACCATGGCCGCCCACGCGGCCAGCGGCGCGGCGGTCCACAGCGCGAACACCCCGAACAGCGGGACGCACAGCCACAGATCGAGCTCGCCGAAGGTGTGGAGGAGATCGACGATCCAGGGGTAGCCGATCACGCCCATGACGACGCCGGCGACGAGGCCGAGGCGCAGGGCCGCGCGCCAGTGGGGGGCTCCGCGGGCGGCGAGCCACAGCGGCGCGACCGCGAGCCAGGCCAGCGCGGGGGCGCCGTGGGGCAGGAACGAGGCGGCCAGGAGGGCGCCGGTGCCGGCGGCGGCCAGGAGGCGGAGCGTCGGCGCGCGGTCGGAGGGCACGCGCGAGAGTATTCCGCGCGCGGCCGTCCTCGCAACCTGCGCTTGACTCGCCGGGCCCGGCCGATAGCCTCATCGCCCACCATCGGAGGCGCCATGCCCAAGCTCAATGCCATCCTCGCGGTCGAGAAGGGCCGCCGGACCGAGCTCCACACGCTCATCACCAGCCTTCACAAGTCGACGCAGCAGCCGTCGCTGATGACGGGCCACCACAAGAAATTCACGCCGCGGCGCGAGGACGGCGAGACCTTCCCGGACGACTCGCAGGTGGTGCAGCTGACCTACGAGTCGGCGATCAAGGACATCACGGGGGCGCTGGTGTCGCTGCTCGACACCGTGGCCACCAAGGACTGGTCGAACTGCCAGGCGCGGGCCGACGTGGTGGTCGACGGCAAGGTGTTCCTGCCGCAGGTGCCGGTGACCTACCTGTTGTTCCTCGAGAAGGAGCTGCACGACCTGCAGACCTTCATCGAGAAGATGGTCGAGCTCGACCCGGCCGAGCGCTGGTCGTACGACGCCGGCACGGGGCTGCACCAGAGCGACCCGGTGCAGACGCAGAAGACCAAGAAGGAGCAGCGGCCGATCGTGCTCTACCACGCGACCGAGCACCACCCGGCGCAGACGCAGCTCATCACCGAGGACGTGGTCGTCGGCCACTGGACCACGACCAAGCGCAGCGGCGCGATCCCCCGCCCGCGCAAGAAGGCGCTGCTCGAGCGCATCACCAAGCTGGGCGAAGCGGTCAAGTTCGCCCGCGAGCGCGCCAACACGATCGAGGCCACCGAGGTCGGCGCGGGCCGGCGGATCCTCGACTTCATCTTCGAAGGCACCCAGGCCGAGGGCCCGGTGACCAAGTAGGGCCAGGCGCCCGCAGGACCTCGCAGCCGCGAAGGAGGCCAAGATTCCCGACAGGGAGACAAGCTCAAGCTGGAGTTCAATCTCAGCAGCCGACCAGCGAGCCATGAAGGTTCGAGTCCTTCCCCCGACATCGCACGCGCGCCGGGGTGGCGAAACGGTAGACGCACCTTCACCTGCCGGTGAGGGCGGTTCGCAGGGCTTCAAGCTCATCTTCTCTCCCAAACTCAAGACAGGTCGGACGGAGCTCTCTCGACGCCCAGCCACACCCCGATCCGAGATGCCGGTTAGATTCCGGCCTGGCACGCCAATCGTATGTGCCGGTGGTCCAACGTCAAGACGCGGGTCTTCAGATCTAAGGGCTGGAAAAGGCCGTGAGCCTCGAATTCCGACCCCGCGGGCGCAAGTGCCGGTGGCACCCAGGTCCGCGGACCCCAGGGGCTCCAGGGTAGGCTACACTCTGGAGCTCCGCCTATTTGGTCCTGCATCTGGTGGCGAGCTGCGTCATCACTGCAGTGAGTCTGGCGAAGAAGCGGGCGCCGTAGCGAGGGCAGCGCTCGATGATCTTTGCAGGATCGAGCGTACCGACGAGTTCGAAACCGTGATCTTTCCTGTAAGAGCCGGCTCTCGTCGACCCAGCGGCGCGCGCAAGGGCGCTGAAGAGGTCCTGCTTGGGCACTTCTTCTACAGACTTTCGCTTCGGCAGAGCCTTCGCTCGAACGCGTTGCCGTAGAACTTGGCGAGCGCGTCGGGGTCCGCAAGGATCCAGGCCTCCATCGCCTCGACCATGAAGTGCAGCTGGTCCTGTTCGATCCCCGCCGGCTGTTGCCACTGATCCCCTCTTCGGCGGGCGACATGACCCCACGGTTCCGCCTCGGAGCGCACCGGCCCTTCGCTGTCCACCAGGAGAAGGCGAGATCCTCGGGGTTCGCCGCGACGCCGTTGACGAAATCTTCATACGCCGTGGAGCGTCCGCCACACGCGATGACACGCGGGCGGGGTAAATCACCGAGGTGACGCGCGAAAAGCTGCGTGAAACCGATGCGCAGGGGCATCTGCTGCGCCCGGGTCTCACCGCCGCCCTCCACGTAGATCCGAACACCGGACCAGGTCGGCCGTCGGCGAGCCGCTACCATCGGGTACCTCCGAGTTCGCCCTTGGCCCACAGCTCCCCGAGCCCGTACCGCTCGAGCCACACGGCCAGGCGCTCAGGATCGAGGCGCTGCATGCTTGTGGTGCCTTCGTGGCGCTCGCACACCAATATGGACTCGGGCGCGTCCGTGAAGGCGTCGACCAGTTGACTCGAGTGTGTCGTGACGACGAGCTGTGTCCGCCCGGCTGCATCACGGAGGAGGCGCGCGAGCTCACCGAGTAGATCGGGGTGCAGACCGAGCTCAGGCTCTTCAATGCAGATCAGGCGAGGCGGCGACGGATCGAGGAGTACAGCCAGCAGCGCCAACCATCGGAGCGTGCCGTCAGAGAGGCGGGTCGCCGGGATGACCCGCCCTCCTGTCTCCTCGAGGAAGATCTGGACCGTCCCGCCCAGCACGCGTACGTCGTAGTCGACGATGCCGTCGTAGAGCCGGCGGAGGCCGCTCAGGACGGCGGACTTGGTCTCCGAGCGCATCCGCAGGTGATTGAGGACCAGGCCCAGGTTGCTGGCGTCCTCCAACAGATAGTCGTTGGGGAGGCTGGCTGGTTGCGGTTGACGCGGAGGTGCGTAGCGGCCGAAATTCCAGGAGCGGTACAGTCGAATCGCGCCGTAGGCGTCGGCGAGATACGTCAATTCGGGGTACTGATCCGGATCCCGGCGTTGCGCGAGGATGGAGCGCTGTGGATCGATCTGTTCGTGCCGGAGCTCTCGACGTTCACCCTGTGCGGTGAGCATTGGGCGGCCGCGCTCGTAGCCGAAGAACAAGAACGGTTTCTTCTGGCGGCTCTTCGGACGGGCAAACTCGACCCGTTCATCGTCGAGCTTGAAGCGCTGTCCGGCCTCGACGAACGCAAGACGATGTCGCAGGTCGCCGCGCGACTCGGGGTGATTACACACGACTGCCTCGAGCTCGGCACGCGCTTCGCCGGGCCCTTGCCAGATCCATGCGAGGATGTCTCCGCTGTCGCGGACCGGGTTCTGCAGCTCGGTCGGCGCAGCGCGCAGGAGCCCGATCGCATCGATGAAGTTCGATTTTCCCGAGCCGTTGGGCCCGATCAGGATGTTGAGCGATCGAAGCTCGACGGTAGGGGCTTCCGGCCCGAAGGAGAGGAGCCGCTGGAGTCGAAGGCTGCGGAGGAGCATGCGTGGAGGCCTGCCTTGGTGTGGGTAACACGGCGGTCACGAGCAGATCAACTTCGCGCGTCCGCTCGGCCGTTCCTGCGGTTGCGGCGCGCGTGGCGATCGTTGTATGGTCCGGCTCGCGTGTCTGCTGCGTCCCCCCGCTCAGTGATTCGCCCGCGCGTGCTGCCGCGTGCGCGCAAAGTGCAGAAGGTCCCGTTCGTCGAGCTGTACGCCGGCCGCCTGCAGGGCGTGGTCTCGAGCGGCTCGGACGAGGAGCGGGTGTACGTCTCGTACTTCGAGGCGGGCACCGGCAACTTCTATTGTAGTACGAACAACAACCGGCCCTGCGGCGGCCTGCGCGGCTCGCCGTGCAAGCACCTGATCGAGCTCATCAACGAGGGCGTGCTGCAGTACGGGCCGGCGCGGGTGGTCGCGTATCTCGGGCTGCAGCAGGCCGAGCCCGACAAGGTGAAGTCGGGCGCCGAGCTGGTCCGCTTCATCAAGGGCGGGCCGCACAAGGTCGAGGCGGGCATGGTGTTCAGCCGCTTCCTCACCTATCTGCAATACGTCAGCGTCGCCCCGACCGGCGTGCCGCTGCCCGACATGGCCTGGTTCGTGCGCTGATGTCTTTGACGGATCTGAAGAGTGTCCCCGAGCCCGTCGTGCAGACCGCCGAGCTGATCGGGCACCTCGACGAGGTGTTCGAGTCCGGGTTCGGGCGGCTGTCGAGCGCCAACCTGCAGACCCTGGCGTCGCTGGCGGCGAGCTTCGCCGGCACGCCGCTGGCCGAGCCGCTCGACGCGGCGATCGCCGGGCTCGGGCGCTCCGAGTTCGTCGATCGTCACTTCGCAGCGATCGCGGCGGCGCGCGCCGCCGCGCACGGGGCGATGCACGACGCGCTGGTGGCCCAGGCGAGCGTGGCGCTGGGACGGCCGCGGGCCGAGCTCGAGGCGCTGGCGGACACGCCGGGGCAGGCCGCGCCGCCGCGGGCCGCGGTGCTGCTCGAGAGCGTGCGGCAGTGGTTGATGGAGCTGGCGATCGCCGGCTTCGCCAACCTCGAGGTCGGGGCGCTCTTGCCGTTCCAGGCCACGCTCGACGCGATCATGGCCGAGCCGGCGCTGGTGCGGCACGCGGCGCTCTTGAGTGGATTCCTCGACGAGCTGCTCACCGTGTTCCCGGCGCACGGCAAGCCGGAGGTGCCGCGGCTGCGGTGGGCCGATCTGTGGACGCGCTCGATGGTGCTGTCGCTGGCCCCGCCGACGCCGGCGGCCACGCGCGAGGTCAAGGGCGAGCTGCGGGTGTTCGCCACCGACCTGCGGCAGCACGACCACGTGGTCTCGCTGGTGGCCTTCGGCGCGCTGCACGAGGCGGGCAAGCCGGCGCGGGTAGTGCGGACGCAGGTGTCGGCGTTCAAGGTCGACGTGCTGCAGGGCGACGACCTCGCCGGGCTGCTGAATGAAGTCGGCGGCAAGCTGCTCGAGGCGATCGCCGGCGGGCAGGGTTTGAAGATCTCCGGGATGTTGTTGCACGCCACCGGCGACCTGGTGTGGCAGGAGGCGCGCGCCGAGGTGCTGCCGGCCAAGTTGAAGCTGGCCGAAGAGGCAGCCGCGGTGCTGACCTCGCCGACGGCGCTGCGGCCGAGCGCGCGGCCCGAGGATCGTCATCCTGCCGTCGTCGAGGAGCTGGTGTGGCTGCCGGGCGATGGTTACGCGGCGGTGGGCAAGGAGGCGCGCGAGCTGTCGCTCGGCGGGCAGCCGTTCCCGCTGGCGTTCGAGCGCTGGCCGAGTAGCGACGACCTGCTGGCCGCCGACCTCGCGGGCAGCAAGGGCCTCGTGGCGCTGCTGCGGTTCGACGGCGGGCGCTGGTCGCTGCAGCCGGTGATGATCGACAAGGGCAAGCCGGTGCCGCGGATGATCGGCACCGGCCTGCAGGCGGTCCGCGGCAAGGCCAAGGGCGGCAACCTCGCGACCCTCAAGGAGCGCGCCGGCAAGCTGCTGCGCAAGAAGAGCTGACCATGAGCGCCGCCGATCCCGAGCTGATGCAGCGGGCCCGTCAGGGGCTCTACTGGCGATTGATGTCGGCCCTGTTCGAGCAGGGCGACGCGGCGCCGAACCTCGAGTCGCTGGCGCGCGAGCTGGCGAACACGACCGACCTGCCGGTCGAGCTGCTCGACCCCAAGGTGACGGTCGACGTGCTCGTGCACCGCTTCCCCAAGCTGAAGCCCGAGTTCTCGCGGCCCTTGCCCGGCTTCGAGCCGCCGACGCCGGACGGTGAGGCGCAGCAGCCGAATGAGGGCCCGACCGATCTGAAGAGCACGGTGCAGCGGGCGCTGGTCGTCTCGAAGCTGCTGCTCAACGCGTTCGGGCCCAACACGCAGGGCTCGGTGACCGCGCAGCAGTACGGCGCGTGGGCCCGCGACGTCGAGTGGCTCGAGGGGGCGCTGGGGCTGCCGCCGGGGTCGCTGCGGCAGAGCGGCAGCGCGCAGGGCTCGGGGCCGCCGTCGGGCGGCGGCGGCGAGGCGACGCGGCCGCCGATCGGCGACGACGAGCTCAAGGCCGGCCTGGCGACGCTCGAGGCCGACATGATCCACCGCATGGACCTGCGCGAGGTCCTGAAGGACCCGGTGCTGAGCGAGCGGCTGACGCCGTCGATGGCGCTGCTCGAGCAGATCCTGTGGGACAAGGGCAACCTCAGCGGGCCGGCGCTGCAGAACGCCAAGAAGCTGATCGCCCGCTACGTCGACGAGCTGTCGAAGGTGCTGAAGCTGCAGATGCGCCAGGTGACGTCGCGGGTGCACGACCACCGCGTGCCGCCGCGGCGGATCTTCCGCAACCTCGACATGAAGCGGACGATCTGGAAGAACCTGACCAACTGGGACCCGAACGAGCGCCGGCTGTACGTCGACCGCCTGTTCTACCGCCGCACCGGCAAGAAGAGCCTGCCGTCCAAGCTCATCATCATCGTCGACCAGTCGGGCTCGATGACGTCGGCGATGGTGCAGACGACGATCCTGGCGTCGATCTTCGCCGCGCTGCCGAAGGTGATCGTCCACCTGTTCGCGTTCGACACCCGCGTCATCGACCTGACGCCGTTCGTGCACGACCCGGTCGAGACCCTGCTGCGCACCAAGCTCGGCGGCGGCAACGACATGCGGCTGGCGCTCGACCTGGCGGCGCCGTGCATCGACTCGCCGCAGAACACCGCGGTGGTCGTGATCTCCGATTTCTATGATTGGAGCGACTTCTTCTCGGTGCTGCGCCAGTGGAAGGAGTCGGGCTGCCACCTCATCCCGGTAGGCTCGCTGCACACGACCGGGTACTTCGCGGTCAACCCGGAGTACGCGGCGAAGTTCAAGGAGATCGGCGCGCCGATCCTCAGCGGCAGCCCCAAGAAGCTGATCGAGCAGATCAAAAAGGTGATGTAATCGCCATGGCCAAGAAGATCGCTACCCCCGCCAACGTCGAGTCCGCCGCGCCCGCGCCCGCGCCGGCCACCAGCGAGACCAAGCTGCGCATGCCGGCCGAGGAGAAGTACGCGGCCGAGCTGGCGTACCTGGCCAGCGTCGACAAGGATCCGCGGCCGTTCGCGTGGCGCCTGTCGCCGCGGATGATCCGCACGTTCATCCTCGGGGCTGGCCCCGGGACAGCTTCGATCGGCCGATCGCGCAGAAGTTCTTCGGCGACGCGTCGCTGGTCGAGCGGGCGATCGTGACGCTGGCGTCGGACCGCGGCCTGCTGCTCATCGGCGACCCGGGCACCGGCAAGAGCTGGCTGGCCGAGCTGCTGGCGGCGGCGACCTCGGGCAACTCGACGCACGTGGTCCAGGGCACGGCGGGCACCACCGAGGACCACATCAAGTACTCGTGGAACGTGGCGATGGTGATCGCCAGCGGGCAGTCGCGCGAGTCGATGATCCCGTCGCCGATCATGACGGCGATGCAGCGCGGCGAGACGGGCCGGTTCGAGGAGCTGACCCGCTGCGGCTCCGACGTGCAGGACGCGCTGATCTCGATCCTGTCGGAGAAGTACATCACGATCCCCGAGCTGCGCGGCGACGAGAGCGTGGTCTACGCCAAGCCGGGCTTCAACATGATCGCCACCGCCAACAGCCGCGACCGCGGGGTCAACGAGCTGTCGACGGCGCTCAAGCGGCGCTTCAACTTCGTGACGATCCCGATCGTCACCAACAAGAAGTCGGAGAAGGAGATCGTGCTGTTCCGGACGCGCGAGCTGATGGCGCGTCACACGATCACGGTCGACGTGCCGCCGACGATGCTCGACATCCTGCTGCAGACGTTCGCCGACCTGCGTGAGGCGACCGCGAACACGACGTCGGAGGATCAGCGGCTCGAGTCGTCGCTGTCGACGGCCGAGCAGATCGGCGTGCTCGAGGACGCGCTGCTGCACAGCAACTTCTTCGGCGACAGGGCGCTGCAGCCGGGCACGCTGGCCCGCTCGCTGGTCGGCACGCTGGTCCGCCGGGTGCCCGAGGACGTGTCGATCCTCAACAAGTTCTGGCACGCGACCGCGGCCGAGACCGACGGGGTCAAGAAGCGCAAGAAGGGCGAGGAGGCGGCCGCGCCCGCGAAGGGCGAGAAGTCGCCCGAGTTGGAGGCGTTCGTCGCCGGCGGCAAGCAGGCGCTTTCGTCGTTCAAGTAGGCGGTGCCCCGGTGAACTCGATCCTCGACCCAGCCCTCCTCGACCCGGCGCTGCAGGCCCTGCGCACGCAGCTCGAAGCGGCGGCGGCGGCGTTCGCCGGCGACTCGGCCCACCTCGGGGCGCTGCTGCGCGCGATGATCGAGGACGTCCAGCGCGCCACCGCGGAGCCGGTCGAGGTGTTCCCGGTCAAGCACCACTCGCCGGCGTCGGCGCTGCACATGCTGCGCCGGCTGCGAGCGCGCGCCGAAGGTGATCTACATGGAGGGCTGCGAGGACCTGAACGCCTCGCTCGCCGGCCTGCACCACTGCCGCTTCCCGGTGGCGCTGCAGGCGTTCGCCCCCGAGGCGCCGGCGTTCCCGGCCGACTGGACGCCGCTCAACGTGGTGCTGCCGTTGACCGAGTTCTCGGCCGAGTACCAGGCGATCGCGTACTGCCTGCAGAACCCGGGCACGAAGCTGGTGTTCGTCGATCGCTCGGTCGACCACGTGTTCCAGTGGATGCCGAAGGGCGGGCCGCCGCCGGGCGAAGACAGCGGCGAGGCCGACGACGGCGGCGAGGAGCCGGCGACCGAGGAGACTGCCGGCGAGGGCGAGGGCGCGTCGACCGGCAACACCGGCAACTTGCACGGCGGCGCGGTGGGCCTGCAGATCGGCGACATGCAGCCGACCTTCGGCGACTTCCTCGACGTGCTGCTGCGCAACGCGAAGGTGCGGCACTACAGCGAGTGGTGGACGCAGTACGTCGAGGGGCCGACGCTGGCCTGCGACTACGGGACGTATCGCCAGGTGTTCTTCCTGATCGGCTCGCTGCTGCGGCGGATCGGGATCACCGAGAAGGACCGCGCCGCCGACTGCGAGCGCGAGCGCTACATGTGGACGCGGATCCGCGAGCACATGAAGGCGCACAAGATCGACCCGCGCGAGGCGATGTACGTGTGCGGGGCGATCCACGCGGTCTCGCCGATCCCGGATTCGGGTCGAAGGGCGCGGCGTGGACGGTGCCGGCGAAGACGCCGACGCAGTGGTTCTACGGGGTGGTGCCCTCGAGCTACGCGGCGATCGAGCGCCAGTTCACGCTGCCGGCCGGCGAGATCTCGATCGCGCAGTCGATGTGGGACAAGGGGCTGCAAGCGCTCGAGCTCAAGCCATTTGGAATTGAGGCCGAGAAGAAGGCGGAGGCCGAGGGCAAGCCGACGGTGCGCAAGAAGGCGGCTGCGGCTGCGAGCGCTCCAGCGGCGCCAGTCGAAGTGCCGGTGACGGTGAGCGGGGCGGGCTTGCGTGAGTTCTTGACCCGCCCGCCGACCTTCGTCACCGCCGACGACGAGCAGCTGATGCGCTGGTGCATCGAGATCGTCCGCCTGGCGCGCAAGCACGGCTACAACGCGTCGACGGCCGACACGATCGCGATCCTTCACACCTCGACGCTGCTGGCGCGGCTGCGCGATCGGCCGCACCCGTCGCCGTACGACTTCCAGGACGCGGCCGTGACGTGTTTGGAGAAGGATCGCGTGCCCGGCCGCCGCGACGTGCGGCGGCTGTGCCAGATCTTGCTCGGCGGCGATCGCCTCGGCCGCGTCGGCTATGAATCGCTGCCGCCGCTGGCGCAGGACGTCTACGACCGCCTGGCGGTGCTCGGCGTCAACCTCAAGTCGAGCCGCATCGAGCGGGCGCTGCTCGACATCCAGGGCCGCCCGGAGTTGCTCCCGGCGTCCGACCTGCTGTGGCGGCTGCGCTACCTCGGCGCGGGCGTGCGGCCGATCATGGGCGAGCGCACGCTCGGTCACAAGCCGAAGCAGGAGTCGTGGGACATCGAGATCGGCAAGCACCAGGGCTCGCTGATCCAGCTCGGCTACGAGGGGCTGACGATCGAGCAGGTGCTCGAGAAGCGGCTCAAGACCAAGGCGTTCGAGGCGACGTCGCGGGCCGCGAAGGCGCTCGAGGCGGCCGAGGACAGCGTGCTGTACCTGCGCAGCGGGCGACTGACGCGCGAGCTGGGGCTGCGCGCGACGGAGCTCTTGCGCGCGGAGCTCGGTGGCAACGACGCGCCGGAGATCTTCCAGCGCGTGCGCGGCCTGGTCCACTACTACCGCACGCTGGGGATGCCGGATTGGATCAAGGACTTCGTGTCCACCGGCTACCGCCACTACGCCACGCTGCTGCCGACGGCGTTCACCGATCGCGGCACGGCGCCGCGGCAGCTGGCGGCGATGCTGGCGTTCATCTTCACGCAGGAGGCGCTGGCGTTCTCGATGGGCTGCGAGCGCAGCCAGCTGCTGATCGCGGTGGCGCAGGCGGAGCCCGAAGACCCGCCGAAGATCGCGCTGCGCTGGGCGGCGCAGTGGATCCTGGGTCAGCGCACGGAGGACGAGATCCGCGCCGACTTCCAGCACCTGCTGAGCAGCCCGATGCTGCTGCCGGCCTTCCCCGAGTACATGGCGGGCTTCCTGCTCGCGCTCGAGTTCACCCCGCGGATCTCGAGGCTCGCGGTCGAGTTCCTCAGCCGCGCGTTCGCGGCCCTGCCCGACGAGGTGCTGGTGCCGTGGCTGCCCAAGCTGGTGGTGACGCTGCGCCCGCTCGGGCCGGGGGTGATGCAGACGCTGGTCAAGGAGGCGGGCCTGGCGTTCCCGCGCGACCTGGCCAAGCTGCCGGCGTGGGAGTTCTCGTGGGACCGCAGCGTGCCGGTGGCGCCTCCACCTGCCCCGAAGGCCAGGAGCGAGGCGAAGGCGAGCGCGAAGGCGAGCGCGGCGGCGCCGGCCGTCGAGCGCTCTCCGGCCGAGCTGGCGGTGGCGACGCTGCTGCGCGCCGAGCCGGCCTCGCTGAACGCGCTCGCGGGGCTGCTCGGGGTGCCGACGACGTGGGCCCCGCTGGCGCCCGCGGACGAGACGAGCGCGGCGACGAGCGAGGCCGAGGTGGTGGCGAGCGAGGCAGCCGAGGACGCGGAGGCGGCGAGCGTCGCCGACACGCCGCTGGCGCAGCTTCTGGCCGCGCACCCGGAGGCGCTGCAAGCCCTCGCGGCGCGCTTGCAGGCGCTCGCGTGAGCGCGGCTGCGGGCCCCGGCGCCTTGCAAGCGTTCGCCCGGGCGTGCCACGCTCGCGCGGTGCGCTGTCTCGTCGCCTGGGTGATGCTCGGCTCGCTCGTTGGATGTGCTGGCTCGAAGGACATGTCGCAAGGGGCAGCTTCGGCGAGCGGCGAGCGGCCGGAGCCATCGGCCTTGAAGGTGCGCGACGCATCGATGCCAGGCGAGGACTCGGCCGCGGGACCCGATGCGACAGCGCCGGCGAGCGCGGAGGCGAGTGCTGCGGGGGGAACCGACGCCGCCGCGCCGGAGGCCGGGCCCGTCGCGTCTGCGCAGAGCGCCGCCGTCGCACCCGCGAAGGTCCCGCCGGCGAGCCTGCTGGGGCGCACGCAGGCGGAGATCGAGGCGCAGCTCGGGGCGCTGCGGTTTATCGAGGGCTGGGCGCGGCCCGCCGACAGCGCGCTCGAGCTGCAGTTCCGCGGCGGTCGCTGCGTCGGTCTTCGCGGACATGTCCCGGAGGACATGGACTGCGCGGCGGTGGCGGCGTGGCTCGGCTTCACCGCGGCGACCTTCCCGTTGCGCCGGTCCGACCGCTGCGAGTGGCCGGGGATCAGCCTCAAGCACCGCCTCGCCGACGGCGTGGCCGGCAGCTACGTCCCGGCCACTCGCGAGTACGCGCTCACGCTGCAGCGGTGATGACGAGGCGGCCGAGCGTGCGCGACGGACGACGCGGTCCGTGGTTCGCTGCACGAGGGCCGAGCCACTCGTGCAACTTCGGAGCGAAGCGTCGGGCGGTCTGCGGATCGAGGCGAAAGCAAGTTGGACGAGAGCCCGCGCACCCACACGCTGCACCGCGGCGAGATGTGCCTGCGACTGCTCGGGCAGTGCCTCCGACGCAGCCATGCGGAGATCCGCACGATGTCCTGAAAGACAGGTGACGTCGGACCGCGGCGAAGGGCGATACTCCGTGGTGAGCAAGCTGTCTTCGCGGACAGGTCGGCCGCGACGGTCGCGCCGGGCGCCCCGAGCGCGCGGAGAGCTCCCGATCCTCGGTCTGCGCTGCGGGTTTCTCCCGGGTCTGCGGCGGCTCGTGCGGCGATTGCGCGAGATCGCGCCCCGATCCCGGCGCGCTCGCGGCCGTCGCCTTGCCAAGGCCGATCCGGTGTGGTCTCGTCAGCGCGGATGCGCCTGACGGGCCTCGCGGCGAGCTGTCTCTTCGGACATCTCGTCGCGGCGTCGGGCTGCGGCGGCGACCCCGCGGCCCGGCCGAGCGGGCCGAGCCGCCGGCCGAGCCGGTGCTGCGCGCGGACGAGTTCGCCGATCCGCAGGGCGGGCAGCGGTTCGACGGTGACGTGCGCTTCGCCGGTGGGGCGACGATCGGCGCGCGACAGGTGACGCCGGCCGACCCGCGCCCGGGCGAGGCGATCAAGGTGCGCTTCGCGGCCACGGGCATCGGCGCCGGCGCGCGCCTGCGGGTCGGCTTGCGCGCGCCGCAGATCGCCGGGCTGCAAGAGGCGCGCGGCCAGACCAGCGTGCCGCGCGGCCCGGTCGACGACCCGCGCGACCGCTTCGTCGAGCTCGCGGGGCCGGTCGAGGCCGCGGAGGTCGAGCTGGCGCTGGCGTCGCCGTGGCACCCCAGCCACGCGGTGATCGTCGCCGAGCTGGTCGGCGACGTGGCGGTCGCGGGGCCGCGGCGGGCCGACGGCGTGGCGATCCTCGCGGCGGTGCGGGTGGCCGGCGGGCCGATGCAGGTCACGGCGCCGCGGGCGAGCGGCGTCGCGGTCGACGGCGTGCTCGACGAGCCGGTGTGGACCGCCCAGGCCGGCGTGCCGCTGACGCTGTCGCTCGACGGCGAGCCCGACCCTCGGCCACCGCGCCGGCGCAGGCGGGCTCGCTCGGGACGCTGGCGCCCGAGCACGGCACGCGGGTCGCGTTCGCCTGGGACGACGCGTTCCTCTACGCCGCCGCCGACGTGCCCGACGACGACCTGTGGACCGAGTACGAGCAGCAGGACGACCCGCTGTACAAGCAGGAGGCGTTCGAGCTGTTCGTCGCGGCCACGAACGAGGGCCGGCGCTACCTCGAGTATCAGGTGTCGGCGCGCGGGGTCACCTTCGACGCCCGCTTCCCGCGCTACCGCGCCGGCGACGAGGCGTGGGACTCGCGCTGGACGACGGCGGTGCAGGCCAAGGGCACGATCGACGCCGCGCGCGACCGTGACCGCGGCTTCGTCGTCGAGGTCGCGATCCCGTGGGACGAGCTGTGCGCCGAGACCGAGCTGGCCTGCCCGCCGCGCGCGGGAATGCAGCTGCGGGTCAACGCGTTCCGCCTCGAGCGGGTCGGGCGCAAGCGGGCCGTCGGCCTGTCGCTGAGCCCGACCCGCGCGCCCGACTTCCACGCCTGGGACAACGCGGCGGTGCTGCGGCTCGAGTGAGGGGACGATGCTGAACTTGAAGACATGTGCGTTCGGACTTGTCCTTGCGAGCATGTTCGTACAGACAGGTTGCGCCGGCGGGCAAGGCGGAGGCGGCAGCGCCGGCGGGGGCGGGAGCGGGGCCGGCGGCGTGCTGGCCGACGGCGCGACCACGGCCCCCGGGTGCGCGGGATCTCCATCGCCGTCGAGGACGTGAGGCTGTCGAGCGCTGGGGCGGCGCGCTACGGCACGCCGGTCCAGCAGACGCTGAACGCGGCCGAGGCGGCGCTCGTCGAGGCGATGAACGGCGCCGGCCTGCGCCACGACGCCGGGCTGTCGCGAGCGGCGCGCGAGCTGGCTCGCACCGCGCCCGACCGCACCAACGTGCCGGGGGCGCTGATCACCGGCATCACCTCGTGGGTCGGGCTGTACGACCCGCCGCCGCGGCTGGCGATCTCGGAGCTGCCGCGCGACGGGGCGCCGTGCGGCGAGCAGGTCGGCGCGAGCTGCCGCGAGGCGATCGCGATGCTGGCGAAGGCGGCGCGCGAGTCGGTGCGGCAGCTGACGCGCGGAGGCGTGTACTTCGGGGCCGGGGTGTCGACGCTGCCGGACGGGACGATGCGCCTGGTGGTGGCGCTGACCGAGCGCGGGGCGGCGATCGAGCCGATGGCCAAGGCGCTGCCGGCGAACGGGCGCGCGGAGATCCGCGGGCGCCTGCTCGGCAAGCGGCAGAACCCGTCGTTCGAGGTGTTCGACCCGCAGGGCCGGTGGACGCCGATCCCCGCCAAGATCTCGCGCGGCGAGTTCGTCGGCCAATTCTCGTGCGAGCACGGGCGCGGGGCCTACCAGGTCGAGGTCCTGGCCGAAGGGGCATACGGGCCGGAGGTCGTGGCCAACTTCCCGCTGTACTGCGGCGAGGACCCGCCGGGCGCGCTGCGCATCGAGGTCGAGCGGATGGACGCGAGCGTCGACGCGGCCGAGATCGCCCGCGCCAACTTCGCGGCGCTCAACGACACGCGCGCGCGCCAGGGGCTGCCGCTGCTGCAGTGGGACAACCAGGCGGCGGCGATCGCCCAGGCGCACAGCGAGGACATGCTGCGCAGCGGTTTCGTCGGCCACACGTCGCCGTCGACCGGCGACGTCGACGACCGCTTCAACCGCGCGGGGGTGAAGTCGGCGGTGGTGCGCGAGAACGTGGCCCGCGGCTACGGGCCGTGGGCGATCCACCAGGGGCTGATGCAGAGCCCCGGCCACCGGGTCAACATCCTCGCCGACGACGTGACCCACGTCGGCATCGGCGTGGTGATCGCCCCGCCCGAGACCGAGGCCAAGGACGCGCCGCGACCGATCCTGCTGACGCAGAACTACTACTCGAAGGTCGGCGCCGACGCGCCGACGTCCGACATGCCGAAGGCCCTGCGCGACCGCGTCGACGCCCTGCGCAAACAGAAGGGCCTGGCCGCGATCGGCTGGCACAAGGGGCTGTCGGAGGCGGCGCAGGTGTTCGCCGACGGCATCGCCGGCGGCAACGAGGCCCGCGCGACCAAGCAGTACGACGCGCTGCTCGAGAAGCACCGGTTCGCCCGCGTCGAGACCCACCGCGTGCTGGCGCCGAGCTTCGCCTCGCTCGACGGGGTCCAGCTGTGGTCCGAGGCGGTCGCGGGCGCGGTCGGGGTCGGGATCGCCAAGGTCGCCAAGGGCAAGGACGTGGGCTCGCTGGTCGTCATCATCGCCGTCGGAGCGGCGCGCTGAGTGCTGCTGCGATTCTTCATCTACGGGGTGATCGGCTGGGCGGCCGAGATCGTGTGGACCGCGGCGTACGAGCTCGTCACCGGCACCCGCAAGGACCCGCTCGACCCGCGCTTGCGCGTGAAGATGACGCCGCCCGAGCGGTGGAAGCTGGCGGGGCACACCTATCTGTGGATGTTCCCGCTGTACGGAATGGGCGGCCTGGCCTTCGAGCCATGTCATGAGTGGATCCGCGACTGGCCGTGGCCGATCCGCGGGGCGCTGTGGGCCGCGGGCATCTTCGCCGTGGAGTACGCGTTCGGCCGGCTGCTGCGCGCCCTGTCGGGCCGCTGCCCGTGGGACTACAGCTACGCGCGCTGGCACGTCCACGGGCTGGTGCGGCTCGATTATGCGCCGGTGTGGTTCGCGTTCGGGCTGTTCCTCGAGCGGCTCCACGACGCGCTGCTCCGCCTCGGCGCCTGAGGTCGTCGGGGAGAACATCGCTCAGGGCCGGCGGCGGCGGCGCCGATTGACCCGAGCAGCGGGCCGCGGCATGCTGATCCCGTGAGCCTCGCCCTCGCGCCCCGAATCGATGCCGCCTTCACCGGTGGTTATCGCTATTACGGCGCGCGGGCGTAGCACCTCGTCGCGCCACGAGGGGCCGCCCGCGGAGGGCAGGCCCCTTCGTCGTGCGGATCGGCCTGCCGCGGGAGTCCCCCAAACCCCAGCAGGTCCGCATGTTCCACGTCCAGCTCGATCCAGAACACCCCGGCTTCCATGACCGCTCGTACCGCGCCCGGCGCGACGACATCGCCCGGATCGCCGACCGCTACGCGGGCGACGGCGCCATCCCCGACGCGCCGTACACCGCCGCCGAGCACGCGGTGTGGCGGACCGTGACGACCGCCCTGGCGCCGCTGCACCGCCGCTTCGCCGCCCGCGAGGTGCAGGCGATGCTGGAGCGGTTCCCGCTGCCGACCGGGCACATCCCGCAGCTCGCGGGAGTGTCGACGCGCCTGCGCGCGGCCTCGGGGATCCGTCTGCGCCCGGTGGCGGGGCTGATCACGGCCCGAGATTCCTGGCGGCGCTGGCGGCCGACACGTTCCTGTCGACGCAGTACATCCGCCACGCCAGCCGCCCGTGGTACACGCCCGAGCCCGACGTGATCCACGAGCTCGTCGGTCACGCGGCGACGCTCGCCGACCCGCGCGTGGCCGCGCTGAACCGCCGCTTCGGCCGCGCGGCCCTCCGCGCCAGCGAGGCGGCGCTGCCGGCCATCGAGCGCGTCTACTGGTTCACGCTCGAGTTCGGCCTGGTCCGCGAGGCCGGCGAGGTGCGAGCGTTCGGCGCCGGCCTGCTGTCGTCGGTCGAGGAGATCGAGCACGCGGTGCTGCACACGGAGCACCGCGCGTTCGACCTCGACGCGATCGCGGCGACCGAGTACTCGCCCGCCGACCTGCAGCCGCAGCTGTTCGTGGCACCTGGCCTGGAGGACATGTTTAATAAGACATCCGCGTGGCTGGACGGCTTCGCCGGGTGAGCGGCGGGCGGCTCCGGGCGGGAATGCGAGGCGGCGCACAGCCGCCGGCGCGCACCGCCCGGATCACGCGAATCCTCGCGGTCCGTTCGCGAGGTCTTTGTTTGATTACAAAAGATAGTGAGCCCGCCGATCTTGCGGACATGCGACCGCCGGCCAATGGCCGGAGTGCGCCCGCGTGGACGCCCTCGGCGAGAGGTTCGATGATTCGCGCCGCGGCGTGGCCGCCGGGCCGCGCGCCCGCAAGAGCGGCCCGGGACGACGGTCCAGGTGGAGCGGCGCGGGCGTCGCCGGGAGCGAGCGGCTGTCGCCGGTGGCTCGAACTCGCTGTCAGTTTCGCTGCGTCACGCGGCGTCCATCCGCAAGACGACCACGGTCGAGCTTCGACCTTTCGGTGTGATGGCCGTCGGCCGGTGAGGGGAGAGAACCTGGCCTGGGAGACATGCTGCCGCCTCCTGCGAGAGGCCGCGGCCGAGATTGCGTCGCGGCTCACAGCGGCCGGGAGGCGCGACCTGAAGCATGAGAAGGCCCGTGGGACGTTCGCGACGCGCTGGGTCGCGACGCGGTGCGATACGACCGCAGACCGCCGTTCTCTCGTGCTCTTCATCATCGCCCTCAAGGCCTCCGGTACAACCTGAGCCATGGTTGTTCGGGTCGAGCGAGGTGCTCGATCCATTGGGTGCGATCAGAGATTTGACGACGCGAGAGGATTGTACTGTCATGACCTGGAGCGAGCGATATGCGATGTCCGCGGGGACAAGCTCCGCGGGCGAGGAGCGCGGGGCGGCTGCGGTCCTGTGTCTGGCGGCTCGTGCTGTCAGTCGCAAGTCCGCGGATTGGTGGGACCAGAGAGGGCGGAGCTCGTTCCGCCTCGCCGACGATCATCACGGGTCTCCGCGGGCCGACCGCTCGCCGATGCGCCCGGCGTCGCGCTCCAGCCTCGGGGGGACCACCGTTTGAACGGCGCTCCTGGGCCCGCCGGGCCTGAAGGTCGTGATTGCCTGCACTGTACAATCGCAGGAGATGAGGTAGATCCCCTCGTACGACGATAAAGACGACAGCTTCCCGGGGCGCCCGCTCCTGACAGAGTGTGGGCAGAACGCGAACGGGTGAGCGTGGTCCGTCAGGACAGACACGCGCTCCTCATGAGCGCCGAGTCGTTCCATCGCGCCCGGAGCGGCCGTGGAGGCTGATCGAAACGCGAGACATCCGCGCGGGGCCCGGTAGAGGCCGGGCGACCGCGTACAGCAGGATACGGGCGAGGAGCCCGGTGTGCAGAGCGTCCGCGAGGACGAGCATCGACAGAGAAAGAGGTGTGAGTATGACGTTGCGTAGTTACAAATCGAAGTACATGGCGGCGCGTGGGATGAGCGTGGCGATCCTCGCCGGAGCCGGCGCGCTCGCGGGGGCTCGGCCCGCTCTCGCGGACAACGGGCCGACGACGGAGAACGGCGCCTGTATGCAGGAGGTGTTCACGACGGAGGTGGGCGGCGGGACCCTGAACTGCACCGCCAACGATGTAGCGATCTCGGCGGCGACCTCGGTCTCGCCGGCGACCTGCGTCGCGGGCACGACGTTCGACCTCACTGCTACCTTCCAGACGGTCGTGACCGCGAACTCCCGCTACGACGTGGGCTTCTGGTTCAACACCGAAGGCGGCGCCAGTGCCCGCGGCGACGGGTCCAGCGACCAGTGCTCGCTCAGCGCGCTGCAACCCCTCCCCGGCCAACGGGCCCGTGCTGAACCTCGACGGTGACGCCTGCGGCGACCTCAACTCCGGCACGTACTCGTTGACCTTCACGATCGAGGACGTCCTGTGCGAGGCGGCGCCGGGCACCAATGTATTGCGGCTGCCGAACTGCACCAGCTGGCACAACAAGGTCGGCACGGTCTGCGACCCCAACACCGACGAATTCGAGTTTTCCCGGACACCAAGTCGAAGTGCGTGTGCGACGACAACTTCACGGTCCCGGTCGTGGTCGTGCCGGTGGAGCTCCTCGTCGTCAAGCGCGTGACGCCGACGACCTTCGTGGAGCCGGGCGGTATCGCGACCTACACGGTCGAGATCACCAACACGTCGGGGACGACGACCGTCAACGTCGACAGCATCGACGACGACCTGTACGGCGATCTCCTCGATCCCACCAACCCCCTCGTCACCGACAACACCTGCCTCGCCCTCGACGGCGATCCGATCGGGCCGAACGGGACCGTCACTTGTACGTTCAAGGCGCTGGTCGATGGGAATCCGGGGGACGTGGTGACCGACACGGTGCTGGCTTGCGTGACCCAGGTCGGCGTGCCCGAACCGATCTGCGGCGACGCCTCGGCGTCCGTCACCATCACCGACGAATTCGTGCCACCGACGCTGATCAAGACCGCCCTGTCGACCGCGAATTGTTCGATGCAGGTGGACGCGACCTACCAGGTGGTGGTGCAGAACAACTCCACCAAGGACAGCCTGACCGTCAACACGCTGACCGACAACCGGTTCGGCAACATCACCGCGCCCCACGCCGCCGGGGGGCTTCGAGCAGGTCGTGAGCACGACCTGCACCGTCCCGCGGAGCGTCGCCATCGGCGGCAGCACCACCTGCTCGTTCGTCGGTCGCATCGTCAGCAATCAGTGCGACTTCAGCCACGTGAACACGGTGACGGGCGGCGTGACGGACAGCGACAACGTGCAGAGCACGCCCTCGGGCTCGGCCACGGTGACCGTGTCGACCACGCCGTAGGCGGTCCGCGGCATGAGCGGGCGCGACGGCGGCTCGGCTGATCCGCGCCGGTCGCGGGCCCGCTCTGCACAATGGGCATCGTGCGATGGTCGGGTCTGCCGCAATGGTAAGACCACGAATCCGGGCGTCGGTGGGCCGCTGCCGACGCCCGGAGCTGCGTGGGTTCAGCGTCCGCGCCGGCGACGGTGCGCGAGCAGGACCAGCAGCGCGAGCATCGGGCCGCTGGAGGCCTGCGAGTCGCAGGCGCAGCCGTCGCCCGGGTCGTCGGGCGTCTGACCCGACGACTCGGGCTCGCTCGTCTTGCCGCAATCCGGCAGGTCGTCGGCGGCCGGGTTGTCGCGGCAGAAGTCGAAGTCGTTCGGCTCGTCGCCGCCGCTGCCGGTCACGCCGGTCTGCTTGCGCATCAGCACCGTGCCCGGGGTGGGCATGTGGGCGAAGGTCGTGCGGCCCTCCGGGTCCTCGACGACCAGGCGCACGTGCAGGCGGACGTCGGCGTGGACGTCGTCGAGCACGAGCTCGATGTCGAACTCGGTCGACTCGACCGGCGAGACCGGGACGAGCGTCTGCCAGTCGAGCTCGAGGCGCGGCTCGTCGGGCATCGCGGCGTACTCGAGCCGCCAGGTCGAGCCGGGCATCGCGTCGACGCACGCGGCCAGGCGCACCGGGTCGCCGTACCACACGTCGACCGCGGTGGTGAAGATGGCGGCCGCCGGCGGCGCCGCGTCGAGGTCGCCGTCGTGCACGCGGAACACCCCGCGGCGCGGCGTCCAGTCGTTGAGGACCGGCTCGTAGGTGTAGCCGGCCACCACGTACGCGCCGGGCGCGAGCGCGGAGGTGTCCCAGTCGACGCCCGGTCGCGCCGCCTCGCAGGTGATCGGCCGGCGCTCGGCGGCGCCGGTGATCGGCCACCAGCAGTCGGCGAAGTAGGGGCTGTCCTCGACGACCTGCCCCGGCTTCAGCTCGGCCGGGTCGAAGTAGCCGGAGTCGATGTTGGCCTGGACGTCGGCCAGGCTCAGCCAATGCGGGATCGACTCGGGCGGCGCGTCGCGGCAGAAGGCCACGAACTGGTGGGTGCGGCTGTCGGCCGGCTCGTCGGGCGTGAGGCAGATGTCGATCGAGGGGATCGTGTAGTCGAGGTGGACGACCGGGTCGACGCTGCGGTCGACCCGGGTCAGGCACGCCTCGCCCCGGTGCAGCACGGGCGTGCGCGGCAGGCCGACGTTGCCCGCCGAGGCGGCCTCCGACCACGCCAGCGCCGCGAGCAGCGCCGCCGGCGGCGCCGCCCGGACGAGGATGTCCCGAAGGACAGGCATCACTCGAGGCCGACGACGCGGATCCGGTGATTGTGGGTGTCGGCGATGTAGAGCAGGCCGTCCTCCCACGCGACGCCGTAGGGGCGGTCGAGCAGGGCCGCCGCCGCCCGCCCGCCGTCGCCGCCGTAGCCGGGGTTGCCGCACTGGCCGGCGACGGTGGTGATCACGCCCTCGGTGTCGACCTTGCGCACGCAGGAGTTGTCGGTGTCGGCGATGTAGAGGTTGCCCGCGGGGTCGAGGTCGATGTCGCTGGGGCGCGACAGCGAGGCCGCGAGCGCCGGACCGCCGTCGCCGCCGAAGGTGGGGTCGCCGTTGCCGGCGTAGGTGCTGATCACGCCCGACGGGTCGATCTTGCGGATCCGGTTGTTGCCCGAGTCGGCGAGGAAGATGTTGCCGGCGCCGTCGATCGCCAGGCGCCCGGCCGGCGGCGCCGACTGCCCGCCCGGCAGCTTGATCTGCGCCGCCACGGCCGGGCCGTCGTCGCCGCTGAAGCCGGCCATGCCGGTGCCGAGGAAGGTCTCGATCTTCTTGTCGACCCCGACCTTGCGGATCCGCTGGTTCGCCTGATCCGTGATGTACATGTTGCCGGCGGCGTCGAACGCCGTGGCCACCGGCAGGTCGAGGATCGCGTCCTTGGCCGGGCCGCCGTCGCCGCCGTAGCTGCGCATGCCGTTGCCGCAGATCGTCGTCAGCGTGCCCGCCTTGGTGTCGAACTCGATGATCTTCGAGTTGTGCCAGGCCGAGATGATGAGCTTGCCGTCGGGCGAGTTGCTCAGGTGGGTCGGATGATTGAGGTTGGTCTTCAGCGCGTCGCCGTCGGGTGCGTCGCCGAGCTCGCCCGTGCCGACCACGCGCGTCACCGTGTCGTCGGCCTCGACGACGATGATGCGGTGGTTGTTCCAGTCGAGCACGTAGGGCCGGCCGTCGGCCGCGAAGGTGAGGTCCTGCGGGAGGTACAGCTCGGTGTCCTCGCGGTCGAGGCCGTCGTCGCCGAGGCCGGCCTCGCCGGTTCCGAGGTAGTTGCAGATCTTGCCGGGGCCCGGCTGGCAGCGCTCGTCGCCGCGATCGCAGGCGGGGCTCGCCGCGAGGGTCAGGGCCGCGAGCGAGAGCAGGGTGGCGGAGGTCTTGATGGACATGGCTTTAAGTTCCTGTGCCTAAGTTACTTGCCGAGGACCACGGTGCGGACGCGGTGGTTGTGGCTGTCGCTGATGTAGAGGGTGCCGTCGGCGTCGAACGCGACGCCGGTCGGGCGGTTGAGGCCGGCGTCGACCGCGGGCCCCCGGTCGCCGCTGAACTCGGCGCGGCCGTTGCCGGCCACGGTGGTGATGACGCCCGACTCGACGTCGAGGACGCGGACGCGGTGGTTGAGCTCGTCGGCGATGTAGAGCCGGCCGTCGGGGCCGATCTCGATGTCGCGCGGGTTGTTGAGCTTGGCCGCGGAGCCGGGGCCGTCGTCGCCGCCGTAGCCGGCCTCGCCGGTGCCCGCCACCGTCTCGATGGTGTCGGCGGCGAAGTCGATGCGGCGGATCGCGTGGTTCAGGGTGTCGGCGACGTAGAGGCGGCCCTTGGCGTCGAGCGCCAGGGTGCCGGCGGGCGGCGGGTTGCTGCCGGGCGGGAAGTGGAACTTGGCCGCCATCGGCGCGCCGCCGTCGCCGTCGTAGCCCATCTCGCCGGAGCCGGCCACGGTGCTGAGCATCGAACCGTCGGCCGAGAGCAGGCGGATCCGCTGGTTGCGCTGGTCGAGCAGGTAGAGGTTGCCGTCGCCGTCGAGCACGCCGCCCGAGGGCTGGTTGAGCCGCGCGTCGGGGTCGCCGATCGGCCCGCCGTCGCCCGCGTAGCCGGCCCCGCGCCCGATGATCACGTAGGCCTTGCCGGTCTTCGGGTCGTAGCGGCGGAGCTTGTGGTTGTGCCACGAGACCAGCAGCAGCGTGCCGCTCGCCTCCTCGAGCATCTGCGTGGGGTGGTTGAGGTTGATGTTGGTGCCGGCGGTGCCCGGCGGCATCAGGTCGGACAGGTCGAACGGGCCGTCGCCGACGAAGTCGGTGCCCAGGACGGTCTTCAGCGTGCCTTCCTCGGTCAGGAGGCGGACCTGGTGGTTGTTCCAGTCGAGGATGTAGAACTCGCCGCCCTTGGTGATCGTGACGTCGATAGGCCAGTACAGGCGGGCCTCCGACAGCGGCTCGTCGTCGCCGTTGAAGCCGGCCTCGCCGTCGCCGGCCCAGGTGCAGATCGTGCCGGCGGTGGTCGGGCAGGGCGGGGGGCCGTCGCTGTCACATGCGGACGCGAGGGCGACGACTGCGAAGAGCGAGAGGAGCGGTTGGCTGCGTGTCATCTGGGGGTACCGATGCTTCGTGCTAAGGGCTGGTTCAGCGTTCACTGTGGGAGCGGGGCGCCGTAATGGGTGAGCAGTCCGTCGCTCAGGTTGCCGGTGTAGATCCGGCCCCCCACCGCCCAAATCTCGTCGGCGGGATCGACGTAGACGGCATGGTACTCCAGCGGCGTGGTCGGAGCAGCCTCGATCGCGGTCCAAACACCGTCATCCCCGCGCTCCCAGACCGCACCCTCGAGCCCGACCGCGACCGTGGCGGATTCGCTCGCGTAGACCCCCGCGAGCTGCGGGACCTCGCCCTTCGGCGTGACGTCGCGGGCGCCGTCGTCGCGGAGCTCGACGATGTAGCCCGAGACCGCACCCCCGACCGCGAACACGTCACCGCCGACTCCGTGCACGGTGAACAGCGGTCGGTCGGACGGCAGCTCGATGCGGCTCCAGGTGCCGCCCTTGTAATGGAGGACGACCCCGCCGTAGCCGACGAACCACAGATCGTCGGCACGCGATCCCCAGACCTTGAAGCAGGCGAAGCCTTCCGTCAGCTCGGGGGTGAGGTCCGCCGGCGCAGCCCAGGCGGCGCCGTCATAGCGCCAGATCACGCCGGCGGTGTTCTGATCGTTGCTGCCGCACGCCCATACGTCGTCCTCGGCCAGCGGGAACACGCCGTAGAGGCGCTCGGGAGACGGAGCCGTCCATGACTCGAAGGACATGTCCTCTCGGTCATATCGGAGGATCCGCCCGCCGTCGCCCGCCATCCACACGCCGTCGCCCCGGCCGCTGACCCACCACAGATGGCCGGGGCTGCCGGCGTCGAGCTCGGTCCAGGTGGCACCGTCCCAGTGCTTGACGGCCGGGCCGTCGCCGGCGTCGGCGCCGACCACCCAGACATCCTCGGGGCTGCTGCCCCACACGCTCATCAGCGCCCCGGGAAGGCCCTTTTCGACGATCTCCCAGGTGCCCTCGGCGGGCGAAGGCTGCGGACAGGCGGACAACGAAATAAGACAGGCGAAGGCGGCGCGACGCATGGCGCGACGGTAGCACACCGGCGCGACCGGCGGTCGCAAGCCCGCGCGCCGCCGACCCCGGCGCGACTTTTGTGGCATGGTCGCGCGATGCAACGGCTCACGAGCTCGGTCCAGATCACGCTGCGGCTGTTCGTGGTGGCCCGCTGGGTGATGCTCGGGCTCATCGCGCTCGGCTGGACGCTGCAGGCGGTCCGGCCGACGCTGTTCCGCCAGATCGTGTCGTGGTTCCCGCCGCCGCCGGAGCCGATCGGGACGAGCATCGTCGTCGTGCTGATGGCGGTCGCCAACCTGTGGGTGTCGCGGCAAGTGTTGGCCCGCGGGCGGGCGACGATGTCGCTCGCGGGCACGCACCTGCTGCTCGACACCGCGGCGCTGACGGCCCTGCTGGCGCTGTCGGGCGGGGTCTCGAACGCGTTCACGAGCATGTACTTCGTGCCGATGACGCTGGCGATCCAGCTGTCGCCGGGCTGGGCGTGGGCGATCGGCGGGGCGTGCCTGCTCGGGTTCGCCAGCCTGTTCGTGCTCGGCCCGGCGCCGGTCGGCCCACCCGGCCACGAAGAGCACTTCCTCGGCCACATCCGCGGCATGTGGGTGGCCTTCGGCATCTCGGCCGCGTTCGTGATCTACTTCGTGCACCGGATCGCGCTGTCGCTGGCGCGTCAGCGCGCCGAGCTCGAGCGGCTGCGCATGACGGCCCAGCAGGACCGCCAACTGGCCGCGCTCGGGACCCTCGCGGCCGGCGCCGCCCACGAGCTCGGCTCGCCGCTGGCGACCATCGGCGTGCTGGTGGCCGACCTGCCGCTGATGGAGCCGCGCGAGCAGACCGAGGCGATGCAGACGATCCGCCACGAGCTGGCCCGCTGCAAGCACATCCTGCAGCAGATGTCGTCGCCCGAGCTGCGCGTCGGCAGCCTGGCGGCGTCGGCCGAGGCGTGGCCGCTGGCCGAGCTCGGCGAGGCGCTGCGCTCGCTCGGCAACGAGGTGACGATCGAGCTGTCGGCGGCCGGGGCGACGGCGACGACGACGCAGCCGCAAGAAGTGGTGCTGCAGATCGTGCGCGCCGTGGGCACCAACGCGATCGACGCCTGCCGCGCCAAGCCGGGCAGCGCGGGCGTGCGGGGGACGATCGACGTGGCGGCGGACCACGCGCTGCTGCGTGTGCGCGACGACGGCGTGGGCATGCCGCCGGAGGCGGTGGCGGCCGCGTTCGACCCGTTCTTCTCGACCAAGCCGGAGGGCAAGGGGATGGGCCTGGGGCTGTTCCTGGCGCGGGCCCACCTGCGCAAGCTCGGCGGGACGATCGAGCTCGAGTCGGAGCACGGCCGCGGGACCACGACGACCGTCCGCTTCCCGCTGCGCGAGGCCCTGCGCGAGGGTGCGACCGACGGTCGCGGCGGTTGAGGCCGCACGCCCGCAGACTTGCCGCGACGTCACCGGCGCGGGATGCTTGCGGCGGAGGAGCGCGGGATGTCGGAGGCAGAGGACAGCCACAGCACGGTGCTCGTGGTCGACGACGACAAGCCGTTCTGCGCCGCCCTGGCGGGTTCGCTGCGCCGCCGCGGCTGCGCGGCGATCGTCGCCCACAACTTCGACGACGCCATGGCCGAGGCGGAGGCGTGGGCGCCGGACCGGGCGGTGGTGGACCTGCGCATGCCGGGCCGCGGCGGCCTCGAGCTGGTGGCGGCGCTGCGCAAGCTCGACCCGACCATGGCGATCGTGGTGCTGACGGGGTTCGGCAGCATCGCCTCGGCGATCGAGGCGATCAAGCTGGGAGCGACGTACTACCTGACCAAGCCGGCCGAGCCCGACGAGATCCTGCGGGCGTTCGAGCGCGTCGAGCCGACGATCGTCGAACCGCCGAGCCCGCACGCGGCCAAGCCGCTCGACGAGCTCGAGTGGGAGCACCTCCAGCAGGTGCTCACCGACTGCAACGGCAACGTGTCGGAGGCCGCGCGCCGGCTGGGGATGCACCGCCGCAGCCTGCAGCGCAAGCTGGCCCGCGGGCGGCCGTCGCACGAGCCGCCGGAAGCGCCGTGAGCGCGGCGGGGCGGTTCGCGCTATAGTCGCCGGGTGCCCCGCCTGTTCATCGGGATCGATCTGCCACCCGGCGTCGACGACCACCTCGAAATGATGTGTTACGGCCTGCCCGAGGCTCGCTGGGAGGGCGCCGACAAGTTCCACCTGACGCTGCGCTTCATCGGCGAGGTCGACGGCCGGGTCCATCGTGAGATCGTCGACGCGCTGCAGGAGCTCGACAGCCCGTCGTTCCTGCTCGGCCTCAAGGGAATGGGCGTGTTCCCGCCGCGCGGCCTGCCGACGTCGGTGTGGGCCGGGCTCGCCGACCCGGGCCCGGTGCTCGCGCTGCGCCAGAAGGTCGACGCCTGCCTGCGCAAGGTCCCCGACGTGCCGGCCGACCCGCGCAAGTTCACCCCGCACGTGACCATCGCCCGCACCGGCGACTGCGAGCTCGACGACGTGATGGTCTACATCACCGAGCACGCGCTGATGCGCACCGAGCTGTTCCCGGTCGAGCGCGTGCTGCTGTTCTCGAGCACGAAGACGCACCGCGGCTCGGCCTACCGCATCGAGGCTGCGTTCCCGCTGCGACCTGTCTGAAGGGCCATGTCCTCGCCGCGCCCGCCCATCCCCTGGCCGGCCGTGCTGCGGCGCCTGGTGGTCGCGGCGGCCTCGCTGGTGCTGGTGGCGGCGCTGGTGTTCGCGACCTTCGAGTGGCTGGCCGACCCGGCCGCGCTGCGCCTCGGCCGCGGCGCCAGCCCCGAGGCGCGCGAGGCGCTGCGCGCGGCGATGGGGCTCGACCGGTCCTTCGGGACACGTCTCTTGGAACATGTCGCAAGAGCCATCACGTTCGACTTCGGCCCGAGCCAGGCGCGCGGCGAGCCGGCCGGGGCGCTGATGCTGCAGGCGCTGGGGCCGACGCTGGCCTACGCGCTGCCCGGTTGGCTGCTGGGGACGGCGGCGGCGGTGCTGGGAGGGCTGGCGGCGGCCCGCCGGCGCGGGGTCGACCGCGCCCTGTCCGGGCTGTCGACGGCGGTCATCAGCACGTCGAGCGTGATCGTGGTGGTGCTGGCGCAGCACGTGCTGGCGCACCGCCTCGGCTGGTTCCCGGTGCTCGGCTGGCCGCTCGCGGGCGCCGGCGCGAGCCCGCTGGCGTACGTGATGCTGCCGGCGCTGGTGTGGGCGCTGCTGCAGTGGGGGCCCGACGTGCGCCACTACCGGGCGGTGTTCGAGCGCGAGCTGGCGGCGCCGCACCTCGACGGCCTGCGCGCGCGGGGCGTGCCGGAGCGGCGGGCCTTGCGGCACGCGCTGCGGGCCGCGGTCGGGCCGATCGTGGCGCGCGTCGGCCAGCGGCTCTCGCACGTGGTCGTCGGCAGCGTGGTGATCGAGGAGCTGTTCAACATCCCCGGGCTCGGCGCGCTGCTGGTCGCGGCGATTCACGAGGCCGACGCGGCGCTGGTGCAGGCGATCGCGGTGGCCACGGCAGCGGTGACGATCGCCGGGCAGGCGCTGTGTGACGGGGTGGTGTGGCTGGTCGACCCGCGGGTGCGGCGGAGGGACGTGGCGTGAGGTGGACGGGCGAGATGCGGCGCTTCGTATGTCCTCGGGGACATGTCGTGGGATTTTCGGCCGCGGTGTGGGCGCTGGAGGGCGTCGCATGTTGATGTTCTCCGGGACATGTTCTCGAAGGGCATGTCACTGACGGCGGAGGCGGCGGGTGACGCGAGCGCTGGGACACGCGGGCAGGCTGGCGCTGCTCGGGCTCGGCGGATTCGTGGTGCTCGCGCTCGGAGCGGCCGCGGGGCTGTGGGCCCAGGCGTGGGACGTTCCGGTCGGTCGGCCTTACATGTCCCCAGGGACAGACGCATGGCTCGGCACCGACGCGCTCGGCTACGATCTGTTCGCCCAGGCAGTGCAGGGGGCGCGGGTGTCCCTGGTCGCGGGGGTCGGCGGAGCGGCGGGCGCGGTGGCGGTCGGCGGGGCGCTGGGAGCCTGGGCGGGCCTGCGCGGCGGGTGGACCGACCGGCTGCTGTCGGGGGCCACGGACGCGTTCGCAGCGGTTCCCCCGGTGGTCGCGCTGCTGGCGATGGCCCTGGCCTCGAGCCAGGTGTGTCGACGGTGGTGGTGGCGATCGCGGCGACCCAGTGGACGGGGGTGTTCCGGGCCGCCCGCGCGGAGGGCCAGCGGTTGCGCGCTGCCGACTACTACCGCGCGGCCCAGGCGATGGGCGCGGGCACGCTGCACCAGATCGGCTGGCACGTGGTCCCGGCGTTGCGGCCGGTGCTGTTGTCGGCGCTGGTGGTGCTGTTCGCCCATGCGGTCAAGGTCGAGGCGTTGCTGGCGTACCTCGGCGCGAGCGCGCCCGAGCTGCCCAGTTGGGGGAAGCTGCTGGCGCGCAGCGGCAGCGAGCTGGCGCGCGGGGTGTGGTGGCCGACGCTGGCCGCGAGCGCGCCGCTGGCCCTGCTGGTGCTGTGCGCCCAGGTGCTGGCGGACCGCTCGGGCCGGCGCAAAGAGTGAGGCTTCGTCCAAGCGGTTCGTGGGAGCTGGTCTTCGGGTCATGTGATGCGGCCTGTCGCGGGGTGAGGTGCGCGCGACGACGACGCGAGCGAGGGCCGCGGCTGGGCCATCGTCGAGGTCGACCCCGCATGGGCCTCGGCGCGGTGCGGCGCCGACCCGGCCGAGGTGCTCGCGGTGCTGCGCGGTTGTGTGGTGGCAGCGCAACCGACACCACCCCGGCGCCGAGTTGCGGCGAGCTCGGGGCTCCGTGCCGCGGCGGGCGAGGCTGCGCGCTGGCTGTGTCCGCGCGCGACGCCGTAGCGAACCGTCGACGCGCCGTGATAGTGGAGAGCGGACGTCGCGAGCGCGCTGTTCCGCCGATTCTTCGACCGTCTGCCCGTGCGCACGCTCCCGAGCGACGGTCAGCTGCATTTGCTCAGCGACGCGGAGCTCGCGGCGGTCCGGCGCACCCATCGCGTCGCCGTGGCCAGCGCGGCGGCGATGAGCGTGGTCGGCTTCCTCCTGTACTTCATGCCGGTCTACAGCGCTCCCGAGCTGTTCCCCTCGGTCACTGTGTCGCTGTTCGGCGGCGACCTGGCAGTACCGTGGGCCGAGACGCTGTGGGGCCTGCTCCTCATGGTGATCGAGATCTACGCGCTGGTGCTGCTCAACCTGTGGGGCGTCCACGAGATCGCCGCGGCGACCGGGTTGCTCGGCCCGCACAACAAGGCGGAGGTCGCCGGCACGCTCATCGACATCGGCCTCGAGAACAAGCACCGCGGGCTCCTCAAGTACGGCATCGATCCGTTCCTCGGCGTCAATCCGACGCTGCTCTTCCTGGTCAACCTGCTCTTGCGCCTGAAGGGCTGGCTCGGCAGCAAGATCCTCCGCTACGCGGGGCAGCGGCTGCTCGGACGCTTCGCCGTGCGCGAGGTGCTCGACTTCGCGGGGATGCCGATCTACATGGCCATCAACGCCTGGAGCACGCATTCGGTGCTGCACGAGGCCAAGGTGATCATCATGGGCCAGAAGCTGATCGAGCACCTGTGCGTGCGTCTGCCCGCCGATCTGGCGCAGAGCCCGGAGGACAGGGCGCTGCTTTACGACACGTTCCGCTTCATCGCCGTCAGCAAGCGCGATTTCCATCAGAATCACTTCGCGCTGACGAAGGCGCTCATCGATCGCTACGCGATCGCCGTCGAGCCGAATCAGGGCTCGCTCGAGGATTACCTGGCGCGGCTCACCGCGGCGCCGGAGAGGTTGCGTCGCGCGGCGGTGCTGCTGATCGTCATCGGGTTCCTGCTCGACGGCCAGATCTCGTGGCGCGAGCGGCGACGGATCCGCGAGCTCGCGGAGCGCGGCGTGTTCCGCTTCACCGCGGGTGAAGTTCGCGCGATGTGCCGCGACTTCGTGCGCGGGGCCGGGATCGAGGCGCTGCTGACGCGTCAACTGGCGCCGACGTGAGTCTGCATCAGCGGAGACGGTCGACAGCTCCGGACCGGGTTGGCGCTGCTGCGCGATGCCGACCGTATTCGAGGATTTCGTCGCCGTCCCGGGGGTCTGCGAGGTCGTGTATACGCCGCCGCGGGCGGGTGCGCCGACGCTGCTGGTCGAGCTGCCGCACGGCGCCACGCGTACCGCCGATTACGAGGCCGCGCGCGCGCCTCACGGGGACGCTGCCCGATAACCTCGAGGCGTTCTTCTATGTCAATACCGACATCGGCACCCCCGAATCGGCGCAGTGGCTCGGCGAGGCGCTGGCGGCCGAGGGCTACGGTACGTTGATTCTGCGCTGCCTGGTGCCGCGGACCTTCATCGATTGCAACCGCGTGGTGCTGGGGGCGCCGGCGGGGGCGGTGGTCGACGGGCTGACGCCGGCGTTCGCGGCGTACATCGAGGAGCCGGCCGACCAGGCGCTGCTCGCCGAGCTGCACGCCACCTACCACGCGCTCACCGAGCGAGCCTATCGGCGCCTGTGCGGGGCGGGCGGGCTGGCGCTGCAGCTGCATTCGTACGCGCCGCGGTCGGTCGGTATCGACCGCATCGACGGCCAGATCGTGACGGCGCTGCGCCGCGCGTACGAGCCGGCGGTCTACGAGACCTGGCCCGAGCGGCCCGCGGTCGACCTGATCTGCGCCGATGGCGAGGGCACGATGTGGTCGTCGCCGGAGCTGGTCGGAGCGGTGCGGGCGGCCTTCGCCGCCATCAACGTCGACGCGCGCGAGAACGAGACGTACAAGCTCCACCCCGCGACCATGGGCTATCAGTACGCGCGGGCCTATCCCGGCCAGGTGCTGTGCGTCGAGCTGAATCGCGGGCTGCTGGCCGAGCCGTTCGTGCCGTTCGGCGAGTCGCCGATCAGCCCCGTGAACGTCGAGCGCATGACGCGGCCGCTCGCCGTGGCGCTGTCGCAAGCGCTGGCCCGGCAGGTCCGCTGACCCCGGCGCGGGGTCGCCCGGCGCCTGATGCCGGGGGCTGCTCGCGGCGAGACAGCCGGCCACGAATGTGCGACGGTCGAAGGGATGCAGCGCCGCGATTCTGAGGAAACGAGCCCCGGCCGCCGCCTTTTGCGAGCGGCGGTGCTGTTGTCGTCGACCGGCCTCGCCGCGGTCCTGATCTTGCGGGCAGGCGGCATGACGGGCTGTGACGGGCCCGCCTCGCCGCCACCCCATCAACCGGCGACACCGGCGCAGCCACCCGCTTCCGAGGCCGCCAAGACGGCGCCCGCGACCCAAGCCGCGGCGCCCGCCGTGCAGGCCGCGAACGCCCCCGGTCCGGGGCCGCAGCCGGGGACGCCGCCCGCGGAGAGCAGGGCGGCCGACAGCCCCGAGCCGAGGAACCTCGAGGTCGGCAAGAATTACTTCCCGGCCTCGAAGGCGGGGCCGGCGATCCACCCCGAGCCGCTCCTCGAGCCGGCGCGGGAGCCCGCGGTGCAGCAACAGGCACCGCAGCCGCAGCAGGCGGCGCCGCAGTGATCGAGCTGTTCCTGGCCACGGTCGCCAGCGCGGCCGTGTTGGCGGCGATCTACGGGCCGCTGGAACGGATGTTCCCGGCTCGCCCGGAGCAGGCGGTGCTGCGGCGGGAACTGGCGATCGACGCCACCTTCTTCCTCGGCCAGTACCTGGTGTTCTCGGCGGTCGCGGTGACGGTCCTGACGTGGATGGACTACGCGCTCGCCGGCCTGTGGCCCATGTCTCTTCGGACATGGTCGATGGGACTTCCGCTATGGGCCCAGATCGTCCTGGCATTGGTGCTCGGCGATCTGCTGACCTACTGGTTTCACCGCGCCTGCCACTCCTGGGGCCCGCTGTGGCGGTTCCACGCGGTGCATCACAGCTCCGAGGAGCTCGACTGGTTGGCGGCACACCGCGAGCACCCGGTCGACGGTGCCCTGACCCAGCTGTGCGTGAACCTGCCGGGCATCGCGCTCGGTCTGCCGTTCGCGGCGCTCGGCGGGCTGGCGATGTTCCGCGGCCTGTGGGCGATCCTGATCCACGCGAACGTGCAGCTGCCGCTCGGTCCGCTCGGACTCGTGCTCGGGGCGCCGGAACTGCACCACTGGCACCACGCCCGCGTCGATCGGACCCGGCACAACTTCGCCAACCTGGCGCCCTATCTCGATCTGCTCTTCGGGACATATCATCGCCCGCGCGGCCCGGAGACTTACCCGCTCGGCCTGACCGAACCGTGGCCGCGTCGCTACCTGGCGCAGCTCGTGCGGCCGTTCCGGCGCGGTTAGGGGCGAGGTCCTGGCGCGAAGCGTCGGGCATGGCGAGCCTCAGAACACGCGCACCCGGCGGCAAGCCAGACGGAAGCCCTCGCCCGTCATCCCGGCCGCGCGAGCCGCCGCGATCTTGGTGCGATGGGCGCAGAGTTGGTGGCGGAAGTAGAGCGTCTCGAAGCCGGCGACGGCCTCGTCGTGGGTGCTGTGCATGAGCGCGGCGACCCGGGCGAGGTTCGGGTCGAGGTCGCGACCGAGGCCGAGGTCGGCGCGCTCGATCACCGCGCCTCCCGTGACCAGTCGAGCGCGCTCGACCACGAATTCGAGCTCGCGCACGTTGCCCGGCCACGAGTACTCGCGCATGGCGGCGACGGCCTCGGCCGACAGCATGCGGCTGCGGCCGTCGACGCCGAGGCGGGTCAGGAGCCGTTCGGCCAGGAGGACCACGTCGCGGCCACGCTCGCGCAGCGGCGCGAGCACCACGTGAAAGCCGCTCAGGCGCGCGTGGAGGTCGCGGTCGAACAGGCCGGCCGCGGCCAGGCGTTGCAGGTCGCGCCGGGTGGTGGCCAGCAGTCGCACCGGCGTCGAGGCGATGGCGCGCTCGAGGACCGTCTGGATGGCCAGCGGGAGCTCGTCGATGGCCTGCAAGAGCAACGTGCCGCCGCTGGCCTCGGCGAGGCGGCCCCGACGCGTGGGCGTGCCGAACAGCTCGGCGTCGATCTGCTCCCGCGGCATCCGGCGCAGGTCGACGACCACGAAGTTCGTGTCCCGATCGGGACCCATGAGATGGAGGCTACGGGCGGCGAGCGCTTTGCCGGTCCCTGCTTCGCCCGAGAACAGCCCGTGACAGCGTCCCGGACGGGCCATCAGCTCGGCCAGGCGGTGGAACGTCAGCCGCATCGGCGGGCTGTGGCCGTCGAGGTCGCCGAAGCGACAGAAGGGCGGCAGGGGGATATCGAGAAGCTCGAGGGCTACCAGCTCGAGGCGAGTGCCGCCGATACAAAATCCTGTCCCGGGCACGAGCCAGGCCTCCCGTACCCGCATGTCGCCGACGAGCACCCCGGTGGCGCTGTCGAGGTCGCGGACGATAAGCGCCCCCCGCTGCGGGGTTAGCTCGAAGTGCATGTCGCTGACCCGGGGATCGCGGAGGTCGAGGTCGCACAGCTCGCTGCGGCCCCCGCGGACCGGAGGGCCCGCGACATCGAGATCGAAGGTGAACAGGCGGCCGATGTCGGGCCCGGCGGCGACGCGCAGCACGACGCGATGGACGACGCGCTCGGGCTTTTGAAGGGACATGTCCTGAAGGACGAGCCCGGAATTCATGGCGGCAGTGAGGTCGCGGATAGGTGGGGTGGGGGCAGGACAGTGCTCGGTCATGCGCAAGGACTCCTGGTCGTCGCGGCCTCTGCAGATCGCTTGCCAACCCGTAAACGACCGCTGAGGCGGACTTGGGCGCTCGATTCGGAGGAGCCCCAACGCGGGTTGGGCAGCGCTGGCGGGGACCACCCACTGGAGTTGGGGGATGACATGGCTTCGGAGACAGGTGAGTGCGAGGCCGCCGGCGATGGCGTCCATGACGACGGTCGCGGCGAAGGCCCGGGGTCGTGCCCCTGGGGGTGATGAAGCCGGCTCCGCGGCCGCGGCTGCTCCGGAGCCAGAGGCCCGGTGTCGCCTGTGGAGGAGGCTCTGTCCGGGCCGCAAGTCCATGACCCCGAAGGCGTGGGCCAGGTCGGGACGACTTCGTAGCGCCGAGCCCCGCTCATGAGCGGTGAGGATGCGATCGCCGCCAGGTGAGCCAATCCGAACGGAGCGCAGCGACGCAGGTCGAGCAGCGTGATGGCGACATCGCACGAAAGACGCTCGTAGCGAGCGCGGTGGACGTGGCCCGAAGGGCGGGAGCCGAGATGAGACTGCAGGCGAAAGCCAGGCAACGCGGGGAGAGGCGCGAGCATGGGGCACTCCTGTGAGGGTCGAGCGCGAACCATGCGGGGAAGCTAATTGAGACCGTTATGAAGTGCCACGATTTAATCGATGCAATTTTATTTGGGGATGGACTACTGTGATTGCGTGGTCCCAACTGGATTTGGTGAGGAAGCACGAATTGCCGCGCTGGTGCGGAACAGGCGAGGCGATATGCTGGATCCGTGTTCCCAGTGATTCACAGCTCGGTGCATGCGACGCGTAGTAGCGACGCGAAGCCGCTGGGCGTCGGCGCCGAGGAGATGTCCGTCGCGGGAGCGCCCAGGGCTCGCCGGGACGGAGCTCGGGTCCGATGAAGAGGCTTCACCTCGCGCGCCCGCGGGACCTGCTGCGCTCCGAATCGGAGCGAGGCCGTCCTGGCGGCGCTCTCGCGGCGTCACTCGCCGATGATCTTGATCAGCGCCCGCTTGCGGCGGCGTCCGTCGAATTCGGCGTAGAAGATCTGCTCCCACGGCCCGAAGTCGAGCTTGCCGTCGGTGATGGCCACGACCACTTCACGGCCCATGAGCTGACGTTTGATGTGGGCGTCGCCGTTGTCCTCGCCGGTGCGGTTATGCCGGTAGTGGCTGGTGGGCGCGTGCGGGGCCAGGCGCTCGAGGAAGTCGTCGTAGTCTTGGAGCAGGCCCGGCTCGTCGTCGTTGATGTACACGCTGGCGGTGATGTGCATCGCGTTGACGAGGCAGAGGCCTTCACGCACGCCGCTCTTGCGGACCGCGGCCTCGACCTGCGCCGTGATGTTGAGGTAGGCGCGTCGGGTGTCGGTCTGGAACCCAGCTCTTCGCGGTACGACTTCATGCGCGCGAGCGTCGCTCACTTGGCCGAGGAGTGCCAGTGGGGCATCGAGCCGTGCGGGGAGTGGAAGTAGCGGGTGGGCGAGACGTAGCGGAAGTTGGTGACGCGGCTGGTGTAGATGCAGGCGTAGCTCTCGACCTGGGCGCCGAAGCGGCTCGAATCGCGGCGGGCGGCGAAGACGGAGCCCCAGTAGGGGTTGAAGGCCTCGTCGACGTCGGCGATCCGGCGTTCCAGGGTCGTTGCCATCTCCTCTTCGTACTTGCGCAGGCGGTCGAAGCGGCGGCGGACCTGGATGCGGGTGTCGGCCAGCAGGCTCTCGGCGGCCTCGGGGGCGACGCCCTGGCGGACCAGATCGTCCGGAGTCATGCGGGCGAGCAGGCGCGACAGGTAGCGCTGGGCCGAGAGCTCGTCGGCCAGCGAGATCCGCAGGGACGAGCTGCTCGACCTCCTTGAGCGCGATCTGGCGGTCGCGGCGGATGCCGAGCTCGTGCTCGAGGTCCTCGACGACCAGCGCGGTGCGCCAACCGGAGCTCTTCTTGCTGCGGACGATGTCGCCGTAGATGTGGTCGCCGACGTAGAGCACCTCGTCGGGGTGGACGCCGAGAGAGGCTTGCAGCCCGAGCTGATTGCCGCCGTTGTAGATCCGTCCACGGCGCGGCTCGCCGGTGGGGCGTCCGAGCGGGTTGGCGGTGGCGTCGAGCTCCTGGAACGGTTGGTTGCCGGTGAAGAACTCGGGCTTGCGGGCGCCGACGATGACCCAGTCGAAGTAGTCGCGCCAGGTGGCGTAGGCCGACATCTGCCCGCCGAGGACGTAGCCGAGCACCGATTCGGTGTAGGGCAGGAGGCTGTTGGTGAGGAGAAACAGGCGTTTGCCGGCGGAACGGAACTTGTGCAGCGTCGGCCCGAGCTCGAGGTCGAGCTGGAAATAACGAGGCAGGTCGGCCTGGATCAGGTCCTTGAGCGAGCCGTCCTGGTGGGCCTGGTCGATGCACTCGCGCACGTCGTTCCACGCCTGCGCGTAGGTCGGCGGGCCGGAGGGCCACAGGTCGGGGCGCTGGTCGATGCGGTCGACGACCTCGGCGTACATCGTGACCTCGGGCAGCGCGAACAGGGTGTCGACCGGGGCGAATCGCTCGCGCTCGGTACCGAGGCGCTGGGCGCGGTAGAGGGCCTTGCGCGTCGGTTTGGGCAGCAGGTTCTTGCCGTGATAGGCGCGCCCGACATAGCCGTGGCGGTCCATCTTGATGATGTTGCCGTACGTCTTGTCGACCACGAGGCCGCGGATGGCGAACGCCGGATCGGCCTGCATGTCACGCAGGGCTTCGGGGTAGCCGCGCGCGATCAACTTGTCGAGGGTGCAGCGGATCGACAGCGCCTCGAGCTCCTCTTGGCGGTAGAGCGCGAGGGTGTAGTCCATGTCGAAGCCGATGACGCTGATCTGGTCGAACGCGAGATCGCGGTTGGTGAAGATCCGGCGGGTAAACGGAGCCTCGAGGACGAGCTCGCCCTCCTGAAGCACTCTGCGGATGGGAGACGGGAGCCCGCTGGCGATCGACATGGGGGGACGTTCAGGGTAGCAGCGCAGCCCGCTGGTGGCGGAGCGTTTCCCGGATTGCGCGGATCCGCAAAGCCTCGTAGTTTAGGAGGTAGCGAGAGCGCGCATGCATCAAGCCGCCAAGGAGCCTGCTCCGCCCAGGGACGAGCGCCGTGTGCTCTGGTACCTGCGCAAGATCCCGCTGCTCGAGGGCGTGGGCGGCGAGCACCTGAGAGCGCTCGCCGCGGTGGTAGAGATCAAGGAATTCCGCCGGCGGCAGATCGTGTACCTGCCGGGCGATCCGGGCGAGCACGTGTTCTTCCTGCAGGGCGGGCGGGTCAAGTGCAGCAAGGTGTCGCGCGACGGCAAGGAGCTGACCCTCGATTATCACGGTCCGGGGGCGTTCTTCGGCGAGTTGTGTGTGTTCGCGGGCGCGCCGCGCGAGGAGATGGCAGAGGCGATGAAGAACGCGATCGTGGCGCTGTTGCCGCGAGAGCCGCTGCGGGACCTGATCTTCGCCGACTCGGTGCTGGCGTTCCGCTTCGCTCAGGTGCTGGCGCAGAGGCGGCGCAGCGCCGAGACCAGGCTGGAGCACTTCGTGTTCCGCGATGTTCACGCCAAGCTGGCGGCGCTCCTGCTCGAGCTCGGCCGCGAGTACGGGCACGAGACGGAGGATGGGATCAAGGTCGACCTCAAGATCACGCATCAGGAGATGGCCAACCTGATCGGATCGACGCGAGAGACCATTTCCCTGGCGCTGGCGAGCTTTCGCAAGCGCAACCTCGTCCATCTGCTGGGACGCACGGTCGTGCTCGTCGATCGCGAGGGCCTCGCGGCGCTCTGTTGAGCGGCCCTGGCTCGGCCTCGCTGGAGGCTCCGGCGGCGGGGGCGCGAGGCTGTGAGACGGACGAGGTCGAACCCCGGGAGTCGGTCCGGTGTCAGCAATCGTTTGCTGGCTCAGGGTTCGTCGCGGTCGCTGAGCTCGACGCCGATGAACTCGGACAGGACGCCGAACTTGTACATCGGCACGCGACCGAGCTCGCGCATGACGACATTCCCCTGCGGATCGAGGACCACGAGAGCAGCCTCGCCGGCGGGGATCTGAAAGGCCGCGCGAGCCTCGGTGCTGTCAGGTGCGGTCTTCCAGCGCTTGAGCTCGGCGCCGTCGATCTGGCCGACGAGTTGCGCGCTGACCTTGCCCGCGTCGAGCTTCGCGTCGCTGTCGACGACGATGCCGGCCAGCCGCACGTCGGGCTTGGCGAACTGCTTCATGCTGTCGTCCGTGCTGCCGTCGAAGCCCTGCTTGCCGCCAGGGATGTCCTTGCGGGCGACCGGGCCCCCGAGGAAGACGAAGGCGCAGGTGCGACCGGCGCAGGCGGCGTTGTCGAGCTCGCCGACCTTGAAGGCGGGAGCGGGCGTCGGCGCAGGCAGCGTGGCGCCCAACAGGTCGCGCAGTTTCTCGATCTCGGCGGGCTCCATTTTGCCGCTGTGGCGGTAGACGACGGCGCCGCTCGGATCGAGGACGACGATCCCCACGTGGCCCTTCGGCAGCTTGAAAGTCTTGGTGACGGCGCCCTGAAAGTCGATGTAGAGCGGCAGCCGCAGCTCGGGCCGCATCGGCCCGACGAACTCCTCGATCTTCGAGGCGAGCACGCCGAAGCCCTCGGCGTCGCCGACGGCGAAACCGGACACGGTGTCCGGATAGTTCCAGCGGGCCATGGCGCGGCTCATGGCCGACGACTCGCGTGCGGCCATGCTCTCGCGATCCTCGACGATGATGTAGACGGTGCGGCCCTTGAGATCGGCGAGCACGAGGTCGCCGAGGCCGCCGCCTCCGGGAATGACGAGCTTCTGCGGGTCGGCCTCGGTGACGTTGATCGGCGGCAACTCGTCGGGGATCTCCTCGGCGCGCGAGCGCAGCATCCAGGCGACGAGGCCGAGGAGGATCAAGACCAGGAGGACGAGGCCGAGGGCGATCTTGCGGAGGATCGACACGAGGTGGGCAGTATATCGGCGGGGCCCGCGGGCGCCACTTCGCAGGCGGGGGCGAAGACGGGAGATTCGCCGCCGCGTGCCTGGCGACGACGTGAGCGATCGATCATGGCCCAGGCAGCTTTCGCCGACGAAGAGGGGCCTTCAGGGGTCCGCGAGGCTGGCCTTGAGCACGCCGACGCGCAGCGAGCCGCTGTCTTGCAGACATGCGAGTGGGACGGCCGGTGCGTCGAGGTTGCCGCCGAGGCTGGGCATCAGCACCACGGCGCGGCACGACAGCGGCTCGGGATCGACGAGAGGAAGGACGTAGGTGCGCATCCCGTCGCCCAGCACCAGGCGCACGGGGGCGGCGTCTCCGTAGGGCAGGAGGAAGGCGGAGTAACCGAGAAGGACGCCGGCGGCCGGCTGGGCGGTGATACGAGCGTCGGGCAGCTTGTCGGCGGGGACGGTGACGGCGGTGTTCTTCGGCTTGCCGCTGGTACCGAGGAAGGCGAGGCCGATGCCCCGGTCGGGGGTGACGGCGGCGACGGTGCGGGCGCCGAGGTTGCTGGTGATCGTGGTGAGCACCGCGGGTGCGCCGGGCGACAGGTCGATTTCTTCGCCCGGCTCCGAGATGAGGGCGGCGCCGGCGTCGGAGAGCGTGAGGAGGCCGGTGACGCGCTGACCGAGGCGGACGGAGATGCTGGCGCCGAGGCTGAGCTGCGGCAGGGAGAGCGCGGGCCCGAGAGCGTCGAGGTCGAGCGGCTTGGCGGTCGAGACCCGCTCGGGGGCCGCCCAGCTGCTGCGATCGCTGCTGCGACGCACGTGGGCGATGGCCCGATCTCCGGGGTGGGCCGTCTCGGCGTCGTCGGCGGCCAGGAACTCCGTGAGCAGGACGTCGCCGAGGAGGAACGGCCGGCCGAGCGCGGCGAACTCCGCGTCCCGAAACAGGTCGGCCGACAGATCGACCGCGGTCTGCAAGGGGCCGATGTTGGGCTCGGGGGAGATCGTGAGGTCGCGGGTAACGATGGCGTCGCCGGGCATGCCGCGGCGGTACGCGACACGGACGACCGCGCCGTCGCTGCCGGGCGCCGGGGGCAGGACGATCGCGGCAATGCCTGGTCCCAGAGACATGACCTCAGGGACATATCCCTTGAGCGTGGTCTCGAGCACCGGCGTGTCTGCCCAGGCGCCCTCGTCGGCGCGGTACAGGCGGAGCGTGGGGTCGAGGCCGCCGGAGACGACGCCGAGGAGGATGTCCGGAGCGGCGCCGCTGGCGAGCAAGGCGTCGCCCACGTCGCGCGGCTCAGGGTCGAGCTCGGTCCACACCTGCGGCAGCGGATCGTCCGGCGCGCCGACGTTCATGGTCAACGCGGCCGAGAAGCGCGGGCCGTCGGGGGTGAGCGAGGCCAGCTGCAGGGTGTGGGTCCCGAGCGCGAGGGCGCCGTGGAGGAAGAGCCGCAGGCGATCGTCGGTCAGCTCGCCGAGCGCGCTGCCAGGGCCGAGGGTGCCGGCGGTCTGGCCGTCGATGAGCAACTGGGTGTTGCCGAGCGTGATTTTCTGGACGACGATGTCTTTTGGGACATGTTGCGTGCTGGCGACGAGGAAGTCGCCGAGCGCCGGGTTGAGGAAGGCCGGGTCCGGGACCTCGCTGGAGTCGGTGTCGCTGCCCGCGTCCGTGTCGCTGCCGGTACCTGCGCCCACCGGTTCGCCCTCGGGTCGACAGCCGAGCGAGCAGAGGCCGGCCCAGAGGGCGAGCGCGGCAGGACGCAGGGGCCCACGAGGGAGCACGTCCCAGGCGTATCGCGCCTGAGCGGGGTCGCCAAGGGGTGTCACCCGGACGTCGTGATCGTCCAGACGAGCACCGCGAGCACGGCGTGGCCGGCACCGAGAGCAAAGCCGGCCCAGCGCAGGCGCGCGGCGCCCGCGAAGAAGAGCGGGAGGCACAGGCCCAAGCCGATGAGGAACAGCGGGAGGGCGTCCTGGGCGAGGGGGACCTGCAAGTCGAGGAGCGCCCGGCCGCCGAACCACAACAGGGCGAGTGCGCCCCACCAGGCCCCACGGAGCGCGAGCGCGCGCAACCCTGCCCGGTGCTGCCACAGGATGTCGGCGACGCGGCGCAAGGCGTGGGCGCTGACCTCGCCGAAGCGACGGCAGCCACGGCCGATAGCGAGCCCGGCGACGCGCGACAGGCGAGCGAATTGGGCGAGAGCGCGCAGGCTCAGGTGCGAGAAACGACGGAGGCCGCCGCTGCTCAGCTGGGAGAGGCTGCGGAGACCCCGCCCGCCGGCCACGGCGGAGCGGCCGAGCTCGCTGGCCCCGCGATCGATGCCCTTGCCCATGCCTTCGAGGGCGCGCTGGGCCACGGGCATGAGCGCCCGACCGCGTTCGACGACGAGTTGCCCGGCCCGCCGCCAGGCGATCCGGGTCCGCAGGCGCGAGGGAAGGCCGCGCACGACGAGGGCGCCGCGGCGAAGTTGGTTCATCAGCCAGCGCGTGTGTCGGCGTGCTGCGGCCTGGGCGGGGGGCCGGCGGCGCCGGTTGCCCTGGCCGGCGCGAACGGAGGGCCGGGGAGTCACGCGGCGAGTGTGCGCCGGCGGCGGGCAGGGACCAGTACTCGGCGCAGGGCGCTGTCGATCGCGCGGCCGCAGCGGGCTGTGCCAGATGCTAGGCTCGCCATCGATGTCGTTCGTCGCGGCGATCTGGCTGGCGCTGGCGCCGGCGGGGTGGGAACCCCGACCGCCCGACCCGCCCACGGTGTGGGCCCAGGCGGGCAGCCGGCCGTGGGGTCAGTGCCGCGAGCTCGAGCGGACCGCAGAGATCGCGGTCGCCAAACAATCGGTCGGCGCGGATGGGCCGAACGTGTGGGCGGAGCGGGCCCGGTTGTGTCCGGGGGCGCCTGCGGTCCTGGTGGCGGCCGCGATGCTCGAGCTGACGCAGGTGCCGAGCTTGCCGCCGCTGGCGGAGCTGGCCGGAGAAGTCGGGGCGCTGGCCGAGGCCCAGCGCCAGAGCCGCAAGCGGGCGGCGCAATGGCTGGCAGCGGCGCGGGACGAGGCGGCCCGCCGCGGTCAGGCGCCACCGCCGATGACGTGGATCATGACGGCGATCGCGGCGATCGGGCTCGGCGACGCGACGACTGCACGGGCCGCCCTGGCTCAGGCGGAATTGCGGGCGGAGGTCGAGGGCTACCGCATCGATCGGCTGGCGGCCGTGGCGGCGCTCATGGCCGGCGATCTGGCCCACGCGTTGGCCCTGGCGCACCGGGCCCGCGAGCGAGCGGCCTCGCGCGAGCAAGTGCGGACGACGCTGCTCCTGTCGCTGGTTTACGACCGCAGCGGCGCGGCCGACGCCGCTCAACGCGAACTGACGCTGCTGCGTCCGCTGGCATCGAGCGCCGAGCGGATGGCTGTCGATGCCCTGCTGCCGCTGCACGAGCGCCTCTATCTGGCGGCGATCGAGCAGGTCGCGTTCAAGAACCCGGCGAACGCGAGCTTGTTGTTCAAGGGCTATCTGGCGTGCCCGGAGCCCGAGGAAGCAGAGCGGCGGCTGGTCGAGCGGCGGTTGGCCGAGCTGCGTCCGATGTGACGCCGGCGCGCCGGGCAGGTGCGACGAGACAGGGCTCGGCAAAGCGCTGCAGCGCGTCGCGCAGCGGGGCTGGGCGAGCGGAGGCTCGCTGGGTCGCGTCGGAGGCGAGGTGGGAGCCGGCTGGGCGTTCACCCGCGGTCGCCGGGACGCGACGAGGCCCCCGAAACATGGCGGAAAGGCCATGTCCCAGAGGCCGGGTTCTCCGGGACATGGCGGAGAGGCCATGTCCCGGAGGCCATATTCTCACTTGCGCCAGGTCAGCGCAGCTTGAGCCCGTCGGCGCTGCAGCTCCAGGCGAACTTGTCGCCGAGGATCAGCGGGGCGTGGACGTTGCACAGCGACTCGGTGTCGGTGCCGGGGACGGCGAACGCGGGGATCGCCGCCGGGTCCTGATCGCGGCTGGGCACGCCCGACAGCATGAACTGCGGGGTGCTGAGCAGCATGCCGGCGAACCGGCGGGCGCCTTCTTCGAGCTGGCCGGTGTCGGCCCCGCTCATCGGGGTGTCGAGCGGGAGACCGATGACGCCCTCGATCGCGGCGATCTCGGCCGGTCCGTCGATGGTCGGTTCGGTGATGAGGCGGTCCTTGATCGCCGCCGCGATGTCACCCACGGTGGCGCCGGGGACCATGCTGGCCTCGACCAGCATGAGCTCGATCCACTCGTACTGCGCGCACGCCTGGCCGAGCGGGCCGGTGCAGCCGCCCTGCATCGGCTGCTTGGTGCCGCTGGCGAGCTGGTTCTCCCACGACAGCAGGCCGTTGAAGTCGACGCCGTTGAAGCCGTTGATCGCGTCCTTGAGGAAGACGCCCTGGTCGCGCAGGAAGTTGATGCCCGGGTAGTTCCACTCGTTGTCCTGGACCTGCTGCACCGGCAGGTCCCACCACATCGCCCGCATCGCCGACTCGATCAGCACCCAGGCGCTGTAGCGCTGGACGCGGTCGCCGACGCCGTTGCCGCGCATGTTGGGGTCGGCCGCGGTGACCGAGAACGGGTCGAACACCGCCTTCATGGGGTACGAGGTCGAGGCGTCGCACAGGTCGGGCGCCTCCTGGTTGAAGTAGGGGTGCGTGACGATCTCGACCAGGAGGGTCCGCAGCGAGTACTCATCGGAGATGAAGGCGTCGGCGAGCTCGCCGAGGATCTCGCGCTGCTTCTCGTTGCGCGGGAAGCTGTGCGCGAGCGTCAGCGGGTAGCCGAGCATCTCCTTCCACACGCCGTTGGCGATGTTGACGGCGGTGAGGTACGCGAGCGCCTGGTCGGGGGCGACGCTCAGGTCGCCGTCGACCATGAGGCCCTCGCTGGCGAGGGTGGCGAAGCCGGTCTTGAACAGCGGGTCGATGTCGAACAGCTGGCCACCCTCGGGCAGCGCGCCGCCGAGGTAGCCGGGGATGCCGAGGATGTCGCCGTCAGTGCCCGGGTTGAAGCGGCCGCAGCTGCCGCTCCAGCCCCACGGCTCGACCGAGCCCTGGTCGTCGACGAAGCCGGTCCAGCGGAAGGCGGCGTACACCTCTTCCTCGGGCCGGCCCTTCGGGTCGCCGTAGATGGCGCCCTCGAAGTCGCCGGGGAGCGCCCAGAAGTGGTTGTACTTGGGGTCCGGGTTGTAGGTGACCGACTCGGTGCTGGTGTGGCACTCGAGGCAGCCGCTGCGGCGGCCGAGGTAGCTCGATTCGAAGATCTCGCCGTAGTTCGAGCGCGCGTTGACCTCGAACTCCTCCTGGGTGATGTTGGCGCCGGACAGCGGCCGGGCCATGCGCGCGAACATGTCGGCGCGGTACATCGGGCTCAGGTCGTCGAGCCGCAGGGAGCTCATCATGACGTCGCCCATCGTGAACGGCGGGCCGAAGCTCGAGCCCTGGGCGTCGTTGTCGCGGATGTAGGCCGCGAGGTCGCCCTTGTCGCCGGCGCCGGTCATCTGCGAGTAGCAGCCGTAGTTCGACTTGGTCTCGAGCCGGTTGATCTTCAACTGCTCCCAGAAGAAGGTGCGCCAGCGGTGGAGGTAGAGGTCGCCGCTGGCGAGCCCGCGAGCGACGATCGCCCGCCCGTCCTGGCCCTTGGCGTCGAGCTGCTCGATCGCGCTGACCAGCAGCTGGACCTCGCGCATGCCCTCGGGCTTGCGGCCCTGCAGCAGCGGGATGATGCGCTTGACGAACGCCTCGTCGCCGGCGTCGCACGACTCCTCGCCGTCACCGGCCGGCGGCGGCTCTTCGCCAGGATCGCCGCCGGAGTCGCCGCTGGTGCTCGCGGTGTCGCTGGTGGTCGGCGTATCGCTGGTGGTCGGCGCGCTGTCGGTCGCGGTCGGGTCGCTGTCGGTCGAATCGACGGTGGCCTGGCTGACGCCCTCGGTGGCGGTGGAGGAGGCCCCGGAGTCGTCGTTCGGACATGCCGTGAGAGACATGCACGCGAGGACAGATGCGAAGAGAGGAGCGTAGTTGGGATGAAGTCGGGTCATGATCGCGCCTCCTCTCGGTCAGAGCTTGAGCCCCATGTAGACGTCGCGCAGCCGCTGGGCCGCCTCCGCCTGGTTCTTGACCCCGCCGGCGACGTCGCCGACGGCGAACGTCTGCGAGCTGAACGGGTAGATGCCGAGCGCCATCATCACGAGCATGCGGTTCTCGGCCGGGCTGATGTAGGTCTCGGCGAAGCCCTCGGCCTCGGTGATGGCGCCGTAGATGCCGCGCTCGGCCTCGGTGATGGGGCCGCCGATCAGGACGTTGACCATGCCCTGCGGCCAGTGGTTGAGGCCCGACTGGCCCTGCCGGTGCGGCGTGCGGCCGAACTCGGTGTTGATGACGATCATCGTCTCGTCGAGGTTGATCTTGCCGGGGTCGTTCTCGTTCGGCGCGTTGATGATGTCGGCCAGGCACTGCATCGTGTGCGTGACGTTGCGCGAGGAGTCCTCGACGTGGCTGTCGTGGGTGTCGTGGCCGGCCGACGGGTTGGGCTTGAGGCCGCCGTCGATCCAGTGGACGTAGCGGGCGCGGTCCTGGGGGCGGGTGAGCAGGCTGGCGGCCATGCGCGCCTGCATGCGCGGCTTGTCGGTGCCGGCCATGTCGCTGCACTCGGTGCCCGCGACGCCCTCGAACAGGTCGGCCGACAGCACGGAGGACAGCTCGCCGGCGCCGCGGCGGGCGAAGTGGGCGAACTCGAAGTTGCTGCGCTCGGCCGAGCGGGTCAGCTGGCCCTTGCCTCCGGGCCGGAAGCGCTGCTGATAAGCGGCGAGGTAGTGGTCGACGGCGGCGTCGTAGCTGTCACGGCCGGCGCCGACGCTGGGGCGGGCGAGCAGCTGCGAGAGCGACGAGCCCGGGTCGACGGTGACGCTGAGCGGCCGCGCGGAGCCGGGGTGGAGGCCGATCGCGGAGGCGGCGAGGACGTTGTCGGTGGGGAACTCGACGCCGGGGTAGAGGACGTAGGCGTACGGGGTCGGACGCAGGCCGCCGGGCTGCTCGAGGAAGTGGCGCTGGATCGACGCGCCGACGCCGGCGAGGCGCGGCGAGCCGAGGCGGCTGCCGGTCAGCGCGTAGGGGTTGGCGCCCTCGTGCGGCAGGAGGTCGTGGCGCTGTACGAGGATCCGCATGCGCGCGACGATGTCGGGCCGGGCCCGCAGCGGCGCGACCCACGGGCCGAGGTGGACCAGGAGGCCGTTGGCGTCCTCGGCGAACTCGTCGGTGAGGGTGTTGCCGAGGCCGCACTGGCCGAAGCGGGCCTGGGTCTGGTTGTAGTAGGCGTGGAGGAACCGCTCGGTGTCCTGACCCCAATCCGGCACCGCGTAGAAGGTGTCGAAGGCGTTCATGCCGCCGTAGAGGTAGAGCTCGAGCACGTTCTTGGCCTGGCGCTCGACGGGGATCATGGCGTCGAGCTTGTCGGCCGGCCACTCGCCCCAGTACGCCTCCGCGCGCCGCGGGTGACGAAGAATGCCGAAGGAGGCGCCGGCCGCCGTGGCGACGCCGAGGGACTTCATGAAGGTTCTGCGCTGCATGGTCCGTCTCGTGGGTGTCCTTTAAATCAGGTCGGGATCGGCCCAGACTTCGTAGCGGAGGACGACCCGCAGGTCGCCGTCCGGGAGGCCGAGGTCGAAGCTTTGCTCGCGGGCGATGGTGAGGGTGGCAGGGCCGGGGGCGAGCTGGGACAGCTCGGCGCTCGGGATGGTGAAGCTGCCGTCGTCGACGGCGTGGGCGGTGAGCATCTGGCCGTAGGTGTCGATGAGGCGGATGACGACCCTGTTCGGCTGGCCGCCGTTGGTCTCCCAGGTGAGCTCCAGGCCTTCGGCGCGGTCGAGCTCGAACAGCGAGACGCCGACGTCGGGGGCGGTGACGGTCAGCGCCGGCGGGGCGGTGACGGCCGCGGGCAGGACGACGTCGTCCTTGCCCTCGCCGCCGAAGGCGATCAGGTCGTACTCGGCGCCCGCCACCCAGCGCGCCGGATCGGGGGCGCACAGCGGGTCGAAGAACTCGGCGTCGTCGCTGAGGTAGACCGGGAAGGTGTCCTGCACGAGCAGGAGGCACGCGAGCGACTCGCCGGCCTCGCCGCGCAGCTTGAGCGCGTTGCCGCCGGTGACCCAGGTCTTGTCCTTGCCCCAATCGTAGGGCGCGGGGATCGAGTTGTTGACGACGGTGTTGGCCTCGTCCGGCGGCGGCGGGAGGTGCATGCCCCAGGCCTGGACGGCGAAGAAGTCGTCGGTGGAGAACGGCTCGGTGCGCCAGGCCCCGGCCATGCCCAGCTCGGCCGGGAGGCCGCCGGCGGTCTCGGGGTAGAAGGTGAAGTTGAGCAGGCCCTTGGCCTCGCCGACGACGATGCCCGAGTCGCCCGTGGAGCCCGAAGAGCCGGTGCTGCCGGTGGTGGGGGCGGTGGTGCCGTCGCTCCCGGAGGTGCCGCCCGACGTGTCGCCGGTGCTCACGGTCTCGGTGTCGGGCTCGCTGTCGGTGGTGTCCCCGTCCGGCTGGCCACAAGCCCAGAGAGACATGGCGCAGAGGACCTGTCCCACGGGACAGATGCCTCGATGCAGCGGCGTCGCACGGACATTCGTGCGAGAGGAACGTCGATCAGTCCTTCCCATCAAAGTCATCTTTTCCCAGCGCAGAGAATAAGTCTCCGTGAAGACACGGCGGGAACTTCACACTCGGGTGATTTTTGTCACCGCTGTCTAGCGAAACAGCGCACGTCGAATCGCGGGCGTTCACTCTGTGAACTCGTCGTCACAGGCTCGAGGGACACGATGCGCCCTGGCCGCGAGGCGAGGCGTGAATCGGTCCGCACACATGTCGCGATCCGTCATGGGACCGGCCCGGGGGCGCGGCGACGAAATTCTTCATGGACGGCGACCTGGGTGCTCTGCGATATGCTTTGCGCGAGCCACGTATGACCCTCGGAGCCAAGCCCGCAGCAACCGGGGAGATCCCCGCGACGACGCGCCGCGTGACCGCGCCGGTGCTCCATCAATACAAGCGCCAAGGCCGGCGCATCGTGATGATCACGGCGTACGACGCGACCATGGCTCGCCTCGTCGACGAGTCGGGCGCAGACGTGGTGCTTGTCGGAGACAGCCTCGGCATGGTGATGCAGGGCCACCCGCACACGCTCGAGGTCACGCTCGAGCACATGTGCTACCACGCTCGCTGCGTCCGCCGTGCCGTCCAGCGAGCGCATCTGGTGGTCGACCTGCCGTTCATGAGCTACCAGGTCAGCGCCGAACAAGCGCTGCTGTCCGCGGGCCGGCTCGTCCAAGAAGGTGGGGCCGAGGCGGTCAAGCTCGAGGGCGGCGGCCGAGCCGATGCGGTGCGCAAGATCGTGCAGGCGGGCATCCCAGTGATGGGGCACCTCGGCCTCACGCCGCAGAGCGTGCATGAATCGGGGGCTTCCGCGTGCAGGGCCGCGAGGACGCGGCCGCCGAACGACTGCGACAGGACGCGCTGCAACTCCAGGAAGCCGGCGCCTATGCAGTGGTGCTCGAAGGCATCCCGGCGGCGCTGGCGCGGCAGATCTCGCAATCGCTCGCGATCCCGACGATCGGCATCGGTGCCGGGGTCGGCTGCGACGGCCAGGTGCTCGTGATGCAGGACCTGCTCGGCCTCGACGACCGCTTCAAGCCGCGCTTCGTCAAGCGCTTCGCCGAGCTCGCCGGAGTGGTGCGCGACGCGTTCGCCACCTACGGCCGCGAGGTCCGCGAGGGCAGCTTCCCGGGCGCCGAGCACAGCTTCTCCAGCAACCCGTCGCCCGCGCCCGCGAGCGGCTCGGAGCCGCCGACGGAGTAGGATCCATGCTGGTCGTTCGGACATGTTCGGAGATGCAGGTGTGGCGGGCCTCGCTCGGCCACGCGACGCGCGTCGCGTTCGTGCCGACGATGGGCTACCTCCACGAGGGCCACCTGACGCTGCTGCGCGAGGCCCGTCGCCGCGGCGACCGCCTGGTGCTGTCGATCTTCGTCAACCCGACGCAGTTCGGGCCCAACGAAGACCTCGCCCGCTACCCGCGCGACGAGGCCGGCGACCTGGCCAAGGCGAGCGAGTGCGGCGTCGACGTCGCGTTCTGCCCGACCGACCCGCGCGAGCTCTACCCGCACGGGACGAACACATGGGTCGAGGTCCAGGCGCTCGATCGCCACCTGTGCGGGGCGTCGCGCCCGGGCCACTTCCGCGGCGTCTGTACGGTGGTGGCCAAGCTGTGGGGTCTGGTCCGCCCCGACGTGGCGCTGTTCGGCGAGAAGGACTTCCAGCAGTTGGCGATCTTGCGGCGCATGCACGCCGACCTGTTCCTCGGCGGCGAGGTCGTCGGCATGCCGATCGTGCGCGAGCCCGACGGCCTGGCGATGTCGAGCCGCAACGCGAACCTGTCCCCCGAGGCACGCGCGCAGGCGCTGGCGATCTCGCGCTGGCTGGCGGCCGTCCGCCAGCGCTTCGCCGCCGGCGAACGCGAGGCGACGGCGCTGCTCGGCGACCCCGCGGCCGCGCTCGCGCCGGGACGGGTCGACTATGCGTCGCTGGTCGACGCCGACGACTTGCAGCCAGTCGCGGAAGTGACGCGACCGGCTCTGTGCGCGGTGGCGGCGTTCTTCGGCGGGGTGCGCCTGATCGACAACACCGTCCTGCGACCGTGAGCCTCACCGAGGCTGCACGCGAGCCGCGGATGGGTGAAGGCGAGGCGCCCAGTCAGGCGAGCACTGCTCGGCGCGGCCCGGCGTGTCCGGTGCGGCGTGCTTCGACGGCGTGAGTCAGTTGGGCGAGCACTGCTCGGCGGCGCGGCCCGGGGCGTCAGGGTGGAGCGTGCTTCGTGAGTCTGTCGGGTGTTCACTGGGCGGTGCCTCGAAGTCTCGCGGGTGCTCGACTCGAACTCGCGGGCGCCGAACCGACCCGACTTGCTCGCATGGACAGGGGGTCGCCTCGCGGCCGTCCGCGAGTGCGCCGAGCGAGCGGCGCATCCGAGTGCGCGGGTCACTGCAGGACGTCGCGCTTCCCCGCACCAGGACGACGCCGGCGGCGCCGAGGCGCTGCTCGTCCCGCCGGTCGCCGTACTTCTGCCAGCGCTCGTAGAGGCCGAGCAGGTCGGCGTCCGGACAGCTGTCGGTGGCCTCGGAGATCGCCTCGGCGGCGGCCTCGAACGTGACCGCGAGGGTGCGGAACACGGAGGGCTCGCCGATCTGGCGATAAGCGCTGGTGCCGATGGAGCGCACGTAGCGCAGGTCCACGGGCGTGCGGTCGACGCTGTGCGGGACGACCCCGGCGATGAACAGCGCCCGGTCGCCGACCGCCCGCAGCGCCTGAGCCCGCCGTGCGCCCTGCTGCTCGCGGGCCGCGAGAAACTGCAGCGCCAGCGGCCCGGCGGTGCGGCCGGCGACGCTGGTCCGGCGCACGTGGTCGGCGAGCATGTGGACCACGTAGGCCCCGACCTCGGTCGGCAGCGAGCTACCGGTCTTTCCCTGGGCCACGCGGTCGTAGAAGAAGGACTCGAGGGTGCCTGCAAAACGAAGTTCTGGCTCGGGCATGGGAAGATTCCTATTTCCCCACGCTACCAGAGACGACCGACCAAGCAAGCCAATTATGTGAGTTAACCGCACGGATTCCGAGCCGATAACGCCCCGACAGGAGGGGTTGACCGGGTTGGGACTCGCTTTACACTCCGCGCCGCGTTAGCACTCCTACATGGGTGATTGCTAACCGAGCTCCCGCAAATTTCCACGGCGATTACGCAGAGTTAGGCGGAGTCGCGCGGGAACGCTCGCAAACCGCGAACAGCATCTTCCCCCACGGGGCCCTGCATCGGAAATCCCAGGAGAGACCGCAGATGACAACGACGAAGGTTCGTCCCTTGAACGATCGCGTGCTGGTGAAGCGCATGTCCGAGGAGGAGAAGACCGCCGGTGGTCTTTTCATCCCCGACTCCGCCAAGGAGAAGCCCGCCAAGGGCGTGGTGATCTCGGCCGGTCCGGGCAAGGTCGACGACAACGGCAAGCGCACCCCGCTCGAGGTCAAGGCGGGCGACAAGGTCCTGTTCGGCAAGTACTCCGGCACCGAGATCAAGCTCGACGGTGAGGAGCACATGATCCTGCGCGAGGACGAGATCCTCGCCATCCTCGAGGCCTGAGCGGGCCTGACGACGCAACCGTTTTTTCTCACCCACACACGAGATACACATCATGGCTGCCAAAGAAGTTCGTTCTGAAGAGTCCGCTCGTCACGCGATCCTGCGCGGGGTCAACATCCTCGCCGACGCGGTCAAGGTCACCCTCGGGCCGCGCGGCCGTAACGTGGTGATCGAGAAGTCCTGGGGCTCCCCGACGGTCACGAAGGACGGCGTGACCGTGGCCAAGGAGATCGAGCTCGAGGACAAGTTCGAGAACATGGGCGCGCAGATGGTCAAGGAGGTCGCCTCCAAGACCTCCGACATCGCCGGCGACGGCACCACGACCGCGACCGTGCTCGCCCAGGCGATCTACCGCGAGGGCCTGAAGATGGTCGCCGCGGGCCACGACCCGATGGAGCTCAAGCGCGGCATCGACATCGCCGTCGAGGCGCTGATCGGCTTCATCAAGGGCAACCTGTCGAAGGCCACCAGCAGCGACGAGGAGGTCGCGCAGGTCGGCACGATCTCCGCCAACGGCGACGAGGAGATCGGCAAGCTCATCAGCAAGGCGATGAGCAAGGTCGGCAAGGAGGGCGTGATCACCGTCGAGGAGAACAAGTCCTCGACGACCGACCTCGACGTGGTCGAGGGCATGCAGTTCGACCGCGGCTACCTCAGCCCGTACTTCATCACCGACCAGGAGCGCATGGTCGTCTCGCTCAGCGAGCCGTACATCCTGTGCTACGAGAAGAAGGTCTCGACGATGAAGGACCTGCTGCCGGTGCTCGAGCAGGTCGCCAAGCAGGGCCGCAGCCTCCTCATCATCGCCGAGGACGTCGACGGTGAGGCGCTGGCCACCCTCGTGGTCAACAAGATCCGCGGCGCCCTCCACGTCGCCGCCGTCAAGGCCCCGGGCTTCGGCGACCGCCGCAAGGAGATGCTCAAGGACATCGCCGTCCTGACCGGCGGCAAGGCGCTCACCGAGGACCTCGGCGAGAAGCTCGAGAACCTGACCCTGAAGGACCTCGGCACCGCCAAGCAGGTCACGATCGACAAGGACAACACCACGATCGTCGACGGCGGCGGCAAGAAGGCCGACATCCAGGCCCGCGTCAAGCAGATCCGCGCCCAGATCGACGAGACCTCGTCGGACTACGACCGTGAGAAGCTGCAGGAGCGCCTGGCCAAGCTGGTCGGCGGCGTCGCCGTGATCAAGGTCGGCGCGGCGTCCGAGGTCGAGATGAAGGAGAAGAAGGCTCGCGTCGAGGACGCGCTCCACGCGACCCGCGCGGCCGTCGAGGAGGGCATCGTCCCCGGTGGCGGCGTCGCCCTCATCCGCGCCCAGAAGGAGCTCGAGAACGTCAAGGCCCCGACGCACGAGCAGAGCGTCGGCATCAGCATCATCCGTCGCGCGATCGAGGAGCCCCTGCGCCAGATCGTGGCGAACGCCGGCGCCGAGCCGTCGGTCGTCATCAACGCCGTCCGCGGCGGTGAGGGTGCGTTCGGCTACAACGCCCGCAGCGGCCAGTACGTCGACCTCGTCAAGGACGGCGTCATCGACCCGACGAAGGTCGTCCGCACCGCGCTGCAGCACGCCGCTTCGGTCGCCGGCATGATGCTGACCACCGAGGCGATGATCGCCGAGAAGCCCAAGAAGGAGGCCCCTGCGGCTGGCGCCGGCGGTCACCCGGGCGGCGGCATGGGCGGCATGGACATGTGAGCCCGGCCCGCGCCTGCCGACCCGCAGGCGCGCGCACGAGCCCCGTTCCGCGAGGGACGGGGCTCGGCCTTTAACGGCTCGAAGGTCCGAGGTGTACGAGCCCCGATCGGCAGCGATCGGGGCTCGTTTCTTTTGCGCGGGGTTTTGCTAGCGTCGCCGCCGTGGAGCTCAAGGACAGGGTCGCGCTCGTCACCGGCGCGTCGTCGGGCATCGGCCTGGCGACGGCCAAGTTGCTGCACAAGTCGGGCATGCGCGTCGTGATGGTGGCGCGCACGGCCGGCAAGCTCGAGGCGGCGGCCGCCGAGGTCGGCACCGGCGCCGTGGCGATCGCGTGCGACGTCGGTGACCTGTCCCGACTGACATGGCTCATCGACCAGGTGGTCATGCGCTTCGGCGGCCTCGACGTGCTGGTCAACAACGCCGGCGTCCACCACCGCGGCGACATGCTGCGCCACCCGCCCGAGGCGCTCGCCGAGATCGTCACGGTCAACCTGACTGCGCCGGTGGCGTTGACGCGGACCGCCGTCGACCACATGCGCGCCGGCGGCTGCGTCGTCAACGTGGCCAGCCTGGCGGGCAAGCTCGGCGTGCCCGGTTCGGCGGTGTACTCCGGCTCCAAGGCCGGGCTGCGCTTCTGGGCGCTGGCGGCCGCCGAGGACCTCGCGCGGCGCGACATCCGGATCGCCAACGTCAACCCGGGCCCGGTCGACAGCAGCTTCTTCGACTCCGACATCCAGGGCGTCAGCAACCTGACCTTCTCGCAGCCGATGAGCACCCCCGAGGAGTGCGCGGAGGCGGTGCTCGCGTGCATCCAGGACACGCGCAGCCCGATGGAGATCGATCTGCCCTTCGCGTCCGGCAAGCTGGCGACTCTGGGCTACCTGTCGCCGCGCCTGCGCGTGTGGCTGCGGCCGGCTCTGGAGCGCCGCGGCGCCAAGAACAAGGCGGCCTTCATGCGCCGTCGTGGTCTGTCCTAGGCGTGCGCTCGTGCGCGCGGGTTTTCGCCGTTGAAATCGCGGCTGCGGCGGACGATCCTCGCGCGCGCGTGGGGAGTCTTCACATCGGTGTGGTCGCGGCGCTGTGGGCCGGCGCGGTGGAGCCGGCGCTGGCTGCACCCGCGAGTCCACGGCCGGTCGTCGAGTTCCGCTGGGACGCGCCCGCGAGCTGCCCGGTCGAGGCCGAGGTCGTCGCCGAGCTCGAGCGCTTGCTCGGCGGACCGCTGGCCGAGCGCAAGGGGCCGCGGCTCACCGCGATCGCCCGCGTCCGCCAGGAGCCCGGCGGCGGCTTCGATCTGAGGCTGTGGACCGTCAGCGACGAGGGCACGCTCCAGCGGTCGCTGACGCACGCGCAGTGCGACGCCCTCGCGCGCGCGGGGGCTTTGATCGCGGCGATGGCGATCGATCCGTCTGTCCTCGAGCGCATGTCCGAAGAGACAGACGCTGCCGAGGTCGCGGCCGAGGCGAAGACGGTCGAGGACCCCGAGCCGCTGCCCGAACCGGAGCCGCCCGAGCCCGAGCCCGAGCTCGCGCCCCCTGAGCCCGTGCAGCCGGAGCCGCCGAGGCCGCCCCTGGAGAAGAAGAAGGAGAGGCGTGCGCGGCGGCGTGCGTCTCGGTGCCGGCCTGAGCTTCGGCGACCTGCCGGGCGTCGGGGCGCTGCTGAGGCTCACGCCGGCGCTGATCTGGCCGCGCGCGCGGCTCGAGTTCGAGGTCGGCTACGGGCCGCTGCGACGAGCGCGCTTCGATGACACGCCGGACCGCGGGGCCGACCTGCAGCTCGCGGTCGGCGCGGTGCGCGGGTGTCCGTTGCTGCACGCGCGCAAGTTCGAGTTCCCGCTGTGCGCCGGCCTCGAGATCGGGGCCCTCTACGGCCGCGGGGTCGGCTACCCGATCACCAGCGCGGGGCACCAGCTGTTCGTCGCCCTGCACCTGGCTCCGGGCGTGTTCTACGCGCCTCATCCGCGCGTCGCGGTCGGCGCGATCGTCGAGGGCGCGATCCACGTCGTGCGACCCCGGTTCACCGTGCAGAACCTCGGGCTGGTCTATCACAGCGCCCTGGCGAGCGTCCGCGCGCTGCTCGCGGTGGAAGTCCGATTTCCGTGACCCGTCGTGATGATAATTCGCGGAGCCGGTCACAAACCCGCGAGTCCATGTCCGCCGCCGCCCAAGCCGCCGCTCCGCCCAGCCCCGCGCTGGTGGCGGTCTACCGCGAGCACTTCCAGTTCGTGTGGCGCAGCGCCCGGCGGCTCGGGGCGCCCGCGCCCGCGCTCGACGACGTCGTCCAGGACGTGTTCCTGATCGTCGCGCGCAGGCTGACCGAGTTCCGCGGCGAGGCCTCGATGCGGACCTGGCTGTTCGCCATCACCATGCGCGTGGTCCAGCTCCACCGGCGCAGCGCCTCGCGGCACCTGCGGCGCGTCGAGGCCTTCGCCGAGGCCCACGCCGAGGGCGGCGGCTCCGACCCCTACGCGCGCAAGGACGCGACCGACACCTTATTGAAATTGCTCGACCAGCTCGACGACGAGCGGCGGGCGGTGTTCGTCCTCGCCGAGCTCGAGGGCATGACTGCGCAGGAGATCGCCGCCGGCCTCGCGCTCAACGTCAACACCGTGTACTCGCGGCTGCGAGCGGCGCGGCAGCAGCTCGAGCGTGCGTTGCCTGCGGCGGCGCGGACGGAGGTGCGCTGATGCAGTCCGACAGGCTCGAAGACCTGCTCCGCGCCGAACGCGAGGCCGTGCCCGAGCCGGGCGCGGAGGATCGGATCTGGGCCGCCGTCGAACATCGCCTGGCCCATGGGCCAGCTCCGCCGAGCGGCGCCGACGTCGCGCCTGCGACCCTCGGGAAGGCCGCGGGCGGCGGGGTCACCCTCAAGGTGATCGCCGGGCTCGCGCTCATCGCGGCCGCGGTCGGCGTGTGGGCCGCCCGCGATAAGCCCGCGGCGGCGCCGGTCGTGGCCGTCGCGGCGCCGATCGAAGCTGTCCCCGAGGCCAGGCTCGAAGTTTCTCCGCCCGCGCCGACACCTGCAAGGGTGGAGGCGCCTGCGCCTGCGCCGAAACCTCCGGTGATCGAGGCGCCCGCTCCTGAGCCGGTCCCCGAGGAGCCGCAGGGGATCAAGAAGAAGCCGCGCACCAAGGTCAGGGCCGAGGCGCCGGCGGAAGAGGAGCCCGCGGACTTCGCCGCCGAGCTGAAGCTGATCGGACAGATCCGCGGCGCCCTCAAGCAGGGTGACAGCGCCCGCGCGCTGGCCGGCGTCGACGAGCACGCGCGGCGCTTCGGTGTCCGCGGACAGTTGGTGCAGGAGCGGACCGCCTACCACGTCGAGGCGCTGTGCCTGGCGGGTCGCGTCGCCGACGCGCGGCGCGTCGCCCGTGACATGCTGGACAAGTGGCCGGACTCGACGCACGCGCCGCGGGTCAAGAGCAGCTGCGCCGGCGCGTGAAGCTCGCTCGGTGAGAGCCCTGTGAGACATGTACGATCGTACATGTCTCCTTTGTCATGTCCAAAGATGGAATTTCCGGGCAGATAGCCGCGCTGCGTATTCACTGGCTCACGCGGTCCTCGGGTTGAGGAACCTCAGGGCCCTGGCCCGCTGAAAAATCGCCGCCGCGGTAACGAACCGATGGAACGAGAGAACGACGCCATGACGACAACGACTACCTTGAAGCTCCGCTCGCTCTTCGCCGCCCTGTGCCTCGCGGCCTGCAACGCCTCGCTCGGCGACGGCACCGACAGCTCCGACGAGACCGACGGCGCCTCGACCGCTTCGACCAATCCCACCGGCAACCCCAGCGGCAACCCCACCACGACCGACGGTGACGTGCCTGGCCCATGCAGCGCGTCGAGCCCGTGCCCGGACGGCCAGTTCTGCTGGAACGGCATCTGCGCGATCGGCTGCACCAGCGACGGGGACTGCGCCGAGAACCAGTTCTGCGCGACCGACACCGACATGCTGTGCCACAACAAGGAGGTCACGACCTGCCCCGACGTGCCGTGCGAGGAGGGCCAGGTGTGCAAGAGCGGCTTCTGCAGCACGCCGCCGCCGCCGACCCAGTGCACCCCTCGCCGGTCGACGACGGCTGCGAGTCGAACGCGGTGTGCTTCCAGGAGTCGGAGGACAAGGCGAGCTGCTACACGCTGCCGTACTGCTCGCAGGACGACACCTGCCCCACCGGCACCGAGGGCGCGGTGTGCAACAACGGCCTTCTGCCCGACAAGGACAAGATCTGCCTGATCGGCCTGTGCACCGATGCGGCGAATTGCCCGACCGACTGGAAGTGCGTCAAGGACCAGCCCAACGCGGTGGTCGGCTACTGCAGCGACGGCGGGACGTTCGCGCCGTGCAACGGCCCCGCGGACTGCCTGAGCAACGCCTGCGACATGCCGTTCCCGGGCGAGGCTGGCTTCTGCCAGTGAGCCGCGCTCACGAGCGCCAGCGCAGGCCGATCACGCCGTAGGCGGCGGCCGCGTAGAACAGGGTCGAGATCCACGGGATTCCGATCGGCGACGTCGCCGGCAGACCGAGGCCGAGGGCGTACGTGCCGCAGGCGATGCAAGTGATCGTCAGCGCGGCGCGTACGCCCTGGTTCATGCGCCGCTCGGCCGCCTTGTCGAGGGCCGTCAGCGACGCGGGCGCGAGGCCGACGGCGAGGCGGCCCTCGTGGACGTCCTCGAGCAGCGCGGGCAAGCGCTGCGGCAGGCTGTGGGCCGCGCGGGACAGCAGGTGGAAGTCGGCCAGCAGGGTCTGCTTGATCCGCTCGCTGCTGTAGCGGTCCTGGATCATCTGCGAGATGAACGGGCGCGCCTGCTCGAGCGGGTCGACGTCGGGGGCGATCGAGCGGGCCAGGCCCTCGGTGGTGAGGATCGCCTTGAACATCATCGTGAAGTCGGTCGGCATGCGCACGCGGTGGCGCGTGGCGCCGGCGACCAGCTCGCCGAACAGCTCGCCGATCTGCAGCTCCGACAGCGGCACGCCGCCGAGGTAGCGCTCGGCGATCTCGACCACGTCGGCCTCGAACGCGGCGTAGTCGACCTTGCCGGCGGTCGGGATCGCCAGGGCGTAGAACGAGCGCGCCAGCGCCTCCATGTCCTCGGACATGACCGCCCACAGGATGTCGATCAGCTTGTCCTTCATCGACGGCGACAGGCGGCCGACCATGCCGCAGTCGATGATCGCCAGGCGGCCGCCCTCCTGCACGAACACGTTGCCGGGGTGCAGGTCGCCGTGGAAAAAGCCGTCGATGAACAGCATCTTGTAGGCGGTCTTGAAGTACACCTCGACGAGCGGGCGGGTGTCCTCGCCGGACTGCAGCACCTCGCTGAACTTGCGGCCCTCGACGAACTCCATGCACAGCACCTCCTCGGTGCTGAGCGCGTCGTAGACGGTGGGGACGCGGACGTTGTCGTCGCTGGAGAAGTTGCGGTGGAAGCGGGCGATGTTGCGGGCCTCGACGCAGAAGTCGAGCTCTTGCGCGAGCGACTTGGCGAACCCGCGGATGACGCCGACGAGGTCCATCGCCGCCGCCTCGGGGAAGGCCTCCTCGACGTAGCCGGCGGTCGCCAGCAAAATGTTGAGGTCGCTGGCGATCTTCGGGCGCAGGCCGGGCCGCTGGACCTTGAGGACCACGCGCTCGCCGGTCTTGAGGGTGGCGCGGTGGACCTGGGCGATGCTGGCCGAGGCCAGCGGGGTCTCGTCGATCTCGGCGAACTGCTCGCGCCACTTGGGCCCGAGGTTGCCCCGCAGCTGGCCCTCGATCTGCTCGAAGGGCAGCGGCGACACCTGGTCTTGCAGACAGGTGAGCTCGCGGATGACGGCGTCGGACAGCAGGTCGGGGCGGGTCGAGAGGATCTGGCCGAGCTTGACGAAGGTCGGCCCCAGCTGCGTGAAGGCGGCGACGAGGCGCTTGCCGGTGTCGGCGCTGCCGACGGCGGCGCGGGTCAGCTCGCCCCCGGTGAGCTCGATCTGCAGCTCGCGCCGGAGCTTGAGCTGGGCGACCCACCAGCCGAAGCCGTGGCGCACGAAGACGGTCGCGATCTCGCGGAAGCGGGCGACGTCCTTGGCGCCGGTGACGAGGGCGCGCGAGGAGCTGACGATCGTGCGCAGGACGGACACGCGCGCGCAGTATACGAGACCGGCGTCAGGCAGCGGCGCCGGATCTGCTAGACTTGAGGCGTGCGAAGTCGGCTGTGGACATGGCTCCTGGTCGGAGCGGCCGTCTCCGGGTGCGACGCGCCCGAGGGCCGCACGCGGGCCGCGGAGATGGCCGAGATGGCCGGCTCGCGCACCGCGGAGGCGGCGCGGGCGGCCCGCGCGTGGGCGGGGCAGCTCGGCCTCGGCGAGCTGTCCGAGGCGGCCAAGGCCTGGTTGCGCCAGGGCGCGGAGGCGTCGTCGTCGGGCATCGAGGCGGTGCTGCAGAAGGGCGAGCAGGTGGTGCCGGTGGCGCTGGAGATCGGGCGAGCCCTCGGGGGCGCGGTCGACACCAGCACGCAGTTCGAGCCGATCTACCAGGAGGTGCCGGGCGGCTCCTCGGAGCTGGCGGTGCGGCGAGCGGAGGCCGACGCGGCGATCCAGGGCATGCCGCGCGTCGAGCTCATCGACGGCCTCTCGGTCGGCTTCAAGCAGCTGTCGAGCGTCGACCTCGGCCGCACGAGCTCGGAGTCGGCGTACCTGGTGATGTGGCGCCAGCACGACCGGCTCATCGGCTTCGTGTTCCGTTCGCGCCGCGACGTCGCGCTGGCCGACCTCGTGCGCGACGCGCCGCGGCTGGTCGCGCTCGTGCGCTCGGTCCTGTGATCAGGCGGTTGCTGCGCCGCCCCCGCCCTGGTATGCCGGCCGGGCGTGGCGAGCCTCCAGCGGGCACTCTTGCGGCCGAGCGGCCGCGCGGATCGGCGCCCCGGGCGGCTCCAAGACGGCGACCGGAGCATGGTCGCGGGCGGCCGGCGGGGGGCGCGCGCCGGAAGATCGCCGGCGTCGCGGATGCTCTTGAGGGCATGAAGGAGAGGACATGCTGCAACGGACATGGCTCTTGGGACTGGTTCTCGCGGCGGCGGGCTGCAACAAGTCGTCGGGGATCTGCATGAACTCGAGCTGCGAGGCCTCGGTGCCGCTCACCGTGGTCGACGACGGCCAGCCGGGCGGGCGGCTGCGGGCCGGGGCGTACACGTTCCGCGTGTCCACCGACTACGCCGAGGAGACGTGGAGCTGCGCGCTGCCGGCCGAGGACTGCGCGCTCGACTTCTTCACCCCCTTCGAGGACGGCGAGGACGACGGCACCCTGTCGATCGTGGCCCACGCCGGTGAGACCGGCCTTCAGCTCGAGGTGCTCGAGATCCGCGGCAACACCTGGAGCGGGCCGGCGAAGTTCGTGGTCGCGGTCGAGCGCGACGGCGAGCCGGTGGCCCTGGAGACCTTCGAGCCGCGCTACGAGGAGCCGCTGGTGCCCGACGCGTGCGCGGTGTGTCTCAAGCGCAAGGGCGGCGACCTCGTGGTCCACGTGCCGGCCGAGTAGGGCCGGCAGGCGTCCCGCCGGCTGGACGCCCGTCCCGCGGGCGGGACGGCCCGGTGAGGCGGCTGCGCGAAAGCACAGGGGATTTCGCGCGAGCGGGTCGCGGCGCGGCGTGCATGGCCCCGCGGGTGTGCGCCTCGCCCGTCGATCCCGTCCTCGACCTCCTGCACCGCCGGCCCGAGCTGGTCGTCCACGCGCTGCACCGCCTGCTCGGCTGGGAGCTCGAGCAGCCGGCCCAGGCCGAGCCGGTCGACATCGGCGACACTCAGCTGTACGCCCACGGGCACGAGTGGTCGGCCGACCTGGCGTTCGCGCTCCACCGCCTGGGCGGGCCGTCGACCTGGCTGGCAGTGGTGGCCCCACCCGCGCGCGAGGAGCAGGCGCGGGCGTACCTGTGGCCGTGCTACGCGGCCCTGCTCGGGCTGCGCCGCGGCGGCCCGGCGGCGCTGCTGGCGATCGTCGGCGACGACGACGCGGCGTGGGCCCGGCAGACGGTCGCGTGCGGCTTCGGGGCGCTGACGTTCACGCCGCTGGTGATCACCCGCGCCGCGTTGCTGGCGCTCGGCGAGGATGTCTGATGGGACATGTCTGCCGGGACAGCCCGGTGGCCGACCCGCGCGAGGCGAGGCGGCGGCCGGATGCCTCACCTGTCCTTCGGGGCATGTGGGAGCGGGCGGCGCGGTCAGGACTTGCGCCTGTCCTTGAGGACAGGGAAGCGCTCGCGCGCGTCGCGGACGACCTCGGGGCGGACGTCGGCGAGCACCATCGTCTCGCCGCCGGCGGCGGCCGCGAGCACCTCGCCCCAGGGGTCGACGATGCGGCTGTCGCCGCTGTAGTCGAGGCCGTTGCCGTGGCCGACGCGGTTGACGCCGACGACGTAGGCCTGGTTCTCGATCGCCCGGGCCTGCAGCAGGGTGGTCCAGTGGTGGCGGCGGCGCTCGGGCCAGTTGGCGACCACGACGTAGGCGTCGGTCTGCTCGGCGCGGCCCCAGAACTCGTCGGCGAAGCGGAGGTCGTAGCAGACGAACAGGGTGCAGCGCAGGCCGTCGACGTCGACGGTGATGTGGTCGGTGCCGGCGCCGTAGTGCTCGTCCTCCCTGGCGAACGAGAACGGGTGGATCTTGCGGTAGCGGACGACCTGGCCGTGCGGGCTGGCGAGCACGAGCGTGTTGTAGGGCTTGGCCTCGCCGAGCGGCACCTCGGGCACGCTGCCGCAGATCCACAGGTCGTGCTGGCGCGCCTGGTGCTCGAGGAAGCGGGTCGAGGGCCCGCCCGGCGGCTCGGCGATCTTGGCGGTCGTCATCGAGAAGCCGCAGGCGAACATCTCGGGCAGCACCACCAGCCTGGCGCCCGCGGCGGCCGCCGCGGCCACCCACGGGCGCAGGCGAGTGAAGTTGGCCTCCGGGTCCTCCCACGCGATGTCGCTCTGGATCGCCGCGATCTTCATGCTCCGGTCCCCCTGCGTGCTGTCCTTCGGGTCATGTTGGATAGTCTATCCGGCCGCGCTCGCCAGTGGCGCGCGACGCGGCAACTTCTGCAGGCGACGCAGGCCCTCGTCGAGCACGTCGTCGGTCTTGCAGAAGGCCCAGCGCACCAGGTGACGGCCGTTCGCCGGGCGCTCGTAGAACGACGACGGCGGGATCGCGGCGACGCCGACCTGCTCCGGCAACATGCGGCAGAACTCGACGTCGTCGGCGTATCCGAGCGGGCGGATGTCGGTCATGACGAAGTACGCGCCGGCCGGCGCGAGCACGCCGAAGCCGAGCTCGCGCAGGCCGTGGCACAGTCGATCGCGGCGCGCGCGGTACTCGGCGACGAGGCCGGTGAAGAAGGCGTCGTCGGCGACGAAAGCCTTGGCGAGGGCGTGCTGGAACGGCGTAGCCGTGCAGAAGGTCACGAATTGGTGCGCACAGCGAATCGCAGCGCTGAGCGCCGGAGGCGCGCACGTGTGTCCGACTTTCCACCCGGTGAAGCTGAAGGTCTTGCCCGAGGAGGAGATCAGCACGGTGCGCTCCCGCATCCCCGGCAGCGTCGCCAGCGGCACGTGCGAGCCCTCATACACGAGGTGCTCGTACACTTCGTCGGTGATGGCGATGAGGTCGAAGCGCTGGCAGAGGCTCGCGATATGCTCGAGCTCGCTGCGCGTAAAAACCTTCCCCGTGGGGTTGTGCGGGGTGTTCAGGAGAATTGCCCGGGTCTTGGGGGTAATGACCGCTTCGAGCTCTTCGGGCCGGTACGCGAAGTCGGGCGCGTGCAGCGTGACGACCTTCGGGACCGCGCCGGCCATGGTGACACTGGCGCGATAAGAGTCGTAGAAGGGCTCGAACAGCACGACTTCGTCGCCGGTGTCGCACAGCGCTTGCAGCGTCGCGCAGATGGCCTCGGTCGCGCCGGAGTACACGGTGACCTCACTGTCCGGATCGTAGGAGAGGTCGTAGAAGCGCTGCTGGTGCGCCGCGATCGCGCGATTCAGCTCGGGCAGGCCGCTCATGCGGGAGTACTGGTTGGCGCCGGCGCGGATCGCAGCGATCGCGGCTTCTTTGATGAAGTCGGGTCCATCAAAGTTGGGGAAGCCCTGGCCGAGGTTGACCGCGCCGAATTGAATCGCAAGGCGCGTCATCTCGGTGAAGATCGTGGTGCCGAATCCTTGGAGGCGGGCTGTGAGGTGCGGCTGGCGAGCGCTGCTCATGGGCCGCTGGAGTGTGGCATAGTTGGAGCGATGCAGGACGTCCAGAGCGCGCACGCCGACCTCACCGCCCACGCCAACGACGCGGGACCCGACCCGGCCGCCCGCCTGTCGCAGATGGCCGGGGCGCTGGTCGGCTCGGAGATCCTCAAGATCGCGGCCGAGATCCGCGTGCTGATGGGCCAGGGCGTCCCGGTCTGCAACCTCACGGTCGGCGACTTCAGCCCCAAGCAGTTCCCGATCCCCGAGGTGCTCCAGCAGGCGATCTTGCGGGCCCTGGAGCGCAGCGAGACCAACTACCCGGCGGCCAACGGTCAGGTCGAGCTGCGCCAGGCGATCCAGCGCTTCTACGAGCGCGAGCTCGGGCTCCGCTATCCGCTCGACAGCTTCCTCGTCGCCGGCGGCGCGCCCGGTGATCTACGGGCTCTACCGCACCGTGGTCGACGCCGGTGACACGGTCATCTATCCGGTGCCGAGCTGGAACAACAACCACTACGTCCACATGTGCGGGCGCGCGGCGTGCCGGTCGTATGTGGCCCCGAGACCAGGTTCCTGCCCACCGGCGAGGCGCTGCTGTCCGAGCTGCCGTCAGCACGCCTGGTGTGCCTCAACTCGCCGCTCAACCCGACCGGCACTGCCATCAGCGCCGACGCGCTGCGCGGCATCTGCGACGCGATCCTGGCCGAGAACCGCAAGCGTGAGCAACGCGGCGAGCGCCCGGTCTACCTGATGTACGACCACATCTACTGGATGCTGCGCTTCGGCGACACGAAGCACGTGACGCCGCCCGGGCTGCGCCCGGAGATGGCCCGCTACACCGTGTTCGTCGACGGCATCAGCAAGGCGTTCGCGGCCACCGGCCTGCGCGTCGGCTGGGCGGTCGGCCCGGTCGACATCATCAAGCAGATGTCGGCGGTCCTGGGCCACGTCGGCGCCTGGGCCCCGCGCCCGGAGCAGATGGCCACCGTCGACCTGCTCAGCGACACCAAGGCGATCCACGCCTACGGCAACAACTTCCTGCAGGGCCTCGACCGCCGGCTCGAGCTGCTGCACACCGGCTTCCAGGGGCTCAAGAAAGACGGCCTGCAGGTCGACAGCATCCCGCCGATGGGCGCGATCTACCTGACCGTGCGCATCAACCCGTTCGGCCGCCGCACGCCCGCAGGCCAGGTGCTGCAGACGAACGAGGATGTCCGCAAGTACATGCTCACCGACGCCGGCATCGGCATCGTCCCGTTCCAGGCGTTCGGCGTGCCCGGCGACGAGGGCTGGTTCCGCCTCAGCGTCGGCGCGGTTTCCGAAGACGAGATCAAGGCAGCCCTGCCCCGCCTCGCCCGCGCGATGCAGGCGCTCACCTGAGATGCTCGAAGGGGCAGGTCGGGTGAGCTGTCCGTAAGGGCAGGTGAAGTGCCGCGAGAGAGCCTGCTCGAAGGGGCAGGCTCGAAGGGCACCGCCCGCGGGTGCAGGCGGGGTGAGGTCTGGATGATTATGGTCGATGGGACATGTTCTTTAAAACATGTCCAAGCGGGCAGGCTCAGGCGCTGCGGATCCCGTGGCGCGCCAGGACCTCGACGAACGCGGCCACGTGCGAGCGGCGCTTGCGGAAGGGCGAGGGCGGCGGCGAGGGGTTGGTGGTCGGATAGACGACGGGGCCGCCGGCGAGCGCCTCGCCGATGGCAGCGCGGATGTCGGCGGTCACGGCGCCGCGCAGGTCGACGCGCGCGATCAGGGCCCGCACGGCAGGGCCGGTAGGCCGACAGCACCAGGGCGTCGGTGATCTCCTTGAGCAGCGACATGTTGCCGCCCTGCCACATGCCGCCGCGGTAGTAGCAGGTCCACGAGAACAAGCTCTGGCCGGCGTCGGTGTCGTCCAGGCCGCGCAGGCCGGGGAGCGCCCGCAGGCGCGCGAGCGCCAGCGAATGGTTGTAGGTGCGCCACTTCGGGGTGGTGAAGACATCGGCCATGGCGCCGACCCAGAAGATGGCGCGCCGCTCGAAGCGACCGGCGAGCTCGCGCAGCTCGGCGACCCATCGCACGTGGTCGAGGCCGATCCGGCAGGCGTTGACCGCGATCTCGCTGTCGAGCAAGGAGGCGTCGCGGTCGACGAGCTCGACGACGTCCATGCCGAGCCGGTTGTCCTTCACGAACTGCTGCACGAGCGGGAAGTTGGGCCGCGCGCTGACGGCGATCACCGGGTTCTTCCACGGCAGCAACAACAGGTTGAGGCTGTCCTTGCCGCCGCACAGGACGAGGTTGGTGAAGCCGGGCCGCTGCGCCTCGACGCGGGCGACGTCGCTGCGGGTAGCCGCGGCGAACCGGGCGACGTACTCGTGCGGATCCGCCAGCTCGAGGGTGGACAGCTCGGGACAACCGACGCGACGCACGCGGCGATCGATGGTCGCGTTGGTGGCAAGGTAGCGGACCGCGCCGCCGACCTGGCGGGCGACGTCGGCGTCGAGCTCGAGCGCACCGTTGTGGACGATCAGCGGCAGCGGCGAGGTCGCGTAGAGGTCGCCGCTGCGGTAGACGGGATAGAACACCGGCGGCGGGCCGCGGAAGCGCTCGGCCTGCCAGACGACGGGACCCGGCGTGAGCCACAGGTCGTCCTCGTCGATCTCGGGCTGGCGACGCAGCTCCCAGGCGTCCTTCGTCGTGAGCTCGGGCAAGATCATCGCCGGACCTCGACGTGGTCGCGCAGCCGGTCGGACGCGAGCGCCGCGGCGTCGCGAGGTCGCAGGGCGCTCGCTTCGACAGGGCGGACGTCGCGGGCAAATCGAGGCCGGGGCGTCGCGGCGGCGCAGCGGCGCAGCGCGGTCGCGGCGGCGATTCGGGGTGACATGGTGGCGGGTCGTCGTGAAGGCCGGGGCGTCGCGGCGGCGCAGCGGCGCAGCGCGGTCGCGGCGGCGATACGGGGCGACATCGTGGCGGGGCGTCGTGAAGGCCGCGGCGTCGCGGCGGCGCAGCGGCGCAGCGCGGTCGCGGCGGCGACTCGGGGCGACGTCGTGGCGGGTCGTCGTGAGCGACCTGCGGCGGGTGCTGCGGGGCGTGCGGGCTTCGGCAGGTAAAGGCGCATCACGGGCCTCCGCGCGATACCAGAGCCCGGCGAGGACGGCGTGCCGCGGGGGTCGCGGAGGGCGTGCGGCAAGTCATGGCTGGGCGAGGCCGGTTGACACCCTCGCGCGCCGGAGCGTACGTTCGCGGCCGTTTCGCTCGGCATGTCGATCTCGCCGACCGTCGGCTTTGTGCGCCACGAATTCCTGCCGCCGTCGGAGACGTTCATCTACACGTCGATGCGGTCGCTGCAGCGCTACGCGGTGCGCGTGTTCGCGGTCGAGCGGCTGTCGCGGGAGAAGTTCCCGGACGGCGAGGTGACGGCGCTGCGCGACCAGCCGCTCGGGTCGCTCGAGGCGCTGCTGTACCGCGCGACCACGCTGTCGCCGCGGCTGTCGCGGTGGGCCCGCGGGGTGTCGCTGATCCACGCGCACCTCGGGCAGACCGGCGCCCACGCGCTGCTGACGGCGGTCCGCCACGGCCTGCCGCTGGTGACGAGCTTCTACGGCAAGGACGTGACGGTCCGCGGCTCGCGGCTGCGGCTGCTGCCGGCCTACTGGCACTTCGCCGCGCTGGCGCCGGCGCTGTTCCGCCGCGGCGACCGCTTCCTCGCGCTGTCGCAGCACATGCGCGGCCAGCTGGTCGCGCAGGGCTGTCCCGAGAGCAAGATCCGCGTGGTCCCGCTCGGGGTCGACCTGTCGCGCTTCCAGCCGGCGCCGCGGACGACGCGGGCGCGCACGCGGGTGCTGATGGTCGGCCGCGAGGTCGAGAAGAAGGGCTTTGACGACGGGCTGCGGGCGTGCGCCCGGGCGCGCGACGAAGGGGCTGACCTCGAGGTCATGCTCCTGGGACAGGTTCGGCGGGGGCCGGGCCGCTGCGCGCGCTGGCCGAGTCGCTGCGCCTCGACGTGACGTGGGCGGCGCCGACGACGGCTGTCCCTTCGGCCATGCAGGAGGCGGACGTGCTGCTGGTGCCGAGCCGGACGGCGAGCGACGGCGACCAGGAGGGCACGCCGACGGTGATCTGCGAGGGCTCGGCGGCGGGGCTGCCGATCGTGGCGACGCGGCACGCGGGGATCCCGGAGCAGGTCGCGCACGAGCGGACGGGGCTGCTGGCGGACGAGCGCGACGTCGCGGGGCTGGCGGGGCACCTGGTGCGCCTGTCCCGAAGTGCAGACGAGCGGGTCGCCCTCGGCGAGGCCGGGCGGCGCAAGATGCAGGCGGAGTACAGCGTGGAGGCGCACCGCGAGCGCCTCCAGGCGGTCTACGACGAGGTCCTGGGGAGGTCGCGATGAAGGTCGTCATCCTGTGCGGGGGCAAGGGGACCCGCTTCAAAGAGCAGACGGAGCTGCGTCCCAAGCCGATGATCGAGGTCGCGGGGCGGCCGATCCTCTGGCACATCATGAGCTACTACGCGTCGTTCGGGTTCGACGACTTCGTGCTGTGCCTCGGCTACCGCGCCGAGGTGATCAAGCGCTACTTCCTCGACTTCGCGGCGCTGTCGGGCGACTTCACCGTCGACCTCGGGCAGGGCGGCAAGCTGACGCTGCACAACCCGCCCGAGGCGCGCTGGCGCGTGACCTGCGTCGACACCGGCGAGGAGGCGATGACCGGGGCGCGGCTGCGCCGGGTGGGTCGCCACCTGGACGAGGACGACTTCATGCTGACGTACGGCGACGGCCTGTGCGACGTCGACCTGAAGGCGCTGCTGGCGTTTCACCGCAGCCACGGGAAGATCGGGACGGTCACCGGGGTGCGGCCGCAGAGCCGCTTCGGCGAGCTGCTGACCGACGGCGAGCGCGTCGACCGCTTCAGCGAGAAGCCGGCGGTCACCGAGGGCTGGATCAACGGCGGCTTCTTCGTGTTCCGCAAGGCGATGCTCGAGTACGTGCGCGACGACGACGCCTGCACGCTCGAGCGCGAGCCGCTCGAGCAGCTGGCCGCCGACGACCAGCTCCGGATCCACCGCCACGAGGGCTTCTGGCAGTGCATGGACACCTACCGCGACCTGCAGCTGCTCGAGCGCGCGTGGACCGGCGGCGCGGCGCCGTGGAGGAAGTGGTAACATGTCCTTTTGGACAGACAAGAACGTGCTCGTCACCGGGGCGACCGGGCTGCTCGGCAGCCACATGGTCGAGGAGCTGCTGGCCCGCGGGGCGGCGCCGGTGTGCCTGGTCCGCGACGGGGTGCCGCGCAGCCTGTTCCACGGCCGCGGGCTCGACCGCCGCTGCGTCAGCGTGCAGGGCCAGCTCGAGGACTACGCGCTGCTCGAGCGGGTGATCAACGAGCACGAGATCGAGGCGGTGTTCCACCTCGGGGCGCAGACGATCGTCGGCACGGCCGGGCGCAACCCGCTGTCGACCTGGGAGGCCAACGTCCGCGGCTCGTACAACCTGCTCGAGGCGTGCCGCCGCAACGAGCGCAAGGTCCGGCGGATCGTCGTCGCCAGCTCCGACAAGGCCTACGGCGACCAGCCGGTGCTGCCGTACACCGAGGAGTCGCGGCTCGAGGGCCGCTTCCCCTACGACTGCTCGAAGAGCTGCACCGACCTGATCGCGCGCTGCTACTTCGACAGCTACCAGCTGCCGGTGTGCGTGACCCGCTGCGGCAACCTGTTCGGGCCCGGCGACCTCAACTGGAACCGCATCATCCCCGGGACGGTGCGCTCGGTGGTCCGCGGCGAGCGGCCGCTGGTCCGCAGCGACGGGACGTTCGTGCGCGACTACGTGTACGTCGGCGACGCGGTGGCGGCGTACCTCGAGCTGGCCGAGCAGATGGACCGCCCCGAGGTGGCCGGCGAGGCGTTCAACTTCTCCGACGAGCGGCCGCAGAGCGTGCTCGACATCGTCGACCGCGTGCTCGGTCACATGGACGCGCGCCACCTGCCGCCGGTGATCCTGGGCGAGGCGTCGCGGGAGATCCGCGAGCAATTCCTGTCGTCCGAGAAGGCGCGCCGGGTGCTCGGCTGGCGCCCGCGCCACGGGCTCGACGAGGGGCTGCAGCGCACGATCGCCTGGTATCGCGAGCTGCTGGGGGGCGGCGTGACCGCGGTCGCGATCGGCGGCGGCGGCGGCTTCATCGGCCGCGCCGTCGCGCGCGCTCGCCGGTCGATCGGCGATCGCGTTCGGTCGCGAAGGCCTGTCTGAAGGGACATGTCCGGAAGTTCACGCGCTGATCTGGGCCGCCGGCGGCCGCGAGGGCGGCGAGGCGGCGCTGGCCGAGATGCACGTGGCGGCGCCGCTGCGGGCGCTGGCGGTGGCGGCGGCGCGCGGGCCCGGCGGGTGGTCTACGTCAGCAGCGGCGAGGTGTACGGGCTGCAGCCGGTGCCGTTCGCCGAGGACGCGCAGCGCCTCGGCGACACGCCGTACGCGAAGGCGAAGATCCGCGGCGAGGACGAGGTCCGCGCGGCGGCGGCCAGGCTGAGGCTCGAGGCGGTGATCGTGCGCCCGGGGGTGGTCTACGGGCCCGGTCAGCGCCCGGGGATGCTGATCCCGTCGCTGCTGGCGGCCCTGCGCGCGGGTCAGCGGTTCGCCTGCACGCCCGGCGAGCAGACCCGCGACTTCGTGCACGTGCGCGACGTGGCCCGCCTGCTGGCCCGCTGCGCCGAGGACGGGGCGCCGGCGGGGACCTACAACGCGGGCACGGGGATCGAGTCTGCCGTGGCGATGGTGGTGCGCGCGCTGGCGTGGCGGCTCGGCCGCACGGACCTGGTCGACCTCGGGGCGCTGCCGTACCGCGGCAGCGAGGTGATGCGCTACGTGCTCGACGCGACCCGCGCGAAGGAGCGGCTCGGCTTCGTCGCCCAGGTGGCGCTGGCCGACGGGCTCGAGTCGGTGGTGAGCTGTCCCGAGGAGCAGGTCGGTGCCTGAGGTCGAGGCGACGGCGGCGAGTCGGCGATATGTCTTGAGGGACATGTCCGAAGGCGAGGCCGAGGCGAGGCGGTGGTTTTCGTCCGAGGCCGCGGTGACGCCCTCGTCGAGGTGGCGGCGAGCTGTCCCGAGGGTCATGTCGGTGCTCGCGGTCGAGGTTCGGCCGGCTGTCCCGAGGCGCAGGTCGACCACCGAAATCGCCAGGTCGCTGGTGATCTGTCCCGAGGAGCAGGGCGTTGCTTGAGGTCGAGGCGATGGTGCGGCGCGCGGCCGCGGAGGTGATGGCGTTGAGAAGCTGTCCCGAGGAGCAGGTCGGTGCTTGAGGTCGAGGCGCGGTGGTTGCGGGCGCGGCTGCAGGAGCTTCCCGACGCGGAGCTGTCCCCTTTATTAAACCTCGGGAGCAGCGACCTGCAGTTTCGGACGGAGGTGCAGCCGTGGATCGACCGCGAGGTGTTCGCGCCGCTGCGGGCCCGCGGGGCGGCGATCGTCCACAGCGACCTGAAGACGCTGCCGGGCGTCGACATCGCCGCGGACGCGCTGAGCGAGGCGGGCCTCTCGCGGCTGCGCGCGGTCGGGGCGCGGGCGATCCTGTGCTGCAACATGCTCGAGCACGTGACCGACCGCGCGGCGCTGGCCGAGCGCCTGGCGGCGCTGGTGCCCGCCGGCGGGCTGCTCGTCGTCACGGTGCCGTTCAGCTACCCGTACCACCCCGACCCGATCGACACGTACTATCGACCTGACCCGGAGGACATGTCCCGAGAGCTGTTCCCGGGGCTGCGCCTGGTCCGCGCCGAGATCGTCGACGGGCCGACCTACGCGCCCGAGCTGCTGCGCCGGCCGTGGCTGCTGGTCCGCGACGTCCGCAAGCTGGCTGGCCTTCGGGACAGCCCGAGCGGGACCGCGGCTCGCGCCTGCGCTGGCTGGGTCGCCCCTACCGGGTCAGCTGCGCGGTGCTGCGGCGGGAGTAGAGGATGTCGGAGCGCGAGGAGCAGGTCCGCGTCAACCAGAGCCTGGCGTGGGTCGGCACGGCGACCGCGCTGATGGGCGTGCTCGACGTGGTGACCAAGGCGGTGCTGCTGGCGATCTGGATCAGCCCCGAGGAGTACGGGGTGGCGACGCTGGCCCTGGCGGCGATCCCGATCCTCGACCTGGCGACCGAGCTGGGGCTGCCGGGGGCGCTGGTGCAGCAGGGCGACCACACGCCGGCGCGCCTGTCGACGGTGTTCTGGCTCAACCTGCTCTTGTCGCTCACGATCGTCGCGGCGATCTTCTTCGCGGTGGCGCCGCTGCTGGCCAGCCACTACCAGGCGCCGATCGTCGGCTGGATGCTGCAGGCGCACTGCGTCAAGCTGCTGCTGCAGAACCTGTACATGGTGCCGGGGGCGCTGATGATCCGCGAGATGCGGTTCCGCGAGTTCTCGCTGATCCGCTTCCTCGCCAGCGTGGCCGAGAACGTGGCGCTGCTGGTCGCGGCGCCGCTGGTGGGGATCTGGTGCTTCATCGCCGGGGCGATCGGCCGCACGCTGGTGACGACCGCGGGGGTGCAGTACTTCCAGCCGTGGCTGCCGCGATTGCTGTTCGACTGGGCGGCCACCCGCGAGGCGGTGCTGTTCGGGCTCAAGACGTCGCTGAGCCGGATCCTGTTCTTCGTCTACACCGGCCTCGACTTCTACATCGTCGGCCACTTCTTCGGCCGCGCCGCGCTCGGGCTCTACAAGGCCGCCGCCGACCTGGCGCTCGACCCGGCGCGCATCATCAGCACGGTGGTGGTGTCGGTGGCGTTCCCGGCGTTCTCGCGCGCGCGCGACCGACCCGCGGCGCTGGCGGAGCAATTTCGAAATTGTCGCGGCTCAGCTTCATCGTGGTCGCCGGGTTCCTGGTGATCGTGGTGCCGGCGGCGCCCGACCTGCTGCTGCTGCTCGACGAGCAATGGGTCGGCGCGGCGGCTGCCGTGCGGGTGCTGGCGATCGCGGCGCTGCTGCGGGCGGTCAGCGCAGTGGTGCCGCCGCTGCTCGACGGGGTCGGGCGCCCGAGCCTGACCCTGAGCTACATGGCGGTGGCGGCGGTGACGATGCCGCTGTGGTTCGCGATCGCGGCGATCTTGCTCGGCGGCTGGCTCGGCTACGCGTCGGTGGCGTGGGCGTGGGTGATCGGCTACCCGATCGCGTTCGCGGTGCTGCTCCGCTTCGCGCTGCGCCACCTGCAGCTCGGCGTCGGTCGCTACGTCGGGGCGCTGCTCCGCCTGTTCTTGTGGACAGGTCTGGCGATCGCCGCGGGAGCAGGGGTGCGGGCGCTGATGGCCGACGCGGTGGCGCTGCCGCTGGTGCGCGCGCTGGTGACCGCGGCGACGTCCATGGGGACGTTCCTGGCGGCGCTGGTGCTGGCCGAGGGGATCACGCCGGCGTCGGTGTCGGCGGCCCTGAAGCCGCCGCCGCGTGACCCGGAGCCGGCGATCGAGTAGAGCTGCAGGCGTGGAACCAGCACCGGGCGACGACGACCTCTCGCTGCTCCGCGCCTGGCAAGCCGGCTCGACCGCGGCCGGCCGGGCGCTGATCGCCCGCCACTACGCGAGCGTGTACCGGTTCTTCTTCGCCAAGGTGAGCGGCGACGCCTGCGAGGACCTGGCCCAGGGGACATTCGAGGCGCTGTGCCGGCGCCGCGACGCGTACCGCGGCGGCTCGTCGTCGTTCAAGGGGTTCTTGTTCGGCATCGCCCGCAACAAGCTGCTCGAGTACATCCGCCACCGCTCGCGTCTGGGGCCGACGTTCGACCCGGCGACGGACAGCGCGATCGACCCGGCGACGGAGGGGTCGCTGTCGTCGCTGCTGGCGGACCGGCAGATCGAGCACGTGGTATCGCAGGCGCTGCGCGGGCTCAGCCTCGACGACCGGATCGTGCTCGAGCTGAAGGAGTACGAGCAGCTGACCGCCCGCGAGCTGGCCGAGCTGTTCGCCGTGCCGGGCGGGACGATGGCGGGGCGGATCGCGCGCGCCCGTCAGCGCCTGCGCGAGGGGACCGAGTTGTTGCTGGCTCGACCTGACCTGAGAGACAGCCAGGCGCGCGACCTCGACAGCGCGATGCGCAGCATCGGCGACAAGATCGAGGGCTACCTCCGCGATCGCAAGTGAGCGGCGATCGCGCGAGCGAAGTCGGTGCTTTTTTCCACCGATCAAGTCGCGACAACCAGCACTCGCCTGGCGATGCGTCCCGAGCTCCGCCCCCGCCCTCGCCCGACCCCGCCACCCTGGCGCGCGCGCAGGCCCGCCTGCTCGCCGGCCTCTCGCACCTCGGCTTCGAAACGACGACGGCCGGCGATCCGACTGCGGGGCAGAGGTCGTGGGGCGCGCCGACCGAGCGCGAGCCGACGCGGGGCGAGCCGGTCACCGGGCGCTACCGCTTCGGGCCGGTGTTCGCCCGCGGCGGCCTGGGAGCGGTGCGCCGCGCCGAGGACCTCAAGCTCGGGCGCACCGTGGCGGTCAAGGAGCTGCTGCGCTTCGACGAGCGGTCGGTCGACCGGTTCGTGCGCGAGGCGGCGATCACGTCGCGCCTGCAGCACCCGGGCATCGTGCCGCTGTACGACCTCGGGCGCGCCGACGACGGGCGGCCGTTTTTGTGCATGAAGCTGGTCGAGGGCGCCTCGCTCGAGCAGCGGATCGCCGGCTGCGCCGACGTCCAGGCGCGGCTCGGGCTGGTGCCGCACGTGATCGCGGCGGCGGAGGCGATGGCCTACGCGCACCGCCAGGGGGTGATCCACCGCGACCTCAAGCCGGCCAACATCCTGATCGGCGCGTTCGGCGAGGCGGTGGTGATCGACTGGGGGCTGGCGAAGTATATGTCCCAAGAGACAGAGGCCGTGGCGGCCGAGGACAGCGCGGACTTCGTGGTGTCCGACCTCACCACCGCGGGCTCGTTGCTCGGGACGGTCCGCTACATGCCGCCCGAGCAGGCGCGCGGCGACGGGGTCGACGGGCGCAGCGACATCTATGCGCTCGGGGCGGTGCTCTACCACGTGCTGGCCGGGGTGCCGCCGTTCCACGACCGTCGCGCGGCCGCGCTGATCCGCGAGGTGCTCGAGGGCGAGCCGCACCGGCTGGCGAAGCTGGTGCCCGAGGCGCCGCCGGCGTTGATCGCGGTGGTCGAGAAGGCCATGGCCAAACAGCCAGGTCGCCGCTACGCCGACGCGGAGGCGCTGGCCGACGATCTGCGCCGCTATCAGGCGGGGCGGCTGGTCGGCGCGCACGCGTACTCGCTGGCGGAGGTCGGGCGGCTGTGGCTGCGGCGGCACCGGGCGGTGGCCACGGTGGGGGCGGCGTCGCTGGTAGCGTTGGCGGCGATCGGGGTGGTGGCGGTCGGACGGATCGGCGAGGCCCGCGACGTCGCCGAGGAGCAGCGCGCGGCGGCAGTGTCGGCGCAGGATGTCGCCGAGGTCCGCGCGAGCGAGGCCGAGGCGGCGCGCGTGACCGCGGACCGGCGCGCGGATGAATTGTTGTTGGCGCAGGCGCGGCTGGCGATCGCGGCCGAGCCGGCGCAGGTGTACCCGCTTTTGGCGCAGCTGACCCCCGAGCCGGCGCGCGACGGGGCGGTGCGGGCGCTGGCGCTGGCGGCGTGGCGGCCGGGGGCGGTCGGGGCGGCGATGACGGGGCCGACGGACGCGCTGCTCGACGGTATCCACCTGGCCGATGGGACATGGATCGCGGTCGGCCTCGACGGGCTGTGGCGCTGGCGGCCGGGAGCGGCCGAGGGCGAGAAGATCGGCGGGCGCGGGCAACTGGCGGCGACGCCCGACGGGACGGCGTGGGCGCACGTGAGCTCCGAGCGGGGCAAGGAGTTCGTGGCCGCGGTGCACCGGCCGGACGGCAGCGAGCCGCTGCGCTTGGCCGGCGAGACCGACAGGCCGGTGGCGTTCTATCGCTGGGCGCTGAGCCCCGACGGGGAGTCGCTGTGGGCCTGGCCGGGGCTGGCCGTGCCGGCGCTCGAGTTCGCGGTGAAGACCGGGGCGCGCCGCGAGCTGCCGGGGGCGGACGCGCCGGCCGCGGTGGCCGGGCTGTCGCTGCACGGCTCTCCGGACGGCCGGCGGCTCGCGGGGGCCCGCGACGAGTCGCTGGTGGTGTGGGACCGCGAGACCGGTGAGGTCGAGGTCAGCCGCCACCCGTGCAAGCCGCGGCTGTACCGCGGTCACTGGACGCCGGACGGGCGCGCTCTGGTGGTCCCGTGCGCGGGCGCGGAGCGGGCCAGCAGCGCGTCGGGGGTCGAGCGGCAGGTGGTGTGGCGAACCGACGGACCGTCGCGCATGGTCGAGGCGGGCTGGTCGGCGCCGGCCCGCGACGCGCTGGTGTTCGTCGGCCACCGCGACGGCTGGACGACCGCGTGGGCGGAGGACCCGGCGGGCGCCCGGCTGTGGACGCGAGATGTCCGAACGGACAGGTCGGACGACTTCGTGGTGGCGCCGCACACCAGCCGCGACGGGCGGCTGGTGAAGTGGGGCTTCGGGGTGACGACCGACGTGCTCGACGTCGCTACCGGGACGGCGATCGTCGCCCAGGCGGACCTCGACGCGGCGGTCCTGGGCGACGGCGAGCTGCTGCTGGCGGGGGCCGAGGGGCACCGGCGGGTGCGCCCGAGCGAGGCGGCGTGGCAGTCGTTGTGGCCGGCGTCGCCGGTGCCGCGGCGCCAGGCGCGGCTGGCGGAGCACGGCGGCTGGGCGGTGACGGGCGGGCCGGAGAGCACGGCCCGGATCGACCTGCGCTCGGGGGCGACGACGACGCCGACGCCGAGCTGTCGGCCGCGGCGCGAGGACCACGGGCTGATGGCGATCGCCGACGACGGGCAGGTGCTGCTGTCGGTGGCCGAGGGCGCTGCATGTCTCTGGGGACATGGTCGAGAGGACATCTTCGAGGTGCCGCGGCACCCGTGGTCCGGGGCGGTGTTCGGGGCCGGACGGTTCGCGATCGGCTTCGCCGACGGGGAGGTCCGCGAGTGGACGTCGCCGGGAGCGCCGTCGCTGCGCTTGCCGCTGCACGAACACCTGCACGACCTGCAGTACGCGCCCGGCGGCGAGGTGCTGGCGGCGCTGACCGGGGACGGCGGGGTGATGGTGGTCGAGCGCGACGGAACTGCGCGGAGGATGGTCGAGCCGGTGGCGAGCGCCGACGGGTCGACGTACGCGAGCCTGGCGTTCGCGCCCGCCGGGGCGACGCTGGCGGTCTACCGCCGCGGGCAGGCGGAGGTCGAGGTGGTCGATCTCGAGCGCGACGGCCGGCTGCAGCTCGCCGGCGCGACGACGAGTCAGAAGGCCGGGTCGTTCGTCTCGTCGCGCTTCAGCCCGTCGGGCCGGCGGCTGGTGGTGCTCGACGGCGATCTGCTGCAGGCGTGGTCGCTGGCGCAGCCGGGGGCGCCGCTGCGGGTAGCCGGCCCTCAGGGGCGCGACGCGGCGTTCCTCGACGAGCAGACGCTGGCGGTGGTGGGGATCGACGGGCGGGTCGAGGTGGTCGACCTGGTGTCGGGGCTGGCGGCGCCGATGCGGGGGCCGACCGGGGGGCGCGTGGGGCCGCAGCTGGCGGCGGTGGCGGGCGGGCTGGTGCTGCTGGCGAGCACGGGCGAGGTGCTGCGCTTCACCGACCGCCTGCCGGCCGCGGGGGCGCCGCTGCACGCGTGGCTGCGCGAGGCGGCTGGTGTTCGGGACATGCCCTGAAGGTCATGTGATGATTCATGACCCGTCCGCAAGCGCATGCTGCGGAGCCAACCTTCGGAGCGAAGGTGGCTGCGGGCCGTGGGGACCGCGCGGCGGCGGTCGGTGCGGGGGCGCGCGGGTCGTGCCCGGTCCGCGCACGGGGCACGGCCGAGGCTGCCGGGGACGTCGCGGCGCGACGGCTGCCGGGTCGGCCGGCCGTGGTAAGCTCCGCGGCCGATGCCTGTGCCGATCTTCGCCCTCGCCGCCGCCGCCATCGCCGGGGTGGGGCTGTCCTACGCGCTGTCGACCGACGCCCGGACGCGCCGGGCCCTGAAGAAGCGGCCGGTGACGCCGATCCGCGGGCTCCGCGAGGGCGAGCTCGTGCGCGTGCGCGGGCGCGTGCTGGCCGGCGAGCGCGTGCTCGAGGCGCCGCTGTCCCATCGCGCCAGCGTGTACTACCTGGCGACGGTCGACCAGGAGACGGGGCGCAATCACTGGCGCGAGGTGGCCCGCGAGGAGCGCTACGTCGAGTTCGCGCTCGACGACGGGACCGGACGGATCGAGGTGATCATGAGCGTGCCGCGGGTGGCAGTGGTGAGCGACCATCACACGCGCTCGGGCTCGTTCGACGACGCGAGCGAGGTCGAGGAGGCGTTCCTGCGCCGCCACGGGCTGAAGAGCACGAACCTGATCGGGCTCAACATCGCCATCCGCTACGACGAGGGGACGATCGAGCCGGGCGAAGAGGTGACGGCGGTCGGGCTGGTGCGCGCGGAGATCCGCGACGGCCAGCGCGTGCTGGTGCTCGACGCGCCCGACGACGGACCGCTGCTGCTCAGCGACGATCCTCGCGCGGTCCACGGGTGAGGCGAGCGCCGGAGCGCAGGTTGAAGCTCGGACGGGTGCGACCGGCCATGCAAGGGCGAGGCCCTCACCACTGACGAGTTTGAGCGGGTGTGGGCACTGGCACAGGGGCGGTGGTGCCTTGCGGCCGAATCGCGGACCGAATCGCCTGCGTGAGAGGGTCCTGACGGCAGCGGGAGGGTCCATGCCGAGCGCGAGTCGTGCGCGGCTCGGCACTGCAGCGGGGAGCGTGGAGCGGCGTCAGGCGACGGAGGTCGGCAACGAGGCGTTCGCGCTCAGCGCTCCCACGGGCGGCCGCGGTGCTTCCACAGGTAGTAGGCCAGCACGGCCAGCAGGAGGCCGTTGTAAAAGGCGACGATGGAGAGGATCGAGACGGTGGAGAAGGCGGCCAAGAGCATGCGTTTGTCACCCCGGACGCGATGACAATGAATCGTAGCGACCGCGGCGGCGCGCGAAGGTTTTTCGCCGGCTCACGTGACGTAGCGTGATGTGCTAAACGCCTATCGTCATGTCCACGAGCGCGGCCTCTTCTCGAGCGATCTGGATCGTCGGCGCCGGCGCGGTCGGCCTGCACCTGGCGGCGCGCCTGCACGAGGTGGCCGCAGTGACGCTGGTCGCACGCGGAGCGCGAGCCGCAGCGCTGGCGACGGAGGGGTTCGAGCTGACGGGGGCGGAGCAGCGCCGGGCGTTCGTGCCGGTGGTGGACGCGGCGGCGGAGTGGTCGGTGCCGGCGGGGGCGATCGTGCTGGTCGCGGTCAAGGCGACGCAGCTGGCGGAGACGCTCGAGGTGCTGGCGCCGCGGCTGACGCAGGGGCAGGTGCTGGGGCTGTGCCAGAACGGGCTCGGGATCGCGGGGCTCGCCCGTGAACGCGTCCCCGCGCCGGCGCTCGTGCGGGTGGCCTGCTGGCTGGGCGCAGGGCTGAGCGGGCCGACGGCGGTGCGGGTGGCCGGGGTGTTCCAGCTCGAGCTGGCGGCCGACGATGAACCTGCCCGTTCGCACATGTCCGAACTGCAAGGTCTGCTGACAGCCGCCGGCTATCCGGTGACGGTGGCGGCGTCGGTCGCGGCGTGCGAGTGGCGCAAGTCGCTGTGGAACCTGGCGGTCAGCGGACCGTGCGCGCTGCTCGACGCGGTGAACGGGGCGATCCTCGAGGTGCCGCACTGCGCGCGCTGGCCGAGACGCTGCTGGCCGAGGCGCGCGCGGTGGCGGCCGCGGAAGGGGTGACGCTCCTCGATGCGGATCTGGAGCGGGTGTTCGCGTCGACCGAGAAGACGCGCGCGAACACCAACGCGATGCTGCAGGACCTGCGACGCGGGGCGGCGACGGAGATCGATGCAAATGGGGCGGTGGCGCGGCTGGCCGAGCAGCACGGGCTGTCGGCGCCGACGCACGCCGCGGTGGCGCGGCTCGTGGCGGCTAGCGAGAAGCTCGGGCGCCCGGAGAGTTGACTGCCCGTTCGCGAGCGCGATCGAAGGCTGACACCGTCGGATGCAAAGAGACGGCGCCCGAGCAGCTGTCAGACGAGGCATTTCATCAGCCCAGCGGCCGCTCGTGCCAGAGGTATCCGAGCCGCCTCGCGCGTATCCGGAGGTCAGGAGGCGGTGCCAATGGCGCTGTATTCATTGTAGATCCTGCCATGAATGTGAGCTGCCCCCAATGGGGCATTTCTATCTTGTTCGTAGAACGGGGGCGAGTGTCCCGGAGCTCCAGAGTTAGGATCTGGCGCCCCGTTCGACAGGTACGATGACTGCACCCGGTCGGTGATTTTCCGACGAGGGCGCCCCGTCCCCGCCACGATTGGGTTACTTTGACCTACTCGTCAGCCTAGGGCTGGGGGATGGTCTCCACATACCGACAGCCGAGTTCGTTCCTGGCGCGTTCGTGGCAACTCGGGAAGTTCTTGGGCGCCGTGCCGCCGGTGACCCACCGGACGCAGCGGTCCGGGTCGCTGGTGTCCGACACGTACGCCCACTGCCGGCTCGTGGGAGTTTCCCCTGACATCGTGCATTCGAGGGTTCGGCGCTCGACGATGTCCTCGGTGGCTTCGTCGGGCTCGGGGGCGGCGAGCTCGGGGTCGGTGAGGGCGAAGGTGCTGACGAGGGCGGCCTGCAGGACGTTGATGAAGAACATCATGGATCGACTCCTTTGACTGTGAACTTTGGGTTGTCACCAAGCGCCGACGCTGCATTGCGAGGACGCGGTGATTCCAGGGTGATGGGGGAATCCCCGGACGTCCAGCGGGCGACCATGAAAAAGCTGGGTATACGCAAACCTCATGGCAGTGGCTGCCGGGCGGAATGCTCGCCTCAGCTGACCTCCGGTTCTGACTCGCTGAAGGCCGGCTGTGCCGCCTACTAGCGGCGGGTGATGCCGGACCGGGTGGACAGGCGCGTCCACGGCTCGGCCTCGCCCGCTGGGAGGCTGGGTGTCCGTCTGCTGCGACTGCCGGCCCCTCGCACGAGGGCGAGCGGCGGCGTGCGAATAAGCGGTTCCCGATTGGGTCGAGTCCGCTCTCGGCCCGGGAAAATCTGCGGTCGTCCGCTGGACGGCGCGCGCTCGTTTGCAAAGTTAGCGCAATCGCTGAGCTGCGAAAAGGATGCGCTGATCATGTCGATTTTCGCTTTTGCCGCCGATTCCTGCCTGAGAACGCTGTGTGGCCGACTTCGCAAATCGCCCGCAGGGCCGTCAGATCGAGGTGGAGCGCGGTCGCGTCGCCCAGATCGAGGCCGAGCCCGACGGTGTAAGGCTCCACCATCGGGTTCGCCCGGTCGACCGGCATCGGCGTCCGGTAGATCACCCAGAGCGGCCAACCCGGCGGCGGTAGGAGCGCAGAACAATTTTCGCCCGGCCGCTGGACGATGCCCGGAGTCTCATCATTGTTGAGCTGCCGTCGGCAATGCTGCGAACGGCACCTCAAGAAGCGAAAGGAGATACTCCGATGTTGTTCTTCAACTGCATCCAGAATGCGCTGTTCATCGCTGTCACCGCATTTGCGGCGCCCGACGTCGCCGCGCCCGACGAGTTTGCCGCGCCCAACGACGAGTTCGTCGAGCCCGAGGACGAAAACACCGACGACGACGCCGAGCGGCGCATGCGCTATTGCTCGGCGTCGGGAGACTACGGGCGGCAACGGCCCGGGTCTGGAACTCCTCGCGCGACCCGTCCGTGTGCCTGCGGGAAAAGCTCGGAGGGAGCTCCGGCCGCCGCGATTGCTGGTCGGTGGGGCGGGAGATCGGGTGCGAGGAGATCATCGACGTGGATTAGCGCGTCGAACGAACCCTGACACATCGCCGCGCTGGCTCCTGGGAACCCGGCTTCCGAGTAATTCGTCGCCGACGCCCGCGGTCCCGCGTGTGCTCAATCGCGCGGGCGCGGGCGCGCGAGGACCATCGTCCACGGGAACACGCCGGGGGCGGCGAGGACCTCGAAGTCGCGGGCGATGAAGCGCTGGAAGCCGGCGCTGCCCCAGTGGTTGACGTGCTCGGGGTCGTTGCCCAGGCGGGTGAGGTTCTTGCCGCGCATGAAGTTGAGGGCGCAGAAGAACGGCTCGCGCGGGACGCTGAGCAGGACGTGGCGGCGGGCCAGGCGGCGCAAGATCGGCAGCATCTGCGCCGGGGCGGGGATGTGCTCCAAGACCTCGAGCATCATGACCATGTCGAAGCTGCGGCCGTCGTCGACGAGCTGGCGCGCGTCCATGACGTCGAGCCGGGCGCGCTCGCCGATCCGCGCGCGGGCGTCGGCGATGGCGCCGTGCGACAGGTCGACGCCGGTGAACTCGGCGTCGATGCCGGCCTGCAGCAGGGCCTCGATCATGTAGCCCTCGCCGCAGCCGAGGTCGAGGATCGTCCGCGGCGCGGCCTGCCGCACCAGCGCCGCGGCCTCGCGCTTGAAGCGGGCGATGAGGGCGCGCTGGATCGGGTTCTTGCTCTCGTGCTTCTGCTTGTTGCCGCTGGTCATGCGGGTCCCGGGATCGATGAATCGTCGCGCGCTGCCGCGGCCCGTCAGCGCCGCGCGGCCGGGCTCGGCGGGCTCGGCTGGTTCGGCTTGCCGGCGACCGTGACGGTGCGCGCGTCCTCGCTGATCTCCTCGGCGGCCGAGACGGGCAGCTCGCGGCCGCTCATCGGCGGGGCCGAGGGGCCGAGCTGCGGGCTCGGCTGGGCGTAGATGGCGGCGCGCGTGGCCGCCGGCGCCTCGCGCTCGTCGCGGATGGAGAACACCTCCTGCGAGCGGATGGTGGTGCGCACGAGCAGCTCGCCGAGCAGGCCGACGCCGATAAACTGCATCGCCACGATCGTGAGCAGGACGCCGAGCGTGAGCAGCGGGCGCTCGCCGATCGCGTAGCCGAACAGCCACAAGAAGCTGAGGTAGATCAGGATCAGCACGCCGAGGCCGCCGAGGACCATGCCGGGGATGCCGAAGAAGTGCAGCGGCCGGGTGCGGTAGCGGGTGACCAGCAGGACCGTCAGCAGGTCCATGAAGCCGTCGAACATCCGCTTGACGCCGTACTTGCTCTTGCCGTGCTTGCGCGCGCGGTGCTTGACGATCAGCTCCTCGACGCGGAAGCCCTTGTGGTGGGCGAGCACCGGGAGGAACCGGTGGAAGCCGCCGTAGACGGCCAGCTCGCGCACGCAGTCGGCCCGGTAGGCCTTGAAGCCGCAGTTGAAGTCGTGCAGCCGCACGCCCGACAGCCGGCTGACGACGGCGTTGAACAGCCGCGACGGCAAGGTCTTGTCGAGCGGGTCGTGCCGCCGCTTCTTCCAGCCCGACACCAGGTCGGCGCCGGCCTCGATCCGCTTGACGAAGTCGTCGATCATCGCCGGGTCGTCCTGCAGGTCGGCGTCCATGGTGACGACGATCTGCCCGCGCACCCGCTCGAAGCCGGCCGCCAGCGCCGACGACTTGCCGAAGTTGCGGCGGAAGTGGACGACGCGCGTGCGTGGGTCGCGCGCGGCGAGGTCGTCGAGCGCGTGCGCCGAGCCGTCGCGGCTGCCGTCGTCGATCCACAGGATCTCGTAGCTGCGCCCGAGCCTGACGCAGGCGTCGGTGACCTGCGAGTGCATCTCGGGGATCGAGCGCAGCTCGTCGTACAGCGGGATGAGGATCGAGATGTAGGGCTGGTGGCTCAAGCGGGTCCTAGCGGTCGCCCTCGGGGGCGATCATGGCCTCGGGGCGGACGTAGCGGTCGAACTCCTCGGCCGACAAAAGGCCGAGCGCGACGGCGGCCTCCTTCAGCGAGGAGCCGTCCTTGTGCGCCTTCTTGGCGATCTTGGCGGCGTTGTCGTAGCCGATGTACGGGTTCAGCGCGGTGACGTTCATCAGGCTCTGCTCGAGGTTGTGCGCCAGCTTCTCGCGGCGCGGCTCGATGCCCTCGGCGCAGAACTCGCGGAAGTTGCGGCAGGCGTCGCCCAGCAGGCGGACCGAGTGCAGGGTGTTGTGGATGATGAGCGGCTTGTAGACGTTGAGCTCGAAGTTGCCGCTCATGCCGCCGATGTTGACGGCGACGTCGTTGCCGAGCACCTGGGCGCACACCATCGTCATGGCCTCGCACTGGGTCGGGTTGACCTTGCCGGGCATGATCGAGGAGCCGGGCTCGTTCTCGGGGATGGTGAGCTCGCCGAAGCCGCAGCGCGGGCCGGAGGCGAGCCAGCGGATGTCGTTGGCGATCTTGGTCAGCGCGCAGGCGAGGGTCTTGAGCGCGCCGTGGAGGCCGACCAGAGCCTCGTGGCCGGCGAGCGCGGCGAACTTGTTGGGCGCGGTGACGAACGGCAGGCCGGTCAGCGCGGCGATCTGCCTGGCGCTGGTGACGGCGTAGTCCTTGTGGGTGTTGAGGCCGGTGCCGACGGCGGTGCCGCCGAGCGCGAGCTCGTAGACCCGCGGCAAGGCGCTCTCGACGGCGCGGCGGGCGTCGTCGAGCTGCTGGACGTAGCCCGAGAACTCCTGGCCGAGCGTGATCGGGGTGGCGTCCTGCAGGTGGGTGCGCCCGACCTTGACGATGTCGGCGAAGGCGGCGCTCTTGGCCGCGAGGACGCTCCGCAGGGCGTCGAGCCGCGGCAGCAGGTGATGCACGACCTGCTCGGCGGCGGCGATGTGCATGGCCGTCGGGAAGGTGTCGTTCGACGACTGGCCGCGGTTGACGTCGTCGTTGGGGTGGATCGGCTTCTTGCTGCCGAGGACGCCGCCGGCGAGCTCGATCGCGCGGTTGCCGATGACCTCGTTGGCGTTCATGTTGGTCTGCGTGCCGCTGCCCGTCTGCCACACGCGCAGCGGGAAGTGAGCGTCGAGGTCGCCGGCGATGACCTCGTCGGCGGCGCGCACGATCAGGTCGACCTTGTCCTTGGGCAAGGTGCCGAGCTCGCCGTTGGCCAGCGCGGCGGCCTTCTTGAGGATCCCCAGCGCCCGGATCATCGGCCGCGAGAAGCGGTCGTCGCCGATGTCGAAGTGGTGCAGCGAACGCTCGGTCTGGGCGCCCCAGTAGTGGCCGCTCGCCACCTGGATCGGGCCCATGCTGTCGGTCTCGGTGCGGCTGTCGTCCTTTGCGCCTGCGGTCATGCGCCGGACAAGCTAACACCATCAGCGTCACAGGGGTGGGCCTTTGTCGCTACAAGTTCACGACTTGACCGCACGCACGCCCCGGGCGAGGGTCGGCCCATGCGCAAGGTTGTGATCTCCGCCCCGGGCGGACACGAGCGGCTGACCCTGGTCGATACGGAGGCGCCCCGACCCGCGCCCGGCGAGGTCCGGATCGCAGTGACCGCCATCGGGGTCAACTACGCCGACTGCGTGGTCCGCATGGGCCTCTACGCGTCGGCGCAAGAGTTCGTCGGCTGGCCGATCACGCCGGGCTTCGAGGTCGCCGGGGTGATCGACGCGCTCGGAGAAGGCGTGACCGGGCTCGCGGTCGGGGCCGAGGTGGTGGCGGTGACCCGCTTCGGCGGCTACGCGTCGTCGGTCTGCGTGCCCGCCCACCAGGTGTTCGCGGTGCCCCAGGGCCTGTCGCTCGCCGAGGCCGCGGCGGTCCCCTCGGTGTATTTGACGGCCTGGTACGCGCTCCACGCGCTGGCACACGCGCGCGAGGGCGAGACGGTGCTGGTCCACTCGGCCGCCGGCGGAGTCGGCGGCGCGCTGTGTCAGTTCGGCCGTCGCGCCGGCTGCCGGGTGATCGGGGTGGTCGGCGGCCCGCACAAGGTCGAGGCGGCCAAGGCGGCGGGGGCGGAGGTGGTGATCGACAAGTCGCGCGCGTCGCTGTGGCCGGCCGTGAAGGCGGCCGCGCCCGCCGGGCTCGACGTGGCCTGCGACGCCAACGGCCCGGAGACGCTGCGCCACAGCTACCGCCACCTGGCCGCGGGCGGGCGCCTGATCGTGTATGGCTTTCACACCATGCTCCCGAGGACAGGTGGCAAGCCCAACCTGCTCAAGCTGGCGCTCGGGTTCGTGCGCACGCCGTGGTTCTCGCCGCTGGCCCTCACCAACGAGAACCGCGGGGTGCTCGGCTTCAACCTGTCGTACATGTTCCACCGCGCGCCGCTGCTGATCGAGGGGATGGCGGCGATCGCCGGCGGCCTCGCGGCCGGGGAGCTGCGCCCGCCGCCGATCACGACCTATCCCCTGGACCAGGTGGCGCAGGCGCACCGCGACCTCGAGTCGGGGCGCACGGTCGGGAAATGGTGCTGCTGACCTGAAGGTCAGGTGTGATGATTGCGGCCGCTCAGATCTTGCAACCGCACTTGCACTCGTCGGGCTGATCGGGGTCGTCGGCGACGCACAGGGTCCAGCCGCTCGGCTTGGGCCCGCAGATCGTGGTGACCTCGACGATGCCGTCGATCTCGCGCCAGTAGACCGGGTCGGTCCAGCCCATGCAGTAGCCCTGGTCGACGTAGGGCAGGCTGATCTCGTCGCAGGTCTTGCTGCTGAGATCGGTGCCGGGCAGGCAGACCTTCTGCCACGGGGGGTCGTCGCAGGCGCCGTCGAGCGGGCCCTCCTGCGAGACGGTGAACCACCCGCACGCGAACGAGCCGCCGACGGCCGCGTTGCTGCAGGTGTTCTCGTTGGTGATGGCGCCGCAGAACTCGTCCAGCCGCTCGGGACAGTCGAGGGCGGCGGAGGTGCACAGACAGGCGAGCGGGCCGTCGCAGTCGCAGGTGTTCCACTCGGGGCCGAGGTCGGTCGGGGTGAACGGGAACTGCAAGACCTCGATGTCGCCGTTGTCGTCGCGCCACACGCTGGTGAGCCCGCCCGAGGCGTCCGTGGGCACGCAGAAGTCGCGGATGTCGCCCTGACAGCCCTGGTTGCTGTGGGTGTAGCTGACGATCTGCGTCCACTCGCAGCCGTTCTGGCCGCACGCCGCCATGTCGGTGTACTGCGAGCAATTGCTCGGCGGGGGACCGGTGGTGGTGTCGTCGGTGGTGCTCGCAGTGTCCTCGGTGGTGGTCGGAGTCCCGGTCGTGCTGGTCCCCGTCGGCTCGCCCGTGGTCGTGGTGGTGGTGGTGACGGGCGCGCTGGTGGTGGGGTCGCTGGTGTCGGTGCTCGGCGAGAGGGTGGTCACTCCCTCGTCGCCACACGCGATGAGGAGCACGAAGGCGCACGAGAGTAGGCGATAGGGCGAGGTCATGCGCCTCACTATACGCCAGCGCCCCCAGCCGCGGCGAGGCTGCCGAACGAGCACGCGCGAGGTGACGGCGGCGTCAGGACAGCGGCGGTCCGGGCGCTGGACCGCGAGCCCGCGGACAGGCGCTACAGGGCCGCCGCGCCCGCGTGCGCGGACCCGGGCGAACCCGCGCAGGATGTCCGAAGGAGCAGGTCGGAGGCGAGGTCGGGCCGCGGTCGCCACGGGTGCGGCACGGGTGCGGCGGAAGCCACCGCCGGCGAGGCGATGATGCCGTCGGCGACGCGGGCGGAGCCGGTGAGGATCTCCTGCGCTCGCGCGGCGGTGTGGGATCGCTGCCGGCCTGGGGGACCGGGTCGATCGAGCGCTCCGCTCGGACAGGGTCTGCAGGCGGTCGTCACCGCGGTCGATCGTCGTGACGCCGGGCGGGGCCAGGTGTGGTTCGCTCGGTCGTCACCGCGGTCGATCGTCGTGACGCCGGGCGGGGCCAGGTGTGGTTCGCTGACGAGCGTGGTAGCGCGGGGGAGTTGCGACCGTTGTACCCGCAACCGTCGGCCTGCTCGCCGCGGTCGCGCCGGTGCATGGCGTCCGCGATTGCGTGGTCGGGCGGCGGTGCTTCTGCGTCGCGGGCGCCGGCGTCGGCGAGGATGCGGGCCTGGTTCGCCGACGACAGGTGGGGGCGTATCGGGGCGCGCGGCCAATCTTTCGGTGACGACAGTTCACGCGTGGACGCGGCCGAGAGCGACGAGGGCCCCGTCGGGGACGTGGATTGCGAGCGGTCCGCGGACGGCGAGCGAGAGGTCGATCCCGCCGATGCGTCGTTCGCTGCCGTCGGCGCGCGCGGTCGCGGTCCCGCGCGCGCCGACGAGCAACGTCGGCTCGTCGAGCTCGCGCGCGTGTTCACCGGGGCCGAGCAGCTCGAGCTCGACGTGGGCGCCGCGCAAATGGGGGGAGGCGTCGCCGGGGCGCCACAGCTGAGGTCGGGCGGACACGTCGAGCGTCGCCAGCGCCGACTCGACGTGCAGCGGGCGTCCGCTGCCGTAGTCGTAAAGGCGGTACGTGCAGTCCGAGGGTTGCTGGATCTCCGCGAGGAGGATGCCGGCGCCGATCGCGTGCACCGTGCCCGCGGGGACGAGCACGACCAGGCCGGGGGTGGCGACATGTTCTTCGAGACAGGCGACGATGCTGCCGTCCTCGGCGGCGCGGGCGAGCTGGTCGCGGTCGACGCCGGGGCGGACGCCGGCCCACAGACGGGCGCCCGGGTCGGCGTCGAGCACGATCCACGCCTCCTCTTTGCCAGGCAGAATCGCGCCGGGGCGCGACGGGTCGGGGCGATCGTCGGGGTGGACCTGAACGCTGAGCGGCAGCGCGGTGTCGATGAGCTTGGCGAGGAACGGCAGCGGTCGGCCGAGGACGTCGCCGAGGCGGCGACCGCCGTGGGTGAGGCTCTCGTGGCCGGGGAGGGTGGAGAACTGCCACAGCTCGCCGACGCTGCGCCCGCGGAGCTGCGCGTGCGCGGGGCCTTCGCTCAGCCGTTCGGCCAGGCGGCGGCCGCCCCAGCGGGTCTCCTTGATCGTCTCGGGGGCGAGCTCGGGCGAGAGCAGCGCGGGGACGGCGGCGGGCATGCGCCCAGGGTAGCGTGGGTCGCGGGCGGTCGGGTATCCTGCGGTGGTCGCCGTGGGCGGCAGGAGGGTCATGTCGAGCCGAGAACGCGGTCACGGAGCGGGGCACGGAGCTGAATCTCGGGACATGTCCTCCGGGGCAGGTGACGAGCCGGACGCCGGGCGTCGCGGGGTGTTGAAGCTGGGGATCGGGGCGCTCGGGGTCGGGCTGGCGGCGGTGCCGGTGGTGCCGGCGATCGGCTACCTGCTGTTCCCGACCGGCTCGAAGGCCGGCGAACGGGCGTTCCTGCCGGCGGGCAAGCGCTCGGCGCTGGCCGGGGCGGTGCCGGTGCGGGTCGACCTGTACGCCGACAAGGTCGACGCGTGGAACAAGACGCCGGACGTGAAGCTGGGCTCGTGCTGGGTGCTCGAGCGCGACGGGGCGCTGCAGGCGTTCTCGACGGTGTGCCCGCACCTCGGCTGCGCGGTCGATTACGACGCCGAGTCGCAAAAGTTCAAGTGCCCGTGCCACCGCTCGGCGTTCGGGCTCGACGGGGCGGTCGAGGCCGGGCCGTCGCCGCGGCCGCTCGACTCGCTCGAGGTGAAGGAGGAGAACGGGCTGGTGGCGATCCGGCTGGTGCGATACCGCCAGGGCGTGGCCGACAAGGAGCCGGTCTGATGGCGCTGCTCGATTGGCTCGACGAACGCACCGGGATCCGCTCGGCCACCCGCCTCATGCTCGAGGAGGACGTGCCCGGCGGCGCGCGGCTGCGCTACGTGTTCGGCTCGGTGCTGGTGTTCCTGTTCATGCAACAGGTGGTGCTCGGCATCCTGCTGGCGTTCTACTACAGCCCCTCGGCGACCGACGCGTGGGCGAGCACGGCCTATCTCAACGACCAGGTGACGTCGGGGTGGTTCCTCCGCGGGCTGCACCACCACGGGTCGTCGGCGATGGTGGTGGTCGTGGTGCTGCACCTTCTGCAGGTGGTGTTCGCCGGCGCCTATCGCAAGCCGCGCGAGGTCAACTGGTGGACCGGCCTCTTGATGGGCGCGATCGTGCTGGCGTTCGCGCTCACCGGCTACCTGCTGCCGTGGGACCAGAAGGGCTACTGGGCCACGCAGGTGGCGACCGGGATCATGGGGTCGGTGCCCGGGGGCGAGCCGCTGCAGCAGTTCGTGCAGGGCGGGCCGGAGTACGGCAACCTGACGTTGACGCGGTTCTTCGCGCTGCACGTGTTCGTGCTGCCGATCGCGCTGGCGGGGCTGCTCGGGGTCCACCTGCTGCTGTTCCGCAAGCACGGGGTGACGCCGCCGGACCTGCCGGAGGCCGAGCTGCAGCGCAAGACGCAGCCGTTCTGGCCCAATCAGCTGTTCCTCGACGTGCTGGCGATGGCGGTGTGCGCGGCGGTCCTGGTCGGCCTGACGGTCAAGACCCACGGCGCCGAGCTGTTCGCCCCGGCCGATCCGGCCAGCAATTTCGTGGCCCGGCCCGAGTGGTACTTCCTGTTCCTGTTCCAGCTGCTCAAGTACTTCCAGGGGCCGCTGCAGATCGTGGCGACGGTGCTGCTGCCGGGGGCGGCGGCGGTGTACCTGTTCGCGCTGCCGTTCGTCGACCGCGCCAAGTCGCGAGCGGTGCGCTCGCGCTGGGCGGTGCTGTCGGGGGTCGGCATCCTCATGGCCGGGGTGACGGCGTTGACCGCGGTGGCGATCGCCGAGGACAACAACAACGAGTCGTTCCAGCACGGCGTCGAGCAGGCCCACGCCGAGGCCACGCGCGCGCGCGCTCGCGCGAGAGGGCGTGGCGCCGGTCGGCGGGGTCGCGGTGTTCGACAACGATCCCGAGCAGAAGACCCGCAACCTGTTCAAGGAGCATTGCGCGACCTGCCATACCCTCGAGGGCAAGGGCAGCGAGGAGGCGCCGACGCTCGACGGCTTCACCAGCCGCGAGTGGTTGACGGCCCTGGTCCGAAACCCGCGAGACCGCCGCTTCTACGGGGCGACCAAGCACAACACGATGGAACCACTCACCACGGAGCAAGCCAGCGACGAAGAGCTCGCGGCGGTGGTGGAATACCTGATCGGCCTGTCGGGCGCCGGCGCGGCGGCGAGCGTGGACGCGGCGATGGCCGCTCGCGGCAAGGAGCTGTGGGACAAGAAGCTCGAGTGCTCGTCGTGCCACGAGCTCGAGGCCGGCAAAGACAGCACGGGGCCGACGCTGGCCGGCCGCGGTTCGCCGGCGTGGGTCGCCCGCATCATCCGTGACAGCAGTCAGAAGGACCTGTACGGCGATACCGCGGAGATGCCCAGGTTCGCGGACAAGCTGACGCAGGAGCAGATCGAGGCGCTCGCGCAATTCGTGGCGTCACGCAAGACGCCTTGATCGCGGGTCACCGCGGCGGCAGGGGCTCGGTGCGCTGAGGCGTGCGAGCCCCTGTTTTCGTGTGGCGCTGTACGAACATTCGACAGCGCTTGTTTCGGAGATTCCAAGCCGCCCGAACATTCGCGGAGGGGCGCGTTCGGGGTGATATCGAGCTCGACGGCGTCGCCCGCGAAAGAGCGTCAGGCGGGCCGCGCGCCGCGACTGGGCCCGCTTTGTCGCGGCTGCCGCGCAGATCTGGTGTCTCCAGAGACAGATCATTCGATTGCTCGATGTGGCGAATGCATGAAATGTCAATCGTGTCGCGCTCGCGGGTCCGAGTGAGCGCCCGACGGGCCGCCCGCGCCGCCGATGATTCGTCGCGACCTGAGTACGCTGATGGGCGAGGGGGAACTCGGGCATGCGGATGTATCGGCATATACAAGCGATGACGGTCGCGTTGACCGTTTGTGGGTGTGACGAAGTCGTCGTCGGGTTCGAGGACGTCTCCGGGGGCGAGGAGACGCGGCTACGCGCGCTCCACGACAACGGGGTCGAGTTGAACGGCACCCGCTTCAATGGGACCCGCTTCAACGGGACATGGTTCAACGGGGTGAAGCTCATCAGCGCCAGCATCAGCGAAGGGACGACGAAGTCGAGCCTGAGCGGCTGGTCGCTGGTGCCCGGCACCAGCGAGCTGCAGGCGTACGGCACCAAGGGGGTGCTGTACCGCGGCGCCGACCTCGCGGGCGCGCGGTTGCAGTGGCTCGTCGACGACGGCGGCAAGGAGCCCGTGAGCGCCTGCTGCGGATCGTGGCGGTGAGCCAGAGCGCGAGCCTACCTGATATTTATTTTACGGACATCGACGTCCGCCTCAATGAGGGCAAGTGGGAGTCGCTGTGCAGCGACGGCGCGGGCGCCCCGACCTCGGCGATCGTGGTGCCCGGATATTTCGACCTGGCGACCGCGGACTGGCGGCCGGGCGAGCAGGGCGAACTGGCTTTCGCCTGCCGCGGGACCGCCGCCGGCAAGTGCCTCGAATGGGGCTACCGAATGTGGGCCAAGCACGGGGGCGTCTCGCTCGCCGACCACTATCGCGCCTGTACTCGCATGGTCCGCGCCGACTACTGCGGCACCAACGTGCCGCACACGGAGAACGGCACACCGATCGATATTTCGGACGGGCTTTCGCCGGCGATCCTGGCCCCGGAGACGGACTGGCAGATCGAGGCCAAGTGGGGCCCGCACGGCGCCGTGTGCCTCAATCAGCCGCGCAAGCTGGAACATACGCGCGCCGCGGTGGTGGCCGAGTGCGAGGCGGCCGGGCGCGGCAAGCTGCCGAAGTGCGTCGACGACGACCCGGGCGAGCACGGCGGGCTCCTGGTCTCGCAGGCCGAGCCGAGCTGAATCCGCGTCGAGGGACTCGGGCCGCTCCCGTGGCGGCTCCTGTCCACATTCGGGGGATCCCTGCCGGCGATCCTCCTGGCGGCGATCGGTCAAGGCTCCGCGTGCGTCGGCTCGGCCGCTCCGCCGAGCTCGCGCGCGCGGAGCCAGTCGCGGGCGACGCTGCGCCGGTGGGCGTCGCGGAGGACGATCGCGTCGTGCTCGGCGGCGTGGGCCAGCTCGAGCGCCAGCGAGCGCCGGTCGGGCGCGTACTCCCACAAGGCCTGCGCGTACGACAGGCGGGTCCGGTAGCGGGCGGCCGAGTCGCCGATGCGCTCGCCGAGCTCGTGGGCCCGCTTCAGCTTGGCGAGGCCGCCGACGACGTCGCCGTCGCGCAGGTCGAGCAGGCCGGCGACGGACTGGTGCTCGGCGGTGCTGGGGTTGTCGGAGCCGGTGATCGCGGTCCAGGCCGCGAGCGAGCCCGCCAGCGACTCGCGGGCCTGCTCGAACTCGCCGTTGTCGAATTGCACGAGCGCGAGGTTGGCCAGCGTCTGCAGCGTGTTGGGGTGCTGCTCGCCGAGGGCCTTGCTGAACTCCGCGATCGAATCGCGGAGCAGCGCCGCGGCCTCGACGAAGCGGCGGCGCTCCTGCAGGTCGACGCCGAGGTTGCACAGCGTCATGGCGATCTCGGGGTCGTGCGCCGGCAAGGTCGCGCGGCGGAACTGCAGGTTCTCCCGGTGCAGCGCCTCGGACTCGTCGTGGCGGCCCTGGCGGAATCGCAGCACCGCCAGGTTGTTGCGCAGCTCGCCGACCAGCCGGCTGCGCGGGGCGATCCGCTCGAGCAGGGCGTCTGCCTTTTCGGCCATGCGGTCGGCGGTGGCGAACGAGTCGGCGTCGTGGGCCAGCACGTACACGTCCTTGATCATCGCCCGCGCCAGCACCTCCTCGTGGTCGCTGCGGGTGGCGGTGACGATGGCGCGCCACAGCTCGCTCTCGGCGGCCCGCGTGTCGCCGGACTCGGCCAGGAGCGTGCCGCGACGCAGGAGGGCCTCGGCCAGCACCGGGCGGTCGTCGATCGCCTGGGCGTCGCGCACCGCCTCCTCGGCCAGCGCCAGGCCGGGCTGGAGCCGCCCGGCGCGCTCCAGGGCGTCGATGTGGGCCAGCTTGAGGCGCAGCGTCTCGACCTGCGTCGGCGCCGTCGGGTCGCGCAGGCCGTCGATCCGCTTCCACTCGTCGAGCAACTGGGCGGGGTCGCTGCAGCTCGCCACCGGGGTCAGCGAGAGGACCGAGTCGACGGCGCGGATCACCGTGGCGTCGTCGGCCTCGGCGAGCACGTCGACGCGCGCGGCCAGCTCGGTGCGCCGGCGCTGCAGGCACGACATGCGCAGGTCGAGGACCGAGTCGGACTGCTCGCCCTGGTGGTGGGCCAGGCAGGCCTCCTGGTGCTCGGTCTTCCACTGCGAGGCGTAGCTGTCGAGGGCGTTGCGGGCGAAGCTCGAGGCCTGGATGGCGAACGGGAGCTCGGTGGCGAGGAAAGCCTCGTGCAGCGCGCGGCTGCGGGTGTCGTCCCATACGCCGGCGAGCTTGTCGTCGGCGCCCTGGCAGACGGGGTCGGCCTGCGAGAACACGAAGCCGGCGACGCCGAGGGCCAGCGCGGCGAGGCCGCCGGCGATCAGGCGCCTGCGGCCGCGCACGCGGTCGAGCTCGGCGAGGAGGGCGTCCATCGACGGGAAGCGGCGGGTCGGGTCGCGGGCGAGGCCCCGCATGGTCAGGTCTTGCAGCCACTGCGGCACCATCGACAGCACCGGCGGCGGCAGCAGCCGGCCGAGCAGGACGCTCTGTTTCAGCTCGTCGACGGTCTCGCCGACGAACGGCCGCCGGCCGAACAGCGCCTCGTAGAGGGCGACGCAGAACGAGATTGGTCGCTGCGCGCGTCGGCGGGGACGCGCATGAACTGCTCCGGCGCCATGTACTTGGGGGTGCCGACCAGCGAGCCCATCGCGGTGAGGCGGGCCAGCGACGGGCTCGAGCGCGAGGCGCTCGGCGAAATCTGCTCGGGCAGCGGCGAGTCGGCCGAGCGCGCCAGGCCGAAGTCGGCGACGAACACCCGGCCCTGGCCGTCGATCAGGACGTTCTCGGGCTTGAAGTCGCGGTGCACCAGGCCGGCCGCGTGGGCCGCCGCCAGACCGCGGCCGGCTTGCGCGAACACTTGCGAGATCTCTGGCCAGCTCCTCGGCTGCTCCGAGAGCCATTGCCTCAAGGTCTGGCCCTGCACGAACTCGAGGGCGATGAAGTCGAGGCCGCCCCACTCGCCGACGTCGTAGACCTGGACCACGTTGGGATGCGACAGCTGGGCCAGCGCCTTGGCCTCGCGCAGCAGGCGGGCGCGCGCCTGGCTGTGGTCGGCTCCCGGCGCGCGCAACAGCTTCAGCGCGACCTTGCGGTCGAGCGCCTCGTCATACGCGCGGTACACCACCCCCATCGCCCCGGCGCCCTGACGCCCGAGCACGACGTACCGCCCGATCCGTACCACCTCGCTGGGGTCGGCGGTGGCGTCGTCGGGGGAGACTCTGCATTCGTCGTGGACAGCAGCACCGACGACCCAAGGCTAGGATCGGATCGCAAAAGGAAGCAAGCGACCGCTGAAACGCCGCTGGGCACAGGAACGCGGGTAACCTCGTTGGGGTCGCAGGCCCGCCGAGGTGTGGGCCGAACGCCGCCACGGCAATCGCATTAAATGCGGCGCTCGGAGGACGCCCTCATGCGCCTCGCGGTATGGTGATTCGTCGGGCGGCCGGTGGTATGCGCATTTCCGGGGCGCGCGATCGCAGCGCGGGCCGGAGCGGGCCCGCGGTCGATCCGGAGCGGCGCGGCGAAGCGGGCTCTGCTGCCGTGAAACAGCGGTATGCGCCGCATCGCGGCCGCGCGAAGGTCTCCGGGGTGACGACGGAGCCGAGCGCCCGCGGACGGGCCGTTCGCCGGCGGGTCGCGCCGAATGTGCGTAGTCGGCGGAGCTCCGGTCGCGCGAGGACTCGTGCCATTCGTGAGGAGCGGACCGGCCGTCCGACTCGCGGCGTCCCGCGAGCCGTAGCCCGGCGCGGACATGGCCTGTCCTGAGAGACATGTCATCGATCGGGCCCGGCGGCGAGCGGCGAGCGGCGCGGAGGCTGCGCTGCGGCGGAGGGCCGCGGTCGGGTGCGGCGGCTTGCGCGGGGCCGCCCTTGTTGATATTGCCCGGATATGGACTTTCGCTCGCTTTCCTGGTTCGCCCTCGTCTGCACGCTCTCGACCGTCGCCTGCACCGAACGCGACCCGCTGGACAGCGCGACGATGGCCGCGACCGGCGACTCGACCGGGATGCCGCCGACCGACCCGCCCAGCGACCCGGTGACGACCACGGGCGACGTGCCGACGCCGACGACGGCGGTCGACCCCGGCGACCCGACGGCGACGACCGGTTCGGTGCCGGGCGATCCGACCGAGACGAGCGACTCGACCACCGGCGACGCGCCGGTGCTGGTAGGGGAGTACTTGTTGGCGGTGTCGACGGTCATCGCGCCCGCGCAGCCGTTCCAGTTCATCGCCACCAACGAGCTCGTCGGTGCGCCGGGCCAGCAGACGATGCGCACCGCGCTGCAGCCGCTGCGGCTCGATCAGGGCAAGGTGACGACGCCGCGCACCCCGATCGGCGAGCCGCTGGTGTTCGCCGGGATCCCGGTGGTCGACGGCATCTTCAAGGTCGACCTCGGGGTGGTGATGATCAGCGGCGCGGCCAACCCGATCACCGGCAGCGACATCACGGCCCAGCTCGCGCTGGTCGGCGAGTTCGTCGGTCCGGACTTCTACTGCGGGACGGTCGAGGGCGACGTGCTGTCGCCGCTGATGTCCAGCCTGAGCGGCTCGACGTTCGCGGCGGTGCGCATCGACGACCCGAGCGACCTGCCGACCGACGTGACGTTCGACTGCTCGGGCAACACCGCCACCGACCCGTGATCGCTCACTCGTGCGGGGTGATGTCGATCTCGGGCGTGCTGCTGAAGAAGTTGTTGCGCTGCGGGTCCTGGTAGCGGGCGTAGTCGATGGCCCACGGGACGGCCTCGACCAGGCCGTCCTTGCTGGTGACGGTGAGCGCCATGGGCCGGACGTCGCGGTAGTTGCTGTCGGGCGGGAGGTCGTCGTTGCTGGCGCCGCCGGCCGAGAACAGGGTGAAGAGGCGGATGTCGGCGTCGCCGTAGTGGTTCTTGAAGCCGGCGTTGACCTTCTCGTGGCCGCGCACCAGCACGTTGCAGCCGATCCGCTGCATGAACTTGCGGAACTGCAGGCGGCCGAAGGCGAACCGCGCCGAGGCCTTCTGCAGCTCGTCGGGGACCATGTCGGCCTTGCTCGGGTCGCTCCACAGCATCTGGAAGCGGATGTCCTCGCGGTTGAGCGAGGCCAGGTCGGCCCACTTCTCGGCGATCATGCTGTCGCGCGGGATGCCGGCGTGGACGAACAGCATCTGGTCGAACAGCAGCATGTTCGGCATGGCGTCGAAGAAGTCGAGGAAGCGGCCGAACACGTCGGCGCCGAGGTGCGGGGTGAGGCTGTTGATCGCCTCGGCCGGACGGACGCCGCCGTACACCTTGCCCTGGTACTCGATGTAGTACTCGTGGTTGCCGCGCAGCACGAACACGTGGTCGGGGGCGGCGAGGAAGAGGTTCAAGATCGTGCGCAGGACGCCGTTGTAGCTGAAGCGCCCGCGGTCGATGTAGTCGCCGAGCAGGACCAGGCGGACGTCGGGGTTGTTGTCGGGGTCGGCCTTGAAGCGCCGGACCTTCTCGATGAAGTTGCTCTGGTGGACGGCGGCCTTGAGGCACGAGTAGCAGCCGTGCAGGTCGCCCAGGACGATGAGCTCGTACTGGCGGCCGGGCTTCGACGGCAGGACGTAGACGTGCTCGTCGAGGAACTCGTCGCCGCCGGCGAAGTCGGCCACGCTGGCGTGACCCTCGAGCCGACCGCGGCCGCGGACACGGTACTCCTCCCACTTCTCCTCGACCTTGTCGAGCAGCGCGAGGTCGGCCGCGAACTGCCGCTGCAGCTGCGACGGGTCGGCCGAGTAGTGGTACTCGAACTTGGCGAAGAACGGGTGGTTGTCCTGCGCCGGCAGGGCCAGCTGGATCGGGTCGCGGACCTCGATGCTGACGCTCTCGAGCGCGCTGTCGTCGAGGATAAGCTCGGCCCCCAGCAGCTCGGCGAGGTCGTTGCGGAAGGCGGCCTCGTCCGGATGCACCTGGCCGTCGGCCTCGATGAAGCGGTCGACCACCTCGAGCAGGTTCTGCCGGTTGGCCTCGTCCAGCCCCTGGAACATCTCGAAGCAGCGCAGCTTGAGCTGCGAGACGACGAACCGCTGCGGGTCCTCGCCGTCGGCGACGGCCTCGGTCAAGAGGCTCTTGATCTCGCGGTCGATCTCCTGGAACCGCTGGACGTAGTGCTCGTGCTGGTTCTCGATCCGCTCGAACCGCAGCTCGGGGTCGAGCGGCCCGCCCTCGTCGATCCTCGCGGTCACCAGCTCGCGCAGGAAGGCGCGCACGAACGCCTTTTCGCGGATGTCGAACTCGCTGTCGATGTAGCCCAGCGTGGTGAGGTAGAAGATCAGAGCCTCGATCTGCTGCTCGGCGATGGCGGGATCGGAGTGGAGCTGGATCATGTGGCGACCGGCGCAACCATATCGCGGGGCCGCCCCCGACGCGGCCCCGGGTGCTCCCGGGCATTCACGGGCCCTCGCCGCGCGGTCCCGCGCAGACGGGCTCGCGGACGCGGTTCGTCGGCCCAGGCGAGGCAGGAGTGACTTTCCGCCGCGGGCGACCGGGGCGGTCGCCCGCGGCCGCGGTCGCGGTAGCGAGGCGGCGGGCGGGAGGATGTGGCTCTCGAGGCATGTCCTCGGGGACATGTCCAGAGCGGCGTTTGCAGGGGCGCAGGGACGACCGGGGCTTCGGGTCATGTCCGTACGGACAGGCGAGGCGGTGTCGCCGCGGTGGGGGGTGATGCGCGGATGTGCGATCTCCGCGAGACGGCGCTTTGCCCGGCCGTATCCGTGTAAATGTGGGTCGGGTCCGGCGCGAGGTCTGGCCCCCGCGCCCGCGCAGGGCCGCCGCAGGGCCGAAAAGCGGCGGTCCGGCGGCAATACCACGGCGAGCGACCGGGCCGCGGCGAAGCGCCGAGGAGGTGGGGTCTCCTGCTGAGGTCGGGCGGCAAATCTGGTAGCGTTTGCGCCTTGCGCTGCCACGCGTACCTCATACGCAGCGAGCGCTACCTCGACATCGAGGAGGTCTTGCTGCAACAACTGGCCACGGCCAGCCGCGAACAGGTCATAGACCTGATCGGGCGCGACTATCGTCGCGTCGAGCTGCTGAGCGGAGAGTGGCGCCTGCTGTTCACCCAGCCGCGCGTGCTCGAGGCCTACCGACCGACGATCGGCACCAGCCAGCGGCGAGTGGCGCGGATGATGGCCGCGCCCGACCAACTGGCGCCGCTGGTCAACACGCTGTGGCAGCACGAGATCCGCGATCGCTGGCGGGCCATCACGTTCGGGCTGCAGCACCTCACCTGCGCCCTGCCGCTGGCCTCCGGCCTGGTCGGGGCGGTGTTCGTCGAGGAGCCCGACCTGTGGCTGTCGGCCGAGCCGACGCACGAGATCCTGGCGATCCACCCCGACGTGTTCGCGCTGATCGGGACGCAGATCCGCAAGCTCGCCGAGGACGGCGACTGGGCCCAGATGGCCCGCCTGGTCGCCGATCACTGTGACTCGTCGGTCGAGTTCACCAGCGACAAGTGGCTCGGGCTGCGCGAGCAGAGCGCCGCCAAGGCGCCCGCGCTGGTCCGCTACATGGACGGCTTCCTGACGCCGCCCGAGCTGCACGAGAGCGTGATCGCGGCGATGCGGCAGATGCTCGACGCGCACGTGCAGCCGAGCCTCGACGCGTGGCTCCGCGTTCACGCCGACCGGGCCCGCTACGCGCTGGTGTTCCGCGACATGCGGCGCGAGCACTCGCGGGCGTCGGCGCCGCTGCTGGTGGCGACCGGCTGACGGGCCCGCCGGGCGTCGTTCCAGGCGCACGAGGCCGTGACCGGGGCTGCGCGGGCCGGCAGCGAACGGGTGGGGCGCGAACGGATTGCCGGCGGCGCGCGTGCGGGCTTCGTGCTTAGATGAGGCGATGCGGACGATCTCCGGGCGCGCCCTCGCCCTCGCGCTGGTCGCGGGCTGCGCCGACGACGTGGCCGAAGCGACAGGTGAGCCGACGACCTCGGGCGAGGCGACGACGACCACGACCGGCGCGACGACCGAGTCGACGACGCCGCCGCCGGTGACGACGACCACGGGGACGACCACCGGCGAGGAGACCACCGCGACCGCCGAGCCGACCGCAGGACCGACGACGGGGATGGTCGACGAGGCGCTGTGCATGCGCCTCGGCGGGCAAGCCGGGGCGCAGGCGCTGGCGGTGGGGATCGCCGGGCAGCTCGCGGCCGACGAGCGGATCAACGCCTACTTCCTCAACGCGCAGTTCGACGGCGGCCGCTTCCTCGACTGTCTCGTGGACCAACTGGCGACGCTCGCCGGCTGCCCGGGCGCGACGTACACGTGCAAGGGGATGAAGTCGGCCCACACCGGGCTGGGGGTGTCGGCGATCGACTTCTCCGACTTCGTGGCCGACGTGGCGACCGCGCTCGACGACCACCAGGCCGGGCCCGCGCCGCTGCTGACCGACGACGACAAGGTGACGCTGCTCGACGCGCTGACGGCGATGGCGGGGGAGGTGGTCGAGGACGCGGGCGACGACGCGACGCTGTACCAGCGCCTCGGTCGCAAGCCGGGGCTGCAGGCGGTGGTCGGCTCGCCGGAGGCGCCGGGCTCGTGGCTGGCGGGGGTGCTGGCCGACGCGACGCTGTCGGGGTTTTTCAGCGGGATCGACGAGGTGCGCTTCGAGACATGTCTCGTGAGACAGCTTGCGAGCGTCGACGGGCCGACGGTCTACGGCGCGGAGGTCGACCCGCCGCCGGGGATCGAGCCGGGCGTGAGCGCGGCGGCGCCGTGCCGGGCGATGCAGCCGGTCCACGCGGGGGTGAAGAACGAGATGCTCGGCGGGACGCCGATCACGTCGGCGGACTTCGTGGCGATGCTCGGCCACCTCGGCGCGGCGCTGGCGAACGCCGCCGCCGACGAGGACGACGCGGCGGCGCTGCAAAAGGCGTTGGAGCCGCTGTGCGCGGAGATGGCGGTCGACCCGGAGAACTGCCCGGGCGCGACCGAGGTCGAGGAGTTCGCGCAGGTCGACCTCGGGGCGGCGATCGAGGACGGGTCCTACGACGGGACGCCGGCGACGATGGCCTGCGCGACGCTGACGGTGCCGGCGACCGGGTTCGACGTGGTCGCGGGGGTCGAGGTCGAGGTGGGGATCGATACCGGCTACGCGGGCGACCTGACGATCAAGCTGCTGTCGCCGGCCGCGGAGACGGTGACTCTGGTCAGCCGCCCGGGCCTCGACGAGGCCGCCGACGACGGCTCGGGCTGCAGCGGCGACAACTCCAACGTCAGCGCCGCGGCGCCGCTGAGCTTCAGCCTCGCGGGCGAGAAGGACGCGGAGCTGATGGGCGACGGGCTCGGCACCGACGAGACGATCTGCGCCGACGACATGGCCTGCAGCTACACGCCGAACCCGGGCGCGGCGGTCGGGCCCGATCTGGCCAGCCTGGCCGGCTCGGCGGCTCCCGGCGAGTGGCAGGTGTGCGTGGGCGACAGCTGCGGCGGCTTCACGGCGACGCTGCAGCTGGCGCGCCTGCGGCTGACGCGAGGCAAGTGACGCGCGCCGCCGGGGGCGGGCGAGTGAGGCCAGCATCGCGGCTGCGGCGGACTCGCGGCGAGCGAGGGCCGGGGGACGAGCGCGGCGCAGCAGCTCGGGCGCGGGCGGCTGACATGACAGGGCCGCCGGGCGCGCGGCGTCATCGCGGCAGCGCGGTGCGACGACGCGGCCGGCCGCCGGGTGTGGCGTCACGGCGGCAGGGGTCGAGGTGCCGATGCTGCAGCTGCGGGCGAGGGAGCGGGCCGGTCGCGCTGGGGGGAGGGCGCGGTCGGGGGGCTGTTCAGGGGTCGTTGAAGGCGCCGGGGACGAGGCAGGCGGCCAGGTCGCTGCGGCGGATGAAGACGCTGCGTCCGAGCCGGACGGAGGGGATCTGGCCGCGACTGATGCGGTGATAGATGGCCTTGCGGCTGGTCTTGAGCATGGTCGCGACCTCGTCGACCGTGAGCAGGTCGAGCGCCGCGGCGTTGTCTGAGCGAGGCTTCGCGCTTTTCCTATCCCCACGCGGGACCATCGGTTCCCTCCCCGTTCCCCGAGGTCACGCTAACCCAAGCGCCAGCGGGAGCACAATGGCCGCCCGGGACGGCTCTGGCCGCCTCTGGGGCTCGCTTCCGCGAGGTTCGAGCTTGCTTCGCGGCGGCCGGCGGCGCAAGACTGCGCGGCCGATGTCGCTCGCCGAGCTCGTACACGTCTCTGCCCTCGAACAGGCGCGCCTGCTGCGGCGCCGCGAGATCCGCAGCCAGGAGCTGGTCGGGCTGTACCTCGACCGCATCGCCGCGCACAACCCCGCGCTGTCCGCCTTCGTGTCGGTGTTCGACGCGCGCGCGGCGGGCGGCCCGGGCGGCCGACGATGCGCTCGACCGCGCGGCGCGGCGCGGCGCGGCCGACTCGATCCCGCCCCTGCTCGGGGTGCCGATCGGCGTCAAGGACCTCAACTTCGTCCGGGGGTCGCGGACGCGAATGGGCTCGCACGGGGTGCTGCCGCTGTACTCGCCGGTCGACGACGCGACGGTGGCCAAGCTGCGCGCGGCGGGGCTGATCGTGCTCGGCAAGCTGGCGACGTCGGAGCTCGGGGCCTTGCCGGTGACCGAGCCGGACACGCACCCGCCGACGCGCAACCCGTGGGACCCGTCGCGCACGGCCGGCGGCTCTTCCGGGGGCTCCGGCGCGGCGGTCGCCGCCGGCCTCTTGCCGTGGGCGCAGGGCAGCGACGGCGCCGGCTCGATCCGGATCCCCTCGGCTTTCTGTGGGCTCGTCGGCGTCAAGCCGTCGCGCGGGCGGGTCGCCAATGCGTTCGGTCGCGACGATCGCACGCTGCTCTACACCTGCGGCCCGCTGGCGCGCTCGGTCGCCGACGCGACGGCGCTGCTCGACGTGATGGCCGGGCTGACCGTCGGGCGGCCGCACTGGCTGTCCCCTCCGCCATGTCCTTACGGACAGATGACGGAGCCGTCGCCGCGTCTGCGGATCAAGCTGGCGGTCGACTCGCCGATCGCCGCCGCGGAGCCGGAGTGGGCCGCGGCCGCGCGCGCCGTCGGCTCGGCGCTGGCGGCGGAGGGGCACCGGGTCGAGGAGGTCGAGATGGCGCGCGGGTCGGTCGACGACTTCCTGCCGATCTATCAGCGCATGCTGGCCGACGTGCCGTGGGTGCGCGCGGACCGGCTGCAGCCGGCGACCCGGTGGTTGGTCGAGGCCGGTCGGCGGAACTCGCCGACGCTGGCCCACGCCGCCTACATGACGCTGCGCGAGCGGGTGCTGGCGTGGGTCGGTGACGCCGAGTTGGTGCTGACGCCCGCAGTGGTGGGACCTCCGCCGCCGATCGGGGCGTGGCGCGGACCTGACGGCGAGGCGGTGTTCCGCGCCTACGCGGTCTACGGGGCGTTCACTGCGCCGTTCAACATCACCGGTCAGCCGGCGGTCGCGCTGCCGGTGGCGAGCTCGCGCGAGGGCCTGCCGATCGCCGTGCAGCTGGTCGCCCTCGTCGGCCGCGAGGACCGTGTGCTGGCGGTCGCTCGCGAGGTCGAGGCGCTGTTCCCGGGCGCCCGCGAGTACCTGTCTCGTCGAGCATGTCCTGACAGCCAGGTGTATTGGCCGCCCGAGGCGCCGTCCGTTACACCTGCCTGACAAAAAGTCGCGACGGAATCTCACAGGAATGCCGTGCGTTCCGACTGAGTCCGATCAGCATCTCGGTGCGTGATCTGCAAGAGACCACCGAGACGTGCGAGATCAAAACGGTGTCGGACATCGAGTGATCCAACACGCGGCCCCCCGCCGCTATCACGACAAAGACCTTATCGCGGAGAACGTGCCATGACCCCCCAACGCTTCCAAGCTGCCCCTTTACGTGCTGACCGGCGTCTACTACCTCATGACGGCGCCGCGCTCGGTCCGCAGGCTGCAGAAGAAGCTGCTTGCGTTGACTTAATGAAATCCCGCGGCGGCCGGTACGCCGGCCGTCACGGGCATGTGTCCGGGCGACGCGCTGCGCCCTCGACGACAGCGCGACGATTGACAATCGAAGACAGCGGCCTCTGCCACCGCCCCCGATGTGACAGCGGTGTCAGGCCCAGTGGAGCTCGCCGACCATGGATGTCGCGGTGAACTTGCCATGGGCGTCGCGGGTCAGCTTGCTGGCCGCGACATCGGGATCGTGGGTGTAAAACACTGTCCCGTCGTCGGCGAGGATCCGGGCCAGCAAGGCCTCCTTCTCGTCGATGAGCAGCTCGGGGTAGCGGTCGTAGCCCATGGTGATGGGCAGGTGGACCCACGGCACGCCGGGCACGAGATCGCCCAGGAAGGTGACCCCGCCCCGCGGTGTCTCGATGCGTGCGAGCAAGAGACCGGGTGTGTGACCGTTGGAGACGGTGAAGGTGTAGCCGGGGCCGAGCAGCTCGCTGCGCTCGCCGCTCACGCGCTCGAGGCGCCCGGTGGCGAGGATCAGGTCGGTGAGCCCCGGGATGAAGGAGGCGCGGTCGCGCGGGTGCGGGTGCAGCGCCCGCTGCCAGGCGTCCTCGCCGACCACGTAGCTGGCCCGGGGGAACACCAGGGCGGGCGGCTGGCCCGCGGACCAGGCGGTGAGGAGGCCGCCGGCGTGGTCGAAGTGGAGGTGGCTCAGGACGATGATGTCGACGTCCTCGGGCTTCACCCCGAGCGCGGCGAGCGAGTCGAGGAGGACGTGCTCCGTCTCGACGACGCCGAACCGCTCGCGCAGCTTGGGCTCGAAGAAGGCGCCGATGCCGGCCTCGAAGAGGATCGTGCGGCCGCGGTCGTCGCGGACGAGGAGGCAGCGGCAGGCGAGGGAGATCCGGTTCTGCTCGTCCGGCGGGGCCCAGCGCTGCCACATGGCCCGCGGGACGTTGCCGAACATCGCGCCGCCGTCGAGCCGCTGGGTGTTGCCGCGCACGGAGTCGAGCCGCATGCGGCGGGTGTATCACTTCTCCGCAGGCAGCGCCCGCACCAGCCGGGCGAAGGTGTCGCCCCGCTCGCCGTAGTCTTGAACCAGTCGTAGCTGGCGCACGCGGGTGAGAGGACCACGGCGTCGCCAGGCCCGGCGAGCGCGGCCGCGACCTCGACGGCCTCGGCCATGGTGCTCGCCCGACGCGCCGGGACCACGCCGTCGGCCAGCGGGTAGAAGAGGTCGGCCGACTCGCCGATGGCGACGAGCGCGCGGCCGCTGCGGCGCAGCAGCTCGCGCAGGGGCGCGAGATCGTCGCCCTTGGCCCGGCCGCCGGCGATCAGCACGAAGGGGCGGTCGAAGCCGTCGAGGCTGGCGAGGACGCTGGCGACGTTGGTCGCCTTGGAGTCGTCGTAGAAGCGGACACCCGCCCGCTCGCGGACGAAGGTCATGCGGTGGGGCAGGCCGTGGAAACCCTCGAGGCCGCGCAGGCAGGCGGCGGGGTCGACCCCGAGGTGGCGGGCGGCGAGCAGGGCGAACAGGGCGTTCTTGCTGTTGTGACGGCCGGGGATCGGCAGGGCCCGGCGCGGGAAGCTGTCGCCGTCCGGCAGGACGAGGCTGTCCCCGGGGCCAGGTCCGACGACGCGCGCGCCGTTCGGGTCGTCGACCAGGACGAGGCGGCCGGCGCCGACGCGGGCCCGCAGGAATTCGGTCCAGCCGTCGCCGGCGTCGAGCAGGGCGAGGCCGCCCGCGTGAAGGCCGGTGAACACGCGGGCCTTGGTGGCGGCGTAGTCGGCGAGGGTGGGGTAGCGGTCGAGGTGGTCGGGGGTGATGTTGAGGACCATCGCCACGTCGGTGGCGGCGTGTTCGAGGGTCTCGAGCTGGAAGCTCGAGCACTCGAGCACGAGGGCGTCGGGCGCGGGGGCGCCGGTGCGCAGGAGGCCCTGCAGGGCGGCGGCGAGCGGGACGCCGAGGTTGCCGCCGACGAACGGCTTCATGCCGCCGGCGGCCAGCAGGGCGCCGGTGAGGGCGGTGACGGTGCTCTTGCCGTTGGTGCCGGTGATGAGGACGGTCGGCAGGCGGCCGAAGCGGGCCGCGGCGATCGCCAGAGACAGGCTCATCTCGCCGTGGACCCGAGCCTGCGGGGCGAACTGCTGCTGGGCCGCGCGGAAGCGCTCGGGTGGGACGCCGGGGCTCAGGACCATGAGGTCGACGCCGGCGAAGGCCGCGGCCGGGACGTCGGCGGCGCCGAGCACCGGCTCGACGCCGTCGGGGACGCTGGCGCCGGGGTTCTGATCGTAGAGGCGGACGCGGGCGCCGAGGAACACCAGCAGCTCGGCGGCGGCCCGTCCGCTGGCGCCGGCGCCGATGACGAGGGCGGTGCTGCGGGCGAAGTCGGTCGCCGAGGCGGAGGCTGAGCTCGTCGAGCGGGACGGGGCGGAGGACGAGGTCGCCGCGGGGCCGGTCGAGGAGGGCGCGGTGGCCGAGAGCGACGCGAGGTGCAGTGAATCGACGGCCGCGGGCGAAGCAGAGGGCGGCGAATCGGCGGCCGCGGGCGAATCAGGAGCCGACGACGCGGTCGAGGGCGAAACGGCGACCGCCGACGCGGAGAGGCTCGCGTCGGCGGAGTCGGAGGGGGACGGGTTGTTGGCGGCGGTCACGGGTCCTCAGCGCAGCTTGAGGGTGGCGAGGCCGATGAGGGCGAGCATGAAGCTGATGATCCAGAAGCGGACGACCACCTTGGGCTCGCTCCAGCCCTTGAGCTCGAAGTGGTGGTGGATCGGGGCCATCTTGAACACGCGCTTGCCGGTCAGCTTGAAGCTGACGACCTGCACGATCACGCTGACGGCCTCGAGCACGAAGATGCCGCCGACGACCACGAGGGTGAACTCGTTCTTCGAGGCGACGGCGAGGAAGCCGATGCCGGCGCCGAGCGGGAGGCTGCCGACGTCGCCCATGAACACGCTGGCGGGGAAGGTGTTGTACCAGAGGAAGCCGATGCCGGCCCCGCACATGGCGCCGCAGTAGATGGCGAGCTCGCCGACGCCGGGGATGTGCGGGATGTTGAGGTAGCGGGCGATGTCGAAGCCGGCGATCAGGGTGCCGGCCGCGTAGGTCAGCACGAGGAAGGTGGCGGCGCTCATCACCACGGGGCCGATGGCGAGGCCGTCGAGGCCGTCGGTCAGGTTGACCGCGTTCGAGAAGCCGACCACGACGAGAGTGGCGAACGCGAGGTACATCCACTCGGGGAGCACGAAGAAGTGCTCGTAGAAGTCGGTGAAGGGCATCGCCAGGCGGTAGCGGATGCCCTCCGGCATCAGGCCGCTGAGCGGGCTGAAGAGGTACCAGACCGCGGCGCCGGCGATGAGGAACTGCAGCAGCAGCTTCATCTTGCCGGGCAGGCCGCCCGAGTTCTTCTTGCGGATCTTCAGGCCGTCGTCGATGAAGCCGATGACGCCGCACCCGGCCGTGACCGCGGTGGCGAGCAGGACGAAGCCGTTGCTCATGTCCGACCACAGGACGGTGGGGATGATGAGGCAGAAGAGGATCAGGCTGCCGCCCATCGTCGGCGTGCCGCGCTTGGAGAAGTGCGACTTGGGCCCGTCGTCACGCACGACCTGCCCGAGCTGGATCTTCTGCAGGGTGCGGATGAACCACGGGTAGAGGATCAGCGACAGGACCAGGGCCGTCAGCGTGGCCAGCAAGATCCGCGTGGACGTGTAGCGCAGGACGTTCAGCCAGCTCAGCCAGCTCACGTCATCGTGGAGCGCGAATAGGAGTTGGTACAGCACGTCGTGAGCCGGCTTGCCATGCATGGCCCCGGCGGCGCAACTATTCGCCGAACGCGCCTCTCGGCGGCGCACGGGCCGCGCAGACGCGCCGGGAATACGGGCGGGTGGGCCGCGCGTGCATGTCGGTGCATCGGGTCAGGTGAGCGCGAAGCGGCCGTCACCGGGCCCTCGGGCAGGTGCGTGCGACGACGGCGGGCGCACGCACCTCGGAGACTCAGGCCGGCGCGACGGGGCGTCGGCGCAGGCCCACGAGCGCGACGGCGAGGACGACCAGCACCGCCTCGACGGGGCCCGGGGCGACGCCGGCGACGAGCCAGCCGGCGATCGCGACGGCGGCGAGCAGGACCACGAGGGCGGCGTGGAGCAGCGCCGGGGCGCGTGAGAAGGTTCGCGCGAGCAGCAACGCCAGCACGAGCACCGCCACGAACACGCGCAGGGCCAGGCTCTCGGCCCGCGCGAGCGCCGGGACGCGCGACAGCAGCAGCAGCGCGGCGATCGCCAGCGGCAGGCCGTAGCCGAGGCCGGCGAGCCAGCGCCGCAGTCGTTCGGCGGCGCGGGCCTCGCCGTCGCGCTCGCGCCGGCGCGCCAGCAGGACCCCGCCGAGCCACGAGAGGGCCACGAGGCCGGCGCCGAGCAGGACGTAGGCGAGGTCGACCAGCCACGCCGGACCCCACTCGCCGTAGTGCAGCACGATCGCGGCCATGAAGGCCTGCAGGCCGGGGCCGGCGGCCGGGAGGGCGCGACAGTCCCGCAGCGCGCCGTCGGCCCCGCGGGTGAAGGAGCCGCGCTCGAAGAGGCCGTCGCCCTCGAGGTCGACGCGCACCGTGCCGCTGGCGAGGCCCGGGTGACGCACGCGCAACTGGTGGACCTCGGCGCCGTCGAGGTGCTCGTCGACGACGGGGCAGCGGGCCGCGAGGGCGCGCTGGAGGTTCGGACGCTCCACCGCGGCGTCGACCAGCGGGGGGCGATCGGTGGCGAGGACGTCGCGCATCAAGGCGACCCGGTCGCCGCCGTAGGCCCCGCCGCCGACGATCGGCACGACGACCAGGGTCAGGCCGAGCAGCGCGCCCGACCACGCCCACACCAGCGCGGCCGGCAGGGTGAAGAAGCCGACCCACTGGTGCATGCGCATGGCCAGCGGCTGGGCCGGGCGGCGCCGGCGGATCAGGTTGCGCAGCCAGTCGCGGCGCGTGAAAAGGCCGGTGCAGAGGATCAGGGCCAGCGCGACTCCGAGCAGGCCGAGCACCGCCTCGCCGACGAGGGGCTGGGTCAGGAGGTGGCGATGCAGGTCGCGCACGACCCACAGCGGGCCGCGGCCCTCGGCCACCTGGGCGCCGGTGATCGGGTCGAAGTCGACGCGGACCGGCTCGCGCGTGGGGCCGAAGTAGACGACCTCGATCCACGGGTGGTCGGGGCCGGCGGGGTGGATCGACAGCTCGCTGCGGACCAGGGCCGGCTGGGTCGCCAGCAGGCCGGCGAGCACGGCGTCGAGCGGCTGGGCGTCGACCGGGGGCACGTCGGAGGCCGCGGCGTGGACGACCTGCCAGCGCGCGAGGGCGCGGTCGAGCACGGCGCCGACGCCTGAGCCGAAGATGAGCATGGCCGCGAGCGCCAGCGCGCCGCCGAGGCCGCGGTGGATGGCGAACAGGCGCCGCCGACCGGAGCCGGGCTGCGCGTGTCGGCGCCAGGTGACCAGGGCGAGGGCGAGGAGGGTCCAGATCGGGATGAAGGCGACGCTGGCGACCGTGGCGCGCTCGACCGGCAGGTCGGGCCAGGCGCGGGCGATGAGCCAGGTGAGCAGGCCCGCGGCCGCGCCGGCGAGCACGACCAGGCCGAACTGCGCGCGCGCGCCCGACTTGCGCGGGGCCTCGCTCATCGCGACCTCGCGTCCTCGCGCGGGCGGGCGCGCCAGCGCACCAGCTCGCGCTCCTGCTCGACGGCGAAGCGGCGCCGGCCGAGCACGTCGTTGAGGATCACGGCGGAGCGCCAGGCCATCAGGCTGAGCTGCGACTCGGCGATCCCATGGGTCGTGCGGCCGCCGTTGACGATGTAGAGGCGGCCGTCGCCGGGTCGGCGGCGGCGCAGCTCGAAGTTGTTGTCGACCTGCAGGCCGCCGTGCTCGTCGCGCTCGAGCTCGGGCAGCAGCGACTCGATGCACGGCGGCAGGTGCTCGCGCAGGCCGGTGCAGAGGATGACGGTGTCGGCGGGGACGGCCTCGTGCTCGCCGTCGAGGTTGTTGCGGGTGTGCAGCTCGAAGCCGGCGCCGCGCGGGCTCAGCGACAAGAGCTCGCGGCCCGGCAGCAGCTCGACGCGCGGGCCGGAGCGCAGGGCGCCGAGCTGGTAGACGCGGTCGTGCAGCTCGCGCAGGGTCGACAGCGAGATGCCGTCGCCGGCCAGCTTGTGGCGGGCCAGCAGCGACTGCCGGCGCGGCCGGTCGAGCTCGTGGAAGGCGGCGACGAAGCCGGGCGTGAACAGGTGGTTGGTGAACGGGCTCTCGTCGAGCGGCTCGAAGTTGAGGCGGCGCGACACCCAAGTCAGCTCGGCGACCTCGCCCCAGCTGCCGCGCAGCAGCTCGAGCACGACCTCGGCGCCGGTCTGGCCGCCGCCGACCACCGCGACCCGCGAGCCCCGGAGGTCGAGCGGCCGCGCGAGGATGTCGATCGCGTGGAAGCAGTTCGGTCCGAGGTGGGCCCGCGCGCACTCGGGCACGGCCGGGATCCGACCTGTCCCGAGGACCACGTGACGCGCGCGTGCGGCCGGTGTCGTGGCGCAGCTCGAAGCCGCCGGGCACCGGGACGACGTCGCGGACCTCGACGCCGAAGCGCAGCGACGCCAGCCGGCTCGCGACCCACCCGAGGTAGTCGGCGAACTCGACCCGCTCGACGGCCGAGCTCTCCTGGGCCAGGAACGCGTGGAAGCGGCCGTGCTGGACCAGGTAGTTGACGAACGAGTGCTGGCTGGTCGGGCTGACCGCGGTGACCAGGTCCTTCAAGAAGGAGGTTTGCATCCGCGAGCCGCGGAACATCAGGCCCGGGTGCCAGGCGAAGCGCTCGCGTTTTTCGAAGAAGCGGGTGCGCAGCTCGGGCAGCTCGTCGGCGAGCGCCGCGATGCTGAGGTTGAAGGGCCCGACGCCCACGCCTGCGAGATCGATCTCATCGTTCATCGTCCACCTCCCTCACCAACGGGTTGTGCAGCGGCGGTCCGAGCGCGGGCAGCGGGCGCGTGGCGCCGCCGCCGTGGCCGATCCGCAGGCGCGCGCGGTTCAGGCAGATCCGCTCCATCTCCGGACGGAACAGGTCGAAGCGCGCCGTCGTGTCCCGCGGCACCGAGTCACAGTAGTCGCGCAGCGTCCGCGACAAGAGCCGCAGGAACTCGCGCTCCGGCAGGCCGAAGCCGCGCTCGCACAGCGGCGCGACGAAGCGCAGCACGCTGACGAAGTAGCCGGTGTAGAGGTCGTGCACGATCTGGCCCGCGGGCAGGGCCTTGAGCCCGCGCAGCGCCGCCTCGTGATCGAAGCCGTCGTCGGCGACCCGGCGAACGTCGCCGTGGACGTCGCGCAGCAAGATCGCCGTCGGCAAGCCGCCGCGCAGCACCAGGCCGAGGTTCTGGCCGTGGGCGATCACGCCGATGCCGTGGCGGCACAGCAAGTGGTAGAGCGGCACCGCGGTGCGCTCGAACAGCGCGGTGAGCCACTGCGCGATCGAGGCGCCGCTCTGCTCGACCCACGTGCGCAGCAGCGGCTCGCCGTGGAGGTCGGTCTGCTGCAGCGCCGCCGCGGCCACCTCGCGCTCCTCGGGGCCGAGCCGCGGGACGGCGCTCTCGCGCCACAGGGCGCCCAGTTGCTCGCGCAGGCGGTAGGGCGCGCCGCCGAGGGCCTCGAACTCGGGCTGCGGCACGTGCACGCCGCCGAGGTCGCCGAGCACGTGGACGCCGTGGAGGCGCGGGTCGCCCTGGACGCGCCGGCGCAGGGCAGCGCCGATGCCGACGCCCTGCTCGATGTGCTCGCCGGGCAGGCCGCGCCAGCACGAGGTGTTGAGGATCGTCAGCGCCAGCTTGACGTCGGCCCGCTCGGGGCGGGAGGCGTCGGCGAGGGTGCGGATCGACAGGCGCGGGGCGTAGGCGTCGCCGAAGCTGCCGAGCGAGACGATGGCGCCGCGAGTCAGCGCATCGACGTACTGCGCGGCCAGGTGGTGCTGCCACTGCCACGGGTGCACCGGCACGAGCACGCCGCTGGCCTCGAGGTGAGGCGCGCGCGTGCAGCTGCGCGAGCAGGCGCGCGCGGGCGTCGGCGTCGCAGCTCTCGTCGACGAGCTGCAGCTTGCCAGACCCGGCGATCCCGCTGCAGCGGGCCAGCTCGGGGGCGACGACCAGCCAGTGCAGGTGCACGCGAGCGGCCGACTCCGGGGCGTACGCGGCCAGATCGGCGACGCCCCAGCCGACGCGGCCGCGGTGCGCGATGAGCTTGGGGTGACCGTCGAGGTGCTGCTCGAGCGCGGCGCCCGAGAGCGAGGCGAGCTCCGGGGCGCGCATCGTCGAAAGGCGCGCGCACTGGTTCGTCTCGGCCAGCAGGCTGTCGTGGAGCTCCTCGAGGAACTCGGCCAGGGCATCGGCGCCGACTCCGAGCGCGGCGCGGGCGTCGAGGACCAGCTGCACCGGCGACTCGGCGGCTTCTTCGGGGCCGTCGCCGACGCGGCGAGTGATGCCCGCGGCGTCGACGTGCAGCCCGCCCCACGCGCTCGGGCGGGCGGTGAACTTATAAGATGTCCCTTCGGACAGGTCGAGCGCCCAGCGATCGCCGCCGAGGGCGCGCGGGTGCAGCAGGCCTTCGAAGCTGAGCTCGCCGATCGCCTGCGCCAGCCGGCGGCGGCCGGCCAGGCGGGCGTGCTCGCGCCACTCGGGTGTCTCGCCGGGGTTCACGACACTAGCCCTCGAAGGTGGCGAAGAAGCGCTCGCGGGTGAGCACCATCAGCACCGCGGTCTTGTGCGGGAAGCGGACCTCGCCCCACTCCTCCCACGGGGTGGTGTTGGCCCAGCTGCGCACGCGGGCCTGGTCGACGCGCGGCTCACCGACCAGCCGCTGCGTCCGCGGGTCGTCGAGGAACAGGTAGTGCGCCATCGACAGGAACCACTGCCGGCCCCAGCCGCGGTGCCGCACCTCGGCGTCGCCGATCGCCATGTGGAAGCCGCGGTCGAAGTCGTCGGCCGCGTAGTGCGGGCCGAGCCGATCCTCCTTGGCCCAGTAGATCTCGTAGTAGGCGACCGGGCGCTCGTCGAAGTAACCGATCGCGGGGATCGTGTGCGGGTCGGCCTGGCGCTGCTCGATGTAGTCGGCCAGCTGCGCGCGGCCACGCCTGCTCCCAGAATTGCGCGACGACGGGATCGTTCATCCACGCGCAGAACAGGTCGAGGTCGCGCGCCATGTCGAAGCGGCGCAGGCTGAAGGTGCGATCGATGGCGGCGCAGTGGCGGCGGTACAGCAGCGAGTCGCCGTCGTCCCGGCGCAGCGGGTGGACGATCGCGCCGGTCTGGGTGAGCGGGGTAATCTCCGGCAGCCGCTCGCCGCGGTGGTGCCACAGCGGGCGCTGATAGAAGGCCTCGCGGGCGACGATTTCGCGGATGTCCTTTGAACATGTGCGAGGTGACGCAGGCCGAGGCGGCCGGTGAACAGGCGATCGCTCAGCAGGTCGCGCGCGCGCGCGTCGAAGGGATGGTCCCACGCGACGGTCGCGTGGCCGTCGGCGAGCGTGAGCGTGAAGGCGTGCGCGCCGTCGACGTCGCCCGTGAACTGCGAAGGAGTGATTTGCGCGAGCTCGACCTGCGCGTCACCGCCGGCGAAGTCGGCGGCGCGGCCGGACGTCGGGGCGGGCAGGTCCACGGGCGGGCGGTGCAGCGGGCTCGGGATGGCGCGGTAGATCGTCAGCGGGTCGGCGAGCGAGACCTCGTCGACGCCGCTGGCGAAGCAGCGCACGTTGGCCTTGGTCCACAGCTCCGGCGACTTGAGCAGGTAGTCGATCGCGCGCGGGTCGGCGGGCTCCTGCGCGCGCAGGCCGAGCAGGCAGGCGCGCAGGTGCTCGAGCAAGAGGCCCTGGTCGAGCCCGGGGATCATCGCCAGCGAGGCGACGGTGTTGAACACGCCGTTGATGACGACCGAGTAGGCCCACACCCGCTCGGCCAGCGGCGAGCGGAACACCGCCCGCTCGAGGCCCGGGACGCGCTCGCCGTGGCGGCGCAGGGCCAGGTCGGTGTAGGCGGTGCCCTGGGCGTCGCGGAACCACGCGCGCGTCGGCGTGAGACCGTCATCGGCGAGGCCGATCACGAGGTTCTGCTGGTGCGCGCTGAGCAGCAGGCCGAGCTCGGCCTGGGCGGCGACGATCGGTGCGAACACGACGGCGAGGAAGCGCTCGAACCACTTCTCGGCGAGGGCGATCGGGCGCACGCCGAGCTGCGCGGCGGCCCGCTCGAGGCGCAGCACGAGCCGGCTGCGGCCGCTGCGAGGGTCGTCCTGCAGCAGGGTGGCCAGCATCTCGGCCGGCTGGTCGGCGCGGAACGGGTTGTCGCGCAGGGCGAAGAAGCTGACCGAAGGGCCAGGTTGATTGGCGTCGTCCCGCAGGCCGAACCACGCCGGCTCGCGCAGGATGTGGAAGTCGGGGTGGCGCGGCAGCGGGGCGTCGGTGTCGCCGAGGATCCGCCCGAGCAGCAGGCCGCGGTCGAGCTCGGCCAGCGACAGGGTGCGGCGCGAGTTGGTGAGGCGGACCGGCAGCGACTGCTTGAGCATGAACGGCGCGCCGTCGGCGTGGAGCGTGCGCAGCGACGACGTCACCGACCACGCGCGGCCGAGCGGGCCGAGCGGGACGAGGTCGCCGCGGCGCCGGCCGCCGTCGAGCGCGGGCTCGCCCTGCAGGGCGCGGTGCTGCAGCGGGTGCAGCGGCAGCAGCACGAACTCGGGGCCGGCAGCGGCGGCCTGGGCGGCCCACGCGGGGTCGCTGGCGATCAGGCGGGCCAAGAGCGCGTGCGCATCGTCGCCGCCGTGCAGCAGCCGCTCGCGGCGGACCGCCCACACGCACAGCGGGGTGCGCCCGCGCAGCTCGGGCACCAGGGCCTCGTCGCCGTCGCCGAGGCCCTCGCGCAGGCGCGGGGCCGGGTGGACCGAGTGGCCGAGGAGCAGCCCCTGCTCGGCCTCGATGAAGCCGAGCGGCCCGGTGAACAGGGCGTCGAGGTCGGCCGCGCGGGCCGCGAGGGTGGCCTCGAGGTTGGCCGCGCTGGCGCGCACGCGGGCGACGAAGCGATCGAGACCTGGCCCGGAGGACAGGCCGAGGGCGGCGGCGACGGCTGGCTCTTCGACCAGGCGGGCGATCAGGCGCGCGAGCGGCAGCGGCTCGCTGGCGCCGGCGGCGTCGCGCCAGCGGGCCTGGCCGGCGGCGATCCGACCGACGCCGGCGGGCCGGGCCAGCGGGACCTCGATGGCGCCGCCCTGCGCGGGCATGTCGAGGCGCAGCCACTCGCGCCCGGGGGCGCGCATGGGGGTCCAGCCGCCGAGCTCGCGCAGGAGGGCGCTGAGCAGCGCGCGGCCGGCGGGCTCGAACGCCGCGTCGTCGCGCTCACCGAGTCGAATATCGTCGCGCGTGGTCATGGCTCACTCCGGGATCACGCACGCGCCGACGTGGGCCTGCTCGGGCGCGGTGGCGCCGATCGCCTCGCAGGTGGCGCCCATGCCCTTGGCGGTGCAGGTGTTCTCGCCGCTCTGGGTGTCGCAGTAGTCGGTGCAGCAGTACGAGTCGGGCGGGCAGCCGACGACCCGCTGCGCGCAGTGCAGGCCGGGGGCGCAGCTGATCGCGGTCTCGCAGTCCTCGCCGATCGCGTGGCCGTCGACGCCCTGCGGGAAGCAGACGAAGCCCTCGGGCTCGCGGAAGATGCAGGCCTCGTCGGCGGTGCAGCCGACGGCGAGCAGGGGGTCGCAGACCGGGGCGCACACCGGCAGCGCGCCGATGCTGACGCAGCGCTGATCGTTGCCGCACACGTCGCCGACGCACAGCGGGTAACACAGGCCCTCCCACGGCGCGCCGGTGGTGTCGAACGAGCCGATGCACCACGACGCCTCGTCGCAGTCGTCGGTGCCGGCGATCACGCCGTCGTGGTGGCAGCTGTCGCCGGCCGTGTTGTCGCCCTGGACCGGCAAGCACACGAACTCCCAGTCGGCGGCGCCGCGCCGCAGCACGCACTTGAAGCCGTCGGGACAGTCCTGCAGGTCGGCCTGACACTGGGCCTCGCCGGGATCGGAGGTGCCGCCGGTGGTCGGGCCGGTGGTCGGGCCGGTGCTCGCGTCGCTGCTCGACCCGGTGCTCGCGTCGGTGCCGGCGCCGGTGGTCGGACCCGTGGTGTCGGCCACGGTCGCGGTCGCTCCGGTCGCGGTCTCGTCCGCGGGCTGGGTGGTGCCGCACGCGAGCAAGCACGCCGCGGACAGCAGGACACCGAAGGGTCGTCGCAAGATCGTTCGCATGCGTCGGAAGGTACTTTCAGGAGATAATGATTTTCAAAATTAAACGTGAGGCGCTCGGGAGAGATTCTCAGGGGTATTTGCGCCACAGACGTAGGATTTTGATAATCAGAATCGTGAGATTGCCGTGAACTCGTTCGCGTCGACGGCCTCGACGTCGCAAGGCGCGATCGCGCAGGCCGCATGGCTCACGGCTGGGAATGACATGTCTCGAGAGACATGTCGCCTGCAGACCCCGCGGAGGGCCTCGCCCGCCGGCGAGAGGCGGAGTCGTGGTTCGAAGAGATGGGACGATCCATACATGTCCTTCAGGCCATGTCGCACACGTCGGGGTCGCCGGCGCGGCGGAGGACCGGGGGGACGCCGACGAGCGCCGCCGCGAACGGGCGCCCGCGGTGGAGTCCGGTCGGAGCGGAGCGACTCGGGCTCGTCAGGATCGCCGTCATGCGCGGCCTCAGGCGGACGCCGACGGCCGCAGCTCGAAGCGGTGCAGGGCGTGCGAGCGGAGCACCTCCGGCTTGCGCGCGCGCAGGTACGAGAACGCGAGGCGGTGCTTGAGCGGGACGCGGCTGCGCAGCTCGGGCGGGAGGTCGAGCATGGTGGTCGAGTCGAGGCAGCGGTGGCGGCCCCAGGCCTCGATGGTGCGCGGGTCGTCGCAGCCCCACACGAACGGGGCGCGGTAGGTCTGCATCATCGGCCGCGCCTGGCTGGCGATCGCGCGCTGGGTGAGGGTGTCGAGCACGAACTGGCTGCCGGGGTAGGCGGCCGCGATCGCGTTGAGGCCGCGGCGGACTGTCTCTTCGGTCAGGTAGACGAGGACGGCCTCGGCGATGAACAAGAACGGGCCCTCGCCGGCGGACCCGAGCTGCGCCAGCCAGTCGTCGTCGCCGAACGCGCCGACGACCATGCGCCGCCGCGCGGTGTCGGTGAAGAACCGCCGCCGCAGCGCCAGCGAGTCGGGCAGGTCGACGTCGAACCACCGCAGGGCGCCGTTGTCGACCCGCTCGAACCGGGTGTTGAGCCCGGTGCCGATCTCGACCACCGTGCCGCCCGGGTGCATGCGCAAGAACTCCTGGACCCACCGGTCGATCATGACGGTCCGCAGACATGCCCGAAAGGCCAGGTCACGCTGCGACGCGAACCGCCGCTCGAAGTCGTAGTCCAGCTGCGCGACGATCTCCTGCGCCCGCGGGTCGCGGAGGATCGGCCGCCTCCGCCCGGTCTCGATCGCCCGGCACCACAGCGGGATCATGAGCGTCTCGCTGACGTCGCCGAGAGCCACCGCTTGTTTGTTCGTCATGAGGCGGAGTTAATAGTGAATATGATTTTCACTGTCAAAAATGAGCCAGCGCACGTCGGACGGGCCGCTTTCGGGTGATCGAGCGAGTCCGCCCGGTCGACTCGCACTGCGGTCGCGGCTTCGCGAGAGGTTCGCGGCGCGGTCGCGACAGTCATGCGAACGCCGTGTCGGTGGATGCCGAGCGCGCGAGCGGAAGCACGGCCGACGGACGTGGAACTCCGTGAGCGAGGCGCACGCGGAGGTTCGCGCGAGTGCGAGGTCTGGAGGTCGTCGACTCGAGGGCACGGCGGAGGCGGCTCGTGAACGAGTGCGAGATCGAGAGGAGCGGACGGCGATGCGAAGCGGCGGCCAACCGCTCGCGCTCGTACGGGCGACGGACCGGGGAGCGCGACGAGAGCCTGTACCGATGGGCATGTCCTTTCGGACCTGACTGAAAAGGCATGTCGTGCGCGCGGCTGCGAGGCGCGTCGCATTCGCGAACCTCGGGCGAGCGCGTCGCGAGCATCGGCGAGCGCCGGAGCGCGGGCCCGGCGGCCGCGCGTGCGGTGCGAACACCTGCGCTCGCGGCCGACATGCGCCCGCCTGGACAAGCCGGGCGGGCGCCGCGACACTGGGTGAACGCCATGACTTACGCCACCCGCGTCGCGCTCCTGTCCCTCTTCGTCGCTCCGCTCGGCCTCGCTGCCTGCACCCCGAGCGACCCGGTTTCGACCGATACGGCGGGGTCCGAGGCGTCGACCGCGACGACGCTGACGGCCGGCACCACCGACACCACGAGCGACGGCGAGACGACGACCGCGACCGACACCACGCTCGGCACCAGCGACGCGAGCACGACCACGACGACCGAGCCGACCACCGAGGCGCTGCCGACCACCGACGCGACGACGTCGACGACGACGACGACGACCGACGCGACGACGACGACGACGACCGACACGACGACCGACACGACGACCGGCGGCAACGTCCTGTGGGACACGCCGAACCTGTGGTACTCGGTGGAGAACCACCTCATCTACATCCAGATCGATCCGGCCGACGGCTCGGTCGTCACCCTCGTCCACAACGAGCTGGTCGCCGACGAGCCGCTGATCCACGGCCAGAACGGCCTGACGATGCTCGAGGACGGCTCGCTGATCGGCTCGCGCGAGTCGGCCGAGGGCACGCAGATCTTCCACATCCCCGAGCCGCCGATCACCGAGAACACGCCGGCCCAGGCGACGCTGCTGGGGATCGTGCCCAGCGACGGCCAGGACCAGCCGATCCGCGTCGAGGCGCTCTACACCGACTGCGACGGCCGGGTCTACCTCATGGACACCGGCGAGGACGTGGGCAACAACGAGGGCAACCGCCTGCTCCGCTTCACCGGCGCGTACCTGCAGGGCGACCTGGCGTTCGAGGTGATCACCGACCTCGGCAACGCGTCGGTGGCCGACATCGACGACATGTCGCCCGGCATCGTCGACGGCGAGGTCAGCGACAGCCTCGGCTTCGCCATGGACTCGAGCAACTTGTGGCAGATCGACTACACGACCGGCACCGGCATGCAGCTGGCGAACACCGACGGGACGTGGGGGATCCACGCGCTCGGCGGGCCGCTGTTCGACGACCAGCAGCCGCGCCTCTACATCCTCAGCTCCGGCGAGGGCGACAACGGCGCCGAGCTGATGCAGGTCGACCTCGACGACTTCTCCAATACGCGGCCGCTGGTCACCGGCCCCAACCTCGACCTCGACAACGGCTACAACGGCTGGAGCGGCCTCGCCGGCCCGCTCACCGAGTGCATGACGACGATCCCGGGTTGAGGCTGTCCTTCGGGACAGGCGGGAGCGGCGCCGAGGTGTCCTGGAAGACAGCTCGGAGGTCTCCGCGAGGCGCGGCGGTCCCTGCGCGGCGGACCGCCGACGGCGGGCTCGGCCGCGGCAGCGACATGTCCCCGAGGACAGGTTGCCGGCGGCCTCAGGCGGCGCCGAGCCAGGCGCGCCAGGCCTCGGGGACGTCGTGGATCGGGAGGCGCTGGGCCAGGGTCATCGGGGTCCACTTGGGTCGGGCCGGGCGGGTGCGCAGCGGCAAGCCGGCCTGCTCCGGGGTGCGCCCGCCCTTGCGCCGGTTGCAGGCGCCGCAGGCGGTGACGACATTGGTCCAGGTGGTCTTGCCGCCGTCGACGCGCGGGACCACGTGGTCGAGGGTGAGCTCGTGGTCGCTGTATTGGACGCCGCAATACTGACAGCGGTGGTTGTCGCGCAGGTACACGTTCTTGCGCGAGAACCGGACCACCTGCGGGCCCGGCCGCGCGGCGTGCAGCAGCCGGACGACCGAGGGGGTGGGGTAGGCGTGGCTGACGGTCCTGACCTCGCGCTCGTAGCTGGCGATGACCTCGACCTTGTCGAGGAAGCTCAGGCACAGGGCACGCCGCCACGAGATGACCTTGATCGGCAGAAAGCCGGGATCGAGGACCAGCGTATGCATGGGGTTGCCCATCCACGAGGCTAGCATGACCCGGCGTCGACGCGGCCACGGCCCCGTGACGGCTGCGACGCAGGCGCGCGTCCACGCGCGGCTGTGAGGGCGAGCGAGGGCGAGCGAGGGCCGCAAAGACCGGCGCAAAACGCCGGGCCGCGCTGCCACAAGGCCGATGGGACATGTCCACAAAGACATATGATGGGACAAATGCCGGACCGGCGGCCGCCGCGACCGCAGCGATCGGGCGGGGGACGCTCGCCCCGTCACGGGCCGGCGACCCCCGATACCGCGCGCCTCGCCTCGCTGCGGGGCCGCTGCGCAGCCGCCGCGGCGGGCCCTGCCGAAGAGTGGCGCGCCGCCACGTCGGGGTGCTAACGGTCAGGCGTGCACTTCACCCCCGAGACCCTGGCCGCGACCACCGGCGGACGCCTGCTCCGCGCGGGTTCGCGGGAGATCCGCGGCGCCTTCGTCGACAGCCGCGACCCCGTGCCCGGCGGCCTGTTCGTGCCGATCGTCGCCGCCCGCGACGGCCACGCGTTCATCCCCGACGCGATCCGGGCCGGCGCCGCGGCGGTCCTGCAGGCCCCGGGGCACCCGCTGCCCGACGAGCCGACGGTCACCGTGATCGAGGTCGCCGACACGTTCGCGGCCCTGACGGTCCTCGGCCGCGCCGCCCGCGAGCGCTGCGGCGGCCCGGTGGTGGCGATCTCCGGCAGCAACGGCAAGACGACCACGCGCGCGCTGGTCGAGGCGGTCCTGCGCAGCCGTCACGGCCGCGTCCTGGCCACCCGCGGCAACCTCAACAACCACCTCGGGGTGCCGCTGTCGCTGCTGAACGGGCCCGATCATCCGGAGGCGATCGTGCTCGAGCTGGGGATGAGCGCGCCCGGCGAGAACGAGCGCCTGGCCGCGGTGGTGCGCCCCGACGTCGCGGTGATCACGAGCGTCGCGCTCGAGCACCTCGAGTTCATGGGCAGCCTCGAGGCGATCGCCGCCGCCGAGGCCGAGCCGCTGCGCCACGTGCGGGCCGGCGGGGTCGCGGTGGTGCCCGACGACGAGCCGCTGCTGCCGCCGCACTTCCCGCCTGGCCTCTCGATCCTGCGCTTCGGGGAAGGTCCGGACGCGGCCGTGCGCATCCTCGGGGTCGAGCTCGACGAGCGGACCCACGCGACCTTGCAGCTGCATACCCCGCGGCGGCAGCGAGGAGATCCGCCTGAGCCTGCGGGTGTTCGGGGCCCACAACGCCCGCAACGCGGCGGCCGCCCTGGCGGTCGGGCTGCACCTGGGCTGTCCGGTCGGGCCGATGATCGAGGCGCTCGAGGGGGTCCAGCCGGTCGGCGATCGCGGCCGGGTGCTCCGCTTCGACGACCACCACCTGCTCATCGCCGACAACTACAACGCCAACCCCGGCTCGGTCACGGCGGCGCTGCACAGCCTGGCCGCGCTGCGCCCGTCACGGCCGGGTCCGCTGGCCGCGGTGATCGGCGACATGCTCGAGCTGGGCGAGCGCAGCCCGAGCTGCACGCCGAGGTCGGCCGGCTGGCGGCCGCGCTGAAGCTCGACGCCCTGTTCACCTTCGGCACCCTGTCGCAGGCCGCCGCCGACGCGGCCAAGGCCGGCGGGATCGCGTCGTGGCACGCCGGGCTTTGCGTGTCCGACCTCGTCGCCGCCGTCCGGGCCGCCTTCGCCGAACGGCCGGGCGCCCTCCTCGTCAAGGGCAGCCGCGGCATGCGATTGGAGCGGGTCGTCGAGGCCCTGCTGCAGGCGCCGCCCAAGGCCGTGTAGACTGTGGCGATGCTCGTCGCGCTCGCCGTCGTGTCGCTCGCCCTCGCCCCGCCCGCCGGTCTGCGCAGCTATGACGGGCCCGAGGCGGTGATGGTGGATGGCGCTTCGGACATGTCCGATGGGACCTTGCCCGAGGGTCATGTCACGCTGATCCACCACGCGGTCGCCGGCGACGTCGCGGCCACGGCCGAGGCGCCGGCCCCCGCGCCGGCGGTCGACGACATGCCGCGCTACTACCCGGCGCCGCTGACCGACGCGCAGTGGCAGCGGCTGGGCGGGCGGCGGGTGCTGGTGATCCTCGGCACCGCCGGGCGCGAGTGCGTGACCTTCACCCGGGCCGACAAGTCGGCGGTCTACTACGTGCACCCGAAGAACGGCGCGCAGCAGGCCCCGCTGGCGGCCGTCACCGCGGTGCACGAGAACTCGTGGGAGTGCGTCGAGGGCCGCGAGTCGACCCCGTCGGAGTGGGCCCGCGTCGGCGCCGGCGTCGGCATCGGCTTCTCCGCGGTCGGCATGTTGATGGGCGTGCTGTACGACGCCGGCCGCGCCGGCAAGACCGACCCGAGCGACTACGGCATGAAGCACTTCATGTACGCCGGCCTCGGCCTGACGACGACGCTGCTCGGCACGCCGATCGTCGCCATCGGCGGCGCGAGCACCAGCCGGGACCTGCGCGTGCGCGGCAAGATCTGGGCGCGCGGCCTCGGCTACGCCCTCTACGCCGGCGCGGCGGTGTTCAGCATGCTGTGGCTGATCGGCCAGTACGGCGACAAGGAGCCCCTGCGCTTCGTCGGCGTTACCAGCCTGGCGGGCGGCCTCGGGCTGGCCGGCTCGGCGTTCATGGCCGTCGACGCCCTGTCGTCGCGCGCCGAGCTCAAGACGCTCGAGCGCCAGGACACCGGGCAGGGGCGCAAGACGGCTCGCCGCGGCCAGCTGCACTTGGGGGCAGGTCCTTCGGGACAGGGCTTCGGGGTCGCCCTCGGCGGGAGGTTCTGAGTGCGCGCCGACTACGCCCGCGTGCGCGCGGCCACGGAGGCGCTGGTCGCCGGGCTGCCCGCCGAGGACCTGGTGGTCCAGAGCATGCCGGACGCGAGCCCGGCCAAGTGGCACCTCGCGCACACGACGTGGTTCTTCGAGACCTTCGTGCTCGGCCCGGCGCGCGCCGACTACCGGCCGTTTCACCCCGAGTTCGAGGTCCTCTTCAACTCCTATTACGAGGCCGTCGGGCCGCAGTTCAGCCGGCCGCGCCGCGGGCTGTTGTCGCGGCCGACCGGCGCCGAGGTGCTGCAGTACCGGGCCCACGTCGACGCGGCGATGCACGAGCTGCTGGCGCAGGGCGGGCCGCCGTGGCTGGCCGAGCGGGTCCGCCTCGGGCTCGAGCACGAGCAGCAGCACCAGGAGCTGATCCTGATGGACCTGCTGCACCTGTTCGCCCAGAACCCGCTGCGCCCGGCGCTGCGGGCGGACGCGGCGCCGCCGTCGTCCCACCCGGCGCCGCCGCTGCGCTGGTGCCCGGGACCGGCCGGGGTCGGCGAGGTCGGCCACGCCGGCGACGGCTTCCACTTCGACAACGAGGGCCCGCGCCACAGGGCGCTGCGGCAGCCTTATGTTCTTGCGTCGCGCTGCGTGACGAACGCGGAGTATGCGGAGTTCGTGGCCGACGGCGGCTACCGCCGCAGCGCGCTGTGGCTGTCCGACGGCTGGGCGCAGGTCCAGGCCGAGAGCTGGACGGCGCCGCTGTACTGGTACATGTCCGAAGGGACATGGTGGCAGATGACCCTCGGCGGGCCGCGCCCGCTCGACCCGCACGCGCCGGTGGTCCACGTGTCGCACTACGAGGCCGACGCGTTCGCCCGTTGGGCCGGGGCCCGCTTGCCGACCGAGTTCGAGTGGGAGGCGCTGGCCGAGCGCGCACCCGTCAGCGGCAACTTCGTCGAGTCGGGCCGCCTCCACCCGACCGCCGCGGAGCCGCCGCCACGCGGCGAAAACCTGCCCGCGCAGCTGTTCGGCGACGTGTGGGAGTGGACGGCCAGCGCCTACCTGCCGTACCCCGGCTATCGCCCGCCGGAGGGCGCGCTCGGCGAATACAACGGGAAGTTCATGTCGAACCAAATGGTGCTCCGCGGCGGTTCGTGCGCTTCCCCGCGGGATCATTTGCGTGCCAGTTACCGCAATTCTTTCCGCCCCGGGCACGGTGGCCGTTCACGGGGATCCGTCTCACCAAGGATGCATGATGCGACCGGTCCAACTACGCACGCTCGATGAGGCGACGCAGGCGCCGACCGACGGGTTCCTCGCCGATGTGATCGAGGGCCTGTCGCGCCCGGCCAAGCGCCTGCCGTCCAAGTACTTCTACGACGCCCGCGGCTCGCGCCTGTTCGAGGCGATCTGCGAGACCCCGGAGTATTACCTGACCCGCGCCGAGATCGAGATCCTCGGCGACCACGCGATGGAGATGGCCGCCGCCGTCGGCCCGCGCCGCATCATCGTCGAGTACGGCAGCGGCGAGAGCATCAAGACCCGCCTGCTGCTCGACCACCTCGACGCCACCGCCTACGTGCCGGTCGACGTGTCGCGCGAGCCGCTGCTGGCCGCCAGCGCGGCGATCCAGACCGAGTACCCGAGGCTCAAGGTGCTGCCGCTGCACGCCGACTTCACGCGCCCGTTCAACCTGCCGGTCGGCGCGCTCGGCCGCAGCCTGGTGTACTTCCCCGGCTCGACCATCGGCAACTTCGACCCGGCCGAGGCCACCGCGCTGCTGCGGAACATCGCCCGCGCGCCCGGCTGCGAGGGCGCGCTCGTCGGCATCGACCTCGTCAAGTCGAAGCGCGTGCTCGAGGCCGCCTACAACGACAGCGACCTGGTGACCGCGGCGTTCAACCTGAACCTGCTCCACCGCATCAACAGCGAGCTCGGCGGCGAGTTCCAGCCCGGCCGCTTCTCCCACCGCGCCGTCTTCAACGAGGCGGCGGGCCGCATCGAGATGTACCTGGTCAGCAAGATCGACCAGGTCGTCGGCGTCGGCGGCCGCAGCTTCAGCTTCCGCGCCCGCGAGGCGATCTTGACCGAGCTGTCGCACAAGTACACGCTGGATGGCTTTTCGGACATGTCCTCCAGCGCAGGTATGACGCTGACCCAGGCGTGGACCGACGACGCCGCCCGCTTCGCGGTGGTCCACCTGGTCCGCCGCGCGGCCTGAGGTCTGCGAGCCTCGCGGACCCGCGGGCCGCGGACCTACGCGGCTCGCTCGGGGCCCCCCGCGAGCCGGCACGGCGTTCCTCCGCGGCGCCCCGCAAAGGTCCGCAACCTGTGAATCGGCGCCGACCCGAGAACTGCAGGTCGCCGCGCGTCTGCGCGACGCAGCGTCCGTCTTGAGCGCGTCGCAACGCGGTCGTACCGTCGCGGCATGCTCCGCGCCGCGACCCTCGTCACGCTCGCCTCGCTCGCGCTGTCCGCCTGCTCCGACGACGGCAGCGGCCGCGCCTCGGCCACCGCCGCGATCGTCTCGGGCGTGGGCACGCTGCCGCCGACCACCGAGGACGCGACTTCCGCGGGGACGCCGACGTCGACCGGCGAAACCACCGGCACGACCGCAGGCACCACCGACGACGACGGCAGCAGCGCGCCCGACCCGACCGGCAACGGCGGGCCGAAGTTCGACATCGGCAAGACGCCCGACGCCGGACCGCCGCCGGAGCCGAAGGCGTGCCTCAAGGTCGACCTGCTGTTCGTGGTCGACAACTCGTCGAGCATGAAGGACGAGCAGGACAACCTGGTGGCGAGCTTCCCGGGCTTCGTGCAGGAGATCCAGCAGCAGCTGGTGGACGCGGAGAGCCTGCACATCGGGGTGGTGTCGACCGACAAGTACGAGGGCAACGAGAACCCGTGCGACGGCGTGCTCGGCGGGCTCGTCACCCAGACCGACGGCAGCAACTCGAGCAACCAGTACTGCGGGCCGTTCGTCAGCGGCAAGCGCTACATGACCGAGCAGGACGACCTGGCGACCCGGTTCGCCTGCGCGGCCCAGGTCGGCACCTCGGGCGACAGCAACGAGAAGCCGCTGCAGGCGGCCCTGCGCGCGCTCGGGCCCGACCTGGCCCAGCCGGGCCAGTGCAACGAGGGCTTCGTCCGCGAGGACGCGCTGCTGGTCCTCGTCGTCATCACCGACGAGGAGGAGGACGGCTCGTCCGGCGACCCACCCGACTGGTTCAACGAGCTGGTGGCGCTCAAGGGCGGGATCGAGACCAACATCGTCACCCTCGCGCTGATCGGCCCCGAGAACCCCGAGTGCGCGAGCGCGGCCGAGATCGCCCACCGCATCATCGACTTCGCCGAGATGTTCACATACGGCAGCATCGGCCAGATCTGCGCCGCCTCGTTCCAGCCGTTCTTCCACGACGCGATCGCGGTGATCGACCAGGCCTGCGAGAACTTCGTGCCGCCGGGCTGAGGCGCCCTCGCCGCGCCTGTACGGAAGGACAGGTCGGTCAGCTCACGCAGCATGGGTCGAGCCCGGCGCGCGCGAGCGGCTAATCTTGAAGCTCGCTCGCGCTGCGGGCCCGGACGAGGTGCGCCGTACCCGGTGAGGACAAGACGACGCGGGAAGGAACGCGTCATCATGTCCACCGCGTGGGTGTATCTCTTCGTCGCCGGCCTGCTCGAGGTCGGCTGGGCCCTCGGCCTCAAATGGAGCGACGGCTTCGATGTCCGGAGCAAGCCGGTCGCCACCGTCCTCACCGTCATCGCCCTGCTCGCCAGCTTCGCCCTGCTGGCCCAGGCCAGCAAGTCGCTGCCGATCGGCACCGCCTACGCGGTGTGGACGGGCATCGGCGCCGCCGGCGCGGCCGTCGGCGGGATGCTCCTGCTGGGCGAGCCGGTCGCGCCGCTGCGGGTGCTGTTCCTGACGATGCTGGTGGTCGCCATCGTCGGCCTCAAGTTCAGCGCTGGCGACGCTTGAGGGACATGCCCGTCGGGGCATGTCCCTTTAAACATGGCAAAGGGGCATGCCCCTCGGGTCATGTCACTCGGGGGTGCCGCAGCTGGCCCAGCGGTACAGCTGGTCCTCCTCGTCCTCGCTCAGGGCGGGCAGGCCGGCCGGCGGCATGGCGCCCTCGTAGACCTCGTGCATCGCCGTCGCGGCGTGGGTCTTGGCGGCGGCGTAGGTGTCGAAGTCGATGCCGACGGGGGCGTTCACGCGCGAGGCCCCGGTGAGCGTCGAGGAGTGACAGGTGGTGCACTTGTTCCACACGGCCGACATCTCCGAGAACTTCGGGGCCGTCGCGGTGGCGCAGTCGATCTCGGGGCCTTCGCCGGCGTCGTCGCTCTCCTCGCCGCCGCCGCAGGCCACGGCCGCCAGCGGCGCGAGGGCGAGGGCGAACAGCCAGGTACGAAGATCGGTGAAGAGGGTGCGTACACGCGAATGAGTCATGAGAGCCTCGATCGCGCGGACGATAGCCAGCGAGGAGCCGCGCGCGCAAGAATCGTTCCCGCGCCCGCCGCTGCGATCGCCGGTGCGCAGTCGTCCGCGCTCGCGGCGGCCTCGGCGAGGCGCATGGCGCACCTGGGCCGGGGGCGGTCGGGTCGCTCCGATTCGGGTCGAAAGGCCGAGCTCGTCGAGGGCAGGCTGCCGGAGCGGCAGATCGTGCGCTGCGCCGCCTGCCGGCAGCCCGTGTGGCGCGAGTCGGCGCGTCAGCGAGCGGGCGTCGGCGCGGGCGCGTAGGCCCGGGCGAGGTAGCCGACGAAGGTCAGCCAGGCGCCGACGGCAGCGAGCGCGGCGAACCCCGCCTGCGCGACAGGCACCATCGTCATCGACGCCGTCACGCCGCGCGCCATGACGTCGGGGATCGCCAGCAGGGCGAGGCCGCGGAGCGCCAGGAACCAGCCGAACAGCGAGATGGCGATCGCCGGTCCGCTCGACCAGTACTGATGATGGGCGATGATCATCAGCCCGGAGACCAGCAGCAGCGCGCCGAATTGCCAGACGACGATCGGCAGGGCGAAGAAGTCGAGGTCGCCCATCGCCGGCAAGCGGACTGCGATGATGAGCGGGACGACGAGGACGAACGGACCGATGACGCGGGCGAACGCGCGGGTCCGGGCCCTCGACTGGGGCGTGGCAGGCATGGCACTCCTCCTCGGTCGTGACCACGAGTAGGTCGTGGATTCGTAGACCTTTGGTCTAATAATAGATGACGTGAAGCGGGTGTCAAGGCGATGCGGGCCCGATAGCCCGCGCGATGACGCGCGCGCACTTCGGGTCGCGGCGCGCTGGCCTCGAGGGCGCCGCTCAGGTCGCGGCTGAGCGACGCGGCCGGAGGGCGCGGGCTGCCGGCCAGAGCGAGCCGGGTGCCGCACCGAGCAGGCGCTCGATCGCATCGGCGGTCGCCTCGGCCATCCGGGCGACGTCGGGCTCGCCATGCGGGTCGGCGACCACGGCCTCGGCGATGGCGCGGCCGAGGTCGTGGCGGAGACAGAGGAGCATCCGGGCCGTCTGCTCGGGGTCGGGGGCCGTGAAGGCGCCCTCTTCGACGCCCTGGCGGATGATCTGCGCGAGCAACGGGGTGACGCGCCCGAGGCCGTGGACGAGCAGCCGGTGGCGGAGCAGCGCGTTCTCGTCGGCGTACCACGAGCGGGCGACGTCGACGACGATGCGCCCCTCGTCGCGTTTCCAGTCGTCGACGGCGGCGAAGTGGCGCTCCAGCTTGTCGCGACCGGACAGCCCGCGGTCTTCGACGAGCGCGCGCAGGTCGGCCTCGACCGCCGCGGTCCGGCGCTCCACCAGCGCCAGGAGGACGTCCGGCTTGGACTCGAAGTAGTGGTAGAAGGCGCCCTTCGACATCCCGAGCGCGTCGAGCAGGTCCTGCAGCGACATGGCGTCGTAGCCCTTCGTCGCTACCAGGCGCTCGGCGGCGTCGAGGATCGCCGCCCGCTTGGCGTCGTGCAGCCGGGGGTCGATGCGCCGCGTCACGCCGGCCCTTGTAGCACGCGAGCGACGGCCGCGCTCACCGGGCGAGCGCGCGGCGATCGGACCTATCCCATGCGACAGGCGCCGGCGCGGCTGCGACGTGCATGTCCCGAGGGACAGGAGCGCTCGAATCGGTAGACATGTCCCGAGGGACAGCCTCGACGCCGGTCGCCGAACGACATGTCTCGAGAGCCAGGCGTCAGCGCGCCAGCCAGGCCGGGAGCTGCTCCTCGGCGATGAGCGCGTCGACGGTCTTGCGCGGGCGCGTGACCGCGAACTGCCCGCCGCGCACCATGACCTCGGCGGCCAGCGGGCGGGTGTTGTAGGTCGACGCCATGGCCATGCCGTAGGCGCCGGCGCTGAGGATCGCCAGCAGCTCGCCGGGTTCGGCCGGGGCGATCAGGCGGTCCTGGGCCAGGAAGTCGCCGCACTCGCACACCGGCCCGACGACGTCGGCGCGGATCGTCGGGCGCTCGCCGGCGGCCGCGTCGACGGGGACGATCGGGTGGTACGCGCCGTAGAGGGCGGGGCGCAGCAGGTCGTTCATCGCCGCGTCGACGATCACGAACTCGCGCTCGCCGCTGCGCTTGCGCCCGATCACCCGCGTGAGCAGCACCCCGGCGCTGCCGACCAGGTAGCGACCTGGCTCCAAGACCAGCTCGAGGCCGAGGGGCGCGACCGCGGCGGTGAGGGCGGCGCCGAGCTGTTCGACGTCGAGCTCGCGGTCGCCGGGCGCGTAGGTGATGCCCATGCCGCCGCCGAGGTCGAGCTGGCGCAGCGGCGCCCCGTCCGCCTGCAGCGCGCGCACGAGGCCGCACAGGCGCTCGAAGCTGGCCAAGAACGGCGAGGCCTCGAGGATCTGCGAGCCGATGTGACAGGCCAGACCCACGAGGCGCAGCTCCGGCAGCGCGCGCGCGGCCGGCCACGGCCGCGGCGTCGCCCATGGCGATCCCGAACTTGCTCTCGCGCAGGCCGGTGGCCAGGTACGGGTGGGTGTCGGGATCGATGTCGGGGTTGAGCCGCAGGGCCACGGAGGCCGCGCGACCGAGGGCGCGGGCGCGGGCCGCCACGCGGTCGAGCTCCGCCACCGACTCGATGTTGATCGCCCGCACTCCGGCGCCGATCGCCGCGTCCAGCTCCTCGTCCAGCTTGCCGACCCCGGAGAACACGACCCTTTCGGCCGGGATGCCGGCCACCAGCGCTCGCCGCAGCTCGCCGCCCGACACGATGTCGGCCCCGGCGCCGAGCTGCGCCAGGTGAGCGAGCACCGCCTGGCTGCTGTTGGCCTTGACCGCGTAGGCGACCAGCGTCGGGTGCGAGCGGCACGCGCGAGTCAGGGCATGAAAGCGAGCGGCGATTTCGCCGGCGCCGTACACGTACGTCGGCGTCCCCACGGCCGCGGCGATCTCGGCGAGCGCCACGTCCTCGACGGCGAGCCGGCCGGAGTGCACGCGCAGGCCCCAGCGGGCCGGGGCGGCGAACACCGGCGCGTGATCGGGGCCGGTCTGGACCACTTCGGAGCTCACCACGCGGACCTCATCGTCGAGGCTCTTGCCACGCGGGGCGGCGCACTGTCAAACCCGCCCGCGCGCCGGATCCGCGGCCACCGGACGCCGGGTCCGCCGCGAGAGGGGGCGAGGGGCGTCACAACTCTTTGCCGGCGCACACAACCTTGCTAAGGTTGGGCTGTCACCCTCAGGCCACCGGCAAAAGGAGGTAACTGATGAACCAAGCAGATCGTTGTGTGTGGAGTACTTGCGCTGCGCCTCGACTGTCGTGCTCTTCAGGAGGTGCGCACTAGCCTTTGCCGGGGTCTGAGGCTCGTTTCGCCGAGCCGCCCCTTCCCGTGTGCGCTCTGCGGGGCGCACACGCAGTGACACCCCCGGCCGCGCGAACGCGGCCGTAAAGTCACGCCCTTCACCGGGTCGCTCCACGCGAACCAATCCGCGACGGCGCCGCCGCGCCGCCGTAAGTCACCCACCGGTCAGCCCGGCGACTGACCCGCGCCACGCCCGTGGCACCCGGCCCACCACGGCCGGAAACCCCTGACGGGGTTCACAGCCCCGCAACACAGAACCGGCATCGCGCCCGAGGTGACCCGCGGCGGAGCAATGTGCTCCGCCGCTTCTTGTTTGGGTCGCGGCGCGGCGCGCGGGGGGCGTCACGCAGGCCGCGGGGGGAGCGCGGCGCGCAGAGACCGACCGAGGACGCGGCGGCGGCGCCAGCGACCCTCGGGCAGGGCATGTTCTTGAGGACATGCATCGATGGACATGTCCGAAGAGACATGCCGCGGCGGCGACAGGACCCTGACCGGCCGACGGGTCGGCGGTTCAGGCAGATGGCTCTGCGCGCCACCTCCTCGCGGAGCGGCTTCTGCGCTGCGAGGCGCGACGCGCGAGAGCGGTTCTCGAGGAACAGGTGCACCTCGGGGACCGGCCGGCTGTATCTCTCGACGATGTCGGCGAAGTGCCGCTCCGACGAATCGACGTAGGCCAGAGCGTCGGCCGTTATCCGGGGAGCGCGCCCACAAGAGCCTGTCCCGAGCGACATGGCCAGGGCGCCATGTCCGATCGGGCATGGCCGTCAGAGCAGGTGGCCGCTCTTGTCGCGCTTGGTCGCCAGGTAGCGGCGGTTCTGCTCGCGGGCCTCGGCGATCAGCGGCTCGCGGCGGGCGACGGAGACGCCGCCCTGCTGCAGGCCGGCGACCTTGCTCATGTTGTTGGTGTGGAGCACGACCGAGCCGACCTCGAGGGCGCGCAGCATCGCCGCGGCGACCGAGTAGTCGCGGAGGTCATCATCAAAACCCATGTGGAGGTTGGCCTCGACGGTGTCGAGGCCCTGCTCCTGGAGGTGGTAGGCGCGGATCTTCTGGGCGATGCCGATCCCGCGGCCCTCCTGGCGGAGGTACAGGATGATGCCCGCGTCGCCGCCGGCGATCCGCTGCAGCGCGAGCTCGAGCTGGTCGCGGCAGTCGCAGCGGAACGAGCCGAACACGTCGCCGGTCAGGCACTCGGAGTGGATCCGCGTGGGCACCTCGGCGCGGCCGCGGACGTCGCCGCGGACGATCGCCACGTCGTCGAGGGTGCGGCCGACGTCGTCGATGAACGAGACGATCTCGAACTCGCCGTGGCGAGAGGGCAGGCGAGCCCGGGCGAACACCTGCGCGCCGCGAACGACGCGCAGCGGTCGGGCCTGGAGGTTGTTCGGCACGGGCATGCGGTGCCTATTGCATGTCACGCCCGCGAGGAATCAACAATGCTCTGGTAGAGCCGGCTCGACGAGCGGATCCCCTCGTCCATGCTGTCGAGCACCAGCTGCAGCAGCTGGTCCTGATCGAGCCGGAGCACGTCGTAGTAGGTCTGGCGCTCGTTGTGGTGCAGGATGCACGGCCAGTATTCTCGGCGATGAGGATGGCGTTCATCGCCAAGCGCGCCACGCGCCCGCTGATGTCCGGCCACGGGAAGATCCGGATCAGCTCGCGGTGCACCTCGACCGCCAGCTCGATCGGGTGGGCCTTGCGGCACTCCTCGGTGCGGAACCAGTCGGTCAGCTTGCGCATGCGGTAGCTGATCTTGTCGGCCGGCGCGAGGTCGTGGAAGTACATGCGGTGGATCGGGTTGTCCTTGCGGTACTGGACCTGATCCTTCTTGCCCTGCGGCAGCAGCGTCTGGTGCAGCTTCTTCAGCCACTCCAGCGACAGCTGCAGGCGCTTGCCGCGGGTCTCGAGCAACATGTAGATGCCGTCGCGGACCGCTTTGACGTGCAGATACGCGGGGATCAGGCTCGGCGTCGAGATGATCTCGTCGTCGATGGCGGCCTTGATCTCGGCGACCGACAGCATCTGCCCCTCGAGGGCGAAGTCGTGGAAGATCCACGACATCATGAAGCGCTCGTCGAAGTTCCGCCGCTGAGCGGCGTTGAGCATCCCGAGCTTTTCCCAGAGGAGCTCCGAGGACTCGAAGAGCTGGCGATAATTCTTCATCCGCGTCGAAAGCACGGCGGGCTCCCTCGAAATAAGGCAGCGCAACCTACTGATTTTGGCCCCGGGGGTCAATGAAAAAGTGCCCAAGGTATTGTTTTCGCGGGAAAATTTCTCGCCGGAACGGGCCCGTCCGCAGTCGAGTCCGGTCGGGCGGGGCGCCCGAATCGCCCGCGCGGCCGGCCCCCGGGCTCGGCCGGCCTGTTTTTTGACCGGGCCGGCGAGCGCTGTCACACCCGCCTGGCGCGCGCGATGTCCTCCGAGTTCCACAGGCCGGTTCTGGTCCGCGAGGTCTGCGAGGCGCTGGTGCCGGCGCTCGTGCGCGCCGAGGCGCCGGTGTTCGTCGACGCGACCTGCGGCGGGGCCGGGCACACGCAGGCCGTGCTGGCCGCCTACGCGAATGCCCGACCCGACGGGCCGAAGCTGCGGGCCATCGCGCTCGACCGCGACGAGGAGGCGCTGGCCGAGGCGCGCGGGAAGCTGCCGGCCGACGTCGAGCTCGTGCACTCGAGCTTCGGCCGCCTGCCCGAGGTGCTCGAAGCCGCCGGCGTGACCGCGGCGACGGCCATCCTCGCCGACCTGGGAGTGTCCTCACACCAGCTCGACACGGGCGCGCGCGGCTTCTCGTTCCAGGCCGACGCGCCGCTCGACATGCGGATGGACCCGAGCCGCGGCGTGACGGCCTCGCAGCTGCTGGCCGAGATCAGCGCCGGCGAGCTCGCCCAGATCCTGCGCGACTACGGCGAGGAGCCCGACGCCGGGCGGATCGCCACCGCGATCGTGGCGGTGCGGCCGACCACCACCGGGGTGCTGGCGAAGGTCGTGGCCGCAGCGATGAGCGCGCCGCAGCGGCGCAAGCTGGGGCTGCGGATCCACCCGGCCACGCGCACCTTCCAGGCGCTGCGGATCCGCGTCAACGACGAGCTCGGCGAGCTCGACCGGCTCCTCGCGGCCGCGCCCGAGCTGCTGCAGGTCGGCGGCCGCCTCGGCATCATCACCTTCCACTCGCTCGAGGACCGCGCGACCAAGCAGCGCTTCACCGCGCTCACCCGCGCCGAGCAGCCGCCCGCCGGCCTGCCGATCGCCGCGCGCGACCTGCCGCGGCCGCGCTTCGTCGTGCCCGCCGGCTACCGCCAGGGCGCGGCGCCCGGCGAGGCCGAGATCGCCGCCAACCCGCGCAGCCGCAGCAGCCGGCTGCGCGTCCTGGAGCGCGCGCTGCCATGACGCCGACGACCCATCCTCCGCGCACCGGCAACGCGCGGCGCAACGCCGGGCCGCCGAGCTTCGAGCACGGCTTCCAGCGCGCCGACGACCGCCTGCCGCCGCCCCCGCCGCGCCGGCCGACCGGGCTGCCGCTGGTGCTGATGCTGGCGCTCGGGCTGCTCACCGCGGCCGGCGTGGTGCAGGTGCGGACGCGGGCGCGGGTGCTCGAGCTCGGGGCCGACATCGCCGAGCTGACCGCCGAGCACGGGCGCCTGCTCGACGAGAAGCGCCGGCTCGAGGCCGAGCGGGCCTACCTGCGCCACCCCGACTACATCGAGGACGTCGCGGCGGGGCGCATGCAGATGGTGCCGGCCACGCCGGACCGGCTGCAGGCGATCCGGCTGCGCGACGAGTCCAAGCAGACAGGTCCCTCGAGACAGGGCGGATGAGACAGGGCGGATCGAACATGTCCGAAAAGCGCGGCAACATCATGCGCAAGAACCTGATCCCCGCGCCGATGGCGAGCGACATGCGGGCGGTCGGGACGCGCGCGTCGCTGGTCGGGGCGGCGATCTGCGCCGCGCTGGTCGGCGCCGGGGTCAAGGCGACGCGGCTCGCCACCGTCGAGCACGAGGCCTACGCCGAGCAGGGCAACCGCCAGCAGCTGCGCAGCTTCAAGCTGGCGGCCAGCCGCGGCGAGATCGTCGACCGCGACTTCATGACCCTGGCGGTCGACGACCGCGTGCACAAGATCGCCATCAACCCCCGGCTCGTGCGCGCGCGGGGCCGAGGAGGCGCTGATCGAGGCGGTGCTGGAGATCGAGCCCGACGAGAGCGCCGACTACCTGCGCGAGGAGATCGCCAAGGACAAGGCCTACCGCCTGCTGCGCCTGCCGCTGTCGGACGCGCAGGTCAAGGCGCTGCAGGCCAAGGGCATCCCGGGCGTGTCGTTCGAGCCGTCGACCGCGCGCGTGTACCCGCGCGGGCTCTTGGCCTCGCACGTGCTCGGCCGCGTCGGCGCGCAGGGCAGCGGCACCGCCGGGGTCGAGCTCGGGCTCGACATGCAGCTGCGCGGGCGCGAGGCGCTGTCGCCGGCCTACTTCGCGGCCGGCAAGAAGCTGCTGGTCGACGGCGTGCCCGACCCCGGGGTCGCGCGCGGCGACACCGTGGTGCTGACGATCGACTCGCAGATCCAGGCGATGGTGGAGGAGGAGATCAACACCCTCGTCCGCCAGTGGAACCCGGTCGGCACCTCGATCCTGGTGCTCGACCCGCGCAACGGCGAGATCCTCGCCCTGGCCAACCGGCCGACCTACGACCCCAACCACCCGGTCCAGAGCGCCCACCAGACGCAGAACCTCGCGGTCCAGGCCGCGTACGAGCCGGGCTCGACACTCAAGGCGGTGACCGTCGCCGCCGCGCTCGAGCTCGGGGCGGTGCGCGAGAACGAGACGTTCTACTGCGAGAAGGGCCGCTGGAAGTACACGCCGCGCAACACGATCCACGACGCGCACGCTGCCGAGTGGCTGACGGTGACGGAGATCCTCGCGGCCTCGTCGAACATCTGCACGACCAAGATCGCCGACCGCCTCGGCAAGCAGACGCTGTCGAAGTGGGTCAAGAAGTTCCACTTCGGCGAGCGCCCCGGGGTCCAGCGCCCGGCGCGACCGCGGGCCTGTTGGCCCCGCCGGAGAAGTGGTCGGACATCCAGATGGCCAACATCTCGTTCGGCCAGGGCATGGCTGCGTCGCCGCTGCAGGTGACCGCGGCCTTCGGCGCGCTGGCCAACGACGGCGTCTATCACGACCCCACCATCGTGCAGAAGATCCTCGACGCGCGCGGCGGCACCGTGTGGGAGCACGCGCCCGAGGGCGAGCGCCTGGTCCGCAGCGCGACCGCCAAGACGGTCATGCGCATGCTCGAGGACGTCGTCCACACCGACCTCGGCACCGGCGAGAACGCCCACGTCGACGGCTACCGCGTCGCCGGCAAGACCTCGACGGCGCAGAAGGCCGGCAGCAAGGGCTACGCCGACGGCATGTACTACTCGAGCTTCATCGGCGCGCTGCCGGCCCGCGCGCCGCGGGTGGTGATCCTGGTGTCGGTCGACGTCCCGGAGGGCGCCCACTACGGCAACGACGTCGCCGCCCCCAGCTTCGCCCGCCTCGGCGCGCAGATCATGACTCACCTCGGCGTGCCCCGCGACGACGGCAAGACGCCGCCGCCGCCCAAGCCGGTGGTCGTCGCCGCCAAGCAGATGGAGGCCGCGCTCGGCGTGCTCGCCGACATCGACGTCGAGCCCTCGCTGCCCGGCGTCGAGGAGCGAGGCAGCGGCGCCGCCGCCCACCCGAAGGTCAATACCGGCATGCCCGACTTCACCGGCCTCACCCTGGCCCAGGCGGTCGACCTCGCCGGCCGCGCCAAGGTCGAGCTGCGCGCCACCGGCTCCGGCGTCGCTGTGTCGCAGGACGTGGCCCCCGGCCAGGTCGAGAGCGGCCGCGTGGTCCAGGTCGCGTTCGCGCCGAAGCAGTAGCGCATGGCCTACGAGGCATGCTCGATCGGGCATGCTCGATCGGTCATGCCTTCGAAGACATCATGCGCGGGCCGGCTGACTGGCGCGTTCCGTCGCGGCGCGAGCCGGGCCGGCTTCGCGGCGGGCCGAGACGGCGGCGAGGCAGTCCCGGCCGATCGGCCGCCGCACCGAGCTCGATGGGACATGTCTTCAAAGGCATGTCCCTCGGAGCATGCCCCGAGAGCATGTCCCGAAAGCTATCGCCCGCGCAGGGCGGCCAGGTAGACGTGCAGGTAGCCGCGGTAGCGCCGCGGCAGCGAGGCGGCGACGCGGCGGTGCAGGGCCGGCACGGCGTGGAACGGCACCGCGGGCCAGCCGTGGTGCTCGGCGTGGTAGGGCATGTTCCAGAACAGCCACCTGACGACGGCGTTGCTGCGGATCGATCGGGTCCGCGCGAGGACGTCGCCCTCGGTCGGCATGCCGGTATGCTCGGCGGCGAGGTAGGGCCCGAGGACCACGTGCGCCCCGGCACCGCCCGCCAGCAGCCACCACGACGGCGGCCACACCGACCAGGCCAGCAGCGCGAGCGCGGCGAGGCCCGCGACCATGAAGCGGGCCTCGCGGATCGTCGCCGGGCGCTGGGCCTCCGGCAGCCACGGCATCCATTTGATAAACCACTGCGGCCCGCGCCCCGCCGCGAGGTTGACCAGCGCGGCCAGCTTGGCGAGCAACAGCGGCAGGCCGCTGAGCACGATCAGCGCGGCGATCGGGTTCTTCGGCCACGCGGCCAGCTCGAGGTTGCCGCCGGGGACCTCCGGGTCGCCGACCTCGTGGGTCTTGCGGTGGTGCTCGAAGTGGAAGGCGACGAAGGCGGTGGGCGGCAGCAGCGACAGGTTGGCGGCGATCCGCAGCACCAGGCGATTGAGCCGCTTGCTGGCGAACGCGGTGCCGTGGCCGGCCTCGTGCGTCGGCGCGAACATCGAGGCCAGGAGCACGCAGTAGGCCGCGAACACCGGCCAGAACACGCGCGCGTCGGCCTCGGCGAGCGCGACCGTGGCGACCGCCGCGGCGAGCAGCAGGCCCAGCTGAACGGCGAAGCGCAGCGCGCCGGGCCGTCGCGGCGGGCGTACAGCTCGCGCCGCTCGTCCGCGGTCAGCGTCGCGGCGCGCGAGAACTCGCCCTCCATCGCTCAGTTGTTGCGGCGGCGCAGCGCGCCCTCGATCGACTCGAGCTCGTTGATGTAGAGCTCGCCGCCGACGTTGCCGCGCGGGTTCACCAGCAGCGAGCCGACCCGGCGCGACACCGCCAGCGGGACCAGGCGCGCGCCCGGGATCAGCGCGAACGGCCAGCCCTTGGGCTGCCACAGCCGCAGCGAGTCGACCTCGGTGAAGGCGGCGATGACCGGGAAGTTGCCGAGGCGGTCGACCTCGAGCGGCTCGTCGCTGGTGCGGCCCGCGGGGTTGACCGGCATCAGGAAGGTCGCGTTCATCACCGCGACGTAGACCCGCTGGCGCGCGTCCATGTCGCGGCGCACCGCCAGCTGCTTCATCGCCCGCACGAGGTCGGGGTTGCGCGTGGGCTCGGGGTCGCCGAGCTGCAGCTCGAAGTTCGCCGGCGCTTCGGCCTCGACGCCGAAGATCTGGGCGAACAGCGCCATCAGCTCGTCGGCCAGCTTGCCGGCCGCGTCGGCGCCGACGAGGCGGACGTCGCGGAACAGGTTGTTGTAGCCGCTGCGCTCGAAGTAGCCGCGATCGCCGAGCGACCGCAGGCGCGCCGGCGTCAGCTGGGAGGGGCCGCCGAGGTAGAAGTTGGACACGACCTCGACCGCCAGGTCCGAGCCGCCCAGGCGGCCGTGGACCACCACGTAGTAGTCCCCCGCGACGACGACCAGTTTGTTGTCGGCCCCGCCGCTTTGGGTGAGCTGCTGCAGGGACGTGACGAGCCGGTCGCGAGTGAGTGTGGACATGCGGGGAGGGGCGAAGATAGCAGAGCCGCCCGGAAGCGCCCGGCCGCCGGCCCGCCCCGGCGTGCGCGATCCGGCACGCAGCCCCGTCCGGGCCGGAGGCGCTGGCCGTGGCCGCCGCCATGCGTCACCCTGCGAGGGATGTCCTGGTTCGCCTCGTCCGACAAGCTCCGAATGCCGCGCCCGCAAGAGGCGCTCCCCGGCCGCGACACGCCCATGCCGGTCGCCGCGCAGCATGCGGTCCTCGGCGGGCCGATGTCGCCGCCGTTCCCGGCCGGCGCCGAGATCGCCATCTTCGGCATGGGCTGCTTCTGGGGCGCCGAGAAGAAGTTCTGGCAGGTGCCCGGCGTGATCTCGACGCAGGTCGGCTACGCCGCCGGCTACACCCCGAACCCGACCTACCGTGAGGTGTGCAGCGGCCGCACCGGCCACAACGAGGTCGTCCAGGTGGTCTTCGATCCGTCGCGCGTCCGCTACGAAGAGCTCCTGCGCGTGTTCTGGGAGAACCACGACCCGACCCAGGGCATGCGCCAGGGCAACGACGTCGGCACGCAGTACCGCTCCGGCATCTACTACACGAGCGAGGCGCAGAAGCAGGCCGCGGAGACGTCGCGCGACGCGTACCAGAAGCGCCTGCTCGACGCGGCGTTCGGCGAGATCACGACCGAGGTGCTGCCGGCTCCGACGTTTTATTACGCGGAGGACTATCATCAGCAGTACCTGGAGAAGAATCCGGGCGGGTATTGCGGGATCGGCGGGACCGGCGTGTCGTGTCCGACAGGGCTCACGGGGTGAGCCAGGACGAGGAGACGCGCCTCACGGTCTTGCGGGTACACGTACCCGTGGGGCGGTTCTTGCTGGAAGACATCTGGACGGTCCTCCTGAGAGCCCCCGGAATCGAACTACCTCAGGGGCTTCGACTCGTCGATCCGTCCGGCGGGCATTGGACCGTGTATGGAGGGATTCGCGGTGCGGGGCGTGGGGCACGCGTGGAGCCCCTCGCCCGCTTCATATGCATTCAGCGAATTCATGGCGCTCATTCGCTCCGGTAGGGCGACGTACTCGTTCCCGCGGAAGTCTCCGCGGAGCGAGGTGCATGACGTGCGTGGGACGCCGCGGTGGCGCAGCGGCGGCGAACCATGACATGACCGAACGGATAGGTCCGAGCGGACAGGTGCGAATGGGCGCATTCCGGCGTTCGGGTTGACAGCGTCAGGTGAGGCGGACACTCTGCGGGCCATGTCGATGCACCCGCAGAAGCCCGCCCACTTGCCTGCCGACGCGTTCTGGGAGGACGACGTGTGGAACTCGGGGCCCAAGGATCCGAGCGGCCGGCGGATCGGCACGTGGACGTCGTGGCGCGCGAGCGGCGAGGTCGAGTGCGTCGAGGAGTGGGGCGACGGGACGCAGCGGCTCGAGTATCGCCGCTTTCACCCGGACGGCTCGGAGTCGCAGCGCGGGGCCAAGAACCTTTTAAAAGATGTGTGGACCGGGCTGATGCGGTGGACCCGGCTGGACGGGACGTCGCCGGAGGACCAGTACTGGGACCCGGACCTGGGCGAGGCCGTGCGGGTCATCGAGCGCGAGTTCGACGACGACGGTTACGTCATGACGGAGCGGTGCTTCGACGCGCAGGGGCGGCCGGTGGGACGCGACGGCGAGCCGCTGCCGCCGCGCCCGGCGAACGTGCCGGCGGAGGCGTTCTACAATCCGGACGAGCAGGGCTGGGTGCTGCAGCGGAGCGCGCTGGTGACCGGCGATCTCCGCGGAGAGCGGCGCCTGTGGGACCGCAACGGGGTGCTCGGCGAGCGCAGCCTGCACGAGCCCGCGGGCACGCCCCGCGAAGAGGACACGTACCGCAGCGGCCAGCTGTGGATGTCCAAGCGCTGGGCGGACGACGGCGATATGGTCCAGTCGTTCTACTATGGCGATACCGACCCGCCGGCGGTCCGCAGCGCGACGCTCTATCGCAACGAGCAGAAGGACCGCACGGAGACGTTCTTCGACGCGCAGGGGCAGCGGCTGTACTCGGTGCGCATGGAGGAGGTCGGGCCGCACCACGAGCGCCGCTATTATAATGATCGGCTGGTGTTCGAGGCGATCGCTAGCGACGACCCGAAGCAGCCGCCGACCAAGGTCGAGTATTACGATATGTCCGGCGCGCTGCTGGTCTCGTACGCATCGACGGGCGGGGGCAACGGCGTGTGGACGCTGCACGACGCGACGGGCGCGGCGGAGCTGACGCTGGCGACCGACGGCGAGCACGATCTCAACGAGTATGAGCATTGGGACTGCTTCCTGCCGAGCTTCGCCAGCTACGAGGTGGAGAGCACGCAGGACGACCCGTCGTCCGTGCGCGAGGCGTTCTACGACGCCCACGAGGAGGAGGTCACTGCGGCGGCGCTGAATCGCCTGGAGTCGTCGCCCGAGCTGGTGGCGGCCCTCGGTCCGGGCTCGTGGGCGCGGGTCGAGACGGCGTTCGGGAACGGCAAGGAGCTGCCGCTGTACGTGAAGGGGGTGCTCGCGGACGATCCGGCGATCGCGGAGTATTCGCTGGAACGAATCTGGCCGGAGATCGAGCATCAGGGCAGCGTGTACCCGGCGACGTATCGGGTGGCGACGGCGCTGGCGACGATGCTGCCGCTGCAGGCGTCGCGGCCGGCGGTGGAGCGGCGCGTGATCGACTTGCTGGTCGCCGTGCTGCAACTGCCGTACATCACCGAGGCGCGCAAGCCGTACGAGGCGTGGATGGCGGCGATGCGCCCGTCGCTGGCGCGCTTCGTGGCGCTGGCGTCCGGCGAGGACGAGACGCTGGCGCACGCCGGTGCCTTCTTGATGGCGCACGCGGGGCGCGGCCAGCGAGAGGTGATCGAGTGGTTCGTGCGCCAACTGCAGCACGGCGCGAGGCCGGCCGACCGCGGGCGCGCGGCGATGGGGCTGGGAATGACGGCCAGCAAGGAGGCGTCGCGGGGGGCGTTCGCGGCGGCGTTCGGGGCCGAGAGCGACCCGATGGTGCGCTTCTTGTTGGCGGTGCTGCTGGGCTCGCGCGCGAAGCAGCCGGCGCCGGAGTGGATCGCGGCGATCGAGCCGTACGCGATCGACGGCTCGCCGCTCGAGGATTCATTCGCCGAGCTGGCGCCATTTTTCGAGGGAGACGTGGCCACGGTCGCGCGCGCCAATCTGCCCGCAGAGGCGCTCGCGCGCCACATGGACGCCCTTGTGGAAGAAATGCGCGAGCAAGATCCGCTGTCGCAGGTGGACACGCTGGAGACGCTCTTCGCCGTGCTCTTCCCGGACGGCGAGCCCGAGCGGCTGTCGGAGGTGCAACGCCGGGCGCTGCGAGCCTGCGCAGACGTGGTCGACGCGTTCCCCAACTTCGTCAATCACTCGGAGGTCTTTCAGGAGTTCGACCTGCCCTACGACTCGTTCGAGCTGCGCCAGCTCGCGGAGCGCGAGGATCCGCCGGCGCGCGCGGCCAGGAGCGTGAAGAAGGCGGCGAAGAAAGCCGGGGCGAAGAATGCGGCGAAGCACTCGGGAGCGACGAAGGCCGGAAAGAAGGCCGCGAAGAAGACGGGCGCGAAGAAGACCGGAAAGAAGGCGGCGAAAAAGACCGGGGCGAAGAAAGCCGTGAAGAAGCCGGGCCTCACGAAGGCAGCGAAGAAGTCGGGGGCGAAGAAGACCCGGAAGAAGGCTGCGAAGAAGACCGGGGCGAAGAAGGCTGCGAAGAAGACCGGGGCGAAGAAGGCGGCGAAGAAGTCGGGGGCGAAGAAGTCGGCGAAGAAGTCGGGCGCCAAGACGGCGGCGAAGAAGGCCGGGGCGAAGAAGGCCGCGAAAAGAAACGGGGCGAAGAAGTCGACGAAGAAGTCGGGAGCGAACAAGAACACGAGGCGGAGCGGGGGGCGGTGACGCTCTCCTGATGGCGCCTCGACGGGTCGCGTCGTCTGCTGTTGAAAGAGGATTGAAACCGCGCCAGGTGAGAAGTCGGCGGAATATCCGTGACGTAGCCGCCCAGTCGGGCGGCGGCCCGCGTCCTGGCGGCGACGCTCGGTGTACGATTGCGGGTGATGCAGCGATGCGACTCGTCGCTGGAATCACTCGGGCGCGAGGTTCGACGCCGAAGCATTCACGCGTGCGTCGTGCGTTCGGTGTGCGAGGACGATGGCCATGACTGAGCAGGAGCAGGCCGTCGCGGCGAAGGCGGCGCCGGGGGACGTACGTCTTGCGCTCGGTGTCGCGGTTGTTTTCCTGGTTCCGCTCGCCCTCGCCGGCGCGCCGGTCCTCCATCTTCTCCTGGCGTGGCTCGCGGTCCTCGTCGTCTACGCCGGTCTCCTCTGGCTCTTCGGGCTCCGCTCGGCGATCGAGATGGGCCTGGGTGTCTTCTTGCTGGCCATGAATGTCGCTATCGGGCTTTGGGCCCATGGGCGCGAGGTGTCGTCTGCAGGCGAGCGGGCGAGGGACAGGCCTGAAGCCGAGTCCCTCACGGACGCGGCGGCCCCCGAGATCTCCGGGGACCGCGCGACGACGCCATCCGGGGCGAGAGGGCCCTGGCGGCTCACTGCGGGTTGATGATCTTGAGCTTCAGCCCGCCCGGATACGCGTAGGACGTCACCGGCGTGTAGCCGATGTTGAGGATCCCGAACGGCGCGTCGCTCTCGGCCAGGTGGGCGCCCTCGGAGATCGGGAAGTCGGCGACCTCGTAGCCGCCGACGGCGTAGTAACCGGCGACGACCTGGCCGTCGATGATGACGTCGGGGTTGCCGGCGAGGCGGATGATCTGCGCGTAATGGATGGAGTAGCCGGTGCCGGTGACGAAGGCGTAGCGATCTAGCAATTGCTCGACCGGGACCATCTGGTACATCGCAGGGTCGCCCGTGCCGGCGCCGCCGCTCTCGCCCTCGAGGTATTGCACCGGCATGAACGGCTTGTCGCCGTCGAACACGAAGCTGGTGTTGTTGGGGATCACGAGCTCCTTCCACTGGCCCTTGTCGAGCGTGAACGGGGTGCCCGGCTGGACCGGGGTGGTCGTGATCGTGGTCTGGTCCTCGCCGGCGTAGACGCGCCAGTAGTGCTTCTCGGAGCCGCGCTTGGGCGAGTGGGCGCCGATGTACTGCTTGCCCCAATAGTCGAGCGGGATCACCTGCTCCTCGAGGTGGTCGCAGAAGACGACGTTGGCGGGCACGTTGGCGCAGTTGACGGCGCCGATGACCCAGATCGGCTTGTCGCCGTGGACGAAGGTGCCGGACAGGTCGGCGTCGTTGGGCGCGCGGACCTGCATCACGTCGAAGCGGTTCATCGTCACGGTGCCGGTCTGGTTGGCCGCGACCGCGGGCACGCCGGCGCCGGCGACGGTGCCGATCGGCGGGGTCCACTGCACGACGGTGTTGTCGGCGGTGGCGACGATGTTGAAGTAGCTGGGGCGGTCCTCGCCGAACACGGTGTCACCATACGCGGTGATGACGTGGTCCTGCCGCAGGGCGTGCTCGGGCAGCAGCATCGACGAGTCGTTGGTGGCCTGGGCGGTGATCGGCGAGTGCTGGTACGCGACGATCGGGATCGAGCTCTGCACGCGGTAGACGCCGCCCTTGCGCAGCGCCGAGGTCTTGTTGAAGGTCTGGTTGGTCAGCTGGAACTGCAGGGTGACGCCGGGCAGGAGGTTGGCCGGGGCGCCGGACGGCTGCTCGTTGTTGGTGCCGTCGGGGGTGAAGTAGAGCTGGACCGAGGCGGTCTTGGTCTTCGAGGTGTTGCCGACCACCAGCGAGTCGACGTTCGCGTAGTCGTAGTTGTCCTGGCGCACGGCGAAGAACGAGCAGCCGACCGAGCTCGGGGTCTCCTCGGCCAGGCTGCACAGCGACAGGCACTGGCCGCCGGCGCAGGTCTCCTCGGGCGCGCAGTCCACCGGCGGCAGCCAGGCGTCGCCCTGCTCGTTGCATTCCTTGTAGGCGTCCTCGCCCTCGCACACTTTCTGGCCGGGGTTGCAGAAGGTGGCCGGACACGCGCCGTCGGTGCATTGCCCGCCGCCGGGGCACGGCTCGGGCGCGACGGTCTGACAGTCGTCCTGACACACGAGCTGCTGGCCGTCGCGGTCGCAGCCAATGATTTCGCCGGGGTTGCAGGTGCACGCGTCGGTGGTGCTGCTCGTGGCGTCGGTGGTCGTGCTGACGACGCCGGTCTCCGACGTGGTCGTCGTCGTGGTCGAGTCGGTGGTGGTGGTGGACGTCGTGGTCGACTCGGACGCGGTGCCGGTGCCGGAGGCGTCGGTGGTCGAGGTCGTCGGCGCCGCGTCGGTCGTGGCGGTGCCCTGAGTGTCGGGGGCCGTCGTCGTCGCGGTGGTGCCCTGGGTCTGGCTGGCCGAGACGGCGGAGTCGTCGCCGCCGCAGCCGACGAGCGCGACCGTGAATGCAGTGAGGGGCAAGCTGAGGCGATGCATGCCGCGACTTCAGCGCTGTCCGCCGCCTCCGCGCAAGGCCCTGCGCGGCGGGCAGACCCTGCGTGGACGCACGCAGCGCTGCGAATGTCGGGCCCGCTCCGAGGGGCTTGTCCGCGCGAGTCGCCGCGGTCGTGGTCCGCCGAGGGACGCGCGCCTCACCACGTCGGCCGCGCTCGGCCTCGCGGGATCGAGGGGAGCGCAGCGACGCGTGCTTCGGCGGCGCGTCGCTCGTGCGCTCGCTGGGCCTCAGCGGATCGTCGGCGAGGGCGCGCGGATCGGCTCGGGCGGATCGACCGGCGGCTTGCGCTGCTCCTGGCCGGCGTCGGGCCGCTGCGCGCGCGACCACGGCGGCAGTTGGACCGCGCGGCCGCTGCGGGCCGATTGCAAGATCGCCTCGACCACCCGGATGTCGGCCAGGCCCTCCTCGCCCGACGGCTCGGGCTCGCGGTCCTCGAGCACGCAGCGCGAGAACTCGACCAGCTCGGGCGCGAACTGGTCGCGCGCGGGGAACTTGTGCTCGCGGCTCTTGCCCTCGGTGGTGAGCACGAACTTCAGGCCCTGCTCGTAGTCGTAGATCGGATCGGCGTAGAGGTCGCCCTCGGTGCCGACGACCCGATAATAGCCCATCGACGAGCCGCCGAGGCTGACGGTGAGCTGGGCGACGCGGCCGCTGGCGAAGCGGAGGATCGCGCTGGTCGTCTCGTCGACGCCGTCGAAGCGCGCGTCGCCGCTGCTCGACACCGCGGCGAGGACCTCGATCGGCTCCTCGCGGAACAGGTAGCGGACGGCGTTGATCGGATAGACGCCGAGGTCGAGGAGGGCGCCGCCGGCGAGCTCGGCGCGGGTGCGGATGTCGCCGGGCCGGACCTGCTGGGTGAACAGGGAGCTGAACATCCGCGGGTCGCCGATCTTGCCGCCCTCGAGGGCCTCGATCGCCTGCAGGTTGGCGGCCTCGAAGTGGAGGCGGTAGGCGATCATCAGCTTGACGCGGTGCTCGCGACACACGCCGATCATCGCCTCGCAGTCGGCCACGGTCGGCGCCATCGGCTTCTCGCACAGGACGTGGACGCCCAGCTTCGCGGCGCGCTCGGTGAACTCGCGGTGGTGGGTGTTCGGGGTGGCGACGAAGACCGCGTCGACGCGGGCGCGCCGCAGCACGTCCTCGAATTCGCGGTAGTCGCCGAGGGCCTCGATGCTGGCGTAGCGCTCGGGCAGGGCCTCGCGCTTGACGGGGTCGCCGGAGACGAGCGCGACCAGCTCGGATTCTCCCCGGCGTTGGCGAACGCGGGCAGGACCGCGACCTGCGCGATGTTGCCGGCGCCGACCACGGCGTAACGGACCTTCTGGGTGGGTTTGTTCGTTGTCATGGCGCGGCAGGCTTTTGCGACGACCGGGTCCGGGCAATGCATACACCGCGAAGACGCGGCGCGCGGGACCCCGGACGCGGCTTCAAACCGCAGCGCGAGCGCTCGCGCAGGGACCGCGGGCGGAGCGGGCTCGGCCGTGTGCGATGATTGGAGCGCCGCCGGGCCGAGCCGCGGCGAGGCCCGCGGCGGACGGCTTGCGCGCGGTGAAAACACCGCTCACGGTCCCGGCGTGAACGACACACCGCTGGGTCATCGTCGCTGGGCCATCGCCGACGGGTACATTCCCCAGGGGAGCCACGGCCCCGAGCCGGAGATGACGAGCCACGAGACGGCCTCGATCCTCAACGCCTCGGATCGCGACGCGCAGGTGCGATTCACGATTTACTTCGCCGATCGCGAGCCGGCCGGGCCGTACCGGGTGACGGTGCCGGCCCGGCGCACGCGACACGTGCGCTTCAACGACCTCGACGATCCGGAGCCGATCCCGCGGGCCACCGACTTCTCGTGCGTGATCGAGTCGGATCAGCCGATCGTGGTCCAGCACACTCGCCTCGACTCGCGCCAGGCCGAGAACGCGCTCATCACGACGATCGCATTTCCGGCCTGACCCGCGCCGCGGTCCTGCGGCCCCGACTCGGAGGATCTTTCAAGAAAGATGAGCGCCGACGATCCCATCCTGCTCGCGCTGGGCAGCATCAACCTCGATCTGCAGGTCCGCGCCGACCGCTGGCCGGGGCCGGGCGAGACCTTGCCCGTCCGCGACCTGCTGCGTACGGGCGGCGGCAAGGCGGCCAACCGCGCTTTTTGGCCCGCCGGCTCGGCGTGAAAGCATGTCTCCTGGGACATGTCGGCGACGACGACTTCGGCGAGGAGGTGCTGCGCGGGCCCTGGACGTCGGGGTCGACGTCTCGCCGGTGGTCAAGGTCGCGGGGCAGATGACGGCATTGTCGATGATCGTGCTGCGGGCCGACGGCGACAAGACGATCTTGCTGGCGGCCAACGCCAACGACGCGTGGGGCGAGGCCGACATCGAGGCGGCGGTGAAGGTCGTGGAGGCGGCCCCGGCGGGTTCGGTGCTGACGGTCGATCTCGAGGTCCCGGTCGCGGTGGTGCGCGCGGCGGTGCGCGCGGCTCAGGCCCGGGGGTTCAAGGTCTTGCTCGATCCATCGCCGGCCGAGCGCATGCAGGACGACCTCTACGCGATGGTCGACGTCATCACCCCCAACCCCGAGGAGACGCGCGGCCTGCTCGGCTTCGCCGTCGAGTCCGAGGCCGACGCAGTGAGGGCGGGCGAGCAGCTGGTCGCGCGCGGGGTCGGGGTCGCGTGCGTCAAGCTGACCGACGGCGGGGCCGCGCTGGTGAGCGCGGACCGGCGCGAGTTCGTGGCGCCGCTCGACGTCGAGGTCGTCGACAAGACGGGGGCGGGCGACGCGTTCGCGGGGGCGCTCGGGGTGGCGCTGCTCGAGCGGCAGGAGCTGCTGCAGGCGGTCAAGTTCGCGGCGGCGGCGTCGAGCCTGGCGTGTACGGTCTACGGGTCGCAGCAGTCCTACCCCGATCGCGGGCAGCTCGAGCGGGCGCGCGGCGGACGGGAGCGGGTGCGATGAGCCCGCACGACCGCGACGGGGCCCGGCTGGCGCCGTGGTCGGTCGTCTACGAGTCGTTCGACGAGGAGCACGAGGGGCAGCGCGAGGCCCTGTGCGCGCTCGGCAACGGCCACTTCGTCACCCGCGGCGCGGTCCCCTGGGCGGCCGCCGGCGGGCCGCATTATCCGGGCACGTACCGCGCCGGTCTCTACAATCACAAGACCAGCGTGGTCGACGGGCAATCGCTGCACCACGAGGGTCTCGTCAATCTCCCCAACTGGCTCCGCGTCGACATCGGCCTCGCCGAGGGCGAGTGGTTCTCGCTGGCGCGGGCGAAGGTGCACGAATATCGCCAGGAGCTCGATCTGCGCCAGGGGCTGCTCGTCCGTCGGGTCCGCTTCGAGATGGGCGGCCGGCGGGCGACGCTGACCGAGCGGCGGCTGGTCCACCTCGGGGAGACGCACCTGGCGGCGCAGCAGCTGCAGGTCGAGGTCGAAGGCGCGGGCGCGACGGTGCACCTGCGCTCCTGGCTCGACGGACAGGTGACGAACGCCAACGCCGACGAGTACCGCGGGGCCGACGGCGACCACCTCGAGCAGTTCGAGGTCGCGGCGCCGGGCGCGGGCCTGTTGACGCTGCGGGCGCGCACTTGCGGCTCGCGCCTCGAGTTCGCGCTGGCGACGCGCACGCGGGTGTTCGTCGAGGGCGGCGAGGTCGGGCCGCTGGAGGCGCGCATCGAGGGGGCCAAGGCGGTGGCGCTGCAGGCGGACGCCGAGCTGGAGACGGCAGGGCGCGTGACGCTCGAGAAGATCGCGGCGCTGTACGCCCGCCACGATCGCACCATCCGCGAGCCGCTCGAGGCGGCCAGCCTCGCGGTCGCGCGCGCCGACGACTTCGCGGCGCTGCTGCCGGCGCACACGCGCGCGTGGGCCGAGCTGTGGGACCGCTTCGACGTCGACGTCGAGGACGAGCAGGCGACGACGACGACCCTGCGCCTGCACCTGTTCCACATCCTGCAGACGGTCTCGCCGCGCACGATCGGCCTCGACGCCGGAATCCCCGGGCGCGGCTGGCACGGCGAGGGCTACCGCGGGCACGTGTTCTGGGACGAGCTGTTCGTGTTCCCGGTGCTCGCCTATCGCCTGCCCGAGCTGGCGCGCTCGCTGCTGCTGTATCGCTACCGCCGCCTGCCGGCCGCGCGCTGCTGCCCGCGAGGCCGGCCTGCGCGGGGCGATGTTCCCGTGGCGCAGCGCCAGCGACGGCCGCGAGGTCAGCGAGCCGCGGCGCAAGAACTCGCGCTCGGGCCGGTGGATCGCCGACAACAGCTATTTGCAGCGGCACATCGGCGCGGCCGTGGCCTACAACGTCTGGCATTATTACGAGATCACCGGCGACCGCGAATTCATGGTCGATCACGGCGCCGAGATGCTGGTGGAGATCGCTCGCTTCTGGGCCAGCGCGGCCGAGTTCGACCCGCAGCGGGAGCGCTTCGTCATCCGCGGGGTCGGCGGCCCCGACGAGTTCCACGACGCCTACCCCGACGCGCCCCGCCCGGGGCTCGACAACAACGCGTACACCAACGTCATGGCGGTGTGGACCTTGATGCGCGTCCGCCAGGCGCTGGAGCTGCTACCGGCGGGGGCGCGGCAGTCGCTGATCGAGAAGCTGGGGCTCGGCGCCGACGAGCGCGCGGCCTGGGAGGACATCGCCCGCCGCATGTTCGTGCCGTTCCACGGCGAGGGCCTCATCAGTCAGTTCGAGGGCTACGAGCGGCTGGCCGAGTTCGACTGGGACCTGTACCGCGCCCGCTACCACGACGACATCCACCGGCTCGACAACATCCTCGAGGCCGAGGGCGACACGGCCAATCGCTACAAGGTGTCGAAGCAGGCCGACGTGTTGATGCTGTTTTATCTGCTCGCGCCGGAGGATCTGCGGGCGATCTTCACCGGCCTGGGCTACGCGTGGGACGAGGGGATGCTGGCCCGCAACACCCGCTATTACTTGCAGCGGACGTCGCACGGGTCGACGCTGTCGCGGGTGGTGCACGCGTGGGTGCTGGCGCGCTGCGATCCGGCCCACTCGTGGCAGATGCTGCGCGAGGCGCTGGGCAGCGACCTCGGCGACATCCAGGGCGGGACGACCGCGGAGGGCGTGCACCTCGGGGCGATGGCCGGGACGATCGACATCTTCCAGCGCTGTTACACCGGGCTCGAGGCGCGCGAGGGGGCGCTGTGGCTGCGGCCGGCGCTGCCCGACGAGCTGAAGAGCGTGTCGTTCCGGCTGCGGCACCGCTGCGCGTGGCTGTGGCTGGCGGTGCGCAACGACTGCGTGACGGTGCGAGTCGACGACGACGCCGAGCACGCGGTGACGGTGCGGATCGACGGTCGCGCGGAGGCGGTCGCGCCGGGCGAGACGCGGACGTTCGCGGTCCCGCCGGCGCGCGAGCGCAGCGCGGGGGCGTGCGCGTGAAGCTGGCGTATCACTGCTCTCACGAGCAGTTCGCGCCGAGCGAGCATTCGCGGGATGGCGAACCGTCGCGGGCCGGCCGCGCCGAGCCGCACGAAGCGCGGAGGCATGGCATGAGCACTTGTCATTCGCGGGATGACGAACCGTCGCGGGGCGGAGCCGTGGTCTTGTCATTCGCGGGATGACGAACGGGTGTGGGCCGGCCTCGCCGATCAGGAGGGTGCGTCGTGCGACCTCGCCGTCTGCTCGCTGCGGCGTGTCGCCGCGGTCCCCAGCGCGGTCGTCGCCTCGCCCGGAGGCACGCGCTCGGCGGCGAGGGCTAGCGACTGTGCGCATGAGTCCGGCGCGCCGAGGACCCGGCGGCGGCGGCACGTGGGCCGGGAGCGAGCGATGGCGAGACGAGGCGTTGCCGGCAACGCCCGCTGGCACGCGGCGGGCGCTGGCGGAATCGGTGGGCTTGCGCATGGTTACGGGCGTGCAGATCCACGAGCGCTCGCGCCGTCGGTTCCTCGCGCTCGCGGGCGGCGGCTGGGTCACGGCCGCGCTCGCGTGCACGGCGGGCGGGCGAGCGCGCGGCGGCTCCGAGCTCGTCCAGGCGTTGCCGCCGGCGGTGTTCGTGCGCCACGGGGCGCACAACGCCGAGACGCGGCTCGAGAGCTTGCCGGTCGGCCGGCTCGTGACGCCGAACGATCACTTCTACGTGCGCAACCATGGGCCGACGCCGCGGCTGTCGCCGACCGACTGGCGGCTGGAGATCCGCGGCGACGCGGCCCTGCGGCCCGTCAGCTTGACGTACGAGCAATTGGTCGCGCTGCCGACGGTGACGATCACGCGGTACCTCGAGTGCGCGGGCAACGGCCGGGCATACTTCTCCGAGCTGCTGGGTGTCGCGGTCGAGGGCGACCCGTGGCGCGACGGCGCCTACGGGGTGGCGGCGTGGACCGGCGTGCCGCTGGCGACCTTGCTCGAGCTGGCGGGCCTGCGGGGCAGCGCCGCGTGGGTCATGCCGGTCGGCCTCGACGCCGAGACCTACGCGCGGCCGATGCCGCTGGCCAAGGCGATGACCGCCGACACGATCCTCGCCCATCGCATGAACGGCGAGGTGTTGCCGATGGACCACGGGTTCCCGGCGCGCGTGGTCGTCCCGGGGTGGATCGGGGCGGCGAGCGTGAAGTGGGTCGGCGCGCTCGAGGTCTCGGCGCGCGAGCCGGCGGTCGAGGCCAACACCGAGGAGTACGTGATGCTCGGGGCCGACTACCGGAGCCCGCCGCCGGTGTTGACGACGGCGGTGGTCAAGAGCGCCGTCTGTCTGCCGTGGCCCGCGGTGCTGCCCGCCGGGCGACGGACGATCCACGGCCTCGCTTGGTCGCCGTTCGGGAAGATCGCCAAAGTCGACATCAGCCTCGACGGCGGCCGCACCTTCACCCGCACGGCGCGCCTCATCGGCGACAACTTGCCGGTCGCCGGCACGTGGTGGCAGCTCGAGCTCGATGCGCCGCCGGGCGACGTCACGATCACGCCGCGCGCCGTCGACGAGCACGGACCCACGCAGCCGTCGCTGTCGCAGCAGCGGCCGAACGACAAGGGCTATCTGTTCGCGGCCCCGGTGCCGCACCCGATCCGCTTCGTGTAGCCGGACTGTCGCTGCTCGCGCTGGCGCCGTCGGGGTCGACGGGGTTTTTGTAGCTGCAAGCGCCGTGAAGGCAGCGAGCGCCGTGAAGGCAGCGAGCGCCATGTGGCTGCAAGCGCTGTGAAGGCAGCGAGCGCCGTGAAGGCGGCGAGCGCCGTGACGGCTGTAAGCGCCGTGATGCCTGGAGCATCGTGACGGGTGCAGGCGCCATGTGGCTGCAAGCGCCGTTGTAGTTGCAAGGGCCGGGATGGCCGCAAGCTTCGTGACAGCGGCAGGCTTCGTGATAGCAGCGAGCGCCGTGCGGGCCGCGAGCGATCGCGGGCGAGTTCGACGGGGGTGTCGCCGGATGCGGCAGGGTGCGCGGATCGCAATCACCGAACGGCGAGTCGTGAGTGGTGCTCCGAGCATTCGTCGGGGGCCCCGGATTGCGCCACAGAGCCCCCACGTGGGGGCCGGGGCCCCGGCAATGGCTTTCGCGCTTGACTCTCCGGACCCGTTCGCGATAGCGAGGGGATGAGCTAGGATTCGTGTGCCCACGCTGCGACGTACGATTCGACCGACTCGCACCTCACCATTGTGGTGGGGCGAGAATTGACGTCACTGGCACGTTCGACCCTGGCCGACCCGGGCGAATGAGGCCCGGCCCCGCGGCTCCGCGCCGCCATCGACCGATCCGCTCTCGACAAGGACGCTCGCCATGACGCATCACCCGCTTCCTCGGAAGATTGTTCTGTTCACGCCGCTCTCGCTGCTCGCGCTGGTCGCGGGCGCGTGCGACCCGGAGATCGATACCGACGCCGAGCTCGACACCGTCGACGTCGCCGCCGGCAAGGCCGACATCAGCGACGCCGGGCAGCCGACGGTCCTCAGCCACGAGGAGCTGTTCGCGGGCGTGGCCGACCCCCGCCGGCGCCGCCGAGCGACGAGGGGGCCAGCGACGAGTTCACGGCCGAGGTCGACGAGGACGGCGAGGCCATCTACGGCGGGACCACGGTGCCGGCGTGCGGCTGGGCCTCGACGGTCGAGCTCGGCGGCTCGTGCACCGGCACGCTGGTCCACCCGCAGGTGGTCATCTACGCCGCCCACTGCGGCGCGAGCTACAGCAAGATCTACTTCGGCGAGAAGTACACGACGCCGGCCAAGACGGTCACGCCGCAGTGGTGCAAGGTCTACCCCGGCGGCCAGCCCGGCAGCGGCAACGACTTCGCGGTGTGCAAGCTGTCGACGCCGGTCAACGACGTGCCGATCGTGCCGATCCTGATGGGCTGCGAGACGAGCAACCTGCAGGCCGGCAAGTCCGTCACGCTGGTCGGCTTCGGCAACGCCGACAACGGGCCCTACGGCGTCAAGCGGCAGGTGACGACCACGATCAACGGGTTCCAGGGCGACGAGATCTCGATCGGCGGCAACGGCAAGGACACCTGTCAGGGCGACTCGGGCGGCCCGGCGTTCATCAAGCTGGCCGATGGGACATGGCGCGTGTTCGGCATCACCTCGTACGGCGGGGCGTGCGGCAGCGGCGGCATGTACTCGATGATGCACAAGGGCATCAGCTGGTTCGAGCAGCAGACCGCGCTCGACCTGACCCCGTGCCACAACGCCGACGGCACGTGGAACCCGGGCGCCGGCTGCTACAACTTCCAGACCAACCCCGGCAGCGTGAACGACACGTGGACCGGCGGCTGCAACGCGGGCGCGCCCAGCGGCGCGTACAGCCAGACCTGCGGCGCGCCGTACCAGGGCGGGGGCGACCCGCCGCCGGTCGATCCGCCGCCGAGCGACGCGCCGTGCACGGGCTGCACCGAGTACGGCGGCACGCTCTCGGGCGCCGGCGACTCCGACCAGCACCCGAACGGCAGCTACTACCAGAGCACCACCTCGGGCGCGCACGAGGGCTACCTGGTCGGGCCGGCCGGCACCGACTTCGACCTCTACCTGTACAAGCACAACGGCACGAGCTGGGTGATGGTCGCCAAGGCCGAGACCGCGTCGACCAACGAGACCATCAAGTACAACGGCACCGCCGGCTACTACGCGTGGCTGGTCCAGTCGTACAGCGGCAGCGGGGCGTACAAGTTCTACAACAAGAAGCCGAACTGAGCGCGTCGTGGCTGTATCGCAGGACATGTCCTCGCGGACATGTCCTGCGATTGCTGCGGGCGGATCCGAGAGGGGCCCGGAGTGGGCCCGGCGCACCGGTCGGGGCGGGACCCCGCAGGCCGCTTACATGAGTTCGCCGGCCCTGCAAGCGGGCCGATCGGGGCCCGAGACCCGCAGTGGCTCTGGAGCGCCGTCAAGTGGGTCAGAAAACCTCGGTTGCAGTTGCATCGATCGGCTCCGCGCGCGTGAACTTCGTTCGCTGTCCGCGAGGGGGGAGGGTCAGGCCGCGGAGCGCGCTTTGCGAGGCGGGGCGGTTCTCGCTATCACGGGGCTGTGGCGGGAAACCTCCGAACGATGGCGGCGCGCACTCTCCGCATGACGCGGCGAGAGGTCAGCGCGCTGTTCCCCGGCGACCCCCGCACCCGCTACGACGACGCGATGCTCGGCTGGTCGCTGGCCTTCCACGCCAGCTACTTCGCGTTCGTCGCCGAGGTGCTGCCGGGCTGGCTGTTCGGCCCGCTCGGGGTGGTGCTGTTCCTGCGCTACTTCAACCGCTGGCACGAGGCGCTGCACTCCGACCAGCGCGGGGCGTCACGCTGGCACCCGGCGCGGGCGCTGCTGGTGGTGGTGTCGCCGGTCTACCTCGGCCGCGCGCAGCTCGAGGAGCTGCACGTGATGCACCACCGCGAGGAGGGCAGCGAGGCCGACCCCGACCGCGACATGATGGAGTGCGGCCCGCTGCGCTCGGCGCTGCTGTGCCTGGTCCAGCCGGAGCTGATGGCGTGGTGGTACCTGCGGCGCCGCGGCCTCGACCCGCGCCTGGCGCTGGAGATGTTCACGCACGCGGCGACGTGGTCGGCGCTGATGTGGCTCGGCGGGCTGCGGGGCTTTGTCGCCTACAACCTGGTGGTGCGGGTCGGCAACGCGCTGGCCTGGCTGGTGTTCGCGTGGCTGGTCCATCAGCCATGGCTCTACGGACATGTCGAGCCGCCCGAGTTCCCGCGCCCGCTGCGGTGGCTGTGGATCGCGCTGGTCGGCCGCGAGAACTACCTCGGGGTGCGCTTCCACTTCCTGCACCACCTGTTCACCGCGGTGCCGGACCGCCGGCTGCCGGCCCTGGCGCGACGCCTGCACCCGCCTACGGCTGAGAGCGCCCCCGAGGGGCCTGAGGCGAGTTCCTGGCGCAAGAGACAGGGATCGGCCTCCGAACCCGGGGTGGCGCGAGCGGCGCCGGGCGCCGAAGCGGCCGGGAGCGACGTGGGCTGGCGCAGCGACCGAGATCACACATGTTGGCGGCATGACGCGGCTCATCCTCGAGGCGATCGCGGAGGGCACGATCGCGGCCGCGGGCAACCGCGATCCGACCAGCATCGCGCTGGCGGTGAGCGCCGACGACGGGACGCCGATCACCGACGTCGACATCGCCGACATCCGGATCGACGCGATGATCGTCGGCGTGGGCGGGGTGCCGGTGCGGATCGCCGGCGTGACGCCAGGGCGTCTGCCCGGGACGTACATCGCGCAGGTCGTGCCGCTGCGGGAGGAGACCTGGAAACCCGGCGGACATGTGTTCGCCGTCGCAGTCGCCCACGGGGCGCGGCGCGGGCTCACGCTGACCCGCATCGTGCTGACCTGAAGTGCGCGGCGGCCCGCGGTCGATGTTCGCTTCGGCTGGCATTCCCGACTATGCTTGGGACCCGCCGATGACGGACTCCGGTGATATCTGGCAGCGCTACGACGCGAAGGTCCTGCACATCCAGCAGCTCGAGGCGCGGGTGGCGGAGCTCGAGGGAGCGGTCGCGGCCGGTCGACACGAGCGCGACCACTGGGCTCAGGTGTCGCGCCAGCTGAACAAGAAATTGCAGGTGGCCGCCGGGTTGGCGCAGCGCCTGCGTCAGGCGCAGCAGGAGCCGCAATCGCAGCCCGCTGCGCCGGCGGTCACGAGCCCCAGGCCACGCCGGGCGTGCAGGAAGAATTCGACCGCGCGCGCGAGGTGCTGGGCCTGGTGCTGTCGGCGTTGACGCGCGCCCTCGACGACGACGACGAGGCGGTCGCCGAGCTCGGCCGTCGCCTGCGCCACCACGCGGGCGGCAAGCTGCTCCACAGCATCACCCGCGGCTCGCTGACGCTGGTGCCGCTCGACGGGCGCTACCTGGTCGACCGCGCGTGGCTCGAGCGCCTCGACCTGGCGGCGCTGCGCGGCGAGCTCGACGTCGCGGCGCAGTCCGGCATCTACCCGCGCCCCGCGGGCTCGTCGATCGTGCACACCGAGCCGCCGATGCGCCGCCCGGACCTGCAGGCCCGCCTCGCCGAGCTGCACCCGACGCCGGTCACGCCTCCTCCCGCCCGGCGCCGATCGCCATCTCCGGCGAGCTCGAGATCGACCTCGAGCACGAGCACGAAGAGTACGACGCGTACACCGACCTGCCGCCGCCGCCGCCGATGCCCGCGACGCAGCTGACGATGCCGCCGCCGCCGCTGCTCGCGGCGCTGCCGGCCGACGACGCCCCGCCGCCGCCTCCCATCCCCGAGGTGCCGCGCCGCCTCGAGGACACCATGCGCGGGAAGATCCAGACCCCGGCGGCCCTGACCGAGGCGTTCATCCCGAACCTGCGGATCGGTCGCCTGGTCAAGACGCCCAACGGCGGGTGAGGGTCAGGCTCCGCTGCTCGACGGGAGCAGCCCGAGTTGGCCGAGCAGCTCCGCGAGCTTGGTGACCAGATACTTGAGCGAAGGCACCTGCTCGAGGAGTTGCATCCGCTGCTCTGGCAGGCCTTGGTAAGCGAGGTGCAGAAGGATCCCGTCCCGCTCCAGGGGGTTCGGCTTCCTGTCCAAGGGACGGCGCCCGAGCACGCTGGTGGCCGAATCCAGCACCGTCTCCAAGTTCCGCACGAGGAGGACCGCGTGCAGGTACGGGCCGGCCTTCATGGCTGCGCGAACCTGCATCTTGCACGCGGTCCTGGGCAGGCGGAGGTGGTCGCGGACTTTGTCGTCGACGACGGCGAGCACATGGGCATAGGCGTCGAGCAGGAGCGGCATGGCGCAGTCCGCTAACAACTTGCCGACCCCCTTGCGGGGCAAGCCATCGACATGGCGACTCAGCAGTTCGCGTTCGCACTGCGTCAGGTCTGCGACGCAGGCGAGCACGAGGACATGCGGTCCGAAGTTCTTGGGCTTGCTCGTGGCCAGCTTGTCTTCGTAAAGGACCGCGATCCGAGCGCTCACGTGGAGCCTCCTAACGGCGCGGGACCTTGAAGCGTGCCCATGCCTTCGCGCGCTCCTCATCACTCGTCGTGGGCCGGTCGTCCGGGCTGAGGATCGCAGGCAAGTACCCTTCGCTGCGAAGCTGGCCGACCCCGCGATACTGCGAGAGCCACTTTTGCAGGCCGTTCCGGTCGAGGTGGCGAAGCCGCGTTTGGCCATCTACGAGTTCGCAGACCTGAACCGAGCGCGTCGGATCGGAGAGCGCATCGAGAAGGACGTCCGAATGCGTGGCGATAACTACTGGATGACGCTCGGCCATGTCCTCGAAGAACTGAAGCACCCGCACGAGGAGCTCGGGGTGCATGTGCAGCTCAGGCTCGTCGAAGGCCAACAAGGACCGTCCGGGATTGAGGCGATAGAGGGCGATGAAGCACAAGAACGCGAGTTGCCCGTCCGAGAGCGCGAAGGCCGGCCAAAGTTCGTCCTGGCCGACGAGCTTGAGGGTCAGCGCGAGCGAGCCGCCGCTCGGATCGGCGCGGGTGTTCACGCTCTCGATGTGCCCACCGAGTCCGAGACGCACGAGATCCATGGTGGCCTCCCAGTGCTCACGGTCACGCTCGTTGCGGAGCGTGAAGAATGCGTTGGCGATGTTGCGACCGAACATCTCGAGCCGATCAGTCGGTTGAAGCACGACCGAGCCGCGCGCTGCGGAAGGACGCTGGTGGGCGCGAGACGCCCACATCGGTGTGACTTCGAAGGGCAGATGCACTTCGATCGAAGACAGGAGCTCTCGCATCAGCCCGATGGCGGGATGTGGTGAAAGCAGGCCACTGAGCTCTGTCAGCAACAGATCCGTCGAACTGCTCACCGGCACGTCCACGGACTCTGTGCCTTTCCAGACGCGTGCGCCCTTCTCGGTCGACTCGAAGACCCGGCGCGGTCCGCCCTTCCCTCGCTCGTTGACCTCGAACGCCTCGAAAACGCCAGGCTGCCCCCGTCGGTTCATGATCCGGAGAAAGTACATCGCCACCAGGGTCGAGGCGCCGGGGGGCGTCAACTCGGCAAAAACGATGAACTGAAGCCCGGGCGCCCCGCGGCGCAACAGGTTGGCGAAGCCGCCGTGGATCGAGAAGAACTCGGGCAAAAACTGTCCGCTCCCGATCCGCCTGCACAGTTCGAACGCCTCGATGAGCGAACTCTTACCGCTCCCGTTGTCTCCCACGAGGACGTTGAGACCGCTGAGATCCAGCTTGATGTCGGCGATCGAACGAAGGCCCTCGACGTGCAGCGCGCTCAGTCTCTGGCCGGGCATGAGGATACTCTACCATGTGGCGCCGGGTGCGTGAGTGGGCCGCCGAGGCGCCAGCGACGTGGGGCGGCACACCGATCGAGCGAGCGTCGCCCAGGCAGTGTCTGTCTCTAAGGCCATGTAATCCAACTGGCGTGGATGACGACGAAGGCCGCCGCGCGTCGCCGGTCGTCCGGGTGCTTCCCGGGCGGGCGCGGCTGCGCTAGCCTGCCGGCGATGTCCGACACGCTGCGCCTCGGGACCCTGCTCGCCGGCGAAGACGCCAGCTATCACGGCTGCGGGCCGGACACTGCGGTGACGCGGCTGGTCGTCGATTCGCGGCGGGTGGTCCCGGGCGCGGCGTTCGTGGCGGTGCCGGGGCTGGCGCACGACGGGCACGCGTTCGTGCCGGCGGCGCTGGCGGCGGGCGCGGCGCTGGCGATCGTCGAGCGCAGGCGGCTGGCCGGGCCGGGGCCCGAGCCGCGGGTCGAGCTGCCGGCGATCGCCGACGCCTTGCCGCGGCTGTGCGCGCGCCTGCGGCGAGCCGGGCGAGCACATGCGCCTGGCCGGAGTGACGGGGACGAACGGCAAGACGACGGTGACGTTCCTGGTGGCGGCGATGCTGGCGACCGCCGGGCGCAGGTACGCGCGGATCGGCACGACCGGCAACTGGGTCGGCGACCGCGAGGAGACGGCGGCCTTCACCACGCCGTTCCCGCTCGAGCTGCAGGAGCTGCTGGCGCGGGCGCGCGAGCGCGGGGCGACCGACGCGGTGATGGAGGTGTCGTCGCACGCGCTGGCGCAGGGCCGGGTGAGGCCGCTGCGCTACCACGCGGTCGGCCTGACGAGCTTCTCGCAGGACCACCTCGACTTCCACGCGACCATGGACGAGTACCTGGCCGCCAAGTGCCTGCTGCCGGCGGCGCACCTGAGGGCCGGCGGCGTGGTGGTGGCGGCGGTCGACGACCAGCCGGCGGCGCAGCGGTTCCTGGCGGCGGCGCGGTCCGGGTCCACGGTGTGGCGAGCGTCGCGCGGCGGGGCGCCGGGGGCGGAGATCGTCGCCTCTTCGGTCATGTCCGAAAGGACAGGTCTCAGGGCGCACGTCGACACGCCGGCCGGGCCGCTCGCGCTGCGCTCGCCGCTGGTCGGCGCGTTCAACCTCGACAACCTGCTGGTGGCGATCGGGCTGGGGCTGGGGCTGGGGCTGGAGCTGGAGGCGATCGGCGCGGCGCTGGCGAGCTGCCGCGGGGCGCCCGGCCGGCTCGAGCGGGTCACGGTGGCGGGCGTCGACGGGCCGGTGGTGCTGGTGGACTACGCGCACACGCCGGACGCGGTGGCGCGGGCGCTGCAAGCGGTGCGGCGGGCCTGCAGCGGGCGATTGTTCGTGGTGCTCGGCTGCGGGGGCGACCGCGACCCGAGCAAGCGCGCGCCGATGGGCGAGTTCGCGGCGACCCTGGCCGACCGCTTCTACGCCACCTCCGACAACCCGCGCACCGAGGACCCGGAGGCGATCGTCGCGCAGATGCTGGCCGGGGTGCCGCCGGCGCGCCGCGACCGGGTGGTGCCGCTGGTCGACCGCCGGACGGCGATCGCCCGCGCCGTCGCCGACGCGGACGCCGACGACGTGGTCGTGATCGCGGGCAAGGGCCACGAGGACTATCAAATCGTCGGGACCACCAAGCTGCACTTCGACGACCGCGAGGAGGCCGCCGCGGCGCTGCGCCTGCGCGCGTCGGCGGGTCGACTGCCGGTCCAGCGAGATGTCCGCGAGGACAGGTGAGCATCCGCCCGTGCCAGCGGCGTGACGGGGGCTGCGCCCGCGCCTGTCTCAAGAGCCAAGCGCGAGCCGACGCGGCCGCGGCGGGCAAATAGAGCGGGCCGTCCGGGGCCGCGGGCGAAGCGGGGGCCACGAGCCGCCGCGGCCGTTGCGACCCACCCCACGCGCAGGGTCGGCGGTGTCCGTGGTTGTGATCACCTCGACTCGTCCGCTGCCGGAGGCGAGGTCAGAGTTAGGTGCGAGGAATGGAGCGAGCGATGCGTACATTGATTGTGACGATGACCACGCTGGCGCTGGTCGGTGCGCTGGCGTCGACCCTCGCGGCGGCGAGCGAGGGCGCCGGCGCGGGCCCGCGGGTGACGGACCTCGAGGTGTTCCGCGACGGCCTCACCTTCGTCGCGTCCGGCAGCTTCGCCACCGGTGACATCGGCCCGGCGCCGGTGCTGGTGCGCGCTCGCGGGCTCGTGAGCGGGTCCTGCGTCGAGCCGCAGGCGCGGACGACCCAGCCGTTCGCCCTGCCGATGGTCCTCAAGGGCGCCGCGGTGACGCGCAAGGCCGGGCGCGAGGCCACCTTCTTCGTCCGCACCAGCCCGCCCGAGGTCGCGGCCGCCGAGGTCTGCCCGGGCCCCGAGTGGCGGGTGTCGCCCACCGACATCGAGTTCACCGCGGTCAAGCTGCAGGTCGGCCGCCCCGGCACGCGCGTGCTGTGCCAGTTCCCCGCGGTCGACGGCCGCATCGACGACCCCGGCTGCCAGATCGACTCGTGAGCGGCGACATGACCCGAGGGACAGGTCTCTCGCGCATGGGCCGGCGCCGCTCGGCGCGACCCGGCCTACCGGTCCCGGCGTGGCGGCGAGCCGGGGTCGTGGACATAGCCATAGGGACATGCATCGTTAGCCATGTCCAAAGGGACATGGCTAAAAGAACATTCGGAGGCGGCGCGGCCCGGCGATCTGCTCGGCTCCCGCGCCGCGACCCGGCCTACCGGTCCCGGCGCGGCGGTGAGCCGCGGGTCGGCGACATGGCCATCGGGACATGTATCGGGCGCCATGTCGTCTTGGACATGGCCGCAAGACCAGGCCGAGCCGGATCAGCCGCCGATCACGGTGACGGTGCGGACCTCGACCACGGCCTCGGCGCCGACGAACTCGCCGGCGTCGAACACGGTGCGGCTGGAGCGGGTGGCCGAGGCGCGCAGCGCGGTGCCAGGGCCGCCGTCGAGGCCGAGCGCGTGCAGCTCGTCGAGGTCGGCGACGAACGAGCCGTCGTCGCGGGCGACGCAGGTGAGCTCCTCGCCGACCGGCTCGCCGCCGATGAGGCTGACGAGGCGCAGGATCAGCGGCTCGCGGCCGTCGGGGCGCCACTCGAGGCGGAGCTCGTCGTGGTCGCGGTCGATCGCGCCGGACAGCGCGGCCGGCTCGGGCAGGCGCGGGCGCAGGGTGAAGCCCGGCAGCTCGTCGCCCTCGCCGTCGACGCGGATGACCAGCTCGGACGGGGCCGGCTCGCCCGGCGGCCAGGCGCCGGCGGGCAGGCTGTCGCCCAGGTAGGTGTAGGTCACGCCGGAGATCGTCGGCACCAGGTCGGGCAGCAGCGCCAGCGGCACGTCGATCGCGGCGTCGCCGAGGCCGAGGCTGAGGTTGCCGGCGTCGAGCAGGATCAGCTCGCGCGCGCCGCTGCTGTCCTTCGAGACAGTGTCCTTGGAGACAGGTTCGTCGGCGGCCAGGAGCTGGTCGCTGGGGACACAGTGGCCGGCCCGCAGGCGCTCGGCCGGCGGGCGCGGCAGGTCGAGGCGGGTGCGCGCGGCGGCCTCGTCGTAGCCGCGGTACTGGGCGAACACCGCCGCGACCTCGAGCGCCGGTTCGTCGCCGCCGAACTCGCCCGGCGGCTGGACGACCACGCGGATCTGGGCGAGGCGCGAGGCCGCGGCCGGCTCGCCCGACTCCTGCGGCAGAAGGCCCAGCTCGCCCGGCTCGTCGACGCCGCTGCACGCCGCGATCGCGGCGGCGAGCAGGAGGCCCAGAGCGGCGGGCCGGCGACAGGCGACGGGGCGGTCGGTCACGGATCCAGAATTACCGCGGCCCGGCGGCCAAGTCACGGAAGCGGGGCAACGCGGCGATAGCGACCCTTGTGGTAGGCTGGCGCACCCGCATGGACCCCGAAGCGGCTGTGGCGCTCGCACGCGCGGTTCTCGTCGATCTGGCCGCTGGCGAGGCCCGGGCGATCTCGGCGGCGCTCCAGCCGGTCCTGGCGAGCCTTCGGGCCCTGCCGGACCCGCGTGCGGAGGGTGCGCCGGACGCCCGCCAGCGCGCAGAGCAGGTCCTGCGCGCGGACGTCCCGGGCCCGGCGCTGGCGCAGTCGCAGGCGCTCGCCGGGGTGCCGTCGACCACCCCCGACGGCCTGGTGCGGGTGGCCGCGTTCGCGGCGGCCGAGGTGTCGTCGCTGTCACGCGAGGGCGGCGGGTCGTGACCGCGGACCGCGCGCGGATCGTCGCACTCACCGCCGGTGAGCTCGCCGACGCCGTGCGGGCCGGGACGATCGCCGCGGTCGAGGTGGCCCGCGCCTACCTCGACCAGGTCGAGGACACCGCCGGCCGCCTCGGGGCCTACGTGCGCACGACGCCGGCGCTGGCGCTGGCCGAGGCCGCTGCGGTCGACGCGGCGCGGGCGCGCGGCGAGCCGCTCGGCCCGCTGGCGGGGGTGCCGTATGGCCTGAAGGACAGCCTGGTGACCGCCGGGGTCGTGACGGCCGCGGGCTCGCGGATCCTCGCCGGCTGGGTCCCGCCCTACGACGGCGCCCAGGTCCGACGCATGCGCGCGGCCGGGGCGGTGCTGCTCGGCAAGCTGGCGCTCGACGAGTTCGGCATGGGCGCGCACGGGGACCTGTGTGTGGATGTCCCGGAGGACAGGCGAGGCGTGGTTGGTGGGGCGCACCGCGGAGGGGACATGTGGCATGTTCCAAGGGACATGTCCCAAGATGCATCCTCCGCGCGGAGCGAGGAGCCGGGAGCGCGACGACCGGGGCAGGGCGCCGCAGCGGGCGTATGGCCTTCTGGACACGTCGCTGAGGGCTCGTCGAACGGAGCCGCGGGACGGGGGCTGGATCCTCGCGGTCACTGGCCTTCGGGGCATGCCCCTGGTGACTCGTCGCGCGGGGCCGCGGGACGGGGGCTGGATCCCCGCAGTCACTGGCCTTCGGGACATGCCCCTGGTGACTCGGCGAACGGGGCCGCGGGACCGGGGCGGGATCCTCGCAGCCCCTGGCCTTCGGGACATGTCCATGGGGACCCTGCGCGCGGGGCCGCGGGGCGCGGCTGGACGGGTCCTCGCAACCCCTGGTCTTCGGGACATGTCCCCGGGGGCTCGTCGAGCGGGGCGGCTGCGGCGGTCGCGGGGCGGGCGGCGGCGGTGGCCGTCGGCAGCGACACGGGCGGATCGATCCGCGTGCCGGCGGCCCGCTGCGGGCTCGTCGGCCTGCGCCCGACCTGGGGCCGGGTGTCGCGGGCCGGCCTGGTCGCGTTCGCCTCGAGCCTCGACACGGTCGGCCCGCTGGCGCGCACCGTCGACGACGCGGCGCGTGTCCTCGCCTGTCTCGCCGGACATGACCCCGAGGACAGCACGTCGCTGCGCGCGCCGGTGCCGGACTACGCGACCATGGCGGCGCGCGGGCGGAGCGACGGGCTGCGCGGGGTGACGATCGGGGTCGACCGCGCCGGCCTCACGGGCGTCGAGCCGGCGGTGGCGGAGGCGTTCGCGGCGGCGCTGGCGACCCTGGCGGGAGCCGGGGCGGCGATCGTCGAGGTGGCGCTGCCGGACCCGGCGCAGGCGCTGACGGCTTACGCGGCGCTGTCGGCGGTCGAGGCGGTCAGCAACCTGGCGCGCTACGACGGGGTGCGCTTCGGTTTATGTGTCCCGAAGGACAGCTTCGCCGCGACCGCGGCCGCGACCCGGGGCGCCGGCTTCGGGCTCGAGGTCAAGCGCCGGCTGGTGCTCGGGGCGTGGCTGCAGGCGCATCCGGACCTGCAGGCGCGGGCGCGGGCGGCCCGGGCGACGGCGACGGCGGGGCTGGCGGCGGCGCTCGGAGGTTGTGACGCGTTGGCCAGCCCGACCTGCGCGGAGGCCGGCGTGCCCATTTTTTTAGAAGATGTCCCGGAGGACAGGCAGGTCGCGGCCCGGACGGCGGCCGACCTCGCCGTCGATCGCTTCACGGTGGCCGCCAGTCTGGCCGGGCTGCCGGCGCTGTCGCTGCCGTGCGGCCTGACCGCGGGCGCGCCGGCGCTGCCGATCGGGCTCCACCTCGTGGGCCGGCGGCTCGCGGAGGGGCAGCTGCTGGCGATCGCGGCGGCCTTCGAGGCGGCGACGCCGTGGCGCGCGCTTGCTCGCGGGCCCGGAGGGTGCGTGATGCGGTGCGAGAGGTCGGCGGCGATGCGACGCGGGAGGTCGCAGATGTTCGCGGGCCCGGAGGTTGCGTGATGCGGTGCGAGAGGTCGGCGGCGATGCGACGTGGTGGGTCGCAGATGTTCGCGGTCGGGGAGGGTGCGTGATGCGTGCGCATGGTCGGCGGCGATGCGACGAGGTCGCAGATGTTCGCGGGCCCGGAGGGTGCGTGATGCGGTGCGAGTGGTCGGCGATGCGACGCGGGAGGTCGCAGAAGTTCGCGGTCGGGGAGGGCGCGTGACGGCGATCGAGTTCGTCCCGGTGATCGGGATCGAGGTCCACTGCCGGCTGAAGACCGCGAGCAAGCTGTTCTCCGCCTGTCCTTTGCGACCTGGCGCAGCGGCCAACTCGGCCACCGACCCGTACACCTGGGCGCTGCCGGGGACGCTGCCGACGATCAACGCCGAGGCCGTGGCGCTGGCGGTGCGGCTGGCGGCGGCGCTCGGCTGCGAGGTCGCCGAGGAGAGCGACTGGGACCGCAAGCACTACTTTTATCCCGACCTGCCGAAGGGCTATCAGATCAGCCAGCACGCGCGCCCGCTGGCTCGCGGCGGCGCGATCGAGGTGCCCGATCCGGCGGCGGGGCCGTGGGCGACGCGGATGGTCGCGCTGCAGCGGCTGCACCTCGAGGAGGACGCCGCGAAGGTCCACGCCGGGGCGCTGCTCGATTACAACCGCGCCGGCGCGCCGCTGGTCGAGATCGTGACTGCGCCTGTGATCCGCAGCGCTGCGGAGGCTGCGCGGGTATTGCGGGCGCTGCGCTTGCTGCTGCTCCGCCTCGGTGTGTCCGATGCCACGATGGAGGATGGTTCGCTCCGCTGCGACGTGAATGTCTCGCTGCAGCGGCGCGGAGGTGCGGCGCCGGGGGTGCGCTGCGAGATCAAGAACCTCAACTCGTTCAACTTCATCGAGCGGGCCGTGACGGCCGAGGTCGAGCGCCAGGAGGCGCTGCTTGCCGCAGGAGAGCCGGTCACGCCGGTGACGCTGCGCTACGACCAGGCCCGCGCCGCGGTGCAGGTGATGCGCGTGAAGGAGACAGAGCTCGAATACCGCTGGCTCCCCGAGCCGGATCTGCCGCCGCTGCGCGTCGATCCGGCGGCGGCCGCGGCGGCGCGCGAGCCTCCCCGAGCTGCCCGAACGGACCCGCATGCGCTACTGCGTGCTCGGCCTGACGCCGCTCGAGGCGAGCACGCTGGTCGACGAACCTGTCCTCGGGGACTGGTTCGACGCGGCGCTCGACAGCCTCGGGCCGCGCGGGCCGGCGCTGGCGCGGCGGCTGTGCAAGTGGCTGACGGTCGAGCTGATCGGGCGCGTGCCGCCGGCGCAGCTGGCGTCTGCGAAAGTGGTGCCCGCGGCGCTCGCCGAGCTCGTCCGTATGCTCGAGTGCGGCGAGGTCAGCGCACCGGCGGCGAAACAGATCCTGGATCTTCTGGTGGAAGAGGGCGGCGTCCCGGGAGGGATCGCCGCGCGCGAGGGCCTGGTCCTCGAAGACGACGACGCGGCGCTGACCGCCGCGATCGTCAGCGTGCTGCGTGGTTACCCGCGGCAGGTGGCGCAGTATCGCGCAGGAAAGGCGGCGTTGTGGGGATATCTTATTGGTCGGGTCATGCAGGTGCTGCGGGGTCGTGCCGACCCGCAACGCGTCCACAAACTCCTCGTGGTGGCGCTACATTCGCCGCCCCCAGGAGACGACACGATATGACCAGCGAATCCAGCGCCATGCTCCGTCCGGTCAAGCTCAGCCCCGACGGCCGGGTGCTGCACCTGCTCGACCAGCGTTCGCTGCCCGAGCGCGAGGACTGGCTCGACCTCGAGGACGTCGAGTCGGTGGCGGAGGCGATCGAGCGGCTCGCGGTGCGCGGGGCCCCGGCGATCGGCTGCGCCGCGGCGCTCGGGCTCGTGGCGTCGTCGTGGCGCTTCTCCGACGACACCGTGATGTTCCGCGAGTCGTGCCTGATGGCGTGCGAGCGGCTGGCGCGGACCCGGCCGACCGCGGTCAACCTGTTCCACGCGCTCGCCCACATGCGCGGCGCGCTGGCCGAGTGCCCGGCCGGGCTCGCGGTCGCCGGCGTGCGCGGGCACCTGCACGCGGCGGCGCTGCGCTACGTCGACGACGAGCTGCGCGCGTGCCTGACGATGGCCGACCACGGCGCGCCGCTGATGCCCGAGGTCGGCACGGTGCTGACGCACTGCAACACCGGGGCGCTGGCGACGGCGGGCTGGGGCACCGCGCTCGGGGTGATCCGGCGGGCCCACGCGAACGGCAAGAAGCTGCGCGTGCTCGCCGACGAGACGCGGCCGGTGCTGCAGGGCGCGCGGCTGACCGCGTGGGAGCTGCGGCACGACGGGATCCCCGTCGACGTCATCGCCGACAACATGGCCGGCGCGCTGATGGCCCGCGGGGAGATCCACGCGGCCATCGTCGGCGCCGACCGCATCGCCCGCAACGGCGACGTCGCCAACAAGATCGGCACCTACACCGTGGCGGTGCTGTGCCGCTACCACCAGATCCCGTTCTACGTGGCGGCGCCGTGGTCGACGATCGACCCGGCGACCGCGAGCGGGGCCGAGATCCCGATCGAGGAGCGCGACCACAACGAGGTCCACCTCCACGGCGGCCGCCGCATGACCCCGGCCGGCGTCGGCGCCCGCAACCCCGCCTTCGACGTCACCCCGGCCGAGCTGGTCACCGCGTTCGTCACCGAGCGCGGGGTGTTCCGCCCGGCCACGCTGTCGGCGCTGATGGACTCTTAGAGCATGCCCTGAGGGGCATGCGCGAGAGGACATGTCCGCGAGGGCGTGTCCTCTCGTGCGCTCACTTGCCGCGCGGCTTGGCGGGCGCCGGGGCGGGCTTGACCTGGCCTTGCAGCCAGGTCGTGAGCTGGCCGAGGAACGCGTGGTCGACGGTGCGGGCGGCGTCGAGGTAGCGGGCCGGGTTGGAGTTCTCGGGCTCGGGCTTGAACAGGTGGTCGAGGTCGGCGAACGGCCTGAGCTCGGCCTTGCGCTTGCGGCGCTTGGCCAGCTTCATCAGCTCTTGCGGGTCGCGGCCCGGGTCGACCTCGAAGTCCTTGTTGCCCTGGGCGATCCACAGCGGCGCCTCGCTGCCGGCGATCAGCGCCTCGGGCGAGACCTGTAGCATTTCCCGCACCCACAGCGCCTGCGCGGCCAGCTCGGGCGGCACGTTGTGGCCGGTCTTGAGCGCCTGCAGCGTCTTCTCCTGCGTCTTCTTGGCGTCGTCGCGGAGCTGGGGCGGCACCGCCTGCAGGGCAGCCTCGCCCTGCGAGCGCAGGATCTGCTCGTAGGGGCGGCCGGGGGTGGCGAGCAGGGCCACCGCCTTCACGCTTGGGTCTTCGGCGGCCAGGGTGAGGGCCTTCCAGCCGCCCTCGCCGTGGCCGACGAGGACGATGCGGTCGGGGTCGACCTCGTCCTGGACCAGCAGGGTCCGCAGCGCGCGGCGGGCGTCCTCGAGCTGGCCGAGGTACGAGACCGGGCCCTCGGCGCTGCTGCCGAAGCCGCGCTCGTCGAAGCGGAGGACCGCGAAGCCGGCCTCGGCGAGGGCGTCGGTGATGCTGTGGCTGCCGAGGTCGACCGGCGGCGGGCCGGCGAAGCCGAAGCGGTCCTGCTGGCCGGTGCCGGGCAGCAGCAGCGCTCCGGGGAACGGGCCGTTGCCCGGCGGCAGCAGGACCTCGCCGGCGAGCGCGGGCTCACCTGGCCTTCCGGGCAGCTCGACCTCGCGGCGGGTGAACTTGGCGCCCGGCGGCGGGCTGTACTCGAGGACAGGTGGCCCCGCGATCGCCCACTCGGGCCAGGTCGGCGGCTGGACCGGGACCTGGACCTCGACGTCGTCGGCCTCGATCTGGATCTTCTCGATCCGGCCGTCGCGCAGCGCGATCGTCTCGCCGAGGTTGGTCTTGACCGTGGCCCGGCCGGGCGCCGCGGGGTCGGGGATCGTCAGCGTCGCCGTCCACTCGGTCGGCATCGAGCCCGACAGGCTGACCAGGCGCCACGCCAGCTCGCCGGCCTCGAGGCGGCGCAGGCCGAACATCAGCTCCTCGTGGAAGATCGCCGAGAAGGCCATGAACGCGTCGCCGCTGCGGTACGTGATCTCGTCGCGCTCGCGGCCGGAGCTGAAGTGGATCGCGTCGCCCTTGCGCTCGAAGGTCAGCTCGGCGGCGTTGCTGCGCTCGAAGCCGCGGACCAGGTCGCCGCGGGCGTCGACCACGATCTCGCCGGAGCTGCGCAGCGGCTCGGCCGGCTTGCCGTCGCGGCCGGGCGGGCGCAGCTCGATGCGGGTGGCGAAGCGGAAGTGGCCGGGTTCGCCGTCGACCGGGCCCTCGTAGCGGCCCCACGAGGTGCCGATCGGCTTGCCGGCCTGCATCATCGTGTAGACCCGGACCTCGCCCGGGCGGTACAGCTTGTCGACCGCGGCGCCGGGCCACGCCAGCGTGACCTGTCCTTCGGAACCTGTCTCCGGGGACTTGGACTCTTCCGTCGGGATCTTGAGGCAGGCGCTCGCGAGCGACAGCGCGAGGGCGGCGAGGGCGAGCGGGCGAGGGCGCATGCGCACCGGGGATAGCCCAAGACGCCCGGCGATGCCACCGCCGCGGCGAGCGCGGCGCTCACAGGTCGCGACACAGGCGGAAGCTGTCGAAGCGGGTGATGTCGGGCAGCGGCTGGCCGCCGCTATAGCCCCAGACCTGAAGGCGGACCAGCGACTTGTTCGGGTCGAGCAGGGGCAGGATGTCGTGCAGGACCCACCCGGACAGCTGCTCGTTGAAGTAGAGCGTGCTGCCGGTGGTGTTGTCGGCGTAGCCCCACTCGACGTACATCGCCGGGTTGTCGGCCGCGTCGTGCCAGGTCCAGAAATTGGCGCTGACGAGCTGGGCGACCGGGGTGGCGGCGAAGGTCTGCTGGACGTACCAGTTGTTGCTCGCCTCGGCGGCCCACACGCCGTCGTGCGGGTTCATCGTCACGGTGACGCCGCCGTTGGTGGTCCACGGGGCCAGGGCGCCGGACTCGAAGCCCTCGTTGACGAGCAGGCTGATCTGGCCGGGCCCGCACAGCGACAGCACCTCGACCTCGCAGGTCGGGCTGCAGCCGTCGCCCCCGACCGCGTTGCCGTCGTCGCAGTCCTCGCCGGCCTGGACGACGCCGTCGCCGCAGGCCTCGACCTCGCAGGTCGGGCCGCAGCCGTCGTCGGGGTCGGTGTTGCCGTCGTCGCAGGTCTCGCCGAGGCCGGCCTGGACGACGCCGTCGCCGCAGGCCTCGATCGCGCAGGTGTCGCTGCAGCCGTCCTCGGACACGGTGTTGCCGTCGTCGCAGGTCTCGCCGAGCTCCATCGTCAGGACGCCGTCGCCGCAGCTCTCGAGCACGCAGGCGGCGCTGCAGCCGTCGTCGGGGTCGGTGTTGCCGTCGTCGCAGGTCTCGCCGAGGCCGGCCTGGACGACGCCGTCGCCGCACGCCTCGAGCAGACAGGCGGCGCTGCAGCCGTCGTCGGGGTCGGTGTTGCCGTCGTCGCAGGCCTCGCCGAGGCTCGCCTGGACGACGCCGTCGCCGCACAGCTCGCTGACGCACTCGGCGCTGCAGCCGTCGCGGCCTTCGGTGTTGCCGTCGTCGCAGCCCTCGCCCGGGCCCTGGTCGCCGTCGCCGCAGACGTTGAGGAGGCAGCCGGCGAGGCACGCCTGGCCGGGGCCGTTGTCCGGGCCGTCGTCGCACTCCTCGCCATTCTCATCCTCGACGATCTGGTTGCCGCACTGGGGCGGCTCGCCGGTGGTCGTGCCGTCGTCGGTGGTCGCGTCGGTCGTGGTGGTCGTCGTCGAGGTCGAGGGCTCGCCGGTGGTGCTCGAGTCGCCGTCGGAGGCGGTGCCGTCGTCCGTGTCCGAGGTCGTGGTCGGCGCGCCGGTGGTCGGCGCTTCGGTGGTCCCGGGCTCGGTCGAGCTGCCGCCGGTGGTCGTCGACGAGGGGCCCGGGGTGTCGGTGGTGGCGACGGCGTCGCCGCAGGCGGGTAGTGCCAGTAAAAGAGCGGTGGCGAGGGCCGGGGTCGCGCAGCGGGCGAAGTGCTTCATCGCAGCCATCGTATCAGCGCCGCCGCGAGCGCGAGCGCGGGTGTGGATTCATATGTCCGAAGGGACATGTCATCGGCGGCGCCGTCGCACATGTCGGACCGGAGCTGCGCGCCGGCGAGCGGGCGACATGTCCGCAGGGACAGGCCCCGATCAGCCGCCGGCGAGGCGGCAGTCGGCCTCGACCTGCTCGAAGTCGTCGCGGTGCGGGGCGAGCTCCTCGCAGGCCTTGCGCAGAAGGTCCCCGACCGAGGTCGGGTAGAGCTTGATCCGCCCGTCGCGCCCGGCGGTGACGATGAGGCGGCCGTCGGGCGAGAACTCGGCGTGGTTGACGGCGGCGGCGTGGCCGTGCAGCGTCGCCAGCAGGTCGTAGTTGGACGAGTCGACCGGGGCGGCCCACAGCTTGGCGGTGTTGTCGGACGAGGCGGTGACGATCCGCCGGCCGTCGTTGGAGAAGGTGGCGTACAGCAGCGAGGCGGAGTGGCCGAGGAGGGTGGCGAGGACGTGGGGGCGGTCGTCGGGGCCGGCCATCGACCACACCCAGGCGTCGCGCGCGGTGGCGAGGACGAGCCGGCCGCCGTCGCGCGAGAAGGCGGCCGAGGCGATCGCGCCGGCGGCGGGGTCGAGGGTGGCGATCTCGCTGCCGTAGCGGGCGACCCACAGCTTGGCGGTGTGGTCGGCGCTGATGGTGACGACGGTCTCGCCGTCGGGCGAGAAGACGGCGCCCTCGACCCGCGCGCTGTGACCGACGAGGTCGGTGATGAAGCGCAGCGCCTCGGCGTCGATCAGCTGGGCGGTGTTGCTGTCGCGGCTGGCGAGCACGACGTAGCGGCCGCCGGGGGCGAAGCCGGCGACGGTCTGCTGGCCGCGCGTGCCCTGCCACGGCTCGCCGACGACGGCGCCGGTGGTGGCGTCCCACAGGCGCAAGGTGTCGTCGGCGCCGGCCGAGACGATGCGGGTGCCGTCGCGCGAGAAGCTGGCCCCGAGGACATGTCCCGCGTGGCCGAGGACGGCGACCTCGTCGCCGTTGCTGGCGTCCCACAGGCGCAGGTTGCTGTCCTCCTCGGCCCAGGTGAGGAGCCGACCGGAGCCGTCGCCGGCGAACACCGCGGCGACCACCGGGCCGGCGTGACCCTCGAGGGTGCGGATGTTGCGGGTGCTGACGACGTCCCACAGGCGCGCGGTCTTGTCGTCGCTGGTGGTGACGATCCGGCTGCCGTCGGGCGAGAAGCGGGCCAGCCGCACCGAGGCGCCGTGGCCCTTGAGGGTCGGCACGGCGTTGTTGAGCGAGCCGTCCCAGATCCGCGCGGTGTTGTCGCCGCCGACGGTGAGGATCCGGGCGCCGTCGGGCGAGAACTCGGCGGCCAGGACGGCGGCGGTGTGACCCTCGAGGGTGGCGATCGGCTGGCCGCTGGCGCTGTTCCACAGCCGCGCTGTGTTGTCCTCGCTGGTCGTCAGCACGCGCGAGGCGTCGAGCGAGAACCTGACCGAAAGGACCTGTTCGGTGTGACCGGTGAGGGTGGCCGCGACCTCGCCCTTGACCGGGTCCCACAGCTTGACCGCGGTGCCGGCGGCCCCGCCGGTGCCGGCGCCGACGGTGGCGACGCGGCGGTCGTCGGGCGAGAAGGCGGCCTGCTTGAGCAGCTCGCGCGGGTCGGTCAGGCTGGCCAGCTGCTTGCCGGCGTTCGACCACACGATCGCCCGCGCCAGGCTCCACGTCAGCACGCGGTCGCCGCTGGCCGAGAAGCTGGCCCCGAGGACAGGATCGCCGTGCGGCAGGCTGGTGACCGCGGCGCCGGCGGTGGTCCACACCCGCGCGTCGCCGTCCTCGCCGACGGTGACGAGGCGGTCGCCGAGCGGCGAGAACTGCACCGCCGAGACGTTGCCCTTGTGCCGCTTCAGCTCGGTCTTGAGCTCGCCGGTGTCGAGGTCCCACAGCCGGGTGACGCCGTCGCTGCCGCCGGTCGCCACCAGCGGGTCGCCGTCGGCCAGGGCGATCGCGGTGACGTTGCCGCTCTGGGTCCGCGGCAGGTCGCGGGCCTTGTTGCCGCGGATGTCGACGAGGTGCGCGCCGCGGTCGACGCCGAGGAAGTAGACGCTGTAGCCGTTGTCCGACAGGCCGGCGATCATCCGCTGCGGCGGCACGGACACGTTCTTGTACTCCTCGAGGTTGTCGCCGGTGGCGGCGTTCCACAGCCGCGCGCTCTTGTCGGCGCCGACGCTGAAGATGCGGGTGTCGTCGCGCGAGAAGCTGGCCGAAAGGACAGGCGCGGCGTGCTCGAGCACGCGGATCGTCTTGCCCGAGACGGCGTCCCACAGGTGGGCGGTGCCGTCCTTGCTGGCCGTGAGCACGCGGGTGCCGTCGTGCGAGAAGTGAGCGCCGTGGACGGCCTCGGCGTGGCGCAGCACCAGCGGCCGCTGGACCGGGGTGGCGACCGCGGCGGCCAGGCCCTGCATGACCCGCGGCGGGACCTCGCCGTCGCGGGCGAGCGCGTCGGCGGCGGCCTTGATCGCGGTCAGCAGGGCGTCGCGCTCCTTGCCGGGCTGCTGGGCGTAGAGGAGGGCGTCGGCGCCGAGGCGGTCGAGGCGGGCGTCCTCGTTGCGGCGCTCGGACATCCGCGACAGCTGGTCCTTGCTCTGCTCGGCGACCACGAACTGCCACACGGTGAGCGCGAGCAGGACGCCGAGGGTGGCGACGGTGCCGGTGAGGATCGAGATGGTGCGCCGCTGCGACACGGCGCCCTCCTCGGCCCGCTCGCGCCGCTCTCGCTCGATGTCGGCCCGGTAGCGCTCGCGCTCGGCCTTGCGCTGCTCCTCGAGCGCGGCCAGGCGGGCCTGCTCCTGCATGCGCGCGGCCTCCTCGAGCCGGTGGCGCGCCTCGGCCTCGCGGCGGGCGAAGTTGAGGCCGGCGAGCAGGAACTCGTGGTCGCCGAGGGTCAGGTCGCTGCGACCCTGCGACCACGCCAGCGCGTCCTCCAGCGCCGCGCCGCGCAGCAGGTAGTCGTCGTGCCGCCCCGAGCTGTCCCAGCGCACCACGAACTCGGCCAGCCGCTGCTCCTTCTCTCGCTCGCGCAGCCACTTGTGGTCGTAGACCTCGGCGAACACGAGGTTGCGGACCCGCAGCACGATGTCCCCGTTCTCGTCGCGCGCCTCGGCCGCGAGGCCCGTCAGGCGCAGCTCGATCTGCACCGGGTTGTTCGGCTCGGCCGGCGCCGGCTCGCCGCTCAAGATCCGCCGGTACAGGTCGAGCATGTCGCGCGCGCGCATCCGCGAGGCGTTGGCGTTGAGCCGCTTCTCGGCGTACGCGAGGTTGGCGTCGGCGGTCCGGCCGTTGCGCACGAACAGGGTGTAGGCCGAGTCGTCGACCCGCCCGGCCTCGGTCTTGTCGCTGACCGGGCCGCGCCGGACCAGGTCGTCGCATAGCCTTTGGGACATGTACGGATGACCCGATGTCCACGCGTACACGGCGTCGAGCAGGGCGTCGGGGCTGCCGCCGAGGCCCTCGAGGCCGGGGCGGAAGGCGTCGAGCTCGGCGCGCGAGAAGTCCTCGAGGCGGATCTCGCGGCCGATGTTGAACGGGGTGCGGACCGAGTTGGAGATCAGGTCGGCCGGGGCGGCGACGCCGAGCAGGCAGAAGGTGAGGCGCTCGTAGGCCGGGTCCTCGGCCCGCAGGTTGTAGGCCGAGCGGATCGAGGCGAAGAAGTCGTCGGAGCTGAACGGCAGCGCCAGCACCGACTCGACCTCGTCGATGAAGACGACGATCGGCGCGTCGGTGCGGTCGATCAGCTCGTTGCGGAGGTAGCGGTACCAGCGGTGGACGGGCGTGAGGTTCTGGTGGGTGCTCCAGAACAGCTCGGGGCTCGGCAGGCCGATCGACTCGGCGATCTCGACGGCGATGCTGAAGTACCAGTCGTCGATCGAGACCAGGGTCGAGCCGATGTTGGTAAAGTCGATGCTGACGCAGCGCACGCCGCCGGCCTGCAGCCGCTTGGCCGCGCGCACGCGCAGGCTGGTCTTGCCGATCTGCCGCGGCGCGAGGATGTAGCAGAACTCGCCGCGCATCAGCGCCGACAGCAGCTCGCGGTCGGCCTTGCGCTCGATGTAGAAGGCGCCGGCCTGGACCGCGCCTCCGACCTGGAACTGGGCCCCGTGGTGTCCGAGGCCCGAGTTCGAATGTGCCGGGCTCATGGCCGCAGCCGTTCGTACAGCCGGTAGCGCAGGCGGTAGAAGCCGACCTTCTCCTCGACCGCGATGCCGCTGCTCTCGAGCGCCGCCGAGGTGTCGGAGTCGAGCTCCGCCAGCGAGTCGCTGCGCAGCCGCTTCACGCCGGCCATCATCTCGGGGTGGAGGTGGAGGCGCCGCGCGTAGCGCTGCAGGAAGTCGTCGAACAGGTTCGACGGCTCGGCCAGCAGCTCGCGCGCCGACAGCCCGCCGGCGAGGTTGGCCCTGTGCATGGCCAGGCGCACGAGGTACGGGTGGCCGCCGACCAGGCTCATCAGCTCGGTGTAGTCCTGGTGGGTCCACTCGAGCCCGTAGAGGTGCGACAGGGTCTCGACCTGGTCGCGCGTGAGGTCGCCGAGCACGATCGGCGGGCTCAGGTTGAAGGGCGACTGCGTGGTCCGCTCGATCAGCCGCCGCGGCGTGGTGCTGATGCCGAGCACGAGGCGCAGCTTCTCCAGCCGCGGGTCCTCGGCCCACGCGCGCAGCATGCCGAACCAGTCGTCCTTGAACGGCAGGCCCCACACCGCGTCGACGCGGTCGAGCGCGAGGATCACCCGCGTGCTCGCCAGCGGCAGCACGTTGTCCCGCATCAGCCGGCCGAGCTTCTGGTTGACGCTGCCCGGCGACTTCCACAGCGTCGGCACCCAGTCCTCGGGGCCGCCGATCGAGCCGACGATCTGGAACGCGAACTCGCGGATGAAGTTGCCGTAGTCGCTGCGCGACTCGTAGTCGAAGGTGTCGAGGTTGATGGCGACGACCCGGCAGGCGCCGCCGTCGGCCTGGTAGACCATGTCGGTCAAGAACTGGGACATCCAGGTCTTGCCGAACTTGTCGGGGCCCCACAGCACGACCGGCGCGCCCGGCTGGTCGAGGTAGTTGAGCGCGGTGCGCTCCTCCTCGGCGCGATGCACGTGCCAGTTGATGTTGTACGGCGCGCCCGGCGGCTGCACGCGCGGCGATCGACGAGTAGAAGATGCCCGAGTCGCCCGGCGCCCCGCCCGACAGCGAGGTGATCACGCCGAGCGGGATCGGGGCGGTCTGCGAGATCGACGGGTGCGAGCCGGACGTGCTGGCCGAAGGGACAGGTCCCGTGGCGATCAGGTTGGCCGGATTGATCGGCGGCGGCGGCGGGGGAGGGGGCGTACGCCGGCGCGGCGGCGGCAGCGACTCGGGCCGCGTGCCCTGGTCGTCGCCGAGCTCGAAGGCGTCGAGGTCCTGGACGATGCGCCAGTGGCCGGCCGCGTGCTTCTTGGCCGCCCGCGGCCACAGCCGCAGGGTGGCCTCGTTCTTGTCGTCGACGGTGATCCGAGCGGCGGTGTAGCCGTGGCGGCGATCGACCTTGCCGCCGTAGACCTCGAGGCCGAACAGCGAGCTGCCCTGCAGCTCACGCCGGCCCTGCGCGCCGCCGATGGCGACCACGCTGCTCGCGTGCTCGTGCATGTGGCCGTAGATGTGGGCGACGAAGCGGCCGGGCGGGGCGATCTCGGCGACCAGCTCGTCGCGCGCCTTGGCCTGCAGCCAGTTCGGCGGGTGATGCGTCATCAGCAGGGCGAAGTCGCATTCCTTGACCCACGCCGGGCCGTCGCCGCCGCAGGCCGCGTGCAGCTGGCGGACGTCGAGCGCCAGCTTGCCGGTGTAGTCGCCGTCGCCGAGCTGCAGGAAGGCGCTGTTGAGGCCGACGATGCCGAGCTTGAGCCCGTCCTTGGCCAGCACCGCCGAGCAGTCGCCGGGCAGCATGCCGCGCTGCAGCTGCAGGCCGGCGAACGGGTGGTTCTTCAGCCACTCGCTGTACGGCGCGAACGCCTGGTCGACGAGGGCGCGGTAGGGCGAGCTGGCGTCGCGCCAGAACTCGACCTGTACTTCGGGATAGGTGTCCCAGCGGCCGAGCACCAGCGACTCGGGCCGGCGCGCGTCGGGGCGGATGAGGTCATGGTTGCCGGGGACGGCCACCAGCGCCGGGGTCGAGCCGAGGGCGCGGAGGTGATCCCACAGCTGCTGCAGGGTTTGGTTGAGGCGCGCGAACTCGGCGGCGCTGCCCCGCTGGGTCAGGTCGCCGCTGAACAGGACCAGGTCCCAGGGGCCGCAGCGGGCGTGCAGCTTCTCGAGGTCGGCCAGCAGGACCTCGCGTACGCCCGGCCACAGCCATCCCTGGGCGTCGAGGCCCTGGTGGAGGTCCGTGAAGTGAAGCCAGCCGAAGGAGCGCATGGGAGCGGAGCTGCGCGGCCAACGGGCCGCAGGGAGCCGATACGAGTGTACCACCGGGGGCCAGCGGCCTTGCCGCGTCGGCGCGGCTTTCGACCCCAGGGAAAAACGATTGTCCGGCGCCCCGCCGAGGCAAGCCCGGGAACGAGACATTACGCAGGAGGTGGGGCCCCGGCTTCCCGGGCTCGCGCACGCCGGGGGGCACCCCCGCGCGGCCGGCTTCGGCGGCACTAGCCAGGGGCGCCGGGCTTGGAGCATGCTCCTGCCGCTTGCGCCCGCGACCTCGCCGCCTCGCCTGCCACTGGATCGGGACCGTCGGCCTGCGTGGGCTGGGCGCGGTGCTGACCCTCGCGGCGGCGCTGCACGCCGGTTCCGCGCGTGCGCAGGACCCGGCCGACCTGGTCCAGCCGGTGCTGCAGAACAGCGTCGAGCTCGAGTACCCCGAAGATCTGCGCCGCTTGCCCGCGCCGCCGTCGGGTCAAGTCGTCGTCAAGCTGGTGGTCGGCGTCGACGGCGTCCCCAAGGAGCTCGAGGTCGTGCAGAGCGTGCACCCCGAGCTCGACGCGCTCGCCAAGTCCGCCGTCGCTCAGCTGCGCTACGCGCCCGGCCTCTACAAGGGCCGCCCGATCGAGGTCGTGCTCAAGGTCGGCATCGACATCGCCGCTCCGCCGCCGCTGCCGCCGGAGCCGGCGGAACCGCCGCCCGAGGTCGACGCGGGCGAACCCGCGACGGACAAGAGCGAACCCGCTCAGCAGTCCCAAGGGACAGGTCCGATCCGGCTGCGCGGCGTGCTGCTCGAGGCCGGTCAGCGCGTGCCCGTCTCGGGCGCGAGCGTGCTCGTGGTGCCGGCCCCGCCGGACTGGCCGGTGGGACAGGTCACCAAAAAGATCTACGGCACCGAGCCCGAGCCGGCGTGGACCATGCGCGCCGAGACCGCCCCCGACGGCTCGTTCGAGCTGCGCGGCGTGCCCGACGGCAAGATCCGCATCATCGCCCTCGCGCAGGGCTTCGACCGCTACGAGGTGGTCGAGGAGCTCGCCAAGGGCGACCTGCTCGAGGTCAAGTACTTCGCGCGGCGGCTGGTGTCGAACCCGTTCCGCACGGTGGTGAAGCAGCGCCGCGACGCCCGCGAGGAGGTCGCGCGCCGCACGATCACGCCCGAGGAGATCTACAACCTCCCGGGCACGCAGGGCGACGCGCTCAAGTCGCTGCAGAACTTCCCCGGCGTCGCGCGGGCGCCGTTCGGCCTCGGCCTGCTGATCATCCGCGGCGCCGCGCCGGGCGACTCGAAGACGTACCTCGGCTACCACGAGATCCCGCAGCTGTTCCACTTCGGGGCGCTGTCGTCGACCTTCAACTCCGACATCCTCGCGCAGATCGACTTCATCCCCGGCAACTTCGACAGCCGGTTCGGCGACGCGATCGGCGGCATCATCAACGTCAACCCGCGCAAGGGCCGGCGCGACGGCTACCACGGCTACGTCGACGCCGACGTGTTCGACGCCGGCATCATGCTCGAGGGCCCGATCAAGAAGGGCAGCTTCGTCACCAGCTTCCGCCGCAGCTACGTCGACGCGATCCTCAAGGCCGCGCTGCCGAAGGACATCGGCCTCGGCCTGTCGCAGGCGCCGCGCTACTACGACTATCAATTCCTGTTCGACTACCCGGTCGGCGGCGGCGAGCTGTCGGTGCGGTGGTTCGGCTCCGACGACCGCCTGCGGGTCATCGCCCAGGGCCCGAACGAGACGATGACGGGCTCGGAGAACCAGGCGCGCACGGCGATCCTGTTCCACCGCCTCGACCTCGTGTACCGCAAGCAGGACGGCCCGTGGGACTTCCTGATCACGCCGTCGATCAGCTACCAGTCGCTGTCGGGGGCGTTCGGCGGGCTGTTCACCTTCAACTTCCCCAAGTACGAGTTCAGCTGGCGCGCCGAGGCGTCGCGGCAGCTGAGCTCGCGCTCGGCGATCCGCATCGGCACCGAGCTGCAGGCCGGCCGCTACGAGATCGGGGCGCGGGCGCCGAGCGTGCCGGCCGCGGCCGGGACCGGCGACACCGGGGTCTACAACGTCGCCGACGTCGGCCAGAACTACGCCACCCCGGCGATCTACACCACCGCGACGATCGGCCTCGGCGAGCGCTTCACGCTCTACCCGGGCGCGCGCATGACCTACTACGCGCTGGCGGTGAAGAAGGCGACCGTCGACCCGCGCGTGCGCTTCAACTGGCAGGTCGGCGAGAACACCGCGATCAAGGGCGGCGTCGGCCTCTACAGCCAGATCCCCGACCTCATCAGCCTGGCGCCCGTGTGGGGCAACCCGCGCTCCGGCATCGAGCGGGCGGTCCACACCAGCCTCGGCGTGGCCCAGGTGTTCGAGAGCGTCGGCGTCGAGGCCGAGGTCACCGGCTTCTACAAGTACGTGTTCGACCGCTCGACGTCCTCGAGCGTGCTCATGCGCGACCCGGTGTCGGGCGACATCCGGCTCGAGAACTTCGCCAACCAGGGCACCGGCCAGATCTTCGGCATGGAGCTGCTGGTCCGCAAGGCGCTCACCAAGCGGCTGTTCGGGTGGGTCAGCTACACCTTGATGAAGAGCCTGATCCAGGCCCGGCCCGGCGCCGAGTACCGGCCGTTCAGCTTCGACCAGCCGCACATCCTCACGATCCTCGCCGTCTACAAGCTGCCGCGCGGCTGGCAGATCGGCGGCCGCTTCCGCCTGGTCAGCGGCAACCCGTCGGTCGCCTACTTCGACAGCGCGTTCGTCCAGGACGGCTACGAGCCGTGGTTCGGCCGCGACGAGCGGCTGCCGGCGTTCCACCAGCTCGACCTGCGCGTCGACAAGCGCTTCACCTTCAAGCGCGTGACGGCGAACTTCTATCTCGACATCATCAACGTCTACAACCGCCAGAACGGCGAGGCGTGGGTCTACTCGTACAACCTGCAGCAGCGCCAGCTGCAGACCGGCCTGCCGATCTTGCCGTCGCTCGGCGTGCGGCTCGAGTTCTGACAGCGGCGGCGCCCTGACACGGGCACCGGCCTCATCTGACAGCGAAGCGGGCGCCGTGCAGATGCGCGCCGGCGTCGCGCGCGTGATCCGGGTCGCCCCTCGCCGGACCTGTTCGAGGCGCCCTTGACACTCGAGGACTCGGCAATAGTTTGTCAGCGCCGGTGCGGGACGACCCGCCGAGGCCGCCGGGGAGCCCGCAGAGGGCTCCGGCGCACGCCAGCCAATCTACCACCGATCCGCGGGCCGTCACGTGCCCGCCGGGCGCGGGGTGACGGCGGAGCCGCGAACGCACCACCAAACCGACCGACGAGCGACACAGGAGACACGACCATGCTGAGCTACTGGATGGACTTCAACGACCCACTGCGCACCTTTGACAGCCTCCGCCGGCGCATGGACCAGGCGCTGCGCGAGTACGCCGACAGCGAGGGCCGCGGCCAGAACCTGGCCTTCCCGCGCGCCGCCCTGCGCGACACCAAGGACGCGTTCGTCCTGGTCGCCGAGGTGCCGGGCCTCGCCGACGCCGAGCTGCAGCTGTCGGCCACGCAGGACAGCCTGACCGTCAGCGGCGAGCGCAAGGCCACCGCCCCCAAGGGCTACGCGGTGCACCGGCGCGAGCGCGGCGACCTCCGCTTCTCCCGCAGCTTCGCCCTGCCGGCGCGCATCGACGTGGACAAGGTCGCCGCCGAGCTCAAGAACGGGCTCCTGGTCGTGACCATGCCCAAGCACCCCGAGTCGCAGCCCAAGCAGATCACGGTCAAGGCGGCCTGAGCGAGCGCGACCCCCACGACTTCACACGAGAGGAACTTTCAGCCATGTCCCAAGAGACCACCACCCAGTGTCCCAGTCGAAGCCGAACGGGCCGGCCGTCGAGAGCACCCGCGGCCGCCCCGTCATCGCCCCGCCGGTCGACATCTACGAGAACCAGGAGCAGTACCTGGTGCTGGCCGACCTGCCGGGCGTGAAGGGCGACGACGTGCAGATCCGCTTCGAAGACGGTGAGCTGACGATCCGCGCGTCGCGGGCCGACAACGGCAACGGCGAGGTCCTCGGCGCCGAGTTCACCGCCGCCGACTACGTCCGCCGGTTCTCGATCCCCGAGACCGTCGACGCCTCCAAGATCGACGCCAAGCTGCAGGCCGGGGTGCTCGAGCTCACCCTCCCCAAGGCCAGCCGCGTCAAGCCGCGGCAGATCGCGGTCAAGTCGGCCTAGCTCGCCTCACTTCCTCTGCGAGGTCGCGTCCCCAAGCGAAGGGAGGTGCATCGTAAAAAGGCGCATCCTGAGAGGCGCGCCGGCTCGGGCCGGCGCGCCTCTCTTTGGGTCTTTTGTCAGTATGTCTCTCGGGACATGTGTCAGGACGCGGCGCGAAGTGGCGAGGCCGCCGCGTCGGGTGACGCGGCGGCCTGTCGTTCATGTCCTGGCGGACACGTCGCTCAGGGCACGCAGCTGGCGACGAAGTTCGAGAAGCAGGCGTTGACCTGTGACTTCGTGTACATGCCGAACTTGCCGTTGGGGTAGGTCGTGTCCATGAAGGTCTTCATGGCGACGACGTTGTTGTTGGCCTTGAGGCGGACGATGATCGTCATCTCGCCGTTCGCCTTGTGGGTCAGCTCGAAGGTGTACTCGGTCGCCTCGGTCCAGCCGGTGGTGGTGAACTCGCCGACGGGCACGAGCAGCTTCGAGTTGGCGGTGTCGGCCGGCTGGAGCCGGTCGGCGCACGTCTGCGGCGCGTTCATCGGGTCGGCGACGTTGACGACCTTGACCTGCATGCCGGCGGGCAGGTTGCCGCCGCAGTTGGCGAAGTCCTGACCGACGCGCTTCCACGAGAACAGGTAGTAGTGGTCGGTGTCCTGGAGGCCCCACATGAAGCCGATCCAGTCGTCGTCGTTGGTGTCGTCGGTGACCTGGAAGGTGCCGGTGATGGTGGCGTTGTCGAGGTCCCAGCCGCAGAACAGCGCCGCGCTCTTGCCGTTGATCGTCTGGCACAGCGTCTTGGTGTTGTTGTTCCACTGCCAGTTGGTGGCCGCGTCGGCCTCGTCCGGGAAGTCGTAGGTCTCGCAGATCTGCGGGTCGAGCTGCAGCGTCTGGTTCTTGAGGTAGACGGTGACGCTGTCGGACGCCATGTTGCCCTCGCCGTCGCTGACGTCGATGGTGTAGGTCGTCGGGCCGACGGGGGTCGCCATCGGGTTGGCGATCATGCCGTCGCTCAGGGTGTCGGCCGGGGTCCAGTTGTAGGCGTAGTTGCCGTCGCCGCCCATGGCCACCGCGTTCAGCTGCGCGGGCATGTTGAGGTCGACGCAGATGCTGTCGCCGGCCTCGACCGAGAGCGGGTCCCAGCACTTGAGGCCGTCGTCGTCGCAGCCGTGGTCACAGGTCTGGACGTCCTCGGCGGTGCCGCTCTCGTTGCAGGTGTGGAGGTCCTTGTCGACGCACTTGACCTCGTTCGGGTTGCAGCGCGCGCAGTTCTCGTGGACGTTCGGGTCGCGGTCGGTGCAGTCGGTGCCGGGCGTGACGCCGGGCTCGGGCATCATGTCGCCCCAGTCGTCCTCGTCGGCGTCGGTCATGCACGCCGTCGGGTCGTCGTTGGGCGCGGCGCCGGGGAAGGTGAACGCGTCGTTGTCGTCGCAGTCGGTGCCGGGCACCGCGCCGTCGTCGTCCGGGTCCGGATCGCCCCAGCCGTCGCCGTCGGCGTCGGTCTGGCACACGTTCGGGTCGACCTCGTTCTCGGCCGCGCCGGGGCCGGTGGCCGCGTCGGTGTCGTCGCAGTCGGTGCCCGGCGTGACGCCCTCGGGCGGCATGTCGTCGCCCCAGCCGTCGCCGTCCTCGTCCTCCATGCACGCGCTCTCGGAGTCGTTCTCGGCCGATCCCGGGAACGCGTTGGGGTTGTCGTCGGCGCAGTCGGTGCCGGGCACGGCCTCGGGCACCGAGGGCATGTCGTCGCCCCAGTCGTCGCCGTCGGCGTCGGTCATGCACGCCTCGGGGCTGTCGTTGGGCGCGGCGCCGGGGAAGGTGGCCGGGTCGTCGTCGGCGCAGTCGTTGCCCGGCGGGACGTCCGGATCGTCGGGCATGCTGTCGCCCGAGCCGTCGCCGTCGGAGTCCTGCGTGCACTGATCGGCGGGCAGGTCCTTGGCGGCGCCGGGGAAGATCGTGCTGTTGTCGTCGTTGCAGTCGGTGCCCGGATCGACGCCCTCCGGCGGCATGTCGTCGCCCCAGCCGTCCTCGTCGGCGTCCTCCATACAGGCCGTCATCGACTCGGCTTCGGCCGCGCCCGGGAACGCGTTGGCGTTGTCGTCGGCGCAGTCGGTGCCCGGCTCGACGCCCTCGGGCGGGTCGCTGTCGCCCCAGCCGTCGCCGTCGGCGTCCTCCATGCAGGCGGTCATCGACTCGGCCTCGGCCGAGCCGGGGAACGCGTCGGCGTTGTCGTCGGCGCAGTCGTCAGCGTTGGGGACGGACCCGGGGAACATGTCCGGCTGGCACATCGTCGGGTCGCCGAAGCCGTCGCCGTCGGCGTCCTTGCACCACATCTCGCCCATGCCCATGGTCGAGGTCGGCGTGTCCATCGTCGTCGTCGGCGCGGTGTCGGTCGGGTCGACCGTCGTGGTCTCGGTCGTCGTCTCCGAGTCGCCCTCGCTCGCGGTGACCTGCTGACACGCGGGGTTGTCGGCCTGGTTCCACACGAGGCCGTCGTCGCCGCACACGTTGCCGCAGCCCTCGAGCGCGAGCAGGCCGAGGCCGCCTACCAAGCTGGTTCGCACATCAAATCGAAGCATGCGCCGATGGTGAGCGCGGGCGTGGCGGGGCGTCAAGCGCGTCGAGGTCGTCGCTCACGCACAAGCGCACGAGCAGACCCCGGCGCGTGGACGCACACCTGTCAGGCGACATGTCCCGAGGACCAGCTCGGGCGCGGGCGGGCGCGGGCGGGCGCCGAGCGGGCGCCCGGGCCGCCGCGTGGGCGCCTCGTAAAACGCCAGTAAAACTGTGATAGGTAGCCTTCTGGGCGAAAATCTGTCGGAACGTACAGGTCGCGTTTGCGGAGGGTGTGCACGTGATTCGCTGTGATCCGCGTCGTCGCTCGTGCGAGCAATTCGCTAGGCAGCGCCGCCGATCTTATGTACAAACCTGGCCGCCGTCGTCCGTGCGACGGCAGTCGTGGGTTCGACCATGTCCAGTCTCTTTCTCTGTCGTGGCAGCCATGGCCCTCTCGATCTCCTCGACCGCGCGCGCGGCCGAGCCCGCCGGCGCGGCCGCGGGCGGCTCCGTGTCCGTGTCGCCCGCCGGCGCGTCGGCCGACGCGAACGCCTCGAAGCCGGCGAAGAAGGCCAAGAAGAAGCAGCAGGGCGCGGCCGACGGTGACGACACCCCGTGGATCAAGCGCCACCGCCCGACCCGCAACCAGCTCGAGCTCGGCATCTACGGCGGCATCCTGCTGCCGTCCAAGGAGCACGAGCTCTACAACCCCGGCGACCCGAGCGTCACCTGGCAGCCGTACAAGACGGTCGCGCCCGACATCGGCCTGCGCTTCGGCTACTACCCGCTGTCGTTCCTCGGCCTCGAGATCGAGGGCGGCGTGGCCCCGACGAAGACGGCGACCTCGGGCCAGAGCGCGGTGATCGGGATGTTCCGCGGCTACGGTATCCTCCAGCTGCCGTACCGCATCGCGCCGTTCGCCCTCATCGGCTACGGCCTCATGGGCACCAGCGGGCTCGGCAAGGACATCGACCCGACGCTCCACTTCGGCGGCGGCGTGAAGTTCTACGTCAACCAGCGCCTGCTGCTCCGCCTCGACGTGCGCGACAACGCGACCGCGCAGTACCGCACCGACGGCGGCCGCACCAACCACCTCGAGGTCCTGCTCGGCCTGTCGATCGTCCTCAACAAGAAGAAGCCGGCCCCGGCGCCGGACCCGGACAGCGACGGCGACGGCTTCAAGGACAAGGTCGACAAGTGCCCGACGACCCCGGGCGTCGCGCCCGACGGCTGCCCGCTGGCCACGCCCGCGCCCGAGCCCGACAGCGACGGCGACGGCTTCCTCGACAGCCAGGACGCCTGCCCGCAGGAGCCGGGCGTCGCGCCCGACGGCTGCCCGGAGAAGGACAGCGACGGCGACGGCTTCGTCGACAGCAAGGACAAGTGCCCCGAGGTCCCCGGCGTCGCGCCCGACGGCTGCCCGCCGCCCGACCGCGACAAGGACGGGATCCCCGACGCCGAGGACAAGTGCCCCGACATCCCGGAGACGAAGAACCAGTACCAGGACCAGGACGGCTGCGCCGACGAGGTGCCGCGCGCGGTCACCAAGTTCACCGGCGTCATCAAGGGCATCTTCTTCGACGTCGACAAGGACTCGATCAAGAAGACGTCGCGCGCCACCCTCGACAACGCGGTCAAGGTCCTCAAGGACTTCCCCGACGTCAAGGTCGAGATCAGCGGCCACACCGACAGCACCGGCGACCGCGACCACAACATCGACCTGTCGAAGCGCCGCGCCGACGCGGTCAAGCAGTACCTGGTCGACAAGGGCATCGACGGCGGCCGGATCTCGACCCGCGGCGCCGGACCCGACGAGCCGATCGCCGACAACAAGACCGCGAAGGGCAAGTCGCAGAACCGCCGCATCGAGTTCAAGCTGCAGTGAGCTGTCCTCCGGGACAGGCTCGGCCGGCGTGACTCGCAGCAGGCGAGTCACGCCGGCCCACGGCGCCGGCTCCGCGAGCCGGCGCCGTCGCGAGGTCGGTAGGTCGCACCGAGGTCAGGCGGATCGCAGCGAGCATGGCGCCGAGGACATGTCGCACGAGGCATGTCTCTCGAGACATGCATGCCGACATGGACAATGATCAGAGGCTGTCCCGGGGGACAGGTGTCAGACGGAGGCGCTGGAGCGGCGGATCCGGGCCTCTTCTCCGGCGGCGGCGAGCACCGCCTCGGCGTCGATCGACTCGTCGCCCGGGCGCCACTCGAGGTCGGCCTCGTAGGCCTTGAGCGGCTGGTGCAGCGCGCGCAGGCGCTCGAGCGCGCGGTCGAGGCGATCGAGCGGCTCCCCGAGGCCGGGGCTGCGGCGGCGGGCGGCGGCGCTGGCGAGCGCGATCACCTGCAGCGGCGTGTTCGACAGGTCGCGCACCGCGAGCAGCAGGCGCGCGGTGCGGCGGGCGTCCGCGGCCTCGGTCTGGGCCTGCACGAGCGCGCGCTCGGTGGCCAGGCCGCGCAGGCGGTACAGCAGCAGCACGGCACCCACGGCGCCGTACACGAGCAGGACCAGCGGCTCGCTGGTGTCGATGCGGGCCTGCTGGGCGGGGTCGAGGCGGACGAATTGGAGCACGGGGATCAGCGCGAACGCGAAGATGCAGAGGAGGCCGGCCCAGCGCTCGGGGGCGAGGATCGCGACGGTGAGGGCGCCGAGCTTGTGGACCTGGAACGGGATGAGGTTGGGGTCCTGCAGCTGGTACGGGCCCATGATCTGCGCGGAGGCGAGGATCGCGGCCTGGTTGAGGATGAACAGGGCCGAGCCGAGGTGGACGCCCTGCGGCCGCCGGCGATGGACCACGAGGATGAAGGCGGCGATGAGGAAGCCGACCGCGCTCGCGCCGAGCACCGGCCACCACGGCGCCGGTCCGATGTCGCGCCCGCGCAGGACATCGAGCGGGTAGAGGCAGGCGTTGAGCAGCGCCGCGATAAGCGTGCCGCGCCAGACGTGGCGGGCGTGCAACGCGGCGAAGCTCCGGGGGGTCAATGCGGCTCCAGCTCGAGCAAGCGGGCGATCGTCGGCACCGGCAGGGGCTTCTCGTACACGCGCACACCGGCGAGCTGGCGCGCCTCGGCGACCAGCGGGTGCGAGGCGGCGTGACCGGTGAGGAAGACGATCCGGCCGCGGTAGTTCTGCTCGCGCAACCATTTGTAGGCGTCGAGCCCGCTCGGCAGGCCGGGCCCGAGGTTGATGTCGAGGATCACCAGCTTCGCGTCGAGCACCCGCTTGCGGTTGTGGACCAACTCGTCGACGCTGCCGACCGTCAAGCACTCGCGCTCGGCCAGCAGGGCGACCACATCCACGAACAAGTCGCGCAAATCCTCGTCGTCGTCGAGGAAGACCACGCCTGGATGAGCCACGACGCCACCTTAGCACCGCTTGCGGGGGAACCGGAGGGGCGCCTGCGGCGCGGCCGAAAAGCACGAGCGGACAGGTCCGCACGCGCGGCCCCTCGGGCGGGCGCAGGACGCGGGCGATCACCTCAGCTCGTCGACGAAGGCGGCGATCCGGTCGGCCACGGCGCGCGGACGGTCGAGGTAGGGACAGTGACCGAACCCGTCCGGCTCCTCGATGCGCACGTGCGCGGGGACGGCCCGGCGGAAGAACTCCAGCGACGCGCTCGGGAGCAGCCGCTCCGACCGACCCCACAAGATCAGCGTCGGCGGCCGCAGAGCGGCCAGCTCGTCGGGCGTGAACATGTGCTCGGGGCGGAACGACTCGAGCACGTGCCGCAGCGGGCCGAGCGCGAAGCGGCGCAGGATGTCGGGCGCGAGGAGGGTGTTGTACCAGGGGGGCTCGTGATAGAGGCGGTCGAGGAGATCGCGCGCCTGACCGAGCGAGCGGACGCGGAAGCTGCCCGTGAGCGCCGCGAAGTCCTGGGCGTCGAGGAGGGCCCCCGCCGGCGAGGCGAGCAGCAACCCGCGCACCCGCTCGGGGCGCTCGAGCGCGTAGCGGATGGCGAACGCGCCGCCCAGCGAGTTGCCGAACAGGATCGCCGGCTCGCGCAGCCGCGCGTCCATGAAGTGCGCCATCGCGGCGTAGGCGTCGTCGACCGTGAGCCGGCCGTTGCTCGAGCTGAAGCCGTGGGCGGGCGCCTCGGGCACCCAGATCTGGCCGACCCGCCGCCGCAGCAGCGCGATCACCCGCGCGAAGCTGCTGCCGCTGGCGCCGAAGCCGTGCAGAATGACGACCGGCGGCGACTGGCCCTCGCCGCGCGCCTCGTAGTAGTGCAGCCGCCCCTGCGGCGTGGCGTGGTACTGGCTGGCGATCCCGAGCGAGTGGAGGCGCCGCCGGATCATGCGCTCGGCGAGGGGCAGGACGAACATGGGCGTGAGCTCCGTGAGGACAGGTCAGATGGGACAGGTCGAAAAGGGCAGGTCCGAAGGGGCAGGTCTGAAAGGGCAGGTCCGAACGGGCATGTCCGAAGAGGCAGGTCGAGCCGACGGCCGGGGCGGGCGCCCGCAGGCCGCGGGCCGCGGGTCGCCGCCGCGTGGGGCGGAGCGCCGGGCGCGAGGGCGCGGGTCGATCGGGTTCGCCGCGCCGCCGCCCGCGGCGGATGGAGGCGGGCGCCGCCTGGCCTCGGAGCCAGGTTCGCTCGCGGGGCGTGTCACGGGGGACGCGTCGCCAAGCGTCCCGGCGGTTCGCGCGAGGAGGCACGACGCGCTTCGCCTCGTCGCACGCGCGAGGCTGCTCGCGGGTCGAGCGCGAGGCGGGCAGGCGCCCGGAGCGGAGAGCCGAGGCCGCGGCACGGTCGGAAGCGTCGGCCGGGTCAGTAGGTGGGGCACGTCCAGGCCTTGGGCGGGCAGTCGGTGCAGCCGAGCCTGCAGGCGCCGCCGCAGCGGCTGACGATCTCGAGCGAGTCGCGGCGGACGTAGTGGTACGGGCCGTCGACGGCGGACTCGCAGTCGACGCCGATCAGGTCGCCGCAGGCGCGCTCGTAGCGGCAACGCTCGCCGAACTTCTCTTTGATCCGCGCGGCCAGCTCGGGCGAGACCTCGGTCTGCGCCGGGTTGCCGCGCGGCGGCTCCTCGGCCCCCGCGGGCGCGGCGAAGCCGGCGCTGTCGCTCTCGGCCGGCGCAGGCTCGGTCGAGGGGGCGGGCTTGCCGGCGGGCGGGTTGCTGGTGCCCGTCGCGCCGCTGCAGGCGAAAACGAGGGCCGGAGCGACGACGAGGAGCAGGCGGCGCATGACGGCGCCCAGCCTACTCGCTTGCGGACGGAGGCGGAAGCGCGGCCGCGATGCGGTCGATCGCTTGAGCGAGCTCGACGTCGAGGTTCGACAGCCCGCCGGCGTCGTGCGTGCTGAGGGTGACGTCGACGCGGTTGTAGACGTTGAACCACTCGGGATGATGGTTCATCCGCTCGGCCACGAGAGCGACCTGAGCCATGAAGCCGAACGCGGCGCCGAAGTCGGCGAAGCGGAGGCTGCGGAAGATGGCGTCACGCCCCTCGACCTCGCGCCACCCGGGCAGAGCGGCGAGAGCGGCGGCACGGGCTTCGGGCGACAGACGGGCAGGCATGGCGGCTCAGAAGAAGTCTGGATCGTCCGGCGACATGGCCGGCATGATCTTGGGGTCGGATTCTTCGATGGAGAAGCCGGGCTGCGGCTGCGGCTTCGACGGCGGCCGCGGGGGCTGCGGCTGCTGCGGCTGCGGCTGCGACTGGACGCGCAGCGGGGGCGGCGGCGGCTTGGCGACGTGCCGCGGCGACGGGTCGACCAGCTCGGGCTCGGCCTCGCCGTCCTCCGACTCGGGCTCGAGCGTCCGCGGCGGCTGGGCCTGCGCCTGCTTCTCCTGCTCCTGCGCCTGCTCGGCCAGGGCCATGAAGCTCGCCAGCAGCGACGACTGCGAGACCGGCCGCCCGCGCGGCTCGGCCCGGTTCTCGGCCGGCGCGGCGACTGCGTTGCGCAGCGGAGTCGGCTCGGACGGGGCGCTGCCGAAGCCGCTGAGGTTGACGCGCGGAGGCGGCGGCGCCTCGGCCTCGGCCATCGCGTCGAGGTCGAGCATGGCGATGTTGGAGGTGCGCGGCACGAGGTCGGCGAGCTCGCGCAGCTGCGGGACCTGGGCCGACCACAGCTCCTCCCAGGCGATGCCGAGGAAGGGCTTGGCCGTCTGCCCGCGCTGGTAGGCCTCGGCGAGCAGCGCCAGCGCGTCGCCCAGCTTGGCAGGCATGTCGCGGGTGATCTGCAGCAGCGCCGACGAGATCATGACGCCGCTCATGAGGTTGCCGAGCTGACCGACGTAGTACGACTGGACCGCGAGCTCGCCGAGCGGGCTGCCGTCGTACTCGGTGAGCACGTGGATGATCGGGTGCGTCATGCGGACCCGCAGCGCGAGGTAGGCCGCAGGGTCGCGGAAGTCGAAGCCAGCCGGAGGGCCGATGAGCCGCTGCTGCTTGTGCGCCCGCAGGTAGCGGGCGACCTCGCGGCCGAGAGTGCCGTCGCCGTACGCGTGCAGGCGGTCGAGCGACTCCGGCTGCGGCAGGTAACGGCTGTCGTAGAGCGGCCGAACCCCGTCCTGATCGAGGAGGCGGGCGACGTCGAGGCCGAGGCTGCGGATGTCGAGACGGCCGAACAAGTCGCCGAGCTCGAGGTTGGCGTCGGCCCGCACCGCATCTTCCGCGACGCCGAGGAAGGCGCTCGCCAGCTTGAGCTTCTTGAAGGGGTCGAACATCCTGGGCGTGTCTCGGAGAGGACGCGGCGCTCACGCGCCTGCTGCCATGGTACCCCACAAGCCGCGGCCATGGGAACCGCCGAGGCCCGCCGCGGCGCCGCGGAGGCCCGAGAATTCGCCTCGCATGGCCGATCTCGCGGCGCCGGACGGTGTTTCGGCGGGCCAGACCCCACCCCGGGGCTGCGGCGACGCCGCATTGGGGCGGAGATCAGGATGCGATCACGGGGAGCCCGTGGGGGCGCCGGGGCCGCCGCGGGGACTCCGCCGGGGCCCGACCGAGCTGCCCACACGCCGCCATGGTGTCGTCGCCCCGCGTGGCCCGGATCGAGGTGTTGAGCCGCAGGCCCTGCAGGTGGGCCTTGAACGCCGCGACCTGCTCCGGCTCGGGCCGGCGAAACTCACTGCCCGGGTGGGGGTTCCACGGGATCAGGTTAAGCTTGCAGGGCAGGCCGCGGACCCATTCGGCCAGCCGCTCGGCGTCGGCCAGGCTGTCGTTGACGCCGGCCAGGAGCACGTACTCGAGGGTGACGCGGGCCCGCCGGGCCAGCGGCAGCTCGCGCAGCGCCGCGAACAGCACCGCCAGCGGGTACTTGCGGTTGACCGGCATGATCGCGTCGCGGACCTCGTCGGTGGTCGCGTTGATGCTGACCGCCAGCTGCGCCGGGCTCTCGGCGACGAGCCGGCGGATCTGCGGCACCAGCCCCGAGGTCGAGACGGTCACCCGCCGCTGCGACAGGCCGAGGCCGTGGTCGTCGACCATGACGGCGATCGCCGGCAGCACCTGGTCGAGGTTGTGCAGCGGCTCGCCCATGCCCATGAACACGACGTTGGAGATCCACACGTCGGGGAAGCGGCGGCGGGCGATCACCAGCTGGTCGACGATCTCGGCCGCGCCGAGGTTGCGCGCCAGGCCCATGGTCGCGGTCAGGCAGAACTGACAGTTCATCGCGCAGCCGACCTGGCTCGAGACGCACAGGGTGGCCCGCTCGGGCCCCGGGATGAGCACCGACTCGACGGCGGCGCCGTCGTCTGTCGCGAAGACCAGCTTGCTGGTGCCGTCGGCGGCCTGCTTGACCGACTCGAGGCGGAGCGCGTCGAGCCGCGCGGTCGCGGCGAGGCCGTCGCGCACGGCCCGGTCGAGCTCGGGCATCACCGCGAAGTCGGACCGCAGCTTGCGGTAGAGTGCGGCCCACAGCGCGTCGGCCTGGCCCGGACGCAGCCCCTGCTCGGCGGCCCACGCCAGCAGCTGCGGCCGGGGCACGCCCTTCAGGAGGAGCCGTCCTTCGTGGTCGCGGGGGAGCACCGGTCGGGGATAGCACAGCCGCGCCGGCTCAGGCGACCAGCTGGCCTTTGAGCCAGGTTGCGATCGCCCGCCACAGCGGCTCGCTGGCGGGATCGGTGACCGGGGCCATGTGCCCCGGGGCGCCGAAGCCGGCGAGCCCGGGCACGCCGCGGCCGTCCTGGTCGGTGGCGCCGCCGGCCGCGAGCCGCCAGGTGGTGCGGCGCGGCAAGGGCGACCACAGGCGCTCCGCGGTGCGCGGGGAGGCCACGCGATCGCCTTCGCTGAGCACGAGCAACACCGGCAGGTCGACGCCGGCGAGGCCGGCCCGGTAGTCGTGGCCGCTGCGGGCCCGCCAGCCGTCCTCGGCGATGCAGCGGCGGAGGTCGTCGAAGCAGGAGTAGGCCTCGTCGGCGCTGCCGACGCCGAACCCGCGCGCGGGCAGGCGGCCGAGCACGCCGGTGAAGCGGGTGCCCACGGCCATGACCAGCCGCTTGAGCGCCCACACGAGCGGGCGATCTTCGGTGTCGGGCAGCCAGAAATCGGCGCACAGGGCCACGTGGGCGGCCGGGGCGCTTTCGCGCGCGGCGGCGGTGGTGCACCAGGCGGTGGTGGTGTGGCCGAACAGCGAGTGGCCGAGGGTGGCCAGCGGGAGGTCGGGGGCGAGGCGGCGGGCCAGGTCGAGGTAGACCGCGGTGTCCTCCACCAATTGATCGTAGGACCAGTCGCCGCCGCGGGCGGGGTCGGGGCCGCTGGCGCCGTGGCCCCGTAGATCCGGCAGCAGCACGCGCAGGCCGGCGTCGCACAGGGTGCGGGCCAGGCACGGGCGGTCGCGGCGGAGGAAGGTGCGGCGGTCGACCATGATCGCGTGACCGACGACGACGACGCCCCACGCGGCGCCTGCGGGCTGGAGGTCGAGGACGGAGAGGCGCCAGCCGTCGGCGGCCCGGACCCGGTGCTCGGCGATCACGCGGCGGGGGCTCCGGCCCGGCGGGCCCAGAAGAGGATCAGCGAGCCGCGCCGCTCGCAGTCGAAGTCGACCAGGCCGTGGGCGCTCAGCATGCCGCGCAGCTGGTCGACCTCGAACACGTGGAACTGGCCGACGCGCGAGACGACCGTTTCGAACCTGCGCCGCAGGCCGCTCGTGTGGGCGAAGGTGCTGGCGACGAAGGCGCCGCCCGGGCGGACCACCCGCGCGACCTCGGCGACGGCGGCCGGCGGGTCGGGCCACACGTGGAAGGCCGCGCCCGCGTGCACGCCGGCGATGCTGGCTGTCTTGAAGGGCAGGCGGCCGACGTCGCCGCGGACGGGCCGCATGAGGCCGCGGTTGTCGGCGGCCGCGCGGGCCAGCATGGCGAGCGACCAGTCGACCCCGAACACCCGCGCGAACCGGCCCGACTCGGCCAGCTTGCGCCCGGTGAAGCCGGGGCCGCAGCTGAGGTCGACCACCGCGCCGCCCTCCGCCGAAGCCAGCGCCGCCAGCACCGCCTCGAACTCGGCCCGGTAGTCGGGCAGGCCGTTGCTGGCGACGGTGACGAAGAAGGGCCGCCACAGCCGCTCGTACACGCGGGCCAGCGCCCGGCTGTGCATCAGCCGCGGGCCGAGCCCCTCGCCCGCGGCGCCGAGGTCGGGCAGGAAGTCGAGGTAGCCGCGGTCGCCCGGGTAACGCAGGTCGCACGCGCGGCAGGCCGCGCCGACGCCCTCGACGGCGAGCGGGCCGCGGCAGGCCGGGCAGCACAGTTCGGAAGGCAAGGACATGTCGTGAAGGCCAGGTCGTGAGGGGCAGGTGCGAGAGGACAGGTCTGAAAGGACAGCTCATGGCGCGGCCGGAGCGGCGGCCGGAGCGGCGGTGTAGCCGAGCTTGGTGATGGTGTCGGCGATCGCGGCGGCCGGGGCGCGGGCCGGGTCGTGGCGGACCTCGGCGGCGCCGGCGGCGTGGTCGGCGGTGCAGGCCTCGACGCCGTCGAGCTTGCGCACCGCGGCGCAGATGCCCTCCTCGCACGAGTGGCAGACCATGCCCCCGACGACGAAGCGGGTGTTGCGGACCTCCGGCGGGGCGGCGCAGGCGGCGGCGAAGGCGAGGACGAGTGCGGCGATCCGGCCCATGAGGGAGGCGAGTAAAGCGCAAAACCCAGGCCCGCGCGAGCCGGACGACGCTTCGTCGCAGGCGAGCAGCCGGAGGCCCGTGCGCACCCGCCGGCCGGCGAGCGCCACGATCGTCCGCGAGTCGAACTCGTCGGTGAGGGCGCACCCCGCCGACCCGCCGAGGTCGCCGAGCGGGTCCCGGTCGCGAGAAAACCGCCAGCGCGGGCGCGGTGGCGGTTCGTCGGCGGCCTCGCGGCCTTCTCGATGTCTCTTTAAAATCAGTTGGGGGCGACCACCGTGAGGGTGATCGTCGTGCCGAACGGGACCTTGGCGCCGGCGGCCGGGTCTTGCTTGAGCACGTAGTTCTCGCCGTGCTCCTCGTGCTCGACGCGCTTCACGTCGCCGACGTCGAGGCCCGAGTCCTTGAGCACCGTCTTGGCCTTGTTGAGGTACTTGCCGGTGACCGCGGGCACCTCGATGAGGGGGAGGGCGGCGATCGTCAGCTCGACGCTGGTGCCCGGCTGGACCTTGACGCCGGCGGCGGGCTTCTGGCTCAGGATCGTGCCGGGGGTCTTGCTCGAGTCCTTCGGGACCTCGGTGAACTCGACGCCCAGGCCCGCGAGCGTGGACTTGGCCTCGGCGATCGGCTTGCCGACCAGGTTGGGGACCTTGGCCTCGCGGGCGCGGGCGACGATGACCCGGATCTCGCGGGTGCTGGTGAGCATCGTGCCGGCGGTCGGGTTCTGCTCGAGGATCTCGCCGGGGGTCTTGTCCGGCGCCTCGCGGTCGCCGTCCTGGATGATGATGATGCTCTGCGACACCGCGATCTTGCGGGCGTCCTTGATCGTCGTTCCGACGAACTCCGGCGCCGGAATCGCCGCCTCGGCCTGCGGCGCCGGCTGGGCCGGGGCCTGCGGGGTCGGCTGCGTCGGCGCGGCCTGCACCGGCGCCGGCGCCACGGCCACCGGGGCCGCGCCCTGGTGCTGTTGCTGCTGCATCCGCTGGATCTGCGGCCCCAGCAGCACCTGGACCAGGACGGCCGTAATCAGCGAGATCAGAAACATCTTGACGGTGTCGTTCATGGGCGTCCGGGCGGGCGTAGGGCTCCCGCGAAGCATACCCCGGCCGGCGGTCTGGCCGCAAAGACTTACCGGGCCGGGCGGGCCGTGCAGGGCCACGAACTGGCCTTCGGGCAGGAGCGGCGGAGGAGCCTGCGCAGGTCCCGAGCCTCGGGTCGCGGGCGCGGCCGCGGTCGGTCGAGGCGGACCGGGTCCCGCCGCGCGAGAAAAGGCGCGCGGGCGTGCGGGCGGGTGTATGATCGCAGGCCCGATGGTCGATCCACGTACGCTCCCCGAGGACCGCTCCGAGGCCGGCTTCGGCGACTACAAGCCCGCGCTCGGCCCGGCGCAGGCGCTCGCCGAGGCCAACCGTTGCCTCTACTGCGCCGACGCGCCGTGCGTGCAGAAGTGCCCGACCGGCATCGATATCCCGGAGTTCATCCGCAAGATCTCCACCGGCAACCTCAAAGGTTCGGCGCGCACCATCCTCGACGCCAACATCTTCGGCATGAGCTGCGCCCGCGTGTGCCCGGTCGAGGTCCTGTGCGTCGGCGGCTGCGTGTACAACGAGATGGACGCGCCGCCGATCGCCATCGGCCGGCTGCAGCGCTACGCCACCGACGCGGCGCTCGCCGAGGATTGGCGCTACTTCGAGGCCGGGCCCGACAGCGGTCGCTCGGTCGGCCTGGTCGGCGGCGGTCCGGCCTCGCTGGCCGCCGCGCACGAGCTGCGCCGTCGCGGCCACGCCTGCACGATCTACGACGCCGGCAAGTGGCTCGGCGGGCTCAACACCACCGGCGTCGCGCCTTACAAGCTGCGCGCCGACGATGCTCTCGCCGAGGTCGCTTACGTGCTCGGCATCGGCGGCATCGCCGTCGAGTCCGGCGTCCAGGTCGGCCGCGACGTCACGTGGGACGCGCTGCTGGCTCGTCACGACGCGCTGTTCATCGGCGTGGGGCTCGGGGCCGATCGCACGCTCGAGATCCCCGGCAAGGAGCTCGCGGGCATCGACGGGGCGGTGGCGTTCATCGAGAAGTTCAAGCTCGGCCGCGTCGACCTCGCGGGCGTCCAGCGGGCGGTCGTGGTCGGCGGCGGCAACACTGCGGTCGACGCGGTGCGCGAGCTGGTCGGGCTCGGGGTGCCCGAGGTGACGATGCTGTACCGCGGCGACGAGGCGGCGATGAGCGGCTACGAACACGAGTGGAAGGCCGCGAAGATCGAGGGCGTGCGATCGTTGTGGCACACCCAGCCGACGGCCTACGTCGGCCGCGACGGGCGGGTCGCCGGGCTGCGCTGCGTCAAGCTCGGGGCCGACAAGCGGCCGCTGCCGGGCCAGGAGTTCGAGGTGCCGGCGAAGCTGGTGCTGCTGGCGATCGGGCAGGCGCGGCTGGGCGAGCTGGTCGCGGGGCTCGGTGGGGTGCAGCTCGAGGGCGGGCGGCTCGTCGTCGACGCCGACGGAGCCACGGGCAACCCGCGGGTGTTCGCCGGGGGCGACTGCGCCAACGGCGGCAAGGAGGTCGTCAACGCGGTCGCCGAGGGCAAGCGGGCGGCGCTGGCGATCGATCGGGCGCTCACGACGGGCGCGAGCAAGTAAAGGATCCACACCACATGGCCTTCGGGACATCTGTCGACCTGACCTCGAACACCGGCGGGATCGTCACGCCCAACCCGTTCTGGCTCGCCTCGGCGCCGCCCGCCAACTCGGGCGCGCAGATCATGCGAGCGTTCGACGCCGGCTGGGGCGGGGCGGTGTGGAAGACGCTCGGGACGCCGATCCAGAACGTGTCGTCGCGGTTCGGCGCGCTCCACTTCAAGGGCACCCGCGCGATCGGCTTCAACAACATCGAGCTCATCACCGACCGCCCGCTCGAGGTCAACTTCCGCGAGATCGCCGAGGTCAAGAAGCGCTACCCCAAGCACGGCGTGATCGTGTCGCTGATGGTCGAGACGCGCGACGAGTGGCGCGACATGATCAAGCGGGCCATCGACGCCGGGGCCGACGGGCTCGAGCTCAACTTCGGCTGCCCGCACGGGATGTGCGAGCGCGGCATGGGCTCGGCGGTCGGCCAGGAGCCGGCGCTCAACGAGAAGATCACGAGCTGGGCCGTCGAATTCTCGACGGTGCCCGTGCTGGTCAAGCTGACGCCCAACGTCGACGAGATCAATCCGCACGGCCTGGCCGCCAAGCGCGGCGGGGCCCACGGGGTCTCGCTCATCAACACGATCAAGAGCCTCATCGGCATCGACATCGACCGCTTCGTGCCCGAGCCGCGCGTCGGCGGGCTGTCGACCAACGGCGGCTACTGCGGCGCCGCGGTCAAGCCGATCGCCATGCACATGATCGGCAGCCTCGCCCGCGACCCCGACTTCGGCCTGCCGATCAGCGGCATCGGCGGGGTCGCCAACTGGCGCGACGCCGTCGAGTTCATCCTGCTCGGCTGCTCGTCGGTCCAGGTCTGCACCGAGGTCATGCTCCGCGGCTACCGGGTCGTCGGCGACATGATCGAGGGCCTCACCGAGTACATGCGCTCGCACGGCTTCTCGACGATCGAGGAGATGCGCGGCAAGGCGGTGCCGCAGTTCTCCGAGTGGGGCGAGCTCGACCTCAACTACGAGACGGTGGCCAAGATCGACCCCGGCAAGTGCATCGGCTGCCACGCCTGCGTGGTCGCGTGCCACGACGGCGCCCACCAGTGCATCCACCCGGCCCCCAAAGAGGCCGGCACCCGCGTGCCCGTGGTCGACGAGTCGGAGTGCGTCGGCTGCAACCTGTGCCAGATCGTCTGCCCGGTGCCCGACTGCATCACGATGGCCGCGGTCGACAACGGCTTCAAGCCGGCGACCTGGAACGAATTCCAGTCCGAGGGCAAGCTGCTGCGCCCGAAGAAGGGCGCGCACTGAGCTTTAAGAAAACGAGGGACATGTCCGCTGCGACATGTCCCTGGCTACAGGGCGCAAAGGGCATGTCTGCGGGGCCATGTCCTCGCGGGGCGCCGGACGCGGCTCGCAGACGGGCAGCAGCGAAGCGCATGGCCGCCGGTCGGTGTGGCGGCAGCAGCCGGCAGCGAGGGGCATGGCCGGAACACACGCCCCGGGCGCGTCACCAGGGGGCGAGCTCGAGCCGGCTGGTCATGTCGGCCGGCTTCTTGTACGGGCCCTTGGTGGCGATCGGGTTGCCGTCGCGGCCGATGAGCTCCATCGTCAGGGTGTGGCTCGCGCGGTCGGCGGTGACGCGGGCGAAGTTGTCGTCGTTACAAAAGTTCCAGGCGCGGTAGTCCATCGTCACGCCGGGGCGAATTTCAAAGGTGTCGGGGGTCCGCGGGTCGCGGGAGTCGTGGACGAACTCGGCGGGGTCGCCGTCGGCGAACGGGAACGGCCAGTAGAAGGCCGAGGAGACCAGCGAGTAGGCGCGCAGGTCCTCGCCGCCGCCGCCGCGGAATTCGAGCCGGGCGACGGAGGCGCTGTGGACGTCGCCCGACAAGAACACGACGTTCTGGATCTTGCTGTCGACGATGGTCTGCAGCAAGGCCCGCCGGGTCTGCGGGAAGGCCGGCCAGGCGTCGGTCTTCTCGAGGTGGGCGACGCTGGCGCCGTGGATGGCGAACACCGGGTTGGGCGCGAACACGCTGGAGCTGACGATGAACTTGGGCACGTTGCCGCGGTCGGCCTGCTGGTCGCGCAGCCACTCGCACAACACGTCGAGCTGGCTCGGCTCGTCGGGGTCGAGCGAGGGCCGGCCGAGCATGTGGTTGTCGTCGACGTTGTCGGGGACGTCGTCCATGTAGCGCTGCGTGCGGCAGTCGAGGGTGAAGAACGGGTAGCCGCTGCTGACGAAGCTGTAGTAGAGCCGCTTGCCGTAGTTGCGCGGCGAGTGGCTCCACTGATAGCTCATGTAGGCGCCGATCGCGAGGTTGAACAGGATCTTCTTGCCCGGCTTGTGCAGGCGGTCCTGGGCCCAGTTGTCCTCGATCTCGTGGTCGTCGAGGCACATGTACGTCGGGACATGTCGCAAGAGCCTGCGCATGTTGAACGAGCCGAACGCCTGCTGGTAACGGTCGGTGAACTCGGCGTGGGTGTCGGCGAGCCCGACCGGGACGGCGCGGTGGAAGGTGTCGGCGTAGATCTGGTCGCCGCACATGACGACGAGGCTGGGCTTGGCGCCGAGCTTCTCGGTCGACAGCTCGGTGAACATGGGGCCGAAGATCCGGTCGGACTCCTTGATCTTCCACATCAGGCCCGGGTACCGGCACGAGCCGAGCATGAAGGAGAAAGCCGGGGCGGCGGCGCTGCGCGGGCTGCAGGTGCGAAACACGGCCTCGCAGGCGACGTCCGGCAGGCGCTCGACCTGGGCCGCCCACACCTGCGGGTTCGGCAAGGTCGCGGCGAGCTCCTGATCGCTGGCGCGCAGCTCGTTGTCCTCGGCGTCGTCGAGCGCGAGCGAGGCGAGGCGCACGCGGTAGGTGGTGTCGGGCTCGAGCGCGAAGACCGGGGTGGTGCCGCCGAGCCCGGTCTCGAAGCCGAGGATGAAGGTGCCGGTGCGATCGAACTCGCGCTGGAGGCGAAAATAGAACACCGGCCGCACGGGGGCCGGGATCACGTGCTCGCCCTTCTGCATGACGACGAGGACGCCGACGGTGCGCCGGTCCTCGTCGGCGACGACCTTGCGCGGGTCGTCGAGCGCGGCCGCCTGCATCCACAGGCGACAGGAACGGTCAGTCGTGTGGCCGATGATCGGGCCCAGGCCCGGCGGACGAAGCGTGCTCATACGCCCACCAGCGTAGTGCGGAACGCGAGATCGTTGCAAACCCGTGACGCGGGCGTGAAGTCGACGAACGTCGCGCGCATTCGCCCGAGTCGGGCGCGCTCGCGTGCGGCGCCGGCGGTGAACGTTGCCGCTACAAGTCGCGCACGCGCGCAGCACTCGAGGCGGCGACGCACGCGGGGCCGAAGGCGGCGGCGTGGACGCGTCTCCCGGGCAAGGGAGCGAGTAGAGCCGTCTCGGTCGCACGCGCGCCGTGATGTGTCCTCGAGGACACATGATTCGAGATGGAGGACATGTCCTCGCAGACACCCGCGCCACGGCCGAGGCGACACCTCGCGGGTCGGCGACCAGCGCTCCGCAATCTGGTCGAAGGTCAGGGTCTGCATGCTGCTGCGCCTCTGATCGCGCAGGCTCGCAGATCAGCTCGCCGATGGAGCCTGCTTCGGTCTCACCAGAGTCCCCAGGGCCTCCACGCCCACCGGCGGCTCAGGCAGCCACGGCAGGACGAACGTGCGCTGGGCCAGGCCGCCGGCGATCCGCGCGACCTGGCGGCGCTCGCCGGCCAGCCGCGCTTGCAGCAGCGGATCGCTCGTACCCGACGCCGCGACGCTCTTGTTGATCACCCAGGCCCACGGCTCGATGTTCGCGCGCCGCAGGTCGTCTTGCAGCGCGGCCGCCTGGCTGACGGGCGTCACCTCGGGCAGCGTGACGATGATGACGCGCGTCAGCGACGCGTCCTGCAGCCGCATCAACGGCGTGACCACGTTCTTGACCCCGGGCCCGGTATGGCGCGTCGCCTGGCGGTGATAGGCGCCGGTCGCGTCCATCAGCAACAGCGAGTGCCCGGTCGGCGCGGTGTCCAGGACGACGAAGGCGCTGCGGGCCTCGTTCACCACGCGGCTGAACGCGTGGAACACCGCGACCTCCTCGGTACACGGCGACTGAAGATCCTCGAGCAGCAGCGCACGGCCCTGCGCGTCGAGGTCCTTGCCGCGGGTGCGCATGATCTTGTCGATATAAGCCTGGGTCTCGACCTTCGGGTCGATGCGGCCGACCTTCAGCCCGTCGAGGCCGCCGGCGAGGATCTCGGCGACGTGCGCGGCCGGATCGGTGGTCGTCAGGTGGACGCTGTGACCGCGCTGCACGAGGCCGACGGCGAGCGCGGCGGCGATCGTCGTCTTGCCGACGCCGCCCTTGCCCATGACCATGATCAGGCCGTGGCCCATCGCCGCCAGCTCATCGGCCAGGTGTGCGAGCGGCTCGGCGGACAGCGTGACGCCGGGCTCGGCGGGCGCGGAGGCGGGCTCGGGTCCGCGGCCGAGCAAGGCGCGCAACGCCGGCAGACCGACGGTGTCGAACGGACGCAGCGGCACTTCGTCGCGCGGCAGGTCTGCGAGCGCGACGGGCAGCGTGGCGAGCGCTTCACGACCGAGCGCCTCGATCGCGCGGGCGACCGGATCGTCGGGACGACTCGCGTGGAACACGGCGTTGATGACCAGCCGCTGGTTCGCCAGGCCGAGCGCGCGCAGCTCTCGGCGGTGCGCGCGGCCTCGTGCATCGGCCGCGGGTCGGGCCGCGTGACGAGCACGACCGTCGTCGTCGCGGGATCGCTCAACGCGGACAGCGCGGCGTTGAAGCGCGACTCTTGCATCTTCAGGCCGGAGTGTGGGCCGAGGCACGAGGCGCCGCGATCGTTGCCGGCCAGGAAGCCGCTCCACAGCTTCGGCAGGCTGAGCAGGCGCAGGGTGTGGCCAGTGGGCGCGGTGTCGAAGACGACGCGATCCCACTCCCCGCGTCGGTGCGGCCGTGACCGGCCAGCAGCGCCGCGAACTCGTCGAAGGCGGCGATCTCGGTGGTGCAGGCGCCCGAGAGCTGCTCACGCACCGTGTCGCGCTCGGCGTCGGGCGTGCCGGCGGGCATCTGCGCGAGCACGCGTCCGCGGTACGCCTCGGCCGCGGCCTCGGGGTCGATGTTGAGGACGCTCAAGCGCGGTACGCCGGGCACGGCGACGGGCTGGTTGGACAGCGGCGCGCCGAGCATCTCGTCGAGGTTGGACGCCGGGTCGGTGCTGACCAAAGGACACGCTGGCCGGCGTCGGCCATGGCGATTGCGGCGGCGGCCGACAGCGAGGTCTTGCCGACGCCGCCCTTGCCGGTGAAGAACAAGAGCGCGTCGCGGCGGCGAGGAAGCCCGGGGCGACCGCCGCGGGAGACGGCGCGGCCCGAGGCCGACGCGCGCGTCGAGCTCGGCGAGCCGGGCTTCGATCTCCGCGGCGGCGCGGCGGAACCGGGCGCGCAGCTCGTCCGGGCCGAGCGTGGGGTCGTCGCTCGCGGGGTCGTCGATCGGCCAGTGCAGCCGCGGCGCTTTGCTCAAGAACACCGGGCACACCTCCTCGGCGCACAGCGTGACGACGAGGTCGACGCTCGCCGGGTCGATCGAGTCGACCGACTTCGACGTGTGCGAGGAGAGGTCGAGCCCGCGCTCGGCCATCACCTCGATGGCGTACGGGTTGACGTGCGAGGGCCGAGAGCCGGCGCTCTGCACCCGCACGCGGTCGCCCCAGCGGGCGCGCGCGAGGGCCTCGGCCATCTGACTGCGCGAGGAGTTGGCGACGCAGAGGAACAGGACGCTGCGGATGTTCGGGTCGGTCATGGCGTCACGCGGGGAAGCGGGCGGCGGTGCGGTTGGCGAAGGCGCACAGCGAGAGCATCACGGGGACCTCGACGAGCACGCCGACGACGGTCGCCAGCGCCGCGCCCGATTGCAGGCCGAACAGGCTGATCGCCACCGCGACGGCGAGTTCGAAGAAGTTGGAGGTGCCGATCAACGCGGCCGGCGCCGCGACCGGGTGTGGGACCTTCCACGCCCACGCCCACAGGTACGCGAGCGCGAAGATGCCGTAACTCTGGAGCAGGAGCGGCACGGCGATCAGCGCGATGGTCAGCGGGCGCTCGACGATCGTCGTCGCCTGGAAGCCGAACAGCAGTACGACCGTGCCGAGCAGGCCGAGGATCGACACCGGCTTGAGCGCGCCGACGAACCGGCCGAGCGCGCCACGGTCGAGCGAGCGTCGCGTCAGCGCCCGGCGGGTCAGCACGCCGGCCACCAGCGGGATCACGACGTAGAGGACGACCGACAGCAGCAGCGTCTCCCACGGGACGACGATGTCGGTGACGCCGAGCAGCAGCGCGGTGATCGGCGCGAACGCCACGACCATGATCAGGTCGTTGACCGCGACCTGGACCAGCGTGTAGTTGGCGTCGCCGCGGGTGAGCTGGCTCCACACGAACACCATCGCCGTGCATGGGGCGACGCCCAGCAGGATCGCGCCGGCGATGTACTGCTGCGCGTCGGCCTCGGGCAACAGGCCCGCGAACACGTGCAGGAAGAACAGGCTGGCGAGCGCCGCCATCGTGAACGGCTTGATCAGCCAGTTGATCGCCAGCGTGATCACGAGTCCCTTCGGTCGCCGCCCGACGTCGCGGACGGCCCCGAAGTCGACCTGGATCATCATCGGGTAGATCATCACCCAGATCAGCGCGGCGACGACGAGGTTGACGCGGGCAACCTCGAGGGCGCTGATGGTGGCGAACAGGCCGGGCGCGAGGTTGCCGAGCGCGACACCAGCAGCGATGCACAGCGCGACCCACACGCTCAGGTAGCGCTCGAACACGCCGAGGGGACTCGTGGACTTGTCGGACATGGTTATCGGCTCCGAACGATTTGCGACTAGAGGCCGCCGATCAGGGCCTTGAGGCGGCGGATCGTCCGCGGCTCGAGGCAGTAGCAGGTGCGGGGACCGTCGATCTCGCCGCGGATCAGGCCGGCGTCCTTGAGCACCTTGAGGTGCTGCGAGACCGTCGACTGCGCGAGCGGCAGCTCCTCGACGATCTCGCCGCAGACGCAGGCGCTTCGCCGGGCCAGCAGCCGGAGGATCTGCACCCGCGCAGGGTGGCCGATCGCCTTGGCGAGCGCGGCGAGCTCGACGTCGGCCTCCTCGCCCTCGACCGGGCGGAGGTCGGGCCGGTCATCGGCCGGCGGGCAGCACGCTGCGGGCGGATCGGCAGTCATCGTAAAAATACGATATAGGCGCTGGCGCGGCTTTGCAAGCGCTCAACACTCACACGCGGGACGTGGACGACACAGCGCGGGCCGGAGCGTCGTCTGCGGGAGCGGAGCACGATGAACGACCACGACCACGACGTGCCGCGCGGCGCCGACCGCGGCTGCCCTCCCGGCTGCTGCGAGACCGTCGCCGAGACGAACGACGGCTGCACGAGTCCAAGCGCGCGGCCGACCCCGCGGGTCCTCGGCAACGCCTGGCACGGGCTCGCAATTGGCCGGATTCTGGCGTATACGCCAGGCCTGAGGCGAATCACGGTCGGCAATTCGCGGAGCGAGACGCTCGAGATCAGCCCGGCGGCTCGATCTCCTCGCACTTCTCCTGGATCACTCCTGCCAGCGCGTCACCCACCACCATCGCGTAGTCGCTGGGGTCGCCGTCGATGTCGCCGGTGAAAGGCGGGGCCGAGAACGACTCGAGGAACGTCTTCAGCGTCGAGTCGCCGGGGTTGTCGTAGCAGAAGCCGGGCACCAGGCCGGACGCGAGGATGCAATTGAGCCCGCCGCACGCTTGCTTCGCCGCGACCAGCTTGTCGACCCATTGACTGACGGGCTCCGGCGACTTGTCGGGCTCGTCGGTGAGGACGAAGACCACCAGCACCGCGCCGGCGTCGCGGATGAAGCCCGCGTTCGTCGGCGCCGTGGCCGGGTCGGCGGCCCAGCCGGCGGCGGCGGCCGGCATCTCGAACGAGCAGCCCGTCTCGCCGGCGGCGGTGGCTGCGGCCGTGAACCATGCCTTGAGCGCGGCCGGGTCGTCGTCGGTGTTCAGCGAGAAGTAGTGCTGACCTTGCCATTCGAACAGGCGGCCCTGCCCGCCGTTCTCGTTGGTCGTCGCCGGCGGCGCCACGTAGTGCTGGAGGATCTGCTGCTCGCTCGACTGGCTGACGCAGTTGACCGTGCTCTCCGAGCAGCTGCCGTCGTAAAGACGTCGTCGTCATGCCGACGTGGAGGTCGGTGCCGGGCGGCAGCGCGGCGACGATCGCGTCGACGAAGTCGGGGAAGACCGCGCTCAGGTCCTCCTGGTGCTTGCCCATCGACGCCGAGTTGTCGATCACGAACAGGAGGTCGACCGCCGTGCAGCCCTTGGCCGCGTCGGTGTCGGCGGTCGGGTCGCTCGGGAAGTCGGGCTGGCCGAGGTCGAGCTTGATCCCGCTGCTGTCGTTGCCGGTGGTGGTGGGGGCGGGGCCCGTCGACGTGGTCGGGCCGCCGGTCTCGGTGGCGGAGCCGGTGCCCGGGTCGGTGGTGCTCGCGGGGTCGTCGGTGGTACCCGCGGTGAGCGGCGGCAGCGTGGTGGGGGCGGTGGTCGGCGTGCCGGCGGTGGCGGTGGCGGTGCTTCCGGCGTCGTCGCCGCAAGCGGTGAGGGTGACCGCGAGCGCGGCGAGGACGCGGGCGCAGGCGCCGGGGGTCGAACAAACGGTTCGCATACGGGTAATAGGCTCCCGTGTTCGCCTATACAGCCGAGCTCGTTCGCCGGCAAGGGTTCTCGGCAGCGCCTGCTCCCGGATGGGGGAAGGCGGCTACAATGCGCGGACGATGCGGTGGTTCGTCGGCGACCTGCAAGGTTGCGCCCGGGAGTTCGAGGACCTGTTGCGGAAGATCCGCTTCGATCCGCAGAAGGACGAGCTGTGGTGCCTCGGTGACCTGGTGAATCGCGGGCCCGACTCGCTGGCGGCCGTCCGCTTGTGGCGGGACGTCGGCGGCCGCGGCGTCGTCGGCAACCACGATGTCTACGCGCTCCTCATCGCCGCCGGGCGATGGCCGCGCAAGCACGACACGCTCGGACCGCTGCTCGCCGCGCCCGAGGGGCCGGATCTGCTCGCTCGCCTGCGCGCGATGCCGGCCCTGCAATTCCTGCCCGCAGGGCCAGGTTCGAAGGGGCCCGACGTGTGGGCGGTGCACGCCGGGTTCCATCCGCGGTGGAGCGACTTGCACGGCCTGGCCGCGCGGGTCAACGGGGCGCCGCACGACGACGCGTGGCTGGAGTCGCCCGAGCTGTCGTTCATGACGCGCGTGCGCTGCTGCACCGCGTCGGGCGAGCGCAGCAAGTTCGACCGCAAGGCCGAGGACTGCCCGCCGCCGTACCGCCCGTGGGACGAGTTCTACCGCGGCGAGCCGATGGTGATCCACGGCCACTGGGCGTGGCGCGGCCACTACCGCGGGCCGAAGACGATGGGCCTCGACTCGGGCTGCGTGTACGGCGGGCCGCTGACGGCGTGGTGCCAGGACGAGGACCGCGTCGAGCAGGTGCCGTCGCGCGGGGCGTGACGGCGGGCTGGCTTTCGGGACATGTGATTCGGCGGCTCACTGTCTGCCCGGTGCCGGCTGACACATTGGACATGTCTTCAAGGGCATGTTCGTGCGGACAGCTCTTGCCGCTCCGGTTCGGACGAAGAGGTGAGGTCTGCCGGCCAGGTACCCGGGCTGCTCGTGGGCGCGAGGCGCACGAGACATGTTCTCGAGGACATGTCTCAATCGACATGCTTGCCGGCGGCGCGCCAGGCCCGGGCGAAGCCGCCGGACAGGACGAAGCGGGGGAAGGTGACGAACTGCTCGGCGACCAGGCGCGCGAGCATGTCGCCGCGCGAGCGGAACGGGGCCGGGGCGACATGCTCGCGGCGATGGCCGCGGCCCTGGGCGGCGAGGGCGAGGAGGACGAGCACGAGGCCGACGCCGGCGAGGGCGAAGCGGCCGCCGGCGAGGGCGAGGACGAACAGGGGCAGGCCGAGGACGAACAGCGGGACGGTCACGGCGTGGAGGGCGAGGTTGGCGCGGTCGGCGTGGTTCAGCGAGTAGTGCTCGAACTGCCAGGCGAGGAGGTCGGGGCGCATGCGGAGGGTGTAGCGCGGGGACCAGGCGGGCGGCTTGAACGGACTGGCTACGATCGACTCGAGGCGCCAGCGAGCAGATGGAGGCCGAGGCGGGCGAGTCCATCGACCAGACGGCCTAGCGAGCAGATGGAGGCCGAGGCGGGCGAGGCCCGGGTTCGCGAGCGATGGAGGCGGAGCGGGCGAGTCGATCGAGCGGACGGGCGAGCGATCGGCGGTGCGCGACACCGACAGCGAAAGTGACACGCGCCGAGGCGCGGCACGGTCGGCCTGCGCGGGTTCAAGGCGGGCGCGGGAGGTTGCGCTGCAGCTCGGAGGCGGTCATGCCGAACATGCGGCGGAAGGTCCGGCTCATGTGGGCGGCGTCGGCGAAGCCGGCCGAGTGGGCGGCGCGGGCCAGGGGCTCGCCGGTGGCCATGGCGACGACGGCCCGCTGCAGCTTCTGCCATAGCAGGTACGGGCGCAGGGGGATGCCGACCGAGTCGCGGAAGGCGTGGACGAGCCGGCCCTCGGACAGGCCGGCGAGGGCGGCGAGGGCCGGCAAGGAGGTGTCGGCCTCGGGCTCGGCGCCGCGGAGGGCGCGGAGCAGCTTGCGCACGCGCGGGTGGATGACTCTCGGGACAGCTGTCTTGAGGGACAGGCGATCGGCGGCGGCGTGGCCCCACGCGTGCAAGCCCGCGGGCCCGGCGTCGGCGGGCAGGTCGGCGAGCAGGGCGTCGCGCTCGGGAGCATCGACGGCGCGGACGGGCGCGTCGAGGCCGGCGCGCAGGCGCTCGCCGGCGTCGCTCTCGGGGTCGAAGAAGACGAGGACGATGTCGACGCCGCGGGCGTCGAGGGCGTGCTCGTGGTCGGGCGCGGTGACGATGCCCGCGGCCCGCACGGTGGCGCCGCCGGCAGTGATCGCGAGCGTGCCGGCGCGCGCGAGCACGAGGTGCATGGCGTGGTGCGCGTGGGCCTCGCTGCGCGCGCCGGGGCCGGCGGTGACGAGCACCGGGGGCCATACGCCGGCGGAGGTGACGAGGGGCAGCTGCATGCGAGGCTCGGAGGGGACGCGGGCTGACGAGGGGCTGCGTGCGCGGTCTCAGGGAGAGATGGCCGCCGTCGGTGACACCTACGCCGAAGGGGCGGCCGATCGCGGGCGCCTACGAGAGGGTATTCGCGGCTCCTCGCAGGGAGAAGCGCGGAGCAGGTGAGGGCGCTGGCCGCGAAAGATGTCTGACAGGACAGGTCGATGCGGTGGGCGAGGGGACGGTGCCGGCGTCGGTGAGTCTGTCCGAGAGGACAGGTCGCGTCGGGAGCGTGGGTGAGGTGGTGGGGCGGGAGATGAACACACTGTCCGGGAGGACAGGTCAGGACGGCGGGCCGTCGACGATGGTGGCGGTGCGGGCGGCGGTGTCGATGGTGACGACGGTGAAGCGGCCGGCCGAGCAGGTGCCGGTGTTGACGACTGTCCCTTCGGACAGGTGATGGGCGTGGGCGACGTGGGTGTGGCCCATGACGACGAAGTCGGCGCCGCGCTCGCGCATGAGGGCGGCCGCGGCCGCGGCGTAGGGGCCGGCGGCGTGGCCGAAGCGGCGGTGCTTGATGGCGACGTCCTGCTGCTCGAAATAGTGGGCGACCGGGCCGAGGCCGGCGCGGCGCAGGCGGCCGGTGAACCAGGTGGCGGCGCGGGCGGCCGCGTAGGCGCGGGCGAACACCGGGTCGTGCTGGTGGCCGTGGATGAACAGGACGCGGCAGGAGTCGGCGTCGATCTGCAGCTCCGACGGGGCGCCGAGCTCGTCGCGGGCGATGAAGTCGTGGTTGCCGTGGACGTAGTCGAGGCGATCGAGGGCGCGGGTCAGCCGCGGCAGCCGGCTGCGCGCGCGGTGGAGCTGACGCGCCGCGGCGCGCGGGCCGGTGAACAGGTCGTGGTCGGTCTGCCAGATGTCGCCGACGAGGACGACGCGATCGTGGCTGGCGACGACGCGGGCGAGCTTGTCGAGGAAGGCGGCCTCGTCGTGGCGAAACTCGTCCATGCCGGCGCGCGCGCCGATGTGGAAGTCACTGAGCGCGGCGATCCGCATGGGCGAGAGGCGCGGTGACGCGACGACGAGAGTGACGGGGCGCGGCGAATCGCGGGCGCGTGGCGGGCGAGGCCGCTCGTTCGCTCGGGGCGAGAGGTGTCACTGGGGACGGCGCGCCGCGAGCTCGGCGGTGAAGACGGCGTGCAGGCGCTCGACGAGGTCGCTGCGGAAGCGGTCGTCGTGCTCGCGGTCGTAGAGGTAGCCGCGCACGCGCAGCTGCAGATCGAGGGCGCTGCCGTGGCGCGGGGCGAGGAAGACCTCGGGCGAGCGGCGCGGCGAGGCGTAGCGGCTGAGCGCGGCGGCCTGGCGGGCGAGGTCGGCGGCGCGGGCAGGCGGGATGCCGGCGGGGACGTCGAGGGTGAGGTCGCAGGGGGTGTCGTGCTCGCCGAGGTTGAGGTGGACGACGGGCTCGCGGAGCAGCCGCTCGTAGGGGATGGTGGCGTCGACGCCGGCGAGGCCGCGCAGGGTGATCGCGCGCAGGCCGACGCCGACGAGGCGGCCCTCGACGTCGCCGACGCGCAGGTCGTCGCCGATCTTGTAGCGGGCCTCGACCGCGAACACGACCCCGAGGCAGACGCTGCGCAGCCACGGCAGCGCGGCGACGGCGAACACCAGCAGCCACAGGCCGCGCGACCACCAGTCGGCGCTGCTGGCCGCGGGCGCGAGGCGGTGCTGCAGCAGCCACACCAGCGGCAACCACACCGCCAGGTGGAGCAGCGGGATCCACGGGTGCACCTGGCGGAAGGTCTCGACCGTGGCGAGCTTGCGCAGCACGAACGAGACCAGGAGGCCCAGCGCGACCAGGCCGCCGACGTAGACCACCGGGAACAGGCGGGCGATCACCGAGGTCGAGGCGCTCAGCGGGTCGATGGCGAGGGCCAGGAGCATCGTCCTGCCGAGGATGCCACGGATCGCCGGCGCGTCCCAAGCCCGCGCGCGGCGGCCGCTCGCTGGCGCTCACTCGGGGTCGCAGGCCCCGTCGCAGTAAGTCTCGACCACGCCGGTGCGCAGGAATCGGTCGAGCATCTGCGCGGCGCCGGGCAGCTCGCGCGGCTTGGCGTGGGGGTCCTCGCCGTCCGAGGGCGGGATGTTGGTGGTGGGCTCGGGGGCGAGGCCGAAGTCGTACTCGACCATGGCCGAGCCGGTGTAGGGGGCGGCGGCGCTGTCGATGCCCCAGATCGCGCGGTTCTCGGGGGCGATGTCGGCGACGCCGCCGATCGCGCGGGCCATGACGTGGGCGCCCAGAGTGCTGACCTGGTGATCGCCGATCGCTACCTCGATCAGGATCTCCTTGGGCGGCGAGCCGGGCAGGTTGTCGGTGCGGATGGTGTGGCTGTACCCGGTCGGCTCGGCGCGGTCCCACAGGATCTGGAGCAGCGCGAGCACCAGCGGCGATCGAGGCCGTCGGGGAAGGCGCTGTTCAGCGGCGCGAAGAGCTCGGCCAACTCCTCGCCGCGGCCGAGCAGCAGGCTGTACGGCTGGCCGGGGACGCCGAGCAGGCCGCGCTCGACGTCGGTGCTGAGGGCCATGTAAGTGGCGCCGAGGATGCCGCCCTGCGAGTCGCCGTGGTAGTAGCGCTCGCTCGGGTCGATCAGCGGCTGGCCCATCGGCTGGAGCATCGGATCGTCGACGAGCGCGCCGCTGACGAGGCGCATGGCGAGCAGCGAATTGAGGATGCCCTGGTGGAGGCGGTCGACGAGGGTGACGAACTGCTCGAGGTCGCCGGCCGCGACGAATTCGGCGATCGCGACGGCGTCGTCCGCGGCCATGCCGATCCAGTCGACTGCGAACAGGGCGTAGCCGTAGGTGTCGGCGAACGCGATCCGGTGATCGAGCTGGATGTCCTGGCGCCCCGAGCCGAGCAGGCCGTGGCCGTACTGCAGCGGTGTGGCCGGGGTGGTGAAGGCGCTCGTCGGGATGACGAGGGTGAACTCGAACTCGGCGGCGCCGTTCTGCTGCGGCAGGCCGTCGTCGCCGAGCACGAGGCGCGCGCCCGGGCCCGGCTGGTCGAGGTAGAGCGGGACGGTCATGGTGCCCTCGACGTAGAGGCCGACGCGCGCGTCGGGGTGCTCGGCGTCGACGAGGGTGAGGGTGTACGCCGGGCCGTCGTCACCGACCGTGGCGAGCGCCTCGTCGCGCATCCTGAGCAGGCCGGCGGTGTTGTTCTCGCGGCTGGCGGTGGTGAAGTCCCAGGCGAGCTGGAGGTCGTCGCGGGCGACGCCGGCCTGCTCGAGGCGCGTGAAGATGTCGGCGTAGAGGCCGCGGCGCTCGTCGATCGAGGGGTCGTCGAAGGCCTCGCCGTCGCGCAGGGCCTTGAACGCCGCCGAGGGCGGCAGCGCGTCGCCGTCGCCGTCGACGACGCGCCGGATCGCGGCGATGTAGCGGTGATCGTCGGCCAGCCGCACGACCGGGCGGAGCATGAAGGCGCGCCGATCGTCCTGGTCGTGCGACATGTCGAGCTCGGCGAAGTGGGCGATCCGATCGCCGGTGTCGGCGTCGATGAGGACGGTCGGCGAGTCGAAGGCGAGCGAGTCCTCGAGCGTCCACGGGCCGGGCAGGCCGGCGACGGTGGCACCTGGCAGATGGGACATGACCGCAAGGCCAGGTGAGAAGCCGTCCGAGCGGTTCCACAGGTCGGGCTGCGCCGGCTGGCCCTGCGCGCGATCGGGGAGCAAGGCGGCGGAGAGGGCGAGGCGGCGGCCGGTGACCGTGGTGGGGTCGGCGGCGGTGAAGACGTTGGAGGGGAACGGGAAGCCGCAGTAGGTCGGGACCAGCGGGTCGCACTCGAGGGTCGGCCAGTCGACCTCGGGGACGATGTCGCCGGTGGTCGGCGCGCCGGTGGTCGGCGCGGTGTCGCCGGTACCGCTGTTCGGCGGAGCCGTGCCGGCGTCGCTGGCCGAGGCGCTGTCGTCGTCTCCGGGCACCGTGCAGGCAGCGAGCGAGACGACGGCGAAGGCGCGGACGAGGGCGAGCGACCGGCGAAGCATCATCATCTTTCTTAAAATAACTGGCGGTCTGCGAGGCGTGACAGGGCCTGAACCCTTGCGGAGCGGCCTGATGCGCGATCTCGCTCGAGAGCGGAAGCGCGGGTCGCCGGGGCTTCCGGAGCGTGCGGGGAGGGATTGCCGGAGACGCGCGGTCGGAGTACGAGGGCGGCTGTGACGCACGTGCGCTCCGATCTCGAGCTGGCCTTCGTGTCACAGGGGCAGCGGTTTCGCGACGACGACGGCGCGACGATCGCGGTCCGCGTGGAGGCGCTCGGCGAGCTCGAGCTCGCGGGAGTGGCGATCGGCGATCCGCTGGCGAGCGAGCTGCAGTCCGTGACGCCGCCGACGGGGACGATCGCAGGTCGCGGGCGCGTCGAGCTGGCGCTGGCGCGCGCGGAAGATGGCGCCGAGCAGGTGGCGGCGGCCCGCGTGGTGCTGGCCGAGACGCCGGTGGTGCAGTGGGTCGAGGTCGAGGACGGGGTGTTCGGGGTCGACGCGGGCGTGGCGGCGTTCGCCAGCGCGGGGGCGGTCGCCGGGCTGGCGACGGAGGCGGTGGCGGAGGAGCTGCTGGGGCTGCTCGACAAGCACGAGCGCGGCGGCTGGACGTGGGCGCGCGTGGAGGTCGAGGGGCACTCGGTGGTGGTGTTCTCGTCGGGCCACGGCGACGGGATCTACGCCAGCTACTGGGGGCTCGACGCCGAGGGCCGCGCGGTGGCGCTGGCGATCGACTTCGGGCTGCTGATCGGCCGGGTGTTCGAGCGCTTCGTGGTGCCGCGGCCGCACCGCCGCGGGCGGGTGGACGCGCCGGCGCTGACGGCCCGCGGGGTGACGCTGCGAGTGCCGTGGCTGAGGCCGCGGTGGCTGGAGATCCACGGCGCCAGGCTGCCGGCGGAGCACCGGGTGTACGTGCGGCTGACGAGCCCGGGCGAGGCGGCGGACCGGTGGATCCGCCACCACTTCACGGGTCAGGACCGCCGGGTGTTCCGCATCGACCTGCGCGAGGTGCCGGCCGCGGCGGCGCTGGCAGTGCGGATCGTGACGGGCCTGCGGCCGCTGACGCCGGCGTGATCTGGTCGAAGGGACAGGTCGAGAAGATGCGGGAGAGAGCACGCGGCCGCGGCGAGGATCGGCTATGCTGCGGCGGTGTCACGGCGCTTGCTCGAGTCGATGGCGATCCCCGCGGAGCTGCAGGTAAGTCCGGTGATGCTGGCAGAGTCGGTGTCGGAGGCGTTCCCGGTGATGTCGATCGTCGGCGGCCGCGGCGAACAGGAGCTCCGCTTCGTCAGTCCGGCGACGCTGGTGGTGGTGATCTCGGCGACCGCGGTCGAGTGCTACGAGGAGCCGCTGCCGCCGCCGGAGGAGGACGCGGAGGGGTACGAAGAGGAGGACGAGGACTTCGTCGAGGACGAGGACGAGGAGGATGACGATCCGCTGTCGACGGCGCAGGACATCCTCGGGCACGTGTCGGGGCTGCTCGGGCTCGACGAGGAGGAAGAGGCGCCGGACGAGCCGACGCCGGACGACGCGGCCGACCGCCGGGCGGCGGCGATCGTGGCGGCGCTGCTGCAGGAGGGGCTGCTCGAGCTGGTGACGCCGCGCTCGCGGCCGCAGGTCGAGGGGCGCCTGGCGCACCTGCTGGCGCACGGGATGCACGACGCGGGGGCGCTGGCGGAGTCGATCGCCGACTTGAGCGGGGTGGCGGAGTTCTACGCCGACGACGCGCAGATGGCCGCGGTGCTGGCGAAGGCGCGCCGCGGCTGAAGATCTCGAGAGGTGGAGCTCGCGGGTGCGAGGGCTCCGGGGGCTGCGCGGCGGTCGGCGACCGGGAGCGAGCGGCTGGCCGGGTCTCGAGCGTAAAGGACATGTCGCTTCATGGAAGTCACACCGGAATAGCGACGGCTACCCGGGGCCGCATGGGCTACGGACGACGAGTTCAGTGAGCCTCGCGGCGGACATGTAGCGATGGACTGCTGCCGGCGACCTTCAGGACATGTCGCCGAGGACATGCCTTTGAAAGCATGTCCTCGGCGCCATGTCCTTTGGCTCAGGCGGCTGCGCGGAGGGCGGCGGCGGCCGGCTGGACCAGGCCCTCGAGGCCGCGCAGCCACACCGAGGCGCGCAGGGGGGCGTCGACGACGCCGTGGGCGCGGAGCTCGGGGGTGCCTGTCTCTCGGGCCATGTTGCCGGCGGCCACGGCGGCGGCGGCGACGGCGTCGGCGAACACCGCGTCGATGCGGGCGCGGGCGTCGTCACTCAGCTGCTCGCGGGCCCAGCGGACGAAGCGCCAGCCGAGCTCGGCGTGGCGCTGCTCGTCGTCGGCGATCCGGCCGAGGATCCGGCGCAGGCCCGGCTCTTCGGCGCGCTCGGCGGTCTCGCGCGCCTCGAGGGCGGACAGGGTCTCGCCGACGCAGGCCTCGCGGATCACGGCGGCGACGACCGACTCGAGGTCCGCCGCGCCGGGCTCGTGCGCCTGCGCGAGCGGGCCCGGGCCGACGCCCGCGCCGCCGTAGCTGCTGGCCAGCGCGAAGCACAGGCAGGCGTGCTCGATCTCGTCGGCCAGCGCGCGCTGGGTGTCGAGCACGAACTCCGGGGGCGCGCTGACGGCCAGCAGTTGCAGGACGTGGCGCGCGAACGAGGCGACCGAGGCGTGCTCGGCCAGGGCGATCTGCGTCCAGTGGGCCGCCAGCGCCGCGCGCAGCCGCGACGGCGCCATCGGCACCGAGGCGACCGCGCGCCAGTCGTCGCGCGCCGCGGCGGGCGCGGTGACGGCCTGCTCGTCGACCATGAACGGGCGGCCGCAGGCGACCAGCGAGCACTCCCAGGCGTCGTTGTCGGTGTTGTAGGCGCACGGCGAATCGCCGCAGGGCGGGTCGGTGTCGCACAGGTCGTTCGGCGTGGTGCAGGCGCCGTTGACGACCTCGGCGGCGCAGTCGTAGCCCATCGACTGCGAGAACTGGCACAGCTGGTCGCCGCAGTCGGCGTCGCTGGTGCACTCGGAGGGGACGCACTGCGAGACCGCGCCGAGGATGTCGCCGCCGCAGCGGCACACGAAGCCGGGGTCGCAGTCGGCGTCGGTCTCGCAGCCGTAGGTGCAGCCGCAGCCCTCGAAGCCGACGTTGAAGTACTGGCACGATCCGAACGGCTGATCGGTGCAGTCGTCGTTGGTCTGGCAGGGCTGGCCGTCCAGCGGGCAGTTGGTGGGCGGCGCGGGCACGAGGCAGACCTCCTCGGCGACGCGGTGGGGCAGCTTGTCGCCGCACTTGACCCACCCCGACGGCACCGGCGGATCGGTCATGCCCTGCATGAGGATGGTGCACTCGGGGTCGGGACCGGTGTCGGTGTCGGTGTCGGTGTCGCCGGTGGTGCTCGTGGTGGTCGTCGTGTCGACGGTGGTGGTGCCCTGCGTCGTGGTGTCGAGCGTCGTGGCGCTGACGGCGGTGGTCTCGCCGGTGGTGGTCGTCGTCGAAGTGGTGGGCGACGTGGTGTCGGTGCCGGTGTCCGAGGTGCCGGTCATGCCGGTGGTCGGAGCGCCGGTGGTGTCGGTGGTGCCGGTGGGGGTGCCGGTGCCATCGGTGGTCGACTGCGTCGTGCCGGTGCCGGTCTGGCTGTCGGTGCCCGCCGAGGTCGCGCCGTCGTCGCCGCAAGAGCCGAGCAGGCCCATCGCCAGGAAGAGCGAGAGCCGCAGCGGCTCGATACGTGTATGGAGGTAACAAAGCATGCGGGCATGCTGGCCCGATTCATGCGCCGCGGCAAGTCCGGTCCCTGCAGCCGGGCGTGACCGCGAGCGTCAGGGCGGTCCCGATCGCCGCGACATGGCGTGAAACCATGTGTCGAGGACATGTGTCTAACGACATGTTCTCAAAGACATATCACTCATCGGCGGCGACCAGCGGCCGACGCTCGCGCGGCGGCGGCTCGAGCTTGTACGTGCCGTCCTTCGAGGCGACCACGCGCGGCGGGGCGCCGGTCTGGAGGAAGGCGAGGTAGCCGGGCACGAGGCCGTCCCAGAACGCGGCGAGGTCGGGGCGCGCGGCGGAGTCGGCGGCCAGGCGCGCCTGGCAGGTCGGCTCGTCGAGTCGGCACGGGAAGATGTGGATCGGGATGTCGCGCTGGCCGGCGTCGCGGGCGAGCACGGCGGCGACGTAGAGCTCCTCGATCGGGCCGTCGCGCAGCGGGATGCAGCCGATCGTGACGCAGTCGCCGTGGATCATGATGGCACTACCCGGCGGCTGGCCGGCGCTGTGATGGCGGTCGGCGGCGTTGGGGTAGCTGACGCCGAGCGAGAGGTGATAGCTGCTCTGCGGGTTGAACAGGCTGACCCGGTAGAAACCCTCGGGGACCTGCCCGTCACCCTGGCGCCGCTTGGGCCCGAGCACGCCGCTGTTCTGGCAGACCGGGAAGGTGCGCACGAGCACGTGCGGATCGCCCCGGCGCTCGGCCGCGGCCCACAGCTCGGTGACGGCCTCGGCCTTGAAGCTGCGGATGAACAGGTCTCGCGGGGGCCACGCCGCGCCGGCGGCGCGGAAGCGGTCGGCGAGGGCGTCTTCGTGGCGCTCGAGCGCGGCCTCGACCCGCGGGTAGCGGCGCTGTCGCTGCAGGAATTCGCCGGCCTGGGCCTCGGCGGGCGGTATCAGCGGGACGGAGCAGACGAGCGCGGCGAGGACGGTGACGACCGGGCTGAGGCGAGGCACGGGGAGTGGTACGCGCACGCAGCCCGAGAGATTCGTTCGGGTTGCCAGAGTCGGCGGTGGTGACTAATTTTCGGGCGCGCAGACGCGCGGCGAGGTGACGACGATGAGCGAGGCGCTGTTCTTCCGGTGCAAGGCGTGCGGACAGTTGAACAAGATCGCGGGCGAGCGCCGCTTCGACGCGCCGAAGTGCGGCCGCTGCAAGCAGAAGCTCGACACCACCGGGCATCCGCAGGACGTGAGCGACGCGGAGCTGCAGCGCGCGGTGGCCAGCGCGCCGGTGCCGGTGCTGGTCGACTTCTGGGCCCCGTGGTGCGGGCCGTGCCGCGCTGGCGCCGCACATCGCCGACCTGGCGGCGCGCCACGCGGGCAAGCTGCTGGTGCTGAAGCTCGACACGGAGCAGCACCGGCAGACGGCGGCGGCGCTGCAGATCCAGTCGATCCCGACGCTGTGCGTGTACCAGGGCGGGCAGCTGGCGTTCCGTCAGCCGGGTGCGGTGTTCGGGCCGCAGCTGGAAGCGGTGGTCGCTCCGTTCCTGTGATTGTGCGATAAGAGGAGCGCGATGAAGCGAAGCCTCTTCTCCCCCGAACACGACCTGTTCCGCGCGACGGCGCGGGAGTTCTTCGCCCGCGAGGTGGTGCCGCATCAGGAGCGGTGGATGGAGGAGGGGATCGTCGACCGCGAGACGTGGCGCAAGGCCGGCGCGGCGGGGCTCCTGTGCCCGTGGCTGCCGGAGGAGCTGGGCGGGCCGGGCGGCGACTTCCTGCACTCGGTGATCGTCACGGAGGAGCTGGCGAAGGTCCACGAGTCGGGCTTCGCGCTGCCGCTGCACAGCGACATCGTCGTGCCGTACATCGCCACCTTCGGCACCGACGAGCAGAAGAAGAAGTGGCTGCCGGGCTGCGTGTCGGGCGATCTGGTGACCGCGATAGCGATGACCGAGCCGGGCACGGGCTCCGACCTGGCGGCGATCGCGACCACCGCGCGCCGCGAGGGCGACGAGTACGTGATCAACGGGGCCAAGACGTTCATCTCGAACGGCATCCTGTGCGACCTGTGCATCGTCGCGGCTCGCTCCGAGGGCTCCGACAACCCGCACCAGAACCTGTCGCTGTTCGTGGTCGAGGGCCACCGCCCCGGGTTCGTCCGCGGCAAGAAGCTCAAGAAGGCCGGCATGTACTCGCAGGACACCTCCGAGCTGTTCTTCGAGGAGTGCCGGATCCCCGCCGACAACATCCTCGGCTCGCCCGGCGCCGGCTTCCTGATGTTGATGCAGAAGCTGCAGCAGGAGCGGCTGGTGGTGGCGATCGGCTCGCAAGCCGGTGCCGAGGTGGTGCTCGCCGACACGCTGGCGTACGTGCAGGAGCGCAAGGCGTTCGGCCGCTCGATCGTCAAGTTCCAGAACACCCAGTTCAAGCTGGCCGAGTGCGCCACCGAGGTCGAGGTCGGGCGAGCGTTCCTCGACCGCCTGATCGCCGAGCACATGGCGGGCGAGTACCTGGTGAAGGAGTGCTCGATGGCCAAGCTGTGGCAGACCGAGATGTTGGGGCGGGTGGTCGACGCCTGCCTGCAGATGTTCGGCGGCTACGGCTACATGCTCGAGTACCCGATCTCGCGCGCCTACATGGATGCGCGGGTGCAGCGGATCTTCGCCGGCACGAACGAGGTCATGAAGATCATCATCGCCAAGCAGATGGGGCTGTAGACGGTCGGCGAGATCCGCCGCACGCGGTCGGCGGATCTTGCCGGGGCCCGGACTGCGAGGTCCGCCGGGGCGATGGAAGTGCCCGCGGCGGCTGCAGATCCGGGGGCGCGGCGCGACGGCTCGCGGGGTGCTTAGGCGGGGGCATGCCCGTCACGATGTCGAAGCCCTCCTGCGTCGGTCACCTCTCTCGAACGAGCCTCGCGCTCGTGCTCGCGCTCGCCGGCGCCTGTGATGCCGGCGGGCCCGGGGCGAGCGGCGGCGATGATGCGAGCGGCACGTCGTCCACGAGCGCGGACGGCGGGGTCGAGACGACCGGGTCCGGCGAGGCCGAGACGACCGATGCGGTCGGCAGCAGCAGCACCGGCGAAGACGACGAGGACGGCGACGGGCTCGATCTGCCGGCGACGCCGTACAACTACGCGAACCCGGACCTGCCGGCGCACTTCCGGACGCCGCTGGTGCGAGCCCTCGACAACACGCCGCAGGACAACCCGATCACCGATCACGGGGCGACGCTCGGCCGGGTGCTGTTCTACGACACCGCGCTGTCGCGCAACGAGACGGTGGCGTGCGGGACGTGTCACCAGCAGGCGGCGGGCTTCAGCGACACGACGCAGCTCAGCGAGGGCTTCGAGGGCGGGCTGACGGGGCGCAACTCGATGGGGCTGTCGGAGTCGCGCTGGTACGCGACCGGGCGGTTCTTCTGGGACGAGCGGGCGGCGACGCTCGAGGAGCAGGTGCTGGGGCCGATCCAGAACGAGGTCGAGATGGGGCTGACGCTGACGGAGCTGGTGGAGCGGGTGTCGACGCGGCCGTACTACCGCGAGCTGTTCATCGCGGCCTTCGGCGACGACGAGGTGACGACCGAGCGGATCGCCCGCGCCCTGGCCCAGTTCGTGCGCGCGATGGCCTCGTACCGCTCGCGCTTCGACGAGGGGCTGGCCGCGGCCGGATCGATCCGCAGCCAGTTCGCCAACTTCACCGCCGAGGAGAACCTCGGCAAGGACCTGTTCCTGCAGCCGCGCACCGCCTGCGTGGCCTGCCACCTCGGCGGCCCGCCGCCGCCGCCCGGGCAGGACTTCGCCAACCAGGCGATCTTCCTCCCGCTGGAGCCGCTCAACAACGGGCTCGACGCCGGGCCGGTCGAGGACGACAACGGCGTCGGCGACATCACCGGCGACCCCGCCGACGACGGTCGCTTCAAGTCGTCGTCGCTGCGCAACATCGCGGTGACGGGGCCGTACATGCACGACGGGCGGTTTGCGACCCTGGCCGAGGTGATCGACCACTACGACAGCGGGATAAAGCCGCACCCGAACCTCGACCCGCGGCTGCGCGGGCCGAACCAGCAGCCCCGGCGCATGAACCTGACGCCGGCCGAGAAGGGCGCGCTGGTGGCGTTCCTCGGCACGCTCACCGACGAGGCGCTGCTCGGCGACCCGAAGTTCGGCGACCCGTTCGTGCGCTGATGCATGTCTGACAGGACATGCCCGAGAGGGCATGTCCCGAGAGTCATCTCGCGCCGAGGGCCATGGCCATGGCGTCGCAGTAGCTCTGCGACAGCTCGATGCCGATGGCGGGGTGGCCCAGGTCGCGGGCGGCCAGGAGGGTGGTGCCGGAGCCGGCGAAGGGGTCGAGGACGACGCCGCCGGGGCGGCAGCCGGCGCGGATGCAGCGGTCGGCGAGGGCGGCGGGGAAGGGGGCGAAGTGGGCGGCGGGGTTGTCGGGGCGGGCGGTGATCTGCCAGATGTCCTCCTCGCCCTGGAGGGCGCCGCGGTCGAAGTGGTAGCGCGGGGCGAGGGAGAACAGGAACACGTGCTCGTGGGTGTTCCACGGGCGGTCGCGGGCGGTCGGCTCGGGCATGGTGGCCGGGCGCTTCCAGATGATGTCGCTGCGCAGGGTCCAGCCGTCGTCCTGCAGCGCGAGCGCGACCCGCCAGGGGATGCCGATCAGGCTCTTGCGCGGCAGGCCGAGGCCGGGGCCGTCGACCGCGCGCAGGGTGCTGCGCGCGAGCATGCGGCCGCGGTGCTTGTCGTCGCGCCCGTGCGGGCGACCCTTGGCCGAGTAGTAGGTGTCGCCGAGGTTGAGGAACAGCGCGCCGTCCTTCTTGAGCACGCGCTTCGCCGCGGCGAACACGGCGCGCATCGAAGCGACGTAGGCGGCGATGGTCGGCTCGTGCCCGAGCTGCCCGGCGACCCCGTAGTCGCGCTGCCAGAAGTACGGCGGGCTGGTGACGATGCAGGCGATCGAGCCGTCGGCCAGCGCGGCCAGGCCGTCGCGCACGTCGCCGTGGAGGATGGCCCAAGGGACATTTGCTGCAGGATCGGAGAGCCGCGAAACGACCCGCGCCGCGCCGGTCCGGATCAGCGGCCGCAGCGGATGGGCATTGACCATAGATGGCGGTTCGGACAGGTCCTGAGCGCCATTGTACCGACCACGCGCGGAGGTGGGCGGCGGGGGCGACCGCGCCGCCGATATGCCGTCGGCGCGCGTGAGACCGTCGGCGTCGCGGTCCCGGGGCCGATCTGGCCGATCGAGGTCGGAGGGATCCGCAGCCACGCCGACGAATGATGGCTGTCGATTCCGCGACTGTAAAGAGGCGGACCTACCGCCGGAACGACAGGGTCACCAACTGGGTGCCCAGTCCACTCGCCACGAACACCAGGCGGCGGTCGGCGGCCAGCCGGGCGACTCGGACGAAGGCGCCGCTGTCGGCGATCGGGAAGACGCTGCCGTCCGCCGCGATGCGCTCGATCGTGAAGCGCAGACCGTCGTAATACGGTGATCGAGCGGCCCGCAGACGACGGCCTCGACTGGTGCCAATTGTTCGGAGATGCGATCGGCGCTGCGGGCAGCGGTGGCCAGCAAGCGTACGGACCGTCGGCGGAATGTGTAGCCTTCCTGGGTCAATTCGTCGAAGCCGCTCCGAAGGGCGCGCACATGCTCGATCAGGGCGTCCGCCCAAGAAGCCGTGCTCTCGCTTTCGTCGTCCGTCGCCAGCGTGAACAGCCTGAAGTGGTGGGAGTCGCCCGGTCGCTTGGGGATCTCCTGCGCCCGAACGACGCGCTGAGAGGTGGTCAATCGCACAGGTGTATCGCGGTCGCGTCGAAGCCGACGGGCACACTCGAGCGCGAGCACATGGGTGAAGTCGGACACGACCTCGGTCCCGCGTAAGGTCATGACGAGCTTGTCCCGGCGGACCGGGCCGACGATCGTGCAGGTCGCCAGCGGGGCGAGGGGCGACGGGTCGACCGCCCCGAAGCCGGCGGCCGCCTCCAGGAGTCGCAATTCGTCGCAGAGGCCGGTCACGAGGTCGGCTCCCGCTGCCGTGGCACGCCGGTGGGGCCGCGGTGCCAGCCCGCCGCTCGGCGAGGGTCACGAGGAACGATGTCACACGGAGCCCGGCATGCCGGTCGGTGCTCGCAGGAGGGATTCGGGGCCCGCCCCGCGGTGGTCCAGTCACGCGTCGTCATTTGCGTCGAGCGCACCAGGACCGAAGAGATCGCGCCTGCAGCACCTGCGCTCGAGCGAACGCGTGGGCGGCCTGGCGCCGGCGATCGTCGACGCCATCGAGACCGCAGGCTCGGGCAGGATGCGGGAGTTCGACCTCGGTCCGGGTCGTGATCGATGACATGTCGCAAGGGACATGTGACAGCGCGCCGCAGGCCGGCGAAATCGTTCGGTCTATTCTCAAAGAAAAGAGAAACAAAAATCGCCGCGAGCGCGGGGCGTCGCGGCGATTCGGAGAGGCGGGCGCCTCAGTGCTTGCTTCGCACCAGCTCGCCGGTGAACGAGAAGCCGAGCAGGAACAGCGGGATGCCCTGGTGGATCCGGTCCTCCATGCCCGGCGCACCCTGGCCGCGGTAGCGGTGCTTGAGCCACCACTGGGCGGCGAAGATCAGCGTCGGCTTGTTGAAGCGCTTCTCGGGGCGGTCGAAGAACGTGTAGGTCAGGACCGGGCCGAGGCGGTCCATCGGCGTGTTGGGGTTGTCCGCGGCCTCGCCGGGGCCGTACATCTTCGACGTGTAGAACACGTGGACCAGCGAGTTGCGCACGCCGGCGTTGAGGCCGAACTTGGTCATGTACAGCAGGTCGGTGTCGTTGGTGAGGAACCAACCCTTGGCGGGCACGAGGACGTCGTGGCGCAGGTCGTAGAACACGTCGTTGCCGGTCGGCAGGCGGATGTTGTTGTTGTAGAAGGTGACCTCGTTGCGGATCGCGATCATCTTCACGCGCACCTGGAACAGCGCGCTGAGCTCGGCCTGACCGCCGAGGACGTTGGCGCCCGCCTCGTTCTTGAGCTTCTCGGGGCCGTACTCGGCCGTGGGCGACGAGTACGGGTGGGCCTTGAAGCGGTCGCTGCCGTACCAGGTGGCGAGGTAGTAGGCGCCGCGGAAGCGGAGGATCGTCAGCGGGGCGAAGTCGATGTTGCCGCCGATGCGGGAGATCGAGGGCGAGATGGTCGGGCTGAAGCCGACGCCGAAGTAGGCGTCGCGGAACAGCGGCTTCGCGTTGTTGTAGAGGCGCAGGTTGTAGCCGAGGGTGAAGCGGTCCTCGGCGCCGAGCGGGTTGACCCGCAGGACCAGCAGGTTGCTGTAGACGAGGCGATGGCGGGCCGGCAGCGGCGGCAGCTCGCCGGTGGCGTCGGGCTTGGCGCGCGGCTCGACGACCGGGGTGCGCGACGAGTCGGCGACGCCCTCCGGCGACGAGGGCGGGGCGGTCGTGTGCGCCGGCTCGGGCGGGGGCGCGTCCGCGGTGTCCTCGGCCGGTCCCTCGGGCGCGACGGCGGGCTCGGCCGTGGCGGCGTCGAACGAGGGCTCGCTGGCGGGGGTCGTCGCGGGCGCCGGCTCGCCCCGCGGTCCTGGAGAGATGGCCGGCGACTGCGCCAGAGCCAGGGTCGAATACAGAGCTACCAGGACAGCAGGCCAGACTTGCGAGACACGCATCCAGCGCACAATAACCCAGGTGCTCCTCTCAAGGGGGACTTCGAGGCTGACCTTCAGGACAGGACGGAGCGATCCGTGAATCCCGAATCGGACAGCAGCGCCCGCAGGTGCGCAGGCGCAGACGCGGCGGCGGCTGTCCTTCGCGGCAGGTCCGTCGGGACAGATCCGGCGTGGGCTGACGCGGGTGCCGGGCGCCCCGCTGCGAGGGCCCGCGCGCGACGGCGAGCTCGGACAAAATAAAAAACAGGCCCTTACGAGCCTGCTTTTGGAACATGGCCGAAGAATCAGGCCGCTCGCCGGGCCGATCAGACCCGGTGGAGGTAGCGGCCGGACCCGCGCTCGACGCGGAGCTCGCCCTTCGTGAACGCCAGCCGGCCGGCGACGACGGTGTTGGTGACGGCGCCGCGGATCTCGAAGCCCTCGAAGATGTTGCGGTCGACCCGCTGGTGGTGGGTGCGGGCGCTGATCGTCGAGGAGGCGGCGGGGTCGTAGGTGAACAGGTCGGCGTCGGCCCCGACCCGGATCGCGCCCTTGCGCGGGTAGAGGCCGAAGATCTTGGCCGGCTGGGTGCAGCAGACGTCGACCAGCTGGTTCAGCGTGAGGCGGCCGGTGGCGACGCCGTACGTGTACATCAGGGCGATCCGGTTCTCGATGCCGGCGGCGCCGTTGGGGATCTTCGTGAAGTCGTGCAGGCCCATGACCTTTTGGTCATGTTGGCGGAACGGGCAGTGGTCGGTGGCGACGTGGTGGATGAGGCCGCACGACAGCGCGTGCCACAGCGCCTCCTGGTGGCCCTTGGGGCGGATCGGCGGGCTCATGACGTAGGCCGCGCCCTCGAAGTCGGGCTTGTCGTAGACGCTGTCGTCGAGCAGGAGGTACTGCGGGCAGGTCTCGACGTAGACCAGCTGGCCCTCCTGGCGGGCGCGCACGACCGCGTCGAGCGACTCCTTGCAGGTGAGGTGGACGATGTAGATCGGCTGGCCGGAGCAGCGCGCCAGCATGATCGCGCGGTTCGTCGCCTCGCCCTCGACCCACGAGGGCCGGCTCTCGGCGTGGTGGCGCGGGGAGGTCTTGCCCTGGGCGACCAGCTTGCGCTGCAGCGCCTGGACGGCGAGGCCGTGCTCGCAGTGGGCGGTGACGAGGGCGCCGAGGGAGGCGGCGGTGTCGATGACGCCGATCATCTCGTCGTCGTCGACCCCGATCGCGCCGGTGTAGGCCATGAAGACCTTGAACGAGGAGATGCCGTCCTCGCGATAGACGCGGCGCATCTCCTGCTCGACCTGCTCGCCGTACCAGGTCACGGCCATGTGGAAGCCGTAGTCGGCGCAGGCCTTCTTGGCGTTGTTCATCCAGAAGTCGCGGGCCTCGACGAGGCTCTGGTTGCGGCTCGGGATGATGAAGTCGATGATCGAGGTGGTGCCGCCGGCGACCCCGGCGGCGGTGCCGGTGAAGAAGTCGTCGGAGCTGACGGTGCCCATGAAGGGCAGCTCCATGTGCGTGTGAGCGTCGATACCGCCGGGCAGGACGTACTGCCCGGAGGCGTCGACGACCTCGGTGCCGGCGGGCACCTCGAGGTTCTCGCCGATGGCGACGATCTTGCCGCCTTCGCAGTAGATGTCGGCGACGTATTGATCGAGGGCGGTGACGACTTGGCCGTTGCGAATGACGATGCCGGACATGCGAGACCTCGCAGGAGACAGGGCGCAGGGGGACGGGGCGGCCTTACAGCTTCGTGAGGTCGCCGTAGGTCTCGGGGCGACGGTCGCGGTAGAACTGCCAGACTTGCCGGACCTCGTCGATCACCGACAGGTCGAGGTCGGCCACCACCAGCTCGTCGTTGTCCTCGCTGGCCTCGGCGAGGAACTTGCCGCGCGGGTCGACGAAGTAGCTGTGGCCGTAGAACTTGCCGATGTTCCACGGCGCCTCGGTGCCGACGCGGTTGATCGCGCCGACGTAGTAGCCGTTGGCCACCGCGTGCGCCGGCTGCTCCAGCTTCCACAGGTACTGGCTCAGGCCCGCCACCGTCGCGCTCGGGTTGAACACGATCTCGGCGCCGTTCAGGCCGAGGGCGCGCGCCCCTCCGGGAAGTGCCGGTCGTAGCAAATGTAGACCCCGATGGTCGCGAACTGCGTGCGGAAGACCGGGTAGCCGAGGTCGCCCGGCTTGAAGAAGAATTTCTCCCAGAACCCCGAGGTCTGCGGGATGTGCTGCTTGCGGTACTTGCCGAGGTACGTGCCGTCGGCGTCCACCACGGCCGCGGTGTTGTAGTAGACGCCGCGCATCGCCTCCTCGTAGAGCGGCACGACGATCGCCATGCCGAGCGACTTCGCGTACTCCTGCATCAGCGCGGTCGTGGGCCCCGGAATCGGCTCGGCGGCCGCGTACCAGCGGCGGTCCTGGCCCGGGCAGAAGTACGGTCCGTTGAAGATCTCTTGCAGGCAGAGGATCTGCACGCCGCGCCGGCCGGCTTCCTTCAGGAAGGGCAGGTGCTTGTCGAGCATGGCCTGCTGGATCTCCTTGACCGGGACACTCTCGTCGTTGATGGGGTTACTGCACTGGATGAGGCCGCAGCGAACGGTGGGGTTCATCACTCGCGACTCTAGCTCGAGAACAGGCGGCTGTTGGCGCCCGAATGCGCTGCAATTGCGCGGTTCGCGGGTGCTTTCGGCGGGGACTTGCGCCGGCATGGAGGAGCAGAGTACTAAGGCGAAGATCCCCGAGTGGGGCCGCCAGGGCCCCGTTTCGTGACGATCGCTTCATGCCGCGCCAGGGCCCCGGGCCCTGTACCACCGGCGGAACCCTGGTTCCAGCCAGGGCCCCAAGGCCCTGATTCTCGCTCCCACGGCCCCTGCGGGGGCCAAACCCTGGTTCTCTCAAGCCCTGTTCGAGCCTGATCTACGAGTCGGGGGACGCACCCCACGGAGACCGCGATGACCTGTACCAACCTGCGCTTCTTCTTCGCCAGCGCGCTGGCGCTTTCCTTGACCACCGTCGCCTGCGGCGACGACAGGGGCGACTCGGCCACGGCCAGCGAGAGCGCCACCACGGCGCCCACGACGACCGAGGCGACGATGGGCGACTCGACGACGACCAACACTCCGACGACGACCGAGCCGACCGCCGGCACGGCCGGCGACTCCGAGACCGGCACGACCTCCCCGGAGAACCCGACGACGACCACCACGACCGCCACCACGGTCACCACCGGCTCGCTCTGCAACGACCCCGAGGACCAGCCGATCAACAGCCCCTGCACCGACAACACCGGCTGCGGCTGCGACACCGAGAAGTGCTTCGTCGTCCCCGCCCTCGGCGGCTTCTGCGGCGAGTGCCTCGGCGACGCCGACTGCGCCCCCGGCGGCTGCTCCGTCCCCAACCCGATCGCCGGCGTCGGCGCCACCTGCAACATGGGCGGCCCCGGCGAGGGCTGCGAGACCAACGCGGTCTGCGTCGACGCCGACAACGGCATCTGCGGCACGCTGCTCGAGGTCCCCGGCATCATCAAGGTCGCCACCTGCGGCCAGTGCACGGTCAACGCCGACTGCGCCGACCCGGCGCTGCCCAACTGCACGCCGACCTACGACGTGCCCAACTTCAAGGGCAAGCTCGACTGCGTGGCCGACGGCTCGGTCCCCAACAACCTCGGCTGCTCGCTCGAGGACGACGGCGGCAACCCGGCCGGCAACAAGGCCTGCATGTCGGGCTTCTGCGGCGAGGCCAGCGTCATGGGCCTGCTGAAGCTCGGCGTCTGCGGCGAGTGCAACTCCGACGCCGACTGCCCGATGGGCCAGATGTGCAGCGACCCGGCCGTCGACCTCGACATGGGCGCGCTGGTCGGCTCGGTCTGCATGTGATCCGAGCGCCACGGCGCCTGTCCTGAAGGCCAGGCGCCGCCGCTTTTGCCAAGCTGGCGAGATGAGCGCGTACCGATCGCTGCGCGAGTGCGTGACCGACCTGGAGCGGCACGGCCACCTCGCGCGCGTCGACGTCGAGGTCGACCCGTACCTCGAGGCGGCGGAGATCCAGCGCCGCGTCTTCGAAGCCGGCGGCCCGGCGCTGCTGTTCCCGCGGGTCAAGGGCAGCGCCTTCCCGATGGTCTCGAACCTGTTCGGGACGGCCGAGCGCACGCGGTTCTTGTTCCGCGACACGCTGGCCCGCGTGAAGCAGCTGGTGGCCCTGCGCGGCGACCCCGGGGCGGTGATGCGCCGGCCGTGGCGCTACGCGGGCCTCGTGCGCACGGCCTGGCACGCGCGGCCGAAGTTCGGCGGCTCCGGCCCGGTCATGGCGCGGGAGATCCGGATCTCCGACCTGCCGCAGCTGGTGTCCTGGCCGCTCGACGGCGGGCCGTTCATCACCCTGCCGCAGGTCTACAGCGAGGACCCCGAGCGGCCCGGGTGGATGAAGAGCAACCTCGGGATGTACCGCGTGCAGCTCGGCGGGGGCCGCTATGCGCAGGACCGGCAGATCGGGCTGCACTACCAGATCCACCGCGGGATCGGGGTCCACCACGCGGCGGCGATCCGCAAGGGCGAGCCGCTGCGCGTCAACATCTTCGTCGGCGGCCCGCCGGCGCTGACGCTGGCGGCGGTGATGCCCCTGCCCGAGGGGCTGCCGGAGCTGGCGTTCGCGGGGGCGCTGGCGGGGCGACGGGTGCGGATGGTCCAAAGGCCAGGTGCGCTGCCGTTCGCCGGCGAGGCCGACTTCGTCATCTGCGGCACGGTCGACCCCGAGCTGCGCCTGCCCGAGGGGCCGTTCGGCGACCACCTCGGCTACTACAGCCTGGCGCACGACTTCCCGGTGCTGCGCGTCGAGAAGGTGTACGCGCGCGCCGACGCGATCTGGCCGTTCACGGTGGTCGGCCGGCCGCCGCAGGAGGACACCCAGTTCGGCGCGATCATCCACGAGATCACGGGGCCGGCGATCCCGGCGGTGATCCCCGGGGTCCACGCCGTGCACGCCGTCGACGCGGCCGGGGTCCACCCGCTGCTGCTGGCCCTCGGCAGCGAGCGCTACACGCCCTACGCGCCGCGCGACCGGCCCGCCGAGCTGCTGACGCAGGCCAGCGCGATCCTCGGCCAGGGCCAGATGTCGCTGGCCAAGGTGCTGATGATCGCCGCGGCCGACGACGCCCCGAATCTCGACCTGCACGATGTGACAGGTTTCTTCGGACATGTCCTCCAGCGCGTCGACTGGCGCCGCGACCTGCACTTCCACACCGAGACGACCATCGACACGCTCGACTACTCGGGCGGCGGGCTCAACGTCGGTAGCAAGGTGGTGATCGCGGCCGTCGGCGCGCCGCGGCGCCCGTTGCCGGTCGAGGTGCCGGCCGACCTGCGGCTGCCGCCGGGCTTCTCCGACCCGCGCGTGTGCATGCCGGGGGCGCTGGCGGTGACGAGCCCGGCGTGCACGGTGGCCGGCGACGGCGCGCTGCAGCGGTTCTGCGCCGCGCTGACGCCGGAGGACGCGATCAACCGCTTCCCGCTGGTGGTGCTGGTCGACGACAGCGAGTTCGTGGCGCGCACCACCAACAACTTCCTGTGGGCGACCTTCACCCGCATGAACCCGGCGGTCGACATCGAGGGGGTCGGCGCGCGCACGGTCCACAAGCACTGGGGCTGCGAGGGCGCGCTGGTGATCGACGCGCGCCGCAAGCCGCATCACGCCCTGCAATTGATCGAGGACCCGGCGGTGACCCGCCGAGTCCTCGAATGGGCGGCCCCGGGCGGGCCGCTTCACGGGCTGTTCTGAGGGATCGACTCAGACGCCGCGCTCGAGCTCGACGTCCTTGATCTCGGAGCCGAAGAACGAGCCGGTGACCGTGCACTGGTAGGACGGGAACGCGTCACAGTCGCCGCCGCAGGACTGGGCGTTGAACAGGACGAAGTCGCCGGTGATCTTGTGACCCTTGATCGAGATCGCTACGTCCAGCGACTTGGTGGTGGTGGTGGTGGTGTTGTCGCCCGGATCGTCGACCTGGACGGAGTCGCCCTCGAACGTGTAATCCGTGCCGGCGCGCGAGCCGATGAGCACGTCTTCCCCGTACTCGAGGAAGAAATCGTCGGCGTCGGTGGCGAAGATCTGGATCGTGCTCGCGGCGAAGAACGTCGTCGAGTCGCGAAGGTCCGGGTTCGTGCCGCAGTCCGCGCCCTCCACCGAGGGCAGGAACGTGATCTTGTAGATCCGGTATTCGCCGGGCTTCACCTGGCAAGCGCTCAGGGAGGCCATGAGGCCGAGGGCCGCGACGGCCGAGAAGATGCGAGAGGGGTTGCGCATGCGCGGCATCCTACTCAAGGGAAGGGCCCAGGGGGAGAATTGTGACAGCGTACGCAAGCGCGTTCGCCCACATTTGCGGCCCGGCGTCCGGCCCTGAAGGTTGGAAATCTCCGGGTCTGCGTGGTCGTGTTATAGGAAGACATGGCGCTGTTTCGCCCGACAGGATTGTCGTTTGTGGTCGTGTTGTCGGCGCTGCCGGCCTGCGGCCAGGACCCGGCCACGACCACGGAAGCGTCGACGTCCAGCACGGACACGACCGATGCACCGGCCACCACCGCGACGACGGCGGATGTGCCAGCGACCGGCACGACCACCACGAACGAGCCGACCACCGGCGACGAGACCAGCAGCACTGGCACGACCGGCGGCGAGCCGCAGCAATTGGTCCCGGTGGCCCATACCCGCGAGTTGCGGGCCGTATGGGTGGCGACGGTGTCCAACATCAACTTCCCCAGCGCGACCGGGCTGTCCGCGGTGGCGCTGCAGGACGAGCTGCTGGCGCTCCTCGATACCGTGCAGGCCGCGGGCCTCAATACCGTGGTCTTCCAGGTCCGGCCGGAGTGCGACGCGGTCTATTCGTCGGACCTGGAGCCGTGGAGTCGTTACCTCACAGGCGAACAAGGGGAGGATCCCGGGGTCGACCCGCTGCAATTCTTGATCGACGAGGGCCACGCCCGCGGCGTCGAGGTCCACGCCTGGCTCAATCCGTACCGCGCGAAGGCCAACGCCAACCACGCCCTGGCCGACAATCACATCGCGTCGCTGCTGCCCCAGTACGCCTACAAGTACTCGACCTTCCTTTGGATGGACCCGGGCGCCAAGGAGGTGCAGGACCAATTGCTGGCGGTCGTCGCCGATCTGGTGACCCGCTACGACGTCGACGGCATCCACTTCGACGATTACTTCTATCCGTACCCGGTCGACGGGGTCGACTTCCCCGACGACACGACCTGGGAGGCCTATCAGGGCGGCGGCGGGCAGCTGTCGCGTGCCGACTGGCGGCGCGACAACGTCAACGCGATGGTCCAGGCGGTCGGCGACACGGTCGCCGACATCGCCCCGCACGTCCGCTATGGCATCAGCCCGTTCGGCATCTATCGCCCCGGGATCCCCGAAGGCATCAGCGGCTTCGATCAATACGAGGGCCTCTACGCCGACCCGCTGCTGTGGATGCAGGAAGGATGGGTCGATTACCTGGCGCCGCAGCTGTACTGGCCGACGACCCAGGCGGCCCAGGCGTACGGCAAGCTGATCGAGTGGTGGTCGAGCATCACCGGGGGCGGGCGCTACATCTTCGCCGGCAACTACCTGAGCAAGCTCGGCACCGAGGACAAGTGGTCGCTCGACGAGTTCAAGCAGGAGATCCAGCTCAGCCGGCAATACGCGGACCAGGGCTCGCAGGGCAACATCTTCTTCCAGATCGCGCCGCTGCAGGACAACCTGCTCGGGGTCACCGACGCGCTGCGGGCCGAGTTCTACGCCACGCCGGCCCTGACGCCGCCGATCGCGGCGCTCGTCGACGAGGTCCCGGCGCCGCCGACGGTCACGCTCGAGGGCTCGCAGGCGACGCTGGCTCACGCCGACGCGGACAGCCTGCGCGCGTGGGTGGTGTACGCGCAGTCGGGCCAGGAGTTCGTGATCGACCGCATCGTGCCGGCGCAGACGGCGAGCATCGACCTGGCCCCGGGGACATGGGCGATCAGCGCCGCCGGCAAGCACAACGTCGAGAGCGCGGGCGTGCTGGTGACGGTGCCCTGATTGCGAGCCGCGCCCGCCGGCACGGACCGGCGGGCCGGCGGCTCACTCGCCGCCGTCGTACATGGCCTCGATGAGCGGGCCCCACTGCTTCTCGATGACCTTGCGCTTGAGCTTGAGGGTGGGCGTGAGCTCGCCGTGGTCGGGGCTGAGGCTGCGCGGCAGCAGCTTGAACCTGCGGACCTGCTCGACCCGGGCGAACTGCTCGCCCGACTTCTCGACCCACTTGCCGATCTCGGCCAAGAGCGCCGGGTTCTCGTGCAGCGGCTCGTCGGCGGGCAGGCCCTGGGCGGCGAGCCACTTGGCCGCGGCGGCGCGGTCGAGCGCCAGCAAGGCGCTGAGGAACTTGCGCCGGTCGCCGATCACGACCGCCTCCTCGATCAGCGGGCTCTCCTTGAGCGCGGCCTCGAGGTTCTTCGGGGCGATGTTCTTGCCGCCGGCGGTGATGATGATCTCCTTCTTGCGGCCGGTGATCGAGAGGAAGCCGTCGGGGTCGAAGGCGCCGAGGTCGCCCGAGTGCAGCCACCCGTCCTGCAGCGCCTCGGCGGTGGCGGCGGGGTCCTTGTAGTAGCCCTTGAAGACGCTGGGGCCGCGCACGAGGATCTCGCCGTCCTCGCCGAGCCTGACCTCGAGGCCAGGAATGGGGCGGCCGACGCTGCCGAGCTTGGTGGCGCCGGGGATGTTGAGGCTGGTCGGGCCGCAGTCCTCGCTCTGGCCGTAGACCTCGGCGACGACGACGTCGAGGCCGGTGAAGAACTCGAGCACGTGGGCGGCGATCGGCGCGGCCCCGGACACGCAGGCGCGGGCGCTGCCGAGGCCGAGCGCCGTCTTGAGCTTGCCGAGGACCAGGCGCCGGGCCAACAGGTGCTGGGCGCGCAAAGTCAGCGGGACGGGGCGGCCGCGGGTGGCGAGGGCGTGGTAGCGGCGGGCGACGTCGGCGGCCCAGGTGACCAGCTGTTTCTTGGGACCTGTCACTTGAGACAGGCGGGCAGCGACCGCGGCGTGGAACTTCTCCCAGATCCGCGGCACCCCGAAGAAGACGGTCGGCTGGACCTCCTTGAGGTTGTCGGGCACGCGCTCGAGCGCCTCGGCCCAGTAGATGGCGTGGCCGCAGCAGGCCGGGCCGTGCATCGACAGCATCTGCTCGGCGATGTGCGACAGCGGCAAGTACGACAGCAGGCGGTCGTCGGGGCTGTTCTCGACCAGCTGGACGAGCACCTCGGTGGTCCACAGGACGTTCTTGTGCGACAGCATGACGGCCTTCGGCGGGCCGGTCGTGCCGGAGGTGTAGATGTACGTGCTGGTGTCGTCCTCGTGCAGGCCCGACAGCCGCTCGGTCAGCGCGGCCTCGGGCACGGCGTCGGCGCGGGCGAGGAACTGCTCCCACGACAGGACGAGCGGGTCGTCGATAGCCGGCGCGCCCTGCATGAGGACGATGTGGCGCAGGCCGGGCAGCTGCTCGCGTTGCGCGGCCAGCTTGTCGTACTGGGCGCGGTCCTCGACGACGACCAGCGGGGCCTCGGCGTGGTGGACGATGTACTGCACCTCGCCGGCGGAGCAGGTGGTGTAGATGCCGGCCGGGACGCCGCCCGCGGCCATGGCGGCGAAGGCGGTGATGGCCCACTCGGCGCGGTTGTAGGCGAGGATGCAGACGCCCTGGCCGGGCTGCAGGCCGAGGCCGATCAGCGCCCGCGCGGCGGTGCGGACCTGGTCGTTGTATTCGCGCCAGCTGGTCGGCCGCCAGGCGCCGTCCTTGCGCACGTAGTAGGCCGGTTTGTTCGGGTGGACCTGGCCCCGGGCGAAGAAGCGGGCAGGGATGGTATCGACGGCCACGGCGTGCTCCTGGCGAGAGGTTGTTTGAGTTTATTTAGAGGCCCATCTGCTTGGCGGCGAGGTCCTTCATGATCTCCTCGGCGCCGCCGCCGATGGCGAGGACCTTGGTCTCGCGGTAGATCCGCTCGACCTTGTTGCCGCGGATGAAGCCCGCGCCGCCGAAGATCTGCACGCCCTCCTTGGCGCAGAACTCGACGCACTGGGTGGCCGCGTTCTTGAGCATGCAGATCTCGGCGATCGGCCACTCGCCGGCGTCGATGCGCCGCGCGAGCGCGTACAGCCAGGTGCGCACGGGGTAGATCCGCGTGGCCATGTCGACGAGCTTGTGGCGGATGACCTGGCGGGTGGCGAGCGGCTTGCCGAAGGTCTCGCGCTGGCGCGCGTAGGCGATCGACTCGTCGAGGCAGACCTGGGCGAAGGCGACGGCCATGGCCGCGATCATCAGGCGCTCGCGGTTGAAGTTCTGCATGATGCCGAGGAAGCCGTGGTTCTCCTCACCGAGCAGGTTGGCGGCGGGGACCCGGCAGTCGTCGAAGTAGAGGGTGGCGGTGTCGGAGCACCACCAGCCCATCTTCTTGTCCAGGGCGGTGCGGGTGAAGCCGGGGGTGCCGGCCTCGACGACGAGCAGCGAGATACCGCCGAGGCCCGGGGCCCCGGTGCGCACCGCGACGGTGACGAGGTCGGCCTGCATGCCGGAGGTGATGAAGGTCTTGCTGCCGTGGACGACGTAGTGGTCGCCGTCGCGGCGGGCGACCGTCTTGAGGTTGGCGACGTCGGAGCCGCCCGAGGGCTCGGTGACCGCGAGCGCGGCGACCTTGTGACCGGCGAGGACGTCGGGCACAAAGCGCCGCTTCTGTGCGTCGTCGCCGAGGTTCAAGATCGGCGGGAGGCCGATGCCGTGCGAGAATAGGCCGGCGATGAGGCCGCCGGCGCCGGTGCGCGCGAACTCCTCGCACAGGATCACGAGAGAGGTGCTGTCGCCCGGGCTGCCGCCGAGCTCCTCGGGGAAGCCGAGGCCGAGGATCCCGAGCTCGCCGGCGCGGCGGTAGAGCTGGCGCGGGAAGCCGCCCGCCTCCTCCCAGGCGTCGATGTGCGGCATGACCTCGCGCTCGATGAATCCACGCAGGGTGCCGCGCAGCGCTTCGCGGTCGGCGTCGTCGAGGACGTACATTTTGCGGCCGACTTTATCACGACCGCATCGAGGACGGGCGTGATGATTGCGACCGCGTCGCTCGTGGCGTTCACGAGAGCGCGTCGGACGATCGCGAGACGAAGATCGCGGCCGCTCGCGCGACGCGTCGAGTGAGCGGCGCCGACGAGGGCTGGCTCAGGCCACGAGGTGTATGCGCTGGCGAGCTTCGGCGGGCGAGGCAATCTCGCGGCCGACTTCGCGAGCGCTGGCGACGAGGGCCTCGATGAGCCGGCCGTTGCTGTCGGCGCGGCTGCCGTCCGGCAGGTAGAAGGTGTCCTCGAGGCCGGTCCGCAGATCGCCGCCGAGCTCCGCGGCGCGGCGATGGATGGCCCAGATCTCCTCGCGGCCGATGGCGGTGACCTCCCAGCGCGAACCCGGCTTGATGTACTTGAGCAGGAACGGCAAGAGGTCGGGGTCGGTCGGCATGCCGGAGGCGACGCCGGTGACGAAGTTGTAGTGCGGATGCTTGGCGAGGCCGACGTCGACGTAGAGGCCGACCGAGCGGACGATGCCGAGGTCGAAGCACTCGAACTCGGGGGCCGTGCCGCACTCGGCCATGACGTCGAGGAAGGCCTTGACCTTCTCGACGGGGTTGTCGAACACCATCGGCGGCCAGGCCCAGGTGCCGTCGCTCTTGGCCTTGAGGTAGTTGAGGCTGCCCGCGTTGCACGCGGCGATCTCGGGCTTGATGGCGCGCAGGCACGCCACAGGGCCGCTGATGTCCTCGCCGACGACGCCGGTGGTCATGTTGAAGATGAGGTCGGGACACTCGGCGCGGATGGCCTCGCGCACGGCGACGGCGACCTCGGGCTCCCACGACGGCAGAAAGCCCATGCCGGGCTCCTGGCGCCGGAAGTGGACGTGCACGACGGAGGCCCCGGCGTCCCGCGCCTGCCGAGCGGCGCGCGCGAGCTCCTCCGGCGTGACCGGGACAGGGTGCTGCTTGGGGTTGGTGAGCACGCCGGTGAGGGCGCAGGTGACGATCGCTTTGTCGTGGGTCATGGCGGAGTCCAGGCGAGGATCATCGAGCTTGCGATGGACGAGCGAGCGCGAGGGACGGGGAGAAGATGAAGGCGAGCGCTTCTTCGTGGTCGACGGTCGCTTCGAGGCCGGACTCGACCGCGTGCCAGCGGCGCTCCACCTCGGCGAGCCATGCGACCTCGTGCCTAATGGCAAGCGATTCGTCACAGGCGGGCCGAGCTGGCGAGCTTGGAGGCGAGGCCAGGCGCTTGGCGTTGCGATAGGTCACGGTGGGAAACGCCGGTTCGGGTCTTGGCGCTGATGGAGGAGCGCCACGATCAACACTTGCTCCCGCGATACGATGCGATAGACGAGGACGTAGGGAAAATCAGGGACGAGCGCCCGCCGGAGCTGCGGGGTTCGCCAAACCGCCCAGCGTGCTGGTGCCTCGGCCAGGTCCTTTACGGTCGCATTGACAGCGGCGAGGAGGCGTTGCGCGAGACCTGGCCCCTGGGATAGGTAGTAGTCGACCGCGCGATCGAAGTCGTGGCCGGCGCGGCGAGACAGGCGGACGACGACCTCGGAACCTCGCATGGTTCAGGGGCCGTGGCGGGCGATCTTGGCGTTCAATTCGGCCTGAACGATCTCCCAATCGACCAGCTCTTCTTTGCCCTCCTCGATGTCGCGGAGGCGGCGGAGGACCTCTTGATATTGGGCCTCTTCGACCTCGGGCGGGACGGGATCCTCGAGGACGCGCCGCGCGATCGCGCGGCGCTCGTCAGGCGGCAAGGCCATCAGGTCGTTGAGGATCCGGGCGGCGCTCATGACTGCACCTTAGCACGCCTACGCGGCGGCGGAGGCGGCGCCGGGTTCGGGGCCGTCGTCGGGGGTGACGACTGCGAGGAGGCGGCCTTGCGGGACCTGATCGCCGGGCTTCACCTTGACCTCGGTGACGACGCCGGCGACGGCGACCGCGAGGGCGTTCTCGATCTTCATCGCCTCGAGGGTGACGAGGGTCTGGCCGCGGCGGACGCGGTCGCCGACCTGGACGTGGACGGCGACGACGCGGCCGCTCGTGGGCGCGAGCAGGTTGCCGTCGCCGCCGACGTCGGCCTCGGCCTCGGCGCCCTTCGGCGGCGGCTCGACGAACTCGGCTTGCACGCCGCGGGCCTCGAGGAACAGGCGCTCGCCGACGACGGCGGCGTGGACGGTCTCCTGCACGTCGCCGACGAGGACGCGATAGACGACGCCGTCGCGGCCGAGCACGCGCACGGGCAGGGTGACGCCGTCGACGGTGACCGTCGTGATGCCGCTCGGGTCGAGGTCGACCGCCAGCTCGCGCTCGCGCTCACCTGTCCGAAGGGACAGAGGGAACGCGGCCCGGCCGGCGCTGCGCCACGGGCTGTAGTCCCCGCGGACATGTCCCAAAGTCCAGATGGTGGCCGCGATCGCCCACGCGCGGGCGTCGGGCTCGGGGCGCGCGGGTGCGGGCAGGTGCTCGTCGAGGAAGCGGGTGGTCGCGCCGCCGGCGGCGAACACCGGGTGCTCGAGGATGTCGGCGAGGAAGCGCTTGTTGTTGGCCAGGCCGAGCAGGACGCTGCGGCCCAGCGCGCTGACGAGGCGCCGGCGGGCCTCGTCGCGGGTGCGGCCGTAGGTGATGACCTTGGCGATCATCGGGTCGTAGAACGGCGAGACGGTCTGCTGGCGGTGCAGGCCGTGGTCGACGCGCACGCCGTCGCCGCTCGCGGGCTGCCACGCGACCACCTCGCCGGCCTGCGGCAGGTAGCCGGCGTACGGGTCCTCCGCGTAGAGGCGGACCTCGATCGCGTGGCCGCGCAGCTCGATCTGCTCCTGCGTCAGCGGCAGCGGCTCCCCGGCGGCCACGCGCAGCTGCCACGCGACCAGGTCGAGGCCGGTGACCAGCTCGGTGACCGGGTGCTCGACCTGCAGGCGGGTGTTCATCTCGAGGAAGTAGAACTTGCCATCCGCATCGAGCATGAACTCGACGGTGCCGGCGCCGACGTAGTCGATCGAGCGCGCGGCGAGCACCGCGGCGGCGCCCATCTCGGCGCGCAGGGCCGGCGACACGGCCGGCGACGGCGATTCCTCGACGACCTTCTGGTGGCGGCGCTGGACCGAGCAGTCGCGCTCGCCGAGGTGGATCGCGTTACCGTGGCTGTCGCCGAACACCTGGATCTCGACGTGGCGGCCGCTGGTGATCGCGCGCTCCAGGATCAGCTCGCCGCTGCCGAACGCGCTCTCGGCCTCGCTGCGCGCCGACGCCAGCGCGGCCGGCAGCCCGTCCCAGTCGCGGACCATCCGCATGCCGCGGCCGCCGCCGCCGGCCGCCGCCTTGATCAGCAGGGGCAGGCCGATGCGCTCGGCCTCGGCGGCGAGGCGCTCGGCGGACTGGCCCGCTTCGCTGCTGTCCTGAAAGCCAGGGATGCACGGGACGCCGGCGGCGATCATCGCCCGCTTGGCGGCGGCCTTGTTGCCCATCGCCCGGATCGCCGCCGGCGAGGGGCCGATGAACACGAGGCCCGCGTCGAGCACCGCCTGCGCGAAGCCGTCGTTCTCCGACAAGAAGCCGTAGCCGGGGTGGACCGCGTCGGCGCCGGCTTGCTTGGCCGCGGCGATCAGCGCCGCGACGTTGAGGTACGACTCTCGCACCGGCGGCGGGCCGATCCGGACCGCGCGGTCGGCCAGGCCGACGTGCGGGGCGCCGGCGTCGGCGTCGCTGTAGACGGCGACGGTGCGGTAGCCGAGGGCGTGGGCGGTGCGGATGATCCGGCAGGCGATCTCGCCGCGGTTGGCGATCAGGATCGTGGAGAAGGTCATTGGTCGTTCCAGGCGGCGTTGCGCTTCTGAATGAATGCGAGCATGCCCTCGACGCCCTCGGAGCCGCGGGCGGCGCGGGCGAAGTCGTCGGCGGCGAGGTCGAGCAGGGCGGACAGGGCGTCGCCGTGCGGCGCCCCGCTGGCGGCCAGGACCAGCCGCTTGGTGGTGGCGACCGCCTCGGGGGCGCAGCGGCCGATGTCGGCCAGGACCTTCGCTACCTGTCCTTCGAGACCTGCCCGATCGGTCACGTGGTGGACCAGCCCGAGGCGCAGCGCCTCGCCGGCGGTCAGCGCCCCGCCGGTGACCGCGAGCCGGCGCGCCTCGCTGTAGCCGACGCGGCGGACGATGAACGGCGCGATCTGGGCCGGCGGCACGCCGAGGCCGGTCTCGGGCAGGCGCAGCTTGGCGTCGTCGGCGGCGACCGCGACGTCGCTGACGCAGCACAGGCCGAAGCCGCCGCCCATGACCGCGCCCTCGAGCACCGCGACGATGGCCTGCGGGGCGTCCTCGATCTGCTGCAGCATGCTGCCGAAGATCCGGTTGGTCGTCGCCAGCGGGTCCTTGCCGTCGGGGCCCGGCTCGGCCCCGCGGGCGCCGGCCATGTCCTTGATGTCGCCGCCGGCGCAGAAGTTGCCCCCGGCGCCGCGCAGGACCACCGCTCGCACCTCGCGGTCGCCGGCGATCGCGGCGAACACCGCCTGCAGCTCGCGCACCATAGCGAACGACATCGCGTTGCGGGCCTCGGGCCGGTCGAACGTGACGTGCAGGCGCCAGCCGTCGCGGCGCAGCAGCAGCGTCTGGCACTCGGGCAAGGTCGTCTGGGACATGTCCTTTCAGCCTTTTCCGGGCAGGATGCCCTCGAGCTTGGCGATGATGCCGAGCATGACCTCGTCGGCGCCGCCGCCGACGGAGATCAGGCGCGAGTCGCGGAACATCCGCGAGATCTTCGATTCCCACATGTAGCCCATGCCGCCCCAGTACTGCAGGCAGCTGTCGGCGACCTCGCGGCCGAGGCGGCCGGACTTGAGCTTGGCCATCGAGGCCAGGCGGGTCACGTCCTTGCCGGAGATGAACAGCTCGGCGGCGCGGTAGATCAGCGCGCGCAGCGACTCGACCTCGGTGAGCAGCTCGGCGATGCGGAAGTGGACGACCTGGTTGTCGAGGATCGACTTGCCGAAGGCCTTGCGCTCGCGGGTGTACTTGACCGTCTCGGTGATCGCGGTCTCCATCGCGGTCAGCGAGTTGGCGGCGCCCCACAGCCGCTCCTCCTGGAACTGCAGCATCTGCAGCATGAAGCCTGCCCCCTCGGGGCCGATCGCGTAGCGCTGCGGGACGCGGACCTCGTCGAAGAAGATCTGCGCGGTGTCGGACGACCACATGCCGAGCTTGTGCAGCTTGCGGGCCCGCTCGACGCCCTTCGAGTCCAGCGGGACGACGATGAGGGTCTTGTTCTTGTGCGGCTTGTCGTCGCTGGTGTTGGCGAGGCAGCACATCCAGTCGGCCTGGATGCCGTTGGTGATCCACATCTTGCCGCCGGAGATGACGTAGTCGTCGCCGTCCTTGCGGGCGTAGGTCTTGAGGCTGGCGACGTCGGAGCCGGCGCCGACCTCGGACACGCCGATGCAGCCGACCAGGTCGCCGGCGATCGACGGGGCCAAAAACTCCTTCTTGAGCTCGTCCGAGCCGAACCGCGCGAGCGCAGGCGTGCACATGTCGGTCTGCACGCCGATCGCCAGCGACACGCCGCCGGCGTCGACGCGCCCGAGCTCCTCGGCCATCACCAGCGCGTACGAGTAGTCGAGCGCCGAGCCGCCGTACTCGGTCGGCTTGGTCAGGCCGAGGAAGCCCTCGTTGCCGAGTTTCTTGAAGAGCTCGTGCGCCGGGAAGATCCGCGCCTCCTCCCACTCGTCGCAGTAGGGGTTGATCTCCCGGGCGATGAACTTGCGCAGGCTGTCGCGCAGGAGGTCGTGCTCGTCGGTGAACAGCGGCATGTCTGGGCTGGCTCTCGGGTCAGGTGGTCAAAAGGACAGGCGAAGACGACGAAGTCGTGAGGTCACAGTCGGGCGACGCCGAAGGAGTTGGGGCGGACGCGGCGGGCCTCGCCCTCGCGGCAGACGGCGAGCGCCAGGGCGAGCACGCGGCGGGTGTCGCGGGGGTCGATGAGGCCGTCGTCCCACAGCCTCGCGGTGGCGTAGAGGGCGGTCGACTCGGCGTCGAGGCGGTCCTTGATCGACTTGCCCATCTGCGCCATCGCGTCGGCGTCGGGCTTGACGCCCATGCGCGCGAACTTGGCGGTGGTGATGATCTCCATGACCTTGGCCGCCTGCTCGCCGCCCATCACGGCGATCCGGCTGCCCGGCCAGGCGAACACGAACCGCGGGTCGTAGGAGCGGCCGCACATGCCGTAGTTGCCGGCGCCGAAGCTGCCGCCGAGGATGACGGTGAGCTTCGGGACGTCGGCGTTGGCGACCGCCTGGATCATCTTCGAGCCGTGCTTGACCATGCCGGCCCGCTCGGCCGCGGTGCCGACCATGTAGCCGGTCGTGTTCTGCAGGAACACCAGGGGGTGCCGCTCTGGCAGCACAGCTGGATGAACTGCCCGGCCTTGGTGGCGCCGTCGGGGTTGATGGGGCCGTTGTTGCCGAGGATGCCGACGGCGTGGCCCTCGATCTGGGCGTGGCCGCACACCGTCGCCGAGCCGTACAGCGCCTTGAACTCGAAGAAGTCGCTGTCGTCGACCAGGCGGGCGATCACCTCGCGGACGTCGTAGGGCTTCTTGAAGTCGACCGGGACGATGCCGAGCAGGTCCTCGCCGTCGTAGCGCGGCGGGCGGTGCGGCCTGGTCGAAGGTCATGTGCGAACCGGCTCAGCGGAGCGCGCTGGAGGTTGGCCAGCAGCTCGCGCGCGAGGTGGATCGCGTGGGCGTCGTTCTCGGCCATGTACTCGGCGGTGCCGGTGACCGTGGCGTGCAGCTCGGCGCCGCCGAGCTCCTCGTCGGTGGCGACCTCGCCGAGCGCGGCCTCCACGAGGGGCGGACCGGCGAGGAACACCTTGGCCTGGCCGCGCACCGCGATCACGTAGTCCGACAGGCCCGGCAGGTAGGCGCCGCCGGCCGTGCTGCTGCCGTGGACGATCGTGATCTGCGGGATGCCGGCGGCCGACAGCCGCGCCATGTTGGCGAACACGCGGCCGCCGTCGACGAAGATCTCGGCCTGATAAAGGAGGTTGGCGCCCGCGCTCTCGACGCAGGAGATGATCGGCAGCTTGTGCTCGAGCGCGATCTCCTGGGCCCGCAGGCTCTTGCGCAGGCCCATGGGAGAGATCGCCCCGCCCTTGATCGCGCTGTCGCTGGCGCTGACGATGCACCGCACGCCGGACACGACGCCGATGCCGACGATGCAGCCGCCGCCGCTGGCGTCGCCCCGGCCGTCGTCGTCGTGCATGTTGAAGCCGGCGAGCGTCGACAGCTCGAGGAACGGCGCGCCGCGGTCGAGCAGCCGCGCCACGCGGTCGCGCGGGAGCAGCTGGCCGCGCTTGGCGAACTTCTCGGCCTGCTTGCCCGAGTTGTCGCGCACGCGCTGCTCGGCGGCGCGGAACTCGTCGATGAGCTTCAGCTGGGCGGCGCGGTTGCTCTGGAACTGGTCGCCCTGGAGGTCGATGCGGGACGTGAGCACGGGCATGACTGGCTGGCCTTTAGCGCAGGTTGTCGGGGAGCTCGGCGCGGTGGAAGCCCTCGTACGGCCTGGAGCGATCGTGCTCGCTCGCGGGCCACACCGCGCTGGGATTGGGGGCGGCGCCGTCGACCCGCAGCGTCGAGCCGCTGATGAACGCGGCGGCCTCGCTGAGCAGGAAGACGATCGCGGCGCTGACCTCCGCCTCGGTGCCGAGGCGGTGCAGCGGGACGGCGGCCTTGAGCCGCGGCAGCAGGCCCTTCAGCATGTCGGGGTCGTAGTTGTCCATGCCGGACGAGGCGATCCACCCCGGCGCGACGGCGTTGACGCGCACGCCCGAGGGCGCCCACTCGACCGCGGCGGTCTGGGTGAAGTTGACCATGCCGGCGCGCGCGGCCCGGAGTGGCCCATGCCCGGCATCGACCGCCACATGTCGGCGACGATGTTGACGATCGCCCCGCCGTGCTCGGCCATCGACTGGGTGTAGACCTCGCGGGCGAACAGGAAGCCGCCGACGAGGTTGGTGCGCACCACCGTCTCGAAGCCCTTCTGCGAGATCGCGGCCAGCGGGGCCGGGAACTGCCCGCCGGCGTTGTTGACGAGCCCGTCGACGCGCCCGCGCGCGGCCACGATCGCGGCGACCGTGGCCTTGACCTGCGCCTCCTCGCGGATGTCGCACGCGTGCAGCGAGCAGGCGCCGCCGTCGGCGACGATCTCGGCGGCGGTGGCCTCGAGCTTGGCGAGCTTGCGACCGACGAGCACCGGGTGGGCGCCCAGCGCGGCCAGCTCGTGCGCGGTGCAGCGACCGATCCCGCTGCCGCCGCCGGTGACGACGATCGTTTGCCCGGCGAACAGCCCCGGACGAAAGACGGAACGGTACCCGCTCATGGCGCCGCATCGTACACAGCCGCGGGACCAGGGGAAGCGGGAAATCGCCGCCGGGCGCGGGGAGGGTCCCGGGAACGACGTATGCGCTGACGTGGGGGTAGGGCGGATCGAACCCGCGTCGGCGAGTAGATTTTCGCGGCGCGGGCCGGAGGCGCCGCGGGCGTCGAAGGCGCCGGTAGATTGTGGTAGGCAGGCGTCATGAGCGACATCAGCCTGGAAAAGTTCACCGAAGAGATCCGCGCGAAGGTCGGCGCCGACTCGGGCCTCAAGGCGACGATCAAGTTCGTGTTCTCCGACTCGCAGGTGCTCTACATCGACGGCGAGAGCACCCCCAATACGGTCGACAACACCGACCGCCCGGCCAAGTGCACGGTCAAGGTCTCGCTCGAGGACTTCGCCAAGCTGGCGTCGAAGAAGCTCGACCCGACGACCGCGTTCATGACCGGCAAGATCAAGATCGAGGGCGACATGGGCGTGGCCATGCGCCTCGGCAAGCTGTTCAACTAGCGAGCAGGTCGGCGCAGGGGCGCGGCTCAGCTGCAGCGCCCCAGCGCCGCCCGCACGCGGGCACGGTCCTCGGCCGCGTCCGCGGTCGTCGCGGCCGCGAGCGCCTGCTCGAGGCCCAGCGCGGCGACGTCCTCGCGCGTCAAGGCGAGCGGCAGGGCCTGCTCGAGCGCACCCGACCATGCGCCGCGCTCGCCGGGCCCGCTGCCCGGGGCCAGCAGCGCACGGGCCAGCGCCGACGCGGGGTCGGGCTCGTGCAGGCGGTCGCCGATGTAGACCCACCGGCCGTCCTGCTCGGCGAACGCGTGCGGGTCGAGCCCCAGGCCGACGTCCTCGCGGGCGAGCAGGCGCAGGGCCGCCGCGTAGGCGGACGCGAGCCGCTGCAGGTGCCGCGGGCGCTCGGCCGCGGGCGCGCCGCGCAGCTCGGCGCCCAGCGACTGCAGGTCGGGGACGATGTGCCACAGGACGTCGGCGTCGTCGCCGACCGCGAGCGCGACCGCGATCCCGGCCGGCAGCAGGGGGCCGAGCCGCGCGGCCCGGCGCACGTGCTCGCGGAGCGCCTCGCGCCCGCGCTCGCGCTCGGCGAACCGCCACTCGGGGCGGGTGCGCAGGCGAAAATCAGATGACTTGAAAGACATGTCGTTTCGAGCATGTCCTTCGAGACCTGGCACATGAGTCATGGGGTGGGCGGCGATCCGCTCGAGCACGCCGCGACCGCCGGGGACCGGCCACACGTGCCCGGACGGGAGCTCGGGCCCGGGGCGCGGCGGCAGATCGACCGGCGGGAGGCGAGCGACCGTGGGCGGGGGCGGGAGATGCAGGTCCTCCGGCACGGTGCCGCTCGGGAGCGCGGCGACCTCGGGCGGGTCGTTGGCCGGGCGCGGCTCGATGAACATCGCCGACACCGGGACGGCGCCGCCGCGCGCACGCTCGGCATGTGGCCTTTCGGACATGTCCGAAAGGCTGGTCTGCAGCGGCGCCCGGGCCCGCGCGGTCGCCTCGCCGTGGGCGCCGGCGGCCAGCTGGGTGGCCAGCTTCTGCGAGCGGATGTAGACCACCCGGCCTTCGTCGACGAGGGCCGCCGGCAGGGCGCGCCGGTCCTCGTCCTCCGGGCTGCGGCGCTCGCCGACGCTGCGACCGGCGCCGACCGCCTCGATGCCCTGCAGGGCCGCGCGCAGCTCGTCGGCGGTGCCGGCCCTGCCGAGGATCGCGTCGACGCCCTCTTTCGCCATGCGCCGCTTCATCTGCCGCACGGCCGCCCGGATCGCGCCGATCGCCGTCTCGCGCACGCCGATGCCGGCCGAGGCCTGGGCGCTGACGACGGGCGTGTCGTAGCCGAGGCCGAGCGCCGCGCTGAGCTTCTGCGGCGACATGGCGTTCGCCAGGTCCTGCTTGTTGGCCTGCACGACCAGCGGCACCGAGCGGGCGTTCGTGGCCAGGTGCTCGCGCAGGCTGTCGAGCATCTCGCGCGCGGCGTCCGGACCCGAGGCGGCGCAATCGCACACGAGGACGACGACGTCGGCGGTATGCAGAATGTGCGCCCGACGCGGATCGAGGCTCTTGTGGCCGGGGACTGTGACGACCTGGACCTGTAACGGGTGGCCGTCGATCATGCCGCCGTCGAAGCTGAACCAGTCGAAGTAGATCGTGCGCCCGGTGGCCGCGGGATGGACCTGCAGCTCGTTGCCGGGCTTGTTGCCGAAGATGCGCGCCAGCTGCTCGACGTTGGTGGTCTTGCCCGCGCGCCCCGGCCCGTCGTAGACGACGCGAATGACGATACGGTCGCGGTCTCGTTCGTAGACAGCCATGACCGGTCCTTTCTCGTCACCGCGCCGGCAGCTCGAGCGCGCCGAGCTGCGCGCGCAGCATCGCCCACCCGAAGCCGACGCTGATCGTGCGATCGGTGACGAGGAGCAGCGCGCGCCGGCGATCGCCGAGGAGTTTGCCGAACAGGTAATGATCGCTCGCGGTCAGCTGGACCTCGTGCAGCCGGCCGCCCGCCAGCCGGCTCGTGCCACCGAACAGCTCGCGCGCCGCGGCGCTCAGCGCCGCCTCCGACGTGGGCCCGGCAGCCTTGCGGCGATGGTGGCCGAGCAAATCTCCGCCCTCGACCGCCACGAGGGCGCACGCGAGCGCGCCCTCGACCCCCTCCGTCAGGCGCCGGCACGCGTCGTCGAGCGCGTCGTCGCGGGCCCGGGCCTGCTCGCGCCCGGCGCCCAGCCCGGTCCAGGACGGCTCCTCGGCCGGCTCGTCCGGCGCCGCGACGAACTCGTCGCTCTCGCCGAAGTCGCCCAGCTCGAACACCGCCGGGGTCTCGTCCGCGCCGCGGCCTTCGTGCAGCTCCTCGTCGAGCCGGCTCAGGCTGGCCAGCAGCAGGTGATCGAAGGGCGCGTCGATGGTCGGCGTGATCCCGTCCTCGAGGCCGGTGGTGTGCAGCGCCCCGGTGGAGGCGGCCAGGATCGCCCGCAGCGCGACGCACCGAACTGCTCGCCGTGCGAGGCGCCGACGATCTCGCCGCGGCGGAAGTGGATCTTGCTCGCCGACTGGCCCGCCGCGGAGACGACGATCGTGACCGAGCGCTGCGCCATGTGGAACATCTGCGCCACGTCGATCAGCGACAGCCCGTGGACGCTGCCGACGAAGCCGGTCTCGCAATCGATCGCCTTGTGGATCGATCGCAGCAGCTCGACCGGGGTGAACGGCTTGATCAGCACGTCGATGGCGCCGAGCTCGGTGGCGAAGCTGGTGGTCGCGGGCCGAGGCGTGGGCGCTCATGAGAATGGAGCGAGTCCGCCGGGACACGCTCGGCAGCAGCTTGAGCAGGTCGAGCCCGTCCGGGCCGCCCAGGCGCAGGTCGGTCAGCACCACGTCCGCCGGGCGCCGGGCCAGGGCCGCCAGGGCCGAATGCACCGAGGGCGCCGACGCGACCTGAAAACCGTGGCCTTCGAGCTCGCGCGTGAGCTCGCCGCGAAAGTGGGAATCGTCCTCGACGATGAGCAGCGAAGTCAAAGTAAAACTCCAAATGCGGGGCGTCGACGCGCGAATCGCATGTCGTCGCCCCGGCTCAGGGTGTGTGAGCGCAGGCGAACGGCGCTAAAGCGCCGTCCCGTGCTCGATCTCCGCCAGTGATCGTCGCGCCATCGCCAGGTTCGTCTTGTTGCGATCGCATGCGAGGTAATAGAAGACCGCCGGGGTGCGGCGCAGCGGTCGGATGATGTGGTATTGCTTGCCCAAAGTGATGAGAATGTCCTCCAGCTCGTCGGCGAGGCGGAGGGCATTCATCGCCTTGAGCTTGGCCTGGACGACGTTGGTGTTGGCCGCCGCCGCGACCTCGATGTCAAAGGATGGTCCACCCCCGGCGACGGCCAGGGTCATGCCGCTCTCGCTGTCCACGAGCGCCGCTGCCACGGCCCCGTCGATCTCCATCGCTTTCTTGATCTGATTCCCCGTATTCCCCATGACAAGCTCCCCCGAGTCGGGATTGCATCTTCGCGAACATTTCATGCTCCGGCAAGAGCAAGTATTGCGGCGCGCGATTAGCTTGTGTAACGATTGGTGAACGTTCGCTAATGCTACGATGAGTTCGGCGGAACGACGAACCGACGCCGGTGAACACAATACGATCGCCGTTCGCCGGGCACAGGCGACGCGCGAGGGGCTGCGACCGCGGGTGAGCGTGGGCGCAGGTGCGGCGCCGGGGTGCGACACGTCCGGCGGGCCGGACGGTGTCCAGCCGGCGGGACGGCGACGGCGCGTCCGCGCGGGCAAGTCCTTGATTTGCTTCGCGGCCGCGGAGCACGGCGATTGTAGGGAGTGCGCCCGTGCTGACTCGCTCCTACTCCGCCAGCGTCCTCGGCGTCGAAGGTTTTGTCGTCACCGTCGAGGCGGACGTCGGCCTCGGCCTGCCGGGCCTCACTCTGGTGGGGCGGGCGAGCGGGGCGCTGATGGAGGCGCGCGAGCGGGTCCGCAGCGCGCTCGGCCACTGCGGGCACAAGCTCCACCCGCGCAAGCAGGTCGTCAACCTGGCGCCGGCGGATGAACGAAAGGACAGCCCGGGCATCGACCTCGCGGTGGCCTGCGCGCTGCTGGCGAGCCACGAGGTCGTGCCGGCCGAGCGGCTGCAGGGCCTGATGCTGTGGGGCGAGCTGTCGCTCGACGGCTCGCTGCGCCCGGCCGCCGGCACGCTGGTGATCGCCGACTGCGCCCGGCGCATGGGCTTCACCAGCCTGGCGGTCGCCGAGGCCAGCGCCGACGAGGCGGCGGTGCTCGGCGGGCTGGCGGTGCTGCCGGTCCGCGACCTGCCGCAGCTCGTGGCCCACCTCCGCGGGGATCGCGAGATCGGCGCGCACGCGGCCAACGATCCGCCGCCCAGGCCGCCGCGCGAGCTCCACGACCTCGAGGACGTGCGCGGGCTGGTGCTGGCCCGCCGCGCGATCGAGGTGATGGCGGCGGGCGGTCACAACGTGCTGCTCCACGGTCCGCCGGGCGTCGGCAAGACCATGCTCGCGCGGCGTGCCATCGGCCTCTACCCGCCGCTCGACGACGAGGCCGCGCTCGAGGTGACGAAGATCTTCGGCGTCGCCGGGCTGCGCGCGGTCGACGGGCTGGTCCGCGAGGTGCCGCTGCGAGCCCCGCATCACACCGTCAGCGTCGCCGGTCTGCTCGGCGGCGGGCCGTTCCTGCGCCCGGGCGAGGTCAGCCTGGCGCACCGCGGGGTGCTGTTCCTCGACGAGCTGCCCGAGTTCTCGCGCGGCTGCCTCGAGGCGCTGCGCGAGCCGCTCGAAGAGGGCGTGGTCCGGATCGTGCGCGCGCGCGGGAGCGTGGGCTTCCCGGCCCGGTTCCAGCTGCTGGCGGCCATGAACCCGTGCCCGTGCGGCTTCCTCGGCCACCCCGATCGCACCTGCGTCGACAACCCGGCGGCGGTGCTGCGCTACCAGCAGCGCGTGTCGGGGCCGCTGCTCGACCGCATCGACGTCGCAGTGTCCGTCACGCCGGCGCGGCCGGAGAGCTGCGCTCGGCCGACCCACCGGAGTCGAGCGCGACGGTGCGGACCCGCGTGACGCGGGCCCGCGCCCGCCAGCTCGCGCGGCTGCGCGGGACGCCGTGGCGCACCAACGCCGAGGTGCCGGCGGCGGCCGGGTCGATCGAACGCCTGTGCGCGCTGACGCCGGCGGCGGAGCGCCTGCTCGCCGCGACGGCCGAGCACCGCGGCTGGAGCCCGCGGACCCAGCACCGCCTGCGCCGGGTCGCCCGCACGCTCGCCGACCTCGCCGACGACGATCGCTGCCCGCGCGCCCCCGCGGCCGAGGCCGACGTGGCCCAGGCGCTCCACCTGCGCGCGCTGCCGGAGGCCGAATGAGCTGTCCGGACGGACATGTGCATACGGACATGTCGCACGCGACATGGCCGGAAGAGCAGCTCACGCGGCTGTCAGGTGCCGCCCATGGCGAGGACCTTGCGGCCCTCCTCGAACAGGATGGCGCACTTCTTGGCCTCGATCACCTCGAGCACCACGCCCTTGCCGAACTTCGGGTGCGACACCGGGTCGCCGGCGGCGAAGGTCTCACGCATCGAGTAGGCCTTGATCGGCGTGCCGCCCTGGTGCGCCAGGTCCTCCATGCGCCGCAACCACTCGCGCGCGCCGGCGCCGGCCGGGGGCTGAGCGCCGAGGGCTTGGCCGCCGCGGGCTTGGCCGCCTTGGGCGGCTTGGGCGGCGGCGGGTTGCGAGCGGCGGCGCTGCGGTTCACCACCGCCGGCTGGCTCGGCGCTTCTGTCCGCGAGGGCAGCTTGGGCGCGTGGTACATGTGCTGCCCGCCGCAGCTCTTGCACTCGACCCGCTTCGGCCCCTCGTTGCCCGGCTTGAGCGCGACGACGACGTGAATCGTGTCGAGGCGGCACTTGGTGCAATAAGCGTCGATGTCTCCGCCGACTTTGAAAACCATGGATTGATCGAGCAGCAGAGTAATGCAGGCCCGCGCCGACGGCCATGGGCTCGGCGTGAGCTGAGCAGCGCTCGGCGAGGACACGTGTCCGCGACCGGGTGGCGCCTGCTACGCGAGGCACGGTCGACGCCGCTCCTGCCCGCGGAACGCCGCGCACGACCGGTGCGGTATCGGCGCGAGCCGCGGCCTTGGGAAGCGAGCCCTTGCGTGCGATCTTCAAGGGCCGAGGAGGACGCTCGTGGACACCGCGCTCGAACAATTCGCAGACCTCGACGGCCGCCTGGTCGACGCCGCCAAGGACATCAAGGTGCTCAGCCAGCTGGCCTGGCCGCCGCAGGTCGGCGCCGAGTTCCTCGCCCGCTGGCACGCCGGCGATCCCCGGCTGCCCGCGGTCGAGCCGCCGCGCGTGCGCTTCGACTCCAACATCCGCGCGCTGGCCTCGATCATGCGCGAGTGCGACCGAAACCACCCGTCGGCCGCTACCTCTACCGCACCGCCCGCAGCTACAAGCTCGCGGCGGCGATGATCGAGGAGGCCGGCACGCCCGAGTTCACGGTCCGCTCGATCGAGCTCTACGGCGGTCCGCGCGACCCCGTCGGCCCCGGGCAGGTCAGCAACCTGTCGGCGGCCGAACAATTCCTGGCGCTGACCGACGACTTCCGCGCCGAGGGTTACATCCCCGAGCAGGACTTCTTCGTCACGCCCGAGCAGGCGGCCGACGCGCTGCGCGAGCGCATCACCCCGGTGTTCGGCGACCTGCCGATCGCGGTCGTCGTCGACCCCGACATGGCGGCCAAGGCGGCCGCCGGCCCGACGCGCGTGCGCCTGCGCGGCGCGACCTGCTTCAGCCCCTACGACGTGGCCCAGCTCGTCGAGCACGAGGTGTTCGTCCACTCGCTGACCGCCCTCAACGGGCGCGAGCAGCCGCACGTGCGCTCGCTGGGGCTCGGGGCGCCGCGGACCACGGCCACGCAGGAGGGCCTGGCGACCTTCGCCGAGATGATCACCAACGCGATCGACCTGGCCCGCCTCCGCCGCCTGGCCCTGCGCGTCAAGGCCGTCGACCTCGCGCTGTCCGGCGCCGACTTCATCGACCTGTTCCGCTTCTTCCACGACGCGGGTCAGGACCCGGGCGAGAGCTATCACTCGGCGGCGCGGGTGTTCCGCGGCGGCGACGTCGCCGGCAAGGTCGTGTTCACCAAGGACATCGTCTACCTGCGCGGCCTCCTCGGCGTGCACACGTTCTTCCTCAAGGCGATCCAGAGCGGCCGGCCCGAGCTGCTGCACCACCTGTTCTCCGGCCGCATGGCGCTCGGCGACGCCATCGAGCTCGACCCGTTCTTCCGCGCCGGAGCACTCGCGCCGCCGCGGTTCGAGCCCTCGTGGGTCAAGAGCCGCGCCACCCTGGCGGCCTTCCTCATCTACTCGGTGCTCAGCACCTCGCTCCGGCTCACCGGCGTCGAGCTCACCGACTTCGCCGCCGACGCCACCGACATGGCCACCTGAGGTGGGCCGCCCGGCGCATGGCGATCGGGACATGCCCGACAGGTCAGGTGTTCGCCGCGCGGGCCCGGCCGGGAGGCAGCTCACGGCGCATGGCGATCGGGACATGCCCGACAGGACAGGTGTTCGCCGCCTGGGCCCGGCTGGGAGGCAGCTCACGGCGCATGGCGATCGGGACATGCCCGATCGGCCAGGCGTCAGCCCGGCATCAGCGACGACTTGAAGCCGAGCGTGACCCGCAGCCGCTGCCCGGGGGTGTCCACCGTGTTGCCCATGGTCGTGTGCGTGTCGAGGTTGTTGTCGATCGCGTTGGGCTCGGAGCCGGCGATGTAGTTGTCGCCGAGCCCGACGAAGCTGGCGAGGAAGCTGCCGAACTCGAACTCGTTGTTGTCGAAGTTGAGCGAGATCTCGGCCAAGTTGAGCCCGCCACCGGCCGGCAGCTTGGCCCCGAACGAGCCCGCGATCGTCAGATAGCTGCCCAGCGGATCGAACACGCCGTCCACGTCCGAGTAGTACACGTCGTAGAACTCGACGCTGGTGCCCTCGATGTCGCGGTTGGCGTTGCTCAGCGGGTCGGCCAGCAGGGTGTTGAGCTCGGGCCCGTCGACCGAGAAGGTGAACTCCATCACCCCGCTGGTCGACTCGTAGAAGGTGATCGACACCAGGCCAGGGATGTCCTTCACCGGGATCGGCATCTCCGCCGGCAGGTCGAGCTTGGGCCCGACGGTGGTGGTGGTCGACGGGTCGACCGGCTCGGTGGTCGAGGTGTCGACCGCGGTGGTGAGCGCGGTGGTGGTGCCGGGCTCCTCGGTCGTGCCGGTGGTGGTCGTGGTGATGGTGCCGGTGCTCGCGTCGCCGGTGCTCGTCGGGGCGACGTCGCCGCTGCTGCTGCTCGAGGTCGAGGCCGGCGCGGTGGTGCCGGTGGGCGCGGTCGCGGTGTCGGTGGCGTCGGCGCGACCATCCGGGCCGCAGGCGGTGAGGGCAGCGAGGACGAGGCCGAGGCGATGCACGTGCATGACCCCGTGTTTCACGCCGCGGCCCGGCGTGTCAAACCCGGTCGCGTCGCTGCGCAGGCCCGCGCGCATCGGCGCTGCCACGCGCGAGCTTCAGCGACCGAGAGTTCGCACGTCGCCGCGGCGATTGACGTGCCGCCGCCCGCGGGCCTCGCTGACGACGAAGCCACGGCCGTCGTCCGCCAGCGCGACGGCGACCGGCAACCAGAAGCGCGCCTGCTCGCAGTCGCCGTCGACGTCTCGGGCGTCCCGGGACAGCCGGCCAGCAGCGCGAGTCGATGGCTGCGCAGGTCGTAGCTCCACACCACGTGGTTGCGCGTGTCGGCGATGACCAGCCACTCGCCGTCGCACGCCAGCCCGCTCGGGGTGAACTCCTGGACATGTGCGATCGTGCAGATGTCCGCGAGCGTGAGCGCCGTGTTGACCACGCCCGCGCGAGTGTCGATGCTGCGCACCGCGCCGTTGCCGGTGTCGGCGACGAACAGCAGCGAGGCGCCGCCCTCGGTCAGCGCCCGCGGGCCGTGAAACCGGGCCTTGCGCCGCGGGCCGTCGATCCGCCCCGGGGCGCCGCGAGACCCGGCGTAGACCGGGTCGGCCTCGGTCGCGCGGGTGCCGATGAAGTGCTCGGCGGCGTCGCAGTAGAAACGAGGCGCGGCGGCGGTCGACATGGCCCGCCCGCCAGTGTGCGCGATCCCGCCAGAGCCGCCAAGAGGTGGCGCGATTTCGCACTAGCTCCCTCAATGGGCCGTCAGCGCCGGTTCTGGGCCCGGTTGAGGTCGGGTACGATGGCCGGCGATGCCCAGGCGGACGACCGCGAGCGAGGGGCGAGTGGAGCTGACCTGGCCCGGCAAGGTCCCGCTGCCCGCCGCCGTCTCGCCGGGTCCGTTGACGCTGCGCGAGCGCGTCGGCGAGGCGAGCGGCTGGCAGGACCGGCTGATCTGGGGCGACAACTCGCTGGCCCTGGCGGCGCTGCGCGAGGAGCTCGGCGCGGCCGTCGACCTGGTCTACATCGACCCGCCGTTCGACGTCGGCGCGTCGCACTACTTAAGGAAGGGCGAGGTCGAGGTCCTGGCCTACCGCGACACGTGGGGCGGCCCCGGCTACCTGTCGATGCTGTACCCGCGCCTGGTGCTGCTGCGCGCGCTGATGAAGCCGACGGCGACGATCGTGGTCCACGTCGGCATGCAGGTGTGCCACCACGTGCGCGTGGTGATGGACGAGGTGTTCGGCGCCGACAACTTCGTCAACCAGGTCGCGTGGAAGCGCTACTCGGCCCACAACGACGCCGCCCAGGGCGCGCGCCGGCTCGGGGCGGTCCACGACGTGCTGCTCATCTACGGGATGGGCCCGGAGCGCACGTGGACGACCTTGCGCGCGCCGTACGACAAGGACTACGTGGCGAAGTGGTACCGCCACGTCGAGCTCGGGACGGGCCGCCGCTTCATGTCGAGCCCGCTCACGGCCCCCGGCGGCGCGGCCAAGGGCAACCCGAGCTACGAGTTCCTCGGCGTGCGCCGGTTCTGGCGCTACGGCCAGGCGACGATGGAGGAGCTGCATCGCAGCGGCCGGGTGTACCAGAGCCGACCGGGCGCGGTGCCGCGGCAGAAGCACTACCTCGACGAGCAGGAGGGGGTGCCGCTGCAGGACGTGTGGACCGACATCCGCGCGCTGCAGGGGACGCACACCGAGCGGGTCGGCTACGACACGCAGAAGCCGGAGGCGCTGCTCGAGCGGATCGTCCACATGTGTTCGCGCCCGGGCGACCTGATCCTCGACGCGTTCGCCGGCTCCGGCACGACCGCCGCGGTCGCCGCTCGCTGCGGGAGGCGCTGGGTGGTGATCGATCGCTCGCAGCCGGCCTTCACGGTCATCCGCCGGCGCCTGCGCGCGATGACGCAGCGCGGCGAGGCCGGCCCGTTCGCGGTGTTCGACGCGATGCCTGCCGCCCGCCGCGCGCTGGCCCTGCGCCTCGGCGAGGCCGAGCTGCGCGCCCGCCTGCTCGCGCTGCACGGCGCGACGGCCTGGTCCGAGGGACAGGTCACGGCGCGGGCCGTCGTCGGAGAATCGGGCGACGCATCCGGAGAATCGACATGGCCCGAGGGACAGATGCATGGGCGGCGCGGCGAGGCGGCCGTGGTGGTGGCGGCCAGCGAGCAGCGACCGACCGCCGGCGACATCGCGCGCTGGCAGGCCGCGGCGCGAGCGGCCGGGGCCGCGGCGCTCGAGGTGATCGCGTGGGTCTTCGACCCCTCGGTGCACGACGTGGAGGCGCCCGGGGTGACGCTGTGGGAGGTGCCGCGCACGTTCGTGGAGGACGAGGCGATCGGGCCCACGCGAGTCTCGCGGCTGTCGCTCGCCGTCGAAGTGACGGCTGGGGTTCGAGCGATCCGGCTCGCCGACTACGCCGCACCGGACAGCGCCGGCTGCTGGGCCCACCTGGGCGTCGACGCGATCGTCGAGTGGGCGATCGACGACCGCGGCCAGGATGGCGTGTTCACCCCGCGGTGGTCGACGCAGCGCGGGCGCGACGGCGCCATGGAGTCGTCGTCGCCGGCGATCGCGGGCGAGGGCAGGGTCGTGGTCGAGGCGGTCGACGCGGCCGGACGGATCTCCAGGCGGGCGATCGGCTGAGTCGGCGTCGCAAGCCCGGGCGTCGAGCACCGCGAGGCGGGAGCCGTTCCGCGAGATATCGTCGATGCGCGCGTCGAGAGGTGTGGAAGTACGCGTGGGCTCGTTCGAATGTATGCACTCTGGCCGCTGATTCGCCGGAGCCGTCCGCCCGGCGTGAAGAACGACGGTTGAATCGCCGTGCAGCGATGATTCGGGCTGCCTGTTCGGATGACCTCAAAGACAGGTGCGAGGGGACGAGCGCAGGTCGGCGCGTCCGTGCCACGACGCGGGCCTTCGGCGAGCGGTCGCCCGGCCCGGGGCCGCTCGCGCGCCACCGAGCGGGCGACGCCGCCGCGGCCGTGACCTGGCAAGCGGACTCGGCGGAGGTGCGCTCGCCGTCAGGGCCGCCGCACGGCACGGCGGCGAGCGCCGCGGGCGAGGTCTGGCGGAGACGGGGTGCGTCGGGCGGCGCGTCGTCGTGCGGACGCAGCGCCTTTGCGATACCCTCGCCCCGCCGCGGGCCTGCGCCCGGGCCCAGAGGACGCGATGAAGCAGCACATCGAACAGATCACCCAGCTCCTGCTCGGCGCCGCGTATGCCGACAAGCGCCTCGCCGGCGCCGAGATCACGCGGATCCGCTCGCTCCTGTCGACATTGCTCGGCGGGGCCGAGGTGCCCGACGCGCTGCTCCGGCTGATCAACACGTTCAGCCCGGCCGCCTTCAACGTGCAGCAGGTGGCCGCCGGACTCGACGGCCTGAGCCAGGAGGACAAGCGCAAGCTGCTCGAGCTGGTCGCCAGCGTCAACGACGCCGACGAGGAGCTCGACCTCGCGGAGGACATCTATCTGCGCACCGTCGCCGCCGCGCTCGGCCTGCCGCAAGAGGAGTTCTCCGACCTCACGCTCGAGATCCTCGGCGGCGACGAGCTGCACGGCCTGCTGGTCTGATCGGCGGAGCTCCGGAGCATCCGCCGCGCGCGGCGATCGGCAGCACCGCGGCGAGAGAGATGCGCAGTCCGGTTCATGGGAAGGAGAGGCCGGTGAGCTGCTCGGACACGCGCCAGAGGTGTTCGGCGGCGGCCCGGTCTTCCGCTCGCGGCGGAACCTTCGCCAGAGCCGGAGCGCCACGCATCTCGTTCATCTTGTTCGGACCGTAGTAGCGCCGGCGCTCGCCTCGGGCGAGGTCGCGGCGAACAGCGTCGGGAGAGCGCCCTGCGACGCGGGCTGGAACAGGAACCACAGGAGCGTCCGCGAGATGCCGGCGGCGCTCCAGCGCCCGGGCGCGTTGTGCAGGAGATCGGTGCGCGAGATGCCGGGGTGCGCGGCGATGCTGGCGACGCCCCACCGATTCGCCTCGCTGCGCCGCTGCAATTCGAAGGCGAACATCAGGCAGGCGAGCTTCGACTGGCCATAGGCCCGCATCGGGGCGTAGCTGCGCTTCGCCTGCAGATCGTCGAAGTCCATCGCAGCGTCCCGCGCAGCGACGCTCGACAGCGTGACGACGCGTGGACTCGCCCCGTTTCGCAGCAGCGGCATGAGCTGGGCCGTCAGGGCGAAGTGGCCGAGATAGTTGGTGCCGAACTGCAGCTCGAAGCCATCCGAGGTCTCCTGCCGCCGCGGCGGCGTCATCACGGCGGCGTTGTTGATCAGGAGATCGAGCCTGTCTCGCCGGCCCCGCAGGCGAGCGGCGAACTGCGACACGGACTCGAGGCTGGCGAGATCGAGCTGCTCGAACCAGACAGTCGCCGAGGGCACCTCCGCGAGGACTCCGCGACTGCGTCCGCCCCTCTCTGCGGGTTGCGGCCCGCGATGATGACCTCTCCGCCGGCCCGCGCCAGCGCCAGGGCGTCCTCGAGCCCGAGCCCCCCGGTGCCCGTGACGACGGCCAAACGGCCCTTCTGGGCCGGAATGTCGGAGGTCTTCCAGTTCGCCATGACGTTACCCCGGTGACGAGGATCGCTTTGGGCCTCGAGCTTCATGGCGGTAGCGTAAGGACCACCCGAGCCGCGAAAAAGAGCGCGCCCGCCGACACACTGTCTGGTAGTTCCAGACAATGAGCTTCGACCTCGACTCTCTCAAGGTCTTCGTCCGGGTCGCCGAGCTGCAGAGCTTCACGCAGGCCGCTCAACAGCTCGGCATGCCGAAGGCGCGGGCCTCGGCGCACGTGCAGAGGCTGGAGGGCGAGCTCGGGGCGCAGCTCCTCCGCCGCTCGACGCGGGTCGTTCGCCTCACTCCCGAGGGAGAGTCGCTGCTGAAGCGTGCCCACGGCTTTCTCGCGGAGGCCGAGGAGATCGGGGCGCTGTTCCAGGCGGGTCGCGGGCTGCGGGGAGGGTGCGCGTCGAGCTTCCCGTCCTCATCGCGCGCGAGTACGTGATCCCCCGCCTGCCCGAGCTGCTCGCGCGCCATCCGCAGCTGCAGCTGGAGATCTGCGCGAGCGACCGAATCGTGGCAGCGCTGCGCGAGGGCTTCGACCTCGTGCTGCGGGTGGGGCCGGTCCTCGAGCCGGAGCTCGTCGGGCACCGTCTCGGCGAGGCGCCGATGATGAACTGCGCGAGCCCCTCGTACCTGCGCCAGCATGGAACTCCGCGCACACTGGAAGATCTACGCGACCACCTCGTCGTCCACTACGCCACCGACTCGGCCCCGGTCTTCGAGTACTTCGACGGCAAAACGTACAACGAGCTGCCGATGCGCAGCGCGGTGACCGTCGACAACTTCGACGCGTACGAGGCGGCGTGCATCGCCGGCCTGGGCATCGTGCAGGTGCCGCGCCCCGGGCAGGAGCGGCACGCGAACAAGCTCGTCGAGATCCTGCCGGAGCTCACCGCGCGACCGGTGCCCATCACGCTGCTTCACACGCACGGGCGCTCGGCACCACGTCGCGTGCGCGCCGTGATGACCTGGCTGACGGAGCTGCTCTCGCCCCTCGTGCGCGAACTGGTGAAGTCTCGTTGACGTGGAGCTCGACAAGGTCGCAGGGCGTGGCCGCCGATGCCGGGTCGACGCGGACCCGATGACCGTGCGGAACGGGCGCTGTCCACGGAGGTGCACGCGAACGGTCGCGGCGAGCCGAACACGGAGGAGGCATGTCCTGGGCGACATGTCCTTATGGCCATGGCCGATCGCCCGGGCTCTGGTCGGACAGCCATTCGTCGAGGAAGCGGCGCACCGCGTCGGCCTTCAGGGTGTGCCCGTGGCCGGGGTCGATCTCGCGGACTCCGCTGTCGATCATTCGCTGGAGGTGCCGGTGGGCCGCGTCGACGTCGGCGTGGAAGTAGTGCAGCGCCGGCTTCGTCCGCGCGCCGAAGCGGCCGCGGACGAGGTCGCCGCTGAGAGCGCGCCCGTCGTCGAGGACCACGGCGAGCGAGCCGGAGGTGTGCCCGGGGACGACGATCACCTTGCCGGCGACCCCGTACGGCCGGAGGTCGAGGGTGTCGGCGACCTCGATGTCGGGTGCGTAGCCGGGGTACTCCTGGACGACGAATGGCATGACTCGACGGCCGGGCGCGCCGGTCGGCTGCAGCCGGTCGTTGTGTCCGGCGCGGTTCATCGCCGCGTCGCCGACGCCCCCGGCGATCGGCGCACCGGTGGCCTCCCGCAGCGCCGCGCCCGAGCCGGCGTGGTCGGCGTGGCCGTGCGTCACGACGATCAGCGCGACGTCCGACGGCTTTTTGCCGCGCCGCGCGAGCGCCCGTAACACGCGCTTCTCGTTGCCGGGCACGCCCGTGTCGACGAGCACCACCCGCTCGCCGAGCAGCAGGTAGTTGTTGACGAACTTCCGCTCCATGCGGACGATCTCGACGCCGCCCGGGGGGCAGTGCCCTTGTCCCCGGCGGCGCAGCCGGTAGCGAGGACTGCGAACAGCGCGAGGGCCCCGAACGTCGTGCGAATGAACTTCATGCGGCGACGCTACTGCGCCGGCACGCTGCCCACAATCGTCGCGCCCGCGCACGAATGTGGGTGCGACGCCTCGCGCGAAGGTCAGCGGGGCCGGCAAGGCGACGCTGCGGCCTTCGCACGGATGCGAGACACAATCGCAAAAATGCGAGCGCCGATCTCGCGGGCTCGCGAGTCGGGCGGCGACGGCTCGCCGTCTACGGATCGCGGCCAGCGAGCTCCCAGGCCCACAGGAGCTCGTCCTCCTCGTCGCCCTCGTCGACCTTGCCGTTGAGCAGGCACCAGGGATCGCCGAGGTCGGAGAAGTCGACGCTGCTGTCGAGGGTGTACCCGACGCGAGCGTCCTCGTCGGGCACCTTGCCGGCGCGCTCCCAGTCCCGGCGGAGCACGAACGTGAATCGGCCGTGCTGGAACGCGAAGATCCGCGCAGCGACGGGGTGGATCATCAGGTGGTGGTACGAGAGGTCGAACTTCGCGTCCTCGGGGACGCGGCGGCCCCATTCCCAGAAGAACGCGCCGGCGCCCTCGTCGTAGCCGTATCCGTTCGTCCCGGGCTTGAGCGGGTCGGAGGGCTGCGCCTCCAGCCAGGCGAGGACGGCGGCGTTGTCGGGGTGGGCGAAAACGCGGTCACGCAGGGCTTCGAGGTCCATCGGCCTCATGTTATCGCAAACCCATCTTCGCCCGCCATCGGCCTGACACGGACGTGCGTGTTCGAGCGCTAGAACGCCAGACCGAGCTGGGACTGGAGACGCACGTCCGGCGTCGCTCTGCCGTCGTGGGACTGGAATCGGGCGCTCACGACCGTCTGCCATTTGAAGGCGTGGCCGCGAAAGAACACGTTGAGGCCGCCGGCCACGTCGTGTTGGTGGTTGCCCTCGCCGCCGGGCAGCACGAACGAGTAGCGGACGACGGGCTCGAACCGCTTGGCGATGACGTAGCCCAGCTGGGTGTAATGTCCGAGCGCGCTGAAGTGCTGGTCCGTCCAGCGCGGACCGGCCTGGCGGGAGCCAGCGTACAGCGCCGACGACAGCGACAACCCGCGCGCCTTGAACATCACGTCGACGAGCCCGCTGACGAACGACTGCCTGTCCCCGGGCTTGCCGAGATCGACGAGTCCGGCCGCCGCGACGCCGAAGCGCGGCGCGCCGCCTTCGAGGTCGCTCTCGCTGTAGGGCATCAGGCCCGCGGTGTTGTACCCGACACGCGCCGCGACCAGCGGGTGGATCCGGTCCGGCACCACATTGGGCCCGGCGCCGTTGAAGACGCCCACCGCGTATTCGAAGCGGCCCGTCGTTCCATTGTGCAGCATCACGCCGATGTCCGCGTTGTCCCCGAACACGCCCGGCCCGGCCGGCGTCGGCCGGTCGATCATCGCGAGTTCACTGGCGAGCGTCATGAACGGCCGCGAGAACGGCCGCTTGAATTGCCCCACGCGCAGCGAGAGCCAGTCGGGGACGAACGTGTAGTCGACGTTGAGGAACATGAGCCTGGGGCTCTTGCCGCTGAATTCCGCGACGAGCGTGTAGCGCAGGTGTCGGCTGAACATGCTCCCGACGAGGCCGACGCGAGCTCGGTTGACGAACAGGGCGCTCCTGTCGGGCGACCCGTCGCTCCGGTCGTGCGCCAGCTGGAGCTGCAGGAGTCCGAGCAATCGGAGGCTGTTCACCCCGTCGGCGCTGCGTAGCACGAAGCCCTTCGCCTCGGGCCCGGTCGCGGGGGCCGCGGGTCCTCGAGCAGTAGCGATGCGGGGAAACAGGAGGAGCGCCAATGTCCACGCGATCACTCGCGTGAGGGCTGGGTTGCGCATGATGTCACCGATTCCGGGGTTGAATGGAGGCGCCCGAGCTCGTCACGGGGCCACCGGCGAGAGTCGACGCGCCGCGAGTGCACGACCTCCCGCCACGACGGCGAGCGCCGCCACGATCAGCGCCGCCGCCACGACGAACGTGCTCCGCATGCCGGCCGCGACCGCCGCGGGGTCTGCCGCCGTGATCTCGTCCGTACCCGAGGCGAACGCGAATACGGCGCCCATGACCGCGGCACCCGTGATGAGTCCGAGGTTGCGCGACAGGTTGAGCGTTCCGGACACGACACCCCGCTGTTGCGGGTCGACACCGGCCATGACGGCCGTGTTGTTGGCCACCTGGAACAGCGCGTAGCCGGCGGTGAGGACGACGGTGGGCGCGACGTAGCCGGGAACGCCGAGGGTCTCCGGCGTCATGGCGAGCAGGCACGCACCGGTAGCGATGCCGACGAGCCCGATGATGCTCATGCGCCCCGTGCCGATGCGGTCCACGATCCGCCCCGCCGGTACACCGAGCAGCGCGGCCACGATCGGCCCCAGCGACAGGACACCGCCGACGAGACCGGCGTCGAGTCCGAGCGAGCGCGACAGGTAGAACGGGCCGACGACCAGCGTCGCCATCAGCACCGTCGAGACGAGCAGGTTGGCGAGGAGGCTCGCGCTCAGCGTCGGATCGCCGAACAGGGCCAACCGGATCAGCGGGGCGGCCGCTCGCGTCTCGGCGAACAGGAACAGGCCCGCGCCGATCACCGAGGCGATCACGAGCGAGAGGTTGAACAGGCCGAGGTGACCGCGCCCGAGCGTCATGGCGAGCGCGTAGGCGGCGAGCGTCGCGGCGAGCAGCAGCGTGCCGACGACGTCGAACCCGGCCCCGTGCGCCTCCGGCGTCGGGCGATCCGCGGGCAGGCAGCGCCGCGCGAGCAGCACCGCGGCGAGGGCGAGCGGGACGTTGACGAGGAAGATGGCGCGCCAGCCGAACTGGTCGATCAGGACCCCGCCCAGCGACGGGCCGAGCGCCGTCCCGATCGCGGACGCCGTGCCGAGCAGCCCCATCGCGCGACCCGTCCGCGCCTTCGGGACGACGTCGCCCACGAACGCGATCGAGAGCGCCATCATGACGGCCGCGCCGAGGCCCTGCACCGCGCGGGCGACGATCACCAGCCAGAGCGCCGGGGCGAGGCCGGCCGCCATCGAGGCCGCCGTGAACAGGGACAGCCCGGCCAGCAGCAAGCGGCGCCGGCCGATCCGATCGCCGAGTCGCCCGACGCTGACGATCGAGGACGTGACCGTCAGGAGGTAGGCGAGGACGATCCATGAAGCCGCCTGGAACGCGGCCTCGAACACCTGCGTCAGCGTCGGCAGCGCGACGTTGGCGATGCTGGTGCCGAGCGAGGACAGCAGCATCGAAAGCGCCAGCGCAGCGAGGGCCCCTCGCGCGGATCGCGGCGATGATGCGCTCGCATCGCGCGCCTCGTCCTCGGTGTGAAGCGGGCGATTCAGGGGGCCATCGGTCGTTCTGGTCGGCACGAGGAGGAGCGTGCGCCCCGGCCAGACATGGCGGAAGGCGCACTGATTGCACTTCATCAGTGCATTTGACGCCATGTCTCGGTGACGCTACGGTGGGGCGGTGTCGAGACCCGATCTCAACCTGCTCGTCGCCCTGGAGGTGCTGCTGGCGGAGGAGAGCGTCGCGGTCGCGGCGCGGCGGCTGCAGCTGAGCCCCTCCGCGATGAGCAGGACTCTGGCGCGGCTACGGGAGGCGACCGGCGACCCGTTGCTCGTCAGGGCGGGACGCGGCCTCGTCCCGACCCCTCGCGCGCTCGAGCTCCGCGCGCGGGTCGGCCAGCTCGTCCAGGACGCCGGGGCGGTGCTCCGTCCCGTCGAGGCGCTCGACCTCGCGGTCCTCGCTCGAACGTTCACGCTGCGATCCAGCGAAGGGTTCGCCGAGACCTTCGGCCCGGGCCTGATCGCCCGGGTCGGCGCAGAGGCTCCGCGGGTGCGGCTGCGCTTCGTGCAGAAGCTGAACAAGGACAGCGGACCCCTGCGCGAGGGCGCCGTCGATCTCGAGACCGGTATCGTCAGCCAGGAGATGGGGCCCGAGGTGCGGTCGCAGGCGCTGTTCCGGGACCGCTTCATCGGAGTCGTGCGCGCCGGCCACCCGCTGAGCAAGGGTCGGGTCACCCTGTCCCGCTACACCAGCGGCCGGCACATCAGCATCTCGCGGCGGGGGCTCGAACAGGGACCGATCGCCGAGGCCATGGCGCCGCTCGGGCTGCAGCGGGACATCGTGACGGTCGTCGGCGGCTTCTCCACGGCGCTGGCGCTGGCGCGCTCCTCGGACCTGATCGCCAGCGTCCCGGAGCGCCACACCGGCGGCCTGCGAGACGGCATGCACAGCTTTCGCCTGCCGTTCGCCGCGCCCGAGATCACGGTCTCACTGCTCTGGCATCCGCGACTCGACGCCGATCCGGCTCATCGCTGGCTCAGACGCTGCGTTCGGGACGCGTGCGCGGACCTGCTCGGCGGTTCGCCGCGAAGCGAGAGCCGCGATTCGAAATGAGAGCGCTCGAGCGAGGTCGGTGTCTTCGCCAGGTCGAGCTTCCCACGCGCCTGCATGCTGCTCGAGGTCGACACGACGCGCGCGCCGGGCCTCTTTCCCACGAGGTCGAGCCGCACTGTCGTGAGCGGGAAGTACTCGAGATGGTTGAGCGCGAACGTCAGCTCGATCCCGTCGGGGCCCATCGTCGGCCGCTTGAAGGTGGCATCGGCGGTCGTGCAGCTCATCGAAGCTGTACGATGATGACGCTGGTGGTCAGGCTGGTGAGCACGAAATACGGGGCGTTCAGCAGGCCGTAGAACAGCGGGTGCGGGAAGTTGGGGTTGAGCGCGATCTGGAAGGTCATCGCGGCGAGGTAACCCACGCCGACGACCATGCCGAAGCCCAGCGCTTCGCCGAGCGAGGTGATGTCGAGGGCCTCGAGCAGCACGGCTGTCGTGACCGTCGTGAACAATGTGCACACTGCGGGTCCGAGGTTTCGCACCATCGACGGAGCGGGCGCGGGCTTGCCCACCCGGCCGAGCGCGACGTCGTACGCGCGCGCGATGGCGATGCCGTAGTAGAGGCCGCCGAGTCCGGCGGCGACGATGAAGGCGATCGCTACGGCGATCCAGTTGAGGTCGGTGAAGGCGACGAACATGTGGAGCTTTCTGGTGTGGGTGGTGGGCCGGCGTTGCTCGCTTGCCCGTGGCCGCGGACGGTAACAAAGGTCGCGGTCAGTTTCTGTCCGCTATTTCCGGCACACTGCGAAACATGACGACCTCGCGGACGCTGCTGCTGCTGTCCCTGCTCCAGGCGCGCCGGGAGTGGTCGGGGCACGTGTTGGCCGAGCGGCTCGCGGTCAGCGAGCGCACGGTCCGCCGCGACGTCGATCGATTGCGTCAGCTCGGGTATCACATCCACGCGACAATGGTCCGGACGGCGGCTACCGATTGGAGGCGGGCTCGGAGCTGCCGCCCCTGATGTTCGATGAGGAGCAGATCGTCGCGCTGGCGCTCGCCCTGCGGACGGTGAGCCTCGCGGACACGAAGCTCGACACGGCGGCCGAGCGGGCGCTGTCGACGGTGCGACAGCTGATGCCTGCGCGGCTGCGTCGGCGCATGGATTCGGTGGAGGTCGTCCGCGCCCCCGCCGGCGCGCCGACGAACGGGCGGCTCGACGCCGCCACGTTCCTCGCCGTGGGCGCTGCGATCCGCGAGCTCGAGATGCTCCGCTTCGATTACGGCGCCGGAGCGACCCGGGTCGTCGAGCCGCATGGTCTCGTCGCGCACGCGGGCCGGTGGTACCTGCTGGCGTGGAGCCCTGCGGCGGCGGATTGGCACACCTACAGGGTCGATCGCATGACGCTGCGCGACCGCCCTGGCACGCATTTCCATCGCCGCGCCGTCCCCGGGGGCGACGTGGCGAGCTTCGTCGCGGGGATGTTCAAGGGGTCGCGCTCGGGCGATCGCTGGCCGTGTCGAGGAGCGCGGTGTTGTCGGCCGAGCCGGAGGCCGTGGCGCCGTTCGTCGAGGACGGGAGCGTGGAGGCGATCGGTGCGGGCCGCCGCCGGGCGATCGTGGCGATCGCCCGCGCGCACGCGGTGACGATCGTCGAGGACGACATCCACCGCGGGACCGGGTCGAACTGTGATGCTCCACCACGCTGCGAACTGTACCTGTCGGCTTCGCCCGCGAGATGCGATGTCTGCAGGCACCATGTGGACGAACGCAGCCCGCGCACGTGTCGGAGCAGCACGAGCGGCTGGCCGCGATCGCGCCGGCGGGCACTCCGAGGAGGCCGCCGGGATCGCCCGTGCCCACGTCCTCGACACCTGCATCACCGCCCGACGCGACAAGGAAGAGCACACATGACACGCCTGCACACGTATCCGACGGTCGTGGCCTGGACCGGCAACAAGGGCACCGGCACCAGCGGCTACCGCGACTACGGCCGCGACCACGAGCTGTCGGCCGACGGCCCGCCGACCATCCCGGGCAGCTCCGACCCCGCCTTCCGCGGCGACCCGGCGCGCTGGAACCCAGAGCAGTTGCTGGTCGGCTCGCTGTCGCAGTGCCACATGTTGTGGTATCTGCACCTGTGCTCGACTGCGGGTGTCGTGGTCACCGCGTACGTCGACCACGCCGTCGGCACCATGGCCGTGACCGCGGATGGCGGCCACTTCACCGAGGTCGTCCTGCGCCCGGAGGCTACCGTGGCCGCGCCGGAGATGGTCGAGACGGCCACCCGCCTGCACGCCGACGCCCACAAGGCGTGTTTCATCGCCTCCTCGGTCAACTTCCCGGTACGCCACGAGCCGGTCGTGCGCGTTCAGGACGTCGCGACCTCGTAGTCGAGCCGGCACTCCTCGAAGACCAGCTGCAAGGTCAGCGACGCTCATGACGAGCGACGGCGGGCGCGAGAAGCGGGTCGCCGCGCCTCAGTACGTCCCGACGACCCGAAGCCGTGCAGGATCGTCTCGAGCAGCCACGTCGCGGTGAGGTCCAGGCACGACCAGCAGAAACGACAGCTCCTCGCGGCGCTTGAGGTCGATGAATACCCGGCCCCGCCACCATCGGCGCGGTGCAAAGACACGCGACGGTCCGCACCGTTGCCGTTCGGCGCTACGATGGCGCACCATACGCTCGATGTCGCGACCCCTCGCCGGTGCTTCTCCCGTCAGCCTCCACACCCCGGGCAAGGGCGACGAGTCGGAGTTCCTCGAGGCCATGGCCGCCAGCGGCGGGCTCCATCGGCCGTGGGTGTCTCCACCCGCCTCGCAGGCCGCGTTCGCTGCGTACCTCGACCGTCTCCGCGAGCCTGTGCACACCGGCTTCTTCCTCCGGGTTGAGGGGCGTCTGGTCGGCGTCGTCAACATCAACAACATCGTCAAGGGCGCGTTCTGTTCGGGCTACCTCGGGTACTACGCGTTCAGCGGGGGCGAGGGGCGCGGCCACATGGCCGACGGCCTGCGCCTCGTCATCGACCGCGCCTTCGGCGAGCTCGGCCTGCACCGCGTCGAGGCGAACATTCAGCCCGGAAACCTGCGCTCGATCGCCCTCGTCCGTCGACTCGACTTCAGGAACGAGGGTTTCTCGCCCCGTTACCTGCTTGTCGCCGGCGAGTGGCGAGATCACGAGCGCTGGGCGCTCACCGTGGAAGACCGGGTCGAAGGTATGCGTCCGGACTGCCGGTGACCATGGATCCGATCCGCGAAAACGTTGGCGTCGGTTACGTTCGGGACGAGGTACATCGGGAGATTTCAACGCCTTCGCATGGGGAGGCCGATCCGCGCTGCATGCCGAGCTTCTCGAGCACGCGCTGTGAGTGGACGTTCCCGAGATCGGTGGACGCCCAGATCCGTGTAAGGCCGTAGGTCTCGATCGACCATCGCAACATCGCCTGCGTGGCTTCGGTGGCGAACCCGCGCCCCCACCAGGCCCGCCCGATTGCATAGCCCAGCATCGCTGTGCGCGCGGGTGGATCCACTTCGTGATTGACTGTTCCGATGAGCTTGCCCGCGAATTCGATCCCGAAGGTTGGCGAGGTGGCCCACGAGTCGGACATGTTCAGCGCCACGAACGCTTCGGCGTGGTGCCTCTCGAACGGCTGGGGTATGTGCGGGAGATAGCGAGAAAACTAGCGATCGTTGCGGTACGCGAGGGCGTCGTCGACGTCGCCGGCTCGAAACGGTCGAAGCAGCAGTCGCTCAGTGTAGAGGTCGGTCTGCGAGATCATGCCCTTACGGTGCGCAGTATACTCCCACGCGATCCGCAATGCTGGATGGTGCGGTCGGGTCGGTGTCCGCTCCGAAGCGGTGTTAACATGGCCTCTCGGCCCACTGAAACCGCCTGATTCCACTCAGTGCCGTATGGGCCACTGACGGGCCTCGGTAACGCTGTTCCGTTCGAGTATTGGTGATGTGGTGTACAGAGCTCGCTAGACCCCGCTACGGGCCCGAACACGAGGGGTTGTCTCGAAATCTGCCCCAGTCGCGACAAAATCGGGACAAATTCTGAGACAACCCGGAGATCGCGCCGGCGCGCATTCGGGGCGCTGAGCCAACCCAGACACTCCTGCAGCGCCAGCCTCGAGGCCGCCAGCCGATGGGCCATCGAGACAACGAACGCGTCGCGTTCGCGCCCGCGCCCGCACGAGCGCCCGCCATCACTCCCTTCGCCGCTCCGCAGTTCTCCAGGGGTGAGCGGGCCTGTGGTAGCTATCAAACCATGAGCGACCCAACGATCGACGAGACCGAGAAGAAGACCCCCGCGCCGAGCGAGACGGAGGCAGAGAAGACCGAGAACGCTCCGCCGGACACCGATGTGAAGGTGCAGCCGAGGGCTGGTGGGCACCAAGTCGGCCTTTGCCTCGAAGTGGAGCCGTAAGACGCCGCTCTCTCGCTGGGACGAGCCCGCGTCGCGGGGGCGACCGTTCCTGCGCCGGCTCGACGCCGTGGCTCCTCCCACCTTGGAGAGTTTCGGAGCAGCGCTACTCGTTCTCCGCCGGTGAGGTGCAGCCGGCGGGCCTGTCGAGCCATCCCCGACCTCGCGCCGCGTACCCGGGTAGGACCGCCGCACCCGCTCGAATCCGCTGCGATCGTCATCGCGCGAGCTCGGACAATCCACTTCGTGCCGCGACGAGCTCCGCCATCGCCTTGCGCAGCCGCTCCCCCACAATCTGCTTCTCGGCCCGCTGCGTGACGACGAGTTCGGCCATGGCCGCGGTCAACTCACCCTCAGCGACCGTCATCCTCTCCACGGCGGCGGCGAGCCGGTGCCTGCGTCGAGTCTTGCCGAACATGTCCCGACCTTCGCAGGCCGTCAGTAGCGGCCTACGCGACGCCTTGCAAACTCCGCCGCAAGCACGGCCTGACCCAGCTGGACTTCTCGCAGGCGCCGAGAGCTTCGCCGGCATTCCGGCGGAGGTTTACTGGCGCGAAACGAGGCCCAGGCCCGCATGAGCGCGCGGATGTAGAATTCCACATGTTCGTTCGGTTCGATGCTTCGCCTGGGCAGCCGTCGTAAGGCCGCGAGCCATGCGAGCGTGGGAGGATACGATGGGAAGTCAAACCAATGAAGCCCCCGCAGCGCTCTTCGCCAGCGGCGAACTGCATGAAATCAGCTCTCTATTCACAGAACGCCCGGAAATCGCGCATCCTCACGACGCGAATTATCCGGTCCATTTCGAAGGCCGGCGCCGCGGGCCGCGAAGGCCGCCCGGTCTTCCTGCGGCGCCGCGATGTTCTTGACCATGACCTCGCTCTCGCCCGATCGCGCCGATGCCGCTGCGGGGGCCTCGAGGCGGCCGGGTCGGCGCGCGCCGAACAGGCGTGCCTCGAGGCTCCGGGTCGGCGTGGAGGATGGTTCGTGCTGCCGCGAGCGCTGCGTCGGGGCCGAGGACGACGAGAACGTCGCCGGGCTCGAGCGGTTGTCGCAGCGACGGTTCCTACCTTGCCAGCCTCCTGACAGGGTGTTTAGCAATAATGTGAATTGCGCGATGCAAGTTGCTCAGGCCAATAGTTCATACTCGGAGGCTTCCGTGGGCGCTTCCAAGGGGTCGTGGGAGCCGCGCGAGGCCCATGGAGCGCCCATTTGCGCCTGCTCGGCGCTCAGGGCACACGTGTGCCCTGGGTTCACGCCACAATCGCTCCTGGTACGAGCGCATGGACGTCCTGCACATCCGCGCCGAGGCGACCGAGTACCTCAATACCGCCGGACTCATCGACAACTTCTTGCGCCCACGCCTCGTCGGCAAGCGCACCGAGCTCCACGAGCTCCTGATCTTCTTCGCCATCCTCGGCGGGCTGCACCTCTTCGGCTTCCTCGGCATCGTGCTCGGGCCGGTCGTGCTCGGGGTCGGCTTGTCCCTGTTCGAGGCATTCCGCCATCCCGAGGTCATCCTGCCCACACCGACGATGCCTCCGCTCAGGTCGCCGCTGGTGAGGCCGTAGCAGCCGCGCCTCACGCCCCGGTCGGCTCGCCCGCCGGTGCCTTCGCCCTCGGGCGCCGCGCCGATGCGCGAAGTGTTCTGAGATGTAATTCGGTGAGGAGAGATCGTGGGTACTGCAGAGGCCGGTGAGCTTCGCCCAGCCCGTCGCGGCCCCCATGGGCCACGGACGGCGAGGCCGGTGCCGCTCCTGGCACTCTTCCTGGCTCTACGAGAAAAGCCAGCAAGCGTGATGAGTGACGCGGCGCACGATTCAGGCGGCGCCAGGTCACGAGAACAACAGCATTCGAGGCGCAGACGCAGCTCGGAGCGCAAGCCGCTCGCCACCAAGCCAGGAGGTTCCGGCGTCTCGCGCGGCGTCACGCGCAGCGGGGGTCGCGGCAGACCCTGGTCAGCGCAGCAGCCGCCGCCCCGGCCGACGCAGCCCGGCCCCACACGCCAGGATCCGATCCATGTCTGGCGTCTCATGAACGACACGGAAACGAACCCGGATCGGCGAGAACAGGCCCGCAGACTCATCCTGCTCGCCGCGGTGGTCGGCGCGTTCTATCTCTGCTGGTTGATGCTCCTGCCCTTCGTCGACGTGCTCCTTTGGGCAGGTGTCTTGATCCTCACCTTCAATCCTGTGCATCGGCGGATCCTCGCACGCACGAAACGGCCCAACCTCAGCGCGGGGTTGACGACCCTGTTCGTGATCGCCGCGATCGGCGCGCCGATGGGTCTCGTGATGTGGGCGATCGTCCGCGAGATCACGCCGGCAATCGGGCTGTTGCAGACAGGCTTTGGCCAGCTCCTCGATCCCGAGTCCGAGCTCACCGGGCCGGCGATGCGGTGGTTGGGGCGACACGTCGACCTCGAGCAGATCCGTCAGCAGATCAGCGAACAGCTGCGGACGTTCGGCATGCAGCTCGCCAACAGGACGCTCGGCGTCCTCGGCGACGTGCTCGGCCTGTTCGTTCGGGCGTTATTCGTCGTGTTCGTGATGTTCTACCTGTTCCGCGACGGGCGGATGGTGCGCGACGCGTTGGCAGGCGCGATCCCGCTGCAGGACCGTCAGACCCGGGAGATCCTGCGGCGGATAGGCGAGGTCGTCGGCGCCAGCGTCAACGGCGTGCTCGTCATCGCTACCCTTCAGGGCGTCCTCGGCGGCGTGGCGTTCGCGGTGCTCGGCGTGCCCTCGGCCATTATCTGGGGCGTGGCGATGATCTTCCTGTCGCTCATCCCGCTCGCCGGCGCGTTCGTGGTGTGGATCCCGGCCGCCATCTACCTCGTCGTGACCGGCGCGTGGATCAAGGGCATCCTGCTCGCGCTGTGGGGAGTGTTCGTCATCAGCCTGGTCGACAACTTCCTGCGGCCCCGGCTCGTGGGGAAGCGGGCCAAGCTGCACGAACTCTTCATCTTCTTCGCGGTGCTCGGCGGCTTGCAGGTGTTCGGGCTCATCGGCCTGGTGCTCGGACCGGTGGTGTTGGCGATCGCCCTCTCGCTCTTCGAAGCTTTTCGCCACCCCGGAGAGCCCACAATACCGAACTCGGCCGTGGTGGAATGAGCGGCTCCTCGGTCTCGAAGCGGTTACGTCGAATTGATCGACACCTTCCTCGGGAATCGGCGCGAACGCTCGCGCATACTCGTCAAGGGCGGCGTCGGCGTCGAGTCGGGTCCGCTCGAAGTCGCGGTCCGCGGCGCCGGCCACGCCGCTGCAGGAATGACCCGCTGGGGTACCTTTAGCGGGACCATGGCGGCCAGCCTCCCATATTACCTCCAGGCGCTCAGCGTCGTCCTGGGCACGGCCGCGATGACGAGCCTGGTCTCGCAGCATTTCAAGCAACCGCCCATCTTCGGCCATTTGCTCGCAGGAATGCTGTTGGGGCCGCACGTGCCCTGGACGATGATCGCCGGCCCCGGCGGCGCCGCCTTGACGCACGCGATGTCCGAATTCGGCGTCATCCTCCTGATGTTCAGCATCGGCATCGAATTCAACCTGCGAAAGATCGCCCGCATCGGCCCCTCGACCGGGATGACGGCTCTGTTCGTCGTCGGGCTGATGGTGTCGGCCGGCTACCTGCTCGGTCGAGCGTTCGCGTGGACCAGGGTCGAGAGCCTGTTCGTCGGCGCGTGCGTCGCCATCTCCTCGACGATGTTCGTCGCCAAGGCGTTCGAGGATCAGCACCTCCGCGGCGAGTTCACCGCGGTCACGACCGCCATCCTCGTGTTCGAGGACCTGATCGCAATCCTGCTCCTCGCCGTGCTGACGGCGATCGCCTCGGGGAGCGGCCTGTCCGCCGGCGAGTTCGCACTGACTCTCGGCAAGCTGCTCGGTTTTCTCATCGTCGTGCTCACCGCGGGCTTGCTGGTCGTGCCGCGCTTCCTCCGCCGCGTCGTCGGACAGCATCGTGCCGAGTCGACGCTGATCGCCGGGATCGCCATCTGCTTCATCACGACTGCCCTGACGTCGGCCGCGGGTTACTCGGTCGCCCTCGGCGCATTCCTCGCGGGCCTCCTCGTCGCCGAATCGGGGGAGGGCACGAGCGTCGAGCACGTCATTCGACCGCTGCGCGACATCTTCGGCGCGCTGTTCTTCATCTCGGTCGGGATATCGATCGACCCGTCGCAGATCGCCGCGCACTGGCTTCCTGTGCTCGCGTTCACCGCCCTCGTGCTCGTCGGGAAGGTCGCGGGCGTCTCGCTCGGCGCGTTCCTGTTCGGCCAGGGGGTGCAGACTTCCGTACGTGCAGGGATGAGCCTCGCTCAGATTGGCGAGTTCTCGTTCATCATCGCCGGGCTCGGCATCGCGTCCGGGGTCACCGGCGAATTCATCTTCCCGGTGGTCGTGGGCGTCTCCCTGCTCACGTCGGTGATCACGCCGTGGATGGTCCGGCGCTCGCACGGCGCTGCCGCGGGCTTCGAGGCGCGCCTGCCCGCCAAACTGCGCCTCCTGGTGGCGCTCTACGGAGCGTGGATCAAGCGCCTCTGGTCCGCGCCCCCGGCCTCGGCGTCGAGCCGGCTCCGCCGGGGCGCGCTCTCTCGCGGTCGACGCGGTGTCGCTGGTCGCCGTGCTCGCCGCGTCGAGCGAGGTCCGGGACGAGATCGTCGCCGTCCTCTCTCACCGCTTCGCGCTGCCCGCAGCGCTGGTGGGTGGCGTTTGGACCGCAGTGACGCTGCTGTTCGCCGGCCTCTTTTTCGTCGGCGTACTCCGGCGCAGCGCGGCACTCGCCCGCACCCTCGCCGAAGGGACCCTCCCGCCTCACAGGGCCGACACCGCGGAGGTCGAGCAAGCGCCGTGGCCCGTGCTGACCGTCGTGATCGAGCTGGCTCTCCTCATCGTCATCGGCCTGCCGCTGGTGCTCCTCTCGCAGCCCTTCGTCCCAGTCCGTTCGGGCCTGCTCATCCTGGTCTTCGTGCTCGCCCTCCTCGCCCACAAGGCCTGGCAGAGCATCACCATGCTGGAAGCACACGCACGCCGGCGCCGAACTGATCGTCCAGGTGCTGGCGCGCCAGGGACGCGACACGGCGGAGCTCGCCGAGCCGCTCCCACCGGCGCACGATCTGCCCCCCGGGTGTTCCAGCCTGAGACGGATCCGCCTCGAAGCGGGCAGCCTCGCAGCCTGCAATTCGCTCACCGGACTCGACCTGAAGTCGCGCAGCGGCGCCGATGTCGTCGCAATCGAGCGTCATGGGGCCGGCGCGCTCCTCCCGTCGCCGCGAGAGCCGCTCGAGCTCGGCGACATCCTCGTCCTGCTCGGCCCCGAGACCGCGCTCGCGACGGCACAAGACCTGCTTCGAGCGGCCCCGAAGGCCACGGAAGCTGGCGAGGCACCAGGGCCATGATGAGCCTGCCTGGCGCGCCGCCGGCCCGAGAACCTGCCATTCGGACCTGTTCCCGGCGCGCCGCAGATGGGTCGACCATCCTTCGTGTCTTTGTTGCGCCCCTGTCGACGGGGCTGCTCGAGTCGACGAAGACGTGGCGTCTCTTGCACGCCGCAGACTGTTCCGGTCGCTCAGGACCTTTCCGCGCCGTCACGTTCGCCGACCCTGCGCTCGACGAGCGGCTCCTCGCGCGGTCCGCTTGACGATGTCCACCGTCGCCGTCGGCGCCAGCGAGCAGCCGAGCACCAACGCCCGAGACCTGTCTGTGGCAGGCGCGTCCGCCGTTCGAAGGCGGGGCTCACACGCCCCAGGCGAAAAAAGCTCTCGCAGGCGAGCGCGGCCTGGGCCCTGCGCCCGCGCTTTCGATTGCGTCGGGGGATATCCGCGTGCTATGCGATCGGGTTGCTCTGCTGCGCGCGGGCGCTTGACCCCTCGAGGAATGTACGTGCCGACCTCTATTCGCCCCGGCAATTCGGAGGAACGCTCGGCTCTCTGTCCCGTCGTCGGTATCGGCGCCTCCGCCGGCGGCCTCGAGGCCTTGGAGCAACTGTTCGCCCACATGCCGCCCGAGCCTGGCGTGGCCTTCGTCGTCGTCTCGCACCTCGCCCCGCACCTCCCGAGCCTCATGCCCGAACTGCTCGCCAAGCAGACGGCGCTGCCGGTGAGCGCGGCAGAGGACGGAGCGCGCGTCGAGCCCGACCACGTGTACATCATCCCTCCCAACGCGGCCCTCACCCTCGAGCACGGCGCGCTCCGACTCGAAGCGCGAGACGACCGCACCAACCTCATCGACACGTTTCTCCGCTCTCTGGCCGAGGAGCGCGGGGAGCGAGCGATCGGCGTCATCCTCTCCGGGACCGGCAGCGACGGCAGCCTCGGCCTCAAGGCGATCAAGGAGCACGGCGGGGTGGCGATGGCACAGGACCTCGCCTCCGCGAAGTACAACACGATGCCCCGCACCGCGATCGACGCCGGCCAGGTCGACTGGATCCTCCCGGTCGAGGCGATGCCCGCCAAGGTGATGGAGTACGTCGCACGCATCCAGAGCGCCGGCGCAGGCCCGGTCGACGGCGCGCACGAAGCGACCAGGGCGCGCGAGCACGACTTGCTGATGCATCAGCTCTGCGCGCTCATTCAACGCAGGACCGGGCGCGACTTCAGCCGCTACAAGCGTTCGACGATGGAACGACGGGTGCAGCGGCGAATCCACGTGCTCCAGCGGCGCTCGCTGGAGGATTACGTCGACCTGTTGAAGAACACGCCCGCGGAGGTCGATCAGCTGTTTCAGGACCTGCTGATCAGCGTGACCCAATTCTTCCGCGATCCCGAGCTGTTCGAGGCGCTGGCTCGGGACGTTTTGCCGCGGATCCTCACAAACCGGGCGCCGAACGACCCCGTGCGGGTGTGGGTCCCCGGCTGCGCCACCGGCGAGGAAGCCTACTCGATCGCCATGCTGCTGGCCGAGGCGCCGCAGACGGCGGCCCTCGGCGCCAAGATCTTCGCCACCGACATCGACGACGAGGCGCTGGAGGTGGCGCGGGCCGGGCGATACCCGGAGACGATCGCGGACCGGGTCTCCCCGGAGCGGCTCGAACGCTTCTTCGCGCCCCGACCGAACGGAGGGTGGCAGGTCCGCAAGGAGATCCGGGACATGTGCGTGTTCTCGACGCACAGCATCATCAGCGATCCACCGTTTTCACGGCTCGACCTGATCTCGTGCCGCAACGTGCTGATCTACCTCGAGAGCGATCTCCAGCGGACCGTCTTTCCGTTGTTCCACTACGGTCTCCGTCCCGGCGGCTTCCTTTTGCTCGGACCGTCCGAGAACGTCACGGCCCACCCCGAACTGTTCGCCGTCGTCGATGCGAAGCAACGGATCTTCCAGCGGAAGGAGGCGAAGGTCTCCGTCAGCTTCCCGGTCGGGGGGCTCGGCCTGTCCGGTCGTCGGATCGCCGCGCCGCAGGGCCACGAGCCGGCGGCCCGGGATCAGAGCCTCACCCGGACGCTCGAGCGCCTCATCCTCGCCGTCTATGCGCCCCCCGCCGTCATCGTCCGCGGCAACGGTGGGATCGTGTTCGTCTCGGGGCAGACGCGGAAGTTCCTCGAGCTCGCGCCGGGCGCGGCGGGGATCAACGTGCTCGAGATGGCCAGCAAGGAGCTCCGGCCGCACTTGCACGTGTTGCTGCGCGAGGCCACCAGCAAGCGCCAGGAGCGGATCCAGCGCGGAGTCTCGCTCCCCGTCGACGGCCGCGTTCAGCCGGTCGACATCGTCGTCCGGCCGCTCCTCGAGCTCGGCGCGGACTCCGATCTGTACGCCGTGATCTTTTACGAGTCGGGCACCTCCCTGAGCTCCGAACAGGCGGAGGCCGAGGGCCGCACCCCCGCGATCGGCGACGCGCACGCCGCGGCGCTGGAGACCGAGCTGCGCAGCACCCGGGAGAACCTGCAGACTGCGGTCGAGGAGCTCGAGGTCGCGAACGAAGAGCTGAAGTCGACCAACGAGGAGTTTCAATCGTCCAACGAGGAGCTCCAGTCGGCCAACGAAGAGCTCCAGACCTCGAAGGAGGAGCTGCAATCGATCAACGAGGAGCTCCATACCGTCAACACCGAACTGAGCCGCAAGCTCCAGGAGCTCGACAAGGCCAACAGCGACCTGCAAAACCTGTTCGCCAGCAGCCGGATCGCCACCCTGTTCCTGTCCGGCGACCTCACCATCAAGCGCTTCTCGCCCGAGGCGAGCCAACTGTTTCGGCTGATCGACAGCGACGTCGGGCGCGACATCACCGACATCGTCCCGAAGTTCGCCGGCGGTGACCTCGTCGCGGACGTCGAGCGGGTGCTGCAGACCCAGTCCCCGTCGCAACGCGAGGTCCACCTGCTGGATGGGGATGTCTGGTACCAGCAGCGGATCCAGCCCTACCGAACGGCCGACGACGTGGTCGTCGGCGTGGTCATCACATTCGTCGACATCACCGATTTGAAGTCCGCCAGGGACTCGGCGCGCCGGCTGGCGGCGATCGTGGAGTCGTCCCACGACGCGATCCTGGCGCTCGACGAGCGCGCCGCGATCGTGACCTGGAACCACGGCGCCGAGCTGATGTTCGGTCACACCGCGAAGGAGGCCGCCGGGCGACCGATCGGCTTCCTCGTCGCCCCCGGCGAATCGTCGCCGTTCGCCTCGGCCTTCGCCGCGGCGCTCCGCGGTGAGCGCAGTCCGCCGATCGAGGCGATCTTGCGGCGAAGAGACGGCTCGCCGGTGCGGGTGCTGGCGAGTTTGTCGCCCATCACCGACACCCAGGGCAGCCGGGCCGCGGTCTCGTGGATCGCGCGCGACATCACCGAGCACGAGCGCGACCGACAGGCCCTCCGCGAGACCCAGGAGCGCTTCCACGAGGTCAACGCGGCGGATCGGAAGAAGACCGAGTTCCTCGCGCTGCTGGGCCACGAGCTGCGAAACCCGCTCGCGCCGATCCGCAACGCGATTCATTATTGCGGCGGGCCGTGCCCGCCACCACCCCCGAGATCCAGCGGGCGGTGGAAATGGTCGATCGCCAGGCCGCGCACATGGCCCGGCTCATCGATGATCTGCTGGACGTCTCCCGGATCTCCAGCGGCAAGATCCTCCTCAAGAAGCGGCGCGAAGACCTCGTCGCCGTGGTTCGCACCGTGGTCGAGGATCACCGCGCCGAGGCGGCCCGCGCGAACGTCTCCGTGCAGTTCACCGCCCGCGAGCCTCTGCTGGTGAACGGAGACGCGGTGCGGCTGTCGCAATGCATCAGCAATATCCTCGGCAACGCGTTCAAATTCACCGACCCCGGCGGACGGATCTCCGTCGTGCTCGAGCGGCGAGGCGACACCGCGGTCGTGCGGGTGAGCGACAACGGCGTCGGCATGGACCCCGAGACCCTGGCCAGAGCCTTCGAGCCCTTCGCGCAGTCCGACGTTCACCTCGCACGAGGGCGGGGCGGCCTCGGCCTCGGCCTCTCGCTCGTCAAGGCGCTGGTCGAGCTGCACGGGGGCACGGTCAAGGCGACGAGCGCGGGCCAGGGTCGTGGTACGGAGGTCTCGATTCGTTTGCCCCTCGTGGCTTCAGCCCCGCCCGCCACGGAAGCGGACTCGCCGGAGTTCCCAGGCCCCCCGACGATCGGCGGCACGTGCTCGTGATCGAGGACAACGAGGACGCCGCCCAGAGCCTCGGCATGTTGCTCGACATGTGGGGTCATTCGGCCGCGATCGCCGATTCCGGCGCAGCAGGGGTGGAGGCGGCGCTCGCAGATCCACCCGACGTGGTCCTGTGCGACCTCAGCCTCTCCGGCTCCATGGACGGCTACGAGGTGTGCCGGGCCCTCCGCGCGGCCTCGTCGACAGCAGGCGCCCTCATCATCGCCTTGACCGGTCACGGCCTCCCATCGGACACGGAGAATGTCAAGAAGGCCGGCTTCGATCTGCATTTGATCAAGCCGGTGGACCCCGAAGCGCTCGCGCGAATCATTCATCACTCGCCGCACGTGCATGCGCCCGGCTGATATCGGCACGGCAGGGCGTGGCGTGGGGGCTCGAGCATCGACCAACAGAGGTAGAACGCGCCCGCCACCGTTGCGCGCAGGACCAGCCTGCGAGCCTGTTCGCGCCGACCGGCGTCTGTTTCATCTTCATTCATGGCACATGACGGGATGACCGCGCCCCGGCCCTTCGCGCTGGGCCGCGACGACGAGCTCGGCGAGCGCGTGCTCGCATTCTGCGAGTAGGAGGCGGGGATCGGGGATGGTGTCGGGGCAACCGACCGCGGCGAGATGCACCGTGTCGCGGTAGCTCCAGATCGTCAGATTGAGTCCGATCTGTTCGAGCAGCGGCCCGCCGAGGTAGACGCTGTCGAGCGCGGAGCCGACGAGGTATTGCGTCTCCCTCGCCCCGCGCACGTTCGAGATCACGAGGTTGACCGGCGGTCGCGGCAGGCGCGGCAGCACCTGGTCCATGAATAGCCGTATCAGCCAGGGGCGCGCGTACTCGCTCCATTGCTCGAGCAAGCCGCCGACCTGGTGATCGTGGGCGTCCTTGGCTGCCTCCGTGAGCGCGCGGATCTCTCGCAGGCGCGTCAGCGGATCGGCGACATCCGTGCGCAGCGAGACGAGGAGGCTCGACACCTTGTTTCCGCTGAGCCGGCCGTCCTCGAGTCCGCCGGTGGCGACCGGCACGCTCGCCAGCAACGGTCGTCGATGGACCTCGCCGTGGTGGTCCATGAAGCGCCGAAGCGCGCCGGCGGCGACGCCGAGGACGACGTCGTTGAGCGTGCAACCAGTCAGGGTCTTGATGGCCAGCAGGTCCGCGAGCGGCAGGTCTACCGTGGCGAAGCTGCGTCGCGGCGTGAGCGGGGCGTTGAACGCGGTCCGGGGCCCGGAAAAAGGGAGTGAGAGCTTGTGGCCGGGCGTGCGCCGCAGCAGCTGCACGCCGGCGCGCGCCGTCCTTCCGAGGAGGCGTGGCAGCCGGGACAGGCTCCGCAGACGATCGCGGAGCGCGTCGAGGACGAGCTGTCGCGCGCCGGGCAGCGGCTCCGCGGTCCACGTGCTCGTCGGGGGCGCCACGTCGTGGTCGTCCCGTTCGCTGGTCATCACCCGCTCCAGCACTGTGGTCATCGCCGCGCCGTCGATGACCGCGTGGTGCACCTTGCATATGAGCGCCACCCGGTTCCCTTCGAGACCTTCGACGAACGTGATCTCCCACAGAGGGCGGGCGCGGCTCATGTGAGTCGAGAGGATCTCGCCGACCAGAGACTCGAGGGCGCGTCTGTCGCCGGGGGGCGCCAGCTTCGCCCGTCGCAGGTGTTGGGAGAGGTCTAGCGTGGGATCCTCGATCCACACCGGATGGTAGAGATCGCCCGAAACCTCCACGATTCTGCGCCGGAGCAGGGGGACCAGGTGGATGCGGCGCTCGAACAGCCGCCTGATCCGGGTGAAGGAGTAGCCGCCGGGTACTTGCGACACGTCCATGAGCATGACGTTGACTGTGTGCATCGACACCGACGGCGACTCCATGTAAAGGAAGCTCGCGTCGAGTCCGGTCATTCGCTGCATCGGACGCGTCCGTGGCGGAGTGTGGCCGCGAATCCTGAGCGCGCCAGCGGGCGGCCGAGCCATGTCGCACGGTTGCTCGCGGTCAGGCGGCGGCGCGGGGGGCGACGCGTCGACTCGTACGTCCCGGCGCCTGGCACCGCACTCCTGTTCACAGCTTCAGCCGACGCAGCCGGAGCGCGTTGACGGTCACCGAGACCGAGCTCAGCGACATGACCGCGAGCACGACGCCGGGGTCGAGCGAGCGTCCGAACGCCGGGTAGAGAATGCCCGCGGCGATCGGGACGGCCGCGGCGTTGTAGATCAATGCGAGGATCAGGTTCTGTTTGACGTTGCCGATGGCTGCCCGACTGAGCCGGCGCGCCCGCACGACGCCGCGGAGGTCGCCCTTGACCAGCGTGATATCCGCGCTGTCTCTCGCCAGGTCCGCGCCTGTGCCCATTGCGACGCCGACGTGCGCGCATGCCAGCGCAGGCGCGTCGTCGATGCCGTCGCCGGCCATGGCGACGCGCCGTCCTTGCGCCTGCAGCCGGGCGATCGCGCCTGCCTTTTGATCGGGTTCCACTCCAGCCATGACTTCATCGATGCCGAGCTTGCGCGCCAGCACGTCGGCGGTCGTCCGATCGTCGCCGGTGATCATCACCACGCGGAGACCCTCGGCGCGGAGCGCTGCCATCGCCTCCGGTGTGCTCGCCTTGATCGGATCGCTGATATCGACGAGGCCGACGATCGCCCCGTCGACTGCGACGAGCATGACGGTGTGTCCCTCGGCGCGGAGCGTATGGGCGTGCTCGACGTTCGATCCGAGCGCGACGCCGAGGCGGCGCATCAGCGTCAGGTTGCCGACCGCGACGCGATGCCCGTCGACGACGCCTGTCACGCCCTCGCCCGGCATCGCCGTGAGCTGATCCGCCGCGGCGAGATCGAGCCGGCGGGATGCTGCTTCCTCGACGATCGCCGCCGCCCCTGGGTGCTCACTGCCGCGCTCAAGGCTCGCCGCGAGCCGCAGGATCGCCGCCTCGTCCATCTCCGCCGTGGCGACGATCGCGGCGAGCTTCGGCCTCCCCTCGGTCAGCGTGCCCGTCTTGTCGACGACGAGGGTGTCGACGCGCCGCATCATCTCCATCGCCTCGGTGTTCTTGAACAGCACGCCGGCGGTCGCCGCGCGTCCGGCCGCGACCATGATCGACATCGGCGTCGCCAGTCCCAGCGCGCACGGGCAGGCGACGATCAGCACCGAGGCCGCATTGATCAGGGCGTAGGCCATTCGTGGCTCGGGGCCCCACACGCCCCACACGAGGAACGTGAGGCCCGCCAGGCCCGCCATGACCGGCACGAGGTACGCGGCGGCGACGTCGGCGAGCCGCTGGATGGGCGCGCGAGTTCGCCGGCCCTCCGCGACCATCGCCACGATCCGCGCGAGCAACATGTCCGCGCCCACTCGCTCCGCGCGGACGAGGAGCGCGCTGCCACCATTGCGAGTGGAGCCGATGACGAAGTCTCCCGCGCGCTTTTCGGCCGCGATCGGGTCACCGGTCACCATCGACTCGTCGACGTAGCTGCGCCCCGCGAGCACGATGCCGTCGACCGGGACCTTGTCGCCGGGCCTGACCCGCAGACGATCGCCGACGCGGACCACCTCGAGCGGGACCTCCTCCTCGCTGCCGTCCTGAGTGAGCCGCCGGGCTGATTGCGCCGCCGTGTCGAGCATCCTGCGGACCGCCGCCCCGGGCCGGTGGCGGGCGAGCAGCTCCAACACCCGTCCCAGGAGCCCGAGCGTGATGAAGACAGACGCGGCCGCGAAGTGCACGGCGACCTGCCCGTCCTGGTGTCGGAGCGCTGATGGAAAGATCTGCGGCACGAACGCCGCGACCAGGCTGTAGCCATAGGCCACGGCGGCGCCGAGCCCCGTCAGAGTGAAGACATCGAGGCGGCGGCCACGCCACGACGGGGCCGGCCGGGCATAAAACGGCCACGCGGCCCACGTGCATACCGGCGACGCCAGCACCACCTGGACGAGCACAGGCCACCGAAGCGCTCCGCGCGCTGACGAGAGGTCGTGAACGGCGAGCAGAAGCAGCGGGATCGTCAGGAGCGCCGCCACCCACAATCGTCGCTTCATCGCCCGCAGATCGCCGCCCTCTTCGATCCCCGTGCGAGGGACCCCACGCGGCTCGAGCGCCCTGCCGCAGAGGGGACAGATGCCGGGCTCGCTTCGGAGCATGTGCGAATGCACCGGGCACACCCATTCGAGGCGACGCAAGGCCGCCGAGGTTCCGATCGGCTCGAGAGGCGTGCCGCACTTGGGGCACGTCCCCAGGGCCGGCTGACGCACCTCCGGGTGGCTGGTGCAGGTGAATGCTCCTGAGACCGGCTCCCGACCCGCAAGGGGCGCTCGGGACGCCGGATGTCCCTGCACGCGTGCCATGAGGTTCTTGTGGGCGGCAAGGCAGCCGACCGCAAGCTCGCGGCGGCGTCGCGTCGCGTCCTCGCGGCGCGGCGCGAGCACCAACGCCAACGCCGGCGCTCGCGGCGAGGAACGACCCGCGCGACGCGCACACGGGCCTCGACGCTCCCCGAACGCGACAGCGCTCCGCCCAAATTGCTCGGTCCGCTCGATTCGGGACCGATATCGACGTTCTCTGATCAGGTCTCCCCAAACGAAGCGCGAGAGTCGTCGGGTCGTCGACGCGCCGTCTACCGCGGCGCGGTTTACGGAGTACAATGATGATGTGGCGTCCTCGACCGGTTTCCTCGACCGTCATGGCGACGAGATCCTCAAGACGTGGGCCAGCGAGGCCAGCCGCGCGGCGTCTGCCCGCGGGCTCTCCGACGTCGAGCTCAAGAATTTGATGCCGATCTGTCTGGCGGCGCTGACGGGCGGCGCCGACTTGAAGGTAGTCATGCGTCACATCGAGAGCCACCTGTCGGATCGGATCCGCTGGGGCTTCGAGGTCGGGGAGGTGGTGGAGGAGTTCGCCATTCTCCAGCGCTGCATCTCGTCCTGTGCAGCGTCGGCCCCGGCGGATGAACGGCCGTCCCCCGACGAGCTCGCGCGGATCTTCCTCGCCCTGCAGAGCATCATGGTGCGGACGACCGACTCGTTTCAAATGCACATGCAGCTCGACGAGCAGCGCGAGAAGCGTTACCTCCGACAGTTGCGGACGCTGGCCGACCAGGCGCTGCGCACGCCCGGGGCGCCGCTCGGAGAGCATCTGAAAGCGATGCTGGCGGTGATCATGGAGGCGATGGCCGCGCAGTGCGCGGCGCTGTTCCTGTACGATTCGCGCAGCGAACTGCTGGTGACGCGGGCCGCGGTCGGGCTCGCCGAGGACGAGTTGCAAGAGATCGTGACGTCGCTCGACCCCGCCACGGTCACCGGCCTGATGGCCACGAGCGAGGAGCCGGTCGCCATCGACGACGTCGCTACCACCGAGCTCGTGGTCAGCGACGCGCTGCGGAGCAGCGGCATCCACTCGCTGCTCGGCGTGCGCCTCCCGCGGCGCGACCGGATCCGGGGCGTGATGTACATCGGCACGCGCGCGCAGGGGCCGTTCTCCGTCCGTGAGCGCCGGCGCATCGAAGCGCTCGGCGAGGGGATGACCCTGCACCTCGAGAACGGGCAATTGCACGCGGAGCTGCGGCTTCGCATCGACGAGCTCGAGGCCGAACGCGCCCTGCGGGAGCGCTTCACGGCCATCCTCGCGCACGATCTCCGCGGTCCGCTGGCCAGCGCCAGGATGAGCGCCCAGACCCTGGTCCGGCTCGGCGACCGGGCCGCCCGACCCGAGCTCGTCGCCCGGATCGAGCGCAACCTCGAGCGCGTCGATCTCATGATCCGCGACTTGCTCGACGTCAGCCGAATGGAGGCCGGCCAGCGCTTGCCGCTGAACATCGACTGGTGCGACCTCCGCGAAATCGCCGAGGAGGTCGTCCAGGACCTCGAGGCCCAGTACGGCCCGCGCTTCGCGATCGAAGCCGACGGGGAATTCCGCGGCATGTGGAGCCGCGACGAGCTCCGCCGGGCGGTGTGGAACCTCGCCGTCAACGCGGTCAAGTACGGGCGGGCCGACACGCAGGTCGCTATCCGGCTCGCGCGTCGCGGCGGTGACGTGCGCCTGTCGGTCCACAACTTCGGTGACCCGATCCCCGCCGAGCACCGCGAGCACATCTTCGACGTGTTCTCGCAGCGGCGCCGAGCGCCGCAGGCAGGAGAGCTGGGGCTCGGGCTGGCGTTCGTCCGCGCCTGCGCCGAGGCCCACGGCGGCAACGTCGAGGTCGAGAGCGCCACCGAGGAGGGGACGACCTTCACGATCACGCTGCCGTTCGACGCACGGCCGCATCAGAAGTGAGCAGGCGGGGTCCGTTCGGGCGCGAGGACCGAGGCCGGGTGGGGGAGGATTGGGATTGCCCCGAAAAAGTGGACACTTTGCTTACGCCGCTTGCGTCTCCGCCTGTACGGCGTAAAAGCTCTCCTCGTAGGCGACCGGGGTCCTGTAGCCGATCGACGAGTGGCGACGTTGACGGTTATAGAACACTTCGATCCATTCTGAGATCGCCGTCCTCGCGCTCTCTCGCGTGAGGAAGATCGTGCGATGAACGAGCTCGGTCTTCAGCGTGCTGTTGAAGCTCTCGGCGACCGCGTTGTCCCAGCAGTTCCCCTTGCGGCTCATGCTGCACGTCATGCCTGCCTCGCGCAGGGCCTCCCGGTAGTCGTCTGCGGCGTACTGGGAGCCTCGGTCCGAGTGGAAGAGGAGTCCCTCCTCGGACGGCTCGCGATGGCCCAGCGCGGCTCGTAGCGCGCCGAGGGCCAGCTCGGTGCGCATGTGGTCGGCCATCGACCAGCCGACGACGCGACGCGAGAACAGGTCGATGATCACCGCGAGGTACAGCCAGCCCTCGAGGGTCCAGACGTACGTGATGTCGGCGACCCATGCCTTGTCGGGCTTGCTGACGGTGAAGTTGCGAGCGCCGATGTTTTCGGCCACCGGGAGCTTGTGGTTCGAGTCGGTGGTCCTCCTGAATTTCGGTCTCCGACGGCCCTGGATGCCCTCTTTGCGCATGAGGCGGGCCACGCGTTTGCGGCTGACCTTGCGGCCACGCTCGTGTAGTTCTCTGCGAATTCGCGGGCTCCCATAGGTCTTCCTGCTCGCGGCATGGATCTCCGCCACCTCCTGGACGAGCGCCGCGTTCTCCTGCGCTCTCGGCGACGGCTCACGCGTCTTCCAGGCATAGAAGCCGCTCCGCGAGACCTCGAGGAGCTCGCACATCATGATGACCGGGAAATTGGCCTCCTCCGCCGCGATCACCTGGAAGACGGTCACGTCTCCCTGGCGAAGAAGGCCGCCGCTTTTAAAAATCGCGCTCCATCTCCACCCGCTTCAAATCCTTGCGCAACCGGGCGAGCTCGGCCCGCTCGTCCGTCGTCAGCGGCCCTCGCGGGCTCGGATTCTGGTTGATCTCGTCCTGCTTCACCCAGCTTCGCAGCGCGCTCACCGTCAAGCCCAACTCCTGAGCGACCTGCGCGACCGATTTCCCTGAAGTCTTGACGATCTTGACCGCCTCGGCCTTCTGCTCCGTCGTGAACGCTCTCCGCTTCTTCTTGCTCATGGCCTTCAACCCTCTCTACTTCTGACTCATCGAGGGTGTCCACTGGATCGGGGCAGGTTTACGTTGCCGCCGATCTTGAGGAGCCCCTCGACCGCTGCGTCGGCGCGATCATCAACGCGCTTGCGCTTCCACCATCAGCCACTCCGGCACGCCACAGTATCACCCTGGGCCTTGCCGGTGACTAACTCGCTTAGCGGAACTAACCTCGTTCGGCCCGCGCGCCGGTCTTGCTGGGCTGTGTATGTTCACGTTCGCATCCCAGACGGCGGTACGCCACCGGCCAAGGCTGCATGGGCAAGGTCGATCTCGCGTTCTCGATCAGCTTGCGGTGGACGATGAAGGAGGCACGCGTTGTCATCGCCCGGCCCGGCGGCGCCCAGGCGACTGCGGCCGCGCGCGAAATCGCCCGGGCTTGCGGGCCAACGCGCGCGATCGAGGATGGTGATGGCGGTTATCGCTCGTCGTCTGGTCCTTGGAACATATTCTCGCGCTGATGCTGAGGACGGAGGGCGTCGCACGGCAAGCAGCGGAGGTTCAGCCCCGGGCTGGCTGGCGGTGCTGTCGGGATTTGGCCTCGAGCGCGTGACGCCCACCTCGAGCACGGCATCTACCTCCGAGGACGCTTGACGCCCGCCCATACTTGCGGCCTCAAGATCGCAGGGGGCAGCTCGAGCGACAGGCTCACGCGCGAAGACTTACCTGGATCCTGCCATCGCCCGGTGATAACGTGGGAAGGATGAGTGCTGGCACTGGGAGTGGTGATGTGGAGCTGGTCGAAGCCTACGTTCGTGAGAGGTACTCGGCCCCGACGATCGTGAGCGACGACCTCAGTGTGGGCGGAGCGGATAGCTCCGAGATCGTCGACGTCGAAGTCAAGCTGGAGAAGGAAGACGAGGACGGACGCTGGTTCGACGTCCGTGTGCTGTGTCAGGCAGGGGTCTGGATCGATGACGGTGATCCTTACGATGAGATGGACAAGCGTCTGCGAGCCTTCTCTGTCACCGGGAAGGTGTTGGTCTCCGAGCTCGATGGGGAGCGCCTCTGCGAGATGCAGGGCGGCTTCCCGGACACTTTCGACTACGACGACCTCGGTGAGGACATCCCTCATCCTCCGGAAGACTGGACCGAGTAAAAGGCGCCCTCCGGCGCTCACCGCGGGCAGCGTTCCTGGAGGGACGACGATGATTCCGGCGTCGGTGCGGATTTTCGTATGCATGGAACCGCAGGACATGCGGCGTGGGTTTGATGCGCTCGCGCTCACGGTGCGGCAGGTGATCGGCGAGGACGCGACGCCGAACGGAATTTCTCGCCGTCTGACTCCTGCTTTGCACGCGGCTCGCATCGTGCTACAAGGCGCCATATGATCACCAAGCGCACTGGAAATCGAGCACGAAGCTTGTGCTCTGACGTGTCGTTGGCCTTCGTCCTGAGCAGCAGCATTTTTGCCTGCCAGAATGAAGGAGAGGACTGCGTGACCTTCGGACCTCGTGCCGAGGCCCTCGTGCCTGAAGACGCTGTGTTTTGCGGCGCTTCGTCCATTCCAGATGACATAAAACATAAGGACAATATCGCGGCCTGTTTGACGAAACACCTGCAAGACTGTACCTCGGCTTGGGGTCGTTTTCTCGTGCCGCACCAGAACGATATATATCTGGCGATTTACTACGTCATTGTCAATGACTCGTGCGAAGCGACAGTGCTCGTGGCGCTGGATCCCGAAGCGCCCGACGACGCCTTTACGGAGGTCACGTGCAAGAAGTTAGAAGCTACAGGTGATGGCGGTAGTGTCTCCACGAGCGAGTGCGGGGCGAAGATCGCCTATCCCCGGTGTGACACATCGTCGTAGGAAGGTAGGCAGGTAGGCTGAAGATCAGCTCGGTGGACGCGGTCGCCCGGACCTGCGCTTCGGCTTCTGGAGCGCCCGGAGCGCTGCTTGTGGCAGCAGGGTCTGCATGCTAAGAACTCGGGCGTGATTGAACGTTTCTGGACGCACCTGGCGCTCGCCGCCCTTATGGCCGGGGCCGCCTGCCCCGAGCCGGATGTCTGCACACAGACAGGGTGCGCCTTGGAGCCGTGGATCCGCGTCGTCGACGAAGGAACCACGGGCGGCCACCTCCGGGCGGGAAAATACCTGTTCCGCCTGCAATCGGCAGACATAACTTTCGAGTGGGAGTGCGTCCTGGCCGCTGACGACGCCCCCGATCCCGCCTGTGACCGGTCCTCGCTGACGGCCATGGGCGAGTCCAAAGATGGGCCCGTGCGCTGGGTCGTCGACGTCGCTCACGAGGGCGACGGCCTGGCGATCGAGCTCGTCGAGATCCAGGAGGAGGGCAACATCATCACGGGCCCGGAGCAGCTCACGGTCACCGTGATCCGTGACGACCTGGTCCAGGTCGAGGAGATGCACCATCCCGAGTACACGGGTCATTGGCCCAATGGCATGGAGTGCGGCCCTTATTGCGCCGCAGCGAGCGAGCCCGTCGTCGTCCATGTCCCGGAGTGATGCGGTTGCCGAGAGACCCGGAGGCGGGCGCGATGCCGTCGAGTCGCGCGTGCCGGGGGCTCTTGCGCGACGGTCGCGGCGCGAGGGCGTCGACGCGGCCGCGTCGGCCCGACGAGGTGCAATCGCGGCACCCGCGCTTTGACCAAGCACGTCCTCGCACGGATGCTGCTCTCGCCCGCGGCGCCGACGGCGATCGAGTGGCGTGTGGGGCGCACGCGGAGGGGATTGATGCTAGGCGCGGCGCTACGCATCGACATCGAGTGGCTCGGCGCCCATCTCGTCGTCGTCCCCGAGTGCTTCCGCGGCGGCGCGGCGTCCGAAGGGACATGCCGATTTCGGCCGGCCGGCACTTTTTCAGCAACCTGCAAGACCCAGCGGACCCGACCTCAACCCGCCCCGACCGCACCCCGCCAGCGCCCAGAACGCTCGCTAGCGCAAGAATCTGTCACAGGTCGGGACCTGTGACAGACTCTGGGACGAAACCAGAACGACGCAGATAACCGCAGAACAAACCGAGCATCTTTAACCCCCGCGTATTTTCGAGAATTCAGGGCTGCGCTGGCATTGGCGCGGGGTTTGCTGAAGCTTAGAACTTGTTCCACAAATACTCAGTATCTCCCCGCCGGCGCGGAGATACAGGCATTTTGCGCTACGAACTTAACACTCGTAACCTCGGCCTAACCCTCTCGGGCTCGGGCGTGGTCGGGGCCGGCCCAGGCGCCCCTTCGTCGAGGCGGGCGATGCCGGCCTTCATGGCCTTGGCCGCATTGCGGACATGCATGTAGCCCTCGGTGGTGCTGGCGTGTTTGTGGCGCGCCAGGAGCTGGAGTTCCTGGAGGTTCGCCCCCTTCTCCAGCAAGAGCGTGATGAAGGTGTGCTTCGCCTTGTGGAAGCCCCTCCACTCGACCCCGGCCCTGTCGGCCAGTTCGATCATGTGGGTGCGGAACGCGCTCTCCGACATCCAGGCGTTCCGCTCCCCCGGGAAGACGTGGTCGGTCAGCTTGCAATCCTTCCGCGCCTTCGCCAGCTCGGAGCGGAGTCGGGCACGCATCGGCACGGACACGGCCTTCTTCCCCTTCGGGCACTTGAGGCCGGTCCGGTGCATTGAATGCCTGATGTGGACCTCGCTGTTCCTGAGATCCACGTCGCACCACCGGAGCGCCAGCATCTCGTTCCGCCGCAGCCCGGCATCAAGGCTGAGCAGGAGTGCAAGCGTCCCGATCTCGTCCCCCTCCGCGGCGGCGAGGAGGAGTTCCATCTCCTCGTCCGTGTACGGGTCCTTCTCGGCGGCGTCCTGGGTCTTCAGCCGCTTGATCGTGGGCACCCCGGCCAGTTTCTCCTTCTCGACCGCGTAGCTGAGGACGCCCTGCAGCTTGACGATGATGTGATTGCAGGTCGACGGGGCATACCGCTTCTGGAGTTCCTCGCGGTAGTCCAGGATGCGCGTCTTGGTGATGAGCTCGATCGGCATCTGGCCGAACTTGGGCGCCAGGTGGCACTTCCAGACGGACTTCCAGGTCTCCTTCGAGGTCGGCTCCTCGTGACAAAGGACCCGGTCCTCCATCTGCTTGAACATGGCCTCGAGCGTGATGGCCTTCGGGCTCTCTGAGCCGGGCGATGGCTCGGATGCTGGCGCTGGCTGAGGTTCGGGCTTGGACTCTTCTTCCTGTTCCCTCTCCTTCCTCGTCTCGCCGTAGATCTCGGCAAGGAATCGGTCGGCGTTCTCGCGTGCCCACACCTTCGCGGTCTCCGCGGTGTAGCCCTCCGGAGCCGTACGCTGGATCCGGAGGTTCTTCCCCTTGGTGCTGCGGGGATCTGGGCAAGAGAAGCGCATGTCGACTTGGACGCGTTCTGGGTTGTGTGGTGATGGTCTGGTGCAGACCCTCATGAGCCTGGCCCTCGGGAGTGAAGGCCCGGCTCCGGCGTTCTCCGCCAGCAAGGGCACCAGATCTTCGCGGACCCAGCAACGCCTTCCTCCGATGATGCGGCCGGCCGGGAATTGCCCCTAGCGACGGCCGCCCTCAGCGCCTTCGGCTTCTTGCCGAAGAAGGCCGCGACGTCGTCCACATAGGCGATGGCCGGGAGATCGGAGAGCATTGCGCGGCCTTCGCAGGCCCACGGGGGTCCTTCCCCGTGGGACCGACAGGGCTCCATGGTCCGCACGCTGCTTGTGAGGGATGTCGCGCCGTCGCGCGCCGTCACCAGCCGGCCCGCCTCGTCCCTCATCACGCCCTCACCCGTGAAAGCACCCCGGTGCTCCCGCCTGTCCTCGGCCCCCGCCCGACGCCCGCATTGCCGCGTCATCGCGGAGCCCCTCCACCTGCTTGCAAAGCAACGGGACCCCTTCGGCGTTCGCCATGCCGTTAATCGCTTCCATTCCATCCTCCATGCATTGCCGGGCGGCACACCCTCGTAGCATCCACGCTATTCCGCTTGCCCAGCTCCATGGCCTTGGAGCCGTCGGTTCGACGCCAATTCCGGCGATCAGGTGAGCTGCCAAGCCTCCCCATGTTGCCGAGAAGGACTATCTATCTAGCGTAGACCCTGCTCATACCTAATTCCCCACGCACGTTCAAGCAGATCCGACCCAGCCCGGCCACCTCGTGCCGAAGCGCACCCGTGCTGAGGTGCGGGCGCGGTAGGACTCGCCTTCGATGACGAGGTCGTAGGAGTTGCTGCTGAATCGATCGGCGGCGGCTTGGGAGCGCACGGGAGCGACGAAGGTGGCGACCACTCGTCGGGGCCACGGTTGGAGGTGACGATGATCGAGCCGCCACGGTGCCGCTCGGTGAGGATCTCGTAGATGTCGCGTCGCGCGTGGCGCAATGAGGTGAGCATGCAGTCGCAGCGGCGCGCGAGGATGCTATGGCCGCGCCAGCAGACGGCGGCGCCGAGCGCGTGGGCGAGGAAGGTCTTGCCGACGCCGACCGGTCTGACGGGGGCGCGGACGGCTCGATGAAGCGCAGCGAGCACAGCTCGGCATCGAATCGGACGTTGGCGGTGGTGTCCCAGGCCTCGATCTGGTGCGCCGGGTCGAGGCTTGGGCAGCCGCGAGATCGGGCAGGCGCTTGTCGGCGAAGCAGTCGTCGCGGACACCAGGATCGCCCGCTCGACATGGGCCTTGCCCTTCGGTCGACGCACACGCGCGTCGATAAGCCGCGCGTCTGCGCGTACTCGCGGGAAGGCCGGAGTCGACGCCGATGACGATCGCCCGCGTGTTGTCGACGACGAGCGCGCGGAAGATGCCGCCGTAGAAGGCCCATGCGGCCTCGCAGGCGGATCGCCTCGGCCGTGGTCTCGCGCTCGTTCGGATAGACGATGCAGTAGCGAGACACGTTCGGCGTGAAGACGAAGGCCTTGCCGGTAGCCCTGCAGCCGCTACCGCATAATCAGGGCCTCCCACCGCGTCGGCGAAAATCCCGGGCTGGCGGAGCACGCACGCCGACCTGCCCGGAAATAGCGCGACGAGGTTGTCAGGTTGTCCGCGCGCCATGCGCTGCCTCGATACAGCCACAACTCTGCGGCTGGAGGCCCGATTGACCAAGGACAACCTCTGCGATCGAGGTTGTCCTGAGGCGTTCGTGGTCGTGCCCGGGAATTGCCGTACGCGTTTGAGGCGATGCCTGCCACGAGATGGGTCATCCGCGGTACGGGGTCAAGGGGCGGAAACCAGATGGAGCCCTTACACCCCCGGCTTGGGCTGCCAGTAGTCGGGAGCCTCGTAGGCTCGGCGGTCACAACGCTTGACGCTCCGCCACCCGAGACGCTCGAGCTTGGGCCCGAGCTTTGTGCGGTCGCCGTGGGTCGTTTTACCATCCTTGCCCGACCCGATCCTTGCCCCCTCCACGATCTGGTCGGCGTTGAGCCGCCGGCTCGGCTGGCTGTTGAGCCACGCGACGAGCTTCTCCATGACGGGATCGTCGACTTCGAACTGAGCGGCATCGGCGTCTTGCCGCTGTCGTTCCTCCGGCGTGAGCCACCACGGACACTCGGAATCGCGCCGACCACGCTGCACCCATGCGCGATACTCAGCGACGAGCTGGCCCCAGAGGGCGTCACGGATAGGCCCGAGCAGCTCGACTTGGATTGGGACACGGATCGAGATGCACAGGAAGCGCCGGCTTCCTGTCGGATCGCTCAGGATCTGGACCTGGTTCGAGGTCCCGAACAGCACCGAGGCCCTCGGAAACACGCCAACCTGACGTGCGTAGGGCGGGCGGAAGGTGTCTGCCTCAAGGGAAAGGAAGGCTTTCCACTCCGTGAAGTCTTTGGAGAAGGAACCTCTCTCGATCTCGGGCACCTCGTGGATCCAGTGAAGCCGCATCGACATCACAGAGTCCTTGTCGAGCCTTCTCATGTCCGGAACGCCGCACCATGTTTTCACCGGGACGAGCGCCCGGACGAACGAAGACTTGTATTGACCCTGAGTCGTCCCGGAAAAGACGAGCATCAGGTCGGCCTTGCAGCCCGGCTCGAAAGCCCGCGCGACTGCCGAGCGAAGCCACTTCCGGAGGTAGATCGTATACAGGCCGATCTGCTCCGTGGTGTAGCCGTTGGCCTCGGTGATCCCCACGACCTCGGAGATCACGTGGGGGATCAGGTCGGTCTGCCCATCCCATTCGGGGAGCGCTCGCAAGTAGCTCTCCACGGGATTGCAACGGCGCTTGCGGGCGATCGCATCAACGGCGTCCTCGACCAAGTCCCGCCCGGCATCACATCCGAGGTCCGCAAGCGCGAGCCGGATGTTGCTCATGAAGTCATCATCGACTGCGCGGAGTTCCCACGGGCGACTCTCGTTTAGAACTTCGCTTGGAGCGACTGTCATCACGTCGTACACGAGGCGCCGCCCCAGGTGCTGGTGCAGGAGGGTGAACACAGCCTTGTACGCGGGGCGGAAGGTCCCGTCCTTGTTGATGTACCGTGCCAAGTCGCTATTGCCGCTGGTCTTCTCGGCGATCAAGGCTTCTTTCGCTGCACGTTTTGCTACCCCTTTGGCCCACGACTTCTGATCCTTTGGGCCGATGCCCAGAGCCCCCGCGACTCGGTTGGAAATTTCGTCCCACAGGTCGGGGTCATGGGCGGCAACCGCGGAAAGACCGGTCTGGTCCAGCACCGATGAACGATCCCGATCAAGCACGCTGGGCGGAATTTGCATGATCAAGAACTCGGTGCTCTGCACTGAGGATGCAACCAGTTCTTCCAACTTTGCGCGCTGGGCCTTGGTTACGTCGTCGGGCCAACGGGCGGGAGCAAGGGGGTCATCAGCGGGGTCAGCGCCAGGAGCTGCCTGAGAGACCTCGTCATAGACATCCTTCAGCACATCGGCCAAATCGACTCTGCGGTCATCCCGAGAAGCAAGGCTGATCACGTGGATCGAGCGCGCCAAGTCCTTGTTCCTCTGCCACATCGCTGCAAGGAAGAGAGCCATCCCACGGTCACCCAGGCCCGTCGCATCATCCTTGCGGTCCTTGTTCTCGTGGTTCCTGCCGAAGCATGCGAAGATCGGCCGACGATGCTTGGCATGCGCCGACAGTATTGGCGAGGAGGTCGAGCTGCTTCGGATGAGCCGTTGGACCAACAAGCGCGATCGACGCGAATCCTGCCTGTTCGGCAAGGATCGCATCCAGGACGTCCTCGCACACGATGATGGGCGTGGCCTTGTCCGCGACCTCGACGACTTTGCCCTTCTTGTCGTCCGGATTCTCGAAGTCGATGTCGGCCGACACTTCGATGACTTTCGGCGAATGGGCCAGCGGGTAGGTCTTCCGCGCATGGGTCTTGGCCAAGAATCGGTACTTCGGCGCTTCCTCGCCATTGCGCAGCTGGGCGGGGCTGACTTCCTGGCCTGCATGGCGCGCCCGCTCCCAGAAGAGCTTCCGTCGGGAGACCCGCAGTCCAATCCAGGTGCGGATGAAACCCTTCGAGTCCCGAAGCGGGACCATGGCGCAATCCGCGAGGATCGGCCGGAGTGGATGGAGGTCGGGATGACGATCTTCGATGTCGTTCTGAGCCTGCTTGCTGTTCGGAGTGGAAGACACCCCTTCCGCGGCCGGAGTTTTTCGGCGCGGCGCAAAGAGGCCGCTGCGGACGAGGTCCAAGTCATTGAGCTCGCTCGCCCAGGGCGACCGCAGCTCTAGCTGCGCCGGCATGTAGCCGATGCACCAGCGCGCGAGGGTGGAAGGGAGGATGCCGCGGGAGGCGCCAAACACGTCGAGGCCCGGGGCAGCCCTGTCGACCTGCCCGGCGAGCATGCGCGCGATGTGCTCGTCGATCCGACGAAGCGCATCTTGCTCTGCATCATTGATTGATGTATTCGTAGAAGAGGGCCCGGTGGTCATGGCACTGTGCTCCTTGAGAGGCTCGCCCAGGACCGGCGAGCCTTTCGTCTTGGGTCAAGTTGTCAGATTCGAGGGGCAAGGGCCGTCGCCGACGTCGCAGGACGGGGCGCTCGGCACCACTCGAGGGGCGCCGTCGGAGGCGTCGAGGGGTCCGGAGGACGCTTTGAGACCTTCTTCGGCGGCATCTTCAAAGAATCCGGCCCGTTGCGGATGCTGGGAACCGAGCCGGCGACATACGAGTTGCTTCTGTTCGTCGACATGCTCGGGTTTCAGCGCTTCGGGAGGGTGGTGGAGGTGGTCTCGAGCCATTGCGCAATGGCCGAGGATGTGATGCGGAGGTCCCGCCCAGTGGGCCTGGAGGCGAGCAGTCGGCCCTCACGGATCGCTTTCCGCAAAGTCGTGTGGTGGAGGCGGCAAGCATCCGCAGCCTCCTGCAAGGTCATGATGGGGGGAAGGTTCCCGGTGTTGTCCTGCGACATACTCATCCTCCTATGCTTCTGCTTCGCGCCTATCTTTCGCAACGACGACGTGAAGCACGTCGCCAGCTCAGGCCGCGATCAAAGTCCGACAAAGGCCAGGAACCTCGCTATGGAGAGCGACGCGACCAGCGCAGGTGACTCAGATGCGGACACAAGACACCGCGGGTCACGTATGCGCAGGCTGAGGAAGAATGTCAACTGTTATTTGCTTGTCCTCCCTCGAGCCCACACTCTTGTGATCAGTGTGTATCGGCATCGGATCAGGACAATGAATGCACCGAACACCCGTCTGGCGCTTGTGAGTAGCTCGTCGCTGTCGCGGAGCAGTAACCCGAGCGCGCCGATGCCGGCGGGCCATCTGCCGGGAGGCGAGCGGCGACAATCCGAGCCAACACCGAGCTGCCGCTGTAGTAGTTCGTTCGGGCCGGCAGCCGCAAACGAGCCCGCCGAGGCCGGCGGCTGATCCGCTACGACGACGCCGGAGCGAACAACACCAGCGAGACCTGCAGCTGACCGCAAGAGGCGGCCTTCTCCAAGCTCGGCGGTACAGCGACCAACATCGAGCCCCCGCTTATCGGTAGTTCGTGGCTCCCAAAACTCGGCAGACCGAGCCTCCCGAGGCCGGCAACCGATCCGCTGCGACGACAATCCAAGCGACACCCTGGACAAGGTCGATCGCCGAGGTTGTCCGTCGTCAATTCGGGCGCCCAAGCAGCAGAAGTCGGGCTATCTCGATGAGCGCGTGGCGCGCGGACAGCCTGACAGCCTCGCGCGCCCTTGGGCAGGAACTTCCTCCTTCTCTCTTCAAGGGGGCGCGAACAGGCAACACTGGACCGGCGCGGCGCGTGGGGGACTTGAGGTGTCAGCCGAGCGGTCCATGAAACTCGGCGAGCGGCGGATCGTCGAGGTCGGGGTCATAGATGCCGAGGCCGTCGAAGCATGCGCCGATCTCGGGTGTGAAGTGACCGCTCGCGCCGGCCATCCGGGCGCATCCAGAGAGCAGCGCGAGCACCTCCTCGAAGAGCGGCTGCTCGAGGTCTCCGTCGCAATACACGAAGGGAGAGTCGCCCGCGAGCTTGGCGGGGACGTCGACCTTGTACCTGCGGTCGTCCTGCACCTTCGCCAGCGCGACCGCGAAGTGCAGCGACACCGCCATGATCGCCGGGCCGCTGCTGTGCCCGGCGACCGCGAGCGTGTGCTCTTGCGCGAGCTCGAGACGCGCCCCGTACTGCCGCCAGTACCGCCGGAACAGCCGCTCCGACCGCTCGCGGCGGCGGACCTGCTCGCGGTACTCGGCCTCCCAGCGCGCGACGCCGGACACGTGCTTCCACTCCTCGACGAAGAAGCCGAGGTCGGCCGGGAACTCGAGCGCGATCAGCCGTTCGATCGCCTCGTCGGCGACCATCGTCGCGGCCTGCCCGAGCGCGGACCGCAGGGCGCCGCGGCGCCACGGGGCAACCTCGCCGAGGTCGAGGCGCTCGCCAGCGCGGAGCGCCGCGGCGGCGTGGTCCAGCGCGGCGCCGAGGAGCTCGCGGTTCCGCGCCCGCGGCACGATCAGCTCGACCTTGGCCGGTCCGCACCTGATTTTGTCGCGGCGCACGACCGCGACGTCGACGCACAGGCCATACCGCGCGCTCGCGCAAGAGCGTCGCCACAGCACCGCGGCGAGCTCGGACTCGGCGATGATCCGCAGGTCGCGGGGTCCGTGCGCCGCGTGCTCGGCGAGGTACCGGCGGGCATGCTCGGCTCGCTGCGAGTCGTCCGCGAGCTCCGCGCCTCGTTGCCAGAAGAAGAGCGCGGCCGCCCGTGGCTCGCGGCGCGCCTGCGTCGATTCGTACGCGGCGAGAACCCCCCGCGCCTCGTCGTCGCGGCCGAGCGCTCGCCAGAATTGGTATGACCGCCGCAGCGCCCATCCGGCCTCGCGCGCGTGCGGCTCGGCGATGGCGAACGCCGCGAGCATCCGCGCGGCGTCGGCGAAGCGGGCGCTCGAGGCCGCGATGAGAGCGTCGCCCAGGGCGGGGATCCGGCGGGCAGTCGACGGGGTATCATCGGGGGCGACCGCGTCGGCCTCGGCGGCGTCGAGCGCGACGGCGGCGTCGAAACCCGCCGCGATCTCGCGTGCGGCGCTTGGGTACGGGGCCGCGAGGAAGTACCCGCGCTCGAGCAGGACTGCCGTCGCCAACAGGAGGGCGTACACGCAGGCGAGGAACGAGCGACGGCAACAGTCGGCTCGTGGGAAATTCGCGCGCAGGATGTCGCGGAAGAGCTGGCGTGCTGTGGGCCCGAGACAGTCGAGCGGGCCCAGTGTGGCGAGGTGTGCCAGCAGGCCAGCCCTTTCCGCGTCGCCGGCCTGCGGATGTCTTCGAGCGCGATGCTCGGGCCCCGCGCTGCTGCCGCGGCCCTTCGCCAGCGCCGCGGCTGACCGCATCCTGCACCAGTCCGTCCTCGTCATGGGGAGGCAAGACCTGCCGGAACCCGCGGGCCGCCGCCGCGCAAGTGCTCCACGTGATCCGCTTGTATGTACGGCGGCGCCAGGGCCGTCGTCGCGGAGCAGACCCTCCATGCCGACTGCCCCGATCCGCTTGCGAAGCACGTGCTCGACAGCGCCGGTGGTAAGCTTGGGGCGCGTGCGGGCTTGAGGGCAGCCTGACGCGGGATAGAGGCCGGGGCAGCGACCGAACCGGCCCCGACGACCTTGTTGTGAGCTCGCCGGGAGCTTCGACACGGCAGCACTGCAGAGGACTGAAAAAACCTGCCGCGAGCCGCGCCGCGCCGCGGTGACCTGCAGGACGCCGCGGTGACGACCTCGAAATTCGGTGGATTCTGCGAGGTTAACGCTCGACGCCAGCGCGTCGATGGGGCGCGGACGAGCGGCACCCTCACTCGGAGGACGAGGACGTAGCCGCGGCCAGGACCTCGTTCTCGGCCGAAATGGTTTCGCGCGGTTTCACTGGAACCTACAGAGCCCAAGCGCGGCGGTAACCTCCTCGATAAGTCCGAGTGGTCGGTGAACGACGAGCTCGACTGTGAGCGGCTGCAGGGGAACTGCTTCGACTACCCCCGATTGACGGACCCCGTCCGGGCCGCCGAACGCGCCGCCCCGGCGGACAGACCTCTGAATCGAACGGGCGCCGATTGGCGTCATAAGGCACGAAGCTGGAGGCGTGCCTGGCTCTGGGGGGGATTTTGCTAAAAAAGTCCAGATACTTACAGAGACCCCAGTCGATGACCTTGATCGTCCTTGAGGCACCGAGCTCCTGCACGCCGACGGAGCCCGCCCGGGGCAACTACCACTGCTGCGGCGCGAGCGCTCGGGCTTGCGGGCAGTTATTCCGCCGAGGAGCGCCTGTACCGGCGACTCGACGGGGCGCGGGATCCGGTCGAGACAGACGACGTAATTCGGATCAACCCCCTCGACGGAGACCTCGGATACAGGTCAGCCCTGCGAGGCATCGATCGCCACCCACGCATGCGCAGCCCGCCTAACCCGGGGTACAGTCGGTTCCGGTCTCCGCGCCAGTCTCCGTGCCCGTTGTGACCCCCGAGGACAAGGTTGTCGTCGCAGTGGCGCCAGAATCCCCGCCTGGGTCAGCTTCGCTGCAAGGCAGACCGACAAGACAGATACTCAACATCCGATGACCTTTTCAAAGCAACCTCGCACTCAGGCAAGGGCGCAAGGGCTCGGGGGAAGTGCCCTGGTCGGGACGACCAGCCGACGAAACGGCAATGGAGTCAGCGAGTGGGATCATCCTGCCCAGGAACCGATGAACCGGTGGGCGTGGAGGTCTTCCGCCCCCGCTTGCGAGTCGGGATCGTCGGTTCGGGTAGCACCTCAAGGATCCGCTCGCCGAACGCCTTGATGAGGTAGGGCCGGATCTCGAGCAGGCCGAAGCCCTGCTCGCGGTACTTGCGGACGACCTTCGCCAGCTCGAGCGCGATCCTGGGCCACTTCGAGACGATCCCGCGGCCGCGGCTGCTCTGCGGCCGGGGTAGGAGGCCAGCTCGGCCCCACTCGAGCAGCGACTTGCGGTCGACGCCAGCGACCTCGGAGAGCTCCTCCACGAGGACCCAGTCCTTCGGGACCAGCTTCGGCTTCCACGAGTCCTCGTACATCCCCACGCGCAAGATAGCGCGCGGGGAGCCGCCCAACAAGATCAGAAAGTCCTTGACGGGAGAAAATTGTGGTCTCTAATGGTTCCTATTTTGAGACAAGAAAGATGCCTCATGGACGCGTTCAATATCGCTCTCGATTGTCCTACGGGCCGTGCCTACCCGCGGAGTTCCCATGACCGACCCGCTCCTCTGGTACCTGCGAAAGCAGCCGCTCTTCGCCGACCTCCACCCCTGTCGCTTGCGGCAGCTCGCCGACGCGGCCGAGTGCCTCGAGCTCGAACGCGGCGCGCCCGTTTACGCGCCCGGCGACGTAGCCGACCGGCTGTACGCCGTCGTCGGTGGCCGCGTGCGGCGCTACCAGCCCACGCCTCGCGGCGGCATCACCCTCGGCTACCACGGCGCCCGACAGTGCTTCGGCGAGGAATGCGTCCTCATAGACATGCCGCGAGCGGCCTTCGCCGAGGCCTCGCTCCCATCGAAGCTGCTCGCGTTCCCGCGGCCTGTCATCGCCCGCGTCATGAACGCCGACCGGAAGTTCCGCGAGCGCCTGTACGTGCTCATCGGCGGGAGGCTCCGCAGCGCGGAGGCCCGCATCGTCCTCCGGCTCCGCGCCCCGCTCGTCGAGCGCACCGCCAGCGCCCTGCTTGAACTCGCCAGCCCGCACCCGCACCGCACGGGTCGCCTCCAGATCGCGCCGGCCCTCTCGATGGCCGAGCTCGCGGACTACGTCGGCACTTCGCGGATCACCATGTACGACGTCATCGAGACCCTCGCGGACGCGGGCGTGATCGGAAGCGACGGCCACGCGCACATCATCGACCCCGACGCAGTGGCCCGCCTTCTTCACCCTCAGGAGGTGCAGCATGAGCTCAACTGATCCACAGCGCGCCGCGCTCGACCACGCTCTGACCTTCGCCGTGTACGTCCTTGGCAGCCGAGCCGCCGCGCTCGCGGCCCTCCGGCGCGCCATCGAGAGCGCTTCGGACCTCGAGCGCCTGGTCGACATCGACACGCTCCTCCGTCTCGTCCGCGACGCGATTGGCCGGGCCCCCGGCGCCCGCTCCCGGCCGATCGCCGAGGCGCTCCCCGCCGTGTGGAACGGCGAGCAGACGCGCGAGCTACCGCCCGAGCTCTCCGCAGACCCGGCCCGCTCCGCCGCCCTTGTTGGCGCCATGCGGCGGATCTGTTTCACTGCCGTCCTCCGCTCGGTCGCCGAGACACCGCGCTGCGCCTTCGTCCTTCGACACGTCCTCGGCCTGTCCGACGAGTCGGTCGGACGAATTCTCCAGACCAAACCTGGCAACCTCACGGTTCTCCGGGTCAGGGCCCGTCGGCCGATCGAGCAGAGCCTTGGGCCTCACTGCGAGCATTTCGATCCCGGTAATCCATGCACCTGTGGCAGCAGACTCGGCCTCGCCATCGCTGACGGCTCGATCTCTACAGCTGACATCGCACCCGCGACCGATCCCACGCCGTCCTGCAGCGGTGAGCTCGAGAGGCTCTTCCGCACCCTCCCGGTCCACCCGCTCACCGACGCCGAGGCCGCGCCCCTGCTCGCGCAACTTCGAGCCGCCTGACCCCCCCGGCCCAAGGTCCGACGCCAACCGTGGTTGCGACACCAACCATGGTTGGATCCCAGGCCCCCGTCGAGTTCCCCCGAGACAACAATCTGTTCCCGGCCCGCGGCTTGCACCTCCGCGGATAACCCCACGACCCCGCGCGCCGCCGCGCACTCTCTCTCGAATCGTTCGTGACCTGTATGCAGCTACTCCGGACAGACCCACGATTCGCAATCGGACAGGCCCCGCTCGCCTCGGCCACGTTCGGCTTCCTATGTGACGATGGCCCACTTGTCGACTGGCGGGTGCGATCGTTCGAGCTCGATGAGCAGCTCTCGCAGCCGTACAAGCTATCGCTCGAGCTCCTCACCTCGATCATCAGCGCCGACCCCGGTCAGCTCCTCGGCGCTCGCTGCACCCTCGAGATCCACCGCGGTGCCGATGGCCGCGTCGTTCACGGACTCATCACGCGCGTGCGGATGCTCGGCATCACCTCCGGCCATCTTCGCGTCTGGGTCGAGGTCGGGCCTGCGCTCGCGCTCCTGTCCCAGCAGTCCGATACTCGGTTTTGGCAGGACAAGACGGCCGCGCAGATCCTCCGCGAGGTTCTGCTGGTGCCCCTCCGCGAGCTCGGGTGCGCTCTTGAAATGCGGCTCGATGCGGCCGATCTCGCTACCCGCGAGTATTGCGTCCAGTACCGCGAGAGTGACCTCGACTTCGCCGCGCGTCTCATGCACGAGGAAGGGCTCGTCTACTACTTCACGCACGCGCCGGGCGAGTCCACCGAGGCCCTCGTCATCGTCGCCTCGACCACCAGCGCCCCGGAGTTGGTCCACGCGCTCCCGGCGGTGCCCTTCGTGGCGCGACATACCGGTACGTGCCACTGCCAGACACCGCGTCGTTCGACTGGCAAGCCTGTCTCGGTACCACCGCGGTCACCCTGCGCGACTGGGACTGGCAGACCACCGAGGGAGTCCCTGTCGAGCGCTCGCGCGACGGCCAGGACATCCGCGGCAGGGCCCGTGGCCACTTCGAGCATGACGAGCGCCGCATGCACCGCGACGAAGGCGCAAGGCGAGCCCTCCTCGCGCTCGATGAGCACGGAGTGCGGAGAGGCTGCGGCCGGGGCGAGAGCGACGTCGTCGAGATGCTCCCCGGTCACGTCGTCGCCCTGCACGGCCTCGAGCGTCCCGACCTCGACGGTGAATACCTGCTCGTCCGCGTCACCCACCGCGGCGACGCTCCCGACGAGGAGCAGCGAGCGCCCGACGCCGCGCGCTCGTCCCGCTACACCAACACCTTCGAGTGCATCCCCCGCACGACCCCGTTCCGCGCCCAGCTCGCCCCGCCGCGCCCGCGCGTATTCGGCCCGCACACCGCGATCGTCGTCGGCCCCGCGGGCGAGGAGATCCACACCGACGAACACGGCCGGATCAAGGTGCGCTTTCACTGGGATCGCCGCTCGCCACCGGACGACACCGCGTCGTGCTGGATCCGCGTCGCCCAGGTCGCGGCCGGGGCAGGCTGGGGCGGCCTGTTCCTGCCGCGCGTCGGCATGGAGGTCCTCGTCGAGTTCATCGACGGCGACCCCGATCGCCCGCTCGTCACGGGCTGCGTCTACAACGGCCTCCACCGCCCCCCGTATCCGCTGCCCGACCAGAAGACGCGCAGCACCCTCAAGTCCGAGAGCACCCTGGGCGGCGGCGGCTTTAATGAACTGCGCTTCGAGGACGCCAGGGGCAGTGAGGAGCTGTTCCTCCACGCCCAGCGTGATCTCAACGAGGTCGTCCTCCACGATAACGCCCGCACGGTGGGCCGTCACCAGAACTTCAGCATCGGCGCCGACCAGCACGTCTCGATCGGCGGCAATCAAGCGATCACCGTCGCGGGCAACCGCGCTCTCATCGTCGAGAAGGGCGACGCGACCACGACCATCGCCGCCGGAAAGTGTACGACCACCATCCACGGCGACCGCGCAGTCACGGTTGAGGCCGGCGACTACACTCTCGCCGTACAGGCCGGCACCTACACGGCGACTGTCCAAAAGGACATCAAGATCGAGTCGGTGGCGAGCAAGGTCGAGGTCGTCGGCAATGACACCGTGGTGCTCGTCTCGACCGCGAGCAACATCGCGGTCGCCGCACACAACCAGGCCCAGATCGTCGCCGAGACCGAGTCCCTCACGCTCCAGGGCCACACCGACGTCGCCCTGAGCTCGGACACGACCAGGGTCGAAATCAGCGCGCCGAACGAGGTCCGCCTCTCGAGCCCGCAGACCGTCGACATCAGCGGCGCGACCCTGCGTCTCACCGCCCTCGAGAAGATCGTGCTCACCGTCGGGGCGAGCAGCGTCACGATCGAGCCCGCCGGCATCACCGTCTCCTCTCCCAAGATCACCAGCGCAGCGATCGGCACTCACGAGATCTGCGGCGCGATGATCAAGCTCAACTGAGGTCATCATGCAGCCCGCCCTCGCCGAACTCGAATTCGTCGTCAGCGCATTCGTCGAACGCGACCTGCCGGGCGTGCTCGTCGTCGCCTGCAACGACGTTGAGGCCCTTCACGTCGCCCAGCCTCACCCACCTCGACGAGCGCTCGGAGTCCGACCTCTTCCTCACCTTCACCGGCAGCGGTGCCACCGCCGCCGCGTTTGTCGACAGTGTGGCCGAGAACATGGCGCTCCAGCGGGCGAGCCTCGCCGAGCAGCTCGGCCCGGGCGCCGCGCTCCCGGCGTTACCGCCCCTCGCGGGCGCGCCGGCGAGGCGCATGCAGGCGCTCATCGCCCACATTCTCGGCTTGCTCCCCCGAGGCGATCATCGGCTCGTCTGGTCGCTGATCCTGTCCGAGATGCCGCCCGACTTCGCGGCGGAGCTCGCTGAGCCGCTCCTGTGCGCCGCGCACGATCCTCGCGTCCGTATCGTGCTCCGCGTCGACCACGCCCCGACGGGGATCTTCGAGTTCGCACAATCGTGGCCCGACGAACATGTCCTTGCGTACCGCCTCGAACTCCCGGCCGGGGACGACGTCGCCTCCGCGACCCTCACCGCCCAGAACCCGGAGAGCCCGGCCGAGGCCCGGGTCCGGGCGCTGATGGAGCTCGCCTACCTCGACTTCGGCCACGGCCGCCTGGCAGACGCCGAGCAGAAGTTCCGCGGTTGCGCGAAATTCTACGCACTCGCACAGAACGGCCCTCTCGAGGCCCTCGCGCTCGCGGGCGTGGCCGACATCCTGCGGGCCCGCAATAACCTGTCCGCCGCCCGCCTGACCTACGAGACAGCGCTCCTCAAGATCGCCCCGACCCAGGGGTTCCCTGTGACTTTGCAAATCGCTGTCGCCCTCGCCGACACCTGCATGTCCCTGCAGCGGTTCGCCGATGCCGAGGGCGCCTATCGGCTCGCCGATGCGCTTGCCGACGCGCTGCTGCGTCCGCACATCCGAGCCGACGTCCAGGAGTCGCTCGGGGCGTGCCGCCTGGCGCAGCGCGACGAAGCCGGGGCCGTACAAATCTGGACCCGGGCAGCGGAGCTCTGCCGCGCGATCACCTACCCAAAGCGCCTGCACAGCCTCCTGGCCCGTCTCGCGGTCCACCATGGGCAGCTCGAAGGGCAGGTCGTCCACACGCGCCTGCCGGAGGTCCGGCCATGCTGATCGTCAGCGGCAAGGTCCGCCCCGGGCCGGCGGCATCCATCCCGGCGGACGGCACGGGCAGGATCCTCGAGAGCACCCTGAAGAGCGTCCTTGCCGAGAAGGCCTCCCCGTTCAAGTCGCCGGAGACGGAAGCCGAGAAACAGCAGCGCGCGAACGAGAGCCCGCTCGCCACGGCCACCCGGCTGATCGGCGGCGGCCTCGCGGCGCTTCAAACACCGCTCGATCTCGTCAACACCGGCTTCGCCATCACCACAGCGCCGCTCGCAAGCGTTGTCCCCCCATTGCCCGCCGCGACGCTGACCTCGCTTCACCTCGGAACGCCGCACCTGCACTCGCACCCACCTGCCATGCCGACGCCGCTCCCGAGCCTCGGCCCGGTGATGCTCGGCGGCTGCACTTCCGTACTCATCAACGGCGTCCCCGCGGCGCGGGCTGGTGACCTCGGCATGTCGATCACCTGCGGCTCGCTCGCGCCGCCGTTCGAGGTCATGACCGGATCGAGCAAGGTGTTCATCGGCGGTGCCCGTGCGGCGCGAATGCTCGACATCACCCGGCATTGCCAGCCTCCCGCGCCGCCAACTCCGCCGCCCGGCGTCGCCGCGAAGGTCGTTTCCGGTGCGATGGCCAGCCTCCCGCTCGCGCTCGGCGCCGCTGCGACCGTGGTCCAGCGCCAGCAGTCGGCGCAGAGCGAGCAGGAGAGCCGCGAGTACGCGGCCGCGGGCGACACCGCGATGGCCGCCGCGATGGCCGAGGTCAGCGCCGGCCAGGCCCTCTCCGCGAGCATGCAGGCCGCGCAGACCGCCGCCGACGCCGTAGCGCTCGCGGCCCGCCTCGTCATGGGCAAGGACCCCGGCACGCCGCCCTGCTTCGGCGCGATCATCAGCGGCTCGTCCAACGTGCAGATCGGCGGCTTCCCGATGCCGCCCTGGCGCGTGTCCTTGAACGCGCTCGGCAAGCTCGCCCGCGGCCTCAAGGCCAAGATCCGCAACCGCAACCTCGCCGACAAGCTGCACGCCTGGGCGAACCGCAATTTCAAGCCCGGCCGGATCAGCAACGCCCTGCACAAGGGCTTCTGCTTCCTCACTGGCCACCCAGTCGACGTGATCGCCGGCCGCATGATCACCGCTGACGTCGACTTCGAGCTGACCGGCCCGCTCGCCTTCGGCTTCGAGCGCAACTACAGCTCCACCTGGAGCGCCCGGGACTCTGTGATCGGCCACGGCTGGTCGCACAGCCTCGACCAGGCCGTCTGGCTCGAGAACCACCAGATCATCTACCGCGCCGAGGACGGCCGCGAGATCTGCTTCGAGCTCCCGCGTGGCACCCGACTCGACCGGCCGCTCCGCCGGTTCGACCCTCACAACCGCCTGACCCTCGCAGGCGACGGAACGGGCCGCTACACCATCGAGGACGCCGCCGGCCGCACCCACGATTTCGCGCCTGTCCCCGGGGACACGTCGCCCGAGCGCGGCCATGCGCGCCTGATCGCCATCCGCACGCTCGCCGGTCACACGATCACCTGCGAGTACGACGACCGCGCGCGCCTCACCGGAGTTCGCGACAGCGCCGGCCGCGAGTTCCGCTTCACCTACGATCGAGCCTCGCGTCTGCACCGCGTCTTCGCGCCGCACCCCGACCACGAGGACCTGGTCCGTCAGGTCGAGTACCGCCATTCGCCCGAGGGCGACCTCGTCGAGGTCATCGACGCGCTCGGCCACGCCACCCGCTACGCCTATCACCACCACCGTCTCGTCCGCCACACGCTCCGCACCGGGCTCAGCTTCCACTTCGAGTACGAGGGCCCGGACCCAGAGGCCGCCTGCATCCACACCTGGGGCGACGGTGGAATCTATCATCATACCCTCGTCTATGACAAGGAGCGCCGCGTCACCGTCGTCACGAACTCCTGCAAGGAGTCGACGATCTACGCCGCCGGCGGACGCGGCGAGGTCGTGCAGATCACCGACCCGCGCGGCGGCGTGACCCGCTTCGAGTACGACGAGCACCTGCGCAAGGTCGCCGACATCGACCCGCTCGGCCACGCGACCCGCTACGAGTACGACGCGCGCGGCAACTGCATCTGCATGCTCGGCCCCGACGGCGCCGAACTCCGCGTCGAGTACACCGCCGCCGGCCTTCCGATCGCCACCATCGACGCCCTCGGCGGCCGCTGGCGCTACACCTACGACCACAAGCAACGCCTCGTCACGCGCACTGACCCGCTGGGCCAGACGATCACCTACGTCTACGAGGGCCTGCACCTCGCGTCCGTCGCCGATCCCGCGGGCCGCGTCCTCCGCCTCGTCCATAACCCCGCGGGCGACCTCATCCGCGCGCACCTCCCCGACGGCACCGCGCAGAAGTGGGCCCACGATCGCCGCGGGCGCCCCATCGAGCTGACCGACCTCCGCGGCAACATCGAGCGTCGCCGCTACGACCTCATCGGCCGCATCGTCGCCGTCGAGCTTCCCGACGCCGACCGCCGCGTCTTGGATTACGACCCCGAGGGCAACATCCTGCGGATGCGCGACCAGCACCGCGAGGTCCGGATGACCTACGTCGGCATGGGCCGCCTCGCCACGCGCACCGAGGCCGGCACCACCATCCGCTACACCTACGACACAGAGGAGCGCCTGCTCTCGATCATCAACGAGGCCGGCGCCGTCTACCGCTTCGAGCTCGATCCCTGCGGTGACATCAAGGCCGAGTACGGCTTCGACGGCATACGCCGCCTCTACCAGCGCGACCTGGCAGGCCGTGTCACCGAGGTCTTCCGCGCCAGCGGCCTGCGCACCGTCCACGCCTACGACGCCGCAGGCCAGCTCACGGCAGTCTTTCACTCGGACGGCAGCAGCGACACCTTCACCTACCGGGCCGACGGTGCCATGCTCGAGGCCGTGCATCAGGAACGCGAGGCCGAGCCGGTCGTCGTCCGCTTCGAGCGCGACGCGCTCGGCCGCGTCGTCCACGAGTGCCAGGGCGAACACTGGGTCATGCAGACCTTCGGCGCGGACGGCGAGCGCCGTCGCCTGCGCTCTTCGCTCGGCGCGCTCGTCCAGATCTCGCGCGACGCGATGGGCGCCGTCACGCGGCTCGAGTCTGGCGAGCGCGCGTGGCCGGCCGACTTCGAGCGCGAACCAGGCGGACTCGAGGCGCGGCGCGAACTGCCCGGCGGCATCAGCTCGCATTGGCGCCGCGACCAGCTCGGCTTGCCCATCGAGCACACCATCCAGCACGTCACCCCGGCGCGGCTCGGCGCTGCCCCGCGGACGTTCGCGCACCACCGGCGCCGGCACACCTGGAGCCCCAGCGCGCGCCTGCGCCGCGTCGACGACATCTACCGCGGCCCTGTCGAATACGAGCACGACGAGCGCGGCTACCTGGTTTCGGCGACCTATCCGCAAGGACACGTCGACCTGCGGCTTCCGGACGCCGCCGGCAACCTCTTTCACGACTACGAGCGTCAGAGCCGAACCTACGGCCCGGCCGGTCAACTCCTCGCCGCCGACGGCATGACCTTCGAGTACGACCGCGAGGGCAACCTGCTCAAAAAGACAGACAAGGACGGCGGCGTCTGGACCTACCGCTGGACCGCGAACGGCAACCTCGCCGAGGTCCGCCGGCCCGACGGCGAGCGCGTCGCCTTCGTCTACGACGCCCTCGGCCGCCGCGTCAGCAAGACCTTCCGAGGCCGGCATACGCGCTGGATCTGGGACGGCGACGTCCCGATCCACGAGTGGACCGTCCCGCTGGACGCCAGCGACCTGGCCGCCCTGAGCCCGCCCGACCCCGAGGAGGAGCAGCGACTCTCACGCGTCTCGCCGTACTCTCTCGACTACCGACCGCCGCGCCCGACTGACCCCGAGGTGCTCACCTGGATCTTCGAGCCCGACACCTTCACGCCCGTCGCGCGCCTGTCCTCGCGCGAGCGCGACGCCGCCAGCCTGATCGCCGATCACCTCGGCACCCCGATTGCCGCCTTCAACACCCTCGGCCGCCTCGTGTGGTCCGCCGAGCTCGACATCCGCGGCCGCTTCCAGGAAGTCGAGGGCGCCCGCCACTTCTGCCCGTTCCGCTACCCCGGCCAGTACGAGGATACCGAGACCGGTCTCTACTACAACCGCTTCCGCTACTACGACCCCGACGCGGGCCAGTACATCAGCCAGGACCCGCTCGGTCTGGCTGCCGGCCTCAACTTCTACCAGTACGTTCCCGACCCGCTGAGCTGGTTCGACCCCCTCGGCCTCATCATTGTCTACCACTACACGAACGAGGCGGGCTTCAAGAGCATCCAGAGCTCGGGGGGCAAGGGGATTTGGAAGTTCAATGCCTCGTGGCCGCCGGGCGGCCGCCCCTACGGGTTCTACGTCACCAGCAAGTTCGACCCGTCGCAGACGAGGGAACTGCACCGCACGGGGATCTCCAGGGACAAGCACACCCACTGGTTCGCCATTGAGGTCGACGACGCGAAGTTCAAGGACCTCTTCAAGAATCTGGACGGTGGTCGCGGCAAGACCGGAATATCGCTCTACCACCCCAAGCACATGGAGGTGCCGAGGGTGTCCGACAACGACTGGATGAGTGAGAAGAACCGCCGGTCGCGCACGGTGCGGCAGGCTGGCTGTGGAAAGGTATGATCCATGCCCGAGGGCTACGACCACGATTTCGAGGTGCCGCCCGGCGCCTTTCGCACAATCTTTCGCAGACTCGCCGCGCGATGGCCCGAGGGCATCGCTCAACTATACGGCGGCGTGCTGATCCCTTTCGCCGCTGTCGCCGATCGCGCTCTAGACACCCTCGGCGATGGCTTTTCGGCCTATCGAAGCGCCGCGGCGCGCGAGCGTTCCCACGACGAGGGCGGCTTCGTAGATGCCGATGGCGAGTCCTTTCTCGAGGTCCTTCTCGTACACTGCGACACGACGCGGCTGGAGATCGACCTCGTCTTCGACAATAATGGGTCGCCCGCGTTTTCCCTGGTCGTCCACGAAGCCGTGGGCCGCGGCATCTCCAAGGCCCTTCGGGCCAACGCCTCCCCGCGTGGAGGCCCATGAACCGCGCATGGCACGCTCGCACGGTTGACACGCTGAACCCCTACCTTCTGGGAGACGCGGCAGGTCGGGAGTGTGCAGACTTCATCGCTCTCGCCTGCTGGCACCGGGTCCGTTACGAGGGTGAGCCGCACCTGACCTATACCCAGCCGCCGGGACGGTTGACCGTGGCCGACGGCAGGCTCAAGTTCGAGCCCGACGACGCGGGGCCCAGCCCGAAGGTTCAACCATGGTGACGGAGATGCATGCCTGGCGACTTTCGCGCGGCCTTTGGCCAGCTCGCCGCGCGACGGCCTGAGGGGATCACGCTCTCTCGCTGACTCGAGTGATGGGTATGTTCGCCAAGGTAATGTAGCCGCCGATCTCGATCCTGTCTGCGACTCTTCGACCACTGGGGAAGAGCACCGAGACTCACGCCTGGGGACTTTCGCCGGCAATCACCGGCTGGTCGCTCGCCTGGGCGAGGGCGGCATGGCAGCGGTGTACCGAGGCGAACACCGGGACATCACGGGCGCCGTCGTCGCCGTGAAGCTCCTGGACCGACGTCTCGCGGCGACGCCAGGCATAGCGCGCCGGTTTCTGCGTGAGGCGCAGGCTCTGTTCGAGCTCATGGGGCGGAATCGCCACATCCCGCGGGTCCTCGACTACGGCAGGACGAAACGCGGCGAGAACTACATGGTCATGGAGTACCTGCATGGTCTCGATCTTGCGCAGGTTCTCCAGCGCGAAGGGCCCTTGCCGTGGCCGCGCGTGGCGAGGCTCGCCCTCCAGCTCTGCGACGCGCTCGCCGCCGCACACGCGCGCGACATCCTTCACCGCGACATCAAGCCAGCCAACTGTTTCCTGGTGGAGGAGGACAGGGTCGAGGTCGTCAAGCTGATCGACTTCGGCGTGGCCAAGGATCTGCGAGATGTCGCCGACCCGACCGCGGTCGGTACGATTGTCGGTACTCCCGCTTATCTCGCGCCCGAGCTTCTCATCGACGGAGCCCAGCCGTCTGTCCAATCGGACATCTACTCCCTCGGCGCGACGCTCTACCGCCTCCTCGCCAATCAATCACACGTGGCCGGCCAGACCTGGCAGGACATCGCCTATCAGCTGCAGTTCGCACAGCTCCAGCCTCCGAGCGCCCATCGCGGCCCAGATAAGCCGCTCCCGCCCGAGGTCGATGCGCTCGTCCTCCGAGCATTGGATCGCGAACCCGCCCAGCGCTTCGCCAGCATGCTCGAGTTTGCGGATGCGGTTCGCGCATGCATGCCGGGGACGATGCCTAGCCGGCGCCCGCGAGCTGCAGCGCGGACGACCTACCTGCGCCGTGCCTTCGCGCTGGGCATCGCGCCGCTGGTCACGATAGGGACGCTCGCTGTCAGCGATCCGCCCGCGGCAGAGCCGGCCGACGTCGTCCTTGCGATCAGGGTCGTTCAGCCCGAAGGCGGGCTCCGAACCGCACACTCCGTCGAGGCGTCATCCGCCAAACGGGCGGCAAGCGATGACTTGCAGCATCCCGCGCCCGGGGTCCAGGCGAAGCCGCGGGGCGAGGCGGGCGATGGTGCGTCACGGGCTGCGAGACCGGACCCTCTCCAGCGCCGACGCGCTCCGGCGCGACCTGGGTTCAGTGAGGAGCGCCGTCGAGGTCTGTGCCGCGCGACACGGCGGCAACCTCGTCGCGGAGCTGGCCGTGCGAGTGCAGGTGAGCGCCGACGGCGTCGGGGAACGCGTGACGCTGTCGGAGCCGAGCAGCCCGGCGCTCATTACCTGTGTGACGCGCGCAATCCAGTCGCGCCGCTACACGCCTGGCCCGGCTGCGGAGACCGTGCGCCACGTCTTTCGGTTCCGCCAGGGATGAGGCACACGGCCCCCGCGGCCACCTCAACCTGGTCTTGCACCACGTTCTTCTCCACCACCTGGATCTCGCTCATGTCCTGCGATACGCTCATTCTCGTGCGCTCCGCCATCTTCCTCGCCGCCGCCATCCTCGCCGGGCCGCTCGCCTGCGGAGATTCGGCGCCCGGGCAGCCATGGACGTCGACCAGCCTCACGACCAACCCAACGATGCCCGGCTCGACCAGCTCCTCGAGCAGTTCGGGCGAGGACAGCACCAGCACCAGCACCAGCACCAGCACGTCGACCTCGACCTCGTCCGGCTCCGAAACGACGCTCGCGCCGCCGCCCGACATGCCGGGCTTCGACACGCTCGAGCCGGTGCCCGAGGGGTGCGAGAAGATCGACCTGCTATTCGTCCTCTGGGACGGCGGCAGCAGTGACGCGGGTGCGCAGGCCGAGGCACGGGAGTGGGCCGAGGAGGACGCCGCCCGCATGATCGGGCTCGCCGACGCCATCTCGGCCGAGGCCGCGAACTACGACCTGCACCTGATGGTCACGACGATCACCCCCGACTTCACGACCACGGGGGACAAGTTGTGCGGTCTGGACTGCGACCCAATCACGATGCCGTGCGACGAGGTCCCGGAGCACGTGTGCATGGAGAGCTGGGAGGAGTGCGACTGGGCCGTCGGGAGCGGGGTGGTCTTCCCACGCGGCACCGGCGCGAGCAACAAGTTATGCCCGACGACCGACGGTCGGCGGTTCGCGCGCAGCCAGGATCCGCAGTTTCCCGAGGCGATCGACTGCCTCCTCCGCGTCGGCCGGAGCGGTACGGGCGAGGGGTATGTGGCGACTACTCCGATGGCAGCGCTCAAGCCCGAGATGGTCGCCGACGGCGGCTGCAACGCCGGCTTCCTCCGCGACGACGCGATGCTCGTGGTCGTGATCGTCTCCATGTCCGCCGGGGGCGGGGATACCGGCACGCCGGCGGAGTGGGCCGAGAACTTGCTGGCGCTCAAGGGCGGCTACGAGGACGGGGTCGTCCTCGTGATGCTCACGAACGGGATTCCGCCCGAGCCACAGTGCGGTGACTTCCCGACGAAGCTCAGAACGTTCGCCGAGCTCGTGCCCCACCATGTCCTCGGGTGCGTCACCGCCCCGGACTTCACGCCGTTCGTCACCGCGGCGGTCGACAAGATCGACGCGGTCTGCGACCAGTTCATCCCGCCGGGCTGAGGCTCAGCCCTCGAACCCGCGCAGCCACGCTTGCCGGATGGTGACGGGTTGGCCGTCCTTGACGGTCTGGATCGTCTCGTACCCGACGACGAGGAACGTGTCGAGCGCGTTGACGCGGATCGCATGCGGCGCATCGTTGCCGTGGAAGAATCCGGTGAAGGTCTTCGGCCACACCTCGTCCTCGCCGTTCACGTTCCAGCCATCCGCGGTGTACTGCTCGATCCAGATGTCGTCCTTCTCCACTGGATCGGACCTGGTCGCCGCGACCATCACCGGCCCCGTGCTCAGCCGCGCGAGCGACTGGCCGACGAAGTCGTCGCCAAGGGCCGGCTGAGTGTACGCGTCGACGTTGGCGGGATCGGTGAGATCGAAGTGGACGAGCCGCGGTCGACGAGCCTGGTCGAATTGACTCCACCAACCTGCGACTGCCACCAGGCCATCTGGGGTCACGGTGATGTCGCCGTACCCTTCGCTCTCGGGCTGCGTCAGCGTCATCATGAACGGCCAGCCGTTGCCCGGATCCTTGACGATCTGGTGGTTCGCGCCGACCAGCGCCACGATCCCGCGCGACAAGCCCAACTTCGGATCCACCGCTCGCCCGGCGATGAGCGAGCTGCCGTCCGGCAGCGCGACGATCGCCTCTCCCGCATCGAGCTTGAGGTCCCCAGGCGCGAGGGAGTCGTACTCGTCGGCCGCGAAGTGCGCCAAGTGCGTCTCGCCTTCGCTGAAGGTGAACGCCCGATACGTGAGGATGGAGTTCGAGCCTGCGAGGCGGTAGCCCGTGATGCGGACCTGGTGGTCGACCGTCACCGCGACGTCGTTGCCGACCTCGCCGAGGTAGTTGTCCTCGTTCTTGGCGATCACGAACGACTCGTGCGTCTCGTCGACCACGCCGGTCCAGAGCAGCGGCGACAGCCCGTCCTTGATCCACGATCCCGTCAGCGCCGCACGGTGGGGATCGTCCGGGAACACCTCGATGCCCGAGCACGTCCCGTAGAAGCCGGGACCGCGCGAGATGAGCTCGTTGAACAGGATCGCGCCGTCCGGCCCGAAGTGCGCGACCCACATCGAGGCCTCGCCGGCGCCGTCGCTGTCGTAGCCGCAGACCCACCACGAGCCGTCTGGCGCGGCCGAGGCGTCGAGCGCCTCGGTGCTCCAGTTCTTCGACGGCATCAACACCGACCACGCCTCGGACCCCGACTCGGGCAGCGTCACGCCGATCACCTTCTCGTCGAAGACGACGTGCCCCACGGTGTCCTCGCACTCGGCGCGCACGGTCCGCGGGCCGTCCTCGTCGGTCGACTTGACCGGCCACTTCGCCTCGAAGGGCGGCGCCGCGACGGTGGCGAGCAGCACTCCGTCGACGGAGAAGCGCACCTCGGCCACCGCGACGTCGTCCTCGCACGTCGCAGCGAGGTCGACGAACATGGCCGATTGGACATCCTCCGGCGTCACCGAGAACTCGAGCGCCGGCGGCAGATCGAGCTGCGCACCGGTCGACGTGCTGGCGTCGGACGTCGGCCCCGACCCGCCGTCACCGCCGGCCTCGGCTGCCGAAGTCGTGGGGCTCCATCCGCCATCGGTCGTCGGTATGCCGCCGGTCGAGTCCGCGGCCGAGGTGTCCCAGGTGATCCCGTGCTCGTCGATCAGCTCCTGGATCGCCTGCTCGACGTTGCACGCAAGCGCGAGCGGGATGGCCAGGGCGAGGATGGTCTTGTCGGTGGAGATCATGACGGACCTGCTGTGGGGCTAGAAGCGCTTGTGGAAGACCAGGCCCGCGAGGCCGGGCGCGAGCATGGGCGCGGCGGCGCTCTGCCGCGGTCGCGCGCGGGAGGCGGCGACCAGCGCGATGCCGGCCAAGACGAGCGCGCCGCCGCTGATGCCCGTGGCGAGCGCGGTTGTGCGGTGGAGCTCGCCCGCCTTGCCGAGCGCCTCGACGGTGGCGAGCTCGGACGGACCGAGCGGGCCCTCGGTCGAGTCGTTCAGGCGATGAACCTCGTCGAAGGTGAGGCGCCGCATCACCAATGCGTAGGTCATGAAGCCGAGGAGGCCGCTGCCGACCGCGAGGTTCGTGGCGCCGCCTGCGAGTAGGCCGCGCGAACGTGGCGACCGCGGCGCAGGCACCGGCTTCGGGACCTCGACAGGTACAGGTCGGACGATGACCTGCTTCGGCCCCGGCGTGCGCGAGAGCGTCGGAAGGACGCACTCCTTCTCGCCGGCCTTCGGCACGTGCGCCCGCATGTCCGCGTCGACCTCTTTGAGGCGGCGGCGGATCCCCGGCTCGTCGGGGATCTGCGCGTCCTCGCCGAACGCGTCGATCAGCTCCTCCCAGTGCTCGAGCAGGATCCGCCGCACCTGGCACAGGTACTTGACCTCACCTGTCGTTTCGTACAGCGAGATCAGCGAGCTGCGCATCGACCCGAATACCCAATCGCGGGCTCGGTGATAGCGGATCGGATCCGGCATCGCCTTGTACGCGGCGTAGTAAGCGTCGTAGGCCGCCTGATAGTCGTGGGCCAGGCTGAGCTCGGATCCCCGTGCGTTGAGCTCGAGGGCTTCGGGCGACCAGTTCATCGGCTCCTCACCCGCGCGCGCCGGACCGGCGACGAGGCTGAGCGCCAGGACCACGGCGATCGAAATTCTGAAAGCACGCATGGCCGTCCTCCTATTCGAACTTGAAGACGTGGCGCACCGACTCGGTCGCGGGCCCGCGATCGTACTGCCGCGATCGGACCGCACGGGTCGTACACTCGATGAGCGCCCCGTTGCTCTCCTTCGGCAGCGTCACCCGCTCCGCGAGACCTGCCGCGCTGATCGCTACCTTCACCGGGAGCTTGCCCTCGAGGTTGCCACCGTGCCGCCGGAAGCACACCTCGACGGCGGACGCCACGGTGCTCAGGTCGCGTACGATCGTGCGCTGGCGCGGCGAACTGCTGCGCTCGGTCGCTGGTGGTGAGGGCGACGGCGCCGCGCTGGCCAGTGTCGGCGTGATGTTCGGCGAGGGGGCGGGTGGCGGCACCGGCCCCCGCGGTTGCGAGAGAAGTGCAAGAAGAGCGTCGTCCACCGACCGCGGCGACGTACCTGACTCGATCAACTGCTTGAGCCCTCGCACCGTCTCTTCGAGCTGTTCGATTCGCTCGTCCCGTGTCTGACCGCCGCGGATTGCGTCGACCACTTTCGTTCCGACGATCCCGACCGAGACGCACATCGCCGCGGCCACCGCGAGGAGCCCCTTCGAGAGCGTCCCCGCCGTCGTCACGGTCGTCGCGGCGCCAGCACTCGCAGCGGGTGTGGCGAGCGCGTCCGCCGGGGCAGGCGATGGGAGCGGTGGGGCTGCCGCGAACGCCGCCACCGCTATCTGCGGCTTCGCGGCCACCTTCACGGAGGGCGGCTTGCGGGCGGCGAGTTCGCTCTCCGACGGTTTCGCCAGGAGGTCGCGGGCGATCGCCAGCGCCTCCGCGAACTCGGCCATGCTCTGGATCCTGTCCTATGGGTCAGGTCGCAACGCGTTGTAGAGCACGCGCTCGAGCTCGGCGTCCTCGAACTCGGGCACGACGGAGCGGATCGGCCGCGGCTCGCGTTGACCGGGCGCGAAGGGGAGCCGGCCCGCCACAAGCTCGTAGAGGATCACGCCGAGGGAGTAGACGTCGGAGACGAAGGTCGGCCGGGCAGGAGGGTGGCGCGCGAGCAGCTCCGGCGCCAGGTACTCCGGGTTGCCGAACTGCACCCCGAGGGGCGTCGCCAGACGCGAGCCCGGTGGATCTTCATATCGCTGCGGATGACGTATGTAGAAATCCTCCAACAGCCTACATACGCCGAAATCGATAACCTTTACACGAATTTGGGACCCACGCAGGAGCATGATGTTCGAGGGGGTGAGGTCGCGATGCACGATCCAGCGCTCATGCGCCTTGCCGACCCCCGCGCATACTTGCAGGCCGATCTCGATAACCTCGGCGGCCGGTAGCCGGAGCCGGCGGTCCCGCACCTTCCGGATCGACTCGCCGTCGAGCAGTTCCATGACGAGGAAGAGCTGACCGTTGCTCCGCTTGCCTCGCGTACCGGAAGTGCCGCTCGACTTGTCGGCCTCGTCAGGCACCTCGTCGCAGGCGAAGATGCGGACGACGTTGGGGTGGTCGATCGCCGCCAGCGCGACGGCCTCGCGCCGGAGCCGCTCGCGGCTGTCCTCACGCAGGCGCAGCTTCGGGTCGAGGAACTTGATGGCGACGTCGCGGCCGAGCAGCAGGCTGTAGCCGCGGAAGACCATGCCCATCCCGCCCTCGCCGATCAGCTCGCGCCGCTCGATCTGCCCGGGCAGCATGCACGGCGGCGGCACCTCCTCGCGGACGAGCCCCGGTGCATCCGGGTCGTCGTCGAGGGCGCCCCAGCCCGAGTCAGCGTCTTCGTCCTCGGCGTCGCCGTCGTCGCTGACATCGTCGTCATCCTCATCGACAACGACGTCCGCGACCGTGCGCGCGACAGGTTCTTCGTCCTCGTCTCGACCTCTTGGAGAAGACATGGCCATCGGCACCTCGGAGCCGGCGCGACCATATCAAACCGCAGCAAACCAGACCATGCCCGTCGCGGGGCACGGCGAAGTTGATCGATGTGTAAGCTGGACCCCCTTCATTTCAAGTTCCTTTTTGATCGCGGGTTCGCGGCCCCCGAGTGCTCGAGCGGCTCCACGGCCAGAGGAGCACGCTCTCTCGTGGGACTTTGCGGGGCGTGCCATCTCGATGGACCTCGTCTCTCACAACTCGCGGACGCTGGACCTCATTCAGCCCCACGAGAGGATACCTATGGCGAATCGTCGCACAGGAGTGGGCTCACGGCCGGTCCACGGTGTTCCGAGCCCCACCGCCGTACGCGCCGTTCCCCTCGTTCCCCTGTTTCGCCCTGTTCGTCCAGGCCAGGCTGCTCAGCGCCAGCCCCACCGCTACGGCTCGCGCGCGCGAGCGGTCGTTCGGCAATATACACCGGCCGAGCGAGGCCCAGCGCCGGGACTTCTTCGCCCTGACTCGCCGCTGGCTGGACCGCCTATTCGACGCGTGCCCGGGAGGCGGCGCTGCGCTCCGCGACGAGCTTCACGGGCTCCTCGCGCCGCTCCCCGTCGACGATCCACAAAGCGGCCCGTAGAAGACTCCGACGACCGATACGAGCGAGAACGTCGACAATGCCGGGCGCATCATTGGCCGCCAAATCGTGCAGGGGCAAGGTCGGGTCGGGCACGGATGGCGAGCCCAAGGCGACTGCGCTCATCGCTGGCAGGCCGTCAGAGACGTGGCGCGATTCCCGCGGACAACCTCGATCGCCGAGGTTGTCCGGGGTCGATTGGGCGGCGATGCAACAGAAGAGGGCCATCTCGGCGGAGCGCATGGCGCGCGGACAACCTGACAACCTCGCGTGCCGCGTCGCGTCGCGGGGAACCACTGCAGTGGTGGAGCGCGATATTGCTCGGCGCGACCGCAGGTGGTACCCAAGGGCATGCGCTCCCTGAATGCCCGAGCGGCGCTGAAGATCGCATGGTGCTGCGGTACGGCGACGTGTATACCGGCTCCGTCAGCGCCGACGGCCGCACCGAGTGTCGCACCGGTAGCGTCTTCCCCAGCTCCCGGCACCCTCGTGATCGGTGCACGGACCCCTCGGATCGTCGGCGGCGAGCACCACACTTGCGCGATTACCCAGGACGGCGGCGTCGCCTGCTGGGGGGACAACAGCGACGGCCAGCTCGGTGACGACACCGGCCGCCCGAGTCGGGTACCGGTGCGCGTGGATGGAGTGCACGGTGTCGTCGCGCTCGCCAGCGGCCACGCTCACACCTGCGCCCTTCAACGTGCGGGGCGGGTGTACTGTTGGGGCAGTAATGATTTTGGTCAGCTCGGGAACGGCGTGTCGTTTGGTTCGGGGAGGGCGAAGCAGGTCGGGGCGTTGACCCGGGTGGAGGCGCTTGCCGCGACGGATTTCGGGACCTGCGCCCTCCAGGATGGGAGCGTGTGGTGTTGGGGCTGGGGCGACGGTGCGGTCGACCCGATTGTGGAATTGCCGCGGCTTCGCCATCCTCTCCCGGAGAAAGTCCAAGATCTTTGCGCCGGCGAGAAATTCATGTGTGCTCGGCACGGCGCAGAGATCTCCTGTTGGGGTACGTCCAAGCAATACGCTCCCGCCAGCCGCGTCCGGGGATCGCCGACGCGCGCGGCCTCGCCTGCGGAGGGGCTGGTGCGTGCGTCGTCCGTGAGGACGGGACCGTCGGGTGCTGGGGCGCGACCGGAGGGGACGGGTGGTGGTCGGTGCAGTTGGTCCCCGGCGTCACCGATGCTGGCGACGTCGCGGTCGGCGGTCGTCACGCCTGCGCGCTCCACCAGACCGGCGCAGTGAGCTGTTGGGGTGACAGCAAGGACGGCCAGCTCGGCACCTTTGCCCACGCCCCTGGTGCAGCCCACGCCGTGCAAGTGACTTGGCCCATGGTAGCCATCGGTGTCGGCGAGCACCATAGCTGCGGGCAGTATCGAGACGGCCGGATCGCCTGTTGGGGCTCCAACGCGCGTGGGGAGTCCGGGTGGGGCCAAGAGTCGCTCAGCCTGTCCCCGGAGCGGATCGTTGGGCTGTCCGAGATCGACGGGTTGCTCGCCGCGCGCAGCTTGACCTGCGCCCAGCGACGGGGTGAGGCTTTGTGCTGGGGGGCCATGTACGGCCTCCAGCCGGGGTCCGAGCTGCTGGAGCCGACACGCGTCGAGGCGCTCCGGCGGAGCCGTGGCATCGTGGGGGCCGGCGGGACGGCCTGTGCCTGGACGGCGGACCACACCGCCCACTGTCTCGCGGGTACTGCAAGCGTGCCGACGACGGACGTCCTGCAGATCGTGCCCGGCGATCGGCGGTCGTTCCCCTGGGCGCTACGGTCCGATGGCGTGTGGCGCCAGCCGTCTTCGGAAGCGAAGCTCTTGCCCGAGGACTTCATCGCCGCGTTGGCGCCTCCCCCTGGCAAGCCGCAGGCGATCGTCGAGATCGCTGCATGGTCGGATGCTGACGGCCTCTGCGCTCGACTCCAGCAGGGCCGCGTGCGTTGCCTGCCCGACGTGGAGTCCGACGAGGAGCCGCTCGAAATGTCGCTCGCCGGATCCCGACGATCGCAACCGCTACCGGACGCCCGTAGCATCCGTTCAAATCGACTCGGTGTTTGCGCCTTGCTGGTCAACGGGACCGTGGCCTGCATCGACGACTGGTCAGAGGACCCTGCCGCCGAGCTCGTCCCGCAGCTACGCGAGGTAGTTGAACTCGCCGCGGGTCAGCGGCACTTCTGCGCGCGAACGCACAAGGGCGAGGTGTTCTGCTGGGGCGGCAACGAGAGCGGCCAGCTCGGCGACGGCACGACCCGGTCGCGCACCAAGTCGCCAGTCAAGGTCATCGGCCTGACAGGCACCCGGGGAATCGCCGCTGGCGATGTCCATACCTGCGCGCTCACCCAAGCGCGCGAGGTCGTCTGCTGGGGTGACCATCGCGGCAATGGCCGGGCCGCACACGCCAAGGCCAACGAGCGCAGCGCGTCACCGGTGGTCATTCGCGGGACGCCGCTGTGAGTCGCGTTGGACCGGTGTCCGCCACACAAAACTTCGTCCGCGCGTCGACTTCAGTCGCCCCTTCGGGTCAGGCTGATCGCGCTGGCTCGCAGCCGCGCCCGATGCCGGTGGGTAACTCCTTCATGCCGCAGGCCGTCTTGCACCGGTCCGTCGCCGAATGCGGCCCCGAGCAGTGGCCAGTCACCTACGAGCTCGAGGGACGTTTCGTCGACGTCTCTCCCTTCTTCACCACCATGGCGATCGACGGCTTCATCGGCGACTGGCTCAGCACGGATCCTGTCGACCCGCCACGGATCTACGGCACCTTCAGCGGCGACCTCGCCGGCCCCTTCGAGGCCGTCCACTGCGCAGCGAACGACGTGTTCATCGACAACTGCGGGTGACCGGGTGGTGAGCGGCTGGGCCGGGCTCGCCGAACCCGCGGTCCGCCGCCGGAAGACCGCGTGCGGACGTGCAGCATGCCGATCGGGATCGCGCACGCGCACTCGTTGTGCGAGGATGTCCTCAGGCCTCGCCGGATGCACCCGACCCTCCACGCGCTCATCGAGCGTAACCTCGTCATCTGCGTCGGTCCCCTCGTCTCCGAGGCCGCCGGACTCGCGGGACCGCGTGGCCTCGCGCAGCACTTCGTCGAGTCGCTGCACCCGATGCTGCCGGACCGCGCCGAACTGGCCGCGCTCGTCGCCGCCGGCGAGGTCGCCCGGGCGCTCGAGCGCGTCGAACGTCTGATCGGCAGCGCGCGCTTCATTGACGTCGCGCGGCCTTTACTCGACCGCGGCGACGCGCGCCTGCCTCTCGTCGCGCGGGCCATCGCGGCGCTCTCGCCCGAACTCGGCCGGATCTGCACAACCAACCTCGACACCCTGCTCGAGCGCGCGCTCGAGTCCTGGCCGGCGCTGGACGCCGAACCGCGCGATCTCGGCGGGAGGGAGCGCTGCCTCGTGAAGCTCTGCGGCACGGCGGCGCAGGTCTCCTCATGGGTGCTCACCCGCGAGCGGCTACTCGCCCGCGGGGCAGAGCTGCCGCGGACCGGGTCGTGGTTGCGCAGGTACCGGCTGCTCATCGTCGGCTATCGCGCTGACGACGAGGTGTTGCGCCGACTGGTTCTCCCGTTGCGAGGTCGTGACGCCTGCGGCCTCGAGCCGGTCAACCTGGCCTACGTGCCCGCCGACAGCGTGACGCCCGAGAGCCGGGAGCTGTTGGCCGAATACGGGATCGAGCTCGTCCCGATCGCCGGCGATTACGACCTCGGCGCCGCCGAGTGGCTCCACGCGCTCTTCGATGCCTACCAGCGAGAGACGAGGACGCGCAGCAGGCCGCCGTATCACCGGCGCTACTATGACGGATATTGGTGTCCGTACCGGGGCCTCGCGCCGTTCGAGTCTGGCGACGAGGCGCAGCTCTTCGGCCGCGCGGCCGATGTCCACCGCGCGATCGAGCAGCTCCGCGTGCGCCCGGAGAGCCGCTGGCTGATCGTCCACGGCGCCGACGGGATCGGCACGTCCTCGTTCGTCGCCGCTGGCGTCTACCCGGCGACCATGCGCGGCGCGGCGTGGACCACGCCCGGCGAGCCGACCTGGCACGGGCTGCGAGGACGTGTGCACCGGCGGCCGCTGCTCGCGCTCGCCGAGAGCATGGCGTCGCTCGCCGCCTCGCGCCTCCGCTCCAGGGAGTACGACGAGCCGGAGCCGGGGGAGTACGACGAGCCGGAGCCGGGGGAGTACGACGCGCCGGAGGACGAGGCGACCGGGCTCGATCCGGCGCCGACGACCGCGGCCCTCCACGAGCAGTTCGGCGCCAGCACGCGGGCGCTGGCGGACCACCTCGCCTCGTCGCATCCGGGCGGCCTCGTGCTCGCCGTGGACGGGCTTGAGGACGCGATCGACAGCGACGACGACGAGGAGCAGGAGCGGTTCGCGGCCTCGGTCGCGCACGCGCTGGCGCACGCGGCCGTGCCGTTCTTGCTGATCACCCCGATCCGCAGCCGCTACCTTGGCGAGCTCCATCGGCTGCCACAGCTTCTTGAGCGGATGACCGGCCGGGATCCTCCCGTGATCTACGCGCTCGCGCCGATGACTGAGGACGCGCTGCGCCAGGTGATCCGGGGCCCCGGCGAGCGCGCGGGGATCATCGTCGCCGAGCGGCTGGTGGAGCGGATCCTCGCGGATGTCGATCGGCTGACGCGCGCGCCACAACCACCGCAGCCGGGGACCGTCCTGGCATTGCTCGCCGCCGCCCTGGCCGGGACGTATCACCACATGAAGCACGGTGAGTTCTGCGAGACGGCTTACGAGGCCGGGGCGGGTCTCGCCGGTGCCGTCGAGCGGTACGCCGAGCAGGCGGTCGCGGCAGCGATCGCGGACTACAGCGAGACCTGGGTGCGGCGTGTGTTCCTGCTGGTGCTCGCGGGCGAGGTCGATCGACGCGGCCGCCCCCGCCCGCTGACCCACGAGGAGGTGATCGAGCGACTGCTGCCGCATGTCCCGGCGGACAGGCCCCGAAATCAGCGGGTCCGCGCGGAGAACGTGCTCCGGCGGACGTCCGTCGCGGCCGGCGGGCTCATTTCGGTCTCGAAGCATTGCGTCACCCTCCTGCATGACGTGCTGCGGTCCCACTGGCCGCGCCTGCGCGCCTGGCAGGCGCCGGACTGGCAGCCTCCGGTCGGGGAGACGCCGCCGAGCGGAACGGTCCATGCCGAGATGGTCGCGTGGGCATGGCCCGCAGGGCCCGCAGGGCACGACGCCGCCACGGTCCGGTCCGCCCGTAAGCACCCTCGGCAGCGCCCGCGCGCGGCGCCTCCCCGGACCCATCCCCGCGCCTCGCCGACCCGCAACCGCTCGAGCAGTACACCATGGCCGCTGAACGACCCGAGCCGGTGCCGGGCGGCGCCGCGACGCGGCCCGCGCGAGCCGAGCCAGTGCCGAGCCCCGCCCAACCGGCAGCCGCAGCGGACATGGCGACGACGCCGTCCGGCGCCGGCTTCTGGCTACAGACGATCGGGATGATCACGCTCGGGAGCACCATTGGTGCGCTGCTCACAATCGTCGTTCGCGTGCTCCTCACCGCCGGCCCGGCCGGGCCGACCACTCCCGCGATCGCCAGCGAGCCGATCGTCGACCTGACGCCCACGCCTGAACCGCCACAAGCCCCCATCCACAACGGAGTCGCTCAACCATCGCGGCCCACTGTACAGCCCGACGAGCCGCCCTTGGTCGACCTGGAGACGGCGCTCGATCGCGCCGGCGAGCCCCTCCGCGCGTGCGCCCGCGAACCCGGGCAGCTCGTCTCCATCGAGCTGGCGGTCGAGGCCGGCGCGACGCGCTTCACCAGGATCGACGTACGAACCACCGAGACGACGGCAGACCGCTGCGTTCGTGGCATCCTCGAACGCCTCCGGTTTGCGGCCCGGCCGTCCGCGTCGGCCTTCATCACGGAGCTGACGGCCTCAAGCAGCCCGAGATAGAGGGCCTTCGGGCCGCTCCCGGGCCGGTGCTCGGGGAAGCGTCGGCCCGGCGGTAGCAGCGAGCTGGTCACGCAGAGGCTACGCGGTGCCTTACGGCTGGCCTTGGGACATTTTCGCCAAGTTGAACACCGTGGTGCGATGCCACTTCTTGCCTCGCGGACAGAAGCCCTCCTCCTGCAACCTCTGCGCGATAGCGGCATAGCTCATGCCTTGCCCCCGCAACTCACCGATCCTGGCGATCGCGCGAAGCTCGTCGGGGTCCGGCTCGAGACGGAGCGCTTCGCGCCGGCGGATGCCTTGGGAGTCCACATAGTAGTCGCCCCATACGATCCGCTGTCCATGAGGCGGCTTGCCCCCTGCGGGCCGTCCATGCTGCTGCATGTTCTGCAGGATCTTGGAGGTGTTCTCGCTGATCATCCGCCGCTCGAACTCATGGACGTTGTCGAGGATGCCGCCGAGAAGGTTGGTGTTCGGGCTGTCGTCGTCGACGAGCCCGTCGAGGGTCTGAAGTACGGCCCCATGCTGCTTGATGGCCTTGCGCAGAACATAGGAGAGCTCGGCGTCGCGGACGAAGCGCTGGCGGTTCCTGACCAGGAATGCGCCAGCCCCGTGCTCCCGCAAGGCCGCAAGTGCCTGCAGGAACCCCGGGCGGTCCTCCATGCGATCGGCGCCACCCACGTCGATGTCCTCGAACACGGCGGCAAGACGAATCTGACGCGTGGTCGCCCAGGCTTCGAGCTCGGCGCGTTGAGCGGCCGGTGACTCTTCCTGCCGGTCGGTCGACACCCTAATGTACCCGACCGCGACGGTCGGATTACCAGGCTTCTTGGCACTTGTACGGCGTTTCCGCCCCCCACGGACCATGGGCCAAGCATAGCATTGTTCAGAGCCCGACCGGATTCCGAACAGTCACCGAACGTGCAAGATTATGAAATTGCTATATAATTCGGAAATCTTTACGTTCCATTTAATGGAATAATTTTTGCATAAGACCAGTGTGCCATCACTCTGGCCAGCATTGGTATGCCTCAAGCTGGCGTAAGATCAGGACACGTTGCTGCGCGCGACGTGCGGCGGAACATGGCCACCACGCAAATCGCCGGACCTCCGGGGCTTTCAGCAGGGGCCGCACTCGCGACCCGCGGTGCGCAACGTGTATCTCGAGTTGCACTTGGTGCTCGACCAGCTCCGTGCTGCCCGTAGCCCTTCACCCAAACAGCCACTCCGGTACCGGGACGGGCTCCCTGGGCTCGCCATACCCCTTGAAGAGAAGAGCATGGGTAATCCATCGAGCAGGCACCTCGATCCTCGGATCAAAGTGTGGTGACGGCGCCTCGCCTTCCTGCTTGGGGGAATTTCGCATGGGATCCGGAACCGCCGCGACAGGTAAAACCGTGGCTCGGCGTCGTCGTGATCGCGGGTGCTTTGAACACGACTTCCTTGTGCACCCAAACTGGCGGCGCCTTGACCTCCATGGCGCCGGCCGAGGTGCGAATGGTGACGAACCCCTCCTTGACCTTTCGCTCGCGCTCCGCGACCGCTGCAGCGCAGGCTTCGCAATAGCGCTTGCGCTTGAGGATCGCCGCGCCACACTCTCCGCACGTGCCTTCGGGGCGCCGCTTCGAGGTCGAACGATTGTTCTGTCTGGCCGCGCACGCGTCGCTGCAGAACTTGGGGTTCCGGGTCGTCGCTCCACAGACTTCGCAAGGGTGTTCGGTGCTCATGGGAACCGGGTGACTGCCTGGCCGGCGAACATCGGCGGCCGAGTGTCGACCATATCAGGGTTCCTGTCACGATCTTTGCCGCGCTTCTCGCTGCTGGTGAGCCCACGCATCGATCTTCAGTAACGTCTGGCGACTGCGTTGTGACGAGGAGCCAGCCGGAGACGTACAGGAGTGACGGCCGTCCGGGTGGCGGTGCCACACCAAACCTGAATCCGCTCGCGCCCGTCCCAGATCTCGGACCGCGGAGGCGATGAGTCCGGTGTTCGCCACGCTCTGGGAGCTCGAGGCCCGGACGGGACGCTCCATGCGCACGGCGGGTTCTGGCCCTTGCGCGCGCCGTCGGGCGCCGAGTTCGCGGCGTGGCTGTCGGTGTTGAAGGCGGTCGGCGTCGAGCGCGTGGAGATCTTCGCCGCGGTCGAGTACGTCGAGGAACACATGCGCCACGGCCCTCTGGTCCGCCGCAATAGCTGTCCGATCGGCCGACTGACGGTGGACGACATCGACATCATGCGCTCCTGGGATCGGATCGATCGCGTGGTGCTGGACGGTACCTTCCGCGCACACCAGAGGCCGCCCTGTGTTCCCGCTCCGCGGCGACGGCTCGCCCATCGGCAACCCCCGGGTCGTCCGCAGCGGGGAACCCGGCGACACCCCGACGCCCGTCAGGCCGCTTCCCCCTGTGCGGCGGCCGGGGGCTCGGGGAGGACGACGAGCACGGCCTGCATGAGCCATCTGCGAACACGGTGGGCGGCCGCCTGTCGCGTCAGGTGCCAGGCAGGCGGGGCTGGGGGAAGAGGGAGTCTGGTGTCGGCGCGCCAAAGTGGGCGTGGAGATGGAGCAGGACCTCGGCGTCGAGAGCCGCGTAGGCGCGCTGTGAGGCGCTGAGCGGGCGCTGGGACCAGTCGCTCGTTTGATCGGTCTTGTCGAGTTCGAGCCCGAGTTCGCGGGCACACACGTCCTTGAGGGTGTGTCGTCCGACGTTCTTGCCGCGGAGCCGGCGAGAGACGACGAGGGTATCGACCACGCCGTCGAGCTCGAGGTCGTAGCGCCTGAGGGTGTTGCGCTCGAACGTCGCATTGTGGATGACCTTGATGATCGTGGGGTCGTTCAGGATCGGCGCGATCGGGGCGAGGTCGGTGACGGCGAGGGCGTCGACAAGATAGACCGCGTCGGCGCACGCAATCTGCATCAGGCACAGGACGCGCGTGTACATCGTCGTCTCGACGTCGAAGCCGAGGACCGTCTCGCGCCGGAGGGCGTCGCACATGGCCAAAAAGTCGGCCTCGGTGGCGATCCAGCGGACGCGGCCTGATGGCGCGGTCTCGGACGGAGCCGGAGCCGGCGCCGGCTTCCGCTCCGGTGCAGGCTCGCTGGGAGCGGGACCCCGAGATCGGGTGTTCGTGAGGGTACACGGCCGGTCAGCCAGCGCGCGGCGCCCTCGAGGTCGAGGAGGTAGCTGGCAAGGCTCTCGCGCTCGACCCAGGCCGGCATGAGCGGCTGGAACTTGCTCAGGCGATAGGCCGGAAGGGTGTCGGCGATATCCTGCCAGAGGCGTTCGTTCTCCCAGAACTCGGGCTCGGCGATCTGCTCGATCGCTTCGAGCAGGTCGCGCTGGCTGATGCCCTCGCCGCGGATCTTGATGAGGAAGTTATCGGGGATGACTTTCCACTGGTCGTGCAGCGCGCCGAGGGCATAGCGCAATGTGTGGTTGATCCGACCGCCGGCGAAGGTCCACCAGCGGAGCTCGCCCTCGGCGACTTCGATGGTGCCGCGGCCGGGGTCGGTGAAGGCGGACATGGCCGCGCGCTGGAGCGCGAGCGCATTCGCGGCCTCGGGGGTGAGGTACTGCGGGACGTCGTCGGCGGCGAGGATGACACGGACCTTTGCGCACAGCCGCTCGCCCAGGAATTGCGGCAACATACCGCCCCAGGTCGGCTGGCGACCGCGCGGCGCGGGCTCGACGATGATCCGACGATCGTCGTGGCGGATCGCCAGTACGGCCCACGGACGGCCGCTGAGCAGGAAACAGCTCACGCCTTCGACGAGTCGATCGACGAAGCCTTGATTGAGCGTGCCGAGGGGCTGCTGGTTGGTGGTCTCGACAGTGTAGGTCTGCGGGCTCGAGAAGACCGCGTAGAGCTCCATGAAGTTGCGGCGGCCATAGCGTCGCTCTGCCTTGGGACCGAGCAGCAGGCGGCCATCGAGGAGGAGCAACGACTTGTCGCGCAGCATCCACGCGACGAGCCGCTCGGCCTCGGCGCGCCGGATCCCGCGGAAGTCGGGGACGCGTTGCAGTTGCTCCCAGGCGTCCTCGAAGGTGACACCGTCGGAGGCGAGTGACATGGCGAGGAGCTGGTGGATCAGGACCGGCCAGCAGCGGTCCTGCGGCGTGATGTCCTCGACCCACCCGGCCCGCGCGAGCTCGATGAGCGCGATCGCCTGCAGCACGCCCTCGGCGGTCTCGCAGAAGAACGAGGTGTTGGCGGCTTGGCCGGCACGACGGCCGGTGCGCCCCATGCGTTGCAAGAAAGAGCTGACGGTGTCCGGCGCTTCGGCCTGCAGGACGCGGTCAAGGTCGCCAACGTCGATGCCGAGCTCGAGCGTCGAGGTGCAGACGATGCAGGCATCGCTGCCCTTGTTAAACTTCTCCTCGGCGGTCTGCCGCTCCTCGCGCGAGACAGCGCTGTGATGCACGAACACGTTGGTGCCGGCACTGCGCATGTGCTCAGCGACGGCCTCGGTCATGCTGCGGGTCTGGCAGAAAAACAGGCTCTTGATCCCCTTGGCGACGCGAGCCGCGTCGCGGGCGATCTCGGGCAGGGTCGGCCGATGGCTGATGAGGAGCTGGCGCTTGCTCGGCTGCTTGGGGGGGTCGACGATCATCGATTCGCGCCGAGACGTGCCCTGAAGCCAGGTCAGAATGTCGGCCGGGTTGCCGACGGTCGCGCTGAGGCCGATGCGTTGGAGGTCGTGCTGCGAGACGCGCGCGAGCCGTTCGACGACGCTGAGCAGGTGCGCGCCGCGGTCAGTGCCAGCGAGCGCGTGGATCTCGTCAACGATGACGATCCGCAGGTTGCGAAATAACTTGTCGGTGTCGACCCGTTGCGAGACGAGCATCACCTCGAGCGACTCGGGCGTGGTCATGAGCAGCTCGGCCGGCTCGCGGACGAAGCGCTGCCGGTCCGCGCTCGGGGTGTCGCCGTGCCAGACGAAGCGCCGCAGGCCGACCATGTCCGTGTACGTGCCGAGCCGTTCGGATTGATTGTTGAGCAGCGCCTTGATCGGAGCGATGTAGAGCGCGCCGACGCCGTCCGCCGGGTTGTCCATCAAGGTCGAGAGCGTCGGGAAGATCGATGCCTCGGTCTTTCCACCGGCAGTCGGCGCGAGCACGACGGCATTCTTGCCGGCCAGCAGCGCCTCACCGGCCTGCTCCTGCACGGGGCGCAGGCTCGTCCAGCCGAGGCGGGCGACGATCGCCTCCTGGAGGCGTGGTGAAAATCGTGCGAATACACTCATCGCCGTCCTCCCGACCCATCACCGGGAAAAGACTCATTCATACGGATCAAGCCCCCATTCAGCGAAGACGGCATTCACTCCCGCAGTGCTCCTGATTGGACCTCCACGTTTTAAGCGGTAGTCAGCAGCGGCGAGCACGCGCCCGAACACGTGGTCCCACGGCAGCGATTTTTTGCGGAGTGGGACGCGATACCACGTGACGATCTGGGCGGATCGCCCTCCGGCGGGCTTCCGTCCGAGCACTTTCATCGGTGGGTGTACATCGATCGAATCTGCGTCTGCATCGACCCACAATACCCAATCGTCGCGCCGGATCCACTTCTCGTCATTATCCCACGAAATATCGACGGACCATTTTGCCGGGGGTCCGGCCTCCGCCTGCCTATCCCGGTGGTTTGCCTGGTAGTGTGCCTCGACGAGCCTCGGCGGTGTAGCTCCGACATAGCCTGTGACATAGAGCCGAAAGTCTGGCTTGTCTCCCCTGGCTTACGGCCACGCCCACCGTTTCCACCGCGAGGCTGACGATATTCTGACCGAGCGAACTCGAGGTAAGTCTCATCGACGGCGATGGCGTCGCGGCACATTCCCCTGATGAATCGACGGGCGTCTGTGGCGAGGGAGCGATCTCTACTGCGATGCGGCTTCCGCGAGACGGTTGGCGGCGCTCGCTGATGCGTTCGCGGACCCTACGACGGCAAGGTCGCCAAACACGTACACTTTGGCATGGAGACGCTCATGTGAATAGACGTCCACGCCACGGACGATCAGGCGCTCTATTGCAAAAGGGTTTGTCGTACCAGCGCGGAGCGCTTCTCGCCCCATGTTGCATACCAGGATGTCGCCGACGCCGAAGTCGCTCAAGAGCTCAGCACCGTCCGCGCCAACGAACGCCACGGCAGCATACTTTCGCCCACGCGCCCCATGCGCCGCTGCCTGTATCGCCGACCAGACCTTCTCCGTCAGGAGTTCGGTGGTCACCACACGTCCTCCTTCAGTACCGGCTCACCCGTCGCGTCCTCGGCGATCAGGAGCGGCTGGCCGGTGATTACGTGCTGCTCATGGGCCGTGAGGTCGGAGAGCTCCGGGAGCTTGAAGGCGTAGTCGCGGGCCGGATCGTACTCGGGGTTCTCGTCGACGAGGTCCATCTGCGTGACGAACTCGCGCAGGAACTGTCGCGGGACGACGCCGACGTTGCCCTTGAAGCCCGCGGTGACATCGGCCACCAGGCGGTCGATGAAGGCGTCTGTGATCCGCTCGAGGAAGCGCTCAGGATCTTGCGGAACGTAGATCCGCCGCAGGTGCAGAGCGACTGCCCTAGGCGCTCCGCGCCGAACGGGACGAGCGGAGCTGGGCCTGGCGGACGCTAACGAAACGGCCCTGGTCGATGAAGCGGATCCGGTCATAGAGGCGGAAGTCCGCGGACTCCGTGCTGCGTGTCGAAGAAATCCGGTGTGCCGGTGATGAGCCACAGTAGCCCGGGGTAAGAGCCAGCCGCGTCGGCGATCTGGCGGATGCCGTTGAGCGACTTGTGGCGCGAGTCCTTGCGCATGCGCAGGATTGTCTCCGCCTCGTCGATCACGATCACGAGGCCGTCGTACCCAGCGGCCTTGATGATGGCCACGACGCCACGGAGGTAGTCGAGCGCCGTCCCGCTCTCGATCTCGCCCTTGATGTTGGCCAGCTTCTTGGTCGCGGCGCCGATGTTGCTGCTGCCGCAGAGCCAGGAGATCAGGGCTCCGGCCTCGGCGACCTTGCCCTTCTGCTTGAGGTCGAAGATCGTCTGGATCACCGACACGAAGTCCTGCGGCGCCTGGCCGTTGGTGGCGGAGACGAGGTCGTCATCGAGCCGCTTGCGCACCTTGGCGTCGAAGTCCGGGTCGTCGTCGGCAGCCTCGCCGAGGCTGGCCTCGATGCGGGCGATCCAGCGATCGAGGATGTCGCCGAACGCGCCGCGCGGGCACACCGCGGTACCGAGCTCGGTCATCACCTTGCGATAGACGTCGTCGAAGCGGTGGAAGCGAAACTCGGCCTCCGAGACGATCACAAAGCTGGTGGCGAAGTTCCTGTTCTGGGCGTCGAGCGCGGCGAGCCGGGCCATGAAGGTCTTGCCGCAGCCGTAGCCGCCGCGGAGGAACTTGATTGTGCCCTCGCCTGCGCGCACGAGCTCGAGCTGGCGGTGGATCTCACCGCGCTGCTTCTCGATGCCCTCGGCGATCGCCTCGATCCCGCGCTCGGGGACAAGGCCCATGCGCAGGGCCTCGAAGATGTGGTCGACGTCTCTTCGGGTCATCGTGCTCATCGGTTGTCCTCCACGCGTATGTAGCGCTTGACGTTGCCGACCTGATCCGTCCGGGCGACGAAGGGGGCCAGAGCCGCGAACTCCTCAAAGCGCTGGTTGAAGCGGCGCAGCGGGCGGGCCCCGCCGAACATGGTAACCGCCTGGTCTTCGGTGACGACGCCGTGGTTCGCCAGATGCCTGAAGATGTCGCGGGCCGGGCCCTCGGGCAGCCGCGCCAGCCAAGCCTCGCTGGCAGCGGACGGTGGAGCGAGCGGGGCGGTCGGCTGCGGGGTTGCCTCGCTTGGCGCAGGGCGCTCGGGCTCGCGCGCGCGGAGGGCCGAGACGTCGAAGCGACGCTCGAACACGTACGGCTTCACCTCGGCCTCGCCGGCGGGGTGATAGAGCTCTACAGGTACGCGCGCGTCGGGCGGCCCCGACAGGCGGAAGAACACGTCGAACTCCTCGCCCATGCGCGCGACGAGGGTCCCGCCGCGGAGCGTGGCGCCGCCGAGGACCTGTGAGACCTCGGCCTGCACGTCTTCATTGCCGACGACCTGAAGCGCGAGCTCGATGTCAGCGCGGCTGTCGAAGTTCAGGGCGCCGCCTCCGGCCTCGACCACCACCTTGCCGCGGATGCAGTAGAGGTTGCCCTCCGGCTGCACCTTCGGGACCTCGGCCACGATCGCGTATTGAAGCGTGTCGCCGCCGGCGGGCCGCTTGTGGCGGATCGTGAGCACGGGGATCACGCGTTCCTGCAGGCTGTTGCCGCCGTGGACGAAGGTCTGCGAGCGCTTGCCGGTGTCGAAGACACCGGTGGTCTCGGGCATCATGAGCTGCAGTCCGTCGACGCCCGCGTAGCCGAGCTGTGAGAGCGGCACGCGGACTTCGCCGACGTGATCGACGGCGCTCGTCGAGAGCACGTGGCGGCGACGCGGGTCGGTCCTCCGGCCGTGCTGCAGGACACCACGAAGTGTGTCGTCGAGCAGGAGGAAGCCGTGATCGGCGGTGAGGACGAAGCGGTGCACACCTGCCTCGTGGAGCAGGCGCAGGGCGGCGCGGATCCGTTGCAGCGCCGGGCCGAAGGCGACGAGGCCGACCCCCTTCTCGCCGGCGCTGTCGATCTCGTCGACGTGGACGATGATCAGCCGCGCTCGCGCAGCCGTCCGCTTGAGGCTGGCGCTGTCGCGCGCAAGCACCTCGGCGAGGGAGAGGCCCGGGCAGGTCTGGCCGCCGACGACGTCGCCCATCGCGCGCCGCCGGCTCTCGGGACCGTCGACGTGGTACTCGCCGCGGATGAAGCCGGTGATGTTGTCGTCTTTGAGCGTGGGACGCAGCTTGCCCTGCTCGACGGCGGGGGCGAGCGCGCTCATCCCGACGGCGGTGATCGTCGGCAGCTCGGCCAGCCGCGCTCGCAGCTCGACATCAGTGCCTGCGACGTCGCCCAGCGCCCGCCTGAGATCCTCGGCCATCTCGAAGCGCAGCGCGTCGACGAGGAAGAGCACCGTGGCCCCCGTGGTCTGGATCGACGGGCGCACGACATCCTCGAAGAACATGCGCTGCTGAAGCGCGGGCGGCGGGAGAAACCCATTCGCGCGGCAAACCCCGCCGAAGCCCCGGGCCCAGTTGTCGGCCCATGCGTGCCACAGCTCGCGCAGGCCCCGGAGTCGCGCACGCAGCAGATCGTACTCGGGGAGCTGCGGGTCGTTGGTGGCCTGCCACGCCTGCTCGAGCTCGCGGTGGGCGCGATCGACGGGGGCTCCCACACGGACGTAGCGGTCGACCGCAGCCTCGAGCGAGTTGGCGCTGAGGCCAGGTCCGGCGGCGGTGAGCGCCAGGCCGAGGGCCGCGGCCTTTTGTACGAGCTCCCACGCCGACTTGCGCAGCGGCCCGCGTCGCTCGATCCAGAACGACACGCCCTCGAGCCGCTCCTTCGCCCACTCCAGCACGGTCTCCCACTGGCGATCGCCGAGGCCCGCGAGGGCCGCCTGGTAGATCTTGCGCTCCTCGAATTCGAAGGTGTCGATCTTGCCGAGGTCCCTGGCCTCGGCCTCCCTGACCTCGACGACGAGCAGATCCTCGGCGGCTCCGGCGGCTTGCTCGTAGAAGTCGCGATGGCGCTGGCGGAGGTGAACCGCGAGCGCGCAGCCGGCCTCGATCATCGGCCTGGGCAATTCGGGGATCCCGACGAGCTCACGATCGCGGGGCTTACGGCGGAGGTCGTGGACGTATTCGAGTGCGAGGGCCCAGCTCGCCGCAACGAGCGCGATCTCGTCCGCGCGTTCGCCCTCGCGCCACGAGGTCGGCAAACCCAGCACGGCTTGCAGGTGGTCCCATACGGCGTCGACCGCGTCGGGCCCGCCGGAGAGTCTTGCAGCGATGCCTTGCCCGCTCAGCAGGTCGTCGAGGATGGCCGACAAGCGATGCAACTTGAGCTCCCCGCGTAGACCGACCTCGGTTGTTACCGCGAGCGCGGCCAACCACTCGTCGGCGCGCTCAAGGGTGACTGGGGTAGCACGGAGATGGGCGTCGATCGCCTCGGCGGAGGCGAGACCTGCGGCGGCCTCGGCGATGAGGGTTTTCAGCGCCTTGCGATAGCGCGTGCCCGCGAGGTAGAGCTCCAGCACCGGCGTCGCCCGCACTTGCTCCTCGTTGAAACGGGGCATGTGGATGACGAGCTTGGGCTTGTCGACGTCGTCGGCGGCGCCCTCGAGCGCGAACATCAATTCCAGGAAGCTGCCGCGATAGGCACGCACGTTGTAGGACAGCGCGCCGGCCTGGCGGAGGGCGATCAGGCGATCGACGAATTGGGTGTAGTCGCCGTCTGCATCGAGCCAAACGATGAGGTCGTTGCGGACGACGGCCGCATGCAGATCCTCCTCGAGCGCGCGGGAGACGGGTCCAAGGTGCAGGGTCATGCCTCGTCCTCCTCGTCGTGCGCGTCGTCGGCGTCATCGTCCGCGCTGGTGACCTCGTCCTCGTCCTCATCGTCGCCCTCGTCCTCGATCTCGAGGTCGAGCTCGGTCTCGAGGAGCTGGCGTCGACGGGCAATTCCTTCGGGAAGGCAGTAGGAATCGTCAGGCGATCGCCGGGTTCGTCGGGGGCGATCAGGCGGAAGCCGGGCAGGTCCTCGACCGGCAGGCCCGCCTTGCGCTTCTTCCGCAGGATCTTTCGGTAGCGTCCGAGGATCCGCAGCTCGAGGAACCAGCACTCCTGGGGGACACTGGTCCAAAGGCCAGGTTCGAGCAAACGGATATTCGGCTGCAGGCGGTCGTGCTTGCGAGTGCGACGGAGCACCTCCTTCTCGACGATGGCCAGCGCGTGAATCGGGTGATCGGCCAGGAAGACGGTGCGATGCGCCTCGTGGCCGCCCTCGCCGCGGTAGGGCGCCTCCTCGATGCGGAAGTCGGCGGCGATCTCGTCCTGGAGGCGAAGCTCCCACGCCCAGGCGCGCGGAGGGTGGTAGCGCCAAAAGCAGCCGTGGGCGACGGCAAGCGAGGGGTCATTCCTGCATTTCTCGTCGACGTGGCGCGGCCAGTAGCGCATGGCGAGGTGCGACCAGTCGTAATCCTTCTTGCCCTCCCCGGCGGCGAGCTCGCTCCACCATTTCTTCGGGTCCTTCCACTGCGGGGCGAGCAGCGGCCACAGGGCGGCGCTGTTGATCATGACGCCGTCGTCGAGGTCCGGGGCGTAGCGGACATCCTCTCGCTTGCGGCCCTTGTTGTCCGATGGCGGCGGGCCCTCCTCGGCGCACTGCTCGACGGCGGCGATGAAGGCGACCAACTCGTCTCGTGCCTTGAGCACGACAGCGAGGCGCTTCTCGGCGACGCGCGCGGCCTTCTTGTCCTTGCCGTCACGGGCAGCGCGGAGGTCGGGGAGCTCGCCATCGATGCGTGCGAGGGCGGGATTCAGATGGTAGGCGAGGAGCGCGCGCAGAGTCGAGTCGTCCCAGCGGTGGATCGTGATCCAGGCGACGAAGGTCCGCTTCTCGGACGATACCGGCCAGTGGATCGGCCGGTTGTCGTACATCTTGCGGTGGAGCTCAAAAAACTTGTGGGCGAGGTAGCCGCGCAGGTCGCTGCCGCTGGCGATCGCAGAGCCGTGCTCCTCCCAGGTGCTCACAATCCGGCGCGCTGTCGGGTGCCCGAGGCTGTCGCGGTCATCGCTGGGGTGGAGGGAGGTGTCGATGAAGAGGATCCCGTGCGGGAGGGTGTGCGCGAGATCGTCCTTGCCCGGGTCGAGAACGCCCTGGCCGTCCGCGCCGAACCGCCCCAACGCGACGCCGAGGGCGAACGAGAGATGATCGGTCACCGGCTCGGGGTCGTGCTCCGCGGTGTAAACCGGGAGCGGAGCGCCCTCGGGACGATCGACGGCCGCCTGGGCCCACTCCTGGGCGTGTCGCCACGGTGAGGGGCCAGGCCGGCGGAACTCGACTGACGGTTCCCGGTGAGATTCGTGCTGCGAGAATTCCCGAGCCAAAGTCTGAAAGACGCGCTCTACGCCGTGGATGGCAAAGAGCGGCAGCCGCTTGGCATCGCCGACCTGAAAGCTAATACTCGGGTTTAATTGCTGGAGAATCTGCCTGCCTCGGTCGCTGTTCATCACGCAGCAGACACTCTCGCGCATTCTCGGAAACACGGATTGTCCCTTGACGTCAAATATGCTGCGAAATCGATGCAGTCGCGCCGAGAACCGACTTCCTGTAGATGCAAAAGCTACTCCCGGCTTAAGATAAAATTCTTCGTTCTGCGGACGGGATGCAAGTTTTCCATCGCGTTCGAGCAATTGATCTGAAGACCAGCAGGAGCCCATCGAATCGCGTGTGTGCCGGGCTCGAACCACTCCAGCCCTTTTGCTCCTTTGATATAGGGAACCCAGGGCGCCATAATCACATCGACCTCAGAAGCCCCATAATCCTCAAACTTCACAAATTGGCGCCGCATTGGATGAATTTCGTTTGGCGACCGCAGGAATCGAATGTTGTCGCCGGTCGCAAGCCCTTGCTTAACCGCACATTCCTGCCCGAGCTTCGACGTCGAGGCATACCAGGAGACAAACGCATTGTCCCAGGCCAAAACCAATGGCGCTCCATCGATGTTGCGATAAGCGGCCGGATACCTTCGGCTTGGCTCCGCAACGTGGAGCATCGCCGCCTTTTCTCGCGAATCTAGCCCTTCGCTCGCGTCCACGACGGTCATAGCCAAATCGGCGGCAGATTCAGAGGATGCGCGCAGCGAGAACGCGACAGCCTGCACAACCTCGCCGCCAATCTGCGCAAATGCGCCGGCGCCCAAGTTGGCGATAGCAAAAATATGTCGACATTCAAGGTGGCGACGGAGATGCCGAAAACGGTGAAGATAGAGCCAGTCCTGCTTGGTGACCATCGCTGCCCATCCCCCTTGCACGACGAGTTCCACCGCTCGGGTAATAAACATGCTAAACAGGTCGGTGCCGGCATCCGGAAATTGCCGCTCAAGATTCCCCGCGTCGCTGATATCAGAGGTGTCTTGGTAGGGCGGATTGCCGACTACCAGATCATAGGTTCCCTCACGAGTCATGCGCAAGAAGCGCACGCCCGTGGCGAGTTGTTCGCCGCGCAGGCGCAGGCCGAGATCGTCGCCGCTCGTGTGTGCCTTCAAAAAGGTCTCGAGGCGCTCCAGTATGTTGCGCTTGGCTTCTTCCGCGAACGTCGGCAGAAAACTGCCCTGACCATCAGGTTCGTCCTTCCTGGCCGCAGGGTCTTCGTAAGCCTTGATCGCATCCTCGACCGTGTGGGCTACCCGGAGCAGACTCCCGAGGTGGTCGGCGCCCTTAAGACCTTCGATGATCTCGTCGGTGAGCTCATGTGGGATCCCGGTGTCGCGCTTGATCGCCTCGCGGAGCTCCTTGAGGGCAGGATCGTTCGTAGGCAAGCTCGCCAGGCGCAGGTCCGACGCGACCAGGTTGAGGTGGTGCGGGCGCGCCTTAGGACAGGTCTCCCTGGCCTTGAGCCACAGGGCCGCGGCGGCGATCTGGATCGCGCGCGGGTCGAGGTCGATCCCGTGCAGGTTGTTCTCGAGGATGCACTCGGCGACCTTCTTTTCAGACCACTGCTCTTGCCCCTTCTCGCCGCGGTGGCCGGCCTCCTCGTCGTATAGCGCGACCAGCAGCTCGAACGCGATCACCAGGAAGTGCCCAGACCCAACCGCGGGATCGAGGATCTTGACGTCTCGGATGCTCGTCGGCGCGTGGTCGGGTGCGTCCTCGGGAAGGGTCTGGGGCACGTAGTAGGCCCAGTAACGTTCGGCGTCGCTGTCGAGCTCCATCAGCGCGGTTAGCGGCACCTCGCCGCGCTCGCGCTTGCCGCGGAATTCGCGCGTCGCGCGTCGAGATTCGCCAGGGTGCCGTTTGCGACGACCGCCGGCGTCCAGGAGTTCTTCTTGCAGATCGCCAGCCACAGCGGCCCCAGGCTGTTCTGCAGCAGCCAGTCCACCATGTAGCGCTCGGTGAACATCTGCGTCTTGCTGGCGATCTCGTGGCCCTCGAGCTTGCCGCGGGCATTGAGCTTGGCATCGAGGGCCTCGCGGTCGGGGTCGTTCCAGTATTGATAGACCCAGCCGAGGGTCATGTCGTCGGTCCAGCACGACTCGAGCCCGGGCTGATTGAGCGCCTCGATCACCTTGCGGAGGATCGGCCAAGGCGCGACGATGAGATCCGCGATCCCGGCGGGACCGAACAGGCCCGGCAGGTCGACCGACAGTTCCTCGAAGACCAAGCCGAGCAAGAACTCGTAGCCGCGGCTCTCGTCGTCGCTTACGTCGGTGAGCGGCGGGGCGAGTTGCGCGAAGGTGATGTAGTCCGGGCTCTCCTGGCCGCCGGAGAGCACGAGGTTGCGGCGGCGCTGGCCGGCCTCGAGCACGCGAAGTACGATCAGGCGATTGACCAGCGTGGAGGCGGCCTGCTTGACGATGTCGCGGAGGAAGTCGTCGGCACTGCGGGCTCGCTTGCCCTTGCTGGCGCGTACCTCCTCGGCCAGGTAGGCCTCGAGGCGGGCCCGCTTGCGGTTGTGGGCCTCGTCAAGCCGGGCGTCCGCGGCGGCGATCCTGAGCTGATAGAGCCGTTGCGTCTCGCGGGTGAGCTGCGGGATCAGGTCGTCATGGAGCGAGCGGATCGTCCGGGACAAGAGCTGCTTGGCCTCGGGCTTCATCGACATGACATGTCGCTCAGGACAGGATGATGCGCTCGCCTTCACGGACGTGGGCCAGGAGACGCGCGCGGATGTCGGCGACGAGCCGCTCAACGTCGGCCTCGGTCTTGACCTCGCGATCACGCAGCTCGTGGCTCAAGGACAAGTTGCGGACGATCTGGCCCGACGTGCGGCTGACGAGCTCGTTGAGCCGCGCCCCAGCCTCCGCGAGGGCGTGATCCAGGGCGGGCTCGAAGCGATCGACGAGCTCGCGCAGGCTGGGCGCGACGGCCTCGGCGGTCGTGTCGGCGCGGACGCGGCGGAGCGGCTCGAGAATCCTGTCCGAAGCGTCTGCGCTGAGCCGGCGGAAGCCGTCGCGCCCGTACAGCCGTCCGATCGCGCTCTCGACCTGGCTGTCCTGCGCGGTGAGGATGAGGCCGCGCGTCTTGATGTAACAGGCGCGCAGGTCGGCCAAATCGGCATCGAGGGCCTTGATGTCCCGCCACGGCCGTTCACGATCCAGATGCGCCTTGACGCGCTCCAGAGCAGCCGCCCCCGCCTCGTCGAGGCCGAATTCGCGGAGCTGAGCGCCTTCATGGTCGCGGATGTTGGCCGCGCGCTGGACCGCCGCCCGTGTCTCTTCGGTCAGCTCACCGGCGAATTCGCGGAGCCGCTTCAGACCCACGCTCAGGGCGTCGAAGTGCGTGTGCAAAATCTGGACGATCGACTTCGCCCGCCGTGAGGCCCGGCTGCACGCCTCGATCGCCTTGTAGAGATCGTCGAACTCGGCCACGTGGGGAGCCCCTGGCAGGCTCCGCAGGCGGGTCTCGACGACCCGGAGGTCACGGGCGACGTCGGGGAAGTGAGCGGCGACGGCGTCGGCAATTGATTCATCATTGCGCTCGATCTGGATCGCGTCGCCCTCGGGCGTACGCAGGTACTGCTCGAGTAACTTGCAGATCTTGACTCGCTCCTGGGGACGGAGGCCGTCGCTCTTGGCGGGGACGAACGTGACGCGGCGGAACTCGCGTTCGCCCTTGAAGATCGCTTGTACGCCTGGGTCGGCGTACCCGGTCAACGAGTCGCCGTTCTCGAGCTGGAGCTGGAGCTTGCCGCCGCGCAACAGTCCCGCGACGCACGCCTTGATCACGCCGGAGGCGTAACCGAAGGGGGGCCGGCGAAGCGGACCAGCAAGCTCGCGCCGTCGAGTCCGCCCTCGGTCTCGATGCGCTCACGGATCAGTCGAGGCGCGGTCCCGTCACAGCTCGCCTCGTAGCGACCGCCCTCGATGTGGAGGATGCCAAGCTCGCCGATGAACTTGGTCGAGACACCGGCGAGGTCTCTGGCGATGAGCTGAAGGAGTTCGGCGGGCGTGACATTGGTGCCGATGAAGTCGGGGAAGAGCTTGGGCAGGTCGGCGGTGGCTGCAGCACTGAGAGCGAGCGCGAAGGTCGTGCCGAGCGCGCCGGGCTGGCGCGCATCGCCGCGGAAATAGATCGTGCCGCCCATGAAGGCATCGGCAACGACGCCGCGCAGGCGCTTTTCGAGCGCGTCGGCGCGGTCGGACTCGAGGTCGAGGAGGTGACGGCGCGCGGTCGGGAGCGAGGGGCGGCGGCCCTTGTACTTCTCGACCATCAGGCGCGACTTCCCGAGCTCGCGCGCGCACTCGTTGACGGGGTTGCGGCGGCCGCAGACCCACACCAGCCGGTTGCGCAGCGCGGTCTCGTTGCTGCGGGGGATCCAGATGGTGTCGCCGCGCTCGTCGTCGGCGAGGAAGCGGAAGTCGACGACCACGGCGGCCTCGTCGCGTGGATCTTCGAGGACGACGTCGCTGTGGCGATTGCTGTCCGAGAACAGTCCCTTCCAAGGGAAGGCGCGAGACTGGAGGCGCGGGCGCTCGGGATCGGCGATGAGGTGGCGCAGCGCGCCCTGGATGGCCTCGGAGACAGCCTCGGCGCTGACGTTGAGGTCGCGGCGGTCTCGTTCCCACTCCTCCCCAGCGGTCGACTGGATCTTGTAGCCGTCCTTCTCAGAATAGCTGATCAGGTTGCGGCGCCGCAGCTCCTCGAGCGCCTCGGTGACGGGGCCGAGCTGGTTGCCGCGGTCGAGGCGGTCGAGGAGGCACTGGGTGACGAGGAGCGCGGTCGTGGGGACCGTCTCCTGGATCTGCTCGAGCAGCGCCACGACCTTGGCCACGCGCACTTGCAGGCCCGAGGTGTCATCCTCGCACTCGCGGTGGATCCGCGCCATGCTCGCCTGGATCTCGGCGTCGAGCGCGGTGTGCTGGACCGCGTAGATCTGGTCGAACGTGATGAGGGTCCCTACCGGTTCGTCTGCGAGCCCCTGGCTGCGGAACAGCTCACCCAAGAGCTGGAGGAGACCGCGGATGGCCTGATCGTCGCCCTGCGCGCGCGAAGAGCGGGTGCGCATCGCCGAGGTGATCTGCATGATCAGCTCGATGTATTTGGGCAGCAGCGGATAGACCTCGACGAAATCGTCCTCGCCGATGTTGTCGCCGTCGTAGGCGAACAGCTTGAGGTCGGCGCGGTGACGGGCGTACAGGGCGCGGAGGTCGCGCTCGGCCCGGTCTGTCTTTTCGAGCAGGCGTCGATGGACGACGTCGCGGATGTTGCTGTGCGCGAGGTGGACGCGCAACTTGGGCGGGAAGCGATCCGGGCCCAGGCGAGGAACTCGTCGCCGGCCTGCTTCTCGAGCTGCTGCTGTCCGAGCGCCAGCAGCCACGCGCGCCCGTGCAGGCCGGTGCCGAGCGCGGAGGCGAACGCGCGCAGGCTGTCCATCCGGGCACTGTGGCCGAGGACGTGCTGCGAGACCTCGTCGATGACGAGGAAGAGGGTCATGGTGCGGCCCGGACGGCGGAATCGCAGCATGTCGCCGATCGCCTCGACGACCTCCTCGGGTGACTCGCCGCGGGCAGCGCTGCCGGCCCGGCTGTCGGCCCACCGCATCGGATCGGTGTACCGATCGGGGAACATGGCGTGCATCACCCTCGAGAAGTGATCCTCGCACATGGCCCTGTCCTTGAACGCCGACCACGGCTGGCCGAGGGTGGCGCGCGCCACCTGCTCAAAGCGCTTCCATTCGCCGTCGCGCTCGAGCCGGAGCTCGAAGTCGGCGACCGACTCCTGCCGGGTGCAGTAGCCGAGACGCTCCCTCACCTTGCGCAAGACGAGCGTGTGAATGTGCTCGTCGATACGGATGGCGCCCGCCGCGTCGAAGACGACGGCGAGCGGATCGATCTTGCGGGTCAGGTCGTCCCATGCGGCCCTGAACTCGTCGCTGCGTGGGGTGGTGTTGCGCGCGAGCAGGGCGTCGGCGAGCGAGCGGCCGTCGGGTAATTCGATGCCGTCGAGCGCGAGCCCGAGGAGCTTGGCGAAGCTGGATTTGCCGGAGCCGTAGAAACCGGAGATCCAGCAGGTCGGGAGGCTTGGTCCGCCGGGGATATCGAGCTCGTCAGCGATCGCGCGCAACAGCTTGACGTAGCTCTCGTGGATCCCCTCGGACGTGCGCGCCTTCCGTGGATGTCCTTCGGGCCAGCCACCTGTAAAGATGTACTCGGAGACCTCGTCCGCGAGCTTCGCGGGCGTCTGATCCTTGAAATAGACGACCGGCGGGATATTCCGGGTGACGTTCTTGGCGAAGAGCTCGCGGATCAAGGTGGCCTGCGTCATGGATAGATCCGGGGTCGGTAATCGCTGTCGGGCGCGAGCTCACCCATGAAGGAGAGCGCCGTCGCACCCTCGCGACGGCCGGGATAGAGGAGGACGACCGGGACGTGAGCGGTGTTGCCGTCGAGGTTGCGGAGGAGCGCGGAGGTGCGGAAGAACGGGTAGAGGGGGCCCGCGCGACCGACGAGCGCGAGCGTGCGATCGATGTGCTCGGGGTTACGCTCCGCGTGCGCGCGGATGACCGCCGCACAGTCGTCGGCGAGGCCGTTCGATTCCTCGAGGATCGGAAAGATCTGATCCTTGAGGTACTTCAGACCCCTCTCACGATTGTGAACCGTGGTTGTGTTGCGCTCCCGCTGGATGACGCACTGGGCCCATTCGTCTTCCTGGGCCCGCAAGCGGTCGAGGAGGAGCTTCTGCAACGAGATCGAGAGGACGAACCAACCGTGGTCGCGGAGATCGCCGGTGAGCTGCTGGACGTGTCTGCGGAGTGAAGAATTCGTGCTCCGGCTCGTACTGGACGATGGCGAAGCGGTAGTTTCGCATCGTGCTGATCCGCGGACCGCCTTCGTGGAGGAGGTCGCGGCGGAGCGCGGCGAAGGTCTCGTCGAGCGTGGTTTGTTCGAACGGCAGCTTCACGCGAGACCTCCGAGGCGAGCGACGGGCGGCGGGAAGAGCTGCTCAGCGGCCCAGGCCGCGAGCGACGGGTAATGCCAGCCGAAGTCGACGAGGTCGCCCTGACGACGGAAACGAAGGGCCGTGAGGCCGCGCAGGCGGTGCTCGAGGTCGGGGCCGCGCAGATCGACCGAGGCAAAGTATGGGTTGTCGAGGAGCGTGCCGGCGAACTCCACTTCGCGGAGGAGGTAGAGCATGTACGTCAGCGCTGCGTCGCTGATCGGCGGCGAGGCGAGCGGCCGGGGGTCGCGGTTGCTGCCCAGGAGACCCGCCGCATAGCTCGCCGAGAGCAGCTTGCTCGCGTAGTGGATCCGCGTGTTCATGGTCCAGCGGGCGGCGACATGCTCGGCGACCCAGGCGAGCGCCGCCTCGCTGCGAATCTGGGGACGCAGGTGGTCGCGGCGCTCGACCAGGAAGGTGCCAGTGAAGGCGCGATACAGCGGATCGGCGAGCTGCAGGTGCCAGTGAGAGATCACGCGGCGCTCGGCGGGATCGTGGGTCGTCCAGCGCTGGAGAACGCGGAGGGCGTGCGGGAAGGCGTCGAACCGGACGCGAAAGTTGGTGAGCAGGAGACGCACGGTGCCGAGGCTGCGAGAGCCGAACCAATACTCCTCGAACGCGCGCTGGGCGGTGGCCGAGACCTGAAGGTCGGCTGTGCGCTGCCAGTAGGCGCGGGCGTCGTCGACCTCGAGCGAGCACCGGAGCAACCGCGTGTGGGCCTGCTTGGCCTCTCGCGCGCTCACTTGGGCCTCCGCAGGAAGTACGGCAGCGGGTACGCCTCGCGCTGCTCCGGCAGCGGTAGCAGCGCGGCGAGAATGCGACGCCAGGACGTCGAGGCTTTGAGGCGGCGCTCCGGGAATGAGCCGACCGTGCGACGATGCGCGCTCGTAACGGGGCTCGCCGTGGCCGCTCAGCCACGAGGAGAAGAGATCGCGGTTCCATGTGTCCCGGAGGACAGATCGAAGTCCCGGAAGCGCCGCGGTCGGCGCCCGTTCGGAGCGCTTGAGCTCTCGCAGGCGCTCCTCGACGCGCTCGTCGGCCTCAAAGCCGAGGTGGAACAGGGAGATCATGTTGTCGGCCTCGAGAGCCCCAGCGCGCAGCCTGGCGTCGCAGCGCCGGGCCGCCTCGCGCGCCGTCTGGAGCGAGGCCCAGGCCCACGTCTGCGGGAGGAGGCGCTGGAACAGGTCATGTCCGCCGTTCTCGCTGACCATGTCGGTCGGCCACCACCCCAGTCGCGCGGGGTCGCCGCCGCCCTCGCCGGCCCACGCGACGGCGAACTGCGCGGTGAGCAGGTCGTCGAGCTCGGAGGCGAGAAAGACGGTCACGGGAAGGTCGCCGCCGCCGTGCGGGTGCCGGGGGCGAATCCTCTGTGTACCAGCCCCGGGGTGCCGAGTTCAACGACTCGAATCGGCGTGTAACGGCGTTCCGGCGGGAGGGTGCGCCGTGCACGGCAGGGTCAGGAGGGGGCGCACAACGCGCGGGTTCGCTCGCCTGACCTTTCGGACATTACTCGAGGAGCCGGGAGCCCAGCGGAAACAGCGAGAGCTCGACCTCGGGGACCAGCGGCGGCGCTCAGACCACGGGCCAGGAGACCGGCGAACCGCGGGCGCGGTTGTGCTTGTCGTCGCGGTAGCGCCAGAACCGGCTTCCAGGTCTCGCCATCGTCGACGCTCCAGCGGATCGTCCCGCCGGCGCCGACCGCCCACCATCGTCGGCGACAGCGCCTGCGGCGACGCCACCGCGAACAGGTCACCGTGACCTCCGCTCGGCTTCACGCTCCACGCGTCCTCGCCGGTGCGGCAGAGGAGCATGGCGTATCGCCCCGCAGCCGTACCGTCACGACGCGGTTCGTCGTACAGTTACGGAAGGAGCGCTTCGCCGCGCCCTAGCCGCCGGCCGGCCCGGGTGGCCTCGCGTTGCCGCTACGGCTTGAAATGCTCGGCGAGAAGTCGCTCGACCTCGCGGCTGAGGATCGCGGACTCCTCGGTCGTGATGAGCTGGGTCGGGAAGAGCTTGCGGTACATCGCCTCCTTCTCCTTCCACTCCCGCTCGTACCGCTCCTTCTCCCGCATCCCCAGGTGCTCCCAGAAGTAGGTCCGCCCCTTCCACTCGATGGTGAAGTCTGGTGAGTAGTCCTGGCCGTCCACCCGAAGCGGCTCCTCGTACTTGAACGGCACCTTCCGCTGGAACAGGAGGTTGGTGATGATGACCTCGGACTTCGACCGCACCCACACCCCGGCGGCCGTCTCGTAGATCCGCCCGAGCTTAAACTTGTCCACCCCGAGGTACAGCCCGATCTCTTGGTGGAGGCGGACCGAGTCCTCGTACCCGTCGAGCAGGGCGACGAATCTGGCCATGAGACCCAGCTTGTAGGCTTCCTTCTCAGCCACGTCCGCCATGATGCGGGCCAGCACATCGTCGGGCAGGGCGGCGGCACGGGACTTCAGGATGAGGCACTTGGCCGGTGCCCGCGCCGGCTTGATCTTCCCCTCTGCGAGCAGGCGGTACACGAGGTCGAGGATCTCCTTCTCCGACCGGCCCGTCTTCTTGGCGATGGTGATGAGCAGCCCGGTACTGGTCGCGTCGAGCAGGGCCTGCAACTCCGGGACCGCCTTCCCCTTCGCGGGCTGGAACACGTTAATGTGCTGCACACCCTTCCCGAGGACATCCACCAGTTCACCACGAAGCAGGTAGTGGAAGGCGCTCCGCGCGTCGTCGGCCTCGTCGAAGTAGCTCAGGGTGGACTTGCCCACCCGCTCGTTGGTGAGCGTCTTGAACGCCTTCTTGACCTCCTCCTCGTCCGGGAAGGAGTTCTTGATGTAGTGCCGCTTGCGGACCTCGATGTTCTTGTCGGAGTAGAACAGGACGCCCCAGGAGGGCTTCCCGTCCCGGCCGGTCCGCCCGATCTGCTGGTAGTATTGCTCGACCGACTCGGGGAGCAGGTAGTGGACGACGCCGCGGATGTCGGGGATGTCGATTCCCATCCCAAAGGCGCTCGTAGCGAAGACCAGGGTGAGTTCGCCGGCCTTGAACTTCCGAATCACCTCCGCCTTTTGGTCCGAGGTCATCCCGGCATGGAAAAAGGTGGTCTTGAAGCCCTTGCCGGCTGCCACCGTCGCTAGATCCTCCGTGGAACGCTTTCCCTCCCGGCGGTCCACATAGACCAGGAGCTTCTCGGTACGGTGCTCCTCCAGCAGCTGCCAGAGCTTCGCGTCCTTCTCGTTCTCGTCGGCGACCTTCACGACCTTGAGCTTGATCTCGAGCCGGAGCGGGGTGTCGCTGAACACCACCCGATCCGGGTCGATCCCGAAGTCGGCACAGAGCTGCGCCACGTCCTTCGAGCCCAAAGTGGCGGTGAGGGCGAGCAGGTGCGGGTGCGCGCCGGCCCCAAAGACCGCGTCCAGGAAGGGCGGGATCTCGCGGTAGAAGGGGCGGAAGTCATGCCCCCACTGCGAAATGCAGTGAGCCTCGTCGATAACGACTAGCTTCACCCGGTCGCGCGCCGCCCGCAGGACGTACTCCAGAAACCCGTCGGTAGCGAGCCGCTCCGGGGAGACGAAAATGAAGCTCGGGGTCGCACCACCGTGCAGGGCGAGTAGCTCGTCGAGCTGAACGCGGCTGTCGATGCCGCTATGGAGCGCCGCCGCGCTACAGCCGAGGGCCTGGAGCTTGCCCACCTGCTCGTCCATGAGCGCCGTCAGCGGCGAGATCACGAGCGTCGTGCCGCCGAGTGCCTTCCCGGCGATCCAGTAGCAGAGCGACTTGCCCGCCCCGGTGGGAAGGAGTCCCACCGCCTTGCGCCCCTCCAGGGTGGCTTCGATCACTCGCCGCTGCTCGGGCCGGAGCTCCTTGCCGACGGACGCGAAGTGCTTCCGGAAGGTAACGTCGATGTCAGCCGCCATAGAAGTCCTCGGGAGTGCCCTTGAGCAGTTTGATCTCGGCGGCGTGCCGGTCGGCGACGTGGTCGAGGAAGGTGTCGAGGTAGACGTAGCGGTAAGCGTCCTTCTGCGCGACGCCTTTGGCCGCGCACGCCGCCTTGAGAATCTTGAAGACCTCCAGCGCATAGTACGCGAAGAGGTCGTAGGGGTAGTGGTAGTTCTGCTGGGTGGAGGATTGTCCTCATCCATGTCGATCATCAGGATTCAGACCCGTCCTTGAAACCGAAGTCGCTCTTGCCGGAAAGGAAGTAGAGCGCCCATACGGCGCTGCGGCTGCGGTTGGGAAAGGCGTTGGGGTAGAGCGAGTAGAGGAGGTGCGATTTGATCCCGCCGCCGATCACGCCGTAGACGATGTAGTCCTCCTCCAGCAGGTCGCCGAGCCCCAGATCCGCCACGTCCGCCATTGCCTCGTGGGTCTCGTCGTCGAAGGACTTTATGTGCTTCCGGCCGAAGGCGGCGATGTTTTTGCTAACTCGCAACAGGTCGGCACCGGTGGCGAGTTTGAATGCAATCTTGTACTTCTTCATGTCGCTGGCCGGGGAGTTAAGCGACCGGCGGATGATTGGGCAGCGGGACTTGATGCCCGACTTGAACGACCCCGGATCGTCCTCGTACTCTTCGAGCGAGTCGGGGTCGAGGAACTTCTCGTAGTCCCGCAGCTCCTTCCGCCACTCGGCCACGGCGGTCTGGAATGCCTCGGACGCCTTCTTAGCCGTCAGCGCGAAGGTGGCAAAGTATGTTGGAAAGTGCTTCCGGATCGCAGCGAGCACGGTGTCGATGTGCTCGCGTTCGTACCCCCGCTCACCAAGGTTCATGTGGGGCGTGTGCATGGCTCGCATCCTCCCGCCAGTCGCCGCGGGCTCCCAGTGTCAACCTTCACCCTTTAGAACGACCAGCGCAACACCCGAGGCCAAGTGCCGCGCTGGCGAAGGCGAAGGCAGGCCGCTACCGGCCCGCGTCGTTCAGGACGTAATGGGAGATAGGTATCCTCGAATGCAGGCCGTCAACCTCGACAACACGGAGCAAAGAGACAGCAACGCCATCCCACAACCCGCCGTGGAGGCCAGCACCCTCGTCCAGGCACTCGCTACCTGCTGGCGCGCCATCCGGGCGCGGCACCCCAACCTTCCCGACGCGGTGATCCTCATCGGCGCCGGCGACGAGAAGCTGGTCGCCCGCGCGGTGGACCGTCCCTGCGACGGGGCACCGCAGCTAGGTCTTGATCGCGGGCGAGAGCCTCAGCCGACCCGCTAGCGACACCTTCGGCACCTGCTCCATGAGGCCGCACATGGGCTCGCGTGGGCGCGAAAGATTCAGGACACCAGCCGACAGGGGAGTATAAGGCGCTGGCTGCGCATGTCGGCCTCGCGGTCGAGAAGGATCGCCTGATGCCCTCCCCTCCCCTACTAGCTCGAAGCCCGCCTCCGCCACTGCAGAAGGATGTCTCCTGTCTTTCGAGTCAGATTTACTTAACCAAAATCTAACTCTTTTTGTGGTCTGGAGTGGCAACCAGAGGCAAGGGGTGGCAAGACCCCTCCTCCCGAAAAACCCCGTGGAGAGCCGAAGCGCGGGCGTTTGACGGTTGCCGGGTTTTTGAGGGAGGTGGCCGGCGGGTCAGAACTTGTTCCACAAATATTGATTCGTCACTTCATGGTGGAACTGCACCTCGGCGGTCTTGATGAGGGACCCGAGGGCGCGGGGGCAGCGTTCGGCGGAGGCTTGTTTGACCTCGGCGAAGCGGGTCTGGACCTGTTCGCCGAGGAGGTCGGCGACGAACTTGGACGACTTGAACAGGCGGATCGCGTCGTTGATATTGTCGGGGAGGAAGCGGGTGCGGGCGCGCTTGCTGGCGATCTCGGCCGGGTCGGGCAGCGGGCCTTCGAGGCCGGTGCGGAGCAGGGTGTAGACCGTCATGTAGGGGTTCGCGTCGGGGGCGACGGAGCGGACCTCGATGCGGGCCGAGCGTTCGTTGCCGAGCGGGATCCGGACCATGCTGCCGCGGTCGGTCGCGGACGCCTTGATCTGGTTGGGCGCCTCGAAGTGCGGGTCGAGGCGGCGGTAGGCGTTGACGCTGCCGTTGAGGATCAGGCAGATGTCGGAGGCGCTGTTGAGGATCCGCTCGGTGAAGCTCCAGCCGGAGGCGGACAGGCCGCTGTCACCGTTCTTGTCGTGGAACAGGTTGGTGCCCTTGCGCGCCAGCGAGATGTTGGTGTGCATGCCGTTGCCGTTGATGCCGGTGACCGGCTTGGGCAAAAAGCACGCGGTCATGTCGTAGTTCTGCGCGACCTGGCGGCACAGCAGCTTGTACAGCTGGACCTGATCGGCGGCGATCAGCGCCTCGGCGTGCGTGAAGTTCATCTCGAACTGGGAAGGCGCGACCTCGGGGTGGTCCTTCTCGTTGCCGAAGCCCATGGCCCGCTGCACCTCGGCGGCCGAGTCGATGAATCGCCGCAGGGCGTCGCCGGGCAACGAATGATAGTAGCCGCCGGTCGAGATGAACTCGAACGCGCCGCGCTCGGGGTAATTGCGCTCGGCGTCGCGGCCGCGGAACAAGAAGCCCTCGATCTCGTGGGCGAACTGGGCGACCAGGCCCTCCTTCTCGTACATCGCCGCGGTGTAGTCCTTGAGCCGCGCGCGCATGTCCGCCAGGTACGGCAGGCCGTCCTGCCCGCGGACCTCGGCGAATACGAGCACCTTGCCCGGCCCGAACACGTCGGACGGCAGCCAGTAGAAGGCCGACCAATCGATGCTGAGGCGCAGGTCCGACTCGTGCTGCTGCGAGAAGCCGCGCACCGAGCTGCCGTCGAAGGTCAGGTTGTCGGCCGAGCGCAGCAAAAACTTCTTGTCGTAGTCGAGCATGTGCAGCCGACCCTCGAGGTCGGTGAAGCACACGGTCACGGCCTTGATCCGCTTCTCGTCGGTCAGATACTTCACCCGCTGCTCGCGCACCTGGTCCTGCGGCGCGCGAGCCAGCGCGCGTTCTTGACCTCGAGGTTCAGCTCCTCGAGGCGGTCATAGGGGATCTCCAGGAAGTCACGGAGGGCAGTGGGCGCTTCAGGGCGAGACATGAAGGCTAAATAGACCCGGAGATAATCTAATTTCAAGCGTGGCTAGCCTAATTTGATCGCAAGATGTGTGCGCCAAGTCGCAGTTTCGCGCGCTTCACGCGGTCGAGGGGCCCGCGGCCAATGCGCGAGACCACCCGCCGGGCCGCGCGCGGCGCGACGGCCCCGCGGAGGGGCCGCTGGCGCCGGGGGGATCGATCGCAAAGGAGTCGCTCGGCAGATCTTCCGCGCGAGGCCGATCGATCGGGGCAAGGAGCAACATGTCGAGGTCTCGAGAGCGCCGGGCCGCAAGAGCGTCGCCATTGTGCCACGACGCGGAGCTTCCGAGTGGATGCCTGGAACAGGAGGCCGTACCACGATTCGAGCTCTGTCGGTCCGCTCCGCAGATTCCGTGGGTTGCGCGGATCGGTCGCCGTGAATGGCCGGGCCAGGCTCTTGCACGAAACCGAGGCGGTGGCGTCGTGCACCCAATCTCGGTGCGCTTGCTGGTGTAGCAATGCTCGAGACCAGCGCGACTCGATGGAGCGAGAGAGCCGCGAGAGGCGACGAGGAGCCGCGATGGAGTGGCGGCGGGCCCCGCGGCGAGCGAGAGGCGGGTCGTGTGCTTCGGCGCGGATTCGCTGTCGATGAGGCGCGAAAAGGCCCTCGATAAGGGCGAAGTAGGGGATTTTCAGGGTGAAGTTTTGCCCGTCTCGTTGCTCTGCGAGGGCGGCGGCGTTACCGTCATCGAATGAAGCCTTGCACTCGCTGTGAGCGCCACTTTCGTGTCTCCGAGGCGGTGTGTCCGTTTTGCGGCGCTGCGCAGCACGAGGTGAGCGCGGGGACGGCGTGGGGCTGGGCGGTCGGGCTGGCGATGCTGGGGGCCGCGTGCGGGCCCGGCAAGGAAGATTCGGCGTCGGGCAGCACGAGCGAGGCGACGAGCACGAGCACGAGCACGAGCACGAGCACGACCGGGACGGTGACGGGTACGCCGACGACCTCCGACGGTAGCGACAGCGAGTCGGGCACGAACACGGGCGGGACGTCGAGCAGCAGCACCACCGAATGCATGAGCTGCAGCGATTCGAGCGAGGGTGGAGGCTTCATCTACGCGGCGCCCGACATGGGCGGCTCGGGGATCAAAGAGTGTGACCCGTGGGTGCAGGACTGCCCGATCGGTCAGAAGTGCATGCCGTTCGCGCAATCCGGGGTCGGCGCGCCTGACTCGCTGCATTGCGTGCCGGTGGCGGAGTCGCCGGAGCAGGCCGGCGATCCGTGCGTGTTGCAGGGGACGGGACCGGAGCAGAAGGACAACTGCGACGTCGGGCTGTACTGCTGGGACAATAGCTGCGTACTACAATGCAGCGGCACCCCGGACGCGCCGATGTGCGCCGATCCGGCCGCCGCCTGCCTCATCGCCAACGACGAGGCGTTGACCCTCTGCCTGCCGGCGTGCGATCCGCTGGCGCAGGACTGCGAGGCCGATCAGGTGTGCTTGAGCGCCGGCCATGACCAGGCGTTCGTGTGCGTGCAAGACGCCAGCGGCGACGGCGGGCAGGAGTTCGAGGCGTGCGAGCTGCAGAACAGCTGCGATCCGGGGCTGGCTTGCCTCGACTCGGGGTGGGCGACCGAGTGCGGCGGCAGGGGGTTCGAGTGCTGCCTGAAGTTCTGCGACGTGACGATGCCGACCTGCACGGGCGCGGGTGCAGCGTGCGTCTCGTGGTTCGAGGCCGGCATGGCGCCGCCAGGGCTCGAGGACGTCGGAGTGTGCAGGCTGCCGGAGTGAGATGTCCTTCGGGACATGTTGGCCCACGCTGACCGGCGGCCGTCGTCGAGCACCTGCGGCGTCTTCACTTCCCGGCGTCGGTCGGCGGGCTCGCGGCGCTCAGCGGAGTGGTGCTCCGCGCCCAGTCGAAGCGCCCGGCGGGGGCGCTCCAGGCGATGAAGCGCGCGACGCCGGCGATCCGCGCCACCGCGACGGGGCCGATCGTTCGGCTGTCCTTCGAGACAGGTCGATTGTCACCCAGCACGAAAACGTGGCCGTCGGGGACGCGGGCGGTCAAGGCGCCCGCGCGGGGGTCGGCGATGAATTCGAACCGGGAGGCGTCCAAATCCTGGGCCGACAATCGTACTCCGCACGACGACGCCGCTTCGGCGTCTGCGGCCGCGGATGAAGGCAGCGCGTGGCCGTCGATGCGGAGCCCCTCCGCGGACAGCTCGAGCGCCTCGCCGGGCAGCGCGATCACCCGCTTGATCATCGTCTCCCCGCCATCGCCATCGAACAGCACGATGGCGCCCCGCGCAGGTAGCTTGCCCCGCTCCAGTTTGTCCACGAACACGACGTCGCCGTCGCGCAGCGTCGGGAGCATGCTGTCGCCGTGGACCTCGAAGTTCTCGAAGAATTCGTCGCGCAGCGTGGCAGTCAAGGCGGCGATGTCCGCGGCTTCCTGCGGGTGCGGCGAGATCTCGAGCACCGCGGGGGAAGGTTCGCGGCAATCCCGGATGTAACGGAAGCCGAGCGAATCCTGGCGCCGGAGCGCGCCTTCGCACCACGAACCGGCCCCGTCGACGACGTCCGCGGGTCCTTCGATCCGCAGCAGCATGCCGCGCTCGTCGCTGTCCTCCAGCGTCACGGTCACCCGGCGGTCCTGCGGCCCCGCGGTCGCTCGCACGTGCAACCATCGCCCCGCCGGATGATCGAAGGCGAATGCTTCGTCGCCGAGCGGCGCCGAGAAGGTGCGTCGGATCCGCAACGCGTCCCGCCGCTCGTCCGCGACGAGCCAGCCCCGGGCGGCGGCGGCGGCGAGCAGGTCGGGGACCACCGGGCACTCGCGCAGTTTTTCCAGCGACGGCAGCCCGAGGACGCGCGCTTCCACCACGGAAGCGGGAGTGACGACGAGGCGGAGCGAGCGCAGGTCCGCGGGGCGGAGGCCGCAGTGCGCCAGGTCGGGGAGGGCCTCGTCGACGAGCGTCTGGAGGTCCTGACGAAAGCCGGGACCGAGACCGCGGTCGAAGTCCACGACGGCGGTGATCGGAGGCTCGCCGGCGAGCGCCTCCGCGGCCGCTGGCTCGCTGACTGTGCCGTTCGTCCAGCGAGCGCACTGGGAGCGATCCGGCAGCTTTTGGGCGGGAGCGGGTCGCTGTGGGGCGAATCGCGGCACCGGGTCGGTCCGGGGTGAAGGCTCGCCCCCGCACTGCAGCGCGAGGAGCGAGCCGAGCCCGGCGATCACGGTGAGGACGCGCCTGAACATGCGCGCGATTTAGGCCCCGGGGCCGGCGGCTGTCAATCCGCGCTCGCGGGCGGGCCCCACGAGGACGAAGGGACGCTCCCCCCGCCGCGGAGGAGTCCGGAGAGTCTTGCGCCGGCCCGCCGCGTCCCGGATGACGACGCACCGAGGTCGACGCACTCGCCAGGGACTTCGGCCCGCGTGAGTCGAAGCGCCGGCGAGGCGACGCGCGTCGGCGGCGGAATCATGCAAGGGGTCGAGCGCGCGCGATGGCTTCGGGGGCGCGCTGCTCGCCTCGCGATCGTCCCTCATGGCTCTCGCTGCGAGACGCAGCGCGTGCAGGTGTGGCTGCTCGGCGAGCGCAGCGCGCTGGAGACTCCATTCCCGGGCAGGCTACATTGCCCCACAGAGCCGAGCTATAACGCCCGCGGCCTCCTTCGGGGACGGCGATCGTCGCGATATTGCGTCCGAAACGGAACGTCGGTAGGTTTCGCCGCATGTCGCCTCATGAAGGTCTCACCGCCGGCGCCGACGAGTCCTCCAGTGACGCGTCGCGACGGCGCATTGCGGAGCTGGAGCGACAGGTGGCCGAACAACAGCGCACGATCGACGGTCTGCGCGAGGCGAACGCGTGGAGCCTCGTCAGCCAGGACGTGCAGCAATCGCTGCTCCGTCTCATCGATTGCAGCACCGACTTCATCGGCTTCGCCGACATGGAGGGTCACGCCCTCTACGTCAACGCGGCCGGGCGGGAGATGGTCGGGCTCGCGAGCATGGAAGAGGCCAGGCGCACGCTGGTCCAGAGCTACTTCGATCCCGTCGACCTCGCCTACGTGGAGAGCACGATCTTGCCCGAGGTGATGCGCACCGGCCAGTGGACGGGGGAGTTCCGCTTCCGCCACATGGTGACGGGGACGATCGTCCCGGTGCACTACAGCCTCTTCCTCGCCAGGAACGCGAAGAACGAGCCGATCGGGCTCGCCACGATCACCCGCGACCTGCGGTCGATGAAGCGCGTCGAAGAGGAGCGGCAGCGGCTGCAGGACGAGGTCATCCGGATCCAGGCGGTCACGCTGGCGGAGCTGTCGACCCCGCTCATCCCGATCAGCGAGCGCGTGGTGGTGATGCCGCTCATCGGCCAGGTCGACGAGACGCGGGCGAAGCAGGTGCTGGAGACCCTGCTGGAAGGCATCAGCAAGCGGAGGGCCGCGATCGCCATCCTCGACGTGACCGGCGTGTCGATGGTCGACTCGGCGGTGGCGAACGGGCTCGTGCAGGCCGCGCGGGCGGTCCGCCTGCTCGGCGCGCAGGTGGTGCTCACCGGCATCCGACCCGAAGTCGCAGGGACGCTGGTGGGACTCGGGCTGGAGCTCGATGGGCTCGTGGTGCGCGGCACGCTGCAGAGCGGCATCGCCTACGCCATGGGCAGCAGCTGAAGCGGTCGACGCGGGGCTCGTCGAAGGCCTCGCCTGTTTGAATGGACATCCCGCGGGCATGAGGGACGAGGTCGCCGTCGACCGCGACGCTCGGGTCCGCGAGGACGCCGGCCGACGCGTTCGCATGCTGCCTGCAATCGCGGCGGATGCTCATTACCAGCGTCGTTTTGAGCCAATGACATGACAAGTCTCAAGGGACAGGTCGCCCGGCCTTCGCGGTAGCGGCTCGCCGCGCATCGGCGCTCACGGTAAACCAGGGCTGCGCGCGATGGTTTACCTCCGGTATCACCTCATGAATGGGGTCTGTAAACCCCCGCCGAGGCGCGATCTAAGTCAGTTGACTTTTAAGGCGCATGACTTAGTCTCTCCGCGGGCCGCCACAGGCCCGCAAACGGTCACCATGCGCGTCGACGACAACAGGCAGGTCCTGGAGTGAAGGCGGCCAGATCCGACCGGGGCAGCCAGACGCGCAAGCTGCTCCTCTTCACCGCCGAGCGGCTGTTCGCCGAGTACGGGGTGGAGGGTGTGTCGAATCGCCAGGTGAGCGAGGCCGCGGGTCAATCGAACAACTTCGCCGTCGGCTACCACGTCGGTTCCAAGGAGGACCTCGTGGTGGCCATCGTGCGCCGGCACGCCGAATCGATCGAGCGTCGGAGCGCCGAAATGGTGGCGCGGCTGCCCGCCGTGCCTGCGCTGCGCGACTGGGTGTCGTGCCTGGTGCGGCCTGCCGTCGAGCACCTCGCGTCGCTGGGGGTCCCTTCCTGGTACGCGCGATTCATCGCCCAGGCGATGACCCATCCGACGTATCGCAAGCTCGTCTTCGACGAGGCGTTCGCCTCGCGGTCGTTTCGGCATTGCCATGAGGGCATGTTCCGGCTGGTCCCGCAGCTCCCTGAGGAGGTCCGGCGAGAGCGCGACGACATGGGGCGGTTGATGCTCGTGCACATGTGCGCCGAGCGGGAGCGGGCGCTGCAGGAGGGCACGGCCTCGCCGCGTTCGACGTGGGAGTCCACCGCCACCGGGCTGGTCGACGCGCTCGTCGGATTGTGGCTGGCCCCCGTCACCGGCCCGCGATGAATTGCAATGGGCGGAGGCGCAAAGGCGCGTCCGCCCGGATTCGAACCAAGACACGAAGAAATCATGCCGGTGCCCGTGTTTTCGCGACGGTGGGGCGGGCGCCGTTCGAAGCGAAAGGATCTCGAAAGATGGATGCGACGAAGAAGGGTGAAGCCTCGTTCTCTCCCGAGGCCCTGAGGGACAAGTATCGGCTCGAGCGCGAGAAGCGGCTGCGCCCCGACGGCAGCGCGCAGTACGTCGACTTCAGCGGGGTGTACGCGGACTTCGACAGGGACCCGCACGTCGAGCCCGGGTTCACGCGGGCGGCCGTGGACGAGGCGATCGACGTGCTGATCGTCGGCGGCGGCTTCGGCGGCATGCTGGCCGCGACGCGCCTGCGCCAGGCGGGGGTCGACGCGATCCGCATCGTCGAGAAGGGCGGCGACTTCGGCGGCACCTGGTACTGGAACCGCTATCCCGGCGCCGCGTGCGACGTCGAGTCGTACATCTACATGCCGCTGCTCGAGGAGACCGGCTACATCCCGACCGAAAAGTACGCCAAGGCCACCGAGATCTTCGCCCATTGCCAGCGGATCGGGCGACAGTTCGATCTGTACCGGGCCGCGCTGTTCCAGACCCTCGTCGCCGGCATGGACTGGGACGACGACGCCCGCCGCTGGATCGTCACCACCGACCGCGGCGACCGCCTCGCGGCGCGCTTCGTGATCATCGCCGGCGGCGTGCTGCACAAGGCGAAGCTGCCGGGCATCCCCGGGATCGAGACCTTCCAGGGGCACAGCTTCCACACCAGCCGCTGGGACTATGCCTATACCGGCGGCGGGCCCGGTGGCGCCATGGACCGGCTGGCCGACAAGCGCGTGGGCATCATCGGCACCGGCGCGACCGCGGTCCAGGCGATCCCGCACCTCGGCGCCGCGGTCAAGCAGCTGTACGTCTTCCAGCGCACGCCCTCGAGCATCGGCGTGCGCGCCAATCAGCCGACCGACGAGGCGTGGGCGAAGTCGCTGCAGCCGGGCTGGCAGCGCGATCGCATCGTCAACTTCTCGGCGATCGTGTCCGGTCGGCCGCAGGAGGTCGACCTCGTGCGCGACGGCTGGACCTACATCTTCGAGGACAACGGCAGCGCGCGCCGCGAGCCCGGAGGAGGCGATGCAGCTGCGCGCGATGGCCGACTTCCGCAAGATGGAGGAGATCCGCGCGCGGGTGGATACTCTGGTGAAAGATCCGGCGACGGCGGAGGCGCTCAAGCCCTACTACTATCAGCTGTGCAAGCGGCCCTGCTTCCACGACGAATACCTGGACACGTTCAACCGCCCGAACGTGCAGCTCGTCGACACCGAGGGCAAGGGCGTCGAGCGCATCACGCCGACCGGCGTGGTCGTCAAGGGCAAGGAGTACCCCGTCGACTGCCTGATCTACGCCTCGGGCTTCGAGGTCTCGAGCGAGTACACCCGCCGGCTCGGCTTCGACATCCGCGGGCGCGGCGGCAAGTCGCTGCGCGACAGCTGGGCCGAGGGCGCCCAGACCTTGCACGGCATGCACAGCCGCGGCTACCCGAACCTGCTGATCTTCAGCACCACGCAGAGCGGCTGGGCGATCAACTTCGTCCACATCCTCGACGAGCAGGCCAGGCACGCGGCTTACATCATCGAGCAGTGCCGGGCGCGCGGCGTCGAGACGATCGAGGCGACGGAGCAGGCGCAGCAGCAGTGGTGGGAGACGATCCTCGGCACCCTCGCCCAGGGCGTCGCGTTCGGCGGCCCCGAATGCACGCCCGGCTATTACAACAACGAGGGCGCCAGCTTCGGGCCCCGCGAGATCCGCATGGCCGGCTACGCGGGCGGCACCCTCGAGTTCCTGCAGCTCCTGCACGCCTGGCGCGAGCGCGGCGACCTCGCCGGCCTGGAGCTCACGCGCGGAGCGTCCGCTCCCGACCGATGAATCATTCGCGCCCCACCCGGAGGACCTCATGCGTCGATGGCTCTACTCATCCCTGATCGCCAGCATCTTGCTGGGCACCAGCCAGGCCGTGGCTGCACCGCCGCCCGCGTACCGCCAGGAGGTGGTGGTGGCGGGTTCACCCTTCCAGGGCGTCCACGGTCTGGTGGTCGACGGCAAGGGACACTTGCTGGCCAGCAACTTGCTGGGCCAGACGGTGCATTCCGTCGACCTGAGCACGGGCGCGGTGTCGACATTGGTGGGGCCGCCGAAGGGCGGCGCGGACGACGTGACCCTCGGGCCCGACGGCTCGATCTACTGGACCGGCTACTTCTCCGGCGAGCTGATGCGGCGCACGCCGAAGGGCAAGACGCGCGTCATCGCCAGGGACCTGCCGGGCCTCAACTCGCTGGCGTTCCGCGGCGACGGCAGGCTGTACGTCACGCAGATCGGTCGGGCCGACGCGCTGTGGGAGGTCGACCCCGACGGCAAGACAGCCGCGGCAGGTCCTCGCCGCGCCGGGGTTCCTCAACGGCTTCGAATCGGGCCCGACGACCGCCTGTACGGCCCGCTGCTGCTCAAGGGGCAGATCGTGCGGGTGGACGTCGACACGGGGAAGATCGAGGTGGTGGCGGGGGGCTTCATGATGCCGACCGCGGTCAACTTCGACGCGAGCCGCCAGCACCTGTTCGTGGTCGACGCGGTGCGCGGCGAGCTGGTGCGCGTCCGCGTCGCCACCGGCGAGAAGAAGGTCGTCGCGCAGCTGCCCACCGGGCTCGACAACCTGGCGGTCGGGCCCGACGACCGGGTCTACGTGTCGAACATGGTCGACAATGACATTCGCGTGGTGAACCCTGCCGACGGCTCCGTCAAGTCGGTGGTCACGGCGCGCCTGACCGTGCCGGCCGGCCTCGCGGTCGCGCCGGACGACGCCGACGAGCAATTGTACGTGGCGGACGTGTACGCGCTGCGGCGCGTGGGCGGGCGCGACGGCAAGATCCACCAGACCACCCGGGTGCTGTCCACGCCGATGGTGTTCCCGATGCACGTAAGCCTCGGCGCGAAGCACGTGGTGCTCAGCAGCGCCTACCTCGGCAGCCTGCAGGTGCTCGATCGGGCCACCGGTGCGGTCCTGCGGACGATCCCGAACGTCAACGGGGTGCAGGGCGCGATCGAGCTGAATGATGGCACCCTGCTGGTCGCCGAGGCCACGACGGGCCGGCTGGTGCGGGTCGACAAGGCCGAGCCCGCGGGCGTCACGGTGCTGACCGAGGGCCTGAAGGGGCCGGTGGGGCTGGTGGCGGACCTCGAGGCGTCGGAGCCGGGGGTGTACGTCACCGAGGTGCGCTCGGGGCGGGTGACGCGAGTGCGCCTGGCCGACGGCGAGAAGCGCACCGTGGCGAAGGGCTTGCGGGCCCCCGAGGGCATCGCGCGCCTCCCTGACGGCGGCCTCGTCGTCGCGGAGGTCGGGCGCAAGCGGCTGGTTCGCGTCGATCCGGCCACGGGGCGCTCCACGGTGCTGGCGACCGGCCTGCGCATCGGCCTGCCGGAGAGCGAGGGCCTGCCGCCGGGCTACGTGCCCACGGGCGTCGCAGTGGGCCGCTCGGGGACCATCTACGTCTCGTCCGACGTCGAGAGCGCCCTCTATCGATTCGTCCCGGCGCCCTGAGCTCAGGCCGTCGATTCGAGCGCGGGCAACACCCGCGCGAGCCCGGCGGCCTCGAGCGCGCGACGGCGGCCGAGCACGTAGAGGTATTCGCGGATCGCCCAGGTCGTCCGCAGCGGCAACATCCAGAAGAAGTTGGCGGAGATCGAGGGCGTGAGCGACTCCACGTAATGCCACCACCGCGGCGGCGTGAACAGCACGTCGCCGCGCTCGACGATGGTCTCGATGACGGGCACGCCGCGGAACCGCGGGAAGCGCTGGTAGTCGGGCTGCGCCGGGTTGACGGGGCTCCAGTGCAGGAGCCCCGTCTGGAGGCGAGCGTGCGGGTAGTAGAGGCGCTCGCTGTATTTCGGGTCGATGTGGAGGAAGCGCTTGGTGCCGTGGAGCTGGACGAAGAAGTTGTGGAGGCGATCGAAGTGCAGCATCGAGAGGGTGCCGGCGGGGCCCATCCACAGGTACGGCTCGACGCGCAGGCGCTCGCGCACGGCCTGCGGCATGAGGCGCGACCAGCCCATGTAGGGATCGAGGGAGCCGAAGGCCTGGCGAAATTGCGGCAAGGCCCGACACAGCTCGAAGGCGGTCAGGTACACCCTGCGCGAGGCCGGCGACTCCGCACCTCGCATCAGTCCGACGAACTCGCGCAGGGTCGTCGCGGTGTGTTTCTGCGTGGCCTGAAATTCGAACAGGTCGTCGGCGGCCTCGGTCCAGGTCTCGTACTTCACGTCGAGGCCGCCGAACCGATCGGCGAGGTATTCCGGCGTCCACGCGGCGGCCGGCCAGGTATCGGCGACGCCGCGCAGGAGCGCGGGCCGGCCCTTGCGCAGATACTCGCGCACGAAGAACGACGGCGTCGGTTTTGACAGGACATCCAATTTTTCGGCGTGCATGGGTGGCCTCGGGAGGTCAACGGTGCGCCCGATATGGCGCGACCGCGGGGCCGATCTTAGACGATTGCGAGGCCGCAGGGCGGGCGGGTGCGCGCGACCCATGCAGCATGATGGGTCGCCGCGAACGCTGATCGGCTCACTTCCCGTTCGTCACCGTCTGCAGCGCCGCGGTGAAGTTGCCGATCAGCTCCTGATCGGAATTGCGCTTGAAGGTCATCGGGTCCGGCACGATCTCGGTCATGAAGAAGGCCATCGCCTCGTCGACGAAGCCGGCGAAGCTGCGCGAGCGCGCGGCCCTCGAACAGGATCTCGCTGACGTGGAAGGTCTTCGAGATCAGCGCGATGCGCTGCTTCTCGGCGTCGGTCGCGGCGAGCGCGGCCGCGGCGTCGAGGTGGACCCGCGCCTGCGCGACCATCGGGGCGGTCGTCGCCGAGGTGTCGAACTGGTTGCTCCACTTGTAAAGCTTGCGCTCGCCCTCCATGTTGTCGAGGATCGTCCACAGCTGCTCGAGCAGCTCGAAGTACTGGACCATCTCGTCGCTCGCCGGTCCGAACAGGTCGTCGCAGATCTGCCGCCACAGCGCCGGGACATCGGTGGCGGGCCGCCACCACAGCCGGCCCATCACGTACAGCTTGAGGCCGTCGAGGCCCCATCTGGATAACCCTCCATGTGCTGCCAGCTGCCGTCGACCCCGCTCGCCTCGATCTGGCGCATGAAGTCGGCGAAGAAGCCGGTGTAGATGCGCGGGATGAAGAAGCCGATCCCGTGGGCCCACTCGTGATTGCCGTAGTGCTTGGCCGCGCCGAGCCACTGCGCGAGCGACCCGGAGACCCCGTCCTGCAGGTACTCCGAGACGTGCAGGTTGGTGAACACGATGATGTTGTCGTGCAGGGGGAACGGCGGGATCGCGTTGGTGTTGCCGTAGGCGAGCCCGAGGATCAGCTTGTCCGGCAATGCGGCGCGAGCCGGGTCGCCAGATCGTTCATGAAGGTCCAGTAGGTCGCGGCGTAGGTGTCGTCCTGCGGGTCGCGCTCGCAGCGGGCCCCGCTGTCGTTGATGCTGAAGGACAGGTACGCGTGCGTCGGGTTGGCGGCGAAGTAGGCCAGCGCGGTCTCCTCGGCGGCGTCGACCAGCGTCGGCTCGCTGAAGCACGGCTGCCAGCCCTGGTCGCCCGGCGTCGGCACGTAGGGCACGCCGTTGACCACCGGATAGATCTCCGGATACTTCGCCATGTACTTCTCGGGCGGGAACACCTCGTACATGTTGTGCTGGTGCGTCCCGCCGAGGCGGCGGTTGTCGACCGCGTTGAGGGCGGTCCAGTCACCGTCGCCCGGCACGCCGGCGACGCCGGTCATGAACACCGAGCGCGCGTACGGCTCGTCGACGACGTCGACCGCGCCGAGGGTGATCGGGCCCGGCGGCGGCACTGCGGTGAACAGCTCGCCCGGCATGTAGAAGCGCACGCCGACGAAGCGGTCGAGGAAGCCGACGACGCCCATGAAGGTGCCGCGCGGGCCGCCGCCGGCGATGACGACGCGGTCGTCGGTGCGGCGCAGCACGAAGCCCTCGTGCCACAGGCCGTCGAGCTCGGCCGCGTCGGCCCACTGCGTGCGGTCGAGCGCGAGCACCACCTTGCCTGCGGGATCGCCGAGGTCGGGCTCGGCGACGATCGCAAAGCCGTCCATCACGCCGCTGACGCGGCGCAGCCAGGCTTGCAGGAAGCTGGCGGCGTTCGTCACCTGGCCGTCGGGCATCACCGGCGTGACGATCACGGTCGCCGCGGGTTCGAGCGTCAGCGGGTCGATCGGCGGCCCCATGTCCGCGGCCGCGGTGTCGCTGGTGGTCGGCGGCGCCTCGCTGGTGCTGCCGACCTGGGTGCCGCTGCCTGTCGTGGTGGACATGTCCCCGGGGCCAGTCGATTCGCTGGTCTGGCTGCCTGCGCCGTCGGTGCCGGCCTGGCCACCGCCGCAGCCGATCACGGCCGCCAACCACGTGCTCGCCCATCCGCGCCGCGCTCGCATCGTCGGTGCTCGTCTCACGCTCGCCTGCTACCATGAAACGCTCGCGGCCCGCGACCGCGTACCTCCTCGGGGCGCGAGGCGGCAGCGCGGGGGCCGTTCGCCCCGACGCGCGGCGAGCCGCTCGCAGCCCGGTGAGGGCATTGTTCGCGGGGCCTGGCGAGCCACTGCCATGACGGCGCCGATCGACGCGCACGCGGTGGCGTGAATCGGGAGGCCGTGCCGCGCTACGCGTCCTCCCGGTCGAGCGCTCGGTGAGTCGGCGGGAGAGCTCTCGGTGAACTTCCTGGCGCGCGGAGCGCCTCGCGGTCGTCCTGTTCGTGCCGCGGTATCGATCGCCGTCTCGAGCGGGTCGGTCGATCGGGGCGGCGAATCAGGGCGCGCGGCTTTGGTAGCAATCGCGGCAACTCGAGGAGCAGTCGCGCGCGGCGTGGTGCGAGGACGATCGGCGGTCGTCGCATGTACGCGCATTCGGGGTCGCACACCCCCGCGCAGGCCAACGCCGACGCGGCGCGCCGCGAGCGGGCGGGCTGGGGGAGAGTCGCTCGCATGACGACAGGGACGATGGTGCGCGCGGGGTGTTGGGTGTTGGGCCTGGTGGCTGCGTGCAATGGGGGTGGTGGTGGTGGAACCGGTACGGCGAGCGACGGCGCCACGTCGACGACCGTCGCATCGACCAGCGCCGGCGGCGAGACGTCGAGCGACGTCACGAGCAGCAGCGGCGGCAGCGAGTCGTCGGGCAACGTCACGACCGGCGTCCCGACCACCAGCACCACCGACGGCGGCGAGACGACCACGAGCAGCACCGGCGTGCCCGGCCTCGACTGCGACGGCGGTCCCGATGGCTGGGGCGCGGGCGACGACGTGGGCATGCTCGACGGGGACGCGTGGACGCCCGGGCGCGACGGCGACGGTCGGGTCAATTGCGTATCGTGGCAGACGGTGCCGCTCGGTCGCTGGGTGCGCGTCGTGGGCACGCGGCTCGACGCGCTCGACGCCGAGGTCAAGGCGGCGATTCCGGGCTGGAGCGACCGCGGCAACGAGGACTGGCACGGGGTGCTCGCCGACTGGGTCGGCATGGCCTGGGACACGCGCAAGGGCACCGAGCGCGGCTGGGTCACCGTCGGCGGCGGTCACGACGGCTCGTCGAACGACGGCGTGTACCGGCTCGACCTGCGCGACATGAAGTGGAACATCGAGCGCATGCCGAGCGACAGCTCGAAGTGGCCGGACTCGTACAGCGCGAACTTCACCAACTTCAATCCCGCCGTCGCATACTACGAGAACAACCCCGAGAACCCCGAGGGCGTGTACAGCGACGAATTCTTCGACCCCGACGACCCCGAGATTTCGTCGCGCACGCCGACCTCTCGCCACACCTACGGATCGACCGTGTTCGTGCCCGAGCTCGGCAACGCGGGCAAGATCCTCATGGGCTGCCGCCGCTACTGGGAGTACGACGTCGAGACCGCGACGTGGGCCCTGCCGAAGTTCCCCTTCGACGCCGCGGCCAACTACTCCGGCGAGACCGGCTACACCGGCGAGAACATGAACGGCTGGTGGAACGCCGCCGAGGGCCGCTATTACGTGTCGGCCACGCAGAACTACAATCAGTCACAGACCTGGTCGGTGCTGGCCGGCGGCACCGATTTCCGCTGGGAGGGCGGCTACCCGACCGGCGGGTGGACTGCCCTCAGCACCGCCCAGGATCAACGCGGGCAGACGCTGCACTCGCTCGTCTACGAGGGCGGGCGCCCGCACCAGCTCCTGGTCACCGACATCGACACCCGCGAGGTCGTCAGCCACGACCTGGCCTACGGCCCCTCGACGGACGGGTTGATGTTCGATCCGCAGGGCGGGTCCGACGGCGGCACCTTGGCCCACGTGGCCGAGACCGGCCAGTACCTCACGAACTTCTACCCCGTCGGCGAGGGCATGTTGTGGGCGTGGATCGACGAGGCCACGTGGACGCTCGAGCGCGCCCAGATCGAGGGTGACTATCCGACCGAGGTGAACTTCAACACCGAGACCAAGCTCGAGTATTTTCCTGAGATGCACGCGATCGTGTGGGTGAACGTCGGCGAGGAGGACATTCGCCTGATCCGCCTGCAGTGATGCGGCGGTGCGCCCGTTCGGGCCTCGATGATCGGAGCGGGTGCGCGCGGGAGGGCGTCCTCCTGGCGCGCCCGTCCGCATTTGTCGCCGGTGCCGAGGCCCCGCACGACAACTTGGGCGAGACGCGATAGCCTGGGCCGAGGGCTCGCGCGAGCGGGCGCTATCCACCGAGGGGAAATGATGACAGGCATGACGGGTTGGAATCGGGGCATCGCCCCGTGGGCGCTGGGATTGTGGGTCGTCGCGGGCTGCGGCGACGATGTCGGTACGACGGACACGACGGGCGAAGTCTCGGCATCGGGCGGTGAGACCACCTCGACGACGACCTCCGGGGAGCCGACCACCGGCGTTCCGACGACCACGACCGGCGCACCGACGACGAGCACGTCGGAGGCGACGACCACCACCACGACGGACACGACGACGACGAGCACGTCGGAGGCGACGACCACGACCGGCACCACCGAGCCGGACACCACCTCGACGTCGACCACGGACCCGGGGCTGTGCGGCAACGGGGCGGTCGACGACGGCGAGGTCTGCGACGACGGCGTCAACGACGGCGCCTACGACGGCTGTCAGCCCGGTTGCGGCGCGCTCGGCCCGTTCTGCGGCGACGGCGAGCAGAACGGCCCCGAGGGCTGCGACGACGGCAACGAGGTCGACGACGACGCGTGCAACAACGACTGCGCGCCGGCCACCTGCGGCGACGGGGAGCTGCAGCGAGGCGAGGAGTGCGACGACGGCAACATGGACGAGACCGACGACTGCCTCGCCACGTGCAAGAGCGCCAGCTGCGGCGACGGCTCGGTGCAGGCGGGCGTGGAGGCGTGCGACGACGGCAACGACCTCGACACCGACGCCTGCCTCAACGCCTGCAAGGTGGCCGTGTGCGGCGACTCGATCGTGCAGGAGGGCGTGGAGGCGTGCGACGACGGCGACGATGACGACACCGACGCCTGCGTCGCCGGTTGCAAGGAAGCCGCGTGCGGCGACGGCCACGTGCAGGCGGGCGTGGAGACGTGCGACGACGGCAACGACGTCGACAACGACGGCTGCAGCAACGCCTGCGTGCCGCCGCCGGTCGACGTGCTCTTCACCAGTGCGGCCAGACGCTCGAGAACGGGCCCAGCCAGGCGCAGTGCGACGCGACCTACGGCAACGGTAACCAGCTGCAGGGCAAGGTCACGGTGACGGCGGGCATCCAGAGCTGGACGGTGCCGGTCACCGGCACCTATCGCATCGAGGCCTGGGGCGCCGAGGGCGGCACGCAGTCGCAGTACGGGCCCGGGGGCAAGGGCGCGCACGTGCGCGGCGACGTCGCGCTCGCGCAAGGCGAGGTGCTGCGGATCCTCGTCGGCCAGATGGGCAAGACCGGCATGTACTACGACGTCGGCGGCGGCGGCGGGAGCTTCGTCGTCAAGACCATGGGCAACGTGCCGCTGATCGTCGCGGGCGGCGGCGGGGCCCCGGGCAACTGCGGCGTCGCCGACATGACGGCGCAGAACGGCAAGGGCGTCGACGGGGCCAACGGCAACGGCGGCACCAGCGGCAACGACGGCACCTGGTGCGGCTGCGGCGGCGACGGCAGCGCGGGCGGCGGCTTCAACACCGACGGCGGCGGCAACGGCGGCAAGTCGTTCATGAACGGCGGCAAGGGGGCCGACACCGAGCGCCCGGGACAGTGCATCGATTCAGGCCTCGGCGGCTTCGGCGGCGGCGGCAACGGTGGTAACGGCGGACCGGGCGGCGGCGGCTACCAGGGCGGCGACGCCGGCGGTTCGGGCGCGGGCGGCATCGCCTACGGCACCGGCGGCAAGTCGTTCACCAGCGGCGCCAACAAGCTGCAGGAGGACGGCGTGCGGGCCGGCCACGGTCAGGTGAAGATCACGCTGCTCTGAAGCAGGTGTGGTGATTCGCGCCGCCGGTCGCTCGCGGCCGGCGGCATTCGTGGCAGGGCGCCCGCGCCTCAGCGCTTGGCCTTGTGGCGGGTCTGGTCGATGCAGTAGACCAGGCCGTCGCGCAGGCTGGCGAGGGTCGTGAGGCGGGTCAGGTCGATGCCGATCGAGACCATGGTCTGGGCGATCGAGGGGCGGATGCCGGTGATGACGCAGCGGGCGCCCAGAAGCTCGGCCGCGAGGACGAGCCGCAGCAGGTGCTCGGCGGTGGCGGTGTCGATGAGCTCGACGCCCGTGAGGTCGATGATGGTGTAGCTGGCCTTCTTCTGGATGATCGTGTCGAGCAGGCGGCCCATCGTGTCGGCGGCGCGCTGGGCGTCGACGGTGCCGATCAGCGGCAGGGTGAGCACGCCCTCCCAGACCTCGATGATCGGGGCGGCCAGGGCGCGGATGGCGTCCTCCTGCTTGGCGATCAGGCTGAGCTTCTCGAGCAGGCGCTGCTCGGTCTCGGTGCGCTCCTCGACCTCCTTGCGCACGCGCTCGAGCGCGACCGCGAGGTCGGCCCTGGTGGCGTCGTCGGTGGCGAGCATGCGCTCGATCCGGTCCTCGAGGCTGGCGTCCGAGGGGCTGATCACGAACTCGTCGTAGGTGTCGCTGCTGGTGGCGAACGCGACCTGCTCGGCCCAACACTGCGGGACTTCGAAGTGACGCTGGAAGATGCCGGCGAACTTGCCGCCGAGGTAGCTCGCGCCCCAGTTGACCCCCAGCACCTTCTGGATGTTCGTCTCCCAGTGATTGTAGACGCGCACGACGGCCCGCTTGGCCGCGCGGTCGAGCGAGACGAGCTCCAGCGGCCCCAGCCGAAGGTCGCGGCGACGTGGACGAGCGCGGCGAAGCCCTCCTCGAAGGTCGGAAACTGCGAGATGAAGGCCCAGTCGTCATGGACGCCGTCGCGACCGCCGCCGTGCAAGGCGAGGCGAAAGCGATCGGTGCCGACCATACGCTGCAGGCCGGAGATCAGGCCGGCCAGAGTGCTCTCGGTCCAGATAAAGATCGCCGGGTTGCCCGCCATGCGGATATTCCCGCGGTCGGAGTCGTACTCGAACTCTAGTCCCCCCAGGGTCGCGCGCTCGATCATGTGGTGGCCTCGACTGAAACACGTTCCTGGCGCGGAGACCACGGAGAACTTTGTCCGACGGCCGTTTCCGGCGGCGCTGCCGCCTCCGCGGCGTCGCCGTTATGAGATTGCCTGCGATCGATGACACGCCCGGCTCGGCGCCGGACATGAGCGTGGACGGAGCGCGAACGGTCGGCCGATTCTTGGTCTCGGGCACGCGACGTTGCGTGCGACGATGTACGCGCAACATCGACGGCGCCCCACCGAACGCGGAGCGGGGCCGCGCGCACGAAGTGCGGGCTCGGGAGGCGAACGGACGGCCGACGGAGACCTCCTCGGGTGGATCTCCGACGGCGCCGGCCGCGGGCAGCGGTGATTCGTACCGGGCGTTCGGGCGCCGCTGCGTCTCGCCGTGAGGCGGGCAGCGTGACGCGGCACGATCATTCGCGCGGGAGTCCGCGCAGGGCGTCCTGGATGGCCTGCGCGAGCTCGGCGGGCAGCGGCCGGTATTCGTCCTCGAGCATCGGCGGGAATCCGGCGACGCGGGACAATTGCTCGACGGTGGCCCGGCGGAGGGCGTCGACCGTGCCGAAGCGGCTCAAGAGCTGCATCTCGACGGCGCGGTCGAGGCCGGGGACCCGGCCTCGCAGGGCGGCGAGGGTGACTGCATCCGCGTGGCAGGTGAAGGACAGACGGCGGGCCGGGCCGGGCGCGCCGCCCGGGCCGAGGGGGTACAGGGCGAGCTCGCCGGGGTAGGCGACGAGGAGGCGCTCGCCTTCGCGGTCGAGGGCGACGCTGGCGAACGGGTGCTCGAGCCGGAGCACGGGGACGCGGCGGACGTGGAGGGCGCCGCGCCAGAACACGCGGAAGCCGTCGTGCGCGAGGGCGAAGGCGACGCGCGGGTCGTCGTCTTCGTCGTCGTCGGATTCGTACGCCTCTTCCTCGGCGTCGTCGGGCTCGCCGGGAGGGGCGGCTTCGGCCGCGAACGGGAAGACGGTGGGGTCGTGCGGATCGATGTCCGGAGGTTGCTCGCCGCGGCGCCACAGGGCCAGAGGGGGCGGCGGGCCCGGGCGCGGCAGGTCGTCGAGATCGAACTGCGGGAGGAGGTCCGTGAGACGGAAGATCCGCGCGGTGCCCTCGATCCAGGCGTGGCGCAGGCAGGGGCCGAGGACGGCGCCTCCCTTGTAATTGCCAGGGTCCGGCAGCGGACGCGCGAGGCGATGGCCGTAGTCGTACACGCACCATTCGTCGCTCTTGTAGGGCGCCATCGGGAAGACCGGCGGGGCGAGCCCGTCCCAGTCGCTCCGATAGACGCCCCGGCGCAGGTCGAGGACGTGGACCTGGGCGAGCAGGTCGCCGCGCGCGACGAAGACCGCGTGATCGCCGGTGACTGCGAGGACGTCGCTCGTGACGGCGGGTACGGCGAATCGCAGATCGCCGGTGGTCGCGTCGAGGAGGACGACCGCGTGCGGCAAGACGAGGAGCAGGCCGTCGTCGCCGACGAATCGACAGACGAGCGGGGTCAGCGGATCGACGTGGTAGCCGTGGCGCGGCAGCGGCGGGCTGGGCAGCGCGGGGCGGAGGGCGGCGTGCAGGTGCGAGCAATAGGCGGGGACGCTGTCCGGGCCGCTGCCCCGCGAATGCGCGAGGCCGGCGGCGCGTCGCTCGAGCCAGTCGTCGTCCATGGCGAACGGCCGGGCGCGCGGATCGGGCTCGCCGGCGATCGCGGCGCACAGGGCGTCGAAGGCGTCCTGGGCGCGCTCCCACTGGGCCATGCGCATCATGCAGGGGACGCGCAATTCGAGGTAGCGGCGGTGGACGGCGAGGGCGGCGAGGAGCCGCTCGTAGGCGCGATCGACGGCGCCGGGGACGAGTTCGCCGGCGTCCGAGAGCGCGGGCGGACGCTCGGTCGTCGGCAGCACGGGGATGTGATCGAGGAGGAGGTCGTCGCTGCCGGTGCGGTCGATGAGCAGGCGGCGGAGCGCCGCGCCGCCGCCGTTGTCGGCGATGACGTCGTAGTCGACCGTGGGCAATCGATCGGGGCCGACGAACTCGCCGTCGAGGATGCAGGTGTCGTAGCGGGCGACCGCGGCGACCTGCGCGGGCGTGAGGCCGAGCGCGGCGGCGATGCGGGCGCGCAGGCGCGGATGCACGAGCGGCTCGGGGCTGGTGACGTGGCCGGGGCGGGCGGGATCGCGGTGCGCGGCGAGGTCGACGACCTCGCCGGCGCTGGCGGGCGGCTCGCCGTCGCTGCCGAGGAGGCGCGCGCCGAGGCGGCGCACGAGCTCGGCGGCGCCGGCGTCGTCGGGGCAGAAGAAGTCGCGCCAGCGAAGCATAGGGAGGACGAGACAGGAGGGCGGGGCGACGGACGCTCAGCCCTGCGGGAAGCCGGTGTTGCACTCGGTCAGCGGGCCGGCGAAGCCGGCGTTGCCGGGGGCGTTGCCGCTGGAGAGGGCCGGGCCGGTGGCCAGGACGGGCGAGAGCGCGAGGGTGACGGGGTCGGCGGCGAACACCTCGGCGTCGATGCCGAGCACGTAGAGGCGCGAGACGCCGTCGTCGAACAGGGGGCCGCCGAGCGAGTGGATGCCGTAGTCGCCGCCCATGCCGAGCATGGTGCCGGTGCCGGTGGTGTAATCGAGGTTGTAGATCGCGCCGGAGTCGATGCCGAAGCCGGGGTTGTCGATGACTGCGCCCCGGGCGTCGATGCCGGGGCCCATGTCGTCGATGTCGGCCGAGACCGCGACCATGAGGTCGGTGATCACTTCGTAGGCGAGGTCGCCGGCGAGGTAGTCGCCGGTGAATCGCAGCAGTCGATTGCCGGTGTTGCTGACGTTGTCGACGCCGGTGTCCATGAGGTAGACGCGGCCGTCGCAGTCGGTGTAGAGCGCCTCGACGTAGATGCCGTCGGGCATGTCGCCGAGGACGACGACCTCGACGTCGCTGCCGTCGGTCGGCGGGGCGGGGACGTGGAACAGGCGGGTCTGACCGTCGACGCCGCGCCCGCCGAGCAGCGAGCCGTCCGCGAGCATGGTGAGGCTGCACGAATTGACGGTGTCGCCGAGCGTGGGATCGTTGACGATCGTGTTGGTGACGAGCTGGGCGACGCTGCCGTCGGCCGGGTTCAGCTCGATGTAGACCAGCAAGTCCTCGACGGAGTACCACAGCTGCGGCGTCGGGAGCGGCGGCGGCGGCGGCATGTCGGGCAGGCTGCCGAGGTCGAAGAACGGGCCGCCGCCGGTGGTGGTGCCGGTGGTGACGTCGGGGCCGGTGGTGCCCGTGGTGGCCTGCTGCGTGGTGCTGCCCGCGGGCTCGGTGGTGGTCGGCGTGGGGCCGTCGGTGGTGGTGGTGCCGGTGGTGGGATCGCTGGTGACGACGGCGGTGGCGGTGACGTCCCGACCCGAAGAAGAACCACACGCCAGCGCCAGCACCGTCCCGAGCATCGTCACTGTTCGTCGCATCGCGGCCCTCGTCGCGCGGATGATATCCGCGCCGCCGAGCCTCCTGCACGGCAAATCCTCCGGCGTGGCGCTCGCGGTCGGTGCGCACGCGCGGCATCGGCCGCGGGGCGATCGGGACAGCTCGGGCGGCGCCGGAGCGCGACGAATCGTGCGACTTCGACGACGCGTGAATCGCTGCGCTCGGCGGAGCTTCGCGAGGTCGCGGAGGTCGTCACGCGCCGCTGGCGATGGCGTGGACGGCCGCGAGGGCGGCGGCGACGTCGGCGTGGGAGTTCATGACGCCGGCGGCGACGCGCACGAAGGAGACGGCGTAGGGGCTGCTGGTGGCGTGGATGTTCCGCGCGCGCAGGCGGGCGACGACGTCGTCGGGCTCGAGTGCCTCGACCTCGAAGGCGACGAGGCCGGCGGCGAGCGCGGGATCCTGCGGGGTCTGGACGACGACGCCGGGGATCTTCGCCAGCTCGGTGCGGAAGACGAGGTTGAGCTCGGCGATCCGCGCGGCGATCTGCGGGCGGCCGAGCTGATGATGAAAGGCGAGCGCGTCGGGCACTGCGAACAGGTGCTCGAAGGCGATGAAGCCGCCGGGCGAGACGTGCGAGGCGCGGGTCGGCGGAGTGCCGGTTCGGCGGATCCACGCGTCCCAGATCGATCGGTCGGAGAGGTCGAAGCTAGGGACGGTGGGGCGCAGCTCGGGCCACGCTTCGGGTCGGCCGAGGATGAAGCCGGTACCGCGCGGGGCGAGCAACCACTTGTGCGCGCCGGCGACGAAGAAGTCGGCGCCCAGGCCGGCGACGTCGACGTCCTCGACGCCGACGCCGTGGACGCCGTCGACGATCAGGAGGCAGCGATCGCCGGCGGCGCGGCCGGCGTTGACGCGCGCGACGACCCGCGCCATCTCGGCGATCGGGAGCTTGAGGCCGGTCGAGGAGTGGACCCACGTGAGGCCGACTGCGCGCGTCTCGGGCCGGATCGCCCGCTCCAGCCGCTCGACCAACTCGGCGGCGGAGGTGGTGGCGGCGCCGCGCGGCATGTCGTGCAAGGCGACGAATCGCAGGCCGGCGCCGGTCTTGTCGACGGCGCGGCGGATCGATTCGTGGTGCGAATAATGGTCGTGCTCGGTGGTGAGGACCTCCTGCCCGGGCCGCAGGGACAGGCCGTTGTAGACGAGGGCGAGGCCGGTGGTGGTATTGGGGACGAGGGCGATGTTCTCTCCGCTGCCGCCGAGGTAGCCGGCCAGGGCGGCCTTGATCCGCTCGAGCGGGTGAGAAGCTGCCGCGGGGTCGAGCAAGGCGGACTCGATCAACAGGGGATTGGCGTCGAGGCGCCGCCGCCAGGTCTCGATCGCGTCGCGCACGGGTCGCGGGTGCGAGACGAGGAAGAAGCTGCTGAGGTGAATCCAGGCCGGGTCGAGCGCGAACTCGCCGCGCACCGCGGTCCAGTCGACGAGGCCGTTGCCGTCGCGTAGGCGGCGGGGCGGCGGGGCGGCGGTGCTGTCCGTCGCGGCGGCGCCGGCGACCACCCCGCCGGCGACGAGGCCGAGGAACGAACGACGATGCAGCTGCATACGAACCTCCCTGCGGCACCAGATGCCGCCCCGAGCGATTGTGCGGCGAGATCGGCCCAAGGGCGACGCGAACGGCAGCGCGGGCGGTGCGGGCGGACGAGCAGGGCGGCCGCGATCGGTGCGGTAGACGAGGAGGCGCCGCCCGCGGGCGCGGCGGAGCGACCGCTCGCGCGGGTGCGGAGGAGGGCGAGGTGGAGTGTCGGCCGAGCGCTCGCAGCGGGACGAGCGAGCGCCAGGTCTCGCGCGCGGGCGAAGGAGCGCGGTCGTGAGGAGCGCGGATGGTAAAATGAGGGGTGAGCTCAGCCGGCGGCGAGCGGGCTTCATCGTCGGGTTGCGCGGGCGAGCGAGGCGTGAGGTGTCCGCGGGTAATGCTGCGACCGTCGCTTTCTCGAGAAAGCGGGCGGGACGGTCGTGACCGTCGCCGCTCGCTTTGGGGCGTACGCCTTCGGGCTATTGCGTGCGAAGGTCTTGAGACGACCGCGAGGGAATGTAGCGACCTGTGCCGCTCGCTTGGGGCGCACGCCCTCGGGGCAGTGCGGGGAAGATCTTGAGACGGCCGCGAGGAATGTAGTGACCGTCGCCGCTCACTCGGGGCGCACGCCCTCGGGGCAGTGCGTGCGGAGGTCGGGAGACGGACGCGAGGGAATGTCGCGACCGTCGCCGCTCACTTGGGGCGCACGCCCTCGGGCCATCGGGTGCGGGCGTCGTGCTTCACGTCGGCCAGCGACTTCGGCAGTTTGGCGCGGCGCAGGTCGGCGCCGGAGAAGTCGACGTATTGCAGGTCGGCGCCAGAGAAGTCGGCGTCGGTCAGGTCGGCGCCGTCGAAGCGGGCGTGGGCGAGCATGGCGCCGAGGCGGGCGCCGGTCAGCTTGGCGCCGGAGAAGATCGTGCGATAGCACTGTCCGCCGGTGAAGTCGGCGCCGCTCAGGTCGGCGTTGCGGAACACGACGTCGAACACGTCGACGCCGCGCAGGTCGACGCCGGCGAGGTCGGCCGCGGTGAGGTCGAGGACCTTGAGGGCGTACGCGCGCAGGTCGACGCCCGCGAGGTCGATGCCCTGCAGGGCGACCGGAAACCGCTCGCCGCCGAGCTCGCCGTAGCGGCGGCGCCAGGTGTTCCAGCGCTCGGCGGCCTGCTTCACTTCGCCGCGCAGCAGGGCCCGCGCCTCCTCGGTGGTGGGCAGCAGCAGCTGGGCGAGCGCGGCCTCGGAGAGGGTCTCGAAGGCGGCGCCCTTGCTGCCGAGCGTCTTGAGGACGGCCGCCGAGGGTCGGTCGCCGAGCGCGAGGTGAGTGACGCGCGCGTCGGGCTTGCTCGCGATCTCGCCGCCGAGCTCCTGGACCGTGGCTTCGCGGAATTCGCTGCCGACGTGCTTGAAGCGGCCGGCGAACAGGAAGCGGGCGCCGGCCAGACGCTCTTCGAACAAGGCGGGCGGACGGGCGGGGGCGCTCGCCTCGGACGGATCGGGGGCGAGCAAGATCGGCTCGCCGACCTCGGGCTGGACGGACTCCAGGGTCTGCACGACGACGTCGCCGCCGGGGCCGACGTGGGCCACGTCGTCGCCCAGGGCCGCGATCGGCAGCTCCTCGCGGTCGTTCGGCGGGAAGACGTCGACCTCGTCCGTCGCGAGCCAGCGCGGGCGCGCCGGGTCGGAGAGGTCGAGCTGCAACAGGCGCCCGGCGGAGTCGGCGACCGCGAGGCGGCGGCCGACGAAGGCGACCTGGCCCAGGCGCACGTCGGGGCGCGGGAGGCGAGCGAGGGTCCGGCCGTCGCGCGGATCGATGACGAGGATCGAGCTGCGGGCGTCGACGTGATTGACGCTGGCGTCGACGCTGACGGCGATGATGCCGCGGGCGGACACTGCGAGGCCGCGCACGATCTTGTCGGAGCCGCCGCTGTCGAGCTCGATGTCGCGGATCGCGGTCGGCGAGGCGCCGAGCCGCCACAGGTGCAGGGCGGTGTCGGCGGTGGCGAGCCAGGCGTCGCGCGGGCCGAAGGCGCAGGCGCGGGCTCGTTCGGCGTGGGGCAGGCTGGCGAGCTTGATGCTGCGCTGCAGGTCCCACAGCTCGACGGCGTACTGGGCCGGGGCGGCGAGGCGCGTCTCGTCGCGCGAGACGGCGAGCGGGCCGGAGGCGTAGGTGGCGAGCTCGAAGTTCGGCGAGTCGGTGTTGCCGACGAAGATCTTGTCGTAGTCGAGGCGCACGAAGCCGCCCGAGGCCAGGCCGTGGATGTCGGTCGGCGAGAAGGTGGTGGCGAGGGTGGTCGACTCGCCGGTGGCGCGATCCCAAAAGACGCAGACCCGGGAGGAGCCGGCCGCGACGGCGCGAGCGGTGAGCGCGAGCCCCTCGAGCGGCGCGGGGGCGGCGTGCTCGACCCGCGGCTCGCCGGTCGCGGCCGACCACACGCTCAGGGCGCCGGTGGTCGAGCCGCTGGCGATCCACCGACCGTCGGGCGACATGGCGGTGAGGGGGCCCTGGGCGTGGCGCCGCGGGACGTCGACATGGAACACCTGGTTGCCGCCGGGGACGCTCCAGGCGCGCAGGCGGTGCTCGTTGCCGAGAGAAGGCGCGCGCGCCGTCGGCCGAGAAGGCGAGCCAGCGACAGCCGGCGTCGCCGCCGACGTCGAATTGATGGCGGCCGACGAAGCCCCGCACGGGCTTCAGGCCCGGGAGCTGCCACAGTTCGACCTTGCCGTTGCCGTGGCCGGCGAGCAAGTGGTCGCCGGCGGGTGAGAAGGCCAGGGCGAGGACCTGGGTGCTCTTGCGCTTGCCCAGCTCGGCCCAGGTGCGCGCGTCGTACAGGCGGACGACGCCCTTGGACGAGCCGGTGGCGAGCCAGCGGCCGTCGCGGCTGAAGGCGAAGGCGTAGAGGTCGCCCTCGGCCTCGTGCAGGGTGTGGACGACGGCGCCGTCGCGACCGTCCCGCACCTCGGCGGTGGCGCCGATGAAGGTGATGCACGCGGCGCCGTCGGGGCTGACTGCGGCGAGGCGCAGTTGCTGCTCGCCGGTCACGCTCCAGACAGTCGCGGCGGCGGGCGACAGGCGACGAACGATTCCCCAGGTCGAGACGAGGAGGCCGCCGTCGGGCAGGACGCGGAGGTCTCGCCATTCACCGTCGAGGTCGCGGCGGGCAGCGAGCGCGCCGGTGTCGACGGCGAAGGTCAGCCAGCGCGAGGCGCCCTGGCCGATGACGAGCGCCTCGAGGCCGCGCGAGTCGGGCGAAAAGCCGACCGCGGAGAAGGTGCCGGGGGCGTTGAAGCGCGAGGCGCCGTAGTCACGACGGGGGGGCATGCGCGTCGCGATGTATCGCAATCGCGCCGCGGACGCCAGGCGCGGGAGGCGACGGCGATCGCGGGATTCGCCGGGAGGACGAAGTGCGAATGCCGGCTGTCCCGAGAGACATGTCGGCCGACGCGACGACGCCGGCCTGAGCGAGGGCCCGGGGGAGCTGCTGCACTGACGGGCAATGACGATCCGGGACACTGGAGGAGCGTCGCGTCAGTGCGCGTACCGACCGCGCGCTCGCTGTCGTCGAGACGGGGTCGTTCGCGCCATGACGCGATGAGCGGCCGCGATTCGCAGGCCGCGAGGCGCGGGGCGAGCTCCGCGTCAGCGGGCGTACCAGGCGACGATCTTCGGGTGCTGGGCGACGGCCCGCTCGATGCCGCTGAGGCGCGGGAACTCGGCGAACACGTCGCTCGGCACGTGGTCGACGTTGCCGGACGAGAACCACCGCGCGACCATGTAGAGCTTGAGGTCGGCGACGTGAAGGGTCTCGCCGGAGATGAAGGGGCCGGAGCCGAGCTCGCCGAGGCGGCGCTCGACGGCGCCTGCCCAGCGCTTGAGGAAGCCGCTGGCCAGCTCGCGCGCGCCTTGACGCGCTCCTCGGGGTCCTGAATCCGCAGGACCGGCACGACGGCGGCGCGCAGGTCCTCGGCCGCGTGCATGAGCTCCTCGTGCCGCGCGGCGAGCCAGTTGTCGCGCGGGTGCAGGCCGTGCTCGCGGCCGATGTAGACGAGGATCGCGTTGCTCTGGGCCAGGACGCCGCGGCCCTCGACCTCGAAGGTCGGCAGCACACCGTAGGGGGTCTGCTCCTTGCGCGCGGGCCAGTCGGGGCCCTTGATCCGGTCGTCCTCGAAGGCGACGCCGGCGAGGTGCAGCGCGAGGCGACACTCCTCGCCGCGGCTGCCGGGGAAATCGAAGTAGCTCAGCTTGGGCATGGGCCGAACTTATCCCCGAAACCCGCCGGTCTGACCGGAGGTGGGCGCGAGTCGTGCGGGCGACCGGCGGGTCGATTCGCTCGCGCCCCTCGCGGCGGTCGCGAGTGGTGCGGATTGCGCCCTCGCTGCGGCCGCGCGACGTGGCGGGCCCGGCCAGGGGCGGCCGAGCGCCGTGGGGGGAGGCAGGCGGGCGGGACCGGCCTCTGCGGCGGCTCGCGGCGCGGGGACGGTTGCTCCCGCGGGCGGGTCGATCATAGCGGCAGAGCGGCGAGCAGCCGTCGTGCTGCACGCGAGCCGAGGAGCGCCCGGTCACGCCGGGGTGCGCACGAGCTGCCTGGATCCCCCTATCATGCACGCTACTCCTCACTCCGCACGCCGCAGGCTCTGGCTCGCCGGCGCCCTCGTGGCCTCCCAGGTCGCCTGTGCCCACGGGGCCCGAGAGATCGCGCGCGGAGGGGTCGAGGGCGGGCTCGAGGGGACGCTCGAGGCGCTCGAGGACGAGGACAACCGCGCGCGGCTGCGGCGGCTGCTGCGAGACCCGGAGATCCAGGCGGCCGTCCACGATCTCACGCAGTCGATCACGGGCGGGGCGCTGGACGGCCTCACCGACGAGGAGCGGATCCAGCGGGTCGGCGAGGCCAGCGATCGCTACATCCGTACGATCAGCGGGGCGCTGGCGCGGGCGGTCGGCGAGGACGTGTCGCCCGCGGTCACCAAGAGCGTGAAGGAGCTGGTCGGGGCGGTGATGGCGGGGGCGATCGGCCCGGAGAATCGCCGCCTCACCCGCGAGTTCGTCGACGGGGTCACCCGCACCGCATTGTCGGCGTTCATGCAATCGACGGCGCAGGGGCTGCGCGAGGAGCTGGGGCCGGCGCTCGGCGACGTCGTCACCCAGGACCTCGGGCCGGCGGTGCAGCGCGTGGTCGAGGACAACCTCGGACCGGCGCTGCGCACGGTGCTCGAGCGCGACCTGGGTCCGACGATGCTGGCGGTGGCGGGCGGCGAGGACGGCGGGGCCGTGGGAGCTTTCGGTCGCGCGCTGTCGAAGCAATTGGTGCTCGGCGTCAATGATGGCATGAGCGAGCTGGGGATCTCGCTCAGCCCCAACAAGAAGGCGTCGATGGGGATCTTCGGCTGGCTGGCGATCGGGCTCGGGATCGTGCTGCTGCTGGTGACGATCCTGCTGGTGCGCGAGCTGTTCGGCCGCCGGGCCCAGGCCCGCGAGCGCGCGCAGCGAGGAGCTGCTGCTCAGCATCCTGGCGGCGGTGCAAAACCCCGATCCCGCGAACCCGGCCGGGCAACCCGACTTCGACACGGTGGTGGCGCGGGCGCGGCAACACATGGCCGAACGCGACAACGCGGCCTCGTACCTGGCGGCGATGGTGGAGCGCTCCAAGCAGCTGCCGCACGTGGCGAAGAAATCGTCGGCGTCGAAGTTGCTCGGGGGGTGAGCCGCGGCGCCGCGGCTCTCATCGGCGAGCCGGACCCGGAGGGCGGCGGCGCGGCTCGTGCTCGTGACAAGCCGAGACGTCTCGTCGTTGGATCATGATGGGTGCCGCCGAAGCGTCGTGACGGCCTCGCGCGCCGTGGCTCCACCCGAGAGTCGCTTCTGTCGGGTCACCTCGAACGGAGGTGGTTACAGCGCTGCACGTGGGCGGGGCGCGTAGGCGCGGAGGAACGCGCGGACGCCTTCGTCGAGGATGCTGCGCAGGCGCGGGTCGTCGGCGGAGATCGTCGAACCGAGGCTGTTGATGGCGAGCAGGAAGGTCAGCGCGACGAGGTGGTCGGCGGCCACGCGAGGGTTCGGCACGTCGAGCGCCCCCTGGCGGCCGAACTCGGCCAGGCGCGCGGCGATCGCCTCCTCCGGGGCGTTCGTCATCAAAGTGTCGCGGAGCTGCGGCAGGTGGCCCGATTCGTTGGTGACGAGGCGCATGAGCGCCAGGTAGTCGACGGAGCCGAACGTCTCGGTGGCGATCCGCAGCGAGAAGTCGAGGAGAGCGGCGTGGAGGTCGGTGACCTCCGTCAGCGTCTCTGCCATGGTGCGCCGGATCGCCGCCATCAACGAGTCCGCGGCGTGGTCGACGACCGCGATCAATAGCGCCTGCTTGTCGCCGAAATAGTCGTACAGCGTCCGCTTGGACACGCCGGCGCGCAGGGCGATGGCGTCGACGCTGGTGCGGTCGAAGCCCTCGGCGAGGAACAGCCCGCGCGCCGCGCCGAGGATCGCGGCTCGCTTGTGGGCAGAGCCCTCGCGCGTCGGTTTCGCGGCCGTCACGTCGTTCCCCTGCGCGGGATGGTACCCGCTGGCGCGCGACAGGGCTCGCTCCGGCCCGCGCGAAACCGCTCGCTGGCGTAGAAGCCGAGCTGGGGCCGTAATCGGCTTTGCTTAACTACACTGCACGGTGTAGTGTAGACGGCGAACGAGAGGAGCGAGCGATGACGACGGCGAGGAAGAGGCAGGTCTTGATCTCCGGGGCGAGCGTGGCGGGGCCGACGCTGGCGTACTGGCTGGTGCGCCACGGCTTTGGAGTCACGATCGTGGAGAAGGCGCCGGCGGTGCGCAGCGGCGGGTACCCGATCGACGTCCGCGGGACCGCGCTCGACGTCATCCGGCGCATGGGCGCGTATTCGCGGGTCGCGGCGGCGCATATCGATACCCGACGATTGACCTTCTTCGGCGGCGACGGCCGCCGGATCGGCGCGCTCCGTCCCGAGTCGCTGACCGGCGGCGTCGAGGGGCGGGACCTCGAGCTGCCGCGTGGAGCGCTGACCGCCGTGTTGTACGACCTCGTCCGCGACGACTGCGAATTCCTGTTCAACGACACGATCACCGGCCTGGAGGAGCACGCCGACGGGGTCGACGTGCAGCTCGGCGGCGGCCAGCGGCGCCGCTTCGACCTGGTCGTCGGCGCCGACGGCCTGCACTCCAACACACGTCGGCTGGCGTTCGGACCGGAGGCGGACTACGAGCATTACCTCGGGTTCTGCTTCGCCGGTTTCACGATCCCCAACGAGCTCGGGCTCGCCCACGAGGGGATCTCGTTCAACACGCCCGGCAAGGCGGCGGTGTTGTTCGCGGCCGGCGACAGCGACCGTCTGCACGCGTTCCTCATCTTCGCCTCACCGCGGCCGCCGTTCGCGGAGCACCCCGACCTCGCGGCCCAGCGCGAGCTGGTCGCCCGCGTGTTCGCCGACGGTCGCTGGCAGGTGCCGCGGATGCTCGCCGGCCTGCGCGCCGCGGACGACGTGTTCTTCGACGTCACCAGCCAGATCCACCTGCCGCGCTGGCACAGCGGGCGGGTCTGCCTGGTGGGCGACGCTGCCCACGCGCCGTCGTTCCTGTCGGGGCAGGGCTCCAGCCTCGCGCTGGTCGGCGCGTACGTGCTGGCCGGGGAGCTGGCGGCCCACGTCGATCATGCGGCGGCGTTCGCCGCCTACGAGCGGGTGATGCGGCCGTTCGTGACGATGAACCAGGCGCTCGCGAGCGGCGGCGCAGCGAGCCTGGTGCCGAGGACGGCGGTCTCGCTGTGGATGCGCAATCAGATGATCCGCCTGGCGCCGCTGCTCGCGCGGACCGGGCTGTTCGGCCGCCAGGGGCGCAAGGCCAATTCGGCGCTGGCGCTGCCCGCCTACGCCGGGTAGGGGCGAGCCAGTCGGCGAGTCTCCGCCGCCGATGCGATTCGCCGCCCCCTGCGAGCGCGTCTGCGGCGTTGTCGCGGCGACGTCCGAAAATGGCGAGACGGGCGCCCGGTGCCGCGCTAGATCGGTCGTGTGCAGCTCGATCCCGACGCCTGTTACGACGCGCTCCGCGCCCGCGACCGCCGCTTCGACGGCGTATTCTTCGTCGGCGTCACGACCACCGGTATCTACTGCCGCCCCGTCTGTCCCGCGCGCACGCCGGGCGCGGCCGCTGCGAGTTCTTTCGCCGCGCCGCCGAGGCCGAGCGCGTCGGCTTTCGTGCCTGCCTGCGCTGCCGGCCCGAGCTCGCGCCGGGGAGGGCGGCGATCGACTCCCTGTCGCGGCTCGCCGCCGCCGCGCTCGCGCGCATCGACGCCGGCGACCTCAACGACGGTTCGGTCGACGCGCTGGCCGGGCGCCTCGGCGTCAGCGGGCGTCACCTGCGGCGCGCGCTCGAGGCGGAGCTCGGGGCGACGCCGGTCGAGCTGGCGCAGACGCGGCGGCTCGCGCTCGCCAAGCAGTTGCTGCAGGACACCGCGCTGCCGCTCGCGGAGGTCGCATATGCGGCCGGGTTCGCCAGCGTGCGCCGCTTCAACGCGCTCGTGCAGCAGCGCTTCGGCCGGCCGCCGTCGGCGCTGCGGCGCGAGGGCGCCGAGGTCGCGGCCGGTGACGCGATCGAGCTGCGTCTCGACTACCGGCCGCCGCTCGACTGGCCCGCGTTGCTCGGGTTCTTGCGCGGGCGCGAGGTCGCCGGCGTCGAGCACGTCGACGACCACGGCTACACCCGCATCGTCGCGCTCGGCGGCTGCGTCGGCTGGCTGCGCGTCGACGCCGATCCGGCTCGCCCGGCGCTGCGCGTGCGCCTCGCGCCCGAGCTCGCCCCGCAGCTGATGCCGATCGTCGCCCGCCTGCGCGGACTCTTCGACCTCGACGCCCACCCCGACGCGATCGCCGAGCACCTCCGCCGCGATCCTGTCCTTCGGGACAGCGTCGCCGCGCGCCGGGTCTGCGCGTCCCGGGCGCGTTCGACGGCTTCGAACTGGCCGTGCGCGCCGTCCTCGGCCAGCAGGTCTCCGTCCGCGCCGCGACCACCCTGTGCGCACGGCTCGTAGCCCGCTTCGGTCGACCTGTCCCGAAGACCCTGCCGGGCTTGAGCGCCGCGTTCCCGCCGCCCGACGCGCTGGCCCGCGCCGCGCTCGCCGAGGTGCGGGCGATCGGCCTGCCCGAGCGCCGCGCCCAGGCCCTCGTCACGCTCGCGGCCGCGGTGGCGGACGGCCGCGTCGACCTGTCCCTCGGGGCAGATCCGGAGCGGACCGTGGCCGCGCTCGAGGCGCTGCCGGGGATCGGCCCGTGGACGGCCCAGTACGTCGCCATGCGGTCGCTCCGCTGGCCCGACGGCTTCCCCGGCGGCGACCTCGTCGTCCGCCGCGCGCTCGAAGTCACGACTACCCGGGCCGCCGAGGCCCGCGCGGCCGCCTGGCGGCCCTGGCGCGCCTACGGCGTGCTGCACCTGTGGAGCTCCGCGTCTTCCGGAGGATGAAAACCATGACCCGCCTCGTCCAGCGCTCGCTGCCCTCGCCGCTCGGCCCGCTGCGCCTCGTCGCCAGCGACGTCGCCCTCGTCGGCGTCTACTTCCCCGACCACCGCCCCGCGCCCGCGCACGCCGGCGACGAGACGGCGCGCCACCCCGTACTCGACGTCGCCGCGCGCGAGCTCGACGAGTACTTCGCCGGCCGTCGCCGCGGATTCACCGTGGCACTCGAGCCGCGCGGCACCGACTTCCAGCGCGCCGTCTGGCGCGCGCTCGCCGACATCGGCTTCGGCGAGCAGCGCACCTACGCCGCGCTCGCCCGCGCGATCGGCAGCCCCCGGGCGGTGCGCGCCGTCGGGGCCGCGAACGGCCGCAATCCGCTGTCGATCGTGCTGCCGTGCCACCGCGTCGTCGGCACGGGCGGGGCGCTGACCGGCTACGCCGGCGGCCTCGCGGCCAAGCAGTGGCTGCTCGCGCACGAGGCGGGGCTCGCCGTGACCCGCGGCGTGCCGTACGGCGACCAGCCCCGCCACGCCTCGACCTGAGCGCAGTCGCGAGGCGTGGAGAAGATGCTTCGCCACTGACAAGAATCGGCTCGCGTCACGTCTTAGGTGGTACGAGCCGATCTCCACCAACAGGCGGAGACGCTTGCGCTGCAGCCCCTCGTCAGGAGGTCACACGAGCCGCGCGCGGATCTCCTGCGCCCAGAGGTCGAGTGCGTCGTCTCCGACCTCGGGCGGCGCCATTCGGTGCGACTGCACCGACACTTCTTCGATCTTCTGCCGCAGTCGCCCCTTTGCGCGCTGCAGCCGGCCGGGGACGACGGGCTCGGGGAGCGCCAGCAGGACGCCGATCTCGCGGACGGACATCGCGTCGAAGTACTTGGCCTCGAGCAGAACTTGATCGTCGAGCGGGATCGCCCGCAGCGCCTCGATGAAGACCCGGAGCTCACGGCGTCGCATCATCAGCGCGCTCATCGAGGTCGGCTCGAGCTGCTTGACGCACACCGAGCCGAAGTCGAGCGCTTCGCTGGTGCGCTTGTATTTCTTGCGCAGGTGAGCGCACAGCACTCGACGTGCGATCGAGAACAGGTAGGCGCGCACGGAGGTCATGGCGGCGGCGGGGCCCGCCCGACCTGCCGTGCGCTGTAGGGCGAGGAAGGTCTCCTGCACGAGGTCGTGCGAATCGGCGGGGGTGGTCAGCTTGTTGCGGAAGAAACGCGCGAGTGCCGGGCCGTGGTGGCGGATGAACAGATCGCCCGCGCGCCGGTCTCCGCCCTGCCAGGCGCACAGAAGCTCGTGATCGCTGTCGTTCGAGCGGTGGACATCCATTGCGCTGATACCTCGACCGATCCGTAGCACCGGGATCCAGCCGGGCAACGGCGGTCCGGACGCGACAGCGGGGCGGGCAGCGCCGCAGCGCGGGCGCGTTGCTCTGGATCACGGTCGGCCGATATTCGGCGATCGAACACGGCCGCGAGCCCCACTCAGCGCAGTTCGCCTCGCGCGAGGTGATGCTCATCGAGACGCTCGAGAGCAACCTCGCCGAGAATGCGGCGCGCATCGACCACGGCGAGCGGGGCGTACTCCCGGCCGCATGGCTGGACCCGGCGCTCGAGCTCCTCCATCCGTGCACGCGGAGGCAAGCGCTCGCGCACGAGTTCAGCATGCTCGTCGAGGTCGATTTGATGTCGCATGGTTGCGGCGCCGCTCGTGGAAGTCCCGCGGGCCTGGGGCAGCCGCCGGCGCCGATTCGGATCGGCGACAGGCACGACCGCAGGCGGAGCTCGATCTCCCGATCTCGCCTGCTACGCGCTCAACCTGGCAAGGGCGACGCTACGAGGTCCCGCGATCGACGATCCGCAGGTCGCCGCCGACCGCGAGGGAATACCGCAGCAGGAGCCGGCGCGCGGGGCTCATTGCACGATATTTATCGTGCAAAAGCTGGTCTCCCTCGAACGATTTCTGCTCTCCGGCCCACTCCGCGAGCGGGAGGAGAAACAGTCATGGCAATCCACACCATTCATAGTTCGTTCGGGATCACGTCCGTTGCGCTCGCGTTCGTCGCCATCCTCGGAGGTTGCGACACCCCGGGTCAGTCGCTCCGAGGCGACTCCGATGATTCACAGACCACGCAGTTCGAGGCGGTCGAGCGCGTGGAGCCGAACGCGGTGATCCCTGCGTCCCCGGAGACGCTCGCGCTGACGGACGGCGTGGTGTCCTGGAACGTCTACGACGAGGAAGGCGTGCGAATCGTCGGCGCTGACGCCGACGATCGAGCGCTCGTCGAGCTGCAGTTCCAGGTCGAGCACGACGACGGCGGCGCGCTGCTCGGCGTCGCGGTGCAGATGAACGCGCCGGACGTCGGCACCATCACGTTCGACGCCAGCGGTCAGCTCCGCGAGAGCACGCTCGGTGACGCGCAGAGGCGACTGTTCGAAGCCCTCGCCGCCGACATCCAGACGGTCGAAGAGGGAGCGGAGGTCCAGCTCCGGTCGTGGAGTTGCTTCGGGGCGACGCTGGCACTCGGGGCTGCCTGCGGCTCGGCTGTGGTGACGTGCCTCACCACCCTGGGTGTGGGCTGCGTGTTCGGTGGCGCGGGATGCACGGCGGCTGCGCTCGACTGGCTGTGCGCCTGCAAGAACACGTCCTGCTAGCGGTCTTTTACCGCACGCCGGACGGGCCCGGCAGCGACGGGGCTGCCGGTCCGTCCGTCTCGGGCGCGACCCCGCATCGACCCATGTGCCGCCTGTAATCGGGTATCGCAAGAATGCGATCGCCGAATGGTTCTTTAAAAGACCTGTCACTGGCGGACCAGCGCGAAGGTGACGTTGACGTTCGCCTGCACGCGGATCCGCCCGGTCGCCACGGTGTCGCCGATCTGCGGGGTCGAGTCGTTCGTCAGGGCGATGTTGTTCATGGCGGGGGGGCGCCAGGTGTCGATGGCGACCTCGTCGACGCGCAGCGGCTCGCCCAGCGCCTGGCCGAGCGCCTCGGCCATCGCCGCGGCCTTGTCGCGCGCGGCCTGGACGGCGAGGACGCGCGCCTCGGCCCGCTTCTCGCGCGCGACGCTGCTGTGGAACTGCACGCGGTCGACCCGGTTGGCGCCGGCCGCGAGCATGTCGTAAAGGACAGGTTCGACGTCGTCGAGGTCGTGCAGCGTGACGACCAGGTTGCGCGTGGCCTGGTAGGCGACGATCTTGCGGTGCTCGTAGTTGTCGTAGCGCGGCTGCAGCGACAGCTCCTGGGTCTGCACGTCGTTGTCGGGGATCGATCTCTGGGACACGACGTCGAGCAGCGCGGCGGCCCGCCGGCGGCTGTCGTCGCGGGCCTGCTCGAGGCTGGCGGCCTGGAGGTCGAAGCCGATCGTCAGCTCGAAGGTGTCGGGGGCGGTGAGGATCTCGGCGGCGCCCGAGACGGTGATCGTGCGCCCGGGTACCGGCGCGGCGGCGTGCTCGGAGGGCGACCAGGCGATCACGGTCGGTGTCTCGCGGGGGCAGGGCGGGGGCTGACAACCGGCGAGCGCGAGGAGGACGAGCGTCAGGCGATGCATGCTCCCAGCGTAGGCGTGGCCCCGCAGGGTGATTGTAAGAGCTCGGTCAATTCACGAGCGCGCCGGCCGGCGGACCTCGGTGGCGCCGCGGACGAGCAGCGCGTCGAGCAGCGCGAACAGGGCGGTGTTGCCCAGCACGGAGGTGTGGCTGCCGGCCAGCCGTGGGACCGCGCGCCGCAGCTCGGCGCGGAACTCGGGCGCCGCGAGGGCCCGCTCGCGCGCAGGTCGGCCGCGAGGGCGGGGAAGCTGCGCTCGTCGGCGAGGGCCGCGAACAGGTTGCGGTCGCGCGGGTCGCTGCCCAGGGCGCGGCGGTCGCCGAGGATGGCCCGCTGGAAGCGGAGGAGGTCGGCGTCGGCGAGGTCGCCGAGGGTGCGGATCTTGTCGTCCGCGAGGCCGGCGGCGTGCTGGTCGGCCTCGAGCTGATGCACGCGGAAGTGGGCCGGTAAAGCGACGGCGTGCAGGCGCGTCAGCACGGTGCTGTTGGAGACCATGTCGACCCAGGTCCGCTCGCGCCGCCACAGGTTGCGCAGGTCGACGCGCGGGGCGCAAAAGCCGGACCACGGGGTGTCGACGGCGAGCAGGTCGACGGCGGCGAAGTCGGCGGCGCAGGCCGCCTCGAGGCGCACGCCGGCGTGCATCGCCTCGGCGCTGCCGCGCACGCGGACCTTGCCGCGCCGCAGCCGGCGATGGGTGAAGAGCGGGAACCACCGCGGCTCGACGATCGAGTTGAGGGCGCAGCGCGCGACGATGCCGCCCATCGAGTGAGCGACGATCACGACGTCCGGCCGCGGCGCGTGACAGGCGAGCTGCGCCAGCGCGCGCGCGAGATCGTCGCCGCTGCGGTCGAGGTAGCGCCCAAGGTCGTCGTAGAGGAACAGGTACGGCTGGACGCCGCCGCTCGCCAGCGCCCGCTCCGCCAGCGCCCGCAGCTCGCCGGGGTGGCCGTGGATCCCGTGGACCAACACCAGCGGCCGCAAGTCCGTGTGCGCGGGACCATAGGGCGCGAGCACACCGCCCCCGCCGTACGCGGCGAGCCGCGCCCGTTCGCGCGACTCGCCGAGATCGTCCGGGCCCAGTGGATCGAGCGACAGCACGCGGCTCCCGACGAAGAAGCGTGCGAGCAATTCGGCGGGGCGCCGCGGCTGGGCGGTGGCGAGGCGATCGCCGTCACATGCCCGCGCGCGGCGCGACGCACGATGGCCTCGGCGAGCGAAGCGTCGCTCCGCGGCGAGGTGACGAGGCGGAGCGGCGGAGCCTGTCGTCTTCGACAGTTATTATCATGTCCCGATGAACATGTCGAAGGAGACATGCGTGAAAGGACATGTCCTATGCGACATGTCATTCTAGAAGAGGCGCTATTCTTTCAGGGCGAGGGTGACGGAGTCGGCGCCGACGCAGGTCGGCTCGCAGTCGGGGCCGTTGGGCTGCGACTCGGAGTACGTCGGCGAGTACTGGCCCTCGCCGAGCAGCGCGCCGTCCTGGTGGATCTGCAGCGCGACGGACTTGGGGGCGTGGCCCTGCTGGAACTCGATGTTGCCGAGCTTGTGCTGCGACGGGTCGAGCGCGCAGCCCTCGAGGCCCAGGATGAACGGCGAGTTCTGCGGGCAGGCGGGGGGCGCCTCGCACTGCAGCGGCAGCGTCGCGGCGCACTCGATCGTCTCGCCGTCGGCGACCACCGTGACCGTGTACTCGCCGGCCGTCCAGGCGTCGCGCTGCAGCGCGATCTGGAACGTGCTGCCGCAACCGATGAGCGTACACGCCTGCGAGTCGCAGCCGGTCGAGGGCAGGCACGCGAGCGAGAGAGCGAGGAGGATCTTCCGGTGCATGACGGCGCGATCGTAGCACCTGCGCCGCGGGTCGCTCGGGGGCGCGCGAGGGCATGCGGACAGTCGTTCGACCCCGGCGCGACGATGCACGACACGGGTCGCGGGCGTCGGTCCCCTGACCATGGCGAGCTGCGGCCCGAGGCGGCGACGCGCGATGCGACGCGCGCAGCGTGGCCTGCGCGTCGCGGTATCGCGCGCCGTGCTCGCAGAACGCTGTAGGCGGACGCGGAGCCGTTCGCTATGGTCGAGCCCCGTCGCCTGGTCGCGGTGCTCATGCTCAAGATCCGTCGTCCGCAGATCGAGGCCCTGACGAACCTGTCGCGTCGGCGCCTGGTCGCGGGGGCGATCGTCCACCTCCGCGACGCGCACCCGGAGCGGTGGGCCGAGGCGACGGACGAGGTCGCTGGCGCGTGGGTCGAGCGGCGGCTGGCTCGCGGGCTGCAGCTCGGGCTCGTCGAGGAGGTGTCGCTGCTGCGTCACCTCGAGGTCGCGTCGCGCTTCGACGAGCGGTTCGCCGACTCCGACGACGCGATCGGGGTGCTGCACGACCTCGAAGGGCTGCAATCGTGGCCCGAGCCGATGGAGCTGCTCGCCAGCCTGTACGGGAGCCCGGCAGAGACATGACCCAAAGACCAGCCCCGAGACCCGCGCCGCGCAAGACGCCGCCGCCCGCCCTGAAGAGCAAGGCGGGTCAGCCGGCCAACAAGCCGTGCGCGACCTGCCAGAAGCAGCAGCAGCGCAAGGTCCCGCCGTGCGACTTCGACAAGCTCGAGTTCAGCTGCAAGCACTGCGGCGTGGCCGACAAGCGAGAGATCAAGAGCGTCGCGTTCTGGCTCGACCAGGCGCGCGGCAAGATCATGACCAACCAGGTCCACTCGCCGAACAAGCGCAACCCGCGGGTGACGGACAGGTTCGAGGTCATCGACGCCGACACGATCACGGTCAAGGCCTCCGGCGGCCCCGGCTACTCGCCCGGGCACCCGGCGTTGACGGTCCAGCCGCCGGCGAACCTCGGCCCGGCGAAGGTGCTGCGCGGGCCGGTCCACCAGGTCGCGGTCACCTACGAGCCCAACTGGTTCCGGAACCGCCTCGCCAACGTCACGCGCATCGGCTTCTTCGCCGGCCTGCGCCAGTTCTTCTTCCCGCCGCCGGCGGTGTGGGTGGTCACGATGGCGGCCTGCGGGGCCGCCCGGCGCCGCAGCCCAAGGCGTTCTACAGCTGGAAGCACAAGATCGCGGTCTATCCGCCCGACATCTTCAAGCTCGGCCTCAGCCTGCCGTCGGTGCGGAAGAAGGAGAAGGCCAGCTCGTGGGGGCGCGAGGGCAAGGTCAGCTACGACAACAACTCGAGCTCCGACACGCGCGGCCTGGCCCGCACGTCGCAGTCGACCAAAGAGGAGATGCGCACGAGCGGCAACACCGAGCTGTATCGCCGCACCGAGTCGGTCGGCAACAAGCACGGCACGGTGACGCAGACCCAGCAGCTCGGCACGATCCGCGGCCGCGACTACTCGTCCGACAAGTACGCGGCCAGCGACGCGCCCGACGGCCGCGCGCTGTCGACGGCCAAGAGCTTCACGTTCACGCGCAACGGCAAGGACTGGACGCAGTCGTTCAAGGCCGCCGAGTTCATCGAGTTCGTGCTGAACCTGCGCAAGCAGATCCTCGGGCTCATCGAGTTCTTCAAGGCGCTCGGCAACAAGATGCCGAAGATCGGCTGGACCTTCTCGGTCGAGGTCGAGGTGCTCGCCGGCAGCCTCGAGTACGAGTGGGGCTACAAGGAGTGGCCGAAGAACCACACCGTCTATAAATATTACAAAGTCGAGGTGGCGCTGACGCTGGTGTCGGCGAAGGCCGAGATCGCGTTCGGCCTCGAGCTGCTGAGCGCGAAGGCCCAGGTGTACGGCGCGGTGACGGGCGAGCTCAAGCTGACGTTCTCGCGCGAGGCCAACCCCGACCGCACCGGGCCGGCCGGGACGGTGTCGGTGCCGCCGCAGGTCGGCGGCGAGATCGGGGTCCGCGGCGCGCTCGGCGATTGGGTAGAGGTGGTCGGCAAGATCAACGCCGGCTTCGAGGGCGCGGCGACGATGGAGCTGGGCCCGTTCTCCCTCAAGGCCAACTTCGACCTGTCCCCCGGCAAGGGCACCTTCACCGCCAAGAGCAAGCTGTTCTTCAGCGTGACCAAATCGGCCACGCTGTGGGAGAAGCGGCCGATCTGGTCCCGCACCATCCTGTGACGATGTCCACCGTCGATTACCTCAACGTCTCGATCCACGGCTACGCCTGCGAGGTGTTCGTCAACCGCGCGCCGATCCTGCGCACCCCGGTCGACGTGCCGTACACCGCGATCCCCTCGGTCAGCGAGTGGCTCGTCAGCGGCGACAACGAGATCGCGGTCCGCATCGACGCGATCGCGCCGCCGGCGACGACCGCCGACCCGCTGTCGCCGCGCCGGCTGATCGTGCAGCGCTGCGTCGGCCCGCTCGGCGAGATCGTGCCCGCCGGCGAGGACGTACCGATCGACGGCCTCACCTACGCGCCGGGGCCCGACGACCCGGCGCCGACGCTGCCGCTGCGGATCGCCTACGAGTTCCGCCTGCCGCCGGGGCCGACGTGGGCGTGGCAGACCGCAGCAACGCTGTCGCTCGACGCGGCGACCACCGCCGAGCTGCTGATGTTCCTCGACGCGTTGCACGCCGACCTGGCGCTGGGTGACATCCCCGGGCTGCTGTCGCGCCAGCGCATCAAGTTCGCCGAGCTGGCGCCGCTCTACGGCATGACGCCCGAATCGGCGCGCGCGGGGCTGTTGCAGCAATTCACGGAGCTGTCGAAGGACGGGGCGTGGACGGTGGAGCCGCTGCGCCCGGACGACGTGGTGCTGCACCTGTGCTGCGACGGCCGCGTGGTCGAGCCGCGCACCCGCGACGACCAACCGGTGCTGCGCGGGCAAGCGGCCGACGGCAACGCGTGGTCGCTGCCGGTGTTCATCAGCCGCATCGACGGGATGTTCGAGGTGGTCCGGTAGGCGGCCGCGCCGGCGCCGATCCGGCGCCCGGTTCCGCGGCCTCGGCGCTGTGAATCGTTGAGCCGTACAGCTGGGCTTGGCGAGGTGTCTCGACAGCACACGGGCCCCGCCGACCGTCGATGTCGTTCTTCCGGCCGTTTCCACTCGTCTTGCGCTTCTCTGGGAGCTTCGGCCCGGTCTGGCGGGCTCCGAGCGCGGCCGGCCCTCACTCGACACCACTGCGCGATCCCGCTACCCTCCGTCGCGCGTGCTCCGCCATCTCCACCTGACCAACGTCGGTCCAGCGGCCGAGATGGTGGCCGACCTCGCGCCACGGCTGAACTTGATCACCGGGGACAACGGGCTCGGCAAGAGCTTCCTGCTGGACATCGCCTGGTGGGCGCTCACTCGCACGTGGCCGGCGAAGGTGAACTCCCGCCTCGTGTCGGGATTGATGGCGCGTCCGCGCGGGCCCGGCAAGGCGACGATCGAGTTCGGGTTCGACGGCGCCAAGAGGCTCAAGCGCTACGTCAGCGAGTTCGACCGTCAAGCGCAGGCCTGGGTGGGTAGCCCCGGACGCCCCGCCAACCCCGGCCTCGTCCTCTACGCGCAGGTCGATGGCAGCTTCTCGCTGTGGGACCCGGCGCGCAACTACTGGCGTACCACTGGGAACGTCGACGTCAGCGAGCGACGGCCGGCCTACGTGTTCAACCCTCGCGAAGTCTGGGAGGGGCTGCGGGCGGATGACGGCGCTCAGCTGTGCAATGGGCTGCTCGCCGATTGGGCGCTGTGGCAGAAGGAGAACGGCGAGGCGTTCTCCTGGCTCGGCGACGTCCTGCGCGTCCTCTCACCGCCTGGGGCCGAGCTCCGACCGGGGGCGCTGGTCCGTCTCGGCCTCGACGACGTGCGCGACATCCCGACCATTCGCATGCCTTACGGGCTCGATGTCCCGGTGGTGCACGCGTCCGCCGGGATCCGGCGGATCCTCGCGCTCTCTTATCTGCTGGTGTGGAGCTGGCAAGAGCATGGGCGGGCCAGCCAGCAGCTCGACCAGCCGAGCGCGCATCAGGTCATCTTCTTGATCGATGAAATCGAGGCGCATCTGCACCCTCGATGGCAGCGCCGGATCGTCAAGCCGTTGCTCGATATCGTCGAATCGCTGGCGGAGCAGGCGTCCGTTCAGATCATCTCGGCGACCCAGTCGCCGCTGGTCCCGGCCTCGATGGAGCCGCTCTTCGATCCCGAGCGCGACGCTTGGTTCGACCTCGACTTGACCCTCGACGAGGCCCAGCCCCACGTCGTCCTGCAGCGACGCCCCTTCGTTCGCCGGGGTGACGTCGCAAGTTGGCTGACGAGCGAGGCCTTCGACCTGAAGGAAGCTCGATCGCTGGAGGCCGAGGTTGCGATCCAGCAAGCGCTCGCGTTGCTGCGTGGCGAGCTCCCGCGAGCCGAGGCCCCGCGGATCGACGCCGAGCTCCGCTCGACCCTCGGCGAGCAAGACCGTTTCTGGATCCGCTGGAGCGCCTTCTTGGAGTCATTGCAGGGCGTCGCATGATCCGTGTCACTCGCGCCCGAGCCGCCCGACTTCGATCGTTGCGTGCGTCAGCCCGGGCTGGCCGCCCTCGCCGAGATGGTTGGAGAGACGAGCCCCAACAGGCCAGGGCCGAAGCGCTCGAAGCTCGCCGAGCGCCGCGAAGACATTCCTGCAGACAAGTTGCCGCCGTACTGGCGGGAGGCGATCCCGGACTTGCTCCGCGCGTACCGCCGGATCTGCGCCTACACGGCGCTCTATATCTACCCCGTCACCAGCGCGGCCTCAGTCGATCACAGCGTGGCAAAGTCGATTCAATGGCGCCACGTGTATGAATGGTATAACTATCGCCTCGCCTGCGCGCGCGTCAACAGCAGCAAGGGCGTACGCGAGGCGCTCGACCCGTTCGAGATCGAGAACGAATGGTTTTCACTCGAGCTGGTCGGCTACCAGATCGTCCCTGGCGAGGGGCCGCAGGGTCCGCTCCGCGCCTCGATCCTGGCGACCATCGAGGCGCTCAAACTCAATCACGTCGACTTCCGTGACGAGCGAGCCGAGTATGCCGAGGCATACTTGGGGCGCGACATTTCCTTCGCGTTCTTACGCAGTCACGCGCCCTTCGTCGCCCAGGAGCTCCAGCGGCAAGGGCGACTCGTCGCCGACGACGCGCAGCAGGCCCGGTAAGCTGTCGTACTTGCCGTGATCCCGAGCTGGGACAGCGCGAGCGTGTACGGGCACTTCAAAGTTTGCGAGTCGAAGTCGTGAATCTGCTTTCGATCGGGATAATACCGGTACAGGGCTGCATCGGCGGACGGCGTAGTAGCGACGCTGCCTTGGTTAGCATCCGCCGCGATGCATCCACGCAGCCTCGCGGCGTTCGTCCCTGTCGTCATGGTCCTCGCCTGCGGCGATCCGGACGCCTCGTCCGGGGCGACGCTCGGCGTGACGACCACGACGGGCGCTTCCACGACGGACGCCTCCACCACCGCGGAGACCGGCACCACGGCGCCCACCAGCAGCGGGAGCCCGACCGAGGCCAGCACCGGCGACGGCAGCGATGCCAGCGACGGCTCGACCGGCAGCGTCCCGCCGCCGCCGCTGCCTGGCTTGCGGGCCGAGTATTTCGCCACCTACATCGACCCGGTCCTGTCGCGCGTCGACCCCGGACTCGACTTCGTCTGGGGTCTCGACGCCCCCGATGCCTCGCTGCCGGTGGATCGCTACTCGATCCGCTGGACCGGCTCCTTGCTCGCGCCCGCGACCGGGACTTACAAAATTATCACCGAGACCGACGACGGCGTCCGCGTATGGGTCGACGACGCTCTGGTGATCGACGACTGGACCCCGCATTACGTCACCCGCAACGAGGCGACGGTCGAGCTCGCGGCCGGGGTGCCGACGCCGATCCGCGTCGACTACTTTGAAATCGACATCGAGGCGTCGGCCCGATTGTTGTGGTCGAGCGATGCGATCCCCGAGCAGGTCATCCCCGTCGACAACCTGCTCGCGGCCGATCCGCCGGCCGAGCTCGGTCCGCCCAAGCCCCCTTACGCCAATCCCGTGATCCCGTTCGATTGCCCCGACCCCGGGGTCATCGGCGTCGAGCAGCCGGACGGTCCGCACTTTTACATGGTCTGCACCGGCGGCTCGTTCCCGATCCGTCACTCACGCGACCTCGTGTTGTGGAGCGACACCGGCGCCGCGGTGCTGCCCAACGGCAAGCCCGCGTGGGCTGCCAACGGCAATCGCAACTGGGCGCCCGAGCTGCACCGCGTGGCCGGCAAGTACGTCGCGTACTTCACCACCGTCAACGGCGCCAACGTGCTCAGCATCGGTGCGGCCTACGCCGACGAGCCGCTCGGGCCCTACGTCGAGACCGGCGGCCCGCTCGTCGAGCATCCGCTCGGGGTCATCGACGCCAGCTACTACGAGGATTCCGGCACGCCGTATCTCACCTACAAGATCGACGGCAATTCGCAGGGCCAGCCGACGCCGATCTTCATCCGCCAGCTCACCCCCGACGGCCTGGCGTTCGCCGGGGAGCCGGTGCAGATCTTGACGAACGACGCCAACACCTGGGAGGGCGGGGTCGTCGAGGCGCAGTGGCTGGTCCGGCGCGACGACTACTATTATTTGCTGTACAGCGGCAACGTCTACGATCACCGCTACCGCACCGGCGTCGCGCGCTCGGCGAACCTGCTGGGGCCGTACGAGAAGCTGGGCCCGCCGATCCTCGCCAACAACGAGCGCTGGGTCGGCCCCGGCCACGGCACCTTGTTGCCCGTGGGCGGGCTCGACTTCTTCATCTATCACGCGTGGACGAACGCCGGGAACGGCACCCACGACGGCGGCGCGGGCCGGCACGTGCTCGTCGATCGCGTCGTGTGGGAGAACGGTTGGCCGCGGATCCACGACGGCACGCCGAGCCGCTCGCTGCAGACCTGGCCCGGCGAGCCGTGAGCGGCGAGCGCCGTCCCACTTCGGCTAGACTTCTCGCCGTGGCGGAGCCCGTCGACGACCCTGCGGAGGACGCCTCGCGCCGCCCCGGCGAAGCATGGCTCGCGCACCAGCAGCGCCTCGCGCACCTCGCCGACGCGGCCGAGCGCCTGGGGCCCGAACACGGAGCGAAGCTGATGCGGCGCGTGTGGGCGGCCGCGGAGTACCGCGATGTCTGGTGGCAGGTCGCACGGCTCGTGGTGACGTGGGGGGCGGGCAGCGTCGGGTTCCTGCGCGCGAGGCTGGCGGAAGACCCCTCGCGCACCATCGGCGTCGTCGTGCAGGCGAAGTCGTACGGCGCGGAGGGGCTCGCCGCGCTGCTGCCCGAGCTTCGCGCGCTCGCTGCGGATCCCGACCCCGATCTGGCAGAGTCCGCGGCCGCCGCATGCGAATGGCTCGACGGCACGCGCGACAGCCGTTGAGGGGCCTCGGCAGGCCGCGTGGATGCGAAGACGCGGGCCGGATCGGTGTCGGCGTCTCGGCGATCAGACCGCGGCCTTGGTGCGCTCGAGCAGGCGCTCCAGGCCGTCGAGCAGCAGGTCGAGGCCGAACGTGAAGTCTTGCAGGCCGTCGTGTTTGCCGTCGATGACGAGGCGGGACATCGCGTGCATGTGCGGGTACTGCTCGGGCGGGATGAGGTGCAGGAACTGCTGCGCCGCGCTCGCGTACTCGCCCGGCGCCAGCGGGAAGTTCAGCTGCTGCAGGGTGAAGCCGTAGATGTGGCTGTCGATCGCGTTCCAGGCGCGGTCGGCCAGCGCGTAGGAGAAGCCGGCGGCGGTGAGGCAGCCGATCGTGGCGTCGACGTAGCGGCGCATCGCCGGGCCGATGTTGAGGGTCGAGACCACCCGCAGCGGGGCCCAGCGGTGGCGCAGCAGCACTTCGTGGGCCGAGACCGCGCGCCGGCGGATCGCGGCCTTCCAGTCGCCGCCGACCGCCGGCGCCTCGATCTCGCCGACCACGAGGTCGACCATGCCGTCGAGGACGTCGTCCTTGCCGGCGACGTGGTTGTAGAGCGACATCGCCTCGACCCCGAGCGCCTGCGCGAGCCTGCGCATCGACAGCGCCGCCAGACCCTCCGCGTCGGCCAGCTCCACCGCCGCCCGCAGGACCCGCTCCCGGCTCAGCGGGGCCCGCCGGGCCGGCTTGCCGCGGCGAACGGCCCGCGTCGGCGACTTCTTGCTTGACATACTTACGCTGTAAGCCACAATGTCCGAGCGGTCAACTTACAGCGTAAGTACCGGCGGAGACGACATGACCACGACCAGCAGCGCGAGCGCCACCATCCCCTCCCAGACGACCGTCCAGGCCCTTCCTGCGACCATGCGCGCGGTCGTCCAGCCGGCCTACGGCGGGCCGGAGGTGCTGCGCCTCGAGGAGGTGGCGCGCCCGGTCCCGGGCCCCGGCGAGGTGCTGGTGCGGGTGCACGCGGCGGCGGTGTGCAAGGGCGACGTGCACCTGATGACGGGCAAGCCGTACCTGCTGCGCCTGATGTTCGGGCTGCGGCGGCCGAAGCACGGCGTGGCCGGGCAGGAGGTGGCCGGCGTGGTCGAGGCTACGGGTCCGGGCGTCACCGCGCTCGCGCCGGGCGACGCGGTGTTCGGGCAGGTGAAGCAGGGCTTCGCCGAGTACGTGTGCGCGCCGGCGACGGCGCTGGCGGCGATGCCGAGGGACGCGAGCTTCGCCGAGGCGGCCGCGCTGCCGGTGTCGGGCATGACGGCCCTGCAGGGCCTCCGCGACGTGGGCAAGCTGCAGGCCGGCCAGCACGCGCTGATCGTCGGCGCCTCGGGCGGGGTCGGCACGATGGCGGTGCAGATCGCCCGCGCGCTCGGGGCCGAGGTGACCGTGGTGTGCAGCACGCGACATGGCGAAAAGGTCAGGTCGATCGGCGCCGCGCGAGTGATCGACTACACCCGCGAGGACTGGACCGCCCGCCCCGAGCAGTACGACGTCGTGCTCGACCTGATCGGCGATCGCCCGCTGGCCGCCTGCCGCTCGCGGCTCACACCGACGGGCGTGTTCGTGGCGTCGGCCGGCGCGGGCGGCGAGTGGTTCGGGCCGATGTTCCGCCTGGCGGCGTTGTCGCTGCGGAACGCGCTCCCGGGCCGCGAATGACCTCCCTGATGTCGATGCCGCGGCAGGCCGACCTGCAGTTCCTGGCGTCGCTGGTCGAGGCGGGGAAGTTGAAGCCGGTGATCGAGCGGGAGTACGCGCTCGCCGAGACGGCGGCGGCGCTGGGGCACGTGGCCGCGGGGCACACCCAGGGCAAGGTCGTGATCGCGGTGTGATGGCGCCGGTCGAGGCCGTGGCGCGATCGCGGGCCTCGACCGGGCGCGCGCAATCGACGATGCTGTGCGGCATGGGTCTCGACCTCGCGGCTCGGCGCGCCCGCGCGGGCCGTTGCACGCAGATCGCTGCGGGCCTGGCCGGGGCGCACCTGCTGCTGTGGCTGTTGCTGTCGCCGTCGCTGCGCGATGCCGGCGTGGCTCTGATGCTCGCGCCGGCGGTCGCCCAGGCGGCAGCGGGCGTGGTCGCCGTGGTGGCAGGCGCGCGGCTGTGGCGGGCCGATCGCGCGGCGCTGATGCGCGGTCCGGCGCTCGCGGCGGTGCTCGTCGGGTCGGTGGTGACGATCGCGGCGCCGCTGACCTGGATCGGCGGCGGCGTCAGGGTCTCGCTGCGCGGTCTCGACGCGATCGACATCCCGTCGTTCACCTCGCCGTGAGCGCCGAGGCGCGAGCTCGGCGTGGCATGTCGGATCGGGCATGTCTTCAAGGACATGCCCGAAAATTCTTGCGAGGGCCTCAGCGGGCGTCGATGCGCCACCAGCCGGTCGGGCTGTCGAGGTCCTCGCCGAGGTGGCAGCGGACCACGCCGCCGAACCACTGCGTCAGCTCGGCCGGCGTGCAGCTCTCGAGGTACACGCGCAGCACGTCGGGGTCGTAGAAGCGGAAGTACGTCGCCTCCGGAGTGCCCTCGCGCTGGACCAGCAGGAACTTGCGCAGGTGCTGGCGGATCTCGAACAGCGAGCGGTCGCTGACCAGCAGCACGCCCCAGCGGTAGCCCCAGCCCTCGCGGATCAGGTCGGCGCACAGGCGCGGGTCGGCCGACAGCGAGACCACGTGCGGCGCGGCGTCGGCGAGGCGGGCGCCCTCGACGCCGTCGAACAGCGAGCGCCACGGCGCCACCGACTCGCGCACGAGCTCGGCGATCCGCGGCTCGGTTGCCGTGTCGAGGACGGCGAACAGCGGCCCGGAGACGCGCTGCAGGGCCGTCAGCGCCGCCTCGGCCGCCGCCTCGTCGGCGGGCTCGCGCGACCACGGGGCCGGCGTGAGCGCCTCGACGTGGAAGAGCAGATCGACGCCGCCGACGCGGATCCACTCGCCGTGGTCGAGCGGGGCCGAGGTGGTCACCGCCTGTCCCGAGAGCAAGGTCAGGGCCGGGCCGCCGAGGTGGCGCAGGCGGGCCTCGGCGCCGTCCCACTCGACCGCGGCGTGCGCGGGGGCGACCGCGGGGTCGTCGAGGCAGAGGCCGGCCTGCGGGTCGCGGCCGATCGTGAGGCTCTGGCCCGGCGAGACGATCGCCTTCGTGCCCTGCTGCGGACCCCAACACAGCTCGATGATGCCGCGCCGGGTCGCGCTCATGCTGTCCCTTCGGGCAGGTTCCACAGGACGATCTGGGCCGTGCCGCGCTCGAACGCGAGGAAGCGCCGCGGGCCCGACCACCGCGCCCTGCAGGCCGCGCGACGGCCCGAGGTCGAGCAAGAGGTACGGGCCCGTGGCCAGCAGCATCCAGGTGACGCCGCCGGTGGCGACGCGGACGTCGAGGGCGTCGCCGACGGGGGCGAACGCGCCGAAGCCGAGGTCGCCGACGGCGTGGAGCTTGGCGAAGCGGCGCACCTCCGGGGCTCCGCCGCGGCCCCATGTGACGCGGTGGAGCGTGAAGTCGCGGACGCCCATCACGTCGGCGGTGCAGGCCGCCAGCACCGCGAGCGGCTGCGACGGGTGGATCCGCAGCGCGTGGATTTCGGAGGCGCCGGCCTCGGCGAGGGCCTCCTTCGCGGCGCGGGTCAGCGGGTGATCGGCGAGCGGCTGCATCGCGGCGTCGAACACCCTGAGGCCGCCGTCCTGGGCGATCGCCACCACGTCGGCGCCGGCCGCCCAGCCCTGGCCGGCTTCGCGGGCCTTCGGCAGCGGGGCGGCGCCGAGGCGGCGCCCGGCGGCGAGGTCGAACACGTCGATGCGGCCGAGCACCAGGCCGCCGTCGTCGTAGCGGCTGGTGTCCTCGACCTGCACCGCCAGACGGGTCTCCTGTCCCGAGAGCCACATGCCGGCGAGCAGCGCGTCGTCGTCGCGGCCCATGCGGAGCTGGCGGGTGACCTTCTGGTCGAGGTCGTAGCGGACCATGCGCCGACTCTGCAAATACGTGCAGACGCGGCCGGGGGTGGCAGGGTGGACCCCCGTGAGCTCGCCGCTGGCGATCGCCGGGACCACGTCGAGGTGGTGCTCGCGGATCGCCGCGCCGTGCTCGTCGACTTGCAGCGAGCACAGCGCGTTCTCGTAGGAGATGACCGCGGCCGCGGCGGGCGAGGCGACCGGCACCACGCAGGCGACCAGGGCGTCGTCGAGCGGGTAGTCGTGGAAGGCGACCGCGAGCAGCTCGCGGCGCTCGACGTCGGGGCCGGGCTGGACGATCACAGCCAGCCCTCCGGGCCGGTGAAGCGCAGCGGGCCCTGCTTGACCGCGCTCTGCATGCGCGACATGCGGGCCTTGTCGCACGCGGCCGCGAGCACCTGGTGGCGGCGCTCGAGGTCGGACAGCATCTTGGCCTTGTCACCGCCGTCGAGCTTGCCGATCGCGGCGGTGAGGTTGTCCTTGAGCTTGTCGACGATCTTGTCGAGCCGGTAGAACTTGATCGGGTTGATGAGCGCGAACTGGTGGAAGAGGAAGTGCGCCGACCACTGGCCCTCGAGCGCGGTCGAGACCTCCTCGAGCGCCTTGATGGTCTCTTCGTACCACTTGCGGTAGCCGTGCTTGTCCATCAAGATCATGTACCAGTCGGTGCCGAACATCAGCTTGTCGACCATGTACGGGTAATCGCGCAGGACGTCGACCAATTGCTGCCAGTAGGGCTGCTCGTCGCCGGCCCACGACTTGTACTTGTTGAAGATCGGCAGGTAGGACAGGTCGGTGTAGAAGTTGGGGTATTCGCCGCACAGCTCGACGATGCTGCGGATCCAGCTCTTGGCGTAGATGGTGTCCTTGGCGTCGACCGAGGGCATGGCCTTGCCGGCGAACGGCGACTCGGGCCACAGCTCGTGGATGTTCTTGTAATAGCGCGAGCCGCTCCGGCCGATCGCCCACTTCTGGAACTCGCGCAGCTCGGCGCGCGTCAGCGTCGGCTTCTTGAAGTCGGCGACCGAGTCGCGCCACAGCTTGTCGTCGGAGGCCCAGTGGGCCAGGCACAGCCGCAGCGACGGGTTGTCCTGCAGCACCAGGCGCCACGCCTCCGGATGCACGAAGTGGTCCTGGAAGTACTGCATGCGCTCGCGGTCGTCGAGCGAGCCGTCGATCGGGTGCTTGTACTGTTCGCGCACCTCCTCGCTGGCGAGGTCGATGTAGAGCTTGCGGTGGTGGGTGTACCAGCCCTCCGGGGTGCAGTGGGTCTGGAGCGGCAGGTCCTCGCTCGCCAGCCGGCTGAAGAAGGCGCGGGTGACCTCGCCGGTCGCCTTGCCGCGCTCGGTCGACTCCTTCGGCATGTAGCCCTGCGAGGTGTACATCTTGAGGCCGACGTAGAGGCCGCCGTTCTCGACCAGGTTCTTGAACGGGGCGTCGGGCTGCTCGAGCTTGATGTAGCGGCGCGGCTCGTAGTGGTAGAGCGGGAGCAGGCGCAGGGGGTTCTGCGCGGCCACCATCTCGGTGCGGCGCCGCTGCTGGCGCCACGTCTCGAAGCAGTTGGAGCGCTGGTCCTTGAGGTAGCGGTCGAACTGGCGCGAGCTGTCGATCGGGCCCTCCTGCGCCTGCAGCTCGGTCTCCTCGTGGTCCATCGGCAGGTCCTCGTTGCTGTCGAGGTAGACCCGCCGGCAGTCCTCGTAGCGCTGGGTGCCGTCCTTGCGGTTGGCGTACCAGCGCCGGCCCTCTTCGTCCTCCTGATAGATGTGGAGGCCCTCGTAGGCGTCGAGGTGGCAGAAGTCCATGTCCATCGTCAGGACGATCGAGACGCCGACGAAGTAGCCGCCGGCGCCGCCGGCGAGGAAGTCGATGCCGTTGTTCTCGCTGATGAGGCGCTCGCCGACGACGTGGGTCGGCTCCGGCGCGACCTCCCCCATGTCGCCGACCATGAGCGAGCTGAGGAGCGGGACGCCGGCCATGAAGTTGACGGTGCCGCGATCGATGCGCAGGCCCATGGCCTTGTCGCGCAGCGGCGGCAGCGGGGCACAGTTGCCGCTCTGGATGTGCATGTGCGCGTCGATGATGACCGGCGGGAAGCCCTCGAGCTCCGGCGGCCGCTGCTCGTACGGGCACTTCTCGCAGAACGGCTTGTCGGTCTTGAGCGCCTCGGTCTGCGCGGTCGAGCCGATGAGCACCGTCGGGCAGCCCTGGGCGACCGCGCCGCCGTGGGCGGTGCTGTCGCCGATGCGCGCGGCCGGCATGTTGCCGAAGATGACCGTGTTCTCGCCCTGGGCGATGAGGTCGGGGCCGCACGGGCAGATGAGGCCGTCGCCCAACCTAGCCGCGGGGACGTTGCCGACGATGATCGTCGCGTCGCCGACGCAGATCGGCCCGCCGCCGTGCACGGGGCAGGTGTGACCGTCCGTGATGCGTGCGCTGGGCGGCATGGCTCAGGTCTCCGCTCCGCGGTCGGCCGGGCGCGGCGACACGGGCTCGGCCGGCTTGGCGTCCTCGGGGGCGATCGGGGCGCAGCCGCTGCCCGCCAGCGCCGCGCCGCCGCTGTTGACCTTGACCAGGCGACCCTGGATCACCACGCCCGAGGCGTCGATGGTGATGAAGCCGCCGGGGCCCTTGACGGTGATGCCGGTGCCGGCCTCGATGACGATCGTCGGCGCCTTGACGTGGACCTCGGCGCCCGACTCGAGCGCGGTCTTGCTGCCGACCTTGACGTGCGCCTCGTCGCCGACGGTCAGCGAGGTGGTCTTGTCGACCTTGGCCATCGCCGAGCCCTCGACGTGGTCGTGGCGGTCGACGCGGACGAGAGTGTACTGGTGCTTGTCGATGATGACGTGCTGGTTGCCGTCGCCGTCGATGCCGCCGATGTGCATGTAGGCGTCGCCGCCGACGTGCTCGTGGCGGTGGCGGTCGACGCGGACGTGGCGGTCGCGCATCACCAGCTCGTTGAAGTCGCCGACCTTCTCGCCGTTGACGGCGTCGCCGACCCGCAGGTGACGGTCGTGCAGGACGTTCTCCATCCGGTCGTGCTTGACGTGGATGTCGAGGTCGCGCTCGGCGTGCATGAAGATCTGCTCCGAGCCCTTGCGGTCCTCGTAGCGGAACTCGTTGTAGCCGCCGCCGCCGAGCGAGCTCTCCGACTTGATCGTGCTCTTGGTCTTCTCGGCCGGCAGCGGGTAGGGGACGGGGTTGTTGCCGTGGTAGACGCGGCCGGTGATGATCGGCTTGTCGGGGTCGCCCTCGAGGAAGTCGACCAACACCTCGTGGCCGATCCGCGGGATGAACATGGCGCCCCAGCCGGCGCCGGCCCACAGCTGGCTGACGCGGATCCAGCAGCTGCTGTGATCGTCGAAGCGACCCTGGCGGTCCCAGTGGAACTGGACTATGACGCGGCCCTGGTCGTCGACGTGCACTTCTTCGCCGGGCGGGCCGACGACCACCGCCGACTGCAGGCCGCGCACGAACGGCCGCGGGGTGCTCCGCGGCGGGCGGTAGATCACGGCCTTCTCGATGCAGGTGAACCGCGCCTCGTAGACGAAGGCGTTGCCGCTGCTCGCGTCCTGGTCGAGCACCTGCGGCTGCTCGCCGCGGTGGCTGACCGTCAGCAGGGTGTAGTCGCCGTTGAGCTCGCTGCGCCGGTGGTTCGTCAGGGTGAACGAGAAGCCGGGCACGAGGCGCATGCAGTCGCCCTTGCCGGCGCCGCTGCGGCGGGTCGCCTGCAGCATCTCGAGCCGGTTCTTGGCGATGCCCGGCCCCTTGTCGGGGTCGTTGCCGGTCGGGAAGCGGTACTCGCCGGGGTAGTCGTAGACCTCGAGGTCGGTGTCCTGCTTGGCCTCGGCGCGCACCTCCATGCCCTGCTCGGGGGTCGGGAAGTAGAAGTCGCGCAGGCTGGCCTTGCCGGAGCGGATGACCTGGCCGAAGCGGAACTCGTGGATGTGCTCGCGGTCCTCGACGTGCCCGTCGGCGCTGTTCCACCACACCTGCGGGTCGCCGGCGATCGGCCGGTGCGTGCCCTTATGGTCGGACATCACGAGCACGTGCTTGTCCTCGTCGTGCTCGAAGTAATAGAAGAGGCCGTCCTCCTCGAGCAGCCGGCTGATGAAGTCCCAGTCGCTCTCGCGGTACTGCACGCAGTAGTTCCTCGGGGCGTACGAGCCGACGACGTCGAAGCGGTAGGCGTTCGGCTTGAAGCCGGCCACCTCGAGCACCGCGCGGATGATGTCGGGCGTGCGCTGCTCCTGGAAGATCCGGCAGTCCTGGCGCAGCGTCAGCCGCCACACCCGCGGCACCACGGTGACGGCGAACAGCGCGAACTCGCGGCTCTCGCCGACGTACTCCGCGTGGGCGACGATGCCGTGGACGAACCGCGGCTCGTCGACGCCGGCGATCTCCAGCACGCCGGTCTTGCCGACCAGCTGGTCGACCTCGAGCATGTGCGGGCACGCGAGCTCGAGCCGGAACTCGTACAGCGCGCTGACGCCTTCCTGGCCGGTGAACCGCAGCACGCGGGTCTCGGCGTCGGCGCCGTCGATGGTGAAGGTGTAGACCGGACGATTGCCGATCAACGCGAGAATAGTTGCGAGCGCTGCCATCCGACCCTCCCGACCACCGCGGACTCAATTTCGCCGAAAGCGGCCGCGACGGTAGCCGAGGTCCGCCCGCGGGAGCAAGGCGGGAGATGTCGTAGAACGCCGTTTTCGCGCGCGAGAATGGCCCTCGGCGCGATCTCGGCGCCAGGGTGCGCCTGGGCCTCGCGTGGCGGCGGCGGTCGTGGGAGGCGCGGTCACCTGTCGCCCGCGACATGACCCTCGGGTCATTCGTCCGCTGGAGCTCGGACATCAGCGGTAGTGACCGCGGCGCCCCTCGACGTGCTTGCCGACCACGGTGAGCGCGGTGATCCGGTCGAGCTGCTCGAGCGGGTCGGCGAGCGGACCGTCGACCGCGACGCGGATCGAGCCGGCGTCGACCACGACCTCGCTGGCGCCCGGCCACAGCGGGGCCAGGGGCAGCTCGGTGGCCGGCGGGGCGCCGGCCTCGGCCCGCCACACGAGGTGGTGCCGGCGATCGATCGGGACGCCGGGGCGGGCCTCGAACAGGGTCCGGCGCGGGCGACCGCGGGCGTCCCAGTCGGTGCGCACGGCGATCGCCACGCCGTCGACGGCGCCGGTCAGCGCCATGCCGGCGCGCTGCAGGCGGCCGCCGAGCTGGCCGGCCGCGCGCTCCCACGCGGGCACGGACGCGGCCATCGCCGCCGGGGCGGGCATCGCCTCGCGCGCGACCGCCAGGGACGCGGCGATCGCCTGGACGTCCTCGACGAACCGACGCAGCGCCGCGGCGTCGCGCCCCGGCTCGTCGACCTCGAACACCAGGCCGCGGTCGTCGGCGGCTCGCGGCGGGCAGCGGTCTGTGTACTTCGAGACATGTTGATGAAGACATGTCGTTTGCGACATGTCTCTTCCGACAAGTCGAGGCGGCGCGCCGGCGAGGCCGAGGCCGAGGCCGAGGTCGGGGGTGGCGAGGCGGGCGACGGCCACCGCGCCGCGGCCGTCGACGTGCTCGCGGGAGATCCGCAGGGCCGCGCCGGCGACGGCCCCGTGCATCGCTCCGGGCTCGGAGGCGAGGCCGCAGCGGGCGGCGACGTCGCGCCACAGCGCCTCGACGCGGCGGGTGCCGACGGCCGGCGGGGCTCGCTCGCCCTGCAGCGCCGGCTCGCGGCGGCCGACCACGGTGAGCGGGATCCACACCTCCGGGTCGCGCGACCACGGGACGTCGACCTTGGCGTGGAGGTACCAGGCCAGCGCGACGCCGCCGTGGTCGAAGCCGGCGACCACGCCCTCGGGCATCTGCAAGGTGAAGCCGAGCGGCTCGGTCTCGCGCAGGCGCTCGGCCGGCAGGGTCCAGCGGCAGACCTCGCGGCGATGGCTGGTGCGGCCGAGGAAGCCGTCGGCGCTCTCGAGCGCGACGAGGGCCAGGGTGGCCTCGCGGTAGGCGTGGCGCCGCGGGTCGGCGAGGGCGATCGCGCCGCGCAGCGGCTCGCCGGGGCCGACGACGGTGGTGCCGAGCGAGAGCTCGAAGTCGGGCGACTCGCCCTGCGTCGGGCCCGAGGCGAACACGCTGGTGGCCGGCGGGCTCGCGGTCTCGGCCGGCGCGCTCTCGACGTGGGCGACGAAGGCGGCGCGCGCGTCGGGCCACCACGGCACGCTGGCGTGGACGTGGTAGGTGTACGAGATCCGGTACGAGCCGCCGCTGTAGCTGACGGGCGCGCCGGCGGGCAGGCGGAAGGTGACGCTCCACGAGTGCTCGCCGACGGCGAGCGGCCCGGCCTCGCGCACGCGGGCGCGCTGGCGCAGGAACTCGACCACGCGCTCCTCGGTGCCGCCCTCGCCCTCGCGGAAGCGGTCGAGCGCGCCGCGCAGCTCGACGTCGACGAACTCGAGCGGCACCTCCTCGCGGCAGAGCAGCACCACCCGGGCGACGAACGGCTGGCCCGCCACCACCACGCGAGGGGTGTACAGCTGGATCCGCGGCCGGCGGCGGAGCAGGGGCACGCGCACAGGATAGCGGGCCGCGGTCAGCCCGGGAACAGCGCCTCGAACGCGTCCCAGGTGGCGATGTCGGTCGCGCGCACGATGGTCTCGGCGACCTCGCCGCCCGGGCCGGCGATCTGCCACACCACGGCGACGGCGTCGCTGGTGTCGCTGCCGGCGACCAGGAGGCGATCGCCGACCCACGAGCGGGCCAGCGACTGCTCGACGGCCCGCGTGTTCCCGTCGCCGGTCTCGCGGACGCGGTGGATCTGCAGCATCACCGGGCCGAGGCTGTCCTGCGACAGGTAGCGGAAGCCCTCGGGCGGCGCCGGCAGGGCGAGGTCGATCGCCGAGAAGGCGGCGTCGATGCTGTTGCTGCTGGCCAGCGCGTACGCGGTCGACCCCAGCGAATCTTCGTAGAGGGCGTCGACGGCCGCCATGCCGCCGCCCCGGAAGGCGCCGAGGACGTAGTGGGCGCCGTAGATGTACTGGAACTGCGACATCGCCTCGCCCCACGTCGCCCAGGGATCGGCGAATTTCTTCCGCGCCAAGTCCATCCCGTGCTCGTAGGAGAACTGCTCCGCCAGCTCGCCGTAGTCGAGCTCGCGGGCTCGCGCCATGTCGGCGAAGAAGGTCGCCTCGCCGGCGAACAGCGCCGTGAGGGCGCGCTTGCTGTCGAAGGTGCCGGTCTCCGTCAGCGACAACCCGCTCAGGTCGGACTCGCGGTCGCGGGCGGCGAGCGCCATCGTGTAGAGCAGGCCGTACAGCTCCGTCTCCCGCTCGGTGCCGTCGGCGACGACGATGATCGTGTCGCTCGTCGTATCATAGGAGAGGTAGGGCGCGGCGAGCGGCGTCGGCTCGGGCTCCTCCCACTTCGCGTGCAGAAACCCCAGCAGCGCGTAGGCCCGCGTGTACTGGTCCCACAGGCGCTGCTCGGCGGGCGTGCGCGGGGCGGCCGGCGGGTTGGCGTCGGCGTATTCTTCGGCGGTCATGACCGCGATCTGCGGCAGCGGATGATCGGTGCCGCGAATACATGCGATCACCGCGTGGACGTGCTCCTGGCAATCGAGCTCGCGGACGTCGCAGCTGCCGGCGGGGCGCAGGAGGCAGGAGTCGGCGGGCTCGGTGGCGCCGCAGGCGGCCGCGGCGAGCAGCGAGAGCGCAAGAGGGACGCGCGCATCGCCGTGGATGCTATCACGGCCGCGCTCGCGCGGCCCGCGAAGCGGACGGTGACCTCGTTGCGAGCGGGGCGCGGCGTGGACGTCGTCGGCGCGACCGTCGTGGCGAAAATCACCCGTGGCGCGGTGATCCGCGGCGGCCCGGCGCGATCGGCGGGCGAACGCTGCGGCGCCGGCGAACCGCGAGCGCGCGAACGTTCGGCGAAACATCGTCCCCGCCCGGTCGTGTCCGATTGCGGCCATCCTGTCAGCCCTGCCTCGCGCCGGCCGTCCCCGGCGCGCGAGGAATGATCATGCCCAAAGACTCCCATTCGAGCGCGCCCGCTTTTGCCCACACCTTCAACCCCTTCGACGGCGAGCAGCACCGCGATCCGTTCGCGCTGTTCGAGCAGATGCGCCGCGAGCAGCCGGTGTTCTGGAGCCCGGCGCTCGGCATGTGGGTGGTCAGCCGTCACGCCGATATCTGCAGCGTCCTCCGCGATCCGGAGCGCTTCACCTCGCTCGACGCCTACGCCATCGGGGCCGAGTTCACCCCGGAGGCCGCGGCGCGGCTGGCCACGGGGCACCCGCTGACGCGCACGCTGCTCGACAACGACGGGGCCGAGCACGCGCGCCTGCGGCGGATCGTCGGCAGCGCGCTGAACGGCAAGAAGGTCGAGCAGTGGCGCCCGCGGATCCGCGCGCTCGCGGGCGAGCTCCTCGACGCTTTCGCGGGCGCCGGTCGGGTCGACATCGCCGCCGCCTTCGCGGAGCCGTTCCCGCTGCGGGTGATCCTGGACATGCTCGGGGTGCCGCTGGCCGACCTGCCGCAGATCAAGCGGTGGAGCGACGACTGGTTCGAGCTGCTGTTCGCCCGCGTGCCGCCCGAGCAGCAGGTCGCGCGCGTCGAGAGCTACCTCGAGTTCCAGCGCTACTGCGATCGCATGATCGACGCGCGCACGACCAGCCCGGGCCAGGACGCGCTGAGCGAGATGCTGCAGGCCGGGCGCGCGGAGCAGGTGCCGCCGTCGCGGGCCGAGCTGATCTCGCTGATCAGCGGGGCCTTCATCGCCGCCGGCCACGAGACGACCAGCCGCATGCTCTGCAACACCCTGCGCGTGCTGCTGACCACGCCCGGCGCGTGGGCGGCGATCGTCGCCGACCCGGGGCGGATCGCCCGCGACCTCGAGGAGGCGCTGCGCGTCGAGGGCACGGCGCTCGGAATGCTGCGGGTCACGACCGCGGAGGTCGTGCTCGGCGGTCAGACCATCCCCGCCGGCGCCCGTATCTACGTGCTTTATGCGTCCGGCAGCCGCGACGAGCAGCAATTCCGCTGCCCGGCGCAGTTCGACCCGGCGCGGGCCAACGTGATGGACCACCTCGGCTTCGGCCGCGGCGCGCACTACTGCGTCGGCGCCCTGCTGGCGCGCGCGCAGGCCCGGATCGCGCTCGAGCTGTTCGCCGAGCGCCTGCCCGGCCTGCGCTTGGCGGCCGAGCCGGCGCCGGTCTACCGCTCGCACGTGACGATCCGCGGCCCGGTGTCGCTTTGGCTCGAGTGGGACGTCGGGTGATTCGTCGCCTCCGCTGATTCTCGGCGAAGCGAGCGTCGTGCGCGCCTGCAGGCGCGCAGGGACGCCCCGGCGGCGATCCGCTCACTCGCACGTCCGGTGCGACTCCGGGTGCGTGCGATACGGCTGCGAGTCCACGGCGGGGCAGGCAGCGCGGATCTGGTTCTTGAGGTCCTGGATCTGGGCGTGCGTCAGCGCCATCGCCGGGAACACCAGCGGCACCGGGCCGCCGCCCTCGATGTCGGCCTGCAGCGCGGCCAGGCGATCGTCGTCGCGGCCGGTGTCCCAGATCTCGGAGAAATTGTCGGCGAAGCGCGCGACGAGCTCGGCGTAGGCGGGCCCGCGGAACACCAGCATATTTTCAAAGGTGTTGTGCTCGGCGTTGTCCGACAGGTTGTAGCTGCCGGTCCACAGCTCGTCGCCGTCGATCACCAGGTACTTGTGGTGCATCTGCTCGGCGTAGCTGGCGTGCCAGCGGTACGCGTAATATTTGTAGCGCACCGCGACGCCGGCCTCGCCGACCGCGTAGCCGAACAGGAAGCCGCGGTCCTCGCATTCGCGCCGCTTCGCCGGGTCGGCGCCGGCCTGCGCGAAGCATGCGTCGAGCGCTTTGGCCTGGGCCGCGTGGGTCGCGGCGGCGATGTACTCCTGGCCGTCGAGGTACACGCGGATCTGCAGGTCTGGATCGGCGGCGCGGGCGATCAGCGCCTCGGCGACGCCGCGCAGGCGCAGGTGGCCGGAGGCGATGTCGATCGACTCGCTCGCGCCCGCGATCGCGGCCATCAGCGCGTCGCCGACGGCCTCGCGCCCGCTGGCGACGAAGGTGTCGCCGCCGCGCAGGTCGAAGTTGGCCGAGGTGAAGTACACGCCGGCGCCGGGCTCGTCGGCGATCATCGCGTCGGTCAACTTCAACGTCGACGGGCGGCTGCTCAGCGCCGGGTCGCCGGTGAACTCGCGCGAGTGCGTCCACAGCAGCTCGAACTCCTGTTGCATGCGCAGCACCAGCTCCTGCTCGCCGCGCAGGAAGAGGGTGTTCTCGTCGTAGATCGTCGCCGCGCCGCGCGACCAGTTGGCGCTGCCGGTGACGAGGTGGGCGGCGTCGGCCGCGGCGAGGTCGTCGCGCGGGCCGTCGACGATCATGAACTTGTGGTGCAGGATCTTGTTCACCCAGCGCACGTCGACGCCGTCCCGCTCGAGCCGGCCCGACGGCGAGTCCTGCAGCGCGGCGCCGGCCAGCTTGCGGTCTTCGCTGGCCGTCTCGTACAGGAAGCGCACCTCGACCCCGCGCGCGGTCGCGGCGGCGAGGGCGGCCCGGATGCCGGCGTCGGTGAACGAGTACATGGCGATGTCGAGCGTCCGCTCGGCCTCGTCGATGAGGCGCGCGACCCGGGCGTTGTGACTCTCGGCCGGCGGCTGCGGCGAGAACACCACGTCGCAGGTGCGGTCGTCGTCGCTGCGCGGCACGACCTCCTCGTCGGCCGCGTGACAGGCCAGCGCCGCGCCGAGCCACGCCGCGTCGAATCGTCGGTGGAACATGGACGGACCCCCGACGAAGCCGGCGCGCGACCTGTGATGATTCGCGCGACGGCGTCGTCGAGAAAGCCTGCACCGCGCCGCGACCGCGCGCCAGCCCTGACGCCGCTGCCAGCATTGTTTGCCGGCCCGCGGCGGCCTCGGCCTGGGTTCAGCGCTCTTCGCCGCGGATCCGTGTGACGAAGTAGAGCATCTGCAGCGCGGTGGTGACGAGCGCGGCGACGTAGGTGAAGGCCGCAGCGTCGAGCACCCGCTTGACGCCGACGTAGTCGGCGCGGCTCACCAGGCCGGCGGCCTCGAGGCGCTCGCGGGCCCGGCGGGACGCGTCGAGCTCGACCGGCAGGGTGACCAGCTCGAACAGGAAGATGCCGGCGAACAGGAACACGCCGAACCACGCCAGGCCGAGCATGTGCAGCGCGAGGCCGGCGATGATGACGACGTACGACAGCTGCGAGCCGATCCGCGCCGGCAGCACCAGCGCCTGGCGCACGCGCATGAGGCCGTAGCCGTGGGCGTGCTGAATGGCGTGACCGGCCTCGTGCGCGGCCACGCCGGCGGCGCTGACCGAGCGGCCGGCGTAGACGTCGGGCGACAGGCGCAGCACCTTGTGCGCGGGGTCGTAATGATCGGACAGCGCGCCCTCGATGGGCTCGATGCGGACGTCGCGGACCCCCGCCTGCGCCAGCACGACCGCGGCCGCCTGCGCGCCCGTCACGCCCCGGCCCGCCTGCAGCGGCACCTGCGCGTAGCGGCGAAACGTGGACTTGACGTACCACGAGGCCAGCAGCGACAGCAGCAGCCCGGGCACCATGTACAGCATGTATTGTGGATCGATGGCCCACATTGCAGGTACCAGGGTGATGCTGCCGCCGGCCGGTGCAAGGGCGGGCGCGGCGCTGTCAGCCGCAGGCGGGAGCGTGAGTCGGCGCAATCAGCGGCGGTGGACCTCGAGCGCCGCGCGGACGGCGGATTCGAGGGCGCCCTCCACCCACGCGTGCTTGAGCGAGGTGTGCTCGCCGGCGAAGTGCAGCGGGCCCTCGACGCTGGCGGTGTGGAGGTGGAGCTCGATGAGCTGGTTCGGCAGGAACACCGCGGCCTCGCCGAAGGCGTAGCGGTCGTTCATCCAGCTCTGGGTCCGGCCGCGGCCGGTGTAGAACGCGGCGAGCCGCTCGCCGTGCACGTCCTGCAGGCCGCGCAGGGCGAACTCGTAGCGCTCGTCGTCGGTCATCGAGTCCCAGCGCGCGGCGTCGTCGGCCCAGGTGTACGAGGCCAGGACGACCCCGCCCGGGCTGCCGGGAATGGCGTGAGACGGATAATAGATGTTGCGATTGGGGTTGTCGGTCACCGAGCCGCCGCCGAACACGTGCGTCGCCGGCGCCTCGCCGTATTGCGCGTACAGCCCGGGCGCGATCGCCTCCAGCGCGTCCTTCCAGTCGGCCTCGGTGAACTCCCACCAGCGGCGGCTGAACTCGAGCACGATCTTGGTCGCGGCGTCGTAGTGCATCTCGATGATCGCGCGGCGCTTGCCGTACGACAGCGGCGGGTCGAACTCGACGTGGCGCAGGCTCGAGAACGGGATCGTCACGATCGCCAGGTCGGCGGTGTACTCGGTGGCGGGCGCGCCGCTCTCGTCGACGGTCTCGACGCGCACCGCGGGCCCGTGCTGACCGTCGCCGGTGACGATCCGGACGGCCCGGCGGTCGAGCACGAGCTGGCCCTGCAGCTGCGGATCGAGCGCGTAGGGCAGGCGCCAGAAGCCGCCGTCGATCTCCCAGTAGCGGGCGCCGGGGTTGATGTCGCTGCGGCCGATGAAGGTGTGCATGAACGACAGCCACAGCCGCGAGGTGGCGTTCTCGACGGTGCCGATGGCGTCGACGGTGGCCTCGTCGAGCAGCGCGTACTCGGTCAGGTAGCGGCTCATCGAGTAGCCGTCGAAGTCGTAGATCGCGCGGGCCCAGCCCTCGATCCACTCTTCGGTCGGCTTGTTCTCCCGCGTGCCGTCGGGCAGCGGGTCGGAGAAGTAGTCGCGGACCGGATCGAGCGCGGCGTTGAAGATCTCGCCGGTGGTGCGGTCGACGTCGGCGCCCATGACCCCGAAGCCCTCGTTGACGAGCGCGGGGTCGGCGGCGTACTCGCTGCGGCGCACGAGCAGGCCGTTGACGGCGATCCAGGTGCGCAGGGCCTGGTCGGGCGGGACGAAGTCGGCGACAGGCTCGCCGTTCTGCCAGACCTCGCCGGTGAACGACTTGTAGCGGACCGGCGGGACCTTGGTGGGCGTCGGCGCGACGACGTCGACGTTGTAGAACAGCCGCCGCGGCAGGCCGAGCTTGTCCACCAGGGCCAGCGCCAGCGGGTGGAAGTCGGGCAGGCGCATCGCCCCGGCCTCGGCGTATTGCGCGGGGTCGGCGAACGGCGCCGGCTGGAGCGGATCGCTGGCGCGGAAGGTCTTGATCCGGCCGCCGATCCGGTTGGCGTTGGCCTCGAGGATCGTGACATCGTGCCCGGCCTGCTTGAGCAGGAGCCCGGCGGTGAGGCCGGCGATGCCGGCGCCGATCACGAGGACTTTCTTCGGCGCGTCGGTCGGCGGCAGGCCGTCGTCGATCAGGACCTTGAGGTACTCGAGCTTGAGGTCCTCGCCCTCGGGCCCGACGAGCAGGAGGTCGCGCGCGATCTGCAGCGCCCGCTGCCAGCGATCGTCGTCGACCTGGGGCTCGCCGCCGCGGTCGAAGTCGCAGGCGAAGCCGAGCGCCAATCCTCCACCGAGCTTGCCGAACTGTCTGCGCCCCAGCATCGTCGTGAACCCTCCGCTTTTGCTGTCCATAGCCGTGCGGCCCGGCCGCGCCTGTGCGGCGGGACAACGCGGGCCGGAGCCGGCGCGCGCGTGGCCGCGATCACGCGTCGGCGCGGCTCCTGTCCGTCACGCTGCGCCGTGGCGATGGATCGCGCGAGCCGGCGGGGGCCCCACGGACGAGCGGACGGGCGACGCGACCGGCTGCTGCGGGCGATCGCGCTGTTCAAGTTCTGCAAGGCGGCGCTGCTCGGGACGGTCGCTCTCGGCGCGCTCGAGCTGCTGCGCCCCGCCGTCGCCGAGCGCGCCCACGCGTGGCTGTCGGCGCTGGCGCTGCACAGCGAGCGCGCGCGGCTGGAGGAGCTGCTGGCGCGGCTCGCCGGGGTGTCGCCGGCGCAGCTGGCCGAGCTCGGCGTGGGCTCGTTCCTGTACGCGGCGCTGTTCGCGGTCGAGGGCGTCGGTCTGTGGCTCGGCCGCCGCTGGGCCGAGTACGTGACCGTGGTGACGACGCTGTCGCTGGTGCCGTTCGAGATCCACCACCTGTTGCGTCACCCCCGGCCGGCGGGCGCGTCGGCGCTGCTGCTCAACCTGGCGGTGGCGGCGGTGCTGGTCCAGCGCTTGCGCCGACGCGGTTCTTCCGCATGAACGCGATGACTCGGGTGGCGAGGACTCGGCCCGGTACATGGATATGTCCTCGAGGACATGTTATCGTGTGATGCCCTCGAGGACATGTGACAGTCTGCGGTGAGCGAAGTCGCCGAGCCGGGGTCGAGCGGCACCGACGGCGTCGAGGGCCTCGCTTTTAAAGATGTCCTCGAGGACAGGTTGCTGTCCCTTACCGGGCCTGCGCGAACTCGGGCGCGCCGGCCCTGGATTCCGGAACCGCGCGCGTGGGCGAGGTGCGCAGACCTGGGCTCGGGTCGGCCCTCACGCGCCGGAAGGGCAGGGCGCCCGCACATGCGCGCGTGCCAGGCGGGTCGCGTCGCGGTTAGGATGGGCCATGTTCGTGACGAAGGAGAGGCTCGCCGCGCTCGCGCTCGTGGCCGGGTGCGCGAGCGGGCAGGGGCGCGACGACGAGGGCGCGCAGCCGTCCACGACGGAGGCGACCGACGCGACGACGACCGCGTCGTCCGGCGCCGCGAGCGACCCTGCGACCTCGAGCGGGCCCGACGCGACCGCGACCTCCGACGACGGCGCGACGACCTCGACGAGCACGACGACCAGCACCACGGAGGCGCTCACCGGCACCGGCGAGACGACCGGTCCGGCGGCGGGCTGCGGCGACGGGGTGATTCAGCAGCCGGAACTGTGCGACGACGGCAATCCGGTCGACGGCGACGGCTGCAACGCCGACTGCCAGCCGTCGGGGCGCGTGCTGTGGTCGACCACGCACGCCGGCGGGCTCAAGATGATCGACGAGGCGCTCGCCTGCGACGTCGACGCCAACAACTCGATCTACGTGGTGGGCCTGGTCGGGGTCGGTCCCGACGATTACGACCTGTGGGCCCGCAAGTACGCGGGCGACGGCGCCGAGCTGTGGACGCAGACCTACGCCGGCGGGGCGATGCTCGAGGACCAGGGCCGGGCGCTGGTGGTCGACGCGGCCGAGACGGTCTATCTGGGGGGCTTCGCCCAGGAGCCGATGCAGGGCAACGACGTGGTGGTCCGCAAGCACGCGGCCGACGGCAGCCCGCTGTGGACGAAGACGTTCGCCGGCGCGGCGATGCTGAACGACGCCGCCAGCGGGGCGGTGCTCACGCCCGACGGCAACCTGGTGATCGGCGGGGTGACGGCGACGCAGGACGCCGGCAACGACACGTGGCTGCGCAAGTACGGGCCGGCCGGCGACGTGCTGTGGACGCGCACCTACGACGGCGCGGCCGGCAGCAACGACGCGACGCAGGCGGTCGCGGTGACGGCCGACGGCTACATCTACGCGGCCGGCTACGAGGCGGCGCCCGGCGAGAGCAACAACGCGTGGGTCGCCCGCTACGACGCCGACGGCAACCTGCTGTGGTCGCGCCTGTACAACGGGGCCGCGAGCAAGGCCGATTACCTGCACGGCGCGGTCGCCCTGGACGACGGCGGGGTGATCGTGTGCGGCTACGAGTCCGCGGTCGATCCGCTGCCGTGGAAGAGCTTCCTCCGCCGCTACGACAAGGACGGGCTGATGGTGTGGACCGAGATCGGGGCCGGGCCGGAGGCGGCGGGCGCGTTGTGTTACGGGCTGGCGCTGACCGCCGACGGCGACCTGCTGGTCGCCGGCGCGACGATCCAGGCCGGCAAGCGCGAGCCGTGGGTGCGGCGCCTGGCGCCCGACGGGACGCAGCGGTGGGCGTCGGTGATCGCCGGCCCCGGCGGAGGCGCGAGCCAGGCCCGCTGCGTGCGCGCGGCCCCCGACGGCACGGTCGTCGTCGCCGGCGGGATGGACGAGGGGGTCGACGGGCGCGACGCGTGGATCGCCCGCCTGAGCCCGTGAGGTCGAGGCTGTCCCTCGGGACAGGTGTGGCGAAGCGGAGGGGCCGCCCGCCGACATTTGCGGAGGCCTGGGGGCAGCGCTCCTCCTTGCATTCTCGCCCGCCGGGGCCGATCGTCGGGCTCGATCGGAGATCCGCCGGTCGGGAGGTCGCATCGCATGGCACGGCTCTCATCCTCCGTCGCGCGCTTTTTGTGCGCGACGAGCATCTCCCTCGCGGGTTGCGGCGACCGGCCGCAGACGAGCGGCCAGGAGGCGTCCGACTCGGACGCGCCCGGCAGCGAGACGGACGCGACAGGCACGGACACGTCCGGCAGCGGGGCCCCGACCGAGGCCACGAGCGCGCCGCCGGACAGCGAGGGCGGGAGCGGCTCGCACGGGGAGGACTCGAGCTCCAGCGGCTCCGGCACGACGGGCGAGCCGCCGGCGCCGGCGTGCGGCGACGGCCGGCTCGACCCGGGCGAGGCGTGCGACGACGGCGACGACGATCCGTTCGACGGCTGCCTGGCAGACTGCACGACGGTCGCGCCGATCGACGCGCCGCCGCTCGAATGGAAGTACTTCGAGGTGCCGGGCACGATGTGCATGAACGGCGACACTGCCGGCTTCGGCGTCAGCCTGAACCCGGCCTCGAAGAACGTGATGATCTACCTCGAGGGCGGCGGCGCCTGCTTCAACGACGCGTGCGATTTCTCGGCGTTCAACATCCCGTTCATCCCGCCGCCCGACGGGATCTTCAACCGCAGCAACCCGGTCAACCCGGTCCGCGACTGGAGCATGATCTACGTCCCGTACTGCACGGGCGACATCCACGGCGGCGACAAGGACACGACGCTCGGCGGCCAGGTCCGCCACTTCCGCGGCTACACGAACATCACGAAGTACCTGCAGCAGTGGGTGCCGACGTTCCCCGGCGCGGAGAAGGTGCTGCTCACCGGGATCAGCGCGGGCGGCTTCGGGGCCGGGCTCAACGCGGCGCAGGTGGCCGACGCGTTCGGCCCGGGCCCGCAGATGATCGTGATCGACGACTCGGGCCCGCCGGTGTCCAATCAGGTGATCCCGCCGTGCCTGCAGCAGACGTTCCGCGAGGTGTGGGGCCTCGACCAGACGATCCTGGCGGCGTGCGGCCCGGACTGCGCCGACCCCGACGACTTCGCCACGGGGATCCTCCAGCACACGCTGACGGCGTACCCGGGGATCCGCTTCGGCCTGTTCTCCAACACGGCCGACGCGATCATCCGCGGCTTTATGTCGTTCGGCTGGGGCAACGGCCAGTACAACACGTGCGAGGGGCTGCCGATCAGCGTGCCCGCCGAGGTGTACGAGGACGGGCTCTTGTCCCTCCGCGCCGACCACGAAGACGCGGCGGCGACGTACTACATCGGCCAGACGCGGGTGCTCTACAACTTCGGCCAGGGCCACACGGTGCTGCGCTCGCCGTCGTTCTGGACCACGGTGATCGACGGGGTCCAGCTGGCAGAGTGGGTCGGAGAGGTGATCGACGGCGAGGTCACCCACGTAGGTCCCTGAGGTCGGGTGACTGTTCGGGCATGTCGCAGAAGACATGCCCGATACGGCATGTTTGAAAGAGCATGTTCCGTGACGCGTGAGGGCCGCGCCCGCGTGGCGCGGCTCGGCCTCGAAGCGGAGGCCCGGGGAAGCACGGGGCGCAGGCCGGCCCGGGGCGAGTCGCGGACCTGCGCTTCGGGACAGCCGGGGAGGGGCGGCTCGCCCGACGCCGGACGGGGCCCGATACGCCGATCGTCGAAGGGTCGGGCGTCCGCGGCCTGTGGAGACTGGAGGCCCGGCCCAGGGACGTGTTAGCTTGCGCGGCGGTGGAGGCAGGATGCCCGAAGCGCTGGTGATCCCGGGCCTGGTGGCCATCGACCCGCACGTGTGGGAGGGGCGAGGGCAGGCGGAGATCGTGCTTGGGCCTCTGGCGGGCAAGGCGACCCGCTTCGAGCTGTCCGACACGAAGGGCGAGCGGTGGCTGGTGCCGCGCGAGGTCGCGGCGGGCCGCGGGCTGCGGCTGCCCGAGCAGCACCCGGCGCTGGCCGGGTACCCGCGCCTGCGCGCCCGGCTGGCGGAGGCGGCCCTGGTGCGGGTCGACGAGGCCGGGCGACTCGCGGGCGCGACGCGTGATGCGGCGATCTGCCTCGGCTACCACCGCGGGGTCGGCGGCGGCAACCTCGAGGTCAGCCTCGACGGGTCGACGCGCGGCTTCTCGGCCGAGAACGCGGGGCTGCTGCGCCAGGTGGTCGGCGCCAGCGACGACGAGGACGCGGCGTGGAGCGTCTCGATCGACGTGGTCTACGACCGGGTGTTGCGGGCGCTGACCGACGGGAAGTATTCGCTGTACGACGTCGACCTGGCCGAGTTCGCGGCCCGTGTGGCGGAGCCGGCGTTCGCGGCGTTCGAGGCCGAACTGGCCGAGATCGATGCGATGGCCGGCGAGCGCCGCCCGCTGGCAGAGTCGCTGCTGGCGGCGCTCGCGGCCGCGACGGGCGACGCGGCCGAGCTGCCCGGCGGCTACGCGGCCCGCCGCGTCGAGGCGCCGGCGTTCACGCTGCGCCCCGGCGGGGACGTCACGGTGATCGGCGGACCCGTCGCGGTGCCGGCTTCCGCGCGGTGGTTCGTCGCCGACGTGGAGGACTTCACGCCGCCGAGCCGCAAGGCGCGGCGCGGGCAGGCGATCGCCCGCCAGCAGGCCGAGGCGCGGCGGTCGGCGGCGACCCCGTGGCTGCTCGCGGGGGGCTCGCTGCTGGCGCTGGTGCTCGCCCTGGCCGCGCGCTGCTGAGCCGATCGGGCGACCTGTCTTTTCGAACAGATCACGCCGGCGTCGCGTGACATGTCCCGAGACAGGCTATGGCACGGGCATCGAGGCGTCCGCGAGCCGAAGCATCGGCGACGCGATCGATGCGGTTGCGCGGGCGCGTCGGCGAGCCCGACCACGCCATCGCGCGCAGCGGTCGTGCAAACCCCGACATGCGCTTTCAGACATGTCCTTTAAAAATGTCCGATCGGACATGCATGCGCCGTATCGTGGGGGTCGCCCGGGGCTGGATCGGGGCGGGGTGACCGACCGCGGCGAGCATGCGCAGCCGTCGACGCGGCCGGCCTGCGCCGGCGTCGGGTCCTCGGCGGAGATCGTCGCCGGGTGGGGTCCGACCCGACCCGACACGAGGCAGGCTTCGGGCCGCGACGGGCTGCCTGCGGGTTCTGCGGCGGCCTGCAGGGGCGTCGGCGGGGCGAAATCGCTTGGCCCGCCGGCGGTTCCCCGGCACACTCGCGGCGTGTCACGCATCGCCAAGTCCGAGGTCAATGCAGCGTTCGAGTGGGCCGCCGCCCAGATCATTGAAGCCGGCGGCCGCGACAAGATCACCAGCCGCGCGGAGATCCGGCGCAAGATCGCCGAGCTCACCGGGGCCGAGCGCGATCTGGTCGACTTCTTCTACCGCTTCATCGTCCGCCTCGACGGCAACCCGAGCGAGCGGGTCGACCGCGGCGACGTCGAGCGGGCCCTGGTGGTGGCCCGCGAGCAGCTGGTGGCCGCGTTCGACACCAACGACAACGGGCTGTCGACCGACGAGGTCGCGGCGATGCCTCCGCTCGGCCGCCTCGCGGTCAAGGTCGCGCGCCACCGCCAGCGCAGCGGCGAGGAGCTGGCGAACCACTTCGAGGCGCTGGCCCAAAACCTGGTGTTCGACGACTTCGGCACCGAGCTGACGAATGAGCAGCTCCTCAGCTTCCACGCGCCGGCCCAGCTCGAGAGCCTCACCGCCCAGAGCTTCGTGGCCACGCTCGGCCTGAACATCGACGACCCGACCCAGCGGATCGCCCGCATCGAGTCGGCCGCCGACTTCTTCCGCCGCCTCGTCGAGCACCACACGCCCGGCCAGACCGCGCAGGCCGTGGCGCTGGCGCAGGCGATGCAGTCGACGCTGTCCGACCTGCAGGTCTACATCGTCGGCGCCGACCCCGAGGGCGGCCCGATCCACCCGGTCTACATCGTCGGCGTGGCAGCCGACGGCAGCCTCGCCGGCCTGCGCGCGCGCGTCCGCTGGAGCTGAGCCCGCGTCCCCGCGCACCCGCGCAAGGCGGCCCTGTTCGCGCCCCGGCGCGGGCAGGGTCGCGGTTCTTTTTAAAAGAGACAGGAAGAGAGCTTCGTCCGCCGCCCAGACCGTCCCGGTCGGGCGGCGGCGGCTTCGGCTTGACATATGCCGATATCGGAATATGATATCGAAGTGGCTCGCACGCCCACGACCAGCGACGTTTTCAACGCCGTCGCCGAGGCGAGCCGACGCGACCTCCTCGATGCCCTCGGCAGCGGGGAGGCGACGGTCGGCGAGCTGGCGGAGCGCCTCGGCCTCAGTCAGCCGACGGTGTCCAAGCACCTCGGCGTGCTGCGGGCCGTCGGGGTCGTACACGTGCGGGTCGACGGCAAGCACCGCTGGTACCGCCTGAACGGCCCGGCGCTGAAGCCCATCCACGACTGGGTACGCACCTTCGAGCGCACCTGGAACACCCGTCTCGACCGGCTCGACGACCTCCTCGCCGAGCTCCAAGCCCAGGAGAAGAAGCAGTCATGACCAGCAACAAGAATGTCCCCAATCGCCATGGTTCGGCCGTCGTCACCCTGTCGTCGGACACCGAGATCCTCATCACCCGCGTCTTCGATTACCCGGCCGAGCTGATCTTCAAGGCCTGCACCACGCCCGCGCTGATCAAGCGCTGGTGGGGCTTCGAGACGGCGGAGTGGCAGGTCTGCGAGGTCGACCTGCGCGTGGGCGGGCGCTGGCGCTACGTCGTCCGCGACCGCGACATGGAGGTCGGCTTCCACGGAGAATACCGCGAGATCGATCGGCCGCGCCGGGTGGTGTCGACGGAGGTGTACGAGGGCTTCCCCGACGGCGAGGCGCTCAACACGATGACCCTCGAGGAGGTCGACGGCGTGACGACGATGCGCACTCTGGTGCAGCATTCGTGCAAGGAGCACCGCGACGCGCACATCAACTCCGGCATGGAGAGCGGCATGCAGGTGTCTTACGATCGCCTCGAGGACGTGGCCGCCGCGCTGGGCGACACGTCGGCCGCGGCGTGAAGTGGACCGACTGCGCGGTCGGCAGGCGCGGTGCGCTCGCTGCTGGAATGATTCGACGGCGTCAATCGACGATGCAATTGTTCATGGTCGCGACCGCGTAGGCGCAGCCCTTGCGCTGCCACGATTGCAGCGAGAGGGGGATGGGTCCGCAGAGCAGCCGCATGGTCGGCGGCCCTTCCCCGCGACACACCTGGGTGATGGCGAAGCTGGCGATCCGCTCGAGATCGCAGGGGTCGCATTCCTCGCCGTCGACCCAGATGAGCTCGGACCGGTACGTGCCGTGGAGCAGCGCCGCGGGCGGTGGTTCTTCGCAGTACCAGGTCAGATCGGAGGCCCAGGGCGGAGCTTCGGGCGCGAGGTCGAAGAGGGGGATCATCGTGCGCTCCTCGAAGGAGCGGCCGGGCGACAGACACGCGCCCTCGCTGCTCGCGGGCTCGCGGCAGGCGACCAGGCCGAGGCCGAGCGCGAGGGCGCACCGGCGACGCTTCGGCTTGGAGGGCATCGACGGTCAGGGTAACGTCGCCGGGTGCCCGGGTTCAAGGCGGCTCGCGGAGCGGCGCGGTTCGGCGCTCGCGCTGCGCTCGTGGCGAGCCTCGCGCCCGGCTGCGTCGACGAGCCGGCGATTGTCGGCGCCTGCGCGGGGATCGGGGACTGTCCCGAGAGACAGGTGTGCGTGTTGCTGGGGCCGGATGGGGGCGTGGGGGCTTGCGTCACGCCGATGCCGACGCCGGGGTTTCCAGGCACCGGCAACAACCCGCTGAATCTGGATCTCTTCAACGAGCTCGACGTCCTGTTCGTCGTCGACGACAGCCCGGCGATCGCGCCGCGCCTGCCGCAAGTGGCCGCGGCGATGACCGCGTTCGCCGCGGCGTTGCAGGCGACAGAGCCGGCGCCGTCGTTGCGCTTCGGGGTGACGACGACGGACGCCGGCAACCCGCGGTGTGCGGCGGCCGAGGCGGGGGCGTTGCGGATGGAGAGCTGCCGCGCGCGCCTCGACGAATTCGTCGACGCGGACGCCGGGGTCGACGCGCGCGAGGCGTGCACGGCCGCGTGTTCGCTCGCGTCGCTGGAGCTGACGCCGACGCCGGGGCCGGACGGCGAGGTCGCGGTGCGGCCGTGGCTCGAGGTCGGGGGGAATGGGGGCAACCTGCCGGACGGGGTCGAGCTGGCCGAGGCGCTGCGCTGCGCGGTGCCGCAGGGGGTCGCGGGGTGCGAGTTCACGAGCCCGCTCGCCAGCCTCGAGCGGGCGGTCGCGCGCTCGGAGGACGAGGCCGACCCCGCGTACGGCTTCCTGCGCGAGACGGCCGATCTGTTGGTGGTGGTGATCAGCGCGGGCAACGACTGTTCGGTCGCGCCCGGGCACGAGGCGATCTTCAGCGACAACCAGGTGTTCTGGGGCGACCTGCAGCTGCCGGATCTGTCACCGGCGATCTGCTGGCGCGCCGGCGTCGTCTGTGACGGACCGGGACCGGTCTACGACGATTGCCGGCCGATCGACCGCGGGGACGACGGCGCAGAGGCCAGCCCCGAGCAAGCGGTGTTGACGTCGGTGCAGCACTTCGCCGAGATGCTGCAGTACTTGCAGCTCCTAAGGCAGACGGTCGACGTCAAGGCGCGGGTGCGGCTGTTCAGCGTCGCCGGGGTGCCGCCGGAGGGTCAGGCGATCCCGTACGCCGACGCCGACGAGCCCGGGTTCCAGACGCAGCACGGGATCGGGCCTGGCTGCAGCGACACGATCGCCGCGCCGCCGCCGGTGCGCCTGCTGGCGGCGGACGACGCCACCGAGCTCGAGGAGCTGCCGGCGGCCTCGATCTGCGAGCCCGACTGGTCGGACGCGTTCACGCGGGCGGCAGTGGTGGCCAGCGAAAACCTGGGCCCGAACTGCTACCCGCGCTGCGTCTTCGACTGGGACCCGGAGACGCCGGAGCTCGATCACGTCTGCGACGTCGGCGCGATCATCTTCACCGAGAATTCTGAGGATCGCGGTGCCGCCGTGTGTCCGCGTGGACGGCGAGTGGGCCAGCCAGGGCGGCTCGCCGCGCTGCTACATCGTCCGCACCGACGACGAGCTCGACCCGCGCTGCGCCGAGGCGGGCTACAACCTCGAGCTCGAGCTGTGGCGGTCCGAGCCCGATCCGCCGGGGACGTCCTACTACGCCTGGTGCCGGGAGTCGGGGAATCCGGACGGAGATTGCCCGGCGCTGTGAGATGTCTTTTGAGACATGTCGTGATCGACATGTCGAAAGGTACTTGTCACAGCATGGCCGGAGGCGCGCGGCTGGACGGGGGCGAGCGTCCGTAGTACCGTGCGGGGCATGGCGATCCCGGTGTACTTCAGCCCGGACTACGTGTTGGCTCGGCACGAGTTCGACACCACGCGCAAGGCGCAGTGGATGTACGAATCGCTGGTGGCGGCGCCGATCGCCGGGATCGAGGTGCGGGCGCCGGAGCCGGCGACCGCGGCCGAGCTGGGCGAGGTGCATGACCGCGAGTACGTCGAGGCGGTGCGCACCGGGGAGCCGCGCGAGCTGGCGGAGTCGCAGGGCTTCGCCTGGGACCCCGCGCTGTGGACGATGGTGCGGGCGTCGAACGGCGGGGCGGTGGCGGCGGCGCGAGAGGCGTTGGCGGTCGGCACGGCGGGCTCGCTGTCGAGCGGGTTGCACCACGCGCGGCGACGTCACGGCGCGGGCAGCTGCACGTTCAACGGGCTGGCGCTGGCGGCGAGAGCCGGGCTGCGGGCGGGAGCGCAGGCGGTGCTGGTGCTCGACCTCGACGCGCACTGCGGCGGCGGGACGCACTCGCTGCTCGCCGAGGACCCGCGGGTGTGGCACGTCGACGTGTCGGTCGACGACTACGACGCGTACGAGGCGTCGGAGCGGTGGACGCTCGACCTGGTGCGCCGGGCCGAGGATTACTTGCCGACGGTGCGCGAGCGATTGGCGGGGCTCGAGCGCGCGGCGCCGCAGTTCGAGCTGTGCATCTACAACGCGGGGATGGACCTCCACGAGCGCAGCGGCGACGGGGCGCTGATCGGCATCACGACGGAGGTGCTGGCGGCGCGCGAGCGGCTGGTGTTCGAGTGGTGCCGCCGGCGCGGGACCGCGGTCGCGTTCGTGCTGGCGGGCGGCTACATCAGCGCGACGCTCGACCGCGCGGAGCTGGTCGAGTTGCACCGGCTGACGCTCGCGGCGGCGTGCGGGTGAGCGGGGTGACGCTGGCGGGTGCCTGCGCCGCGCCGGCGGACGCTGGCGGCGGCGCGCGGGTGAGCGGGGACGCCGGCGGGCGCGCGAGCTGAACCGGCGGGCGCCGGCCGTCACGGCGTCGCGGTCGTCGTCGCCTGTACTTCGGGCCAGGCGAGCTGCAGGCGGGCGTCGAGCCAGCGGGTCTCGGCGGCGGCCAGCTCGGTGGCCTTGCCGCCGATCTCGCGGTGGACGTTCTCGGCCGGGGCGAAAAGCGCGTCGCGGCCGCGGGTGAACGACTGCTCGCGGACGATCAGCCAGTAGGCCTTGTCGAGCGCGAGGGCGCGGTCGCGCGAGGGGGCGAGCAGCCAGGCGAGGTCGCGGTCGCCTCCGGGGGCGGCGCGGCGGACCTCGGCCTCGTCGAGGGCGCCGCCGGGGAAGAAGCGGGCCAGCATCTCGGCGTTGGCGCGCAGCTCGTCGCCGCCGCCGACGCGGCGCATGTACGTGAGGTACTCGGGCTCGGCGTGGCCGACCGCGGGCACGTCGGCGAGGCCGCGCAGGTCCTGGTACTTCCAGCCGCGCGCGCCGGGCAGCTTGCGCGGGAAGGAGAAGGTCTGGTCGACGGTGATGCCGATGCCGTTGTGGCAGCCCATGCAGAAGCGGTGCTCCTCGGCGGTCTGGAGGCGCAGGCGGCCCCGCTCGTCCTCGATGAAGCCCTGCAGCTGCCAGCCGAAGTCGCCGAGCAGGCCGACCTCGGGCGAGCCCTTCCAGCGCGGCAGTTGGCCCTCCTGGCGCGCGTCGAACTCCTCCTCGTAGGCGCGCTGGATGGCCCAGCGGTCGAGCTCGTCGACTTTTTCGCGTAGCGCAGCTCCTTCATGCGCGCGGCGACGAGGCCCGGGACGTCGGGGTCGAGGTAGCGGACGCTGTGCAAGAACTCGGTGCCCTCGGGGTAGACGCCGCGACGCACCGGCTGCCGCGCGGCGCCGCCGAAGTAGTGGGTCGGCAGGCCGCGCAGGACGGTGGCAGTGCCGAGCCGGCCGTCGCGGTCGAGGTCGACGCCACAGGCGCGCTCGTCGAGCGGCTCGGTCGGCCAGGCGAACCCGGCGGGCAGCTTGGCGGGCGCGGCCACGGCGGCCTCGAGCACCGCGAGGTTGAGCTTGTAGATGTCCTCGGAGACCTGTCCTTCTGGACCTGTCCGAAAAGACTCCGGCAGGCGGATGAAGGCGTCGCCGGCGCTGCCGTTGGTCGGCCAGAAGGCGCCGACGAACGGCTTGTAGGCGTAGGTCCGCCACATGCTGCCGTCGCGCGCGAGGCCGTCGGGCCCGAAGCCGGCGGCGAGGTCGAGGTCGGGGACGTAGCCGGCGAAGTCGGTGCGGCCCTGCAGGGCCTCGCGCAGCGGGCCGTAGTTGTCCTCGCGCACGTAGCGGAGGACTTCTTCGTCGGCGATCGCGGCGAGGGCCGGCCGGCGATCGACGAAGAGGTTGGTCCAGTGGTTGACGCGGCCCTCGTCGGAGAAGGCGTACTCCTCCTGCAAGTGCCAGTCGTTCATGCCGTTCGGATCTTGCGAGGCCGTGTGACAGGCGTAGCAAGGGTTCGAGCGCGCGCCGGTGCGGGTGTAGCACTGCGGCGGGATCGAGGCCTCGGGGTTGCCGTCCCGCAGGCCGGCGGCGCGCGCGACGGCCAGCGGGTCGTGGTGCTCAGCGGGAGCGCGCGCAGGCGCGGCCGCGGCCTCCGAGCTCGCGCGCGGGTACAGCCACCACTGCCCGGCCGCGAGGCCGAGCAGGGCGAGCGCAGAGGCGAAGTGGAAGCCCTGGCCGTGCATGCGTGACATGTCCCGAAGTTCCTACGGCGTGCCGGGCCAGGCCGAGTAGACCGCCTCGCCCGGGTGCTGGACCGAGAAGAACAGGGTGCGCATGTCGCTGTTCAGCGCCGGACCGGTGGCCTCGCTGTCGCTCGGACCGGCGACGACGCGCAGCGCCTTGCCCCACGTCGGATTGACGACGCCGGGCTCGCCCGCCTTGTGGGCCGGATCGAGGTCGAGGTAGTAGACCGCGTCGGCGTGGCCGCTGACGCCGAAGTTGCCGTCGGTGCCGAACCACACGCCGCCGTTGCGATCGATGACGAGGTTGTCCGGGTCGGCGGCGTCGAACACCCCGTCGCCCTCGCTGCCGTGGAAGGCCTTGAAGTAGGTGAAGGTCAGCGAGCTGCCCGGCTTGTCCGGATCGGCCTCCTGCACGGCGAAGATCGTGCCGACCGCGTCGCTGCGCTTGGGCGCCTTCTCGGCGTACTCGTCGGGCGCGAACAGGACGCCTTCACCGTCGAGCGCGGTCTGGCCGCCGTGCTTGGTGAAGGCGACGTAGAGCCGCGGGGTGCCGCTCGGGTCGTTCGGGTTCCACTCGAGATCCTCGGGCCGGTTGAGCTCCATCACCCCGAGCTTGTTGCAGGTGGTGAACAGCACCCGCCGCACGTCGTCGTCGGTGGCGAGGCCGCCGATCGCGTTCCAATCGGCCGACTTCAGCGCGGCGCCGACCTTGGTGCCGGCCGGACCGGCGGCGGTGCCGGCGTTGGGGGCGTCGTCGGTGGTGTTGTCGACGGAGAGGCGGATCCACCGGCCCTGGCCCGGGCTCTGCTCGGTCGGCTCGACGCCGCCGGCGAGCTCGGTGCCGGTGGTGTTGTCGAGGTCGGCGAAGTGCGCGACGTAGAGGTCGCCCTCGTCGAGTAGCGCGCGCGCCTGGGCCTTCGTCATGTCGGCGGTGTAGGGGTCCTTCGAGACGAACTTGAAGATCCGCCCGCTCCGGCGATCGTCGCCGCCGTAGATCACGAGCGGCTCGCCGACCAGCGGCTTCCACTCGCCGTCGACCGCGAAGGTGGCGTTCTCCCAGCGCGCGCGGCCGATGGCGCCGAGCTTGCGGTGGCCGACGCCGGGCTCGTTCTTGCCGTAGAACTCGTCGGCCGGGGCGCCCGGATCGATCTCCACCAAATAGCCGTAGAGGTCGCGCGCGTGCCTGGCGTTCGGGTCGGGCGAGCGGCCGAACTCGCTGCTGTCGCTGGCGGCGACGTCGAGCGCGACGTCCTGGCCGGCGTCACAGCCGGCGCCGGCGACGAACTGCTGGCCGTTCCAGCAGGTCTCCATGTCGCCGTAGTAGTCCTGCACGTTCTCCTCGGCGGTGAGGACGGTGCCCCACGGGGTCTGGCCGCCCGAGCAGTCGCCGAGGATGCCGGCGACGACGCCCTCCGGCAGATCGACGCCGGCGTCGTCCTTGTCGCCGCTGATGCCCGCGAGGCCGGTGATCTTGGTGAGGGTGGCGCTGGTGCTGTCATAGCGGACGGCGGGGCGGCTGCGATCGAGCGACCATTCGCCGCTGGCCGGATCTTGCACGGCGTGCAGCCAGGAGCCACCGAGCTGCCGCTTGTACTCGGCGCCGTAGGTGACGAGCGAGGCGTCGTCCCACAGGTCGCCGCCGACGTCGAGGGCGAGCACCTTCAGGCGGTAGAGGAACTGGGCGAAGGTGAGGTGCTGGCCGTCGGGCGCGGAGGTGCTGGTCGGGCTGCTGCCGGAGATGTACTCGTGGTTGACCCACAGCCACGCGCCGCTGCCGCTGCCGTGCCACTGCGGGACGGCCCCGGGCGCGTCGTTCCAGCCGTCGCCGAAGTAGGCGATGTAATCGTTGTTGGCGCCGAACCGCGGCGACTCGGGCTGGTCCTCGTGGCCGAGGGGGTCGAGCCAGCGCACCAGGACGTTGTGGCGCAGGCCGGCGATCACCCGCACGGTGTCGGTCGAGGCGGGCGCGAGCGGGAACTGCAGGCCGATCGGCAAGCTGTCCGTTGCGACATGTCCCGCGAGCGTCTTGACCAGCTCGGCGATGTCGGTCGCGCCGGTGCCGAGGTCGTCGGCGAAGTGGAGCGCGACGACGCTCGAGCGCGGGGCCCGATCGAAGTCGAGGCCGGGATCGCCAGGCTCGCCCGGATCGCCGGGGTCGCCAGGGTCCCCGGGCTCACCGGGATCGCCGGGGTCGCCAGGGTCGCCGGGCTCACCGGGGTCGCCAGGCTGGCCGGGCTCTCCGGGCTGGCCAGGCTGGCCGGGCTGGCCCGGTTCGCCGGGCTCGCCGGGCTGGCCGTCGGTGCCGGCGGTGTCGGTCGCGGCGGCGGAGTCGTCGCCGCACGCGGGCGCGACGACGAGGCCGAGCCACAATGCAGGGTGGGTGAGGCGGAGCGTGAAGCGAGTGCGAGGCATCGAGGTCTCCTGCCGTCGAGCGAGCGCCGGCGCGGGGACGCTAATGCTCGAACATGACGTCCGGCCGACGCCCGGCGGGAGATTGGGCGACGATCGTGTCAACTACCGCGCAGGCCAGGCGACAATGCGGGCAGCTCGGTGACGGGAGCTCGACGCGGCGTCACCGATTCGTGACAGCGGCGCGGGCGCCGAGAGCGAATGGGCATTGATGATAGTGCATCGGGATTGATGGGAGTGCGGCAATGCCAGGCGAGGGCGCGGGCTGGCGGTATCGCGCCTCGGGGGAGGCCGGCGCCGCTCCCTCGATCGGGCGTACACTCGCGGGCGTGAGCGCGGAGGAGCTGCCGGAGGAGCTGCGACAGGCGGGTGATTCGCCGCTGGACCTGGGGCTGGCGGTCGATCGCGGGCTGCGGTGGTGGCCGCAGCTATGCGCCGAGCCGCGGCTGCGGGCGCTGACGCTGCGCTGCGATCTGGGCGGCAACGAGGAGGAGTTCGCCGCGCTGGCCGAGGCGATCGCGGCCGTGGGCCTGCCGCCGCGGCTTCAGCGGCTGGTGCTCGATCGCCGGCGGCACTGGAGCGACCGCTGGGACGACGTGCTCGAGCTCGACGAGGAGGAAGCCGCGCTCGAGCTGGCGATCGACGAGCCGGGCGATGCGGCGCCGATCCTGGCGGCGCTGCAGGTCATGCTGACGCGTGCGCCGGGGTTGCAGCGGATCGCCCTCGCGAGCAACGCCCGCGGGCGCAACGACCTCGACCCGGCGCTGGAGCGGGTGATCGCGGCCGGGCCGTGGCCGCAGTTGCGCTCGCTCGCGCTGACGTGCGACCGCTCGCACGAGCGCGACTGGGTGCAGTGGGTGGCGACGCGGACGATGGCGCGGGTGCTGGCGCAGTGCCCGGGGTTGACGGCGCTGAGCCTGCCGCGGGCCGAGCTGTGGCTCGAGGCGCTCGAGCACGTGACGCTGCGCGAGCTCGAGATCGGCTGGCTCGGGGGGCGCCGCTCGGTCCGAGCGATCGGCGCGAGTGGGGCCCGGGACCGACGCCGCGCGGGTCGGGGCTCGAGTTCCTGCGCGAGGCCCGGCTGCCCGCGCTCGAGCGACTGGCGATCGATTTTCAGTACGACTGGTACGTGGGCTGGCAGTCGGCCGACTTCGAGGCGCTGTGCGCCGCGCGCGGGCTGCCGCGCCTGAGGCACGTGGAGCTGCGTTATTGCGAGCAGGGCGACGAGCTGCTGCGCGGCTTGCCGGACGCGCCGTGGGCGGGTGGGCTCGAGCGACTCGAGCTGCCGGGGACGGACTTCGATGCGGCGACGGTGGCGGCGCTGGTGGCCGCGAAGCCGCGGCTGGGGCGGTTGCGTGAGCTGTGGTGCTTCCGCCCGTACGAGCTGGCGGACGACGCGTGGCAGTCGCTGTGCGCGACGTACGAGGTGCGCGAGCCGGCGTGAGCGCAGCCGGGCCGACATGTCTTCATGGACATGTCGGCCGATCGCAGGAGAAGGAAGAATGAGGTGCCGGCCGGAGGTCCGCGACGTCGGGCTTCGACGAGGGATACGCATAGGCCTCGGGGGACATGAGGCCGTCCGCCGCGGACCTCTGGCCGGCACCGTGCGGATATGGTGTCGCCTGCCCGTCGACCAATTTCTCGCAGACTCATTTTTCTGTCCGGGCCGGCCCAGACGGGCCCAGGTGACACATTCTGTCCTGATGGCCAGGTCGTGGCGGGGCGGGTGCGCTGCGGACGCTCCTGCGTTCCCCGAGCGCGCGACGCGGTCACGCGGGCAGGCGCGACAGCCAGTCGGCGAGGCCGCGGCCGATCGCGTGCGGATGATCTTCTTGTACGAAGTGCAGGCCGTGGCCGAGCTCGACGACCTCGAGCCGCGGCAGATGAGCGCGACACCAGCCGGCGACGGCCGGGGGATCAGGACGCCGGGTTCGACGGTGAAGAGCAGCTTGGGCAGGTCGGAGCGGCACAGGGCGTCGCGGTAGCGTTCGACGCGGGCGACCACGTCGGCGGGCTCGCCGGCGATCGGCAGCTCGCGCGGCCACGCGAGCACGGGCCGGCGCGCGCCCCGGTCGAGGAAGGGCGCCCGGTAGTGCCGCAGCTCGGCAGGGGTGAGGCCGCGGACGACGGAGGCCGGCAGGGCCTGCTCGACGAACACGTTGTCGTCGAGCACGAGCCGCTCGCCGACGCCGGGGGTGCGGAAGGCCTGAAACATGGCCCGGCCAGCCTCGGGGAAGTCGTCCCAGCTCGGCATGGGCGTGACGATCGCTTCCATGAAGGCGAGGCCGCGCACGCGCTCGGGGTGACGCATGGCCCAGTCGAAGCCGAGGGCGGAGCCCCAGTCGTGGACGACGAGGGCGATCCGCCGCAGACCGAGCGCGGCGATGAAGCCGGCGAGGTAACGGGCGTGATCGTCGAAGCGATAGGCGATGTCGGGCTTGTCGGAGTCGCCCATGCCGATCAAGTCGACGGCGATGCAGCGACCGAGGTGGCGCACGTGCGGGAGGACGTTGCGCCACAAATAGGAGGAGGTGGGGTTGCCGTGGAGGAAGAGGATCGGGTCGCCCTCGCCCTCGTCGACGTAGGCCATCCTGGCGCCGAGGACGTCGACAAAATGCTTGGTGTAGGGGATCGGGGAAATGTCGTGAGTGTTCATGAATGCTCCGGTGCGGGGTGATGCAGGGCGCCGAGGATCCGCCGCAGGTCGGCGACGAAGTCGCGGCGGCCGTGGACCTCGGGCTCGCGGCGATAAAAGGCGGTGACGCGCCGCGCCTCGGAGACCGAGGCGATGTGACTGCGCAGCTGGACCAGGGTGTCGCCGTCGATGTGATCGACGCGCGGGTCGACGCGGCCCAGCTCGGTGGCGCGCGCGAGCCGGCGGTGACAGGCGCACGGGGCCCGCGAATCGACGACGCCGCAGGTGCGGCCGAGGAACTCGGTGAGGGTCGCGCGGGCGCGGCTGAGGCGCTTGCGATAGGTGGCAGGCTCGATGTCGAGGATCTCGCCGGCCTCGGCGGCGGACAGCTCGAGCAATTCGCCGAGGACGAAGGCGATCCGGTGCTCGCCGTCGAGGCAGTGCAGCATGGCCCGGCTGCAGGCGAGCTTGATCTGCTGGTAGAGGACGCCGTCCTGGACGCGCTCGACGGCAGCGTCGTCGCGGCCGTCGGCGAGGTGCTCGGCGAACGCGGGGAAGCTGTAGCGGGCCGCGGCGGCCCGCTGCTCGCGGAAGTCGAGGATCCGGCGGACGGCGATCCGGAAGGCCCAGGTGGTGAATTTCGACTCGCCGCGGAACTGGGCGAGGCGGGTGACGATGCGCACGAGCGACTCCTGGGTGGCGTCCTCGGCGTCGTCGCGGTCGAGCAGCATGCGCCGGGCGATGGCGTGGATCGGGCCCTGGAGGCCGCGGACGATCGCCTCCACGGCGGCCGCGTCGCCGGCAGCAGCGAGGGCGACGGTCTCGGCGTCGATGTCGGGAGGTTGGCGCGTCATGGTCACGGCGGATTAGACCGCCGCCGCGACGTCGTCGTGACCGGAAAAAAGCACGGGGACCGATCGGTCCGCCGCGGCAGAGGTCGACGCCGCGAGCGTCAGCGGCGCGAGATTCGCGGCGGCGCGCGGCCGAGGAGGAGGTCGGCGACTGCGTGCGAGATGGGGGCGGTGTCGGCCCACACCAGCGGCTCCAGCCAGGAGAAGGAGCCGAGCGGGTTGACCTCGAGGAAGACGTGGCGGCCGTCGGGGGTCAAGATCAGATCGATGCCGCCGAATTCGAGGCCGAGGCGATCGAGCAGGCGCAGCAGCTTGTGCTCGAGCTCCTGCGGCAATCCGTGCGGGCGCCAGGTGCCGAGGATCGGGCCCTGATCGCGGCGCCAGTCGACGCGCGCGCCGTCGGCGAGCTGCGAGTCGACGGCCGCGGTGAAGACCCGACGACCGACGACGGTCACGCGCAGCTCCAGCGCCTTGGGCACCCTCTCCTGAAAGATCATCGGACAGAGGTGGAGGCCGTCGAGCGCGGCCAGCTCCTCCGCGGTGACGATGCTGGTGTAGACGCTCTCGAGCTCGCCCTCGCGGTCCTCGCGGACGACTGCGGGACGACCATCTTGGTGACGAGGCCGCCCGGGCAGGACCGCGCGAACGCTCGCACCTCCGCGGGGTCGTTGCTGATCAGGGTGGCAGGGATCGCCAGGCCGAGCTCCTGCGCGAGCTGCAGCTGGAGCGGCTTGTTCTCGGCGCGGCGCACGACCTCTCGCGGGTCGAGCTGAAAGCAGCCCAGGCTGGCGAGCATCGCCGTGGTCGTCGCCTCCGCGGCCTGCACGGAGGTGCGGAGGAACTCGGGCTCCATCGCCGGCAGGGCGGACCCTTCACGGAAGCCGCGGAGCCACACCGCGGAGATCGAGCTCAGATCGATCGGCTCGTCGCCCGCGCGCAGCACGGCCCCGCGCGAGCCGCCGTACGCGAGCGAGAGGCCGGTCGCGCCGGGGAAGGTGTCGGTGTCGAAGCGGAGCGACCGCGCGCCGCGGGCCGCCAGCGCCGCGGTCACGCTCGGGATGTCGTCGCGGTAGTCGCGGAACGCGACGATAAGGACAGTCATACGTCGATTCTCGGGTGTGGTGATTCCGCGAGCTTCATAGTGGGGTGATTCGCGGGGCTCAGGCGGAGAGGGGCCATTTGCCGCCGCCGTTGCCGCCCTCGCCAGCCCGGAGCGCGGTCTTCACCCGCATGGGCCGCTCGAGGTACCGCGCGAAGAAGGGGACCGCGTGCGCGGCGGGGGTGGGAGCAGTCGCCTGCTCGCGGGATAGGTCCTGCTCGTGCTCCAAGGGTTGTGGCTTCATATTCGACTCCATCGAGGCATTGTCCCACGCGTGCAGGAGGCGTCAAGCCCGGTGCCTGCAATTTGCGGGCGCGCAATCGCGAATCGCGGGCCCCGGGCTCCATTGCCAGGGCAGGTCACGCGCCGATGGGCCATTTGCCCCCGGTCCCCTCGCCGGCCTTGACGCCGGTCTTGACGCGGATGCACCGCTGCACGTAACGAGCGAACCACGGGGTCGCCGGGCTGGGCGGCTGCGCAGGAGCGTCGAGCGGTGCCGGCTCGGCCGGCGCGGCGTCCTGGGTGTCTCGATGCGTCGTCGGATCCACGGTCATTCGATATTCCATGCAATCATCATTCGCGCCGGAGGTGAACGCGTCAAGCGTGATGCCGTCAATGGGCCGCGAGCGCCGCGACGAGGTCGTGGGTGCTGGAGTGCTCGCCGCGCTCACCCGACCGCGAGAGCGCGTATGGCCGATCGCTCGGGCGCTCGCGCAGTCCGCGGGCGCAGGGTGTCGGGGCGCGCGCCGTCGCCCGCGGCGACGTGATAGCGTGCGCGCCGGGAGAGCGGCGGACAATGCAGCGATGGGCTCTGGGCGGGTTGGTGTGTTGCGTGGGCGTGATGGGCTGCGGCGACGACGGGCGCGCCGACTCCGGGTCGGCGACGCTGAGCGCGGGCACGACGACGGCGCCGACGGGCGCGACGAGCGAGGGCCCGTCGACCACCGCGAGCACGACGCCGACGACGAGCACGAGCGAGGGCGAGTCCGAGAGCGCCGCCGCCTCGACCTCGGGCACGACCGCGCCGACCTCCGGCGAACCGACGGCGACCACCGGGCCGGCGGGGTGCGGGGCGTGCAGCGAGCCCAACCAGCAGTGCGTCGACGACCAGTGCGTCACCCTGTGCCAGGGGCAAGAGCCAGATCCATGTCCGGAAGGACAGGTGTGCGACGTCATCTCCGGCACCTGCCACGCGCTCGCCGACGCGTGCACCCTGGCGGGCGCGAGCGAGGCGTGCGGCGACAGGCAGTGCGGGCCCGGCAGCGTGTGCGACGGTCAGGGGGCCTGCGTGCCGGTGGCGCCGTGCGCGGACGTGGCGTGCACGAGCGCGGGCGCGTGCTGGGGGGCGGCGTGCGCGTGCGACCGGCCGATCGAGTGCCAGGACCCGAGCCTCGAGCAGCTCAACGGGCCGTTCGCGGAGAAGATCATGGGCATCGACTTCGCCGACGACTGCACCGCGTGGATGGTGACGCTGCGCAGCGGCACCGACTACCTGCGGCGGCTGCGGCCGGACGGCGAGCTGACCGAATGGCCAGGTGTGTCGAACCTCGACATGGGCGAGGTCAAGGTGCTGCGGCGGCTGACGATCCCGCAGCTGCACGAGGTGCCGCCGGTGGCCGCCGGGCCGGTCGCGCCGCCGCAGCCGGTCGAGGGCCTGGGCGAGGTCGCGATCACGTACACGTGCATCGGCGGCTGCTTCGGCGACATCATCCAGGGGGTCGCGCGGCTGGTCGAGGACGACCCCGACGACCCGCTGCCGATCGTCATCCCGGCGACCGAGACGATGGGCGGCGGGCCGTTCATGGCGCCGGTGGCCGACGCCGGGCCGCAAGGGCTGACGTGGGGCGAGGACCGCGTGCTGTATGTGGGCAACAGCACCGCGAACGGCGAGTACAACACCGCCGACCTCGTGCAGGCGACGGTGGCGGTGGTCCACAACTTCCCGGCGCGCGTGACCGCGTCGGCGCCGGTGAGCCCGGCGCACCTGCTGGTCGCGGTCGAGGGCGGAGCGCTGTACCGCTACAACGTGCTCACGAAGGAGTCGGAGCTCGTCACCGAGCTCGGGGCCCACGTCACCGGGCTCAGCCATGACTCGTTCTCGGGCCTGGTCTACGCGTCGATGTCCTCGCTCGAGGTCCTGGCGGTCGAGCCCTTCACCGGGGTGTTCGAGGTGTTCGCCACCATGCCCGACAAGGGCCGCGTGGCGGTCAGCCCGAGCGGCAAGCTCTACTACGTGCCCGCCAAGTACCTGCAGGCGCAGGAGGGCATGATCCAGAGCTGGGACCTGCCGGCGGCGATCTGACGGGCGGCCGCGCGGGCGCGGTGAGGTCGACATGCCCGCCGAGCACCTGCGAGCGAAGGTGGACGCGATTCTGGGTCGGGGCCCGCAGGCGGCGAGCGGGCAGCCGCGCGAGGGCGGCGAGAACGAGGTGGCCCATGGGACATGCTCATTAGAGCATGTCCTGAAGGTCATTCATGTCGAACGGACGAGCAGCCGCCCGCGCGGACCGGGCGCCGGCCGGGCGGCGGCTCGCGTCGGCCAGGGCCGACCTCGTCCGGAAGCGAGGTCGCGGCGCGACGCTGGCCGCGCGACCCCGCGGCGGCTAGCGAGGCTCGGCGGTGCTGCGGGGCGCTCGGGCGGCGATCGAGCCCGGCCCGTGCGGCGCGGCCGGGAGGCCCGCGGAGGGGCGGCCAAGGCCGCTTGCGGGGCCGCGGGACGGCGTCATGTCTCAGCCTCGACGTCGCGCGAGGACCTCATGGCCCACCACCTTCTCGTGTACGGAGTGTTCGGCTGGTGCGCGGAGATCCTGTGGACGGCGTTGTCCGCGCTGATCACCGGCGTGCGCGGCGATCTGGGCGACGACGTCGGCCTGCTGAAGCTGAGCCGTGAGCAGCGCCTGCGGTTGCTCGGTCACACGTACCTGTGGATGTTCCCGCTGTACGGCGCGGGCGGGCTGCTGTTCGAGCGGGTCCACGAGGCGATCCGCGGCTGGCCGTGGCTCGGGCGCGGGGCGCTGTGGATCGTGCTGATCTTCATCGTCGAGTACGTCGCCGGGGCGGCGCTGTGTCGATTGACCGGTCGCTGCCCGTGGGACTACAGCTATTCGCGGTATCACCTCCATGGCCTGATCCGCTTCGACTACGCGCCGGTGTGGTTCGCGTTCGGGCTGGCGCTCGAGCGCGTCCACGACGCGGTGGCGGCGACGTGAATGGTGGGACCGCCACGACCGGACGGCGCGAGCTCGTCGGGGTGTCACCCACGGCAGAGCACCGGCGCGCGCGGACGCCTGCTCGCCACAGATGCCCGCGGCAGATCGCGCGCGGGGCCGCTAAACCGCAGATACTGCCGAAACCGAGGTAAGCCCCGTCAGCAGCGAGCAGCGTGCATTCTCGGGATAGCTCGCATTGCCCCACACCGACGTGTGCACCCGTTGCGCGCGCGTTACGGTCGAGCCCGCTGCGCGTTCGACGGGGGCCGCGGACGAGGGCGCAGCGGGGGTTGCTGTGATTATTCAACGCGTAAGGAAAAGATCATGCAAACGGGGAGATGGCGAAACGCGTTCTATATGTCTCAAAGAACACATCGCACATTGCGATCCCGCGCGTGGCCGGCGGCGGCCGCGTGATGTACCCTCGCGGCCATGCAACTCTCATTTCTTGTGAAGACGCCGGTGATTCCTCTGTTCGTGGCGCTGCTCGCTCCGCTCGGCTGCGGTGACGACAAGGGTGGCGACACGGAGACCTCCGGCGTCGCGACCGACACGACGCAGGGCACGCAGGGCACGCAGACGATGGGCCCGACGACGGACACTGCGGGCACCGACGGCACGGTCGGGACCGAGACCACCCCCGGGACCGACACCACGCCCGGCACCGACACCGAGAACGTGCCGACCACCGCGGGCCCGACGACGGAGGACACGACGGCCCCCGGCAACGGCCAGTTCTGCCAGGAGGAGTGCGCCGGCGATGCGGACTGCACGCTGGGCGGCGTCGACATGGGCTACACCTGCCAGAACAGCCGCTGCGTCAACGAGTCCTTCCTGTGCACGACCGACACGCAGTGCAACGCGACCCTCAGCGGGTGGGTGCTCGACTGCGCGGCCCAGGCGGACTGCATGATGGGCTACGCCTGCATCAACATCGGCGAGGGCGTGGGCAAGTGCGCCATCGTCCCCAGCGACTTCATCATGTGCGAGACGCTGACGCAGGAGGAGATCATGGCCGACCCGATCGAGGGTGGGGCGCAGATCGCCGTCTGCGGCAAGACCGGGGCCAAGTGCGACAACGGGGCCTGCTTCGACCCGTGCGAGGCCAACACCGATTGCCCGGCGCAGGGCGGCCACCCGGTGTGCAACACCGGCACCGGTCGCTGCGAGTGCGGCACGGACGACGACTGCGCGGGCTCCGGCATCGCGGGCTTCACCACCTGCAACAACGGCGTCTGCGGCTGCGGCCAGGACTCGGACTGCGCCGGCACGATGTACTCCGACAAGTGCTACGAGGGCACCTGCGGCTGCTCGACCGTCGACGTGTGCCAGAACGCGCAGGCGTTCGACGGCACGATGAAGGTCTGCGAGGGCGTGTGAGCCCGGGGTCGCCGGCCGGCGCGGCGTGACGCCTCGCCCGCCGGTGGCCGGATCGAGTGCCACGATTCGCGGGAGACCGCGGGTCGTGGCATTGGCAATTGTCGAGCAGGGTCTACGCGCGGTAGAGCGGGAAGAACTGGAACGCGCGCGGCCATTCGGCGCGCGGCTTGAAGGCGAGGGCCACCTCGGCGCCATCGAGCGCGGACTCGGTGATGACGACGAAGTCGCCGGCGGCGCGGGCGGCCGCGAACTCGGCGTCGCCGACCTTGCACACGACCTTGCGGAACGGGCCGGCGAGCCACTCGGCGACCTCGGGCTCGTCGCGGAAGCGCAGGTAGGCGGCGAGCGAGGCGTGGGCGCAGGCGACCATGGCGAACCCGAGCGGGACGCTGGCGCGGATCAGGATGTACATCTTCACGGGTCGCTCCGCTGCACGAGGTGTCCGAAGAGACAGGTGTGCTCAGAGGAACATGCAGCCGTCCTCGGTCAGCTCCGGGGGCGCCGACAGGGGCATGGTCGCGTCGAAGCTGACGAGCTGGCCGCCGGCGTCGAGCTCGACGTGGACCTTCGCCGTCAGGCCGTCGAGGACGGCGGGATCGGGGAGCTCGTCGGGCGGGATGATCGGGACCACGCCGAGGACGCCGCCGAGGACGTCGTCGCAGCCGACGTAGTAGTAGACCTCGCCGCTGAAGAAGTGGCCGGCGGGGTTGATGTTGTAGCCGTCGACGTCGACGGTGAGGTCGAAGACCACCGAATCGCCGGTCGGCTCGTAGCCGCCGAACTCGGGGTAGAGGCCGAACATCCACGAGCCCTGGCCGCCGCACTCGAGCGGCAAAGTGACGCCGTCGGCGAGCTCGGCGTGCTGGTAGTCGTAGAGCGCGAGGAAGGGGGCGGGGGCGTCGACGTCGAAGCCCCAGCAGTAACCGGCCTCACCGGTGGTGCTGGTGGTGGTGGTCGTGCCGGGCTCGCCGGTGGTCGGCGCGTCGGTGGTGGTCGTGGTGGTGTCCTCGCCGGTGCTCGTGCTCGTGCTCGTCGTCTCGCCGGTGGTGCCGGTCGACGCGTCGGTGGTCACGCCCTCGTCGGGGGTACACGCGGAGACCGCGAGCAGGAGCAGGACGTGCCGCGAGTGCGATTGCATGACGCATGATACGCGCTCACGGACCGGGGTGCTGGAGGATGACGCCGACGTGCGGCGGCATGCCGGCGAGGTTGCCCCCGACGGCGAAGCGCGGCCCGGCGGCGAAGCCGAACGCGGCGTGGAGCAGCAGGTTGGTCGGGCTCGGCTCGGCTTCGGGCTCGAGGTCGCCCGCGGTGACGCGCAAGATCTGCCCGTTCGAGCCGGTGATGAAGCCCTCGCCGTCGCTGTCGATCCACACGCCCGAGAGGCCGGGCCGATCGAGCGTCGCGCCGGTCCACTTCTGACCGTCCCACCAGGCCAGGCGCGCGTTGGCGCGGCCGCCGACGGCGAGGCGCGCGTGCGCGGGACCGCTGACGCTGATGAGGTCGGCGATCGAGCCGACGTCCTGCTGCGTCCAGGCGGCGCCGTCGTACTGCAGGACGACGCCGAGGTCGCCCACCGCGGTGACGTCGGTGACGCCGGTGCCGACGATTTTGAAGAGGGCGTGACAGTCGTCGGGGAGCGGCGGGAGTGATTCGGGCGCCCAGGCGTCGCCGTTCCAGCGCAGCAGCGAGGGGCCGCCGACGAAGCCGTCGCCGCCGACGCTCCAGATGGCGTCGGGGCCGGCGCCCCAGATGCCCCACAGCGGGACGTCGACGCCGGTGGCGATCGGGGTCCAGGTGTCACCGTCGCGGCGGATCGCCACGCCCGCCTCGCCGACGGCCCACAGCGCGTCGCCGACGCCGGCGAGCCAGTGCAGGCGCGTCGTCCCCGGCGGCAGCGAGAGCTCGGTCCACGCGGCGCCGTCCCAGCGGAGCGCGAGGCCCTTCGAGGTCGGGCCGACGCCCTGACCGCCGACGGCGATCACGTCGTCCGGCTGCGGGCCCCACACGCTGAACAGCGCGCCCTTGTCGACGCCGAGCTCGAGCGCGACTTGCCAGCCGGCCGGTTCGCCGGTGGTCGGCTCGGTGGTCGTGGTGGTGCCGGGGCCGGTGGTGGTGTCGCCGGTGCCGGTCGCGGTGGCGCTGGTCGAGGGGGCGGACGGGCAGGCGGCGAGCAGGAGCGCAGCGACGCAGACGCGCGGGCGGGCGAGCATGCGGGCGACTGTAGCGCGGGGGCGGACGTTCGGGCAGGGAGCGTCGCCGCGCGGACGCGACCGGCTCGGTTTATACATGTTCATTTGGACATGTTCGCAAAGACTCTTTAAAGAAGGAAGTCGGGCGCTTCAATCGGCGCCGCGACCGATCAGCAGCTGCAGCGGGGTGCGGCCGGTGGCGCGGGGCAGGCCGAGGACGCAGGCGAGGCCGAGCACGATGTCGACGACGGCGATCAGCGCCACGATCCGGCCGGCGGTGGCGGGGAAGTCGAGGCTGAAGGCGAGGACGAAGAAGCCGATGCGGCTCCACCCGCTCCAGTAGGGGAACGTGCCGTAGCGGCGCAGATCGGTGGCGGACAGCCACAGCACGAGGGCGCTGAACAGGGCCAGGAGGGACGGCAGCCACAGCCAGAACGGCGACGGCGGGGGCACGATGCCGAGCAGCGGCAAGAACCCGGGGATCAAGAAGGCGGCGATCATGCTCGCGTTGAAGAGGGCGCAGATCCGTACGAGCTTCTCCATCGATGAGGTACCGCGAGCGTGCATGGGGCCACGATACCCTGGTCGCGCGCCGCGGGCCAAGGGGACGGGCGACGCGCGAGATGTCCTCGCGGACATGTCGCTCGCGGGCCCCGCTCGCGGGCGCAGACGGGGCGCGACGGGCGGCGCGCGAGATGTCCTCGGGGACATGTCGCCCCGGCTACCCGCTCACGGGCGCAGGCGGGCCTCGGCGGACATGAGGCGGAGCAGCAGCTCGTCGCGGGTGGCGACGAGCGAGGCGCGGAGCTCGTCGCAGGCGCCGATCTTGGCGAAGTAGGGGGCGGTGAGGGCGTCGAAGGCGTCGCGCATCATCACCGGGGGATACTCGACGACGACGGTGCGCATGTCCTTGAGGGTGACATGGCCGAGGCCGGTGGTCTGCTTGGCGCGGGCGAACGCGAGGAGCCGCGGCTTGAGGCTGCGCAGGAGGCCGAACATGTAGGCGCGGTCCTCGGGGCGCTTGGTGGCGACCTTGAAGATGTGCTGGTTGAGCCAGGCGGGGCCGCCGAAGTAGAGGAAGGTGTCGATCGAGGTGTCGGGGTTGCCCGACCAGGACAGCAGGAGGTCGCCGCGGTCGATGCGGCGGGCGTTGTCGCGGGCGACGCAGTAGCGGGTCTGGCGGGTGATGCCCTGCTTCAGCTCGCCGATCTTGATGATCGGCAGGCCCTCGCCGGCGGGGCTGAAGTCGGTCATGCCGAACGCGCTGCCGTTCTGGAACTCGGCCAGCTCGGTCAGCGGGAGCAGGCGGTAGGCCAGCGGGAACCGGCGGTCGCCGTCGACGGTGAAGGCCGGGGCGAGGCGGCTGTAGAGCGCCTCGTCGACGGTCGGGTGGCGCAGGCCGTTCTCTTTGTCGGCGGTCGGCGCATGGTCGATGAACCATGTGCGAAAGAGCAGGTCGATGACCTGGACGAGGACGGCCCGCTGGTCGTCGCACAGGCTGATCCGGCGGTCGAGGGCCGAGAGGGCGCCGGCGATGTCCCGCTGCTCGGCGAGCGGCGGGAGCAGCAGCGGGGTCTGGCGCAGGGTGCTGAGGTTGGTGTGCGGGACGCCGGCGGCGATGGTCCAGTTCTCGACGTAGCGCTGGACCTCGGGCGAGCGGCACCAGTAATAGACGTACTCGGGGTCGGCGCGCGCAGGGTCGCAGGTCAGCTTCATCTGGCTCTGCGACAGCAGGAAGCGCCGCCACGGCAGGTCGTCGGGGACGAGGCCGACCTGCGAGACGGTGCCGCGCTGGGTGAAGATGACGTCGCCCGGGTAGGCCTGCGAGCGCCGCAGCGCGTCGGCCTTGTGCGGGTGCACGAACACCAGCTTGTCGGGGTAGAAGCGCCGCTCGCCGTGGCCGAGGTTGCAGCCGCGGATCACCGGCACGCCGTCGGGGTCGTCGACGTAGTCGGCCTGGGTGAGGTCGGAGCCGAACGGGCCGCCGGCGATCGCGTTGTCGCTGTCGGCCTTGATGGCGTCGAGGGTGCAGCGCACCCAGTGGGCCGGCGCGCTCACGGGACCTCGACCCGGGCCAGCGCGTCGGCGATCTCGCGGTCGAGCGCGGCGGCACGATCGATCTGGTCGAGCAGGTCGCGGCGCAGCGCGGCGAACTGCTCGGCGAAGTCCGGCGCGGCGTTGGCCGCCTCGGCCGGCCGCACGTGCCGCGTCGGCGCGAGGATGAACTCGTGCTCGGCGAGGGTCGGCAGGTCGACGGCGCAGCAGCGGCCGGGCACGTCGGCGTATGGCTTTTGCGACATGCCCTCGGAGACAGGTGCTCCGCGCCAGGCGTGATAGATGCCGGCGATCTCGGCCAGCTCCTCGGGACGCAGCGCCAGGTGGGTGCGGTCGAGCATCGCGCCCATGTCGCGGGCGTCGATCATGAGGACCTTGCCGCGGCGGTCGCGGCCGCTGGCCTTGTCGCGCGCGAGCAGCCACAGGCACACGGGGATGGCGGTGCTGTAGAACAGGCGCGCGGGCAGGGCGATGATGCCGTCGACCAGGTCGGCCTCGACGATCCGGCGCCGGATCTCGCCCTCGCGGCCGCCGACGGTCAGCGAGCCGTTGGCGAGCACGAGGCCGGCCAGGCCTGCGGCGCAAGGTGGTAGAGGATGTGCTGCACCCACGCGAAGTTGGCGTTGGCGTCGGGCGGCAGGCCGAAGCAAAACCGCGGGTCGTCGGCCAGCGCGGTGGCCCCCCAGGCGCGCGCGTTGAACGGCGGGTTGGCGAGGATGTAGTCGGCGCGCAGGTCGGCATGCAGGTCGCGCATGAAGCTGTCCGAAGGTTCAGCTCCGAGGTCGCCCTCGATGCCGCGGATGGCCAGGTTCATGCGGGCGAGCCGCCAGGTGGTGGGGTTCGACTCCTGACCGACGATCTTGAGCTCGCCGCGGTGACCGCCGTGCTCCTCGAAGTAGCGCTCGCTCTGCACGAACATGCCGCCCGAGCCGCAGGCGGGGTCGTAGATGGTGCCGCGCGTCGGCGCGAGCAATGCGACCAGCAAGCCGACGACGCTCGGCGGGGTGTAGAACTGGCCGCCGTTGCGACCCTCGGCCGAGGCGAAGCAGGTGAGGAAGTATTCGTAGACGCGCCCGAGGACGTCGTGGGCCTTGCGGCCTTGTGACCCCAAATCGGGGATGTCGTCGAGGAGGTGCAGCAGCTTGCCGAGGCGCGCCGCCTCGAGGCCGGGGCGCTGATAGATCTGCGGCAGGATCCCGCGCAGCGTCGGGTTCTGGGCCTCGATCGCGGCCATCGCCTGATCGAGGTCGCGGCCGAGCAGCGGCGAGCGAGCCTTGCCGAGCAGCGTGTCCCAGCGCGCCGCGGCCGGCACCTTGAAGCCGCGCGTCGGCGGCGGCTTGGCGCCCGCGGCGCGCAGCGGCGGACCGGCCTCGCCGACGAACTTGAGGAAGAGGAGGCCGAGCACGACGTGCTTGTATTCGGCCGCGTCCATGTTGCTGCGCAGGCGGTCGGCCGCTTGCCACAAGGTGGCTTCGAAGCCGAGCTCGCCGCGGGCCTGCGTCTTGGCGCCGCGACGCTTGGGCGGCGCCGGCGGTGCGCCTGCAGCCGGCGGTGCGCCTGCAGCCGGAGGCGCGGGGCCCCGGAGCCGCAGGTGCGGGCGGGGGCGCGGGCGAGCGGCGCTCGATGAACAGCAGGCGATCGATGAGGTCGGCCGGATCGCCGTACGCCTCGCGGAGACCGACGAATTCGCAGATCTCGCGCAGCTCGAGGACGCTGAGTCGCTCGAGGAAGCCGCGGAACTGGTCGTAGCGAGCGGTGCAGAGCAGATCGATGAGTTGCCCCCGCTGGCGCTGCGCGGGCTCGGGGATCTGGAGGACGCGAGCGAGCTCGATCAGGCGCGGCGTCTCCAGGGCCGCGAGGATCATTTCGTGGCGTGAGAAGAACATGAAGCGGGTGCCGTCCGGGGAGGGAGCGCGCCGGCGCCGGGCGCGGGGGCGTGACGCAGTTCAGGGCCGCAGGCCGTGGGGGCCGAGGGGTTGTACGACATTTCGGCCCCGCTTGTGGCCCGGGCTGCATCCGCCGTCGCGCCGCGAGACCGGGCGCGGATTGACAGAGACAGGGATCGCGAGCAGCATCCGAAGTGGAGGCGCCGCGCGCACGCGCGACAGGGCGAAGAGAGCGAATGGCGAGGAAATTATTTGTCGGTGGCCTGAGCTGGAACACGACCGACGAGGGGTTGAGAGCCGCATTTGGTCGCTTCGGCACGGTGATCGAGGCGAAGGTGGTGACGGACCGCGAGACCGGACGCTCGCGTGGCTTCGGCTTCGTGGCGTTCCAAAATCCGGCCGACAGCGAGTCGGCGATGCAAGCAATGGACGGCGCGGCGCTCGACATGCGGCAGATCCGCGTCAGCATCGCCGAGGACAAGCCTCGCGGACCGCGTCCCGATGGACCGCCACGCTCGGCCGACGGCCCACGCCCAGGCGGGCCCGGCCGCCCGTTCAACGACCGCGGAGCGCCCGACTCGCGCCCCCAGCCGCCACGTGAGGCGCCCGCAGGCGACCGCGGCTTCTCGCCCCGCCCCTCCGGCCCGCCCGCGAGCCAGGGGCGCCCGCCTCGTAACTTCGACTCGGGCCCGAGCTACGACCGCGGCGGCCCACCCGCGCGAAACTTCGCGGCAGCGCCGCCACCCCGCCCGCGCCCGCCCCCGCGGAGGGCCGCGGCCGTCGCGACCGCGATCGCGACCGCGGACGTGACCGCGAGGAGGACGAGGCCCGCGCGAAGAAACGCGTCGGCCGCGGGCGCCGGCGCCACGAAGAAGGCGACGGCGACCTCGACGTGGACTACTAGGCCCACGGGGTTGCGGAGCAGGGCGGCGGTCGACAAGGCCGCCGTCGTCGCGAGGAGCGGTCGACGCGGCGGGCACGGGCGCCACGAGGAAGGCGGCGGTGACCTCGACGTGGACTCCTGGGCCCACGGGGTTGCGGAGCACGGCGGTCGGCGAGGCCGCCGTCGTCGCGAGGAGCGGTCGACGCGGCGCACGGCGGACGCGGCCGCGGGGAAGGTGACCGCGATCTCGACATCGCCAGGCCGTGCGCTGCGACGGTCGGCAGCCGATGCGAGGCAGCTTCGTCGCGAGAGGTCGGGAGAGCTCCGTGAGGACGCGGAGGACGTCGGCAGCGTCCGGCGAAGAGGCTCTTGCGGAGGCGATCCCCTCGCTGGACGGACCTCGGGCGAGCGCCGGCGGGTGGCGTGACCATGGCTTCGGGCAGGTCGATGGGGGAGCCGCGCGGCCGTGCGAGGATGGCTCGAAGGACATGTCTCTTGTGACATGGCTCGAGGTGGACCGGCCGGGCCAGTGGAGCGCGAGCTGCGATGCGGCGGTCGCCGGGACGACGGGGCCGAGAGACAGCGGGATGCGGGTGCCCGTTTGCGTGGATCGATCCGGGGATGCGCAGCACGCCGGAGCGGGACGCGCTCACTCATAGGCTGACCCGAGGGACAGGTGATCTTTGCGATGCGCTGGCCGTGAGCCGCCGATGCCCAGAGCTGTCCGATTCTTCGCACACGCCCGGCTTGCTCGCGGATAGGCGACAGTCGTGCGAGGCGCAGGGCGGGGTCCGGGTCAGGCAGGTCCGAGAGGTCGGCATGGCGGCGACGCGCTGGCCGACGCAGACATGCCCACTCGCGGATGAGCTGGCTCGAGAGACAGGCGACGCCGGCGACGCGCTGCTCGCGGCACTCCGGGTGACGTGCGCGCAGGTAGGCTGTCCTGGGAGACAGGTTGCCTCGGCGAAGCGCGGGTCGACGAAGCGCGGGTAAGCTGGTCCGAGGGACAGATGGCGCCGGCGCTGCCGGACGACGCGCGGGCCTGAGACGAGCCGGCCTCCGCGGAGCGTCGGAGCGAGCCGTTCGCCGGCCCACGTGTGCCGGGGCGTCGGAGCGAGCCGCTCGCTGGCGGGCGGGAGCCGAAAGCAGCGAGAGCGGAGCTGTGAGGCTCCGCTCTCGAAGGGGTACGAACCGCGGTGGGGCTCAGCGCTTGCTGAACTGGAAGCGGCGGCGGGCGCCGGCGCGGCCGTACTTCTTGCGCTCGACGGCGCGGGAGTCGCGGGTGAGGTAGCCGGCGCTCTTGAGGGCGCCGCGGGCCTCGGGATCGACCTGCAGGAGGGCGCGGGCGATGCCGAGGCGGATCGCGCCGGCCTGGCCGGACAGACCGCCGCCGTTGGCGGTGGCCCACACGTCGTACTTCTCGCGGCTACCGGCGGCGACCAGGGGCTGCTCGATGAGCTTGAGGTTGGTCGGGCGGCAGAGGTAGCTGTCGGCCTCGCGGCGGTTGATCAGGATCTTGCCTTCGCCGGGGAACAGCCACACGCGGGCGACCGCGCTCTTGCGGCGGCCGGTGGCGTAGTACTTCATCGTGTCTTTGGCCATGAGACGAACCGTGGGTGCTGGAGTGTCAGAACGGGAGCTTGTAGGGCTTGGGCTGCTGCGCCTGATGATTGTGCTCGGGCCCCGCGAACACCTTGAGCTTGCTCACGGTGGCGCGACCCAGCGGCGAGCGGGGAAGCATGCGGCGCACGGCGATGGTGATCAGCTCTTCCGGCTTCTTGCCGAGCAGGGTGCGCGCCGAGGCGGACTTCATGCCGCCCGGGAAGCCCGAGTTGAAGTAGTAAAACTTCTTGTCGAGCTTGTCGCCGGTGAGCTTGACCTTGTCGGCGTTGACGCAGATCACGAAGTCACCCACATCGAGATGCGGGGTGAACGTGGCCTTGTGCTTGCCGCGAAGGATGTTGGCGATCTGACTCGCAGCGCGACCGAGGGTGAGACCGGTGAGATCGATCAGCAGCCAGTCGCGGCGGATATCGGCGGGATTGGGGTAGTGCGTACCCATGGGCCGGGGATGGATACGCGAGCACCCCGGGGCTGTCAAGCGCGGGCCCGGGCGTGGGCGTCGCCTGCGAGGCTCCCATCAGGGACGCGGCGCGAGGTTCGGGCTCAGACTCACATGCCGGACGGCGGCGGCGGATGGGCGATCTCTACCGGGGCCGCCGGCGCGGGAGGGCTGGGCCCACGCCGGTGACTCGGACATACTGGGGCTCGTGGTTTCCGGGCAGACACAACCCCCTCGGCCCCGCGGGCCCGAAGGACACGGCCCGGCGGGCCTGAAGGTAAGCTGAACGGCGTGACGGCGGCCCCATCCAGCTCCGGCGTGAAGATCCTGGTCGCCGACGATTCGCCCGGGGAGCGCGCGACGGCCCGCTCGGTGCTCACCGAGGCGGGTTTCGCCGTGGTCGAGGCGACCGACGGCCAGCAGGTGCTGGAGCTGTACAACCGGGAGCGCCCGGCGCTGGTCATGCTCGACGTGGTCATGCCCAAGATCGGCGGCCTCGAGGTGTGCCGGATCCTCAAGGCCAAGGCCAGCGGGTTCTTGCCGGTCCTCATGGTCAGCACCCGCAACTCGGTCAACGCCCGCGTCGAGGGCCTCCGCAGCGGCGCCGACGATTACCTCGGCAAGCCCTACAACCCCGAGGAGCTGCGCGCGCGCATCGACGTGCTGCTGCGGACGCGGGCGCAGTTCTCGCAAGGCGAGGGCGCCGAGGGCGACGGTCCGCGGGCGCGGCGGGTCGAGCTGGCGCCCGACGAGTTCCGCCGCCGCCTCCGCGAGGAGTTCGAGCGGGCCGAGCGCTACAGCGACCCGCTGGCCTGCCTGCGGGTCGAGGTCGACGAGGGCGGCGAGGGTGCGCGGCCGGCGGTCGAGCTGACGCCGGCGCTGCACGCGATCATCGAGGGCAACGTCCGCAAGATCGACCTCGTGCACCGCACCGACGACCGCGGGTTCTTGCTGGTGCTGCCGAACACGCACTTCCCGGGGGCGCTGACGGTCGCCGAGCGGGTCGCGCGCGAGGCCCGGCGGCCGCTCCTCCACCCCTCGGCCGCCCGCGCCGCCGCGGTCCACGGCTTCTCGGTCTCGATCGGGGTGTCGTTTTATCCCAACAAGGACACGCGCTCGCTGCAGGACCTGCTCGACCTGGTCGACGCGGCGCTCGAGCGGGCCCGGCGCGAGCAGGGCGGCAAGATCTGCCTGTTCCAGCACCAGGGTTACCTTTACTCGCCTGACGACTGATGTCGAAGCGTGTACCGATCCCCGCGGTCCGCCGCGTCCTCCTCTATCCGCGCGACGGAGCGCGGGCGTTCGAGGCGACCGTCAACGCCACCCGCTGGCTGCGCGAGCACGCGGTCGGGGTCAAGGTGTGCGCGCTGACCGAGGGCGACGGCGCCGAGTCGCTGCGGCGCGAGGGCGCGGAGGTCGTGCCCCACTGCGACGGCCTGGCCGAGGACTGTGATTTGGTGGTGGCGCTCGGCGGCGACGGCACGCTGCTGCGCGCCAGCCGGTGGGCGGCCGAGGCCGGCGTGCCGGTGCTGGGCATCAACCTCGGCGACCTCGGCTTCCTCACTGCGTACCAGGCGGAGCAGGGGGAGATCGGGCTGGCCGCGGCGGTCCACGGCGAGCTGACGTGGGAGCCGCGGCTGCGCATGCAGGTCGAGCTGCAGCGCTCCGGCCGGGTGTTCCTGCGCGAGGCGGCTTGCAACGACGCGTACATCAAGCACGGCGAGTTCCCGCGGCTGCTGTCGCTGGCGACCGACGTCGGCGGGCAGTTCATGGCCACGTACAAGGCCGACGGCCTGATCGTGTGCACGCCCATGGGCTCGACGGCCTACAACCTGGCCGCCGGCGGACCGATCGTGGCCCCCTCGGCGACGGCCTTCACGATCACGCCGATCTGCCCGCACAGCCTCACGCACCGGCCGGTGGTCAGCGACGCCGCGTCGCTGATCGAGATCACCTACGAGGGCCCGGTCGAGGGCGGCGCCTTCTTGACGATCGACGGCCAGACCAGCGTGTCGCTCGAGCTCGGCGACCGCGTCGTCATCGACGCCGCGCCGGACCCGCTGCGCCTGTGCCCCCGGAGTACAGCGTGTTCCGGGTGCTGGCCACCAAGCTGGGCTGGAGCGCCGGTATGGGCGGGCGGACGCGCTGACGCGCTGACGCGCGGCTGTGCGCATGCTATAGCGCCGTCGTGCTCAGTTATCTGCACATCCGCGGGCTCGCGCTGCTCGACGACGTCGCCCTCGAGCTGGGGCGCGGCATGAATGTCCTCACCGGCGAGACGGGCGCGGGCAAGTCGATCATCGTCGACGCCCTGGCGCTCCTGCGAGGGCCCGCGGGCGGGCCGAGATCGTGCGCCAGGGGGCCGACGCGGCCCGGGCCAGCGCGCAGTTCGAGCTCGACGCCGGCTCGCTGCGGCGGCTGGCGCCGGCGCTCGACGAGCTGGGGATCGAGGAGGGCCGCGAGGCGCTGGTGCTCGAGCGCGTGGTCGGCCGCGCCGGCCGCGGGCGCTCGGTGGTCCAGTCCGTGCTCACCACCCAGGGGATGCTCGAGCGGGTCGGCGAGCAGCTGATCGACATCTGCAGCCAGCACGAGCACCACTCGCTGACGCACGTGGCCCGCCACATCGACCTGCTCGACGCCTACGCCGGCCTCGACGCCGAGACGACGGCCTACTCCGAGCAGTACCGCGAGTGGCAAGCGGCGGCCCAGGCGGCGGCCGACCTGCGGCGGCGGGCGGCCGAGGGGGCGGCGCGCGCCGACTTCCTGCGCTTCCAGATCGAGGAGATCGATCGCGTCAACCCGGAGCCGGGCGAGCTGGCGGCGCTGCGCCAGCGGACGCTGCTGCTGCGCGACGCCCACCGCTGGACCGCGTTCGCCCGCCAGGCCCACGACGTGCTGTACGAGTCGGACGACGCGATCGCCGGGCGCCTGGCGATCCTGCTCGACGAGGCCCGCCGCGGGGCCGACAGCTCGCGCCTCCTGGGCGAGATCCAGGAGCAGCTGATCGCGGCCCAGGTGGCGTGCGAGGAGGCGGCGGCGGCGGCGGCCCGGTTCGCCAACGAGATGTCCTTCGAGCCAGGTGACCTCGAGCAGGTCGAGGAGCGCCTGCACGACCTCGAGACGCTGAAGCGCAAGCACGGCGGCGACCTCGAGGCGCTGCCGTCCAAGCTGACGGCGATGCGCGAGGAGCTGTCGCAGCTCGAGCACGCCGATTCGCACCTCGAGGCGCTCGACGCCCGCGAGCAGGAGCTGCTCGGCAAGTGCCTGCAGCGGGCGAAGCAGCTGCACGCGCGCCGGGCGGCGGCGGCGGAGGGGCTGGCGCGCGCGGTCGAGGCCGAGCTGGCGGCGCTGCACATCCCGCGGGCGCGGCTGGAGGCCCGGGTGGAAGAATTGCCGCCGGGGCAGCTCGGGCCGCGCGGGCTCGACCGGGTCGAGTTCATGTTCTCGGCCAACCCGGGCGAGCCGGTCGCCCCGCTCAACCGGGTCGCCTCGGGCGGCGAGCTGTCGCGCGTGCTGCTGGCGGTCAAGAGCGTGCTGTCGACCGGCGACAGCGTCACGACCTACGTGTTCGACGAGGTCGACGCCGGCGTCGGCGGTGCGGTGGCCGAGGCGATCGGCCGTCGCCTCTACGTGGCGTCGCGCCAGCGCCAGGTGCTCTGCATCACCCACCTGCCGCAGATCGCCGCGTTCGCCGACGCCCACTTCCGCGTCGAGAAGCACACCCAGGCCGGCCGCACGATCACCCGCGTGGTCAAGCTGTCCGACGAGGAGCGCGTCGAGGAGCTGGCCCGCATGCTCGGCGGCTCGCGCGTGACCACCAGCGCCCGCGAACACGCCCACGCCCTGATCGCCGAGGCCCGGGCCACGCCGGCCCGCAAGAAAGAGCCGCGCACCGGCCGTCGCGCGCAGGCGCAGTCCTGACGCGCGGCTCTTCGGGCCCAAAAGAAGCGGTCGTGCTCGCGGTCGGGCAGGCCGGCGAGCGATCGCGCGGAGAGAGCTCGTAGCATGTCCCTAAGGACAGGTGAATGCCCGCGCTCGTCGAGCCGCGGGAGTTCGTCGCCGACATGACCGGCGGGACAGAGCGACGGCACGCGCGGGCGGGGTGTCGAGGCGCGGGCGATCGGGCGCGGTATGTCCCGAAGGACAGTCGCGGCCGAGCGCGCGCGCCCTCGCGCGGCGGCGCGCACCGCCTCGCCCTGATGTTTCGCTCGCGAGGAGCACCAGGCGCAGCTCTGGAGCTCACCGAAGCTGCATGTCTTCGAGGGCATGTCCTGAAAGGCAGGTTACAAGGGCCAGATCGCGCATGGCCGCGGGTCGATCGGGACGGGCGGGCGGAGGGGCGGCGATCTCCGTGTCCGCGCACGCCGATGACTGCAGCCGGATGCCATCGGGATGATGTTCTGGCGCGGTTTTTGTTCGGGCGAGGCCTGGCGGAAATCTCGCGACGGGCCGTGAAGGTCCGGACGAGCAGGGCCAGGGGGCTTCCCGGAGGGCGCGTTCTCGGCCAAGATTCGCCCCGGACTTCCCACGAGCTACACTGATGTCGTCCCGCCCCCTGTTTCCTGTCATGTGTCTCCTCTCGCTCACGCTCGCCGTGCCGGGCTGTACCGGACGGATCCCCAAGTCGGGTCCCACGCGCGAGTCGGGTCAGAGCGGTCTGATGAACGAGACCTTCGCCGCGAAGAACGCGTGCAACCCCGACAACCACCTGCGCCCCTTCATCATCGAGTGGGACGCGACCGACCGCTCGAGCTTCGAGGCGTACGCGGCCAACGACGTGGTCGTCGTGCGCTACGAGGGCTGCAACATGACCGTCCTCGAGGAGTGCCGCAACGACAGCGTGCGCGGCGAGCAGGGCGCGTACAAGCCGGTCGAGTGGACCTCGGGGGCGCTCGAGAAGTTGAACATCTCGAATCAGGGCGAGCTGGTGGCCAAGCTGCCGCTGTCGGTCGGCACTCTCGGCGGGCGGGTGGCCGGCGGCGAGAAGTTCTCGATGGAGTACTTCGTGGCCGGCACGCGCAACTCGACGCGCTCGGCGGTCTACCGCGACGACCTGGCGGGCAACCCGGGCTGCGACGGCGCGACGCACTTCGTCTACGGCTTCAACCTCGGGGCCTTCGCGCTCGGCTCGGTGACCGAGTTCGTGGCCGAGGCGGGCGTGAGCCTGTACGGCTTCGGCGCCGGCGGCAAGAACGAGCGCTCGCGCACCGCCGACAAGCAGGGCGGCGACCTCGGCACCTGCAAGGGCGACTCCGCCAAGGACGTCGACGGCTGCAAGTCGCCGATCCGCCTGACGCTGCGGCCCATCCGCGAGGGCGCGAACCCGGAGAAAGAGGCGATGAAGGCCCCCGAGTCGCAGGAGTCGCTCAACGCGGCCGGGGTCATCAACGCCAAGATGGAGATGAGCGAGGAGGCGCGCTCACGCATGGAGGCGGCGCAGCAGAAGCTCACCTCGCGCGACGGCAAGGGCTGCCTCGCCGAGCTCGACGCCTACGACAGGCTCGAGCCCAAGCGCAAGTCGACCGACGGCAAGAACGGGATCGCCCAGTACCGCGCGTGGTGCCTGATGGCGGCCGGCAAGTGCGACGCGGGCAAGGTGCTGGCGCGCAAGGTGCTCGAGAGCTTCTCGCAGCCGCCGTCGAACTCGCCCGAGCAGATCGACAAGGCGGTCGAGAACATGGTGTGGCAGCACTGCCAGGGCAAGATGACCCCGCGCGACGAGCTGATCAAGGCGTCGATGGTGCTGATGATGGCGAACTCGGGCACCACGAAGCTGACCGCCAAGGAGTGCGAGGACAACTACAAGCTGATCCTCAAGCACAAGGACGTGAAGCCGAACGACGACGAGGACTACAGCATCATCAACGCCCAGCGCGACCACTACGCGTGGGTGCCGGGCTGCTTCAGCCGCGCCGGCGACTGCGAGCGGGCGTTCGCGGTGTTCAAGGACGACTTCATCGCCAGCCGCCTGCCCGACATGAAGGACAAGGCGCAGGCCGAGCAGATCGCCCGCCAGTCGTTCGAGGGCTTCCCGGGCAACAAGAAGTGCGGCACGAAGACCGCCGCGAAATGAGGTGACGATGCGAGTACGACGGAGCTCCGGGTGGTTGGTGTCGTTGGTGTGGAGCTCCGTCGGGTGCGACGTGCGCCCGACGCACGCGGAGGACAAGTGCCCCCCGTGCGAGTGCAAGTGCAACTGCGAGGACAAGCCCGCGGCCGGGCCGGTGCAGGCGACGGAGCCCGGCCCGGCCCCCGTGCAGGCCGATCCGCAGGCGGGCTACACCCCGCAGACGGCCGAGATCGGCGAGCTCGTGGCCTCGGCCACGCGCAAGATGAACTTCGACGACGGCAAGGGCTGCCTCGCCGACCTCGACAAGATCCACGCGCTCGACGCCAAGTTCGACGCGCGCCTGGCCGTGACCCGCGGCATGTGTGAGATGCTGGTCGGCCGCTGCCAGGAGGGCAAGCAGCGGATCGCGCGGTGGTACCAGGAAGAGACCAACATGCACCCCGAGCGGGCCACGACCACCGCCGAGTCGCTGGCGTCGATGCGCTGCCGCGAGGGCGACTCGACCGACCGCGACCGTCTGTTGCGCGCCTACTTCGACCTGTCCGACGGCGCGTACATGAACAAGAAGACGGTGGCGAACTGCAAGGCCGCCCTCGACGTCGCGCGCGCCTGATCCCGAAGGTCAAGCCGCAGGGGCCCGAGGACTCGCAGATCCGCGACAGCCCGCGGGCGCTGTTCCACACCGCCGCGACCTGCTTCGGGCGCGCCGGCGACTGCAAGACGGCCCTGGCGGTCTACCGCGAGTTCTATCCCAGCCTCGACACGGTCAAGGACCAGGCCACGCGCGACAAGATCGTCCAGGACTCGTTCGACTCGTCGATGGCCCACTGCGGGCCGAAGGCCAAGACGCCCTGAGTCCGCCGTGACGGCGGAGCGGCGCCGGGAGGTCGCGGAGGGCGGCTGGCGCCGCGGGGCCGCGTCTCCGGGCGGGGCGATTCGGCGCGCGGTTCGAGGCGTGTCGTTCAAGACATGTCGAAAAAGACATGTCTGGAAAAGAGTGTCGAAAAAGACATGTCTTGGCGGGCATGACCTCGAGGTCATCTCATGTCGTCACAGCGAGACCTTGCGGCCGAGCGCCAGCTTGGGCTCGAAGGGGGTCGACAGGACCGCCTCGGCGAGGCACTTGCCGAGGGCGTCGTGGACCGAGGGCACCGAGCGGGTGACCTTGCCGTCGAGGCCGACCGCGTAGTCGACGACGATCTTCGGCCCGTCGAGCGCGCCGTGGGCCTTGCGGCACTTCTGGGCCTTGCGCTCGACCTGCTTCAGCGGGTCGAGCGGCGCCGCCGGTTTGATAGATTTCTTCTTCTCGACGGCGGGCGCGGGCGTCACCTCGGGATCGAGCGGCGGGAGGGCCTCGTCGGAGCTCGCGGCCTCGGGCTGCGGGGGCGGCTCGAGCTCGGGCTGCGGCTCCGCGGGGGCCGCAGTGTGGATCGGCGCGGGAGGTTCGGGGGACGTGATCGGCGTGGTCGGCGGCGTAGGCGGTGATGCGACGATTTGCGGCCGGGGCTGCGGCGCGTCGCCGCGGTTCAGCGCGAAGGCGACTGCAGCCGCGGCGAGCAGGCCGGCGCCGGCGAGCGGCAGAAGCAGTCGTGAGCGGCGCGGCTGCGGGGGCGCGGCCACGGTCGGAGGGCTGGTCTGCGCGCCCTGGCCGGGCGTCGCGGCGTCGAGCGCCGGCGCAGGCGTCGACGCGAGCGCGGCCCGCTCCGCGTCGCTCTGGCCCGGCGCGATCGGCACCGGCTGGCTCACGGACGGCTGAGCGTCGTGCGGCGGGCGGGCGGCGGTGACCGGCGCGAGCGCCGGGGCCTCGCGCTGCAGCAGCTCCGTCAGCGCCTGACCGACCTCCTGCATCGACTGGAAGCGGTCACCTGGCTTTTTGGCCATGGCCTTGAGGACAATAGCGTCGAGCGCCGGCGAGATGCCGGCGGCCGGGGCGACGCTCGAGGGGGCCGGGGGCGGGGCCTCGCAGTGCTGCATGGCGACCTGGATCGGCTCGCCGGTGAACGGCACGCGTCCGGTCAGCAGCTTGAACAGCACCACGCCGAACGAGTAGATGTCGCTGCGGCGGTCGAGGTTGGCGTTGCGGATCTGCTCCGGCGACATGTAGCTCGGCGTGCCGAGAGTGACGCCGGTCTCGGTCAGCTCGGAGCTGTCCTCGGCGCGGGCGATGCCGAAGTCGAGGAGCTTGCAGATCTCCTGGCCGTCGCGGCGGCGGGCCAGGAACACGTTGGAGACCTTGAGGTCGCGGTGTATGAGGCCGCTGTCGTGGACGCAGGCGACCGCCCTGGCGATCTCGATCGCCCACACGCAGGCGTCGTGGGGCGTGAACGGATGGGCGGCGCGCCGGCGCAGGCGGGCGTCGAGGTCCTCGCCCTGCAGCAGCTCCATGGCGAAGAACACCAGCCCCGACGGCTCCTCGCCGAACGAGTAGATGTCGACGATGTGCGGGTGGTCGAGCGAGGCGATCATCTGCGCCTCTCGCAGGAAGCGCTCGACGCTGGTGCGGTCCTCGGCCAGCTCCGCGTGCAAGATCTTCAGGGCGCAGCGGCGGCGGAGCCGGGTGTCCTCGCCGAGGTACACGTCGCCCATGCCGCCGCGGCCGAGCCGCTCGAGCACGCGATAGCGGCTCTCGAGCACCGTGCCGATCACCTGCGCGTCGCGGTCAGGCACCATTTCGGGCTCTCTACCACCAATGCGCGCACTGCATCAACGCGGGCGCCGGGGCGCATTAATGCGCGGCGCGATCTCGCGGGTACGGTGCCGCGTCCGCTGCGCGCGGGCGCGGGGGATGTGCTAGGTTTCGCGACATGCAACGCAGTCGCGTGCGAGGACGCAACGGCCTGCTCCTCGTCTGGCCCCTGTGCGCGTCGCTCTCGCTCGGGCCGGCAGTCGTTGCCGCCGCGGCCCCGGCCCCCGCCGACGACCTGGTGAAGTTCGACCTCGGCTTCCGCGAGGGCCAGGAGCAGTTCAATCGCGGCGAGTACCTGGCGGCCGCGCGCACGTGGAGCGCCGCGGTCGAGCGCCTGCGCGAGACGCCCGACCACAAGGACAACCGCGCGGCGGTCCACGGCTACATCGCCGAGGCGTATCGCAAGTCGGTGCAGAACGGCGCCGGCCTCGACATCGTGCGCGAGGGCCTGGCGGTGCTCGACCGCTACGCCGAGCGGTTCACCGCGGCCTATCCGGGCGAGGCGCTGCCGGCCCCGGTGGTCGAGACGCGCGCACAGTTCCGGGCCGCCAGCGACGCCGCGGCCGCGCCCGCCGAGCCGCCGCCGGAGCCGGAGCCCGAGCGCCCGGCGTCCGTCCCGAGCGACCCGATCGACGCGCCGGGGCCGATCCGGCCGTGGCGAGGTCTGACGATCGGCGGCGGCGTGTCGCTCGGCCTCGGCCTCGCCAGCCTCGGCATGTTCGTCGGCGGCTTCGTGCGCGCCGCGCGGCGGAGCGGCAATACGACGATCCCCTCAACGCCTGCCCGCCCAGCGACCCGTCCGGTGAATGTGCGCAGATCGACGGCCGCGGCCGGTCGTCGTCGGCGGTGGCGACCGTCGGCGTGATCCTGGCGCCGGCGCTGCTCGCCGCCGGCGCGGCGATGCTGGCGGTCGGGCTGAAGCGCCGCGCCGCCGATCGCCTCGCGGTGGCGCCGACGTTCGGCCCGCGCTCGGCGGGGATCACGTGGGTGCTGCGGTTCTGACGCGAGCGTTCACGTGAGTCGCGGAGCCGGCCATGCTCGCGTGCGCGTGCGGGTGCGTGGCGCAGCGCTGCGACTTGCGCGACGGACCTCGCCGCGGACGGCGATGCGAGGGGAGGTCTGTGCTATCGTGGCCGCGTGCCGCGCTCGCACGTGCTCCCGATGGCCGCGCTCCTGCTGGGCCTGACGCCGGCCTCCCGCGCGGCCGCGGCCGACGAGCCGGTGCTGGTCGAGTTCCACTTCACGCCGGTCCCGAACGCTCAGATCGCCATCTGGCTCGAGGACGCCAAGGGCGAGTACGTCCAGAGCGTGATGGTGACCCAGGCGGTCGGCAAGTACGGCATCGGCAATCGGCCGGGGATCTGGAATTTCCTGTCGAGCTGGCGCGCGCCGTACGGGCCGCGCGTGTCGGTGCTGCCGGTGTGGGCCCACCGGCGCGGCAAGACGTACCCGAAGATCATCCTGCACGACGAGGATCCCGGCGACCTCGACTCGCTCGGCTTTCACGAGAACACCTCGTCGGACGAGCCCTACTTCTGTCGCCCGCTGTCGCCGTCCGAGCACGAGACCATCTCGGTCGACACGATGACCTGCCCGTCGCCCAAGGTGTTCAACTCGGACAAGGGGCAATTCGACCCGAACGGCGACATCAGCTGGTACCCGCCGCGCAACGACATCCTGACGTACGACCCGGCGCTCGACGCCGAGGAGATCCAGACCTACGCGGAGCTCAACGACCTCGACGCGATCACGGCCGCGACGCCGCCCGGCGATCAGGCGACGTTCGTGACCGTGCTGGTGCGGCCGGAGGCGATGGCCGAGGCGCCGCTCACCGCGTACCTCGAGATCTCCGTCGAGGCCGACGAGAACGCCGCGTACAGCTTCGACCGCGACAACGATCACTACGTCGACCCCGACCTCTCGGCCTACGGGGTCGAGTACCTCGGCCAGCCGTCGGTGGTCTACGCGGTGCCGTTCGACCCGTACACCAAGGGCTTCCGCGGCACCTCCGAGTACGCCGGCTACGCCGACTGGGACGGCGCCACGGGCACGCTCCACCCGCCGGACGCGACCATCAGCGTCGCCGACGGCAGCGGCGCCGATCGCCTGCAGGTGATGACGAAGAACGGCGAGACGTTCCGCTGGGGCGTCTACTCGCACGGCGGCCCCGGCGAGGGCGGCACCACCAGCAGCGGCAGCGACAGCGACAGCGGCAGCGACAGCGACAGCGGCGGCGTCACCGGGGCAGGCAGCACGACGGGCGACGATCCGGGCGACGGCTGGGGCTCGTGCGCGCAGGTCCAGGCGCTGGCGCCGGTCGAGGACGTCGTGCTGGTGAGCGAGTCGTTCGATCGCGTGCAGGTCAGCTTCCGCCTGCCGCCGCCCGCCGACCCGACGATCGCGCTCAAGGAGGTCCAGGTGTTCTCGATCGCCAGCAGCGCGAACTTGACGGAGGAGCTGCTCGGCGCGGCCCACCAGTCGACCTTCGCCGCCGGCGAGCTGCACGCCGCCGCGGGGTTGGTGACGGTCGAGGTCGGCGAGCTGTGGGCCGACTACACCTACCAGTTCGGGGTCCGCTACGAGGACGCGTGCACCAACCGCAGCCCGCTGGTGACGGCGCAGATCACCACGGAGGCGCAGAAGTTCCAGACCGTCGACACCTTCTGCTTCCTCGCCACCGCCGCCTGGGGCGCGCCGTGGGCGGCCCAGGTCGCGGCGCTGCGGGCGTTCCGCGACGATTATCTGAAGACCACGCCGACCGGCGTCGACCTGATCCGCTTTTATTACGCCCACAGCCCGCCGCTCGCGCGGGTGATCGCCCGCGAGCCGCTGCTGCGCGGGCTGGCCCGGGTGGTGCTCCAGCCGGTCGCCGACGCGGCGCTGCTGGCCACCGCGGGCGGGTGAGCTTTCGGACATGTCCCAAGGGACAGGGCGGGGAGCCGACCGCGATGGCGCGTTCGTACAAGCGAAGTCCGGTGGTCGGCGCCGAGGCGATCGGGCTCGATGATGTTCGCCAAGGACGGCAAGCGCTGGCTCGCCGCCGGGACGGCGCCGCGCGTGCTCCGGCGATTGCGCAAATGAGCGCCCGCTCGGGAACTTTGGATGTAGGACGACGGGGTCGTACGAATCGGCGCTGCGATCGCAGCAGCGTCATGGTGTCGACATTTCGCGCAGCTCAGCGCTCGATCGGCGGGGCGCCGTCGCGGACCGCGTCGTCGAACACTTCGCCGAGCAGCTCGTTCGCTTTCGGGTCGCCCCTGCGGACGGCGAGGATCAGGCGGGCGATCGGCTCGGCGATCGGCAGCACGTCGACGCGGCCGGTGGCGCGCTCGATGCGGAGTTCGAAGCGGTTGTCGGTCCGCTGCCAGAACGAGCGGGCGTGGGCCTGGATCGTCTCGCCGAGGTACTGGGCCACGCGGCGAGCTACCTCCTCGAGCGCGTCAGGAGGAGGTCGGCGCCAGCGTCTCGGCGACGATCGGCGCCAGCTTGGCCAGCGACTCGCGGCTGAAGTCGAGCTTCTGGCGCCAGAACATCAGCCGCGGCGGCATGAAGTGGCGCTCCAGCCAGCGTCCGGCCAGGTCGGCCTCGACGATGAATTTTTCGAGCAGATCGTCGATCTCGTCTTCGTCCGGGTGCGGCATGCGGTTCATCCTGGCGCCGGAGCATGCCACGAAGAGTCGCAGGCGTGGCCCTCGGGCGGCTTGACCTCCAGCGCCTTCTGGAACGCCGAGTTGAGCAAGCCGAGCAGGTCGGGCGTGCCGAGCTCGAGCGGGCCGGCCGACATCAGCGAGGTCATCAAGTTGTTGAGCCGCTGGTTGCGCGTCACGCCCGGGCGGACGCCCTCCTTGCCGACCAGGTGCGTCCAGGTCGACGCCCACCGCTGGTACGACCAGGGGGTCTTGCCCTCGGCGGCCTTCCTGGCGAGGTAGCGCTGCCACGACTGCGAGCGCGCCACGGAGCTGGTCGCGCTCCACGAGCCGACGCGCGGCAGTTTGCCGGCCGCGGCCCCGCCGGCCATGCCGAGGACCAGCTCGATGCCGATCGCGGCGTGCCCGGGGTCGACCCCGAGGGCGTTGCCGACGGCGGTGTTGATCCCCTTGTACGTGCCGTAGTCCGCCTGATACAGGCCGACCGCGCCCAGCGAGCCGAGCGCCGACGCCGGGTAGATGGCGATCGTCGTGGCGGTCATGACGAAGCCGAGGCGCGGCAGCAGGAAGTCGAGCAGCCCCTTCTCCGTGCCCTTCACGCGGTGCTTGGGGCCGCCGACGAACACGTTCGGCGAGCCGGCGCCGACGATCGCGTCGCACAGCAGCTGGTCGCCGACCCGCGTGACCGGCGCGCAGTGGACGAGGACCGTGCCGCTGCCCTCGACCACCAGCGTCTCGCCGTGCGGGAACACGATCGGTATCCAGCACGGCTCGCACTTCTTGCCGACCGCGACCATGTGCAGGTTGTTGACGTGCACGTCCTCGTAGCCCTGGGTGAGGGCGCCGGTCGTGATGTTCGAGCCGAAGGCGCGGGCCAGCAGCTCGCCGGCGATGCCGCCGCCGACCGCGCCCGCGGCCGCCAGGGCGATGAGGGCGGCGCCGCCGGTCGCCGCCGTGGCCACGGCGATCGCCACGACCGCGACCGCGCCGACCACCGCGCCGATGGCGAAGCCGAGCAGGCCGGGGCTGTGCTCGATCGGGTCGGTGACGCGTGCGACTGCGGCCCCGCTCATGTCACTTCCCCGCCGGCACGAATCGGGCGCCCTGCAGCACCGCCTCGAACGTCGCCTTGAACTCCGGCAGGCGGCGCTGCGCGGCCGAGGTGATCACGCACGCCACCTGCCCGGGCGAGTACATCACGCTGGTGTGGGTCTGGCGGTAGACGACGCCCTGGGCCGTCCACGTGAATTCGATCTCGAGCGCCGGCTGGCCGCCGAGCCTGGCGTCGCGCCGCTCGATCAGCGAAAAGCCCGGCAGCGTGCGCGCCAGCTCGATCATCAGGCCGTCGACGAAGCGCGACAACTTGGTCCGGGCGTCGATCGTCTCGACGCGCACGACGACGCTCGCGCCCTCCTCGCCCTCGTGGCCGTTCGTGAATGCGACGAGCGCCTTCTTGCCCCAAGTCTTCGGAATCGGCAGGAACATGCCCTCGCCGGCCGACGTCTCCTCGAAGTCCTTCATCGTCTCGTCTGTCTTCATGTCGTCGCCATCATCGCGCCGGGTCGCGCGGAGCGGCGACGATATCAGCCCGCCGCGGCCCAGTCATGCGCCGCGGCGAGGCGCGATCGCGGCCCCGATCGCGGCGTGATTGCGCGCGGGGCTGCGCGCGATCGTTCATCGCGTGACTACTCATATTCGTGATCGATCGTTCGCGTTCGTCCGCGCGCACGTTTGACCTCGCGTCCGCGCCCGGTGTAACCTCCGAATGCGGAGCGCTCCCGCTCGTCTTTACGTATGACTGTCGACAATGCAAGTCTCACCGTATTCGAGCTGAAGGTCGCGGGCACGCCGATGGGGGTGGTCCGATTCGCCGGGCGGGAGGCCATCTCGAGCCTGTTCGAATTCCACGTCGAGGTCGCGGACCTGGACCTCGACCCCGAGACGCTGCTCGGGCAGCCGGCGCTGCTCGAGATCCGCGGCCTGGACGCGCCGCGGCTGGTCCACGGCATGGTGGTCGAGGCCGAGTACGTCGGGCAGACGCGGAGCCACCAGCTCTACGAGCTCACCATCGCCCCGCAGGTCCACAAGCTGGCCCTGCGCGAGGGCTGCCGCGTGTTCCAGGACAAGACGACCGAGCAGATCGTGACCGACGTGCTGGTCGCGGCCGGCATCCCGCGCGACTTCTTCGCCTTCGATCTGTCCGCCGAATACGGGCCGCGGAACTACTGCGTGCAATACCGCGAGAGCGACCTCGCGTTCGTCAGCCGGCTGCTCGAAGAGGACGGGATCTTCTTCTACTTCAAGCACGAGGAGGAGCGGCACGTCCTGCTGATGGCCGACCGCCCGGAGGCGCACGCGCCGATCGAGGGCACGCCGACGCTCGACTGGAACCCGCCGATGGGCGCGATCCAGGACCGCGAGCACATCCTCGAGTTCCGCTTCGGCGGGCGCATGCGGCCCGGGAAGTTCTCGCTGCGCGACTTCAACCTGCACCAGCCCGACCTCGGGCTCGAGGCGCAGGAGACGGGGCGGGCCAACGCCGACCTCGAGGTCTACGACTTCCCCGGCGAGTACCAGGAGCCGGGGCGCGGCGGCCCGCACCAGGGCAACTTCCTGGCCAAGACGCGGCTCGAGGAGCTGCAGTCGAACCGCAGGTTCGGCTCGGGCACGAGCGATTGCCCGCGGCTGTCCGCGGGGCGGACGATGACCCTCGCGGGCCACCCGAAGCACGAGCTCAACGGCGAGTACCGCATCGTCCAGGTCGAGCACACCGGCAACCAGCCGCAGACCCTCGGCCAGGACGAGGCGGGCGTGAGCGAGTATCGCAACCGCTTCACGGTGACCGAGCTGCGGCTGCCGTTCCGCCCGGCGCGGCGGACCCCGCGGCCGGTGATGCGCGGCGTGCAGACCGCGACGGTCGTCGGCCCCGAGGGCGAGGAGGTGCACACCGACGCGGAGGGCCGCGTGCGCGTGCACTTCCACTGGGACCGCGAGGGCCTGCACAACGAGACGAGCACGACGTGGGTCCGCGTCAGCCAGGCCTGGGCCGGCAACGGCTGGGGCGCGATGTTCCTGCCGCGGATCGGCCACGAGGTGCTGGTCGACTTCATCGAGGGCGACCCGGACCGGCCGATCGTGATCGGGCGCATCTACCACGGCGGCAACGACACGCCGTACCCGCTGCCGGCCGAGAAGACGAAGAGCACGATCAAGAGCGACAGTTCGCCCGGCGGCGGCGGCTTCAACGAGCTCCGCTTCGAGGACCGCAAGGGCTCCGAGGAGATCTTCCTGCACGCCCAGAAGGACTGGAACACGGAGATCCTCAACAACCTGACCGAGAACGTCGGCGTCGATTGCACGGAGACGATCGGCTCGAACCTCACCACGTCGGTCGGCTCCAACCGCACGACGACGATCGGCAACAACGATTCGTGCCTGGTCGGCGCGGTGCACTCGGTGACGATCGCCCAGGCGTCGTCGCCCTCGCCGACGGTGCCGGCGACCGGCACGACGATGCAGGACACGTTCTACAAGGTCACCAGCGGGGCGGCGCGGATCGTCCTGAACGGGCCGGACGTGTTCATCATCGCCGGGGGCAGCGTCGCGGTGTCGGCGACCGCCAACATCACCCTGGCCGCGGGCGGCAACATCAGCGTCCTCGCCTCGGAGCAGCTTATCCTCAACGGTAAGCTGGTGAAGATCAACTGCTGAGCTGCGAGCGCCCGTGCCCGAAGCCTTCGCACCCGCCGTCGGCCACCGCTTCGCCGGCCGCTTCGAGCTGCAGGCGCTCCTCCGTGGCAGCGGGCCCGCGCGCGTGTTCACGGCCTCCGACGGGGGCGCCCGGCCGCTCGTGCTGGTGCTGTTCGATCCGTCGGCGTGTACCCCGGGCGCCTGGTCCGGGCTGCTACGAGTCGTCCACGCGGCGTCGGAGGCCAGGCTCGTCGGCATCGAGCCGCTGCGCAACATCCCCACGACTCCGCCCGATCCGCCGTTTTGCCTCGCCGATCCGCCGGTGGGCTGGAGCTTCGATCGCCTGCGCCAGGGCGGCCCGCCGGCGTGGCAGAAGCAGGCCGCGCCGCCGTGGGAGCGGGCGCTCCGCCTCGGCGAGCGCGCCGCGGCGATCCTCGGGGCTGCCCACACGGCGCTCGGGGTCCCGCATCGGGCATTGACGGCGCAGCGCCTCGTCGTCACCGAGGCCGACGAGCTGCTGATCCTCGACTTCGGCGTCGGCGAGCTCGAGCCGAGCGCCGGTCGGCCCGACGACTGCGGCTATCGGGCGCCCGAGCAGGCCAGCTCCCGCGGCGATGTCCGCAGCGACGTCTTCTCGCTGGCGTCGGTGCTGTTCGAGCTGATCGCGGGCGAGCGGCCGTCGCCGCGGATGCCGGCGCGGCTGCGGTCGCTGGTCCCGGGGGTGCCGCAGGCCGTCGACGAGCTGTTCGCGGAGGCGCTGGCGGTCGAGCCCTGGCAGCGCTACGCGGACATGGGCGAGCTGCGGGAGGCCCTGCGCGACGTCCTCGGCCTCGGACCCGCGCCCGCGGCGTCGTCGTCGGCGCCGGTGGTCCAGGTGATGCCGCCTCCGGCCGAGGCGGCGACAGCGTCGGAGGTCGACCTCTCGCGCAGCGACCTGCCGGTGTTGCCCGGGTCGCCGAGCACGCCTGCCCCCGTGACCGCGGGGCCGAGCCTCGGGCGCTCGAGCCTGGGGTCGCCAGTCGCAGCGCCGACGCCGGAGTTGCGGACGTCGGGCCCGTCGATCGTGTCGGCGCCGCCGGGCGGGGTCGCAGCATCGACGCCGGCGCGGTCGATGGTGTCGGCGGCGCCGGGCGGAGCGACGACGATGGAGCTGCCGTCGCGGTCGAGCGTGTCGACGGCGCCGGGTGGAGCGACGACGATGGAGCTGCCGTCGCGGTCGATCGTGTCGACGGCGCCGGGCGGAGCGACGACGATGGAGCTGCCGTCGCGGTCGAGCGTGTCGACGCCGCCGGCCCCCGAGTCGACGATGGAGCTGCCGGCGCGCTCGATCGAGTCGACGCCGCCGGGCCCGGAGTCGACGATGGAGCTGCCGTCGCCTGCGCGATCGATCGTGTCGGCGCCGCCGGGCGGAGAGTCGACGACGGAGCTGCCGTCACCGGCGCGGACGATCGCGTCGGCCTCGCCGGAGGCAATCGCACGGGAGCAGGCGGCGTCGGGCCTGGCGCGCTCCAGCGTGTCCCCGACGCCGCGGCGCGGGCCCGTCCTTCCGTCGCTGGAGTCGTCAGGGTCGCCGAGCCCGGCGCGCCCCAGCGCGTTTCCGACGCCGCGGGGGCCCCTCCTGCCGCCCCTGGAGCTGTCGGGGTCGTCCGGCCCTGCGCGCTCGAACGCCACGACGCCGCGGCGCGGGTCGCTCTTGCCGCCGGTGGAACCGCTGGCGGTCACGCCGATGCCGACGCGACCGGCTGCGAGCGTCGACCCGTCCGCGAGCACCTCCGCGAGCAACAGGACGGAGATCGATTGGACGCGGCCGCGCCCGGGGACGCCGCAGCCGGAGAGCCCTCGCCCGCTGAGGTACTCGAAGCTGGTGCAGCCGGACGCCGACGAGACCCTCGTCCCCGAGGCTGCGTCGGACCGGGACGACCCGCCGGCGGCGAGGACGGAGACGCTGCCGGAGTCGTTCGTGCAGGCGGCGAGGACGGAGGTCTGGCCGCAATCGTTCGCGCAGGAGGCCGCGCCGGCCGCGAAGACGGAGGTCTGGCCGCAATCGTTCGCGCAGGCGGCCGCGCCGGCCGCGAAGACGGAGCTCGTCCTGCCATCGTTCGCGCAGGCGGCGAAGACGGAGAGCGTCCCGCAGCCGATGGCGCGCTTGCGATCCACGGGCGACGCACCGGCAGCGCGGACGGAGATCTTCGTGGCCAGTCGGCCCGAGCGCACCGAGATCTTGCAAGGCGACGTCGCGCTACCGGCGGCTCGCTCCGAGCGCACCGAGCTGCTGTCGGCCGGGCCGTCCGTCGTCGAACCACCGCAGCTCGGGCGCGCCGTCGCCGACCCGAGCGCCGCGGTGCCCCGCCCCGCGCAGCCGAGGTCGACGCCGAACGCCGCGCGTCAGCCGGCGCCTCGCGCAGCCTCCCCGGCGAATTCGTCCGGGCCGCCGATCAAGCTGCTGCTCATCACCGTCAACGCGGTGCTGCTGGTGGTGATCGTGCTGGTCCTGGCGCTGCGCTGACGCCGGACGATCAGCCCGGCGCGTGAACAATCATGATATGTCCGACGGGACATATCATCTCACATCGCAATGTTCGATAGGACATGTCTTTTAAAACATGTCTTTCAGCGGCGGAACGGCAGCGCCTTGTACTGGGCGACCACGGCTTGCTGCTCGTGGACGACGGCGAGCAGGCGCTGCCAGCGGGCGTTGGCGTCGGCGAGGGCGGCCACGCGGTTCGACAGGGCCGCGTGGCTGGCCTCGACCGCCTCGAGCTGCATGGACGTGCGGGCGCCGGCCAGCCAGGCCACCGCGGGGGCCATCATCAGCATGAAGCTCATCCACAGCGACAGGCGGAAGTAGCCGCCGACGCCGGGGACCGCGGCGGCGCAGATGAGGGCGAACACCAGCGCGCTGACGCCGAGCAGCAGGGCGACGGGGCCGGCGATCTGGACCAGGCGGAGGACGCTGGGCGGCGGGGGCGGGCTGTCGCGGCGGGCCGCCACCAGGCGCACCGAGACCTGGCGCGATGCACATGTCTCTTGGGACATTTGCTCGGCGTAGCACTGGGCGCTGACCACCGCGGAGAACTCCCCGCGCGACACCGACAGGCGGACCCCCTCGACCAGGCCGTTCAGCTCGGTGGCCTCGGTGCGGAAGCCCTCCGACGGCGGGAAGTGGGTCTGGCACGCGTTCTCGACGGTGTCGGCGACGCTGCGCACGAGCTCGCCGGCCTGACGCACCGTCCATGCGGGGCGCCGGACCGCCCACTGGTAGTTCAGGTCGCTCGTCCCCATGACAGATCTTTGTACTCGCAGGCGAACACTCCGTCCACCGCGGGCGCCGCGGACGCGAACGCTCCGGCGAACGGGGCCGCGCGAGCAGGCGCGCCGGCGAACCGCGGCGACCCCGAACGTCCGCGATCAGGGCTGCAGGCCCAGCAGCGGGAACACCGCGGTGGGGCGCGATTTGCCCTTGAGGTGCACCGTCACCGGCGCGCCGACGCAGGCCGCGTCGCCGAGCAAGATCCGCGTGGCCTCGCTGATAAGCACGTCGGAGCCGACTTCCTTACACGCCGATTCGATGCGCGTGGCCGTGTTCACCGAGTCGCCGATGAGCGTGTAGTCGAGCCGCTGCGGCGCGCCGATGTTGCCCGCGATCGCCTCGCCGGTGTGGACGCCGACGCCGATCCGCAGCGGCTGGGTGCCCTCGGCCGCGAGCGCGTCGTTGAGCCGGGCGAGCCGGCGCTGCATGCCCAGGGCCGCGCGGGCCGCAGCGCGCGGACAGCTCGGGGGCGAGCCGGACCGGGGCGCCGAACACCACGAGGATCGCGTCGCCGATGAACTTGTCGATGAGGCCGCCGTGCTCCATGCACTCCTCGACCATCTCGGTGAAGTAGCGGTTCAAGATCCGCACCACCTGCTTCGGCGGCATGTGCTCGACCAGCGGGGTGAAGCCGCGGATGTCTGCCATCAGGATCGTCGCGGTGACGAGCTCGCCGCCGAGCTCGAGGCCGCCCTGCAGCACCACGTCGCGGACCTGGCGGGTGACGTAGCGAGTGAAGGCGTCCTTGATGAAGTCGCGCTCCTCGAGCCCGCCGAGCATGCCGTTGACGGCGGCGCTGAGCTGGCCGACCTCGTCGCCGCCGATCGGCAGGGCCCGCCGCGACAGTTGGTCCGGCGTCAGCGTGCCGACCAGGTCGGTCAGCTCGCGCAGCGGGTCGGTGGTGTGGCGCGTGACCAGCAGGCAGCCCGACAGGCTGACGAGCAGGCCGATCGCGGTGACGACCAGGATGTGCAGCGCCAGCGCCGTCGGCTCGTGGGCGGCCACCGCCGCGCTCGCGCCGCGATAGGCGAGGGTGCCCGAGATCACCGCGCCCGCCAGCTGCACGCCGACGATCACGATCGCCATCTTCGCCCCGAGGCCGAGGCGGACGATCCCGGGGCCGGTCACCGGCAGCATCGGGCTGCGCGCGATCAAGGCCCGACGCAGCGGGCGGGTCGCGGCGTCGGTGTACAGCCAGGCGAAGATCGCGTCGAGCACCGCGGCGAGCAGGCCGCCGACGGCGATGTGGAGGCCGAGCCACGCGTCGCCGGTGACGACGAGCATGATCGCGGCCGCGCTCAGGCCGACGGCGACCGCGGACAGGCCGATGAAGATCGACAGGCGGGCCGGCCACGACAGCGCCTGGCGCCAGGCGTCGAGGTCGACGCTGTCGCTCGGGCGGCGCAGCCACGGCTCCAGGCGATCGACGAGGCGGCGGTGGCGGAGGTAGACGACGGCGATCGAGGTGACGACGAGGGCAGCGAGGATGACGAAGAAATCTGGCAGGGCGTCCGACGGGAACTCGGCGGCGAGGGTGACGTAGTAGGCGCCGACGGCGGCGGCGGTCGAACCGATGGCGATGGCGCCCGCGAACACGCGCAGCAGCTGGCCCGGCGGCGGCAGCGGCAGGTCTGGCCTGGCGACGGGGATCGGGCGGGTGAGCAGGCGCAGGCGAGGGGAGGTGCCTGCGGGGTCGTGGGGGGGTCGTTCACGCGGTCGGGCGCAGGCGGGGGGAGGTGCCTGCGGGGTCGTTCAGGGGGTCGTTCACGCGGGCAGGCGGGGGAGGTGCCTGCGGGGTCGTTCGGGGGCTGGTTCACGCGGGCCTGAGCAGGGCGTCGTGGAATTCGCGGGCGAGGCGGAGCGGGTCGCTCGCGTCCTCGAAGAGGTCGGAGGGCGTGACGACGGTGTCGGCGCCCATGCGCAGCGCCTCGCGGCCGCTCGCGGGGTCGAACTCGTCGGAGATGACGAGGTGGAGCCCGGGCACCTGCTTGATCGCGGCGATCAGGCTCGGGTCGATCGCCAGCGCCGGATCCTCGTAGTCGAGCGCGAGGTAGCGGTAGCCGACCATCCGCGCGTAGCTGGCGTAGCCGAGGATGATCTTCGGCGACGGGACCAAAAACGCGTCGAAGTACCAGCGCGCGGTGCTGTTGCCCATGATGAAATAGGCCAGCGGGATGAAGTTGAGGCCGCGACGCGCGACCTGCATCGCGGTCGCCACCGAGCCGGACCCGAACGGGCGCGCGTAGTGCGAGTTGGAGTTCATCACGTCCGGCAGCAGCACGACGTCGGCCGGCGCCAGCGAGTCGGGGCCCGCCGGGTAGAGCACGACCTGCAGCCGGGTGTGCTCCTTGAGCCTCAGCGTCAGCCCCGGCAGGTCGGCCGCGCCGGTGCCCCCGAGCAGGACCTGGCGGTAGCCGATCCGCTCGAGCTCCCGATAAAAGGCGATGTCCGAGAAAGTGTCGGGGTCGAGCAGCGGGATGTAGCGCTCGAACACGAAATTGCGGTCCTGCTCCACGTCTGGGCCTCCGGTCCTCCGGCCCGCCGGGCCTTGCGGGCCCCAGGGTAACGCAACCGCGGTCGCCGCGGCCGTGCGAAAACGAGCGGCCTCGAGGTGGGGGCGTGGGTTCCCTCGCGTCCCGCGCGCGCCGATCGTGACAGTGGGTCGGCAGCGGCGGACGGGAATGTCGAGACGGGCGCGATTGTGGAGAGTGCGCGCGCGGTGCCGACAATCGCCGCGCGACGACGGCGCGCCCGAGGCCGACCCCCTGCAGCGCCGGCTCTGCTTCGTCGGCGAGCTTCGCTGCCTCAGTCGCAGGTCATGCAGGGGCGCCAGACCTGGAGGCCGCCTTCGACCAGCACGAACGGCCCGGAGTCGCCGAACATGGGGGCCTCGGTGAACGAGTAGACGCGCTGCTCGAGCGGGTAGGGCAGGCTCAGCGGATCGTCGGCGCGGTCGTACCAGTGCCACACGCCGCTGTCGGTCAGCATGCTGAGGGACAGCTGGAGCCGACCGTCGCGCGGGTAGAACGGGCCCATCTCGAGCTGCAGCAGCGGCTCCGGCAGGCCGATGTCGATCTCGCGCCAGCGCTCGCCGCCGTCGTCGCTGGTCCACACGACGCCGTCGACCCCGGCGATCACCGCGGTGTCCGGTTGCCTGGGATAGACGAGGAACTCGATCGCCATGAGGTCGACGGAGGTGCCGAGCGCGAGCGGGGTCCAGGTGTCGCCGTGGTCGAGGCTGCGCAGCACGGTGCCGCCGTCGCCGGCGGCGAAGCCGAGGTCGCCGGCGAGCGCGACGGCCCGCAGGGTCCGGTCGGTGCCGGTCTCGCGCGGGGACCAGAGGTCGAGGTCGGTGCGGGCGACGAGCAGCGCGCCGGCGTCGCCGACTGCCGCCGCGGTGGTGAAGGGGCAATCGATGTGGACGGCCCGCAGCGCGTCGCGGACCGGCGTGGCGGGTGTGGACCAGCGCTCGCCGTCGTCCTCGGACACGAGGATCGTGCCGCGATCGCCGACGACGAGGAGCGGACATTCGACACCGCCCGACGAGATCGCGGCGTAAAGGTCGACGCTGGTGCCGCTGGGGCGCGGCGCGTAGCGCAGGCGGGGGAACCCTTCGACCTCCTCGGCGACGGCCAGCGTCCCACCGGGCCCGACCGCGAGGTTGCGCGAGACGACCCGCAGCGGCGCGTCGTGGGCAGCGCCGTACCAGCGGTCGCAGTCCTTGTCCCAGGGGCACCAGTGGCAGGCGACCAGGGAGGCGCCCAGCCCGGCGAGGACCACCCGTGCGGCTCGCCTCCACCCACTCGATGCGGCACGGATCGTCATCCTCGCTGCTTCTCGTTCCGCTTGAAAGTATGCGGGGCCGAGGGCGGCGAAACAAGGCGGCCGCCAGCGGGCGCGTGGAGGCCGGCCTGTCGACGAGCATCGGATGAATCACCGAGCTCAGGTCGCCCTCGTGGTGGAGGCGGGGATCTTTAATGAAGGAGCGAAAACACCCAGGCTGCGCCGGGTGGACCATGGCCGGCCGGACATGGCGCGAGAGACAGGGCCGTTCGGGCAGGTGTTCGCCGCGATCCGGAGAATGTGACAAAGAATGGCGTGAGCGTTCTTCGGGTCCATCGATGTCACCACGCGGTGGCGCTATCTCCGGTGTGACACGCCGTCGGGAGCGGGCTTACAGGTAGCCGCCAGGGTAACGGCCAGGCGCGAATACAATGCACATTTACGCCGGCGGGCGGCGAGCCCGACGCGAATCCGATTGCGCGAAAGCGGTGGGGCGTCGGGGCCGGGGAGCCTCGGCGCGGCCTGGATCGACGAATACGTCGTTCCGACGGAATCATATAAGGCGACACGGCGTTCGCCCGCTCGGGGGCGTCCCGACGGCGCCCGCGCTGGTTTTGCAGGCAACGGGCCGGGCGCCTGCTTGACTCCTATGGGCATTCTGCGAACCTCGTGTTGTCGTCTCGCCCGAATCGTTCGGGACGGCGGCGCTCGCTTGAAACGAGCCTGGAGGTGACCTGTGCGCGCGGCTCGATCGGGGTCGATGATGGCGGTGGTGACGGCGGCGCCCGCGAGTCGTAGCGAGCCGCCGGCGAGATTCAGTGACAGATCGGCGGCCCTGTCGACATGAGAGGATCATGTCGATCCGCCGGAGAGCTTGCGACATCCCCGCGATGGCCCGCTTGAGACAAGCGACGGGGCTCGCCGAATATCGAAGCGCACCGACCGGCTCGTACGTGGTGTCGAGCTCGTTCGTGGTCTGGTGCGCCGATCCGCGGTTCTACGGTATGGCCATCTGGGGCCGCCCCGAGGAGGCGGAGATCCGGCGGCTCTGTCCGCTCCTCGACGTGGAGGTGCGTCCGGAGGCCATACCACACGCCTCGCTCGTCGATCTGCGCCGGCTACAGAGCGTCGATCCGCTGGCGTTCGCGGCGTTCGCGACGCATTTGCAAGCGCGCGCCGCTCTACCGCGAGTTCGTGATGTGCCAGGCGCGGGTGCGGCCGAACGGCCTGCCCGGCGCGATCGTGGCCGGCTTCGACAAGGTGGTCCGCCCGGCGCACCCGGTCGCGGTTCACGAGTCTCCCGGCGAGGCGCTCGCGTGGCTCGGCCGCAGCGATCGCGCGGACCTGATCGAGGAGCTCGAGGAGATCGTGGCCGCGGCGATGGGCGAGCTGAATTGCGTGCAGCGCCTGCGGCGGGTGCTCGTCCCGCCATTGTCGGAGGTGACGCTGGAGAGCGCGGCGCGGCAGCTCGGGCTGTCGACGCGAACGCTGCAGCGCCGGCTCCGCGACGAGGGCACGAGCTTCCAGGCGGAGCACGCCGCGGCGCAGGTGCGCGCCGCGCAGGTGTTGTTGCGAGATCCGTCGCTGACCCTGACGACGATCGCCCTCGAGGTGGGTGCGAGCTCGCTCGCCAACTTCAGCACCATGTTCCGTCGACACACCGGCGAGGCGCCGAGCGAGTGGCGAAGGCGCGTCCGCGGAGCCGCCGACGCGGGTCCGAGGGCGGGGGCCGCGGGCGCGATCGAAGGCAGCTTCGACGGTCGCGCGGGCGGGCGAGGCGCGTGACGCCGCGCGCCAGGTCATTGTCAGCCTGTCCCTGCCTCGAACTCGAGGAGCCGATCGATCATCGGCCTCGCAAGCAAAAAGTCCCGTGTCCGGGTCGACCGGGGCACGGGACGGTTGCCGCTCTTCTGGTCGAGAGCTTCGGGCCTGCGGGTCGACCTAAACGCCGCCGCTCCAGTCCACGTTGCACATGATGCATTGCGTCAGGACCGCGCACGGGCCCGGCGTGAGCTCGGGGTCCAGACAGGAGTTGTCGGCCTTTTCGCACTGGAACGGAGTGGGTTTCCACTGCGAGCAGGGCGTCAGGAACGAGGGGTCGCCGGCGGCGGCCAGGTCGAACTCGGCCTCGAGGGCGCTCTCGGCGTCCTCGTCGTCGCTCGCGGCCTTCAGGGCCCGGGCGGCGTCCGCGTCGTCGAGCAGGGCCTCCTCGGCCTCGGCGGCGCCGTCGTAGTTGGAATCGCAGCCGGCGAAGGACACGGCCGAGAGCATCAGGGCAAGGGCAGGAAGGATGAATTTCATGAGATGCCAACGCTTCTCGCTCACGTCGATCACGGGGCTCGCGTGAGCGCTGTGGAACGATTCCCCGTGGGAATTACAGTAGCAGGTCACTCGTCGTACCGACTTCTGCGATCCCGCCAATCGCTTCTGCGATCCCGCCATCGATGCGACGGCGCGCAGGTCCGATGCGGGTCCGATTGCGCGGAGGGCATGCCGTCGGAGTCTTCGAGATATGGCACAGATCGCCGCATACGCCGTTCCGATGCAATCGCAGGAGGATCGCCGCGTTCGAGCGCCAGGGGCCGCCCCGAGGGCGCCGGCGGCGGTTTGCAGGCAACGGGCCGCGAGCCCGCTTGACTCCTATTCTCATTCTGCGAATCTCGTCTTGTCGCCTCGCCCGAATTGTTCGGGGCGGCGGCGGTTGCTGAAACTACTGGAGACTTGGAGGTATCTATGCGTCTTTCTCAACTGTGGTCGATGATGGCGGTCGTGGTGGCGTTCGGCGGGGTCGGTCTGGCGTCCCAGACGGCGGCGGCGATTTGTTGCAGCGCGCCGATCTGCCAGCGGGAGGAGCCGCCTCCCCTCTGCGGCTGGTGCGACCTCGAGTGCGTCGAGGGCGAGCAGATGTCGGCGGTCCCCGAGCTGGTGTACGACGAGGTCGAGGGGCTCTGCTACGAGACCGACGGCGCGGAGGCGGTGCCCTGCGAGAGCGGCGATTCCGCCGGCGAGCAGGCGAAATGAACGATCGCAGGCGGAGGTTCCGCCGCGCGGCGGACAGGGCCTGACGCGCTCCGGCGCGCCGAGCAGAGATTGGCTTACTCCGACGAATCCCCGGATTCGTCGGAGTCTTTCGGCACTGGGTCGATGCGGAGCGACGTAGGCGCCTCAGAAGGGCAGGACTCCGGGGAAATGGCGCCTTCTCGACGCGTCCAGCCGGCGGAACAGGTCCCGGTATGGGTGCGTGGGAAACCTCTGCTCGTCGATGATGCATCCGCCGGCGCGCTTGTCGACGAAGCGGCCCCTGGAGGTCTCCAGGGTGAGCGAGATCGTCGAATCGACGACCTCGGGGCACGTGGGCTCTTTCGAGCGGAGCGCGGCCCGGAAATCCGGTCGATCCACGATCTCCAGCACCGCCTGGAATTCATCGGACGTGAGACGCTCCTGCCGGGACTGCGCGTAGTTCTCGAGGCGGATCATGCGGGAGCCGGTGACGGTGGTCCGCCACCAGCACGGTTCGGTCCCCGGGCAGGCGCCGGCCTGCTCCATCGAGACCTCCAGCACCCTTCGGTGGGGCGGGCGGCGACGTCGTGAGCGCAGCTTGCCAGGCTCATCGACAGGATGGCTCGTGCGACGAAGGCTCGGGGAGACATGGGGCGGTCCTCATGATGGGGACTGGTTGGCGGCGCGACCGGGCCGGCGCGCCGGTCCGGTCGCGGGGCGCGCGAGGCTAGCCGGCGTCCTGGCCGTCGATGCAGTTGTGGTTCAGCATGGTCTCTTCCTGGGTGGTCGAACCGCCGAACACAGACGCGTTGGTGTTCGCGATGTAGTCGCGGACGTTGACGCCGTTCGCGTCGCTCTCGTTCGTCTGCCCGTTCCCCGTCCCGCCGGGGAAGGCTCGCAAGGCCGAAACGATGAGGTAATAGCCCCAGTAGTCGTTGTCGTCGGCGCCGCTGGGGGCCGGTGTCGCGGCCGTCTCGTTCGTGGCATCGGCCATGTCCCAGAAGGCCTTCGTGGCTTGCAACGCGAGCCCGCGGTTGGCCGAGCAGACGGCGGCGTGCGGCGCCGGGTTCTCGAATTGTAGCCCCAGAGGGTCGGCTGAGCGTTCTCCCGGCCCGGGTCGTACCAGCTTGCCGCCCCGATATAGGTGGCCATCCCCTCCTGGCTCGCACAAGAATCGAATTCATCGCTCGCCAGGCTCCACCCTGCACCGTTCTTGCTGCAGTCGTCGTGCAGGTTGTCCTGCTGGAACAATTGCATATGGATCGTATGCCCGAGCTCATGGGTGACGCGGACCCCGTCGTCCGTAAAGACGCCCGGGAGCCGGATCTCGGTGCGGCTCACGGCGCACGCCGTGGGGCAGGTGCCCGTGAGGTCGGGGACCTTGATGTGCACGTTGTCGGTCATGAGGGACGCGAAGGCCTCCAGCCCGTGTTGCGCCGAATCCAGCACCATGGCACGCGTGGCGACGTCGGAGTTGACATCGATCGAGGGCAGGAGCCACGTGCCGAGCGGATGCGTCCAACACTCCACCCCCGCGCGGCAGTCCTTGGCGATGTATTTGTCCGGCTCGCCCACCTCGCCGTTTCGCCACCAGACGTCTCGATGCGGCTTGCCGTCGGACTGGACGGCGACGACCTCGCGCGTGTTCCCGGTGTTGCGGACCGCGTTGACGTATCGGGCGTACACATCGGGGTTCGACTCGTGCTCCGCGTTCGCCGTGGATTGGTGTCCCATTCAAAGGTGTAGCAGGTCTGGTCGTAGTTGTACAAGTAGCGCCCGATGCGCTCGTCGGACCCGTCGGCGTCCTTGTCCCACAGCTCGAGGATCGCGCCCAGGTGGGGGAGGTCCTTGCCGGGGTTGCAACCGCGACGGTGGCCCGTCTCTCCCGCTACGGCGCAATTGCTCGAGGTTCGATTGTCGCGGAAGCGCAGGTCCAGGCAAACTGTCCGGGGGCGGCCTGCGCGCTGCCGGAGAGCAAGATGAATCCAAGCGCGGTGAGTATGGTTCGGTTCGTCATCGGATCTTTCCTTTCAAGGTTGCTGGTCCATACCGGCGAGCTCAGTGCTTCGCCGCGCCGGCGCCGCCACCGTCGAATCGGAGGCCACCTGGCCCTGCTTCATCTCGCCCGGGTCGCGCCTTTCCACGGCATCGGTGTACTCTGCAGACGAGATGATTCGCAGCTTCCCTGCAGAGATCTCGAAGTACCGGGTGTCCCGGACCATCAAGGGCTTGCCCGCCGGATCCTCGCCGCGGATCCTCGCCGTGGCCTCGACCGTATGGGCATAGACGCCGGGCTCCAGGTTCTTGATCGCCGGCCGGGTCCCCGGGATACGCACATAAGGCTCTTCCTCCTCCGCCGACAAGTGCTGGGTCGGAATTCGTCCTGTAGGAGCCGCTCGCCCCTCGATTCGACGACGGAGGTCGCCTTCACTTCAGCCACCTCGCCCGGATCCGCCACGACGGCGAAGTTGAGGAGGGCGGCTCCTTTCGCCTCGGGCGGGCTCGTCCGCTCGATCTTGACGGGTTGTTGGGGGCCGATGGCCAGAGCCGTCGCCGAGCCGAACGTGACGCCGACGATTGCTGCCAGGACGAATTGGCCGATTGAATTCGTAGGGTGCTGTGTCTCATTTCCGAGTCCTGATGTTCGAGTGACGCTCGCGAGGTAAATCGGTGGACGCAGGCCTCGGCCGGCGCCCCCGCTCAAGCGAGCGCAACTATCAGCATGGTCTGAATGGGCGGGGTGTCGACCGGCGCTCCGGCCATTTAATACATTCTCAACAGGCGCGGCGAGCGAGGCGCCGAAGAGCGGAGACATATGCGCGACGCCGGGGCGCCGAGCCTCGCCGCGTCCCCGCTCGAGGTGGAGGTTGGCGACGCGCCGGTCGAACCAACGGAATCGCGAAGCCGAAGGTGCAGAGCGCGGCACTCACGGTCACTGGGGCTCGCCTTCGTGAATTCGCGGCGCCGTGACGGGCGCCGGTCGCCGGCGGCCTTCGTCGCGGGAGATCGGCGCGACCGGCTGGTGCATGGAGAGCAGTGCCGCAGGCGCCGTTTTTCGCGCGTCGTCGTCACGGTGGACTCCGATCCCTTGGCACGGCGAGGCGGGCGTGCCGGCACCTGAGTGCCAAATCGACGAGATGGTGGGCGCCGCCAGAGATTGAAACGGGCAGCCCCGCTCGTCACGGTAGCCCCGCGTCCGGGATACGCAGGCTGCGGCCCGGTGACAGGTAGGGGGCGGATGTTCAGCGTCGATCGTTGGGCTGGCGCGGGTGATGGATCGGGGGCGCGAAAACGGGTACATCGAAGGCGATGGCCATCGATGTCCGCGGCAAGACCGTCGTCCTCACCGGGACCTTCTCCAAGTTGAAGCGCGCCGAGGCGGAGAAGCAGCTGGCGGCGCTCGGGGCCAAGATCGGCGGCAGCGTCGGCAAGTCCACGCACATCCTGTTCGCCGGCGAGAAGGCGGGCAGCAAGATCGACGCGGCGGGGCGGCTCGGGATCACGGTGCTCGGCGAGGCGGAGCTGATGGAGGTGCTGGCCGGCGAAGAGGACAGCGACGGGGCGGCGGCCGACGCGGGGGTCTCGAGGTTCGCCGGGCTCGAAGGCGACGCGCCCGGTCCGGCGCTGGCGGCCGCGATCGAGGCGCTGCCGTGGGACGACTTCTCCGCCGACCGCGACCTGCCGCCGCTGCGCGAGGCGCTGTACGCCCACGAGGAGGCGCACGGGATCACTGCGGCGCACCGGGCCGCGACCGCGCGCCTGCGGCCGCACACGGCGCTGGGGCACGCGCACGGGCACGACGTCGAGGTCGAATGGAGCGAGCTGTCGCCGGACGGGCGCTTCCTCGCCACCGGGTCATGGGTCGGCGACGACTACGGCCGCGGCGGGGTGCTGCAGATCTGGGACGTCCGCGCCGGGCGCTGCGTGAACCTGCTGCGGATCCACGGCGGCGTCGGCTGGCCCGATTACGCCGGCTGCATTCAATGGCGGCCCGACGGCAAGCGCGTGGGCCTGGCGTTCGACACCAACGGGGTCGGCAGCTTCGACCCGTTCGGCAAGACGGGCGAGCCGGATTCGTGCGCGTACGTGACCGACGGGTGGAGCCGGCCGCCGTCGTGGGCGTGGTCGCCGAACAGCCGCGACGTGTACATCGCCTGCTGGGGGCCGAACCTGGCTCTGGGGGCGATCGTGCCGCTGGTCGGGCGCCGGCCGCAGCCGCGCTGGTGCGAGTCGGCGGGGCTGAAAGATCCGGGCGACCCGAACTCGGAGCCGCGGCTGCAGCCGCTCGCGGGCATCGACTGGTCGCACCCCGATCGCATCGTCGGTTACAGCGGGTGGTCGCAGCTGTTCGCGCTCGACGCGAAGACGGGGAAGATCGCGTGGGAGGCGAAGGCGCACGAGCCGGTGTCGTTCTCGCCCGACGGGACCGAGTTCGCGATGCACCCGGCGGGGATCGTCTATTACGACGCGAGCACCGGTCTGCCCAACGGGAAGTTGCCGATGCACGTGGGGGCAGCGTCGCTGATCTATTCGCGCGACGGGTCGCGGCTGGCGGCGATCGTGCAACCGGGGAACAAGTGGGGCGCGGATCCGGGGATCTTCATCTACGACCGCGGCGAGTATCGCTACAGCCCGGACGTGCCGGCGCTGAAGAGCGGCGAAGACGAGGACGAGGGCGAGAAGTACGGCTTCTCGTGGCGCCCCGACGGCCGCGCGGCGGCGATCTCGGTGAAGGGGCGCCTGCAGATCTGGGAGCTCGGCGACAAGCCGAACCGCCTGCTCGACATCGCCGAGCCGAGCGGCGGCGTGGCGTACGGCGACGGGGTGCTGGTCTGTCACTCGGCGAAGGGGCTGGCGTTCCTGCGCGACCGCGACGGCGCGGAGATCGGGCGCTTCCAGCCGGCGGTCGAGGCCAGCGGCGAGAGCCCGCTGATGACCGACGGCGACGATCACGGGTCGACGTGGTTCTGGAACCCGGCGTTCCCGCTCGACCGCGAACGCGTGGCGGCGGCGCTGCCCGAAGGAGTGGTGATAGGTCCGCCCGAGGCGAGCGCGACGGTGGCGGAGGTCGACGGCAAGATCGCGTGGGTCGTCGAGCGCAAGTGGGCGTGGCCGTGGCGCTGGGGCGAGGCGAAGGTGTGGCCCGACGCGGCGACGGCGGCGAGCGATCCGGCGGCGCCGGCGGCGTTCAAGCGCAAGTTCGGCAAGAAGGGCAAGGCCGGCGCGCCGGCGCGCGTGGCCAAGGTCAAGTGGCCGCCGCTCGGCGGTTCGATCGACGACGTGGCGGCGCTGGTCGAGCAGGGAGTGCAGTCGATCGGCGACTCCTATCACGGCAATGATTACCGGCGAAAGCTGGCCGAGCGGATGATGGCGCTGGGGCTGTTCGACCGCGCCGCGGAGGCGATCGAGGCGCGCGGCAATTGGAAGGAGTGGACGGACCCATGGTTCGCGGCGCGGGCCCACGCGGAGACGGTGGTGGCGGCGCTGACGTTGCGAAAGGAGGGGCCGCCGCTGACGGACGTGCAGACGGGGATGTTGCGCCGCTGGCTGCGTGAGGCGGAGAAGCTGCTGAAGCGGAAGGAGGCCAAGGCGCGCTCGCCGGCGCCGCCGCAGGCGATGATCGGGGCAGGCTGGGTGCTGCTCGGCGAGAAAGCGGACGGCGAGGCGCTGCTGGCCTCGGCGATCGCCAACGCCGATCCGGAGCACAACGCCAGCGAGAACCGGCGCGTGGTCGCGGAGGCGCTGGCGGCGGTGGGACGGATCCGCGAGGCCATCGACGTGCTCGCCGACGGCGAGAAGCAGCCGTCGTGGACCGAGACGCGGGGCGCGTTCTCTGCGATCTGTCCGCGCGCGTCGGCGGCGGAGCTGAAGCACCTGGTGACGAAGATGAAGGGTCGCGGGGCGCACAACGAATTCTCGCTGCTCGACCGCGGACTGGAGCGACTCATCGCATTGAAGGAGTGGGACGCGGCGCGCGCGTGGCTCGAGGAATTCGACGGGCTGTCGAAGTCGGCGGGGCTCATTCGCCTGATGACCGCGATGGCGGTCGCGGGCGAGCCGGGGCGCGCGGAGGCGGTGGCGAAGGACGTGCTGGCGCCGAAGTACACGAGCTGCGCCGAGTTCCTGCTGGCGCTGGCGCGCGTCGCCCCGGCGCAGGCGGCGGGGCACTTCGAGAAGATCGCCAGGGCGTCGAAGCTGCACAAGGAGGGCGACCACGCGTTCCTCCGCAACTTCGCCGGCGCGGCGGCGCGGCTCGGGCGGCTGGAGGCGGCGGAGAAGCTCGAGCGACAGGTGGAGACGCCGCTGGAGCGGTTCGAGGTGCGCGCCGGGGTGCTGGCGGAGCTGGGCCCGGAGCACGCGCAATGGCAGGAGTGGTTCACCCGCGCGCGCGAGGAGCTGCCGAAGCAGCGCAGGACGAGCCAGAAGCTGGCAGGGCTGGCGGCGCGCGGAGGGCTGACGGAGGTCGCCGCGACGCTGCTCGACCAGGCGATCGAGCTGGCACGCGCCGAGAACTACCCGGACATCCAGCTCGAGGAGGTCTCGGCGGTGCTGGCGGAGTACGGCGATCTGGCAGGGGCGCACCGCGCGTTCATGGCGATCAGCAAGGGCAAGCGCTCGTATCGCAATCAGCCGCTGCTGGCGGCCTGCCAGGCGCGCGGGCTGTGGACGGCGGCGCTCGAGCTGCTGCGCACGATGCCGCAGGACCTGAACGGCGGGCCGTCGCGCGGGCTGCAGATGCTGCTGACGCAGACCGACCGCGACGGATTTTGAAGAATAAGCGGCCCTCGCGTCATTTCGGCGGATCGAGGGCGGCCAGCTCGGCCTCGATCTCCGCGTACGAGCGGCGATCGGTGGTCGATAGGTCGACCTCGAGCGCCGGATCGTCCGGGAACTCCTCGTCGGTCAAGAAGCTGCGGTCGGCCACGTCCTCGCCGGTCGCCCATTGATGGTGCTCGACGCAGTCGCCGCCGCGCTTGTGGTGGTGATGGCCGTCGACCGAGTCGGTGGCCCACACGCCGTGACTGCAGTCGTGGCCGAGCTTGTGGTGGTGATGGCCGGCGTTGTCCGAGGTCGCCCACCAGCCGTGAGGGCAGTCGCTACCGCGCTTGTGGTGATGATGTCCCATCGCTTCCTCCGACCCCCAAGCGTTGCGCGGGCCATCGGCGCCGCACCTCGTCCCACCGGGTGATCGTGGCCGCGGTTACGGTCGAGGCGAGGAAATGCGCAGGCGGGCGCAGCGGCGCGGCGCGTCAGCCGGCGAGCGCGGCGGGCACGTCGCCGGCGACGGGCTCGGCTTGCGGGGCGACCGCGGCGTCGGGCGACCAGCGGCGCGGGACCGTGAGCGTGAAGGTGGTGCCCACGCCGACGGTGCTGTCGACGCGGATGGTGCCGCCGAGCAGCAGGACGATCTCGCGGGTGAGGGTGAGGCCGAGGCCGGTGCCGCCCTGGCGGCGCGTGGGTGAATCGTCGACCTGCACGAAGGGCATGTAGATCCGCTCGAGGTCGTCCTCGGCGATGCCGATGCCGGTGTCGACGACCTCGAACTCGAGGCACGACTCGCCGCGAGCGATGCGCTTGCCCACCCGGAGCTCGATCGTGCCGCGCTCGGTGAACTTGCAGGCGTTGCTGAGCAGGTTGAGCAGGGCCTGGCGCAGGCGCTGCTCGTCGGTGAACACGGCCCCGGAGGCGGCGCCCACCAGAATGAAGGTGTTGCGCTGCGCGGCGGCGAGGGGGACGGCGAGGCCCTGCAGGCGGGCGAGGAATTCGCCGAGGTCGAACCAGTCGGCCCGCACCTCGAGCTTGCCGACCTCGACCTTGGAGAGGTCGAGGATGTCGCTGATGATGGCGAGCAAGTGCTGGCCGGCGCCGTGGATCTTGCCGAGGTCGGCGCGCACGCCGGCGTCGTCGGCGTCCTCCTGCAGCAGCTTGGAGAAGCCGATGATCGCGTTGAGCGGGGTGCGCAGCTCGTGCGACATGTTGGCGAGGAACACGCTCTTGGCGCTGTTGGCCAGCTCGGCGCGCTCGCGGGCCGTCTTGATGTCCTCGACCGCACGCGCCTGGCGGCGGAACAGGTCGCGGCTGCGGGTGGCGTCGATGAAGGCGGCGATCGCCATCGTCACCAGCAAGGCGTCGAGGATCATGAGCTTGCCGAAGTTGTAGTACGGCCCCGCGGCGCTCGGCGGCACGAACACGAGCATGAGGGTGGTGAGCCCGAGGTTGAAGCCGAGGATCCACCAGATCAGCCGCGGACGCAGGGCCAGGCCGGAGATGATGACGCCCAGGGCCATGAACCAGATGCCGTCGTTGAGCTCGCGGAAGCGGAAGAGGACGGCGATCGCGACGCTGGCGCTGAGGTTGGCGCTGACGAAGATGCCCGCGAGGTCGACCCATCCGCGGCGCGCGAGCAGGACGCCGAGGGTGTATTGGCGATCACCGAGGCGAGCACGACGAAGCTCATCGGCAGGTCGCCGGCCGGGTCGGCGAGGACGATCGGAATCGCCAGGAGCACGGTGATCGCGGCGAAGGTGATGCACAGGGCGATGAAGGAGCGAGCCCGCCGCACCACGTCGTGATCGTGGCTGCGGACCGCGAATAGCCCTCGTAGCAGCGGGGACGAGCCAGTGGCAGATGGGTCGGGCATGCCCGGAGGGTCAGAGTGCCATGACGTCGCGTGAGGCGCCACGGACAAGTGTCCGATGGAGATGATGCAAATAGCAGGAGTCGCCGCAGAGACCGGTAGATTGATGGCAGCGGAGGTAGGCGCGTCGCGGTGCGTCGCCGACGCTCACACACGACATTGGCTTCGCCGACGTGATTCGTAGGTCCGCGTCCGCGGAGGGGCGGTGAATGGTGGTGGGGCAGACCCGCGCGGGACTGGAGGTGGGCAACGCAGTCGCCAGCCGCCCGCGCGCGTCGTTCCGCGGCGAGACGCTGTCGCTCTCGCCCGGCGAGACCATGCAGGCGCTGCGAGCATTCGTCGGGCCCGGTGCTTCGGTGCATGGCCTTCAGGACATGTGGATGCAATCGCCGGCGAAAGGCTCGCGCGGCGGCGCGGGCTCGCTCGCTTCGCCGGCTCGACAGCGGCGCGGAGGGCCGCTACGCTCGAGGTCTCGATGCGCGGCTCTTCTTGGTGGTCCGTCCTGGTGTTCGCGCTGGCCTGCGTCCCCCAGGGGTCCGACACGGACGCGTCGACCGGCGACGCGAGCGGGAGCTCCGGCGCCACCGCGACGAATACGTCGACCGCGGCAGACACGAGCGCGCCGACGTCGACCGGCGACGCGACCAGCACCGGCGCGCCGCAGCCCGTCTGTCCGGTGGGCGACGTCGAGGTCGAGGGCCAGGAGGAGCTGCTCGCGCTCACCGGTTGCACCGAGATCTCGGGGGACCTGGCGATCCGCGGCCCGCTCACCGATCTCGCGCCGCTCGCGGAGCTGCAGCGCGTCGACGGCCTGCTGTCGATCGACACTCGCTCGGGGGAGCCGCTGGCGTCGATCGCCGAGCTCGCGGGCCTCGAATCGATCGGCGGCCTGGGCCTCGTGGGCCTCGGGGTCACCGACCTCGCGCCGCTCGCCGGGCTCACCGAGCTCCCCGGGGTCCTCGGCATCAGCGACTGCGAGGCGCTGCGATCGCTCGAGGGCCTGCACAACATCCGGCGCGTGGGCGGCGGACTGGGGATCGGCCATTGCCCGCAATTGGTCGACCTCGAGGGTCTGCGCGGGATCGAGCGGATCACCGGCGACTTTCGCCTCGACACCCTGCCGATCGTCGACCTCCACGGGCTCGAGGGCGTCGCGGCGATCGAGCCCGCCGACGACGCGCCGATCGAGGTGACCTTCTTCGACCTGCCGCAGCTCGGCTCGGCCGCAGGGCTGTCCGTCGTGTGGGACGAGCGCCACGAGGTCGAGCTGCGCAACACCGGGCTCCCGGACCTCGCGCTGTTCGCCGGCACGGAGGCCCTCGGGTCGCTCGCGCTGTACTTCAACGCCGAGCTGGCCGACCTCGGCGGGCTCGAGGCGCTGACCGAGATCGCCGGCGAGCTGTCGTTCATCGACAACCTGAAGCTCGACGACATCAGCGCGCTGGCCGGCTTGCAGTCGGCCGGCGGGTTGAGCTTCGGCGGGGACGAGGAGGGCCTCGACCTGTCGTCGTTCGCCGCGCTGACGACCCTCGGCAGGCTGTTCTGCCAGAACGGCAAGATGACCGACCTCGGCCCGTTCCCGGCGCTCGTGCAGGTCGGCTCGCTGTGGGTGCGCGATACGGAAAAGCTGATCTCGCTGTCGGGCCTGGCCGCGATCACCAGCCTCGACGCGCTCCGGCTCGACGGCAACCAGGCGCTCGTCGACCTCGCGGGCCTCGGCGCGCTGGCCCACGTCGCCGGGGACGTCGAGATCCTCGACAACGACCTCCTCACCGACCTCTCGGGCCTGTCCGCGCTCACCGCCATCGACGGCCGCGCCGTGGTGGTCGGCAACGCCTCGCTCCTGCACGCCGACGCCGAGGCCTGGGCCGCCGCGATCGCCGTCGGCGGGGTCCGCAAGATCGGCGACAACAAGAACGGCCCGCCGCCGCAGGACCCCTGTCCGTGGCACGAGGACGGCGAGTGCGACGAGGTCGGCTATTTAAACCTGTGCGCCCTGGGCAGCGACGGCTGGGACTGCTGCCCGGGCGCGTGCCGATGACCCTTCGGGCATGTCGCATGGGACATGCCCGAAGGGTCATTCATGGGTGCCTGAGGGTCACTCGATGATCCGTCGCAGGGGCCGGTAGCCTGCCTTGACCGCGGCGGTCTTGAGCGGCTTCGGCTTGCCGGCCGTGACCGGGTGCGCGTCCTGCAGCGCGAAGCTGAAGTCCGACGGCAGGGTGCTGCTGCCCGAGATGGTGGCGTACTGGTGGCAGTCGATGCACTTGCTGCGCTGGTCGTAGGTCTCGAGCACCGTGTTGGCGAGGTTCGAGTCGGGCGACGGGCTGTTGAACACCTGCGGCACGGCGACCGGCTGGCTCGATTGCGGCGGCGGGTTGGTGCTCCACTGCACCGCGACGACCTGGTAGTTGAGCCACACCGAATCGGGGTAGGTGGCGCGGATGGTCGTCCACGCGGTCTGGTTGACGGCCTGGGAGTCGCTGCCGACCGGGGCCAGGCGGGTCACGCGGATCGGCGCAGGGGCCGGGCAGCCGTCGCCGATCCAGTACTGCGGCGGCAGGTTGGCGTCGCAGCCGACCGTGACGCTCGCCTGGTCCTTGTATTGACAGGCGGCGGGGACCTGGACGGTGCGCGGCTGGCAGCTCGGGTCGTAGAAGTTCCAGACCTTCTGGGTCGTCGCGGCGTCGGCGACGTCGGGGGCGTTGTCGACGTGCTCGAAGGTCGCCCACACCCAGGTCGGCTGGGCCTGGGTCTTGTGGATGACGTGCAGGCCGACGAGGGCGACGGTCAGGGCCTGGCACTTCTGGGTGGCCGGATCGACGACCACCGCCTGCGCCAGCTTGTAGCGGTTCCACTGGGCGTCGTCCGGGTTCGGGACCTCCATCCAGGCGGCCTTGAGCTCGAGGGCGCCGACCTCCGAGGGCTGGAAGGTGCCGATCGGCAGGGCCAGGGCGGTGCTCGGGTTCTTCTGATAATAGGCGGCCTGGCCGTCGCGGTTGTAGAGCTGGTTCTGCACAATTGCGTCGTACTCGTCCTCGCTGACGCGGACCTCGTACCAGACGTTGTTGCCGCGGACGTCGCCGAGCCACGCGGGGGCGTTGCGCGGGGCGGCCTGCTGGCCGTCGCCGGACTCGAACTCGCTCGAGAACTTGGTCGACATGGTCAGCGGAATCGCTGCGCGCGCGGCGGCGGCGGTCATGCCCGCCTCGGCGAGGCACTCGGGGGTGATCGTCGGCGGCGTGCCCCACGGCGGCGGGGCGCTGCCGTCGGGTCGGAACAGCTGGTTGCTGCTCATGTAGCCCTGCCACGCGACCGGGCCGGTGTCGCCCGGGTCGCCGAAGCCGACGCCGCTGGCGACGGGCCAGTTGAGGGCGATGAACTCCTGCCAGCCGAAGCAGTTGGCGTCGGTGTCGTTGCTGCGCGGGTAGATGTCCGGCGGGACGGTGCCGTTCAGCTGCAGCGGGTAGGGGCAGGCGCCGGCGGCCGCCGCGTTGGTGGCGGTCGCCTTGGCGTCGGGCGCCTTGGCGTCGGGCGCCTTGGCGTCGGGCGCCTTGGCGTCGGGCGCCCCGGCGACCGCCTTCTTCGCCGCGGGCTGCTCGCGCGGCGTGGCGGCGGGTTCGGCGGGCTCCTGCCCGGCGCCGCAGGCGAGCGGGCCGAGCAGGGCGAGCAAGAGTGGTCTTGAAGACATGGTCTTCAGGCCATGTCCTTGGTGACAGGGTCGACGACGTTGAGCAGCGCCGGCATGGCGATGGTCGCGGTCTGGCCGGGGTTGCTGACGAGGGCGTCGCGCAGGCCGGGGGCGGCGTCGGCGTCGACGTTGACGAGCAGCGACAGGGCCCAGCTGTCCGAGGGGTAGGTGTTGCCGGGGATGGCGTAGTTGACCCGCTGCATGGCACCGCCCGAGACGTGGACGCCGGGGCCGAACGAGACGTTCGGGAGCTGCGGCGGGTCGAGCAGGCCGGTGAGGACCAGCGTCAGGGGTCGTCGCACGGCCCCGGGCTCGATGTGCGGCGCGATCATGGTGCTGTTGCTGGCGAGGTTCATCGGCTGGCCGACCGGGTTGGCCACCGAGGTCGCGAGCATGGCGTCGAACACGGGCGTGTTGAACAGCTGCAGCGCCTGGGCCTGCGAGACGGCAGGGCTGCCGGCGCACGCCTGCGCGGCCGGGCCGGGCTGCTGCGGCAGGGCCATGGCGGCGATCTGCATGTTGAAGGTCTGGGCGATCTGGGCCGCCCACTGGACCGGGACGCCGTCGACCTGGAGGTCGCTGATCGTGAAGCCGAGCTCGGCCGGGACCTCGAACACGGCGTGGAGGATGAAGTTGCCGGGGAGCGAGTTGCCGGCCGGGTCGGTCAGCGACTGCTGGCCGCGCTTGACGGTCCAGAAGGTGCGGGGATCGACGCCGCGCGGGCCGGTGATCCGGCCGAAATTCGGGGTCTGGATGTAGAGGCCGGGCGGATTGGCCAGAGTCGCCTTGGCCGACGGGATGGCAGGAGTGGGCGGGGTGACGACGAGGTTGACGCTCTGGCCGATGTGCGGATCGGAGTTGCGGCCGATCTGGCCGAACTGGGCGCAGCAGATCAGGGTGTTGGGGTTGGCGTTGCCGCTGGTGCGCGGGGTGGTGGCGGCCCCGCCGAGGCCGATCTCGGTCTGCAGGGTGTTCGGCGTGCTGGTCAGGTGCATCGCGCCGCCCGCCGAGGCGGTCGAGGCGGTGCCGCGGTTCCACCGGTTGAGCGGGTCGTAGGCGGGCCGGCCGGTCGAGGCGTCGATCACCGGGTTGCCGGCGCTGTCGCGCAGGTACAGGTCCTCGAGGGCGATCTGCGGCTTGTCGAGGGTGCTGCGGTACAGCTCGACGACCCGCTGCGGGCTCACCATCCACAGCGTGTTCCAGTACTCCGGGTTCTCGCAGGTGAAGTCGATGCGGACGATCTGGCCCTGCGCGTTGCGGGTGATGCTCCACTCGCAATACTCGTCCTGCCAGCCGCGCGGGCCGTAGGGGCCGTAGGGGATCTTGGCGGTGTCCGAGGCGTCGCACGGGTCGGCGGGGATCTGGCCGAAGGTGTTACCGGCGGTGTCGTAGCCGGTGTCGGCCAGCGACCACATGTTGGCGTTGGAGATGTTGGGGAAGTAGTACTTGATCCGCCCCGGCACCGGCGACCAGGTGATCTGGGCGTATTGCCCCTCGCTGATGTCGGTGGTGGTCGGGTCGAAGTACCAGGTCTGATCGCTGGAATTGGTGGCCGTCCACGGGTTACCCGTGATGCCCTGGCGCGTGAACCCGCTGAGGTTGGTGTTCCACAGCTGGTTCATCCGATTCTGTAGCGTGCCGTCGGGGAAATCGACCTGGCAGGCGGGGGTCTGAAAGGTGGTCCATTGGGTGGACTTCGCGGTGATCATGGCGGCTCCTGGGTTCGCGGTCGGGTGGTGGCAATGCAGATAGTCGCCTCGACGCGCCACTCCGCCGATCGAGGCACGAGCCCGCCCTGCGCGCACGGCGGGGCCGTGGCGCTCGCGGCGGTGGAAACTCGCGACCGCACCATACGCCGAAAGCATTTCGTCACGCTTCAAAAAGATGCGGCGGCCGTATGCGCCGAGCCGACGCCGGGAAATGCGTAGAGTGCGAAATCGCCAAAGATGACTGTGTAAACAACCCGGGCGCCGCGACAATGGCGAGTGAGACGTTCATCCCGGACGGCGGTCAGGTCGCCGATTCCGCGCGGTCCTGAACGTTACCGACGTTGCTGGATCTGCGCGTGCTCGCTTAACGTCATTCGCGCCGCGCCGCGCCGGTCGACGCGGCGCCGACGGGGCGCGCGGCGACCCGCGCGCTCACAGGAGATCTCGGCGCGGCGCGCTGCGGGAGGCCCGGACGGAGGATTCCCCGGCGGGGGAATCACGGGGCGGAGGGCTCGCCCTGGTACCGCAATTCGAGGGTTTGGGTGCGGCCGGTCGCGGGCGCGGCGGGCAGGGTGACGACGAACAGGCGATCGTAGGCGTCGTCGGGGAGCGAGGGCTGGCCGCCGGCGTCGACGGTGCCCTGCACCTGGCCGCCGAGAGCGTCGATGAGCCCGGGCACCGTGTTCGAGTGGCCGGCGACGACGGCGATCGCTCCGGCCGGGAGGGCGCGCAGGGCCGCGACGAGCTCCTGCGGGGCGGCCGCGGGCAGGACCGTGATCTGCAGGCCGGCGGCGTCGGCGAGCGGGCGCAGGGTCGCCTGGGTGCGCCGGTACTCGCTGGCGAACAGGTGAGTGACGCCGGCGTGGCCGAGCAGCTCGGCCAGGGCCTTCGCGCGCGCCTCGCCGGCCGGGCTCAGGCTGGGGTCGCGCGGGTCGTCGGCGGCCTTTTCGCCGTGGCGCACGAAGATGGCGGTGGTCAGGGCGACGGGGACCGCGGGCGCCTCGGCCAAGGCGGGGGCCGTGGACGGAGCGGCGGGCTTGCAGGCGGTCCACGCCAGCGAGAGCAGACCGGCCAGGCCCAGGGCGGCGAACCGGCGACGGAACGGAGGGGTGAGGCGGGAGCGGGCGCGAGGCATGGTCGTCGACTCGGATGCGCGCGGCGGGCGGGAGGTTTCGCGCGCGGTCGTGGGCATGTCCGGAAGGACATGTCACTCGCCGCCGAAGCGGACCTGGGCGACGGTGCCGACGCGGAGGGCGGCCGCCTGGTCGCCGTGCAGGCGGGCCTCGGCGAAGATAAGCCGGGTGCCGACCTCGATCTCCGGGGCGATCGTGATCACCTCGCCGGCGAGCTCGGGGCCGTCGACGAAGCGGACGGTGACGGGGGCGCCGAGGCGCAGGGCCTGGCTGCGGGCCTCGGGGACGGCGAAGCGGAGCACGCGGGCGTCGGAGATCAGGCGCACCACCGGCTCGCCCGCGGTCAAGGTGGCGCCGGCGTCGACGTGGCGGCTGGCGATGACGCCGGCGAACGGGGCCCGCAGCTCGGCCTCGGCGATCCGCGCGGTGGCCTCCTCCATCTTGCTGCGCTGCTGCCACATCGAGGCCCCGGCCCCGCGCTTGCGCGCGGCCGCCAGCTTCTCGGCGTAGCGCTGCTCGCGGAGCTCGGCGCGCGAGACGTAGTCCTCGAGCTGCTCGACGTCGGCGCGCACCATCCGGGCCCGCTCGAGCTCGAGCTCGAGCCGCTCGAGCTCGGCGCTCGAGGCCTTCCACGCGGCGGTCGCCATCGCCAGCTCGCTGCGATCGCCGCGCACGTCCATCTCGGCGACGACGTCGCCCTGATCCACGTGATCGCCGACCTCGAGGTCGAGCCGCGCCAGGCGCGAGAAGCCCGACGAGACGAGGACGACCTCGGCCTCGGGCACCAGGACGCCGACCATCGGCGCAGGCGCGGGCGCAGGGGCGGGGGCGGGCACGGCGGCGTGTTCGGCCGGGGTGGGGTCGGCCGGGGCGGAGGCAGGCGGGCCGCAGGCGGCGAGGAGAAGGGCCATCAAGCACGTCGCCAGGCGCGCGCGAGGTGGTGAGGCGGACATGTCCGAAGGGATAGGCTTGGCGGCGAACCTTGTTTGGCTACACGTCTTCGAATACATGCCCGGAAAGACATGTCTTTGAAGACATGCCTTGGAAAACATGTCCGAAAGAACATTGTGCCGGAGTCGCCTCACGCCGCCCCCTTCTCGTACAGCCGGCGGTACTGCAGGCAGCGGCCCAGCAGCTCGTCGTGGCGGCCGGCGTCGACCAGGCGGGCCTGGTCCATCACCAGGATGACGTCGGCGGCGATCACGGTGCTGAGGCGGTGGGCGATGACGATCCGCGTGCACCGCAGGGCCGCGAGCGAGCGCTGGATGGCGGCCTCGCTGATCGTGTCGAGGTTGCTGGTGGCCTCGTCGAGCAGGAGGATCGCGGGCTTGCCGGCGAGGGCGCGGGCGAGCGCGAGCCGCTGGCGCTGACCGCCCGACAGCGAGGCGCCGCCGTCGGCGAGGATCGTCTCGTAGCCCATCGGCAGGGCGGCGATCGCGTCGTGGATCGACGCGGCGCGGGCGGCCTCGATCACCTCCTCGAGCGTCATGTCGGGCCGGCCGAGGGCGATGTTGTCGCGGATCGACACGCCGAACAATTCGCCGCGCTGGGTGACGACGCCGAGCTGCTCGCGCACGCTGCGGAGGTCGAGGCCGGCGAGGTCGAGGCCGTCGTAGAGGACGCGGCCCTGCTGCGGGCGGTAGAGCCCGACGAGCAGCTTGGCGAGGGTCGACTTGCCGGCCCCGGAGGCGCCGACGACGGCGACGAACTGACCGGGCTCGATGTCGACCGAGACGTCGACGACGGCCGGGGGGACGCTGTCGGAGTAGCGGAAGGAGATCGACTCGGTCTTGATCTGCCCCGAGAGCTTCGGCGCCCGCTTGACCTTCGTGGGGTCCTGCTCGGGCTCGGACTGCATGACGTCCTCGATGCGCTCGAGGTAGCTGCCGAGCAGCTGGAACTTGAGGGTGACGGCGACCAGCGCCGACAGCGGGCCGAGGAAGCCGGCGCCGAGCGCCGACAGGCCGAGCATCGCGCCGAGGCTGAGCTCGTCCGAGAGCACGAGGGTGGCGCCCGTGCCGAGGATCACCAGCGGCGCGGCCATGCCGAAGCTGCTGAGCAGCGCGCCGACCAGCGCGTCGAGCCGGCCGCGCCGCAGCGAGACGTTGAGCGCGTCGACGAACAGGTTGGACCAGCGGTCGACGGCGCGGAACTCGGCGCCCATGCTCTTCAGGGTCTCGATGCCGCCCAGCAGCTCGACCTCGTAGCTCGAGGTCTTGGCCTGCGCGGCCAGGCTCTCGCTCATCAGCTCGCGCTGGATCCGCCGCGTGGCCCAGTAGAGCGAGAGCTGCACGGCGCCGAGCAGGACGACGACGCCGCCCATCAGCGGGCTGGCCCAGAAGATGAGCACGAGGTAGAGGCTGACGAGGGTGCCGTCGAGCACGGCCGAGAGCGCGCCGGAGGTGAGGATCTCGCGGACCACGGCGTTGCTGCCGAGGCGCAGCATGAGGTCGCCGGTCGAGCGCCGCTGGAAGAAGGCGTAGGGCAGGTCGACGAGGTGGTCGAGGAAGCCGATCGTCATGTCGGCGTCGAGCAAGGTGCGCAGCTGGACGAGCAGGTTGGCCCGCACCCACGAGCTGATGAAGGTGAAGACGACCATCATCGCCAGGCCGGCGACGAGGACCTGCAAGAGGTCGAAGTCGCCGCGCGGGATGATGCGGTCGACGAGCAAGGTGGTCATCAGCGGCAGCGCCAGCGCGAGCAGCTGGACGAGCACCGACATCAACAGGGAGCGGGTCCACAGGGCCGGGTGCGCGAGGATCTTGCCGAGGTAGCGGCGCACGAGCGGCCGCTGCCGCCGCTCGGGCGCGAAGGCCTCGCCGGGCTCGAGCAGGAGGGCGACGCCGGTGAAGGCCTGGTCGAACTCGGCAGGGGTGATCCGCCGCCGGCCGTGGGCGGGATCGAGGATGTGGATCCCGCGCCGGTCGAGGCGATCGAAGACGACGAAGTGGTTGAACTCCCAGTGCAGGACGGCGCCCCGCGGGACGAGGCCGAGGTCTTCGAGGTCCTCGACCTGCACGCCGCGGCCGCGCAGGCCGTAGCTGCGGGCGGTGCGGAGGATGCCCAGCGCGCTGACGCCGTTGTGGTCGGCGCCCATGGCGGTGGCCAGCTCGTCGAGGCCGACCTCGCGGCCGTAGTAGCGCAGGACCATCGCCAGGCAGGCGGCGCCGCAGTCGGCGGCGGTCATCTGCTGGACGTGCTCGAGCTGGCCGCGCGGGCCGGGCGCGCCGAGCCGGCTCAGCGCCGGAAAGCGGCGAGACAGCGCGCGGTCGGGCTCGGGCGAGGTGCTCATGGCGGGCGCCGAAGGTCAAAGGTGCTGCAGGGCCGGGACCAGAGTCTCCAGCAGCGTCGCCGAGCGCACCTTGGCCTCGAGCGTGCCCTGCATGCCGTCGTACACGCGGTACTCGGTGCCGTCGGCGACGAAGGTGTCGGAGGGCAAGACGGTGACCACGACCACCACGGGGCCGTTGAGAGCGAGCGCGCCCTCGCGGTCGCGCCCGAGGTAGCGCATGGCCTCGGCCGGACCGACGACCTCGTCGGCGACCGAGCGCACGACGACGTCCTGGCGGCTGTCGGGGAAGCCCTCGAGCGCGAGCGAGACGCGAGTGTCGGCGGCGCCGAGCAGCGGCCGGTAGTGGCCGGGGAACAGGCCGACGACCACGGTCTGCGCGGCGTCCTGCTCGACCGCGACGACGGCGTCGCCGGGCGCCAGCGCCTGGCCCGGACGCACGCGCACGTCGGACACCACGCCGGGCTCGGGCGCGACCACCGAGCGCTCGGCCGCGCGCGCGCGCGAGCTGCAACTGGCCGTCGAGCGCGGCCAGCCGCTCGCGGCGGGAGTCGTCGGCCGGGGCGCGCAGCAGCTCGACCAGCCGCTGCTCGTACTCTCGCTCGACCCGCGCGAGCTCGGCCTGCTGCGAGGCGTCGTCGAGGCGCACCAGCACCTCGCCGGCCTCGACGCGCTGGCCGAGGCGCACCGGGATGGTCTGCACGGTGCCCGAGGCCGAGGTGGTGACGACCAATCGACCCTCGCGCCGCACCACCGCGCGGCCCTCGGCGTACTCGCCGACGCGCACGGTGGCGGCGAACACGAGGCCCGCGCCGACCAGCAAGATCGTCACGGTGACGGCCCAGCGCGTCCACGTGGGGACGATGTGCAGCGGGTGCCCGGGCCGCGAGGCGCGGCGGTGGGCCTCGAGCGCCGCGCCGCGGAAGATGACGCGGCGGGCGGCCTGCTCGGCCGCCTCGGTGTTGCTGGGCTCGCTCACGGTGTCCTTCACGCGCCGCGCTGGGCCCGATGCGCGACGAGAGCGTCGCACAGCGGGCCGCGGATGTCGACGCCGGCGCGCGCCTCGAAGCCGAGGAACATCGCCGAGGGGTTCAGCTCGAGGATCTTGTAGCGGCCGTGGCGGTCGGCCTTGATGTCCATGCCGGTGTAGCGCAGGCCGATGATCTCGGCCGCGCGCACGCACTCGCGCGCGACCGCGTCGTCGAGCGCGATGGGGTCGATGCGCTGCTCGTGCTGGCGGAAGTCGATCGCATCGGTGACGATCCGCAGGGCGCACACGACTCGGCCGTCGATCACGTAGACGCGCACGTCGTCGCCGGGCAGCAGCTCCTGGAAGCACACCGGCGCGGCGCGCAGCTTGTCGAGGCGCTCGTCCGTGAGGTCCTTCGCCTCGACCTTGCGGGTGGCCGCGCCGCCGGCGACCGGCTTGTAGACGACGGCGCCGTGGACGTCGCAGAACCGCCGCACTGCCGCCGGATCGTTGCTCCACAGGGTGGCCGGCACCGGCAGGCCGGCGGCCTGCAGCAGCGCGAGCTGGTACGGCTTGGTGATGTTGTGGCCGTTCGACGAGGGGTTGTAGAACGCGGCGCCCTGGGCCTCCCAGCGCAGCAAGATCGCCGACAGCAGGGTCGAGCGCTCGCGGAACGCCAGGGTCGTGCGCCGCCAGTCCTCCTTCATCGCCTCGTCGGCGTCGACGCCGTAGGCGGCCGGGCTCTGGTAGAGGCTGCGCACGTACACGGCCGCGGGACGGCCGATCCGCCGGCCCTCGATCACGATGTCCCCGGGCGCCTCGCCCAGGGCGATCGGCAGGTCCTCCGGGAAGCGCTGGGCGTCGAGCACCACCGGCTCGCAGCCGCGGGCGCGCACGCCCTCGAAGACGGCGGCGGCGTGCGGGTCGGCGAGCGCGCCGACGATGACGATCGGTGAATCGGACATGGGAAAATCGCCAGAAGGTAAGAGGTTGCAGGTGCAAGGAAGCGGCGAGCGAGGGACGCCGGGGGCAGCGGAGGCCGCCCCCGGCGTCGGCGAGGGGTTACTCCTCGCCCAGCGCCTTCGTGGTCGGGCCGTCCTCCTCGCCGAGGGCGAGGGTGGTCATCGGCGGGTCCTCCTCGCCGATGGCGAGCGTGGTCGGCTCCGGCCCCTCCTCGCCGATGGCGAGGGTGGTGTAGATCGGGCCCTTGCCGCCGGTGACCTGGCCGAGGTCCTCGATGAACAGGTCCTTCAGCTGCTTCTTGCTCTTCTTGTCGTTCTTCATGACGTTCTCTCTTCTATTGCGGGTAATGACCAAAGGAATGGTGGACGGACGCGCATTCGTCCGCGCGTACGAATGCGCTCACTCGAAGGCGCCATTCGCGCCCGCGAAGCGGTACTGAGAATGCACGATCGGCCTCGTCCAGGCACCATTATTTTTTCACCGCCGCGTCCGCTCATAGTCACGCCGATCTCGGACCGATATTCGTGATCCGTCGACGAGGACGGTGCAACACCGCCCCCAACGCTGTTCCGTGTGCGGCCCTAGGCCCCCACATGTGTACACTTCGCGCGCATTCTCGGGATTGCGATGTGTGTATCTCCGCCCTCCCGCGGGGGGACCGCGCATTGCGCGACGAACGCGACCGGTGAATTCCCCGATCACCGGAGGTCACCCGATCGCTGAATCATGGTCGTGATCGAGGTCACCGCAATCGATCGGCGGCGACGTGTCCGACCGGCCGGGTCGGCGGACATAGCCACGAGAGCGCCGCTCCGTGCAGCGAAGCGGCGTCCGAGCCGGACGGCGGGCGGACATCGCGGGGCCCGCCCGACCGGCGCTCGCGGGCGCCCTGCCGTGAATGCGTTTCGCGCAGTATGACCATAGTGTCAGATTGGCGATCGCCCGCGGTTCCCGCCAGCGGGCTCGACCGTGCGGGCCAGCGACCCCGACCGCGGCCCGCCGGCACCGTTCGACGATCGCGGGCTTCTGCGGCGGACGGGAGTCCGCTACGCTTTCGCCATGCCGAACAAGCAACTCCGTGCAGTCGTCGCGATCGCGGCATTCATGGCAGGTTCCGCCTGCGGCGCGCAGCAACCGGCCGGCTCGGCCCCGGGGCCCGCGGCCGACCGCGGACCGGACCCGCGGGTGCAGGGGCTCGAGGAGGAGCTCGGAACGACCAAGCGCGAGCTCGAGGCGCTGAAGTTCGAGAGCGAGCAGCTGCGCAAGTCGGAGACCGAGCTCAAGGTCAAGGCCGACGAGGCCGAGGCGCTGCAGAAGAAGCTGACCGAGGTGGTCGGCAAGTTCGGCGACGTGACCACCGAAGACGGGATGGTCCGCGTCGAGCTGATCGACAAGATCCTGTTCCCCGTGGGCGAGGCCGACCTGACCGACAACGGCCGCGAGGTGCTGGCGCAGGTCGGCGCGGCCCTGAAGGACATCGAGGACAAGCAAGTGTGGGTTCAGGGGCACACCGACGACTCGCCGATCGTGATCCGCAAGCCGAAGAAAGGCGAGGAGGCGAAGGCCAAGAAGGGCGACAAGAACGCCAAGGACGCGAAGGTCGATCCCAAGGCCGCGAAAGGCGAGGCGCCGCCCGAGCCCAACGACGCGGTGCTGCCGTTCGTCACCAACTGGGAGCTGTCGGCCGCGCGCGCGCTGACCGTCGTCCACTACCTGCAGGACGAGGCGAAGATCGATCCGTCGCGCCTGGCCGCGGTGGCCTTCGGTCAGTACCGCCCGAGCAGCAAGTCGAAGGCGAAGAACCGCCGCATCGAGATCGTGCTGTACCCGCGGGCCAAGCTGGCGCCGAAGTGAGATGACGGTGCGAGAGCGTCCGCGTGACCGCGCCGGGCGCTCTGCTTCGTCGCGATCGAGCGCGGACGTGGATGTACTCGGCACCTCTCGGTGCCGTCGACGGTCGTGTCCGCGACGAGCGTCCGCGTGGCGGTGACCTCGAGCCCGGCGCCGGCGAGCGCCTGCGATAGACTGCGAGGGATGACCGAGGCGACGCGTGCGGCGAAGAGCAGGCGCGGTGAGGCGACGGGGCGGACGCGCGGCGTGACGGGGGCGGCGGCGAAGCGAGGCGGTGAGGGCGTGACCGCGAGCGAGGCGAAGCGCACCGCGAAGGCCAAGCGTGGTGAAGCAGGCGCGGCGACGCGAGTGACGGGGGCGGCGGCGAAGCGAGGCGGTGAGGTCGGGCCCGCGAGCGAGGCGAAGCGCACCGCGAAGGCCAAGCGTGGAGAGTCAGGCGCGGCGACGCGAGGCGGGAAAGCTGCGAGCAAGGTGACGGGTGCGGCGGCGAAGCGAGGCGGCGAGGTCGGGCCCGCGAGCAAGGCGAAGCGTGATGGCGAGGCGAAGCGCACCGCGAAGGCCAAGCCGGGTGAATCAGTCGCGGCGAAGCGAGGCGGCAAGGCGACGCGTGCCGCGAGCGGGCGGGTCGAGTCAGTCGCGGGCAAGCGACGCGACAAGGCTGCGAGCGAGGCCACGCGCGTCGCGGCGAAGCATCCGTTCCCGTTCTTCGGCGCCGGTCTGGCCAGCTACTTCGAGTGGGGCAGCCTTTACGTGTGGTTCGAGGAGCCGCCGCCGCGGGCGGCCCGGGCGGGGCTCGTGCGGGCGATCCCCGAGCCGTTCCGCCGCGCGGCGGAGTGGGGCAGCTCCGTGCTGTACGCCGGCAGCGGCGATCAATTCATCAATCTGCACATCTGCATGGCCTATGCGGCGCTCGGCGATCCGCGCTCGATCGATCCCGACGACGACGACGGGTCGTTCGGCTTCGGCGTCGGCCGGCCGTTCCCCAACCTTCGTCAGAGCCGCGCCTTCGAGGCCGACCTGCGCGCGTGGCTGCTGGACCTGCATCGTCGGCACCCGATCGCCTTCGTCGCGCGCCGCGAGGACGGTGAAGCCGGGGGCACGCAGCTCGACGCCTGGCATCGCTGGAGCCTCGGTCGCTTCGCGGATGTCGTGCTGCCGCGCTGGCAGGCGCACCACCGCAAGCCGCCGCACCGCCTGGCCGACTGGGCGCTGCGGGTGGCGCTGGACCTGGCCCTCGACTCGCCGATCGCCGACCAGGTGCCGGCCGCGGCGAAGGCCTGGTGCGATCGCGCGGGTTAGCCGCGGCGAGCGACCGGTCGCGGCACACGGCCGAGATCGGGCCGCGTGATTCGCGGTGGCGTCGGGGCAGCTCTTGGCCGACTGGCGGAGGCGGGGGCGGCCCCGGGGTGATTCGCGGGGTGTCGGGGCGTCCCTGCTCGGCGAATCACCAGGGCCCGCGCTGTTCCGCCGGAAGCCGGCGGCCTTGGCCGAAGGGGCCGCCGCGGGGCGGCTCCTGGCCGTGGGAGGCGGGCGACTGGCGATCCCGGCGACCCGGTCGGCCGGTCGACGGAGGACCATCGCCGACCGGTCATCGATGTCGGTGTCGGGCCGCGCGAGCCGCGGCGGAGCGGTCCGATCGCCGGGCCGCGTCACGCCTCGCGGACGGCGTTCGCCGGGCCGGGAGCGACTCTGCGCATCGGCTGGGGGCGGGGCCCGGCGATCCCGGGGCGAAGCCCGCGAGTCGCGCGAGCGGGATGTCGCCGGCCGGCGTCGCCGACGAGCGTCAGGCGTGGCATGCTGGGAGCATGAAGGGCCGGTGCCTCGGGCTCGCGGCGCTGGCGGCGACGGTCCTGTCGCTGCCGGGCTGCCCCATGCCCCTGGAGAGCCCCGAGACCTCGCCTCCGCCGCCTGCCAGCGCCTACGACGTGCTGGCCGACCGCTGCGATCGGGGCGACGGGCCGGCGTGCGTCGAGATGGCGGCGCAGTACCGCGAGCTCGGCGAGCTGCCGCTGGCGGCCGCGTACGCCCGCCGGGCCTGCGACCTGGCCAGCCCGTTCGGCTGCGCCGCGCTGGCCCGGGCGTTCGAGCGCGGCGAGGGGCTGCAGCGCGACCCGGCCGCGGCGACGTCGCTGTACGTGTCCGCCTGTCTCGGAGGACATGCCCCTTCGTGCATCTCGGCGGCGGCGGGCCTCGGCGAGCCGGACGCGGGCGAGTTCATGCGCCGGGGCTGCGGCGCCGAGCCGGTGCTGTGCCCGGCCCGCCGCGAGCCGGCGTTCATCGGCGTCGACCCGCTCGACCAGGCCAACGTGGTGCTCGCCATGGCCGAGCGCCGGCTCGAGCTCGGCGACTGCTATCGCCGCTCGCTCGCGCGCCAGCTGACGCTGCACGGCCGCGTGGCCCTCGAGATCGCCATCGCCGGCGACGGTCGCGCTCGCGCGGTGGCCATCCTCGAGAACATCCGCGAGGCGCCCGAGGTCGGCGCCTGCGTGGCCGACATCGCCGCCTCCACGCTGTATCCGCCGACCACCTCCGGCGAGATCGCCGTGATCCCGTGGCGGGTGCTGTTCGAGCCGGGACGGTGAGCCGAACGGGCGATCGGCAGGGCATGCCCGATCGGGCATGTCCGAAGATGCATGTCCGAAGGTGCAGGCACTGTTCCGCCGCGGTTCGTCGACGCCGGGCGTTTCCAGGTCCGACCGGGACGTTCGCGGAGCGGGCTTGACGCCGTTCTCCTCGGATTGACGGCACCCCGCCGCTCGTGGCCGTGGAGGCGCTCGATTCGCGAGCGCCGAACGGGGTCTCTTGAATATGTCTTTTCAGACATGTATTGCGATTCTCGAAGAATCGCCGAAAATACGCAGTTCGGTGATTCGTCCGGACCACCGGCGGCCGTTCACGCGCCGCGATCGTGCGTCCCGCCACCACGTCGCGCGCCTGCGCCCGCGCGAATGTCGAGCCGCGTCACACTGCAGGTCGTCCGTGCTGGCGCGGCCGGCGATCGGCGATACGTTCGCTGTGATGATTCGCCTGCGCTTGACCTGCTCTGCAGCGCTGCTGGTCACAGGTCCGACGCTGGTCGGCTGCGTGGCCGAGAAGAACCTCGACGTCGCCGGTGCGAGCGAGGGCGGGAGCGAGACGGACACCACCACGAGCCCGGCGTGGCCGGGGACCGGCGGGGCCAGCCTCGCGGCCGGCGGAAGCGGGTCGACCACCACCACGGGGGAGCCCGAAGAGCCGCCGACCGGTGGGTCCACGGGCGCGGCCGAGACCTCGACCGGCGAGTCCGCGAGCAGCACGAGCACCACGACGGACGACACGAGCGGCAGCTCGGGCGAGGACGTGCCCGCGCCGCTGAGCTTTGCCACCGACATCCAGCCGATCTTCGCCGACTATTGCACCTGCCACGGCGACGGCCAGCCCGAGCCGGATCTCGGGGTCGGTCGGGCCTACGACAACATCGTCGGCGTGCCCTCGAACGACGTGAAGGGGATGCTCCTGGTCGCGCCCGGCGCGTACGAGGACAGCTACTTGTGGCACAAGATCGCCGGCAGCCACAGCCAGGTCGGCGGCGCGGGCAAGCGCATGCCGCCGAACGACGAGCTGCAGCCGGGAGACATGGCGGCGATCCAGCAGTGGATCGTCGAGGGCGCGCTGCCGTGAGTCGGCCTCGCGGGTCTTGGATCACGAGGTGGGGCGGATCGGCGGATCGTCGAGGGCGCGCGGCCCGGTGAGCAGCGCTTCGGCGGCGAGCGGCCGCTCTCTCTCGCCAGCGAGTGGTGTGTCGAGACGCGAGCCGTGCGGTGGCCGGAGCTCCGGGCGCGTCAGGACCCTCGCGGCGCGCGTGCCGTCCCCAAACACGGGTCCGGGGCGCGCCCAGGCGGCGGGGTGGGAGGGGCTGCCCGGCGTCGCTCGCGCGACCCTGCGCCGCGCGGCTTGCGTTACCATCGCGGCCGCATGCGAGGCGCAGTTCTCTTCAACGGCAACGCCGAGACCGTCGACGCGCTGGTGCAGACGGCGGCGCCGCTCCTGCTGTCGTCCCGGCACGAAGATCCCGAGGTCGCGCGGTCGCGGCGGGTCGTGCTCGTCACCGCCGCCTGGGGCGAAGGGGAGCACGACGAGGGGCACGTCAAGCGGTCGCTCAACGGCATCGGCCTGCCCTCGCACTACGAGGACGGCTACGACACCAACCTGGTCAACCTCTCGCTGCTCCACGAGGTCCGCGCGCTCGCGCGTACCGCCCCGCGGCTGCTCGCGGCGTGGCACGAGGAGCGCCGGATCGCCGAGATGGCGCGGGCCTTCTACCTCGAGCACAACGCCCACCTGATCCAGCTGTTCCGCCGCACTCTGGCGGTCGCCAAGCGCGAGGATCCGACGATCACGGTCGCGCGCCTCGCCGGCGATCAGGGCCACTACGGCCACGGCGGCAAGCTGCTGCGCTACACGCTGTCGCGCGAGCTGCGGCACGCGCTCGACACGCTCGAGGCGAACGACGACCACCTGGTGAGCCTGCTCGACCAGATCGAGCAGCGCACCTTCGACGCGGTGGGCCTGCACTACGACCCGGCCTGGCGCGCCGCGCAGCAGCGGCTGGAGCGGCGGATCCTCTCGGCCAACAGCATCATCCTGTTCGGCGGCCACCTCGACCTGCTGCTCGACGCGCTGCGGTTCTTCCGCCTGCGCGACGCCCTGGCGGAGGCGCTGCGCCGCGGCACCCAGCTGGTGGCGATGTCGGCCGGGGCGATGGTGCTGTGCGAGCGGGTCATCATCTACGACGACTTCGCCACCAAGCGGCGCGACTTCCAGCTCTACGACCGCGGCCTCGCGCTGGTCCGCGACATCCAGCTGTTCCCCCACTGCACCGAGCGGATCCAGACCGACGACCCGGACAACCTGTCCTACCTCGCGCGCCGCTTCCGCCACCACGCCTGCGTCGGCCTCAACCAGCGCTCGTTCCTGCTGTTCGAGCTCGGGCCGCACCGGGCCGCCAGCGTCGGCGCGGACGACTGCGTGATCGTGTTCGACCCCAGCGGCCGCAAGCTCAGCTACCACCGCGGCGAGGTCATCCGCATGTGACGCGGCGGCGCCGTGTCCCCGGGGACATGCCTCGGAGAGCATGTCCTGAAGGACATTCTCTGAAGAGCATGTCCTCGCGGTCATGAGCCCCGGCGGCTCGACTCCGGCTCAGCGCGGCGCGACGCGGGCCCGCGCGCGGCGCCGGCGGGCCAGCCCGGCCAGGACCAGCAGCCACGGGCCGGGCCGTTCGCCTGGCCGGTCGTCGCAGGTGCAGCTGATCGGGCCGACCCCGCCCTGGTCGACGAGGTCGCCCGGCTGCGGGTCGCCCGGCGGCGAGTCGCCGAGCAGGTCCGGGTCGAAGCACTGACCGGGGAACACGCCCCCGGACGAGCACTCGAGGCCGAGCGGGCACAAGTTGCCGGCGCCGCGGCAGCCGTCGACGCAGAAGCCGACCACGCAGATCCGGCCGGAGAACGGGCCGCCGCACTCGAGGTCGATCCCGCACTTGGAGCAGTCGCCGTCGACCTCGCCGTCGCAGTCGTTGTCGAGGCCGTCGCACAGCTCGGGGGCGGGCGCGCCGGGGACGGCGTCGCAGACGACGTCGCCGAAGTCGTCGCACACCAGCGAGCCCTCGGCGACGCACTCGCCGACGCCGACCTCGCAGGGGTCGCCGACGGCGAAGTCCTCGTCGATGTCCCCGTCGCAGTCGTTGTCGAGGCCGTCGCACAGCTCGGGGCCCTCGGCCTCGCACTCGCAGGTGCTCGTCAGCGGATCGCACACCTCGGGCGACTCGCAGTCGGCGTCCTCCAGGCACTCGACGCACACGTTCGGCACCGGCCCGAGGTCGCACAGCGGCACGTCGGCGGGGCAGTCGGAGTCGTCGTCGCACTCCTCGACCAGGAACTCGATCGGCGGCTGCTCGAGCTCCGGCGCCGGAAATTCGGCCACCGGCGCGCCGAGCTCGCCCGCGGCCACCACCGAGCATTGGTGGGCGATGATGCCCTCGGCGTCGTCGTCGATCACGACCTGGAAGCGGACCACCGTCGACTCGCCGATCGCCAGCGACCCGCCCACCTCCTCGTCGGCGCCGACGCCGAGGCGGACCACCAGCTCGTCGTCCAGGACCTCGCCCTCGTCGTCGAACGCGACATCCGACAGGAACCCCGGCTCCTCGCCCTCGACGATCTCGAGCGTGCCCGGCACGAAGGTCACGCCGTCGGGCAGCTCGTCGGTGAGGACGACCTCGACGGCCGCGTCGTTGCCGACGTTGGTGACCTCGATCGTGTACTCGATGATGTCGCCCGGCACGCACGCGCCGCCGTTCAGGTCCTCCCACGTCTCGACGATGCTGAGGTCGGGCGCGGCGGTGGTGACCGAGACGACCGCGGTGGCCAGCAGGAGCGAGTCGGCGGCGGTCGTCACGGTCAGCGGCAGGAAGGTCTGCAGGGGATCGAGCCGGCTGGAGATGTCGACGACGTCGAGGTCGAGGCCCGAGGTGCTGGCGGGCAGGCCCGACAGCCGCGGCAGGTCGCCGGCGACCGACACCGGGAAGCCGAAGGCCGAGCGCGTGCCGTTGAAGAAGTCGTCGAACGGGTTGAGCGCGTCGCCGAGCGGCCAATCGGAGAGCAGCACCTGGTCGCCGAGGACGTCGTGGTCGCCGGCGAGGCCCACGAGGCCGAGCGTGCCGGCGACGCCCGTCGTCGGCACGACGAAGCCCGTCATCGCCGCCTCGCACGGCTGCAGCGGCCCCACCGCGTCGAGGCCCTCGTACACGCCGATGCTGCGCAGCGGGTCGAACGGCCGCTCGTACACCACCACCATCCACCAGGCGGCGAACACCTCCTCGTCGACCAGGTTGAAGAACGGCCGCACCTTCACGCCCGAGACGCGGTAGAGCCCCGGGCCCTGGTCGATCACCAGCTCGCCGACGTCGACCGAGCACACGTAGCTGCCGTCGGCGCCGACGTAGCAGGTGTCGGCCGCCAGCTCGAGGTCGAGGAAGCCGGGCCGCTCGAGCCGGACGGTGGAGTCGGCGCCGGCGATCGCCAGCTGGGCGCCCCAATACAGGAACGCGTGCGTGATCTCGGCGCCCGGCGGCAAGAGCAGCACCGCCGAGCTGCGGGCCTTGTCGAGCTCGATCGCCACGCTCGCCGCCGCCGCCCCGGCGAACGGCGAGTCGGCCCGCCACAGCACGTCGGCCGCCCCGTCGACGGTGGCGGCCCCGCAGTCGCCCACCGCCCCGACCAGCGGCGCCGGGGTCACCGGCGAACAATCGTGGGCGAGCGTGTTGCCCAGCAGCACGAAGTCGCCGCGCTGGACGATCTGCGCCCGCAGCAGCGGCGCCGCGCCGGCCGGGCCGCCGATCAGCAGGCAGGCACCCAGCGCCACGATGATCGTCGTTCCCCACCGGCCCGGCCGCATCCGTCCTCCGTGGCGATGAAATGTGGTCGGCGGGCGCGAGATTTCATGCGACCCGTCGCACATCTCGCCGGCCGCGCGGTGTTCGTGCACCTGGCCTTCAAGCCATGTCACCGGTGACTTCGGGCGCACATTGAACATTCGCGGCGCCCGAGGTGCGCGGCGCAGATTAGCCCGCGAATCGTCGGTGCGGCCCCGCGCCGGCGCGACGCACGTCCGCGGGATCGTTCGCGGTCCGGGCGACGGGCGGTGATTGGCGGCAGGCGGCGAATCATCGCACCGGGCGTCGGCGCGCGAGATCCGGCTCACCGCGCGGACGATCGTCCTCGCATTCGTTCGGGTCGCGTCCGAGGACGGCGACAGGCGCGTACCCGGGTGCGCTCGAGGATCGAGGGCGCGAGGTCGGAGCGGCGCGGCGCGGCGGTGTCGACCTCGCGGCCGCGTGAGCTCGCGAGCTGAGCGCGGCGCGGCGCGTCGCGCGGGCGCCGATCGCGGGACGAACCATGTGTCGTGCGCGTGACGGCGAGGCCCTGCGGGCTCGCTGGCGGCCGTTCGCTGCAGCGCTGCGGCCGAGCCCGGCGGGGGCTCGCGCGCGAACGCGCCCCGGCGTATGATGCCGCGCATGGCGAAGGCAGAGCGGTTCGTGCTGGTCGACGGCTCCTGGCTCATCTACCGGGCGTTCTTTGCGATCCCGGCCAACCTCCAAACCAAGACGGGCCTGCCGACCAACGCGATCTTCGGCTTCGCGACCATGTTCCGCAAGCTGTTCTCGGGCCGCATGCCGGAGCGCGGGGCGGTCGTGTTCGACACCTCGGCGCCGACCCACCGCGAGCTCAAGTACCCGCAGTACAAGGCCCAGCGGCCGTCGATGCCGGGCGAGCTCGCGCAGCAGCTGCCGGTCATCGATCGCCTGGTGACGACGAATCGCTTCCCGCTGCTGCGGCAGCCCGGCTACGAGGCCGACGACATCATCGCCACTCTGGCGCGGCGCGGCGTCGAGGCCGGGCTCGAGGTCGTGATCGTCGCCGGCGACAAGGACCTGGCGCAGATGGTCGGCGACGGCATCCGCATGCAGGACACGATGCGCGACGTCACCTACGACGCCGAGCTGGTGCGCAAGAAGTGGGGCGTCTCGCCGGCGCAGATCCCCGACCTCCTGGCGCTGATGGGCGACACCGTCGACAACATCCCCGGCGTGCCCGGCATCGGCCAGAAGGGCGCCGCCGGGCTGCTCGAGAAGTACGGCTCGCTCGACGGCGTGTACGCGCACATCGAGGAGCTCAAGGGCAAGCAGAAGGCCGCGCTCGAGGAGCACCGCGAGGCCGTCAAGCTGTGGCGCCACCTGGCCACCGTCGACGACCGCGCCGCGCTCGAGGTCGACCTCGAGGCCCTGCGCCTCGTGCCGCCCGACCCCAAGGAGCTCGACGCGCTCTACCGCGAGCTCGAGTTCTTCTCGCTGCTGACCGGCGGCGGCGGCGACGCCAAGGTCGGTGACGCGCCCGACATCGAGGTCGAGGTGCCGGCGACCCTCGAGGCCGCGCGCGCGGCGATCGGCGGGCTGCCGGCCGGGCAGGCGGTCGCGGTGGTGCCGCTGTACGAGCCGCCGACGCGGGTCCACCACGCGCACCTGGTCGGCGTGGCGATCGCGACCGCGGGCAAAAAACCGCTCTATTTGGCCTTCCGCGGCCCTTCCGGGGCGCTCGGCGATCCGGCGATCGAGCTGCTCGGCGGCCTGCTCGGCGATCCGGGCCGCCCGAAGTACGTGCACGACCTCAAGCAGCTGACGATCCTCGCCTGGCGCCACGGCCTCACCCTCCGCGGCGAGCTGCTCGACACCATGGTCGCGTCGTTCCTCGTCGACCCGGTCAAGTGCATCCCGCACGGCCTCGACCAGGTCGCCCGCGAGTACGTGCAGCGATCGATCCCCGCGGTCACCACCTTGCTCAAGAGCGGCAAGTCGGCGCGGCTCCCGAGCGCGGTCGAGGTCGCCGCGGCCGCGACCTACGCGGCCCAGCTCGCCGACGTCGTCCTCGCGCTCGGGCCGGTGCTGCACGAGCGCCTGGCCGAGGCGGGCCAGACGGCCCACTACGAGGCGGTCGAGCGCCCGCTCGCGTACGTGCTCGCGCGCATGGAGCTGGCCGGCATCCGCGTCGACCGCGACGACCTCACGCGCATGGGCGAGGAGTTCCACGAGCGCAAGGCCGAGATCGAGGCCCGGATCTACGCGCTCGCCGGGCACGAGTTCAACATCGGCTCGACCAAGCAATTGGCCGACGTGCTGTTCGAGGAGCTCAAGCTGCCGGTCATCAAGAAGAACAAGACCGGCTATTCGACCGACGCCGAGGTGCTCGAGCGGCTCGCGCCCAAGCACGAGATCGCCCGCGAGATCCTGGCCCAGCGCGAGCTGGCCAATTGATCAATACGTACACCGACGTGCTGCGCGACGCGATCGCGCCCGAGACCGGCCGGATCCACGCGACCTTCCAGCAGACCGTCGGCGTGTCGGGCCGGCTCATCTCCACCGACCCCGACCTGCAGCGCACGCCGGTGCGCACGCCCGAGGGTCAGCGCATTCGCCGGGCCTTCGTCGCGCCCGAGGGGCGGCGCATCATCTCCGCCGATTGGAGCCAGATCGAGCTGCGCGTGCTGGCCCACTTCAGCAAGGACCCGCGCCTCGTCGAGGCGTTCCGCGACAAGCTCGACCTCCACCGCAGCACCGCCGCGCTGCTGTTCCGCGTCGCGCCCGAGGCCGTCACCAAGGAGCAGCGCAACGTCGGCAAGACCGTCAACTTCGCCACGATCTACGGCCAGGGCGCCACGGCGCTCGGGCAGATCCTGGGCATCGCCCGCAAGGAGGCCCAGAGCTACATCGAGCAGTATTTCGAATATTACGCCGGCGTCCGCGCCTGGCTCGATCGCACGATCGCCGAGGCCCACGCCAGCGGCTACGTCACCACCCTGCTCGGCCGGTGCCGCTACATCCCCGAGCTGACCAGCCGCAACGACACCGACCGCGCGGCCGGCGAGCGGATCGCCGCCAACACGCCGATCCAGGGCTCGGCGGCCGACCTGTGCAAGCTGGCGATGCTGCAGATCGACCGCGAGCTGCCGGCCGCGGCCCCGCACGCGCGGATGCTGTTACAGATCCACGACGAGCTGGTGTTCGAGGTGCCCGAGGCCGAGGCCGCGGCCACGGTGGAGGTGGCGCGGCGGGCGATGGAGCAGCCGTACCCGCTCGACGTCCCGCTCGAGGTCGGCATCGGCGTCGGCCACAGCTGGGGCGAGGCGCACTGATTCACGGGAGCGCGACACGCCCGGGGCGTCGTCGCGCTCGCCGGCTGCGTGTACCATCACCGCGATGCACGTCGTCGACCTGTCCCACGGATCGCTCGAGGTCGCGGCGCTGCGCGACGTCCCGGCGCTCGAGCTGCGGGCCGGCGACGTCGAGCCCGACGAGCTGGCGACCGCGCTGGCGGTGCTGCGCGACGTCCGGGGCCTCAAGGCGCTGCGCCTGCGCTCGCGCGTGCGCGGATTGCCGCCGGCGCTGACCGAGCTGCGCGGCCTGCAGCGGCTCGAGCTGGTCGACGACGAGCTCCCGGGCCTGCCCGCGGCGATCGCCGAGCTCACGCGGCTGCGCAGCCTCCGGCTCGAGCTGTTCCACCTCGCCTCGCTGCCGCGCAGCTTCGCCGCGCTGACCCGCCTGCGCGAGCTGTACATCGATTCGCACCACCTGGCGCGCCTGCCGGACAACCTGGTCGCGCTGCAGGAGCTGCGCTCGCTGACGCTGCTGCTGCGCCACGTGTACCTGCACGACTGGGAGCGCCCGGCCCACTTCGACCCGCGCTTCGAGCAATCGCCGGAGGCGCTGTTCCGGCTGCTGTCCGCGCTGCCGCAGCTGTCGTCGCTGACGCTCGGCGAGCCGGGCAGCTGCGGCTGGCCCGAGAAGATTTTTAATAAAATACCCGCCGAGTTCGGTGGCCTGCACGCGCTCACGGAGCTGACCTTGACGTCGGTCGCGCACCGCATGCCGCTGCCGCACGAGGTGGTGATGCCGGGGCTGCGGCGGATCCGCGCGTTCCTGTCCTACTTCGACGCGAACACGGACGAGCTGCGGGCGATGTTCCCCAACGCGGTGATCGGCGACGATGCGTGAGCCTGGCGGCGAGCTGTCCTGAAGGCCATGTGTTCAATGTGCGGCGGCGAGCGCCGCCGGTGGCGAGGCGCTCGTGCCGCCGGGCCGGTCGCTTCGGACATGTCTGCAAAGACAGGCCCGGCGGCGCGCCCGCTCGCCACGGGCTCGTGACAATCGCCGGCGAGAAGTTTCCGGCGCTCCGCCCGGGCGACGTCCGCGACTGCCAGCATTCGCGGCATGAGGCGCTTCGGGGACACATGGTTCGCGGGCATCGGCCTGCTCGCATCGGCCTGTCATGATTCGGCCTGGGAGGTCGACGAGGAGTCGGCGCAGCTCGAGGCGATCGACGACCGGGCCTCTTCCAGTCGCCGCGGTGGGTCCTCGGCGCTCGTCGGCGACGAGCCGCCGGCGAGCGCCGCGCGGTCGCTGCAGTCGTCGCCGTTCACCCCCGGCTCGACGGTGTTCGCCGTGCTGCCCGACACCCAGTATTACGCGCTCGGCTACCCGGGCCTGCTCGACATGCAGGCCTGGTGGATCTCCCAGAAGGCCGAGGAGCTGGGCATCGCCCACGTCTTTCATCTCGGCGACATCGTCCACAACAACACCGACCTCGAGTGGGAGCGGGCCAGCGCCGCGATGAGCCTGCTCGACGGCGTCGTCCCGTACGCCCTCGTGCCCGGGAACCACGACTACGGCCCCTCGGGCGCGGCCACCAGCCGCGACTCCGGCCTCAACGCGTGGTTCTCGTTCGCCGACGCCGCGGCGGCGCCGAGCTTCGGCGGCGCCTTCGAGGCGGGCAAGCTCGACAACACGTATCGCCTGTTCGAAGCCGGCGGTCACGCCTGGATCGCGCTGCTGCTCGAATGGGGCCCGCGCGACGAGGTCGTCGCCTGGGCCGACGCGGTGATGACCGCGCACCCCGATCGCCTCGGGATCCTCGTGACCCACGCGTACCTCGACAACAACGACCTCCGTCAGGACCACACCGACGAGCTGCACCCGCAGAAGCACAACCCGCACGACTACGCGACCCCCGGGTCGGTCAACGACGGCGAGGAGCTGTGGCAGAAGCTGGTCCGCCGCCACCGCTTCGCCATGACCCTGAGCGGGCACATCCTCGGCGACGGCACCGGCTACCTCGCCAGCGTCGACGACCACGGCCGCGTCGTCCACCAGATGCTCGCCAACTACCAGATGCGCGCGGTCGGGGGCGAGGGCTACCTGCGGCTGCTCGAGCTCATGCCCGACGGCCGCACCGTCCACGTCCGGACCTACTCGCCGCTGCTCGACCGCTACCTCGTCGACGCCGATCAACAGTTCACGATCGAGCTCGACGTCGAATGATCGGTCGCGTCCTCCTCGGGCTCATGACCGGGCGTGGCCGCGGTCGGGCGCGGAATGACAGGGCGCTTCAAGACGTGGCCCCGAGACATGGGGCCATGACACCGACCTCGGAGCGGAGGGGTGCGATCATGGCGAGACGCTAAAGGACATGTTCATAGGGACATAAGCTTATCGACATGTCCTGAAGTTCATGTATCCGGGTGCGTCGCCAGCCACAGGGCCGCGCGCGCCAGGTTCGGCTGGTGCCCCAGCTCGCGCCAGTGCGCCTCCGCCTCGGTCGCCAGGCTGCGGGCGCGGGCGCGGTCCTGCTGTGATTCCCACAGCGCCCGGGCCAGCGCGAGCTGGACGTTCGCCCGCTCTTCCACCGGCGCCAGGGGCAGCGCCCGCTCGAGCAGCGGCAGCGCCTGGGTCGGTCGGCCGAGCGCCAGCTCGAGCTCCGCGAGGCCCAGCAGCGTCGCGGCGAGGTTGGGGTGCAGCGGGCCGAGAGCCTGCTCCTGCAGCGCCAGCGCGCGCTCGTGGTGGAGGCGCGCCGCCTCGAAGCGGCCGAGGTCTCGCAGCGCGCGCCCGAGGCCGTTGAGGGCCAGCGCGAGGTGGGGCGACTCGGGCCCGAGGGTCTGCTCGCGCAGCGCCAGCGCCCGCTCGTGGGCCTCGCGCGCCTCGTCGGGCCGGCCCAGAGCCGCCAGAGCGCTGCCCAGGCCGGTGAGGATGCCGTGGGCGACCGGATCGCCGGGGCCGACGGCCCGCTCGCGCAGCGCCAGCGCCCGCTCGTAGGCGTCCTTCGCCTCCTCGTAGCGGCCGAGGCCCGCCAGCGCGGCGCCGAGGTAGTTGAGCGAGAAGGCGTTGGTCGGGTGCTCGGGGCCCAGGACCTTCTCGCGCAGCGCGAGCGCCCGCTCGTGGGTCCGGCGCGCCTCCTCGTAGCGGCCGAGCCCCTGCAGCGCGCGGCCCAGGTTGCCGAGCGACAGGGTGGTGTAGGGGTGCTCCGGGCCGAGGGCCCGCTCGCGCAGCGCGAGGGCCCGCGCGTGCCGCTGGCGGGCCTCCTCGAAGCGATCGAGGTTGACGAAGGTGAGGCCCAGGGTGTTGTCGGCGTCGGAGCGCACGACCGGGTCGTCCGCCAGCTCCACCGCGGCCTCGAGCGCCAGCGACAGGGCCAGCGCCTCCTCGCCGCGGGCCTGGCGGGCCCCGATCACGAACAGCAGCTGACTCCACGCGCGCGCGCCGAGCCGCGTGTCCTTGCCCTGCGCCGCCGCCACGATCGCCTGGCGGGCCAGGGCCTTGGCGCCCTCGTAGTCGCCGGTCGGCTCGCGCAGCTTGGCCATCACGAACAGCACCCGCGCGTGCAGCGGCGCGTAGCCGACCGGCTCCACCTCGCGCAGCAGCGCCTCGCCGAGCGCCAGGCCCTCCGGGTACTCGCCGGCCTCGTAGAGCGCCTCGAGGCGGTCCGCCTGCGCCTCCAGGGCCTCCACGCGGGCGCGCACGGCCGCGTCCTCGGGCGGCGGCACGGCGGCGGTGAGCGCCTCGGCGTCGGCGCAGTAGTCGAGCGCGGGCAGGGCCTGCACCGCCTGCACCGCCTGATCGACCCGCCGGCGATCGGGCCCGCCGGCCAGCAGCTCGGTCAGGGCGCGCAGGCGACTGCGCCGGCGCTCGAGGCACGATTCGCGCAGCGCCGCGAGGCTGCCCGGCCGGGCCGAATCGCGGCCGGCGACCTCGCACACCTCGGTCCGCATGCGCACCCACGCGTCGGCGTAGCCGTCGAGCAGCGCCGCGGCGCGCTGCGCGGTGTCGGCGGCGTACGGCACGTCGGCGGCCGCCAGGGCCTGCGTCACGCGGGCCCTCGTGTCCGTGTCCCACACCCCCGCGAGCTGCCGCTCCATGCCGTCGCAGCCGCGCTCGCGCGCGCCGAGCCAGCCCCACGCGACCAGCCCGCCGAGGATCGTCAGCACCAGCACCGCCGCGGCGGCCAGCGCCTGGCCGCGGCGCCGCGCCTGCGGGTCGTCGGCGAGCTCGGCCAGCACGACCTCCATCGAGGCGGGCCGGCGCGAACGGTCGGCGCTCAGGCCTCGCAAGACGGTGCGAGCGACCCAGGCCGGCACGTCCGACGCGGCCGGCGGCGGCCTCACGGCGCCGGCCGCGTGGGCCTGGAGCAGCTGCGACAGGGTCTTGCCGGCGAACGGGTATTGCCCGTACAGCGCCTCGTACAGGGCCACGCAGAACGAGAACACGTCGGTGAGGACATCGGCCGTGCGGCCCCCGAGCAGCTGCTCCGACGCCATGTAGCGGGGCGTGCCGACCAGCATGCCCGAGACGGTCAGCTCGGCGGCGAGGACGGCCCCGTCCGGCCCCGGCGGTCCGCCGACGGCGCTCGTCGGCGGCGCCTCGGAGGGTCGGTCGTGGCGCGCCAATCCGAAGTCGGTCACGCGGGCCCGGCCGTCCTTGCCGACCAGCACGTTGTCGGGCTTGAAGTCGCGATGAATCAGGCCGGCGGCGTGGGCCGCCGCGAGCCCGCGCCCGGCCGCGAGGAAGGTCTCCAGCACCTGCCGCCACGACCGCGGCTCCTCGGCGCACCACTGCCGCAGCGTCTGCCCCTCGACGTACTCCATGGCGATGAACAGCGCGCCGTCGGCGAGGGCGCCGGCGTCGTACACCGCGACCACGTTCGGGTGATTCAGCCGCGCCATCGCCTGCGCCTCGCGCACCAGGCGGGCCTGCTCCTCGCGCCCGCTCGAGCCGTCGGCGCGGTGCCGCAGCAGCTTGAGGGCGACGCGGCGGTCGAGCCGCGCGTCGTAGGCGGCCAGGACGAGGCCCATGCCGCCCTCGCCGAGGGAGCCGAGCACGGTGTAGCGCTCGGCCAGCAGTTGCCCGGGAGCGAGGGCCGCAGGCGTGAGGATCCCGCTCGCCGAGGGCAGGGTCGGGCCGCCGGCGTCGAGGGTCTTCCGCATGGTGTCGGCGAGCTCCCCGAACTGGAGGATGGAGCCGCCTGCGGCGAGGGATCGCTCATCTGCGCGTCGACACGCGAGTCTAGCCGACGGATCCGCCAGCGCGCGAGGCACCGCGAGGGGCCGTCGACGCACGCGCGATCTCGCCCCGTGTCTCCAGAGAGTCCGCGTCCGCGGTCCCGTGATTCGCGGAGCGGGTCGCTCGGGAATGCGAACATTGCTCATTCGTGGCAGCGCCCGCAGCCATTGCGCGCTCGCCGAGGACGATCCGCGCCGCATCTATCGGCGCGTGGGGTTCTGATAACCTGTGAGGCATGCGCAAGCTGAGCTTCTGGACCCTCGACGAGGGCCAGCAGATTCGGGCCATCAACGAGGCCGCCGACGAGCTCGACCGCCTGCAGTCGCACAACAGCTTCATGCAGCAGCAAGTCGACGCGCTGCGCCGCCAGGTCGACTCGCAGCGGTCCGAGATCGGTCAGTTGAAGGCCGCCATGCAGGCCGTCTGCGATCTGCTGGTCGACCTCGACCTGGTCGAGGAGGAGGCGCTCGGCTACCGCATCGACGCCGCGATCGCCGAGGCCGCCGCCGAGGCCGCGAGCGCCGCGTCACCGGCCGCCGCGTCGCCGTCGCCCTTCGGCCCGCCGGCGCCCGCGCCCTCGCTGGTCGCGAACGAGGCGATCTGCTCCCGCTGCCGCCGCGAAGTGCCGGCGCGGGACATCACTTTCACCGACCGCGGGCCCGTGTGCGAATCATGCCTCCCGGCGCAGGCGTTCGAATCCGGTGAGTAGCGAAGACGGGTCGATCGTCCGCGCGGCCGCGTCCTCGACCGCGGCCTCGCGCGAGGGCGCGATCAATCGAACCACGCGCGCTGGAAGACCATGGGGGCGTCGTCACCGCGTCGCCCGATCACCTCGGTCTCGGTGAACTCGACGGCGAACCCCGCCGCCTCCATCGCCGCGCGCAAGGTCAGCAGGTCGTCCGCTTGCGCGTACGCGGCGAACATGTCGGAGATGGCCTGCCTCGCGGTGTTGCGATCGAGGCCGCGGGCGTCGTCCTTCAAGGTCGCCGAGGTCACGAGCACGAACAGCGCGACGCCGTCCGGGTGCTGACAGCGGAAGTAGGGATGGGCCTCGTGAACCACCGAGGCGATCGCCGCCAGCGTGTGACCGGCGCAGCGAAGATGGTCCACGGCGAGCGTCCCCGTGGTCAGCTTGGCGAGCCCGCGCGCCTCCCCGAACGCCTTCACCCGGCGCGCACCCGTCGTGAGGCACGAGTCGAGCTCCCCGGTGTCCGCCCACGCCCACATCCACTGCTTTGCGGGGGTTTCGAGCCCGAGGATCTGCGTCTCGAAGGTGGTGCCGTCCGAGAACGCGAGCACGCCGGTCTCCTTGTGGAACGTGTAGGCAGTGGCTCGCAGACCGCCGAGGAAGCGCGCCTGCCGGCGGTGAATGCGAAGCAGCTCCTCGCAAAACAGTCTTTCGATCGCCAGCATGTCATCCGTCTCCCGGGGAGGGTGTCGAGTCGCGTCAGCATACCCGTCTCCTGCGCGACGAGCCGCGACACCTGCCACGGCCGCGGATCGGGGGCCACCCTGGGGGTCGGCTCCGCGTACGCGGACGAACCACGCTTTTTCGCGAGAGCCCGTGCGACCTGGTCCAGAAGGCGACGTCCTTGTCCCACGAGATGACCTCGACCCCCGCTCGCCGCTCCTTCACCTCGACCACCTTCGCCGCCGGGTTCCTCGCGCTCGTCGCGCTGCTCGTCGCCGGCGCCGGCATCAGCGACTATCTGAAGTTCCAGGGCACGCTGGCCGAGACGCGCGAACGGCTCCAGGCCGCGGAAGCCACCCTCGCCCAGGTGAGGTTCGACCCGCAAGGCGACGTCCTGCCGGAGGACCGCGCGCAGTACATGAGCGCGATGTCGACGATGGAGAGCGGCGCAGGCACGCTCCGCCTCTTGCGCGCGAGCGAGGCGAACACCTACCCGTACATCGGCGGCGGGGCGCTCGCGTTCCTGGTGTTCACGATCGTGGCCGTGCGCAGCACCCGGCGGAAATAGCCGCGTGCGGCCGCACGACATGACTTTTAAGACATTCCCGTCAGGGCATGTCGAAGAGGACATGTCGAAGGGGACATGAGCGCCGGGGCGAGCTCCGGCGGCCCCGGGCGCGCGGCGGTCGTCGGTGAACGTCGAGGCGATCCGATTCCGTGGTCCTGGGCTCGCGCAGCGCTCGCGAATGGGGAGCACCGCGCATTCATGGCAGCGGTCAGTCGGCCGCGGGCGCGGCCCTGGTGGCCGGCGCGTCATACTTCGCGGCGTACGCGTGGACGAGCGCGGCCAGGCCGGCGAAGTCGACCTTCAGGCCGTGGGCGGTGACGCACAGGCCGTCGGCGCCGAGCTTGCGATTGGGGCCGCGCGTCCAGCGGGCGGTCCGCGTCAGGGTCAAGCGCGACTCGACCTCCGGCGCGACCGCGACGACCAGGATGCTCTGGCCCTGGAGGGTCCAGGTGGAGAGCCGCTCGATCGCCGACCAGGGGATGAATTCGCGGGCGACCCGGACATCGCGGAGGCCGGCGGGAGAGATCGTGATCACGGCCTCCAGCGTGAACCACTGCCGCACGATCATGAGGGTGCACAGGCCGAAGAACAGGGTGCCGACGATCCCGATGGCGTATGCCACGGGGTCGTCGCCGAGCTCCGGGAAGACGGGGAGGACGAACACCAGCGAGAGCGAGGTCATCAACACGCCGCCGACGAGCACGCCGAACATCTTCAGCGGCGAGTGGAGGAGCTCGAGCGTGCGCGAGGTGTCCACGGGCTGGTTCGACGACGCGGCCGGCATCACCCGCACAGGATGTCACCGGGGCCCGCTCGCGTCGAGCCGGTGGGCGCGATCACGGCATCGAGCAGGCGTAGAACGCGGTGAACGCGTCCTCGCAGCCGGCTACCAGGGGGCGCTGGGCGTCGTCGCAGGTGAAGGTCGGCTGCTCGCCGGCGCACGCGCGCAGGTCGGAGAACTCGGCCTTGCAGGCGCCGGCCTTGCTGTCCTCGCAGCCGGCCACGCAGGCCGCCTTGTCGGGCGGGCCGCCGGCGCACATCGGCACGATCACGAAGTCGCAGATCGCGTCGCACTCGAGGCACGGCTCGGGGAACACCTCGATGCGGGTCCACATGCCTTCGCTGCAGGTCCACTTGTTGCAGAACTGGCACTGGTCGGAGCAGTCGGTCGAGCACGAGGCGCCCTCGGTGGTGCACGGGTCGCCCTCGAGCGGCGGGTCGCTCGGGTCGCACGAACCCTCGCCGCACTCGGGGCCGGGGACGTTGTCGAAATGCACCCACGCACCGCCCTCGCAGGTCGCGGCGGTGAAGGCCACGCACAGGTCGTCCTGCGCGGGGCAGACCTCGCCCTCGGTCTCGCACGCGCTGCCTGCGGGCGGCAAGGCGCCGTCGCACGGGACGATGGCATCGCCCGTGGTTCCGGTGGTCGGCGCCGAGGTGCCCGTATCGCCGGTGGTGGTCGTCGCGGTGCCGGTGCTCGCGTCGGTGGTGGTGGTCGTCGTCGTCGTCGCGGTGGCAGAGTCGGTGTCGCCCTTGGAATCGGGGCAGGCAGCGAGCGTGAGGAGGGCCGTGGACAGCAGGGCGAAGGTGAAGCGCATGAGCGGAAGATGCCCCAGCCGCAGATCCAGCACCAGACTGAGCGCGAGCCCGGGTCGTGAGGCGAGCGCGCGCCCCGGTGCGCTAAGATGGCGCCAGACCGCATGCCGACCGCTGCCGACCCCGACCTTGCCATCGACGCCGAGCTGGCGTTCACGCGGCTCGAGGATGTCTCGCTCGACGACCGCAACTCCCGGCGCGCGCGGACGCTCGACCCGGATACGCGCGCCGACCCGCAGGCGTACGATCGGCGGATCTGTCGCGCCCACGACGGCTCGGTCCCGGGCGGCCTGCAGCCCGACCTGCGCGAGCACGGCTTCGCCCGCATCGATCTGTCGGCGCGGCGCGAGCTGCAGGCCGTGTTCGAGCGGGTGCGCGTGGCCGGGCGACTCGGCCCGGCCGACGTGGCGGAGATCCGCCGCAACCTGCTCGGCCGCACGTTCACGCTGCCGGGCGGCGAACGGCTGTGGCTGCTGTTCATCGCCCGCGAGGGCTTCTTCATGCGCCGCGCCGGGCCTAACGGGATGGCGCTGACGCGCGAGCCCAACCCGGAGATGAACGAGCACGACGCGGCGGTGGCCGTGCACGCCGATCAGGACGTCGAGGGCACGCCGCTGCGCCAGCTGATGCGCGGGGCGGCCCCGTGGCTGTTCCGCCACGAGTCGCCGGGTCGGCGCAATCGCCTGTCGCGCCTGGCGCTGCTGAACGTGTGGATCCCGCTGCAGCAGGTGACGCGCCCGCTGGTGCTGATGGACCGCCGCTCGCTCGATCGGCAGCGCCACCAGCTGCGCTACGGGCTCATCACCGACGCGATCCTGCCGCGCGGCGAGGACATGCGGGTCAACGACATCTGGACGTTCTTGCACGACGACGAGCAGCGCTGGCACTTCACGTCCGAGATGGATGCGCGCCAGGCCTACGTGTTCGAGACGCTCGGCACGCCGCACGGGTCGTTCATCCTGCCGGGCGAGGAGCGCGCCGAGGCCCGCTACCGCCAGCTCCACGCGCTGATCGCCGCGGCCCGAGGCGGCGACGCCGAGGCGGTGACGCGCGCCCTGGCGCTCGCGGACGACCCGCGCTGGCGCGCCCCCGCGACCGCCTCGCTGGCGCGCGCGATCGCGGCGATGGAACAGCTGCTCGCCGAGGCCCGCGCGGATCCTTCGGCGCTGCTCGGCGGCGATCCGTCGGGCTGGTGCGCGCGCGACGGAGGCCGCCGAGCGGGTCATCCGCAAGTCGCTCGAGATGCGGGCGGTGGCGCTGCTGCTGCCGCGGCTGTGGCCGCGCTCGCGCCGCGGCTGGACGTCACCCGGCGCTGATCGGCAGGGTCAGCACCGGGGTGGCCGTCCGGACGTCGTTCGACAGCAATTCGACCGTCTGGCTGAGGAACGAGAACGTCGATTTCGAATCGAGGTCGGTGTCGTCGATGTACCACCAGTGACCGCGGTACGACACCGCGACGAACGCGTCGGAGGGGCGGCGACTCGCGTGATGGACCCGCAAGATCTTGCCGGTGACGCGGGTCCAGTCGAAGTCGGCGCCGTCGGCCTCCTGGGTGCGCGTGACCTTGCCGCGGCGGAGGTCGAGCTCCGGCGGGTCGACGCCCTGCGAGGCGTAGTACATCGCGGCGAGCAGCGAGCGGGTCACGATCGGCACCAGCGCCGGATCGTTCGAGCGCAGGGTCGCGCCGAACAGAATCGTCGTGGTCGGCTTCGGCAGGCCGAGCACGCCGGCCAGCTCGGTGACCATCGGGTCCTGGGCCCGCGAGGGGTCGATGTGAATGACGAGGACCGGGACGTCGCCGCGGCGGGTCTCGCCGAATTCGAGGTGACCGTCGCGCCACAGGTGGCGCAAGATCTCGCAGGCGCGGAAGAAATCCTCGTACTTGGGCGCGTTGTCCGGCGTCGGCCCCGACGCCCGCGGCGCGTTCGGCAGCGAGCCGATGCGCTGCACGAACACTTTAAAATGCGGTCGATCGCCCAGCCCGAGTGGTAGAGCAGCAGCAGGACCCGCGGCTCGATCGGCGTCATGAACAGCTGGCCGAAGCGGCTGCCGTGCAGCGGGGCGTAGGTGATCGTCGGCCGCTCGGTGTAGAGCACGCTGCCGCTCGGCGTCACGGTGTTGATGCCGCCGGCGTTGCCCGTGACCCCGGTGCCGAGCTCGAGCGACAGGCTGGTGGCGATGCTGGTCACCTCGAGGAACAGCGGCGGGTCGCGGTAGCGCAGGCGGACGAGGTTCAGCAGCAATTGCTCGGCGTCGGTGCGCTGGACGGTCTGGTTGTATTGCCCGCGGCCGTACTTCATGGACTGGGGCCCCACCGTCTGGCAGGCGGTCAGGGCGAGCGAGAGCGCGAGGATCCGGCGGGCGAGGGGCACGGCGCGCGAGGGTAACGCGACGGTCGCCCGCTGGGTACGCGGAAAGGCGACTGCTGCGATGGACCGGGCTGGGCTGTATATTGAGAGCGACGGCCGGGCTGAGCCGTGCAGCGGCGAGAATCGGCCTCGCGAGAGACATTTTTCACGGATGAGCTCGGCCGAGGGGCGGACCTTTACGCGGACGTCATGTGATTCCCGGGTCGCCGCGTGCGCTCACGTCGGGGCCGCGATCGCCTCGGCTACGAGCGTCCCCCGCCCGGGCCGTGAGGTGGCGCGGAGAGCTCGCGGGCGGCGCGTGCGACTCCTATCATATGTCTTTGAGGACATGGGACGGCGCCGCGAGCGGGATGAGCGCTGATTCGCCGCGTCGCCTCGCGAGCAGTCTGCACCGCGCTGCGAGGGGCCGCGGGGCCAACGGCGTCGACGACGCGCGACCGTGGCCAGGTGCGCGGGCATCCGTCGGGGCGCGGGCGTGACGTCGAGTCGCGCGAGGCACGAACACAGATTCGTGGCAGTGGCCGACGAATGTGACACACTGCGGTCGTTCGCGGCGCGCGCTCCGGGGCGCGACATCGGGGCCTCGCTGGTGGTGGGATTCGACCCCGACGCGCGGACGGGAGCGAGCAGGATGCGGCGACGGATGTTCTTGCGAGGCGCGGGCGGGGTCGCCGTCGGATTGCCGTTGCTCGAATCGCTGGTCGGGCGCCGCGGGACCGCGCGAGCGGCCGGGCCCGGCAGCAAGCGCCTCGTCGTGTTCTTCACCTGCAACGGCGTCAACCTGGAGTCATTCTTTCCGCAGACGCCCGGCCCGCTGACCATGGAATCGCTGATGGGGTCGGCGCTGGAGCCGCTGGCGGGATATCGTGACCGGCTGCTGGTCCCGCGAGGTCTGCACATGGTGCCGAAGGGGTGGGGGCACGATCCCGGCACCGCGGGCAACGACCACGCCATGGGCATGGGCCACAAGCTGACTGCGCAGCCGCTCGACCCGGACACGCTGTACGCGACCGGCATCTCCGTCGATCAATTCGCGGCGGCGCAGCTCAATCACGACGGCCGGCCGTCGCTGACGCTCTCGGTCGGGTGGCGCCACCCCGACCACCTCGGTCACATCTCGTACGCAGGCAGCGGGATGCCGGTGTCGCCCGAGGGCAACCCGTGGCTGACGTATCAGGACCTCATGGGCCTGGGCGAGCTGTCCGACGTGGAGAAGCTGCGGATCGCCACGCGCAGGCAGAGCGTGCTCGACCTGGTCGAGGACGAGTTCAAGGCGCTCAAGGCCAGAGGCCTCGGCCACGAGGACGCGATGAAGCTCGAGATGCACGCGGACTCGATCCGCGACCTCGAGGTCGAGATGGCCGGCAACGGCCTCGTCGCGTGCGCCCTCGACCCCGCGCGGGCGGCCGAGCTCGAGGCGGTCGACCCCGAATCGGTGGAGCTCGACGCGCAGTTCAAGGCGATCGGTCGCATGCAGCTCGACGTGCTGGCGATGGCGATCGCGTGCGGGGCGACGCACGTGGCGACGATCCAGTGGGCCTCGGGCTCGGGCGGGCCGATCTACCAGTGGGACGGGATGGACCACGAATACAACCACCACAAGCTGTCGCACGGCAACACCAAGGACGACGACAGCGGCGAGGAGGTGGTCGGCTACCGCGAGATGCTGTCGCAGATCGATCACTGGCACGCGGGGCAATTCAAGCACCTGCTCGACCGCCTGTCGGCCTACGAGGAGGGCGACGGCACGGTGCTCGACCGCTCGGCGGTGGTGTGGATGCACGAGCTGTCCGACGGCAAGGTCCACTCGTACATCGACCTGCCGACGGTGATCGCCGGCAGCGCCGGCGGCTACCTCAAGCAGGGGCAATTCATCGACCTCGTGGCCGGCCAGGACCCGTGGGACCTGCGATACCCGCACAACCGCCTGCTGGTCACCCTCCTCAACGCGGTCGGCTGCTGCGGCGAGGACGGGTCGCCGATCACGGCGTTCGGGCGCAAGGGGCTCGAGGAGGGCGAGTACGGCGAGCTGCTGGCGTGACGCTAGCGCGGTCGGCCTGGAGGCGACGCGCCGCGAACGGCTACAAGCCTTTCCGTCGCTGGCCGGAAAGCTGGCGGCGCTGACGGTCCTCGCAAACCTCGCGGTTCCGGGGCTGCGCTTGATGTGCCCCGAAGGACATGGCCATTCGACCATGTCGGCCACGGGACGAGCCCACCCGAAGTGGCCGGACGGAGCGGGGCTCAGGAGCCGCGTCCTCGCGCGGACATCGGCATCTGCCGGGCGATCCCGGAGGCGGTCGCGCAGCACCTCTTGCAGCCGCGACGCGAGCAGCCTTGACCCAGACCAGCGCATGCGTTACGGACATCGTCCGGTGGCCGGGAACCGACCGTTAGTGTTCGTGAGCGCGATGAGCGCGTCGTGGTTCCTCTCGTGGCTTTCCTGGATCGCTGAAAGATCGCGGGCGAACGCTGCGCAAGCAGCGGCACGAGCAGGAGATCTTCATTTTCGCCATGATGCCTGACGAAGTGCAGTGCCCGAGGACTCGTAATTCGTGATTCATATCGTTCATGAGCGCGGCTACTGCACCGAATACGTCGCAGATCTCGCCGAGCGTTTGCCTGACCGATTCGCTCTCGTGCGGACGCCGACCTCGGATGCCACCTACGAAGCCCCGACGCTCGATCCGGCGGTCCACCGGCAGCTCCTGTTCACCCGCTTCAATGTGCATCGTACCGACGACTCCCGCGGTGTGATGTGGCTGGCGCACAGTCCAGGGTTCGGCATCTACGTATTTCTCGACGAGTTCAGGGTCCTTGCGAGCCGCGGCTGTCAGCGTCTTGCGCTGTATGCGCCGGTGCTGGAGCTCATCCGCAGGGCGCGACTCCATGACGAGGAGTCCAGGCAGAGTCGCGACCTGCTGCTCGCATCGGTCGAGCGTGGAGTCGTCGTTCCTGTGACGGTCGATCGCATGCTGAACAGAATCTACAACGCGCCGGATTCAGCGAGTCGCGCCGCAGGAACCGCTGTCGTAGCGATGAACTGGCGTGTCGGCATCCACCGGGAGTCCGTGGAGCGCGTGAGCCGGGTCCTGGATTGGCTGCGACGGCAGGGCTTGAGCGTCACGGTCCTCGTCCATCCCGTGATGCTCGTGGATCTGCCCGAGTTCAGACGCGATTTTTTCGAGATGCTGCGGCTCCAGGGTCAGCGCTGGGTCACGCTCCGCAGGCACGAGCTCGTGGGCCTGTTCGACTCGGCGGAGTATGTGGTCACGGATGGATCCGGCTCCTGCTACGAGGCCATCGCGCGCGGCTGCAAGGCGCTGCTCGTCGACGGTCTGCCCTATCAACAGGGGACTGGCGCGCTGGCTCCGGCACTCGAAGAGGGATACTTGCCGCCCACGCGGGTCGAGGAGCTGGCGCGTCATCCGGGGGCCGATGCAGACTTCGCTTGGATGCGGCAGTGGTTCGCTCGCTCGCTGGTGCGCGAGGACGTGCTGGATACTCTGGCGGGCGAAGCGGAAGCGGCGTTCAGGTAGGGGCGCGCCCTGGCACGCGGGGCAATTCGCCTACCTGCTGGACCGCCTGGCGGCCTACGAGGAGGGCGACGGCACGGTGCTCGACCGCTCGACGGTGGTGTGGATGCACGAGCTGTCCGACGGCAAGGTCCACTCGTACATCGACCTGCCGACGGCAAGGGGCTCGAGGAGGGCGAGTACGCCGAGCTTCTGGCGTGAGACCGAGCCCGCGCGAGTCAACAAGACGGCCAGTACGGGACGCCCGTTTGGTCGACGTCGCAATCGACGGAGACGTCGCCGCCGCATGGCTTCGATTGGCCCGGCTCGCAGGCGAGCTCGTCCTCGCGCAAGCAAGTCCCCCATGACGGGGTGGGCAGGTCGTAGATCTGGTTGTCGGGGAAATGACGGACGTTGCAGAACTGCCGGCCCGGGGCGCCGGCGAGGTCGCAGGCGCGCTCTTCTCCCGGTAGGCACTCGCCGCACGGGCTCCACAGGTAATCCGTGATGACGTCGTCGTCACGAGAGACGCACACGCTCACGCCGCCTTCGTCACACATCATCTTCGTGCCGGTTTGGCACTCGCAATAATAGCGGCCGTGGAACTCCGACATGCACAGGCTCGTCGACACTTCCGTCGAGGAGGAGGTGGACGCGGAGTCGGTGGAGCCGTCGGGAGACCTGGCACAGGCCGCGCCGCATCCCACGGCGAGCAGGAGCACGACAGAACGCAAGCAAAGCATGAGACCCATCGATAGCACGAAGCGACCCGGAGGGGCACGGCCCGCGCCGGGCCCGGGCGCCGGTGCGCGGTCAGAACGCTGGTCGGCAGGGCCCGGAGCGACCGGAACTCGTGATAGCGTGGGCGCGATGTCCGAGACAGTGGAGTCGTCCGAGCGTCCCGCCTCCCAGTCGGTGCGCGACGTGATCTCCGTGGTGGCTCTGGTCGCGCAGCTCCTGGCGCTGCCGCGGGCGCTCGCGCTGCCCAGGCGGGCCGAAGCTCTGGGTTATCTGGCCGCAGTGTTGGTGATGACGGTCGTGCTGCCGCTGGCGGCGGGGTGGATCCGCCTCAAGTGGCGCCCGGACGATCATACCGGCGCTCGGCGGGTGGTGGTCGTGACGGCGCTGATCATGCTCGGAGTCCGCGTGGTGACGTTCTTCTCCGCGCTCTAATCGGAGACGAGCGTGAAGCGGGCTCGGCTCGGCGCCGGGGTCGAGCGAGCGAGGGCGGCGCGGTCCGATCGGTCTGACCACCCCTCGGTGTGTCGTTCGCCGCGCCGGCGCGATCTTGCTCGCTGCGCCCGTCCTGCGGCGTGGTATAGAGCGGGACAGGAACACGCATGAAGCCGAGCCGGCGAAGGTCCTGGTACTTGGTCGCGGGCATCCTGGCCGCCGCGCTGTGGTTCGTCTGCTCGGCTGCGACGGTGCTCCCTGGATCGGCGGCCGAATCGTACCAGTGGGCCCTGGAGAACGTCCTCGCGCTGCTGGCCGGTGCGGGCTTCGGCGCGGCCGCGGTCGCGCGCCCCGGCTGACGCGACCGCGGCCGCGCGGGTCACCACCAGTTCAGGTGGAAGCGCTGGGCGCCGGTGCCGTTGCAGTCGTAGTGCCACAGCTGGACGCCGTCGGCGGTGCTGCTGCTCGGCACGTCCATGCAGCGGTCCTTCATGCCGCGGAACGAGCCGTTCCACTCGAGGCGCCACTTCTCGCTGTCGCCGCCGTCGCACTTCCAGATGTGGTGGCGGTCGCCGAGGTTGCCGTTGCCGCCCTCGATGTCGTAGCAATAGGCGGTGTTGCCGGCCGAGCGCAGCTGGCCCTCGCCGGTGTAGATCCACGCCTGGTTGGGGTCGCCGTTGCACGACCACTGGATGATGTCGGTGCCGTTGGAGTAGGCGCCGTTCCACACGTCGACGCACTTGTTGCTGTTGTCGTTGACCATCTGGAACTGGACCGGCACCGAGCCGCGCAGGCCGACCAGCGGGATCTTGTCGTCGAAGGTGTCGGCGTTGCCGCGGCTGATCATCGAGGCGCCCCAGCCGATCGCCAGGTACATGCGCCAGTACTCGTCGTACTCGTAGTCGTGGCTCCACAGGTTCATCAACTGGCGGTTGGCGTCGGCGCGAGCGGCGATGCTGTCCCAGCCGTCCGGCGAGCCGACGTTGCCGCAGATCACCCACTTGTTGGTGTCGTATTCGTCGAAGTCGTTGGCGTTGCCCCACCAGTCGAAGTCGGCCGGGCTGTCGGCGTTGGGACAGACGAAGAAGTTGGCGTTGTAGTTGTAGCGGCGGACGTAGTTCTCCTGATAGTCGTTCTTGTCGCCGGTCGGTCCGCCCATGATGAGGACGATGATCTTACCCTGCAGCGCGCTCAGCGACGGCCAGCCGTGGAAGTAGACGCCCTGGCGCGGGCCGTCGTAGCCGGTGAAGGCGCGCAGCTCGTTGGGGCGGTACAGCTTGCTGCCGAACACCTCGGCCACCTGCGCGTGCAGTTCGTCGTACTGCGCGTCGCCCCAGGCGTACGGGCTGATCGCCTTGAGATCGATCTGCACCGTGATCGGCAGGTGGCCGGGGTTGTAGTCGCTCCAGTTGCGGATATCGTGCAGACAGTCGCGCAGGTAGCCGCCCTGACCCCAGCGACAGTTGTTGCCGGTGTCGCTGTCCAAGAAGTCGTGCTTGACCGGGAACTGCTTGACCCCTCCCACCTGCTTGTATTCGTGAATGTCGAGCTCGAGCGCATAGAAGCCGTCCCACAGGGCATAATCGAGGTTGGGGTGCTCGGCGGTCTTTTGATAGGTGTTGTGCGGGCGGGCGAAGTACACGTCGCTGTACGAGTCGCTCCACCAGAAGTCGAGGGCGTCGGGCGCGTCCGCGTGGGCGGTGACAGGAACGGCAGCGAGGGTGAGGCCGGCGAGCAAGGAGAGGGCGCAGATCTTGGAGTGCATAAGGACCTTGAGGAGGCGAAGGGTGGGGTGATTCGGACGGAGCTCCGCCGGTCCGCGCGCGCGGCGGACGAGCGCCGGCGGACGAATTCGAGGGGGGACCGTCACGGGGCCGGCGCGCGCGTCGATATGTGCGCGCGCCGAACCGCGGAGCGCCGCGGCAGCGGGGCGAGCCTTCGCCCCCCGGATGCCGCGGCCGGAAGGTGAGTGTCGCCGACGGCGGCCGCGGATCACGAGGGCCGCGGCGAGCGGGCAGGGTCAGGGGTGCCGGTGCCGGTGAGCACGCGCATCGACAATTTTTGCCGGCGGTGAAACCGGCGCGGACGGGCGAATCGAGGGCCCGCTCGCAGTTTCACGGAGCGCCAGGGGATGACGCGCGTCCCGAGCTCGACGTCCTCGCTCCTCGGGGGACCGAGCGCCGCTCGCTTGGAGCCACCATCCCGGCTCAAGCCGACCCGCACGCGCCGTGAATCATCCGCGCTCGCTGCTGCGACGCGCTTGACGTTCGACGCGGGCCAGCAGCTCGTGGTCGTCGAGGCGGCGGGCGATCGCGTGGGCGCGGGCGCGGGCGAGGTCGCCTTCGGGCTGACCCTGGATGCGGGCGACCAGCAGCAGGCCCATCGCGCGCAGGCGCGTGTAGCCGCCGTCGCCGGCGTGCTCGCAGGCTCGCAGGGCCAGGCGCAGGGCCTCGTCGGAGCGGCCGGCGCGGAGGCAGCCGAAGGCGAGGCCGGCGTCGCGGCGATAGCTGGCGAACGGGTGGACGTCGCTCGCGGGCAGCGACTCGAACAGCGCCAGCGCGGCGGCGTGATCGCCGGCGCGGTTCAACTGATAGGCGCGCTGATCGACGACGCGCGCGCGGAAGCAGGCCGCGTCGGCGGGCCCCAGCGCGGCGGCGGCGAGGGTGGCCTCGACGGCGTCGAGAGCCGCGAGCACGGGCTCGCCGCGCTGGCTGGCCGCGTAGGCCTGGACCAGCGCGAGCTCGACGCGGGCGTCGTCGTGGCCGGCGAGGCCGGCGAGCGCGGCGGCGGCCTTCACCAGCTGCGCCGACGCATCGTCGAGCGCGCGCGCTCGCAGGGCGCAGCTGGCGTGGCCGAGGTGCAGCCACACACGCGCGCGAGGTCGACACCGGCGGCCGGTCCCACAGCCGCAGCTGGTCGACGCACAGCGGCAGCGGCAGGTCGCCGAACGGGCTGTGATAGAGCCCCATCCAGCGCACGCGCGACTCGACCGAGGCGGGCACGCCGAAGACCCGCAGCAGCCGCTGGCCCCATATTCCTCCGTCGAGCTGGCCGCGCTGCCGCAGCCGCCGCAGGGCGCGCTCGATCGAGGCCACGTCGTCGCCAGGGGCCTGCTCGATCAGCTTCCACGCGACCGCGGCGAGCGTGCCGTGCTGCTCGATCAGCGCCGCCAGCAGGTCACCCCAGGTGAAGCCCGCGGCTTGTCCGGAATCTTGTCCGCCCTCGTCGGCCACGCCGGCACTATACCTGGCCGCGAAAGGAAGCTTGGCGTTTCGGAGCAAGCACGACCATGTCCGAAGTCATTACCCGCTACCTCGTCGTCGACCTCGAGGCGACCTGCGACGACCACGGGGCCCTGCCGCGCGAGGAGAGCGAGATCATCGAGATCGGCGCCGTCCTGGTCGACGGCGCCACGCTGGAGCCGATCGCCGAGTTCCAGACCTTCGTCCGCCCGCTCGTCCACCCGCGGCTGTCGCCGTTCTGCACCGAGCTGACGACGATCACCCAGGCCGACGTGGCCCGCGCGCCGACGTTCAAGATCGTCGCGCCGAAGCTGGCCGCGTTCGGCCAGGGCGCGCTGTTCTGCTCGTGGGGCGGCTACGACCGCAACCAGCTCGAGCGCGACGCCCGGCGCGCCGGCGTCCGTGCGCCGCTGGGGCCGCGCCACCTGAACCTGAAGGAGGCGTTCGCCCGGGCCGCGGGCGAGGGCCAGAGCGGCACCTACGGGGCGCTGCGGCGCGTGGGCCTGAAGCCGACGGGCACGCACCACCGCGGCATCGACGACGCGCGGAACATCGCCCGGCTGCTGCCGTACGCGCTGGGCCGGGCGGCGATCGGCGCCGGCCACGAACGGAGGCCGCGATGAGCCGCGAGAAGCTGTGGATCATGGTCGACGTCGAGACGTCGGGGCCGATCCTCGGCCGCCACTCGCTCACCGAGCTCGGCGCCGTCGTCGGCTCGGCGGAGCGCGGGGTGATCGATCGCTTCGAGGTGCTCATCGCGCCGCTCTCGGACGAGGTGATCACCAGCCGCGGCTCGTTCGCGCGGGCCAGGACGTCGGGCCTGCCGCCCGCGGAGGCGATGCGCAAGTTCGCGGCGTGGACGCTGCCGCACCGCGAGCGCCGGGCCGCGTTCATCGCCCGCCCGGCCGCCTTCGACTGGCCGTGGATCGTCTGGTACGCGTGGACTTTCCTCGGCGAGAACCCGTTCGGGTTCAAGGCGGTGTGCGCGTCGTCGTGGTTCGAGGCCCGCGGCCGCAGCTTCCGCGTCGACCTGCCGCACCGCGCGGTCGACGACGCGGACATCCAGTGCGCCACTTCCTCGCCCACGCGTGAGGCGGGCGACGGCGTCGTCTCGATGGAGATCAAGACATGTCTTCGTGAGCACGACCCCCGCGCTCACATCGTGCACATGTCATAGTCGCATGTGCCGTACGTGTACCCGTAGTGGCAGAGGCCCGTCTCTGGATCGAACGTGCTCGACGTCAGGGTCCTCGTGCGCACCCGACCGAGGCCGCAGCCGATGCAGGTCTGGGTGCCCGGCCCCAGGCAAGGCGGCGCGAGCAGGCCCTCCGGCGCGCTCGAGAGCAGGTCGCCGGCGCCGCCGAGCGCCGGGACGAAAGCGATGCAGTCCTCGCCTTCGCACGACTCGCCGGCCTCGCGCAGGTTGACGTGCGCCGTCGGGCTCTCGCCGTCACAGGTCGCCTCGAGCACCGGTGCCACGAAGCTGCGGTTCCCGAGTTGCAGCGGAGCGATGAGGATCTGGGAGACGCGCGCGTCGCCGTCGCACTCGAGGGCGGCGCGCTGCTCGTCGCTGAGCGCGAGCTCGACGACCTCGCCGTCGGCGAGCTCGATTGCGGGCGAACCGGCGAGCTTCAGCGACATGCCGGCGACCGGATCCTCGGCACCCTCGAGGTTGGGGGTGTAAGCGGCGAGGCTCGCGGCGGCCGGATCTCCCGCGTCGCAGCCGGGCACGGCGAGCAGTCCGGCGAGCAGGGTGGTCAGCGCGACGAAACTACGAACATTGGCATTGAGCATGATCGATCTGTCTTTCCGGGGTGAGATGAACGCCGCGGCGTCGACCGCGACGCCACCTGCGTTGCAGAACGCGTACCAACGACACCGCTCGGCCATACGCGGACCCTTGGCCGCGTTCGCCACGGGCAGTGGCCTGTCAGGCCACTCCGCCGCGATGTGTGGCGTCGCAGTCGACAGCCGCCTCGCGCTCGCGGACCGCCACAGACGCTCGTAGACGGCGCCGGGCCGACCGTCCTGCGCGTGTCCGTCATTCACCGCGCACCGCATGTGCGCGTCGTCGTGGTTCCGCGTCGACCTGCCGCACCGCGCGGTCGACGACGCTGACATCCAGCTGCGCCACTTCCTCGCCCACGCGTGAAGCGGGCGATGGCGTCGTCTCGATGGAGATCGAGACATGTCTTCGTGAGCATGTCCTTATGAGCATGGTGCGAAGTGCATGGCGCGGGACCTCGTGCCGATCCAGGTCTCGAAAATAACCTGCCCCGAAGGACATGCTCTGAACGGGTGTTCGCCTTGCTCGTGGGCTGTCCTGAAGGACAGGCGTGCGAGTCGGCCGATTCGTCGCCCGATGGTTCAGGGCGCGCGGCGGGCGTCGCCGGTGGCCTCGGCGACGGCCTCTTTAAACTGGCGCGGACGGTGACGTCGGTCCACGCGGCGGCGGACGATGCCAGCGACGCGGCGACGCGGGGGCGGATGCCGGTGAGCACGACGCGCGCCGAGCAGCCGGAGGGCCTGGGCGACCTTCAGCAGGCCCGCGGCGGCGGCCTCGTCGAGCTCGCCTACGCCGGTGACGTCGACGATCGCCACGCGCGCGCGCAGCGGCGATGCCGTTCAGGAGAGTGTCTTGCGCGTGCTCGAGGAGCGCCGCGTCGAGCCGGCCGATCAGCGGCATCACGAGGATGTCGTCGCCGATCGGGATGAGCGGCGTCGACAGCCGCAGCAGGGCGGCCTCGTGCTCGCGCAGGCGCTCTTGCTGGCGCAGGTTGTCGCGCAGGGCCTGCTCGTGGCGCACGTCGTCGGTGATCTCGCGGACCACGAGGAGGACGGTGTCGGCGCCGAGGGGCGAGGCGTTGGCGCTGAACCACAGCTCCTCGCCGGCGATCGTGCGGCTGTAGACGTTGTTGAGCATGCGGCGCTCGGCGAGGACGCGCCGGATGCCGGCGACGAAGGCGTCGGCCTCGGCGGCGGGCAAGGCGTCGTGCATGGTCTTGCCGAGGAGCCGGGGGTCGGGCTTGTGGCGGGCTTCGGAGGCGGTCTCCGGCACGCGCAAATAGCGGCCGTCGCGGTCGACGATCAGCACCGCGTCGGTCATCGCCGAGAACATGGCCCGCTGCTCGGCCTCGGAGTCGCGCAGGGTCGTGACCTCGGCCTCGAGCTCGCGGACGCGTCGGCGCAGGCGCGCGAGCTCGGCGAGGGGGGTCTCGGCGGCGTCAGTCATGCGCGCGCCGACTGTAGCGCAAGCGCGCCTGGGGCTCATACCCGGCGCTCCCGGCGTGCAGCGACTTGCCGGCGCGCCCGGCCCGGACCAAACCTCGCGCGCGTGCTCGATCTCGTCCTCGTCCTCGCCTTCGTCGCCTACTCGGTGAGCGCGGGCCTGCGGGCGCGGCGGCTGGCCTCGCGCGACCTGGGCGAGTTCTTCCTCGCCGGTCGCACCCTGCGCGGCTGGCAAGCGGGCGCCAGCATGGCGGCGACGCAATTCGCCGCCGACACGCCGCTGCTGGTCACCGGGCTGGTGGCGGCCGGGGGGCTGTCGCGGCTGTGGCTGCTGTGGATCTACGGGCTGTCGTTCCTGCTGCTGGCGTACGTGTTCGCGGGGCCGTGGCGGCGCGCGCGGGTGCTGACCGACGCGGAGCTGGTCGAGCTGCGCTACGGCGGCCGCGGGGCGCTGGCGCTGCGCGCCTGCAAGGCGCTCTACTACGGCGGGGTGCTGAACGGGGCGGCCCTGGCGATGGTGGTGGTCGGCGCGGTGCGCTTCACCGAGGTGTTCATGCCGTGGCACGCGTGGCTGCCCGAGGCGTGGTTCTCGCCGGTGCTGTCGAGCGTGCGCGCGTTCGGCGGAGAGTTCGTCGCCATCGGCGGGGCCGCGCCCGACGTCGCCGGCGCCGACGCGCTGCTCAGCCTCGTGATGTTGCTCGGCTTCACCGCGCTCTACTCGCTCACGGGGGGCCTGCGCGCGGTGGTCGCGACCGACGTGTTGCAGCTCGCCATCATGCTGGTGGGCACGGCGCTGTACGCCGGGGCGGTGCTGGCGGCGGTGGGCGGGCCGGAGCAGATCACCGCGGCGCTGGTGGCCGGCCACGGCGAGGCGCAGGCGCATCAATGGCTGTCCCTTTGGCCAGGTGACGAGGCCGGCCCGGCGCTGCTGGTGGTGCTGGTGCTGCCGTGGCTGTTCCAGGCCAGCGCCGACGGCACCGGCTACCTGGCCCAGCGCTGCATGGCCTGCACCGACGAGGCCGAGGCCCGGCGCGCGGGGCTGGTGTTCGCGTGGCTGCAGATCGCGGTCCGCAGCGTGCCGTGGGTGATCACCGCGCTCGGGCTCCTGGTGCTGCTGCCCCGGGGCCCGGCGCGGTCGACGTCGCCGCGCGCGAGCAGACGTTCGTGCAAGGCATCGACCTGCTGCTGTCCCCGGGCGCGCGCGGCCTGATGCTGGTGGCGATGTTGGCGGCGCTGGCGTCGACGATCGACACTCACCTCAATTGGGGCGCGAGCTACTGGAGTCACGACATTTACGGCCGGCTGTGGTGCGAGGCGCTGTGCGGGCGCAAGCCATCGGGCCGCGACTGGTGTGGGTGGCGCGCCTGGCCAACGTGGCCCTGCTGGCGGTGGCGCTGATCCTGGCGGCGCGGATCGGATCGATCCAGGCGGCGTGGCACGTCAGCCTGCTGTTCGGGGCCGGGATCGGCGCGGTGCTGATCCTGCGCTGGCTGTGGGAGCGCATCAATCTGTGGTGCGAGTTCGCGGCGATCGCCCTGAGCCTGGTGCTGGCGCCGGCGCTGCTCGCCTGGTCCGACGACGCGCACTGGCGACTGGCGGTGATGGCGGTGGCGTCGACGGCGATCACGACGATCGTGGCGCTGCTCACCGGGCCGAGCGACCCGGACGCGCGGCTCGAGTTCTACCGCCGCGCGCGCCCGCTGGGCTTCTGGGGCCGCACCGCCGCGGCCGCGGGCGACGAGCCGGGGGCGCCCCGGCGAGCCCTCGCGCGCGCGCTCGGCCACGTGGTCCGCGACGGGCTGGCGCTGTACCTGGCGCTCTACGGGGCGATCCGGCTGCTGTTCCCGCTGCCCGGGGCGGGTCGCGTGGTGGCCCTCGCGGCGCTCGCGGTCTCGGGCGGGCTGGTGCTGTGGTCGCGCAAGCAGCCGGTCGATTGATGCGGGGGAGTATGAGGTCGGTTCATATGTCCCGAGGGACATATAATGTTAACATATGTCCCGAGAGACATATTATGATTAGAAGTGTCAGGGCGGCGGAGGGGCGAGCTGCGCGGCGGCGGTGGGCGCCTGGCGCGGCAGGCGGACGCGGAAGGTCGAGCCGACGTCGGGGGCGCTCTCGACGGTGACGGAGCCGCCCATGGCCTCGGCGACGTGGCGAGTGACCCACAGGCCGAGGCCGAAGCCGCCGTAGTGGCGCCCGGACACGGCGCGTTCGAACCGCTGGAACACGCGGGCCTGGTCCTTGAGCGAGATGCCGATCCCGCGGTCGCGCACCGAGAGGAGGACGCAGTCGGGCTGGGCCGCGAGGCTGATGTCGATCGGCTTGCCGGCGCCGTACTTCATGGCGTTGGCCAGCAGGTTGCTGACGATCTGCTCGAGGCGGGTGCGATCCCAGCGCCCCTCGAGCCGCGCTGGCATGTCGAGCCGGACCGGGCAGCCGGCCCGCTCGAGCCGCTCGGCGAAGCCGTCGATCGTCTCGCGCACCAGCGCCGCCAGGTCGAGGGCCTCCGGCTCGAGGTGGAAGCGCCCGCCGGTGATCTGCGAGACGTCGAGCAGCTCCTCGATGAGCCGGTGCAGCCGCTCGGTCTGGCGCACGATCGTGTGGAGCTTGGGCGCCGCGACGGCGGTCGCCAGCTCGCTGCGGCCGCGGCACAGCTGCTCGAGCCGCCCGAGCTGCAGCATCAGCGGCGTCAGCGGCGTGCGCAGCTCGTGCGAGGCGACCGCGATGAACTCGTCGCGCTTGTGCAGCGCGGTCTGCATGTCGCGGTAGAGCCGCGCGACGTCGAGGGACTGGGCGATCCGCAGCGCCAGCTCCTCGGCCAGGGCGAGGTCGTCGGCGTCGAAGGCCCGCGTGCGCCCGCCGAGGACGAGGACGCCGAGCTGCTCCGCGCGGGCAGTCAGCGGCACCAGCACCGACGAGCGGTGGCGCAGCCGCTCGGCCAGGTGCTCGCCCTTCGGCACGCCCGGCAGCACCGGCGTCTCGCCGTCGATCTGCACGACCGTGAACCGGACCTCGCCGTGGCGCACGAGCGCGAGCAGCTCGCCGCGGTCATCGCCCCGCCGGCGCGCCAGCTCGAGGTAACTCGCCTCGAGGTCGGCGTCGCCGGTGGCGATGGCGACGGCATGCTCGGGGCCGAACGCGCCGTGCTCGTCGAGCAGCTTGACGACGGCCAGGTCGGCGGCCTCCGGCACGAGGCGGCGGACGACCTCCTCGAGCGAGGCGAAGACGTCGAGCGAGGCGGCGAGGAGCTTGCTCGTCTCGGCCAGGAGGACGGCGCGCCGGCGCGCCGCGCGTTCGACCCGCAGCAGCCGCTCGTTCTCCGCCTCGGCGTGCTTGCGCGCGGTGATGTCGAAGAACGAGGTGACGACGGCGCTGGGCTGCTGCGAGCCGGCGAGGTAGAGCGGCCGCGAGTTGATGGAGATCCAGGTGAGCTGCCCCTCGGGCTTGTGCACGCCCATGATCACCCCCGAGCGCGGCTCGCCGGACATGAGGGTGGTGTACGAGGGGTGGGTGTGGCCGGGGAACGGCGCGCCGTCCTCGTGGACCGCACGCCAGCGCGGGTCGAGCGAGGTCCGGCCCAGCATCTGGTCGCGCGTCAGGCCGAGGAGGCGCTCGGCGCTGGCGTTGCAGGTGTGGATGGTGCCGTCGCGGCTCTGCAGGACGATGCCCTCCTCGAGCGCGGCGATCGAGGTCCGGTAGCGCTCTTCGCTGGCGCGCAGGGCCTCCTCGCTGCGCCTGCGCTCGCTGATGTCGAGCACGCCGCCGAGCAGCCGGGTGACCTGGCCGTCCTCGCCGCGCAGCGCCTTGCCGCGGGCGAACACCCACACGACGCCGCCGTCGGGTCGCACCACGCGGTACTCGAGGTCCTGGAAGGTGCCGGTCGTGAGGCTGTCGCGGACGTTGGCGTCGACGCGCGCGCGGTCCTCGGGGTGGACCCAGTCGAGCACCGCGGTGTAGTCGCGCGGCGCGACGCCGCGGCCGTGGATCCGGATCATCTCGTCGTCCCACACGAGCTCGCGGGTGCGCACGTCGAGGTGCCACAGGCCGAGGCCGGTGGCCGCGGCCGCGAACTCCAGGGTGTCTCGCTGCTCGCGCAGTCGCTGCGCCATCTCGACCCTCTCGGTGACGTCGCTGGAGATGAGCGTGAGGGCGACGACTCGCCCGCCGCTCTGTACCGGGCCGACGCGGGTATGGTAGCGCCGGACATCGGACCCGACGCGCACCAGCGCCTCGAAGAAGCCGGGCTCGCCGGTCTCGACGACCCGGCGGAAGCAGGCGCGCGCCACCTCGTGCGACTCCGGCGCGAGGTAGGAGAACACGCTGTCCCCGATCAGGCCGATCATCGCGAACCGCGGGTGCGTCCGGTTGGTGAAGCGAATGATCCCCTCGGGCGAGATCATCGTCACGTAATCCGGGCTGTTCTCCAGCAGGGAGAACAGGAACGGCGAGACGCGCTCGAGCTCCGTGAACACGGAACTGGACGGTTCTGTCGAGCGGAGCGAGGACACGAGACCACTCCAACAATACCGAGCGCTCGACGGGAGCCGCACCCTAAAATAACGGTAAATCTCGTGGCGGACGCCGCCCGGATCTCGGAGTGCCGTCGTCCGCGCTGCGTCGCGCCCGTGCGCGTGAGGACCGCCTCACGGCCTCGTCGCCCGCGCCGGATCAAGACCGGCTCAAGCGGGGCCGCCTCCGCCCGGGCGCGACGGCCGCCCCGTCAGGCGCGCGTCGCACCGCCGGGCCGGCCGTGCGCGGGGCGAATCACGAGATGGCCGGAGAGACAGGTGCGTGCGGCGTCACAGCCCCAGCTCGCTCAGGCCCGGGTGGTCGTCGGGCCGCCGCCCCGGCGGCCAGTGGTACTTGCGGTCGGCGCGGGCGATCGGCAGGTCGTTGATGCTGGCGTGGCGGCGCACCATCAGGCCGTGGCCGTCGAACTCCCAGTTCTCGTTGCCGTAGCTGCGGAACCATTGCTCGGAGTCGTCGCGCCATTCGTAGGCGAAGCGCACGGCGATGCGGGCGCCGCCGAAGGTCCAGAGCTCCTTGATCAGGCGGTAGTCGAGCTCCCGGGCCCACTTGCGCTGGAGGAACCGCCGCACCTCCTCGCGGCCGACCGGGAACTCGGCGCGGTTGCGCCAGCGGGTGTCCTCGGAGTAGGCCAGGACCACGCGGTCGGGGTCGCGGGTGTTCCACGCGTCCTCGGCGGCGCGGACCTTCTGGCGGGCCGTCTCTTCGGTGAACGGAGGCAGCGGCGGTCGAGCTTCGGGCATGGGCCCATGCTGTGCGGGCGATCGGTCGTTCTGTCAACCCGAGAGCAGGGGCGCGCCCGGAGCGGGCGCGGACGTCGGCTCGCGCCGCGGGGGCGGCTCGCATGACCGATGGAGCATGTATGAAAGGGAATGGCCGATCGAGCATGTTCTCTCGGGCATGCCCGGTCGGACATGCCGCTTCAGGGGCGATCGGCGCCGGCTCGGACAACGGCCTGTCCTCCGGGTCATGTCATCACAACGGCTTCCAGGCGCGGGAACTGCGGGCTCGGGCGGGCAAGGTTCGTCGATCGCTCGCAGGGTCGGCGCCGGTCGGGTGAGGTGGTCGACGTGCGCGTGCGCTGCGAGTGAGGCGCGACCCCGCGCTCCGAGGCGCCAGGGCCGCGGCGCGGACGAACGACGCGCGCGAGCATGCGTGCGCGCATTCGACCGCGCCGGGCTCACGAGGGTCCGGTCGACCCCGACGACGGAGTTCGCGGCGGAGCGGCGCCTCGCGTCCAGTCGAGCCGCAGCTTGATGATGCGGCGCTTCATCGCGTGACGGGTGATACCGAGGAGTTTGGCGGCGCCGACGATGTTGCCGGCCCGCTCCAGGGCCTCGATGCAGAGGCGCCGCTCGGCGTTTTCGAGGTTGAAATCTTCAAGGATGAACTGAGGCATGGCGAGTTTGTAGCGCGCGACCGTGGTCTGGCGCGGATCAAGCCAGGCTGAATATCGGCGCGCGAGAGCGTGCGTCGATCCACGCATGCGGACCGACGATTGGGGCGGGCCGGTCACGGCGGCACGGCGGACGCGACCGGTGGCGGGGACGTGCGGGCCGAACGAGCACGGTCGAGGTCGCCGCGGCTCGATCGACGAATCCCGGCAGTGCGACGATTCGCGGGAGCTCGTCCCGCTGCGGGTCCGATCGTCGCTGTGTTGATTGGATTATGGGCAGCGTGGAGCGCGATTTCACGCGCGTTCACCGGCCGCGCGGTTTTGCGCGCGGAAGCCCATGGTTCCACGTGCCTACATGGGGTCGGCCGCGGGTGCGCCGACGCGGAGGCTTTACCTGCTCGCGCGGTGAGGCGTACCCTGATCGTAGGAACACGCCGATCGCCGCGATCGTGGCACCTGCCCGGGACCGGTGATTGTCCGCAGACGGTACGGAGCACAATGATGGCAGCACAGGCCGCGTACACGCTGACGGAGAAGCTGCACGAGGGGCTCGGGACCGTCATTCATCGGGCGATCCGCGCGCGCGACGGGGCCCGCGTGGTCCTCAAGATCGGCAAGGGCGGGGCGCTGGCGCCGGCGGTCCAGGGCGCGCTGCGCCACGAGTTCGCGGTGCTGCGCTCGATCGACCTCCCGGGCGTGATCAAGGCCCACGCGCTCGAGGCGATCGGCGACGAGCTCGCGCTCGTGCTGGCGGACTGCGGCGGCCGCTCGCTCGACGTGCTGTTCGAGGCCGGGGCGCTCGACCTGGCGACGGTGCTGGCGATCGCCGTCGAGGTCGCGGGCACGCTCGACCTGCTGCACCGCTACCCGCTGCTGCACCGCGACATCAAGCCGCACAACATCGTCTACGACCCGGCGACCCGGCGGGTGACGCTGATCGACTTCAGCCTCGCGGTGACCGCCGGCGAGGAGCCGCAGCGGGCGGCGACGGTGGAGCGCACCGCCGGCACTCTGGCGTACATGTCGCCCGAGCAGACGGGGCGGATGAACCGGCCGATCGACGCCCGCTCGGACCTCTATTCGCTGGGCGTGACGCTCTACGAGCTGCTCACGGGGGCGCTGCCGTTCGCGGTCGGCGACGCGATGGAGCTGGTCCACAGCCAGCTGGCGCGGGTGCCGGTGGCGCCGGCGGTGCGTCTGACCGCGGTGCCGCAGGCGCTGTCGGACATCGTGATGAAGCTGCTGGCGAAGGCCGCGGAGGACCGCTACCAGAGCGCGGCCGGGCTCAAGGCCGACCTGGAGCGCTGCGCCGCGGAGCTGGCGGCTCGCGGCGCGATCGAGCCGTTCGCGCTCGGCGGCGCCGACCGGCCCCAGGCGCCGCGCATCCCGCCGCGCCTGTACGGGCGCCAGCGCGAGATCGACGCGCTGCTCGAGGCATTCGTGACGGTCGCCGACGGCGGGGCGATGCTGCTGCTCGTGCGCGGCGCTGCGGGCGGCGGCAAGTCGGCGCTGGTGCACACATTGGCGGCGCCGGTGGCTCGCGGCGGCGGCTTCTTCGTCGAGGCCAAGTGCGATCAATACGACCGAGGGATCCCCTACGCGCCGATCGCTCAGGTCTTCCGCGAGCTGTGCCGGACCCTGCTGACGGCCCGCCCCGAGGCCCTCGACGCGTGGCGGCGGGCGCTGTCGGCCGCGCTCGGCAGCAGCGGCAAGCTGCTCACCGACCTCGTCCCCGAGCTCGAGCTGATCGTCGGGCCGCAGCCGGAGGTGCCGCGGCTCGGGCCGGCGGAGGCGCAGAACCGCTTCAACCTGATCTTCACGGCGCTGCTGCGCACCTTCGCGGCCGCCGACCACCCGCTGGTGCTGTTCTTCGACGACCTGCAGTGGATCGACCCGGCGTCGCTGCGGCTCTTGCAGGAGATGCTGTTCGACGCCGAATGTGGGTACCTGCTGGTGCTCGGCGCTTACCGCGAGAACGAGGTCGGCGCCGGACATCCGCTGCCGGTCGCGCTGGCCGAGCTGCGGGCGGCGGGGGCCGAGCTGCGCGAGTTTTACCTCGGGCCGCTGGGGCCGGGCGACGTCGAGGAGCTGCTGGCCGAGACGCTGGTGATGCCGCGGCCGCAGGTGGCCGCGCTGGCGCGGATCGTCGCCGACAAGACCCACTGCAACCCGTTCTTCATCGGTCAGTTCTTGCTGATGCTGGCCGAGGAGCGCCTGCTGCGGTGGGACGCGGCCGGCTGCAGCTGGGTGTGGACGACGCCGCGGTCGCGGGCTGCGACGTCACCGACAACGTGGTCGAGCTCGTGACCGGGAAGATCCGCCGGCTCGGCCCGGCCGCCCAGCGACTGCTGCAACTGGCGGCCTGCGTCGGCTATCGCTTCTCGTGGCGCACTCTGGCCGCGATCGCCGACGACCCCGAGGCCGGCGCGGCGCTCGGCGAGCTGGTGCGCGAGGGATTGGTGGTACCGCTGGCCGGCGGAGCGGAGGGCGAGGAGCAGCTGCGGTTCCTCCACGACCGCGTGCAGCAGGCCGCCGATTCGTTGCTGACGGCGGAGGCGCGGACGGCCGCGCATCTGCGGATCGGTCGGCTCCTCCGCGATCGCCACGCGGCGGAGGTGCCCGACGAGGCGCTGTTCGAGGTGGTCGGCCACCTCGACGTCGCGCTGGCGCAGATCGCCGGCGAGGAGCGCGAGGCGCTGGCGCGGCTCAACCTGCGGGCGGGCCGGCGCGCCCGCGCGGCGGCGGCGTACCACGCGGCGCGGCAGTACTTCCAGGCGGGGAGCGAGTGCCTGCCGGCGGACGCGTGGTCCCATGATTACGCGCTGACGTTCGCGCTGCGGGTCGAGCTGGCCGAATCGACGCACCTGTGCGGGGCGTTCGTCGAGGCCGACGCGCTGTTCGCCGAGGCGCTGGCGCACGCGCGGTCGCGCGGCGAGCGGGCGCAGGTGTACATTGGCGGGTCCTGCTGTACGCGGCGATGGGCGACTTCGAGGGCGTGGTGGCAGCGGCCGGCGCGGCGCTGGCGATGTACGGGGTGGCGCTGCCGGACGACGGGCCGGCGCTGCAGGCGGCGATCGGGGCCGCGTTCGCGGCGGCGCAGGCCAACCTCGGCGAGCGACCGATCGCGGCGCTGCTCGACGCCCCGCCGGTGCGCGATCCCGACGTGGCGATGGTGATGCAATTGCTGGCGTCGATGTCCGGGCCGGTGTTCGTCGGCAAGCCGGCGCTGTTCCCGTGGGTCGTGCTGCACATGGTCAACCTGTCGCTGCAGCACTGCGAGGTCGCGGGCTCCGACTACGCCTATTCGGTGTACGGCCTGATGCTGGCGGGGGTGGCCGGCGAGCTCGGCAAGGGCTACGAATTCGCCGAGCTCGGGGTGGCGCTGAACGAGCGCAACGGCGATGTCCACACCCGCTGCATGGTCCACTTCCTGTTCGGGACGTCGCTCGTCTTCTATCGCCAGCCGTACACCGCAGGCGAGGGGTACCGCGATTCGGCCCGGCGCGTGGCGCTGGAGGTCGGCAACTTCGCCTACGTGTCGTTCTACTGCCTGCAATCGGCCGCGCAGGCGCTGGTCGCCGACGCCGATCTCCACGGCGCGGCGGCCCGCTTCGACGACCTGGCCGGGCTCTTGCGCAAGACTCGTGACGCGGCCTCGACCGCGGTGGTCGAGTTCATGCGCCGCGTGGCCGTCAACCTCGGCGGAGAGACGCCGACGACCGCGCTGTCCGGCGAGGGCTTCGACGAGGCGGCGTTCGTGGCCCACCTGCCGCCGGGCGGGCTGGTGCCGTGGCTGTACGCGATCGGCAAGCTGCGGCTGGCCTATCTCTACGGCGAGCTCGCGCAGGCGCAGGGGTTCGCGGCCCGGGCCCGCGCGCTGCAGGCCACGGGCGCGGGCATGGGTCACAACTACGCGACGGAGCAGAGCCTGTACGCCGGCCTTACCGCGGCGGCGCGGTGGGGCGAGGCCGCCGCGGCGGAGCGGCCGGGGCTGGTGCAGGAGCTGGCGGAGTCGCGGGCGGCGCTGCAGGCGTGGTCGGCGAGCAATCCGGCGCAGTTCAGGGCGATCCAGCTGTTGCTCGACGCGGAGGCGGCGCGGCTGGTCGGGCGCGAGGCGGAGGCGGCCGGCGGCTACGAGCAGGCGATCGCGGAGGCGCAGGCGCGCGGCTTCGCGTTGCACGCGGCGCTGGCGAGCGAGTGCGCGGGGCGCTGGTACCTGGGCCGCGGCCGGCGCTCGCTGGCGGCGGCGCATCTGCAGGACGCCCACGCGGGGTTCGTGCGCTGGGGCGCGACCGCGAAGGCGAATCAACTGGCGGCGGCGTACGCCGAGCTGCTGGCGCCGGCGACGAGCCGAGCGGCTCACGCGTCGGGCCGGACGACGACGACGACGCGGGTGCTGAACGGGAGCTCGCTCGACGTCGAGGGGCTGCTGCGCGCGGCCCAGGCGGTCGCCGGCGAGCTGGTGCTCGAGCGCCTGCTCGATCGATTGATGCGGATCGTGATGCTGCGCGCAGGGGCGCAGCGCGGGTTCTTGTTGGTGCCGCAGGACGAGTCGTGGGCGATCGCCGCGGAGATGCGGACGGCCCCCGACGAGGTCGTCGTCGCGCGCGAGCGGCCGATGACCGACGAGGCGCCGCTGGCGACCTCGGTGGTGCGATTCGTCGGTCGCAGCCGCGAGGGCCTGGTGCTGGCCGACGCCGGCGCGGAGCCGCGATTCGCCCGTGATTCGTATGTGGCGGGCCATCAGCCGAAATCGGTGCTGTGCCTGCCGCTGCTCCACCAGGGCCGATTGTCGGGGGTGCTCTACGCGGAGAACAACGCGGCCCGCGACGCCTTCGTGGCCGAGCGGGTGGAGCTGCTGCAATTGCTGTCGGCCCAGGCGGCGGCGGCGATCGAGAACGCGCGGCTGTACGCGAGCGTGCAGCAGGCCCACGAGCAGCTGCGGCGCGCGAACGAGGGGCTCGAGCTGGAGGTCGAGGCGCGCACGCGCGACCTGCAGGCGGCGATCGAGCAATTGCAGGTGGTCAACGCCGAGCAGGCCCGCCAGAGCGAGGCGCTGCGCGAGGCCCACGCGCAGACGCAGCGCGAGATCGGCGAACGCGAGCGCGCCGAGAGCGAACGAGCGGCGGCGCAGGCGGAGATCGTCCGCGTGCAAGAGGAGCGCCTGGCCGACATGGCGGCGCCGCTGCTGCCGATCACCGAGACGATCGTGGTGATGCCGCTCATCGGGGTGATGGACGAGGCCCGCGCGAGCCAGGTGCTGGCGGCCGCGCTCGAGGGCTCGGTCCGCACGCGGGCGCAGGTGGTGATCCTCGACATCACGGGGGTGCGCCAGCTCGACGCGACGGCTGCGGCGATCCTGGTGCGGGCCGCGAGCGCGTTGCGCCTGGTCGGGGCCCAGGCGATCTTGACCGGGGTGCGGCCCGAGACGGCGCAGCTGCTGGTCCGCGACGATGCACCGCTGGCGGGGCTCGTCACGCTCGGGACGCTGCAGAGCGGGATGGCCCACGCGCTGGCGCAGACGCGACACGCGGCCAGGACCCGTCAAGACGGCGCACCGAATCGGTGAGTGACCTATGCATCAGGACATGTGCTCATGGACATGTCCTGTAGTGCATGTGCTGCGGCGACGCTCGCTGCGGCCGCGGGACATGTCCACACGATGATGTCCCCCAGGACATGTCGCGCGTCGCACGCTCACCACGGCTGAGCTCGCCCGGGAGGCGTGTGCGCCAGGTCATGTACGGATGGCGACGAGCACCGATGAGTCTCGCGCGGCGCCCAGGTCCACGCCTTCGAAGGGTCCACGAGAGGCGAGACGACGATGGAACGAGCTGCTGCAGCTGCAAGGAGATCATTTTCAAAAGCCCGGCTCGGGCGCATGCGGGAGGGGTTGGAAAAGTATGTCGAGCGCGGCGAGGTGCCGGGGCTGGTCGCGGTGGTGAGCCGCGGCGGCGAGACGCACGTCGAGGCGATGGGGGCGCTCGCGTTCGGGGGTGCGCCGGTGCGGGGCGACAGCGTGTTCCGGATCAGCTCGATGACCAAGCCGATCACGGCGGTGGCGACGATGATCCTGGTGGAGGAGTGCAAGCTGCGCCTCGACGACGCGGTCGACGCGTGGCTGCCCGAGCTGGCCGCTCGGCGGGTGCTGCGGGCGATCGACGCGCCCATCGAGGACACGGTGCCGGCGGAGCGGGCGATCACGGTGCGCGACCTGCTGACCTTCCGGCTCGGCTACGGGATGGTGATGGCGATGCCGGGGACGTACCCGATCCAGCGCGCCGCGGCGGCGCTGGGGCTCGATTCGGGCCCGCCGGCGCCAGCCACGGTGCCGCCCGGCGACGAGTGGCTGGCGAAGCTGTCGACGCTGCCGCTGATGTACCAGCCGGGCGATCGGTGGCTCTACAACATGGGCTCCGAGCTGCTGTCGATCCTGATCGAGCGCGCCGCGGGCCAGGCGTTCCCGGCGTTCCTGCGCGCGCGGATCTTCGAGCCGCTGGGGATGAAGGACACCGGGTTCTTCGTGCCGGAGGCGCAGATCGATCGCCTCGCCACGAGTTATCGGCCGCAGCCGGACGGCTCGCTGGCGATCTACGACGAGAGCCGCGGCGGGCAGTGGAGCCGGCCGCCGGCGTTCGCGTCGGGCGCGGCGGGGCTGGTGTCGACCGCCGACGATTATCTGGCGTTCGCGCGCATGCTCCTGGCCGGCGGGACGCTCGAGGGTCGGCGGATCCTGTCGCGCCCGTCGGTCGAGCTGATGACGACCGACCACCTGACGCCGGCGCAGAAGGCCCGGTCCGGCTTCACGCCGGAGGACTTCGCAGCGTCGGGGTTCGGCTTCGGGGTCTCGGTCGTGACCCGCCGCGACCACGCGTACGCGCCGATCGGCCAGTACGGCTGGGACGGCGGGCTCGGCTCGGTGTGGCGCAACGATCCGCGGGAGGACATGATCACGTTGCTGTTCACGCAGCGCATGTGGAGCTCGCCGCAACCTCCGCCGGTGTGTCGCGACTTCTGGACGCTGGCGTATCAGGCGATCGACGATTGAGGTCCGGGCAAGGCGCAGGTTCGACGGGGCGTCGTTCGCCTGCGTGGCGTTCCGAGGTTCAGCGTCACGGCTCCATCCGCAAGCCGCGCGAATGGCGAGAGGGCGGGGAATCATCCCGCGATGTCGCGGCGCGCGGTCACGGCGGGTACAACGGCTCGCTGCAAGTCTGCTTCGTGACGACCCTGCGCGGGCGCTGCACGACGATCTCGACGGCCGCGGGGTCGATCGCGCCGAGCGAGCGGACCGAGGTCGGATCGGGCGGCACCTGGTGGCCGCAGCCCTGGATGCAGGTGCCGCGCTTGAAGACCTGACGAAACTCGACTTCGGGGAGCACGACGGTGATCGACCAGCCGTCCTCGCTGCGGCGATAGCGGTGCTCGGCGGCGACGAGGCAGCCGCACGACTCGTCGTGGGCGCACGGCTGTTCGAGGAAGCCGAGCTCGTCGCTGCCCTCGCGGACGACCAGCCGCGGGTCGACCTCGGAGACGCGCCAGCGCGGCGGGCCGGGCTCCTGGCCTGGCGGGAAGTATTGATCGACGATCGGCGGCACGTCGCCGGATTGTGGGGGGACTCCGGAGCTTGCACTCGCGTCCGCGGGCTCGTCGGCGCGGTCCTCGGCGAGCGCGACGGGCTTGGCGTGGGTACACGCGCCGGCCGTGACCAGCGCGAGGAGCAGCGCGTACCGAAGAGCGCGGGGCATGCGACGAGGGTAAGAGATCGGCGGTTCGGTCGCCAGCGAGGTGCCGGGGGGGCGAATGACGGCACCGCGAGCGAGGACGAAGGGGTGGCGTGGTATGTCTATTGATACATGTCTCATGAGGCATGTGGAGATCGACGTTCGGGCCGGCCACGAGGTGCGCGTCCGGGAGCGCTCGGTCGGGAACCTCCGCGTTTGCATCACGCCGCGTCTCACGTATCCTGCGGCGACCGCATGGGCCGAGCATCGCCTCTCGCTGCGCGCCGGGGCTCCTGGGCCTGGGCCTGGGCGTGAGCGCCCCGGCGAGCACGCGGGCCGCGGCGCTGCCGACGATCGAGTGGGACGCGCCCGCGGGGTGCCCCGACGCCGAGGTGCTGCGGGCCGAGATCTCCCGCCACCTCGACCCCGCGGCCGCGGCGGCGGCGACGGGGAGCATCCGCGTGCAGGCGCGCCCGGACGGCGCGGGCTGGCACGTGGCCGTCGCCATCGCCACCGACGGGCGCACGCAGGAGCGCACGCTCGCGGTCGCCACTGCGACGCGGCCGTGCGCGCGGCGGCGTTCGTGATCGCGATCGCGGTCGATCCGGCGCGCCGCGAGCCGGAGGACGTCGTGCCCACGCCGCCCGACCCGTCGCCGCCCACGCCGAAGCCCGGGCCGGAGCCGAAGGCCGAGGCGGAGCCGAAGGCCGAGGCGGCCAGCGACGGTGGACCGGCGCCCGCCCTCGCGGAGGACGAGGCGCTGCCCGCCGACGCGCCGCTGGCACCCGCCTCGCAGGCGCGGCGGCGGCGAGCGGTCCGCGGGCTGGTGTACGTGGGGCCGGGGGTGCAGGTGGGTATGCTGCCGGTCCAGGCAGGGCTGGCAGTGGGGGCCGGGCTGGCGTGGCCGCGGGCGCGGCTGACCCTGGGCTATGCGCGGTGGTTCACGACCGAGGTGCAGCGACCCGGCGAACCGCCGTACGGGGCCGAATTCGCGGTCCACGCCGGGCAGCTGCGCGGCGGCCCGGTGCTGCGCGCGGGGCCGCTGGAGCTGCCGCTGCAGGCCGGCCTCGAGCTGGGCGCCCTGCAGGCCGTGGGCGTCGGCGGCGAGCCGAACTACGCGGCCGCTGCGCTGTGGGGGGCGGCGACCGTGGGAGCCGGACTGATGTGGGCGCCGCGGGCGTGGCGGGGCTTCTTCGCGGTGGGGCTGCTGGCCGAGGCCGCGTTCGCGCTGCGCCGCCCGCAGTTCGTGTTCGAGGGCGACCGCGAGGTGGCCCGCGTCGGTCCGGCGGCCTTCCGCGGGTTCCTGCAGGTCGAGGCGCGGTTCCCGTGAGCGATCGCGCGCGCGCGAAAAAATCGTGCGCCGGGGTTAATGCGATCGGGCGTCGGCGGAAAAGATCGGCCTGGTGAGCAAGACGCTCGACACGCCCCTGACGTCCGCCGAGTTCGCGGCCGACGTCGACTGCGGCGCGCCGAGCCTGCGCGAGGTGTTCGCCCGCCACCTCGGGACGGTGTGGCGGATCGCCCGGGCGTTCGGGGTGCCGGCCGACGAGGCCGACGACGTCGCCCAGGAGGTGTTCCTGGTGGTGCACCGGAAGCTTCACACGTTCCAGCCGTCCCGCTCGCTGCCGGCGTGGCTGTTCGGGATCACCCGCAACGTGGTGCTGATGCGCCGCCGGGCCCACACGCGACGCGAGCGGCGGCTGTCCGCGGTGGAGCCGCCGCCGGCGCCGCGCGAGCCCGAGGCGTCGTTCGAGCTGCGCCAGGCGGCCGCGTTCATGCAGGAGTTCCTCGACGGGCTCGACGAGGACAAGCGCCTGGTGTTCCTGCTCGCCGACGTCGAGGGGATGACGGCGTCGGAGATCGCCGAGGCGCTCGAGATCCCGCTGGGCACGGTGTTCTCGCGGCTGCGGGCCGCGCGGCTCAAGCTCGAGCAATTCAGCCAGCGCCTGCGCGCTCGCCCCGTCCGGAGGCCGCATGACCGATGAATCGACGTCCGCCCGCGCGCTGATCGCCGCGTACAAGTCCTGCGCGCGCCCGTCGGCCGCCGCGGAGGCGCAGCTGTGGGCGACGCTCGCGGCGGCCGAACGCGCCGAGAAGCAGCGCGACCGCAGGCCGACGCCGAGCCTGGCGCCGTGGCTGGCGCTGGCGGCGTGCCTGCTGCTGCTCGCGGCCTGGCAGCTCGACCTGGCCGGGATGTTCGCTTCGGGACATGTTCTAAAAGACATGCGAGATCAGGCCGCGTACGACGCCGCGGAACCTGTGCCGCAGGAGGCGCGCACGCGCGAGGAGGCGGCCGGCGGGGTCCGCTGGCGCGAGACCGTGCGGCCGGAGTCGGGGCCCGCTGCGGTGCCGACGGGGCGCCAGCGGCCGGCGGGCGCTGCTCGCGGCGCGCAGCGGACGAGCAAGGTCGTCGCCGACGAGCCGGGGCTCGCGACGGACAGCGACGCGGTCGCCGACGGCGATCGCGTGCTGGCCGAGATGGCGCTGCTGCAGGAGGCCCAGGCGGCGCTGCGCAGCGGTCAGCCGGCGGCGGCGCTGAGGGTGCTCGAGCGCCACGCGCAGGACTTCGCGGCCGGCAGCATGACGGAGGAGCGCCAGGCGCTGCGCGTGCTGGCGCTGTGCGCGGCCGGCGAGGTGGCGCGCGGGGCCGACGAGGCGGCGGTGTTCCTGGGCGCTCACCCGCGCTCGACCTACGCCGCGCGGGTGGCCTCGGCGTGTCTCGATGGACATGTCTCGAAAGACACTTCAGAGGCGCGGTGAAGTCGCCGGTCGCGACGCCCGATAATTTTATTAATGCGATGAGCGACCGGCGGCCAATCTTCGCGTGAGGACCATGAGCATGCGAATCGTTTCATCTCCATTCATCACACGCGCGGCGGGGCTGCTGCTCGGCGGGCTCTCGCTCGTCGCCTGCGACCCGAAGATCTTGCTCGGCGAATTCGGCGACACCGAGAGCTCGGGCAGCGGCGAATCGGAGGGGCCGAGCTCCGACGTGGGCACGGAAGGACAGAGCTCGGGCGGCAGTCAGGGCTCGGGCGGCACGGAGGGGCAGAGCTCGAACGCCACCGAGGGGCAGAGCTCGAGCGGGGGCTCCGGCGAATCGCAGTCGGGGACCGGGCAGACCGGGGAGACGGGCGAGACGGGCGAGACCGGCACCACCACCGAAGGCGACACCGGCGAGCCCGCGTGCGACGCGTGGGCGCAGGACTGCCCGAACGGCCAGAAGTGCGCGCCGTACTACGACGGCGGACCCGGCCCGTCGTATAACGCGTGGCATTGCGTCGACCTCGACCCGACGCCCGAAGAGGTCGGCGATCCCTGTCACATCACCGGTGATTTCTTGAGCGGCGAGGACGACTGCGAGATCGGGGCGATGTGCTGGGACGCCGACCCGGAGACCCTCGAGGGCACCTGCGTCTCCTTCTGCCAGGGCTCGCCGGAGGCTCCGACCTGCGCCGCCGGCAGCCAGTGCGCCGTGCTCAATGACGGCGGCCTGAACGTCTGCCTGCCGGGCTGCGACCCGCTCCTCCAGGACTGCGCGGGCGCCGACCTCTGCATCCCGCTGCCCGACACCGACAGCTTCGTCTGCGTCCTCGACGCCAGCGGCGCCGAGGGCCAGGAGTTCGACCCCTGCGAGTTCGCCAACGCCTGCGACAAGGGGCTGATCTGCGCCGACCCGTCGGCGGCCAGCGAGTGCGACCCGATGGCGGCCGGCTGCTGCATCCCGTTCTGCGACCTGGACGACCCCGACTCCTGCCAGGGGGTCGATCAGGAGTGCCTGCCGTGGTTCGCGCCGATGCAGGCGCCGCCGGGCTACCAGAACGTGGGCGTGTGCGGCCTGCCGTGACGCCGCGGGTCGCTTGAGCGCCGCGGGGGCGCGCGGGTATCGTCGCGTCACCGCATGTACACGCTCTATTACTCGCCCGGCTCGGCCAGCATGCTGGTCCACCTGCTCTTGCTCGAGATCGGCGCGCCGCACGAGCTGCGTCGCGTCGACCTCGACGCCGGGGCCCAGCGCGACCCGGAGTATTTGCGCCTCAACCCGGGCGGGGTGGTGCCGACGCTGATCGTCGACGGCGCGCCGCGCTGGGAGACGGCGGCGCTGGCGTTGCTGCTGGCCGAGCGCCACCCCGAGGCGAACCTCGCCCCGCCGTCGGGTTCGCCGGCGCGGGGCGATTTTTTGCAATGGATGCTGTACCTGGCGAACTCGCTGCAGCCGGCGTTTCGCTGGTGGTTCTATCCGGAGGCCGAGGGCCCCGAGGGCGAGGCGGTGCTGGCCGCGGCGCGCCGGCGGATCGAGGCGGCGTGGGACCGCCTCGACGCGCACCTCGGCGCGGCCGGGCCGTACCTGCTCGGGGCGGAGGTCAGCGCCGCCGATCTGTACGCGACGATGCTGATGCGCTGGTCGCGGAAGATGCCGCGGCCGGCCACCGAATGGCCGCACCTGGCGGCGCTGGCCGGGTGCGTGAAGGCGCGGCCGAGCTGGCGGCGCCTGTACGCGATCGAGGGCCTGACCGAATGGGCGTGAGCGCCGCGTGCGCGCGCGCGAGATGTCCTGAAGGACATGTTCTCATGAACCGCGCGGTGATTCGGGACGCGCGCCTCGAAGGATGTCTCGCGGACATGTGCAGCCGCAGGAGGCGTGAGGCTGCGGCCGAGCTGCGCGCGCGGAGGCCCACCGTGACGACGTGAGCGCCGCGCGGAGGCGGTTCAGGAGGACGTGCGACGGCGGTAGCGAGCTGTCCTTGTGGACATGTGGCCCCTCGTCGCGCGGCGGGCCCGGGGACATGTTTTAAAGGACATGTCATTCGTCGAGGCCGCCGAGGTCGAGCCGCGCCAGCCGCTCGGGGTCGACGAGCGCGTCGATGGCGGCGATCTTGCCGCCGGTGACGGTGAAGCTCATCACCGAGAACGGGCGGCCCTCGGGGGCGACGACGGCCCCGGCGACGCCGTTGACCAGAGCAGGGCGGGCGAACGGGGCCAGCGCGGCGAAGCCGAGCGAGTGCTCGGCGACGGCTCGCGGACCGCGGGCGACCACCGAGACGTCGGCGCGAGCGGTGCCGCCGTCGGCGCGCAGAACCACGTCGGGGGCGAGCAGGGCGACGAGGGCGCCGAGGTCGCCGGCGCGCGTGGCCGCGAAGAAGGCGGACACGACCTCGCGCTGCCGGGCCAGGTCGGGGTCGGGCACGGGCGCCGCGTCGCGCACGCGCCGGCGCGCGCGGCTGGCGAGCTGACGCGCCGCCTCGGGGGTGCGCCCGACCATCGCGGCGATGTCGCCATACGAGACGCCGAAGCTGTCGTGCAGCACGAACGCGAGCCGCTCGGCGGGCGCGAGCTCGTCGAGCACGACCAGCAGCGCGAGCCCGACGGACTCGGCCAGCAGCGCCTCGCGCTCGGGATCGACGCCGTCCTCGCGCCGCACGATCGGGTCGGGTACGTGCGGACCCAGCGGCTCCTCGCGCCGGGTGCCGCGCGAGCGCAGCAGGTTGAGGCAGATCCGCGCGACCACGGTGGTGAGCCAGGCGCGCAGGTTGTCGACGGCGCCGACGTCCGCCCGGCTCAGCCGTAACCAGGCCTCCTGCACGGCGTCGTCGGCCTCGCTCAGCGAGCCGAGCATGCGGTAGGCGACGCCTCGCAGGTGGTCGCGGTGGGCCTCGAATCGGGTCGCCAGCCTGTCGCGCTGTTCCATCGGTCACGTCCCTCGGTCGCGGTGGGTCTGTTCAAAGAGAAGACCGCCGAAGTCGCGCCGACGTGACCGCGGAGCGCCGCGGGCGGGGCGATTTCGGCCCGAACACGAGGAGGATGCAAGTGAGGACGCTCATGATTCGCTACACGGTCCAGGCCGAGGCCGCGCCGCAGCTCGACGCGGCGGTCGAGCGCCTGTTCGCGGCGGTCCACCGCCAGCAGCCCGCCGGGGTCCGCTACTGGTACGGGCGCCTGCCCGACGGCGCGACCTACGTGGCGCTGCTCGAGCTCGACGACGGCGTCGACAACCCGCTGCCGAGCCTGCCCGAGGGGCGGCAACTCCAGGAGGAACTACGACGCTTCGCAGCGGCGCCGCTGCCGGAGGTGGTGACGGTGCTCGGGTCGTATCGGCCGGACCGATAAGACATGTTCTTATGAACATGTCCAATGGGCAATGATCGTTCGCGACGAGGGCGGCCGTGCGCCTCGCAGGTGGCGATTTCACGCGGCGGAGCGCCGACGAGCGCGCGCAAAGGCGGTCCTCGTCGGCCGCGGCGGGGCGAGTAGACTCGATTCCCGGAGGAGGTCCCGATGAAGACGAAGAGCAAGGTCAAGGCCGGCACCAGCCATCACGGCTGAGCCCCGCGCCGAGCGCCCCGCCCGGCGGGGCGCTCGGCGATTTTTCATTTTTAGAAGAATAGAATGCTGTCGCGGAGCAGTGGTTGTCAGTTCTTGCGCGTCGGGTCGGTGTCCTTGGCGCCGGAGCTCGGACGGCGAGGTTCGACCGCAGACAATCGCATCACTCGCAGGGGGTGACGTGAAGGGCCGCGACTCCGATGATTCGACGGGGACGAAGCGCACGTGAAGCCGTGTCTCGATGCTTCTCCGGAGCAGCCGCGAGCGACGCGGCGGCCGTCCGCGCGGCAGCCGGCGAGGGCCGAGAGACTGGGTGAATATGAATTCCGGGCGTCGCCACGCGAAGCACTCGCCGACGATCCGTCGTTCCGGGGCGCGCTCGGGGCTCGAGCCGAAGCTCGTGGTGCCTCCGTCGCATCGAGCGTCATGGCGACCCCACGGGCGCACTGGACGTCGGCGACGGAGCGGACCGCCGCGGCTGCCGTGCCTCGCCGACGAGAGCATGCGGGTGAGGCGCCGTATGGCAGGTCAGGCTCCGATCCGTGCGAGCGCTGGCTGCATGGAACTCACGGAGAAACTTCTCGTCGCCGGCCTCGTGGCAGTGGACGTCCCGGAGCAGCAGGGTGTACCGTGGGCCTCGTGCATCGATGTGACGATCGGCTTCGCATGCGCTCCGCGGCCTCCTGGCGGGCGCTCTCGTTGGTCGCGGCGCTGTCCGCCGGCTGCTCCGACGACGGCGCGGGGCAGACCGCGACGCAGGCGACCTCGCCGGGTCCCCTGACTTCGACCTCTCTCCCGAGCACGCTCTCGGACGGCACCTCGACCGGCACCTCGGACGGCACTTCGACGTCCACCGGCCAGGGCGGCACCAGCGAGGGCACGAGCACCACCACCGAGGCGCCGACCACCGGGAATCCCAGCGGGCCCAAGTTCGATGTCGGCGGCTCGGACCTCGGCGGCAGCGAGACCGATGGTTGCAGCTTCACCCCCGACGCCATGCTCACGGGCACGGTCTACGCGCCGAACCTGCAGCTGCCGATCTCCGGGGCCCTGGTCTACGTCACCAGCGATCCCGTGGAGCCGCCGACCGACGGGGCCTACTGCGCGGAGTGCGTCAAGCTGGCCTGCGACACGCCCAGCGCGTTCACTGCGCCCGACGGGACCTTCTCGCTGCCGGTGGTCTCGGGGCCGAACCAGAAGCTGGTGGTACAGAAGGGCCAGTTCCTGCGCGTGGTCGACCTCGAGATCGCGCCCGGGGCGACGGCGCTGGCCGCCGATCAGACCAACCTGCCCGGGCAATGGAACCCGGACGCGGGGATGTGGATCCCCCGCATTGCGGTCTACGACACCGACCCCGACAAGGTGAAGAACGTGCTGGCCAAGTTCGGCCTCGGCCAGGTCGCGGGCGACGGCTCGCTCGTCGGCGGGACCCAGAACTTCACGCTCATCAACGACGATTCGCCGGTGTTCCTCGAGAACCTGACGGAGATGAACAAGTACCACATCATCTTCGTACCGTGCGCGACGACGAAGTTCTGGCCGGGCGCGCCGACGGTGCCGGACTCGCGCCGCGAGAACGTGAAGGCGTACGTGGCCGGCGGCGGCAAGTGGTACGCGACCGATCACTCGAACGAGTACATCGAGCAGCCGTTCCCCGACTACCAGGAGTTCCACGCGCCGGCGATGCCGGACATCCAGCCGGCCTACGACTCCAACGGCCTGGTGGTCGACCCCGAGCTGCTCGCGTGGCTGCAGGCGCTGCCGCCCGCGCTCAAGGACATCGGCGGCGGCAACCCGACGCTGAACAATTTGCCGGGGATCCTGACGCGCCTCAACTACTCGGGCATCGACCTCATCTCGCCGGTCATCGTCCAGGACATGGAGGGCAAGGACGTCGATGTCGGCCACCACACGTGGGTCGAGGGCCCGTGCGCGAGCTGCTCGAACCCGCAGATGATCCGGCCGATGGCGATCACCGGCCAGTACGGCTGCGGCCGGATGATGTACAGCACGTTCGAGAATCTGAGCGACAACCATCCGGGCCTGAACCCGCAGGAGCTGGTGCTGCTCTACATGATCCTGGAGATCGGCGTCTGCTTCGAGAAGCCGCCGCCGCCGCCGCCGCCGGGCTGAGGCCGCGCGCCCTCGGGCGGAGGCAATGGCATGATCTGTCTGCAGGGACAGGTCTCCAGGGACAGCCTACTTCTTGCGCTTGACCGGCAGGTAGCCGAGCACCGCCGGCTCGAGGGCGTCCCAGTGGGCGGTGTACGAGGCGCCGAGGCGAGCGGCGTGGAGGAAGGCGGCGTCGCCGACGGCGATCCCCGGCTTCAGGTCGAGCTCGATGCCGGCCTTGCGGTGCTCGTTGCCGACGTCCAGGGTGGCGCGGCCGCGGGCCCAGCGGAACTGGGTGGTGAACAGGTGGTAATTGTCGTGGGCCGAGCTCAGCACCTCGAAGCTCAGGCCGTCGCGGGTGTAGACGAGCTTGAGCTCGCGGTCCTTGAGCTTGTAGGTCGCCTCGGGGCCGACGAAGCCGCGCGCGCGCAGGCCCTCGCCGATGTCGCGCTCGACCGCGGCGATCAGCGGGGCGAACCCCTCGGCGAGCCTGGCCTGCTTGTCCTCGGCGGTCTCGGGCTCGGGGAAGCAGCGGAAGCTGGTGACGACGCAGACGACTCGATCGTCGGCGTCGAGGCCGAACCAGGTCGGGTAGCTGCCGTCACCGTCGCCGGAGCGGAAGAACACCACGTTGTCGGCGGCGTCGGGCGCGGGGCGGTGATTCAGCCAGGTGCCACCATTGGCCAAAAGGCCGGGGCGGACGACCGCGTCGTAATAGCCGGGGTCGTCCGGGTGCTGCCGCCGCGCGGCGTCGGCCTCGCGCAGCCGGATCAGCGCGACCTCGTCGGCGAAGCAGCCGAGGCCGGTGTCGACGGGATAACAAAAGGTCTCGCGCGGGCCGAGCGTGGCGGCGTCCTGGCCGGGGAGGGCGGCCATCTCGAAGCGCACGACCGCGGCGGCGCCGAGCCTGACCTCGGCGAAGCCGATGGTGCCGCCGGCTTTGGCGACGAACAAATAGACGGGGTAGCTGCCCGGGACGAGGGGGCGCGTGAACGGGGACCGCTCGGGCTGAATCAGCGGATCGCAGGCGACGAGGCGGCCGCTGGTCAGGACGAGCTCGCCGGCGGCGAGGACATCCTTGACGCCGGCAGCCCGCTTGCCGCCGAGGTGCGCGGTGCGGAGCGGGGTGAAGGCGTTGGGCTGGGGATAGCGCGCCGAGGTCATGCTGCGGGCGACTGTAGCCGATATGGCGAGGGCGCAGCGCGGGGAGCGAGCTCGATCCGCCGAACCATCGAAGGTCAGGAAGACGATGCACGAGGTCGAGGCGAGCTCTCGCCGGCGGGGGGCGGAGCGGCCGCCCGGTTGTCTTGACGGGAATTCGCGGTCACCCTCCGGGCGATGGACCGCTACGACGTGGTGATTCTCGGCTCCGGCCAGGCGGCCAAGCCCCTCGCGCTGGCGTTCGCGGCGGCGGGTCGCCGGGTGGCCTTCGTCGAGCGGGCGCACGTGGGCGGGACCTGCGTCAATACCGGCTGCACGCCGACCAAGACGATGGTGGCGAGCGCCCGGGTGGCCCACCTGGCGCGCCGCGCGGGCGACTTCGGGGTGCACACGGCGGCGGTGAGCGTCGACATGGCGCAGGTGCGCGAGCGGACGCGCCGGATCGTGCGTCAATTCGCCGATTCGAGCCGTGCGGCCCTCGAGGCCCAGCCGGGCGTCGAGCTGATGTTCGGCGCCGGCCGCTTCGTCGGCCCACGGCAGCTCGAGGTCGTGTTGAATGATGGGAGCGGCTCGCGCCGGATCGCCGGCGACGTGGTGGTGATCGACACCGGCGCGCGCACGGCGGTGCCGCACCTCGAAGGCCTCGAGCAGGTGCCGTGGCTGGACCACGCGGGCATGCTAGGGCTGGCGACGCTGCCGGAGCACCTGCTGGTCCTCGGCGGCGGGTACGTGGGCCTCGAGTTCGCGCAGATGTTCCGCCGCTTCGGCAGCCGGGTGACGATCGTGCAGCGCACCCAGCAACTGCTGCCGCGCGAGGACGCCGACGCGGCGGCGGCGATCCACGAGGTGCTGGCGGCCGAGGGGATCGAGATCTGGCTCGAGAGCCAGGCGCGGCGCGTGACGCGGGACGGTGAGCCGATCGCGCTGACGTGCGACACGCGGGACGGCGAACGAAGGCTCGCGGGGTCGCACCTGTTGCTGGCGACCGGGCGCACGCCCAACACCGACTTATTGAATCTGGCGGCGGGCGGGATCGAGGTCGATCCGCGCGGCCACGTGAAGGTCGACGAGCGCCTGGCGACGAGCGCCGAGGGAGTGTTCGCGGTCGGCGACGTGAAGGGCGGGCCGGCGTTCACGCACATCGCATACGACGATTACCGGATCTTGCACACCAACCTGCTGGGCAACGGAGACGCGACGATCCGCGGGCGGATGGTGCCGTATGTGGTGTTCACCGATCCGGAGCTGGCGCGGGTGGGCCTGTCGGAGACCGAGGCGCGCAAGCAGGGGCGCCCGATCCGGGTGGCGCGGATGGGCATGGACCGAGTCGCGCGCGCGCTCGAGATGGACGAGGCCCGCGGCTTTATCAAAATCGTGATCGACGCCGAGACGGAGCGGATCCTCGGGGCGACGATCCTCGGGGTCGCGGCGGGCGAGCTGATGTCGGTGCTCGAGGTGGCGATGATGGGCGGGCTGACGGCGTCGACGCTGCGCGACGCGACGTTCGCCCACCCGACGCTGGCCGAGAGTCTGAATAATGTGATGGCGGCGCGCTGAACCAACGGAGGCTCGGAGCGGCGTGGTCGTCCTCTGCGATCACTTCCGCACGGCGTCGTACAGCATTCGCTCGACTTCCGGCGGCGGGCTTACCACCGTCGGTTCGGCGCCCAGGACGGCAGCAATGTCGGTCACGAGCGACGGACGCAGGGCCTTCGGGGCGACGAGGGCGACGACCGATCGGCGGGTGCCGTCGCGCGCGAGGTAGATCTGAAGCAGTGGGGCGAGGGAGCGCAGGCCGGGCAAGACGGTGGCTTCGAAGCTGCGCAGCGCTTCGTCGGAGCCGTCGGCGAGCAGCTGCAGGGCCCTGGGGCCCTCGTGGTGGCTCCATACCCGTCCCTGAATGTGACCGGCGCTGGGCAAGACGACCGGCGCGCCGTGAGGGCCGGTCTTGAGGACGGCAGTGAATCCCCCGCCGCTGTTGGCACCCTTCAGCGTGAGCCAGATGTCGTCGCCGCCGACGGCGATGCTCTCGACATCGAGCGTGGGGTGATCGAACTCCTCGGGTGATTCAGGCCCGACGCGGAGCCAGCCCTTCGCGGCGCCTCGCCACGCCCAGTCGGTCGGGTCGGGCAGCCGCGGCGTCGGGACATCGAAGGGGTGAATGTCGCCTTTCGCGTCGAGGAGCCACAGGGTTCCGCTCATGACCAGCCAAAACTCGCCGCCGGGGCGAGGTAGGAGCGCCTTGACCCATCCCTCGATCGCGTGACCCTCGTGGCGGAGCGGGATCCGGCGCAGCGCGCCGGCCGTACCGACCGCGAGGTAGGAGAGCGGGTGCTCCGATCCCTCGACGCGGACCCACCCGAATATGGCGACGCCGTCCGGGAGCACCGCGAGCCGGAGCGGGAGCCAGGAATCCGCCGCGACGACGTCGGGGAGGGGGGTTCGCACGGGATCGGCGGCACCTGCCGGCCAGTGGAGCAACTCGGGCGTGCAAAGGGGGCCCTTGATGTCGGGGTTGGGTGAGCAAGGGAGCCCTCGCCGCCGCGGACGGGTGAGCAACGCTGGTCGATTCGGTAGAGCGCTCCGGCAGGCGTGCTGACTTCCCGCGAATCCGGCACGGAGCCGGGAGGATCGCGCAGAGGCGGCTGCGAGCCGCGAAGCACGTGCAGGTCGCCGCTCCGGGTCGGGATTCGTCCACCAGGGCCGGGCTTGACGATCACCGCCTCCGGATCGGGCAGGCGATAGAGCCGTGTTCGCGCGAAGATCGTGTCACCGCGCACCAGGAAGGACTGGTACGTGCGGGTCCATGCGCCGCTGCGTGTGTGGACGGCGCTCCATCCGTCCCCGATCCAGCGATGCGCGAGCGGGACGGCGTGACGCATCGGCCGACCGCATGGAATGGCATCAGGGACGATATTGAGGGCGATATCGAGGTGCTCGGCGCGAAGGATCAGCCAGGCGTCATTCGGGCGGGAGAAGCTGCCCGCGACGTCGACGACCCCGAGCTCCCGCCGCCAATGACCCCCGGGATCCAGCGGGCGCAGGCCGCGAATGTCATGAGGGAGCGGCCGCGGGACCCCGTCGGTCCCGACGGGGTAGGGGAGCGTGGCGATCAGCGCGACGGAGGGCCCCTCGGCGTGCACCCCGATCTCGCCCATACCGACGGCCGCGAGGTGAAAGTCGAGCGGCAGCGGGATCCGGGGCGAAACACGCAGGGTGGACAGTTTGTTTTGGTTCACGACACGGAGCTGCGCGGGCTCCGGTGGCAGAGCAGGCTCGGGCGGCAGGGGAGCGACAGGTCCCGGCGGCGAGGCCTCGTCTCGGGTCTGCGCGACGGGCTCGCGGACCGGCGGAGTCGGCGTGACGCAAGCCGCGAGCACGGCCAGCACGAGCGTGAGCGCGCTGCGAGGCACCGGGAGACGCTACACGATCGGCGAGCGCCTCTCCACAGCTCCTCTGCCGTGGATCCACGACGTTCACCGTGCGTCGAGGTCGCGAGGCCGCGAGACAATGCCGAGCGAGGGTCGGTCCAATCATCGGCTCATCCGATTGTCGTCGATATGGGGCAGCACGAGCGATCGGGCGACGATGCGACGCCCAGGCGGCGAGCCGCGTGCGTCGGGTTCGGCGCGCTGGAATGGTGGTACTGGCAAGCGTGACGGGGGCGGACGGACTCACGGGGTTATTCCTCGTCGGCGAGCTCGAGCATCGGGCAGGGCCCCATTGTATGTGTCTTTCGGGACATGTCGACGCGCAGTTCCACGCGGCGCGGACGACCTCGCGCGCCGCGATCGCGTCGCTTCCTTGTTATCGTCGCGGCGCGAGGGCGATGGCGGGGCGGGCAGGCGAGAGCGGGGAAGGCGGCGAGCGAGGGCTCGGCGGCGCTGCTCCGTGCCCGCGGGCGAGGGAGAGGAGCGCGTGGCCATGGCCGGGGAGATGACCGGCTTCGGCGCGGGTTGCCTCGCCGAGCACACCCTCGACGCGCTGAGCGCGGGGCGGTTGTCGCCCGCGGAGCAGGCCGCGGTGGCCTCGCACCTCGATCGGTGTGACGCGTGCCGCGAGCTGCTCGCCGCGCTCGCGCACGTGGATGGCCCGGAGGACAGGTCGCGCGCGCCGGCCGGTGCGCCTGGGCGTGGGGAGGGTCGGGAAGAAGGAGCGCGCTCGTTGCTCGGGCGCGTGGATGATCCGGCGGACAGGTCGGGCGCGTCGTCCGGTGCGCTCGTGCGCGTGGGCGCCGTGGAACATGGTTCGCGCTCGCCGCTCGCGCCTTTGGAAGATCTCGAGGATTCGCCGACCGTGTCGCCTTCGACCCGCCGGGGTGCGCAGCGGCATCTGTTCGCCGGCGATCGGGTCGGTCGCTACACCGTGCTGCACCTCGTCGGCGCCGGCGCGATGGGGACCGTCTATGCCGCCTACGATCCCGAGCTCGATCGCCGCGTCGCGCTCAAGCTGGTCCACCACGGGCTGCTGGCAGGGGCCACGCGCGAGGCCGCGGCGGCGCGGCTGTTGCGGGAGGCGCAGGCGCTCGCGCGCTTGTCGGACCCCAACATCGTCACCGTGTTCGACGCCGGGCGCTTCGAGGGGCAGGTGTTCCTCGCCATGGAGTTCGTCGAGGGCGGCACCCTGCGGCAATGGTTGGCCAGCGAGCGGCGCGACCCGGCGCAGATCGTGGCGATGTTCGTGGCGGCCGGGCGCGGGCTCGCGGCGCTGCACGGCGCGGGGCTCGTGCATCGCGACTTCAAGCCCGACAACGTGCTCGTCGGCGGCGACGGGCGCGCGCGCGTGTCGGACTTCGGGCTGGTGCGCGTGGCCGCGACCGCGAGCGTCGAGGAGACCTTCGATCCGGCGCGGCCGCTGCCGACCGCCAGCGAGGCCATGACGCGCACCGGGGCGCTGCTCGGCACGCCGGCGTACATGGCCCCGGAGCTGTGGCAGGGGGCCCTGGCGGACGCGCGCAGCGATCAGTTCGCCTTCTGCGTCGCGCTGTACGAGGCGCTGCAGGGGGTGCGGCCGTTCACGCCGGGGGCGCTGGCCGGCACGGCGCCGGGGCGGGAGGTCGCGCGGGTCGAGCGGATCCCCGCGGGCTTGCGCGCGCCGCTGGCGATCGGCCTGGCGCGCGCGCCGGAGCGGCGGCACGCCTCGATGACGGCGCTGCTGGACGCGCTGGGGCGCGGGCTGGCGGGGGCGCGGCGGCGGCGGGCGGCGCTGCTGCTGGGGCTCGCGGGGCTGGTCGTCGCGCTCTCGGCGTGGGGCTGGCAGCAAGTGCAGGCGCGCGAGCTGGCGGGTCGCGTCGCGGCGTGTGTGGCCGCGGGGGCGCGCATCGACGAGGTGTGGGGCGCGGCGGCGCGGGCCGAGGTCGAGCGGTCGTTCCTGGCCACCGGCAAGGCGTTCGCGCCGGCGACCTTCGCCCGCACCGTGCCGTGGCTCGACGGCTGGGCCGCGGACTGGCGCGGGGCGGCCGAGGCGGCCTGTCGGGCGCACACGGTCGAGGCGAGCTGGGACGCCGAGCTGCGCGCGCGGGCCGAGGACTGCCTGGCCGAGGCGCGCGCGGGCTTCGTCGCGCTGGTCGACGAGCTGCGCGACGCCGACGGGGTGGTGCTGACGCAGGCCACCAACGCCGCCGCCGAGCTGGCGCCGGCCTCGGCGTGCACCCAGCCGGCGGCGCTGCGCGAGCGGGCCGAGGTGCCGCAGGCGCAGCGCAGCGCCGCCCGCGAGCTGCGGGTCAGGCTGGCCGGGGCGCGCTCGCTGCAGGCCGTGGGTGATTACGACGCGGCGCTGACGGCCGCGCGCGCGGCGGTCGGGGCGGCGCGCGCCTCGGGCCTGCCGGGGCTGGTCGGCGAGGCCGAGTTCCGGGCCGCCGGGCTGCACGAGAAGCGGGGCGACTACCCGGCCGCGGAGGCGGGCCTGCTCCGCGCCCTGGCGGCCGCCGAGGAGGCGCGGGCGCGCGGCCTGGCCCTGGCGATCACGACCGACCTGGCCTACGTGGTCGGCTACGCGGCGGCGCGGCCCGCCGAGGGCCGGGTGTGGGCGCGCTCGGCCCACACCCAGCTGGCGCTGCACGCCGGGGCCTCGCCGCTCGAGGAGGCGCACCTCGACAGCCGACTCGCGGCGGTCGACGACGTCGTCGGCGACTACGCCGAGGCGGCGCGCCTGCACGCGCGCGCTGGCGGTGCGCGAGCGGGAGTTGGGCCCGTGGCACCCGGACGTCGCGCGCAGCCTGGTCGGCCTGGCCGCGGCCCGCCACGCGCTCGGCGAGCTCGCGGCCGCTGGCGACCTCTACGAGCGCGCGCTCGCCATCGAGGAGCGCGTGTTCGGGCCGGAGCACCCCGACGTGGCCATGATCCTCCACAACCTCGCCGGCGTGCGCTACGGCGAGGAGGCGCTGGACGACGCGGTCCGCCTGTACGAGCGCGCTCTGGCGATCTCCGAGCGCGCGCTCGGGCCCGACCACCCCGGCGTCGGCGAGACCCTGCACGACCTCGCGGTCGTCCAGCGGGCCCGCGGCGCGGTGGACGAGTCGTTGCGCCTCCAGACCCGCGCGCTGGCGATCTCCGAGCGCGCGCTCGGGCCCGACCACCCGCGCACGGCCGCCAGCCTCAACAGCCTGGCGCTGCTGCGCCTCGACATGGGCGCGCCGCTCGCGGCCGAGCAGCTGTTCGCGCGCGCGCTCGCGGCCTTCGAGCGCTCGCTCGGGCCCGGTCACCTCGAGGTCGGCTCGGTGGTCTACAACCTCGCGCAGCTGCGCCGCGACGCCGGAGCGACCGCGGAGGCGCGCGAGCTGTACCGCCGCGCGCACGCCATCTACGCGGCCGCGCTCGGGGCCCAGCACCCGGAGGCGGTCGGCATCGCGGAGGAGCTGGGGGCCCTGGAGGCGCGCTGAGGCGCGACTCCCACGGAGAGGCGCTGCGGAGGCGCGCTGAGGTGCGCGAGAAGTACCGCGCGCGCACGCCATCTACGCCGCGGCGCTCGGAATCCCAGCACCGGAGGCGGTCGGTATCGCGGAGGTGCTGGCGGGCCTGGAGGCGCGCTGAGGCGCGACTCCCTCGGAGAGACGCCGAGGCGAGCGACACCGACGAGTGACTGGTTCGCGGTCATGAAGAGGCGAGCTCGCGCTGCGCGGGCGCCAGCGACGCAGAAGGCGCGCGAGCGCGGCTTTACGGCCCGGGGGCCGGGCAGTATCGTCCGCCCGGCGATGCGCGACGAGTCAACCGCCGACGACGCGTCCGGGGGCGCGCCAGCAGCCGACCCCGATCGCGTGGCGCTGCAGGCCCGCATCTACGCCGACGGGCGCGCCGCCTGGCCCGACCTCGACCTCGCGCCCGAGGCGTTCGGCGCCCACGCCGAGCGCCACGCCGCCGAGCTCGCGGCAGCGCACGCGGCCGACTTCTACCTCGCGTGCGCTTGCTGGCTGCGGATCGCCGGGGCCTCGGCGGCGATCCAGGCCCGCCACGGCGCCGAGCTCGAGGCGGTGCTGAAGAGCCGCAACGTGCCCGCGGCCCAGCGCGACGACCTGCGCCAGGCGCTGTGGGAGAAGCTGCTGGTCGGCCGCGCCGGCGCGCCGGCGAAGATCGGCGACTACGCCGGCCGGGGCCCGCTCGGCGGGTGGCTGCGGGTCGCCGCGGTGCGCATGGCCCTCAACTTCCGCGAGCAGGCGCGCGCCGACCGGCTCGTGCCGGCGCCGGAGCTCGACGAGGCGCAGCACCCCGCGTCGCCCGACCCCGAGCTGTCGTTCCTCAAGTCGCAGTACCGCCGCGAGGTCGAGCAGGCGCTGCGCGACGCGCTCGCCGGCCTCGGCACCGACGAGCGCAACGTGCTGCGCCTGTACTTCCTCGACCGCCTGAGCATCGACCGGATCGCCGCGGTCTACGGCGTCCACCGGGCGACCGCGGCCCGCTGGGTGACGCGCGGCCGCGAGGCCCTGCTGCGCGGGACGCAGGCGCTGCTGGAGCGCCAGCTCAAGGTCGAGCGCGCGGAGGTCGACAGCATCCTCGGCCTGGTGCGCAGCCAGCTCGAGCTGTCGATGAGCGGGCTGTTCCGCGGGTCGGAGTGAGGCGCTCGCATGAATGTCCCGGAGGACATGTCCTCAGGGACATGACGTGACGGCGAGCGGAGGGCCAGTGATTCGGGCTCGTGCGGCCCGTCGCACGGGCTGTCGCTCGCTGGACGGGTTAGCCCGAGACGCGCCCGGCGGGCGCGTGACCTGCGTGGCGAGACCGCGTGCGAGCCCGAATCACTGGCCCTCCGCTCAGCCGAGGAACTGACAGCCGCAGCCGCAGCTGTTGTAGAACGGGACCCACCCGACCTCGCAGATGAACAGGATCTGCTCGCACAGGTCCTGGCTGTGCGACACGAAGGTGCGACCCGGCTCGGCGCACAGGATCGGGCTGGGCAGCTCGGCGCACACCTGGGGGCACAGCGGGCCGCCGACGAAGGTCTGGCAGTCGTCGTGCGGGTCGTCGATGCAGGCCTGTCCTTCGGCGCAGGTGAGCCCGAGCGACTCGTCGCACGGGACCGCCTCGCAGCGGCCGGGGCAGGCGGCGCGCAGGGGGTCGCAGTCGGCGTCGGGGTCGTCCTCGCACTGGGTCCCGAACGGACACGGCGCGTCGCCCGGCGCGCCGCAGGGCGGCGGAGGCGGCGGCGCAGCGACGAGGTCGCAAGCTGTCCCAAGGGCCAGGAGACCGGCCAAGCACGTGCGTCGCACCATCTCGCTCCCTGGAGCCGCGGCAGCCGCGACGTCCCGGGGGAAGTCTGAAACCAAGTCCTCGTCCGGCTACCGCGGGCGCCTCGCCGCTGTGCCGCGGACCACGCGGCGAGCCGCAGTGACGGGGCGAGGCGCAGCGATCGAGCGTCGGCGATCCGCGGGGCGCAGGTCGATTGGATGCGACGCCGGCCGGGGTGCTCGGCGAGAGAGCGGCACGCGCCGCCGCGTCAGCGGCCTTGGCTGCGACGGCCGAGGCGGTCGCGCCTCGCAGCCGGGCGGACGACGCGTGTCACCGAGCGGGCGACGGGAAGCGCCGTCGCTCGCTCGTCCGCGGCCGAGCGGGCCCGAATCATCCTTCGCTCGTCGCGAATGCGACGAGACGGGTCGCCGTGATCAGCGGCGCGGCGGCCGAAGCGGCGAGCCGTCGCTCGCTCACTGGCCGTCCGCGGGACGATGGACCTCATCGGTCGCAGCCGGCGCGGCGGCCGACGCGACGAAGTCACTCCGCGCGCACGTGCTGCGTCGGCACGATGTAGGTCTCGTCCTCGTCTTCGAGCTTGATCGTCCAGCAGCCGGGGCGGGCGGCGACCAGGGTGAAGCGGGTCTTCTTGGCCAGCTTGCCGTCGCCGAGGCGGTCCTGTTCGCAGCCGCTGTCGAAGAAGGGCGTCTCGCGGGTGACGACGTAGGTGCCGCCGACGTCGGCGTCGGGCGGCGTGGTCGACTTGTCGCAAGCGACAGCCGCGACGGCGAACACGGGCACGAGCATCCAGGACCTGTTGCGCATCGAAGCGACCTCCGGCGCGCATTGTAGCCGCTCCCCGGGCGCGGCGCCGCGCTAACAGAGCATCGCGCGGAACACCAGGAACAGCACCCCGGCCAGCAGCATCGACGCCGGCAGCGTCAGCACCCACGCCGACGCGATCTTCAGCACCGTCGCCGCCTGCAGCCCGGCGCGCTGGGCGACCATGGTGCCTGCGACCCCCGACGACAGCACGTGCGTGGTGCTGACCGGCAAGCCGAGGCCGGCGGAGATCCCGATCGTGCTCATCGCCACCAGCTCGGCCGAGGCGCCCTGCGCGTAGGTCAGGTGCTCCTTGCCGATCTTCTCGCCCACGGTCACGACGATCCGCTTCCAGCCGACCATCGTGCCGATGCCGAGCGACAGCGCGACACAAAAAAGCACCCAGTTGGGTGCGTAGTCGGTCAGCTCGCGCAGGTCGGCGCGCGCCTCTTTGACGCGCTTGGCCTGCTCTTTGGGCAGCACCAGCGCGCCCGACTGGTCGAGCTTCTTCAGCGTCGAGTCGATCAGCAGCACGTCGCGACGGACCGCGAAGCGCAGCTCGGCCGGCACCTGCTCGGGCCGCGACGCCGTGCCGAGCGTGGCCCTGAGCGACTGCAGCTCGTCCTCGACCTCGTCGAGCTTCTTGCGCACGTCGGGCGCCGAGGTCGCAGCCGAGCCGAGCGCGTCGTGGATCGTCACCACCGCCGCGCTGGCCTCGCGCATCTGCGGCTCGCTCAGCGCCAGGTTGATGGCGAACCCGGCCGGGACGATGCCCATCAGGATCAGCATCACCAGGCCGACGCCTTTTTGGCCGTCGTTGGAGCCGTGGGCGAAGCTGACGCCGGTGCAGGTGAAGATGAGGATGCCGCGGATCCACGGCGGCGGCGGGCGCGAGCCGAGCGGCGCGCGGTACAGCTGCGGGTCGCGGATCAGCCGCTTCGACGCCAGCAGCAGCAGCGCCGCGAGGGTGAAGCCGATCAGCGGCGACAGCAGCAGCGCCATGCCGACGTCCGACACCTTGGCCCAGTTGACGCCGGCGCCGAACTCGTGGCCCGGCAGCATCGAGTTGGCGAGGCCGACGCCCAGGATCGCGCCGATCATCGTGTGCGAGCTCGACGACGGCAGGCCGAAGTACCAGGTGCCCAGGTTCCACAGCGTCGCCGCCAGCAGCAGCGACAGGATCATCGCCAGGCCGAGGCCGACCCCGCTCGACACCAGCAGCTCGATCGGCAGCAGGTGGATGATGCTCAGCGCGACCGCGAGCCCGCCGACGAACACGCCGAGGAAGTTGCAGATCCCCGACAGGATGACGGCGGTCCACGGCCGCAGAGAGCGGGTGTAGATCACCGTCGCCACCGCGTTGGCCGTGTCGTGGAAGCCGTTGACGAACTCGAACCCGAACGCGATGAGGAGCGAGACGACGAGCAGGACTCCGGTCGTCGTCGTGAGTCCGTGGAACATCGCCTCCATGGGGGTTCTCCTCGGTCGAGGCCGCCAGGAGGCCGCCTGCGCTCGGAAATCTACGCGGGGTCGAGCGGTCTGTCAGTCACAGGAAGGGCGCAAAAAGGCGAGAGAACGTGACACCTTGGTGACAACCAAGTGACACGGCGGGCGAGCGGCGCCGCGCACGATGCGCGCCCGAAATCCGCGTCGGGGTCGCCCGGCCTCCCTTGCGGCCGTCTCGCCGCCCGGTCAAGATCGTGAGGCGACGCTGGCGGCGTCGCCGCCTGACCGTTACGACCTGTCCTTAAGCTTATGTCCTCAAGAACATGTTCCTCCTCCCGCCCGCTGCTGCTGGCGGGGCTGCTCGCCCTCGGCGGGTGCCTCGACGACTGCAGCGATGCCCCTACGACCCCCAGCCCGGGCCCGGCGAGCTCGGCAACGGCGAGTTCCACTACCGCTGCGTCGGCGAGGACGATCCCGCCTGTCCCGACGGCGAGTCCGTCGGCAACTTCCCGGCCCGCGTGGCCGTCGGCGGCCGCTTCGAGCTCGACTACACCTGGAACGAAGATCTCTCGCGGCCCCCGCCCGACCTCCGCACCAGTTCGGCCGAGCGCCTGGCCCTGAAGGGCGAGATCTTCACCGCCGTCGCCGCCGGCTACACCGCCGTGCTGGCGCTGCTGCCCGACAGCGCCGTCGGCGACCTGATCCACATCCACGCGACGGCGCCGGCCGAGGTGGCGATCCAGCACCAGCGCGTCGACTACACCGCGTACACGATGGCGCCCGGCAGCGAGCTGCAGTTCGACGCGATCACCCGCGACTCCGACGACTACGTGCTCGCCGGCCTGCTCGACTTCACCTTCGAGCTGGCAAACGACGGCGTCCTCGAGGTGGTCGGCACCGGCAACGGCCACGTGATCGTGCGCGCCCGCACCACCGGCACCACGACCGTGCGCGCCAGCCTCGGAGAACTGGCCGCCGAGCTCGCGATCACCGTCGAGGGCGAGGCGCTCACCACCACCGGCACGGACGCGACGACGGACGCGACGACGGACGCGACGACGGACGCGACGACGGACGCGACGACGGACGCGACGACGGACGCGACGACGGACGCGACGAGCACGACCGACACCACGGGAGGTGTGCTGTGACCCGCTTCGCCTCCGCCTTCGCCGCCCTGGCCGCGGCAGCGACCCTGGCCGCCTGCGGCCCGCGCTACCAGACGGTCACCTTCGAGCTGCGCAGCCAGCCGCCGGTGCCCGTGCGCCTGACCGGCGAGGACATCGAGATCCCCGCCGGCATCGCGGTCTCGGTCCACGTCACCATCGAGAGCAGCGCCCGCATCGAGTTCACCAACAAGGACGCGCTGGCGCTCAAGAGCCAGGACCGCGACATCCTCCTGTCCGAGGCGACCCCGGGGCCCACAACTTCGTGCTCGTCGGCGTGGCCGTCGGCGAGACGTGCCTGGCCGTCGAGGTCGAGTACGAGGAGGAGGAGTGCATCCCGGTCCGCGTCGTCGCGGCCGAGTGAGCGGGCAGGGCGCCGGCGCGTCCGTGCCGGCCGGCGCCAGCATGTTCTGACGGACATGTCTGAAAGGACATGCGCTTCAGAGCATGTCCGCGAGGCCATCCTAAGAGTCGCCGCCCTGCAGCGACTGGCCGACCGCGGCCAGGCGCTTCTGCAGCGCGTCGGCCTCCTTGTCGCTCGGGATCAGGGCCAGCAGGGACGACTGCGCCTCGGTCTGGGCGGTCGAGACCAGGGCCGACAGCTCGCGCAGGTCCTCGGCGCTGACCTGGACGCCGTCGATGAAGCGCTGCGCCAGCACCAGGTCGACCTGCTGCAGGCGGCGCTGGTAGCCGTTGAACACGGCCAGGCGGGCGGCCGCGCGGGCGCCCGCGACCTCGACCAGGCGGCCCTGGTAGCCGACCTTGCCGAGCAGGGTGAACACGGTGCCGGCGCCGGCCAGCACCACCGCCTGGAACGCGTCGTAGCCCTGGCGGAACGTCAGCAGCAGGCCGGCCGAGATCGCGGTGACGCCGACCATGAACACCACGATCCACATGCCGACCGAGATCCAGGTGGCCACGCCGTCGCCGAGGGCGATCCAGCGGATGTGCTCGCGCTGGCGGTCGTCGAGGTCGGCCACCACCTTGCGCCGGCTCTCGAGGTCCTGGTGGCGGATCTGCAGGCGGTCGATCGCCACCGAGCCGCCGAGCTCGATCAGCAGCCGGCGGGCAGCTGTCTCTCGGGTCATGTTGCCGCAGCGCAGCCCGGCCGCCAGCGTCTCGACCACCGCCGCGCGCTGCATGCTGCGCAGCGCCGACGCCAGCTTGTCGTCGCGGTCGGCGCTGATGGTGGCGACGTCGAGGATCCGCTCGACCGCGCGCGACGTGGTGAGCAGCAGCTCGAGCGCGCCGGCGGCCTCGAACGCGACGCCGGGGCTGGCGCTGTCGAGCTCGGCCATCAGCAAGTCGGTCTGGGCGATGCCGAGGCGGCCGATCGCCCGCACCGCCAGGCCGACCATGTCGTAGTACTCGCGCCGGCGCCGGTTGGTGACGACGAAGCGCGCCAGCGTGTGCGACGCCTCGGCCGCGCGCGAGGTGCCGCCGAAGCGCGCCATCACCGACACCGCGTCCCAGGTGTACGAGGCGAACGGCGCGGCGTCGACGATCGCCTGCACGCCGTCGAACGCCTGCGCCAGCGGCGTGGCCCGCAGCGCCCGCAGCGCCGCGCTCTGGGCGTGCGTCGGGTCGACTGGCCCTTCGACCAGGTAGCGATTGCCCGCCGGCACCGGCTGCGGCGCGCCCTCCATGCACCACAGCAGCGCCGCGACCGCGTCGCGGTCCTCGTGGTCGGCCGCCAGCAGCGCCCAGCCGAGGCAGCGCAGCTGCAGGCGCTCGCCGGTGTCCTCGGCCAGCGCCCGCGCGCGCGCCAGCGTCCACGCGTGGTGCTCCTTGCGCTCGTTGGCGGTCACCACCGTCCAGTAGCGGACCCACCGGTTGGGCTCGCGGGCGCGGTCGCTGGCCATGTCCATCAGCGCGCGCGCCTCGGCGTCGTCGCCGGCGACCACCACCAGCGCCGACATCTGCCACGAGCGGGTCCACGAGCCCGGGTGCTCCTCGTCGTCGACGCGGCCCGACGAGTCGGCCGAGAGGATCTTGATCAGCGCCGCGCGCAGCGAGAACGCCGCCGGCGAGCCCTGCGACACCAGCGCGCGCAGGTGGTCGAGCAGGTGCTCGCGGGCCTGCTCGCCGCCGTCGGCGAGCACCTGCAACATCTGATCGAGGTCGGTCGGCGGGGCGACGGGCATCACCTCCGACTATACCCGACACCCGCGCCGAACGCCCGCGCCGGGCCTGCCGCGCGCAGGGGCGGGGAGAGGCCCGTTTTCGCACGATGTCCCGCGGGACATGCCCGAAGGGGCAGGCGAACTACTCGTAGCGGAGCGCCTGGATCGGGTCGAGGCGCGAGGCCTTGTGGGCCGGGTAGAGGCCGAAGCCGATGCCGACCAGCGCGCTGCTGCCGAGGGCGAGGGCGACGATCTGCGGGTCGATCTTGGTCGCCCAGCCGAACTCGCTCGACAGGTAGGTGGCGACGCCGAAGCCGAGGCCGACGCCGAGGAGGCCGCCGACCGAGGCCAGGACCACCGCCTCGATGACGAACTGGATCAGGATGTCGCCCGGGCGGGCGCCGATCGCCATGCGCAGGCCGATCTCCCGCGTCCGCTCGGTCACGCTGACCAGCATGATGTTCATGATGCCGATGCCGCCGACCAGCAGGCTGACGAGGGCGATGCCGGCGAGCAGGCGCGTCATCGTCTCGGTGCCCTCCTGGCGGGCGCTGGCCGCCTCGGCCAGGCTGCTGACGGTGAAGTCGTCGGCCTCGTCGTCGCGCAGCTTGTGGCGCGCGCGCAGCAGCGTCGTGATCTCGGCCTGGGCCCGGCGGGTGTCGTCGGGCGTGGCGGCGCCGACGTAGATGCTGCCGCCGAGGTACTGCCGCAGGCCGCCCTGGACCTTGGCCGCGAACGTGCCGGCCGGGACCATCACCACGTCGTCGGCGTCCTGGCCGGTGGCCGCCTGGCCCTTGCGCGCGAGCACGCCGATGACCTCGAACGGCACGTTGTTGATCCGCACCGTCGAGCCGACGGCGTCGGCCCCGTTGCCGAACAGGTTGTCGACCACGGTGCCGCCGAGCACCGCGACCTTGGCCTTGGTGGTCACGTCCTGCTCGTTGAAGGGCCCGCCGTACTGGAAGCTCCAGTTGCGGATCTCGAAGTACTCCGGCGTGGTGCCCTCGGCCGAGGTCGTCCAGTTCTTGCCCTCGCCGAGGATCTGCACGCTCTGGCGCAGGCTCGGCGCGACCTTGGTGACGTACAGCGTCTCCTTGCGGATCGCGTCGACGTCGGTCCACAAGAGCGTCGGCTGCGAGCCCGCCCCGCCGCGCACGCCGCTCGTCTGCGCCGAGCCGGAGCGGATCACCAGCAGGTTGGTGCCCATCTTGTCGAACGCGCGCTGGACCTCGGCCTTGGCGCCCTCGCCGATCGCCACCATCGCGATCACCGAGCCCACGCCGATGATGATGCCCAGCACCGTGAGGAACGAGCGCATCTTGTTGAGCAAGAGCGCCAGCACGGCCACGCGGAAGGTGCTGAAGAGGTTCATTCCCCTCCTTCAAGTTGGCCAGCGCCTCGCGGGCGTCGACCGGCGTCTGCGTGACGTCGGACAGCACCTTGCCGTCGCGCATCATCACCACGCGGCTGGTGAACTCGGCGATGTCGGGCTCGTGGGTGACGAGGACGATGGTGATGCCCGAGCGGCCGAGCTCCTGGAACAGCGCCATGATCTCGATGCTGGTGCGCGAGTCGAGGTTGCCGGTCGGCTCGTCGGCGAGGATGACCTTGGGCCGGTTGACGATCGCGCGGGCGATGGCGACGCGCTGCTGCTGGCCGCCCGACAGCTGCGCCGGCGTGTGGTCGAGCCGCTTGCCGAGGCCGACCTTCTCCAGCGAGGCGATCGCCCGCTCGCGCCGCTCGGCCGCGCCGACGCCGGCGTACACCATCGGCAGCTCGACGTTCTCCTGCGCGCTGGTGCGGGCCAGCAGGTTGAAGCTCTGGAACACGAAGCCCAGCACCTTGTTGCGCACGGTGGCCAGGTCGCCGCGCCCGAGCTTCGACACCTCCTTGCCGGCCAGCTTGTAGCTGCCGGAGGTCGGGCGGTCGAGGCAGCCGAGGATGTTCATCATCGTCGACTTGCCGGAGCCCGAGGTGCCCATGATGCTGACGAACTCGCCCGGCCGGACCGCCAGCGACACGCCGCGCAGCGCCCGGACCTCGACGTCCTCCATCTTGTAGGTCTTGACCAGATCGGTGGCCTCCAGGATCGGCTCGGACATCGTCGCGCCCTCCGGCTAGAAACCACCGCGACGACCGCCGCCGCCACCACCGCCGCCGCCGCGACCGCCACCGCCGCCCATCGGGTTGAACGGCGAGGTCGTGGCCGCCTTCGTCGCGGTCTCGCCCCCGGTCGCGCCGACGATCACCTGCATGCCCTCGGTCAGCTCGCCGCCGACGATCTCCGTCATCGAGCCGTCGCTGATCCCGATCTGCACCTGCACCGGCTTCGGCTGGCCGTCGACCAGCACCCACACGGTCCGGTTGTTGTTGAGCTCCGAGCTCTGCCCGCGACGCCGCCGCCGCTCGCCCTTGCTCTCCTCGGCCGGCGCCTCGGCCTTGGCGTCGCCGGGCTTGGCGTCCTCGGGCTTGGCGTCGGCCTTGGCATCGCCGGCCTTGGCCTCGCTCTTGCTGTCGACTGCCTCGACGGCACCGGCCTTGCCTTCGACGGCCTTGGCGTCCGCGGCCTCGGCCTTGGCCTCGAGCGCCTCCGTCTTCGCGTCCTCGGCCTTGGCCTCGCCGAAGTCTTCCCCGCGCTTGCCGCCGCGCTTGCCGCTGCGCTCGCCGCCCTCGGGCTTGGGCGCCAGCGCGGCGATCTTCGGGTCCGACGGCGTGAAGCGGAGCGCCGCGTTGGGCACGGCCAGCGCGTCGCGGCGCTCGTCGACGATGAACGTCACGCTCGCGGTCATGCCCGGGCGCAGCTTGAGCGCGTCGTTGTCGACGCGGACCACCGCGTCGTAGGTGACCACGTTCTGCAGCGTCAGCGGCGAGTTGCGGATCTGCGCCACCGTGCCGAAGAAGCGCTCGTTGGGGTAGGCGTCGACGGTGAAGCGGACCTTCATGTCCTGCTTGAGCGCGCCGACGTCGGACTCGGCCACGTTGGTGTGGACCTCCATCGCCTTGAGGTCCTCGGCGATCGAGAACAGCTGCGGCGCCGACAGCGAGGCCGCGACCGTCTGGCCGACCGACACGTCGCGCGAGATCACGACGCCGTCGATCGGCGAGAGGATCGTGGTGTAGAGCAGGTTGACGTCGGCGGTGTCGATCGCCGCCTTGGACACCGCCAGGGCCGCCTGCGCCGACTCCACGCTGGCCTTGGCGACCTTGTAGGCCGCGTCCGCGGCGTCGACCTCGGCCTGCGGCGCGACCTTGTCGGCGAACAGCTGCTTGGCGCGCTCGAGGTTGATGCGCGCGTTCTCGCGGTCGGCGATCGCCCGCGTCACCGCCGCCTGCGACGACTTGTAGCTCGCCTTGGTCTTCATCAGGTCCGACTGGAACAGGCTCGGATCGATGCGAGCGATCACGTCGCCCTTCTTCACCTCGGAGTTGAAGTCGGCGAACAGCTCGACGATCCGCCCCGACACCTGGCTGCCGACGGCGACGGTCTTCACCGGCGAAAGCGTGCCGCTCGCCGTGACCGTCGCGGTCAGCCGCGCGCGCTCGACCGGCTGCGTCCGGTACTCGATCTTCGGCGCCTCGGCGACGGCGAAGCGCTGGTAAGCATAATAACCGCCAGCGCCGAGGAGCACGACGGTCAGGAGCGGCGCCAGGAAGCGAGGCAGAGCCATGCGTTCGTTGTACGTACCTAGCAAACGGCCATGACGCGGGCAACGGGGCCTGCTGCGGAATTACCGCCGGTTTACGTCGCGTTTACAGGTCTCTCTCGTCCAACGCGTAGCTACGCTACCTTTGGCGCGCTTCTGCGAGGATGTGCACTTCCGCGCCGGAGGGCTTCTCCAGTATTTCTCCAAACGCGGCCGCCTCGTGGTCGAAATGAAGGTCCGCCAATCTCGAGCTGACCATGCCCGTCGCCTCCACATCGTCGTGGAGGTACTCCTGCAGGATCCGGAAGTCTGCGTGTCCCGTGATCTGCCGGATGACGTCGAGGGGGACCCCGGCCAGGCTCATCCGCTGGATTGCTCCGTGTCGCAGCGCGTGTGGGCCCATCTTCGCGCGGATGCCGACCTTGCGGTAAAGGCGCCTGCAAATTCCCTCGACATGACTTGCGCGGCGTAGAGGGTTGACGGGCGAGCCGGCGCTCTGGAGGCGGACGCGATCGCCCCAGCGGGCGCGCGCGAGGACCCATTCGTCGACTTTGGCAGCCGCCGGCCGAACCGTGCGCCTGCGCTGGCTTGGTTGGCTCCGCGATCCCGTAGGTGTTCGAAGTGTTCATTTGGGGATTTCGTCGACGGCGTCAGCCGCTTCGATGACCGAAGCTTTCGCGTAGGACCGGTTCTCGGAGAGAGCGGCGCACTTTCGAGCATTGCGGAGGTCGGCTACCCCGTCTCCTGGCCCGTAGGGGGCATAGACTGCCGCAGGAGCCCGATTCGCGGCAATTCTGCAATTGTCCGGGTTTCGGGCGCAACGTATAACGACTCGTTCTGCGTCAGAAATGGGGAGTGGACGATGCGAGTGCTCAGAGCAGGAACGATGGTATTCACGCTGCTTATCTGCAGCCAGGCTGAAGCAGGTTGGATCAAGGACCGGATCAATGATGTAAAGCGGATCGTACATGACGTGCCGAAAGCCGTCCTGCCCGTTCAGCCCGGTCATCGATGTTGTGCGCAGGAAGAAGGACCCGGGCGAGGCGGTGAGGGAACGGTTATCGATACGACTCGAACCTTGACCAACTCTGCCGATCAGGCGTTCGGCCAATTGGCTCAGGCGACAGGTGGCGATTTCGGTCGCATTGTGGGGCTGGTGGACCCGCGAGCGTCCCCAAGTGACCCTGCTTCTCACGAGTGATCTCCGCTTGCGTAGCGAACGCCCGGCACCCGTCACCTTGAACGCAACAGGGATCTGGAAACCTCCGCGGGAGGGTCGTGTCGCGCGTCGTCTCTCCATCAACTGTACGCTGGTCTTTCTCTTCCAATCTTGGAGGCACGCCCGCCTGCGCTAAGTTGGAACCCACTGCCGCAGCCACAACCAAACATGATGTCGAGATTCTTCCTCGTTGCGTCGTCATGGGGAATTTCTCGAGAAAAGCGTGCGGCGCCTGGCGTGATAGTCCAGCGGGCAGCTGTAAAGAAATCTAACTGCAGAAGCCCGAGCGGACGAGCAGGATCGGGCGATTCGTGGGCGCTGCGGCGCGCACTATGGGCCCGGCCAAGATCAACTGGGCGGTCGGCGAACTCGCGGACGATGGGGTCGAAGCTGACGAGGGTGGATCCCGAATCTGGCCTAACCCGCGTCTTCGAGCTACGCCGGCCTTCAGAAGGCGGACTCGCGCGCACGCGTAGCAGGCATCGTGAGTTTCGCGTTCGCCGCGCTCATGCCTTCGACGTGAGTACGCCCCGCATCTACATGCTCAGCATCGGAGGGTGGACGCGATACAGCGGGCCGCTTGTCGGTGAAGGCATGCGGGAGGCCGAGCGCGCGAGCCGGCCGTCGGTGGCCTAAACAGGTCTCTCGGCGTCGCTCTGCTTGCATAGCAAGTCTTAACGTGCTTGACAGGAACCTAGCGATCTCCGCAAGATCGCTGCTGCATGTCGTCCGGCAGCAGCGAGGTCCACGTGAATCTGCGCGCGGACGGCACGGTCGAGCGCACCCCGATCCTGACCGGGCAGCACACCACGCTCGTCGTGCATCGTCCGAAGGTCTACACCTCTGAGCCCGCGTGGACCTCATACATGCCTGCGAGCGTGTTGCTGCTGCCGCGGGTCGGTCCTCATCACCCCTGGGCGGCGCTCGTCGCTTGGTTGCGCCATGGGCAGCAGCATCTTGAGCATGGCGGGCTGATCGTTGGTCACCGGGAGGCGGGGGAGCCGGAGGACTTCGGCGAACTTCGCGCACGCGCGGTGTTGCACTTCCTGCGCGACGAGCAGCAGGCGTGGGTCGAGCTCGCCGCCGCGCACGGCCGGGTGCAGGACAGCCAGAGCTACCTCGACTACCTCCACCGCGTGGGCGGCTGGCCCACGGAGGTGCCGGCCATCTCCGACGTCGCCGACGCCGCCACGGCGCGCGCCGTCGAGGCGTTCCAGCGTACGTATAACCTGGCCTTTCGGGCAGACATCTTCGAGGACGGGATCATCGGCGAGCAGACGCTCGGTGCCCTGTTCGAGGTGGCGAAGACCGAGTTCGTGCATTGGCTGGAGCGCAACGAGACCTCACTCGACTCGCTCCAGTTCTACGACGCCAGCGAGGTGATGCGCGCCGACCCCGGGTATGACGGACGACGTTGGGCGCAGCTGTTGGCGATCCCGTTCGCAGATCGGTACGAGCTCGCACGCGAGCCCGCAGGGGCCGGCCTCTATCCCATCGCGCGGATGTTGAAGCTGCCTGTCGCCGAGGCCCACGCGCCGGCCTATCACGTGCTCGAGATCCGTCTGCTAGACGAGTGGGGCCAGCCGCTCGTCCGCCAGGCGTACGAGCTGTCGGTCGCCGGCGAGACCCGCTTCGGCGAGACTGACGACCAGGGCCTGCTGGCCGAGCCTTACATGCCGCCCGGCACGGTGACCCTCCGTCTCGCCGACGGCGCACCGGTGCTGTTCCACGACCTCTACCAGATCCGCGACGTCTGTTCGCAGAACGACGACGACGACGACCTGCTCGATCTCGAGGCCGCCCACGACGAGCACATGGCGGATGACGTAGAGGGCGGCGAAGATCTCGAAGATGTACCGGACGACGAGCAGGTCGACGAGGACGACGACGTCTGGGGCTCTCTCGCCGAGGATGAAGAGCATGCGCCGTGAATCGTTCATGGGTCTATTGTTGATCGCCTGCAACCCGCGGCCGCCGGAGGCCGAGGCGCCCGCGCCCAAATCAGAAGCATCTGCCTCTCAGGCGGCCCCGGTGGCGGACGCCGTGCATCCTCCTGACGCGGCGCCCGCCAAGTCCGTCGTGGCGTTTGAATCCCCGGCGAAGATCCCCGGCGAGCTCGCCCCAAACCTCGAGCTCGGCGATGCCGAGCGAGCAGCGGTTACCGCGACTTGTAAAGAACTGGGCCCGGTCGCGCCGCTCCAGTGCGACGCCACCCGCCCGCTCCCCGACTACTTGCTGGTCCGGCTGTTCGGTCAGGCGCCCTCGATGACGGGCTACCAATGGCACGTCCTCAAGCGAATCGACGGCCGCTGGGTCCGCATGGAGCTGCCGCTGGATTCGTTCGAGGATGGCGCCGACGCACCGCGCTGGCCGGACATCGTCTGCGCGGTACAGACGCGCGAGCCGAAGCTCGCCCCCGACCAGGGCGTCGTCCGCGTCATGCACCCCGACCTCAACCTCGATGGCCGCGACGACCTGCTGATCGAGTGCCGCTCGCCCGAAGGCGACCACGACCTGCGGTACTGCCTGTCCAACCGCAACCTGTGCGAGGAGCGGGTGTGGCTGCGACAGTTCTGGGACGGCAAGCTAGCGATCGACGCCGACGTTGAATTCCGTGACGGATGGTTCGTGCGGACGATCCGGACCGACACGCGCAAGCAGCTGAAGGGCGGCAATCTGCGCGTCGAGGGGGTGACGACTCCCGATCCGGGCCGCTGAGCCGTCACAGCCGCTTGCGCAAGCGGACGAGCGCCGCGCGCATCAACTTGGCGCCAGCGGGGCCGGTGGCAGCTCTTCCAGGCGAACGGGGTCGAGTAGCCGATCGAACCTGAGGTCTGCGTCTGTTGACGGCGAGGTGGCGCTCCGGCATCCTTGCGCGGATGCTCATACGTTCAATAAACGTCCGCCTCGGCGCGGCCTTATTGGTCCTCGCGGCTTGTCCGGGCGACGACTCCATCAATCCCACGGCCATGCCGGATTCATCCGGCTCCTTCGGCACCTCGACGGGCGGCGAGACGACAGGCGGCAGTCAGCCGACAAGCACAACGGCGCCGACGACGACAGGAGTCGACGAAGCGTCGACCGGCAAGCCGGATTCGTCGACCTCGACGACCTCGTCGACCTCGACGACCTCGACGACCTCGACGACCTCGACGACGGGAGATCGCTGCCCCGAGCGCCCAGACGGCAACTACAACGACTGTGTCAACGGCGCGCAGTGCGATGGTCCGGCGCCACTCTGCATCTCCGACGACATGCAGAAACCGAGCTTCGGCGCCTGCTCGCTCACCTGCGACGACGATTGCGACTGCTTCGCCGATCCGCAGGACGCCGGCGCAGTCTCGACCTGTGCCGAGATCCTCGAGGGCGGCGAGAAAGCGTGCGTGCTCGACTGTGCGGGCGGCAAGACATGCCCATCCGGCATGTCCTGCCACCCGAACTTCGACGTGTGCGTGTTCATGATCGACGAGCCCGCAGACAACACCGGCACGACCGGCGACAGCGGTAGCAGCGACGGCTCGACTGGCGATCTCCCGCCCAACTGCGGCGACGGCGAACTCGACGTCGGAGAGCAGTGCGACGATGGCAACATCGACGATGACGACGCGTGTCCGTCGACCTGCCTCACCGCCAAGTGTGGCGACGGCTTCGTGCGGGCCGGCGTCGAGGCGTGCGACGACGGCAACGCCGACAACCTCGACGCCTGCACGAACGCGTGCATCGCCGCGCAGTGCGGCGACAAGTACGTGTGGGCGGGCGTCGAGGAGTGCGACGACGGCAACATCAAAGACAACGACGGCTGCGAGGCGAACTGCAGCATCACCCCGGGGTGGTCACTGTGGCAGCGCTCGCACTACGCCAGCGGCGCTTACGTTAACGGCTCCGCGCTCGACGCCCAGGGTAACATCGTTGTCGTGCTCGGGCACGCCGAGAACTTCGGCGGCCTTCATCGGGTCGCCAACAGCAACGGCGACATCACGCAGATTGCGCTCGGCTTCGACTATTTCCCGCAGGGCGTCGACGTCGCCGACAACGGCGACCTGCTGCTGGTGGGGTACCGCGTCGGGCCGAGCACGATCGTCGTGGAACGACGTGACGCCGCCGGCGAGCCGATCTGGGAGCAAGAGTACTCCGGGATGTTCGGCGGGTTCGCGTACCGCATCGCCGAGGACACGGACGGCGCGATCGTGGCCGTCGGCGCGGCGAAAAAGAATAGCGGGCAAGCGGCGTGGATCCGCAAGTACACTCCTGACGGCGCGACGGTGTGGACCGCGCTGCACGAGGCCGGGCAGTCTTCCTCCACCGCCCACGCGGTCGGGTTCGATGGGCAGAACGACATCCTGGTCACGGGTAGCTCGCATGGCGACATCTGGGTCGCCAAGTACTCGTCGGCTGGCGCGCTTTTGTGGGAGCACACCAACCCCAACCCGCCGGCCAGCTCCAACGGCGAGAAGGGGCTGGCAATCGTGGCGCGGCCCGGCGGCGACATTGTCGTCGGCGGCATGTTGGCGACGATGAGCGGCATCGAGGTCATGTGGGTCGCGGCGTACAGCGACGCGGGCGCGCAGAAGTGGGCGAAGACCTATTCAAGCCCGCTCGGGATCGTCCACGGCGTCGCGGTCGACCAGGACGACAACATCTTCTACGCTGGGCACGAGTCTAACTCACAGGTAACGATCCGGAAGTTGAACCCGGTCGGCGACACCTTGTGGGTCAAGAAGCTCCAAGTCGGCACGAGCCAGAGCGGCCGGACGGTCGAGCTTGATCAGCAGGGTTTCGTCATGGTTACCGGAAGACGATCCCAGGACGCGACCCTGTGGGCCGGCAAGTTCTACCCATGAGCGCGGCCCCAACCCGCGCTCACATGGCCTGGTACTTCAGACGCGGGCGTCGCTGGCAAACCTAACCAACAAGTTCTGACCCATCCTCGCCAAGAGCCCCTCCGCTGCCAGAACACCGCGGATCTCCACACGGAGGGGTTTGGGCGGGGAGGGAGATTTGCCGCGGGTTGCCTCTGGGTGCCTCTGGTGCCACAGATCTGCCCCAAAACTCGGATCCTGCTGGTATTCCGGCCGCCGTGGGCAACCATATTCGGCCCCTCCCTGAGTTTGCTCTAGCCTTCGGCAGCAGACCCTTCAGCACGAGGACACTCAGCAGCCTCTGGCTGCCAACGTCTTCCGGGATGCATCGCTGGTCGTGCGTGCGGCGTCGACGTAACTCGGACGGGCGCCGCGGGCGGTGGTTTCGGAAGGGAGATGTTCAGCGATATCTACATCCCGCAGCGAGGGCAACTCATCGAGGCGAAGGGGGTGGTCACCCGGGAGGCTATCCGCATGGCGATTGGCCAGCTTCTCGACTACCGCCGCTTCGCCCCGGAGGAGACACGCCTTGCAGTACTACTGCCGCGGCATCCTGGGCCTGATCTCGAGGCCTTGCTGGCGAGCGTGGAGATCGCATGCATCTGGCGAAAGGCGGAGCAAGGGTTTAGCGACAATGCGAATAACGAGTTTGTCGGAGGTCCAGGCGATCCGGGATCTGCGAGCTGACCGGGACGTCTCGCCGCGATTACCGACCCGCGTGGTGACGACCATCTTCGAGCCGGGACGCTGTTTCGTTACAGGCGCTTGCGCACGCGGACGAACGCCGCCCGCATCATCTTGGCGGCGTTCTTGGCCGCCTTCTGTTTCTCCTTGTCGTCGATCGGGTTGCCGTCGTCGTCGAGGACCTCGTCGCTCGCTACGCCTTTGCCGACGGCCACGATCTCGCGCGCAGACTTGAGGATGCGGTCATACGCCTTCTGTCCGCCGCCTGCGTAGAGCTGGATCGCGCGCAGCCAGGTGCAGGGGAATTCGCGCCGGCCCTCGGGATCGTCGTGGGCGAGGGGCTCGCCGAACAGCGCCGGCCAGCGCGAGGCGTCCGCGGAGCAGTAATAGGAGGCCATGCCGCCGCCCGGCATCCACCGCAACTCCGGCGGATCGTCGAGCTTGAACCGCGCCAAGCAAGCCGCGCAGTCGTACTTCTTGCCGCCGGGTACTCGGCCGAAGGTGCAGTCGCGGCGCGCGTTGGTCGGCAACGTGAACTTCTTCTGCAACAGGTCGCGTGCGCGCTCGATCGAGCCCTTCGCGCCCATCCAGTTGTCGGGCGTCGGCATCTTGCCATCCTTCGGGACGGGGATCCCCGACACCCAGGAGTAGCCCCCGATGAGCTCTCGCGGCGGGCTCACGCCTTCCACCAGAGTCGGCGCAGTGACCTGGCCGCCGCCTACCCCGCGCGAGTGGACGATCGGCCCGTGATAACCGGGGTGCTCGGTCTGTCGCCGACCGACGCTGTTGGTGAACAACTCCGAGAACGCGAAGAGCGTCAGCGCCTTGCGCGGGCGCTTGCGGCCCCATTGCTCCAATCGATGCCGACCATCGGCACGCGGGCCTCACGCTCTTCTTTCGTGAGCGCGAGGTTGCCGACCTTGTCGGTCGCGCGGTAGCCCGACTCGTTCTTCTGCCGCTCGAGCATGATGAGCGGCGGGACGAAGAAGGCCCCGCCCGACTCGCAGGCCTCGATCACCATGTTGGCGTAGGTCTCCAGGTCCTTGGGCTCGCCTGCGATCCCGCCGATCGGCACGTGATACGCGAGCTTGCGCCCCGGCGGGGTCTTCAGCTTGCCGCTGCCCGAGCCGATCGGGAGCTCGGCGAGGATGGCCTTGATGTAGAAGGCGGTCGCTTGATCGACTGCAGCATAGCGATGGAGCTCTGCCCGATAGGTGCCGAAGGTCTCGGGCAATCCGCCGATGAGCCGGCGTACGTCCTCGGCCTGCTCTGCGGTGGCGTCCGCGATCGCGTCCGCGTACTGGCGGTAGCGCTCGACCGGGCCCTGGAACGACTTGAGCGCCTTCTCCTCGCCGGCGAGGTCGGTGAGCAGCTGCTGCAGCGCCGTGACCCGCTTCTTCTCCCCCGCACGGTCGAGCGCCACGGCGAGTCGAAGGTCGGTGGCGAACGACTGCCACGGCTCGCGCCGGCTGTGCTCGAACTCCGCGTGGGCGAGCACCTCTTCGACGCCCCGCGATTTCCGTTCGCCGTGCAGGTTCTTCGCCGTCCCGAGATCGACCGCCGGGACGTCCGCGGGAAGCTTCGCCATGCCCTTCTTGAAGGCGGCGAGGGCCTTCCCGCGCAGCGCGGCGACCTTCTTGGGCTTCAGGTCGGCGGCCTTCGACTGCTCGAACGCGAGGAGGCCCGCCTCGTAGTGGGCGTGCGCCTTCTGCAGCCGCTCAATCCGGTCAGCGAGCGGATAGATCAGCGCCTGGGCGATCGGCTTGACTGGGTTGTCGGGCAGGTCGGGGTCGAAGTAGATCGGCTTGGCGAAGGTCTCCAGCTTCGTCGCGCGGAGCTCGTCGTCGCTGACCATCGATTGCGTCAGGTCGGTGGTCGTCGGTACCCCGTAGAAGAACGACAGATCGAACTTGAGCGCCAGGACGGCGCCCACGGTGGTGGCCTCGAATACCGGGACGCCGCCGAGCGGCTGCGACGCCAGACGCTCGCGCGTGCCGTAGTAGGCGAGATACAGCAGGTCGTGCTTGAGTTCGCGGATGTAGCGCGGATTGACCTTGGCGGTCAGCGGGGGCGAGTCGCCGTACTGCGGCTGATTGTCGTTGTTGCCGGGGCGGAGGACGTAGCCACCGTAGGGCCGGATGCCGAGGCGAACGCCGACCGCTGGCCCGACCTTCGCGGGCGAATAGTCCGCCGCTTTGCCGGGGACGGTCCAGCGCTCGGCGGCGCGCTTCCACAACGCCACCGCCGTGTCGAACACGAGCGGGACGATCACCTCGAGGTCGGGCGGCGCCTTGCGCAGGTGATCCGTGAGATACACGAGGAGGCCGTCGCGGCCGTTCCGCAGGCAGGCGGGGCAGGGGACCGCGGCCTTGTCGGCCTCGGCGGCGTCGTGGCTGGGGATGGCGTCTTGCTCGTACAGCAGCTTGAGGGTCGCCAGGTCGAGCAGCGGCACTCTGACCTTCAGCGAGCACTCGGCGTGGGTGCACGTGACCAGAATGTCGGCATCCGTCGGCATCGTTCGGTCCTGCGGGTAGGGTGGTCACGGCGCCGGAGCGCGGGGCACGTCGGTCAGCTCGAACCGACACTTGCCCGTCTCGATATCCTCGACGCGCACCCCGGCAGCACCGTCGAGCGCGTCGGCCCGCACGGAGTTGTCGGGGAGCCGCAGCTTGAACTGCGCACCGGCGAAGGAGCGCCCCGGCTCGTCGCCGTCCACGACGGTGACCGAGACCCAGGTCAGCGCACTGCGCGACGCCCGCTCCAGCGCTGGATCGGGTTGTTCCAGCCGCTTTACGCCGGGCCCTTGCCACTTTCCGTGCGTGTCGGGCAGTTCCATCGACACGAAGTTGTCCACCAGCAGCTGCTCGAGGGCAGGTCGGGGATCGCGGCCTCCGGCGACCAGGGCGGCGACGAGTTCACGAAACCTGTATGTCCCCACCGAGCCCCGCAACAAGGCATCCGCGACGGCGGCCGCATCTGCAGGCGTAACTCGCCTCCCGTCACGCGCGTCCCAGCCCCAGGAGCGAATCACTCGGATTCTCCGGCTCACACCGAGTTGGATCTCGGCCTCCTCGTCGAACATCGACCGAGATGATAGAGAAGTTTGCGCGGCATTGACCCGTCGTGTGCCCTTCGGTCTCTCCGCGACCTGGCGCGAGTACGCCCGCGGGATTGATGCAGCACGACCAGCTGAGCGTTTTCGCTCGGTTTGCCCCCGTTGTCATGAGTTCGGCAGCGAGTCAGCGACGAAGGTCGCGTGCGACAGCAGCTTCGCAAGCTTGTCCGCCGGGTATCCGGCGTGCGATGAAGGAACGATGCAGGCCCCTCGGTGGGAGTTTGATGCGTCGCCACCTTCAGGCGCGCGACGGAGCTGCGGCCGGTGCGGGAATCCATGCGGTCAAGGGCATCGGCGGAAGCGATGTACGGCCCGGTCAATGCTCGGCGGGCGGGGGTGTGGGAGCGGGACCCCGCAGTGAAGTCGAGCCGCAGCCGATGGTCGCCGTAGACGACCTCGTAGCGCGGGTCGTCGAAGTCGGCGCGGACGAACGGGTTGTCGAGCCGGAGGTCGTGCCGCAGCGGGACTTCGGCGTCGGCGACCACGAGCGGCTCGTGCCAGCCGAAGGTGAGGAGCCCGCGCGAGGGTGAGTCGTACCGCACGGCGAAGCCGTCGTCGAAGCCGTCGCCGTCCGCGTCGGGGACCGGGGTGACGACGACCTCGGCGCCGACGACCTTGGCGCGGAACTCGGCGAAGCTGCCGCTCGTCGCACGGTCGCCGAGTTCGACGATCCACGCATTGTCGGGACCGCCCTCGGCGACGAGGTCGAACGGCCGGCCGCCGTTGGCGTGGACCTCGGGCTGTCCTTCGCGCCAGGCGGTCGGGCGATGCGAGAACAGGGCGACGTAGCCGTCGCCGCGCCGCCCGAGCGTCCACTGCCCGTCGCGCACGACCTCGTCGAAGTGGGCGGTCGGGAAATAGGCGTGGGTCTCGTCGCGGTAGTCGAAGTCGTCGAGGCCGAGCGGGCGGGGCGCGAACTGGGGCGCGTAGAGGATCACGCCGACGTTGTGGTCCTGGCCGACCCGCGGGAGCGAGGCCTCGCCGGTCCAGTAGCCGGGTCCGGGCTCGTCGAAGTCGTGCCAGGAGAATCCGGGGTCGTCCGCCGGCGGCAGACGGCTCGGGTGCTGGGTGAACACGACCGCCCGCTCGTCGAGCGTCGCCTGCCACGGGTGGACCTGGTCGCTCATCAGGCCGGGGCGGTAGTCGAGGGCGCTCGAGAGCATGTAGTGCTCGGTGCGGTACGTCGTGGTGTGGACCTCCTTGAGCAGGCCGACGTTGAAGATCCGCCAGAACGCGTCGTAGAGCGGGTAGAGGTCGGCGAGGACCCCGGCGGGGTCCTGGTCGAGGTCGACGAGTTCGGCGACCACGGCGAGGTCGGCGAACTGACTGTCCCAAAGGCCATGCTCCTCGGCGACCGTGAGGGTGAGCGGCAGCAGCGGCCAGGCGGTGAACCCGTTCATGGCCCACCAGATCGGCAGCGCGGCTTCGTCGTAGCGCAGGCCATGAGGCGGCGGTGCGACCGGGGCGCCCCAGGACGGCGGCGGCGTCTCGTCGAGCGGGATGTTCATGCGCTCGCGGTCGAGCATCGGCGCGTCGTCGCGGGCGATCTCGTGGATCGTCCACGGCAGCGCGTAGGTGGTGGTGGCGACGAGCAGCCCGGCGAGATAGGAGGTCGGATCGGCGTAGTCGAGGTCGGTGTCGGCGAACAGCAGGCGCGCGCCGTCGAAGCTGTCACTCAGCTCGGCCGCCGCCTTATCCTTGATGTAGGAGCGGCCATGGGTGGCGCCGAAGTTGCCGCGGTGGAGGTGGGTGGCGATGTCGAGCCACAGAAGATCGAGGGCCATGATTGCCCGCTCGGCGAGCGCGCGATCCTCGGCCCATTCGGCCAGCATCAGCAGCGGCTGGAGGTCGAGGTTGTAATAGACGTCCGAGTGCCACTCGACGAAGCCCCAGCGGGCGTGGGTGTCGATCCAGCGCAGCAGCTCGCCGCGGGCGCGGGCCATGTGCTCGGCGCCGGTCAGCCCGCTGGTCGAGAACACGCGGTCGGGATAGCGCTGCCCGGCGAGGTACTCGCAAGCGCGAAACACGAGGTCGTGGTTCTCCGACCAGTACCACATGGCGTCGACGACCGGCGCGCCGTCGACCTCGCGCGCGGGTGTGGGGTCGACGTAGGAGTACTTGAAGTCGAGGACCGTCGCCTCGAGTCGCCGCCACAGCGCGGGCGACAGCGCGGGGTGATCGCCGTGGCCGTAGAGCAGGCCGAGCATGCGCATTACGTGGAAGTCGCTCATGTCGCGCAGCGCAGTCACGTGGGCGAAGACGGGGTCCCAGGCGTCGTCCGGGACCGCGGGCACGTCGTGATCGGCGAGCCGGGCCGCGCAAGTGAGGTGTACAAACACGTGGGCCATGCTGCCCGGGTCGAGCGGTTGCGAGCAGGCGAACTCGAGGTAGTCCTGCTGCCGCTCGATCTGCCACGCCGCGAGCTCACCGGGCGCGAGCTCATCGGCGGGGCTGCACGCCAGGAGCATCGACCACGCGAGGACGACAGGACGCTTGCGGAGCATGCGGAGACAGTGGGCGCCGCGAGCGAGGCGAGGCCGGAAGATTTAGCGCCGCGTGACCACGCGAGCGCGGCCGCGGAAAACAATGCGCGGCTTGCTGGTCAAACCTCGCGCATCGTGAGGCTTATGCGAGCCATGACTCGAGTGATGATGCAGTGTGCGCTGGCGTCGACGATGAGCGCCTGCTCGCCGCCGGCCGGGCAGGACGATGGCGATTCGGAGGCCAGCGGGACGACCAGTACGGGCGGGCCCACGACCACGAGCGAGGGCAGCGGGACGAGCGAGACCGACGGCGAGCCAGCCTACTTCGACGATTGCGGCGAAGGTCCGCCGGACGCCGCGTGCTACGCGGAGAAGCGCGACCCCGGCTCGGAGTCGGTCGCGCTGGCCAAGGCGATCGCGCGCCGCCACATGAAGACGCACCCGGCGGTCGAGCAGACGTGGGACTGGGAGGAGACGGTCTTCATGCTCGGCTTGACGGAACTCTATCGCGTGACGGGGGAGACCGAGTTCCGCGATCACTACAAGGCCTACATCGAGCGCCACATCGCCGAGGGTTACCGCATCGAATCGAGCGACACCTGCGCGCCGGCGGCGATCGCTGCGATCCTGGCCGCGGCGACCGGCGAGCCGCGCTACCGAGCGGTGGTCGACGACGCGTTGCACTACCTCGACGAGGTCGCGCTCCGCGGCGAGCACGGCGGGATTAACCACCTCGGAGCGCTCGACCTGTTCGGCGTGACGCTGTGGGTCGATTCACTGTTCATGTTCGGCAATGTCATGACGCGCTGGGGTGAGCACGCTGACGACGCATCACTGCTGACCGAGTACGGCGAGCAGGTCCGGATCTTCAGCGAGCGCCTGCAGTCCACCAGCGGGCTCTACGTGCATGCCGACCAGTGGTTCGGCGTCGACCCCGAGATCTACTGGGGACGCGGCAACGGGTGGGCGTCGGCTGCCGTTTTCGACTACCTCCGCGCTCGCACCGTCCGCGGCGAAGGCGACGCGGTCGCGGCGGAGGCGATGGCGCGGCAGGTGAGCGGGATCCTGGCCAGCCAGGACGCATCGGGGCTGTGGTGGATCGTGCTGAATCGGCCCGAGGCGGTCTACCTCGAGACGTCGACGGCGGCGCTGTTCGCCTACGGCCTCGCACGCGGGTTCCGCTATGGCCACGTCGAGGCGTCGGCGCTGCCGGCGATCGAGCGCGCGCTCGCCGGGGTGCGCTCCCAGATCGTCGCCGACGAGGCCGGCGAGCCGGTGGTCACCGGCATCTCCGGACCGACGATGCCCGGCGACCTCGCGTATTACGCCAAGATCCCGCTGGAGGACGATCGCGGGTACGGAGTCGGTGCGGTCATCCTCGCCCTCGTCGAGAGTTCGGGGCTCCCCTCGTCGGAATGAACGCGCTGCCAGGATGTCCGCGTGCCCGACCTCAACGCCACGATCACGAAAATCTCCGCGACGTTCTTCACGCACAACGACAACGAGCATCACGATACATCTATCTCGTGGGCTATTCGTACCGGAGGGCCTCGATCGGGCGCAGCCGCGCGGCCTTGCGGGCCGGGAACACACCGAATACCACACCCACGGCGACCGAGACGGTGAGCGCCAGCGCGGCGGCCTCGAGCGGAAACACGAACGGCGTGGCCAGGACGCGACTCAGCACTAATGCGCCGACCGCTCCGAGCGCCGCGCCGACGAGCCCGCCAGCCGCCGAGAGCACGATGGCCTCGACCAGGAATTGGCTCAGGATGTCGCTACTGCGCGCGCCGATGGCCAGGCGAACGCCGATCTCCCGGGTGCGCTCGGTGACCGACACGAGCATGATGTTCATGATCCCGATCCCACCGACGACGAGCGAGATCGCAGCGACGCTCGCGAGCAAGGTCGTGAGCACGCCGGTCACCGAGCTGAGGATGTTCTGGATCTCGCGCAGGTCGCGGACCGTGAAGTCGTCATCCTCGTCGGCGCGGATCCGCCGACGCTGGCGCATCAGCGACTCGATCGCCGCCTTGGCCTCGTCGGTGCGCTCCTCCGACACGGCCGAGACCATGAGCGTCCCGACGTGGTCGTCGCCGCCGATCCGCCGCGCGTAGGTGGTGTGCGGCATCGCCACGAAGTCGTCCTGGTCCTGGCCGAAAGTCGACACGCCCTTGGTCTCCAGCAGGCCGACCACACGGCACCCGAGATCGTGCAGGCGGAGCTCGGCGCCGATCGGGTCTTGGCCGCCGAACAGATCGTCGGCGACCGTGTGCCCGATGACACAGTTCTTTTGCGACTGGCGGTCGTCGTCCTCGGTCAGCAGCCGACCGCGCTCGACACTCCAGCCGCGGACGGCGAAAAAGCCGGTGGTCACGCCCGAGAGGGTGGTGCTGCGGTTGTTCTCGGCGACGACGGCCCGGATCGAGCGGCTGCTGACGCCGGCGACGTGGCGGACCGCGCCGACCTCGCGGGTGATGGCGTCGACGTCGGCGAGAGTGAACAGCGGAGCGCCGCGGGTATTGCTGCCGAATGCGCCGTGGCCGGCGCCGCCCGGCAGGACGATGAGCATGTTGCTGCCGAGGCCCGCGATCTCACCGGTGACGCGGGCGGTAGCCCCGGCCCCGAGCGCCTGCATCATGACGACCGCTGCCACGCCGATGACGACGCCGAGGGTCGTCAACGACGAGCGCATCTTGTTGCGCGCCAGAGCTCGCAGCGCAAGCGTGGCGGTCACGTCGGTCCTCACGCCGCCACCCCCCGCAGCAGGCGGTCGTCGACGATCTTGCCGTCGCTGAAGACCACGTGACGCTCGGCGTACCCGGCGATATCCCGGTCGTGGGTGACCATGACGATGGTGAGGTCGAGCTCGCGGCGCAGTCGCATGAGCAATTCCATGATGTCTCGGCCGGTCCGCGAGTCGAGGTTGCCGGTGGGCTCGTCGGCGAGGACGACCTGGGGCTGGTTGACGAGCGCGCGGGCGATAGCGACCCGCTGCTGCTGACCTCCCGAGAGCTCGTTCGACAGCGCCGCCTCACGCCCGGCGAGACCGACGAGCGCCAGGGCCTCCCGTGACCGCCGCTCGCGCTCGCGGCGCCCGACCCCGGCGTATACCAGCGGCAGTTCGACGTTCTCGAGCGCGGATGTGCGCCGCAGCAGGTTGAAGCCCTGAAACACGAAGCCGAACCGCTCATTGCGCAGCCGCGCCAGGACGTCAGGGTGGAGCTGCTGCACGGGCGTACCTTCCACGCAATAAGCACCCTCGGTCGGCATGTCGAGGCAGCCGAGGATGTTCATGCAGGTCGACTTGCCCGACCCGGACGCGCCGAGGATGCCGACGAACTCGCCGCTGTCGATGTCGAGGTCGACGTGGTCGAGGGCCACGAACGCCGCATCGCCGTCGCCGAAATGCTTGCTGACGCCGCGCAGGGACAGGAGGGGGATCGATCCACGCGTCGGCATCGCTCAGCCCTTCTTGCCGTGCTTGGCGGCGGCGAGATCGACGAGGACTGGTTCGCCGGCGACCAGGTCGCCGCGAACGGACGTGTGCGCGCCGTCGGTGAGCTCGATCGTCAGCGGCACGAAGCGCGGCCGGCCGCCCTCGCTCACGACGAACACGCCATCCGCGTGGTTGCGGCTGTCCTCATGGCCAGGTGGCGTGAATCGCAGCGCGGCGTTGGGCACCAGCAAGGCGTCGGCCTCCTCGGCGGTGATGACCCTCACCGAGGCGGTCATCCCCGGGCGCAGCTTGAGGCCCGGGTTGTCGACCGCGAGGACGGCCTCGTAGGTGACGACGTTTTGGGTCAGCTCGGCGGCGTTGCGCACCTCGGTGAGGACGGCGGGGAAAGCCTCGTTGGGATAGGCGTCGACCGTGAACTGGGCGCGCTGGCCGGCACGGACCTGGCCGATGTCGGCCTCGTCGATAGCGACCCGGACCTCCATGTGATCGAGGTCCTCGGCCAGCAAGAACAGCTCGGGCGACTGAAACGCGGCGGCGACGCTCTGACCCGGCTCCACGGAGCGGCGGATGACGATGCCGTCGATCGGCGAGCGAATCTCTGCACGAGCGAGGTTGGTGTCGACGATGCGGCTGCCCGCCCGCTGCAGGCCCAGTGGGCGCGAGCGTTCCGCACCCGCGCGGCGCTCTGCTCGTCGCCGGACACGGTGGCATCGCGCTCCGCGGCTGACACCGCGCCGCTCAGGTACAGCGCCTCGACCCGCTGGCGCTCGCGTGCGGTCTGTTCCGCCGCCACCTCGGCTTCGGTCAGTGCGGTGCGGGCCACGTGCAAGCTCGCGTGCGCCTGCTCGGCCTCGGCGTCGAGCGAGGTCTTGTCGAATCGCGCGAGCACCTGCCCCCGGACGACGTGATCGTTGAAGTCGACCTCGACGCTGGCGATCCGCCCCGAGATCTCCGGACCCACGGAGACGGTCTTGCGGGCCTCCAGGTGCCCGGTCGCGCTGACCTCGTGGACCAGAGCTCCGCGCGTGGCAGGTTCGCTGCGGTACCGCTCGGCCTCGAGGACAGGCTTCGGACGCATCGCCACGGCGACTCCCGCCCCTCCGGCGAGGACGATGAACGCCAGCGCCCAGCCCAGGATGGCTCGTCGTCGACGTAGCGACGACTCGTCGGCGATGACGTGCGCGAGGTTCGGGCGCTGTGGGACGATTGCTGTGTGCATGACTGAGACGGACGTCAGCCCGGGCTGCAACCCGGGGTCCAAACCGGCGAGCGCCGTGGCGCTGTCCTAAACGGCAGTGTTTTTGCGGGGTTCCCGAGCGCTCCCGGGTCGGCTCTGCCAGCGACCCGCCCTCGCGCCGCAGACCTTGCACTCTCTGCGAAGGAGCTGCGCGTGGGCGGGCTCGTATCGCCGCTGCTTCTGGGCCCGGAAACGCCCAGCCGGCCCTGTTTCGCTAGACGGCGAGGATGAGACCGACGATTGCCACGGCGATCTTCAGCACCTGACCGATGAGCCCCGCCGCCGTCACGATGCCGTCGATGTTCGCCTGGATCTCGCGAAGATGCGCGGTGATCGGCGCGAGCTCGGCGATCCACGCCTGCATCTGGTGGAGGGAGGCGTCGATTTCTTTGTCGATCATCCGGTCGATGTCGCGCGACAGCTCCCGCGTGCGATCGAAGAGGACGCGAAGCCGCGCGGCCTCACCTTCGTCCGCCGGTCTCGCCCGGATATAAAGTCGGTCGCACTCGGCCCGGCTCTCGATCAGCGCCTTGATGATTTCAGTCGGCAGTTTCATTTCAGTTCTCCTCATTGAGCGCGTTCTTCAGCTCCACGACCTGGGTCAACGCCTCGAGCACCTTCCCGAGCGCCTCCTTGAGCCGCTCGAGCCGCTGCGCGTCGGTCAGCTCGCCGGCAGCGAGGTCGTACAGATCCTGGTGAGCGCCGGCGAGATCGTCCACGATGCCGTCGATCGCCGCATGGGCGGCGAGTCGGTCGGCGATCCGCTCGCCGTGGGCGGCGGCAAAGTCGTGGAGATCGAGCAGCGCGCCGACCGCTCTCGCTGCGGCGCGGTGTCCGGCGCGGCGGGGGTCGACAACGGGACGGAGATCTTCAATGCATAACCGTCGACGACGGTGTCCATCGAGGCGCGCAGCCCCTCGGTGCGCAGACGTGCCGCCGCGTTCATGCGCTTGAGCGCCGCGAGGGAATTCTTGACCGCGTCGTTCGCCTCGCGGACCGCCTTCTGCAATTCCCGGACGGAGTAGCCGCGGATCGCCAACGTCGCCGCGTCTGCGACCAGACTGCCCGCGACGGCAGCGACCTTGGCCTGCTTCGCGTCGAGCAGCCGCGCCGTGGCGGCGAGGTCCGACACGTCCTCGGACAGCGCCTTCAGCTCGTCGCCGGAGTACTTCGCGCTGCCGCCGACGGCCTTGAGCGCCTTGGCGTAGGCGGCGAGCTGGCCGACGTGCTTGCGCAGCTCGGCGCGCTGCGCCGCGTTGTCGCACGACTTCTCGGCCGCTTTGCGCGCGTCCGACCAGCTCTGCGGTGGGCCTGGTTGCTCGCGGCCGATCAGGTCGCGGGCCAGGGCATCTTCGACGCACGAACGGCGGTCGAGGTCGAGGATGCTGGCGAGCGAATCGCTGCTCTCGATCACCACGGTGGCAAAGTCCGAGGATGCGGCGGCGTACTGATTCGCGCAGCCGAGTACGAGGAGAGATAGCGCGCTACTGAGCGCGCGACGATGTCGAAACATGCGAGTACCTTTCATCGACAATCATGTACCGCGAGAGGCGGCCGCGTCAGCGCAAAATCAGCGATGTATGATGCATTGATCTTCAGCGTGACCTTCGGTCATCGCGGAAGCCAGACCGAAACTCGACCGGCGTCTCGCCATGTGCGCGAGAAAAGGCCCGGCCGCTCGCCGATCAGCGGCGATTGGAGCAGGTGCGTATGGTCGCCGTGGCCCATCGGGCCATGATGGACGAGCACCACGAGGCCGTAGCTCGCGCAATAGTCGGGGTCGACGAGGCCCCCCACGACCGTCCAAGGGAATGGATCACTGTGCGCAGAGGCATCGCCCGGCCGTGATAGAGCGACAGCGGCGGCGGCAGGACGGCCACGGGCGTCGGCTCGGCGACGAGCTTGACGCACAGCGCCCCACGGTGCTGACGAAGTCGCGCCACCCTAGCGCGAAAGCGGCCGCCTTGGTCGTGGGAGCCCTCTACGCGCCCTCGCTCAGGCCAGGCCCTGGCGCCGGAGCTCAGCGCGCAGCTTGACGAGGGCCTGCTTACGGAGCTGGCGGATGCGCTCGCGCGACAGCGAATGCGTGCGGCCGATCTGCTGCAAGGTCAGGCCGCCCTCCTCGTCGTCGAGCCCGAGGTGCTTGCGGAGGATGTCGGCCTCGACCGACGACAGCCGGGCGAACGCGTTGCCCACCCGCGCTGCGATGATCGTCTCATCGATGCGCTCCGGCGCGGTGGCGTCGTCGGGGTTCATCAGGACCTCATGCAACACGAGGCCGTCGGGTCCGGACACGGCGTGATCCAGGCTCAGCGGCGCGTCGGTGCGAGCCCCACGCACGCGTTCGAGGCGATCGCCGCCGAGGCCCGTGAGCGCGACGAGCTCCGCGTCGCTCGGCGCCCGGCCGTGCTGCGCCTCGAACTCCCGGGTGACCCGGCGCAGCTTGCTCTGCGCCATTCGCACGTGCGCTGGCAGCCGGACGTCGCGCGACTTGTCGTACACCGCCGCGTGGATGGCGTGCCGGATCCACCACGCGGCATAGGTCGCGAAGCGGCAGCCGCGGCGGTGGTCGAAGCGGTCGACGGCGCGCAGGAGGCCGAGGTTGCCCTCCTGAATCAGATCCTGCAGCGGCAGCAGGCCGCGGTCGTACTGTCGCGCGATGGCGATGACGAGCCGCAGGTTGGCGCGGACGAACGCGTTCTTGGCGACCTGGAGGGCGCGGTGGCTGCCCCGCACCTCGGCGGCGAAGCGCCAGAAGATCGGTTCCTGGGTCGGCAGGCGGCGCAGTCCCACCCGCTCGCTGCCGCCGCACCGCTCGACGACGGCGAGGCCGGCGACGAGGCGGTCGATCACCGCGCAGTCGACCTCGACGAGGACCTCACCAAGCTCGTCGCGGATCCGCTCGAAGGTCGCGCCTTCCGGCAGCGTGTGGTCGAAGGCCCGGGCGACGCGCGCCAGCTCGTCGCGCCGGTTAGGGCGGTCGTCGTCGGACAGCGCATCAACCAGGAACTCGCAGAGCGGCGCGACGAACGGCGCATGGCCGAAGAGAGTGCGCCAGAAGTTGGCCCGCAGGGCCGCGATGCGCGTGGCGGCGTCGAGCTCCTCATCGCGGCTCAGCGCGGGGAGCTGCGACAGCTCGCGAAAGTAGGCGGACAGCGGACTGTATGGCGACGACCCGACCCGTTCAGCGGTCCTGGTCGACGGCGGGACGCCGGCAACTGCAGGGGATGAGGCGGATGAAGCGGTCGGCGCGGGGCGCATGGGACGGCGGTCTGAGCAATTGCCGTGCCAGATTTGGGAGTGACGCGACGTCCCGCGATCATGCGTACTGGGCGCAGCAGACCCCGGTTCGTCTTGCGCCGAGGTGCAGCTTCTGCGCCGCGCCAGCGAGGGCATCGGCAGCCCATGCATGGGTCGGGCACGCCGTAGGGAACGCGCAAAGAAATCACCTGTTTGATGAGACAGGCGCCGGCGGGCCTCAGCAAGACCTGCGGCTGCCGGCCACTCGTCACCGAAAGAGTTTCGCGTCGGCGATGGTCGCGGTTCGTCATATCGCCGACGTTCGAGATCCGCACGGCCTCCAATCATCGATATCGAGCATCTTCGCGCACGTCGAAAAGGCCACCCCACATTCCGGAGATTGTCATGCTGTACATGGAGAACCCCCAGGACTTCCGAGTCGATGATGTCGACGTCACCGTGTATCCCGACTCCCAGCTCGACTACGTGTTCTACCTGATCCCGCCCTATCCGCGGTTCCGCCGTGACGCCGCCGGCAAGCCGGTGTTTCAGCTCCTCAAGTTCCGCGGCAATGTCCCGGCCGGCGCGACCACGGCCGCGGCCACCGCGACCGAGAAGGGCCAGCCCGACGCCATGGCGGCCGGAACGATCCCCACGGTCGATGGCGAAGTCGCGGGCGCCTTCCTCACCTTCGACACCGAATACAGCGTCGACGAGAAGGTCAAGGACAACATCCGCGAGCAACTCGACGCCCAGGTCAAGGCCAAGTATCTGCGCGAGGGCAAGGCTGTGCCCGAGGGCTTCCAGATCGTCCTCCGCCAGCCGACCTGGACTGACGGCGACGTCCACCTGCTGATGGAAGACACCAGCAACGGCCTTTTACCTGCGTCTCCAAGTCCGGCAAGCCGTCGCTGATGGGCAACAACGTCTCGAGCTTCGCCGCCGTCCTGGCGCCGTGGCAGGCCACGCTGCTGGCCGACGCGCTCGAGAACGCCAATTTTTCGCCGGTGCAGGTCAACTACCACCTGAAGTTCCTGGCCAAGCTGCCCCCGGTGAGGATCAAGATCTACGCCGCCGCCTCCGACTGTTACAGCATGTACAAGCGCTACGGCTCCGAGATCAACGGCGGCGGCGTGTGCTCCGATCCCGACCGGGTGGTCCGCTCGATCTCCGAGCACGTCCACAGCAGCAACATCGTCAACGTCACCATCGACAGCGGCGGCCTCACCATCGACGACAAGACCTTCCAGGCCTTGCAGGACATGGCGCTCGGCATCCTACAGGACTGGATCAAGCAGAAGTTCTACAAGCCGCCGCCGGAGCGGGCGACCAAGGAGCAGCTCGCCGACATCCAATTGCAGTCGCTGAGCGAGTCGGACTTCCGCGATCTCAACATCACCATCGAGCAGAGCGCCACCATCGAGCGGTCGATCTATCCTCAGGGGACCCTCGGCCGGCTGACGAGCGAAGGCGACACGCTCAAGGACTACATCCGCGAGGTCAACCTCGGCGACGACGAATTTTATCAGAATCGGACGCTCGGCATCAAGGTCTACGCCGACTTCCCGGCCGCCGGCGCGGCGCCCGAGCCCACCGACATCCTGTTCGTGGAGGTGACCGCCTACTATGGCGACGGGCCCGGCGTCACGCACACCTGGGACGCCGCGGGCGCCGGCTCGAGTACGGCGAACGGCGGGCGCTGGGAGGTGAAATGGCCCAAGGATCCGGGCGTCAACGAGGTGCGCTGGGAGGCGCGCGTCTGCTTCCGCGAGCCCTCCAGGGCGCCGCTGCAGCTTGCCGGCAATTGCGACAAGACGGAGCTCAACATCCCGGTCGCCGTTCCGGGCCGGGCCCGGCTGCGGCTCGACCACATCGGCATGCCGTGGGACGTCGTGAAGTACGTCGAGGCGCAGGTCAGGTTCCAGCAGTCCGACGCCGACCCGCAGGAGGTGCACCGTACCTTCCTGTTCGACGCCAAGCACGACGAACAGTGGTTCGACGAGGCGATCTGGGTCCGACGCACCGAGCCCTTCTTCGTCACGCTGACCTACGTCCTCCAGAACGGCAACCAGATCCAGGAGTCCGAGCACCGCAACATCGAGGTCAAGGCCGACCGCTTCGACATCAAGAGCCCGTTCCAGCAATACCTCGAGGTGCCGATCATGGCCAAGTTCACCTCGCCCACGTGGGAGCAGGACGTGGTCGACCTGAGCTACGACGATCCTGCCAACGGGTACCGCGTGCGTGGTCAGGTGTACCTGAGCGAGAAGGGCGGCTGGCGCCAGACCTGGTCGGTGCCCCTGGTCGACCCCACGCACAGGACGTTCTCGTACTTTTGGACGCGCCGGCGGCAGGGCGGCGGTCTGTTCACCTCGGGGGACCTGGTCGACGCGCCCGCCAACGGGTGGTTCACCGGCGACGAGCACTCGATGGTCACCACGGGCGATCCCCTGGACGACGAGGACATGCTGCGCGTGACCGTGGACCCGCTGGTCCTGGTCGTCGGCCTCCCCGACCCGACGAAAGAGATCGTGAAGATCGTGGTCCGGATGAAGTACGTCGACCCCGCCGGCAACGCCGACGTCGATGACCACGTGTTCAACCGCGGCGACGCGGCGTGGACCTGGAAGCAGTTCATCCGCGACCTCAACAAGAAGGATTACCAGTGGTGGGCGCAGATCTACACCAAGCCGTACAGCAAGATCGCTCTTGGTTCCGAGACCGAGCCGAACCATAGCGAGGCCGAGACCGTCGTGCTCGAGCCCCCCATCGTCTAGCGCGACCACTTCGACCCGCAAGAGAAAGGCCATCGCCATGATTTACCTCGGCGGCGCCAGCACCATGTGGAACGGAATCATGGTGCTGCCTGATTACGGTGACCCGAAGCAGTTCTACTACCTCCCGCCCCCGCGCCTCGCCGTGGATCCCGCGACGGGCCGGAAGGTCTTCAAGCTGATCAAGCTCGCCGGGGGTCTGACCGATCCCCAGGGCGAGGGCGTCCGCACGGGCGTCGTGTTCTTCGACTGCGACCTGGCGCTGACGACCGAGGAGTTGACGGCGCTCAAGGCCCACGTCCAGGAGACGTTCCACACCGGGGCGGGCGAGGTCAACCTCGCGCCGCTGCTCTACAAGTCCGGCGAGGTCGCCTGCTACGTGCTCGGCGAGCAGGACTGGGAGGACAATGCGCCGCCCGAGCGCAAGAACCTGTTCGTCGAACGGCTGCAGGGCTTCGGCAAGCCGAGCCTCTACGGCGACAACCGAGCCGCCTTCAGCGCCCGCCTCAGCCAGGAGGGCGCGAGCATGCTCGACGCCTCGCTCGCCGCCGGCGGACCGATCGGCATCTCGATCGTCTACAGCCTGAAGTTCGACGCCCTGCAGCCCGCCTTCAAGTTCAAGGTCGAGGCCCAGTGGGAGCAGATCTATCATTACATCGAGGAGAAGTGCGGCGTCGACCTGTTCTTCTTCACGCTGGAGAGCACCTCCATCGTCGAGGAGCTCGAGCAGAAGTCGTTGCTGCGGTTCGAGGAGGTCATCTACGACCCCGGCGCCTCCGGCGAGGTCGACCAGCTGCGCAAGCAGATGCAGCAGTACATCCTCGAGAAGTTCTTCACGCCGGTGCTCTCGGCCGACAACCCGCGCTACAACATGATCCCGGGGCTGGTCGGCGAGGTGGCGCGCTCGCTCGTCGTGCAGCCGAGCTGCGGCTACCGCCGGCGCGAGCTGACGCAGGACGAGCGCCGCTTCTTGTCCTTCGACTCGACCCGCGTCACCGCCGTCGAGCGCGTCATCTACCCCCAGGCCAACCTCTTCGCCCTCCTGCCGCCGGCGGACCTCCCGATTACACGCAGGAGGTGAACAGCGACAGCGACTTGTTCTTCCGCCAGCTCGACGTCCAGTGCGTCCTTGGCGGCTTCGACTTCGCTCGCGCCAAGATCGCGTGGGTCCACCCGCACATCCGCTACGGCGCCGACCCGGAGGAGGGGACGGACAAGACGTTCACCGGCATGGCCGACCGCATGGAGTTCAAGGCCTGGCTGCAGCCCGGGCACGGGTTCCGCTACCGTTGCGGCTACGAGGTCGAGTTCATCGCCCCGGACGACGCCGACCCCGACGCGATCTACGGCGAGGACCTCCGACTCTCGAGCCCGGAGGAGGTCCGGACCGATCGCGTGCTGGCCTTCAACCCGCTCGAGCTGTTTTACACCCGCAGCGTCGAGTTCGTCCTCAAGCAGGGCTTCCCCGCCGGCGAGTTCCCCGTCGTCCTCGTCGAGGTCAAGCACGAGGACGACTCCGGCTATCAGGTCGAGCGCACTTACAAGCTCACCGCCACAGCTCAGAGCTGCCGCTTCCGCGTCCGCACGCCGCGCGACGTCGAGGGCGTGACGCAGTACCGCGTCCTCTACTACCCGGCCATGGGCGCCGCGATCCCGAGCCAGTGGCAGGTCGCCAACGAATCGGCGGTGGTGCTCGACGTCCCGTTCACGCAGAGCTTCCTGGTCCGCGTCTACGTCGCCGAGCCGCCGGCGGAGCTCGCGTGGGCCGATGTCTCGCTGCGCTACGCCGACGACGACCGGCCCGGCAGCTATCAGGAGGGCCGGCTGTTCTTCGATCAGGACCTCAAGCCGCAGGTGTGGCGGGTCAACGCCGCCGACCCCCGACAGCGCCGCTACGAGTACTGCTTCACCCTGTTCTTCAACGACAACACGGAGCTGCGGGCGGCGGAGTGGATCGAGTCGGACGCCCCGACGCTGACTCTCGGGCGCCGGGTGCCGATGCAGCGCACGGTGTCGGTCCGGCCTGCGGGCCCGAGCTTCGATGACGTGCAGCTGCGGGACATCACGGTCACGCTCTCGCCCGTCGACGCCAGCGGGGCCGCCACCGAGCTCGTGTTCGAGCAGCTCGATCAGCGCAAAGATTTCACGTACCGGGCGCCCAATGCGGTTCAAGTCGGATACGTGTACGAGGTCGTCTACCGCTGGCGCAACGGTCGTACGAAGAGCGTGCCGGGGGCTTCACCCGCAGGCGCGTTGCTGCTGAATGTCCCCACCGAGGTCGCCTAGCGACATTTCACGAGGAGATGAAGCCATGCTCTATCTCGATAGTCCGATCTTCTTCCTGAACTCGCTTCAGATCCACCGCGATTTCCAGAACCCGAACCAATTCTACTACTTCCCTGCGGCGCCGCGGATCCACCGCGACCGCGCCACCGGGCGACCCTCCTTTCAGCTCCTCAAGTATGCGCGCGACGTGACGGACAACCCGAACATGCCGCCCGACACGAAGGAGGAGCTCGGCGGCGGGTTCTTGACCATGACTGTCGACATCGGCGTCGACGACGAGGTCCTGCAGGACACCCGCAACAAGCTGGCTTCGTACGCGGACGGCGAGGTGAGCCTCGCCCCGGTCCCGTTCCACACCGGCGCGGTCCGCCTCGTCGCCCTCGGCGCGGAGGGCCAGCCGACCGGCGAGACCCCGGCCGCGCCGACCAACGCCTTCGTGGAGAAGCTGTTCGGCGCCACCAAGCCGTCGCTGTACGGCGACAACCTCGCGCTGTTCGGCGTCCACCTGTCGCAGGAGGGCGCGACGCTGGTCGAGGACTCGTTCGCGCACGGCGGGGGGCTTATCGGCGTCGTCTACGACCTGACCTACACCGGCATCCGCCCGGCCTTGCAGGTGAAGGCCGAGGTCGACTACGCCCGCGTCTACGATCGCTTCGAGGCCCAGGTCGGCTTTCAGTACGCGGTGATCAGCGCGGAGCTCGACGCGACCCTGGAGTGGTTGCGCGAGCAGGGCGCCATCACCATCGAGATCACCGAATACGACGCCGAGGCGAGCGGCGAGAACGCGCTGCGCACCGAAGCGATGGGGCTGATCAAGAACGAGATCATCGCCAAGATGTTCAAGCCGTCGCTGACGGTGCCGGCGGCGGCCACCAAGTCCGCCGGCCCGCTCGAGCAGGCGACCCGCATGGCGCGCGACCTGTCCCAGCCGCCCGCGCCGTCGGCCACCGGCGAGCAGAAGGCCGAGACCCCCGCCGCGGTGACCGAGGGCGAACGGGGCCCGCGCACGATGGAGGGCCGTCCGACGACCAGCGCCGCCGGCACGAACACGGCGGGGACGCCGGGGTTCTCGCTCAGCTTCTCGCTCAAGTACGTCCATCAGGACGAGCGCAAGAAGGCGACCCTCGACTTCCGGGCCAACCAGGCCGTGAACCGCACCGCCGCACCGCAGGGCTCGCTCGTGCTGCTGACCGGCCAGCTCGCCGACACCCCGCGCTCGGAGCTGATCCGCGAGGTCAACCTCGACGACCCGTTCTTCCACGAGCTGCGCGCGCATCGGCGTGACCGGGGATTGGGGCGAGCTCGGCATCGACAAGGTCGTGGTGAACGCGACCTACCAGCCGAACCCCGCCGGCCCGCTCGTCCACACCGACGGATGGACCTTCGCCGCCCCGAACGAGCCGGCGCGCCCGTTCAACGTCCTGATCGACCGCGAGAACCCGGTCCGCCGCTATCGCTATACCACCCAGGTCTTCCTCAAGGACCTGGCCAACATCGAGAGCAAGGCCCGCGTCCTCGTCAAGGACGACAGCACCGCCCAGCGCGACCTCGTCATCCACCCGGCCAACGAATTCAGGCCGATCCAGATCGCCCTCGAGGCCGGCCCGATCGACTGGAACGTCACCCGCCAGGTCGACGTCGTGTTGAAGTACGACGACCCCGCGCACGAATTTCAGGCCCAGCAGCTGTTCAGCTTCCGCCAGGACCGGCTCGCGCCGCAGAAGTGGGTCGTGTACCCGCAGGACCCGGAGCTGCGCGGCTACGAGATCACCTTCGCGTATCACCTCAACGACGCCGACAACACCTACTTCCGGCTCGCGCCGGTCCATTCGACCGAGGAGGCCGTGATCGTACCCGGACCGTTCCGCGGCGCGCCGCGGCGGGTCCAGCTGATCCCGGCGGTGAAGGCCGAGGACGTGCGCGGGATCTCGGCGGAGATCCTGTTCGAGAAGGGCGGCTATCGCTTCCACCGCCAGGAGGACTTCGGCGCCGACGACCTCAAGCCGCGCTGGGTCCAGATCCCAGCGCCCGACCCCGACCCGAAGAGCGACGCGTATCAGGTCCGCTGGTCGATCACCACCGCGGACTGGGACGTGCAGGAGTACGCGTGGCGGCACATGACGACCGCGCAGTGCCTGCTCGGCGACGGCACCCACGGCGTCGAGTCGATCAGGCTGGTATTCACCCGCTCGGTCGCGGAGGCCGGCCTGACGAGCCTCGTCGTGACGGTGGAGACGCTGACGCCCACGGGCGAGGTGATCGACGACGACACCCTGGTCCTGCGCGGCGCGGCGACGGAGGCGGCGACGCAGCTGCTGGTACTGCAGGCATCGCCGCTCGCCTACCGCTACCGCCTGAAGAAGGTCATCGGCGCGGACTCGCAATCGGTGGAATCCACGACCAATCACGCGAGACGCCTGGTCGTCGACCTGTGACTGCAACGCCAAGGAGAAATACCATGCGCAAGGTACTATTGCGACCGACTCACTTCACCTTCCACCGAGAGGGACCGGCTCCGCGCTTCCGAGCGCAGGCGGACGAGGCGAGCGCCCTCGTGCGCATCGAGTTCGCCGCGCGGCCTCAGCTGTTCACCGCGCCCCAGGCGTCCGCGCGCACGCCCGAGACCTACTTCGACAGCGCCGCGGGCGCCGAGGGGGTCACCGCCCAGCGTCTCCAGCTCGCCGGCGGCAAATCGACGTACGAGCTGCCCAACCCGGTTTGGGAGCGGCTGCGGGGCAACGCGCACGTCTTCTATCGCGTGACCGCGAGCGACCAGGCGACGCCCGACTGGGCCGGCACCGCGCCGCACACCGTCCGCTCGGTCGACGACGGCCAGGCCGCCGCGGGCAGGGCCCACTATTTCGGGGTCCCGCGGGACCCGCTGAACGCCCCGTGGAATTTCCCCGACCAGGAGGCGCTCGAGCAGGTGTCGCCCTATTACCGGGCCAAGCTCACGCTGCTGACCCGCTACCCCGAATCATACGAGGGAGCCTACTTGCTGCGGCGATTCGTCGGTCACGACAATTACACCGCGCTGGCGACGACGCAGCGGGCCAAGGCGCTCCTGGTGTTCGCGGCCACCGACATGCCCGCCCGGCGCGCGTTGCTGCAGCTCTTCGACCGCAAGATCCCGGCCTTCGTCGCCGGCGGCAGTCCTGCCCCCGCCGTCCGCAGCCAGGATCTGAGCGCCGCGCAGGCGACCTTGCTCGACAACCTGACCGCCCTCGTCGACCTCGATCCGCACCTCGACATCCCCGACGGCGGGGACATCCTGGTCGCCGAGGCCATCGAGGAGGTCGCGGACCCGTCGTTCGAGATCAATCAGGGCACCAAGGGCACCTGCGTGCCGACGTCGGTGTCCTGGCTGATGGCGACGTACTTCCCGGCCGAGTACGTGCGCCTGGCGACGGGGTTGCTGGCGGAGGGCGGCAAGGTGGCGCTCGCCAACGGCGACCAGGCCGCGGTCCCGGCGGACACGTACGCCTTCGACCGGGCCGAGCAATCGACCGGCGTCGCCTCGTTCCTGCGCCGGAGCTGGTTCGAGCGGCTGTTCCAGTCGAGCATGATGAGCTATTCGCGGCCGGGCCTGACGTACAGCAACATCCGCGACGTCTTCACCGACGCGCGCGGCGGGCTCACCATGGACGAGCTGTGCCGCATGCTCCGGGGATTGCGCAATCGGAGCCACCAGGCGATCGCCGGCGCAGGCTCCGATCTGGTGGCTCGAATCGTGCAGCAGCTGCAGCAGCCGAGCCTGCCCGTGCTCACCCAGATGAAATGGGGCACCGGCTCGCACGAGGTCGTCAGCGTGCGCGCCGACGTCGGCGAGGTCACGTTCCGCAACCCGTGGGGCGGGATGAACTACCGGGTCGGCCAGGTGCTCGCCCAGCCGCCGCGCCGCTGCGTCAACCCGAGCTCGGCCGAGGAGGCCATGGCGAGCGCGGACCTGGCGACGGTGATCCAGTCGCTCGTGATGGAAGCGTAGCGGTCGGCCCTCCGCGGTGAAAGGAACTCTCATGGCCTCCGACTCTGTCCTCGTATTCGCCGACGGTGTCTCGATCCAGCCGCGCGCGCTGCTCCTGGCGCGCGCCGAGCTCCGCTCCGCGCGCGCGCTCGCCGATCTGGCCGATGCGCTGGTCTCCGACGAGGCGGGCCTGGATTGCCCGATCTCGGGCTCCGGCGTGCTCGATCCCGAGGAGGTGTACCGCGACGGCAAGATCGCGGGGCGCGGCTACTATTTGCCGATCTATCACACGGGCGTCTCGCAATCCTCGGACCCTCCGGTCCAGCGCTACGACGTGACGCTCGAGCTGCTGCCCGGCGAGACGTTCGCCGGACGCCTGAAGGTGCGCCTGCGCGGGCAGCGGGCGACGAGCCCGCAAAGCCCCGTGCGCAAGCAGCTTCGCTTCGCCGAGCTGCCCGGTGGGGTGCTCCAGGGGGATGAATTCGCGGCCGCCGGGATCACCGTCGCCGGGGCGCCGCAGGGCGCCTATTGCCAGGAGGCGCGAGCCGCCGCGATTCACCCCGCGGGCGCCGACGGCTACTCCGAGGCGATCTTGACGGCCGCATCGCCGCAAGATCCGCGTATGTGCAATACGGTGCCGATCGAGGTGACCTTCGCGCAGACGGTCCGCGCGGTCACGCTCACGTTCTGCGGGGCGCTGGTGGACTATTCGTTGCGGGCCTACGACGACCGCGACCAGCTGCTGGGCCAGGCCGAATGCACGGTCACGGCATTGCGGCAGAGCCACACGGTGGCGTGGTCGTGCCCGGAGAACCGCATCCGCAAGGTCCTCTTCGGGCACTTCGGAGCTTCCGCACCGCCGCTGACAGCGCTGGTGGCGATCGACTACGAACGCGGCGCCGGCGAGTCGGCGCCTCCGGGGCCCGAGCAGACTCAGATCTGCTTCAGCGACGTGCTCCGTCGCCGCGCGCTGACCGCCCCGAGCCTCCTGCGCGGCGACGAGCTCTCGGCCGACGGCATCGTCGTCGCCGGCGAGCCGCAGGGCGCGTACTGCCAGGACGCGCGCGCCGTGGCCATCCTCCCCGCCTACCGCTACGCCAACAGCGGTGCGGTGCTGACGAGCGCCTCACCGGACAACGCGGAGCGCTGCAACACGGTGCCGATCGCCGTCACCTTCGCCCAGCCGGTGCACGCGGTGACGATCCGGTTCTGCGGCGCGGCGGTCGTCTACTCATTGAAGGCGTACGACCGCGAGGGCCTGCTCCTCGGCCAGGCCGATCGCGCCGTCGAGGCGTACGGGCCGGACCAGACGGTCGCCTGGTCGTGCCAGGGCGACCGCATCAGCAAGATCGTCTTCGGCCACTTCGCGGGCGCGGCGGTGACCGCCATCCTCGAGATCGGCTACGAGCGCGGTCCGAGCGCCGAGGCGCCCGTGACCGAGCTGCTGCCGCTGCCGCACAGCGTCGCCCTGTCATTGCGCTACCTGGCCACCGAGGCCGACGCCGGCGTCGATCCGGTCAAGATCTGGAAGCAGGTCGCCTTCGACGAGGTCGTCCAGCGCGAACACAAGGAGATCGAGGCCGCCCTGCGCCTGGCGACGCTGCCCGAGGTCGACGCGATCCATTATGCATTGAGCGATCCGCAGGCCCGCTGCCAACTCGTCGTCCGCTGCGAGGCCGAGATCGCGTTCAGGAACGCGAACCAGGTCTACGTGCCGAAGCACGTCGTCCGCCGGCCGCCGCAGCCGCACGTTCGCATGGCGCTGCCGCCCAGGCGCCTGCTACCACGCCGCGCGCTGCACCTCCCCGACCTGCGTACGCAACCGGTCGCGGCGCCTCGCCTCGAGACCCTCTTGGCCGCGGGCCACGCCGAGCTCGGGCCGGTGCGCCCGTCGCCCTCGCCGGGGGGTGGACGGCCGACGGCGCCGGCGGGACGCAACTTCGGATCGCTGCCGAGGAAGTATTTCGCGGACGCGGTCGGCGAGCCGGCCTTCACCCGGCTGCGGGTGGCGCTGGAACAGTCCCTCGACTTTCACTTCGATCCGGCGCTGCACGGTTACCTCTACCCGCCGCGCCCTCCGGCCAGCGGGGCCGCGCTGGTGCGCCACGGAGTGGCGACCGATCAGACGATCTTCCAAGATGCCGCCGAGCGGCGCGTCTTCTATTTTCTCCCGGACGAGTTCCGCCTCGCGCGCGACGAGGTTCGCGGTCCCACCTACCGGCCGTCGCTGCAGATCGCCTTCTTCTCTCTTGTCGATCAGAACGACGAACAGGCGGCGGCCGAGTACGCGGTGCAATTCACCTTCAGAGCCGTCCCCTACCTCAAACCCCACCGCGAAGCGGACGCGCGACGTTACATCGCCGACCATCGCTTGATCCCAGGTGACGAACCGGCCACCCTCCTGCCGCTGGTGCCCGACTGGTGTGCGCTCCGGCTTGTCTTGCCGAAGGAGGGCAGCGGCGGCGTCCGCACGGTGGAGCGTCCAGAAGCCGCGGTGATCTTCGACAGGCACGTGGTCGACAGCCTGATGCTCTCGTCGAGCGAGTTCGCCGAGGTGTTCCAGAGCATGCGCATCGGCGGCGCGACGCTGAACGGAGAGGTCCGCTATCGCTTGCCCGGAGCCGCCGCCGAACAGGCCGTTCCCTTCTCGGGGCAACTGGCAAAAATGGTGGGGCCGGTGCTCGACGCGGAATTACTCGCACCGACGCCTTCCGGCGACGGGAGCTACGGGATTCGCGTGACCAACGCCATCGAGAGCCCGTGGGCCTTGTCGGAGGCCGCGATCTACCTCCTCGCGGATCCGGCGCAGGATCGGTGGACGCTCGCCACGCTCGCGCCGGGCACGCTGCCCTTGCGGCTGACGCCGGGCGCCTCGTATGATTGTCGCGTCCGGATCGAGCCTGCGCCGGCCCAGGTGTTCGGCGTCCGGCTGGTCCCCGGGCGCGTCGACGTCGAGCTCGACTTCGAGGCGCTGTGGCGCTCGGTGCTCGAGACGCCGGGCTGGGACGACATCGTCCACGAGGTCGCGGTCACCATTGACGCCTCCTACTTCACCGGCCCGCACGCGCTCGCGCGCGTGACGGTGAGCTTCGACGCGGACGAGACCACGATCGAGCTCGACGCCGATGCCCGCGGGCGGACGGTCGCGCTGGTGCGGCCGTTCTTGCCGTATCTCCTGCAGCAGCCCGGCGCCGACACCTACTTTTACCGCGTCGAGTCGTGGCGGCAGGCCGGCGACGGCCGGCTCGTCAAGGTGGCCGAGACGTCGTGGCTGCGGGGCGAGGGTCCCTCGCTCACCCTCGTGCCCCCGAGCGAGTGATCCATGCTGACGAACGTCGACGCACTCGAAACCCCTGACGGCACGAAGCTCTATCGCGACGACGCCGAACGGTCCCGCTATTATGTCTTTCCGACGGCGCTCGGGCTGCAGCGCCGGCACGACGGCAGCGCCGAGTTCACCTTGCTCTTCTACCAGGACGAGCACCCCGAGCGCGGGGCACGACTGGTCGCAGCGTTCACGCCGTTGTTCCCCGCCGTCTCTCCGGAAGCGGTGCCCGAGTCGTCCGCTGCAGAGCCCGTGATCGTCGGTGTTTCATTCACCGGCGGCGAGCTCCGCGTCGCCTGGGAGGGTTTCGACGGCGAGCCGTGTGTCGTGGAAGACACCACCCACGGCGGGTTCCGGGCCGAGATCGGGTTGACCCGCGAGCAGGCGCGTATGATCCGACAGACGCTGCGCGCGGGCGCCGAGACCGTACGGGTGCGCGCGCGCCTGGCCTACGCGATCGCCCAGCCGCCCCTTCCGGCGCGCGTCCGTGTCGACCTCCGCGCGGCCCATCGCGCCCTGCAGGACGCCGGCGGCGAGCTCACCGGCGCGCGGCTCGGGCACCTCCTGCACACCATGGCCGCGCCGACGCTGCGTGTCGAATCGACCGAGCCGTCTAGGCCGTCCATCGCTTTCACCAGCGAGGTGGCGCGCATCGTCGCGCCGCTGCTCGCCGCTCAGCTCGCGGTCGACGACGGTCGCGGCAGTCCGTTCCCGCTGCGACGCCTGACGCTCCTGGCCGATGAGCGCGTCGCGGACGCTGAATGGACGGTCGACCTGTCCCGCGCGCGGACCTGGGAAGACACGTGGGAAGGCGAGTGGTCGCTGTCGGCCTTCTATCACCAGACCGCGGGCACCGAGGCGGGGCGCGACTGTTTCCCCGAGGTCCTGGACCTCCCGCCCGTCGGTACCGTCGGCGTCCTCATCGAGAACCTCCTGCCCGTCGACGGGCGCGGCATCGATCGGGTGACGGTCAAAGTCCGCTCGCGCCGGCTCGGCTCGCTCGAGCAGAATGTCTTCGAGGCCGTGTTCGACGCCGATGCGCCGCCGGTGGCCCGCTGTGCCGTGCAGCGCATTGCGATGACGGACTTCACGTACCAATATCAGGTCCAGGTGCGCCTCGCCGACGCCGATCCGTCGCGCCCCGGCGTGCGGCTCTTCCCCGCCGATCCGCCCTGGGTCACCGCCACGGAGCCGATCGTGGAGGTCGGCGCCGCAGCGCTGCCGTTCGTGTTGGCCCACGTGAAGGCCAGCCCGGAGGTGTTCGTCCACGTCGCCCACGTCGACATCGAGCTCTCGCCGGCCGGCGACGCCGAGCCGCGGCCCTTGCGTCGTGCCGCCCTGACCCCCGCGCTCCCGTATCGCTGGCTCACGCTGCCCGCCGAGGATTTCGGCTCCGACGGCTTGCGCTGGCGGCCGGTCCTGTACGAGTCCGCCTCGGACCGATTCGCGGTCGGACCCTGGCAGGCCGAGGGCGCGCTCGCGGCGGTCGTCACGCTCGCGCACGTCTATCCTCGCACCCCGATCCGCATCCGCGCGCAGGCGGACCTCGCGGCGCTCCCCGAGGTCCGCGCCGTCCTGGTTCAGATCAAGAGCGGCCGGGCCGCAGCCGACGCGGCCCCCGATCTCACTTGCACCCTCACCGCGGGCGACACCCGCGAGCTCGTCGTATGGCCCGACTCGATCTTCGAGCGGGGCTTCTCGTTCCGATACGCGATCGAGATCGCCGACGCGGGTTGGGTCTGGACCGAGTGGCGCTATCAAACGGAGCCCGAGACTATCATGCCCGTGGCAGACGACTTCTTCCGGACGCGTGTCGTGCATCTGGCGCTCACGGCCCCGTGGTCCTTGCGAAACGGGCCCGACCCGTCCAGCGTCGACGCGGAGCTCATCTTCGCCGAGGTGAGTGCCCGGTCCGCCGCGCAAGACGCGTCCTTCACCTTCACCTTCGACCGCAGCAATCCGGGACCGAGGCGGCCTGGAGGTTCAGGGCTCGCAAGGGCGAGGACCTGGCGCGCTTCGAGATCCTCGCGCTCACGGTGGATGGTCGCATGCTCACCTTCGGTCCGTTCGAGTCGGACCAAGAGCGCGTGTCTTTCACGATCTCGATCGCACGGACAAGCGACACCGAGCCCGCCGAGTTCGCCGCGCGCATGACCTCGCCGTGACCCGGCGAGCATCAGGCGCGCGCTAGCCCGCTTGCTGGACCCACTCCTGGGAATCGCCTGCGCTCGGTCGCCGAGCGCGCGTGATTATGCCGCGTGGATCAGGGCCTTGAACGACTCGGTGTCGCGGACGGCTGCGAAGTCGGGGTCGGACGCCGCGCGCTGCTTGAGCGCGGGCTGCAGCTCGAACGCCGTCGTCAGGTCTCGCGCGGAGTCGGCGGCCAGCTCCTTGCCCTTCTGGCGGATCTGGCGGTAGCAGGCCTTGTTGTAGAAGGCGCGGGCCGCTCGCGGGTTGTTGCCGGTGATGCGATCGAGGAACTGCAGCGCCAGGATCCAGTCGGCCTCGGGGCTCGCGCCCGCGAGCTCCTTCACCTCTGCGCGCCGGCGAGCTGCCTTGGCCAGGCCCATCAGCGCCTCGGCGTCGAGCGGGTCCATCCGGAGTGCGATCTCGAAGCTCCTCGTCGCGCCCTCGAGCAGTTCACTCGCCCGCGCCGTGTTCTTCTCTGCGAAGAGCTTGTCCTTCTCGATATCGAAGCGATAGAGCATTCGGTCGCCTTCCTTGATGTTGATGACGAGCTCCTCGTCTCGAGCTTTGAAGGACCTGGCGGCCTCCTGCACCTTGTCGGTCGAGATCTGCTCGACGAGCTTGCGCGTCAACGGGTTCAACAACCTCACGCCCGCGTAGCCGGACAGGACGCTTAGCGCGATGATGCGGATCGATTCTCCGAGGTCGGTGCCGAAAGACTTCAGTTGCATCTCGGGGAAGAGGGCGTTGCCGACGGTGAAGATCGCAATGGCCGCCGTCGACCCGGCGAGGACGTCGCCCAGCGAGCCGATATCCACGCTGCGCCCGCCGAAATTGACGCGATATACAATATCAGTGGTGAGGCCATCGACGAACCCGCCGAGGCCGCCGAAGCCCATCACGATCGCCACGAGTGCGGGCACCGAGGTCGGGCCCGCGGTGGCGGGCGCGGCGGAGGCCGAGAGCGGAGTGAGGAGGACCAGGGCCGTGACCAGGCCCAGGAACGAGGGACGAAGCGCGGTGGAGCCCGCGTGCGGAGTCGAGCCGGTGTACGAGGAGCGGGAGAGCATGCGTTCAACGTGATGGATGCCGCGGGTCGCAGTGCCGCATCGGATGCGCTCCGCCTCGCGCTCCGACGCAGCCGATGCGGCGCCCCGAACGCCGGCCATTCCGGTTTCGGACCCTCGGCGTAGAGCCGCGCGCCGGACACCATGGCGGTGCAGAAGTACGACATCCGACGGCCCGCCGAGGAGGGCGGCGAGTTCGAGGAGCGCTGGTGGAGTCCCAGCAACACGCCGGTGTTCGACGCCCGCGGCGACATCGCATACATCATCCACCGCGTCGAGGATGTGACCGAGTTCATGCGGCTGCGCCAGGCCAGGGCGGAGCAGCAGGAGCTGACCACCGCGCTCATGGGACGCCGTGCGCGCAGTGGTTCATGGCGGCCGCAGCGGAATGCACGTGGAGCGTGAGTCGGCTGCGGCCGCCGGGTATGGCCCGGTCAACTGCGTGGCTGGAGCGCGCTGCGGGCCGCGTCGAGCAGCATGCGCTTCTCGGCAGCGGCGATCGTGCGCCGGGCCGCGTCGACCGCGTCAACGTTGACCGAGATCGAGGAGATGCCGAGCCGCACCAGGGTCTCGGCGAATGCGGGGTGATTCGACGGCGCCTGCCCGCACAGCGACGAGGTCATGCCCGTGGCGCGTGCACCGGCGATGATGCGCGAGATCGCGTCGACCACCGCCGGGTCGGATTCGTCGAACAGTTCGGCGCAGGTGGCCGAGTCGCGGTCGACCCCGAGCATCAGCTGCGTCAGGTCGTTCGAGCCGATCGACACCCCGTCGATACCCAGCTTGGCGTAGTCCGGCAGCCAGTACGCGACCGAGGGCACCTCGGCCATTACCCAGCGCAGCAGCGTGCGATCGCCGGCGAGCGGGCTGCGAGCGATGCGCTCTAGACAGCGCTCGAGCTCCCATTTCGTGCGGACGAACGGGATCATCAGGTGAAGGTTCGGCGTCTCCTCACGGACGCGTGCGAGGGTCTCGAGCTCGAGGTCGAACAGCGCCGGGTCCTTGATGTAGCGGAAGCACCCGCGGTACCCGATCATCGGGTTCTCCTCCTGCGGCTCGTGCTTCTCACCGCCGGCGAGCCCGCGAAACTCGTTGGTGCGAAAGTCGTAGCTTCGGTACACGACCGGCCGCGGCATGAAGGCGCGGGTGATTCTCAGTAGCTGCGTCCGCATCTTCGCCACGAACTCGCGGCCGCCGCCCCGGGCGACCAGCTCGCGCGGGTGCTGTCCGCCGAGGGCGTCGAGGATCATGAACTCGGCACGCAGCAGGCCGACCCCGTCGACCGGCAGCGCGGCCGCGGTCTCGGCGTGCTCGGCCATCGCCAGGTTGACGTACAGCCGGGTCGCCAGCGCCTCGGTCGCCGCGACCGGACGCGGCGCGATCGCTTCGACCCGCGGCGGCGCGGCGGGGACGAGCCCCTCGGTCACCTGCCCGCGTCGGCCGTCGACGGTGACGAGCTCGCCGTCCCGCAGCACGCGGGTCGCCTCACGCGCGCCGACGATACAGGGGATCCGCAGCTCGCGGCTGACGATCGCGGCGTGGCAAGTCATGCCGCCGGAGTCGGTGACGATCGCCGCGGCGCGGCGCATCGTCGGCACCCAGTCTGGGGAGGTCATCGGCGCGACGAGGACCTCGCCGCGCTGCAACTTAGCCCCGTCGCCCGGCGTCCGCAGCACCCGCACTGCGCCGCTGCCGACGCCCGGTGAGGCGCCGAGGCCGGTGATCAACGCCCCGGAATCGCTCGCGGGCGCCGCGTCCGCGCTCGCTCCGGCGAGCGTCGTGATCGGGCGGGTCTGCAGCAGTGAAAACACTCCGTCGACCTCGCCCCACTCGATGTCCTGTGGTGTGCCGTAGTGAGCCTCGACGCGCAGGCCCATCGTTGCGAGCGCCTCGGCCTCGGCGTCGCTCAGGACCCTGCGATCGGCCTCGCCTGTGCTCAGCGGCACCTTCTCGTCGTTGCCATCGGCGCCGCGGACGATCTTGAACGCCTTGTGGCCGACCCGCGCCGAGCGCATCTTGGGGCCGTCCTTGGCGAGCACGTAGGTGTCGACCTCGACCTGGCCGCCGACGACGACCTCGCCGAGCCCGAACGCGGCCTCGACGACGATCGTGCCGCGTTCGCCGGTCGCCGGATCGGCGGTGAACATCACCCCGGAGCGCGCCGAGGCGATCATCTTCTGCACGACGACGGCGATCGTCGGCTCCTCCGTCATCCCCTCGGCCCGGCGATAAGCGATCACTCGCTGGCCGTAGGCGGACTTCCAGCAGTCGATCACGCGCCGGATCAGCGCATGCTCGCCGACGACGTTGGTGAAGGTCTCGTGCATCCCGGCGAAGGAGGTCGCACCGGTGTCCTCGCTGGTCGCCGAGGAACGCACCGCCACCGCCGCGTCCGCGCCGAGCCGCGCGTAGGCGCCGGCCAAAGCCGTGCGCACCTCCGACGGCACACCTGCACGCTCGACCAACTCGCGCATCCGAAGGGAAGCGGCGGCGAGCGCGGCCGGGTCGTCGGGGTCGGCGCTGACGAACGCGGCGCGGAGCTCGTCACGCACGCCCGCATCGGACAGTGCGGCGAGGAATCCTTCCGTCGTGACGACGAAGCCGGGCGGTACCGGCAGGCCGGCACGCGTCATCTCGCCGAGATTGGCACCCTTGCCCCCGACGCGGGAGACATCGGCCTTCGAAAGTTCGTCGAACCAGGCGATGTATTGAGGCATCTTGAATCCTTGCTTTGAGAGGTCTGATTGAAGGTCAGCAGCCGCCGCGGTGGCAGGACGCTCTGTGCTCTCCGTCCTCACGCCTGCACTACCACTCGTGGCGGGCAATTCACAGAATGGGAGCAACAATGCGGCCAGGGGCGCCGAGCGTGCCGGTCTGCGCGTGGCAACTGTTACAATCGCCCGTCGCCTGCGGGCTGAGCATTTTGCGCTCCTGATCACCCTGTACGACGCGCGCAGTGATCGGGAACATGACGGAACCGCCGTCCTTGAAGATGTCGTACATGAAATACCCGAGCCGTTGACCGCGAGCTTGACCACGCGCGCGTCGGCCATCGTGATCTCCACGAAGATCGGGACGGCGCTGCCGTCGAGGCCGAGGCAGTCGTCGGGCTCGTGACCGGTCGGATAGACCGTACCGGCGATCGGAAAGCGATCGGCGATCTCCGGCTCCATGGCGTCGTGACACGTCAGGCACGCGACGCCCGGATGCATGTTTGGCGACTCCTCGTTTCCCATGGTCCAGAACTGCTCGCGGCTGCACACCGGTTCGTGCGTCAACGGGTCGTCGCTGGGGCCGGTGCCGTCAGACGCGCTCTCGGAGCCGGAGCCGCCGCTGGTGCTGCTCCCGCTATCGGCGGCACTCCCCGAGCTTGTCGGGGTCTCGCTGGTCGTCAGTTCGCTCGCGCTGCCGGTGGAACCCGAGGTACCAGCGTCATCACCGCATGCGGTGAGAGCCGCAACGCAGAAAAGAAGAACAGCACACGTGACCATGCTGTCCTTGGAGACTTCGCCGGCCGTTTTCGTCATGCACCTGCTTGAGCAAGTCTTGTGCCATCCATCCGAGCCTGTTACGGGGCGCCGAACGAGGTGCCAGCGCCAGCCCGCCCGGCGTGTGCAGCACGAGGTCGATTGGCACCTCCGGCTCGGTCAGGTCGAGCGCACGCAGGATCGCCTCGCTGTCATGGATGTCGATGTAGCGCAGGAGCGGTTACCCAGGCCCTGTCGCGCCGGCTTTGCACGCTCCTGCATAACCTGCATCGGTGCGCTCATCGCGCTTGCGAGCCGGACCGTGTAGCCGCAAGCAATGATGCGGCTTCCAGCCATCGCCCGCTCTCTGGAGAACGAAAGCCGCTCACTTTTCGGCGAGCAACTCGAAGATCTTGGCTGTGCAGCTGTCGAGCCAGGCGAGAGAGGAACGCATGCCGGGATCATGGTTGCGGCCCCGGGCGCGAGCACGACAGCTTTTCGCCGGACGACGACCTGCGGCACGGGCGTCTTTGAGCGAGACGGCCCGGCCGGCGTGGAGGATTCGAAGCCGTTCGCGGGCGCGGCCGCTCCGGCGGGCGCACATCTTTCGGTTGCCGTTTCACCCGGATCACTCTTAATTGAGTGACCACAGAATCCGACGAGGAGCCGATGCACAACACAATGCAAGATATTCAGGAATACCACCTCCATTGCGATGGCATGCGGATCGTGTTCGGCCAGCGAGACGGCGAACCCACGCTCCAGTACGACCGGCGCATCTTCAGCGGCCGGGAGCTCTATCTCGAGCAGACTCAGGCCGGCAAATTCGTGACCGTCGAGCTCGAGCGCGTGCCGGACCTGCACATCATCCGCCTCACGCTCGCTATACCCACCGCGAATCTGCCCGCCGGCGCCAGGTCGACGAACATCGCGACCTTCGCCATCGTATCGACCGAGCGGACGACCATCGCCGGGTCCGCCGGCGTGGACGGACAGATCGTTACGTACGAGGTGATGTCGCTGACCGGGAACGCGTGGTAGACGGCGCATCGTCACGCGCGCCCTGCGTCGCTCCACCAGAGCCTGCTCGAGCACCGCTCGGATCGGGCAGCCCCCTCGCCGAGCGGAGGACCAGACATGACAAGCAGCACGATCGCCCCCACCGATTCCCTCCATCTGACCTCGTTCTACCTCGCCGCCGAGTCGGGTCGCGCGCGTCAGTTCGAGCTGCATTTCGGCCCCGAGTGCGAGGGCCATCGCGAGGGCCTGCTGCTCATCGACCCCAATCACTGCGGCCTCGACGGTTGGGGGGACCGGACCGCGCGGGGGATACGAGAGCGTCGGCGCAGACACGGCGTTGGAGATCTGGACCGACACACGCGAGAAGCTGCGGAGCCGCGTCAAGGACGAAGGAATCAAAGTCATCGAGAGCAGCGACTCTCGTCTCGAGGGCCCGATGGCCGCGAAGGACGGCAAGATCCACGTCAAGCCAGATTGGATGGAGAGCACATACATCCGCAAGGAGAGCCAATGGAGTCTGTTCTGGATCCTCCTGCACGAGATCCTGCATCTGGAGGGCTACAAGGACGCCGTGAGCGCGAATGACGCGTTCGGGAGCCCGCTGACTGGTGAACGCGAGATCGCTATGCAAGGACCGGCGGAGAAGAAGTCCGTCTCTTGGATCGGCGACGTGGAGTTTCGGCTCAACGTTATCCGGATCGGGCTCGGTCTCCCGGTACGGACCAACTATTCGGATGCGCCGCCCGAGGCGGCCAATCCCCGGGCAAGCCGCCGATGGGCGTGTTCTTCGCCGACAAACCCGGTCCAGGCCGGAAGGAATACGTAGGGAGTGTCATGGCCGACCCCGCATTCAGCCCTGAGGAGAGGGTCAAGCGCGCCGGCGATCTGTTTCTCCCCAAGGATTTCGACCAGACGGCGCACACGGTGAAGAGGCGCGAGGCCAAGGCCACTGCGAAGGGCGCCCAAATCGCCCCGGGGCTCATCGTCGAGGAGTTGCAGTTCGACAATGATCGGAAGACGCATACGCACTCGAAGCCGCCAATCAAGATCAAGATCTACTCCAGCGGGGTCATTGAGATCTCCGGCGCCTACGAATACGTGGTTGACGAGGTGCGGCGCCGCGGTGTCGTCTCGGGCGGCGGTTTTTCCCTCGACGGCAACTCCATCCATATTCTTTTCGATTGGCAAGAGACCGACAAGACCGGCTGGGCGCGCCGCGGTACGGCCGACCTGGCGCTATCCGTCGTCAGCGACGAATACACGCGTCTCATGCATCATCTCCCCGTCAGATTCGCTGGGAGCTGGACCAGGAGCGACCAGAGGGCCGCGGCCAGCATGAGCATGAAGGTGACGCGCATCACCGAGTGAGGCTCCGCGCGGTCAACGAGCGTCCACCATAGGGCCGCCGGCCTCGCCATGCCGGTTCGCGCCCCAGCAACTCACTTCACCCGAGGCATGGAGAAGGCACGAATGCGAATAGCCGACGGCGACCTGGACTGCGTCCCGGACGTTCGCCAGCGTGCGGGGCGAACGGACCGAGCCGCGCTGGAGCGCCTCTTGAAGCGGAGGCGTGAGGGCTTCGCCCCAACATTCGACGGCGCCGTCCCGGCTCCACGTGCAGGCCGAGCTCAACGAGAGCGCGAGGCCGACGGCCGGACGCCGGAGCGGGACCTCGATCGGCGTGACGGGGTACAGCGGCCGCAAATTCTTCGCTCGGGGATCCGTCCAGCAGTGGACCGTTCCGTCGCGGAGACGAGCGCAGCTGTCCTGCGACAGGCACGCGAGCTGAACCGCCGGTGCCGGCAAGCCGATCGGCTCGCTCGGCGCGCGTTCGGGGTGCTCGAGCCGTCCGCATGCGACCGAGCCCGCGGCGTCGAGGGTGCACATGCCGTCAAGACACAGCGCGATGTCGCGAACGCCGGCGAGCGCCTGCGGAGGTTCGACGTGCTGCGGTGAAGAGGCGGATACGGTGGTGCAGACAGGCTCCCCCATGTCTCGAACGACACAGATACGCTCTGCCCGGCTCCGCAATCGACCGCGCTCGAGCCGCGTGAGGTCGATCGGGACCGCCACCCCAAGGCTGTGCAATCCGAGTTCCTCCGCCTCGAGTCGGCCGGGCGCATACGTCAACCAGTCGGCCCCGACGACGGCGCCGATATACGCGTCGCGGTCGGGGAACAGGTGTGCCCCGTCGAGCCGAGTGATCCGGCGCGGGTCCCCAGTCTGCGTTTCGGGGTCATCGAGGCGCCCCCAACAATACACCGCGCCTTCCACTTGCCGCGCGCAAGTCAGCTCTTGACCCACGACGACCTGGACGACGTCGTGGAGCCCGGCGATCTTGCGCGGCTCGAGCACGACCTCGAGGTGCCCCGGCTCGTCGCGGGCACTCAGTGGCGTCTGGGAGGGCACTGTCGACGGCGCGGCCGAGCCGGTGCTCCCCTCGCTCGGGGGGTCGGCGCGCCGCGAACAGGCCAGGACCAGCACGAACCACCCTGTCCAGAGCCACGTTCGGCCGCCCCCGTCGCGCTGTCGTGGCGGCGTCACTCCGTTCAGAAGTTACCGGAAGCAGTCGCCGCGCGCTCAAACAGTTCGATGAGAATCCTCGTCAAGCGCAAGAAAGCCCGAAGGGCCGCGGGTGACGCTCCACGGCGTCGCCAGGCATCATGAGCCTGGGCATGGCGGACGCGCTGGGGCCTGTAGCGCCCTCGACGGCGCATGCGTGCGAACGAGGCACCTCGCTATAGCGAAAGGATGCGATACTCGCCCCTTCGCGTCGATCGGCTCTTCGGGGGTTCGCTCCGCCGTCGCCGGCCGTGTTGCCCGGCCCGCATGCAGCCCTTCGAGCTCGGCATGGCACTCGAGCAGGAACTCAGCGCGGGGCGGTCGCCGGGAGCGTCAGCGCGCCGCTCACGTCGTTCACCACGCCCAGGTCGCGCCAGTGCGGCACCAACAGCTCCAGCGCGTCCTTCGCCGAGATGCCCCGCCGTCCGCACGCCCGCTCGAGCATCTTCATGCCGGTCCGCCGCAGCGAGCCGAAATAGAGCTGCAAGCGCCAGGCGTCGAACATGTGCGGCCGGTCGAGCTTGTCGTGGACGTCGATCGCCCGCCGCGACACCGGTTCGTAGAACGCGACCCCGCCGCCGTGGCGCGTGTACTTCCAGCGCTGCGCGTCGAGCTCCACCTCTCCGACGAACGGTATTTCGCGGAACCAGAACATTCCTTCCCCGCGAGCGAAGGCTCGGTGAAAGGCGGCGACGAGCGCCACCTGCGTATCGACGAAGCGCCGCAACTCGTCCAGGATCGGCCCCTGATCGCCCGGCTCTGCGCGATGCTCGATTGCTTCGTCCGCCACGCCCGCCATTCTAGCCCAACGCGCCGCCGAATGCCGCTGTCCTGGAACACATCGGGAACCTCCTTCGGCTACGCCAGGCCCAGGCGGTCGCCCGCGACTGCCGCACGGTATCTGTGCGACGCACCACATCGAGATGTGGGGCGAGGCGTCGGTGGACGAAGATCCGCTCCGTGGTCGCTACGAAGCGCGGAGTGTCGCCCGGGATGTCGACGCGCACCGGAGCGCCGCGCCCCTGAAGGGGGTGCGGCTTCTTCACCCGGCGTGAGTGCGCGAGTGCGAGCGAGCGGCGGCGCGGGCGGCGGGGTAGAATGGAGCCGTGCCGGCGACAAGGCTTGAGCAGGCCGAACAGCGACTCGCGCAAACCGAGGCCGTGCGGACCATGGTCGTCAAGTTGCGTGCGTTGCTCGAGGGGCGGATGACCCGCGCGGAGGTGAAGGCCTGGACCCGCGAGGTATGGCCGCCCGGTAGCGGCCAAGGCAGCCCGTTCACATCGCCGGATGCAAACTGCGTGTTCGACTCGATCTTGAATCTCGAGGAGCGGTGGGGCGATCACGAATTGGTGCGAGAGGTCGATTTGCGCGCCTATCTGCGCTGGCTCGGCGAAGGCGAGGCATTCCTCGCCGATGACGAGGCGCTGGTGGTGCTCGAGCGTGACCTCGAGGATTTCGCGGCGCAGACCGGGACCGAAGCGATCCGGTGGTGGCTCGACGGGATCGGCTGGTGTGCGGCGGTCCGCTTCTGCGCGCCGGCCCGCGGGCGACCGTTCGTGGCGCGCGGGCAGTTCGAGCGGCCGAAATGGCTGGGTATTTGCACGCTGCGCGGCGACGACTTGCATGATGCGATCGTGGATCTGTTCGAGGCGCTGGCGATCGATGATGAAGATTGCTGGCTCATCCATCCGCAGGTCAACCTGACGCGATTGCCCGTCTGGGCGCTGTGGCGCGAGGACGATAATTGCAACCGCTTCGAGGTCGCTCGGTTTCGCAGCTACGCGAAGGCGCGTGAGCAGGAGCGGATGTTCACGGCGCTCGGCCACAAGCAGGTCTACTGGGTCGATCCGGCCTGAGGCCAACGTGATGTTGACGGACCGCGTCCTGACCTGCGGCTGGCCCTCCGCTGGACAGTCGGGAGGCGAGCGACGAGCGTGGCTGCGCGGAAGGGGTTGAGATTGAGGCGCCGCTGGGTGTCCTCCTTCTCGAGGGTCTTCAGCCAGAAGGCCGGGGCGAGCTCGAGGACCCGGCTCTTGGGCCAGGACGGCGTGGTTGCCTGCAATCCTTCTCGCGACGTGGCATACATCTTCGTCGCCGGTGATGGAAGCGATGCATACGACTTCGCGTCTTCCATCCATGCAGCATTCTGACGGGCTCAGCGGCGCCGGCACCCGCCGGATGGCACGCGGTACACGTCGGTACTCAGCCGTCGTCGCCTCCGCGAGGTCGTCCAGAGAGCCGGCGGCTGTATCTCCGTGCCGAGCCTCAAAAACCGCCGCAGACTCCGCGAGTTCGGCGAGCCGCCAGGCGATGCCCTGCTCGCTGCCAATCGCCTTTCTGGGGACCAGATGTCTTCCCTGGCCAAGCTCCTCAAGCGAGGCAAACGCGCTAAACTGCGTGATGATTCTCGGTTCCGCTCCGGACTCAGTCTTCATGAGACTCCTCGGCCACATACACCCCCTCATGTCAAGCTCGAAGCGTCGAACGTCGAGCGCCGCCCAGCTCGGCCGCACCTCGGCATGGGCGCGCTGGTACTTGGCGGCGTCGGTCTTGCTCGACGCTGCGGGGCGGCGCGCGAGGTCAGAGCGTTCGCAGGCGGCGCGCCTCTGCTTGCCGCCAAGGACTGCCGCGCCGATACTGCGGCGATGCTCCGCCACGTCGTCGGTCTGCTGCAGCTCGCTGTCGCCTGCACTCCGACCGCGAGGCGCGAGCCCGAGGCCGTGCCCACGCCCGCCGCCGAGTCCGCGCCCGTCGTCCCCGATGCTCCGCCGAGCACGGCAGCCTCGCGGCGCGAGCCCGAGGCCGTGCCCGCGCCTGCCGTCGAGCTCGCGCCCGTGGACCCCGAAGCCTCGACGATCACGGCGACGCTGCTGGGGCACAGCATGGGCAAGCCCCCGCTGCGCTTCTACAACGTCCGCCTGACCCTCGTGAACCGTCGCGGGCACGCCGTCTGGTTGGTCTTCCCTGACCACGCCGAAGACGCGCTCCCGGCCGCCCCCGTGTTCGTGTCCAACTCGGCGCCTTATCTCCCGTTCGGCGGAAAGGCCTACGACGGTGCGGGAGGTCGAGTCGTCGAAGTCACGATGTACGGTGCACCCGGCTTCCTCGCCTTCCATCTTCCGCCGCACGGCCGGGTCGTGTTCGATGATTATTCGTTCGACGCCTCGGAGTCCGTCGACGGCATCGACGCGTGGGAGGTCGCGACGCTGAAGGTCGACGACAAGCTCCCGCTCGAGCGCTGGCTGCCGTACGAGGCGCTGTCCGCCCCCGAGGTGCGCATCGCGGCGGATACCGAATGGATCAACCTCGACTCGAGCAGGAGCGCGAGCATGTCGCATCGCGCCACGAACCCATCGGCAAGGTCACCGCCGAGGTGCTCCAGCGCTTGCGGATCGAGTTCCGCGACGAGAAGTCCCCCTAGATCGGCCGCGGAAGCGCGTCCGCGTGACTCCGCGACGCGATCTGTGGATTGACCGAGCTTCGGCGACCCAGCGACCTACGATCTGTCCGCCGGCCACGACATCGATTCGTGGCTGCTCGAGCGCTACAGGCAATAGCGCCCGCCCATGCGCATGGTCGCGGCGCGACGGCGAGGGCGGCCGGAAACCTCGCCTCGCTCGTCGAGCGCCGCACCTGCGACGTTCTCATCGCGGTCACCATCCGAGGCGAAGGCGCTCGAGGCTGTCGCAAAGGTCGGCTGACGCCTTTACGGCGCCGCGCGGCGGGCCGTGACGATCCAGGCGCGCGAGTCCAGGAGGACCCCCTCGCCGGTCTGGTGCGCGGCGAGGGTCGCACGCAACCTGCCCACTGCGCGCTGCGCCGCCGCCGATTCCATTCGCAGGAGCATCTCCCGCGTCGAAATGAAGTCGCGCACGAGCTCGACCGCCGCGGACGCGTCGGGGCCGTAATCGACCGACTCGCGCACCTCGGCGAAGGCGATGTCGATAAAGCCAGCGGCGGCGAGGAGAGACTCGACCGCGGGCGGATCGGCGAGCGAGAACGGATCCAGCAGCCCTGGCGACGGGCTGGTGCCCAGCGCCTCCTGGATCGCGGTGGCCCACTCGTTTCGCTCGCGGCTCTGCCACACCATCATGACCAGGCGCCCGCCCGGGCGCGTCGCGCGGGCGATGTTCTTGAACGCGGCCAGCGGGTCGGCGAAGAACATGGTGCCGAACCGACTGAGGACGACGTCGAAGCTGGCCGGCGGGAACGCATGGACCTGAGCATCGCCACGCTCGTAGGTCGCGTTCTGCACCCCCTCCTCCGCGGTGCGTCGGCGCGCGAGCGCCAGCAGCTCCGCGGAGATATCGACACCGAGCACGCTCCCGGACGCCGCCGCCCGGGCTGCGTCGCGCGTGGACTGCCCGCCGCCGCAACCGATGTCGAGCGCGCGATCACCCGGGCGCACCCCGGCCGCCGCGCGCAGCCGCTCGTTGTGACGGCGCAGCTCGGCGTCGTAATGGTCGATGAGCCGCAGCCGCGGCCGACGCCGACGCCCGGCCTGCTCGAGCAGGCTCGCGAGCTCGACGGGGCGGCTCAGCGCCACACAGTGGCCGGCAGCGATCTCGTCGGGCACGACGCCGAGGCGACCGGCCACCACGCGGCGCAAGAAGGCGGGCGGGAAGAAGCGATCGTCGGCGCACAGGACGAAGCGGGTCGGCACCTCCGGCAATGCGTCGAGCGGCCACGGCGACGCCATCGCGGCCTTCGCAGGGTGCGCGCGCTCCTTGCTCATCGCCAGGGTCGCCAGCTCGCGCGGCACGTCGTGGTAGAAGCAGACGTACGGGTCGTCGCTGCCGGTCACCCCGCCGTCGCGCGCGGCCTGCTCCTCGACCGCCTGCCGGTATCTCGTGTTCTGCCACCAATCGCGCGGCGCCTCGCCCGGAGCGGGCACCATCCCGCTGACGAACACCAGGGCATCGACGGGGAGCCGGGCAGCGACCAGCGGGGCCGTGAACCCGCCGAACGACTGGCCCACGACGACCAGGTCCCTGCGGTCGCCGACGGCGGCGACCACCGCGTCGGCGTAGTCCTCGAGCTCGAGCGAGTCGTCGTCGCCAGGGAGGTCGGGGGCCACCACGTCGTGCCCGCGCGCCCGCAGCTCGGCCTCGACCAGGTGCCAGTACCAGCCGACGTCGCCGGCGCCGTGGATCAGGACGAAGGTGCTCATGCGATGCCCTCGGTGGAGGGTAGCCCGTTTTTTAGCGCCCTGGCGATGACCGTGAGCCCGAGCCGCGGGTCTTCCGCGGGACGAGTCCAGGAGGTGCAGCCGCGTACCGGCGATCGCCTGCAGAGCTGCCCTGCGGCTCACTCGCGGATGAACGCGAGCAGATCGCGATTGACGCGATCCATGTGGGTGATGAAGAGCCCGTGCGGTGCCCCTTCGTAGACCTCGAGGCGCGCGCCGGCGATGCCGGCCGCCGTGCGACGGCCGAGCGCGAGCGGGGTGGACACGTCGCGGTCGCCGTGGAGGATCAGCGTCGGGCGATCGATCGCCGGGAGGTCGGGGCGCAGGTCGGAGAACACCACCGCGCGCTGCGTGGCGATCGCCACGTCGACGGGCGTGCTCAGCAGCTCGGACATCAGCCATGCACGCATCGCCGCCGACGTCTCGGGGACGAAGAACGGCGCCTCGTTCTCGGCGGCCCAGCGCGGGAAGTCGCGCGCCCAGCCCGCAAACACCGCCTCGAACACGGCGTCGGGGATCCCCTCGAGGTTGTCGGGAAGCTGGCGCAGCACCGGCGTCAGCGGCCCGAGCAGGGCGATCCGGGCGACGCGCGACGAGCCGTGACGGGCGACGTAGCGCAGGATCTCCGCGCAGCCGAGCGAGTGACCGACCAACGTCACTCCGCGCAGGTCGAGGTGCGCGAGCACGGCCGCGAGGTCGTCGGCCAGCGTGTCGAGCTCGTAGCCCGCGGTCGCCGGGCTCGAGCGCCCGTGGCCGCGGCGATCGAAGCTGACGCAGCGCAGGCCGGCCGCGCGCAGGGCAAGCACCTGGTACTGCCACATCGAGCTCGACAGCCCCCAGCTGTGCACGAACACGACCGCCGGGCCGTCGCCGCCGCTGTCACGATAGAACAGGGTCTCGCCGTCGGGCAGCGTCACGTTGTGGCCGCGCGGTCGGGGCGGCAGCGCGTCGAGGAAGCCGGTGACGCTGGCGAACCGGCCGTCGGGCGCGACCGTCGCGAAGTCGGTGCCGCCGGCGATGGCCTGACCACCCGCGGGCGCGAGCGACCACGCGAAGCGTAGGTTGTCGCCGTGGCGGTCGGCGGCGCCGCGCGGCGCGAACGCGAAGCCGGGGAACTTCGCCTGGATCGCGCCGATCATCGCGTCGATGCCGGCGTGCCCCTCGCTCGCCGCGAGTGGATCGACGTAGCGCGCGTCGGCGGTGAAGGTCGCGGCGATCAGCGCGGCGCGGCGAGCGTCGTCGCGCTCGTTCCAGGCGGCGAGGTAGCGGTCGACGAGGTGCTGGGGCTCGGTGGTCGTGGTCATGCATCGAGGTTGGGCCCGCGCCGCCGTCGGGTCGATTACCTGCGGGGTAACGATCGGATTACCCGCGAGGTAATGGAGCGCCGGTGCGGGACGGTTACACTCGCTGGCGCATGCAGAGTCCAACCCGGCCGATCGGCACCCTCTTGCGGCAGTGGCGCGAGCAACGGCACATGAGCCAGCTGGCGCTCGCCGCCACGGCCAACATCTCGACCAAGCACGTCAGCTTCCTCGAGTCCGGCCGCGCCACGCCGAGCCGTGACATGGTGCTCAAGCTCGCCGACGTCCTGTCGATCCCGCTGCGCGCTCGCAACGCGCTGCTGCTGGCTGCCGGGCACGCGCCGATGTACTCGCAGCACCCGCTCGACGCGCCCGAGCTGGCGAGCGCGCGCCGGGCGATCGATCTGCTGCTCGCGGGTCACGAGCCGTACCCGGCGATAGCGATCGATCGCCACTGGAACCTCGTCGCGGCCAACCGAGCGTTCGCGCCGCTCGTCAGCGACCTGCCGGCGCGCCTGCGCGAGCCGCCGATGAACGTGCTGCGCGCGAGCCTGGCGCCCGACGGGCTGTGGCCGCGGATCGTCAACGCCGCGGAGTGGCGCGCCCACGTCCTGCAGCGCCTGCAGCAGCAGATCGACGCGAGCGCCGATCCGGTGCTCGTCGCGCTACACGCCGAGCTCGGCGGCGGTCGGGCGGTCGCCGCTCACGGGACCGACCTGGTGGCGACGCTGCGTCTGCGCGTCGGCGACGTCGTGCTGTCGTTCCTCAGCACGACGACGATCTTCGGCAGTCCCGTCGACGTCACGCTGTCGGAGCTGGCGATCGAGTCGTTCTTTCCCGCCGACCCCGCGACCGCGGAGGCGCTGCGTCACGGTGGATAGGGCATGAAAGACAGGCCCATGACCTCTCACTCGCCCATGGGCCCGCGTTCACGGCAGCGCGCGCTCGACCTCGACGCCGAGCTTCCAGATCTTCCGGATCGCGCGCGTCGCCAGGATGTCCGTGGTCGGGTCGCCGTCGACCAGCACCAGGTCGGCGCGTAGCCCGGGCGCGATGCGGCCGCGATCGCCGAAGCCGAAGGCGTCGGCCGGCGCCGAGGTCGCGGCGACCAGCGCCTGGGTCGGGGTCAGGCCCGCGTCGACGAGCAGCTCGAGGTCGCGGTGGATGCTGACGCCGTGGGTCGCAAGGTCGGTCCCGGCGAGGATCGGCACCCCGGCGTCGTGCAGCGCGAGCACGTTGTCCTGGGCGATCTGCAGGTTCTCGAGCGTCAGCACGCTCGGCGGCGCGGGAAACAGCAGGTACTCTTTCTCGAGCTCGGTGAGGTAGGGGCCGAGGTCGGGGTCCGCGATGATCGCGGCGCCGCCGTCGGTGGTGATGAACGACTCCTCGGCGCCGAGCGTGCCCACGACGAAGATCCCCTTCGCCACCGCCAGCTTGACGAATTGCGCGGTGGCGAGCTCGTCGACGAATACATGGACGAGGCCGTCGACGCCGTTGCCGACCGCCGAGAACGCCGGCGCCTGCTTGGTGATGTGCGCCATGCTCAACATGCCGCGCTTTCTCGCCTCCTTCGTCAACGCCGCGATGGTGGCGTCGCTGAGCACGGGGATCGGAGGGCCGGTCAGGGTGCCGTCCTCGAGCATGATCTTGAGGTGATTGGCGCCCTCCTTGATCCGATCCTTGACGAACTTCTTGGCCCCCTGCGGGCTGTCGACCGTCGGCGATTCGATGACGTCCGGGGTCCAGTTGTAGGGATACCCCTCGGTGACGGTCGCCGGGTGAATCGCGCTGAACACGTCGGCGCGGTCCGGCGCCCCGGTGCTCTCCTGCTCGGCCGTCATCGCCTGGATGAAGCCGAGGTCGGACCACATGTCGAATTCGGTCGTCACGCCGAATTGCGCCGCGCGCTCGAGGTCGCCGCGCTGCCACGCGTGGGCGTGGCTGTCGAGCATGCCCGGCATCAGCGTCGCGCCTGCGCCGTCGATCGTCGGCGTGCCCTGCGGGATCTTCACATTCGGCCCGACCGCCGCGATCTCGTCGTCGACGACGAGCACGGTGGCCTTGACGAGCACCTTGTCGCCGTCGAACACTCGCACGTTGGTGACGGCGAACGATTGCGAGCAGGTCGGATGCGCGGCCTCGGCGGAGCGGCTGGTCGTACCGAGGGTAAAGGCGAGGGCGAGCGATGTCATCAAGGTGTAATGTCTCGTCATGGGATTCGCTTCCGGATCGCGGCCGCGCGAGCTCCACGCGACCATTCAGGTCGATGGAGCGGTCGTCGACCGCCTCGTCGGTGGTAGCGTTCGCAGGTGGCGATCGGGAACGGGAGCCCCGCGCGTGCTATCTCACTGGTGAACACGAGCCGCTCGAGGCCGCCGCGGTGCCCTGAAGGTCATGTTCGATGCATGGCGCTCGCCGGCGCGCAGCGACGCGCGGGCGACGGGCGGACGAGCGCTGCCGGTCTCGATGGACATGTCCGATGGGACATACCTCTGGCGAAGTTTTGCCTGACTCACCCGATATCCGGCTCGTCGACGCGGAGGTCGGAGGACGAGCCGCGGGGCATTCGCGGGCCGCGACGACGGCGCGAGCTGCCCCTGCGCCGATCGCGGCGAGTCGACGATGCGCGGGCCCGCCCTCGCTTGTCTGCGACTGCTTTGTGCTGCCAAGATGGTCCGCCGGAGCCGATGACCGCCAGCTCACACGCGCGCGAGAGCCTGCTGATCGAGCTGTCGCGCAGCATCACCGAGGACACGCTCGCCGGCGTGCCCGAGCTCGCGGTCGTGCAAGGCGTGTGCGACCGGCTGGTCGCCGGCGGGGTGCCGCTGTCACGAATGATCGTCGGCGTCGACACGCTGCACCCGCTCGTCGGCGGTCGGCTGTACACCTGGCGGCGCGACGTCGGCATCGAGTGCGTCGAGATCACCCGGGAGGCGTCGCTGCCGAACGCACCGCTGTGGGTGGCGAGCCCGTTCCACCACCTGCTCGCCGGAAATGAGTCGCTGTACCGCTTCCGCTGCCCGCCGGCGGACGGCCGCTACCCGTTCGCGGTGCTCGCGGAGCTCGCGGCGACCGGGATCACCGACTACATCGCGTGCGTCCATCGGCTCGGCGACGCCGTGAAGATGGGCGAGCTCGACTGCGTGTATTCGTCGTGGGGCAGCGACGCGCCCGCCGGCTTCACCGAGGCCGACGTCGCCCTCGTCGCCGCGCTCGGCCCGTTCCTCGCCGCGGCGATGCTGTCCTGCACGGTCCGCCAGATCACCCGGACCGTGGTCGAGACCTACCTCGGCGGCGACGCCGGCGGACGCGTGCTGCGCGGGGCGATCGCTCGCGGCGTCGCGGAACGCATCCGTGCAGTCGTGTGGTTCAGCGATCTCAAGGGCTTCACGAGCATGGTCGACTCGACCGACGCCGAACTCGTCCTCCCGCTGCTCAACGACTACGCGGATCCGCAGGTGGAGGCGATCCACGCCCACGGCGGCACTGTCCTGAAGTTCATCGGCGACGGCCTGCTCGGCATGTTCCCTGTCGGCGACAGCACCGCCGAGGCCGCCAGCCGTGCGCTCGCGGCCGCCGACGCGGTGTTCACCACGCTCGCCGAGGTCAGCGCCCGTCGCGTCGCCGCGGGCCTGCCCGCGACCGGGGCCTACCTCGCGCTGCACCTCGGCGACGTGTTCTACGGCAACATCGGCGGCGCCGCTCGTCTCGACTTTACCGTCATCGGCCCGGCCGTCAACGAGGCCGCGCGGATAGGGGCGATGTGCCGCCCGCTTGCGCAGGACGTCCTGGTCTCGCAGGCGTTCGCCGACGCTCTGCCCGCGGCCCGCACGCGCCTGGTCGCGCTCGGTAGCCACCGCCTGCGCGGCGTGGCCCAAGCTCAGGCCCTCTACGCCGTCGTCCCCGCCGTATCCGTTCCGCGAACCGCGTCGTGACAGAGACGCCTACCGAGGCGTCACCTGGGCCTCGCGGTCTTGGCCGTCGGCCCGTGCCTCGCCTGGGCGGCGGGCCCGACCCCGCGTCTCCCTTCACGCGGGCCTCACCAGAACTTCCACCACGGCTTGCGCGCCGGCGGCTGTTCGGGCAGCGCCGCGGCATTTTCGACGAGCGCGAGCAGCATCGTCCCACCGCACGGGCAGAACGCGCTGAAGGCCACCGGCACCGATCCGGCGGGCGCGTCGGGGAAGCGGGTATGGGCCATGATCGTCGGCGGATCGAGCGCCTGGTCGGCGCCGCAGCGGTTGCACGGCTGGATCGACCAGCTGCTGCGCTCGCCGACGTACGCCTCCGTCACCCGTACCGGATGCGGGATCCCCGGGCTCGTCACGAACAGCAGCGTGTCGCCCTTGTGCGCCGTCGTGAGCTGCTGCGGCTCGTTGAGGAGGATCCCCTCGTACACGGGTCGCTCGACCCATCGGACCGCGTCGGCCAGCAGCGGCGGGCTGGTGCCCTCCGGCGCGATCGGGATCCGCAGTGTCTGCCGCACGCCTCGCACGGTCACCCAGCAACCCTCGGGCGCGCGTCCGCAGCGGCGCGGCTCGCCGTCATGCAAGAGAACCTGGAGGTCGTCCGGGTGGTCAGGGTGGAAACGGCCGCGGAGGGCGGGATCGTCGTGCCAGGGCGCGCTCGTCATCGGTCGCATGATACTGCGCCGCGGGCCACAGGTGGCGCCTCGAATTTCCTCAGCACGACCCCCGGGCCGGCAGCACCGCCAAGCCGGGTCCTTCGAGACGGGGCAGCGCGGAGAGGCCGGCGGCAGGGCCGCGAAAATCGTGCGACTGCGGACACGGCATGTCCTTCGGGGCAGGTCACGAACGCCCGTCGATGCTGGCGCTTTCATGCCGAGGGAATTGTTCGGGTCCGGCCGCGGCGGGCGGTTCGGGCGCCCTGGCGCTGCGATTCTCGCTTGCCGGGCACGCGGAGCGATCCACGTTCGACCCGATCGGAGGAGACGGCCATGAGTTTGATCTTTGTCGGGAACTTCGCAGGTATCTGGCACGAGCACCCTGTGACGTTCTCGATCCAACAAGTCTTCGACACCGCGTTCAACGGCGTCGGTGTCTTCACAGGCGGCCCGCACCAAGGGATTCAGTTCGGTTTCACCGGGGTGGCGACGGAGTCCGGCGGCCTCACGATCAACCGCGACGTCGGTATCGGCATCCAGACCTCGACAAGCGCGATGTTCGAGCTGGTCGGCGCCGAATGTGTGTGGCGCGGGCTGACCACGGGGCCGGGGATCGGGCCGGACGGCCTACCGTTCGAAATCCGCTTGCCGGCGTTGATCAGAACGGGATCGTTCCCGGGCGTATGGCATGACCACGACGTATCTCTCGAGTTCGCGCAGGTGTTCCCGGGCGGACAATTCAACGGCGTCGGCCTATTCACTGGCGGGCCGCACAGCGGCATCGACTTCGGCTTCTCGGGCGTCTTGAGCGGGACGGGCGGGCTTCGCATCGACCGTGACGTCGGCATCGGCATCCAGACCGCCTTCGCACCGACGCCTCAGGTCGGCGGCGGCTCGTGCGTATGGATCGGGAATACGACCGGCGTGGGCATCCCCGAGCCGGGGCTGCCGTTCAAGTTGACGGTATCGCTGTGACTGCGACGCGCGTCACGGGGCTGGCCTCATGCTCGCCCGGTGCGACAGCACGCGTGAGGTGTTCAGCACGGAGGCGCGCACAGCGTCGTGTCGGGGGTCAAGCGCGCGGCGTGGGGCGTCGACGTCGTCGCCGGGCCGGACGACGTCGACGGCCGGCCGCGAGCCGGATCCGACCGACATGGCGTTCCTCGTGTCGACGACCCATGAACGAGGTCGCCGAGGACTGAGCTTCGGTTACTTCGTTGCGATCCGGCGCGCCGCGGCCGGGCTCAGGAACGGCAGCACGAGCAGCCCGAGGAAGCTCCGCGGTGTCGGTTCGGACAGCCCCACGGGGCCCGCGGGCGCGGCGTCGTGGGTGCCGAACAGCCGATCGATCCACGGGAACAGGGTGGAGAAGTTGCGCGGCGTGCCGGCGCGCTGGTGGTGCCGATGGTGGAACGCCGGGGTGGCGAGCAGCTCGCTCGACCACTGCATCGCGCGGCTGCGCGGCAGCTCGAGATCGGCGTGCACGAACACGGTGTTGAGCCGCAGCGCGAGCAGCACCAGCGCGTGCGAGCCGAGCGGGAGGCCGAGCAGCACCAGCGGCGCGTTCTGGGCGAGGGTGACCAGCACGATCTCGAGCGGGTGCTGGCGGAACGACGCGAGCCAGTCCATGCGCTCGGAGCTGTGGTGCACGGCGTGCAGCCGCCACATCCACGGGATCGCGTGGGCGAGGCGGTGGTACGCGTAGCCGACGAGCTCGAAGAGCATGAGCCCGGCGCCGACCTCGAGCGCGGTGCGAGCGGTGCGGCTGCCGACGCCGGCGAACAGCGGACTCGCGAGCGAGAGGCCGTCCAGACCCGCGAGCGCGCCGCCGACCAGCGTGGCGACGCCGAGATGGACGAGCAGACCGCCGAAGGTGGCGAAGCCGAGGTCGACGAGGTAGCCAGGGCGGGGGTCGCGGTGACGGCCGAACAGGTGCTCGAGCGGCGCGAAGGCGAGACCCGCCAGCGCCGTGAACACGAGCACCCGTACGATCGCGTCGCCCATCGACTCAGTACCCCGACGCGTAGCGGAGCCGCATGCGCGCCTTCACCTTCACCGTCGAGCCGGGCTCGACCTCGGCGCCGGCGTCGACCTTCTGCTTGCGCACCTCGTACTCGTTCCAGTACGCGCGCTCGATCTTCTCGCCGTACTCGTCGCGCACCGCGAGCTTGAGGCCGACCGCGGCGAGCTGCTTCCTGGCCTTGTGCAGGCTCAGGCCCTCGATGGACGGCACGAGCACGAGCGCGGGGGCGGGCGGGGCGACGGGCAACGCCGCGGCGTCGGCCTCGGCGACGGTCGCCATGGCGAGGCGTGTGTCGGTCGGAGTTGGGGCCGGGATCGAGGACTCGGCCGGTGGCTGAGGCGAGATGGACTCGATCGCCTCGTCCGCCTCGGCCTCGAAGTAAACGGCCGACTCGGCCTCTGCTCGGGCGGGCAGACCCTCGAAGTAGATCAACCCTGCCAGCGCCGCTCCGCTCAGGCCCAGAGCCAGAGCGCGGCGGCGGCCCCCATGGATGTGCTCGTTCGTGCGGCCCATGTGACTCTGGGCTGCCAACGCGTCATCGGGTCGGCCGATTTCCGGGTCGACGAGGAATTCGAGCGCGGCCCCGGGGGCCCTCGGCCTCTCAGGGCGCCTCCTGGATTTCTCCTCACGCGGCCGCCACCTGGACGAGGTGACCCCTTCGAAGCGCCGGAGCGCCGCGCTACCCTTCGCGGGTGGCGCGACGACGTCGACCTGGGGCCGCGGGCCGAGGATTCGCAGCAGGGCCGCGAAAGAGGTCACGGCGCGCGCGCTCGTATACTCGCAGGCACCGAAGGAAGAGAGAGAATCACGCATGACGCACAAAGTGACCGTCTCCATCGTCGGCTTGGGTCAGATGGGCGCCGCGCTGGCGCGCGCCTACATCGACGCCGGTCATCCAGTCACCGTATGGAACCGGACTCCCGGCAAAGCGGAGCCGTTTCACGGCCAGGCGAACGTGGCCGCGACGCCCGAGCAGGCGTGCGGCGCGAGCGACCTGACGATCGTCTCGCTGTCCGACTACGAGGCGAGCGACCAGGTCCTCCGTACGCCGCTCGTGGCCGCGGCCGCGAAGGGTCGGACGCTGGTCCAGCTGACGAGCGGCACGCCCGGCGACGCCCGCAGCGGGGCGGCGTGGGCCTCGAGCCTCGGGATCGACTACCTGGACGGTTGCATCCTGGCGTACCCCAGCTACATCGGCGGTGAGCAGACGGCGGTGTTCTACTCCGGCCCCAGGGACCTGTACGAGCGCCACCAGTCGACGCTGCGCGTCATCGGCGGGGCCACCTCCCACGTCGGCGAGCCGATCGGAGCCGCGGCAGCGCTCGACTGCGCCCTGCTGTCGAGCTATTACGGCGCCACCCTGGCGGTCCTGCAAGGGGCGGCGATCTGCGCGTCGGAGTCGTTCCCCCTCGACGCTTACTTCGAGAAGTTCCAGGCGATCATGCCGCTCATCTCGATCACCGCCGACATGTGCAAGAAGATGTTGTCCACCGGCAATTCAAGGGGACCGATTGCACGCTGGACATTCATACGAACGCCATTCGCCACATCGTGCGCCTCAGCCGGGAGAACAGCGTCGACGGGAGGCTGCCGGAGCTGGCCCTGGCCTACTTCGAACGGGCGTTGCAGCTCGGCCACGGCACCGATGAGATCGCCGCCGTGTTCAACGCGCTCCACGGCCCGGCCCGGGGCTGACCTGCGGCTGCGCCGGCTGGTTCGTCGAACCTAACCCGCCTCCTCCGGCGACAGCCCGCGGAGCTTCGCCTCCACGAGCTCGCGCGCGCGGGAGGTGTCGGCGGCGGGTGATCGTCCGGAGGACAACAGGCGCTTCATCGCCATCACCATCGCGTCGATCGTGGCGCCCTCGTCGCGCATTCGTAGGACCAGCTCGAACCGCGCGATCTCGTCGTCGAGCCAGCGCTCGTACCACGCCGCGAGCGTGTCGTCGGTCTCGACGATGCGGTCGTCATCCCAGTGCACGATGCGCCCGACGTCACCGGTACACACCACGCCGGAGTACAGCGAGCAGCCCGAGGACAGGATCGTGACGATGCCGGTCAGCCGTGACGGCGACAGGTCGGCGTACGTCGGCTCGGGCGGCTGCGCGTCGGTGCGAGCGCCGAGCGCCCGCAACGCTGCGATCCCCGGGTACGCGGTGCCTGGACGCCGGGGCTCGAGCTCCGCCGCGGCGAACAGGCCGTGGTCCGGCCCCGCGCCGCCGTCTCCGATGTTGCGATAGAACGCGCGCAGACCGGGCGGAAGCTCGACGCCGAGCTTCTTCTCGATCGCCGCGAGCTGGCCCGTGGTGGCCTTCGGTCGCACGAGGTAGCGGTGGGTCCGCGCGCCGAACGTCGTGTACCCGCGATCGAGCTCGCGCAGGATCTGGAGCTTCTCGACCGCGCGCTCCCAGTCGGTGCGATCGCCGGACCACGCGGGCCGCGGCGCCGGGGCGGGTCGCTCGACCGGCGTCACTTGCTCGAACGCGTCGGGCTCGCCGCGCACCTGCTGGATCGCGCTCGCGAGGGCACGCCCTGGGCGACCAAATCGTTGAGCTTGCGCTGGGCGGCCCGGGTGAGCCGGCGCGCGGGTGAGGCTGCCTCGTTCATGCGCGCGTCACTCCGGTGCCGCGACGAACTTGAAGACCGTGCTGCCGATCTTCAGGAGGTCGCCGGCGGCCAGGCGCGCCTCCTGGACCTGCGTGTCGTGGACGTAGGTGCCGTTGGTGCTGCCGTTGTCGAGGACCCACCAGCCGTCGTCGCGCCGCTCGAGGCGGGCGTGGCAGCGCGAGACGGAGTCGCCGCCGAGCACGATCGTGTTGTCGAGGCCGCGGCCGACGGTGACGCCCTTCGGGTTCAACACGTGGGAGCGACCGACGAGCTCGGCCTGCTGCGAATAGAGGACCACGAGGGCGTCAACGTGCTTTGGAGCGCCGGGTCCGTACGAGAACAGGCGGTCGGCCCAGTGGCCGACGGGGTCCGGTCGGCCGAGCTGTACGGTCTGGACGCCGCCGTCCGCGAGCGCCCTGGGGATGGCGATGCACTGCCCGGCGAATGCACGGACCTCGGCGTCGGCGACGGTCTCGCAGTAATAGACGCGCTCGTTGCATTGCTGGCACAGCCGGACCGAGGCGTCGTCGGCCGGCGCGAGCGTCTCCCACCGCTTGGGGCAGGCGAAGGCGAAGCGGACGCGCCGCCCGGCCTGTTTGGCGCCGTCGCTGCCGCAGTTCATGATGTCTTCGCGCAGCAGCGCGTCGGCGTAGTCGAGGCCGATCTTGCGCGCCAGCGCGACGAACCGGGCGAGCACGGCGGGGTCGTCGGCCGCGCGCGAATGGAGGGCGACCTCGAGGCGCAGCCACTCGGCGCGTTCGGGGTCCCGGTCCTCGACGAGCGCCGCGTAGGCGAGGCGATCGGCGTCGCCGAGCGTCCGGTCGAACGCCTTGTGGATGAACGGCCGCTCGTCGTCGGAGCGCAGGTATTCGGCGATGCGGCGCGGCTCCTCGGCCATGACGCGTGGATATCACGTCCGGGCGCCCGCCGCGGGTCGCCGGGTGCGAGCGCGAAAGCTCCACCGCGGCGCGGAAGGCCGATCGGGACGCCATCGCAGGTCCCGGAGCGGGGGCGGAGACGGGCACGTTCGAGCGGCGGGCCGGTCCGCGGCGCCGGGTTGCGCTACAGTGCGAAGGATGCAGCCCGGGACCTCCTGGACGCGCCCGGGGCGGAGAAGCGCATGACGGTGACGAGTGATGACCGGGGTGACTCGGACAGCACGACGGGGGAGCTCGCGCGGCTGTTCGCGGACCCGCGGGAGCAGTGGGACAACCTCGAGATCGCGGTGAACGTCGGACAGACCTACGCGGCGATCCACTGGACGGGGTTCGACGAGGACCAGTCGGCGGTGGGCTCGGGCTTCTTGCTTCGTATGGACGGCGAGAGCCCGCTCGGGGCGAGCGACACCCCGGAGATCGTCGAGCTGCTCGACGGCGGGAGCGAGCCGTTCGAGGCGACTGCGCGGCACCTGCTGACCGCGGAGGAGGCGTGCTGGCTGGTGGGACGGCTCGGCCGCGGCGAGCGGCCGAAGCGCTGGCCCGACGGACGCCCGCTCGTGTGGAGCGAGGCGATGGTCGACGACGCGCCGTGGAAGGCGGTCGGGATCGTGGAGCCGCCGTACTGGGACCGGCAGACGGAGCTGCTGTACGGGAGCGTGATCGACGACGAGAGGGACGAGGAGCCGGAATGGATCGGGCAGCGGCGGCTGCTGGTGCGGCGGACGCTGACGGCGGAGCAGGCGGAGGCGCTGCCGCAGACGGCGATCTGGCCGGTGCTGCGCCAGCTCCACGACGTCGACGACCCACTGTGGCTGGCGACGATCGCCGAACACCCGCTGCCGTGGTTGCAGTCGCTGATCGTCGTGCTCGACGCGCTGGACGGGCTCGCGGAGGCGGTGCGGGCGCTGCCGCGGCTGGTCGAGCTGGGGATCCACAGCCTGTCGCCGACGCTGCCGGCGATCGCCAGCGAGAGCCTCGAAGAGGTGCTGCTCACGGGCGTGGACGGAGGGCTGCTCGACGCGTTCCTGCGCGAGTCCCGGCTGCCGGCGCTGCGGGTGCTGGCGATCGCCAGCGACATGCTGGCGGCCCTGGTCGACTTCTCGCCGCTGGGCGAGGAGGTGGTCGTTCACGTCGAGTACGCGCCGGACGACGAGCTCGGGACGATCCGAAACGCCGCGAGCGCTCGCACGCTGGCGCTCGCGCTCGCGTCGCAGCACACGCCGGAGGCGCTCGTGGCGGCGCTCGAGTCGCGGGTGGAGGGCGACACGTGGGTATCGACGGTGTGGGACCACGCGGACGCGGCGGTCGAGCTGGCGCGCCTCCGCGGGGTCCGACTGCAGGCGCGTTGAATCGGGTTCAATGACGGTACAGTCGGACCGACGAGCGGCAGCGGATGCGCGGCCGCTCTCGCCATTCATGGTGGAGCCGGCGCTCTCGCTCGTCGTGTCGATCGAGCGCGCGCCGCGGCCGGGCCCCTCCGCGGAGAGCCACCGAGGCAGCATTCGCGTCACCGGTGAATGTGCGTACCGGGCTGGATGCCAATGAAGGATCGAAGCCTCGCGGCGACGGCCGGGGTCTGCAGGCACCGTGCGCGGCGGCGATCCGGCGCGGCTCCGCCGCGTCACGAGGTGTTACATGCGCGTCGCCGCGGCGGCGCGCTGGCAGATCTGACGACCTGCCCCGACAACGCCTCCTCCGGGCGCGTCCCCGGCGGGGACTCGCGCGACCACCTCGCGCGGCGATGTGAACGGATGTTCGAGGGCGCCGGGGCCGAGAATCCCAATGTGTCGCGCTCCGGCGAGGTGCGGACGATCGGGAGAGTCAACATTGTTCATCCGCGATAGGACAGCAAGGGATTCGTAAGAGACGGCCGACAGGGTCGTACACGCGGCCTCGCATTCGCGCTGGCCGTCGCCGAAGATCAGTGTGTATAATGATCGGACGCGGGGAGGGATCGATGCGAATCACTTCGGTGTTCGGAGCGGTGGTGGTGATGACCGCGACGGCGGCGTGCGACGAGCCGCGGGCGGGTGACGGCGCGTGCGGCTGCGACGAGGTCGAGGTCCGCAGCGCCCAGGTCAACGGGGCGCTGCTGAACGGGGGGCTGCTGAACGGGGCGCTGCTGAACGGGGCGCTGCTGAACGGGGCGCTCCTCAACGGCCCCAATGGACCTTTAGACCAGATCCAGCTGAAGCAGGTCAACGTGCAGGGCGACGGCGTGGCCGACGACGCCCGGCTCGAGGGCAGCATGCTGGTCGTCACGTCGCACCAGGGCGAGGAGCTGGCGGGCCTCGAGCTCGACGACGCCAAGCTGCACTTCGAGGTGAAAGAGGGCGGGACGACGCGCCAGAAGCTGCTCAAGATCCTCGACGTCGCGCCGCTGGCCCCCGGCTCCGACGTGTGGCTGTTCGATGTCTCGCTCAAGGTCGACTCCGGCGGCTGGGGCCCGATGTGCATCGACGGCGCCGGCGAGCCGACGCAGGCGATCCTGCTGGCGGACGTGTGGAACCCGGGCACCGGCGGTCGCATGCCGGCCACGGCCAGCAGCGTCACGTTCGCGTGCCGCGACACGGCGCTGGCGAAGTGCGTCGAATGGGGTTACAGGCCGTGGCTCGCCGATCTGCGCGAGGTCCACCAGGCCTGCACGCGGCTGGTCCGCGCCGACTACTGCGGCGACGGGGTGTCGCACACGCAGCAGGGTACGCCGATTCACGTCCTCGACCAGCTCGGCATCCAGGACGTCGATCCCGAGGTTCCATTCGTGGTCGAGGCCGAGTGGGGGCCGAACGGGGCGGTCTGCCTCAACGCGAGCAACATGCGCCTCGGGCCGCAGGCGCTGAGCTGCCGCTGCCCGCCTGCGGCGCGCCGTTCGCCTCCGGCGGGCTCCTCCAGAGCGGGAAGATCGTCGACGTCCCGTAGAGCTGCGCGGATGAGCGAGACCAGCGCAGATCCGGCCCTCATCGGCCCCTTCGGCGTGCTGCGCAAGCTCGGCGAGGGCGCCATGGGCGTCGTCTTCGAGGGCTACGACGCGCGGCTCGAGCGCAAGGTGGCGCTGAAGCTGGTCCGCCGGCAGCTGCTCAACAATCCGGCGGTGCGCGAGCGGATGACCCGCGAGGCGCAGGCGATGGCCCGCCTGTCGAGCCCGAACGTCGTGCAGGTCTATCAGGTCGGCGAGCACGACGGCGGCATCTATCTGGCCATGGAGTACGTCGAGGGCCAGACGCTGGCGACCTGGCTGCGCGCCGAGGCGCGGCCGTGGCAGCTGATCCTGCGCACGATCTGCGACGCCGGTCGCGGCCTGGCGGCCGCCCACACGGCCGGCCTCGTGCACCGCGACTTCAAGCCCGACAACGTGCTCGTCGACGATCGCGGGCGCGCCCGCGTCCTCGACTTCGGGCTGGTCCAGGCCGAGAGCGGCCCCGACGATTCGGGCCGCGCGGCCATGCCCGAGCACGAGCTCGTCGACACCGAGGAGGGCATGCGCTCGCCGCAGTCGACGCATGCGTCGCCGGGGGCATCCGCGCCCGACCGCTCGAACAACCTGCACTGGTCGGTGCGGCTGACGCAGATGGGCAACTCGCTCGGCACGCCGGCGTACATGTCGCCGGAGCAGCACTTCGGACGGGTGGCCAGCCCGCTCGCCGATCAGTTCAGCTTCAGCGTCACGCTGTACGAGGCGCTCTACGGCGCGCGGCCGTTCGCCGGCGACTCGTGGGCGGCGATCCGCGAGGCGGTCCGGCGCGGGGTGGTCCCGCCGGCGCCGCTCGAGTCGCAGGTGCCGCGGCGCGTGTTCAAGGCGCTGGCGCGCGGGCTGGAGATCGACCCCGCGAAGCGCTGGCCGAGCATGGCGGCGATGATCGAGGCGCTCGAGTACGATCCGTGGCGCGTGCGGGGACGGGCCGCGGCGACGGCCGCGCTGATCGGCGCGGCCTCGCTGGCGAGCTACGCGGTCGCGGTCAGCCGGGTCGAGGACGGCCAGCGCTGCCAGGTGGGCGGCGAGCAACTGGCGGGGGTGTGGGACCCGGCGCGCGAGGCCGCGGTGGCGCGCGCGTTCGCGGCGACGCACCTGCCCTTTGCGACAGACACGGCCGGGCGGGTCCGCGGCCGCATCGACGCCTACGCGCGCGCGTGGGTGGCCGAGCGCCAGGCCGCGTGCGAGGACCGGGCCTCCGGGGCGCAGACCGACCACCTCGCCGACCTCCGCGTCGCCTGCCTCGATCGCCGCAAGGCCCATCTGTCGGCGCTCGTCGACGTGTTCGCGGCCGCCAACAACGCGGTGGTCGAGAACGCGGTCCAGGCCGCGTCGGCGCTGCCGAGCCTCGCCACGTGCGCCGACGCCAGCGGGTTGTTGTCGTTCGTGCTGCCCGACGACCCCGCGGCGGCCGAGCGGGTGACCGCGCTGCGCGGCGACCTGGCCCGCGCCGACGTGTTCGATCGGACAGGTCGATACGAGGAGGGCCTCACGCTGGCGCGGCGCACCCGCGAGGAGGCGACGGGCCTCGGCTACGCGCCGCTCGACGCCGAGGCCGCGCTGGTCGAGGGCCGCGTGCTGATGAACCTGGTGCGCGGGGAGGAGGCCGAGGCGGCGCTGCAGCGGGCGACGCGGCTGGGGATCCGCCACGACCTGCACGCGACCGCGGCCGAGGCGGCGACGGTGCGCATGTTCGTGGTCGGCAACCACCTCGGCCGCCCGGCCGAGGCGCTGGCGACGGCGCCGTTCGCCGAGTCGCTGATCCAGCGCGCCGGCGACGACGCGGTCCTGCGCGTCCTGTTCCACAACAACGTCGGCACGAGCCACCAGTTGCGCGGCGATCTCGCGGCGGCGCGCGGCGAATACGTGCAGGCGCTCGCCCGGCTGCGGCAGCGAGGCGAGCGCGAGCCCTTCGAGGCGATCGTCCACAACAACCTCGGGCTGATGTACCTCGAGCAGGGCCAACTCGCGGCCGCGTGGACCCACTTCATCAGCTCCTCGGAATTGTTCGTGGCGATCCTCGGCGAGCACCACCCGCTGCTCGCGCACCCGATCCACGGGCTCGGCGACGTCGAGGTCCGCCGCGGTCGCCACCTCGACGCGATCCCGCACTATCTCCGCTCGCTGGCGCTGATGGAGGCGACCTACGACGCCGAACACCGCTATTTGCTGTACCCGCTGGTGGGGCTCGGCCACGCCTACGCCGGGGCCGGGAAGGTCGAACAGGCCGAACACTATTATTCGCGCGCGCTGCGGGTCGCCGAGGCGAACGGGATCCGCGACAACTTCCTCGCCGAGGCGCACGCGGGGCTCGGCGATCTCGCGGCCGGGGCCGGCTCGCCGGCGAAGGCGCGGCGGGCCTACGAGCAGGCGGCGGCCGTCTACGCGGAGGTCGGCGCGAGCGACAGCGAACCGGGCGCCCGCGCTGCCCTGCGGGCCGGCGAGCTCGCGGCCGCGCAGGGCGAGCGCGCGGCCGCGAGGCGATGGTGCGAGCAGGTGCTCGCCACGAAGTCCGAGGCGGCGGCGCTGCTGCGCGCGCAGGCGTCGCTGCTGCTGCGGCGCAACGGCATCTGACGGCCCGTTTCACGCGGGCTGATGCGAGCGGGCGCTCGCGTCAGAGGCCACGCGACCCGAGCGCCGCTCGCTTGCCCACCATCCCGACTCAAGCCGAACCGCACGTGCTGTGAGCCGGAGCCGGCGGGCGATCCGACCGCTCCGCGGCGTCGGGGTCCTGTGATTCGCGCCGGCGATCCTGGCATGCGTCGAATGTCGCCAGCACCGTGGATTCACCTCATCCCGCCGTGGCGGACACGGCCGGGCGTCGGAGTCGCCGGGGGTTCAGGGCGGATCTTCGTCCACATGTCGTCGTCGCCGGCGAGCAGGCGGCTCCCGAGCACGCTGTCCGGGCCGCACAGCGGGATCTCGTGCTGGTCGGGGCAGACGAGCGGCGCTTTCAAGTCCTCGTCGTCGAGCCGCTTCCGCCGCAGGCAGGTCGCGCCCTGGCCGGCCTTCCACGCGGCCTCGGTGGTGTGCCCGTTGGCGTATTGGTTGATACCCCAGCGGTCGCTCATCGAGATGACCTGGCCGACGGCGGTGTAAGAGGTGCCGTCGGCGCAGTAGTCGGCGCGGACCATCCTCGTGCCGGTTCTGAATTCCTCGAGGGTGACGCTCGCCAGGCTCGGGCTGTCCGGCGCGTATCCCCACAGCGCGGCCTTGCCGACGGCGCTGGTGAGGCAGCCGAATTGGAGGGTGTTGGGGCGCGCGTCGATGTCGCCGGTGGATTTGTTCACGAGGATGTCGCCGAAGATCACCATGCGAGCGCCGACCTGATTGTCGGACTCGCAGACGTTGAACAGGTTGGCCCCGTCGACGTACATGAATGTGTAGACCCAGCGAAGCGGGTCGAGCTTGCGCGGGTGGGTGATGGGATCGGGGGTAAGGACGTCCTCGTACAGACCGGCGTCGTCCGCCGTCTCCATGTCGATCAGGCGGGCCTCGACGCTGGTGTAGAAGGGTCCGCCGACCTGGAAGGTCCAGATCGATTGGAGAAAGTCGTCCCCGGCCACCGCGGTGTCGCCGATGGGAAACATGGCCTCGCCGACGAGCTCGCCCGCTTCGGCCGCGAGGGTGGACAGCTGGACGGGATAGAAGCTTGTGCCCGTTTCACCTCGACGCTGACGAGCCTCACCCCCGCGAGCACGGCGCCGAGGGTGTCGACGGCCGAGAGGTCGGTGTTGAGGAGCTTCGAGGTGTTGAGCGGGGTAACCTCGATCCCTCGCCACTCGACGCTCGCCGGCTCGGGCGCGTCGAGGTCGTCGCAGGCGGGGCTGGCGAGGGCGGCGAGGGTGAGGGCGTAAGACAGGGAGCGGCGGTGGCGATACGTCATGGTCGATGTCCTCGGGGTTCGAGGCCTGAGTCGAGCGACGGCCGGATCCAATCCACCGGCCGCACCCTTTTTCGCGCGAGCGCGGTCGCGCGTCGCTCGCGGCCCCCCTCCGGGTACCATGTCGGGCGTGGATGAGGCCGACGAGGACGCACGCCTCCGCGCCCGGCAGGGCGGTGACGACCGGCCGGGCGAACGGCCGCCGATGCTGCGGTTCCTTCACGACGAGCGAGGGCACCGTCGACGGCATGGGGACGCGGGCGCGGAAGATCCGGGATGGAATCGGGAAAAGACGCGCCGGATGAATTGATCGCCCCCGCGGCTCGACCTTCCGCCTCGGGCGAGGAGCGACCGATGGGGCGAGACCAGGCAGACGCGACGACGCGCCCCGCGACGGAGCTCCGGCCCTCGCTCGGCGAGGCGGCGACGCAGCCCGGCGACGATTCGAGCACATGTCTCGAAGGACAGGTCGCGCTCCCGGGGCGCACCGGGCCGCTGGCGTTCCCCAGCCTCGACGGCGCCGACGACCGGCGGATGGAAGATCTGCTGGCGGCGCGGCTGTTCCCGCGCCGGGCGGCGCTGCGGATCGGCCGCTATACGGTGCTCGACCGCATCGGCCAGGGCGGAATGGGGGTCGTGTACGCGGCTTACGATCCGGAGCTCGATCGCAAGGTGGCGATCAAGCTGCTCGGCGAGTCGCTCGCCGGGGGCGCCGAGGCGCGGCTCGTCCGCGAGGCGCAGGCGATGGCCCGCGTGGTCCACGCCAACGTGGTGGCCGTCATCGAGGTCGGTCGCCACGAAGGACAGATGTATGTGGTGATGGAGCACGTGCGGGGGATCGGCCTCGACCGCTGGCCGGAGCGCCGACCGCACTGGCGGGACACGCTCGCGGTCTACGTGCAGGCCGGCCGCGGGCTGGCGGCGGCCCACCGCGCCGGGGTGATCCACCGCGACTTCAAGCCGCACAACGCGATGCTGGTCGAAGGCGGGGTCGACGACGGGCGCGTGAAGGTGCTCGACTTCGGGCTGGCCCGCGCGGCGCTGGTCGAGCCGTCGGCGATCGAGCCGTCGAGCGGGCTGCTCGGCGCGCCGCTGACGCGCACGGGGGCGCTGATGGGCACGCCGGCGTACATGGCCCCCGAGCAATTCGCGGGCGAGCCGGCCAGCGAGGCCAGCGATCAATACAGCTTCGCGGTCTCGCTGTATCAGGCGCTCTACGCTCAATTGCCGTTCGCCGCCGATTCGCTGGCCGAGCTGATGGCGGCGCAAGCCGGGGCGGTGCGTCCGCCACCGGCCGACAACGAGGTGCCGGGCTGGGTGCTGCGCGTCGTGGTCCGCGGGCTCGCGCGGGCGCCCGCCGACCGGCACGCGTCGATGGCGGCGTTGTGCGACGCGCTGGAGCGCGACCCGGCGGCCCGGCGCCGCAACACCGCGCTGGCGCTGGCGTTCGGGGCGACGCTGGGGGCCGGCGGTTGGGGCCTGGCCCAGCTCGACGAGCGGGTGCGCCGTGCAGCGGGCCGGGGTTCGAACTGACGGAGGTGTGGAGCGAGGCCCGCGCGGACGCGCTGCGCGAGGCGTTCGTCGCCACCGGGCTGACCTACGCGGCCGACACGGCGCAGCGGGTGGCGCCGCTCGTCGACGCGTACGCCGGGGCGTGGGCGGCGAGCCGTCGCGCGTCGTGCGAGGCGCACCGGCGCGGCCAGCAGTCCGACGCGCTGTTCGACCTGAGCATGGCGTGCCTCGATCGCCGGCGCGCCGGTCTGGTGGCGCTCACCGACCTGCTCGTGCACGCCGACGCGGCGCTGGTCGACCGGGCGATCGAGGCGACGCTGGGGCTGCCGCCGGTGACCGCGTGCACCGACGCGACGGCGCTGACGACGGAGACGCGGGTGCCGGACGAGCCGACGCTGGCGCGCGGGGTGGCGGCGGAGCGGCTGCGCCTGGCCGAGGCCGAGGTGCTGCTCGGCGCGGGCCGCTTCACGGCGGCGGCCGAGGCGGCCGGGGCGACGCTGGCGCGCGCCGAGGCGCTCGGCTTCTCGCCGCTGGTGGCCGAGTCGGCGCTGGTGCTGGGGACGACCGAGCTCGAACAGACCCGCGGCGAGGCGGCCGAGCGCGCGTTGACGACGGCGCTGCGCCGCGGGATCGAGGGGCGCGCCGATCGTACCGCCGCCGAGGCGGTGGCCCGCCGCCTGTACGTGCGCGGCGTGCAGCTCGGCCGCGACGAGGCGGCGGGGAGCGACGAGGAGCTGGTGATCGCCCACGTCGGTCGCTTCCCCGCCGACGGCCGCCTGCAGTGGCTCGCGTACAACAACCGCGGGACGCGGATGCACATGCGGCAGGAGGTCGCCGCCGCGCGCTCGCTGTACGAGCAGGCGCTCGCGCACACGCAGGGGCCGACGCCGCTCGAGCTGGCGCGCACGCGCGTCAACCTCGGCAGCCTCGCGGCCGAAGCGCGGGACTACGCCGCGGCGCTGGCGTCGTACAGCGCCGCCCTCGCGGAGGCGACCGCGGCGCTCGGGCCCGGGCACCCGCTGGTCCAGCAGATCCTCGTCTACGAGGCGAAGGCGTTGCAGTCGCTCGGCCGCCACGCGCTCGCGCGGGCCCGCATCGAGCAGGCGCTGCAGCACGTCGCGCCGGCGGGCCAGGCGACCCCGGCGGCGATGTGGCCGTTCATCCGGCTGTCGGACCTCGAGCGTCGCCGCGGCGCCCGGGCGAAGGCCGCGGAGCTGGCGAGCCGGGCCCTCGCGCTGGCGCAGGACGACCTGCTGGGGACCATCAACGCCGAGACCATGCTGGCCGAGGCGCTGGACGATCCCATCGCGGCGCAGGAGCACTACGCGGCCGCGCTCGCCCGCTGCGAGGCGAGCTTCGGCGAGCGTCACATGATCACGGCGTCGTTCCAGCGGCACGCCGCGGCGGGGCTGCTGCGACTGGGGCAGGCGAGCGAGGCGCAGGCGTGGATCCGGCGCTCGCTGGCGACCTGCGAGGCGCTCGATCCGTCCGCGGCGGTGACCGCGGAGAGCCGGAGGGTCGCCAGCGACATCGCCCTGGCGCTGGGACAGCACGAGGAGGCGCTCGCCTCGGCGCGCGCGTCGTTGGCCCTGCTGGCGGCGCTGCCCGGCGATCGGGCGCTCGACGTCGCGGCGGCCCGGCGCTCGCTGGGGCGGGCGCTGCTGGCCGCCGGGAGGGACGACGAGGCTAGCGAGGCGCTGCGCGCGGCGCTGGAGTCGATGGCGCCGCGGCTCGACGCCGACGACCCCGACCTCGCCGGCGCGCGGGTGGAGCTGGCGCGGGCGCTGCTCGCCGACGAAGCCTCGCGCGCGCCCGAGGCCCGCGCGCTGCTCGAGCCGGCGATCGCCACGTATCGGGTCCTCGGGGCGACCTTCGCCGGCCAGCGCGAGGCGGCGGAGCGGCTGCTCGCCGACCCGTGAGTCCTGGCACCGCCGCCTTCCGAAAAAATCGACGGGCTCGTGAACTGAATCGGCCGCGGCTTCGACCTCGCGGTCGTCGCTCCGGCGAATTCGTCGAGCCCCGTCCCTCGACGAACCGCAGATTGACCATATGTCCCGTGAGACATGTTTTTATAAACATGTCCTATAGACCCAACGGTCAGTGAAGGCGCTCGCTCGGCCGCGAGCTGCGAGGATCGCGTCTCATCGGCTCGGCGCCGGCGATCACGAGGGGAGCCGAGCGCCTGGTGGCGATGCCCTACAGCCCTTGCCGCCTGCGCTCGCGCTGGACGAAGAGATACAGGCTCTCGACTTTCTCTCGGGCCCAGGGGGTCTTGCGGAGGAACTTGAGGCTCGACGACACGCTCGGCTCGCTGGTGAAGCAGCGGATCGAGATGCGCCGGCCGAGCTCTTGCCAGCCGAAGAAGGCCACCAGGTCGTTGACCATGGCCTCGAGGGTGATGCCGTGCAGCGGATCTTGGACTTCGGGCTCGTCGTCACTTCAGCACCCGGGCGCGAAACGACCGGCCCTTGATCTTGCCGGCGCGCAGCCCCTTCAACGCTCGTTCTGCGTGGTCGCTGCGGATCGCCACGTAGGTATGGCGGACCAGGATGTCGATCTTGCCGACGACCTCGGCCGGGAGGCCGACGTCGCCGGTGAGCGCCCCGAGCAGGTCGCCGGCGCGCAGCTTGTCCTGCCGGCCGCCTTCGATGACGAGGGTCGTCATCGGCGGCCGCGTCGGCCTGTCGTCGTCGAGGTTGGGCAACTCTCCCCAGCGAAACGGCGCCCCCTGCGCTCGCTCGAGCGCCGCGACCCGTTCGCGCTCGAACGGCGAGCAGAGCGCCAACGCCTGCCCCTTGCGCCCCGCGCGGCCGGTGCGGCCGATCCGGTGCAGATGCACGTCGGGATCGGTGGGCAGCTCCCACGAGACGACCGCCGAGAGCTCCTGGATGTCGAGGCCGCGGGCCGCGACGTCCGTCGCCACCAGCACGGCGCAGCTCTTGTTGGCGAAGCGCAGCAGCACCTCGTCACGCTCGCGCTGTTCCAGCTTGCCGTGCAGCGCCAGCACCGAGAAGCCCCGCCTGGCGAGCTGGGCGCTGACCTCCCGCACGTCGTTGCGGGTGTGGCAGAACACCAGCGCCGATTCGGGTCGGTGCTGCGACAGCAAGGCGGCGAGCGCGTCGAGCTTGCGGGCGGGCTCGACTGCGAAGAAGGTCTGCTCGATGTCGGCGCGGCTGACGACGCTGTCGACCGTGACGGCCACGGGATCGCGCTGCAGCCGGCGGCTCAGCGCCCGGATGTCCTCGGGGTAGGTCGCCGAGAACAGCAGGGTCTGCCGCGCGCTCGGGGCCTGTTCGACGACCGCGGTGATGGACTCGAGGAAGCCCATGTCGAGCATGCGATCGGCCTCGTCGAGCACCAGGACGCGCAGACCGGACAGCTCGAGGTTGCTGCGCGCCAGGTGATCGAGGATGCGCCCCGGGGTGCCGACGACGACGTGCGGAGCCGCCTGCAGCGCCGGCTTCTGCGTCCGCACCGGCACGCCGCCGCACAGGGTCACGACCCTCAGGTTGGCGATGAACCGCGCGAGGCGCCGGAGGACGGTGCTGACCTGATCGGCGAGCTCCCGGGTCGGACAGAGCACGAGCGCCTGCGCGCGGGCGAGGTCGACGTCGACGCGGGCCAGCAGGGCCAGGCCGAACGCCACGGTCTTGCCGCTGCCCGTGCTGGCCTGGGCGATCACGTCCTGGCCCGCGAGCAGGCTCGGCAGCGCCTGCGCCTGGACCGGTGTCATGTGCGACAGGCCGAGCACCGCGAGCGCCTGGGCGAGCGGAGGCGCCAGCGCGAGCGCGGCGAAGGTCTCCTGCGGGCCCGGCGGGGCTGGCGATGGTTCAGGGGTTGTCGTCGACTCCGTCATGCCGGCCGTGGCGCCACATTCAGAGCGGACCCCGCTCCGCGGAGCCGGCGCGCACCCTAGCCGAGGGGGCACGCCCCCGCAAGCCCGAACGGACCGATCGCTGCAACCGAGGGACCACCCCGGCGCAATGGAACATCCTCGTCTCGCCGCAGCGGATGGGGCGTGTCGTGCTGCGCGCGTCGACGGCCGAGCGCTCGAAGGTGTCTGAAAGGGCATGTCGTTTTGGACATGCTCGAATGTTCAACCTCCGCCCGGGCAGCGCGCGCGATAGTCACGGACCAGCACGGCGAGGCCGTCGGCCTCGGGTTCGGCCTGCAGGCGCGCGAGGACGAGGCCCGCGCGCTCGGCCGGCGCGGCGGCCCGCACCTCGGCGGCGAACGTGAAGGGCGCCGCGTCGCACGCGAGCTCGTCGCACACCTCGATCTCGGCGACGATCGCCCGCGCCTCGGCGGCCAGCGCTGCCACGAGCTGGCGATCGCACGGCACGTCGGGGGCGGGGAAGCGGTGCAGCCCGTCGACGACGTGCATCCACTGGTGCGCCAGGCGGGCGGTGGCGGCGGCGTCGGCGAGCGAGTCCGCCAGCACGACGACGCCGTCGGGGCGCGACGTGCCGCGCGCGTGGCCGCCGAAGCAGATCGTCGGGCTCGCGCCGGCGATCGCAGGTCCGACGCGCGAGCCGCGGACCGCGGCGACCAGCGAGCGTGCGCGCTCGGCGTGGGCGACGGTACCCGCCGGACAGGGCCGCGGCGCAGGCTCGCACGCGAGACCGGCCACGAGCAGCAGGGCGGCGAGGGGGCGGCTGCCGATCACGAGCGACGGATGATACCGTGGCGGCGAGGAAAAACGTGAGACTGTACCTCCCTGTGCGCATCGTTTGGCCCCTCGCGGCCGCATTCGCGCTGCTCGCCGGCTCCGCGCGCGCCGATGTCATTCGCCGGCCGCCCGACGACTGCCCGCCCGGCAGCGAGGGGGGCACCGGCCATTGCGGTGCGGAGTGCTACGCGCTGGTCTGCACGAGCGACGACGAGTGCCCCGACGGCACGACCTGCCAGGCGACGAAGGCGTGCATTCGCGTCCTCGATTGCTTTCCCGAGCCACAACACGTCCACGGCGGCGCGTGCTCGCCCGGGGATACCTGCCGCGGCGACGGCGAGACCTGCCAGGCCATCGACCTGTGCCTCCCGGCCGGTGAGACGTCGTCCGGTGGGAGCGAGACCGGCAGCAGCACGAGCAGCGGCACGAGCAGCACGGGCAGCGGCACGAGCAGCGCGAGCACGAGCAGCACGGGCAGCGGCACGAGCAGCACGAGCACGAGCACGAGCAACACGAGCGGCACGAACGGCGGCACGAGCAGCGAGAGCACCAGCACCACGACCGCTGGCACGAGCAACGGCAGCACCACGGCGACCCCGACGACCGGCGGCCAGCCGGGGACCACGAGCGGCGCCACGAGCAGCTTGACGGGCGGCGGCGCGGGCAGCGACACGGCCGGCGGAGGCGGCGGCGACAAGGGCGGCTGCGCCGGCTGCCGCCTCGCGGACGGGCCGCACGGGGTCTTCGCCCTGCTCGTGATCGTCGGGGCGCGCCGGCGGAGGTCGCGTCGACATGTCCCGAGAGCCATGTGAATCCGCGAGCGCCAGGCCGCGAGGGCTGCGCATCCCGATCCGCGCCGCCTCGGCTGTGAGGGCACGAGCTCGAGGGCGGCGGCGAATCGAATGACGGCAGTCCGCCGCGGGCGGCGACGAATGACACGAGCGCGCGGCCGTCGTGGCGATCGCGCGGCGCCGGAGCGCGCTCATTCGGCGAGGTCGAGTGATTTCAGGCGCAGCGACTGCCTTTGCGCCTTCTTCTCGGTGCGGTCGTAATCGTGAGCCCCCTGATACGGTGACTCCGACGTGGAGGCGGACGACGCGGCTTCGCGGCGACGCGACGCCTCACGGGCAGTCGAGGTCGACCTGCGCGCTCCCTGACGAGAGCAACCCGGCGCAGGCGGCCCCGCACAGCCGGACGCGTGAATTGTCGCCGCTCGTGTACACCCAGCCGTCGCCGGTCGAACAATTCAGGTTCGGCGAATACGCGTAGTTCATGCCGGCGACCGTCACGCGGGTCGCGGTCGGGTCGGCCGGGGTGTCGCCGAGGCTGAGCTCGCAGCCGAGGGTCACGCGGACCGCCTCGTCGAGGTACGCGCCGAGCTCGCTCTCGTTCGAGGCGTCGTAGAACTTGGCCGCGCCGGCCCGCGGGCGCCCGCCCGCCTCGGCGAGCGCGTTGAACTCGACCACCGGATTGACGTTGTCCGGGTTGCCGTCCTTTATGACCTGGCTGTACGAGTCGGGGAGGGCGACGCCGACGACGGCCGTCGGGATCTGGTCGTTCGACCAGGCGGCGCCGACGATCCCGTGCACGCTCGTGTCGAGGACCTCGAACAGCCCGTCGGCGTTCGGCGCGCTGTCGGAACAATTCGGCGGGCCGTCGCCGATGAGCACCATCGCCCGCGCTTCGTTCGCCGGCGCCGAATCGAGGGAGGAGAGCGCCCCGTCGAGGCCTCTGGCCATCGGCGTCGCGCCCTTGAGCATCGCGTCGGCCGCCGGCAGCGCGGCGCCGATCGCCGCCGCGTTACCCAGCGCCGGGGCGACCTCGGGGCTGGTGTTGGTCACGCACGCCCCCGCGCTGTAGTCGGTCGTCGCGGCGCTCGACGGGAACATCATCAGGCCGAGCTTGTGCTGCGCCTGATACTTGCCGATCACCGCGGTCAAGGTCTTGTGAAGGCTGCTCCACTTGCTGATCGCGGGGGTCCCGGGGTTGCCGTCGTGATCCCAGGTGCCGACGGAGAACGAGCCGCTGCGGTCGAGCACGAAGATCAGGTTGGTCTTCGGCGCGTCCAACTGGAGGTTCTTGCAATTGCCCGGCTCGCCGGTGGTCATCGGCGGATCGCCGGTCGGGTCGCTGTCCGACGTCGGCCCCGGGCCGCCGGTGACGGTCGGATCGCTCGTCGGACCGCTGGTCGGATCGCCGGTCGGCCCCGCGCTCGTGTCGCTGGTCGAGCCGTCGGTCGGATCGCCGCCCGGACCGCCGCTCGGGTCGCCCTCGGACCCGCCGCCGGGGTCCATGCACAAATTGTTCGTCTGGCAGACGAGCCCGTTGAAGCACTGCCCCTGAATGCACGCCCCGCTGATGAACCCCGGATCGATGCCCACGGAGTCCAGCGGATCGCCGTCATTGTTGCAAGCGAGGGAGAGTAGCGAGATGGATGAGAGGAGACGAATCGACACACTCGGCATGGCTCGGAGGATCGCGGCCGGCGCAGGCTGATAGGACAATGTGTGGACGCGGCGGCCGGTCGGCCGGGTTCGCCGCCGCGCGGGTTCGGTCAATCGTCTACGTGTATCACAGGCACGGGCCGCTTGCGCCGCGACTTCCCGGGCGGGGGCGGAGGCGGCACCGACGGCGGTGGATCGGCGCGCCGTCGGGGGCCCGGCGGCACTGTGGCGAACACGTAGCCGAGTTCCGCGATGCGCATCGCCCGGGTCCCGGGTCGTCCGCCGCGGCTGGCCCTGGAGGCGTCGGGCGGGATCGTGCGACGCAGGACGTGCGCGAGGGAGCGCCCACGCGACCATGGCGCCCCGGTCCGCCGGCACCGGGCGCACCTCCTGCGACATCGATGCGGAGGCTCCGGGCCGGCTCGGGATGGCTCGCGGATCTCGGCCGGGCGGAGCCTGCCGCGGACAATGGACATGACCTTTCAGACACGTACGAATCGGCGGAGCAATGGAGCATGGGCCGCGAGATCAGGATCGAGAATGCAATGAAACTCCATACTCCCGGCGCTCGTGCGGAGCCTGCGAAGACGGCGGAGTGGCCGCACGCGATCGAGCGCCGGCGAGCCGCTCGCGTCGGGATCGCCGCGGCAGACGTTGGCGGGGGCGAGCTTCGCGGGAGCTACCCTCGCCGTCATCCGGCAGATCACGGGCCGGACTCCGCGTGTTCACAGGAGTACCAGTCGCACGGACAGCCGACGATCGCGTTCGGACCGCGCAGGAGGAGGCCCGCGTCCGTCGTATCGGCACGGCATCCATGCGGCCGAGGTGCCTCGTCATGTTTGACGCCCTGAAGCCCGTGTGCGAGGATGCCCTCGCAATGTCCACGAATGTCCAGCTGCGCGTAGTTCGCCGCGTCTCGAGTGGTGCGTGATGGAGGCGGCGATTCGCATCGGCCTCGCCCTCGCGCTCACGGCTCTCGTGATCGCGCTGTTCAGGCTCGGCCGCCGCAAACCGGCCTCGCGCGGGGCCGAGACGGGCCCCGGGGATGGGGCTCCATCGTCGGCAATGCGCTGTTCCTCGGCGCCTTGTGGGCCATGGTCGGCGTCATCGCGGCGTTCATGGCACTGGGCGGCAACCTGGTCGACGCCGTCCCACAGGCCGCCGAATTCGCCGAGGTCCGGGACGAGCTCGGCGACGCACCGCTCGAGTGCGGCCCTCCTGGCCCGCTCGGGCAGCCGAACCTCGTCGAGGTCGTCCACAGCTTCGATCAAGGGCCCTGGCTCTCGCAAGCGGCCGACGCCTTCATGAAGCAGTGCCCGAACGTCCAGCTGCGGCTGACCGCGGGCGACGATTTCGAGGTCGCCAACGCCATTCTCCGCGGCGAGCTGCGACCGACGCTGTGGGCGCCGGCCGAGGAGCTCTCGCTGCGCTACCTGGAGATCCGCTGGCGAGAGCAGTCCCACGAATTGCTGTTCCGGATCGACGAGCGGCGCCCCCTCGTCCGCTCGCCGCTCGTCGCCCTGCTCCACGAGGCGCAGTTCCGGACGCTGCGGGCGATCCGCGAGGCCGACCGCGAAGGGCTGGGGTTCTGGGCCGATGCGCTCTGTCCCACGATTCCTCGCGCGCCCGCGCTCGACAGCGTGCTGCAGGAGGACATGCTCCCGGGTACCTGGCTCGATTGGTTCGTCCAGCGCAACCCGCCGCCGCCGCCGCCCGACCCGCGGCTCGCGGCGAAGAAGCGGCGCTCTGCCGCTGGGGCCCCGCCGACGCCCGCCGCTCCGCTGCTCCCGACGCCCGACGAGCTGCGCTCCTGGGGCCGCGTCAAGCTGGGGTTCCCCGCGCCGACGTCCTCCGCCGGCGGCCTCTCGACGCTCCTGCTGATGGCCCGGCAGCACCTCCTCGGCGACGCCGCCGGCGACATCACGCCCGCGCTCGAGCGCGAGGCGGAGCTCCTGCAGCGGTGGCTGCGGCGCTGCAACGCGGGGCGTGACGAATGGTTCGCCTCCGCGTTGCTGCTGACCGACCACGTCTTCGACCTCGGCCCGAAGAGCTACGACGGCGTCATCACTTACGAGAGCCTCGTCTTCCCGATCCTCGCGCGGCTCCAATCCGACGAGCTCGGAGAAGTCCGGGTGTATTACCCGTCGACGACCCTCGTCGCCGATCACCCCGCGGTGCTGATGTGGCCCGACGACGAGGCGCGCGCGCATGAGCTCGACGCGGCGCGGCGCTGGCTGCAATACCTGGGGCGCGAAGAGGTGCAGCGGAGCGCCATCTCGTATGGCCTGCGCCCGGGGCAGCTCGACCGGCCGCTCGGCGCTTTCGACCTCGAGAAGAACCCCTTCCTCGACATGCGACGCTTCGGCATCCAGCTCGAGCCGACTTTCAAAGAGCCGCCGCGGCCGGACGGGGCGGTGCTGCTCCGGCTGCTCGAGCTGTGGCGAGACGCGACCGGCCGGAGTTGAGCGAGCTCAAGGCGCCGCGGACGACGCCGGGGCCGTCGATTCGGAGGCCGGCGACGCGGCGGCCGACTTCGCGGCGGTCGACGGTGAGACCGTCGTCGATTCACCACCGACGTTGAACAACAGCGAGGAGTTCGAGCCGGCTCCTCCGCCGAGGACGACCACCTTGAGTTGGTCGACTTGGCGAGCTCCGCCGTCGCTTCGAGGTCGCGCCAGCGCAGCACGTCGGGCGAGAGCTCGCCGATGATCGTGTTGTAGTCGCGGATGCCGCTCGCCTCGGTGCGCTTGCGCTGGGCCTCCGCCTCCTCGCGCTCGAGCCGGTGGCGATACTCGAGCGTGAGCTGCTCCTGGCGGTACCGCTCGGCGATCGCGGCGAGGACCGCATCGGGCAATTCGAGGTCGACCAGCTCGAGCTCCTGGATCTGCGCGTACGGCTTCTTCTCGTCGCCGTCGCCGAGCTCCTTGCGGCTGAGCGCGGAGATCCGCCGCAACTCGAGCATCAGGTCGTTGGCGCTCGAGTAGATCTTGTGCGCCGACCGGTCCCCGAAGGTCCGCCGGACGTGGGCCTGGATGTCGGGCTTTATCACCCGCTCGAAGTAATCGGGGCCGATGTCGCGGTGGAGATGCCCGAGCATGTCGCTGTACGGCCGGAACTTCACCGAGACGGAGACCTGCAGGTTGAGCCCCTCGTCGCTGAGGACGTCGAAATTCAACGTCTTCTGCTGCAGGCGCACCTCGTACAGCGTCATGTGGTCCCACGGCGGGATGATGTGCAGCCCTTCGCCCCACACCCTGTCGGTCACGGTGCCGCCGGCGAAATAGCGGTACATCACCCCCTGGCTGCCGGTCGGGACGGTGATGAACATCCGCGGCCACAGGAAGCCGAGCAGCAGCAGCGCCACGACCAGCGCGGTGTAGGTGAGGTATTCGACCTGGCCGAGCGTCTTCTCGCTCCACTCGCGGAGCGGCGAGCGGTCGTCGGCCTCCCTCTTCTCCCGGGTGCTCGCCATGAGACCTCAGCCTGCTCGCCGTTTGGCCTTGCGCGGACCCGAGAGCAGGGCGGCGATGAATCCGCCGATCGGCGTCAGCACGATCGACAGCAGCACCGTCAGCCAGAAGCCGAGGCGCCGCGTCGTGCCGAGCAGCCCGAGCGCCAACAGGGTCACTACCGGCAGCGCGTAGACGAAGAGCAGGGTCAATTCCATCGACCGCGCCTCCGGTTACGCCGGCCCCTGGGGCGACACGTTCGGCGCGCCGGGTCGATTCCGCAGCTCGGCGACCTTCTCCTTCGCGCCCTCGAACTCGCGCCGGAAGTGGTCGCGCATCCGGTGCGGATCGAAGTCGAGGAAGGTGCCCCCGGATTCGAAGTGCATGACGAAGACGCGGCCAATGGCGTGAGTGAAGGCGCCGGACGCGACCGGCACGCTGACGATCCCGAGCGCCGTCCCGACCACCGGAATCAGCTTGGCCAGGCTCATCCCCAGCGCCGCGCCCACACCGACGCCGCCGATCCCGACGAGCAGCGAACCGACGAGCTTCTTGGCGAGGTCCTCGCGGAACGCGATGCCGTAGAGGGCGGACAGCTCCTTGAGCTGCTTGACCTGCACCGCGCTGACGGCGAGCACGTCGGCGATCGGGATCGGCACGACCCCGGCGCCGAGCGCCCACAGGACGTTACGATGAATGATCGCGTCGGCCTGCATCAGCCGCGTCTCGGGATCATGGGCCACTTCTTTCACTTGTGTCGTCTCGCTCACCATGGACAGTACCTCACTGCGTTTGAGTCCCAATGTCAAGGTCGTTGCATCGTTTTCGCGGTCGCGCACCGCGCGCGACTTTGCGTCGAGGAGCTCGCTACGGCCCCGTCTGGTACGCGTGAACGCTCTCGCCCGGCGTGCTCGCCCGTCGCGAACGATTCATCGCGCATTGCACTGCGAGGCCTCCGAGCCCGCCCGCGGGGGGCGTCTTTCCGGAGCACCTGATGGGATGCTCGTAGGGTTCGGCGGAGCCCGTGTGACACGAGTCCGATCGTCGCTCGGGCGGCCCCCTCGATCGCCGCTCGCGCGCGTGCACCATCGTGATCCTGTGCATCGTCGTCGTGCGCCTCGCGGCGCGCTGCGGGTGTTGACGGCGAACGTTCGACGTGCGAGCGTCCTGTCGTTCTCCACATCTGGATCTCCACCGATCAGGAACACTTCCATGCGCGAAGACGAGACGGATGACACCCGGCTTTACGAGGTGGTCATCAACCACGAGGAGCAGTACTCGATTTGGTCCGCCGACCGCGAACTGCCGGCCGGATGGCGCAAGGCGGGCAAGAGCGGCACCAAGCGAGAGTGCCTCGCCCACGTCGATGAAGTGTGGACCGACATGCGGCCGCTGTCCTTGCGGCTCGCCATGGCACAGGCCGCGGAAGAGCGGACGGGCTGAGCCCGCCTGACCCGCGTACGACGGCATCGATTCATGACTATCGTCGAACTGTTCCTCGACGAGGCGGGGAAGGAGCGGCGCGGGGTGCTGGCCGCGGCCAGCCTCGCCGGCGTCGCCAACGTGCTGGTGCTCGCATTGGTCAATGCGGCCAGCGCTTCGTCCGACCCGACCGAATTCCGCGTGTTTGCGATGTTCGCCGTGGGCGTCATCCTGTACGCCGTCGCGGGGCGCGCCACGTACCACCGCTGCGTGGCCATCGTCGAGTCGGCGCTGCACCGCATGAAGACCCGGATCGTCGACAAGATCGAGCACACCGATCTCGCCAGCATCGAACGCATCGGCTCCGCCGAGATCTTCGACCGCCTCACGGAGAACGTGGCGGTGATCTCCGGATGGGCGGGGAACATGGCCCACGTGCTGCAGTCGGCCAGCATCTCCGTGTTCGCCTGCCTCTACCTCGCGTACGTGTCGCCGACTGCGTTCGTGCTGCTCGCGCTGCTGACCGCGATCAGCGTGAGCATCTACCGCGCCAGGCTCCGCGAGCTCGACGGCTACTTTCAGGAGAAAGCCGAGACCCGCCTGCGCTTCTTCGACTCGCTGACGGATCTGCTGCGCGGCTTCAAGGAGGTCAAGTACAGCCGGCGTCGCGGCAGCGAGCTGCGCGCCGGCATCGTCGCTCACTCCGAGCGGATGCGCCGCGCGACCGTCCAGTCCGGCCGGATCTTCGACGACAACTGGATCTTCGCCAATTGCAGCCTGTTCGCGCTGCTCGGCACCGTCGTGTTCGTGCTCCCCCAGTACGTCCCCACCGACACCGCGATGACCGGCACCCTCGTCGCCGGCACGATGTTCATCTGGGGTCCGCTCAGCGGCATCATCAACGGCGTGGCCGCGTTCACCCGCTCCAACCAGGCGCTGGCCGAGATCGCGGCGCTCGAGGCCAAGCTCGACGCGGCCGGCCTCGAGAGCTCCGAGCCCGGCGAGGACCCCTGGGGCGGGCGCTTCTCGTCGATCGAGCTGCGCGGCCTTCAATACGGTCACGCCGGGGGCACCGATCGCGGCTTTCACATCGGGCCGATCGACCTCACCGTGAACGCCGGCGAGGTGCTGTTCATCGTCGGCGGCAACGGCAGCGGCAAGACGACCCTGGTCAAGACGCTCACCGGCCTGTACGCGGCGAGCGGTGGCCGACTCGTGGTCGACGGCATCGCCGTCGACCCGCGCAACGCCGCCGCCTACCGCGAGCTGTTCACGACGATCTACTCCGACTTCCACCTGTTCTCGCGCCTCTACGGCCTCGCCGACGTCGACGCGAGCGAGGTCCACCGCCTGCTCGGGCAGATGCACCTCCGCAGCCAGACGTCGTTCGCCGACGGGGCTTCACCAAGCGCGAGCTGTCGACCGGCCAGCGCAAGCGCCTGGCGATGATCGTCGCGCTGCTCGAGGACCGCCCGATCTACGTGTTCGACGAGTGGGCCGCCGACCAGGACCCCGAGTTCCGCAAATACTTCTACACCGAGCTGCTCCCCACGCTCCGGGCCCGCGGAAAGACCGTGCTCGCGGTCAGCCACGACGACCGCTACTTCTCCTGCGCAGACCGGGTCATCACGATGGAGCAGGGACAGATCCGCAGCATCCAGCGCGCTGCGGACGGCGCCGGTCCTTGACCCGTTCGGGGCGATCGCTGTCGGGCGCGCGGTGCTCATCTCATCCTGGGTGGCTCGGCGGAAACGCGGCGTCCAGGACCGCCTCCCAGTTGACCGGCAGCTGCGGTACGCCGGCGGCGGCGATGCGCACGGTGAGCTCGTCGCGGGCGGTGATGCCGAACCTCCGGACGTAGGCCGACAAGTACTCCGGGCGGGAGAACAGGAACATCAGATCGGTGAGCTGCATCGGGCGAATCACCAGCATCGGGTGCGGCGCTTCGAGCGGGCGGTAGTCGGGGTTGTGCAAGCCGGGCTCGCGGCAGCCGGGATAGACTGGCCGATCATCAGACCCTGGGCGGTGATCTCGGGCTTGAGCGCCTGTTGTATCGGGTCGATGAACCACGGCCCCGCGTCGTTCGGCAATTCGGGGAATAGGGTCAGGATGGCGCGGAACTCACGGCCCATCCCGGTGGTGGGGAGCTCCGTGGGAAAGCGTGCCACCAGCGCGCGGATCACCGACTCCACGGCGGCGGGGTGCAGCTCTCCTTCGTACACATGGAAGCGGATCGATCGAAACCGGTTCAGGCCGGGCTCGACAAAGGGACACACGGACCCCTTGCGACCGATGATCGGGTTCGGCCTGGAGATGAACGTCTTGAGCCACGTCCGCACCTCCCGCAGTTGCGCGCGTCGCTGCCGGGAGACCGGCGCTCTGCTCGTCGAGATGCTCGGCGCAGAGCAGCCGAGCTTGCGATGGATCTGTCAGTTGCAAGGCGCGTCCTCCCCGTCGGCCGAGCTGCAGCACGCGATGAGTCGCCGCAGCGACGAGAGGAACGCTCCCGCGATCCGCTCGATCGTCGAGGCCTCATGGACGGCGCGGCTGAAGCTCCAGGCGAGCCGCAGCCGTCCGTCCACCACGATGCAGCTCACCACGAGCTCATGAAACAGGGCCGTGTTCGGGCTGATGCTCGAATGCGCCGTCCCGTCGAATGTCCACGGCGATCCGGCCTCGTACTGCCCGAGGTAGTTGAACACCACCGGCATCGGTACGGCGAGCGACGCGCGTACGTGGGCGTCTGGATGCGCATACCGCAGCCAGCCGTACCCGAGGCCCCGGCCGGGCACGGCGCGCAGCTGCTCCCTCACGTCATTCAGCAGCGCCGCAGGATCGCGGCCCTGCTGCACGCTCAGCCACAGCGGGAACAGGGTCGAGAACCATCCCAGGGTGCGGGACACGTCCACGTCCGCCACGACCGGCTCGCGACCGTGGTGCTGCAGCGCCACGCAGACCGTATCCGTCGCGGAGGCGGCGCTCAGCGCGGACGCGAGGGCCGCCAGCAGGACGGCGTCGATCTCCGTCCCCTGCCGCGAGCCCACGGCGCGCAGGAGGGCGCTGGTGTCTGCCGGGGCGAGCTCCACCTCCACGGTGCGGCTGTCGCCGAAGGTCCCCGGCGCGCAGTCGCGGTCTCGCACGATCGGAGGGATGCGACGAGCGCATTGCGCCTGCCAGTACGCGAGCTCCGGCGTCAAGCCGCCGCCGGCGACGAACGCGTGGAGCCGCTCGGACCACTGACGGAGGGACGTCGTCTTGGGCCCGAGCTCCGGTGTCCGCCCGGCGAGCAGCGCCTCGCATGCGCGCTGCAGGTCCTCGCACACGATGCGCCACGACATGCCGTCGGTGATGAGGTGGTGGAGGACGAGGACGAGCTGCGCGCCGCCTTCGCCGAGGTCCAGCCAGGCAGCGCGGCAGATCGGGCCGCTCTCCAGATTCATGCCGCGTTGCAACCTCGCCACCGCCTCGACCGCCGCGGCGTCGCGGGCCGAGCGATCCAGCGGCGAAAGATCCACCCGCTCGAGCGCGACGGTCGCCCCCGCCTCGTGCTCCTGAACCCAACCGGACTCGGTGCGACGGTATCGCAGCCGCACCGCGTCGTGCTGCTCCGCGACGATCCGCAGCGCCTCCGCGGCGATCTCGGGCGAGAGCGCGGGCGGCGGCGTCCAGCGCATCGCGGGGCAGTAGTGATGCGCGTCGACGGGGTCCCCGTCCAGGAACCAGAGCTGGATCGGCGTCAGCGGCACCGTCCCGACGACGGCTCCCTGCTCCGCCAGCACGGCGCTGTCTCGGCGCACCACCAGCGCGAGCTCGGCCACCGTCTGATGCGTGAACATGTCGCGCGCCGTGAGGTGGAGGCCGGCTCGCTTGGCGCGACCGATCACCTGCAGCGCGAGGATCGAGTCTCCGCCGAGCGAGAAGAAGTTGTCGTGGATCCCGAGCGGCGACCGCTGCAGCACCGCAGACCACAGCTCGGCGAGCACGCGCTCGAACTCGGTCCGCGGCGCCACGGTCGACGCCTCGACCACGTCGCGCGTCACGTCGGGCGGCGGCAGCGCCTTGCGATCCACCTTGCCGGCGGGGCTCAGCGGCAGCGCCGTGCGCCGCACGAACCGCGAGGGGACCATGTACGCCGGCAGCGCGGCCCCGAGGTGCTCACGCAGCGCATCGTCGGTGCATCCGCGCTCGCCCGGGACCACGTGCGCGACCAGGCGACTGTCCCCGGGGACAGGTTCCCACACGACCACGGCGCACGCGCGCACGCCCGGGTGCGACGACAGCACCGCCTCGATCTCCCCGAGCTCGATGCGGAAGCCGCGGATCTTGACCTGGTGATCGATGCGCCCGAGGAACTCCAGCGCTCCGTTCGCGTCCCACCGGACGAGGTCGCCGGCGCGGTACATCCGCGCCCCGGGCACGGCGGAGAACGGGTCGGGCACGAAGCGCTCGGCCGTCAGTTCGGGCCGGTTCAGATAGCCGCGCGCGAGTCCGGCTCCGCCGATGTACAGCTCGCCCGGGACGCCCACCGGCGTCTGCCGCAGGTTGTTGTCGACCACGTAGAGCTGCGTATTGGCGATGCCTCGACCGAGCCGGACGGGGCCCGGTCCGGGGTCGACGCGAGACAGCGCGGACCAGATCGTCGTCTCGGTCGGCCCATACACGTTCCACACCGGGGACGCCCTGCGCGTCAGCTCGCGCGCCAGATCCGGCGTCATGGCCTCTCCGCCGCACAGCGCCTGCAGGGCCTCTCGCCCGTCCAGCCGGCGTCCAGCACCATGCGCCAGGTGGCCGGCGTCGCCTGCATCATCGTCGCGCGCTCGAGTGCCCGCACCAGCGCCTCGCCGTCGCTCGCGTCGTCGCGGGACGCCAGGTGGATCGAGGCGCCCCGGATCAGCGGCATGAACAGCTCGAGCCCGGCGATGTCGAACGACATCGAGGTCACCGCCAGCAGAACGTCATGGGGCCCGATCTTCGTCTGCTCGGCGAAGGCGTGCAGCAGGTTCGTCAGCGCGGCGTGCAAGATCTGGACGCCCTTGGGCCGCCCCGTCGAACCCGACGTGTAGAGCACGTAGCTCGCGTGGTCCGGCCGCACGGGGACCGCGAGCGGCGTGTGCGGCTCCTGCCACGCGGGCGCGTCCGCGTCGAGGTGCACGGTCACGACCGCGTGCGGCGGGAGGCTGTCACGCAGGCGCGCCTGCGTGAGCAGCACGGCGGGCCGCGCGTCCGTCAGCATGAAGGCCAGTCGCTCTCGCGGATAGCTCGGGTCGAGCGGCACGTAGGCCCCGCCCGCCTTGAGGATCCCCAGCAGCCCCACGACCATCTCGAGCGACCGCTCGACGCACAGCGCCACCAGCACCTCGGGGCCGACGCCGAGCCCGCGCAGGTGATGGGCCAGCTGGTTCGAGCGCTCGTCGAGCTCCTGGTAGGTCAGCCGCTGCTCGCCGAACACCAGCGCCACCGCGGTCGGCGTCCGCCTGGCCTGCGCCGCGAACAGCTCGTGGGTGCACCTGTCTGCGGGACCGGCCGCCGCGGTGTCGTTCCACGCCGCGAGGTTCGCGTGCTCCGCCGCCGTCAGGAGGTCCAGCTGCGACAGGCGCCTGTCCGGATGGAGCACCCCGTCCTGCACCAACACCTGCAGGTGGCTGGCGAGCCGCTCCACCGCGCCGGCGTCCACGCGGCTCGTATCGTAGGTCAGGGAGACCTCGGTCCCCTCCGCGTCGTGAAGCACCCCGAGCGCCAGCGCCTGCTTCGCGGTCACCACGCCGGCGGGCACCACGTCGTGGCGCGGTGACCAGCGGGTCGCGGCGCCGGGGCTCGTCGGCGTCACCTCGAAGAAGGTCACGTCGAACAGCGGGTTCTCGCCGGCCTGCCGCGACAGCCCCTGATCCTGCACGACGACGTCGAACGGCAGCGCCTGGTGCTCATAGTCTCGAGCGCCGTCCGCCGCGCTCGCGCGAGCAGCTCGGCGAACGTGGGATCGCCGGAGAGGTCGGTGCGCAGCACCACGGTGTTGGTGAAGAACCCGAGCAGGTCGGCCGTGCCCGGCACCTCGCGGTTCGCGATCACGGCGCCGAGCCCGAAGTCCGTCTGGCCGCTGTACCGCGACAGCACCGCGGTGAGGGCGGCATACCAGGCCATGAAGAGGGTGCATCCGTGGGCCCGCGCGAGCGCCTGCAGCCCGCGGCTCGCCTCCGGCGGGACGCGAAGCGCGACGCTGGCTTCGAGGCCGGGGCCGCTCGCCGGCGCGGCGCGAACGATGGGCAGCTCCAGCCGCGGGACGCTCGCCAGCTTGGCCTTCCAGTAGGCCCGCGACGCCGCGAAGCCGCCGGTCGTGAGGGCCTCCTGCTCGGCGCGCGCGTAGTCGGCGAACTGGTAGGCGAGCGCCGGCAATGTGGCCGCTTCGCCGCGGCAGCACGCCTCGTAAAGGCGCGAGAGCTCGACGAGCAGCACGCCGCTCGACCACTCGTCGGTGATGATGTGGTGCTGGAGGACGAGCACGACGTGGTGCTCGGCCTCGAGGCTCACGACCAGCACGCGTGTCAGCGGTCCGGTCGCGAGATCGAAGCGGGTCGCGATCTCGGCCTCGAGGTGGGCGCGCAAGGCGACCTCTCGCGCCGCCTCGGACAGCGCCGAGACGTCCTCCACGCGCAGCGGGATCGACACGATGTCGGCCACCCTTCGCGTCAACACGCCGTCCACCTCGGGATAGGTGGTGCGGAGGATCTCCTGCCGCTCCGCGAGCTGCTTCACGCTCTCGCACAGCGCCGGCTCCGAGAGCGCGCCGCGGACGGTGAACACGTGCGGGACCTGGTACGACCGCGCCTCGGGGGCGAGCTCGTCGACGAACCAGATGCGTCGCTCGGTCCCCGAGAGGCCGTCGTACGCGGGCTCGGCCGCGCCGCGCGGGGCGGGTGAGAGGGCGAGTGCCGGTCGCGTCTCCGTCGCGGCGAGCGACGTCGCCAGGGCCGCGATCGTCGGCCGCTGCAGCAACGTGGCGAGAGTCAGCCCGAGGCCGAGCCTCGTCTTCACCGCCGACGCGACGCGCACCGCCAGGAGCGAGTGGCCGCCGAGCGCGAAGAAGTCGTCGTCGACGCCGACGGGGCGCACCTCGAGCAACTCCTCCCAGATGGCCACGAGGTCGCGCTCGAGGTCGGTCCGCGGCGCCACGAAGGCCTCGTCCGCGCCGCGGGTCGTCTCGGGGGAGGGCAGGGCCTTGCGATCGACCTTGCCGTTGGCGGAGAGCGGCAGGGCGTCGAGGAAGACGAAGCCCGACGGGAGCATGTAGTCGGGCAGGTGGCTCCGCAGGTGCTCGCGCAGCGCGGCCGTCGCGAGCGCGCCGTCCTTCGCGACGACATAGGCGACGAGGCGGTGGTTCCCCGGCGTGTCCTCGCGCGCCACGACGACGCACGACGCGACTGCAACGTGGGACGAGAGGGCCGCCTCGACCTCGCCGAGCTCGACGCGGAAGCCGCGGATCTTGACCTGATGATCGGCGCGGCCGAGGAACTCGAGCTCGCCGTCCTCGTTCCAGCGCGCGAGGTCGCCGGTGCAGTACATGCGGGCGCCCGGCTCGTGGGCGAACGGATCCGGCACGAAGCGCTCGGCGGTCATGGCGGGCCGATTCAAATAGCCGCGGGCGAGGCCGACGCCGGCGAGGTGGATCTCACCGGGCATGCCGATGGGGACCGGTCGCTGGGCAGCGTCGAGCAGGCAGAGGCGCACGCCATGGATGGGCCGACCGATGGAGAACCGCTCGGGCCGCGACGGATCGAACCAGGCCTGAGCCGCGAAGATGCTGCACTCGGTGGGGCCGTAGGAGTTGAGGACCTGGCGACCCTCGGCCCACTGCGCGACCAGAGAGGGCGGCGTCTTGTCGCCGGCGAGGGTGATGTGGCGGAGGGCCGGCGCGGGGCACCGGAGCACGCGCAACATGGCGGGGGGGATGAAGGAGAAGGTGATGGCGCGGTGCTCGAGGCACTCGGCGATGCCCTCGACGGCGTCGTAGGCGTTGCTGGGCAACACGCAGGTGGCGCCGTTGCAGAGGGAGAGCATCCAGTCGACGATGGCGCCGTCGAAGGCGACGGCGGCGCTGAAGAGGATGCGATCGCCGGGATGAACGGGGATGTGCCGGCGCTGGAAGGCGACGCGGGCGGCGAGGCCGCGATGCTCGTTGACGACGGGCTTGGGCTTGCCGGTGGAGCCCGAGGTGAAGACGACGTAGTTGGCGTGCTCGAGGGTCACGCCGCTCGCGGGCGGGGTGATGGGCTGGGAGGCCCACTGCGGCGCATCGACGTCGAGCCGCACCACCGTCACGCCCGGCGCCGAGAGTCGGACGTCCGCGTGCGTCAGCAAGACCGGCGCTTCGGCCTCGGCGAGGAGGAGCGAGAGCCGATCCGGCGGAGACGACGGGTCGAGCGGGACGAAGGCGCCGCCCGCCTTCAAGATCGCGACCAGGCCCACGACCATGGCGAACGACCGCTCGACGCACACCGCGACGCGGACCTCGGGCCCGACGCCGAGGGCGCGCAGGTGGTGCGCGAGCTGATTCGCTTGCGCCTCGAATTCGCCGTAGCGAAGTTGCTGGCCGTCCTGCTCGAGCGCCACGGCCTGCGGGGCCTTGGCCGCCTGCTCGGCGATCAGCTCGTGAATGCATCGGGCAGCAGGATCGGCCGGCGGCGCGACGTTCCACGCCGCGAGTTTCTCGGTCTCCTCGTCGGTGAGCAGCTCGAGCTCGGAGATACGCCGGTGAGGATGCGCCGCGGCGTCGCTGACCAGCGTCCGCAGGTGCCCGCACAGCCGCTCGGCCGCCGTTCGCGAGACGCGCGTGGTGTCATAAAGAACCTCGACGAGGGTCCCCTCGGCCGTGTGCTGCACGGACACGGCCAGCGCGTTCTTGGCGGTCGCCACGCCCTGCGGCAACGCGTCGAGGCGCGGCGACCAGCCAGCCGCAGCAACGGTCGTGGGCGGCGTCACCTCGAAGAAGCTCACGTCGAACAGCGGGTTCTCGCCGGCCTGCCGCGACAGCCCCTGATCCTGCACGACGACGTCGAACGGCAGCGCCTGGTGCTCATAGGCGTCGAGGGCGGTCCGCCGTGTTCGCGCGAGCAGCTCGCGGAAGGACGGATCGCCCGCGAGGTCGGTGCGCAGCACCACGGTGTTGGTGAAGAACCCGAGCAGATCGGCCGTACCCGGCACCTCGCGGTTCGCAATCACGGCGCCGAGCCCGAAGTCGGTCTGGCCGCCGTACCGCGACAGCACCGCGGTGAGGGCGGCATACCAGGCCATGAAGGGCGTGCATCCGTGCTCGCGCGCGAGCGCTTGCAACCCGCGACTCGCCTCGAGCGGGACGCCGAGCGCGACGCTCGCTTCGCGGCCGCGGCCCGGGGCGGTGTCGACGATGGGCAGCTCCAGCCGCGGGACGCCTGCGAGCTTGGCCTTCCAGTAGGCCCGCGACGCCGCGAAGCCGCCGGCCGTGAGGGCCTCCTGCTCGGCGCGCGCGTGGTCGGCGAACTGGTAGGAGAGCGCCGGCAATGTCGCCGCCTCGCCGCGGCAGCACGCCTCGTACAGGCGCGAGAGCTCGGCGAGCAGCACGCCGCTGGACCACTCGTCGGTGATGATGTGGTGCTGAAGGACGAGCACGACGTGGTGCTCGGCCTCCAGGCTCACGACCAGCACGCGCGTCAGCGGTCCGGTCGTGAGGTCGAAGGGGACCGCGATCTCGGCCTCTAGGTGAGCGCGCAAGGCGACCTCTCGCGCCGATTCGGGCAGCGCCGAGACGTCCTCCACGCGCAGCGGGATCGACACGCTGCGCGCGACCGTTCGCGTCGGCACGCCGTCCACCTCGGGATAGGTGGTGCGGAGGATCTCCTGCCGCTCCGCGAGCCGCTTCACGCTCTCGCGCAGCGCCGGCTCCGAGAGCGCGCCGCGGACGACGAACACGTGCGGGACCTGGTACGACCGCGCCTCGGGGGCGAGCTTGTCGACGAACCAGATGCGCCGCTCGGTCCCCGAGAGGCCGTCGTACGCGGGCTCGGCCGCGCCGCGCGGGGCGGGCGAGAGCGCGGGCGCCGGCCGCGTCTCCGTCGCGGCCAGCGCCGCCGCCAGGGCCGCGATCGTCGGCTGCTGCAGCAACGTGGCCAGAGTCAGCCCGAGGCCGAGCCTCGCCTTCACCGCCGACACGACGCGCACCGCGAGGAGCGAGTGGCCGCCGAGCGCGAAGAAGTCGTCGTCGACGCCGATGGGGCGCGCCTCGAGCAGATCCTCCCAGATGGCCACGAGGGCGCGCTCGAGGTCGGTGCGCGGCGCAACGCAGGCCTCTGCCGCGCGGGTGGTCTCGGGGGAGGGCAGGGCCTTGCGATCGACCTTGCCGTTGGGGTTGAGCGGCAGGGCGTCGAGGAAGACGAACGCCGACGGGACCATGTAGTCCGGCAGGCTGGCACCGAGCGATCCTCGCAGCTCGCTCATGGCGAGGTCGTCACCGACCACGTAGGCCACCAGGCGCTTGTCGCCGGTCGCGTCCTCGCGAGCGACGACGACGCAGTCGCGCACCGACGAATGCGCGGCGAGGGCAGCCTCGATCTCGCCGAGCTCGATGCGGAAGCCGCGGATCTTGACCTGATGATCGATGCGGCCGAGGAACTCGATGGCGCCGTCGTCGCGAAGGCGGGCCAGGTCGCCGGTGCGATACATGCGGGCGCCGGGCTCCGAGAACGGATCCGGCACGAAGCGCTCGGCGGTCAGGCCGGGGCGGCCGAGGTAGCCGCGGGCGAGCTGGACGCCCGACAGATACAGCTCGCCCGCGACGCCGACGGCAACCGGGCGGAGCGCGGCGTCGAGGACGTAGGTGCGGGTGTTGTCGATCGGCCGACCGATCGGCACCGGTCCCGACTCGTCGGGCCGGCAGGCGTGGCTGGTGACGTCGATGGCGGCTTCGGTGGGGCCGTAGAGGTTGTGGAGCTCGCCGCGATTGCCCGCGTACCAGGCGTCCCGCAGGTGCCCGGGGAGCGCCTCGCCGCTGGCGAAGACGAGGCGCAGCGAGGCGCGCTCGCGGGGCTCGGTGGCGGCCAGGAAGACGCCGAGCATCGACGGGACGAAGTGGATCACGGTGACGCCGGCGGTGGCGATGAGGGCCGCGAGGTAGCGCGGATCCTTGTGCCCCTCGGGGGCGGCGATCACCATGCGGGCGCCTTCCAACAGCGGCCACCACAGCTCCCAGCCGGACACGTCGAACGACAGCGGCGTCTTCTGCAAGATCGCGTCGCTGGTGGAGAGGCCGTAGGTGCGCTGCATCCAGCGCAGGCGATTGTCGAGGCCGCGATGGGTGTTGAGGACGCCCTTGGGCCGGCCCGTGGAGCCCGAGGTGTAGATGACGTAGATCGCGTGATCCGGGCCGACGTCGACGGCAGGGGACGTGCGCGGCAGGTGCTGCCAGGCGGGCACGTCGAGATGCACGACCGCCAGCTCCTGCGGCGGCAGGCTGTCACGCAGGTGCGCCTGCGTGAGCAACACGGCGGGTCGCGCGTCGGCCAGCATGAAGGCCAGCCGGTCCTGCGGATAGCTCGAGTCGAGCGGCACGTAGGCCCCGCCCGCCTTGAGGATCGCCAGCAGCCCGACGAGCATCTCGAGCGACCGTTCGACGCATAGCGCCACCCGCACCTCCGGGCCGACGCCCAGCTCGCGGAGGTGATGGGCCAGCTGGTTGGAGCGCTCGTCGAGCTCGCGATAGTTCAGTTGCTGGTCGCCGAACACCAGCGCCACGGCGTCCGGAGTCCGCGCGGCCTGCTCCTCGAACAGCTGATGAATGCACCGCGCCGGCGGATACGCCACGGCGGTGTCGTTCCACGCCGCGAGCTCCGCGAGCTCCGCCTCCGTCAGCAGATCGAGCTCCGCCAGGCGCCTGTCCGGGTGCGCGACCATGTCGAGGAGGACGGTCCGCAGGTGGCCCCACAGCTGCGCGATGTCTTCGTCGCGCAGCGCCGCGGGTTCCCACATCCAGCGCAAGTCGAGGGTCGTGCCCGCGGCCACCGTGATGGCGAGCGGGTAGCTCGTCTGCTCGAAGGCCTGGAACTCCTCGATCGGCAGGGACTCGGCTCGTTGCGCCGCTTCGTCCACCGGGTAGTTCTCGAACACGAGGAGCGTGTCGAACAGCGCGCGACCGCCACCCACCGCGCTCGCGCGCTGCACCTCGTACAGCGGGGTCGCCTCGTGGGCGCGCAGCTCGACCTGCTCGGCTTGCAGGCGCTGCAGCCACTCGAGGACGCGCTCCGAGCCCGACCACCGCGCCCGCAGCGGCAAGGTGTTGATGAACAGGCCGACCATCCGCTCGATGCCGCGGAGAGGCGCGCCGCGACCGGAGGTCGTCATGCCGAAGACGACATCCGTCCGCCCGGTGGTACGGCCGAGGAGCTGCGCGAGCGCTCCCTGCACCACCGTGTTCAGGGTCAGGCCGTGCCGTCGCGCAAAGGTCGTGATCGCCTCGGTCTCGGCGGCGGTCAGCGAGGTGTCACGCTGCCGGTGCTCCCGCGTCGCCTCTGCAGGGGTCGCCGCGGGCGGCGGGAACGGCAGCCGCGTCGGCTCCTCGACGCCGGCCAGGTACGCGGCGAAGAACGCCGACGACGCCTCGCGGTCGCGGGTCGCGAGCCAGGCGATGTACCGCTCGTAGGCCACCGGCTCCGGCAGCGCGAGCCGACGCCCACCCCGGTGCGCGGCATAGGCGGCCTGCAGCTCCGCGAGCACGACCGGCATCGACCAGCCGTCGGCCAGGATGTGATGCGTGGTCTTCACCATCCACGTCCGACCTCCGGGCATGCGCACGAGCACGACCCGCGCCAGCGGGGCCCGTGCGAAGTCGAAGCCGGCCGCCCGCTCCTCGCGCCGCAGCGCCTCCCACCGCGCCTCCGCCTCGCCGGCGTCCAGCGCGGACCAGTCGTACGTCGGCATAGCGAAGGCGACGCTCCTCCGGACCACCTGCAGCGGCTCCGGGACGCCCTGCCACAGGAAAGCCGTCCGATACACCGCCTGGCGGGCGAACACGGTCTTCCACGCGCTCTCGAGCGCCGCGGCGTCGACGTCGCCTCCCAGCCGCAGCGCGAGCTGGACGGTGTAGGTCGGCGACTCCGGCTCGTTCAGGGCGTGGAACAACAGCCCCGCCTGCAGCGGCGAGAGCGGGTAGACGCCCTCGACGTCGCGCAGGGTCCCGAACAGCCCGTCCAGCGCCGGCTGATCGAGCCGCGCGAGCGGGAAGTCCGAGGGCGTGTAGCCGAACGCTTCGCCCGAGGCGCAGTGGGCGATGATTCGTCGCAGGGCGGCGACGAACCGCGCTGCGAGGCGCGCCACCGTCGATTCGTCGTGGATCGCCGAGCTGTACGTCCATTCGAACCGCAGCCGCCCCTGCCACACGCCGCCGTTCACCGCGAGCGCGTGCCACAGCGCCATCCGCGAGCTCGTGGTCCGCCCCGTCGGCTCCGCCGCCGGTCCGAACAACCCCCGGCCCTGCGCCGCCATGTCGAGCTGCCCGAGGTAATTGAACACCACCTGCGGATCCACCGAGAGTGCGGCGCGCACCGCCGCGTCGGGGTGCGCGTACCGCAGCCAGCCGTATCCGAAGCCGCGGTTCGGCACCGATCGGAGCTGCTCCTTGACCCCCTTCAGCAGCGTCGCCGGATCGTCGGTCTCCGGGACCGTCAGCCACACCGGGAACATCGACGTGAACCAGCCGACGGTGCGGGACACGTCGACGTCCTCGATCAGCGCTTCGCGCCCGTGCCCTTCGAGGGTGACGCACACCGTGTCCGTGTCGCAGAACGAGCTCAACGCCGCCGCGAGCGCCGAGAGCAGGACATCGTTGATCTCGGTGCGGTACGCCGCGCTCACGTCGTGCAGGAGCGCCCGGGTCTCTGCCTCGGACAGCTCCACGTCCACGGTTCGACTGTCTCCGACCGTGCCCGGCGCCGCCTCGCGGTCGCGCGGCAGCGGGGTGATGCCCTGCGCGCATCGAGCTCGCCAGAAGTCGAGCTCGTGCGACAGGCCGCCGGCCGCGACGAACGCGTGCAGCCGCTCCGACCACTGCCGGAACGAGGTCGTCTTGGCCGCGAGCTCGGGCGTCCGCCCGGCCAGCAGGGCCTCGCAGGCGCGCTCGAGGTCCTCGTGCAAGATCCGCCACGACACCCCGTCCACCACGAGGTGGTGCACGACGAGCAGCAGCCGCGCGCCCTCCTCGCCCACATCCAGCCACGCCGCGCGGGCCACCGGACCCGCGGACAGCGACAGGCCGGCTTGCAGATCGTTCGCCGCGGCCTCCACGGCGGCCCTGCGCGCGCCGGGCGGCAGCGCCGAGAGGTCGGTCCGCTCGAGCGGCAGCGCCACCGCCTCCGCGTGGCTCTGCACCCACCCGGACTCGGTATGGTGATACCGCAAGCGCAGCGCGTCGTGCTGCCGCAATACGACCTGCAACGCCTCGCTCACGAGCGCGGGCGACAGCGCAGACGACGGCGTCCACATCCAGGCCTGATTGAAATGGTGGGCCTCTTCGGGGTCCTTGCTCAAGAACCACTGCTGGCTCGGCGTCAGCAGAGCCGTGCCGGTCACCGCCTGCTCCGCCACGGCCGCGCTCGATCGACGCGCCACCTGCACCAGCTTCGCGATCGTCTGGTGCATGAACATGTCGCGCACCGTCACGTGCAAGCCGGCGCGCTTGGCCCGGCCCACCACCTGGATCGCCAGGATCGAGTCTCCGCCGAGCGCGAAGAAGTTGTCGTGGAGCCCGACCGACGTGGCGCGCAGCACCTCCGTCCAAACTTCCGCGAGCGCTCGCTCCGCTTCGGTGCGCGGCGCGACGTACGACGTCTCCGCGGTCTGCCGCGTGTCACTGGGGGCAGGCAGCCGCTTGCGATCGACCTTGCCGTTGGCGGAGAGCGGCAGGGCGTCGAGGAAGACGAAGCCCGACGGGAGCATGTAGTCGGGCAGGTGGCTCCGCAGGTGCTCGCGCAGCACGTTCGCCGCGAGCGCGCCGTCCTGCGCGACGACATAGGCGACGAGGTGCTTGTTCCCCGGCGAATCTTCGCGCGCCACGACGACGCACGACGCGACTGCAACGTGGGACGAGAGGGCCGCCTCGACCTCGCCGAGCTCGACGCGGAAGCCGCGGATCTTGACCTGATGATCGGCGCGGCCGAGGAACTCGAGCTCGCCGTCCTCGTTCCAGCGCGCGAGGTCGCCGGTGCAGTACATGCGGGCGCCGGGCTCGTGGGCGAACGGATCCGGCACGAAGCGCTCGGCGGTCATGGCGGGCCGATTCGAGCAACCTCGCGCCAGTCCGACGCCGGCGAGGTGGATCTCACCGGGCATGCCGATGGGGACGGGTCGCTGGGCAGCGTCGAGCACGTAGAGGCGCACGCCATGGATGGGCCGACCGATGGAGAACCGCTCGGGCCGCGACGGATCGAACCAGGCCTGAGCCGCGAAGATGCTGCACTCGGTGGGGCCGTAGGAGTTGAGGACCTGGCGACCCTCGGCCCACTGCGCGACCAGGGCAGGCGGGGTGCCGTCGCCGGCGAGGGTGATGTGGCGGAGGGCCGGCGCGGGGCAACGGAGCACCCGCAACATGGCGGGGGGATGAAGGAGAAGGTGATGGCGCGGTGCTCGAGGCACTCGGCGATGCCCTCGACGGCGTCGTAGGCGTTGCTGGGCAGCACGCAGGTGGCGCCGTTGCAGAGGGAGAGCATCCAGTCGACGATGGCGCCGTCGAAGGCGACGGCGGCGCTGAAGAGGATGCGATCACCAGGATGGACGGGGATGTGCCGGCGCTGGAAGGCGACGCGGGCGGCGAGGCCGCGATGCTCGTTGACGACGGGCTTGGGCTTGCCGGTCGAGCCCGAGGTGAACACGACGTAGTTGGCGTGCTCGAGGGTCACGCCGCTCGCGGGCGGGGTGCTCGGTTGTGCGGCCCATTGCGCAGCATCGACGTCGAGCCGCACCACCGCCACGCCGGGTGCCTCGAAGCGACCCTCGAGGTCCGCGCGCGTCAATAGCACCGGCGCCTCGGCCTCGGCGAGGAGGAGCGAGAGCCGATCCGGCGGAGACGACGGGTCGAGCGGGACGAAGGCGCCGCCTGCTTTCAAGATCGCGACCAGGCCCACGACCATGGCGAACGACCGCTCGACGCACACCGCGACGCGCACCTCGGGCCCGACGCCGAGGGCGCGCAGGTGATGCGCCAGCTGATTCGCCTGCGCCTCGAATTCGCCGTAGCAAAGCTGCTGGCCGTCCTGCTCGAGCGCCACGGCCTGCGGGGCCTTGGTCGCCTGCTCGGCGATCAGCTCGTGGATGCACCGAGCAGCCGGATCGGCCGGCGGCGCGACGTTCCACGCGGCGAGTTTTTCGGTCTCCTCGTCGGTGAGCAGCGCGAGCTGCGACACCCGTCGGTCCGGGTGCGCCGCCGCGTCGGTCACCAGCGTCGTCAGGTGCCCGCCCAGCCGCTCGGCCGCCGTTCGCGACACGCGGGTGGTGTCGTAAAGAACCTCGACGAGGGTCCCCTCGGCGGTGTGCTGCACGGACACGGCCAGCGCGTTCTTGGCGGTCGTCACCCCCTGCGGCACGGCGCCGAGGCGCGTCGACCAGCCGGATGCCGCATCCATCGTCGGCGGCGTCACCTCGAAGAAGGTCACGTCGAACAGCGGGTTCTCGCCGGCCTGCCGCGCCAGCCCTTGATCCTGCACGACGACGTCGAACGGCAGGGCCTGGTGCTCATAGGCGTCGAGGGCGGTCCGCCGCGCCCGCGCGAGCAGCTCGCGGAACGTGGGATCGCCCGCGAGGTCGGTGCGCAGCACCACGGTGTTGGTGAAGAACCCCAGCATCGCCTCGGTCCCGGCGATCTGGCGATTCGCCACCACCGCGCCGAGCCCGAAGTCCTGCTGGCCGCTGTACCGCGACAGCACCGCCGCGAGCGCGGCATACCAGGCCATGAAAGGCGTCGCGGCGCCCTCGTGGGCGAGCGCCTGCATCCGGCGGCTCACCTCCGGCGACAGGCGGAGCGAGGCCTGACCTTCGGGCCCCGAGACCGCTCCCGCAGCGGGAGCGACGATCGAGAGGTCGAGCCGCGGTACGTCGGCGAGGGCCTCTTCCAGTAGGCCCGCGCCGCCGCGAGCCCGTCGCCCGCGAGGGCCGACCGCTCGGCCCGCGCATAGTCCGAGTATTGATAGGCGAGGGCAGGCAGCGCGGCCGTCTCCCCGCGGCGCGACGCTTCGTACAGCGACGAGAGCTCCGCCAGCAGCAGCCCCCAGGACCACTCGTCGGTGATGATGTGATGCTGATGCACGACGACGACGTGCCTGTCCGCGGCTGTCGTCACGGCCAGGACACGGGTCAGGGGCCCACGCTCCAGATCGAAGCGGGCCTCCACCTCGGCGGCGAGCAGCGCCCGCAACGCCGCATCGCGCTCCGCCTCGGGCAGCGACGAGACGTCCTCCACGCGGATCGGGACGCGCACGTCCTCGGACACCTCTCGCCGCGGCGTGCCGTCCACCTCCGGATAGGTCGTGCGCAGGATCGCGTGGCGCAACGCCAGCGCGCGCACGCTCTCCCGCAGCGCCGGAGCACACAGCGCGGACGCCACCTCGAACACGTGCGGGATCTGGTACGACCTCGCCTGCGGCGACAGCTTTTCGAGGAACCACATGCGCCGCTCCGTGCCCGACAGGCCCGCGAACGGCGCCTCGTCGTCCGCTCGCGGCGACAGGCCGAGCCGCGGCGCCGGTCGCTCCGCCCGCGAGTCCAGGAGGATCGCCAGCGCCTCGATCGTCGGGTTGCGAAACAGCGCGGCCAGGCTCGGCGCGCCCCCGAATCGCGCCTGGATGGCGGACACGACGCGAAAGGCGAGGAGCGAGTGACCCCCCAGCAGGAAGAAATCGTCGTTGACGCCGATGGGCCGGGCCGCGAGCAGCTCCTCCCAGATGGCCACGAGGGCGCGCTCGAGGTCGGTGCGCGGCGCCACGTAGGTGTCTGCCGCGCGAGTGGTCTCGGGGGCGGGCAGGGCCTTGCGATCGACCTTGCCGTTGGGGCTGAGCGGCAGGGCGTCGAGGAAGACGAACGCCGACGGGACCATGTAGTCCGGCAGGCTGGCGGCGAGCGATCCTCGCAGCTCGCTCACCGCGACGTCGCCGACCACGTAGGCCACCAGGCGCTTGTCGCCGGTCGCGTCTTCACGAGCGACGACGACGCAATCGCGCACGGAAGGGTGCGCGGCGAGGGCGGCCTCGATCTCGCCGAGCTCGATGCGGAAGCCGCGGATCTTGACCTGATGATCGATGCGGCCGAGGAACTCGATGGCGCCGTCGTCGCGAAAGCGGGCGAGGTCGCCGGTGCGATACATGCGGGCGCCCGGCTCCGAGAACGGATCCGGCACGAATCGCTCGGCGGTCAAGCCGGGGCGGTCGAGGTAGCCGCGGGCGAGCTGGACGCCCGACAGATACAGCTCGCCCTCGACGCCGACGGGGACCGGGCGAAATGCGGCGTCGAGGACGTAGGTGCGGGTGTTGTCGATGGGCCGACCGATCGGCACCGGCCCCGTCTCCTCGGGCCGGCAGGCGTGGCTGGTGACGTCGATGGCGGCTTCGGTGGGGCCGTAGAGGTTGTGGAGCTCGCCGCGATTGCCCGCGTACCAGGCGTCCCGCAGGTGCCCGGGGAGCGCCTCGCCGCTGGCGAAGACGAGGCGCAGCGAAGCGCGCTCGCGGGGCTCGGTCGCCGCCAGGAAGACGCCGAGCATCGACGGGACGAAGTGGATCACGGTGACGCCGGCGGTGGCGATGAGGGCCGCGAGGTAGCGCGGATCCTTGTGCCCCTCGGGGGCGGCGATCACCATGCGGGCGCCTTCCAACAGCGGCCACCACAGCTCCCAGCCGGACACGTCGAACGACAGCGGCGTCTTCTGCAAGATGGCGTCGCTGGCGGTGAGGCCGTAGGCGCGCTGCATCCAGCGCAGACGATTGTCGAGGCCGCGATGGGTGTTGAGGACGCCCTTGGGCCGGCCCGTGGAGCCCGAGGTGTAGATGACGTAGATCGCGTGATCCGGGCCGACGTCGACGGCAGGGGACGTGCGCGGCAGGTGCTGCCACGCGGGCGCGTCCGCGTCGAGGTGCACGGTCTCGACCGAGTGCGGCGGCAGGCTGTCACGCAGGCGCGCCTGCGTGAGCAGCACGGCGGGCCGCGCGTCGGCCAACATGAAGGCCAGCCGGTCCTGCGGATAGCCCGGGTCGAGCGGCACGTAGGCGCCGCCCGCCTTGAGGATCGCCAGCAGCCCGACGAGCATCTCGAGCGAGCGCTCGACGCACAGGGCGACCCGCACCTCCGGGCCGACGCCCAGCTCGCGGAGGTGATGGGCCAGCTGATTCGCGCGCTCGTCGAGCTCGCGGTACGTCAGCTGCCGGACGCCGAACACCAGCGCCACGGCGTGCGGCGTGCGGGCGGCCTGCTCCTCGAACCGCTGGTGGACGCACTGCGCCGGCGGATAAGCCACGGCGGTGTCGTTCCACGCCGCCAGCCGACGCAGCTCGTCCGAGGTGAGCCCGATCGGGCGCATCGGTTCGGCCACGGCGGCCCAGAGGAGCACGCCTTCAGCGTCGTGCTGCGCCGCGACATTCAGCTCCGACCTCGGCTCGACCCCGCGAATGTCCCGGCTCTCGTCGTGCATGCTCATCGTAGGTCCTGATCGATTCCCCTGGCATCCATCCGCGCGCAGGCCACACCGAGCGTCGTACCGATCACGCTCGTGCCCGCGGGTCGACCTCGGGTCCGGCCTCTCGTGATCGATCTCGGCAACCTCGCCTCCCTCACCTTCGAGTGCGATGGCGGTGCCGCCGTCGCTGACGCCCTGCGGGGATCCGGAGCTTGCCGTCATCGCGGAAAACCGCGTTCACATTCGGCTCGTCTTCGAAGAGAGAAAAGACATCATCGTGCTCCGGGCGTGGGCCCCCGCGACCGTGACGGACGCGCGGCCGTTTCTGCCGTATTTCGCTCGAGCGTCGCGTATTCATAAATGACGGATTGGTCGGGGAAATCGACCGAGGCCGTGGTGTGCTGACGTCATCGCGGGCTGGTGGGCGCCCAATGGGCGCCCAATGGGCGCCCGAGCGGACAGCGTAGAGTGCGATTGCACGCCTGCTCACGTGTGTCGGCGACCCCATCGACTCGGGCGAGGCGGCAGGCTCAATCGGCCTCGCAAGAGTCGTCCACCGGCGGCGCCGGGCATGCCGTCTGCTGCACCTCGACGATCTGCATCATGCCTTCATCCTCGTGCTCGAGGATGTGGCAGTGCAGCACGTACTGTCCCTGGTAATGCAGGAAGCGCGACAGGAACTTGAGGGTGCCGTCGGCGTTCGTGCCGCTGGTGGGAATGAGGCAGGTGTCGCGCCAGATCGGCCGGGCCGGGGTCTTCCCGTTGATCGACGTCACCAGGAACGAGTTGACGTGGATGTGGAAGGGGTGAACCGACGCTCCCGCGGTGTCGGTGAACTTGTTGACGAGGGTCCATTCCTCCACGGCGCCGAGGAGGATGCACTGGTCGACACGACTCATGCAGAACGTTCTGCCGTCGATGAGGAAGTGCGCGCCGGAAGCGTCCTGGGTCACCTCGAATTCGACCTGGCGGGTGTTCGTGACCTCGTTGCCCGGCTTCGCCGTGTCGTCGAACGACGGGTAGAGCGCGGGCGGCGTGAGCACTTGGGGGATCTGAAGGCGCGTGTCCGGATCTCCCGAGACGATCACGGTGGCGAGGACTTGCGGCGCCCAGCAGACGAAGTCGAGGTAGCCGAGCGCCACCATCTGGTAGGTGCCCGCCGGGAATTGCACGAGCAGGTCCACGCGGCCCCCCGGCGGGACGACGTACTCGACCTCGGACACGGCGTCGGCGAGCGGCATCTTCAGGGGGGCGCCGTACGTGATCCCGTCGGTCGCGACTTGATAGTACGCGGCCGACTTCGCCCGCAGCGCGTCCCGGTCGAGCATGGGCGGGCCGTTCGAGGAGGCGCACGAATAGCCGAACGGGTCGTAGTCGGGCTTCGGCAACGACGTCGTCGCGTCCAGCCGATCGTCCGGCACGCGGAGGAAGGCGATGTCCAGCGGAGCGCGAAAGCCCGTGTGGAGCACACGAAGGCGCTGCACCTCGCTCGGGCGCATGCGAAGGACCGGATTCAGCTGGCCGTTGACGTGGAAGAAATCGTCGACGCCGGGGGGCAGGGGACCGGAATGGCCCATCTCACCATACGTGGCGAGGCGGGTCTTGCCGTCGCACGAATCCATGGTCTGGATCATGTACTCGCCGACGACGAGGAGCTGCTCCTTGCCCTGCCCCGGCCCGGGGTCGGGAGAGAACAGCCTGTCGAGGTCGTCCTTCTCCTCGTCGCGAATGATGAGCGCCCCGACCATGCCGCCCGCGACCTGGATCGCCGTCGATCCGTGCATGTGCGGGTGGTACCAGTAGGTCCCGGCCGGGTGATTGGCCTTCGTCCCGTCCGGCATCTCGATGTCTCGCGGGATGTCGAAGACGAAGTCGTAGCTCTCACCGGGACCGATCACCAAGAAGACGTCATCCCCGGGCGGCCCGGGGTCGACGTGCAGGCCGTGCGTGTGGAGGTTGGTCGAATTGTTGTGAGTGCCCGCCCCGTGCCCGCCGCCGTGCCCACCGCCGCCGCCGGTGCCCATGCCGCAGTCCTGAGGGTCCACGGCGCTGTCGTCGTCCGGAAGGCCGTTGATGAGCTTCAGCTTGAGCCGATCGCCCGGGCGGAGCTCGATGCTCGGCCCCGGGACGATCCCCGTATACGCCGCATCGCCGAGGCTCGACTCTCCTTGATTGACCTTGAGGCCCGTGTACGCGCGGGTCATGAACGTGTACTGGCCCACCGTCACTTCGGTCTCGGTGATGGTCATCTCGATGTCGAGGACGCCGTCCCGGAGCGGACACTGGCGGGCGTGAAGAGCTCTCCATTCGAAACCGGTGGAGGATTGCCGTCATCCCCCGGACTGCAACCTGTGAGCTCGGGCAGCAGAAGGCCCGCGCCGAGCGTGGCGCCCACCGTGAGGAAGCCGCGTCGATCGAGCTTTAGCGCGACATGGGACCGGTTGCTGCCAGGCGAAGGCTTTTTCTGGAGGGTCATAAAGCTTCTCGTCGAGCCTCGGGGCGGATGGGTCCGCCTTCGGTTCAGGTTTCGCCGGAGGACGACCGGCCATTGCGAGGCGCAAGGGTGAAGAGCCAGGACCCTCCCGCTGCGATCCAAAAAACTTCGGGCTTTTTCGCGCCTTCGCAGGCGCATCTTCGCGCTCGCTCGACGGGGGACGAGCGTCGACGTCGACGGCGTCGGCGGCAGGGGCAGCAGAGCCCCCAGGTCGGCGGCCTCGAAGCCATGCTGAGGCGCCACGGACTCGTGCGTGAACCGGTGGCCGCTCCGCTCCCGGGCCCCTGCCATGCACGACGCGGCGGGCTGATCCGGCCCGGACCGAAAATGGCCCCTGCAGAGCGCGAAACGAGTCCGAATTCTTGCGGAGCGAATCCCGACGCTCCCGGCGCTTCACCTCGCGCCTCGCAATGGCCGGTCCCGCCGCGAGCTGCCCGATAGCGAAGCAACCCCCAATGGAAGTCACCCACGCTCTCGAAGCGGCGATCGATTCATCGCCGTCGCACCGGGGTTCTGCGTTGACAGCGTGCTCGCCCCGCGAGTAACGTCTCCGACGGAGAGACACGCCAATGACTACAGTGAGATTCTTGCCGGAATGGCGGCACGAGCAGGATGGCGCCCTGCGTCCCGGCGATACGCTGCGCATCGAGTACGACGTCGGTCGGCTCACTTGCTGCCGGTCCGAGCGCTACGGCCAAGCTGCGTGGAGCATCGCCGCATACGTCCGCTTTCACCCGGATGAGCAGGTCCAGTCCGCCGCCGTCTCGACGGGGCCTGCGGAGTTCACGATCCCGGCGAACGCCACCAGGGCCGAGATGTGGTTCCGCAACACCGACCAAACCGGCTGCTCGGCGTGGGACAGCCGCTACGGGCTGAACTACTCGTTCGACGTCGCCTGACGTACCCGACAGCGGAGGCTGTCGCGCGACCCGGTTTGACGGCGCCGGGGCCGGCCTTCTATCGTGGCGCTACCATGGGCTCCGATCTGTATCGCGTGAAGGTGGTCTCGAAGAAGGCGGCGACCGCGGTCTTCGACGTCAAGGTGATCCACCCCGACATCTCGACGATCCCCGAGGACCGCAGCTTCGCGCTGATGCTCCTGCGCGAGGCGGCGAAGGACTCGCTCCTGGCGCGCGAGGTGGCCACGGCCGACAAGACCGACAAGACGTGGTTGAAGAAGTACGCCAGCGGCTTCATTCCATCGGTCGCGCTGAAGTGCACCGGGAATTCGGCCAAGCGCGGGCGGCTCACGGTCACCGTGTCCGACCCGGCCTGGATCGATCACGTGAAGCCAGGCGAGAGCTTCGATACCGCCGCCTTCCAGCGCATCGACAAGTACGACAGGCACCCGCCGATCCTGGCGACGAAGGGCGCCGCCGAGCCGCCCGGGGTCGACGGCGCCGCCCTCGACGACGGCTTCCTCTGGGTCCCGCGCGAAGCCTTCGGGGACGTCCGATTGTTGAAGCCGCTCCCCCGTTCGTCCAGGTGCCGGCCTACTCCCTCAGCGCGTACGAGGTCGTCGACGAGTTGTCGGGGAAGATCGCTGCCAAGCGGGTCCAGGCGTGGCACGGCAAGGCCGTGCGGGCGATGGTCTCCGGCAGGCCGCAGGAAGGCGCGCTCGGGCTCCTGAAGGACTCGGCCGACAAGTTCGCGCTGCTGTCGTTGCAAGGTTGGGGCTGGTCGAGGGTCGAGGCGATCGGCCGGCTGCGCCCGAAGCCCGGGCGGCGGGGGACGAAGGCGTCGTACGCGGAGGTCCTCGAGCGCGTGCGCATCAGCGCGGCGCTCGTGAAGAAGCGGGTCGCACGCTCGAGCTCGTCTGCCGCCTGCCGCCCGACGGCCGCAAGGTGCCGTTCGCCAGCGAGAGCGACGTGCTCGCGCTGCTCGCCGCGCCGCTGGAGTTCGACTTCTTCAAGCAAGGCTTCAAGACGAAGGCACCGCTCGGCGACGCGCTGACGCGGGACCTCCGCGAGCAGAGCCTCGGCACCGACGAGGATCTGTACCCCGCGGTCGCCAGGGCCTACGTGGCGTCGTTCACCCTCGAGGGCGCGACGAAGCCGAAGAAGAAGCTCACCGCGGCGGCGCTCGACGCCCTCACGCCGACCGCGGCGCTCGCGGCTCTCTCCGCCCCCTGGCCGACCTTCACGCTGCGGATCGAGGTGACCGACCCGAAGTGGATCGCGCACGTCGACGCCGAGCTGCCGATGTTCGCGGGCGACACGGTGCTCGCGAAGCCGGCCCCGCCGGCGAAGAAGGAGGCCGCGAAAAAGAAAGCCGCGAAGGCCAAGACGGCGCCGAGCAAGCCCGCGCCGAAGCGAGCGGTCCTCTGGCTCAAGAAGGGCACGAGCGACAAGGTGTGGATCGCCTCGCAGGACGGCGCGACCTGGAAGGCGCAGTACGGGCGGCGCGTGATGCCGGACCGCGAAGAGAAGATCTACGAGCTCGCCTCCGAGGAGAAGGCGAGCGCCGCCTTCACCCGAGCCGTGGAGGCGAAGAAGCGCGGCGGCTACCGGGTCGCGCCGGCGTACGAGGCCGCGGCCGAACTGCTGTGGAAGCGCCTCGGGCTCGCGTTCGACGACAGCTCGGGCGTGCCCGTCGTGACGCGGGTGGGCCCGCCGGCATCGGCCGCCACGCACTTCGAGACCGGTTTCAGGGCCGGCGACACCATCTACGCCGTCCGTTACCGCGGCATGGGAGCCCCGTACAGGCTGCGCACGATCGAGGAGCTCGCGGTGGTCGTCGAGTCACGGCGGGCGGGCGAGGACCTCTATCTCGGAGACGAGCCGCAAGCTGGGCAGGAGCGGGATGATGACCACGGCGAGCGTCACGCTCCGCTGATCCGCGGTCGCCCTCGCGGGAGGAGTTCCTCGCACTCGAGCTCGCGCGACGCTGCGAGGTCCGAGCCGACTCGCTGCCGTACCGCCATCCGTGACATCGACCTCGCCCGCGCTGTCCTGACTAGCGCGCGGTGCGGTTGACGAGTGTGGCTGCGATCTCTTCGAGGCGCGCGGTGGTGGCGATCGGGAACAGCCTGGCCTTGTCGAGGTCGAGCAGCTCGCAGTCATCCTCGCCCGGCGTCCAGACGATCGCGTCCTCGTCGCGCCAGAGCCCCTCGTTGGTCGCGTCCTCGAGGATCGCGAGCGGCGTGACGCGCTCGCCGAGCAGCTTGACGCGACGGAGCCCGAGCTTCGAGAAATAGGTGATCCGGACGTGCGCGTTCGGTAGCCGCTCGGCGTCGACGTCCGGGCACATCGCGCGGCTGAGATAGACCACCTGACCTGCCGCGGTCGACAGCAGGTCACCGACGATCCTCGGCGCGTCGTCGTCGTCGACGGCGTGCACCGTGACCGCGGTGTCGCTGCGGAGCTCGAGCACCACGACCTCGTCGTGGGCGAGGACCTCGTCGAGGCGCGCGACCGCTGGCGCGTCGAGGGCCGAGGTGGACGTGGACGCGAACCGGAGCCACGCCGCGAGCCCGAGGAACCCTGCTGCGGCGCCGCCGGCGATCGCCGCGGTGGAGAGGTGCCCGCTGTGGACGTTGAACGCGGCGATCGCGGCGAAGCAGCCGACGTACAACAGCAGCGCCCGGGCGCCGCTGCGGCGAGCCCGGCGAAAATCCTCCTCGCCGCGGACGCGTGCGACGATCAGCCCCGCGCGCTTGGCCTCGAACTCCGCCCGCTCGGAGGCGCTCAGCCGCCGGGTCGCGAGCGACAGCACCTCGGCACGCTGAGCAGAAGACAGTCCGGCGGTACACGCCGCGAGGCTCATGCCTCAGCGCACCTTCGCCATCAGCGCCGAGACCCATTCGACGAACACCCGCAGCTTCGTGCTCAGGTGCTTGCTCGGCGGATACACGACGTATATCGGCTGCGGCGTGCGCGACCAGTCGGGGAGCACCTGCACCAGCGCCCGGCGGGCGATGTGCGGTCGGACCACGAAGTCCAGCGTTTGAACCACCCCGAGCCCCGCCAGCGCCGCGGCCACGTGCGCGTTGTTCTCGTTGACGGTGACCTCCGGGCGGCGATCGATCGTCACGGTCTCTTCGCCGCGCGAGAACTCCAGCGGCTGCGTGCGGCTGGTCCGCGGCCACGCGTAGCCGACGATCGCGTGCTTGGCCTCGAGGTCGCGCGGATGCTGGACCTTTCCGCGGCGCCGCAGGTACCCGGGCGACGCGCAAGTCGTCCACCCGGCCGACCCGACCTTGCGCGAGATCAGCGTCGAGTCCTCCGCCGCGCCGCGCAGGGCACAGTCGACGTTCTCGCCGATCAGATCGACGATGCGGTCGGTGACCCCGAGGTCGATGTGCAGGTCCGGGTAGCGCGCGCGGAATTCCGGCAGCGCGGGCAGCAAGATCCCGCTGGCGATCGCGCCGCCCGTGTCGATCCGCAGCCGCCCGCGCGGGCTCGCCTGGGCCCCACGCAGCGTCGCGTCGAGCTCGGACAGCTCGGACATCAGCCGGCTCGTGCGCTCGTAGTAGGCCGCACCGTCCGGCGTCACCGTCACGCGTCGGGTCGCGCAGCAGCAGCTTGACCTGCAGGTGGGCCTCGAGGCTCTGGATCAGCTTCGTCACCGTCGCCTTCGGCATCTGCAACGAGTCCGCCGCCTTCGTGAAGGTGCCCGCCTCGACGACCCGCGCGAACACTTTGATGGCGAGAAGTTGGTCCATCGGCCAGCGCGCCTCCGCCCCGATTATTCCCCACGGTGAACAAAGAAGCCACGGGTCGCCCGCTTATCGGCGGGCGGGCGCGCCGTAGGTTGGCGGCCATGTCGACCCGCAACATTCACACCACCAAACACGCCGGCAAGGTCGCCCTGATCACCGGGGGCAGCACCGGTCTCGGTCTCGCCACGGCCCAGCGCCTCGTCGACGAGGGCGCCGAGCACGTCTACATCACCGGCCGCCGCCAGTCGGAGCTCGACGCCGCCGTCCGCCAGCTTGGCCGCAAGGCCACCGGGCTCCGCGGCGACATCAGCGTGCTCGCCGACCTCGACCGCGTGTTCGCCGACATCGGCCGCGGGCACGGCCGCCTCGACATCCTGTTCGCCAACGCCGGCGGCGGCGCCTTCGAGCCGCTCGGCGCGGTCACCGAGGCCGTGTTCGACAAGTACTTCGGCATCAACGTCAAGGGCACCCTGTTCACCGTGCAGAAGGCCCTGCCGCTGATGTCCGCCGGCGCCGCGATCGTCGTCAACGGCTCGATGGTCTCGATCAAGGGCGTCGCCGCGTTCGGCGTGTACGCGGCGACCAAGGCGGCCCTGCGCTCGTTCGTCCGCACCTGGGCCGTCGACCTCAAAGGCCGCGGCATCCGCGTCAACGTGGTCGCCCCCGGCACCGTGGTCACGCCCGCCTACCGCTCCGAGCTCGGCTTGGACGAGGCGCAGATCGAGCAGTTCGCCGCGCAGGCGGCCAGCGTCACCCCGCTCGGCCGCGTCGGCACTCCCGACGAGATCGCCAAGGCCGTGTCGTTCCTCGCGTCCGACGACGCCAGCTACATCACCGGCGTCGAGCTGTTCGTCGACGGCGGCCAGGCCCAGGTGTGAGCCGCACGAGCGGCGCGCGGCCGAGACCAGGCTCGCGGCCCTGTCACGGTGCGTGGAGGTAGCTCCGAGGCCGCCCTGCCGCGCTGGGGCGGTGCTCCTGAGCGTGCGCGCCGGCGGGGGCCGGAGCGCCGCTGTTCCTCGGCTCACGCGTCGAGCAGCGACTCGCGGACGATCGCTCCCGTCAGCGTCTCGCCGCCGATGGTCACGTAGAGCTGGCCGTCGTTGCGCGTCAGCTCGAGCTTGCCCTTGCGATCGATCTTCGCCTCGAGCGCGTCGAGGAACGCCGGCTCGAGCCGCCACACCGCGATCGTCTCCGCCTTGTGGATGGCCCGGTTGGCCGCGTCGCGCCGCAGCTGCGTCAGCGGCGTCGACGTGAACAGCGACACCTGGCGCGCCGCCTTGGTCGCCTTGTGCAGCCGCTCCGTCGCCGGGCTGCCGACGTCGATCCACTCGAGCAGCACGCCGGTCGGGTCGCGCACCGCGATCGTCGGGTCGTCGGTCGAGGCGATGCCGTCCTTGCTGAAGGCGATGCCGTCGGCGAGGCTGAGGCAGTAGGCGATCGTCCGCGTCAGCATGAAGCGGAGGCTCTCCGACGGGTGCCGCGCGATCCGCAGGTCGAGCTCCTCGTACACGTTGCGGTCGACGTCCGAGAGGCTGATCTGCAGGTGGTAGAGCGTCGCCGTCAGGGCCATGTCGCGGCGTCATACCACGGACGGCGCCGGACGCCGGGCAGCGGGCGCCTGCGCGGGCTGCGGCCGGGGTCCCCGCCGGGCCGCTTCGGGCCACCGCTCACGCCCGCGGGCCCTCGCCCGCCGCTCGAGGGCGTAGGTCCGGCGGCAAATCTCACTACTCTCCGGCCACCCATGATCGCCCTTCGCCGTCTCGCCGTCGCCCTCGCCGTGGTCGCAGCGCCGCTGGCTTGCAAACACACCCCGGCCGCCACCGACGTGGCCAAGAACGACATGTTGTTCGCGGTCGCGTGGGTGCAGACCAGCGCCGAGTACGAGGCGTCGGCGCTGCAGGCCTACGGCGCCGCCGGCCCGGCGCTCGAGCGCGCTCGCCGACACCGCCTGGACCGCCGCCGTCGAGCAGCAGGGCGACTTCTCGGGCTTGCCGCCGGCGATCATCGTCGACATCGACGAGACGGTGCTCGACAACAGCGCCTATCAGGCGCGGCTCATCGCCAGCGGCGGCGAGTTCGCCCCCGACACCTGGAACGCGTGGATCGAGGAGCGCAAGGCCACCGGGGTGCCGGGCGCCGCCGCGTTCCTGAGCGCGGCCGCGGCCAAGGGCGTGCGCGTGTTCTACGTGTCGAACCGCGACCTCGCGCAGGCCGAGGCGACCCGCGACAACCTCGCGCGGCTCGGCTTCCCCGACGTCGCCAACCTCGACACCTTCTACTTCCGCGACCCCGACCGCGGCTGGAAGGAGAAGAGCCCGCGCCGCGCCGAGGTCGCCAAGAAGCACCGCGTGGTCCTGATGTTCGGCGACAACCTCTTCGACTTCGTCGACAAGGACCACGCGACGCTGGTCGAGCGCGCCGCGCTGGTCCGCGAGCACGCCGCCTGGTGGGCACGCGCTGGTTCGTGCTCCCGAACCCGATGTACGGCTCGTGGGACGACGCCCTTCAATTACGACCGCACCAAGACGCCGGCGCAGAAGCAGCAGCTGCGCCTGCAATCGCTCGACCCCGCCGAGTGAGCGCGCCCCGGGTCGCGCGCTCGCTGCGGTCGCGCGCGCTCGTATCATTGTTCGCCGCGCTCGCGGCAGACTACCATCATTCGATTGGCCGCCGCCCTCGAGCTCGGGGTCCGGCGCCCACGGCGGCGAGGGGCGGAATACGCAGCTCGCGTGGCGCAATCACGGCACCGTCGGCCCGATCCACGCACTCGTTGGTTTCGTACGGCGACCGATCCACGTGCAATTCACTGGCCATCGATCCCACGAAAGCCGAGACATGAATCATCAATCCAGCGACCGTCACCTCCTCCGGGCCCTCGTCATTGCGCTCGTCACCGCCGTCGCCTGCGATGATTCCGTCGACGACGATTCGCCGGCCGCGCGCGAACGGACCGCCGCCCGGCTACCCGCCGGGGTGGATCGATCGCATCGAGCTCGACCAGCACCCAGTGCAACTTCCAGAACTGGAAGGACAGCGACGGCGTCGATCCGGAGACGCCCGGCTGTCACCAAGCCTACGAGAGCGAGACCTGCGGGACCCCGACCAATGACGTGTTCGGCGAGCAGTGTCAGGACGGCGACATCCTCGTCGAGACCAATCCTGGCAAGGACGTCCGTCACTCGCACGCGATCGGCCCGGGCGGCGTCGGCGTCGGCCACCCCGATCGCTTCTCCTGCGACGCCTACTGCATGGCGACCTACGGGCTGCCGGGCGTCTGCCAGGTCGCCCACGGCGCCTGCGACAACGGGGTCGACAGCGCGTATTGCATGTGCGGTTGCTGAGGCGCGACTGGGACAGTCGCGGGTTTGGCCGAGGGCGAGTGAACGCGCGATCGTGCCGCTGTCCCGCTCGAATTCACCGGCCCGTCCGGCGCGCTCGATCGCCTGACATCGACCTCGGCGTCGATCGGGGCCAGCTCGCGTGCAGCCGGCTCACCAGCGCGGCCACATCCTCGCGCGCGTCTCCTGCGACGGCGACCGTCACCCAGTCCTGCCCGGCCCCGAGGCTCACCAGGACGCTCGTGCTCGCGAGCCGGAGGCACGTGACGCCCGCGAGGTCGGGAGGAGGAGGCTCCCGCCCAGGTCGCGGAGTTGCCGGACGACCTCATTTTTGATCGACGACTGGTTCGCCGGGTCGCCGAGGATCAAGAGACCGCCGTGCACCGGCCGGGCGCTCAGCTCGAAGTACGTCAAGGTCCGCTCGGCCAGCAGCTCCCCGAGGGTCTGGCGAATGTCGTGTCGAGCATCGGCCTCGTAGACGCCGTTGCTCCCCATCTCGACGAGGGCTGCGTCCGCTCCGTCGCCGCGGCTCAGGTCGAGGAAGAGCTCGAAGGGCGAGATGGCGCTCGGGTCGGGGTCGAAGCCGACGAGGAAGAACTGGTCCCGTGGATAGGGGGCGGGCTCCTCCTCCGCCAGCCACGCCCACTGCTCCGCGAGAGGGTCGAGCCTGTGCTCGTAGGCCCCGAGCGGGTTGAAGGCCCCGCTGCTCCGGCCCATCGTCCGCATCAGGTCGACGTAGATACGAGGCAGCGTGAGGCCGAACCGTGCCTCCCAGCGCGCGAGCTCGGCCCTCTCGACACCCTCTGCCTTCGCGAGGAAGTCGGGGCGGCGAGCGTCGATGAGCGCGACCAGCGAAGGCCAGAGGTCCGTCACCGCCTCATCCTAACAGACGCGGCGCCGATCCCTCGCGGACGCGCTACCGCGCCGCCTCGATGAGGTGATTTCCGAATCACTGGTGAGGCCCTGGCGGATGTCGTGAATGGGGGCGGAGTTCGACCGAGCGACTCTGGTGAATCCACCTCCGCGGTCTCGGGGAGACCAGGTGGGGCGCACAGGCGACCGATGGAAAGAGACTTCCTGAGCGCAATGACGGTTCGGGCGGTGGGGGGGCAGCGAGGTCGCTGAACCGGACAGGGGTCAGGCCATGGCACGAACACGACGAGTCGGCCAGTGATGCGCGAAAATGCGCAGATGACAATGCGGCCGCGCACGCCTCACCGCGGCGCCGGTTGATCTCGTCGGCATCCGGTGCTGAAATCGTGGGATGAAGCCCGACATCGGCGAGCTCTGGCGAGCGTACCGTGGCGATCCGCTCCGCCTGGACCTGCTGCGACGCGCCGAGGCCGAGGCCGTGGCGGCCATGGGGGCCGCCGGCGACGAGGAGCCGGTCGGGCAACTGCTGCGACGGCTGCGCGAGGTGTTGGTGCCGGCCACCTGCGTCGCGCGCTGCGCGAGCAGCCGCGAGGCTCTCACGACGCCGGGCCGGGCTACGCTCCGGGAGCGTTCGCCGAGGTGCTGCGGGCCTGGGCCGAGCGGCTGCCGGAGCCCGAGCGACAGGGCCTGCTTCGGCGAGCGGCGCCGTGCTTCGCCGACCTGCCGGCAGCGAGCGCCGCGACGCCCGATCAGGAGCCTCGCGAGGACGAGCCCGCGGACGGCGAGCGCAGCCTCTACGAGGCGTTCCAGGTGCGCGACCCCGAGGCGCGATGGACGGCCCTCAGGCGGCTGGCCGGGTCCGACGACGAGAAGCTGCGCTACCTCTACCGCCGCGTGCAGGGGACCGAGTTCGCGCTGCCGAGCGAGATCCTCAGCTTCCCGGTCTCGGCCCTCGACCGCGACCAGGGGCGAGCGGCTCCGGGCCGAGGAGCTCCGCAGCGGGCGTCTGCCGGGCCCGTTGTTGCTGCACTACGCGAAGCTGCTCGGCGAGCACGAGCGCAGCGCGGTGGTCGACCGCGGGCTGGATGCGATCGAGGCGGTCCACCCGCCGCTGCCGCTGGAGACCTTCTACGGCCACGCGTCCGTGCTCGAGCCGGGGCAGGTCCGTCGAGCGGTCGCGTGGATCTTGCGGCAGGACGACCCACGCGAGGAGCGGCTCGAGCTGGTGGGCGAGCTGGCCGGGCGGCTGCTCGAGCTCGGCCATTGTGGGGAGGCCGTCGCCATGATTCACGGCATCGACGACGGCCAGGCCGGGGCCCGCGAGCTCGGCCGAATGTTCGCCCTGTCGGCGGCCCGGGGCGAGAGCGCGATAGGTCCCGTGGACGCCGCGCTCACCACGGACCCGAAGCGCCTCGTCTACGTGCAGGCGTTCGCGCGCGAGCTCGGCGGCTCCGAGGTGATCGTGCGGCCCGACGTGGCCGGCGAATTGCTGGCGCGCATCGGCATGCTCGGCGACGAGGACTGCCGCGCCGCGGCGCTCGCGGCCGTGATCGGGGCGCTCCCGCGGGGTGTCTCGTTGATGCCGTGGCTCGGGGCGATCGACACCCGCACGCGGGGCGCGGCGCGGCGGCGCAGCCTGCTCGTCCTGCTCGAGTCGGCGAACTTCGACGGGCCGCAGGCCCTGGCGCGCCTGCGCGAGGTCGTGGCGGAGCTCCTGGTCGATTCGTCGCTCGCGGCCGAGGAGCTCGCGGCGGCGTGCCTGGCCTCTCGCCGCTTGCCGGCCGACGAGCGCGCGCCGCTGTGGGCGCGCTGGCTGACCCGCCACCTCGACGAGTCCCAGGACGTGCTGGCGCCGCTCCGAGCGCGCTCGGGGCCGTGTTCGCGGCCACGCTGGTGGAGCTGGGCGGCGAGGCGGCGCTCCTCCGAGGTTGCGACGTCCTGATCGACGTCGCCACGACGCTCGCGTGATTCGCCCGCCGAGGGTCGACGCGACGAGGGCGCCGCAGCCATGGCGAGCGGTGTGACGAATTCTCTGAACCGCAAAAATAGTGTCAAGAAAGGCCCATGGAAAGCACTTGCTCCGGGCCCTCAGCGACGCTTGCGCGGGCCGGCGCGGACGGCGGATCCACCGCACGAGATCGAGCGCTGACGAGCCGCTCGGGGCCTGCGTTCGCGTTTCGCCGGACCCCATGCATGCCTGGGAGATGGCGTCCTTTCACTCCCCCACGGAGCCGCTGTCGATCTCGAAGCCCTCCTGCCGACCGAGCTCGCCGAGCTGGTGGACCACGCGGTCGCCAACATCGCAGACGCCGCCCTCGAGCTCGCCCCGACGTGCGACCCTGCCGAGCTCACCACGTTGGCTCGGCTGTGGATCGACGCGCTCGACCGGCCTTCGCTGGCGAATGTCTGTACCACGGTCGCGGCCCCGGAGCCGCGTCGCGCTGTCCGCCTGGTCGCCTGCGTGCTCGTCACGACGTGCCAGCGCCGGGCTCCGCCGCGCAGGGCTGCTTGTGAGCCGGCCATGACGTGAAGCTGCCCGGGCACGAGCCGTGCTGGCCATCGACGCTCGACGGCTCGTGGGGCGGTGGGCGTCTCGCCGGGGGAGCGCGCCTGTCCCCCGGTCGCGGTCCCCGGCGCCGCGTGGGAACCGGGCGGACAGCGTGCCGAACAGGCGCACGACGAGCGGGCGTCCCACACGCTCGATTCGTTCGAGGTGAGCTCGACGCGGAGTCCGTCGCGCTTCCCCGGCGCTGAATGGCCGGCTGCTGGTCGGGGCCGCCCTCTTTGTCAGACTGGCACGCCATGGACGTGCGCCTCGACGCGATACGGCCCCGTTCGCTGCTGCAGGAGCTCGCCGCCCCGGCACGGACCCGGCCCGCCGTCCTTCGTATCGATCTGTCCGCGCTCCACGACATCGACAGCACGGGCGTGGCGGCGCTCCGCGCTGCCTCCCGCAGGCTGAGCCGCTCCGGCATCGCCGTCGAGCTGCACGGCGCTTCACCCGAGGTCGCGCGCGTGCTCGCCGACACGCCCGAGCCCAACCCACCGGAGCTCCCGCGCGAGCCCGGCGCGCTCGAACGCGTCGGCAGAGCCACGCTCGCGGCGTGGCGCGGCCTGCTCACGCTGGCCGACATGACCCTCGAGGCCATGCAGGGCGCCGTCGCTGCGGTGATGGGCCGGCGCACCTTCTCGTGGCGCGATGTGGCCGAGCAGCTGGAGCTGATGGGGGCCGACGCGCTCCCCATCGCCGCCACGATGAGCTTCTTGCTGGGGCTGGTGTTGGACTTCCAGACCTGGGTGCAGATGCATCATTACGGGACCGAGTCGGTCGTGCTCGAGTTCGTCGGCATCGGCATGGCCCGCGGGTTCGCGCCGTTCATCGTGGCGATCCTCCTGGCGAGCCGCACCGCCCCGGCCATCGCCGCCGAGCTGTCGACGATGGAGATGCGCCAGGAGAACGACGTGCTGCGCGTCATGGGGATCTCGCCCGTCCGCCACTTGGTGGTCCCGCGCCTGTTCGCGATCACGCTCGTCGCCCCGGCTTTGTCGCTGATCGCCACGACCAGCGGCATCCTCGGCGGCTTGCTGGTGACGGTGTGGCTCGACCCACACTGGATGTCGGCGCTCGAGACGATGTTGCGAGAGATGACGCTGTCCGACCTGTGGCTCGGGACGGTCAAGTCCGTGCTGTTCGGGTGGGTGATCGGGCTCGCCAGCGCGTTCACCGGGCTCCACAGCGGGTATGGGGCGCTCAGCATCGGGATCGCGGCCACCCGGGCGGCGGTCGCCAGCATCTTCTTCGTCATGATCGTCGACAGCATCGTGACCACGCTATGGACGCTCGCACAATGACGGCCTCGGGACTCGTGGAGCTGCGCGACGTGGCCGTCGGATACGCGGAGTCGCCGGTGTTGACCGGCATCGACCTCCGCATCGACGCGGGCGAGATCGTCTGCATCATCGGCGCCTCGGGCAGCGGCAAGTCCACGCTGCTCCGCGCGATGGTGGGGCTGCTCGAGCCGGCCGCGGGGGCGGTGCACCTGTTCGGGCAGGACCTCTACGCGATGCGCCGCCGATCGCGGGGGCGCGTGCTGTCACGCGTGGGGGTGCTGTTTCAGAACGACGCCCTCTTCAGCTCGATGTCCGTCCTCGACAACGTCATGTTTCCCGGCCGCAAGCTGACCGACCTGCCCGACGAGGTGATCCACGAGCTCGCGCTCATCGAGCTCGCGCGGCTCGGGGTGGACGCGCTGCCCGAACGCATGCCGCAGGAGATCTCGGGCGGCCAGGCCAAGCGGGTCGCGCTGGCCCGCGCCAACGTCCTCGCGCCCGAGCTCATCTTCTGCGACGAACCGACGGCCAGCCTCGACCCGATCAACGCCGCGGTCCTGGGCCGGGAGCTCATGCGATTGCGCGACGATCAGGGCTCTGCGGTGGTCCTCGTCACCCACAACATGGAGGTGGTGAGGACGCTCTCCGATCGCACGGTGGTCATCGCCGCCGGGGGCATCCGCGCGGCCGGCACGGCCTCGGCCCTCGAGCGCAGCGAAGATCCGCAAGTGAAGGCGTTATTCCGCATGGAGCCGGTCCCGCGGGCCCCAGGAGGCGAATAGGGCGATGGCCAAGATCCGCACGCAGGTCGTCAAGCTCGGGCTCTTCGTGGTCAGCGTCGTCACGGTCCTGGTCATGGCGCTCGTGCTCGTCGGCGGGCTGCGCCTGGGGCGGCGCGCCGACGCGTATCACATCATCACGAGCGAAGGGGTCCTGGGCATCGATCTGGAATCGACGGTGACGATGCGCGGCGTGGACATCGGCAGGGTGGCGGCGATCGAGCTCGACCGCAGCGACTTCGGCCGTGTCCGGATCGATCTGAAGATCGACCCCGCGGTCGCCATCCCCGCGTCCTCCAAAGCCTTCTTCCAGCGGGTCGGGGTCACCGGCCAGCGCGGGATCGACATCACGGGGGGGACGCTCGCCGACGGCCGGCTGGCCCCCGGAAGCGCCATCCCTCGCGGAGAGACGCCGCTCGAGGTCCTCGAGTCGCGCGCGAGCGGGCTCGGCGAAGAGCTGACGACCCTCGTGACCGACGCGACGCAGGTCGTCCGGAGCGCGAAGGAGGTGATCGCGGCCGTCGATCCGGCGAGGGTCGCCGCGATCGTCGAGGCCGTCGAGCCGCGGCGCGTGGCGGCGCTCCTCGTGCATGGCGAGCGCACCGCGAAGAGGCTCGAGTCGGTCGGCGAGCAGCTCCAGCGGGCGCTGCACGAGGGGCGCGCCCACCTCGGCGATCTGGCCCACGGCGTCGATGCCCTCGGAGTTCGAGCCTCGACGGTGCTCGAGCACGTCGACGGCGCATCGCTGGAGCTGTCGCGCCTGCTCGTCGGGGCGACCACCGTCCTGAGCGCCAACGAGGACGACCTGCGCGTGGCCCTCGCCAACATCCGGCGGATGTCGCAGGACGCCCGGGCGCTCATTCAAGCGTTGAGGACGCGGCCGAGCCTGCTGCTGCGTTCGGCCCCGCCCAAGGATCGCAAGCTGCCATGAGGCCCGGCCACATCTGGGCGCTCGTGGTCGCCGTGGTGCTCGCGTGTGCGCCGACGGTCCCGACCACCCATCTCTATCGGGTGAATCTGCCCACCACGCCGGGCACGGCGCCGTGGCCGTGCGAACCGGAGGCGCGCGCGAGCCTGCTGGTGCGAGACATGCGGGTGGCCGGGGCGTACGACGATGCTCGTATGATGTATCGCGAGTCCGAGTATCGACTCCAGCGCTACGATTATCACGAGTGGATCGTCCCCCCGGGAAGCTGGTGAGCGACGCGCTCCGCGACGGCTACGCGGCGAGCGGCTGGTTCGCCCGGGTGGAGCGGGAGCCCGACGCGTCCATCGACGCCGAGCTGCACGGTCGCGTGCTGGCGATCGAGGAGGTCGACCTCACCGAGACGCGGTGGGCCGCCCACCTGCGACTCGAGCTCGAGCTGTTCGACGCGCGGACGCACGAGCGGTTGTGGGCCCACGACTACGACCTGACGCGGCCGCTGGCGGAACGCAGCCCCGACGGCCTGGCGGCGGCGATCAGCGCCGGGCTGCGCGAGGTGATCGATGCCAGCGCTCCTTCGCTGGGGGCGGCGAGCTCACGGTCCTGCGCTCGCGCTGGCGCCCGACACCAGCCACCGGCGATCGGCCGGGGAGCTGACGGGACGTCCGGGCGGAAGTCGTTCTGCGATCTCCGGCTCGCCGGCAGCGCAAAGACGGCAGGACGAATCGCGGCCGCCAGGCCGAGCATGGGATTCGAGGTCGGCCTGGTCGTCGTCCGCACTGACTTCAGTGGTCGGCGGCGACGAGGTCCGGAGTGCTGCGAGTCGTGGCGGGCGGTCTTGTGCACTGGCCGAGCTCGCGATCGCAGACTTCGGCGGGGAGCTTTGTCTGTGATTTGATGGCGCGCGCCGCCCGTGGCGCCGCGGGGTCCGACGCGAAGACGCGGAGTGTCATGTCTCGTGGCGATACACGCATTTCGCCACATCGCGGGCGGCGCGCGCCGCGGCGCGTGAAAATGCATCGTGTATCATGCTTCATAATGTGCATATCGTGATTGACATGGAGCCAAGAATGTCGGCACCATGCTGCCATGGATCTTGTCAACGGATGTCCATTGTCGCGCCATTCATGGGTCCTCGCCTTCGTCCTGATCGGGTGCGGCGACCCCGACGAAGCCACACACGGCGGCCCGTGCGCCACGACGGGCGCCACCGGCGCGCCGTCGACGTCCGCCCCGGCGTCCGGCGGCGGCGACGATTCGGAGGACTCGGAAGGGCCCATCGATTCGACCACCGACGCGGCTGGCACCACCTCATCGGGCACGACGAGCACCGGCGGCGACACGTCCTCCGGTGGTGCAGACGACCCCGAGGGCGCGACCGAATCAGAGGACTCCGAGGCGGGCGACACCAGCGCGTCCGGCGAGACGACCGAAGCGAGCAGCACGGGTGATGCCTCGACCGGAACCACCGACGCGCCGGGCGAGACGACCGAAGCGAGCAGCACCGGCGACACCGGCGACACGGGCGGCACGACCGGCGACGGCCAGGCAGGCCCGAGCTTCGCCGTCGATGTCTGGCCGCTGCTCGACGACAGTTGCGGGTGCCATCAGGACAAGAACGGCGCCGGCAAGCTGCACCTGACGAGCAAGGACGCCTATGACAACCTCGTCGGCGTGGCCTCCGACCAGCTCCCGTCGATGCGGCTCGTCGAGCCCGGCGACGCCAGCCAGAGTTATCTGTGGCACAAGATGGACAACACCCACAAATCGGTCGGCGGCGAGGGCAAGAAGATGCCGCCCGGCGGTCTGCTGGGCCAGTCCGAGCGCGAGATCGTGCAACAGTGGATCGATCAGGGCGCGCAGCCCTGAGGCGGCTCGCCCGAGCGGCCTGCGATCGGGCCATGCGCTCGGCATGCCGCGGACAAACCGCTGCTCGCCGGCGCCGACGCCAGCCGAGCGGACAGGCCGCGGACCCCGCGCAGGTGGTGACGGACGGCGCGGACGACTCGAGCGCGGCGACGGCGAGCCGATACGATGGCTCTCGCGCCGAGGCACAGCATAGCTGTCGCCTCGGACGCATTCGATGCTCCAGACGAACTTCGATCTCACCACCGGCCTCGCCTCGGCGGAGGCGGCGCTTCGATTGGCGCGCGACGGCGCGAACGAGCTGTCGCGCCGCGCGCGTCCGACGTTGCTGAGCGACGCGCTGGCGATCGTGCGCGAGCCGATGTCGCTGCTGCTGGTCGCGTGCGGCGCGATCTATCTCGTCCTCGGCGACGCCCACGAGTCCATCATGCTGCTGGCGTTCGTCGTCTTCATCATGGTCATCACGCTCGTGCAGGAGCGAAAGACGGAGCGCGCGCTCGCGGCCCTGCGCGACATGACGAGCCCGCGCGCGCTCGTGATCCGCGACGGACGGCGCGTCCGGATCCCGGGGCGAGAGGTCGTGGTCGGCGACCTCCTCGTGCTCTCCGAGGGCGACCGGGTGTCGGCCGACGCGGCCGTGTTCGAGGGCAGCCACCTCACCGTCGACGAGTCGCTGCTGACGGGCGAGTCCGTCGCGGTGCGCAAGGCGACGTGGGACGGCGCGGCGGCGGTCTCGCGGCCAGGCGGGGAGGACCTGCCGTTCGTGTTCGCGGGCACGCTGGTGGTCGGGGGGACGGCCGTGGCCCGGGTCCACACCATCGGCGCCGCCACCGAGATCGGGCGCATCGGCAAGGCGCTCGAGCGGTCCGAGCCCGAGCAAACGACGCTCCAGCGAGAGACACGGCGACTCGTCCGTCGCCTGGCGTGGATCGGAGGGGCGCTCTCGTTGCTCGTGGTAATCGTCCACGGCGTCGCTCGCTCGAGCTGGATCGAGGGCCTGCTGGCGGGCATCACCCTCGCCATGGCGATCCTCCCGAACGAGTTCCCGGTCGTGGTCACCATCTTCCTCGCCCTCGGCGCGCAGCGCCTGGCCAAGCGTCGCGTCTTGACGCGCCGGATCCCCGCCATCGAAGCCATCGGCGCCGCGACCGTGCTGTGCGTCGACAAGACCGGGACGCTGACCGAAAATCGCATGGCCGTGCGCACGATCGCGGCCAACGGCGAGACCTTCGACGCGCGCCGCCTCGAGCACGAGCCGCTGCCGGAGGCCTTCCACGAGGCGGTCGAGTTCAGCATCCTGGCCAGTCGCAAGGACCCGTTCGACCCGATGGAGCGCGCGTTCAAGGAGCTCGGCGAGCAGCGCTTGGCGGGGACGGAGCACCTTCACCCCGACTTTACCCTGGTGCGCGAGTATCCGCTGGCGCGCGAGCTGCTCGCGGTGACGCAAGTGTGGCGCGCGCCAGGCGAGGCCGCGCTCGTCGTCGCCACGAAGGGCGCGCCCGAGGCCGTCGCCGACCTGTGTCACCTCGACGACCGGGCGCGGGCGCGGCTGCGCGAGCAGGTCGAGCGCCTGGCCGCGGACGGCCTGCGCGTGCTGGCCGTCGCGCGCGGCCAGGTCCGCGCCGATCCGCCAGCGATCGCGCACGACATGGACTACGAATTCGTGGGCCTCGTGGGCCTCGCCGATCCGGTGCGCGAGCAGGTCCCGAGGGCCGTCGCCGAGTGTCATGCCGCGGGGATCCGCGTGGTCATGATCACCGGCGACTACCCGGCCACGGCCGCGGCCGTCGCCGCCCAGATCGGGCTCGACGGCGCCGGCGGGGTCGTCACCGGGGCCGAGGTGGCGGCGATGCCGGACGCCGAGCTGCAGGCGCGCGTGCGCGACACCGCCGTGTTCGCGCGGGTCCTGCCCGAGCAGAAGTTGCGCATCGTCGCGGCGTTGCGGTCGGCGGGAGAGGTCGTCGCCATGACCGGGGACGGCGTGAACGACGCTCCGGCGCTGAAGGCCGCCGACATCGGCGTCGCCATGGGCGGGCGGGGCACGGACGTGGCGCGCGAGGCGGCCACGATCGTGCTGCTCGACGACGACTTCGCCTCGCTGGTCGCCGGCGTCCGCTCGGGCCGCCGCATCGTCGACAACCTCCGCAAGGCGCTCGCGTACATCCTCGCGGTGCACCTGCCGATCGTCGGCCTCACCTTGATCCCCGTCTTCCTGGGCTGGCCGCTCGTGCTGCTGCCGATCCACATCGCGTTCCTTCACCTCGTGATCGACCCCGCCTGCTCGGTCGTCTTCGAGGCCGAGCCGGAGGAGCCCGACGTGATGCGACGGCCGCCGCGCGACCCACGGGCGCCGCTCTTCGATCGCCGCTCGATCGCCCTGAGCCTGGCTCAAGGGGCGATCGTGATGGTCGTCGTCGTCGCCGTCTACGGCCTCGCGTTGAGCCGTGGGCGCGGGGATGCCGACGCGAGGGGTTGACGTTCACCACGTTCATGGTGGCCAACCTCGGCCTCATCTTCACCAATCGTTCGTGGTCGCGGGCGGAGGGCGAGAGCAGGGGCCGAAATGCTGCGCTCTGGTGGGTGACCGGCGGCGCGCTGGTCTTCCTCGCGCTCGTCCTGTACGTGCCGGGGCTCCGCGAGCTGTTTCGGTTCGCGCCCCTGCGCGCGCGACATCCTGTACTGCTCCGTCGCGGGCGTCCTGAGCGTGTCAGTGGTTCAAGTCTTCAAGGCGAGCCGGCGGCGAAGCGCCGTCGCTGCGGCCACGTGATCGGCGTGCGCACCCCATGGACGGCCAGGCCCGGCGCGCGAGGTCTCGCTCCCGGCGACGAGGTTCGGCGCCCCGATTCTCGAGTGGCGTGGGCGCTCGTGTCGGCGGCATCGGTGCTCGCCTGTGACGGCGGCTCGTCCGACCCGCCGACGGCCGATCCCGCGAGTACCGGCGAATGGGTGCAGGGGCCCGAGCTCGTCTGGCTCGCGGGACAGAACCCCGTGCTGCCGACCGGACACCCCGACCCCGGGGTCCTGCGGGTCGAGGGCGCCCACGGGGTCACCTATCACCTCACCACCACGGTCGACAACGCCGGCGACTTCCCGCGCTTCACCTCGACCGACCTGATCGTCTGGACCGAAGCCGGCCACGGCCTGTTCGGCCGCGACGACGCGCCGGGAGGCTCGCTCGCGCTCGACGGCGCTCACTACTGTTCGCGCTGGGCCCCGGAGATCGTCCAGCTCGGCGCGGCCTCCTTCATGCTCTCGTTCACCGCGCAGCGCTTCGCGGCGCCCCAGTCGCCGTGCCCGCCGTATGACGAGGACAGCGGCGTCTACCTCGCCTGGTCTGCCAGCCCCGCGAGCCCGTTCGCCCCGCCCGACCGACCGTGGGAGCCTTCGCCGGCGGGCGCCGACTTCGAGACATGTCCTTATCGACCTGTCCTTCCGCACAGCCTGGCCTTCGCCGCCGACGATTGCCAGGGCATCCCGTGCCCCCTCGTCATGCGCCTGGACTCCACGGTGTTCCACGATCCGCACACCGGCCGCTGGTGGCTCGCCTATTCCTGGTACACCAACAGCCCGCCGAAAATCGCGTGGGAGCTCGCCAACCACGGCCAACACGTCAGCCTCGTCGAGCTCGACCCGAACGATCCGTCGGTCGTCCGCTGCGACCTCGCCGTCGCGCAGATCCACGCCGGCAACCCCCACGACGCCGAGACGCTCGCGCGCCTCGCCGCCAGCTGCTCCGGCTGTGAGCAGATGCTGTCGATGACCCGCGGCCCGCTCGGCGAGGAGATGGTGCGCGACGGGGTGTCCCTGGGCGTCGTCGAGGCCCCGAGCCTGTTTCGCCGCGGCGAATACGTGTATCTCCTGCTCAGCGGCAGCAACTGGGACTCGCCCTATTATCACGTGTACTGGGTCGCCGCAAAATCCGTCGAGGCGCTGGCGTACACCGACCCCGGGCGGCTCGTCGGCCGGCTCCTGATCCCGAGCGACGGCCAGGCCTTCGGTCACGGCTCGGCCGTCCTCGGCCCCGACGGCGAGCGCTGGTACTTCGTGCACCACCGTCTCGCGCGCGTCCCGTGCGAGGAGTCGGGCTGCGACCGCGACGTGTGGGTCAGCCCGATCGAGTTCGAGGATCGCGGCGACGGCCTCGGCGACGTGCACATCAGGCCGCGCTGGCCCGCCGAGGATCCGAGCTTCATTGTCGCCGTCCCGGCGAGCGGGCCGGGCGCTCCGCCGCACGCGCTCGCGGCCGAGGTCGGAGGCGACTGACAGCACCTGGTGCTGGCGCTCGCGGCGCGCTCGCGCATCGCCTATGCTCGAGGGATGCGTCGTCGCCTCCTCGTCCCCGTGCTCCTCGTGCTCCTCGGCTGCACCGAACACGACCGACGTTGTGCGCACGCGAGGGATGTCATGCTGACGCTGTGGGAGCAATCGCTGAAGGATACGCTGCCCGGGCAGGACGAGGCCGCGCTGCGCCGCACGCTCGCGCGCGCCGGCGATCGCTTCATGGCCCAGTGCAGCTCGCTGCCGTCCGAGAGCCAGGCCTGCATCGACCGCATCGACGAACTGGCGACCCTCGAACAGGAGCGCCGCGCGGCCGTCGAGCGCTGCCCGAAGCAGGCGGATGGCCGGCCCGAACCGGCGTGCGTCCAGGCCGCGCGCGATTGGGCGGACCAGCGGACCGCGGATTGCCAGCTCGCGCTCGGCGCGATGTTCACGACCGTCCTCGAGCCGTGACCGGCTCCGTCCGGCCGGCGCTCGGGTCGCCGACCGTCGCGTCCTCTTGGGTTCGCTCGCATGCACGCAGTCGGCCTGTGCGGCTCGCTGGCGCGGGTTCTCGACCTCGCGCACGCCTGTGCGGTGAATGATTGCGACCACGCCGAGCCCTGTAGCTGCGAGGGGCAATCGTGGAGTCGGCGCCGCCCGTCGTTCGTCCGAGCGGACGACAATGGGCCGATCGATCGGCCGGTTGCCGTGACCTCGCTGCGCGCTACCCTCTGACCGAGCGCCGCGGCCGGGCGTGCCGGCCGGTACGAGGGACAGAAAGGTGCGGACGATGGTCGCAGCTGCTTCGACGGTTTGGGTCGCGTTACTCTCCATGGACGGCGGACCGGCCACGGCCCAATCGGCGCGGTCCGAGCTCGCCGCGGTCGAGGTGCTGGGGAAGCACTTGTTCTTCGACGAGTCGCTGTCGATCGGGGGCAATCAGGCTTGCGACGTGTGTCATGGCCGCGAGGTCGGCTGGACCGGGCCCGTCGAGGAGGTCGACGCCCACGGCGCCGTCTACGAGGGTTCCGTCCCCGGGCGCTTCGGCGCGCGAAACCGCCCAGCAGCGCCTATGCGCCGTTCAGCCCGCCGCTGCACCGCAGCCCCGCGGGGGAGTTCGTCGGCGGCAACTTCTGGGACGGTCGAGCGACCGGAGAGAAGCTCGGTACGTCGGCGGCCGATCAGGCGCAGGGGCCATTCCTGAACCCGCTCGAGCAGGCGCTGCCCGACGCGGCCGCGGTCGTGGCGCGGGCGTGCAGCCTTCAATCGGAGTACTGGCTGCTGCTTCGATTCGTGTGGGGCTTCGCCGTGTGCGACGACGTGGACGCCGCCTTCGCCGCGATCGCGCGGTCGATCGCCCGCTACGAGGCTTCGCGCGAGATGAGCCCGTTCAGCTCGAAGTTCGACCTGTACCTCGCGGGCGAGGTCGAGCTCACCGATTCGGAGAAGCGCGGCCTGTCGCTGTTCAAGGGCGAGGCGAAGTGCGACACCTGCCACGCGATCGCAGGGGCGGTCAAGGGCGGGCCGGCGCTCTTCACCGACTTCACGTTCGCCAACATCGGAGCGCCGCGTAATCCGGAGAACCCGTTTTACGATCAGCCGCCCGCCATCAATCCGCTCGGGGAGGCGTACGTCGATCTCGGCCTGGGCGGCTTCCTCGCCACCCGTCCGGAATACGCCGAGTATGCCGCGGCCAACGAGGGCAAGCATCGAGTGCCGACCCTGCGCAACGTCGACCGCCGACCGCGGCCCTCGTTCATCAAGGCGTACGGGCACAACGGGTACTTCAAGAGCCTCGAGGAGATGGTCCACTTCTACAACACGCGCGACGTCCTGCCCCGCTGCGCGGCGAACGACCCCGGCGAGAAGGTCACGTGCTGGCCCGCGCCGGAGGTGCCGCGCAACCTCGACGCCGACGTCGGCGACCTCGGGCTCACGCTGGCGCAGGAGGCGGACATCGTCGCGTTCTTGCGCACGCTGTCGGACCGGTGAGCCGGGCCGCCGGCGCTCGCGCCGGCGAGCGGCCGTCCTGGGGCCCTGAGTGCCAGAGGCGCTGCGTCGTGAAGCTCGTGGCCACGCTCGAGATCGACCCGCACCGGTCGCGGTGGTGCTCGCCGGGCGCCGCGGCGATCATGGCGCAGCGCCGGTGTCCGTCGTGGGACGCTGAGCCCGCTCGACGAGCCGTTCAGGCCGGCCGCGTCGCGGCCTTCGGCAGGACGCTGGCTGCTCGTGCGCGGCGGCCTCGGCGGGCGCGCCTGGGCGTGGTGCCATACGGTCTCCGGCGCTCGCGCGCTGGAGGTCGCGCACGCCCCGGCGAGCCGGCGATCTGCGAGAATGCGGCCGTGACCGCCGCGCATCCAGGCACCCGCAGGTCCTCGTCGGGAGTGCTCCTCGGGCTTCGCGTCGGAGTGCTGATCGGCGGAGCGATCACCTACCTCGGCGTCGTCGAGACCGAGGCGAAGCTGCGCCTGCGCAGCGGCGGCGACATCGTCGAGGCCGACGTGGTAGGCACGCGGGTGATGACGGGGCGCAGTACCACGTATGAAGTGCGGTACGCGTTCACGCTCCCGGGCGCGGCGGAGACGTACACCCTCCGCGACGCGACCGGCCGCGAGGGCCTGTGGACGGCGCTGCCCCGGGGCGACTGGGACAGCGCCCGCGCGTCGAGGAAGCTCGCGGTGCGCTTCCTGCCCGAAGATCCGTGGGTGAGCCGCCCGGTGAACTCCGGCGCCGCGCCGCTCGGCGACTCGATCGCCGGGATCGTCCTCGGTCTGCTGATATGGGTGCCCTCGATGGTCTTGTTCGTCCGGGTCCTCCGCAGCCGCGCGTGAGCGCGCACGCGGCCCGCACACGCGTGGACGGGCGAGGCGCGCCCGCGAGCCGTACGACGAATGGGGGCGCGCGGCGGCCAGGTTCGCCGCCGCGCGGCGGCGACGCGGGCGATCGCGCGATCTGTCTCGAGAGACATGTTGATACTGAATATCATTTTAGAGGTGGTGTCGTGCGATTGGCGGCGAATGCTCGATGTCGCCAGATGGGCGGCGGGCGGGCGGATGGGCGGGCGCCCGCCGGTGCATCGCATGCTATTCTGCTCGAACATCGTGCTTGGTCGCGGTGATCGAGCGTGATAGACCCACGGCTTCGACGCTCGATTGCCGAGCGGTGGAGACTGGGTATGCAGAATCAGGATTGGACGCCCGAAGCCCTCGCCGATCACCTTCAGAAGGCCGTGTACCTCGAGATGTGGACCATTCCGCTGTACCTGACGGCGGCCTATTCGTTGCAGGTGCCGGGGTCGGACGCGATGAATCCCCCCGGGCTGCAGTCGGTGCGCAACCCGAGCAACCGCAGCCCCGAGCAGCTCGCGTTCAACAACATCTACTCGATCGCGATGCAGGAGATGCTGCACCTCGAGCTGGCCTCGAACCTGTTCAACGCGCTGTTCGCCGCCAGGGGGTACGCGCCGAAGTTCACGGGCGAGTGGGCGCCGCGCTTCGACGGGTTCCCGCCGTGGATCGCGGGGACGGTGCCCGTGCAGCTCGGGCCGGTGAACGAGGCCCAGATGCGGCTGCTGGCCGCGATCGAGACGCCCGAGCCGAAGACCGACCGGCCGCCGAACGGGCCGCAGCAGGTCTACGATTCGATCGGGCAGTTCTACAAGGCCATCGAGCAGGGCATCGACGCGCTGTGGGACCGGCTCTACGACCCCGCGGCGGACCACCGGCAGAAGAGCGAGTTCGCCGACCCCAGTTATCCGGGCGCCGACTACACGGGCTTCAGCGCGACGATCTCCGGCGACAGCGCGTCGGCGCGGAAGACCGCCGACCAGATGATCCAGGCGATCATCGGCCAGGGCGAGGGCAGCAGGGGTCCGTTCATCGAGCCCGACCTGCGCCCGGAAGATCTGAAGGATCTCGAGGACCGCTTCAGCCACTTCGCCCGCTTCCGCATGGTCCAGGCGATGCTGAAGTTCGGCGAGCCGCTGAAGATCTACCCGCAGACGGGCAGCGACGGGCTCGCGACCGCGCAGCAGCGGCTCAATGCCGGCTTCACGTCCCTGCTGCAGGCTCTGGAGCAGGGCTTCGCGGGCGACGAAGGGCTGAATCTGGCGAGCATGTGGGGTCTGCCCCGCAAGATCGTCGGGGTCTGGGCGGCCGGCGGCGTGCCGGAATTCCAGTACGTGAAGCCTGGCGCGTAGCGTCGATTCGCGCGCGGCGCAATCATGGCCGCTCGGCGACTGGCGCCGTCGAGCGGCCTCGGGCTTGCAGGCGGACCGCGGCGATAGCTGTCGGCTCGCCCGTCGCCGGCGCCAGGGACTTCTGATTGGCGCCGAGACTATGGCTGCCCGCTGGCGATCAGCGCCATCATCTCCGGGTAGTGATACGTCGCGCTCGTCGCGGGGTGGTGCTTCGCCGCGGCGATCATCGCCCTGGCGATCTGTTCCACGCGGATCGACTTGTACTTCGCCGGCGTGAGGAACGAAAATAGCGGCAGCGTCTTCTCGAGCAGCCACGGCGTGTGCTGCGAACCGATGATCATCGCGGGCCGGAACACGCTCACGATCGCCGGCCCGCTCGCGCGCACGGCTTCTTCGGACTCGCCCTTCACGCGGTTGTACCTCGACATGCCCGCGGCACCGCTGCCGCTGGGCTTCGCGGTCGGGTCCGCGCCCGCGGCGCTCATGAACGCGAGGTGCCGGACCTTGCCCGAATCTCGCAGCCCCCGGGCGAACGCTTCGTTCAGCGCGACGTCGACCGCGCGATGCTCCTCGAGCGTGAGCTTCGCCGTGCCGGCACCGACGCCGAGCACGCTGAATCCCTCCACGTCGCCGTCGAGGTCCCTCGCAGCGTCGATCGTCGCCGCGGCCAGGGCCGCGGGGTTCATCTCGGGGACGAGTTTTTCCTCGAGGCTGCGGCCGGCGGTGCGAGCCATCGCCACGACCTCGGGCAGCGAGCGCCGCGACAGCGTGATGACGGCGTCGAATCCGTCGTCGTGGAACAATTCGCGGAGCAGGGCGGCGCCGACCGAGCCGGAGCCGCCGAGGACGATCGCGGTGCGTTTGCGAGACATGGCGGCGCGATGATACTCGGAGTCGGTCTGCCCGGTCTGCACCCCGTGGGCCGACCTCGACGATCGCGGCCGATGGGTGCGGGGAGCGGCGGCTCTCGTGCCGAGCATGGCGACATGGCCGGGTCTCGATGGCCACATGTCTGAAGAGACATGTCTGCTTGCCCCGGCCCGGCGTCGAGGCGGCCCGAAGTGTGCTGTCAGTCCCGCTTCGTCGCGACGCCGTCGCGGCGATGCCGGCGGCGCCGACGAGCGAGCGCCAGGAGGCTCATCCAGGCGAGACTGGCCGACGCGGTGGCGTCGCACGAGCAACCGCTCGCGTCCGAAGTGAGGGCCGGTCCGGTCGACGAGGCAGGCTCGGTGGTCCCCGCGGCGTCGGCGGAGGTGCCCGCCGTCGCCAGCTCGCTCGTCGTGGACGTGCTCGTCGTCGAGGTCGTCGCTCCGCCCGGCTCGCCGGTCGTGCCGTCGCCGCTCGTGTCGCAAGGCGCGTTCACGAAGGCGGCCTCGGGGTCGCAGCCGGCGGTGGTGTCGGAGGTGGTGCCGCCGGAGCTGCCCGGGAGGACCGTGAGCAGGTTGAGCGGGTAGGCGCTGAAGGTCCGCTGCATCGGGTCGGTGACGTCGACGCGGAGCGCCACGGTGCGTCCGGACGTCTCGGGCGGGGGCAAGAACTGCAGGCTGAAGGACTCGCCCTCGACGGGGATGTCCTCGCCGTAGAGCTTCCAGTCGAGCCCCCCGGTGCCGGTGATCGACCAGTAGACGCTCAGCGTCGAGCCCGGCAGCGCGCGGGTGCAGCCGTCGATCGCGTAGGTGTCCTCCGCGAAGGTGAAGTCGAGCGTGGTCGTCACTGCCGCCGCCGGACCTACCGCGGCCAGGTCGAGCCCGTCGACGACGTGAACCACGCCCGGCCGCTGCGAGTAGATGTTGACCGCCGGCTCCCAGGTGTAGCCCTGGACGACATAGGCCCCGGCCGGGAGCGCGGTGGTGTCCCAGTCGACGCCCTTCCTCGCCTCGGCGAACGTGATCGGCCGGCGCGCGTCGTCCGGCGTGATCGGGAACCAGCAGTCCTGCCACACGCTGCTGGTCTCGAGGACGGCGTCGTCCTCGACCAGCATGGGGTCGACCAGCATCTTGGCCGCGGCCGCCTCGACATCCTTCCAGGTCAGCCAGATCGGCAGGAACTCCTCCCGGCTGTGATCGCGGCAGAAGGCGACGAACTGGTGGCGACGACTGTCGGCGACCTCGTCGACGGTCACGTCCACGTCCTCGTAGGGCACCCCGTACGCCAGGTGCAGCATGACCTCTTGCTGGCGGTCCACGACCGTGAGGCAAGGGGTGGTGTCGGGCCAGGCGACCGGCGTGCGCGGCTCGAGACCGTTCGCGGCCGACGCCGCCAGCGGGGTCGCGATGACCCCCACGAGCGCCAGCGACGGGAGCGATCCGCGGATCATGAGCGACACGGTACCACGTGTCGATCGCGCGGGCAGGCGCCTCCGCGCGGCGCCGCGATGCGGGGCGGCGATGGTGGCATGGGCGAGTCGACGACGAGCGTGTGTCCGGGCGAGGTCAGGTGACCCGTCAAGCGGATGCGAGGGCGCCTGCCCGGGCCCGCGCCGCCAGTCCTGCGACGCGATCGTGCAACCAGGTCACCCAGCTCGCTCTCGGGCTTCATCAGCGCGCTGCGGAGGATCCTCGCGCTCGCCGCGTCCTTCACCACCGACGCATGCCTCTGCTCGAGCGCCTCGCCGGTCACCCGCAACGTCGACAGGAACACCGGATCGCGCTCGCGCATGCCGGCGTGCAGCACCGCCGCGCTGGCCGCATCGATCGCGGTCATCGTCGGGCGGTCCAGGGTCGGGAAACAGTTGACGATGTCCAGCTCCGGCGGCTGGTACAGGGTCAACGCCTCGCTGGCTTCGATCCGGCGCGCCCAGTCGCGGGCCGCCCGCAGGTTGGCCGCGAGCACGGCGCCGAGGCCGTCCGCGGTCAGCGGCAACAGTCGCTGCGTCAGCCACAGCGCGGCCGCGGCGGCGCCGGCCCGCGAGCACTCGAGGCTGATCTCGCCCAGGTGAAGCTCGCCCGACGTGAAGTAAGTGTAGGGCGAGTCGTGGCGATAGAAGCGGCCGACCGCCGGATCGCGGAACAGCACGGCCCCACACCCATAGGGCTGCAGGCCGTGCTTGTGCGGGTCGATCGCCACCGAGTCGCAATCGGCGAGCGCGCGCACGGCTTCGGGTCGAGCCCGTCGGGGCTCGCCCCGCGAGCAGCGCATAGAACCCGCCGTACGCCGCGTCGACGTGGACCTCGCCCGTGCGCGCGCGCAAGAGGGACGATGGCGTCGAGCGGGTCGATCGCGCCGAGGGAGGTGGTGCCGAGCGTTGCGACCACGGTCCCGACCTCGCCGCGGGCGAGCAACTCGGCGAGCGCGTCGAGGTCCATGCGGCCCCGGGCATCGGCGGGCACGGATCGGGTCGGCACGCCCAGCAGGTGGCCCATGCGCGCGTGCGTGTAGTGGCTCTCTTCGCTGAACGCGATCGCCCGGCCCGGATGGGTCTCGCGCGCGACGAACAGCGCCTCGAGGTTGGCGATCGTCCCGCTCGAGGTCAGGTGACCCAGGTGCTCGTCGAACCCGAGCATCCGCGCCAGCGCGTCGACGGCCTCTCGCTCCATCACCGCGGTCGGCGGTCCGCCGTCGAGGGCGTGGTTGTTGGGGTTGATCAGCATGGTCGCCAGATAGCCGACCACCGCCACCGGATGCGGCGGCTTTATCATCTGCCCCGCGTAACGCGGGTGAAAGAACGGGTGATGCCGGTGAGACGTTCGCTCAGCTCGGCCAGGCCGCGCGCGAGCGCGTCCGGACCGATCTCGAGCGACGGGTGAGACTCATAGGCGCCAAAGCCCGCCTGCCACTCGGCCACTGCATCGACGGCGCACACCGCCCAATCCCGGAAATTCAGCGAGGGTCGCCTCTCAGGTGCCGCGGCGCCGACCTCGGCCCGGGCGGGCTCGTGGCGCTCGTCGGCGAAATCGCTCGCGTGGGGCATGAGCGTGGCGGACGATACCGTTCGCAGGCAGGCCGGGTCGAGCCCGGCGCGAACTTCGGCCTCGTCGCCGGGCGCGCAGGCAGCCGGCCTGCAGGAGCGTGAAGAACGATCCGCTGACCGCTCCGTCCCCGGCGCACGACGGCCGCGGCGAGGAGCGCGATGCGGCGGCGCCGACGCCACCGCGCGTGCATCTGCCGCCGGGGAGATCGTGACATCGCGCGGCCCGGCGACTCTCGTCATTGCTCGCCGACGCCGATGCGCCGCGCCGTCATCGCCCCGGCGCGCCGGAGGTGCCGCTCCAGCTCGGCGAACGCGAGGGAGCGTGACGACGTCGGGGAGGCCTCACCGCGGCGGCCTTCGAGCGCTTCGCCGACGCGCTCCCCGCGAATCCGTGTACGTCGTGGGCGTGCAGAGGCGACGGCGATGGATCCCCCTCGCGAGCGCCTGCATGTCCTCGTGGCGATCGGGAAACCCCGCGTGAGTCCTGCTCGCAGGTCGACATCGAGGCGATGCACCTGCGCGTGTCGGCGAGTCCGGGTGAATGACTCACCGAACGCCGCGCGCCTCGCCTCGTGGCGGACGCTCCGCGTCGACCGGCGAGATCCTCCAGGCGCTCTGCCGCATGCGTTTCGCGGACCCTGGTCGTCGGGCGGGCGCGACACCTGTGGCTCCCGCATCCACTCGAGCTCCCCTGCGAGCATGCGACGACTCCCCATCGCAATCGTGGCAGGCCACGTGGGATTGACATGGGCCGGTGGCTGCGCCGGCGCATCGTCCGACGCGCCTTCCGACAATCCCACCTACGCATCGTCCGACACCTCGGCATACGCAGCGGATGCTTCGACCCTGGTGTCGTCCGGCGCGCCTCCGGATGGTCCGACATACCTCGGGACATCGCGCCGATCCTCGCCGAGAGGTGCACGGAGTGTCATCGCTCGGGGGATCGCGCCGTTCGCCCTCAGTACATACGAAGAGACCGCACCTTTCGCCGCCCTGATCGCCAGGACCGCCGTGGAGCGCTCGATGCCGCCGTTCAACCTCGACAACAGCGGCGGCTGCAATACCTACGTCGGCGCGCCCTGGCTGTCCGAGGCCGACATCGCAGCGCTCGCGACGTGGGCGCAGGCCGGCGCCCCCGCCGGCGAAATCACGGGGCGAACTTTCGAGGGCCTGCCTGCCTGGCGGCTCGATCGCGTCGACTGACCCTCACGATGCCGACGCCGTACGCCCCGGCTCAGCCGATCATCGACGACTACCGCTGCTTCGTCCTCGCGCCCGAGCTGGCCGAGGACGCGTTCGTCACCGCCTTCGAGGTGCGCCTCGGCCGGCCCGACGTGGTCCATCATCTGACCCTCTACGCGCTCGACTCCGCGGAGGACGAGCAGGCCGCCGCGGACCTCGACGCCGCCGAGGAAGGCCCCGGGTACACGTGCTTCGGAGACACGATCGTGCCGTCGCGCTGGCTGGTCGGCAGCGGCCCGAGCGACAAGGGCGGCGACTTCCCCGCCGGGACGGGGCTGCGCATCGGCGCCGGGCGCAAGGCCGTGCTGCAGATGCACTACACTGGCAGAACGGAACCGCGCCCGACCGCACCGCCGTCGACCTGAAGCTCGAGCCGGTGGTCGAGCGCGAGGCCAGCATCGTCCGCGTCGCCGATACGCAGCTCGATCTCCCGCCCGGCTCGCCCGCGGCGACGGAGTCCCATGCCATGACGATGGACGCCGATTACACGCTCTGGGGCGTGTGGCCACACATGCACAACCTCGGCAAGGAGCTGCGGGTGACTGCGAACCATCGGGGGAGCGAGTCGTGCCTCGCTCAGGTGAATCGCTACCAGTTCCACTGGCAGCGGTTCGCGTTCTACGAGCAGCCGCTGCGCGTCCTCGCCGGCGATGTCCTGCGGATCACCTGCACGTACGACACCACCAGCCGCGACACGACGACCCGGTGGGGCTTCGGGACCGACGACGAGATGTGCATCGGCTTCTTCTACATCACGCGGACGGATGAGGTCGACGGAGCGGGCGTCGGGCTTCAGCGCTCGTCGTCGTCCTCGGAGTCGAGGTCGTCGAGCTCCGCGATGGAGGGGATTCGAACGTCACGCTGAGCAAGAACTTCCGGTCCAGCGCGGCGACCTGGGCGCGGAACTCCGTGAGCGCCGCGACGAAGGCCCGCGCGAGGTCGGCCGGGGCCCTGGCGGCGCACTGCGGGCACTGCAGCGGCTCCGTCCCGTCGATGAGCGCCTGCGCGTTCAGCTCGAAGCTCGCTTCGCACTTCTGACACGTGAGATCGATGATCACGATCGCGCGATTACCCAGGCGCCCGGCCGCTGTCAACGCCGCGGCAGCCGGCGGGGGCGGCGTGCGGGCCGTCCGAAGGCGGGCGCGGTCATGTGTTCTCGGGCTCGTCGGCTGCGCCGCGGAGCTCGTCGCGGTACCAGGCGAGCGCGCGGGCGTAGCGGAGCAGCGAGGGCGAGCCGGCCTTGAGCGCGAGCGCGACCTCGAGCATGGTGGCGACAGCCTCGGCGTGGCGGCCGAGGCTGTGCAGGGTCAGCGATTCGAAGCAACGCGTGGCGGGGTCGCCGGGACGCTCGGCGTCGGCCCGGCGGAGGATGTCGAGCGATTCGTCGAGGCGGCCGACGTTGCGCAGGGTGGAGCCGTAGCCGAGGAGGAAGGCGACACGGTCGTCCGCGGGGCCACCGAGGGCCCAGGCCCGGTCGTAGAAGGCGATCGCCTCGCGCTCGCGGCCGGCGGTGTCGAGGGCGTAGGCCTGGCGTACGAGTTCGCCGATGTCGTCGCTCATGACCGCCGTATAGCACGAGCGCTCGCCACGCGCTCGCGTATCAGGAGTTCCTCCATCCGCCGGACGTGTGGGGGCGGCTGTTCGAATGACGAGATAAGACATGCGCTTCAGGACATGTCGCCACGGACATGTCCATTCATTTATGAAGCCACACGGCCCCGCGCGGCCCGACTCGACCGCGAGCGCTCCCGGGGCGGAGAAGAGTCGGGGCCGTGGAAGCCGGGCGTCGGCTTAGCCCGTGGCGAGCTTCAGGCCGAAGAACGCGCACGCCGTGGCGGTGCTGCTGGCCGCCAGCGCCTCGACCGTCTCGCTTCGGGCCCTCGCCACTGCCGCGGCCACGTGCGCCAGCAAGGCCGGCTCGTTGCGCTTGGGGGTGGGCTTGAGGTCGCGCGGGGCGAGGAACGGCGCGTCGGTCTCGATCATGAGGCGGTTCGCGGGGATCGATCGCACCAGCTCGCGCAGGTGCAGGCCGCGGCGCTCGTCGCAGATCCACCCGGTGATGCCGATGTGACAGTCCAGGTCGAGGTAGCGATGCAGCTCGGCCCTGGTGCCGGTGAAGCAGTGCACCACCGCGTCGCACAGCCGCGAGCGGTGCTCGGCGAGGATCTCGGCGAAGCGCGCGTGCGCCGAGCGCTCGTGCAGGAACACCGGCAGGCCGGTCGTGGCCGCGAGCTCGAGCTGCGCCGCGAAGCACCGCTCTTGCGCGGGACGGGGCGAGAAGTCGCGGTCGAAGTCGAGCCCGCACTCGCCGATCGCCAGCACCTGCAGGCCGCTCCGCGAGCTTCGCCAGGCGCGCGGGCGCGTCGGCCTCCCAGTGCCTGGCGTCGTGCGGATGCACCCCGCGGTGGCCGACAGGAGCCCCGGGTGCGCCACCGCCAGCTCCACCGCGTGGCTGCCCGGCCAGGCTCGTGCCCGTGACCACCATGTGGGCCACGCCCGCCCCACGCGCGCGGGTCAGCACTGCCTGCAGGTCCGAGGCGAACGAGCGGTGGGTGAGGTTGACGCCGATGTCGATGATCGCAGGGGGCACGCCGGTCTCCGGCGGCCATGATACGCGAAACACACCCCGGCCGCGCGGCGCCGTCCCCATGCGGCGGCCCCATGCGGCAGACCCTGCGGCAGCGGCCGCTCGCTCGGCCCCGCCGCGCCCCCCGACGGCGAAATGACGGGATTTTTTCCGCTCGGTGCGGCGCTTGCTCGGCGGGCGCGGGCGTCGGCGCGGCCCTCCGGCCTGCCCGCCGCTTCGGAGCTCGACGATCATGCACTCGACCCATACGATCGCATTCACGCTACTCGCTATTGCATCACCGCCGCCGCGGCCCTGGCGACGCTCGCCGGCCTCGTGCCCGCGGCCCACGCCGACCCCACGCGGATGTGGGGCACCTACGACGGCGGCTCGGCCTTCGAGACCGCGCGCGGCGTCGTCCTCGACGAGGACAACAATGTCGTCACCGTCGGCGACATCGCCTCGACCAGCGGCCTCGCGGCCAGCTCGTTGCACGACTCGACCCACAACGGCGGCCACGACGCCTTCTTCACCAAGTTCGACGCCGGCGGCAGCCAGGTGTGGGGCAACTACTACGGCGGCAGCGGCGACGACACCTTCCACGACGTGGTCTACGACGAGGACGCCGCGGTCTACTACGCCGCCGGCGGCACCCGCTCGGCCAACACCGTCAACGACGTGATCGCCACGCCCAGCACCCACCAGACCTTCCTCGACGGCGAGGGCGACGCCATGCTCGTCAAGTTCATCGGCACCGGCTTGCGCCGCTGGGGCACGTACTTCGGCGGTAGCGGCCACGAGGAGGCCTTCGCCACCTGCCTCGACTCTCAGGGCGATGTCTACATCGTCGGCACCACCACCTCCGACGACCTCTTCGACGGCGTCCTCGACTTCACCCCGCACGACGACACCCTCGACGGCACCGTCGACGCCTTCGTCGCCAAGTTCTCCGGCGACACCGGCCTGCTGCTGTGGGGCACTTACTACGGCGGCAGCGCGGGCGAGACGCTGGCGTACGACTGCGGCGTCGGCTCGGACGACGCCGTCTACGTCGGCGGCTACAGCACCTCGGCCAACAACGAGCTCGACGGCGCCTTCTTCGACACCCACGGCGGCGGCCACGACGCCTTCCTCGTCCGCTACGACACCGACGGGGTGCTCGAGTGGGCCACCTACTTCGGCGGCAGCGGCGACGATCAGGGGCGCGGCGTCGCCGTCGACACCACCGGTCCCGACGACCTCGTCTACCTCGCCGGCGTCGCCGGTTCGACCAGCGGCATCGCTTCGGGTCCCTTCGCGCTGACCAGCAAGTCCGGGGTCACCGACGCGTTCCTCGCCCAGTTCGACGTCGACGGCGACATCCCCGTCTGGTCGCGCTACTGGGGCGGCAGCGGCTTCGATCAGTTCGAGGGCATCGACGCCGCCGGCGAGGTCTACCTCTCGGGCGCGACGACCTCCTCGGGCCTCTTCAGCAGCGGCTTCGACAACACCTACGCCGGCTCGGTGTGGGACGGTCTGTTCGTCAACTTCGAGGCCGACGGCAGCGAGGTCTGGGGCTCGTACAACGGCGGCGACGGGACCGACGAGGCGGTGCTCGCGGTCGACCAGCGGTTCGACACGCTCGTCGGCGTCGGCGGCACCAACTCGAGCAGCAACACCGGCATCAACGCCGCGACCGCGCCGGCCACCGTCCACGACGCGACCTACGACGGCAACTACGACATCTTCATGACCTTCATCCGCCTGTTCACGATCTGAGCCGCGAACCATCGGGCCGCGGCGAGCGCTCGCGGCCCGACGCGACCGGCCGCATCGAGGTGCGCGCCCATGGCGGCGGTGATTCGAGGGTGGTGAGACTCGCTGCGACTCGCGCGGGTCTCGCGGGCGAGCCCCGGGCGGGTGGTTCTGCCCCTGGAATCGCTATTGTTTCGCAATCGGCGTTGCGCCGAGGGCGGCTGCTGGAAACATTCCCACCCTCGCACGGGCCGCTCGGGGCTCAGGTCGCGCTCAGAAACATGTTCTATTGGGCGGATCTGCGTGATCGTGATCGGGGGCTGGCCGGCGGGGACGTGCGGGCGCCATCCCCCGTTCGGCTCCGATGCGCGGAGATCGGGCAAAAAATGCCAATGGTGGTCGCCGCCGAGGCTGCCTCGGAGAGGCCGGTCTTTTCGTGCCATCTCCCGTCTATGACGGCACCGAAAGGTGGCTGCGAGAACGTGTTGCACGGACAGGGCACATCGATCACGGGCCCGACGCGCCGATGGACAAGGGTTTTCCCGCGCAGTACATCGTTTCGGGACGGCGGCGCGCGGCCCCGGCCATGCGCCGCGGATTCACCTTTTTCGCCGGCCTCGAAGCCACCGGCGCATTGTCGCGGGTCGCCGTCGGGCACGTGCGAGCTCCGAAAGCCGGCCCGGAGTGACTTGCGCCGCCTGCTCGGTGCATTCGAGCGCGGCTTCATGGCTCAGGCCGCTGCGCCGGCGCTGCGGCCGGTCGCGCCGCGACTGCGCATTTCGATACGCAGGCCGGCGGGGCGGCGCTCCACCATTGACGCCTCCCGCTCCATGCCGCAACATCGAAGACCCCCCGAACGCATTGGACGGATGGTGCGAGCTCATGCCCGAAGATCAAGACAGGTGGACCTTCCTGACCAACCACGCGCATGTTCTGCTGTGTCTGGCGAGAGACCCCGGGATCCGTCTGAGCGACGTCGCGGCCGAGGTCGGGCTCACCGAGCGCGGTGTGCAGCGAATCGTGAAGGAGCTGACGACCTCGGGTTACATCACCCGCGAGCGCAACGGTCGGCGCAATCGTTATTTGGTGGATCACCGCCAGCCGTTGCGCCGCTCGATCGCCCACCATCGGCAGGTCGGTGACCTGCTGCGGTTGGTCACCGGCGAAGTGCCGCCATTCGACTCCGAGGTCGCGGAGGGCCGAGATCCGACGCGGATCGTCTCGGCGCCGGGAGCAGGGGTGGGGCGAGGTCGTGGCCAATCAGGAGCCGTCGGCAGGCTCGACGAGCGGCGCTCGCGGCGAAGGCACCGTCGGGCACACGCGCTACGGCGCGGCGTGATCGGGCGCGGCGCCGGGTCCGCCGGCGTCACGAGTTCGTCGTGTCGTCGGCCGCGTCGGCGGAGCGCATGCCCGCCACGCGAAGATGCGCCGCCGCGTCACGGGTACGACCGCGCGGCCGTCGGGGGTGAGGGCGGCGCGCATCGAGGCGAGCTCGACCTCGGACCCCGGCGTGGAGGGCTCGTGGTGCCTCCGGCAGCGCCGCAGAGCCCGCCTGTCCGGCGTTTGCGGGCGGGGATCGGCTCGGGCGCTCGCCGATCGCCGACCTGGCACGCGCGGGGTAACGTGGCGCTCCAATGCTCGCACCTCGTCGCCTCGCGCTCGCCGCAGCCCTGTTCGTCGCGTGCGGCGAGCCTTCGTCCGTCACCGGCGAAGGACAGCCCACCACCGGGACGTCGACGACGAGTCCTTCGGGACAGGTGGAGCCGACCACCGGCGACGAGACGAGCACGGGGAGCTCGTCGACCTCCGGGCCGTCGACCACGACGACGTCCACCTCGGGCACGACGACGACCGGGACGACGGCGGTCGACGACACGGCGACCACGGGCGGCGACTCCTGCGTGGACGTCGCCGATTGCGAGCAGAGCGGCGGTGATTGCACGAAGGTCCAGTGCCTGGAGCTCGAGTGCGTCCGCGTGGACCTGGAGCCCGGAAGCGAGTGCGGGCTCGGCGTGTGCGACGGCAAGGGCAGCTGCGTCGAATGCAACGTGCAGGCCGATTGCGACCCCGGGGAGCTCTGTGAGGACCACGTGTGCCACGCGCCGGACTGCTTCGACGGCGGCAAGAACGGGCTGGAGACGGATATCGACTGCGGCGGGGCCTCCTGCGAGGCCTGCGAGGCCGGCCAGAGCTGCGAGGTCGGCGACGACTGCCAGAGCTCGTCTGCGCCGACGAGGTCTGCCTGGCGCCGACCTGCAGCGACGGGGTGCGGAACGGCGACGAGAGCGACGTCGACTGCGGCGGGCCGCTCTGTCCCAAGTGCGAGGACGGCAAGCACTGCAACGAGGGCGACGACTGCCTCGCGGGCAGCTGCGAGAACCCAAGTGCGCCCCGAATTGACGGGGCGCCGGAGGTGCCGCGCGACGCGGCTGCCGCCCGTTCGCGAGGTGCGCATTGCCGCGGTTCTGGCGAGCTGCCCGCGAGGTCGCAGGAACCCGCTTCAGGAGACGCGGGCGGCGGCCACCGCGACGAAGGTCGAGTAGGGCGCGAGCGCGGCCTCGAGGGCCGCATCGAGCGTGTCGTTGCGAAACTCCGCGTCGCCGGCGGCCTGGACCGGCGTCGTGAAGAAGGCGTGGCCCGCCCGCAGGCCGGCGTGGCTCGCGGCGACGAAGGCGTCGCCGGGCTTCGCGTCGTGGACCCCTGCGGCGAGCTCTTCGAGGACGCCGTCGCGTTCACGGTAGCAGCGCGCGCCGCCGCTGGTGGCCACGTGCGCGCCGCCTTCGCCCAGGAGCACGACCGCCACGCCGGAAGCGTAGGGTGGCGGTGGTGCGGCCTTCGCCAGCGTCGCCGCGGCGCCGTCGGTCGCGTGAGCCACGCGCGCGAAGGCCCCCTTGACGCTCTCGAGCGAGGGCGTGGCGAGATTGCCTTGCACCGCGATGAGCGCGACGACGCGGCCGTCTTCGGTCGCACGCGCCTCCACGGTGGATGCCGCGTCGGTGTCGGTGCGCCGCCCGTGCACGATGGCCCCGTATTGTGTCCCCATGGCCGGCATCGTACCCGGATCTCGGTGCGGGAGCAGGAGGAACGAACGAGGTCGTTCGCGCGGCGAAGCGGCGAACGCGCGAGACGCAGCCCGATCTCGAGGCCCTGGGCGTGCTCGCGGGGCGCGGCGAGGCGCCGCTTCGCGCGGAGACCCTTCGCCACGCTCGCAGACGCGCTGCATGCTGCGAGCGACGCGGTCTACCGCGGTGGGCCGAGCTTGTCGGCGAAGAATCGCCGGACGTCCTCATAATAATAGCGGCGCGGTTCGGGGTTGTGGCCGGCGCCGGGCATGATGAGGAGCTCGAAGCGCTTGTCGGCCCGGATCAGGGCGTCGGCCATGCGCATCGTGGTGGAGAGCGGGGCCTGATCGTCGCTGGTGCCGTGCATGAGCTTGAGGGCCCCGCGCAGGTTGCCGGCGAGCGCGAGGTTCGACCCGGCCTCATAACCGGCAGGGTTGGCCGCGAGCAGGCCGAGGTTGGGCTCGTTGCACAGGGCGTCCTCGGTGAGGTCGCCGGGGGCACCGGCGTAGCCGGCGACGAATCGTTCGGGCGCGCCGAGCATGGCCCGCAGCGCGAAGTAGCCGCCCCACGAGTGGCCGTAGACGCCGAGGCGGTCCAGGTCCATGTACGGGCGCGTCGCGGCGGCCTGGTCGAGAGCGGCGAGGTGATCGGGGATCTCCAGCTGGCCGAGGCGGCCGTACGTGGTGTCCTGAAACGCCTTGCCGCGCCCGGGGGTGCCGCGCGTCGAGGATCATGACGACGAAGCCCATCTGCGCCAGGCCCTCGGCGATCCGGCTCTCGGAGGTGCCGACGTAGCTCCACGGCACGACGGAGACGAACGGGCCGGCGTAGATCACGTCGATGACGGCGTAGCGCCGTCGCGGATCGAAGTCGACGGGCTTGAAGAGGGCGCCGTGGAGCGTGGTCACGCCGTCGGCGGCGGTGGCGACGATCGCCTCGGGCGGCCGGTAGCCGAGCGCCGCGTCGGCGCTGGCGTCGGCCTCGGCGTAGCGGAACGCGGCGCCGTCGGCCACGGAGACGACGTCCACGCGCGCGGCCGGGCGCGCGCGAGTGGCCGTCGATGTAATGATCGCCGGACGGCGAGACGCTCGCGCGGTGCATGCCGGAGTCGGCGGAGAGGCGAGTCAGCGCGCCGCCGGCGATCGGGGCGCGATAGACGAGGCGATCGTAGGGCGCGGCCGATTCGGCGGACGCGACGACGAGCAAGGCGTCGCGCTGCGGCGTGACCGCGAGGACCTGATGGACCGGGAACGCTCCGCGGGTGATCTGCCGCGCGAGCTCGCCGCTATAATCATAGCGGTAGACGTGGCGCCAGCCGTCGCGCTCCGACATCCACAGCAGGCCGTCCGTGAGCGGCACGACCTGCTGCTGCCATCCTCCCACCTCGAACCCGAGGTCGGCGACGAAGCTGTCCGGCCGCTCTTCGCGGACGACGAGGCGCGCGGCGCCGGTCGCGGGCGTGACCGCGAGCAGATCGAGCCGCTTGCCGTCGCGGGAGAGCCGCAGGACGAGGGCCTCGCTGCCGTCGGGTCGCCAGCCGGCGAGCCAGTCGTACGATTCGTCGCCGGCGAGCGCGGCCTTCACGACGCGTCCGGTCGCGGGTTCGACGAGGTGGAGCTCGGCGCGCACCAGCGGCGTGCCGGTCTTGACGTACGGCACCTGCTTCACCGTCTCGAGCGCGCTGGTGTAGTCGACGATCGGGACCTTGTGCACGGCCCGGGCGTCGTGGCGCCAGACCGCGACGAAGCGGCTGTCGGGCGACCACGCGGCTCGCGGGAGCTTCCAGCTCGCGTCGGACTCGCCGTCGCGGGCGATGACGACGCGGCCGTCGGCGGCCAGGACCGCGAATCCGTCGCCGCGCCGGACGAGCAGGGCGCGGCGATCGGGCGCGAGCACGGTGTCGGGCGCGAGCAGGTGGATTGCGACGTCGTCCTCGGCGAGGGCGACGACCCGGCGATCGGCGAGGCCGAGCGCGAAGTTTCGATCCGCGACCCGGAACACGAGCCGCGCATTGTCCGGGGCGAGCGCGACTGCAGGTAGTGCTCGGGCACGGTCAGGCCCGCGAGCGCGGCGCGCAATTCGGCGGGGGCCAGCAATGGGCCGACGGTACGGGCCTGCGGATCGACGACCTCGAAGGTGCCGCGATTCGGACCGACGCCGGGCCAGTGCACGAAGCGGCCGTCCGGCAGCCAGACCTGCCCACTGAGGCTGTCGCGGATGCCTTCGGGCCGGCGGAAGAATCGCTCGACGCGATCGAGGCGGGCCTCCAGCGAATCGGCGACGGCGGGCTGGGCAGGCTCGGCAGGCCCGCGCGTGGGAGCGTCGCACGCGGCGGCCGAGATCAGCGTTGCGCCGAGGACGAGGGTGCGGTGAATCATCGCAGGGCGCTCCAGGTCGGGCTGTCCAGCAGCTCGGCGAGAATGGTGAGACCGCGCCCCAACTCGGCGCGCGAGCGGGCCGCGCCGAGCGAGACGCGGACCGCGTTGGGGGCGTTGCCGGGGCGGGCGGCGAACACGTGCGAGGGGCCGATCAACAGGTCGCGCGCGTGGGCCTGCTCGACCAGCTCGAGGGCGCGGCGCTGCGGCGGGATCTCGAGCCACGGAAGTACGCCGTCGGGTGCGCGCGATACGGCCAACGGCCGAGCTTGTCGGCGGCCAGCCGCTGACGCGCGGCCGCCTCGGCGCGTCGGGCGTCGCGGATCGCGGTCGCGGTGCCGTCGGCGATCCACTGCACCGCGATCTCGGCGAGCAGCGGCGAGCCCGACCACACCGTCGCCGCAGCCGCGGTCTCGAGCGTGCGCCGGGCGGTCGCAGGGGCGCGCAGGAAGCCGACGCGCAGCGCGGGGACGGTGGCCTTCGACAGGCTCGTGATGTGCCAGGTGCGCTCGGGCGCGAGCCTGGCCAGCGGCGGCGGTGGAGCGGCGACCAGGGGCGCGAGCGCGGCGTTCTCGACGATCGTCACCCCGTACTCGCGGCACACGGCGACGATCGCCAGTCGGCGCTCTTCGGCATCACCGCGGTGGTCGGGTTGTGATGCGTCGGCGTGCAGTACAAGACCTTGGCGCCGCTGTCGCGACAGGCCCGCGCGAGCGCGTCGGGCACGAGGCCGTGCTCGTCCAGCGCGACCGGGTGCGTCGGCAGGCGCAGCCATCCGGCGGCCGCGAGGGCGCCGGGGTAGGTGAGCTCCTCGACCAGCACGCCGGCCGGGCAGGCGAGGGCGGCCAGCGCGAGGACGGTGGCATGCTGGGCGCCGCTGCACACCGTGACCTCGTCGGCGTCGGCGTCGACGCCGGTGATGGCGAGCCAGCGCGCACCGGCGGCCCGCTGGGCCTCGCTGCCGCCGTGCGCCTGGTAGCCGGCGAGGGCCCCGAGGTCGGCGCGCGCGGCGAGGCCGGCGAGGGCGGCCGCGAGGGCGCAGTGACCGAGGTCGCCGGCGACGAGCGGCGCCGCGGTCGGGCCGAGGTCGATGCGCGAGCGATCGAGCATCGGCGAGTAGGAGGCCGGGTCGGTGAGGTCGCGGACGAAGGTGCCGCTGCCGACCTGGCTGCGCACGAGGCCGCGCCGCTCGGCCTCGGCGTAGGCGCGGGTGACGGTCCCGATCGAGGCGCCGACCGCCGCCGCGAGCTCGCGGTGCGTCGGCAGGCGCTCGCCGGCGCGCAGCTTGCCGCGGGTGATGTCGGCGGCGAGGGCGTCGGCGATGGCGGCGTAGAGCGGCCCCTCGGCGCGGCGCAGGCGGGGAGTCCAGGACGTGGCAGGCACGGTGCGTCTCAGGATAGAATTTTAATTGTCTCAGGACAATTTTTGAAGCCGGCGGTCGGGCGCGTCGGCCCGCGCGGCCGCTCCTCTCGGCGTGTCATCGTCCGAGCGGTCGACCTCGTGCCTGCGCACCTTCGGCGGAAGGGGGTCCGGCTCGACCCGAGACGCGGTCTCTCTGTGATGCGTGGGGGATTCTCGCGCCTCGTTCGTCGAGCGCTTCGCCATTCTGCTGCTGGGCCTCGGATTGACCGCGTGGAGGGCTCGTGGTCAGGTGGGGCACAGGACGTGTGCGGCCACTCCGGGCTCGCGGCCGGCGACATCGACGGCGACGGCCAGGTCGAGCTCGTGGTCGTGACCACCGGCGGCGCGGTCAAGGTGTTCGAGCACGACGGCACCCCGAAGTGGACCAGCCCGACGTACATGCTGCACTGCTCGACCTCGCCGGGGATCGCCGACTTCGACGGCGACGGGTCGCCGGAGGTGTTCGCGGGCTCGGTGCTCCTCGACGCCGACGGCAACGAGCGCGGCGTCGGTCCGCACGGCAACGGCTTTCGCATCTCGCTGGCCGCCGACATCGACGAGGACGGCCAGCAGGAGCTCGTGGTCGGCAACGCCGCCTACGACGGCCTGGGCGGGGTCGAATGGTTCAACATGGAGAGCGACGGGATCCCCGGCGTCGCCGACTTCGCGGGCGACTCGAAGCCGGAGATCGTCGTCAGCGCGGCCGGGACGGTGCGCCTGCAGGACAACCAGGGCGTGGTCCTGTGGTCGTCCATGGTCCCCGGCGGCGGCGGCGGAGCGCCGACGATCGCCGACTACGACGGCGACGGCGAGCCCGAGACCGGCGTCGCCGGCAGCGAATTCTACGTGGTGTTCGACACCGACGGGTCGCTGATGTGGCAGGCCCCGATCTCCGAGACCGAGTCGGCCACCGGCTCGATCGTCTACGATTTCGAAGGCGACGGCATCGCCGACGTCATCCACGCCGACGAGAACCGCGTGTGGGTGTTCTCGGGGGTCGACGGCGCGGTCAAGCTCGAGTTCGCCGGCCACGGCAGCGCGACCCAGCTCGAGTCGCCCGCGGTCGCCGACGTCGACGGCGACGGCCAGGTCGAGATCGTGTTCGGCAACAACCAGTTCTACGACCCGGCGGCGCCGAAGGGGATCTCGGTCATCGGCGACGAGGCGCTGTCGTGGCGGCCGGGGCGGAAGATCTGGAACCAGTTCGCCTACTCGATCACCAACGTCGCCGACGACGGCACCATCCCGGCGATGCCGGTCCACAACTGGACCGCGCACAACAACTACCGCTCGGGCGACGACTCCCGCCCGACGGCGCCGCCGCGCCGGACGTCGTGCTCGAGGCGTCGATCTGCCAATACCAGTGCCAGGACACCGCGCTGCAGCTATGGGTCAACGTCGGCAACGCCGGCGCCTCGCCGCTGACCGCCGGCGCCACGATCGAAGTCTACGGGGACATGGGCGGGCAGGAGACGTTGCTCGCCTCGCAGGGGTTCTTCGAGGTGGTCCAGCCCGGCGAGTACGCGACCGCGATCGGCTTCGACGTCGACGGTGCGGGCTACGACAGCCTGGTCGTCCGCGCCGTCGCCGGCGAGGAGGAGTGAAGCTCGACAACAACGCCGCCCTGCTGTCGACGCCGTTCTGCAACCCGCCCGGCTGACGGGCCCGGTGCGAGGTCGACAGATCGCAAGCTCTGCGACCGTCGACCTCGCGCGCCCAGGTGCCACTCGCGTTGCGGCGTTCTCGGCACCCGGGACTCCCCGTGATCGGCGCTCGCACCCTTTCGGTTCACGGCGTTCGTCCTCATCGCGGCGCGACGGCGATGCAATCACGGGTAACACCTGCAGGTCCCCGGTGAGCGACTCGAGCAGTTACCCTGCGCGAGCGAAGGCGTCGGCGAGCGACCTGAGACGGAGGCGTGTCGGGCATTGCCGGACTCGCCTTGCTCCCGTCGTGTTGCCAATCCTTATCCATGCGGTTCCGGGCCGCGGATTGCAGACCTTCGGGCATATCGCCGAATGGCCCATGCGCGTGTTCGCGCGCGCGGGCGTCTCCCTCGAGAAATGACCGACAGACCAGTCGAGTGGCCCTACTGCCCCGGGTGGCCACGATCGCGGCGATCCGTCGGAACGGTCGATCCATCGATCGCGTGATCCGTCGCCTGCCGGCACGACACTACCGCGGCCGCCGGAGCGGCGGCGAGAAGTTGTAATCTTTCGTTCGTTCCCGGTACCTTGCTACGGTGGAGCTGCGATGATGCGTTTGGTTTTGCCGCTCGGCGGTTGTCTCCTTCTCGCTGCCTGTCCGTCCGATCCCGTCGCCAACACCTCCGACGGCGACGCGACCACGACGGCGGCAACGACCACCACCACGTCGCCCGGCACCGGTAGCACCGGGGACGGTCCCGGCAGCACCGGGGACGTTCCGACCAGCACCGGTGACGATTCGCCGACGACCGACGCCTCGACGTCGACGACCGGCGAGGACGAGGAGCACTTCGAGCCCGCTCCGGGCGGCCTGCGCCGGCTGCAGCGTCATCACTATGTCGGCTCGGTCCGCTACCTGCTCGGTGACGCGGCCGCGGGGCAGCCGCTCCGCCCGAGGATTACTCGCTGCACGGCTTCGACGCGATCGGTGCGGCCGAGCTGTCGCTGCAGGAAAGCGCGATCGAGCAGCTCGAGGCGTCCGCGCGGGCGGTCGCCGTCGCTGCGGTCGCCGATCGCACCACCCTCGGCGGCCACGTCCCGTGCGTCCTCGAGGCCGAGCCGGGCGACGCCTGTTACGAGGCGGTCGCCGCCGACCTCGGGCGCCTCGCGTGGCGCCGCCCGCTGACCGCGGAGGAGGTCGGCCCGCTGGTCGCCATCGCCAAGGATGCCAGCGCCTGGGGCGGCGGCAGCTTTGCGACGGGACTGCAGTACGAGCTGATGGCGCTGCTGCAGTCGCCCTACTTCATTTACCTCGTCGAGGTCGGCGAGCCGGACCCTGTCGACCCGGCCGTGCGCACCCTGACGCCGACCGAGCTCGCCGCCCGCATGTCGTTCTTCCTGCTCGGGCGGACTCCGGACGCCGAGCTGCTCGCCGCCGCCGAGTCCGGCGAGCTCACCACCGACGACGACGTGCGCGCGGTCGCCGAGGCGATGCTCGCCCGCACCGAGGCGCGCGCCACCCTGTCGAACTTCTACTCCGAGCTGTTCCAGCTGCGCGACCTGTCGACGATCAACAAGAGCAACGAACTGTTCCCGCAGTTCACCTCCGAGCTCGCGTACGCGATGAAGTACGAGACGCTGCGGCTGATCGAGGACATCGTCTGGGACAAGGACGGCGACTTCCGGACGCTGCTCGACGCCGACTACACCTTCGTCAACCCCGCGCTGGCGTCGCTGTACGGCTTGCCGCCGCCGCCGGGGCAGGGCTTCGCCAAGGTCGACCTGGCGGCCGAGCAGGGCCGCGCCGGTCTCCTGGGACAGGCCAGCTTCCTCGCTCGCTTCGCCCACCCGGCCGAGACCTCGCCGACGCGGCGCGGCCAGTTCATCCGCGCCAAGCTGCTGTGCGAAGCGGTCCCGCCGCCGCCGCCCGGCGTCGACGCCAGCCTGCCGACCGAGGATCCGAACAAGCCGCAGACGATGAAGCGAAGCTGCTGCAGCACATGCGGGATCCCAGCTGCAGCGGCTGTCATTCGCTGCTCGACCCGCTCGGCTTCGCCCTGGAGAACTACGACCCGGTCGGCGCCTACCGGACCCTCGACGACGGCCTCGTGATCGATCCGAGCGCCAACGCTGCCGACCTCGGGGAGTTCGCCTCCGCCCGCGACCTCGCCGAGCTGCTCTTCGACGATCCACGCGTCACCGCGTGCGTGATCAAGAACTTCGTCCGCGGCTCGCTCGGTCACATCGAGCGCCTCGGCGAGATCGACGTCCTCGACAACCTCGAGGCCGACTTCGTCGCCAACGATCACCGCCTGCAGCACCTCCTCGTCGAGCTGGCCGTCAGCCCCGTGTTCCGCGCCGTCGGTGCGCCCAGGTCGAGATTCTCATGATCAACCGTCGCACCATTCCCCGTCGCACCTTCCTCCGCGGCCTCGTCGGCGGCTCTGCGGCCGTCGTCGGCCTCCCTCTGCTCGAGGCGATGCTCGACAGCCACGGCGAGGCGCTCGCCGACGGCTCCCCGCTGCCGACCCGGTTCGTCACCTGGTTCTTCGGCAACGGCGTGATCCTGCCGCGCTTCGAGCCGGCCGCGACCGGCGCGGATTATCCGCTGAGCGAGCAGCTGCAGCCGCTCGCCAACGTGCGCGACTACGTCACGGTGCTGACCGGCCTGCGCAACCGCTGCGAGGTGACCGTCACCCACCACGAGGGCATGACGGCCTTCAACGGCTACACCATGACCGAGCTCAGCGGCCTGTTCTCCAAGGCCGGCGGCCCGACGATCGACCAGCTGATCGCGGCGAGGATCGGCCAGGACACCCCGGTCGCGTCGATCCACCTCGGCGTGTCGAAGCACCTCAGCGTGATGGACTCCGGCACCACCATGCACGCCCTCTCGCACAAGGGCCCCAACGAGCCGCAGTACCCGCAGTTCAACCCGCAGCAGGCGTGGACCGACCTGTTCGGCGCGTTCGCCCCGCAGGCCGACGACCGCGCGCTGCGGACCAGCATCCTCGACGCGGTGCGCGACCAGACCGCCGCGCTGCGGATGAAGCTCGGCAAGCACGACAACGAGCGGCTCGACGCGCACCTCGACGGCGTGAGCGCGCTCGAGAAGAAGATCGAGGCCACCGCGCCGCTGTGCGCCCTGCCCGACAAGCCGACCGAGACCAACACCGACATCAACGGCGTCGAGCCGATCACGGCCGTCAACGCGGTGATGAGCGACCTGCTGGTGTACGCCTTCCAGTGCGACATCACCCGCGTCGCCAGCATGCTGTTCCACGGCGGCGCCGCCGAGACGGTCTTCTCGGAGATCGACATCTGGAGCGGCCACCACAACAACTCGCACAACCCCAACTCCGAGGAGCTGCACACCGGCATCGTCCACATCATGGGGCGCTTCGCGGACATGCTCGAGAAGTTCAAGGCCTCGGAGGACATCGACGGCAAGAACCTGCTCGACACCTCGATCATCTACTGCAGCAGCGACTGCGCCGAGGGCTGGACCCACTCGATCCAGCGCCAGCCGGTCATCCTCGCCGGCCACGGTCGCAACAAGCTGATCTTCCCCGGCATCCACGTGCAGGCCGCCCCGTACCCGATGAGCGACGGCAACATCTCCGACGTCCTGCTGACCGTCCTCCAGTCGTTCGACAAGGCGCGACCTCGATCGGCGCCGGCGCCCCGATGTCGACCACGCCGATGGAGGCGATCAAGGGCACGATGTTCTGACGCCGAAGCAACGGCCGCTGCCGGCGGCCGTTCGGGCGATCATGAAAAGCGCGGCCTCGGCCGCGCTCTTCGTTTGTCGCTCACTGGCACATGCCGCAGCCGAGGGTCTCGACCTCGCCGACGCACTGGCCGTCCCACTCGAACTCGCAGCAGAACGGGTCCTCGGCGCACACGCACGCGGAGACCGCCGCGTCGTCGCACTCCGGCGTGTCGTGCTCCTCGCAGCAGCCGGTGCCGCCCGGAGCGCCGCACGTGCCGCAGCCGAGCGACTCGACCTCGGAGACGCACAGGCCGTCCCACTCGACCTCGCAGCAGAACGGGTCCTCGGCGCACACGCACTCGGAGACCGCCGCGTCGGCGCACGACGGCGTGTCGTGCTCCTCGCAGCAGGGGGCCTCGACCGGCGGCTCGCAGGTGCCGCAGCCGAACGCCTCGACCTCGGCGACGCACTGCTCGGTCCACGACGTCGTGCAGCACAGGTCGTCCTGGGCGCACACGCAGGCGGCGATCGCCGCGTCGTCGCACGACGGGGTGTCGTGGGCCTCGCAGCAGGCGCCCTCGACCGGGCCCTCGCACGTGCCGCAGCCGAGCGCCTCGACCTCGGCGACGCACTGCTCGGTCCACGCGCCCGTGCAGCAGGGTCGTCCTGGGCGCACACGCAGGCGGCGACCGCCGCGTCGTCGCAGGACGGGGTGTCGTGCGCCTCGCAGCACGGCCCTTCGACCGGCGGCTCGCACATGCCGCAGCCGAGCGGCTCGACCAGCGCCACGCAGTCGGCGCTCCACACGTCCTGGCAGCAACCCGGCGCGTTGTTGCAGACGCACGCCCGCACCGCCTGGTCGGCGCATCCCGGGCCCTGACCCGCTTCGCAGCAGTCGCCGAGCTCCGGCTGACACACGCCGCAGCCGAGCAGGTCGACCTTCTCGACGCAGGCGGCGTCCCACACCGCCTGGCAGCAGAACGGATCTTGCGCGCACACGCACGCCTCGATCTCCGGCTCGGTGCAACCGGGGCCGTTCCCGACCATGCAGCAGGCCGTCTTCTCCTCCTGCTCACACATCCCGCAGCCGGCATCGTCGACGAGCGCCACGCAGGCGTCGCTCCACACGTCGGCGCAGCACTCGGGGCCAGGGCGCACACGCAGCTCTCGACCCCGGCGTCGAGGCAGCCGCCGCCGCGGTGCGCCTCGCAGCACTCGCCCTTCGGCGGCTCCTGACAGACGCCGCAGCCGAGCGCGTCGACGGCGGTGACACTCGGGCCCCCACACGCCCGCGCAGCACCCGGGGCCCCGGCGCACACGCAGCTCTCGATCGCGTCGTCGCTGCAGCCGGGCCCGACCCCGACCTCGCAGCACGGGCCCTCGGGCGGCGGCGGGCACGAGCCGCACCCGAGCTGGGTGACCAGGGCGACGCACTGGCTGGTCCACGGCCCCTCGCAACACGACGGATCCGCCGTGCACACGCACGCCTCGATCGCAGGGTCGCCACACAGGGTCGGCTCGCAGCAGACCGCCGGCGGCTCGCCGGTGGTCGCGTCGGTCGAGTCCGTGCTCGTCACCGCCGTCGTCTCCGTCGTCGAGCCGGTGGTCGTGGTGGTGGTCGACGTCTCGGTGTCGGTGGTCGACGTCGTCGTGCCGAGCGTCGTGGTCGGCGCGGTCGTGGTCGGGTCGCCGGTGGGGTCCGAAGTCGTCGTCGAATGGTCGGGCTCGGTGGAGGCCGAACCGGACGTGCTGCTCGGCGCGCTCGCGCTGTCGGTCGACGTGGTGAGGTCGTCGGAGCAGGCGGAGAACAGCGGAGAGAATGCGACGAGCGCGAGGGAGATCGAGGCGAGGCTACGCAAGCGAACGGCTCCTGAAGGCGGAGGACGGGGCCGGTCCGCAGTCATCACACCGGCACCTCGAGCTACCTATACACGAGGGAGGCTCCGCGTTCTCGAGCTTCGATCGGCGCTCGAAGGGATACGACTCCGCGTATCCGCGACGCCCCGAAGCGCGACCTCCGATCGGCGTGCGCCAGCGCGAGATCGCGCTCGACGTCGCCGGCCCTCGCGCCTTCATCGTCGCACCGGCGGTCGGTCTCCTGCGCCTCGGTGAGCCGCGGTCCCCGTGTCACCGGCGGGCATTGGAGCGGAGATTTAAACGGGGATTAAGCGGGCCGCCGGCGACCGCTGGCGCACCCTCGTCGCGTGCGTACTCCGTCGATCGATCTCCTCCTGCTCGCCGTGATCACGGGCCTCGCGGCCTGTGACAGCGACATCCCGCCGGCACGACAGCGACCACCAGCGCGACCAGCGGCCCCGACTCCGATGCGACCAGCGAGGCCGGCACGAGCGGCGAGGCCGGCACGAGCAGCAGCACGAGCGACGCCGTGCCGACCAGCGGCGGCCCCGGCTGGGGCAGCAGCGGCGGCGATGCCCCGCCGGGCGATTGCCAGGCGCCGCTGCCGGCCCCGACGTCCTGCGATCCCATCGCGGAGGCGTGCGGCGACGCCACCGCCATCGCCGGGGCCAGCGACGCCTACGTCTACCGCACCGCGTTGACCGCAGCCGACGGTGGTTCCTCGGCTCGCGCGCGGGCTGCCCTCCAGGCCCTCTACCGCGTGTCGAAGCGAGGGGGCGATGCGCAGTGGATCCGCGAGGTCTCCTACCTCGTCGACTTCGAGGGCGACGACACGGCGCTCTACCTCGTCGAGCGGACCGAGGACCCGCTCACCATGAAGGTGAGCGCGCGGGTCGACGACGAGGAGACGGTGATCGGCGAGACGCACCATACGTCCGGCAACACCTACTGGAACACGGCGCTCACGCGCACGCTCGCCGGCGTCGTCGCCTATGACGACCTCGGACCGACCCTCCCGTCGTTCTCGCACGTGACCCCGACGAAGCTGGTCCTCCTGGCCGACGCGGTCGAGGGCGAGTATCTGGGCTCGGCGCCCGCCTACGACGGCGAGCGCCTGTTCTTCACCTGGAACGACCCACCGTTCGACGAGGACGGCAGCGGGCCCCTCCATCGCGCGCTGGTGAGCCTGGCGGGCGACACCAGACCGTCCTCGCCGGCGACGCCTCGACCCGCATCGATCCATCCGTGGCGGTCGACGCCGACTTCGTCTACTTCGCCACCGGCGATCCGAGCAACGTGTCCGGCGTGCAGCCGGCGCCGATGAACGTGTCGCGGGTCGCCAAGACCGGCGGGCCGGTCACACCGCTGTTCCCGCCGATGGACATCGGCATCGATCAGGTGCTCGTCGACGGCGACGAGGTGTTCTTCCACCAGGCGCCCGCCGACATCTTCGCGGTGCCGAAGACCGGCGGTACGCCGCGGCACGTGTGGCACGGGGTCGAGGACGAGCGGCGCGGGATGCATCTCGACGCGCACGACCTCTACTTCTCGGTCACGGTGCCGCAGGGCGACATCTCGCTGCCCGGCCACCATTTCGTCGTCCGCGTGGCCAGGACGGCGGTCGTTCCGTAGGTCTCTGTCGCGGCGAATTCGAGCTCGAAGCCGATCTCGAGACGACCTCGGCGCCGGCTTCGTCGCTCGCCCGACGCGGCGTTATGCTCTCGTCCGGCATGCCCGCGCCCGACGACCGCCCGGAATCCAGCGCGCTCGTGACGGGGGGCCCGTCGTCTCGTCCTCGTTCGTCGGGCGCGTCGCCGACCTCGACGCGATCGCCGGGCGCTTCGAGGACGGCGCGCAGCTCGTGACCGTCACCGGGCTCGGCGGCATGGGCAAGACCCGCCTGGCCCAGCGCTTCGCCGAGGCGCAGGCGGCCAGCTACACCGCGCCGGGGGCAGGCGGGGTGTGGTTCTGCGATCTCACGGGGGTGCACGGGGCGACGGCGGCCTGCTCTGCGGTCGCGTCGGCGCTCGGCCTGCAGCTCGGAGCCGACGAGCCCGCGCTGGCCGAGCACCTCGCGCACGCTCGCGCGGCGCGGACGGATCTCGTCGTCCTCGACAACTTCGAGCAGCTCGCCGATGTCGCCGAGGCGACGCTCGGCCGCTGGCTGCGGGCCTCGCGGGCGCGCTTCCTCGTCACCTCGCGGATCGCCCTCGGCCTCGCCGGCGAGCACCTGTGGCCGCTGCACCCGCTCCAGCTGCCGCCGCCGGGGCTGCGCGACGAGGCCGCTCTCGCCGCGATCGAGTCGATCGATCTGTTCGTCCGCCGCGCCCGCCAGCTCCGCCCCGACCTCGTGCTGCGCCCGGACGACCTGGCGGCCATCGCCGAGATCGTGCGTCGGCTCGACGGGATCCCGCTGGCGATCGAGCTGGCCGCGGCCCGCATCACGGTGCTCTCGGTGGTCCACACGCGACCGCCTCGTCCAACGATTGGCCCTGCTGGTGCGCCACGGCGAGGGTGGACGGCACGCGTCGATGCGGCGGGCGATCGCCGATACGTGGGATCAGCTCCGCGCCGCCGAGCAGGACTGCCTCGCCGGGTGCACGGTCTTCGCCGGCGGCTTCACCCTCGAGGCCGCGGAGGCGGTGCTCGCCGACGAGGTGGGCCCGGTGCTCCCGCTGCTCGAGTCGCTGTGCCTGCGCTCGCTGGTGCGCGCGACGCCTCGCCTCGACCTCGACGGCGAGCTGCGCTTCTCGCTGTACGAGACGATCCGCGAGTTCGCGGCCGAGCGCCTGACGGCCGCCCCCGAGCTGGCGGCCCGGCTCGCCGGGCGTCACGCGGCCGTCTACGCCGACCTCGGTCGCGCGCTCGCGGTGCCGGCGGCGGCCGGCGGCGGGCCGGCGGCGGTGCGACTCGATCTCGACCTCGACAACCTGATCGCGGCCCACGCCCACGCGCTCCTCGCCGACGGAACCGACGCCGCCGCGCAGGCGCATGGCCCTCGCGCGCGGGGCCCATCGTGCGCTGATCCGCCGCGGCATGGTCGGGCACTCGCTGCGCTTGCTCGACGGCGCGATCGCGAGGGCGCGACCTGGCGCGGCGCCGGCCGACCTCGCCGCCGCCGTGCTCGCGCGGTCGGGCCCATCGCCTGCTGGGAGCAGGGCAGCGGGCCCGCGCCGACTTCGAGGAGGGCCTCGCGCTGGCTCGCTCCGCCGCAGATCCGACGCTCGAGGCGCTGGGCCACATGCTGCTCGGCGAGCTGGTCGAGCTCGACGGCGCCACCGAGGAGGCGCGCGGTCTGTTCACTGCCGCGCTCGGATGCCTGGCCCGGGTCGCGGACGATCCGCTCGGCCCGCTGCACGAGGCGGACGTGCGCACGCGCCTCGCCCACGCGTACCGGCGCGAGGGCCAGCTCGAGCCCGCGGAGCGGAGATCCGTCGCGCGCTCGAGCTGCACCGCGCGGCCGAGCACTCCGAAGATCTGCCGCTGGTGCTCTACGAGGCGGGGGTGATCGCGTGGTTCCGCGGCCGCCACGACGAGGCGCTGGCCCGCTACGACGAGGGGCTCGCGCTGGTCCAGGCGAGCGACGCCCGCCACGCTCGCGGCGCGCTGCTGTACGTCCGCGCGATCCTCCTGCAGGAGCGGGGCGACCTCGACGCCGCGTTCGACCACTACGTCCGCGCCCTCGAGCTCATCCGCGTCAGCGGCAACCTGCACCTCGAGGCCAGCGCGCTCTACTACTTCGCCGGCGCCCACCTCGAGCGCGGCCAGCGTGACGACGCGGCCCGGCTGCTGGAGCGCGCGCTGGTCATGTTCCGCGACCTCGAGATCCTCGCTACCAGGCGCTGACCGAGAGCTGCCGCGCCACCCTGTTCGCGGTCGCCGGCGACCTCGAGTCGGCGCGCGCTTGCCTGGCCGCCGCCGAGCAGGCCGCCGCCGCGTGCCGGTCCGAGGGCGCGTTGACGGCGACCGTGGCGATCCACCGGCTCACCGTGCAGAGGATGGCGGGCGCCCCGGGGGCGAGCGCCGGGCCGATCGAGGAGGCGCGCGCGCTCGCCGAGGCGCACCCGAGCGACGACTCTCGCTTCGCGCTGCGAGCCGCGCTCGCATGCCTCGCGCGCGCCGAGCCGCCGGGGCAGCCGCTGATCGTCCGCGCCGGGGGCAAGGCGTTGCGCCTGCCCGGCGCCGCGGCGGACGTCGATCTGCGGCGCCGCGTGCCGCTGCAGCGGATCGTCCTGGCGCTCGCGCGCAAGCGCATCGAGGCGCCCGGCGAGGCGCTCGCGCTCGAGGAGCTGCTCGCCGCCGGCTGGCCCGGCGAGCGCGTCGGCGACAGCGCCGGCACCAACCGCGTCCACGTCGCGCTGACCACCCTGCGCAACCTCGGCCTGCGCGGATTCCTCGTCAGCAGCCGCGACGGCTACGCGCTGACCTCCGCGAGCCCGTGCTCGCTCGAGCAGGGCGATTGACGCGACGGCCGTGGTCGACGGTCAAACCCCGAGCGACGGTCGGCGAGGAGGCAGGGACCCCCCGGTCGACGTCGCTGATAGCGCCTCAGCAAGCAGCACCGCCGACTGCCCGCCCGGCCGCGCTGAGCCCGCTGTCCGACACGCCGAGTTAACTGTGGGGCGATGCCGCCGCCGCCTGATTGACGTTGCCCCCTGGCGCCCTCCTCCACGCTGTGTGACATGCCTCCCTCTTCGCTCTGCCGCTTCGCGTTCGCCGTTGCGGGCGTATTTTCGCCCTCTCACTCGCAGCGGAGCGCGCGGCGCTTGCCGCTCCGAGTGAGGATCCATGCGATGCCATGCTCACCCGCCTTTCAAGGTCGGCGAAATCCGCGGCTACAGCGTCAGCGCCAGTGTGTTCGGGTTCACCGCAAGCCGCGACGAGACCGAGCTTGAAGCCGGCTGCTCAGCCGGGCACCTCACCATCGCCCTTGTGGAAGCCGACGGCTCCGAGGTGAACGTGACCTTTCGTCGTCGTGCCGGCGAGAGCTTCGCCCTGGAGATCCTGGGTCAGTATCCCGAGATAGGGACCCTCGCTCGCACCGCGCTCATCGACGCGAGCGCTGAGCCCATGACGGGTTCCCTGAACTTCGCGGCCGCTGTCGGGGACGGCTTGGTCTTCGTCGAATTCGGCCTCGCGGGCGAGGTACTGGCTGCCGGCGGAGCTGCGCCCGGCGAGGACGGGCAACGCGTCAATGCCCTTTCACGCCGACTCTGAGCACGTCCGAGATCCGGAAGGACGCCCACGCGCTTGTGTTCGCTGCGGCGAAGATCGGGATTCCACCATGGCCGCCCATGAGTCAGATTTGGACTCGCTTCTCGCGCTGGCGATTCCGTCGCCCGATCCGGCGGCGAAGGTAGATTCTGACGGAAAGGACGCAGTGCAGAAATGTGGTGTTGCAACGGCGATTTGCCTGGCGGCCGCGTGGCTCCCGCCGGCTGGAGCTTGGGCCTGCGGAGTGGCGCTCGGAAATTGCATTGCCGCACTGCCCTGTCTTCCCGCGGACTGCGAAGGCGACGGCGTCTAAGTGCGGAGAGCAAACATGGCCCGCGAACTCGAAGTATTCGATAGACGCTCTCTGCTCGCTCGACCCCAGAGGTTGGGGTTCATGCCGACAATGTGGTTCTGGAACGATTGGGAGACGCAACGTCTTCTGGTGCCCTTCGCGCTCATGAGCGCCCCGTTCCTTCTGCTGCTAAATGTGCTTCAACTGTGGCTGCGACTCAGCGCGTGGATCCCGATCACGGTCGGCTTAGTAGTACCCTATTTGACGATGGGGCTGGTAGAACGGCACGTACGTGCGCAGGTGCGGCTGCGCTCTCGAGGACGGTCGTCGATGTGCGGCCAATCATCGCTCAGGGGGTCCGTGCTGGCCGCGCCCTCATGTTCTCGATGGCGGCCGTCTGCGGAGTCCTGGCGGTGCTGGTGCTTCTGCGCGTCACTCTGCCTGCTCTTGGAGCAGCCGCGGTCGGCGGGCTCGCGCTGGTCATCATCACCCTCCGAGCCAGTGGATCACGAGCAAGGAGCCTCGCGTCGACGGCGGACGTGGCCGCAGGGCGTACAGGACTTCCCTCGGGCAGCGACGACGGAGCGCCGCCACGTGAAAGCTGACAGCTGCCGATCACGCAGCGCCGTGCCATGCCCACGGGAGAAGCGTACAGACACGGCTTTGGGGTCACCGGGGCGTGAGTGCGCGTCTTTCGGGCCTCCGCTTGATCATTCGGCGCCGTAGCGCATGCCGAATGGACCCGTACCGCGTCTCAAAGTCATTGACAGCGCGCAGGGACCTCGACCGGCGGCCCGGTCATTGGTTTTGCCGCCAGCCGCCGCCCAGCGCCTGGTGGATCGCCACCACCGCCTGCATCTGGTCCTTCTGCGCCTCGACCAGATCGATCTCGGCTTCGAGCGAGTCACGCGTGGTCATGAGGACCTCGTTGTAATCCGCCTGGGCCGACTGATAGAGGGCCTTCGACGTCTCGATGGCCGCGCGGAGCGCCGCGACTTGCCCGGCCAATTGCTCGTAGCGTTGCCTGAAGTTCGAGAGCGCCGTCAGCTGGTTGTACACGTCGGTGTACGCCTGCAGGATCGACCGTTCGTATTCGAAGACCGCCTGGACCTGCCTGGCGTTGGCCGAGCGGTAGTCGGCCTTGATCGCCGTCCGGTTCAGCAGCGGCGCGACGAGGCCGCCGGCGATGTTGTAGGCCAGCGACCGGGGGTCGATCAGGTGCTGCAGGTTGAACGACTCGAAGCCGATGCCTGCATCGAGGCGGAGCGACGGGTAGAAGCGGGCCTTCGCGCTCTTGGTGTCGAGCTTCGACGCCTCGAGCCGCGCTCGGCCGCCTTCACGTCGGGGCGGTTCTCCAGCAGGTCCGAGGGCAGGCCGGTGGCCACCACGTCGGGCTTGGCGGCCATGAAGGTCAGGGGTTGCGCGCGACGGGCTGCGGGAACCTCCCGACCAGGAAGTTGATGCGGTTCTCGACGATGATCCGCTGCTGCTCGAGCGAGAACTTCCGGCCCTGGTTCTTGAGCACTTCGGCCTGGAACCGCTGGACCCCGAGCTCGGTGCCGCGCGCGGCCAACTTCTTGAGCTTGACGACCTCGAGCGCGTTCTTCTGCAGCTCGATGTTGCGATCGAGGATCTCGATCTGGAGGTCGAGCGCGACCAGGTCGTAGTAAGGCTGGCGATCTCCGCCACGATCTCGGTGACCAGGAAGTTCCGCTCCTGGATCGTCGCTTCGTACTGAAGCAGCGCGGACCTCCGGAGGTTGCGGAGCCTGCTCCAGATGTCGGTCTCCCACGAGGCCACGAAGCCGAAGCGGAAGTCCGCCAGCGGCCTCGGCAGATTGTGGGCCCTGTGCTCGACCCCCTGGGCGGTGTACTCGCCCGGCTTCTCGAGGCCGGCGCCGACCTCCGCGTCCAGGCGCGGGATGTAGTCGCCGCGGATCGCCGCGGCGTTGTTCTGGGTGATGATGATCTCCTGCAGCTGGATGTTCAACTGCTGGTTGTTCTGCATCGCCTCCTGGATGAGCGACCGCAGGTCCGGATCGGCGAAGAACTGGTCCCACTGCTTCTGCACCGCGAGGCTCGGGCCGGGCTCCGTCGCCAGGGCGCCGAAGTTATCGGGCGTCTCCTTGTCGGCCTCCCTGGCCTTGTTGTTCCCAGGATGCTCGCGCAGCCGAGCGACAGCGACAGGGCACCGGCGACCGTGCGGGCGAAGATCGGGCTCCACCGCTTGTTCACGGGAATCCTCCTCCGCGCGGGCGGCGTTCGAGTGCGCCGGCGCCTCGGGCCGGATCGCGCGGGGGCTCGCGTCCTGCGGCGGTTCGGCCTCCGGCATGTGCATCGTCGACGTCGACCCGGCGTCCGCGAGGGTCTCGGTGATGAGATCGGCCAGCGACACCTCGGACAGCGGCAGCGGGTCGGTCGGCGCCGACGGCTCGGTGGGCCCGCCGATCCGCAGGAACTTCTCGAACCGCTCGATGTGGCCGAAGATGAAGTAGAGCCCGGGATGAGGACCACGCCGAACACGGTGCCCATGACCATGCCGCCGAGCGCGGACGAGCCGATGGTGTTGTTGCCGACCGCGCCGGCGCCCTTGGCCACGACCAGCGGATAGAGGCCGGCGACGAACGCGAACGAGGTCATGAGGATCGCGCGGAAGCGGGCCTTGGCGCCGGCGACCGCGGCCTCGAACACGGTGGCGCCGTCGCGTCGCGTCTGCACCGCGAACTCGACGATCAGCACCGCGTTCTTCCCGAGCAGGCCGACCAGCATGACCAGGCCGACCTGGGCGTAGATGTCGTTCGCCAGGCCCATCATCTGCAGGAACAGGAACGAGCCGAACGCGCCCGCGGGCGCGACGTGATCACGGCGAGCAGGAGGACGAAGCTCTCGTACTGGGCCGCGAGCACGAGATAGACGAACACCAGCACGTCCGAAGATGTAGATCGCCTCGTTGCCGCGCCGCGCCTCGTCGTACGACAGGCCCTCCCAGGCGATGTCGTAGCCGCGCGGCAGGACCTCCGCCGCCACCGCCTTGATGGCGTTGACCGCGTCGCCGGTCGTGTAACCGGGCGCGTTGTTGCCGCGGATGGCCGACGAGTTGTACATGTTGTAGCGGGTGATCTCGTTCGGGCCCTGCCGCTTTCGCAGCGTCATGAACGACGAGTAGGGGACCATCTCGCCGGCCTCGTTCTTGACCCACATCTTCAGGACGTCCGGCGGCAGCGCGCGGAACTCGGGCAGCGCCTGCACGTAGACGCGGTGAGAAGTTGAAGCGGGTGAAGCCCTGCTCGAAGTTGCTGCCGATCATCAGGTCGAGGTTCTCCATGGCCTTGCGGATGGAGACGCCCTTCTGCATCGCCTTCTGGTTGTCGATGACGAGCTCGTACTGCGGGTAGTTGGCGGCGTAGAACGTGAAGAGGCCGGTCAACTCGGGCCGCTCGCGCAGCGCCGCCATGAACTCCTGGTTGACGCGATCGAACTCGTAGTAGTCGGTGCTGCCGGTCTTCTCGAGCATGCGGAAGGAACGCCACCGGCCGCGCCGTAGCCGGGGACCGCCGGCGGCTCGAAGAACTCGACCACCGCGCCGATGTCCTTGGCCCGCTCCTCGAGCTCCTCGATGACCTCGGTGACCGACTTGTGGCGCTCGGACCAGTCCTTCAGGTTGATGAGGCACGTCCCGGCGTTCGAGGCGCGCCCTCGGTGAGGATCTCGTAGCCGGCGAGGGCCGACACCGACGCGACCTCGGGCAGCTCCTTGGCGATGTTCTGCAGCTCGCGGGAGACCGCGTTCGTCCGCTCGATCGTGGTGCCCGGCGGGGTCTGGATGATGGCGTAGATGATGCCCTGGTCCTCGTTGGGCACGAAGCCGGCCGGCAGCACCTGGTTGACCTGCATGATGCCGAACACGAACAGGCCGAGCGCCAGGAGCGTGACGTAGAACCGCCCCAGGGTCGCGCGGATCACCCGGACGTAGATCGCGGTGACCCAGTTGAACACCCGGTTGAAGCCGCGGATGAACAGGGTGATCGGGTTGCGGGTCCTGCCGTGGTCGTGCACCGGCTTGAGGATCAGGACCGACAGCACCGGCGTCAGCGTCAGCGCGATGAAGCCGGACAGCACGATCGACGAGGCCATCGTGACCGAGAACTGGCGGTAGAACACGCCGACCGGGCCGGGCATGAACGCCACCGGCACGAACACCGAGGTCATCACCAGGGTGATGGCGATGATGGCGCCGCTGATCTCGTTGAGGACCGCCTTCATCGCCTCGTAGATCGACAGGCTCGTCGTCTCCATCTTGGCGTGCACGGCCTCGACGACGACGATGGCGTCGTCGACGACGATGCCGATCGCCAGGACCAGCGCGAACAGGGTGATGAGGTTGATGCTGATGTCCAGCACCGCCATGAAGATGAACGCGCCGACCAGCGACACCGGCACGGCGAGCGTCGGGATCAGCGTCGAGCGCCAGTCGCCGAGGAACACGAACACGACCAGCGCCACCAGCACGAACGCCTCGACGAGCGTGTGGGTGACCTGCTCGATCGAGGCGTCGACGAAGCGCGAGACGTCGTAGCTGATCGCGTAGTCCATCCCCGGCGGGAAGGTGGTCGCCTTGATCTCCTCCAGCGTCTTCTTGACGTTCTCGATGACCTCCTGCGCGTTGCTCCCCAGCGTCTGCTTGAGCACGATCGCCGCCGAGGGGTGGCCGTCGAGGTTGGAGTAGATGTTGAAGAACTCGCTGCCCAGCTCGACCTTGGCGATGTCCTTCAGGCGCAGGATGTGGCCGTCCGGCGTGGCCCGGATGATGATGTCCTCGTACTGCTCGGGCTTGTTGTAGCGGCCCTCCCACACGAGCACGTACTCGAGCGACTGGGCCGTCTTGCCGGTGGCCTGACCGACGCGGCCGGGGCGGCCGATGATGCTCTGGTCGGCCATCGCGTCCTGCACCTCCTCGGGCGAGACGTTGTAGGCCCGCATGCGGTCCGGGTTCAGCCAGATGCGCATGGCGAACTGCCGGCTGCCGAGGATGCGCGCCTGGCCGATGCCCTTGACGCGCATGATCTCCGGCAGGACGTTGACGTTGGCGAAGTTGAACAGGAACTTCTCGTCGGCGCCCTCGGCGGTGCTGAAGACGTTGACGTACATCAACATGCTGGGCATGACGCGCATCAGGATGACGCCCTCGAGCTGGACCAACTTGGGCGGCTGCGGCATCACCTGATCGATGCGGGTCTTGACGTTGATGATCGCCTGGTCGGGGTCGGTGCCGAGGTCGAAGATGACCTGGATCGTCGCCTCGCCGGCGCTGGTCGCGTCGGTGAGCATGTAGCGCATCCCCTGCACGCCGTTGATGGCGCGCTCGAGCGGGATGAGCGTCGACTGGATCAGGACGTCGGCGCTGGCGCCGGGGTACGCGACCGTGATCTGGACCTGCGGCGGCGCGATCTCGGGGAACTGGGACACCGGGCGGGTGCCGATCGACAAGAGGCCCAGGAGGACGATCAGGACCGAGATGACGATGGCGAGGACCGGGCGGCGGAGAATCTGTGCGAACATGTCGGCCTCCTCATTCCGCGTGGTACTTCAGCTGCGAGAACACCTCGGCGGGCTCGGCGAGCTTCACGTCGACGTGCTTGCCGTCCTGGACCTTGCGCAGGCCCTCCAGGAGGATGTGGTCGGTGTCTTCGAGGCCGCTCTCGACGATGAAGGCGTGCGGGAGCTCGGCGGCGACCACGATCGGCCGCTGCTTGACGATGCCGTCGTCGCCGACCACGAAGACGAAGCGACGGTCGAGGATCTCGAACGTCGCCTTCTGCGGGATCATCTGGGCGTTGGGGTACTTGGTGGTGACGACGATGTTGCCGGTCTCGCCGTGCCGCAGCAGGCCCGCGGGGTTCGGGAAGGTCGCGCGGAAGGCGATGTTGCCGGTCGTGTTGTCGAAGTCGGCCTCGATGGTCTCGACCCGGCCTCCGGTTCGAACATCTTGTTGTTGGCCATCTTGAACTTGACGACCATCTTCTGCTCGGGGTCGGCCTTGTAATCGAGGTACTCGGCCTCGGGCACGTTGAAGTAGATCCACAGCATCCGGTTGTCGGACAGCGTGGTCAGCAGGTCGCCCTCCTCCACGAGGCTGCCGAGCCGCACCATGAACCGATCCATCAGGCCGGTGAAGGGGGCGCGGATCTCGGTGAGGCGCATGTGGGTCTGCGCGAGCTCCAGCTCGGCCTTGGCGCGGCTCAGCTTGGCCCCGGCCAGCGCGAGCTCGGCCGAGGACACGATGTCCTTGTCGGCCAGCATCTTGGTGTTCTTGTATTCGATCGAGGCCGCCTCGGCCTCCGCCTCCACGCGGTGGAGGTCCGCCCGGTAGATGAGCGGCATGATCTGGAACATCTTCGTGTCCTCTTGGATCAGCTGGCCCTCGTCGACGAAGATCCCCGTCAGATAGCCGCGCTCCTGGGCGCGCACCTCGATGTGCTGAATCGCGTGGACCTGGGCCACGTACTCGCGGGTCAGCTCCAGTCCTGCCGCAGCGGGGTGGTGACGGCGAGAGACGCCCGCCTCTTCGTGGTGCTCGTGCGGGTGTTGGCATGCCAGCGAGCACACGGCCGCGAGGGCGCCGGCCAGCGAGAAGTCGCGGCATCAGTCTTTTGTCGGCGGCGCGGGCGAGCAGCAGGCGCACGATCGCCAGGACGATCGAGGGACGGGGCCGCCGCAGCGCGCTTGGTAGGTTGTCGTTCATCGAGGTCTGCCTGTCTGGCGCGAGGTCTGTTCGCGCACGGCCCAGGCGCAACGAGGTCCGTCGCCCGGGCCGCGGCCGCTCGGGCCTGGCCCACGCCGTTACACGTGCGATGCCGGGGCCGTATCGATGAAAATGGTTGAGGAAATCGCGGGAGGGCGCGGCCCGGTTGGAAAAATTCCCAGCGCTTCCTGGGAGCCCCTCCCATCGCGGTCCTCCCACAAGGGGCGCGCGGGCCGACCGCTGAGCTCGCCGAGGCGCCTCGCGGCGTCGTCGCGGCCAGGCGCGGCGCGGGTTTCCTGAACCTCCGAGGTCGGGCTTCGCCGTGGCGCGCGGATTGCAGCCGCCTGAACAAACCGCGGTACCCTCGCCGCGGAGGCCTCCTCATGACCCGCCAGCCCTTCGCCCCCGCCGAACGCAGCCGTGTGCGGATCAACGGCCTCGTGTTGGTCCTCGGCGCGGTGCTCAGCGTGGCGATGGTGGCGTGGGTGGGGATCCGCTTCGAGGACGCGGAGTCGGAGCTGGCGATGCAGCGCGAGCAGCGGCGCCTGGCGGACCTGGCGTCGCTGCTGTCCGTCGAGCTCGCGGCGAAGCGGCGAACCTGGCGCGCGACTCGCCGCCGACCGCGGACCCGCCGGCGACACAGCCCGGGACGTGGACCGCGCCGGTCGCCGCGGGCGACGGCCGCGAGCTCGGGGTGCAGGTGCGGATCGGCGAGCTGTTCCACGTGGCCGATCACCTCCACTCGGCGGACGAGCGGGTGTTCGTGCAGCCGCCCGGCGCGGCGAAGTTCTTCGATCTGCACGGCCTGTCCGCAGGGCCAGGTGTGCTCGCGGCGCTGGTCGAGCGCGGCGAGGACACGGGCATGCTGTCGGACGAGCAGGCGCAGCAGCTCGGGCTGCCGGCGTACCCCGCGTTCGTCAGCGTGGCGGCGGCCGACGGCGGGGTCCTCGGGACGTGGCGCGTCGCCGTCGTCGGCAGCACCCGCGAGGAGGTCGAGCGCGACCGGCGAGGCATGCTGCGCGTGATCATCAAGGTGCTGCTGACGGGCATCACGACGGTCGCGTTCGGCTACTTCGCGTTCCGGGAGTTCCGCGCGCAGGTGATGGCGCGCCACCAGCTCGAGCTCGCCGAGCAGCGGCGGGCCGGGGAAGAGGTGCTGGCCCGCGAGAACCGCACCGCGACGATGCTGACGCTCGCGTCGGGGGGTCGCCCACGAGGTCGGCACGCCGCTCGGGCTCATCCGCGTCAAGGCCGAGGCGCTGCGCGACGCGCTGCAGGACTCGCCCGAGGAGCAGGACGCGAAGACGATCCTCGGGCAGGTCGACCGCCTGCGCGACGTGGTCCAGGGGTTCCTCCGCGTCGCCCGCGGCACCATGCCCGAACAGACGCGCGTGGCCCCGGCGACGCTGGCGCAGGCGGTCCGCGACCTGATCGCGCACCGCTTCCAGGCCGCCGAGGTCGCGCTGCAGGTGGAGGTCGCGCCCGAGATGCCGGACGTGCGGGTCAACGCGCTGCTCGTCGAGCACGCGCTGGTCAACCTGCTCGTCAACGCCTGCGACGCGTCCCCGCGCGGCGGCCAGGTCACGCTGCGCCTGCGCCACGAGCACGAGGACGTGGTGTTCGAGGTGCTCGACGAGGGCGAGTACGCGAGGAGGACCGCGAGCGCCTCCTCAAGCCGTTCTTCTCGCGCAAGGCGCACGGCACCGGCCTCGGGCTCGCGCTCACCAACGAGATCGCCCGCATGAGCCGCGGGTCGGTCACCCTCGCCACGCGGTCGCCTCGCGGCGCGATCGCCACGCTGCGTTTGCCCAGGAGGTCCCATGACGAGCGAACACAAGGTCGTGCGCCCGCACGTGCTCCTGGTCGACGACGAGCCCGAGTGGGGCGATGCGCTCGGCGAGGAGCTCGGCCGCCGCGGCTTCAAGGTGCACGTGGTGCGCGACGCCGCGGCCGCGCTCGCGCTGCTCGAGACGCAGGAGTTCGACGCGCTGGTGACCGACCTCCGGCTGGAGCGCGGCGACGGCGTGTCGCTGATGGTGCAGGCGCAGGAGCTCGTCCCGCAGCTGCCGACGATCGTGATGACGGCCTACGCGGCGATCGACACCGCGGTCGAGGCGATCCGCCGCGGCGCGTTCCACTGCCTGACCAAGCCGTTCGGGGTCGACGAGCTGGTGCTGTTCCTGCGCCGCGCGCTCGACGACCGCCGGCTCCGCCGCGAGACCGGCGAGCTGCGCCGGCGCCTGAGCGACGCGGCGCCCCAGGGCCTCGTCGGCCGCAGCACGGCCATGCGCGCGGTGTTCGAGGTGATCGCGGGGATCGCCGACACCGACGTGCCGGTCCTCCTCACCGGCGAGACCGGCACCGGCAAGACCACGATCGCCGCGGCGCTGCACGCCCGCAGCCAGCGCGCGTCGGCGCCGTTCGTCGCGGTCAACTGCGCGGCGATCCCGAGCAGCTGCTCGAGGGCGAGCTGTTCGGCCACACCCGCGGGGCGTTCACCGGCGCGACGCAGGCGAGCCCGGGGCTGTTCGCGGAGGCCGACCAGGGCACCCTGTTCCTCGACGAGATCGGCGAGCTGCAGACGGCGCTGCAGGCCAAGCTGCTGCACGTGATCGAGCGCGGGGTGATCCGACCGATCGGCGGGACCCGCGAGCGCCGCGTCAATACGCGGATCCTCGCGCCACCAACCTCGACCTCGCCGCGGCCGTGCGCGCCGGCGAGTTCCGCGAGGACCTCTATTATCGCCTCGCCCTGGTGGTGCTCGGATCCGGCGCTCCGCGACCGCCGCGAAGACATCCCGCTGCTCGTCGAGCAGTGCCTCGAGTCGGCGCGCCGGCGCTATCCGACAGCGGCTCCGCGCCGGATCGGCGAGGACGTGATGGCCGCGTTCCTCGCCTACCGCTGGCCCGGGAACGTCCGCGAGCTGTGTCACCTGGTCGAGCGCCTGGTGCTGCTGTCGCGCAACGAGGTGATCGCGCTGTCGGACCTGCCCCGCGGCTTCGGCAGCGAGGGCCCGGACGCGGCGAGAGCGGTCCGGGGCCGTTCGGCGACGCGGTGCTGCCGCTTCGGGAGATCCAGCGCCGTTACGCGCGCTGGGCGGTGACGCAGCACGGCGGCGTGAGGCCACGCCGCCCGCGCGCTGGGGGTCGACATCAAGACGCTGATGAAGCTGCTGACGGAGTGACCGCCACGGTCGCATCCGGCTGATACACTCGTCGCCCCATGGGCTCCTCGAATCGCGGCAAGGCGATCGTGATCGCCGACTACGATCCAGGGTGGGTGGCGAAGTTCGAGGCGGCGCGCGAGGCGATGTTCGTCGCCTGCGGCCGGGACGCCTTCGTCGCCATCGAGCACGTCGGCAGCACGGCCGTGCCCGGCCTCGCGGCGAAGCCCATCATCGACATGATGCCGGGGCTGCGCTCGCTGGACGACGCGCCGCCGATCGTCGCCAGGCTGGTGGCGCTCGGGTACCAGTACGTGCCCCAGTTCGAGCAGGACACGCCCTCCGGCCCCGGTATGCCGCTGCGTCGCTACCTCCGCGGCGACGACGGGGACGGCCGCCGCGCTACCACGTGCACATGGTCGAGCACGGCGGCGACTTCTGGACGAGGCACCTGTTGTTCCGCGACTACCTGCGAAGCCACCCGAGGCGGCGGAGACGTACGCGCAGCTCAAGCGCGAGCTGGCGGCCGGCTTCAACGCGACGATCACCGCCACGAGCGACATCAACGTCGGCTACACCGACCGCAAGACGGAATTCGTGGAGGGCATCGTCGCCCGCGCGCGGGCAGAGCTGGCGACACTAGTGACTGCGTGCGCATCCGGACCTGCCTCATGAGACAGGTCCAGGTCGAGCTCGGGTCGCCGGTCGGTTCGCGGCGGAGGTGCTCGTGCAGGACGGCGCGCCTCGTCGCCGCTCATTTGCCCAGTAGAAACCCACGCGATACACGGTCACGGCGATCGCAAGCCCCAGCTCGCCCAGTCGGCGCACGAGCCCCGCGGGGACGGTGGTGACGTCCTTGGGCTTGGTGCCGCTCTCGAACGCGAGGTCGACGACGCGGCGCGTGCACTGATCCCACGCATGGCGGGCGGGCGGGGACAGCCGTTCGAGCAGCGCGCAGATGTGCGCGACGGACGCTTCCGGCGAGCCCTCCACCACGATCCCGAGCGCGACGGAGTGGAGCTCGCCCGTGCGATCGTGGAGGTGGATCACGACTTCGGGCTCGAGCTCGGCGACGACGCGATCGAGGCTCGTGGGCGCGTCGAATTCCAGGTCGGCCGTGATGTAGCGGATCTCCATGGGCGCCGCGACGATAGCAGAGAGCACCTCTCCGTCGGTCGCCCGCACGGGCGCCGCCACGGGAGCGCCGTGGCGGCCTTCAGTCCGCCTCGAAGCACCCCGCCTCGACCAACTCGTCGACCCTTCGCTGCAGCTCCGGATCCTCTGCCCGGCGCAACAACGGCTCGAGCTGCAGCGTGCAGGCGAGGTGGCCGTTGCGTCCCCCACGAACCACTGGGCCGCGAAGATGTAGCCGCACTCGACCCAGTGCTCGACCAGCGCCACGAGGTGCGGGACCGCCTCGACCCGTCCCTCTTTGGCGAGCCGGCGGGACGACGCCTCGGCGTGCGCCTGCTCCCGCAGCAAGTCCCAGACGAGCCGACAGGTGACTGCATCGGCGAGCGCCGGCAACCCGTGCTTCGCGGCGAAGTCACCCACCTGGATCGGCGAGAGCACCCGCGCCCCGACCTCGTCGTCTCGTACCGCGCGCGCAAAGTCGTCGGTCGTCTGCAGCCCCGTGTCGCGCAACAGATCGCTCTGGAGGAACTCCGCCGGCCCGGTCATCCCCTCGTACCGCGCGATCTGGAAACCCATGCTCTCCCGCACCCCTTCGGCGAAGGCACGGTAGCGCTCGGGCGTGATTTCGGCGCCACGCGGCACCAGCACCACCGGCTGCTCGACCTGCATGCCGAGTTCGTCGTCTTGATAGAGGGCCATGACCGCCGTCGCGGGCTCGCCGTCGTGGAAGGACAGCCGCACGAGGGCGCTCCAGGTCGGCGTGGTGGCTTCGACGCGCTCGGAAGACGTCGTCGAGGATTTCGCGGGCGGTGGCGAGGTCCATGAGCGGGCAGGGTACGACACCTGATTCGTCGCGCACATCGCCTGCGCGCCGCGGAACCTGCCGCCCTCCACGAGCAGCAGCAGCGCTGCGTGATAGCGACCCCGCGCGCTATTCGGCCGGCGCATCGGCGCGGGCCATGGGCCGTGGCGCGCGGAGCTTGTGGAGCGCCGTCTCTGCCCAATCGTAGGCGTACAGGGCGGCGAAGAGCCCACGGCCGCCTGGTGCCGCAGGCGGATCACCCAGCGCAGCCGCCCCTCGAAGGAGATCGGCAGACGCTGGATCCACGAGCCCCGCCGGACTTCACCACGTCGAGCGCCGACAGGGTGACGACCTTGCCCATCTTCAGCAGCGGCAGGCGCCAGAGGGGCGGCAAGGGCTTCGTGAAGCCGACGATGGTCTTGAGGGTGGGTCCGCCGATCCCGTGCTCGAGCCGGAACCGCGCCCGCTCGGCGATGGCGGCTTGAAGGGTCCGCTGGATCGCCTGCACGCGCTCGGGGGACAGCCAGCGCCAGGCCGTGGTCTGCGAGAATACAGGCACTGCTCGAGACGGTCCGGATCGCCCGGGCTCGGCGTCTCCCTCGACGTGTCGCCCTCGGTGTCGATGAGCCAGCGCACCAGGTCGGCGCGCACCGGCCCCGACGCGAACAGGACCACGAAGTCGAGGTGGGAGAGCGCGAAGAAGCGGCTGTCCGCGATGGCCGGCGAGTACTTCTCGCGCACCATGTTGCGCATGATCTGCCAGTCTTGCACCGTGGCGTCGTTCACCCGATCGATATAGGCCCGATCGAGGCGATGCTCGCGGACGTCGCGCTCGACGATGTTGGCGATGTGCCACGAGGTCACCATGGCCAGCGAGATCCCCTGGCTGTAGTAGGCGTCGATGATGGACGCCGCGTCGCCGACCATGCCGTAGCGCCGCTCGCTCACGAAGGTGTCGGTCAGGTGTTGCACGTCGCGGTAGCTGCGAAACTCGAGCAGGGTGTCCTCGGAGATGAGTCCGTCCAGCACCGGGTGACGGCGCATGACGTTCCAGAACTTCTCTCGCAGCGAGGAGCCTGCCGGCGGCAGGCGCTGGTCCACGTGACGCCGATGCTGATGCGATCGCCGCCGAGTCGGATGACCCAGATCCAGTAGCCCTCTCCCCACATGTGCACCGTGAAGTAATCACGCGAGCTCTTCTCGCCGTCCTCGTCGTCGAACACCCAGCGCTCGCCGAACAGGGCGTCGGTCACGCCGCTGAACTGGCCCCACGCGGCGGTCGTCTGGAAGCCGTCGTCCATGTCGACCGCGTGCTTCATCTTCTTGGCCAGGAATCGGTTCCGGCCCGAGCAATCCAGCACCCAGCGGACCCGCGCGCTCGCCGGCGTTCCGTCGCGGGTGGACGACCAGACGACCGTGTGCGGCCCGTCGCCCTCGTCGAGCAGCACGTCGCGGACCTTCGCGGTGTCGCAGAGCGTGATTTTGGGTGACTCCGCACCTGGTCGCACATGAAGCGCTCCAGCTCGGGGCGGACCATCTGCATGTCGAGGAACATGCACCTCGACCACTTGTCGTCGCACAGCTTCTCGTAGAGATAGTGAGGCGGATGGAAATCGGCCTGCGCCCCCCACTCGGACGCTCCCTCGAAGCTCTGCGCGCCCTCCGTGCCGTGCGTCATCCACACGCCGCTTGGGGAAGCACTGCGGCAGGAACGGCTCGACGCCGCCGATCGTCCGCAGGAAGGCGTTGGTGAACAGCAGCATCGATTCGCCGACCTTGTAGCTCTCTTTTCGGTCGGTCAGGTTGTCGACGATCACCACGCGGAGGCCGCGCTTGCGAACTGGAGGGCGTTGAACAGGCCCAGCATCCCCGCGCCGATGATCGCGACGTCTGCCTCGACGGCCTCGGACACCGAGACCCCGGCCGCGGGATCGAACTCGCCGTTATCCATACGCGGATCCTCTCTCCAATTGTGCCACCGACCGCGGTCGGCGACGGAATCGCGCCACCGGAGCGCCGCTTCAACCGATCACGGGCAGCTGCCCGTCCACACCCTCGCGCGGGTCGCCGTACGGGGAGAGCTCCGCAGGAACAACTCGCGGGAATGGGCGTTGCCGCGGAGGACGTGCACGATGAGGTGAAAGCGGTCGACCTGGCTGTCGTTGACGACGGAGTGCTCGTAGCTGAGGTTGACCGCGAAGGCCCGCCCGTCGGCGAACGGGACCTCATGGACGACGCCTCGATCGCGGTAGAGGACCGACAGCCCTCCGGATGGTTGAGCGCGATCGAGATCGAGGCGAGCTTGCGCTCGCTGTAATCGGCGTGGAAAGGGACCTGCCCGCCCGGCCGGAGCAACATCAGCCGGACGCGGCCGAACTGCGCCTCCGGGAACGTGGTCTTGACATAGGTCGTCGTCGCGGGGCACGGGTCGGCCGCGTCCGTCCACCGGTACGCGTCGGCCTGGCCGGCCTCCGGGCCCCATAGGCCTCGAACCCGAGCGTCTTGTCGCTCCCCAGCCGTGGAGGGTCAGCGCCTTCCAGCGGCCGTCGGGGACCTCGCCCTCGCGGTGATCCACGGATGGGGATCCGGCTCGCGGCCTCGGCGAGCACGGCCTCGCCCGGCGGGGGATGTCCAGCCGCAGATGCGGCAGGTCACTGTGAACGATGGAACCGTAGGAACGTTCGTGATTCATAGCATCTTCCCGAGGTGCTCGGCCCGGGCGCTCGCCGCCCGGGCGACGCGCCCGTCCACTCCGCGCGGGTGTGTGCGCGTACATGTTCGAGGCCTCGCCGGGCACCTCGGCGTCGTGCCCCGCCATCCGGCGCGCAGCCGCGAGCGCCATAGCTCTCAACGCGTCGGCCGGCACGACGTGCGACGCAGCCTCCGCCGCTCCGCCTCCTGCGCGCCGATCAGGGCGCCGTCCAGCGCAGCTCCAGCGCGTGCGCTTCGCCGATCCGCCGCGACACCGCAGGGAACACGAGGTACGGCCAGAGCCTCCGCGTGACCTCGGGGAGGCCGAATCGGGCGTCGTCGGCGGCGAAGATGACGTCTCCCAGGACGGCGAGCCCGAGGCCGCCGCCGACGGCGTGGCCCTGGACCGCGGTGATCAGGGGCTTCGAAAGCCAGGCGAACGCGGAGAAGAGCCGCTCGTGCGCGGGGGTCGTCTGCGACGCGCCGGCCTCCTGAGGTCGAGCCCCGCGCAAAACGACGGACCATCGCTTTGCAGGAGCAAGACGTTGATATCGTCGTCGGCGGCGGCTCCTTCGAATTCGGTCAACAACCCGGCACAGGTCGCGGCGTCGAGCGCGTTTCGCTTTTCGGGCCGTCTGATTGTTATGATCCGTACGCCGCGATCCGTCTCGCCAACTACCGTCATCCGCCCCAACACACGCGGGAACCTAATCCCCAGGAAAGCCTCGATCAAGCGCTAAGTTCGGCGCGTTCTCGTCAATCGGAGATATGAGGAGGAGGCCGGGGTTTGTCGGGAACGCCGGGGGGTGAGATTGACCTCGCGGCGTAGTTGCCGGCGGAGCCACGAATGGACAAAGGCGAGCGCAGCGCTCAGGAGAGCGCGGTGATGCTGGAAACAGAAGGCCCGGCCAGGAGGAGCGAGGCTTCGGTTCGCATCCTCTTCGTGAGGGCGCGACCCCGCTGGCCCCATCGCGGCGTTGCACCCGCGCTTCGTCCAGGATTTTCGGGACGCGCATGGATGCTCCTTCGCGTCGAGGCGGCCGACGGGCTTGCGGAGCTCGCCCAATGCGGATAACGGCCGTCGTGTTCGCGCGGATCGATATCGTGCTCGCGCCGGGCGGTATTGTCATGACTCCGATCAGCCGCCTCGAGGACTGCCGACGCCGTAGTATTTAAAACATCCGGCCGCGTCGGCTGGAGTGACGAGAGTCGCAAGGGGCGGAAATCGCGGCTTCGAGGAGCAGGATGGTTCGAGCTCCGGGGCCGCGGAGGGCGGTCTCGATCTTCGACCGGGCGAGCTCGATGCTGGCGAGTACGCCGTGCACCGCCACGAGCGACGTGCACCGACCGCGAGACCGACTTCGTGGCGGAAATCGTCACCGAGCGCGCACGGCGGTGACTGCGTGCGCGCGATCCCCAGGCCTGACCCATGAGACAGGTGCAGATCGAGCTCGTCAGGTCTCGCGTCAAGCGCGGTCGCAGGTCACGATCGCGTCGCGCAGCTCGTAGCTGAGCAGCATCTCCGACCAGCCGACGTCGGGCGCGCGCTCGGGCGGATCCCGGGACACGGAGCAGCGCGTCGAGGAACATGCGCGTCTCGTGCAGGGCGACCTGCTTGCCGGGGCAGTGATGGGCGCCGGCGCCGAAGCTGAGGAAGGCGCCGTTCGTCTTCATGCGCTGGGCCCGATCGGGGTCGAGCGCGCGCGGGCACGGGCCGACGGCGGCCTCGTCCTCGTGGATCGCCCGCAGGTCGAGCGCATACTTCTCGTCGCCCCTGTCCGCCGAGTGGGTCTTGCGCCGGTAGAGCAGCGAGGCGATCGGCTCGAGGCGGAGGATCTCGTTCAGGATGGCGAACTGGCGCGCCTCGTCGCCCGCGAGGAAGTCGGCCCGCAGCGCGGCGTCGTCGAACAGGTGCCAGGCGGCCATGACGATGAACTCGCGCGTCGTCACCATCCCGGCAGCGGCGTAGGTCATGCACTCGGTGAGGATCGCCCGCTGCGAGGCGCCCCTGGCCAGGAGCTCGGAGAGGAGGTCGTCTTGCGGCGCTTTACGGCGGGCGCGGAGGGCGAGGGTGATGTCGTTGACGTAGAAGCCCAGCATCGCCCGGCCCTTGCGCAGGCCGGCGGCGAGCCTGGCGAAGACGTTGAGCCGGTGGTGCCAGCCGGCGGACAACATGAGCGCGAGGCGTCGGGCCATCTTCGGCATGTCGCTGTCGGTGAGCCCGACGATGTTGGCCGCGACCGCCACGGTGAGCTCGAAGCTGATGATGTCAAGCTGGGCCCGGCCGTCGCGCCGGAGCTGAGCGAGCAGCCGCGCCGTCTCCCGCTCGATGATCGCGTGGTAGCGGCTGGTGATCGCCTTGGGCGTGAAGAAGCGGGCGATGCCGGTGCGCTTCTCGCGGTGCGGGGCGCCGTCGAGGAAGAACACCGGCGCCTTGTCCGGATCGCTGGTGTCGACGAACTCCGCGCCGGCGCCGCCCTGCAGCAGGTCCTTGTCGAGCAGGACCTCCCGCGCCCGCTCGAACGCGCGAACATGCTCGGCCCCGGGCTCGATCTTGATCCGCTGCGTGACGACGGCCGCGCTCTTGCTGTCGTTGCGGGTGGAGGTAAAAGGACATTTCGCGGCCGAATCCACGCTCATCGCCGTCCAGCTCCCGTTCTCCGGTTATGAGACACACTGTATCAGCCGTGGTCTCCGACACCTCAGCAACCGACGCCCGTCAGGTCCGCACCCGCGCCAAGCTGCTGCGCGCGATGCTCGCGTTGCTCGAGCGGGAGCCGTTCGAGAGCATCACCGTGCGCGCGCTCGCCTCGGAGGCGGGGGTCGGCTACGCGACCTTCTTTCGCCACTACCCGGACAAGGAGGCGCTGCTCGACGACCTCGCCGCGGACGAGATCGCCGGGCTGCTCGGCGCCGCGATGCCGCTGTTCTCCGCCGAGAACACGGGCCGGGCCTGCGTGGCGCTGTTCGAGTTCGTCTCGCGGCGTCAGGCCCTGTGGCGCGCGCTGCTGACGGGCGGGGCGGCGCCGCGACTGCGCGAGCAGTTTGTCGGCCAGGCGCGCAAGCTGGCGGCGAGGTCGGAGACGAAGACCGCGGCGATCTGCCCGATCGACCTGCGCGTCACCTACGCGACGTCGGCGACGATCGAGATCATCGGCTGGTGGCTGCGACAACCAGAGGCGCTGCCGATCGAGACGATCGCGGGGATCCTCGACCGACTGGTGATCACGCCGACCGTCGCGGAGCGGTAGACAGGGTCGACGTGAACAGATTGACGATCGCAGCCCTCGCGCCGCTGGGGCCGGTTCGAGGCGAGCTGCGAGCGCAGCACGCGGACTCGCGGATCTACTCGTCGTCCTCGGCGCCCCAGAGCTCCACCGAGTAGCTGTCGCCGGGCTGGAGCAGCTCGAGCGGCGAACCCTCGACGAGCGCGTGCCCGAGCGCGTGGGCCGCCATCACACGCGCGTCGTCGCCTTCAGGCAGCGCGTCGAGGGCGGCCTGCGTCGCCTCGCTGGGCTCGTACTCGTCGTCGTCGACGTCGCCCTCGCTCAGGTCTTCGAGTGAGAACCTCGGCGGGCCCTTCTCGGCGATCGGCTCGTTCAGCCACGCGATCAGGGCGCCGTAGTCCGACTCCGGGAGGCGCCGGATCGCCTCCGTGGAGAGGAGGCGCGCACGAACGGGTCGTGGTCCACGTCGTTGAAGTGGCGTAGGGCCGCGATCAAAGAATCGCGGTTGGTGCGGAGGACGCTCGCCCACTGCTCGAGGATGGCGTTCACGTCGACGTCGCCGGGGACGGGCACGGACTCGTCGTGCTCGTCGTTCGGATCGAACGGGATCGGCTGCTCCCACGGAAGCTCTCGATCGATCGCCCAGCGCTGGATCGGTCCGATGAACTCCTCGCCGTCGAAGAAGTCGCCGTCGTCGTCGACCACCTGGAGGCGAGGGAGGAGGACGAGCGATCCGAGGCCGAGGTGCGCGCGAGGCGACGACGTCGCCGTACTTCCACTGAAAGGTGTCGTCCGCGTTGGTGGTGTACCAGCCCATCGGCGCCACTCATACGCACGCTTCACCGCGGGCTGGGCCGCCGCGCGGCGAAATGGCCCGAACCGCCCCACTCGGCGAGCCGCAAGGGCTCATGTTGCCGCTCCTAGCGACGAACGCGCCGGGGTAAGATGCACGTCGGGAACCGGAAACCGTGTACCCTGAGGAGCGAGGCGACGAAGGGGAAGAAGCTCATCCGCGACGCGTTGAAGCCGTTCATCGAGGGGTTTTTGCCATGAACGTCGAAGGGGCCGAGAGCGGTTATTTGGTCCTACGAAACGAGGAGGAACTGTGGGCATTCAGAATCGTGGCCCGCGCCATGCTCATGGAACAAGTCCATGGAAGGCAACTGCTCCACGAGAGCCTCCACGAGCGAGCGGCATGCGCGCCCGCCTCTTTGTGCGCCAGGTCGCCTCGACCAACGAGGAAGGGATGCTCGCGCTCACCGTCGAGGTGGTCGAGATCCAAGACCTGGGCCCGTCCATCACCCCTTGATGTTGTCGGCGCCATCGCGCCCTGCGCGGCTACAGGCACTCCGCGGCTTCGAATTCGAACAGGGGCGCGTCGCCGGTGACGACCTTCACGAGGATTTCAGAATAGTCGGCCTGCGTCAGCGGACCGCCCTTGCAGGCAAGCACCCGGAGCGCGCTGGCGTCACCCATGCTCGTCAGATCGCCCGCTGATCCACCCAGCCCCATCAGTCCAAGCGCAGGGTTGAGCGCGATTTCGATGTCGCCACCGATGAAACCGGTGGCATGGAAGGCATCGATGTCGACGAGCCCGGTTTGACAGCGAACACGGAGGCTACCACCGATCGTCTTCGGGTTCATCCCGGCGAGGCTGCCGAGGTTGGGGTTGTCCTCGGTCGAGTTGCAGAGCGCGTTCCATTCGATGGTGTCCTCGCCGATCGTGATGTCGCCCCCGACAGCGGTCAGCGATCCGAGCCCGGCCAGGCTCGCCAGCGCGGCATTATAGCCGATCGAGACGCTGCCGCTGACCGAGGCGAGGCTCTCCAACCAGAAGATCGACCAAGGCGTCGTTATCGTCGATCTCGGGCTTCCCGTGACGGACTTGAGGCCCTTCAAGCCGGAGACGCTGACCAACGCGTCGTTGCGCTGGACGATCAGCCAATCACCGACCGCCGCGACCCCCTCCAGACCCGTAAGGCTCGTCAGCGCACCGTTGTCCACGATACCGAGCCGCCCGCCGATCTGGCCGAGTCCGTCCAGGCTCGGGATATCCACCAACCCGGGGTTGAAGACCATGTACAAGCTTCCGGAGACGGAGACGAGCCCGTCGAACCTGCCAGGCTCTTCAGAGCATCGTTCTCGGCGACCTTGACGTCCCCGTGGATGACCTGGAGGTTCTCCAGGCCGACGAAGTCGGCAGCCCGTCGTTGTCCGTGATCGACGGGTCACCGCCGAGCGACGCCAGACCGCCGAGGACGCGATGCTCGTCAGCGCGTGGTTATCCGCGAGCGTCACGTCGCCGCCGATCGTGACGAGACCTTCGAGGCCCGAGAGATGTCAGAGACGGATTGTCTTCAATATAGAGATCCGAGACGACCGAGGAGATGCCACTCAGCCCCGCCAGGCTCTGCAGCGCATCGTTCCGGACGATGTAGAGCGAACCGCCGACCGACGTGACCCCCTTCAGGCCGGCCAGATCCACCAGCGCGGGGCTATTCCAGATCATGAGGTCACCGTCCACCGAATCCACCCCTTCGAGCCCCGCGAGGCTGCCGAGCGACGGGTTGGCCTCAATATTGAGTATACCTCCACGGAGGTCAATCCGGTGAGTCCGGACAGATCCGTCAACGTATCATTGGCCAGGAGATCGAGCGTCCGCCGACATGGCGGAGTTCGACAGCCCAGGAGGTTCGTCAGAGCCGCGTTACCGATGATGAAGATCCCGTCCGAAACTCCGCAGAGGCAAGCGAGGTCGAGCGCTGCGGCCGAAGTGCGTTCGACGGTGAAGGAGCCGCCGACGTAGACATGATCTCCATGGGTCGCACAAAAGCTTCCCACCGGCGTCTCCGGCTTCACCCTCGAAGAGGACATCACCGACCACGAGCGCGGCTCCCGCACACTCCGGTGGAACCTCGACATCGTCACCCGTCGCGGTGGTGGCGATATCGTCGTCACGCATGCTGGTACATGCGAGCGGAGCACCTGCGCAGGGCGCCAGCATCACGACGAAGCGGGGCCAAAGAGAGGCCCAGGAAGCGACGAGTCGCGCCTTGCTCGCCATGCGTGACTGTCGAAGGTAGCAGCGATCCGGGCAGTTTCGAACCGACGCCTCGGTCTGGAAAGTGGAACCGGTCGGTCTCGCCCTCCGCGGAGGGACCGTGATGCGGGTGGGTGAGGTGCGGCGGCGACGCGCAACAGTCTGCGCGCGGACGCTCGAGCGAGACCGGGGCTGCGCGCCGCGTCACGTATGACATCCGCGTCGGTCGCCACGCGATCTCGTCGCCGGAAAGAGCCAATAACTTCAGTGGCACGACGCTTGCTGACCAGTACGCTGGTGCCGCCCTCGCTCGTGTGTATCGCCTGGCTGCTGACGTTCTCGACCACGCCGACCCCGGAGTTCGCGCCCGATCCGCTGGCAGGCGCGGCCCATCCCCAGAGTGGTCGATCCGGCCCAGGGGTTCCGGGCGCCCAGCAACTACTTGCACGTCAGTCCGGGGTCCTCGCGCTGGCCCTCGACGCGCCCGAGATGCGAATGTATGCCTGGGGCGTCGCCGGCGGGCACCACTTTGTCCGCGGCAAACGCTTCGCAGCGCAGGTGGGCGGGTTCTTCGAGCACCTCGTGTGGGCCGAACCACCGTCGTTCCGCTCGGTCGTGTACACCACGGGGATGCACTTCCTCCGGGTCGGCCCGAGGTCCGCGTCGGCGCCAGCGGCGAACGGGTGTTCGGCTACGGGCTCGCGCGCATCGGGCTCGACGTCATGGTGGAGCGCTGGAACATCAACGGTGAGTACGGCTCGTCGCGCGACGGCAGCGAGGCGAACGTGGATTTCATGGCGTCGATCGGCGCCGGCATCCAGGGGGTGCTCGGACCGGGGCACCGGCTGATCCTCGGCGCCGAGCCGAGCTTCGACGTGGACGTCCGCGCGCCGCTGTGGACCTTCAAGGCGCGTGTGTTCCTCGGTTGGCGCTTCTGACCGGCGACGCCGCCGCGGCGTCTCACATCCGCGTCGACCGGCCGGCGGGCGAAGCGAGCTGGAATCGCCGCCGTGAACCGTGAAGAACGTCGTTTGCTGCGCACGTGACTTCGCCGCGATCGCTGGTGCGGGAGGTCTGGACGGCGGCGAGGGCGGCGTGCTCGGCGAGCAGGGCCGCCATCGCGCCGTCGTCGGTGCTGCGCGTGCGCGCCTCGGCGACGGTCATGCCGAGCGCGCGCAGCTCGTCGCGGACGCGCATCTCGGCGAGCGGCCAGCGCGGACGCGCGAGGCTCTCGGCGTGGACCAGCACCACGGCGGCCGCGCGCGCGGGGCCGCCGGTGAGGCCGAGCAGGCGGCGAGCAGAGCAGGCTGCGGGGCGAGCCATTCGGACGGAAGGATGCCCGATGTGCCGGCCGTCGGCGACTGCGAGTCGCAGAAGTCGAGCGGACCGGCCCGCCGTGCGTGGGCGCGGCGAGCCGGCGGCGCACTACGGCATGGCCGTAAGGATATGTTCTTAGGGTAATGTCTATGAGGTCATGCCATGATTTGGTGCTCGTGCGCGGGCTAGCGAGTCGAGGGATTGGCAGTGTGAGCCCGCGCTCGGCAGGTGTCGTGATTGCGGCGCGGGACCGGCGGTCGCAAGCGTCACTCGGGCAGCGCGCAGACGCCCACGTCCTGGTACTCGGGCGGGGCGTCGCCCGGGAGGAAGAACGGGCGGCAAATTTCACCGACGCTCGGGCAGACGCCGGGGTCGTCGAGGTCGCAATAGGCGGCGCAGCAGCCGATCTCGCTGGGGTCGCACGCGGCCGCGTACTCGGAGCCGAGGCACATCGACCCGGGCTCGCACTGGTTCAGGTCCTCGCAGACCTCCAACTCCTGCTTGGGTTCGTCCATGATGGGCCAGCAGCCGAAGGCGTAGGTCCTGTAGTTGCAGGCCTGCCCGGCCGGGCAACCCAGCAGCAGCGGGTCGCACTCCGCGACGCACAGCGGGATGGCGAGGACGTCGAAGCAGGTGAGGCCGGCGTCGCAGGTCGGGGCGACCAGGCTGCCGGTGCAGAGCGGGGTGCAGGTGCCCTTGCCGGTGTCCGCGTCGACGTCGTGGCAGTAGAGGCCGATGTCACTAGGTATCGGGGCCGAGGTGGCCCTCGACGAGGACCTCGCACTCTTCACCGAACTGATCGGGGTCGGGCATGAGCGGCGTGACGTGCGCGTGTGTCCGTCTGGCCGTCTGGCGCTGGGACAGATACGTGGCGAGCCGCTCGCAAGCGCGTGCGGGGGTCGAGGGTGAGCGCGCTGATGTGAGCGCGGGCGTCGCTGATCGGCTCTTCAGCGCGAGCTGTTCGCGACCAGGGCCTGAAATCGCGCGGGCTCACGTGCTCGCAGGACGCTCCCGGGGAAGCCGGTCTCGACGAACGCGTGGATGTCCGCGCGCATCTCCTCGATCACGACCGCCAGTGCCTCGTCGTCGAGACCCGCGGTCTCGACCTGCGGCCCGACCCACACGCTCACGGGCCCGCGTGAGAACAACCAGGTGCCCTTGTGGTTGACCTGGTAGGCGCCGTGGACGGCGATCGGGACCACCGGCGCGCCGGCATCGCGGGCCATGAAGAAGACGCCCTGCTTGAACCGCTGGACGTGACCGTCAAGGGTGCGGTGGGCCTCGGGAAACACCAGGATCGAGATCCCGCGCGCCATGCGGTCGCGGGCGGCGGCCATCAGCGCGGCCGTGCGTCCGCCCGCCTCGGAGGGCACGGGGATCCCGCTGGTGATCCGCATGATCCAGCCATAGGCGGGGATCTTGAAGTGCGAGGCCAGCATCAACCCGCAGAACGGCCCGGGGATGACCCGGCAAGCCACGTGAGCGTCCATGAGAATTGACGTGGTTCTGACAGAACACGCTCGGGCGGGTCGGGTCGAACCCGGGGTCGTAGACCACGCGAAAGCGCGGGTACGCGAGGCGAGTGACGTGCGACATCAACTGCGCCGCTCTGCGGTTGAGCTGAGGCCACCGCCGCGCACGAGCGCAAATCCGACGAGGAAGAGGATGACGCCCGTCATCCACGCAAACCCGAGCGTCCAGACGAGGATCGAGACGAGATAGCGGATGACCCGCGCTGGGAAGGGCATGAGCACCTGAGGGGGCGAAGTGAGCAACCGGACGGACGAACATGCGAAGTCCGCGCTTGAACGGTGCTTTTACCAGAGTATGCCGCCGCAAGGCGGCGAGACACGTTCTCGTCGCGCGATTCGCCGCACAGATGCAGACCCGCCGGAGGACGCCGAGGATCGCGCCTCTCGCGGGGGCGAACCTCGCGCAGCCTATGCGCCTATCGCTGCGCGATCGGCAGCGAGAACCTATGATCATAGTGCGCCATGACGCATGTCCGGATCTCACCCGGCTATCCCTAGTCCGAACGGCAAGCTCGAGCGACGGCACGCGAGCGTGTGAGATGTCCAAGAGGACAGGCGGCCGCCGCCTCGTGGGTCACGAGCTGAGCGCCTCTCGCTCGTCCTTGAAGCGCGAGCGCGCGCCCTTCGAGACCGCCCAAGCGCGCTCCGCGCGCGGGATCCCGCATGTGTGATCGCGGCGCCGGTCATCGATCCGCGTTCATGTGATCGCCGCCTGCGTGCCGCGGACAAGAAGGCCGGAAGAGCGCCACCCACCCCGCTCCGAATTCCTGCTTCAAGAGGCTCAAACGCGCGCGGGTGCCTGTGTTGACGGGACGTGATGGCGGCTGCTATGGAGCCCGCGAGGTGTGATCGTGGCGGAAGCGGAAGGCAAGCAGCCCTTTGAATTGCCGGATTTCTACGTCCCTGGCCCGCGCGCTTGAACCCCAACCTCGAGGGCGCCCGAGCCCACACGAAGGCATGGGCGCGGAAGGTGGGGATCTTGGATCCGCCGCCCGGCGAGGCCGATCCCGACATCTGGAGCGAGGCGAAGCTCGACGCGATGGACTACGCGTTGCTCTGCGCCTACACCCACCCCGAGGCGCCCGGCCCCGAGCTCGACCTCATCACCGATTGGTACGTCTGGGTCTTCTATTTCGACGACCACTTCCTCGAGACCTACAAGCGCCCCCAGGATCAGGCCGGCGCCAAGAAATACCTCGACCGGCTCCCCTTGTTCATGCCGGTCGACCTCGACGCCACCCCGCCCGAGCCGACCAACCCGTCGAACGTGGCCTCGCCGACCTCTGGTACCGCACGGTCCCTTCCAAATCCGTCGCCTGGCGCCGGCGCTTCTTCGAGCACCAAGAACCTCCTCGACGAGTCCACGTGGGAGCTGTCCAACATCAGCGGGCAGCGCGTCGCCAACCCCATCGAATACATCGAGATGCGACGAAAGGTCGGCGGTGCCCCCTGGTCCGCCGATCTCGTCGAGCACGCCGTCTTCGTCGAGGTCCCCGACCATCGCGCCTCGCCCCATGCGCGTGCTCAAGGACGCCTTCTCCGACGCCGTCCACCTGCGTAATGACATCTTCTCTTACCAGCGTGAGATCCAGGAGGAGGGCGAGCTCTCCAACGCGATCCTCGTGATGGAGCGCTTCCTCGACGTCGATACCCCGCGCGCCGCCGATCTCGTCAACGATCTGCTCACCTCCGCCTCCAGCAGTTCGAGAACACCGCATGCACCAGCGCCCTCCCTCTTTGAAGAGCACGCCCTCGACCCGGTCGAGCGCGCGCATGTCCTCACCTATCTCCGAGGGCTCCAGGACTGGCAGTCCGGCGGCCACGAGTGGCACATGCGCTCCAGCCGCTACATGAACAAGGGCGCATCGAGCAGCTTGCTCCTCCCCAAGGGCCCGACGGGCCTCGGGACCTCGGCCGCGCGCCTCGCCTCCTCCGGCGCCCTCGGGCTCAAGAGGTGGAAGAATTTCTCCACGTCCCCTACCAGCGCGTCGGCCCGACGACTCTGCCCGATTTCTACATGCCCTTCTCCACGGGGACGAACCCCCACCTCGACGGTGCCAGGCAGCGCCTCAAGGAATGGGCGCGCCGCATCGGCTTCACCGGGCCCGTGCCCCACGTCGTCGGCCACAACGGCTGGACCGAGCGTGAGCTCGAGGCCTTCGATATCGCCTACTTCTCGGCGAGGTGCTCCCCGGACGCCTCGGCCGAAGCTCTCGATCTGAGCGCGGGCTGGATCACCTGGGGGACGTACGGCGACGATTACTTCCCGGTGGTCTACGGGAGCACCCGCGACATGGCGGGCGCCAAGGTGTTCGTCAAACGGCTGTCTTCGTTCATGCCGATCGAGCTCGGCGCCACCCCACCCCCGACCACGTCGTTCGAGCTCGGCCTCGCGGACCTCTGGCAGCGTACGGCCGCGTCGCTCTCCGTGGACGATCGGCGAAAGCTCCGCAAGGTGATCGAGGGCACCGTGGAGAGCTGGCTATGGCGGCTCCAGAACCGGATCCAGCACCGGATCCCGGATCCGATCGATTATGTCGAGATGCGCAGGTGGACGTGCGGCGCCGAGCTCACGACGGTCTTCTGCCGGCTCGGGCAGCAGGGCGCTGCGATCCCCCCGAGGTCCTCTGCGCCCGACCGATGCGCTCGCTGGAGAACGCGTATTCGGATTACGTCGGCCTGCTCAACGACCTCTACTCCTACCAGGAGAGATGGAAATCGAGGGCGAGCTCCACAACTTCGTGCTGGTCGTGGAGCGGTTCCTCGACTGTGGGAAGGACCAGGCCGTCCGGGTGGTGAATGACCTGATGACCGCCCGGGCGCAGCAGTTCGAGCACGTCGTCGCCACCGAGTTGCCGGCGCTCTCCGACGACCTCGGGCTCTCGGCACGCGCTCGCGAGGGGCTCGAGTGGTACGTCGAACAGCTCCAGAAGATGATGAGCGGCACCCTCCACTGGTGTCGGCACACGGGTCGCTTCAAGGAGCCCGAGCGCCAGGGATCTCGTCGCCGGAGCACCTCGCGGGCCCTCGCGGGCTCGGCACCTCGGCGGCACGGATTGTGTCATTGCTGACGAACAATCGGACCTCGTGATTCCATCAGCTCCCTCCACGAGCCCGTGCCGTCGCCAGGACGGCACGACGAGGCCCTGCGGGTTCGATAGGGAGCTCGCCCACTTGGTGAGCGATCGCGCGTGGCAGCGCGGGTGGTGACGATCGACAGGGGCGCGGCGACGCGATCGGCCGACGAAGAGCTGCGAGGATAGATCGTATGCTCCCGCGATGTCGCTCACCATCGAAGACCTCCGGCGCGCCGCCCAAGAATGCTCGGAGTCCGCCATCGACCACGCCCTCGGGATCGCGAGCGCCGACGAGATCGCTCGGATGCTCCCCAGACGGCCCCCGCGGACCGCTTCCTGCGCATCGTGCTGAGAAACCGGCTCGCGAGACGTGGCCGCTCACGTCGGACGAGTACCAAGACGCGTGCATCTTCTTGGCGGCGGAGCGCGTCGGGGCCGGGGGGCGGGCGTTCGCGTCCGAGCTCGGCATTCCTGGCAACGAGTACGCCACCCTCAACGACGCGGTGTTGGAGCGCCACATCGAGGCGACGGACGCGGATCACCGGATCGCGGCCGCGCAGATGATGCGGCCTGGGCACCTGCACCTCATCGAGCGTCGACTGTCCGTCGAGGACGACGAGCGCGCGCGCGCCGGTCTCCGCGAAGCGAGCCAGCGCATCGCGGGCGAGAGGGGCGCTCCGCCGAGCGCCCTGCTGAGCGGGCCCGACCGCCTCGCGCAGCTCGTTCGCCTCTTTGGCCGCGACAAGGGGTGGTTGCGGTGGAGCACCGCGGCCGCGTGCTTCGGCCAAGACGCGGAGGAGCGAGGGCCGCGGCGAGCAAGCTGCCCATGATCCACTCGTCGGGCGCGTTCTTCTTCGTCGCGGAAGGAGGACGCACCCCACCTCCGCTCGTGCCCGACCTGGGGGATGCGCGGGAGCTCGCGCTTCGAATGACCTGCTCGGACACGCTTGGCCGAGTGAAGGCGTTCGCGCCCACGCACGCGCGTGAGCTGGCCGAGCTCTGGTTGCGCGCCCAGACCGGCCTGTGGCTTCCCGATCTTCGCTATTGGCTCGGGCTCCCCGACCTGGCGAGCGCCTTCGAGGGGGTGCTCTTGCGCGCGGGGACCACGCCGCTGCGTTGCCATGGTGGGCGGATCGAAGGGGGCGTGGACCTCAACGCGGTATTGATCATGCATCACCCCATCCACGGCGACTCCCCGTGGCAGGACGAGGCACCGAAGTGGCAGACGAACCGGCCGCGCCTCGGTCGAGACGAGCTCCCCGATTTCGAGGCCGCCCCCGAGGTGGCTTTCGCCGATTGGACACGTCGCACCAAGGCGCTCGGCTACGAGGGCATTCGTGAGCAGCGGGCGGTGATTCACACCGTTCAGACCGTCGGCAACGTCAGGATCCACCACTCCGGACACGGCGAGGGCTACGGCAAGGGACCGCAGCGGATCCGGGAGGTGTCGTTTCCGACCCACTCGGACGCCGCGGTCTCCGAGGTGGTCTGGGACGTGCGAAGGCTGCTCGGGATCGACCCGCTGAAGGGCTGAAGCGCGTCGCCCTGGGCCTCGCCGAGGCAGCCGCCTGGCCCATCCTGCCGGGGGAAAGGCGGGCGTTATGCTCGCCCGTCACGAGCCTAGCGAACGGCAGCGTAGCTTCACATAGCGATTCGGCGCGAAGTCGGAGACGTAGGTGTCGACGAGCAGCACATGGATCGCGCCGCCGGGACCGAGCTCGACCTGCGGGCGGAGGTGACGGCGCAGGCGAACCGAGTGGACGACCCTCGGCTCGGCCTGCGACCCCTCGAGCACCCACACCATCAGCGTCCCCCGCCCTCGACGCGGATTCGGATAGTGGACATAGGGCTCGCCGTGTGGGTGTTCTTGCTGGGTCGCCGGCCCGCGGGGCCGCCAACCGACACCCGCGATGACGGTTCGGCCATCGCGGGTCGCCACCGCGAACGAGTCATAGGAGGGGCGCGCGAGACCTCCGCGGGCCACTGTACATCGGGCGTCGGCCTCGTCGAGCCGACCTCGTCAGGTGCCGGTGCCTCATCGAGGTCGACGACCTCGGCGAGCTGCCCCGCGGTGAAGCGGTAGCGGCGGATCGGCGCCTCGCCCCCGGAGAGCTGGTGTGCTCTCCATGGTGGTCACGAGCCATGCACCGTCGCGGTCCTGCCGCTGCGTCAGCACGAACTCGCCCTCGCGGATCGTATGGATCACTCGCCACGGTGGGCCGACCCACAATCGCGTCACGAGCGACCGTGGCACGGGCGACGAATCCACATCGGTGGATTGCACATACCAGCGTGAGCCGTCGTGGGCGAAGATATCCGGGTTTGCCGGCCAGTCGGACGGTACGGGATCGTGCTCGACGATCCACCGTCGTCCCGCGAGCCAGGCGTGGTGGAGCTCGCGATGCGACCGCCCCATTGTCGTGAACCGCCACCACTGACTGCTCCACGTCACGTGGGGAACGTCGCGCGCGTCGACCCACATCCGGGTGCTCTGGCTCCGGGCCTCCGCTCCCACGCGCCGGGTCGGCATCACGCGGTCGACCTCGACCGCGAGCTCGGGACATGCACCGCCCCGGCGAGCGTCCGCGGGTATCGACGCGCAGCCGCAGAACCCGACGAGCATCATCACGCGGAACATCAAGGTCGCCCCTCCGGCCTCCTGCGCACGGTCTACCACGAGGGAAGCCGGCATGGGCCGCTTCTTCCGGCCTCGATGTGAACCGCGGGTCGCGTTGCCACACCTGGCCGGTCGCCGGGGCGGGCCTTTCGCCGGGGCGGGCCGCCCCGGCCCCTTCTTCAGCGGCCCGCTAATCCTCACTCCGCCTGCCGTGGCGAGATCAGAAATCCCAGATGACCGGTACCCAGCGGAAGGCTTCACCTTCAATCGCCACGCGGCCGACGGAGGGGAACGGCAAGTGCGACGCCACCAGCAGGCCGCCCGTCCTGGCGAGTTCGCGGAACAAGCCGATGCGCACGCGCGCCGACTCCTCCGGGTCGTGCTCGAATCCGTTGTGCCAGTCCGGGTGGTCGAACGCGACCAGGAACATGGCGTCGCCGGCGAAGGTCAGGCGCTCGCCGCCCGACGCCAGGTCCACGACGCTGTGGCCAGGGGTGTGGCCGCCGGTGAGGCGAACCACGACGCCTGGCGCCACCTCGTAGCGGTCGTGGAAAATGCGCAGGCGGTCGCGGTACGCTTCCAGAAAGCGCGTGGCGGTAGCGCGCAGCACGTTCGGCACCGGCGTCGGCATGGACGTTTGCGAGAAGTCCGGCGTGCCCCAGAACTCCACTTCGGCGGCAGCCACGTGGATGCGCACGTCGGGATTGAGGCGCTGCTTCACGTCGTCCACCAGCAGACCGCCGACGTGGTCCATGTGCATGTGGGTGATGATGATGTCGGTGACGGCCGCCAGGTCGATACCGGCCGCCTTCAGACGCTGCGGGAATTGGCCGGCGCGGGGAAAGCCAGCGTACTGGCCGCCCAGGCCCGCGTCGACCAGGATGATCTGCTCGCCGCTGCGCGCCACCATCACGTTCAGCGGCCAGTCGAACGCGTCCTGCGGCATGTACATGCGGTCGAGCCAGGCCGACAGGTCGGCCGGATCGACGTTGGTGGCCATGGTCGCGGTGGGCAGCGGCAGCACGCCGTCGCTGACGATCAGCACGTCGATCTCGCCGACCTGCAGCGCGTAGCGGGACGGAACCAGTTCGTTGAACTGCTGGCTACCTTGGCGCGCGGTGTTATCTACTGCAAACATGATGAAAACCTCCATGAGAACGGCCCGCCTGGGCGGACCGAGCCAGTCGGGCGACTGGCAGCGATTGGCTGGTCTTCATCGTAGACAGGGAGCATTCCGTGCGGTAGGCACGTCGACGGGATCACTGTGGTGCCCGATTTTCACCAAACGATAGCGCGGGCGCCTGAAGCTGGCGGTCGATCTGGCGTCGACGCGCGAATCGATGCGAATGCGGTGCGCGTCATTCACGGGCTACTCGGTGCAGTGCTTCAGGACCTCCGAGACGCCCGCTCAAGGGGCTTCGAGCCGCCGGCTCAGGGACAGCCGGCCAAGTCCGGCCGGATCTCGGCCGGGGCCGCGGCGCGCAGGGCATCGCGCTGCGCGCCCGAGGCTCGGCGCAGCCTTGATTCCATGCCTGCGACAGGGCGATGTGGTGCGCCTGCGTCAGCGCGCCGCCTCCGGCGACGAACTCGGCTTGCCTGGCGAAGAAGCGGCGCAGGATCGTCGCGCGGCCGGCCGGGTCGAGGCGTCGCATCGGAACCGCCAGCAGCCGCACGGGGCCGTGCTCGGTGCCCCATTGTCGGCCACCGGACCGCGCGACTCCTCCCAGCTTCCGTACAGGTGCAGGAACGCGATCTCGTTCGGCCCCGCGCCGCCGGCTTCGGCCGCCGTCAGCACGTCCTCGTAATCGAGCGGGCGCTGACCGGTCGAGAGGCCGCGCCGGGATTGGCTGCGAGCTGGGCCCACCACCACGACAGGGTCTGCGCCATGGGTGCGGGCACCCCACCCGGGGCATCGGCGGCCTCGAAGAACGCGAACCCGACCTCGTACGGAAACGCGGGGCTGCCGTCCGGCATGCCGTGATCGGGATCGTCAAAGCCGTTGCGTCGCGACCAGTCCCACAGCTTGACCGCCGCGTAGCGCAGCAAGTCGATGCGCGCGAGATGGTCGCCCTCCTCCACGAGGAGCTCACGACCCACGGCCATGGCCGCGGTCATGAAGGCCTGCGCGTGCTCGAGCGAAGGATCGTCGGCCAGCGCGGCCTCGGCGACGGCGAGCTCGCCGTCCCGGCGGGTGAACCAGCGTTCGTCGATCCTTCGCGGCAGCCAGCGCACGAAGGTGGGGACCGCGATCGAGGTCGGCAGCAGGAACGTGTCGACGGTCTCCGGCCAGTCCCAGGGTAGATCTGCGGGCAAGCTCGCGGCGCCCCAGAGGTGCTCGCCGAAGCTGGCGTCGTCGGGCAGGATGGACTCCAGCCCCGCTCCGGCGGCGCCATGGTTGTCGGTGCCCGGTTGGAACGCGGGCCGATACGGTCGCCCTTTCGCGGGCACGGGCAGGCTGCGAATGTAGCTAGCGAGGTCCTCGGCCTCGGCGCGCGAAACTCGTGGAACATCGCGCGTTCCACGATGCTTCGATCGGAGAACGCGTAGTACTGGAGGTCGGCGCCCGAGTCCGCATGGCAACGCGAACACGTCGGTCCGCCGTCGCGTGCGACGTCCTGGAAGTACGAGCGGCCCCGCTCGATGGACGCCGCGTCGTCGCGGAGTGGACGCCACGTCTCGGGCGGCTGGTCGGGCTCGCCGAGCACGTGGGTGGTGTCGCCGATGCGGAGGGCCACGTGCAGGACGCGATACCCGGACACGGCCGCCCGCGTCGACGACCTGACGCGGGTAGCGAAAGGCCAGGTGGTTCACCCCCGGCACGAGGAGCCCGGGATCGATCGCGATCTCGGCCGTGCTCACGCGCCCGTCCGGATGCACGAACGGCTCGCTCACGTCGATGGCCTCGCCCGCGTTGACGACCAACTCCGCCGACCCGGCCTGCACGACGTTGTGCAAGGTGAGCACGAGCGCGGCGGAGTCGGCCGCCGCGAGCTGGGTCTCGTCGAGCCACACGTCGGCGATCCGCTCCGTACCGGCCGGGCCGAGGACCTCGAGCGGCAGGGCCAGCGGCGCCTGCAGCTCGTCGTCGGATCCGCAGCGCAGCCCAGGATCCACGGCAATCCGAGCATCCAGACCGTGTGTCTCATTGCGGCACCAGCCAGGCGTCAAAGTCCGCGTGGTAGCTGCCGCCCGCGACCATGTTGTCTGCGCGATACAGGTCGAAGTTCGCCGGCAAGTCCGGATAGTCGGGATGCGAGAATCCACGCACCTCCACACGGTGTTCTGGTTCTGGTGCCAGCCGAAGTCGAACGGGACGACGCCGGCCGGGAACACCGGGTTCTCGATGAGCAGCCAGGCGAAGATGCACTCGCCGTCCTGCGGGTCCGTTTCGTCGCCGCCGCTGCACGCGTCGTGGATCTGCGTGAACGCGGGCGAGCGCTCGCCGGTGAAGGTCACGTCGCGGAGGACGAGCGCCGACTCGGGCACGAACGTGTAATCGACGACCCCGACGTTGTCCATCGTCGCGCCGTCGATGCGGGGGACGTCTTCCTGGTTGATGCCCTTGATGCCGAACCCGAGCTCGGCATTGTCGGTCGCGACGAGATCCTGGTACGAGATGCTGTTGCCGTAGGCCCCGTGGAGGATGCCGTAGGCTCCGTTCGACCACGCGCTGGCGGTGTAGGGCGTATCGTTTTGCGTGTTGTTTTGCCAGTTCGAGATGCCGTTGCCGGCATTGTTGTGCGCGACGACGCCTTCAGAAGCGGTCGGCCGGATCCATGCCGGAGCCCGTCTCCGACCAGTGGAACGCGGCCACATTGCCGAACGTGCCATAATTGTAGGCAGTGCCGGTGACGACACAGTCCAGCGTGTCTCCGCCGCCGGCGAACATCGCGATGGCCCCGCCGATCGCAGCACAACCCTCGGCGCGGTTCGGTACGGCCACCCGCGCGGCGAGCACGTGGGTCAAGTCGTCGTCGCGCGGCTCGAATTTCTCGCGCTCGGTGCAGCGCAGGCCTGCAGGCGCTGTTGTCGTAGGTGCGCGCCACGGCGGTCTCCTGCGTGTCGTAGACGACGACGTCGGTCACCTCGATGCCGTTGCTGTGCTCGATGGCGATGCCGTCCTTACCGCTGGCCCAGATCGCGGTGTGCCGCACGAACGAGGTCGCCGAGGCGTCCGCCTGCTGATGGAACCGCAGCGGCGACCGGCGGGCCGGCTCGTCGGCAGCGGTGCAGTCGCGGAGCGGTCCGAGCCAGCGCAGCTCGACGCTGTCCAGCGCGCGACGCCCTCCTCCCCGACGATCACGTGGGCGTGGGCGGAGGCGTCGAACGAACGCACGACGACGTTGCGCGTGAGGTTGGCCGCCTCGCCGCGGCGCACACAATCCGCGCAGCCCGCGTGCTCGAAGGCGGTCGCGCTCGCCAGGGTCACCTCGGCGCCGTTCACCGCCGCGATCGTGGCCTCGTCGAACTGATCGGCGAAGTCGGCCTCGGCGATCTCGGCCGTCGGCGTCAGCAGCACGCGATCGCCGGGCTGCCATCCCGTGGCATCCTCCACCGACAGGGTCGGATCGCCCGGCGCGGCGCCGTCGGTCAGCTTCGACCAGGACTGCTTGAGGGCGCCGGCCGCGGAGAACACCCCGCGCCCCATCACCCACAGGCCCACGTCCGTGTCGAGGATCTCGAGCGGCGTGTCGACGGGCGGCGTGAATTCCTCGCCCCCGAACACCGTGCTCGGCGTGCCGACGTAGTCGTCGTCGCGCATGCCGACGAACACGAGCTCGGCCACGACGTCGGCCGGAAGCCGGTCGTCCTCCGTGCCGAGATCGAGCCGGCCCCACGATCACGTTGCCGTGCACAGTCAGCTCCGACGAGGTCGATCGCGAGGCCTTGACGGCGCCGCCCGATTGGATGGTCAAGGTCTTCGCCTCGGCGTCGCAGTCGAGCAGGACGACCTTGCCGTCGGGCACGACGACGTCGGTCTCGGCCGTGGGGACAGGTCCGCCCCAGGTGCCCTCGTCGCACCACGACTCGCAGGCGAGGGCCTCGCAGTCCACCGGCTCGCCGTCCGTGCCGCCCACGCTCGTGCCGCCGTCGTCGGGCCCGGGCCCCGTCGGGCTCGTGTCACCGTCGTCAGGCCCGGTCGCGCCCGTACCTTCCGTCGTGTCCGTGTCTCCGGTCGCGGAGCCGTTGCCGGTAATGATGGGATCACCTGCGCTCGAAGCTTGGCAGGCCAGCGCGGAACCGATCAGCAAAAGAATGGTGGGACGCACGTCAACTCCTCCGGACCGTGAAGTGTCCCGACCGGCTCACCACGGCTCAACGATCACGCGATCACGGGAGCACTATTTCGACTCCCAGGGCGCCGATGCCAAGGGGTCGCCCCCAGTCTGCAACCGTGCGACCGGCGAATCGCACGAGCGGTCGAGGCACGAGCGCCCCGATGTGGCCGTCGAGGCGGAGACGGACGCGCGGGTGCAGCGCGACGGCCAGACCGAGCCGGGCCGCGAACGCGGCGGACGTCACGACGTCGGTCGCGTCGCCGTACGCCGGCGCGGCCGAGCCTCGCATGCGCAGGAAGGCGGGGCCGATCCCGACGCCTGCGTCGGGTTGCCAGGCGCGCTCGGGGACACGAACGACACGTGCAACCCGACGAGCACGAGCGCGGTGTGGATCCGCGCGGTGCCCTCGGGGCCGCTCGCCACGGTGCCCTAGTCGGTGCGAGGGCCTGGAGCGCGAGGCCCAGGTGTCGATGCGGCATCCAGCGCAGGCCGAGCAGGGCATGAAGCGATGGGCCGAGACCGCCGGGGCTACCGGCCACCGCCGGAGCGAGATGGATGAAGAAGCGCGGGGCCGCGGGGCGTGTCGGCGACGGCGGGGATGGCGGGGAGGGCTCGGGAGGAGGCGGGCTGACCACGGGCGCCTCTTGCGGCTCGCGCAGGCTGGCCCGCAAGAGCTCGATCGCACGCATGGCCACGATGCGAGCGTCCTCCTCCGTATGCGGCTGAGGAATCGCGACGCGGTGCCGCACCGACTTGCCGGCGACACGATCGGGGATGCGGATCTCGAGCGCCTCGTGCTCGATCACTCGGATCGCGGCGACCGCTCCGAGGTCGTCGGCCCAGAGCTCGTCGTCGTCCTCCGCGGGGGCCTCCGGGGCCAGCACCTCGAAACCGAGGGCGGACAGCTCGGCGCGAAGCTGACGGACGATCGCCTCGTCGTCGGCATCACCGACCACCGCGATGCGATCGCTCGCGCCGCCCGGCGCCGGCCCGGTGCCCAGCAGCGATCCGACGAGCGCGAAGGAGGCGAATGCGAGCGGCACCGGCAGGCTCAAGGCGCACCGAGCCGGTGCGCGAGATCGGCGTGTGGACCCTCGGGATGGCGCGCGAGATATCGTCGTGCGGTCGCCTGCGCTTCGCTCGCCCGGCCCGCGCGCTCCTGCGACTCCATCAGGCGCCCGAGCGCCTCCTTCGCGAGCGGGCCCTCGGGATGCTCGTCGAGGTAGGTCGAGAACCAGTGCGCGGCGCGATCGTAGTCGGCTGCGAGATCGAAGGCGATGCGGCCGAGCATGTACCCGGCCGTGCCGGCCTCGGGCGCGTCGGGAAATCGCCGGCGCAGTTCGGTGAGCGCCTTCTGGGCTCGCCCCGAGTTGCGCGCGAAGCGAGCCGTGTCGGCCAGCCGCAGGAGGTCCGCGGCCGGCAAGGTGCTCACGAGGTCGGCGAAGCCGATGCGTTCGGCCTCGGTGAGGGCGTCGCGATAGCGGCCAAGCTGCGCGAGCTGTTGCCATGAAGGTTCGGCCGCGGCCTCGGGGGAGGCAGCGGCGTCGGTGCGATCGATCGCGCGGCCTCGGGCTTGGGCGACCGAGGGGTGCGCCGCGGCGGTTCGAGCTCGGGCGGCGGAGCCTCGGATGCAGTGGGGAGCACGGCGGTGGGCACGGGAGGGCTCGGCGCGGGCTGGGAGGGCGGGACGGCGGCGGTGTCGTGCAGATCCATGCGCAACGATTGCCCCATCTCGAGGGCATGGGTCTCCCCCGCCATCGGACCCAGCACGGTGATTCCACCCTGCTTCACCTGGACCTCGAAGCTCGCTTCTTCCGGCCGCCAGGCGATCGTGAACGTGGACGTCGCACAGCTCACGGTGAACGGCCCGGCGCTCACCTGCCAGGGGGTCGCGAGATCGACGGGGACGGTGACCGTCGCCGTGCCGGACACGAGGGCGACACGCGCCTCGTCGGCATCGGCCCGCTCGACGCGTGCGCCCCCGGGATGCAGACGAAGCTCGCCGCCGCTGGCGAACTCGATCACGAGCTCCTCGTCGGCCGGTGCGTTGACGTACGCGCCCATCATCGCCACCGAAGCGGCCGCAGGCTCGCCCGCGACCACGGCGGATCCGTCCTCGCGGCCGCGCAACAACAACAGCGCGATGATACCGACCGCGGCCGCGGTGGCCACGAACGCGGCCAAAAAGGGGCGGCTCGAGCGACGCGGTGCATCGAGGGCGGCCAGCACGTCGACGAGCCTGGCCTTCGGCAGCGCCGCGCGCCCGTGATCCTGCATCCGCGCCATGGCGACGCCCAACCGCTCGAGTGGGGTCTCTGGATCGGTCATCCGTCCCCTCCTTGCAGCCACGCGCTCAACGTGGCGTCGCGGGCCGCCAGTCGCTGGATGCGATCCTGGGCGCGGACGAGTCGGCGCTTGATCGTGGCGAGCGAGGTGTCGCAGGCCTCCGCGATCTCGCGCAGCTCCATCTCTTCGAGGTACCGCAGCGAGAACGCGATGCGTTCGTCGACGGGCAGCCGATGCAAGAGCCGCAGCGCCCCCGCGGCCGCGTGGGCCAGCTCGGGCGACGCGTCGTCGGCCTGTGGCTCGGCAGCTCCTCCGGCGCGATCGATCGCAGCCACCAGCGCGCCCGCCGACGCCGAATGCAACCACGGGCCGTGAACACGGCGATCCGGGTCGTCCATCCGCGCAGCTTGTCGGGTCCACCGCGAAGTCCCCGATGCCCCGCAGCGCGCGGAGGAACACCTCCTGCACGAGGTCGGGGATCTCCGCATCGACCCCGAGCACGCGCACGAGCACCCGCTCGACGTGATCGGCGTGGCGCTCGAAGAAGGCCGCCGCGGCGCCACGGTGGCCGCTCTGCAGCGCGTGCAGAAAGGCCTCGTCCTCCTCGAGGAAGCGAGCCGTGGAGAGCAGCGTGCCCGTGGCGACGCCGCTGCGTCGTGCGTGCGCGGTCAATGGGAGGTGCCCAGCGTCAAGTGTCCGCGCGACGCCGGCACGGCTCAAATATCTCGGGGTGTCGGCGCGGGGAGGCGGCGAGCTACGGGACGGGCCTGGGTGGGTGCTCGGGACCCCACTGGGAACCGCGGAGGGGCGCTCGGGCGACGAGGTACGCGGGCGCGCTCCACCAGCGCGAGGTGCTCGCAGGGCACCGCGATTCGGCGCCAGGCCGAGGGGCGCGTGCAGCCCGGCGAGGCCGCCCTCGGCCACGCCGAGGCGGCCGCGGCGTGCCAGAGCGACGCTCTCGAGCGCGCCCTGCAGAACGAGGCGAGCGCCGCGCGGCGCTCCGCCTACTTCGCGGCGACGGAGGAGAGCGCGATGTCCGTCACCTCGGCTGGCACGTAGACGTCGAACTTGACCTTCCCGCCGTCCAGGAAATCCTTGCGCGGCGTGAAGTCCCAGACCTTGCCCTTGCCCGAGTCTCCCTTGACGACGACGAACCCGCGCATGAACCCTTGATCGTAGTTGACCAACTGGTCGCCGTGCCACTCGCTGCCCGACTTGCGGTCCCAATCGTCGGACAGCAGCACGACGTCGACGACGGGCTGCTTGGTGTGGCTCGCGGCGTAGTCGGAGAAGATCCGCTTGAGCTGCTTCGCGTCCTTGGCCTTGTAGACGTCCTTCGGCAGGCGGACCGCGGCGGCGAGCGCCTCGTCGAGCTCCGCGTACTTCGCCTCGACGGCCTTCCACTCCGGCGTCTCGAGGTCTTCGGCCTTGCGCATCGACTTGTGCGACCAGGCGGACTTGTACTGCTTGACGAACTCGTGGCTCGGGTACGGCGACGTGAGCTCCAGCAGAAAGTCCTCGCTCTGACAGCACGCCGGCAACTGCTGCAGCAGCTTGTCGACGTCGTCGAGCAGCGGCTGGTAGTACGCGCGCCGCTCCGCGACGGGGTCGGCGGGCGGGGTCGCGGTGGGCTTGTCCGACGCGCCCGCCGCGGCGACCTCGGCCTCCGGCGAGGCAGCCGACGATTCGTCCGCCTTCTTCTTGAACAGCGAATTGCTGTCCAGCTTCAGGCCGCCCGCGCAGCCCGCTCCGAGCCCGAGTGACAGAGATGCGAAAATGACGATGATCTTGTTCATGTGTTCGACCTTCAGACAAAGCGGGCACGACGCTGTGCCCGCGAGCGTTGCAGTTCACGCGCGCGTGAACTCTGCCGGCGACGATCGCCGGGCCATCGGAAACGACGGGTGCGCGCAGGGAGTGGGCCGCCCTGAAGCAGTGTCATGATGCGCACCATCGCGGCCGTCTCGGCGCGCATCACCTCGTCCGCGCCGGCGTCGGTTCCTCTCGGCGTCGCGGCGTGGTGGTGTCTCGGTGGGCTGTACGTCGCCGCAGACGGAGTTGGCCGTGAATGTCACCGCATGGATGACGAGCCCGCCTCCGGCAGCGATGGCCAACGTCACGATCCTGTTTGCATGCGCGCTCCTCCCCTGGGCCGAGCGCGATCGCCCAGGCCGACAAGGAGACGGGAGCCGTCGCGGGGTTTTGCGATCTTTTTGAGCGCGCCGTCCGGTTTCTCTTTGCACCATGCACGCGAGAGCCGTCTGAGCGCGGCCTCCGGGCGGCGCCGGTGAGCGGGTCGTGGCCGGTGAGGTGGAGGAAGTCGTCGGGCCAGCACGACGACGCGGTCGGTCAGCGCGGCGTCCAGCGACCCGCGCGAACGACCGAGGGCCGCCCGCAAGCACGACAGCGACGCCCGCGAGCTCCACCGCAAGGGCGACCACACCGGCTCGCCCACTTCACCCGCGCCTGCGCTGAGCCGCCTCGGTCGTGGGTATTCCCAGTCAGCGCTACCTCGTCATCGACCTTGACGGGCTCCGACTCCTTCACGCTGAAGAGCCCGCACGCCGGCGGCGATCGAGCAGCAGCCGCCACCGGCGTCGCGTGGCGGAACCAAACGCTTCACGCCTTCTCCCATCGCTCGGGTACGTGTACGATCGACACGATGCGGGGCATTCGCACGACGCTCACCCGAACGATCACGAGCCCGCGAGATTGGAGCGCCTGATGTCGCCGACCGTCGCCTATCGAGTCGGAGCGTGGTGCTGGATCGTCACCGGCATCGGCCACCTGAGCGTCGACGCCCTGCTCTCGCGGGCCTCGCCGTCCCCGAGGCCGCGCGGCTGAACGCGGCGATGCGCGAGAGCGTGTTCGCCATCGGCGGTATCCGGCGCACCAGCCTCGACGTGGTGAACGGCATCAGCGTCGCGATGGGGCTGGCGCTCGTGCTGGTCGGCGTCCTGTTCCTGATGGTCGCTCGTGTCGCGGGCAGCGCGGAGCAAACCCGCGGCGCCGCCGCCCTCGGCCTGGTCGCGTCTCTGGTGTTCCTCGCGGTCGCGGCAGTGCTCCTGCCGTTGCCGCCGATCGTCACGTTCACGGTGGCCAGCGCGTCGTTTGCGATCGCCCTGGCCGGGCTTCCGCGCCGCGGGTCCTGACGGTGCGGATGTCCTTTGGGACATGTATGTCGGGACCGAATCAGTCGTCGGAGTCGCGTGCCGCCTCGAGTTCGGAGATCCATCGCTCGATCTCCTCCTCACATTCGAGCCGCGGCGAGCGGGCCGGATCGAACAGGGGCAGTTCGGGCGGCGGTAGGCCGAGCTCGGCGAGCAGGTGGGTGGCCTCGCGCAGCTCCTCGAACCACGCGAACGGCGGGCCGTCGGCCCAGGCTTTACGATAAGCCGCGAGCGCCAGCGGGCCGGCGAGGTCGCGCTCGCCGAGCGCGAGGTGGGCCGCGGCCAGAGGCCCCGCGCACTCCTCGGGCGCCGCGCCGGGCGCGTCGGCGAGGGTCCGGCGGGCTTCGAGCGGTCGATCGAGGCGGGCGAGGCAGGCCGCGAGTCGGGCGGAGAGGCGCGTCACGCCGTCGGAGCCCATCCGTCGCGCCAGCTGCAGCGCCTCGGCCAGGTGGGGCTCGGCCGCCGCGAACGCGCCGGCGGCCATGGTCATGCGACCGGCGAGCTCGTGCAGCTCGGCGGCGTCGAACGGGCTCGGGGCCCGCTCGAGGGCACGCCATGCGGCGGCGAGCGCCGGTTCGGGGTCCTCGCCGCGGTGGAAGGCGAGTTTGACGCGGTAGCGGGCGAGTTTGACGCGGTCGCGGTCGTCGAGCTCGTCGTCGTCGAGCGCCGCGAGGTCGGCCTCGGCCTCGTCCCACCGGCCGAGTTCGATCGACAGGATGGCGCGGTCGCGGGCACGTCCGACCGCTTGCGATCGGCGGCGACGGCGAGGCGATGGGCGAGGTCGAAGGTCCGCAGCGCGGCGTGAGTGCGGCCGTCGTCCTCGAGGGACAGCGCCCAGTTGAGGAGGCTGATCACCACGTTGCAGGGGTGGCGGCGCGTGAGGTCGAGGCGGATGCTGAGCTCGCGGAGGACCGTGGCTTCGGGGTCACGGCCGACCAGCGCGAGCGCGTTCGCCAGGTCGGTGATCAGCGCGCTCTTGTGCCGGTAGCTGGACAGGCGCGGGAGCCGGTGCAGGCCGTCGGGGAACAGCGGGGTCAGGAGCTCGACGATCGTCGGGAACGCCGAGATGCGGTCGTAGAGCGGGTGGGCCAGGCGATCGAGGTACAGCGTCGAGGCGGCGTCGAGGTCGCCGGCGCCGACGAGCGCGCTGTAGATCTCGATGGTGCGACCGAGGTCGGCGACGCTGTGGATCTGCGCCTCGGGCTCGGGCGGGAGCCGTTCGAAGTGATCGCGGATCGCCACGAACGCGGCGGTGCGGTCTCGGCCGGCGAGGTTCTCGAACGCGTGGGCGCGGACGACCGGGTGGAGGTCGTAGCGGTGGCTGCTGCGGTCCCATTGCGAAGCCGCGCGCCTCGAGCAGGCACGAGATCGGCGTGGACGCCGGCGAAGTGGGCGCGGACGCTGGGCAGCCGCGCGTACGCGCCAGCGATCGTGCGGTAGTCGTCCCACGCGTCGCAGTGCGCCGCAGCTCGTCGCGGCGATCCTGCAACCGGCGGCGGCGGTCCGGGTCTCGCTCGTCGGCGAGCTTTTGTTCGAGCTGGCGCAGACGGGCGCGCGGCGGCCAGGGCGGGCGTTGCAGGGCGAGGCGGAGGCGGCCGGCCACGCCGAGCACCGTGTCGTGCTCGACCGTGGAGCGCAGCGCGGCGAGCCGCGACAGCAACCTCGCGGCGCGGGCCGGCAGGGCGTCGAAGGCGGCCTCGAGGATCGCCGCGCGCATCTCCGCGGGTTTTTAAAGATCGTCGTCGTCGACGAGGTCCTCGAACATGGCGTCCTCGTCCTGCATGTAGCCGGCGATCAGGCGCCACAACAGGCCGTGATGGCCGAGGGGGGCCATCGCCCGGGTCGCCTGCGCGACCCATGCGGCCGCCGGATCGAGCCTCAGCGCGCGCAGCAGCGCGGGATCTCGGCCGGGTCCAGGCCTTCGAGGGCGCGCAGCTCGACGCCCTCCGCCAGGCCGTCGCCGTCGCGCAGGTCGCTCGGGAAGATCCGCGTCGTCGCCAGCAGCCGCGACGTGCCGGCCCGGCTCAGCGCCCGCAGGAACGCCCCGTCGCGCGGGTCCGTGCAGGCGTGCAGGTCGAGCTTCCCGTCGGCGACCTCGTCGGGCAGGCGCGCCGCGTCGAGGCGGTGGTACGCGATCAGAGCGCGCTCCAGGCCGTCGAGCACCAGCAGGAACGGCCGCGCGTGCAAGGCCGCGAGGACCTGCCGCTCGAGCGTCCGCCGATCCGCGCGCATCGCCTCCGCGGGCGCCACGCCGGCGGCGTAGACCGCGAGGTGGCGGAGCATGCCGTCGAAGGTCGCGCCGCCCTCGTAGAGCTCCACCACATGCAGCCGGCCCACGGCGCGTCGGCGAGCCGCCGCAGGGTCCACGCCCACGCCAGCGCGCTCTTGCCGACCCCGCCGAGCGCCACGAGCACCCGCGCGGGCCGCCCGTGGGCCAGCCAGGCGTCAAGCTCCGCGAGGTCGGCGGCGCGGCCGGTGAAGGCGCGCGACTGGAAGTACGGGTGGACGAGGTACGGCGCGGGCAGGGCCGGCGGCGCGGGCAGGTCGAGGAGGGGGCGCGCGTCGGCGGCCTCTTCGTCGTCAGCGGCGTGCTCGTCGGCCTCGGGCGCCGTGAGCAGGCGCAGCTCGACGTAGGCGGTCGGGCCGGCGCTCGCGTCGTCGGGCAGGCGCAGGTCGGCCGGTCCGGGATCGGCGCCGACGCGGACGACGATGGCGTCCGCGGGCGTGTATGTCCCATCAGACATTTCCCATGGGACATGTCCTGCACGCCAGACGGCGTCGAGGACGGCCGAGCGCGCGGGCTCGGAGGCGTGGACGACGACGCGGCGCGGGCGGGAGCATCGGCGGTTATCGTGGCCGAGGGGCGGCGCGGCGACAAGCGGCCGCGTGGCTCCCGCCGGCTGGAGCTTGGGCCCGCGGCGTGGCTCTCGGAAATTGTCTTGCCGCACTGCCCTGTCTTCCCGCGGACTGCGGAGGCGACGGCGTCCAAGTGCGGAGAGCCGACATGGCCCGCGAACTCGAGGTATTCGATAGACGCTCTTTGCTCGCTCGGCCCCAGAGGTTGGGGTTCATGCCGACGAGATGGTTCTGGAACGATCGGGAGACGCAAAGCCGCGGCGCCGACGAGGGACCCGGCGCGCTCCAGCGCAAGCACGCAGAGGCGACGCTCGGCTTCCAGGAGATTGAGGCTGCCCAGTTGAATCCGGGGCGGTTCGCGGGATCGGCGCGGAGGGAACGCCCAGACCGTGCCGCACGGGCTCGGCCAGGCGCACCGTGGCGCGCGTCACCGGGCCAGGAAGGATGCGATCTTGCGGTTCGCCGCGGGAGTGCGCTCGTAGATGTCCTTGCGGTCGGTGGGGCGCAGCACTCCGGCGCGCAGCCAGGCGTCGATGGTGCGCGTCGAGATGCCGAGGATTCGGAGATGGTCGCGGCCGACCTCGGACTGCTCGCACGGCGGAGCGATCGCAGGAGTCGAGGCGGGCGCGGTGGATCCGTGTGCGGCAGGCACCGGCTCGAGCGCCGCGACGGCGGGCGAGTCGTCGTGCGACACAGCCGCTTCGCCCGGTATCAGGTCCTCGCAGGGCGGGGCGAGCTCGAACAGATCGATGCCGAAGACAGCGCCGAGGTCGTCGACGAGCGGCTGCCGATCGGCGGGGAGCGGCGGAAGCACGAACGCCGGGGCCGCGCGCACCTCGGCGGCCGGATGGCCCCACAACGTGAACAGCAGCTCGGGCTCGCGCGAGAGCAGGACGCCGAAGCCGAGCACCGCGGCGACGACGTGCTTGCAGGGGACGCGGTCGGGACAGGTGCACTCGGGGCCGAGCTGCGACGGGCTCGGAACAGATGACTGCCGCCGGCGACGATCGCCTGCTGCACGGCGAGCCGCGGCTCGGTCCCGGGCGGCGCGGCAGCCCGGACGCCCTGCACCCGCTCGAGCGCAGCGCGCATGTCCGCCGCCGGCGGGAGCAACACGTCGACCACGACGCGGTAGCGCCGGCTGCCCTGCACGAGCGCGGCGAGCCGACCGCGGCTGACTTGCAGGTCGAGCAGGGCGCCGGACAGGAGGTAGTCGAGCCCGCGCGCGAGGCGGGCGACGCCGGCGCCGCAATCCGTGGCCCGGGCGGCCCAGGACTGGGACAGCGGCGAGCGGACGAGGTCGTCCCGCCCCATCCGCACCGGCCGCTGCTGCGGGTGGGCGCGCGGACCGGGCGCGTCGTCCAGCAGCATGACGAGCTCGTCCTCGATGTCGAGCGCGCCGAGCAATTCCTCGAGCTCGTCGGGCGGATCGTAATGCCAGACGGCGGGGCGCGGGGTCCGGCGGCGGCGGCGGCGGGTCTTCTTGCGCGGCATGGCGATCAGTCCTCGGCGAGGGCAGTACGGAGGTCGAGAGAGACGACGCGCAGCAATTCGTCGGTGCCGAGCTCGGTGAGGCGGCGAGCCCCGTCCTCGGCGAGGACGCCGTCGGCAGGCCCTGCTTGTCGCGGAGCATGGCGTCGATCTTCTCCTCGAGGTCCCCGGCACACGAACTTGTGGACGAGGACGTTCTTGTGCTGGCCGATCCGGTAGGCGCGGTCGGTCGCCTGATTCTCGACCGCGGGGTTCCACCAGCGGTCGAAGTGAATGACGTGACCGGCCGCGGTGAGGTTGAGGCCGGTGCCGCCGGCCTTGAGCGAGAGGACCATGAAGGGCGGGCCGTCGTCGCGCTGAAACTCGGCGACGAGCCCGGCGCGCTTGCCGACGGGCGTGCCGCCGTGAAGCACGAGGCCGGGGCGCCCGAAGACGGCCGCGAGCAGCCCGGCGAGGGCTCGCACAGCTCGCGGTACTGGGTGAAGACGAGCGTCTTCTCGCCCGCCGCGACGATCGAGCCGCACAGCTCCTGCAGGCGGAGGAACTTCGCGCTGTCCTTCGGGACATATCGCCCGTCGCCGCTGTAGTGCGAGGGATGGTTGCAGATCTGCTTGAAGCGGGTGAGGTAGGCGAGGATCACGCCGCGGCGCTGGATCCCGTCGAGGCTCGCCACCTCGCTGGCGAGGGCGTCGACCGCCTTCGCGTAGAGCGCGGCCTGCACCCGCGTGAGGCCGCAGAAGACCTGCAGCTCCGTCTTGTCCGGCAGGTCGGTGATCACCCGTCGGTCGGTCTTCAGCCGGCGCAGGATGTAGGGGCGGACCAGGGCGCGCAGGGGCTCTGGCCGTCGCGCTCGGGCCGGGCGGCGGGCGAACGCCTTGAAGTCGGCGGCGCCGCCCAGCAGGCCGGGTTGCTGAAGTCGAACAGCGACCACAGGTCGGTCAGCGAATTCTCCACGGGCGTGCCGGTGAGGATCAGGCGATGGCGGCTGTGGAGCTGCTTGACGGCGTGGGTCTGCTTGGCCTGGGCGTTCTTGATCGCCTGGGCCTCGTCGAGGACGACGAGGCCCCACTCGCGCTCGCGCAGCCACGCCTGCCGCAGGAGCGTGGCGTAGGTGGTGAGGACGACGTCGACGGGCGCGGCGGGCGGAGCGTCGACGTCGCCGGCGCTGCGATGGGCGACGTAGACGCGCAGGTCGGGACTGAAGCGCTCGAGCTCGGCGCGCCAGTTGCCGAGCAAGGAGGCGAGCAGGACGACGAGGTGCGGGTCCGCGACCTCGTGTCTTCGCAGCAGGAGCAGCAGGGCGATCACCTGAAGCGTCTTGCCGAGGCCCATGTCGTCGGCGAGGCAACCGCCGAGGCCGAGGCGCGGAGCAGCCACAACCAGGCCACTCCTCGCGCTGATAGGGGCGAAGGGTGCCGCGCAGGGCCGGGCCGGGGTCGGTCTCGGGGCTGCCGGCGGGGCTCTGCAGCTCGGCGAGGACGCGCGCGAGCCAGGGGCCAGGGGTAGCGACGGTCCAGGCCGCCGGAGCGCTTCGTCCAGGCCGGCGAGCAGACGCATGCCCTCGACGAACGAGATCCGGCCGCGACCGGCGAGGGCCTCGATGCTGTCCCAGTGCCCCAGAGCCTCGGCGTGGCGCGCCGGGTCGAGGACGATCCAGCGGCCGCGGAGGTGATGCAGGCCGGCGGCGCGCGCACGAGCTCGCGCCATTCGTCGGGCGTGAGCTCGTCGTCGCCGAGGAAGTAGCGGAGCTCGAAGTCGAGCAGCGCGTCGAGGCCGAGCTCTGACGGCCGGGCGCCGCCGACCTCGACGCGGACCTGCGGGCGCGGGGGCTCGCGGTGCCACCAGTCAGGTACGCGGAGTCTCAGGCCGCTGTCCTCGAGGTCAGGTGCGGCGAGCAGCAGCTCGTGCGCCTGCGCGGCGGTCCAGGCGACCGGGTGGTAGACCTCGCCGCTGTCGACGAGCGCGCGGACGAACGGGCTCAGCGTCGCGGCCCGACGCAGCGGGGCGAGCAAGCGCTGGCGCGCGAGGGCGTCGGCGGCGAGCCCGGTCAGCACCGCGGCGAGGGGGACGTGCAGCACGCGGCCGTGATCGCCGCGGCCGCGCGCGACGGTGACGAGGAACGCGAACGGGTGGGCCCGGTCGTTCGCACGCTCGGCGAGGTGGAGGTACAGGCGGCCGTCCTCGGGGTCGACGCCGTGGGCGTGCGCGAAGGCCTCGCGCGGGGCGCCGGTGCGGGACAGCTCGACGCGCGCGGCGAGGACGACCTGGCGCCATGCAGCTGCCAGAAGGCGCTCGTCGACGCCGCGCAGGGTGTCAGGGGCGACCGCCAGCAGGCTCGCAAGCGCGCCAGGGGAGGCTCCAGGGTCCCAGGCTCGTGCGGCGGCGCGCCGACAAGCTCCGCACCGCGGCGCGGGCGACTTCGCGGCCGAACGCGAGGTCCGCAGGGAGCGGCCCGTCGGTGGCCGCGAGCTCCAGGAGCTGCGTGCCGAGCTGCGGCACGCCGCGCTGCGCCGCCGAACCGAGCCTGGCGCCGTCAGGCTGGCCGGCGGCCAGGGCCAGCAGTTCTCCGTGCCGGGTGAGCATGAGCTTCGTGGGAGGAGCGGGTCGCGGCTGGGTGGACACGAGGCTGATGCGCGAATTAGCACATGCATCGCCGAGACGGCCAGCGCTCCAGGGAGCGCGACAGGCGCGGTGCGTGTGGGGCGCGCGCGCCCTGCGTCGAGGTCGAGGTCGGGGACGAGGCGCCGGAACGCCGCGTATTCGACCGCGTCGACGCTGACCCGGGGCTGATCGATGCCGGCGTCGATCAGCGCTTCGAGCCGCGACCGTGTCGTCAGCACGCCGTTGGGGATCACGCACGGCGCCACGCCGTGGAGCTCGGCCGGCGTCGAAGCCCGCCTCGGGAACCTGCCGGAGCGCGTCCTTCGAAGCTGCGCGGCGGCGGGGCCAGGCTCGTCGCATTCAGACGGTCGATCGTGCGCTGCGCCGCTTGCCGAGGTACGGCAGGGCGAACAGGTAGAGGCCGCTGAGCATGAGCAGGATGAGGGGGAGCAGCGCCAGGAAGCCGACCCAATGGCGGGCTGCTCCTGACCCATGGCGGCGATGTTGATGAGGACGGCCATGGTGAAGGCGATGGACAGCCAGCGGTGGGTCTGTCGGATCAGTTGTTGCGGTTCATGGGCACCTCTCTTCGGATCTCGGTGTACCGCTGGCCTCCTGTCGGTGCTTCTTCAAAACTGATTCGCAGGAAAATAGGCCGTGGACGGGCCGCAGGCGGGCCGTGGAGCGGTCGAGGTCGGTGCCCCGACTGTCTCTTCGTCCTGTTCTTTCGGACAGGTCATAAGGGGAGACGAGCGAAGCCCGCCCGGCTCACGGTTGGTGCGTGAGCCGGGCGGGCCGTCGTCGTTGCGGGGCGTCAGCCCTCGACGATCGCGTGCTCGACGTCGGTGAAGGCGAGGAACGAGACCAGGAGGGCCGCGACGAAGTTGAAGTCGAGCCCGGACCGGGTGCCGTCGGCGTTCCAGGCGTCGAGCTCGGCGTTCGTCGGCGTCTCCTTCGGGTTCACGATCGAGGTGACCGACAGGCGGTTGCTGCCGCGGGCGTCGAGCTCGCGGATCGCCCGCACCAGCTCGGCGGGGTCGTCGGGCACGCGGGTGGTCGGGATCCCCAGGCGGTCGGCGAGCAGCTGGATCCGGAACGCGCGGACGTCTTGCGGACGGCCGTCGATCACCCGCTCGTCGAACACCGCGGCGGCCAGCGACGAGTCCCAGGTCAGGCCGCGGCGCCAGAGGTGGGTCGTCCCGGTCAGCGCGAAGGCGTCGTCGACCACCACCGAGGTGCTGGCGAATCGCACCGCCCGGCCGGCGCCGGCGCCCGGAGAGAACAGGGCGACGCGGTCGGGCGCGACGGCCCGCAAGGCGTCGACGGCCTTGAGCAAGCTGAAGTCGCGGACCTCTTGCAGGCGCTTGGGCGTGCCGGGGCCGAGCTGCGTCGGGACGCACAGGATCACCCGCAGGCCGGGGCGTGCCGTCATGCGATCGATCAGCTGGCCCCACCAAGCATCGGGCACGTCCTCGGCGTCGGTCTCGAGGTCGTCGACCGCGGGGGTCTCGAGGTAGACGAAGTCCTGGGCGCGCCGGATCGCCGCCAGCAGGGCGAGGAGCGTGTCGCGGGCGCCGTGCGCCGCGGTGAAGAGCCGGCGGTCGAGCGCGCGGGTGATCGAGTCGATCTCGTCGCCGATCGCGTTGCGCAGGGCCGTGCCCGCCCCGCCGGCGATCGTGATGTTGGCGTCGAGCCAGGCCTCGAGCGCGAGCTCGTTCTGGCTGAGGGGGAAGATGTTGGCGTCGTTGACCGCCGCGAGGCCGACGCCCGGCGCGCCTTCCATGCCCAGCGCCGAGGTGCGGAGGACCGCGACCACCGGCCCGGCGTCCTCGCCGTCGGCGATCGTCGGCAACGGCGTGGCGGCCTCGGCCGCGACCGCGAGCTCGCTCTGGATCGCCGCCGAGCGGACCGGCTCGGTGAGCGCCTGCACCTCGGGGAACGACAGCCCCGCGGTCCGCTCGCGCACGTACTCCGCGACCGCGACCGCCGGCGCGCCGGTGAGGCTGACGCCGGTGCCGTGGATCTCGATCGCCGCCGGCACGCCGGGGTGGCCGAGGAAGAAGTCGCGGGCGGGCTCCAACGCCCACGGGACCGCCGGCGCGGCGCCGATGACGGCGGTGGCCGCGTCGTCGCCGGTGGTGGCCGCCGCGACCTCGAGCCGGTCGAGCAGGGTGTACGGGATCGAGGACGCGGTGGCCGAGGCGAGCAGGTCGCGGTCGAGGTAGTGCAGGCGGTTGCCGACGATCGTGTCGAGGCGGCCGCGCGGATCGCCGCCGCCGCCCGGCGGGGTGCGGGGCAAGGGGCGACCGGTGACGCTCGCGCGATCGGGGGTCGAGCCGTACGCGGGCGACGTCAGCGAGACGATGTCGGTCGCCTGCAGTTGATTGCGCAGGGTGTTGTCGTCCCACGCCGCGGCCGGGATCGCGGTGCGGTCGACGATCGCCGGGGTGCCCGACAGCAGCACCACGTGGCCGCCGGGGGGCACCGCGCCGCTCGGCAGGGCGCCGGTGCCGGTGGCCCCGGTCTCGCACACCACCCAGTCGCCGGCGATCGTGGTCGCCGCGGCGCCGCCGACCGGCGCGGGGCGGGTGAAGCGGCGGTCGGCGTAGCGGCGCTGGGCCGCGACGGCACCGGTGGCGTCGGGCAGCGGGACCAGGGTGTCCATGCCGAGCAGGCCGCTGGCGCCGAGGGTGCCGTTGAGCAGCACCATGGTGAGGTGGGCGACGCCGGCCGCGTTGACGCGCCCGGCGCCGCCGCTGGTGCGGAAGTGCAGGGCGATGTCGAGGTCGAAGCCGAGCGGCCAGGCCCGCATCCACGCGCCCACGCAGTCCGGGCCGAGGTTGAACTCGACGAGGACGGTCTGGTGATCCTCGGCCAGCGCGCCGCCGCCGGTGAGGGCGCGGACGCGGTACTGGCCGACAGCCGGGGCCGCGGTGCCGCTGTCGGCGAGGGTCGACGGCAGCGGGCCGGCGCCCGGGGTCGGGGCCGCGGCGCTCGGGGTCCCGCCCCACGCGAAGTCGCCGAGGCCGAGCACCAGGCGGGTGGGGTCGTCGGCGTTGGGCAGCGCGAGCAGGGCGTCGGCGGCGGCCCGCCCGTGGGTCAAGAGGACGCCGCCTGTGGTGCTGGTGCGGTTGACGTGGATCCGCGTGCTCGGGCGGTTCTGGGCCGATCGCCGGCGCTCGAGGAGGTCGCCCGCGGCCCGGCTGTCGCGCCGCTCCAGGCCGACCAGGTGGCGCTCCTCGTCGACCACCGCGACGCGCACGAAGTCTCGCGTCAGGCCGGCGTGCACCGGTCCGCCGGGCCACAGGGTCGCCTCGGCGCCGTAGTTGCCGGTCGGCAGCACGGCCATGCGCGGCCGCGGGGCGTCGTCGACCTGCGGGTTGTCGAGCGTCGGCGGAGCGCCGGGCGGTGGGAGGGGCGAAGGTCAGGGCGATGGCGTCGTCGTCGGCGACCTGCACGAGCGTGTCGGCCGTCGCCGCGCCGTCGACCTGCAGGCGGTCGCCGCCGCCGATGAACGGCGCCGCGAGCGGGCCCTCGTGCGCGTCGACCAGGTGCGCGGTCCGCTGGGCGGCGAACTGCACGACCACCGGCTGACCGCCCTGCTGCGGGTAGTCGGCGGCGTCGATGTCCGGCGCGAGCAACTGGATGTCTTCGTCGTCGGTCGCCGGGTCGTCGCCGACGGCGGTCGACAGCAGCCACGACCACCAGCACGCGACCGCGCCGGGATCGATGGCGCGGCCGCGGCGATCGAAGGCCCACAGGTCGACCTCGCCGACGAGGTCCTGCAGCAGGACGTCGCGGTCGGCCACCTCGCCGCCGGGCCGGCGCAACCACGTCATCGGCAGCGCGGCGTTGACGAGGTTGCCGCCGTCGATGGCGAGGCCGATCGCGGCCATCTTCTCCTCGGGGGTGTCGCCGGGGATGCCGGCCTCGCCGCCGAAGAACGGGTAGATGCCGGCCGGCGTCAGCGGGGTCCCGGCCGGCAGGACGAGCGCCAGGCTGCGGACCTGCGGTCGCGTCGGCGCGCTCGCCTCGGTCGGCGGGTCGTCGACCGGATCCGAGGTCGCGGCGGGGATGAGGCCGACGAGCGCGTGCAGCCGGGCCTCGACCTCGGGCAGCAGGCGGAACAGGGCGACGATCCGGCCGGCCGGGAAGGGCCAGGCGCCGCTGCTGTCCTGCAGCGCGTCGAGGGCCGGCAGGGGGGCGCCGCTGGTCACGAACAGGCTCAGGGTGCCGGTCGCCGGCGCGAACCAGTCGGTGGCGGCGGCGAATTCGACGGTGAGCCGGAGCAGGTCGGCGGGGTCGGGGACGTCGAGGTTGACCGCGGCGTCGGAGAACCACGGTCGAGGACCGGAGCCATGATGCCGAGGTCGTCGATCGGAGGATTCAGCGTGATGGCCATCGGGACCTCAGATCTGGTTGGAGGGCGTCGCGTCGCTGCGCCGGCCGGCGGGGTCGATGATCGAGACGGTCACGTAGGTGCCCGCGGGCGCCTCTCCGGGGTCGGCGCCGACCCAGGTGTCGGCGGCGCCGCGGGTGAAGGTGACCTCGCGCCGCGCGGGCGCTGGCCGGGTTCGATGCGCCACAACTCGAAGCGGTGCATGCCCATCGGCGAGCCGTACAGGCCGTCGGCGTTCGGGTGGCTGACGGTGATCTGCAGCGCCCGGGACGTTCGTCACGGCGACGCCGGTCGCGGCCGCGGGCGGGTCCGGCGGGATCACCGAGACCGTCGCGGGCGGGCTCGCCTCGCTCCACTCGCCCGGGAGGATCACGCCGACCGTCGGCGCGCCCGGCGGGTCGTCGCTGCACCTCGACCGCGAACTTGTACACGCGCCACGGCGAGCAGGGCGGCGGCGAGGATGTCGAAGCTCGTGCCCTCGCCGTCGACCTCCGCGCCGCTGACCGGGCCCTCGTCGACGAGCGGCATCCGCAGCGCGTCGCGGGTCGGCGTGCTGGTCCGGCGCAGGCGCCAGGCCTTCGGCGCGGCCTTGCTGCGCGGGACCTTGACCCGCAGCTTGACGCCGTCGGTGGTCGGGTCGAGGCCGGCGTTGACCAGCGAGACCTGCGGCCGCGTCGGCGGGCCGAGGTTCGGCACCGCGAACGGCACCAGGTCGGCCTCGGACATCTCCGACAGCGCGCCCGAGGGCCCTCGCCGAGGACGCGGTAGATCGTCAGCACCTCGAGCGAGCCCGACACGCGGTGGACGAAGCGGGTCGTGGTCGCGGTGGCGACGATCGGCTGCTTCGTCCAGGCCCTCGAAGTGGTTCCAGCCGAACAGCGCCTTGTGGTCCTTGAACTTCTCGGCCCGCGGGGCGCCGGGCTCGGCGGCGAGGATCTCGGCGCGCGCGGCGTGGTGGCCGTCCTGCTCGAGCGCCTCGAGCAGCAGGGTCTCGTTGCTGACGAACACGCGGTAGCGGGTGCCGATGGTCGAGCCGAAGTCGAGGTCGACGCGCGCGTGGCCCTCGACGTCGGGGCGGGCGGTCCACCGCAGCTCGGTGATCACGGGCGGCGGGGCGGCGGGCGCGGGTCGACGATGGTGCGCTGCGCCGGCAAGGCGTCGGGCGAGACGAGGCCGAGCTCGTCGATCCAGCGGGCCGTGTAGGTGACCTTCTTCGAGCCGCAGCGCGGCAGGTCCGGGCCGTCGCGGACGATGACCAGCATGTCGGGCACCGGCGGCAGCGATTCGATCGTCGCGGGCGCGGGGCTGGCGAGCAGGTAGCTGGCCACCGTGGTCGGGCTGCCCTCGAAGGTCTCGACCAGGTCGAGGCGCGCGAGGCGGGCGCCGCCGGGCGGCAGCTCCGAGGTGCGGGGGATCGGGATCCGCACCGTGATCGTGCAGTGCAGCAGGCCGTCCTGCACCGGCGATCCGACGGTCGGCGGCTGCGGATAGATCTCGATCACCGGCCGCATCGGCGGGGTGCGGAGCTTGGCCGGGGCCAACAACGTGCGCCACGGCGACCAGCGGCCGAACCAGTCGCCCTCGGCGAGGCGGTAGAACACGGCGCCCTCGGGCGGTCGCGCTCCTCGAAGCGGCCCTCGCCGGGCGCGCCTTGATCGATCGGCCGCGACACCACCAGCGGCAGCGGCAGCCCGGGCAGGAGCGGCTCGCCGATCGTGATCCGGCCGTACTTCGGGTAGGCGTGCAGGGTGCGGTCGCCGCGGACGTCGGTCGCCGCGAGCGCGGCCACGGCGTGCGGGCGGAACTGACTGGCGAGCAGGCGCAGCGCGCGACGGACGTCGGGCGGCGGCGGCTCGGCGAGCCAGCCGCGGTCCTCGGCGCTGTCGAAGGTCATCGCCGGCGGCAGCTCCGGCGGCGTGCCGACGAACGCGACCGCGGTCGCGTGCAGGTCGACGAACTGGCCCTTCTCGGTCGGCACGAGGCCGAACTCCTTGAGCTCGGGGCTCGCCTCGACCGCCTTGCTGTCGGCGCGCACGGCCGCGGCGAAGGACTGCTGCTGGGCCGCGTTCCACTGCTTCGCGCGCCAGCGCCACCCCGCACGCGGTAGAACACCAGCGAGCCGACGCCCGCGGGCGGCTTGAGGTCGACGTCGCCGAAGCCGAGCCGGTGGCCGACGTCGGGGTCGACCCCGCCGGCGAGGATGAATGGTTCGACCGGCACGCGGATGTCGCCGTCCTTGCCGTCGACGTCCTGCTGGTCGGTGACCTGCCAGGTCTCGACGCTGGTGTCGCTGAGCACGAGGTCGAGCCAGCGATCGATCTCGCCGCTGACCTGGTCGACCCGCGCCATCGCGTCGTCGGAGATCGCCGAGGGCGCGGTGCCGGGGGTCATCGCGGTGTGGGCGACGTACATCGGCTGGCGGGTCGCGCCGCCGCGGTGCACTGGTCCTTGGCCTCCGACTCGGCGTTGCTGGTCGGCTGGTAGCGCGCCTTCGGCTTGACCGGCAGGCTCCACACCTGCCACAGCTGCTCGGACAGCTGGGCCTTCTTCAGCGCGGCGCTGTCGAGCCAGCGGATGCCCTTGACGGTGCCCTTGCCGACCACGCGCACCTGCTGGATCGTCCACGCGGCGAGGGCGTAGCGCTCGGTCGAGCGCGACAGGATCGGCGCGACGCCGACGCCGGTGCTGGTCAGCGCCTCGAAGCGCAGCACGCCGGCGGGGCTCTGCTGCTCGCCGAGGATCGGGCCGAGCGTGTCGACGAACTTCTTGAGGTCCTCTTCGCTCTTGAAGCCGTCCTTGGCCAGCTCGCCGATGTCCTTGTACGGCGGCTCCTTGAGCGGGTCGAGCTTGTCGGCCGGCTCGGCGAGCAGCTCGGCCCAGAACACCTCGGGCGCCGGGAAGTAGCCGTACACCGGGTTGTCCGGGGTGACCTCGAACGGCACCGTCCGCGGCGCGCCGTGGCTGTCGATCCACGTCACGCCGCCGTCGTGGACGATGTCCTTGTACTTGGCGAGGTCGAGGACCGCGCGGTACACGACCAGCGGCGCCGCGGGCAGGCCGAGGCGCGCCGACGGCAGGGCACGGACGTGGATCCCGGTCGGCAGGTGCGTATCGCCGACGCCGTCGATCGCTTCGGCATGGAACGCCCACACGGGGGCCTGGGTGCTGCTCATCGTGACTCCTCCGCGGTGGTGGGAAGCGTGGTCCTCGGCATCACTCGCCCTCCTCCAGCACGAACAACGGGCGGTCGCAAAGCGGCGCGGAGCCGGTGGCGCCCGGGCTGCCGTTCTCCCTGAACTTGACCTCGAGGTCGTAGATCCGGCCGCCCTGCATGAGGATCGGCGCGCTGGGCACGAAGATGGAGCGCGTGCCGGCGGCGTTGCGCACCCGCTCGCTCAGCGGCGCCAGCGGGGCCCGCAGGGTGACGAGGTGCGGCGTCGGGAACGGCACCATGCTGTCGAAGGAGCGGTAGAGCTGCAGGCTCATCACCTCGAGCCGCGGGGGCGGGAGCGGCTCGTTCAAGGCCCCGGTGCGCAGCCCGGCGCGCCACACCGGTTCGTCCGCCTCGACCAGCACGCCGACGACGCGCCACGGCTGGCCCGGGGCGGTCGGCTCTTGCCACAGCACCGTGGTGCGCGGGGCGGGCGGCAGCGGCCACGGGTCGAGGCCGAGGGTCGTCAACGCCGCGTCGAGCTCGGTGTCGCCGATCGCCAGCGGGCCGGCGGCGAGCGACGCGATGACGAGGGCGTCGGTCGGCGGCGACAGCCCGACCGGGGTGGCGAAGCCGAGGGCGCGCAGCATCTCCGTGGGGTTGCGGTAGCGCGAGGTCCGGAAGTGACTGCGGGCGATCGGGACCTCGGGGAAGGCGTCGACGATCTTCGGCGCCGCGTTGAGAAGCAGGTCGTACTCGGTGCGCGGCTCGAGGTCGGCGGTGACCGACACCGCGGACGAGCCGACCGCCGGCGTGCCGCCGATGCACGGCGCCGCGGCGACCGCCTCCATGAGCTGCTGGTCGGCCAGGAACCAGGCGCTGGTGTCGACCTTCCACGCGACCGAGGTCGTCACGTCGAGCACGTGCAGGCCGCCCGCGTGGTGGACGGCGTCGGGCTCGATCGAGCCGGCCGCCGGCCGCGTGTGAAGGACCTTGACCTGCAAGGTGCGGTCGTACTTGTCGACCAGCGACTCGAGGTGGTCGACCATGAACCAGAAGCCGGCGTGGTCGTCGAGGAAGTGCGGCGGGTCCTCGTGCGACGGCGCCGCGCGGGTGAGGTAGCGGGCCACGCCGCGCGGGTCGAAGGTCCGCTCGTCGAAGCCCGGGCCGCCCTGGGCCGGGTCCTCGAGGCTCGAGTTCTCGACCGGGGGCGGCGCGGCGGCCAGGCCGAACGCCGCGGTGTGGAAGCGGAAGCGCTCGGGCATGCCGGGCGGATCGAGCCAGGTGCCGGTGCTCGTCGGCGACGGCTCCTGGCCGGGGCTGGACGGGCGGAAGCCCTGGTACTGCCAGGCGACGCGGATCTCGTAGGTCGAGGCGTCGTCGAGGTAGGTCGTGTGCGTCGGCTTGTTGTCGGTCGCCGCGAGGACCCACTGCTGCATCAGGTCGATCAGCGAGGCGCGGTAGTCGACCTCGGCCTGCTGGGCCGCCCTCGCCTCGAGGTCACGCCGCACAGGGCCACGAGGGCGACGTCGCCGCGGTTCCACGGCGCCACCTCGACGCGGGTCCAGCCGTCGCTCTCGGGCAGCTTGTACCGCAGCTTCGGGCACTCGCCCTCGCCCTTGAGGATCTCGGGCTCGAGCGCGGTCTGCTTGTCGTGGATGTCGACGGCGATCACCTGCGGCCAGTCGGACGGCTTGAACGTGACGAGGTCGAGGATCGGCCGCTTGCGGCCCAGCACCTCGTACACCACCGGCTGCTTCTCGCCGGTGAGCCGCATCTTGACGATGCCGGGGGCCTCGATCCGCAGCCACTGACGGCCGGCGCCGACGGTCGTGGCCGTGCCGAGCACGCCGTTGTTGGCGTCGTAGGCGGTGAGCGTCGCGGTGCTGCCGTTCGGGTCGACGTCGACCGCGACCGCGTCGATCGTGCCCGGGTACTGGCCCTCGAGCACGTTCTTGAGCAGGCGCAGCGCCCATTGATCGCCGACGAGGAACGGCTGCAGCGAGCTGCCGGAGTACTTCGTCTTCGACTTGCCGGTGAAGCCGTCGATCATGCCGTCGCCGCTCGGCATCGCGTCGCAGATGCCAGTGGTGACGACCGCGGCGTCCTTGTCGGTGCAGACCTCGAGCACCAGCTCGCCGCCGAGCAGCGGCTTCGACAGCGGCAGCACGATCGGCGCGGTGCCGACGATCTTGCCCACGGCGCGCCACGACGGGAACCGCCAGCCCTCGGCGAGCACGGTGCCGTGCAGGTCGATCGCGCCGTGCAGCGGGGCGACGGCGCCGGGGATCCAGGTCCAGCCGGCGTCGGCGCCGAGAGCCGCGAGCATGCCGGCGTCGAGGCCGTCGAGGAACCTGGCGAACACCTTGAAGCGGCTGGGGAACGCCGCGCCCGCCGGCGGCTCGGCCCGGAACTGGCCGAGCACGCCGTAGGCGTACTCGCGGGCGCGGCCGTAGGCGCACGACGGGTCGGCCGGCGCGACCTCGTCGCACACGTGCTCGATGGTGTTGCCGGGGTTGCCGGGGACCTCCTGCGAGCCCTCGCCGAGCCAGCGCGACCAGGCGCGCGGGTCCCAGCTGAACAGGCCGAGCTCGCGGCCCTCCTCGGTGCTCGGACCGGTGGTGTCGCCGCCCTCGATGATCGCCGCGCGCCACGACGGCAGCCACCACGCCGCGTCGAACGGCCCGGGCACGAGGGTCCAGTGCGCCGCGTTGTTCGGGTCGGCGCCGGTCAGCTTCCACAGGGTGACGGTCTTGAGGCGGAAGGCGTACTTGAGCTCGGTCGAGCCGCTCCACGGCGACAGCGCGGCCGGGGCGGTCAGCCGGCGCTGGAAATCGGCGGCGCCGCCGAGGCCGTCCTCGGCGAAGTGGGCGAAGCGCAGCACGGCGATGGTGTCGGGCCACACCGTCGGCACCGCGCCGGCGCCGCCCCGCGCGGCGGTGCCCTTGACCACGGCGAGGTGGTCGCACAGGTCCATGCCGGCGATCGGCGACTCGGGCACCGGGATGTTCACCGGCGGGTCGTCGCCGATCCGGATGTCGACGCAGCCGGAGATCTCGAAGAAGCAGGTCGACGTGGCCGCAGAAGTGGCCCTCGAAGTAGCTGTAGCCGGGCGACACGTGGAAGTGCACGAGGCCGTCGACGCCGACCGAGATCAGCACGAGGTCGAGCTCGCCCTTGATGCCGGCCGCGCCGGCGAACAGCAACGGCTTGGTGCCGAGGCCGACCAGCAGGAAGGCGCTGATCTCGAGCTTGAACGGGCCGCGGACCACTTGAGGTCGAAGCCGGCGCCCATGCCGATCGAGAAGCCGTCGAAGTCGAGCGGGTCGGCGAGGTCGAGCGGGACCAGCGTGCCGCCGAGGCCGTGCAACTGGCGCTCCTCGATCATGACGAACGCCACGCGCGCACGTCGAGGATCTCCGGCAAGAGGACGATCGTCACCAGGTTGCCCGGGCGGGTCGCGTGGTTGTCGGAGCCGATCCGGATGTACCAGGCGTCGCCGCCGGCGAGCAGGAAGTAGGCGAGATCGGGATCTCGAGCTTGAGGACCTTCGGGATCTCGTACGAGCCGCGCACGCCGATCATGATCGAGTCGGGCTCGATCAGGACCATGCCGAGGATCCGCAGGCCGCCGCTCGAGGTCGTGCCCGACTCGGTGGCCGCGCTCTTGCGCTGGGTGACGAGCTTGGCGTCGATGCCGAAGATCACCGAGACGTCGGGGAAGCCGATCGTCAGCGAGCCCTCGGCGTTGAAGGTGAACCCGCTGTCGGGCAGGGTGCCGACCACGGCGCCGACGCCGAAGGCGTACTGGCCGAACTTGCGCTTATACTTCAGCTCGGGCGAGCGGGTGTACCAGTCGAGCTGGCGCTGCACCGGCTCGGCGGCGGTCAGGCCGTCGAGGTTGCGGGTGCCGTTGGCGACGAACCGGCCGACGAAGCCGAAGATGCCGAAGCCGGTGGCGCCGAGCAGGATGCCGACCGGGAGCTGCACGCCGACCTCGACCGCGACGAAGTCCTGGTCGACGGCCAGCGAGCCGTAGGCGCTGAGCTTGGCCGGGATGACCTCGAGCGACAGGAGGGCGCGGAACGAGCCGCCGTCGCCGATGGTGACCGAGCCCTTGCCCTTGATCGCGCCGGGGACGTCGACCGAGGCGGTGAGCCCGCGGAACTCGACCGAGAACGGGGCGCTGTCGTCGGGCAGCTTGACGCGGATGGTCGCGCCCTCGAGCCGCACGACCCCGAGGTCGAGCGCGAACTCGAGGTCGAACTCCATCCACTGCGAGCCGTGACCCATGCGCGACGCGGCGATCCGGATCAGGTTGCCGAGCGGTCCGCCGAGCTCCCAGGTGCCCGGATTGACGACCTCGACGCTCATGCTGTCGTAGGTCAGCGCGAGGCCCTCGGGCCGCCGCCGGGCGCGCCGTCGAAGCGCAGGCCGACGCCCTTGTAACGCATGCGCAGGTGGCCCTCGACGGAGCCGATGCCGTTGATGCTGACGTTGACGCGCAGCTCGATGGTGTAGTCGAGGGTCGCGGCGACGTGCGGGGCGCCGTTCCACTTGTGCGAGATCGAGCTTGTCGATGTCGACGCTGCTCGGCAGGGTGCCGGTGTTGAGCAGCTCGCCGATCGTGGCGCCGGCGGCGATCATCGCCGCGGCGGCGACGAACTGACCGACCTGGTCGGGGATGACCTCGGCCGGGTCGACGATCGCGGTGAGCACCGGCCCGAACGCGAGGGCCCGGCGAGCGCGTCGCTCTGCCAGGTGAGGGTGCCGTCAGGCAGGCTGAGGGCGCCGCTGGCCTCGGTCTGGCCGCTGCGCTCGTCGTAGACCCAGCGCAGCAGGATCTCCCAGTAATCGGGCCCGGTCGGCGGCGGCAGCGGCACCCCGCTCGACGGCAGCTCGACCGCCGCGGCCTTCCAGGCGACCAGCGCCTCGGCCTCGGTCGGGATGGCGTCGGCGAGGCTGACCACCGTCGGGCTGTCCCACTTCACGCGCAGGCGCACGCGGTAGTCGGTGGGCGGCGGCTGGGTGGTGGTCGTCTGGAGACCGGGGTCCGGCGCGCCGTCGGGGCCGGGCACGAGCAGCCGGGTCGGCGCCCGGGCCCGGAATCACCGGTCCGGGGGCGGCGGCGCGGTGGTGTCGACCGCGTAGATCTCGGCGCAGCGGTATGGCGGGCGGTTGGGGTCGTTGATCGCGGCGTTGCGAGCGGTGGTGCTGTCCGGGCTCCACTTGCGGTTCCACCGGCGTCGCGCCGGCGGCGAAGGCCGGCGACTGCGGCCACGGCAGCGCGAGTCGGCGAGCCCCGACGAGCCGCGCGGGCGGGCTGCCCTCAGGCGGCGAGGCGAAGCCGGCCGACTCGATCGCCACGGTGATGTCGGTCGCCGAGACGCCGGCGGCGACGAGGGCGTTGCGGGCCGCGTTGGCGCGCTGGGTGGCCAGGGTGTTGTTGTAGGTGTCGTTCTCGCTCTTGGTGCCGGCCAGCTTGAGGTCATCGGTGCGGCCGAGGACGTAGAACTTGCGGCCGTGCGGGGTCCCGAGCGCGGCGATCCACGAGGTCAGCTGCTGCTGGACGTTGCTGCCCTGCAGGCGCGCGCGGCCGGTGAACTCGAGCGCGAGCGGGCGCGCGTCGGGCTCGTGCAGGCCTTCGCCGGCGGTCGAGGTGCCGGCGTAGGGGTAGAGCACGCGGATCGGGACGGTCTGATCCCATTCGTACTGGACCTGCACGACCCGCGGGGTCTCGTTCGCGACCTGCGGCTGCGGCGGCGGATCGTTGGCGCCGGTCGGCACCGGGACCTCGACCTCGGCGTCCGCGCCCTGCGGGACGGTGACGTCGGTGCCGGCGAGGGTGGCCAGGTTCGGCGCGGCGGGCCAGTCGGCGTCCGCGTGGAACGGGCTGGCGAGGAAGGTGTCGACGACCGCGGTCGGCGTGGCGGGGCCGGTGCCGACCACGGTGACCTGCGCCGGCGAGTTGTTGTCGGTCGTACTCTGGTGCCCGACCGCGAGCGGTCCGGTCGGGACGACGTCGATCCGCACCCGCCGGGTGCCGTCGTCGTTGGTGGCGACGAGGTCGGTGGTCGGCCGCCCCTCGGCCAGGAGCGGCAGGGCGAACGACGAGACCCGCTGCGGGTCATCGGCGCCGCCGGTGCCGAGGCGCCAGTCCGCGGTGCCGCTGCGCAGCTGCAGGGTGACGGTCGCCAGCAGCGCCCGCGGGCCGCGGAGGTGCAGGACGTTGCGGAGGTGTCGGCGCCGATCGTCGCGTCGATCACCGGGCCGATGCCGGTCGGGCCGCCCGCCTGCAGCGGGAAGGTCACATAGACGTCGACGAGCTCGGTCTGGCCGGCCGGCACGGTGCTCGGCGGGGTCGCGGTGTTGACCGCGGTGCTGGGATCGCCGACCCGCAGGCGGTATTGCAATTGCTCGTTGGTCGGCGCATCGAACCACGGCGTGGTCGGCTCGTTGCCCTCGTCGCCGTTCGGGAGCTTCCACACACGCCGACCACCGCAGGTCGGTGTGCCCGAGGATCAGCTCGCCGGCGCCGACGTCGAACACGGCGCGGACGCCGCCCGGCCCCGCCGGGGCCGAGGTCATCGCGTACTCCCGCCGGGTCTCCAGCGGCGGGATCGTGGTCTCGGGGACGTCGACCTCGGCGCCGCCCGCCTGCTCCTCCTGGATCGTCAGCCGGCTGTTGTAGACGTCGTCGAAGTCCTGCCCGAACTCGATGCGGATCTCGCCCTGCAGGCCGCCCGGGTCGCCGACGATGACGTCGCGGGCGCTGACCGAAGGCTGTGGACGAGCGGGGTGCTGGGCGGGAAATAGAAGGTCGTCTCGCGGAACGCGAGGCCTGCCACGCCTCGTCGTGGCCGCGAGCCTCGATCTCCGCCGGCGTGAAGGTGCTGCTCAGGTCGATGACGAACTGATCGAGCGTCATCCCGAGATTCGGAGCCGGCGATCAAGAAGCTCGGCGGCCGCGCGGTCGGACGAGATGATGGCACCGGTCGGGGCGGTCGGATCCAGCAGGTCCGGTGAATCGACGACCTGGACCTGGGTGCCGCCGGCCCCGCCGCCGCTGATCCGCGCGACCCCGCGCGCGACCAGATACACGCGGTCCCCGGGCGGCGGGGGCGGAGGCGCGATCTTCTGCAGCGTGAGCGGCGTGACGCCGGTGCCGCCGACCGGCTGCGCCGGGGTCACGCCGGATCTGGACCTCGACGTCCACACCTGGATGTCGATTGTCCACAACGTCGGCTCGCCCTCCTGCTCGCCGGCGGGGCCGGGGCGCCGGATCGCCAGGCGGAACGGCAGTCCGTGCGTGAGCCCCGGGATCCGCAGCGCCCAGTCGTCGGTGTCGAGGTCGAACACGTCCGCGAGCGCCTGCAGCGTGCCCTCGTGGAGGAAGTGGTCGTCGCTGGTGGTGGACCGATGGTCCAGGATCGTGAGGACGCCGATCTGCTCGACGATGCCATCGGGGATCTGCAACGCGACCCCGGTGGTTTGCGGCAACAGATCGAGGATGCTGATCCCACGACGGACGGCCATGCTGCGAGGCTGGACGTCATCGATTCGCCTCGTCATGGGAAACCGCGTACGTCGATATCGTCCGATTCGCCCGCGGAGCCGCAAAACGCTGGTTCGACGGCCGAGAACGATCATCGATCCCAACATTAACGGACCGGCCCGGGGCTGCGGCTCGATCTGCGGTTGATTGTGAACACCGCGGATCCGCGCCCCGGAGATCTCGCCGTTCGCCGCCGCGCCCATCCGCGCAGTGTCGCTATTTTGTGGCGCGAGGGACATGTCATTGGGTGCATGCCCGAATGGACATAGGAGTCAGCGGCGGCTCGGCGTCGCGAGGATCGGCGAATCGTCGGGATCGCGGGTGGCCGATGTCCGCACGGGAGCGGGTCGGAGCCGCGGGCTGCACGACGACGGGCGCTCTGGCTTCGCTCCCGGCGACACCGCTGGCGACAGGGCGGAGCGGCGACGATGCTGTCGTCGAGGGCCTCCCGGTCGCTTCGGGATCGCGCCGCCGAGGACGTCGTCCGCCGCAGCGCCGCCGGTCGCGCTCCGGTCGCTTCGCCGGCCGCGATGCCGCGCGGTCGTGAGCGCGCGCGGGCCGGACCGCGGCGACCGGCGAGGCGAGCGTGCCGGCGCGACCCGTGGACGCTGTCGGGCGCCTCGCTACGGCCGCGCTGCGAGACGTCCGCGGCGCGCCGCGTCGGACCCGCTCGCGCGCTCACCGAAGCGGACATCGTGGGCGCCCCGGCTCACGTCGCGCACCACGCCGGCGCCCGCGCGTCGGAACAGGCGCGCGCCGTCTCTGCTAGAGTGCCTCCGCTGCCCGCGCGAGCGCAGGGCACGAGGATCGCCGGGCATGCCCGACGCCGCACGTATTGGTGATATGCACAGCTGTCCCAAGGTGGAGCCCGGGCCGGTGCCGCACGTCGGCGGGCCGATCCTCAGCGGCAGCGCCAACGTCATCATCGCTTCTCGCCCGCGGCGCGGGGTAGAGCGACAGCGTCGTCTGCTTCCCGGTCGGCCGGCCGACAGCGTCAAGGACGGCTCGCCGACGGTGCTCATCAACTTCCGCGACGCCGCGCAAGACCGACCCGTCCTCGCACGGCGGCCAGATCACGGCAGGCTGCCCCTCGGTCATCGTCGGCGGCTCGCCGCAGAGCATGGCGATGTTCACGGCCGCCAAGCGCCACGCCCTTCTGCGAGGAGTGCGACGCCGGCGGCGGGAGATGGAGGACAAGGACGACTCGGCCGAGGTCGAGACCGACACGGTCACCCTCGTCGACGAGGAGCCGCCGGTGGGCGCGCTCATCGGCGCCGCGCTGACGCTGGCGACGGCCTGACGCCGCAGGAGCTGGCCAGTCAGCTCGACGAGGGCGACGGCCTCGACGACCTGCGCCAGGCCGCCCGCTACGCCGTCGCCTATCAGTTCTACGCCGCGCACACCGGCGACAAGGTCAAGCCGAGCCGGATCTGGTCGCACATCGGCGGCATCGACATTTCGTAGCCCGTCGAGGTCGTCGACATCGCCGGCAGCACCCTCTACCAGCGCGGCCTGCCCGGCGCCGGGACCGGCCAGTACTTCTCGCTCGCCGACGTCCCGCCCGAGCAACTCGGCGTGTCGGAGCTGGTGTACGCGCTGCAGGACGGCGAGCCGACGCCGCCACCTGTCCCGCGGGACAGGCGCGTGATCGCGTTCGACGAGGGCGCCCGCGCTCGGCCTCAAGAGCACCGCGGCGGCGATCACCGACACCTGGTCGATGCCGGCGCTGGTCGACGACCCGGGCCAGTTCGTCGCCTGCGAGGGCGGCGGACGCAGCTCATGGTCCCCAAGGTGTTCCACGCCGGCGCCAGCCTCGTGCTGCCGTGGAGGCTCGCCATGGCCGACACGATGCGGATCTTGTCGCGCGACGCCTTCGCCGAGGTGCTCGGCGAGGCCCGGCAGCGCACCCGCGAGCTCGACCCGTCGCGCTGGCCGCTCTTGCAGCACGTCGACGCGCAGCTCGACTACATGGCGCGCACCACCGCCGACGGCCGCGTGCCGTACCCGGAGGAGCGCGCACGACCCTGGGCCCGCTCGCCGCCCGCGAGCTCGAGCGGTCGACCCCGAGTACGCCGACCAGCTCGAGGAGCTCGACTACACCTTTCATCGCTACCCGCTGCTGCCGAAGGGCCCGCCGCTCGTGCGCCGCGGCATCTTGCAGGTGTGGACCGGGCGCGACGCGTTCCGCAAGCTGATCCTCGAGCACGGGGTGCCGCGCACCGTCGGCACCGCGGACGCGGACTTCGTCGTGCACGCCGACGCCTCCGGCTCGCCGTGTTCCAGATCGTGTGGGACGGGGTCGCGGCCACGTGCGCGCCCACGACCCGCAGCAGATCACCATCGACGGGACGCCAGGTGGTACGGCGACTGGCCAATCGCGGCTGGGTGAAGGCCGGCGCGACCACCTTCCGCTTCCTCGTCGAGGACCGCACCCGCCGCGCTCGCCGGTCACGCCCACGCCCGCGAGCTCGGCCGCCCTCGGGCGCTGCGGCCCGTCGCGACGCCGGCGAGCTGTACGCGGTGATCGACGCCGCTCGCTCCGACCGCGCCATCGTGCTGCTCGAGGAGAGCGTCGACGCCCACGCCTCGCTGTACGACGGCGAGCCGGGCCGCGCCCTCGACGACGTCGCGCCGTACCTCGTGCAATCCGCGGCGACTCCGGGCTGCTGGAGCGCCTGGTCCACGAGGGCTGGGGCGACGCGTGGGGCATCTTCCTGCAGAGCCGCGCCGACTTCGAGGCCGTGCGTCGGCACCTGCGTCGGTTCCTCGTCGTCAAGGGCGAGGGCGAGCCGCGCCGGCTGTTCTTCCGCTTCTACGACCCGAGGTCATGCGCACCACAGTCGAGGTCTTCACGCCCGAGCAGCGCGCCGAGCTGCTGCAGGACCTCGAGGTCATCCTCTACGAGGACGAGGACGACCAGCTCCGCGAGCTGCGCTGTCGCGCTCACTTCGGGCGGTTCGTGCACTCGGCGGTCTTGAACACCACCTTCGTGGTGTCGAAGTTGGTGCGCCGATCCGGGCGCGTGTGGGTGTAGTGATCGACGATCGGTGATCTTGTCGACGTGCTCCCCGGTGTCGCCGTTGTCGGCGCGATCGTTGAGCTTCTTCCACCGCCAGTACGCCATCGCCGACAGCATCCCGCCCCTTGGTCTCGAGGACCTGCTCGACGTTGTTCACGATGTCGAGCCCGTTGCCCGGGTAGCGAGCGTCCATCTGGCTCTGCACGTTCTGGTAGATCTCCTTGCCCGTGATCTGGATGTACCCGCGGCCGCGGTACTTGTAGCCCTCGCCGCTCTCGATGCTGCCGTTGCCGTTGCGGTTGGCGTAGGCCCGGTTGCCGATCGCCTCCGGATCGGCGCCGTGCTCGGCGGTCTTGCCGTACAGCGCCGCCTCCTCCGGGTTCTGCCGAAGTACGAGAAGTTCTTCTTCAGCCCGCTTCGCTGTAGTGCAGGTCCTCCGTCAGGGCGCTGATCGAGGCCCCGACCTCTTGCCGGATCTGGGCGAAGAAGTGGGCCTTGCGCAGGCAGCGGTTGAGCTCGAACTTCTCGAACGCGCTGTTGAAGGCGTTCGTCACGCCCGTGATCTTGGCGGCGGAGGCGCTGGGGAAGATCGTCTTCATCGCTCCTCCGTCATCTTCGCGCAGCAGCGCGGGCAGTCGCACCACGCGCCGACCGCCGAATCGACGGAGCTCGCCCCGGACTTGGCGTTGAGATCGGTCAGTCCCTGGCGGTGTGCCATGCTCAGCCTCTCCTCGGCAGGTCACCCAGCACGTGCCTCGGCACGTGATCGCCTTCTTCTCGAGCCGAACCGGCCACCTCGCCGGCTCCGGGACCATGCCGTCGCGGATGGTGTTGGCGATCCACGGATAGAGCGGGTCGTCGTGGCAGCCGTGGCCGAAGGCGAACATCAGCACGCTCATCAGCGCCTCGCCGCGGGCGCTCGGCGCCTTGAGGTCGCGCGCCGTCTCGACGCCCTCGACGATCAGGTTCGTCAGCGCCGGCTCGCCGACGTAGGCGACTTTCTCCAGGTACACCGCCGCGAACTGGCGCGCCATCTCCCCGACGATCTGCGCCGGCGGGTACTCCAGCGGCTGCTCCGCGAATGCAGGATCCGCCGCAGCGCCGCGAGGTGTAATCGTCGTCCGGCCCGGCCACCTGCCGGCGGTACTCCGTCACCCGCTCGTGGATCCGCTCGGCCCGCTGCATCTGCGGCGCGTCGGGCTCGGCCGTCAGCAGCTCGTGGAACCTGGTACTGCGGGTCGGTGTCGAAGCGGCTGCCGAACAGCAGCATCAGCTCGAGGTACATGCGCACCGGGCCGCGCAGGTTGAAGCCGTGGCGCTCGGCCGCGGCCATGCCCGTGCGCACGACCACGAGCATCGGCTCCTCGCCGAGCGTCTTGAACAGCGGCGGCGAAGGCGGCCAGGTGTTCGACCATCTCGGCTTCGAGGCACGGCGCGGCGGCTCGCGGAAGCGGGCCAGTTGGTCCTTGCCGATCGTCAGCATCGCGTCTACTTCGACCCGCGCTCGGACTCGATCGCGTGCTGGGGCTGGGCGTCCTTGGCGTCGGCCGCGGTCCGCGGATCGGCCGCGGCCGCGCGGACCGGCGAGCCGGCGCTGTTGATATAGACCATGCTGCCCTTGATGTAGATCCCGCCGGCGTCGATGGTGATGAACCCGCCCGGGCCCTGGATGGTCAGCGCGTCGCCGGCGTCGAGGACGATCTTGCTGGCCTTGAAGTGGACCTCGTCGCCGGCCTCGACCGCGAGGCGGCGGCGATCCGGGCCTGCTCGTTGCCGCCGACGATCCGCGACACCGAATCGTCGACCTTCTCGAGCAGGCTCTTGCGCACGTGCACGTGGCTGTCGCCGTCGACGAGCTCGAGCTTGTCGCTGCGGACGTGCATGTCGACGCGGCCCGGGCGTCGATGCCGCCCACGAGCAGCTGGACGTCGCCGCCGAGGTGCGCCGTGGTGTGGCGGTGAACGTTGAGGTGGTGGTCGTGGTAGAGCTGGACGAAGCTGTCGCCGGCCTTGCCCTGCTCGTCGTTGCCGACGGTCACGTGCAGTGGCGGAACACCGTCGAGAACGCGTCGTTGACGCGCACGTCGATGTTGCGCTCCGCGTGCAGGAAGATCTGCTCGTCGTTCTTCTTGTCCTCGAAGCGCAGCTCGTTGTAGCCGCCGCCGCCGATCGAGCTGTCCGACTTGATCGTGCTGCGCGTCTTGTGCTCCGGCAGCGTGTACGGCGTCTCGTTCATGCCGTGGTAGATGCGCCCGGTGATGATCGGCCGGTCGGGGTCGCCCTCGATGAAGTCGACCAGCACCTCGTGGCCGATCCGCGGCAGGAACATCGCGCCCCAGCCGTGCCCGGCCCACGCCTGGCTGACGCGGACCCAGCAGGTGCTGCGCTCGTCGTGCTCGCCCTCGCGGTCCCAGTGGAACTGCACGCGGACCCGGCCGTGCTCGTCGGTGTGGATCTCCTCGCCCGCGGGGCCGACGACGGTCGCGGTCTGCACCCGCGCACCGCCGGCCTCGGCGTGGTGCGGGCCGGCCGGAACGGCACCTTCAGCTCGGTCGCGCCGAAGGTGTTATGATAGGACATCGCGCCCGCGGCATCCTCTTGCAGCGCCTGCGCTGCTCGCCCTTGTGCTCGACGCGGATCAGGCGATATTCGCCGTTGAGCTCCTCGTGCGGGTGACCGACCAGGGTCATCACGGCCCCGCGTAAAGGCGCGGGCAGTCGCTGGTGCCGACGGCCTGCCTGCGGGTGGCCTGGTGCGCCTCGAGGCGGATCCGCGCCATCGCCTGGCCCTGGTGCGGCCCGGCGCGGCCCGGGAACTGATATTCGCCGGGGAAGTCGTATTGCTCGAGGCTCGGGGTTGTGCTTCGCGGCCTCCTTGACCTCCATCGATTGATCGGGCCGGTGGAGGTTCAGGTCGCGCTAGGTGACCTTGCCGGTGCGCACGCGGCTGCCGATCTGCAGCTCCTTCACGTGCTCGCGGTCCTGGACCAGGTTGTTGGGCCGGTTGAACCACACCGTGGAGGTGCCGGGGATCGGGCCGTGCGCGCCGGCGTGATCCGCCATCACCCACGTGCCGGCTCTGCTCGTGCTCGTAGAAGTAGAAGATGCCGTCCTCTTCGAGCAGCCGGCTGACGAACGCGAGGTCGCTCTCGCGGTATTGCACGCAGTAGTTCCGCGGCGCGTAGGTCCCGGTCAGCGAGAAGCGGAACCAGTCGCGCGGCAGGCCGGCCCTCGTCCAGCACCTCGGTGACGATCTGCTGCGTCGTCTTGTCCTGGAAGATCCGGCAGTCGTGGCGGTGGTTCAGCCGGTGCGCCCACGGCTCGACGATCAGCTCGTAGCGCTGCAGATAGCGGGTCGCGCCGATGTACTCCGCCTCGCACACGATGCCGTGGACCACGCGGTCGACGTCGAGGCCTTGGATCGTCAGCAGCGCGGGCTGACCGACGAACGTCTCGGGGTCGATCTCCGCCGCGCTGGCGACCTCGACGGCGAAGCGGAACGGCTCGGAGATGCCCTCCTGCCCGGTGAATCGCACGACGTGCAGCGGCAGGTCGGCCACGTCCAGGGTGAACACGGACAGGTCTCCGAGCGACCCGGAGCCGGAGGAGACGAGATCGGGCTGGTTCATGAGAATGCCGAGTCGACCGTTTCCGACCATGCTTTGCACGCGGGTGGTGCTGCGTCAACGCGTCTTTGCGCGCATCGCAGATCGCGACAGGCGCGCGACGGATCCGGGTCGCAAACCAGAGTCGACGCGACTGCGGCACACACCGATGCGTGGGTACGGACGGGCAACCGCGGGCGCTCGCGGGCCGCGCCGCGACGTGGACTTCGCACGAGGCCGCGGCTGCGACGAATGCGGCGCTGGCCGCCCGTCACGGCGAGCCGGGCGGCCGCAGCGCGAACAGCTCGACGCGGCCGCAGTCCGGGCAGCGATAGGCGTCGAGCGCCAGCACCTCGTCGGCGGCGAAGCGGATCCCGCCGGGCGAGGCGAGGCGTTCGGCCCACGACTGCTTCACCGTGGTCGGCGCTCCCGGATGCCACACGGAGACCATGACCTGACCGGAGAGCTCGGGCACGAAGCCGAGTTCCATCGCCACGTCGCAGCGGATGCAGGACGGCGGGCTGTTCATGCCGCGATTTCACCAGCCCCGCGTCCGCGTGTCGAGCGCGCTCGCCGGCGCGACGTGGCGAAGCTGCGAGGTGGACCCGTTCGCCGAGCTCCTCGCAGCGCAGACCGGGGCGCCACCGACGAGGCGCGCCCGCCTCGTTGCGGGTCGATCTGCTCCTGGTCGCGGCCGCCCGGGTAGGCACACGGGTCGTGTTCATCCTTGCCGATCACGCGCACGCCGAGCGGCATGTCGGCGAGGCCGACCTCGGTGAACGGGCGACTTCCGTAAGCTAGCAGGCGACCGCCGCCAGCACGCCGATCAGGACGATGAGCGCGAGCCCGAGGTTGACGACGAGCAGCTTCTTTCGCAGCGACCACCCGCGGATGCTGGCCATCAGCGACCTGGCCCGGGGACAGATACTTGGTGGTGAAACAGGACGGTCTCCCCGGTGGTGGGGAGCATCATGGTCGACTCGGGGGCGGGGCGCGCCGGTTCGACGATTTCGGACGGATCCGGCGGTCGGCGCCAGATCCGGGTGGCGTCGGGGTCGCTCGCCGGAGGCGGCGGCAGCGGTAGATCGTCGGCGCGGAGCACCTGCGTCGCGTCGGCGAAGGCGGGCACGGGGATCCGGTCGGTCGGCGGATCGACGTGGCGGCCGCGGGCGTCGGCGAAGGCCGGCACCGGCAGTGCTCGGTCGGCGGATCGCCGGGGCCGCGCCGCGCGAAGGCCGGTACCGGCATTTCCTCGGTGGGTTGATTCGTGGGCGCGCGAGCGATGACGGTCGAATCGCCGAGGTCCGATGATTGGATGGAGCCGGCGTCGTCGCGTCGGCTCGGGCCGGCAATCCTCGCACCGAGCGGCGCGGAGTAATTTCGGTCCTGTCGGCCGCGGGCACCGGCGGGACCGGCGGGTGCGCGCCGGTGATGCGGGCGCGATCGAGGATCTCGGTGCGGTCCGCGGGGGCGGGAGCTCCGGACGAGGAGAGGGTCGGATAGGAGCGCGAGGGCGGGGCGCCGGGCGGGCGCGGGCGCGAGAGCGAGGAGGCGGCGGCCTGGGCTTGCGCGGACGAGAGGGTGGGGTGCGAGCGGGAGGGCGAGGCCGAACCGGGGACGCGGGCGCGGCTCGACGAGGAGGTCGAAGCGGAGGGCTCGAGGGTGGGATGGGAGCGGGAGGGCGAGGCCGAGCCGGGGATGCGCGTGCGGCTGAGGGAGGACGACGAGGCGGAGGCCTGGGCCTGCGCGGACGAGAGGGTGGGATGGGAGCGGGACGGCGAGGCCGAGCCGGGGAGGCGCTGGTGATTCGACGCGGACGACGACGCGGCCCCGGAGAGCGACGGCGCGAGGGTCGGATGAGAGCGCGACGGAGCGGCCCGGAGCCCGCGGGCGCGAGGTCAGCGAGGAGGACGAGGCCGAGGCATCGACGGGAGCGATCGTCGGGTGGGCGCGCGATGGCGAGGTCGAGCCGCGCAGACCGGACGACGAGGCGGCGGACGATTCGCCCGCGAGGGTCGGGTAGGCGCGCGAGGGCGAGGACGAACCGGCGAGGCGCGGAGCCGGACGACGCGGGCGAGGCGAGCGACGAGACGACGCGGACGGATCGCTCGCCAGGGGTCGGATAGGAGCGCGAGGGCGAAGCGGAGCCGGCGAGGCGCGAGCCGGACGAGGCGGGCGATGGTTCGTCGCGGGCGAGCCTCGAGCCCGACTGCGACGACCGCGAATCCGGCGTGAGTGGCGCGGATGTCCCTGAGGACAGGCTGCTGCTGGACGCCGGCGAGGTGATGGATGGCCTCGCGGACAGGTTGCCGGTGCTCGGCGCAGCGGCAGCTCCGCGGTTGATTCTCTGGATGTCTTTGGGGCAGGTTGCTGCCGCCCGGGGAGCGGCGGGCCGTCGCTCGCGGCGGCCTCGGCCTCGGCGGCGCGGCGGGCCGCGGCGGTCTCCGGGGCCTCGGGCGCCCGGACCTCGGCGGCCTCGGCCTTGGCCTCGGCCTCGGCGTGCGCCGCGGCTGCTTGGCCGCGGCGGACTTGTCGTCGGCGTCGAGCAGCGCGCATGGCCGCCCGCAGCGCGGCCGGATCGGCGTGGCGCTGGTCGGGGTCGGTGGCGGTGGCGCGGGCCACCAGCGCCTCGACCCCGCGGCTGGCGTCGTCGGGCGCGCTCCAGCGCGGCGGCGGTCCGGCGGCGGCGCGCTGGCCTGCCAGCAATTCGTGGAGCATCACCCCGATTGCATGAACGTCGCAGCGCGGGCCGGCGGCGGCGGGCGCTCGGGCGCGCGGTAGGGTGAATCGGCGGCGTGACCGGGCCCGAGCTCGGCGACCCCGAAGTCGAGCACCTTCACGTCCCCGCGCGCCGTGATCACGCAGCGCGCCGAGGTCAGCGCCCGGTGGGCCGCGCCGGCGGCCGCGTGGCGCTCGACGATCTCGGCCACCCGCTCGCACAGGGTCAGCGCGCGCCGCCACGGCGTCGGCCCCTGCTCGACCTGGCGATCGAACCCGCGGGCCATCTGCAGGTCGGTCACGCAGTACGGCGGGGTCGGCGCGGTGCGAGTGACGCCGCGGGGCAGGACCAGGCCGGGGATCTTGGCCGCGGTCGCCGCGGTGATCAGCCGGGCGAACGCGGCCCAGGGGTCGGCCTGGGCGAGCGACGGATCGAACAACGTGAGCTCGACCTCGCGTCCGGCCTGGTGATCGACGGCCACGAACACGTGCGCCGGACCTTCGGCGCGCAGCGGGTCATGAGCTCATAGCGACCGCGGACACGGTCGCCCACGCGCGGCGAGAAGGGAGCGGTCACGGAGGAAGCCCGCATCATGCCCGCGGCGGTCCGCCTCTGTCCATTGTTATCCGGCGAAACCGCGCCGCGCGATATCGTCATTCACACATCTGCCGACCCGTGGATCGCATGATGGCAATGACGAGACGATCCGCCACGATGGCGCTGCGCGCCGCGCGTCGGCGGTTTTTGTTACCGTGCCGGACGCTCCTGCACGTATGCCCGACGCCGCCCGCATCAGCGACTTTCACGTGTGCCCGAAGGTCGAGCCCGGTCCGGTGCCGCACGTCGGCGGCCCCATCTTCAGCGGCAGCGCCAACGTGATCGTCGGCTTCCTGCCGGCGGCGCGCAAGGGCGACAGCGTGGTGTGCTTCCCGGTGGGCCCGAGCGATCGCATCCAGCAGGGCTCGGCGACCGTCCTCATCAATCACCGGGAGGCGGCGCGCACCGATCCGGCGGTCCACATCGGCGGCGACCGCATCGTCGGCGGCTCCCTCGGTGGTGATCGGCGACTCGACGCAGAGCTTCGTGTTCCGCGCGGCGGCGAAGATCGGCACGCCCTTTGTGAGGAGTGCGAGCGCAAGCGGCTGGAGTACGACACGCACGACGACTCGGCGGTGCCCGACGAGCCGGATCCGGAGACCGCGACGCTCGACGACGAGGCACCGCCGCCGGGCGGGCTCGCGGGGCGCGACGTCTTCGCCGACCTCGACCTTTCCAAGCACGAGCTCGCCGAGCAGCTCGGGAGGACGACGGCCTGGGCGAGGCGCGCGTGCAGGCCCGCTACGCCGTCGCCTATCAGTTCTACGCCGCCCACGCGACCGGACCGATCAAGCCGAGCGACATCCTCTCGCATATCAAGGGCATTGACCTCGGAAAGCCCGTCGTCGTGCGCTCGTTCGCCGGTCAGACGATGCACCAGAGATCGATCCCCGGCGCCGGCGTCGGCCAGTACTTCACGCTCGACCCGTCGATCACGCCGGAGCAGGTCGGCTGCTCGCCGATCAGCTACGGCTTCGTCGACGGCAAGCCGAACCCGCCGCCGCTGGTCCGCGAGCCGCGTGAGGTCGAGTTCGGCGAGCCGGCGCTCGGCCTGCAGAGCACCGCGGCGCCGATCGTCGACGACTGGTCGCTCAAGGACCCGCGCAAGGACACGCTGCTGGCGGTGTACTGCGCGGGCGGGCGACGCAGGTGATGATCCCGCGCAAGTTCCACCCGCCGGTGAAAGGCTGAACGGCGTGCCCGGGCTGATGCGCATCACGTCGCGCGACGCCTTCGCCGAGGTGCTCGCCGAGGCTCGCGCGCGCACGCGGGCCTACGATCCGTCGCGCTGGCCGGCGCTGCGGCAGATCGAGGGCCAGCTCGAATTCATGGCCCGCGAGACGGCCCGCGGCCGCGTGCCGCACCCCGACGATCGCGGGCGCACCAACCTCGGTCCGCTCGCGGTCCGCGACTTCGCCGAGCTCGACCCGGAATACGCCGATTGGTTGGCGGAGCTCGACTACACGTTCGCCCGCTATCAGGTGCTCGCGAGCGGCCGCCGCGGCGGCGTCGCGGCGTGTTGCAGGTGTGGTCGGGGCGCGAGAGCTTCCGCAAGATCGTGCTCGACCCCGGGATCGGGCGCACCATCGGCACCGCCGACGCCGAGGTCGTGGTTCACCCCGATCGCGCCGGCAGCCCGCAATTCCACATCGTATGGGACGGCGTCTGCGCGCACGTGCAGGCGATCGATCCGCACCGGATCGTCGTCGGCGGCGAGCCGTGCTGGACCGGCGAGATGGCCAACCGCGGGTGGATGCAGGCCGGTCGTACGACCTACCGCTTCCTCGTCGAGGACTTCACGCCGCCGCCGGCGCCGGTGAAGCCGAGCGAGGCGGCGCTCGCCGCCCTCGCGCGGCTCCGTGGCCTGCGCGACGCTGGCACGCTGTACGGGATCGTCGACGCCGCCCGCGCCGATCGGCCGATCGAGCTGATCGAGGAGAGCGTCGACCCCTACGCCTCGCTCTACGACGGCGAGCAGGGGCGCGCCTTCGACGACGTCGCGCCGTACCTGATCCGCTTCGAGCGCGACTCCGGCCTGCTCGAGCGGATCGTCGGCGAGGGCTGGGGCGAGCGTGGGGCATCTTCGTCGTCAGCGGGGCCGAATCGAGGTCGTGCGTCGCCACTGCGTCGCTTCTGCGGATCGACCTCGCGGGCGAGGCGCACCCGGTCTTCTTTCGCTACGACCCGCGCGCGCTGCAGACGGTCGCGCCGGTGCTCACCGCCGACCAGCGGGCCGACTTTCTGCGCCACCTCGACGCCGTGCTGTACGAGTCGCCGCGCGAGCTGGTCGCGATCACCCATGACCCGCGCGTCGGATGAGGCAGGGGCGGGCCTGCGTCGGGCGATCCGCGGGCGCCGGATTGATCTTCCGCGGCGGGGCTGGTTAATGTCACGAGCAGGACGGGTGGCGGGGCGATGAGCGGATCTGGGGACACAGGGCTGACTGCGCCGCGGTTCACGTGGGACCTGCTGAACCCGAACACCTCCGGGCAGCCCGGCAGCTTCACCGGTAAGGCCGTCTCGCCCGAGCCGATCCAGGGCCAGACGAACCGCTTCTCCAAGCAGATGGAGAACGCCGGCACGGCCGCGGATCAGCAGCTCGGCGACAAGCCGGCCGGCGGCGAATGTGCGACCTGTCCGCCGCGGATCCGCCTCGAGCACCGCAGCCAGTACACGGCCAAGACCCGCTATTCGGAGAAGGATGGGTCGTCGCCGACAAGTTCATCTTCCTCGTCGGCAAGGACGCGAGCACCAAGTTCCGCACGCTGAGCGTCCGCGTGGCCGAGCCGGAGGGCGCCTCGGCGACCTGGGAGGTCAAGCCGATCGGCGATCACAGCGGCAAGATCGCCAAGCCCACCGGCACCGGCAACCGCTTCGACTACACGCCCGAGGTCACCAACGCGCAGCGGCCGATCACCGCCTCGCGCAAGCCGAACCCGCCGGTCCAGTACAGCATCAAGGCCACGATCACCCACGAGGGCAAGTCGCACGAGATCACGGAGATCGTGACGCAGGACGAGCGCGACATCATCCGCCAGGAGTACGTCGACCAGCGCATGTGCGGAGCGGCTTCACGCTGCACGTCCCCTACCGCACGCACATCAAGGCGACCACGCGCGCCGACCTGCGCGGCAACTACCAGCTGATCCTCGACTCGGCGATGACGGAGCTGCTGACCGCGACCGAGGCGGCGTACGGCGCGAGCGTCTTCGTGTCGAGCGGCTGGCGCAACCCGCGGCGCAACCTCGCCGCCGGCAGCACGGTGCCCAGCAACCACCAGCACGGCGGCGCGCTCGACATGCAGCCGGTCGGGCAGAAGCAGATGACGGGCGCGACGCGGCGGTCGGCCTACCTCCGGCTGTACAACGCGGCGCGGTCGGTGCGGTCCCGCGTGGTCCTGCTCGAGAAGGGCCCCAAGGCGGTCTACCCGTCGAGCGCGGCGGTGCCCTCGCCGACGCCGGAGACGCCGGACAACAACGAGGACGGCATCCCCGACGCGGCGACCTCGGGCGGCTCGAAGGTCGAGTCGCTGTTCGACATCGCCAGCCACGTGCACATCGACCGCGCGGCCCCCGACGAGGCGGACGACGACTGATGCTGAAGCTCGGCCCCGATCAGCGCAGCGAGATCACGGCCGCCGCCCGCGAGGCGTCGGAGCGGCGGATCTTCGCGCTCCTGCGCGAGCACTACGGGCCGACCCGGGTGTGGCCGGGCGACGCGCAGGGGCTCGAGGTCGTGCGCGCGGCGACGGTCAAGGCCGCCGGCTACGAGATGACCGCGGAGCGCGACATCTTCAGATTGCCGCGCTCATGCTGAGCTTCAGCGACGACTTCGACACCCGCGAGGCGTGGGCCCGCGAGATCGTGGCCGCCCGCGAGGGGAACGCGCCGATCGCCGAGCTGTGGTATCAGGCGGGCATCGCCGAGGTGCGGCGCTACGAGGACGCGGCGCGCAATCGTAGCAGCGGGCGGTGGTCGAATCACCGAAGCGCGGCGCTGCGAGGTCGCGGCGCGCGAATCGTGGCAAAGTGGCTTCATTCAGCGCAGGCGTCGCACTCGCGGTCCGCGTGCGCTTCAGCGTGATTTCTCGGCTCGCTCGTCGCGCGCCTCCCATCACGGCTCAGCGCTCGCGCGCGAACATCGCGAGCGGCGGCCGGACGTCGGGCGGGGCCAGGAAGCCGTCGACGACGGCGAGCGTCGTCGTCGCCGCCATGCCCTCTTCGTCGGTGTACTCGATCTCGAGCCGCTCGCCGGCGTCGTCCGTGACGAAGCGACAGCGGGCGTCGCGGAGCTGTCCGGCCGCGCTCACCGTCTTGCATGCCTCGCCGCGCATCAGCAGGATCTCGCGGCCCGGGGCCAGGCGGACGTCGAAGCGCTGCCGGTCGACCAGCCGTGTCATCGGCGCATCGACGAGGTAGAAGCGAACGGCGTCGAGGAAGGCGAACTCCAGCCACAGCTCGCGCAGCGGGCGACGGGCGAACCACGCGCCCTCCGGGGTCGGCGACAGCTCGTAGCTCCCCTCGTTCGGGCCGCCGTCGATGTGCAGCCGCCGTCCACCCGGCGAGAATGTCCACTGCTCGGGCGGCAGCCGCTCGTCCGCATGCACCTTCGACCATTTGCCGGTCAGCGCCGCGGTGCGGCGATTCAGCTCCGCCGGGGAAAGGGGCGCCGGCCTGGGCGCCGGCTCGTGCACCGCGTCGGTCCACGCGGGGAACCGCGCCGTCGGGGAGGGCACGCGCGCGCGGCCTCGAGGACCTTCGGCGTCGTGAGCGCGCAGAGGCGCTGCTGCAGCGGCTCCGCGGAGCACGACGCGATCACGTCGAGGCTGGCCTGAAGATAGTGGAGCCGGGCCACGGAATCGGTCGGCGCCCCGGCGAACGTGAGCGCCGGGACGGTCTCCTCCCACGCGCGATCGACGATTCGCTGGCACGGACCCTCGGGGTGAACGGACCGGCCGGCGGTCCGATGCACCGCCCTGCGCTCGGCGAGGGCGTCGGCGTACTGCTCGGCGACGAGGAGCTCGCCCATGACGATGGCCTTGATGCCGAAGGGATCCGAGATGCCCTTGCAGACCACCCGCGGCGGCACGAACTCCGCGCACGTCGCACGTCGCGGGCTCGGGCTGCCAGCGCTGCTCGTGCGTCGATTTCCAGCGCACCGCGGTCCCGTCGACGGCGCGGACGAACACGCCGCTGCCGTCGCACAGCAGCATCGAGCCGTCGGCGCGCTGCCAGCCGCCCGTGACCTGGTACACCTCGCCGCGGTGCGCCACTGCGCTGGAGTAGGACCAGCCGGACGGTTCGCCGGGCGCGCTTCGCAGCAGCAGGACGCACGGCGCGAGCAGCTCGAACGGTTCGCGCGCCCCGTCGAGACGCACCCGCGCGTCGCCGTCGACGAGTCCGCCGTCGATCAGGTGACCCTGGAGCGCGGCGGCGATCTGGGTCAGGTCTTCGCCGAGCGTCAAGGGCGAGGGCGCGTCGCCGGCACGGCAGCTTGGCGACGGGAGTCTCCGGCGGAAGGTCCGCCCAGGTCGGCGTCAGTGTCCTGGTTTGAAGCAGACGTCGACCCCGGGCCGCGCCGCGAACTGGGCGCACATCAAAGCCGACCGGTCGCCAGGTGTGCTCGGGCTCGCCGTAGATTGTTCGCAGTTGTTGCAGGGTGACGCCGACAGCCACGCCCTCTGCGGTCTTCGGGACGGGGCCGACGATCCGCAGGGAGGTGACGCGCATCTCGACCGGATTGATGTCGGCCACGACCTGCAGCTGGCCGTCCTGCTCGAGGGTCCAGGTCGCGCTCGTGCGGAAGGTGATCGGGCTGGGCTTGCCGTCCTGGACGAAGGACGCGCTGCCCTGCGGGCGATCGCCGCTAAAACCCAATGCGGGGAGCTCCTGGTCGCGCATGCCGAGGCGGACCGGGCCCACGCCGTGCTCGTCGATCTCGTGCGGTCCGCGGTCGCGCGCCGCGGGCGGCGGCGGAGAGGGCTGCGAGACCGCCGGGGTGGCGCAGGTGCCTGCGAGGCCGCGGGCGGCGCGACGGTCGACGGGCGCTCCTCGGCCGGAGCAGGGCCGTCGCAAGCGGCGGACAGGAGGAGCGCGGAGAGGGCGACGCGACGCATCGAGCCGCCCGAGCTTCGCCGATTTCGTGGCGGAAGCCGAGCAGGTCGTCACCCCGGCCAGCGGCCGGGTCGCGGCCCGGCGGGTCGTGCTTCGCCGATTGGCGCGGTGGGGTGAACGGTGCCAGCGATCGGCTCGACCGCTCCTTCACCCGTGATCGGTGAACAGATCGATGCGCGCAGCGTTGGAGATCGCCCGCACCCCGGGGTGTTTGATGCGGCGCTCGACGGAGATCGCAGTAGCGCTCGACGAGCCCCTCGGCGTCGCCGATCGGCTTGACGCGGTACTGCCGGGCGATCTCGCGGGCGACGACTTCGGGCCCCGAACGCGCCGGCGCCGGCCTGGCCGAAGACCTTGAGCAGCGCGCTGTCGTCGAACTCGCCGACGATGCGCGGGCGAATGGCGAGCTGGTCGAACCATCGATCGAGGTCGCGGCGCAGCGCCGCGGTCGCGGTCGGCAGGAACGGCGCGCCGTCGAGGCTCGCCGGGAAACCGGGTTGCAGGCGACCGGCGAGCGTCGGGGCGGCGAAGATCGTCACCTTGCTGTGGCCGAGCGGGTGGTTGAACGCCTTGATCGAACTGCCCGCCGGCAGCGGTTCGTCGGACACCACGAGGTCGAGCTCGTGGCTGGCGAGCTGGGGGAGGAGTCGTTCGAGGCGGTCCTCCTCGCAGTGGATCTGCACCCCTTCCGGGAGCTGCAGCGCCGGTTCGATCAGGCGGTAGGCGATCATCTTCTGCACGGTATCGGTCAGTCCGAGCGCGAGCCGGACGCTGCGGCCGGCGGACCCGTGCTGCAACACGTCGACCATCTCGCGCCCGAGGCCGAAGATCTCGTCGGCGTAGCGGAACGCGGTCTGCCCGGCCTCGGTCAGCTGCATCCGCCGGCGGCTGCGGTCGAACAGCGGCTGCCCGAGCTGCTCCTCGAGCTGCCGGAGCTGGGTCGAGATCGACGACTGCGAGAGCCGCAGCCTGCGGCTCGCCGCAGCTACTCCGCCCTCGCGCGCCACCGTCCAGAAGTACAGGAGGTGGTGATAATTGAGCCAGGCCACCGTTCGATTTTATCAAAGTCGGACAACGATTTTATCGGATTGCCGGAACCGAGGGCCGCGCGCAAACCCAGGGTAGGAATGCAGGTGGTCGTCCATTTCCCCGCCGATGGCGGGCCGCCCGGGCGGGCGCTCCGGCGGCTGTTGTGCGTGCTCGGACGTTTTGCCTCAGAAGTGCTGACGGCCGACTTGCGGGCCACCGCGACCGCGAGCGGGCGGGTGATGCTCACGGCGCGAGTGACGTTCGCCGGGGGCGGCGGCCTGGCGCTGCAGGCCGAGGAAGCGTCGAGCGTGGCCGCGATGGAGCACTTCGTCGATCGGCTGGGACGGGCGGTCGCCCGGCGGCTGGCGCCCCAGGAGCGGCGATGACGCCAGCGGAGGACCCGCCGGCGAAGGGCGGCGACCTGCTGCGCGTGCTCGAGCTGCTCGCCGAGCGGACCGGGGCGTCGTTCGATCCGCAGCGGGCCTGGAGGGCGCTGGCGGACGCGTCGCGCGGGGCCCGGGGCGAGGGGGCATGGGTCGACGTGCTGGTCGGCGCGGCCGCGGGCATCGGCCTGCACGTGCAGCCGACCTGGCTCGGCCTCGCCGAGCTGCGCGCGGCTCGGCCCCGAGACCCCGGCGCTGGCGCGGCTCGGCGGCACGGCCGGGGGCGGGCGCTGGCTGCTGGCGACCGGAACGACGCGCGGGCGGCTCGCCGGGGTGGTGCTCGACCGCGGAGACGAGCGCCCGGTCGAGCTGCGCGAGCGCCCGCTGCTGCACGCGCTCGGGGTCGCCGATGGCGACGTGCCGGCGCTGTGGCTGTTCGTCGAGCCGGAGCTGCCCTTCGATGGGCTGCACGCGCGCCGACTCCTTCTCGTGATCCGGGCAGCAGGCGCTGGCCCGCCTGCGCGCGCTGATCCGGCTCGAGCGCGACGAGCTATGGGTGTTGTTCCTCTATGCCGTGGCGATCGGGGCGTTGACGCTGGCCTCTCCGATCGCCGTGCAGGCGCTGGTCAACACCGTCGCTTTCGGGGCGCTGACCCAGCCGCTGTTCGTGCTGACCGTGCTGCTGATGGCCGGCCTGTCGTTCGCCGGCGCGCTCAGGGCGTTGGCCGCGTTCGTGGTCGAGCTTCTGCAGCAACGGCTGTTCGTCCGCGCCGTCGCCGACATCGCGCGCCGGCTACCGCGCGTCGATCTCGGCGCGCAGCCGGCCGACCGGGGCCCGAGCTGGTCAACCGCTTCTTCGACGTCGTGATGATCCAGAAGGCCGCCGCGGCCCTGCTCCTCGACGGGGTCTCGGTCGCGCTTCAGGCGGCCGTCGGCATGGTGCTGCTGGCGTTTTACCACCCGCTGCTGCTGGCGTTCGACCTCTTCCTGCTGCTCGCCCTCGCGGCGCTGATCGTGCTGCCGCTGCGGGCGGCGATCGGCACCAGCCTCAAGGAGTCGTCCAGCAAGTACGCGGCCGTCGCATGGCTCGAGGAGGTCGCGCGGAACCCGCGCTGTTCAAGTCGGAGTCGGCGATGCGGCACGCGGTCGCGCGGGCCGAGGTGTTGTCGCGCAGCTACCTGATCGCGCGCCGTACTCACTGGTCGAGGCTGCTGACTCAGCTCGTCGGCGGACTCGGGATGCAGGTCGTCGCCGGCGGCGCGCTCCTCGGGGTCGGCGGGTTGTTGGTGCTCGAACGCCAGCTCACCCTCGGCCAGTTGGTCGCCGCCGAACTGGTCGTCACCGCGGTGTCGGCCAGCTTCGCCAAGCTCGGCAAGCACCTCGAGACCTTCTACGACCTGCTCGCCGGCGTCACTCAAGCTCGGCAAGCTGGTCGACATGCCGCTCGAGGCGTCCGGCGGCGTGCGCGAGTTCGGGGCGGCCCTGCGCGTCTCGGTGCCGACGGGTCGAGCTCTCGCTCGGTGGTCGGCCGGCCCTGTCCGGGCTCGACGTCGACATCGCCGCCGGCGAGCACGTGCTGCTCCGGGGCGACAGCGGCGCCGGCAAGAGCGCCTTGCTCGATCTCTGCTTCGGTCTGCGCGCGCCGGACCGCGGACAGGTGGAGATCGACGGGATCGACCTGCGCACCGCCGACCTCCCGGCGCTGCGCGAGCAGGTCGCGCTCTTGCGCCCGGGCGACCTCTTCCGCGCGACGATCCGCGACAACTTGCAGGTCGGGGCGCCGGACGCGTCGCTCGCCGCCCTTCGGGTCGCGCTGAGCTTGCTCGACCTCGATGATGTGATCGCCTCGCTGCCGCTCGGCGACGAGACCGAGCTGGCGCCGACGGGCGCCCCGCTGTCGGAGACGCAGGCGCGGCGGCTGGTGGTCGCGCGGGCATTGGTCGTGCAGCCCCGGCTGATGCTCGTCGACGGCGCGCTCGACCGCCTCCAGCTGCCGCCCGCCAAACTCGAAGCGCTGCTCGATCACCTGTTCGCGTACGACGCCCCGTGGACGCTGCTGGTCGTCAGCGACGACCCGGCCGTGCGCGCCCGCTGCACCCGCACGATCGACCTCGGCCCGGGCTCTGCCTCGCCGTGAAGACCCCCATGCACTCGGATTCCACCCTCGCATGATCCTCGCAGAGGCGAGCGCGCTGCGGCTGACGCGTCCGACGCGGACTCCCAGGGCGGTCGCGCGACGGCTGGTGCTCACGGCGGTCGCCATGCTGCTCCTGCTGGTCTTCGCGCCGTGGCAACAGTCGATCCTGGGCCGCGGCCGCGTGATCGCCCATGCGCCGCTCGACCGCACGCAGGCGATCGAGGCGCCGATCGACGGCCGCGTGGTCGGCTGGATGGTCGAGGAAGGCAGTCATGTCGCGGCAGGCGAGCCGATCGCCCGGCTCGCCGACAACGACCCGGAGCTCCTGGCGCGGCTGGAGCGCGAGCGGGGAGCGGCGCGCGAGCGCGTCGACGCGGCGCGGCGGGCGATCGACCTCAGCCAGCAGCGGATCGACGGTCTCGCGCTGGCGCGGCAGTCGGCGGTCGACGGCGCCCGCATGCGCGCCGGCATGGCGGTCGATCGCGAGCTCGCCGCACAACAGGCCGTCGACGCCGCGCAGGCGAGCTGACCGCGGCGACCCTCAACCTCGAGCGCACGCAGAAGTTGACCGCCGATGGTCTGGCGTCGCGCCGCTCGCTCGAGCTCGCCGAGCTCGGCGAACAGACGGCGCGAGCCGACCTGCTGCGCGCCAAGGCGGCCCTGGCCGCCGCGCGCCGCGAGGTCAAGGCGATGCGCGCCGAGGTCGTGCGCGTCGAGAGCGATCAGGGCGCCGGGGTCGACGCCGCCGGCATCGCGCTCGAGTCGGCGCGCGCCGAGCAGGCGCGCGCCGAGCAGGAGCTCGCGCGCATCGAGGTCCGCCTGGCCCGCCAGGGCGCGATGACAGTGACTGCCCCGCGGACGGCACGGTGCTGCGGCTGGTCGCGCGCGAGGGCGGCGAGATGGTCAAGGCCGGCGATCCGCTGGCGATGTTCGTGCCCGAGACCGACGCCCGCGCGGTCGAGCTGTGGCTCGACGGGCTCGACGCGCCGCTCGTCACGCCTGGTCGAAAGGTCAGGTTGCAGTTCGAGGGCTGGCCGGCGGTGCAGTTCGTCGGCTGGCCGTCGGTCGCGGTCGGCACGTTCGGCGGGGTGGTCGCGTTCGTCGACGCGACCGACGACGGGCACGGCAAGTTCCGGGTCGTCGTCCTGCCCGACCTCGACCTCGGACCCGAGGAGCACTGGCCGCCGGCTCAGTACCTGCGCCAGGGCGTGCGCGCGAACGGGTGGATCCTGCTCGACGAGGTCCGCCTCGGCTACGAGCTGTGGCGCCAGTTCAACGGCTTCCCGCCGGCGCTGTCGGCAGCGCCGGTCGCCGACGCCGCGCCGGCCGGCAAGCACGACGTGAAAGACGAGGAGGACGAGCCATGATCACCCGCCTGATCGCGCTGGTGGTCGCGCTCGCGTGCCTGTTCGGGCCTGTGCGGTCGAGCATGGCGCGAGATGCCGCCGGCGCGCACGACGTGTTGACCCTGCGCCAGGTGCTCGACGCCGTCGCCGCCGCACACCCGCAGCTCGAGGCGGCGCGCGAGCGCGTGCGCGGAGCGGAGGGCGACGCGCTCGCGGCTCGCGGCGGCTTCGACCCGCAGCTGCGCGTGCGGGGCAGTACGCGCCGATCGGGGCGTTCGCCAACGGCCGCCTCGACGTCGAGCTGCGCCAGCCGACCCCCTCTGGGGTCTGCAGGTGTACGGCGGCTGGCGGCTCGGACTCGGCGATTTCGCCGTCTACGATCTGCGGGCCAAGACCGCCTCGGGCGGGAGGTGCGGGCGGGCGTGTCGCTGCCGTTGTGGCAGGGCGGACCTATCGACCGCAGGCGCGCCGATCTGCAGGTGACCGACCTCGGGCGCCGCGCGGCCGAGGCCGACGTCGACGTCCGACTGCTCGAGCTCGAGCGCGGCCGCCCGCGCGTACTGGGCATGGGTCGGCGCCGGGCTGCGGCTCGCGGTGCAGCAGCGCCTGCTCGCGCTCGCCGAAGACCGCGACGCTGCGCTGCGGCGGCAAGTCGCCGCCGGCAACACCCCGAGGTCGAGGGCCTCGAGAACCGCCGCGCGATCCTCGAGCGCAAGGGTCGGCTCGTCGCCGCCGAGCGGGCGCTCGAGCAGGCGGCGCTCGAGCTCGCCCGCCACCTGCGCGACGACGGCGGCGAGATCGTCGTGCCGATGGCGGATCGGCTGCCGCCGGCGTTCCCCGAGCCTCCCGCCGCCGACCCGCTCGAGGCTGCCTTGAGCGACGCGCTGGCGCGCCGGCCCGAGCTGCGGCGGGTCTTGTTGCAGCGGGACGCGGCGCAGGTCGAGGCGCGTCTGGCCCGCAACAACCTGTCGCCGCGGATCGACATCGACGCGTACGTCGCCAAGGACCTCGGCCTGGTCGCGCCGGAGTACCGGTACCTACTGCCGGCCGAGTTCGTCGCCGGGATCTCGATCGAGCTGCCGCTGCCGTTGCGAGCCGCCCGTGGCAAACTTCGCCGGGCCAGGGCCGACCACGCGCGCCTCGACGCCGAGCTCCGCTGGATGACCGACGTCGTCGCCATCGAGCTGCGCGACGCCCACTCGGCGCTGGTCGCCGCGCACGCGCGTCACTCGCGCGAGAGCAGCTGCAGGTCGCCCATGCGCTCGAGCAGGCCGAGCGGCGGCGCTTCGACCTCGGCGACAGCACGCTCCTGTTCGTCAACCTGCGGGAGCAGGCGGCCGCCGACGCGGCCGCGCAGGAGCTCGACGCGCTGACCGACTATCACCGCGCCGCCGCCGACCTCCGCGTCGCCGCCGGCCGACCTCCTTGAGGACCGGAGCCCCGCCACGTCGTTCGAGGCGCCGGAGGCAGGCTCCGTAAAGGGAGAAATTCAAGGACCTCCGGCGGACGCGAGGCCCGCCCCGCGAGCGCGACTCGCAGCGCGCCGGGGCGATCGGATCGGCGCGGCTTGACAGGGTGTCTAGTTTGACGAAGTCTATGCGCAGCATAGTGAACGGAGAGACACCATGACGCTTCGTCTCGGCGACACTGCCCCGAATTTCCAGGCGGACACCACCCACGGCCCGATCGACTTCTACCAGTGGAAGGGCGACATGGGCCATCCTGTTCTCGCACCCGAGACTTCACGCCGGTGTGCACGACCGAGCTCGGCTACACCGCGAAGCTGAAGCCCGAGTTCGAGCGCCGCGGCGTGAAGGTCCTCGGCCTGTCGGTCGACCCGGTCGAGTCCCACCACCGCTGGGAGAAGGACATCGAGGAGACGCAGGGCACCGCGGTCAACTTCCCCGTGATCGGCGACGCCGACCGCAAGGTCAGCGAGCTGTACGGACTCATCCACCCCAACGCGAGCGACACGCTGACCGTGCGCTCGGTGTACGTGATCGGCCCCGACAACAAGGTCAAGCTGTCGATCACCTACCCGGCGTCGACGGGCCGCAACTTCGACGAGATCTTGCGCGTCATCGATTCGCTGCAGCTGACCTCGCAGCACAAGGTGGCGACGCCGGTGAACTGGCGCGACGGCCAGGACGTGATCATCGTGCCGTCGGTCAGCGACGACGAGGCGCGCGAGCGGTTCCCGGACGGCTGGAAGACGGTGAAGCCGTACCTGCGCCTGGTGCCGCAGCCGGGCAGCAAGGGCTGAACCACGAGCTCCATGCACGGCGCGCCCGCGGACGTCGCTGCAGGCGAGGTCCGCGGACGCGGCGTGCATCGAGCGACTCCGTGAGCGATGCTTGCGACGAGGACGGCCGCCGCGCGCTGATTCGCGGCAATGATCTGTCTTTGAGCCAGGCGGGCCAGCAATGATGGGCCCGCCGCGTCTGTTGCGCTGGCGAGCCGCGGGCGGGCGAGATGGGCTCGTCCGACCCGCTGCAATGTCAAGGGGCGGCAGCGCGGCCAAAGCATGCGGCGACCTCTCGCTCTCGCGGTCGATGCGCACTGGTGTCGCGCGCCGGCGAGGCCACCCTCCGGCAGGAACGACCTTTTTAAAAGAAATAAAGATGTCATTCGCGCCCGAGTACCTCGATCCCGATCATGCGCCCACGCGCGAGCAGCTGGACCAGCGGAAGGGCCTCGTGCTCGTCGAGTTCGGCACCGCCTGGTGCGGCTACTGCCAGGCCGCCGCGCCCGGCGTGAAGGCCTTGCTGGCGCGGCACCCCGAGGTCGAACACGTGAAGGTCGAAGACGGTCCGGGGCGGGCGCTGGGGCGCTCGTTCCGGGTCAAGCTGTGGCCGAACTTCGTGTGGATGCGCGACGGTGCGGTGGTCCGCCAGTTGGCGCGACCCTCCAGGACCGAGCTCGACGCCTCGCTTCCCGAGCGGGTCGAGCCGGCGCCGCCTCGCTCCTGATGATACGGCCACGCAGCGCTCGATCCTCGTGAACACCCGAGCGACGCGCTCGCGCCCGCCTCCGCGACAGCCAGAGCGCCGCAGCCGGGGAGCTGGCGGTCGACCGGTCATCGGCGATCGCGGGTATGGTGGTCTTCGCCTATCCGGGTACTGACAATGGTGACGCGGGTGACCGTCCGCCTCGACGAGGTCGATGGCTCCGGAGTTTGCGACGAGCACCGGCGAATCGGGCCGCGAACCGACGCGCGCGGGTGCTGCGAATCAACGGCGCGGCCTCCGATTCCCCGCGACGACCGCGGCTCGCTGGCAGCGACACCGGCGACGAACCACGCAGCGCGAGCACGCCGTCGCCCTGCTGCTGCGCTCCTCCGAGGAGGGCTCTGCATCGGCGGCATTCTTCGCGGGGTCCTCGATCGGCGGACGCGATCCTCGTCGTGGCGACGCGCGAGGACGTGTCGAAGACGTCGTCTGCGATTGCTGTTCTCGCTCGAGCGGTGGCGACGCTGCGGCGGCGGCATCACCGCCGGCGAAAAATGCCAGGAAACGTTGTACAGTCCGGCCGTGACCCCCGTTGAGCAGGTCGCCAGCAGTTCCAGGACGCCCTCGCAGACATGGAGACGGGCGCCGTCCTCGAGCGCTTGGCAGCAGCTTCCCTCTCTCGCTGCGGGAGCTCGGCGAGCTCCTCCAGAGTCCGATGGCCCGCTCCGTCGCGAGCGTGCCGGCGCGCGAGCTTCGGGCTCGCCCGCGAAGCCGCGGGCGAAGGCGTGACCGAGCGCCGCGGGCGGCTCGCGGGGCGCTCAGCGCTCGGCCAGGAATTCGTCGGTGGCGACGAGGGTCGCGTAGGCGAAGCCGAGGGCGGACATGAAGGCGGCGTGGACGTGGGCCGCCGGACGCGGACCCCGCCGAACTCGAGGTCACGCGAGGCGCATGCGTCGTGGATCAGGGTCACGGCGTAGCCGTGGTCGGCCGCGGCGCGCGTGGCGGCGTCGATGCACATGTGACTCATGGCGCCGGCGATGACGAGCTCGCGGACGTCGTGACGGTCGAGGATCTCCTTGAGGTGGGTGTCCCGGAGGGTTGATCTGGTGCTTGAGCACGACCTCCTCGCCGGGCACCAGATGGACGGAGGGTGAACCTGGCGCCGTCGGTGTTGGGGACGAAGAGGGGGCGCCCGGGGCGGGGTTCTCGTGGCGGACGTGGACGACGAGGTCGCCGGCGCTGCGAGCCGCGGCGAGGAGGCGCGCGCGTTCGCGGCGGCCACGTCGATGCCGACGAGGGTCCACTTGCCGCCGGGGAAGTAGTCGTTCTGGAGGTCGATGACGATCAGGGCGCGTCGAGGCATGGCGTGAGGCTAGGGGCCGCGTCCCGGGTCCACGAGCGGCAAGTGACTTTCTTCGTGGCCAAGTCTGACACATGCCTGCCAGGCCGGAGTCGCAGCGCGTCGCCATCCTCGTGTACCCGGGCGCCCAGCTGTCGGCGGTGTACGGGCTGAGCGATCTATTCGAGGTGGCGAACCGCTTCGCCGCGGAGCGCCCGGGCGCCCGCGTCGAGGCCGAGGTCGTGCTCTGGCGCCCGGAGGAGGGGCCGCCGCCGGCGCCGCCGCTCGCGGTCGTCATCGTCCCGCCGAGCCTGGCGGCCCACGCCGGGCGCGAGCGCGGGCTCGACCTCGGCCTGGCTGGCCGCTCGCCACGGCGAGGGGACGCTGGTGTGCTCGGTGTGCGCGGGGGCGTTCTTGCTGGCGGAGGCGGGGCTGCTGGCGGAGCGGGTGGCGACGACCACTGGGCCCTCGCCGGGCAGTTCGCGGCGCGCTTCCCGGATCGCGCTCGCCACGGACCGGCTGCTGGTCGAGGACGGCGACGTGATCACCGCCGGCGGACTGATGGCGTGGACCGACCTCGGGCTGAAGCTGGTCGAGCGCCTGTTCGGCCCGGCGATCATGCTGACGGTCGCGCGTTACTTCCTGGTGGATCCGGGCGGCCGCGAGCAGCGCTTCTACAGCGTGTTCTCGCCGGAGCTGGGCCACGGCGACGCGGCCATCCGCAAGGTCCAGCGCTGGCTGCAGGCCCGCAGCGCCGAGACGATCGCGCTGCCGGCGATGGCGGCCTGCGCGGGGCTCGGCGAGCGCACGTTCCTGCGCCGCTTCGTCAAGGCGACGGGGCTGCGACCGGCGCAGTACCTGCAACACCTCCGCGTCGGCAAGGCCCGCGACCTGCTGGAGCGCCTCGACCTGTCGATCGCGGAGGTGGCATGGAAGGTCGGCTACGGCGATCCCGGGGCGTTTCGCAAGATCTTCCAGCGGATCCTCGGCCTGTCGCCCGGCGAGTATCGCCGCCGCTTCGCGGTCGCGTCCGCCGGAGGGCTTGAGCGGATTTTCTGCTGCCGCCGGAATCGATCGTCGCCGGGCCCGGGCCGATGATCCATGCTGTCCCATCGGACATGCCCCGAGTGCCAGGCGCGTCACGCCCCCACGCGACCGGATTTGACACACGGGCCCGGGACGCGGCGCGCACGAGCACACGGGCTGGCCTCGACCGGTCGCATGCGCTACCTTGACGCCCGCATGCGGTCTGCCGGCTTCGGGGCCCTCACCGGTGTCTCTCGTGCCTGGCGGGCGCCTGCATCCCCGTCGAGCCCGAATGGGTGGTCACCGACCCTCGCTTCCGCGGCGTCAAGGCCGAGGTCGTCGAGCCCGGCGGCTATGCGTCGCTGCTCCACGTCCCCGAGGAAGCGCCGCGCGACCCTGCTGCCGCTCGACACCGTCGAGTTCACCTGGCACGTCACCGCCCCGGAGGGCGAGCCTGCCGCCGATCTGGCTCGTCTGCAGCAACAATTGCATCGACTACGGCGTCAGCAACACCATCTCCCACCTCGACTTCGTGGGGCTGAAAGACTGCCCCGTGCCGCTCCCGCTGTCGCCCCCCGAGACCTGTCGTCTCGGCGAGGGCTGGCAGCTCGCGCCGGGCTGGCGGGGACTTTCTCCGCCGGCGGTGACATCCCGTACCTCCTCCCGCTCATCGTCATCGGCAGCCGGCAGCCCGACCTCGCGCCCGCGACTTGCCTCGAACGCCTGAGCACGCGGCCGATCTCGCAGGCGAATCGTGCCTGTTCAGCAGGACGCACGTGTACTTCGGCCCGAGCTGGGCCGCCCTCCCGTTCGGCGACATGTCCGCGCTCGCGCAGTTCCGCGAGCAGGAGGTCGACACCAACCTGGATCAGCGCGTTCGCCGTCACCCGCGAGCGCAGCGGTGCGCGCATCGAGCTCGTGGCCGACCCGGGCGCCGACGTCCCCGTGCGCCGCGGCGAGCGATCACCGTCGAGCCGATCTTCGCCGCCGGCTCCGCGCAATCGTATTACGTCATGACGAACGGCGAGGAGGAAGCCCGGGACGGGCGAGCCGTCGCTGCAGACCGAGTCGCTCCAGTGGCGCGGCTGGTTCAGCGCCCCGATCGACGGTTACGAGCCAAACGGCGGCGCCTGGCGCACCGAGCTGCAGTGGACCGTCCCGCACGACGTCGTGCCGACCACGCTTTATGTGGATGTCAAGGATGGGCGTGGCGGCGTCGCCTTCGCCGAGCTGCGCTTCGTCCCCGACGGCTCCGAGCCATGAACTCCGGCCTCCTCGCCACCTCGCCGTGACCGCCGCGTTCGCGGCCGCCGCCAGGCGGCCCGCTCGCGCCGTCGTCCGGGGTCAGCTGCGCAGCGCCGGCGAGCGCGCCCCGTCGCCGGCGCGCGCGTCATCGCCAGCGCTCGCCGCGGCCTGCAGTGGCAGCGTTCGGCCGTTCTCCGGCCCGACGGTCGGTTCGTCCTGGAGGACCTTCCCAGCCAGGACTTCGACCTCGTCATCGTCGCTGCCGGTCACCAGCGCTTCGAGCAGCCGACCCGGCGAGCTTGGCGCCGCCGCAAGCCGCCGGTGATCACCTTCAACCCGCCGGCACCGGCGGCTATCGCACGATCGTCCAGCAAGGCGGGTCACCCGGCCGAGCGCGACCAGCACGCGCCTCTCGCCCGAGGAGATCGGCAACCTCCCCGGCAGCCAGGGCGACCCTTGCGCGCCCTGCAAAATCTCCCCGGCGTGGCCCGCGTCCCCGGCGGCCTCGGTCTGCTCATTCTCCGCGGCGCCGCCCCCAATCAATCGCAAGTCTTCTTCGGCGAGCACCCGCTGCCGCGCGCCTTCCACGTCCCCGGCCTCGCCAGCGTCGTCCAGCCCGGCGTCCTCCAGGGCCTCGAATACGTGCCTGGCAACTCTCCGCCCACTACGGAAACGCGGTCGGCGGCATCGTCCACCTGACCCCGCGCGTCGGCCGGCGCGACGGGGTGCACGGCCACGCCAAGCTCGACATCACCTCGGCCGGCGCCCTCGTCGAGGGGCCGTTCGGCAAGGGCGGCTCGGTGCTGCTGGCCGCTCAGCGCGGCTACCTCGACCTCGCGCTCCGGGCATTGCCGAGGACGTCATCGGCGGTTTCCTCGCTCCGCGCTACCATGATTACCAGTTCATCGTCGACCACCCGGCGGGCCGGCGGCGGCATCACCGCCCGCCTGCTCGGCGCCCAGGACACCTTCAACGTCCGGACCTCGAGGGCGGTTCTTCCTGACGATGCAGAACAGCTTCCACCGCGTCGACCTCGCCTATCGCAAGCGCGTCGGCCGCTGGGACTTCCTGCTCGCGCCGGCCGTGCGCCTCGATCCACCCTCTACGAGAGCGGCTCGCATCACCGCCGCGGCGACGTCGTCGGCCTCCTGCGCGCCGAAGCCAGCGTGCGCCCGGTGAAGCCGCTCCACGTCACCCTCGGCCTCGACACCCAGCTCGATCGCTACACCACGCGTCTCCAATATTTCCCGTACATGCAGCCGCCGGTCGACGAGTCCGGCCGCGGCCTCTTGACGACCACCGGCCTTTACCTGTCCTCGCAGCTCGACGTCGGCCGCTTCGCGGTCGTCGCCGCGCGCCTCAACGCCTTCACCGGCGCCGAGAACCACGCGTTCGCGTTCGACCCGCGCGTGCTGCTGCGCTACACGCCGCACCCGCGCGTGCGCATCCAGCTGGCCGCCGGCCTCTACTCGCAGCCGAGCCTGAACCGCTCCCTGATCTCCGCTGGCCTGGTGTCGAGCTGGGAGGGCACCCCGACCAGCAGCTTTTTGTACTCGGGGCTCATCCTCCCCGGGGCGACCCGGTTCCTCGATCCGCAGCTCGAGTTCGCGCCGACCGGCCGCCTCGGCGCCATGCGAGCCACCCAGTACAGCGCCAACCTCCACCTCGACCTCACCGATTCGCTCGACCTCGAGGCGACCGTCTTCTATCGCCAGATCCGCGACAACCTCCGCCCCCTTCGTACGACCCTGCGGCGGAGGACCCCGCCAACCTCCGTGACCGGGCCTCAAGTGTTCGCCAGCGGCTCGGCCACCCACGGCGTCGAGGTCATGCTGCGCCACGACCTCACCGCGCGGCTCTACGGCTGGCTGGCGTACACGTGGATGCATTCGACCGCCAGCACTACCTTCGCCGCTCGCGTCGATCGCACCCCGGCCGACTTCGATCAGCGGCACAACCTCGTCATGCTCGTCGGCTACAAGCTCCCGCGCCGCTGGTCGATCGCCGCTCGCTTCCGCCTCGTCACCGGGCTGCCCTACACTCCGTTCGTCGGCGGCGTGGAGGAGCAGAGGGCTCCGTGGTGCCCCTCACGGGCGCGACCAACAGCGCGCATGCCCTACGTGTTCCACCAGCTCGACCTGCGGGTCGATCGCACGTGGATCTTGCACCGCTGCATCGTCTCCGCCTACCTCGACGTGATGAACGTCTACAACCGCCAGAACGCCGAGGGGGTGCTCTACTCGGCCACCTACGCCAGCACGCGCGCGGTCGTCGGTCTGCCGATCTTGCCGGTCCTCGGCCTGAAGATCGGCTTGATCGTCCGCGGCGCGCCGCGAGGCTGGGCTATGTTCCTCGCGCCGGCCATGAACATTCGCCTCTACACTCCCGCCGACCGCGAGGCGTGCCTCGAGCTCCTCCGCAGCAACACCCCCGAGCACTTCTCGCTCGCCGAGGAGGCCGATCTGGCGCGCTTCCTCGACGCGCTCCCGGGGCCCTACTTCGTGGTCGAGGACGGCGGGCGAATCATCGCATCCGGCGGGATCGCGGGCGAGCGCGACGGGATCACGGCGACTTTGTGCTGGGGCATGGTCGACGCGAGCCGCCAGCGCGCCGGGGTCGGCTCGAAGCTGCTGATCCATCGCGTCGAGACGTTCCTGGCCGAGCGTCCGCAGATCCGTCAGCTCCAGACGCACACCTCGCAGAAGGTGCAGGGCTTCTACGCGAAGCACGGGTTTCGCGTGGTCGAGGTCAGGCCTCACGGATTCGGGCCGGACCTCGATCACGTGCACATGATGCGCGACAGGACGTCCGCCGGCGATCCGAAAATTCCTGAACTCATGCGCGTCGCGAGCCACGGAACGCGGGCACCACGGCGAATCATGGCCACCGGGCCCCAAATCGGGGGACGACGGACGTCGAGCTCGCTCGACTGCCATGATTGCGCCGCGGGCGGAATGAACACCTCGCGGCCGCATACGACCCGACGGTTGCCGGCACGGGGGCGGCTGTGCCGCCCGCGGCGGATGATCATAAACCTGTCTCTTCGGACATGTAGCCGGAGCGCTGCGCCCACCGGCCGAGCGCGTGCGTCTGCTTGCGCGAGCGCCAGCCTCGCTGGGCGCCGGTGTCTCGCAGGCGCTCGCGCAGCAGGGCGCGGGCGGGGGCTCCCGCGCACACCAGGGCGCAGGCGATCGCGTCGTGGGCGTGGTACGGCCGACCGCGGGCGAAGGCGTCCCGGGCCGCCTGGAGCACCACGTCGGCCGGGTAGTCCCCGGCGGCGGCCAGGAGCAGCCGCGCCAGCTTGCTCGTGCGCGAGGGGAACAGGCCGTGAGCGACCGTATCGCCGGGGCGCCCGAGCGCGAGCGGGCGGAGTCGGGCGCGCCACCTGTCGTCGAGCAGGTACAGCGGGCGCACCGGGAGAAACGGGCCGGCGAGGAGCTCGCACAGGGCCTGCGCAGGGTCGTCGCCGCCGAGGCGCGCGACGAGGGCTCGCGCGAGGTTCGGGCCGGCCGCGGCAGCGGCGAGCAAGCACTGCGTCGCCGGGACCAGCTTCAGCAGCGCGGGCCACGGCCCGCTCGGGTCGATCTCGAGGACGACGTAGTCGGCGTCGCGCGGGCGCAGCGTGGCGAGCCTGGCGAGCGCCGCGATGCCCGTGAACCGCGGGAGCCTGGCGCGCCGAGCCTCGAAGGACATTGATTGCAATGTAGCGGCCGCCGGCCGGGAGGTCGAGGCCGCGAGGTTCGGGGAGGTCGTGAACGGCCTACGAGCGACCTGCGCTGCGCAGGGCCGTCCGTGTCACGAACTCCTGCAGGCGGGTCGCCGCGAAGGCGTCGTCGGCTCGCACGAGCGCGAGCGCGGGCGAGGCCGTGGCGCCGAAGCGCGTCTTCTCCAGGCCGGCTCCCATGCCGAGGTGCAGGCGCTCGCAGCCGAGCCGGCCGGCGCGGCGGACCAACTGCCACAGCAATTGGCGATAGGGGTTGATCTTCGCGGCGCGGAAATCGTCGTAGTCGACGCCGCAGTACAGGGCGCGGTACTCGCGACCTGCCGGGCGCGGCGGCCCACGCGATCGGCGGACCGCCGCCCCGGGCCGCAGCAGCACGAACTCCCACGAGCCGCTCTCGAGCTGCGCGCGCAGCAGCTTCGGCGGGAGGGGGAAGATGTTGATCCGCAGGTTCTTCGCCGCCATCCTGCGGTAGAGCGCGTACATGCGGCCGAGCTCGTCGTCCGACGCGGCGCTGCGGCTGTCCCATACCTCGACCTCGAACAGGGGTGAATGCTCGTGAATGGCGCGGACGTGCCGCCGCTGGCGGTGGCTCGGCAACGCGGCGATGAACGCCGCCTCGCCGCGCCAGGCGAGCGGCACGAGGTAGCGCTCGAGCAACGGGACGGGCACGAAGCCCTGGCCGGTCAAGACGCGCACGAGCTCGGGGTCGTCGGCGAGATCGCGCAAGACCAGGGTGCTGCAGTGTCGGGCCTTCATCTCGGCGACGCCGGCCTCGGCGAGGGCGATCAGCGCGGCGGCGCGGCCCGGGCCCGGGGCGAGGAACATGTGCTCGCCCTCGGAGGCCATGTTGCCCATCACCACCGCGCGCGAGGTGAACAGGTACGGATCGGCGACGCGCTCGCGCTCGAGCGCCGCGCTGACGGCCGCGCTCATGAACGTGTCGTCCTTCATCAAGAGCGTGGTGAACGGCGCCGCGGCGACGACCTCGTCGCCGCGGCGGACGAGCACGTAGCGGAACGACCAGCGGTGCTCGCGGCGCGCGTGCTCGCCGTGGAACACGCGCTCGGCCGCTCGCATCGAGCCCGCGTCGATGTATGAAAGATCGCCGACGAGCGCGTCCCAGAGCCCGGCGTCGAGCTGATCGATGCTCGCGTGGGTCTCGACGGCGAGCGCGTCTGCCGGCGAGGCGCGGCGCTCGGGGAGCTGCTGCACCGCGGGGGCTGGCGGACGCGCGGCGCGGAGGAACGACGGGAGCACGCCCTCGAACTGCTCCGCGACCTCGTCGCGCGTCACGCCGACGGCGGCGAGCACGGACGGCAGGTGCTCGGCGATCGCGTGGAACAGGGCGTCGACCTGGGCCGCGCTGTGGATCGCGTTGATGGCGATCCGCAGGCCGCCGCGGCTGGCGGGCACGGCCGGGAAGCCGGACACGTTGACGTGGAAGCCCTGGTCGCGCAGGCGCTCGGCCAGCAGGAACACCGCCTCGACGCGGCCCAGGGCGATGAAGAAGATCGGCGCCTCGTTCTCGATCACGAGCGGGATCGCCAGGGTCCGGCACAGCGCGTTGGCCTGGGCGACGCGGTCGCGCAGCGTGGCCTGGAGGGGCGCCAGCTCGGGGCTCAGGTGGATCCGCGCCGAGGCGATGCTCGCCCCGAGGTCGCCCGGGCGCAGCGGCCCCGAGAACGAGAACGGGCCGCCGACCAGGCGCGCGGTCTCGAGGAGGCGGCGGTCCTGGACGACGACGACGCCGCCGCCGGTGGCGAACGCCTTGGCGAGCGAGGTCACCAGGACGACGCGATCGCCGAGCGGGAAGCGCGACAGCAAGTGCCCGCGGCCGTGGTCGCCGGCCCAACTCATCCCGTGGGCGTCGTCGACGAACAGGCGCACGTTGGGCGCGACGGCCAGCAGGTCGTGCAGGAAGCCGGCGGGCAAGAAGTCGCCGTACATCGAATAGACGCCGTCGCAGGCGAACCATACGTGGTGGTGCGTGCGCGCGAGTCGGTCGACGACGTCGAGCGCCCGCTCGAGCTCGCCGTGCTTGACGACCACCTTGGCGGCGCTGCTGCGCGCATTGCAGGGTGATCGCGTCGTCGACCGAGCGGTGGACCTGGTGGTCGCACACGATCGCGTCGTCCTCGGCCAGCAGGGCCGGCATCACGACGTGGTGGGCGATGCTGGTGCTCGGCAGCAGCAGCACTCGCGGCACGCCGAAGATGCGCGGCAGCAGGTCCTCCTCGAGCTCCGGGTAGAGCGGGCAGGACAGGTAGCCGCGGCTGAACGACGTCTGGGTGCCGTAGCGGCGGTAGGCCTCGACCCCGCCGTCGACGAGCCGCGGGTCGAACTCCAGGCCCAGGTACGAGCAGCTGCCGAACGACAGCAGCCGCTTGCCGGCGACGCTGACGTGGCGGTCGTCGAATCGCGGGTCCTCCGCGGCCAGGAAATAGTGCCCGCGGTCGCGGCCGTGGCTGTGAACTTGAAATATTGCCTCTCGAAAGCTAGATGCGTCCATCGATGTTGGCGTGATAGCAGAGCGCGAGCGCGCCGCACGGGGCAGGTTTTTTCCTGCAGGCCGCGGAGGATCAGCCCGATCGGTGCTCCCGGACGCATCCGTCGCGCGCTCGGTGCGTGGATGGAGTCGCTCTGCGGATTCGCGTGCCCGCCGTTTGGGACATGTCGATGCAGCGAGTGGTGCATCGGCGGCTCCATGAACGCATGAGTCCGCGTTCGCCCGGGAGACGCTCTGCGCCCGCGCGTCACCGCTGCGCCGGCCCGGCCGCGAGCATCGGCGACAGCTTGAGCAGCAGCACCGGCCATAGCTGCAGGCCGCCGGCGATCAGCGCGGCGGCGGCGTAGGTCTGCCACGCGCACGCCGGCGCGCCAGGCCTCGCGGAAGGTCAGCGCCGCGAGCGGCAGGAAGAACACCATCGCGCTGATGCACCCGGGGTTGGGGTGCCCGCCGGTCAGCGACGGCAGCAGGTGGAACAGCAGGGCGTTGATCACCATCAGCGCCGGGAACACGAGCGCGCACGCCGGCATGCGCCAGCCGAGGGTCGCGGTCGTGACGCCGATGACGATCACCACCGCATTGGTGACGTAGAAGGTCGACCAGCCGGGGAACATCATGCCGACGGAGTGGGCCCATTCGAGCCAGCCGAAGGCCAGCTCCTCCATGATGTGAAGGCCGTACACGGGGACGCACAGCCACAGCAGGGCCGAGAAGGGGTCGCGTTCGCGGGTCATGCCGCGAGCATGCCGGGTCGCTGGGCGGCCCGCCGGGCGCGAGGCGCCAGCGGTCGAACCGAACGCGCCAAGTCGGCGCGGGCGCGTCGTGCGAACGGGCGAGCGGCCCAGCCATGACGCGTCCCGAGTCAGCGCGGCTCGTCGCGGAAGGTGAGTGGCCGAGCCATGACGCCCCGAGTCAGCGGCGGTACTCGGACGGGCTGGCGCCGGTCCAGCGGCGGAAGGCCCGGCTGAACGCGCTGAGGTCCGAGAAGCCGAGCATGAACGCGATGTCGGTCACCGTCGCGTCGCGGCGCCCGAGCTGGGCCAGCGCCGCCTCGCGCCGGACGTCGTCGACCACGTCGCGGAAGCTCGTGCCGGCCTGTCGCAGGCGCCGCTGCATCGTCCGCTCCGAGGTGCCCAGAGCGCGCGCGACCGACTCGGCCAGCGCGTCGCCGTCGCCGAGCAGCCCCGCACCTGCGCACGCAGCTCGGCGACGAACGCCGCCTCGCCGCCGCGGCCGCGCAGCTCGTGCTCGAGCTGCGGCAGCAGCGTGCGGGCCAGCGCCGCGTCGACGCCTCGCACCGGCAGCGCCAGCACCGCGCGCGGGAACACCAGCGCGTCCTCGTCGGCGCCGAACCGCAGCGGCGCGGCGAACCCTCGCGCGAGCGGGTCGCGTCGCGCGGTGCCGCGTCGCGCAGCCGCACCTCCGTCAGCAGCGCGTCGCGGCCGGTCGCGCGGCGCAGCTTGGTCGTCCACACCATCAGCAGGAACTGCGACAGGTGCCGCGAGCGCGGCAGCTCGCCGCGGAAGCGGTGGCCGAGGAGCGCCAGGTCGCCGCGCAGCTCGAGGCGGGCCTCGTTGGCCTCGTGGTACAGCCCTTGATAGCGCAGGAACTGCCGCACCATCGTCTCGACGTCGGCGGTGTGGGCCAGGGCGAGATCGACGATGTCGAACGGCGCCGCGCCGACCAGCGCCGCCGCGAACACGCCGAAGGCAGGGTCCCGCTCGCGCTCGCCATCGCCTCCCACACCGCGATCGCAGTCGAGTGCGGCACCCGGGCCGTCGCGTCGCCGATCGTGGCGAGGGAGATCTGGACCTGCTGCGCGAGTTCGGCGAGCGGCCGCCCCGTCCGCGCCGCGGCCGCGAGCAGCGGGACCCGCACGGACTGGATGCACACCCTCGGCTCGGCCATTTCCCCGAGGATATCCCAGGCGTGGCCGCCACGTCCGTTGGGCGGTGGCCGGGCTCGCTGCGGCGCGGGGCTGCGCGCGCCGGTTGTGCGGCTGGGGCTGGTCAGGAGCGCAGCGCCTCGACGCGGACGTGGCGAGTGCCGCCGCTGGGGTCACGGCCCTGGCGGGCGCGAGCGCCAGAACGGGCCGTCGTGGGCGAGGTCCGGGTCGTGGGCGATGACTGTGAACTCGTGGCCGCGCAAGAGCTCGGCGACGGTCGGCTCCCTGGTGAAGAGCCGGCGCCAGAAGGACAGGTCCGGGCGCTCCGGGTAGCGATCGAAGCACAGCTTGACGTGCTCCTTGCGCCCGGTCGAAAGCAGGTAGGAGGCCTTCACGCCGGACTGCACAAGCGTCTCGTGTACGGCCGCGCTGACATGGGCATGGTACGCGTCGCAAAGGGGCAGCCGCAACAGGACGTTTTCGCCGAAGCACGGCTGTTCGGCCAGGACTTCGGCCGGGAAGGTGACGCGATCGATGCCATGACGGACCTCGCCGTCCTCGACGCGAATCACCGGGCCGCCGCACTCCCAGGCGCTCCTCGACAGCGCGGCCGTGACGTGTCTGTTGATGTCGGCGAGAGCGTAGCGGTAGGTAAGGCTCACCTCGAAGCCCGCGAAGACGGGCCCGAGGAAGTCGGCCTCGACGAGGGTGATCGGCGCCAGGTGCTCGGCGAGCTCCTCCAGCCCCAGGCGCCTCGTCCGGATCTGCAGGCCGTATTCGTCGTCGTCGGGGTCGCTGTCGGGGAGCTGCCTCTCGGCCATCCACAGGGTCTCACGCTCCCACTCCTCGCGGTCGGCAGCCGTTGACGTGACCGCGGAGACCCCCGTGAGCCGGAGCGAGAAGATGAATCGCCGGGGAGGGGAGAACACGCGCATTCATAGCACGGCCGCGATCGGCGGGCCAGCGACAGCCCGTCCTCGGGGTCGGGGCGCGGGCTCGTGGGCCTGAACCTGTGTCGCGCTGAACTCCGCGAGCGTCCGATAACCCGGGAACTCCTCGAGGACAAGCTGGGTCTTGGAAACGGTTTGATGGCCGCCGCTGGCGTCACGGCCCTGGTATGAATGAATGCCAAAACGGTCGATCGTAGGCGAGGTCCGGGTCATGGGCGATGACCGTGAACTCGTACCCGCGCAAGAGCTCGGCGACGGTCGGCTCCCTGGTGAAGAGGCGGCGCCAGAACGACAGGCCGGGCCGCTCCGGGTAGGGAGCGAAGCACAGCTTGACGTGCTCCTTGCGCCCGGTCGAAAGCAGGTAGGAGGCCTTCACGCCGGACTGCACGAGCGTCTTGTGTACGGCCGCGCTGACATGGGCATGGTACGCGTCGCAGAGGGGCAGCCGCAACAGGACATTTTCGCCGAAGCACGGCTGTTCGGCCAGGACCTCGGCCGGGAAGATCACGCGATCGATGCCATGACGGACCTCACCGTCTTCGACGCGAATCACCGGCCCGCCGCACTCCCAGACGGTCCTGGCCAGCGCGGCCATGACGCTTCTGTCGATATTGACGAGGTCATCGCCGTAGGTGAGCTTCACCTCGAAGCCCGCGAACACGGGTCCGAGGAAGTCGGCCTCGACGAGGGTGATCGGCGGCAGCGTCGAGCCCGGCGAACCGCGGCGTGCCGGTGCGCCGGGGCGATGTGGGCTTTTGCGCGATCGCGGCTTGTTTGGTGGGGCGGCGAACGAGGGGCGCGAAAGCTGACATCGGGTATGAGGTTACTTTGCGGAGGACACACCCGTCAATGCGCGCGGATCGGATGATTGGAGGAAGGCGCGATACGACACGGTACACGTGAGCGCGCCGCTGGACCGGCCCGCGGGCACGTCTGGCGGCCCGGCGGAGCGATTCGGAGGGCACGCTTCGGAGGTGCTGCGGCGCTCGCGTGCTGTGATTCTGACTCGCTGTATTGGTATGAATCATGCCTGGTCGATCCTTCGAGTCGAGCCGCGCTCTTGATTCGTAGCGAACGGAGCGTCGCAGCTGGGGGCGCGCGACAGACAACTTCTTCTCCAGGACGCGACGAACTCGACCGCTTCGCTCGGGCGCAGGACGCGTAATTCCCCGGCGCGGCGGCCGTCCGGGGCGCGAGACGCGTTTTGCTGCGACGAGCGGCGGGCCCCGCGGACGTGGTGTATCCTGCCCGCGATGTCGCCGCGCCTCTCGCTCTCGCTCCTCCTCTCGCTCACCGTCGCGTCTTGCGGAGGCGACCCGAACTCGACCGAGGGCGCGACCTCGACGAGCAGCACGGGCGAGCCCGGCACGACGACCGGCGCGAGCGAGCCGACGACCGGCACCACCGACGCTCCGACCGGCGGCACCACCGGCGAGGCGCACGTCGTCCCCGAGTTCGGCGGGACCTTCGTCGTCATCGGCACCGCCGACGACGGCCTGCACGCGGTCCGCGACCTCGAGTTCAACCCGGCCGCGCCCGGGCAGCTGTGGACCTTCAACATGCTGAGCCACGGCGTCGTGATCTACTTCGATCCGGGCACCCCGCAGCAGACCTCGGAGGAGCGCATCGACGCCTACGGGCAGCACTTCATGGCCTACGTCTCGTCAGCCGCGTTCACCGACGACAACACGTTCGCCACCTGCCAGGAGTCGCGCAACGAGTGGAACGTCGGGCCGCAGGACCCGGACGACTTCATGGGCCCGGCGCTGTGGCCGGCCGATCTGGACATCTTCGCCAAGGTCGGCCAGGCGTTCCCGCCCGAGGGGATCGAGGGCAGCCACCTCGACATGCTGCACCAGAGCCCGCTGTGCATGGGCATCGCCCACGAGGCCGGCAACGCGTTCTGGGCCTTCGACGGCATGCACGGCAACATCGTGCGCTACGACTTCCAGGCCGATCACGGGCCCGGCGGCGGCGACCACTCCGACGGCATCATCACCCGCTACACCGACGTCACGGTGACCCGGCTGGGCAACATCCCCGGGCACATGGAGCTCGATCACGCGACCGGGATGCTGTACATCGCCGACACCGGCGCCGGCCGGCTGCTGCGCCTCGACACCGCCAGCGGCACGAACACCGGCAAGCTCCCCGGCGACTGGGACGGCGCCGAGTACACCGGCGTCGAGGGGGCCGACGTGCAGGTCCTCGTCGAGGGCCTCGACGAACCCTCCGGCCTCGCGCTGCACGACGGCCGGCTGCTGGTCTCCGAGCACGGGACCGGCGACATCATCGCGTTCGACCTCGAGGGCAAGGAGATCGATCGCATGGCCACGCCGGCCAAGCGCATCATGGGGATCACGATCGGCCCTGAGGGCGACCTGTGGTACGCCGACGCCGGCGCCGACGAGGTCGTCCGCGTCGCTCCGTGATCGCACGCCGGGGCGAGGTTCGGCGAGCCCTGCGCACGTCACGGCTCGCACGGCGGTCGCATCGATGGGCGCGCTCCCGCGACGAGGCCACCTGCTTCACGTCGCCGATGCCGGCGCAGCGCCGATTCGCGTCTCGCGACGAAGACGGCGAGACGCGGGCGCATCGCCGTGCGACCAAAGCCGCGAGCCGGGCGCCCCGCGGTGGGGCGACCGGCTCGTGGTCGGGCTCGTCCGAGGAACTGTTACATGAGCTGGCGGCGCTCGAACTCCGAGCGGAGCTTGCGCAGCGCCTGCTCTGCAGCTGACGGATGCGCTCGCGCGAGAGCGAGTAGTTGGCGCCGATCTCCTTGAGGGTGAGCTCGGGCTCGCCGTCGAGGCCGACGCGCTTGCGGAGGATGTCGGCCTCCATCGGCGAGAGCTTGTCGAACACCTCGAGGAGGGCGTCCTGCAGGAGGGCGGAGTCCATCAGCTCGTAGGGGGTGGCCTGGCTGGCGTCGACGAGGGTGTCGGCGAGGCTGCTCTCGCCGTCGCGGGTGGCCGGGAGCGAGAGGCTGAGCGGCTGGTCGATGAGCGACCAGCTCATCCGCTGGATGCGCTCCATGCTGATGCCGGTGGCCGAGGACAGCTCCTCGTCGGTGGGGGTGCGGCCGTACATGACCTCGTACTCGCGGCGGGCGCGATTGACCTTCTTGCAGGCGTCGATCATGTGGAGGGGCAGACGGACGCTGCGGTCGGTGTCGACGATGGCGCGGGTGATGGCGTAGCGGATCCACCAGGCCGCGTAGGTGGCGAAGCGGCAGCCGCGGGTGGGGTCGAAGCGGTCGACGGCCTTCATCAGGCCCATGTTGCCGTCCTGGATGAGGTCCTGCAGCGGGATCGAGCTGCGGGCGAAGCGGCGGGCGATGGCGACGACGAGGCGGAGGTTGGAGCGCACGAAGGCGTTCTTGGCCAGCATGACCGCGTTGTGGGCCTTGCGGGCGGCGGCGACGTAGCGGACGAAGGGCGCGCTGTCGCGGTAGGGCGGCTTGACCTTCATGTTGGTGGCGACGCCGCGGTCACCCTCGAGGCCGGTGAGGTCGGCGAGGATGGAGTCGGCGACGACGCTGTCGACGTCGGCGAACACCAGACGATCGATGAGGGCGTTGCGCGCGGCGTTGAAGGCCTCCTCGTGGCTCTTCAGCACGCGGTCGCGGAGGGCGCGAGAGGTCTTCTCGACGGCCTCGAGCACGGCCGGCGGGACGGCCTCGGCCGACAGGCGCTCGCCGATCAGGGCGCAGATGGCCGAGACGAACGGCGGGTAGCTCGGAAGGCGGCCCACATGGCCTTCTTCAGCTCGACCAGGCGGGTGGCCGCAGCCATCTCCTCGTCCTTCCCCATCACCGTGACATCGGCGAGTTCGCGGAAGTACCGCGCGGTCGTCGCACCACCGATCGGCGCATTGAACGTGCAATCATTCCCGGAGTTGGTGATTCGATTCAGCATTGTGGACCCCTCGTCTGACCTCAACTAGTTTCCCGATCCTGAGATAAAGAGGACGTAAGGAGAGGCGGCGAGAGCCTCAAGAAAGCATCAAGATCGGTGTAAAACGCGGCATATGCGCGGATTTTCGTCGACTTTGACCGACTCTGACCGATCGACGCAGAGTTTTGTAGAAACGCGAGGCTAGGTTAATTACTAGTTTTGCACCATTGATATGCCTGCCAATGTAGATGGAGGGGCGGGACGGCGCATCGGCGGCGATCCGGGCGAACGTAGATTTCGCGCGGCGCGGGAGGGGCGAGCCGGCATTCGTCGGAGCGAGCGTGAATGACGAGAGTCGCCGACCCGCGAATGCTCGCGGCGTCGCTTCGCTCGCTCGTGTCGCGCGCTCGTCGTGCGGCTCGTGCTTCCATGGCGGGGCGCTCTCACGCATCGCGGCGGTGGTTCGCGCCGTTCGTCGCCCGGGACGCGCCGTTCGTCGGACGGCGGCCGCCGCCCATCCGGACGCTGCGGCGCGGGCCAGGGGCAGGGCCTATCCTCGCTGCGAGTCGAAGCCGATGCGCGAGCTCTACCTGCCCCTCCTCACTCTCCACATCGGTGCCGGCGTGACGAGCCTGCTGACCCTCGTCCCGCCGCTGGTCGCCCGCAAGGGCGGCGCGTGGCACCGCCGGGTCGGCCTGGCCTTCGTCGCGGCGATGGCCGTCACGGCCGTCTCGGGGCTCGTGATCGCGGGCCTGTGGATCGCGGTCCCGCTGGCGATCAAGCCGCCGCCGAGCCCCGAGCAGGCGGCGGCGCAGGTCGCAGGGATGCGCCAGTTCGGCTGCTTCCTCGCGTACCTCGGGGTGCTCATCCTGCAGGCGGTGACGAGCGGCATGCGGGCGGTCGCGGTCGGGCGTCGCCGGGCGGTCCACGGCGCGCTCGTCGATCGGGCGATGGCGGTGTTCGTGCTCGGCACCGGCGCCGCGCTGGCGATCGCGGGGATCTGCCAGGGAGCGTCTTGATGATCGTGTTCGGCGCGATCGGCAGCCACGGCGGATGGCACGACCTGCGCTACCACCTGCGCCCGCAGACCGAGCGCCGGGCCTGGCTCGTGCGCCACCTCGAGAGCATGCTCGGAGCCGTCATCGCCGCCTTGACGGCCTTCAGCGTGTTCAACGCCCATCGCCTGTTCGGGGCGGTGTTGCCGGCCGATCTGGCGTTCCTGCCGTGGGTGCTGCCGACGCTCGTCGGCGTGCCGGCGGCCCGGGCGTGGAAGGCTCGTTACACCCGGGGCGGGGCGTGACGCTCGAGCGGCGCGAGCCCTCGCTTGCTATCCTCGCCCGCATGTCGGCAGGCGGAGCTCGTCGCTGCGGACTCGCCTGCGCGCGTGGGCGGACGACCTGCGCGAGGACGCGTGGATCGTCGCGTTCGTGCCGGCGGCCCTGACGGCGATGCTCGGCGCGCTCGGTCGCTCGAGCTTCGCCGAGCTCGCGCGCACGTTCGCCTTCAACGCGACGATCATGGTCCTCGTCCGCTGCTCGCCAGCGGGCTGTTCAACCTGGTGTTCGCGCCGATGCTCGTCGGTCGCGGTCGGGCGCTGCGGTGGGTCGCCCGCGGCGGGGCCGTCGCAGTCGCGGTGGTCGTCGCGGCCGAGCTCTCGGTGCGCCTCTACGCCGCGGTCGGGTGGGTCGCGGACGTCGCCGCCAGCCGCGCGCAGGTGCTGCGGATCGCCGTGGTCGTGTCCGTGACCCTGTTCGTCGCCGCGGCGGCGCTCGAGCGCATCCACGATCGGCGGCGCGCGCTCGAGCGCCGAGGAGGAGCTCCGCCGCGAAGCGCTGCGCGCCCAGCTGTCCGCGCTGCAGGCCCGCACCAACCCGCACTTCTTGTTCAACGCCCTCAACACGGTCGCAAGCCTGATCGAGGACGACCCCGCGCTCGCCGAGCAGGCGGTGGAGCGCCTCGCCGGCCTGTTCCGCTACAGCCTCGACGGGTCGCGCACGCTCGAGGCGCCGCTGCGCGACGAGCTCGCGGCGGTCCGCGACTACGTCGAGGTCGAGCGGCTGCGCTTCGGCGAGCGTCTGCGGGTCGAGTTCGCCGTCGATCCGGCGACCGAGTCGCTGCTGGTCCCGCCGCTCGTGCTGCAGCCGCTGGTCGAGAACGCGGTGGGCCACGGGGTCGCCGCGAGTCGGGCCGGCGCGACCGTGCGGATCGTCGCCGCCCGGGTCGACGGGTCGCTCGAGCTGCGGGTCGAGGACGACGCGGTACGACCTGCGGCGCCGCGAGCGACCCGCCCCGGCAGCGGCACGGCCCTGGCCGATCTGCGCGAGCGGCTGCGGCTCGCCTACGGCGCGGCGGCGGGGCTCGAGGCCGGCCCGGTCGCGAGCGGCGGGTTCTCGGCCCGCCTGCGCCTGCCGGTGGCGCCCGCGCGCGGGGAGGGCCAGGCGTGAAGGTGCTGGTGGTCGACGACGAGGCGCCGGCGCGACGCCGGCTGGTGCGGATGCTCGAGCGGATCGCGGACGTCGAGGTCGTCGGCGAGGCGGACGACGGAGCTCGGCCCTGCGCCAGATCGCCGCGCTGCGCCCGGACGTGGTCCTGCTCGACATTCACATGCCGGAGCTCGACGGCATGGAGCTGGCCGAGACCACGGCCGAGCTGCCGGCGCTGGTCTTCGTCACGGCGCACCCGGACTACGCGGTGCGGGCGTTCGCGGTCGCCGCCCACGATTATCTGCTCAAGCCGGTGCAGCAGGCGCGGCTCGAGCAGGCGCTCGCGCGTCGCGACCGGGCGCGCCCCGCCGGATCCGCCGCGCCGGTCCGGATCTCCGCGCGCGCCGGCGACTCGGTGCGGCTGTTCGACCCGCGGACGATCACCCGCTTCCGCGCCTCCGACAAGTACACCGTGTTCCGCGTCGGTCCCGAAGAACATGTCCTCGACGACAGTTTGAACAACCTCGAGGAGCGGCTCGCCGGCCTCGACTTCCTGCGCGTGCACCGGAGCGAGCTCGTCAACCTCCGCGAGGCCCGGGCGCTGCACCAGCGCGACGGCGCTGCGGTGCTCGAGCTGTCCGACGGCCAGCGCGCCCAGGTCAGTCGGCGGGCGATCGCCGAGCTCAAGCGCCGGCTGGGCCTCCGCGACGGCGAGGCCTGAGCGGGGCCCGCGGTCTGCTCGTTCCGCTCGAAGCATTCGCCGTCGGGATCGCGAATCATCACACTCCGTCGCCCGGTCCGGGGCTGCGGCCATGGAGGTGTTCCAGGTCCACGGGTGGCAGAGTCGCTCGCGCCGGGACGCCCGACCTCGGCTGCGCGATCGCGTCGACTTCCCTCTCGGCCGGCGATCGGTCACCCTGGTGCGCGTGTCGGCTCTGCCTCGCGCGCTCCTGTTGCTCGTGCTGGCCGCGTGTGCCGGTCCACGACAGGGCGCGCGAGTCGACGCGGTCGGCGTGCCCGTCACGTCGTCGACGCCGCCGTGCGAAGTCGTGGGCGAGGAGGACGTCGAGTCCGTGAGGCAGCGCTGCGGCGGCCTCCTCGTGGCGACGGAGGAGCGGACGCCGGGGCCCGCGCTCCGCGTCGAGGTCGTGCCGGACCCGCTGGTGGTCCGTGCGGGGGCGCGCGGGGTTCGCAGTGCGGGTCACGAACACGGAGCGGCGGCCGGTCCGTCTGGTCCTCAATTGTCCGCTGCGGACGCGCGTGCGCTGCCGACGGGACCTCGAACCTCCCGCCCGAGGAGGAGGGCGAGGTGCTCTGTGGAGTTGCGGGCCTCGCGGTCGACCTGCAGCCCGGCGCCGCGCTCCGGTTCGAGGCGGAGGTCGAGACGCGGACCTGGGTGCGGATGGATCCCGGGCCGGACGCGAACGGCTGGACGCTGGGGCCGGACCCCGCGTGGGAGCCCGGCCCTGCCTTGCCGCCCGGGTCGTATGCGCTCGAGGTCGACCTGCCGGGCGTCGCCGGCCGCGACGGCGCGCTCGTGACGGTCCGGGGCGCGCTCCGTCTCGAGTGATGACGACGCGGGCGGAGCGGCCTGCTCGACCGCGATGCTCTCGCTGCTCAAGGCCGGCGCTCGCCGCAGCCACGACGTCGAGCGGGGCCCTATTGCCGCGATTCAGGCGTGGAGCTGCCGCTTCCCGAGCGCGAAGGCGATGCCGCTCTGCAGGGTGCCGCGAGTGACGAGGCGCTCGAAGTTCGCCTCGATCTGGACCAGGGTTTGCGCGATCTCTGGACGGATCCCCGTGATGATCACCTCGGTGCCCAGCAGCCGCGCCGCATGAGCGGTGCGGAGGAGCGCGCCCGCGACGGCCGTGTCGACGACGAGCACGCCGGTGATGTCGAGGATGACGAATCGCGCCCGCGACTCGGAGACGCCGCGGAGGATGGCCTCCGTGATCTGTTTGGCGCGGACCGTATCGACCGTGCCGATGATCGGCATCACGAGGATCTCGTCCGTGACCGGGATCAGCGGCGTCGAGAGCTCCTGGATCGCCTGCGCCTGGGCGAGCAAGAGCTGTTGTCGCTGCGCCTCCTCGGCCTCGGCCCGCTTGTACGCCGTGATGTCGGTGTTGAGCTCGAGCACCTCCTCGGCCTGGCCGTTCTTGCCGCGCTTGAGCACCCAGCGGCTGGCGACGACGATCTCCTGGCCGTCGGCGTGGGCGTGGGCGAGCTCCCCGTTCCAGTAGCCGGCCGACAGCAGCTGGCGGTCGATCGCCTCGGGCTCGGCGGGGAAGCGGGTCCGCAACAGCTCATGCGTGAAGCGTCCCATCGCGGCCCCGCACTCGTGGCCGTAGAGCCGCTCGGCGCCGCGGTTCCAGTACGTGATGGTGCCGCCGATGGTGCGGGTGATGATCGCGTCGTGGGTGAGATCGAGCAATTCGGCCAGCCTGCGCAATTCGTCGGTCTGACGCGCCAGCTCCTGCCGCGCCAGCTCGCGCTCGGTGACGTCGGAGCTGAGGCCGGCGACGCCGATCACTTCGCCCGAGGGGCTGCGCATCGGCCTCAATTGCGTCTCCAGGATTCGCCCGTTCTCGCGGGAGAGGGAGGTGTGGGCCTCGCCGGCGAGCGCCAGCTTGAGGGGCCCGAGGTTCTCCGGCCGGTCCCGGTACATGTCCATGACGTTGATGCCGACGAGCTGCCCGGGTTTCGTCCCGATCGCGTGGAGGGCTCCGCCCTCCGAGAGCTTGATCATGCCGGCGGCGTCCGTCGCCCAGGCCATGACATCGAGATTGTCGAACACCATGCGCACGATATCTTCATATTCACTCATGATCGCACCCATACGGCAACGCCGCGGTGATAGAGTCCGTACATGGAGCCCTTCACGGCAGGGTCGCATGGATCGGGCCGGGCCGGAAGCGCAGTGGTTTCGAATCTCGAACGCAGCGAATGGATGTCGAATGCATGGCTCGGGCCATTCCCTACATTCGGCAGACTCGGCCCTCGCCTCGGGGGCCCGCACCCTCTCGGGAGCGCCTCGCGTCTCGCGGCTCCTGCCCGATTCAATGTTCAATCGGGTTCGCAACGTGGTTTGGCGCGCGTGTCTTCCGGCATCGGGTCCTATTCGATGTTCCGACACGGCGGGCGTGTCGGGTGAACACAGCGCGCCGGTCTTCGGAGCACCTGGCCCGATTCGATGTTCCATCGGCAAGTGGGCGGGGCATGGCAGTCGTCACGAGTCACAGTCGGCGCCGTCGTTGCAGAGAGGGAGCGCCCGCGGCAACGTCACACCCGCCGCGCGAATGCGCGGATGCATGGCTCCGGGAGCGCCCGTTGAAGGTCCGCGGCCCCAGTGGGTGTGGTCGTCGGCCTCACGGGAAAGACCCAGTTGACGAGGCCGCGACCAGGCAGGCACCGACCAGCGCCTTCGTCGCGGCGGGCCGAGCCCGCGCCGATTCGTCGGCGAGACCGCGGGTCGACGGCCGTCCTGCTCGCCGAGCGTGCGGACCGCAGAGGAGCGACGTCATCGTCATGAACCTTCGGCGAGGACGACACGGCGAGCCCAGGGGCGAAACCCCCGATCGGCGAGGTCGTCGGCGCGGCCCGGAAGCTCACGCGGGGTGTCCCTCCGGCAGCGCGACCGGGTAGCATGGGAGCGCCGTGTCCCGCACCGAAGGCCCGATCGCCGCGCCCGAAGCGTTGCTCACCACCCTCGCCGAATACCGCCAGCTCCGCGCTGTTCGCCGGCCTCGACCCGCGTCACGAGTGGGCGCGGCGCGTGGCAGGGCCGCCGGAGCTCGACCTCGACGCGGTCGCCCGGGTCGAGCGCGACCTCGAGGCCGAGCTGACCGACGCCGTGCTGGCCGTGCTGGCGTGCCAGGTGCCGCACCTCGAGGACCACTACGACATGACGCTGTCCCAGATCGCCGCGCACACCGAGGCCGCGTGGTCGCGCGGCTGTCCCCGCGACCAGGTCGCGGTGGCGCGCACGCAGGGCGTGTTCTACTGCGTGCCGCGGCGGCTGCGGCCGTGGGCGTCGACGGCGATCGCGGCGTGGGCGGACCGCACGCTCGAGCTGCCGCGCAGCCTCGAGAAGTGGATCGCCGACGAGCCGATGGATGGCCTCTGGGACATGTTGTGCGAGCTCGACCTGGTCGACCCCGACGCCCACGAGCCCGTGCCCGCGCACGCGCGGCCCGACGCCGCCCCGGCGCTGGTGCCCCGGCTCGTGCGACCGGTCGCCGCGGCGGTCGCGGCGGCGCGGCGGGCCCAACACCCGAAGTTCGGCGCCGGCCGGGTGCTGCAGGAGATCGGGGACGGCGAGGCGCGCAAGCTGGTGATCGACTTCGGCGCGCCGCACGGGGTCCGCACGCTGCTGGCCCGCTTCGTCAGCGAGCTCCCGCCGGGCCCGTGAGCGGCGCGACCCGGGCGGCGGCGCGGACGGGGCGCGGCCCGCTCAGGAGCTGGCCCTCGACCATGTGGCAGTTGCTGCACGAGAACCCGTCGGGGGCGGTCTTCGGATCGTACACCGGCGCCCCGAGCAGCTTGGCCATGTCCGGCCAGACTTCGTCGCTCATGAACTGAGCCCACCGCGCGTGCTCCGGATCCTCGATGTATTCGAAAAGGCCTCCTCGGTGGCGGGGAGCCGGGGGATCTGCGGGCTCGGCATCGCATACGAGCCGTCGCTCGCGCCGTCGCCGTGACAGGTCGCGCAGCTCATGCTCGAACCTGGCGTCGAAGCGGACGAAGGCCTCCTTCATCTGCGGCAGGACGACCTCGCTCATGAAGGCGTGGCGCTGCGCGAAATCCATGTCCTCGTAGGCGATCGGCCCGTCCGGCTCGCCCTCGCAGGCGGCGACGAACAGACACGCGGCGATCGAGATGTGCTTCATGACCATGACAGCACGTCGAACGAGGGCCGCCGGGATCGACACGGTCCGGAAGTTTCTCGGCGAATCTCTCAAACTGGGCGCTGCGGGGTGCTACGGGCCAGTTCGGGGCCGAGCTGTGTTCGCCCCCGGCTCGGCGAGCTCGGGGGCGCGCGCGCCCGAACTTCAGTCCGCGGTGTGGGCCGCGCGGTGCGGCCCGCTGGTCACGTGCCCTCGTCCAGCGCGATCGCGGCGCCGGGGCACACGCAGGCCGCCTCGCGGACGGCGGCGTGCAGCTCGGTCGGGGGGGCAGCGTCGAGCAGGATGACGATGCCGTCGTCCCGCTGGTCGAACACCCGGGGCGCGATCATCACGCACTGACCGGCGCCGCAGCACTTGCTCTCGTCAATGAGTACTCGCATGTTCGTGGCTCCTCTCTGTCGATTCGCGGCGCTCACCAGGTGACCGGGAACTCGCGGATGCCGTAGACGGTGGCGTCGTCCTTGAAGCGCAGCTCGTCGACGGGGACGGCGGGCCGCAGGCCGGGGATCCGCCGGAACAGGGTGTCGATGACGATCTGCAGCTCGAGGCGGGCGAGGTTCTGGCCGAGGCACTGGTGCGGGCCGAAGCCGAACGCGAGGTGGTTGCGCGAGCCGCGTTCGAGGTCGAGCTCGTCGGCGTTGCCGAACACGGCCGGATCGCGGTTGGCGGTGTTGGCCAGCAGGAGCACGCCCTCGCCGGCGCCGATGCGCACGCCGCCGAGCTCCACGTCCTCCTGGCGACGCGGCCGAGCGCGTGCTCGGCGATCGTGAAGTAACGCAGCAGCTCCTCGACCGCCGCCGTCGTCTTCGACGGATCGGCCTGGAGGGCGGCCAGCTTGTCCGGCTGTTGCAGCAGCACCAGGGTGCTGAGCGAGATCATGTTCGCGGTGGTCTCGTGCCCGGCGAGCAGCAAGAGGAACGCCATCGACACCAGGTCTTGCAATTGACGGCGCCGCTCTCGCGCTGCTTGGCGATCTGGCGGCCCAGCAGGTCGTCGGTGGGGTTTTCGGCCTTGGCCGCGACCAGGCGGCCCAGATACATCATGAGCTCGCCGACGGCGCGCGCGATCTCCTCGGCCGGGGTCTTCTGATTCACGAGCGCCCCGGAGCGCGTCTGGAAGAACTCGTGATCGGCGTAGGGCACCCCGAGCAATTCGCAGATCACGAGCGACGGCACCGGCAGCGAGAACGCCTGCACCAGATCGACGGGCTTCGGTCCGGCCAGCATGGCGTCGATGTGCTGGTCGACGATCTGCTGAATGCGCGACCCGAGCGCTTGAGTCCGCTGGACCGTGAATTCGCCGAGCACCGCGCGCCGCGCCTGCCCGTGCTCGGGCGGGTCCATCTCGAGCAGCAGCGGCTTGAGGTCGCTCGAGGGCGGAGGCTCGTGGGACAGCGAGGGGAAGCCGGGATCCCGTCGGTTCGAGCTGAACCGCGGATCGGACAGGACGGCCCGGATATGCTCGTGCCGGGTCACGGCCCACGCGATCCTGCCATTGGGCAGCTGCACCTTGGCGATGGGCTGCTCCTCGCGCAGCCGGCGATGCTCCGCAGGCGGCGCATAAGGGCAGGTTCGTTGGATGGGGAGCGGCGAAATGAGCTCGGCTGACATGGATCACACCTCGATCGGGCACGTACGCGGGAGGCGCCGTCCGCGACCGGCTCAAGCCAGCCGATCGGCTAGTGCCCTGCAAGCCGATCGGCCAGTGCGGGCCTTGTCGCGCGCGCGGCGATGACCGAGCATCACGGGAGGCCGATGACCGCCAGCAGCGCCGCCAACGACACCCGATCGCGCCTGCTCGACACCGCGCTGAAGCTGTTCAGCGAGCACGGCGTGGAGGGCACGTCGCTGCAGATGATCGCCGACGCGCTCGGCGTGACGAAGGCGGCGGTGTACTACTACTTCAAGACGAAGGACGAGATCGCCGAGGCCGTCGCCGCGCCCACGCTTCACGCGCTCGAGCAGGTCATCGAGGCGGCGCGCACCCGGCCGAGCCGCGGCGCGCAGGTCGATCACGTGCTGCGCGGCTTCGTCGAGCTCATCATCGGCCAGCGCCTGCTGCTCGGGGTGTACAACAGCGACCCCGGGATGCAGCGAGTGGTGAATCGGACGTTCCAGGAGCCGCGCGGCGAGGACCTGCGGACCCGAATGCGAGCAGTGCTCGCGGGCGACAATCCCGACCTCGATGACGCGATCACGCTGCACGTGGTGTTCACGGGGCTGGCGATGGCGGGCGGCGCCCCGAGTACGCGAGCCTCGACGACGATACGCTGCGCCATCACCTCCTCGCCGTCGGTCGGCGCTTGCTCGGTCGCCCGCGCGCGAGGATCGGTAGAGCGCGGGGGCGCGCTCGCGGGCGCGGCCGCGGCGTCGTATGAATCATCGCCATGCCGCTCCTTCGCTCGCTCCGCTCCTCGCTCGCCGTCCTGTGCCTGGCCGCCGGTCTCACCGCGTGCCCCGAACCGGAGGCGAACGACGCGTCGATCGCCGCCGCCCGCGAGCAGGCGGGCGGCGCCGAGGTGACCGTGCGGGGCGCGTCTCGGTGGCGCCCGGCACGTTCGAGTCCGCGACGTTCGAGCGCGGCTTCGCCATCGCCGACGAGGGCGCAGGCATCTACGTGAAGATGGACGAGGCCGCGTCGGTGGCGCTCGGCGACGAGGTCGAGGTGACCGGGGTGCTCGGACAGATGGCGAAGCTGCGGGTCGTCGCGGCCGAGCCGTCGGCCGTGGTGTCCCTCGGCGACAACGCGGCGGTCACCCCGGCGGCGATCGCCACCGGCGAGGTCGACGAGGACGTCGAGGGCCGACTGGTGCGAGTCACTGCCGCGGTGACGCAGACGTTCGTCGACGACGCCCTCTACGGCTACAAGCTGTGGGTGGACGACGGCTCGGGAGATTCAGCTGTTCTTCCACGTGTCCGCCGGGTTCGACGCGGCGGCCCTGATGGCGCTCACCGCCGGCCAGACGCTGGCGGTCTCGGGCCTCGCGTTTCAATACGAGGACACCTACGAGGTCGCCCCGCGCTCGCCGGCGGACCTGGTGATCCAGTAGCGAAAGCCCATGAATTCGAGTACACGCGCGACAGGGTCGCGCCGCCTCGAATGTCGCGGCAAGACCGGGCATCCTGCGAGGATGGCTCGGTTCGGGGGCAGTCGCCGTCCGTCGATTGGCCCTGAGCCCCGAATTCCCCTGGCGCAACGCTGCCGAGCCCGCTTGACACGCCCACGCGAAAAACGCACGAAGGGGCTCGTCATGAGAGCACAGGTCGGAGATCGAATCCACGTGCATGCTCTGAATGCGGAGATGATCGGCGAGATCGTCGAAGTCCTCGGCCTCGAGGACGCGCCGGCGTACCGGGTCAAGTTCCCGAACGGGCACGAGGTGGTGATGACGCCGACCGCGGACACGATCATCGAGCCGAAGCAGGGCGAGTAGCGCCCAGCAGGGCGGCCAGGCTGCGGCGGCCCTGCTCCATCACGCGGTGGTGGCTGCGGGCCATCGCCCGCTTCACGGGCGGCAGCCGGGCCAGAGCGCGCAGGACGGGGCGGCCCAGGTCGACCTCCCACAGCATGACGACGCGCGTGCCACCGTCGTGGGCGGTCAGCGTCCAGGTGCCGCGACCGATGAGGTCGCCGTCGGCGCCGAACTCGAGGCGCCAGGAGGCTCGCGCACCGCGACGTGCTGGACGAACTCGAGGGTGAGGCCGAAGTCGCCGCGTACCCGACAATGGACGACGTCGCCGGTGTCGTCGAGTTGTCGAGCCTGCTCGAAGCCCGGCCACCAGCGCGGGTACTGCGGTGAATCGGCGAGCGCCGGCCAGACCCTCGCGGGCGGCGCGGGGACGGTCCAGTCGCTCCGGAGATGAAACGCCGGCATGATCGGAGGCTAGCAAGACGCGGCCGGTTTGACGGGTGCGGGGGGCGGTGCGAGGCTTGGCGCCGGTGTCCGCGACGCTCGAGTTCGATGTGGTGATCCTCGGCGGCGGCATCGCGGGCTTGACCTGCGCGGTCGGCCTGCTCGACGCCGGCCTGCGCCTCGCGGTGATCGAGCGCGACGAGTTGCTCGGCGGCGCGCGCGCAGCTGGAAGGACCCGACCACCGGCGATCCGGTGCACGTGGGGCCGCACATCGTCACCGACTGCTACCCGAACTTCTTCCGCCTGCTGGGGCGGCTGGGCACGGCGGACCGCGTGGTGTGGGAGCCCGAGTCGCTGCTCTACACCATGTTCGACGGGGCCCGGGCGATCGAGCTGCGCCGCTCGTCGTTGCCGCCGCCGGTGCAGATGCTGGCGACCCTGCGCGCCGACCCGGAGCTCGGCCTGCTCGACCTGGCCTCGAACGCCGCGCCGGCCCGGGTGGCGCTCGGGCTCGACGAGCAGGCGGTGCTCCGGCTCGACGGCCTCGACGGCGCCGCCGCGCTGGACATCCTCGGGGTGCGGCCGGCCATGCAGCGCCGCTACTGGCAGTTCGCGGCGATGTCGATCCTCAATACGCCGCTGGGGCGCGTCTCGGCGGGGTCGTTGCTCCGCGCCTTTCATCACGCGATCACCCGCGACGCGGTGCGGGTCGGCTTCCCCGGCGTCGGCCTGGGCGACCTGTTCGCGCCGGGGGCCCGGGCCGCGATCGAAGCGGCGGGCCACCCGGTGTGGACGGGCACGAGCGCGGCGGAGATCCTCGGCGACGAGACGCGAGCGACCGGGGTCCGCCTCGTCGACGGACGGATCTTGCGCGCGCGCCACGTGGTCAGCACATTGCCGCCGGGCGACCTCGCGGCCCTGCTGCCCGAATCGTGGCAGGCGCGGGCGGGGCTCGACTCGTTGCGGTGGTTCTCGCCGGTGCCGTACGTCAGCGTGTATTTGTGGTTCGACCGGCGAATCACCGCCCGGCAGTTCTGGGCCCGCTCCTATCACCCGGACGATCTGAACTGTGACTTTTATGATTACGCCAACATCTATCCCGACTGGGGCGCGGCCGTCGCTCGTCGGCAGCAACATCATCGACGCGGGGCGCGTGGCCCACTGGAGCGACGCGGCGATCGTCGCGCGGACCTGCCACGAATTGATGGAGAACCTGCCGGCGGCGCGGGCGGCGACGCTGCGCCACGCGACGGTGCACCGCATCCCGCTGGCGGTGCAGGCCCCGCTGCCCGGCTTCGAGGCCCGCAGGCCGGCTGCGCGCAGTCCGGTGGAGGGGCTGCTGCTGGCGGGCGACTGGACGCGCACCGGCCTGCCGTCGTCGATGGAGAGCGCGGCGGCGTCGGGCTGGCGCGCGGCCGAGCTGGTGGGTGCCGACACGGCCGCCCGCTGGCGCTGGGCAGCCGCTGCCGCCGCGCGGCCGCCTGGCGCGGGTGTTGATGGCCGCGTCGCGGGTCGCCCCGTGGCCGCCAGCATGCGCCGGGCGACGGCGCGAAGGGTCTGATCCTCCGATGGGAGGCAGGCAGGCCTCTCATGGTCGTTCGCGGCGGCGGATGACCTGGCCCGAAGGTCAGGCTGGGCTCCACGTCGCGTGCGTGCCGCTGGCGATCCGTTCGGGCAGGCGGACGCGGGCGATCCACCGCAGCAAGCGGAGTTTCCGCGACGCGTCTCGAAACGTCCTGAGCGCGACGGTCGACGCGCACCGGCCGGCGTCGGCGCGCGGCTGGCTCCGAGCGAAGGAGGGCCACCGTCACGCCGGAAACGCCTGTGAAACGTGTCGCTCGGCGCTCGCGGCCGGGAAACCGTTGCCGTCCGCTTGTGAGCGGCCCAGCCTTGGCCACGGCGGGCTATGCTCACCGAACTCGTCATCAACGTTTCGCTCCTCGCGGTGACCGCCGCCAGTTCCGCGCCGCCCGGGCTGGCTGAGTTTTCGGGTAGGGCGCCCACGGCCAACGCTGCCGCCGAGGCTGACGTGGAGACGGTGTTGAAAAGGCTCGAAGTGCCGATCACCCTTCATCATGTCGACGCCTTCGTGGAGACCGCGGACGAACTCTACATTCAGGTCGACTATCACATCGCGCTCGGTCACGTGGCCATCGCCACGCGCATAGACCAGGATGGTACCGGCGTGGCGCGACTGACTCTCGACCAGCGCGTGCTCGCCGAGCAGAAATTCGTAGACGGCAAGTCACCACGGAGAGCACCGCGTTCGGCGCTCTCACCGGTGAGGACGCGCTTCTCCTGGGCGCAAGCGTCTATCAGGTCTGGGACCACGACGTCGTCATCAAGGCGCTGGCGGAGACGCGAGGGCTCCTTTGCGGTCTCGCGGCCGGAATCAGCTTCCTGGCGATCTCCGCCGGCGTGATCGCTGGCTGTGGATCGGCGACGTCAGGCTTCGGCACCGCCGCCTGTGTCACTCTGGGCGGTGGGCTGGGGAAGGAGACCGGAGCCATCGTGCATGACAAATGCCAGAAGGCGCAGAACTAGCCAAGACGGGGCCCATGTCTGCGCTCCAGGTCTACACGCCGCTCCCCCAGCCTTGGGGCTGGTTGCCGACGGACCACTCCTGGCCCGGGCATTTCTGACACCCATCGCGCTCATTTTCTGGTTGCCCTTCGTCGGCTTCTTCTTTCCGCTCACGCTGCATTTCAACGTGGCTGTGGCGAGACTGCGCTGGGCTTCTACCTCTACTATCAACTTTGGGGGGCTCGTGGAGCGGCTTGCCCGAGGCGCCTCGCGCAGCGACGACGCATGCTGGTTGCTGATGCGGATAGAGAGTCCTCATCGACGGAAGAAGTGCCTGCACCCGTCTCTCGATTGAGCGGGCTCGATGACTACGAGCACTTCATGACCCGGTGGTTCGGAAGATACGACCGCCTGGTACATCACGTCTTCCATCTCGCGTTCCTTGTCTTCATGTTCTACCCAGGCTGGTGGACGAAGGCCCTCGGCGTCCTGTGGATCCTCGGCTTTACCAAGCTCGTCCGCGCATCCGCTCGGCGCCAGACTGCGGCGCGAGCACTTGACGCTCCCCAAGGTGGCGCTGAGGCGCGACGGCACCGCCTCGAAGGGCGACCAGCCGCCGCGCCGGAGCTTGGCCTGCACGGAAGAACCGGCGCGTGGCCGCCCGCTAGCGAGTAGCCGCGGTGGTGCCAGCGCGAGATGGGCGGGGATTTCCCCGCTTGGATCCCGCGTCACGTGAATGACGGCGGTGAAAAGCGCTGCTCCGCACGAGGTCCCCGTATCCGGGCCGGGTGAAGTTGACGAATGTCCTCACCCGTCCGTGCGCTGTAGCGCTCCGCGACCATCGCCCCGGCGACGACGAGGTCGTCATGGATTGTCATCGCACGCTCTCATCTCGTTGTTGTCCGTTGGATGACGTGTAGATGGCGCGAGCAGACGCGAGCCGGCTGCGGCGCGCGGCGAATCAATCCGAGCTCCACGTCGCGTGGGTGCCGCTGGCGATCCGCTCGGGCAGGCGGACGCGGGCGATCGGGCCGGCGGCGAGGTCGTGGGCGGCGAAGATCTGGCACTCCGAGAGGTCGTGGACGGTGTCGCTGACGAAGGTGACGACCCAGGCGTCGCCCTCGCCGGCGCCGCCGGGGCGCGGACGACCGCGACCTCGCTGGCGTAGACGCCGTCGTCGAAGCCGAAGTGGCGCTCGTGGCCGGTGCCGAGGTCGGTGTGCAGGATGCCGTCGAACAAAACCACCCGGCTTGCCGGTCATCGACCACAGTGGCGGTTGCGCACGCCGGCGACGCGCGGGTCGATGGTCGGGAACTCGGTGAGGGTCGGCGAGAGGTCCTCTTCGCGGCAGGCGCCGGTGGCAGGTTCATCCGCCAGCGGCGCAAGGACGGCCGCAGGCTGGCGAGGTCGACCTGGCGCATGAGCCAGGCGTACTCGCCGTGCAGTCGAGCTGCGGGCGCGGCATCGGGTCGCGCTGGGCGTAGCCGTCGAGCACGAGCTCGTCGCCGTCCTCGAAGGCGTTGGTGAAGTGGAGGACGTAGGTCGCGGCGGCCTCGAACCACCGCACCTCGTCGGTCCGGCGCGCCGCGGCAGGACGGCGAAGCGCGAGGGCATGGCGGGGTCCCAGCGCGGGCGGTGGATCCCGCGGGCCAGCAGCGCGGGGTCCCAGAAGATCGGGAAGTCATTGAAGACGACGAAGCGCTCCGACATCGCCATGTCGTGCGGCAGGCGCGGGCCGGGCAGCGGGATCGCCACGTCGTGGACGCGCTCGCCGCGGGCGTCGACGACGCCGTAATGCAGGTAGGGCGCGGCCTTGCCGTAGCGGAAGTAGTGCAGCTCGCCGGTGCGCGCGCAGACCTTCGGGTGCGCCGAGATGCCGGTGTCCTGCGGGACCCACGGCTCGGGGCCGAGCGACTCCATGGTGTCGGCGTCGAAGGCGTAGGCGTCGCCGCACTGGTAATGCGTCGAGAGGACGCGGCCGCGGTGGACGACCACGTCGGTGCTCGAGGCGTCCTTCATGCCGCCGCGCGCCCCAGCCGGGGTGCCGCGACAGGCGCGGGTCCTCGGCGATGCCGGCGTACTGCGGGCCGCCGGCCGCGAGCTCCTGGGCGAGGGCGCGGGTCGGGACGAAGCGGTTGCGGTAGCGGGCGCGGCCGCCGGCGAAGCGGATGGCGTGCAACATGCCGTCGCCGTCGAACGGGTGGTAGCGCTCGAACGCAGGGACCAGCGGGTTCTCGGTGTTGCGCACGTAGAGGCCGGCGAGGTCGTCCGGGATGGCGCCGGCGACGACGTCGAGGTCGTCGGCGTCCCACTCGTTCAACTGGGGCCGCCAGGCGCCGCTGCGGTAAGGGTGCGCGTCGGCCTCCGGGAGGAGCGAGGTCCAGGTGCGGTGGATCGTGGCTTTCATGCGGCGTCACCGACATGATGCGCCGCGAGCCGCGAGTCCGGGAAGCCCCCTCGTCGCGCGTGCGCTCGCCGCGGCGCGCGGCTGTGTTCGCGCGCCCCCGGAGGTTTGCTCGGTGGACCGCGTCGTCGCATGCGCACCTCGGACGGCTCGCGGTGCAGCCGGCGGAGCGAGGCGTCGCCAGCCGCAGCTCACGCGACCGTGCTCGCGCGCGGCGGGCTCGAGAAGCGCATGGCGTCGTCGGTCACCGAGCCGAGGCGCAGGGCGAGGAGGTCGAGCGGGTAGTTCATCCGCAGGCGCCACGGGGCCCGCGAGCCCTGCCTCGGCAGCGTCGCCAGCGAGCGCAGCACGTAGCCGGCGCCGAAGTCGAGCAGCGGCTTCTCGCTCATGCTCGCGTCGTCGTTGATCGGCACGCACTGGCGGTGGCCGTGGGCGTCCATGTAGTCGAACCAAGCGGCAGACGTACTCGCCGGTGAGGTCGGCCTTGAGCGTCCACGAGGCGTTGGTGTAGCCGATGGCGAAGGCGAAGTTGGGCACGCCCTCGAGCATCAGGCCCTTGTAGGTCTTGCGAGTGGAGACCGACCTCCTCGCCGTCGACGTACATGCGGATCCCGCCGAACAGCAGGAGGTTGAGGCCGGTGGCGGTGACGATGACGTCGGCGGGGAGGTCGGCCCCCGACTTGAGGCGCAGGCCCGTCTCGGTGAAGGTCTCGATCTCGTCGGTCACCACCGAGGCCTTGCCGCGGCGGATGGCCTTGAAAAAGTCGCCGTCGGGCGCGAGGCAGAGCCGCTGGTCCCACGGGTCGTAGCGGGGGGTGAAGTGGGTGTCGATGTCGTAACCGGCGGGGAGTTGCCGCTCGAGCGCGCGTCGCAACAGGCGCTTGATGACCTGCGGGCGCCGGCGCGAGGTCTGATAGATGCCGAGCTGGAAGAGGATGTTCTTCCAGCGCACGGCGGCGGCAGCGGCGGCCTCGGGCAGCCAGCGACGCAGGGTGTGGGCGACGGGGTCCTTCGTCGGCAGGCTGGAGATCCACGTCGGCGAGCGCTGCAGCATCGTGACGTGGCCGGCGGCCTCGGCCATGGCCGGGATGAGGGTGACCGCGGTCGCGCCGCTGCCGATGACGACGACCTGCTTGCCGGCGTAGTCGAGGTCGGCCGGCCAGTGCTGCGGGTGGACGATGCGCCCGCGGAAGCGCTCGGTGCCGGCGAATTTCGGGGTGTAGCCCTCGTCGTAGCGGTAGTAGCCGGTGCAGCCGAGCAGGAAGTCGCAGGTGAGCTGCAGCGCCTCGCCGGTGTCACCGCGGACGACGTCGACGGTCCAGCGCGCGTCGGCGGAGGAGTAACGCGCAGCGACGACGCGGTGATGAAAGCGGATCTTGCGATCGATGCCGTAGGCGACCGCGGTGTCCCGCAGGTAACTCAAGATCGAGGGGCCATCGGCGATCGCGCGCGCCTCGTTCCACGGGCGAAAGCTGTAGCCGAGCGTGTGCATGTCGGAGTCGCTGCGCACGCCAGGGTAACGGAACAAGTCCCAGGTGCCGCCGAGGTCGGCCCGCCCCTCGAGCAAGGCGAAGCGCTTGCCAGGACACCCGTGCTGCAAGTGGTAAGCGGCGCCGATGCCGGACAGGCCTGCGCCGATGATGAGCACGTCGAGGTGTTCGGGCGTCATGGTGCGAGGGATTCTTCAACACCGTGTCGAGCCTGTCAACATGGTGTTGACTGGCGCCGCAGATCGGGTCAGAGTGCGTTCATGAGCACGTTTCACGGGAAAGTGGCGGCGGTGACCGGGGCGGGGTCGGGGATCGGGCGCGCGCTGGCGCTGGGGCTGGCGCGGCGCGGCGCCCGGCTGGCACTTTCGGACGTCGACGAGGTCGGCCTGGGCGAGACCGCCCGGGTGGGGCGCACCCTCGGGGCCGAGGTCGAGGCGGCGCGGCTCGACGTGGCCGACCGCGAGGCGGTGAAGGCGTACGCGACCGCGGTGGCGAGCCGCTCGGGGTGGTGCACCGCTTTACAACAACGCCGGGATCGCGTTCTCGCGATCGGTGCTCGACTCGAGCTACGCGGATTACGAGCGCGTGTTCGCGGTCAACCTAGGGCGTCATCCACGGCACGAAGGAGTTCTTGCCGCACCTGATCGCGTCGGGCGACGGGCACGTGGTCAACATCTCGAGCCTCAACGGCTTCATGGCGCAGGGCCAGATGAGCCACTACTGCACCACGAAGTTCGCGGTCCGCGGGTTCACGGAGTCGCTGCGGATCGAGATGCTGGCGGCGAAGTTGCCGGTGCGCGTGACGGTCGTGCATCCCGGCGGGGTGAAGACCAACATCGCCAGCGCCGCGCTGGCGCGGGCCCGGGCGGCCGGGCTCGCGGTGACCGGCGAGGACGAGGTCCGCGAGCGCGTGTACAACGAGAAGTTGCTGAAGCTCAGCCCCGACCTGGCGGCCGAGACGATCCTCGAAGGGGTCGCGCGCGACGAGCCGCGCGTGCTGGTCGGCAGCGACGCGCGGGTGGTCGACGTGCTGGTGCGCGCGTTCCCGGTGGCGTATCAGCGCGCCGCAGTGGCGCTCGGTCGCCGACTGACGGCGGCGGTGCGGGGCCGGTCATGAGCGAGGGCAAGGACCGGCCGACCCGCGCCCGCCGGGCCCGTCGCCCGAGCGGCGACGACCGCGAGCAGGCGATCCTGGCCAGCTTCGAGGCGCTGCTCGAGCGGCGCGCGCTGCCGGAGATCTCGATCGACGACATCGCCCGCGGCGCAGGCATCTCGCGGCCGACGTTCTACTTCTACTTCCCGTCGAAGGACGCGGTGCTGCTGTCGCTGCTCGACAGGATGGTCGAGCAGGCGCGGGCCGAACGCGACGCGGCGCTGGCGAGCGCGGCCGGCGATCCGGCCCGGCGTGGCGCGCGGCGATCGAGACTTATTATCGGATCTTCCGCGCCCACCGTGCCGTCAGCGTGGCAGCCGCGGACGCGCGGGTGACGAACCCGGAGGTCCGCGCGTTGTGGTCGCAGGTGATGACGGGGCTGGTGGAGGAGACGGCCGCGGCGATCGAGGGCGAGCGAGCGCGCGGGGCGGCCCGCAGCGGGGTGCCGGCGCGACCTGGCGGTGGCGCTGAACTGGATGAACGAGCGGGTGCTGCACGCCGGGTTCGCCGGCCACGCGCCGACGATCGACGAGTCGCAGGTGGTGGACGTGCTGCTGGCGATCTGGCTGGCGGCGATCTACGGCGGCGGGGCGCCGGCGAGTTGAACGCCGCCGGCGCCGATGCGGGGGCCGGTGCTCGCGGCGGAGCGCCGCTCACATCATGGCGAAGTCGAGCAGGATGCCCTTGAGGGCCTCGTACTCGCCCATCTGCGACAGGTCGTGCTCGGTCAGGTTGAACACGCTGACGGGGGCGCCGTCGCGGTCGAGGATGACGACGTCGCGCCAGGTGACCTCCCACCGGGACCAGGCGTCGACGTCGGCGGTGTCCTGCAGCAGCGGGATGTCGCGGCCGGCGACGATCTGCGGCAGGCCGGACTCGTAGCCGACGCCGTTGACGCCGAGCAGGGCGATGCGCAGGTCGGGGTACTCGCCGTCGAGCTCGGCCTGGAGGTCGTTCAGGTAGCCGAACTGGCTACGGCAGTAACTCAAGTGGCGTGGGCGAAGTACCAGCCGGACACGGCGCCGGCGTAGTCGCTGGGACCGCGCGGCTGCTCAGGGTCGCCGAGCTCGGGTTCACGTCGACGAGCCGCCAGTCGGGCGCGAGGCCGTCAGGGCCGGCAGTGGCGGTGTTCGGGTCGTCGCCGGCGCAGCTCGCGAGCGCGAGGGCGAGGAGAGAGGGCGAGATGCGTGGGTTCAGGGGCCGAGGCTACCACCGTTCGCGGGACGCGAGGGAGGCGTGCAGTCGCGGCGCTCATCGCGGGTGATGTGGTCTTTGGGACATGTCGTGGAGGACTCGTGACGATCGACGGTCGGGGCGACGGGCCCAGCGTCCTCGCCCGCGGGCGCGCGCCGTTCGCTGCTGGCCGGGCCCGCCGGCGTGGAATTTCGCGGCGATTCCCGCGAGCGTGGTCGCTGACATGGCGAGGCGAGCCAGCGAGCCGACAGGTGCGAGCGAGCTGCCGCTCGTCGAGCAAGCCATCGCTCACGTCGCGCGGCACGGCTGGCCGTGGGACGCCCGCTGCGATCCTCCGCTCGCTGCGGGCGCGCGGGGTCGAGGTCGAGGCCTGACCTCGACGACGCGTCAGCCCGCTCGTGGCGACCGCTTCGCGCTCAGCGAGCGGCGGCGGCGCGGACCGAGGGCAGGCGATCGGCGGCGAGCCAGCGGCGGAGGTACTTCGCCATCAGCAGGCGATCGATCACCGGGAAGGCGATGTCGCTGCCGGCCAGCGCCGCCAGGGCGCAGGTCGTATCGTAGGTCGGGGTGTCCTCGTAGTTCCCAGCGGGTGAACTCACCCTTGTACACCCGCTCGGACAGCATCGGCAGCAAGGGCACACCGGGTTGTCGCGGGTGTGACAGTCGCGGAGCGTGCTCGAGCCATTCGCGGTAGGGCCGGCGCGACAGTCGGTAGCCGAAGCCGGCGATCATGGCGAAGAGATCGTTCATGTCGAGGGACAGCCCCGGGTCGGGCGGCACCAGGTGGTGGGCGCGATTTTGGTGATCGGCCTGTCCGGCGATATGCAAGATCGCCCGGCTGACGTAATCCACCGGCACGAGCTCCATGCGCTGGCGCGGGAGGTCGGGGAATGCCCCGATCTGGATCGCCCCGCGGACCAGGCGGCCGATGAAGTCCTCGGGTTGCCGGCCCCGGATCGGTTGTGGCCCGCGAGGAACCCGGGGCGGTACACCGTCACCGGCAGCCCGGCGCGCGCGGCCTCCCACATCATGGCCTCCGCGACCCACTTGCTCGCCGCGTAACCGAGGTCGAACGACAGGTACTGCAAATAGTCGTCGAGGTCGTCGTTCTCGTGGACCCGCGAGGGGCCGCCGAAGAACCCGCTCGGGCCGAACACGCGGATCGACGACACGTGATGGACCGGCTTCGGCACGCCCGTGGCCGCCAGGCGGAGCACGTCGGCGGTGCCGCCGACGTTGGTCGCGCGGTGGCTGAGGTATGGCTCGACGAAGTTGAGGTGGTCGCCGGCGTGGAACACCGCGTCGACCGTGTAAGCCAGCGTTCTGAAGATGGGGGCGTCGAGCCCGAAGCGGGGCCGCCCGAGGTCGCCGGGGACGACGTGGATCCGCCGCGCGAACGATTCTTGCCACAGGCCGTAGCGGCTCAGCGCCTGGCGCAGGCGGAGCAGGCCGACCTGACGATTGGTCGTGCGCACCAGACAATGCACGCCGGCGGTGGTCGAGGTGAGCAGCTCGCGCAGCAGGAAGGACCCGAGGAAGCCGGTCGCGCCGGTGAGGAACACTTCGCCGGAGCGCACGCGTCGGCAGGCGGCGCTCGCGCGCGGCGGTGCCGTCGATCAGGGCCAAAGGTCGGAGGCAGGCACGAGTCCGCCAGCCAGTGCCCGGCCCCGTGCCGCTCAGCGCCTCTTCGCCGAGCTGCGCCCGCTGGACCACCATCGCGCAGGCGCGCAGGGTGCGGGCCTCGTAGAGCGCGTGGACGGGGAACTGCACGCGGTAGGCGTCGGCGATTCGCAGCACCAGGTGGGCGGCCCGCGAGGAGTCGCCGCCGAGGTCGAAGAAATCGTCGTCCGGCAGCACCACCGCGACCCCGAGGGTCTCGGCCCAGAGCGCCGCCGCTGGGCCGTGAGCGGGTCGTAGGTGGCGGCGATGAGCGGCGCCGAGCTGAATACGCCCGACTGCGGCTGGCCGTCGACGAGGGCGTCGCGGTCGACCTCGCCGCCCGGGCCCTGCGGCAGGGCGTCGAGGAGGACGAAGCGCGAGGGGATCGGGCAACCGGGCAGCTTGTCACGCAGGCGCTCCAGCAGCGCGTCCGGGCGGAAATCGGCGGGGCGCACGGCACCAGGTGGGCGACGAGGATCTTGTCGCCGTGGACGCCCTCGTGGACGGTCACGGCCGCGTCGGAGAGCAAGCCGCTGGCCAGCAGCACCGCCTCGATCGCCGCCAGAGCGCCGCGCAGATCGTCGTTGTCGGCGCGGCCCGAGGACGAACGCAAGGCAGCATCGATGAGAGAATCGCTCGACCGCGTCGGTCCCGTCCTCCTGCTCCCCGGAGCGCCTGGGCCCGATGGGCCGTGAGAGTCTGTACAATGAACGTCCAGGCGCCGCGCGCGGGCGGCGGTGGCGGCGCTGGTTTTCAGCGCTGACTATGATTATACACAGCGGCACCCCTAAAGGTAGAGACATATTTCGTCGCGCGTACAAAGACATGGCCTGCCACCGCCGCCCCGGGTGTGAGGTGCGCCGCTCGCGGCATCCGTCGCGCGGAACAAACACAACGTCGTCCCTTTTTCGACATTGGCCACACTCGCGCACCAATCCTGTCACAGGCCGCGACCGAGACCTCGTACGCGGGAGGCGAGGCCGATGGACCCCATTTCCGGCGTTCAAGGGCGATCCATCATACCGGCGATTCTCGTCGAGGCGGGGCGGCCGCTGCGCGTCGTGACCCCGCCTGGCAGGAACTGATTCGCCGGCGCCGGTCTCGCAGTCAGCGTGACGCACCGAGAGCAGGCGCTCCCGGCGCCGGACGGTGAAACAGGCGCGCCCCGCGAACTCGAGGTTCGTCGGGGCGACGAGCGCCGTCAGCGAGGATTTTGACGTTTAATGAGATGTCCTGCGGGACATATGCACAATCAGCGGCACCCCGGCGAGGCCCGCTTGCTCGAGCAGGCCCGCGAAGGCGATCGTCGTCAGGTCGGCGAACACGTCGCCGATCACCTGCACGCCGGTCGGCAGGCCCTCGCGCGTGAGGCCCAGCGGACGGCGGTGGCCGGCAAGCCGGGGAAGGTGGCGACGCCCGGCCACGCCATCTGCGGGCCGTACGGCGCCTCGGCCCCGTCGATGACGAGCCGGCGCGGGCCCAGTCCGGCCGGTGGCCGTGGGGGAACGTGGCGACGCCGAACGGCGGGGCGAGCACGACGTCGACGGCCTCGAACAGCGCCCGCCAGCGCCGCACCAGCCGCACCTGGGCGTCCTGAGCGCCATCCAGGCGTGGGCGTCGATCGGCGCGGCGTTCGGGGTGCCGCGCGACAGGATGGTCAGGAGCATGTCGCGGAATTGGCCGTGGGCCTGCCCGAGGTCGGGGAGCGCGTCGTGGCGGCGCAGCACGGTGGCGCCGGCGCGGGCGAGCGCCTCGGCGAGCGCGCCGATCGGCTCGCGCACGCCGGCGTCGGTGTCCGCGGCCGGGTGCGTGTCGAGGACGAGCACCCGGTGCTCCGCGAGGGTGCGGCGGCGCGGCGGCGGCAAGGTCAGGCGGTACGCCGAATCGACGGGAGGCCCGGCGATCGCATCGAGGGCGAGGGCGAGGTCGGCGGCGCGCGCCATCGGTCCGACCACCGCGAGCTCGGGCTCGGCGCCGTCGGTGCCCGGGAACATGTGCCCGGCCATCGACACGAGGCCGTAGGTCGGCTTGTGGCCGAACACGCCGCACAGGTGCGCGGGCACGCGGATCGATCCGCCGATGTCGGACCCGAGCTCGAGCGGCACCATGCCGGCCGCCAGCGCCGCCGCGGCGCCGCCCGACGAGCCGCCCGGCGTGCGCGAGGGATCGCGGGGGTGAAGCGTGCGCCCGTAGACCGGGTTGGCCGCCTGCCAGTCGCCGAGGCCGACCGGCACATTGGTCTTGCCGAGGATGATCGCGCCGGCCGCCTTGAGCCGCGCCACCGCGACCGAGTCGGCCTCGATCGGCCGCTCTGCGAATTGAGCGAAGCCCCAGGTGGTCGGCAGGCCGGCGACGTCGTTGGACTCCTTGACCGTCATCGGCACGCCGGCGAGCGGCAGGCCCTGCTTCGCCGCGCCCGCGGCGTCGAACGCCCGCGCCGCCGCGCGCGCCCGCTCGAAGTCGCGGACCACCACCGCGTGGATCGATCCGTCCCGCGCCTCGATGCGGGCGATCGCCGCCTGCAGGCCGCGAGCGCCGTGATCGTGCCGGCGGCGACGGCCCGCGCCGTCTCGCCCGCGGTCGCCTGATCGATGTCGAAATTCTTCATGCGTGCTGACCTCCCGAAGGGCCGCGAGGGTATCAAGCCGCCCGCGCGGTCGCACGTCGGCGCAGCGAAGCGCGCGCGGCGCGAGCACGGGGACGTGAGGTCATCATGTCGCGGCGGGCCATCTCGAGCCCGATGAGGCGCATGCGCTCGCGCAGGTCCGGCACCTCAGGCGCACGGCGGGGCGTTGCGGCGGGCCATCTCGAGGCCGACGAGGTGCATGCGCTGGCGCAGCTCCGGCGGCGCCAGCACCTCGACGCCGGCGCCCAGGCCGGTGAGCTGGTCGGCGGCGACCTCCTCGCTCTCGAGCAGCAGGTCGAGCTCGCGCCAGCCCTCGGCGTCGGGCGGGTCGGCCTCGGCGAGCATGCGGCGGACGGCGTCGTGCGGGACCAGCCGCGGCAGCGACTTCTGGGCGTAGGGCGACAGGCGGACGCGGCAGCGATAGACGAGCAGCGACTGGTCGAACGCGGCCGACGACGCGGCCCACCACGCGGCGAGGTCGAAGTCGTCGGGCCGCGCGAAGGTCTCGGCGAGCGGCTCGGCGTGGTCGATGCGGCCGACGCGGTAGGTGCGGACATCGCCGCGCGAGCGCGCGATCAGGTACCAGGTGCCGGCCTTGAGCACGAGGCCGAGCGGGTCGACGCGGCGGCCGTGCGGCCAACCGCCGTGGCGCAGCTCGAGCTTGCGGCCCTCCCACACCGCGGTGGCGACCGCGGGCAGCGCGGTGAGCGGCTCGGGCCTGGCGAACCACGCCGGCGCGTCGAGCAGGAAGCGCTGGCGGATCCGCCCGGCCCGGTCGCGCAGCTCGGCGGGCAAGGTGGCGTCGACCTTGGCGCGCGCCGACAGGGCGACCGCGCCGAGGCCGAGGTCGGCGACCGCCTGCGGGGCGCCCGACAGGAACAGCGCGCTCGCCTCCTCGGCCGTGAGGCCGTCGAGCCGCGTGCGCCAGCCCTCGACCAGGCGGATGCCGCCGTGCGGGCCCGGCTCGGTCCACAGCGGGAAGCCGGCGGCGACCAGCGCGGCGACGTCGCGGTAGAGGGTGCGCACCGAGACCTCGAGCGCCTCGGCGAGCTCGGCCGCGGTGGCCCGCTGGCGCCGCTGGAGCACGAGGAGGAGCGCAAGGGCCGGCTCGACCGCATGGGCGCATGATGCCGGAAAATTGCTGACAGGTCCTGTCGGGTCGCTGTCAGCCTCGACGCATGACCCGAACCCAATACTTCGTGGCGGCCAGCCTCGACGGCTTCATCGCCGACGCGGCCGGCGACCTGCAATGGCTGTTTCAGTTCAACGACGTCGAGGGCGTCGAGGCCCACTACAAGGCCTTCCTCGCCGGCGTCGGCGCGCTGGCGATGGGCGCGGCGACCTACGAGTTCATCGTCGGCGAGAAGCCCACGACCTGGCCGTACGCCGGGATCCCGACCTGGGTGTTCACCCACCGCGAGCTGCTCGGCTTCGCCGGCGCCGACATCCGCTTCACCGCCGACGACGTCGGCGCGGTCCACGAGCAGATGGTCGGCGCCGCCGGGGGCAAGCACATCTGGCTGGTCGGCGGCGGCAACCTGGCGGCGCAGTTCCCGCCAGGGCCTGCTCGACGAGATCTGGCTCAGCGTGATCCCGGTGGTGCTCGGCGCCGGTGCGCCGCTGCTGCCCGCGGCGCTGCCCGGGACGCTCGAGCTCACCGCGGTGACCCGCTTCCCGCGCGGGATGGTCGAGCTGCGCTACTCGGTGCCGAAGTCGCGCTGACGCCTGGTATGTACATAGGCGGCGGACGTACGAGCGGCTGGCGACGGACCCATGCGAGCCGCTCGCCGCGGAGAGTCGCCATCGTCTGGCGGCGCTCCGGCGCGGGTCCGACGCCGACGCCGACGCGGCCGGCTCGCGGCTGCTCGTCGAGCCCAGGCTGACCTTCGCCGGCATCGAGATCCGGTTCACGAACCCGCGGCCGCCCGCCGCCGACTACACGATCGACGAGCTCGACGCGTTCGTCGAAGCGATGCTCCTGCGACCGCGTGACGGCTGAACCGGCGTCGCAAGAGCGCTAATCGCCGAGGGTCGCCGCGAGCCAGGCGTCGATCTGGGCCCAGCCGGCCTCGCGGTTGAGGTGGAGGTTGAGGTCGTGGCCGATGTCGGGCAGGACCTCGACGGTGACGTCGGGCGAACTGCTGTGAAGGCGGCCTCGGCGGCGGCGACGTCGGCGGAGGCGAGGATGTCGAACTGGCCGAGCTGCGACAGCACCGGGACCTCGACCTGGTCGACCAGCGACAGGCCGTGGATGCCCTCCGGGTCGCCGATGGCGAGGGCCGTCATCATGTCGAGGACGTCGAGCATCAGCCCGCGCGGCAGGCCCGACACCATGTCGGCGTTGTCGTAGGCGATCACGTCCGGGTCGGAGGTCGGCGGGTAGTAGAACAGTAGCTCGCGGACCGGCGGCGGGATGACCACGTAGGGCTGCTGCAGCGGCTCGGCGAAGGCCTCGGGGTCGATGGGGATGATGCGCGGGGCGTGGGCCCAGCCGGTCGCCACCAGCGCGTCGGCGACGGGGCCGTAGCCGCGAGCGTGTAGACCGAGGTGATGGTGCCCATCGAGTGACCGACGAGGGCGATCTTCTCGAACAGCGGGTCCCAGCACGGGCCGACGGCGCGCATGGGCGAGGACCTGGTCCAGAGCGCTGGCGCTCTCCGCGAGGTCGGCGAGATCGCCGGGCGGAGCGCTCGATGCGCCGGCTCCGAGCATGTCGAGTGCGAGGACCGCGTAGCAACGCTCGGTCATGTAGTCGGCGTATGAGTAATCCTCGCCGTTGATCTGTGGGCCGTCCCAGTACTCGTGGTCGTATGTCCCCCCGTGCAGGAGCACCTGCAGCGTCCTCGGCGGCAGCAGCCCGCATTTGCCTCCCAGCTTCATGGACAAATGCCCCGCGACCGTGTAGTCCTGGTCGTCGGACAGCGTGACCACGAAGTCGACACGCTTCTCGATCGTGATGCTGGGTAACGACAATCCGGCCGCGGCCGAGGTGCTCGTCAGCAGCACCGTCGCCGCCGCCGTCACTGTCGCTACCGCCCCGGTCCCGCGCGTCCACGTCCGCTTGCGATCTGTCATCACTCCGTCCCTCCGATCATGGGTCCATTCGTCGCGGCAGCGCCGGTCGGCGACGAGGCCCGCGAGCGCCCGGTCGCGGCGACTCGCGCGTCCCGGCCGCAATACCGCCGGATCAACGTATCAAGCCGGCGGCGCCGCCGCCAAGACAACTCGTCGGTCTCTCCCCGCGACATTCACGCGTGCCGCGGTGAATGTGGGCACAGGGAGCAAGGGGGCCCGCCCCGCGCCCCTGTGCCGGCATGTCGGATGCCTCGCAATGAATGATCATACCCCCCGCGCCATGACGGCGCCGCGCGCCGCGGAGCTGCAGCGACGGATCGTGCAGAGCGCCCAGGTGCTGGTGGTGGCCTGCCTCGTGGCGGCCGCGGGCAACGCGGGCATCACGATCTTCCTCGCGCACGTGTGGCAGCTCGACGGCATCATCGCGGTGCTGCTGAGCCTGGTCGCCGCGTACGCGGGTGTGGTCGTCCCTGCGCGCGGGCGGGAGACCTCGAGGGCGCCGTCCGCATCGCCATTCGTGTGATGACCGTCGCGGTGATCGTGTGCTCGATGCTGATGGCCGGGACCGCGGGCAGCCTGGCGCTCACGGGCTTCATCACGGCGCTGGCGCTGGCCCCCGGGGTGCTGTCGTTCCGCGAGGTCAACCGGACGATGCTGGCGGTCACGCTGATCGGCATCGCGCTGATCGCCGCCGACGCGATGGGGCCGCCGTTTCAGGCCGTCTTCCCGCTGTTCCAGACGTGGCTTTACATCATGACGTCGGCCGGGATGGTCGGCCTGTTCCTGCTGGTCGTCCGCGACTTCCAGCAGTACCCGCTGACCACCAAGCTGCAGGTCGCGTTCCTGTTCGTGGCGCTCGGCGGGGTCGGGCTGCACGTCGGCCTCGGCGGGATGGGGATGCGCGAGGACCTCGAGGCCCGCGGCGCGGCAGCTGGGGCACGTGGCGACCGCGGCCGCCGAAGCTAGTCGACGACGCGCTCGCCGACGCGCGCGCTCGCGGCCAGCGACGCCCGCCAGGCCGACCTCGCGGCCGCCGGCGCGGACGGGGACGGCCGTCGTCGCGCGGAGGCGGGCGTGGCGGCGCTGGTCCGGCGCGAGTTCAGCCCGGCCGTCGGCGCGGCGCTGGTCGGCGAAGGCGGCGCGGTGTGGGCGTCGGCCGGCGACCTCGGTCCGGTGGGGTTCGGCGACGGCGCGCAGGCGCGGCTGGGCGCCGACGCGGTCGAGGTCGCGGCGCCGGTGCTCGCGGGCGACGGCACGCGCACGGCGACGCTGCGGGTCCGCTATGCCACCGGAGCGCTGCGCGAGGCCCTCGACGAGGTCGCGGCGGGGGTGGGCGAGGGGGTCGGCGTGCTGGTGTTCGCGGCCGACGGCGAGCCGCTGCTGCGGGCCGGGGCCGACGCGGCGACCCGCGGTGCAGCGCGCGCGAGCAGCCCGAGGGCCTGCGGATCCAGCTGCGACCGCCGGGGCCGAGCGGCCTCCAGGTCGCGGCGACGATCGAGGCGGCGATCTTGCTGGCGCCGATCGCCGCGCGCGACCGCGACGCGACGCTGATCGCGATGCTGATCGCCGCGCTGGTGACGGGCGTGGCGTTCGCGGTCGGCAGCGTGCTGTCGCGGCCGATCCTCGGGCTCACCGCCGCGGTGACGCGGATGCGCGGCGGCGACCTGAGCGCGCGCGCGGACGAGGGCTCGCACGACGAGATCGGCGAGCTGACGCGGGCCTTCAACGCGATGGTGGCCCAGCTCGGCGAGCTCATCGAGGGCCTGCACGCCCGCACCGCCGAGCTGCACGTCGAGATCGCGACTCGCAAGCAGCGCGAGCTCGAGCTGCAACGCCTCAACGAGGAGCTGTCGTCGGCCCGCGACCGCGCGCTCGAGGCCAGCCGGGCCAAGAGCACGTTCCTGGCCAACATGAGCCACGAGCTGCGGACGCCGCTCAACGCGATCATCGGCTACACCGAGCTGCTGCAGGACGACGCGTCGGCCGCGGGCGAGCGCGAGGTGGTGCGCGACCTGGGAAGATCCACGGGGCCGCGACGCACCTGCTGTCCGTCATCAGCGACATCCTCGACCTGTCGAAGATCGAGGCCGGCAAGATGGACGCGCACATCGAGCCGGTGGTGTTCGCCGAGCTGGCCGCCGAGGTGACCGTCGCGCTGGCGCCGCTGGCCCGCAAGAACGGCAGCGCGTTCGTCGTCGACGTCGACCCCGGCGTCGGCGTGCTGCAGACCGACCGCACCTGGCTGCGACAGATCCTCTACAACCTCCTCAGCAACGCGGCCAAGTTCACCAGCCGCGGCCAGATCCACCTGCAGGCCAGGCGCGTGGTCGACGTCGACGCGGGGCAGGACGAGCTCCGCGTCGTCGTCTCCGACACCGGCATCGGCATCCCCCCCGACAAGATCGGCGCGCTGTTCGAACCATTCACCCAGGCCGACGACTCGACCACGCGCCGCTTCGGCGGCACGGGCCTCGGGCTGGCGATCACGCGCCGCTTCTGTCGCATGCTCGGCGGCGACATCACGGTCGAGAGCGTGCTGGGGCAGGGCTCGAGCTTCACGGTGACGCTGCCGGCGCGCAGGTTCGTGCCCGCGGTGTTCGAGCGGCCGGGCGAATGGAGCGAGCTGGTCGAGGTCGACCCGCCGGCCGAGGGCGCGTCGACGGTGCTGGTGGTCGACGACGAGGCGGTGGTCCAGGAGCTGATGGCCCGCTTCCTCGCGCGCGAGGGCTATCGGGTGATCGGGGCGCGCAGCGGCGCCGAGGCGCTGCGGCTGGCCCGCGAGGTCTCGCCCGACGTGATCACGCTCGACGTGATCATGCCGGGGATGGACGGCTGGGCGGTGCTCACCGCGCTCAAGCGCGACCCGGAGCTCGCCGAGGTGCCGGTGGTGGTGATGACGATCGTCAGCGACCGCGACGTCGGCTTCTCGCTCGGCGCCTCGGACTACCTGCTCAAGCCGATCGACCGCGACCGCCTGCTGGCCACTCTGGCCCGCTACCGCAAGCCGAGCCTGCCGGCGTCGGTGCTGGTGGTCGACGACGAGCCCGACATCCGCGAGCTGCTGCGCCGGCTGGCCGAGCGGGCCCAGTGGTCGGTGCGCGAGGCCGCCAACGGCCGCGAGGCGATCGGCGCCCTCCGCAGCGCCGTGCCCGACGTGGTGCTGCTCGACCTGATGATGCCCGAGGTCGACGGCTTCGAGGTGATCCAGACCATGCGCGCCGAGCCGGGCTGGCGCGACATCCCCGTCATCGTCATCACCGCCTGCGAGCTGACCGCGAGCGAGTCCGAGTTCCTGCACGCGGGCGTGCACCGGGTGCTGCGCAAGGGCAGCTACTCGCAGGCGGCGCTGCTGAACGAGGTCCGCGCGCTGCTCGAGACGGCGGCGACGCGGCGCGGCGACGTCGCGTAGCCGCGAGGGTGGCAGATCCGCGGATCGGGCGAATGCGCCGACCGTCGATTCACAGGTCGGGGACGATGAACACGCCGGCCAGGCACATCTCGTTGCTCGTGCCCCAGCCCGGCAGCACCGGGTCCTTGGCGCCGCGGGTGTCGTAATCGCAGGTGATCCGCAGCTTCGAATCTTGAGTCAGCGGATCGGCTGCTCGTAGAAGTAATAGAGCTGCCAGTTGAAGTCCCACCGCTGCACGTCGGCGACGCACTGCGGGCCGGCGTCGCCCTCGACCAGCTCGACCCGCTGCTTGCGGCCGTATTGATGCATGTGCGGCAACACCCCGAGCAGCTGGCCCGACTCTGCGCCGAGGTACTTGAGGAAGTTGCCGGGCTCGAAGTCGAAGCTGAACTTCACCGAGGGCTCGCCGGGCGCGAGCTCGATCGGGTCGGGGGTGGCGAGGCTGCTTAGCAGGTCGTCGGGCAGGAAGAAGTGGCCCTCGCGCTCGACGCTGTCGGCCCAGCGGACGTGGAACTTCGTCTTGTCCTCGGTGCCCGCGAGCGCCTCCTCGGTGAGGTTGTAGTGGACCTGGACGATCATCCAGTCGTCCTTGGCGATCCGGTAGCCGGTGCCCTCGGGCAACTCGCTGATGCCCTGACCGGGGGCCCATGACACGGGGATCCGCGCGGCTGCACGCCGTCGCCGGCGGCGCCGAAGCACGGCCAGCCGTCGCGGTCGGGCGATTCGGCGTCGAGGGCCTCCATGATGTCCCTGTTCTCACGCCGCCGGCCCCGGGGCCTCGGGGTCGACGGTGATGACGAGGACGTGGTGGATCATCTCCGGCACGCCGGGCTCGACGCTGTAGCCGGTGAGGAAGCGGTCGGCGGTGAGGCCGGTGTCGACGCGGAAGCAGCGGTACTCGTCGAACGCCGCCAGGTCGGTGCCCTCGGCCTCGGGGACGAAGCTCGGCGTCTCGTAGGTGACCGCGTCGGTGAGCACCTCGACCTCCGGCACCGCGAGGTCGGTGCGCGGCTCGCCCTCGGGCGCGCCCGCGTCGGACCACGCGCGGATCGCCTCGATCTCCGCCGGCGCGAGCGCGCGCGAGCCCTCGAAGGTGCCGCACGAGCCGTCGTCGGTGACCAGCCACGGCGGCATGGTCCGCGCCTCGACGGCCGCCGCCGACGCGCCGGCCCACTGCTTGGCCTCGGCGTAATCGTCGAGCGCGAACGGCCCGATCCCGCCGGCTTGATGACAGGTGACGCAGCGGGAATAAAGATCGGCGCGACGTCCTGCCAGTAGGTGACGCTCGCGTCCTCGCCGGGACTGCCGGTCGACGAATCGTCGCCGTCGCCCTCGCCGCAGGCGACCCCGAGCACGAGCAATGGAACGCCCCACAGGGCCGCGCCGGCGCCCCGACCTCTCACGCGTGGATTCATTTGCGTACTCCGACCGGCATGATGGCCGCCGGGTTGCTTCGCAGCGATGGGCATTTCTGCTAAACCGTTTTTCGCTCATGGAAACCAACACGCCGACCTGGGACGACCTGCGCGTGCTGCTCGCGGTGCATCGCCACGGCAGCTTCCTCTCGGCCGGGCGCGAGCTCGGCACGTCGACCTCGACCGTGGCTCGCCGAATCGAGGCGCTCGAGTCTGCGCTCGGGAGCACCCTGGTGCACCGCAGCAGCGCGGGCACGTCGATCGAGCCCGACGCGCTGCGGCTGGTGGCGCTGGCCGAGGAGCTCGAGCACGGGCTCGAGGCGGTGCGTCGCGACTCGGGCGGGCAGGCGTCGCGCCTGGCCGGGACGGTGCGGCTGTCGGTCGGCGACGGGTTCGTGCGCGCGGTGACCCAGGGCCTGGCGGATTTCGGCGCAAGCACCCCGAGACCTGCATCGAGCTGATGTCCGAGTCGCGCCTGGCCGACCTCGCGCGGCGAGAGGCCGACATCGGGCTGCGCACGACTCGGACCGAGTCGCAGGTGCTCATCGAGCGCCGCCTCGGGGTGCTGCGCCTCGGGCTGTACGCGTCGCAGTCGTACGTCGAGCGCCGGCTGCGGAGCGCCCGCCTGCGCCCCGGCGATTTCGAACGCCACGACTTCATCGGCCACAGCGGCCCGGCGGCGCGCCAGAAGGTCGGCGAGGACTGGCTGGTCGCCCGCGGCGCGAAGCACTTCCCGTTCCGCTCGAACTCGATGCTCGCCATCGTCGAGGCGACCGAGCGCGGCCAGGGGATCACGATGCTGGCGGAGGTGGTCGGCCGCGAGCTCGACCGGGTGGTGCGGATCGAGGTCGACGAGCCGCCGCCGTCGGTGACGGTGTGGCTGGTGTATCACCGCGAGCTGCGCCAGGTGCCGCGGATCCGCGCAGTCGTGGCGGCCCTCGAAGAGCTGTTCCACCAGCGCGTCGGCGCCGGCTGAGAGTTCGAGGGCTGGCGCGGTGCCACGAATGCACGGCCGGTCCGCGACGGGCGATTCGACGGCGCGGTGCGTGCATTGGGACGGGCGGGCGACTCGACGGCGCGGCGCGCATTGGGACGGACGGGCGACTCGACGGCGCAGTGTGTGCATTGGGATGGACGGGCGAGCTCGGCCTGCGCCGGCCCTTTGGATGCATATGTATCTCGGGACATGTAGAAATGGGCCGAGCACGGGTGTCGCCGACCGCCGACCGCGGTCGGGCGCGAAATCGGCGGGCGGCCGTTGCCGTCGCTCGTTCGCGAGCGACGGCGCGGGCCCGAGCGAGCGGTCGCTTCGATTTTGCGCGGCCGGAGTCGAGCGCCCGCAGCGTCTGCAGGATTCGCGGCCGCCGCGGTGACTGCGCAGCCGAGGCGGCCGCGCCCGATTGCGCGGCGTAGGGGTTCCCCTGCTCCCGTTGGTTGCGCCGGCGCGATCTTCGTCAAGCCTCGGACGAGGAGCATTCGGAGCGAGTTATGCTGCACCTCGGCGAAATGAACCTGTTGGAGTACGACCCCGACGTATTCCGCCGTTTGAACGACTTCTCCAGCGCGCGGACGAGCTGGAGCGCCGGGTGCAGGACGTCACGCGGCTGGGAAATGTCATCACCGAGTACGGCCTGGAGAGCAGCGTCGGGATCAATCTGATCCACAAGCACTTCGACCTGGCCGCCGACGAATTGGTCCTGCGCGAGTTCGAGGGCGACGCCGCGTTCATGCGACCGAAGCGCGCCCGCGAGTGCCGGGGCCACCTGCCGTACCTGTGGAAGCTCGACCGGGAGCGAGCGGCAAGGGCTGGTACCGCTGGATTCGTGCACCCGCTGCCCGAGCATCACATCGACGCGCGCGCCGAGATCGAGACGATCCGGGCGGCGGTCGAGTTCCTCGACGCGCTCGCCGATTGCCTGGAGGAGCTCGAGCTGGCCGATCTGTTCGGGATCGTCAGCCTGGCGTCGCGCCGGCCGTTCGAGCTCGACAGCGAGACGACGCTGCTCGAGACGACGGACGAGGTGGGCCGCGTGCTGACGCTGCGACCGACCCCGCGCGACGCGCTCGAGACGATGGACACGACCAAGACCCTGTGGGTCTTCAGCCCCGGACGAGACCGCCGCCTGACGGCGGGGACGCAGTGCGTGAGCCACTGCATCAGCCATTGCCACGGCCACGTCCTGCAGCGCCCGGACGTCGCGTCGGGTTCGCTTTAAATAAATAAATGCGCGCACAGAGATCGCAGTGACGAGGCGCCCGAGCGGTGTGCCTCGTGGCACGTGCAGGCGTGCGTGCGCCGCCGGACCTCCCGGGCCGCATCGTCGCGGCCGCAGCGGCGGCCGCAGCATGGGCCACGCCCGAGCGCGCGGTCGCTGCGGCGACGCGCGCGAGGACCTCCCGCGGCGATCGTCCGCCGGTGTGCCACACTGCACGTGCCAATCTCCCGAGCGTTGCCGGCGCCGAAGCGTGTCGCACCTTTCATTGCAGGAGGGAAAAGACGTGCATCCTGCCGAACGGCTGAAAGAGTTCAAGGCCAGGGCCAAGGCGATGGCCGCTGCGGAGCGCAGCGCGGCGCTGACGAGCGAGGGCTTCAAGCGCCTCGTGGAGGAGGCGGCCTGTTCGGCCCAGTCAGCCGCGGAGTGCGAGTCTCACTGCGTGGGGCACTGCGAGACCCATTGTCACGGTCACACGCCCCCTGGGCGGCAGGGCTGCAGGGTCGATGAGGGCGGTCAGTCCGGGTGCGCGAGGCAGTGGCCCCGCAATGGGTCGCGCAGTGGCCGTCGCAGTGCACCTCGCAAAGGGCGGCCGCCCGCGGGCGGAAGGTCGTCCGATCGACGAGGCGCGCGAATTCCTGGCTCGCCAGCGCCGCGCGCCGCTGCTCGCACGGCAGCGCCTTGGCGGCGCGCTTGAATCGTTGTAGTCGTTGTCTCGGGTCCACGGGCGATGCCTCCTCCGCAGCAAGGTGTGCAGTCGCGTCGTCTGCGACCTCGCGGCGCGATGCCGAGGCGCCTCGCCCCGGACGCGGGCCGGCGACGTCGAAGCGAGGTCCGCGGGCGCTGTCGTCATTTCGCCGCTTCGCCGGTCGCGCCTCGCGGGCGCGAGCGGTCGGGGTGCGATCGGCAGTGATTGCCGCAGTGGGCGCCGCAGTGATTGCAGCAGTGCCCCTCGCAGAGGACGGCGAACCTGGCCGAGCAGGTCGCCGCCTCGATGAGGCGCGCGATTCCTCGCTCGCCAGGGCGGCGGTGCGCTCTTCGGGCCCATCGCCTTGGCGTTCCGCTTGAACCTCGCAATCGCTCGGCCGGATCCATGCGACGTCCCCTCGCTCCGAGCGAAGGTGGGCCACGCCCGCAGTGCGGGCACCTGGGCCGCGCCGCCGATGCGTCGGGTCACGCCCGCTGGAGGCGACGGGCGCGCTGCTCACGATTGCGCAGGCGAGGCGAGGGCCGAGGCGCGCGCCGGGGGCGACGTCCGCGGCGCGCAGGGCCGGCGAGACGGCTCGATGGCCGCCGCGCCGCGGCCCCGGGCGCGAGCTCCGACTCACCTCACTCGGGGATGATGAATGCGACGAGCTTGTCGCAGAACACCGCGTCGAACGGCCCCGAGATCGGGCCCTCGATCGTGCCGACGAGGCGCGGCGGATCGGCGGGGTCGTGCGTGTCCCAGTTGCCCGCGAGCTCGGTGATCTTGACGGTGTCGGGCCCCGGGGCACGCTCGTCATCTCATTCTCGTGGATCATGGCGGTGGTCTCCCACGTGCCGAGCCAGCCGTCTTCCAGCGACGTGTCCGTCGAGACCCAGTGCTCGAGGACCAGCGCGAATTTTTCGCCGGGGCGGGGGTTCACGTAGGGTCTGGCGACCTCGATCCGCAGGGGCCGCCAATCCGGTGACGCTGCGATGATTCGCCCGTGCGGAGCAATGACCTCACTGGCACATCGATCGTGGTCTGCTCTGCGCACCGCGGCTCGGAGGACGGCATGGGTCGCACGCGCTCCATCTCGGAGGTTTCATCGCGGGCTCGCGGTTTCACGGCGTGCAGGCGCCGGTCGTGCGGTTTGCCACGGGATTCGTGGACCGGCCGCAGGCGCGATTGCGGGGCCTCTTCATGACGTTCTGAAAGCGTCCGGCGATCGCGGCGATGATCCGGCCGGGTCGGCGCGCCGCATATTCGTCGGACTCGGTCCCGGCGATGCCGGGGCATTTTTACAGGACTAAGGAGAATTACCCATGGTTTCATCGATCCACGGTCGTTTCGCGCGACGCGGCCTCACGGCCCTGGCGTGCGTCAGTTTCACGGTTTCATGCGTGGAGGGCGAGGGGCTGCCCGCGCAGGGCGACGACACCGGCGCCGACGGCGACCCGTTCGTCGGCGACCTCGCCGACGCGCCCGAGCTCGGGCCGGTCGTCGGCGATCGCGGCGAGAAGGTCGCGCGCGCCCACGCCTACCTCAAGCAGTACGGCTATTTCCCCAACGCGGCGCTGGAGCGCCTGCCGGGCTGGAAGCCGGTGCTCGACCACGAGCCGGAGGACCCGGAGGTGTTCGACGAGGTGCTCGAGGAGGCGGTGTCGCGGTTCCAGGCGGCGCACGGGCTCGTCGTCGACGGCACGCTGAACGCCGAGACCCAGCGGCTGATGGCCGCGCCTCGCTGTGGGATCCCCGATTATTACGAGCTGCCGCGCCCGCGCCAGGGGTCGTCGCAACTGTGCACCCGGCTCCACCTGGGACTCGAACCAGGTCCTCTACCGCTTCCGCAACTTCACCGGAGATCTCGCCCAGGAGGACGTGCGCGGGGCGATCGCGGAGGCGTTCGCCCGCTGGGGCGCGGTGACCAACCTGCGCTTTTACGAGGAGGACGACGCCGACATCGAGATCAGCTTCGGCGCCGGCAACCACGGCGACAATCGGCCGTTCGACGGCGCGAGCGGGGTGCTCGCCCACGCCTGGCCGCCGGGGAGCGGGCCCTCGGCGACGTCCACTTCGACGAGGACAGACCTGGAACCTCGGCGGCGGCGACGGGGTGATCGACCTGCGCTCGGTCGCGCTCCACGAGATCGGGCACGCGCTGGGCCTCGATCACTCGGACGACACGGACGCGGTGATGTACGCGTTCTACGGCGGGCCGAAGCCCAACCTCCGGCTCGACGACGTCATCGGCATCCAGTCGCTCTACGGCGATCGTCTCAACCTGTCGTATTCGGCGTGGGGACCGATCCCCGGCAAGCACTGCATCTCGGTCGCCGAGCACTCCGATCCGTACGCCTGGGACGACAACTACTTCTGCTCGGACAAGGACATCGGCGCGCAGTGGTCGATGTCCGGGCCGATCGCGGGCATGCGGTGCACCCAGATCGTCGAGCCGGTCGACCTGCACGCCTGGAGCGACAATTATCTGTGCGTGCCGACGAGCAGCAAGTGGATCTTCAACTGGCGGTACGACGGGCCGGACCAGGGCAACCGCTGTGTGCAGTGGCACGAGTACGCCGACCCCGACACGTGGGACGACAACTTCCTCTGCGGCACGCAGCTGCCCTGGCCCTGGTGAGCGGAGCGCCGGCGACCACGGGGGGCCGGCCACCGGCGCGGGTTCATGCCTCCGGGGTGGGCGTGGCGCCGCGGTGTGCCTGCGGCGGATCGGGCGAGGCCGGCGCCTGCGACGATGATCCGCGTCGGCTGCGCAGCGGCGGTCGAGGCGGTCGCGCGTGGTCGCGGCGATCGCCGGCAAGGGTGCGTCCCGCATTTCACCGGTCGCGCCGCGCAGCGATCCGCGGGTGCGGGCACAACTGCGCCTTCACCGCCGCGCGGCCCGTTGCCGGGCATTCGCGCGGTGATAGCTTTCGTCGGCGACCTCGCTCGATCTCGCGAATCGCAAGGGTATCCTGTGCCGCCGAAGCCACCGCCCAACTACGTCGTCCAGTCGACGCCCTCGAACTATTTCATCTCGCGCGGAAATGGTTCGGAGGAGATGAACTTCGGCGCGGCGCAGGAGTACGGCGATTTCGTCCCCAACGATCGCATGTACATCCACAGCCGCGCCGCCCCGCCGAAGCTCGACGTCGCCGACTGGCGCCTCGAGGTCGGCGGGAGCGCCGTGGCGAAGCCGCGCTCGTTCACCTACGGCGAGCTCCTCGCGCTGCCCGCGGTCACGCTCCGCCGCGTCCTCGACTGCGGCGTCAATTGCCGCGCCTTCTTCCCCAAGGTCTCGCCCTACAAGAGCTTCAGCGGCTGCCCGTCGGCTGGACTCAATGGCACTTCGGCGCGGTGGGGGCGACGGAGTGGACGGGCGTGCGGGTCAAGGACGTGCTGGCCGCGGTCGGGCTCGGCCCGGCCGCGAACGCCCGCTTCACCAGCCTCGATTCGATCGTCACGTCGGCCGGGCAGTCGCCGTATTCGCAGGTGATCGCGCTCGACAAGGTGCTCGCGGACGACACCCTGCTGGCCTACGGAATGGCGGGCGCGCCGCTGCCCGTCGATCACGGCTTCCCGCTGCGCGCCGTGTTCTCCGGCTGGGGCGGCAACTCTGCGGTCAAGTGGCTCGGCCGCATCGAGGTGGCGAAGGAGCCGCTGCCGCTGTCGCACTTCCAGCGCAATCAGGTCCTCGCGGGTCCGGACTATCCGGAGGAGATCCCGCCACCGTGGGCCCGGTCCGCAGCGCGCTCGAGCTGGCCGAGGGCCTCACGCTGTCGCCGGGCGACCAGACGCTGCACGGTCGCGCGTGGTCGGGCGCCGGCGCGATCGAGGAGGTCGACGTGTGCATCGAGCGGCAGATCGCGCCCAATCGCTGGAGTTCGGTGTGGATCCGCCCTAGCGCGCGGCGAAGCTGCTCCACAAGGCCGAGCCGATGATGTGGGTGCGCTTCGAGGTGCTGTGGAAGGGCGCGGAGCCCGGGCGCTATCGCTTGATGACGCGGGCCGCCGACGACGCCGGTCGGGTCCAGCCGCGACCCGAGGCGATGGTGTGGAATCAACACGGCCTCGGCTACAACGGGCACGCGCCGCTCGAGCTGTCGGTCAGCCCGATGGCGAACCTGCCGTAGCGAGCTCGCGGCCTCACGTGCGCGCGGCGAACCAATCGAGGCACCGCGGCGCGCGGCCTTCTGGGTCTCTCGACAGCGACTTGCCGTTGTCGAGGTTGCCCTTGCTCACCTCGGCGAGGAAGGCCGGGACGTGGGCCTCGGACCACGCGTAGTAGAGCGGCCACAGCCACTTGCTGCTCAGCCGCGGCAGGCCGTAGTAGCCCGGCACCGCCTGCTGGGCGCGCGTCCAGGCGATGAGCGCGGGGGCCAGCTTGCGGCCGTCGAGCGACGCGAGCGCGCGGCCGAGTGACTCCCACTTCGCGGCCGCGCCGCGCGGCTTGCCGAAGTTGGACCAGTCGTTTCGCATCAGCGGCTGGTAGGCGTAACACCAGGGCGAGCGCCTCGCCGTCGCAGCCCGCGCGGCGCACCGCGTCGAACAGGTCGCGCAGCGGATCGTAGTCGCCGACCTTGGCGGCGAACTCGGCCGCGAGCGAGGTCCAGCGCACGCTACCCAGGCCCTGCAGCACCGCGGCCTCGTCGAGCGGTTCGGCGCGGGCGAGCTGGCCCAGCCACTCGAGCAGCGGCCGCCGCTCCTCCGCCGGCTTCTTGTCGACCGCGCAGCCGGTGCCGAAGAAGGCGAGCTCGTGCGAGTCGCGGAGCACGCTCTCGAGCAGAGAGGCGTCGCGGCGGTCGGTCCAGCGATCGAGGACGACGAGGCGCGCGCGGCGAAGGCGAGGCGGTCGCCGAGGTCGATGCCGTCTCGCTCGGCGAGCTGCCACAGCGCGGCGCTGTGAGCGACGGCGTCGCGCAGCAGCACGTACGCGAAGGGGCGGCCCGCGGCGGCCTGCGGGGTGGCCGGGAACTCGCGCCAGGGCTGCGCGAACCAGGCGGTCGCGGCCCGTTCGCGCTCGTCGGCGGTGCGCGCCGGATCGAGGAACCACGGCGGGTCGAAGCCCGGCGGGATGGTGCCGGGCGCCGGCGGGGCGAGCTGCGCCCGCAGCCGGCGGATCGGCTCGCCGTGGTGATCGATCTGCCACGACAGGCCGGCCGCGATCGACAGCCTGCGCGCGGCCTCGTAGTCGGCGAGGGCGCCCGCGAGCTCGCCCGACGCCTCTCGCACCTGCGCGCGGGCGGCGTACTCCTCGGCCTGGAACCCGCGCCCGCTCGCGGTGCCCGCCGCGCGCGCGCGCTCGAGGTCTTGCTCGATCCGCGGCGTCGCGGTCGCCAGCGCCTTGCCGCTCAGCGCGGCCGCGCGAGCCACCAGGCGCGCCTTCTCGTCCGCCGCGGGGGCCTTGCGACCTTGCGGTCCTTGCACGGATCGCCGCCCTCGGCGCGCGCGACCAGCCCCTTGGCCACCCGCGCCAGCGCGACGCCGCGGCGATCGGTGACGTCGCCCGCCCAGAACATGCAGCGGCCGACCATGCTCGGATCGGTGGGCGCGTCGAGGGCCGCGGCGCGGTTCCAGTCCTCCTCGGCGGCGTCGAGGTCGGCGGCGCCTGTACATGCATCGAGGTAGAGGCGGCACTCCCAGCGCGCGCAGCGTCTCGGGCAGCGCGACGTGATACGGGACGACGAGGTCGAGCAGGCGCTTCGCCTCGGCGTAGGCGCGGTGGTACAGCAGCTTCATGCCGAGGTTCTGGGCGACGCCGAGAGCGACCTCGTGGACCGCCCCGTCGCCGTCCTGGAGGAGGGCGGGCAGCGCCTTGTCGACGAGCGCGTAGCAGGTGAGGTGGTTCGAGAGGCTGAGCTGCGGCAGCACGTCGGCGATCCGCGACGCGACCGCGAGGCGCTCGGCGGCGCTCTCGGAGGTAGCGAACGGGATGACGCGCTTGATCGCGCCGTGCGGCGAGGTGCTGCGCGACCACTCGGACTCGGGCGTGACGGGTGAACGCGCGGCGACGGCTCTGGCGATCGCGGCGGGGGCCTTGCGCGGACGAAAGTCGCGCGAATAGAGGCCGCGATCGGGGCCGAAGCGGCCGTCGACGTCGTAGAGGCGCCGGAGGAGCAGGACGGCCTCCTCGGGCGCGCCGGGGACGAGCGCCGCGGCGACGGCCTCGAGGCCCTCGAGCCAGTCCGGATCCGTCTCGAGCTCGTGGAACCGCGACCAACCGTTGGCGCCGCCGCTCGGATGCGAGGTCAGCGTGGCGACGAGCGACGGCAAGACGGCGCGCTCGGCCGCGGACTGGCTCTGGCCCCATACGTCGGCGCACAGCCGCAGGTAAGCGCTGGCGCGGCGACGGACGTGCCGGAGGGCGTCGGGCGCCTGCACGCCGACGAGGACGTGCGGGCCGTCGAGTCTGGCCGCGAAGCCGGGCACGACCCGGTCTCCCGTCAGCAGGTGCCGCGCATAGGCGGCGAGCACCCGCCCGAGCCCGACCTCGAGCGGCGTGCGCGAGACGTGCTCGGGGTTCGCAGGAGCTTCTGGTGGCGCGGCGAGGGGTCGCTTCGTCCGGGGCATGCGCGCGGCGAGGGTACTCGATCGCCTCTCGGGTGAGGGCGCGATTGCGACTGCCGGGACAATGACGTCTCCCGTCAGGAGCGACGACGGCGGTTCGCCGAGGCCTTTATGGGGACCGCGAATGCCCGAGCGAGTCGACGCCGATCGCGGCGGGGACCCGATCTGGCGCTCGGGCTCGGACCCGTCGCCGACGTCGACGGCCGCGGCGATGGGGCGCCTTCACGGGAGCGGCGGAAGCTCCACGTGATCGACATCGACGCGCCCTGCATCCAGACGCGCGAGCTCAAGCGGCCCGCGGAGGACCCGACCGCCGGCGACATCGACAGCGACGCCAAGGCAGACATCGTGGCCGGCAGCGGGCGTCGGTGTCGATCTCGCGGACAAACTCGTGACCCCGAGAGCGGGGTGAGCCGTGCTCGGCGAGCTCGCGCAGCCGCCCGCGACCGGTGACGCCGGCGTCGGTCGAGGCCCGCCGGCGCGCCGATGCAGACCCTGCTGCGAGTCGGGCAGGCGTGCATCTCCTCTCGCATCGACCGACCGCCCTGCGACGATCGACCGCACCCGCCGACCTGATGAATGAGGGGAGCCGCGGCCCGAGGCGAGGCGACTTCGAGATCTCGCAGCCACTGTGCACAAACCGTCGCGTCTCGCGGCACCGCCCGGCTCCAGGAGTCGCGCTTCCCCGCGTCGACCCCTCCCGCCGCGCAGGGGTTGTTCCGCATCCGCGGACGGGTCCCGCAGCGAACGGCCCCGATCCTTCTCGGCACGGGCCCATCGACGCCGACGCGGCGGCGCCGACGGGAATTGCGCACAGGGCAATGAGCGAATGATCGGCCGCAATAAACGCTGTACCATCGCGCGGCCCTCGGCTCGCGGCGGAGCGCGAGCGCCTGTCTGCAGTGGCGACAGGTCGGGCAGCGTGGCTGGCGGGGCTCGACAAAGCTTCCTTCGGAAAGGCCCGAGCCGGCCTCAGGTTTCGCTCGATGCCCGACGATTCACTCTACAAGGGGCTCGCGGGCGGCCTGGTGATTCGACCTCGCCGACGTGGATCGGGCCGTCCCTGCCTCCGCCGACGCGGCCCCGCGGTTGGCATCATGAATGACGCGTCCCAGCGTCTGCCGTCGCGGGTCGAGGGCCCGCCGGGGCGAGCCGGGGCGAGGAATGCCGGCAGGCGGCGCGGGCATACGAAACATCATTTGAACAATGTTCATAGGACATGATGCGCGCCTGCGACGAGTGACTGCGAATCTCGCCGACGCCGCGGCGTCGGCGCCTTAAATCATGACACGACGAAAAATGTCGCCGGGGGCGTGATCCGTGGCGACATTTGGATCACTATTAAAAGTGTTGCGACGGTGGAACCGGGTCGTGAGACTCGCGGCTCCGCTGCGCTGGAGTGAAGCTTGGCCGTTAGACTCTGCGATTGACAAACTTTGGACCTCGACTGGCAGCTCCGGCGAATCATGTCAGTACTTGACAGTTCCAAACCACCCATGCGATAGGACCATCACGTGACAATCAACGCGCGGAGTCCTCGCGTCAGCGCCATTCGGCACGCATCTCCTTCCGCCGAAGGCACCGGCGAGGCTTTACAATCATCATCGCGACCGGTGCATCCCCTGGGTGAGCGGGTCGCGGCGTGTGGGGCTGGCGGTGGAGCATTGCATCTCGCTGCAGCGGCCTGACGGATCGTGGGAGGTCGCGCCGGACGGGCGGATCTTCGAGACCGCGCTGGCCGGGTACGCCCTGGCCCACACGCCCGGGCGGCTCGATCGGCGGGCCGTCGCGCGGGCGCGGGCGGGGTCGAATCGGCGGCGCCGCAGGAGCACCACCCGGTGTCCTTTCTATTGGAGGACACGCTGCGGCGGATCATCGTCGGCGCCGGCGGGGCGGTCGACCTGACCGCGCCCGAGCTCGACGCGCCGGTGCTGGCCAGCCGGACCATGCTGCTGCACACCCTGGCGCTGCACGCCGGGCTCGAGGTGCGGGCTCGCCGGTCCGAGGACGACTGCGGGAGCTCGTCGCGCGGGAGTACGAGCGCTGCACCCGGGCCAAGCACAAGCAGTGGAGCAAGGTCGAGCTGATCGCGCTGCACATCCTGCTGCAGGCGCGGGCCGGGCGGCAGACCGCGGTCGAGGCCGCGGGCTTCGATTTGGTGCACGTGCAGGCGCCGCGCTCCGGGTTCTTCTTCAACCCGATCAGCACCGCCCTGGCCTACATCGCCCTGTGCATCGCGGCGCCGACGTCGGACCCATGGTTCGTGCTGAGGTCGCAATTGCTCGAGCATCAACAGGCCGATGGCAGCTGGCGCTTTTGTACCAGCGACGTCTGGGACACCTCGCTGATCGTCCGCGCCTTCGCCGGGCAGCCCGCGTTCGTGCAGACTGCGCTGCAGCCTGCGCTCGACTTCTTGCAGGCGACGCAGAACGTCGACGGCGGCTGGCCCTTCCGCTCGGGCGTCGAGTCCGACAATGACACCACCGGCGCGGTGGTGCTGGCGCTGCGCGGCACGATGCAGGGGGAGCGCACGAAAGATCGCGCGCTCGCTTACCTCGGGCGGGTGCAGATGGACAGCGGCCTGTGGCGCACCTGGCAATCCCGCGACGACCCACCCGTGGAAGACGTCGTCGCGCACGTGCTGTCGGCGCTCGACGCCTATCGCGGGCGGCACCGGATCGCGGTGGGCGCGGCGCGGCGGTGGCTGGCGGCCGAGGTCGAGCGGCGCGGCGTGTGGGCGGCGAGCTGGTACCGCGGCGAGCCGTACGCGCTGGCGGAGATCGGGCGCGCGCTCGGGCCGGACCATGCGCTGGTGCGTCACGGCGTCGACGCGCTGGCGGCCCGGCAGAACGAGGACGGCGGCTGGTCGCCGGAGCCCGGCGGCGCGAGCACGGCCAGCGCGACCGGGCTGGCGTTGCAGGCGATCGTCGATCGTCACCCCGCGCGGGTCGATCGGGCCCTGCAATACCTGGTCGACGCCCAGCGGGCCGACGGCACCTGGCCTGGCCATCCGGACATGTTCGGTCCGCGGCCGCTGCTCAGCCACTTCACCACCCACACCCAGGCCTTCGTGGTCGGCGGGATCCGGCGGCGCTGCGCCGCAACTGGCCGTGGTCGCCGTGCATCGCCGCGGTCCCGGAAGGAGCGGCCTGACATGAGCCGGATCGCCGCCGCGGTCGACCAGGTGCTGCTGAGTCGCATCACCGCCTGGGCCGCCGACATCGAGGACTTCGCCGTGCATCACGCGGCCGACGGGCTCTACGTCGCCGAGGCCTGCGTCGACCCCGAGGTCGACGGGCGCGAGGAGGTGTTCGCCATCGCCCTCGTCAGCGCCTTCTGGTTCTGGTTCGACGATCGCAGCGACAAGTTCCTGCGCGCCGAGCAGACGCCGGTCGACTGGGCCACCCTGATCGCCTACGGCGAAGACGAGCCGCCGGCTGTCCTCGGGGACACACCGGAGGTCCGCTTCTTCCAGCGCCTGTGCGACCTGCTCCGGCCGCTCGCCGGGCGCCCCGACGAGCACCGGTGGTTCCGCGTCGGCTCGGCCAAGGTGTTCCGGGCGATGTACGCCGAGGAGCGGATGTCGCGCGACGCCGAGGCGCGCTCGCTGGTCGAGTGCATCGAGACGGGCGCGCACAGCACCACCTTGCCGAGCATCCTCACCGCCGCGTACCTGGTGCGGCGGCTCGACCGGCCGCGGCGGCACGGCGACCCGCGGGTCGGCAACGTCGAGCGCTACCTCTACCTGTCGCAGCGCCTGCTCAACGACCTCGTGAGCGCCGAGAAGGAGCGCCGCGAGGGCCACGCCGGGCGGGTGTCGAACGCGGTGCTCCTGCTCGAGCGCGAGCTCCCGCCGGCGCAGGCGCGCGCCTTCGTCGAGGCGCAGCGGCAGGGCTACGAGCGGCTGCTGCAGCACAACCTCGATCGCCTCGGGACGCGCGACCCGTTCGCGGCCACGCTGTCTCGCCTCGTCCGTTGCATTCATCGTTGGTACGCCACAGGGCCGCTCCGCTTCGAGACCGACCCAGGGAGGTGACATATGAATACGCTCATCCATCCACGAACGGAGCAAGCGCTCCGATTGCCCGGGCCTGCCGGCTATCCGCTGGTCGGCGCGCTCCCCACGATCCTGCGCGAGGGGGTCTTCGAGTACGTCGAGCGCTGCTGGCGGGACTACGGTGATTTCTTTCAGATCCCGACCGCCGGTCGCAGCCGGATCATCTTCACCGCTCACCCCGACGCGATCGAGCGGATCCTCCACACCAGGGTCGACAATTACTACAAGGGCAAGGGCTACGACCCGCTCCGTCCGCTCCTCGGCAACGGCCTCATCACCAGCACCGGCGACTTCTGGGTCCGCCAGCGCAAGCTGACCCAGCCGGCGTTCCACATGGACAACCTGCGACGAATGGTGCCGGTGATGGCCCGCTGCGTCGAGGACATGCTCGGCGAGTGGGAGGCGCGGCGGCGCCGCGGCGCGGTGCTCGACCTGCACGCCGAGAGCATGCACCTCGCGCAGCGGATCGTCGGCTTTACCCTCTTCGGCATGGACCTGAGCGATCGCGAGGCGGCCTCGTCGCGCGCGGTCACCGAGAGCCTCGAGATCGCCGGCCAGCGGATGAACCGCGGCGCGCTGACGCTGCCGCTGTCGGTCCCGACCCCGGCGAATCTGCGCTTTCGTCGGGCGCTGCGGACCCTCGACGAGATCGTCTACGACATCATCGGGCACGCGCGGAAGGCCGGGCCCGAGGCCCAGCCGACGCTGCTGCGCCTGCTGATGGAGGCGCGCGACGACGGCCCCGGCGACGGCATGAGCGACCAGCAGTTGCGCGACGAGATCGTCACCCACTACGTCGCCGGCCACGAGACGACCGCGCTGATCCTCACCTGGACGTTCTGGTTCCTCGGCCAGCATCCGGACGTGTACGCGAAGGTGCGCGAAGAGATCGCGGGGCTCGGGCTCACCGGAGCGCCCGCCATCGAGGACCTCGATCGTCTCACCTACACGCGAATGGTCTTCGACGAGGTCATGCGGCTGCGGCCGCCGGTGTGGGCGCAGACCCGGACCACGCGCGAGGACGACGTCCTGATGGCGCGCCGGATCCCCGCAGACAGCTTCGTCATGTTCTCGGCGTATTTCTGCCACCATCATCCCGCGTTCTGGGACGAACCGTCGGAGTTCCGCCCCGAGCGCTTCACGCCCGAGCGGGTGCGGGCTCGTCACCGGTATGCACACATCCCATTCAGTGCGGGGCCGCGCGTGCATCGGCAAGCGTTACGCGCTTTACGAGCTGAGCACCGCGCTGGCGCTGATCCTGACGCGATTCCGAATCGACGTGCTGCCGGGGCAGGACGTGGGGATCCGGCCGACCGCGACGGTGCACCCCGATCGCCCGATATACGCGCACTTGCGCGGCCCAGGCCGCTGATCGCCCGGGCGGGCGCGCCGGCCGGCCGGACGGGCAATCGCTGGTTCGCAACCGCGCCGTGCGCCGCGACTCACCGCACTCGACTGCGCCTGTCCGGCGCTTCTCGGGCCCGCGGAACGCTGGTATAGAGGACAGCACGTAAGGGAGGATTAGTTGCCTCACTATCCCGCGCTGTTTGCTCTGGCCCACGAGCCCTTCATTTGCGTCGACAACGAGGGTCGGATCGCCGCGGTCAATCAGCCCGCGGCGCAATTGCTCGAGAGCACCAGCGCCAAGCTGGTCGGCCACGCCTTCGCCGATCAGGTCCATCCCGAGGATCGAGAGCGGGTCGCGACCGGGGTGACGAGGGCCGCCGAGGACGAGACGATGGTCGAGCAGGCGTGTCGCCTGCGCTGCGCCGGCGCCAGCTATCGCGCGGTGGTGCTGCGGTACGGGCGGGAGCCGACGCTCGGGCAGCTCGTGATCGCCGTCCGCGAGCTCACCGACCTCGACGAGCTGCGGCAGCAGCGGGACGACGCCCGGCGCCGGCTCGCGGCGGTGTTCGAGACCATGCACGACATCGTGTTCACCACCGACGAGCACGGCGTGCTCAACGGCGTGAATCGGGTCCCGCCGGGCCTCACCGTGGCCGACACGATCGGCACGCCGATGCTCGCGTTCGCGGCCCCGGAGGAGCAGGAGCCGATGCGCGCCCGCTACGACGAGGTGCGCGAGACGGGCAAGATGGTCTCGTACGAGACGCTGGCCATCTACCCCGACGGCCGCAAAGAGAACTACTCCAGCCGCCTCGGCCCGATCATGGACGGCGACCGCTCGATCGGCGTCGTCCTGATCACCCGCAACATCACCCAGGAGCGCCAGGCCGAGGAGGCCAAGCGCTACGCGGAGCAGCAGCTGCGCGACTACATGCAGCGCTCGAGCGCAGCAACCGCGAGCTCGAGCGGTTCGCCTCGGTCGCCTCGCACGACCTGCAGGAGCCGCTGCGCAAGATCCAGGCGTTCGCCGACCGCCTGCGCGACAAGTTCGAGGCGGAGCTGGCCGAGACCGGCCGCGACTACCTCGAGCGGATCCGCAACGCCGCCAAGCGGATGCAGGACCTCATCAACGACCTGCTGATGTTCTCGCGGATCTCCGCCAAGGAGCAGGCCTACGCGAAGGTCAACCTGACCAAGATCGCCAAGAGCGTGCTGTCCGACCTGGAGGTGCGCATCGAGGAGAACGAGGCCGAGGTCAAGCTCGGCGAGCTGCCGACGATCGAGGCCGACCCGGTGCACATGCGCCAGCTGCTGCAGAACCTGATCGGCAACGCCTTGAAGTTCACGCGGCCCGACGTGAAGCCGGTGGTCGAGGTGACGGCCGAGCCGGCGTCGCCGGCCGATCGCGGGCCCGACGACCCCGAGATGGTGAAGATCCACGTGCGCGACAACGGCATCGGCATCGAGCCGCGCCACCACGACCGAATCTTCAGCATCTTCGAGCGCCTCCACGGCCGCGGCAAGTACGAGGGTACCGGCGTCGGCCTGGCGGTGTGCCGCAAGATCGTCGAGCAGCACCGCGGCTACATCAAGGTCGCCAGCGTGCCGGGGGAGGACGACCTTCACGATCCTGCTGCCGGTCCGGCAGCCTGAAAGGAGCCAGCGGACGTGAGAATGCGTCGACCGATCAGCATCCTCGTCGCCGACGACGACCCCGAGGACCGCATGCTCGCCGAGGAGGCGCTCCGCGAGAGCCGCCTCGTCAACGACATCCGCTTCGTCGACGACGGCGAGGACCTGCTCGATTACCTGTACGGGCGCGGCAAGTACAGCGGCGGCGACAACCCGCGGCCCGACATGATCCTGCTCGATCTCAACATGCCGCGGATGGACGGCCGCGAGGCGCTCAAGGTGATCAAGGGCGACCCGGAGCTGCGCCGGATCCCGGTGGTCGTGTTGACCACGTCCAAGGCCGAGGAGGACATCTACCGCACTTACGATCTCGGCGTGAACTCGTTCATCATCAAGCCGGTGACGTTCGATTCGCTCGTCGACATCATGAAGGTATTGGGCGCGTACTGGTTCCAGATCGTCGAGATTCCCCCGCCGTAGCGGCCCGCCGCCGCGAGCGGACGATCGACCGGTGGGGGCGACTCCACCCGGCTGTCGGAGCTGTTCGCGCCCCGCAATCGGCGGAGCGGGGGTAGTCTGAGGACGAGGCGGCGATCATGAGGCGACGAATTCGGTGCTGCTCGTCGAGGACGACGAGGACGACTTCATCATGACGCAGGCGCTGCTGTCCGAGATCGACGACCCGGAATGTGCCCTCACCTGGGCGCAGACCTTCGAGGAGGGGCTGCAGCGCCTCCTCGAGGGGTCGTTCGACGTGTGCCTCCTCGACTACGCGCTGGGCGAGCGGACCGGCATGGAGCTGCTGGCGCAGAGCGCCACCGCCGGCGTCGAGGTGCCGATCATCTTCCTCACCGCGCAGGACCAGCGCCGGCTCGACGTCGAGGCCACGCGCCTGGGCGCCGCCGACTACCTGGTGAAGTCCCGATCCGCGCCGACCTGCTCGAGCGGTCGATCCGCTACGCGCTCGAGTGGTCGCGGTCGCTCTCGGCCCTGCGCCTCTTGAACCGCGAGCTCGAGCTGACGCGCGATCAGGCCATCCGCGCCAATCAGGCCAAGAACGACCTCCTCACCGCAGTGAGCCAGGCCTACCGCGAGTCGCTCGGGACCATCGTCACCTGCAACGACGCCATCGAGGCGCGGCTCGCCGGGCGCGACGCGATCGCCGAGGGCTACGCCCGCGAGGTCCGCGAGGCCTGTCGCACCCTCGAGCGGTTGTTGACGGACGTCCTCGACATGAGCGCGAGCGCCAGCGCGAGCGAGGGGCCGCCGATCCAGCCGCGGCGCCTGGCCCTGGCGCCGTTCGTCGAGGAGGTGGTGGCGGCGATCCGTCCGCTGGTCGGGCACAACGACAACACCCTCGAGGTCGTCGTCGCCGACGACGTCGGCGTGATCGAGACCGACCCGGCGCACCTGCGGCGGGTCCTGCTCACCCTGCTCGCCAACACCTGCAAGTTCGCGCGTCGCGGCCGCATTGAGCTGTCGGTCGCGCGCCGCTCGCAGGACGGCGTCGAGGGCGTCGAGCTGGCGATCCGCCCCAGCGGCCTGTGGATGACGCCGGCGCAGCTCGAGCTGCTGTTCGCCAGCATCCCTCAGGCCGACGCCGGGTGGCGCCGCGGGGCGGCTGGACGGAGTCGGGGCTCGCGGCCTGCCGGCGGGTCTGTCGCGGGCTCGGCGGCGAGCTGTTCGTCGAGACGGAGGGCGTGCGCCGGACGGTGCTGCGCGTGTGGGTCCCGGACCTGAGCGCGGCCGAAAGCGAGAGTGGGGCCTCGTGACGGGGCCGCGGAGGTTCATGCGTGGACACATCGGTCTCGGTGCTGCTCGTCGAAGATGATCGGGACGACTACCTGCTGACCTCGGAGCTGCTCGAGGAGCTGGGGGAGGGGACCTACGACCTGCGATGGGTCGATTGCTACGAGGACGGCGTCGAGGCGCTGCTGTCCGGCGGGCCCGACCTGTGCCTGCTCGACTACCGCCTCGGCGAGAAGACCGGCCCCGAGCTGCTGCGCGAGGTGGTCGCGCGCGGCTGCACGATCCCGATCGTCCTCTTGACCGGGCAGTCCGACCGCTCGCTCGACGTCGAGGCGATGAAGGCCGGCGCGGTCGACTATCTGGTCAAGGGCGAGTTCGGCCCGCGCCAGCTCGAGCGATCCATCCGCTACGCGGTCGAGCGCAACCGCTCGGTCAAGGCGCTGCGCGAGCTCAACGCCGAGCTGCAGCACGCGCGCAACCAGGCGACCGCGGCCAGCCACGCCAAGAGCATGTTCCTGGCCAGCGTCAGCCACGAATTCCGCACCCCGCTGAACGCCATCCTCGGCTACAGCGAGATCCTCCACGAGGAGCTGGTCGCGCTCGACGTCCCCGGGCTCGCCGACGACGTGCGGCGGATCCACACCGCCGGCACCCATCTGTTGACGCTCGTCAGCGACATCCTCGACCTCAGCAAGATCGAGGCGGGCAAGCTCGACCTGGCGATGCGGGCCTTTGACCTCGAGGCGCTGGTCGTCGAGATCAACGAGGCGATCCGCCCGCTCGTCGGCCGGAACGACAACACCTACCGCTGCCGCTGCAGCGGCGTGGGCGAGATGGTGTCCGACGCGACGCGCCTGCGCCAGGTGCTGCTCAACCTGCTCGGCAACGCCTGCAAGTTCACCACGCGCGGGAGCATCGAGCTGCTGGTCGAGCGGCGACCCGGCGCGCCCGCGACTTCGACACCGCCGGCGAGGACGAGCTGCTGCCCGGCGTCGATTGCGTCGAGTTCACCATTCGCGACACCGGGATCGGCATGACCCCGGCGCAGATGCAGCGCCTGTTCGCCGGCTTCTCGCAGGTCGACGCCGAGGTCACGCGCCGCTACGGCGGCACCGGCCTGGGCCTGTCGATCAGCCGCCGCCTGTGTCGCATGATGGGCGGCGAGATCTTCGTCGACAGCGAGTTCGGGGCCGGCTCGACGGTCCGCGTGCGCCTGCCGGCCCGCGTCGGCGGCGGGCCCGGCTGACGCGATGATCCATGGGACGGGGTCGCTGCCGCGGCCCTCCGCGCATTCGAGCGCTGGACCGGCCATTCGCCGCAGGCCTGGCGGCGGAGCCGGACGCATTCATCCGATCTGGAGTCGTCGCAATCGCGATGACGCCGTGATCAGGGCTGAGGAAGACCGCAGAGGCCGAGCTTCTCCAGGCCGGGCGGGGCGGTGCCGAGGTCGAACCAGGGGATGCACTGCAGACCCTGACCGGGGCAGTCGGTCGGCTCGAGGGTGTTGTCGCAGTACGGCAGGCAGCAGCCGAGCGCCGCGGGTCGCACTCGCCGGCGAACTCGGGGCTGACGCAGATGAGACCGGGGTCGCAAGCGTTGGCGTATTCGCAGGGGTCGAAGGCCTGGCCCTCTCGCCGCTGGCGTCGAGGACGCACAGGAAGTTGGCGGGGTCGTTCGGGTTGGGGAGGCAGAGGTCGCCGCCCGGGCAGTCCTGCTTCAGCGGGTCGCAGTTCGGGAGGCACAGGTTGAGGATGCCCTCGCCGCTGATATGACACGTCGCCCCCGGCGACTCGCAGCTCGGGGCTTCGGGCGAGCCCACGCACATCGCAATGCAGGTTCCGACGCCGTCGACGACGTTCCAGCACATCTGACCGACGTCGCAGGTGTCCTCGCCGCTGACGCCGGAGCCGAACACCATGCAGGGCTCGCCGACGTCGTCGGGGTTCGGGACGACGTCGACGCACTTCAGGCTCTCCCACGAGCTGTCGCCGTCGCCGGACCACGGCATGCACTTCTGGCCTTCGGGACAGTCCTGCACCCATGGGTCGCACCAATCATCATTCGCGCCGCCGCCGTCCGGCGGAGTGATGTCGCCGTTGGAGCTGTTCCCGGTCGTGCCGGGGTCGGGCGCGGCGGTGGTCGAGGTGACGGGATCCTGCGGCTCGGTGGTCGGCTCCGCCGTGGTCGAGTTGCCGGCGTCGGGGAGCGTCGTCGCCGGCGCGGTGGTGGTCTCGGTGGTCTGGCCGCCGGCGCTGGTCTCGGCGTCGCCGAGGGGACGCTCAGTGCAGGCGGTCACGACGAGGAGGGCGAGCGAGAGGTTGCGGATCGACATGGCTGAAAGGACCTGTGCGAAGGGCCCAGGGGCGAAGAGATCGGTCACCGAGGGACGAGCAGGAAGAAATCTAACATATCAAGCTTACAAAACTTTAAATTAAACTATAAAATACAAAACTGCGATAGATTTGGTTGTAAAGAGAGCGATATCGCACAATCGAGACCCAGGGTGTCCTTCGGCGGGACCCTTCGCTGCAGAGCCGGGACGCTCCCGTTTGCGCGCTGTGCGCGATTGGCTCCGTGCCGTCCGCCAGCGCAAAGGGAACAGGGCAAAAGCGGGCCGCACGTCCGGTTTCGCCGCGGAGGACGCGGTTAGCCGGAAGGCCGGCGCACGCAACTGCAAACACAATCGTGCCAGGACAAGCGCCCCGGACGCAGCGAGCGGATCCGGGGCAATGGCAGCAGGCTCAAGGGCAGATTCACGAACACACGATCGATTGAAGGCCCTCCGAGCGCCCGGTCCGCCGGGGCTCCCCGTCGTGGATCGGGGAGCGCGCTCGTCCGGTGCAGCGCGCCACCCGGGGCGTCGCGCCGGCCCACTGCCGACATTCGGCGTCGCGGCTCCCGCCCGATGCCACTCACGCCATCCGAGCCGTCGCGCTCGACAAAGGATCACACCATGCAGTTCAAGACACCCGTCCTCATGACCCTGGCCTTCTCCCTCGTCTCGGCAGTCGGCTGCGCCCAGACCAAGCTCGACCGCAAGGAGCGGGCCGAGGAGGGGATGGAGCGCCAGGAGGAGCGCATCGACCGTCGTGAGGAGCGCATCGACGAGAAGCAGGCCGACCCCGACAACAGCGCGGCCAAGGAAGAGCGCCTCGAGAACCGCGAGGACCGCCTGGAGGAGCGCGAGGAGCTGCTCAAGGCCAACGACGGCAAGCCGAACAACTAGTGCGGAGCTGCGGCGGCGGCGGAGGTGCGGCGATCGCCGCGCCCCGCCGCTCCGTGCCATTTTTATCAGCCCGGCGCTCGGGCCTCGCGGCCGAGCCCGCGACGAGGACGATCATGTCCGACTTCCACCCGGGCCACGAGGCTGCGAATCTGTTCGCGCCCGATCCGTCCGTCTCCAATCCGCCCGACGCGGATGCACCCGAGCGGCCGGCCCGCTTCTACCGCCCCGACCCGAACCATCCCGAGCGACTGCTGCGGATCGCCGGCGACGACGACGTCGACCAGGCCGACCTCACCGCGACGGCGATGCACGGGGCCTTCCGCGCGTTCGTGCTCGACCCGCATTACCCGTGCGTCGGAGCGCGCAGCGCGGTCCACAACAACAGCTATCGCCTGGGTGTCTACGACGCGCTCGGCAGCGCGGCGGCGACCGCCGCGCTGGCGCGCGACCTGGCGACGTTCACCCGCGACATCGACCAGATCGACGGCCCCTTCGCCACCTTCGTGGCGCTGTTCACCGGCCCGCAGGACGCGGGCGAGCAGTCCTTCGAGCGCGCGCTGTGGTCCCAGCTGCAGGCGTTGCACGAGGCCGACGCGGCGCCGTGGGACTCGTCGGTCAGCAGCGATCCCGACGACCCGCACTTCTCGTTCAGCTACGCCGGCACGGCCTACTTCATCGTCGGCCTGCACCCCGGCAGCGCTCGCCTGAGCCGCCAGTTCCCGTGGCCCGCGCTGGTGTTCAACCCGCACGCGCAGTTCGAGCGCCTGCGCGAGACCGGCAAGTACGAGCGCATGCAGGCGGTGGTGCGCGACAAGGAGCGCGCGCTGCAGGGCGACATCAACCCGGCGCTCGACGACTTCGGCGGCGACAGCGAGGCCCGCCAGTACAGCGGGCGGCAGGTCGAGCCGGACTGGCACGCGCCGTTCCAACCGCGCGGCAGCGAGGCGGAGGCCGAGGCGGAGGACGAGCCGCAGGCGCCGACGGGCGGGTGCCCGTATCATTCGCGGGTGACCGCGACCCATGTCATCGAGCCGCGCCCCGGCGTGCGCTACCGGATCCCCAGACAGTCGGGCGTGGCCTTTGCGATCGAACGCGGCCAGCTGCTGCGAATCATCGATCCCGAGGGCCGGCAGGTGTGCGACCTCTACAGCCTGGCCCGCGGCGAGCTGCGCGAGCACCTCAGCTCCGGCCGCAGCATCGATTACGCCGACAAGCTGTACCTGTCGACCGGCGACGTGCTCTACAGCAACCGCGAGCGGCCGATGTGGACGATCGGGCGCGACGACGTCGGCCGGCACGACCTGGTGCTGACGCCCTGCAGCCCCGAGATGTACCGCAGGCTGCGCGGCGACGACGGCACCCACCCGAGCTGCTACGAGAACCTGCGCGGGCCGCTGGCGGCGTTCGGGGTCGAGGCCGACAGCATCGGCTCGACCTTCAACATCTTCATGGACGTCCGCTTCGACCCGGCGACCGGCAAGATGACGATCGCGCCGCCGGCCAGCGCGGCCGGCGACTGCATCGAGCTGCGCGCCGAGATGGACATGGTCGTCGGCCTGACCGCCTGCTCGAGCGAGGTCACGAACGCGGGCAGCCTGAAGCCGATCGACTTCGAGCTGGTCCCGGAGTGACGTCGCAGGGCGGAGGCGCGGGCTGCTCGCCGAACATCGCGATCAGCTCGCGCTCGGCCGCGTCGGCCAGGACGTCGCGGCCCATCCGGCTCTCCTCGCCGAAGAAGGCGTTGGAGGTGCGGGTGTCGAACACGTGGGTGGCCAGCAAGGCGAACGCGCTCTCCTCGTCGGTGACGTCCTCGGAGGTCATGACCCGGCGCCCCGGATCGTCGTGGTCCTCGCGCTCGAAGCGGCCCTCCCACCGATCGCCCAGCGCGCGGCTGAAGTACTGCGAGGCGAGGTTGCCGGTGCGATCCATGTGACCCGCGCCGACGACCACGCGCAGCTGCGACCACTGCTCCGGGGTCATGTCGGCGACCCACGCGGAGAAGGTGGCGTGGGTGGTGTGCAGCTGGTCGCGCGCGGCGTCGGCGATGTTGGCGCGGATGTCGTCCATCTGCGCCCGCAGGAACGCGACGAGCGCGGCGCCGGTGACCCCGTTGGCCGACAACACCTCGGCGATGAACCGCCGCGAGGCGTCGAGCAGCCGGCGCTGACGCTCGAGCTGGGTCCGGTCGAGCCCGGCCTCGCCGATCGCCAGGGCCACCGGATCGGTGCGTCGGCTCAGCTCCTCCAGCTGCGCGCGCGTCCTCGTCGAGGCTGCCGCCCTCGTCGCCGAGGATGGTCTGGAGCGCCAGCGGCACGTGGCAGATCGCCTTGAGCTGGTGATAAAGCCGAGTCCGCGCCGGCCCCACGCTGCGGCGTCCGCCGATCCGCAAGTACAGGCTGTCGCCGACCTGGGCCACCGATGGGCCCAGCTTGGCCAGCACGGCCCGCTGGCGCGCAGCGTAGGCCGCGAGGAAGGCGTCGTTGAGCTGGGCGATCGGGTCGCTCGGATCGAGCGCGGTCGGATGGGTGAGGCGCGGCGGCTGCGGCATGCGATCGCCTGATTCATGGCACGCTTCGCTGCGGCCGCACCCGGTCGCGCGCCTCCGCGTGGAGGAGGACGGGGAGTGGTGCTCGCGGCGCGCGGGGGATCGGGCGAGGCGCTCGAGGCCGCCGAGGCGCACAGGCCGCGGCCCCAGCGAGCTCGGCGCTTCGGCCGTGCGCGCTCGAGCCATTGCGCAGCGAGCTCGGCGACCCGGAGGTCGAATGTTCGCCGATTCATCGCCGCGCGCGCAGCGAGCTCGGCGATTCGATCGTGGGCCGATTCATCGCGCGCGCGCAGCGAGCTCGGCGATTCGCAGGTCGATCTCGGGCGCGTCGCCGTCGGCGAGGATCCACGCGGCCGACAGGCCGGACCAGGCGAGGAGCCAGTCGAGCAGGCGCGCGCGGGCGATGCCCGAGCGCTGGGTGACGAGCTCGAGCCGGCGGTGGAACACCCGCTCGTGGACGGCCAGGGCGGGCCGCCGGCCATGTCGGGGTTGGCGAACACGACGGCGTAGTCGAAGGCCGGATCGCCGAGGAGGTGCTTCGGATCGATCGCCAACCAGCCGCGCGCGCCGAAGTCGAGCACGTTGTCGTGGTGGAGGTCGCCGTGGAGCGGCCGCACGTCGCGGAGGTCGGCCAGCAGCCGCGAGGCCGTGGCAAGGGCCTCGCGCAGGAGACCGCCGTGGCGGCGCGCGCCGGGCCCCAGGGCGGAGAACCACGTGGGGAGATCGACGAGGCCGGCGGGGATCGGGGTGGGGCGCGGCCGGTGAAGCGCGGCGATCGCGTCGCACAGGGCGATCGTCGCCTCGTCGTCATGACCGCTGCGCGCGAGCTCGGCGAGCGAGCGAGAGCCGGTGGCCCGCCCGAGCAGCAGCGCCGTGTCGTCGGCCGCGAGCAGCCGGGCCGCGCCGTCGCCGGCCCACCAGCGCAGCAGGATGTGGCCGTGGCGCTCGTCGGGGTCGGTGGCGACCTTGAGCATCGCCGGCTCGTCGCCGCGCCGCACGGGGAGCAGGCGGGCCGCGCGAGTGACGATCGGCGCGCCGTCGGGGACGAGGCCCCAGCGCGTCAGATACGCCGCGAACAGGTCGGGTTCGGCCGCAGGCACGGGCGGATGATACCCGGCCCGGCCGCCCCATGCGGCGACCGTGCCGCCGGCGCCGACGACGAGGGAGCGACGCATCCCTGGCGGAGGCGAGCGAGTAATCCTTGTCGGCGGTGACAGCCGCGCTCCGGCGAGCGGCCCGCGCCGACCACCGCGAGGCACCGCTGCTCGCGAGGACATCGAACGTGGTGCCTCGGGCGGGCGGGGCGGCGGCGAGACGGTGCAGGAGGACCCGTCCGGACGCGCCGCGGCGGGCACGACGGACAATCAGCGCACCGCGGCAATGGCGAGCCACGGGCGCGAAGGCGCGGCCTCCCCGGCGCGCGCACTCGGGTGATTCGTGGGGTCTGCACATTCGCCGCCGTCACGGCTCGGCGCCACGAGCCGCGGCCATCGCGAATGCGGGCATCGCCGCGCGGGGGCGGCGAGGCCGGTCGCAGGAACGTCGTCGAGTCGTCCGATTGTGACGCCGAGGGCCGACATTGCGCCCCGGGCGGCGATGCCGATCGGAGAAAGAGTCGATGCGTCGCCCGATCGCCGGCGACGCCGAGCGCCGGCATGGCCGCGCCAGGCGCTGCCATGCCGGTCGGACCCGGGGCGGCCAATGATCATGGGCAACGCCGAGCGCCGGCATTGCCGCCCTCGGCGCGGCCATGCCGGTCGCAGAAAGAGTCGATGTATCGGCCGATGGCGGCGAGGTCGAACTCCGGCATTGCCGCCCGCGGGGCGGCGATGCCGGTCGCGGAATGTGTCGTCGCGTCGTCCGATGGCGACGCCGGGGACCGGCATTGCCGCCTGGGCGCGGCGATGCCGGTCGCGGAAAGAGTCGATGCCTCGCCCGACGGGCGGCGAACCCGAACGCGCCGGCATTGCCGCCGCGGGCGCGGCGATGCCGGTCGCTGTCGGACCCGTCAGGTCCGTGCGCTCAGGCCTCGTTCAGGTCGAGCTGGAGGCAGGTCTGCGTGTCGACGAACAGGGCCTCGTCGTCGTCGAAGTCGGGGCGGTCGTCGCCCCAGCCACCCTGGCCCCAGCCCGGACCCCAGGGGCCGATGCCCTGCCCCCACGGGCCCCAGCCGCCGCCGCCCCAGCGGGTCTTCTCCGCGGGCGCGCAGAACATCGCGCCGTCGCCGTCGCACTGGCTGCGGCAGGTGTTGGCGTCGTCGCCGGCGACGTCGTCGCAGCTCGCCAGGCAGCTCGGGCCGCTCAGGGTGTCACAATCGTAGGCGCGATCGTCCTGGCCGGTCTGGACGAAGATCTGGGTCTGGACGCAGACCGCGAGCAGGAGGTCCTGGCCGAAGTCGCAGTCGTTGTTGCCGCCCCAGCACCACTCGGCCGGGTGGGCCGGGATTGCGAGGGGACGAGCCTCCGACGGGGAGGCCGCGAGGAGCGGCAGGGCGAACGCGAGGGCGGGGCACAGCAACAGAATCTTGCGCAACATGGGGAGTTCCTTCTTGTCTTCTCTCGGAAGCGACACCGGCTCTCTCCGGCGTCGACTGCCGGAATATTCGCCGGACCCTGACGGCTCGCAATGAAGAACTGTGGTGAATCGCAACCTCCGACGCGCGCCCGATCGGGCAAAGCCGCGGCGGACACGGCCCGTTCGCCGCGAATCTGCGGTTCTTCGGGCGACGCGACGAGCCCGGCGTCGGCGGCGTCGGCGGCCGCTCCGGCCCGAATTTCGCCGAATCGTCGGCGCCGTCCGCCGCGCTGCGGATTGTACATAGCCCGCCGGACGCGACGGCGACGAGGACGCCCGCCCGGCGATTTTCATAATTGTATATGATTATTCATCTTGCGGCGCGACCGCGGCGGTCCGACGGAGGGGGCCGCGCATTCGCCCGCCCGCGACCCGGCTGGACCGCCATTTCACGGTATGCATATAGCCTCGTACCCCACACGTGGGCCGGGCTGCCACATCGTTCGCGCGAGCGTCGAACGGCGCCCGCATCGGCCCGCCCGGCGCGAGAGCCTGGCGACGACGCGACGCTCGCGGCGAGCGACGCGGCGGCGAATCGGACGACGTCGGCGCTCCCCGAGGGAGATCCGCCCGGCGCCGAACATCGCGTCCCCGGAGCCGCAGCGCCGCGGCCGGACCGCGAGCGTCGACGGCAGTCCGCGGCCACGGCCGCGTCGCTGTCGCGTCGGCGAGGGCCCCTCGATCGGTCAGGCGAACCACCCGCCAGGGCGATCCGGCCCGCGCTCGGGACGGCGTCGCGGCCGCGGCCGAAGCCCGGCGACCCGCGGCGGGCGATGCTCCGTGCCCCGAGCCCGTGCTCTCGCGCGGCTCGCCAGCGCCCGGCCTCGCCAGGCCCTCATGCCATTCGAGTTCGCTGCGAGGAGTCGCCCTCCGCGGGCAATGGCCTCAGCGCTCCGCCGCGGCTCGCCCACAGCCCGATCGCCAGCGGCAGGAGCCCGTCGAGCACGTTTGTCGCCAGCATCGCGATCGCCCACGACTGCGACGGGCGGCTCGGCGCGAGTCGTGCGCGGCGTGCATGGCGGCGATTCATGCGTCCTCGTTCGGAGGCGATGACTCGCGCGTCCTCAGGTGCGGCGAATGCGAAACGCGGCCCGTCTCCGCGCGACGGGCCGCCTTTCGCATGGAGGGGGGTTTAGCCGACTTGCTGCTGGACGTCGTCGACGTTGCCGTAGATCGCCTCGGAGACGTCGATGACGCCCGAGACGACCGCGAAGCCGACGGTGACGAGCTTGAGCCGGCCGGTCCGGTCGCTGTCGTCGTACTTCTCGGACAGGCGCATCAGCGAGCTGCTCACCCACGAGCCGCAGCGCAGCGAGAACGTGACGATCTGGCTGTCGCCCTGCAGGTTGCCGGTGCCGAGCGCGACCGCGGAGAGCGTGGTGGTCGCCAGGCCGAGCAGGCCGAAGGCCACGAGGTCGAAGGGGCGCCACAGGTCGTCGACCTTGTAGGTGACGTACGCGGACAGCACCGTCCACGCGCCGGTGACGATCTCGAGGCCCGCGTTGGCGCCGGTGTAGGGCTGGACCTTCTGCGGCAGGCTGGGGAGCCGGGCCAGGGTGAGGACGCCGCGCAGCGAGGTGCACATGCCGCCGGTGGCGGCCAGGGTCGCCGAGAACTTCTTGGCCGCCTTGCCGGCCATCTCGAGCCCGGTCTTGGTCATGAGGACGATCGAGTTGACGAGCCCGAGCGCCATCGAGGCCCACAAGATCCGCCGCGCGTCGCGGCCGGGCTGCGTCTGCCCGCTCCGCGGCTGCGCCCCCGACTTGGGCGTGATCATCGACGACACGTCGCTCCTGGCCTGGGCCTTGTTCGTCGACTTCTCGGTCAGCACGCCGACGATCGCGCCGACCAGGGAGACGACCCGCATGACCGTGAAGGAGCGGCCGCCGAGGATGGTCGCCTCGATCGCGTCGGTCAGCACCGGCACCTTGATGCGGGCGCGGAACTGCTTGCCGGCGAGGTCGATGGCGTCCACCCCGCGGGTGACGACGCCGTCGAACAGGACGTCGAGCAGCGAGGACGAGCCGTCGGCGAGCGCGCCGTTTTGGGCCAGGAGCTGCGAGATCGGCGTGCCGAGCACGGTGCTCACCTGGGTGAGGTCGGGCAGCTTGCCGGTGAGGCCGTTCGCGGTGTTCAGCACGGCCGCATCGGGCGCGCCGAGGCCGGAGGTCACGTCGTCGGCGAGGTCGAACACCGCGTCGACCGACTCGAGCGCGTCCTGGAATTTTTCCAACAGGTACTCGAGCGGCTCGAGCACGGGGCGCGCGGCGTCGATGTCGAGGCCGAACAGGTCGCCGACCGAGCGCTGGCCCACGGCCTGCTCGACGCCTTTGCGCAGCGCGTCGGCCAGCTGGGCCTTGTACTCGCCGAGCTGCGGGTCTTGGCGCAGCTGCTGGAACGAGTCGTCGAGCAGGGCGTGGATGTCGTCGGAGGCGGCGAGGAAGTCGTCCCACAGGAACAGGTAGGCCAGGAACTCGAGGATCTCGCGGACCTCGGCGGCGATCCGCTTGACCAGCGCCTCCATGGCGGCGAACGCCTCCTCGACCCCGCTGACGACCACGCGCCAGGCCGCCTCGACGCCGTCGACGATGGTGGTGCCGATGATCTCGATCCACTGCAGGCCGGTCTCGGTGAGCTGGGAGACCTCGACGGCCAGCGTCTCGGCGCTGTCGACCAGCGCGGCGATCGCCTGCGTGCCGGCGCGGCGGGACGCGCCTCGACCTTCTTGCGCAACGCGTCGAGGTCGTTCGCGCCGCGCACGATCAGCGCGCCGGCCGACTTCGCGGTCCGCTTGGCGCCCTCGATCACGCCGGTGCCGGTGGCGAGGAGCTTGTCGCCGAGCGCCGCCGGATCGAGGGCGCCGAGGGCCGCGTTGACGGCGTCCTCGACGGCGCCGGTGGCTTCGTCGACGGCGTCCTCGACGGCGCCGGCGCCCGCGTTGACGGCGTCCTCGACGGCGCCGGCGCCTGCGTTGACGGCGTCCTCGACGGCGCCGGCGCCCGCGTTGACGGCGTCCTCGACGGCGCCGGTGCCCGCGTTGACGGCGTCCCCGACGGCGCCGGCGCCCGCGTTGACGGCGTCCCCGACGGCGTTGGCGCCCGAGCCGACGGCGTTCCCGACCGCGTTGCCGATGTCACCGAAGAAGCCCCGGGCCTGGGGCTTGATGAGCGGCCGGTTCTCCGGGGAGGGCGCCGGGGGAGCGGGGCCGCGGGGAACTGCGTGGTGAGCCGGCGGAAGGCGTCGGCGAGGGCGTTGGCGTCGTCGCTGCTGGTGCCCGCGGGCAGCGGGTTGCGGCGGCCGGGAGCGGGGTTCGTCAGGTCGTCGCCCTCGATCGTGCGCAGGCGTTGCTGCACCGGGGCGTCGGGGCGAATGGCCGTCCACACGCCGCCGGCGGCCCCGGCGACCCGGACGCGGATCGTCGGGCAGCCGAGGTCGTCGGCGACGAAGCGCAGGCGCACCTTGCCGGCGCCGTTCAGCGGCACCACCCGGGTCTCGTCGGCCTTCCACGGCTGCACCTCGCCCTTCTCGGTCGGGCCGACGTAGGCGGACAGCGGGCGGTCGACGCGGACCTCGAGCGACCGGTCGCTCGCGCCGTCGCCCGCGGGCGTGGTGACCTCGACCGTGGCGTCGTACACGAGGGCGGTGCCGTAGAGCTGCTCGGGCTGGGCGCCGAGCATCTTGTTCGAGACCTTCGCGCCCGCGACCGTCTCGCGCACGAGCTTGCCGCGCGTCCTGAGGCGGTACGGGGCGCCGGTGGTGGCCGGCAGCGGCGGGCCGTTCGTGTCCGTGAGCGTCACGCCGCCGGGGGCGTGACCAGCCGCTGCGCGGGCCGTGGTCGTGGAACAGGCCGTCGGTCACGGCGTCGAGGCGGTAGCAGGCGAGCAGCCCGTTCTCGTCGCCGCACGCGCGGGTCAGCCACAGCTGCGCCAGGCGCTCGGGCTTGACGCCGCGCCAGATCCGTACCTCCGCCAGGCCGCCGCGCAGGCGCGCCGCCCGGGCGCGACCCCGCCGAGGCTGCACTGCGACGCGACCGGGCTGCTCAGGATGGTCCGCAGCGCGGTGAACTGCGCCGGCTTCGACGGGTCGAGGGCCATCTTCCCCTTCGCGCGCGAAGTGCCCTGGAAGTACACCTGGCTGTCGATCGCCAGGCCCGTGTCGTCGACCCGCGCGCTCGCGGCGACGTGCGCCCACTGGCCCTTCTTGACCAGGCCCTTGGCGCTGCACAGGCGGGTCGGCGTGTCGCCCTCGATCAGCATCAGCGCGACCTCGCCGTCCTTGCCGCCGGCGGCGAGCACCAGCCGCCGCGAGTCGGCGCCGAGCTGGACCACCGCGCCGGGCAGGGCCTCGTCGGTGTCGAGGCGGACCCACGCCTCGAGCGTCAGCTTGCCGTTCATACCGGTCACAGGGGACAGGTTGGTGACCTCGGAGTCCCTGGCGAAGTTGAAGTAGGCGGCCGGGCCGTCGGCGAGCGGCGCCGGGTGCTGGACGGTCGCCACGGCGCCGGGGCCGGCGAGGTGACGCTTGTGGGCGCCGAGGTCCACGCTCGTGTGGCGCTGGCCGCCGGCGTCGGCGACGGTCTGCTCGAGCGGGTAGTAGGCCGACAGCTGCGAGGAGCCGAGCGGCGGCGCGTCCCACGAGAGGTCGTTCGGCTTGAAGTGCTTCCACACCACGAGCTGGGCCAGCTCGCCGGTGAAGCCGCCGAGCGCGACGGTGCGCGCCTCCTTGCCGGGCGCGGCGAGGGGGCCCTCGACGTAGATCGCGCCGTTGATGCGGATCCAGCCCTTCCCCTTGGGGTCGATGCCGGCGCGCATCTGCACCCAGCGGTCGGGCGGCAGGCCGCCCGGGATGGTCAGCTCGGGGCCCGACTTGCCCGTGATCACGGAGAAGCGCAGGACATCGGCGCGGTCGCCGGTGCCGAGCACGATCCGCGTCTTGGCCCCGGCGAGCTCGACGATCGTCTGCGAGGCGGCGTCGCCGGTGCGGCGGATCCATAGCTGCAGCAGCAGGCCCTCCGGGAAACCGCCGTCGACAGGCGGGGACACGAGCTTGGCCGCTTGAGTGAATGCGAGGACCTTGGACATGACAACCCGTCCGGGCAGGAAATGCATCGAGGCGCCAAAGGGGCATCAGCGCCCCCGGTCGCCGCAGCCCGGTCGACGTGGTGAGCGTAGGGAACCCGGTCGACAGGTGCTGGCCGCAGATGGCCATCGCCTGCCCAGGTCGCGGGCAGGGCGGCGTGCGCGGCCGCGCGGTTCAAGCGCGAGCGCGCGAGCGCGCGAGCTGCTGCCGACGACGCTCGCATACCGGCCGCAGCGAGGTCGGTCCGAATCATATGTCCTTCAGGGCAGGTCGTCTCTGTGTCGACGACCATCGCGGACCGCACGGCGAGCCGCTCGAGCAGGTGCGTATCGCGGACGGAGCGCCGCTTGACCTCCGAGAATGTGACACCACGCGGGTGACTGACGATCCGCGTGGCCACGGTGGACCTGGCGGCGCCGTGGCGAGCGGTGCAGGCGCGGCTGCACGAGCTGCTGTCGACAAGTTTTCCGCCGGCGCTCGCTGCGGGGATACCCGTGTAGGCCGCGGGCCGACCCGGTTCACGGGCGGTCGCGTTCACGCGGGGTCGACGGCGTTGATCCTCGCAGGCGCTCCGCGGCGCTACCCGGGCATGCATATCTTGACGACTTTTGCGGCGGCCTGTCTGTCGCTGCTCGCCGTGGCTGCTCCGGCGCGCGCGCAGGGCCCGAACTATTCGGTCACGGCGCACGCGGTCACCGGCGGGACGCCGGGCGCCGGCGCCTCTTATCTCGGGCCGCTGATGGGCCAGACCTCCGTCGACGCGCAGCACGACCCGGCCGGCGTCACCTGGGCCCACTATTACACGCAGATCCTCTACTCCGACGCCGGCGCGTTCGCGTGGACCGACCTCGGCTCGCTGGCCAGCCACGTCACCGCCGAGGCCCAGCGGGTCGACGCGACCAACTTCCCGGGCGCGGTCTCGGCCAACACCACCAATCGCTTCCAGGACCGCTTCGTCGTCGCCTCGGACAGCTTGCCGAAGAACACGCCGGTGACCCTGACCTTCCGCGCGGCGCTGGCGGTCGAGTGGGACGGCTCGGGGCTGTACGACGGCCGCGCGACCTGTACCGTGCAGGTCGGCGCGAGCTCGGCGACGCCGAAGTGGAGCGACGCGTGGAACAAGGGCGAGGATGAGGCCGAGAGCCTGCTGGTGGTCGTCAAGACCACGGTCGGCGCGACCCTGTGGATCTCCGGCCGCCTCGACACGATGGCCTACGCCTCCTTCATGGCGCCGGGGCCGCTGTACGGCGGCGAGATGGCGATCGACGCCAGCTGTCAGACGCCGCTCGTCGACGCCACGCCCGGGGTGCACCTCGTCACCGAGTCGGGCTTCGACTACGCGACGCTGCAGTGAGCCGCGCGCGCGGCTTGGGGTCGCGCGAGCGCATCGCAGCGCTCGCGCGCGACGGCCCGTGGCGCGGACCTCAGCGGCGGCGGCGGCGGAGCAGGACCACGGCGCCGAGCACCGCGAGCCAGCCGGAGCCGCGGTCGCCGTCGCTGGCGCAGCCGCAGCCGCTGCTGTCGGTCATGCCGGAGCCGGTGGCGCCGTCCGACGATTCGTCGCCGCCGCTGCTCGCGTCCGTCGTGCCGGCGTCGGAGGTGGCGCCGGTGGTCGGCGTCCCGCCGGTGGTCGGCGCCTCGCCGGTGGTCCCGGGCGTCCCGGTGGTGCCGTCATTGCCGGTCGTCGCCGTGGTGTCGCCGTCGGAGGTGTCGCCGTCGGAGGTGTCGCCGTCGGAGGTCAGTTCGGGCGCGCGCCGGCCTCGTACGATTGATCGGCGGCGCACGCGGTGTTGCCATTCGTGTCCTCTGCACATACGCGGAAGACGATGACGCCCCTCGCGGGCGGGAGGACGACGCGGAACAGATCGCCGCCCATGAAGACGGCGTCGACGGTGGTGGGGGCGCCGTCGGGGTCGATCTCGGCGTAGGCGCGAGCGAGCCGCGGGCCCTCGTCGGTGACCGTGCGGTCGCTGACCGCGAAGCGGATCACCGGCGCGTCGTCGAATCTGACCGGGAGGGACACCTCCTCGACCGCGATCAGCTTCGGCGGCTGGGCGTCGACCGGGTCGGCGTCGCCGGCGAGGTAGACCTCGTCGGAGCTGCCGCACTCGCCCTGGCCGGTGACGAGGTCGAGGCGGCCGTCGTCGTCGAGGTCGCCGAATTCGGCCCACAGGCTGCAATCGGTCGGCCCAGGGAACACCCCGGCCATGGCGGAGAAGTTGCCGTCGCCGTCGTTGACGAGGTAGCGCTCGGGGCTGCTCAGCGAGACGACGACCGCGTCGAAGTCGCCGTCGTCGTCGATGTCGGCGCAGACCACCCCGTTGTCGTCGTCACCGCCGCCGTTGCCGGTCACGCGCGCCATGGTCTCGTCGGTGAAGCCGCCGGCGCCGTCGTTGATGAGAAGCTGCTCGTTGTAGCCGCCGCCGATGTTGTCGATCCACACGTCGAGGTCGCCGTCGCCGTCGACGTCGCAGACGCCCGGGTTGTAGTGAAAGCCGCCGTTGGCGGCCGGCGGGAAGTCGGCGGCGGTGAACTGGCCGCTGCCGTCGTTTTTCCACAGGTTGCCGCCGCCGTTGGCGTGGGGATTGACGAGCAGGTCGAGGTCGAAGTCGCGGTCGACGTCGAGGAGGTCGAAGTCGTCGATGTCCGCGCCCGCGAGCTGATCCGGGAGCGCGCCCGGACCTCCTCGAAGACGCCGGCGCCGTCGTTGCGGTAAAGCCGGGCGAACTGGGCCGCGCCGCCGCCCTGCGAGTAGCCGTCGCCGGCGAGGATGTCGAGGTCGCCGTCGCCGTCGACGTCGCCCATGCGCGCCGCGGCGCCCTGCGGGAACGAGCCGGCGGGCAGGCGCGTCGCGGCCTCGTCGGTGAACACGCCCATGCCGTCGTTGATGAAGAGGACGTGCGGCCCGCCGGCGCCGTCGGGGGCGTAGAGGTCGGGGTCGCCGTCGCCGTCGACGTCGCCGACGGCGACCTGGCGGACGTTGCCGACGTAGTCGCCGACGGCCGCGGCCGACTCGTTGCTGAAGTCGGCCATGCCGTTGTTGAGGTAGACGACCAGCGGCTGCGGCTTGTCGGCGCCGGCGAAGAAGTCGGCGTAATTGGCGAGCAGGATGTCGAGGTCGCCGTCGCCGTCGAGGTCGGTGACGCGGAGGTGATTGGTCCAGCAGCCCTGGCCGTTGCAGGCCTGCGGATCGAGGGCGTCGGGCACGAGCTCGTAGGCCGACGCCGGGGAGGTCGAGAGCAGGAGGGCGAGGGCCGCGGCGAAGGGGATGGTATGGCGATTCAAGGTAATGCCTCCGGTGTTTCGCAGGTGCGGTCGCAGTGGACCACGGATCGTCGACCGACCGGCGGAGCGCGGCGGATGGGCTCGCGCAGCGGGCATAATAAAGCTCACGGGACGATCGGTGTCAGCGCGGCGCTGTCGGTCGTCGACATCGCCGCTGAGGTCGACGAGGCCCAGCGGCGGCTCCCAGCCGATTGGCGGCGCGCACCGTGGCGATCAGCGCCTGGCGACGGGATGTCGCCGGACGCTGATCGCCGCGGCGCGCATCGTGGCGTGGCGCTCGGCGCCTGGCGACGGGATGTCGCCGGACTCGTAGCAAAGGGCGCTGGTGGTATTCGTCTCTGGAAGCGCCGATTCAGGCGGCGCCCGAGGCGTGAGCGCGGTGTCATCGAGAGCGCGAAAATCAGGCGTGTGCCGTCGCGCCCGTCAGAGCCCAGCGCGCCGCGGTCCCACGGGCCCTGCGGCGGCCGCAGTTGCTGGGCGATGTCGGTCGTGACGACGCCGTAGGCGGGCAGACCGAACACGTTGAGGCCGGTGTCGACGGCCTGACCGCCCGCCTTGGGGTGGAGGTCGCCGTTCATCGCGTCGACGAACACCGAGGCCGGCGTGGCCGCGCCGCTGACGTCGTCGCCGGCGCTCAGCAGCGGGGCAGGGTGGATCGCGTTGTCGGCGAAGCCGAAGATCAGGTTGCCCTCGCTGGTGGTGATCTCGACGCCGACGTCGCCCGCATTCACCGCAGTCTGCCCGCCGCCCGCGCTGAAGAAGATGTTGTTGGTCAGCTTCCAGCGCATCATCACCGCGGCGTCGCCGGAGCCGCGAATCGCCTCGCTGGCGCCGATCACGGTGTTGTTGGTCAGGGTGAACGACATGTCGTCGCTGCCGCAGCTGTAGAAGTCGATCGCGCTGCCGCCGGAGCCGGCCGTCTCGATCACGTTGTTGCGCATCAGCAGCGACACCGGGGCGGGGAAGCACGAGCCGTAGCCGCCGATCGCGTCGGTGGCGAAGCCGCCGCCGTCCTGGCAGATCCGGTTGCCGTCGAGCACCCCCTGGCCGGCGTGCAGGGCGTGGTTGCCGTACTCGACCGCGCTGACGACGAAGGTCTGCGGCGCGTCCGAGCGCACGTAGATGTCGTTGCAGCGCAGCACCGAGACGCCGCCGGAGCAGGCGCTGGCGACGATGCCGTAGAGGTTGAGGGTGTTCATGTCGCCGCCGGAGGTGGCGACGATCTCGACGTAGTTGCGCACCAGCGTGCCGGCGCCGACGAAGTGGTGCGGGTAGCTCCACGCGTCGGCGTGCAGCGGGCTTGCGATCATGCGAAAGCCGCCGAACACCGCGCCGTTGTGGTCGAGGTTGAGCCGACCGTAGAAGGTCGGGGTGGAGGTCCGGGTCCCAGGCGGAGAAGGTGCCGTCGAAGCCGCCCTTGATCGTCAGCTCCTTGCCGACGTAGACCTCGGCCGAGGCGTACTGGCCCTCGGCGACGCGCAGGGTGCTGCCGGCCGGGGCGGCGCCGACGGCGTGGCACAGGGTTCGCCACGCGGTCTCGGGGGTGGTGCCGTCGTTGGCGTCGTCGCCGGTCTGGGCGCTGACGTGGAACACCGGGCCGGGCTCGGCGATCGGGCACGGCAGGCTCTGGGCCGGCGGGAATTGCTGGCGGCAGCCGGACACGAGCGGCGGCTCGTCCGGGATCGTCAGCTTGACGCACACGCCGGCGCCCGCGCTGCAGCTGCCCGGGCCGCACACGCCGGGGCCGTCGGCGACACCGTCGCAGTCGTTGTCGAGGCCGTCGCACACCTCGGGCCCCGGCGCGACGCAATCGACGCAGCCGACGCCGTCGACGCACAGGTGCCCGCATTCCTCCATCGACGGGACCTCGCCCTCGCAGCCGATGGCGATGTTGCCCTCGCAGACGACGCCGTCGACGCACGCCTCGCCGGTGGTCATGACCTCGCCGGTGGTCATGGTTTCAGTGGTCGAGCCGGTGGTCGAGGTCGAGCTCGAGGTCGAGGTCGAGACGTCACTGGTGGTCGTCGAGGTCGAGGTCGGCTCGACGGTGCCGGTGGTGCCGGTGGTGCCGGTCATCGAGTCGGTGCCGCCGGTGTCGGTCGTCGTCGGGAGCGAGGCCGTCGTGCCGGTGCTGCTGCTCGTCTCGCCGGTGCTCGTCGAGGCGGTGTCCGACGCCGTGCCGACAGTGCTGGTCAGGTCGTCGCCGCAACCGGCGAGGAGGACGACGAAGAACGATCCGAGGGAGGCGACGAGGGTGCGCATGCGATCGGCGATCTTACTCCGCCGGGCCGCCGCCGGGGCGCTCGCTCGTGGCCGGGCGACACCGCTCGCAGCGGACACGACGGCCTGCACGGCCGACTCGAACGGGAACACCGAGCGTGCGCGCGCGGACGGTCATCGGCGCGAGCGGCCGCGGTCGCGCCGGCCGGGCTCTCGGGCGAGCGCCGCCCACGAAGAAAAGAAGTTCGCACTTCCTTTAAAATCGAGCGAGACGTTTGGCGCCCGTCAGCTCGAGCACCGCCGGCCGGCCGTCTCCGGAAGAATTCCGGACGAAACGACATGGTCGGCCGCTCGTCGGCATCCGGGAGAGCCGCGAAACGCTCTCGCGGGGCGCACGCGTGGTCGAGCGTCGAGCTTCCGCGAGGTCGCCCGATTCCGGTATGGGCAGCACGATCTCGGCTGTTCCCATTGTTCGGCGAAGGACGTCCGTGGCTGCTCGCGCGGGTACCGTGAACACGACGGGGTATCCATATTAAAATACGCTCGAGTCGCTGCGATGAATCGTCGTTGCCGGCTCGGGGGCGCAGGGACGCACCTGTCGTCTGGCGGGACACTCGGGCGTGGCGGTGTGGGAATCGGCCGGTAGAATCCCTGGCTGCGGTGATTTCGGCGGCGGGGCCGCCGAGCGCGCGAGCCTCGGTCCAGCTCGCTCTTGTCGTATTGCCGAGGGATGTCGAATTCGCGGCGACGAAGAGGCGCTGCGAGGCGTCGTGACAAGGGGGATCCCCAGCGGCGGTTGCTGCGCACAATCGATGCGGCAGGCGCCGCGAATCCACGTAGGGCCGCTTTATATGCGGTTCGGGTAGCTCGGGAGCGCGCTGCTCCCATGCTCTGCGCGCCGAGGCGACCCGCGTGGTCGCCCATTCCACGTCCAACCGAATCGAGAAGGAGAGGTTTCCATGCGACAGGATGATCGTCGTCACATGCAAGAGGAGCAGAACTACGGCCGCCGGACCCGGCAGTCCCACGAGCACGAGGGCCGCGAGCGCGGCGAAGAGATGCGCGGGATGTCGGGCCGCGACGAGCGCCTCACCCGCCGTCGCTACGATGACGAGGGCGCGGAGTTCGAGGAGCAGCGCGGCGGAGAATCCATGCATCAGGGCGGCTACGGCCGCTATGAAGGCCAGGGTTCACTCTCGGCGGTCAGGGCCAATACCGCGAGCATGGACAGTACGGGCAGCAGTACGGCGGGCAAGGCCAGTACGGCCAGCAGGGCTACGGCGGGCAGTACGGGATGGGCCAGCACGGCGGGCACGGCCAGGGCCAGTACGGGATGGGCCAGTACGGCGGGCAGGGCCAGTACGGCGGGCAGGGTATGGGCGGCTACGGCGGGCAGTACGGCCCGCAGGGCGGCTACGGCGGCCAGCAGGGCATGGGCGGCTACGGCGGCCAGCAGGGCATGGGCGGCTACGGCGGCCAGCAGGGCATGGGCGGCTACGGCGGCCTGTACGGTCAGCAGGGCAGCTACGGCGGCCAGTACGGCCAGCAGGGCAGCTACGGCGGCCAGGGCAATACGGCCAGCAGGGCCAGTACGGGCAGGGCCAGTACGGGCAGGGGCAATACGGCCAGCAGGGCCAATACGGGCAGGGCCAGTACGGGCAGGGCCAGTACGGCGGCTCGCGGATGGGCCAGCGCTACGAGGGCGGGTTCGGCGGCGAGGGCTACCGCGAGGGCGGCTTCCAGGAGGAGATGCCGCGCCGGCGCAGCTTCGGCGAGGAAGGCCGCGGCATGAGCGGCATGGGCGGCAGGATGTCGTCGCAGGAGCGCGGGCGCTTCGCCGGGCGCGGGCCGAAGGGCTACCGCCGGTCCGACGATCGCATCACCGAGGAGATCTGCGAGGCCCTGACGCGCAACCTGTCGGTCGACGCCAGCGAGATCGAGGTGAAGGTGCATCAGGGCGTCGTGACCCTGAGCGGCACCGTCGACGACCGCGAGACCAAGCGCCTGGTCGAGGATCTCAGCGAGGACATCTCGGGCGTCCGCGAGGTCCAGAACCAGATCCGCGTCAGCCATGGCCAGCAGATGACCGGCCAGGGCGAGCAGGGCCAGACCGGCCGCACGCAGGGCGAGCAGGGCCAGACCGGCCGCACGCAGAGCACGACGACCACCGGCTCGCGCACGCGCGAGGCGTGAGCCCGTGAGCGCCGGCGCCCGAGGAGCGGCGCGCCGGTGCCTCCGACCGGCGGCAGGGAGCGGCCGGGCGAAACGAGGTGGACGCGGCCGCTACGGCCGCGTCCGCCTCGATTGCTTGCATGTCCTTGGGGACATGTGAGCCGTCGCGGCGATGAGGGACGATGTCCCCGGGGCGTGCGATTCGTCAGGCCTGCGGCGGTGATGGATGGCGTGTCTTCGAGGACATGGGTGCGATCGCGCGGAGGCCGCGATTGCAGGCATGTCTTCGAGGACATGTCGGCCGCGACCGCGCCGCGTCACGCTCCGGGGCTTCGGCTTCAGGCGGCGACGAGCTGGCGGCGCAGGCGGGCGCGGGCGCGGGACAGCCGGACCGAGACGTTGCGCTCGGTGATCCCGAGGGTCTCGGCGATCTGGGCGTACGAGTGCCCGGAGAGGTGCAGCGCCATCACCGACTCGAGGTTGTCGGGCAGGTCCGTCAGCGCTTGCTCGATGCGCGCCCGCTGGTCCGCGCGCACCATCGCCGACTCGATACACGCGGCAGGGTCGGCCACGCTCGCCGGGTCGACCGCCGCGCCCATGTCCTTGCGCCGGCGGACGTGGCGGAAGCAACAGTAGCGGGCCACCCGGTAGGCGAAGGTCTTGAGCGACGACTCGCCGCGGAACATCGGCAGCGCTCGCCACAGCGCGAGGGCGATGTCCTGCTCGAGATCGGCGCGGTCGGCCGCGCTGCGGCTGTAGCTGGCCGCCATCTGCGACAGGCCGGGGCCGTGCTCGGCCACGGTGCCGGCCAGCGCCCGCGGCGGGCTCGCTCGTCGCCCTCCTCGGTGCCGGTGCCGGCCGCCAGCGGCGTCGGATGGGTCGCCGGCGCGGCGCCGCTGGCCCGGTAGCCGAAGTCGCCGGCCGAGGCGAGCCGCTCGTCGATGCCCCACAGCTGCCCGGCGAGGGTGCGCACGACCTCGGCCGGCGCGCCCTCTTCGGTGAGGGTGCGGCGCACGGCCTCGACGTCGACCCCGAGGCCCGCCAGGCGCTCGCGGTCGCCGGCCGGCAGCGCCTCGACCAGGCCGATCCACACGAACACCTGGTCGCGGATGGCGGTGAGCGGGGCGCGTCCCTCGGAGACCCCGAGCAACAGCTCGCGCCAGCCGTTGCGGGTCGGTTCGGCGGCGTCGGCCGGCCAGTCGGCGGCCTGGATGCTGGCGCGGCGCAGCTCGGAGGTGAGCGTCCGCGTCTGCTGAATCACCTTCACCAGCGGCCGGGACAGCCCGGTGAGCCGGAGCGGGCGCGACGGCGAGGGGCCGAAGGCCGGGCGGGCCAGGAGCAGCTGCGGCAGCGCTCGCATCAGCCACCGCGCCGCCGTCAGGGCCAGCGCCCACAGGCGCATCGTCGGCATCACCAGCACGGTGAGCAGACCCATCCCGTAGACCAGGTACACGAGCGCCTGGGCGAGCAAGGTGTAGGGGTCTATGGCCAGCAGATCGGTCATCGCGGAGCCCGAGTGTCGCGCGCCAACAGAACCCTACACGACCATGACGAATTTTTTCGCGGCGGGGCTGTAGGCGAGGACGGAGCCGCTGCAGGCGACGAGCCGATTCCGCAGCGCCCCGGCACGGAGACCGGGCGGCGGGGGCGAAATCGCGCCAGCAGGTGAGCACGCGTGGGTGCGAGGCTGGCGGACACGCGGACGACTCGTCGCCCTGGCCGCGCCGGCGGGCGAGGATTCGACGGGAGCTCTCATGATTGAGAGTAGATGTCTCTCGGGGCAATCGCGGGCCGCGAGGTCAGCCGGCGGCAGGCACGAGGTCGACGAATTCGACGGTGGGCGCGCCGGCGCCGAGGTGCAGGCGCGCGAGGCAGATCGGCAGCTTGAATCGACGCGGGCCGGCCGAGCCGGGGTTGAGGTAGAGGACGGCGTGGTCGTACGATTGTTCGGGCTTGTGCGAATGGCCCGAGATCACCACGTCGATGCCGGCGTCTCGCGGGTCGACGGCGAGGTCGGCGAGGTCGTGGAGCACGTGGAGCCGGGCGCCGCCGAGGCGCACGTCGGCGGTCTCCGGCAAGCTCCGGCCCCAGCGGTCGAGATCGTTGTTGCCGCGCACGAGGGTGAGCGGCGCGATCGCGGCGAGCGCGTCGAACACCGCCTGCCCGCCGACATCGCCGGCATGGACGATGTGGTCGGCCCCGGCCAGCGCGGCGAGGGCCTCGGGCCGGACGAGGCCGTGGGTGTCGGAGATCACGCCGACGACGACCGGCTTGGGAGAGGTCATGCGCGGACGATCTAGCACGAGTCGACGACTGCGGGAGTTGCGACGAGTTCCAGGGCGCCGGCAGCGAGCTCGGCCATCGCTGGGTCGTGATCGCTGGAGGGCGAACGTGGCGGGCGGACGGCCCTGCGGCGCTGCTCGACGCTGCCGATGCTAGGCAGCAGATCCCGCGGGCGCGCAGGCGCGGGCGATCGCAGCGGTGTCCCAGTAGAACGGGTGGACCTCGGCGATCCGTCCCTCCTCGACGGTGATGGTCTGCAAGATCGGGAAGTCGAGCTCGCGGCCGGTGGCACGCGCACGCGCACGGACGTGGGTCCTCACCACCACCGGGTTCTCCGTCGCCAGGAACTCCTGGCTGACCAGGTCGAACACCTCCACGTCCCGCTCATGACGAGGAAGAACCGCTCCAGGCCCGCGTGGCCGCGCCAGATGCCGCCGTAGGGCAGCCCCTCGGCCTGAAACAGGACGACGTCGGGGGCGAAGAACGGCGCGAGCGTGGCGAAGTCGGCCTTGCCGGGCCCGCCAGCGGCCAGATAGCGCGATTCGGCCGCGTACATGCCTTTCAGCACGGCCACGGGGGCTTTCGCGGGGTCCTGGATGGGAGCGCTCCTCTCGCCGTCGAGGAGCGTCTTTCGGCTGTCGGTGTCATTCATGGGCGCGAGCGTGCCGCATGAGGCCCCGAGTTGCTGGCCGAGCTCGGACGCGGCAGCGCCTCGTGCGCGCCGCTGTGCGAGCTCCGCGTCGCGCAGGTGGAGCGATGCGCGACGCGGGAGGAGCGCCAGAGTCCTATGATTTCTTCGCGCGCTTCTTCGCCGACGATTTCTTGCTCGCGCCGGCCGGCGTGCTCGCCTCCGTCTGCCTGGCGCGCTCTTTTCTTGGCGGTGCGCGCGTACATCTTGCGCAGCGACGGCTCGGTCTCCGCCTTGGCCACGACCTCGAGGGCCCACACGGCGTGCTCCTGCGTGAGGCTCAAGGCGGCGAACGTCGCCGCGCTGCGGACGAACAGGTCGGGATCGGTCAAGGCGCGCGTCAGGTGCTCGCGCAGCTCGGGCGACAGGACGTCGTACTCGAGCAGGCACAGCCGGCGCAGCCACGGCAGGGCCTCGCGGGGCTCGGCGCGGCCGCGGCTGCCTGCAGCAGGTCCGCGTACGGCACGGTCCCCAGCGCCTGCGTGAGCTCTTCGAGCGCCTCGGCGTGGACGATCGCGTAGCGCTCGCCGAGGACGTGGGCCTCGCACAGGGTCACGCTCGCGCCGGCCGGGTGGCGCCAGTCCTGGAGGCGGTAGCCGAGGTGCGTGCGCGGCTCGAGGCCGGCGCGGGCGTAGCCGAGAGCGCGCAGGCGGGCTTCGAGCTCGGCGCGCGGGAGCGTGGGGTCGGGCATCATGCGCAGGTCAGGCATCGTCCTGCTCCTCGGTGTCGCGGATGCTGTCGTAGAGGTCGGCGGGCTCGCCGTGCTCGTCCACCTGCGGCGGCGGGATGCCCTGGGCCAGCACCGCGGTGATCTGGGCCCGCAGCTCGGCGCTGGCGGTCCGGCTGCCCAGCTCCTCGAGCAAGAACTGCCAGTTGTACTGCAGCGCGGCGTTGGCCACCGCGACCTGATCGGCCTCGTCGCGGGCGAGGGCGGCGCGGGCGATCCGGGCCGCCTCGACGATGTCGTCGGAGACGACGGCGAGGGCTGCGCTGACCAGCGCGCCGCGCTGGCGGAGGTCGGTCTCGCCGGCGATCGTGGCCTCGAACCAGGCGGCGTCGAGGAACAGGAAGCCGTGCAGCGCGGCGGCGACGTCGAGGGGCAGGTCCGCGGGGAACGGCGCGTCGACGATCTTGTTGAGCTCGGCGATGACCTCGGACGCGAAGCGGCTCGGGCGGTAGGTGACCTCCCAGACGTAGCGGCCTTCGGTGTGCATCTCGATGGCGACGAAGGCCCGCGAGAACCAGGCGCGACGGGTGAAGCGCGGGAGGGAGTCGGCGAGCTGCTCGCGGATCTCCCGCAAAGCCACGACCTCCTGGAGGGCCGACAACTTGCCGGCGTCGTGCAGCGGGTCGTCGACGAAGGCGCTGCCCCAGGCGTGCGGAGTGACGACGGGGCTGAAGTTGAAGTGGCGGTCGAGCTCGTGCGGACCGGCGGGCTCGAGCTCGCCGGAGTAGGGGCTGGGCACGCGCAGGAAGCCGGCCTCGCCCATGAACGCGCGCACGGTCTTCGCCTCGGCGAGGTCGAGCGGCGGAGTGTGCGGGCCGAACTCCGTCAGCGCCTGCTCGATCGCCGCTCGCGTGGCGGGCAGCGGCACGAACAGCGCGGCGGGCAGCGCGGGGTCGGGGGTGTACCAGAGCCGACCCGGCTCCGCGGGATCGAGGTAGAACGACGGGATGAACTCGCGGTCGCGAGCGCCGCGCTGCGCCGGTCCGGTCGCCCACAGTCGCAGCGGCTGCGCGCGCGCTTGACAGGCGTCCCACAGCGCGGGCGACCACAGGACGCCGAGCGTCCAGTTGTCGGCGTAGCGCTCGCGCAGCGCCTGGCCGGCCTCCTTGGACGCGTCGTCGTCGACGGCGCGGACGCCCAGATCGGCGACGGCCTCGGCGAGCTCGCGCAGCGGGGCGAGCGAGCCGACGAGCCATTCGGCGGGCGGGGTGGTCTTTCTGGCGATCGCGGCGGGCTTCTTCGCGGGGGCTGCAAGGTCCGCAGGCTTCTTGCTCGTCGCTCTGCTTCGCAGAGTGCTTGGCCGGCGCGGACTTCTTGGTCGTCTGCTTCGCGGCGGCCGTCCTCGGCGTCGCCTGCTTCTTCGCGGGGGCCTCGGCGGGGCGGGCTTTGCTCGGCGCTTTGGCCTGCTTCTTCGCGGGGGTCTCGGCGGGGGCGGGCTTCTTGCTCGGCGCTTTGGCCTGCTTCTTCGCGGGGGCCTCGGCGGGGGCGGGCTTCTTGCTCGGCGCTTGGCCTGCTTCTTCGCGGGGGTCTCGGCGGGGGCGGGCTTCTGCTCGGCGCTCGCCTGCTTCTTCGCGGCGGTCTTGGCCGTCGCGGGCTTGGTCTTCTTCGCCGGGGTCGGCGGCGCGGCAGTGGAGGTCTTGCTCTTCGCCTTGCCGACCTTCGCTGTCCTGGCGGGCTTCGCCGCCGCGGTTCTCTTCTTCGTCGCCGTCATCCTCGCCGCCCTTCGTCGACCGCGCCTCGCGGGGCCGGCGATTTTTACCACGGTCGGGCCGGCGCCGAGCGGACTGGGCCGCGGGCCACTTGCTGCGGATGATCCGCGCGATCCGCCTGCTCGGCGCCGAGGGCATCATCACCGGCATCAACCCGGGATCGCCCAGACGCTCGTGACGCAGGGCATGGACCTCCGCGACATCGTGGTCCACGCGACGCTGCGCGAGGCGCTGAAGCACTGCATCACCGCGGGGTCGGCCGGGCGCGCGTCGGCGAGGTGCAATGCCCTAAAGGGCATGTTTTTAGAGACATGTCCTTCGGGGAATAAGAGGGCCGCGCCGGGAGGCGGGTCGCTGCGGGCTAGGTCGCCTTGCGCCTTGCAGAGCCCGGGGCCCGGGCAATCGCCGAGGCGGCGCGGGGCGATGCTGTCGGTGTCCTTGGGGCCGTTCTTGGCGCTGTTGCAGCCCTTGTGGGCCGGCAGCAGGTTGTTCTCGTCCTGCAGCACCGCGCGCACGTCGTCGGTCAGGGCGACCTCCCAGTGGGAGCCGTTGCAGCAGACCGTCCTGGTGGCGATCCCGAGCTTGGCCCGGGCCCACGGCTCCTTGTGTTCGATGGACGGGGCGTCCCGGTCGCGGGCGCCGGCGACGATCGGCCGTCCGCACAAATAGCAGGTCCACGGCTGCTTCTGCTTGCGCCACCAATCGCGCTGGAAGTTGGCCTCGAAGCCGCGCCACTTGCCGGAGTAGATGTTCTGGCCGGCGACGGCGGTCGGCGGCGTGTTCTTGCGGGTGTCCTCCGCGAGCCGCCGCAGGGTGCCGGGGTGCCCGGTCTCGATCTTCGTCAATCGCTCCTCGAGGGCCTTGCCGGAGCGGGTTCGATAGCGCTTGTCGACCCGATCTCGGGCCTTCGTGACTTGCTGCTGCACGCGTCGCTCTTCACGGGAAGGTCGGGGTTGTGACTTGGGCATGGCTATCCTATCGATCGTCCATGCTAAGGGACGAGGACGAGGCGGACAAGCGCCGCGAATGGTGCGACGTCGCCCGCCGCGGGCGAGCAGCTCCGCTCCCGGTCTGCGGGCCGCCGCGGGCGCAAAAATGCGTCGACTCGATTCACTGGCGACCATGCGCGCTCGCATTCGCGGATGCACGCATGTCACCGCATTCGCGACTTGCGGGAGGGACCTGTATTGCATTATCATGGGGCGATGAAAGACGCGGTCCATCGGACTCTGGGTCAGCTCGTCAGCGAGCTCGCGCAGGCGAACGTCAGCCTGTGGCACGAGGAGGACCTGGCGCGCAGCCCCGACGACGCGGCGGTCGCGGCCGCGAAGCGGCGCATCGACGCGCTCAACCAGCGGCGCAACGACCTGATCGAGGCCGTCGACGCCGAGTTCATCCGACTGTCCGGGGAGCGGGGTGAGCCATGGCGGAGACCTCGGCAGCCTCGTCGACAAGATCTCGATCGTCGAGCTCAAGCGGTTCTACATGGCCCGGCAGGTCGAGCGCGAAGACGCCGGCGAGGAGCACCGGGCCGCCTGCGCCCGCCGTCTGCAGATCCTCACGACCCAGCGCGACGACCTCGTCGCCGAGCTCGATCAGCTGGCCGTCGAGGTCCTCGCCGGCCGGCGGACCCTCAAGGTCTACCGTCAATTCAAGATGTACAACGATCCGCGCTACCGCACCTCCCCGGGGCCGGTCCGGAGGCGAAGCCTTGAGCGGCAAAGAGCGCCTGTTGTTCGAGTCGCCGTCGATGTTCGATCGCCTGACGGTGACCGAAGGCGACGACGGCCTGCGCACGCCATGGTTCGGTCGGCAGCGCGTGCGCCACGGGGTGGCCAAGCTGGCGGAGCCGGCGCACCTCGAGTCGCCGTGCGTGCCGGTGATGCTGGCCGGCCTGGCGCTGGCGCGTCCGCTCCGGGACGTGTGGATGATCGGGCTGGGCGCGGGGGTGATCCCGCGATTCGTGCGCGCGTACCTGCCCGCGGCGACTGTCGAGGTGGTGGAGATCGATCCGCTGGTCATCGACGTCGCCCGCCGCTTCTTCGCGGTCGAGGCCGACGAGCGATTGCGCATTCACGAGGGCGACGGGCGCAAGCTCCTGGCCGCCGGGATTCGCCCCCAGGACGCGGTGATCCTCGACGGGCACGGCCTCGGCGGTGTGCCCGGCACCTTCGACCTGCGAATCCCTGGCGAGCGTGCGCGCGGCGCTGGCCCCGTCGGGGTGGTGGTCGCGAATGTGTGGAGCGCGGCGGCGAATCGCCACTACGACGCGACGCTCGCGACGTACCGCGAGGTGTTCGAGCGCGTGCACGTGCTCGACGTCGTCGGCCTCGGCAACAAGATCATCATCGCCAGTGCCGAGCCGGGCGCGCTCACCCGCGAGGAGGTGGTCGCGCGGGCGCACGCGCTCTCGCCGAGCAGCGGCTGCCGATCGATCTGGGGCTGCACGTCCACGGCGTTCACGCCGTCGACGATCTGCGCGTTCGCGCCAGCGCGCTCCGCGACCCGTCGTTCTCATGGTGATGCGCCGGCCGCCGCGAGCGCGCGCAGGTCGGCGGCCATCTCGGCGAACACGGGCTCCCACGTCCGGGTCGCGCTCTGGCGATAGAGCCGCATCGTCGGATACCACGGAGTATCGGCGCGGCCTCGCAGCCACCGCCAGTCGGGCGCGACCGACAGGGCGACCCACACCGGAGCGCCCAGACCGCCGGCGAGGTGCGCGGGCGCGGTGTCGCAGCAGACGACGAGGTCGAGGGCGAGCATGGCGGCGGCGAGGTCGCGGAAGTCTTCGATGCGATCGCCGAGATCGGTGATCGGGAAATCGGCGCGGGCGAGCTGTTCGGCGCCCGCTCCCCATTGCAGGCTGACGAGCTCGACGCCGGGGATGGCGGCGAGGGCGGCGAATCGCGCGAGGGGATCGATCGCAGGCGATCGCCGACGTGACGCGGATTGCCCTGCCAGACGATGCCCACGCGCAGGCCCGGGCGCCCGCCGAGCTCGCGGGCGAATCGCGCGACTCGCTCGGGTTCGGTGAACAAATAGGGGGTCTGCGCGGGCAGGTGCCGGTCGGTCGTACCGTGCAATCGCGGGAGGCTCATCAGCGGGGCGTGCAGATCGACGGGCGGCAGCGGCTCGCCCTTGTCGACGAAATGATCGATCCCGGCGGTCGCCGCGAGCAAGGACGACAGCGGCTTCTGACAGGTCACGACCACGCGACCGACCCGCGTCCGGGCCCAGGCGGCGTAGCGGATGAAGTGCAGGGTGTCGCCCAGGCCCTGCTCCGAATGCAGCAGCAGGGTCTTGTCGGGCGCGGGCGCGCCGTCCCACAGGGACGGGGTAGCGCCGCGGGGCGAATTTCTGCGATCTCCAGCGCCACTCGTATTCGTTCCAGCCGTCCTCGAAGCGGCCGAGCAGGAGCTGCATGAAGGCGACGTTCATGTGCAGCTCGGCGTCGTCCGGCTGGAGGAGGAGGGCCTTGCGGTAGCAGGCGAGCGCCTCGTGAGGCTCGCCCAGCTCGCTGAAGACGACGCCGAGGTTGTTGTGGGTCTCACGATAATGGGGGTCGAGGGCGACGGCGCGGCGGTAGCACTCGACCGCGCGCTCGAGCTGCCCCTGGGCGCGGCGCGCGTTGCCGAGGTTGTACCAGCATCTGGCGTACCCGGGCTCCAGGGCGAGGGCCTGCTGACAGTGCTGCACGCAGCCGTCCTGGTCGCCGAGCTCCGCGAGGGCGACGCCGAGGTTGTTGTGGGCCTGGGCGTGGCCCGGGTCGAGCTCGACGGCGCGGCGATAGCAGGCGACCGCGGCGTCGAGCCGGCCCTGCTGCTTGCGGATGTTGCCGAGGTTGTAGTGGGCGAGGGCGAGCCCGGGCCGCAGGTCGATGGCCCGCGCGCACTGCTCGGCGGCCTCGTCGAGCCGGCCGAGCTTCTGCAGCTCGACGCCGAGGTTGGTGCGCGCCTCGGCGTGGCCGCCGTCGAGCGCGATCACCCACTCGTAACATTCGACTGCGGCCGCGGTCCGGTCGAGCTGGCGGAGGATGTTGCCGAGGTTGTAGTGACCGGCGACGAAGTCGGGGTGCCGCTGCACCGCGCGCCGGCAGACCTCGGCCGCGCGCTCCAGCGGCCTGCTCGGCCAGGCTGATGGCGAGGTTGCCGATCGCCTCGACATGATCGGGCTGGAGCGAGAGGGCGCGCTCGTAGCAGGCGAGCGCGCCCTCGGGATCGCCGCGCTCGCGCAGGGCGACGCCGAGGTCGTTGACGATCGCGGCGTCCTCGGGACAAGCCGCGGCGGCGCGCTGCAGCAGCTGCGTGGCGGTGTCGGCCTGGCCGATCTCGCGAGCGATTCGCACGAGAGTCAACCACGCGCCGGCGTGCCCGGGGCAGCGGCGAGGATCTGCTGGCACAGGGCGGCGGCTTGCTCGATCCGGCCGGCGTGCCAGTGGCGCTCGACGTCGGTGAAGGCCTCGGTGATCATGGCGCGTAGCTGTTTCCACAGACGTCCTGGCCTTGACGGATGTGCTTCAGGATTCCGTCGCAGAGAGCCGTGAGGTGGCCTTTGTATTCATCCATCAATTTTTGGACCGCCCGCCGGGCAGCGGTAACACGTTTGTTCACCTCAGTATCTGACATTCCTGGCTTCCAGTAGTAGTCGCCGAGCTTGCCCCAGTACAGGTCTTTTCCGCTGAAGTAGATGTGAGGATGACCGTCCCCGCCGACGCCGGTGGTTGTAACTACTATTTCCAGTGTGGCATGAACCTCCATCATAATTGGGGAGGGTGAACAGGTCGTCGCGCAAGTCTTGGCCGTTGGTGTAGGCGGATACCACCTTGGCGGGGCGCTTGATCGAATTTGGCGATATCGTCACGTGGGCCCTGCCGATGTCGCCGAGTTGTGTCTTACCCCCACAAAGTCCAACCATTGCGAATGTTGAAGGCCACCTGCCACTCGCGGGGATTTGGGTTCAACCGCAGTTTCTGGACCTCTTGCAGCGCCTGGTCGACCTTCCAGTTGCGGGCGAGTGCCAGCCGGACAATTCATCGACTCGCGGGAGAAAGACCATTTTCGCGCAGCGGTCTTTCAGGCGGAAGATTTCCGAGCGACGCACGCACTCGTCGACTTCCCGTAAACCTCCCCCAACTGCCTGAGCGAGAGACTGTTCGGGGCGGCGCAGCAGGTTCGCCACTCGCAGGGACAGAATTTCTTGTCGCTCGAGATTGTCGCCGTACCACTGGGCCGTTCGCCAGAAGCGTCCGGCCCTTGCCTCGGCGAGGCGGGTTATTATTTCGTGCAGAGTCCTTGGGAGGTTACCGCTGAACTTGTTGAAAGAACCGATCAGGACGTTGACTTGTTCAAGGACGTCCCTCAGGCGCGTCGCCTCGCCGTCCTGCGAGGAGGCGGCCGATGTCAACTCGTTCCGGAGGCGGACAGAGGTGGCTCGAAGGTCAGCCACGAGCGAGCCGATATTATCTGGAACCTGCCCCAGACTTTGCCTGACCACTGTCAACTGTAGCTGGGCTTCTCTCTCGACCTCGTTGCACCGCATCTGCGCGTCGCTCACGGCCGACGCTCTTGCTCTTCGTCGAGTAGCATGAGGCCGTTGAGATCCAGCTTCTTGGGCATGACGGTGTCTCCGAATTGGCGCGCGGTGCGAAGGGCCGGGCGCCCCGGCGGGAGCCGCCGGGGCGAGTCCGGGGCGGGGCTTTACTTGCCGCCGGTCGGGATGGGCTCGATGACCGAGGCGAAGATCTGGTTCAGGCGCGACATGCCCTCGGCGGGGGGCTGCTGGGTGGCTCGCGCCGAGATGTCGTACTTGGCCGAGTGGTCGGTGCTGCGCGTGTTGCTGCTCGAGGTCGTCACGCTGCCGCTGATCGAGGCGGTGAAGCCCCAGAACGTGCCGCCGAACGACGAGCCCGCCGACGCGGTGGTGGAGGAGGTGTCGACGGTCGACCTTGACCTCCATCGTGAACGACACGGTCGCCTCCTGCATGGTAACGCAGGGATCGGCACGAGGGCCATGAGCGGCGCGTTGACCGTGATCGCCTGCTGGGAGATCTGGCCCGTGCCGGAGGTCACCGGACGATTGAGCTGGAAGGTGACCATGTTCACCTTCCCGGCCTTGGGGTCACCGTCGTAGGCGAGCTTGAACACGTACTCGAGGTAGACGCGGCACAGCTCGGCCTGGCCCTGGCGACCTCGATGATGGGGCTGCAGATCAGCAGCCCCATGGGCAGTCCGGCGAACTGTTGGGTTAACGATGAATCAGCCACTTCGATTCTCACTTTCTGTCGAAGGACAGCGACGTTTGCGACGATGGCGAGCGGTGCGATCGAGGAGCTTGTGGTAGTGCGCGGCCAGCCGGGCGATGCCCTCGCTCGCCTCGCCGCGCTTGAAGTGGACCTCGACCTCGGCGAACGAATCGGCCGGTGTGCGGCGCGCTCTCCCCGTCCTTCCCGCTCGGCTCGCCGGCGCGGCGTACGAGCGCATCGGCGCCAGGCGGGCCAGGATCTTGACCGGGCCGTCCTGCGAGGCGGCCTCGTCGAGCTCGAGCCGGAACTTGAGCTTGAGCTCGTCGATCTGCAGGGAGTTGTGGTTCACGAGGGCGACGATCGGGATCTTCCGCAGCTGATAGCTGCCGTCCGCGGCCGGGACCGGGAGCGAGACCGTCTTCGGCACGAGCGGGGTCTCGCCGTCGACGGTCGGACCGGCCTCGAAGAAGTCGAGGTATCGCGTGAGCGCGTGGTCCTCCACGGCCCTGAGGGTGTCTCCGATACCTCCGCTGATGGTGGCGAGCAATTCGTCGAGTTGTGAGGACATGGTGTGGACCTCCGATCAGCCGGCCGCGAGCTGGATGTGCAGCACCAGGTCGTCGGTGACCTCGTACTCTGCTGTAGATAGGCGAGGTCGTGGCCGACCTCGACGATTTGATGCCGCGCCTGGTCCTCGGGCAGCGGCGAATACCGCGAAGCGGCCCATGAGCATCGGCGGGCCGTCAGGCACCTTTTGAACGTAGTTCGGTTGGTAGCCGAGGTTGGCGATGAAGGGCCGCCCACGCGTGAGCTGCTCCCATTCGTTGTCATCCGAGTGAGCCAAATCGTCCGTCATGTCGAGACACCCCAATGCGCGCGGGTCGAACACGTCCGCCCGCGGCGATTCGCATGGTGGCGGCACCGTCGATTACAAGCAAGGACTAACTGTGGCGGTTAAACGCGCGTGTCGACGGTGCGCCGTATTCTTAAAGAGGAGGGCGCGAAGACGAGGGTGCGCTCATTCGTGTGCAGCGCCGATTGTCCGCTCGAACTCGTGCTGCGATCGACAGCGCCGCGGACGGCTTATGGTGGTTGCGCCGGCGAGCCGTGAGGCCGGCGAATCATTGTCGATGAAAGTCGACGATTCACGGCGGCCCGATGGCACGGCGCCGCGACCCTCGATCGGCGCCGTGCGGGCGCCGAATACCTGCAGGAGGGGACGCGCCGGGGCGGGGAGACGGCGCGCCGCGAGGGGGCAAAGGCATGCGCTCGGGCGTTCGCCGCGTCGGGGCGGCCGCGGTCGCGCCATTGTGGCGCCGGCGAGCGCGGCGCGAACGAGCGCGGCCGGGCGGCCGGAGCGAACATTCGGGTGTCTCGGAGACATGTCGTGAACGAATGTCGGCATGCCGAGGGACGAGCCATTGTTCAGGCTGAGCCACGATTGCCGGCGCAACGCCGCGCCCACGCGTGCTCGCGGGTCGATCGCCCGCTCACGAGCGGAGCCGATCCGGCGCATTCGCGGCGGCTCGCCGCCGCGTGCGACACAGACGGACCGCGAGTGCCGACGTGGGACGGCTATCGGCTGGCTGGCTGGGGCTCGTCGCAATGACGGCTGTCCCGCGGTCATCGCCGGCGGCGGCGCGGATCGACAGGGAGACGGATCTCGGTCGCGCTGACGAGAGCGTCGTCGACGGTGATAGAAAGAGGATGGCGAGGATCGGCGCGTCGATGCGAACGCGTGGGCGGGCGTGGGCGGGCGCCCGCCCACGCCGTCGAGGCGCGGCGGCGACCCTGCGCCTGCGCTGGCCACGATCCTCGGCGAGGTGTTGCATCGCAGCTCGGCCGCCCGGTGGCGGCGACGCTGCGCCCGCGCGCCGGGGCGAGGGCGGCGTCGAGGAGCGACGCTCACGCCGCTGCGTGGACGAAGTCGATGACATGTCTTGAAAGACATGTCTTTTTATATGGACGTCGGACCATGTCTGAAGAGACACGGTCCATTCGAGGATGCGCGCCGCGGGCGACGCTCACGGCTCGCGGCAGACGGCGTTGAAGCTGGTGCGGCCGAGGTAGTCCCAGCCGGCGGGGCAGATGTCGGCCTCGTCGGCGACGTCGTCGGGCCAGATCTGGCCGTCGGCGTTGCGGGTGAGGTTGACGACCGCGGCGGGGCCGGTCTGCGAGCAGGCGGCGGCGAAGGACGAGCCGCCGAGGTAGTCCCAGCCGGCGGGGCAGATGTCGGCTTCGTCGGGGACGTCGTCGGGCCAGATCTGGCCGGCGGCGTCGCGGGTCAAATAGGCGAGGGCGAGGTCGTCGGCGCCGGCGCACACGGCGTTGAAGCCGGTGCCGCCGAGGTAGTCCCAGCCGGCCGGGCAGATGTCGGCCTCGTCGGGGACGTCGTCGGGCCAGATCTGTCCGGCGGCGTTGCGGCTGAGGTTGACGATCGAGCGCGCCTCCGCGGTGCTGCAGACGGCGGCGAAGCTGGAGCCGCCGAGGTAGTCCCAGCCGGCCGGGCAGATGTCGGCCTCGTCGGGGACGTCGTCGGGCCAGATCTGGCCGTCGGCGTTGCGGGTGAGATAGGCGAGGGCGAGGCGCTGGTCGGTGGTGCAGACGGCGTTGAAGCCGGTGCCGCCGAGGTAGTCCCAGCCGGCGGGGCAGATGTCGGCCTCGTCGACGACGTTCTCGGGCCAGGTCTGGCCGTCGACGTCGCGGGTGAGGTTGACGACCGTGCCGGGGGTCTCGAGCAGGCACGCCGCGGCGAAGCTGGTGCCGCCGAGGTAGGCCCAGCCGGCGGGGCAGATGCCGGCCTCGTCGGCGTTGTCTTCGGGCCAGGTCTGGCCGTCGACGTTGCGGGTGAGGTAGGCACCCGCGACGCGGTGTCCGGGGGCTCGCCGGTCTCGCCGGTCTCGCCGGTCTCGCCGGTCGTCGATGGCGCGCCGGTGTCGGGCTCGGTGGTGGCGCCGGTGCCGGGCTCGTCGTCGGTGGTGGTGCCGTCGTCGCCGCGGGTGGTCGGGCCGCGGGTGGTCGGGTCGTCGCCGGAGGTCTGGCTCGCGGAGGCCGACTCGCCGGGCGTGGTCGTGGCGGTGGCGTCGGTGCCGGCCTCGGTGGCGCCGGAGTCGTCGTCGCCGCAGGCGGGCGCGAGGAGGAGGACGGGCGAAGCTGCAGCGGGGGACATGCGCGGCCCGTCTGCAGCGAGCCGCAGGCCGCGCAAGCTGCGACGAATCGGGGCGGACGTTCTCCTGTGCAGTGGGGCGGCGTCCTCGTCTATGCTGGTGGGGTGAATCGGCGGACTCGCGCGCGATGGTTCGTCCTCGTCCTGGCGGTGGGCCTGCCGCTCGCGTCGCTGGCCAACTCTCCGGGCGGCCCCGTTGCCGGCGCCGCCCGAGCTCGCGGGCGAGCTGCCGCGCGTCGCCGCCGGCCGAGATGGCGCTGGTCCACCTGCCGACGGGGCTGACGCGGCGCAGCGCCGGCTTCGCCTACCGCGGCGGGGCGTTCTCCGATCGCCGCGAGTTCACGATGAGCGCGGCGCTGGTCCGTCACCCGCGCGGCGATATTTTGATCGACACGGGCTTCGGTCGCGACATCGACGCGCACTTCGGACAGATGCCGCTCTACTTCCGGGCCACGACCCGCTACGAGGCGGCGACGCCAGCGGCCGATCAGCTCGACGCGGCCGGCTACGCGCCAGAGCGCCTGCGCGGCATTCTCCTCACGCACGCGCACTGGGATCACGTCAGCGGCGTGCCCGGCTTCCCCGGGACGCCGGTGCTCGTGCCGGCGGAGGAGCGGGCGTTCATCGCCGAGGGCGGCTCGCTCACCGCGGTGGCGCGGGTTCGCGGAGGCCCGCTACGAGGCATACCGCTTCGACGGCGGGCCCTACCTCGGCTTCCCCGCGAGCCACGATCTGTACGGCGACGGCGCGATCGTGGTGGTGCCGGCCTTCGGTCACACGCCCGGGTCGGTGATCGTGTTCGTCACGCTGCCGGGCGAGCGCCGCTACGCCTTTCTCGGCGATCTGGTGTGGCAGCTCGAGGGCATCACCGAGCGGGCCGAGCGGCCTGGCCGCTGCGCACGCTGGCCGATGCGGACGCGGAGGGAGTGCGCGAGAACCTGCTGCGGGTCGCGGCGATCGCGGCGCGCTTCCCTGAAATCATGCTGGTGCCGGCGCACGACGCCCGAGCTCGCGGCGCTGCCTCGGCTGTGAGGGCAAGTCGCGAGATATGTTTTTGTCCGCGGGACAGTGGGCTGGGAACGTCGCCCGTCTTGGCGATCGGTGTGGCGAGAAAGACTTCGGCTCTGCGGATTGAAGGAATGTGCGGAGTCGATGTCTCAGTGTAAATGGTGATTGGCGGGTGTTGCGACAGACGAAAATCGCGTGTCTTTGCGATGGGCGCAGAGAATTCTCGGCGAGCGCGGCGCGAAGGCGGCTGGTGAAATGACAGCACGTGCGAGGTCGGCTGAGCCGGACGGCGGCTCCAAGCGAGCGGCGCTCGGGTCGCGTGGCCTCCGATGCGAGCGCCCCTCGCATCAGCCCGCGTGAAACGAGCTGTGAGAGGGGGCGCTGGCCGAGGGCGCGGCAATTGTGCGCAGATTTTCTCGGCGAGCGCGGCGCGAAGGCGGGCTGGTGGAATCAGAGGAGTCGCCGGCCGACTGCGCGGCGCGTCAATGGACGCAGGGCTGCGGGGCGCGGAGCGTCAGGGCCGGCTGGTACAGCGGCGCTGCCGGCAGCGATTCGACGAAGCCGAGGATGCCGAGATCGGCGGCGATGTCAGGGCTCTTCAACAATTGGCCATGGTAGCGCAGCTCGAGCGCGGAGCGGCGCTGGTGCCGGCGCGCGGCCTCGAAGCGGCGGCGGAATGCGTCGGGGCTGTAGACGCCGGGGGCGAGGACCGGCTCGCGCCTGTCGCCGCGCGGCAACGCAGGCTCGACCCGGAGCACGTGGACGAACGGATCGTGGCGCGTCAGTCGGACCTGACGCGGCACGATCAGGCTGTTCCAGCGGGCGTCGTCGACGCGCAGGTTGCTGAGCATGGCGAAGCTGTAGCGGTACTTCAGGCCGAGGTAGGGCGAGGAGCCGAGGGCGAGCAGCAGGGCGATCGTGGCGACGGCGAAGCTGCGGTGGTGCGGTCCGCCGGGCAGGCGCAGGCGCGACCGCCTCGGCGCGAGAGACCGCGAGCCGCGGCCGGCGGCGTCGCGCAGGCCCACGGCCGCCAGGCAGGCGGCGAGCAGCAGGACGACCTGGAAGACGGCGAAGATCGACCAGTTGTTGGGCCCGCGGTAGAGGCGTGGAGATCGGCAGCAGGACCAGGCCGACGAGCGCGAGCCATAGGCCGCGCCGCCGCAGCGCGACGGCCAGCGCGGCGACGTCGCGCTCGGGCACGAAGGCGAGGGCGGCGCCGAGGATCAGGGTGTTGAAGGCGGCGGGCCCGATGTGGCCGAGGCCGGCGACCAGGGCGAGGGTCCACGGCAGGCCGAGGCGCGGGTAGAACCACAGCAGCGGGACGGCCAGGGCTTCGAGGGCGACGAGGGTCCACGGCGCAGGGGCGGGGCGGGGACGGCCCAGAACTGGCCGAGCCGCCCGGCCAGGTCGGCGCAGGAGGTGGCGGGCGCGAGGAAGTCGGTGTTGAGCTTGTGCAGGGCCGCGAACCCGAGCGCGGCGCTGACGCAGATTCGCAAGACCACCGCTGACCGGCCGATTCGGCGGACGGGCCGCGATCGTCGAGATGTCCTTCGGACCAGGTGACGCACGCGCTGGCGAGCGCGAGCAGCGGGAGCAGGGCGAACAGGGCGTACTCGTCGACGACCTTGACCATGGGCCCGGCCGCGCCGCGGGCACGGTCCAGCAGAGCCACGACCAGGCGGCGGCGAGCGGGACGAGCAGGACGAGGCGCGGGCCGAGCGCGACGAGGAGGAGGCCGCCCAGGCCGGCGAGGTGAAGCCGAGAGGCCGCGCGCCGAGGTAGTCGAGCAGCGTCGCGGAGCGCAGGCCTTGCAGCCAGTGGAGGAGCATCGCCACGCCGGCGATCCGCCACGCGAGGCGAGTGCCGGCGGCCCCGAGCGGAGCCACGGCGCGCCCGTACGTGCGGGAAGAGCGCTCACGACGTGGGTGCGCCGGTCGTGGTGCGGTGAATCGCGAGCCACCAGAGCGCCGCCAGGCTGGCATGAGCGAAGCACCGCCAGGTTACGGCGGGGCAAGGGTCGATGAAATGTCGAGACTCGTGGAGACAGACGATCGGCGCCGAGTTCGCGGTGCGACTCTGCCGCCGTGACGCATTCGTAATAGTCTTGGATAGAAATGAAAAGCGCCGTGGGGCCGGCGCCGGCGGAGGGACGATCAGGAGCGTGGCAGGGTCCCGGTCGTGCCGGGCCTGAGGTGAATGATCGGACCGCGGACGGAGCCGCGAGGATTGACGGGATGGCCGGGCGGCGCCGGCGTAGGGGACGGACAGGAGCGCGGCAGCGGCGAATCGACGGACCGAGCCGGGCCGGACGGGGCCGCCGCGCTCGCGTGACACCGCGGCGCGGTCACGGCGGGCGCACCGAGGCTCCATGGCAGTTCGCAGCGGAAGGAGGCGCGTCGCCGGGCAATGCAGGGACTCGCCCGCCGCGGCATCGGGGCAATGCTCGTATGCCCCGGTGGACGGTCGCTCGGCTCGTGCGGAGGGCGATGCGCTCCCGGGGGCTGTCGTCGAGCTCGCTTCGCGATTGCCGGGATCGCGCTCGGGCGGGCTCGCGGGCGTGTCGATCGGGGCGAGCGATGCTTCGGGTGGCGCGGGGACGCGGTCAGGCGCAACTCGCAGAGCACCGCGAGGCTCGGGCGAGCGATGGCGTCGGATGTCCGAGGCGGGGCGGAGACGCTGTCAGGCGCAGCTCGCAGAGCACCGCGAGGCTCGGGCGAGCGATGGCGTCGGATGCCCGAGGCGGGGCGGAGACGCTGTCAGGCGCAGCTCGCAGAGCACCGCGAGGCTCGGGCGCGCGATGGCGATGGCGTCCGAGGCAGGGGGACAGGTGCGCTGCGGTCGCCCGTCGGCGATGAACGACACCGCGCCGGTGAACGAGACGATTGCGAGTGGCGCTGTCGGAGTGGGAATCGACGGGCGCAGCGGCGTGTGGCGGGGAGTCGGCGCGAGGGTGAGCGGTCATGTCCCGAAGAGCATGCTTTAAAGCATGTCGATCGGGACATGTGCATGAGCACATGTCTCGAGTGATATGATGGGATCTGCGACTCACGGGGCCGGGTGGCTGGCCAGCCACTTGCCCACGCTGGCGCGCGCGTCTTCGGTGCCGGGGGCCGTGGGGTAGGTCGTGGCGGCCTGCTCGGCCAGGGCGCGGGCGCGGGTGCGGTCGCCGTTCGCGTCCCACAGGGCGCGGGCGACCGCGAAGCGGGCCTCGGCGAGCTCCTCGGGCTGGACCTGCGCGGCCTCGCGGATCGCCAGCGCTCGCTCGAGCTCGGGCACCGCCTCGGCGGCGCGGCCGAGGCCGATCAGGGCGTCGCCGCGGCCGAGCAGGGTGTGGGCGACGCTCGCGTGGTCGGGGCCCAGGACCTGCTCCTGGCTGGCGAGGGCGCGGGCGAACAGCTTCAGCGCGTCCTCGTGCGCGCCGCCGGCGGTGAGCTGGCCGAGGCCGGCCACGCTCGCGACCGTCGACGGGTGGTGGGCCGAGCCGGCGCTCGTAGATCGCCAGGGCGCGCTTCAGCAGGCGCGTCGCCTCGGCGTCGTCGCCGGTGTCGTAGCGGACGGTGGCGAGGTTGTGCAGCGTGTCGGCGACCACCGGGTGGTCGGGGCCGAGCGCCCGCTCCTGGATCGCCAGGGCCCGCAGGAACAGCCGCGCGGCCTCGTCGTAGACGCCGGTGGCCTCGTACACGAGGGCGAGGTTGCACAGCGAGGTGGCGACCGAGACGTGCTCGCGGCCGAAGGTGGCCTCGCGGATCGCCAGGGCGCGGGTGAGGGCGGCGATCGCCGGGTCGTAGGTGCCGAGGGACTCGTGGACCAGCGCGATGTTGTTGAGGGTGGTGGCGACCTGCGGGTGGTCCTCGCCCAATACCTGCTCGTAGATCGCCAGGGAGCGGGCGTAGAGCGCGCGGCCTCGTCGATGGCCCCGGTCGCGTAGCGCACACCGGCGAGGTTGTTGACGCTGTCGGCGACGCGCGGGTGCTGCTCGCCGAGGGCGGCCTCGCGGGCGGCGAGGACGCGGGCGTAGAGGTCGACGGCCGCGCCGAGCTCGCCGCCGACGTACTGGACGCCGGCGAGGTTGCTGTCGAGGTCGGCCTGCTCGAGCGGGTGGGCGCCGGCCAGCAGCGCGAGCTGGGTCCGCGCCGACTCGGCCCACACCTTGCCCTCGGCCAGCCGCGAGCCGCGGTAGCCGACCACGAACACCAGCTCGGTGCTGGCCTGCAGGGCGAGGCGGGCCGAGCGAGCCTCGCGGGCGGCCGCCAGCGCGCGCAGGAGGCCGGCCTCGGCCTCGGCGTAGGCGCCGGTGTGCTCGGCCAGGCCGGCGGCGCGCAGCTCGGCCTGGGCGACCAGGGCCAGCCAGCCGACGACCACGGCCGCGTGCAGGGCCTCGCGCGCGACCGGCAGGCCCTCGGCGTAGCGCCCGGCGGCCGCCAGCGAGCCGGCCCGGGCCAGCCGGGCGCGCACCGCCGAGATCTGCGCGCGCTGGTCGAAGCGCAAGAGCGGCCGCTCGCGCAGGTAGGTCGGGTCGGCGCACGGCTCGGGGTGGCGAGCGCGGCGGCGGCGCTGGTGGCCTCGGTGAGGCTGGCCGCGTCGACGCGCCGCAGCTCGCCGACGAGCGCGACGAAGTTGCCGCGGGCCTCGGCGAGGCAGTCGACCGCGCGGGCGTACTGCTCGCCGTCCCAGGTGGCTTCGAGGCGGTTCGCGCGGCAGGCGGCGTCGGCGACCGCGTGCCACGAGGCGGCCCAGCGGTCGAGCCACGGCGCGGCGCGGGCGAGGTGGCGGCGGCGTGGGCCGCTCCGGTGGCGAGAAAGGCCTGCTCGAGCGCGGCGCGGGCCGGCTCGTCCCAGTCGGCGAACACGGCCGAGGCGGCGGCGTCGCAGGCGGCGATCGTGCGCCGCTCGGCGACCTCGGCCGCGCCGACGCCGGCCGAGAGCAGCGCGAGCGCGCCGGCGACGAGCGCGAGGGTCCGGCGCCGGCGGGTCGGGTCGGCGCGCAGGGCCTGCGGCAGCGCCCGCGTGTCGGCGAAGCGGGCCGCGCGGTCGCGCGAGAGGCGCGCTCCAGCACCCTGCGCAGCCACTGCGGCGCGCGGGCCCGCGGCGGCGGGGTGACGACGCCGGCGGTGACGCTGGCCATCAGGGTCGGCAGGGTGTCGCCGGCGAACGGCCGCTGGCCGTAGAGCGCCTCCCAGGCGGTCGCGCACAGGGCGAACTGGTCGGAGCGGGCGTCGACGGGCTCGCCCAGGAACTGCTCCGGCGCCATGAAGGCCGGCGTGCCCATGATCGCCCCGGTGTGGGTGAGCACGGTCGTCCCGCTCGCGCCCGCGAGCTCGCCCGCCGGCGCCGCCGAGGCCTCGGCGCGCGCGAGCCCGAAGTCCATCAGGCGCACGCGACCGTCGCCGCCGACCATGATGTTGTCGGGCTTGATGTCGCGGTGGACCAGGCCCTTCGCGTGGGCCGCGGCGAGGCCCTCGCCGGCCGCGATCACGACCGCGAGGATCTCCTGCCACGTGCGCGGCGCGGCCGTGAGCCACGCGCCGAGCGTCTGGCCGTCGACGAATTCCATGGCGAGGTAGACGCGATCCTCGAAGGTGCCGACGTCGTGGATCTTCACCACGTCGGGGTGGTCGAGCCGGGCCAGCGCCTGGGCCTCGCGCAGCCGGACCTGCGCCGCCGAGGGATCGCCGGCGGCCGTGTGCTTGAGCAGCTTGACCGCGACCTTGCGGTCGAGCAGGTCGTCGTAGCAGGCGTACACCACGCCCATGGCCCCGCGGCCGACCTGGCCCAGCACGGTGAAACGACCGATCCGCAGCGGCCCGCCGCGCCCGGGGAACAGGGCCCGCTTGACGATCTCCTTGTCGACCGGCGTGCCCGCGCCCGGCGGCGGCGGGCGCAGCTCGACCTCGCCCGAGTCGGTGTTCGTCCCTTGACCGGTGGCGGCGAGGGTCGCCCCCAGGCTCTCGTCCTCGCCGGTCATCGGAGCGGAGGATCAGTGTCGGACGCGCCGGGGTCAGTGCGTGAAATCGCCACGGGAGCGCGGGCGATTTCGCGGCCTTCTGCGTGCAGGCGCGCCGAGACCCGGGCGCCGGCGCGGGGGTCCCCGCGCCGGACGTCGGGGTCGCAGTACACTGACCGCGTGAACGGATACCTGCAGGCCCTCGCCGGCGCGGCCGACCAGCTGCGCGACGTGACGTTCTTGCGGCTGCTCCTGCCGGTGCTGCTGGTGGTCGGCGTGGCGCTGACGATCCGCTGGGGCGTGCGCGGGGTGATCGGGCGCCGCACCGTCCTGTACGGCCGCGCCGCGAGCGGCCGCTTGCTCCACGGCGAGGTCGAGGGCGGCGTCGCGGTCGTGGTCGGTGTCCTCCACTTCGTGTGTGCCGCCGCGATGCTCGCCACCCTCGGCCCGCTGTCGCTCTATCTTTGGTGGCCGCGCTGAGGCTGGATGTCCGAAGGGACAGGTCGCATCCGCGCCGCCGGTGACATGTCCGATCGGCCAGATGGGCGATCGTGCGCTGTCTGCATCCGGAGAGCCGATGATTGGGCGGCGCCTCGCCGGCCTGGCGCATCATGTGGGAGATCGGCGCACGCAGGCGGAACGGAGTCCGCACGCCGTCCACGCCGGTCGGCGCATGATAGATAAGGACCGACGATGGACGAACGGAGCAAGCGCGGCCCGCACGTGGTGATCGAGGTGGACGAGGCGCTGCGGGTGACCGGGTGGAGTCGCCGCGCGGAGCAGGTGTTCGCGGCGGCGGAGGCGGAGGTGCTGGGGCGCGGGCTCGGCGAGGTCGTGCCGCTCGTGGCCGGCGACTGGGCCGCGCTGCTGGCGGAGGACCGCGAGGCGCCGGAGGTCGAGGCGGTGCGGCGCGGCGGCGAGGTGCTGTATTTCCAGGCGTGGTGGCAATCCGAGCGCGACGCCGACGGGCGCGCGACGGGGGCGACGATCCACGGCCACGACGTCTCCGATCGCATCGGCCGCTACCGCCGCGCCGCGCTGGCCGAGAAGATGTTCGAGGCGGTGATCGAGAACCTCGACGTCTCGGTGTGGGCGCTCGACAAGGCCGGCAACTACCTGTTCCAGGACGGCAAGGGCATGCAGGCGGTCGGGCTGTCGCCGCAGCACTTCGTCGGCCGCAACATCTTCGAGGCGTTCCCGGACCACCCCGGCCACGGCGTGGTGAGGCGGGCGCTCGCCGGCGAGGCCTACCGCGGCGAGGAGGTCGAGGTGCTCGGGGTGCCTTGGCGCAACTGGTACGTGCCGGTCGCCGACCCCGGAGACAGCGGGGCGGCGATGGTCGGCATCTCGTTCGACCTCCGCGAGTCGCTGCGCCGCGAGGCCGAGCTGCAGGGCAAGATCGACCTGATCGAGAAGCAGCAGGAGGTGATCCGCGAGCTCTCGACGCCGATCATCGAGGTGTGGGACGGCATCATCACGGTGCCGATCCTCGGCCTCGTCGACAGCGTGCGCACCGCCGAGATCATGGACGAGCTGCTGCAGGCCGTCGGCCGCCTGCGCGCCCGCTTCGCCATCCTCGACCTCACCGGCGTCGAGGTCGTCGACACCGGCACCGCGAGCCACCTGATCGCGATGATCCGCGCGATCGGCCTGCTCGGCGCCGAGGGCGTGCTGACCGGCATCCACCCGCGGATCGCCCAGACCATGGTGGCGATCGGCGTCGACCTGTCGCACGTGGCGGTCCACGCCCGCCTGCGCGACGCGCTGCAGCACTGCATCGCCCGGCTCGGCGAGCAGAAGGCCGGGCGCGCGGCGAAGTAAGATGTCCGCAGGGACATGTGCTCGCATTGGCGGGGACGCGGCCCCGCCGATGATGTGCGTGCAGTGGCGGGGACGCGGCCCCGCCGGTGCTCACGGCAGCTCGGCGGCGAGCTTCTCGTAGACGTCGGCGGAGGGTCCGCCGAGCACCAGGCGATCGACGTGGACCGCCTCGCTGTTGCGCCAGCCGAGCAGCGTCACCAGGCCCTTCGGGCTGAAGTGCGCGGTGGCCGGCAGCACCGTGATGTCGTCGGGATACGCGGCGTTGCGCAGCTCGGCGACGTACTTGTCGCCCTGGGCGTAGATCAGCACGTCGAGGGTGTTCTCGACGCCGCGGTCGAGCGGGAACAGGGCCTCGGCGTGGTCCTGCCACTGGGACTCGGCGATGCGGGTGCGGAACACCTGCTCGTCGGCGGTGAGGAGCCCGAGAGACATGGCGCCGGTCTCGAACGCGGCGTCGGCCGGCAGACGGGACGTGATCTCGAACATGTCCTCTTCGGGGATGCCGACCATCGGCGGGGTCAGCCGCAGGCGCGCGCACAGCAGGGCGTCGCCGTACTCCAGCTTGGACCAGGTCGGGCTGTAGTTGTCCCACCAGTCCATGGTCATCGGGTGCGGGCCGAAGTTCAGCGCGCCGCCGGCCAGGGTCGGCGCGGCCCAGGTGCCCTTCCAGTGGGCGTCGTACTGCGCCTGGACGTCGAACTCCTCGACGTAGGGGGGACCGCGAACAGCTCGTCGGGACAGCCGACGAAGCAGTTCAGCAGGGGGCCCGCGCTGTCCGGTCCGCACGGGTCCACGCCGGTGTCGCCGGTGTCGCCGGTCTCGCCGTCGGTGGTGTCGGTGGTGTCGGCGGCGCTCGTGGACGTGCTCGTGCCGTCCTCCGTGGTCTCGCCGGTGCTGGTGCCGGGGCTGGTGCTGGTGCTGGTGCTGGTGGCCGTGTCGTCGCTCGTCGAGGTGACGGGCGAGGTGCTGTCCGTGCCGGTGTCGGCCGTCGAGGTCGAGGTCGGGACGGTCGTGTCGGCGGTCGTCGTCGTCTCGTCGCCCGCGGTCGTCCCGGTCGGCTCGGGGCCCGTGGGGTCCCGACGGTGCTGCCCGACTCCGAGGTGGCGGCGTCGGTCGCACCGGGGGTCTGGGCGTCATCGCCGCAAGCGGCGCCTGCGAGCAGCACGAGGCAAAGGGAGAGTCGGGACGGGCCGTCTTTCGGGAGATGTGAAGGACATGTTCGCTTCTCCGGGCACGAGGCCCGGTCCGACAGGAGACGGGGACCGACCTGACGATTTGCGGGTTTTTTTTCGAGCTCCGTCGCGCGCGGAGGCACTGCGCAGGCCGGGGCGTCCACACGCGTCGATCCGGGATAACCTGACCCATTTGTCGCGCCCGGGGCTCGCGGTTTGTCGCTTAGGATCCTCGCCCATGCGCCTCTCCACGCGCTTGCTGTCGCTGCTCGGCGGAGCGCGGGGCCGTGACGCGGAGGCGGTCGAGCGGCTGCTCGCCGGGGCGATCGACGACGCCACTCGCCGCTGGCCCGGCGTCAGCCTCGAGCCGGAGACGTTCGTGGCCTGGGTCGCCGCGCGGGTGCCCGCGGGCTCGGAGCCGGTCGAGGAGGCGCTGGCGAAGCTGCGGCTGGCGGAGCTGTTCCTCGCGTGCGCGTGCGCGGCCGGCTCGGCGGCGGCGATCGCAGCCTTCGACGCCGAGTTCATCGCCCGCGACCGACGCACCTCGGACGACGAGAAGCAGGTCATCCGCCAGAAGCTGTTTTTGGCCCACGGCGACACGCCGGCCCGGATCGCGCGCTACGGCGGGCGCGGCGAGCTCGGCGGCTGGGTGCGGACGGTGGCGGCGAGGGTCGCGATCGACAGCGCCCGGCCGGCCCGCGAGCAGCCCACCGACGACGACCTGCTCGACGCCCTCAGCGTCGATCCGGGGCACAGCCCGGGATTGGCGCAGCTCAAGCAGGACGCGCGCCAGATCGTGCAAGCCGCGCTGAACGGGGCGATCACCGGGTTGCCGGCGCGCGACCGGATGCTCTTGCTCCAGTATCACCTCGACGGGGTCGGGGTGGTCGAGCTCGGGCGTCTCTTCAACGTGGCGCCCTCGACCATCAGCCGCAATCTGGCCCGGATCCGCGGCCTCTTGCTGGCGCAGGTGCGGCGGTCGTTGATGAGCCACCACAAGCTGTGGGGCGACGAGCTCGAGCGCTTACTCGAGTTCGCCCAGAGCCAGCTCAGCGTCGGCGGCGTGATCGACCGGAGCTGAGGCGCGGGCAGGCCCGGTGGACACGCCCGGCGCGGCGCCCTATCTCTTGCCGGCGATGGTCTGCCCCGAGGAGAACACCATCACCGAGTTCGTGGCCGGGATGCTCTCGCCGGAGGAGAGCAGCCGCGTCGAGGCGCACGCGGCCGCGTGCCCCGGGTGTCGCAGGTTGTTGTCGGCGCTCGCCCGCTCGCGCGCGGCTTCGACGTCCTTCACGGGGCCCGACGAGGACGTCGCGTCGCACCGCTCGCTGGCGCGAGGCGCCCTCGTGGGCCGCTACGTCGTGCTAGAGACGCTGGGGGTCGGCGGCGCGGGGGTCGTTTATGCGGCGTACGATCCGAGCTGAACCGCAAGGTCGCGCTGAAGCTCCTGCGCAGCCCGGCGTTCGAGCGCTCGCACGAGCCGCGCGGCCGGTTGATGCGCGAGGCGCAGGCGCTGGCGCGGCTGTCCCATCCCAACGTGGTCGCGGTGTACGACGTGGGCACGTTCGGCTCGAGCGTGTTCATCGCCATGGAGCTGATCGAGGCGTGACGCTCGCCGCCTGGCTGGCGCAGCGCAGGCACTCGTGGCGCGCCATCGTGGAGATCTTCAAAAAGGTCGGGCAGGGGCTGGCGGCGGCGCGCGGAGGGGCTCATCCACCGCGACTTCAAGCCGGCCAACGTGCTCGTCGGTCGCGACGGGCGGGTCTGCGTGGTCGACTTCGGCCTCGTCCGCTCGAGCGCCGCGCGCACCGAATCGGAGGTCTCGATCTCCGCGGAGGCCGTCGAGCCGTTCGACGAGATCACGCAGGCGGGGGCGTTCCTCGGGACCCCCGCTTACATGGCGCCGGAGCAGTTCGAGAACAGCGTGGTCGATGCGAGCGCCGATCAATTCAGCTTCTGCGTGGCGTTGTTCGCGGCGCTGTATCAGCGGCGGCCGTACTCGATCAACACCCGCGAGGTGATCCGCGCCGAGGCGCAGCGGGGCAAGCTGCCCGTCGTGGAAGGCGGGCCGCCGGTGCCTGCATTCGTCCGCCGGGTGTTGGAGCGCGGCCTTCGCCTGGCGCCGGAGGAGCGCTTCCCGTCGATGGGGGCCCTGCTCGCCGCGCTGTCGCGCGACCCGCGGCAGACCTGGCGGCGGGCGGCCCTCGCGGGGCTCGGGGTCGGCGCGCTGGCGGCGTCGATCGTCGCGGCGGCGCAATTCGCCGGCGAGCCGGCGCCGCTGTGTCAGGGGAGCGCGGCGAAGTTCGCCCAGGTGTGGAGCGACGAGGCGCGCGGGGCGATCCACGCCAGGTTCGCGGCGACCGGCGTGGCCCACGCCGAGGACATCTGGGACACGGTGTCGCGCACCCTGGATTCGTATGGGCGCGGCTGGGCGGCGATGCACACCGACGCGTGCGAGGCGACGCGGGTCCGCGGCGAACAGTCCGATGAATTGCTGTCGCTGCGGATGCTGTGCCTGGACCGGCGATTGACGGAGGTGCGCACATTGACGGCGCTGCTCGGGGCGGTGGACGCCGACGGGGTCACGAAGGCGGTCGACGCGGCCTTCGGCCTGACGAGCGTCACGGCGTGCGCGAACCTCGAGGCGCTGCGCATGCCCGTGCGGGCCCCGGAGGGCGGCGAGCAGGCCGCGGAGGCGCGCGCGATCGAGACGATGCTGGCGCAGGCCAAGTTCCTGGCGTCGCTCGGGCGCCACGAGGCAGGGCTCGCCGAGGCCGCGCGGGCGGTCGAGCGGGCCCGGGCGCTCGCCCACCCGCCGACCGAGGCGGAGGCGCTCGAGGCTCTGGGTGGCATCCAGCGGAGGCCGTCGATCCGAAGGCCGCCGAGTCCACGCTGCGCGCGGCGTATGCGACGGCCCACGCGGGGCGGCACGATCGAGTCGCGGCGCGGGCCGCCATCGGCCTGGTGTTCGTGGTCGGTTCGCAGCTGTTCGACCCGCTGGCGGGCCGCGAGTGGGCCTTCACGCGCGGGCCGCCCTCGCGCGGTGGGGCGCAGATCCGGGCTCGAAGGATCGCTGCACGCGAACTTCGGCAGCCTGCTCTACAACGCCGGCGACTTCCCGGCGGCGCGGGCCGAGTTCGCGGAGTCGCTGGCGCTCCGCGAGCAGGCGCTCGGCGAGGAGCACCGCCACCGCGCAGTCGCTCGAGCTGGTGGCGATCGCCGCCAGCGCCCAGGGCGACGCCGAGGCGGCCACGCCCACCTGCGCCGCGCGACGGCGCTGTCGCGGAAGCTGTTCGGCGCGAAGCACCCGGCGTACGGGGCGATCCTCGTGCGCACGGGCAATCAGCTGATGCTCGAGGACAGGGCGGCCGAGGCCGAGGCGCTGTTCGCCGAGGCGCTGGCGATCGTGGAGGCGGCGCGCGGCAGGACCATCCGCAGGTGGCGGTGATCCTGCTGAACACGAGCGGCGCGCTGCGCAAGCTGGGAACGGGCGCGCAGCCCTCGACGCGGCGAGGCGAGCGCTCCGCAGCTTCGAGGCCACCGAGGGGGCGCGCCCGCTGGTGGCCGACGCGCTGTCGGCGATCGGGCGCGCCGAGAGCGATCTCGGAGAGCTCGACGCGGCGCTCGCCGCCCATCGCTCGGCGCTGGCGATCTACGAGGAAGTGTTCGGGGCGGAGCACGAGCAGGTCAGCAGTCGCTGGAGAACCTCGGCGACGTGCTCCTGCGCCGAAATGAGGTCATGGCGGCGCTGGACCACTACGAGCGGGCGCTGGCCCTGCGCGAGAAGGCCCTCGGCGCCGAGTTCATCGACAACGCGTTCGCGCTCGCGGGCATCGGCGAGGCGCACGTGATGCGCGGCGAGGCGGCGGCGGCGATAGCTCCGCTCGAGCGGGCGCAGGCGTTGCTGGAGAAGCACCGGATCTTCCCGTCGCTCCTGGCACGAGTGGACTTCCTGCTCGCGCGCGCCCTGGGGGACGCCGGCCGCAGCCAGGAACAGGCGCAGCGCCTGGCCGCTCGCGCGCAGGCGGGCTTTCGCGCGCTGGCCACGCCGGTCGGCGACGCGGACGCGAGGCGCGTCGCCGATTGGCTGGCGAGTCATTGACTTCGTGCGTCACGAAGTCGGTCGCTCGCCGGACGCGACGCGTCGGTGAGCGGTGGCGCGAGGGACCACGCGCCGACGCTTCGGTCGCCGACGCGAATGCGCGGTGATTGGCTGGCGAGCCACGAATGATGGGTACGCCGGTCCGACGATTCGTCGGACCGGCGCCTGTGATCATTCGAATTTGCAGCAGCTGGCCATCTTGTCGAAGATCGCGTCGCCCTCGGCGCACACGTTGTCGGCCGGGCACTGGGCGACCTCGACGCCGTCCACGCTGCAGACGCAGGTCTCGGCGTCGCAGAAGATCTCCTGGGTCGGCGCGTCGGGGCAGAACGTGCTCCGCCGCAGCCGTCGCTCTCCTCGCTCACGGCCTGGGTGCATTCCTGGCCGCCGCCTGCGCAGTCTTCCACCGCCGCGAGCTCGGCCGCGCACGCTCTTCGCCATCGAGCTCCGGCGCAGGTCAGCTGGGCGATGCACTGGACGAAGACGAGGTTGAGGGGCACGCACTCGGCCTCGAGCCACTGGAACTCGCTGGCGCAGTCCTGGGCGCACTCGGCGAGCGAGCCGTCGCCTCCGCCCTCGCACTCGAACATGAGCTTGCAAGCGTCCTCGCAGGCGCCTGGTGCTCGGGGTCGACGGGGCCGGTGGTGTCGCTGCCGGTGTCGTCGCCGCTGGTGGCGACCGTGGGCTCGTCGTTCCCGGTGGTCGCGCCGTCGTCGGTGGCGCTCGAGGTCGGCGACTCGTCGGTGGTCGAGGCGTCGGTGGTGGAGGCGTCGGTGGTGGAGGCGTCGGTGGTCGAGGCCGAGGCGGTGCCGCTGTCGGTGTCGCCCGGCTTGGGGTCACAGGCGCCGGTGAGGAACAGGAAGGTAAGGGTAAGGAAGGAGAGGCTAGAGCGCAGCATGATGTTATCCGTGAGAGGGGCGAGCCGTCGGGGTCCGTTCCGCCGCGGCGCCGCTCGGCCCGTGGAGTCGCCGCCGCCGGGAGAAAAATTGCCGGCTCGCTGCAAGTCGTCGCGGCGCGAGGGCGAGGCGTTCGCGCACCCGGACAGCGCTGCTCCCGCGAGCGCGATCCGCAAGCGGCGACCAGGCGCGCCACGACGGCGAGGGCAGACGGGCACGCGGGGGGCGGGCCAGCACCAGGCGGGTCGCGTGCGCTCGCGGCGGGCCGCGGCTCCGACGTCGAGGCGCGTCATCCGCTCGCGGAAGGGGGCCGATCGCGAGGTCGACGCTGCGGCCTGCCGCGGCTCCGGCGTCGACGCGCGTCATCCGCTCGCGGAAGGGGCCGTCGACTGCGAGGCGAACCGCGGCTCCGGCGTCGACGCGCGTGATTCGCCCGCGGAGGGGGCCGTCGACTGCGAGGCGAACCGCGGCTCAGGCGTCGACGCGCGTCATCAGCTCGAGGAAGTGGCCGTTCGGGTCGGCGAAGTACACGCGGCGGCCGTCGCGGTCGTAGTGGCTGATCCGATTGTCGAAGCCGCCGTGCGGGCTCGAGGCGAACGGCAGGCCGGCGGCGCGGACGCGGGCGAAGATCGCGTCGAACTCGGCGTCGTCGACGAGGAACGCGTAGTGGTGCGACTCGAAGCCGTCGTCGTCGCCGAAGTCGAGCGTCAGGGAGTCGTTGACGCGCACCGCGGCGAACGGGCCGACCTCCCCGGCGTAGCGCACGCCGAAGAAGCTCGGCGAAGAACTTGGCCGACGCGACCTTGTCGTGGGCCGGCACGATCGTGTGATTGAGGGTGATCGCCATCGTCGATCAGCGTAGCGCGGGAGGCCCGGGTGTCAGGCGCCACGGCCGAGCCCGCTGCGGTCCGCCGTCACTCGTTCATCTCGTAATCGGCGCGCATGAGCCATTCGAACAGCGATTCGGGGATGAGCCGACGGGCCCGCGGGACCCACACGGCGTCGTCGCCGAGGCGGTAGCGCAGGCGCGGCCGGCGAGCGGCGAGGATCCGCAGGAGCAGCTCGGCGAAGCGCAGCGGGTCGGGGCCGGATTGCTCGGCGCGGGCCATGATGTCGATCGCGCGATCACGGGCGGCGGCGTACGCGGCCACACCCCGGCCGCCCGCTCGCGCGCGGCCGTGCCGGCGGTCTTGAAGTCGCCCGGCTCGATCAGCGACACGTGAATGCCGAACCGGCGCACCTCCTGGCGCAGGCCCTCGCTGAGGCCCTCGACGGCGAACTTGCTGGCCGAGTAGTGGGCGTGGAACGGCACGCCGACGAGGCCGGCGAGCGAGGAGACGTTGACGATCCGGCCGCCGCCCTGGGCGCGCATCACCGGCAGGACTGCCCGCACCATCCGCGCCATGCCGAAGAAGTTGGTGTCGAACTGGGCCTTCGCCTCGTCGATCGCGGTCTCCTCGACGGCGCCCGCGAGGGTGTAGCCGGCGTTGTTGACGAGGACGTCGATCCGCCCGGCGCGCTGCATCACGGCGTCGACGCAGGCGGCCACCGAGGCGTCGCTGCGCACGTCGAGCGGCAGCATCTCGACGCCGCCCGGGGTGTCGTGGCCGGCGGCGCGCCGACTGGTGCCGAACACGCGACAAGGCCCGCGCGCGGCCAGGAGCCGCGCGGCAGCCTCGCCGAACCCGGACGATGCGCCGGTGATGAGGACGACTGTTCCCTCGCGCACGCGGCCTCCTGAGCCCGGCGGAGGGTAGCGCGCGGTGGCGGTGCGCGAGGCTCGGGCTCGCGGGCCGCGAAGTGAGCTCGAGAGCGAGCGCGGACGAGGTGGCGATCGCCGAGGCGAGGGTCGAGCTCCGCGGCGAGCTCGGTGACGGGGTCGCCGGAGCTTGGGGACATGTCCGATCGGACATGTCACTCGGGTCCCGGAGCGCCGCTCCTTGCGAGGCTCGGTCCCGTCTCGAAGGGGCAGCGCTACTCGCGCGGAAATTTTCACCCGGGTAATATTGACCGGGATTATTTCCCGGGTATTATTGCCGCGTGACCTCGGAGCGCACCTACACGGCGTTTTTGCCGGCGTTCGCCGGCTCGCCTCCAGCAGCGCCCGGGAGGTGCTGCGGCGCCTCGGCGAGGTCGGCCCGTGCGACGGGCCCGTCCTCGTGTTCGACGACGCCAGCGGGCAGCAGGTCGAGCTTCGACCGCGGGCTGGCCGAGGAGCCGCCGGCGCGCCGGTCCCGGGCGCCCGAAGCTGGGCGTCGTCTCGCGCGAGGTCTCGCTGCTGCCGCGGCACTGGGAATGGCTCGAGCGGCAGCCGAGCGGGATCTCGGCGGCGCTGCGCCGACTCGTCGAGGAGGCGATCCGGCGCGACCCGGACGAGGAGCGGGCCCGCCTGGCGCGAGAAGCGGCGCACCGGGTGATGACCGCGCTCGCCGGCGATCTACCCCATTACGAGGAGGCCGCGCGCGCCCTGTTCGCGCGCGACTCGCAGCGCTTCGCGCAGCAGATCCGCCGCTGGCCCGCGGACATCCGCGATCACCTGGCGCGCATGGTCGAAGGCGCATTCCCCCCCGGAGACGAATCATGACCGCTTCCACGCCGAGCCGGACCCGCGCAGAGCGAAGCGAGATTACCGCGAGCAGCCGCGGCGCGCCGGCATCTATGTCATTCGCAACACCACGAGCGGCAAGCTGCTGCTCGGCAGCAGCATGAACTTGCAAGGTCCGCTGAATCGCCACCGCTTCATGCTGTCGATCGGGGCCCATCCGATCCGCGCTGCAGGAGGACTGGCGGCGCCTCGGGCCGGAGGCGTTCAGATTACGATCGCCGAGGTGGTGACGCCGCAGGACGAGGAGGCGGGTCCGCACGAGGACGAGCTGTGGCTGCTGGAGCAGGTGTGGATCGAGCGGACCTCGCCGTTCGGCGAGAACGGCTACAATGTCCACACCCGGATCCGCGACGCCTGAGCGGGCGACGGCGCGAGCGTGCATTCGAGCGACCCGGTGACGCGGCGGTGCGGCGGCCTTACTCGTCCTCGTCGATCGCCGCTGCGGCGGGCCGGATCTCGTCGTCGTCGAAGCGCTCGCTCAGCACCCCGTCGGTGAACACGCGCAGGTGGGTGAACATCCCCCCGCAGTTCAAGGTCCGGGTGCGAGCCTCGCAGCAGTCCCGGCAACCCTCGTACACGAGCCAGCCGAGCGCCCCGTAGGTGTCGGCCTCCTTGCATTCGCGGGTCGGCATCACGAACATCGCGCATTCGTCCGCGGCCTCGTGGACGATGGTTCGGAGTCGAACGGCTCGAGCTCGTCGTATCCGAGCTCCCGCAGCTGCGCCTCGAACGCCGATCGACTCGGGTCATTCATGGCACGAGGCGTATCGGCGCCGGTGGGGGGCCGTCAACGCTCGCGCGTCACGCCGCGACGATGTCGAGCTCCGTCAGGGCGCCGGGGCGGAGCAGCCGCCGCAGCACCGGCGCGACCGGGCTGTTGCTCAGGCGAATGATCGTGGCGCGGAGGATCCGCTGCAGCTCGCCGGCGGGCGTGAACAGCTGCCGCATCGTCGTCGCGGTCTGCTGCAGGCTGGCGGTGAAGGGGCGCAGCTTCGCCTCCCACTCGCGCAGCGCGCGGGGCAGGTCGTGAGGGTGCTGCGCGAGCATGTTGCCGAGCAGCTCGGCGCCCGCCATCCGGTCGAGGCGCCCATCCCCGAGTACAGGGTCAGGCACCACGCCGCGTCGCCGAGCAGCACGACGCGGCCCTGGTGCCACCGCTCCATGCGGACCTGCTCGACCGAATCGAACAGGCGCTCGTCCGCCGCCGCGTAATCGTCGAACAGCTGGCTCAGCATCGGCCCGGCGGGCTCCGGGCCGAACGCCGCGCGCACCGAATCGATCGCCGGCCGGCGAAGCTGCGCCGCGACGTCGTCCACGCGGTACGAGAACAGCACGGTGGGGTTGCGATTCACGAACGGGAACACCCACGCCGAGCGGCCCGCCTCGGCGAGGACGAGGCCGTCGCTGGTCCGGTGGCCGTCGACGGGCCGCTGCAGCACGCAGGCGCCGATCATGTATTCATCGGCCGCAGGAACGCCTCGTGCGGGCCGAAGACCAGCCGGCGGACGGTCGAGCGCATCCCGTCCGCGCCGACCACGAGGTCGAAGCGCTCGGTCGTGGTCGCGCCGGTCGTCGCGTCGCGCATCGTCACGTCGACGCCGCGATCGTCCTGGGCGATCGCCACGGGGCTCGTGGCGAAGCGGACCTCGACGTCCGCCGGCAGCGCCGAATAGAGCGCGTTCTCGACGTCGCCCCGCAGCACCAGCCGCGGCCCGCCGGGCAGGTCGGGCAGGCCCATCCCCTTGCGTTTGCGACCGCTGCGATCGATCTCGAACGTCTGGACCGGCGGGCCCAGACGATTGCCCACCGCATCGAGCACGCCGAGCCGGGCCGCGGACGCCACGCCCGTGCCGAACAGGGCCACCGCGTAGCCGCCGCGGCGCCGTCCGGGGGCGCGCTCGAGGATCACTGGTTGCCAGCCGAGCCGGTGCAGCCGCAGGGCCGTGGCGATGCCGCTGATCCCGAGCCCGACCACCAGGACGCGCGGGCGGCGTGTCGTTGCGCTGTTCGTCATGGGGCCGAGGGTAGCGGCCGACCACGCCCGCCAGCGCGCGGCTTGGCGGAGAAATCGGCGCGGATTGGGGTCGCCGGGCGGGGCGATCACGGCGCGGCGCGCCGGCGTCTCGCCAGCCGCGCGGCGTCACGTCGTGGGTGCGGCGAAACACGCGAATGAAATGAGTGACATCGGCGTAGCCGACCGCATTGGCGATAGTCTCGACGCTCTCGTCGGTGTCGCGCAGGCGCCGGCGCGCCTCCGACATTCGGTGCGCTCGCAGCCAGTCGCTGACGGTCAACCCGGTCTCCTGGCGGATGGCGTTGGCCAGGTGCGACGGCGTGCGGCCCACCGCCGAGGCCACGTCCTTCAGCGAGAGGGGCTCCAGGCAGTGCGCCTCGATGAAGGCGAGGGCGTCGCGCACGATCCCGCCGACCAGCGGCGACGCAGCGGGCGTGCTCCTGCAGCTCGCGCACGAGCTCCGCGAGCAGCAGGACGAGCCACGCGTGCGCGGCGTGCTCCGCGGCCCACTTGCGCTCGCGCAGCTCCGCCGCCATCTCGGCGACGAATTGCTCGATTCGCCGGAGTCGGGCCGGCTCGGGGCGCAGGCGCAGCAATCCGCGGAGCAGCAGGCTGCGCGCCGGAGCAGGCCCCGCCTCCCCGCGGATCCGCGGCTGGCCCGGCCACAGCGGCGGTCCGAGGGCGCGGAGCAGCAGCGGATCGACGCTGACGATCCAGCCCTCGAGATCGGCGACCTCGAGCGGCTGGTGCTCCACCTCCGGGACGAGGTGGACGTCGCCGGCCCGCAGCTCGACCGTCTCGAGGTGTCGTCCTCGCCCGCGGCCCGCAGTGAACACGAAGATCGTGAAGAAGGTCGAGACGAGCGGGCCGGTCGGCGGCGGCGGTCCGCTCGGGACGCGAGTGACGTGGAGGCGCATGTCGCCCGCGCCCATCGCGTCGAGGGTGATGACCTGCGGAGGCCGCCGCGGGGGAGGGCGAGGCACGGAGCGACGAGTGTTACCCGATGTCGCGGCGCGACGGAAACGGCGAGCGACGAGCGGACGCGGACGGGCTGGCTCCGTGCGGCGCGCGGGGCGACGACGGCGGCTGCGAGGTCGCCTTGGCGCGTCCCGCCCGCGCTGATACCGTGGATGAGATGAAGATCGTTCGACTCGAGGCGCACGAGGGGGAGCGGCTGCGAACGGTGCGGCTGGCGGCGCTGGGCGACGCGCCCGACGCGTTCGGCGGCACGCTGGCCGAGGCGGCGGTCCGCCGCGCAGACGAGTGGCGGCAGCAGCTCGTCGAGCTGCCGACCTTCGTCGCGGAGCTCGCGGGGCGCGACGTCGGGATGGTCCGCGCGGTGCGTCACAAGGTCGAGCTCGACACCGGCGAGCTCCTGTCGATGTGGATCGCGCCGACCGCTCGAGGACAGGGCGTCGGGGATGCGCTCGTCGACGCCGTGGTCGCCTGGGCCCGCGCCGAGGGGCTGCGCCGGCTCGTGCTCGAGGTCGGTGACGCCAACGCCGCGGCGATCGCCCTCTACGCCCGCAATGGATTCGTGCCGACCGGCGTCACCGGCTCGCTGCCTCCGCCGCGTATGCACATTCGCGAGCACCAGCGCGCCCGCGAGCTGTGAACCCGGCCGACGTGCCGCGATGGCGGCTCGCGGTGAATCACTGCGCCATCTCCGGCACGTGTCACGGCTCGCCCGAGCGTCACGAGAGCGGCGCTCGCCGGAGCACGCCACGACGCGCCGGCCGGAGCGGGCCCGAATCACGCCGGGGGAGCAGGTCGTCGTGGTAGGATCGAAGCGGCCGGCCATGGCGATCGAGATCCTGCAGACCCGCCCGCTCCTCGCGTCGTGTGAACGCGCGCTGGCCCAGCGCTACACGGTGCACAAGCTGCATGAACAGGCGGACCCGCAGGCGTGGCTCGCGGCTCACGGGGCGCGCATTCGGGCCCACGCCGGCTCGGGCGTGCAGGCGGCGCTGATGGACCGCCTCCCCAACCTCGAGATCATCGCCGGCTTCGGCGTCGGCGTCGACAATATCGACATCAGCGCCGCCAGGGCCCGCAATATCCGCGTCACCAACACGCCCGACGTGCTCAACGACGCGGTGGCCGAGCTGACGATCGGCCTGATGATCTCGCTCGCGCGACGGATCCCGCAAGGCGATCGATTCGTACGCGCCGGCAAGTGGGCGGGCGGCAGCTTCGGCCTGTTCTCCGAGCTGACCGGCAAGACGGTCGGGATCGTGGGCCTCGGCCGGATCGGCAAGGAGATCGCCGCGCGCTCGGGCCATGAAGATGCGCGTCGTGTACCATGGCCGCCGCCCGCAGCCGGGCGTGCCGTACGTTTACTACGACGCGCTCGAAGCCATGGCCCGCGACAGCGATTGGCTGGTGCTCGTCGCTCCCGGCGGAAAGGACACCGAGCGCATGGTCTCTCGCTCCGTGCTCGAAGCTCTCGGCCCCGAGGGCATGCTGGTCAACGTCGCCCGGGGCTCGCTGGTCGACGAGCCCGCCATGATCGAACTCTTGCAGAGCGGCGGCCTCGGTGGCGCCGCGCTCGATGTCTTCGAGCACGAGCCGCAGGTGCCCGCGGCGCTGCTCGGCCTCGACAACGTCGTGCTCTCGCCGCATCAGGGCAGCGCCACGCGTCGGACCCGCGACGCCATGGGGGCGCTGCTGGTCGCCAACCTCGACCGGCACTTCGCCGGAGAACCGCTGCTCAGCGCGGTGACGTAGGCCGAATCCCATGCCGATCATCGAGCTGGTCACGCCGATCCGCGCCCCGATCGAGCGCTGCTTCGACCTCGCGCGCAGCGTCGACGTCCACCTCGCCGGCGCGGGCGAGACCGGCGAGCGCGCGGTCGCGGGCGTCGTCCGCGGCCTCCTCGGCCCGGGCGACGAGGTCACCTGGCGCGCGCGTCACTTCGGCGTGTGGCAGCTGCTGACCAGCAGGATCACCGAGTTCGAGCGTCCGCGCCGCTTCCGCGACTCGATGGTGCGCGGCGCGTTCGCCCGCTTCGACCACGACCACCTGTTCGAGGCCGACGCCGACGCCACGGTCATGCGCGACCGCTTCGACTTCACGTCGCCGCTCGGCCCGCTCGGTCGAGTCGCCGACGCCCTGATCCTCACCCGCTACATGCGCGGCTTCCTGGTCGAGCGCAATCGCGTGCTGCGGGCGATCGCGGAGTCGGATCGGTGGCGCGAATTCCTCGCAGACGGATGAACGCAGGGCACGCAGCTTTCCTGATCAGGGCGACGCTCGACCTGCGCAGCCGTGGCCCGTGCTCGACTCGGGCGCGTCCCAGGCGACCTCGAGCGCGACGAGGCCGCGGAACATCACGACCTGCCGGAACTTCAGCGGCTCGTCGCCGGCGAGGCGCAGGCCCGGCAGGCGCGAGGCGAGCACGGAGAGCCCCACGCGCCCCTGCAGGCGCGCCAGCGCGGCGCCGAGGCAAAGTGCACGCCGCGACCGAAGCCGAGGTGCTCGCCGACGTCGGCGCGCTCGGGGTCGAAGCGCAGGGGTCCGCGATCACGCGCTCGTCGTGATTGGCGGACCCGAGCGCCAGGAACACCCGCGCGCCTGCCGGGATCGTGACCTCGCCGAGCTTCACCTCGACGCGAGCGACGCGGGTCGTCCCCGGGACCGGGCAGTCGCGGCGCAGGGTCTCCTCGACCACGGCGGCCGCCCGCGACGGCTCGCGCACCAGCGCCGCGAGCCGGTCCGGGTGCAGGAGCAGCAGCCGTACCGCGTTGCCGAGCAGGTCGGTGGTGGTCTTGTGGCCCGCGAACACGAAGGTGGTCGCGTGGGTGACCGCCTTGATCATGTCGAGCTGCCCGCCCGGGTCCGTCGACGCCTGGATGATCGTCGTCAGCAGGTCGGTCGACGGTTCGCTCGCTCGCGCGCTGACGAGGTCGGCGAGGTGATGTTGCATCGCCACCACGCCTCGGCGGCACGCACCCATTCGTCGGTGGGCAGCTGACCGCCCATGAACAGGCGCGCGGCGTCGTCCGCCCATTGACCGAACTTGCTGGCGTCGGCCTGCGAGATGCCCAGGATGCCGGCGATCACCGCCACCGGCAGCGGGCCGCAGAAGCGCGTCATGAGCTCGGTCCGACCGTCGGCGACGAAGCCATCGACGAGGCCGTCGGCCAGCGCGACGATCGTATCCTCCAGCGCGGCGATCCGGTCGGCGGTGAAGGCCGCGTTCAGCTTGCGCCGCACCGCGGTGTGCTCCGGCGGGTCGAGCTGGACGATCGAGCCGGTCCGCGGGAAGCCCTTGCGCATCACCGCCATCACCTCGGGCGGCGGCTCTCGACGCTCGTGGTGGCGACCCGCGAGGAGAAGCGGTCGGTGTCGCGGAGGATCGCCGCGACGTCGGCGTGCCGGGTGACCACCCACATGCCCAGATCTTCGCAATAAAAGATCGGCTCCTCGGCGCGCGCCCGGGCGTACCGCGAGTAGGGGTCCTGCTGCACCTCGGGCGAGAAGAAAGAGAAGGCGGGGCGCTCGGTCATCGCCGCCGCAGCGTACGCGCGCAGCGACTGCGGATTCAAGGGCGCACGCTCGGACGTTCACCGGCCGATACGCGTGCTCGTCCTCGTGCTCGTCGGATGCGTCGTCGAGGAACTCGTGGTGCGGCACCGAGGACGGTTCTTAGCCGATCGTCCTCGAGACGACGCATGAGCCCGCCGCGGTGGTGAGCGACGCGTCCGCGCGCCGAGCGATCGCGGCCGCGCTCCGGCGCCATCGATCTGCGCGCGACCGCGGCCCGATCACACTCACCGCGAAGCGCAGGTCGCCGATATGTAGACTCGACGCCCCGATATCATTCCGAACCTCTCGCCGTCGTGACTGCGTTTTGTGTCCGCCGACACATTTAATCGGCGGGCGCCTCGAGGCCGTATTGCGGACGACGCGGACGTGATAGGGTGCCGTCATGGTCGTACGTAATGGTTGGGGTGTGTTCTGTCTGGCCGCCGCGCTCATGGCGTGCGGGGACGGCGGTGCTGGCGAATCGGCGGCGGGGAACGGCACGGACGCGACGGGCGGCCCCGGCGACACGACTCAGGGCTCGCCGACGACCGGCGCACCATCGACGCTATCCGACACCGGTTCCGGCAGCGCCAGCGAGTCGGACGGCAACGCCGAGACCACCCCGACCACCGGCCCCGCCGCGACGACCACCGACACCGGCGACACCAGCACCGGGACGGTCGGCACGACCTCGGTCGGCACGACCTCGGTCGGCACCACCGGCGATACCACCTCGGCCGACACCGACACCGGCGATTCGACCACCGGCGAGCCCGACTTCTGCGCCGGCGAGGGCAGCATCCTGCTGCCCGGCGAGACCGACAAGTGCACCGGCGACCTCGGCGAGAACACCTTCACCTTCGCCCTGTGCTCCTGTACGAACTTCACGACCGCCGGCGTCTTCACGGTCGACGCGTTCAACAGCAACGACAACGTGCCCCAGCCGCTCCACGGCGGCTCGGTCGGGATCAACGGCAACTATACGACCGTCGCGCTCGCCGACATCGGCGGCACCCTAGGGTCGACGGCAAGGTCAGCACCGTGGCCGCCCACGAGGTCGGCGAGATCTTGCAGTGCGGCGGCGACGTCTCGGCCACCGTGCTCAGCCACGTCAACGAGGACGCGTTCGTCGAGGGCAACATCGGCGGCCTCCTCCCGCTGATGACCATCGACGGCGACCTGCACCAGCCGGTCGGCAAGGTCAACGCCGGCGCCAACGTGCTCGGCCAGACCATCAAGGGCCCGGTCTCGGTCGCGACCCCGTGCGATTGCAGCAACCCGATCGACATCGCCGGCATCGTCGAGGGCTACAAGGAGGACAACGACAACGAGCTCGCCGGCATCGAACCCGACGAGCTCGCCGACCTCGTCCTTCCCAAGGTGATCGAGCTGCCCTGCGGCGTCTACTTCTTCACCGACATCGAGCACCTGCTGGCCCTCAAGATCAAGCTCACCGGCCGCACCGTCATCGCCGTCCAGGGCGACCTCACCAGCATCGGCCTGTTCGACTTCGAGCTCGGCCCCGACGCCGAGCTCGACCTCTTCATCAAAGGCAACGCCTCGTTCGCCGACATCGCCACCATCGGCGACACCGAGCGGCCCGCGGCGTTTCGCATGTACGTCGGCGGGGTCGTCACCTTCGCCAGCCTGTTCACCCTCGGCGGCAACCTCTACCAGCCCCACGCCGTGTTCAACGCCGGCGGCCTCGCGGAGATTTGGGGCTCCCTGTTCGTCGGCGGCATCAACCTCGTCGGCGCCTTCGCCATCCACTACGACGAGGCCATCCTCGACATCGACGGCTGCGAACCCCCGGGCGGCGCGTGCTTCGACGGCGACGACTGCGGCAACCCGACCCCGACGTGCAAGCAGGGCGAGTGCGTCCCTGCGAGACCAATGAGGACTGCGGCCCGCCCCTCACCTGTCAGCCCGGCGGCGTGTGCTTCCCGCTCCCCGGCTGATCGAGCGCCACTCCGGCGAATCCGACGACTCGGCGGAACCGTCAGAGGTCGGGCCCGCTCGCGTGGCGGGTCCGGAACGATCCACGGCCGGAGCTCGTGAAGTAGGCGGCGTCTCCTCGTCCGCCGGGTAGTACGATTCGATGGCGATCTCGTCCAGCGTGATGTCCATGGGGGTGCCGAACGTGGTGATGGTCGAGAATAGGCGCAGCTCCCTGCCGTCGACGCGGACGATCATCGGCAGCACGACGTTGGATTCGACCGTCCGGCCCGGCGCCTCCTCGGGGTCGGACGCCAGCAGCTCGTAGAGCGCGAGGAGCTCGGCGTCGGGGGCGGCCGCGAGCTGGCGCGCGATCCGGGAGCGGAACACCGCGCGCACGTCGGTCAGATTGACGACCAGCGAGGCGAGCCCCCGTGGGTCCAGCCCCAGCCGCACCAGGTTGACCGGCGGCCGCAGCAGGTCGGGGGCGACGTGCGCGAAGAACGGGTCGACGGCACGGTTGGTCATCACGATGTTCCACCGGCGATCGAAGACCAGCGCCGGATATGGCTCGTGCGCGCGGAGGACCCTCGCGACCGCGTCCCTGGCCGCCGACAGCGCGTGGTCGTCGAGCGGCCGCTCGGCGTACCGAGGTGCGAAGCCCGCGGCGAGCAGCAGCCGGTTGCGCTCGCGCAGCGGACGCCGAGCTGCTTCGCCAGCCGGAGGACCATGTCGGCGCTCGGGTTGGATTTGCCGGTCTCGACCAGGCTGACGTGACGAGGCGAGACGTCGGCGGCGAGGGCGAGCTCGAGCTGGCTGAGCCGCCGGCGATGCCGCCACTGCCGCAGGAGTTCCCCGATCGTGTTCACGCCCGTCGAGAGTACCCGTCCTGGAGCGGAGCGCCATGAAATCGGAGTTCATCGACAACCGTCGCGGCCGCGGAAACACTGCGTCCATGACCATGGAAAACAAGGACATCGTCGAACGGGCGCTGGCGAAGCTGATCGAGACCGGCGACATCGACACGCTCGAACCGCTGCTGAAAGCGGACTTCGTCCACCACCGGCCGGACTCGACCTCACGGACCCGGGCGGAGTGGCTCGCCGCGGCGCGACCGGTGCCGATGGCCGAGATGCAGGTCGAGATCCGGCACATGCTGGCCGCAGGCGACCACGTCGTGATGTACTCGAAGCGCCGGCTTCCCGGCGCCGGTCCGGGGATCGCGGTCGTCGACATCTGGCGGTTCGAGGACGGGCTCATCGCCGAGGGGTGGGAGATCATCGAGCCAGTGGCCCAGGCAGCCGTCAACTTCGGGTGGTGGAAGTCCCGCGCGTCGCCCTGATCATGGTCCCGGCCGAATGACGAGAGGAGACGTTCTTGCCCGCGGCGACGTCGGCCTCCGTGCGGCCACTTAAGCCGCATCACGAACAATTAAGCGCCTTCACGACAGATTTAAGCCGCTCTCCCGCGATGCGCTCCGTTCGTGCCCGCGACGATCCGGTTAGGCTCGCGGAATGTCCACGCATGACCAAGTGGTGGTTTTATCCCTCGCCACGCTGGCCGCCTGCGGCCCGTCCGCCGCTGGCTCGACCGGGAGCAGCGGCGAGGCTCCGACCGGCGAGCCGACGACCGAGACGCCGCCGAGCACGACCGAGACGCCGCCGACGACGACCGACGACGGCACGACGACGACCGACGCCACCACCGGTGGCACGACCGAGGCGGACACGACCACCGGCGAACCCGGCTCCTGCGCCGTCGTCCAGGGCGATCACGTCGCTGTCTGCCGCGCCCCCGATTGCGCGATCACGGTCGACCTCGAGATCCGGTGCAACGACCACGACTTCGCGTCCCGCGGCGTCGGCGTCGCGCCGGCCTCCGACGGGACGTGGTACGTGGCTGGCAGATACTTCTCTCCGCGCAGCTGTTCCGCGCCGACGTCGACGGCGCCGAGCCGATCACCGGCGTGATCGACGGCTACATGGACAGGACCTTTTTGATGACGCAGGGCCCGACGGCGCGCCGCACATCGGCGTCGACGCCCAGGGCCCGAACTGGGAGGGCGGGCTGCACTACCTCACGCGCATCGACGGGGCGTGGACCGACACGCTCGTCCCCGGCGCCGAAGAATTCCTCGTCGACGTGAAGGTCGACAGCCAGGGCCGCCCGCACGTGTTCTTCGACGCCGAGGACTACAGCGCGGCCGTGCTCGACGGCGGCACTTGGACGACCCACACCCTCGCCGTCCCCGGTTCGGCGCCTCAGTTCGTGCTGGGCCCGGACGACGACGAGATCGCCGTCGCGGTGTCCGAGCAACAGCTGCAGGCGCTCGTCGGCGACCAGACCGTCGAGCTCGGCTCGAGCTTGCCGGTCGGTACTTTTTACTACCAGGCCGCGAGCGCCGCGGGGCTCGACCGTCGCCGCCGCGCTGCAGCTCGGCGACGAGCTCGAGGTCGCGTGGTGGCCCGATCCCGCGGCAGTTGCGATCCCGGGCACCCAGGGCCTCGTCGACGCCTGCCCCAGTGTCGAGGTCGACGACCCCGACGCCGTGTGTCCGGGTCCGTGCCATGACGGCGGCGCCGGCATGGTCGCCAACGCCTTCGCGTTCGCCCGCTCGGCCGACGGCGTCGGCTGGCTCGCGTGGATCGTCACCAACCGCGACATCGACGTCCACTACGAGTTGGTGGACTTCGAGGGCTCCCTCCTCTGCCAGGCGATCGGCGACAGCGGCGACACCGTCGACGTGCTGCACCTCGCCCGCGTCCCGCTCGACGGCGACGCGCCGGCCGAGGTCCTCGCCTTGCCGCTCCCTGACCCCGCGCAAGGCGCGTTCACCGGGTTCCCCGGTCGCCCCGTCGGCCCGGTCGTGCTCGAGGCCTTCGGCAGCGACCTCGCCCTCGCGCTGCGCCTGCGCATCGATTCGGAGATGACGCAGTTCCCTTACGCACGGCTCTTCCGCATCGACACGACCAGGCTTCCGTAACTTCCGCGCGTTGTCGCCGAGCTTCTCGATCACCTCGGCCCGGACCTGGCGGTACACGTCCTCGTTGAGCACGCCCTTCTGCGCGCTGCGGAACAGCTTGACGTCGTAGGTGCTCCACTTGAACCACAGGAACCGGTGCTCGTGCCGGTTGGCGCGCCGGCGCGCGGCGACGGCCCGCGAGGCCGCCGAGCTCAGCGAGCGGGCGCGCCGTGTGACGCTCGCTGTCGCATGTTACGGGCCGACGTAGCGGGCGCGCGGGCGCAGGAGGAAGCCGGCGGCGCGTTGTTCGAAGGCGTGGGCCACCCAGCCGGCGGCGCGGCCGACGGCGAAGATGGCGACGGTGGTGCGCGGGGGCAGGCCGAGCGCGGCGCCGAGGGCCACCAGGCCGACGTCGAAGTTGGCCGGGTCGCGGCCGGCGTCGCGCATGGCGGCGACGATCGCCAGCAGCGTGCGGACCTTCGGGTTGCGCGGGGCGTGCTCGGCGGCGGCGGCCAGCATGGCGGCCGCACGCGGGTCGCCCTCGGGGTAGAGCGGGTGGCCGAAGCCCGGGACCTCCTCGCCGCGGCGGGCTCGCTCCTGCACGACCGCGCGCGCGTGCTCGGGCTTGCCGACCTCGGTGACGAGCGCCTCGACCCGATCGGCCATGCCGCCGTGGCGCGGGCCGGACAGGGTGGCCAGGCCGGCGCTGACGCAGGCGTACAGGTCGGCGCCGGCGGAGGCGGCGACGCGCACCGCGAAGGCGGAGGCGTTGAGCTCGTGGTCGGCGGAGAGGACCAGGGCGCGGTCCATCACCCGGCGTGCGCGCGGGCCGGCGGGGGCGCCGAGCGAGACCAGCAGGGCGCCGGCGACGTCGGGCTCGGCGAGCGCGGGGCGGACCTGGTCGATGGCGAGGCCCGCCCCGGCCAGCGCCGCCATGCGCACGAGCAGGGCGCGGGCGCGGACGAGCTCGGGGCCGGGGGCGGGGTTGTAGCGGTCGGGGTCGGCGGCGCCGAGGGCCGGCACGGCGAGCGCGAGGGCCACGAGCGGCGGGGCGCCGTCGGGCAGCAAGGCGGTGAGCGAGGGGAGGCGCAGGCCGAGGCCGGGGCCGGGCCACCGCGGGGCCTGCTCGGGCAGCGCGCCCGACCACAGCAGCTCGGCGACCGCCTCGAACGTGCTCGCCGCCGCCAGCTCGACGGCAGGGCGCCCGCGGTAGCGCGGACCGGCGGCGTCGATCGCCGTCAGCGCCGACTCGAGCACCGGCTCGCCCCAGCGCAGCGCGCCGGCGGCCACCGGGCCGTGGCCCGAGCGGGCGTCGCTGCGGGCCTTGAGCCGCTCGAGGTCCTCGCGGCTGTACCGGCGCTCGCGCCCGGGGCCGCCCGGCTCGCTGCGCACGAGGCCGCGGCTGGCGTAGGCGTAGAGGGTGGCCCGCTTGACGCCGAGCAGCGCGGCGGCGTCCTTGCCGCTCAAGAAGACGGCGTCCTCGTCGTGCGCGTCGCGGCCTGCGGTCATGGTGTCACTGTGGTGATATCAAGCGAATGATGGATTGTCGAATCAACGTTGATCAACGTTGTCCGCCGGCCCAAGCTCCTGGCCAGGAGGAACGCATGGATACGACGGTGACGAGGAGCGGTCTGGACGGCGTGGTGGTGGCGGACACGCGGCTCAGCGAGGTCGACGGCGAGCGCGGACGGCTGATCGTGGCCGGCCACGACATCGAGCGCCTGGCCGGCCGGGTCTCCTTCGAGGCGCTCGCGGAGCTGCTGTGGACCGGCGCGCTGCCGCAGGCCGCGGCGGCCGAGGCGACCCGCCAGGCGCTGGCCGAGGGCCGGGCGCGGGCGTTCGCGCGGCTGAACGCCGACGAGCTGGGGCGCTTCGCCGACGGCATGGACGCGCTGCGGGCGGCGATGGCCCGGCTGAGCGCCGACGACGGCTTCGACGCGCCGGCGAACCTCACCGGCGCGGTGGCGGTGTACGCCGCGGCGTGGGCCCGCGTGCGCGCGGGCGGGCAGCCGCTCGCGCCCGACCCGGCGCTGCCCCACGCCGCCGATACCCTGCGCATGCTCACCGGCGAGGCGCCCGACCCGGCCCGCGTGGCGGCCCTGGAGGCCTATCTGGTGACGGTGGCGGATCACGGGATGAACGCGTCGACGTTCGCCGCGCGCGTGGTGGCGTCGACCGGCTCGGACGCGGTGTCGGCGATCGTGGCGGCGATCGGGGCGCTGAAGGGGCCGCTCCACGGCGGCGCCGGGGCCGGTGCTCGACATGCTCGACGCGATCGGCGAGCCGGCCGGCGCGGCGGGGTGGATCGAGGCGGAGCTGGCGGCAGGCCGCAGAATCATGGGGATGGGCCACCGGATCTACCGGGTCCGCGATCCGCGAGCGGCGGTTCTCGAGGCGGCGCTGGCCCGGCTCGAGCGAGCAGGGGTGTCGAACGGCCGGCTGGCGCTGGCCCGCGCGGTCGAGCGCGCGGCGGAGGGCGCCCTGAAGGCGAAGTACCCCGACCGCCCGCTGGCCGCGAACGTCGAGTTCTACACGGCGGTGCTGCTCGACGCGGTCGGCCTCGATCGCGCCGCGTTCTCGCCGACGTTCGCCGCCGGCCGCGTCGCCGGCTGGTGCGCCCACGTGCTCGAGCAAACCGCGACGGGCCGGCTGATCCGCCCGGCGTCCCGCTACGTCGGGCCGGCGCCGCAGCAGTGATCGCGGATCGCTGCGACGAGCGGCGAAGGAACGTCGCCGGGCGCCGCGGGGAGATCACAACAGCAGGTCGCCTCGCGCTCGCGCGGGTGGGCGAGGCGACTCGTGGGGCGGCGCTCGATCGCGTAGGATGCCGCGCGAGGAGCATTGATGACCGACACGCAGAAGCCGAAGCTCGGACGATCCTGGCAGGCCGAAGAAGTCACGATCGAGGAGATCCGCGCGCTGACCGAGGGCTTCGCCGACGCGGCGCCGCTGTTCGAGGACGACATGGTCGACGGCGCGGTCTACGACATCGTGGTGGTGGACGGCGATCTCCACGTCGACGGCGATCTCGACACGTTCAAGCACGGCCTGATGGGCCTCGTGGTCCGCGGCTCGCTGCGCGTCGAGGGGCTCTACGAGGACACGGACGATCCGGCGTGCGGGGTGTTCGTCCTCGGCGACATGACGGCCAGGCGGGTGATCACGACCGGCACCCTGGGCGTCGCGGGCACGCTCACGGCGACCGAGGCGCTGGTCGGTTTTTACAACGACTACGGGGCGACGATCGGCAGGGACGTCGTGACGCCGCTGTTCCACCCCGAGAACCATCATTTCAACATCCGCGGCAACCTCGAGGCGAAGGCGGTCGTCGGCTACGGGGCGGAGTATCGCGTGCCCGCTGCCCTCAAGGCTCGGGTGCAGGCGCTGGTGCCGAAGAACCTGCGCGAGGTCCTGGTCGACGAGGTCCTGCGCGGCGAGGCGGACGAGGAGATCGAGCTCGACAACACGAAGCTGCGCGAGCGAGTGGCGAAAGGCCTGCCGGTCCTGCGCTGATTTCACGCGCTCGATCGGAGGTCGCCCGGCCGGCCGCGAAATGGCGAGCCGCCGGGCCCACGGCGCTCGATTCGAGCGTGAACGCGAGCGCCTCAATCCTGCCAGTAGAACAGCAGGTCGTGGACGCACAGCGGGTCGCGGCGGCCGAAGAAGTAGACGTGGAGGCCGGTGACCTCGTAGCCGCCGAGCGGGGGATCGATGACGTAGAAGCCGGCCGCGACCAGGGCGTTGCGAGCGCGGCGGTCGTCGTCGTCGAACCAGGCGAACGGCCCGAGCGCGCTGATCGAGACGCTGCCCCCATCGAAGTCGATGTGGTAATAGGTGCCCTCGCCTTGATTGTGTATTTCGCCGGCGGAGCGCGGGGGCCGGGGCGCGAGGCCGGCGGCTGCGAGGGCGGCGTGGGCCTGCGCGAGCAAGGTGGGCTCGTCCGGCGCGACGAACGGGAGGACGGCGGCCTCGAGCAGCCAGCGCGGATCGGTCTGCCGCTGGCCAGGGGCGTACGCGGTGGCGATGGCCCGGCGCACGTCCTCGGGCACGCCGGGCAGCGGCACGCGGGGGCCGCCGAGCGAGCGCCAGGCGTCGCCGATGTCGCGGCCGCGGCCGTGGAGGACGCACAGCGCCCACAGGCACGCGCCGGCCGGACCGCGCGGGCACTCGTCGCCGGTCCAGGCGGTCGCGGCGGGGCCGTGCGCGGCGACGACTTCCCACAAGACCGCGTCGGCGAGCGACGAGCCGATGAGCAGCAGATGCGCCTGGCGGGCGACGATGACGTCGGCGTCGGCGAGGGCGGGGACAATGTCGCCACCTGACCTTCGAGCAGGCGCACGCCGAGCAGCCGGCGCTCCCACGTTTCGGCGGCGAAGGCGAGGGCGGGCAGGTCGGCGGCCTCGAGCGCGGCGAGCGCTGCGTCGAGGCCGGCCGCGGCGATCAAGACGTCGACGGCGGCCTCGCCGGCGAGCCGCCGGTGCGTCCATGGATCGGCGGCGAGCCCCGCGAGCTGCGGCGCGGCCGAGGCGTCGCGCAGGCGCGCGCGGGCGAGCAAGATCGCCGGCGACATGTCGTGACCGACCTCGGACTGCGAGCGGCGCGCAACCACTCGAGCAGCTCGCCGGCGTGCGGGCCGAGCTCGGCGTCGCCGAGGGCCTCGAGGATCGCGCGGCGCACCTCGGCGACGTCCTTCACGTCGCGGACCCGGGCGATCAGGCGGGGCACGCCCGCAGGCGGGACGCGGCCGCGGAGGGCGAGGGCGCACGGCCGGCGCCGCCACCAGGTCTCGCGCGGATCGCAGACGAGATCGAGCAACTCGTCGGCGGGCTGCCGGGCCAGCCGCGCGACGAGCTCGGGCGAGGCGTCCGGGGCGGGGATGTACCCGACGAGTCGGCGGCGAGCGGAGTTCCACATGCGGCGATGGTCTCTTCGGAGAGAAGTGTCGTGGAGGCGGGAGGGGGTCGCACGCGAGATGCGAGACCGGGTGGTGATTCGCGATGGCGGAGCAGCCGGGGCGATGAGATGTCCGTTCGGACAGAGGACCGAGGCGAGCGGCGCGAGCATCGAGCGCTCGGCGGCCGGAGCGAGGAGCCGTGAATGGGGCGACCTGGGCGACCCGCGGTGCGTCTCGTGATGCGTCCCAGGCTCGTCGCCGCGGCGCGTGGCTTTCAAAGACCTGTCCTTTCGGATAGGTTGGGCAAGTGCAGCGGGGCGATCACGGTGCGGGTCGTCAGCACCGCCCAGCGCGATCGCTCCTGCTTGGGGTCCGGGATCGTGGCGACCACCCAGAGCTCGCCGCGGTCGAGCGCCAGCACCTGTTGCGGCACCAGCGGCTCGGGCCCCGGGGGCGGCGGCTGCGGGGCGCCGGGCAGGGCGGCGACCGGCTTGCCGGGGGCGTCGACCGGCGCGAGGGGGACCGCCTCCCAGGGGGCCGAGCCCTGGGGGCGGCGGTGCAGGCCGCGATCGTTGACGAGCCACAGCGTCCCGTCGGGCGCCTCGGCCAGCGAGGTGATGCAGCCGCCTTCCGGCTGGGGGAACGGCTGCCATGTCCCCTGGGACATGTGATCGAGGGCAGGTTGGCCGGCGATCACGCAACGGTACGCGTACAGCCCTGCGGGGTCGCGGCCGACCACGAAGGCCGCGACCTGGAGGCCGCGCTCCGGCGGGGGCGGCAAGGCGGTCCACTCGCGGGCTCCGGGCGACCAGCGGTGGATCGAGGGCGTGAACGCGGACGCGATGCCGACCACGATCACCGACCCATCGGCGAAGGTGAGCAGCCGATCGGCGACGAGTCCTTCGGCGCCTCCGGCCAGGGCGGCGGGGGCCGTCGTCGAGGCGGTCGATCGACGTCTGCTGCGCCGCGGCGAGGTCGCCGCCGAGCATCGGATCGTCGACGCGTCCGCGCAGGCCGAGCAGCGCGCCGTCCTGCGCGACCGCGAAGTCGCTGTAGTACGCGAGCATCGGCGGGGCGCCGGCGAGCGGCGCGTCGACCCACCGGCGGTCGCGCCAGCGCTTCACCACGTACGTCATGCCGGTGCGCGTGAAGCTGACCACGGCGCTGACGAAGGCGTGGTCGGGCCAGCGGCCGCCCACGGCCGTCACCCACGCGTTCGGCCAGCCGCGCCGCCACTCGCTCGCGCTGTGCAGCGGGGCGTCGCCGAGCGCCAGCGCGAGCACGCCGCGGCCGTACACGGCGACGCTGCCGTCGGCCAGCGGGCGGACCGCGAGCGCCTCGTCGGACACGGCGGCGAGCTGCAGCATGCGGCCCGTGTGGTCCATGTCCTTCGGGACAGGTTGCAAGTCGCCCGGGGGCGGCTCCGAGATGTCCTCGGAGACAGGTTGAAGCGGGGTGCAGGCGCCGACGAGCGCGCAGGCGAGGGCGAGCCGGCGAGCGAGCATTGGTAGATCCTATGACTTTCTGGGCGGTGCACCGCCCCGAGGTTGCCCAGGACCCCCCTGTCAAACCGTGCGTGCGGTTTTCCCGCACACGGCTTACCGACGGTCTTGGAGGAGTGGCATGCGCCGGGTAGCGCACGGTCGTGCGGAGCCTGTGGAGGCCCATCTCGTAGAGGCGTTCTGCGGGCCACTTGTTCGGCCAGAAACGCGACCGCTGTCCACCGCGTCGCCACAGCCAGCGCACGACTCTCTCGCGCACGTAGTGGTCGACCTGGGTGAATTTCTTGTCGGCGTTACCGGTCTTGAAGTAGTTGCCCCACCCGCGCAGCACCGGGTTGAGGGACGCCATGATCTCCTTCACGTCCTTGGCCCGGTTGCGCTGCACGGAGGTCAGCGCGTGGACTTTCTCGCGGACACGCTTCATGGCGCGCGGCGAGGGCCACCGCTGCATGAAGTGGTACTTCGGTAGGCGCTGGATGCTGCGCCGCTTGCGGAAGGTGCAGCCGAGGAAGTCGAAGCTCCCACGGCCGTACCGCATGTCCACCAGGCGCGTCTTGTCCGGGTGCAGCTCGAGCCGCAGTCGCGCGAGGATTCTCGCGCCTTCTGCAGCGCCGCCTTCGCCGTGGACTCCCTGCGACACATGAGCACGAAGTCGTCGGCGTAGCGCACGAGCAGCCCGAGGTGCGAGCCCTCGGCCTCCCACGCGCGGTCGAAGGCGTGCAGATAGATGTTGGCCAGCAGCGGCGAGATCACGCCGCCCTGGGGCGTCCCCGCGATCGTCTCGCGGGTCTTCCAGTCCTCCATCACACCTGCTTCGAGCCACTGACGGATCAGCTTCAGCACCCGCCGATCCGACACACGCTCCTTCACCAACTCGATCAAGATATTCTGGTCGATGTTGTCGAAGAAGCCCTGGATGTCCGCGTCGACGATGAAGACGTGGCTCTGGTTGCCGGCCTCGCGGACGACCTCCATGGCCTGCTGCGCGCTCCTCTCCGGACGGAAGCCGTGGCTGCACGCCAGGAAGTCCGCCTCGAAGATCGGTTCCAGCACGATCTTCGTCGCCGCCTGCACCACTCGATCCCGTACCGTCGGGATCCCGAGCGGTCGCTGCCCCCCGTCCGCCTTCGGGATGTACTGCCGCCGCACCGGCTGCGGTCGGTAGCGTCCCTCACGCAGGTCGGCCGCGAGCTCGCCGAGCCACTTCGTGACCCCCGTCTGCTCGATCGCCTCGATGGTCACCCCATCGACGCCGGCCGCCCCGCGGTTCCTCCGCACACACTTCCACGCTTCCCACAGGACGTCATCCCTGTGGATCCGGTCGTACAGCGCGTGGAAGCGCCGTGTCTTGCTCGACTTGGCACACTCCCCAAGCTTGCGCTGAAGTTCTCGTACTTTCTCTTTGGGGTCGTTGGGCCTGCAGGCCATGCCCTCGCACTTACCCTCAGCGTCAAGCGCGACCGAAGCAGGGGTCCTTCCCTCCACGGCGTTGTCCGCCGCTTCGCAGGTACTACGACCCCTCGGACTCCCTCCTGGCACGACAGGATTTCACGCTCTGCGCTTATACCGGCCGCTTTACCCGACGTAGGTCGCCAGGGAGGGTCTCTCCTGTTCCGCACCGTTCCTTCACTACGTGCCGCCGCCACTACCCCGGGGAGGTCCAGCGCACATTCCGGAACCGACACGCTGTCCGTCGCCTTCGCCCTGACATGACGGGCTCGGCCCTCCCGAACACTCTCGGCTGATGATCTGACGAGGCTTGCTCGGCGTTCACTACGCGTTGCGGCCCGCAGCTCCGCTCCCTGTCGCAAGGGACAGGCTTTCGACACCCTGCTCGGGCCTCGAGGATCTCTCCTCGGACCTGGGGTCTGCTTCCGGGCGCTCCGGCGCTTACCCGGGCGGGACTCTCACCCGCTGAAACGGTGCAGCATGACGCGGCCGCGCCGCCCCCTTCGGGGCCGAGCTCGTCCGCGTCTTCAGGACGCACCATGGGCCGACGCTACCACGGAGCGGAGCGCGGGGTCGCCCGGCGCGCGGCGAGCTCGCGGAGCGCTCCGAGGCGACGAGCCGTGCGATCCGGGCGCCCGCATCGCAACGAGGAGGCGAGGAGGACCGCTCGGTCGAGAGGATGCGCCCTCGCATCGCAACATGGATGCGAGGGCCGTCGCGCGATCGCGAGGATGCGCGGCGAGCCGGGAAGGCCGGTTCGCCGCGCATCGTCGTATCGAGTCGGCCCAGGCGGCTCGCAGGAGCGGCGACCTGGATCAGTTGTGGACCTTGACCCCGAGCACGCCGAACTCGGCGACCTTGGTCGCGGTGTTGCAGTGGGGCAGGGCGGACCAGCCGGACAGGTTCGTCACCGGGTTGAGGTACTCGCGGTGGACGCCGGTGGCGAGCGCGCCGCCGCGGCAGCTGGCGCCGGTCGCCGTGTAGGCGCCCTCGATCTGCCAGGCCGGATCGGCGGTCCAGGTGAACAGGCCGCCGATCGGGTCGTGCGGGGAGATCAGGTTGCCGGGCTCGGTTTGCGGCTTGTTGTCGTGCCAGGCCATCCACATGCGCAACATCGCCGTGCGCTGGCTGGCCTGGAGGCCGCGGTACATGCCGGGCTCGTAGAAGACGTTGAGCCGGTACTGGCCCTTCGACACCGCGCCGTTGATGCAGCCGTTGATGAAGGTGCCCGGGGCGAGGTCGATCGTCGGGCCGCCGACCGCGGTGTAGCCGAGCGAGACCTCGTGGTTCAGGACCGAGCTGAAGCGGTACGCCGCGCCGAGAGTGCCGCCCTCGTCGTTGTCGGGGCACGTGTGGTACCACCCGGAGCCCTTCGTCGTCTCCGGATAGAGCTCGTCGTCGTAAGGCTCGACGTCGGTGACGAACGTGTAGCGGCACATGGTCATCTCGGGCCGGTACTGGCCCGGCTCGCACTCGGCGTCCTGGATCTTCAATCGGCCGGTGAACGCCGGCTCGCTCGGGTCGTGCGGCGTGACGAGGAGGTTGAACACCGCGCCCTCGACCCATTCGCCGTCGATCCAGCCGAACGTGCCGAGCTTGAGCTTGAGCTGGCCGTCTTCCTTGACGTCGATCTCGGTGATCGCCCGCGGGATTGCGTCGTGAAGCCCGGTGCCGCCGGTGATCCGGATCTCCGCGGAGTAGTTGGCGGCGTCGACGTTGAGCGCCTCCTTGAGGTTCGACATCGGGTGGTCGCCGATCAACGAGGTGTTGCCCAGCACCGGCGGGGGGCAGTCGGAGCCTTCACAACGGAAAGCGGTGCCGACGCCGAAGTCGTCGAAGTCGTCGAACTCGCCCGCGCGCGGCTCGTCGCAGCCGACGGCGAGGGTGAGGGTGGAGGCCAGGAGGAAGCAGGAGTTCTTCAGCTTGTTCATGGTAGTGCCCGAACTACACCCGGCAGGTGACCGCCGCCGGGCGTTCAATTGGCCCCCGCGCGAAAGTTTTCTCGCCTCGCCGAAAACCGCGGCAAGCCGCCCCTGCGCCGCGTCTTCGCCGTCGCATCGGCGAGCTTCTCATGGCAGTCGTCCGGCGCGGACCGCGGGCGTGCGCGAGGTCCGATGCGCGGCCGCCATCCCCGTCGCGCGTGACCTGATCGAGCGTCGGCGACGACGGGCCGGGCGCCACGTGGCCATCAAGATCAGCCACACTGTCGCGGTCGATCGTTGCGATGGCCTCCCTCGAGACAGACGCGGACACGGAAGAGGCCGGGGGTAAGTCCACGCCGGAGCCCGCCGTCGGCGAGAGCGACACCCTCCCGCGGGCGCTGGCGGGGCCGCCGGCGAGCGACGACCCGATCGACAAGCAGCTGGTCAAGCGGGCCCTGTTCCCGCGCCGGACGACGCCGGTGCAGATCGGGCGCTTCCAGATCCTGAGCCTCGTCGGTCGCGGCGGGATGGGGGTGGTCTACGCGGCCTACGACGACCTCCTCGATCGCAAGGTCGCGGTCAAGGTGCTGCTCGGCGAGGCGGTGCGCGACCTGGCGCTGTCGCGCGGCCGATTGATGCGCGAGGCCCAGGCGATGGCCCGCCTGCAGCACCCCCACATCGTCACGGTCCACGAGGTCGGCCAGGACGACGGCCAGGTGTTCGTCGCCATGGAGTTCGTGCGCGGCACGACCCTCGACGCGTGGGCGCAGGAGGACCGGCCGTGGCGCGCGATCGTGGCGACGTTCGTCCGCGCCGGCCGCGGGCTCGAGGCGGCCCATCGCGCGGGTCTCGTGCACCGCGACTTCAAGCCGGCCAACGTGATGGTGAGCGACGACGGCGCGGTCAAGGTGCTGGACTTCGGCCTCGCGCGCGCGGCCGACGACGCCGCGCCAGCGGCCGTCGACCTGCCGCGTCACGTGAACCAGGCCGACTCGCACCTGACCCCGCTGACGCGCACCGGGGTGGTGCTCGGGACGCCCGCGTACATGTCGCCCGAGGCCCACCGCGGCGAGCCGTCGACCGCGGCCAGCGACCAGTTCAGCTTGCGTGTCGCTGTATCAATGCCTCTACAAGCAGCCGCCGTTCGACACGACGTCGCTGGCGACGCTGCTCGCCGATCTGCGGCGCGGCGAGGTCGCGCCGCCGCCCGCGGGCACGCCGGTGCCGGCGCGGGTGTTCCGCGCGCTCCGCCGCGGCCTGGCGAGCGCGCCGGAGGAGCGCTTCCCGTCGATGACGGCGCTGCTCGCCGAGCTCGAGCACGACCCTGGAGCCACCCGGCGCCGCGTGGCGGCGCTCGGGCTGACGGCGGTGGTGACCGCGACCGCGGCGTTCTTCGCGGCGGCGCGCGAGCCCGCGGTGCAGCGCTGCCCCGACGCGCAGGCCGAGCTCGCGGGCGTGTGGGACGCGACGCGGGCGGCCGCGGTCCACGACGCGTTGAAAGCGATCGGCACGCCGGCGGCCGAGGACGCGCTGGCCGGGGTGCTGCCGCGGATCGACCGCTACGCGGCGTCCTGGGTCGAGATGCGCAACGAGGCCTGCGTGGCCCACGACGAGGCGCGCCAGTCGTCGCAGCTGTTCGACCTGCGCACCGCGTGCCTCGATCGGCGCCGCGCCGGGCTCGACGCGCTGGTGGTCGCGCTGACGGAGGTCGAGGCGGCCGGGCTCGGCGCGGCGGTGCAGGCCGCCGCCGCGCTGCCGCCGCTGTCCCGCTGCGCCGAGGTGGAGGCGCTCGTCGCCGACATCCCGCCGCCCGAGGACCCGCACCTGCGCCTCGCGGTGCAGGCCCACCGCGAGACCCTCGCGCGCGCCCAGGCCCGCGAGGACGCCGGGCAGTACGCGCTCGGCGAGGCGCTGGTCGAGGATGTCCTGAAGGACAGATCGGCGTTGGCCTACGCGCCGCTGCGCGCGGAGGCGCTGCTGCACCGCGGCAGCCTGGCGATGGAGGCCGGCCGTCACGTCCCGGCCGAGGCCGCCTTCGACGAGGCGCTGCTGGCGGCGCTCGGCTCAGGGCACGCGGCGGTGGCGGCCCAGGCCAGCTCGAAGCTGGCCTACCTGCGGGCCATCCCGCTGAACCGCCCGCAGGACGGGCGCGCCGACATGCCGCTGGCGACCGCGCTCAACCACCGCGTCGAGGCCGACGTCGACCTGTACGCCGAGTTCCTCAACAACATGGGCACCGTGACCGCGGTCAGCGGCGACCTCGAGGCGACGCGCGACTCCTGGGAGCGGGCGGTCGCGCTGCGCGAGGAGCACGGCCGCGGCGAGTCCCTCAAGGGCCTGGAGACGCTGGCCAACCTCGGCTGGCTGGCGCGGGCGCAGAACCGCGACGAGGACATGGCGGCGCTGTACGGCCGCGCGGTCGCGGTCTCGAGGGGCTGCTCGGGCCGCGCCACGCCACCCACTTGCGCTACGCGTGGATGCTCGCCGACAGCCAGTGGCGCCTCGGCCGGCCGCGCCAGGCCCTGGCCGGGATGCGGTCGCTCGAGCAGCGCTTCGACGGCCTCGACAACGCCTACGTGCGCAGCATGATCCTCCACGGGATGGCGCTGGTGGAGCTCGACGAGGGCCTGCTGCCGGCCGCGCAGGCGCACCTCGACCGCGCGCTGGCAGAGGCGCCCGAGACGTCGATGCAGGTCGACGTGGTGCTGTGCGAGCGCGTGCGCCTGTTCGCGCTGCTGGGCGACGCCGAGGCGATGCAGCGCGAGTACGAACGCGCGCTGGCGCGGCTCCCCGCGCCGCCGCAGGCGAGCGACTCCAAGTACCAGTGGCTGCTGTCTGCGTACGGCCGGGGCCTCGACGCGCTCGGGCGGTCGGCCGAGGCCCTGGGGCCGCTCGAGCAGCGGCGCGCGGCGCTGGTGGCCGCGGACCGCCCGATCGAGGCCGCCCCGACCGCGGTGACCCTCGCCGAGATCCGGCTGAAGCTCGGGCGCCTCGACGAGGCCGAGAGCGACCTGCAAGGCGCGCGCGCCGATCCCGAGCGGCTCACCCCGCCGAACAACCTGATCCTCGCCCGGGCGAACGTGGTGCTCGCCGAGCTGTCGCTGGCCCGCGGGCGCTTCGAGGAGGCGGCCGAGTTCTCCGGGGCGGCGCTGTCCGCCTACGAGGCGGTCGCCGAGCCCGACCACCTGCCGGCCTTGCGCGCCCGCTTCGCCCGCGCCCGGGCGCTCACGGGCGCGGCGCCCGAGGTGCCGGCGGAGGCACGGCGGCTGGTCGACGCGGCGCTCGCCGGCTGGCGCGGCAAGGCGCGCGAGACGGAGCTGCGCCGCGCGACCGAGTGGCTGGCGGGGCACGGCGCGGCGCCGTGACGGAGCGATGGGGAGTCTTCGAGGGGAATGTCCACAGCAACCGACGACGGCGCTGGTCGACGCGGCGGCGCCCTTGCTCGAGCAAGCGCTGTTCGCCGAGCCGCGAGGCGCTGGGCCGGTTTTCGCGTACCCGCTGCGTCGACGGCGAGGAGGCGCTGGCCGGGACGATGGCGCGGCTGGGCCTCGGCGTGTTCGGGATGACGCCGAACGCAGCCGGGCCGGCGCGAGCGCGCAGCCTCAGCAGTTCGGGCAGTCGCAGACGAGGTCGACGTCGCCGTTTCCGCCGCCCGCGCACACCTCGTTCCGGTCATCACAGGCCGCCCCGGCGCATTCGCAGTCGACCTCGTCGCCGCACGACGCGGGCCGCGGCTCGCAACGATAGCTGTCGCCGAAGATGGTGGGGCGATTGATGCAAATGAACGAATCGGGGCACAGGTCGCACGCGGGCACCGTCCAGCACGAGGCCGGGGGCACGCAGGCGCCGGTCCAACACAACGAGATGGAGTCGGACCCGGCAGGGCCCCGGGCGGGCACTCCGGCGGGGGCACGTCGCAGGCGACGACGCCGTCGCAGGAGACCTTCTCGGTCACGCACTGGCCGAACACGCACCTCGCCTCCTCGATGCCGATCTTCTCGCACTGGGTCTTGCCGCACCGCGCGTCGCAGTCCGGGTCGTCCTGGCTCACGGGGATGGCGTAGCAGGAGCAGCAGTCGGTGTGCAGCTTGCAGTCGGCGTCGACCTCGCAGGGTCCGCCGCCCGTGCCGCCGGTCGTCTCCGGGCCGGTGGTCTCGCTCGTGGTGGAGCCGCCGGGGTCGGTGGTCTCGCCGGTGGTCTCGCCGGTGGTCGTCGTGTCCGGCGCGCCCGTCTCGGTCTCGCCGGTGGTCCCGTCGCTCGTGGCGGCCGAGGTCGTGGCGGATTGCGTCGAGGTCCCGGGAGCCCCGGTCGGGTCGAGGCCGGTGGTCGGCGCGTCGGTACCCGCGGACGAGACCACCGAAGTCTGGCCCGGCGAATCGCCGGTGCCGTCGGTGCCGGGCGCGCTCGAGGTGCTGCCGAGCGTCTCGCTGGTCTGCGGAGACGCCGGCGAACAGGCGCATAAACCAATGCCGGAGAGAGCCAAGAGAAATCGAAGCCGCATCGTGCGAAGATCGCAAGAAGCCCGTGGTCACGCCAGACGGCGGCCCCTGAGCCGCGCGGCAGGTTCGCCGCGCAAATGACCGGGCGTCACGCCTCGGCCGCCTCGACCGCTGCGCGTGCGCGGAGCCGACGGGTCGGTGGTCGCGCTGAGTTCCGGTGAGGAGCTCGCCGCGGCGCGGCGGGTCACACGTTGAGGTTCTTGGCCTTGGTCATCTTCATGAACAGGTGCTCGCCGGAGGTGGTGCGGGCGTACTTCGGCGGGTTGTCGGGGCCGCAGCAGCTCGCCAGGGGGATGACCTCGGCGTCGTAATTGGGCTGATGAAAGAACACCAGCGATTGCCGGCGAGTGTCGCCATTGGTGTCGGGCGGCGGATTGGTGACGCGGTGCATGGTCGAGCGCCAGCGGTCATTGGTCCACTGGGCCATGAGGTCGCCGACGTTCATCACGAACGCGTCGGTGGGCACGCGCACGGCCGCCCAGGTGCCGTCCTGGCGCTGGACCTCGAGGCCGCCGGGGGCGTCCGTCATGCTGAGCAGCGTGAGGCTGCCGTAGTCGGTGTGGGCGCCGGCGCGGAGCTGGCCGGGCTGCGCCGGGGTCGACTGGTGCGGGTATCGAGGGCGCGCAGGCAGCTGATGTTGCGGTCGACCTTGTCGTCGAAGAACTCGCGCGGGAGCGCCAGCGCGGTGGCGAACACGCGCATGAGTCGCCAGGCGACGCGGTCCAGTTGGCGGTAGAACTCGGTCCAGGCGGCCGCGAACTCGGGCACCTCGGCCGGCCAGGTCGGGTCGGGCATGTACATGCGACCGAGCTGCGAGGTGAAGTAGGGCTCGTCGCCGCGGTCGATGCGGCCGACGGTGTACGTCTCTTGAAGTCGGGCACCGTCTCCTGGTCGAGCGAATAGGACAGGCCCTCCGCGCCCAGGCCGCGGTAGCCGACGAAGCCGCCGGGCGGGCGGCGTAGCGCTCGCGCGCGGCCAGGTCGAGGTCGAAGAAGGCGCGCGAGCTGCGGTGCGCCGCGTCGATCACGTCCTGCGGGACGCCGTGGCCGACGACCACCACGAACCCGAGGTCACGACAGGCGCGGTCGAACGCCGCGGCGACCTCGGCCGCGCCGGCGGCGTCGCCGTCGCCGAAGGGGCCGATGTCGATGACGGGAATCTCCGCAGGAATGACGCTGCTCATTGTCCATACCCCCTGCCGCCGCGCGGCGGTTGCCTGTCTTGCGCTCGCGGATCCGCGTGAGCGCGTGGCCGATCCCGTGCTGTAAGGTCTGACGGACGGTGAGCTGGCGCAGCGGCGCGTCGAGGTCGGCCAGCGTCTTGGCGACCTCGGGCGAGATGCCGGTCAGCACCGCCTCGGCGCCGAGCATGCGCATGGCCCGGACCGTCTGCATCAACGCGTCGACGATCTCGGGCTCGATCTCCCGCACGCCGGTGAGGTCGAGGATGACCGCCGCCGCCCGGGTCGCGGTGATCCGCTCGAGCACCGCGCCGGCGATCTGCTGATTGCGCTCGTGGTCGATGGCGCCGATCAGCGGCACGGCGAGCACGCCGTCGGCGATCGGAATGATCGGGGTCGACAGCTCGAGCAGCGCCGAACGCTGGGCCCGGATGACCTCCTCCTGCAGGCGGAGGTGCTCGCTCTCGGCCCGGCGCATGTCGGTGACGTCGGTGGCGACCGTGCCCACCGCCTCGATCTCGCCGGCGTCGTTGCGGATCGGGAACATGTGGGTGAGGAACATCTTGGTGCTGCCCTCCCACGGCACGGTCTGCTCGAGCACCAGCGTCTTGCCGCTGCGGAACACCTGCGCCGTGGTGTCCTGCATCGCCTCGGCCGCGCCCGGCGGCAGGACCTCCGGGACCCGCTTGCCGAGCACGTCGGTCGGCGTGCGCCCGACCTGGCGCGCGGCCTCGTGGCTGACCAGGACGTACTTGTTGCTGGCGTCGGTGGCGAGGATCGCCAGCGGCGCGTTCTCGACGATCGCCTGCAGGATCGATCGGTCGCCCGCAGCCGCTCCTCGGCGCGCCGCTGCTGCGTCAGGTCGGTCGAGATCCCGCCCTGCGCGATCAGCCGGCCGGCGGCGTCGAGCACCGGGAACTTGTACGAGCGAAAGAAGTGCAGCCCGTCCTCCTGCGGCAGGAGCTTGTCCTGCGTGAAGGTCGTGAGGTTCTCGACGACCTCCCGATCGGCGACCCGAAAGGCCTCGTAGACCTCGGGAACACGTCCGAATCGCGGCGGCCGAGCACGGCCTCGCGCGACAGATGCGTCAACTGCTCGTACGTGTTGTTGATATGGGTGAAGATGCCGGTCTCGTCCCGTAGGTAGATCACCGAGTCGACGTGATCGATCGTGGTCTGGAGCAGGCGCTCCAGGCGGTCGAGGTCTTCGTCCTGCTCGGCGATCCGGCGGCGAAGAGCAGCGTTCTCCGCCTGTAGGCGGGCGATCTCGGCGTTCTCAGGCATCGGCTTCACCCGACTTGAACACACGCCGCCGATCCAGGGAGGATACATTTGCCCCCGGGCATGCGAGATAGCTTGAGGTCTTGGGACCCCAGCGCGCGGCTGAACAGGCGTGAATGTCGCTGTCTGCTCACCTCGGATCACGCACTCGAGGTCGTGCTCGTCGAACCGCGCGCTGTGTCGATTGGACTGTCGGGTGTGGCTCCGAAGTTTCGCGCGCGGGTGTACGGGGATCCATGAGTGCATTCGCCGAGTCGGCGCCGCGGTCTGCATCGAGGCGCCGGCGCGGGCGATCGCCGGCCCGGCGCGGCGAACCCCGACGGTCGCGCACGGCGTCCGGGTGCCCGGGGTCCGCGCTTCACCGGCGTCGGCTGCGCATTGTCGACTGGGAATGTGCAGGGTGTACGGCGAGACTCGCCAATCATCGGTGTCGGCGCCGGGCGACCCCGCAATCACGGCGGTCGGCACGGCGTTTCCGACATGTGTGAATCCTATCATGGCCGGCCTGCGCGTCTCCGCGCGACCGATGAAAGCCGCCAGAGGCGGGCCAGGAGCCGCCCGAGGCGGCGGAGGGGGCGCGCAGGCTGCTCGGGCGCACGTCGGGCGGGGCGTCGCGGCGCGCGATCGTGTTACGATGACGCTTTGCGCGGCAGGCCGGGGCTGGACAAACGTGCAAGCCCGGCGCTCCGAGGATCTTCAGGATGACCCAAACGACACGGAAGTTCGTGATCGCGGCGGCGATCGGGGTGATTGCGCTGCTCTTGTGGTGGTGGTCGGCGGGGCGGCGAGGCGAGTCGACGGCGGGGCCCGAGGACGCCGCAGGGGCGAGCGGCGGGCCGGCGATAGCGATCGGCCCGCTCGGCGACGAGGCGAGGCTGGCGCGCTCGACCCGCGCCGCGCCGACCGATCGACGATCTCCGGGCGCGTGCACGCCGCCGATGGCCGCGGGATCGCCGGCGCGACGGTGTGCGCCGGCAGCTTGGCGCCGGGGCTCGGCAGCGAGGAGCAGGCGGCCCGCGCCTGCACGACCAGCGCGGTGGACGGCAGTTATCGCATCGAGGGGCTGTTGCCGGTGCGGCAATTCGTCCACGCGAGCGCGCCGGGGCACGTGCCGGGGCAGTATCGTGCGGGCCCGGGCCGGCGGGCGAGCACCCTGGCGACGCTGCGCGCGGGCCAGGAGACGGCGGGGATCGACGTGCTGCTGGCGGCCGGCGGGGTCGAGCTCAAGGGGGTGGTGCGCGACCTCAGCGGCGGCGAGCTCGAGGGGGCGCTGGTGTCGTCCGGCTTCGCGTACGCGCGCTCGGGCGCCGACGGGACGTTCACGCTGTGGGTGGCGCCGGGCGAGGCGTACATCGAGGCGCACCACGACGGCTACGTGAAGGGCTGGATGATGGGTCTGGCGCCGGGGATGACGTTCGAGATCGCGTTGACGCCGGAGTCGGTGCTGGTCGGTCGCGTGGTGCGCGTCGAGGACGGGGCGCCGCTGGCGGGCGCGAGCGTGTACGCGGAGAAGCACCTCGACACGTCCGCGCAGGCGGTCACCGACGCCGACGGGAATTTCCGCATCGTCGGCCTGAAGCCGGGGGCCTACGGGCTCGAGGCGTTCCACGACGAGGCCTACGGGACGGGGCCCGAGAGCGCGGTGCTCGGGCTCGGCGAGACGTCGGAGCCGATCGTGATCAAGGCGCACCCGGCGTTCCTGGTCGAAGGGACAGTCGTGATCGCGGGCGGCGAATCGTGCGAGCGCGGCTGGGTGCGCCTGGTCGACAAGGCGGTCGGGGCTCGCGCGGGCCAGGTCGAGGCCGACGGGCTGGTGCGGATCCGCGGGGTCCTGCCGGGGACGTACGAGGCGCAGGTGGAGTGCGACACGTACGTCGCCGAGCCGTCGTACGAGCCGGTGGCGGTGGTCGACGCGGCGATCCGCGGGCTGCGCTGGCAGGTCCAGCGGGGCCAGGCGATCCGCGGCCGGGTGGTGCTGTCCGGAGGGACAGGTTCGCGCGGGTTCCACGTCGGCGCGGAGCCGCAGACCGACGCGGCGGCGGCGCGGGCCCGCACGACCCGGGCGTGGTCGGAGCCGACGGCGGAGGACGGCCGATTCGAATTGCTCGGGCTGCTGCCGGGGCGCTATGGCGTGAGCGCGTCGTCGGGCGACCACCCGCGGCTGGAGCCGCCGCTGGAGGTCGACTGTTCGAAGGACAGGACCTCGAGGACATCCTGGTGACGGTGCCGGCGACCGGCGAGCTGCGCGGGACGGTCAAGGACAGCGAGGGCCTGGCGGTGAAGGGGGTCGAGGTGATGCTGCGCGGCGGGCAAACAGAGCTGCCGACGACGCGCACGCTCGACGACGGCAGCTTCCGCCTGGCGCACGTGCCGGCGGGCGAATACCGGGTGCAGGCGGTGAGCTCGTCGGTGCCGCTGCAGGCGCCGGGGACCACCGACGACGACGTGCAGGGGACGGCGGTGACGGTCGCCACCGGCGAGGTGCGCGAGGTGCAATTGGTGGTGGAATCACAGCACGGGCGGATCGTCGGGCGCGTGGTCGACTCCGCCGGCGGACCGCTGTCGGACGCGTTCGTCGAGGCGACGCGCGAGAGCGACAGCGCGGCGGCCGGGGCCGGAGACGCGCTCCGGGACTCGCGCTGGTCGATGTGGGGCGGCGAGACGCGCAAGCTGACCGACCAGGACGGCCGGTTCGAACTGTCGCGGCTGGGCGACGGCAATTACACGCTGGTGGCCCAGCGCCGCGGCGGGGGCGAGGGATCGGTCGAGCACGTGAAGACGGGCAGCGAGGTGGAGATCAAGATCGCCGACGCGGGCTCGGTGACCGGGACGGTGCGGATCCAGGCGGCGGGTCGCCGCAAGAGTTCGAGGTGACGCTGCACGAGCCGAGCACGGGCTGGCGCACCGGTGACAAGTTCTTTCGGACAGGTGGCGTATTCCGCTTCCCCGAGGTACCGCAAGGCAGCTACAGGGTGATCGTCGAGGCGGCGGAGGGCTCGAGCTCGACGAAGGCGAGCGTGCGCGAGGGCGGTCGCGCGGAGGTGCAGGTGGAGCTGCTGCCGCTGCTGACGGTGCGCGGGCGAGTGCTCGACGCGCGCTCGGGCGAGCCGGTGCCGGGGATGGAGGTACGGATCCGGGCGCGCGGGCTGGTGCAGTTCTTCACGATGTCCGACAATACGCCGAAAGGCCAGACGTCCGACGAGCAGGGCCGCTTCGAGGTCGAGAAGGTGGCGGCGGGCGCGGCCGAGGCGATCGTGCTGCCGAAAGATTGGGTGGACAACGGCTACGGCTGGACGTCGATCGCGCTGCAAGTGCCGAGCACGGGGGCGACGTCGGTGGAATTGCCGCCGCTGCGGATCGCCAAGCAGCGCGTCAAGGAGGGCGAGGCGCCGGGCGACCTGGGACTGCGCGTGCGCCCGCCGGCCCCGAGACGGAGCCGGGCGAGGGGAAGCTGATCGTGGGGTCGATCCGCCCCGGGGCCCGGCGATGCGCGCAGGGCTGCAGATCGGCGACGAGATCGTGAGCGTCGACGGGCAGGACGTGACGGGGCCAAATGGGTACCTGTTCCATGAATTGTCGGCAGTGCCGGCGGGGACGACGGTGAAGCTGGGGCTCGGGCGCGGGGCGACGCTCGAGGTGGTGGCCGACGCGGTGAAGTGAGGCGGTCGGAGTTCGCGAATGATCGCGGTCCCGATAGATTCAGGGCGTGCGATATGGCGCCTCCGTTCTGCTGACGATGTTCACCGCGCGGCGCCGCGGCGCGAACTCGGCGAATCTCGCTCGCATGTCGGGGAACAATGAACAAAGCGGGATGACAGCGCCGTGCGTGCGGGGTGCCGGATGGGGTCGAAGGGCGGGTGGTGAATTGAACAATGTTGTGATCGATCGGCGCTGCTATCTTCCATGGCGGATTGCCCGCACGAACTGCGCGTTGACACGGATATGGGCGCGTGCTCCTCTCACGTCCAGGACGGCTGCGAGCATCGCGGCGCTCTGTGGGACGGGGAGTGAAACATCATGGCGAATCGAGTGCTGTTTTACGATCGTGGCGCCGGCGAGGCGGATGTCGTCGGCTTCGACGCAAATGGGCGGGTCAACCTCGATAAGACCAATCGGGGCTGGCGTAAATCCTGGGACATCCTCCTGACCGGCAACTTCATCGGACGGAGCTCCGTGCTGCTCTACGATCGGGGGGCGGGCGAGGGCGACGTCGTCGGCTTCGACGCCAACGGTGCGGTCAATCTCGACTTCACCAATCGGGGCTGGCGAAAGACCTGGGACGCCATCATCGCGGGCGACTTCCTGGGCAACGCCAGGTCGGAGGCCCTGTTCTACGACCGCGACGGGGGCGAGGCGGATGTCGTCGGCTTCGCCGCGGACGGACGCGTCGACCTCGACACCACCAACACGGGCTGGCGCACGAGCTGGGACGTGCTGGTCACCGGCAAATCCTGGGGAACGGCAAGGACCAGGTGCTGCTCTACGACCGCGCCGCGGGGGAGGCGGACGTCGTCGGCTTCGGCGCCGACGGCCGGGTCAACCTCGACACGACCAACCGCGGCTGGCGCAAGACCTGGGATCTCATCGTGGTCGGCGACTTCGTCGGCAACGGCCGGAGCCAGATCCTGCTCTACGATCGCAACGCGGGCGAGGGCGACATCGTCGGCTTCGACGCGAACGGCAAGGTCAACCTCGATTTTACCAACACCGGATGGCGAAGGTCCTGGGATCTGCTGGTCCCGGGCGACTTCCTCGGCAACGCGAAGTCGGAGGTCCTGTTCTACGACAGCCAGACCGGTGAGGCGGACGTGGTCGCCTTCGGTCCGAACGGCGCCGTCACCCTCGATACGACCAACAGGGGCTGGCGCAAGTCGTGGGAGATCATCATCGCGGGCGACTTCGTCGGCGGCGGCAAGCAGGAGATCCTGCTCTACGATCGCGCGACCGGTGAAGGCGACGTCGTCGGCTTCGGCGCCGACGGCAAGGTCAATCTCGACACGACCAATAGGGGTGGCGCAAGAGCTGGAGCGTGATCCTCCCGCTCCCGTGAACGGCGCCGCAGGCGATGCCTCTCACGAGACACGCAAGTCCTCGGTGCTCGCGATCTGCGCGGCCTGGCTCGCCTGTCGGCGGTGCCGACCCCATCCAATGCCTCCCTCGTGAGCGAGCACTCTGCCATCGACGAGCGAGGTTGCGACGGACGCCGCCGGGCGGTCCGGGGTCGGTGCACGAGGGCTCGCGGCGGCCGGGGAGCGCCGGGCCGCGGCGATCGATGTGTCTGAAAGGACAGCTCGTGACTACGGGTAGCGATCGAGCCGATCGAGCTCCGCGAGGACGTCGCCCCGCAGGCCGTCGCAGGCGGCTCGCCAGCGCTCGAGCAGCTCGGCGCGGGCCGGCTCGCGGCGGAGGCGGTGCAGGGCGTACGCCAGGGCCCAGGTGATGCCCTTGCGATCGTCGTTGCGCTTCAGCGAGCCCGGGAGGCGCTCGATCAGCGCCAGCGCGGCCGGCGGATCGAAGCGCGCCAGCTCGCTCGCGCGGAAGGCGGCGGACCGGCGATCGCCGTGCGCGAGGTCGTGGGCGAGGGCGCGTTCGACCAGGCGGAGCTTGGCGGCGCGAAACTCGGCCTGCGTCACCGCGGGGCTGGTCGCCGGGGGTTGGGCGGTGAGGGCCGCGAGGCCTCCGCGGGAGAGGTGAGCGAACTCGTCGGCGGTCAGCCAGTCGACGTCGTCGACGAGCAGCAGCGGGGTGTCGACCAGGCGAGCGTCGGCCTCGGTGACGAGCCGGACGTGGATCCGCGTGGCCGGGCGGCGCAGGCGGGCGACGTAGGCGTCGTCGTCGCGCGAGGCCGCGAGCCAGTCCCAGAACGCCGCCTCGTCGGCGCCCGGGCCGATGGCGAACGAGGCAGGCAGGAGCTCCTCGGCGGTCCACCACAGCTCGAGGGCGCGCCCGTGAAAGGCGAGCAGCTCGGCGTCATTCGGGTCCTGCTCGTCGAGGTACGGGGCGAAGTCGCCGAGCGGCGCCGGAGGCCCGGCCTCGCCCGCGCCCGACCACGCCCACGCGAGCGCCCCGGCCTTGGCGTCGGCGAGCGCCTCCGCGAACTCGACGGCCGGCTCGGCGGCGTTCGGCGCGGTCGGCCGGACGACGCGCACGAGCAACGGTGTGAGCGTCGGGGCCGCGGCGGGGAAGAAATAGAAGCGTTCGTGGGCGATGCCCATGCGCCACGGTGCCACGACGGCACCGGCCGCGACAAGCGAGCGCCCGCGCCGTCGCGAGTCGCTTGCGCCGTGACGGCGGCGCAGGAGGGCGTCCGGGCGGTCGAGCGTCGCGTCGTGACGGACTTCGCGCAGACCCGACCTCGACACCGGTCATGTGTTCTGCGACGAGGGTCGCGCTCCCGCGCGCGGAGGTCATCGGCAGCGTCGAGGCCGGCTTCATGGCGACGCTCACCGTGCACGTCGCTGCTCGAGTCATCGACGCACCACCTCGGGTCGCACGCTGCGTGCGCTGTCGTCGGAGTCGGCTGCTCGAGTCGCGTTCGGACGCGCTGACCAGCGCGCGAGGTTATTCGTCCTCGTCCTCGTCCTCGTCGTCGGCCGTCCACAAATAGCCGGACTCGCTGACGACCACGGCGTCGCGCATGGACTCGCCCGGCCCGAGCATGCGGGGCTGGCCGCTGCCGCGCCACGGCGGCACGTCGAGGCCGTCGCGCCGGATCTGCAGGCGCTGTCGCGCGCCGTCGCGCTCGAACTCCAGCGCGAGCAGATCGTCGGTGCATTCGGCCGCCATCAACCTCGTGCCGAGCAGGCTCGCCTGGACGCTGCGGAACCGCCGGCCGGCCGCCTCGAGCTCGGCGCGCTCGGGCTCGAAGAACTCCTCGCGGACGAGGTCGCCGTCGAGGGTGGCCCAGCTCGCTGCGGCCCACAGAGTGACCACGAGCCAGCGGGGCTCGGGCGGCTGACCACCCGCGAGCCGGAGACCGAAGAAGCCCGGGCCGCCCATGCCGTAGGTGCCGAGGTGCGTCTCGACTGCGACGACCTCGGCGCCCACGGGGTCGAAGCCGCCGTCGCGGAACAGCCGCGGCGGGCGGACCTTCGTCGGCAGCCCCAGCGGGTACTCGTCCGGGTCGGCGGTCTCGTCGCCCTCGACGCAGTCGAAGATGCTCTTGTCGGTGGTCATCGTCGAGCCCGGGCCATGATGAAGGGGACATCGCGCGGGGGCAAGCCACGGGGCGCGCGTGAGTCGGTCGCAGCGAACGGTCTTCGCCGCGGAGGCGCGGTCGAGGAGACATCGCCGCGGGCGCGGGCGAGCTCGTGCATCGTTCGGCTCGGTGGGTCGGGATCGCCTCCGCGCGCGCCGGCGCGTCGCCCCGGTGGAGACACGCGATGAAGTCGTTCGCTGGTGAATGAGCGGCGCTCGAGCCTGTGCAGCGCTCGAGGATCGACGAGGCGAATCATCACAGTCGAGCGAGCCGCGAATCGGCGCTCGGCGTGCTCTCTTGCGGGGGGCCGCGCGGCGGGGCTCTTGCGCGACGCCGGGCATTGCTGTGAGTGCGGGTCGAATTTCCTCGGCCGGGCGAGGGAGTTTCGGGCGCGCCGTTGCGGACCGGGGACGCGCCGTCCGCGGGCCGGGGCGGGTTCAGGGGCTCGACGAGCCTGCGTGGGTGCATGTTGTCGTCCGGGGCAATTGATCGCGGATCGGCGGGCACTGGTAGCGATGCCGCCGCGCGGCGCCGTGCCTCACCGCGCTCGTGCATGAAGTCATGCGAAACCTACGACATGCCGGTCAGCGGCGCTCCTCGCGGCCGCGCGGCCCTCGGGACCCCGCGGGCCTCGTCTGCCGCGGACGACTTCGTAAGGCGCCCGCGCGGGCGAAGTCTCGCTGTGGGCAATGCGGGGACGGCGTCGACGCGCTGGCAGCGAGGAGCCGGAGAATTTCTTCGATCGATCGCGGGCGTGGTCGAGGCAGGACCGATCGACGTCCGATGGTGGCGCAGGCGCGGCGGCGTAGACCGAATGTGGGGCGTGCCGCAGAGCCGGGGCGAGCGGGCCCGGGTGAGCAGGGCGGAAATCTCCTGCGTGAGCTCCTGCGTGGATGGGGCCGGCGCCTCCGGGATGGACGGCGCTGCTGTGATTGTTCGGGAGGTGGTCGGTGCGATCGGCTGACGAGGTGCGGCGGTGGTTGACGGGCGCGATCGCGGAGCTCCTCGGCGCGCCGTCGCGGCGGATCGACGCGCGGGCGAGCTTTCGCAGCCACGGGCTCGATTCGGCGGCGGCGGCGGTCCTGGTGGCGCGGCTGTCGGCGTGGCTCGGCTCGTCGGTGCCGTTGACTGCGCTGTGGGAGCACCCGAGCGTCGTCGAGCTGGCGGCGCACCTGGCCGGCGAGGCGCGGCCGGAGGCCCAGGCGACGCGCGTGGCGGCGAGCGACGAGCCGGTGGCGATCGTCGGCCTGGCGTGCCGCTTCCCCGGCGGGGCGAGCTCGCCGGCGGCGCTGTGGCGATTGTTGACGGAAGAAGTCGACGCGATCGCACCGATCCCGCCGCACCGCCTCGACCTCGAGGCGCTGGCGCGGCTCGAGGCGGCGACCGGCGAGAGCACGGCCCGCGAGGGCGGCTTTTTCGCCGAGGTGGATGGGTTCGACCCGCTGTTCTTCGGGATGTCGCCGCGCGAGGCTGCCGTCTGCGATCCGCAGCAGCGGGTGGTGCTCGAGCTGGCCTGGGAGGCGCTCGAGGACGCGGGGGTGGTCCCGAGCTCGCGGGTCGGGTCGCCGACGGGGTGTTCGTCGGGGCGCTGTGGCATGACTTCGCGCTGCTGCTGGCGCGCGCGGGGCTGACGGCGATCGAGCAGCACACGGCGACGGGGCTGAGTCACGCGGTGATCGCCAACCGGGTGTCGTACGCGCTGGGGCTCGAGGGCCGAGCATGGCGGTCGACACCGCGTGCTCGGCGTCGCTGGTGGCGGTGCATCTGGCGTGCGAGAGCCTGCGCCGCGGCGAGTCGACTCTGGCGCTGGCGGGCGGGGTCAACCTGATCCTGGCGCCCGACAGCATGGTGCAGATGGCGAGGTTCGGGGCGCGCAGCCCGACGGGGCGCTGCCGCAGCTTCGACGCGGCCGGCGACGGCTACGTGCGCGCCGAGGGGCGGGGCTGGTGGTGCTGGAGCCGCTCGCGCGGGCGCTGGCGGCGGGGCGGCGGATCTACGGGCTCGTGCGCGGCAGCGCGGTCAACAACGACGGGCGCAGCAACGGGCTGACCGCCCCGAGCCCGCGGGCGCAGCGGGCGGTGCTGGCGGCCGCGTGCGCGCGCCGGGGTGGAGCCGGCGTCGATCGATTACGTGGAGGCCCACGGGACCGGGACGCGGCTCGGCGACCCGATCGAGGCGTCGGCGCTGGCAGCGGTGTACGGGCCCGGACGCGCGCAGGCGTTGCGGATCGGCTCGATCAAGACGAACATCGGCCACACGGAGGCGGCCGCGGGGATCGCCGGGCTGATGAAGACGGCGCTGGCGCTGCACCACGCGGCGCTGCCGGCGAACCTGCACTTTCGGACAGGCAATCCGGACATCGACTTCGCGGCGCTGAAGCTGGCGGTGCAGGACCGCGGCGAGCCGTGGCCGGCGCGCGAGGGGCCGGCGCGCGCCGGGGTGAGCTCGTTCGGGTTCGGCGGGACGAATGCACACGCGGTGCTCGAGGCGGCGCCGCGGCCGGAGTCGATCGTGGCGCTGGCCGCCGGCAGTGCGGCGGAGCTGCAAGCGCGGGCGGCCGCAGCGGCGGCGCGGCTGGCAGCGTCGAGCGATGGGTCCGTGAACGTGAGTGAGGCGTCGCAGCGGACGGTCGCGGAGTCGAGCGATGGGTCCGCGGGCGTGAGCGAGGCGTCGCAGCGGGCGGTCGCGGAGTCGAGCGATGGGTCCGTGGGCGTGAGCGAGGCGTCGCAGCGAGCGGTCGCGGAGTCGAGTGATGGGTCTGCGGGCGCGAGCGAGGCGTCGCAGCGGGCGGTCGCGGAGTCGAGTGATGGGTCTGCGGGCGCGAGCGAGGCGTCGCAGCGGGCGGTCGCGGAGTCGAGTGATGGGCCTGCGGGCGCGAGCGAGGCGTCGCAGCAGGCGGTCGCGGAGTCGAGTGATGGGCCTGCGGGCGCGAGCGAGGCGTCGCAGCAGGCGGTCGCGGGCCTGAGTGAGGTGGCTGCGGGGCCGAGCGACGGGGCGTTTCGGCTGGCGATCGCGGGGCGGGGCGGGGCGCTGCGCGAGGGCCTGGCGGCGTTCGGGCGCGGCGAGGCGGCGCCGGGGCTGGTGACCGGAGTGGCCGGGTCGCGGCGGCCGGTGCTGGTGTCTCGGGGCAGGGCGGGCAGTGGCTCGGGATGGGTCGCGCGCTGCTGGCACACTCGCCGGCGGCGCGGGCGGTGCTGCGGGCGTGCGAGCGCGAGGTCGCGGGGCAGGTCGGGTGGTCGCTGCTGGACGAGCTGGGGGCGTCGCCGCAGGCGTCGCGGCTGCGCGAGGCGGACGCGGTGCAGCCGCTGCTGTTCGCGGTGCAGGTGGCGATCGCGGCGGCCTGGCGGGCGCAGGGCGTGGTGCCGGCGGCGATCGTCGGTCACAGCGCGGGCGAGGTGGCGGCGGCCCACGTGGCGGGCGCGCTCGACCTCGCCGACGCGGTGCGCGTGATCTGCCTGCGCGGGCGCCTGACGCGGCGGATCGCCGGGCTCGGCGGGGTGATGTTGATCGAGCGGGCGGCGGCCGAGGTGGCGGCGCTCGTCGCCGAGTTCGCGGGGGTCACGATCGCGGCCCACAACAGCCCGCAGGCGACCGTGGTGTCGGGCGATCGCGCGGGGCTCGAGCGGCTGGCGGAGCAGTGCCGGCGGGCGGAGATCCGTGCGCGCGGGTCGAGGCGGCCTACGCGGCCCACGGGCCGCAGGTGGAGCCGCTGCTCGACGAGCTGGTGGCGGGGCTCGAGGGCATCGTGGCGATGCCGACGCAGGTGCCGCTGGTGTCGACGGTCACCGGGGCGGCGATCGACGGCCGCGCGCTCGGAGCGAGCTACTGGGCCCGCAACCTGCGGGCGCCGGTGGCGTTCGCGGCGGCGATCGACGGGCTCTTGCGCGAGGGGGCCGACCTGTTCCTCGAGGCAGGTCCGCACCCGGTGCTGGCGCCGGCGCTGCAGCAGTGCCTGGCGCACGCGGGGCGCGAGGGGCAGGCGATCGCGTCGATGCGCCGCGACGGGCCGGGGGCGGGCGAGCTGGGGACGGCGGCGGCGGCGTTGTGGACGCTCGGGGTGCGGGTGGCGGCGATCGATGGGCCGGGCGAGGAGGCAGGGTGGCGGTTCGTGGGGGCGCGGAGGCAGGCGCTGGGACGCGGCAGGTGCCGGTGGAGGCGCGAGAGGCAGGCGCGGGGACGCAGTTGACGGTGGGGGCGCGAGAGGCAGGCGTGGGGACGCAGTTGACGGTGGAGGCGCGAGAGGCAGGCGTGGGGACGCGGCTGGTGATGGAGGGCGTGGGGGCGTCGCGGCGGTGCGCGGTCCGGGTCTTCGAGGAGCCGGGCGACGGCGAGGCCGGGCCGTGGCTGTTGCCGGTCTCGGCGCACACCCGCGAGGCGCTGCGCGAGCGGGTGGCCGGGCTGGTGGCGGCGCTGACGGAGCCGGCGGGGCCGGGCCCGGGCGACCTGTGCCACTCGGCGGCGCTCGGGCGCGAGCACCTGGCGCACCGGATCGCGGTGGTCGCCGAGACGAGGGAAGGGCTGCGCGAGCGCCTGGCGGGCGCGCTGGCGAGCGGAGCCGACGCGGGCGGGCCGGCCCTGCGCGCGCCGCGGGTGGCCCTGGTGTTCCCCGGGCAGGGCGGGGCGTGGGCAGGCATGGGCCGCGAGCTGCTGGCGGACGAGCCGGCGTTTCGCCGGGCGCTGTACGCCTGCGACGCGGCGCTCGGGCGCCACGCCGGCTTCTCGGTGGCGGAGGCGCTGGCCCGCGGCGAGGCGCCGGAGGACGCGGCGCGGGTCCAGCCGCTGCTGTTCGCGGTGCAGGTGGCGCTGGCGCGCACGTGGGCGGCCTACGGGGTCGAGCCGGCGGCGGTCGTCGGTCACAGCATGGGCGAGGTCGCGGCGGCGCACGTGGCCGGGGCGCTGAGCCTCGACGACGCGGCGCGCCTGATCGCCCGCCGCAGCCGCCTCATCGGCTCGCTCGCCGGGCGCGGGACGATGGCGCTGGTCGAGGCGACGCCGGCGGCGCTGGAGCTCGCGCTGGCCGGCCACGCCGGGGCCGTCAGCGTGGCGGCCCGCAACGGCCCGCGCAGCTTCCTGCTGGCCGGCGAGGCCGCGGCGCTGGCGGCGATCGTGGGCGAATTCCAGGCGAGCGGGGCGTTCGCGCGCCTCACGGGCCTGCCGTTCCCGATCCACTGCGCGCTGTCGCGCCCGATCGCGGGCGCGCTCGCCCACGACCTCGCCGGCGTGGCGCCGCAGCGCGGGCGCGTCCCGATCTACTCGACCCTGCTCGGGCGCCGGATCGACGGCGCCGAGATGGACGCCGACTACTGGCTGCGCCACGCGCTGGAGCCGGTGCGCTTCCACGAGCAGACGCGCGCGCTGCTCGACGACGGGATCGACGTGCTGCTCGAGGTCGGACCGCACCCGGTGCTGGCGCACGCGTGCGAGCAGACGATCGCCGAGCACGGGGCGCCGGCGCGGGTGCTGTCGTCGCTGCGCCGCGGCGGCGGCCGGGCGCACCTGCTCGAGGTGCTGGCGCGGCTGTACCAGCGGGGGCTGGCGGTCGCGTGGCCGGCGGTGCTGCGGGGCGCGGGCTCGATCGTGTCGCTGCCGACCTACCCGTTCCAGCGCCGGCGGCTGTGGCCCGCGGCGCTCTCGGGCGGGGAGACCGAGGTCGGGCCGGGGCGCGCGGAGGCGCCGGCGCAGCCCGAATTGGCGGCGCTGGCGGAGGCGCTGGCGAGAGAGCCGTCGACGCGGCAGATCGAGCGGTTCGTGCAGCTGGTGGCAGGCGAGCTGCTGGCGCTGGCCCCGGGGGCGCTGTCGCCGACGCTGTCGCTGCGGCGGCTGGGGCTCGACTCGCTGGGGGCGATGCGGCTGGGCAACCGGGTGCGCGAGGCGCTGCGGGTGGAGGCGCCGGCGCCGTTGTTCCTCGAGGACCGCAGCGTGGCCGCGCTGGCGCTGGCGCTGGCGGAGTCGGCAGCGCAGGGCCGCGGGCGCGTGGCGTCGGCGGGCGAGCTGGCGGCGGCGATGGAGGAGGAAGGGCTGTGAGCGCGACGATTCGGAGCGGTGATGGGGTGGCGGTGCCTGTGAGCGCGGGGACGCGGAGTGACGAATCGTCGGAGCGCGGAGACGGAGAGTTGTCCGTGAGTGCGGCGATTCGGACCGGTGAATCCGTGGTGCGGGAGGCTGCGAGCGCGGGGACGCGGAGTGACGAATCGTCGGAGCGCGGAGATGGAGAGTTGTCCGTGAGTGCGGCGATTCGGACCGGTGAATCCGTGGTGCAGGGGGCTGCGAGCGCGGGGATGCGGAGTGACGAATCGTCGGAGCGCGGAGACGGAGAGTTGTCCGTGAGTGCGGCGATTCGGAGCGAGGGGTCCGGGGCGAGCGCGGCGACGCTGGTCGGTGGATTGGTGGAGCGCGGGGTCCGGTTGTGGGCCGAGGGCGAGCAGCTGCGGCTGCGCGCGGAGCCGGGGGTGGTGACGCCGGCGGACCGCGAGGCGCTGCGCGCTGCCAAGGCCGAGGTGCTGGCGCTGCTGGCCGGACGCGCTGCGACGCCGATGTCGAGCGTGCAGCGCCGGCTGTGGTTCCTGACGCGCTTCGACGGCACGCGGCCGGCTTACTTGGTGACGCAGGCGTACGCTGCGCGGGCCGGTCGAGGCCGACGCGCTGGCGCGGGCGCTGGCGCGGGTGGTGGGCCGGCACGAGGCGCTGCGGGCGACCTTCGCCGAGCTCGACGGCTATCCGGTGCAGCTCGTGCTGCCCGCGTGGGCGCCGGCGTTGATGCGGCTGGAGATGGATGCGTCGGCGGACGACGCGGCGATCGCCGCGGCGGCCAGGACGCGCTGTGCCGGCCGTTCGCGCTCGATCGAGAGCCGCCGGTGCGCGCGTGCCTGATCGCCTGCGGGGCGGGGAGATCGATCCTCGCGCTGGCGTTCCACCACCTGGTGATCGACGGGGCCTCGCTGGCGCTGCTGGCCGGCGAGCTCGGGCCGCTGTACACCGCCGAGCTCGCGGGCGCGGAGGCGAGGGTGCCGGCGCCGGCGCTCGGCCACGCGGACTTCGTGGCGTGGGAGCGGCGGGTGCACGCGGCCGCGGATTCGCTCGAGTTCTGGCGCGCGCGGCTGGCCGAGCTGCCGGTGGTCGAGCTGCCGCAAGACCGGCCGCGGCCGCCGCTGCAGAGCTACCGCGGGCGTCAGCTCGGGTTCGGCCTGCCCGGCGAGGTCGAGCACGCGCTGCAGCGGGCGGCCGCGGACGCGGGGGGTGACCGCTTCGCGGCGCTGCTGGCGGTGTTCCTGGTGACGCTGCAGCGGCTGTGCCGGGCGCGTGACCTGGTGGTCGGCACGCCGCACGCGAACCGCGACGACCGGGGGATCGAGGGGCTGATCGGCTGCCTGGTCAGCACCGTGGTGCTGCGGGTGGAGGTGGCGCGCGGGCTGTCGTTCCGCGAGCTGCTGCGCCGGGTCGACGCGGGCTGCCGCGAGGCGTTCGCCCACAAGGACGTGGGGTTCGAGCGGCTGGTCGAGCTGTCGGGCCAGCCGCGCGACCCGGCCCGCACGCCGCTGTTCTCGGTGTTCTTCGGGGCGCAAGGGCCCGCCGAGCCGCCGGCGCTGCCGGGCGTGGTCGCGGAGGCGTGGCCGTTCGACCCGGAGGTCGCGACCTTCGACCTCGAGTGCCAGTCCGTCACCGGCCCGGGCGGCACGCGCGGGACGCTGACGTACACGACGGACCTGTTCGAGGCGGCGTTCGCGAGCCGCTTCGTCGAGGCGTTCGTGCAGCTGGCCGCAGGCCTGGCTGCTGCGCCGGCGGCGGCGATCGAGGCGGCGCCGATGCTCGACGAGCTGCGCGCCCGCGAGGTGGTGCTGGCCTACAACCGGACCGCGGCGCCGTTCCCCCGCGAATCGACGCTGCCGGCGCTGATCCGCGAGCAGGCCATGCGCACGCCGGAGGCGCCGGCCGTGACGCACGCGGGTCGGACGTGGCGCTACGGCGAGCTCGCGGCCGAAGTGGAGGCGATCGCGGCGGGGCTGCGCGCGCGCGGGGTCGGCCCGGGGCAGATCGTGGCGGTCCTCGGCGAGCGCTCGGCGGAGCTGCTGGGTGCCCTGCTCGGGGTGCTGGCGGCCGGGGCGGCCTACCTGCCGCTCGACCCCGCGTTCCCCGAGGACCGGCTGCGCTTCATGATCGAGGACAGCAGGGCGACTCTGGTGATTCGCGATGTCGAGACGCGGGCGGTGCCGGGCGAGGCACCGAGCGTGACCATCGCGGCGCTGTCCGCGGGCGCGGCGAATCGGCACAGGCAGGGATCGATCGCCGAGCCGGTGAATCGTCGCAGGCTCGAATCTCGAGATGATTGTCCATACCGCGAATCCACGGAGGCGGCGAGTCGGCGTCTTCATGGATCGGCGGGGACGAATCATGAACCTGGCGAATCCGCCGTCGAGGCCGCGCCGAACCACGGCGGACCCGAGGATCCCGCGTACGTGCTTACACCTCGGGCTCGACCGGCACGCCGAGGGTGGTGGTGCGCCACCGCAACCTGGTCAGCTGCCTGTCGGCGATGGCGCGCGGGCCGGGGATCGCCGCCGACGACGTCCTGCTGTCGGTCACGACCTGGGGCTTCGATATCGCGGCGCTCGAGCTGTTCCTGCCGCTGACGCACGGGGCCCGGCTGGTGCTCGCCGACACCGCGGCGCTGGCCGACGGGGCGCAGCTGCAGGCGCTGCTGGCCGCGGAGGCGATCACCGTGATGCAGGCGACGCCGGCGACGTGGTCGCTGCTGGTGGCGTCCGGGTGGGCCGGCGACCGCAAGCTGCGGGCGCTGTGCGGCGGAGAGCACCCGCCGCGCGGGCTGGTCGACTGGCTGGCGTCGCGTTGCGCCGAGCTGTGGAACATGTACGGGCCGACCGAGACGACCATCTGGTCGACGCGCGCCTGCGGCCCGGCGACCCGATCACTCTCGGCCGACCGATCGAGAACACGCAGGTGTTCGTGCTCGACCCCGAGGGCCAGCCGCTTGGCCGGGGACGCCGGGCGAGCTGTGGATCGCCGGCGAGGGCGTGGCTGCGGGTTATTTGGGCCGCCCGGAGCTGACCGCGGCGCGGTTCGTCGAGCAGAACCCCGCGGGGCTGCTGCCGGCGCCGATCCGCTGCTACCGCACGGGCGACCTGGTGCGCCTGCGCGACGACGGCCAGCTCGAGTTCCTCGGGCGCCTCGACGATCAGGTGAAGATCCGCGGCCACCGCATCGAGATCGGGGAGATCGAGCACGCGCTCTCGCGCCACCCTGCGGTGCGCGAGGCGGCGGCGGCCCGCCCGGGGCCCGACGGGGAGCGCCAGTTGGTGGCGTTCGTGTGCGCGGCGAGCGGTGAGGTGGTGCGGACCGCCGAGCTGCTGGAGTCGCTGCGCCGCAGCCTGCCCGCGTACATGCTGCCGGCGCGGGTGGTGGTGCTGCCGGAGCTGCCGCGCACGCCGAACGGCAAGCTGCACCGCCAGTCGCTGCTGACGACGCGGATCGCCGAGGTCGCGTCCGAGGCCCGCTACGCGCCGCCGGCGGACGCGGTCGAGGCGGCGGTGGCGGAGCTGTTCGCGAAGCTGCCGGGCCGCGCGCCCGGCCGCGACGACGACTTCTTCGCGCTCGGCGGGCACTCGCTGCTGGCGGCGCGCCTGCTCTTCGCGGTCAAGCAGCGCCATGGCGTGGCGCTGACGATGACCGCGCTGTTTCAGGCGCCGACGGTCGCAGGCCTGGCGAGCGCCATCAAGCTGGCGCGGCTGCGGGCCGCGGCCGCGAACGGAGATCTCGATGCGCTGACGGCGATGCTCGCCGGGCTGCGCGAGGAGGAGGCGCACGAGCTGCTCGCGCGCCTCGATGCGTGAGAACGAAACGAGACGAGCATGGACCAGTCATTGTCGAACACCAAACAGGACCTGCTGCGCGCGCTGATCAAGAACCGCGAGCAGACGACCACCCGCGACGCGGCCGAGGTGCCCTCCAACATCGTGCAGTTCAAAACAGGGGCGCCCGGCGGGCCGTCGCTGTTCTTCTTCCCGGCGACCGACGGCGGAGCGTCGTACTTCCGCTACCTGGCGCCGCACCTGCCGGAGTCGGTGTCGCTGTACGGCTGCCAGGCGCCGGGCTTCGACGAGGAGCGCGAGCCGTTCGGCTCGGTCGAGGAGATCGCGGCCTACAACCTCCGCCACATCCGCGCGATCCAGCCGCACGGGCCGTACTACATCGGCGGCTTCTGCATGGGCGGCCTGCCGTCGTACGAGGTGGCCTGCCAGCTGCAAGCGCAGGGCGAGGAGGTGGCGCTGCTGCTCAACGTGATGCCGGTGTTCCTGCGCCCGTGGGCCTGCCTGCCCGGCACCGACGCGCTGCAGCTGCGAGCGATCGAGGACCACCTCTTCATCTTCGAACGGATGCTGGGGATCCACGTGGTATTGCCGATGGACCCGATCCGCGCGCTGGCCGAGGCGGACCGCTATTCGTTCGTGACGGCCTTCATGCGCGAGGCCGGCTTCCTCAAGAGCCCGGCGGAAGAGCACCTGTTCATGCACCGCATGAAGATGTACGAGGCGGGCCTGCGGGCGATGCTCGGCTACAAGCCGGCCCGCACGTTCCAGGGCGAGATCGAGGTGATCGTGGTCGGCAAACCCGACCGCGGTGAGCTCGAGCTCGACCTCAATACGTCGTACACGTGCGCGCTGCGCAGCACGCCGCCCGAGCACGTCAAGTATCACCCGCTCGACGCCGACTCGGCGGCGATGTTCAGCGGCAGCGAACCCGACAGCGGACTCATCGCCCGCCGCATGGGCGAGTTCCTGCGGTGAGGCGCAGGCGATTCGCAGCCGGCGGCACGGTCGGCTGCGAATCGCAATGGGTGGGTGCGTGACGAGGCGGTGATGTCGTGCAGCGATTCGGCGCCCTGTCCTCGCAGGCTTCACCAGGCGACGCGTCGCCCGAGTCCGTACGCTCGCACCGAGCGATGGTTCGCATGCTTGGACCTGCGATGCTGAGCGTGCGGACCTTCGCGTCACCGGCGTCGACTCATTCATGGCGAGTCGGCGGACCGAGGCGCAGCTCGACCGTCACCTCGGCGTACTGCGGCGCGGTCTTGAAGGTGGCTCGTTGGAGGACGTCGCGGACGCAGCGCCACAAGCTCGACGGGGAGCGCGAGGTGACCGGCGCGACGGATTCGACCGCGGCGCCGCGCACGCTCAGCCTGGCGGTGATCGGTACGGTGGCGAGGAGGCCGCGATCGATGGCGCTGGCGTGGCACTGTCGGAGTTGCGGGCGGAGCGGATCGACGGCCACACGAATGTCGATCGAGCTCAAGCCGTGGGTGCCGCTGACCCGTTCGACGGCGATTGCAGGCAGGGGCGGAGGTTTTTCGGGAGGGGCGGCGCGTAGGTTTTTCAGAGCGGCAGGAGGGCTCGGCGTGGTGGCCGGAGCGGTCGGCTGCCGAGGAGGGGCAGGGATAACGATGTCGCCGGTCCGCGGCTCCGGTGGGCCCACGGACGGTGCAGGTGAGGGGGGTCCGGCGGACTCGTGTGATTTTGCACGGACACAGCTTCGGTCGCGAACAGACCGGGTCGGGCGGTTCCCAGCACATACGCAGTAGCCCCGAGGATCGCGATCATGAACAGCGTACCCACGAGCCGGCCCGGCCGGAGCTTCGAGCCCGAAGCCGAGTTCGTCCGCATCGACGCCGGCGGGATCGGCACGAACGCCGCGGCGGGCTCTCGCGGCTCGGCGAGCCCGGGACGCTGCCCTCGCGCCACAAGCGCCGGGAGGCGTGGGGCGTGTCCTCTGTGTCGTTCAGGGCCGAAGGTCATCGTCTCCTCGCCGCGGCACGGCGGATCTGTAGTGGCGGCTGGAGACCGATCCGGTGCGTCGCCACGGTCCGCTGGCGAAATAAATCCGCGGCCCGTTCCCGACGACGGTACCTCGCGCGGGGTGGAGACCTCGCTGAATGTTCTCCTGTGAAAGGAGCGTCGTGACGACATCGCGGCGTGCGTACGGCGAGATCGGCGCTGCGTCGAAGTGGCGCGCGAGACGGCGGACGCGGGCGGCGTGGATCCTCGCTTGCGTAGCCCCCGGCCTGCTGGTCCAGGCGCTCGAGGCCGCGGAGCGACGCCGGGCGCTCTTGGCGGGTGGAGATTGGCCGGCGCTGCGCTGTCGAGATCGTCGCCTCCGTGAAGTGCCATGATTCCTCCTGCGGCTCGAGCGGAGGGAGCCATCGCGTGTCGCCCGCCGATCTCGCGGGAGTGGTCGTGATGCTCGACATCGTGCCGGACACGCGAGCTCCGATCAATCCGCTTCCCCGCTCCCGCTCAGGGGGGCGAGAGTTCGTCCCGCCAATCAGCGGTTGGATCAGCCTCGACGGTGACTCTCAGGGCCGCGCGAAGTCAGAGATTCAGGAGCAGGGTCGGTCGAGGTGTAACAATATCGAAGTGGCCACTATGATTATCGAAAATGTGAAGTGCGACGAATAGGTATCAGCATGGCCGAGCAAACTAACCCCTTCGATAAATCAGCCCAGGAAGGCAGCCGGTTCGGCTTCGTCGCCGACCTGGCCTTCGTGCTGTGCTTCGTGTGGCTCGTGCTGTGGCGAGCCGAGCTCTTTGCCGCCGACGTGGATTCGGTGTGGGGGCGGCTGGCCGGCGCTGATCCTCGGCGGGCTGGTGGCGGCGGCCTTCGCCATCGGCCTGGTCAGGCGTCGCTCGACCGGTTTTCTCCCGGTGGTCCTGCGCTGGGGTCTTCTGATCGCTTGCCCGATCTTGCCGGCCTGGATCGCGCTGTCGCTGGCCGACCTGCGGCGGGAGATGACGATGCAGACGGCATCCGAAGAATTGAGCGCGAGCGCACAAGAGTTGCAGTCGACGGCCCGGTCGCCGGAGACGCGGCGTGAGGCGCAGGCGGCCGAGGAGGCTGCGAAGGCGCTCGATACCCTCGGACGCGCGCTGAAGGCCGCGGAAGAGCGCGGGATCGAGGTGCCGCACCGCGATCTCGGGGCGCTCGGGTTCGACCCGGCGGCGGTCGCCGCGTTGCCGCCGAAGACGAAGAAGGCGCTCGAAAAGGCCGCCGGCATCGCGGAGGTACAGGCCGGGAAGGCGCCGGCGCCGTCCGGTTTCTCCGAGCTGATGCGAGAGTTCGGGCTCGACAATCCGCTGGTCCAAAAAGCCCTGCTCGGGCTGGCCGCGGCGACGCTGGGACCCCTGCTCGGCCTGTCGCCGGCGCTGGTCGAAGCGGTGCTCGCAGCCCTGCTGATCGACGGCGACCTCTCGCTAGAGAACATCCTTCAGGTGTCGGTGGCGCTGGCGATGTCGACGACGAAGACCGGCAAGCTGTCGGCGCCCAAGTTCAAGAAGAACATCAAGCTGGTGCGCCAGGGCGCGGCCGTGATCGAGAAGATCCATGGGGCGCTCGAGAAGCGCGGAGTCGGTGATTCGGAGGCGATGCGCACGTTCAAGGAGGTGGGTAATAAGAAGTCGGAGAAAGAAGCCTCGGCCGCTTGTAACAAAGCCATCGCGGAGGCCCGAGAGCGTCGCAGAACCGAGTTAAATGACCAGCTTCGTCAAGCCTGTCCCGAGCTCTCGCCGCAAGAAATCCGTGATCGAATCGGAGGCTCTTGATGCGTTCGCGCGTGCTGCAATACTTCGGGCTTGGCAAGACGGAGCGTACCGGCGACAAGACCGGGCCGCTGCTCGACGAGGAGGACGACCCGGCGCTGATGATGACGGGCGACGCGCTGACACAAGCGATCCTCGAGAACATCCGCCTGCGGCGGTCGGTCCTGGTCACCGGGCCGCGCGGGTGCGGCAAGAGCTTTTGCGCGGAGCAGGCGATCAAGCTGGCCAAGGCCCAGGGGATCATCGGCGGCTCGCGCTTCTGCAGGGCAACCGGGAGATCCCGCGCGACGCGCTGAGCGAGGACATGCTCATCGTCGACGACGGCGCGCAGGTCAAGCTGCTCAAGGCGCTGGCGTTGCGCCCGCTCGAGGAGAGCGGCTCGGTGCCGCGCGAAGGTTTTCCGGATTGGCCGGGGATCCCTCGCGGCTCGGGCATCGACGACCCGACGCAGCTATGGACCAATCGCGACTGGATGGTGCTGTTCCTCGACGAGATCAACCGCTTCGGCGATGGCTTCCTCGACAGCCTGCTCGCGCTGCTCGAGGAGCGGAAGATCGTGCGCCGCGGCCAGGATTACTACGTGCCCATCGTGGTGGTCGCCACGGCCAACCCGCCCGGCTACGACGTCACGGCCAAGAAGCTCAGCCCGCCGCTACAGGCGCGAATCACCCGCTCGTTCCGCGTGTCGCAGCCCGACATCGAGGTGCTGGTCCACGGCATCATGCCGGCGAAGATCCTGGACTTCGCGCGCGCCTACACCCAATCGGGCGCGCCCGCGGTGTCGCAGGAGATCCGCTACCTCGCGGCCGGGGCGACGCTGTGCCTGTAGGGCGACCCGGGGGCCGACTCGAAAGGCCGCTTCTTCCTCACCCGCGCGACGCGCTCTCACCTGACGCGGCTGATGGCGGCGAGCGATTCGCTCGCCCGTGACATGCGGAGCTGGCGACGCTTATCGACTTCGGACCCGACGCGCGCGCGGTGACCGACTGGATCGGCTGCGCGATGGCCCGCGCCGCCACGCAAGGGGCGACGAGCGTGGCGCCGACTCACCTCGAGGAGACGGCGGTCCACGTGCTCAGCCACAAGGTCCGCGAAAAGTTCAACGAGGGCGCCAACCCGAACCTCGGGATCCGCCGCGACCGGCTGATCCTCAACATCGTGCAGCGAATCATGCGGACGCCGGGTTTCGCGGCCAACCTCGGCCACGACGCGCGGGCGAAGTCGGCCCCGACAGCCTCGCCTGCGGCCCACGCATTCGCGCCGGCTCAGCTGGCGGAGCCGCAGCTGGCGGAGATCGTGGCCGACTATGTCCACGCCCGCGTGTTCTTGGCGACGCTCGTGCGCGGCTATCCACACTACCGCAATACACTGCTGCCGACCGCCGAGCACGTGCGGATTTGGGTCAACACTGTCGACGGGGTGTTGCAGCCCTACGCGACGCCGGGCGATGTGCAGCAGATCGCCATGCACGGCTTCTGGGCGCTCATCCGCGCGCTCCGCCCGGGCCAGACGCTGGTCGATGTCCACCTGGTCAAGCAGGTCGGCGAGCTGTACGAGCGGACGTATCAGGCGATCGGCAGCGCGGCCAACCCCGCGGGTCAAGAGCGGGCGCAGGTGGGCCGCCAGGTGGTCGAGGAGGCGGTGGCGTCGGTGCTGCGCTCGCCGGCGAACCCGAAGAACGCACCGAACGCGGCGCGACCGGGGAGCTGGTGAATTGGTGTATTGGCTGGCGCTGGTGGTCGTGACGCTGGCCGCGACGGCGGCGGCGATCGTGACGGCGATGGCGTGGCGACGCCGCAAGACTACGCCGCGTACGCTGTCGCTGGTGCTGGCGTGGGCGGCGTGCGCGGCGATGCTGGTGACGGCCGTCGACGCGTCGTTCGCCGTGCCCCGCGTTCTATGTGAAGAGAGGCTGGCGGGTGATGAGAATGCGGCGCCGCTGGAAGAGCGCCTGCGAGCCGCGCTCGACCGCTGGACGTGGATGGTGCGCCCGTGCGGCCGCCTCGAGGTGACGGTCGGGCCGCGCGATCTGGTGACCCCCATCGCGCTCGGCGATCTGGTCGAGCTCGCAGCTCGCGCTCGCGTGGCCGTCGATGTGAAGCTCGCCGAGGGAGTCGCTTTCCCGGCGGAGGATCGAGTTTGCACGCGTGCTCGACGCGGGCAATGACCGCCGCTTCCCAGCGAAGACCCCCATCCCGCTGTCCTATATCGACAAGGTGCGACCGACGCTGACGGGCCCGCCGGGAGCCGTGCAGTGCCAGATCGACGACGGGCCGGTCGAGCGCGACGAGACGTTCGAAGCGCTGCTGCACGACTCACGCGAGAAGGTGGGGTTTCACCGCCTGCGCTGCTGGCCGGAGGAGCGCCCCGACGAGGCAGCGACGACGTCCGTGCAGATCGTCAGCGCCGGAGTGGTGTTCGCTTCCAGCGACGCGGCGTTCGTCCAAAGAATCGAGGCGGGCGAACAGGACAGCGGCGCGAACTCGCAGAGCCCCGCCGATCGTCTGAGGATCGACATTAACAATACGAAATGATGGGACTCGAAGTCGCCAGCGTCATGAGCGAGGAAGACGCGCTGACGGAGGACGCGTCGATGCTGGTCCTCGACCGTCCGCGCACGCGGGAGAGCTGCGAGTGGGCGTATGAGTTGCTTCGCAAAGGCGCGACCGTGGTCGTCGCGCGACCCGCAAGCGAGTTTTTTCAAGCGACTGCGAGCTGCCGGACCCGCGGAAGTACGGGGCCGAGGAGGTCGTTTTTGACCGGACGCCCCGGCTGACGTTCATGCTCGACGAGGAGTTCGAGAAGGGTCTCGACGAGAGCCCCACGGCCGTCATCGGCTGTCCCGAGCCGGACGTCTCGATCGTTGGAGCCCATGATCGAAGAACAGAAGACGCTGGCTGCCGAGATCTGCAGGAAAACGCAGTTTATCCACGGGCAGACGGGTTCCGGCGCATGCTTGGCGAGCGAGGACGCTGCCGCGCGTGTGCGCTACCTGGGACGAGACACGACTCGCAAGGTCTCGTGCCCGGACAACGCCGATTGCAAGCGTATCGAGCACAGCAGCCCGCGGTTCGCGGTCTCGGAGTACATGCGCGAGCGCACGGCGCGAAACGATGTCTGGGAGAACGAGCATCTCATCATCTTTACCCACGACCAGCGCGACGATTCTCTGCTCAAGTCGATAACGTCGCTGCCGATATCGATTCATCGAATCGTCATCGAAGATCCCTATGGATCTTCTTTGACAGCGGCATGGAAGGATCATCCGGGCGAGATGAATACCCAGGATGGCCGGATGTCGTCGCCGATCCCTCCATGCGCCTCTCCTCCGAGTTCACGATGGATGCGTGGCCGCAACCGCCGCAGGCATGTTCTTTCACGAGGAGGATGCCTGCCCTGGATGATATCCAGGCGAGCCCGTCCGGCGGCGTCTCGCACATCAGCCTCGTCGCGCAGACGCGAGCGCGTGGAAGCGGACTTCGGAGGTCATCTCCCGCTTCCCGCACCTGCGCGATGCGGGCGATGAGGTGCGGACCGAGGCGCCAATCGCTTCAGCGGTGGCAGAGCCCGACAACTCCGTTTTCGAGCGCGCAGGACATGGCGATCGAGTTGGCGAACACGACCACCGATGGGGTCCGTCGAGCGCCCGCTGGCCCTCGGGGCAATGGTCGGGCGCGGGCATCTGTTGCTCATGAGCTACTCTGTTCGAGGACGAGTCCGACAGCGAGTTCTGGCGCGAGGGTGTCAGCACGCGCGTGGACGTCCTCGGCGGCATGGACCTGATCGAGGATCTCTATAAGAATACCGAGGCGTTCATCGCCGAGGTGCACGGCAAGATCGTCGGCGTGAAGCAACAGGCGGACGGCGCGCTGTGGATTACCGTCACCCGCGACGCCGTGAGGTCGCAGGGGCTCCGTGCGCTGAAGGTGGCCACGGAGCAAATCGGGACCATCGACGCGCCGCTGGTCGACTTCTCGGACGAGCGAGGCCTCTTCACCTACGCCCTGCCGGCGGTCGAGCTCGAGAAGCTCGCCGAGTGCGAACCGCTCAGACCCATCGAGACCGACGAGGCAGTCGTGGTTGCCTGCCCGCCCGTCAAGGTCGAGGGCACGAGCAGTCGCATGGCGGCCCTCCAGGCATTGGAGCAGCTCGCGCTACTCGGGCGGCCGGTTGTTGCGCGCCGGTGCTGCGGACATTCAGCCGCGCGTGCACGCGGCCTTCGGGCTCGGATTGCTCGCATGCGTCTTCCTCGTCGCGTGGAGTCGTCGGGCGATTCGTCGCATGCGCGGCCGGGCGGCGAGCGCCGATTGCGGCGGGCGGAGCAGATCGTGCAGCGGCGCTACGATCCGCCCGGGCCGTCGTCGCCGCAGGTGGCGACTGGGACGGCCGGGCGACCACGTGGCCGCGCACGGGCGCCTTCGGAGGCTATCGGCCGATCGAGCCCGGCGATCGCGCCGGCGCAGCCGTGCTCAGCGACTTGCTCGTGCGTCGGCTGCAGGGCACCCAGGTGCTGCCGCGCGTGGCGTTGCGCATCGAAGAGGCGGCGCCGACGACGGCGATCTGCTCAACCTCGGCGCGTCGATGCGGATGCCAGGGAGCGGCGAGCGCAGCAAGGGCCGGTGCGCGGGGCAGACGGTATGCACATCGCCGCCTCGGCGTGGCGGATCGGCGGCGAGGTGGCGCTGTCCGCGGTCGGAATCGCCGGGGAGACGGAGATCGTGCCGCCGCAACGCTCGAGCCCGGGCCACGAGGAGGCCGAGCAGAGCCTGCTGTCGCGACTGCGTCAAACACCGGTGCGCGACGCGACGCCGTGGCCGGCGGAGCTGCCGGAGTGCGGCGCGGTGGTGTACGTGTCCGACTTTCAGCACGAGGACGAGCGTGCGCTGCAAGCCTGGCTCGCCTCGCTGGAGGGCGCGGGGATCCGCGTGGGCGGCGTGATGATCTACAGCCCCGACGAATTCACGATGAGCGAAGGCGGCCGCCTGGCGGGCTCGGGTGCATGGGTCGACCGCGCGGACTGGGATCCGGACGACGTGTTCGCCGCGTTCTGCCGCCGGCGCGACCAGATCGAGCGAATCTTCGAGATGACGACGGGCGGTCTGGCGGTGATCGCCACGACCTTTCACTCGCACGACGTCGAGCAGGCGCTGGCCGACGGTCGCTTGCTGCAGATCTTGAGGTAGGGATGACTTCTCTCGCCGTGATCGCCGGGACCGCTGCTTCGCTGTTGTGGATCGCCCTCGTGGTGATCGTGCGCCGCGGTGCTGTTGTACTGGCCGCGGCGCTTCTCCGGGCCGTTGACCGAGGACGAGCGGCGCCTCGCCCATCGCCGTCTCGGGGGACGTTCGCTGGCGTGGGCACTGGCGACGCCGTTGTTGACGATCCTCGGCTTCGTGTTGCTTCTGCCGCCGTTCGTCACGCTGCGCGTCGGCGAGGCGACCCCTGGGGACGGAGCCGCCTTGCGAGCCATCGTCGTCGCCGTGGGCGGCGATCTCCCGACAGGAGGCGACGGGTCCGTGGGTCGACGCGGTGCTCTGTCATGTGCGCTCGTCGTCCGGGAGGGCCTCGCGCAGGCGATCGTGGCCGCTGCCGGCGATGGTTTTTCGAGTGAAAAGCAGGGCTGCGCTCCGACCGACGTGTTGCCGACCGAGCGGGTGTCGATCGAGCTCAGCCTCGTCGAGCTCGCGGCGCGGGCGTATCAACTGACCGGCGTGGTCCTCGATCCGGGGCCGCGGATCGCGGATCCCGACCCGTGGGATATCATGAAGCGGACGCTCGACGCCCGCGAGATCGCAACCTGCCGGCACGCGGAAGCCGACATCGAAAAGGAGGGTACGGTCCTGCGGCTCGGGCCGGCGATGGTCGATTCGGACGGGATTACGATCGAGGTCTCGGCGGTGGTGCTGGGTCGGTGGGATGGCGGGATCAAGGCGAAGTTGTGGATGCGGGACGAGACGTTCCTTGCGAACTACCCCCTCGAGCCCGTCGAGGGGGACGTCTCCGACTCCGGTCAGCGTGTGCTGCGGCTCAGGGGACGGTGCAATGACCTCGCGCAGGCCACCGTGCTGAGCGCGGGGTTCGGGAAGACGCGGCTAAGTCGCCGCGATGTGCCGGTCCGGCTGCGATTCAAGCTGCAGGACGGCTCACTCGCCGAGCTGCTCGGGAGTTGCTGAAGAAGGATGGCGACTTCGTCGCGGAGATGGGCCGCCGCGACTTGCAAAGGCCGGAGGTCGTCGCGGATCTTGGTGATGCCAGCGTCGTCCGCCGCGAGGGCGAAGCGCTGGTCATGGCGAAATCGACGGGAAGCTCGGAGGGGCCTCTGAAAGAGCTGTCACCGATCATGCTGACACAAGGCCCGTTCTCCTGGTCGGGGTTCGACAACAAGCCGACCATGCGGTGTTCGGGTGACAGGGTCGTCATCGAGCAGGCGGCGGCGATCCTCGATGGGCCGGCCGATCCGTCCGCCATGTACGCATTGATGGGCTCGATCGTGTGGGCGGCGAACGTGCTGGCGAACGGCTCCTGTGAGCAGGTGCGGGAGAGCCCGGCGGACGTCGAGGGGGGCAGCCGTTGCTGACGGCGGAGCAGATCGAGGAGGCCGTGGCCGCCATGCGCCAGGGCAGGGATGCGGTCGGGATGGTGTGCCTGGCGCTGGCCCTGGTCGCGCTGGCGCTGGGGCTGCTCCGCAGCGTCCGGTAGCGCCGTGACCTTTGGCTTGGTCGGCTCATGCGGCTGAGCGCGACACAGGCGGAGCGCCCGCGGAGCGAACAGAGATCAATCGCTCGAGCCGTGATTCAGATTCGCCAGCGCGCAGACTTTGTAGGCCTGGGTCCCCCGGGTACTCGACGCGCCCAGGCGCCTCGGTGGCCGAGGCGCAGCCAGGGAAATCGCCGCTTACGTGCCGGCACGTGGCCGGGGTCGCGGAGCCACGCAGGATCGACGCGGAGCCCTGTGTCTGGACCTTGCTCAGCAACTCCGTGCATTCGCCGGCGAGGCGGCGGCAGGCGGTGTGGTCGGCGCCGGTCTGCGTCTTGTAACAGAAGCACCACCATCCGTCGGGCTGCGGCGCGATGGACGGGTTGTCAGCCCAGGCTGGGCGAGCGGTGAGCCCGCCCCAGACGTCGGGCTTTCGGCGGGCGGCGGGACGTTGACGGGTTGGGCGGGAATGTCGAGGCCCGGGCCGCGATGAGGCGATTCACGCGTGGTGCGATTGTCGGTCTGCGGGCCGGGCGAAGACGAGGAGGACGAGGCGAATGCCGCGAGCGTGGCGACCCCACCGGCGAGCAGGAGCGCGGCACCGAGGCCGCGGAGCCACCGGCGTGGTTTCCGGGAGGCGGGTTTGTTCCGCCGGGATTCAGGTGGTGACGCTCGGCTCGGCGCGACTGCCGGAGAGGGGGCCGGTCCTTGCGTCCGGGCGGGCGCGGCTCGCTGACGCGCGGCCCACTGCTCGCGGGTCTCGGCCCGTTCACCGTGATGCTGAAAGCGAGGCTCGTGGGGCATGGCGATGCAGACGAGGTTCGATGCGTCAAGCGCAGCGGCGCATCCGACCGGTGTTGACGCCGGCGCGCGCGGCGAGTGATAAGGCGGCGATGCACCGGCTCCGCATGGCCATGCAATGTATCGATCCCGCGCCTCCGAGAGAACCCGGGTCGCGCCGACGGTCCATGCGTGTCCTCACTGCAATCGTGGTGACCGGATTGCTGGGCTGCGGCTCCGCGAGGACCGGCGCGACGACGTCGCCCGAGCCCGTCGTCGAGCGGGTGCCAGAGCCGCCGCGGGAGACCTCCTCCGCCGGCCGTCGAGCGCGGCGAATCGTCGTCGACCGTCGAAGGCCGCAGCACCACCACAGAGACCACATCCGCGTGGAACAGCCGACTCCGCCGGCGTCGGAGCCGACGCCGGACGTCACCGGCCAGCTCGTGCTGCCGCATGTGTCGCAAGGGCAAGGCTTGCGGCAACACTTGCATCGCTCGCAACGAGGTGTGCCGAACGCCGCCAGGCTGCGCCTGCGACGAATAGCCGGAGGGGCCGGCTCCTGACGGCGAGCGAATGGTGGCGAGCCCATCGACGCGACGGGTGGCGAGAGCTCCGGGGGCATCGCGCGGATTCGCGCGGCCTTTGCCTGCATTTCGCGTTACGATCCGGGCGGCCTGCCTGCAAGGAGGGTGCGAGGAGCCTGCATGACCACGACCCCGCCGAGCCGCCCGATCGACCTCCTGAGGGAAGCCTGCGCCCGCCACGAGGCGTACCTGCGCGGGCGCTTGCGCGGGCTCGGGGTGCCGGAGGCGGGGCTCGACGACGCGGTCCAGGACGTGTTCGAGGTGCTGGTGCGGCGGATCGGGGCCTACGACCGGCGCTTCTCGCTGCGGCAGTGGATGGCCGGGGTGGCGCGCAAGATCGCCCGGCGGCACCGCGAGCGGGCCCTGCGGGCCCCGGGGGCGCTCGAGGAGGCGGAGATGGCGGCGCCGGGGCTCGACCCGGAGAGCGGTCATCGCGGCAGGAGGCGCTGGCCGATCTGCAGGCGTTCTTGGGCGAGCTCGATCCGGACCGCTGGGCGGTGTTCGTGCTGTCGGAGATCGAGGGGCTGCGGGGGACGGAGATCGCGGCCGAGCTCGGGGTCAATCTGAGCACCGTGTACGCGCGGCTGCGGGTCGCCAAGGCCGGGTTCGAGCGGACGATGGCGGCGCCGCGGCGAACGACGGGGGCGTGGCTGTGGCTGCCGGTGTTCGGTGAATCGTCGCAGCGCGGCAGCCTGGCGCTCACGACCCGCTGGCGCTGTTCGGGGTGCTGACGGCGAGCGTGGGCGGAATGTGGGCAGTGCGCGGGTGTGCGGCGAATGACGAGAGCGAGCGTCGAGGAGGGTGGCGGACAGGGGGGGAACGGAGCCGGTTTCGAGGTTGGCCGGGGTTCCGGCGCGGAGGTCGATCCCGCCAGCTCCGATGAATGGCGACTTCGGCGACGCGCGAGAGGCCGATGGCGACGGCGCTGGCGTGAATGGTGGGTTCGGTGACGCGCGAGCCGCCGGTAGCGACGGCGCTCGGGCGAATGACCTCTTCGGCGACGCGCGAGCGGACGAGGCGTGGATCGACGGCCTGGCGGCTCGTCGTCCCGCGGGCAGGGGACGTGGCGCTGGCGCATGCGGTATCTGCTGCAGGGCGACGAGGTGGTCGTGGAGGTCGCGTACGCGGGCGACGAGGCGATTGCGATGAACGGCGGGACCGGCTGGGTCGAGCTCGAGGGGCTGACGCGGGTCGAGGGGCCGGGCTCGTGGCCTGTCGCGCTGGAGGCGGGCGAGCGGCGGTGGTCCGGTTGCGCCTGCGGGCGGGGCGGGACGGGGTGGTGGAGGCAGTGTTGGCGCAGGGACGCCAGATGGGGCTGCTCAATGGCATGTCCATGCTGCGGCTGATGCGGGACGGGGGGCGCTTGCGGCGGTGCGGCGAGCGCGAGTGCGACCGCACGGCCGAGTCGATCGCGGACGAGCTGATCGGCGAGACGGTCCGCGTCGAGCTGCACAATCGGTGCAGCGAGGACATCGAGGTGGCGATGATGCCGTGCGGGCTCGAGGTGCCGCCGGCCGACGCGCCGCCTGCACCTCGCGGCCGGCGAGCTGCGCCCGATCTCCATCGACGCCGGGCTGTGCTTCGGACGCGTGCGGGATGACGGCAATGTCGGCAGCAGGGGGAGCGGCAGCGACGGCTTCGTGATCACTTCTCCGGCGCGGGCTGCAAGACGGTGGCGGCGGACTCGAAACAGCCGTTGCCGGGGGTGAAGCCCGGCGAGTAGGTACTGGTGGATCACGCGTCCTGTGCTTCGAGCTGCGCCGGGTCGGCCGCCGGGCCCTCGTGGGCAGCGTCTTCGCGGCGGTGAGCGCCGCTTCCGAGCCTGTCCAGGGTCAGGATGTCGCCGGGGCGCAGGAGCTCGCGCGGGGACGGGACCTCGGCGCTGGCGCCGTCGCGGCTGACCGCCAGCACGGTCGCGCCGGTGCGCACGCGCAGGTCGATCTGCGCCAGCGTCAGGCCGACCGCGGCGCTTCCTCGTGCAGGCGCACCGGCGTCATGTCCGGGAAGCCCGGCAGCAGCGCTTGCACGTCGTCGAGCGAGCTCTGGGCGGTCGCCTCGCCGCCGCCTTCGCGGCTCTGCTTCGCCAGCACCTCGACGATGAGCTCGGTGCCGGCGCGGACGTGGCCGTGCAGGTGGGCGATGTTGCGCCACACGCTGATCACCAGCGCCACGACCACCACCACCAGCACCAGCGGCGCGGCGCTCAGCGGCAGGAACGGCTGGGCCATGCCGACCAGCGGCAGGCCGACGACGAGGCACAGCGCCAGCTCGAGCACCAGCACGAACAGGCGGCGCGGCGCGGAGCCGAGGTCGAGCTTGCCGCCGCGGACCGGGATCACCATCTCGGCCAGGCGGTGGGCCAGCGCCGCCGCGCGCCGCAGGGCCCCGAGCAGGAAGATCGCGGCGAGCAGCAGCGTGCCGCCGAGCCACGTCAGCTCGACCAGCCACGGCGGCAGGGTGAAGCGCTCGGTGAGCTCGGTGACGACCCACCAGTGGACCAGGTTGGAGCCGGCGAGCACGGCCCACAGGAGCGCCGCGTCGAGCGCCAGCACCACCACGTCGCCGCGGATCTGCGACCACACCGAGACCGTGCGCGGCGCGCTGCGGAGCTGCTCGATCCACGACTGGTAGAACGTGATGAACGTCTGCAGCTTGGCCGGCATCCGCTGCTCGAGCCTCAGCGCCACCGACTCCGAGCGGCCGATCATCAGCGGCGCGGTCAGCTGCGTCAGCACCGACACGCCGACGGCCACGGGGAACACCCAGTCGCCGAGGATCCCCTTCGAGATGGCGAACGAGGCCATGATGAACGAGAACTCGCCGTTGTGCGCGCAGCTCATGCCGGCCCGCACCGAGGCCTTGAAGCCGTTGCCCGACAGGAACGCGCCGAGCGACACGCCGAGGACCTTGCCGACCAGCACGACGGCGGTGAAGATCAGCACCAGCGGCCAGTTGGCGAGGATCTGCAGCGGATCGATCTGCATGCCGATGGCGACGAAGAAGATCGCGGCGAAGATGTTGCGCACCGGCAGCACCAGCGGCTCGATGCGCCCGCCCTCGCCCGACTCGGAGACGAGGATGCCGGCGATGAAGGCCCCGAGCGCGACCGAGTAGCCGGCGAGGGCCGCGAGCGCCGCCATGCCGAAGCAGGCCGCGACGGCGGCGAGCAGCGTCAGCTCGTCGCGCCCGCGCCGGACCACCGCCCGGATCGCGCGCGGCACGACGAACAGGCCGCCGGCCAGCAGCGCGAGCAGGAAGCCGAACAGCTGGCCGACCGACAGCGCGAACTCCCCCGGCCCGAGGCCCGCGCCCGAGGCGATCGCGGTCAGCACCGCGAACACCATGATCGTGGTCATGTCGTCGAACACGAGGATGGCGAAGGTCAGGTCGACGAAGCTGCCGCGCAGCTTCCGCTCCTCGAAGGCCTTGGCGGCGATCATGGTCGACGAGCTGCAGATGCAACCGGCGAGGAACAGGCTCTCGATCGTGCTCCAGCCCATCAGCGCGCTGACCAAAACCGGAGGGTCATCATCAGGCCGATTTCGAACACGGCGGTGAGGCCGGCGCCGGGGCCGATCCGGGCGATCTTTCGCAGGCTGAACTCGAGGCCGACGCTGAACATCAGCAGGATGACCCCGAACTCGGAGAGGTTCTGGGTCATGTCGAGGCTGTCGGGCCCGCCGAGCACGATGCCGGGGACGTGCGGGCCGATCAGCATGCCGGCGATCAGGTAGCCGAGCACCGGCGGCTGGCGCAGCGACTGCGAGATGAGGCCGTCGCGGCCGCCGTGCCGAGGATGATGCTGAGATCACGGACGTAGTGCGCGAGGTCGGCGGCCATGCGCCGCGACGATACACGCGCGGGCCGACCGCCGCACGGAAGCGGACAGAACATGTCCGAGATGTCATGCGCGGCGCAAGCTCGTCAGGCCCGCGGCATTCGTGGCTCCAACGCTCGACGACAGAGCGGTGAGCGATGCGACGGCTCGTGTCCGCGATCTGCCGCGAAAGCGATGCGCGATGCGTACGACGGCTTGCGGGCGATGAGGTTCGCGCCGCCTGCGCAGGACCGCGGCGCGGAAATCGAGGGCGCAGCGACCGGCTCGGTCGCGGGCGGTGATCGTGATCGCAAGCCGCGACGCGCCGCGTCTCACGGAGATTTCAAGGTCACGGACATATGCTCGTGTCGGATCGGCGGATTCGCCTGCAACGATTGCGTTGGCTCGCCGCGATCGCGCTGTTGCCTGGCTGCGGACCGCAAGCTCCGGCCGCGGGCGAGCGCGGCTTCCACCAGCGAGGGCGCGGCTTCGACGACCGTGCGGCGGCGGCCGACGAGCGTCACGGCGAGCGCGGCGATGGAGGAGTCCGCGGCGAGCACCACCTCGACCTCGCATTCGACCACCGGCAGCACGACCGCCGCGGCGACCACCGGCGAGCCGACCACCGGCGAGCCGACGCAGCCGCAGCCGCCAGATCTGCCCCCCGAGCCGCCGTGGGCGCTCGCCTGCGAGACCGACGAGTTCGAGGCCAACGACGAGGCGATGCTGGCCACGGCCATCGATGCGCCGTGCAGCGACGTGTTCGGCGACGACCAGTGGTACTGCTCGGGGTGGCTCGACGCCTGTCCGCGCTCGGCGATCACGACTGGTATTCGCTGCCCGCCGCGCCGATCTCTGGCCAATGGACCATCCTGCAGGTTGAGCTGACGATCCTGCCGTGGAGCTCTTCGTGCAATTGCGACTGGGAGCCGGTCCCGACGGGGCCGAGCTGGCGAAGACGATCGAGATCTATGACGCCGAGACGCTGTCGCTGCTGGGGACCGCCGCGAGCATGGAGCAGTGGACGTCGTTCTACGAGGCGGACCCGCAGTTCGGCGCGGCGCTGCTGATCCACGTGGTCGGGCCGGCCGACGCGTCGTGGGCGTACGAGCTGTGGGTCGACCGCCGCGATTCGCAGTGGGAGGACTCGTGCGAGTGTTGATGTTCGCCGCGGCGCTGGCGGCCTCGGCCTGCGTCTCCGAGGCCGCGCGGAGCCGGCGCCGGTGACCGACGTCCACGTCCACTTGCCGGCGCCGGACGGCGTGCCCGCGCTGCTGGCCGCGATGGACCGCCACGGCATCGAGCGCGGTGCTGCTCGGATGTCCCGAAGGACAGCCCGGCGCTGCGCTTCACGGCCAGCAACGACGCGGTGCTGGCGGCCGCGCGGCACCCCGAGCGCCTGGTGGCCTTTCCGGCGCTCGGCCCCGAGGACGGTCCGGAGGCGCTGGCCGAGCTGCGCGGCCGCGGGGCGTGCGGTGAAGCTGTACCTCGGCACGCCTGAGCTGACGACCGACCGCTCGACGATCCGCGCCTGGCGCCGCTGTGGGCCGCGCTGGCGGCCGAGCGCGTGCCGGTGATCTTGCACGTCAACACGGTGCGCTACGAGGACGAGCTGTCGCGGCTGCTGGCGGCGTACCGGAGCTCGCGCTGGTGTGCCCGCACCTGCGGGGCGCGGACCTCGGTCGACCGGCTGGAGCGGCTGCTGGCGGCCCACCCGGGGCTGCGCTTCGACACCAGCGGCGGCGCCCGCTCCACGCGGCGGCCGGGTTCGCCGGCCTCGAGCAGGCGCGCGCTCGCGTCGGCGCGCTGCTGCGGGCTCACCCCGAGCGGTTCCTGTTCGGCTCGGACCTGACGGCCGGGCCGCGAGGGCCGCAGCGCGGCGACGACTGGGACTATCATTTGGCCGCGAACCTCGACCTGCTGCGCGCGCCGACGCTGAAGTTCTGGCGCCGCGACGAGGGGTCGGTGCACGGCGGATTGACGCGCGGCGAGTACCGCGGGCTCGAGCTCGGGCGCAATGGCTCGCGCCGATCCTGCGCGACAACGCGGAGCGCTGGCTGGCGCCGTGTCGGCGCTGAGCGGCGACTCCGACGACGTCCTGAGGCTCCTCCCGGACGACGGCGCCGGCGGCTTCGTTCTGCGAGGCCTGGGGCCGACACCGGATCGCGTCACCCACGACCTCCTCGCGGTCGGCGACGTCGACGTCGACGCCCGCCCGGACATCGCCGCGGCCAGCGCGGGTGATGCTGTACGCGAGGACATGTTGGAATGAATATGTCTCCGAGGACATGTGACTCGCGCGGCCCGGCGTCCTGGAGCTCCCGCGCCGTCGCCGTCCCGTCAGGACGCGCCGGCCGAGCGGTTGTACTCGACGAGGCGGCCTTCCCTGCGCACCGTTAGCAGCGCCTTGACGACGGTCTTGAACACGCCCACCGGGTCGGCGAGCGCGGCGTGGAAGGTCGCGGGATGGGGCGCGGCGGCGTCGTCGGCTACCGCTGCGATCGCGCAGGAGGGCAGGGGCGAGCTGCTCCAGCACCTTGACCAGGAAGTCGCGCTCGCCCGCGCTGTCGGCGACGATCAGCGCGGCGTCGGCGTCGGAGAGCGAGTGCTCGCGCGCGCGAGGTCGTCGACGGCGAGGAAGGTGTAGCGCCCGGGCACGCCGGCCGCGTCGAAGCGCGGGTCGAACACGAGCCCCGCGCCGCCCGGCGCGTCGCCGACGCTGCCGAACCGCGGCAGCGCCGCGCCCATCGCTTCCAGCAGCTCGCGCGGCCGCGCCTCGTCGCCGGCGAACACGACAATTTTGAACACGGTCTCGCTGGCGAGGGTGTTGCGTGAACATGGCCCGAGACTGCCCGGTCATCGACCGCGACGCCATGGGCGCGTGGGTCGAGATCCCCGCGACGGAGATCCGGGGACGAGCCGGCATACGAGCGGGCGCGGAGCGAGGGGTTGTCGGCGGGTCCGCGGACGTCGTCCCCGCGCCGCTCGCGGTCGGGTTAGCGTGACGCAGATGACCCGTCGTCGGCTCTGGCTCTTCGCTCTTTTTGGAACATGCGCGGCGTCGCTGTCGACGGAGGCGCGGGCCAACGGCAACGTCTCGCACCAGTGGATCTCGAAGACCGCGGCCACGCTGGTGCCGGCGGATGGGTCGCTGCGGGCGCTGGTCGGCGACCCGGCGCTGCGGCAGGCGCTGTACACGGGCACGATGTTCCCCGACTGGGCCATACGCCGGGCGCGACGGCCGACGAGGGCGCGGCGGGCGAATCGTCGCACTGGGAGCCGGTGCAGGAGGCGTATCGCCGGTGGATCGCCGACAGCTTCGCGCCGCCGTGGTCGGACGAGGCGCGGCTGCACCTGGCGTTCTACCTCGGCATGACGTCGCACGGATCGCCGACCAGACTTATGATGCGATGTTCTTCGAGCGCTCGCGGTTCTATGAGGGGAAGGATCACTCGGAGTTCGATCAGGACTCGGACGTGATGTGGGCGGGCGCGACCGGGCCGGGCGAGGTGCCGATGGCGTGGCTGCCGACGCCGCAATTGCTGGGACTGTTCGACTCGGTGATCGGCAAGACGATCGACGGCGGGAGCATGGCGCAGAAGGTGGGCCTGGTCGGGTTCGCCATCCACGCGGTGTCGGCGATCGCGGCCGATCCGGAGGGCCTGGCCGACGCGGAGGCGGACTTTCCGTGGGCGGCGGCGCACGCCGACGATCCGGCGGTCCCCGGCAATCCGCCGAGCGAGGCGGAGGTCGCCCGCCGGTACTGGCAGAGCAACTGGGCGCTGCTCCACGGCGAGCCGCTGCCGCGGCCGGTGCTGTGGACATTCCCGGCCGACGGCGCGAGCGGGCACGCGACCGAGGCGGCGTCGATCGAGACGTGGATCTCGATCGTGTTCCCGCGCGGGCTCGACGAGGCGGCGCTGAGCGCCGAGCAATTCCACGTGGTCGATTCGGCCCAGGTGGAGGCGCCGATCGAGATCGATCTGTTCTACGGCGATTCTTCCCATGTGGTCCACGTCAAGCCGACCAGCGATCTGCTGGCCGACGAGGTCTATGTGGCGACCGTCGATCGGGGTGCAGACGATCCACGGCGAGTCGCTGGCAGGCTGGAGCTTCACGTTCTCGACCGGGGCGATGGGCCCGCCGCCGGTGAACGACGACGGCTTCTGGGACGTGCCCGACGACTACGAGCCCGAGACCCCGAGCAGCAGCAGCAGCGGCGAGGAGAGCGAGGGCGAGGGCAGCGGGACGGCCGATCCGACGAGCACGAGCTCGGGCGGCGAGGCGGTGACGGGCGCGGGCGAGTCCGAGGGCGCGGCAGCAGCAGCGGCGCGGCGACGAGCGGGACCTCGGCAGAAGACGCGGCGACCGCCGGGACGGACGCGGCCGAGAGCGGCTGCGCGTGCGCGTCGAGCCGCGAGGCGGGGCCGCTGGCGTGGCTGGTGCTGGTGCCGCTGCTGCCGGCGTCGCCGGACCTGACCGAATCCGTCGCCGGCGAAGAGCCGACACGGGGTGACTCCATGCGCGCGACGAGGCGCTCGCGCGCATGGTCCAGGCCGCCGGCCCGTGGCATGCTCGTCGCCATGCGCATACGCCTGGACTTACTGGTGGCAGGTCTATGTTGGGCGGCATGCGGGCCGGATACCCAGGGCGAGACCGATGGTAGTTCGGGGACGAGCGGGGGATCGAGCAGCTCCGGGGCGCCGACCGACGGGATGTCTCCGCCCTGGGAGGATCTGCCGAACGATTCGTCCGATTACGAGGAATGTAAATGCCCCGAGGCGGGCGACACGCAAGAATGTGAGGTCGACGGCCAGGCGGGCGCGCAGATCTGCGAGGGAGAGCCGGAGCCCGAGATCTGCGGGCTCTCTTGGTCCGAGTGTCATGTGTGCAAGCCTGGCGAGCCGTGGCCGTGTAACTTCGACCCCCTGCGGGGGCGCCGACGGCGAATGCGGGGACGGTCAGGAGTGCGAGCGAGGGCTTTGCGTGCCGCCCCGGCGCTCCCGACCTGTGAGCGCCAGGCCTTCGTGATGTCGGAGCTCGAACTCCACGGCAGGGCGACCCAGGTGGAACTGGCAGACCTCGACGGCGACGGCGCGCTCGACCTGGTGGTGCTGCTGGCCGACGACGCCCTGGTCGAGGTGGCGCTCGGCGACGGGGCCGGCGGATTTTGCCCGGCACCACCCATTTCACCGGCCTGGAGCTGTCGCATCAATCGATGGCGATCGCCGACTTCGACGCCGACGGATCGCCCGATCTGGCGATCGGGCGCTGGTGGGAGCCCACAGGGTTGAGCTTGCTGTTCGGCGAAGCGGGGTCGTTCGCCGAGCCGGTCGTGACGCCGTCGACGCACCCGCCGATGGACCTGCGGGCCGGCGACTTCGACGGGGACGGCAACGCCGATCTGGTGGCGCTCGGTGGCACGTACGAGGCCGAGATCGTGCTGTACCGCGGCGACGGGATGGGCGGGCTCGTGGTCGAGCCCCACGACGTGCCCGGTGACGAGTTCTTCTTCGCCGCCGTGGGGGCGGTGGCGGGCGAGCCGAGGCTCGACGTGGTGGTGACGCGCGCTGCGCCGCTGGGCGCGGAGGTGCTCGAGTACGAGCCGGGGACCGGTGTGTTTGCGACGGTGGCGACGATGCCGGGCGTCGGCGTCACACTTTACGACGGGGTCGCGATCGGCGACATCGACGGCGACGCCGCGGGCGACGTGGTCGCCCACCGCGAAGTCATCACGGGCGGGCAGATCCAGACCTGGCCCCAGCTCATGCCCGGCCAGGGCTTGCCGGTCGAGCGGCCGATCCGCCTCAAGTCGATCGCCGACGTCGACGGCGACGGCCGCGGCGAGCTGCTGGTGACCTCGGTGGACGCGTTGGCGGTCCACGTCGTCTACGTCGACGCGCCCTGCGTCCAGTCAAGTCGGCTGGTACGCGTCGAGCCTGGCGACCGGGGACCTCGACGGTGACGGCAAGGCGGACATCGTCGGGGTCGTCGGAACCACCGCACAGGTCTTGCGCACCATGCCGTGAACCGCGGGCGCGACGATCGCGGCATGTCTCTCGAGACATGCGTTCGCTGCACGCGCGTGCGCGAACTCGCGCCGTGGGGCGGCACGCACGTGCACCGGTGGGGGCCGCTCGTGGTGTGTTCGGGGCCCCAGGAGGCAGACCATGGCGATCCGGCAGGTCATCACGTTCCGCGTGCAGCGCGGCGCGGCGCAGGCGTTCATCGACGGGTTCGGCCCGATCATCGACAAAGTCCGCGGCGAGGACGGCTGCGAGCAATACGAGCTGTTCGTCGGCCACTCCGACCCCGACCTCCTGGTGATGCTCGAGCGCTGGCGCGACGTCGCGGCCATGCAAGGCGCGCTGGCGAAGCACTACAAGGGCCCCGACGACCCCTCGGTGGCATTTTTCAGGTTGGTCGAGGGCCCGCCGACGCGCGAGCGCTACGAGGTCTGAGCCCGGCGTGCCCGAAGGGCATGTCCGAAGGGACATGAGACCTGCGCTTCGCGGCGAACCGACGCGGTGTGTCCGGACATGACCAGCAGGGCATGTCCGGGAGGGCATGTGGATTTGGACATGTCTGAACGGACATGTCCAATTTGGGAAGAGACTCAGGCCGCCAGGATCAGCGCCGCGCCGAGGGCGATCGCGGCGGCCGCGGCGGCGCGCAGCGGGGTGACCTGCTCTTTGAGCCAGGCGACGGCGATGACGGTGGCGACGAGGATGCCGGTCTCGCGCAGGGCGGACAGCGGGGCGGTGGGGCCGAGGCGGTAGGCGGCGAGCGCGAGGCCGTAGGTGCCGATGCTGAGCGCGCCGGCGATCACGCCCGGGCGCCACTGCTCGCGGGCGACCGCGAGGACGCCGCGGCCGCGGATGGCGGCGAACACGGAGCTGATGACGACGCCGTGGAGGACGAACAGCCAGGCGATGTAGCTCGCGCCGGACGAGCCGCGCGCACGCCCCAGGCGTCGACGACGGTGTAGCCGGCGATGCCACGCCGGTCAGCAGCGACCAGCCGAGCGCGGCGCGGCTGAGGTGGCGGCCGAGGCCCATGGCGAGCATGCCCGCGCCGATGGCGACGATGCCGACCAGCTCGAGCGGCCGCGCGGGCTCGTGGAACACGCCGAGGACGACCACGGCGGTCAGCAGCGGGGCGGTCCCGCGGGCCACGGGGTAGGCGGCCGAGAAGTCGCTGACCTCGTAGGCGCGCACGAGGGCGTAGAGGTAGACGAGGTGGATCGCCAGAGAGGCGACGAGCCAGCTCCAGGCGCCCGCCGGCAGCGAGACGAAGGCGAGCGCGGGCAGGACGAACGCGGCGCTGGCGGCGTCGATGAGGGCGCGGCCGACCAGCTTGTCGCTGCCGGCCTTGAGGATCGCGTTGACCGTGGCGTGCAGCGCGCCCGACACGAGCACGAGCGCGTAGGCGAGGTCGGTGCCGTTCACGCGGGCGACGATAGTCGTTCGCGCCCGCGTCCGCCAAGCGCTGGCGCGTCGGCAGGGCTCGCAGCGCCGCGGCACCGTGAGCGTCACCACGAGCGCGACAGAGATCCGTCGCGGTGGCTGGCGCCGCTATCCCGGCAAGCGGGGGCGCGAGCGCGGGTCCTGACGAGCGCCCGACGCTCTCCGACGGACACGCTGCAGCGAACGGTCCTCGTCTTTTTTATGCCCGACAGATTGCGAGTGGTGCTGGACGGCGGACCGGCTGCGATCCTGGACGCGGCAGCGGCCCGTGCTCCCGGATTGGGGCGTCCTGGCCCAGGCCTGCGCGCGCAGGGCCTACGCCGCGGTCGCCTCGTCGCCGACCGGCTCGGCGCCGGGCGCCGACGCTTCCGGTTGGGCGGAGGCCACGATCGTCTCTTATGACACGGCCGCCGCCGAGATCTCGGAGGCGTTCACGCGCCAGGGTCTCGAGTGCATCGGTCACGCGTGGCGGACGACGTGCATCCTGAACCGGGGCCTGGGCGACAGTCGGGCACGGGCGTACCTCGCCGAATCGGTGGCCTGGGTCGAGGCGGGGATCGCCGCGTTTCTTGGTCCCGAGTCGTTTCGCCGGCGCTTGTACGAGGACGACCCGTCCGAGGCGGGGTCGAGGCGTTCCTGCTGCGCGAACGATTGCAGGCGGTGAGCACGTTGTGGCGCGCCGGCGTGTTCCCGGCGGCGCTCGACGAGTGGTTCTACGCGGCCGGGATCCGCGGACCGCTCGCTTAGTCGCGGGCCTGGACGGCGGCGCCGACGAGGCGCAGCAGCGTGTCGAGGTCGACCGGCTTTTGGATGCAGTCGAAGGCGCCGGCGTTGCGGCAGCGCTGCTCGGTGTCGTCGGAGGCGTAGCCGGTGACGACGATGACCGGCAGGCGGGGGTCGAGCTGGCGCAGGCCCATGAGCGTGTGCAGGCCGTCGATGCCGGGCATGCGCATGTCGGTGATGGCGACGTCGAAGCTGCCGTGGCGGCACAGCTCGATCGCCCGCTCGCCGCTGTCGGCGACCTGCACCGTGTAGCCCTCGCTCTCGAAGAAGTCTTGCAGGATCTCGAGCATGTCGCGCTCGTCGTCGACCACCAGCACCCGCGGGAGCGCGCAGGCGTCGGCCGCTCCGCCGGCGGCGTCGACGGCGGTCACAGGACCTCCTGGGCCAGGCGCGCCGGCTCGGGCACCAGGGGCAGCTCGGGCGGCTCGGGCGGGACCAGCGGCAGCCACATGCGGACCGTGGTGCCGCGCCCGAGCTCGCTGTCGACGTGGATGGTACCGCCGTGGGCCTGGACGAACTTCTGCGTCATCGGCAGGCCGAGGCCGGTGCCCTTGCCCGGGGCTTTGGTGGTGAAGAACGGTTCGAACACGTGGGGGAGGGCCTGCGGGGCGATGCCGACGCCGCTGTCGCGGATGAGGATCTCCGCGCCGTCGACGTCGTCGTCGCCGGCGGCGGCGCGCGCGTGGACCTCGATGATACCACCTCGGCTGGTGGCGTCGGCGGCGTTGCCGATCACATTCAGGAGCGCGGACTCGAGCGCGGGTCGGTGGACCACGAGGGCGGGCAGCTTCTCCGCCGCGAAGTCGGCGACGAGACGGATGCCGCGCTCCGCGGTCTCGGGTCGGGCGAGCTCCAGCAGCCACGTGAGCACCTGGCCGAGCTCGCAGCGCTCGGCCACCTGAGGCCGGCGGCGGCTGTAGGCCAGGAGCGCCTCGACCAGGCCGGCGCACCGCTGCGAGTGGCGGTCGATCCGCTCGAGCGTGCGGCGGACGAACGGGTCGCGCGAGCCCCGGCGCAGCAGCATCTGCGCGCTCATGCGGATGATCGCGACCGGGTTGTTGAGCTCGTGCGAGAGGCCCGCCACGAGGGTGCCGACGGCGGCCATCTTGCTCGACTGGACCAGCTGGTCCTGGGTGTCCTTGAGGATGCGGAGGGTCTGCTCGAGCTCCTGCTTCTGGGCCACGACCTCGCGGTGGACGCGGTGCAGGCGGAGGGCCGCGCCGACGCGGGCGCGCAGCTCGGCGGGGGCGAACGGCTTGGGCAGGTAGTCGTCGGCGCCGACCTCGAGGCCGCGGACGGCCTCCTCGCGGCTGGCCTTGGCGCTGAGGACGACCACGGGGATGTCGCGCAGCTCCGGGGCGCGCTTGAGGCGGGTGACGAGCTCGTAGCCGTCCATCTCCGGCATCATGATGTCGGACACGATGACGTCGGGCCGGCGCTCGCGGATGGCCGCCAGCGCCTCGGCGCCGGTGGCCGTGAGGACGATGTCGTAGTCGGGGTGCAGGACCGAGGCGATATAGGCCCGCATGTCCGCGTTGTCCTCGGCGACGACGACGCGCGGGCGGCCCGGCGCAGGCGACGGGGCGACGACGGGGACGGCGACCGCGGGGCCGACGGGCGGCGGGGGACGCGTGGGTCGCTCCGTCGGCGGGCCCAGTGGGCCAGGCGGTCGGCGTCGATCGGCAGCTCGACGGCGAAGCAGGCGCCGGCCCCGAGCTCGCTGTACAGGTGCACCCCGCCGCCCATGGCCTCGGCGAACTCGCGGACGATGGCGAGGCCGAGGCCGGTGCCCTCGTGCTTGCGGCTGATCGAGCTGTCGAGCTGCTGGAAGCGCTGGAACACCCGCTCGTGCTCCTCCGGCGCGATCCAGGGCCGGTGTCGCGGACGGACAGGCGCATGCGATAGTCGCCGTGGCGCGCGAGCGAGACGGTGACGGTGCCGCCGGCGGGGGTGAACTTGAGGGCGTTGCCGAGGAGGTTGAGGACGATCTTCTCGAACATGCGCCGGTCGAGCGGGACGGTCCGCACGTCGCCGGCGAGCTCGTGACGCAGGCTGATGCCGGCGCTGTGGGCGGCGGGCTCGGCGTCGAGGACGATGCCCTCGACGAGGTCGTGGACGTCGACCGGCTCCCACACGACCTTCATCTTGCCGGCCTCGAGCTTTTGATAGTCGAGGATGTCGTCGACCAGGCGGCCGAGGCGGGAGGCGTTGCGCCACGTGCGGGCGAGCGTGGCGCGGGCGCTGTCGCTGAGCGGCTCGGCCGGGTCGGCGAGCAGCGCCTCCAGCGGGCCGAGGATCAGGGTGAGCGGGGTCCGCAGCTCGTGGCTCATCACCGTGAGGAACTCGCTCTTGGCCCGCAGCGCGGCGTCGGCGGCCTCCTTGGCGCGCTGGACCTCGAGCTCGATGCGCTTGCGCTCGGTGATGTCGACGTAGATCCCGAGCAGCCCGGTGACCTCGCCGGTGTCGTCGCGGATCGGGACCTTGCTGGTGAGGATGAAGGTCTGGCGGCCGTCGGGGCGGCGCAGCGGCTCCTCGATGTCGAGGATCGGCACGCCGCTCGACATCACCCGCTCGTCCATCATGCGGAAGAAGTCGGCCTCCTCGCGCGAGGCCCAGATGTCGTGGTCGGTCTTGCCGAGCAGCTGATCCTCGCTGTCGAGGCCGGTGTGCTCGAGGAACTTCTGGTTGCAGCCGAGGAACCGCCGCTGGCGGTCCTTCCAGAAGATCGCCTGCGGGACGTTGGCGAGCAGGTACTTGAGGACAGCCTGCTGCGAGGCCAGCTTCTCCATCGCCCGCTGGCGCTCGGTGACGTCGAGGGCCACGCCGAGCACGCCGGTGACCTCGCCGCGGTCGCCGCGGACCGGCGAGTAGTGGACGTCGAACACGCGCCCGCGCAGCTCGCCCACGATCGTGACCGGCTGGCCGGCCAGCGCCTTGCGGACGCTGTCGAGGACCCACGGGACGTCGCGGTAGGCGTCGAAGCACGAGCGGCCGACGTTGGTGCCCGGGGCGCGGCCCAGGAGGCTGAGGCCGTGGCCCTCGCTGAGGGTGATGATCGCGTCGGCGTCGACGGCGAACAGCACGACCGGGACGTGGTCGAGGATCGTGCGCACCACGTCGAAGTCCTTGAGGGCCGCGGGGGTCGGCACGACCTGGCCGCGCACGAACACCCACGCGTCGGCGGCGCGCGGGACGATCCGGACCGCCACCGCGAAGCCGCGGCGGGTGGTCGCGCGCAGGCTGAGCTCGCGGCTGCCGGCGCACGCCTCCTGCAGCAGACCCTCGGGCACGCCCACGAACAGCGACCCCAGGCCGCGCCCGATCAGCGCGGTCCGCTCCGTCCCGAGCACGTGCTCGGCCGCTGGGTTGGCGGCCCGAACCTCGCCCTCGTGGGAGACGACCAACTAGGCCGTCGTCGAGCAGCTCGGCCAACTCTGTCCCCGGGATCACGGCGACGACAAGGATACGTGAGCGCCGCCGGCTCCCCGCGCCGGTTGCGAAAACGCCGTAGCCCCCCGTCATAAGCTCCGCGGGGCTCCGCACCGGGCGCCGCGGGTTCGGCGCACCCCGCCCCCGCGCCTGGCGACGGTCGACACGGATGTGCCCGCCCGTACACGGAGCCGGCGCTCGCGCCAGTGAGGATGGCTCTTCGGGCATGTGCTTTAGAGCATGTGCCGAGAGTCATGTCCCGGGGAGGCGCGCGCGGCCTGCGGCGTGGCGCCTGCGGCGACTTCGGTTATGCTCGCCCGCGCCATGGGAGATGTCCTCGGAGGGCTCTTGGAGCGGTCCTGGCTCGGGATCACGGGCCTGCAGTGGATGGCCGCGTCGGTGATCTTGCTGGCGATGACGCCGACGCTGATGTTCGTGCGGCGGATCCTGTGCAGGCGGGTACGCAAGCACGCGGTGAAGACGGACTCGGACGTCGACGACGCGATCGCCGACTTGATCGAGCGCACGCGCGGGTGGTTCTTCGCGCTGCTCGGGCTGCGGCTGGCGACGCTGATGCTCGAGCTGCCGGAGCGGTGGGACCACCGGGTCCACACGGCGCTGATCGTCGGCGGGATGATCCAGGGCGGGATCTGGGCCAGCACGGTGGTGCGCTACCTGGTCGACCACCGGTTCGCGCGGCACGTGCACGCCCAGGGCGCGTCGCCGCAGGTCACGCCGATCGCCCAGGCGCTGCTGCGCCTGGCCGGCCTCGTCATCGTGTGGTCGATCGTGCTGCTGGTGGCGCTGTCGGCGTTCGGCATCGACATCACGGCGCTGGTCGCCGGCCTCGGCGTCGGCGGCGTGGCGATCGCGCTGGCGGTCCAGAAGGTCCTCGGCGACATCCTCGCGTCGGTCTCGATCATCATGGACAAGCCGTTCCAGCCGGGCGACTTCATCTCCGTCCGGTCAAATGTCGGGTACGGTGCGGCGGATCGGCATGCGCAGCACGGTGCTCGCCAGCCTCGGCGGCGAGGCTGGTGCTGTCGAACAACGACCTGTTGTCGAGCCGGATCCAGAACTACACCCGCATGCAGGACCGACGGGTGGTGATGCGCGTCGGCGTGGTCTACTCGACGCCGCAGGACCTGCTCGAGCGGCTGCCGGACCTGCTGCGAGCGGCCGTGGAGCGGCGCGAGAAGGTCCGCTTCGAGCGCGGGACGCTGGTCAACCTCGGCGACTCGGCGATCGAGTACGAACTCGTGTATTGGGTGCTGAGCCCGGATTGCGGCTTCTACGCCGAGACTCACCAGCAGCTGCTCTTCGACTTGATCCGCGAGATGCGCGAGCGCGGCTATGACTTTGCGTTCCCGAGCCGCACGCTCTACGTCGTGCCGCCCGAGGAGGGTGTGCCGCCGGAGAGGGGCATGCCGCCGGGCCCCGCCGGTCCTCCGGCGGCCGCGGGCTGACCCGCGCGACGAGGCCGGCGCTGCCGGCGCGCGCGCGGGCTGCAGATCTCGGCGGCGAGGCAATTCCCGTCGCGTCCGGGTGCAGACAGTCTGCGTCGCGCGCAGCTCGTCTGTCGCCGCGGTCAGGCAGCGCGGGCGCGGGCCTGTCGGCGCCCGGCGACGACGCGGGCGCGGGTCGGCGGCGGCGTGGGGCGATCGCGATCGAGTCGCGCGACCGCGGCGGCGACGCGCTCGGCGACGACTTATCGTGACAGTAACCTGTCGTTTCAGACAGCGCGACCGCCTCGCTTGCGGCCGCATTCGGCCGCGCGGGCCGGTCCTGACGCCTGGCGGCGCCGGTAAGATCGATGCATGGATGCAGCTCTTCGCCGGCGCCTCGGCCTGGTCACTGTCGCATTGTCGATCGTCGCGTGTCAGGACGCGCTGCAGGATTACCAGGCGCGCCGACGGGAGCGCCGGTCGACGAGGCGGACGAGGGCGGCGACGCGGACGACCCACGCCACGGCGGGTGCGCCGGGCCGACCGGCCGGGTCGACGGCGGCCTGGATCTGTTCGACAAGCTCGTCGGCGGGGCGCACGGCGGCTGCGATCTGGAGGCGCCGTCGTCGAGCCCGAGCCGCCCGGGCCGCCGACCGAGCCGCCGCCCACGCCGCCCGGGCCGTCGCTGCCGCTGTTCGTCGAGGGCTCGACGACCTTCGTGGTCCTGCCGGACACGCAGTACTACTCGCTGCGGTTCCCCGGGGTGTTCTCGAGCCAGACGAAGTGGATCGCCCGCAACGCGATCGACCGCAACATCGCCTACGTGTTCCACCTCGGCGACCTCGTGCATTACAACAAGGAGTCGGAGTGGAAGCGGGCCAGCGCGGCGATGGCGGAGCTCGACGGGATCGTGCCGTACGGGCTCGTGACCGGCAACCACGACTACGGCCCGGCGGGGGACGCCTCGACCCGCGAGTCGCTGTTCAACCAATGGTTCTCGTTCGACGACACCGAGCTGATGCCGAGCTTCGGCGGCGCGTACGAGGCGGGCAAGCTCGACAACAGCTTCCACCTGTTCGACGCCGGCGGGCACTCGTGGGTCGCGCTGCTGCTCGAGTGGGGCCCGCGCGACGAGGTCGTGGAGTGGGCCAACGACGTGATGGGGCTGTACGCCGATCGCCTGGGGATCCTCGTCACCCACGCGTACCTCAACCACAACGACCGGCGCTACGACCACAACGACGACATCTACCCGCAGGCCTACAACCCGCACTGGTACGGCACGCCGGGCGGGGTCAACGACGGCGAGGAGCTGTGGCAGAGCTGGTCCGGCAGCACGCTTCGTCCTCACCCTGAGCGGCCACGTGCTCGGCGACGGCACCGGCTATCTGGCCAGCGTCGACGACCACGGCCGCGTGGTCCACCAGATGCTCTCCAACTATCAGCACCGCGAGCTCGGCGGCGAGGGCTACCTGCGGCTGCTCGAGCTCGAGCCCGACGGGCGGACGATGCACGTGCGGACGTACTCGCCGTGGTACGACCAGTACCTCACCGCGGCCGATCAGGACTTCACGATCGAGCTCGACGTCGGCTGAGGCGCGGCCGCGAAACGGCGCGGGGCACCGCCGATCCGCCGCGCGGACGACGATGCCCGGGGCGCGGGGCCGGGCTCAGTTCTTGCCGAAGTCCTGCGTCCAGTAATGCTTGTAGGTGGCGCCCGCGGCCTGTAGTAGCCGACGCCGAGGTGCTTGTAATTGCCGTTCATGATGTTGTTGCAGTGGCCGGTGCTGGTCATCCAGCCGTTGACGACCTGGGCGGCGGTCGAATAGCCGGCGGCGATGTTCTCGCCGGCGGCCTTCCGCACGCGGCGGCGGTGATCCGCTGGGAGAAGGTCGAGCCGTTCGAGCCGGTGTGGCTGAAGAAGTTGTTGACGCCCATGTCCTTGGAGTGGTTGCGGGCGGCGCAGCGAGCTGGGCCTGGGCGGTGAGCGCCGGCACGGGCGACTTGCTGACGCCGCCATGGACGGCCCCGGCGGCGCGCTTCTGATTGACGAGGGTGAGCACCTGGTCCTCGAACGTGGCCCAGGCCGGATCCCAGCCGGCGTCGCTGCAGGCGAACGAGGGGTCGACCGCGTCGGTCAGCTCCTCGATGCCGAGATCCTCCATTTGGGTCGAATCGAGACCGATGCCCACGACGCCCTCGCCGATGGGGTTCGCGGTTTCGTCGTCGACGTCGCACGCGACGGGGGCGAGGAGGGCGAGGAGGGCGAGAATGCGCGGAGTGTTTTGCATGCTTGCATCTATATCATCACCGCCGCGATCGTCGGCGCGCATGCGCGGGCGGCGCGAGCGCGAGCGCCCCGGCGATCGCGCGGGCCGCAGAACGATGGTATGGGCGAGGATTTCAGAGATTATGGTCCAGGGGACATATGTCTATTGGTCGCGTGCGGTGAGGTGAGGCCGAGAGCAACGCGTGAGGACCGGGCGGCCCAGCCCCGATGTCGCACCCCGAAAGACTCGCTCTCACCTGCGATTTGTAATGCGCGTGTCGGCCGTGTCCTTCCATTCAGATCGCATCATGGCGTGTCGGTGATCCTCCTGCTCGCCGGGATCGGCGCGATGTGCTGGTGGCCCTCCGCGCGGCCGCCGGGGCCGCTCCCCGAGGTCACGCCGGAGACCGATCCGCTGATCGGCGCGATGACGACGCCGTCGCGGCGGGCCATCGTGAAATACTTCTGGGTCGTGTCGGCGCCGATCCTCGGGCAGATCCTCCCCGGCGTGATCGCGGCGCACTACGGCGTCGAGGCCGCGGCTTTTTCCGTGAAACCTGGCTAAAGCCGCGCCTGCGCGTGGCTGAGCCAGCTCGCGCGGAAGCGCTCATGTGCTCTTGCTGGTGTGCCGATCGCCACCTCCACCGATCTTCGGATTCGCATTGTCGAGGCCCGTGCTCAGGAAGGTTGACCACGAGCAGCTCGCCGAACGCTTCGGCGTGGGGCGAGCCACCGTCGATCGAATGCTACGACGAGCGCGGGAGGCCAGCTCCGTGGAGCGGCAGGCGCACGGCGGAGGGCCGTGCGAAGGACGACCTGGCAGGAGCAGGACCTGATCGTCGAGCTTCGTGTCGACGACGAGCGACGACGTCATCGGCATCTCCGGCCGCTGCGGGGTCGGCTGACCGCGCACGTCGCGAGAGCGCCGACAGCCAACCTGACCTTTCGGTAATGCTCGGCGATTGCGCGGCGCTGCACCCGCCTCCGAAGCGGAGAAGCTTGGGCTCTGTGAATCATAATCGTTTCACGGGTGAACATGGCAGGAATCATCATGGTAGACGACGTCGCTTCGTGACGATAGACGTTGGGCCGTCGAGTTCACGGTGTCATGGTTCCGGCATCGCTCCATTCATCCCGAAGGAAGTAGAACTCATGAATCGACATGTCCTCGTCATCACCTCTTCTTCTTCGTCGCCGCCTGCGACCCGAAGGAGGTCGCCAAGAGCAGCGGCGAGGCCAGTTCCACGAAAGAGGCGGAGCCCTCGTCGACAAGGGCGACAGCCCGGCCGCGGCCGCGGCCGCCCCGTCCGCCCGGTTCAACAGCCTCTCCGAGTGCTTGAGCTCGTGTGAGCAGGCCGACGTCATCGCCACCAACCGCCACACGTGCCGACTCAACTGCGACGCCGCATGCGGCACTCCGCCGCCGCCGGCGACCGCGCGGCGACGGGGGGCGACGCCATCGGTCAAGTCGCCAGTTGCCTCGGTCGCTGCTACACAGGCTCCACCGGCGGAGATGCATGTGTCGCCGGATGCAGGAATCTGGCCGCCAGTGCCACGCCGCAGCCCTCCGCCCAGGTGCTCGATCAGCTGCAGGCCTGCGTGAGCACGTGTCCCCTCGACAACGAGCGGCCGACCAATCGAGGGAGACGTGCGAGCTCAACTGTGCGCAGGCGGCCCGGGTCGCCGGCACTCCTCCCGGCGGCCCGTTGAAGACGCCCTCGCCGCATCGCCGCGACGATGCAGAGCCGTTCACGCGCGCCTCCCCGGTGCGGGCGCTCCCGGCGTCGCAGAGAGAGTTCGACTGCGTCCTGCATGTCCTCGATGAGACACGGACCGGCGGCCCGCTGAGGCATCGTGAATCGGAGGGCGACCGCGGCCGGCTCGCCGACGACGACGGTCATGCGCTCGCGCCCGGAGGGGAACGCGACTGCGCGGTCGGTCGTCCGAGGGGCCGGCGCGATGTCGTCGGTGCGGGCCGAGGTCGCAAGCGGTCGATCGGGATCGGCCTGACATTCGGGCCCTCTCACCGACAGACCGGGTGCTCTTTCGCGCCGGTCGCGCTCCGTCCGCGCCCTCAAAAAAAACGTCGGAGTCGCGATCACGGCGGGCCTTCGCCGGACTACCCGAGCCGAACGCCGAGTCGACCTCGGCGCCGACGAAGCCATGAACCACAGCGAGAACCATCGAGACCAACGATTCCTCCGACCCGAAGGCGAGCGTGATGACGCTCCGCGCCGCCGACCATGGCCCTCGCGGGGGCGCAAGGTGCTCTTCATCGCCGCCTCGGCGCTCGGCCTCGCAGCGATGCCCGGCGTCGCCGAGCAGTTCTTGACCGCGCTCGGTTCGGCGGTCGTCAGCACCGCCCACGCCGGCCCCTCGAACGAGTGCAACCCGACGGTCGTCCCCGGCTACGAGAAGACGGTCATCGAGTACCTGGTGAAGCACGAGGTCAAGCTGCCCGAGGGCGTCGATTCGTTCACTCTCTCTTCGAGCTCTCGACCGAATACGACTACGCGACGATCCTGCGCGACCGCAAGATCGCCATCCTCGTCTCCAGCGAGGGTCAGGTGCTCCCGGCGCCCCAGGGTTACTACGTCTTCCCGGACGGGATCATCGCCGAGATCCTCGAGGGCGGCCAGATCGGCGCGCTGTGGGGCGAGGAGTTCTCCGACGGCGGAGGCGGCTTCTGGTCGATGTGCTAGCCGGAGCCTGGCGTTTGGGTGGAGTGCTGGCGCGCCCCTGGAGTAGAGCGATGCACGCGCCGCGCCGAACCCCGTCCACGCACCATCTCCACGTGGTGATCAAGCTGTCCAAGCTCTGCAACCTCCGTTGCGAGTACTGCTTCGAGTACGACCAGCTCGGAGATCCCGCGCGAATGGGGCCGGCGCAGCCCGTCAGCTCTTCATCAACATCCGCGACTATGCGCGGACGCTGGCGCCGCAGCCGCGGATCGTCCACCTCGTGCTCCACGGGGCGAGCCGCTGCTCTTGCCGCCGGCGCTGATCCGCGAGTTCCTCGCCCTGCGCGACGAGATCTTCGCGGGCGAGCCGCTGCGGACTCGGGTGGAGCTCCAGACCAATCTGGTCCGCCTTCCGGACGCGAGCCTGACGATGCTCCGCGAGACCGGTGTCGGCGTCGGCGTCTCCCACGACGTCGTCGGCGGCGCCCGGATCGACATCAGCGGCCGCGAGCGTCACGAGGCGGTGCTCGAAACCTCGACCGGCTGCGCGCGGCGGGAGTGCGCTTCGGCGGAATCAGTGTGCTCCACCGTCGCAACCTCAATCGGGTCGATTCGATCTTCGACTTCTGGTACGCGCAGGGCGTCGACTTCCGCCTGCTGCCCATCCTCGACTTCGACGCGGGCACGGGCCGTCGCCATGGCCTCGGCCTTCACCAGGAAGAGGTCCGCGCGGCGATGCGTCGGCTCGCCGAGCGAGTGATCGCGTCGCCGCGAAAGATCGCCGTGGAGCCGATCGATCAGTACGTGCAGACGGCCCTCCGCTACCTCCGCGGCGCACCGGGGCTCGCCTACGACCCGGGGCACGGCGAATGGGCGCTGGTGGTCGATACCGACGGCGAGACCTATACCTACGGCGACAGCTACACGCCCGCCGGACGGATCGGCAATTTCTTCGCGCCCGACGCGGTCGCCAGCTTCGCCACGCCGGCCTACGCCCGGACCATCGCGGCCCGCCGCGAGCGGATGGGCGCCTGCGAGCTGTCCCTGGCCAGGCATGCAGCCGCCTCCACCTCGGCGAGGCGGCTCCCAGCGAGCGGGTCGAAGCTCCCGCCGGCGCGCCGCACCGCTTCGCCTGCCCGGTGGCGCGGCCGCTGATCGAGCACGTGGTGGCGCGGATCGGTAGCAGTCCCCTCGGGCGCGTGCTCGTCGCGCAGGCTCAATCGCAAGGTGGTCCGCCCCCGCGCGAGGCGCACCAGGCCGCGAGCTCGGCCATGTAAGGCGCGCCCGCGGGGCCCTGGCGACACCGGGCGATCAAGGTGCGCGCGCGCTCGAGGTCCCGGGACGGCCACGCTGACTGAGCGCGCGGGCGAGGCTCAGGTGGGCGTCGCCCAGGACCTCGGCTCGGCCGCCGCGCTCGAGCCGGACGAGGGCGCGGTCGATGCGATCGATCGCCTCGTCGCTGCGGCCGCGCGCGAGCTCGAGGAGGCCGAGACTCACCTCGCTGCGGGCGAGCTCGACGTGGTCGTCGCCGAAGCGGGTGGACCGGATCGCCCGGGCGCGCTCGATCAGCGGCGCCGCGCTCGGGGCGACCGACGTCGAGGAGGAGGCGGCCGAGATCGTCGTAGAGCGCGGCAGTCTTCGGGTGGTCGTCGCCGAAGGTCGCGCGACGGAGCGCCAGCGCCTCTTCGCAGGTGTCTTCGGCCTCGGCGAAGCGACCCTGGTCGTGGAGCGCGCGGGCGAGGTTGCCGACCACCAGGGAGAGCGTCGCCGCGCCCGGCTCTCCGAGGCCGCGGCTGCGCGCGATGACCTCGCGGAACACGCCCTCGGCCCGCGGGGCGTCGCCGAGGCTGCGGTGACTGCCGCCGATGTTGGCGAGGCAGGCGAGGACCCTGGGATCATCGCGCCCGAGGAGCGGCTCCAGGATCGCAAGGGCGCGCTCGTACTCGGCGAGCGCGGCCGCGTGGTCGCCGAGCTCGATGTAGGCGTTTCCGAGGTTGAGCGCGGTCTGGGCGAGCTGCGGGTGCTCGCGCCCGAGGCTCTCGGCCTGGAGCGCGGCGGCGCGACGGAACTGGACGACGGCCTGCTCGCCGCGACCGTCGACGAGGTCGAGGGCGCCGAGGACCAGGGCGGTCCTGGCCAGATCGGGGTGGGACTCGCCGAGGAGCTCGCGCTGCAGGGCCTCGGCCCGTTCGGCGAGCTCGCGGGCCTGCTCGTACTCGCCGGCGCCGAAGGTCTGGATCGCCAACATCTGCAGGCCCTCGCCCAGCTTGAGGTGGCCGCGAACGCCGGCCTCCTCGAACGCCTCGATCGCCGCCTCGGTCGCGCGTCGCCCGGCCTCGAAGCGGCTGCTGTCGTACTCGACGCGGGCTTGGACCAGCTCGAGGTTGCCCCGCGCCTGGGGCCCGGGGTCGGAGACGGCGAGGGCCAGGCGGGCGACCCGGAGGACGTCGCGGGCGACCTCGGCGTGAGCCCGCAGGCCGGCCTCGACCTCGGCCTGCATCACCGCCGCCTCGGCGACGAGGTCGACGAGGCGCGCGCGGCCCGCGACTTCGACCACCCGATCGAGGCGCTCGTGCGCCCGCTCGAGCTGCGCCCGCAGCAGCGCGAGCTCGGCCTCGAGCAGGCCGAGGACGGCCTCGCTCTCGGGGTGGTCGTCGCCCATGTCGGCGCGCGCCTCGGCGAGCGCCGCGTCGGCGGCGTCGAGACGACGGGCCTGGAGCCGTGCGCGCGCTCGGCTCGCGTGACGGGAAGAGCCGCCGCCGCGCCTCGGGAGCGAGCGGGTCGGTCGCCCGGACGCTCTGCGCCCGCTCACAATCGCGGAGCGGGGCCAGGCGGGTGGCCAGCGACACCGCTCGCTCGACCGTCAGCGGCAGGTCCTCCGCGGGGCCGTCGAGCAGCTCGTCGCGGGTGACCGCCACGGCCTCGAGGCGCTCGTCGAGGCAAGCGCTGCGCTCGCGCGCGAGCTCTTCGGCGCCGCCGTGGCCGAGGAGGCAGACCCGCCGCTCGGCGGCGATCCACTCGTCGCCGTAGCGATCGATCAGGGCCGCGGCCCGGTCGGCGCTCGCCGCAGCATAGACGAGGCCCGTCTCGGCGAAGCGAGCCTGGAGCCGGGCGGCGTCGGCCTCGTCCCAGGCGGTGCGGAACCTGTCCTCACGGGCAGGGCACGGGTCGGCGGCGGGCGGCCGGGCGCCGAGGAGCCCGGCGATGACGAGCGCGAAGATCGCGGCCGCGGCGAGCCAGAGGAGCGGCGCGCGGCTCTGCCGACGCGGCGGTCGCAGGCACTCGAGCAGCGCGTCCATGGACTCGAAGCGCTGCGCCGGATCGAAGGCGAGGCCGCGCCGCAGGACCCCGTTGACCCGCGGGGGGATCGCGCCGCTGCGCCCCTCGGTCGGCAGGCGGAGCGAGGCCTCGCCGCGCAGGCGCTCTTCGAGGCTGAAAGGCGGATGCCCGTGGAGCGCCTCGAAGAGCGTGGCGCAGAACGCCCACTGATCGACGCGGCCGTCGATCGCCCCGGGACGGAGCTGCTCGGGGGCCATGTAGCGCGGCGTGCCGGCGATCTGGGTGGTCAGCACGCCCTCGCGGGCCTCGGGAGCGCGGAGGTCCGTGCGCTCGTGCCCGTCGAGCAAGGGCCCGAGGCGGCGGGCGAGGCCAAAGTCCATGACTCGCACCGGCTCGCCCGCAGGGACGACGACGTTCTCCGGCCTGAAGTCGCGGTGTACCAGGCCCGCGCGGTGAGCCGCCGCGAGCCCGGCGCCCGCCTCGAGCAGCACGGCGACGACCGCTTCGACGCTGCGCGGCTCGGCCTCGAGCCAGCCTCGCAGCGTCGGCGGCGCGACGTACTCCATGGCGATGTAGACCCGGCCGTCGACCTCGCCGACGTCGAAGACGGAGACGACGTTGGGATGGGAGAGGCGGGCCATCGCCCGGGCCTCGGCGCCGAGCTCGTCGAGGCGCGACCGCGACGTGGGCATGGCGCTCGTACCCGCGTCGGAGCGCAGCAACTTGAGCGCGACCTTGCGGTCGAAGCTGCGGATCGTGAGCCTCGTAGACCACGCCCATCCCGCCGCTCCCGAGCCGGCGCAGGACGACGAAGCGGCCGAGACGGATCGGCTCGGCCGGACGACCGAAGAGTCGGGCGCGGGCCTGGCTCCGGGCCATCTGGACCTCGATCGCGCCGGGGTCGAGGCGCACGCCCCGCAAACGAAGACTTTCTGTCACGGAGGGCTCCGGTTGCGTTTCTCCTGCCTGCCGTCGATTATCCGCACCTTGCCTCACGCTTCCAAGACGACGGCGCGCTCGGATCTCGAGCTCCTCGACGCCTGGAGAGGAGGCGATGCGCTCGCCGGCGAGCTCTCTTCGAACGTCACTTCGAGTCGGTCTACCGCTTCTTCTGCAACAAGGTCCCGCGCGACGCCGACGACCTCGTGCAGGAGACCTTCCTCGAGTGCGTCGGCGCCAAGGAGCGGTTCCGCCAGGACGCCTCCTTCCGCACGTTCCTCTTCGCCATCGCCCGCAAGGTCCTGCTCAAGTACCGCGAGCGCTGGGCGCGCGCGACGAGGGCGAGGAGTTCCACGCCTCTCGGGTCGCCGCCCTCGATCTCTCGGTGACCCAGATCGTCGTCGAGAGCGAGGAGCAGGCGCTACTCCTCCGCGCGCTGCGGCGACTCCGCTCGACCTCCAGACCGCGCTCGAGCTGTTCTACTGGGAGGGACTGCTCAGCCGTGAGATCGCCGAGGTCCTGGAGCTGCCCCAGGGGACCGTCCGCAGCCGCCTCCGTCGCGGTCGCGAGCTGTTGCGGGAGATCATCGACGATCTCGCGGCCAAGCCGGAATGCGGGCGTCGACTCTCGGCGACTTCGACCAGTGGTTGGCTTCGATCCAGGGGCGATCGGCCGCCGACCTCGAGGAGCTCGCGGAGGACGAGGGGCAGCTCCACCCCGCCGGACGCCGACGATCCCTGAGGATGCGAGCGCCGCACTCACCGTGCCGGTGGGCAGCGTGCCCGGGTCGTTGCACATCGGCGAGACGGGCGCTCCCCCGGCGCTCCTGCCAGCGCCGCGATGCCGGCAATGACAGCTCGGCGAGCTCCGCGGTGAGGGCCGGCGATGCGGGCCGCGAACCGGGCTCGAGTCACGGCGGGTGAGTGCCCGGCGGCGGGACCCCGAGGTGGGCAGGGAGGAGGTTGGCTCGCGGGAATGGACATTCGGTGATGCCCGAGGAGCTTCGCGACGTGTCGGATTTGGGCCGTCGCTTCACGGACGGATCAGGGCAGGGCGACGAGCAGGGGGACGGCGCTGTTGGTGGCGTTGCCGGCGTCGCCCTTGCCGCTGGCCGAACGAGTTGAGGCCGAAGGCCCAGACGCCGCCGTTGTCGTCGAGGATCACGGAGTGGGCCAGGCCGGCGGAGATCGCCCGCACGGGGGGCAGGCCGGGGACGAGGGTCGGCGCGGGGGCGGTCGGCGTTGTCGCCGAGGCCGAGCTGGCCGCTGAAGTTCTGGCCCCAGGCCCTAGCGCAGCGTCGTTGGCGAGGCCGAGCGAGAGGTTGCCGGAGGCGGCGACGGTCAGGACGTCGGCGAACTCGGGGACGGCGACGGGCAGCATTTCGTTGTCGGCGTTCATGCCGTCGCCGAGCTGGCCGGAGACGTTGAGGCCGCAGGCGGCCAGGCTGCCCAGCGGAGCGACGGCGAGGTGTGGGCCTTGCCGGCGGCGACTGCGACGGCGTCGATCATCGAGATGGCCTTCGGGACAGGTGAGTCGACGGTCATGCCGTCGCCGAGCTGGCCGTCGGTGTTGCCCCACGCCCACACTGCGCCGGTGCCGTCGACGGCGAGCGAGTAGGTGCCGCCGGCGGCGATGGCGACGATGTCCTCGAGGCCAGGTACGACCGCGGGCAGCGAGTCGCCGTCGCGGCCGAGCTGGCCGGCGTTGTTCAGGCCGAACGACCACCTGGCCGTCCTCGGTGAGCGCGAGGCTGTGACGCTGGCCGGCGGCGACGAGCACGACCTCGGGCAGATCGAGGAGCGCCGGGGTCGAGACGTCGGCGCCGGGCGCCTGGCCGAGCTGGCCCTCGTCGTTGCGGCCCCAGACCATAACGGCGCCGGCCTCGGTGACCGCAAGCGAATGATTGAGGTTGGCCGACAGCGAGACCGCGTCGTCGAGGCCGAGCGCGGCGGTCGGGACGAGGCGGTCGACGAGGTCGCCGACGCCGAGCGGCCCTCGTTGTTGCGGCCGAAGCCCCAGGCGCCATTGTTGGTCAGTGCGAGCGAGTGGGCGCCGCCAGCGACGGGGACGCCGAGGTGGACGTGACGCACGCTGCTGCCGCTGTTGTCGGCGGCGTCGCGAGCGACGAGCTCGAGGGTGTTCCAGCCGCGCCGCAGGCGGAGGTCGGCGCTGAACTCGAGGACAGGTCCAGGGACGATCGTGAGCGCCACGGGGGCCTCGCCGTTGACGACGAGGTCGACCGCGACGACGTCGGTGTCGTCGCTGGCCTGGCCGGTGACGACGAGCCGCCGGCTGGCGAGGTGGACGTTGTCGAAGGGTCGGGCGAGGGCGACGACCGGCGGGGTGTCGTCGACGGCGCCGGTGGTGGTGGTGTCGAGGGTGGTTGTGGTGTCGGCGGTGGTGCTGGTAGTGGTGCTGGTGGTGTCGAGAGTGGTGGTGGTGGTGTCGAGGGTGGTGGTGCCGGTGGTGACGTCGATGGTGGTGGAGGTGATCGGCTCGGTGGTGCCGGTCTCCGAGTCGGTGGAGCCGGTGGTGGTCGAGGTGGTGGTGGGAATCGCGGTGGTCGGCGCCGCGGTCGGGTCGTCGGTGGTGGTTCCTGTGCCGGTGGTGGTGTCGGCGGTGTCGCTCGCGCTGGTGGTCCCGTCGTCGCCGCAGGCGGCGTGCGAGAGGACGGCAGAGAGGAGGATGGAGGTCGAACGACGAGCGATCGTGAGAGTGCCTCGAGAGGTGCGCGGTTTCGCGTCGCGCGTGTTGATAATAGCTTTCAAAAAGTGGGGTCAACGGGCCCCGCGGGCGTCGGGAGAGGCGGAATATGTGAGGTAGGATCAACTTTGGCTTTCAATTTCGAGATTCGCACGGGTGGCGGCTCACCGGGTGAAGCCCCGGTGCGATGACCGAGAGCATGTCCACGACAGCGCGGCCAATCGACATGTGCCAGACATCCTGCGACGGCCTGTCGCCGTCCCGAATGCGCTGTTCACTGCACAATGCATCTACGACGCCTGGGCGCCCGCTGCTCGCACAGCCGGCCCCACGTCAGCGACGACAACCCCGACTCGGAAACCCGCTTCAAGACCCGAACAGTTCTCCGCAAGACGCCCGCGTCGAGCTCGAGATCCGCCGACGCTCGTCCCCCGAACGAGCGAACGAATTATCGCTTCAAAGACCCCCGGGAGCCTTATCATCGGGCATGGCCGTGAGCTCTTCCCCCGCGCTCGAGCGCTGCCTCCGATCGATCTCCACCCAGGGCGCGACGCGGGTCTTCCTCGTCTCCTTCACGCCGATCGCGGCGGTCGGCTGCCTGCTCCTCGGAGCGGTCGCCGGCTGGAAGCTGGGGGTCGCGCTGGCGATCTTCGTGATGCCGATGGTCCTCTTGATGGCGCTCGGCGTGCAGCTCACGCACGTGCGGCCGATGGTCCACCGCATGCGAGCGGCCGCTTCGCGCACCGACGAGATCGTGTGGATCTACGACCACACCACGCACGGCAGTCGTCGCGGGACCCACGACCATGTGACCCTCGGGCTGGAGGACGGGACCCGCGTCGAGCTCCAGACGACGCACCTGAACGACGAGGACCGGCAGGCGCTGCTGGACGAGCTGCAGGCCCGCTCGCCGCACGCGACCTTCGGCTTCAGCCCGACGCACGCGCAGGCGTTCCGCAGCGACCCACTGATCGCTGCGCCGCGCACTGCAGGCGAAACCGGCGGCCCGCGACATCATCGCCAAGCTCGTCGCCAGCGCCCGCCGCCGCGCACTTCGGCCCGCATCACCGTGGCGACGACTGCGACTACGCGCAGATCGAGCACTGCATGGCGCAGTGCGAGCTCAAGCTCGAGCCTGGATCTCTGCGGCCCGGCATCGACGCGAGCGAGCCGCTGGGCCTGCTGGTCGAACGGCAGCGAGCGCGTGGTGTACGTGTTCGATCCCGAGACCCGGCTGCGGACGCTGGCGATCGACGGCCCGCAAGCAGAGTACGTGCGCAACGACCTGCTCAACCTCGCGTACATCCCGGTGCTCGAGGCGAAGATCCCGGTCTTGCTCGAGTCGAGCGATCGGACCGAGGTGCTGCGCGCGCTGGGTGCGATCGCGTTTCTCTACCCGAACGGGCCCGGGAAGCTCTATCGCGGTGCGCTCGATCGCCTGCGCGCGCACCCGGACGGGCGCATCCGCGGCGCCGTGCCGCAGCCTTCGTCCTCGAGCGACGCATGAGTCGGGCCGTGACAGGCGCGGCGTGGTAGGATGCGCGCGAGAATGAAGTTCGCGTACGCGGTCATGGGTGGTTCGCTGGGTTTCATCGCCGCCGCCGCCGTGATCTGTTACGCGCACCCGCAGTACGGCTGCGTGGTCGCAGTTGCGGCGGCAACGCAGCGATCGCCGGGCTCACCGAGGGCGGACCCTTGGGTGGCATCATCGGTGCGCTCGTCGGCCTCGCCCTGGCAATGCCGAGGTTTCGCGAGCAGCATCCGCCGCGCGGCGGTTCGGACAGCGTGAGCGCGTGAGCGACCTGGGCGGCGTCCCCCATGTCCGGGCGGTGATTGCAGACATTGCCCGCATGGTTTCGCGGCGGGGTGATTCGTCGTCCGGGTGATTCCGCACGCGGCGGCGACGGGGCCCGCGAAACGAGGTCTGTGGCACCCTGTCGGCGATGCTGCCCCGGTGCCGTGGTCTGATGATCGGTTTGTCGTTGTCATGGATGGCCTGCGGACGCGCCGCCACGAGCGCGCCCGAGCCCGCGAGCGCGACGCCGCCGGCCGCGGCGCCGGCGCCGACGGAGGGGCCGCTGGCGGCGGTGTACGCGGCGATGGACCGCAGCGCGGCGCCTTGCCAGGACTTCTACCGCTACGCCTGCGGGGGCTGGCTGGCGCGCAACGAGATCCCGCCGGACAAGTCGTCGACGTCGCGCGTGTCGGGCATCGACGACGTCAATCACGCGGTGCTGCGGACGCTGCTCGAGGAGGCGGGCAACGGCGCGGTGAGGACCCGCGGCGCGACCGGATCGGCGACTTCTACGCGGCGTGCATGGACGAGGCGGCGATCGAGGCCGCCGGGACGACGCCGCTGCAGCCGGCGCTGGCGGAGATCGCCCGGGTGCGCGACGCCCAGAGCGCGTTCGAGACCGCGGCGCGGCTGCAGCCGTACGGGGTCGAGGCGTTCTACTCGACGGCGATGGAGCCGGATTACAAGCAGCCGCGCGTGAACCTGTTGATGCTCACGCAGGGCGGTCTGAGCCTGCCGAGCCGCGACTATTATCTGGGCGACGAGGCGGCGACGCGCGAGCGGCTGGGCCGCTACACGAAGCACGTGGCGAGGATGCTGACCCTGGTCGGCGACGCCGGCGGAGGCCGAGCGGCGGGCCATCGAGGTGGTGGCGCTCGAGACTGTGCTGGCGCAGGCGTCGCTGCCGCTCGAGCAATTGCGCGACACCGAGGCGACCTACCACAAGCATTCGCTGGCGAAATGCGCGCGCTGACGCCGGCGATCGACTGGTCGCGGGTGTTCGCGGCGGCCGGCAACGCGGCGGTGAAGCAGGTGAACGTGGCGACGCCGGAGTTCTTCCGCAACACAGGGGTGGTGCTGGCGAAGAGCCGCAAGGAGGTGCTGCGCGCGTACCTGCGGTGGAAGCTGGTGAGCGGGGCGGCGCCGCACCTGTCGCGCGCGGTCGAGGCGCAGGACTTCGCGTGGGCGACCGAGCTCACCGGGCAGCAGGAGCTGCCGCCGCGCTGGCGCCGGTGCGTCGACCGGACCGTGGAAGCGCTGCCGGAGGCGGTCGGGCCGGACTTCGTGGCGCGGGCGTTCCCGGGGCCAGCAAGGCGACGGCGAACGCGATGATCGTGGCGATCGAGCAGGCGTTCGAGCGCGGGCTCGTGACGCTGCCGTGGATGGACGCCGGGACGCAGGCGCGGGCGCAGGCGAAGGCGCGGGGGCTGAGCAACATGGTCGGCTACCCCGACCGTTGGCGCGACTATTCGCAGGTGAAGGTCGAGCGCGCCGATTACTTCGGCGCGGTGGTGGCGGCCAGCCGGGCCGAGCTCGCGCGCGAGATGCAGAAGGCGGACCGGCCGGTCGACCGCCAGGAGTGGCTGATGCCGGTGAGCGTGCTCAATGCGTACACCAACCCGCTGACGCTCGAGATGGCGTTCCCGGCGGCGATCTTGCAGCCGCCGCTGTTTTCGATCGAGCTGCCGATGGCGGTCAACTTCGGCGCGATCGGGTCGATCATGGGGCACGAGCTGACGCACCACTTCGACGACGAGGGCAGCACGTTCGACGAGACGGGGGCGCTGGCCGCCTGGTGGACGCCGGCGGCGCGGGCGGGCTTCGACGCGGCGGCGTCGTGCGTGGTGAGCCAGTACGACGCCTACGAGGTGCTGCCCGGGCTGCGCGTACGCGGCAAGCAGACGCTCGGGGAGAACATCGCCGACGCCGGCGGCCTCAATACGCGCACGCGGCCTATGTGCGATGGGTGAAGGAGCACCCGGAGACGCTGCCGCTCGGCCCGCTGACGGGCGAGCAATTGTTGTCGTGGCGTTCGCCCAGAACTATTGCGGCAAGGACACGCCGCAGAGCGAGGAGATGGACGTGCTGAGCGATGTCCACTCGCCCCGCCGGTTCCGCGCGGTCGGCTCGCTGGTCAATCTCCCGGCGTTCTGGCAGGCGTTCCAGTGCGCGGAGGGGACGCCGATGCGGGCGCCGCGGCCGTGCGCGGTGTGGTAGCGGCGGGCGCGCCGCGGGCGCGCTTGCCTGCATACCTCGGGGCATATCGGGCTCGGCAGCGCGAGAACTGCGCAGATGCCGATCCGGGAGGAGCGGAGGTTGCGCGAACCCTCCTGAGAGGGCCCGACGGATCTGGATTCAAAGTGAGTTTGCGTGGGGTTTGTGTCCAGAATCTGGGTCTTCTCTCGTGGACTGTGAAGCGCGGCGCGCGGGCCGCCGGCGCGGGCGGGCCGCTGGCCGGCGCCGCGGCGTGGCTTCCATGTGGGACATGGCGGAAGCGACATGTCTTTGAGAACATATGATGAATCGACGTGAGCGCGGTAGTGCGACGGCGTCGAGACCGCGGCGTTGACCGCCGACGCGGTGGCGACCGATTGTGGAGAGTGGAGGTGTCTGATGAATCTCGGCAGTCGGCAATTCATCCGTCGCGCGGTCCTGGCGGTCCCGATGTGCGTGGGCCTTTTCAGCGCAGGCTGCGGCGACGACGGGGGGCGGGATTCGGCGTCGGTGGGCGCCTCGCTCGGTGCGGTGACCACGGTGTCGCCAGGGACCTCACCCGGGGCGTCGTCGACGTCGTCGACCGGCGAGGGGCCGGAGTCGGCGCCCACGACCTCGGAGGGCACGAGCACGGGCGCCGGCGGGGACACCGGCGAGACCGAGGAGGCGCCGGCGGGCGGCGAGGCGCCGTCGGATTCGGGGCCGAAGTTCGACCTCGGCGATTCGCCGGACCCGGTCGACCCGGGGTCGCAGGCGGACAAGCCGTGCGTCAAGATCGATCTGCTGTTCGTGGTCGACAATTCGAGCAGCATGAAGCAGGAGCAGGTCACTCTGGTGGCCAGCTTCCCCACCTTCGTCAGCGAGATCCAGCAAGAGCTGGCGGACGCGGAGAGTCTGCACATCGGGGTCGTGTCGACCGACGATTACGAGCACAACGACCCGGCCTGCGCCGACACTCTCGGGGCCCTGGTGACGCAGACGACCGGGGCGGAGGGGGCCAGCGACGCGGTGTGCGGGCCGTTCAAGAGCGGGCAGCGCTTCATGACCGAGGCCGACGACCTGCCGACGAGCTTCACCTGCGCGGCCCAGGTCGGGATCGACGGCAGCGGCGACGAGATGCCGATCGACGCGGCGCTGGCGGCCCTGGGCCCCGACCTGGGCGCGCCTGGGGCGTGTAACGAGCATTCGTGCGAGAGGACGCGCTGCTGGTGCTGGTGATCATCACCGACGAGGAAGAGGAGGGCTCGGCCGGCGACCCGCCACAATGGTTCAACGCGCTCACCGCCCTCAAAGGCGGGGTCGAGAGCAACATCGTGGTGCTGTCGCTCATCGGCCCGAAGAACCCGGCCTGCAAGGACGCGGCGGAGATCGGCGAGCGCCTGACCGAATTCACCGAGATGTTCACCTACGGCAGCGTCGGCCAGATCTGCGCCGAGAACTATCAGATGTTCTTCCACGAGGCGATCGCGGGCATCGCCGAGGCCTGCGACGGGTTCATGCCGCCGGGCTGAGCGCGTCGGCGAAAAGATGGGCGGGAGTCCGGATGTCCCTGCGGACAGGTGGCAGCTCGGGCCGCTCGCGGCGTTGCCCGGGTGCTCGGCCTGTGAATGGGGCGAGCGCTGACGCTGGCGCGGGCGACGCGGTCATCCTCCGCGGGGCTGCGTCCGCTCGCTACCATGACCCCGCATCCGCACTACCCCGCGCGACTGCGGCGGCGGCGGCCGCGGGCTCGGGATCGACGAGGTCGTCGCCGGGCGCTCGCCGGCCGACAGGGCGGACTCGGTGGCCCGTCGGCAGCGCGAGGGCCGGCGGGGGCGACGGCCGCGATGAGCCTGGCTCGGGCGTGGGCGACGCCCTGCGGCTGCGGCACGCCCCCGGGGCGGCGGCTGCTGCGCAGGTGGATCCGCTTGGAATCCCCGGGGACGGGTCTGTCACAGCCCGCAGACATGCCCTCGCTCACCAGGTCGATCCTCGCGCGCGCCGCTGCGTGCGCCTCGCTGTCCCTCGTGATCGCAAGCTGTGGCCCGCCGAACGACGGGGTGGCCGACCCGGACTCGGCGCGGCGGGCCTACCTCGGGCTCGATCGCGCGGTCGACCGCGCGCTGGGCCTCGGCTTCGACGGCTTCAACGCCGCCTCGAACGCCAACATCCCCGAGCAGATGGGCGCCGGCGAGCTGTCCGGGACGATGGTGGTCGGCGGCAAGGTCGACCAGGGCGCGTCCGACAACAAGGAGATGGACCTGACGGTCACCCTCACCGACTACTCGGATGGGCCGGTCGAGGACATGTTCGACGTCGCCTACGACGGCGGGCCCGCGCTGCTCGACCTCAGCCTGCGCGACCTGCCGGCCGGGACGGTGACGGGCAGCTTCAGCGGCGAGTTCGCGATGACGGGCGAGTTCGCGGGCATGGTCGCGCTCGACCTCGACATCACCGGCGAGACCGAGGAGGCCCCCGACGGGGCGATCCGCCGCCAAGGCCGGGACGATCCATGTGACTGGTACGGCGACCTCGGATTACGGGGTGTTCGCGATCGACGTCTCGTTGTGAGGAAGCTTTGGAATCGTCGCTCTGGAGCCGGTCCCACGCGCCGATGCGACGAGATGTCATTGCCTACTGTTTGTTCGTAGTTTGTGGGTCGATCGTCGGCTGCACCTCGGGGCCGGCCACGACGACCGAGACCGAGACCGGCACGACCACGACCACCGGGACGCCGTCGACCGTCGGCGAGACGACGACGACGTCCACGACCACGGGCACGGGCGAGCCGACGAGCACGGGCGAGCCGGTCACGAGCACCGGGCCGACGGTCGGGACCACGGAGCCGCCCGAGACGACGACGACGAGCACGACGACGACGACCACCGAGACGACGGGCGGCGGGATGCCGATGCCGGTCGCCTGCGGCGGCAAGATCTATCAGTGCGGCGACGCGCTCGACAACGACGGCGACGGGGCGATCGACGGCGGCGACAAGGAGTGTACGAGCCCGTGCGACGACAGCGAGGGCTCGCTGCAGACCGACCTGCCGGGGCAGAACCTCGACTGCAAGAACGACTGCTACTGGGACTCCGACAGCGGGGTCGGCAACGACAAGTGCGAGTACGATCTGCAGTGCGACCCGCAGAACCCGGGTGAGCTGATCGGCTGCGGGTTCAAGCAGGAGTGCGAGCCGGACGTGTCGGCGCAGTGCCTCGAGGTCTGCTCGAGCTGGTGCCGAACGGCTGCGACTGCTTCGGCTGCTGCCACGTGCAGACGCCGAACGGGACGGTGGACATCTTCCTCGGCTCGGCGCCGGACTGTTCGCTGACGAACCTCGACGCGTGCGGCAAGTGTACCTTCCAGGACTCGTGCAACAACGTCTGCGAGCCGGAGAAGTGCGAGCTGTGCTTCGGCGAGGACAAGCTGCCCGACGGCTGCGAGGAGGCCGGCTGCGACGAGGGCGACGTCCCGTGCATGGTCGACATGGACGGGGTCTCAGATTGTCCGAGGGGCTTCTTCTGCTCGACCGGCTGCTGCCAGGCGATCGTGCCCGGCTGAGGCGGGCGGCGCGCGCGACCCGCGACCTCGGTCGATCGGCCTTGGAATCGCGGGGGCGGTCGTGGTCAAACTCGGTACGATGCGAAAGATCCTGGTCCTCACGTACGGGTCGATGCTCACGTTCGGTCTTGCGAGCTGCGGGGAGAAGCAGCTCGACGTGACCGAACCTTCGGAGAAGGGCGGGCCGTGCGACCCGCTGATCGACCCGGCCACGGCCAACGGTCCCCACTGTGTCGAGGGGCTCGCGTGCGATCCGGTCGCCGGCGAGACGGACGCGTGGGTGTGCGGCGAGCCGCTGCAGATCCACGGCATGGTGATCGACCTGCAGACCGGCGAGCCGCTCGAGGGGGCGCTCGTCAACGGGCAGGACCGCACCGGTGCGCCGCTCGGCGAGGTCGCGGTGACCGACGCGATGGGCCACTACGAATTGCAGGTCAGCGCGCCGCGCCAGCCGGACGGCGAGCTGGCGAGCGACGTGGATTACACGCTGCAGGCGTTCGCCCGCGACTACCTGCCGTTCCCGTCGGGGATCCGCGTGGCCCTGCCGATCCACGCGGCGGAGGCGACGTACGACGAGGCGCTCAAGGCCAGCGTGATCGAGGGTCCGCTGACCACGGTGGGCCTGGTGATGCTGCCCGACGCGCTGCGCGGCGGGGTGACGGTGACCGGCACGGTCGGCGGGATCGATCCGGGCGGCACGCTGGTGGTCGCGGAGGGTGTGAGCGGCGACGCGTTGGCCCAATACGGGGTGGCCGATCGGACAGGTGCGTACACGATCTTCAACGTGCAGGCCGGCGCGGCGTCGATCCGCGGCTACCGGCGCGGGCTCGAGCTGGCGGCGACGGCCACCACGGTGGCGGCGGCCGACCTCGAGAAGGTCGACCTGACGGCGGTCGCGGAGGGCGAGGAGAACCTCGGCGCGGTCAGCGGGACGGTGCAGATCGTCAACGCGCCGGGCGGCAGCGTGACCAGCGTGGTCCTGGTGCCGGTCAGCGTGTTCAACGCGACGCTCGAGCGGGGGCCGGTGCCGTTCGGCCTGCGGTCGCCGGACCCGGGGGTCGAGCCCGACGTCACCGGGACGTTCCGCATCCCGGGCGTGCCGGCGGGCACGTACAAGGTGCTGGCGGCGTTCGAGAACGACCGGCTGGTGCGCGACCCCGACAGCTCGATCGGCGGCACCGAATTGCAGGAGGTGACGGTCGCGGCCGGCGAGGCGGTGACGGTCGATGCGGGCTTCAAGATCACCGAGGCGCTCGCGGTCGTCGCGCCCGGGGCCGAGGAGCCGACGGCGACCTCCGCGACGCCGACCTTCGAGTTCGCCGACGATTCGAGCGAGAAGGGCTACATCGTCCGCGTGTTCGACGTGTTCGGCAAGCTGGTGTGGGAGAACGCGATGCTGCCGGGCGTGTCGGGGGCCAAGACCGTGGGGGTGCCCTACGAGGGGCCGGCGCTGACGAAGGGCTCTATTATCGGTCCCGGGCGATCTCGCTCAACGGCGACGGGGTGCCGCTGTCGGCCACCGAGGATCTGCGCGGCGTGTTCGTGGTCGAATGATCACAGGCGGTCTGCGGGCCGCGCGCGCCCGGCGGGCTCGGCCGTGGCCGATGATACGTGTTGCAGTGCGAGCGGCGGCTCGCGCGAAAACGGCGATTGCCTTTTCGCGTGACCGGCGAGAGCATCTGCATATGAGCAAGATTCACGTCCTCGGGATATGCGCGCTGCTGGCCTGCAACGGGCCGAGCAAGGGCGAGACGGAGACTCAGGTCGCCAGCGAGACCGCGTCGGACAGCACGACGGTGACCGTGATGACGACCGCGGGGCCGACCACCGGGACCGACACCACGACCGGGACGACGGCCGAGCCGACCACCGCCGGGCCGACGACGAGCACGAGCACCAGCACCAGTACGAGCACGACGACGACCTCGGACACCACGACCGAGCCGGTCACCACCACCGAGACGACGACGACCACCACCGGCGGCGGGTCGTGCGTCCCGCTGCAGTGCGACGGGGGCGTCTACGCCTGCGGCGATTGCATGGACAACGACGGCGACGGCCTGGTCGACCAGGCCGACCCGGAGTGCGTGTCGCCGTGCGACGACCGCGAGGACACGTTCGCGACCGGCCTGCCGGGCGACAACATGGACCCGTGCAAGCAGGACTGCTTCTTCGACGGCAACTCGGGCGGCGGGGCCGGCGACTGCGCGTGGAACCTGAAGTGCGACCCGAAGAGCCCGGGCGGCGACAAGTGCCCGTACGACGAGGACTACAAGAACTGCCCGATGGAGCAGCCGCAGCAGTGCATCGACGAGTGCCAGGTGCCGAACGGCTGCGATTGCTTCGGCTGCTGCACGGTGGTCGTCGACGGGATGTCCTACGACATCTTCCTCGGCGATCTGGACTGCTCGCTGGCGCAGATCGACTCGTGCCAGCAATGCACGAAGAACCCCGACTGCGACGACGAGTGCCACCCGGAGGAGTGCGAGGTCTGCTTCGGCGAGACGGAGCCGCCCCCGGGTTGCGACGACCCCACCTGCGAGGGCGACGCGCAGCCGTGCGAGATCGACGACATGGGCCAGAGCGACTGCCCCGAGGGCTTTTACTGCAAGACCGGCTGCTGCCACGTGCTCGAGCCCGGCTGAGCCCCTTGGAGGCGCGGGAGTGGCGCCGGTCTAGGGGGCATGGGACGAACCCTCCTGGTCACCTCCGCGCTCCTGCTGTCCACCGCCTGTGACGCCGCCGTCGTCGCGCAGGCCGAGACCCGCACCGAGGTCGAGGCCGAAGCCGCCGCGGCCGCGGCGGTCGCTGCCGAGGCGGACGTGGCGGTCGTCGCCGCGGCGCCGGCCACCGCGTCGATCGAGCTGCAGGCCGACAGCTTCCGCCTGGCCGAGGTCACCGCGCTGGTGCAGGGCGGGACGATCGAGACGGCGGAGGAGCTCGAGCTGGCGGTCAACGACCCCGCGGCGGGCATCAATCGCATCGACATCGACGCCGACGGGCAGGTCGATCACGTGGAGGTGGTCGAGGTCCGCGGCGACGCGCGGGTCGACTTCGAGATGAAGGTGATCCCGTCGTCGCGGGCGTCCGTGGTCCACGCGGTCGATCTGCGCGACCGCGACGGTGGTGGCCAGCCGCGCCACCAGCGAGGTGTCGTTCTCGGCCAACTTCTCGGCCGGGGTCCACTTCTCGGCCGGCGCGGCGGTCCACGCCGATGTGTTGACATTCGTGGCGCCGGCGCGCTTCGAGGCGACCGCGGTGTTCGTCGCCCAGCCGCTGCTGGCGTGGGCGTTCGTGGTCGACCGGCCGATGTACCACAGCGTCTACGTGGAGGCGGAGACGGGGCGGTGGATCCGCCGGGCCACCTCAAGCACGGCCACTGGAAGGCCACCGGCGGGCTGCCGCCCGGCCACGCAAAGGGGCACGTGGGCTTCGAAGGCCACGGCGGGTTCGGCGGGCACGCGAAGGGCCACGGCAAGGGCGGGTTCGACGGGCACGCGAAGGGCGGCGGGTCCGCGAAGGGCGGGTTCGGCGGCGGGCCTGGGAAGGGCCACGACGGTGGCGGATCGGCGAAGGGCGGGTCCGGGCTCGGCGGTCCGGGCGGCCCGAAGCACCACGGCGGCAAGTCTCGGGGCGGATCGCCCGCGCCGAAGCAGTCGATGCACGGCGGGGGGCCGAAGGGCGGCGCGGGGCCGAAGGGCGGCGGGAGGCCGAAGGGCGGCGGGAAGGGCAAGAAATAGCGAGCGCGTGGAATGATGGCACATGTCGTATGGGACATGTGGCGTCATTCCCGCGATCGACGAGGCGGCGGGACGGGCCCGCCGCCGGTAGCGATCACAGCGTCTCGCAGCCGCAGCCGTGCTCCTCGAAGAACGGCTGCTCACCGAGGCGGCACACGAACACTGCGACGGCGCATTCCTCGCGGTCGTGGCTCACGTAGCGGCGCGTGGCCGGGCGGTCCTGGCAGGTGCCGAGGCAATCGATGTCGCCGGCGTCGGGGTCGCAGGCGTCGCTCGGGTCGTCGACGCAGGCCTGCTTCTGGGGCAGGTGAGGCCGGCGACGCCGCCGCATTGCGCGGGGCTGTGGACGGGCGGCGCCTCGACCTGGCGGCAGACCCCGGGGCAGTCGGCGTGGCCCTTCTCGGGGTCGCAGGCGTCGTTGAGCTTGTCGACGCAGAGCTGGCCCTCGTCGCACTGCTTGCCGTCGACGCCGCAGGAGAGGTCGGGCTCGGGCTGGGGCTCGACGTCGGGGACGGGGTCCGGGCCGGGCTCCGCGGGTCGGCAGCCGCCGAGGCATTCGCTGTCGCCGCGCGAGGGGACGCAATCGTCGGCGAGGTCGTGGCAGATCCACCCCTCCTCGCATTCGACGCCGGCCGGGCCGCCGCACAGGCCCTCGGGCAGCGGCGCGGGCTCGATCTTGGCGGGCTTGTCGGCCAGCTCGAGCGGGCGGCAGCCGCCCAGGCAATCGGTGTGGCCGAGCTCGGGGTCGCATTCGTCGGCGAGGTCGTGGCAGACCCAGCCCTCGTCGCAGGCGATCTGGAGGATACCGCCGCAGAGGCCGTCGATCGGCTCGCACAGGCCGACGCAATCGGGGCCCTGGATCTCCGGGCGGCATACGCCGCCGCTGGCGTCGATGCATTCGAGGCCGGCTGGGCATTCGAGCTCGTCGACGCCGCCGCAGCCGATAGGTGTATCGCGGTCGGACTGCTCCGGGGTGATATCGCCGGCGTCGCAGGCCGCGACGAGCAAGAGGCCGAGGAAGAGACGGTGAATGGGGGCACTAATGATGATACGCATGATGTCTCCCATGGTGCCGCTCCCATAATCGGAGCGGCGGGGTCACATGGAATGAGTGTTCACCGAGGGGGCCGCGGATCAGGTGCTGACAGCACAAGTCCAAAATCGGTAGCACCCTGGACGGTCCACCACACACACCGGAATCATGCGAGATTTCGATCTGGAGGAATTGAATTGTCGGCCGTGACTTCTCACGGCGGCGATGTCAACCCTCGGACGTGCGTCGGACCAGGCGCAATTTTCCTCGCTCCGGCGCACCAGATGCCGTCGCCAGCCGCCTCGACCCCCGCGATCGCGGCCACGGGGACGCTCAGGACCTCTTCCGGCGTGCCGTCGGCGGCCAGGCGGCGCAACTCGGCGGGCTTGTCGTCGAAGGCCGCGCCGTGCCCAGCTGGCCGTCGACGCACGTCACCCCGGTGACGAACCGGTCCGACGTCAGGGTCTTCACGACCTCGCCGGTGGCGGCGTCGACCTTGTGGATCCGCGCGCCATAGCATTGGCCGACCCACGTACAACTGTCGGACCAGGCCATGCCGCTGTCCTCGCCCTTGCCGGGGGAGGGCAAGCGTCTGACACGTTGTCCGTCGCTCGGATCGATGACGAGGATCTCGCCTCCGGCCAATTGATCGAGGCGCTCGCCGTCCCAGGCGGTGCCGGCGCCGGCCCCGGAATGGCGAAGCGGCGCACGATGGTGCCCGTGATCGGGTCGAAGGCGACGACCTCGTCGTCGCGGGCGAACCACACCGACTTGCCGTCGAAGGTGACGCCGTGGATCTGGCCTTCGCCGTCCGGGACGTACTCGCGCGCGACCTCGGCGGCGTGGATGGGAGCGGGGGGCTGTTCGTGGGTCATGACATTCTGTCGCATGTCCGAGGTCTAGCCGCCCGGGACGAGGCCGAGTAGACATCCGTGACGCGATCGGGGCGCCGGGTCGGGTGTAGCGGACGTTCTTTCCCTTGCCGGTGCGGACGACGACGCCGCGCTCGACGAGCAGCTGCAGGGCCCGCTGGGCGGTCCTGCGTGACACGCCGGCGTGGTCGGCGAGGGCCTGGGCCGACCACGCCGCGCCGTCGCGGAGGAGCAGGCCGAGCGCGCGGCCTCGTCGTCGGTCGGCGGCAACAGGACGGCGACGTCGCGCTCCGGAGGCGAGCACGTAGCCGTCCTCGCTGGCGACCGGCGCGGCGGCGAGGCCGTCCATGAGCCTGCGCAGGCGGCCGAGCTCGACCTGCAGGCGGGCCCGGTGCGAGGCGTTGACGCGGCCGACGGCGAAGGCGCGGGCCGCCAGATCGTCGCGCGCGACCGCGGCCGGCCAGGCGCGCGCGAGCTCGAGGAGCAGGGCGAACAGCACCGGGCGGCGCGCGAGCGGGATGGTGACGCGGCCGGCGAGGGCGAGGCGGCGACAGGCGTCGACGAGCAGCACGTGGCCGCGCGCCAGCGACTCGATGGCGAACAGGTCGGCGTCGACGGGCGCGCCGGCGCGCCAGGATCGACGCGACCGGGCGCGCGAGCTCGTGCTCCAGCGCCTCGACCGTGCGCGCGAGCAATTGATGCGGGGCGCGGCCATGGCCTCGCGGGCGCGGGCGAGGGCGGCCCGGGCGTCGCTGGGGTGCAGCGCGCGCACGGCGATCTCGGCCTGCACGAGGAGGCGACGGCGCGGAGGTCGGGGCCGAGGTCGCCGGCCAGGACGGCCTCGACGGCGCGGCGGGCCTCGTTGAGGCGGCCGAGCAGGACCTCGGCGCGGGCGAGGACGAGGCGCTGCATGGCGGCGTTGCGGGCGTCCCCGAGGCGCTCCAGGGCGTCGGCGGCGGCCCTGGCGGCGCGGGCGGCCTGGGCCGGGGCGCCGCTGCCGAGCTCGACCTCGACCAGGGCGGCGCGCGCCCGGGCGGCCAGGAGCGGGTCGTCGTCGGCGCGGCCGACTGCCTGTTCGAGGGCGGTGCGCGCCAGCTCGAGGTCGCCGAGCTGGGCATAGGCGATGCCGCGGAGGGTGAGGCCGCGGGGGCCGTCGTCGCGACCCACGCCGGTGAGCGCGCGCAGCGGTCGCCGCCGGCGAGGGCGCGGGCGGCGTCGAGGAGGGCGTCGGGCGCGGGCACGCGGCGAGGATGGTCCGGCCGCCGGGAAATGTCACGAGGGGAGTCGCGCCACGAATGTTACGCGCGACGCGGACGCGGGCCGCCTATGTTGTCGGCATGTGCCCCGCCTGTTGGACCTCCATTGCGCTCACCGTCGCCGCGGCGACGGGGACCGGCGCCGCAGTGACCACTTTGGTGGTCCGGGCGAAGCGGTCGCTGGCGCCGAAGCGTCGACCCGAACCGCGAAAGGAGGAATGCCATGACCGCCGCGAATGATGTCGTGAGCCGCGAGGCCTGGCTGGCGGCCCGGCCTGGAGCTGCTGGCGCGCGAGAAGGCGTGGACCCGCGAGGGCGACGCGCTGGCGGCGGCCCGGCGCGCCTTGCCGCGGGTCCGCATCGACGCCCCGTACGTGTTCAGCGGGCCCGACGGCGAGCGCCGCCTGCCCGACCTGTTCGCCGGCAAGCGCCAGCTCGTCGTGTATCATTTCATGTTCGATCCATCGAAGGACCAGGGGTGCAGGAGCTGCTCCTTCGTCGCCGATCATTTCGCCGGCGTCCAGGTCCACCTGGCCGCCCGTGACACCGCGTTGGTGGTGGTCTCGCGGGCGCCGCTGGCCAAGATCGCCGCCTTCCGGGCGCGGATGGGCTGGACGTTCCCGTGGCTGTCGTCGCACGGCAGCAGCTTCCACTACGACTTCGGCGTGTCGTCCGACCCGGCCGACGTCGCGGCCCAGGCGGTCGACTACCATTATAAAGCAGGCGTTCCCGCACTCCGAGGCGCCGGGGATCAGCGTGTTCGAGCGCGAGGGCGACGCGGTCTACCACACCTATTCGACGTACGGCCGCGGCTTCGAGCCGGTGATGACGACCTACGCGATCTCGACCTCACGCCGCTGGGCCGGCAGGAGGAGGGGCTCGAGTTCCCGATGGCGTGGGTGCGCCACCACGACCGCTACGACGGGATGTGACTTTAGAGCAGGTCTCGAGGGGCATGTCTGGATAGACATGCCCTACGAGAATGTCCGTACGGACATGCTCCTTAGGACACTCACAGCGCGACGCCGGACTGCTGGTCGATCAGCAGCGCGCCGGCCACGGCCACGCGCTCGCCGGGGTTCAGGCCGGAGACGACCTGGGCGTGGTCGCCGGCGGTGGGGCCGACGGTCACGCGGCGGGCCTCGAACACGCCGGGGTCGACCTCGGCCACCACCCACAGCGCGGTCTTGTCGCCGATCTCGAGCAGCGGCGCCCCGCCGGCTCGACCTGGGCGCCGATCTGGTTGGCCGGCGCAGCACCGTGCCGTCGATCGGCGCGACCACGGTGACGCGGCCGGGGCGGCTGGGGCCGAGCACTCGATCGCGCGGCGGGCGTGGCGGTCGGCGACGCGGGCGGCCTCGAGCTCGGCGCGGGCGGTCTGGCGGTCGAGCTCGCGGCCGATGCCGGACTGCATCATCTGCTCCTGGCGGGCCAGCGCTCGCTCGGCGCGCTCGACTCGCGCGGCGCGACGCGCCGGGTCGCGATGTGACCCCGCGCGCCCGCCTTCGTGGAGGACAATTCGTCGAAATGCGCGAACCCACACGATGACAGGGCTGCGAGCTGCGTCCGCGCTCACGCGGTCTTGATCCACGCGCGGTCGTGAATGATGAGGGACAGGCGAGGCGCGAGCGCGCCGAGCGGCACCTCGTAGCGCGGCCGGACAGCAGGTCGCGGACGCGGGCCAGGGCCCACACGCTGTAGAGCGTGGCGAGCAGCGGGACGTCGTAGACGAACGGGCGCGGGCCGAGCGAGTCGGCCTCGGCAGCGAAGCCGCCGCTGCGGCCCTGGCCGGCGAGCAGCGCCAGCGCCGACTCGTTGAGCTCGCCGGAGGACAGGCTGCCGGGGCAGGCCGCGAGGCCGGCGAGCGCGTAGGCCGTGCTCAGCACGTGGCTGCGGCGGTCGTCGGGGTGGATCGGCCAGCCGCCGTCGCCGCGCCGCAGGTCGCGGAGGAAGCCGACGCAGCGGCGGCGGATGTCGGCCGCGCGGGTGCCCGGGCGCTGACCCGCGGCCGCGTTGATGACATGGAAGGCGGGGTAGGTGACGCACAGCTTCCACTCGCCGCGGAAGCCTCCAGTGGGCTGCTGGGCGCGGGCGAGCCAGGCCCAGGCGGCGTCGATGACCGCGGGCGGGGCCATGTGGCTGGCGCGCAGGGCGGTGATCGACTTGGCGGTGATCTCGGCCTCGGACGCGGCGCCGCGGACGAAGGTGGGGAAGCCGCCGTCGCTGTTCTGCAGCGCGAGCAGGTTGGCCACCGCGCGGCGGATGCTCGGGCGATGAATCAGCGGATTGCGGCGGGCGAGCAGCGACAGCACCACGCTGGTGTCGTCGGCGTCGGTCTGCGAGACGCCCTCGGCGTAGCCCCAGCCGCCGTCGGCCTGCTGCTGCGATACCAGGAATTGTTCGCAGCGCTGCAGCTCGTGCGCGGGCCGCCGCGCCTCGGTGAGCACCAGACCGGCGAGGCAGGTGACCCAGATGTCTTCGTTGGTGATGAACGGGACGCCGCCGCCGGGCCGCAACTGGCCGGCGAGGAAATTGAGGCCGAGGGCGCGGTGCGGCGCGGCGCAGCCGAGGCGGTCAGCGCGAGCAGGGCGACGATGGTGACGAGCACGCTGCTGCCCAGCTGCCGTCGGTCGCCTGGGCGCCGAGGATCGTCGCCACCTCGGCGTCACCGATCTCGGCGGCGCGGCGCGTGGCACAGCTGGAGCACGCGAATCGACGCCAGCAAGATCGTCACCCACAGATGGGAGGACTCGGAGCGGACGACCGCGAGCGCAACACGGCCTGACCCGGAGGAGCGCCCCGAGTTCGACCAGCATCACCTCGACGAGCACGCGCTTGCGCCAGCGTGGGGTGATCGAAGGCGACCAGGGTGCGCTGGAGCGAGGCGAGGCCCTCGGCGCCGAGCCGGCCGTGGACCACGAGCTCGCAGAGGATGCGCGAAAGCGTGCGGTCGAGGCGACTGGCATGACTCGAGTCGACGTCGTCCACGTCGACCTCGGCCAGGCGGCGCCGGCAGAAGCCCGCGATCTCGGCCTGGAGCGCCGGGCCGTGGCCGCAGGTGCGCAGCAGGTGCAGCGCCAGCGCGCTCTCCAGCGCCGGCCGCTGCAGCCGGCGGCGAGCCGTCCGTCGGGTAAGCGGTGATCGAGCACGGATTGCACGGCGCGCTCCAGCGCCGGCTCGATCTGTTCGAGCACGCCAATTCGGTGAGCATGACCTTTGATCAGAGCTACTCGAATTATTGGTTCCGATCAACGACCATCGCGCAGACTGGCGAATTATCCGGTGCCTCGTGCGTCTGGGGTCTGGAGCATGCGGCTTCGGTCCGCTATGATCAGGGCATGACGTACGACGAACCCGTGGCACGCGTGGCGATCCTCGATGTCGACGGTACGATGCACCCGCGGTCGATCGGCCTGGCGCTGCTCGACGAGATGGGCCGCCGCGGCCTCGGCCGGGCCGACGCGATCGCGGCCGTGATGACCGCCGTGGCCCAGTTGCGCGCCGGTTCCATCGATTTCCCGACGATGGTCGCCCGCAGCACCGCGGCCTACGCGGCGGCCCTGGCGGGCGCGGAGCAGGCTGCGCTGGCGGCCCTGGCCCGCGAGACCTGCAGACGCTGCGCGGCGAATTGTTCGCGTTCGTGCGCCCGCTGATCGCGCGGCTCATGGAGGCCGGCGTGGCTCTCTATATCGTTTCCTCCAGCCCCCACGAGATCGTCGCGCTGCTGGCCGCGGACCTGGGCGTAACCGATTGTGATGGTTCGCGATTCGCGGCCCGGGACGGTCGCTACACTGGTGATTGTCACAGCATGCCCGGGGCGCTCGGGGGCAAGTTGACATTGTTACGACAGTTTGCCGCGGCCCGCGGCGCGTCGCTTTCGCGGTCCCTCGCGCTGGGCAATGGCCCCGGCGACATCGAGGTGCTCGGGGCCGTCGGAAGGCCCCTGGTCTTCGAGGCAGGGCCGCCCCTGTCAGCCATCGCACGCACTAACAATTGGCCTAGGTCAATCGTATCAATGTTTTGGATCATGTCGCGCTGGCGCTGGCGGCTTGACGCGACGTCAGCGACGCGGATCCCCCGCGGGGTCGTAACGTCGTGGAGGAATTCGGCGGCGACCGGCGCGTGCTGGACGCGCTCGACGGTGAAGCGGCGGAGGATCGCCGCGGTCGCCAGCACGATCTCGGCGGTCGCCATGTGGTTGCCGATGCAGGTGCGTGGGCCGTAGCCGAACGGCAAATAGCTGGCCCGCGCGCGGCCTGGGCCACGCCGCCGAGGAAGCGCTCGGGCGAGAAGCGCTCGGGCGCCTCCCACAGCGCCGGGTGGCGGTGCGTCAGATACGGGCACAGCATCACGGTGGCGCCGGCCGGCACGAGGTAGCCGCCGAGCTCGTCGTCGGCGACCACGTGGCGCGGGAACGCCCAGAACGGCGGGTACAGGCGCAGCGCCTCCTGCACCGCGGCGGCGAGGAACAGGAAGCGGTTGCGGTCGGCGACCGTGGGCGGGCGTCGCCGAATGTATCGACCTCGCTCATCACCCGCGCCTTCGCCTCGGGGTGGAGGTCGAGGCAATAAAGCAACCACGTCAGCGCCTGGGCGGTCGATTCGTGGCCGCCGAGCAGCAGGCTGACCGCCTCGTCGCGGATCAGTCGGGCCGTGTCGGGTGATTGTGGGTCGTCGCCGACGTGGCGCAGCAGGAATGTGAGGAGATCGGGATCGCCGTCGGGGCGGCCGCGGTGGGCCTCGATCGCGCGGTGGATGAAATCGTCGATCACCGCGAGCGCGGCCAGGAAACGTTGATTGCGCTGGGTCGGCCACGACAGCGGGACGCGGAACAGCTGACCGCTGGCGCCGACGAAGTCGACGGCGTCGCGGATGGCGGCGCGCAGGCGCGCCTCTTCGTCGTCGAGGCGCTCGCCGAGCAGGGAGCCGAGGATCGCGTCGAGGGTGAGGGCGACCATTTCGTCGGCGAGGTCGAGCTCGTCGCCGCGGGCGGCCGCTCGCTGCCAGCGGCCCAAGCTGTCGCTCCATGGCCCCCCTGAGGGGCGGGGCGAATGCGGCAGGGCGCCGACCTGAAACCGCGGCGTCAGCAGCTTGCGCTGGCGCGCCCACAGCTCGCCGTTGCTGGCCGGCAGCCCGTCGCCGATCAGCGGCGCGGCGCGGTGCATCGCCTTGGTGTAGTTCTCCCGGCGCGTGACGAGCACATGCTGGATCTGGTCGGGGTGAACGACGAGATAGAGCAGTCGTGTGCCGACCCGGGCGCAGCTGATGTCGCCGTGGGCCCGCCACATATGATGCAGGAGCTCGAACATGCGGCCCTGGGCGACCTCCGGGAGGTTGCCGAGGAGAAACCCGCCGCGCGGCCCGAGGGCGGTGCGCCGCATCAGGTGAGCGACGATTCCGGAGCGTGTCATCGCCGGCAGGATAGCAGCCCGTCGCGGCCGACCCACTCGATTTCGAGATTCCGCGACGCGCCGCCGCCGCGCTCGTCGCCGCGCCCTCCGATCATCATACTGCGCGGCGCGACGATTTCTCGATCCTGGACGACGTACCGCGACGCTCCATGACCCGGGTGAGAATCGGGGGGGGATTTGTCATGGGTCGCAGCCGATCGCGTCAATCTCTGTAGGGCTTTTCATGTCTCTCTCGCCGGGGGGTGGCCGCGGCGGGCGGCAAGCTGTCGACGGTGGTGGCGTTCAACCCGGCCCTGGGCGGATTACCGGAGTCGATCACCGTCGACGACGACGGGAACATCTATGCTTCCACGGGGAAGCACATCGAAGATCACCCCGTGGGGCCACGTGAGCGTGTTCGCGACCTGCCGCTGCCGCCCGGCGTGCTGTCGGCCGGGCTCAAGTTCGGCGAGGACGGCGACCTCTATGTGGCCACCGGCAGCATCTCACCCACGCCGCCGGTCGCGTTCGTGTTTCGCATCGACCCCGACGGCGCGGTATCGACGTACGCGACCCTCGATCCGACCGGCTATCCCAACGATCTGGCGTTCGGCGACCACGGCAAGCTGTTCGTCACCGATCCGCTGCACGGGCAGATCTGGAAGATCGACGAGGACGGCGAACCCGAGGTCTGGCTGACAGACCCTGCATTCGCGGGCAACGAGGAGGATCCGTACCTCGAGCTGTCGGACTTCGGGGTCGACGGCATCGCCTTCGACCGCCACAAGAACAACCTTTACGTGTCGAACCTCGATTACGGGACGATCCTCCGGGTGGAGATCGAGTGCGATGGATCGCCCGGCGACGTCGAGGTGTGGGCCGACGACTTCGACGCGCTGGCCGGGGCCGACGGAATCGCGTTCGACGACAAGGGGACGCTGTTCGTGGCGGTCAACGGGCAGGACCGCTTGGTCGCGATCGACAAGCACGGGGACATCGACGTGGTCGCCGAAGGCGGACCGCTCGACGCGCCGTCGTCGCTGGTGTTCGGGGTGACGAAGCAGAGCAAGAAGACGCTCTACGTGGCGAGCTTCGCCATCACCCGCGCGTACGGGATCGTGCCGGGACGCCGAAGCCGGCGCTGCTGAAGCTGGCGGTGCAGCACCAGGGGCTGCCGCTGCTGTGAAATCAGTCGTGGCGCATCTTCGCCATCAAGGCGGCGCCGACCTCCGCGCGAGCTCCTGGCGCGGGATGCCGGTCTGCTCGACGAGCGCGCGCATCTCGGCGGCGAAGCTCGGCGGGACGGCGCGCGGGTCGTCGGGCGCGACCAGGACGACGGCGGGGCCGCGCGCGCGGTCGTCGACCCGCCCGGCCGCGAGGCCCCACGAGGCCCCGGGCGCGGCGAGGTGGACGAGGTGCAGCTCGCTCGGGTCGACGACCGCGCCGCCGGCCGGGGCGGCGATCCGGCGGGTGTGGCGGATCATCTCGGTGGCCTCCTGCAACAGGCCGGCGCTGTTCGACCACAGGTGCAGCGGCTGAGCTGTCCCGGGGACAGGCGCTCGACGATCCGCTGCAGCCGCAGCGCCTGCAGCGGGGCGCTGACGACCCCGTCGCTGGCGAGCAGGCAGCCGAACTGGGCCTGCTCGTCGACCAGGTAGATCAACATGCCGGCCTCCTGCAGGCTGGGCTCGCGCGCGAGCTGGCCGAGGGTGACGAGGGTGGCCGGGGCGCCGACGTTGAGCTCGACCACCAGCAGCGACGGGCCGAGCGCGCGCGCCGCTTGACGCCGCGGCGCAGGTCGGCCTCGACGACGATGTCGAGCTGGACGTCGGCGAGCTGGTCGCGCAGCTGGCGGCCGAACGCGTCGGTCGGCCCGAGCACGAACACGATCGGCAGCTGGCCGCGCTCGCCGGCGGCGAACTGCCGCTCGGGCGTGAGCCCGCGCCAGCGCGCGGCGGCGGTGCTGTCCGACGGCAGCGACAGGCGGAACGAGGAGCCGCGGCCGATCTCGCTGCGCGCCCGCAGCTCGCCGCCCATGGCCCGCGCGAGCCGACGGCTGATGGCGAGGCCGAGGCCCGAGCCGCCGAAGCGGCGCCCTCCCGTGTCGTCGACCTGCGAGAACGGCTCGAACAGCCGCTCCATCTGCTTCGGCGTCATGCCGATGCCCGAGTCGGCGACCACGAACTCGACGCACTCGACGCCCTCGATCGGCTGGTCGCCGGCGTGATGGTTGAAGTCGCTGAGCCGCGCGGCCCGCCGGGTGACCGCGAGCGAGACCACGCCCTTGCGCGTGAACTTGCCGGCGTTGCTGAGCAGGTTGAACAGGATCTGGCGGGTCCGCGTGGCGTCGGCCACCATCTCGCCGAGCTCGTCGGCGGGGGCGTAGACGAAGCGGTTGCCGTTGCGGTGGATGAGCGGGGCGACGGCGTCGACGACCTCGCGCAGCAGCTCGCCGAGGGGGTAGCGCTCGGGCGCGAGGCTGAGCCGGCCGGCCTCGATGCGGCTGAGGTCGAGGATGTCGGTGACGAGCGCGAGCAGGTGATGGCCGGCGTTGCGGATCCGGGCGAGGTCGTCCTCGATCTGCTCGAACTCGCCGGCGCGCGCCTGGTCGATGAGCATGTCGCTGTAGCCGAGGATGGCGTTCAGCGGGGTGCGAAACTCGTGGCTCATGTTGGCCAAGAACGTGCTCTTGGCCTGGCTCGAGCGCTGGGCCTGGACCTGCATCAGCCGCAGCTCCTCGGTCAGCCGGCGCTGGGCGGCGCCGGTGGCCGCCCGCTCGATGGCGTAGCGGATCGCCCGCTCGAGCTCGCGGGTGGTGAAGCTGCCCTTGATCAAGAAGTCGTCGGCGCCGGCGTGCATCGCCTCGAGGTCGAGCTCGCGCTCGGTCTGCCCGGTGAGGAAGATGATCGGGACGTCGCAGCCGAGCCCGCGGACCTCGCGGAGCAGGTCGATGCCGGTGCGCGCCTCGAGCCGGTAGTCGAGCAGGCACACGTCGGGCGCGGCGGTCAGCAGGGCGTGGACGGCGTCCTGGTACGACTGGACCCACCGCACCCGATAATCGCTGGTCTCGATGTCGGCGATCAGCTCGCGCGCGAGGATGAAGTCGTCCTCGTCGTCGTCCACGATCAGCACGTCGACCGGCTCGTGCATCTCAATCCGCGGCGATCTCGACGATCTCGAACCAGTACTTGCGCAGCACCTGCATGACCTCGACGAGCGAGTCGAAGGTGACCGGCTTGACGATGAAGGAGTTCACGCCGAGGTCGTAGCTGCGATAGATGTCGATCTCGGCCTTGGAGGTGGTGAGCACGATGATCGGGATCCGGCGCAGGTCCGGGGTCTCCTTGATCTCGCGCAGCGCCTCGCGGCCGTCCTTGCGCGGCATGTTGAGGTCGAGCAGGATGACCCCGGGGCGCGGCGCGTCGTCGGGGTTGGTGAAGCGGCCGCGCAGCAGCAGATAGTCGAGCAGCTCCTCCCGTCCTCGACGAAGCGGATGTCGTTGGCGAGGCGGCTCTCCTTGAGCGCCTCGGCGGCGAGCATCCGGTCCTCGGGGTCGTCGTCGGCGATGAGTATCGTGATCGGTCGCTTGCTGTTGGACTTCATGGGTACTGGTGCTTCCTCTCCTGACGGAGCGGGAGTTCGACGATGAAGGTGCTGCCGGCGTCCGGGTTGCTCTCGACCCGGATCGCGCCCCCGTGTTGTTCGCAGATCTTGCGGCACACCGCCAGGCCCACGCCGGTCCCCTCGTACTTGCCGCGGCTGTGCAGGCGCTCGAAGATGCCGAAGATCCGTTCGTGGTACTTCGCGTCGATGCCGATGCCGTTGTCGGACACGCGCATGACCATGCTGGTCGCCCGCCCGTGCGCCGGCAGCTCCTGGGCCGTGATCTTGACCACAGGGGGTGCTCGGGCCGGCGGAACTTGATCGCGTTGCTGATGAGGTTCTGGAACAGCTGCCGCATGTGCATCGGGTCGGCCTCGAGCATCGGCAGCCCCTCCGCCTCGATCTTGGCCTCGTTCTCCTCGATGCGCACCTCGAGGTCGGACAGCACGGCGGTCAAGATCTTGTTGAGGTTGACCGGCGCGTGGCGCTGCTCCTTGGTGGTGAGCCGCGAGAACATCAACAGGTCGTTGATGAGGTCCTGCATGCGCTTGGCGGCCTCTTGCATGCGATTGACGTAGTCGCGGCCGGCCTCGGGCAGGAGCTCCTCGTACTTCTGGCGCAGGCGGTCGCCGAACGCCTGGATCTTGCGCAGCGGCTCCTGCAAGTCGTGGGAGGCGACCGAGGCGAACCGCTCGAGCTCGCGGTTGCTGCGCTCGAGCTGGATGGTGTACTCGCGGATCTGCTGCTCGGCGGCCCGCCGCGCCTCCTCCGCCTGGCGCTGACGGGTGAGGTCGCGGGTCACGAGCACGGTGCCGGTGATCCTGGTGCCGTCGAAGATCGGGCCCAGCCGGCTCTCGAAGGTGCCGTAGGTGTTGTCGGGGTAGAGGACCTGGGTCTCGTAGGTGAGCGTCTCGCCGGTCTTCACCACGTGGGCGAACCGCTGGCGCAGGGCCGGCCGCTCGTCGGGGGCGATCGGGGTGAACATGCTCTCGGGCCTGCCGACGAGCTGATCGGTGGGGATGCCCGGGACCTCGCGGTTGATGGTGAGGACGACACCGTCGAGGTCGGAGGTGACGACGAAGTCGGGGAGGCAGTGGACCAGCGCGTCCCAGCGGTGACCGATCCGCCGCAGATGGTCGCGCTCGGCGTCGTCCAGCCAGCGCTCGCGGGCGATCAGACAGACGTCCCCCGATTCGGGGGCCCGCAAGGCCCGGAGGTAGGTCAGGCGATATTCACCGTTGCCGGCGCGGAGCCGGGTATGCAGCTCCGCGGCCTGCCGTCCGAGGCGAGGTCGCCGAGCCAACGACCGAGGTGTTCGGCCTCCTGCGGGGGCAACAAGACCCGTCAAGGTCTGGCCCACGAGCTCGTCCGCCGAATGCCCGAAGGTGGGCTGCCAGCTGTCGTTGACGCGCGTGACGACGCCTTGCGAGTCCAGCAATACCGCCGGGTCGAGGCTCATGGCAAAGATGGGCTCGTGATAGCTCATGCGCGGCCGCCCTCCATCGAACGCCCCGGATGATGCCCGGCCGAAGCGGCGCAACATTGCGCGATCGCGCAGCGGGCGGATGCGACCCCATCCGCAGGATGCGACGACACCCCATATCTGCGACTCGCGGCCCAGGGCCGAGATTCGCCGCTGCGAGACCGCTGCGGGATCGTCGCGGAGGGCGATTGAGCCGACGGGCGCGGCCGACCCCAGAAGCGGTCTGGCGAGGGCACAGGGCTCGAATGCGCGCTAAGCCGCGGGGTGCCGATCGCATCCGGGCGCGGCCAGGTTATTCCCGGCATCGCCGTCGGGTACGGCGATTCGCCGGTGAGACCCAGGTGGGGCAGGGTGCGCGAATGCCGTCGGCGCCGCGCTGCGCCTCGGGGTTCGCCCGGACGACGCGACTTCCTTTCTCTTCTCGTTCGAGAAAGGGCGAGGCGAACCGATCCGCGGCCGGGCGCGCGAGACGCGAGACCCGCGGTCGAGTCAATCAGCGGAGGTGGGCGATCCCGACCGACGAGAGCCGGGCCTCGGGCGGCCCCGCCTCCGCGATCGTGCCGCCGAACCACTAGGCCGTCGTGGGCCAGCGCCGTCGATTCGACGTAGATCGCGGTCGCTCCGCCGCGCAGGCTCGCGAAGCCGGCGCCGTCGTAGACGAAGATGTTGCGCTGGCCGGAGTTCGGCCAGGCGAAGCCGGCGGCGACCACGTATTGGCCGCGGGCCAGCAGCGAATAGAAGGCGTAGCCGGCCTCGACCGGGCCGGGCTCGGGGGTGGCGACGTCGGCCCAGGCCGCGCCGTCCCAGCGGGCGAGGATCGGTCGATTGGGGGTACCGTCGTCGGCGGTGCTGGCATAGATCGCGCCGTCCTCGGCGTAGGCGACGGCGAGGACGCTGCCGACGATCCCGTCGGCCAGCGGCTCCCAGGCCTCGCCGTTCCAGTGGGCCACGCCGCCGGCCGGGACGCCCTCGGATTCGCTGAAGTAGCCGCCGACGACCGCCTGCACCGGCTCGCCCGCGGGGACCGGACGGAAGGCGAGCGAGGCGACGCGGCCATTGCTGGTACCGAAGACGGTCAGGGCGCCGCCGTCCTCGCGGGCGACGAAGCCCTCGCCGCCGCCGCCCGCGGCCCACAGCGCGCCGCGGGTCGAAGCCGACGGTGGCCACGCCGCCCTGCGGGAACGGCTCGCCGACGACCTGCCACGAATCGTCCGCGAGCCGCAGGACGCCGCCCTCGGGCGGCAGGTCGCCCTCGGGCGGCAGGTCGCAGCCGAGCACCGGGACGCCGGCGGCGTCGACCGCGAGCTGCCAACAATAGGCGTCGGCGGGGACCGGCGGACCGAGCGGGGTCCAGGCGCCGCCGTCGTCGCGCATGACGCGATTGTCGACCGCGACGCCGCCGGCGTGGGTCACGCCGCCCATGACGTGGACCGCATTCGGGTCCGCCGACGGCGAGCGAGCGCGTGGCGCCGGAGAAGCCGCGGCCGGGCTCGCCCTGGGCGACCCGTTGATCGTCGGCGCCCAGGGCGATGACGCTCTGGGAGGCGACCCCGCCGGCGCCGGCGAACGAGCCGCCGAGGAGGAGCCGGTCGCCGTCGACGAACAGGCGCTGGTGCTGGGCGTCCCAGATCGCGTCGGGGCCCTCGTCGCCGCACTTCAGCGGGGTGAACCACGCCGTGCCGACGCCGAGGCCCGGGTCGGCGAGGTCTCCAGGCGCCGCCGGCCCAGCGCGCCAGGCCGAGGGCCGGGACCGCGGCGGGCTCGCTGGGCGGGCCGCCGGCGGAGGTGAAGCAGCCGGCGACGTAGGCTCACCTGACCGAACGGCCAGGTCGGAGACGACCCCGCGGAAGCTCGGATTGGCCAGACCGCCGGCGACCGACTGCCATGATTGACCGGACCAGCGGGCGATGCCGCCGGTCTCGACGCTGCCTCGACCGAGAACAGGCCGCCGGCGTAGAGGTCGCCCTGGCCGTCGCGCGCCAGCGCGAACACCGTCGATTCCGGCAGGTCGAACGCGGTCCAGTCGGCGCCGTCCACGCGGCCACCGACTGCGCAGCGATGCCGCCGACGCCGGAGAAGGCGCCGCCGACCAGCAGCTCGTCGCCGTCGACGGTGAGCTCGAAGGCGCCGGTGCCGGTGAGCGCGCCGCCGGGCGGGGCGTGCCAGCCCATGTCGCCGTAGACCGCGAGGTGCAAGATGGCCGGCTCGTCGTCGAGCGAGAACACGCCGGCGACCTGGCTCGCCGTCGTAGAAGGCCGCTGCGCACCGCGCCGTGGAAGGTGCCGATGACCTCGAACTCGCCGCCGTCGGCCAGCAGCACCTCGCCCTCGCGCTGCATCAGGTCGAACGGCAGCGCCGAGTAAGTGGCGAGGGCGACCCGACCGCCGTCGTCGGCGGCCACCGCCGAGAGGGTGGGCCGCTCGGGCTCGACGCCGAGGCTCGCGTCTTCGATCCAGCCGCTGCCGTCGTCGCGCGCGAATGGATGGACCATGTCCTCGCCGATGTAATGGAAGTACCCGACGGCGAGCACGTCGCCGATCGGCGTCGCGGGCGAAGTCGTAGACCTTGGGGGTGAGGCCGTCGTAGCCGGCGAAGCCGGAGATCGTCAGGCCGTCGTCCCGCGCCGTCCTCCACGAGCGCCGCCGGCAGCGGAGCTCGTGGCACGCGAGCGCCGGCCCCTCGGTCGTCGAGGTGCCGGCGGTGGTCGAGCCGCTGTCGCTCTCGCTGTCGCCCTCGGTCGGATCGACGTCGGTGGTCGGGGCGCCGGTGGTCGGTAGGGTCGTGGTCGGCTCGCCCGTCGGCGCGGTCGTGGTCGGCCCGCCGGTGCTCGCGTCGTCGGTGGCCGAGGCGTTGTCGTCGTCGCCGCAGGCGAGCAGCGGAGCCCGGACCGGAAATCATCATCATGCCAAGGAGAGGTCGAAGGTGCATGGGTTTGCCATAGCATCCCTGGCGGACCGGCCCACGTGATTTCCGTGTGCGGTCATTCGCGCAGGCTGCGCCCGGGCGATCGCGCCCTCGGGTGATTGCGATGATTGGCTGGATCTCGATCCGGCGAATACCGGGAGCGAATGTTGGGTATGTGCGCACTGACGCCCTGGCGGCGTTCTGGGGCCGCGAGACCGCGTGAGGAAAGTTTTGGACAAGCCGAGCTCGCTGGCCCATCCTCGGCCAATGGGACTTGATGTTAACAGCTTGATGGTGACGGTCCGCGGTCTCTGCGCGGCGTCGATCGTTTTTTGCACCGCCTGCCCCGAGAAGGAGACCGAGTCGGCGTCGGGCTCCGAGTCGAACACCACCGAGGTGCCGACGACGGGCGAAGGGACGACCACGGACGCGACTGCGACGACGACGAGCGAGGGGACCGCGACGGAGGCGAGCACGACGACTCCGACGACCGAGGCGAGCGCGACGGAGCCGACGACGACCGCGACGACCGGCGAGGCGCTGTGCGAGGTCGACATGGCGGACTTCGAGGCGTCGTGCGACCAGGTGTGCGGGTGTTCGGCTCGTGCGACGCGGAGGTCGATCCGGCCGCGTGCGCCGAGAACTGCAAGATCGACACCCTGTTCAAGGACACGCCGGCGTGCCTGTGCAGCGGGACGGCGTGGAACACCTGCCGCGGCGCGCTCGACTGCGAGGGCGACGCGGTGGACCTGAAGGCGGGCTCCCCCTGCTTCGCCGAGGGCGCCGCCTACCTCATCCATTGCGCGGACTGCATCGTCCAGGCGGAGTTCCTCGCCGCGGATCGATGCGACACGATCGTCGAATGCCCGGACGTGCTCGGGGTCGCGTTCGTCTGCCAGGGCGGTACCTGCAGCTGCCACGACGGCGAGAAGGAGTTCGCCTCCTGCCCCGATCCGGGCCTGTGCGCCGGCATGGACGAGGCGGCGTTGAACGCGGCCGCCAGCGAGTGCTGCGGGGTCCCGTTCTGAGGGTCGTCGTCACGGCCGCGATCGGTCGGATGAAATCCGCGGGCCGCGTGTTGCCGCGGCCCGCGTGTGCCACCTTCTCGAGCAAATCGTCGAAAAGGAGGATCTCCATGGCACGCGGAAGCAAGGAAAAGTACACCGACAAACAGAAGCGCCAGGCCGAGCACATCGAAGAGGGCTACAAGAAGCGCGGCGTCAGCGAGGACGAGGCCGAGAGCCGGGCCTGGGCCACCGTCAACAGGGACGGGCGGCGGCAAGAAGTCGGGCAGCGGCCGCGGCAAGAAGGTCGATCGCTCGTCGTCGCGCAAGGGCGGCCGGATCGGCGGCAGCAGCCAGTCGGCCAAGAAGCGCAGCGAGGCGGCCAAGAAGGGCTGGGAGACGCGCCGCCGCAAGGCCGCGAGCGGGCGCAAAGAAGACGAGCGCGAAGCGGCGGTGAGCGCGTCGCGAGGTCGCCCGCGTCGACCTCGCGGGAGCCCGGGCGAAGCGGCGGTGAGCGCGTCGCAGGTCGCTCGCGTCGACCTCGCGGGAGCCCCGCGAAGGGCCGAGCCCGGCGGTAGAACAGCTGGACCTGGGTGACATCGACGTGCGGATGCCCGCGATCGATCACGACCCGGCCGGTGAGCATCCCCGGGCCGGGTCGCATGCATGTGCAAACAGACGAGCGGAGCGTCGCGCCGAATCGCCGCACTCGGCGGCGCGACGGACGAGCTCGGTCGTGGTGGCGGGCCCCTGTCCGTGGAGCGGGGCGAGCATCGCGGTGCGCTCAGCGACGCGCCGGGCAGACGAGGGCGATGCCGAGGGCGATGCAGAGGAGGCCGGAGCCGAGGAAGCCGAGGTCCCAGGCGAGCTCGTGCGCGCCGGGGTGGACGTGGTGGATGCCGAGGAGTTGGTGATCGACGAGGCCCTCGACGAAGTTGAAAAGGCCCCAGCCGAGCGACAGGCCGCCGACCAGGGTGCGCCCGCGCCACGGCACGTCCTCGCGGCCGCCGGCGCGCCACAGCAGGGCGATGCCGACCACCGTCATCAGCCAGGTCAAGACGTGGAACAGGCCGTCCCACATCATGTTGACCTTCATCGCCACCAAAGTGTCCGGCGGCAGCCGAGCTGAGCATTTGGTGCCACTGCAACAATGGTGGAAGAGGATGCCGTCGACGAAGCCGCCGAGGCCGACGCCGAGGGCGATCCCGGCGGCGACGAGCGGACCGTCGTGCTGCTTGTTCAGGGCCATCGCGGGACCTCCGGCTCGGCTCGCTGCGGCCGAGGCGATACACCAGAGCGATCACCACCGAGGCGACCAGGAACGGGGCGGCGACCCCGAACGCGTACAACCAGCGGTCCGGATCGGCCGCGATCGCGGTTCGGGCGGCGCGGACAGGGGCGCAATCGGGGCAGCCAGCGATTGCGCGAATGCGGCGAGCGCGAGCATGGCCGGTATGTAGCACCGGATCGCCGGCGAGCACGCCCGGGCAAGATCGGGGCTCGCGGACGCGCGCGCGGTCGCAACCCGCGCCACACTTTGTACATGCACGACGACGAAGACGACGACGTGACAGGCAGCGCCCGGGACTTTTCCCGGAGCGGCTGTCACTCCGACCCTGCGGTCGGCCGCGGCGGGATGCCACGGCTGCCCGCTCTACCGCAACGCCACGCAGACGGTGTTCGGCGCCGGACCCGGCGGCGCGCCTGATCCTCGTCGGCGAACAGCCCGGCAACGACGAGGACATCGCCGGGGCGCCGTTCGTGGGCCCCGCGGGCCGCGTGCTCGACCAGGGGCTCGAGCAGGCCGGCATCGCCCGCGACGACGCGTACGTGACGAACGTGGTCAAACACTTCAAGTGGGAGCGGCGCGGCGGTCGGCGCCTGCACAAGAGCCGAGCGCCCGCGAGATCGGGCGTGCCTGCCGTGGCTCGAGAAGGAGATCGAGCTCATCCGTCCGGAGGTGCTGGTGTGCCTCGGCGCGACCGCGGCGCAAGCGCTGCTGGGCCGGTCGTTCCGCGTGTCGACGATGCGCGGGCAGCTGATCGCCAACGACCGGGTGCCCCACGTGCTGGCGACGGTGCATCCGTCGTCGATCCTGCGCCAACCGAGCTCGGCCGACCGCCGCGCGGAGATGGCGAAGTTCACCGCGGACCTCGAGATCGTGGCCGGCGTGCTGTACGGGCGAGCCGAGGCGGCAGGCCGGCGCTCGTCGGCGGCGCGCTGAGGGGTGCCGTCGTGCGAGGCGCGAGGGCAGGCGGCATTCGCCGGCAACTCGGTGAGGCGGCGCGTCGCTCCGAGGAGGCTGTGGCGTCGCCGGCGGCGGACCCGCGGCGTCGCCTCGACCGCCAGCGACTGGGCGCTCGGCGGCGCCGACGAGGCCCTGTTCATCCTGACGAACGGCGTGTTCATCGACGAGTCGCAGTTCGACCGAGCGACCATCACCGGCCTCACCCGCGAAGGCCGGTGGATGGTGCGCGCCGATGGGGTCGTCGTGTACGGGCACCCGGCCTGGACGGACGAGACCGTGCGCACCGAGGAGGAGCTGCCGCCGTTGCACGCGGTCGCCGCGGTCGGCGACGAGGCGGTCGTGGTCGGCGACGGCGGCCTCGTCGGTCGCGCGCGGGAGGCCGAGGCGTGGGAGTGCGACCGGCGCTATCATTGATGGTTTCGTTCAATGAATGTCGGAAGGGACATGTCCTCGAGGCATTGTATGAAGGGTCGAACCAGGCGTGATAGCCTGTCCCGGTGGACATGTCGCTTCGGGCATGCGCCCGCCGGCCGGGTCACTCGAAGGCGTCGAGCGCCGGCAGGTCGGCCTTTTCGATCAGGCAATGCCACACGTACACGGCGACCCCGGGTCGCCGGTCCACAGGTGTAGCGGCCGCGGCCGTGCTCCTGGCGCATGCGCTCGCTCTGGCGAATGGCGTGCATAGCGAACGCGCGGGCGCGGGTCAGCCACAGCGGGTCGCCGGTGCGCCGACAGCTTGAGGAACGCGTAGCCGTTGCCGGCGGTGCCGTGACACAGGCCGGCGCCCTTGGCGAGCGGGCCGGCCTGCCAGGTCGCGCGGCCGGCCGCGAGCAGGAGCGCGTCCATCTCGGAAGATTCGCCGGGCGGGAAGTCGCTCAATGCGGTGACGATGCCCGGGGCGCCGTGGCACCATTGCATGAGGATCTTCTCGCGGCCGGGCGGCTCGGGGCCGAGCTGCGGCGGCCAGTTGGCGGCGTCGCCCTCGTGCCTGGCGGTGATCCGCAGGGTCTCGACGCAGCGAGTGAGCAGCAGCTCGCGGCGCTCGGCGGGCAGCAGCGCCTGCCCGCGCAGCAGCAGGTAGGCGTTGCCGGCGAAGCCGTGCCCGGCGCCGAGGTATTGCACGACGTCGCCGTAGAGGTCCTGCGTCCACAAGTGACAGGAGGGGCGCTCGCTCGGCAGCCAGGTCCGCCACAGCTGCTCGACGTTGGCGTGGAACAGCTCGCGCCAGCGCGGCTCGCCGGTCCATTGCAGCATGTGCAGGGCGCCGAGCATCGTGCCCGGGGCGGCCCACAACGCCTCGTTCGTGGGGTTGGGGATGTTGGCCTCGATGGCCGCGTACAGCCGCTCCGCGGCCGCCTCGGCGCGCGTCAGCTTCCACAGGACCAGGAGGATGCCGACCTCGCCGAGGTAGTAGGACGGCACGGCCTGGCCGACGTCGGGCGCCGCGAGGAAGGCGGCGTGGACGCGGGCGATAGGGTCCTCCGGCCCGAACGGGAGGCTCGCCGCGCCCTCGCGCGCCAGGTACCACATGGCCCACAGCGCCCGGCGGCGCCGAGGTAGATCGACTTGTATTGCCGGCGGGCGGCGGAGCTCCGACCTCGTCGAGCGGGTGCTCCGGCCACAGCTCGGACGGGCTGAAGCTCGCGGCGAGGTCGGCGACGATCGTGCGCACCGCGGCGCGCGCTCGCTCGGGGTCCCACGCCTCGTCGGTCAGCGGCTCGTGGCGGTCCGGCTCGAACAGCATGCGCCGCAGGCTAGTGCTGCGGGGCTGAAAACGCCAGAAGTCGGAGCGCAATCGCGCTCGGGGTGCTCAGCCGGCCGGACGACCGCACGTCATGGCGAGCACGGGCCGAGCCGCCGGATCGAGCGCTCGTCCTTCGTCGTCCCCGTCGAACGTCGACCCGCAGCCGAGACCGTGGCGATCGTCGTCCGCGAGGATCGCAGCTCCTCGACGAAGCCGTCGAGCGCATAACGACCCTCGGCCGTGCCGCTCTCGTCCCACTGCTCGAGGTCCGCTCCGGCGTACGTCTGCTTCGCGGCGGACGTCGTCCACGCGAGCTCCACGGCCGCGCCACGCGCGTCGTCGTGAAGCCTCGCCGTCCACCGAAAGAGACGCGCCGGCAGGAGATCGGCGGTCCCATAGCCGTTCGGGACGCCGAACTTCGGCACGTCGAGCTCCCACGATTGCGTCTCGCCAAGCGCCGGCTTCCGCGGTCGAGCCATGACGAGCAGCGCGTCGTGGACGTCGGTCCGAAGGTCTGCTCCTGCAGCAGCGCCGTTCGCGTCGGCTCGGGAGCAAACGTCACGCCGGAGAGCACGCCGCTCTCGTTCAGGTGGGCCGTGCCGTTCATAGAATGGATCTTCGAGAGCTCACCTCGGTATTCGTCGGCCGTGTGTCCCGACACCGGATCGAGCGAGAACTCCGTCACCTCGAACGCGATCGTCTTCGTGGCGTCGACCTTCAGCGTGTAGCCCATCCGGCGCTCACCATTGTCGACCGAGGCCCTCACCTCGAACGTGGCGCACGTAAATCGCTGCTGCGCGCCCGAGGCACTCGTCACGTCGTCACGCTCGACGTCCGTGGCCTGGGAGAGGCCTCCGGGGCGGTTTTGCTGGAGGCCTGCCGGAACGGCGTGCAGCCGACAGCGCACACGAAAAGCAGGAGGGGCGTCGTCTTCGAGCGTGTCTTCGATTCGTCTCCACTCCGCGTGGTTCAGACCGCGTCGCGGATAATACGCCGACCCTTCGGGTGGACCGACGAGGGTAAGATGCTGGCAGTAGAGCGATGGCGCGGCGCACTTGCGCCTGGCAGCGCGAGCACCGGTCGCGTCGGCCTCGCGCGGGCAAATCGGTGGTCTGTCCTTGGGACATATGAACGCCGATCAAGCGGCGCGCAGCGCGTCCTCGAGGGTCTGGAAGCACGGCACGCCGCGGAGTTCGAGGCCGGCGGCGAGGATCGCGTGCACGAGCCGGGGGTGGATCCCGCTGAGGGCCGACGCCACGCCCTGGAGGCGGAGGACGCGGAGGATCCGGAGCAGGCCTTCGGCGGCCGCGTCGTCGATGTCGGCGGCGCCGGTGAGGTCGAGGACGACGCGAGACACCCGCTGGCCCGTGGTGCGCTCCAGCAGCGCGGCGACTGCGACCTCGATGCGGTCGCGGTCGAGCTTGCCGATCAGCGGCAGCGCGAGGACGCCGGCGCCGACGCGGATCACCGGGGCCGCGAGGTTGCGCAGCTCGTCGGCCTGGGCGGCCAACAGCTCGCGGCTGCGCTCGAGCTCCTCGACGTGGGAGCGGCGCTCGGTGATGTCGCGCTGGGTGACGAGCACGCCCGGCCTGCCGGTGACCGGATCGAGGACGCCGCGGGCCTCGGTGTCGTACCAGTGCTCGCCGGCGGTGGTGCGGACGCGGGCGTCGGCGCGGTAGACGGCGTTGCCGGCGATGCAGGCGCGCAGCTCGGCGACCTGCGCCGGATCGACGAAGCTGGCGAGCAGCTGATCTCGAGTCTCCTCGGGCGCGACGGGGTCACCGAGAGCGCGGATCGCCGCCGGGTTGCGCAGCAGGGCCTCGCCGCTGTCGGCGTAATAAGACACGAGCTCGCCGATGTGGCGCAGGGCCTCGTAGCCGCGGCGCTCGGTGGTGTGGATCTCCTCGGCGCTGAGCGGCCGCGCCTCGACGAGCATGGCCAGCCGACCGGGCTCGCCGCGGCGCTCGGCGATCCAAACCCCGAGGCGCGGCACTCGGCCACCACCGGGGCGGGCGCGCCGGTCGGGTAGAAGGTCCAGCGCTCGGTCGCGACCTCGCCGCGCTCGAACCGGCGGAGCAAGGTCTCCATGCGGGTGAGCGTGGCGGCCGACGGGGATGCAGGGTGTTGCGCCCGATCCACTCGGGCAGCGAGGGCGCGTTCCACATCGCCAGCCCGGCGCGGTTGCACCACCACCTCCAGGCGTGCGGCAGGTCGACGATCCACATCGGCGTGCGCAGCCGGTCGAGGACGGCCAGGTCGTCGGGGGTGCAGGGGTTGCGTCGAGGTCCATGCGCGGCCGCGGAACCCTGGCATATCCCCGCAGACTTGCCGAGGTCGTAGGATGCGTGGCGGCGCCCAACGCGCTGCGGACTCGGGTGGAGCACGGCGGCGAGCTCGGGCGGCTCACGCCCTTCGTGCGCCGATGCTCGCCGGTGCTTCGCTGCATCGCCGCCGCGGCCCGCTGGTGCGGCGCGAGCGATCGTTCCGCGCGAACTCGAGGTCGTCCTCCTGCACCAGCGCCGCGAGGCGAGAGCTCGCGGGGCTTTCGTTTTGCACCCTGTCCGGCCCGGACACCGCGGAGGCGTCGTGATTCGGCTCGCATGGAAAGCGCGAGGGATGACGGGTCGGCGGCTCTCGTGCCGGTCGAGTCCGTTGGTCGACGAGCCGGGGGTTACGCTGCGGCAGGTGCCGGCTCGGTATGATCAATGTCCTTCGGGACATGTGCGAGCGTCGCCGTCGGGCCGCCGCGGGCGTCGCTCGCGGGTCACCCGGGCGCGCGGGCGCGGGCGACCAGGGCCAGGGCGTCGAGGAGGAGCTGCTGGAACGTGGCGTCGATCTCCGGGCCGGGCGTCAGGCCGAGGCCGCGGAGCCAGGTCTCCTTGCCGATGGCCCAGCCGTGGCCGGCAGACAGGGTGAGCAGCACCAGCAGCTCGATCGTCGCGCGCTCCGGCACCGGCGCGCCGGCGCCGGCCAGGGCGGGCGCTCGTGGGCCAGCACGTCGACCAGCGCGCGCAGCAGCCCCGCCCTCGCCGGCCCCGCGCGGGCGGTCGGCGTCGTGCAGGCGCAGCCACAGGAACAGGCGCACGCGGTGGGGGTCGGTGACGTAGGCGACGGCGAAGCGCTGGAGCGCCTGCACGTCGCCGGACTCGCGGGCCGCGTCGATCTGCTCGAGGATGGTCGCGGCCGCGAGGCGGTTGCGGCGGACGAACACCTCGCGGACCAGGCCGGCGTAGGTGCCGAAGTAGTGGGTCACGAGGCCGTGGTGACGCCGACCTCGCGGGCGACGTCGGCGAGCCCCACGTCCTCGGGCCCGCGCGCGGCCAGCAGGCGGTCGGCGGCGACCAGGAGCTCCTCGCGGGCCTCCTCCGGGCGCGGCGGCGGCGAGGCGCGCGAGGCGGGACAGGGCGGTCGCGGGCCACGGCGAGACCAGGCCGCCGGACCGGGCCGCTGTCAACCGTCGCGGGCTTTGTTATCAATTTGACAATAAAGCCGACGCGCTCACGGATCGACCACCAGCAGGCCGGCGACGCACATCTCGTCCTGCGTGCCCTCGCCCCAGCGGGTGACCGTGTCGCGGGTGCGGGTGTCGTAGCTGCAGCGGAGGGTCAGGAGGTCGGCCGGGTCGAGGCGGATCGGCTGGTCGTAGAAGTAGAGGCGCTGCCAGTGGAAGTCCCAGCGCGGCACGCGGACCAGGCAGCCGGCGCCCGAGGGGCCGGCGCGGTCCAGCTCGAGGGTGCGGCCGAGCGTGTGCATGTGCGGGAACAGGCCCAGGAGGTCGACGGGGCCGGTGAGCTTGCCGGCCTGGCCGAGCTCGACGTCGAGGCCCGCGTGCGCCTCGGCCTGGCCGGGCGGCAGCTCGAGCAGCAGGTCGACGAGGCCGACGAAGCGGGCCGCCTTGACGCCGCCCTCGACGACCTCGAGGTCGACCTCGCTGCGGTCGGTCAGGTCGCCGCCCGCGAGGGTGTTGTAGTGCATCTGCAGCACCAGCGGCGCGCCCGGCTTGAGGCGGATGCCGGTGCCCGGCGGGTAGTGCGTGGCGCCGCCGCCGGGGCCCAGGCCGCGGCCACGGCGGCCGGCACCTGGGCGGTGCCGAAGCAGGTGTAGCCGGGCCCGGGTTCGGCGTCGTCGAGCGCCTGCACCTGCGCCTGGGCATCCTCGCCCTTGGGCGCGTAGACGATGACGTGGTGGACGACCGCGGCGTTGCCGGGCCGGACCGCGAAGCCGGTGACGAACCGCTCGGGGCCGTCGGCCGGGGCGCCCTCGACGACGAAGCAGCGGTAATCGTCGGGCTGAGCGGCGTCGGGGACGTAGGGCTCGGCCATGGCCACGGTCAACAGCTCGCCGGTGAGCCCGGGCAGCGGCGCGGGCTCGGGCGCCGGCGCCTCCGGCCCTTCGGGCGCCCCGGCCTCGTGCCAGGCCGCGAGGGTGGCGAGTCCTCGTCGCTCAGCCACTGGGCGTCGCGGAAGCGCCGCAGGCGCCGCTGTTGTCGGCCGAGAACGGCGGCATCTCGCGCGCCGCGGTGGCGGCGACGATCGCCGCGGAGAACGGCGCCGCGGCGGCGTAATCGTCGAGCACGAACGGGGCGATGCTGCCCGGCTTGTGGCAGGCGACGCAGTGACGCGCCAGGATCGGCGCCACGTGCCGGGTGTAGCTGACCGGCGGCTCGGCAGGGTCGGCGGCGCCGGTGTCCGAGTCGCCGGTGGTGGTGGTGTCGAGGCCGCCGTCGGGGGCGCCGCAGGCGAGCAGGGCGCTGGCCATGAAGGGGGATGGGAGATCGGGGCATGGGCCCAGTGTGAAATTTAATTATCAAGTTGACAATAAAGATCGACGCGCGAGCGGTCGCGCGCCGGCGGGGCGGCGGGGCCCTCGTTCGGGGCGGGCGCTCGAGGTACAAGGCGGAGTGCGATCCGATCCGCTGGCCGGCTTCTTCACCGCCGACGCGGCGGCGATCCTGGGCGCGCAGGACCGACTGGCCGCGGCCGACGAACCGCGCGCGCGCGTCGTCCATCCGGGGCCGGTGCCGTTCTTGCCGGGCATGCGGACGGCTCGCGCGGGCCTATGGTCGGAGCCGTTCTTCGGGCCGATCGAGGCCCGCGATCCGGCGGCGTGGGGCGTGATCGAGTTGCCGGTGGCGGTGGTGCATCCGGGGCTCGTGCCGGCGATCGCCGCGGCGCTCGGGCTGCGCGAGGTCGAGGTGCGAGCGGTGGCCGCGATGACGGCGTGGCTCGACGCGGAGGGGCGGGTGCGGACGCCCCCCGGGCACCCGGGCGTCGACTCGGGGCTGGACACGTGGCTGCACGCCTGGCCGCCGGACCCGCCCGACCGGGAGCTGCGCCGGCTCGAGGCCGCGTGCGATCCGGGGTACGCGGACCGCCTGGTCGAGGTGTACGCGGCGCTGGGCATCGACGCCGAGGTCGTCGAGCGCGACGACGAGTCGTGGCAGGACGAGGCCTACGCGAACACCGGGCCGGCGGCGCTCGCGGCGGCGCTCGCGGCCAGAGTGGGGCCCGAGGCGGCGGCGCGGCTGCTGGTGGGGCGCGTGCCGGTGCCGCCGGTGGTGGAGCGGCCGCTCGAGCGGCGCCCGGGCGGGGTGCTGGTGGCCGGGGCGCGCAGCGGGTCCCTGGCGGAGCTGCTGCGCGCGGCGGTGCGGCTGGGGCGGCTCATCGAGCTCCACGCGCCGCCGATCATCGAGCACCACGACACCCTCGTGGTCCAGCGCGCGCTGCAGGCGGTGCTGGCGGCGTGGGACGCGAGCGAGGCGCCGGCGCCGACCTGCGACCGGGAGCTGCCCGCGGCCGCACGCGGGCCGAACGAGGCGCCGGTGTGGCCGGTGCCCGAGACGCACGCCCAGCGGCGACGCCGCGCGGGCTGGCGTTCGTGGCCGCCGACCGGGCGGTGCTGGCGACATCGACGGCGAGCTTCGAGGTCGACCTGAAGACCGGGGCGCTGCCGCGCTGGTGGCCGAGCGCGGGGCTGTCCCTCATGACATGTCTCGAAGGCAATGTGCTGTACGCCGCCGGCTGGCAGTTCGCCTGCTACGAGCTGGCGCGCGGGCGCTGGTGCTCGGGGCGCTGCCGGCCTGCGTGCCGTTCGTGTTCGAGGAGCTGCAGGAGGCGTCGTTCGGATCGAGACGGCGACGGGGCGGCGGCACCGGCTCGACGCGCTCGGCGACTACCCGGTCGAGCTGCGGGTCACGCTGGCGCGCGCTACCTGGCGGCGCGCGACAAGCACGGCGACGGGGCGGTGTACCGCTTCGACGGCGAGCTGCAGCTGCCGCTCGACCTGTACAGCCAGCACGTGCCGGCGATGTGGCCCGAAGGACAGCTGCGCGACGCGACGGAGGACGAGTCGGACCGGCTCGACGACACCGCCTGGGCCGAGACCGGGCTGGAGGCGCTGGTGCTGTGCGAGGCCCGCGACGCGTGGCGGCGGGTCCAGGACGGCGGGGTGGTCGAGGCGACGACGATGCTGTTCCGGGTGCCGTTCGCGATCTCGGCGGCGGCGTTCGACGCCAGCGGAGCGAGGTGCTGCTCGCGGGCGAGGCGGAGCTGTGGCACGTCGCGCTCGACCCCGAGCCGCGGCTCTTGGCGCGCTTCGATCTGCAGCCGCTGCGGGCGATGCTGCTGGGCCCCGAGGGCCGCTCGCGGCCGCGGGCCGACGCGCTCAACGCGGCGCTGTGTCGCCACGGCACGCTGGTCGGAGTGGGCGACGTCGACGAGTCCGAGCGGCGCGGCTCAACACCGCGTCGACGTTCGACGAGGCGAAGCCGCTCGGCCTGCGCCGCGCGCGGACCTCGCCGCGCACGCGCAGGGGGTGAAGCGGGCGCGCAAGCTGCCGCGGCTGTATCCACCGAGGTGATCGACCTCGGCGATCAGCGGCGGTGGTTGGCGACGGGGCTGAGCGCGGCGGGGCGCTTGGCGGCGGTGCACATGTTGTTGTCGGCCGGGCGGGCGCCGAAGAACAGGTCGTCGCCGTCGCGCTTGACGAGGTCGTAGTCGGCCGGGCAGTCGGAACCGGGGTACTGGCCGAAGCCGGCGCAGCCGGTCCCCAGCACGTCCTGGGCGACGCCGGTGGCGAAGTCGGCGGCGCCGCAGCCGTCGAGCGGATTGAGGTAGTCGCGCAGGCCGTCGACCTCGGGGCGGATCGTCTTGGTGGTGAAGCCGAAGCGGGCCTCCCACGCGCCCTCCACGGCGGTCGACGGCCGCTCGAGCTCGTAGGGGCCCTCGATGTGGACGGTGACCAGCTTGGTGGCGCAGGCGTCGTCGGCGTGGGTGACGTAGTCGAGCTTCCACGCGGCGTCGTCGAGGTCGAAGTCGAGCCGCAGGTACTGCGTCGAGCCGTCGGCCTGCGGGCTCGGCAGACAGTCGCTGACGTACCGCCCGGCGATGTCGGGGGTGGCCTCGGGGTTGTCGAGGTCGTCGCCGCCGTCGCACCCGTGGGCGCAGGCGAGGGCGAAGGCGGCGGTGAGCAGGGCGGGCGCGAGCAGCTTGGCGGTCGTCATGCCCGCGACTGTGCGCCCGGAGCATGGCATCATGAAGCTCATCGTCGTCATGTCAGCCATGAACGTCATTCATACGTCGGGGATCGATCTGGGCCACCTGCGCGTGCTCGACGTCCTGCTGCGCACGCACAGCACGGTCCGGGCCGCGCGCGAGCTCGGGCTGACGCAGAGCGCGGTCAGCCACGCGCTGCGGCGGCTCCGTGAGGCGCTCGGCGACCCGCTGTTCGTCCGCGTCGGCCGCAAGCTGGCGCCGACCGAGCGCGTGCTGGGACTGCGCGTGCCGCTGGCCGAGGCGCTGGCGGCGGTGGGGCGGGTGTTCCAGGCCGGGGCGGCGTTCGAGCCGGCGGCGCTCAAGGCCAGCTTCCGCATCATCGCCGCCGACTACGCCGAGCTGGTGGTGCTGCCGCAACTGCTGGCGGCGCTGGCGAGCGAGGCCCTGGGGGTCGATCTGGTGACGATGGTGGTCGGTGACGCGGTCGAGGACGTGATCCAGCGCGGCGAGGCCGACCTGGCGCTCGGGGCCTCGTTCGCCGAGCGCGGCGGGCTGATGCTGCGCCCGCTGTTCCGCGATCCGTTCGTGGTGGCGATCGCGGCCGAACACGCGCCGGGGCGGCTGACGCTCGAGCGCTACCTGGCGGCCCGCCACGTGCTGGTGGCCCCGCGCGCGCTGCCGGGCGGGGTGGTCGACAACCGGCTGGCGAGCCTCGGCCGCGCGCGCCGGGTGGTGCTGCGCACGCCGTGCTTCCAGACGGCGCTGGCGATCGCGGCTCGCACCGAGGTGATGGTGACGGCCCCGCGCAGCCTGGCCCTCGAGTACGCCCGCCACGCGCCGGTGGTGACGTTCCCGCCGCCGCTCGAGCTGCCCGAGGTCCGCTTCGGGGCGCTGTTCTCGGCGTCGCGCCAGGACGACGTGGCCCACAGGTGGCTGCGCGAGCGGGTGGCGGCGCTGTTCCCCGCGAAGCCGCAGCGCAAGCGATGAGCGCTCGCCCTGCGTGCGAACATTGACTGGAGTTCAATGATAGCGAGTCCTCGCGACTCCGGACGACGCGCTCGGGTGATGGCCGAGCGTGTCGGCGGGGACGGCCCGAACTGCGCGCGCATGCAGTGGCGGATCGACGCAGACGTCCTGGAGGCCGCGGCCCACGATGCGTCCGGCGACGCGGGGCTGAATCGCCGCCGACACGCGCGTGGTGCCGAACCGCGACTGGTGCCGAACGACCTCTCACCGTCAAAGTCCACACTTCGGTCTCCTGAACACACGCGCTTCACGGGCCATCTCGGAGTGCTCGCTTTCCGCCCTTCCGCCGCGCTTCGGCGTGCGATAGCATCCGGCGATGAACATGAAGGTCGGGGTCCTTGGATTGTCGGTGGGGTTGCTCGCGTGCGGGAGTGCGAAGAGTGGCGAGGTCACCGACGGGGCCGGGAGCAGCGAAGGCTCCGCCGGCACGGACGGGGTCAGCGGCAGCGAAGGCTCCGAAGGGCCCGATGGCCCACCGGCTCCGCAGGCTCCCAGGGGAGCGGGGACTCCGACGGGCCCGAGCCGCCGCCCGACGACTGCGTGGGCGAAGGCGTCGACGACAGCACCCCGTTCTCGGACGTCTACCGCGTGAAGCACCTGGCCGACACGACCTTCGAGGGCAAGCCGTACCCGATCATCACGGCGATGCCGTGGACCTACACGCTGTCGGCGGTCCAGTGCGGCAAGGACTTCCCGGTCGAGGAGACCGAGACCCACTACATCGTCGACAGCGACTTCGAGGTCCCGTACCTCAAGGGCGTGACCGACGAGGTCGCGTGGATGCCGGGGGCGAAGAACAAGGGCTGGGCGATCGGCGAAAACGACGACCCGGCGGAGAAGATCGCGGAAAACGGCGGGATGCGGCCGTTCGTCTACCACGTGAACGCGGGCTACGAATACGGCTATTCGACGTACAACCAGGATCCGCTGCCCAACGACCCGATCAACTTCACCGGCTTCCGGCCGACGTGGGTCGTCCACCCCGAGGGCGATGCCTATAAAATGTTCTTCCTGATCCCGAGGCGCCCGACTCGCAGGGGTTCGAGTGGCCGCGCCACGGGCAGGGCTGGGAGCTCACTTCGGCCTTACGTCGATCCCGAGGGCCGGGTCTACGTGCCGAAGCCGGAGCGGGCGACGGTCGCCAACCATGACGACGGCTGGGACGATTATCACGCGTGCGTGACGATCAACCTGGCGAGCGCGCCGGTGCCGACGACGCGCACGCAGTTCCCCGGCAACGAATCCTACTACCCGTCGGAGACCTTCCTGCCCGGTACGCCTCGGCCGGCGCGCCGGGGCACAAGTACTGGGGGCACAAGGGCCGGCCGATGGAGGAGGTGGCGATCTGGGAGGACGACGGCGCGCCGGGGCTCAACTCGCCCGGCAACTTCCACAAGCCGTACTCGGGCGGCTGCGATCGGGCCGGCTACAACTTCGCCCACGCGGAGGGCTTCACGTGGCCGGAGCTGCGCGCGGCCAGGACGGAGATGGGCGACATCCCGACGCGCGAGCAGCTGTACAAGATCACGCTCTACCGCTACCTCGGGCAGGAGGACAAGACGGAGCTGCTCGGGACGCTGTCGTACGAGCAACAGGCCAATCAGGAGTGGATCCCCACGGGCGAGGGCCCGGAGGTGCATTCGCTCAACGACAAGAACGGCCGCTTCATCGTCAACGGCCCGGTGTTCCAGGACCGCGGCGATCACGTGTTCGCCATCATCGAGGACATCTGAGCCGACGACGGGCGAAGCGAGGCTGCCATGAAGAATCTTGTTCATGCCGTGGGCCTGCTGGCGCTCGCTGCGGCGTGCGGATCGAACCCGGAGCAGTCGTCCGCGGGCGGCTCGACGGCGGCCGGGGGTTCGACGTCGGCGGGCGAGCCGACGTCGGCGGCCAGGAGTTCGACGTCGGCGGGCGAGCCGACGTCGGCGGGCGAGCCGAACACCGGCGATTGGGACGACCTCGACGAGCCGCACGCGCCGCCGCATCCGCCGGTGGAGCCGGACAACGACGGCGAGCCGACGCGCGGCGGGACGTTGACGTTTACCAACATCGGCGCGCCCGGCTGGTGGGGCCGCCGGATCGAGGCCGAACCCGACGATCCGCGCTGCGACGTGCAGTCGGAGGTCATCGATTTCTGGGTGGGGCGAGGAGTTCGCTGCCGCACCCGGCACGAGGTCACGTCGGATCGGCTGACGCCGTTCAACGAGCAGCTCCACCTCGTGATCGAGGGGCCGCTGCGGGTGAAGGCGCTGGCGGTGTATCAGCCGCTCGGCGCGGGCGACGGGCCGTGGGCGATCCGCTCGTTCTGGGACCGGCGCGCGCCGGAGCAATCGTACAACCTCCATCTCTCGGGCCCGAACGGGGCGCCGGCGTTCGTCGGGGACCTCGGCAACAACTGCGCGTATTATGCGATGCAGGAGCGGCCGTTCCCGTGCGGCCCCGGGAGCGATCCGTACTGCCCCGGGTCGGCGCTCGACTACTACGGGTGGCCCGGCTCGAAGCTGGTCGTGCTGCTGGCGTCGATGCCGTACGCCGACGAGCCGACGCTGCAGCCGCTGAGCTGCATCGGCGACGGCGAGGACGAGCGAGAGCAGGACGCGCCGTGGATCGGCGTGTCACCGTCCGAGCTCAATCGTGATGGTTGGTCGGGCTACCACCCGTGCCACTGCTTCAACAACACCGACGGCGGGCAGCTCGGCGACGGCTGCGGCCAGATCAACGTGTTCGAGGTGATCGCGGAGGCGTCCGGGCCGCAGTGGGGCAACCGCGACATCATCAGCACGGGCATCCGCTCGTATCAGGTGGGGTCGCTCGGGGGAGTGACGTGCGGGATCGCGTCGTGCGCGATCGAGCAATCCCGACCGACGCGGACCTGGTCGACGTGAACAGCCTGACGGCGATGGACCACGGCGCGGTCATCGACGCCGACGCGCCGGCGATGGCCGCAGGGCCGGCGTGGCGGCGGCCCAGGACGACCGCTATTATCTGTTCCTGATGGACGAGAACTCGCGCACGGTGCAGGTCGCGGTGATTCATCCGAGCGAGGTGCCCGCCGCGGCGCAGGCGATCGTGCCGGCCCTTCCCAACGTGATCTCGCGCGCGGTGGTCGACGGGTTCGAACTTGCGCCTGCCGCAGTGAGGGCGGTGGCGAGGCGCTATGAATATTCCATGCCGGGGTCGAACTCGATCCATAGCAGCTCGTCCTCGTAGACGAAGCCGCTGGCCGAGACCTCCAGGGAGGCGAGGCACAGCCGCGCCAGGTGGCCGCTGCTGCTGCTGAGCGCCTCGCGCTTGTCGATGAGCGCGTGTACGCGGGTGCCGTCGGCCGTGATGCCGGGGGCGAGCGCGGCGGCGACGCGTGCGCGCGTGGGCTCGTCCACGCGGTCGCCGAGCAGGTCGACGCCGGCTGCGCCGAGGCCGATTCGCAGGTTGCTCTGGCGCCCCGCCGGCGTCGACGCGATGTCGATCTCGCCGCGGCGGTGCCCGTCGAACCGCGCGAGCAGGTCGAGCAGGGCGAGGACCGCCGACAGGGCGTCCGGATCGCCGGCGCGCAGCACCCGAGCGAGCTCGGGCAACAGCGCGGGGGCGAGGTCGACGCGCCGCCCGGTGGGCTCTGCCGACTCGAAGGGGCGGGTCACGATCTCGTGGTCCTCCAGCGACAGCGGCAGGTGGGGGGCCTCGTAGGTCGGGACCGTCACGAGGCGGCGGTGCGGATCGTGCGACCGCCACCATTCATACGAGGTGCGAAGGACGTGAGTCGTAGGCCCCACCACTCCGGCTCGGCCGGCTCGCACCGCTGGTGCTCGAGCACATGCGGCATTCCTTCGTGCACGAGGACGATGTCGTTGGTGGTGATGTAGATCAGCCCCGTGACGTATTGCAGCGCGAACGCATCGATCTTCTCGAACACCCTGCCGGCATGAGGTGCACCGTCCACCAGTCCCTGGTCGCCGGGGCGGTCACGCTCGTGGCAGTCGGCTCGGGGGCAGGTCGCCGATAGGGGCTGTCGCTCTCGGTCGCCGGCTCGGGTGTCGCGGTGGGCGTCGCGGCGGGCGGAGCGGCGGGCGGGAGGGTCCACGGAGCCAGCGAAGCAGGCGCCCGAACATGCGGGATACAGTAGCCGCGTCCGGGTAGATCCGGAAGCACCGACGTTAGGGCGCACCGGCGCTCACAGGACGTTGCGCAGCAGCGCCAGGGCGACCCACACTCGAGCAGGGCGGTGAGGGTGGCGCTGAGGCGGAGGAGGTCGAACGGGCCGCGCAGCATGCCGACCGCGTGGCCGAGCCGCGCGGCCAGGAACAGGCCGCCGGCCCAGCGAATGGTGGCAGCGCAGGCGCTCGATTGTTCATAGAAGAACAGCAGGAGCACGAATGGCAGCACATGCTCGAACGCGTTGGCGTGCGCGCGGATGGCGCGAGTCATGCGTTCGTCGCCGCCGTCGCCGAGCCGGATCTTCAGGCGCATGCGCGTGACGGAGGTGTTCACGGCCAGCAGCGCGACGAGGAGGAGCAGGAGGGCGGCGAAGACGGGCGTCTCGGAGACCATGCCGGCGAGGGTAGCAGCACCCGAGGCGGGCCCGCCGGCGGCCCGCATGCGCGGTGACGCCTTCGCGGGTAGACTCGCGGCCCCGACCGCCATGGACACTGCCACGATCCCCGCCGGTGCCGCCCGCTTCCTCCAACCCAGGGCCACGTGATCGACGGCCGCGTGGTGTCGCCGTCGACCGGCGCGACGCTGCCCGTCGAGGACCCCGCGACCGGCGAGATCTTCGCGCAGATCCCCGCGGGCAGCCCGGAGGACATCGACCGCGCGGTCCGGGCCGCGCGGGCCAGCTTCACCGCCGGGACGTGGTCGCGCGCCGATCCGGCGCACCGCGGGCGAGTGCTGTGGGCGTTCGCGCGGGCGATCCGCGACGAGGCCGAGGCGCTCGCGTGGCTCGAGACGCGCGACAGCGGCAAGCCGATCGCCGAGGCTCGCGCCGACATCGTCGGCACGGCGGAGATCCTCGAGTACTACGCGGGCCTGGCGTCGCAAGTGTTCGGCCAGACCACGCGCGTGCCGGGTAACAGCTTTGCGACGGTGATCCGCGAGCCGGCCGGGGTGGTCGGGCAGATCACGCCGTGGAACTTCCCGCTGTACGTGGGCGCGTGGAAGTTCGCGCCGGCGCTGTGCAGCGGCTGCAGCGTGGTGCTCAAGCCCAGCGAGCTGACCAGCCTGACGATGCTGGCCGCGGCCGAGCTGGCGCTTGCGGCCGGGGTGCCGCCGGGGGTGTTCAACGTGGTCTGCGGCACCGGGGCCGAGGCCGGCGCGCCGCTGGCGGAGCATCGGGATGTCGACGTGCTGGCGTTCACCGGCGGGGCCGTGACCGGGCGCAAGGTGCTGCACGCGCGCGCGGACCGGCTGCGACCGACGCAGCTCGAGCTCGGCGGCAAGTCGCCCAACATCGTGTTCGACGACGCAGACCTCGAGCGCGCCAGCGCGGGCGCGGCGTTCGGCATCTTTTACAATCAGGGCGAGAACTGCAACGCGGGCAGCCGCTTGCTCGTGCAGGCCGGGATCTACGAGCGCTTCGTGGCGCGCCTGGTCGAGCGGGCGCAGGCGATCCGCGTGCTGCCGCCGCTCGACGAGCGCAGCCAGATGGGCGCGCTGATCTCGGCGGCGCACCTGCGCAAGGTCGCGGGCTACGTGGATGTCGGGATCCTCGAAGGCGCGACGCTGCTGTGCGGCGGACCGCCGCCGGCAGAGGGACACTTCACGCGCGGGCACTGGTACCTGCCGACGGTGCTGGCCGACGTGAAGCCGGAACATCGCGTGTTCCAGGAGGAGATCTTCGGGCCGGTGGTGACGGTCACGAAATTCACCGAGGACGACGAGGCGATCGCGCTGGCGAACGCGACGGAGTTCGGACTGGCGGCCGGGGCGTGGACGTCGAGCGTGCAACGGGCGCTCCGCTGCTCGCAGGAGCTGCAGTCGGGTTACGTGTGGATCAACAACTACAACCCGACCCCCGTCGAGGTGCCGTTCGGCGGGGTGAAGTCCTCCGGCTTCGGCCGCGACTGCGGACCACAGGCGGTCGATACGTACACGACGTGGAAGACGGTGCTGTGGGCGCTGTCGCCGTTCGACGACTGGTACAAGCAATGAGCGAGACGGTCGCAGAGCGCTGATGCGAGCGAGTGCCGGTGTCCTCGCGAATGGGGGCAGCGGCGCCGGGCCCGCGCGCTGCATCGTGGTCGTGGGGCGGGGCGGGTTGGGCTAAGGTCGCGGCAAGATGCGACGATTGCTGCTCCTCGCCGCCCTCCTGACCGCCTGCACGCCCCGCGGGCGCCGTCCGAGCCGACGGGGGAGGCGGCGCCGGCGATGTTGTCGGGGCCGAGGTGGGCGCGCTGGCCGGGGCGTACGGCAAGCTCGGGGGGTCGCTCGGGCGCCAGGACTACGCGGCGGGGCTGGCTGCGCTCGACGCGGCGGCGGCGATCGACGGCAGCAACCAGGCGATCGACTATCTGCGCGCCCAGGTGCTGGCGGCCGCGGGGCGCGGCGAGGAGGCCTTCGCGGTGCTGCGCCGCCTCGACGCGGCGGGCAGCCTGCTGGTGCCGCAGGCGCACGATTTTCCCAAGCTCGGCGGGCCCGAGTTCGAGCGCCTGGTCGCGGCCGCCCGCGCGGCTGCCGGCGCCGAAGAGCGCTCGCGCGTTCACGCTGGCAGACCGCGCGCTGATCCCCGAGGGCATCGCCCACGACCCGACGACCGGCACTTTCTTCGTCGGCAGCATCTACAAGCGCAAGGTCGTGGCCGTCGATCGCAAGGGGGCGGCGCGCACCTCGCGGTGGCGGACGCGACGAACGGTCTCTACAGCCCGCTGGGCATGAAGTTCGACGCGCGCCGCAATTCGTTGTGGGTCGCCAGCGCGGCCGGGCCGGAGATGCAGGGCTACGTCGAGGCCGAGCACCGCGGCAAGGCGGCGCTGCACGAGATCGATCCGTCGACCGGGCAGTCGCGGGCCCGCTACCCGCGTGAATCGGCGGGCCGGCACCTGCTCAACGATCTGGTGATCGCGCCCGACGGCGCGCTGTACGTCACCGACAGCGAGGCCGGCGAGGTCTTGACGCTGCGACCGGGGCCCGGCGCGCAGTTCGAGTCGGTCGCCCCCGCCGGCGAATTCGGCTACCCCAACGGGATCGCCCTGTCCGACGACGGGAGCGTGCTGTTCGTGGCCGACTTCGTGCGCGGGCTGACCGCGATCCCGCTGGCGACCCGCGAGCTCCACGCTGCCGCACCCGCGCGGCGCAGCGACCCACGGCTTCGACGGCCTGTACTTCCACCGCGGCGCGCTGGTCGGGGTCGACAACGGCGCGGGTGGGGGACGGATCGTGCGCCTCGAGCTGGCGCCGGACCTCGGCAGCATCGTCCAGGCAAGAGTGCTCGAGGCCGGGCACCCCGATTTCCTCATTCCCACCACCGGGGTGCTGGACGGTGATTCGCTGGTCTATATCGCCAACTCGCAATTGCGCAGCTTCGAGGGCGGGCAGGTCTTCCCGCCGGAGCGGCTGTTCCCGGTGCAAGTGCTGCGATTGTCGCTGCGCTGATCGTCAGCGCGGGGCCTGAAGCTGCTCGGCGAGCCGATCGAGCAGCTCGCGCCAGCCCTGCTCGCGCATTTGCGGGCCGTCGGCGCCGTCGAAGAAGGCGCCCTGCTCGGTGTAGAGGAGCCGGGTGCCGTCGCCCTGCGGGCGCAGCTCGATGGTGCCGAGGGAGGCGCTGATCCGCCTGCCGCCGACGCTCATGGTATAGGCGACGACGATCCGGCGGCCCGGGACGATGTCCTCGTAATGGCCGTCGTTGCGGATCTCGGCGCCATTCTTGTCGTCGCGGAAGATCGCGGTCTCGCGGCCGCCCTCGCGGAAGTCCAGGTCAGATGCAGGACGCTCCAGCCCTCGCCCTCGGCGAACCACCGCCGCTTCCGCTTGGGGTCGGCCCAGGCCGCGAACACGCGCTCGGCGGCGGCGGGGTAGGTGCGCTCGATGGTGATGGTGCTGTGGACGACGGACTCCGTGTGCATGGCTGTTCCTCCGTGGTTTGTTTGTCGTGCGCTCGCTATTCGTCGGTCTCGGGCTCGGCGAGGAGGTCGCCCAGGCGATCGAGGCGGCGCTCCCACAGGGCGCGGCGCTCCACGATCCACCGCTCGGCGACGTTCAGCCCGGCAGGGTCGAGACGACAGCTGCGGACCCGCCCGACCTTCTCGGTGCGGATGACGCCGCTCTGCTCGAGCACCTGCACGTGCTGCACGACCGCCGCGAGGCTCATCGCCAGCGGCGCGGCCAGCTCCTTCACCGAAGCCGGCCCCCTGCTCAACCGCTCGACCATGGCGCGACGAGACGGATCGGCGAGCGCGTGAAAAACCCGGTCGACGGCGCCAAGGTCAAGCATGGACTTGAGTATTGGATCGCGCGGCTGAAAGGTCAAGTGAAAACTTTGGTATTGATATAGCGGCAGATAAGGTCGGTTAGAACCTTGTTCTTGGGCAGGATCGGAGTGGGTCGGGCGTCTTCATCGGGAGACAGGGGAGGACGGGCGAGGGATGTTTGATGAGACATGTTGAAATGGACATGTCTTTAAAACAGGATTGGAGCATGACGAGCGGGCTCGCCTGGGTGGGACGCTGACGGCGAGTCGGGCTCGCTCGCCGGTGCGGCAATACGATTCGCGCGGACGCCCGGCACATCGCCCGATCGACGGGTGGCGAATCGCAGTACGCAATGAGTCGCGCAGGCGGCGCGGCGGTACGGGTGAAGCGACGCGCGGGCGAGGTCGCGGCGAGGCGGACGCGCGTGATCGAGGCGACCGGTGCGGCCACGTCTTCGTCGCTGCGCCGCAATCGTCGCAGCGGGCCACGCCTGGCCTCGCTGGCCGACCCGAGCCGGCGAGAGTCGCGCGCCCTAATGGAATGAAGGGAGTGGAGCAATGGCCCCGGCTCCGCTGGACGGGTCCCGCGAGGCGACTACGGTTGAGATCATGAAAGAGCGCATCATGACTCGCATTCTCAAGTCCGCTTCGGCGACGGTCGCCGCGCTGGCGCTGATGACCATCGCGGTGCCCGAGGCCGCCGCAGCGGTCGCGGCCGCGACGATGCAGCCGTCTCCGGCTCCGCCGTCGCCGACGCCGAACCCGACGCCGCCGCCGAATCCGAACCCGAACCCCAATCCGAACCCCAATCCGCCGAGCCCGGGGCCGAAGCCGCCGTCGCCGCAGCCGAAGCCGCCGCCGAACCCGATGCCGCCGCCGCAGCCGCCTCCGCCGTCGCCGGCGCCGTCGCCGTCGCCGTCGCCGCTGTGAACGCGGACCGAGCTCGGCACTTCGAGCCGCGAGCGAGCGATTGCGGCGGGCCGCGGGTGTCTGCGAGGACCTCGAGGCCCGATGGCGGTGCGCCGCGGTGGCCCGCACGCGACCGCGAGACTCGGGAGCAGGCGATGGCGGCGTGCCGCGGGCACCTGCGCGAGGACCTCGAGGCTCGATGGCGGTGCGCCGCGGTCGCCCGCACGCGACCGCGAGACTCGGGAGAAGGCGATTGCGCTGGCCGCTGGTGCCCACGATGAATGGCGAGCGCGGCGCCGGGATCGGCGAGGTGAGCCGGGGCTCGCGGGTCCGTGATAGAATCCGCGGGTGATTCCGAGCCTGCGGCTTGTCTCCCCTCGCGCGCGCCGACGTGGACGCTGGCCTGGCTGGCGCTCGGGTGCGCCGCGCCGCCCGAGCAGGAGGCCGCGCGAGCGGCCGCGCCTGCGATCGAGCGACCGGCGCCGTCCGAGCAGGAGGATGCGCGAGCGGCCGCGCCGGCGCGCGAGCGATCGGCGGCCGCGCCGCCCGGGTTGCCGTCGTCCGATGCGACGCAAGCCGAGCCGTCGCCGTCGTCCGAGGCGATGCAGGTCGGGGCGCCGCCGGGGCTCGATCCGTCGCTCGCCGCCGATCCGGCGCTGCAGCGGGCCCACGCGGTGCTGGCTCGCGTGCCGCTGATCGACGGTCACAACGATCTGCCGTGGACGATCCGCGAGCACAAGGATGCGCCGGGCGTCGCCGCGTATGGCCTGCGCGCGGCCACCAAGGGCACACCGATCTGCCGCGGCTGCGCGGGTCGGGTCGGCGCCAGTTCTGGTCGGTGTACGTGCCCGGCGATCGGCCGGCCGGCGACATGGTGCGCCTGCAGCTCGAGCAGATCGATCTGGCGCGGCGGATGATCGCGCAATATTCCGACGACCTGGCGCTGGCGCTGACCGCCGACGAGGTCGAGGCGGCCTTCCAGGCCGGGCGGGTGGCGTCGCTGCTCGGCGCCGAGGGCGAGCACACTCTGGCCAATTCGCTGGCGACGCTGCGGGCCTATCACGCGCTCGGGGTCCGCTACCTGACGCTGACGCACAATGTCCATACCGACTGGGCCGACTGCGCAGTGCTGCCGCCGCGCCACGACGGGCTGACCACGTTCGGCGAGGAGGTGGTGCGCGAGATGAACCGCCTGGGCATGCTGGTCGACCTGTCGCACGTGTCGCCGGCGACGATGGACGACGCGCTGCGGGTGAGCGAGGCGCCGGTCATCTTCTCGCACTCGTCGGCGCGGGCGATCGCCGACACCGCCCGCAACGTGCCCGACGACATCCTGCGGCGGATCCCCGAGAACGGTGGGGTGGTGATGGTCACGTTCCTGCCGGCCTACGTGTCGCAGGCGGCGCGGACGCCCGTGAGGCGCGGCGCAAGGCCCAGGCGGAGGGCGAAGCTGGCCGATCCGGCCGCCAGGGCCGCCCGGCTGGCGGAGATCGACGCCGAGCCGCAGCCGCGCGCGACCCTGGCGCAGGTGGCCGACCACGTCGAGCACGTGCGCCGCGTGGCCGGCGTCGACCACGTGGGCCTGGGCAGCGACTTCGACGGGATGTCGGCGGTGCCGGTCGGCCTGGAGGACGTGTCGAAGTACCCCCATTTGCTGGCCGAGCTGGCCCGCCGGGGCTGGACCGACGAGGAGCTGGAGAAGCTCGCCGGCCGCAACCTGCTCCGCGTGCTGCGGGCCGCGGAGCGACGGCGCAGCGGCTGCAAGCGGCGCGGCCGCCGTCGCTGGCGACGTGTACGCCTGCGACCGAGGACAAGCGCGAGCCGTGATCTTTCGCGGGGCTTGTCGGACCGGGCCGCGCCGTGCGAATCATTGGGTGCCGATGACCGCAACCGTGAGCCGATCGATCGTCACCGAGTTCGTCGATTACCCCGCCGGCGACATCGTGGCCGAGGGCTACCTGGCGCACGACGGGGCGACCGGACGGCCGCGCGCGTGCGTGGTGCTGGCCCACGCGTGGGACGGCCAGAACGGCTCGATCCGCGCCCGTGCGGAGGAATTCGCGGCCCAGGGCCGGGTGGCCTTCGCCCTCGACGTGTACGGCAAGGGCGTGCGCGGCGAGGAGACCGGCGACAACTCGCGCCTGATGTTCCCGCTGCTGAACGACCGCGCGCTGCTGCGCGACCGCCTGGTCGCCGGCGTGGCCGCGGCCCGCCAGCACCCGCTGGTCGACCCCGACCGCCTGGTGGTGATCGGCTGGTGCTTCGGCGGCCTGTGTGCGCTCGACGCGGCGCGCAGCAACGCCGGCGGGGTCCGCGGGGTGGTGTCGATCCACGGGGTGCTGCGGCCGCCGGGCTTCCCGAGCAGCCGAAGATCGGCGCGAAGATCCTGGTGCTGCACGGCTGGGAGGACCCGATCGCGCCGCCCGAGGACGTGCTCGGGATGGCCCGCGAGCTGACCGCCGCCGGCGCCGACTGGCAGATCCACGCGTACGGCCATGCGATGCACGCGTTCACGTTCCCCGGCGCGCAGATGCCCGAGCGCGGGCTGCAGTACGACGCGAACGCGGCCCGCCGCGCAGCAGGCGATCGACGCGTTCCTGGCCGAGACGCTCGGGCCGGTCGAGCGCTAGCGCAGGAGGCGGCCGGCCGCGCGGGCTGTCGCGGCAATGAGGGCAGGAGCGGCGCCGCCGCGGGTCGACCTGAATCATCGTTTCGTGGCGGCTCGAGAGGACGACGTGGCCGCGGGAGGATGGCCGCGTCCCACAGCATGATAGCTGCGACCCGCGTCATCGATGCATTCGTCGCTCGCCCGGTCGGGCCTGCTCGCGCGGTCGGTCGGATTGGTGAATGTATGATCCGGAGACCCTCGTGCTCGCCGAAGCCGACGAGCCGTCGTCGCCGGCGAATCGAGGGTGCACGTATCGCGCCCCGTCGGCGCTCGCCTCGCGGCATGGCGGTCGCGTCTGCCACGATTGCCCGTGACCGGCCGCCTGGCCCGGCAGAGGTTGCTCCGGGGTTTGCACGAGCGCGCCGATTGCCCAGACTTCGCGGCAACGAGGTCTGCATGCTCAAGCTTACCGATGTCCATCGCGTGCTCAGCCAACCGGCGGCCGACAAGACGCTGTCGATCTACGCGCAGGTCGATCCCTCGCTGTTCGAAAACCAGGGCGGACGCCGGGCTGGCGGATCTGGCTCAAGAACTCGCTGCGCGACGTGAAGGCGGCGCACGAGGACCCGGCGGCGGCGGAGCTGATCGCGCGGGCCGAGCAGTTCTTCGCCACGCTGCGGCCGGAGTGCAAGGCGGTCGCGGCCTTCTTCACGCCGGGCGCCGAGGAGGTGCTCCGGCTGCGGGTCCCGATCGTCCAGCCCGAGTGCCACTTCGGCCGGCCGGCGGTGGCCTCGCTGCTGTGGCTGCTCGACGAGTACGAGCCGTACGTGGTGGCGCTGGTCGACTCGGAGAAGGTCCGCTTCTTCGTCGCCAAGCTGGGCCGCGCCGACCTCGGCGGCACCCGTTACAACGAGGTGCGCGAGTACGACTTCCCGCCGAAGTACCTGCCGGCGACCGGCCGCGGCGAGGGCGGCTACACCCAGGGCGGCAACAACCGCGACGCCTTCGAGGCGACCATCGAGGACCACACGCGCCGGTTCTACCGCCAGGTCGCCGAGCAATGCGGCCACCTGCTCGAAGAGTCAGGCGCGAAGCGGATCCTGCTCGGCGGGAGCGAGGCCTCGGCGCGGGCGGTCGAGGGCCTCATGCACGACACCGTGCGCAAGGCCGTGATCGGGTTCGTGCCGACACAAATGCACCTGAGCGACCAGGCCATGTGGGATCACATGATGCCGCGCGCGCTCGAGCACGAGCGCGCCCACGAGTGCGCGCTGGTCGACGAGGTGGTCGACCTGGCCAAGGCCGGCGGCCGCGGGGCGCTGGGGATCGCCACGGTGCTCGACTGCCTGAAGAACAAGCAGGTCGAGCTGCTGCTGGTGCCCTGGCCGCTCGCCGAGCCGAGCTGCAGGTGAACCTGCCGGAGATGGCGATGGCCGCGGGCGCCCGCGTCGAGCTGGTCGCCGGCGCGGCGGCCGAGCGCGTGCTGCAGGAGGGCGGGCTGGCGGCCCGGCTCTTCTACGGCATCCCCGAGGCGGCCCCGGCGGCGCCTTCAAGGGCGCCGCCTGAGCCGGCAAGGGCGTCGGGAACCATGCGCACGCAGGTCCCGGCGCCCGGGGCTGTCTCGAAGGACAGCTTGCCGCCGTGGCGGTCGACGAAGCCGCGGACGATGGCGAGCCCGAGGCCGGTGCCCTCCGCCTTGGTGGTGAAGAAGGGCTCGAGCATGTGCGCCTGCACCTCGGCGGCGATGCCGGGGCCGTCGTCGACGACCTCGACGTAGGCCCCGCCGGCGCCGGCGCCGGTGCGCACGGTGACGGTGCCGGTCGTCTCGACGGCGTCGAGGGCGTTGCCGATCAGGTTGATCAGCGCCGAGGTGAACTCGCCCGGGCGAGATCTGGACCGGCGGCGTCGGCGAGGTCTCGTCGACGACCAGCCGCACCTGCGGCGGCGAGCGGTGGCGGCACAGCTCGACCGCCTCGCGGGCGAGCTCGGCGAGCGCGCCCGTGACGGTCTCGCCGCCGCCGCGCCGGCTGAAGCCGCTGAGGCGGTCGATGACCTGGACGCCGATCGCCAGGCCGTGCTCGAGCTTGCAGAGCGACTGCATGGCCTGCGGGTGATCGGCGACGAGCCGCCGCAGCAGGCCGGTGTGCAGCGTCAGCGGGGTGAAGATGTTGCGCAGGTCGTGGGCGATGCCGGCGGCCATCAGGCCGAGCGCGCGCAGCTCTCCGTCTCGGCCAGCCGCGCCTCGGTCTCGCGCTGGCGCCGGCGCAGCTGGGCCTCTCGCAGCTCGCGCTCGACCGCGGGCAGCAGGCGCGCCAGCCGGCCCTTGACGATGAAGTCGTGGGCGCCGGCGCGGAGGGCGTCGACCGCGTCCTCCTCGCGCATGGCGCCGGACACGACGATGAACGGCAGGTCGAGGCCGGAGGCGTGGAGCTCGGCGAGCGCCTCGCGGCCGCTGAAGCGCGGCATGGCGCAGTCGGACAGCACGAGCTCCCAGCCGCCGCGCTCGAGCTCGTCGCGCATGTCCTCGGCGGTGTCGACGCAGACCCAGCGGACGTCGAAGCCGCCGCGCTCGAGCTCGTAGACGAGGAGCATGGCGTCCTCCTCGTCGTCGTCGACGACCATGACCGCGAGGTGGCGGGTCACTGGGCGCCTACCAGCGCCGGCTCGGCGCCGCCGTGAGGCCGCGCGTCGGAGTCCCTGCGGATGTCCTGAGGGACAGGATCGACGCTGGCGGGTGAGAGGGTCCAAAAGAAGGCGGCGCCGCTGCCGGGCGCCGACTCGGCCCAGATCCGGCCGCGATGGCGACGGACGATCCGCTGCACCGTGGCGAGGCCGATGCCGTCGCCCGGGAACTCGCCGGCGCCGTGGAGGCGGCAGAACGGCCCGAACAGCTCCTCGCTGCGCGAGGCGTCGAAGCCGACGCCGTTGTCCCGCACGCGATAGACCAGCTCGCCGGCGGGCGAGACCTCGGCGCTCACCTCGACCGTGGGCTCGGCGCTCGGGCGCGTGAACTTGAAGGCGTTGCCGAGCAAGTTCTGCAGCAGCAGGCGCACGAGGCCGGCGTCGGCCACGGCGACGAGGCCGTCCTGGACGACGACGCGCACGCGGTGGGTGGTGTGCCCGGCCTGCAGCTCGGCGGCGACGCTGCGCGCGAGCCCGGACAGGTCGATCGACTGCCGCCGCACCACGTCGGCGCCCCGCCCACGCGCGAGAGGTCGAGCATGTCGTCGATCATGCGGTCCATGCGGGCGGCGCCGCGGCACGCGGTCCAGACAGTCGCGGCCGCGGGCGTCGAGCTGCGCGCCAGCGCTCGTCGAGCGCGCGGCTGAAGCCGGCGATCGCCCGCAGCGGCGCGCGCAGGTCGTGCGAGACGGCGTAGGCGAACGCGCTCAGCTCGTCGTTGAGCGCCTCGAGCTGGGCGGTGCGGTCGCGGACCCGGCGCTCGAGGTCGTTGTAGAGCTCGACGTTCTCGAGCGCGATCGAGGTGCTGTCGGCCAGCGCCTGCAGCGCCGGACCTCGTCCTCGCCGGCGACGCGGTGGCGGGCCAGTACGTGCCGATGGCGCCGATCGGCCGGGCCTTGCGGATCGGCACCATCGCCATGCTCTTGACGAAGGTGGGTCGATACGCGTCGCCGGGGATCCGCGGGTCGACGAACACGTCCTCGATGACGAGGGGCTGCGCGCTGCATGACCCACCCGCTGGCGCAGCTCTCCATGGGGAACCGCTTGCCCTTCCACAACGGACTTATCGCCTCCTCGTCCGCGTAAAGCACCGACCGCAGTCACGCAGGACGAAGGTGGCGCCGTCGGCCTCGACGAGCGCGCGGGCGGCGTGACGGACGATCGCGGTGACTTCGTCCAGGGAGCGAGCCAGCGACAGCTCCTGGACGACGGCGATGAGGTGCCCCTGCCGTGATTCGAGGTGCGAGACGTCCGCCATGCGCCAGATTTGCGCGCCCGAATGCCCGGCGCCAAGTGGCGCAGGCCGCGGCGAGAGGCCCCGGCGCGGGGGCTCCTCACACGCGAAACGGCCCCGCCCGGCTGTGACGGCCTCGGCGGCAGCGCGCCGCTCGCCGCTCGCGCGGCCGCCGCGGGCGCGGGCGGTGCTCCTGCGCACAATGCCTCTCGGGACATGTCCGCGGTCGCGGCGCGGCGGCGGCCGGTCGCGGCGGCCCCGGTTGCATGGCCGGAGGACATGCACCGCAGGACATGGCGACACAGGCAGATCAGTTGTCGACCAGCAGCTGGGCGGCCAGCTGCTTGCCGAGCGCGTCGGCGGCGGACTGGCTCTCGATCGGGTCGACGTAGTTGGCGCCGGTGAAGACGATGTAGGTGACGCCGCTGGCGACGCCGCCGTTGATCGGGCTCGGCGGGATGCCGAGCAGCTCGGCGGCGCGGTACGACAGCTCGCCGATGACGCCGGTCGGGCCCGCGTCGGCGTAGGGGGCGTAGATCAGCTTGCCGTTGTAGAGGATCGCGCCGACGCTGCCGTAGCCGGACCAGCCGGTCTTGATGCCGTAGGTCTTGGGGTCGAAGCCGTTGCTCGGCAGCGGCACCACCAGGAACGCGGTCTTGGCCGCGTTGATGAAGTTGCCCAGCGAGTCCTTGGCCGAGGTCTCGGGCTGGTAGTACGGGTCGACGGTGCACTTGGGGTCCGGGGCGCCGTCGCAGTCGATGTCGGCGTCGGCGCGCCACCACACGGCGCCGTCGAGCTGGCAGACCGGGATGGTGGCGGCGGCGGCCGAGTCGGTCTTGAATTTGGTGGTGCCGGGCAGCTGCGTGCAGCTCTGCGTCAGCGCCAGCAGCTGGTCGTAGGTCGGGTCGCCGTTCGGGGGCGGCGGCGGCGGCCGTTGCCGGCCCCGGTGACGCGGATGGCGTCGGCGATGACGACGTAGTTGCCGGTGGTCCAGCGCGACACCGCGATCTTGTTCCACCCGGCCGTGAAGGCGAACGTGCCGACGGCGGTCCACGCCTTGCCGCCCGCCTGCATGTTGACCTTCACCGTGCCGAGGTTCTTGCCCTGGGCGTCGAAGGCGACGACCGGCGCGTCGGGGGCGCGATTGGTGCCGCTGGTGTACCAGATCTCGACCTTCTTGCTGCCCGCGCCGGCGAGGTAGAACGAGAACTCGGCGGCGTCGGACACCGGCGAGACGGCGGCGAACAGATAGTTGCTGCCGTAGAAGCCGGGGTCGCGGCGGTCGCCGACCAGTTGGCGGAGGCGGTGAACTTGGCGCGCGCCGGGTCGTTGTTGCCGTTGCTGCTGTCGACGATGATCTCGGCGGGATCCGCGTTCATCGGCGGCGGGTCCTCCGGCGGATCTTCGGGCGGCGGGTCCTGCGGGTCGGGCGGCGGCTCGTTCGGGTCGGGCTGCTCCGGCGGCGGGTCCTCGGGCTGTCCGCCGCAGGCGGCCTCGATCTTGTTGAAATAGGTGGCCCACGGCCAATTGGGGCCGGGGTCGATGCGGTTGTTCGGCTGCAGTGGCCGTGCGCGACCACGTGGTACTTGTCGCGCGGGATGCCCTGGCGCTTGGTGATGTCGCACACCAGCTTGGCCGACTGCTCGATCAGGTTGGCGTTCCAGTTGGCCTGCTTGGCGTAGCCGGCGTGCTCGATGCCGACGGTGAAGTTGTTGCTGCTGGTGCCGTGGAGCTGCGATTCTTGCCCGCCGTTGAGGCTCTTGTCGTACTTCGCGGCGATGTGCCAGGCGCGCTGGTCCTCCTTGACGAGCTGGGAGATCTCCGAGCCGTCCTCCTTGACCACGTAATGGGCGCTGACGTCCGAGTCGTCGTTGACGAGCCAGCCCCAGCAGCCCGAGTAGGCGCCTCGCACGAGTGGATGATGACCATGCGCCGCTCGCCGGTGACGCCGGCCGGGCGGCTGCCGTAGTTGGGCGAGCTGCGGAAGATCGCGCCGGCGTAGTCGGGGTTGGTGGCCAGCGTCGGGCCGCCCGGAGGGTGTACTGCGGCTCGACGTCGGGCTCGGGCGGGATCTCCGAGATCACGTTGCCGTCGTTGTCGGTGACGACGAGGCCGTTCTTGATCAGGCCGTAGACGTCGTTGTGGATGTAGCCGACGCTGGCGGCGTCGTTCCCGATGGCGGCCAGCGCCGCGATCGCCGGGGCCCACGCGCCGAGGTCGTCGCGGTCGATGCCCTCCTGATCGGACATGTCCCGCAGGACAGCCGCGGCGGCGCGGATGTTGGTCTCGCGGTCGGTCTTGATCGCGTCGAGCTCGACGCCGAGGAGCTCGGCGGCCCGCTGCTGGTTGGCGCCGCGCAGCGCCATGGGCCCGAAGGCGGCGTCGCGCCCGTCGAACTCGACCTGGCCCTCGACCGTCTCCCAGCGGGTCTCGACGTAGGCGACCGCCTTGAGCAGCGAGACCGGGACGCCGAACTCCTCCGAGGCGCGGATGAACTCGCCCTCGATGCCCTCGAGGTATTCGCCAGGGTCGGCCTCGGGCGGATCGACGGGGTCGGGGACGTCGATCGGATGATCGCCGGTCTCGCCGCTCTCGCGCCGCCGTCGCTCTCACAGGCGAGGGCGAGCAACGAGAGGAGCGTGAGGGCGCGCGTCGAGACGGGTCGCAGCATCGACTGCGGCTATAGGCCGAGCGCGCGCGGCCACAAGAGGGGCACGCACCCGCGCGGATGGGGCGAGGCAAGAGAAACATGTTTCGCTGGCTGGGCCTCGATTGCGCAATGCGGGTCGCAAGCCCTCGTCCGCGTGGGGGCCAGCGCGCGCGCTCGGGGGCTCGCGGACAGCGAGGCGGCAATGGCCCTGCGATGGGCCCCGGGGCGACCTTCTACTTCGAGGATGGACGGCGGTCATGAGCGATCGCGGCGTTCATCAGGGACGCGACGGACGCGACGGCGGGCTCGTCCATCATCGAGAAATGATCGGCGTCGACGCTGGCGCGGGTGTACGCGCCGTCGACCAACTCCAGCCACGCCCGGTCGGCGTGACGCTCGTCGGGGTCGGGCTGCACGCGGGCCTTGACGTAGAGGACGTCGGCGGCGAGCGGGGCCGGGTCGCAGGTGGCGAGGGCGCTCCAGGTGGCGCGCACGAGCCCGCGGAAGGCCGGGTCGTCGCGCAGGGTCGCCGCGAATTGTTCATAGGCGAGCGACGAATCGCTGCGCATGCGCTCGGCGATCTGGAACACGTCGTCGTCGCTCGTGAGGACCAGCCGCCGCGCCGGCGCGAGCGAGGCGGTGTCGAGCAGGGCGACCAGGTCGACGCGTTCGCCGCCCTCGAGCAGCCGCCGCGCGAGCTCGAAGGCGATGACGCCACCCGCCGAGTGACCGCCGAGCAAGTACGGCCCGCGCGGCTGCGCGGCCCGGACCTCGGCGAGCTGATGCGCGACGAGCTCGTCCATGCGCGCGAACACGGGCTCGCCCGGCTCCATGCCCGAGGCGCGCACGCCGATGACGTGCAGCGACGGATCGAGCCTGCGCGCCAGCGGCAGGTAGGTGAAGACGGTCCCGCCGATCGGCTGGAGCAGGAACAGGCGCCGGCCCGGGCCCGGCCGCAAGGTGATCGTGAGCCGCTCGCGCGCGGCGCTGATGCGACGGGAGCTTCGGGGAGGCGGGCGCGGAGGAATGCTGCGAGTCCGGCGATCGTGGGGTGGTCGACGAATGCGTGCACCGGGGAGCTTGACCCCGAGCAGCTCCTCGACGCGGACCCGCACGCGCAGGGCCAGGAACGAGGAGCCGCCGAGGTCGAAGAAGTTGTCGGCCGGGCCCGGCGGGGGACGCCGAGCACTTCGGCGAACACGCCGGCGAGGGCGCGCTCGATCGGATCGGTCGGAGCCGTCGCGTCCGTGCTGATGGTCGTGGGCGCGTCGGGGATCACCGGCACCGCGCGCGCAGGACGTCCGCGCTGCGCGGGTGCTCGTGGTGGACGCGCTCGAAGGCGTAGGTCGGCAGCGGCACGCGGCGGCGGCGTTCGCCGGCGAACAGGGCGTCCCAGCGAATGTCGACACCGCGGCACCACAGTTGGCCGAGCGCGTGGGTGAAGGTCTCGAGGTCGCCGAGGTTGCCGCCGCGCGCGGCCATGGTGGCGAGGATCGGGCGGGCGCCGGCGTCGGGGTGGCGGCGGGCGAGGCCGGCGAGGGTGCGACCGGGGCCGACCTCGACGAGGAGGAGCTCGGGGTCGGCGAGCAGGCGGCCGACGCCGGCGGCGAAGCGCACCGTGCCGCGCAGGTGCCGGCCCCAGTGCTGCGGGTCGCGGGCGTCGTCGTCGCCGAGCCAGTCGCCGGTCACGTTGGAGACGAGCGGGATCGTCGGCGCTGCGAGCGAGCGGCGCGCGCAGGCAACGAGCGGTGCGATCAGCGGTTCGACCAGCCCGCAGTGCGAGGCGCCTGCCACCGGCAATCGGCGCGAGTCGACGCCGTCGCGGGCGAGCGCGGCCTCGAAGGCGTCGATCGCGGTGAGCGGCCCGGCCACGACGCAGCTGTCGGCCGCGTTGACCACGGCGATGTCGAGGCCGGGCGGGAGGCGCTGCGCGAGCGCGGCCTCGGACAGGGCGACGACCAGCAGGCCGGCCTCGACGTCCAGCGATTCGTGGAGGCGGGCGCGCGTGGCCAAGAGACGGGCGGCGTCGGCGAGCGAGAGGACGCCGGCGATCGCGGCCGCGGTGTACTCGCCGAGGCTGTGTCCGGTCAGCGCGACCGGGATGACGCCGAGTGCCATCATTCGTCGGGCGAGCGCGTATTCGCAGCAGAAGATCGCCGGCAGGAAGCGCGTGGGTCGCAACAATTCGCGGGCGGCCGCGTCGGGGTCGGCGGCGTAGAGCAGGTGCCGGACGTCGAGGTCGAGCTCGTCGGCGAAGCGGTCGGCGGCGGCGTCGAACTCGGCGCGGTAGGCCGGATCGCCACTATCATAAAGCTCGCGGCCCATGCCGACCGACTGGGTGCCGCCGCCGGGGAACAGGAACGCGACGCGCGGCCTTTCGCCGGCGACGCCCTCGACCAGGCGGGCCCGGTCGGTCCCCTGCAAGGCGCGGACGGCCGCGTCGGCGTCGCGGGCGATCACTGCCAGGCGGCGCCGCAGGGGCGTGCGGCCGCGGGCGAGGGTGTGGGCGACATCCGGCAGCGCGGGGGCGTCGGGGCGGGCGAGGGCGTCGGCGAGGCGGGCGGCGCCGGCCGTCAGCGCGCCAGGCGATTGCGCCGACAGCACGAGCAGCTGCACGGGTGCGACGGATCGGGGGTCGGCGACGCCGGAGCCTCGCCGAGGATCGCGTGCGCGTTGGTGCCGCCGACCCGGAACGAGCTGACCGCGGCGAATCGCGGTACATGGCTCTTGGGCCATGTCATGGTCTCGCTGTTGACGAAGAACGGGCTCTCGTCGAGGGCGAGCTCGGGGTTGGCGGCGCGGAAGTGCAGGGTCGGCGGGATGGCCTCGCGGGCGAGCGCCAGGGCGGCCTTGATGAGGCCGGTGACGCCGGCGGCGGCGCCGAGGTGGCCGATGTTGCCCTTGATGGATCCGAGCGCGCACCAGGCCCGCGCGGCGGTGCGGCGGCGATAGGCCTGGGTGAGCGCGGCGACCTCGATCGGATCGCCGAGGCGGGTGGCGGTGCCGTGCGCCTCGACGAGCCCGATCTGGGCCGGCTCGACGCCGGCGACCGCGAGCGCGCGCTCGATCACCTCGCACTGGCCGGGGACGCTCGGGGCGGTGAAGCCGACCTTGCGCGCCGTCGTTGTTGATCGCGGTGGCGTGAATCACCGCGTGGATCGTGTCGCCGTCGGCCACCGCATCGGCGAGCCGCTTGAGCACGACGAGGCCGACCCCGTTGCCGCCGACGATGCCCTGGGCGTCGGCGTCGAAGGGCCGGCAGTGGCCGTCGGGGGCGACCACGGAGCCGCCCTCGGAGACGTGGCCGAGGCGGTCGGGCGGCATGACGACGGCGCCGCCGGCGAGCGCGACGTCGCATTCGCCGGCGACGAGGTTTTGACAGGCGACGTGGACTGCCACAAGCGAGGTGGAGCAGGCGGTCTGCATGGTGAAGGCAGGGCCGCGCAGGCCGAGCTCGTAGGACACGCGCGTGGCCAGGGTGTCGTTCATGTTGCCGAAGCCGACCTCGTACTCCTCGATGCTGAGCGGGCCGCCGGGGGTGCCGGAGGCGCTCGAGCCAGTAGCGCGGGACCTCGCAGCCGGCGAACACGCCGACGGCGCCGTCGAGCCCGCGCGGGGCGTAGCCGGCGTGCTCGAGCGCGGCCCAGGCGACCTCGAGCAGGACGCGCTGCTGCGGATCGATGAGCCGGGCCTCGCGCGGGCTGTAGCCGAAGAAGGCGGCGTCGAAGCACATCGCGTCGGGCATGACGCCGATCGCGGGGACGAACCGCGGGTTTTGAACGAGGGCCGGATCGATGCCGGCGGCCTCCAGCTGCTCGCGGGTGAAGAACGAGATCAGCTCGCGCCCGGCCACGAGAGCCTGCCACAAAGCGTCGACGCTGGCGGTCCGGGGAACCGACCGGCCATGCCGACGATGGCGATCGCGCGGGATTCCGTAGTCCGCGTGGCTGGCGGTGCGGGGGATGAATCGATGCTCGTCGGCGAGGGCGCGCCGTCGAGGTGGGCGGCGAGGCTGCGGATCGTGGGGTGGCGAAACAGCTCGACGATGGCGATCGGGCGCCCGGTCGCGCGCTCGAGCTCGGCCCGCACGCGGGCGAGCAGCAACGAATGACCGCCGAGATCGAAGAAGCGCTCGTCGAGGCCGACCTGCTCGAGCTGCAACACGTCGCGCCAGATCGCGGCGATCCGTCGTTCCAACGCGGTGCCGGAGGACGGGGCGGGGCGTGCGACCGGGGGGCGTTCGCGCGGGGGCGGCAGGGCGCGGCGAGCGAGCTTGCCGCTCGGGAGCAGCGGCAATCGCGGCAGCTCGACGAGTTCGCCGGGGAGCATCGGCTCGGGCAGGTGCGCGCAGGTGGTCGCGCAGGGCGACGAGGTCGAGCGGCGCGCGGGCGGTGACGTAGGCGACGAGGCGCCTGTCCCCGGGGACATCTTCACGCACGACCGCGGCGGCGGCGGCGACCGTCGGGTGCTGGGCCAGGACGGCCTCGACCTCGCCGAGCTCGATCCGCACCCCGCGCAGCTTCACCTGGGAATCGCCGCGGCCGACGTACTCGAGGTTGCCGTCGAGGTCGCTGCGCCCGATCGCCGGTGCGGTACATCCGTTCGCCCGTGACGAACGGATCGGGGACGAACCGCTCGGCGGTCCGCGCGGGCGCACCGAGGTAGCCGCGAGCGAGCGCGGCGCCGGCGATGTACAGCTCGGCGGTCACGCCCGGCGGGACGGGGCGGTGGTCGGCGTCGAGCAGGTAGATCCGCGTATCGTCGATCGGCGCGCCGATCGGCGGCAGGACCGGCCACGCGGCGGCCGGGCCGGTGAGAAGGTGGGTCGTGACGACGTGCGCCTCGGTCGGACCGTAGTGATTGTGAAGGCTGCAATTCTGGCAGGCGCGCGAAGAGGTCGCGGATGGCCGGAGAGATCTTCAGTTGCTCGCCGGCGGTGACGACGTCGCGCAAGGTGGCCGGCGGACGTTCGGAGCTCGCGGCCTCGGCGAGGTGTTGTAAAATACGAACGGGAGGAACAGCCGCTCGACGGCTTGCCGCTCGAGCAGGGCCAGCAGGGCCCGCGCGTCGCGGCGCGTGTCCTCGGACACGAGCACCAGGGCGCCGCCGGTGGCCCAGGTCGAGAGGAGCTCCTGCGCCGAGACGTCGAAGTTGAGCGAGGCGAACTGCAGCGTGCGCGCCGGTCGCCCGAGTCGCGGATGACGCCGGTGCCAGCCGGTGAGGTTGGCGAGCGGACCGTGCGTCATGGCCACGCCCTTCGGTCGCCCGGTCGAGCCCGAGGTGTAGAGGACGTAGGCGAGGTCGTCCGCGCCGAGGTCGGTGATCGGCCGCTCGTCGGCGGCCAGCGCTGCGTCGGGCGCGACAGCTCCGCGGCGTGCGGGGGCAAGCTCGCGGCGACGTCGGGCTCGGCGACGATCCAGCGCAGCGCGGCGTCCTCGACGATGAAGGCGAGCCGCTGCGCAGGATAGGACGGATCGAGCGGGACGTAGGCGCCCCCGGCCTTGAGGATCGCCAGGACCGCGACGAAGGTGGCGCTGGTGCGCGTGGCGACCACGCCGACGAGCGTGCCGCGGCCGACCCCGAGCGCGCGCAGGTGATGGGCGAGGCGGTTGGCGCGGCGCTCCAATTGTTGATAAGTGACGGTCTCGTCATCGCTGACGAGGGCGACCGCGTCGGGGGTGCGATCGACCTGCGCCTCGACGAATGCGTGGACTCCGCTCGAATGCACGATCGGCGCCCGCGGGCCGCAGGCGCGGCGGAGCTGCTGCGATTCGTCGGCGGGGGACATCAGCGGCAGCGCGGCGACGGACGAAGCCGGGGCGTCGACGCCGGCGAGCGCGGCCGCGAGCGCTCGCGCGAGCTGCTCGATGCGCCAGCGGTCGAACAGATCGGTGGTATATTCGAACATGGCCGCGAGGCCGCCCTCCGCGGTCTCGCGGGTGAGCAGGGTGAGGTCGAAGATGGCGCCGCCGGCGTGCACGTCGAGCGGCCGCACGGGCAGCCCCGCAGGTGCAGGCCGACGTCGCCGGGCGCCTGGGGGGCGAACGCGACCTGCACCAGCGGTGAGCCGCCGACGTCCGCGGCGAGCGCAGGGCCCGGACGATCTGCTCGAACGGGACGTCCTCGTCCTCGTGGGCCGCGAGCACGGCGTCGCGGACCCGCGCGAGCAAGGTGGGGAGCGTGGGATCGTCGGCGAGGTCGAGGCGGATCGGCAGGGTGTTGACGAAGAAGCCGGCCACCGCCTCGAGCTCGACCCGGCCGCGCGCCGCGGCGGTCAATCCGATCACCAGATCGTCCTGATCGGCGAATCGCCGCAGGACGGCCGCGAATACCGTGAGGATGGCCTGCGACAGGGTGGCGCCCCCGGCCCGCGCAAGGCGGCGGAGCGGGGCCAGGGCGGCCGGCGAGGCGGTGAATGCGACGCGCGCGCCGCGATGGGCCGGGGCGTCGCCGCGAGGGCGGTCGGTGGGCAATGCGAGCAGGGCGGGCGCCCCGGCGAGGCGGGCCCGCCAGCGGGCGAGCGCGGCCGCGTGGCGCTCGCCCGATTGCGCGCGGCGTTGCCAGGCGGCGTAATCGGCGTAGGTCGGCGCGGGCGGAGCGGGGCTCGCCGTCGAATCGTCGTGGAGCCGGCCGAGCTCGTGCAGGAGCAACGATTCGGTCCAGGCGTCGGTGACGATGTGGTGCAGTACCAGCCAGCACCCGCGCGTCGGGGGCGAGGCGCACGAGGCCGGCGCGGAGCGGGGACCGGCGGCGAGGTCGAAGGCGCGGCCGGCCTCGGCGGCGAGGGTCGCGTGGAGGGTGTTTGTGCGCTCGGCGGGCGAGAGGTGAGCGAGGTCGAGGCGGGCGAGCGCGAAAGTTTCGTCGGCGTCGATGACTCGTCGCGGCGCGCCGGCGTCGTCGACGTAGCGGGTGCGCAGGATCTCGTGGCGGCGGATCAGCGCGCGCAGGGCGGGTAGAGGCGCGCCTCGTCGCATTCGCCGCCGATGTGAAACGCGAGCGAGCAATGATAGGCGGGGCCGTGCGGCGCGAGCTGGTGGAGGAAGTACAGCCGCTCCTCGGCGAAGGACAGCTCGCCGGTGTTCGCCGCGGGGGCGATCGCCTCGTCGTCGGCGGGGCGACGATCGGCGAGCAGGACGGCCTGGCCGGCGATCGTCGGGTGGGCGAAGAACTCGGCCAGAGAGAGGGTGCTGCCGAGCGCTCGCTTGATGCGGGCGACGATCTGCGCGGCGTGGAGCGAGTGGCCGCCGACGGCCAGGAAATCGTCGGTCACGCCGCAATCGACCGCGAGGACGGCGCGCCTAGCTCCGCGATGTCGCGCTCGAGCGGGGTGCGCGGGGCGATGCGCTCGGTGGGGTCCGCGAAGTGATGCGCGTCCGGGCGAGGCAGGGCGTTGCGGTCGATCTTGCCGTTCGACAGCACCGGGAGCGCCGGCAGCGGCACGAGCGCGGCGGGGACCATGGCCGCGGGCAGGCGCGCGGCCAGGCTCGCGCGCAGCTCGGCGAGCGCGGCCGCGCCGGTGTGCTGCGATTCGCCGGCGAACACGACGTAGGCGACGAGACGACGCTCGCCGCCGGCGTCGTCGACGACGACCAGGCCGTCGCGGACGGCGGGGTGCTCGCGCAGGACGACCTCGATCTCGCCGGGCTCGACGCGGACGCCGCGGATCTTGACCTGATGATCGAGACGGCCGAGGAACTCGAGCACGCCGTCGCTGCGCCAGCGGGCCAGGTCGCCGGTGCGATACAGCCGCTGCCCCGGCGCCGCGGCGAACAGGTCGGGCACGAAGCGCTCGGCGGTCAGGCCGGGGCGGCTCCAGTAGCCGCGGCTGACCTGGACGCCGCCGATGTGGAGCTCGCCCGGGCGCCGGGCAGGACCGGCTCGCCGCGGCGGTCGAGCACGTAGATCGTGCAATTGGCGATCGGCCGGCCGATGGGGATCGCGGCGACGTCGACGCCGCGCTCGCAACAATGCGCGGTGACCTCGATGGCGGCCTCGGTCGGGCCGTAGAGGTTGTAGACGTCGACGTCGAGCCGCGCGTGGCAGGTGCGCACGAGCGCGGGCGCGGACGTCGCCGGTGCACAGGACGCGGCGCAATGAACGACAGCGCGCGGGTCGACCTGCTCGAGGAACGCGGTCAGCATCGGCGGTACGAAGTGAATCGTGGTGATCGCGTGGGCGCGGATCGCCTCGACCAGGTAGGCCGGGTCGCGGTGACCGCCGGGCCGCGCCATCACCACGGTCGCGCCGGCCAGCAGCGGCCAGAAGAACTCGTAGACCGAGATGTCGAACCCGCACGGGGTCTTCTGCAGCAATCGGTCGTCCGGCCCGAGCGGGATGGTGCGCTGCAGGTCGAGGAGGCGATTGACGACCCCGCGGTGGATGTTCATGACCCCCTTCGGCCGGCCGGTCGAGCCCGAGGTGTACATGACGTAGATCAGATCGTCGGGCGTGACGTCGTCGGGCACGGGGTCGGCGTCGGGCCGCGCGCCGTCGAGGACGACGATCGCGTCCGTCGCCGCCGGCAGGGCCTCGATGTGCCGCCGCTGGGCCAGGATCAGGCGAGCGCCGCAGTCGGTGAGCATGAAGGCGAGGCGCTCGCGCGGGTGCTCGGGGTCGAGCGGGACATACGCAGCGCCGGCCTTGAGCACGCCCAGGAGGCCTGCGAGTAGCTCGCGCGAGCGGTCGGCGCAGACTGCTACCAATGAGCCGCGACGCGCGCCGCGACGGCGAAGCTCCGCTGCGACGGCGTCCGCGTGACGGTCGAGCTCGGCGTAGGTCCAGCTGCCTTCTTCGGCGACGACCGCGACGCGATCGGGGCCGCGCGCGACCTGGGCGGCGATCCATCGCTGCAGGCAGACCTCGCCCGCCAGATCGATCTCGGTGTCGTTCCATTCGTAAAGGACGCGACGGCGCTCGTCTGCGGGCAGCAGCGGCAGCGCGTCTGCGAGGGCGTCCGGCGAGGCCGCCGCGGCGCGCAGCAACACCTGCCAGCGGGCGAGCACGCGCCGGACGGCGGCGATCGCCACCCCGGCGCCGACCGACGCGCGCAGCGAGAGCGCGGCGGTCCCGACATTCGCGACGAACACCAGCGGGACCCCGCCGACGTCGTCCTCGCCGGCGCGCGGCGGCGGATCGCCGCCCTCGTCGAGCCAGAACGCGAGCGGAACTCCAGCCCCGAGCCGCGGGCCGCCGCGGCGCGGACGATCGCCGCCGGGCTCGCCGGGCGCTCGGCGCCGTCACGGATCGCTGCTGCGCGGCGCGGACGAGGTCGCGGAAGCGGAGCCCGGGCTCGATGCGGCCGCGCGCGGGCACCAGCGGGCCTCCGCGCCGGCAGTGCGCGAGGACCACGAGATCGGGCTGACCGGTGTGACGCGCCAGGACCAGCCACAGGCCGGCGAGCAGCGGCGCCGCCGGGAGCGCGTCGAGGGTCGTCGCTAGCGCCCGCAGGGCCGCCGCGGTCTCGGCGTCGAGCGGGAGCTCGAACTCCGACTGGGCACATTCGTCGGCCTGCCACCATTCGCCCGGCAGCTCCAGCCGCGGCGGGCCCCGGCCAGCGAGCCGGCCAGTCGGCCGCCCATTCGTGCGAGTCGGCCCGAACTCCGCCCAGGGACTGCCCCGATCCCGTGACGACACTCCTCTTTCGCAATCATCGTGGTACGACGACCACGCGCCTGACGCCGCGGCGCCCCGATCAGACCGGGTTGACGCAGTAGACCGGAAAGTAAGAGCGGAGGCGCCCGGCGGCCGCGTCGCGCGCCAGGCGGCCGATCTCCTCCCAGGAATAGATCTCCGACACCTGCGGCATCCACCCCTCGCGCTCGGCGTAGTGCATGGCGGCCGGCGAGTCGGAGTGGCGGATATAGTGCGAATGCACGTGGACGTGGCGGCCGATGCACTCGATCGCGCGGTTCATCGTCATCTGCATGCCGAGCAGCCAGCCGGCGGTCGCCAGCACGCCCTGGCGCGCGAGCGCCTTGACGCTGGCGCGGAACACCGGGGCGCCGATGTAATCAGAAGACGATGGCGGCCCCGCGCCCGCCGGTAAAGTCGCGCACCGTGGCGAGGAACGCCTGCTCGGACGCGCGGTAGGCCTCGCGGTAGCCGGGGTCGCCGTGATAGCGGGATTCGTCGAATTCGATGTCGGCGAAGGCCCGGCGGTCGATTCCGCCGATCCCGCTGCGGTCCAGCTCGGCGAGCCGCTGGGGCTGCCGGTCACCATCGCGGTGCGGCTGCCGGCCCGCTGGGCCAGCTCGAGCGCCGCGAGGGTCGAGCCGCCGCCCCAGCCGAGCACGAACGGCGCGGGGTCCTGGTGCTCGTCGATCTGCAGGCGATAGGCGCCGAGCGCCACGCTGATAATTCGACCACGCCGTCAAATATCGCACCGAGAACGCGGCCCACTGCTCGAGGCGGTGCTGAGATTCGAGCGGCAGCGGCAAGAAGTTGCGCGCGGCGATCTTGGTCCGCTTGGCCAGGACGCCGACGGTGCCCGGAGCGTCGTAGCCCTGCACCAAAATCTGTGTAACCGAACTCGTCCTGCACGTGACCGCCATGAGGATCCCCACCGCGCCCTCGTGGATCCCACGAACGTCGGCGCCGGCCCGCAAGACTCGCAGGACGCTGCCGTTGCCGATGACGACGCGTCGCTCGCGGCGCTGGCCGCAGATGTCGATCGGCCGGCGCTGGAGCGAATGGGTCATGTTGCCCTCCCAGCTGCCGAACAGCGGTTCGACCAGCATTCGTCGCTGGCGGGCGCGGGGAACGAGAACTTCTCGAGGCGAAAGTCGCCGGAATCCAGCGCGGACTGAGCGGCGCCGGACCGCTCGTAGAGCACCCAGGCTTCGGTCTCGATCATGTCAAACCCCCCGTCCTCGACGGCTCGACCCAATGGCTACACCACATGCGCAGCCATTATTCGGATCGTCTATGCCACGCGGATCCGTGCCGCGGAAGGGGCGCGCGGAAAAGCGGGAGAATGGAGACTCACATCGGCGTTCCGGCGCCGCCTGCGCTCGCACGTGTAGGTGCCGGTCGGATGAACGACGAGGGGCCGGTGAATTGCCCGGCCGCGGGGCTCGAGCTGCGCGGGCGGCCTCCGGTCCGCCTGCGGCGGGCGAAACCGCTCGATCCGCCTATTTGCGGATTGCGTCCGGTGAGACGATACCGCTTCCGCCGACGGCTCCGGCTGATAGGGTGAACCGTGGAGGACAGGGGCAGATGATGACGAATGACGAGACGGAGATCCGCCGTCTTCTCGAGCGCTACGCAATGGCGGTAGCCGTCTCCGGCGACGGATCTGGGAGTACCCCGCCATCGATCCCGAGCAAGCGTTCCACCGCAACATCCCCGTGCATTATTCAGAGCGCTTCCCGAGCTCCTCGGTTACCACGAGCGGGACTTCGCGCCGGTCGCCAGCAGCTGGTGGGACGCGATTCATCCCGACGACGTGGGCACGTCGTCGAAGGCCATCGCCGAGCACCTGATGACGGGGAAGCCGATCTACGCCGAGTACCGCGTATTCAACCGTCAGCGCGAGATCCGCTGGTGGCAGGTGTTCGGCGACTCGATGCCCGACGCCGACAACAAGGGCAAGATCCGGGCGATCGGGGTGGTCCGCGACATCACCGCGCTCAAGGTCGCCGAGGAGACCGCGCGCAATCAGCTGGAGCTCATCACGCGGCAGCAGAAGGCGATCCGCGCCCTGTCGACCCCGATCATTCAGCTGTGGGACAACATCATCACGCTGCCGCTGGTGGGCGCGATCAACTCGGAGCGGGCGTCGGAGATCATGGACCGCCTGCTGGCCGAGGTGGTGCGCCTGCGGGCCCGCTATGCGATCATGGACATGACCGGCGTCGACGCGGTCGACACGACCACGGCCGAGCAGCTCTATCGCATCATCCGCGCCGTCGCGCTGCTCGGCGGGCAGGTGCGGCTGTCGGGGGTCAACCCTGCGATCGCGCAGACGATGACGAACCTCGGCGTCGACATCAGCCCGTTCATCAGCCACCGCAACCTGCAGGACGCGCTGCAGGCGTGCCTGCGGGACAGCGACCGCTTCGTCACGCACTGGACCGCGCGCCGCGGATCCGCAGGCGCGAGATCTGCGGACGCGACGATCGCGGGCCGATCTGCCCGCGGCGCTGTTTGCCGGTACGAGCCCGGGGACGCCCCCATCGCCGCTTCAGCGCGAGCCCGGGCGCGACGGGAGCGACGCGGATCACCCGGTCACCGCCGCCCTCGATGGTCTCGGCGAAGCGGTAGCCGACCCCGCGCAGCGTCTGCATGCTGGCCGGCGGCGGGTCCCAGCTTGGCGCGCAGGCGGAGCACGTGGGTGTCGACGGTGCGCGTGGTGACGTTGGGCGACAGGCCCCAGACCTCGGCCAGCAGCGCCTCGCGGGTGTGCACGCGGCCGTGGCGGGTCACGAGGAGGATCAGGAGGCGCAGCTCGAGCGCGGTGAGGGCGAGCTCGCGGTCGTCGAGCCAGGCTCGCTGGGCGCCGGCGTCGACGCGCACGCGGCCGCAGGAGACGCGCTCGGCCGCGGAGGGCGGCTGGACCCGCCGGCGCAGCACGGCGCGGATCCGCAGCACCAGCTCGCGCAGGCTGAACGGCTTCGTCACATAGTCGTCGGCTCCGACCTCGAAGCCGAGCACGCGATCGATCTCCTCGGCGCGCGCGCTCACCATCACCACCGGCAGCGCGCGTGATCGGGTCGGCGCGGAGCCTGGACACGCGCGATGCCCGACATGTCCGGAGGTTCAGGTCGAGCAGCACGAGGTCGGGCGCGGGCTCGCTGCGGGCCAGCGAGAGGCCCTGCGCGCCGGTGTCGGCGGTGCGCGGCTGGAAGCCCTCGCGCGTGAGCGCGTGGCGGATGGCGGACCTTAGATCGCGCTCATCTTCGACGACGAGGATCGAGGCGGGCATGACGAACGGGGGGGCCGTCCGAGCGTACACGCGGGCCCGGAAATACGCATCGACGCGGCGCAGCGGCGAAATTCACCGCGCTGGCGCGCCGCTGTGACGCGGCTGTGATGTTGCCGGAAGGCCGATCGCAGGGCGCGAACGCGACGTCCGGAACCACAGGCGCCCGCGCGAGGCGGGTGCTCCGTCCGCGCTGTGATGAATCGTCGCAGTGCGCTCACGGGTCGCGGCGCGCATGGGCTGCGGACGGCGAGCTCGGAGAGCCTTCGATGTCCCAGGTGCACCTGGTCGCCGCTGCCGGGCGCGACGATGGCGCGCTCGCGACTCGTCGTCCTCGTCTCGCAGGACGATCGCGCCGGGGTCGCCCGACACGAAGGCGTCGGTGCTCTCGTCGGGACGGCGGGGCGGCGGCGGTGGACGCGTGGAGCGGTGACACCCACCTCGCGCCGACTCCAGTCATTGTGCCGCGAATGGCGAATGGACTGATAGGCGAGCAGCTCGCGCCATTCCGAGGGGGCTGACGGCCACACGTCAATGCGCGATCTCGGCCTCCAGGCGGGCGGTGGGGCCGCGCAGCCGTGAGTTGTCGCGGTTCGCAACGAGAGCTCGCCGGGATTATCTTGCCCGTTCCCTGCGAGTACGGAACCGGAGGTTTCATTGGCCCAACTCATCCTTGACGACTTCAACCTCGAGAAGGCAGAGCGGCGCCTGTGCGTGGAGGCGCTCAGCTCGGCCGGCAACATCGTCGGCGCCGCCGCGTTGCTCGGCATCACTCGCCACGCCCTCAAGCGGCGCATCATCAAGCTGGCGATCGAATGGCCGCCGCGCAATCCGAGCCGGCCGTCCGACGCCGTGAATGCGAGCGCGGGACTCGCTCGCTAGGTCCAACCAGATGACGAGTCCAGGACGACCTGGCGGCCGGGGCTGCCGGTCGTCCTCGTCACGTCTCGAGCTCGACGTTCGACGGTCACGCCGAGCCGTGATCGCGATCGCCGTGTGTGGCGCTCGAGAGCTGCGCACGTCAGGTGTGCGCAGGGCCCTGCGCTGCCGTGGCGCGGAGCGACGGCCGACCGGTCGCGCCTCGCGCGAGCCGACGGCGGGTCGCCACCGCGAGCGTCGCAGCAGACCGCGAGCGCCAGCCGAGCCACGAGGATGCACGCGGGCCTCTCGGCCCGATCTCGCCCTCGTCGTTCGCGACGCGTGGTTCGACGGCGCCGCCGAGCTCGGCCGCGCGAGCGACGAATCGGCCGAGCCCGCTGCGCTCGCGGGCGGGGCGAGGGCGGTGCGCCGGTGGTGGCCGCGGTCCGCAGGTCGGACGCACGGAGGCGGTGGAGCTGCCGGGCGCGTCCTCGCGGCGGGTCGTTGCATTCGCCTGGGTTTGCGACGGCCGTGCGAGCGCCCAGGCTAGTCAGGAGCGGCGACCGGCGCCGGCCGACCTGCCGAGCACGGCAAGTCCGCGTCCACCGGAGGACGAGTCATGAGAGCGATCTGCTGGCACGGCCCGCGAGATGTCCGATTGGACAGGGTGCCCGACCCCACCATCCTCGACCCGGGCGACGCGATCGTCCGGATCACCGCGACGCGATCTGCGTCCGACCTCCACGTGTTCGACGGCTTCATGCCGACGATGAAGACCGGCGACGTCCTCGGGCACGAGGCGATGGGCGAGGTGGTCGAGGTCGGCAAGGCGGTCACGCGGCTGCGCAGGGCGACCGCGTGGTCGTGCCGTTCGTGATCGCCTGCGGCTCGTGTTCTTCTGCAAGCGCGGCGAGCAATCCGGCTGCGACGTCAGCAACCGAACGCACGCATGGCCCGCGAGATCATGGGTCACTCGCCGGCGGGCCTGTTCGGCTACTCGCACATGATGGGCGGGTTCTGGGGCGGACAGGCCGAGTACCTGCGGGTGCCGTTCGCCGACGTAGGTCCGCTCAAGATCGAGTCGGAGCTCACCGACGAGCAGGTGCTGTTCCTGTCGGACATCTTCCCGACCGGCTATTTCACGGCGGACCTGTGCGGCATCGAGCCGGGCGACACCGTGGCGGTGGGGCTGCGGGCCGGTCGGGCAGATGACGATCCGCAGCGCCTGGATGCTGGGGGCGGGCCGGGTGGTGGCGATCGACCGCGTCCCCGAGCGCCTGCGCATGGCCGAGGCCGGCAGGGCCGAAGTCATCAATTTCGAGGAGACGCCGGTCTAGTGATCAATTGATGGACCTGACGCGGGGTCGCGGACCCGACCGCTGCGTCGACGCGGTCGGCTGCGAGGCGCACGGCCTGGGCAGCGCGGACGCGGTGATCGACAAGGTGAAGACCGCGGTGATGATGGAGCGACCGCGCCCACGTGCTGCGCGAGGCGATCATGTGCTGCCGCAAGTTCGGTACGGTGTCGATCCCCGGCGTCTACGTGGGCGCGGTCGACAAGCTGCCGATGGGCCCGGCGATGAACAAGGGGCTGACGTTTCGGATGGGCCAGACGCCGGTGCAGCGCTATCAGCAGCAGCTGCTGGCGAAGATCGAGGTGGGGGAGATCGATCCGTCGTTCGTCATCACCCATCGCCTGCCGCTCGATCAGGGACCCGCGGCGTACCGGACGTTCCGCGACAAGCAGGACGGCTGCATCAAGGTCGTGCTCCGACCGTGATGGCGAAGGCGCGGCGCTCGTCGTCGTGCCGATGTGCATCCTTCATGGCGGGTCGAGACGGTGGGGTGCGACGGATCGGCGCACGGTGGCGAGAAGCGAGCGGTGTTTGGCGTTCGCGCCACTCGTCGCGCAGCGCCGCGAGTGGGACCGTGGCGGCATGAACATCACGTTGACCATCCCCGGGATCGATCCTCTGTGCATCGCCATGCTGCTGTACCCCGGCTTCACGATGCTCGATCTGATCGGGCCGCAGTCGGTGCTCGCCTGGGCGGGCACCACCCATCTGGTCGCCAAGACGATGGCGCCGGTCGAGAGCGACTCGGGCGCGCAGCTGCTGCCGACCTGCACCCTGGAAGACTGCCCGCGCGACCTCGACGTGCTGTTCGTGCCCGGCGGCTTCGGGACCTTCGCGGCGATGAAGGACCCCGAGGTGCTGGCGTTCCTGGCCGACCGCGGCGCGCGGGCCGGGAGCGTGACGTCGGTGTGCTCGGCGCGCGCTGATCCCCGGCGCCGCCGGGCTGCTGCAGGGCTATCGCTCGACCACCCACTGGGCGCTGCACGACGCGTTGCCGACGTTCGGGACCATCCCGGTCAGCAGCGCGTCGTCGTCGATCGCAACCGGATCTCCGGCGGCGGCGTCACGGCCGGGATCGACTTCGGCCTGACGCTGCTGGCCCAGTTGCGCGGCGAGGAGACGGCGCGGCTCGTGCAACTGATGATGGAGTACGACCCGGCCCCGCCGTTCGCCGCCGGCACGCCGGAGCAGGCCGGACCGGCGCTGACCGAGCGCGCGCTGGCCTTGATGAGCGCTGCGGCGCCGGCGGACGCGGCGCAGGCTCAGGCTTGATGCGCGGGCACAAGTCGGTCGGTTCGATTCGCGAGCTCGCCTCGCAGATCGGCCTGTTCGATGGCGTCGCGGAATGCTCCGCGGCGGTGGAGCGAGGCGGGTAGGGCGGCGGTGGGCGCGGTGGCAGGATCGCCGTGGCGACGCCGCCGCCGGGAAATGAGGGCAGACGTGGCCCGACGTGGGACCTCCGCGGACTTGCGCCGGCGTCGCGAGGCTCACGCGTCGCGGAGGAGGCGCGGCCGCGAATGTGGGCAGCGGCCGATCGGGCGTGGCGTCCACCACACGACCGCGGCAGGGCGCGCCCTGGCGCTGGTACGTGCCAACTGGCGCACGGTCCGCGCGGCGACGGCGACGACGCGTGTCAAAGTTGGGCGGGCCCGCGGCGCGCGACCTGGCGCGCGGTCGCGGGAGGGGCGGTTATGTCGATACGTGCTCTCGGCCACTATGTGCATAGTCGCCGCGCCGCGCTCGTGCTCGGGCTGGCGGCGCTGGGCGGGTGCGTCGGGGCGGACGACGCCGCCGAGGCGCTGCCGGACGCCATCCTGCCCGACGACGCGAGCGCGCCGATCGCAGGTCCGAGCCCGGCGTTCCACGGCGGCGTGGTGACCACGACCGAGCGGCTGGCGGCCGAGGCCGGCGCGTCGATCCTCGCCGCCGGCGGCAACGCGATCGACGCGGCGGTGGCGGTGCACTTCGTGCTCAACGTCGTCGAGCCGCAGTCGTCGGGCCTCGGCGGCGGCGGGTTCGCGATGATCCACCTGGCCGGCTGGGCGCCCGAGGAGACGGTGGTCGTCGACTTCCGCGAGACCGCGCCGGCCGGGGCGACCCCGGGATGTTCGCCGGCGAGCACTCGGCCGACGTCGAGTCGTCGAGCGGCTACGCGGTCGGGGTGCCGGGGCGCTCAAGGGCATGGCGTACGCGCTGCAGCGCTACGGCACGCGCAGCCTCGGCGAGCTGCTGGAGCCGGCGATCGCGGCCGCCGGCCAGGGCTTCGCGGTCAGCAAGCGACTGGCCGAAGAGACAGGTTCGTCGCGGCTCGAGCCCGAGCTCGGCGACGCGGCCTACGACGAGGCGCGCAAGGTGTTCCGCCCGGGCGGCGGGGCCCTCGCGGAGGGCGACCTGCTGGTCCAGGCGGACCTGGCGCGGACCTTCGCGCTGATCCAGCAGCACGGCCTCGCCGCGTTCTACGACCGCGATCACGCGGCGGGGATCGCCCGGGCGATCGTGGCGACCCAGCTGGCCACCCGCTCGGACAACGCCGGCGGCAAGGTCGCATGACCTGCGCGGACCTCGAGGCCTACGAGGTGCGCACGCGCAGGCCGCTCGTCCGCAGCTATCACGGCTACGAGGTGGTGACGACGCCGCCGCCGTCTTCGGGCGGGGTGGCGGTGCTGCAGATGCTGGGGATGCTGGAGCGCTTCGACCTCGGCGGCGACGGCTTCGAGTTCGGCGCCGCCGCGACCCTGAACGTGATGATGGAGGCGATGCGCCTGGCGTTCGCCGACCGCGCTGTGGCTCGGCGATCCCGACCACGCGTACGTGCCCGCCGCGGGGCTGTTGATCCGGACTACCTCGATCGCGCTCGGCGCTGATCGCCGCGGGCAGACGACGCAAGCGCGTCTCGGCCGGCGATCCGCGGCCGTTCCAGCCGGAGCCGCCGGGCCTCGGCCAGGCGCTGACGACGCTGACGAGCGAGCGCGAGGGCGCCGACACCACGCACTTCACGGTGATCGACGACGACGGCAACGCGGTCAGCGTGTCGAGCACGATCGAGCGATTGTGGAGCACCGGCCTGATGGTCCCGGGCTTCGGCTTCATGCTCAACAATCAGCCGACGAGCTTCAACGACGCGCCGCGGGCCAGCAGCGCGCCCTACGACCCGGGGGCCAACGACGTCGCGCCGGGCAAGCGCCCGCGCGCCAGCATCTCGCCGATGATGCTGTTCCTCGACGGCGAGCTGGTGGCCGCCTACGGCTCGCCGGGCAGGACCGGCATCATCGGCGCGCTCCCGCAGGTGACGCTCAACTTGATCGATCACCGGCGCTCGCTGCAGTCGTCGATCGCGGCGCCGCGGATCGCGCTGAGCAGCGCGAGCAGCTTGGCGGACACCGAGATCGAGGCCGGCTTCGGCGGCTCGGTGCGCGCGGCGCTGGAGCGCCTCGGCTACGCGTTCGTCGACGTGCGGGACATCGGCGCGGTCCAGGCGGTGGTGACCTACCCGCTGAGCGGAATCAGATGGCGCCGCCGACCCGCGGCGGATCGGCGGGGTCGTCGGCCTGCCGTGAGCGCGCGGCGTCGTGGTATAGGCGATCCCGCGATGCCCGGCGCCCGCGACCTCGAGGTCCACCTGCGCGCTCGTCGGCGGCCTTGGCCCCGGCGACGAGCTGGCGCCGGGGCTGCGCCTCGCCGAGGTCACCACCGAGTGCGGTCCGCGCCTGACCTTCGAGACAGGCGACGCGCGTCCACGTCGAGGTCGCGCGCCTGATTCCCGGCCGCCGCAGCGCGGTGCAGACGCGGCGGCTCGGGCCGTCGTATCGCTTCGACGCGGCGGTCGCGGCGGACGGGCGCGCGCTCGGGGTCGCGGTCTGCCGCGCGGTGGCCACGGCCGCGGCGGCCCGCGAGGAGGCGGTGCTGGCGGCGCTGGCCCGCGACGCCGAGATGGCCGAAGAGACAGGTGACGAGCCGGGCGCGCGGGTGCGCGCGGTGACCGTCGAGCGCCTGCTCGAGCGCGCCGAGGGCGGCCGCTACTACACCGTGACGCCGTACGTGGGCTGCCTGATCGGCTGCAGGTTCTGCTACGCGCAGTCGCACGTGGCCGAGACGCGGGCGCTCCTGGGCCTTCCGCCGGCGCCGTGGGCTCGTACGTCGACGTGCGGTCAACGCGCCAGGTGCTGGCGGCCGAGCTGAAGACGGTGACACCGGCGCCGATCGAGTTCGCGCGGTGGTCAGCGACCCGTACCACGCGATCGAGCGCCGGCACGAGTTGACGCGGCGGATGCTGCTGGCGCTGCGCGACGCGCGGTGGCAGACGGGGGTGCTGCCCGACCCGCGCGGCGCGATCGAGCGCGACCTCGACGTCTTGCCGGCGATCGCCAATGCGTGGGCGGGGATCTCGATCCCCACGCTCGACGACGCCGCCCGTCGCCACTTCGAGCCGCGCGCGGCCAGCATCCCGGCCCGGCTGGCGGCGCTCGCGGCGTGCAAGGCGGCCGGGCTGCGCACGTTTGCGATCGTGCAGCCGCTGCTGCCGGGACCTGTGGACGCGCTGGCCGACGCGCTGGCCGAGCGCGCGGGATCGGTGCGCATCGACGTGCTGCACGGGGTCGAGGGGGCGACGCAGGAGTTCGCCGACCCGCGCTGGGCCGCCGCGGGGTCGAGGCGTGGCACGCGAGCAGGCCGCGGCGTTGACCGCGGCGCTGCGCGAGCGCGGGGTCGCTGTGGTCCGGCGAGCTGCCGCCCGGCTCGCGGAATCGAACCGCGAGCGCGAGCCGGCCGCGCCGGTCTGATAGCATCCGGGGCGATGAGCCTCGCCACTGCCCCGACCATCCCGGCGCGCGCTTCGACGACGCGGAGCTCGCCGAGCTGGCGACGGCGCTCGGGCGCGAGTACGCGATCGAGCGCGAGCTCGGGCGCGGCGGGATGGGCGTCGTGCTGCTCGCGCGCGACCTCCGGCTCGAGCGGCCGGTCGCGATCAAGGTGCTGCCGCGAGCGGGCCGCCGACGCCGCGCACCGCCAGCGGTTCCTCCGCGAGGCGAAGACCGCGGCGAAGCTGTCGCACCCGAACATCGTGCCGATCCTCCACGCCGACGAGGCCGCGCGCCGCCTACTTCACGATGCCGTACGTCGACGGCGAGACGCTCGCCGAGCGCGTGCAGAGTCGCGGCCCGGCCTGCGCGCGAGGTGGTGCGGCTGCTCCGCGAGGTCGCGTGGGCGCTGGCCTACGCGCACGCGCGCGGCGTCGTGCACCGCGACATCAAGCCGGAGAACATCCTCGTCGAGCGCGCGAGCGCGCGTGCTCGTCACCGACTTCGGCATCGCGTTCGAGGCCCAGGCGTCGCGGCTGACCGGCGACGATCAGATGGTCGGCACCGCCACGTACATGAGCCCCGAGCAGATCCTCGGGCGCGAGCTCGACGGGCGCAGCGACCTCTACTCGCTCGGCGTCGTCGGCTTCTGGCTGCTCGCGGGCCAGCACCTTCGAGGGCGCGGCGACGCCGACGGTGCTCGTCAAGCACGCGACCGACAGCCACGCCGCTGTACGCTCGCCCTCGAGGTCCCTGCGGACCTCGCCGCGGTGATCGATCGCTGCCTCGCCAAGGCCCGACGCGCGCTGGGCCTCCGCCGAGGCGCTCGCCGAGGCGCTGGTCGGCGTCGAGGGCGAGCTCGCTTGACCGCCCGCGCCCACCGGCGGCGACCGCTGCTCGGCGAACGCGACGTCTCCGCGGTGCTCCAGCGCGCCGCCCAGTTGCAGGCGGACGCCGCTCGCCGCGTCGAGGAGCGCTCGCGGACCGCGGCCGCGCCGGCGCCGACGACCGCGAGCGCGCTGCGGGTGTCGGAGGTCCAGGCCGCCGCGGCCGAGGCGGGCATCGCCCCGAGTTCGTGGCGATGGCCGCCGCCGAGCTGCCCACCGGCGGCGCGCTCGCGGTCCCGGCGGTCCCGGCGGCCGCGGAGGGCCGCTGGGCGGTGCGCCTGTTCGGCAAGGACGTCCGCCAGGATCACCGCCTCGCGGGTGATCCGCGCGCCGGCGAAGGCCGTACCGACGCCGTCGGACAGGCGGCAGACGAGCCCGTACAGCCTGCGCTGCAGGACGCCGTTCGCCCGCACCCGCTCGACGGCGGCGTCACGACGTTCCGCGTGCCGAAGTTCATCCACACCGCCGACGGCAGCGGCTACGGCGGATGTGCCTATTACATGTACGTGCTGACGATCCGCCAGGTCCGCCTGACGATGCAGCGCCGCGGGTCGCCATCGAATGCACGGTGACGGCCGAGCTGCGAGTCGATCGCGTCCGGACGCAAGCTCTACTATCCGCTGATGGGAGGCATGACCGCGGCCGCCGGCGCCGGGGTCGGCGTGGGGATGTTCTTCGTGATGATCCCGATCCTCGCCGTGCTGGCGACCCTCGGCGCCGTCGCCACGATGTACGCCGGCCTCCACAAGCTCACCCACGTCACCTACGCCTACTACTTGCGGCAGGCGCAGGAGCAGCTCGAGGCGCTGCTCGCCGACGTCGACGCCAACCTGCGCAGGCGGTGTTCGGCAGCCTGCCCGCCCCGCGGCCGGCGCCGCAGCGCGAGGACCGAACGGGCATGTCCCTCGGGACATGTCCGAAAATTTGTCGTCGACGCTCGCGGCCCGCGGGCTGTCGACACGCGACGGTCCGCGAGACCACCGGCTCGCCGCGCGGAAAATCCGCGCGCGGTCCGACAGGGTCGGTGCTTCCGTCGCCTGCGAGAAGGGTAAGATCACGCCGCGATTTCCCCTCGCTCCGGCTCGCGCTCGCCTCGGTCCTGCTCCTGCACATCGTGCAAGAGGAGGCGGAGTCGAGCCGCCGGCGAGCGCCGACGCCGGTGAAAGGCCGCGCCCGCCGAGGCCGAGGCGCCCGCGGCCGCCGAGGAGGAGGAGTCGCCGTACTCGACGTCGCCAACTTCAACCGCAACGTCGAGGCGCACGCCGGCGAGATCGTCGCCTGCTACAAGGACACGGCGGGCAAGGCCCCGACGCGCCGACCGGGCGGGTCAAGGCGACGATCGTGGTCGACGGCGACGGCAAGGTCAAGAAGACCACCTTCGACCCGCAGCGCAGCACGCTCAAGCACGACGCATTGTTCGCCTGCATGCAGGAGAAGATCGGCGCCTGGAAGTTCAACATCACCCTGAACGGCGCCGACTCGCCGATGCCGTACACCTTCGACCTGACGTCCGGCGCGCTGCCGTCGTGATTCGAGCCCTGTCCGCGGGGACAGGGCGCTTCAGACAGGTGTGATCAATCGACGGTGAAGCTCGCCTCGAACCAGTTGACGCCGCCGTCCCACGCGACGCCGGTGTCGTTGGCGAGGCGGATCGCCTGGCGCGGGTCGCCGGCGAGGCTCGGGCGGATCGGCGAGGCGCAGGCCGATCCGGTACATCCCGGCCGGAAGGTCGGCGGGCAGGACGGCGTCGACGCACACGGTCTGCGTCTCGCCGGGCTGCAGGGTGCGCAGGTCGAAGTCGACGGCGGGGACGTCGACGCGCGTCGGGCCGTCGAACACGAGCACCAGCGGGCGCGGGTTGACGGGCGCGGCGAAGCCGTCGTTGACGAGCTCGAGCGCGACCGGCGGCGCGCCGCCAGGCTGCCGCTGCCCCAGCGCAACGCGGGCTGGCGGAGGCGGTAGCCGAGGCGGCAGGCGATCTCGGCGAAGCAGCCGTCCTGCTGCCAGCCCTCGAGGACCTCCTCCGTGTACGCCAGATTGAGGTGCGTCCAGTGGTGGAGCGCCAACTCGGCCAGCGCCGAGGGGCACTCCGAGCGCGGCGGATTCACGGCGCAGGTCTCGCCGCCGACCGGCACGAACGCCGAGTCGGCGACCGCGTAGTCTTTTCGCCGGGCTCCTGGTAGGTGCCGAAGTCGTCGTCGGAGGCGAGGAAGCAGTCGTTGACGTGACCGACGCGGGCCATGGCGCTGCCGTCGTGGGCCGTGTCCGCGGTCAGCGGGCCGCCGTAGGCCTGCTGCTTGAACGAGGGCCGGCGCACCGAGACGGTCCGCTCGGGCGGCAAGGCGGCCAGCAGGGCGTCGAGGATCTGTTTGCGCGGACCGGGCGCGTCGAGGCCGTGCATCGAGCCGTGCCACTCGCCCCACAGGCCGACGAAGCCGGCCTGCAGGGTGAGGATCACGTCGGCGTGCTCCTGCAGCAGCGGCGCAAGCTGCTCGATGTGTTCGAGGATCCGCTCGAGCTCGGCGTCGGGCTCGTTCTCCGCGTTGGAATAGTGAAAGCGCGGACGACCTTCATGCCGTGCTCTCGCACGAGGTCGAAGCTGGCGGCGATCTCGGCGAGCACGTCGGCGTCGAGCGGGGCGTCGCGGTACTCGGGCAGCAGCACCTGGCCGTAGACGACCGAGAAGCCGCTGGCGGCGTGGTTGTCGAGGATGCCGCCGTCGAGGGTGCGCAGGTTGGTGAAGCCGTGGAAGCCGCGCTCGGGGTTGACGATCGCGCAGGCCGGCGAGTCCGACGGGTCGTCGCCGGCGCTGAACAGCGCCGGGGCGAGCGCGAACTGCTGCACGCCGGAGCCCTCGCCGAGCGGGCAGGCGAGGCCGGGGCTGCCGGTGTCGGTGTCGGTCGCGGAGGGATCGTCGCTCGTGGTCGTCGACGCGTCGGTGGTGCCGACCGAGGTCGAGCCGGAGGTCGTGCTCGTCGAGCTCGTCGGGGTGGGATCCGCCGGGCCGTCGGTCGGATCGGTGCTCGCCGCGGTCGTCGCGTCCGTGGCTGGCCCTGCCGTGGCCGTGGTGGCGTCCGTGGCGGCTCCCGTCGCTCCGTCGGTCGAGCCGTCGCCGCCCTGGCAGGCGGACGAGGTCAGGGCGCCGAGCAAGAGCAGCGAGAGCGGTCGGGGACGTCGACATGTCGGGCACGATAGCCGACGCCCCGCGGCAGTGGGACGCCGGCCCGCGGTCGAGCTCGCCGGCCCACCAGCCCGAGACGCCGGGGTCGGCGTGGGTCTCGCTCGGCGACGCCGTATGTCCGAAGAGACAGGTCGGGAGCGCGGGCGAGCGAGGCGCGGCGTGACCGACGGGACCGGCGCGTCGGAGCATGTCTTTCGGGACATGTTCTTCGATTCAGGTCGTTCGACGCCTCGCCGTCGGTCCGCGGCGAGGGGCGGCGAACGATCGTCCGCTCAATCGGCGGACACCTGTTACGCGGCCGCAATGGCGACACCACGGCCGGCGCCCGCGAGAGCCGGATGCGCGTCCGGGCAGTGCGAGGATGTGTCCGCAGTCGCACCCGCGCGGCCGTCGCCGACCGGCTGAGCCTGCTCGAATGACGATTGTCGCGCTCGACTCCGCGCCGCGATCGTCTGCGCAGGACGAGGCACGAATGCCGCGACCGCGGCGGTCTCCAGATTATCCTCAGGGCATGTCCCGCGGCGGCGAAGCGGCCACGCTCTTCGAGGGCGAGACCTCGAGGCTCGTGCGCGTGCAGGCCGAGCGCCAGGTCCTGCGGCGAGTGGCGAGTCCCGGCCGAGCCGGCGCTGTTCGTCGCGCTGGCCCGCGAGGTCGAGCTGGGCCGCGCTTGCCGGCCGGGTTCCTGAGCCCGCGGCGGATGGTCCGCGAACCCCAGCCCGGCGTCGAATACGAGGACGTCGGCCTCGATCCGCTGCTCGCGGCGCCGCTGCCGGCGCACACCGTCCTGCGCGTCGGTCTGCGCGTCGCCGAGATCCTCGGCGAGCTGCACGCGCGCGACCTCTGCACCTCGAGCTGCAGCCCGCGCACATCTTCGCCGACGTGCGGCACGCCGACGTGCGCCTGCTCGGCGGCCCGGCGCTGCGCGAGGTCGATGCGCCTCCGGTCGGATTGCCGGTCGCGGTCGATCACGCCGCGCCCGAGCAGCTCGGTCGCGCCGAGCTGGCGATAGGTCCGCACACCGATCTCTACGCCCTCGGCGCCTGCCTCTACCAGCTGCTCACCGGCGCCGCGCCGTTCGCCAGCGCCGACCCGCTCGAGCGCGTGCACGGCCACATGGCCCGCGTCCCGGTCGCGCCGATCGGCTCGTCGACGCCATCCCGCCGGCGCTGTCGCAGGTCGTGCTCAAGCTGCTGGCCAAGTCGCCCGACGCCCGCTACCGTCCGCCGCCAGCGTCGCGCACGACCTCCGGCGGATCCTCGTCGCCCTCGACGGCGACGACCCGCTCGTCGACTTCGTCGCCGGCCGGCGCGATCGCGGCGGGCGCTTCAGCCTCCCGATCGCCTCTACGGCCGCGACGACGAGGTCGCGGCGCTGCGACAGGCCGCCGAGCGCGTGCGCAGGGCGGGGCCGAGGTCGTGCTGGTGCGCGGCGCCGCCGGCGTCGGCAAGACCGCCCTCGTCCACGCCCTGCAGGCCAGCATGCGAGCGCTGGGCGGCCGCTTCTACGCCGGCAAGTTCGATCAGCTGCGCCAGGCCAGGCCGTACGACGCGTACATCCAGGCGCTGCGGCCGGCGGTGCTGCGGCTGCTGGCCCAGAGCGACGGCCACGTCGGGCGCTGGCGGGCCGCGCTGACGACCGCGCTCGGTCCGCTCGGACAGCTCGTGGTCGACGTCCTGCCCGAGCTCGAGCTGGTGCTCGGCCCGCAGCCGCCGGTCTCGCCGCTGCCGCCGGCCGAGGGTCAGGCGCGCTTCGAGGCGGTCTTCATCCGCCTGTTGCAGGCGCTCACGCACGACGGCAAGCCGCTCGCGCTGTTCCTCGACGACCTGCAGTGGGCCGACCCCGGCTCGCTCCGCATCTGCGCGCGCTGGCCACCGATCCGGCCACGCATCATGTTGTTGCTCGGTGCGTATCGCGGCGGCGACGTCGAGGCCGATCATCCGCTGCGCACCACCTGGTCGCAGATCGAGGCCGCCGGCGCGCGTCACGGCGCTGCTCGTGCGGCCGCTCGATCCCTCGCAGATGACCCGCATGGTCGCCGACGCGCTCGTCGACAAGCCCGAGCGCGTCGCCCCGCTGGCCGCGCTGCTGTGGGAGAAGACCCGCGGCAACCCCTTCTTCGCCGGGCAGCTGCTGCGCTCGTTCGCCCAGCGCGGCGCCCTGCGCTGGGACGACGAGGTCGAGCGCTGGTCCTGGCACGCCGACGCGGTCCAGCCGGTCGACATCCGCGACGACGTGGTCGCCTTCCTCGACGGTCGCCTCGACGACCTCGGCGCCGGCGAGCGCGAGCTGCTGCAGGTGGCGGCCTGCCTCGGCAACCGCGTCCGCGGCGACGCCCTCGCCTGGGCCATGGGCCTCACGCCTGCCGCGTTGCGGGCCAGGCTCGCTCGCTGATCGACGCCGGCCTGCTCGTCGCGGTCGACGACGGCGTCCGCTTCATCCACGACCGCGTCCAGCAGGCCGCGCTCGCCAGCATCCCCGTCGACGCGCGCCCGGCCCTGCACCTGCGGATCGCGCGCTGCGCCGCGGCCTCGGGCCGGCCGCGCTCGACGACCGCCTGTTCGAGGTCGCCGCCCAGCTCGGCCTCGGCTTGCCCGCGCTGCCCGATCCGGCCCAGCGGCGGAGCATCGCCCACCTCGAGCTGCGCGCCGCGCTGCGAGCCGCCGCTGCTGCCGCGCAGGACTCGGCCCGCGTCTACGCCGAGGCCGCGGTCGCGGCCGCGGGCGAGTCGGCCTGGGAGGACGACCCGCCGCTGGCCCTCTCGGCTCACCTCGCGGCGATCGAGGCCGGCTACGCCACCGGCGACTACGCGCGCGAGTCGCTCGCCGCGGTCGCCCTGCGCGCGCGCCCGACCTGCTCGGCCGCGTCCGCGTCGCGCGCCAGCAGATCGCGCTCTACGCGATCCAGAGCGATCAGATGCCGCGAGCGCTCGACACGGCGCTGGCGATCCTCGAGCGCCTCGGCGTCCCGCTGCCGCGCACCGCCGACGAGATCGCCGAGGAGACCGCGCGCCTGCAGCGGGAGCTCCGCTTCGGCCCCGCCGAGATCGAGGCGCTCGCCGAGCAGCCCGACCTCGTCGACCCGCGGCTGTCGGCCGTCGTCGAAGTGTTGGGCGACATCATCGGCCCGACCTACTGGACCCGCCCCGAGCTGCTGCGACCGGTCGTCCTGACCATGATCGCGGTCGCCCGCAGCCACGGCGTGTCGGCGCCGATCGCCTACGGCTGCTGCCTCAACGGCCTGCTGCTGTGCAGCGCCCTCGAGCTCGAGGCCGGCCACGCCTTCGGCCGCCTGGCCCAGCGCCTCGCCGCCCGCTTCGACGACCTGCAGATCCGCTGCCGCGTCATCAAGGTGTTCGGCTCGCACATCCAGGTGTGGAAGGAGCCGCTGCCGCGTTCGATCGAGTCGCTGCGCCGCGCCTACGAGCTCGGCCGCGAGACCGGCGCGCACGAGTACGTCGGCTACGGCGGCGCCGAGCTGTGCATCTACACCCTCCTGCGCGGCACCCCGCTGCCCGAGCTGCTCGCCACCGCGGTGCCCGTCGCCGCCGAGATCCGGAAGATCCGGCAGGACGTCGCCAACTTCTACCTCGCGCTCGCCCTGCAGACCGCGGCCAACCTGCGCGGCGAGGCCTCGGATCCGCTCCGCCTCGACGGCGCCGCCATCGACCGCGAGCGCGACCTCGCCGTCTTCCGCGCCGGCAACTACCGCATGTTGCTGTTCTGCCTGCACATGTTCGAGGCCATGCTGGCGCTCTACTTCGGCGACCCGATGACCGCCGAGGCCAGCAGCGCGCCGCCGACGAGTACCTCGACGGCGTCGTCGGCATCCTCTATCCGGCGCAGCATCGCTTCCACGGCGCGCTGGCCCGCCTCGGCGCGCGCGGGGCCGGCGAGGGCGTCGGCGACATCGTGCTCGAGCTGGCCGACGACGCCCGCTGGTGCTCTGGGCCGAGTCTGCGCCCGAGACCTTCGCCCACAAGCTCGCCCTGGTGCGCGCCGAGGCGGCGCGGGTGAGCGGCGCCGAGGACGAGGCCAGCCGCGGCTACGACCGCGCGATCGACCTCGCCAGCGCCCACGGCTTCGTCCACGAGGCCGGCCTCGCCCTGTCGCCTGGCTGCCGCGCATCACCGGGCCGCCGGCCGTCCGCGGGTCGCCGCCGCCTACGCGCGCGAGGCCAGCGACCGCTACGCAGCCTGGGGCGCCACCGCGTTGGTCGGCGAGCTCGCCGGCGCCTGGCCGGAGCTGCGCCGGGCGCCCGCGCCGGTGGTTACCGACTCGATCGATCTGCTGGCGGTCATCCGCGCCAGCCAGGCGATCAGCCGCGAGCTCGACGAGGCGCGGATCGTCGACGTCACCATGGCGACCGCCTTGCGGATCGCCGGCGCAGAGCACGGTGGCTGCTGCGGCGCGAGGCCGAGGGCTGGCGCGTGTGGGCCCGCGGCGGCGCCGACTCCGAGCACTTCATGTGCGAGCCGAGCCCGCTCGGCGGCGACCCTGGCGATCCACCGGCGGCGATCATTCACTACACCGCGCGCACCCGGGCCCCGGTGATCGTCGCCGACGCCGCCCTCGATCCGCGGTTCGGCGACGACCCGGTCGTGCGCCTGCGCGGGACCCGGGCGGCCGCCTGCGTGCCGTCCTCTTCCACGGCGAGCTGGCCGGCGCCCTGCACGTCGAGCACAACTCCTTGCCCGGCGCCTTCACGGCCGAGAGCGTGCGCGTGCTCGAGGTCCTCGCCGCCCAGGCCGCGATCTCGGTGCAGAACGCCCGCCTGGTCGGCGAGGCCCAGCGGCAGCGGCGCGAGCTCGAGTACTCGCGCACTCGAGGCCCGCGTCGCCGAGCGCACCCGTGAGCTCCTGCTCGCCAAGGAGGTCGCCGAGGCGGCCACCGAGGCCAAGTCGAGCTCCTGACCACCATGAGCCACGAGATCCGCACCCCGCTCAACGGCATCCTCGGCATGGCCGGGCTGCTCGTCGCTACGCGGGTCTGCCGGCGCAGGCGCACACCTACGCCCAGACGATCAAGAAGTCCGGCGACATCCTGCTCTCGCTCGTCAACGACATCCTCGACTTCTCCAAGATCGAGGCCGGCAAGCTCGAGCTCGAGCAGGCCGCCTTCTCGCCGCGCGAGTGCGTCGAGGTCGCCGACATCGTCGCCGGCATGGCCCGCGAGAAGGCGATCGACCTCGCCGCGATCGTCGCCCACGACGTCCCCGCCGCGGTCCTCGGCGACCCCGTGCGCCTGCGCCAGATCCTCCTCAACCTCGCCACCAACGCCCTCAAGTTCACCCGCGCGGCGGCGAGGTGGTGGTCCGCTGCGAATCTGGCCCCGGGGACATGTTGATCTTCCGCGTCCGCGACACCGGCATCGGCATCCCCGCCGATCGGTTGCACCGCCTGTTCCACGCCTTCTCGCAGGTCGACTCGTCGACCACGCGGCGGTTCGGCGGCACCGGCCTCGGCCTGGCGATCTGCCGCCGGCTCAGCGAGGCCATGGGCGGCAGCATCGACGTCGTCAGCGAGCCCGGCCGCGGCTCCGAGTTCTGCGCCCGGCTCCCGCTGCCCGGGCTGCGGCCGCCGCCTCGTTCCCGCCGCGCGAGCAGCCCGTCACCGCCTGGCTGCGGCTGCGCAGCGCCGGCCAGCGCGAGGCCCTGCGCGAGCTGCTGTGGCCGACGGCGTCGCGGTCCAAGAGGGCGAGGACCCACCGGAGGCCGCGTGGTCCGCTTCGTCGACGCCGACGGCGGCCCGGAGCAGCCCGCGGTCGTCGCGGTCGATCCGTGGCTGCGCGACGACGCCGACGGGGCTCTGGCCGCGCGCTGCGCCGGGCCCAGGTCCGGGCCGCTCGCGCACGCCTCGGTGAGCCGCCGGCGGCCCGCGTCGACGGCGAGGGCGGCCCCGACGAGCGCGTGCGCGCCGAACGGCGGCGGCGATCCTCGTCGTCGAGGACAACGCCTTCAATCAGATCGTCGCCACGCACCTGCTCGACCACCTCGGCTACGGCCACGAGGTCGCGGAGCGGCGCCGAGGCGCTCGAGAAGGCCGCCGGCACCGCCTACGACCTGATCCTCATGGACTATCAGATGCCCGAGATGGACGGCATCGAGACGACGCGGTGGATCCGTCACGGCGCAGCGCTGAACGCCGGCACGCCGATCCTCGGCCTGACCGCCGCCGCCTCCGGGGCCGACGCCTGCCGCTGCCTCGCCGCCGGCATGGCCGAGGTGCTCACCAAGCCGTTGCCGATGCACGTGCTCGAGGAGGCGCTCGCGCGTCACCTCGAGGGCCGCGGCGCCGCTCCGACGCTCGTGCCCGAGTCGACGCCCGCCGATCAGGGCCGAGGCCGCCGCCGGCGCGGCCGTCCCCGCGCCCGAGCGAGCGCTCGGGGGCTCGTCTGTCGCGCCGGCGCCGAGCTCGCCGCCGGCCGATCTGCCGCGCCGGCGCCCGAGCTCGCCGTCGACAGGTCTGCCGCGCCGGCGCCGAGCTCGCCGCCGGCTCCTCCATCGCACCGGCGCGCGAGCACGCGGCCGGCGCTGCGCCCGAGCTCGCTGACTCGTCCGCTCCGCGGCCGGCGCTGCGCCGGAGGTCGACGCCGACGAGCTCGCCGGCGTCCTGAGCCAGCTCCACGCCATGGCCGGCAGCGACGCCGACGAGTTGCGCGAGCTGTCGGGCCTGCTGGGGGAGTCGCTGCGGCGCTCGAGCGAGGGCCTCGCGGCGGCTCTGGCCGACGCCTCGCGGTCGCAGCTGCGCTTACGCGCACACCCTCAAGGGCACGGCCGCCGCGGGCTTCGCCGCCATCGCCGAGATGGCCGGGCGCGTCGAGGTGGCCAGCGCAACGGCCCCCTCGGCGATCTGCGCGCCCACATCGACCTCCTCGACATTGCAGTGCGCCGGGCGATCACGGCCCTCCGCGCGCGCTGCTCGACAGGGTCCGCATGCGTGACAAACCAACCAGCAGGAGCACCGCCATGCCGCCAAGATCTTGGTCGTCGACGACGACCCCTGGATTCAACGCGTCGTGGTGGCGGCGCTGCGCGGCCAGGAGTACACGCTGACCACCGCCAGCGACGGCACCGTCGCGCTCGCCAAGGCCATGGCCGACCCGCCGGACCTCGTCATCTCCGACGTCATGATGCCGGGCATGAGCGGCTGGACGCTCGTCGCGCGCCTGCGGGCCAGCCCGCGGCTCGCGCTGACCCCGTTCATCTTCCTCACCGCGCTCGACTCGGCCGAGGACAAGCGCAGGGCTTCCGCCTCGGCGCCGACGACTACCTGCCGAAGCCGTTCCGCCCCGAGGAGCTGGCCGCCCGCGTCGCCAGCGTGCTGCGCCGCCAGCACCTGCACGCCGAGACGCGCGACCAGATCCGCGACGTCGGCCCGCGAGCGCGCGCGGCTTCAACGGCAACCTCGAGGACATCGGCGTCGCCTCGCTGCTGGTCCTGCTCGAGATGGAGCGCAAGACCGGCCTCCTGGTGTTGCACCGCCGCGAGCCCGACGAGCGCTGCCGCCTGTTCCTCTCGCAGGGCCGGATCGTCGACGCCGTCATGGACGTGGGCCTGAGCGCTGCACGTCGACGCCGTCTACCACGCGCTGCGCTGGTCCGCCGGCCAATTCGAGTTCCGCGCGCTGCCGGTCGAGATGCGCGACCAGATCGGCACCTCGACCACCGCGGTGCTGATGGAGGGCGCCCGCCGCATGGACGAGGGCAGCCGCGAGGAGGGCGTCGAGCTGCCCGAGGGCGATCTGCTGTAAAGCAGCGACGGGACAGAGGTGTCTTCAAGGGCATGTCCGAAGGGGCATGTCGTGGCATACCCAAGACTGTCCGCCCGGACATGTGCGTTCGCGCATGACCCGAGAGACAGGCGGACTCGCAGCGCCGGGAGCCTCAGGTCGCCCGGCGCGGGCGGCTCTTCGCCGCCTTGGCCTTGGCGACGGCGGCCGGGCGGGCCGGGGGCAGGCCGAGCGCGGCGCAGGCGGCCTCGACGGCGGTCGGCGACGCGCTCCATCGGCACGTCGGGGAACTCGACGGCGGTGTCGGCCATCCCGCCGATGGCGACCACGGCGCGCACGCGGGCCTCGAGCGGCGGCGCGGGGCCGATGAGCAGGGTCGTCAGGCGTGGCGCCAGCCGAACATGCGCGTGGCGAGGTCGAGTTCGGCGAGGATGCTGAGGTCGCGCACCATCGCGACGATGAGGTCGCGGTGGCGCGTCAGCAGGTCGAAGTGGGCGCCGAGCAGGACCCGCGGGTCGGCCGGCGGGGCCGCCTCGAGCGCCTCGGGGTGGGCCTCCATGTCGGCGATGAGCGGCGCGAACATGCTGGCGACCAGCGCCTCGCGTAGTCGAAGTGGTAGTAGAGCGCGGGCTTGGTGATGCCGAGCCGGTCGGCGATCTGGCGCAGGCTGGTCTGCTGCACGCCCTGCTGCATGAACAGCTCGCGGGCGACCGCGTGGATCCGCGCCTTCGTGTCGGTGGGCCGGCTCGCGTCACCGGACGAGGATATCGCCGGAGACGCCGCCGTCGCCTTGAAATCCCGGACCGCGTGCTTACCTATCGGTAGGCAAGGAGGCGTTGATGCAGAAGATCCTGATCAGCGGCGCGAGCGTCGCCGGGCCGTGTTGGCGTATTGGCTCAAACGTCACGGGTTCGAACCGACGGTGGTGGAGCGGGCGCCGGGGCCCCGCAAGACCGGCGGCCACGCGGTCGACCTGTTCCGCCCGGCGATGGACATCGTCGAGAAGATGGGGTGCTGGCGCAGATCCAGGCCCGCGAGACGGGGACGGAGCACCTGACGCTCCTGCGCGACGGGGCGAGGCGGCCGGTCGAGCTCGACGTCAAGCGGGTGATGCAAGTGCTGTCGCGCCGCCATTGCGAGATCATGCGCGACGAGCTAGCGGAGGTCCTCATCGGCGCCAGCCGCGGCGAGGTGGAGTACGTCTACGGCGATTCGATCGCGTCGCTGCGCCAGGACGAGGCGGGCGTCGACGTGACGTTCGAGCGCGGCGCGCCGCGGCGCTTCGACCTGGTGGTCGGCGCCGACGGCCTGCATTCGAATGTGCGCCGGCTGGTGTTCGGCGACGAGCGGCAATCTCGCGCCCGATCGGCGCCTACCTCGCGGTGGCGTCGATTCCCAATACCTCGGTCTCAGCGACCGCACGATCCTCGTCAGCGGGGTCGACCGAATGGCCGGGGTCTACAGCGCGCCACATGGACGACGCCCGCGCGCTGTTCCTGTTCCGCAGCGCGCGCGAGCTCGAATACCATCACCGTGACGTCGCGCGGCAGAAGCAACTGCTGGAGGAAGCGTTCGCCGGCCTGGGCTGGGAGGCGCCGCGGCTGCTGGCCGAGGCCCGGCGGGCGCAGGTGTTCTACTTCGACACGATCACGCAATTGCGGATGGACACGTGGACGCGCGGGCGGGTGACCTTGGCCGGGGACGCCGGCTATTCGCCGGGGGCGGCCGTGGGCGGCAGCACGAGCCTGGCGATCGTCGGCGCCTACGTGCTGGCCGGCGAGCTGGCGGCGGCCGGGGGCGACCACGAAAAGGGCTTCCACGATGCGAGGAGACGCTGCGCGCGTACGTGATGAACAGCCGCAGCCTCGCGCTGACCGTGGCGAAGCGGCTGATCCCGGGCAGCCCGCTGGGCCTGTGGCTGTTCGCGCAATCGGCGAGGCTGTTCGACCGCGTGCCGACGTCGGGCTGCGGGCGCTGGCCCGGCTCAGCCGCAGCTCGGTGCAAATGCACGACGCCTTCGTGCTGAAGGATTACGCGGACGTCGGCCGTCGGGCCGCTGCGGCCTCGGCGGTACACGCGTGATTTCGCGGCTGTCGCCGGCGAAAGACGCCGGCGACCGCGGTCACACCACGAGCTCGGACTCCAGCTTCTGCAGGCGATGCCGCGCGAGCCCGAGGTTGCCCTTGACCTTGTCGATCGCCAGGTAGAGGAAGAGGTTCTCCCCGCGGCGGAGCGGGCGGATCAGGTGGATCTGGTCGTCGAGGGTGATGAGGATGTCCTGAATCGCGCCCTTGATGCCGAGCTCGGTCATCGTCGCCATCTTGGCCTTGACGACCTGACAGTTGCCGCGGCGGCGATCTCGATGTTCAGGCGGGGGCCGCCGCCGGCGTGCCGAGGCACAGGCCCGAGTCCCAGTCGGCCAGGGCCGCCGCGATCGCGCCGTCGATCTTCATCGATTCTTCGAGTGTCTTGCTGATGTTGGGCATGCTCTCCTCTTCGGGGAAATCCTCAGTCGTAAATGTCGATTCGATAGGCGGGGGCTGCGCGGCGCGCAATGCCTCCTGGACGCGCTCGCGCAGATCGGCCGGGTCGATGGGGAAGCCGATGCGCTCGACGTGGACCCCGGCGCCGCGCAGGCGGGCCAAGATCGCCGTGTCGGGCCGCCGCGTGGCCATCAGCAGGGCGATCGGGGCCTCGCGCGCGGCGAACGCCGCCAGGAACTCGTCGCCGGCGAGGAAGGTGGCGCCCCCGGTCGTGATCATGACGTCGACGCGCTCGTCGCGGATGATTCGCAGCACCTCGGAGCGCAGGACCGGCCGCGACACCCGTGTGCCGGCGCAGGCCTCGTCGAGCGCCGATGCGGGGAGCCCCGATATGCCCGCCACGTCGCCGATCACGAGTACGTGCGCCCGAATCGCCAGCCATTCACCTGCCCGCGAGCCTCGCACGCGCCGGCCGGGCGCAAGCGAAAATCGACTATGTGCATACCTGAGCATACCTTCACGAATGTTATCGGACAGCTGTACGCGGACGACAGGACATAGGACATGGGCCGTTTGGCGGGCCCGCAGAGCCGTGATTGTTCGGCGGCCGACGTCGTCGAAATCAGGGATGGACAAGCACGTGGGGACAGAGGATCGTCGGTGCGAGCTGCCGGTCATGAACCTCTCCGAATCGTCGCCCGCTCGTATGGCCCGTGTCCTCGTCGCCGACGACGACCCTTCGCGCGGGCGCTGCTCGTGGGGCCGCTGCGAGACCGCGGCTACGCGGTGAGCGAGGCGGAGGACGGCGCGGCGGCGTGGAAGCTGCTCAACGACGCGGCGCCGCCGCAGATCGTCCTGCTCGATTGGATGATGCCGCGAATGACCGGCCTCGAGGTGTGCCGCCGCCTGCGTGACGCGCCGGCGCGGGGCCGGCGCACGTCATGCTGGTGACCGCGAGGAACCGCCACGCCGACATGCTCGACGGATTCGCGGCCGGGGCCGACGACTTCCTCGTCAAGCCGCTGTCGAGCGTCGAGGTGCTGGCGCGCGTGCAGGCGGCCGAGCGCGCGCTGGCGCTGGCGAGCGCGACGCCCGGGCTCCCGGCGCTCGCCGAGGCCCACGCCAGCCCGGGCGGCGACCTGCTGCGCAGCGGCGGCGAGGTCGGGCGGGTGTTCTTCCACGCGGGCCGGGTCGCGTGGGTCCACCTGTCCTCCGAGACAGGCTCGCTGCACGACCTCCTGCGCGACCTGCCCGACGTGCGCGCCGACGACGTCAACGCGGTGCTCGAGGAGTGCTTCACCGCCGGCGCCACTTCGCCGACGTGCTGATCGAGTGGGAGATCGTCACGGAGCCCGAGCTCGAGGCGCGGCTGCGGCGATGGCTGGCGGCCAGCTGGAGCGGCTGTTCGCCCGCCGCCACGACGTGGTGATGTTCGTGCCGCAGCAGCGGCGCTACAGCAGCGGCATGACGTTCGCGCTGGCGGAGCTGCTGCCGACGCCGGCGGGGGGACGATCCCGCCGGCGCCGACGCGGTCGAAGGCGCCTGCGCTCGAGATCGACGCGCTGATGCGGAGCTGCCTCGACGAGGCGATGGCGCTCGACGGAGCCCAGGCGGCCGCCCTGCTCGACAGCGAACGCGGGCACTTCCTGGCCCGCCGCGGGCACCCCCTCGACGACGGGTTGGTGCACGCGCTGACGCGGCTGGTCCACAGCGAGGAGGTCGACGATTGCGTCGACGACATCCTGGTGACCCGCAGGCCCCGCCTGCACCTGCTGCAGCGGACGCCGCGGACCGGCTGCTACCTGTTCGTCGAGCTCGATCGCGCCAGCAGCAGCATGGGATTGGCGCGCTCGCGGCTGCAGCTGCTCGCGCGCCGGCTGGTCCCGTCGGCGCCGACGCTCGCCTCGGCGACGATTGACGGGCGAGAGTCGCCGCAATCACCGGGCGCGACGAGGCGCGAGAACAGCCGCGACCGCCTCGCCCGAAATCGCCCGACGGGGGGCGTATCGGGGCCGCCTGCGTGCGCATACAACCCGCGGTGCGCCTCGGCCGTCCGCTCCGAATCGTCTGCGTCTCCAACCTCTCGCTCGCGCTGCTGACGAGCTGCCCGGCGACGAAGGGCTCGGCGGTGGTGGTGCCGGTGAGCGGCGAGCCGGTGGCGGCGGCGTCGGCGACGCAGGACATCGATCTGCGCAGCGCCCCGCAGGACGCGCCCGACGGCCTGGAGATCCGGCTGCGCGCGAGCGAGGCGCAGCGGCCGATCGGCGGGGTCGGGCAGGCGCCGGTCAAGGCCGAGCCGCTGCCCGAGGCGCGCGCGGCCAAGCTGCCGGCGCGGCTGCCCGCGCTGACCCAAGAGACAGGTGACAGGAAGACCTTCGCTGCGCGAGCAGAGCCTGCCGGCGCCGCGGCCGGGCAAGACGGTGACGCAGGCGTTCCCGCCGCCGGGCGAGGCGCCGGCGCCGGAGCGGGCCGAGGCGGGCCCGCTGGCGGTGACGCGGGCGATGCCCGAGGGCGAGGTCGAGCTGGCGCCGCACCTGTCGGTGTCGTTCTCGCAGCCGATGGTGGCGGTGACGAGCCACGCCGAGCTGGCCAAGCTGAAGGTGCCGGTCGAGCTGTCGCCGCAGCCGCCCGGCGAATGGCGGTGGGTCGGGGCCAAGACGGTGATGTTCGAGCCGGCGGGGCGGTTCCCGATGGCGACCGAATACCGGGTGCGGGTGGCGGCGCAGACCCGGTCGAGCGTCGGCGGGGCGCTGGCGCAGGCCAAGGATGGAAGTTCTCGACCCCGCCGCCGACGGTGCTGTCCATGTGGCCGCAGGGCGGTCCGCACGAGCTCCAGCCGGTGATGGTGGTGCAGTTCGATCAGAAGATCGATCCGAAGGCGGTCCTCGAGACCATCTCGGTCGAAGTCGGCGACAAGCGGGCGATCCGGCTGGCGACCGCGGCGGAGATCGAGGCCGACGAGGGCGCGCGGCAGCAGGTCGCCGCGAGCGAGCCGGGGCGCTTCGTCGCGTTCCGCACCGTCGAGCCGCTGCCGCGCGGGACCGGCGTCAAGGTGACCGTCGGCCCGGGCACGCCCTCGGCCGAGGGGCCGCGCCGGTCGCAGAACAGCCAGGTGTATCAGTTCGCCACGTTCGGGCCGATGGAGCACATCGGCGCCCAGTGCGGGTGGGGCGGCGAGTGCCGGCCGCTCACGCCGTTGCAGGTCGTGTTCACCAACCCGATCGACCTCGAGCGCTTCGACCCCAGGACGGTCCACGTCGAGCCGTCGATCCCGGGCATAAACATCAGCGCCAGCGGCAACACGATCACGGTCACCGGCGCGACCGCGGGCCGCACGATGTATTCGGTCACCGTCGACGCCGGCCTGCGCGACGTGTTCGGCCAGGCGTCCGAGAAGCGGGCGGGTCGCAATTCACGACCACGCGCGCCGAGCCGCAGCTGCAGGGCCCCAACCGCGACTTCCTGGTGGTCGATCCGGGCGGCGGGCCGAAGCTGTCGGTGTTCTCGATCAACCGGCCGAAGCTGAAGGTGCGGCTGTACGCGGTCACGCCGGAGGACTACGGGCGCTACCTCGACTATCGCCGCGACATGGACTGCCGCGACGGCCGGCCGATCCCGGCGCCGCCGGGGCGGCTGGTGTCGACCCAGACGATCAAGGTCGACGACCGGCCCGACGCTCTGGTGGAGTCCGCGATCGATCTGTCGCCCGCGCTCAAGGGCGGCCTCGGCAACGTGATCGCGTTCGTCGAGCCGCCGCGGCAGCCGCGGGACTGCTGGCAGCGGCAGTACGTGATGGCGTGGGCGCAGGTCACTCGCATCGGCCTGACCGCGTTCGTCGATCACGGCGAGATGCTGGCGTGGGCGACGAACCTCGCCGACGGGGCGCCGCTCGCCGGGCTCGACGTGAAGATCGCGCCGGGCGGGGGCGCCGGCCGCAGCGGGAGCGACGGCCTGGTGACGCTGCCGCTGGCCGATCGCGGGCAGATGCTCGTCGCCCGCAAGGGCGGGGACGTCGCGTTCGTGCCCGAGAACATGTACTACTATTCGCCCGACTCGTCCGGCTGGAGCGCGTATTCGCCGGGCGACGACCTGCGCTTCTACGTGGCCGAGGACCGCGGCCTCTACAAGCCGGGCGAGACGGCCAAGGTGAAGGGGTGGATCCGCAGCGTCGGCGGGGGCGAGCGCGGCGACATCGGCCCGGCGAACGTCAAGACCGCCTCGTATCAATTGTACGACCCGCGCGGCAGCGAGCTCCTGAAGGGCGAGGTGCCGGTGAGCGCGGCCGGCGGGTTCGAGCTGACTCTGGCGCTGCCGGGCAACGTCAACACCGGGTCGGCGCAGCTGCGGATCGACGCGGGCGGGCGCAACTACTATCATACGCTCAAGATCGAGGAGTTCCGCCGGCCGGAGTACGAGGTGAAGGTCGAGGCCTCGCCGGGGCCGCACCTGGTCGGCACCAGCGCCGAGCTGACGCTGCGCGCCATACTTCTCGGGCGGCGGGCTCGCGGGCGCGGACGTCGACTGGCGGGTGCGCAGCGAGCCGGCCACGTTCACGCCGCCGGGGCTCGACGAGTACAGCTTCGGCTTCACCGGAGCTGGTACTGGTGGCGCCGCGAGGCGCAGCCGCAGGGGCGCGAGGTGACGTTCAAGGGCCAGACCGACGCGGCCGGCGAGCACCGGATCCGCGCCGACTTCGTGTGGAGCCGGCCGGCGCGCGTACACGGTCACGGCCGAGGGCTCGGCGCAGGACGTGAACCGGCAGAAGTGGACCGGCCGGGCGCGTCTGGTGGTCCACCCGGCCGACCTCTACGTCGGCCTCAAGACGCCGCGGCCGTTCTACAACAAGGGCGACAAGTTCAGCGTCGACGCGGTGGTCGCCGACCTCGACGGCAAGCTGGTCGAGGGCCGCGCGGCGACGGTGCTGGCCCAGCAATTCGAATGGGTGCAGGAGCGCGGGCAGTGGAAGGAGAAGGTCGTCGACACCCAGACCTGCCCGGTCAGCTCGAGCAGAGCGCGTCGCACTGCGAATTCGTGGCGCGCCGCGGCGGCACCCTGCGCCTCGAGGCGACGGTGGCCGACGCCCGCGGGCGCAGCAGCGTGACGCGCACGGACGTGTGGGTCGCGGGCGGCGACACCCCGCCGAGCCGCTCGATCGAGCAGGAGAAGGTCGGGCTGCTGACCGACAAGAAGGAGTACGGGGCCGGCGACGTCGCCGAATTGCTGGTGGTGTCGCCGTGGCCGCGCGCCGAGGGGGTGATGACGATCCGCCGCTCGGGCCTTTTGCGCAGCGAGCGGTTCAAGGTCGAGGACGGCGCCGCCAAGCTGCGGGTGCCGATCGAGGAGGGTCACGTGCCGAACCTGCACGTGCACGTCGACCTGGTCGGTGCGGCCCCGCGGACCCGCGACGACGGGACGGCCGATCCGAACCTGGCCCCGCGGCCAGCTTACGCCGCGGGGGCGGTCAACCTGCGGATCCCGCCGCGCAAGCGCACCCTGCAGCTGACGGCCAAGCCGCGCGACGAGGAGCTCCCGCCGGGCGCGGAGACCGTGGTCGACGTCGAGCTGAAGGACGCCGAGGGCAAGCCGGTCGCCGGCGGCGAGGTGGCGCTGGCGGTGGTCGACGAGGCGGTGCTGTCGTTGACGGGCTACAAGTGGCCCGACCCGGTGGCGACATTTTACGTCGACCGCGACGGCGGGGTGCGCGAGCATCACCTGCGCGAGCTGCTCTTGCTGGCGCGGCCCGACCTCGCCGCGCTGCAGGGCAACGGGCCGAGCGGCGGCGGCTCGAAGGACGACGGCGGCTACGACCGCGCCGAGGAGTCGGCGCCGAAGCGGAAGAGCAAGGCGAGCGCCGGGATGGCCGCGCCGGAGCCGCCGATGGCGCCGGCGCCGATCGAGGAGGCGCGGGAGAGCGACAAGAAGGCCGAGGCCAAGCCCAGCGACGGCGACGACGACAGCGGCGCGCAGGAGGACACGGCGATCGCGCTGCGGACCGACTTCAGCGCGCTGGCGCTGTTCGCCGCGGCTGTCCCGACGGACAGCAAGGGCAAGGCGCAGGTAAGGCTCAAGCTGCCCGACAACCTGACCCGTTACCGGGTGATGGCGGTGGCGGCCGGCGGGGCTGGCGCGTTCGGCAGCGGCGAGGCGACGGTGACCGCGAGCCGGCCGCTGATGGTCCGGCCGTCGCCGCCGCGCTTCCTCAACTTCGGCGACAAGGTCGAGCTGCCGGTGGTGGTGCAGAACCAGGGCAAGAAGGCGCTGACGGTCGAGGTGGCGGTCCGCGCCGGCAATGCGAAGCTGCTCGAAGGGACAGGTCGCAGGTACAGGTGCCGGCCGGCGACCGGGTCGAGGTGCGGTTCCCGACCACCACCGAGATGGCCGGCACGGCGCGATTCCAGTTCGCGGTCGCCAGCGGCAAGCACTCCGACGCCGCCGAGCTGTCGCTGCCGGTGTGGACGCCGGCGACCACCGAGGCGTTCGCGACCTACGGCACCCTCGACAGCGGCGCGGTGGCCCAGCCGGTCAAGGCGCCGGCGGGCGTGTGGCGCGAGTTCGGCGGCCTCGAGGTGACGACGACCTCGACCGCGGTGGCCGGCCTGACGGACGCGCTGCTGTACCTGGTCCGCTACCTGTTCGACTGCGCCGAGCAGGTGTCGTCGCGGGTGATGGCGATCGCGTCGCTGCGCGACGTGCTGACCGCGTTCGCCGCCGAGGGCCTGCCGCCGCCCAAGGAGCTCGAGGCGAGCGTGCGCCAGGACCTGCTGCGCCTCGCCAAGCTGCAGAACTACGACGGCGGCTGGGGCTTCTGGCGCTGGGGCGAGCGCTCGTACCCGTACCTGTCGATCCACGTGGCCCACGCGCTGGCCCGCGCCGAGGCCAAGGGCTTCAATGTCCCCGAGGACATGACCCAAAAGGCAGTCAATTATCTGCAGTCGATCCGCTACCGGATCCCCGAGTCGTACGGGCCGATCGAGAAGCAGGTGCTGCGGGCCTACGCGCTCTACACCCTGCGCCAGCTTGGCCGCGGCGACCCGGCCGAGGCGCGGGCGCTGATCAAGGAGGCCGGCGGGGTCGAGAAGATGGGGCTCGAGGCGGTCGCGTGGCTGTACTCGGCCCTGCAGGGCGACGCGGCCTCGACCGCCGAGCTCGAGGCGATCCGCCGCGTCGTCCGCAACCGCGCCGAGGAGACCGCGGCCGCGGCCCACTTCGTCACCTCGTACAGCGACGGCGGGCACGTGCTGCTGCACTCGGACCGCCGGGTCGACGCGCTGATGCTCGAGGCGCTGATCGCCGACCAGCCGAAGAGCGACCTCATCCCCAAGCTGGTCGAGGGCCTGATGGCGCACCGCAAGGCCGGGCGGTGGAGCAGCACGCAGGAGAACGCGTTCGTGCTGGTGGCGCTCGACCGCTACTTCAACACGTACGAGAAGACCACGCCCGACTTCGTGGCCCGCGCGTGGCTCGGGCCGCGCTACGCCGGCGAGCAGAAGTTCGTCGGCCGCCAGACCGACCGCAAGCGCATCGACATCCCGATGGCCGACGTCTTCGAGGTCGGCGCGGGCGACCTGATCCTGCAGAAAGAGGGCAAGGGCCGGCTGTACTACCGGATCGGCATGCGCTACGCGCCGAGCGACATGCGCATGCCGCCGACCGACCACGGCTTCGTGGTCGACCGCGCGTACGAGGCGATCGACGACCCCAGGGACGTGTCGCGCGACGCCGACGGGACGTGGCGGATCAAGGGCGGGGCGCGTGCGCGTGCGCCTGACGATGGTGGCGCCGACGCGCCGCTATCACGTGGCCCTGGTCGACCCGCTGCCGGCCGGGCTCGAGCCGCAGAACCCGGCGCTGATGACGACCGGCTCGCTGCCCGAGGACCCGCAGGCGATGGCCAAGCAGTCGCCGTGGTGGTGGTGGAACCGCCCGTGGTTCGAGCACCAGAACCTGCGCGACGAGCGAGCCGAGGCGTTCACGTCATTGTTGTGGGAGGGCGTCCACACGTACACGTACGTGGCGCTGGCGACGACGCCGGGCGTGTTCGTGGTGCCGCCGCCGAAGGCCGAGGAGATGTACCACCCGGAGACGTTCGGCCGCGGCTGGAGCGCGAAAGTGATCGTCGAGTGAGGGGCGCAGTGAGGATGGCGATCGGCGACAATGCGGCGGCGCGCCGCGGCCTCGCGATCTGCCTGCTCGCCGCGTGCGCCGCTCCTGCGCCCGCGCCGACGATGCCGCCGCCCTCCGTACCCGCGCCCGCTCCTGCCGCTCCGGCGATTCGCACGACGCTCGCGGCGAACGAGCGGCTGCCGCTCGGCGGCGGCATCACGGTGCATTTAAAATGTGACCGTCGAGTCGATCGAGGCGAGCCCCGACGGCAGCTATCCGGCCGGCAGCGGGGTCACCCTGGCGCTGGTGTTCGAGGGCATGGGAGCGCCGGTGCGCCGCGAGATCAGCCTGCTCTCCGAAGGTTATGATTCGCTGCGCGAGGCGTGGTTCGAGCGCTATCGCGTCGAGGTCGTCGCGGTCGAAGATCCGACGCGGGCGCCGCGGCTCGTGGTGACGGCCGAGCAGGTCAGCGATCGGGTCCGCGCCGGCGAGCCGCTGGCGGTGCGGGTCGAGCGAGGCGGCGAGGTCGAGCTCGGCTCGACGCGAATGCGGTTCCTCGGCCACTCGACCAAGCACATCGACGCGGGCGAGTCGCCGCCGCTGCTGGTCGCGGTCGAATACCAGCCGCTCCGGGCCGAGCCGGAGCGCTTCGAGACGAACGTCGGCACCGAGGCCGGGGCGCAGCGGTGGCGCTGGCGCGATTATCAGTTCACGATCGAGGCGCACGCGTTCGACGCGTGGATGCAGCTGTCGATCGCGCGGCTCGAGCTCGAGCCGGTGCGGCGGTGAGCGGCAGGCGCGGGCGGTGAAATAAGGTGTCCTTCGGGACAGGTCGGCGCGACGACCCCAGGGAGCGCTCGGCGCGCCCCGAGCGGAGGGGCGGTGGGCGAGGGTCGGATCCGGGTCCGATGAGGTCGGGGGGCGAGGCTCACGGACCGGCGACGGCGACGGAAATCACCGTGCGTATGACCAGCATCCAAACCGCGACCATCCTCCCGCGCCTCGGCCTCGTCGCCAGCGTGCTCGCTATCACCGGTTGTTTGAACGTCCAGGGCGACCTCGGCGTGTTCACCGAGGGCGATTCGAGCGGCGCCGCCGGCACCGAGAGCACCTCGACCACCACCTCGGGGGGCGCCGACTCGTCCGCCAGTGATCCCACGGTCGTGTCGACCACGGCGGCCGACAGCGAGGAGCCTCCGGCGAGCTCCAGTGCCCCGAGAATCTCCCGCACCTCGAGCCGATGTGGTCCCTGCCTATCAGCATCGACCTCGCGGTCCACTTCCTGTCGAGCTCGTTCGCCATGCTCAACGACGGCCGGATCGCGATCGGCGGCGGCCGTTCCGGCAGCCCCGAGGGCATCAACGGCGGGGTGATGTGGGTGGATTGGCACGGCGAGCCGACGGGGTGGTCGTTCGGCCCCGACGACCACCCCGGCTATCTCCCCGTCGGAATGCGCCGCGCGGCCGATGATCCGCTGGTGCTGCTCGGTTTCGACATCCAGGACGGGCAGCACGTCATGCGAATCACGCGGGTCCCCGCCGACGGGTCGCCCGCGACCGTGGTCGACGCCGATCTGGGTCACCTGGCCTGGCCGAACGATTTCGAGCTCCTCGGGGACAGCATGGTGATCATCGGCCGTGGGATCGAGGAGGAGGAGCCGTTCGCGCTGTGGGTGGCGCGGGTCGACCTGGCCACCGGCGCGCTCGAGTGGGAAATCAACCCGCCGAGCGTTTATCCTATCCATGGCCTGGATGTCGCGGTCGGCCCGAACGGCGAGATCCTGGCGGGGCACGGTGAAGCGGGCGAGCAGGACGAGTTCAAGGTGTGGCGGCTCGGCGACGACGGCAGCGTGCTGTGGACCGCGGACCTGCTCGACCCGCCGGTGCGCTCCAACCAGCTCATCCAGCTGGTGATCACGCCCGGCGAGCAGGCCGTGGCGATCGTGCAGCACTTCGAGCCGGCCGAGGTCACGGCCCACGCGATCGAGCTCGCGGACGGCGAGGCGCGCTGGCAGACGCAGGTGGCGATCGAGGACGCCTCGGGCTCGCCGGCCTTCAGCGGCGCGCTGGTCGACCCCGACGGGTTGTCGCTGCCGATCGGGCGTGGGCCGACGCCGTACTCCCGGGGGAGTCCGCCGATCCGCTGACGGCGTCGCTGGTGCGGCTGGGATTCGACGGCGCGATCCTCGAGGACACGCCCTTGACGCTCCCCCACCTCGCCACCGGCAGTCGCAGGTTGACGCCGGCGCGCGGCAAGTGCGGCGATCTGATGCTGCTGAACGGCAATGATAGCGACTGGACCAAGCATCATCTGTGGTCGTTCGCGCCGTGAGGCGGCACGGGCCGACTGCCGTCATGCGTCGGGGTCGGGAAGGTGCGACCTGCGCGGCATCGCGACGGGGTACGCTCCTCCCGCACTCTCACGAGCCCCGGAGGTCCCATGTCGCTCGCGTCGCGCCTGATCGATCGTCTCGCCAAGCTGCCGCCGCCGCTCACCCGCGAGGTCCAGATCGAGCGCGGCGTGGCCGTGCCGATGCGCGACGGCGTGGTGCTGCGCGCGGACATCCACACGCCGCACGGGCCGGCGATCGCCACGGACACGCTGCCGACGGTGCTGGTGCGCACGCCCTACGGCCGGCGCGGGTTCGCCGAAGCTGTCGGCCGCGACGCCGCTGGCGCAGCGCGGGTTCCGGGTGGTCGTGCAGGCGGTGCGCGGCACCGGCGGCTCGGGCGGCGCGCTCGACCCGTTCGGGCAGGAGGGCGCCGACGGGGTCGACACCGTGCGGTGGATCGAGCAGCAGCCGTGGTTCGACGGCCGGCTCGGGACCTTCGGCGCGAGCTACTACGGCTTCACGCAGTGGGCCCTCGCGCGCGAGGCCGGGCCGACGCTGAAGGCGCTGTGCCTGCAGGCGACCGCGTCGCAGTTCCGCGATCAGACCTACGCCGGCGAGGGCTATTCGCTCGACGCGACGCTGTCGTGGACGCAGCTGATGTCGGCCCTGATCGCGCGGCGCGGCGTGCTCGCGATGCAGCTCTGGGCGGTCGCCGCCGCCGCGCGGTCTTTCAGCAGCTCCCGCTGACGCGCCTCGACCACGCATTGACCGGCGGGCGCGTCGACTTCTGGCAGGCCTGGCTCGTTCACGACAAACAGGGCGATCCGTACTGGACCAGGGCCCGCGACTTCAGCGACGACGTGGCCCACGTCGCCGCGCCGGTGCAGATCGTGACCGGCTGGTACGACATCTTTCTCCCGTGGACCTTGCAGGACCACGCCGCGCTGGTCGCAGCCGGGCGGTCGCCGCAGCTCTACGTCGGCCCGTTCGCGCACGCGGACGTGGGGCTGATGGCGGCCGGCCTGCGCGAGGGCATCGGCTGGCTGCGCGAGCACCTGCTCGGCGAGCGCGGGCGGCCCGCGCGGCCGCGGTGCGGGTGTGCGTGATGACCCACGGCACGCCCGGGGTGGAGCGTGAATCTGCGGCCTGGCCGCCCTCCGGGCGCGCGAGCGGCGGTTTCACCTGCAGCCCGGGGGCGCGCTGGCCGAGGCGACGCCGCCGGTCTCGCAGCCCGATCGCTTCTCCTATGACCCCGCCGATCCGACCCCGAGCGTCGGCGGCGTGCTGCTCGGCCGCGAGGCGGGCGCGCACGACAACCGGGCGCTCGAGGCCCGCGCGGACGTGTGCACGTACACCAGCGCGCCGCTGGAGCGCGACCTCGAGGTCGTCGGGCCGGTGCGCGCGGAGGTGTTCTTCTCGTCGAGCACGCAATGGACCGACGTGTTCGTGCGCCTGTGCGACGTCCAGCCCTCGGGGCGGTCGCTCAACGTGTGCGACGGGCTGCTGCGATTGACGCCCGGCCGCGTGGAGAAGGACGCGGACGGGGTGCTGCGCGTGCCGGTCGAGCTGTGGCCGACGGCGTATCGCTTCCCGCGCGGGCACCGGCTGCGCGTCCAGGTCGCCAGCGGCGCGCACCCTCGCTTCGTGCGCAACCTCGGCACCGGCGAGCCGCTGGCCAGCGGGACGCGGATGGTGGTCGCGAGCAGCAGATCCACCACGACCCGGCCCGCCGTCGGCGATCGTGCTGCCGGTGCTCGAAGGGTGAATCGGCGGGGGCGCACGTTCGCCGCGGCGAATCAGCGTATGTCTGAAAGGACATTGAAGGCGAACGGGCCCACGGTCGGGCATCGCCCAGCGTCAAAGACATGTCTGGATAGACATGTTTCTGAGGTCATATCGTTGCGGTCGCGGCGCGGTCGAGGCGGACGCGCTGCCGCATTGCCTTCACCTGCGGAGGGGCCGACTGCAGCCATTCGCTGCGGCCTTCGAGGGCTGAGGGCGGGTCGCGGGGTCAAGCGGCGACAAGGTTCTTCCCGTGAGCACGCGCTAGACACAAACATACCTCCAGGCCCTTGCGTTTTGGTAGGGTGGCAACGTGGTGCGCTCTGGCGCACCCGCGGAGGACCGATGAGACTCGCCCACGGGATTGCCACCCTCACCGCGGCCACGATCTTGGCCGTCAGCCCGACCGCGAGCGCGGTTCAGACCCCCGCCGAGCACGCGCGGCGGCCCGTCCTGGAGGTCGCGCAAGGCGCCCCGGTACGCGTCGCCGGCGACCTCGCGTGGCATCGGGTGCCGGCCCGGCACGCGCGGGCGTGGTCGCGGCTGGTCGCCGAGATGGGCCCGCAGACGTGGGCGGTCTGGGACCGCGACACCGACGTGGTCAGGCGGATCTGGGGCGCGGGGATCGCGGCGCCCGGCAGCGCGTCCTCGCCGGTCGCGGCCGAGCGGATCGCGCGGGCGTTCCTGAGCCGTCACGTGGCATTGCTGGCGCCGGGCGCCGCGGCGGGGGACTTCACATTGGTGGCGAATGTCGAGAGCGGCGGGATGCGCACTCTCGGGTTCGAACAGCGGGTCCGCGGCGTCGCGGTCGAGGGCGGGCAGGTCAGCTTCCGCTTCCGCAACGACCGTCTGTTCATGATCGGCTCGAGGCGCTGCCGCACGTGGCGGCGCCGGCGGTCCGCTCGGTCGGCGCCGCCGAGGCGCGGGCCGCCGCGAGCGCGTGGCTGGAGCGTGACCTGTCCCCGGGGACAGTCACCTTCGAGGCCGCGCACGAGGCGGTGGTGCTGCCGCTGGTGCGCGCGGGCAAGGTCGACTACGCGACGGTGGTGCCGGTCGAGCTGTCGACGACGGCGCCGCGCGGGCGCTGGCGGGTCTACGTCGACGCGGCCACCGGCGAGCCGGTGGCGCGCAAGCAGACGCTGCTGTTCGCCAGCGGCAAGGTCGCCTACGACGCGCCGCTGCGCGAGCCCGGCGGCGAGCGCCAGGACTGGCCGGCCAACCGCGCGGCGCTGACGGTGGGCGGGATGAACGTCACCAGCACCGAGGCCGGCGACGTGACGTGGAACGGCAACAACGCGACCACCGTGACGACGCGGGCCAGCGGCACGCAGGTGACGGTCGACAACGACGCGGGCAACCCGGCGACCGGCAACCTCAACCTGCAGCCGAACCAGACGGCGGTGTGGGGCGCCCCGAACGACGAGCAGGTCGACGCCCAGATCAGCACCTTCGTCCACTCGAACGTCGTGATCGAGTACGTGCGCCAGATCGACCCCGACCTCGGCTGGCTCGGCGAGCAGCTCGACGCGATCGTCAACATCAACGACAGCTGCAACGCCTACTACGACGGCAACCTCAACTTCTTCCGCCAGAGCAACCAGTGCAACAACACCGGCCGGGTCGCCGACATCGTCTACCACGAGTACGGCCACGGGGTGCATGACCACGCGATCATCCAGGGCGTCGGCAACTTCGACCCGGCGCTGTCGGAGGGCGTGAGCGACTACCTGGCGGCGACGATCGTCGACGACCCGGCGATGGGCATCGGCTTCTTCCTCAACGACCCCGGGCCGCTGCGCCACATCGACCCGAACGGCAGCGAGGCGGTGTGGCCCGACGACATCGACGGCGACACCCACATCACCGGCCTCATCATCGCCGGCGCGCTGTGGGACCTGCGCAAGGCGCTGGTCGAAGACCAGGGCCCGGGCGGGGTGGCCACGCCGATCACCTCTACTACGAAGCGATCCGCCGCGCGGTCGACATCCCGAGCATGTACTTCGAGGCGCTCGCGGCCGACGACGACGACGGCGACCTCGCCAACGGCACGCCCAACCAGTGCCTGATCAACGCGGCGTTCGCCAAGCACGGGCTGTTCAAGCTCGGCGTCGACGTCGAGGCGCCGGGTGGCCCTGCCGCAATTGGCCGAATACACGGTGTCGGTCGCGGTCGACGGCGCCGGCGGGCGGTGCAGCGGCGGGATGATCGAGTCGGCCGCGCTGACCTGGCGCCTGCGCGAGCAGCCGGACGTCGGCGGGGTGATCGCGATGGACGTCGCACCCGACCAGATCACGGGGCAGATCCCGCAGCAGCCGGCGGGCAGCGTGGTGCAGTACCAGGTGAAGATCACGTTCGAGGACGCGACCGAGCTGCAGTACCCGGAGAACCTGGCCGACCCGTTCTACGAGTTCTTCGTCGGCGCGGTCGAGGAGATCTATTGCACCGACTTCGAGTCCGACCCGGCCGCCGACGGCTGGACGCACGGGCTGTCGATGGGCATGCAGGGCGAGGGCGCCGACGACTGGATGTGGCAGGAGCCGCTGTCGCCGACGTCGTCGGGCGACCCGCAGGCGGCGTTCGACGGCTCGCGGGTGTTCGGCAACGACCTCGGCGGCGGCAACTTCAACGGCACGTACCAGTCGGACAAGACGAACTTCGCCGAGTCGCCGGTGATCGACACGACCGGCTATTCGCAGGTGCGCCTGCAGTACCGCCGCTGGCTCAACATCGAGGACGGGTTCTTCGACCGCGCGCGGATCTACGCCAACGACAACGAGGTGTGGAACAACTTCGCCAGCCCGAACATGAACGACGCGACCACGCACCACACCGATCGTGAGTGGCCTCCACGACGTCGACCTGACGGCGTCGGTGATGAACGACGCGGTGACGCTGAAGTACGAGCTGCGCAGCGACGGCGGGCTCGAGATGGGCGGCTGGACGCTCGACGCGCTGTGCGTGGTCGGGGTGGTCGACGCCGGCGGCGATCTGCGGCGACGGGATCGTCAGCGCCGGCGAGGCGTGCGACGACGGGCGAACAACAGCGATACCGAGGCGGACGCGTGCCGCACGGACTGCACGGCGGCGAGCTGCGGCGACGGGGTGGTCGATGGCGGCGAGGACTGCGACGACGGCAACGACACGCCGGGCGACGGCTGCGAGGCGAACTGCATCGGTGGCGGGGAGCCGACCACGAGCGGCGGCGACACCGACTCCGACGGCTCGAGCGGGCATGTGCCGACGACCGACGGGCCCGGCGAGACCGGAACGCAGCCCGGCTCGGATACGGACGACAGCAGCGACACCGAGGCCAGCGACTCGAGCGGGACGGCCGGCGACACCGACAGCGACTCGGGCGGCAGCGCAGCCGACGAGAGCGGCTGCGGCTGCCGCCAGGACGGCCCTGGCGGGCCGGCCGTCGGCGCTGAGCGCTGCTGCTGACGCTGCGGCGCCGGCGTTCGCGCTGAGACGCAGCGCCGCCGACGCACGCAGCGTCGGCGGCGCTCTCCTCGGGCGCTCTCCCTCGTGAAAGGAAGAGAACCCTGAGCCCGAGCGAGGCATGCGCGCCTCGCGGCGGAAGCCGGCTCGCCCGGGCGTCACGACGAGGTCGTCGCTCCGCCGGCGCGCACGCCCGGATCTTGCAGCTCTTTGCCCGGCCTTGCTAACAGGGGCATGCTTCGGCCAAGAATCCGCGAATCCCCGCGAGCCCGCTGCTCGTCCTATTGAACACGTATTGCACCGGGTGCCGGTCGAACGGGTCGAATCCAAGGCGAGCCCTGTCGCGATCGAATGGGTCGCGGCGGGTGCCCGGGCGTGGGCCGATTGGCGGCTCGCCGAGTCGCGGCAGCTCCGCGTCGACCTTCAGGCGCCGGCCGGCACCCATCACGCCTTCGGCTGGCTTGTCCCCGGCGAGGTCGCCGTCGCCAGTCTGGACGACCTGACGGCGCCCATGACGGTGCCCGTGACGTCGCCGCTTCGGATGGCCCTGAACGGCGGCGCGGACGCTACTCGGCCGCTCGTCTACAAGGACGTCGCGCCCGGTACGTACACGGTGTGTGGCCGCTCGTCCTCGCGGGGGAGGGCGACCGGGTGGCGGCGCCGGTCCGCTGCGCGCGGGTCGACGTGACCGGACGCGGCCGAGAGCCGGTCGCTCGTGCTCGGCGGCTGAGGCAGGGCGACACGCCGAGGTTCGCCGCCCCGAAGCTCGCCCGAAGGGGACGGATCTGGCACACGGGCGGGGCGCGTGTGCCCGGCTCGCCGGCTGCGCAAGGGCGAGCAGCGCGGCCTCGGATGTCCTGAAGGACAGCCGCGGCCGGCTCGGAGAGCGGAACTTCAGCTGTCTCGAGGGACAGCTGAAGCGATCACGAGCTCGAGG